>NZ_JBAZQQ010000013.1:0-36414 GCF_041645105.1 Pedobacter sp.
CGATAATAGCTGAATACTGGAAAAATACCAAAGGCAGCATGAAATTAGCTGATCAATGTTTTGAGATGTATGCTAAATGCCAGGAGATATGCCAATGTGAAGGTGAAGAATAATGGCAGAAATATTTCCACCTGTGCAACCGGAATTAGCCTAATTGATAAGTCTTTGAAGGATTAAGCTTGACAAACGCTAAAGTTTTACCTATAATAGCAGCAAATACCATTAAAGGGAGGGGTTATTATGGTAAGAAATGATATTAAAAAAGAGATGAGGATAGGTTATAATGTTAAAGTTAGTGTAGAGATAACGGAATCTGATGCGTTTGAATTTGGCAATTTGGTAAAGAAGGAAGAGGGATGTTTTGAGATGAATATTAGTGAAGAAGATGGGATAAGCATAGACAAATGTGAAAAAGCACTTTTACGGACAAATCATGCAGCAATAAGAGATGCTATATCCAAACATTTAACAGAGGTTTCAAAAAAAAAGCCTTAAAACCAGGAAGCAAAGAGGAGTTGGTAATTGATAATAATCCATATCAGGTAGATGGAGAGGTTGGGAGATTTACATTTAGGACACATAGTATAAAAAGAGATGGGAAGATCGATTATACTACAAAGTCTATATTTCCAAATATAGGTAACAGTGAGTGGTATAAAACCAGTGGATTCAAAGAGATAGCAATGATCTATGGAACAGCAGAAGAATCTTATAGAAAGACAGCAGGGTTGATAAACCGTATAAGATATCAAGAAAATGCCACACCAGTTCGAACCCTTGGAGAGAATACAGAAACAGAAGGAGCGAAAATACTTGATTTTGTAGAGAAAAAGACAACAAAGATTTTATTAGAAAACAACTTCACAGAGGAAGGAAGCCCTAAGAATAGATTCGAGAAAAGCATAAAGAAGCCAATATTAATCCCACAGGAAGAGGTAAAGAAAGTTATTGCAGAATGTGGTTTATTACCTGAAGAAATAGTTGAGATTGAGAAAAATCCTGTACCATATGAATCTCCTAATGAGACTGTAAATATATCTATCGATGATGTGCTGACAAAAAAACAGAAAGAAAAACGAAGCAGTAAAGAGAATATAGTCGAAGAATCAGAAGGCAAGAAATATATTCATAATACTGTGGTGCATATTCATAAAGATGGAAAATCTTATATTATAAATGGTTATGGCGTAAGTAAAGTTTTGCGGATACTAATTGGATTCTTGCTTAATAATGATCAACTAAAGTATAGATTGCAGTTTTTTGTGGATGGTCAGAAGACATTACAGGCAGGGATATTGAAAGCTTTTTCCTGGTTTGGTAACATAGGATTGATATTAGATTGGTATCACTTAGAAGAGAAGTGTAAGATGCAATTAAGTATGGCAATGAAGGGACGAGATATTCGTAATGAAGTTCTCGCTAAATTAAAGCAACTTTTATGGTATGGGATGATAGATAACGCAATAGAATATGTAAGGTTATTAAATAAGGATTCTATAAAGGATAGCGGACAATTAGAAGTGCTTATAAAATATATAGAACGCAATCGACCATATATTCCATGTTATGCAATAAGGAAGAAGTTTGGACTTCGTAATTCAAGCAATATAGGTGAAAAAATGAATGACCTTGTCATTTCAGGTAGACAAAAACATAATGGCATGAGTTGGTCTACTGATGGATCAGTAGCCCTTGCTTGCGTAACAACGATAAAAAGAAACAAGGAATATGAAAAATGGTTTGAAGAAGGCAATTTAGAATGGAAATTAGCAGCTTAATTTCCGGTTGCACAGGTCGAAATATTTAGGATTCATTACCAGGGAATTGCAAGCGTTGAGGATAACGGAACAGTTTAATCCAAAGGATTACTACATCCCCCGCACCAAAACCGCCCTTCTCCAATCCCTGAAAGATTTGGGCGTGAAGGGAATCACGAAGCTGAGAAAGATGGGGTATAAACAGCTTTTGGTGATATATGCGAAGGCAAGGAGGGAAAAGTGTTAAATAGGGATTTTGATTGGCATGTTTTTATTATCTTTTTTATTATTTTTTCAGTGGTAATCAGGATAATTGTAAAATTTTTCAAGTTTTGAGAGCGATGGGGTATCGGCAGTTGGTGGCAATTTTTCACAAGACGAGAATTGCCGCCTGTGGGTCAACGCAGGCTTACGCTCAATCGGCAAGGAAGTGGTAAAAATCGAGAAAAAGGTGACCGCTGGTATTCTGGTGAGCTTTTCTGAAAAAGAGTGGGCTAAAATCGAAATTTGAGGGTGAAATCAAGATAAGAATAGGAGATGAAATATATTAAAAATAACTTGACAAAATATGCAATATATGTTATACTATAAAAGGCTAAGAGAAATGGTATTAATAATGTAAATTAGGGCAATTTATGAGATAAAGAGACAGTACCGTTTTCTTTTAGCCAACTCATGGATTGCCCTTTTTTTGTCCTATGGAGGTATTTATGAAGATTCCTTTTGGTATGATTTTAGACCCTAATAAAATTGAGTTTTCTTCAGGGGGAGTTTATACGATGGCAAAATATAAAATAAATGGCAAAAAATGGAAAAAATCTCACATTGTATATGCTTTTTATAATCAAATCACATTGATTGAATTACAAAAAATTCTTAATAGTAGTCTCATAGTACACCATATTAATGGGAGAAAAAAAGATGATTCTGTTGGAACCTTACAGTTAATGGTTAACGAAGAACATTCTGCTCTTCATGCGAAGGGTCTCCCGATGATAAGACATAAAAAAAATCGGCAGATAAGTATTAGATGTATATCAGATATGGAGAGCGATGATATTGTTTATTTTTTGCAAAAACAAATGGCAATAGAAGAAATTGGATGGAAATTGCTAACCCCCATGAAAGCACTTAAAGAGTGGGTAAGAAATACTGGATAGAGAAATATGGGTACAAAGGAATACCCTTTTTGGGTAAACTCTTCATTTGATATGCTTGATTAATTAATCTCGCATGTCCAACAATCGGTAATTTTGGGCTTAATTGATTTTAAGGATTCAAGGGGAATTAAAATGGTTTGTGTTCAATGTGGGAAAGAGAAAAAGAACCAAAAATACTATGGTTGTTTCTGCGATGCTTGTTATGAAGCATCACAGATTAATACAAGTATCCCAGTTTGTTGTCAAAATTGTGAATACTTTGCAGTAGACTGTTATGGTGATTTTGCTACACCATATGTTTTATGTCAAATAGGGGTTGCGTTACCAACAAAGAAGAAATCTTGTAAAAGGCAGAGTAAAGTAAAAAAGGAGAAAAATCATGATAGTTAGAATCACTTTTCTGGATGAGCAGAAGCAACCGTATGTTATGCTTTTTGGAGACTCATACAAAACATGGGATGATCAATGCCAGGAATATTTCTATGACAAAATCAAGTGGTATGATAAAACCACATTGACAAAAAGGGAATTGTTTGGCATCCAAAAAGTGGAGGTATCACGGTCAAAGTGGGTAATGGCTGGGTTGAAGTGTTGTGGAGAGGAAACTTTTCAGGAAGAATTAAATAGGGAATGGTGCCAGGACAATGAGCCTGATAACCTAAAACCAAGGCAATATGCAAAGATGAATTTTGAATACAATAGAAAAGTAGAAGAGACTATTTGCGATATGTACCACAGACGGTTGAGGCATTTGCAGGATTAAAGATGGAGGGATGAAAAAAATGTTTAATGTTGAGGAAGTGGCAGAATACACCAAGATAAGTAAAAAACGCATTTATGAAATGATTGGGAGCGGGCAAATACCATATAAAAATATTCCTGGGTTGACACCCCAATTTGACAAAGATACGATAGATGATTGGTTAAAAGTATACAAAAAGAAATTTTAAATGGAACATACAATCTTTCGCAGAAATCAAGGAAGGAAACCCCTATCGTTCCAGATAGTGGGATGAATTTCTTCTTGCCATTCCCTATATTATTGAAAATAATATTTGACATTTACAGAAAAATATGATATACTGTTATTGGCTAAGAGAAACGGTGTTAATATGTTAAATTAGGGCAATTTGTGAGATAAAGAGACATTACCGTTTTTTTTAGCCAACTCATGAGTTGCCCTTTTTTTGGAGAAAAAATGCCAAAAGGAATATATGTAAGAAATAAAAATCATAAAGAAATACTGGATAGAGCCAGAGATAAATCAAATATAACCTTAAGAGGGAGACAGGCTTGGAATAAAGGATTAACTAAAACAATATATCCAAAATTATCCGGCGGCGGCAATAAAAAAGGGCATCATCATACAGAAGAAACAAAGAAAAAACTGACCGTGAGTATTATTCTTCCGAGGGGGTAACAAATGATGATATTGTAGAGTATTTCAAGGAAGATATTTGTCCAGAATGCGAATATTATGATGAAAAAATGCCTCATAATTGCGGGGGAGAAAGGATGTATCTCTGTGATAATTTTGAGAATAAGGATCAAAAATGAAATCAATGAGGGACAAAATTATAGGAGTTAAAAATGCCAAAGATTAAAAGGAACATTGATTGGGGTGCGGTGATTATATTGACTATGTTGATTGCCGGCGGGATACTCGCTCTGGCTGTGGCGTGGCTTGGAATCACCGCAACGGACACTAAAATGCCAGTAGGTACAGTCAACCAAGAGGTGAAACAATGAAAAAAGATTTTTCAAAATTGCCTAAATGGGCAAAAGAACAGTTTCAAGAATTATAGGTACAACTTGTTGTTGCAAAAAGTCGAGCAACCTTTTTGAATAACCGGATTGATACTTTGGAGACCATGAATAATATCGTGGCTGACCCTGTGCGGACATGGTTCACGGTTGCCAATTTAGAAAAAAACCCTTTCCTGATGATGTGCTGATACTATACACTCTTTCTCCACAGGGTGCATTCCCTGCTGTACATCTTCACCAAGGGGATTTGTTTTTTATTGGACGAGGGGACAGGGAAGCATATCCAAGAAGAAAAAAGGATGGTGAATAATGAAACGATATACATTATATATTCCGTCGTCTGGTGCGGTGGGTTCTGTCGCCGTAAAGTTGATAGAAAAACTGAAAATTGATTGGGTATTAATCAATACCAACACACCTAATGGGCTGGCAGAATATTCACTAATAGCCGATATTCTGGATGTTAAGACAGAATCCTTTCCGTTGTTGATGGAATATAATATTGAAACAACAGAGAGAAAATACTGGCAAGGGCTGAATGTGATTTATTTTTTGGAGGGGCAGAGAAAATGAGGTTAATACAGCTATCTAAAACGGCATATGTAAATCCTGAAAAAGTAATTATGATACAGCAAGAAAGTGATTATATCCGTGGAGGGCTCTGGAAAGAAAGAGTTATAGTATATCTGGAGGGTATACAGACAGAAGTGTTTGAAGAAAACAGAACATATACCGATTCTTTGTTTGTGGAATCGATGTTTAGTCTTGAGGAAACTGTAGGGATGGTGAAAAATGAAAGTTTTAGCAATTGATCCGGGTAATGTTCAATCAGCATATGTGGTATGGGATGGTGAAAAAATCCACGAAATGGGGAAGGTTGAAAATAAGAAAATGAAAGGCATTATTGCTGATTATCTTGTTGCCACGAGTTATTGCCTTGCCACGCAGGACTTTGTAATAGAGAAAATCTGCTGCAATGGTATGGCAGTCGGGGAGACGGTTTTTGAGACCGTGTTTTGGACAGGGGTATTCGCAACCGCTATTGACGATACCTATCCTGAATCAGTTATTCGTGTCCCTCGCAAGGATGTAAAAATGCATCTGTGCGGCACAATGCGGGCTAAGGATAGCAACATCATTCAGGTATTAAAGGATCGTTTTGAACCTGAATTGCAACCGAAGCAAAGACCAAAGGGATTATTAAAAGGGGTCAAGGCGGATATATGGCAAGCGTTGGCTCTGGCGGTGTATTATTTTGATACGAGGGTGAAAAATGATATTTTTCAAGAAGACAAAAAACTATAAACCAAAAACATCCAGCCATGATATTCAAAAAGCGATTGAGTATTATTTGAAAACAATCGGTTGGACGGTGAAGATATTTTAGGAAAAGCCTTCTTATTCTCAAAAAAGGTGAACCAGCAATTTTCATTGAGTGCAAGAGCAAAGGGAAAAAACCATCCCCTGAGCAGGTAGTGTTTTTAGAGTTGGTTAATTCGTCTGCCGGAACAAAGGCAATCTGGGCGGATAGTTTTGAGATGTTTATGACAGAATTCACGAAGGTCAGGCATAGTGCTATAGCTTTGAATATCATCAATGCGAGAATGATGAAGAGGTAAAAAATGAAAGAAATCAGGATTAATGTTTTTGAGTTGACAGGAAAAAATATGGTGACGCAAGATGATGGGGAAGTCGTGTATGCAAGGATCTCAAGAGCATGGAAAGAGACAGATGCCATGTTGATACTTGACTTCCAGAACATTGAAACCGTGGCTGCTTGCTGCCTGAATATGGCAATCGGACGGCTGTATTCAGAATACACCAGTGAGGTTCTCAATACACGGATTAAGGTTGAGAATATTGATAGCTATCACATTGGATTGACAAAGAAAGTAGTAGAGAACGCAAAAGAATACTACAAGAAGCAGGCGGATGAAGTTGAGCAGAAGAAACAGTCGGACGAGTGGGAAAAAAGAGATAATGAGTTAATGATGTCTGCGTTAATGGTAAGCATGATGTGAAAATCTATTATTATGTATATTTGTAAAATAATTTCAAAACAATGTAAAAAACTTCTTGACAAAATAATAAAAATATAGCATAATAGTATTATCTTGAAAATGGACGGAGATATAAAAATGAGTGAGATAAAGATTGAATTAAAACCTAAAAATGCCACGATAAGATGTAATGGGAGAGGGTTTAAATATGCGGTATTAAACATCCCTAAAATGTTTGTGGAATATCTTGGATGGAGTGGGGATACTGATGTATCGATTGTGGCTGACCACGAACAGATGGTCATAAGAAAAAGGGAATTGGAAGGGGTTTGATATATTTGGGGCAGATTAATTGCAAGACGGCAAAGCAGAATAAAGTATTCCTCCCGGTGTATAGATACTGCTTTCTGCCCCAAAAAAACTACTAATGTATAGACTGCCAGGATGAGACCCGATGTAAAGGGGATTGCGACAATTTTAATTTGAAAGATTTCTTTCGTCTGGCAGTTTGTAAATCGGTAGTGCTACGGCTAAAGGTTATTCGCCACGGCGTGGGCTTGAGGCGATAGGAAAGCGGGCGGGATAGAAGGTTTGTCATCCCCGTAAAAAACCGTAAAGAAGACAATTCACCACGGACCGATAGGGTGTTGTGATTCAGTGGATCGTGGTAGCACGGTCGGTCACAGCACCCGCTGAATTGAATCCTGCTGGCAACGAATCCCCCTGCCATGTTTCTCCCCGTTCCATGGCTATACTGCCAGTAGGGTTCAATTGAGGAGTCGTCTAAATGGGAGGACACAAGATGTTAAACTCTTGAATAAAGGTTCAAATCCTTTCTCCTCAGCCATGAGAATCCAAGGGAAGGGGTGATACAGTATGATATGTGATATTTGTAGATATAGTATAGTAGAAAAGTATCCACTCACATATGCTATAACGGCATATAATATATGTAACCTTCACCACTGGACAGACAACGGGTATGGTTGCAGTTACGGTGAAACTGAGGGGGATTATTTGAATAGGAAATATGCAAAATGTTTGGATGAATAAAGGTGGTGATGAATAATGCCAGATGAAGTAAAAGCCGAACGGGTTGACTGGAAAGGCAGGTGCCTTGCTGCTGAAGCTGAACTTGTAAAATCACAGGAATCACTTGTTTATTTTGTGAAGGGGAAGGACGAGGCAAAGGGTATGCTTTTTCAGCTAAGAGACCAGTTGCAGAAAAACTGTGATGAGTTGGGGAGGTAAAAAAATAAAAAGGGGGTAAAAGATGAATCCAATACCTTATGCATACGGGTCAGATGGGTTGCCACTGGAGGATGATTACGAAGATCCATTAGGTGGTGATGGGGAAGATGATTAAATTTGACGAAGAAAAACATGAATACAAATCAAATGGCGTTATTGTCCCCAGTGTTACTCAGGTTATTCAATCGGCAGGATTAGTCAATTTTGACTTCGTTGACCCTGAATTGTTGGCACAGAAGGCGGATATAGGACGGAAAGTTCACAAGGCTTGCCAAATGTATGATGAAGGGACGCTGGATGAAGAGATGTTACATCCGTTGTTGGCTGGATATTTAGAAGGCTGGAAACGATTCAGGACAAAATTTAATTATGTGCCTCAAGAACACGAAGGGCAATTATACTCTCCAGTGTTGAATGTGGCTGGCACATTTGATAGTTTATCCATCACAGAAGGTAAATTGGTGGATATTAAGACGGGTTGTAAGTCAAAAGCTCATCGGGTACAGATAGAGGGATATGCGTACCTGATAGCAGAAACGAGGAGTATTAAAGCCAAGGAGAAAATGGTTGTCTACCTGACAAATAAAGGAGGGTACAAGGTGGACAAGTGGAAGGTTGACCAGGGCAGTTTAATAGTTTTTTTGGCGTGTGTAACATTATCAAACTTCAAAAGGGGGTAGGGGGAAATGGCAGAAACGGCATTGGTAAAAGCAGTACATAGTATCAGTGAAGAGGAGACGCAAGCAGTTGGAATTATGATACAGCAAGCAAAGAGTATTGTAGTTTCCACGCAAGAACAGAACCTTGTGGCGGTAGCATTTCACAAGGCAATAGGGGTAGAGAAGAAGAGAATTGACACCCAAAGAAAATCACATACAGAGCCATTAGACAGGGAAAAAAAGCAGATAATGGATTCATACAGACCATTTATGGAAACTTTGGAACAGGCAGAGAAAATTGTTAAAACCGCAATTATTGGGTATGCCAAAGAACAGCAGCGATTGGCAAGAGATGCACAGGCTAAACTTGACAGAATTGCCGAGAAGGCAGCACAGGACGAAAGGGATAGAAAGGCTTTACAGGAAAGGCAATGGAGAGAAAAAGAAGAAAAACTACTTGCCGAGGGTAGGGTTGAAGAAGCGGCTAAGGCGGCGGCTAAAGCTGACCAGAGGGCGGAAGAGGCTGAAAGTGTGCAGGTGCAAAACGTGTTAGTAGCACCACCACCCAAGGCGGCTGGAGTTTGTTTCAAAAAAACTTGTAAAGCAAGGATAATAAACGAGATGTTGATACCGAGAGAACATTGTTCACCGGATCAACGGAAACTTGATAAATTTGCAGGAGACACAAATGGAACGATTGTGGTGCCAGGGGTGGTATTTTACTTTGAGGATAGTATGTCAAGGACAAGGGGCTAAGAAGGGGGTAAAAGATGCGGCAATCTGAAAGTATTAAAGAAATTGCAACGGCATTAGCAAGGGCACAAGGGCAGATTGAAGGAGCAAGGAAGGATGCAAATAATCCTTTTTTTCACAATGATTACGCTGACCTTTCCTCTGTATGGGATGCGTGTCGGCAACCATTATCAGATAATGGTCTATCTGTTAGTCAAACAACAGATATTAGTGAGGGACAATTGGTGTTAAACACTACATTATTGCATAGCAGCGGAGAATGGATTGAAGGTATTTATCCTATTAACCCAATAAAAAATGACCCACAAGGGTATGGTAGTGCCATCACTTATGCCAGACGGTACACATTGTCCGCCATTGTGGGAGTTGCCCCAAAGGATGATGATGGGAATGTTGCTTCTGGAGTTGGTGACAAACAAGGGAAACAAGGGGCTATTCCTGAGCCAACTGCAAAAAAGGCTGAAACAACTCCACCACCGCCAAAAGATATGACTTTTAACGAGATGGTGAAAAGGCTGTTGGAGATTAAAAGCATCTTTGAATTGAAAAACTGGTGGGGAAAACATAAGGAAGAAATCGGGAGATTGCCTAAGGCAAAGGGCAAAATCATTGAGGATAAAAAGGATAAACTCAAGGAACATTTTCAAAGAGAAGAGGATAAAAAAAAATCTGATGCAGTAACCCCATTATTGGTTGAATTACCTATTAATGGGTTTCAACTTCCAGATGAATGGAAAGATACCCCTATCGAATTGTTGCAACAGGCACGGACAAACTTGGGGTTAGACCATCTTACTTTTATGCAAATTTACGAGGATAATGGAGAAAATGATGATACAATTGCCATCGATTTAATAGACGAAGTTAATAGATTATTTGAGGAACAGGCGGTGGCAGGAAGAAAGGTGATTCTCTGCCCGAACAATAACTCAAACGCAAAGGAAGTCTATTGCAAAAAGCAATCATGCTTTGAGGGTTGTCCTGAGTGGAGCTAAAAACTGGGAGGCGAATATGATACAAAGTTGCGTCCATGGGAAACTCTGGGGATTAAAAACACCAGAGAAAAAACTTGACTACAGGGGATTAACGGTGAAACCCACTCGACAAAGCAACGGCATCGTCAGGGCATTGCTACTGACAGCGGTGGTGGCGGTTATTGCCCTGTGGGTAGGGCATCAGACACAGTGTTTGCGGAAGGCGTTGCAGACTGAGGGCAGGGAATATGGATATTATACAGGAGGAGGAAAATAATAATGCAGAATAAAAATGATTTGGATGTAAAGGATAATGGTAACTCTTCGGGACATGTAGTTGCAATAATACCCCTTTATGTGTTTGCAATTTTTCTTATAATTTTCATGATTATAGAAAAAAACAAGACTACGGAACAGATTATCCGTTTTGAAAAAGCTGTAGTAGAAGAGAACAATAGGTTCATGGAGGCTGTTGTAGAAACAGTTAAAAATCAAGGAGGGGAATGATGGGATATTGGTACTTTTTAATCTGTAAACAATAAAAAATTAAGCATATTGTTTGAAAAGTATACAGGGGAAGAGATACGGTTGGCGGTGCAAGAAATAAATATGGAAGATGAAAAAGATAAAAGGGGGATGAGATGAAGAGAATTATATTGGTATTGGCAATCTTGATAGTAGTCGGAGTCAAAGAGGCTCAGGCAAATGATTATTGGGCTGGTTGTTTTGGCACACAAACCGATACTTTTTACACTCTGCATGGAGAGTTTAAGGTATTGAAAAGTTTAGTCATGCAAAGTTTTGGGAGAGATTTCGCATCAGATAAGATGTCCATTATTTATCAGCACGACCATTTGCAATTACGATTACACGATGGGTTATTATTAGAACTTTGGTTGGTTGATAATGACCTTATGACATTAGAATATCCTTCTTTTTGGTTTAGATACCTGCCTAATGAGAAAAATGTTGTTTTGTCGAAGAAAGTTCGTTTGTCAAAATTCAAGAGACAATACGACAAGGAATGGCAACGGTTTGAAAAGGAATATGGGAAGAAAAAAGACGAAATTAAAGGAGGGCAAAGATGAAAAGATTATTTTTGGCAATGGTAATGGTTGGATTGATAGCAGGGGTGGCAGGGGCGGAAGGAATGGGAAAGATTGCGGATAGTCCTATCACGGGAACACGGCTAATGACCGCAGACGAAGTGCTGATGGTCGATTGCATAGAGAGGATAGAGAGGGCAGTGGTTGTAATCAGGCAAGCGTTGGAGAATACTGCCCAATTGACGGACAAAGGAAAAGGAATTCGTGCCGGTTACTACATGCAGTTTGATGTTGGAGCTATTGCGGTGAGGCTGTTTGATGAGGCGAAAAGGATGAAAATACCTATTGGGTGTACATATCAGATTAGTGCTGACAAGGTATGCCCTATGTGTGCCAGATATATGATGGAAATGACAAAACCGTGGCAATTATGGATATGTGACCAGTGCGGTTATAGTCTTTGTGCAGACAAATTTAATCAAGTGAAAGGGGGTGATTAATGATGCTAAAGGCGGAGATGGTCGAGATAATCCAGAAAAGCGTGTCTGGTGTAGCTAAGAAGGACGCAAACACGATATATGTCAATCTCTTTGCAATGGTAGGTGAAAGTCTACAAGCAGGGGATGATGTAACATTGGGGCATATAGGCACGCTCAAGGTTGCAACCAGAGCAGCCAGACAGGGACGCAATCCAAGAACTGGCGTGGCAATTGCAATACCAGAAAAGAAGATTGTTGTATTCCATACTTCGGCTGGGATGAAAAAGGCGTTGAATGATTGATTTTGAGAAGGGGGGATACGGTGTTGGCTGTGTCCCCTGGGATGAGGAGGAAACTTGAATAACAATATGTCGCTTGGCTTTGACGGAAGTAAGTTCCCAACAGGGTATAAGCCTCATAGAAAAGGGTGTATTTCCCCTAAATTGTGTAGGGTTTGTTAAAGCGTATGTCAATAAAGGAGATTGTCCGGTAGATTTGGATTGTTTAATAAAAAGTGTAGAGAGACCGGAAGGGATGAGAACGGATTCTGAAATATATAGAGAGGGGGAATAATGGGAAAAATAAACGAAATACACATAATAGGTAGAGTATCACAGTCTGGAGAGATCAAGCCAACAGCAAACAATCTGCTGTATAAGTTCTCTATTGCGGTGGACGGTGGCAAAGGCAAACCATCCAGCTTTTTCAACATCACGGCATGGGACAAGATGGCTGAGGAGTGCAGTAATATAATCACGAAAGGGGCGGTGGTGTATGTTGAGGGCTACCTCAAGCAGGATACATGGAAGGATAAGACCACTGGGGCTAATAGAAGCACAGTAGGGATTGTGGCAACACATGTTGAGCTTGAAGAGGATGGCAAGGGGCAGACACAGCAGAAGGCAGAGGAATTGCCAGTTGATGATGACCCGTATGGAGAATGCCCGTTTTAATCTAAAAAAATATATAAGGAGGTAGTTTCATGAACATTGTATTAAAAAGTACAATAGATATGATAAGAGAGATTAAGGGTGTTGCAAAAATCAAAGTGCACCGAGGATTAGCAGATTTTTTGGCAGACAGAATTGTAATTACAGGAGCAGAAGATAATATTTTGAAGATGGTGGAACGATTGGCAAAGCTGCTGGACGCAGAAGTTTCTTTTATTAATCAAGAAAAATTTACGGCTTTTGTAAAAATCGCAACCACAGACGAAGGACAGAATGTATTGGCATGGTTAAGGGA
This sequence comes from Pedobacter sp., assembly GCF_041645105.1. Taxonomy (GTDB): domain Bacteria; phylum Bacteroidota; class Bacteroidia; order Sphingobacteriales; family Sphingobacteriaceae; genus Pedobacter. The sequence goes on from NZ_JBAZQQ010000013.1 coordinate 13,092, forward strand.
ATACCCACAAGTAGCTGCTATGATTGCCATGATTAAGGATGAAAAAGAGTATATAGAGACATTAGAAGAGATAGATATCCCACAGTCAGTAATTGTACAGGGGCAGGCATTGCCATCAAGAGTATATGATATTCCGATGACGATTATCTGCCTCTCACCTCTGGCACATGGCAGCGATATGAAGGCAGGGAATGCTACACTGTTCAGGAAAACACAAATATTAAGTTCCCAAGGACAAATTCTTAATCTTCCGTTCTATGCAGGGAATGCTATGAGGGGACAGATGAGAGATTTGTTGGCAGACCACTTTTTGAAGGCTATGGGGTTGACTCTTCGCAGGGATAACCCACCATGTAGTCTCTGGTTTTTCCATGCCCTATATGCAGGTGGGGCATTAGAGGAAAATGCAACACAGCTAAAAGTATTGGGGCAGAAAATGGGGGCTAATGGAGTTATCAGAGGAGCGGGAGTTTATGAGTTCAGAAATTATGTACCGATGTTGTCTTTATTAGGCGTGGCATTAGGGAATAGAATATTGAGTGGTAAAATCAATGTTGGGGACATGAGACCTTGCTGTAGGGAATGGGGCACAGGAGAGAATCCCTCTGCAAGTCTTTTTGAATGGACATATCTAACACGGAGGGAAGATCATGAGAACCACGAAAGCGGGGACAATGCCAGTATGATTGCCAACTCTGAGTGTTTGAAGTCGGGGACAATATTATTAGGCGGAATAGATACATCAGACCATTTGACAGAGATTGAGATGTCCTGTTTGGGAATGGGCTTGAAATTACTACAAGAAAAAGGCTACCTTGGGGCAGAAAATAGGCGAGGTTTTGGACAGGTTAAACTGGAGGTTACTAATTGTCCAGATGAGGATATATATGTAGAATACTTGCGAGACAACAAGGAAAATATCATAAAATATCTGATTGAAATAGGGGGGATTAATGCACCCTGTTAATCTGATAGCCAAAGCACTACAAAAACATGGAAAGATATTGCCTGAATTGCCATGTGAACCAGTAGAGGCTGTTTGTGCATTGACAGGGGATGCTTGCCTTTGTCTGCCACGGAATGAAGTTATTGGCAAAGCATTTACCAATCTTGACTTATTCGCTTCTCCTAAAAGTCAATTCACGGGGGTTGATGTATTCTATTCGTGGAATTATGGGTATAAAACGAGTGACGATAAAAAGATTGAGAAAAAACCTGAACGAATGAGCTCATGGTTTTGTGATGGAGAACAATTTGTTGAATTAGACAGGCAAGGCGTGCGAGAATGGGTATTAAAGGAGAAAATGCCTGCGATATGGACAGGCTACACAACTATATCATACAAAAAACATGGGTCTGTGCTGGCAAAAGTCAACACAGGGAAACAACGGATGTGGCTGTTTGAAACAAGATTAGTTGATTGTGATTATGAGAAAATGATGGATTGGTGGCAAGTGATGAATCTTGCCTTGCGTGCGGGGATAAGCAGGACATCAATGAAAACATTGCTTTGTCCACCTTTTTTCATAGCAAAAGTCGGGTTAAAAATATGGATGGAATATGAACGGTGGGCTAAAGCGAAGTATCAATCGGCATTGTATTCGTTTTTATGCTATTTATTACCGAGTCAAGAGGAGTTGAAGAATGAAGGCAATTCTTTCGCTTATAGATAATAATTACAATATGAGGGCATGGTTAAAACAATCGACAGTAGATTATGTGTTGCAACAAAAATTACAAAAGACAGTTAAATCCCCTTGGGTTGCAGAAATCCGAAAAGATGGGGATATTGTGTTCATTAAAAGTCATATTGATTTTTCTTCTTCTAATGGGATGGGGACAAGAGGTGTCTCTCGTGTTTTTATCCTTGAATCAGGGAATAAATATAAAACTTGTACTTATACACAAGGGAAAGCAGTAATAATAAATTATTATGTCAATGAAAAAGGAGATATTATTAAACATGAAAAAGCAACTTGGGATTAATGTTTTAGATGCTGCAAGACAACGCATTTCTTGGGTATTTGACAATATCCCTCGTATTTATGTTAGTTTTAGTGGGGGGAAAGACAGTACAGTAATGCTTCATCTTGTGGCAGAGGAGGCAAGAAAACGGCAACATAAAATAGGGATTTTGTTTGTGGATTTAGAAGGGCAGTATAAGTTAACTATTGAACATATTGAAAAATGTTTTGATATTTATTCTGATATTATTGAACCTTATTGGATTGCCTTGCCTCTTAATTTAAGAAATGCTGTAAGTAATTTTGAACCGCAATGGATGTGTTGGCAACCAGACAGAAAAGAAGATTGGATACGAAAAATACCAAAAAATGCAATTATGGATGGATTATTCTTCCCATTTTTTCATCGTGGGATGGAATTTGAAGAATTTGTTCCTGCTTTTGGTGATTGGTTTGGACAAGGAAAACTTACTGCTTGCTTTGTCGGGATCCGTACCGATGAATCATTAAATCGCTGGCGAACAATTGCAGCAGGGCGAAAACAATCACTTGATAATAAATGTTGGACAACATGGGTCGGTAAAACTCTATATAATGCTTACCCAATTTATGATTGGAGAACGGCAGACATATGGACATATCATGCTCGGTATCCTGAATTACCAAGTAATAAATTATATGATAGAATGTATCAAGCAGGGCTGACTATCCATCAAATGCGAATCTGTCAACCTTATGGAGACGATCAAAGAAAAGGACTCTGGTTATTCCATATTATCGAGCCTGAGACATGGGCAAGAGTAGTATCTCGTGTAAATGGAGCAAATCAAGGGGCTTTATATGCTCAAGAATCAGGTAATATTTTGGGGAATAGAGTGATAAATAAACCAGAAAATTATACTTGGCAACAATTTGCCATGACATTGGTGGATAGTATGCCTACTCAAACATGCGAGCATTATAAAAATAAAATAGCAGTTTTTATCCAATGGTGGGAAAGTAAAGGATTTAAGGATGGAATCCCTGATGATGGAAAATTAGAAAAAACGGAACCAAGTTGGAAGCGGATATGCAAGGCTTTATTGCGGAATGATTATTGGTGTAAAGGACTTAGCTTTAGTCAACATAAAAGCCAAGCATATGGGAATTACCTAAAGTTAATGAGACGGAGGCGAGAAAAATGGAAGATAATTTAAGCTGGACAAAAGATCATCCTGTTTCAAGAGTCCAATGGGTACCAATTGAACAAATTTTTGCTAATGATTACAATCCTAATTCTGTTGCACCTCCTGAAATGAAACTTCTTGAAATTTCTATCCAAAGTGATGGATTTACTCAACCAATTGTTGTATGGAAAATAGAGAAAGGCTATGAAGTTGTAGATGGATTTCATCGGCATAAAATTGGGCAGAAAATTAGATTATCACATCTGCCTATCGTTGTGGTGAATAAAGACAGAAAAGATAAAAGCGATAGAATTGCTTCAACAATTCGACACAATAGAGCGAGAGGCAAACATCAAGTTGGGGCAATGAGTGATATTGTATTAGAATTAAGCCGTCGAAATTGGAATGATAAAAAAATAGCGAATGAGTTAGGAATGGAAGATGACGAAGTTTTAAGACTTAAACAAATAACTGGACTTGCTGAACTTTTTTCTGATAGAGAATTTTCAGAAGCATGGGAAGCAGGTACAGATAGTGAGGATATATTATGAATTTCAAAGTTACATTTCAGCTTGACGGCACAGGGATTTATTGTGATGCGTATGAGCCGATGATACTAGATTCTCTTCTGATGTGGGCATTAGCACCCATGCAGACAAAGGATAGGGATATTCAGAGGGATGATGTGCCCCATGATATTCAGATACCTCTTCTGAGGTCAATGATTCGAGGCGTGAAGATATGGCACGGGTCTGCATTGTTTCCTGTTACTAAAGAAGGGGAAGGGATACATGAGACATTACGATATTGGAGAAAAAGGTTTAGACAGAATCGAGTCGAATTGACAGCCGGTAGTCCTAACCTTACAGGGGGGTCATACAAGGATAAAAATATGCCAGCACCATTAATGCTTGTATCTCATATGATGGCTTATGGCAGTGGGAACAGAAAAGAAGTCCAGAAGGTATTAAGAAAGCATATTAAGAGCTTAGGACGCAAGCGGGCGGCTGGCTATGGCAGGATAATCAATATCGATTGTGTGGAAATAGCTGATGATTGGTCGATAGTTAAAGATGGGCAGGCAATGAGATGGCTGCCGGACGAGAACGGAACGAGAACACAGCGGGTTAACCCACCGTATTGGAATAACACGGACAGGATAAAATGCTGTGATGTAGGGGATTTGTGGCAATTTTGAGATTTCTCTTGACAAATGGCGATTAATGTGATATAGATATATTGAGGTGGATAATAAAGAACAAAGAGATTAAAATTGATTATGTGGATATAGGCACATTGCAACCCAATGAATACAATCCTAAAAAGATGAACAAACTGGTGCTAATCAACAACAAGGAATTATATGATTTTGATTATAATTTCATTCAGAGAATAATGCAAGAGCAGACAAATAAAGCGTTAGAGATTATTTGTTGAGGTAGATATGAACATGAAAGTTTTTCAACATCCTGAATTGCAAGATGGGGAAGTTCTACTGAACTTTTGGTCAAAAGATTTTTACACCAACCCCTCATCATGGAACACAACCAGATGGGGCAAAGAAAAGAAAGACCAAAAATGTCCAGTCTTTGTACAAACAAAAGAATTGCTGGATTATGGGTTACATTTTTGCGAGACATGCAAAGAAATATATGTAGAGAAGCAGATTCAAGAAAAAAATAAAATTTGTTCATGCTGTTCTCAAAAAATCTTTACATGCCCTGAATGCGGGCACGAACCAAAATGGTTCTGGTTATGGGATGATAAAAATAATGATTTTTTTGAAGTTTAAGGATTTTTTCGATAAAATACATGTTTTAATCGGGATTTTGACGATTGGGAACCATTTGAGGGGGAATAATATGGATAGCGACAGAATAGAAATTCCATCTTTTTTATTCGCAATTATGTTGGCACAAAGTATATCATCAACAGCAGAACTAAAGGAAATTAATGGCACAAAAATTTTTACCCATAAATTTACAATTAAACAGGCATTAATCCCACCAATAAAAAATAAAACAACAAGGGAGGGCAAAATAACATGGCAGGGATAAAACAACCAAAGATAGAACAAAAACCACTAATAACCCGCAGGGCATTCATAAGGAAAATCAAACATTCCTTGCCTAAAAATTATAAAGAGTTAGGATTCTATATCAAGAATTGCAAAGGATGTGATGACCCGCACTGCGAAGGCTGGACGGTGGCACACAAAGAACCGCAAGAAAAGAAGATTATTAAAATAGAGGGGATGCCGGATAAGGTGAAGGGTAATCAGGGACCTAAAGGATCATCGAAGTACACTGATGAATTTATTGAGGCTGAGGCTGACGCTTTGGATAAATGGCTGGATGTAATAGCGACAGACCCTATAACAGGCAAACAAGGCAAGCTCAATTTCTGGCTTGGCAGTTTTGCAAGCGATAGAGGATATTACAGGCAGCTACTGACGGAATTTGCAGCTAAGAATGAAAAATTTCATGACATATATAAAAAAGCTAAGCAAACACAGGAAAACAGGATGATTCATGGGGCAATAAGAAACAACCTAAACCCGACTATGGTAATCTTTGCATTGAAGAATGTAGCCGGCTGGAGAGATAAGCAGGAAGTTGAACATTCCAACCCTGCGGGCAAGCCGTTTGAGATTAATATCATCACGAATGAGGATATGGAAAAGAGGATAACGGAACTGGAGAGTAGGCGGTAAGGGATGATTTTTCTTGACAAAGTGGGTGTTTTGGGATATAATAGTTGGTAGTTAACTATCGTGGTTAAGGTTGGGGAGGCTGATCCCCTTAAACCAGACTAAGTCCCTTCTTAGCTTGACCCCAACCTTAATTGTCCAAGGGAGGGCAATCATGAAGGATAAAACAGGTCAAGGTTCTTACTGCCAAATTCTCAACAATTCTTTCACGCAACTAACTCAATCAAAAGTATCGGCATATAGCAAAACACTTTACTTCTATCTCAACCATTTAGAAAACAGACTGCAACAAAAAGGGAATGATTGGTTCTATAGAAGCATCAAAAATCTAAGTGAGGATACAGGGATAAGTACCAGAGAAATCAACCGAAGTCTTATAGAACTTAGAGAGAATGGATTTATTTCAACACACTTGTCATGGATTAAACGTAAAGGCATAATTCTTAAAAAAAGGATAACCGTGTTTACAATTCTGAGGTAATTTATAACTACGCCCATTAGGCATAATTACTAAAATAGACTACGCCTGATAGGCACAATTAGAATAGTGAAAACGCCAATTAGGCACAGTTACCGAAAACGCCTGATAGGCACATAGTGAAAACGCCTGATAGGCACACAATCTTATATTTTATGTAGATCTTATATTTTATTCAGAGAAGACACTCTATATTTAGATTTGAGTGTGCTTTTTCAGATTTTGCAGATGTAATTGTTCAGTACACCAGGATTATTAACTATGGCATTAACCGAGGCAGAAACAAAAGAATACTGGCTGCTCAAAGAACGGCAAAACTACCTGAGATGTGAGAAGGATTTAAGCCTGTTTGTCCGTGATAGCTGGAAAGTGCTTGAGCCTACCACGGAATACATGGACAATTGGCACATTGACCTGATATGTGAATACCTCACGGCAGTTACCATGGGGCAGATTAAACGGTTATTGATTGAGCTTAGGTTCAGATATATGAAGTCTTTGCTTGTATCGGTGATGTGGCCAGCTTGGGAGTGGATACAAAAGCCATCTAACCGTTGGTTTTTTGCTTCATATTCGGATAGTTTGTCTACGGACTTATCCCTCAAGCGAAGAAGGATACTGACCTCTAATTGGTATCAGGCTGGATGGCATGATAAATACAAGATAACCACTGACCAGAACACAAAGACATGGTTTGAAAATGACAAGCAAGGGGCAATGGCGGCAACCTCAGTCGGGGGGAGTGCTACAGGCAAGGGCGGGAATTGCCTTGACGGTGAAACGCTGGTAAAAACCACAAATGGAAGCAAAAAAATAAAAGATATAAAAAACGGTGAATTGGTCTTGACACAGGGAGAGGGTCTATGTTATAATAGAGTGGTAGCAACAAAAAAATCTATTGTAACGGAGGATCTTTATGAAATCATAAGTGGAAACAATATCGTTCGAGCAACTGGACAACACAAATTTTTCATTTTTAACAAAGGATACATTGAGGCGGAAAATTTACACCGAGGGGACAGGCTTGTTACATTCACGGGCAAACAAAATCTGCCAACATTGCGGGAACGCAAAACCAGGGCGAGGCGTGTATTGCAGAGACTGTTTCGATTTAAGAAGAAAGTCGGACATTCTTGTTATTTGCAATTTCTGCGGTATCAGCTTTCTAAAGAAGGCATACGCTATAAGAAAAGCGAAAAAGCATGGATTGAAAGACCTGTATTGTTCGTTAGACTGTTCAAGAAAACATCATGCAATAAAGAACAGAAAAAAATGTATTGTTTGCGGGAATCCAGTGGAGAAAAAAACAAGACAATTCTGTTCTGTTGCTTGCAAGGAAACAACAATAAAAACAAAGGTTTTGTATACGAAATGCTGTCCAATTTGTGGCAACGAATTTCAATCAAAATCCGTCACAAAACAGTTTTGCTCTCGCAGTTGTGCAGACAAAGCACACTCCAAGAGAATGATAGGGAAGAAAAATCCTCATTACAAGGATGGTATAAGTTACTCAAAGCTATTTCACGAAATGCGAAAAATTATTTTTCAAAGAGATGGCTACGCTTGCATGATTTGCAAAAAAACAGAGAAGATAAAAGCCCATCATATCAACGAAGATATAACCGACAATGTGGCAGAAAACTTGATAACGATGCGTCCTACTTGCCATGCAATACATCACAAGTCAAAAGTCATTCCATTTCCAAAATTAGGAGAATTAGCGTTAAAAAATACCCTGTCTATGACATCCAAATTGAAAGAACAGGTAATTTTTTTGCAAACAAAGTACTTGTGCATAACTGTCTGATAATCGACGATCCGATCAAAGCAGAAGAGGCTTTTTCTACAGCCAATCGGACAAATTGTAATACATGGTTTGATAATACATTTTCAACCCGGCTGAATGACCGCAAGAACGATGCCATTGTTGGAGTAATGCAGCGGGTCCATGTGGATGATCTGTTTGGACACCTGAAGAAAAAGCAGTATGAAGAGGAATATAAATATATCGTCTTGACCTTGCCGCTGGTGGCTGAAAAGAAGACAATCGTTATATTCCCTATTAGCAAGAAGGAATTGGTCCGTGAAGAAAACAGCTTGCTTTGGGAGGCAAAGGACGGCTGGCCAGAAGTCAAGGCGACTAAGATGGATATTGGGGAGTATGGCTGGCAGTCTCAATGCCAACAGAATCCACAAGAGATAAAGGGGAACATTATCAAGCGGGAATGGTTTGGATATTATCGAGAATTGCCAGCGTGGACAATGAAATACCAGAGTTGGGATACGGCTATGGAGACCAAGACAGCGAACGATTTCTCTGTGTGCTGTACCGCTGTAGAGTGTGCCAATGGGTATTATATCACTGACATATGGAAGCAGAAGGTTGAGGCTCCAGACCTTGAACGAGCAGCCAAGCAGCTCTATGATAGAGAGAAACCAAACGAGGTATTAATCGAAAAGAAAGCCAGCGGACACGGGTTGATACAAAATTTGAAGAGAGCAACGACCATTCCAGTCAAGCCGATTGAAGTCCATGCCGATAAAACCGCACGGCTTACATCAGTATCAGGATTGTTTGAGGCGGGGAAAGTTTTCTTGCCTGAAAATGCATCATGGGTGTCTGATTTTGTGGAAGAGATTTGTTTATTCCCAAATGGTATCCATGATGATCAGGTGGATGCAGTAACGCAGATATTGGAGTATATGAGGGGCAAGAAGAAACAACCTTCTGGCGTGCCGGTTACATGTAGTGAAAATAGATATTTTTAGCTTAGAAAGGAGGCGGTCTTATGTGTCGTGAAGGAATTCAGGTTACAGGTGAGCTGGACAGGGTTGAGGATCTGAGCGGCTGGCTGAATCACTTGGTAGAGAAGGGAATCAAGTGTTTTATTGTGAAGTCCAAGGGCGTATTCTCATTGTGGAGGGTGATGTTGCCCTCAGATGCTACATTCAGCGGTGCGAACGGCAAGAGTCTCAAGGCAATGCGAATGCCGACAAACAGCAAGATAATCAGTGAATATTAGGCATCTTTTCACAACTCCTTGTTATGGGGTGGGGGCAATTTTACCTTCATTGTCTCCACCCTTTTTGTTGTCCAAAATTAAAAATAAACATGAAATAATCGATTAAATGCCCTCCGCTTAAATCTGTATTTGTGAAACAATCAAAAACTGTACCTACGGGTACACATTGCGTTTTTATCAGTACACTTTTATAAACCACTCATACTACTATACTTATAATAGTGGCATAGCTTTTCCCTTCATTTTATATGTACCTATAAGTACACTTTTTTCTTTATCTTTTCTTATGGAATATCCATAACTCACTACAAATACTATACTTATGATATGCTTGCTTATTCTGGCATGGAACTTGCTATATATATTATGTAGGGCAACGGAAGCCTTAAAAGTTTAGGTTCAGGAGGTAGGGAAGATGAAAAAGTACGAAGCGAAAGCAATGACACTAAGGGACAGGGCAGTAATAGCAGAGCTTGAAAGCATGATGCAAACAGAACAGGCTATTTATGAAGCATTATTAAGGTTTGGAAGTGAAGCATTAAGTAAAAGCCTTGGATTGGATTAAAAATTCCTTGCCCCCAGGGATAAGGGGAGGAGATGGAAAGATGAAATTGACAGAAAACGAAACGGATGTTTTGCACCTGTGGAACGATCCAGGTTTTGATCCAACGGTAAACGATTTTGACGAAGAGATGACAAAAAAACTCTGTACTCAAGGATACCTGCGATTAGTATTCAGAATGGGCAGGTATTTGTTGACCAAAAAAGGGGAAAAGGAGGTATCAAAATTATGAAAACAAAATATCTGGATGTTGTCAACAGTAAATTGGGATTAAGCTCGACTACTTCAATTTTGAGATCCGAAATGTATGCTTATAGCTCTTCAAAATTGAACGCATACAAAAAATTAGGGTATATTGTTTGCAACCGGCAAGGGGAGATGTTAATAACCTGGATCGGGGAACAAATGTTGAGGGCAGTGGATAGCGACGGGAAAGAAATATTATAGAATTAAAGCCAGCATCAACCAGCCCGGGTCATGCCAGGGCAAGGGGGGTGGCTATTATGTACAAGCGGTAAAACCCGTAAGGCAGAGGATGGGTATATCCCCTGCTGGGAGGCTATCAGGTTGGTGGCCTGCCAGAAAGGGATATACTGAGAATCTAAATAGAGGAGGATGCAAAATGTGTAATGAAATATGTTACAGATGTGCAGGTAGAACTACCTGCGGAGCAGATGCAGCGAAGGAGTGGAGAGAAGAAGAATCAGAAAACAGGGAGGTGAAAGAATCATGCGATTACTTGGGAGGGTAAAATTATGGCTACGGCGACGCAAGCACCAGCGGGAACGGCTGGCAACGATTACGGCACTATATCGGCTGGCTGAACGGCTGGCAAAAATTAAGACAAGGAGGCAAAGATAATGAATATCACAGTTAAGAGAATAGGGTATAATATTGGTACGGTCGGATGGCTGGCTCAAGGATTAGAGGATGGCAGTATTACTATATTTGAGGGGGTAACACAGCAAAGTAAACATCATGGATTGTGGATTGAGAGTAAAGCAAGCAAGGATATATTGGCAGTATTTAACCAGTATGGGCTAACGGCTGGAGAATACGAAAATGCTGACCAATATTGCCTATATGATTATGCAGAGAAGGGGGGGCGAGAAAATCTCTATACTCCAGCATGTTGGGAAACATTAGAAAATATTGCTCAACAATGGTGTGATGGTTGTAATGCTGAAAGGGAAAGGGACACAAGCACAGAAGTAAAAATTCGCAGAGTAGAGTTGCAAGGAGGGAATAACAATGGGTAATCTAACATTAGCCGATATATTCGGCATATTGCCATCGGAAGTGGTGGCAATAGCGAAACTACCACATCATGTCGTGGAGGTCAAGGGCGGGGTGATAGTCTTTTTTTGTGCTAATGGGATAAAGCGACACACAATTTATCCCATAAAATCAAATGATGAGTTCTGGGAAACGGTAAGTCACCATCCAGAGGTGGCAGAGATTGAACGGGAATGGAATATCAGCATGAAGCATATTCCATATTGCGAGAAATGCAGCAGATGCCAGATGGTAAAGGAGGTGGAGAATGTTACCAAAAAAAGTTAAAACAAAGAGCAAAACAGGTGAAAGCTGGATAACGAATTTCAGCATTGACCCTGTGGACAAAATCAAATGTAATCGTTGTGGAGAAATACACCCGATTTTTTATCAAAAACAAAAAAATGATAAGATTGTATTGGCAATTGCTTGTTATAATTCAAAACCACGAGTAACCTTTCTACCATTTGAGCCAAATTTAGATATTCCAACTTTTCCATCAATAAAAATAATTAAAAAAACTTCTTGACATTTTGGGAAAAATATGGTATATTTATATCACCTCTAAAAAAGTGCTGGGAAGCTTTTCACGACTTGGTGTCCAGCCCGATAATTGGTGGCGAGCTCGGTAAGCCTGAAATTATGGCTTCACATCAGACGGAGTTTGAATTGAATATTTAGTTTCCCTTTCTCAATACAGTCTCTTATCTGTAGGGGGGGTAGGGGGGAAGTCTTAAAAAATAACTTGATTGACCCAGCGACTTGAAGACGATAATCCCTCTCTAATATGGAGGGAATACATCTCGATAAGGCTAAAGCGGAAAAGTTAATATAAATTTATACAGGCATACTAATTGTCGTGAGTTAGTAAGTAGCACTTTTTAGGTATAGCGAAGGCAGTAATTGTTAAAGGTTACTGCCTTTTCTATATGCAGATGGATATTCCTAAAAAAGCGGCTTTTTTTATTTTTTCTCAAACTACACAGAGGCAAACAATTGAACTAAACATCTTCAACTGCCCCATCCCCAACAACCCAACCCTGAAAGCAGCTAAACAAAAACATAAGATGGTGATTAAGAAACCCAAGAAGGCAGACAAAGCAGATTACACCTTCAAAACATCCTTCGTTCCGGTAGAAACAGCCAAAGATACCTTTGTAATCCTATAACCTAAGAAAATCTAAAAAACTTCTTGACAAACACGAAGAAATGTAGTATATTACAGAATATCACGCTTTTCAAGGAGTTAGTCCATGAAAATTCCTTTTCTTGACGCTAAAATCCAGAAAGAACTTCTCAAGTTTGCAGAACAGCAATCCAAAATCAAGCCAGATTTATCAGAAAAATCACAGTCCGGAGTAGAATATATTACTCCTGGGATGTCATCATACCTTGGGACATACAATCCAGAAACAATCTTAGACGAAACCTTTAATCGGATGAGAAAACACCCACAGATACACGCAGGATTAATGACCATAGAACTGCCATTAATGTCAACCAATGTGTTTATTCAGTGTTCAGATCCCGATATAATGGCATTTGTCGAGGTGGTTATAAAACGGTTATGGAGACGGCTGGTTAAATCCAGTTTGCGTGGAGGATTAGTCTTTGGCAGAGCACCGCATGAAAAGGTATGGATGCAGGACACTGTGAATTATACCATACAATCAGCCGCAGGACTGACAGAAGACAAGCAAAGAGATGGATGGGTATACAAAAAAATCAAAGACCTGTACCCACCACGAGTAACACTCCAGAGCACAGATTTGGGAGGCTTCAACGGATTCAAACAAGAAGATATAGTAATCACACCAGAGAAGACATTTGTATACATCCATGATCAAGAGTTTGGCGGACTATATGGCAACTCCAGGATTAAGTATGCTTACGATCCTTGGTATGCTGTAACGCTGATGTATCAATTTTGTAGCAAATATTACGAACGAAGGGGGGAGAAATCAATCATATCACGCGGTCCAGTAGGGAAAATAACTGATTCTAATGGTAATGAATTTGATGGCATGACCGAGGCAATAAAAACCGCAAAGTCGCTGAACTCAAAAAAAATAGTTGCTTTGCCCAATACTAAACTTGACGATGGCAGTTATGAGTGGACATTAGAATATTTGGCAGATGACCAGCGGGGGGAAATGTTCATCAGCTACATTGAGCACCTACTAAGGATGGTATTGGTTGGTGTATATGCACAGGAGAAGGCATTCACACAGAGTACCGAGGTTGGCAGCCGGAGCATGGCAACCGCACAACTGGATTATTTTCTCCATAGTCTTGAGGCATTATTGAAGGATATTATCGACTCTGTGAATTTGTATTTAATACCAGATTTAGTGCTGTATAATTTTGGTGCTACTGCCCCAACCGCAACGGTGATAAGTGATGGGCTTTCAAAAGAGAAAAAAGATCTTGTAACAACCATTGTCTCCGAGATGGTGAAATCCAACCAGATACCGGTGAGTAACAAACTATTAGAATATCTGGCAGAACAGGTGGGGATACCGCTGTATGATGAAACAGTGGCAGCAGCAGCGAAAGAACCAGAGAAAACACCTGCCCCGATTGAGATAACTAAAAACGAAAAGCCAAAGATAAAAATGTCCGAGACTCCAGAGAAGTGGCACAGGGATTTGAGCCAATGGGAACAAAAAATTGCCTTTGCTGAAATCAAGGGTAAATTCGACACGGCAGAGGAGTATTTTGTTGAGAAGATGGGCGAGATTCTTGGTGCTCAAAAAGTATCTTATCTTGCAGAATTGGAAACCGCTTTGCTTAATCGGGACATATCAGCTATAACGAATATTAGTGTCAAAGGTGGTGCCGAGGTTAAGGCATTTCTGAAGGAGTATATGGATGATGTTTTCAGTTATGGACAAAAGGCTATTGCGAAAGAGTTGGGGATACAAGTAACCACCAAGCAGGCGGCACAGATATTTCTTTCCGGAAAGGTTGCAAGTTTAGGGGATAAGATTATAAGTGATGTGCAATTTAATGCCCTGACCGCAGCGTTGGAAGGAGTACGGCGGGAAGTCTCAACCAAAGAGGTTCTGTATGGCGTGCGGAAAGCCTTTGACGGCTACATTGAAAAAAGCATAGTTTCAGCAGCAGGATTTGTAACTCCAGCGGTTTTCAATATTGCCCGGGAAGAATCCATGAAACAAGGGGCAGAACAAGGGGCGGCTGTAGTCCGAGAAATATATTCGGCATTATTGGATGAGGCAACCTGTCCGCTGTGTGAGGATTTAGATCAGCAAGTATTTGACGAAGGCGATCCAAGGGCAAACGACTTTACACCTCCACTCCATGCTGGATGTAGGTGCTTGATGGTGTATGTCACCGAGCAGGAGCGTCCAGAGAATATCCCTGATGCTGATTTTAAGGGTGTTGACCCGGAGTTGATGGCACATAGAACGCTGTGGTAATGGTAGAGGAGAAAATAGATATGCAAGAAAACAACCCATTGATATTGAAGGCAAGACCACACATTCCAAGTCATATTTTTATGAGTTTATTGGAGAATGTGACAGACTTAGAATATGGAATATTAAAATACAATAATGAAATCGTATCGATTACAATTAAGATACAGAATTATACCCCTGTCTGTCTAATAATCGAGCAGAAAGTTGACGGAATTATCAAGGTAGGAAAGTTTTTGTATAAAAAAGTGAAATAATTGCAAAAATTACTTGACAAAATAGAAAAGATAGGGTATAGTAATGATATCGAATCAGGTAAGGGTTCTTCTGAGGACTTGTTAAGCCTACCTGACAGGTGGCGAAAGACCTAACGAGGCTATGAGCGTTTAGATTTCATCATCAATAGTTTGCAAACATACAATTAAAAATCCGAATTACTTCTCCTTTTAGGAAAGAGTAACATAGGGGGAGGGGGGAAGACTACCCATCCTCTTGTGTTTTAATTTCTATCAATCCTAAAGAAGGACTTGTTTTTTTCTCTCAGGTAGCTTCAGAGCCTTCAAGGCTATAAGCTAAGAGAAAGATAAGTATCCATAGTTAGTCTCTTCTTGAAGATTATCTTTGTATTATTGCAAACGGTATAAAGATAAAAAGCAAGTCCAAGAGATAGAAGAGACTAACTATGAATAGAGATTGTCAATAATGAATGATATTAATGTATAGATGCATTATCCTTCATATTCAGGCAATTTTTTATTTTCAAAAATTGAATAAAAAATGCTGACTATATAGAGGCTAATGGCTTGACCATTAAGCTGACTATTATATAGAGGCTGTAGTGATTATCTACTTGAGAAAGTGGGTCATTGCTACAGCCTTTTTTTATTGCCTGAAAACAAGGAGACAAAAAAGATGTATAAAATCGACAACCCACCAGACCAGATTAAGAATCTACCCGCACACGGCAAGACGATCTGGATAAAAGCCTATAATGCCGCCTATGTGGAATACGAGAAGGATGAGACAAAAGCAACCGCCACCGCTTGGGCTGCAACTAAAAATGTATACGAGCAGGACGAGAAGGGGAACTGGGTTGAGATTAAGAAAATGGCTTATGATTATATATCGGTGATTGAGCTTTCCGAGGTTGCTATTGAGACAGAGACAAAAACAAGCTGGATTGACATAATCAGAGAAGGCACCTGGCAGCACCAGATATACGGGCAGATCAACATTACAGCCGACAAGCTCAAGAAGTTTGCTGATAATTTCAGTAATCGAATATTAGGCAGGGATGTATCAATCACGATTGAGCATAATGATGGCCTTGGCAGAATTGGAGAGTTCAAAGAGGTCAAGATTGAGGATGGCAAGTTAAAGGGATTAATCGAGTGGACAGAG
Organism: Pedobacter sp.; assembly: GCF_041645105.1. GTDB lineage: Bacteria > Bacteroidota > Bacteroidia > Sphingobacteriales > Sphingobacteriaceae > Pedobacter. The sequence continues at coordinate 29,108 of NZ_JBAZQQ010000013.1, forward strand.
AAGGGTTTGACACTTCTGAGCGAGAAGGCATTCAAATATTTTAGTCCTGAATATGTGGAAAATTACATTGACAAGGTAAGCAAGGAAGGGCAGGGCGTTTGTCTTGTTGGTGGTTCTGTTACGAATAAGCCGTTTTTGACAGGACTATCCCCTGTTTGCATGTCTGAAACTGCGGCAATAGATGATATGAAGATATTAGGGGAGGTTTTTAAGATGGCAGACGGAACAGGAACATTGACAGCGGCACAGGCAGCGAGAAGTAAAGAATATGGTATCGGAGTCAAAGACAGCACGTATCTGGAATTGCCTGATAGATATAGACATCTTACTGACGATCAGTTTGCAGACCCTGTCAATTATTCCTACCCGATAGACCAAGAAGAAATAATGTGCTCATACAGAAATTTCATCGGTAGTTATGGATATGGAGAAATGCATACCAATCACTACACCGAGGATGAGAAGAAAATCATAAGCAAGCGAATCTATGATAGACTTCCAGACGAATATAAAGAGAAAGCAATGACGATCATGACTTTCTCTGAGATTAAAAAGGTCGAAAAAGAGAAAGTCGAAAAAGAGAAAGTCGAAAAAGAGAAAAAACTAACAGAAGGAGGAAGAACCAAAATGGAAGAATTAAAAGCAGCACAAGATAAGATTGCGGCAATGGAAATACAGCTATCAGATGTTACTGCAAAACAGCAAGCAACAGAAACGCTGCATAAAGTCACAGAGGCTAAACTGTGGCAGGCAGAGGTTGACGCTGAGGTCAAGAAGTTTAACGATGCCTGTAAATTGTACCCGTTTGAGGTAGATTTTGCAAGGGTAATCCTATCGCACAAGGGCACAGATGCCGATGTGATTAAGCTCTCAGACGCAACAGGCAAGGAAATTGCAATGACACCAGGGGACGCATTCAGGAAGATGATGGACATGAGACCGGCAGTGATTGACTTGTCCGAGCGGACAAAGGCAAGTGGAGAAATAACACTGTCAGAACAAGAATCACAGGTAAGATTAGATGTAAAAGCAGATATGAAAGCGGCTGGATTTGCCGTAAAGGAGGGATAAGACAATGGGAAGAATAGGATATAGCGAAGTACAACAGGCAATCCCTTCTGAAATTCTGGCATCATCTCACGCACAGATTGGGAGTGCTACTCTTGCCACGAGAGCAAGAGACACATCCGGTGCGGTTGATACGCAAATAAGGAAAGGGACAGTATTGGGCAGGATAATTGCAAACGGCAAGTATATGCAGTTTAACCAACGAAGTTTATTGACAGTTAATAAGCTGATTGCGGATACAACCGTGACCGTGGCAAGTGTGGTCGGTTTCTTGGTTGGCGATGTATTGAACATTACGGACGGCATAAACACAGAAAGTAAAACAATCACAGTGGTTGATGCAACGGCAAAGACATTGACCATTGGGACAACTACTAATGGGTATACCGTGGCAAACGCAGCATATGTGCTGTTGACTAACGGTTCAGAATTGAGTGCGAATGTGGTAGTATTGAATGACCAAGTTGATGGTATTGATACAGGTGATGTGCCTGTAGCAGTAGTCAACCACGGCATTCTTTCAGAAAGTAACTGTTTCAGGGTGACAAACCTTGACAAGTCTGCGTGCCAGAGATTGATATGGGCGTAAAGGAGGTAAAAGATTATGAGCGTATATGGAGAATTGAAGATATTAAGACCATCATATATCCAAGCGGTTATACAGGAGTTTACTACTGACCCCACGCAGTATAAAGGGGCACAGTTTGCACCTGTAGTAAATACACAAAGTCCGATAAAATGGGATATATTGATGGGAGCAACAGGAATGGTGCCTCCGGTAAGCCTGAATGCTGAATCCCCGCTAATGGAAGTCCCCGGTGTGCAGACGGTAACATTTGAGGCGGCACATTTCAGAGGTAAAGTTGTTTTTACCGAAGGCGATTTGACGGAGTTGAGAAAACCAGGGACACTTGATCAGGTATGGGGTAAGGATATTGTGCTGAGACAATTAGCTGTACTCAATACGCAGATTGAAACTCGTATCGAGTGGGCAAGATGGAAAGCATTGTCCGGCGTATTGCCTATCCGTGGTAATGGATTGAATTTCGACATAGATTACAAAATCCCGACAAGATTCAAACCAACCGCAGCAGTGGCATGGAGCGACACAGCTAATGCAGATCCTCTTAGCGATATTGCAGCATGGAAGTTATTGATGAGGGGAACAGGATTAAAAATCAACAAGATTTGGTTCACAAGTCAAGTTGAAAAATACCTGTTTTCTAACTCGATCATCAGAGAGATGGTAAAACACCAATTTGGCAGGGATATGGTCAATACCGGTTCACTTACAGAGATACTGCGTTCTGCTATTGCAGGGATTGAGTATGAAGTATATGATGAAGGTTATACCATTCAGACACAGCTAACTGTGGCAGCCGCAATAAACGCAACCTCAATCACAGTAGCCGATGCAACAGGAGTTGAGATTGGTGATGTGGTTGTGCTGAACAAAGGCATGGGTGATGAATGCTGGGTAACAGTATCAGGCGTTTCAGAAACCACCCTGACAGTATCAGCATTAGAATCTGCCAAAGCCGTGGGGGCAAGTGCCAGTCTGTTTAAGACTTTCATCCCTGATGATAAATTTATTATGACAGGGAAACCCCCAACGGGCAACCTCATGGATTTTGCAACTGTGCCAAGTGCATACTCCGGATTGGATAATCCCAAGGCTGGGAAATTTACAAAGACAATCGACAGAGGGAACGACGACCCACCGACTGTAGAAGTTATTGGCGGCATTTATGGATTGCCGAGAATGTATTACAGATGTGGCAGTGTGTATGCAGATGTAGCATAAGCGAACAATCAGGATGAGGGGATGGGGCAAAAACATCCCCTCATCAAAAAGGAGTAGCCATGACAGTTAGAATATTACTTGAAGGATTGACAGTTGATGGGAAACAATACGGCAAGGGTGCAATTGTGGAGAATCCAAGCCAGCGATTAATTGCATTGACCGAAACTGATTTAAGAGAGCATGGCAGGGTAGCCGAGGTTGTGGAGACAGAAGAGACAGAAGAGAATGCAATATTTACAAACTCAATCGTTGGATTAGGAAAATACAAAAACGATAATATCACATGGGGCGAATTAATCAAACAAAACAGACAATATGTAGAAAACTTGGTTAAGCCCGCAAGCCGTGTATCTGAGGAATCTAAAGCACAAATTCAAGTATTATTGGGGTAAAACATGGGTTATTGCAGCTTAGAAAATGATTTGAAACGAATATTAAGAGTAACCAAAAACAAGATCAAAATCGGGGCGGATACAACAGACCATTTGACCGAGATTGAGGCACAGGCATATATCGATGATGAGTATGGCAAAATTAACGAAGGATTAAGCTCATTAGGGTACAAAGTACCATTGACGATAAATTCAACAACGATTAAAATAATAGAACAAAACTGGGCGGCATATAAAATCTATGTTAGCCTATTCCCCACGAACAACCCTGATGGCTTGCCGGAAGCAGTTAATGAGTGGAGAAAAGAGGCTGAAAAACTTTGGGAGAAAATAGAATCAAGACAGATTACTTTTGATACGGCTACAAAGCAGGGGAATATAACCAGTAGCTTGCCACTATATGAAACACCAAAACCTGTATTCAACAAGGTCGGTGTTTCTGGTATCGGTGATGGCGAGATAGAGGTGTAGCATGGGCAACCCTATTTTTGGCATGAAAGGCGGACAACCGGCAATAGGCGGCAGGATGTTTATTAACCTCGGCTATGAGGGGAAGTCATTCGCTGAGGTGAGCCGATTTATTAACGAAGTGCCACAGGGATTACTGGATGACCTGATCCCCTTATGGAAAAAAATACAGCCGATTGTACAGAAAAGCGTAGCCAATACCTTTGCAACCGAGGGGCGGGGCAAGTGGGTTAAGCTCTCTGAGGCATACTTAAAATCATCAAAGAAGAAAAAATCTGCATACCCCAATACAATCCTGAAATTGTCCGGCAGAATGTGGAGAGCAGCAACCGTTGAAGGTGCAGATGGGAATGTTACCACGCTTGCCAAAGACCACATGGTATGGGGGATTAATCTTGATGAGATTAAGTATGCCAGACGGCATGATATGTGCTGGATGTCAACACCGCAGAGGGAGTTTATGAAATTGTTCCCCGATGATGCGGTAGACATGACAAAGGCATTGACAGAATATGTAAGGAAAGGCATTGTTAATGCAAGACGAATGGCAAGGGCAACATCGGGAGTGGTAAGATGATACAAACAGGCTTTATTTACAACGATTTTATCAGCAATCTCAAGTTGCTTTTTGAGAATAATCTTACCGTTGATCTAAAATGGCGAGAAGGGGATGCAGAACATACATCAACATATACTTTTGGATTACAGGGGATTAGCGAGGTAGATATGTTGGTTATCCCTCAATATCCTTATCTGTGTATTGAATTTGAGGGGGCAACGGATAATCAAGCTGGTGTGCCATATCAGCAAAAAGATGTAACATTGAGAGCAACGATTCATTATTACGCAGAAGAAGTTGAGAATGAAACAAATGTGATGAACATCCAACAGGCATTATGGGCAATAGTGGCAGTATTGAGACGCAACAATACACTGGGTGGTTTTTGCAGGGAATTGAGCATCACAGAGATTACACCAGGATTCAGATTGAAAGGAAACGGCTGGATTCAGGGCGGCATGGTGAAGGTAGAGGCAATCAAGAGGACGGAGGTATTTTAATGAAGAAAATCATAGCAATTGTAGGATTAATTTTGGGATTATGTGCTGGACATGGATGGGCATTGACATCGGATCAAGTCTTGACCAATGCTTATAATCCAAGCACAAAGGAATTGCGAACAAGCGGCACGATAACAGGTGTGAATACCCCTGTCTGGCAAGCACAACCAAACCAGACATTCAAAACTATTGACATGACCATTCTTGCGGGGCAATCAGGAAACTATAACGAGACATGGGTGACTGACCCTGTTCCGGGTTATGAGGTTTATCTTGAGTACATCACAATAATCAGGGATGAAACATCAACCGTAGACTATTACAACTATGCTGTGTATATTGGCGCAAACCTTGCCCTTGGCGGTGAAATAGCACCAGCCAGCACAAACGGCATTTTCCAACCACCAGTATCAATCAATTTAAGTCAGTTCAAAAATTATCAGGTAGTCGTTCGGAACAAAAGCGGACAGACACAGATATTCAAAGTAGGTATAATTCTATCCAACCGGAAGAAAAATTTATAACCAAAAGGGGGTGAAACACAAAATGAAGTTAGAAACGAATAAAAATTTAGGAGGAACGAAAATGAGAAGAATGAAGTTAGAAACGAATAAAAATTTAGGAGGAACGAAAATGAGAAGAATAGTATTAGGATTGTTAGTGTGTGGATTGTGTATTGCAGGCACACAAGGGATTGCTTTTGCAAATGGCAAACAGAGTGTGAAGATTGATGAGTTTTCCGTAAGTCTCCCCGCAGGGACAAATAACATCGGCGATTTTGACTTAGCCAGCTCAATCCCAACGGGAACAAATGTGATGGGTAGTGTAGCTATCTCTGCGATAAATGTAAGTATTCCCGCTGGCAACAATAACATCGGTGATTTTGACTTAGCATCCAGTATTCCCGCAGGGAATAACAACATCGGGGATTTTGACTTGGCAAGTTCCATCCCAGCAGGTGTGAACAATATCGGTAGTGTGGCAATTTCAGCTTTTAATGTGAGCTTGCCAGCAGGCGATAACAATATTGGGAATGTAGATTTGGCATCAAGTATCCCAGCAGGAACAAACAATATCGGTGATGTGGATATTGCCAGTTCAATCCCCGCAGGGAACAATAATATCGGGGACTTTGACTTAGCATCAAGTATCCCAGCAGGGGCGAATACTGTTGGTTCTGTAACGATGTTAGGCAATTTAGGCGTGCAGATTAAGCAGGACGCAGCAGGGCAGATTTATGCCATTGCTTCACAAGTTGCAGGGGATACGATTGAGAAAACATATGTAGTGTCAAATATTGCAACAGGTGCTTGGATAGGAGTAGCAAGCCATACTGTTACAACCGCTAAATCAGGGAAGATTGATGGTGTAGTATTTACAGGTGGATATGATATGGAATATAAAATATCAGATGGTACTGCACTTAGAGATATTTATGGGCAGACAAGTCCAGCAAGTCCAGCATTTACAGTGTCAAATAGTAGACCGTTGGCAAAGGTAGCAGGTACAGTCATTACTGTCTACGCTAAGTCCAGCGAGGCAGTAAACGCAGGAACAATAAGACTTTCAATATTCGAATACACCCCATAATAATGGGGAAAGCGTCAGGACAGGTGGTATTGTGCCTGTCCCAGCAATTATGTATAATGAGGTAAAAATATATGAAAATGATTAGACAACTAACAATAGTATTCCTATTTTTGATGATAGCAACATATTCATTCGCAGGCGGGGATCAAGCTATAAAAGGCACAGTAACTACATCAGTATTGCCATATCCTGGATGTAGCTATCTATATTATGGCACAGATACAGCCGTGTCTAATCATGTTTTAATAACAGTAGCAACAGGGCATACCATTAAAGTTTATGGAATTGAGATTCATAGCCTTGATACCGTCAATAAGGGCGTTGCCAAATTTCAGAATACGGATGATTCTATATTCTACCAAGGGTATTTAGGAGTAGCACCTTCAGCATTTGGAACGCAGATAAATTACAGTGTCTCAGGTTTATCATTGAAAGTATCAACTTTAGGGGCAACAGCAATCGTGGTGCATTATATTGATGTTAGTCCATAGGAGCAAATATTATGAGAATTCCAACCTTTTTTTTAACTATTTTGTTTCTGCTATGTACACAGTTTGTATCTGCAACCGATACCACCATTGGTACCTCTACCACAGGAACATCAACAGTAGGCACGCAGACCGTTGAACCAATATCAATCTCTCCTCTATCTGGCGTTGCAATTGCTGGTGTCCCTCTCCAGTTTGTTGCCCTTAATAAGGACGGCAAAAAGATTGACGCTCTGTTTTCAGCCTCAGACGGTATAATTACAGATACAGGCATCTTTACCCTTCCGAAGGCAGGAAGGGCAATGATAACCGCAAGGCAGGGCGAGGTCTCTGCCGTTGCAATGGTTACTGTCCTTCCTGCCGCTCCTCATCATATAGTGGTAGACGCACCTGATACTTTTATTTATGGGGATAAATATCTCTCAGATGGATTGGCTT
>NZ_JBAZQQ010000005.1:0-618399 GCF_041645105.1 Pedobacter sp.
CCACCAGAGCCGATGGTACTGCGGTAACACGTGGGAGAGTAGGTCGGTGCCAAATCTTAAAGAAAGCCGGTAGTTCAAATGACTACCGGCTTTTCTTGTTTATAGTAATTTCAATCCCAATACATCGGTTTATAAGAGCTTATAAATTAGGGCATGTTGTAACAACATAATTGTTTTTCCATCCTTAATTTCCCCAGTTCTGATCATGTCAATTGCTTTTGAAAATGGTAATTCAAGGACTTCTATATGCTCATTCTCTTCCTTTAATCCTCCACCTTCATTTACTTTCATCTCATTCGAATATTCAGCGACAAAGAAGTAAATCAATTCTGTAACTGAACCAGGTGACATATAAGCTTCAAAAACTTTCTCTACCGAAGTTATTCTATAACCTGTTTCTTCTTCAGTTTCTTTTTTAATGCAATCTTCAGCATTGTCCTTGTCAAGTAAACCAGCACAACATTCAATTAGGTAACCTGTTTCATTTCCGTTGAGAAAAGTTGGCATTCGGAATTGCCTAGTAAGTACAACCGTTTTTTGTGCTTTGTTATAAAGAAGTATTGTAGCTCCATTTCCTCTGTCGTATGCTTCTCTTTCCTGTATGGACTTAAAACCATCAGTTCTGGTTATTTCAAAGCTAATTTTCTTTAGTGTATACCAATTATCTGAAAGAATTTCTGTGTTAGTTATTTTTATGATGCTCATATTATTATTTTTTGAGCAAATTAAGTTGTTGGATTGAGGTATTTTTGGAATTTAGAAAAAATGATATTTATATAACCTGATCAATATGCAAATTTTAAATATGAAATAATCTTTTCATATTTAAATGCTAAATAAACGTTCTGTTTTATTAAAAGTGTATAGATTTACAAGGAGAAATTAGATACAAAATGGAGTTTAAACAAAGTACCCAGAAGGATATAGATGCAATTTTCCAACTTTATGATTATGCTACAGATTATCAGGGCGAGGTAGGTATATTAAAGTGGCAGGGATTTGAAAGAAGTATGGTTGAAAAGACCATAGACGAGAAACTTCAATGGCAGATTGTTATTGATGATGAACTAGCCTGTGTTTTTACTTTGACTTTAAATGATCCTTTAATTTGGGAAGAAAAAGATGAAGATCCTGCAATTTATATACACCGTATAGCTACAAATCCAAAGTTTAGAGGTAAACACTTCGTAAAACACATAGTAGCATGGGTAAAAAAGTATGCATTAGAAAATGGAAAGTCGTATGTAAGAATGGATACAGGTAGTGGTAATGAGCGATTGAACAATTATTATGTAAGTTGTGGCTTCAATTATCTTGGAGTAGTAAAACTAAAGCACACAGAAGGGCTTCCAAAACATTACCAAAATGGTTCATTCAGCTTGTTTGAAATAAAGCTAGGCTGATAATTCGAAATTTTATTTTATCTGGAGGGGAGATTATTCCTCTTCCTCCAGATAAATTTCATGGACTAAAAACTTTACGTGCTTAATGGGTTGTAAAAGTTCAGTAATGTCTTCCGAATCGATATGATAGATCGTTTCACCCGCATCTGGAATCTCAGAGTTTGGAATCAGTTCAAAAAACTTTATGGCAAGGTCTGTATCTAATTCTACAAGTTTGATATAATCTACACCGTTTGCTTTCCAGTCCTTTAATATTTGTGCATTAAACTGTACGTAGGGATTCTTATTTTCTTCTTCCATTTTATGCAGAGGGTTTTAATACTAACAGATTATTTATTGAACAGTTCAATGATCTTGCTGTAAGAAAGATCACTATAATCGTTAACATATGCATTGCAAGGAGGAAGTTCTTCTTTAGTATGAGAAGTTAATACTCCGACTACACGCATTCCAGCATTTAAAGCAGCTGATACACCAGAAAATGAATCTTCAAATACCAGGCACTGCTCAGGAGATACCACAAGATTAGCTGCAGAACTTAAATAAACTTCAGGATCTGGTTTATGTTTTTTTACATCTTCACTAGCTAGTACAGAACCTAATTTTTTACGGATATCAATTTTGCTCAATATCAAATCCAGATTGGCATAAGGAGCAGAAGTAGCTACACCCAATTTCACTCCATTATTTTTTAAGTCTGATATAAACTCAACAATACCAGTTATTGGAACAATATGAGGTTCATATATTTTCCTGAAAAGACTTTCTTTTTCCTGTTCAAGTTCTAAAAGTTCATTACCTGTAACAGGACGTTTAAAAAAATGGCTTAAAATATAACTATTACTTTTGCCAAACATATGTTCAGCAAATTCTTCATCAGAAGGTGCTAAATCTCTGGCAGCAAAAAATTCACGAAAGGCAAGAGAGTGGTAAGGGTTTGTATGGCAGATCACGCCATCCATATCAAATATAACTGCAATTTCATTATTCATATGATACAAATTTAGCGAAGTTTATTTGCATTGATGTATGCCCTTAGTTAAAGCTTGGTAAAGAAATGATTTCTAATTAATATTAAACTTTCAGTAATTACTGAAAGTTTAATATTAATTACTATCTTTGGTTATGGAACTAGCAGCAGCGAAACAAAAATTTATTGAAGCCTGGGGTAAATTGGGCTCTGAATGGGGGATTAACCGTACAATGGCCCAGGTGCATGCCTTGTTACTAATTTCTCCTGAAGCATTGACTACAGAACAAATTATGGATGATTTGAGCATCTCCAGAGGTAATGCCAATATGACTTTAAGAGATTTGATTGGCTGGGGATTGGTTGAAAAGCAACATAAGGCAGGCGAGCGTAAAGAATATTTTTATGCTGACAAGGATACCTGGAATATCGCCAGGCAAGTAGCAAAAGAAAGAAGAAAGAGAGAGTTGGATCCGGTATTGAAAATACTTGATGAGTTGTCCAATGTTCAAGGAGATGATAAAGATCCAGAGTTTAATACATTCAGTAAATCTGTTAAGGACATTAATAAACTCGCTAAAAATGTTGATAAAACCTTAGATACCATGTTAAAGGCTGAAGAAAGCTGGTTTTGGGGCTCAATTTTTAAAATGTTCAAATAGGTTTGCATTAATTAATAAGTCATGAAAACGCTTAAAAATCATTTGATTTTATTCGATGAAGAATGTCCGATGTGTAGGATATATACCAGCGCATTTGTAAGTACTGGTCTTTTAGAACAGGATGGACGTGCATCTTATCAGGAACTGCCCATACAAGTTTGTCCGAATGTAGATAGGCAACGTGCAGCAAATGAAATAGCATTGGTAAATCAGGAAACAGGAGAGGTTACTTATGGAATAGAAAGTCTGTTTAAAATATTTGCAATGGTAGTGCCTTTTTTAGGCCCTCTATTTAAGTTTAAGCCTTTTGTATGGTTGATGAGTAAAGTTTATGCTTTTATTGCTTATAACAGAAGGGTGATTGTTCCTCCAGTAAAAGGAGAGGATTTTCAGTATCAACCTAGCTTTAAGTTGCACTATCGAATCATTTATTTGGTTTTTACCTGGTTTGTTACTGCCTGGATACTTTCTGGATATACCAATTTAATGGCAGATATGCTGCCTGCAGGACATGCTTACCGGGAGTATTTTGTTTGTGGGGCACAAATCATTTTTCAGGGAGGAATTGTGTTTCTGGTTAATAAGAAGAAGGTATGGGCTTATTTGGGAAATATGATGACGATCTCTTTCGCAGGGGCATTGTTACTGTTGCCAGCATTGTTAGTGGCTGCATGGCTGAATCTGGATCCTCTGTTTTATGTCTTATGGTTTTTGGCTGTAGCTGGTTTGATGCTGCTGGAGCATATCCGTAGGACTAGACTTTTGAAACTTGGCTGGACTTTAACCTTTACCTGGGTATTGTATCGAGTTGCAGTTTTATTGATCATCTTTTTAATCGCATGAATATGAAATATCATAAAATAGTTTTAGCTGGTGGTAATGGTTATCTTGGAAATGTATTGGCAAATTATTATCGTGACCTGGCTACTGAAGTAATTGTGTTAAGTCGTAAAGCTGCTCCAGTAAATGGAAATATTAAAACAGTCATTTGGAATGGAGTTGATGAAGGTGGGTGGGAACAAGTGTTAGATGGAGCCGAACTCCTGGTAAATCTTTGTGGAAAAAATGTGAATTGCAGGTATACTGAAAAGAATAAAGCAGAGATCATATCTTCTAGAGTCAACCCAACTGTACTTTTAGGAAAAGCAATGGCTAAATTGAATAGGCCTCCTGAACTTTGGATAAATATTACGTCGGCTACTATTTACCGCCATGCGGAGGATCGTCCGCAGGATGAAGATACTGGCGATATTGGTTACGGTTTTTCAATTGATGTTTGCAAGATATGGGAGCAAACCTTCTTTGAAGTAAACACACCATCAACAAGAAAAGTAGCATTACGTATGGGGATAGTTTTGGGTAGGAGTGATGGTGCTTTTCCTCGCCTACTTAACCTGGTGAAATTTGGGTTGGGAGGGAAGCAAGGAGATGGCGAGCAATATGTTTCCTGGATTCATGAGCAGGATGCTGCAAAATGTACTGAATGGCTCATTGAGCACAAAGAATTAAATGGTATAATCAATTGTACTGCAGCGGAGCCAATAAAAAATACAGATTTGATGCGATCTATCCGTAACGCTTATGGTATTCCACTAGGACTGCCATCTCCAGCATGGTTATTGGAGTTGGGAGCAAAGGTTATCGGTACAGAAACTGAACTGATTTTAAAAAGCAGATGGGTATTACCCAAACGCCTTACAGATAGCGGCTATCAGTTTTTATTTAAAAGAATCGATTATGCGATTAAAGACATATTAAGCATTCGTTTATAGACTTGTCGCAATCGCCCCTTCGATATGTCGGCATTACACTGTATTAATTGTTTATAGCTGAGTTATCTTTACAGTACAGTATTGATATTAAATATTTAAGTTATGGAAACGACAAATAAAACAGTTATTACAGTACAAACCACCGTTAATCTACCTGTTGAAAAGGTATGGGAATCATGGACTAAACCAGAGCATATTATCAAATGGAATAGTGCTTCTGAAGATTGGCATACTCCGAAAGCTGAGAATGATTTAAGAGTAGGAGGATCATTTTCATCACGTATGGAGGCAAGGGATGGAAGTTTTGGTTTTGATTTTGGAGGAATATATGATGATGTTAAGACTCATGAAGTTATTGCCTATACGCTTGGTGATGATAGAAAAGTAAAGATCACCTTTGAATCAAATGATCAAGGAACAACAGTTACTGAATCTTTTGATGCTGAAAATGAAAACCCTGTTGAAATGCAAAGGGAGGGATGGCAGTCGATTATGGATAAGTTCAAAAAGTATACAGAAGAATTTTTTATTTCCTAAAATTGTGATGAGTATCAAATAAGGTAATTAGAATTATATATTTGTGTAATAAGAATGGTTAACTTCTTAATATACCCTTGAAAATATATATGCTATGAAAAAGTATACTTTTTTACTCCTGTTATTACTTTCTGTTTCGACTTATGCTCAGAATACCATTAATAATTACAAGTATGTAATGGTGCCAGAGAAATTTAGCTTTTTAAAACAACCCAATCAGTATCGGTTAAATGCGTTAACAAAAGCTTTATTAGAAGATAAAGGTTTTACAGTTTATTATGAAAATGAGCTCCCTCAGGAAATTGCCAATAATAAATGTAGTGCTTTACTTGTTGATATATTGGAGAAAAACGGGATGTTTAGTACCAATCTTACCTTGTTGCTAAAAGATTGTCAGAATAACATTGTCTTTAAAAGTAAAGAGGGGAAGAGCAGAGAAAAAGAGTTTAGCGTATCCTATAACCTTGCTTTAAGAGACGCCTTTACATCGCTTGACGAAACGCCTTATGCTTATGTTCCAAATGCACAAACCAAAGCACAGGCTGTGGTAAGTACACCTGTAGTTGCACAGCCAATCGTAGCAGCACCTGTTGTTAGTCCACCTGTTAATCAAAAACCTGTTGAAAAGGTTGTTTCGGTAGCTTCAGAAAATGCAGCAGGAACACTATATGCACAAGCAACGGCTAATGGATTTCAATTGATAGATACTACTCCTAAAATCGTTCTAACTTTATTTAAGACTTCACAGCCAGATTACTTTATTGGAAGCAATCCTTCTTCAAACGGTATTGTATTTAAAAAGAATGGGGAATGGTTCTTTGAATATTACAAGAGTAATACGCTTACTTCTGAAAAGCTGTTAATTAAGTTTTAATTACTTTTTGAAAGAAAGCTTTCTCTGGAATGCTTAAAATAATTTGGCCAGGCATAATTACCTGGCCAAATTATTTTAAGCATTTTCTAAATCTGCTATGATCAATTTTTTCATTTTCATCATTGCATTCATAGCCCTTTGTCCACGAACAGGATCATTAATCAGTTTAACAATTTCTTTAGGTATGATTTGCCAGCTGATTCCGTATTTATCCGTTAGCCAGCCACAGGCTACTTCATGACCTCCGTTAGAGCTTAGATAAGTCCAATACCTATCGATCTCATCCTGTGTTTCACAAGCTACAACCAATGATATGGCATCATTAAAACCGAATTTATGATCAGCGGAACTGTCCATGGCCATCATTACGAAATCATTGATCTTAAATTGAGCATGTTTTATAAATTCTTCAGAATCACCTTCTCCCTGTTTATAATTTAAGATTCCCTGAATATTTGAATCTGGAAATAGCTGAACATAATCCTGAATAGCTGTTTTAGCCTGACCAGCTTTGTTTCCTGTAAACATTAAAGTTGGGCTGAACTTTTGCAGCGTATCTGCTTTATCTCCTGTATACAATTGCCAGGAAACACCATACTTATCCTCTATCCAACCATATTTAGGGCTCCAATCATACTTGTCAAGAGCCATTAATATTTTTCCTCCATCTAATAATTTATTCCAGTACTGCTCTGTTTCAGCCTCTGATTCACACATCACCATAAATGATATGGATGGGTTCGGGCTGGAAGAAGGTCCATCATTAAGCAACATGAATTTTTGTCCACTTAATTCTATTAATATAACTATATCTGAAGTTTGTAATACTTTTGCACCTCCAAAAGTTTGGATATAAAATTCTGATGCTTCCGCAATTTTACCTTTTATTCCAAGGCATGGATAAATTGAGTTTTTCATAATCGTTTTGCATTAGTGTTTTACTGATATAAATATAGCACTGTTTAACATCACAAAAGCGGTATACGGTCGACAGATAACAGGGGTATATGCGACAAAAACAAAATGTTTTGTGCTATTGTTTTTTATAGAGGGTTTGAGACATTTGCTTTATTCCATCGCTATAACTTGTTGCTTTGATCTGAAAGGTATTTTCAAACTTAGAAGAGTCGAAAATGTAGTCATGATCATATTGATAATACATCTCTACGGTTCCTGCAACTACCTTTTTAAATATGCCTGCCAATTGAAGCATAAACTTATTGATTGTAGAGAAAGAGGGCTTTACTTCATAGATCTGTGCAGCTAATTCAATGAAATCTGTGCCTGTTAATGGAGCAGCTGTTGGTAAATGCCATATCTGATTTCCAGCTTCAGGTGCTTTTCCTAGTAAATACAGGGCTTTGCCCGCGTCAGGAATGTAAGTGAAATTGTGTAATACTTTTGGATTACCAATCCATTGCGCATTATTTCCGTTTGCATACTTATCTAATACCATCATATCCAGGAAGCTGTTCTTAGAGTCTGTACCATAAAAATCTGCAGCTCTTGCAATTGTTGCCTTTATATTTCCTGCTTTTACTTCGTCCATTAATTGGGTCGCTATACGGGCTCTTACCTCTCCCTTTATGCTAATTGGATTGTATGGTGTGGTTTCGAGCATCGGGCCATGTACAAGACCATACATATATACATTGTCAAAAAATATTAACCGGGCCTGTGTTTCACTAGCGGCATTAATTAGATTCTGCATAATAATTGGCCATTGCTGTTGCCAAATTTGTTTATCATAAATTAATCCTGCACACATATAAATAACTAATGATCCTTTTGTAGCTTGTAAAACTTCTTTGTAATTTAATAGATCAGCCTTATACCAGGCAACATTCAGACCCGATGTTTTTATTGGCCTGCGACTTACCAATCGAATGTTTTCCTGAGGATTGTGTTGAAGTAGTTCTTTTGTTATTGCATTGGCTGTTGGTCCGCCTGCTCCTAATATGGTATACATAGTTTTATGTTTTTGTATAGTGCAAACTTATGTGATGAACGCAGGTTAAGTTGTTAACAAAAGATAAGAAATTATGAATTTATTGATGAGGGTTGAAATACAGTTCTTTTTCTGATACGTGATAATGAAACAGGTGTTATGCCTAGATAATTAGCGACGTAGTGCTGTGGTACCCTTTGCATAATATCAGGATCCGTTTTCAGCATTTTTAAGTACCGCTCTTCTGGAGTGTCTAAAATAAAAGAAGAGATCCGATCTTCATAGCAGCAAATGTAATGCTCTGCAACTAAGCGTCCGAAACGTTCCATTTTATATGCCAAAAGTGGATGGTTGAGCATTTGTTTCATATTATTATAAGAAATAATGATGAACTCAGTTTCTTCAAGTGCTTGTATGTAGCCTGTGCCAGGGCTCCTTGTTACATAGCTTTTATAAGAGCTAACAAAATCGTTCTCGAAGCTGAAATAACCAGTGATTTCTGTGCCGTCTTTAATGTGGTAATACCGAACAGAGCCATTGACAACAAATCCTATATGATCACAGATTTTACCACTAACTGCAAAATGATCTTTCTTTTTAAGCGCCTTGAACTCAATGAACTTTTTAAGGATTTCCCATTCTGTATCTTCAAAAGTCACATAAGTAGCCATTCCAGTGCGGAATGTTTGTAAGGATGTACCAGTTATATGGGGAGTAGTCATTGCAGATTGAGTTAAAATTAGATGAAGATTCTTGTTCCGGAAAAACTTTTCCTAAACTCTTTTGGTGTACATCCCTTTTTCTTTTTAAATATTCTGTTAAAATTTGAGATGTTGTTGAAACCGCAATTATAAGCTATTTCGGCGGCAGTTTGAGTTGTATCTATCAGCATCCTGGACGAATGACCTATTCTAATATCATTTAAACTATCAATAAACGTTTTCCCGGTTCTTGCTCTAATAAATCTACTAAATGAACTTTCTGGCATATTAGCTACTTTCGAAACATCTGCAAGACTAATGCTTTTGGCATAATTGGTATTCATGTATTCAAAAGCTTTTTCAATTCTGCGGCTATTATAATTAAACTGACTGTTGTCAAATGCAGAATCAGATAGTGTTTTCATGTCCTTTGATATGGATAAGTCATGAAGTATAGAAAATAATTCGAGAACTGAGTCAAAGCCTGTTTTTTTGTCCAAGCCTAAAATTCTATCTTTTAGCTGGTGGACTGTTTCTCTGGAAAATAAAATCCCACTCTGGGCTCTGTCAAACATATTTCTTATGAAGCTTAGCTGGTTTCTTTTCAGCAGGCGGTCGTCCAGCAGCTCTTTATGAAACTGTATGGTTAACTCTTGAATTTTACCACTGGTACATTGATGAGTAAACCAGGCATGTGATAAATTGGGTCCGATAAGTACCAGTTCCAGATCTCCAATAACATCAATATGGTCACCAACTATTCTCCGGGCCCCAGGCGCATTGATGATAAAGTTAAGCTCATATTCTTCATGGTAATGCAAGGGGAAATCAAACTCTTTCTTTACTCTTGAAAACAAAGTAAAACAATCACTTTGTGTTAAAGGAGTGATTTCTCTGATGATATTATTGCTCATTTTAATATGCCTGTTAAAAATGTACTATAAATATTGACCGTTTGTTTCCCTTGGAAATAGATAAATTGAAATCCAAAATAGCATTTATTTTGACAAATACTTAATGATGACGATATTTTATAGCCCAAATAGTGATGATAACTAACTAGATATGCCGTCGTTTATCTGTGGAACCTCTATAAGTATAAAGATTGTAATTTATGTACAATTAAAATAATGGAGGGTGATATCTGATTATTTGTATGATTAAATGTTAAAATAGTATTAAGTTAAAGGTTTCGTTACGCCTAAATTTGTTATAACCAATGTAAACTAAATCTTATGAAACGAACTTTCTACTTGAAATTATTCAACAGTTTTTTTCTTTGCTGCTTTGCCTGTTTAGCTTTTGCGCAACAAAGACAGGTTGGGGGACAGGTAACGGATAGTAAAAATATGCCTGTTCCTGGGGCAACTATTAGCATTTCTGACACTAAAACAAGTGTGCAAAGTGATGCCAATGGTAATTTTAATATTCTGGTTCCCGACGGTTTTCAAACACTTGTGATAAAGTATCTGGGTATGGATACTAAAACTGTAAAACTAACATCGGGACAGAAAACTGTAAAAGTGGTTTTAGATGAGGCTTCCAGTGCTTTGGACGAAGTTGTTGTTGTGGGCTATGGAACTGTAAAACGTAGAGACTTAACAGGGTCGGTAGCTTCTATAAAAGGCAGCGATTTGTTAAAGACTGTACCAATAAGTATAAATGAAGCTTTACAAGGACAGCTTTCAGGAGTTGAGGTGCAACGCAATGACGGCGCTCCAGGTGCTGGTATCAGCATACAGATCAGAGGTGCCAACTCATTTGCAAGTAGTACAGAACCATTGTATGTAATTGATGGTATACCGTTTAATGCGGCAGCTACTCCTGTAAATGAAGCAAGTGAAATGAACCAAACCATTAATCCATTAGCCACCCTAAACCCAGAAGATATCGAAACTATTGATATCCTGAAAGATGCTTCCTCAACGGCAATTTATGGTTCCAGAGGTGCTAATGGAGTTGTGCTTATTACAACAAAGAGTGGTAAAGCCGGAGAAGATAAAATAGAGTTTTCTGTTAATACATCCTATAATACTATCGCTAAAAAAATTAAGCTGCTGGATGCTTATGATTATGCAACATTCCAGAATGAGGCCTATGCAAATCAGAACTTGTATGAAGGTACAAACAAACAGTTGCCTTATAGAGGAGAGATGATGACTGATCCTGCAACAGGTGGGACTTATTTGAATCCTGCACCGATTGATTTTAGAAATGGATATAATGGCGGGGGAACAAATTGGCAAGATAAAATTTTCAGAAATGTAATGACCAGTACTTATTCTCTAAGGGTTTCTGGAGGAAATGCAAAAGGAACCTATGCTTTTTCGGGGAACTATGTTGATCAGCCAGGGGTGATTGTCGGTTCAGGGTTTAAAAGGATTGGTACACAGATAAACCTGAACAGAAAAGTTCATAATTGGGTTGAGATTGGAACAAATACCAATATTTCAAGAACAACCTATAATTTGTCGAAGACAAATGCCGATAACTTTAGTTCAAATGTTTTGAATTCTGCATTACATTATCCATCAACTTTACCTGTTTTTGATCCGGCCTTAGAATCGGGATCTTCTGAATTAGATTGGTTTTCAGCAAATCCATTTACTTATGTAAGTAAAGCTAAAGATGTGACACAGTCTTTTGGATTGTATTCATCTACCTATGCAAAACTGAATATTAATGAATTTCTAAATTTTCGCCAGAATGTAGGGTTTAATATCAATCAAAATAACAGAGATATTTATTATGGAAGATATTTGATGGAAGGAAAAGCACCTAAGAATGGCATCGCATCAAAAGCTGACGATCAATGGCAGGGAATGACCTTAGAATCCATTTTAACCTTCAATAAATCATTTCAGAACAAACATAATCTGAATGCTACAGGGGTGTTTGCATACGAGACAGGGAGGTATTCTGGTAAATCTGTAACGGTTAAGAATTTTCCAAATGATATTCTGGAAGACAATGATATCTCAGCAGGTTTAGACAGGCCGGTATTAAAGAGCCGTAAAGGTGATAATACTTTGTTGTCTTTTTTAGGTAGAGTAATGTATAATTATTCGGGTAAGTATTTTGCCACTGCCTCATTAAGGAGAGATGGTTCGAGTAAGTTTGCTCAGAAACATAAATATGGTTTTTTCCCTTCATTTGATGCGGCCTGGCTGATTTCGGAAGAGGAATTCATCAAAAATAAATCTGTGATAAGCAATCTTAAACTAAGAGCCAGTTATGGTAAAACAGGTAATCAATCGATCAGTTCATATCAGACTTTAGATAGATTAAGCAGTACCAATGCAGTTGTAAATGGTACACTGGTCAGTGGTTTTTCTAATGGAAATCCGACTGATCCAAACTTAAAATGGGAAACTACCAGTGCGTCTGACATAGGATTAGATTTAGGACTGTTTCAGAATAGGTTGACATTGACTGCTGATGTCTACTATAAAAAAACTGAGAACCTGTTACAGAATTTACTGATTCCACTCAGTACAGGTTCTAGTTCTTATTTAACCAATTATGGTACAGTGACTAATAAGGGGTTAGAGCTGGCCGTAAATGCTGCTATATTTAGAGAAAGGTCTTTCAATTGGAATGTGAATGCCAATATATCTTTTAATCGCAATAAAATTTCTGGCTTAAATGGCGACCAGTTTGCACGTCGCTTATGGAGTGGAATAGATCAGGTATTTATACAAAGAAACGACTTGCCAATTGGAGCAATTCTGGGATATGTTGAAGATGGTTTTTATGATAATGAGGCAGAAGTAAGGGCTGATCCTGCCTTTGCGAATTTGGGTGACCCAGTGATCAGATCGATGATTGGAGAACGGAAGTATAAAAATATGGATAACGATAAAACCAGTATCAGTACTACTGATCGGGTTATTATTGGAAATACCAATCCTGATTATACTTTTGGAATTACCAATAACTTTCAATACAAGAAGTTTAATCTGAGTATTTTTATTCAGGGTGTTCAGGGAAAGGATATTATCAATTCAAACCTATTGTCTAACAAAATGGCACAAACAGGTAATGTCACACAAGAATCCTGGGATAACCGCTGGACGCCAGATAATTTCCAGAATGCAAAATGGCCTAAAGCAAATTCATCTTTCGACAGGAGGTTGTATTTCTCGGATAAGATCATAGAAGATGGCTCATATGTCCGTCTTAAAAATATCAATTTCGGATATACATTTAACAATCCTTTTAAAGGTCTGGCCTCTGTAAATGTGTATGGAAACGTTTCTAATTTAATCACCATTACCAATTACAGTTGGTATGATCCAGATATAAATTCCTTTGCAAGCGATCCGGCAAGCAGAGGTGTGGATCTAAATGCCTATCCAACAAGCAGAACCTTTACCGTAGGAATTAAAACTATTTTTTGATAAAAATATATAGTGATGAAAAGACTTAAGACTATAATATTCATTGCAATCGCAGCGTTGGGCCTGGGATCTTGTAAAAAGGCATTGGTGGAAACACCTTATGATTTTATTAACCCCGGACAACTGGGTACAACAGAAGCAGATGCAAAATTGTATGTAAATGGAGCTTTGAATGCCATTAATGGAGGCAACATGTTTCAATACGGCGCTTTTCCAAAAGTGCTTGAATTGGATCATGATGATATTACTGGCCCTGATTGGGGGATGGGTGATTTTGGAGCAGGGAACTTTACTGCTTTCTGGGGCATTAATACCATGTGGAGCGGTCCTTATACTTTAATTAAAAGATCAAACTTTGGTATTTATAAGATTACGCCAATGGGCTTTGATGAGAAAGCAAAAAACAACGCACTTGGACAACTGAACTTTCTAAAAGCATGGGGGTATTTTTTACTTGTTCGCGCTTATGGAGATGTTCCTCTTTATAAAATAGCTCTGGAAGAAGGGGCTGCTCCACAAATGCCACGTGCTCCTATAAAGGAGGTTTATGAGTATATTATTGAAACATTAAAATTAGCTGAGAGTCAATTGTACTCTGTCAAAGATGGGAAATATGAAATTGGCCGGATTAGTAAGGGAGCTGCAAGTACTTTGCTGGCTAAAGTTTACTTACAAATGGCTTCCGGAGCTTTGCCTGGTGCACAGATTACAGTAATGACTGGCCCTGCATTAAGGACTGTCGGAACTTCAAAAGTAAGAGTTGCAATGCCCGTTCCGATGACCTTTACAAAAAACGTAGTAGCAGGGTATGAAGGTTTTGATGCTAAAGCTTATTTTAAGTTGGCAAGAGATAAGGCAATGGAGGTTATTACCAGTGGCGACTATGATTTGTATCCAACTTATATGGATACATGGAAACTAGCTAATAGAAATAAGCTGGAGCATATTTGGTCGTTACAAGCTTTAAGTGGTGATGAAGAACTGGGAAATACGATTTCTAAAGAATACCTCGGTGTATTAAAAACCGCAATGCAAAATATTTCACTCGATGCTCCTCAAACATTAAGTGGAAGATGGTATGGAGTAAGAGATCATTGGTATGAACTATTTGAACCTGAAGATCAGCGGATCACTGATGGTATTTTACATCGCTGGCAGGATGCAAATGGGTTTTACCGATTTTTTCCGGGTAAGTTCTCCGATATTGTAAAAGGCGTAGATGTATCTCCAACGGCTTTAGCCATCAAGGCACGCTATGGTTTTCAGTCGAGCGATAGTTATGTAGCCAACTCTTTTCATATCGGCATGCTCAGGAAGTTTGCAGGGGTTACCGATCCAACAATAGACCGTCAGGATTTTGCTTTTCCTTTTTTAAGGTACGCAGATGTATTATTGATGTTTGCTGAGGCAGATAATGAATACAATAATGGACCTACAACAGATGCTTATACTTATCTGAATAAAGTGAGGTTAAGGAGTAACGCTTCAGAGGCAAAGAACTTAAATCTGGAGAGTTTCCGTTCAATGGTTATAGAAGAAAGAAGACGTGAACTAGCTTCTGAAGGGAATAGGCGATGGGATTTGATCCGCTGGGGAATTTATTTGCAGGTGATGAATGCTGTGGATATTGATGAAAATAACGTGCTTAAACGTAGACAGGAGAGACACTTGTTATATCCTATTCCTTTGGATGAGTTGAGTGCTAATAAATTAATCACAGGCAATAATAAAGGTTGGTAATTATTAAATTCATAAGGTTATGAAAATAAAAGTATTAAACAGTATATCATTGGCCATTGTGTTTGTTATGACCGGCCTATTATCCTGTAAAAAGGATAAGGTTGAATCTTGCACTGGAATACCTGGAATTACAAAGGTTTCTACAACACTAAACCGTGAAGATGGAAAAGATAAAGGAAATTTATCTGATTGGATTATTATACAGGGTACAAATCTGTGCGATGTAAACAGCATATCATTCAATAACATTGAGGCAGATTTAAAAAGTGCTTTTATCGAAGCGAATGAAGTAACTATCAAAGTACCTAGAGGAGTGCCTTCTGATGTTAACAACAAGATCATCCTGAAAACGAAAAACGGGACTGCTGAATATGGTTATACCATTGTTATCCCAGCTTTAGAGGTGTCGAGGATGTTAAATGAATATACACCTGCTGGCGAAACCATGGTTATCCTTGGCAAAAATTTCGATTTGTATGAAATCAATAAGACAGATGGGAAAGTGATTTTTGGAACTACTGAGGTTAATATTGAACGTGCAAGTGCTGATTCAATATATTTCAAAGTACCTGTTAATGCAGCAGTGAACTCCGTTATAAAGTTAAAGGACAAGAGAAATACGGTAACCCCTGTTCCTGGTTTTTATAGAGATAACAGAGGGATAATTTATGACATGGAAACAGCTGGTGATTATTGGAATTCCGCTGTATTGGTACGTCAGGATGGTCCGTTGCCAACACCAGTTGCTTCGAAATACGCATATTGGAAAGGAAATTATACAGCCTGGGGATGGAATGAGGCATTTCATATTGTCAGTAATCCTAAATTGGGTGATCATAATGTGGTCGGCTCTTCCAACAATTATACGATTAAGTTTGAATTGAATGTATTAGATACCTGGAAAGGGAGCAATATTAAAATAAAACTAATGGATATTACCTACACTTGGGTACCACCTTCAGGTTTTCCTGTAACAACCAAGGGCTGGGAAACCGTAAGTATTCCTTTAAATGTATTTAAAGTGAGCAATGTTCCGATTACTATAAGCCCAACACAGGCTGCCACAGCTAAAGAGCTTAGAATTTATATTCATGGTGCAACTGTCGAAAGTTTGAATATGGCCATTGATAATTTTAGAATTGTACCGAATGACTAAACTATATTTATTACCCTCTATTTTGTTCTTTTTGCTGGGTGCAGCTCATTTATGTGTTGCCCAGCAGAAGGTTCTTTCTAATAAAAAAGCTACTGATGAAGCTCAAAACCTATATCTGAATATGGATAGGTTAATGCAGAAAGGTGTGATGTTTGGGCATCAGGATGATTTAGCTTATGGCGTAAAATGGAAATATGAATCAGGGAGGAGTGATGTTAAAGATGTTGTAAATGATTACCCTGCGGTATTTGGATGGGACATTGCGGGACTGGAATCTGATCGTGATAAAAATATTGATGGTGTCCCTTTTTCTAAAATGAAAGCATATATAAAGTGGGTGTACGACAATGGGGGTATAAATACGATTAGCTGGCATATGCAAAATCCCTTGACCAAAGGTTCGGCCTGGGATACAACAAGAACTGTGTCTGCCATATTACCAGGGGGGGCACAACATGGTTTATACAGAAGCTGGTTGGATAAAGCAGCAGTTTTTCTTGATCATTTAAAAGGGAGTGATGGCAAAAGTATTCCTATTCTTTTCAGACCCTTTCATGAATTGAATGGATTTTGGTTTTGGTGGGGCGGCAGACATGCTACCAAGCAAGAATATATCAGATTATGGCAATTTACGGTTGCATATCTGCGTGATGAAAAAAAGTTACATCATCTGATTTACGTATACAATACCAATAGTTTTGCTACCCGGGAAGAATTTATGGAAAAATATCCCGGGGATGAATTCACAGACATGATGAGCTTCGATTCCTATTGCTTTGCTGCGTCAAATGCCTCGGAAGAACAAATAAAACAAGCATCAGCCAAGTTTAATAAGTCTTTGAAGCATAACCTTGAAATTTTACGTACAGAAGCTAAAAGACACAATAAGATACCAGCTTTAGCAGAAACTGGATTTGAGGGAATACCTGATAAATCATGGTGGACAAATACTTTGCTTGATGCTTTAAAGCAATATCCGGTTTCCTATGTATTGTTATGGCGTAACCATGGCTGGCAAAAATCAACCCAAAGGGATCATTACTATGCCCCATACAAGGGGCAGGTTTCGGCCGATGATTTTAAAATTTTTTATAAGAATAAAGCTACGCTGTTTAAAAATGAAATAGCAAAAGAATCTATGTATCAGCTAACAAAGTAAAAATGGCAGTACTTAAATTAAAAGAAAAGATAGGATACGGTTTTGGTGATTTTGCATCCTCCATGTTTTGGAAAATGTTTTCCATGTACCTGCTGTTTTTTTATACTGATGTATTCGGAATATCGGCAGCGGTAGTGGGTACAATGTTTCTGATCACGCGTATCTGGGATACCGCTTTAGACCCAATTATTGGAATAATAAGTGATCGGACAGATACTAAATGGGGTAAATTCAGACCCTATCTACTTTGGGTAGCCATTCCTTTTGGTATGATTGGTATTCTGACTTTTAGTACTCCGGAGCTTTCACAAAGTGGTAAAGTGATTTATGCATACATCACTTATACTTTAATGATGATGGTTTATTCTGCTATAAATGTACCTTATGCATCTTTAATGGGAGTTATGACTCCGGACATTAAGTCGCGCACAACTCTATCTACCTTCCGTTTTATTTTTGCTTTTGCAGGGAGTATTTTGGTACTTGCTACTGCAGAACCCCTGGTCGCCCTGTTGGGTAAAACAAATGATGGTATTGATCTACAAAGTGGTTGGCAAATGACCATTGTTATTTATGCCATTATCGCCTCGGTATTGTTTTACCTAACTTTTGCCTGGACACGCGAAAGGGTCAAACCTCCAATGAGTCAAAAAACGTCTTTAAAAGCCGACTTGAAAAACCTGGCAACTAATAAGCCATGGTTTATATTACTCGGTGCAGGAGTGTGTACATTAATTTTTAATTCTCTAAGAGATGGCTCGGCTATTTATTATTTTAAATACTATTTCAACCGTCAGGAAGCATTTACAATTCCATTATCAGACCTGAGTATTAATTACAGCACTTTATATCTGGTTTTGGGGCAGGCGGCCAACATTGTAGGCGTAGTGCTTGCTAAGCCTGTTTCGGATCGAATTGGAAAGAAAAATACATTTATGTATGCCATGATTGTAGCTGCAGTTTTAAGTTGCATGTTCTTTACGTTTGGAGAAAACGATCTGTTTCTGATTTTCTTTTTCCAATTTTTAATCAGCATCTGTGCAGGTAGTGTATTTCCTTTACTGTGGTCTATGTATGCTGATATAGCAGATTATTCAGAATGGAAAACAGGACGTAGAGCTACTGGATTAATTTTTTCATCCTCTTCAATGTCGCAAAAACTAGGTTGGACATTGGGTGGAGCACTTACTGGATGGATGCTTGCTTTTTACGGTTTTGAAGCCAATGTAGCACAAACGGAAGAAGCCAGAACGGGAATACGGTTAATGCTGAGTTTTATTCCTGCAGCAGGCGCTGTGTTGTCAGCCATATTTATCATTTTTTATAAACTAAGTGATGCTTTTATGATTAAAGTAAGTGATGAGCTTGAAGAGAGAAGATTAAAAGAAAATGTTGATCATTTATCCTAACATTAATACCGAATTAAATGAAATTTAAAGAGAAGTTGAATCAACTGTTTAAAGCATATGAAACTTTAGTATCTAAGGTGAATGAGCCATCTACTATCGATAATGGCGTTTTTAAACGATATAAGTATCCTGTATTAACAGCAGCTCATATTCCTGTTTTCTGGAAGTATGATTTGGATCAAAATAACAATCCTTATCTGATGGAAAGGATAGGAGTAAATGCAACCTTTAATGCAGGAGCCATAAAATTTAAGGATAAATACCTGCTGATTGTTAGGGTAGAGGCCAGTGATCGTAAGTCATTTTTTGCAATAGCGGAGAGTGATAATGGTATAGATAATTTTAGGTTCAGGGAATATCCAATCAATCTTCCTGTAAATGCTGGAGCAGACACAAATGTGTATGATATGCGTATTACCTTACATGAAGATGGTTATTATTATGGGCTATTTTGTACGGAACAACGCGATCCGGAAGCACATGAGTATGACCAGTCGGCAGCAATAGCTCAATGCGGAATTGTCCGTACGCTTGATTTTGAGTATTGGGAGCGCCTACCTGATCTTAAGACACCTTCGGCTCAACAAAGGAATGTAGTTTTACACCCGGAGTTTTATAAAGGAAAATATGCCTTATACACTCGTCCGCAAGACAGCTTTATTGAAGCTGGACATGGAGGAGGTATTGGATTTTCACTGTGTGAAAGTATGGAAAATGCTATTATTGGTGAGGAATATATTCTGGATAAGAAGGCGTATCATACTGTTTATGAGTTAAAGAATGGGCAGGGACCAGCTCCAATCAAAACAATTAAGGGATGGTTGCATCTTGCACATGGAGTAAGAAACACAGCCGCGGGACTTCGTTATGTGCTTTATATGTTTATGACAGACCTGAACGATCTTACTAAAATTATCCATAAACCGGGCGGGTATTTTATAGCACCGGAGGGAGAAGAACGAATTGGAGATGTCTCTAATGTTGTTTTTTGCAATGGCTGGATTGTAAATGGTGAGGAAGTATTTATTTATTATGCATCTTCCGACACGCGTATGCATGTGGCTACTTCTACAATAAGTCAGCTACTTGATTATGTGATGAATACTCCTGAGGACGGGTTTAGTTCCGGAGAAACCTTAAAGACCTTTTATAATCAGATAGAAAAAAATTTATTAATATTGGATAAAGTACCTACTGGTGATTAGTATGCTATGATTGATATCTGTAATGATGTAGAAAAGGCATTGGCTGATATTTTAAGCTACTGGACGAATAAAATGCCTGATCAGGTCAATGGTGGTTTTATCGGAAAAATAGATGTATTTGAACAATTAGATCTTGAGGCACCTAAAGGTGCCGTTTTGAATGCGAGGATATTATGGGCTTTTTCAGCTGCATTCATTCATACGCATAACCCGGTATACAAAGAAATGGCAGATCGGGCCTATAGATATATTATAAACCATTTTATAGATGGAAAATTCGGTGGAGTTTACTGGACTGTAACTTCGGAAGGAAAACCTTTAGAGACTAAAAAGCAGATTTATGCTTTGTCGTTTACAATATATGGTCTTGCTGAATATTATAAAATAACTCAGGATGAGGATGTATTGGAGGCTGGTGTAAAGCTTTTTAATGCAATAGAAACTCATAGTTTTGATAAAGATAGAGGAGGTTATTTTGAAGCATTTAACAGAGATTGGTCTCCAATGGAGGATCTACGCTTAAGTCGGAAAGATGTAAATGAGAAGAAGACCATGAATACTCATCTACACATTCTTGAAGCATATACTAATTTATACAAAGTAAATAAAGATGAGCAAGTACATGTTAAAATAAAAGGGTTGTTGGATAGTTTTTACAAACATATCATCAATCCCGAAACAATGCACCTTAACTTATTTATGAATGAAGAATGGCAGGTATCAGGTTCGGGAATATCTTATGGTCATGATATTGAAGCTTCCTGGCTTTTACTCGAAGCAGCCCAGTTATTGGGTGAACAGCCGTTAATTAATCAATTTAAAGAATTGGCGATCAGATTAACAGAAGCTGCAGTTCAGGGATTGGAAAAGGATGGCTCCTTGATTTACGAATACTTTCCTGAAAGTGGCAAGTTTAATAAAGAAAGACATTGGTGGGTACAAGCAGAGGCTTTGGTAGGTTTTTTAAATGCCTGGGAACTTACTGGCAAACAAGAATATTTTAATTACTTTAGCTCATGCTGGAGATTTATAAATCAATACATTATCGATAAAGAAGAGGGAGAGTGGTTTTGGGGAGTAGATGAAGATTTATTGATTATGAAAGGAGAGGATAAGGCCGGGTTGTGGAAATGCCCTTATCATAATGCCCGTGCTTGTATTGAAATTTTAAATAGACTGCTGAATAAAAGAATACCCAGCCAACCTCACTAAACTGTAAATTATAACCAAATGAGCTATTTTAAAGCCAACCTTTTTTTATTGTCAAAACTCACTTTAGGTGCTTGTTTCCTATTCTTTGTTAATCCATCACAAGCACAGGTTTACAATACGAAGAAGTTTGAAAAAAACATTAAAGCTTTCGATAAACGCGATAGTGTAGAAAATGTACAACCTGGATCAAATCTATTTGTAGGAAGTTCATCTATAACCAATTGGAAAGATGTAGCAAGTTATTTTCCTAATTCATACGTGATTAACCGTGGATTTGGTGGATCTAAATTTGAAGATCTATTGTATTATGCAGATCGTGTAATAATGCCATATAAACCTTCAAAAATATTTGTTTATGAAGGCGATAATGACATCGCTTCTGGTATGAATACAGAGTTACTGATAAAACAGGCTAAAGAATTAAGAGAGAAGATAGCTGTAGCTTTTCCTAAAGTTCCTGTTGTGTTTATTTCTGTGAAACCAAGTGTAGCCAGGTGGAAGTTGAAAGATAAGTATGAAGAGTTTAATAAAGCACTTAAGAAGTATGTAAAGAAAACAAAACGTACAGAATTCGCAGATGTATGGACACCAATGATTGACGATAATGGTGAAGTGTTTAAAGATGTTTTTCTAAAGGATAACCTGCATATGAAAACAAATGGTTACAAAATCTGGCAGAAGGTATTGGAACCAATGGTTTTAAAGAATAAAAAATAAAATTAATCCCGTTCTTGTAATGTTTCTACAGCTGGTTTTCTAAATACCCAGTATTTTTGCAGCACGTAGTTAAAACCCAGGGACACGATAATGTCGACCATAATCCTGGTGATCTTATAATCTAATTTAAGCCAATTGGTAAACAAGTAAGTGCCAGATGATTTTAGAGTGATACTACCAGCGACTACAAAAATAAACTTAACCAATTGTATGCCCACAGGAGAATGATAGGCTTTGTTGTCTTTGAAAGTCCAATATCTGTTAACTGAAAAGTTTAGGACTGCCCCAATGATTCCTCCGATGGCAATGGATATGGTGTAATGAATGTGCAGAAGTTCCGTGCAGAAGATCATCACAGCGTAGTCTAGTAATCCGCCTGTAAAAGCCGACATTTGTGCCTTGGCAAATACAAAAACAGATTTCTTCTTACTCATTAAGCAGCATTCTTTTTAGCTTTTCTTTCCATATCATCTCTGATGTCGCCCAGTTTTAAAAGCTTTCTGGTATCAAAGATATTAATGATGAAAAGAGTAATACATATAGCCCCAGCAAAATATCCAAAAAGGCCACCAAACATAGCTTCCAGGATAATAATTAGCGCCAAAATGATACGGATTTCAGTAGGCCCCACTAATCCGGAATCTATGCTGTAAATATCAGTTATTTTATATCTGAGCTGAGAAATAATCATGGCCCAACCGTACAGTACAACAAAAACAAAGGCAATAAGTTCGTACTGACCTCTGGCATAAACAAGGTAGCCCAATCCGATAAGAACGGTGCTTACCCAATCCATAATGATATCTAATGAAAAGCCATACCACTTACGTGGTATATTTCTGTAATAAGCTACACGCCCATCTAATGAATCACCCAGCCAATTAAGCGCAAGACCAATCACACCAAGTAACAGGTAATTTCTATTTTGTTGATAATGAGCTAGAATAAAACCCATAAGAACAATACCCGATCCCAATGTTCCGGCAAAAGTAAGCATGTTGGAAGTGATAAAGTCCGGGACTCTTTTAACGAGGAAGGAAATTGTTTTTTGCTCTATTGCATTTAAAATATTCGTTCTCTTTCTATCCTGAAATACTCTTTTAAGATCATCAGTTTCGGCAGATACAGTTAAAGTTTCTTCTCTCAATTTATTTTGTTCCATTAAGGCTCTATAATGTATACCTGTAGTACACCTTGCAAAAGTATAGAATTAAAACAATTCAAATTACTTTTTGTTGGAAAAGAACTTATCTAAGATAATTTAATTGTCAATTCTTTTAAGTTCAATCACTGTAATTTCAGGCCAGATACCCACACGCCCCGAAAAACCAATAAATCCAAAGCCTCTGTTTATGTTCAGAAACCGGCCATTTTTCTCAGCAATCCCTGCCCAATGTGCATATCTGTATTTAACAGGACTCCATTTTATACCTAAAGCTTCAATACCGAATTGCATACCATGGGTATGTCCAGATAAGGTTAATGCTATTTTTGTAGGATGGTTTTTAACCTCATTGTCCCAATGGGTAGGATCGTGAGATAATAAAATTTTGAAATCTGAAGGGTTTGTGCCAGATAGCGCTTTGTTAAGATCACCACGTTCACCAAAGCCAATACCCCAGTTTTCTACACCGGCGAGTATAATTTTCTCTCCATTCTTATACAACTCTATATGTTCGTCTAACAATAATCTGAATCCTATTTCCGCATGATGGAGTTTTAGTTGTTGTAGATTGGCTATTTTTGCAGCCTCACTTTCCCATTTTATATAATCACCATAATCGTGGTTTCCTAGTATAGAAAATTGACCATAAGGAGATTTGATTTGTGAAAAGTAACTGACCCAGGGCTCAACTTCATCCGCTTTATTGTTTACAAGGTCTCCCGTAAATACAAACAGATCTGAGTTTTGAGCCTTGATCAGATCTATACCTCTTTGTACCCCTTTAGCACTTTTAAAACTACCAGCATGTACATCCGAAATTTGTGTAATAGTGAAACCATCGAAACTCTTTGGTAAATCATCGAAATACAAAGTGTGTTTTATCACACGGTAAGCATATTTACCTTTTACAATTCCATATACAAATAGGGTTATGGTAAGGAAAAACATCAGCATTGCAAATTGCACCCAATATATGTTTCTGGGTGTCTTGGCAATCAGACGGTATAGATCAGGAGGGAGTAAGAGCAGAATAAAAACAAGTTCTGCGACAAACAATACCAGAAAAACATGGGTTGCAATTTTGAACATCATGTCCATACCATTATCACGCATACGTTGTATAGCATAGATAAGTGTAATCAGTATTAAGGTTGTTACGGCCCAGAATATTGGTGTAATGATTGGGTTCATACTCAAAGTATGAATGCCGGAAAGTACGTAGCTATTAATTAAGAAGAATAGTATTGCTATTACTGCAAAGGGCAGTATATTTATTTTTCGTTTCATTTTGTTTTAATTACAGCTTGGATGGAAAAGAGTTTCAGGTGTTACACGAAATTACATTAATGTGAAAAAAGATAGGTTATGTTTTGGAAGATTGGAATTCTAAAAAAC
The DNA here is from genome assembly GCF_041645105.1 of Pedobacter sp. Taxonomy (GTDB): domain Bacteria; phylum Bacteroidota; class Bacteroidia; order Sphingobacteriales; family Sphingobacteriaceae; genus Pedobacter. The sequence continues at coordinate 24,426 of NZ_JBAZQQ010000005.1, forward strand.
TGATAATTGAGCGGGTTCCTTATAAGATTAGAATGATATGACTTTTTGGTTGAATCTGTTTATAAAATAATCCATTGTAATTCAATTATTTACATATTGTTTACAAATTAATACACTACTATTCCTGTATACTTTATATATTTGCTTTATGAACAAAACTAACAACAGTACTATTTACCTGAACATGCGTTGCATGTATGAGTAGAATTACGGACTGTTGAGATAAAAAATGTAAGCTTCTCCAGTCTTTTAGACAGAGGGGCTTTTTTTAAATAGAACCAATTTGACATGCACAGTTTTAGGACAGAGTTAGAGAATCCAATCGTTGAAAAGGATATTATTGATCTTGATAAAAAGATCAGGGCGTTTCGCGATGGTAAAATCCACGATGAGAAATTTAGAAGTCTGCGTTTAGCACGTGGTATTTATGGCCAAAGACAGCCGGGCGTACAAATGATCCGGATCAAACTGCCTTTTGGAAAAGTAACTTTTAAACAATTGTTACGTATTTCCGATGTATCGGATGAGTATGCAAGTCGAAATCTGCACCTTACTACACGTCAGGATATCCAGATTCACTATGTGAGCCTAGATCGGACTCCAGAATTATGGGAAGAACTTCAACGTGACGATGTGACAATAAGAGAGGCATGTGGTAATACTGTGCGTAATGTTACTTCTTCACCAGATGCAGGTATTAATCCAAATGAGCCGTTCGACGTATCACCTTATGCTCATGCTTTTTTTAAATACTTTTTGCGTAACCCGATTTGTCAGGAAATGGGACGGAAGATTAAGTTTTCTTTCTCCTCTGATGAGAGGGATACAGCTTATAGTTATATTCATGATTTGGGTTTTATTCCTAAGATAAACGAGCAGGGCGAACGCGGTTTTAAGGTTTTGCTTGGTGGTGGTTTGGGAGCTCAACCTTTTCTGGCCGAACTTGTTCATGAGTTTTTACATGAGGATCAGATTATTCCTTATGCAGAAGCTATGCTTAGGGTATTCGATCGCTATGGTGAACGTACCAATCGTAACAAAGCACGTTTGAAATATCTGGTTCAGAAGCTTGGATTGGAAGAGGTTTTAAGATTAATAGAAGAAGAACGTATTGCGAATAAGGTTAAATCTTTTACAATAGACCGCGATGCAGTTCCGGCAACACAAATCCCTGAACTGATTGATTATCCTGTCTTAGATGAAGTAACCAGTAGTCTGGATTATAAACATTGGAGAGCTACTAACGTTGTTGCTCAAAAACAGGAAGGCTTTTTCGCAGTATATTTAAAAGTTACCAAAGGTGATATCCCAACAGAGCAGGCACGTAAACTAGTTGATGCTATTGCACCTTATGCTGCAGATGAAATCCGCGTTACACAAAACCAGGGTTTAATGCTCAAATTTGTTAGAGAAGCAGCATTACCAGCTTTATATGTTGAGCTTAAAGCATTAGGTTTTGCAAAACCTGGCTTCGATGGTGTTGGAGATGTTACAACTTGCCCGGGTACAGATACTTGTAATTTGGGGATTTCAAATAGTATGTCGCTTTCTGTGGCTTTAGAAGATGTAATTTATGAAGAATACCCTGAGCTGATTTACGATAAAGACATTAAAATTAAAATCAGTGGTTGTATGAATTCTTGCGGACAACATGGTTTGGCGCATATTGGTTTTCATGGAAGTTCAGTAAAAGCAAATGGTAAAGTTGTACCTGCAGTACAGGTGATGTTAGGTGGCGGTACCATTGGTGATGGTGCAGGTCGTGTAGCAGAACGTGTTATTAAAGCGCCATCTAAACGTGCAACAGATGTGCTGAGGACTATCTTGAACGACTTTGCAGCGAATGCTCAAAAGGAGGAAAGTTTCCATCAGTATTACGACAGAAATGGTAAAGATTATTTTTATCAGATGTTAAAACCACTTGCAGATTTAGGTAATCTGAAAGATGAAGAATTTGTTGACTGGGGGCATGAAAGCATATTTGTACCTGCAATAGGAGTTGGAGAATGTGCGGGTGTAATTATAGACCTTGTGGCAACTTTATTATATGAGTCCGAAGAAAAGCTGGATTGGGCAAAAGCTTCTTATGATGCTGGAGCATGGTCGGATGCTATTTATCATACTTATGCTGTATTTGTTAGCATTGCTAAAGCACTATTGCTTGATAAAGGTGTGAACAGCAGTACACAAATAGGAGTGATCAGAGAGTTTGACAAAAATTACGTTGAAACTGGCGAATTTGTGTTGAATGGTTCATTTAATGATCTGGTATTACAAATTAATAAAAATGAGCCAACTGAAGCTTTTGCTACATCTTATTTAGCTGATGTGGAAGCTTTTTATAGTTCAATAAAGGAAAAAAGAGAGGGACAATTACAATGATTACTCAAATAAAAAATAAAGAACCAAGAATTACTCTAGTTGGTGCTGGTCCGGGCGATCCTGAATTGATTACACTGAAAGGTGCTAATGCACTTAAAACAGCTGACGTTGTTTTGTATGACGCTTTAGTAAATGAAGGTGTTTTAGATTATGCAAATCCAAATGCGATTAAAGTATATGTAGGAAAAAGATCAGGAGAACACTCTTATGGCCAGGATGCTATAAACAAGTTAATGGTTGATTATGCACTTAACTATGGCCATGTAGTACGGTTAAAAGGTGGTGACCCCTTTGTTTTTGGAAGAGGATATGAAGAGTTGGATTATGCAGATGGATATAGTATCCCTGTTTCAGTTATACCTGGATTATCAAGCTCTATATCAGTACCTGGTTTACAACAGATTCCGGTAACACATCGTGGATTAAGCGAAAGCTTTTGGGTGGTAACAGGAACTACTGCTTCAGGTCATATTTCTAATGATTTGTATGAAGCTGCACGTTCAAAAGCTACAGTGGTGGTATTGATGGGCTTAGGTAAATTAAAAGAGATTGTTAAGTTGTATCAGAATGAAGGTAAAAACCTATTGCCGGTAGCAGCTATTCAAAGTGGATCAACTGAAAATGAAAAACTAGCTATAGGTATTGTAGATACTATTGTTGAATTAGTAGAAGAAAAGAATATCAAAGCCCCTGCATTACTTGTTTTTGGAGAAGTAGTTTCTTTACATCCTTCTTTTCAGCCTATTAAAGATTTTTATCAGGCCTTAAAAGAAGAATTGTAGTTTTTATGGAAGACAACCAGTTATTTCCTGTCTTCATTAAATTAGAAACCATCCATACTTTATTGGTGGGAGCTGGGCCTGTTGGACTTGAAAAGCTAAATGCCATTTTGCAGAACAGCCCAGATGCTAACGTAACTGTAATAGGTTTAGAGGTATTGCCTGAGTTGAATAAACTGGCGAATCAATATGAAAGGGTGACTGTTCTGAAGCGTGAGTTTAATACATCAGATCTTGATGGTGTAGACCTGGTGGTTGCCGCTACAAATAATGATGATTTAAATCAGCAGATCAGACTTGAGGCAGACAGGAGGAATTTATTGGTTAATTTTGCAGATAAACCTGATTTATGCAATTTTTACCTTGGTTCGGTTGTAAAAAAAGGAGACTTAAAAATAGCCATTTCGACTAATGGTAAGTCGCCAACCATCGCAAAAAGGATAAAGGAAGTCTTAAATGATAGTCTTCCTGATGAAATAAATGATACTCTGCAAAATATGCAGGCATTAAGAAATACGCTAAATGGAGATTTTGCGTCTAAAGTTAAAAAGCTGAATGCAGTTACCGCTTCGCTTGTTGAAACTAACGGAGAAAAGAGCAGACCTAAGTTAAAGTGGTTGATCTGGCTGGCAATAGTATTTTCATTTGTTATTGTTGTTACAGCCTTTTGGCATAAAGAGCCTCAATTTCAGACTTACTTAACTGAGCTTCATCCTACGTTTTACTGGTTTCTGATTGGTGGATTTATTTTTGCCATGATTGATGGAGCAATAGGAATGTCGTACGGTGTTACCAGTACTTCATTTTCGATAGCAATGGGAGTTCCGCCAGCTTCGGCAAGTATGGGAGTGCATTTATCGGAAATTTTAAGTAATGGAATTGCCGGATGGATGCATTATCGATTTGGAAATGTAAACTGGAAGCTGTTTAAATTACTATTGATACCAGGTATTATTGGCGCTGTGACAGGAGCATATTTATTGTCTTCTTTGGAGCATTATAGTCATTATACCAAGCCGATAGTCTCGCTTTATACTTTAATACTGGGCTTTGTTATTTTATCGAAGGCCTATAAAGCCAATAGGAAAAAAACTGTAAGGCAAGATAAAATCAAAAAGATTTCAATATTGGGTCTTTTCGGTGGTTTTATTGATGCTGTTGGTGGTGGTGGCTGGGGTTCGATTGTATTATCCAGTTTAATAGCAGGAGGAAGGAATGCGCGAACTTCTTTGGGTACTGTAAAAATTACCCGCTTTTTTATAGCGCTGATGAGCTCGCTTACTTTTATCACCATGCTAAATGGTGCACATTGGGAAGCAGTAGCAGGTTTAGTAATTGGTAGTGCTCTGGCATCACCAATAGCTGCAAAAGTTTCCAATAGGATCTCTGTTAAAACCATTATGGTTTCAGTAGGTATTCTGGTAGTTTTAGTGAGTTTGCGGAGCATCATCAAATTTATTCTTGAATTAGTATAGTCATGAAGGAAAAATTAACAGAAATAGCAGAAAAAATAAAGGATCTTGATCCGGTTGAAGCATTGCGTTTTTTTGCTGATCAATACCCTGGGAAAATTGTTTTTTCTACCAGTTTTGGCTGGGAAGATCAGGTGATTACCCATATGATATTTGCCAATGATATTCCTATTGAAGTGTTTACATTGGAAACAGGTAGGTTATTTCCGGAAACCTATTATGTATGGAACCGTACTTTAGAAATTTATAATAAACCTATCCATGCTTATTTTCCTGATGCTCAGGCTTTACAGCAAATGGTGGATAAAAAAGGTCCAAATAGTTTTTATGAGTCGGTGGATAACAGGAAAGAATGTTGTGGAATTCGTAAGCTAGAACCATTAAGGAGAGCTTTAAAAGGAAACGATTTATGGGTTACGGGTATCAGGTCTGAACAATCAATGAACAGACATGATATGGCAAATTTGGAGTGGGATGAGCAAAATCAGATGATCAAATTTCATCCTATATTTTTCTGGTCGCTTGATAAAGTAAAAGAGTACATTAAAATAAATAACATTGTTTACAATACACTGCATGATAAAGGCTTCCCAAGTATAGGCTGTGCACCTTGTACCAGGGCGGTTAGAGAAGGCGAAGATTTCAGAGCTGGTCGCTGGTGGTGGGAAGATCAATCAAAAAAGGAATGTGGTTTACATGCCACAACGTAATTGCAACAGAACATGAGTAAGTATAATTTAGATTATTTAGACGAATTAGAGGCCGAGGCGATTCACATATTACGTGAGGTGGCAGGGCAATTTGAAAAACCAGCCTTATTGTTTTCGGGTGGTAAGGATTCTATTACATTGGTAAGGTTAGCAGAAAAAGCATTCAGACCAGGTAAATTTCCTTTTCCTCTGGTACACATCGATACCGGTCATAATTTTGAAGAGACCATCACTTATCGTGATGAAATGGTAGAAAGACTAGGAGAAAAGCTGATCATTGGAAGTGTACAGGAATCTATAGATCAAGGGAAAGTGGTGGAGCAGACCGGTAAAAATGCCAGTAGAAATGCTTTACAGACAGTTACCTTGCTCGATACGATTGCTTTGCATGGTTTTGATGCTTGTATTGGTGGTGCCAGAAGAGACGAAGAAAAGGCAAGAGCTAAAGAGCGTATCTTTTCCGTAAGAGATGAATTTGGACAATGGGATCCTAAACGTCAACGTCCTGAGCTGTGGAATATCTATAATGGTAAAATCCATAAAGGGGAGAACGTAAGGGTATTTCCAATCAGCAACTGGACAGAACTTGATGTTTGGAATTATATCAAAAGAGAAAACATGAGTCTGCCTTCTATTTATTTTGCACATAACAGAGATGTAATTACGCGTAATGGTCAGCTTATGGCAGCCTCTCCGTTTTTAAATATGGATGAAGATGATATTGTAGAAAACAAGAAGGTAAGGTTCCGTACTGTAGGCGATATGAGTTGTACTGCAGCTGTAGAATCGGACGCAGATGAATTGGATAATATAATTGCTGAGATCAGCGCATCAAAAATTAGTGAAAGAGGTGCCCGCATGGACGATAAAGTTTCGGAAGCTGCAATGGAAGACCGTAAGAAAGGAGGATACTTTTAATGAATATACTTAAGTTTTTTACAGCCGGTAGTGTTGATGATGGTAAAAGCACATTGATAGGTAGGTTGTTATATGATACGGATTCTATTCTGGCGGATCAGCTGGAAGCTCTACAAGCATCTAACCGCAAAAATGATGATGGGACAATTGACCTGGCCATTTTAACAGATGGTTTAAGGGCAGAGCGTGAACAAGGAATAACTATAGATGTAGCTTACAAATATTTCCAAACAGAAAAACGTAAGTTTATTATTGCCGATACTCCTGGACATATTCAGTATACCCGTAACATGGTTACAGGAGCGTCGACGGCTAAGTTGGCTATCATTTTAATTGATGCCAGAAACGGTGTGGTTGAACAAACGATCCGCCACTCTTACCTGGTTTCGCTGTTAGGTATTGAGCATGTAGTAGTTTGTTTAAATAAAATGGATATGGTGAGTTACAGTGAAACTGTATTTACTGCCATCACAGATAAGTATAAAACACTTGCAGCTGAATTGAATTTAAAGGATGTAAACTTTATTCCGGTAAGTGCATTGAAAGGCGATAATGTGGTAAATGAGTCTGAAAATATGTCATGGTATAAGGGCCGTAGTTTGTTGCATTTCCTTGAGACTGTAGATGTAGAAACCGGAGCTGAATCTGATTTAGCTCGTATGCCAGTTCAATGTGTGATAAGGCCACAGACAGACGAACTGCATGATTACAGAGGTTATGCTGGTCGTATTTTAAGTGGAGAATTTAATGTAAATGACAAGATAACTGTTTTGCCATCTGGCCATAGCTCAGTTATTGATAGCATAGAAATTTTTGATAAAAAACCTGAAGTAGCTTATGCCGGGCAATCTGTAACAATTCACCTGAAAGATGATATTGATATCAGCAGAGGAGACGTAATCGTCAATTCAGATCACCTTCCTCAAAAATCTCAGTTGATAGAGGCTGATGTTTGCTGGATGGATGCACGTCCTTTAGATGATAGTATTACTTATTTGTTGCAACATAATAGTAAGGTCACCAAATGTAAGGTGAGAGATATCATTTACAAAGTTGATATCAATACTTTAGAAAAGCAGGATGCTTATGAATTTAAGCTAAATGATATTGGCAGGGTTATTTTGAAAACTGCCGATGAACTTGCATTTGATCTTTACACAGATAATAAAGCTAATGGAGCTGCAATATTAATTGATAGCAGAACTAATTTGACGGCTGCGGCATTGATGTTTAGAGCTGTAGCGGATTAGTATATTATTGAAGCCTGTTAATAAGGTTTATACTAAAAAACGGATAGACTGTTCATGAGAATAGGATATCCGTTTTTTATTTAATATTATTTTTACCTAAATATTTGCTTTACGTTAGTTAATCGCTATTTTGAGATGATTTTTAAACCATCAGATTATGGAGATTATACACCTTAGTGCGGAATGTTATCCTATTGCTAAAGTTGGTGGTTTGGGCGATGTAGTAGGTGCTTTACCTAAGTATCAGAACAAGCTTGGACATGTGGCTAAAGTAGTTATGCCTGCATACCAAACTAAATTTTTACAGGAGAATGAGTTTGAAGTAGTATATGATGGCTGGGGTAAACTTGGATTCAGAAGTTTTCCTGTAAGAATACTTCGGGAAAAGACCAATAAGCTGGGCTTTGATTTATTTCTTGTGCATATAGAAGGCTTGTTAGATAGGCCTCTTGTTTATGGTTATGATGATGATACTGAGCGTTTTCTAGCTTATCAGATTGCCGTGTTGGATTGGATTGCACAATGGGAACATTCTCCTGACGTAATTCATTGTCATGATCACCATACAGGTTTAGTACCCTTTATGGCAGCTTATTGTGAGCAATTTAGAAAACTAAGCCAGGTTCCCTCTATTTTAACAATTCATAATGCCCAGTATCAGGGACAATTTGGCTGGGATAAATTACATTATATTCCTGCATTTGACTTATGGAAAACCGGTCAGTTAGATTGGCGCGGTACTATTAATCCTTTGGCTGCAGCAATTAAATGCGTGTGGCGGGTTACAACAGTTTCACCAAGCTATCTGGATGAGATCAGTCATAGGGCAAATGGACTTGAAGACTTATTGGCACAGGAACGTAGCAAATCGTTTGGTATTTTAAATGGAATAGATAATGAGGTTTGGAATCCGCAGACCGACCCGATGCTTGCCAAAAATTATAATACACGTACTGTGGAGGCAGGCAAAAAAGCCAATAAACAAGCTCTTTGTACTATTTTTAACCTTGATCCAGAGAAACCATTATTTACATTTATAGGTCGTTTGGTAGGTGAAAAAGGTGCAGACTTGCTTCCTGAAATATTTTATAACGCTTTAATAACTTATTCTAATCAAATTAATATATTGGTACTGGGATCCGGAGATCCACAGGTTGAGGGTCGTTTATCTCAACTTAAAGAAGCGTTTCCGGGAAATTATAATGCTTATATTGGATATAATGAGGAACTGTCGCACCAGATTTATGCTGGAGCAGATTTTTTACTCATGCCAAGCAGGGTAGAACCTTGCGGGTTAAATCAGATGTATGCTTTAAGATATGGAACTATTCCTATTGTAAGGAGAATAGGGGGCTTAAAGGATACAGTAGTAGATATAGGAGATGGAGGTTTTGGTGTTTGTCATGATCAAACCAGTTCCTGGGATGTAGGACATGCAATTGGACGTGCGTTTGATCTGTATGCAGATACAAAGCATGTTAAAGAAATACGTAAGTTAATAATGCAGCTGGATCATTCATGGGATAAGGCAGCGCAAGAATATATAGATCTATACCACATTTAAATGTAAAACTATGACTGACAATGTATTGGGGGTGATTCTTGGCGGTGGCCAAGGTTCAAGGCTAGCGCCATTAACAGAGACACGCTCTAAACCAGCGGTACCGATTGGTGGGAAATATCGATTGGTAGATATTCCAATTTCTAACTGCCTGAATTCGGGGATACACAGAATGTTTGTTTTGACACAGTTTAACTCTGCATCATTAAACAAGCATATTAAAAACACCTATCACTTTAGTCATTTCAGTTCGGCCTTTGTAGATATACTTGCAGCAGAGCAGACTCCTGATAATCCTACCTGGTTTCAGGGTACAGCCGATGCAGTTAGGCAAACTATGCATCACTTGTTAAATCATGAGTTTGAATATGCATTAATCTTATCTGGTGATCAGCTGTATCAGATGGACTTTAATAAAATGGTTCAGGAGCATGTGAATAAAGGTGCGGAAGTTAGTATTGCAACCATTCCTGTAACGGCTAAAGATGCAACTGATTTTGGAATTTTAAAGGTCAATGAAGATAGCTTTATTACCTCTTTTATTGAGAAACCAGCGGCGAAATTACTTCCTGATTGGTCGTCGGATACGGGGGCAGAAATGCAAGCCGAAGGACGTGATTATCTGGCTTCAATGGGGATTTATATTTTTAACAGAGACTTGCTGGTAAGGATCTTATTGGATAACCCTGATGAAAAGGATTTCGGTAAAGAAATTATCCCTAGAGCGATGGCTCATAATAAAGTACTGAGCTTTCAGTATGAGGGCTATTGGACGGATATTGGTAATATATCTTCATTTTTTGAAGCCAATCTGGGGCTTACTGATGATATCCCTAAATTTAATCTATTTGATAGTCGCCAAAGTATATATACCCGTGCAAGGATGTTGCCGCCATCAAAAATATTGGGAACAACTTTAAATAAGGCAGTGATAGCTGAGGGATGTATTTTACATGCAAAAGAGATATCTCATGCTGTGGTTGGTATTAGGGCCAGAATTGGAGTGGACACCGTTATCGAGAATGTCTACATTATGGGAAGTGACAGGTATCAGACATTAATTGAGATTGAAGAAGAGGTGGCAAAAGGTAGGCCTTTGATTGGAATTGGCGACAGATGTAAAATTGTTAATGCACTGGTAGATAAGAATAGCCGGATTGGTAATGATGTACAGATTATAGGTGGAGATCATTTACCTGATGGTGATCATGCTTTGTATACTGTTAAAGATGGTATTGTAGTAGTAAAAAAGGGTGCTATTATACCTGACGGAACAGTAATTTAATTAAGGATATTTAAACACAAGGGAAAAGGTTGTTTTCTCTAAAGGAGTAGAGTTAACTTCTAAATTTCCCTTGTGCATTTTCATGATATTCTGAGTTATGGTTAGGCCGATACCAGAGCCACTTTTTCTGGTACTAAAAAAGGGAACGAATATTTTTCTAAGTAGATCTGGTTCAACACCCTTCCCATTATCTGATACTTCCAGGTATAATTTATTCTGTTCCAGTCTATATCCTATTTCTATGACTGGCTGTTTTATGTTTTCGAGTGCATAAATACTATTGGTAACTAAGTTAATAAGTGCCTGTTCAATTAACTTCAAATCTATTTCTACATTAATTCTGGATGAAGTTTGCTCAACTTTTAAGGTAATACTACGCTCACTGGCAAAAGGTTGCATGAGTACTTTTATGTGTTGTAAGATCTCTCCAATGGTATGATATTCCAAATGTGGGGTTGGAAGTTCCGCTATTAGCCGGTATGCCTTAACAAAATCAAGTAATCCTTCGGATCTTCTTTTAATGGTTTGAATGGCTGGTTTTAATTCTTCCAGCTCCTCGTTATCTAAATCATGTTTGTTAAAAATCATACTATTCACCGTATCTGAAAGTGAACTAATAGGTGTAATAGAGTTCAGAATTTCGTGTGAAATAACTCCTATTAACCTATTCCATGCTTCCGCTTCTTTTTGTTCTATTTCATCTTTAATATTTTGAAAAGAAATGATCGTATAGTCTGTTTGATAAAGATTTAAAGGGATTACTTCTGTCGACAGCTGGATAACTTTATCTTGGACTTTTATTTCCATGAATCGCTTTCCCCCTGTGCTGATTTGCTCAATTTCTTTAGCAAACTGCGGTATATGTTGTACTATACGATGCCAGTACTTATAGGATGGGATATTCAAAAGATTTGTGGCGGCTTCATTAAAGAAAAATATTTCTGTTTTTTCTGTATGCTGAGGATGACCTTTTAACACTATTATTCCTGTGGGAATTTGTTCTAAAATCGTTTTAATAAGCTGAAACATGGAATCCTTTTCCAGTTGCATGTCTTTATTGATCCTAATGAGCTCGTTGAAGAATTTGTATAATTCTGGAAATACTCCTTTTGATGTCTTTTGACTAAAATTCAGCGTATTGTCTTGTGTCTTTACTCCTTCAACAAATCTTTGAATATCTTTAGTTATTTGATTGATGTAAAAGTATAAGCTTAAAATATTAATTAATAAAATGATGCTTAGGCCAACTATGGTGAACCATAATTCAGTTTTACTGATTAGGTAATATAAACCTATTGCCAGAAAATTAATGACTAGTAGTCTAATAATCAGATTAAAGTTGAATCGATTGTAAAACATCAGATATTAAATTTTTCTATGCGTCTATATAGTGCTGCACGGGTTAAACCGAGTTCTGCTGCGGCTCTTGAAATGTTTCCTTTGTGTTTTTCTATTGCCTTTTGTACCATTGCTTTTTCCATTTCTTCTAATCCAAGGTTACTTTGTACGACTATTGTTGATCCAAATTTCTGTGGACTCAACTGTAGGTCATTCGGGTCAATCTGGTGACCATCAGACATGATTACTGCACGCTCTACAACATGTTGTAATTCTCTGACATTACCCGGCCAGTGGTAGTTCAGCATCATTGTTTGTGCTTTTTCATCAAACGCAGTAATTCGTTTATGGTACTTTACACTGAATGATTGAAGAAAATGATTAGCTAACAATAAAATATCCACTCCACGCTCTGCCAAAGCAGGTAAAAAGAGCTCTACGGTATTAATCCTGAAAAGTAAATCTTGTCGGAACGTCCCTTTAGCAACCATCTCATTGAGTGGCATGTTTGTCGCGGTAATTAGACGAATATTAATCTTACGTTCTTTACTCTCTCCTAAACGGTTTATAGTTCTATTTTGAATCACACTTAACAGTTTTGCCTGTAATGGTAAAGAAAGATTACCTATCTCATCTAGAAATATGGTACCACCTTCAGCCATTTCAAACCTCCCTGGTTTATCTTCTTTTGCATCTGTAAAAGCCCCTTTTGCATAACCAAATAGCTCGCTTTCAAACAGATTTTCATTTAATGATCCGAGATCCACATGCATGAAAATCTGATTTTTACGTTGCGATAGTTTATGAAGCTCATATGCAAAAACCTGTTTGCCAGTTCCGTTATTTCCAAGAATTAGAACATTTGCATCTGTAGGTGCAACTTTTATGAGCGTATGTTGTAATTGTTTAATCGGTTCAGAATGACCAATTATACTTTCAAATTGCCTGTTAATATCTTTTTGGAGGGAAGAGTGAATTTTTTCAAGTTTCTTTATCCTTTTATTGGATTGTCTTAATTTCGAAGCTGAAGATAATGTAGCAAACAACTTTTCATTTTCCCATGGCTTTAAGATAAAGTCGGTAGCACCTTTTTTGATCGCTTGAACAGCAAGTTCGACATTTCCATATGCCGTCATTAAAATAACTACATAATCTTTATCAATAGAGAGAATATGATCCAACCAATACAAGCCCTCACGTCCGTCACTTGCCCCTTTTTGGTAATTCATATCCAGTAAAATGATGTCTACTTCATGATTACTAAGTAATGTATTAAGCTCTTTAGGAGATTTACAAGTGATAACCTGTCGGAAATGCTGCTTTAAGAATAGTCTGGCACTGAGCAGGATGTCATCATCATCATCTATAACAAGAACAGTTGCTTCTATCATCTAATACTAATTTAACCAAAAATAATATAAAGTGTTCGATGTCGTACAGATAGTGTTCGTTTATGAACAGTTTAAGAATGTTTTAATTTTTAATGTGTTGATAATTAGTTGTTTAAAATTTATATATCTCTTGGCATAAGCTTGGCTAACCGAGTGTAGTAATGTATGTAAAATAGATATGGATAAGCTTATAGAGAAAAAAAGATTCAGTACGAAAAAGATAGTAATTGCTATAGGGCTTTTACTATTTATCGTTATTGTAGCATATGGTTATAGCTTGTCGTTAACAAAAGTTTATAAAGCCGATGCAGATAAAGTTACCTTAAGTAAAGTATTATTTGGAGATTTTGAGGATGTCGTTTTATTAAATGGAAGTGTAGTTCCTCTAACCTCTGTAATTGTTAGTTCTCCTGAGGGGGGCACGGTAGCAGAAATTTTTACTGAAAATGGAGCCAGTGTTGTAAAAGGAACTCCCTTGTTAAGGATTGCGAATCCAAATGCTTTATCAGGGTATACATCAAGCGAAACAAGCATTACGGAACAAATCAATCAATTGCGTAAATTGAGGCTTGATCTCGAACAAAATCAACGGATAATGAGTCAGGATATGATGGGTATTGAGAACAGTTTAAGAACAGCAACTCGGAAATATAATACGGATAGTATACTGTATTCAAAAAAAGTAATCACCAAACAGGAATTTGAGATTTCCAGTCAGGATTATGAATATTACCAAGGGCGTAAGAAAATACTTAGAGAAGCTATTAAACAAGAAAATCAGAGTCGTATTATGCAGCTTAAACAAATTGATGTGTCTATAAACAATATGAACGAGAGTTTACAGACCATCAGGCAAAACATTAAAAATATGACTATCACAGCCCCGGTTTCTGGAAAGTTATCCTCATATGACCCTGTGATTGGTAAATCCTATGGTGTGAATGAGATGTTAGGTAAAATTGATGTGCTTCAGGGGTATAAGTTACAGGCAAGTGTTGATGAGTATTACGTGAGTAGGGTTAAGGAAAGTCAAACTGCGACATGTGAATTTGATGGTGGTAGTTATCAGCTGATCGTTAAAAAAGTAATCCCAGAAATTACATCTGGGCAGTTTCAAGTTGAATTGGGGTTTGAAAATAAATCGCCTGTTGATTTAAAAAGAGGCTTGACTTTACCAGTGAAATTGACCTTGTCCGACAATAGTAAATCTTTGCTTTTAAGTCAGGGCCAGTTTTTTCAAAGCACTGGAGGTGCTTGGGTATTTGTAGTTAAAGATGGAAAAGCAATAAAAAGAAATGTAAAAATTGGGCGTAAAAACTTTAAATATTATGAAGTATTGGAAGGATTAGAAAAAAATGAAGAGGTGATCACTTCCTCTTACGATCAGTTTAATCAGTACGACATGGTAGAAATTAATAAATAAGGCATAGCATAAAAATATAATTATGATAAGAATTGAGAATCTGGAAAAGGTCTATAAAACAGAGGAAGTTGAAACCACTGCATTGAATGGTATTAAGTTAGATGTTAAAGCCGGAGAATTTGTGTCAATCATGGGGCCTTCTGGTTGTGGTAAATCAACTCTTTTGAATGTTATGGGCTTATTAGACAAACCTGAAAATGGTAGTTATAAGTTTATGGATACTGAATTACTGACGTTGAATGAACGTGAGCGCCCAAATTTCAGAAAACGAAACATGGGTTTTGTATTTCAGAACTTTAATCTGATTGATGAACTTACTGTTTTCGAAAATATAGAGCTGCCCTTAATTTATAATAAAGTGGCTTCAGGAGAAAGGAAAAGGCTGGTTAATGAAATCATGGAGAGAATGAATATTGTTAATCGCAGTAACCATTTCCCACAACAGTTGTCGGGTGGACAACAACAACGTGTTGCCGTTGCCAGGGCATTGGTTACAAAACCTAAGCTAGTACTTGCCGATGAACCAACAGGTAACCTGGATAGTTCCCATGGTAATGAAGTAATGGAGCTTTTATGTGAATTGAATGAAGCGGGAACTACTATTGTTATGGTAACACACTCTTCCCATGATGCTAGTTTTTCTAATCGCATCATTAATCTTAAGGACGGGCATGTGATTTCCGAAAAGATCAACAGGACACCTACTGAAGAACTTATTTAATTCTTTTAACCGATTTGACAGATGTTTATATTCAATATTAAAATAGCCTTAAGGAACCTTTGGAAGAATAAGGGATTTAGCTTGATCAATATAGGGGGATTGGCAATAGGTTTGGCGAGTTGTATGATTTTATTGCTGTATGTGGCTTATGAATGGAGTTATGATAAGCAATCAGCTAATAGCGATAAGACTTATGTCGTTTATCAAAATGCTGAGGCCAATGGGAAGGTTTTCAGTTGGGCCTGGACTCCAAATGCAATGGCAGCAGAAGTGGCAGCAAAAATCCCGGGGGTTGAATATGCTTCTCACGCTACTTATTCAAACTCCCAACTCATTAGCGTAGGCGATAAAAAATTTAAGATTAAAGCTGTTTTTACAGACCCATTTTTTGTTAAAATCCTGGATTATAAATTTATTAAGGGTAATCCTGATCAGGTACTCAAAGGTGTTAACACAATCATTTTAACACAATCATTTGCTAAAAAGTTATTTGGGGACGAAGATCCTATAAATAAAACAGTAACGTTAGAAAATCAGGACGTATTAAAAGTAGAGGCCGTAATAGAAGATATTCCTGATAATAGTAGTATAACTTTTGAATGCTTGATGCCCTGGGCTTTATTTGAAAAGAGAGAGGAATGGGCACGAGAAATTAATTGGGGTAGCAATATGTGTCTTACACTAGTACAGTTAAAAAGTAATGACTTTTTTGCTGAAGCGAATGCGTTAATGAGAGACATCTATAAAAGAAATAAACAAGGGATTAGTCCAGAAGCCATACTACATCCTTTTGAAAAATGGCATTTGTACAATGAATTTGAAAACGGGAAATCTGTTGGTGGAAAGATAGAGCAGTTAAAGATTTTCTTATTGCTGGCCTTTTGTATCCTGTTGATTGCATGTGTTAATTTCATGAATTTGTCTACAGCCCGTTCTGAAAAAAGAGCTAAAGAAGTAGGAATACGTAAAGCTATCGGGTCTACCAGAAATTCTCTTGTAGGTCAATTTTTAATTGAATCTATCTTCATCACTTTTGTGTCAACTGCATTAGCTTTTGTACTGGTAGAAGTTAGTTTGCCCTATTTCAATAACTTATTAGACATTAAGTTGGCAATTAATTATAGTAGCCTCACATTTTGGGTAAGTCTTGGAGGGTTGATGTTATTTACTGGATTTATGGCCGGAAGTTATCCTGCTTTATATCTGTCTTCTTTTGAGCCTATTGCAGTATTAAAAGGCTTAAAAGTCAAATCTGACTCCTCAATTTCCATTCGGAAAGTACTAGTTGTTGTTCAATTTGTATTTGCATCCTGTCTAATCGTTTGTACAGTAGTTATATATCAGCAACTTAACTATGTTCAAAACAAACCTATAGGATATGATAAGTCTAACTTGGTTCAGATAAATATTCAGGGGGAAATGAGAAATGAGAGCAAGCGTGAGCTTTTAAAGACTCAGTTACTGAAATCAGGGGCCGCATCGCAGGTTACTTTTTTTAGTAAGGATATTACGGAAGATGGAAATAATACAACAAGCATTTCGTGGGAAGGCAGGAATCGTGGTGAGTCTATCCTTTTTAATAACCGTGGTATTGGATCCGACTTTATAAAAACCATTGGTACAACACTTATAAGTGGGAGAGAAATCACAGATAAGCTTCGGGATGATAGTACTAATATCATGCTAAATGAAGCCGCTGTGAGGATGATGCGACTTAAAAACCCGATAGGTGCAGTAATATATTGGGGAGATAAAAGAGTAACAAATGTAGGTGTTGTTAAGGATTTTGTAGTAGAAAGTGCCTATCAAAGGGTAGCACCAATGTTTTTTTATCCAAGTTATATAGATGGTGCTGCGGTAATGATCGTGAGATTGAATCAGGATAGAAATATAGGTTCTTCGCTTGAAAAAATAGACCAGCTGGTTAAGCAAATGGAACCGAATTATCCAGTTAGCAGAAAATTTGTGGATGAGTCTTTCGAGGCAAAGTTTAAGAATGAAAAGCTGTTGGGTACACTTTCTAATTGGTTTGGTGGCTTTGCAATCTTCATTTCTTGCTTAGGGTTGTTAGGTCTAGCACTTTTTATGGCAGAGCAGCGTAAAAAGGAGATCAGTATCCGTAAGGTATTGGGCGCAAGTACAACAAATATCCTTACCCTTTTAAATAAAGACTTTATTAGACTGGTTGTTATAGCAAATGTAATTGCTTTTCCTTTGGCTTATATTATCAGTAGTAAATGGCTTTCTGCTTACGAATACAGAATTTCTATTTCGATTTTCCCTTTCCTTATTGCGATCGGACTTTCGGTACTTATTGCTGTGATCACGGTGAGCATACAATCTATAAAAGTGGCAAAAGCTAATCCTGTTGATGCCTTAAAATATGAATAACCTATAAATAAGAAGACATGTTCAAACTCAATCTTAAAATTGCGCTGAGGAATCTTTGGAGATATAAAACCTCGTCAATAATCAATGTTATTGGCTTAGCTATAGGGCTAGCTTCCTTCCTTTTATTGATGCTATATGTGTCTTATGAATGGAGTTTCGATAAACAATTCAAAGGATCAGAGCATGTATATGCTGTGATGACCAATTTTAAAGATTCAAATGGTAATATTCAGGGGACTTCAGATCAGACAAGCAATATTATTTCAAGAGTTATAAAGCAGGAGATCCCAAATATTGAGGCAATTAGTTTGATCTGTAATGTCGGGGAGGCTTTAATTTCAAATGAGGAAAACAGTTTTAAAAAGGAAGCTATTTTTGCTGATCCTGACATGCTGAAGATTTACAATTATGAATTTATTGAAGGGAACGCAAACACGGCTTTAAATACACCAAAATCTGTAGTGCTTACGCAAAGTATGGCAAAGCTGTTGTTTAAAGATGGCGACGCGCTTAATAGATCTGTGCTATTTAATAATAAAGTTGATTTAAAAGTGACAGGTATCATCAAAGATTTATCGGATAATAGTTCAAATACTTTTGATTTTTTGATGCCATGGACCTTGTATGAAGAGCTTTTTAGTTGGGTAAAGAAACCTCAATGGGGTAATTATAATTGGAAGACCTTGATCCGGTTAGATGAGAAAGCAGATGTTAACCTAATTAATTCAAAGCTGAAAGATGTCATAAAAAGGAATGATAAGGGTTCTGAAAACGAGGTTTTTATATTCAAATTGTCAGATAGGCAGCTGTATGGAAAGTTTGTAAACGGCAAAAGCGTTGGCGGAAATATTGATCGTATTTATCTGTTTGTAGGCTTAGCTTTCGGGATTCTTCTTATTGCATGTATTAATTTTATGAACATGGCAACAGCTAAGTCTGAAAGACGAGCTAAAGAAGTAGGAATAAAAAAGACAATTGGTGCAAGCAGGTCTTCTTTAATTTCCCAATTCCTGATCGAGTCTCTTCTACTAACTTTTATAAGTGTTTTGTTTGCTGTAGTGTTGGTTGAAATTTTGCTGCCCACATTTAACCAGTTACTTAATATAAAATTGAGTATAAATTATTACAACAGCAGCTATTGGTTTGGAATTTTAGGTGTGATTTTGATGACTGGATTGTTGTCTGGTAGTTATCCTGCATCATATCTCTCTTCATTTGAACCTATTCAAACATTAAAGAGGAAAGTAATAAGAACGAATAGAATCCCTGTAAGTTTAAGACAGGTACTTGTTATTTGCCAGTTTAGCTTTGCTATTATCTTGATTATCGGTACGCTGGTTATTTACAGGCAAATTCAATTTATAAAAGACAGACCTGTTGGCTATGATATTAACCTACTGGTAGAAATGCAACAGGAGGGTGAATTAAGTAGAAAGTTTGACGTTTTTAAAACGGAATTGTTAAAGACAGGTGCGGTTACCGCAATTTGTCAGTCATCTGGAACTCTATCTAATGTAAGTTCTAATTTTTGGGGGTTTATATGGCCGGGAATGTCTGAAATGGATAAAGATATTAGTTTCAATCAAATTGCCACTACTTATGATTTTCTAGAAACAAACGGTATAGAATTGATAGCAGGACGTGATTTTTCCAAATCTTTTGCTTCGGATACAGCGGGGTTATTATTAAGTACTGCTGCTGTGAAAGTAATGGGGCTTAAAGATCCTGTTGGTACGAGAGTGAAATATCATGGTAACGATTTTACAGTTGTTGGCGTGTTTAAGGACTTTATTTTAGGCTCGCCATATTTTGCTGAAGGACCATTAGTGGTTGCTTTTAATCCAGATTGGCGTGGAAATATTACGATGCGTCTTAATCCGAATAATAGCCTGACTAAAAATATCGAGCTGATCACCAAAATAACGAAAGAAATAAATCCTGCATATCCTGTCGAATTAAATTTTGTGAATGATCTATATGTTAAAAAGCTTCAACGAGAAAGAGTTCTTGGGATATTATCGAACTTGTTTGGTGGCTTAGCCATATTTATATCTTGTTTAGGGCTCTTTGGACTAACGGCTTATAGTGCAGATCAGCGGGTTAAGGAATTCGGTGTTCGTAGGGTTCTTGGTGCTTCTGTTGTACATATCATGAAGTTATTGTCTGTGTCATTCATGAAAATGATTTTGGTGGCAGTTATAATAGGTGTGCCGGTAGCTTATTATCTTATGAATATATGGCTGACAAATTTTGAGTTTAGAACTGATATTTCCCTTTCGGTTATAGTTCTGGCAATAGTGGGAACATTTCTAATTGCTTTATTAACAGTAAGTATTCAGGCCTATAAAGCGGCAAAAGCAAATCCTATCGATGCGTTAAAGTATGAGTAGTTATTAATAAATTATAAGTGATGATCGACCTACAGGGTATTGAAAAATTTTATTTAAACAAAGGAGGGAAGAATTATGTCCTTCGTCATGTATCTGCAAGTATAAATGCAGGTGAGTTTGTTTCCATAATGGGGCCGTCTGGTGCTGGAAAGTCAACTTTGTTGAGTATTATGGGGATGTTAGAGGAACCAACTTATGGTTCATATGAATTTATGGGGCAGGATATGTTTTCGCTTAGTGAACGTAAGCGAATAGAAGTATATCGAAATTATATTGGTTTTGTATTTCAGGCATACCATTTAATAGATGAGATGACGGTTAAGGAAAATATTGAAGCCTCATTGATTTATAAAAAAGTTCCTTCAGCTGAACGTAAGAGCAGGGTTGAGGACTTGCTAGAACGATTTCATATAGGCGCAAAAAGAGATTTTTTTCCTAGTCAGTTATCTGGTGGAGAACAGCAATTGGTAGGTATTGCAAGAGCTTTAGCCGTTAGGCCATCTATTATTTTGGCTGATGAGCCTACAGGAAATCTACAGTCGGCCCAATCGTTACAAATTATGGATCTATTTAAAAAACTTAACGAAGAGGAAGGGATTACCATTATACAAGTTACTCATTCGGGAGTAAATGCTGCTTATGGCAATAGAACTCTGCATCTTCTTGATGGCGTTGTTGATAAAGAACAGTTTAAAAAGGGTTGTTAGAATCTTAACTAGCAATATATTTGTATCATGATTCGGACTTTTACTGATCAGTTGAATAGATCCATAAGTTTTAACTACCCTCCTAAAAGAATTGTGTCTTTAGTTCCTTCGCAGACCGAACTTTTATTTGACCTGGGATTGGATACAGAGGTCATTGGTATCACCAAGTTTTGTATTCATCCCATTAAAAAGTTTGCTGAGCGTACGAAGATAGGGGGGACTAAGAAATTAAACATTGATCAGATCAGAAGCTTAAAACCTGATCTGATTATTGGGAATAAAGAGGAGAATGAGCAAGCGCAGATCGAGGAATTAATGACAGAGTTTCCGGTTTGGATGAGCGATATTTATACACTTACTGATGCTAAACATACCATTACTCAGATAGGAGAGTTGGTAGACAGACAACCTGAAGCTTCATATTTAAACTTTTTGATAAATGCAGGTTTTACAGATCTTCAAGCATTAGCATTGCAACAGGGGATTGATAAGAGAGTTGCTTATTTAATATGGAGGGAGCCTTATATGTTAGCAGGTAAGGATACTTTTATCGATGATATTTTAACCATTAATGGGTTGAGAAATGTGATCACTCAAAGCCGTTATCCTGAGGTTGATCTTAGTAAACTGAATGAATTAAAACCTGATCTTATTTTTCTCTCTTCCGAGCCTTACCCTTTTAAGGAAAAGCATACGGAAGAAATAAAAAAGGCAGTACCAGGAGCCAAGGTAATGTTAGTGGATGGAGAGATGTTCTCCTGGTATGGAAGTAGGTTAGTTAAGGCTGTACAATACTTGTTTCAGTTCCAAAAGGAACTATTGTAAGGTTATGTGTTTGTGGGAGAAAAGTATTCCAGTAAAAGATTTTTAACTTCATCATAGAACAATAGCATATCTATCTGCTTATCGCTATCTATTTCTGTAGCGCTGTATAAAAACCAGCCTTTATACATATCCCACAATAAAGAATCAATTTCATTCTTATTGTAGTTTTTGAACAATTCTCGATGATGAGTTAATTTGGTTGTAGGGTTCATAGAAGCAAAAGTAAAAAATTAACAAAAAATAAAAAACAGGTGACCTTGTGATTAATTTTTGTAATTGAGTATTTACATTGGCCTTTTATTGTTTTTATTGGATTATATGGTTTAAACCGAATATAACTGATGAATTATATTGTTTAGTTGGAGAAAAAGAATTTAAATAAAAATATTTTTACTGAAAACCAGTATGTTAACTAAAAGGTGTTAAAATAATTCAAAAACTCTTTTGACTTTTCAGAACAATATCTATCTTTGCAGTCCTCAATACAACCAACATATGCGGAAGTGGCGTAATTGGTAGCCGCACCAGACTTAGGATCTGGCGCTTCACGGCGTGGGGGTTCGAGTCCCTTCTTCCGCACCAAGATCAAAAGCAGCCCAAAAGGCTGCTTTTTTGGTTTATATCTAAAAAGCATAGTTTAGATATAAACCAAATTATACTTGTTTTTAACTATTCCGGAAGCCTAAGTTCAGACATTTAAACGACATAATATTTTAATTTAGAGGCTTTGAAATCAACAAAAAAGCATATATTTGCGGCCTCGAATTGGGAAATTTGAGCGGTGGGTTGGATTCAATTCTTCCGCAGTAAACTTCCTCCGCAACACGGGGGATTTTTTATATAAAGAAATTAATAATTATTGATTCAGAAAGATGAACATTACACAGGAAAAAATTAACGATTTAAACGCGATTGTAAAAATTAAGATTGCGCCTGAAGATTATACTGAAAAGGTTGATAAATCTATAAAAGAACAAGCTAAAAAAGCTACCCTTCCGGGCTTCCGTAAAGGAATGGTTCCTGCAGCTCACATCAAAAAGATGTATGGCAGAAGTATCCTGGTTGAAGAGATCAATAATTTATTAAGTGAAACACTAAATAAACACCTTACTGATAATAAAGTAGAAATCCTTGGTCAGCCACTTCCTGTAATGGACGACTCAAAAGAATTCAAATGGGATTATACTGATGAGTTTGAGTTTGATTATGAATTAGGTCTTGCTCCAGCTATTGATGTTAGCATCACTGCTAAAGATAAATTTACAAAATACATCGTTAAAGCTGATGCAGAAACACTTGCTGCACGTATCAAAAATATCCGTAGAAGCTATGGCAAAATGACAAACCCTGAAGTTTCGGCTGAAGAAGATGTTCTTTATGCAGAATTGGTACAACTTGCTGGAGACGGTTCAGTATTTGAAGGTGGAATTACTCAAACTGGTTCTATCCGTTTAGATCAGGTTACTGATAAAAAGATTTTAAAATCTTTATTAGGTCTTAAAAAAGATGATGTTGTAGAACTTGATGTACAAAAAGCTTTTGATAAAAATGAGGTGATTATCGCCAAATTATTAAACATCAGCGAAGAAGATGCTAAAGATTTACAGTCTAAATTCCAGGTAACGATTAAAAATGTAAATCGTTTAGAGGAGTCTGATTTAAATCAGGAATTCTTTGATAAATTATTTGGTGCAGGTGTAGTAACTGACGAAGCTGGTTTTACTGCTAAAATCACTGAAGAGGTAGAAAGCATGTTCCAACAGGATGGTGATCGTAAATTACAAAACGATATCTACACTAAACTGATCGAAAGTGTAAAAATCGAATTGCCAGATGAGTTTTTACGTAAGTGGTTAAAAGCTACAAACGAGAAATTAACTGATGAAGAATTGGCTGAAGGTTATGATGATTTTGCTAAAAATCTGAAATGGACTTTGATCGAGAACAAATTGATTAAAGACAATAACATCGAAATTAAATATGAAGATGTTTTCCAGACTGCAAAACAACGTCTAGATGCTCAATTCAGAATGTATAGCCCAAGCCCAATGCCAGAAGATCAATTGGCACAGTATACAGCTACTTTCTTAAAAGAAAAAGACAATGCTAACCGTATTTTTGACGAAGTAAAAGCGATGAAAGTATTTGATTACATTCAATCAGTAGCTACTTTGGATGAAAAAGAGATTGCATATAACAAGTTTATTGAGTTAAAATAATCCTTGCTTTATTACAGCAATAAATTACTTTTATATAAAATAAGAATAAGGCGGCTTTTTTAGAAGGCCGCCTTATTTATATAAAAGGGAAACTAGAATTTTACATTTCCACAATAAATTACCAATTTAGTTTTATTACTATTGATGTAGTACAAAAGATAACAATTAGAAATCATGAAGATAGATAAAGACGAGTTTAGAAAATACGCAGTTAAACATCACCGCATTAATGGTTTAAATGTTGACCGTTTTATAGGTGCTACAAACAATTCTCCAAAGAGCATGACTCCGTACATCATTGAGGAGCGTCAGCTTAATGTTGCGCAAATGGATGTGTTCTCCCGTTTGATGATGGATCGCATTATCTTTTTAGGAGATGCAATTTATGATGGAAATGCCAACATCATTCAGGCTCAGTTGTTGTTCTTACAATCAACAGATAACAATAGGGACATTCAAATTTATATAAATTCACCAGGTGGCTCTGTATATGCAGGTTTAGGTATTTATGATACCATGCAATATATTAGTCCAGATGTAGCAACTATTTGTACTGGTATGGCGGCCTCTATGGGCGCTGTATTATTATGTGCTGGTGCAAAAGGCAAACGTGCTGCTTTGCCTCACTCTCGTGTAATGATTCACCAGCCTTCTGGTGGTGCACAAGGTGTAGCTTCTGATATGGAGATCAACTTGAGAGAGATGCTTAAACTGAAAAAGGAATTGTATGATATTATTTCAAATCATTCCGGACAAAGCTATGAGTGGGTGGAAAAGGCTTCAGACCGTGATTACTGGATGAAAGCTGACGAAGCGAAAAGCTTTGGAATGATTGATGAAGTGCTAGGTGCTAGCAAGAAAGACTAAAAGATGGCAAAACAAAGTAAAGAATCCCGTTGCTCATTTTGTGGTTCAGGTAAGCAGGATACATTAATGCTTATTGAAGGACTGGATGCATTTATCTGTGATAAATGTGTAGCCCAGGCCAATCAGCTGCTAGTGCAGGAATTGGGGACTAAAAAATCGAAACCTTTAGATACTTCGATTACCTTATTAAAACCACAGGAAATTAAAGCACATATTGATCAGTATGTTATTGGTCAGGATGATGCGAAAAAAGTACTTTCTGTGGCGGTTTACAATCACTATAAGCGATTAAGCCAGAAGGTGGATAAAGGAGATGAAGTTGAGATTGAAAAATCTAACATCATGCTTGTAGGTGAAACAGGTACAGGTAAAACGCTATTGGCAAAAACAATAGCGAAAATATTGCATGTTCCTTTTTGTATTTGCGATGCAACAGTATTGACTGAAGCTGGTTACGTAGGTGAGGATGTGGAAAGTATTCTTACGCGTTTACTGCAGGCGGCTGATTATGATGTGACTTCTGCTGAAAGGGGAATTGTATATATTGATGAGGTAGATAAAGTTGCACGGAAAAGTGATAACCCGTCTATCACCCGTGATGTTTCAGGAGAAGGTGTACAACAAGCTTTATTAAAGATTTTAGAAGGAACTGTTGTAAATGTTCCACCTCAGGGCGGACGTAAGCATCCTGATCAGAAAATGATTCCTGTAAATACCAATAATATCCTATTTATTTGCGGTGGTGCATTTGATGGGATTGAACGTAAAATAGCGAATAGATTACGTACACAGGCTGTTGGTTATAAAGTGAAAAAAGATGAAGAAGAACTTGATCTTAAAAACTTATACAAATATATTACCCCTCAGGATTTAAAATCATTTGGTTTAATACCTGAGTTAATTGGTCGTATACCTGTTTTAACACACCTTAATCCATTAGATAAGCAAGCTTTACGCAATATATTAACAGAGCCAAAGAACTCTTTGGTACGTCAGTATCAAAAGCTATTTGAGTTGGAAAATGTGCAGCTTACATTTGATCATGAGGTTTTAGATTTTATAGTGGATAAAGCTATGGAGTATAAACTAGGGGCAAGGGGACTTAGGTCTATTTGTGAAGCTATTATGTTGGATGCGATGTTCGAAATCCCATCCGATACAAGTGTTAAGGATTTGAATGTCACGCTCGATTATGCCGTGCAGAAATTCGAAAAGGCAGATTTTAAAAAGTTAAAAGCTGCTTAAGATATAAAGTCCCCGGTTTACCGGGGATTTTTTTTTATATTGTTATTTAGAAAGGATGAATATGAACGAAGAAAAAGATGTAAAAAAAGAGGAACAAGCTTCTGGAAAAGCAAAAAAGGTAAAGGAGGTAGAAACTCCGATCAAAAAAGGGCTGAAATCAAAAGAAGAAATAGTAAAGAACTGGTTGCCTAGATATACAGGAAGACCTCTTGAGGAATTTGGACAATACATATTGCTTACGAATTTTAGTAAGTATGTACAGATGTTTTCGGAGTTGCATGATAATGCGCCTATTATGGGGATTGATAAACCTATGCAAAGTGTAACGGCTAATGGTATTACCATTATCAATTTTGGAATGGGAAGTCCACTCGCTGCAACGATGATGGACCTACTTACAGCAATCCATCCGAAAGCCGTGCTGTTCTTAGGTAAATGCGGTGGTTTAAAGAAAAAAAACCAATTAGGTGACCTCATTCTGCCAATAGCAGCAATAAGAGGTGAGGGGACGTCTAACGACTATTTGCCAGCAGAAGTGCCTGCCTTGCCTGCCTTTGCTTTGCAGAAAGCTATTTCAACAACTATACGTGATCATTCGAGGGATTACTGGACTGGTACGTGCTATACTACCAATCGCAGGGTATGGGAACATGATAAAACCTTTAAAAAGTATCTTAAAACTTTAAGAGCAATGGCTGTAGATATGGAGACCGCAACTATCTTCACTACTGGATTTGCTAATAAAATTCCAACTGGAGCCTTATTGTTGGTATCGGATCAACCGATGATTCCAGAGGGTGTAAAAACTACGGAAAGTGATAGTAATATAACTTCTAAATACGTAGAAACGCATCTTAAAATAGGAATTGATTCATTGAAACAGTTGATCAATAACGGGCTTACCGTTAAACATCTGCAATTCTAATCGTCTCTCAGACTTTTAGGATAATCAAACTGGATGAGCCTGCCAATATGGTGGCTTACCAGTGCCCAATCGTCAATGTCAAATTCTATCAATACTGTGCCGCAGGTAGGGATATTGTATATATCTGCATCGCTTAGGTAATTAGCCAGATCCGTAAAACCCGGGTTATGTCCAAACATGGCGATGTAATTGAAATCATTGTTAAAGCTGTTGATCACTTTCAATAGTGCAGTTACATTAGCTTCATAAATTGAGGGTTTCTGTTCTATTTGTCCGGCCGACTTCTTCCATGCTTGTACAAAGTGCTGAGCAGTGGTAATAGCTCTTAATGCAGGGCTGCTAACAACCAGCTGCGGAACCAGATCCTTTTGAAGTAATCTGGCTGCCATTTCAGGTGCATTTCTATGTCCCCTGGGATTTAATGGCCTGTCGAAGTCTTTAAGGTGAGCATTTCCCCATTCAGATTTACCGTGTCTAACCAATAATAGCTGCTTCATATGGGCGAGTAGATTAAGAGTTTATAAAACTAACAACTATTTCAGGTTTAATGTTTTTCATGCAATTAAAATGACCTAATGGACATTTTTCCAGGCCAAATTTTGAGCATGGTCTGCATGAAAGATCTTCCCCAACAATTAATGACTCAGAGATTTTATAGGGATGTACACCTAGCAGATCAGGAGTTGTTCCGCCCCAGATAGAGGCTAAAGGTCTGTCAAATGCTTCAGAAATATGTGTGAGACCAGTATCAAAACCAATCACCTTATGTGCCTTGGATACCAGGAAAACAGATTGATCAAGGTTTGTAGTACCACATGTATTAAATACTTTGTTGCCTATCGCTTGTTGAATAATCAGGGCATTTTCTTTTACGTCATTTCCACCAAGTAAAACAATTGGAAGTTCTATTCCTTTACATATTTCAATAATCTTATCATTTGGTAGTCTCTTGGTAAAATGAGTCGCACCTATAACAAATGCAACAAATTTTTGCTGATGTTTTTCCGGTAAAAACGCTGATAATTCGTAAGATTTGGATATATAATAATCAATAGGCTTGTTGTCATTTTCTACTCCAAGAAACTTTACGGTTTCCAGATACCTGTCTACCAGGTGCTCTTTCGAAATAAAGCGGTTCCATTTGAATTTTAAAGCCAGCCATTTGCTAATTCTATCTTTTTTGTAAGTAGAAGAGGGTATCCCTGTTGCCAGTTTAATAATGGAAGTACGTAGATTATTATGGAGATCAATAATTAAATCGAATTTTTCAGATTTGATGTCAGCAATAGTTTCCGATAATGTCGGCTTAAGTGTATGTAAAGCTGTTAAATAAGGATTATTCTGATAAATGTATTTAAAAGCAGGTTTGGTAAGAAAATGGATTTCGCTATCTGGTAATTGTTCTTTCAGGCATCGCACTACAGGAGTAGTGTAAATAATATCGCCCATAGAGCTGAATCTTATAACCAGGATTTTTTTAGGAGTTTCCAAAAGCTCAATCTTTCTTAAGTATTTTTAATTCTATCTATGATGCTGGTCGACGAGTAGCCTGGTAAAAATGTAAGCACTTTAACTTCACCACCTTTAGCTAAGGTCTCTTTTGCACCAACAATACTGTCTAAATTATAATCACCACCCTTAACCAGAACATCAGGTTCAAGAGCTGTGATCAGATTAAGTGGAGTATCTTCACTAAAAAGTACAACTGCATCCACAAAGAACATAGAAGCTATGAGTTGTGTGCGACTAAATTCATCGTTTATAGGTCTGTTTTCACCTTTTAGTTTACACACAGATTGATCTGTATTTAAACCAATAATTAAAATGTCTCCTAAATCAGCAGCATCTCCAAGATAAGCGATATGCCCGGGGTGAACAATATCAAAACAGCCATTAGTAAAAACAATCTTTTTTCCTTCGGCTTTCCAGGTTTTGGCTTGAGCAACAAGATCATCTTTAGTAAAGATTTTATAATTTAAAGCCTGTTTTATATTTCTGCTCATGATTAATACAGATTGTCTACTGAAGTACAAAGAATGTGACCAATAAGAATATGCATTTCCTGGATTCTGGCTGTATTATCTTCAGGGATTACAATGTTTAAATCGCAAAGTTCATTCATCTGTCCACCATCCCGGCCAGACAATCCAAGAGTTTTACAACCCATTTCTTTTGCAGTCTTTAGAGCACTTAAAATGTTGGCGCTGTTTCCACTGGTTGATATGGCGATGAATAGATCCGAAGGGCGGGCATAAGCCTCGATTTGACGTTGAAATACTCTTTCATAACCATAATCATTACTAATAGCCGTCAATGCCGAAGTATCAACTGTAAGTGCAATTGCAGGTAGTGCTTTACGCTCTTTTACAAATCTTCCTGTTAATTCAGCAGCAATATGTTGCGCATCGGCTGCACTTCCTCCATTTCCTGCTATTAAAACTTTTCCCCCAGATAATATTGTTTCCGTAATCATGGTACAACCTTGTTCAATTTGAGGTACAAGGCTTGAAATCACTTTTTCAATGGTTAATCTATGATGATTTAGTTCGTCTAATACCATGAATATTAATCGTTTTTTAAAGATGCAATGATTTCCTCTATGTTTGTTGTTGCACTACCAATATGTTTAATAACAATTGATGCTGCATGATTTGCAATTGTTGCTGATTCTTCCATATCAAAGCCTAAAGCAAGACAATAAGCAAGGGTTGCAATTACCGTATCTCCGGCACCTGTTACATCGTAAACTTCAGTAGCTGCAACAGGTAAAATTTTATAATCGTCTTTTGTGATGATAGCAATCCCGGCTTCAGAAAGCGTTACAATTAAGTATGAAGCTTTGGTCGCCTCTAAAATTACATGAGCTGCTTTAACTAAATCCTCATTGGTACTGATGCTCTCCGATTTAGCCGCCTCTGCTAATTCTTTCCTATTAGGTTTAATCAGAAAAGCACCTTCATATTTGCTGTAATCCAATCCTTTAGGGTCTACTAATATTTTCTTTCCGATACTCTGGCAAAACTTGATGATTCTTAAAGATAGGCTGGGTGTGATTAAGCCCTTGTTGTAATCCGAGATGACAACTATGTCCGCTTTTTGGATATAAGGACTTAGAAAGGCAAATAAAGAAGATTCCAGTTCAGCAGAGATGTTATGTGAATCTTCTTTGTCGATCCTGACAATTTGATGATTTCCTACAATAACACGCGTTTTTACAGTGGTTACCCTACTTTCATCATTTATGATGAGCTGACTATTTATTCCTTTAGCTTCTAAAAGTTGCTTTACATCATCTGCAAACTCATCGTTACCTACCACACCACCAAGATAGACCTTCGCTCCTAAATCAATCAGGTTGCTGGCAACATTTGCTGCGCCACCAATAATTTTAGATTCTCTGTTTGCTTTTACAATTGGAACCGGGGCTTCGGGAGATAGTCTTGTTGCAGAACCAAATAGATAGTGGTCCAGCATCAGATCGCCTATAACTAATATATTTGGAGTAGGGTTATTATGATGGGCTTGATATAGTTTTTCTGTTAACATGCTCAATTATTAAAGTCAAAGGTAAGCATAATGGCTTTTATAATGATTAAATATTCTTGATTCTGCTTTCAAACAAGGCAGTAATCTCATTTAAAGAATAACTATTTAAGCATTGCTTTGGGGTTAAACCGCCCTTTCTTCCAATTAGTACTCCGTAATGCATATCATGGAATCCTTCCTTTCTGTGCGCATCAGGATTTATAGAGAGCAACACTCCCTTTTCTAATGCATAACGATGCCAGCGCCAGTCAAGATCAAGCCTCAATGGGTTTGCATTAATTTCTATAACAACATTATTGGCAGCACAAGCGTCAATAACTTTTTTGTAATCAATAGGGTAACCTTTTCTGCTCAATAATAGTCGACCAGTAGGGTGTCCAAGAATGGTTGTATAAGGGTTTTCAATTGCTGTAATGATTCTGGAAGTAGCTTTCTCTTCATCCATTCTCAAAATGCTATGGACCGAAGCAACTACAAAGTCGAACGTTTTAAGAATGTCATCACTATAATCTAATGATCCATCATATAAAATATCACTTTCAATGCCTTTGAAGATCCGGAAAGGGGCAAGCTTAGCATTTAAAGCATCTATTTCCTGATGTTGAGCATAAATACGTTGTTCATTTAATCCATTTGCATAAAAGGCAGATTTAGAGTGGTCGCACATACCCAGATATTCCAGCTGTAGATTTTCTTTACAGAAAAGTGCCATTTCTTCCAGTGTATGAACACCGTCGCTCCAGGTAGAGTGGTTATGTAAAGAACCCTTTAAATCACTATACGTTATTAATTGAGGAAGTTTGTTTTCTTTAGCAAGCTCAATTTCATTTAACCCTTCTCTTAATTCAGGCTCAATAAAGGCCAATCCTGCTTTTTGATAGATTTCATGTTCAGAGCTGAAAGGACCAGAACCAGCAAGTGCCAAAACGTCGTTAACATGCTTTTCATTTCCAGTAAGTTTAAACCAACTGAGGTAAAAATCACTCTTAGATACAACTTGCAGTTTTATCTTTAATCCAGATTCACTATGGGCCAGGTAAATGTTTTCAGATTGAGGTTCAAAATTGATCGATTTAAAATCAACAATTCTGGCTTGCAACTCTTCAGGACTATCTGCACCAATAATCAGTTCTATTTCTTCAATAATCTCTAAGCAGCGACGGTAATCTCCTCCAATGCTTAACAAAGGATCACCGCTAATCGTATTTAACCATACAGCAAGTTCAGAGTAGAGTTTGTTTACAGGGCCTTCCGTTTGAGCATATAGGAATTTACCCTGTGCAGCCATTTTAAATTCAATGATCTTCCTGATTTCCTCCTGAGTTTTTAGTCCAAATCCTTTAGCTTCAATCAGCCTGTTTTCATTACAGGCATAGTAAAGTTCCCCTATATTTTCTATGCCAAGATCTTTCCATATTACAACAATCTTTTTTGGTCCGATTCCTTTTATGCCCAGCATTTCAACTATGCCTTCCGGTGTTTGAGTAAGTATGGTATCCAGTTCAACCATGGATCCTGTTTCCAACAGTTCCCATACTTTTGCAGAAATACTTTTACCTAAACCATCAATCTGGCCTATTTCTTCAAGGTTTTTATCTTTAATAGCAAAAGGTAATTTATCAACTTTAAAAGCAGCATTTGCTACTGATTTAATTTTAAAAGGGTTCTCATTGTGGAGTTCCATCAATTGAGAAAGTAAGCGTAAAGTACGGGCGATCGTCTTATTTTCCATTAAGAAAATTTTTTTATTATTGTATTTTAATCTCAAACGGCATTCTGGTTTGAATCCCAGATCTTGATATTGCTGATTTTATTTGTTGATAAATGGTATAATTAGCACCAAGTTCCTGCTTAGCGTAATACATCTTAATTTTATCTGTAGTGCTTTCCATTAATGATTTAAATGGATCCAGCATTTCAGGATATTCTACCACACTATAATCTTTTATTTTTGCTTTTTTAGCAGCAGCAACGATGGCTTGGTTAAAGTTGCCAGTTCTGTCGGCCAGACCAATTTTAACGGCATCAGTACCAACCCATACTCTTCCACCTCCAACGCTGTCAACATAAGCTTTTGTTTTTTTACGTCCATCAGCTACACGTGTAATGAAGCTATCATACACACGGTTCACGTCATTTTGAATAATCAAACGCTCGCCAGCAGTCATAGGGCGGTCTGTGCTCATTATATCTGCGTACTTTCCTGTTTTAACACCATCGAAAGTAATACCTAGCTTTTCGTTATATAATTTCTGTAAGTTTGGAATCACACCAAATACACCAATAGATCCGGTTATGGTATTGGGCTGTACAAAAATTGAATCGGCTGCACAAGCAATATAATAGCCGCCAGAAGCAGCTACGTCACCAAATGAAGCAATTACAGGCTTAACTTTCTTGGTCAGTACGATTTCTCTCCAGATCACATCAGAAGCTAATGCACTACCTCCTGGTGAATTTACCCTTAGCACAATGGCTTTTACACTGCTGTCTAAGCGGGCCTTTCTAACTGCTCTGGAAATCCGTTCGGAACCAATCTGCTGATCAGAACCTTCACCTCCAATGATGTCACCATTTGCATAAATTACTGCAACTTTGTTTTTAGCAGAATTATCCTGGTCATCCGAAAAATTTCTGGCGTATTCATTAATGGTGACTGCAGATATGTTTCTTTTTTTATCTTTTCCACTTAAGGATTTCAGTTCATCAATAATTTCATCTTTATATTTCAAACCATCTACCATTTTATAGGCAAGAGCATCTTGAGGCTGCTGGATCTTATAGTCATCCGCAATCTGGTGCAGGATAGGGGCACTGATATTTCTGCTTTTTGATATTCCATCAAGATAAGTTTCGTATAGACCATTCAGATAAGCTGTTACCTGCTCCCGATTTTTATCACTCATTTTATCTGTAAAGAATGGTTCGACAACACTTTTATAGTTCCCAACCCTGATGATTTGGGCTTCAATGCCTAATTTGTCCAACGCACCTTTAAAAAACATGGTTTGAGATTTCAGACCTTTAAATTCTAAGGCGCCTTCTGGGTTTAAGTAAACTTTATCCGCAACGGAAGCCAGGTAATAAGCACCTTGAGTGTAAACTTCACTATATGCTATTATTTTCTTTTTACTGGTTTTAAAGTCGAGCAATGCATCCCTTATCTCGCGCATAGTCGCAAAACCTGCCTGTGGAGAGCTAACGCTAAGGTATATACATTTGATGTTGTCGTCGGTTTTAGCCTCACGCAATGAACGTATTATATCATTAAAACCTATACTTTTGTTTCCTTCAGAACCAACAACCGGCAGTTTTGAAAATGGATCTTCGGTTGTGCGCTCAGTTATGGTCTGATCCAGATTAAGAAAAAGAACAGAGTTGCTGCTAACGTTAACCTTGTTCTCCTTAAGTGAGGATTTTACAATACCCACAATAAGTACAATGAAAAATACTAAAAACAGAGCGAGTGAAATGACTACTCCAACAACTGTTGCAAAAACATACTTGAAAAATTCTCTCATGTGCCAGGTAAATATTTATTTTGTAAAGATAAGTAAACGATATGAGTTTACTTTTTAAATTGGGCTTTATATGGAATTGGATAATGAAAATGTTTATTTGTTACTGGGGAGTAATTTAGGAAATCGAAAAGAATTGATAGATGCCGGTTTAAAGCAGATAGAACTAAGTATTGGCCATGCTTTTGGGACTTCTTCTTTTTATGAAACAGCAGCCTGGGGAAAGGAAGATCAGCCTTCATTTTTAAATGTTGCGGTGGGAGTAACAACCCGATTAAGCCCGGTTGAAGTATTGGACACAGCTTTGAAAATCGAATCAGAACTAGGTAGAGTAAGACATGAGAAATGGGCTGAACGATTGATTGATATTGATTTGATATTTTATGGTAATGAAGTAGTTGATATGGGAGAGCGTTTACAGATACCACATCCACAGATGCAATATCGAAAGTTTGTATTGGAGCCCCTTGCAGAAATTGCCTCAAATTATGTACATCCAGTGCTTCAGCTTAAGGTATCAGAAATATTAGAAAGATTAAATGATAATTTGTCGGTATCAAAAGTATAAAATCAGTATTTTTGTTTATGATGATAAACGTAGAAAAAAATAACGAACCATTAGATCTTTCTTATTTAAGGGATATGTCTGGGGACAGCGCTGAATTTATCATAGAGATGATAGATATGTTTAAAATCCAGACTCCATTATACATCTCTGATCTGGGCAAGGCAATTGAGGACCAGGATTGGCCAAGAGTATCAAATTGTGCTCATAAAATAAAGCCAACATTTGCTTATGTAGGCAGAGAAGATGCGAAAGATCATATGCAAATGATGGAAAACAATGCCAGAGATCTTAAAAACATTGAGGGATTGCCAACAGCATTTCAGGAAATTAGTTCATTCGTAGAAATTCTGTATGCACAGCTTGATGAAGCAAAGTTAGACCTGGAAAAACAGCTTTAAGCTATGCTTTAAGTTGTCGGAAGTGAAGAACTGACAGACCAATATACAGTACCAGAATTAAGGGGACAGCTGCAAACTTTAATACCGCAACAAGCAATACAGATAAAATAAGGAAAATGTACTTTATTTTGTTCTGTGCCCAGCTTGTAGAACTGAATTTAAGAGAGAAGATTTTTATCTCACTTACCAATAGCCAACTTACCAATACAATTAGTCCAACCAGCAAAGGTGCAGAACCGATTATTTCAGGATAATCTTTCTGAATAAATGGTAATGACACAATGAACAATGTATTCATCGGTGTGTTTAGCCCTATGAAATCTTCAGTTTGTCTGGTGTCTATATTGAATTTAGCTAATCTTAAAGCAGAAAACGCAGTAATAACAAAGCCAAAATAAGGTAAGTAGGGAGAAGAAAAGTCACTTTGACTTAACAGTTGAAACATCACTACACCCGGTAAAAAACCAAAACTGATTACATCCGCTAAAGAATCCAACTCTTTGCCAATATCAGATTTTACATGTAGCAATCTTGCTGCAAAACCATCAAAGAAATCGAATATTCCAGAAAGCAATACAAAATAAGCAGCGGTTTCAAGGTCGCCATTAAAGGCATAAACGATACCGATACAACCTGAAAATAAGTTAGCGCAGGTAATAGCATTAGGAATGTGTCTTTTCATATGAATTCAGGAGCAAAGATTAAGGAACAAAGATAAAGGAATAAAGAGAAAGGGGTAAAGAAAAAGGAGCAAAGAACAAAGACTGTGTTTCTGGTCCTGGTTTCCTTGCTCCTTAATCATTAAGATATTATATCCGTTAGCTATTCATTGAAATCAAGAATTCTTCATTGGATTTAGTGCCTTTTATTTGTGCTTGAACAAATTCCATAGCTTCCTGAGCATTCATGTCGGCCAGGTGATTACGTAAAATCCATACGCGTTGTAACGTATCTCTGTCGTGTAACAGATCGTCTCTACGAGTACTTGACGCCGTGATATCAATAGCTGGGAAGATACGTTTGTTAGATAACTTACGATCTAACTGAAGCTCCATATTACCAGTACCTTTAAACTCTTCGAAGATTACCTCATCCATTTTAGAACCAGTATCAGTTAATGCAGTTGCAAGTATGGTTAATGAACCACCTTTTTCAATGTTACGAGCTGCACCAAAGAAACGCTTAGGCTTGTGTAATGCATTAGCATCAACACCACCCGATAGGATTTTTCCTGAAGCAGGAGCAGTGGTATTGTAAGCTCTTGCTAATCTTGTGATCGAATCTAATAGAATTACTACGTCATGACCACATTCAACAAGTCGTTTTGCTTTTTCAAGAACGATGTTTGCAATTTTAACATGTCGCTCAGCCGGTTCATCAAAAGTAGAAGCAATTACTTCGGCTCTTACACTTCTGGCCATATCTGTTACCTCTTCCGGACGCTCATCGATCAATAAAATGATCAGATAAACCTCTGGGTGGTTTTTAGCAATAGCATTTGCAACTTCTTTCAGCAAATTGGTTTTACCTGTTTTAGGTTGGGCAACTATTAAACCACGCTGACCTTTACCGATAGGAGTAAATAGGTCGATGATACGTGTAGAATAATTATTGGTTTCTGTAAAAAGATTTAATCTTTCAGTAGGAAACAAAGGTGTAAGGTAATCGAATGGTACGCGGTCCCTAACATCGGCAGGTATACGGCCATTGATTGTTTCTACTCTAACCAATGGGAAATATTTCTCTCCCTCTTTTGGCGGACGGATACTACCTTTAACGGTATCACCAGTTTTTAATCCAAATAGTTTAATCTGCGACTGAGAAACATAAATATCATCAGGAGATGAAAGATAGTTGTAGTCGGCAGATCTTAAGAAACCGTATCCATCAGGCATAATTTCAAGAACACCCTCGTTAGTGATGGTATTGTCGAAATCAAGGTTAGAATAACTGTTCTCGTTTTGTTTATGCGGACCGTTGTTATTCTGATTTTGGTTTTTAGGCCTGTTGTCTGGTTGTCTTTGTTTTTTATTGTGATCATTGTTGCCTGGAGCAGCAGTTTTTGCTTCCGGAGAAGTAACCGCAGGTGTATCCGTTACTGGAGCAGCAGTTTCCTTCTCTTCAGTTACTACAGGTGCTTCATAAGATGATTCCTGTTTGTTGCCATCGGCAAATTTATTACTGTCTCCAAATCCCTTTGGTTGTGGTTCAAAAAGCGAAGCCCTGTTAAATGGTCTTTGCATTTTTTCTTCCGTTTCTTTTGGATTCGAAGAAATACGTGCTCTTTTTCTTGCAGGCTTATCCCCTTGTGCATCTTTTTCACCGTCATCAGTCGGTAAGGCTGTAGAAACTTGTGCTTTCACATGACGTTCCTTTACAGCTGGCACTGGTTCTGTTATTTCTTGTACTACTTCTACATCAGTTTTTGCCTCTACTTCAGCAACAGCCGCTTTTTTTGCCTGGCTGGCTTTAGCAGGTGTAATTTTTGGAGTAGATTCTTTCACCGCTTTAGTTTTTGTAGCTTTTACGGGAGGTGCTATAGGGGCGGGGTCTGCCTCGGCTTGTTGCTCTGTTATTTGGGCAATAATTTCAACAAGCTCAGCTTTACGCAATTCATCCGCATTTAGAATGCCTTGAGTTTTTGCTATCTCACGCAATTCTGCCGTGAGTTTTTCATTTAATTCCGTTTTATTAAACATTTATATGGATGTAGAGAAAATTTTAAAAGGTAATTGTATAATTAAACTAAAATCGGATTTATCAATTGTTGAATAATCAGTTATATTCTTCATATATATCAACCAAAATTGACCATTTGAACAAAGCAAAAAATGCAGTTATAAAAGGCGTTGTAGAACAAAATTTTATGAGATTTTCTGGAATGGTCAGATGAACTTTAGAGAATTATGTTGCAATTGTATGTATTTGAAATTGATTCTCCAAGAAAAATTTGAAATTGTTTGTAATTATTTTGATGAAAAGTTTTATAAATGGCCGGAAATCATCTTGAAAATTAACATCTTTGTAGCCGTAATTTAGCCTCAGATGAATAAAAAACAACTATTTGAACAAATTAAAATTAAGAAATCGTTTCTATGTGTAGGTCTTGATCCAGTATTGGAAAATTTACCAAAACACTTGTTCAAATATGATAATCCCGTACTTGAGTTCAATAAACAGATCATAGATGCAACTAAAGATCTTTGTGTAGCCTATAAGCCAAACACTGCTTTTTTTGAATCAATGGGATTGAAAGGATGGGAAAGTTTAATTAAAACCTGGGAATACATCCCTCAAGATATTTTTACAATTGCTGATGCGAAAAGAGGTGATATAGGGAATACCTCAGCTATGTATGCTGATGCCTTTTTTAATCAGGAAAAATCGGGAATGAGTTTCGAT
This sequence comes from Pedobacter sp., assembly GCF_041645105.1. Lineage (GTDB taxonomy): Bacteria > Bacteroidota > Bacteroidia > Sphingobacteriales > Sphingobacteriaceae > Pedobacter. The sequence continues at coordinate 62,657 of NZ_JBAZQQ010000005.1, forward strand.
GCAATTACTGTTGCTCCTTATATGGGTAAAGATTCGGTTGGACCTTTTTTAAACTATGCGGATAAATGGGTCATCTTACTTGCTTTAACATCAAATGCTGGTCATAGTGATTTTCAACTTCATCAAACACCAGAAGGTAAACTTTATGAAGAAGTAATTAGAATCTCTTCTCAATGGGCAAATAGTGATCAGTTGATGTATGTAGTTGGCGCTACCAGAGGTGCAGAATTTGAAAATATAAGAAGATTAGCTCCAGATAACTTTTTGTTGGTGCCAGGTGTTGGTGCACAAGGTGGAAGCATGGCTGATGTTTGTCAGTATGGATTAAACAGTGAGTGTGGTTTGCTGATCAACTCAGCCAGATCTATTATTTATGCCAGTAAGGGGGAAGATTTTGCTGAAAAGGCTAGAGAAGAGGCTTTAAAACTGCAACAGGAAATGGAGCAGATTCTGCTGGCTGCAAAATTGGTATGACCAAAAAAATAGATTTAAAGCTGGTTCTTGCACTAACTGGTGTAGCTTTAATATGGGGTACTACCTATTTAGGCATAAGGGTGGCAGTAGAAACTATACCACCCTGGTTTGTAGCAGCGTTCAGACAATCTATTGCAACAGTTATTTTGCTCATCATTCTTTTGAGAAAAAATGAGCTGACATGGAAAGGCTGGGCACATGCAAAACGACAGATGATCTTGTCGTCACTTATGATTGTTGGAGCCAATGGATTAACTACAGTTGCAGAACAAACTGTGCCAAGTGGCTTAACTTCCTTACTAACTTCACTTAGTCCGCTATTTGTATTTATCGCTAGCGTTGCTCTTGGATTACAGAGACCAAGCCTGAAGGGGTTTGCAGGTGTTCTGATTGGATTTCTTGGTGTAGCATTTATTTTCAGAGAAGGGATAAGTGAACTGCTCGATCCCAACTATAAAACGGGAATCACGTTTCTGTGCTTTGCCATATCTGGTTGGACAATTGGTACGATCTATATTAAAAAGTATAATCAAAAGACAGATAACATATTCCTGGATCTCTTTTATCAGTTTGCTTTTTCGGCTGTAGTTCAATTTATCCTGGCCCTGATTTTTTCTAAGGATACTGATGTTTCAGATTGGAGTATGAACAGTATGTTAGCTATAGCATACCTGGCTATCTTTGGTTCTGTTATTGCTTTTTTCTGTTATCACTATGCTTTGAAAAAGGTGAGTGCTACTGAAGTCTCTATTCTTAACTATTTCAATACCGTAATTGCATTATTCCTGGGTTGGCTTATTTTAAATGAAGTTATTACTGTAGATATTCTCATAGCTACCATACTTATTATCATAGGAGTTTTCATCACTAATTATAAAAGTAAAAAAGAACAAGTTTAATTTGTGGAGCAAATGGTCCCTTTAGGTTAAGTTCACATAAATGGATTTTAACGAGGACTTTTTACACTTTATTTGGAAATATAGGCTGTTTAACTCTAAGAAACTTGTTTGCAGTGATGGTGAAGAATTACAAGTATTACATCCTGGGTTTCTAAACACCCATGCTGGCCCTGACTTTAGTGATGCAAAGTTGATTATAGATCAGACGGTCTGGGTTGGCCATGTAGAGATTCATCTTAAATCATCAGACTGGTTGTTGCACGGACATCAGAATGATGCTTTTTACGATGCTGTTATTTTACATGTGGTTTATGAGCATGATAGCCCCATTTATCGTACTGACGGCAGTTTGGTTCCGGTACTTGTACTTGAAGGATTGTTTTTAAATCGGATATTGGACAACTACAAGGCGCTTATTGCAAATGCAAATTATTTTCCCTGCGAACGTCATATTGGTTCTTTAGATCAAATTCATATTTATTCCTTCTTATCAAGAATTGTTGTTGAACGTTTTGAGCAGAAAGCGGAAGAAGTATTTGAAAAACTCAATAGCAATCGTGGGGATTGGGAGCAGGTGTTTTATTGTTTCCTTGCCAGAAATTTTGGTTTCAAAGTAAATGCTGTTCCGTTCGAATTACTTGCAATTGTAATGCCTCTTCATATTCTTTCTAAGCATAAGAATAATGCATTGCAAATAGAAGCACTTTTATTTGGGCAGGCAGGTTTTTTAGAACAAGAGTTTTTTGAAAGTTACCCATTGCAGCTACAAAGGGAGTATTTATTTTTAAAGAAGAAATATCGTTTAGTTCCGATGAATGCAGCTGTATGGAAGTTCTTGAGAATGCGTCCTCAAAATTTCCCTACTGTTAGAATTGCACAATTTGCTGCATTAATTGTAAAGTCAAGTCAGCTGTTCTCAAAAATGCTAAGGATGGAGAGACTTTCAGATTTACATGCCATTTTCAATGACTTACCTGTAAATGATTATTGGCTAACCCATTATCATTTTAATAAAACAACAAATCGGGTTGTTGTTCAACCAGGTAAAGGAAGTATTGATAATATCATCATCAATACTGTCTGTCTGTTTTTATTTTGCTATGGGAAATATACAGATCAATCAGGATTGTCGGATCGGGCATCTGATTTTTTAGAAAGGATTCCATCAGAATGTAATGTTATTGTAAATCAATACAATAGTGCTGGTTTTGATGTTCCTAATGCTTTAACTTCGCAAGCCCTGCTTCAATTAAATAAATACTATTGCAATGAAAAAAAATGTTTAAATTGTACTTTGGGTTTGAAAATTTTAAAAAAATAAAATGTTCCAGCAGATTGTTACCTTTTTTGAAAAGCGGAGTTTTGGTGTATGTACCTATCTTGCCGAGCGGTTAAACATATCTATTAGTAAAATCAGATTGTTTTTTATTTATGCATCTTTTCTTGCTGTGGGTTTCCCCATTATATTTTATATACTGGCAGCCCTTGTTTTGGATGTGAGGCATTATATAAAAAAGATTAGACTATGGGTTTGGGATGTTTAATTAAACACTCAATATATCAGCAATTTCATTAAAGCCTTTTTCTTTGGCCAGATCTGCTGGTAATTTGCCGCCTTCCATTCTTACATCAACTTCTGCATCATGTTCAAGTAACAGGATGATCAATTCAATATTCCCCAATTGTGCAGCTGCATGAAGTGGAGTGAAGCCTGCCTGTTGCATTACATTTACATTAGCTCCGGCATTGATCAGCATTTTTGTGATATTGACATTTCCAGAAGCAACTGCAGAGTGTATAGGAAAAACATTGAAGCCGTTTTGAGCTGGTGTATTTACATTAGCACCTCTTGAAATTAATAGCTTAACTATTTCTTCATTGCTAAAATAAGCAGCTAAGCCAAGAGCGGTAAAGCCATCTTTGGAAAAACTATTTACAGAATTTGGATTACGTTCGGTAAGAAAGTCTGTTTCTTCTAATTTACCTAATGCCGCAGCTTCAAAAAGATTGATTTGTTTAGCGAAATTGGCTATTAATCCAGCAATCTGCGGTTTTTTAAAATAACAAGCCAATAAGATTGGTGAAATGCCATGGCTGGTGTCTTTACTGGCTTCACCTGGATTTTGAGTTAAAAAATCAAAAATATCCTGTCTGTTGCCTGTTTCAATTAATGTTTCAAGATCCGCCATCGCTACTATTAAATTTCGGCTAAAATTGAGTAAATAATTTAATATAGGCAAATGAGCTTAATTTTTTAAATTGAGTTCATGAAATGTTTACGCAATTTATCTAAGTTTGTTAATTATTAAAATCAGTCAATAAAGATGTCGGTAAGGGGAAATCAATTTAAATCAAATTCATTCAAAAATGAGACAGGAGACAAGAAAAGCTCTAGGTCAACTGAACCCAGACCATTCAAAGAAAGGATAGATATTTTGCCTCGTCTGAATTTTCAGGACGGGAGGCTATTTAAGATCATTGGACTTTTATTCCTGATCTTATCCCTTTATTTCCTGATTGCTTTTACCTCGTATCTGTTTACCTGGCAGGAAGACCATAGCTATGTAATAGATGCTAATGGAGGATGGGATAATCTATTCAAAACTTACGAAGAACTACAGCAAGTTAACATTCCGCCGGTAGTACAAAACTGGCTTGGTAAAATAGGCGCATTACTATCACACCAATTTATTTATGAATGGTTTGGATTGGCCTCTTTTCTATTCGTTTTTGTGTTTTTTGTAATTGGTTACCGACTGCTTTTTAAGGTGAAGATCTTTTCAATTGAAAAAACATTAGGTTACAGTTTGTTCTTTTTATTGTTTCTATCGCTGACATTTGGCTTTGCACATGCATTCTTTACTAACACTCCTCATTATATAGAAGGGGAGTTTGGTTATTGGACAAATAAGTTACTGGTAGCACAAATTGGGATAGCAGGAGTAGGTGGATTGATCGCTTTTTTAGCATTAACCGTATTGATCATTGCTTACAACATAGATTTTAAAATTCCAACACGTACAAAGAAAGAAGGAAGAAATGATGATTTTGGTGTGATACCAGATGTGCCGGAAAATGTAGAACTGGAAGATGAAGTTAGATCAGAGCCAGTAGAATTTACAGTCAATGACAAGTTAGGTAATCAGCGTAAACGTGAGCAGAATATAGTGATCACACCATCCAGGTTTGAAGAAAAGGAAGTTGAAGAGATCATTCCTCAATTTACACCTGCTGTAAACGTAATGACTCCTCCTCCAGCGGTAGTTAGTCCTCCGTTTGAGACTGTCCCGCCAAAAGTTGAACCACAATTAACCATTGAAAAGACCGAAGAAGAAAAGAAGTCTGATGAATTGGTAGAGCAGTTCGGTACTTATGATCCAACTTTAGACCTCTCTAGTTATGTATATCCACATTTGGATTTATTAGAAAATTATGGCTCTAATAAGATTTCAGTAGACTCAGAGGAACTTGAAGCCAATAAGAATAAAATTGTTGAGACGCTTAACCATTACAATATCGAAATTGATAAGATCAAGGCAACTATTGGTCCAACAGTTACCCTTTACGAGATTATACCTGCTCCGGGCGTACGTATATCAAAAATCAAGAACCTTGAAGATGATATTGCATTAAGTCTGGCAGCATTAGGCATCCGTATTATTGCCCCAATGCCTGGTAAAGGAACTATTGGTATTGAAGTGCCTAATATGCATCCGGAAATGGTTTCAATGCGAAGTATTCTTGCAACTGAGAAATTCCAGCAAACAACTATGGATTTGCCTATTGCAATGGGTAAAACGATTTCCAATGAAGTCTTTATTGGTGATTTATCAAAAATGCCTCACTTACTGGTTGCAGGAGCTACGGGGCAAGGTAAATCTGTTGGTATCAACTCTATTCTGGTCTCTTTACTTTATAAAAAGCACCCATCTCAGCTTAAATTTGTATTGGTTGACCCGAAGAAAGTAGAGTTAACACTATTTAATAAAATTGAGCGCCACTTCTTAGCTAAATTACCCGGAGAGGCAGATGCTATTATTACAGACACGAAAAAGGTAATTAATACTTTACAATCATTGTGTATCGAGATGGATCAACGTTATGATCTGCTGAAAGATGCACAAGTAAGGAATTTAAAAGAGTACAATGAGAAATTTATCAAGCGTAAGCTGAACCCTAATAATTCACATAGATTCTTGCCTTATATTGTTTTGATTGTGGATGAGTTTGCTGATTTAATGATGACTGCAGGTAAAGAGGTAGAGCAACCAATTGCACGTTTAGCACAGCTGGCCCGTGCGGTAGGTATTCACCTTGTTCTAGCTACTCAACGCCCATCTGTTAATATCATTACAGGTACTATTAAAGCTAACTTCCCAGCCAGGTTAGCATTCAGGGTATTGTCGAAGATAGACTCAAGAACTATCCTTGATAGTGGGGGTGCAGATCAGCTGATTGGTCGAGGTGATATGCTTTTATCAACTGGGAATGACCTGATCAGGTTGCAATGTGCTTTTGTAGATACACCAGAGGTAGATCGTATTTCAGAGTTTATCGGAAATCAGAGAGGCTATCCTGAGGCTTACCAATTGCCTGAATATATTGATGAGGCTGCAGAAAATGCAAAGATGGATTTTGATGCGTCAGACAGAGATTCTATGTTCGAAGATGCTGCACGTTTAATTGTATTGCATCAGCAAGGCTCAACATCTCTAATTCAGCGTAAATTGAAATTAGGTTATAACAGAGCCGGTCGTATTATTGATCAGTTAGAAGCTGCGGGAGTAGTTGGACCATTTGAAGGCAGTAAGGCAAGGGAAGTATTAATTCCTGATGATTATGCTTTGGAACAGTTCTTGAATGAACTTGGCAACAAATGAAATTAAAAGATAAGATGATGAAGAGATTTATGTTGCTGTTGGTAACAGTCATTGGATTTGTACCTGTTGTAAATGCACAAACTGATGCGAAAGCAAAAACTATATTAAATGAAGTTAGTAAAAAATACCGCTCTTATAATATCGTAAAGGCTGATTTTTCTTTACTGATAGAAAGTAAACAAACTAATTCCAAAGATACTCAGCAAGGCACTTTGTATGTAAAGGCCAATGCGAATAAATATAAGGTTAGTATGACTGGTCAGGAAATGATTAGTGATGGTAAAACACTCTGGACTTATCTGAAGGAGGAAAAAGAAGTTCAGGTTACTGATGTTAATACGAGCGATGAAGCGCTGAATCCTGCGAAAATATTCACTATTTATGAAAAGGGGTTTAAGTATTTATATACTGGGGATAAAAAAATAGGCACTAAAGTTTATCAGATTATTGATCTGACACCTACTGATATTAATAAATCGTATTTTAAAATACGATTAACGATTGATAAAGCAGCGAAGCAAATCGCGAGTGCACTTATATTCGAAAAGAATGGAAATAAGTATACTTATGATGTGAAGTCATTCGTAGCCAATGCTAAGGTGCCTGAATCTATTTTCACATTCGATGCTAAGAAATTTCCTGGAGTCGAGGTTGTAGACTTAAGGTAATTTTTCTAAGTTTGAAATACATGCTTGGAACAGAAATATTTTGAAAGTAACATTTTTAGGAACGGGTACTTCCCAGGGCATTCCTGTTATTACCTGCAAATGTGCAGTTTGTCAGTCACCAGATTATCGTGATAAACGGTTGAGGGTTTCTATTTTGATAGAAACTGCTGATAAGACTATCGTGATAGACAGTGGTCCCGACTTCAGATATCAGATGCTCCGGGCAGGTGTGCAAGATCTGGATGCCATACTGTATACTCATGAGCATAAAGACCATGTAGCTGGACTAGACGATATCCGTCCTTTCAATTATCTGTTAAAAAAGAATATTGATATTTATGCAACTGAAAGAGTGCAACATGCATTAAAGCGTGAGTTCTCCTATATCTTTGCTGAGGTTCATTATCCTGGATTACCACAAATCGATATACATACTATTAACGATCAGCCTTTTTATATTGGTAATTCTGAAATTATTCCACTGGATATAATGCACTATAAATTACCAATTCTAGGTTTTAGAATAGGTGATTTTACTTATATCACTGATGCTAAAACTATTTCTCAAGAGACCTTGGAGAAAGTTAAGGGCTCACGTTACCTGGTAGTAAATGCTTTGCAACACGAACAGCATATTTCTCATTTCACATTGGATGAAGCCATTGATTTTGCACAAAAGGTTGGGGCAGAGACTACTTATTTCACACATATTAGCCATAATTTAGGGCTTCATGCAGTTGTGGAAAAAGATTTGCCAACAAATATCAAATTAGCATATGACGGGTTGACAATATTATCCGAATAAATATATATTTGCAACACCAAAATACCCAGGTGGCGAAATTGGTAGACGCACCAGCTTGAGGGGCTGGCGCCGGCAACGGTGTGGGAGTTCGAATCTCCTCTTGGGTACAGTTCAAAATAAACTCGCTAAGGGCATAAATTGGACTTTGAACATTTCAAAGTCCAATTTTTTTTTAAAATCACTGTTTTCGATATCATCAAGCTTGTTCAAGGTGTTTTTCGTAAAGGTTTTTACAATTGCGGGCCATTAGAGGATTATCTTTGAATATTTTTTATTCAAAGATAGCCTGTGTAGATAAACTTCTAGTTTATAATGGGTTATAGTCACATGGCTACTAATGCATGTTTGTAGCGCTCAGCTAAAAATCAGTCATTCATCTTGAAGTCACTGATCCTGAAATTGGATACATATGTCAGTAAAATGGATACTTTTATCAGACCGTGTTAGCCGAATTTTGTACCACAATCAAAATTAAAAAAATGAATACACAAAAAGTATGGTTTATCACAGGTGCATCCAAAGGGATGGGGCTTGAAACTGCCAAACTGGTATTGGCAAATGGCGACAAACTGGTAGCTACTTCACGGAATGTTAACGAACTCATGAGCAGCCTTGGCGAAGCTAGCGAAAACTTTCTTCCTCTGGCATTAGATATTACCAAGGACGGAGCCGTTAGCGATGCCATATTCAAAAGCATTGTACATTTTGGAAGGTTGGACGTGGTATTAAACAATGCCGGCTATTATCTGGTGGGGAGCTTGGAAGAAATTTCTGAAGAAGAATTCCGTAAAACGCAGGAGGTTAACGTTTTTGGAACGGTGAACATTATTCGTCATGTCCTACCGCACCTCAGAAAACAGCAATCCGGACACATCATTAACATAGCTTCAAATATGGGTTATATTGGTTACGCCAATACCGGAAGTTACAATGCGGCTAAATTTGCTGTTGTAGGTCTTTCAGAAGCATTGGCACAAGAAGTCAAACCCTTTGGCATTAAGGTTACTGTGGTGGCTCCAGGTATGTTCCGTACTAATTTCATGTCTGATTATACGCTAGTTGTGGCCAAAAAAGATGTGATCGGTTACGGTAAAAAAGAGCATGCAGCCATGTTGAGCAGTTTTAACGGATACCAACCAGGCGATCCAAAAAAACTGGCACAAGCACTGAATGCAATCGTAAAAGCAGAAGAGCCTCCCGTTCATCTTGTTCTTGGACCAGACAGCTACAACTCTATTCTGGAACACCGGAAAAACGAGCAAACTGAAATGGAACAATGGAAACACCTTTCATTTTCCACCAACTTCGATTAATTGGTTAAATTTGAGTAAATGAAGAAGACAGATCAATCACCTTACCAGATCAGTTCGATTTCTGAACTGCATCGTTTATTTGCACTTTCAAAGCCTGATCATCCTTTGGTAAGTGTGATTGATTTTGCACTGCTGAGCTACAAACACAGTGATGTATGGAAGCATTTTACGAATGATTTCTACTGCATAGCCATAAAAACTGGTACAAATGGTAAATTCCGTTACGGGCAACAGGATTACGATTTTGAAGAGGGGATCATGACATTCACTAAACCAGGACAGGTGTTCTCGGTACGAGAAACAGGCGGAAAACCGATTAATGGCTACATGCTGGTATTTAAGCCAGCGCTCATCCAGAATTATCCCTTAGCAAAGCATATTAAAGATTACGGTTTTTTCTCCTATTCTGTTGCAGAGGCACTCCATTTATCGGTAAAAGAAGAAGAAATTATTTTCTCCCTCCTGAAACAAATGCAGCAGGAGCTAAAAAACAATATCGATCAATATAGTCAGGATGTGATGGTTTCGCATGTAGAGTTACTACTTAGTTACTCAAATCGCTTTTACAACAGGCAGTTCATTACCAGAAAGGCTGTACATCACGATCTTTTAACAAGGTTAGAAGAAATCCTTACTGGCTATTTTGAAAATGATAAAAAGGCTATGCCTACGCTTCCCAGTGTCAAAATACTTTCCGAAGAACTTAATCTTTCTGCCAATTACTTAAGTGATATGTTGCGTAGCCTCACCGGACAAAGCACCCTGCAGTATATCCACAATCATATCATCGAGGCAGCAAAAGTGTTACTTTCTACAACAAGCCTTAATGTTAGCGAAATTGCTTACCGCTTTGGATTTGAGTATCCTCAGTCTTTTAATAAGTTATTTAAGAAAAAAACCATGCAAACCCCTTTACAGTATCGCCAGTCATTTAATTAATTATTCTTACTCATGTTTTTGAATAATTGGTTGGATTTTCTATTTTTGTATCAATCAATACAAAAATGATTATATCAATGAAAGGAAGACCTACATTATTTGAGAATGCCGAGTTGGTGACCAAAGCGCAACAAATTTTTTGGAAAAAAGGATATACAGCAACCTCGCTAAACGATTTGTTGACTGCTACCGGAGTAGGTTCCGGTAGTTTTTACAACAGCTTTAAAGGAGGAAAGAAGGAAGTTTTCAGCGCCGCAATTCAACAGCGGAGGGAAGCATTTAATGATTTCAGAAAAATACTGGAAAGAAGTGAGTTTCCGTTGACGTTAATAAAAGATTTTTTCAGGAGTATAGCCAAAGCAAACCAAACAGATCATTTTAAAGGCTGTATCATAGCAAACACAGTTGTAGAAATGACTTTTATTGATGATGAGCTGGAGGCAGATGCCATTCGAATACTAAAAGATGTGGAGCAGATGTTTGTGAGTGCAATTGAAAGAGAAAAGGAATTCGGTCACCTGCAAAATCCATTATCATCGCAAGTTTTGGGTAGATACCTAATCACTTTCTGGTGTGGCCTTAATACCCTCAGAAGGATTTATCCTGATGAAAAAGTACTCGCAGTGCAGGTAGAAATGCAGCTGGATATTTTAGCTTAATTTTTTTGAATAATTATGTATTGAACGATACAAAAATAAAAATAAGATGGATTTAAAACTAAAAGGAAAAAGAGCGTTTATCAGTGGCGCGACACAGGGAATTGGATTTGCTATTGCCCAACAATTACTAGCTGAAGAGGCTGAGGTCATTATAAATGGTCGTGAAGAAGCAAAAATGAATGCTGCAGTTGCGGCTTTACAAAAACAATTTCCAAATGCAATTGTATCTGGGATTGAAGCTGATTTCTCTGTTAAAGCACAGGTAGAAGCCCTGTTAAGTCAATTAAGTGATATCGATATTCTGATTAACAATGTTGGGATTTTTGATCTGAAAGATTTTGCGAAAACTACCGATGACGATTGGTATCACATGTTTGAGGTCAATGTCATGAGCAGCGTAAGATTATCAAGGGCCTTATTGCCAAAGATGCTCAGCAAGAACAGGGGAAGGATCATTTTTATCAGCAGTGAGTCGGGTGTTAATGTTCCGGATAATATGATACACTACGGAATGACCAAAGCCGCAATGATGGCGGTAGGCAATGGCTTATCGAAATTAACCAAAGGTACAGAGGTTACGGTAAACACTATTTTAGGCGGGCCGACTTATTCTGATGGCGTAGCTAAAACCGTTGAACATATTGCAGGTATACAAAATATGAGTGTGGAGCAGTTAAAAGTTGGTATCATGCAACAAACGAATTCCCATTCGCTATTGTCACGCTTTATTGAACCGACAGAAATTGCAAACCTGGCTACCTATCTTTCCAGTCCTTTGTCGTTAGCTACAAACGGAGCAAGCCTGAGGGCTGATGGTGGTGTTTTGAAGACACTTTGATCTTGTTTTCAGTAGTTAATTCAAATAAAGTATTAGTTTTATAATGTGAAACTTGAGGTTATATAACTTCAATATAAACCAAAACTACAATCTCTCATATTTGCCAACTTTTTTGTTCTAAAGTAGTCTTGTCAAGGTATCCTTTCAAAGATTACCTTGACAACGCCTAGAATTTTAAATGAAATTTTTCCGCTGCAAATCCTCAATTATGGGTTCAATAAGCAACAAAAAGAGATTTAAATGTTCAAAGTATTCCTGCTCATGGTTCAGTCTGGTAAGGGGGAAGAGGAGATTAGCTTAGAACTATTTTATCATCCATACATTTCATACAATGTATTAAAGATCAATCCATCATTATCATGTTGTTGCCAAAAGTCCTGTATGGTATATATAGTTTCGAAACTTTTTTTTTCAGGTCCAAATTGATAGTCAGTGAGAATACAGATTTTCTTAATAGGTGATTTGTCAAGCGCTGTTTTTAATAGTTTATCGATGTCAGCCTTATATTGATCCAAGAACCTAAATCTGAACTGTTGACTTGCTCCGCTATCATAAACTGGGCTATCCAAATTGTTGATTGGTATTGTGATTTCTTCATTTGAGTCAATACTCCAATTGATTATCTTGCCGGCATAAACTCCACCATCTTTTTGATTTTTAAAGTCAGGGTTACCAACATGAACTATAGTTCCACTTTGTTGTCGAAGCAATTCATAAAAAAGTCCCCGATGACTTTCAAGCTTATTTTCTTCAATTATTGTAATCTCAAAGTCAGTTTGGTTCAATCCAAGTCCTGTCGAATTAAATGAAGCTATTTCTATTGTAGGCATTGCTATTTTATAATGAAATATAGATGTTTAAATATATGTAATTCACTATTAACTCATAAGTTTCATTATACATTTTGGATTCTTCTTCAAATTTAACGTTGCATTGATTGTTTTCTTTAAATTTGGAGTATCAGCACCTATATTGAAGAAATCAGAGGTATCTTAGCTGCAGCCAGACAAAACGCTTACACTGCTGTGAACGCAGCAATGGTTGAGGCATATTGGCTTATCGGAAAACGTATTGTTGACCAAGAACAGCATGGTGAAGAAAGAGCCGTTTATGGAGAAGGTATATTGAAGGAACTTTCTAAAGCGCTGACAGCTGAATTTGGCAAAGGTTTTTCTTACTCTAATTTATATAATTTCAGACAGTTTTACCTTACTTATCCTGAGCAAAATAAATTCTACACACTGTGTAGAAAATTGACATGGAGCCATAATCGGTTAATAATGAGGGTGGAAAATGAAGGGGCTAGGACATATTATTTGAATGAAGCGGCTGAACAGAACTGGAGTGTTCGAACTTGAGTTAGGAAAGGGCTTTTCTTTCGTGGGTAGGCAATTTCGAATCAGTGCTGAGATAGATCACTTCTATATTGATTTGGTCTTTTATAATTATTTACTTAAATGTTTCGGGCTAATTGATTTGAAAGCTGGAAAGCTTACTCATCAGCATGTTGGTCAAATGGATATGTATAGACGGATGTTTGATGATCTAAAAAAACCAGAAGGCGATAATCCAACAATAGGTATTATTCTTTGTACAGAAAAAAGTGAAACAGTAGTTAAGTATTCTGTGATCAACGATAATCCAAGACTCTTTGCTACTAAATACATGCCTTATCTACCTACAGAAGAAGAACTGATTGCAGAAATAGAACGGGAAAAGGTAAAACTTAACCTCTTTAATAGTTAAAAGATTAGTTCTCGTATTTGCCAACTTTTTTGTTCTATTATAATCTGGTCAAGGTGTTGTAATCGAAAATCACCTTGTATTTCGATGTCTGCTCAAATGAATTTTTTTCGTTCCAAATCCTCAATTATAGGCTCTATAAGTAATAAAAAGCGATTTAAATGTTCAAAGTACTCCTCCTGATCGGTACTGTTATGTAAAGTCTTGTAGCTTTATTGCCTGCAAGGCTTTTTTATTTTAACAATACAAATTTACATACAATTTTAGCTCGGAAACCACATGCCTAGTAAAGCGCTTTCCATACACATGATATAAAAGGAGCTGAGAAAGCTGTTGACAGAGCGGAAAGGTACGCGGTAAATTCTCAAATAAAGACGTAAAACAAGACACTAAAAAAGCCTCTCATCTCTGAAAGGCTTAATTTAAAAAGCTGTTATAAGAATTAATCCTCTTTTAGAGGTTGATCATCTTTAGATACTTTTACTTCAACTTTAGTTGCTCCAGCTCTTGCAGCTGAAACCGACTTCCCAATTTCAGTTAATCCTTTTGATTCGTAAATCTTCATTGCTGTAACGACATCAATTGCTTGTCTGGTCTGTTCTTCCGGAATTGGCACAAATGAAAGAAAGTTTAAAGTTACCCCCTTCGTTTTTAACAAATCATTTACGTTTTTCAACAACTCAGCTTCAAACTCATTTTGATTGAAATCCACGATGTCTTCACTTAGCAATAGATCTCTGGCAATTTCTTTAATTCTTTTGTCTATCACCGAGTTTTCAGCAGTCTCATAAGCTTTTGAGCTATTCACCTCACTATCGCTGTCACTATTCATTTTACCTAAGTACTTAGCCTCGCCAATGTATAATTTCGCATCAGTTATCGAATAATCATAAGTAACTTCAATCTTCGCCATCACCCGGTTTTTAAATGCACTTTTAAAAACACTCTCCCCCTGCATTGGATAATCGGGTACTGTAATTTTATAAGAACACATTCCAACCCCTTTAGGTACAGTTTCTCCAGCTTTAATTAATTCCCAACTCACGCCACAATTACTAGTATACAGGGTTTGCACATTTGATTGAGCACGGTCACAGGAGGTAAAGAACATAGCCATAAGGCCGATACAAATTGTTGTAAATAAATTTTTCATCGTTAATTGTTTTTGATTCGTTTGATTAATAGGTAAGAAATGTAGATCACGGCAATTGGACATAATACACCAATAGTTGTGAAAAATAAGCCAGCACTGGCATAATATCTGCCGACAATATAAACCTGATACCAATAGTTAATCAGGGAAACTGCTATTACAGAAATCAAAATGTAGAGTGTTATTTTCATGTTTCTAAATTATAATTTCTTATTGATTACGGCTTAAATTAATTCAATTGTATGCTTATTCATTTTTATTGGTTTAGTTTTTGTAATAGATCGTTATATGGAATTTATTTTGGAAATAATATTTGTAAACGGCCCCGAAATTTTATCCGAGTGGATATTAAGTGTTGTTAAGTCTGAAAAGTAACTTACTCATCACCACCTCCTTTCAGTAGTTCATAGTTTTGATGGATGTTACCGATGATAGATTTACCGGGCATAGTGATGATGATAAACGTTATGACGTGTGTAGTTATCTATTCAGTCTTGTATAGCTGGATGCCGCTCGAATTGGCTTTGAGCAGGAGATTGTCCCTGAAAATATAGTATTCCTGGTAGCTATTGCCATTGGACAGGTCAAATTTCAGTGTGCGATTGATGTTGCCCTTGTCATCCAGCAGCACATAGTTGATTTGTTTTGTCTTAGCCTCCTTTACGATCAGCCAAGAGGCTGTGGCGTTCGAAAAGGTTGAGAAACGAACGTCTTCCCAACCCAGATTTGCATAGGGTATAGTCTTGGTACTAACTTTTTTGCTAGCCAAGTCGAGATAATAGTACTTCAGATATTTGTTCATATCCCCATAGACGCCCGGAAAGACACAGACAGTTGTTAGGATGTTTTTGTTAACGTAACTATCCAGGAAATATTCCTCTTTCTTTGGCTTTAGTAAAATCTCTCCATATCTGCCACTTTTAAGGGAAATGACGTTTGGCCGGTTCGGTTTCAGGTACATGTCCGAAAGGAATATACCTGCATTAGTCGCAATGATTTTTTTTGGGTAATAAAGTCCCTGACTACCCCTGTGCCTAGTAATTTTTTTGGTAGTTAGATTGTACCTGATAATTTCTGGTGTCGAGGGACTGGAATAACTGGTACCAGCATTGAAAGTATTTCCGAACACGAGATGCTGTCCATCAATGGCGATATTGGAGGGGGCATAGAATGTCCGCCCTAGCGGTACTCTTTCTGCTATTGAGCCATCGGGAAGGATGATGTATAGGATGAGAAAGATGTCCTTAGAAAGAGGCTGCATCTTGCCCTGGCTGACAAGGGCGTATATTTTCTCCTTATACTTCATGATAGCACCTATCTCATTGTAATGTTTATCAGCGATCTTAAGTGACCATTTTGGCTTTAAGGATAGGTCGTAGTTGACCAGATAGGCATCCGTGGAGTTCCCATCATTGATCTTAGTTTTAAAGGTATAGCCGCTGCAATATATATCATTCTCATGCCAAGCTAGAGCTTGGACATATTGGATGTTTTCGAAGGAAGCTCTGGTAATCATTTCCTGACCGGATACAAAAGCAGGCAGGATGATGGTAAGAATTATTGAAAGTTTGATTTTCATTTTTTATTCACATGATTCGTAATAGCCTGCTTTTTATTCGCTGGAATCATCAATGATATGAATACTCCCAGGCGAGCCAATGTTTCTGTCAATCTCATGGGGCTAAACCATTGAACTCTCGCTTGTAAATATAACTATGGGCTGATCTAACATTATAGTTTGTTTGGCTAATATAAACTTAAATACTATAACGATTTGAATCTTTAGTTTTGCAATTTAGCCACGATTACCTAGAAAATGACATTTTATAACTTTTTCTTTCAATAATTGATTTTTTGTATATTTATTAATATATGAAAGCCATTCTCCAGAAAGTTCCTGAATTTATAGATTCATCTTTTGCTGTACAGGAATTCCGTTCACCATATTTTAGTACACCTTGGCATTTCCATCCAGAGTATGAACTGGTATTGGTACTAAAAAGCGAAGGAAAGAGATTTGTGGGAGATAAAATTACAGACTTTCGTTCCGGAGACCTTGTCCTATTGGGCTCTAATATTCCTCACTGGTATAGAAATGATGCTTGTTATTATGAAAATGTTCCAGAATTAGAGGCAGCTTCTCTAGTGATTCAGTTTACAGATGACTTTATTGGAAAGGAGTTTTTTCAAACTCCGGAGACAGTTGGTATTCAGCTGATGTTACAAAAGGCAGCTAAAGGTTTGGAGTTACATGGTTCTCTGGCAGAGAAAATTACGAAGATGATGCTAGAGATTAAGGAGATGAAGGGGATGGACAAATTGATTCATTTGCTTTCACTTTTAAATACTATCGCAAATTCTAGAGAATATACTGTGCTGTCTGATGAAGTTGGTTCTGGAAGTATTAATGTCAGTGATCCAAAACGTATCAATAGAATTTATGAATATGTAATGAAACATTTTCAAGAACCTATTTCAATTGAAGAGGCTTCTGGCTTAATTAACATGTGTCCATCTGCATTTTGCAGATATTTCAAAAAAAGAACACGTAAAACATTTACACTCTTTTTGAATGAAATTAGAATCGGACACGCTTGTAAGTTGTTGATTGAAGAAGATTTGAGCGTGACAGAAATCTGTTACCAAAGTGGGTTCAATAATATTTCTTATTTTAATAGACAATTTAAAGCCATAAAAAATATCACACCACAACTTTTTAGGCAGGAATATTTCAGAAAAATGAACGTTTCTTAAGCATCTTCATTTATTACCATTTCATATTGGAAAATGGTCAATATAGTACAAATAACATAGCAAAAAGTATAGGGTTATCGTAATAAATACAGATAAGTTTGAACTAAATTAGAATTCGAAAGAATTTAATATTTAGTATGAAACCAACTATAGATCTGCAACATCAAATCAAGATGCCTTTAAAACCTTTCTCAATCATTGTGATAGGTGCTGGAGGAATTGTAAAGGACGGGCATTTACCTGCATATAAAAAAGCTGACTGGCATGTTTTAGGGATATTTGACCCTGCATTAGAAAAAGCAAACAAACTTGCAGAAGAATTTGATATTGAAAACGTATATACTTCACTTAAAGAAGCGATATCTTCAGCGAGAGTCAATACTGTATTTGACGTTGCTGTACCTGCATCGGCCATAGTTGGAGTATTAGATCAATTACCCGAAAAGGCTATAGTGTTGATTCAGAAGCCTATGGGCGAGAATATTTCCGAAGCAGACAAGATCATGAAAATATGTAAGGAAAAACAATTTGTAGCTGCTATTAATTTCCAAATGCGTTTTATTCCGTCTGTGGTAGCCGCAAAAAAGATAGTTGACAGTGGACTTATTGGAGATTTGCATGATGTTGAAATAAGAATGAACATTTATCATCCTTGGCATTTATGGGAATTTTTGTTTCATATTCCGAGAATGGAGATGCTGTATCACAGTATCCATTATATGGATCTATTGCGTTATTTTTTTGGGGAGCCTCAAAAAGTTTATGCTAAAACATGGAAACATCCAAAAATGATGCAATTGGCTTCTACAAGATCTATTATTTTTCTGGAATATGATGAAATAATCAAAGCTCATATCAATACCAACCACGGACATGAGTTTGGTTTAAAACATCAGGATTCTTTTATAAAGCTGGAAGGTACTAAAGGGGCCATCAAAGCAACATTAGGAATGAATATCAATTATCCTGATGGAGTAGCCGATACATTTGAATATGTTATTCTTGAAGAAGGAAAAGAGCCAGAATGGCAATCTGTAAGTTTTGAAGCAAGCTGGTTTCCTGATGCTTTTATAGGCTCTATGGCAAACCTAATGTGTTATGTAGAAGGTTCCTCAGATATCCTTATCAATCATATTGACAGCGCTTATCAAACTATGGCCCTGGTTGAAGCGGCCTATGAATCAAGTGAGCATGGAGGAGTAATCAGCAATAAATATCAGTTTTCGCAGAAAGACTCCTAGATAGATGCACCTAACCTATGAAATTATTATTAACCAATGAATATATTAAATAAATACAGCCGTATCTTAACAGAAGATGTCAGTCAGCCATCTTCAAAAGCTATGTTACATGGAGTAGGACTTAGTACTGATGACCTTAAGAAAGCACAGGTAGGCATTGCAAGCTCGGGTTACGAAGGGAATCCATGTAACATGCATCTGAATGACCTTGCACTAACAGTAAAAAAAGGAATTGCAGAAGCGGGGTTGGTAGGACTTATTTTTAATACAATAGGGGTTAGTGATGCACTTTCTATGGGGACAACAGGAATGAGATTCTCTTTGCCATCTCGTGATATTATAGCTGATTCTATTGAAGCAGTAGTTAGTGCACAATGGTATGATGCAGTTGTACCTATTATGGGGTGTGATAAAAACATGCCAGGAGCGGTAATTGCTATGTGCCGGTTAAATAGACCGTCTATAATGGTTTACGGAGGGACAATACATTCCGGTAATTATAAAGATCAAAAGATCAATATATTATCTACTTTAGAAGCCTATGGGGCAAAGATAGCAGGTAAAATTTCGGAAGAAGACTTTAATGGAATAGTGCTGAATGCTTGTCCAGGAGCGGGTGCGTGTGGTGGTATGTATACTGCAAATACGATGTCAGCAGCTATTGAAGTTATGGGTTTAAGTTTACCCTATAGTTCATCAAATCCAGCTGTGAGTAAAGAAAAGCAAGAAGAATGTTTGAAGGTTGGAAGCTATCTTCATCATCTGTTGATGGAGGACATCAGGCCATCGGATATTCTGACGAAGCAATCATTTGAAAATGCGATTACACTTATTATGGCCTTAGGAGGTTCTACCAATGCCGTTATTCATCTAATTGCAATGGCGAAATCAATCAATATAGAAATTGGTTTAGATGATTTTCAACGAATAAGTGATAAAACCCCTCTGCTTGCGGATTTGAAACCAAGTGGGAAATTTCTGATGGAAGACCTGCATCTGGCAGGTGGGACGCCAGGAGTGATTAAGGAGTTGTTAGAGGCAGGATATTTACACCCGGATTGCTTGACAGTTACTGGGAAATCGTTAGCTGAAAATACGAAGGCTATAAAGCCATTAGACAAAAGTTTTCAGATACTTTCAACATTTGATAAGCCATTAAAATCTTCCGGACATTTAAGAGTGATGTATGGAAATCTGGCAACAGAAGGTGCAGTCGCAAAAATAACAGGAAAAGAAGGTGAACTTTTTGAAGGACCAGCAAAAGTATTTAATGATGAACCCAGTGCTATTGAAGCAATAAAAAATAAAAAAGTTATCTCTGGAGATGTTATTGTCGTAAGATATGAGGGGCCAAAAGGAGGCCCTGGTATGCCCGAAATGCTGAAAATAACAGCAACTGTAATGGGAGCAGGGTTAGGAAATGATGTGGCTATTATTACTGATGGCAGATTTTCAGGTGGAACACATGGATTTGTGATTGGGCATATTACCCCTGAAGCTATGGATGGAGGGTTAATAGCACTCTTACAAGATGGTGACATCATTACGATCGATGCTGTAAATAATACGATTAATGCTAACATTACAGAAGATGAAGTGAAAGAAAGAGGTACTTTATGGAGACAGCCTAAACTCAAGTATGATAAAGGGATGCTTTATAAATACAGTATTACAGTTTCATCAGCCTCTGAAGGATGTGTAACGGATGAGAAAAAGCTTCTGTAACATATAGCTCAGCAACTGATTTACTTTTAACTAAGTTTTATTATAGTACAGATACTGTATCTAGAAACGAGAAGCGTATCTGGAAAAATAAAGTCGCTGTTATAAATACGACACAAAAAAATTACATGTAATGTTCCTGAAAAGTTTAAATATGGCTTTTTTTATGTAAAAGATATAAGTGGAAATGCTGTTTCCGGAGAGTTGTTTATCAACTAAAATTATTGTTTATTTAATGAATACAAATCTGACCTGAATTTATGCAAGCTATTTTTGGAGTACTGTTCCATTTTATCGGAGGATTTGCCTCCGGTAGTTTTTATATTCCTTTTAAAAAAGTAAAAGGCTGGGCATGGGAAAGTTATTGGATTACCGGGGGAATTTTTTCATGGCTTATTGTACCTATTTTGGCAGCATGGTTGACGGTACCTGGATTTATCGATATCATTCTTGATACCAATATAAATACACTATTCTGGACTTATTTTTTAGGCTTATTATGGGGAATTGGAGGCTTGACTTTTGGTTTGGCAATGAGGTACCTTGGAATATCTTTAGGTATGTCTGTTGCCTTGGGGTTTTGCTCGGCTTTTGGAGCACTTATTCCTCCAGTTTACGCAGATATTGTTTCAACAGAAGGGACAGATACATTTAGTTATATGTTAAGTACAAGTGGAGGGCAACTGGTTTTGTTAGGTGTCTTAGTGTGTCTTGTTGGTATAGCCATTTGTGGAGCTGCTGGAATGAGAAAAGAAAAAGAGTTATCAATAGACCAAAAGCAGGCAAGTATTAGTGAGTTTAATTTAAAAAAAGGCTTGTTGGTTGCAGTATTTTCAGGAATTCTAAGTGCTTGTATGAGTTTTGCTATAAGTGCAGGCAAGCCAATGGGCGAAGCCGCTGAAATAGCAGGAACAGATCCATTGTTCCGTAACAATGTCATATTTGTGGTGGTGATGCTTGGAGGGCTTACCACGAATTTTATATCATGTATGGTCATGAATGCAAGAAATAAAACTTTTGGGAATTATGGCAATAAAAAGACTCCTTTGCTCAATAACTATTTTTTCTCTGCTCTTGCAGGAACAACCTGGTTTATGCAATATTTTTTTTACGGGATGGGGGAGAGTAAGTTAGGGAATGGAGCAAGTTCGTGGATTTTACATATGGCCTTTATTATTTTGATTTCTAATATTTGGGGTATCATTTTAAAAGAATGGCAGGGTGTCAGTAGAAAAACAATGTTCACTATTTTAGCTGGTATAACTGTTATTATATTATCTGTGGTATTGGTGGGATATGGAAATTCATACTAGATTCTGTAGAATCTACTCGCATTTCTAAACAAAATGTTAGCCATTTCTTCTGATGTAAAATCTTTACATAATGCAAGAAAAGCCTCAAACCAATCAGTGTAATTTGAAGCAAGATTTACTACAGGCCAGTCGCTGCCAAAAACTATTCTGTTAAAACCAAATTGCTCTACAATAAAGTCAAAATAAGGCCTTAAATCATCAACCTGCCAGTTATTCCACTTAGCTTCTGTAACCAGTCCTGAAATTTTACAATAAACATTTGGATTATCAGCCAGTAATCTAATGTTTGCTTTCCATTGAAGCATTTCGGCATTTTTTATGTCAGGTTTGCCGCAATGGTCAAGCATATATTGAATCTCAGGCTGCCTCTCAACTATTGTTATGGCCTGTGGTAATTGCCAGGTTTTTACACCTATATCAAAACTTAGATTATATTTTTGAAGCAGAGCTAGATTGTCTGTAAATTCATAGCTAGCATATAAAGAAATTGGAGACTCTTCCAATCGTCTTATTCCACGTATTAATGGATTTTTAAGTAGAATTTGAAGATGAGCTTCTGCATCTGGTAATTCCAATGGAAACCAGGAAATAATACCAGCAATACGGCGGTCATAAATAGCAATTTCAGAAACATAATTTACTTCATCCATGTACTGTTCAGCTAGACATTCGCATTGCACAAATATCATTTTCTCTATAGGGATGAGAGCAGTAGCCTCCTGGTAATCTTTTATATCAAAACTTTTTCTAATATCTTGTACTTCATCCAACCAGGGATATTTTAGTTTCTCTACGTCCCAAAGATGTAAATGAGTATCAATCAACTTGTTTTTCATTATTTTAAAAGTTTATACCGCTAATGTAAGTTTCAGATAATTTTCAACCTAATCCTTTCTGTTAATTATACTGTACTATTTTGATATTAAAACAATATTATCGAACTAATATGTTAAACAACTTTATTCCAAAAATTGGGGATGTATAGAAATCTATCAACAGAGGATATATTTAATATTAATCAGTAATCCTTTATTAACAATATCTTTTTTGTTAAGAATTAAGTAGGTCAAAATAGTGTAGGTGATTGACAAATAAGTGTTTGTTTAAGATTGCCATTGCCCATATTATTGTACTAATTAAAATCAAATATAAATTCGAGAATGATGAAACAGGTTTTAAAGCAGAAACTTTTTCTGCTTTGTGCACATAGGGGGGGCTATGCTGCGTCGCAAAGAAAGTTTACATGGTTACTGTTATTAACAAGCTTATTATTTATAGCTCCTGCTTATGCACAAAATATAAGTATAAGCGGTAAAGTAACTGATGCAATGGGAGAAGTTATACCCGGAGTCAGCATAAAACTAAAAGGTACTACAATTGGACAGGTAACCAATTCAGAGGGCAATTATAGTCTGAATATACCTGCTACTGGTGGCACATTGGTGTTTTCATCTGTTGGTTTTTTAGAGCAGGAAATTCAGGTTAGTAAACAGTCAGTGGTAAACGTCAAATTAGTCGCTGATTCAAAAGCTATGGATGAAGTTGTAGTTCTTGGATTTGGACAGAGCCAGAAAAAAATTGCGCAAACAGGAGCAATCGCTTCTGTGAGTGGAACTCAACTGAAGCAAAGCCCTACAGCGAATGTAATGAATGCACTTGCAGGAAGATTGCCCGGTTTAGTATCAGTACAGCGCTCAGGTGAGCCGGGTAGGGACGATCCGTCATTATTCATCAGAGGACGTGCGTCTTTAAATACTGCGTCTACACCATTGGTCACAATTGATGGTGTACAGCGTGATTTCAAAGCAATCAGTTTACTAGATGTTAATGAGATAGAAAATATAACTATACTTAAAGACGCATCAGCAACAGCTTTGTATGGTGTTAAAGGGGCTAACGGGGTAATTATTGTTACCACAAAAATGGGTAAAATAGGTAAACCTCAAATTAACCTTACGCTAGAGAAAGCTGTATCTACAGCGGTAGAATTACCTAATTTTTTAGATTCTTACCAAACAGCACAACTTTACAATGAAGGATATAAAAATGATAATCCTAACAGCACACAGCCATATTATTCAGCAACAGCTTTAGAAGCGTTCAGAACAGGTTCAGATCCATTGCGGTATGCCAATGTAGATTATGTTAAAGAGCTTTTAAAGCCAGGATTAGAAACCCGAGCCAATTTTAATATTACAGGAGGAGGGGCACAAGCGCGATATTTTGTAAATGTTGGATATTTAGACCAGGGTGGGATCTATAATGCAGAAAAAAATAAAGATTATAATCCTAATGCCACTTACAAACGTTATAACTTTCGTTCTAACGTAGATATAGATTTTGATGAGAATTTCTCCATAGGCTTAAAATTAAGTGGCTCTATACAAAATATAAGTAGGCCAAACGGCTCAGTAGCTAATATATTTATTACAGCACTTACAGTATCTCCAACAACACCAATTAAGTATCCAACTGGATACTATAGTTATGATGGGCAACAGGCTAATCCATTCTGGTTTTTGAATGAATCTGGTTATGTAGAAGAATACAATTCAGCACTTTCTGGTATGCTGACTGCTACACATAAACTGAACTTCATCACCCAAGGCTTATCAGTAAAGGGGAACTATTCTTTTGATGGATTGTACAATAATAGTCTTGTAAGATCAAAAGAAGTACCTTATGCTACCTACAAAGGATCGGGGGATTTTAACGATCCCGCTAATTATACTTACCTGAAAACAAATATTCCATTATCGGCACCTACGGGAGCATTTTCTCAAAACCGAAATATATGGATGGACGCGTCTCTTAATTATCAAAGGAAGTTTGGGAATCATGATGTGTCAGGATTACTACTTGCAAATCGAACACAGATTGTTAACGCAGTAGTGTCAGCCTCTGCAACGAATGCTATTCCATTGGTGTCACAGGGATTGGTGATGCGAGCCGTATATAATTATAAATACAAGTATTTTGCTGAATTTAATGCAGGATATAATGGAACGGATAACTTTTCTCCCAATAAAAGATATGGTTTTTTTCCAGCAGTTTCAGCAGCCTGGTTATTGTCAGAAGAAAAATTCCTTAAAGGAAATAGTTTAATAGATTATCTTAAAATAAGAGCAACGTATGGTTTAACGGGAGATGATCAGATAACTGGAAGAAGATGGCTTTTCTTTTCTGAATATGCCAATAATGGTGCATATGGTTACGGAACAACATTGCAAAACATAGCCGCAATTACTGAAGGAGCGATGGCTAATCGCGATGTATCATGGCAAATAGCCAGAAAAACCAATTTAGGCTTAGAACTTAAAATGTTTAAAAGTAAGCTAGGCCTTAATGTGGATTTGTTTCATGAACACAGATATAATCAGCTGATTATGCCAAACACTGTGCCCGGTATATTGGGCGTATCCGGAAACAATCTCCCCCCTATAAACGAAGGTAAAGTAGAAAATAAAGGATTTGAACTAGAACTTACACACAATAACCGAATAGGTAGTCTGAGTTATTTTCTAAATGTAAATGCGTCATTTGCCAGAAACAAGATTCTCTTTATGGATGAAGCCCCAAAACAATATCAATGGTTACAAACTACTGGAAGACCTATTGGGCAATATTATGGTTATACGGCCATTGGCTTTTTCAGAAGTGTAGAAGAAATTAACAACAGCCCTACACAATTTGGAACTGTAATCCCAGGAGATTTAAAATATAAAGACCTGAATAGTGATGGTGTGATTGATGGTAACGATATGGGATATATAGGTGGAAGTAATGTCCCAGAAGTTTATTATGGTCTTTCGGGAGGAATCAACTGGAAAAACTTAGATGTCAGCTTTTTGCTACAAGGCGCTGCAAATAGTTTCCGTAACAATGCAGGAATAGGTTATTGGGAGTTTTTTAATGGAGGGAAAGTTACAGAAGCACACTTGGGACGTTGGACACCAGAAACCGCCGAGACAGCAACTTATCCTGCAATGCACTCTGTAAGAAATAGTAACAATCATAGGCAGTCGACATTCTTCTTAGAAGATGTAAGTTATGTGCGTTTGAAAAATTTTGAGATAGGTTACACTTTTAAAGATGTTAAGCTTACAAAAACCAGAGGTTTTTCTTCAGTAAGGGTGTATGCGAATGGACAAAACCTATATACCTGGTCAGACTCAGTATTCGACCCTGAGTTAACAGGAGCAACCAATACCTATCCAACTATGCGCACATTTAATTTTGGTACAGCAGTAAGCTTTTAAAAGAAAATCTATAGGCAATCAATATGAAAAAGAGATATAAAATTATCCTGTTTACATTGCTAATGATAGCAGTAAGCGGAATACAAAGTTGTAAAAAGGTTGACGAGTATCTGGATAAAGCACCAACCGGAGGATTAACAGAAAATCAGGTATTTGGAAACTATCAACAAGCATTGCAATTTTTGGCAGGTATTTATCAA
Organism: Pedobacter sp.; assembly: GCF_041645105.1. GTDB lineage: Bacteria > Bacteroidota > Bacteroidia > Sphingobacteriales > Sphingobacteriaceae > Pedobacter. The sequence goes on from NZ_JBAZQQ010000005.1 coordinate 88,517, forward strand.
CGTTTACCTGATGAATGGCAGCCTGCAGGCAGTGATACATTTACTTATGGAGCAGCTTCAGACGAAGCGCTATGTTCGGTACAATTAGGTAATGGACCCCAGGAATATACCAATGGATTGATTTCATCAACAAGCAACGTGCTAGATGTTTGGGTTCCGCTTTATGCATCCGTTAGGAGCGCCAATTTGTTTTTGGAAAAAATAGCATTGTGGCAACCAGCAAACCCAATTGAAGTCGCCGCTAAAGACCGAATGATAGGAGAAGCATATTTCTTAAGAGCATTCTTTTACATGGAGCTTTTTAAACGCTACGGAAGGGTTCCAGTGTTTGAAAGAACATTAAACATAACAGATAACCTGAATTTGCCAAGAAATACGGTGGATGAAACTGTTAGTGTTATCATTACAAATTGTGAGAAGGCAGCAAATTTATTATATCGAGAAAATGCTTCAGCAGATTTGGGAAGAGCAACCAAAGGAGCTGCTCTGATGTTAAAAGCACAGGCTTTGTTGTTAAGAGCTAGTAAATTACATAATCCATCAGAAGATAAAACTAAATGGGCAGCTGCTGCGGCAGCAGCAAAGGATGTAGTGAATTTAGGAGTTTATAGTGTAGATGGAAATTATAAAAGTTTGCTTCATTCTCGTACCACTCCTAATATTATTTTCCAGTCAACAGTGAATAAAGCAGCATGGCGAAACTTAATGTTTTTGCCAAGTTTGGGAGGTTATGCTCGTGTACAACCTATACAGGAAATGGTAAATGCCTATGAAATGCAGTCAACAGGGAAAGCAATAACAGAACCTGGTTCTGGATATGACTTAAATAATCCTTACGTAGGAAGAGATCCCCGTTTAGGATATTCAATTATTTATGATGGCAGTACCTGGAAAGGAACAGTAATACAAACTTATCAGGGAGCACCTGGAACTAATGGCTCACAACCACAAGGAGGTGCGCCTCAGACACAAACTGGGTACTACCTTGCGAAAACTGTTGATGAGAATGCTAGCATAACCCCTGCGGTAACAGGTGAACATTATTGGATATACATGCGTTATGAAGATTTGCTATTGATGTATGCCGAAGCCCAAAATGAAGCTTTAGATATACCCGATAATACAATTTACGATGCTGTGAATGAAGTGAGGACAAGGATAGGAATAGCTATGCCTGCTTTACCATCTGGTTTAAGTAAAATTCAGATGCGTGATAAGATAAGAAATGAAAGAAGAGTAGAGTTGGCATTTGAAGGAAAAAGATTCTGGGATATACGTAGGTGGCGTATAGGTGAAAATGTAATGAAACAGGCTTATGGCGTATTGATACAGAGAAATGCGATTACTGGGATTAAGACTTACAATTATAACTTGATACAAAGCAGAACATATAGAAACGAATTTGATTTATTTCCGATACCGCAAGTAGAAAGGCAAAAGCAGCCTGCATTGGAACAAAACCCTGATTATAATTAGTAGAATTTAGAAAATATGAGTTACGGAAGAATATTTTTAATGTTTATAAGTTGCTTTGTCAGCTTTGTAGCATTGTCGGCATGTAAAAAAGGTGCCGGTAACGAAGGTGGAACAATAGATAAAAATGAGCTGGTAGCCCCTCCAGCTGAACTTATTCAGCAATTGGAAAGCCATGCACAACTATCGTGTTTTACCAATGCTTTTAAGACGTTCAAATTAAGCAGAGAAACATGGGATAAAGGTATTACTATTTTCGCTCCTGAAAATCAGGGAAGTGTTTGCGCTCCACTTTCTACACAGGAACTAAAGAATCATATTGTTTCAGAAATGCTGAATAAAGAACAGCTTTCTCAAAGGACTTCTCTTGCCAGTGTTGGTGGGAAACCGATTCCTGTACGTAGATGGCCGGGAGAAGCGCAAGGTGTTCGACTGAATGGAATAGCTTTAAACGAAACTTCAGCAACCGGAGGAAAGTTTAGGCTTTATGTTGCAGAACGTCCTTTGTTTAGTTTACCTGGAGAAGTTGTCGTTTACAGTGCGCCGTCTAGCCAAAGATATATTGGGAATCCAAGCATTTGTATTTTGAGCAATGGAGATTATCTGGCATCACATGATTTTTTTGGAGCAGGAATAACCTCAGGAGTCTCAAGAATATACCGTTCAATTAATAAAGGATTATCCTGGACACAAATAGCGGAACTACATGGTCAGCAGGTAAGTAATCTGTTTGTTCATAGTGGGAAATTATATATTCTAGGACTAGATAAAACAGGACAGGTAGTTATACGACGGTCAGAAGATAATGGTCTTAGCTGGACAATACCTTCAAATGATCAGACAGGTTTATTACGCACAGGACTTTATCAAACAGCATCCTCAGCGATAGTTGTCCACAATGGACGCATATGGAAAGCTGTAGAACAGGTTACAGGAGCAGCATCTTTATGGGCTAAAGCATTTGAGGCTATGGTAATTTCTGCTCCGATTGGCTCAGATTTATTGAAAGCCTCTAGCTGGACATCCAGTACATCAGTTCCATATAACAGTACATGGTTAAGTGGGCGGTTTGAAGGAATGTTGGAAGGGGGAGCATTGTTGGGTACAGATGGAGTAGTCCGAAATGTTTTAAGAGTACATACTAATATTACAGGGCAGGAATATGCTGCTTTAATTAAAATAAGTGCAGATGGGGCTACCTCAAACTTCAACCCGTCAACAGATTTCTCACTTTTTCCTGGAGGAACTAAAAAGTTCAGTATAAGGTATGACCAACAATCTGGAAAATATTGGTCATTGGTTAATAGCATCGCTCCAGATCAATGGGCATTCACATGGACATCTAAAATAAGGAATACATTAGCATTAATTTCTTCAACTGATCTAAAAGACTGGACAGTAAATAAAATTATTGTCAATCATCCAGATGTAGAAAAACATGGTTTTCAGTATGTAGATTGGGATTTTGATGGCAATGATATCATTATGCTTATCCGTTCATCTTTTGATGATGGAAAAGGTACCCCGAATGATTATCATGATGCCAATTATTTATTCTTTAAAAGAATTAACGCTTTTAGCCAGTACAAAGATAAAAACTATCCTTACGGTCCTTTACAATAGCATAAATAAAAATTGAACATGAAAGTATTAAAATTAAAATCATTTAAATTATCAGCTTTAATCCTGGTAATTGTAATAATTGCAGGTGGTTGTAAAAAGAAAGGCCCATTTGATTATTTTGAAGAAACAACTCCAATAGAGAAAGAACCTCAAGTGCCTGAGGATGATACAAAAAAGACGAAGGATCCTGGTACTAATATTGGAGATTTAGGGCAGGTAGTGTTTACCTACAATGGTGAAACAGTAGTTTATAAAACTGTACGTTTAGGCGACGGTAGTATTTGGTTACAACAGAATATGGGGTCAAAAGCGGTAGCTACAGCTTTCGATGATTTTATGGCCTATGGCGATTTGTTTCAGTCAGGAAGATGGGATGATGGTCATCAAGTGGTTGTAAGAACTAGCAACACAGGGACCACTTTTCCAGTAGGTAGTAGTGCAGGAACTAATACCGTTCTTACACCAAATGATCCAACAGGTTTGGGGCAGGGTATCCCTTTATTTTATCACAACAATGCCCCACGTTGGTGGGCAACTACAGCTCCTGTAACAATTGATGCCTCTAAATCAACAGATGTTACAGCAATTAAGGGGTGTGATCCTTGTAAAGCAATAGGAGAAGGATGGCGTCTTCCTACTCAAACTGAGTTTGTTGCAATCAGAGTAAATGAAAATGGGATTTTAGGAGAGGTTGGTATTAGCGCTGCTTCACCTATGACTAATTCAACTGCATTTGTATCAATATTGAAATTAACTGCAGCTGGAGGTAGAAATGCGTCAGGAGCTACCGGGCCATTGGTTGCTGTAGGAAGTCAGGGACTTTACTGGAGCAGTACAGCTACGACCACTGACAATGGTGCTGCAGGAGCAACATTTTCACTTGGAACTACCACCACTGGCTCAACTGTAGCAGGTGGATATAGAGCATGGGGACGAAGTATAAGATGTTTAAAAAAACTCTGAATAAATAATATTTGAATTACATAAAATCAATACATTGAGAAAGAATAATTTTATGCTACTACGTATATTGTTTATTTATGCCGTTATGATGTCGGCCTATTCTTATGGGCAAAATGTATCTATTGACCCGAAATTACTAAAAGGACAATGGAATGCTCAATGGATAACCTGTCCTAATGTACCCCAAAAAGAATACGGAGTATATCATTTTAGAAAAGGGTTTAGCCTATCAGAAAAACCCGATAAGTTTGTGGTACATCTAACAGGAGATAATCGTTACGAACTATTTGTAAATGGAAAAGCAGTAATAAATGGTCCTGCAAGAGGAGACTTATATCACTGGTATTTCGAGAGTGTAGATATAGCCCCCTTTTTACATAAAGGAGAAAATGTAATAGCTACGGTAGTCTGGAATATGGGAGAATATGCACCAGTAGCACAAATAAGCAATCAAACAGCATTTGTTTTACAGGGCAATACTCAAAAAGAACAAATCGTTAATACAAACAAAACGTGGAAAGTTTTTCATAACAAATCTTATAAACCATGTTCTATAGATAATTCCAAAAGGGTAAGAAATTATATGGTTGTTGGTCCCGGAGACCAGGTTAACGGCGAATTATATCCTTGGGGATGGGAGCGAAATGAATTTGATGATCAAAAATGGCTTTCACCGAAAATTATTGGCAATCCGGTTCCTACAGGTTATGGTACAGATAATTTATGGACTCTGGTCCCAAGAAATATTCCTTTATTTAAAGAAACTCTGCAACGCATTCCTGAAATACGACGTACAAATATTACAGGAATCAGGAGCGATTTTTTAAAAGGAACTCAGCCTCTTCGTATTCCTGCTAACAAAAAAGTTAGCATCTTGTTGGATCAGACTTATAATACTGTTGCCTACCCGGAACTATGGGTAAGTAAAGGCAAGGGAGCTGAAATTAAATTAACTTATGCCGAAGCTTTATACGATAAAGACTTTGTAAAAGGGAATAGAAATATTATAGAAGGAAAAGAGATTGTTGGTAATGATGATATTTTTCTTACTGATGGCGGAGATAACAGAAAATTCAGACCATTGTGGTTTAAAACCTACCGCTATTTGCAGATAGATATTCAGACTAAGGAAGAACCTTTACTTATAAATGATTTTTATGGCATGAAGACAGGCTATCCCTTTAAAATGGAAGCTAGTTTTACCAGCAGTGATAAATCTTTGCAAAATATTTGGGATGTAGCATGGAGAACGCAGTTAATTTGTGCAGGAGAGACTTTTTTTGATACGCCATATTACGAGCAACTTCAATATCCAGGAGATACGCGTTTACAGGCACTCGTTACACTTTATATGAGTGGTGATGATAGATTAATGAGAAAAGCAATACTTGATTTTTATCATTCTAAAACACCAGAAGGAATGCCCCAGGGGCGGTATCCAAGTAATAGGTTACAAGTAATTCCTACTTTTTCCCTTTTCTGGGTCTCTATGATACACGACTATTGGATGCATCGGTCGGATGATGAATTTGTAAAACAGTTTATCTCTTCTATTAGGGATGTACTGGACTGGCATGAAAAAAATATCAATGAAGAAACCAAAATTTTGGGTGCAATGCCTTGGTGGAATTTTATCGATTGGGTTCCAGGATTAGTCAATTCAAGAGGAGGAAGCGAAGCAAATACTGCAATAAGGACTTTACATTATGCCTATACTTTGCAGCAAGCAGCAGCTCTTTTGAAATATTTTAATAAAAATTCAGAAGCAGAACATTATCAAAAACTTGCTTATGATTTAAACGCTGAAACTTATAAGCTAAGTTTTAACAATAACAGAGGATTAATGGCTGATGCGCCAAGTCAGAAAACCTATAGCCAGCATGCAAATATCATGGCTGTAATAAGCGGGGCTGTAAAAGGTAAAGAAGCCCGGGATGTATTAATAAAAACAATTCAGGATACTACAATTTCGCAGGCTTCATTCTACTATCGCTTTTATCTTACCAGAGCCATGAACAAAGTAGGAATAGCAGATTTGTATTATAGTCAGCTTGAACCATGGAGAAAGATGCTGAGTATGGGCCTAACTACTTTTGCCGAGACTCCTGAACCGACACGTTCTGATTCACATGCATGGGCTTCTACACCAAATTATGAATTTTTGGCGACTATATGTGGAATTGTGCCCGCAGAACCGGGATTTAAAAGTGTGATGATAAAACCGGCATTTGGAGATCTGAAAGAAGTAAGAGGAGAGATGCCACATCCTCTGGGTAAAATAAAAGTCTATTTAAAAAGAAAATCAGGTTCGAAAGGTATTTCCGGAGAAGTACATCTTCCAGAAGGACTAACAGGAAAATTTATATGGCAAGATAAAGAACTTGTTATTAAGCCTGGTACTCAAAAAATTAATTTGTAATAAATATTCCATTATTGAAGTGGTAAAGCTCTAATACTAATTGGAATGAGAAAGAATATAACAGTTTTTCTGATCATTATGTGTTTATCTCTTGTGGTCCGAGGACAAAACGTAATTCCTTTGTATCAAGATGAGATTCCTGGTTCGATTCCAGATACTAATTACATTGAAAAAGAAAGGATAGAGAAAGGAGTTGGCAAACTGGTTTCCCAAGTTTCGGTACCAACGTTAACTTTACACTTGCCACAAAATCCAAATGGAATGGCTGTTATTATTTGTCCGGGTGGAGGATATAGTGTATTGCTCATGGAAAGAGAGGGAAATGAAGTAGCAAAGGCTTTTAACAAATTAGGAATCACTGCTTTTGTTCTGAAGTATCGGCTGCCAAACGATAGAATAATGAAGGAAAAATCAATGGCTCCATTGCAGGATGTAATGCAGGCGATGAAAATTGTAAGACAGAATGCCAAAGGATGGAAAATTAATAAAAATAAGATTGGTGTTATGGGGTTTTCAGCTGGAGGGCATCTTGCGGCAACGCTTGCAACACACTATAATGACTCATTGATAGAAAACAAGAAACGCACAAAACTACGCCCTGACTTTATGTTATTGATATACCCCGTAATTAGTTTTCAGGACAGTATTGTGCATAAAGGTTCCAGAAAAAATCTGTTGGGAGAAGAACCTACAAAAAAACAAATTGAATATTTCTCAAACGAAAAGTATGTAAATAAGCATACACCATCAGCATTTATCACGTATGCAAAAGATGATAGTGTAGTGTTGCCAGAAAATAGTATTCATTTTATTGAAGCATTAAAAGTGAATGGCATCTATACTGGGGAAGAAGTTTATGATAAAGGTGGGCACGGTTATTTAAAAGAACCATCATTTGATGATTGGTTTATAGCTTGTGTAAATTGGTTAAAAAATAGATTCTAAAAACGATCAAATGTTATCATTAGAGAATAAAACTGCGGTTATTACCGGAGGAGGAAGTGGTATTGGTAAGGCTATAGCACAATTGTTTGCTAAACAAGGTGCTGAGGTACATATAATTGAAATTAGCCAAGATGCAGGGCAACAAGCTAGAGACGAGATTAAAGAACTAGGTGGTCATGCTACAGTTCATGCTTGTAATGTTGCGGACCAGCAACAAGTGATAAGTGTATTTAATAAAATTGAAACTTTAAATATATTAGTTAACAACGCGGGGATAGCGCATATAGGTAAAGCTGATACAACTGAGGAAATAGATTTTGACAGAGTCATGAATGTAAATGTAAAAGGAGTTTACAATTGCTTGTCTGCTGCAATTCCTAAAATGAAAGTAAGTGGAGGTGGTGTTATTTTAAATATGGCATCTATTGCAGCTCTTGTGGGTATTCCCGATAGGTTTGCTTACAGTACAGCTAAAGGTGCTGTGAAAGCAATGACAATGAGTGTTGCAAAAGACTATTTATCGGATCGAATTCGTTGTAATTCTATTTCTCCAGCCCGTGTACATACGCCATTTGTGGATGGTTTTTTACAGAAAAACTATCCAAATAATGTCGAAGAAATGTTTGAGAAACTGTCAAAAATCCAACCAATTGGCCGAATGGGCTTGCCGATAGAGATTGCCACATTAGCTCTTTATCTCTGTAGCGAGGAGGCTGCTTTTGTGACCGGTTGCGACTATCCTATGGATGGTGGATTTACTACTTTAAACAACTAAAAATACATCATCAGAATTAGAAAACTATTATGAACTTAAATTATAACCAAGCTTATCCTGGCATAGATGATTTACGTAACAAAGCGAAAAGCAGAATTCCTGGCTTTGCCTTTGAATATTTAGATGGTGGCTGTAATGAAGATGTAAATTTACATCGTAATACTACTGAATTAAGAGATGTGCGGCTAAAGCCCTTTTATTTGGGAAGTTATGCTGGAGTAGATACAAGTAAAACCTTATTTGGTAAAACCTATGCGGCACCTTTTGGCATAGCTCCTGTAGGTTTGCAAGGGTTAATTTGGCCTAATTCTCCAAGTATATTGGCAAATGCCGCCAAGGAGCATAATGTGCCTTTTATACTCAGTACTGTAACAACATCTGCTATAGAAGATATAGCTAAAATTACTGATGGTGATTTCTGGTATCAGCTTTACCATCCGGCAGAAGAAAAACTAAGAGATAGTATCCTAGGCCGATTAAAAGATGTGGAATGTGACGTTTTGGTAGTTTTGGCCGACGTACCAACATTTGGATTTAGGCCACGAGATATTCGCAATGGATTGGCAATGCCACCGCGAATGACGCTTAAGAATATGCTTCAAGTAATTAGTAGACCCAGTTGGGCAATAAATACCTTAATTCACGGTACACCCTCATTTGCGACAATGAAACCTTATCTGCCCAATCGAATGGATATGAAACAGCTTGGAGCATTTATGGATAGAACATTTTCGGGACGTTTAAATAGAGAGCGTATTGCTGCTATTAGAGAACAATGGAAAGGGAAACTGATAATTAAAGGGATTACTAGTAGCGAAGATGCTCAGTTAGCAGTTGATTTAGGATTAGATGGCATTATCGTATCAAATCATGGTGGTAGACAATTGGATTCTGCGGAATCTTCTGTAAAATCACTGTCGGACCTTTTATTGTTCAAGAATAAATTAGCGGTTATGATGGATAGCGGTATTAGATCTGGTGCAGACATTGCAAGAGCTCTTGCTGTAGGGGCAGATTTCACTTTTTTAGGTCGAACATTCATGTACAGCACAGCGGCTTTGGGAGACGAAGGCGGACAACATGCTATGGCTATTCTAAAACGACAATTAACACAAGTAATGGAACAAATTTGTTGTCCGAATATAAATGAGTTTCCCAAACATTTGATTTCTTAGAATATAGGATTATTTTAATCATGCTCAGTTCTTACCTAAGGAAGCGAAAAAAAATAGAGAATATTTATTGAAATCCGATTAGTAGGAAATGAATATAGTAGTGAAAACCATATCTTTATTACCAACCGTAAATAATCTTTTATAATAGCTGTTGTTAATATCAATCTGGTAATGATGAAATTTGTTAGAAGCCCACTCGCTCATCTTGTTATTGTGGCATTCTTATGCAGTTCCTGCTCATTAAGCAAAAAAGTGCAGATAAGTGAGTATGCCGGACTGATCAGTTGCCACCAGCAGAGGACATTGGATGCGGGAAGACAGAAGCCTCGTCCTATTCATGAACTGAAGATTGATACCGCCCTTATAAATCATTTTGGTTTTGCCAGTTTGAACATTGCCAATGCTTTTGGTTTTCTTGACCTCTTGCAAAAGTTTGCGAAAGCTAAGGAGGACTATCAAGTATCGCCTGTTATAGAAAACAGATTAAGGAAAATTGAAATGGCAATGAAGCTTTCAGAGCGCATTAACCTCGCTTCATTGGAAATCTCTTCCTTTGCATCAGAGTTGGATTGTGAAGAGGAACGAATTACGCAAGTAGCAGATTTTTTAAAGGGAAAGGAAAAGCAACGGGAAACACGTCTCACTGTTGCAGCTATTGGAATTGGCGCAATTGGTGGGGTAGCTTCAGGATTCTTATCATCAAATGATAATGCTGGCCACAGTGGGGACTATGTAGGCATAGGGACTGGTATAGCAGAAGCTATATTGGGTGTTCTTATTTTAAAGAATAGCAAAATGACGGAATTACAACACCCTCGTAATGCTTTAAAAGATATATGGTATGGGCAAGATACCTCTGCTATTTTTCCCCCTTCAGTTTGGTACTACATAACTTATAAAAATCCGTCTAAACCTAATGAACTTTCATTAAGAGAAAAAATAATTGAAAGGTGGAAAGGTTTTAATCAGGTGTCGGTTGATAATATAGAAGAGATGAATAAGTTTAAATTACAGTATCTTCAGGATAAAGGTGTTTATGGTACCGATGATCTCTATAATCGTGCTAAAATGTACGACCAGATCGAATCTTATGTCAAAATGATAAAGCAAGATTTAACGACGCTATCTCTTGAATTGGGAGATCATAGTGATATCTGATAGGAGAATCACTTCCTTATTTCCATATCATCCAGTCCCCATACTGCCATTGCATTCAGAACAGGCTGTAGCTTAGCGCCTGCAGGTGTTAGTGAATAAGTAACAAAAGGAGGGACAACGGGTTCTGCAGTTCTAAGCACAAGGTCGTCTTCCTGCAGTTGTTTTAGATGCTGGATTAGCATTTTTTCTGTGATATTAGGTATTGAACGCTTTAATTCGCTATAACGCTTTGGGCCAATTGCAAGCTGATATAAAATAATGGGCTTCCAATGTCCGCCAATCTTGTTCATTACATAGGTGATAGGACAAAAAGTGGCAGAATTTTTCTTATTAAAATTACGGGTAGAGTTTTCTTTAATCGCTGTCATTGGCACATACTTTGGGGTAAGTACTTGTTTAAAAGTAAGTACAAATATACCTTTGTATTCAATAACTTAAAATATATAATCATGAATTTTACAATAACAGGATCACTCGGAAATATTAGTAAACCATTAGCTGAGATTTTAATAGCAGCCGGTCATCAGGTGACTATCATTAGCAGCAATGAAGCTAAGAAAAAAACAATCGAAGAGCTGGGAGCCACCGCTGCAATTGGCTCAGTTGAAGATGTAGCTTTTTTAACTAAAGCTTTTTCAGGTAAAGATGCCATCTATACGATGGTTCCACCAAATTTTGGTGCATCGGATATCAGAGGATTTATTTCAAATGTTGGTAAAAAATATGCAGAAGCTATTGAAGCTGCCGGTGTTAAGCAGGTAGTCAATTTAAGTAGTATCGGAGCGGATTTAGATGGAGGTACAGGACCAATTGCAGGTTTGCATGATGTGGAACAAATCTATAGTAAGATTGAAGGTGTAGCAGTTAAGAATCTTCGCCCGGCATATTTCTATGTTAATTTCTTAGGAAATGTTGATATGGTTAAACATGCAGGTATTTTAGGCTCAAATTATGGAGCTGATACTCCTTTAGTATTGGTACATCCAAATGACATTGCAGCTGTAGCAGCAGAAGAATTACAGCAAACATTTACAGGTAAGAGTATACGCTATATTGTAAGCGATGAAAGTACTGGAAGAAATGTGGCTAGTGTATTGGGGGCTGCTATTGATAAACCTGAACTTCCATGGGTAGAGTTTAGTGATGAAGATGCTTTACAGGGTATGATGCAGGCTGGTCTACCTGAACCAATGGCTAAAAGTTATGTGGAAATGGGTGATGCAATGAGAAGTAGAAAATTATACGAACACTATTTTAATAATAAGCCATCATCCTTCGGAAAAACAAAGTTAGAGGATTTTGCAAAGGAGTTTGCACAAGTATATCAAGCATAATAAGCTATAGTATTATTTATAGTTAGATCTGCTTACTAATTTCGCGATATCTTTTACCCAAATTTTTCGCCCTTCAGTTCTTATAATTTCTTCAGATTTGAATTCCTTTAATAGACGGATGACATTTTCTTTTGCAAGACCAGCCATATTTGCGAGGTCACTACGAGAGATATTAATTATTGTTTCTTCTCCTTCAGGAGTTTCAATCTTTGATTTCTCACGGATGAGGATCAAGGCTATGGCTAGTCTTTCTGCTGCGGTTCCTTGTGAGAATATTGATATGCTGTTTGCAAGTACACTATACTCATGACTGAGGGCCTTTAAAAGGCGGTTAGCAAAGGCTGGGGATTGGTGTAAAATGCTTAAGAAATCTTCTTTTGGGATAAATGTGAGCACACTTTCTTCTAAAGTAGCGGCAGAATCAGGATAACGTTCCTGAGACAAAACCGCATGATAGCCAATAAGTTCATTCTTATTGGCTACATATATGATTTGTTCTTTACCCGCCAGGCCGATTTTGTATTTTTTTATTTTACCCTTATGGATAAAGTATATACCCGATGGGACCATTCCCTCTTTGAAAATGACTTCTCCTTTTTGATATTTTTGCACCCCCTGTTTACTGATTAAAAAGGTATAGTCATCTTCAGAAAGGGCATTGAGGATGGATTGTGTATTAAAGTTCCATTGATCAATCGGGAAAATATCAGATAAGCTCATCGGGTATATATGTACTATTAAAGCACAGATTCTTCTTTTGCTACTGAGCGAAGGCATATAAGCGCATAGCGCATACAACTCCACTGGGTACTATTTACAGAAAGAGGTGATAAGTCCTCAAGTTTATCTTCCAGGGCTTTAATCCGCTCATTTTGTGAGAATTCAGAATCAGTCATCGGATCTGCCCAATTTGAAATTGCAGTTTCTACTTGTTCGTAATTTTTCATTTCGCTAATTTTTTCAAGGATAGCGGAAACATGCTTGTCTAAGGTCATGGTATTTCTATTAAAAAATTGTTTTATCGTTTAATCCACATTTTAAGTTGCTGGTCAAAATCTGTATCTTCAAGATTGTAGCAGATTGGGATTTCATTTTCACTTACATGATAAGTGGTCAGTCTTGTCCCAGCAGATTTTTCTTCCAGTATTTTATACAGATAATTTGCATAATAATTATAAAGGCTGGCCGAATGTTGGATTGTATTATCAATCTTGCCGAAAGAATACAGATTTTCAGCAAAGGAGTTATAGAAGTAAATACCTGTATAAGCATTCAGGTTTAATTCTGTAAAATCTCCATAAATAAAATGAACATTGTTAAGGCCAGATATTTCTTTTGAGTACTCCGCAGTTGTATGTAGGTTCATACGTTGCTCAATGCCATGAAATTCTGAATCAGGGCAGTAATGTGCAGCAGCCAGGCAGAATTTACCAACACCGCTACCTATGTCTATGACTTTGCAGCCAGGATTTGGTGCAAGAAAGCTTGCTGCTCTCTTAACCACAGAAAGAGGAGACCAATGCACTTTGGATAATTTTCTTATCCTCGGAGAAAAAAGCTCATCAAATGAATCATCGTTCTGATAGCTTAGAGAGCCTAAAGAATCTATATTCATGATTTCAATACTGACCTGATTTTACAAGTTATTATTCAGGGACAAAGTTATACTTTTTTCTGTATTGAGGTATGGTATAGTGTCAGCTCAAAAGCTGATATTTATCAGTTTTTACACTATTTAAACACGATTTTGGATGATGTAATGTGTAAGAAGTCTGGCATCCAAATGGGGTGCTAATGAACGCCAGCCTTGTCCATGTTATTTTAAAGCGCTGGTATTTAGTTCTTTCATAAAGGATTCTAATTCGCTTAAACTATATCCGTTGCCATCCAAACTTATAGAATACCTGTCTTTGTAAAGATACTTAATAGATGAACTAACAGATTCATCACGTTTGGTGTCTTCTGTTAAAGTACGGATTCCGTTGATTTCAGTAGTCTTAGTCTTAGTATCAGCATTTTCCGATTCGGTATTCATACTTAATGATAAGGCTAATAAAGAAACCATAGCACTTCCGGTCTCTCCCGCACCATCCATGATCCCAACTTTAATTGATTTAATATCATCGCCATATTCTGCTTCAATAGAACTTAAGCCCCCAACAGCAGATAAGCCTCCTGCATTATAACTTTTTCTTTTTAATCCATTTAGTGTTTCTGGGACAACTGCTTTCAGTTCATCGTTGGTTAAAGGTGTAAGTCCTTTTAATTTGTTGGTTATCTCCTCAACTTTATTTGCAGAGCTGGCAATTTTACTGAGATTGCTGACTTTATCTAGTACACCGCTGGTTTCCGAATTTTGCTCTTCCTTGTTCGAGTTTCCGCAAGAAAGCATGAATAATGCTATACCTGCAATCATTGTTTTTTTAAGCATGACTTATGATTTAAGTTTGCTCGAAAATAATGAATATATATTATACCTGAGGATAGTAATATGTTAAGAATACATTTATTTTGCTCTAAATATTACTATGGCTTTACTCCGGCCTTACTAGGGGGTTACTAGGGCCTTTCTAGGGCTAATTGACCTAGAAAGGCCCTAGTAGTGCTTAAGTAATCCTGTAGTAATGATTAATCAAATATTAACCCTGATAAAATGCTTTCAAATAATTATGCATACGGAGGGCTTATTTTCTTAAACCATATGTAATAGCAACTATTAGCATTAATGCACCTATAAAAGCAAAAGCAATATTTAGAGAAAATTGATAGGCTATAAAACCAAGTAATGCAGGACCTGCCAGTTGACCAGCATACCCCATTGTACTGATTGCTGGTATTGCTATTGTTGCCGGAACGTTTTTAATTCGTCCACCCTCACTAAAGAAAACAGGAACAATGTTGGCTGCTCCAATTCCAAGAAGTACAAAACCAAAAAGCGATGTTGCTATCCAGGGAGTGAGAATGGCTAGAAAAATACCTGAAGCAGCAACGATAGAACCACCGACGACTACTGTTTTTTCGTTTAAATGGGATACAATTTTATCACCCAGTAAGCGCATTGTTGCCATAGCGATAGAGAAAGCTGCATATCCTATACCAGCCATTTCTGGATTAATACCTTTGTTTTCATCGAGAAAAACAGCACTCCAATCTAACATAGCTCCTTCAGATAGAAAAACAGAGAAACACATCAAACCCAAAAAGATGATGCTGCCTTTTAGCCAGGAAATTCCTTTCAGTTTAACTTGTTCTGTTTCATTAGAAAATTTTCTGATGAGTTCCTTTTCGGTATGAACATCAAAAAGAAACTGATAGTTCCAGGAAACAATAGCAATTAATAAAATAGCGATACTTATCGCTGCGGCAATTGGACTCAATCCTAATTTCATTAGAAAGCCAAGTCCTAATGCTCCAAATAAACCGCCAACACTAAATAGGCCATGAAGCGATGACATAATTGGCTTTTCTGAGCTGTTTTGTACCTGAACGCCATGTGCGTTCATGGCTACATCTACAGTACCAACAGCGCCTCCAAATATAAACAGTGCTAATCCCATCCAAATCGGAGAACTGATTAATAAAAGTAAGGGAAGCGTAAGTGCCATTATTATTGCCGAGTATCTGATTACAATGCGAGTTCCATAACGATGGGCAAGTATTCCACTAACAGGCATCATAGCAATAGCTCCTGCACCAAGTAATAAAAGTAAAAGGCCCAGGTCAGCATTATTAAGACTTAAACGATCTTTTGCATAAGGAACCATCGGTGCCCAACTGGAAATTCCCAGTCCGCATACTAAAAAAATAGCTTTTGTAGCTTTCCTTGCTTTAATTGTTTGTAATAGCATTGGTCTTTAATTCTGATTTGTTGCAAAAATATGCAATTTATTGCAATTTTTATGCAAATTGTTGCGATTTTTGTTGAATGGAGTGATTGCAGCAGAATTCTATAAACTATTCACAGAATCCTGTAAAACAAAGGGGAGCATAGCTACCTATCTTTGTTATAGTAAAATAAAGATAATTATGAACAATAATATAGAAACGATATCAATGCCAGTTCTGGGTATGACTTGTGCATCATGTGCAGTTAGTGTTGAATCTATTATAGGAGCACAGCCGGGTGTTGATAAAGCAGAGGTTAACTATGCCACTCAATCAGTAAACGTAACTTATCACCCAAATGAAATACAGCCAGACGCTTTTCAAAAAGCTGTGCAGTCTATTGGCTATGATCTGATTCTTGAACAGGAGGGAGCCAAAGAACTTCAGGAAGAAACTCAAAGAAATAATTATGAGGCTTTAAAAAAACGGTTGATCTGGTCTGCAATACTGACCCTTCCGGTAGTAATTATTGGAATGTTCTTTATGCATATGCCTAATGGCAACTATTATATGCTTGCTTTAACTACTCCTGTCTTGTTTTTCTTCGGTCGTGTGTTTTTTATCAATGCCTGGAAGCAAGCCAAACATGGTAAAGCCAATATGGATACTCTGGTTGCTTTAAGTACAGGTATCGCTTATATATTTAGTGTTTTCAATACTTTTTATCCGGAGTTTTGGTACAATAAAGGACTTGAACCACACGTCTATTTCGAAGCGGCAGCAGTAATTATTGTTTTTATTATGCTGGGCAAATTGCTAGAAGAAAGAGCAAAATCCAATACTTCTTCCGCCATTAAAAAACTGGTTGGTTTACAACCGAAAACTGTAATTATAGTCACCGAAAATGGTGAAAAAGAGATAGCCGTTGCTGACGTACAGATCGCTGATCAGATTTTGGTGAGGTCTGGAGAGAAAATCCCTGTGGATGGAGTAGTTTATGAGGGGACTTCATTTGTAGACGAGAGTATGATTACCGGGGAACCTGTAGCGGTAGCAAAGAAAGGGGGAGATAAAGTATTTGCAGGAACAATTAACCAGAAAGGTAGTTTTAAATTTAAAGCAGAGAAGGTAGGGGGTGAAACCATGCTAGCTCAGATTATAAAGCTAGTACAGGATGCTCAGGGCTCTAAAGCTCCGGTACAGAAACTAGTGGATAAAGTTGCTGGCATATTTGTACCCATAGTTATCTTAATTGCTATCATCAGTTTAGGTGCCTGGTTGCTATTTGGTGGTGAGCATGCATTTACGCAAGGTTTACTTGCTATGGTTACCGTATTGGTGATTGCCTGTCCTTGTGCGTTAGGCCTGGCAACGCCAACGGCCATTATGGTAGGTATAGGCAAAGGTGCAGAAAATGGTATCCTTATTAAAGATGCCGAAGCTTTAGAGCTTGGACATAAAGTGAATGCAGTAATCCTGGATAAAACTGGAACAATTACTGAGGGAAAACCTGAAGTAACCCATATAGAATGGGCAACTGAATTACCTAAAGATAAATCACTATTAAAAGAAATATTAGTGGCTCTTGAGCAATCTTCTGAACACCCATTAGCAGAAGCAATTGTAAGTAAGCTAAAAAGCGATGGGGCAAAAGGAGCCTCAGTAAGTGGTTTCGAAAGTTTGACTGGTAAAGGAGTGATGGCTGTATTTGAAGGAGATAGGTACTGGGCAGGAAGTCATAAAATCCTTGCTGAACAAAATGTTCTGGTTGATGCTGCTTTGCAGGAAAGGGTTACTGCATTACAGCAACAAGCACAAACTGTAATTTTCTTTACCAATGCTTCACAGGTACTAGCCATTGTGTCTATTGCGGATCAGATTAAGGCAGGTTCGGCTAAGGCTGTCGCCGCGTTAAAAGCTGAAGGAATTGATGTTTATATGCTTACTGGTGATAATCAGCAAACTGCTGCCTCGGTAGCTGGACAGGTAGGTATTGATCATTACCAGGCAGAAGTCTTACCATCAGATAAATCAGACTTTGTGAAAAAGTTACAAGCTCAGGGGAAAGTTGTAGCTATGATTGGTGATGGTATAAATGACAGCCAGGCCTTAGCACAGGCAGATGTTTCTATTGCGATGGGTAAGGGCTCTGATATTGCGATTGATGTAGCTAAAATGACATTGGTGTCGTCAGACTTAAAACAAGTACCAAAAGCATTGCGTTTATCAAAGCTTACAGTCAAAACAATACGTCAGAATTTGTTCTGGGCATTTATTTACAATTTAATCGGCATACCAATTGCTGCCGGACTATTATATCCGGTCAATGGATTCTTATTGAACCCAATGATTGCAGGTGCGGCAATGGCACTAAGTTCTGTATCTGTTGTAAGTAATAGTTTGAGGCTGAAATTTGCAAAACTGATGTAGAATTTACTAAATAATCAAATTAATAATCATTAATAATTATATCATGGAAACTTTAAAATTCAAAACAAATATCAAGTGCAGTGGATGTATAGCAGCCGTAACACCTTTTCTAAACGATTTACCTGAAATTGAAAATTGGGCAGTAGATACAGATAATCCGGAAAAGATACTTACTGTTGAAGCAAGTGATGATTTAACGGCAGAAACTATTGTTAAAACTATTGAAAAAGCTGGTTACATAGCCTCTGAGGTTTAAGTAAATACTTTAAACATAAGGCTATATAACTTGAAGTAAAAAACGATATGTAAAAAAAGAGCGGAATTATATAAAAATAATTCTGCTCTTTTGTTAATCTTTGTAAATAATGAAAAGAATATTGCTTACCATATTTGCCGTTTTTTATCTGGGGATTTCCAGTGGGGCATCTGTGCATTTTCATTATTGTATGGGAAAGCTGGTGAGCTGGGGATTGGAAAAACAATCTGATAAGATTTGTGATTTCTGTGGAATGCCCATAAAAGACACTGATAAAAAATCATGTTGCGAGGATGTAGAACAGCAAGCTAAGGTTGAAAAATCTCAGAAAGCTGGTCAAACCGTTTACAAATTTGAATCCTTTTCTACTGCAATTCTATTACCCGAATTTTATATAAATTATAAGGTATCTATACCAGTAAAAATTACAAGGGAAGCATTAAGCAATGCACCACCAGAAGGACAGGGAGTTCCTGTTTACCTGAAAAACTGTACCTACAGAATATAATACCCTCTTTCTTTTTTTGCGCTAATGTGCATTATAAAGCAGTATGTGCTTTACCCGGGCAATAAATACGCTGCTTTTATCAATTCATTTATTTCAAATTTCTTCAAAATCAATTCAGATGAAATCATTAAGAATTCTTTCGGTGGTCGCGTTGACTTTCCTTAGTAGTGCTGTATTTGCACAATCAAAAACAGACAAAATCAAGGTTTTAGGTAACTGTGGAACCTGTAAACATAAAATCGAAACTTCACTTAAAGTTCCTGGTGTCAGTTCCGCAGAGTGGGATAAAGCTGCAAAGGTGCTGACAGTAACTTACGATGAGGCAAAAATCAATAACAAACAGATACAGAAGAAAGTTGCTGCTGTAGGTTATGATACGGAGCTGTTTAAAGCCAAGGATAAGGTGTATAACAAACTGCATAACTGCTGTAAATACGACCGTACTGGTAAAACAAGCGAAACGCACTAAAAAAGATAGAGGGTTATTAAAAAAGGATTTTTAAATGGTACATAAAATTATAGAATGGTCGATGCACAATCGCTTTATTGTGCTGGTGCTATCTGCCCCGTTATTTATATGGGGCGTATTCTCCATACAAAAGAACCCGATAGATGCAATACCTGACTTGTCAGAAAACCAGGTAATTGTATTTACGGAATGGATGGGTAGATCACCTCAGTTGATTGAAGATCAGGTGACTTACCCCTTGGTTACTAACTTGCAGGGGATCCCTAAAATTAAATACGTAAGGGGATCGTCCATGTTTGGTATGAGTTTCATTTATGTCATCTTTGAAGATGATGTAGATGTTTATTGGGCTAGAGAGCGGGTATTGGAACGTATCAGTACAATTTCCAGGACCTTACCTGAAGGTGTTGCTCCTCAGCTGGGACCTGACGGTACGGGGGTAGGCCATATTTTGTGGTATACGCTTGATGCGCCTGATATGGATTTGGGAGAACAGCGTGCTATACAAGACTGGTATGTAAAATTTGCCTTGCAAAATGTGCCAGGTGTAAGTGAAATTGCCTCGTTCGGTGGTTTTCAGAAACAGTATCAGATTTCAATAGACCCCAATAAACTATTGTATTATAAGTTAAGTGTGCCTCAGGTGATTGCTGCTGTAAGAAGTAACAATAACGAATCAGGAGGGCGGAAGTTCGAAATGAGTGATATGGGGTATATCATCAAAACATCAGGTTACCTTAAGTCGCTAGACGAGATTGCCAATATTCCGGTAAAAAACCAAAATGGTACACCAATTAAAATTTCTGACCTCGCTACAGTGCAGATGACGGGAGAAACCAGACTGGGCATATTTGATCAGGACGGTGAGGGGGAGCGTGCAGGTGGTATCGTGGTCATGCGTTACGGAGAAAATGCAGCTGAGGTAATTGAAAGAGTAAAGGCTAAAATGGAAGAGGTTTCTAAAGGCTTGCCTAAAGGAGTGAAGTTTGATATTGTATATGATAGGGGGGAGTTGATTAAGGAATCTATAGCGTCTATAAAAACTACGCTGATCGAAGAGATGATCGTAGTATCATTAATTGTATTTATTTTCCTGTTTCATTGGCGTAGTGCATTAAGTATCATTATCCAAATCCCAATTACCATCGCAGCCAGTTTTATATTGCTTAATGCTTTTGGAATTTCATCAAATATCATGTCGCTAACGGGTATTGCTCTGGCAATTGGTGTTATCGTTGATAATGGAATTATCATGAGTGAAAATGCTTATAAGCACTTGGCCGAACGTTATGAAGTATGGGAAAAGGATCAAAATAAAACAACAACATCATGATCAAGTGGTTTAAAAATATATTTAAGAAATCTCCGGATTGGATTACTGAAGAAGATCGTCTTGCAGTAATTACCAAATCCAGTAAACAGGTTTCAAGAGGAGTGTTCTTTGCAACAGTCATTATCATCACTTCATTTTTACCTGTATTTATGTTAACAGGACAAGAAGGTAAGTTATTTCATCCATTGGCTTTTACCAAAACATTCATCATGATTGTTGATGCTTTGTTGGTTATTACGCTTGCTCCGGTTTTAATCTCCTTTTTTATGAAAGGGAAGTTTAAACCAGATAGTGCTAATCCGGTAAACAGAGTATTGGAAAAGGTTTATGAGCCGATCATCAGAACGGTGTTAAAATGGAGGAAAACAACAATAGCCATAAATATTATTGCATTGTTGATTACCATTCCCTTGCTTAAAAATCTGGGTACTGAGTTTATACCGCCATTAGATGAGCAGAGTATTTTGTTTATGCCGGTAACATTACCTGATGTTTCAAATGCAGAAGCTAAAAGACTTTTGCAGGTTCAGGACAAAATTATTAAGTCGGTGCCTGAGGTAGATAAAGTACTGGGGAAAGCTGGAAGAGCAAGTACAGCAACGGATAATTCACCGATGAGTATGATTGAAACGATCATTACGCTGAAACCAAAAAGTGAGTGGCGCGAGGGGATTACCAAGAAAGATATTGTGAATGAGCTGGATGCGAAGTTACAAATTCCAGGTGTGGTGAATGGTTGGACACAGCCTATTATCAATAGAATTAATATGCTTGCAACGGGAATTCGTACAGATGTAGGTATTAAAGTGTTCGGACAAAATCTGGATACTATTGCATCTGTTTCTGAAAAGGTAAAAGCTGCATTAGAAGGCACTCCTGGAGTGAGTGATTTGTTTGTTGAGCCAATTACTGGCGGCAAATACTTATCTATTGATGTTAAAAGAGAAGAATTGGCCAGGTATGGTTTAAATGTAGATGACGTAAATCAGGTTGTAGAATCTGCATTAGGTGGTGCCACAGTTGGTAATACAATTGAAGGCAGACAAAGATTTTCGATCAGCGTTCGATTGGCCCAGGAGTATAGAAATAGTGTAGAGCGGATTCAGAGAATTCCTATTCAGTCGGCCAGTTTCGGTGAAGTCCCTTTATCAGCAGTAGCTGATGTTAAATTTGAGGATGGTCCGCCAATGATTAGTTCTGATAACGCCATTTTACGTGGTGCCGTAATGTTTAATGTAAGGGATAGAGATTTGGGTAGTACTGTGCAGGATGCAATGGAAAAACTAAACATGGAAAAAGGTATTCTTCCTGAAGGATACTTTTTGGAATGGAGTGGACAGTACGAAAATCTGATCCGTGGTAAACAAACATTAATGTGGATAGCTCCTGTAGTACTTGTCATCATTTTCTTCTCTCTTTACTTTGCATTCCACTCTGTTAGGGAGGCTTTTTTAAGTCTGATTACTGTTCCTTTTGCATTAATAGGAGGGGCATATATGATTTATTTCTGGGATGTGAACCTATCAGTGGGTGTTGCAGTTGGTTTTATTGCTTTGTTTGGTATTGCTGTAGAAACGGGTATTGTAATGGTGATATACTTGAATGATGCCATGCACCAGCTAATTAAGCTAAGGGGGAACTCAAGTGAAACTATTTCGAAGGAAGAGTTAAGAGAGTTTGTGGTTCATGGAGCAGCCAAAAGATTACGACCAAAACTGATGACTGTCTGTGTGTCTTTATTTGGTTTGGTGCCTGTATTATGGGCAACAGGTGTAGGGGTAGATGTGATGCAGCCTATTGTGCTGCCAATGATAGGCGGGGTATTAACCTCATCAACGCATATTTTACTCGTTACCCCATTGATCTTTTTAATGTCCAAAGAGTATGAATTGAGGAAATATGGAAAACTGGAGGTGCATGATGTACATCATTAAAAAAATAACAGTTTTACTCCTGCTACTGCCTTTTTATGGAGTAGCACAGGACGTTCAGGTTTTGTCGCTGGATACTGTTTTGCAAAGAATAGACAAAAATAATTTATTACTACAAAGCTACGGACTGAAAGCTGAGAGTTATAAACATGCTGCGAATGCAGCAACTGCCTGGATGGCTCCTATGATTGGTGTTGGTACTTTTATGACCCCATATCCTGGTCAAAAGTTAATGGACGACGGCGATAAAGGTTCCGTAATGGTACAATTGGAACAAGACATTCCAAACATGGTTAAGTTAAATGCTAACAAACGCTTTATTGAATCAAAGAGCAAGGTAGAAAATGAAACCAGGGGAATAACATTAAACGATTATAAATCACAAGCTAAACGTTTGTATTTCGGCTGGCTGGTTGCGCAACAAAAGATTAATGTGTTGAAGCATAATGAGAATATTATGCGGATGATGAAAAAGATTGAAGAAATCAGGTATCCTTATAACCAGTCGAAATTAGGTAGTGTTTACAAGACTGCTGCTAAATTGGAAGAAAATAGCAATATGATCAGGATGCAGGAGGGAGACATTGCTCGTAGCAGAGCCTGGTTAAATAGTCTGATGAATATGAAGGGGAATAGTAGTTTTATGATAGATACTACTTTCCAGCCTGTCTTTGTTCCTGCTGCAAGTATTGATACAGGGAGCCTGGCTCTGGCAAGAAATGACATCAGGAAAATGGATTATAGTATACAATCTATGCAACTGAATATTGAGGCAATGAAAAAACAGAGCCGACCAGATTTCAAACTGAGATTTGATCATATGTCGCCCCTAACTAAAATGATGCCTAAGGCTTATAGCGTGATGGGGATGGTCAGTATTCCTATTGCTCCATGGTCTTCAAAGATGTACAAATCTGAAGTGAAGGGGATGGAGTATGAAATTCAGGCAATGGGTAAAGAGAAAGCAGCCATGTTGCAGGAAACCCAGGGTATGTTATATGGTATGCAGTTCGAAATCCAATCTATGCTGAAAAGAATTGAAGCAATGGAAAATAAGATTATTCCAAGTCTGCAAAAAACGCTTGATGTTAACTTTTTAAGTTACAGGGAGAATAAAATGGAACTGCCTGAGGTAATTGATTCATGGGAAGCGCTGACCATGATGCAGACGAATGTGTTAGATGAGAAATTGAAACTTTATTTAATGATTGCTGATTATGAGAAAGAATTATATCGTTAGGCGTATTACACTAAAGGCTTACAGTCTTTTAGCGCTGCTGATGATCGGTGTGTTTTTCATCAGCTCATGCAATAGTAATGAAAGTAAGAAAGATGGTCACCATGATCCCGGTACTGTAAATATTGATAGTAATCTTGCTCATTTATTGCAACCATCAAACGAACAGGTGGTGTCTACTTTACCTTTAATTAAGGCAGAGCATGGTACTAAAATATTTATTGAAGAAGCACAAGGAATCATTAATTATGATACGCGTAATCAGAATAGTATAGCTAGTCGTGTAAGTGGGAGGATTGAGCGTTTGTTAATAAAGTATAATTATCAGCCGGTTCGTAAAGGTCAGCTCATTATGGAGGTTTATTCTCCTGACCTCGCTGCGGCACAACAGGAACTTTTGTTTTTGAAAGATACCGGAAATGATATGCAGTTGTTACAAGCATCAAAACAAAGATTAATGTTGCTTGGAATGAGTGCTGATGCTATAAATAGGGTGTTGAAAACAGGAAAAGTTAATTACCGTATACCAGTATATAGTAATGCAGATGGTTATATTTTGGAGCAATCGGCAGTAACTTCAGCAAGTTCTGCTCCCACTACTCCACCAACTGCAACTGGAGGAGATGGGATGAGTGGGATGGGGGCTTCATCGTCAACTTCAGCGGTTGCTTCTAACAGTGCTTCTGCTGCGGTAAATACACCTGTGTTGCTGCGTGAAGGACAGTATGTTAATGCAGGTCAGTCACTTTTTACGATTTATAATGCTGATCGGTTGATTGCAGAGTTTTCATTAAAACCTGCTCTAGCTGCATTGTTAAAAAAAGGAGACAAGTTTTTGTTTTATAAAACAGCAGATAAAAATACAATTGTAAGTGCTTCACTAGGTATGATTCAGCCTGTTTTTAAAAACGGTGAAAACTTTACTATCGCCAGGGTTTACTTGAATAAACC
The DNA here is from genome assembly GCF_041645105.1 of Pedobacter sp. Classification (GTDB taxonomy): domain Bacteria; phylum Bacteroidota; class Bacteroidia; order Sphingobacteriales; family Sphingobacteriaceae; genus Pedobacter. The sequence goes on from NZ_JBAZQQ010000005.1 coordinate 113,322, forward strand.
CCGTTTTAGGGTAGGCGAATTACTTACAGCACGTATTCCCGTTTTATTACCCGCATCATTGTGGCTACCTGAAGCAGCAATAGTATCACTTGGAAATCAGTCAATACTGTTTAAAAAGGAAGGTAATGTAGTAGTTCCTAAGGCAATTAAAACGGGCGTTACTATCGGAGGAATGGTGCAGGTTAAAGAAGATATTAGCAGCTGGGAAGTTAGTGCAAATGCAGCCTATCTGGTAGATAGTGAAAGTTTTATTAAGGAGGGGTTTAAAAAATAGAACTATGGAACGCAAATTATTTATAAGAAATATAGCTTTAATAGCAATAGCTCCATCAGTGCTGCTCGCCGCTTGCAGCGGTGAGAAAAAAAAAGATGCAGGAACAGCTAAAGAGAAACAGCAAACTTTTACCTGTCCTATGCATCCGCAGGTTATTAAGAATGAGATGGGAACCTGTCCGATTTGTGGAATGGACCTGGTACCGTTCGAAAAAAATAGTAATGATCTGGTATTGAAAATAGATGATAAGCGTCAGGCCCTGGCGAATATTACAACAATTATCATTGGCGAAAATACTCTATCAGGAGCTAAACAGCTTAATGGCAGACTTACGGTTAACCCAGAGCAAAGTAATTATATTTCTAGTAGGATTGCAGGTAGGATTGAACAGTTGTATATCAGAGAGACAGGTGTAAAAGTAAGTAAAGGACAACCATTATATAAAATCTATTCTGAACAACTGGCAACATTACAGCAGGAATACCTGATGGCAGTTGCTCAGGAAAAACAGTTTCAGGGAGATAAAGTGGAACGTCAGATTGTGGCTTCTGCAAAACAGAAATTACTGTTGTATGGACAATCAGAAAGTCAGCTGCAACAATTGCTTAAAACACAAAAGAAAGATCCTTTTGTTATGTTTCATGCGCCAGAAAGTGGTGTGGTCGCCGAGTTGTCGGTAACACAAGGGCAATATGTGGTTGAGGGGAGTCCCATCTTAAGATTAGAGGGGTATGGCCAATTATGGGTAGAAGCGGATGTTTATCCGGCCGAAGCCTCGAGAATAAAAGTCGGACAAAAAGTAAAAGTTGTTGTTGCCGGTTGGGAAGATCAGCCTCAGGAAATGGTAATTAATTTTATTACCCCATCATTGCAATCGGGAACCCAGCTGACACAGGTTCGTGGAAGCATTTCGAATCCAGGCAATCAATGGCAGCCGGGTTTACAGGCTAATGTTTTTCTGCCTTCAGCAAATAAAGGAAATGTATTGACATTGCCGGTTGATGCTGTAATCAGAGATGGGAAAGGAATGCATGTATGGATTAAAACTGGTAAAGAAACTTTTGAGCCAAGATTGGTAAAAACCGGTACAGAGAATGATAGTCAGGTTGAAATATCAGAAGGTTTAAAAAATGGAGATCAAGTGGTAATAACTGGTGCTTATTTGCTGTATAGCGAGTATGTGCTTAAGAAAGGAAAGAACCCAACCGAAGGACTTAAATTAACTAAATCATAAATATAAAAATCAAAAAGAAGATGAAAACAGTAACTAATTTTGTAATTGCTTTAGCTGCAGTAACGATGTTTGCAGCATGTGGAAATACCCAAAAACCAGCCGATGCAGATCCTCATGCAGGACACAATCATGCCCCGGGAGAAGGCCACGGTGCTCCAGTTGAACAAACTACAGCATCAACAGTCAGTCTGAAAGATGATAAACTGAACGCAGTTTATCAACATTATATCCACCTGACTACAGCACTTGTAAATGGTGATATGGCGGAAGCTAAAATAGCTGCGGCTGCAATTGAACTGGGTTCAAAAGAATTAAGTAATGGAAGTGCTTTAGCTACATTGGCAGGTAAAATTGCAGCCGCAGCAGATATTGAAGCGCAAAGGACTTTACTTTCCGATTTGAGCAATGACTTCATTACAATGGTTAAAAGCACCGGATTAAGTTCGGGTGAAATATATGTAGAGTATTGTCCGATGGCAATGAATAATAAAGGTGCATATTGGTTAAGCAACGAGAAAGATATTAAAAACCCTTATTATGGTGAAAGCATGTTAACTTGTGGAGAAGTAAAAGAAACGATAAAATAATTTTTCAGATAGCTCTGCCGTTTAGTATCTTTAGTGAAATACTAACTTTCTATCTATGAAAAAATTAACTTTTATATTGCTGTTAACAGTAATTTCCGTTGCGGCATTCCCTCAAAACAAAGATGCTATTATTGGTAAATGGATCAATTCATCTGGTGAAGCTCATGTTGAGATTACTAAAAGAGGAGATAGATACTTCGGTAAGATTGTTTGGTTAAAAGAGCCTAAAGATGAAAAAGGAAATAATAAAACAGATATAAAAAATCCAGATGAAAGTTTAAAGTCGAAACCTATCCTTGGACTTGAGATTCTTAAGAATTTTATTTTTGAAGATGGAAAATGGACCAACGGTAAAATCTATGACCCTAAGTCAGGCAAAAATTACAGTTGTAATATGACTTTGAAAAGCAATGATATATTAAATATGCGTGGATATGTTGGCGTTTCATTGCTTGGGCGATCTGAAACCTGGAAAAGAGTTAAATAAAAAAATGGGATCATCTTTGGTGATCCCATTTTTTATAAATGTTATTCTATAAAATGCTAGCTCATTGAGAATAAGCCGAAAGGATTACCTTCAGTATCTACACATATGGAGATAAAGCCGAATTCACCAATTGAGAATTTTGGTCTGGTAACGATACCACCAGCACCGGCAATACGACTTTCCTCTACACTACAATCCTCACAAGGGAAATAGACCATTGTATTGACGCAGGCTCCATCACCTTCCTTAGTTCCTGCCATTTCAACTAAAGCACCAGAAACTCCCTGGTTTTCAGGTGAAGAGAAAAAGGCCATTTTCATGTCGCCGGTATCTTCAGTTGGATCCGACATATCCGTAAAATTTGTGCCTAAAACAGCATTGTAAAATTTCTTTGCTCTATCCATGTTCTTTACATAGATTTCAAACCAGCAGACAACGTTTTGATTCATATTATTGGTTTTAATTTTTAAACTATTATGTTAATCAAATGTAATTGGAAACTCTGAATTTTGATATGCCGAATACGCCATAATATAGGTGTAATCGCGCCAAAAAAGATTAGTATTTTTGTGGTATGATAAATAAAGTTCACCACATTGCCATCATCTGTAGTAATTACGAAGTTTCTAAGGCATTTTATACTGAAGTATTAGGTTTTACAATTGTTAGAGAAGTTTATAGAGCCGAGCGACAATCTTATAAGCTTGATCTGGCTGTAAACGGTGTTTATACGATTGAACTTTTTTCTTTTCCAGAGCCGCTGAAAAGGCCTTCAAGACCTGAAGCTACAGGTTTAAGACATTTAGCTTTTGAAGTGGATAACCTGCAGGAGGTAATTATGACACTTGAAGAAAAAGGAATAGTAGCTGAACCAATTCGAATTGATGAGTTTACAGGTAAACGCTTTACTTTTATTGCCGATCCTGATCTGCTTCCTATAGAGTTTTATGAAGTTTAAATTTTTTTAGACGTACACAATAAAACGATTATTTGATCGTCTATATATGTGAGAGCGTTAATTTAGATAGCGGGGATACGGTGGATTGCTGTATCTCCGTTTTTTTATAAGCTTTTTTAAATCAAAAATATGCCTGGTAAATTAAAAGCCAGGTCATCCAACCTGGCTTTTTTTAAACAAAACTTAGATCTAACCAAACATCTAAATGCAGTCAATGTAGAAATTGTACTGGACGTCAAGGGTGGATTCGAACCACCGTTTAAGGTTTTGCAGACCCCCACCTAACCACTCGGCCACATGACTATATTTTCATCATTTAATTGATTACTAATGCAAATATATGTAAAGTCTACAGAATTACTAGACTTTATTTAAAATATTTTTAAAATTGTAATTAATGTATTGATTTTCAGATATTTAATTTTAAAATAGGAGGTTATGAACTTAAAAAATATGAATTGTTAATTAAAATCTGTCGGGTTTACCCCCTAAAATTGTCGTTTTATAACCAGATGATTTCGGGCTGGAATGTATAGCTTTAATTAACAATATCATGTTAACCATTAAATTACAAATTATGGAAACTAAAGCAACAAGTACCAGAATTGAAGGTCTACTCACCTTATTTGATATGCAAACAACTTTTTTTGAGCGGGCAATTGAAGGGATACCTGAAAAGGATATGCACAATCGTTTGAATACGAAAGCAAATCATATGGCCTGGCTTACAGGTTCGTTAGTTCAACAGCGTTACTGGATGACAACAGAAACTCATCCAGGACTTACACAAACAGGGGAGGAGTTGTTTAAGGATTATAAAGGTATTGAGGATGGGGCAACTTATCCAACCAATGCTGAGTATATCAAGGACTGGAATAGATTTACACCAATAGCGAGAGAGGCATTAGTGAATATTTCAGATGCAAAGCTGGATAGTGAACTGGATATGGGAGGGATGAAAATGAGTTATTATGAAATGATTTCATTTACGATTTATAGAGAAGCAAGCATTATTGGACAGCTTGCTTTATGGCGTAGGTTGTTAGGATATCCGGCATTGAAATATGATTGATAAATTTAAGTAGCAATAGTTTAGTTAAATAAAAATTTATCTTTGCAGCAACTCCAGAGATTAAATATTTTATCAGTTTGAAGAAGATTTTAAAGATTACAGGAATAAGTGTTATTTCATTATTCCTTTTGTTGTTTATTAGTCCATATTTATTTCCGGACACAATTAATAGAGAAGTACAAAAAACGATTAATAGTAGTATTAAAGGAGAGGTTAAGTTTGAAAGTACGAACCTCTCTTTTTTTAAGCACTTTCCAACTTTAACATTAAGTTTAAACGAGTTTATGTTAAAGGGTGCAGCACCTTTTGAGAAGGATACGCTCTTATATTGCAAGCAACTATCATTTGGTGTTAACCTCAGTACATTGTTTTCTTCACAGATTAAAATAGACAAAGTATTTTTAGATGAGTCGGTGATTAATATCAAAGTGGATGAAAAAGGTAATGCCAATTATGATGTTTACCAAAGTGATGATAAGCCAACTGAAAAGACAGATACGGCATCAACGGCAATAAAAATTGACGGGATATTTATAAGTAAAAGCAAACTGAGTTATGAAGATCAGTCGGTACCTATGTTGATTAGTGCCAAAGGTTTAAACTATACTGGAAAAGGAGATTTAAGTCAGGCTGTTTTTGACTTAAGCAGTAAAGCACAGATCGAATCATTAGATGTTTATTATGATAAAGAACCTTATTTGCTTAATAAAAAGATAGATGCCAGGCTGGTCACTAAAATCAATACCAATTCACTGGAGTTGAGGTTTGATGAAAATGATCTGAAAATCAACTCTCTTCCTATTCATTTTATAGGCAGATTTGCCTTCATAGAGGATGGGTATGATATTAATTTTAGAACAAAAGCTAAGGAAACTGATCTTCATAATATTTTTACAGCCATGCCACCGGCTATTGCCGAACGTATGGAGCGAACTAAAATCAAGGGCTATGCGGAAGTTAAGGCTTCTTTAATCGGGAAATATCTGGCAGGGAAAAAGATTATGCCTACACTTTCATTTAGTTTAAAAATACGTGAAGGTGAGATCGCTAATCCTAAAGCGCCGGAGCCCATTAGTAAACTTTATATAAATCTGCAAACCAAACTGCCTTCATTAGATATGGATAGTCTGTACATCAATATGGACAGTTTGTATTTTAATTTAGGGAAAGACTATGTCGGAGCAATGGTGAATTTAAGAGGATTGGTTACACCAGAACTTTATGTGAAAAGCAAGGTAAATATTGATCTGGAGAAATGGGCTAAAATTTTCGAAATAGAGCAACTGAGAGGTAGGTTCTTAATGGATTTTGATGCACAGGGAACTTATACGAAGAAAGTTGTACGTAGTGGCATCAGAAAAGTTGATACCGTAATTGCTACTATACCAACTTTTAAACTAAGGTCATCTTTAGAAAATGGTTATTTTAAACATCATGCAGTCGCCTCAGCTATTGATAAAATCAATTTTAATATTCAGGGAGATAATACGGATGGTGATTATAAGCATACAACGCTTGAGATGACAAATCTGAATGTGCAGGCGCTTTCTAATTATATCCGAGGGTTTGCTAGATTCAAAACTTCTGGAAGTACACCTATTGATGTACAGTTGAATGGCTTATTGAATCTTGCCGAAATTAAAGAGTTTTATCCCTTAAAAGATCTGGAACTGAACGGAAAGTTAAACCTGAATGTAAAAGTTAAAGGGGGGTATAGTAAAGCAAAGAAACGATTCCCTGTATCTGAAGTGAATATTTTACTGAATGATGGAAGAATTAAAACAGCACATTTTGATCAGGCATTGGAACGTATTTCTATAGATGGGGTACTGACTAATAGAGATGGTACACTAAAGAGTACTGTAATGAATATTAAACCGATATCATTTGAAATGGGTGGACAACCTTTCCAGTTGAAAGCGGCGGTTCAAAATCTGGAGAATGTGAAATACAACATTACGTCTAAGGGGAGCATTGATATTGGTAAAATGTATAAACTATTTGCTGTTAAGGGGTATGATGTAAAGGGCTCTGTGTTTACTAATGTTGCTTTCAGCGGACTGCAAAGTGATGCCATGGCGGGTAGATTTGATAGATTAAATAATAGGGGTAAGGTGGTCATCAAGGAAATGACTTTCAACTCAGACCTGTTCCCTAAATCATTCCTGGTAAATAATGGTGTGTTTTCTTTTAAACAAGATAAGATGAAGTTTGATCAGTTTAAAGGGCGTTATGGTAAGTCTGATTTTAGTATGGAAGGCTTTCTGGGAAATGTGGTGAATTATGTGTTGTCTGACAAATCGAAATTGACAGGGAATTTTACACTGAAAAGTGGGAAATTGTTTGCAGATGAATTTATGGCTTATAATGATGGTGATTCTGGAACCCCAAGTAATACAGCCGCAGGTGTAATTATTATTCCTGATAATTTGAATGTATCTGTTAATGCTAATGCAGGTTCTGTATTTTACAACGGACTGGAGATTAAGAATGCGAAAGGAAATCTTGTCTTGAATAATGGAACGATGAGTTTAAATCAGGCTGCTTTTAATTTAGTAGATGCTAATGTTACAATGGATGCAACATATAAAAGCTTAACACCTTTATCTGCTACTTTCGACTATCGTATTCTGGCTAAGGAATTTGATATTGCAAAAGCATATAAAGAGATTAAGTTATTCAGAGATTTAGCAACCTCTGCATCAAAGGTTAAAGGTGTGATTGGACTGGATTATAATTTGTCGGGGAAGCTTAATGGCGATATGATGCCTGTTTATCCATCTTTGAAAGGAGGAGGTGTGCTTTCAGTTAAAAAGGTGAGTTTAATGGGCTTTAAATTAATGAACGCAGTAAGCAAGGCTACAGATAGAGATAGTTTAAGCAATCAGGATGTTTCTGAAGTACAGATAAAATCGACCATTGCTAATAACATCATTAACATTGAAAGGTTTAAAATGCGTGTTGCAGGTTTTAGACCTCGTTTTGAAGGGCAGGTAAGTTTTGACGGGCGCTTGAATATGAAAGGAAGATTAGGTTTACCACCATTTGGCTTGTTTGGAATTCCACTAAGTATTACAGGAACACAAGAGAACCCTAAAGTTGCGTTGAAGCGTAATAAGGAGGGTAAACTAGAAGAGACAGCTGAGGAATAGAATCTATGTGTTTTTTGACTGGCTATTGCTTAATATTGTATTGTGGAAGAGACAGGTAAAAAACAGATTAAATTAGATAAAAAAAGTGCTTTGGCTAAAGCTGAGCATTATTGTGCCTATCAGGAACGTGCGCAACAGGAGATTCGTGATAAGTTATATGAATGGGGCTTATGGTCTAATGATGTAGAGGAGTTGATCTCGGAGCTTATTCAGACCAACTTTTTAAATGAGGAACGCTTTACACAGGCTTATGTTTCTGGGAAATTTAACATTAAGCACTGGGGAAAAATTAAGATAAAACAAGGGCTTAAGCTAAAAAGGATACCAGATAAAATGATTCAACGTGCATTAAATGGCATCGATGCTGATGAATATTTAAAGACCATTCAGTCTTTAGCCGAAAAAAAAGCTCCATTAATCAAAGAAAAAGATGCGTTTAAACGCCAGTATAAGTTGGTTAGCTACTTAATGGGCAAAGGATTTGAAAGAGATCTGATAATTCTAGCATTGAAGACCAGCGACTTAGCTTAAACGCTGTTTTTTTATTAAAAATAACTTGACAGTAAATTAAAAGTATTTATATTTGCAATCCCAAACGGAAACAAGGTCATTAGTTTTACCGAGTGCCAAAAGGGAGCGATATCGGATGATGTCAGGCAAATGCGAAAGTAGCTCAGTTGGTAGAGCACGACCTTGCCAAGGTCGGGGTCGCGAGTTCGAATCTCGTCTTTCGCTCTAAGCATTTTCAATACCAGGAAGATGTTTATAAAATTAATCCTATCGATGGTTATTGATAAAGATTATGCTCAGATGGTGGAACTGGTAGACACGCAGGACTTAAAATCCTGTGACCTTAAAAGTCGTGCGGGTTCGATTCCCGCTCTGAGTACAAAAGACTGTTTCTGATGAAATAGCAAATAATACCAATGCGAAAGTAGCTCAGTTGGTAGAGCACGACCTTGCCAAGGTCGGGGTCGCGAGTTCGAATCTCGTCTTTCGCTCTAAAAGCCTTCTTCAAAGAAGGCTTTATACTTTTAAAAAAACATTTTCTCATGGATATCGAGAAATGCTCAGATGGTGGAACTGGTAGACACGCAGGACTTAAAATCCTGTGACCTTAAAAGTCGTGCGGGTTCGATTCCCGCTCTGAGTACATTGGGAGTCATCCCTGAAAGGTTGTTCGAAAACGAGCAACCTTTTTTATTTTATACCTATTTCATAATCCTACTAAAGTAGAATCAATTCTTACATATTAAAATTCCTTGCTGACTAAGCTTGAGAAGTCTTTTTAGCATCATTTTTAGTCCTCTTTCTAAGAATAATTAAGAACTATACGATCTTTTCTTGATTTGATGTTGGTATTCTCATTAATAAAAACGATTTTCGGTAACGTTAACGATTGATTTAAATAGATATTAATATCGTTTATAATCAATCCCTATAATTAATACCAAATATTTATCTTATGAAAGTAAAACCAATCATTGCAAGAGCAGGTTCTCTTGTCAGAAGTTTGCTGCTTCCCGGGATTTTAACTGCTACAGTAGTAGCCCATGGGGAAACAGTGGTTAGCCGAACAGAAATTTTTAATGAGAAAGGTAATGGCCTTGAACATTCATTGTCTAGCCTGAACAAGATTATTAAAGGTGTAGTGACTGATAATCAAAATCTTCCTCTTCCGGGAGTAAGTGTTACAGTTAAAGGAACTGCAATAGCAGCAATGTCTAATAATAAAGGTGAATTTCAGCTGAGTGTTCCTGACGACCAGCCGAATGTAGTACTTGTTTTTACATACATTGGTTTTAATACAAAGGAAGTAATTCCGGGAACACAGCAATCTGTTAAAGTTCAATTGGAAGAAAGTGTGAAATCAATGGATGAAGTTGTTGTCATCGGTTATGGTAGTGTTAAGAAAAGTTCTTTAACAGCTTCTGTGTCTAAAGTTAGCAATGAAGGTCTGGATCAGATGCCTTCTGGAAGACCAGAATCGGCCTTAGTAGGCAAAATGGCTGGTGTAAGTATTTCTCAAACGAGTAGTGCACCAGGGGCTGCTCCTATTATCAAAATTCGTGGTGCTTCTTCTATTGGTGCGGGTAATGAACCTTTGATTGTGATTGACGGCTTTCCAGGGGGGAGTTTGAGTCAGGTAAATATGAACGATGTGGAGTCATTTGAGGTTTTGAAGGATGCTTCTTCTGCGGCAATTTATGGATCCAGAGCCTCGGGTGGGGTAATCATTGTGACCACTAAAAAAGGTAAAATTGGAGCACCGCAAGTTAAATTAAACACTTATTATGGTATAGCTAAACCAATGTTGCATGATGACTGGATAACCGGACAGGAGTATTATGACTATGTAGTTAAATATCAGAATAGAGAATTGGTTTGGGATGGAGGAGATCCTTCTACTGGTCTGTGGAATGATCCGAACAGACTTCCCAAATATCAGGTGAATCCTATTATTAAAGAAGGAAAACAAACCATTTGGCAGGATGAGGTGATACAAAGGGCACCTTCACAAAGTTATAATGTAGCTGTTAATGGTGGAAATGAGTCTGTTAAATATTATATATCAGGAACTTATAATGGCGAGAAAGGAGCTATAAAAACTGCAAATTATCAGTTTTATGGGTTTAGAGCGAATGTGGATGTGAAAGTTAATAAAACGATAGATGTAGGGCTAGTATTGAATCCTTCGTATACTAAACGACGCACAACCACTACCATGGTAAATCTTGCTAAGTACCCGCCTTTTGTGGAGCCTATTTATCCTAATGGAACTTATCCAAGAGCAAGAGATTATTGGTCTGTAAATGTCACTGGTCAGGCAAATCCAAATGGAATTTTGAATGGTACAGTAAATACAACCAATACCGTAAACAACACTGGTGAAGGTTATTTTGCCTTGAATCTTATCCCGGGACTTAAATTCAGGTCTTCATTGGGTGTAAACATGGTAAATACAGAGATAGATGCATTTGCTGCAACTTATACTGGTAATGCCAGTGCAGGTTCGGCAGGGGACGCCAGGAATATCAGTGTATTAAATGAAAATACCTTAACTTACAATAAGACTTTTAATAAGGATCATGATTTTACGGGATTACTAGGGAGTTCTTATCAGAAAAGTACATCGCGTCGCACCAATCTCATTGCTGTAAATAATACTTTTAACAATGATATCCTATATACATTAGACAACGCGACCATTAATCCGACTGGAAGTAATACGACCAAATCAATGTGGGGCCTAATCTCTTATTTTAGTCGAGTTAATTATGCCTATAAAGGTAAATATTTACTGTCTGCATCAATGAGGATGGATGGAAGTTCCAGATTTGGACCGGATAATAAATGGGGATACTTCCCTTCAGCTTCTGTAGGATGGAGAGTTAGTGAAGAAGAATTTATGAAAGGTATTCCGGCTATCAGTAATTTAAAACTTCGCGGAAGCTATGGGGTAACAGGTAATTTTAACATCGGCGATTTCGCCTATCTGGGAAAAATAGGGTCTGTACCTTATTCACCAAATAACGGCTTGACCAATGGTCAGGCACAGGCTAATGTGGAAAATCTCAAGCTAAGGTGGGAGAAAAATATCGGTTATGATATAGCTATGGATTTGGGGCTTTTTGATAATCGGATAAGTTTAAGTTTAGATTATTATGATAAGCTAACTCGTGATATGCTTTATCCTGAAGCCATTTCGGCATTAACGGGCTTTACTACCAGATTATCAAACATTGGATCTGTAAGTAATAAAGGTATAGATCTGGAATTGAAGACAATCAATTTAAAAGGTAATTTTAGATGGGAAAGTGCATTTAACCTGAACCGTAATAAAAATAAGGTTGTTGATCTTGGTAGTGTTATTGAAAACATTGAAACGGATACCTTTGGGATGAGCTGGTTGTTAAGAAAAGGAGAGCCTATGTTTTCTTATTTTGGTTACAGGATGATTGGTGTCATTAAAGATGCGAAGGATCTGGCGAACTCAACAGTTCTTCCCGGCTCTAAAATTGGTAATCCTAAATACGAGGATGTCAATAAGGATGGTAAAATTACTTCGCTGGACAGAGTTATTCTAGGTAACTATCAGCCTAAGATAACTTTAGGTATGACCAATACATTCTCTTATAAAGGATTCGATTTAAGTCTTACCATGCAGGCTGTACTTGGGCCGAAATTGTACAATTTTGAAAACCAATATTTTGAGGGAAATACCCTAGGTGCAATGCGTAGATCTTTAGTAGAAAATCAATGGTGGTCAGTGAATGAACCAGGAGATGGGAAAACACCAGCAGCTGCATTGAGTCAGTTAAATTTTCAAGGGCAGTCAGACTTTTATCTGGAAGATGCTTCATTTTTTGCAGTTAGAAACTTGAATTTAGGATATACTTTCTCTGCTGATTTTGCAAAAAAGCTTCATTTGAATAGCGTAAGAGTTTTTGCAACATTAAATAATCCAATTGTGATCACTAAAAAAGGATTTAATGGTTATAATCCTGAAGGATATACACAAGGGGATATTACAGGTAGGGCTAGTAGGCCAGGCTATAATGCAAATGGTGCTGAACCAATTAATAGAGTGTATGCGCTGGGATTAAATGTTGGGTTTTAATTTTTAAATGTTTAAGAGATGAAAAGAAATAAAATTTATATAATAGGCTCACTCATGACAATATTGTCGTTTAGTGCATGTCAAAAAGAATTATTAGAACCAAATCCTGAATCGATACTAACGACGAAAAATTTTTATCAGGTATCAAAAGATATGGATAAAGCGGTGTTGGGTGTATACAACGGATTGCAGTCGAGAAAACCAACTGATTATCTGCTTTTTGAGATCCCAACGGATAATCTGTATGCTTCAACAAATACTTCAGTCTCAGGAGCAAATGCATTAGATGTATTAGCTATTACTCCTGATAATGAACTGATCGCAGATTTTTGGGCAGCAAACTACAGCATAATTTTTCGGGCCAATGCAGTTTTGAATAATATCGATAAGCCTTCTGATTATAAAGCAGGAGAGAAAGACCAGTACATTGGTGAAGCTAAATTTATGCGGGCACTCAGTTATTTTGAAATGGTTCGTCTGTTTGCTGGAGTGCCCAATGTAACTACATTATTGAGTGCAGAAGAAGCAAGGACGGTTCCAAGAGCCTCGGAAACTGATATATATAATCTGGTAATTGACGACTTGAAGGATGCAGTAAAAAAACTACCTGTAACTATGGTAGCTGGCCGAGCCTCAAAAGGAGCAGCTATAGCACTTTTGGGAAAAGTTTATGTTTATCAAAAAAAATGGGTGGAAGCAGAAGAACAATTGTCGCAATTGTTTAAAGCTCCTTTTAGTTATGCTCTTGTCAACAGTTTCGCAGATTTTTGGAAACTGACAAATGAAAATAGTAAAGAATCGGTATTTGCAATGCCGTATGTTGCGGGTTCTAACGGTCAGAATTTGTCTACCGCCTTTATACCAAATGGAGGGGTGGAAGGAATTGTAAGTCGTGGTGCTGAGGTGGCTCTACCTTCCTGGAGTTTAAATAAGCTATATATTGCTGGTGACACCAGAAAGGCTAGTACAATTACTGATATGTTGATCAGTAAAATAGGAGATGCACCTTTGTGGTATCCATATGTTTCAAAGTATGCGGTTAAACACGATTATGGTACTTCTGGTCTTGACTTACCTGTTATACGTTTTGCGGATGTAATATTACTTTATGCAGAAACGCTTTATGGACTTAACAGGCCGAGTGATGCACTACTCGAATTGAATAAAGTTCGTGAACGTGCTTTTGCTGGTCCTTCTAAAAACTATATCCTGTCAGATATTGTTAGTCCTGCAGATTTTAGTGATAAGCTGTTTCTTGAGCGCCGTTTAGAGTTTGCTTACGAAAGCGAGCGCTGGTATGATTTAGTTAGGTCTGGAAAGTATTTGAATTTTACGTCTGAAGAGCGTGCTTATAATCCTAATACAGGTACAGCTTTAACTGTGCCTGTGGCAACGAAAGCTGCGCTTAAATATCTTCCAATTCCACAAAAGGAAATAGATAAAGCTCCAGATGTTCTTGGTCAAAACGATGGATATAATTAATCAATTCGATTAATTATAAAATGCAATCAGCCTCCATGTATTGGGGGCTGATTGCGTTTATAAATCTTACATTTCTCTGTTTATACTCTTTTGTATAGATAGAGAAAAGGGGGTATATTTGTAGATATATATTAATCTTTCAAAAGAAACTTATTATGAAAGAAAAGCAAGAAACGCTGGAGCAAGCCGTATTAAATGAATACAAATATGGCTTCGTAACAGATATAGATACTGATACCATTCCCAAAGGGCTTAATGAGGAGGTGATTAAGTTAATTTCCCATAAAAAGAATGAACCCGAGTGGATGTTGGAATGGCGCTTGAAAGCTTATAACTACTGGTTGAAGTTAGAAGAGCCTACCTGGCCTAATGTTAAATATCCTAAAATCAATTATCAGGATATTATTTACTATGCTGCGCCTAAACCAAAAAAACAATTAAACAGTCTGGATGAAGTAGATCCTGAGTTACTTAGTACTTTTGAAAAGCTTGGCATTTCTATTTCAGAACAAAAGCGTCTTAGTGGAGTCGCTGTAGATGTAGTAATGGATAGTGTCTCTATTGCAACCTCTTTTAAGCAACAGCTTGCTGAAATCGGTGTGATTTTCTGTTCCATTACGGAAGCTATTCAAGAGCATCCGGAGCTGGTAAAAAAATATATGGGTTCTGTTGTTCCTATGACCGATAATTACTTCGCTGCATTAAATTCTGCAGTGTTTACTGATGGCTCCTTTTGTTATATACCTAAAGGGGTACGGTGTCCGATGGAACTTTCTACTTATTTCCGTATCAATGCGGAGAATAGTGGCCAGTTTGAAAGGACATTGATTGTGGCTGAAGATGAAAGTTATGTAAGCTACCTGGAAGGCTGTACTGCTCCTATGCGTGATGAAAATCAGTTGCATGCTGCAGTAGTGGAGTTGGTTGCAATGGAAAAAGCAGAAATCAAATATTCTACCGTGCAAAACTGGTACCCTGGAGACAAAGAAGGCAAAGGTGGTATCTATAATTTTGTGACCAAAAGAGGGATATGTAAAGGAAATCATTCTAAAATATCATGGACACAGGTTGAAACAGGATCTTCTATCACCTGGAAATATCCTAGTGTAATCTTAAAAGGAGATTATTCTATTGGTGAGTTTTATTCAGTGGCTTTTACAAATAATCACCAACAGGCTGATACTGGTACGAAAATGATGCATCTGGGTAAAAACACAACCAGTAGAATTGTTGCTAAGGGTATTTCTGCAGGTTTTAGTCAGAATAGCTACCGTGGATTGGTTAGAACAAGTAAACAAGCACTTAATGCGCGTAATTACTCACAATGTGATTCTTTACTGCTGGGCGATAAATGTGGCGCACATACTTTTCCTTATATAGAAGTCAAAAATAAAACTGCGATTGTAGAACATGAAGCTACAACCTCTAAAATCGGTGAAGACCAACTTTTCTACTGCAGACAAAGAGGGATTGATCAGGAGGCAGCTGTGGCGCTTATTGTAAATGGATTTGCTAAGGAAGTAATGAATCAGCTGCCTATGGAATTTGCTATTGAAGCACAAAAACTATTGGCAGTTAGTATGGAAGGCAGCGTAGGTTAATTAAAAAAGAAGAGAAATGTTATCAATAAAAAATATACACGCAAACGTAGAAGGTAAAGAGATATTAAAAGGAATCAATCTTGAAATCAAAGCAGGAGAGGTGCATGCTATTATGGGACCAAATGGTTCTGGAAAAAGCACATTGGCTTCTGTATTGGCAGGAAGAGAGGAGTATGAAGTTACAGAAGGTGAGGTGAACTTTTTAAATAAAGATTTGCTTGAATTGTCTCCGGAAGATCGTGCTCGTGAAGGGCTTTTTCTTGCTTTTCAATATCCGGTTGAAATACCTGGTGTAAGCACAACAAATTTTATCAAAGCTGCGGTTAACGAAAAACGCAAGTATCAGGGCTTAGAGCCTCTGGATTCTGTTGCTTTTCTAAAGATCATGAAAGAGAAAATGAAGCTGGTTGAAATCGACCAGTCTTTGTTAAGCCGTTTTATTAACGAAGGTTTTTCGGGTGGAGAAAAAAAGCGTAATGAGATTTTTCAAATGGCTATGCTTGAGCCTAAACTGGCCATATTGGATGAGACGGATTCAGGATTAGATATTGATGCCCTACGTATTGTAGCTAATGGAATTAATAAACTACATAATCCTGATAGGGCGGTACTGGTCATAACCCATTATCAGCGTTTACTGGATTATATCCAGCCAGATTTTGTACATGTTTTGTTTAATGGTCGCATTGTTAAATCGGGTACCAAAGAGCTGGCATTAGAACTGGAAGAAAAAGGCTATGATTTTATTACTGATGAAATTGATTTAACTGCACAATAGCAGATTTAAAGAGATGAAAAATGATTGATTTAACTTATTTTAAAGCTCAATTTGAGACTTTGCAACAGGATAATCCGGATGGGGAAATTGCTTCCATCAGAAAGGAGAGTTTTGATGTTTTTAACAAAACGGGATTGCCGACTTATAAAACGGAAGATTGGAAATATACCAGTGTAAGCAGCTTATTTGAGCTAGTATATCATCAGGGAAAACATACCGTAGGTATAGCGGACCTTGAAGCATTGCGTATGCCTGGTCACCATAAAGCCAATGAACTTGTATTTGTAAATGGTCGTTTTGATGCTGCATTGTCTAATGTTCTTTCTCCTGCTGATGAAATGACTGTCTTGTCACTAAAAGATGCCATAAATGGTACTTATAGTGATTTGTTAAGAAAACATCTTAATCAAAGCAGTACATATATTAAAGATGGAGTGCATGCACTTAACGGTGCATTTATTGATGAAGGTGTATTTGTACATGTTCATAAAGGGAAGATACCGCAACATCCAATCTACGTTTATCATATTATGGATGGTAGGACTCAGCCTATATTAGCCCAACCCCGTAACCTTATTTATGTTGATGAAAATAGTAAACTCCAGCTTACGGAAACTTATGCCACTTTAGGTACATCTGATAGCTTTTGTAATGAAGTTTTGGAGATGGTGGTTGAACAAGGAGCCTTTGTCGAATATTATAAAATTCAGAATGATGTGGCACATGCAAATCAGGTTGGTACAACGCACATTACTCAGGTTGGACGGAGCTATGTACACACCGTAACGGTTACTTTAGGTGGAGGGATTGTTCGTAATAACTTAAACCTGATATTAGATGCAGAGGGTGATGAAACGCATTTGTATGGACTTTACCTGTTAAAGGGCAAAACTCATGCAGATAATCATACATTAATAGACAACAAACAACCGAATTGTTTTAGCAATCAACTGTATAAAGGAATTTCGGATGACTCTTCGACTGGGGTTTTTAATGGTAGAATTATGGTGCAGCCTGATGCACAGAAAACCAATTCTTTCCAATCGAATAAAAATATTCTTCTATCAGACAATGCGACTATTAACACCAAGCCGCAACTGGAGATTTTTGCCGATGATGTGAAATGTTCACATGGTTGTACTGTTGGACAATTGGATGAGGAAGCGCTTTTCTATTTGAGAGCCAGAGGTATTCCCAGGGATAAAGCTGAAGTATTGCTTTTACAGGCTTATGCTGCGGATATAATTGCACAGATTAAGCCTATGGCTATACGTGCATATGTAGAAAAACTAATTTACGATCATTTATCAATTGTGTAGAGATGGTAATCACCGAATTAAGAAAGCAGTTCCCTATTTTGGGAAGAACAGTTAAAGATAAGCCATTGGTTTATTTTGATAATGCAGCTACTTCGCAAAAGCCACAATGCGTGATTGATGCTTTGAGCCATTATTATTCGTATTATAATGCCAATATTCATCGTGGCATTCACACACTTGCAGAAGAAGCTACACTTGCTTTTGAAGCTACTCGTGTTGCTGTTCAGGAGTTTTTAGGTGCTGCTTCCGCGGATGAAATCATTTTTACAAGAGGCACTACTGAAGCAATTAACCTGGTTGCTTATACCTGGGGCAGGGAAAATATTGGTGCTGGTGACGAGGTGATTATTTCCGAAATGGAGCACCACTCTAATATTGTACCCTGGCAAATCATTTGTGAAGAAAAGAATGCCGTTTTAAAAGTTATTCCCGTAAATGATAATGGGGAACTTGATATGGAGGTCTTTAGAGAAATGTTGAACAATAAAACCAAAATGGTAGCTATCGTTCATGTTTCTAATTCTTTAGGCACAGTAAATCCTGTTGAAGAAATTATCACAGCTGCGCATAAAGTAGGAGCAAAGGTGCTTGTGGATGGAGCGCAGTCGACTGTACATCTGGATCTCAATGTGCAGGAGATGGATTGTGATTTTTTTGCTTTTTCTGGTCATAAGGTTTATGGGCCTACTGGTGTAGGTGCTTTATATGGTAAAAAGGAGTTGTTGGAAAGTATGCCTGTTTTTCAGGGTGGGGGCGAGATGATCAAAGAGGTGACGTTTGAAAAAACTACTTACAATGATTTGCCTTATAAATATGAAGCGGGTACTCCGAATATTGCAGACACAATTGTCTTAAAAGCGGCATTGGATTTTGTTAAAGATATCGGAAAGGATAAGATCAGGGCACATGAAGAAGAATTGCTTGCCTATGCTACTGAGCAACTACAGGCCATTCCGGGCTTAACCATCATTGGTCAGGCAAAAAATAAAGTTAGTTTAGTGTCTTTTGTGGTGGAAGGAGTGCATCCTCAGGATATTGGGGTATTATTAGATAATATGGGAATTGCAGTCAGAACTGGTCATCATTGTACACAACCGCTGATGAAGCGTTTTGGTATTCCAGGTACAGTAAGGGCTTCCTTTGCATTATACAATCAAAAAGAAGAAATTGATTCATTAATAATTGCATTGAACAAAACTATAAAAATGTTAGCCTGATGAGATTGAAGCCGATACTTGAAATAGAAAAGGAGATTGTTGAAGATTTTGAATTGTTTGACAGCTGGGAGGATAAGTATGAATACATTATTGATCTCGGTAAAAAGCTGGAGGCACTGGATGATGTTTATAAAATAGAAGAAAATAAAATTAAAGGCTGTCAGTCTACTGTTTGGCTTACTTCTGCTTATCAGGATGGTAGGGTTGTTTTTAAGGCCGATAGTGATGCTGTGATTGTAAAGGGCTTGATCAGTATGCTGATTAAAGTTCTTTCAGATCATACGCCTGATGAAATTTTAGCTGCTAAAATGGATTTTATAGGCGAAATCGGCATGATGACACATTTGGCGCAGACTCGTTCTAATGGCTTGCTGGCCATGATAAAACAAATGAAAAATTACGCGCTTGCCTATAAAATGATGCATGACAATAAAAACTAATAGCTCATGGATAAGGAAGAATTAAAACAAAAGGTTATTGACTGTTTGCAAACGATATATGATCCTGAAATACCAGTGAGTATATATGAACTTGGTTTGATTTACGAGACTGAGATTCTGCCTCCATTGAATAATGTGCAGATTGTGATGACACTTACAGCACCTGGTTGTCCTGCTGCACAGATCATCCCACAGGAAGTAGAGCAAAAGGTAAAGGAAATTGAAGGGGTAAATGAGGTAAGTGTAATAGTTACCTGGGAGCCACCTTGGAATAGAGACATGATGTCTGAAGCGGCCAGACTGGAATTGGGTTTTATGTAAGTGATTGATTTAAGGTAATGAAGATAACAGCACAAGAGGAATACGGACTAAGAATTTTACTCCGGATTGCCAGACATGACCAGAAGACTGGTGTAACTATACCATTGATTAGTGATTCTGAGGGGATTTCTACTGCTTACGTGGCCAAACTTACAAGAATCTTACGTATAGCTGGCTATATAAACAGTACTCCTGGTAACAAGGGTGGTTATGTGTTGGCACAGCCTGCAGGTCAGATTAATATCAATCAGGTGATGAAGGTACTGGGTGGTGCGCTTTTTAGTAAGAAGTTTTGTGAGGAATATCCAGGTGCATTAATGTTATGTACAAATTCTATTGATTGCTCAATTCGCTCCTTATGGCAAATGATACAGCTTACTGTTGATCAGTTGTTGGATAAGGTGACTTTAAAGGATTTGATCAACCCAGAACAAGAATCAAGCGCTTTGCTGGAATCTATTTTGGAGCAACAAACTATTTAAAGAGATCATGTAATTTTTGTTGCAAAAAAATGTCCTTATAATTATACTGGGATGCCATTAACGCTTAATTTTGTCGGATGATCAATTCTCCCTTTACTATTACCCATATCGCAAAAATATTAGGTCTTATGTCTTTTAAGAAGACAAAAGAGGTATTGATTACGAAATTGGTAATTGATAGCAGGGCGGTAACAGATCCTGAAGGATCCTTGTTTTTCGCACTAACTGGTAAACAGGATGGGCATAAATATATAGCCGATGCTTATGCTAATGGAATAAGAAATTTTGTAATCAGTGATCCTCAATATAGCCAGAAATATACTGATGCTAATATATTGTTAGTGGAAGATGTTCTGCTTGCATTACAAAAGCTGGCAAAATATAATCGTGACCAATATGATTTAAAGGTGATTGGGATTACTGGAAGTAATGGGAAAACCATCGTTAAAGAATGGTTGTACCAGTTATTGGCTGCTGATTTCAACATCATAAGAAGTCCTAAAAGTTTTAATTCTCAAATTGGCGTTCCACTTTCTGTTTGGGAAATGAATGAGCATCATACATTGGGTGTTTTTGAAGCCGGGATATCTAAGGGGAATGAAATGGATGCGCTGGAAAAAATTATCAAGCCAAACATAGGGATTCTTACAAATTTAGGTGAAGCTCATGCTGAAGGATTTAGCTCTGCAATTGAAAAACTAAATGAAAAATTAAAGTTATTTAAAGATACGGAGCTGTTTATTTATGCGCCGGAATATACAGAAGGAATACCAAAAGATAATTTACCGGGTAAAACTAAATTTACATGGAGTCTTAAAGGGGCTGCGGATCTTCAGATTCTATTTGTTGAACCAGTTGACGGTCAAAATTATATCATAGCAAAATACAAAGGGATTGAAATATCCTGTCTGGTTCCTTTTAATGACCAGGCTTCGGTAGAGAATGCAATCATTTGTTGGGCAACATTGCTGGCCCTTGGGTATACCCCGGAACAGGCAGATGAGCGTTTAGATAAATTAACCAGGGTAAGTATGCGCCTGGAATTAAAAAATGGAATTAATCAATGTTCTGTAATTGACGATTCTTATAGTGCGGATATCTCATCTTTAGCAATTGCACTTGATTTTTTGAATATACAAAATCAACATCCTAAAAGAACTTTGGTTTTATCTGATCTTTATGAAACAGGAAAAGATAATCGGATCCTTTATAAAGAGATAGCAGCTTTGTTAAAGCAAAAAAATGTGGATAGAATGATTGGTGTGGGGCCAAATATAACGGCATCAAAAGGTTTGTTCCCTATGGAAACAACATTTTTTGAAAGTACACAGGCATTCATTGAAAGCTTTCCTTCTTTGCATTTTAACAATGAAACGATTCTGATAAAAGGAGCCAGAAAGTTTGAGTTTGAACGAATCAGCAAGTTAATCGAACAGAAAGTACATGATACTGTTATGGAGATTGACCTCAATGCTTTAGCTGGTAATCTTCAATTTTATAGAGCTAAATTACGTCCAGGGGTTAAGATCATGGCTATGGTTAAAGCTTTCTCTTATGGCAGTGGTAGTTTTGAAATTGCCAATCTTTTGCAGTACCATAAAGTAGATTATCTGGCTGTGGCTTATACTGATGAGGGTATCGCTTTAAGAAAAGGGGGGATTAAAATGCCTATTATGGTAATGAGTCCCGAACCATCTGCTTTTGATGCAATTGTAAGGTATAAACTTGAACCTGAATTGTATAATTTAGAAATCCTGAATAGCTTTATCAATTTTGTGAATGAGGTAAACTATCCTGTACATTTAAAAATTGATACGGGAATGCATCGACTAGGCTTTGAAGAGCCTGATTTACCGGAGCTTTTAAATCTATTGAAAAATACGGAAAAGATAAGAGTAACTTCTATTTTTTCTCATCTGGTAGGTAGTGAAGAGGGGTTGCATGATGATTTTACGAAACATCAGATAGCACGTTTTAATAATGTTGCGGACATTATCAGTAATTCTTTGGATTATCAAATCATCAAACATATTTCCAATACTTCTGCAATTTCCCGTCACCCAGATGCTCAGTTAGATATGGTTAGAATTGGAATTGGGTTGTATGGATTTGATGCTGGGATAAAAGATAATAAGGGATTGCAGACAGTAGCAGTTTTGAAGACAACAATAACCCAGATAAAGCATATTAAAGCTGACGAAACCGTAGGTTATGGCAGGCGTGGACTATTGCCTGCTGATGGAACTATTGCAACTGTTAAAATAGGATATGCTGATGGATACAATCGTGCCTTTGGTAATGGGGTAGGCCGGATGTTGATTAAGGGGAAATTGGCCCCTACGGTGGGGGTAATCTGTATGGATATGTGTATGCTTGATATAACTGGTCTGGATGTGAATACCGGCGATGAGGTGATTGTATTTAATGATCAATTAACTATTGCTATGCTGGCTAAGCAGATCAATACTATTCCCTATGAAATACTTACCAATGTTTCTCAACGGGTAAAGCGAGTGTACTTTTATGAATAAATCCATTATAAAAATATCTAATTTTGCATTATGAATAGAATTGGCAGGGCGCTACTAAATTATCTGATCAAAGGATTGTTAATTGTACTCCCTATTGCATTAAGTGTTTTTATTGTGATCTGGGCAGTAACTACTGTCGACAGCTGGTTAAATGTTAATAATATTCTGGGAGTTGATCCAAAAACCGGTGCAAGTAGAAATATTCCTGGTCTTGGACTTGCTTTGGTTATTTCATTAATCTTACTTGCTGGAATTTTTGTGACTTATTTTGTGACAGAACCAATGTACATGTGGTTCCAGCGTTTGTTAGACAAGGTTCCGTTTTTAAAGTTCATTTATTCTTCGATTAAAGATCTTACTGAAGCTTTTGTAGGGGATGAGAAGAAGTTTAACAATCCTGTGCTTGTTGAAGTTGAGGGTGATTTGAAACGAATTGGTTTTTTAACACAAAATGATCTGGCATCTATTGGTTTGCCAGGAGAATCTGTTGTTTATTTCCCGTTTTCTTATTCCTTTGCCGGACAGGTTTATGTGGTGAAACATGAGAAGATAAAGCCGCTAAATATGAGTGCTGCAGAAGCTATGAAATTGGTGGTGTCTGGTGGTGTGAGCCATTTTGGGTAAAAAAATGGTTTATTGTTCTCCTCAACAAATCTTTTGCGGAAGAGCAAAATCTTTGCATATCGGCTCACAACAAAACCATTTTTTTCTGAAATGCACCACCACCAGTGGGAGTAAGAAGGAACCCTAAAACAAGAAAAATGATAAAGATTTACCATAATAATAGGTGCAGTAAAAGCAGATGTGCTTTAACAGCTTTAGAAGAAAGCGGGCAGGAGTTTGAGGTGATCAATTACCTGCAATCAACACCTACAGCAGATGAACTTCGTGAGATTATAAAAAAGTTAGGCATTAAACCTCATGACCTTATTCGTAAAGGTGAAGCTGTCTATATTTCAGAATTTAAAGGTAAAGATCTTTCTGATGAAGAATGGATTGCAGCAATGGTTGAAAATCCCATTCTAATTGAGCGACCAATATTGGTTTCTGGTGATAAGGCCGTTATTGCAAGACCAACTGAACGAATTAACGAGATTCTGAATTAATCTCTACTGAAAAGAGTATTTATTGTACAAAAAAAGTCAGATGTTGTGAGCCGACATGCAAAGATTTTGCCCTTCAGCAAAAGATTTGAGGAGGCGAACAATCTCTGACTTTTTTCTTATAAAAAGGATGTTAGTTGCTCTTAGAAATTCGGTTTCAATACATACTTCTCATAGAATCTAAATATATGTTCAACAGCCTCTTCAGCAGTATCAACTAATCTGAAAAGGTTCAAATCTTCTGCATGTATATTGTGCTCTTTTTGCAACATGGTGTTTTTAATCCAATCAATTAATCCACCCCAATAATCTTTTCCCACTAAAACAATTGGGAACCTTGCAATCTTACCAGTCTGAATTAATGTGATGGCTTCAAATAACTCATCCATTGTTCCCATTCCACCAGGCAAAACAATAAAGCCCTGAGAATACTTCATGAACATTACTTTCCGGATAAAGAAATAATCGAACTCCAGAAGTTTGTTATGATCAATATACTTATTGTGGAATTGCTCAAAAGGTAGTTCTATATTTAAACCTACAGATTTACCACCATTGTTGTGAGCACCTTTATTACCAGCTTCCATAATACCAGGGCCACCTCCGGTAATTACACCGTAACCACGCTCAGTAAGTAACCTTCCGCATTCAACAGCAATTTCATAGTATTTATTCGTTTCAGCTGTTCTTGCTGAACCAAAGATGGATACGCAAGGACCAATCTTTGCTAGTTTTTCGAATCCGTCAACAAATTCGGCCATTATTTTAAAGATCTGCCAGGAGTCTGTAACCTTTATTTCCTGCCAGTTTTTATTTTCAAAAGCACTTCTTATTTTTTCTTCACTTGTCATTCTATAGGTGTATTAAATATTAGAATTTGGTTTGGGTAGTTGATGTTTTTCCGGTAACCCAAAGCAGTATAAAGGTGATTAACCCGTTTAATATAATCAATTCAAAACCCAAAGCATAATTGAACCACTGCATTGAATTTTTATCAATTATAAAACATAATATTGGCGAAAGCAAACAGATGTAAGGCACTAGCTTATCCGTAACTGCTCTTCTGGTTAACATTCCAATGCCGAAAAGTCCGACTAGCGGTCCGTAAGTATAACCAGCTGCTTTGAAAATCGCATTCACTACAGAATCATCGTTGATGATTTTAAAAATCATGATGACCATAACCATTAGAACAGAAAATCCAACGTGTACCATGTGTCTTTTACGAACAAGGTCAGGCGCATTCTGATCTGCTTTTTTATCGAAGTGTAAAAAGTCGATACAGAAAGAAGTAGTTAAAGCCGTTAATGCAGAGTCTGTAGTAGCAAAAGTTGCAGCCGTTAATCCCAGCATGAAAATAATACCAGGTATTACATTAAGGTGATTCAGCGCTATTTCAGGATATAGGTGATCTGGAGTATTTAAAGCTGCAACATCAATTCCGTTATTAGCAGCAAAAAGATATAGTAAAGCTCCAACACTTAAAAAGAAAATATTCATGATTACAAATACAATCGTAAAAGTAAACATGTTCTTTTGGGCTTCGCCAATGGTTTTCATACTCAGGTTTTTCTGCATCAGATCCTGATCAAGCCCGGTCATGGCAATTGTAACAAATATCCCCCCTAAAAACTGTTTAATGAAATGTGTTTTGCTACCAAGGAAATCTTCCCAGAAGAAGATCTTAGAATAACTGCTGGTTTTGACAGCTTCGAAAGTTCCGGCAACATCAAGGTTTAAAGATTTGGCAATAAATACAATAGATAATACAACTGAAAGTAGTAGGAAGACCGTTTGAAGTGTGTCGGTAATGATAATTGTTTTTAAACCACCCTTATGAGTATACAGCCATATCAGTACAAGACAAATAACTATTGTTACCCAGAAAGGGACATTCCATGCATCAAAAATGAACTTTTGCAATACAATAGCAACCAGGTAAAGACGGAAAGCAGAGCCAATAGTGCGGGAGACCAAAAAGATTACAGCACCTGTTTTGTAACTCATGAAGCCTAAGCGACGTTCCAGATACGTATAAATGGAAATGATATTTAGCCTGTAATATAGTGGCAAGAGTACAGTTGCAATGATTATAAAGCCGACTGCATTACCCAGTATAAACTGGAAATAACCGAAGTCACTTTTACCTACGGCTCCTGGAACAGATATAAATGTTACTCCAGATAATGCAGTGCCAATCATTCCAAATGCGACCAGGTACCATTTAGAGTTCCTGTTTGCTATAAAGAAAGAAGCATTATCAGAATTGTTCCTTGAAGTGAAGTAGGCCACGCCAATTAATAGCGCGAAGTAACCAATAAGAAAAGATAAAAGTATAATTGGACTCATATTATAGTTTATTAGGTAGATAAATGTAAGGAATTTTGATCTGCTACATAGCATACAGAAAAAAACATGATCAATTTTAATTAAATTTGTGCCATGAACTTTTCCTCTAAACTGCTTGAAGACGCTGTTAATGAATTCTCAAAGCTTCCCGGTGTAGGGCAAAAGACAGCATTGAGATTGGTATTACATCTGTTAAACAAAGAACAGGAAGAGGTAGACCAGTTCGGAAACGCCCTGATCAGACTTAGAAAGGAAATCAAACATTGTCGTATATGTCACAATATTTCAGATCAGGAGATTTGTAATATCTGTTCATCCAATAAGAAAGAGAAAGAAGTTATTTGTGTGGTTGAAGATACAAGGGATGTGATGGCTGTGGAAAATACAGGGCAGTATTTCGGTGTCTACCATGTGTTGGGTGGATTAATATCGCCTATGGATGGTATAGGCCCTGCAGATCTGTTTATCGATTCTTTGGTTCAGCGTGTGGCAACAACGCCCATAAAGGAAGTCATATTAGCTTTAAGTGCGACTATGGAAGGCGATACGACTTTGTTTTACTTGTATAAAAGATTAAAGGATTTTCAAATTCCAATTACTACCATTGCAAGAGGAATTGCATTTGGTGGTGAGCTGGAATATGCAGATGAAATTACTTTAGGGAGATCAATCGTTACCCGCGTGCCTTATCAGGGTTCATTAATTAAATAGTCAGTATGGATTTTAAGAATAAAGTAATCATAATTACCGGTGCATCATCGGGTATAGGAAAAGCATGTGCTGAGGAGTTTGCAAAAAGAGGAGCGAACCTGGTGCTTGCTGCCAGGCAATATGTAACATTATGTGAAATAACCGCTGATCTGGAAAAACGATACGGGATAAAAGCGATTGCTGTGCAAACAGATGTGAGTAAAGAAGAAGATTGTAAGCTGTTGATCAAGCAGGCCTTAGTTACATTTAGTAAAATCGATATTTTGATCAATAATGCAGGTCTATCTATGCGTGCCCTATTTAATGAGCTTGATCTTTCCGTATTAAAAAATTTGATGGACGTAAACTTCTGGGGCACAGTGTACTGTACTAAATATGCATTGCCTGAAATCCTGAAAACTAAAGGGAATGTGGTTGGAGTGTCTTCAATAGCTGGCTACCGTGGTTTACCTGGCCGTACCGGATATTCATCCTCTAAATTTGCGATGAATGGTTTCATGGAATCTTTGCGTACCGAATTGCTAAAAACAGGTGTACATGTAATGGTGGCATGTCCGGGCTTTACAGCTTCTAACATTCGTGTTACTGCTTTAGCTAAAGATGGAGCATCCCATGGCGAGACCAGTATGGAAGAAGGAAAGATGATGAGTGCTGATACGGTTGCGAAAACTATAGCAGATGGCATTGCTGCACGTAAGCGTACATTGATTATGACAGGGCAGGGTAAACTAACGGTTTGGCTTAATAAATTATTCCCTGCACTGGCTGATAAGCTGGTATTCAATCATTTTACAAAAGAGAAGAATGCATTGATTAAATAAATTTATTTTAAGAAAGATTTGCTCCTTTGCAAAAACAATTACATATTTGTTGAAATGATACTTACAAACGTACTTAATAAATGGTGGTGGCACAACGCAAATGCGTAGTGTAACCCTGTATTGAACGTTTTTATTTTATATAATAATATTTGAGGGTTGCTATAAGGCAACCTTTTTTGTTTTACAACCTTTTTTAAAAGCCTGGCTTTTGATACCCAATATGAAAAAGATACTTAACCACTTATTTGAAAACAAAACCTTTAGTAGTGCTGAGGCGCAAAGAATTTTAACTGCGATTGCTCTTGGTGAATTTAATACTTCGCAGATAGCAGCATTTATTACTGCTTATGGTATGCGTAATATAACGGTTGAAGAGCTGCAGGGCTTCCGTGATGCCATGCTTGATCTATGTATTAAACTTGATTTTTCGGACTTTGAACTGGTTGATTTATGTGGTACAGGTGGGGATGGAAAAGACACTTTTAATATTTCAACGCTTGCTTCTTTTGTAACAGCGGGAGCCGGCTATAAAGTAGCTAAACATGGTAATTATGGTGTTTCTTCAGGTTGTGGTTCTTCGAACGTAATGGAATATCTTGGGTATTCATTTACGAGTGATCAGGATGTATTGAAAAGAAGTCTGGATCATGCAGGTATTTGTTTTATCCATGCGCCATTGTTTAATCCTGCGATGAAAACAGTAGCACCAATCCGTAAAGAGCTGGGGGTGAAAACCTTTTTCAATATGCTAGGGCCGATGGTAAATCCAGCGCAGCCTAAAAATCAGATAGTAGGTGTGTTTAGTTTAGAGCTAGCTCGTTTGTATGCCTATCTATATCAGAATACAGATAAGAATTATACTATCCTGCATGCGGTAAATGGCTTTGATGAAGTCTCATTAACCTGTGATGTGAAAACCTTTAGTAAAAAAGGTGAAGCGCTTTTGAAAGTTGCTGATCTGGGTTTTGAACAAATAACTGAGGATAAGATAAAAGGAGGGGATACAGTAGAATCTTCAGCAGAGATATTTATGAATGTATTAAATGGTAAAGGAACAGATGAACAAAATAGTGTTGTATTATGTAATGCGGCATTGGCTATTCAGACTATAAATGATTCCAAATCATTTGGCGATTGTTTTTATGAGGCTGAGTCTTCATTAATGGGGTTGCAGGCACTTGACCGGTTTAAAAAACTAACAGGAAGATAAAACAGAATTTAATCACCTAACAAAAACTCAACAAATGGATGTTAAACTGAAAATATGTGGAATGAAACTGCCTGAAAACATACAGGATGTCACCACTTTAAAACCAGATTATTTAGGCTTTATTTTTTTTAGAGATTCCAAACGGTTTGTAGATGGTTTGACGCCTTTGTTTGTCAAAAACCTTCCAGCAGGGATTAGAAAGGCAGGTGTTTTTGTAAATGAAGAATTAAACAGAGTAGCACAGCTTGCAGTTTTATATGGCTTAAATGCTGTTCAGCTGCATGGACAGGAACCTGTGAAATACTGTATTGCATTAAAAGGTTTGCTGGCTGATGCAGGAATTGAGCTGATCAAAGCATTCGGAGTAGATGAACATTTTGATTTTAATACAGTAAATCCTTATTCAAACGTAGTAGATTATTTTTTATTCGATACGCAAACACCAGATCATGGAGGCTCTGGAAAGACCTTTAGCTGGGCGCTTCTTGATAACTATAAGCTAAACAAACCATACTTTTTAAGTGGAGGTATTTCATTGGAAAGTGTGGAGCAATTGAAACAAATAAATGACCCGCGTTTATATGCTATTGATGTGAATAGCAGATTTGAACTTGCGCCGGGTTTAAAAGACATAGATAAATTAAAAGACTTTAAGAGTAAACTAGCACTATGAGTTATTTTGTAAATGAAAAGGGGTATTACGGGGATTTCGGTGGAGCCTATATTCCGGAAATGCTTTATCCAAACGTTGAAGAATTGAGACAGAATTATCTTAACATAATTCAGGACGAATCCTTTCAAAAAGAATTTCAGCAATTATTGAAAGATTATGTTGGAAGGCCTTCGCCATTGTATTTAGCGAAACGCCTTTCACAAAAATACAATGCCAATATCTTCCTGAAAAGAGAAGACCTGAACCATACGGGAGCGCATAAGATTAACAATACCATCGGACAGATTTTGTTGGCAGAACGATTGGGGAAAAAACGGATTATTGCAGAAACAGGAGCAGGTCAGCATGGTGTAGCTACAGCAACAGTCTGCGCATTGCGTGGCTTGGAATGTGTGGTGTACATGGGAGAAGTAGATATTCAGCGCCAGGCACCAAATGTAGCAAGAATGAAAATGCTAGGTGCAAAGGTCGTTTCTGCTACTTCAGGTAGTAAAACACTTAAAGATGCAACTAATGAGGCAATGCGCGACTGGATGAATAATCCGGTAGATACACATTACATCATAGGTTCAGTGGTAGGGCCACATCCATATCCTGATATGGTTGGCATTTTTCAATCTATTATATCAGAAGAAACTAAAAAACAGCTTATAGAGCATACTGGAAATGACCAGCCTGATTATGTTTTGGCTTGCGTAGGCGGTGGTAGTAATGCTTTGGGTATGTTCTATCATTTTATTGATGATGAAAAGGTGAAGTTGATTGCAGTTGAGGCAGGCGGTAAGGGTGTGGATAGTGGTTTTTCGGCTGCCACTACAGCTTTAGGAAAAGAAGGAGTATTGCATGGGAGCAGAAGTATATTGATGCAAACGCATGATGGACAAGTTGTAGAACCTCATTCAGTTTCTGCGGGATTGGATTATCCGGGTATTGGCCCACAGCATGCTCATTTATTTAAAACTGGTCGTGGACAATATGTATCGATCACTGATGACGAGTCATTACAAGCAGGCTTATTGCTTACCCAGATGGAAGGTATTATTCCTGCAATCGAAAGTGCACACGCTTTAGCATACTTAGAGAAGATGACTTTTAAAGGCGGAGAAAATGTAGTGGTTTGTCTTTCAGGACGTGGAGATAAAGACATGGATACTTATATGAAATACTTTAACCTATAATTTGGTATGAGCAGAATTAAAGAACTTTTTGAAACGAAGAAAAATATATTATCAATCTATTATACAGCAGGGTATCCAAGCTTAAATGATACGGTTACAATTGCAGAAGCATTAGAACAAAACGGGGCACAGATTATAGAAGTTGGTTTTCCTTATTCTGATCCAGTTGCAGACGGACCAACTATTCAGGCAAGCAGTAAGCAATCACTTGATCAGGGAATGGATCTGAAAACATTATTTGAACAGCTTAAAGACCTTCGTAAGCGTGTATCTATCCCGGTCGTGTTAATGGGGTATTTTAATACAGTATTGCAGTTTGGCGTAGAGAATTTTTGTAAGGCCTGTGTTGAGGTAGGGGTTGATGGGTGTATAGTCCCTGATCTTCCTATCATAGAATACGAAGAAATTTATCAGCCTATATTTGAAAAATATGGTATATCTAATATTTTCCTGGTTACTCCGCAGACTTCTCCTGAGCGTATCCGGAAAATAGATGGAATAAGCACAGGTTTCATTTATCTGGTATCCTCATCGGCTACAACCGGACAACAATTGCAATTGTCAGAAAATACAGAAGGTTATTTCTCTAGAATTGCAGATATGAAGTTGAAGAATCCAATGATGACTGGCTTTGGTATCTACAATAAGGAAACTTTTGATAAAGCTTGTCAATATGCCAATGGTGCAATTATAGGAAGTGCTTTTGTAAAAGCACTTGATCCAGCCGATTTAACCGGTAGTATAAAAAACTTTATGGCAGTATTTAAATCTTAGCGATTACTCTCTTTTTGTTGATTGACTTCAAGAAGATAAATCCAACGAGTCCTGAAATTACAGAAGCACAAAGAATGGCAAATTTGGCTTCTGTAACATGAAGTTCATCACTAAATGAAAGCAGAGAGATAAAGATGGACATGGTAAAACCAATGCCCGCCAGCATTCCTAAGCCAATAATATGTTTCCAACCAGATCTTGAGGGTAAGCTACCTAGTTTCAGTTTTACAGCTATCCATGAAAATAAGGTTACTCCAATAGTTTTACCTACAAATAAACCTGTAATAATACCCATTCCTAAAGGAGAGACCAGGCCGCTGACCATTTCTTTTTGAAAGGTAATGTTTGTATTTGCCAAAGCGAAAATGGGCATAATAAAGTAATTTACAGGGCCATTTAGCAAATGCTCTAATTTTTCTAAAGGGGATTCTACATTAGTTGCATTTGTTGGTATTGTTAAAGCAAGTAATACCCCAGCGATTGTAGCGTGAATACCAGAATGGTGAATGAAATACCAAAGGAAGACACCTGGGATAAGGTAAAAAAACAATTGCTTTATATTGAAAAAATTAAATGCTATCAATAGCAGCATAACCCCTGCTGCCATCAAAAGGTAGTCGAAGTGTACTTCATTGGTATAAAAAACAGCAATCACCAGGATGGCACCGAGGTCATCTACAATGGCAAGAGCGGCTAAAAATACTTTTAAGGAAGTAGGTACACTTTTACCTAGCATTGAGATAATGGCCAGGGCAAATGCAATATCTGTAGCCATTGGAATACCCCAGCCTGAAGCGGTGGACTGACCTTTGTTGAATAAAAAATAGATGAAAGCCGGAACCAGCATACCACCAAGGGCTGCTACAACAGGTAAAGAAGCTTTTTTAATGGAGGATAACTCGCCCTCAATCATCTCTCGCTTAATTTCCAGACCTACAAGTAAAAAGAATATGGCCATTAAGGCATCGTTAATCCATGCCGATACCGTAAAAGCATAAGTCTGCTCACCAAACTTAAAACCAAAATCTGTGGCTAGAAAACTGGAAAAAGCCTCAGCAAAGGAGGAGTTAGCGATAAACAATGAAATTGCTACACAAACCAATAAAATTATACCACCAATTTGCCCTGAACGGAAAAAATCCTTAAATGCCTGTAGGTTTATAAGTTTCGCCATATGACAGTAAATGTAGTTATTTTAGATAAACTATAGAAAGCTATCCAAGTCACCTTTACCTTGACGGATCACCTCAAAGTCGCCAGATGTACAGTCGACAACTGTAGAGGGCTCATTATCACCATAACCACCATCTACGACTATATCCACATTATCTTCATATTTTTCATGAATTAATTCCGGATCTGTAGAATATTCGATAACCTCATCGTCATCGCGAATTGAAGTTGATAAAATAGGATTGCCTAATTGCCTGACAATTTCTCTGGCAATATCATTATCTGGCACCCTGATGCCTACTGTTTTTTTATTGGAACTTAATAGTTTAGGGACATTATTATTCGCATTCAAAATAAATGTAAAAGGCCCTGGTAGTGCTTTTTTGAGTACCCTGAAAGTTGCTGTGTCAATTGGTTTGATATAATCCGAAATGTGTCTCAGATCAGAACAGATAAAAGAGAAATTGGCTTTTTCAGGCTTTATTCCTCTAATGCGACAAATCTTTTCTATGGCTTTTTGATTGGTAATATCACAGCCTAAACCATACACAGTATCGGTGGGGTAAATGATTAAACCACCTTTTTTTAATACCTCAACAATTTGTTCAATTGCTTTGGGATTTGGGTTCTCAGGATAGATTTTGATAAGCATATGTAAAATTACACAAAACTTAGACCGAAACTGGATAATTATTATTCTATTGGCATGTTTTTTAGTAAATTGATGTATATGAGAAAAGCATTTATCGCGATTGCGGCATTTTTAGTGGCGCTGACTGTAATGTTGGGGCTTACCTATTCACCATTATGGTGGTTGTTCCTGTTCACTGGACCCGTTGTTTTATTAGGGATTTATGATCTCTATCAGCCGAAACATAGTATTGTAAGAAATTACCCCGTAGTGGGGAGGTTAAGATACTTTATGGAAGACCTAAGGCCTAAAATTTACCAGTATTTTGTGGAGAGCGATACCAATGGTAAGCCCTTTAGCCGGTTAAATCGTTCCCTCATTTACCAAAGGGCAAAAATGGAAAATGATACCATCCCTTTTGGAACACAGCTTGATGTTTATGAAAATGGATATGAATGGCTAAGTCATAGTATTGCTGCCATAAGTCATCATGAGCTTAATGAAGACCCACGAGTATTAGTAGGTGGGCCAGCTTGTCTAAAGCCCTATTCAGCTAGTATATATAATATTTCCGCTATGAGTTTTGGTTCATTGAGTCAAAATGCCATTTTAGCTTTAAATGGAGGAGCTAAGCTGGGTAACTTTGCACACAATACAGGGGAGGGAGGAATTAGTGATTACCATGCAAATCCTGGTGGTGATTTGATCTGGCAGATTGGTACAGGTTATTTTGGTTGTCGAAATCATGATGATGGATCTTTTGATCCAGATGCTTTTGCAAAAAGAGCCGGTACTGATCAGGTAAGAATGATAGAGATTAAGTTATCGCAAGGAGCTAAACCTGGGCATGGGGGGATTTTGCCTGCTAAAAAGGTAACTCCGGAAATTGCCAGGATCAGGTTGGTGAAAGAAGGTTATGATGTCATTTCTCCACCTTCACACTCTGCTTTTAAGACCCCTATAGAAATGCTGAATTTTGTAAAGCAACTTCGTGATTTATCAGGAGGTAAACCTATTGGAATAAAATTGTGTATAGGCCGACGGAGCGAGTTTTTCGCTATTTGCAAAGCAATGGTTGAAACTGGCATCTATGTGGATTTTGTGACTGTAGATGGGGGAGAAGGTGGCACAGGAGCATCACCACAAGAGTTCTCAAATGCTGTAGGGATGCCTTTGCGTGAAGCGGTTGCATTTGTATATGATGTATTGTCGGGTTTTAATTTAAAGCAGCATATTAAAATTATTGCTTCAGGTAAGGTAGCATCTGGATTTGATCTGGTAAAAAATATTGCACTTGGTGCTGATTTATGTAATTCAGCACGTGGAATGATGTTTGCCCTAGGCTGCATACAAGCGCTGGAATGTAATAGCAATACTTGTCCAACCGGGGTGGCGACTCAAGATCCTAGTTTGATGAAAGGTTTGGTGGTTGAAGATAAAAAAGTAAGGGTATTTAACTTTCATAGACTCACAGTAGCGAGTGCAGTTGAGCTTTTAGGTGCTGCGGGCCTTCATCATCCTTACCAGCTTACAAGAGCTTATATTAATCGAAGAACAGCGCCAAATGTAATGCAGTCGTACCTGGAGAGTTTCCCTTACATTCCTGAAGGTAGTTTACTGCAAACTCCATATCCTTTAAGGTTTGAATTGGGGATGGCATTAAGTACCTCGACTAGTTTCACTCCCACAGATTATAAGGTCTCATTGGTTGATTATGCGCATGCCAATTCATTCTCAGATACTTTGGATGAGGGTAAGAGCAAACCTTAAAAGAAATTGAGATATAAAAAAAGGAGCTTGTAATTAAATGCAAGCTCCTTTTTTTATATCTAATTAGTTATTAAAACTCAGCATTCTTTGGAAAACGTGGGAATGCAATTACGTCTCTGATATTTGTCATACCGCTTACAAAGAGTACTAGTCTTTCAAAACCTAAACCAAATCCTGCATGCGGTGCAGAACCAAAGCGTCTTGTGTCTAAGAACCACCATAACTCTTCTTGTGGAATGTTCATTTTTTCCATTCTTTCAGTCAGTTTATCCAAGCGCTCCTCTCTCTGAGAGCCGCCAACAATCTCACCTATTCCAGGGAATAAGATGTCCATTGCAGCAACGGTATTTCTTCCTAATTCATCAGGTTCGTTCTGACGCATGTAGAATGATTTGATATCAGCAGGGTAGTCAGTTAATATTACAGGTTTTTTGAAATGCTTCTCTACCAGGTAACGTTCATGTTCCGATTGTAAATCAGCACCCCATTCATCGATTAGATATTTAAATTGTTTTTTCTGATTCGGTTTAGAAGATTTTAAAATCTTAATCGCTTCCGTATAAGTGATGCGCTCAAAATCATTACTTAAGCAAAAGTTTAGTTTGTCAAGTAAAGATAATTCGCTGCGCTCATTTTGAGGTTTCGACTTCTCTTCGTCCAACAAACGACTATTTAAGAACTCAAGTTCTTCTTTACAGTTTTTAAGGGCATATTCGATTACATACTTTAACATTTCCTCTGCAAGGTTCATATTGTCTTCCAGGTCAGCAAAAGCAATCTCAGGTTCAACCATCCAGAATTCTGCAAGGTGACGGGTTGTATTAGAATTTTCGGCCCTGAATGTAGGCCCGAAAGTGTAAATCTGACCGAATGCCATAGCAGCTAACTCACCTTCAAGCTGACCAGAAACGGTTAAATTTGCAGAGCGGGCAAAGAAGTCTTCTGAAAAGTCTATTTTTCCATCATCAGTACGAGGTGGGTTGTCGAGATCTAAAGTTGTCACTTTAAACATTTCACCAGCACCTTCTGCGTCAGAAGCTGTAATAATAGGAGTGTGCATATACACGAAGCCTTTTTCATTATAAAACTGGTGTATAGCAAATGCCAAGGCATGACGAACTTTAAAAACTGCATTAAAAGTATTGGTGCGGAAACGTAAATGTGCGATTTCCCTTAGAAACTCCAGACTATGCTTTTTAGGTTGTAAAGGGAATTTATCAGGATCGCTATCGCCAAGTATCTCGATGGTGCCAGCTTTAATATCTACTCTTTGACCTTTTCCTACAGATTCAACAATTGTGCCTTTAACAGCTATTGCAGCTCCGGTATTAATTCGTTTTAACAATTCATCCGGTGTATTATTAAAGTCAACTACGATCTGGATATTTCCCATGCAGGAACCATCATTTATAGCAATAAACTGGTTGTTCCGAAATGTCCGTACCCAACCCATAACAGTTACTTCCCTGTTAAATTCATTTGTCTCTAGCAGACTTTTTACTTTTTCTCTGTGTATCATGATTTTATTATGGAGAGTGTCAAAAATAAGGAAAATCATGAATAAATAAGAGTGTATTATTTATGAGTTGTTGGTTTGGTGTTTTTGTGTTAAATGGGTGTGTTTTATTCTTGTTTTGTTTATTTTTTTTGTGTGATTTTTATCATTTGTTGTGTTTTTTGATTGTTTTAGTTGTTATTCTTGTGTGTTTTTGTGTTGTGTTGTTGTTTTGTTGTGGTTTTTGTTGTTATTATTTTTGTATTTACGTGTTTTGTGTGTTGTTTATGAGTTTTTTTATGTGTTTGTGTGGTATTTTTATGGTATTTAATTGTTTTTTGTAAAATATTTTGAATTTATGATGTTTTTTTGTGTGAAATTCATATATTTGTAATGCTCGTTTAATTTATATTTGGTTAGAGAGGCCTATGTCTGGATGGATATAGGCCTCTTGTTTTTATAAAAGTTTGTTATTAAACATAAGGGCACAAAAAAAAGCTGCCTTTTTTGAAGGCAGCTTTCAGACATTATTTTTTTACGACTTATGCCAATACCTTAGTTACTAAATCCGAAGCATCTTGTAAGGCGATAGCAGAATAAACTTTTAAACCAGATTCGTCGATCAGTTTTTTAGCCTCTTCAGCATTCGTACCTTGTAAACGGCAGATGATTGGAACTGGAACGTCACCAATTTCTTTATAAGCATCAATTACACCTTGAGCAACACGGTCACAACGAACAATACCACCAAAGATGTTAATTAATATAGCTTTAACATTTGGATCCTTAAGGATGATGTTAAAACCAGCTTTAACAGTTTGTGCATTTGCAGTTCCACCTACGTCTAAGAAGTTAGCAGGTTCACCACCGGCAATTTTGATGATGTCCATTGTAGCCATAGCTAAACCAGCACCATTAACCATACAACCAACGTTACCGTCAAGTTTTACATAGTTAAGGTTTGACTCACTAGCTTCTACATCAGTAGGATCTTCTTCTAACTTATCACGCATTGCTGCATAATCAGGATGACGGAACAAAGCGTTCTCATCTAAATCAACTTTAGCATCAACAGCGATAATTTTGTCGTCTGAAGTTTTCAACACAGGATTGATTTCAAACATAGCAGAATCAGTGTTGTCATATGCTTTGTAAAGTGCAGAAACAAACTTCACCATTTCTTTATGAGCAGGGCCGCTTAAACCTAAGTTAAAAGCAATTTTACGAGCCTGGAATCCTTGTAAACCCACTTTAGGGTCAATTTCTTCTTTGAAAATCAAGTGAGGTGTATGTTCGGCAACCTCCTCAATGTCCATACCACCTTCGGTAGAGTACATGATGATGTTTCTTCCGTTTGCACGGTCTAATAACACACTTACGTAAAATTCTTTAGTTTCAGAAGCTCCCGGATAGTAAACATCCTGTGCAACTAAAATCTTGTTAACCTTTTTACCTTCTGGACCAGTTTGAGGAGTTACCAATTGCATTCCTAAAATTGCAGATGCTCTTTCCTTAACCTCATCAAGGTTTTTAGCTAGCTTTACACCACCGCCTTTACCTCTACCACCTGCGTGGATCTGAGCTTTAATTACAACCCAGTCAGAATTGTAGTCAGTTTTCATTTTTTTAGCAGCTTCTACAGCTTGCTCTACCGTGTCGGCTACTATACCTTCTTGTACGGCTACTCCAAAACTTTTAAGTATTTCTTTACCTTGATATTCGTGGATATTCATTATGCTGAAAAAATTTGTTCAAATCTACAACTTCAAACCCTTTAAACAAAGGGCAATTGAGTTTTTTTAGAAATGATCCTTTTAATTTTAGTTTAAAAACAGAATAACAACCTTTGCTTAATCCTACTCAACTTTTTAACCTGAAATTTATAGCTTCCAACAAAGTTTTTTGCTTCTTCCTCTCTTTAAATTTATAGATCATAAACAAAGTCAATAAAAGTCCCATTATTAGGTATGTGTTTGGTTCAGACATGCTTTGCGTATCCTCGTCAGGATCAAGATTTTTATTGCCAGAGATAATTTGCTTTTGTTTTTCTAACAAAGCCATTTTCTGTGCCTCATTTTCTACAACAATAAAAGAAGTTAAAGGAGAAAGTATCTCACTTATCATACTTTGCTTTATTAACTGTATGTGCTCATCATTAGATGAATTGTTGTTTGTAATCGCTCTGATCTGCATCCCATGTAAGTTTAGACCGGAAAGCCAGGACTTTTTGTTTGCTTGAATTATATTTGATTCAGATTGATTGTCAGTAACAATTGAAGGTCGATCATCTTTTGGCAAATAAGCAGTGGGAGATGTAACATTTGGCCAGGCGTATACAGGCACTGAATCAATTAATTTTGATGTTGTTGTTAGTCTCGATTTGGAGTTTGAATTAAAAGAGTGTGTCCACAGTTTATGATCAGCATCAAGTTCATAGAAAAATGAATTCTCAGGGTATGTTATTTTAAAATCTGAAAAATCATTTTGAATAATGGCGTCAGATAAACTTTCTGTTAGAACGATCATGATAGGAAATGACTTCTCCTTGTTTTTATAATTGTTGATCAGGATTTTTTTAATGGCCGAATTAAGGTAAAAGCCTCCATCGTATGCATATTTATTTAGCTTGGTTTCCCAGTCTTTATCCATCTGGATTTCATTAGCAAAAGAATTTGTAAGATTAAGTCGAATGTCTTCTTTTTTAAGTTGATGTGTGGTTGTTAGTTTTTTGATTCTAGTTAAATAGCTTCTAATATTTTTTTCCTTGCCTTTAGAAACATCAATAATGAAATGATATATAGGTTTGCGGTTAATCAGTTTTAATTTAGCTTTTTCATTTGCTGGAATATATGTCGTTTGGTTTATAGATTCTACTTTAGGTCTAAAACTAGAGTCTGCTTTCCCGAAAGGGACCATTACTCCATCAAAATCTAAAGTAAATGGTTCCTTATGAATGAATTCAATACCGGTTTTTCTTACTTCTTTCGCTGAAAATGGAAAGACTTTGAATGCTATCTTATTTCCGGTTAGATAGTAGAGGATCCCTGGATCTCGATTTTCATTTCTAATGTTTGAAAATACCCAAAGTGCTGACTTTTTCTCTGCGAGTATTCCATTTTCTCTTCTTGTCCCAACGTTAAGGTAGTAATTACTGATCCAGCATCCATCAGGTAACGTGAATTCTGTTTCGTAGATTGCTAAATTCATATCGCCAGAATTCGTTAACTCTAAATCCAATGTACTAATCCAAGATTGCTGTTTTTTGTCGAACCTGCTTGTATTTTTAATTTTGGATAACTTAATGTTGTTTGTAGTGCTATCTTCAACAATTGTTAACGGGTTCTTCTTTTTACCAAAAAAAATCTGCTCTAAAGTATTAATTTTAAGATCAGATAAGATCATATTATCTAAAACCAGCCAGTTGTAATAGGTACTGATGTAAGGTGTGTTACTATTTGCAAATAAGTTGTTACGATCTTTGTTTGTCTTTATGGTTGATAGTGTACTTTGCAATGTTTTTTTATCCACATAATAAGTCTTGGAGTAATCGGGACTATATACATAAGTCAAAGCATTGTTTAGTACTTTTCTGTCGTGTAAATTGAAACCTGTAATCATAAGAGGTAAAATGCTGAGCATGACAACAGATAAAATAGTAGCTTTTAAGGAAGAATATTTATGCCTCAGAAGTTTCAGCTCTTTATAAAGTTCATTGGTTTGAAGAATAAAAAGGAGTAATGGAGCTAGCATTAAAAAGCCTATTCCAACCAAAAAAGTTGCAATAATAGCAAATGGCAAATAAGGAAGAAATACAATTAGAAAATAAATTGTATAAGGGAAGCAGATTAGCAATCCAGAAATACGGATTATTCGCAAGTTGAAATTTTCCGGGGTCGGTAAGCAAATTAATAGTCCATTTACAATTGCTATAATATAGAACCATACCTGACTAAAGTTTCCGAACATAAATTCTGCAAATTTATATCTACCGGTAAATAAGCCATTGTTAAACCCTAACCCAACTAAGGGAAGGACTAACGCTATAGTGATTTTCCAATAGATGGAGTATTTTAATAA
Source organism: Pedobacter sp. (assembly GCF_041645105.1). Classification (GTDB taxonomy): domain Bacteria; phylum Bacteroidota; class Bacteroidia; order Sphingobacteriales; family Sphingobacteriaceae; genus Pedobacter. The sequence continues at coordinate 153,843 of NZ_JBAZQQ010000005.1, forward strand.
AGTGTCAGATTGTAAGGTAGTTAAGATGTAAATTGCTCTGCAGAGAAAAAACAAGAATAATATAGAAGCCGTTATACATAGAATAATTAAGGCATGAGATCCAAAGAATCTATCTTGGTTTTGCCATAATGGTAGAATGATCTGAGCAAATACGTATGCAGCAAGAGGAATCGACAGGCTATATAGAAAATTTAATCCGGCATTTGTTGTCGATGGTTTGGTACTGGTCATAACAACCAATATAAAAAGTGCATGTGCCAGGGTAGGCATTAGAAATGTTCCAGGATAAAGAATGACCTCAGAAGAAATCATCCAGTTCGGTATGCTGCCAGGGATAAGTATATTGCTATACTCAGAGTAGCAGTAAATTAATAAGCTGTATGATAGTAATGATATTAGTGCATAATATACTGAAAGTTGTTTTTTTTGAATTACACAAAAGATAAGGTAAGCTGATAGAAGGCATGTTAAACCGATTAAAGTTAATCCAAATTTGAACCACAAGGATTTAATTTTAATAGATAAAAGGCTTTCAATAATATTATAGTTGCTGTAAAAAAGGACAAATAGTAAAAGAACCGGAAGAATATTTATTAATATTAACCAACGTGGATTAAGCAAGTTTTTCATTCTCAGGAAAGTATTTGGTGAGTAGATAAGTCAATGTTTTATAAAATACAATAAGGAAGAATAGATATACAAATGTTCCCTGAGCTTGATGAAACCAAGTGCTAATTTGTATTTGAGGAGTCAATTTCTGTATAAAAATGGCAATAATTATTCTTGAAGTGTTTACAAAAACTGTAAGCACCCAAGTACTCAAGATGCTGAAGAATAGTAATTTGAATTTCTTATTTTGAAAGTGGTTTATAATAACAAAATAACCAATAATGAAGATGAGGATAAAGAAGTTAAAACCAGAGCATGATTTTTCTATTAAAATATTGAAATCATGATAAAAATATCCAGAACCGTTTAAGAATACACTTTCGGAGTTACTTAAAAATGAAATCATTTTGTTTGTTGGGCTAAGGATGAAGATTAAATCATTTGCATCCATATGTGTATAGGCAACTTTAAGTACTCCAAATAATACAATGCCCAAAGCATAATAAAAGCCATTTTTCTTTATATCCATTTTATGCATTATTTATTCAATCCAAAGTGCTTAGCTGTATTTCCATCCACTAGATTCCATGATAACCAGGACGTTTTTCGATAACGTTTGCCGAAATTTTCAATTCGTCGATCAAGTCGCTCCTGTAATTTGATGTTTGGACTAATAGCTTCTGTGTTTAACCGATTAGCTTCTGAAGTCGAATCACCGAGCAGTTTATCTCGGTTTTCATCAAGTAAAGGGAGTACCCTGTCTGATAAGGAAAGTAGATAGTCAGGATCTATGACTTTTGACTCAGAGTGGTTGAAATTGTATTTAGCGATAAAAACATCCCAACTTACTAAACTAAAACCAAGCAGTAAAGCAAACCAAATATGACCATTGATTTTAAACAGGTAGAAGAGTGTTTTTTGTTTAGCCACTTTTATATAAACAGTGATCAAACCAATTATACAAAGTAAGGCAAATACAATAACACCAATTCTTTTATGTGTCAAACCGTAAAACTCAATATAGTAACCATCTCTAATAAGAACAGATACGATCAGGATGGAGTTTTGGATCATCCAGGTAAATGCCAGAAGTTTTAGTGTTTTACTTTTACTGTAAAAGTTTAAGTTCCCTCTAAAGAAATATAGGATTACTGCCATAGCCATCACGATGCTAAAAATCAAAGCATTGGTTCCTTCATGTAAATCAGCGGAAAAATTACCAGAAGGTTTAAATCCAAACCATAGTGTGCAGATATCTATGGTATTAATAATTAGTAATAAGATATTCAAAGCTATAAATGAGATGATCCCAGTGATATATTCCGTTTTAAGTGCTAACTTTTTATATAGTAGATTACCGCTGAAAGTTTCAATAATCTGGTACCATATGGTTTTTGATCTTTTGCTTCTTCTTTCTAAATCCTCTTTAATATTTTGCTCTAGATCTCCTAATTTTTTACTAAAACAGGTAAGCAATAAGCCCCCGGTCAGTATGAGTCCCAGACAAAAGAAAAATAGACGACTGAAGTTGAAATCGACAAAAAACAGATCTAGAAATCCAGTTAAAAGTAAGGATAAGCTTGTGGAGATGTTATCCAGGTAATGTGCAAAAACCTGGTTAGCGTTACTATAAATAATCGTAAAAACGGTGACAATAAATAGCGGGATGAAAATGTATTTAGCCAATTTTAAGATTGGTCTGAGATTGAAATTTCCAATATTAACCGAATTGAGGTTTTGAATAACATTAAAAGGTAAAGTCAGAAATTGTACAAATGCAGCCATCATTGCAGTAAAAACCGTTCTAATCTGTTGGTAATGACTAAACCCTATAAATAGGAACAAACTAATATAATAGGCTACAATGCTTAGATCCGAGTTGATAATAACAACTAAAATGGCTGCCAGGAGATGTGAAGCCGCATATGTCATAAACTTGCGACTCTTAATAATCTCAGTGTTGAAGAATGTAATGCCAAGAATATAAAGACTGTATATCAACAGATTTAGTCCCAAGTCCTCTGTCCAGAACAGGTAGTTAAATAGCAATCCACCTAATAAAGTAGATAGGAGCAAAAAGTTTGATTTATTTTTCATGTTATGTTTTTTATTTAAAAGTACTTTGTGTTTCAAAGTATATGTGTAAAAAAAATTAAATGCCCTTAATCATCTTTTCTAAAGCATCTAAATGTGCTTTGAAAGCATATCTGCCTAAATCTGTAATGATATATGTAGTATTTGTTTTTTTGCCGATAAATGATTTTTGGACTTTTAAAAATTCCGCCTGCTCCAATGTATTTAAGTGGGAGGCAAGGTTGCCATCTGTTAACTCCAGCAATTGTTTCAACTCATTGAAGCTAATGCTATCATTTACAATTAATACAGACATTACGCCCAATCTGATACGACTGTCGAATATCTTGTTAAGTGCCTCGATTGGGTTCTTCATTAATTGGCCCTTTCATATTTAAAATACATCAGCATTCCATAAAGAATATGGAGTATACCAAAACCAATTGCCCAGAAATACAGACCATAGCCAATGTAAAACATACAAATCAATCCCAATACAATTTCACAATAGCCTAAAAATCGAATATCAGTATAAGTGTATTTACTGGCATTAATTAAAGCTAATCCGTAAAAAATAAGGCAGGATGGAGCAACTAATCCATATGTGTTAGGATGTACAAGAAGTAAAGCGATAATGAATAGTCCACCAGAAACCAATGGGATAGCTAGGTTTACTAATAGATTTTTTGTGGTTCTGTCCCAAAATGGTAATTTCCTTTTTCTACTTTGTCTCAATGTTAAGAGTAAGCCACCAATTAATGCCACTACCAATACTCCAAAACCTATTTTAAGTAAGTTGGCTTCGAGATCTTCTAATGAATGACCATAAATAGAATTATTATTTAAAAAATCATTAATCTCGCTATGAGCAAAGTAAGCACCTACAAGGGCAGTTAAACCAGCGAAAACTCCTGATAATCCGCTTAAAGAAATGAATCTGGACGAACGGTCCATCAACTTTTTGATGTCGTTCAATGCATTGAGTTGTTCTTCCTTATTGCTCATTTTAAAAGTGCTTTGTATTTCAAAGTTATGCGATAAAATTGAAACTCCAAATATTATTTTCAATTATTTCTTCGAGTCAATCTATTTTTAAATTTTATCGTGCTTGTGCTCTTAACCTTGTGCTATGTTTTTGTAAGTTTGCAGCTATGCTAAAAGCCACAGGTATAAAAAAATCTTATGGAAGTCTACCTATTTTAAAAGGAGTGGATTTTGAAGTGTCGAAAGGTGAAATAGTGAGTATTATAGGTGCTTCTGGTGCTGGTAAAAGTACACTTTTACATATTTTAGGAACTTTGGATAAACCTGATGAGGGCCAGGTGGAACTGAAAGGAACCAAGGTAAATCATTTGTCGGGGGAGTTGTTAAGCATTTTTAGGAATAAAAACATTGGGTTTGTATTTCAGTTTCATCATTTGTTACCTGAATTTACTGCGCTCGAAAACATTTGTATTCCAGCTTTTATAGCGAAAACAAATAAAAAACAAGCAGAACATAGAGCTTTTGAGCTGTTAGATCTACTTGGTTTAAAGGATAGAGCACATCATAAACCCAATCAATTATCAGGTGGTGAGCAACAGAGGATTGCAGTAGCAAGAGCTTTAATTAATAATCCGGCTATTATTTTGGCAGATGAACCATCGGGTAATCTGGATTCAGCAAATGCCAGTGCTTTACATGATTTTTTTATCACGCTGCGTGATAATTTTCAACAAACCTTTGTTATTGTTACGCATAATGAAGAATTAGCTAAAATAAGTGATAGGGTGGTAACCATGAAGGATGGTTTAATTATATGAGAATACTAATAACTGGCGGGAAGTCTGCCCAGGCCATAAAACAGGCCAATCAATTTGAAAATGATAGTGTAATCCTGGCCGACTATGGTGATATGCCAAGTTTTCCATCTGCAAAGTATAAGTTCTTATCGTTAGGGGAACGGAATGATGATATCATTGCCCATAATTTATTAAACCATTGTCTGAACGAGGGTGCTGATGCAATTTTAGCATTACAGGATTTTGAAATGGTTGAACTTCAAAAATCTGTTGTTCTGTTTACTGAATTTAATATTGAGATCTTGAGTTTGGATGTCAATAACCCCTAGAATTAATAATGACTACTGCTGAATATTTAAAAGAAAAAGAGTTCTTTATTTTTGAACTTGATGATGTTGTTTATCCTGAGAAAGACTATCTGTTGCAGGTTTATTACCTATTTGCACAGTTTATTGAGTATGGCGAACAGATTAATGCTACAGATATATTAAAGTATATGCAAGATTATTATCTGGAGCATGGAGATAAAGATATTTTTGAAAAGACAGCAGTGAAGTTTTCTATTCATGAAAAATACAAAGTAAACTTCGATATGCTTTTGCATAGCGTTCGTCTCCCTTTAAAGCTTTTGATTTATAATGAAGTATCAGCATTAATGCAGGCCATTGTTTTAGAGCGTAAGCAGATTTTCTTATTTGTGCAGAGAAATCCGGCTATGCAACTCAATAAAATAAAACAAATTGAGTGGAAAGGATTGGAACAATACCTTACTGTATTTTTCAAAGAAGAGTTTGAGCCTGAAAATGATGCTTTGAAATTGATAATGGAACAGCAGCAATTAGATAGAACTAAAATATTGCTTATAGGAAATACTACATTTGCGGAAATATCCTCAAGAGTAAATGATGTAGATTATTTGAATGTGAATGAACTATTTGTAGCGTAATTCCGTTTATATTTACCTTATATTTACTCAAAAAAATCAACATGAAACGTATCTTCTGGTTTGGGAAATCCAATTTCCTAATTGCAATGGTTCTAATTATGGCTTTGGGAGCCTGCAAAAAGTCAAAAGTTACACCTGAACCAGATCCAGTGGATCCGACTGTTGAGTCAAATACCAAACAAATACCAACTACGAACAGAAGAGAGCTGACAAACGATTCTTTATTTCTGTATGCCAAACAAATTTATTTCTGGAATACGACTTTACCAAGTTATGATGTTTTTGAGCCAAGGAAATACCAATCTGGTAGTAGCTATTTAGCAATTTATGAAAATACCTTATGGAATATTGGTAAGGTGACTGGTTCTCCAGATTATATAGAAGGAAAAAACTGGCTTAAATATTCGTATATCAGTGATTCAGATCTTGACAATCCGCAAGCTTCAGCACCATTAGTGAAATCTAATGTAGATCTTGAAGGAAATGGAATGGATATCGGTATACGTCCGGTTTCTTATTTAACAACGAACTCCGAGGCCGGACCATATTATTTGTTTGTGACAGCCGTGTATCCTGGATCACCAGCTGCTATTGTAGGAATGAAACGTGGGTATATGATTCAGAAAATTAATGGTGTTAGTGTAGGTACATCATTTAATTCTTCGTCGGAAGTTGCTGCACGTAATCAAATAAATGGATCATCAGCTGTACGGTTGCAAGGTGTCATTAGTTCAGGAGGAGTTAACATAGGGCCTTTTGATATCACATTGACCCCGGGTTCTTATAAAAGCAATCCGGTTTATATTACCAAAACAATTACTGCGGGTACAAAAAAAATAGGGTACATTAATTTTGCCCGCTTTTCTAATCTAAAAAATAATGCGCAGTCAGCACTTGATGATGCTTTTTCTACATTTGTTGCTAATGGTGTGAAGGATTTAATCGTCGACTTAAGGTATAATGGAGGTGGCTATATCAATACAGCCGAATATTTGATCAATTTGATAGCTCCTGCTAATTTGACTGGGTCGGTAATGTTCAGGGAATATTACAATGCAACGATGCAGGGTGGCAGAGCGTCAATTCTTAAAAATCAACCATTGCTTGATGATAATAACTTACCTCAATATGAGGCCGGGAAGTTGGTAACTTATGCAGATATTGTTTATACACCAGAGATACAGACCACCAGGTTCGCTAAAAGAGGAAGCCTTACAGGTGTGACAAGTGTTATTTTTATTGTCTCTGGAAATACTGCATCCGCAAGTGAGTTGGTTATTAATTCTTTGAAAGCATATATGAATGTAAAAGTGGTTGGAGAGAAAACTTATGGTAAACCAATTGGTTTTTTTCCGATCAGGTTAGAAAATAGGTATGATGTTTATTTTTCAATGTTTGAAACAAAAAACGCTAAAGGAGAAGGTGGTTATTTTAATGGGATGATACCTGATTATGCTGAAAATAATGTAGAGGAAGACTTCTGGGATAACCCTTTTTATGACTTTGGAGATGTTAATGAGGGTTATCTTGCAAAAGCGATTAGCGTAGTGCCTGGTGTCGGCATACCTGTAACGACTTCTTCAAAAGCAGCGAAAATGATCATTAATGGTCGAGATATAAATTTATCAAAAATAAATATTATAAAGCCCGTGAAACCGAATGATGAATTTCTGGGTATGATTGAAGATCGTTTAAAGCGCAAATAACCTTAAAAACCTGTTTATTAGCTAACTGTAATTTATGTCATTAATATTATTGTGATATTTGTGTAAATGCTTTTGAATAATGCTGCTTTTTTTGTTTATTGGTACAACAAATGATGTTTTTATAAGAACTTCATTATTTTAAGCGAATAAACATTATGATAGGGGAATTAATAGAAAAGGAATCAATCGACATCAGTCAGATCATACCTGCAGAAGAAAACCATACCGAAGAATTGAAAGATAGATTAAACTCTGCCCAACGCTTGGGAAATGAATTTAAAGCTAAAGCGGATATTTCTTTTAATACAAAGGAAGGGCCTAAAACGGTTTCTACAACTGTATGGGCAGTTACAGAAAAATATATTCAATTAAAAAATGGGATACACATCCCTTTGAATAGCTTATTGGCAATAGAGTTTTAGGTTTATTGCTTTTTCAATTGCAATTTTTCTCTAAAGATGGATTGTAGATTACGGTCTTTATCGATGTTGTTAATGGCTTCCAATATGGCAGCAGCAGCATCGGTAAAGAACGCTTTATTAATGTTCTTATACTCATCTGATGCCTGATGATAGTCCTTATGATCTTCTACACCGAAATACAGAAAGGGAATGTTTTTGGCATCAAATGAGCTTTGGTCACTTTGGTTAGTCCAGTCTTCAGGTCCCAATTTAGGGTCATCATGACCAAATAATATTTTAATCTTTGGTCTGGTAGTGATAAAATACTTTTTTAACTCTGGATATTTGAAAGTGCCACAGGCATAAAGTTCTCCTTTGTCATTCCGACTAATCATGTCCATATTTACATTCAACTTGATTTTTTCCAGACTTACTTGTGGATTTGCAACAAAAGCTATTGAACCATACATTCCCATTTCTTCTGCATCAAATGCAGCAAAAATTAAAGTATGATTAGGCTTATTTGCTTTAAAATATTCAGCGAATTTAAGTAAAGCAGCCACACCTGAAGCATTATCGTCAGCACCATTATAGATTTCGTTTTTAATGATGCCAATATGATCGTAATGGGCTGAAATAACAATTACATCATCGGTTTTTCCTTCAATGTAACCGATCATGTTTTTACCATTAAAAGTTCCTCCATCTTTATCAAAAGAGAAGGGCTGCTCATAACCTTTTAATTGCTGGAATGAAAGTAAGCCTATATTACCAAAACGTTCACCAATAAATGTTCTCGCCATTTCTGCACCTTTAGTTCCTGTTTTACGACCCTCATATGCATCAGAAGATAATACCTCAACATCACTAAGCAATTGCTTGTCTGTAGATGCAGAGGTCGACTTTTTTACAGAACTACAGCTTAATAATAAGCCTAGAGATATCAATAAATAGCTATTCATTTTCAAAGGTGTATGCATTAAATAAAGGTAATTATATTGAATGAGAAAGCCATCATCGTATTTTTGTAAAAACTTAATGCTGTATCCTGCTGTTTTAATTAATCATGTTAAATTGGGAATATTATCAATCATAAATAATTTAAAATGGAATATAGACGTTTAGGTAAGTCTGGCTTACAAGTTAGCGCTTTGTCGCTCGGTAGCTGGCTTACATTCGGACAACAGATCAGTGATAAAACAGCAGACGAACTCATGGGTATGGCTTACGATGCTGGTGTGAACTTCTTCGATAATGCAGAAGGATATGCTGCAGGTAAATCAGAAATTGTTATGGGTAAAATCCTTAAAGCGCACAAATGGGAACGTGAATCTTTCGTTGTATCGAGTAAAGTGTTTTTTGGAACGGAAAACAAAGGGCCAAATAGGGTAGGGCTTTCCCGTAAACATGTCATAGAAGCTTGTAATGGTACTTTGTCAAGGCTGCAGGTTGATTATCTTGATTTATACTTCTGTCACCGTCCAGATAAAAATACGCCAATTGAAGAAACGGTTTGGGCAATGAATACCTTGTTACAACAAGGGAAAATCCTGTACTGGGGAACTTCAGAATGGACTGCAGTTGAAATTATGGAAGCTATTCGTGTGGCTAAACAATACAACCTGATAGGGCCAACTATGGAGCAGCCGCAGTATAACCTAATGGAAAGGAATAAAGTAGAGCATGATTATATGCTATTGTTTAAAGAGCATGGATTAGGTACGACTATTTGGTCTCCATTGGCTTCAGGTTTGTTATCAGGTAAGTATACTGCCAAAAATACTACTAATACTCGTTTGGAACTAAAAGGGATGGAATGGTTAAAGGATGCAGTATTAAACGAAGAGAAGTTGAAGAAAGCGGAGGAGCTACAAAAGCTTGCTGATCAATTGAATGTGCCGCTTGCTAAATTGTCTTTAGCCTGGTGTCTTAAAAATCCTAATGTAAGTAGTGTAATTTTGGGCGCATCCAAAACTGCTCAGCTAAAAGAAAACCTGACAGCTTTAGAAGTTGTGCCATTACTAACAGATGAGGTGATGACTAAAATTGAAGATATCGTACAAACTAAACCAAAAGTGGTGCAGTTTTAAATAAAGATTGTCCAAAATGATGTGGATAAACCTATCATTTTGGACAATTTTTTTAATCTATTTAATGCTAATAATAAGTCAGCCTGATTACTCCGGCCATCTTTTTGGCTAACCTGATCACCTGTCTTGTATATCCGTATTCATTGTCATACCAGGCGTATAAAACTACAGATTTGTTATCTTTCGCTACAATTGTAGCAGGTCCATCAATAATGGAAGCATGGCTGTTACCAATCAGATCCGAGCTCACCAACTCATTAGAAATAGAGTACTCAATCTGCTCAGATAAATCTCCAAACAATGATGCTTGTTTCAATACTTCCGCAATTTCCTGCTTAGAAGTAACGGTATTTAAAGATAAATTCAATATCGCCAGAGATACATTTGGTGTAGGTACACGTACCGCATTACCAGTCAATTTACCACCTAAATGCGGAATAACTTTCGCTACAGCCTTGTCTGCTCCTGTTTCAGTAATTACAAGATTTAAAGCAGCGGAACGGCCTCTGCGGTATTTTTTATGGTAATTATCTAACAGATTTTGATCATTTGTGTAAGAGTGGACCGTTTCAATATGACCTTTCTCAATACCAAAAGCATCATCAACGATTTTCAATACCGGAACAATCGCATTAGTGGTACATGATGCATTTGATAGAATGTTTTCTACTTCAAAATCAAATGCTGTATCATTAATTCCTGCAACAACATTCGGAATATCTCCTTTAGCTGGTGCAGTAAGCAGCACTTTGCTAATGCCAGGCGATTGCAGGTGTCTGCTTAATCCTTCACGATCACGATAGATGCCAGTGTTGTCAATTAATAGAGCATCTTTAATATCATAAGCTGTGTAGTCAACTGATTCAGGACTAGAAGCTACAATGAAACTAACAGTCTGCCCATTAATAATCAGTGCTTTATTCTCAAAATCCTCAACTATAGTGCCATGAAAAGGCCCATGGATAGAATCGGTACGTAGCAGTTCAGCTCTTTTGATCAATTCTTCATCGCTATAACTACGGGTAACAATGGCTCTTAGACGAAGTTGTTCTCCTTTTCCTGCTTGTAAAATAAGTTCACGTGCAGCAATTCTGCCAATACGACCAAAGCCAAAGAGTACAACATCCACCGGCGTTAAACTCATCTTATCCTTTCCGATGTGTTTACTCAGTTTGGTTACTACAAAATCATGAATAGAAGAATAGTGATCGTTATCTGCCAGCCATTCCGAAGCTAATCGGCCAATATCTACTCTGGAAGGTGCAAGATTACATTTAGCAATAGTAGCCGCAAGCTCTAAAGTAGTATAGATGCTGATATCTTTTCCACTAACTTCTTTTGCATATTGATGATGTGCGAGTATTTCGCTGCTACCTACATCAAATAAAGGTTTTCGGAATAATACAAGTTCAACGGATCTGTCGAACCATAGTTGTCCAACGATATTGATCAGCTCAATAGCTTTTTTTTCTTTTTCAATCCAATTTTGAAATTCGGATTGGTACTTGTTTAACATGTCAGTTTTTTTTGGTTAGAATGCTGCAAAAGTAAAAAAGATTGAGTGAGTACCCAATCTTTTTTGCTTTATAATTTTAATGAAAATGTAATCGAGGTTTTATCCCAGATATGATTTCAATATTTTGCTTCTTGAAGTATGACGTAAGCGTTGTAAAGCTTTGTCTTTAATTTGACGAACACGTTCACGAGTCAGGTTAAATTTCTCACCGATCTCTTCCAGAGAAAGAGGGTGGTTCGTGCTTAAACCGAAAAATAAAACGATGATTTCACGTTCGCGTTCAGTTAAAGTAGAAAGTGAACGTTTTATTTCTTCAGAAAGAGATTCATTGATTAAGCTGCTGTCAGTGTTTGGTTCATGGTTTTCCAATACATCAAGTAATGTATTTTCTTCACCCTGAACAAAAGGAGCATCCATAGATACATGGCGGCCAGAGTTACTTAAAGTATCGGATATTTTATCTACAGTAGTCTCTAAGATGTCTGCCAATTCTTCAGGAGAAGGCTCACGTTCATATTCTTGCTCTAATTTTGAAAAAGCTTTGCTGATTTTACTTAAAGAGCCAACTTGGTTTAAAGGTAAACGTACAATACGACTTTGCTCAGCAATAGCCTGCAATATCGACTGACGAATCCACCAAACGGCATAAGATATAAATTTGAAACCTTTAGTCTCATCAAAACGCTTGGCAGCTTTAATTAAGCCCAGGTTACCTTCGTTGATTAAATCTCCTAAGGTTAAACCTTGATTTTGATATTGCTTAGCAACCGAAACCACGAAACGTAAGTTAGTCTTTGTTAAGCGTTCTAATGCAGCCTGATCTCCTTCCCGTATCTTCCTTGCTAATATTACTTCTTCTTCTGCGGTTATTAAATCTACCTTACCAATCTCGTGAAGGTATTTGTCTAATGATTGACTTTCGCGATTGGTAATTGATTGCGTGATTTTGAGTTGTCTCATTTATATGTTTTGGTACTCGTTATTTGTTTTGACGTGCAAAAGTAAGGATTTAAAGGCATTTTTGAAACATAAATTCCTGAAAATGTTACACTTTACAGCGGTAATTTCTATCTTGTATTTGCAGCAAATATTATTCCAAAATACTTCTGTCAGTCTATTATTTTATTGAATAGGCGACTTAAATAGAAAGGGTTTAAGTGAATGTAGATTGATTAATAATCATATACAGGAAATTTGTGGCACGAAATGTTATTTTGTCAAAGCTGGTTATTGACGGGGATATGACTTAATTCGTGCTTTCTCTGGTTGAATCAATTACATAACTGTCAATGTTTCACAACGTGTTGTTGTACAGAAAAACATAATATTGTACCTGAAGTTAGCAATAAAATGGTCAACCGTGGAAAATATTAAGAGACTGATTGAAAATAAAGGGTTTTTTACAAGATGTATAAAGTTATTTTAAACAGTCTCTTAACTATATCGATTCTTAAATTAGCTCAGATCTGATACTTCAGCATCTGGACCATTTTTCTTGACCGATTCAATTCCATTATCGCGACTAGCTACGCTTTCATACATTTCGCTAGTCCCAATCACCTGGCCATTTGTCGCTTTTAAAGTGAAATAAGGTTTATCATTCGTAGAAGTTTTTCTTTCGTATTTAGTATCATCTGACGAATTCTTTTTAACAGATTCAATGCCGTTTTGGCAAGCACCTTTAGTCGTATAGCCTTCACTTGCCAAAATTACCTGACCGTTACCTGCTTTTAAATTGAATTGAAATTCTCCGTTTTTTCTTTTCGTGATCTCAAATTTTCCCATGATTTCTTTTTTAGTTTTTAATTAGGTTGACTTTCAATGCAATATAAAAAAAAGAAAACATAAACAAAAAATGAAATTGCTTGATTTTTGTTTTTAATTATAATTAAAGATAAGAAACTAATCCTACATAATAGATAACTAAATTAATGTAACAAGAAACAAATGTGGGATTGAATTAAATACTATTTAAGTCAAAGGTCTTATCCAATCTGATTCCTTTCTCAGTTTGCATTACTGTACAGCATTCATTAAAAGGGTCATGTTCCAGATACAAAATGTAGTTCTTATCTGCAGCTTCTTGTAAAAAAGCTTTCTTTTCTTTTAGCGTCTGCAATGGAAACATATCGTATGCCATAACATAGGGTAAGGGAATGTGTCCTACAGACGGCAGAAGGTCTGCCATATATACTATAGTTTGTCCTTTATACTGTATTTGAGGTAGCATCATCGCATCTGTATGTCCATATGCAAAGCGGATGTTAATCCCATCATGAAATTCTACGCCATCCTTATCTGCAACAAATCTCAGTTGCCCACTTTCCTGAATAGGTAAAATGTTTTCTCTTAAAAATGAAGCTTTCTCTCTGTCGTTCGGATTTACTGCCCAATCCCAGTGTTGTGCATTGCTCCAGTAAAAAGCATTTTTAAATGCTGGGCGAAGCCGGCCGTCAGTTTCTCTAACAATAGAACCTCCACAGTGATCAAAATGTAAATGAGTTAAAAAGACATCTGTAATATCATTCCTGCTAAAGCCTTTTGCGGCTAAGGACTTATCTAATGAGTCCTCTCCATGTAAATAATAATGTCCTAAAAACTTTTCATCCTGCTTGTCACCAATTCCATTGTCTATCAATATCAGTCTATCACCATCCTCAATAAGCAGGCATCTCATCGCCCAGGTACATAAATTATTTGCATCAGCTGGATTGCTACGTTGCCATATTGATTTAGGTACTACGCCAAACATTGCGCCGCCATCCAATTTAAATAGTCCTGTATTTATAGTATGTAAGTTCATCTTTTAAATGAGTGGATATGTAATTAATAAACATTAGAGCATGTAAATGTAAAGATAAAAAAAGAGGTAGTTAATAACTACCTCTCTAAGTTTTTAAGAACAAATTCAATGATTTAATTTGTCTTCTATAAGTGAATTACCTCGCCATACGCATCAGCAGCGGCTTCCATAATAGCTTCGCTCATTGTAGGGTGTGGGTGTACAGATTTGATCATTTCATGACCAGTAGTCTCCAATTTACGGGCAACTACAATCTCAGCGATCATTTCAGTTACGTTTGCACCAATCATGTGTGCACCTAATAACTCGCCATATTTAGCGTCAAAAATTAGTTTTACAAAACCATCTTTAGAACCAGCAGCACTAGCCTTACCCGAAGCAGAGAATGGGAATTTACCAATTTTCAATTCATAACCGGCAGCTTTAGCTGCTTTCTCAGTGTAGCCAACTGAAGCAATTTCCGGACTGCAATAAGTACAGCCAGGGATGTTATTGTAATCCAATGGTTCTGGTTTATGACCAGCAATCTTTTCAACGCAGATAATGCCTTCAGCAGAAGCAACGTGTGCAAGTGCTTGTCCGCTTACGATATCACCAATGGCATAATAACCTTTTACAGAAGTATTGTAGAATTCATCGACAACAACTTTACCTTTTTCAGTTTTGATCCCAGTCTCTTCTAAACCAATGTTTTCAATATTAGAAACAACACCAGCAGCAGAAAGTACGATGTCGCACTCTAACGTTTGCATACCAGAGGCTGTTTTAACCTGAACTTTACAACCAGCACCACTAGTATCAACTGATTCTACGCTTGAAGAAGTCATGATGTCGATACCCACCTTTTTCAAGCTGCGTAATAATTGTTTTGATACATCCTCATCTTCAACCGGAACTACATTTTCCATGAATTCAACGATAGTCACTTTAGTACCAAGTGTTGCGTAGAAATAAGCAAACTCAACACCTATAGCACCAGATCCTACAACAACCATAGATTTTGGTTGTTCAGGTAATACCATAGCTTGTCTGTAACCGATCACTTTTTTACCATCTTGTTTAAGGTTAGGTAATTCTCTTGATCTTGCACCTGTAGCTAATATAATACTAGTTGCAGTATATTCTTTTTGTGTACCATCTGCAGCTTTAACCTCTACTTTATTTCCAGGTTTAGCTTTTCCAGTACCCATAATCACATCAATTTTGTTCTTCTTCATTAAGAATTGAACACCTTTGCTCATGCCATCAGCAACACCACGACTGCGTTTAATAACAGCAGCGAAATCTGCTTCAGCTTCGGCAGTTTTAATACCATATTCAGCAGCATGATTAATATATTCAAATACCTGAGCGCTCTTTAATAATGCTTTAGTAGGTATACAGCCCCAGTTCAGGCATATTCCACCTAAAGATTCGCGTTCAACTACCGCAGTTTTTAAACCCAACTGAGAAGCTCTGATCGCAGCTACATATCCACCAGGACCGCTGCCTATTACAATTACATCGTAGTTCATATCTTTAATAAGGAATTTATCTTAGTAATTGCCAAAATTAAAAAAAAATGTTCATTAAATACCTGTAACAGGAGATGATTATGCTATGTTGTTCATAAAGAATGGTGTTATAGCTTTATTTCAAATTTGATTGTTAGCTAGAATGAAAATAAATAATTGATAAACTGTTGGTTATATATTTAATATTTCTGTTAAATGTTGAAAAATACTGTGATTCTTAATAATTATTTAACATTGGAAAATGGAATGCTTGCATAATAAATATATAACTTTGCATCAGTATTTTATAAATACGATATAACGCAAAAAACAAAATTATTATCTAACTCAAAAAGAATGAAGAAATCTTTACTAATCAAAATCATGGTTTTACTCCTTGTTTTTGCAGGGACAGCTGTGTCCCTACGGGCGCAGGTAACCACATCAAGCCTTAATGGAGTTGTGGCTGATGGGAAAGGCCCATTGCCAGGTGCAACAATTGTTGCTATACATGGTCCAACTGGGACAAAGTATTCTGCAACAACGACAGCTGATGGCAGATACAATTTTGTAAATATTAATACGGGTGGTCCGTATACAATTACATCAAGTTATGTAGGTTACAAGAATGAAAAGATTGAAGGATTATATCTTAAATTAGGAGAGACTTTTACCCTTAAGATCAAGCTAGAAGAAGGAGGACAGGATCTTCAAGAAGTTCAGGTCATAGGTCAAAATAGTACAGCTCTTAATAGTAAGAGAACTGGAGCTTCTACAACTATTGGTAAGAAACAATTGGAAACATTGCCTACATTGAGCAGAAGTTTGCAGGATTTTACCCGCCTAACTCCACAGGCCAATGGAAACTCTTTTGCAGGTACAAACAACCGTTATAACAGTATTACGATTGATGGTGCGGTAAATAATGATGTTTTTGGACTGTCCAGCAGTGGAACCCCTGGTGGACCAGCTAACACTCAGCCAATTTCTTTAGATGCGATTCAGGAAATTCAGGTATTAATTGCACCTTATGACGTAACTCAAGGGAACTTTACAGGAGGAGGCGTTAATGCAATTACTCGTTCAGGTACGAATACAGTAGAAGGATCGGCTTATTTTTTTGGTAGAAATCAGAATACTATTGGGAAAAGTGTTGACGGATTAAATACCAGAGCAAATGAGTTTTATAACACAACTTATGGTGCACGCTTAGGCTTCCCGATTGTTAAAAACAAATTATTCTTTTTTGCTAGTGTTGAACAAACGCGTATTCAGACACCTACGACATTTAATGCTGGTGATCCTGGTGCTTTGATTTCAAAAGATGAAGCGCAAAAAATTGCCTCAGAACTTCAAAAATCTTTCTATAATTATGATGTAGGTTCATTTGATGAAATTCAAACTAAAACAGAAAGCACCAAATTGTTTGGGCGTTTAGATTGGAATATTAATGAAAAACACCAATTAACTTTGCGTCACAATTACATCAAAGCTTTTGATGATAATATAAGTAGAAGTTCGACCTTATTCCGTTTTGGTAATAACGCTTACAGATTTAATAATGATCAAAACGTATCAGTATTAGAGTTAAGAAGTAGATTTAATCAAAATTTATCAAATAATTTGATTGTTGGGTACTCTAGAATCAGAGATGCTCGCGGAACGAGCGGTAGATTATTCCCTCAAATTGCTATCAATAATATTGGTGGTGTTTCAGGGCAATCTCTTCAGTTTGGTACAGAAAGAAGCTCTGCAGCAAATGAGTTAGATCAGGATATCTTCGAGTTTACCGATAACCTTAAGTTATTTGCAGGTAAACATACCTTTACTTTAGGGACACATAATGAGTTCTTTAAATTCCGTAACTTATTTATCAATAATGTTAATGGTTTTTGGCAGTATAATAATTTGGATGATTTTTATGCTGGTAAGCCTAACCGTGTGCAAGCAGCCTATTCAATTCTTCCTGGTGAGAATCGTCCTGCAGCACAGTTCTCTGCAGCCCAATTAGGATTCTATTTCCAAGATGAAATTGAGGTTGATGAATACTTCAAGCTTACAGCTGGATTAAGAGTGGATGTCCCATTGTTTTTTGATAAGCCATTAGCAAACCCTTTAGTCCCTACAACTTTTCCTGGCTTAGCTACGGATAAATTGCCAAGTGGACAGATCTTAGTTTCTCCACGTGTTGGTTTTAATTGGGATTTAACCGGAGATAGAGCAATTCAATTAAGAGGTGGTATTGGTTTGTTTACGGGGCGTGTTCCTTTTGTTTGGATGTCTAACCAGTTTACAAATAGTGGAATGCTGTATGGAAGTGTAGACCAATTTAACTCTACTTCCGCACCTTTAACATTTGTTCCGGACCCAGATAAACAAAGTACAGCAGGTACACAAGGTAAGACTTATGAAGTTAACCTTTTGTCTAAAAACTTTAGAATTCCTCAGGTATTACGTTATAGTTTAGGAGCAGACTTTAAATTACCAGGTGGTGTTTTAGCTACTTTAGATGGAATGTATTCTAAGACAATAAATAACATTACTTATCAGAATATAAATTTGAAAGGTCAGACAGGTACTTTACCTTCTAACTTATCTGGTGGTGCTGATAATAGACCAACATATGCTGGTCCCAAAGTAAGTACTACATTTACAAATGCATTGTATCTCGATAATACCAATAAAGGATACTCGTATAGTTTAACTGGGCAATTATCAAAAGCCTTTAACTTTGGTTTGAATGCAATGATTGCTTATACATACGGCGAGTCTAAAGATGTTAATAGTGGAGCAAATAGTACAGCCTATTCTAACTGGCAATTTGTTCAAATCGTAAACGATGCCAATAATCCTGAATTGTCATATTCTAATTACGATTTAAGACATCGTATCGTAGGTAGCTTAGGTTACGGCATAAGCTATGGTAAAAACAAAACTTATGGAACTTCATTTGCTATGTTCTATTCAGGAAGATCTGGATCGCCATTTACTTATCTATATTTTGGTGATATTAATAGTGATGGTGCTAATCAAAATGATTTGATGTATATTCCTAGAAATGCTAGTGAAATTAAATTGGTTCCATTTTACACCAGAGATGCATCGAATGCTATAGTGCCCGCTCCGGGATCAGCTACTCCAGCAGATCAGTGGATAGCACTTGATAATTTTATTTCAAGTGATCCTTATTTAAGTAAACATAGAGGTGAGTATGCTGAACGTAATGCAGCTAGAACTCCTTGGGAGCATCAATTTGATGTTCGGATTATGCAAGATTTGGGCGGTATGATTGGCTCAACTAAGAATAGGTTACAAATATCTTTGGATATCACCAATGTGGGAAACCTGATTAATAAAGATTGGGGGAGATCGTATTTCGTGACTAATAATGCAAATACAATTATCAATTACAACACAACTCAATCAACTGATAGAGGCTATAACTTTAAAGCTCCAGCAGGTAATCTACCATACAGTGTCTCAGCTTTTGCCTCGAGATGGCAAGGACAAATTGGTGTAAGGTATTTGTTTAATTAATCATCAGTTTTAATTTATTAGAAAGAGAACATCTTTATGGGTGTTCTCTTTTTTTGTATATAGGAATCGGGTTTTGGGGTAAATAATTAGACTGTCAAAATCACTATTCACTGTTAAACACTCCTTTTTTATATGTCTTTTAAGTCTAGAATGAATTTCATCTGTATTAGTTTTTAATTCCGATGCATTCAATAACAATAAAATTTATACTTTTATACCACAAAATCTAGGTTATAATGGTTAAAATTTTTGTAGGGGGGCTTCGTCCGGATGTTACTGAATTAGATCTTGTAATGTATATAAGTCTACGTGCTCAGGTAAATACGATCAAAGTTGTGCGTGATAAAGTTACGAAAAGATGCAAGGGGTATGCATTTCTGGAAATGACAAGCTTAGCCGAAGCTGAAAAAGCAGTTTCATTACTCAATGGAGAAGAGTATCAGGGACAAGTGTTAAATATTAAAGTAGCAGAAGAGGTAGCTCCACCAGCCACAACTTATGTAAAAGCAAATAAGCCTTTTCAAAAGAAAAGGCCTAGAGTATAACTGAGTTTAAAATTAACTGAGCGATAATAATCGATTGCGTACCAATAAACAAGCTCCAATCAGCCCCGCTCGTTCGCCTAATTTAGACATCTTCAAAACAGTATCCTGATTAACAAGTGTCAGTGAATATTTATTGATTGCACTTTTTATGGGAAGTCTGATATACTCTTCAGTTGCAGCAAGGCTTCCTCCAAGAATAACAAGCTCAGGATTAAACAGGTTTATCAGTAATGCAATGCCACGTCCTAAATTCTCACCTATTTTGGCAATTAATTCAATCGCAAGAACGTCATCATTATTCGCGGCAGCAATGATGTCTTCCATCTTTAAGTCATCAGGATTAATATTTGTTTGAGTTAAAATAGATGATGAACCTTGTAATAGCCTCTCTTTAAACATACGGGTTAATGCCCAGCCTGAAGCCTCTGTTTCCAAGCAGCCTTTTTTGCCACACTGACAGATAATTTCATTATTAAACAAGGGAATATGTCCAAACTCGCCTGAGTAACCCGATTTTCCGTAGTAAATCTGACCGTTAACTATTATTCCAAGCCCAACTCCATGATCCAGGTTAAGAAATAGTATGTTTTTCTCATTTGTAACTACTCCTGCAGAAAATTCTCCATAGGCCATTGATTTTGAGTCATTCTCAAGAAATACCCGGATCCCTATTTTTGATTCAAGAATTTTGCTTAATGGCTCCTCATTAAAATGAAAGAAACTATAACTATATCCTGTTGTATAATTGATGCGACCAGATAAATTAATACCTATCCCTAGTAGTTTTTCTCTAGGTATGCTTAAGCCACTAATAAAGTCTTTAATGAGGTCGCAAAGTGCTTCAAGTGATTCTTTGTTGTTATCGAGGTGATATGGAAGCTTTTCAGCTACTTTAATCAGTTTCTTCTGTAAATCTGATAAGCCTATATTGATGTGATTTTGTTTAATGTCGACACCTATGAAAAAAGCTGAATCAGGAACCAGGCCATATAAGTTAGGTTTACGGCCACCGGTAGATTCCACTTTTCCATAGTCCTTAATCAATCCGTCTTCTATCAGATCAGACAATAGAGCGGTTACTTTTGGAGCGCTTAAGTTTAATTCCTTACATAGGTCTGCAATGGTTGCATTTCCTATATTGGCAAAATAACTAAGTACCCTTTTTTTTAGACTAACGTTTTTGTAGGCTACGCCTGTTACGTTCTCATTATTTAATTCCTCGAAGAAAGTTTTTCCCATTTTAATATTTTACAGATTATACTTTTTATTAAGCCTTGATTTAAAGGGACTAGCTTGTACAAATTAAACATTAATTATTCATAGTTAGGAGGAACTTTTTTCAATGCTTCATGATCTGCAAAAAAAGAATTAATAATGGTTTAACTTGGGCTTTATTTGAGATTTGTTATAATATTTTTAACTTCTTTAATTTAAGAATAAATAAATTTATATTACTGTTACTTAGTAAATAAAAATAATAAATCTTTGTTTGTTATTAATATATTTATATATTCACATTTGATTTGTTTAAAGAAAAGCTACTAACCAAGCTTATCTTATCTAGTGCATAGAATTAGTGCTGGTTTTTGTTATAAAGCTCAGTTAATTTAAAGGGAAGTGTGTATGGGATCTTTATGATAAAAATCTAATAATATATAACCATAACCTAACCAAATGAAATTTAGATTAACCTTTTATTGTTTTTTGTTGGTTTTCTGTATGCCAGCCATGGCTCAAACTTTTGTAAAACCTAACATTATTTTCTCTGGAAATAGTTCCAATGACCTTTATATGTTGTTGCAAAAGCAAGGTCTCAATGTTAAAAGATTTAATGATCCTCTAATGGCTCTTCAATCTGCAAAGGGAGGAGAGGCTTTATTTGTAGTAGCGGATAATTATCCAGAAAAAACGGTAACGTTACCGTTTAGTTTTTTCCAAAAAGCAAGGCATAAAAAAATAAAGTTATATATAGAATACTCTGCAGCAATTCCAGGTGTTCAGATTGATGCTACAGCTAAAAATACTCAATTAGAACGTGGTGTTATTGCAACCACTGTTTTTGGCCCTGATTTAAAACCATTGAGTATTTTAGGAATTAATGATTGCTATGTATTGCCTGCAAAAGTGGAAAGTCCGGATATTGTATTGGCTAAAGTGGCTGGTTTAGATAAGGCTGAGTATGGAATCGATGATGTTGAAAAATTCCCATTGCTTTTTGAAAAGGACAATTTGATGATCGCCACAACTAAGCTGACTAATTTTGCAATTGGTAGGTATGGTCCGGATGATGCCTGGAAGAAGGTTTGGTCTTATATTGTTAAAAAAATGACAGGACAGCAATATGTATTCAAAAATTGGCCCTCTTATGTTACTCCAATGTATAGTCGTAACCAGGTCTTGCCTGCTAATGCAAAACGTAAGAGCGTAGAACTTGGTGTAGAATGGTTTAATAAAGCAAAATTATATATAGATCCATCCTGGAAAGAAATGTATCTTAAGTATCAGGGTAACGGAGAAACACCCTTTGGTCCTCGTGTTGATCAGAAGTCACAGGTAGGTGATGGTACCTTCGGGTTACTTGAAGGGCATGCTTCAAAAATATACCATGATGGTACACAACAATATCGTTATTGGGTAAGAGCCGATGTGCAAGGTGAAGCTGCATTTGCATTGGCTGCTGCGGGGAACCTGTTGCATAATCAGGTCTACGATAAAAAAGCAAATAACCTGATAAATTATATGTTTTATAATTCTAATCTCAGGTCCGAAGAAAGAAATGATAAAAAGAGTCCTTCTTATGGCTTGATTGGCTGGTCTGTTACTCATCCTTTTGTTTATTATGGTGATGATAATGCGCGTGCTTTGCTGGGTATTTTAGGTGCCTCTGCTTTTATGAAGACCGGTAAATGGGATAAAGAAATTGTTGAGGGTATCATGGCCAACTTCAGGACTACTGGTAAACAGGGTTATAGAGGTGGGCACATTAGGGATAAAGATTTGCAGAAATTGGGCTGGGAACATTACTCGAATAGGGATTTTATACATAATGCTCCACATTTTGAATCTTGGACATGGGCTTGCTACTTGTGGTTGTATAATCAGACCGGTTACAAACCTTTGCTAGAGAAAACAAAGAAGGCGATAAGAATGACAATGGAGGCTTACCCTGATAAATGGAAGTGGACCAATGGCATTCAGCAGGAGCGTGCAAGAATGGTATTGCCTTTGGCATGGTTAGTCCAGATTGAGAATACTGAAGAACATCGTAAATGGCTCGATGTTTTAGTTAGTAAATTGTTGGAAAACCAGGTCGAAAGTGGTGCGATAAGAGAAGAGTTAGGGGCTGAAGGAAAGGGAAGGTATGGTCGTACAAAATCGAATGCGGATTATGGCAAGCACGAAGCACCGCTTATCTTTACCAATGGTGATCCAATAGCCGATATGCTGTACACCAGTAATTTCGCTTTCTTCAGTTTAAATGAAGCTGCACACGCCACAGGGAATAAAAAATACGCTGCTGCATTAGCGAAACTTTCTGATTTTCTGACAAGGATCCAGGTAAAAAGCGACCGCTACAAAGACTTAGATGGAGCCTGGTTCAGGGCATTCGAATATAAGCGATGGGAATATTGGGGATCTAATGCTGATGCTGGATGGGGTGTTTGGGGTACTTTAAGTGGATGGACGCAGAGCTGGATTGTTGCTACACAGGTATTAACTGCTCAAAACCAAAGCTTTTGGGAATTGACTAAAAAATCGGAAGTAAAGAATTATATGCAGCCGACTGTGGATTTAATGTTTAACACTAAAAAATAATATAAAAATGCAATCAACGCTAGAAAACTATATTCAACAGTACCGTGATAACTTGTTGGATGATGTTATCCCTTTTTGGTTAAAAAATTCGTTTGATCAAGAATTTGGGGGATTTTTTACCTGTTTGGACAGAACAGGTAAGGTTTATGATACTGATAAATTTGTCTGGTTACAGAATCGCCAGATCTGGTGCTTTTCCATGTTGTATAACCAGGTGGAAAAAAAACAAGAATGGTTAGACTTTGCTATTCAGGGAGCAGAGTTTATGAAAGCGCATGGTCGCGACAAAGATGGGAATTGGTATTTCGCTTTAACAAGAACGGGTGCTCCACTCGTTCAGCCGCATAGTATATTTTCCGATTGTTTTGCTAGTATGGCTTATGCGCAATTGTATATGGCGACTGGCAATGAAGAATATGCTAAGATTGCTGTGGATACGTTTCATAACATTCTGAAAAAGCAGGAAAATAGTAAAGGAATTTACAATAAAAGTTATCCTGGTACAAGGCCAATACAAGGTTTCTCTCTGCCCATGATATTATCTAACCTTGTACTGGAACTCGAAACACTTTTAGATCCTGAATTGGTGGAAAGTACTATGAAAAATGCCATAAAATCGGTTATGGAAGTATTTTATCAATCTGAACTAGGATTGATTCTGGAAAATGTTTCCGATAAAGGGGAATTTGTTGACTGCTTTGAAGGAAGGGTGATAAATCCCGGACATGGATTGGAAGCCATGTGGTTTATTATGGATTTAGGTAATAAAATGTCAGACCCCAAATTAATTCGTAAAGCGGTGGATATTTCGTTAAATATTCTCGAGTATGGATGGGATAAAGAATATCAGGGTATTTTATACTTTAAAGATGTTAAAGGTGCGCCGCCCTTACAATTGGAATGGGATCAGAAATTATGGTGGGTACATGTAGAAACTATGGTTTGTATGTTAAAAGGCTATATGTACACTGGCGACCAGCGTTGCTGGGATTGGTTTGAAAAAGTGCATGCTTATAGCTGGAGCCATTTTGCTGATTCGGAACATGGAGAGTGGTTTGGCTATCTGAATAGGAGGGGAGAAGTTTTATCACCAGCTAAAGGAGGCAAATGGAAAGGATGTTTTCATGTGCCACGTGGTTTATATCAATGCTGGAAAGTATTAGAAACAATTAAAGAAAAACAAAGTACCTTAACTGTATAAAAATGGCCGGTTTTAGTTCACAAAATGTAGTGGTTGAAGAAACAACGTCAACAAGTACTAAGCAGAGTTATGTCCCAGCCCTGATTTCGCTGGGGGTACTCTATTTCATGATGGGGTTTATTACCTGTTTAAATGATACACTTGTACCCTTTTTTAAAAATAGCTTTACTTTAAACTATTCCCAATCATCATTGGTCCAGTTTTACTTCTTTCTAACTTATGGCATAGCCTCCATTCCTGCAGGTAAAATTGTTGAACGGATCGGTTATAAAAATGGAATGGTAACTGGTTTTTGTATTGCAGCATTGGGAGCATTACTATTTTTTCCTGCATCGATATTGCACGAATATTATATATTTCTGGCGGCACTTTTTGTACTTGCTCTTGGAATAGTTATGCTCCAGGTAGCTGCTAATCCATATATTACAGTATTAGGGCCAGCGAAAACAGCTTCATCAAGGTTTACATTAATACAAGGGATAGGTTCTTTAGGTACTACTGTTGCACCTATTTTTGGTGCTCATTATATTCTATCAGGCTTAACAGAACAGCAAACTTCTTCTTCAGATGCGGTAAAGTATCCTTATTTGGGAATAACTGCACTATTATTGATTATCGCAGGAACAGTTTATGTATTAAAACTCCCACAAATTAAAGGAGGCTCTGTTGATGCATCTGAACAAGATTTGGACCAGAAAAAAGGGGTGCTTTCTTTTAGAAACTTAAAGCTCGGGATAGTTGCTCTTTTCTTTTATGTTGGAGCAGAAGTATCAATAGGGACATTTTTAACCAATTATATTGCTGATACCTTATCAATCAGTGAAGCAGCAGCAAATACTTATGTTGCATTTTATTGGGGAAGTATGATTGTTGGACGTTTGTTTGGTGCGGTGATTCTCAATTACCTTAAACCCTCAAATGTGCTTGCTTTTTGTGGTATAGCAGCAATGGGTTTGATTGCTATTTCACTGAGTACAGGTGGAAGCATTGCTGTCTGGTCAATGATTGGGGTTGGGTTGTTCAATTCTGTAATGTTTGCAGTTATTTTTTCCCTCGCTGTAAACGGAGTAGGTAAATATACCACAAGGGCGTCTGGGTATTTGTCTACAGCTATTGCTGGTGGCGCAATTATATCTTATTCCCAAGGGCTACTTATCGATCATTACAACTGGACCATTGCTTTTACACTTCCTTTATTATGCTATTTATACATTGTTTTTTATGGAGTAAGTGGTTATAAGACTAGTAAATAATTAATGAGGCTAGTTTTACTTCCTGTTCCGCAGGGTGAAAGAGATATTAATCCCGGACTTAGTCAAAATCCGGATTGGTAATTTTAAAATTATATTAAGATAATTTATAATGAAGCGTAGAAATTTTTTAAGTCTCCTTGGTGTTTCGGCAACAGCCGGTGTAATTGGAGTTCCGGCAACAGCTTTGGCTGAAGTTGAAAAGACAACTCAAAAAAATGGGGATGAGCAGCTAAAAGCTGATGTAATAATAGCAGGTGGAGGTCTGGGAGGATTTGCTGCTGCAATGTCATCGCTTAGAAATAAGCAGACTGTAGTCTTAACCGAAGAAACAGATTGGATTGGTGGTCAGTTAACCCAACAAGGCGTACCACCTGATGAGCATGGTTGGATTGAAACACATGGCGCAACGCAAATGTACCGTGATTTCAGAAATGCTATCAGAGATTATTATAAAAAAAATTATCCTCTGGTAGATTCAGCAAAGAATAATCCTTTACTGAATCCAGGAGATGGGTCTGTATCGAAATTATGTCATGAGCCAAGAGTAGCATTAGCTATAATGAATGATATGCTGGCTCCTTACATCAGCTCTGGTAAATTGGTTTTGTTAACAGAATACAAAGTTACTAAAGCAGCAGTAAATGGAGTGAAAGTAGAGTCGTTAACGGCAAAATCTATGCGTACTGGTCGTTTGGTTACACTTACAGCACCATACTTTGTAGACGCTACTGAAATGGGCGATATATTACCATTGACAGGTACAGAATATATCACAGGTACAGAATCTAAAAAACAGACCAATGAGTTGCATGCACCTGAGGTTGCTAATCCAAATAACAATCAGGCATTTACGGTTTGCTTTGCTATTGATTATGTTCCTGGTGGAAATCATGTGATCGATAAGCCGAAAGATTACGATTTCTGGAGTAATCATGTCCCAAAATTGACTCCGCCATGGGCAGGTAAGCTATTGGAATTACATTATTCAGATCCTAAAACTTTGAAGCCGAAACGACTTGGATTTAATCCTGATGGAAGTAAAACAGGATCAATGTTGAACTTATGGAATTATCGTAAGATCATCAACAAGGATAATTTTGTTACTGGTACTTATACGGGCGATATTACCATTGTAAATTGGCCACAGAATGATTACATGCTGGGTAATTTAATTGGCGCTTCTGAAAAGGAGTTCAATAAGCATGTTAATGGAGCAAAACAATTGAGCTTATCATTATTGTATTGGCTGCAAACCGAAGCTCCACGTGAAGATGGGGGTAAAGGTTATCCGGGAGTAAGGCTTCGTAAAGATATTATGGGTACTGAAGATGGATTAGCTAAATATCCATATATCCGTGAATCAAGAAGAATAAAAGCGATGTTTACCATTTTGGAAGAGCATGTGGGTAAAGAAAACAGGGCGATGGTTGCTAAGTCTGAAGAAAAGAATGTTGCTGCTCCTTTTTATGATAGTGTAGGAATAGGTTATTATCATATCGATCTTCACCCCAGTTGTGATCAGGTAAATTATGTAGATTTCAGTTCGTTAAGATTTCAAATTCCATTAGGTGCCTTACTCCCTGTTAGAATGGAAAATATTCTTCCTGCAAATAAGAATATTGGTACGACACATATTACTAATGGTTGTTACAGATTACATCCTGTAGAATGGAGCATAGGTGAGGCGGTAGGTCTGCTGATTCGTTTCGCTAGAGATAAAAATGTAATACCAAGAGATATAAGGAATAATAAGCAGTTGCTGACTGCTTTTCAAGATTATGTTAAATCTCAAGGAATAGAAACGGAATGGCCAAAGGGATAGCTTAAACGTATTGATGGCTTTTACAGGAGGTGTATCATGGATACATCTCCTCTTTTAATGATAATAATGAAATATCTCTTGAAAATGGCAGGTAAAGTATTTTGCCTGTTTTTTTTATCGCTTCAAGCTGAGAAACCTATCCGGCTTTTCTGAGCAGATTGATTAATCATTAAAACAATATGCTGTGTGTTGATCTGACCTGACAATAAAGTATAACATTAAACAATATTGAACAGCCTGTTTCTAGTGAGCAAACAAGCACCAAGAATGCCTCCTCTTTCTCCTAATGTAGACATCTTTAAGACTGTATCGGTATTCATTAGGCTTAATGAGTATTTGTTAATTGCACTTTTAATTGGAAGTTTGATGTAATCTTCAGTTGCAGCAAGACATCCCCCAAGTATAACCAGTTCAGGGTTAAACAAATTAATCAGTAAAGCAATACCCCGGCCCAGGTTATCACCTATTTTTGCAATCATTTCTATGGCAAGTACATCGTCATTATTGGCTGCGGTAATAATGTCTTCCATAGTCAAATTATCTGGATTGATGTTTTTTCGCGTTAAAATAGATGTTGCTCCTTCTTTTAGTCGCTCTTTAAGCATACGGCTGAGCGCCCATCCTGAAGCTTCGGTTTCCAGACAGCCTTTTTTGCCACAATGGCAAATAATTTCATTGGTAAATAAAGGGATATGGCCAAACTCACCTGAGTAGCCAGACTTTCCGTAATAAAGTTGTCCGTTTACCAATATACCTAATCCGATTCCGTGATCGAGATTTAGAAACAGTACGTTTTTCTCGACAGAAACTGCACCAACCGAAAACTCTCCATAGGCCATTGCCCGGGAATCATTTTCCAGAAATACCCGGATACCAATTCTTGATTCAATGATTTTGCTTAAAGGTTCTTCACTAAAATGAAAGAAACTATAGCTGTATCCTGTGGCGTAATTTATTCTTCCTGAAAGATTAATGCCAATGCCCAGCAATTTTTCACGTGGTATGGTGAGCGCTGAAATAAAATCATTAATCAGTATAATTAATGCCTCTAATGATTCTTTGTTATTTTCGAGATGATAAGGTAGCTTTTCTGATACTTTAATCAGGTTTTTTTGTAAATCTGAAAGACCTATGTTGATGTGATTTTGCTTAATGTCGACACCAATAAAGAATGCTGACTCAGGAACGAGGCCATATAGATTAGGTTTACGCCCACCCGTAGAATCTACTTTCCCATAATCTTTAATGAGCTCATCTTCGATCAGATCTGCTAGTAAGGAAGTGATTTTTGGAACACTTAGATTTAATTCTTTACAAAGATCAGCTATAGTGGCATTACCAACATTGGTGAAATAGCTAAGTAATTTCTTTTTAAGACCAAGGTTTTTGTACGCAACACCAATGATGTTTTCACTGTTTAATTCTTCAAAAAAAGTTTTACCCATTTTATTAATTACAGTTTTATGCCTGAGTTAGTTTGGTTTCAGTATGATTGACGCAAAATAACTGTAATTTATTAATTATCAAGATCAAGACTATAGTCTGAAGGCGAATGTAATTATTGATTAATATGATGTTATCCACTGATTTTTAAACTATATATGTAATTTTTATAATGAGCTTGTAAAATAGAGTTAATGTAATATATCTGTTATTAACTTAATAATAAAATATATTATATTGTATTTAGTTATTAAAAAATATCTATATTCACATGCTGAATAAGAAAAGCCTTGTTGTTTGTTTTTAACGACCTTTTTAGCACGTTGTGAAATATGAAGATAGTTGGATTGGATATTTTTCCCGTTGGAGCAATTTGGAATATCTTAATAATAAAAATTAAAATATGAATAAATTAAAATACATATTGATTCTTATTTTTGGATTAGGGGTATTTTCGGTAAACGGACAAGATTTGTTGGTGCTTAGATCGTCTGCATTAAAAACAACAGATAGTGTGCTGGTTTATAAACCGGTAAGTTATGATGTAAAAGTTAATTATCCTGTAGTGTATCTATTGCATGGTCATTCGGCAAATTATAAAACCTGGAGTAGGCTGGCTGCTTTGCAAAGTATGGCAGATAACTATAAGTTTATAGTGGTTTGCCCGGATGGATTAAAAAGAAGCTGGTATATGAACTCGACTAATCCAGATAGTGCACAATATGAAGATTTCTTTATGAAAGAGTTGATGCCAAAAATTAACAATACTTATAAAACAGATCAGGCTAAGGTTTTTGTAACTGGGGCCAGTATGGGTGGTTTTGGAGCAATGAATCTTTTTCTAAATCATCCTGATGTTTTTTTAAGTGCTGGCAGTACCTCTGGTGTGCTTAACTTAAGGCATTCGGGTTTTAAGAAAACAACTATAGCTTATTTGTTGGGTGCATACTCTGAAGAAAATAAAGCATTTGATGTGTACTCACCTGTAAATAGACTGGAAAGTGTCAAGGGGTTGAAAAAGACACTCATTTTTGACTGTGGAACTGAAGACTATTTATATAAAGCCAATAACCAATTCCGTCAGAAATTAGACGATCTGAAAATAAGGGCGACCTATATTGCTCAGCCAGGAGGACATACTGGTACTTACTGGACAAAAAGTATTATAGCACATTTCGACTTCTTCTATGAGCTGGCTAATAAGGCTTAAGGATTTTACAGGTGTTAATGAATCATTTTTAATTAAGAACACAAAAAACAAACAAATGAAATACAAAAACTTAAAAACTACATTGAGTATGGCACTTATTTGTGGTGCTATGCAATTGAATGCGCAGACTATTAAAGTGGAAGATGCAGCAAACTTGTTAAAAGCAAAACAAGGTAATGTTGTTTTGCTGAATGACTTTTTTGCGGTTAAGCCTGCTGATATTAAATACGATAAAATGGTTTTGCCTGGACCGCAGTTTATTATTTCTGATGACCCTGAATACATCAGGATTCCAGAGGCAATTGCTTTGCAGGAAAATGTACAGCCAGGTGCAGTTAGGTTGTATGTGTACAATGTGAATGGTGTAAAAGAGCCTGTTAAGATAGATCGTAAAATTACGGCTGTAATTAAAAATACAGGAAAGAAAAAAATGCATATCCGTATGCTGAAGTATTCTTCACAGAAGCCTAGTGCTAATTATTTCCAGATTGGTAAACAGGGGTTGGCAGATTATTTTGCCTCTAACGGATCAGATGAAATTCGTGTAGTGGAGCCAGGTGCAGCAATTGCTATAGATGAGAAATTAGAACGTAATGTTGTTAAATATGATGAATTGACCCATGGTTTTTATGATTTTGTAATCGATCAGCCAGGACAAATCAGTATCATTCAAACAGATCTTAAAACATCAGGTCCTGTTGCTTTAAATAGAATCAAAACAGTTATTCCAACAGGACATAAAAATGCAGGTCGTGGTTTATTCGGTGTAAGTAATTATAAAATCACAGCTGTTGATGTATTGGATACTAAAAACGGTGCGGCAGAATTTATTGTAGCTGATGGAGTAAAAGATCCTTGGGTTAAGGGTATAGAAGGAACAAGTGGAAAAGAGTCTACGCTTGCTGGTAACTACGGTGTGATGTATGAAATGGAATTGAAATGGAAAA
Organism: Pedobacter sp.; assembly: GCF_041645105.1. Taxonomy (GTDB): domain Bacteria; phylum Bacteroidota; class Bacteroidia; order Sphingobacteriales; family Sphingobacteriaceae; genus Pedobacter. The sequence goes on from NZ_JBAZQQ010000005.1 coordinate 185,035, forward strand.
GTACAGATGGTAAAGGTTTGGCTTTGGTTACCTGGAATTCTCGTTCAGCCGACAATCAATGGTGCAATGGTATGGCTGCAACAATGATTGTAAGTAAGGGAAAGTTCAAAGAAGGGATCATCCAGTTGCCTAGTGATAGGTTAGTTACTAAAGCTGCTCCCGAAGCCATATTGGTTCAGGTATTTCCACCAGCTAAAAACGGAGAGGAGCAAACAATTAAGTTAACTTATTCTCCGCCGGGAGCATCTTGCTTGCCAACCCCATTGGTATTTATTCCAGTAGATATGGATACGTTAAAATAATTAGATAGAGTATTCTAAAAGTCTTTTTCTAACTAAGAGGCAGGCGCCCATAACGCCTGCCTCTTCACCAAGCTTTGAAAGTTTTAATTGTGTGTCGCTGTTCACAAGGCTTAATGAGAATTTATTTAAAGCACTTTTAATTGGTAAGTGCAGGTGTTCGCCGGTTGAGGCTAGCGCTCCACCTAAAATAACCAGCTCCGGGTTATAAATATTAATCAATAAGGCAATGCCACGTCCCAGTTTCTCTCCTACCTTAGCAATTAGCTCAATCGACAATACATCATCATTGTTTGCTGCATTGATAATGTCCTGCATTTGAATGTTATCGTCTGCTGTTTTATTCAGTGAAGTTGAGGATCCGGTAAGTAATTTTTGCTTAAATAGCTCTATTAAAGCGCGGCCTGAAGCCTCAGTTTCTAAACAGCCTTTTTTACCACAATGGCAAATGATCTCGTTGTTAAATAAAGGGATATGTCCTATTTCACCGGCAAAACCAGATTTTCCATAGTACAGTTCATTGTTGATTAAAACGCCCATACCCAGGCCGTAATCTAAATTCAAAAACAATACATTTTTCTCCTCTTTTACTACGCCACAGTTAAACTCTCCATAAGCCATAGCTCTTGAATCATTTTCAAGGTAGGTCTTTAAATTGAGCTCTTTTTCCAGCAATTTACTTAATGGGTCTTCGTTGAAATGGAAAAAACTATAGCTGTATCCAGTGGCATAATTAATCCTTCCTGAAAGGTTTAAACCAAGGCCTAATATTTTATCTTTTGAAATGGCTGATTCCTTAATGAAGTCTTTGATTAATTGACAAAGTGCGGCGAGGGACTCCGCTGTATTGTTTAAATTATAAGGAACGTCTTTAGATATTTTGATGAGTTTTTTTTGTAAATCTATCAGACCAATGTTAATGTGGTCATGCTTTACATCAACACCAAGGAAAAAACCCGAGTCGGGTGCTAATCCATAAATGTTTGGTCTTCTGCCGCCTGTTGAACCGACTTTTCCAAAATCTTTTACCAATCCGCCTGAAATTAGTTCAGTTATTAGTGTGGTTACTTTAGGAACACTCAGATTGGTTTCTTTACATAGTTCGGCAATAGTTGCATTGCCAGCGTCAGCAAAATAAGAGATGATCTTTTTCCTGATATGTATATTTTTATAAGCGACTCCAGTTAATATATCGCTGTTATCATCAAAAAAATCAGTTTTCATAGCGTTGTTTGTATTGCTCAATTGCATTGTATTTGCAATCTTGTTAATAATTATTAATAATATTCTTCAATATTTAATGAAAAAGTATTGTTTTAACCAAAGTTAAATAAAAACACTCAGCTTGTATGCATAATGCATTATTTATGAGTGAAATTGTGTTTAGAACATTTTTTGTGCTTGTCTGACGGCAACATTCTTGTTTGTTTGTAGAGTTAGTAATAAGGATATTTAAGATAATGTTAGTAAATCTTTGCCTCTAGGAACGCTTGTTTTGGTATGTTTGTAAAAAAAATAATATAACTATTGGGATGTTATTAATATATTTAATAAAGTTATTATATTTACTGCATAACCAACCATTATGAATAGAAAACTAAACCTTGCTATTATTCTTATCGCAGCAATGTCTTTATTGTCTGCATGCAGTAAATCTAAAGAAGGGAAATTTCATCCTGACAAACCTTTAGTTGATTCAACACCTCTGGTGAGTTTGTCTTCCAATTGGAAGAAGTCTATCCACTTGATGGCTAATTTCCCTAATGGGATACAAGTTTATGAAAATCATACTCCTATAAATGGAAAGCCAGTGTTGGTATATAGTGTTATTTTTGATCCAAAAGCTGATCTGGAATTAAAGCCTGTATTGCTTAATGCTGGTAAAACAGTATCAAATTTTTATAATGATGAACCTGGTCTCAAATATGCAAGTATCAATGGCGGTTTTTTTACAACAGGAAGTTCTTTGAGCTTGTCTATGTATAAAGGTATAGTTGATGCTATAAATATTAAATCATTAAGTCGTCCATATAATAATGTAAGTACATCTTATTATCCAACCAGGGCTGCCTTTGGTATTTCAGCTAAAGGTGTACCTGATGTAACCTGGATTTATCATGTGGGTACAGGTAATGGTACTATTTTTTCTTATGCTGCACCTGCTGCAAATTTATTGGGTTCTGCACCGCTTCCTGTGCCTACAGCCGTAATACCATCTGTTGGAGCTACCTGGGATGTAAGTACCGCAATTGGAGGCTCTCCAATGCTGATAAAAAATGGAGAAATAAATATTACAGATGAAGAAGAATTGATTGTGATTGATGATACTTCAGCACGCGCTCGTTCAGCAATTGGTTATACCCAAAATGGTAAAGTAATCATTCTGGCTGTTGAAGGTGGTAATGCTGCTACAGGTGTTGCAGGTTTAAATTTAGCTCAAATTGCACAATTGATGAAAGAAATGGGATGTATAGGTGCTATAAATCTTGACGGTGGTGGTTCTACAGCGTTAACTGTAAATGGAAAGCAAACAGTTAGGCCTTCGGATACCGGTGGAGCTGAAAGGAAAGTAGTGACCGCATTAATTGTTAAGGAAAAATCTTAGAAAACAAATTTCAATATATATATATAATTACTTAAGTTAAAATGATTCAATCCGGATTTATGAAGGGACTTTTAGTCGCACTGACGTTATCTTTTACCGCTCTAACTATTTCTGTCTCTGCTAAAGAGTATCAAACGCAATTGCTGGTAATTGGTGGTGGTGCAAGTGGAACTACCGCCGCTGTACAGGCTTCAAGGATGGGTGTGAAAACCCTGGTTATTGAAGAAACTGAATGGTTGGGTGGAATGTTGACTTCCGCTGGCGTGGCTGCTATAGATGGGAATCATCAGATGCCATCTGGTTTGTGGGGTGAATTCAGACAAAAACTATATGATTATTATGGGGGTCCTGTAGCTGTAGAAACCGGATGGGTGAGTAACACTTTATTTGAACCGTCTGTGGGTAATAAAAAGCTAAAGGAACTGGCTACAAACCCCAATTTGACCATTTGGTATAAAACAGAATGGAGAAACATAATACGCAATGGAAATAAATGGACTGTTGAAGCTTATGTAAAAGGGAAACGCTCTGTGATCACAGCTGATCTGATCATTGATGCAACTGAATTAGGCGATGTAATGGGCTTTTTGAAAATTCCTTCTCGTATAGGTATGGATAGTCGTCATGATACCGGTGAATCTTTTGCTCCTGAAAAAGCGAATGATATTATCCAGGATTTAACTTATGTAGTGGTATTAAAAGATTTTGGTAAAAATGCCAATAAAACTATTGCTAAGCCTGCAGGTTATGATCCAAAGGAGTTTGATTGCTGCTGCGATGTTACAGATCCATCAGCCGATGCTAGTCAAAAGCGTTCAATAGACTGTAATGTGATGATAACTTATGGAAAGTTGCCAAATAATAAATATATGATTAACTGGCCAAAATGCGGAAATGATATTTATATGAATATCATAGAATTGAGCAAAACGGACAGAGAGAAAGCGCTTAAAGAAGCGAAATTGCATAGTTTAAGATTCATTTACCATTTGCAAACCAAGCTGGGCTTTAAGAACCTGGGAATTGCAACTGATGAGTTCCCTACAAAAGATAATTTACCAATGATTGCTTACCATAGAGAGGCAAGAAGATTAGATGGTAAAGTGACTTTAACGGTCAACGATGTAGCTGCTCCATATCAACAAAAAACAAGTTTGTATCGTACTGGTATTGCTATTGGTGATTATCCTATTGATCATCACCACTTGAAAAATCCAGCAGCACCAGAGATTGATTTTATCAATATCAAAGTTCCATCATACAACATTCCTTTAGGTGCTTTAGTTCCTAAAAATGCTGATGGAATTATTGTGGCTGAAAAAAGTGTGAGTGTAACCAATATTGTTGCTGGAGCAAGCAGATTACAACCAGTGGTATTAACAATCGGACAAGCAGCTGGTGCATTGGCAGCAGTAAGTATTAAAAATAATCAACAGCCTGCTGATGTAAATATCCGTGAGGTACAATCAGCATTATTAGAAAGTAAAGCTTATCTGATGCCATTTATTGACGTGAAGCCTGAGGATAAAAACTTTGTCACGATGCAAAAAATTGGTGCTACCGGAATATTAAAAGGAACTGGAATTGCATACAAATGGGCGAATCAAACCTGGTATTATCCAGAGCAACCGATTAATGAGTTTGCACTGGTAGAAGGTTTTAAGTCTTTTTATCCTGTAATGGAAGATTTAACGCCATCTGGAGAAATGGTAGATGCAGCATTTGCAGTAAAACTGTTGTCTTCGGTTGCAAAAAAAGAAATTACACTTTCAATGATTTCTAAAATTATAAATGAAAGTGTTGCGAAACAAGAAGTAAATGGAGAGACTGTTTTATCGAGAAGAGCATTGTCTGTATTGATAGATCAGATCTTAAATCCATTTGCAAAGGAAATTGATTTTAACGGATCGGTCAAAAATAAATAAACCAAATTATCAAACTAATCAAATTCATTATGCTACAAATATTTATAAAAAAGAAAGTTTGGCTTATCAGTGGGGTAAGTCTCCTTCTTTTGATGTGCATTTCTACAGCTTCCTGGGCACAGGAACGAACGGTAACAGGGGTAGTTAGTGATCTTCAGGGTGGACCACTTGTAGGGGTAATTGTGCAGATAAAAGGAAGTAAAACCACTACAGCAACTTCTTCAAAAGGTGACTTTTCAATTAAAGTACCTGAAGGAGCTCAGACTCTTGTCTTCAGGTACATAGGATTTGAAGATAGAGAAGTGGTAGTAAACCAGAGTAATACAGTTAAAGTAACATTAAGAGAATCGGTGTCTCAATTAAATGATGTTGTAGTAATCGGTTATGGTACAGCTACAAGAAAGGATTTAACAGGTTCTGTTGGAACAGTGAGTATGGCCGACTTAAATAAGGCTCCTGTAAAATCATTTGATGAGGCTTTGGCTGGTCGTGTGGCTGGTGTTCAGGTAGTTTCTAGTGAAGGACAACCTGGTGCACCAATTGAAATAAATATCAGGGGTAATAACTCGATTACACAATCAAACTATCCCTTAGTAGTTATTGATGGTTTTCCTATGGAAGATCCAAATAATGCTGTAGTAAATCCTTTAAATACCCTTGATCCGAACGAGATTGAGTCCATAGATATTCTTAAAGATGCTTCTGCAACTGCCATTTATGGCGCCAGAGGTGCAAATGGGGTAGTGATGGTAACTACTAAAAGAGGTAAGCTAGGTGCGCCTGTGATTAGTTATAATGGCTATTTTGGATTACAGCAGAATAACAAAAGAATGAAATTGCTGAATCCTTACGAATTTGTGAAACTGCAAAATGAGATTGATCCGGTAAGAACGAAGACGCTTTATTTTAAAGAAGGAAGAAACCTGGAGAGCTATAGAAACCTTAATGGTATAAACTGGGAAGATGAAGTTACTCGTGTTGCACCAATGCAAAATCATTATTTGTCATTGGCGGGCGGAACTCAAAAGACTAAGTAGCTTTCGGTGCCACAGGAATATTAATCCCAAATGAAAGTTTAGGTTTAAGTGGTATTGATGAAGGTGATCCATTGAACATCACTTCTGTAACTTCTAAGTCGACTATGGCTGCTTTTATCAGTAGAGCTAATTACAAACTATTAGATAGATATATATTTACGGCTACTTTCAGAGCTGATGGGTCTTCAAGATTTATAGGAGGTAACAAGTGGGGATATTTTCCATCAGCAGGTTTTGCCTGGCAAATTAACAATGAACCATTTGCAAAGGATATCAAATATCTCTCAAATGCTAAATTAAGATTGTCATGGGGTAAAACAGGAAATAATGGTGTTCCCAATTTCGGGGTTTATCCTAGTATAAGTTATGTAAGTAATGATCCTACAAATCCTTTTAATAGTAATCCAGGTTATATGTTTGGAAATGTTTATAGTAAAGGAGTAGTTTATACAGGTTTAGGAAACCCTAACTTAAAATGGGAAACAACAGATTCATATAACGTTGGTCTAGATCTGGGTTTCTTTAAGGAACGTTTAACATTAGGATTAGATTTATACAATAAAGAAACTTACGATTTATTGCTAAATGCTGTAATGCCTCCTGTGAGTGGATATAGCAGAGCTATCAAAAACATTGGCTCTACACAGAATAATGGTATGGAGATTACCTTGGGGGGAACACCAATACAAACCAGAGATTTTTCATGGAATGCTTCATTCAATATCGCCTTCAATAGAAATAAGATTCTTGGATTAAGTGAAAATCAACTGATGATTGCTACCGCTCAAAACTGGGGAGAGGACTGGAAAAATATTCCAGGTTATGTAGCTAAAATCGGAAGCCCGATTGCTCAGTTTTATGGATTAATATATGATGGCGTTTATGGTTATGATGATTTTATTAAAGTTGGAAATACCTACACTTTAAAGGAAAATGTTTCGGCGCACGGTGGTGCAAGAGGTAATGTTCAACCAGGCGATATAAAATACAGAGATTTGGATGGTGACCTTCAAATTACTGAAAATGATAAAACCGTAATTGGAAGTCCTTATGCTAAACACACTGGTGGCTTTAACAATAACTTTAGTTATAAAGGATTCGATCTGAACGTGTTTTTCCAATGGTCTTATGGTAACGATATTATCAATGCCAACAGAATTATGTTCGAATCATCTTATAAATATGGATACAATCAGTTTGCAACATACGCAGATAGATGGACTCCTGAGAATACAACTTCGAATATACCAGGGGTTGCTGCAGGCCGTGGAGGATCTTTAAAAGCATATTCTACAAGAACTATTGAAGATGGCTCTTTCCTCAGGTTAAAGACTGTTGCACTTGGATATAAATTGCCGACAGAACTTTTAAAAAGAACAAAAGTGATTAAATCAGCAAGGGTTTATGTCTCTGCACAAAACCTTTACACATGGACAAATTATTCAGGTTATGATCCAGAAGTTTCTGTTAGAAACAGTGCTTTAACACCAGGGTTTGATTACTCTGCTTACCCTAGAGCACGTACAATTACTTTCGGAATTAACAGTACTTTTTAATAAAATATAAGTTATGAAACGCATATTATATAGCATAGCAATAGCGGCAATGGCATTAACTTCTTCATCATGTAAGAAGTTTCTGGATCCATCACCAACAGATTTTAATGCACCAAAGGATTTTTTTAGAAACGAAGCAGAAGTAAATGCGGCCTTAACAGGTGTATATGATATACTTGGGAAATCTGCAACTTACGGTAGGTATATGTTTTTTGAAATGGATGTGGCTGATGATAGTTTTATTCATTTGTCAGGTTGGACTCAGGATTTAGCTTTATACAACTATAGCCCCTCTGATACTAAATTAACTGATAACTGGACGGCCTTGTATAATGGAATCAACAGAGCGAATATGTTGATAGAAAACATTGATAAAGCAGTAATGGATGAAAATAAAAGGAAAATAGCGCTTGGCGAAGCCATATTTTTAAGAGCGTATTATCATTTCATCTTAACCAGTAACTGGGGGAATGTACCTTTGAAAACAAAATCTACTACATCTGGTTTTGAAGTGAATTATAAAAATTCACCTTACAAAGTAAACTATGAGTTTATTGTAAGTGAAATGGAAAAGGCTGCGGATATGGTAGCACCGCATTTTACTTATAATTATGGTAGCAGGGTGACTAAATCTGTAGTATGGGGAATATTAGCGAGAGTAAATCTGAAAATGGCTGGCGCACCTCTTAGAGATGTTTCACGTTATGCTGAAGTTGTAAAGTGGGCTAAGAAAGTACAGCAGGCTGGTCATGTTTTAAATCCTGATTTTAAGAGAGTGTTTATAAACATGAGTGAAGATAAATACGATACTAAGGAAGTGCTTTGGGAAGTAGAGTTTGGTAAGAGAAATGGTACTCAGGTTGAAGAAGGGGCTGTAGGGGTCATCAATGGAATTGGAGCAAATGAGAAGATAGGGTTTAGTTATGGTGGAAAACATGTCACAAATGCTTTCTTCAATTCATTTGATGCTGATGATTTAAGAAGAGATTGGAGTATCAATAATTACTACTACAGTGAAGCTGTAGAAGGAGGGAAGATTGGTTATGCACCTAATCAGATTTACAATCGTGGCGATGCCAAATGGAGACGTGAATATGAGACAGCAGCTCCAAAATTTAATGGTACTTCCTCTATTAATTTCCCAATCTTGCGCTATTCAGATGTACTATTAATGCTTGCCGAAGCTGAAAATGAAATAAATGGTGTTACTCAAGATGCGGTTGATGCAGTGAACGAAGTGAAGCGTCGTGCGCATGGAAAGCTTATGGCTGGAGAAGTTGTTAAGTCGGTTACTATTACAAATGGTGGTGCTTATACTAAGGCCCCTACAGCTATTTTTTCTGGTGGAGGTGGCGGATTTGGTGCTGCAGCTACAGTCGTAATATCGGGGGGTAAAATTTCAGGTGTTTACATGATTAGCGGTGGTTCTGGCTATACTTCTGCTCCAACAATATCTTTAGTAGGTGGAGAAGGTGCTGGCGGTGCAGTGTTAACGCCTGTAATGAGTCAAAACGCAACTAATAATTATGATTTAACTGCAGCAGAAAAGGATTCGCCAGAAAATTTTAGAACTGCAATCAGAAAGGAAAGATCTTTGGAGTTATGTTTTGAAGGATTAAGACGCTTTGATTTAGTGAGATGGGGACAATTTTATTCGGCAATGAAAGCCTACGAGAATGAAATTAAGACCACTTTACCTTCAACTGGTGGTTATGATCACGCGATAAAATCTGCAAGAAACGTTTCTGAAAAGGATACTTTATTTGCTATTCCTGCAGCAGAGCTTAATTCTAATGGTGATATCATTCAAAATAAAGGATGGTAATTGTAACTCATAAAAGGAAATAACATGAAAAAGTTAAAATATATATTGGGCGCTTTATTATTGCCTGCCATGGTTGCCTGTCAGAAGTCTGAGCCAGAAAAACCAACGTTTAATGTAACAACAGCACAACAAGAGTATAAAATAGGAGATACAGTTTTGTTTTCTATAAGAGGATATGCCGATTTAATATCTTTCTATTCTGGTGAGCCTGGTAAGGAATACCGTTTTAAAGACAGAATTGAATCTGAGGATACTAAGCTAAAGTTGAATATCAGTACGCAAAGTCTTTATGCTAGTCAAAGGAATAATCTGAGTTTGTTGTATTCTACCGATTTCAAAGATGTATATACTCCAGAGGGTATTGCAGAAGCTACATGGACTGATATTACAAGTAGATTTAAGTTAAGCCCGGATGAAGTTCCAGGAACCAATTATCCTGTCACCCCTTCAGGAGAGGTTGATATTGCGGATCTTCCAGTTGCGAATACACCAATTTATTTTGCTTTTAAATTTGTAGGACAGCCAAGTGCTACATCTTTTGCGGGTGCAAGGACCTGGCGAGTTCCGGTTTTTGACCTCTATAATGTTACTGAGGACGGTAGAAGAACTACTGTTGCTGATGTTAAGACCGCAGGTTGGTTGGCTATTGATGTTCAAAATCCAGTTAATAAATGGACTATTCAAGCAGCTACTCCATTCTTATTTTTTGCTCCGGCTAGTACATTACTTGCAAGTGAAGATTGGGCTGTCAGCAAGGCTTTATTACCAAATGCTGCAAAACCTGATGTTGGCCTAGGAATTAAAGATTACCTAAAACCAATGAAGGATTATAAATACGTGTTTACACAAGAAGGTAGCTATACCATCACATTTGTTGCTAAAAACGTAAATAACCATGGCGAGGAAACAATAATCCGAACCTTAAATATTACGATTAAAAAATAGTACAGTGACAGTGAAGTATCAGTTAATGGTTAGAAGGATTTCCTTTGATCTGCTGGAAGTATTGAGCAATTAACGACTAAGTATGAAGAAAAGAGAAGAAGCCTTAGATGCATTAAGAGGATTAGCTATACTGCTGATGGTTTTATCCAGCAGTATTTCTTTCGGAATCTTACCTGCCTGGATGTATCATGCTCAGGTGCCGCCACCGCAACATATTTTTAAACCAGAATTACCCGGGATTACCTGGGTAGATCTGGTATTTCCTTTTTTTCTGTTTACCATGGGAGCCGCAATTCCATTGGCATTACAGAAGAAACTAGTATCGCAATCTGTATTTAAAACTGCCGGACAACTTGTTCAACGTTATTTTTTACTGGTTGTATTTGCGCTATTTACATTTTATGCACGCGCATGGGTAATGAGTGGTACTCCCGGCTGGCAAGAACAGCTCTTATCTATTGCTTGTTTCTTCGTGCTGTTTTTAATGTATGCACATTTCAATAACCTGGAAAACAAGATGATCGCCACAAGTATTAAAATTGTAGGCTTTGCACTTGCAGCTGCATTTTTATTATGGTATCCTTTTAAAAACGGATTTAGTTTAGAATCAAGTGATGTCATTATTATTGTACTGGCTAACATGGCGTTTTTCGGAACGTTAATCTGGTGGTTAACTCGTAACAATCCTTTGTTGAGAATTGGGGTGTTGCCATTGTTAATGGCATTATTGCTGACAGGCAAAGATGCTGGTACATGGAATAGTTTGGTATTTAACTGGTCGCCAGCTCCATGGATGTATAAGGTGTATTATCTTAAGTATTTGTTTATAGTATTGCCGGGGACATTTGCCGGGGAGTGGTTACTGAATAGAAGTGCATCGCCGGTTCAAAATCTTGTAGAAGGTGCAAAAGCTAAACTATTAACAGTGGGTGCCTTATGCTGGGCGTTAATGATTTGTAACGTAGTTTGCTTGTACATGCGTTGGTTGGTTCCAAACCTTTTTATCTCTGCTGCACTAGGTCTTTTATTATTGCAAGTATTAAAAGGAGTTAAGGAGGGAGCTGATAAAACTTTGTTTACCAAATTTGCAAATACTGGAATCTACCTATTGATATTAGGGCTGTTTTTCGAAGCTTTTGAAGGGGGAATAAAGAAGGATATATCAACTTTCAGCTATTACTTTTTAAATACAGGACTGGCTTTTCTGATACTTTTATCGTTCACTATTTTTGAAAAATTAGGGTGTTTTTCTGCTGTAATTACCTTTTTTGGAAATAACGGCAAGAATCCGATGGTTGCATATACAGCAGGAAATTTATTGCTAATACCTTTATTAAAGCTTACTGGTACAGAGGCATATTTAGATAGCGTTGCTGGTTTACCAGCAGGAGGACTGATAAGAGGATTAATATTTACTGGAGTGGTATCACTCATTACGCTATATTGTACAAGAGCAAAACTGTTCTGGAAAACCTAAAAAGCAAACCTGATTACTAATATTTAAAAAAGATCTTTGTGTCAAAATTAACAACCAAAAACATCAATCCCATTTACTGGATACCAACTACCTGGTTCGCTATGGGTTTACCATTTGTTGCATTATCAGGAGCGAGTTCCATTATGTACAAAAACATGGGGATCTCGGATGCTAAAATTGCATTCTGGACTTCTCTAATTATGTTTCCATGGACAATAAAACCGCTGTGGGGACCATTCCTAGAGATGTATAAAACGAAGAAATTTTTTGTTTATACTACTCAGATTTTTACGGGTGTATTGTTCGGGCTTTTGGCCTTAACCTTACAAATGGATCATTTCTTTGCTTTCTCCATTGCCATCTTAACTATAATCGCATTGAGCGGATCTACCCATGATACTGCTGCGGATGGAGTTTATCTGAATGAACTTACGCCTAAACTGCAAGCAAAGTTTGTAGGTTGGCAAGGTGCCTTTTATAATATCGCAAAGGTTTTTTCTGGTGGTGTCCTTGTTTATTTTGCCGGACAGTTAGAGAAAGAAATCGGTATACATAATGCCTGGATGGTTGTGATGTTTGCATATGGAATTATCATGGTAGTGCTGGGATTATATAATATGAGGGTTTTGCCTGAAGGTAATGAAGTTAAAACCGTAAGCTCTGTTAAAGAAGGGTTTGCAACATTGAAGGATGTAATCATCACATTCTTTCAGAAAAAGAACATCTGGTTCAGTTTGTGTTTTATCGTGTTCTATCGTTTTGCTGAAGGGCAGGCTATTAAGATTGTTCCTTTATTTTTCAAAGCCTCCAGAGAGTCGGGCGGATTAGGGTTAACTACATCAGAAATAGGTTTGTTATATGGTGTTTTTGGTTCTATTGCTTTCGTATTGGGTTCTATTGTGGCCGGATATTATGTTTCTAATAAAGGATTAACCAAAAGAACTTTACTTATTCTATGTGCATTCTTTAATCTGCCATTTGCTGCTTATGCTTTCCTGGCCATAGCAATGCCTCATGATTTATACATTATTGCTTCAGCAGTAGCCATTGAATATTTTGGTTATGGATATGGTTTTGTGGGCTTGATTTTGTTTATGATGCAGAATATTGCTCCTGGAAAATATAAAATGGCACACTATGCATTTGGTAGCGGATTGATGAATTTAGGTTTTATGATTCCATCTATGATTAGTGGTGTTTTGAGTGATTATTTAGGGTATAAGGAGTTCTTTATATGGGTGCTAATTGCCACAATTCCGGCATTTATTGTAACCTGGCTAGTGCCGTTAATGGCGCCAGAAAAAGAATCTGAGGAAGAAGTAGTTGCTGAATAAAATATATGATTAAGCTGAATACAATGAAACGTCTTTTTTTAATCGGAACATTTCTGGTATCGTCATTTTATAGTTTTGCTCAGGAACAGGTAGCTGTGGATAGCAGTTATGCGAATGGTCATTATCTGCAAAGACTGGATTTCTTTAAAAAGATGCCAAATCAGAAAAACGAGATTGTCTTTTTGGGTAACAGCATTACCGAAGGTGGGAAATGGCAGGAGCTTATTCCTAAAAAGAATGTAGTAAACCGTGGTATAAGTGGTGATGTAACTTTTGGAGTTATAGCCAGGATGGATGAGGTTTTAGCTTCTAAACCTGCGCGGATTTTTATCCTTATTGGTATTAATGATATGAAACGGGGAACACCACAAAGTGTTATCCTCAATAATTATAAGAGAATTATTGCTAAAATTAAAGAAGCTTCACCTGCTACAAAAGTGTATATGCAGAGTATTCTGCCCATAAATAAAAAGATGTTACCTGCGTCTTACGAGAAATTATCCAATGCAAATATTCTGGAGTTCAATCTTAAGTTAATGAGCTTTTGTGAAGTGCAAGGACTAAATTATATAAATCTGCATGAGGTATTTGCAGGGGCAGATGGTGAACTGAAAAAGGAACTAAGTATAGATGGTCTGCATTTAAAATCTGCAGCCTATATTTTATGGGCGGGATATTTAAAGAAACTTAATGTTTTATAAGATGAAATGTATAAAAATGCTCGCAGTCGCCTGCGGTATAGTCGCAACAACTGTTAATGCTAATGCTCAAACGCCAGTAAAGATCGACAGCGGTTACGCTAATTCTTATTATCAGCAAAGGGTAGAGTATTTCAATAAAATGTCCCATGTTAAAAATGAAGTCGTTTTCTTAGGAAACAGCATTACTGAACGAGGAGAATGGCAAGAGATTTTGTCAGGTTATCGTTACCCGATTGTTAATCGTGGCGTAGGGGGCGACAATTCTTTCGGTATCCTTGCTCGTATGGATGAAATATTGATCGCAAAGCCTAAAGCTATCTTTTTAATGGATGGTATAAATGACTTGTTCAGAAAACTGCCTTACGAAGTCAGTATCAATAATTACAGAAGGATCATAAGAAAGATTAAACAACAATCACCTAATACAAAGATTTATATCGAAAGTGCATTGCCTATAAATGAGGAAATGACTAGCGCTTCTTATACCAAAGGCCGCAGTGAAATGGTGCCAGTGTTAAATGAGAAAATCAAGCAGTTGGCTAAAGAAGAGAAAGTAACTTATATAGATATCGTTCCACTATTTGCGGATGAGAAGGGTAATTTAAAAAGAGAAATAACAATGGATGGTGTGCATCTGAAAGCCAGTGCATACATCACTTGGGTAAACTATTTAAAAGAAAAAAAATATTTATGAAAATAACGGGAACTTTTCTAGACGAGATCTCGCATGATATTCCTCATCAAAATTGGGGTAGAGTAGAGTGGGATAGAGATTTTGCTCATATGAAATCGGTGGGAATAGATACAGTAATTATGATCAGAAGTGGCTATCGCCGCTTCATTACCTATCCTTCGACTTATTTACAAGATAGCTTTGGCTGTTATCGTCCCCCTTTGGATCTGGTTGAGTTGTTTTTGCAACTTGCTGATAAATACAATATGAAGTTTTACTTCGGACTGTATGATAGTGGTAAATATTGGGATACGGGAAATCTGCAACATGAAATTGATTCCAATCGCTTTGTGATTGATGAGGTATGGAAGCAGTATGGGCATTATAAGAGCTTTGGTGGCTGGTATTTAAGTATGGAAATCAGCAGAAAGACCAAGGGTGCAACTGAAGCTTTCAGGACTTTGGGGCAGCAATGCAAAGATGTTAGTGCTGGACTGCCAACCTTAATTTCGCCTTGGATTGATGGTAAAAAAGCAGTTATGGCGGCTTCTTCTGCTTTAACAAAAGAAGATGCTGTTTCTTTACAAGAGCATGAAAGAGAATGGGGAGAGATTTTTCAAGGAATAAGTGGTGCTGTTGATGCGGTTGCGTTTCAGGATGGACATATCGATTACCATGAACTGGATGACTTTTTTGCAGTGAATAAGAAAATTGCTGATCAGTATGGATTACAGTGTTGGACCAATGCAGAGAGTTTTGATAGGGATATGCCGATAAAATTCTTACCAATTAAGTTCGAGAAATTACGCCTGAAACTGGAAGCAGCAAGGAAGGCAGGCTATGATAAAGCCATAACTTTTGAATTCTCACATTTTATGAGCCCGCAATCTGCTTACCCGCAGGCAGGCCATTTATTTAACAGATACAAAGAATACGTTGAAGGATTAAAACTTTGAGTTTGCTGATCAGATGATCATAAGTATAACTTGAAAAAATACAATACATTTTGATGAATAACTATAGAGAGATTTACGAGCAGGAATTAGTAAATAATGTAATTCCATTTTGGATGAAGCATTCAAAAGATGAGGTAAACGGGGGGTATTTTAACTGTCTGGGACGTAGGGGTGACGTATACGATACTGATAAATTCATGTGGCTGCAAGCCCGTGAAGTATGGACTTTTGCCACTTTGTACAATGAGCAGGAAGCTAGACCGGAGTGGTTGGAAATGGCTAAGCATGGGGCTGATTTTATAGAAAAGCATGGTCGTGATGCTGAGGGTAACTGGTATTTTTCTTTAGACAAGGAAGGTAATCCTTTAGCTCAGCCTTATAATATTTTTTCTGATTGCTTTGCCAGTATGGCATTTGCAGCATTGTATAAAGCTGACCCGCAGGAGCGCTATGCGCAAATTGCGAAGGATACTTTTAACAATATTTTAAAACGTCAGGATAATCCAAAAGGTAAATACAATAAAGCTTATCCTGGTACACGTAGTCTTAAGAACTTCGCTTTACCAATGATCCTGAGCAATTTGTCGCTCGAAATGGAACATCTGTTGGATAAGAATACAGTTGATGATCTTTTGAAAGCTGTGATCCACGAGGTAATGGAGGTGTTTTATCAGAAGGATAGTGGTTTGATCCTGGAGAACGTAAATGTTGATGGTTCGTTCTCTGATTCTTTTGATGGCAGGTTAATCAACCCAGGTCATACAATAGAAGCGATGTGGTTTATGATGGACCTTGGCGTGCGTTTAAATGATCCGAAATTAATCGAAAAGGCTACTGAGATTGCTTTGCATACACTGGATTATGGTTGGGATAAGGAATTCGGAGGAATACTTTACTTCATGGATATTAAAGGTCAGCCGCAACAGCAATTGGAATGGGATCAGAAGCTATGGTGGGTACACCTGGAAGCGCTGGTTTGTATGGCAAAAGGCTATGAGTTGACTGGCAATGAGAAATGTATGGAATGGTTTGAGAAACTGCATGATTATACATGGAATAGATTCAGAGATCCGGAGCATGGAGAATGGTTTGCTTATTTGAACAGGAGAGGTGAAGTATTGTTGCCATTAAAAGGCGGAAAATGGAAATGTTGTTTCCATGTGCCAAGAGCATTGTTTCAAGTTTATAAGGCGTTTGAGAAGATTAAAGTTGAAAAATAACCATTCTCTTCGGAGGCTGGAATCTTTTCCTGAAGAAGGAAAAGTTCCTATGCCTCTTCTGAGAAGGTGATTTTTTCTTCAAGTATGGTGGCTAGCTGAATTGGTTAGCCATTTTTTTAAATAAATTAAATTGATGAGGAATATATTATTTGGATTGATCATGCCTTCGGTTTTAGTTGTGGCTGTGATGATAGATCCACCAAAGTCTAAAGTAGTTAATGGGAAGATTCCTAAAAGCAAGGTTTCTTATTTTAAAGATGAAGTTAAACCAGAAAAGAGTATGCCTTGCTTCAATGGTGCTTACTACAGAAAGGCCGTGTCTAGTAAGGATGTCTGGGTAGGTATTTCAGGAACAGTTATACTTCCTAAAATAACATTTGATCAGTCTAGAAAGAATGATAAAAAGCCAGGGCAGTTTTTAGACAATCCTTCTGTTTATATGGGAGGTAGTATGAACGGACAGGAGACGGATGTAGGTATGACATGGGCGGTAATTAAGGATGAAAAAGGTAATATCAGTGCTGAAAGAAAGGCGTTCAGGCCATTCTTCAGAAGAGCATCTTATCCGCAAACAGGACAAAGGGATAGGTGGCAGGATGCTCCGGCAAGTAAGGAGTATTACTGGTATCCAGGCGAAGAAATTAAAATGTCTGTCCGTGTGGTAAGTGATGGTAAACTGAGGTTTACTGTTGAAGGTGCAGGAAAGCATTTTGAAGCTGATTTTGAAAGCGATGGCTATAAAATGAACGGCATTGGAGAATTTAAGAGGGTGAATGCTATTGACCAGGTACGAAATGAGGGTAAGGCTGCCCAGCCTACAAAAACACGTGTAGAAAATGCTGTTTGGAAAGAAACAAATTTGTTCAGAATGCAAAATGGAAAGGTAATACAGGTTCCATTACATAAAGACAGGTTTACGGATATGCGTTGTCCGGATCCAAAATTCTTTAAGCTCACAGCGAATAAAAAGCAGCAAATGATAGGTGCTGAGACCATTAGCATCAACGGAAACGTACAATAAGCTTATCATATAATTGATACATCGAATATGAGCACATTTGATATATCATTATTAACTTTGCGCCAACACTAACTAATATATTTATATGAAAAAAATAGTTTACTTGCTGTTGTGCGCAATATTATTGTCTTTTGCAACTACAGTAAGAGCAGACGAAGGGATGTGGATCCCGATGCTGATCGGTAAAAACCAGGAGCAAATGAAAAAACAAGGCTTTAAGCTTACTGCTAAAGACCTTTATAATGCGAATGGATCTAGTTTAAAGGATGCTATTGTTCACTTTGGTGGCTTTTGTACTGGAGAAATTGTTTCTGATAAAGGGTTGATCTTTACCAACCACCACTGTGGTTATGATGCAATCGCTTCCAATTCTACTGCTCAGGACAATATTTTAGACAATGGGTTTTACGCAAAGAATTATGGTGAAGAGAAGCCTGTTGCTGGTCTGTTTGTTCGGTTCCTGCAAAGAATGGAAGACGTAACCGCTAAGGTTAATGAAGAGACTAAAGGCCTAAGTGGTACTGAAAAAGAAGCCAAAATGACTGAAGTGTTTAACACCATTTCTAAAGCCGCAATTACAGGACCTACCATTGAGGCTAATGTTAAAGATTTTTATAAATCAAATCAGTTTATTCTTTTTGTATATGAGCGCTTCGATGATATTCGTCTTGTAGGAACGCCGCCACAAAACATTGGTAAATTTGGTGGTGATACAGATAACTGGCAATGGCCACGTCAAACTGGTGACTTTTCTGTATTCCGTGTTTATTCATCAACAGGTAATCAGCCTGCAGCATATAACGTGCAGAATGTACCATACAAGCCAAAGAAATTTCTTCCTATCTCTTTAAAAGGAGTTCAGAATGGTGACTTTGCAATGGTTTATGGTTTCCCTGGACGTACAGATAGATACCTGACTTCTTATGGTGTTGATCTGGCTACGGATAAAGTGAGTCCTACAATTGTTAAACTTCGTGATATTCGTTTAAAAGCATGGAGATCAGAAATGGATAAAGATGTGAACTTCCGTTTGAAAATGTCTTCTAAGTATGCACAGATTGCCAATTACTGGAAATATTTCATCGGACAAACCGAGCAGTTAAAAGGTTTGAAAGTTGCTGATAACAAGCGGACTGAAGAAAAAGCTTTCACACAATGGGCGTCACAAAAGACTGAGTTTGCAGGTCTGATGGATCAGTATGAGCAGATTTACGCTAATATAGACCCTATATCTGTACAGCGTACCTATATTAATGAAGGTTTTAATGCATCGCAATGGGCTGTTAATGCTTCTGGAATAGGTAGAGCGCTAATTAACTTCTCTAAAGGTAAATATGATGCTGCAGCTACTAAACAGATTCAGGAAAACCTGGCTAAAGCAATAACTGCTTATCAGGAAACTTATAATGAGACTGCTGATAAAAAGATTTTTGCCAAAATATTGAGTTCGTTTTATGCAGATGTTCCAGTAAAATCACAACCTAAATTCTTTGCTGAAATTGCTGAGAAATATTGGACAGGTAATCCGGAATCTACATTCGAGAAATTTGCGAATTATCTGTGGGAGCGTAGTAACTTCATCAATCCAGAAAAGCTGAAAGCATTTGTAGCTAGTAATCCTTCCGCTGATGCAGTAACTAATGACCCTGGTTATCAATATGCTCTGAATATTATTCCTGCTGATTATATTAAAACAAATTTCGGTTCAACGGTGGCTGATTTTGAAAAGAAAAAGGCAGAGCTTGATCATTTGTATTTAAAGGCAGTTCTTGAAAAGAATGCTGGTAAAATGATGTATCCTGATGCAAACTCAACTATGAGGCTTTCTTATGGAAATGTACAGGATTATTCTCCAAAGGATGGTATCGTTTATAAAACTACCACTACTATTGATGGGGTAATGCAAAAGTATATTCCTGGTGATACTGAGTTTGATTTGCCAGCTAACCTGATTGAGAATTATAACAAAAGAAACTT
The DNA here is from genome assembly GCF_041645105.1 of Pedobacter sp. Classification (GTDB taxonomy): domain Bacteria; phylum Bacteroidota; class Bacteroidia; order Sphingobacteriales; family Sphingobacteriaceae; genus Pedobacter. The sequence continues at coordinate 204,586 of NZ_JBAZQQ010000005.1, forward strand.
CGGTCAGTATGGTAATGATGGTACTTTGACTGTTGGTTTTGTAACCAATAATGACATTACTGGTGGTAACTCAGGTTCGCCGGTTATTAATGGGAATGGTGAGTTGATCGGTCTTGCTTTTGATGGTAACTGGGAGGCCATGAGTGGTGATATCGCTTTTGATAAAAAGTTTAAACGCAGTATTAATGTTGATATTCGCTATGTGCTTTGGTGCATTGATGTGTTAGGTGGTGCGAAGAATATTATTAACGAGTTGCAAATTAAAAAATAATTGTAAAAAATAACCATTCTCTTCGGAGGCTGGAATCTTTCCTGAAGAAGGAAAGTTCCTATGCCTCTTCTGAGAAGGTGATTTTTTCTTCAGCAGGGTGGCCAGGCAAGATGATTGTTTGGCCATTTTGTTTTTATCATTTAATAGAAGTGTCTTTAATTTTTTTTGTCTCCCAATTGAGATGAAAGTATCTATTTTAGTAGCATTATTGAGCGTTATGACACAGACAGAAAAGAAACCAATATTTTTGAATCATATTGCAGTGCATGTATCAGATTTACAAAGAGCTGCTGATTTTTATAGTGCGGTATTTGATTTGGAGCGTATTCCGGAGCCATTTAAACTGGGAAGACATGCCTGGTTCTCATTAGGTGCTGCGGGGCAACTTCATTTGATTCAGAATGAGAAAAGTAGTATGCAGCATGATAAACATGATCATATCTGTTTCAGTGTGTCTTCAATAGAATTGTTTATCCAAAAATTGGAAGCTATGCAGGTTGCTTATGAAAATTGGGAAGGAGATCAAAATACAGTGCATATCAGAGTGGATGGCATAAAGCAGATTTTCTTTAAAGATCCGGACGGTCACTGGCTGGAAGTGAATAACGATTATATCTAGGATCGAAAATAATCAGGTTATAATTTCTAAATAAAATGTTAAGACATAAAAAAAGGCAATCATCTTATAAATGATCGCCTTTTTTTATGTCTTAACAAATGATTAAAAATAAGTGTAATTTCCTTTATCACTATTTATAGTTACTTGTTTCTTATCAGCACTTTCAACACGACCAATAATTTGTGCATCGATATTGAAGCTCTTAGAGATGGCTATGATATCTTCTGCTATTGCTGCAGGGACATATAGTTCCATTCTATGACCCATGTTAAACACCTTATACATTTCTTTCCAGTCGGTGCCCGATTGCTCCTGAATCAATTGAAACAGGGGAGGAACAGGGAACATATTATCTTTAATGATATGAACATTGTCATTTACAAAATGAAGCACCTTAGTTTGTGCGCCACCGCTGCAATGAACAATACCGTGAATTTGATTTCTATGACTTTCTAAAACTTTTTTAATTACCGGAGCGTAAGTCCGCGTAGGAGAAAGTACCAATTTACCAGCAGTAACCGAAGTGTTTTCGTCTATCTGAATGTTGTCTGTCAGCTTTTTACCACCAGAAAACACCAGGTCGAATGGAACAGCAGGGTCAAAGCTTTCAGGGTAAGCGTTTGCAACTGACTTATCAAATACATCATGACGGGCAGAAGTTAATCCATTTGAGCCCATGCCGCCATTGTATTCCGTTTCGTAGCTAGCCTGTCCTGAAGAAGATAAGCCAACAATTACATCACCAGCCTGTATATTATCATTGCTGATAATTTTATCTCTTTCAATACGACAAGTTACAGTTGAGTCAACGATGATGGTTCTTACTAAATCACCCACGTCTGCAGTCTCGCCACCAGTAGAATAGATTGAAATACCCTGCTCACGTAATTCTGCAAGAATTTCTTCTGTACCATTGATAATTGCAGCAATTACTTCACCTGGAATCAGGTTCTTGTTACGACCAATCGTTGATGATAATAAAATATTATCAGTAGCACCAACACAAATCAGGTCATCAATATTCATGATGATGGCATCTTGTGCAATACCTTTCCATACCGAAATATCACCTGTTTCTTTCCAGTATACATATGCCAGAGAAGATTTTGTACCTGCACCATCAGCGTGCATGATATTACAAAAAGCTTCATCATTACCCAGAATATCAGGGATGATCTTACAGAAGGCTTGTGGAAAAATACCTTTATCTATATTCTTGATGGCCTGGTGCACATCTTCTTTCGAGGCAGAAACGCCACGCTGGTTGTACCTGTTATCACTCATGTTACTGCAAAGATAGAAAAAAATAACCCCTGCCAATTAAGACAGAGGTTATAAAACTAAAAAATAGTTAAGTATTTAGGTTTTGTTTATTTTAAAAACAATAACTCTCTGAATTTAGGCAACGGCCATACGCTATCGTCAACAATTTGCTCTAATTTATCGCAGTGGTAACGGATAGTATCAAAGTATGATTTTACCTTCTCATCGTAAGCGATCGCTTTTTCACGGCTTTCTTCAATAGAGTTTACTTTTTTACGTTGCTCAAGCATCTCATCAATAGAAGTTTTCACAATACTCAAATGATCAGATAGCTTATTGATGATTGCTAATGGTGTAGCTATAGCTTCAGCTGATAAACCAAGTTCTTTTAAGCCTTTAGCATTTTCAATTAAAGTATTCTGATAAGAAATTACTGCAGGAATGATCAGGCTGTTTGCTACCTCACCCATAACACGTGCTTCGATCTGAAGCTTTTTGAAATAGCTTTCTAATAAGATTTCATGACGAGCATGTAATTCACGAGTGTTAAAGATATTTAGTTTGCTAAATAACTCGGTTGATTTCTCACTAACTAATGCATCTAAAGCTTTAGGAGTAGTTTTGATGTTCGATAAGCCACGTTTTTCAGCTTCAGCAGCCCATTCGTCGCTATAACCATTACCTTCAAAACGGATATCTTTAGATTCTTTGATGTATTTCTTTAAGATGGTTAATAAAGCAACATCTTTTTTCTCACCTTTTTTGATCAGTTTGTCAACCTCAATTTTGAACTTATTCAATTGATCTGCAACGATAGCATTTAAAACTGTCATCGGTGCCGAAGAATTTTCAGAAGAACCTACAGCTCTTAATTCAAACTTATTTCCGGTAAAGGCAAAAGGAGAAGTACGGTTACGGTCAGTTGTATCAAAAGAAATCTGAGGGATTTTAGGGATACCTAACCATAATGAATCTTCATTTTTAACTTTCTTGATGATGCTTCTAGAAGTTTCTATTTCATCTAAAACATCAGAAAGTTGAGAACCAAGGAATATAGATATGATCGCTGGTGGAGCTTCGTTAGCACCTAAACGGTGATCATTACTTACTGAAGCAATGCTTGATCTTAATAAATCTGCATGCTCATGAACCGCTTTAATCGTGTTGATAAAGAAGGTTAAGAACATCAGGTTATTTTTAGGCGTTTTACCTGGTGATAATAAGTTTTTACCAGTATCGGTAATCAGCGACCAGTTGTTATGTTTACCTGAGCCATTGATACCTGCATATGGTTTTTCATGTAAAAGCACTTTGAAATCATGTCTGATTGCAACTTTTTCCATCAAATCCATTAACAATTGATTGTGGTCAATCGCAAGGTTGATTTCTTCATAAAGAGGAGCACACTCGAACTGAGAAGGAGCAACTTCATTGTGACGGGTTTTCAAAGGAATACCCAACTTTAAGGCCTCATTTTCGAAATCTACCATATATGTAAATACACGCTCTGGAATAGAACCGAAATAATGATCTTCTAATTGTTGTCCTTTTGCAGACATGTGACCAAATAAAGCACGGCCTGTAAGTGCTAAATCCGGACGGGCATTAAATAATGCACGGTCTACCAGGAAATATTCTTGTTCGATACCTAATGATACAGATACCTTAGTAATGCTCTTATCAAAATACTGACAAACATCAACAGCAGCTTTATCAATTGCAGAAAGAGCTTTTAATAAAGGCGCTTTATAATCCAGAGCTTCACCAGTATAAGCAACAAATACAGTAGGAATACAAAGCGTTTTACCTGCTTTACTTTCCATAATGAAAGCTGGAGAAGAAGGATCCCATGCAGTATAACCACGAGCTTCGAAAGTGTTGCGGATACCGCCATTAGGGAAGCTTGAAGCATCAGGCTCTTGTTGAACCAATGCACTACCTGCAAATACCTCAATAGCACCTTCGCTACTAGGTTCAAAGAATGAATCATGTTTCTCTGCTGTAGTACCAGTTAATGGCTGAAACCAGTGAGTGTAGTGGGTAGCACCTTTGCTCATTGCCCAGCTTTTCATAGCCGTAGCAATGTGATTGGCATCTTCGTGGTCAATTAATTCACCCTGGTCAATTGAAGAAATAAGTTTTTGAAACACTTCTTTAGATAAGTAGTCTTTCATCTTTTTCTTATCAAAAACATTTACGCCGAAAAAATCAGAAATTTTAGTCGATGGCGACTTAACCTCTGGTGAAATTCTTGTTTGTGACTCTTTTAATGCAATTGTTCTTAAGCTTTTCATCTATTTGTTTAAAGTATGGTCAAAAATAAGTTTTTTGTTGGTTGTTTTCATTAAATTGTTTGTAAAAATACAAATGTTGACAAATATTTTAAGAAAAAATTGATGATTTATGTGTTTTGTTGGTTTTGAGGTTGTGTTGATGGTGTTTTTTGCGAAAATGATAAAATAGCGGGCTGGTTTTGGTGGTTTTGTTAATGATTCTGTTTTTTACGCTGCATATCTTTAACCATATAATAAGATAAATAGCCTAAAAAGATGATCAAAACAGCAATTGCAAGCCACATCCAGGTCTTTGTTATTAAGATAGAACTCTTTTTTGGGAATTCTTCATTGCTATTTTTAAAATTAAGGACATTAATAAAAGGTATTGAATTACTGATGCTATCGCTAAAATAGCTAAGGTCGTACCTTGGTAAAGGTAAGTTTGCTTGCCCTGTTTTAATGATATAATTTTTATTATTTTCAAGATAAGCAATTAGTTCGATGCTTTTCTGATATGCTTTTATATTTTTCACAGATAAGGGCTCGCTATCTTCATTATCTATAACTATAAATAGCTGTTTATATCTGTTTTCTCCATAAAGGTCAATAATGGGTTGTTTTCCTGAAGAAATAATGAGGCTTTCCAGTCTGTTTTCAGAAAAACGGCTTTTTTTATCACGTTTAAGAGGATTTACTTCAGTTACCCAGGCCGTTCTTCTGTAATATTGAAATCCATGGAGACTTAAGATCAATTTATCTATCTGGTAATTTTCCTTAAAAAGAATTTGAACAATAGTTCTTTTGTTTGTCTTGTCTTCTTTTACAGTTATAGAAGGAGCTGGAACCGCCGTATATATACTGTCTGGCGTTTTACGGATAAGGTATGCAACCTCCTTATCTTTTTCAAAAATTCTAATGTCCGACAAATCGGTATTTTCAGTTTTAGAAGTGATCTGTGGTATTACCGCTATTTTGTAAAAACCATTTGTCTTAACTTTTTCCAGATCTGCCTGCCATCTAAAATGTTGTGCACTGGCATTAAGAACGGTAATAAAAAATAAAAGAAAGGGAAATAACTTAAATTTCATTTTCAGAAGATTCTTTTTTGTCGCTTGTAAGCAAAAGATTTTTCAAACGCTGGTACATGAATGAGATGACTAGTAGCAATACACCTAGAGAAATGAATGCTGCAATTTTTCCGCCTTCAGATAAACCTCTTAAATCGAAGAGGAATAATTTGAGTAAGGTAATCGCCAATATGCTTATCGATATTATCCGGATATTTTTAGATTTCCATCTCATACCTATATATATACATAGAAATGCAAAGCAACCCCATAAAATTGCGAAACCTGTTTTATGATTACTATTAAGAATAGCGATGATATTCTTTTCTTTTGAGTACTGTGACATTACCATTAAATGGTCCAGCTCTGCACTAGCTACATAAAGAACAATAAAAGCGATGAACCATTGTATGGCGGTTAGGCCAGTCGTAGATTTAATACTTTTTTCACTTTTGTAAAGCACGTATAGCATTATAGCGATCAATACAACCATTATATAATGGAAAAGGTAATTGCCTAAGCTGCTATTGTGTAGTTCCAGATAGTTGTTTCTCAATAAAATGGTTTCCTGATTAAAGATCAATGGATAGCATAACAGGCATACAGCTGCAACGCCGCCAACAACATATTTAAATTCTTCAATTTCCACATTCTGTAGGGTGCTGAACAAAATGGTAACAAACAAATAAGTAAAGCAGCCCAGAGCTAGGATTCTTAACATTGGGAAATAATGGTAGGCCTGGTAATTTAGTTCAAAAGCAATAACCAGATAGCCAATAATTATACCGGCAGTAGCCAGGATGGTTCTTGCAGTTTTCACTTCTCTGAAAAGAACAGATCTGATTTCTGATTTCAGCAGTTTAGAATACAATACCAGTGCAACTACAACAACCAGCCCCGTTATAAAACCTTTGTTTGCCAAAGGAGTTAGGCGATTCTTGGTGTCATATAAGCCGCTGCCATAAACCTGCTGCCAATCCATAGCAAGACTGATGCCTAGCAAGGCTAAGACAATTATAGAAGATTGTCTGATTAGTGTGATGCCCGATTTTTGTGACAACCAAAGTAGTAACACACATTCAGCTGCCCAGAACAAAGTAATGTGGTTTCCTTTAAGTTGTACTGGAGCCGCAAGACTAATAAAGGTCAGTACAAGTCCAATCAGCAAGTAGATAAGATTCCTGTCTATTTTGTCGTTTTTATAAAGCGTATAAGCAAATACCAGATTTACCATACCTAATAAGGCTGTAAATAAACCCTGATAATTTCCATTTCCAAGATGATTTAATATCAACATTCCGGCAGCGTAGTATAAGAATGTATTGCTTAATAAAATTCCAATTTCAAGGGCATTGAAATCAGTTTTTTCTTTGATATTGTTGATGATGTTCATCAACAGGAATACAAGGTAAAACAATGAAGCAAATACAAGTGCACCAAGGTAAGGGACAGGTTTGCCACCATCTTCCAGTACTTTGCTGGCAAGCCATCCACCAAATAAGATAATGGTGAAGACATAGCAGATGATATTAATGACTGGCCATTTTTTGTAATAAGCCAGTATCAGCATACCAATATTTAAGGTCAGAATATAAGTGAAAAGAACTATGTAGTTTCCTTCGCCAGTGCTCACCATGAAAGGAGCACCAAAACCGCCTAGAATAGCAAATATAGCCAGTTCCATTCGGTTGTAGCTGAGAGATAGGAGTACGGTGAAACCTGTAATCAGTATAGTTAATATAAACGCCAACGTTTGACTGAATAGCTGATATTCATGGAAACCAATGGTGACTGTAAAATAGAGAATTGCTACTCCACCACCTACGAGCACAGAACTAAAAGTAGAAAACGATTTACGAAGCCGATGGGCAAGTCCAACTAATAATCCACCACATAAGAATCCTATACTTACCCGCCCAATTTCATTAATCCAATCTTTATCAATTGCATATTTAAGGAAGAAGCCCATTCCCAACACCAGGATAACAATACCTATTTTGTTAAATAGATTCTCACCAATAAACTTTTCAAGATCAGGATTCCTTTCACTGAATGAAGCTTTTTTAATAACAGGAGGAGGGAGGTATTCATGTTTTGGTCGAGGAGCTTCTATTGTAGGAATAGTTGTCTGTTCTTCAGCAGGAGTGCCTTCTTCCACAATTGAAACTTCAGGCTCAGGCGTAGTTATAGGTTCTGCGAAAACTATCGGTTCAGGGATAGGCGTAGATTCCGGTACGCTTACAGGCTCCGGAATAATCGGATTTTGAGATTGATATGGGGTATAAGGTTTGAAGCTTTCTTTCTGTATAACCTGTTCAGCAGGTAGTTCAGCTTCAGCTTTTGATATAGTTGAAGTGTCCTTATTGGCTAATAAATTAGACAGTTGTTCAATTCTCAGATATAAAAAATCTAGCTTCTCGGTCAGGTTCTTTTTTAATTGTAAAATAACTATCAGAACAATAACAACAAGAATGAATATAACCGATTCAAAAAACATATAGGTAGATTTGGTTTGGCTTTAAAGTTAATAAAAACCTAAACATTTACCTGTTCTGCTTTAGAAAATTAGAGAGCATTAGCTTTACTACCTTTCGATTACGCCACCAGAGCCTAAAACAGTTTTTTCTATATCAGGATTGCCAGTATAATATACATGTCCTGAGCCACTGATTACTGCTTTTATTTTGCCATCAGTTTTAACACTTATGCTTCCTTTTCCACTTATCCTCGCAGATAGCTGGTCAACCGTAAGTGCTTTACTACCGAAGCTGCCAGGACCGCTAAGTGTAACGCTGGCCGTCTCTGTTTTTCCGGTAATGTTTGCTGTGCCGGATCCACTAACTACAGCAGTAATTTTGTCAGCTTCTACATTAGCTTTGATTGTACCTGACCCACTTAAGGTGGTGGCAAATTCTGCTGCGGTAATTGTGCCAGATACCGTAATGCTGCCGTCACCACTCATAGTTAAACTACTTAATTGCTTAGCTGTCACATAAGCTATAATCTTTTTATTTTCATATTTTCTGGCCCAGCTAACCCAGCTTGTCTTTGGGCGAATAACAAGTTTATCGCCTTTTACTTCAGTAACAAGAGTAGAGATGGCCTCTTTGTCGCCCTCAAATCTTAAACTCTCTGTCGCGCCAAACTTAACAATTACCTGGATAGGGCCACCGGCGATTATTCCATTAAAATTTTTTACCTCACGCTCATCGAAATTTGATTTCAGGCTGTTGATACTTATTGGTGATATAGCACTGCTGCTATTGATTTGTGTAAATGTGGCGGCAACTAATAGTAAGCTGAATAGTGATTTCATTTTTTTGATATAAGTGTTTAAACTAGTTGAATTTGTCTGATAATATTAATAAGACGTTACAAATAGCAGATTGTTGCATGTGGAGGTAGAAAAACTGTGCCAGATTATTTTACGAAACTATGAATACGATAAAGGATGCGCTCTCGAATGGCATTGAGTAAAGGGAGGTCAATTCTGCAATCCAGACTCTGTCTGCAATGCCCTGGATCCTGGTCATCTAATTCAATTGTGGCCAGGCGTTGTTTTTGATCATTAAAAATTTGGTACTGTAATTTGCTAAGAGGGTTAATGATAAAAGAACGACCGACTCCATCAGTTCCAGTCGCTTCAATACTGAATTTTTTCATTGTTTTAGCTATTGGTATTCGAAGTTAACAAATTGAATTACAGATTGTTCATCTGTAATTCAATTATTTTTTCTAATAGCTAAAAAGTATTTTATTTACTATGTTGCTCTACCCATTTTCTGGCGTTTACAAAAGCTTCCATCCAAGGAGATACTTCATCTTTACGTCCCTTAGGGTAATTTGCCCAATGCCATTGGAATAATGAACGCTCAATATGTGGCATCATTACCAGGTGACGACCAGACTCATCGCACATCATAGCAGTGTTGTAATCAGAACCATTAGGACTAGCAGGATAGCTTTCGTAAGCATATTTTGCAACAATACGGTATTTATCTTCTGCGTAAGGTAATTGGAAACGGCCTTCGCCATGCGAAACCCAAACACCTAATGTACTACCAGCTAAAGTAGAAAGCATTACTGAATTGTTTTCTGCTAGCGTTAATGAAGTAAATATGCTTTCGTGTTTATGACTTTCATTATGTAGCATTTTTGGTTTTTCAACATGATCTTTATTGATCAGACCAAGCTCTACAAAAAGCTGGCAACCATTACAGATACCAACAGAAAGAGTGTCAGGGCGACTAAAGAAATTCTCTAAAGCAATTCTTGCTTTCTCATTATACATAAATGCACCAGCCCAGCCTTTTGCCGAACCTAACACGTCAGAGTTTGAGAAACCACCAACAGCACCAATAAACTGGATATCTTCTAATGTTTCCCTTCCAGAAATCAGGTCGGTCATATGTACATCCTTTACATCAAAACCAGCAAGGTACATGGCATTAGCTAACTCACGTTCAGAGTTACTTCCTTTTTCGCGGATAATAGCTGCTTTAGGACGTGGTTTGCTTTCGTCGATAACAGGTTTTTTGCCATCAAACTGAGTAGGGAAAGTATATTTTAGTACTTGATTTTTATAGTTTTCATAACGTTCTTTCGCTTTAACAGCTCCACTTTGCTTTTTATCAAGCAAGTAAGAAGTCTTAAACCAAACATCACGTAAATGATCAATGTCGAAGTTTAAAGCCGTATTATCACCATTTTTGATAGTTAATGCTGCAGTGTTGCTTACTTCACCAATTTTGTGGAAAGTAATGCCATTTGCTGAAAGTGTATTTTCAACTGATGCATCAGCCTGGAATACAATACCAATATTCTCTGCAAAAAGAAGTTTAATACTGTCTTGTTCAGCAAGTGAAGATAAGTCAAGCTTTGCACCTAAATCACGATCTGCAAAGCAAAGTTCTAATAACGTGGTGATTAAACCACCACTACCTATATCGTGACCTGCTTGTATTTTGTCTTCTTTAATTAATTGCTGAATAGTGTTGAATACATTTTTAAACTGTGCAGCATCCTTAACATCAGGAGTGTCATTGCCCACTTTGTTTAAGATCTGTGCAAATGATGAACCACCTAATTTATAAGTATCATTAGATAAGTTAATATAATAGATAGAACCACCATTTTTTTGCAATACAGGCTCTACAACCTGAGTCACATTGTCGCAGTTACCACCTGCAGAAATGATTACAGTTCCTGGTGCAATTACATCACCATCTTTATATTTCTGCTTCATTGAAAGTGAATCTTTTCCTGTAGGGATGTTGATTCCTAATTCGATAGCAAAATCAGAACAAGCTTTTACAGCCTCATATAATCTTGCATCTTCCCCTTCATTTTTACAAGCCCACATCCAGTTTGCAGAAAGCGATACGCTTTTCAAGCCATCTTTAAGTGGAGCCCAAACTAAGTTAGAAAGTGATTCTCCAATTGCAATACGACTACCTGCAGCAGCATCAATCAGCGCAGAAACAGGAGCGTGACCGATAGAAGTCGCGATACCTTCTTTACCCTGGAAGTCTAAGGCCATAACTCCACAGTTGTTTAATGGCAACTGTAATGGGCCGGCACATTGTTGTTTAGCAACACGACCACCTACACAACGGTCAACCTTATTCGTTAACCAATCTTTCGATGCAACGGCTTCCAATTGCAACACCTGTTCCAGGTATTCATTTAATAAAGCAGTATTATAAGTTACAGGCTCGTATTTTCTGTTAAGTGTTTTATCCTCCATTACAACCTTTGGAGAGCTGCCGAACATATCGCTCAATTCCAGATCCATAGGTTTTTTACCTGTAGTTGCCGATTCAAAAGTGAAACGGTGATCACCAGTTACGGTACCTACAGTATACATCGGAGAACGTTCACGATCTGCAATCTTTTGTAATGTATCAATGTTTTCCTGGCTGATAACCAATCCCAGACGTTCCTGAGATTCGTTGCCAATAATTTCTTTAGCAGATAAAGTTGGGTCGCCAACAGGTAATTTATCCAGGTCTATTTTACCACCTGTTTCTTCAACCAGTTCAGATAAACAGTTTAAGTGACCACCTGCACCATGATCATGTATAGATATGATGGTGTTATTTTCACTTTCTACCATACCACGTACCGCATTGGCTGCTCTTTTTTGCATTTCAGGATTTGAACGTTGAATGGCATTCAATTCAATTCCAGAACCCAAAGCACCAGTGTCAGCCGAAGATACAGCCGCACCACCCATACCAATTCTATAGTTTTCTCCACCCAGGACAACAATTTTGTCACCTGTAGCAGGTTTATGTTTTTTAGCTTGTGAAGCTTTTCCGTATCCAATACCACCAGCAAGCATGATTACTTTATCAAAGCCTAACTTGCGTGAATCTTCCTCATGTTCAAAAGTAAGCACAGATCCGGTGATCAGTGGCTGACCGAATTTATTTCCAAAATCAGTAGCTCCATTTGAAGCCTTGATTAAAATATCCATAGGTGTTTGATACAGCCAAGCTCTTTCTTCTACACCTTTTTCCCAAGGACGGTTTTCTTCAAGACGAGAAAGGGCAGTCATATATACAGCAGTACCAGCAAGGGGTAATGAACCCTGACCGCCAGCCAGTCTGTCTCTGATTTCACCACCTGAACCTGTTGCTGCACCATTAAATGGTTCTACTGTAGTAGGGAAGTTGTGTGTTTCAGCTTTTAAAGAGATTACTGAGTCAAAATCGCTCAATGCATAGTAATCAGGAATATCTGCACGTTTAGGCGCAAATTGCTGAACTTTAGGTCCTTTAACAAAAGCTACGTTATCTTTATATGCAGAAACGATATCGTTAGGGTTTTCTTCAGAAGTTTTGCGGATAAGCTTAAACAGTGAAGTAGGTTGTTCAACACCATCGATTACAAATTTGCCATTAAAGATTTTATGGCGGCAATGCTCTGAGTTTACTTGAGAAAAACCAAACACTTCAGAATCTGTAAGTGGTCTGCCCAATCTCTTTGCCAGATTGTTTAAGTAATCTACCTCTTCTTCGCTTAGTGAAAGACCTTCTTGTTTATTGAAGGTAGCAATATCATTGATTTCCAGAATTGGCTCTGGTTTAATATTTATGGTATAGATATCTTGATCAAGCAGATTGTATTTCTGAGAAAGCATAGGATCAAAGTCTGTATAGCTTTCGGCTACCTTTTGGAATTCCTCAATCCGGATAATATCCTGAATGTCCATGTTTTGGGTGATTTCTACCGCATTTGTACTCCACGGCGTAATCATCGCTGCGCGTGGACCTACAAAAAAATCAGTTAAAGTAGTCTCTTGTTGGAGTTTTGCTCCGCCAAACAACCATTCTAGTTTATTAATATCTGTCTGAGTCAGTTCACGTTTAATTTGTAAAGCGAAAACTGTATCGGATGGGCTTGAGAAGAAATAAATCATGCTTTTTTTTTGAAGATGCAAATTTAGCGTTAAAATTTCAAAAGCGCTATTATAGTGTGTAATAAAATCGTCCAGAAATTGAATGTGTTTAGGATATGCTTTATATAGACAGAATAAACAGAAAAGGCAGAGTTTGTATGTTTCTTGTAGATAAAATACATATCGCTCGGAAATAGCAAGAATTTTACAGGCATTTGTCCCTGTTAAGTCCCTGTTATTCCCCCGTTATCTCCCTGTTATTTCCCTGTAAATCTTAGGCTGTGGCAGGGGAGTGGTTCGATTTTAATTAATCTGTAGTTAATTATTTAACTGATGTGGTAAGCTTTGTTTTTACCCCTAAAAAACTATAAGAATTTATCCTAATATAAACTTTTACATTTGCATTAACATATAAATGACTAAATATATGGTTGATTTACCATGAAGAACGCTTTTAAGTTTAAAAAATTTGAGGTCGACCAGACAGGTTGTGCCATGCGCATCAATACAGATGGCGTTTTGCTAGGTGCAATTGCGACAAAGAACCATGCATTAAATATATTGGATATTGGTACGGGGACAGGTGTGATTGCTTTGATGATGGCACAACGTTTTCCTGAAGCGATGGTAGATGCTGTAGAAATAGATGGATCTGCTGCAATTGCTGCTGGAAAGAATGCAGGATATTCTAGCTTTTCAGAACGCATAAAGGTGATGCATACTGCGATTGAGGATTATACTTCAGATAAAAGGTATGATCTTGTGGTTTCTAACCCACCGTATTTTGTGAACGATCTTAAAAATCCAGAGTATAGAAAGGGGGTTGCCCGTCATGCTGAAGCTGTTTTTTTTGAAGACATGTTGCGAAGTGTAAATCAGTTGCTGAGTAAAGATGGGCGCTTTTGGTTTATATTGCCAGTGAAGCAGGCTGAAGTTACGATAAGCATTGCGGCTGATCATGGTTTATTTCCTGCTGAAATTATTCATTTGCATTCAGATGAAAGCAAGCCAGAGTTCAGACAGATCGTTTGTTTGGAGTATTCAACTTCAGTTATCAAACATCAGAATTTAAACATTTACGCTGCAAGAGGGGTTTATACGGATGCTTATAAATTACTATTAAAGGATTTTTTTTTAGCTTTTTAATATATACAAATGAAGACGATAGGATTAATGTCGGATACCCATGGTTTTTTAGATGATGCTGTTTTTAAACATTTTGATAAATGTGATGAAATATGGCATGCGGGGGATTTTGGGCCAGATGTGGCCGAGCGACTTGAGGCTTTTAAACCTTTAAAAGGGGTGTATGGAAATATCGATGATAAAGAGATAAGATTGAAGTATCCAGAGCATCTGCGTTTCAAATGTGAAGACGTGGATGTGTGGATGACGCATATAGGTGGTTATCCTGGCAAATATGCTCCGCAGGTGAAACCGGAAATTTACACTAAGCCTCCGATGTTGTTTATTTGTGGTCATTCACATATTTTAAAAGTGATGCATGATAAAAAAACGGGTTGTTTGCATATAAATCCCGGTGCCTGTGGTAATTCAGGCTGGCATCGCATAAAAACTTTAATTAGATTTTGTATTTCGGATGAAAAAATACATACCTTAGCCGCTATAGAAATAGGGAATAGATAATGTATAAAGTACACTAAGTATATGTCGGGAATAAAAACACTAGGTCAATTCATAATTGAGAAACAGGCTGATTTCTCTTATGCAAAAGGGGAACTTTCAAGACTGCTGAGAGATATTGGAATAGCAGCTAAAATTGTGAACCGAGAGGTGAATAAGGCTGGTCTGGTTGATATTTTAGGCTCGGCAGGAACGGTAAACATACAAGGTGAGGGGCAGCAGAAGTTGGATGTATTTGCAAATACTCAATTTATCAGTGCATTAACCAGTGGCGGTGAGTGTTGTATTGTAGCTACTGAAGAAGAGGATGAGTTTGTTCCTATAGATTCTCCGGTTTCAAAAAATGCAAAGTATATTGTTTGTATTGATCCATTAGATGGATCTTCAAATATTGATGTAAACGTAGCTGTGGGTACGATTTTTTCTATTTTCAGAAGAAAATCTACCGAGGGTATGGCAACAATTGCTGATGTATTACAAAAGGGGACTGAACAAGTTGCTGCGGGGTATGTAATTTATGGATCATCAACCATGATAGTTTATACTACTGGTAAAGGTGTGAATGGTTTTACTTTAGACCCTTCTATCGGTGAGTTTTGCTTGTCGCACCCAAATATGAAAGTGCCAGAAGATGGCAATATCTATTCTATTAATGAGGGTAACTATGTCCATTTTCCGGAAGGAGTGAAGAAATACATTAAATATGCACAGGTTGAAGATGAAGCTACTAACAGGCCATATACTTCAAGGTATATTGGATCGATGGTTGGTGATATTCACCGTAACCTGATTAAAGGTGGTATTTATATTTACCCTACAACTTCAAGCTCTCCGAATGGGAAATTAAGGTTGTTATACGAATGTAATCCTATGGCTTTTATTATAGAACAGGCTGGGGGAGTTGCTTCTGATGGTTTTAACCGTATAATGGACATTGAACCTACAGAGTTACATCAACGTACCTCTATTTTTATTGGTTCACCTAAAATGGTTAAAGTTGCTGAAGAGCTGATGGCAGAATTTTCAGCAGATAAAAATAATTCGCCTCTTAAAGTGAAGTCTTTAAATGGGGTAGCTTAGTTAGCAGAGCTCATCAATCGATTAAAGTATTGCGGTTTTATATAATTCACAATAAAGGCAGCCCAGGCTGCCTTTATTGTGAACCTTTTTTAATTATTGAGCGCTTTTTCCAATTCAAATTCTTTATCTATACCCAATGCTGCTTTGTTTTTTGAAGCGGCTACAGCGAGTACATCACACCGCTCGTTTTCAGGGTGATTGTTATGCCCTTTAATCCATACAAACTTTACGTTATGGATTTTATATATGTTTAGAAACTGTTTCCAGAGATCTTTGTTCTTTTTCCCCTTAAATCCTGTTTTTACCCATCCGAATACCCATTTTTTTTCTACAGAATCAATTACATATTTAGAATCTGAGAACACTGTTACGTCTTGTCCGGGTGTTTTTAAAGCATTTAAGCCAACAATAACAGCAAGAAGTTCCATTCTGTTATTTGTTGTTAAACGGAAACCAGCACTGAGTTCTTTATAATGGGCGCCTGATCTTAAAATTACTCCATACCCCCCAGGTCCTGGGTTGCCGCTAGCTGCTCCGTCTGTATAAATTTCTATCATAATGTTAAGCAAATCTAGGTTTTTAAGCTTTAATATCAATTTGTAGGAAGTGGTTATTATTTTTTTGAAAAAACAAATAGCTGAAATATAATTGATTAAAAAAAAAGTGTGCAATAATGAATGAAAATATTTGATTAAGATATTTTTAATCGTACTTTTGTGACATTGAAAAACACATGGTGGTTTTAGCTCAGTTGGTTAGAGCATCGGTTTGTGGTACCGAGGGTCGTGGGTTCGAGCCCCATATTCCACCCCAAAGTTTTGAAAGCAGCTCTGAAAAGAGCTGCTTTTTTTGTTTCTAAGAAAGTTTTCTTACAAATCAGGAATTTGATTCTTGTTATTCCGGAATTTGATTCCTGATTTGTAAGAAAATTAATTAATGTTGTTTATATTTGTGTATGATTACTCGTATTGCAGCAGAAGAAGTTAAACTCCTGGCAAGCCAATTTAAGGCTATAGCTATTGTAGGGCCTAGACAGTCTGGGAAGACAACCCTTGCCAGAACAGTATTTCCTGATAAGCAATATGTTTCACTTGAAAATTTAGATAATAGATTATTTGCGACAGAGGATACAAGGGGATTTTTAGCGCAATATGCCGACGGAGCTATTTTTGATGAAGCACAGCGTGTACCGGAACTGTTTTCTTATTTACAACAAGTATTAGATGAAGATTCGCAAAAAGGGAAATTTATACTGACCGGTTCTAATAATTTTTTGCTGCAGGAGAACATTTCTCAAAGCCTGGCGGGCAGGATAGGTTATTTATACCTTTTGCCATTTTCTACAGAAGAGATTGCGACCATAACGAATGAACAACAAAGTATTGAAGATGCCATATATAATGGAGGATACCCCCCTATATATGATAACCATATTTCACAAAATAGATGGTTGTCAAATTACATCCGGACTTATGTAGAACGTGACGTACGACAGATTAAAAATATAAATAACTTGGGGGCTTTTGAAAGGTTTGTAAAGCTATGCGCCGGCCGAATTGGGCAATTATTAAATGTAACTAGCTTGGCCAATGAAACTGGTGTAGATGCAAAAACAATAACTTCATGGATTAGTGTACTGGAGAGTAGTTTTATTGTTTATCTGCTTAAACCACATCACCAGAATTTTAATAAACGTTTGGTCAAAATGCCTAAATTGTATTTTTACGACACTGGTTTGGCCTGCTCACTATTGGGGATTCAAAATGCTGAACAGCTAAAAAAACACTCGGCTATAGGTAACTTATTTGAAAATCATGTAATTACTGATATGATTAAAACTAGGTATAATAGAAATGAACCAATGAATTTATATTTTTGGCGGGATAATGTGGGTAATGAAATGGATGTGGTTATAGATAATGCTGGGACGTTATATCCGGTAGAAATTAAATCAAGTAGAACTATTACTCCTGAGTTCTTTAAGAATTTTAAGTTCTGGCAAAAGATATCTGGCACTGAAGGAGGTGCCATCATTTATGGTGGTGAGCAAATTCAAAATAGAAGCAATGGACTGAAAATTGTACCTTGGAATAGTTTGGAAGCCAGAATTTAATGGGCACGAATTCCATTATGGTAGATTTTGTGAAAATTACAGATACTAAAGAAGGATTCACTTTAATATCAGTATCAGACTTCCCGGTTCAAATTATTACATTTAGTAATTGAACTCATACAATATCATTATGAAATACAATACAATTAGCGCTTTATTGATAGGTTTGATTTTTCAAGGGCTTTGGGCCGTTGCGCAAAACAATTACACTATTAAAGGAACACTCAGCAATGTAAAAGACGGCGAGATCATTAATTTACTGGAAAAAAATGGCAACTTAGGAGTTACCATTGCAAGGGATACCGTAAAAAATGGAAAATTTGACTTCTCAGGAAAGATTAATGAATTAACTGAATTCACATTAATAGGAAACAGTGCAAATTTTCCTTTAACATATCTTAGCGTTTGGGTAAGTCCCAATTCTGAAATTCAGGTATCTGGCGATAATTATTTTCTTAAAACCTGGAATGTAATTAGTAAGGATCCCAGGCAGCAGGAGTTGGACAGATACACTGCATTAACAAAACAGGAGTTAGACAGTATTCAAAGTTTATCTGTTCAGATTAGTTTATTGTTCCAAAAAAGGAGTAAAGCATCTGCAGATGAACGTAAAATCATCCGTTTTCAAATAGACTCATTAAGAGCTATTGAATCAGTTTGGCAGAAAAAAGTATTTGAGAAGGAAATCTCCATTTTGAAAACTGCTCAAGTAAATGACATCTGGTTCAAAAAAATGATCGAAATGGCGTTGGACGTGAGATACAACGAAAAAAGTTCACTTAGACCAGCGGTTACTTCTTTGTTTAACAAGTTAACCCCACAGCAAAAACTTGAATTTAGTGCATTAGAAATCAATAATTATCTCTATCCGCCAGTGGTTGTTAAAAAAGGTGAACCCATGGTAGATACTATTCTCAAGGATCTTAATGGTAAAAATCATATGCTTAAAGACTATAAAGGCAAATACCTGCTACTCGACTTTTGGAGTGTGGGTTGTGGACCATGTATGATGGCTATTCCAGAACTCAAACAGTTAGACAGTACAGCTAAAGATAAATTATTGGTTGTCAGTATCAGTATGGATACTAAAAAAGAAATTTGGGAAAGGATTTCATTAAGCCAAAAAATCAGCTGGCTAAACCTTAGCGATGGTAAAGGTATGACTGGAATAGCTGCACGCTATGGAGTCAATGGCATTCCACATTATGTTGTAATTTCTCCGGAAGGAATAGTGCTCAATTCCTGGGTAGGGTATAGTGAAGGACTGCTACAAGAGAAGTTGAAACCTTACTTAGAGTGATTATAGTATCCCCCATTTTAAACTTTCCAACCACATCTACAATTAAATAATACTTCCAATATCTTAAATGTGCTTGTCTTATGAGTTTTCTAAATTTTGGTTTTAAACTGGATTCCATTGGCAATTCTAAGTGCGACTCAAGTTTTTTACAATCTCCATTTTCTGAAATCAAACCCCAGTATTCCTCTGCACCACGGTAAATACCTCTTGTATATACAACATCCTGATTTAAATTGTTAGGTAGGTCGCAGAACTTTGTGTAATTATATGCTGAAATTACTTTCGGTGGAAATACAATTTGCTGGGACTTGCAACCCATTATGCAGAAAATAGCGATAAAGAAATATTTGATAGAGCGTTTGGTCATAAAATCAATTCGTTTAGATAAAAATAATCATTTATTTATGTTATCAGGTATTCGGTAAAAGAGGGAAGGGAGGATGTTATTCCTTGGCAAAAGGAAGCAGAAGTTGCTATTGATACGTATTTCAATTGCTTTCCGTACAAAAGTGAACCATTTCTGGACAAATTAGTACCATGCTGAAAGAACTGTTTCTATACTTTCGCAACATAGTATTTTAACCCAATAGTGTATACGCTGGGTAAAAGGCATAATAAACAATTTCGAACCTAACCAAATTAAATGTATGATAAAAGCTACCCAAGAGCTAGATGGCCATATTGCGATCTTTCCTGCTTAAAGTCCCTACTAATCCACAAAATATTCTCTTAATGATGTTGAATTAATGAGATTATAAAAACCAATAATAACCTTAATAATGATTAAATCTGCACTAATATTTTTTATATGCTTTCCTTTCATTGCATATTCCCAGTCAAATAATAATAAAAAACAAAAAGACAAAGAAAACAGTTTTGTTCTGGTTAACCCAAAATATAATGAGCATTCGGTTTTGCAAAACCCACTAAATGGTTGGGTTATGTACGCTTCGCGCAATGCAGATGAATCCTATTGGGATACGGAATATTTTGTTCCCCAACTAAATAAAAAAGTAAAGGCAATAGATTACGCTTCTGCATGTTATATACGTACTAGTTGGAGTTCTTTAAATCCAAAAGAAGGTGTTTACGCATGGAACGATGCTAATTCTAAAATAGGTAAATTAATTAGAGGGGCAGAAAAAAGGGGACTGCCTATCGCTTTCCGCATTGTTGTTGATGGACGTGACCAAGGGCAGAATACCCCAAAATTTGTGTTTGATGCAGGTGCGAAATATTATGTGGAAAATGCAAAATATCCAGATAGACAAACACCTTTTCCTCAAGATCCAGTCTTCAGGAAATATTATGCGAAGTTTATAGAAGCTTTAGCTAAAGAATTCAATGATCCCAAGCGAACTTCATTTATTGATGCTTATGGATTTGGAAAATGGGGAGAAGCACACCATGTCATATATGAAGATCCTAAAACTGCTACTCCGGAAAGAATAGAAAAATATAAAGAAGAAGTTTTGGATTGGGTAGCCGATTTATACTCCCGCACTTTTACTAAAGTGCCTTTGGTCATCAATTATCATCGTTTGGTAGGTCATCCGGAAAGCTGGGCCCCAGCTAATCCAAATAGTGAGAGGTTATTAATCAAGGCAATTAATAAAGGGTATAGTCTTAGACATGACGCTTTCGGTATGACTGGCTATTATCAGGATTGGGAGAAGCAGTTTGCTAAAGCATGGAATTTTAAACGACCTATTATTATGGAAGGTGGTTGGATTACGTCTGGAACTCACCGTTATTGGATAGATCCGAGTGGAAAATATAGAGAAGGCCATCCAGAAGATGTTAGGAAAGGTGAATATGACGCTTCGGCCGAAGCGAGGGTGAATATGATGGACTTTAGGTCGGGAGATACAGATTCATGGTTCGAGAAGGCTTTTCCTTTGGTTCAGGGTTTTGTGTCTGAAGGAGGTTATCGTCTTTATCCTGATCAAATCAGTTTGCCCACAATAGTTAAGTCTGGGGCTACTGCTGCAATTACTCATCGTTGGAAAAATATGGGTTGGGGTTATTGTCCTAACAATATCCCTCAATGGAATTATAAGTTTAAAGTAGCTTTTGCACTATTGGATGCAAAAAATAAGGTTGCAAAAATCTTTGTAGATAAGGACAGCGAACCATCCAATTGGTTAAAAGATAAATCTGTATCCTATGATTTTAAACAAAAGGTAAGTCTCCCAAAAGGAAATTATTCTTGGGCTGTGGCCATTGTCGATACTACAGATCAAAATAAGCCAGGTATTAAGTTAGCTGTTGATAATAAAGTTACTGACAGTGGTTGGGTAAAACTTGCAAGTGTTCAAGTAAAATAATTATGAGAAAAATATTTTTACTTCTATCCGTTTTCTTCCCCTTTTTTTCTGCCGAAGGACAGACTAAGTATTACAGTCGTTTAGATAATGATACCTTGGTAGTTGGAAACCAATTGATAGAACGAAAATTTATTTGGAACAATGGAAATCTGATTACCCACAGCTTAACCGATAAATCATCGAAACAAGTTTGGTTGAACAGATCTAAAATTCCAGATTTTCATATTGCAAAAGAAACCAATGTTTCAAATGGTTTTTATACTTCAAAAGAAGTAAAAGAGAACGCTATTCATCCGCGGTATCTGGCTGTTGAAACAGGTTTTTCTCTTGGTACTTTAGGCATCAAAAAAGTGTATCGTGTTTACGATAATAGCCCGGCTATTGCTTGTGATATTTACTTGAAAGGTAGTACAGATGTAATATTTGATGGAAAAGCAGGTAACGCTGCAGATATGAAAAATATCGAGTTTGATGAAGATATGAAGTCTAAGCAGATGACCGCAATATTGGATCAAATTAAACTTGATGGATTTCACTGGCAAGCGAAAATTGTAGAATTTTTCGACGTTACGGATTGGAATAACAACTTGGTTCAGGAAAAAAATATCATCCCTTACCGTAAGACTTCCCATAGGGGTAATTTGCTGTTGGCACACAATATGGAAAACAATAAAGGGTTTTTCTTTTTAAAAGAAGCGCCAACATCTAGTGTGCAATTGGCATATAACGGTTATGATTTCACTACTGATTTCGGCCATTTTTCGACTGCTGGATTAGGGTTGACAGCTAAAGATATCAAGGCAAATGAATGGACTAAAGCCTATAGTGTAGTCATTGGTGTTTATAGCGGTTCCGAATTTCAACAGCTAACTGCTTTACGTAGTTATCAGAAAAATATCAGGAAATTATTGCCGCAACGTGATGAGATGGTGATGATGAATACCTGGGGCGATCGAAGCCAGGATTCGAAAATAAATGAGAAATTCAGTTTACTGGAAGTAGAAAAAGCAGCACAATTGGGTATTTCGCATTTTCAGATAGATGATGGTTGGCAGATCGGGAAAAGTCCAAACTCTGCCTTAGCCAAAGGTTCGTTTAAAAATATCTGGGATAATCCCAATTACTGGAAACCAGATCCGATAAAATATCCAAATGGCTTGCATCCAATTGTAAAAAGAGGCAAAGAACTGGGCATAGAGATTTGTCTTTGGTTTAATCCGAGTGTGCAGAACGACTATGCCGACTGGGAGAAAGATGTACAGGCATTGGTAAATTTGTATGAGGAATATGGTATCCGAACTTTTAAGATTGATGGATTAGCCATTCCAACTAAACAATCAGAAATTAACCTGAGGAAACTATTTGATCGCGTACTGGAAAGGACAAATAATAATGTAGTGTTTAATCTGGATGCAACAGCCGGCCGAAGGGCAGGATATTATACTTTCAATGAGTATGGCAATGTTTTCCTGGAGAATCGTTATTCAGATTGGCAGAATTATTATCCATACTGGACACTGCGAAACATCTGGCAATTAGCGAAGTATGTTCCGGCAGAAAAACTTCAGATTGAGTTTTTAAATAAGTGGAGAAATACTGAAAAGTATGGGAAAGATATCTTCGCTCCGAATAATCATTCTTTCGAATATTTATTTGCAACAACTATGGCAGGGCAACCATTGGCATGGTTTGAAGGGAGCGGTTTGCCTAAGGAAGCATTAAAAATTAAAGATCTGATCAAGTCTTACCGCAAGATCCAGCATGATTTTCATTTGGGAACTATTCTTCCTATAGGTGATGAGCCTTCTGGCAGATCCTGGACTGGCTTTCAATCTGTAAACGGAAGTAGAGGATATTTTATCTTTTATCGCGAAAATACGCCTGAGGCAACTGGATTTATAAAGACCTGGTTACCTGTGGGAACTACGGTGAAATGTACACCTGTTTTAGGGAATGGAAAAGCTATTGATACAACAGTTGGTAAAAATGGTGCTATTGAAGTTACACTTCCTAAGATCAATGACTTTGTGATGTACAGCTATCAAATAAATAAGTAACAATCATAAAAATGAAATTATTAAACCTCGTATTTGCCATCCTCTTTACATTAACTTTTTCTGATTTAGCCGCCCAACAAACCATTACTAACGTTTACGGACGGAATGTGCAATCGCTAAATGGTAAATGGGATGCTATTATTGACCTTTATGATCAGGGTAGGAAAAATGAAATCTATCTCAATAAAAAGCCTGAAGGTAAAACTGACTTTTATGAATATTCTTTCGAGAATGGGTATCGTTTAAATGTGCCATCAGATTGGAACAGCCAAATGCCTGAACTTAAATATTATGAAGGAACGGTTTGGTATGCGCGCAGGTTTGATGTTGTGAAAGAAAGTGATAAACGTCTTTTCTTGTATTTCGGAGCAGTTAGCTATCGTTGCAAAATCTATCTCAACGGAAAGGAAATTGGAAAGCATGAAGGTGGCTTTACACCATTTCAAATAGAAGTAACCAATGTTGTAAAAGAAAAAGACAATTTTCTGGCGGTAGAAGTAAACAACACACGTACGGTTGATGCGATTCCGGCAATGGCATTTGATTGGTGGAACTACGGCGGTATTACACGGGATGTGTTTTTAGTAAATACACCAGATGTTTTTATAGAAGATTACTTTATCCAATTGGATAAACATAAAGCAGATAAAATAGATGCGACGGTGAAACTTTCCGAAAAATCAGTTGATATGTCTGTAACTATAGAAATACCTGAATTGAAACTCAAACAAACGCTTAAAACAAATTCGAATGGTGAAGTTAAAGCTTCATTTATTGTTAAAAATCTACAGCGTTGGTCACCTGCGTCTCCTAAGCAATATAGCGTTAAAGTTTCTACAGAAAAAGATAAGGTAGAGGAAGAGATTGGTTTCCGTAATGTTTGGGTAAAGGGCGAAGATATTTTTCTGAATGACAAACCCATATTTTTGAAATCAATATCTTTTCACGAGGAAATACCACAACGTAAAGGGAGAGCCTTTTCACAAGCGGATGCTGTAATGTTGTTGTCTGAAGCTAAGGCTTTGGGATGTAACACGATTCGATTGGCGCATTATCCGCAGAATGAATATATCGTAAGAATGGCGGAAAAAATGGGCTTTCTACTATGGGAGGAGATTCCAATATGGCAAGGCATAGATTTCGAAAATGAAGCAACTAAGGAAAAAGCAGGTAAGATGATAACTGAAATGGTGATGCGTGATAAAAATCGATGTGCATTAACATTTTGGGGTGTAGCTAACGAAACGCAACCCTCCAAGTCACGAAATATATTTCTTAAATATCTGATAGAAAAATGTAAGTCGGTAGACACTACCAGGCTAATTATAGCGGCTTTTGATTTAGTGCGTTTTAACCGCGACAGGCATGTATTTGTCATGGATGATCCATTTATTAAAGAATTGGATGTTATAGCAATTAACAAGTATATGGGATGGTATCATCCCTGGCCAATATCACCAGATAAAGCTACCTGGGATGTGGCAAAGGGGAAGCCTTTAATTGTTTCTGAATTTGGTGCCGAGGCACTTTATGGTAAAACCGGAGATGCTGATGTAGTGAGTTCATGGAGTGAGGATTATCAAGCTACATTATACAAGGACAACCTGGAAATGTTTAAACATATTCCAAATCTGAGGGGAACTTCACCATGGATATTGTTCGATTTTCGCTCTCCATTCCGCTTTCACCCAACTCATCAAGAAGGTTGGAACCGTAAAGGATTGGTCTCTGATCAAGGATACAGGAAAAAAGCCTGGTACATGATGAAGGAATATTATGACAGCATTAAATAAGTTGATAATAATAAAATTAAAATAGAAGTTGTAGATTGAGGGCTAAATGAAAAAATACAGTCTGGTTGCTTTCTTTATAGTTTTTCTTTTACAAGGTGTCTTTGCAATTGATATATCGAAGTACAGGTTTCATTTAATGCCCGAAACTTCTTACTACGGCGGAATACAAAGTATTGCAAAAGATAGCCTGGGAAGAATATGGTATACAGGGCCTGATGCATTGTTCATGTACGATGGCAATAACTTCTATCAATTAAATGATATTGTTTTTGCTATTAAACCCAAATTAAAATGGGGGTATGGTTCTTTAGTTAGAGATAAAAAAGGAAACCTATTCCTGGGAACTGGACATGGCTTATTGAAATTTGACTATGAGAAATTTTCCTTTAATGTGGTTGTACCAGGAAAGATACGCTCTGTCTGTTTGAATAATGATGGTAAGCTATACATACTTTCTGAAGATCGTGTTATGCTTTACGATCAGGAAAGTAAGGAACTGCAGGGATTGGTGTTGCCCAAAAATAAAAATTTCAATAACCTGATCAGTTTAAATGGGAGCATTTATATCTCTCAGGATGCGATGCTGCATAAAGTAGAAATTGCTAAGCACAGATTAGTTCCGTTTTCGAATTTCGGAGGAACTGTAAGTTCTGTAAATGATGCTTTAGTATACAAAGGATTATATTATATCTTAACGCAAAAAGGTGGTATTTACGTAACTGATGAAACAGGAACAGTTAAGCGTCATATTCCGATTGAGGTTGCTGGAAATCGATCTGTACTTTCTAAAAAGCTCTATATTGACCAAACAGGGGTGATATGGGTGGCAACGCAAGCTGGCCTTTTTCTCTATGATCCGGCAGTTGAGGGCAGCAGTTTCTTGCGAATGAACCTAAATGATGCCTTTTCTTTACCGAATAATTCGATTTGGACAATTTATGCTGATCCAGATCAAGGTGCATGGATAGGTACTTACGGTGGTAAGGTTGCTTATTGTTCGCTCTATGACTCAAGGGTACGTTATTTCAATCCTAGTCTTGGTGGACTCAATCATCCAATTGTTAGCAGTTTTCAGGAGGATCATTTGGGCAATATATGGATTGGAACTGAAGGTGGTGGCCTGAATTATTGGAATAGAAAAAATGATTCTTTCAGTCATTTTATGAAGTCGGAGGGCAATTCCCCAAATTCAAATATGATTAAGCGCCTGAGGTTTGACCAGGAGAATAGGCGCTTATTTATTTCGGCTTTTGGCGGTGGTATTACATCGTATGATATGGACCGAAAGAGATTCGGTGACCTTGGTTTTATTTCTCCGGAAAGTAAGCAGTTACTTACCGTTTACGATTTTGTGAAGGACAGTGATGGTTCCTGGTGGATGACGGACCCAGATCGACCATTTTTTTATAAAAGAAATGGGCAAGGCTCCATAGAAATGGTGAAGGTAGTAGGAGCAGATAATAAAAAAATAAGTTTGGAAGTAGAGGCGGTTGATATTGACAGGCAAAATAATCTCCGTTTAATTACCCACCAGGGTTTGTTTATTGTAGATCGAAATTCGCTAAAAGTACTTAAGCATTATCTGGTTAAAAATGCATCTTATTCGGCTAATCATTTGTATAGCTATTATAAATCTTCAAATGGCGATTTATGGTTGGGTACATCAGGCAAAGGTGTAAATGTCTTAAAAGCTGATGGAACTTATGTAAATTACAGTAACAGCAATGGTTTTCCGGCAAAAATGGTATTCGGCATATTAGAAGATAATGCTTCTAAAAATATTTGGATGAGTACAAGTGATGGTTTATACTATTTTGATTGGAAAGCACAAAGATTTGAAAAGGCGAGATTTTATCGGGAGAATAGCTGCGGATCATTTTATATACGTGCAGCATATAAAACTTCTAAAGGTGAAATGTTATTTGGTGGAACAAGTGGCTTCGTACTTTTCGATCCCTCCTATCTGAATAAAAATCCTCAAAAGCCTGAGGTTTTTTTTACAGGTTTTTTTGTCAATAATATAGAACTTAATGCCAATTCTAAAAATTCTCCATTAGCTAAAGATATCTCCAGTTTATCCAATCATAAAGATGACAGAATTAAACTTTCAAGCAAAGAATCTAATGTAGAAATCAGGTTTTCAGCGAATAGTTATTTATCTGCTGATAAAAACCAATTCGCTTATCGCATGATAGGACTCAGCGAAAAGTGGCAAATCATCAATACCAAACAAAAATCTGTACAGTTCCTTAATTTGCCTAGTGGCGATTATACTTTTGAAATAAAGGGATCTAATAACGATGGCTTATGGGGAGATAAAATATCGAGACTTTATATACATGTAGATCCGCCGTTCTTTTTGTCCTGGTGGGCTTATTGTTTTTATGGAGCAATTGCTTTTGCTTTACTTTTTTTCATTACACGGTACTACACCAATAAAAAGGTATTCAAAGAAAGATTGGCTTTAGAGGCTTTAAAAGAAAAAAATATGCGGGAGTTGAATCAAGCTCGAACTGATTTCTTTACCAATATTTCCCATGACCTGAAAACTCCATTAACTCTGGTGCTTCAGCCGCTTAAACAATTAAAAGAAACACTGGCTCCAAATGATCAGACAATTGGATACATGGGGCTTATAGAAAAGAATGTAAATAGGATACAGCGGATGATCAGCCAACTGCTGCGCTTCCGGGAAATTGAAAGTCAGAAGATTACGCTCAACCCGCAAATTGGAGATTTTATCAACTTTGTAAGAGATGTTTTTGGACTGTTTGAATTATATGCCAATAAGAAGGAAATTGAAACAAATATATCTGCACATAAAGACAATTTGTACGTAGCTTTTGATTATGATATTATAGAGAAGATTTTAACTAATCTCTTCTCAAATGCATTAAAATATACACCAAATAAAGGATATGTTGGTGTACGTATTTATAATTCTACTGATGAGGAAAAGGAACGATTGTCTCCCGAATTGAGCGAGGAAAATGAATATGTCTCTATAGAAGTTTTAAATAGTGGAGATGGTTTTTCAGAAGAGGAGATTGCTACGCTATTTACTTCGTTTAACCGCTTATCATCGCACAGACCTACATTTGAAGAAAGCTCCGGACTTGGATTGGCCATTGTAAAAGAACTGGTAGATGTACTGGGAGGGAAGATTTGGATGGTGAATAAGATTGACAAAATTTCCTTCACTATTATGCTGCCGCTGAAGAGACAAGCGGGTTCCGGAGATATGCAGTGGAATGTTTACGATTATACGATTTCTGAAATCGATGATATTATGCTGGGTAATACAGAACCAGAAAATTCAACAACTTATGCCAGTAGAACGGATAGCCTGCTCTTAATTGAAGATGATCCTGCAATGCGTGCTTATTTAGAACAACGATTGTCTGAAAAATACAATGTTTACACGGCAAGGGACGGGATGGAAGGCCTGATTAAAGCTGAAAAAATTTATCCACAATTGATTATTACAGATTTGGTTATGCCAAATCGCAATGGCCTTGAGCTTTGTCGTAGTTTGAGACAAAATTTTAAAACCAGTCATATTCCAATTATCATGATTTCCGGTAATGTAGAAGATAATCAGAGTAAGATTAAGGCTTTAGAATATGGCGCAAGTGTATTTATTGATAAACCTTTTGATGTAGATTACCTGTTGCAACAAACGGAAACCATATTGAAAAATCAAAAGGAGCTAAAGGAAAAATATAGTAAACGTATCCAGGTAGATCCTTCTAACGTGACCATCACTTCAATGGATGAAGAGCTTCTGATAAAAGCAATGAAGGTGATAGAAGAAAATATAGCCAACGCCAACTATTCGGTGGAAGATTTCGTTTCTGATATGAATGTTGGCCGGACAATCCTTTATCAGAAAATCCATGATATTGTAGGTATGTCTATCAAGGAGTTTATTTTAAATATCCGATTGAAAAGAAGTGCTTATTTGTTGGAAAAATCAGACCTCAATGTTGCAGAAGTAGCTTATCAAACTGGATTTAATAATGCAAAGTATTTCAGTGTTTGTTTCAAAAAACAATTCGAATTAAGTCCTTCGGAGTTTAAGAAGAAATCTCCTGTTGCTACTGCTAAGAAATAGTCAAATATTTGTTTAATGTACGAAAGCGAACCATTTCCGTACAAAAACGAACCCTTCTAGGTTCTTGTTTATATTAGTTTTGGAAATACCAATATTAAACCGAACGAGTGTATGAACAAAACTAGAAAGTTTTTCGCATTGCTATTTTTTGTGGCATTAATTCAGACTGGGCGAATAAATGCCCAACCCCTTAAAAAAGTAGTAAATGATGCCTTTGATTTTGCAGAACAGCAAAGCTTAATTATGGCAAAAAAGTATGAAGACCAGCAGGGTACACTCCCTAAGTCTTTTGAAAATGGTAAAGATGTTTCATCAGATTCAAGATGGTGGTGCAGTGGTTTTTTTCCGGGCTCACTCTGGTATATTTTTGAACATAGCCAAAATCAAGATGTACTGAAATATGCTAAGCTGTATACCGATAGGGTAGAGCGAGAGAAATACACAACAGACAATCACGATGTAGGGTTTATGCTCTATTGTAGTTTCGGGAATGGTTTACGCATTACTGGGGAGGAACGCTATAAAGAGGTGTTATTAACCGGTGCTAAGTCCTTGGCTACCCGTTTTGATCCAAAGGTTGGATTGATCCGTTCTTGGGACCATAACACGGAGGTTTGGCAATATCCTGTAATTATCGATAACCTCATGAACCTTGAATTAATGCTTTGGGCTGCTGATTATTCCAAAGATGAAAGCTTTAGAAAAATTGCAATTTCTCATGCAGATAAAACAATGCAGCACCACTTTCGTCCGGATTATAGTTCTTATCATGTTGTTTCTTACGACCGGAAAACTGGAGTGCCGCACAAGAAGCAAACGCACCAAGGTACTTCAGATGATTCTGCCTGGAGTCGTGGGCAAGCTTGGGGCCTATATGGTTACACTTATCTGTATAGAGAAACAAAAGATAAGCGATATTTGGCCCAGGCAATGCATATCGCTGATTTTTTAATTAATCATCCGCGTATGCCCAAAGATTTTATCCCTTACTGGGATTATGATGCTCCACAGATACCCAATACACCACGTGATGCTTCTGCCGCTGCTTTGATGGCTTCTGCTTTAACTGAACTTAGCGATTTTGTAGATGCTCAATCGAAAAAGAAGTATATGCAGGTAGTTGAAACACAGATAAGAACACTTGCATCAGAAGAATATACCTCAAAATTAGGTGAAAATGGGGCTTTTATATTGAAACACAGTACAGGTGCATATCCATTGAAGTCGGAGGTAGATGTGCCCCTGACTTATGCTGACTATTACTATCTCGAAGCTTTAACCAGGTTGAAGAAAAGGTTGTAAATACTCATTAAAATAATAGAAAAAACAAGTATCCTTACCGTTAGAATGTATAATCAATACAAATTTATAGTTATGGCGATTTTCCAAAAAGCATTTTTAATGCTCTGCATATGTATTCAAAGTTTCAGTTCAGTAGCTGTAGATAAAATCAAAAATACAGATGAAACCTATCTCAGCCCCAATATGTATGCTACTGGAAGCCAATCAGAGCGTATTCAAAGGGCAATTAACGACGCCAAAAATAGTAAAGGGAAAGTAGTTATTCCGAGATATGATGCCATAGAAAAAACAAATGTTTGGCTGATAGATCAGGCTATTCTGTTACCTGGAGATTTTGAACTGGAACTAAATAACTGTAAAATCAAATTATCAGATAAGTGTAGGGATAATTTCATTCGATCAGCAAACGCGGGATTGGGGATAACGGAAATTGCATTGTTAAAAAACATTAAAATAATAGGGAAAGGAAATGTCCTTTTGGAAGGAGCCAATAATCCTCGATCTACAGGAGATCATAACAAAACTTTATCTATAAATCCGAAAGGTTACGGACAATCCTACGGAAGTGATGCGGGTAAGTCGGTCGAAAACCAAAAAGGAGGATGGCGTAACCACGCTATTATATTAGCTCATGTAGATGCATTTGAAATCAGTGGCATTGTGCTAAAGGATTATCATGCTCATGGTTTAGTTTTAGAGCGTTGTACAAACGGAACAGTTAAAGATATGACTTTCAATGTGAGACAAACCATCAATGTTGCAGGAGCAGAAAAACAAGTGTTGAACCAAGATGGGCTTGGTGTTAGGTTTGGCTGTAAGAACATCATTATTGCAAATTGTAAAGGTAAAAGCGGCGACGATTTTATCAATATTGGCTTAACTGATACTGGTATTGGAGCCGGAGAGGAAAATGTAAATGTTGTGAGTGGTTCAATTTATGCAGGAGATAGAGATAATATTTCAAATATTTATCTCCAGAACTGGCAGGATTTCTATTCTATTTCGCACCGGGCCATCCGTATAATGCCAGTTGGTAAACTTAAAATAAATAATGTTTTTATTGAAAATATGGTAATCAATGCCTTATCTAAACAGGGGTTGGTTGTAGAATATGCTGGTCATATTAAAGGGCTATTTGTTCAAAATGTCATTAGTCATCAGCCAGTAAAAGCTAAAGGGATATCAGATGCAAGTTTCAGGGATATTTTCTATATCGGAGAAGGAGCAGCTATAGATATTTTGCAAAGTGATTCTGTGGTGGTTGACAATGTAAAAACTATTACAAATTAGATATTGGTGTGATGTGTTTTTCTTGCTAAAAAAAGCATTTGTATCCTCATATGTACAAAACCAAACCATTTTCGTACAAAAACGAACCCTCTGGATGGTGGATGTGTATAGTTTTGTTCTAACCATTTATAATAAACCAAGCTAAGTATGAAATCTAATCAATTGATAGCCTTCGCTATTATCCATCTTCATTATAGAAGTCTAAAAATTTTCTTCAATCCTACTGGCTGAAGAAACAAATTGTAAAAATTTAATCCTAACCAAAATAAATCTAAATGATAAAAGAATTACACATTAAGCTCAAAAGCTGGCTACTGGTTGTTGCGGTACTACTGCTGGCAACAAATTACAGCTATTCACAAACAACAGATCCAGCCAAAGTTAAAGGAAAAGTTACCGATGATAAAGGAGTTGGATTGGTTGGAGTTTCAGTACTTGTTAAAGGAACTGCAAAAGGAACATCTACTGATGTAGATGGGAATTATATTATCGAAGCGCCATCAACCGCTACGTTACTTTTCTCTTATATAGGTTTCGACGCACAGGAGGTTAAAGTTAATCCATCAGGAATTATCAATATCAAGATGGCTGGAGATAAGATGTTGGATCAGGTGGTTGTAATAGGATATGGAACTGCTAAGAAGAAGGATCTGACTGGAGGACTAGCAGTGGTGGGGAAAGAACAATTGAGTATGGTTTCTACACCTAATTTAATGGACCGTTTAGTCGGTCAGGTTGCTGGGTTCAGTATTACAACTGGTAATGCGGCACCAGGTCAAGACCAAAGTCTGCTTATCCGTGGCGAGAACTCAATATCGGCAAACAACAAACCACTTATTGTCCTGGATGGAATCCCTTTTAGTGGTTCTCTTGTCGACCTTGACCCTAACAACATTGAAAATCTAACTGTTTTAAAAGATGCTTCGGCTGTAGCGATCTATGGATCAAGAGGCTCTAACGGTGTTATTTTAATACAAACCAAAAGAGGGGTGCTGGGCAGGGCCCAGGTTGATTACCGCGGACAGCTAGGTGTTGCCGAACCAATGCAACAGATAGATGTAATGGGGCCGAATGAATACATCCGTTTTCAGCAGGATATTGGTAGGTTAAGGCAAGGATATACTGGCTCTTTGTTAGATCCTGTTGCAGGAGATATTATCAGTGTGACCGAACGTAGAAACTATGTAAACGGAATTACAAACAACTGGCAAGATTATATCTTTAGAAGAGCGGTGACAATGGATCATCAGTTAAGTATTTCCGGAGGTACAGAAAGTACCAAGTATATGGCTTCACTTGCTGCTCTGGATCAGGATGGCGTGGTCTATAATTCTCGTTTATCTCGTCTGAATATGAGCACAAATATTGATCAGACCTTTAATAAATGGTTAACCATTGGTGTAGGTTTGCAATATACACAAAGAAGCGATGGTGGGATTACTCCAAATATAGAACATGCGATAAAACAGAGTCCATACGGAAGTTATAAGGATGAAACTGGTAATTATGTTCCAGAGCCTATGGAATATTCTCTTATCGTTAACCCGATGCGTAATGTGAATGCTATTCAAGATAAAATTAATCGTAATTTCTTCCTTTCTGGTTACGCAAATATCTTGTTGCCGGTTAAAGGCTTGTCTTTAAGATCTAATTTTGGATATAATTATAGAAGCGGTTTTAATGGAACATATTACGGACGTGATACTTTTGATGGTAGAGAGCAGGCAGGTTTAGTAGGAGGTAAGGCTTCTATCAGCAATTCGAATTATACCGATTACACCTGGGAAAACCTTTTAAAATACGAACGGGAATTTGGTGATCATCGTATTGATTTCACAGGCTTATTCAGTCTGCAGAAAACTCAGAATGTAAGTTCTTCTCAAAGTGGAGAAGGTTTTGTAACTGATGATACGGAGTATTTTATGATGCATACTGCTGCACGCAATGTTATTGTTAATTCTGGTATAGTTGAAAATTCGATGATATCTTATATGGGACGTATTAATTATGGTTATAAAGGTAAATATTTATTCACATTAACAAGTCGTACAGATGGTGCTTCAGTTTTTGCAATAAATAATAAATTTGCATTTTTCCCAGTTGCTGCCGTTGCCTGGCATATTGGTCAGGAAAGTTTCATAAAAGATAATTTGAAATGGGTAGATATGTTAAAACTACGTGCCTCTTATGGTGCTAATGGTAACCAGGCTATTAGAGAATATCAATCGTTAGACCGTCTATATTCGAACGTGAAATACATTTGGGGGGATGATGGGACAGCTGTAAATACGGTTTACCTGGCTAGTGATGGTGTGGGGAATCCTAACCTAAAATGGGAAACGACCTATTCGGCAAATATCGGTTTAGATTTTCAGCTGTTTAAAAATAGGCTAAGTGGTACCATTGATGCCTATCAGGCCAGAACAAAAGATTTGTTGATGGTTCGTACCGTTCCCATTATGAATGGTTATAGTAAAATTTGGGATAATGTTGGTGAAACCCAAAATAAGGGGATTGAGTTAACTTTAAATACAATCAACCTGGATGGAAAGGATTTCAAGTGGAGCTCTACAGCTGTTTTTTCTTTAAATAGGGATAAGATTGTAGAACTAAGAGGTGATGGAATTGATGATATCGGTAATAACTGGTATATAGGTAAACCATTAAGAGTCTTTTTTGACTATAACATGATTGGGATATGGCAAACTGGAGAAAATTATAGTGTTCAACCAGGTGGTGCTCCGGGTGCTGCCAAATTAGAAGATGTAAATGGTGATGGAGTGATTACGACTAGTGACAGAAAGATCATTGGCTCTAAAAACCCACGCTACACTGCCTCATTTGCCAATCGGTTAAGCTATAAGAATTTTTATGCATCGGCACTGGTAACCGGGGTTTTTGGAGTATGGCGTCAAGATCACATGGCAAATATGGGAGCATGGACCTTTGGAATTACCAATTATGTACATGGTGCCAATTATTGGACACCAGAAAACCCTAATGCTACTATTGTTTCTCCAGGCTATCTAAACACTGCTGGACATGATTACTACAAAAAAGTGAATTATGTACAAGTTAAAAACATCACTTTCGGATATAGAATTCCGCAAAACATTACCAAGAAAATAGGTGTGGGCGGAGTAGATCTAAATGCTAGTGTCAACAATTTACATACATTCTCTAACATCAGGCAAGTGCTCAATTACGACAATACCTGGATGGCCTCTTATCCAACTGCACGGTCTTATATGTTCGGCCTAAATGTAAACTTCTAATTTAATACGACACGAAAATGAAAAATATCATAACAATAAGCATCGCGTTTATCATATTAGTCTCATTCAGTGGCTGTAAAAAGTTTTTGGATGAAGAGTTAAAAACGGAATTAGCGCCAACCAATACCTACACCAGTACATATGGCTTTGAAGTGGGTAGTGCGGGTCTCTATGCACTTACGCGTTCAGAATACAACACATATGGAGAAGGTGGAGCTTTTATTCATAATGGTGCTACTCCATATGAATCTTTGCAGGCAGCCACAGATATTGCAGATGTATTTAATAGCGATGCATCATTAACTGCATTTGCCAATTTAACGCTTACGCCCACAGAAAGATTTGTAGGTACTTACTGGAATTGGGCCTTCAGTTTAATCTCTTCAGCTAATTTAATGCTGGTTTATTCAGAGAAAAATACCAATTGGGATTTGCCGACAGATAAAGCACGTTTCCAGGCTGAGGCACGTTTCTTCAGGGCATATGCTTATCGTACCCTGGTTTATCTTTACGGAGATGTGCCATATGTAGAAACTATTCTATATGATTTTAAACTGAATTTCACACGTACACCTAAAGCAGAGGTAATAGCTCATATGGTAGATGATTTGAAATTTGCTGTAGAAAATTTACCAATAAATCCAGATGTAGCAAGTTTTAAAGAAGGAAAGTTAACGAAGTGGGCCGCTAGTCATTTACTAAGTGAAATTTACTTGTTACAAGGCGATTATCCTGCTGCAGAACAAGCTGCATTAGCTGTAATTAATAGTGGCTATTATAACCTGATGAAAACAAGGTTTGGTGTAAATAAAGACAAAGCTGGTGACGTATTTAGTGATCTGTTTTTAGAAAATAATCAAAATAGGAAAAGTGCAAATAGAGAAAGTATTTGGGTTTTACAATTTCAATTTAATACTGTAGGAGGTGGTACTAACTCTGACGATTGGACGCGTAGGGCATGGATACCTAATTATTCGTCGATCAGTGGTTTTGTTTTAGCTGATACTTTGGGCGGTCGTGGAATTGCACAATTAGTACCAATGAGATGGTGGTTAGGTACAAACCGTACCAATGCTTCAGGGAATGTTGCGGGTATTTTTAATGCAAGTGATATTCGTAATTCAAACTATAATATTAAACGTGATTGGTATTATAACAATGCAGGAGATGCTTCTCTATATGGAAAGAAGGCTCCAATTACTGAGCAAACGTGGTTTACTACAAAAACGTTGTTTCCTGCCATTACTAAATTCTTTTATGGACGTCCTGAAAATTTAAGTTTAACAGGTAGTTATAAAGACCGTATGAAGTTTCGTTTGGCAGAAACTTATTTATTGCTGGCAGAAGCTTACCTGGGACAAAGCAATCCACAAAAAGCAGCTGATGCAGTAAATGAAGTGCGTAGGAGAGCAGGTGCCGGAGATATAGGAGCAGCTCAAATGGATATGGATTTCTTATTGGATGAACGTATCCGGGAGTTAGTGGGAGAGGAAAGCAGAAGATTTACACTGGTACGTACCAAAAAGTACGTTGATCGTGTAAAAACATATAATCCAGCCATAAAAGACAAAGTGAATGAAGACCATATGTTATGGCCAATTCCTCAGGCAATTATAGATGCAAATAGAGATGCACCATTCCCTCAAAATCCTGGGTACAAACAATAAATGATTGATTTGATTTAATAATATCATGGAAAGAATAAACTATATATATAAAACCTTACTGTCTTTGTGCTTTGTGCTTTGTGTTTCGGCCTGCAAAAAGGAAATTAAAGACATACCAAAAGTTCAGGAAAAAATGGAACTTAAGGTTTCGTCAGCAGATATTGCATTGGACGAAAACAATCTCGCTAAAGACATTGTCACATTCACATGGGCACCAGCCAGACCGCAATCAGATGACCATATGGTTTCTTATACTACCAGGCTAGATTTGGTAGGTAATAACTTTGGTTCATCAACCGCAATCATGACTTATGAAGATGATGGTGTGTATAGCAAAAGCTTTACTTCCGAACAAATACAGAATTGGGCAAATGAAAAATGGGGTATACCAGCTAATAAAAGCTTCACACTTGAGTTTCGGGTAGTTGCTGAATGGGAAGGTGGTGCCACTTTTGAAGCACCAGAAGTACGAACTATAAGAGTAAATGTAACACCTATCAGAACAGTAGTTTTTGATGCTGATAAAGTGTTTTTAGGAGGAAGTGCAGTCCCGGGAAATAATAGAATTGAAATGCCCAAAACACTTGAAAATCTAAATCAATATGCTTATGTGTTAAATCTTCAGCCGGGTAACCTGGAAATTCCTGTGGAATACGATGGCGCAACCAATTACATTGCTTCTGCTGATGCAAGTACTGCATTAAATGATGGAACTGCTGTTGGTATAAAAATGAGAGAAACAGCCTTCTCATGGAAGATAGAAACGGCTGGAGAATATCGTGTAGTGGTAAATATGCAAAAAGCCACAACTACAATTTATTCGCCTGCTAAGGTACTTATGCCAAAAGTTGTGAATTGGAATGGAGAAGGTTCTGTACCACAGACAACGACGGTTGCAGAGCTTTGGATGCACGGCGAAATTAATGGTTGGGGAGCACCAATAAAGATGGACTGTAAAGTAAGTTTAGCTGATCCTCAGATACTGGTGTATACTGGTGGCAGAGTAGGAAAGGCAAAATTCATTGTCTATGGCGGAAATGATAACAACAAAAATCTGGCATATGCATTTAGCTGTCCACTTACGGCCACTGGAGCCAAACAGGAACTTTCTCTTGTGTTAGGTACAGTTGCCTCTTTATCCGGAGGATCTACCACTGCCCAACGAGATTCTTATTATACAATTCCGGCAACGACTAATGTTGTGGTGTTTGATTTAAGAAATATGACCATCCTCGCTGAAAAACGCTAAACAAGATTTAGCTAATGATATGGGGTATAAATTAACTTTAAGGTTACTTAAGATGAAAAAAATAAATTATAAAATAACAGGCATAAAAACATTGGTAACAGTGTTGTGTCTATTGGTTTTTGCCTGTAAAAAAAATGCTGAAGATGGTAAGAAGCAAGCCGAGGGAACATTGGTAAAACCTAATTACAACAGAAGTTCTACTTTTCGTAATCCAATGAATGGATGGGTAATGTATGGCTCTGGCTCTGGTATTGAGTCTTATTGGGATACTGAATATTATGTGCCTGATTTAGGTAAGAAAGTAAAGGCGATAGATTATGCTTCGGCCTGTTACATTCGTACCAATTGGGCAACATTCAATCCTTCGAACGGTGTATATGCCTGGAGAAATCCGAGTACAGCTCTTTATAAAATGATCAAAGGAGCAGAAAGCCGAGGCTTGCCAATTGCTTTTCGTATTGTAGTAGATGGACGTGACCAGGGCCTGAATACCCCTCAATTTGTGTTTGACGCCGGGGCTAAATACTATGTTGAGAATCCTTCTTTCCCAAATAGAAGGACTCCTTATCCACAAGATCCAATTTTCAGACAGCATTATGCTAAATTTATTGAAGAGTTGGCAAAGGATTTTAATGATCCAAAGAAAACTTCATTTATTGATGCTTACGGCTTGGGTAAATGGGGTGAAGCGCATAATGTAATTTATGAAAATCCAGCTGTACCCAGCTTAAATATTGAAGTTGCCAAGGAGGAAGTGATAGACTGGATCTCTGATCTTTATGTTAAGACCTTTACTAAGATTCCACTTTTGATCAATTATCATCGTGTAGTTGGAGATCCGGTAAGCTGGGGTAGTGCCAATCCCAATTCGGACAGATTACTAACTAAAATGATAAATAAAGGATATAGTCTTCGTCAAGATGCTTTCGGAATGACTGAATTTTATACGAGTTGGGAAAAGGCTTTTGCTAAAGCGTGGAACCATAAAAGGCCGATAGTAATGGAAGGTGGTTGGATTACTAGTGGTACACATCGTTATTGGACAGATCCAAGTGGTAAATACAGAGAAGGGCATCCCGAAGATGTAAGAAAAGGTGAATTTGACGCTTCATTGGAAGCTGCTGTAAACATGATGGATTTTCGTGTGGGAGATACGGAAAGCTGGTTCACTAAATCTTTCGCATTGGTGCAACGTTTTATTTCCGAAGGGGGGTATCGTCTTTATCCAGATCAGGTTTATTTGCCAGAAACAGCAGATAGCAATACTGAAATAACCATTACTCACCGTTGGAGAAATATGGGATGGGGTTATTTTCCAAATAATATCCCGCAATGGAATTTTAAATACAAAGTTGCTTTTGCTCTGTTGGATGCTAGTGGCAGTGTAAAGAAAGTTTTTATAGATAAAGATAGTGAGCCTTCTGGTTGGTTAAAAAACACTCCCGTAAAATACGAGCTAAAAACTGCATTAGGAGTGCCAGCTGGGACATACACATGGGCAGTGGCTATTGTTGATGCAACTAAAGATAACCAGCCCGGAATACGTTTGGCGGTTAATGGTGATATTACTACGGAAGGATGGTTGAAGTTAATCAATGTCCAGGTGCAGTAAAATAATATACTGTACTTCCTTTAATAGATAATAATAAAAAAGCAGTCTGAAAGGGCTGCTTTTTTATAGCTTTTCAACAAA
The DNA here is from genome assembly GCF_041645105.1 of Pedobacter sp. GTDB lineage: Bacteria > Bacteroidota > Bacteroidia > Sphingobacteriales > Sphingobacteriaceae > Pedobacter. The sequence goes on from NZ_JBAZQQ010000005.1 coordinate 244,388, forward strand.
TATGGGAGTCTCAGTCACTTCAACCTCAAGCTTCCCATTTGTCGTATTTACTGTTGTACTCAGCATTTCATTTTTTCCAATTTGTAGGGTATGAATTATAGCTTGTTTGGCATTACCAAGATTAAGTTCGTACTTGGCAGTTCTCCCTTTTTGATCAGGTATAGTAAGCACATAAACCTCTTTTTTATCTAACTTATACAGATCTACAATAGGATCTCCGTTTATAGTTGAAGTATAATTGTAATTGCCAATAAGTTTCTTCGTTTGTAAGAAATAATCGCTAACAGGTCTTTTGCTACGATCTGAATTTACAAAACCAGATGAATTATATTGCGTTGTACTATTCAGATCTACATCGTCTAGCATATAGAATACGCATTTTTTTAATCCGGTTCTTGCATATAAAAATGCAGCACGTAAGTTCCAATCAGCTTGTGTGACCTGTGAATTTTTATTGCCTATAGGAATTGCTCGCTGCGGTGTCTTCGGACCAATGTCATAACCAGTTTCTGTAATCCATACAGGCATGTTATTCGCATATTTATTAGACATTTTTATAAACTCTTTGGCTATTTTAGCATTTAAAGAAAGTTCAGGAGCGATGCCGACTGATGCTTTACCATCATTTGTGCTCGCATCATTAGCGTAAAAGTGATAATTGATGATATCAAAACACAAATCAACTGAGCCATCTGGCTTGGTTCCTCTGTTTTTTCTGCACCATTCGATCATCTTGATTACAAAATCAGGATCAGGATTTGCTAAGCCACCTAATACGACCATCATATTGGGATCAGCAGTTTTAACGCCCACATTTTTTCCTAGCTTGCCTTTGTCACCATCGTAAAATGCTGACATATTAGCAGCATATTCTTCTGGAGATTGCTGTGCTTTTTTTCCTTTCCACCATTTGTCACGTTCATTGTCACACTCAATATACTTAACTGTTCCAAGTCCTATCTTAATAACATTCGATACATCTCCTGTCCATCGGATGGTCTTGTCGACTACCATCAATGATGGATCAATATTTTTATTCCTGCCATATCTGGCTGCTAGTTGAAATGCAGCTTTTGCCTGCTTGATATAAGAAATAGGATCAGATCTGTTTAATCCATATGGTGCCGGAACATTTTCTACATCCCTTTCATCGCTGGGATAAGTATTCAGTAGCCATGGCGGACAAGTCTTGATGTCAATAATTACTTCCATCCCAGCATCTTGAATACGTTGATATATTAAGTCGTAATCCCAACTTCCTGAATGTGAAGGGTTAAAAGTGAATTTTCCTTCATTAGGTTCAATTTTTTCCCAATCCAAATAATGACGTATCGTTGAAAATGATTTAATGGGTTCGAACATTGATTCATTAATTATTCCAGGGGAACTTGACTCTACAAAATCCCATTCGAAAGCATTTATCCCAAGAAATTCTGAAAAATGAATGTCAGATGGTTTACCTGGAATTTCTGGTACATCCGGTGCGGAGGGTGTAGCATCTTTATTCGTCTTTTTTAAGCAGGAATATAAGGTAATTAAACACAGAAGTATGATAATGTGATATTTCATGAATTTGTTATTACCTACTTATAAATATAGGTATTGTTTAGTTAAGAATAGCAAAAAAAAAAGCATCCAATTAATGGATGCTTTTACATAAGGATGCTGGTTCTAGCTAAGTTTTACCTTAGTCGCATTTAATCCTTTTTTTCCATTTTCAACCTCGTAAGTAACGCGGTCGTTTTCTCTTACCTTATCGATAAGGCCTGTAACGTGTACAAATATTTCCGGTTCACCATTTTCTGGTATGATAAATCCAAATCCTTTTGACTCATTAAAAAATTTTACTGTTCCTTCTGGCATTGCAATGTTAATTTAAAATTTAAGTGTAGGAGGTTATTATAATGTTGAAATAAAAACAACAATGCAATATAATTGTTTTTGATGTTTTAAAACAAATTAATTTACTACTCATTTTCTATTTATTCTTAAATAGTTGCTCTGTGCACTGGAAACACTAATTGTATGTTAATTAGGTAGATACTGAAATGCGTTAAGATGAAAGATATCTATCTCTAAACGATGAGATGAGTCTGCATTTGTCGTTATTAATTATTTTTCGTTAAATTAATGTTAAAATGTTTTTCTGATATTTGTTTGGCATGCTTATTGGCATTTGCAATTGGTTAGATTTTTAAAAACGCTCTAGTTATAAGTACAAATTGAATGAAAAAAAAACAACGTTCTTTTCTGGTAATATTTGGAATTATAATTGTCTTTATAACGCTTTTGTTTCGCAACTCTATTATTCAGCGATCTGAAAAGATTGCATTAATAGGCACTTTTGGCGAGCTGGAAGTAAATAACAGGCAAATATCTACACTTGATTCAATCACCTTAAGTTTACAAGTAGCCGAGAATAATTTCAGGATGTACACTTCTTTGTGGAATCCGGAGTATTTTACAAAATACACAGAGGAGATAAAAACTATTACCAACTTAATGGCCAGTTTATCTGTCAATGGTAATAAGGATATCTCTGGTAGTATAGTAGGTGATCTGGCGAGTAAACGTAGACAAATGTCACTATATGCAGGGATTAAGCAACTTGCAGATTCTATTACTAATATCAATTTACAACTCGATGTAAATAAGATCAGTAACAGTATATTACCTGAACCTATCCCAAAGGCTACTTTAAAGAAAGTTGTTCAGGTTGAAGAAATTAAGACTGAACCGGAGGTTAAAAAGAAGAAGTTCTTCCAGCGAATTAAGAGCGCTATTTTAAATGAAAAAGATCCTGTTGATACATCCAGACTCAGAAAGACGGAAACTACCTATGAGCCTTTAGATAATGGAGTACAGGCATATAATAAGAGACAGCTACAGAAGATTGGTGAATATTATAAGGGCCTGCTGGATAATCAAAAAATGAATCATGCCCGGTTAACCGACAAAGAGCAGCAGATTCTGTCTTTAAATGAACGGATATTTGAAAATATAAAGTTACTTTTCAAAGAGTATAAAAGTAGCGTAGCTTTAAATGTAGCAGCAAGAAAGGCTGAACTTAAGAATAAAGCGAAACTTTCATTAGATAATATAGATTGGTCTGGTAAATTAAATTTTGTAATCAGTCTTTTCTCTTACCTGATTATTATCATTCTTTTATATAAATTGTTCAGGGCGTATAGTAATACGATCAAAGCGAATAAACTAGCTGCTGAGCAGGTGGCCAGTAAATTGCGTTTCTTTACAAATATCAGCCATGAAATGCGTACTCCATTAAATGCCATTCTTGGTGTTTCTGAGCAACTAAGATCGACACGCTTAAATGAAGACCAGCTTCCTATGTCAAAATTACTGGATACTTCTTCCTCAATGCTATTATCAGCTGTAAATGAGGTGCTTGATTTTTCTAGGCTGGAAGCCAAAAAATTGACGCTGGCCAAAACAGCTTTTCGTTATAAACGAATTTTGAAAGAGGTAGCCGACACAACCAGGGTTTTGGCAGAACAGAAGAAGCTGGAACTTGAGCTGATACAAGAAAATACACCTGATTTATTATTGGATGGAGATCCTTATCGTTTAAAACAAATCATTACTAATCTTACAGCCAATGCTATAAAGTTTACAGATAAAGGAAAGGTGAGTATCATTGTTGAATTAAAAAAGAATGATGAGCAGCATGTACAATTGATTGTTAAGGTAAAAGATACAGGAATAGGAATTGCTCCCGCTAATATTCCCCTTGTTTTTAATGAATTTTCTCAGGTGATCGATTCTAAACGGCAGGACTGGCAGATTGGATCAGGACTGGGTTTAACGATCTGTAAGAGATTGGTTGACTTGCATATGGGTAAAATCTCCGTAGAGAGTGTTCTGGGTAAAGGAACAACTTTTAAGGTAGAATTACCTTATAAAATGGCAACTATTGCTGAAGAGAATCTCGATGACCATAAGGAGAGGATTATCAATAGTGATCGTTTTAAAGATATCCATATTTTGACTGTAGATGATTCAGAGATGAATTTATTGGTGATGAAGATGCACTTTAAGAAGCATGGTATCCAATTTGACTCTACTACAAGTGCTGAAGAAGCACTTTTGTTGATGGAGAAAAACAGGTATAATTTGGTGCTAACGGATATTCAGATGCCAGGAATGGATGGGATTGAATTTGCAAAACGTATCAGATCAAATATCAATAATAAAAACATGAACGTTCCATTGATCGCCATTACCGGACAAGTAAATGAGGAAGATCATGAAATGTATCTTTCAGCGGGTTTAAATGACTATATCATTAAACCTTTTACAGAAATCGAACTACTCGAAAAAATTCTTGATTATAGCACTTAAAATTATTATTGTTCTGATGTATTCAATTACAATTACTCTTTAAAAAAAAGGAACCATCTAAGGTTCATGTTTTACCCAAACTTTATAAATCTCGACCGCTCCATAGGCATCGCATGCTTCTCCCTCAACTTTTCTTCGTCCCTGACAAGAAGATTGTACATAAGCACCTGCTTTAAAGTAGGCGCCTGTAAAAGCTTTAGTATAAGTGAACTTTAGCTTGCCATTATAGTAACATTCGGTTTGGTTGTTTTTTACTTTAAACATTACATTAAATCGGGTTCCCAGTTGATAATTATTGTCTAGTACTGGCCCGGTTTCCTCGTCTATTTTTATAAATAACTTATTCTTTTCTAATCTGAAAACAATAACATCATCGTCAGCATCATGAATCTGGCCGACTACAATATGTGGTTTAACAACAGGTAAATGAATAATGCTTTGATCGATAAAGAGGGTGTGTGTACCTTCAGAGGAAGACCAGGAAGCATTCCTTTTTCCATTATCTGTCATTTCTCTGAGTTCAGAACGTGGATATCCCGAACCTTTTGTTGTTACGCCCCCGGTTGTGGCATTAAAAACTACGGCATCTCCGGTTTTGTTTACATAGAACCATTTTTTATCACTGTATGTGTTCAGGTATGGTTGTCTGTGTTCGTCAGAAAAGCCAGGCGTCTTAATTCCTTCTGGAACATTAATTTTCCAATTGCTAAGATCCAGAACCTGAGCAGGTAGTTTTTGAGTTTCCTGGGCTAAAATCTCTGAAGAAAGAAAACATATTATCCCGATTGTTAGGACTGCTGAGGAAATTTTTCTGATTAAATTTATCATATCTTTTATGCTATTACTTAGTTACACCTATTGGCAGCTGATCGCTTGTGGCAGGTGTCTTTCCTTGCCATTGATAATTAAGTTTTTCGGCTGCTATATAAGGTGGTTTAATATGGTAAATATGACTGCCTGCAGCTTTATTATAAAAGGATTCAATTTTTCCAGATTCATAAAAATTACAATGATTAACCAGGATATTATCCCAGCGGTATTCCTGGAACTGGATCGATCTTCCACCTTGTCCGCTATAAGAAAAATTACTATTGGTAATTGAAGCGTGTTGTGCACCTATCAATCGTACCACAGTTCCTTGTTCACGGTTTTCAACTTCATTAAATGTACAATGGTCAATCGTTACAAAAGGGCCTAGAGTACTTTCATCATTCCCTCCACGGTAAATATTGATGGCACTACTTAGCAAATTGGTAAAGGTGCAATTTTTGATTAAAGTGTATTCTGCATTGTACATGCCTTTATCATCTTTTTCTGAAGATAAGTCGATACCAGTACCCGACATATGATGGAAAATTGAGTTAAGTACAACCAGGCTATCAGCAAAAGTTCCTTTTGAAGCTTTGAAGCCACTGTTGCTACTTTCATTATAATCGTAAAATTCGCAATCATCTATGGTTAGGTGATAAGGCCTGTTCATAGGTTGGTCAGTTGATCTGATACCAGCATCGGTTGCGGAAAAACTTTCGTAAGTGCCTCTAAAAGCAATTCCTTTGATGGAAAGATCTCCACCATTTTCTATGCTGATAAAGGCTGGTAAAGATTTAAAAGATGCATTTACAAAAGTTGGTCTGCTGCTTAAGTTTTTGGCCGCCATAATGATCAGCGGTTTATTGACTTTTATTTCGGCATTCATTTTATAAAGTCCTGCTTCTGATAAAATGATGGTATCTCCAGGTATGGCATTATTGATAATACTTGAAATGTTTGCGATTTGTGCGGTACTTACGCTAAAACTTTTTGATTTTCTGGATGGTACTGTTACAGATGGTTTATACCATTGTGCTCCGGTTTCTTCTTTTTGTATTAAGGGGAGCTTTTTGAGATCTGCACCATATTGGCTGTCGTAAGGAAGTTCGAAGCCTTTCACTCGTGTAAATTTAATTTTTACCTTTTTAAATCCTGAAGGTGTTTTTCCCTTAAAGCTTTCATCCAGGACATTGTCTGAAAATATGATCCCGTTATCCTTGTTCAGATCTGTATATATATCTTCCTTTTGAATCAGAATAAGGTTCTGTTTAAAAGATACATTTTCAGGTCCGAGTGTCCGCTCTGCATCTTTCCCGGCGCCAAATAAAATGCTGCCGCTATTGATAAATGTATTTTTCTCAATTAAGGCATCTTTAACCTGATAGTATCTATTGATCAGTGAGTTTGGTACACCATTTAATACCGCTAGTGCAGCTCTGAAGTTTTCACCCTGTAATTGATAGAAAACATTATTAACTACACGCTGACGGGGGTTAATGACTCTGACACCACCTGTAAAAGGTTTGTTATTGCCTATAAAAAAGTTTCCTTCAACAATGTTTCCGGAACCATGTCTTAAAACCAGACCTCCTTCACATTCAAAGAAAGTATTAAAGCTCACGTTGTTTTCTCCCGATTTAATAGAGACAATCTCCACTTCACCGTTGCAACGTTCAAAATAATTTTTTACAATATTTGTGCGGGAGGCGGTTAATGAGTATCTGGAAACGCCAATACGAATTGTTTCTCCGCCATTTGATCCAAAACGTTGTCTGCCTTTAAAATAGTTATGATCAATGCTGTGGTTATTTTCCTGGCTTCGTTCATCATCGAGTTCGGCAATAATGAATGGGCCCGAATTCAGTTTGTTTACTAAAGTTGAGTGATCAATGCGGTTGTTTTTTCCATATAAAGTGATCCATACATCAGATTTGAAACGTTGAGGCTGACTATAATCCTCTATAACAATTTCGGTTAGTCTGCAGTTGTTTGCCAGTTTATCATTGTTGACACGGAAAGAAATTACTTCCCTTCTCGGGCTATAGCCATTTTTAAAATGAAATCCTTTGATGATCAGATGTTCACCAGCAATCTGCATGTAAGACTGGCCTGTAAAGGTTACTCCTCCAGGTGTTTGCGGACTAATGGTAATGGGCGCTTTTGCGGTTCCATTACCTTGTAATTGTATGGCTGCATTGTTCCAGGTACCATCCTTCAAGAGAAGGATGGTACCTGGTTTAGCTTTGCTTATAGTAGCTTTCAATGCTGCTGGATTTTCTACAATGACGGTTTCGGCCATCGATAAAAAGCTAATGTGTAATAAGGATACAAATAATATGGTCTTTAGCATATGATCATAAATTATTTCTGGATATATATATCGAATTTCATGGTCGAATTACCAGCATTTGAATTCACTTCTTTTATTACCATAATGGCATTTTTATACGCAGTGGTAGTACGGTTTGTAATCCGCAGGTAAATGATTTTTGCTGTGGTCAGATTAAACAACGATGCCGAAGGTGCTGCTGATGCTTCGTATCTGGGGCCACTGCTTGATGGAGCCGACAATGTTCTGGAAGTAAAGAATGCATCACTTAAATCGTCTATTTCATTTGCGGCTACCAGATTATAAACATCAGTTTGTCCGCTACTTGCTCCATTGATCAAGACCCTGAATTTGGTGTCTTTTAATGCAGCTTGATCCGCAATTGCCCATCCCGTTCCATTACATTTCATATTTGCGGGGAAGGTTCCTGTTATACCACTAAATGGGTTGTATAAGGTTGGCCCCGCTGTAGGAGCAAAAAATACAAACTGAATATTTGCTTCATTAGCTATCAGGTTGCAGTTGCCTGCCGTAGTTCCATTTTCAAGGAAAATGGTGTTAGTCCCCAATGTTTGTGCGGTCATGAATACATCTCTGTAAACCACACTGCCATAATTGACATTTAAAGGAATGGTCAGCTCAGTTTGAAGGTCCTCTGTATCCACTGCAATGAGTTTAAGGTTTGACGCTCTTTTTTTATATAAGTAGGTAGTACTTACATCATAAGTTTTAACTCCATTCAGGTTGCTTAAAGTGGAAACCAGTTCATAGACTCCATTACGGTCATCGTAAATATCTATTTTCTTGAGACCTGTTACAGAAGTAATATTGCCGGTTAGTGGTGTAGTTCCTGTAGTAATTGGTGTAATGTTAGCTGCAAAACCAATGAATTTTGGTTTAAAAACAGAAACATCCACAGGCATATTGATAATTAATTCATTGGTCTGGTTGTAGATATCCGTAACCCGTATTTTAATGTGCTGGGCAGCTTTACGGTAGGTATATGCATAGTTCAATGCATATTGTTTATCACCGTTTATGTTGTTAATGCTGTGCGCTAGAACATAGGTGTTCTCGGTTTGAAAATCGTCGAATATATCAACCTGTTTGATGCCATAGTCTGAGGTCAGGTTACCTGTTATTGCAGTTGTTCCACTAAGATCTGCATTAATTTGAGTAGGGAAACTGTTAAACTGAGGTAGGTCCGGATCGAAGAATTTAATAGGAATAAATCCTTCAAGAGAACTGTTATTACCTTGTTTTACCATTATTTTTACACCTTTTACCTGGCTCATATTGTTTGCCGGAAAGGAAGCAAGTGGTATGGTAAGTGTGTAATTTGTCGGGTTGTTTTTTATATCAGTGGTGATATAAATTAGAGAATCTGTAGCATTATTCCTTATGAGGTATGAATAAATTGTTTTGATGCCGCTGTTGGCAACAATTTCACTTTTCACCTCATCTCCCAGATCAAAACTTTTTGTGGCCTTGTTAAAAGTATAAGTTTCGGACTTAATTGAGCCTTCTCCAATGTCTGAAAGTTTCTCTTTTTTGCAGGAGGCTATTGTGGCTGCAAAAGCCAGCATAAAAAACCCTGTTTTTAAAAAATTTGTCATCTCTTTAAAATTTATAATGAGCATTTAGTAACCTGGGTTTTGAACAATTTTTATTTGATCGTTTGCATCCAGTTCACGTTGTGGAATTGGCAATAGCAGTTTTTCTGTAGTTAAGTGGGACTGGAGTTCTGCAAGTGTAAATGCAGGTCTGTAAGCCTTATAATGTGAGTCAAATTCTACCGAAAAGTGATTTTTTATTAGCGTAATAGCTTGCCCGGTTCTTACCAGGTCAAAGAAACGTTGGTTCTCAAATGCAAATTCAAGTTTTCTTTCGTTTAACAATGCGGTTAAGAATTTATCTGCCGTATTGATCTCATTGACGCTTCCATCAGTTGGGTATTTATAAAAACCAGTATTGAAATCACCACTTACATAATCCGTTGCACCTGCTCTTGATCTAACATCATTGATCAGGTTTACGCTGGCTGAACTGAAGCCTAATGCCTCCGCTTTCATTAACAATACATCGGAGAAGCGAATTACAGTAAAGTCATTTTCAGCGTCAAGTTTTACCAGTACCTGCGACAAAAATTTCTTAACATACAACTTGCTGTTGTATTTTCCCATGGTAACGTTTTTTCTGGCATCTGTTGATCCGGTTGCTGGCGTTTTATAGGTTAGGTCCAGATCATTAGTAGGAAAATTATATCCATTACCATCCCCATTCACAATCAAAGATCCGCTGGATGAAGGAGCAAAAGTGTTTGCCATAAAGTTACCCAAACCAAATCCGCCTGCTTTAAATCTAACGGCGAACAAGATCTCTTTGTTCATCTCGTTATTGATTGAAAAAACATCAGTGAAAGAAGGTAACATACCATGTCCGCTATTGCTGATTACATCATCAAGAAGAGGCAATGCACTTGAGGCACGGTTAGTGGTTAAATAAACTTTTGCCAACAAGGCTTTTGCTGCCCATGAAGTAGCACGTCCGGCTTCTGCATTAGATGTAGATACATATGGAGACTGTGAAAGCAGATCTTTTGCCGCCAGCAAATCGGCAACAATTAACTGATAGCATTCTGCAAGTGGAGTCCTTGTGATTTTTTTAGACTGTTCAGGATCTACTGGTTCGGTAATAAGAAAAACATCACCGTATAGTCTTACCAGGTTGAAATAATGATATGCACGCAAGAATAATGCCTCACCGGCAAGCTGATTTTTTTGCTGTGGAAACATCTTTGCGGTACCTTCACCAACAGTGGTTTGTCCGCCTGTATAACTAACACCCAGACTTTTCAATACATAATTGATTGATCTGATGTTTTTATAGGTAGAAATCCAATATTGATATACTTTATCATGAGCCGAGTTTAAAGTGAACATATCTAACTCATTAAATTCGAAGTTAATAGGTGTGGAACTGTTTGCTACCCCTTGTTTAGAGATATCAGTTCTCAGATCAGTTAACATCCATTCATATTCCAAAGGTTTTTGCATACCGTTGTAACTTCCGGTAAGTGCCGCCTTTGTTTCTTCGTAATTTCTATAAAAGGCATTAACCCCAATATTTGAAATAGGATCTATATCGATGATCTTGTTACAAGCTGTTATGCTTATACTAAGCAATAAGCCTGTGGCTAAGTATCTGAAGCTTTTCATTTGATTAAATTTTAGCTGTCTCATAATTAAAAATTAACATCTATGCCAAATGTATAAGTACGGGCGATAGGGAATGCACCACGCTGATAGCCGTCTATTAGTGGGGAAGAGTATAATGAAGAAAGTACTCTGGCTTCTGGATTGATGCCGCGATACGACTTACCCATCAGATAAAGCACATTATCAGCTGATCCATATACTCTGATTCCTTTTACCCCAATTTTCTTTGTAATCCCTGCTGGTAAAGAATAGCCCAGTATCACGTTTCTGATAGCGGCATAAGAACCATCTTCAATTACATAATCAGATAGCATCCAGTTTTCACCGTTGGTATAGTATGGAGTTTTACCATCTCCCGGATTAGCCGCACTTACCCATCTGTTTTTAGTAAAGTTCTCATTATACCTTCTGGTTTCATTGTAGTTTGCATCACCATTAATGATACTTAATCCCTGTACACCTTGTATCAAAATATTCAGGTCAAAACCTTTGTATTTGAAAGAGTTGTTAATGCCCCAGGTAAAATCAGGAAAAGGGTCTCCAATAGTGGTTCTGTCATTCATGTCGATGATATTGTCGCCATTCATGTCTACAAACCTTAAACCTCCCGGTGCAAAGTATTTAGCAAGGGTAGAAGTTTGTCCGCCAGCTTTTGCCTCATCAATCTGTGCTTGTGATGTCCAAACACCATTGGTTTTATAGCCAAAGAACTGAATAGCAGGTTTCCCAACAATAGCTGCATAAACTTCGTTTCGCTCACCATAATTGTATTGGAAAGGCTCTCCACCTAATTCAAGCAATTTGTTTCTGTTGGCTGAAAAATTTAAAGCAGTAGTCCACTGGAATGCTTTATTTTTAATGTTGTGGGATGTCAATTCTATTTCTACACCTTGGTTTTTTATCTTTCCGGAGTTGTCGAAGTATTCAAAAGAACCGCTAAAGGACTGTGTAGATCTTTTGTATAATAGTTTATCAGTAATTGAATTGTAGTATTCCAGGGTCAAACCAAATCTGTCATCCATAAAGCCCAGGTCTAAACCGGCATTGAATTCAAAAGTACGTTCCCAGGTAATATTTGGGTTAGCTAGTACATCTGCATTTGGAGAAAGGCCAAGATTTACATCTCCATTTCCAGTCCCAAAGGAGTAATTTCCTGGGTAAAGTAAATTTTGGAATGAAAAACTAGGAATTTTGTTGTTCCCTGTAGCCCCATAACTGGCTCTAAGTTTCATATTGCTTATCCAGGTTACATTCTTCATGAAATCCTCTTTAGCAATTCCCCAACCAGCAGATATTGCAGGGAAGGAACCGTACTTTTTTCCAACATCGAAGTAAGAACTTCCATCCATACGGTAGCTCAATCCCAATAGATATTTACTTTTATAATCGTAAGTAATACGACCTAAGTAAGAAATCAATCCAACCCGGTCTTTCAGTGTTCTGGTTAAAGCCTGATCTATTTGAGCAGCCTGGTTAAGGGTCTCGAATTCATCCGTAGGGAAATTTCTGCCCACCATATTGGATTCCTTAATCATGGTTTGCTGAGTTGTAAAACCGAGTAAACCAGTCAGGTTATGATTCCCCTTTGTTACATTGTAGTTTAAGGTATTCTCAAACAAAAGGTCCATATAGTTTTTAGTATAGATAACAGCTTGATTGATATCGCCATCTTTTCTAGCACCAGTCTTGGTGAAGGTCGTATTCTCCTGTTGAGTGAAATAGCCACCCAGGGAACTTTTAAAGGTTAAGTTGGGAAGGAATTTAATACTGATATCTCCACCACCCAGCATTCTATAAGTCTGCTGATTAGCATTTTCTCTTGCTGCAATAGAAAGGGGGGTATTGTTACTGGTTGCAAAAGGCTCTACTGGTCCTGTACTGCTCCATATACTTCCATCAGGCATAGTTCCTGAATATTGTAAACCATTAAAATGGCGTGCCTGAACAAAATCTCCGGGAAGGATATTAGCCCATTGCGAATTTTGATGTATATAGGCAGCCGTAAATTCGTTATGATAAACCGGCAGGAAAGATCCGAATCTAAAGTAATCGGTAAAGTTTACTGCAGGTCTTTGTGTTTTGATATAAGATGGATTGAAGTTGAAACTGAAGTTTACTTTTTTGCTTAATGCACCATCAATTTTTGCTTTTACATTTAAGCGTTCGTTATCACTATATTTTAATATGGCCTGGTCTTTTTGGCCACTTGCAGAAATATAATATCTTAAATCTTTTTTACCTCCAGAGATGCTTAACTGGATATTGGCAATAGAAGCATCTTGCAAAGCCTCTTGTTGCCAATCAGTTGGAATGCCACTAATTTGGTCTTCAATGATATAAGCTGCTCTTTCAGGGCCTGTAATGATATTTTTATTAGCAGCAGGTACGGTTGGGTCATTTTGTCTTAATGCCGCCTCATTGAATAACATTTTAGTGTATTCGGTAATGCTCATGATCGGGTTCAGTGTACATGGCTTTTTAAAACCATAGTACGATTTAAAGTTATACCTGGGTTTATCTGAAACACCGCTTTTTGTAGTGATTAAGATAACACCATTTGCAGCTCTGGAACCGTAAATGGCGCCGGATGCAGCATCTTTTAATACTTCAATCGATTCTACATCCTGCGGATTTACAAATGATAAACCATCTGGTACAGGGTAACCATCAACTACTACTAATGGATCAGAATTCGCACTGATTGAACTGAAACCACGGACCCTTACCACAGGTTCCGCACCAACTTCAGAACTAACGTTTTGAATGGTTACACCGGCAATTTTGCCAATTAAAGCATTGTCTAGTCTTGATGTTGGAATTTCATCCAGATTTTCATTTTTTAGCTTGCTTACTGCACCGGTAACGGATGACTTCTTTTGGGTACCGTAACCAATTACCACCAATTCATTCATTGTGTTTTCGGTTTCCTGCAAGGTTATAGTTACTGTTGCATTACTTTTTATCGCATAGGCTTGTGGTTTATAGCCCATGTAGTTAATGAGTAGCAGTTTTCCTATTTCGGCGTTAATTGTAAACTCACCCTTGTTATCGGTGACTGTTCCTTGTTTTGAATCCTTGACAGTAACAGATGCACCAGGTAGAGTTTCTCCACTTGCGGACTTAACCACACCTTGTATTTTTACTCTTGTTTGAGTGAATCCGGGAATTGAAAACAGAAAACAGGAAAATACAATGAGGAATATACCTCGTAAGTAAAATTTCGAATTCATATTGGTTATATATTTGGTTAATTGATGTTTTGGGGCTTTACTAAGGGTAAAGTACCTTCAGCTGTTTTTTATGAGATGCGGTAAATGTGGGTCATAAGCAATTTAAAGGTTTAGGATGAACGTTTTAATGCAGGGGGTAAGCCCCCCTGCAAATATTTAATGTTAAGAAAAGTTTAAACCTCCATTGATGTCTACATTAGTTCCTGTAATATAGCTGGCCTGGTCTGAAGCCAGATAAACAACTAAGTCTGCTACTTCCGAAGCTGTCCCTTCGCGTTTCAGCAATGTAGCATTGGCTACATTTACTCTTACTTCCGGCTTGCTAAATGTATCATGAAAAGTAGTAGCAATCATACCTGGTAAAACAGCATTTACACGAATGTTTTTAGGACCAAGTTCTTTGGCTAGTGATCTGGTGTAAGTCATGATTCCACCCTTTGCAGTCGCATAAGCACTTGCTCCAGGGCCGCCGCCATCTCTTCCTGCAAGAGAGGAAAGGTTGACAATAGCAGCACCTGACTTCATGTGTGGAATTGTTGCCTGGCTTACAAGGAATACACTTTTTAAGTTCAGATCCATTACTTCATCCCAGAAATCTTCATCAATTTCTAAAGTGGCTTTTCTGGCAATCATTCCTCCGGCAACATTAACAAGAATGTGGATTTCATCCCCATAAGTTTCCTTTGTTTTATTAATCAGTTCAGCTACTTCTGCAGATTTGGTTACGTCACCTTTAACAATGATACCTTCGCCGCCATTGTCTGTTATTTGCTTTAGAGTTTCCTCTGCATTGGATTTATTGCTATGATAATTGATTACAACTTTTGCACCTTCTTGTGCCAACTGAATAGATACAGCTCTACCGATATCTCTGGATCCACCTGTTACGATTGCAACTTTGTTTTTTAAACGCATATTCTATGATTTTTATTGGTTAATGATTTTTTTAGATGTTATATATTTTATACATATCCAGGAGATAGGCACAAGTACTGCTGCCAGTACAAAGAAGGATACGTAACTTGTTTTTGTCATAATAGGTACAGCCCATGTAGTTAAAAGTGTTCCGATTACCGCTGCGGTGCCACCCATTCCGGCTACAGTACCTACGTTTTTACCATTGAAATAATCACTTGGTAAGGTTTGGATATTTCCAATAAGAAACTGGAAGCCAAATAGCGTAGTGCCAATTAATACCATGGCCAGGGTAGGGGTATCTTTTAAGTTATCAAGGAAATAAACAATTGCAACAAGTGAGAGCAGCATCACTATTGAACCTATTGCAATGGAGTTTTTTCTGGCCTTTACAGCATTAACTCCACGTTTAACTTGCCAGGATGAATGGTACCCGCCAATTAAACTACCTATTGCTGCAAAGAGATAGGGTAGCCAGGTAAATGCACCGATCTGCTTAATATCGAACAGAAATTGTTCCTTTAAGAATGTAGGTAACCAGGTTACAAAAAGCCACCATACCGGATCAATAAAAAACCTGCTCGTAATAATACCCCAGGTATTTCTGAATTTTAACAACTCTCTCCATGTTAAAACCGGAGCTACATCCTCAACAGGACTAACCTCAGTATCTTTATCCAGGATATAATCCCGCTCTTTATCTGTTAACCAGGGATGCTTGTCTGGTGTTGCCTTATTGATTACAAGCCAGGGAATAACCCAGATCAGTCCTAAAGCTGCAATGAGTATAAAGGTCATTTTCCAGCCAAAAGCAATATATAGCAATGCAATGATGGGTGCCGATATCACAGAACCTAAAGAAGCCCCTGCACCAAAAATGCCCTGTGCAATTGCTCTTTCTTTCGCTGGAAACCATTCCGCATTGCTTTTTGTTGCTCCTGGCCAATTGCCTGCTTCTGAAAAACCGAGTAGAAACCTGAAAATATTGAAAGACATGAGGCCACGTGCAAAGGCGTGAAGAGCAATGGAAATGCTCCATCCAATTATAGAAATGGTCATACCTAGTCTTGTACCAACCGCATCCATCAGCTTACCGGTGAAGGTCTGCCCCAGGGCATAAGCGATCATAAAGAAGGTAGTGATCAGTGCAAGCGCACTTTTATTATCAACATCAGCAATTCCAAATTCTTTATAGATGTATGGCCACATGATATTGATGGCACTACGGTCTATGTAATTAATCACTGTTGCAAATCCAATCAGTGCAATGATATACCATCTTAATCCTTTTACTTTCATCTTTTTTTTATGATAGGGTTATAGCCCAAGACCTTTTAAAAAGTCCATAATTTTTGCATTGACCATGCGATTGTCTTCTGCTTCAAATTTTCCGTGTTGTCCACCTTTAACAGTAATGAACTCATTTTTTACGCCCATTTCATCGAGTTTTGCCTTAAGGGCAACAGATTGCTCATAGGGTACAATAGGATCAGCATCACCATGAACAATGAATACGGGCGGACTTGTTTTTTTAACCTGGTAAAGTGGTGAAACAGATTTAGCAAAATCTTTGTCTTTCGCTTTGTCGCCAAGCCAGCTTGTGGCAGATTTACTGGTTTTTATTGTACCATAGCCCCAATCCCATACATCGGTAATCCCGTACTTGTCTATAATAGCTGCTACTTTAATGCTCTTTGTTCCTTTACAGTTTGTATCGAAAATTGGATTGTTTTCTAACAGACCACCCATTAATGCAAGGTGACCACCTGCGGAACCGCCCATTATCACAATCTTGTTTGGATCTATATTTAGTTTTTTAGCATTATTGATCAAATAGATCAATGCACAACGGGTATCTTCTACAGCAGCGGGGGCAGTTGCTACTCCGGTAAGACGATAGGCGATGTTAGCAACAGCATAACCTCTTTTAAAGAAACCACTGAATCCTGTTTGTGATTCCTTGTTTCCTTTATTCCAACCGCCACCGTGAATATTAATTACGACAGGAGAAGGGCCATTTTGAGTAGGTGGGAGATACAGGTCTAATTTACCTTCCCAGTCGTTTACTTTTGTATAAACGACATCTATTTGTTCCGTATATCCGGCTGGATAAGTTACTTTTTTTACTGCTGTAGCATCCTGGGCAATAAGGGAAATATTGGCCATAAGGATCCCGCAAAGTATGAATATCTTCTTCATCTTAGTTTAGATTTTAAGGTTTATATTTAAGTTATTTTAGAGGAAATCTTCCCGATGTGGGGAAAACACATCTATTAGAATTCCCGGTTCAATGCATACACAGCCATGCCATACATGAGGAGGAGCATAAAAACCATCTCCCTTTTTGATGATCTTTTTTTCTTCGCCAATGGTCATTTCAAAAACTCCACTTTCTACATAAGTAACCTGCGAATGGTGGTGCTCATGTAATACCCCTACAGCTTCAGCTTCGAACTTTGCTTTTACAAGCATGATTTTGTCATCATAGCCATATATCTGCCTTTTAATTCCGTTGCCGAGATCTTGCCAGGGTGTTTCTGCGTCTATTTGAAATAAATTGTTCTGTAACATGACGTATTAATTAAGTTTAATAAAGTTTTCTTTGTTGTTGTAATTGATCTGGTAATTGTATGTTTTGTCTTTCACCTTAAATGAAACACTTACCTGATCTTTGCTACTGCTTACAATTTTGAGTTCGCTAACTTTACTTGAAGCTCCAGTTGTTGTTTCACTAACCGGATTGGTTTTACCATGTGTTTCTACAATGTTAAAGAAAGTCTGATTGGCCGATCCTGAAGAGGAGAGCATGAAAGCTTTGCTTTCAATCAGACTCATATCTGGGTCATTAGCCCCAAGCATTAACATTTTTAAGTTAACTGCATTATCTGTAG
The DNA here is from genome assembly GCF_041645105.1 of Pedobacter sp. Taxonomy (GTDB): domain Bacteria; phylum Bacteroidota; class Bacteroidia; order Sphingobacteriales; family Sphingobacteriaceae; genus Pedobacter. The sequence continues at coordinate 262,140 of NZ_JBAZQQ010000005.1, forward strand.
TAAAATGGGTAGTATAAAATCTTTTGTTATTTAGAATAGTCACATATCCGCTTTTGTTGTTTATTGGCATATCGGCATTCAACCAGATATGTTCGTAGCCGTTCTTCTCTCCAAGTGGTTTTAGTTGATCTGTAAATGCTTTGATCTTTAATGAAGCATCAACAACATGTCCTTTGTACCAAAATGGAAGATCATACTGATGCGATTTACCAGATAATACCTGGAACACATCAATTATCAATGGTTTTGTTAGTTCTGCTACTTTTAATAAAGCAGAGGTTCTGATCATTTGTACATCTGGATAGGCATTGCGTTCATTGGCACTCATGACCTGTAGATTTTTATCGGTTTTAAAGTATAATACTTCAGGGTAAGAATCTTGTGCAGTTTTAGGGTTTCCCTTATAGTTTGAAGTCTGGTCTACCACCAGGGTGTTATGTGCAATAGTTTGTTTGGCCCACGATTTATTTTCCGGTAAATAATCTCCTCCTTTTTTCGATTCAATATTGATGAATCTAGCTGATCCATAATCAGGAAACACTTCAACGCCGTTGTCATAATACAAAAGGTTTAGTCGGTCAAAATGCCCATGTCCCATGCCTTGTGAAGTCGCTTTTAGCAGGAGTGCCTGCTGGTCTTCATTACTGCCCGATCTGAGTATTCCTAAACCACCTTCTTTACCTGAAGCACCATCTTTAATTAATTGAGACACATAAGAGAAAGGTTTGGCTTTACCTGCTTCAATGTCAGCAGCGACTTTCAATCCTGCATCGGAAATGATGACTTCTGCTTGTCTTTCAGCGACAGATAATAACTCTGCAGATGGCTTAATATCAGCATAGGAAATGTTAACTCCATACACCAATTCAGGTGTTTCATAGGTCTTTCCTTTTACAGCATCATTGAAAGGGAAAAAGGTGCCGTCTGTATAAGTCAGTTGCAAAGAGGTATTAATGGCTTTGGCCAATAGCTGATTGCGGTATTCAAATATTTTTAACTCTGGTTGAAAGTTATTTATGGTTTTTGCGAAAATGATGAATGGTAATAACGCATACCTTTGGTAATAAGGACCTTCAGTGTAGTATCCGTCAGGAGAAAATAACTGATCAATTTGTGCCAGATAACCTGTTTTGCCATCTTTTGCAGATCCTTTTATAGCCATTTCTACATATTCTGGTTTGTTTAATACATAGCCGGTCATACCTACAGCTGCAATATCCCATGTACCATGGTTATGGATTTTATCAAAGGTTTCTTTACAGTCTACTGTGAAGAATTTAAGCATAGGTTCAAATAGTCCCGCGTTAATTGTAGCCCTGTTTTTTGGAGAGATGGCATCATAAACCATATCATAACCTTGTATGGTATATACCTGCCACACAAAATCATTCAGGCTTTGCCAGAAGATTTTACCTGCCTGGTGGTTTTCTTTTCTTTTTGGATGTAAAGGCCATTTGCTGTAATCTGCGGCATATTTTAATAGCATGTTTTCTACGTATCCAGCATATTTTTTGTCACCTGAAATTTGGTAGGCAATACCACAATTCAACATGGTGTTATAATTTTTCTTGTGCTGCTCATGTGTAGCCCCACCACCGGCATCTTTTGGTGTAGGAACATTTATGGGTTCTAACAGGGTTTTATCAGCTTCTGCTTTTACCTTTTTATAAGATTTTTTAAGCAAAGGGTAGGTGTCGACCCCCTTTCGTACCGCGCTAATATTTTTTTTGGTCAGCATTATGCTTGGGTGATCCTGTGCTATGGTGAGCAGAGGAAACATTAGGCAAAACATGGCCATTACTAACTTTTTTAAGTCGTTCATATGCATTATAAAGAAATGAGGTATTTGTGCTTAGCTAGTTATCATTAATAATATTTTGTGCGGAAAATCCCGCTTTACTAATTTGAAACATATCGTTAAGGTGAGCAGCTACAGCATTTTCTGCAGCATCTATATCCTGACTTTCAATAGCTGCAAGTATATTTCTATGCTCGGCAATAGCCAGTTTACTGCGATTCTCACCGCAAATTTTATTTTCTACAATATTTTTGATCAAATCGGGAATAAGAATCAGGATCATGGATTCAATAACCGAGTTTTTGGATGCCTTTGCAATGGCCATATGAAAAAGCATATCTTCTTCAACAGCATCAAGGTTGTTGTTGGTCTTATTTTCATAATCCATCAAGGCCTCCCTTAATTTTATCAAGTCATGTTCTGTTCTTCTCTCTGCGGCTAATTTTACTGCATCGAGTTCCAGGTAATATCTTGCTTCCAGAAGTGAATTGAAATCGTCTTTATTGAATTTAATAATATCCGTGATGATGTTGTCTAAAACCTTAATACTTAAACCGGAAACATAAGTTCCACTTTGAGGGGTAGTTCTGATTAAACCGTAAAATTCAAGTTTTAAAATTGCTTCACGAACAAAACTGCGACCAACTCCAAACTTTTCAGCCAGTAGTCGTTCCGCAGGTAGCTTGTCGCCAGGCTGAAGTTGCCCGCTGGTAATGAGATGTTTAAGCTGACCTATAATCTTATCGACCGGAGATTCGACTTCAATTGATTTGATCGTTTCTATAAATGACTTCATATAATATATTTGGTTGACCAATTATTGGTTAACCAAATATATACATTAAAACATGTAATCCAAATTTTTAAATGCTTTTTACTTGCATCCATATTTCCTCATTTACCGGAATGCCATTTTTTTCATTATCTAAGCGTGTTTTTAGTGTTCGTTCTCCGGGATAACTAACTAGTTCTTCAGGCTCAGTTTCTGAATTATTCTTTGTAAAGGCCAGAATTTGTTCGATCAGGGAGGCGTGCATATCTGGCTGTTTGATGCAAATAAAGCATTGAGATACCCCTGTTTCGTATTTACCTGAAGATATTTTCTCTGTAGATCGTCCACCGCTAAGCGCTACAGCTAGTATGTCGAGCATTAAAGAAAGACCCGAGCCTTTCCAGAAACCAATTGGTAGCGCAAGTTTGGTTTTCCTGATTTCTGCGGGGTCTGTACTTAAGTTTCCTGTTTCATCGTATCCTCCAGGAAATGGTAGCATTTCACCTTTCAGTTCATATTCCTGCATTTTACCATAAGAAAACTGAGACATGGCCATATCGAGTACCAAATGCCCTTCTGGACGAGGTACTGCAATGACAAGTGGATTGTTTCCTAAAACAGGAGCGCTTCCACCCCAGGCAGGCATATTAGCTACAGCATTGGTAAAACATATGCCAATACATCCTGCCTCAGCTGCCTGCCAGCCATAAGTTCCGCCTCGCATCCAATGGTTCGTATTCTTGATAGCCACACATCCGATTCCATTACTTTTTGCTAAAGTTATAGCACGGTTCATTGAATGGGTGGCATTGAACATTCCTGGTGCCAGGTTTCCGTCCCAACGTTCGATGCTTCCATTGCTTTCCAATAATTTTGGTAATGCTGAAGGGATAACCAAACCCTCGGTTACATGCTCGATAAAAACAGGGAACCTGTTTAAGCCATGAGAGTATATTCCATCTCTGCTGTTGTCTGCAAATATTGTTGCGCAGGTATGGGCCATTTCCGGGGTAAATGATAATTTTAAGAGCACTCTGTTGAATTCTTCCTGAAGTTGCTGGTAAGGTATACGCATGATAGGGGTGGTTTATGATCAAATATACACGGATGAAAAATAAATTGAGCTGGAATGATAGATTTTTATAAAAACAAATATCTTAGTGTAATAATTCGTCAAACCTAAATGACCAACCTGATTAAAGAAAAGAGTACTGCAGCTTATCTGCTAAGTGCTCCTGTAATTGTAGCCGCACTTGGCTATTTCGTAGATATTTATGATTTGCTTTTATTTGGTATTGTAAGGATACCCAGTTTAACAGAATTAGGACTGGATGAAGCTGCAGTATCCATAGAGGGAGCCAGTATTTTAAACTGGCAGATGACGGGCTTATTGCTTGGCGGTATTTTGTGGGGAGTGCTAGGCGATAAAAAAGGCCGTCTCTCTGTATTGTTTGGTTCAATTATTACTTACTCTTTGGCAAACTTTGCCTGTGGTTTTGTACATGATGTAACTATTTATAAAGTTCTTCGTTTTATTGCTGGGATTGGTTTAGCAGGCGAACTTGGTGCTGGAATTACATTGGTTTCAGAAAGTTTGCCTAAACGGTTAAGGGCAATTGGTACCTCTCTAGTAGCTGGAGTAGGCTTGCTTGGTGCAATCGTTGGTTATTTTACAGTAGAACTCTTCAGCTGGAGGAACGCATATTTTATTGGAGGTGGCATGGGCATTTTGCTCTTGTTTTTAAGGATCGGGGTTTTTGAATCTGGTATGTTTCATACAATGAAAGAAAAAAGCCATGTAGCAAAGGGTAATTTTCTCTCCTTCTTTACCAACAAAAACAGGTTGATATTGTATTTAAAATGTATTGGCATTGGTTTACCTACCTGGTATATTATAGGTGTTTTGGCCACATTTAGTAATGAATTTGGTAAAGCATTAGGTATTAGTGAGGTCATTAAACCTGGGCTCGCAGTGATGTGGTGCTATGTTGGTCTTTCTATAGGCGATTTACTGAGTGGAGTAGTCAGTTATTGGCTTGAATCACGTATCCGTACAGTAACTTATATGATGGCTTTTACAGTAATAGGTGCGCTGATCTATTTATATGCAGGTATCACAACCTCGACAGGTTTATATGCGATATGCGTTTGGATGGGTTTTGGAATTGGTTACTGGGCAATGTTTGTCACCATTGGAGCTGAACAGTTTGGTACCAATATAAGGGCGACTGCTGCGACAACTATTCCGAATATGGTTAGAGGAACGGTTGTATTGATGACCACATTATATACTACACTAAAGCCACATGTATTTGAATTAAAAGCCGCTGGTATTGTAGGTTTAATCTGTTTTGGGATAGGTTTCTATTGTATTAGAACAATTCCAGAAACCCATCACAAAGACCTTGATTTTATTGAGGAAGATTAATCTATTACAAAAATTGTCATTCCTTTGGGGCCATGAGCACCTAAAACCAGAGATTGCTCTATATCTGCTGTTTTAGATGGTCCGGCAATAAAACTACCAAAACCATATTCAGCGGAACCAATTTTTAAGTAGGCATCGTGCATAGTTTGTACAATTTCATTTTTGCTCAGTACTATTGCTAGTTGCTGACAAATAAATGGTACTGCACGTTGATGCATTAAATCTTCTGTAATCCAAACTGCTGCATTCTCTGCTACGCCAAAATGAGCATTGATTACAGCCAGTTCTACATTGGCATAAGTATGAGGATCCTGATTTTCCCAACCTTGTTCAGATAGTTCTGCAAGTTCTGATAATGTTGATACGATACGCTGACCTGCAAAGTGCGTACTTATATAATCTTTGATCGCATTGAAATCCTTAACTTCTACAAAGTTTCCACCTATGTTGGTTAACACTGTTGCAAAAGCCTCAAGTGGATTGGCTGCAGGAAATGCAGTCGACAGGTCGGCCGGAAGTGGTTGCGCATTAGGTTGATTGGCCAGTACTTTTGCTAATATCTGTTCTCTGCTAGTCATTCTTTTTATTTTTTTTGTACCACTCACCAAATGATTCCTTAGGTACTGCAGGCATTTCTCGCTGCTGATACCATAAATTAAGTTTGTTGTTTACCGTAAATGGTGCATACTTCATGAACCAACGTCCAGCTTTACCCGCATTCTTATAAACAAAAGGACTGGATAAGGTGAATTCCATTGCTTTCATAGCCAGTTTCTTTTTAGGATCAGCATAGCCTTCTTTTACAATAACCTGTCGCCATTTGTATAACTGTTCATGTATATTAATTTTAACCGGACAAACATTGCTACAAGATCCGCATAGGGTAGAGGCGAAAGGTAAATCAGCGTATTCCCTCATGTCGAGATTAGGTGCGAGTATAGAACCAATAGGACCAGCTACTGCAGTATGGTAACTATGGCCGCCACTTCTGCGGTAAACCGGACAGGTATTCATACATGCGGCACAACGGATACATTTCAATGAATTTCTGAAATCTGGACGACTCAATTGAGTCGTACGGCCATTATCAACCAATACAATGTGCATCTCTTGTCCTGGTCTAGGCTTTTTAAAATGACTGGAATAGGTAGTAATGGGTTGCCCCGTAGCGCTTCTGGTTAGCAATCTTAAAAACACCCCCAGATTTTTTCGCTTCGGAATAATTTTTTCGATACCCATGCAGGCAATATGTACATCAGCAAGATGTGCGCCCATATCTGCATTTCCTTCATTAGTACAAACTACAAATTCCCCAGTTTCGGCAACTGCAAAGTTGACGCCTGTGATGGCTGCTCTACGTGTTAAAAAGGTTTCGCGTAAATGCTCGCGTGCTGCGGCAGTTAAAAATTGAGGGTCGGCCATGCCTTCTGGTGTACCCAGGTGTTCATGGAACAGTTCACCAATTTCTTCTTTCTTTTTATGGATACAAGGTAATACAATATGACTTGGCGGTTCTTTGGCCAGCTGTACAATGCGCTCGCCCAGGTCGGTATCAATTACATCAATTCCATTTTTATGCAAATATTCATTTAGGTGACACTCTTCAGTTAGCATTGATTTGCTTTTGATGAGTCGGTCTACTTTATGTTTTTGTAATATCGAATGAACAATCTGGTTATGTTCGGCCGCATCCGCTGCCCAATGTACCGTAACCCCATTATTTGTTGCATGAGTTTCAAATTCAACCAGGTAGTTGTGAAGATCAGACAGGACGTTGTTTTTGATTTGGGAAGCGGTTTCCCTAAGATTTTCCCATTCTGGAATATTATGGGCTGCTTTATCGCGCTTAGCACGCACAAACCATAAAGTCTCATCGTGCCAGTCAACCCTTGCTTCATCTTTATTAAATATGTCTGATAATGCTGCGTGGTCTTTTCTTTCTGTACTCATTTTCTTTATTGTTGTACTTCTCTTAATTAACTATTCTGCATTTAATATTTCTGCAATATGCAGCACTTTCACTTCACTGTTTTGCCGGCGAAGAATGCCTTCCATATGCATTAAACATGACATGTCTGAAGCTGTTATATACTCTGCACCATGATTGATGTGATCTGCAATACGATCTTTACCCATTTTTACTGATACAGCTTCTTCCGCTACACAAAATGTTCCTCCAAATCCACAGCATTCATCTGCTCTGCTCAGTTCAACCAATTCAAGTCCTTCAACCATTTTTAACAATTGCAGTGGTTTTGAATAAGGTTTGTCGACAAGCTCTGTCATTTGAGCCAGCATTAAACCTCGTTGTCCATGGCAACTTTGATGCATGCCTACTTTATGAGGGAATCGTGCTTCCAGTTTTTCAACTTTAAGTACATCTGTTAGAAACTCTGTTAATTCATATACCTTTTTTCGGATACCCAATGCCTTGTCTTCTGCGGTGGCAGAATGCAGGTGATCTTTTATATGAAGTACACAACTTCCCGATGGGGAAACGATATAATCAAATTCATCAAAATTGTCGATGAATAAATCATTGCATCCCTGTGTCAGATGTTCAAAGCCAGAGTTGGCCATGGGTTGTCCACAACAGGTTTGGTTGACAGGATATTTTACTGTTATGCCAAGTTTGCTTAATAAATTTAAAGTTGCAATGGCGGCATTTGGATAAAATTGGTCGATATAGCAAGGTATAAAAAGGCCTACGGTCATTTGTATAGGGTTTGGGCTTTAAATATAGTATTTTTATATAATCGCACTATCCTGTGCTATCATAGCATTGTCGCAAAAGTGCTATTTTATGAAAACGTTTTCATATCAATGAAAAAAGTGTTAGCTTGCAAATATTTACATTATATGGCTGCTGGTAAAAAGACATATCAAAATACAATCCTGGATATTGCAGAGGCATTAAAGCTTTCGCCTGCAACCATTTCGAGGGCATTAAACAATCATCCTTACGTTAAAGAAAAAACTCGTAATGATGTGATGGAAATGGCTCAGAAACTAGGGTACCGTAGAAACCTTATGGCCTCTGGATTAAGGAGCAATAAAACCAATACGGTAGGACTGATTATTCCAAGGGTTTCTATGTTTTTTCACGCTGAAGTCATCACTACAATACAAAATGATTTGCATAAACATGGTTTTAGTCTGATTATTTGTCAGTCTAACGACTCTGTAAGTATGGAACGTGAGCTTACTGAAACTTTATTTGCTTCTCGTGTGGATGCTTTAATTGCTGCATGCTCTTTACAAACAGTAGATTTTAGTCATTTCGATAAGTTTGTGGAACACAATACGCCAGTCATATTTTATGATCGTGTTCCTGTTGATGGATATAAAGCAACCTTAATTAAGGGAGAAGATTTTAAAGGTGCATATCTGGCTACTAAACATTTGATTGATGCTGGGTGTAAACTAATTGCTCATATTTCTGGTCCTTTAACCTCTAATCTTTATCAAGATCGTGAAGCAGGTTTTTTAAAAGCAATGGAGGAACATGATTTACCAGTACAGAAAGAATGGATTTTTCATCATGAGCTGACACATGAAAATGCAAAAAAAGCGATGCAGGAATTGTTTAAATTGCATATAGTACCTGATGGTTTGTTTGCTAATAATGATACCAGTGCTATTGCTGCAATTGAATACGCTAAGGAAAATAATATTTCTGTTCCTGGTAGGTTGAAAATTGCAGGTTATTCTAATGACCCGCGGACCGCTATTATTACGCCTTCTGTGACTTCAGTTGAACAGTTTCCTAACCTGGTGGGCAGGCGAATTGTTGAGACACTGACAGAATTATTAAAAAATGGGGAGGCTGGACAAATGTATAAAACCGATCCAGTCATCATTCCAGTAGAATTGATTGCCAGAGCATCAACTGCTACTGATTAATTATTAAACACATTACGTCCTTAGTTGGATGATTGAATAAATATAAAATACAAAACAATGAAAACATCTTTTGAAAGCCGCTATGCAGTTAGTCCGGGTGAAGCAAAGCAATTTGATACTGCTGCTTTACGCAAGAATTTTTTAATGGAAGGCTTATTTGAAGCTGATGCTGTTAAGCTTACCTTATCTCATTTCGACCGCTATATCACTGGAGGTGTAATGCCGGTAAATGAGGCTGTAGAATTGTCTAACCCTGAAAACCTTAAAGCAGCTTATTTTCTGGAAAGAAGAGAACTGGGTATCATTAACGTTGGTGCAAAAGGTAAAATTGTTGCTGATGGCGTAACTTATGAACTTGAATTTAAAGAGGCTTTATACCTTGGGAAAGGAACACAATCTGTAAGTTTTGCTTCGGATGATAAAAATAATCCTGCAAAATTCTACATCAATTCTGCACCTGCACATCATACTTATCCTAGTAAAAAGGTTTCAAGAGCAGATGCTGAAGTTGTTGAACTGGGTTCTCCTGAAACAGCAAATCACCGCGTGATCAATAAGTTAATTGTAAATAGTGTATTGCCTACTTGTCAGTTACAAATGGGTATGACAGAACTGAAAAGCGGAAGTGTTTGGAACACAATGCCAGCTCATACACACGATAGAAGGATGGAAGTATATTTCTATTTTGAAGTGGCGGCTGGACAAAGTGTTTGTCACTTTATGGGCGAGCCTCAGGAAACCAGACATATCTGGATGCAAAATGAACAAGCTGTAATTTCACCTAACTGGTCAATCCACTCAGGTGCTGGAACTAGCAACTATACTTTTATTTGGGGTATGGCAGGTGAAAACCTTGATTATGGTGATATGGATCACTGTGCAATTAATGATTTAAAATAATCGGCCCAGCCGAGAATTGAAACCAAAAAGTAAATAGATGAAAAGATTAGTAGGTTTTTTATTGTTGTTTCCTGGTATATACAGCCCATTAATGGCACAAACGAAAGCAACATTAACAATTAATAATCCTTCGACGATGGAGCGTGTAAATGCTGTTGTGCCTGTGAGTTGGAGTAACATTACTGCAAAATATCCTAAAATCGATACTGCGAATTTCAAGGTAATCAATGTACTGACCAAAAAGGAAGTTCCTTTTCAGTTAGAGCGCCGTGGGCAAGCCTCTGTACAGAATTTATTGGTGCAGGTAAGTGTTAAAGCGAAAGGTAATATTCAGTTGTCTGTTGTTCCGGGTAAACCTGCTACGGTAGTTAAAAAAACATACGGCCGTTATGTGCCAGAACGTTTTGATGATTTTGCATGGGAGAATGATAAAGTAGCTTTCCGTATGTACGGAAAAGCACTGGAAGCAAGAAAAGATAATGCATTTGGTACCGATGTTTGGGTAAAAAGAACAAATAAGCTGGTGATCAATGACTGGTATAGAATCAATGATTACCATCGTGATAATGGTGATGGAATGGATTATTATAGTGTTGGTTTGACGCTTGGTGCTGGGGATATTGCTCCGATTGTTAAGGATTCTATTGCGTTCCCTTTAAATTATCATCATTGGAAAGTGTTAGACAATGGACCATTGCGTACAACGTTTGAGTTGGGATACGATGCCTGGAATGTTGCTGGTAAATCAGTTAAGGTTACGAAAACTATCTCATTAGATGCTGGATCGCATATGAATAAGATTGAAGCTGCTTATACTTATGATGGAGATGTATTGCCTGTTGCAGTGGGGATTGTGAAAAGGAAAGAGGCGGGAACCATTTTAATGGACGAGAAGCAAGGTGTTATGGGCTATTGGGAACCTCAACATGGTGAAGATGGAGTAACTGGTGTGGCTACTATAGTTACAGCTGAAAAGTTAAGTATGGGTACTGATAAGTCGCACCTGTTAACCTATACTGCATCCAATAACAAAAAGCCTGTAGTTTATTACAATGGTTCTGCATGGAGCAAAGCCAATGAAATAACAACTGCACAGGCATGGTTTAATTATCTGAATAACTTTAAAAAACAATTGGAACAGCCTTTAAAGGTTAGTGTACAATAAAATAAAATATAGAAAATGGCAATACTTGATTTATTCAATTTAAAAGGGAAGGTAGCTTTAGTTACCGGTTGTAAACGCGGTATTGGTAAAGCAATGGCCGAAGCTTTGGCTGAGGCAGGTGCCGATATCATTGGTGTATCTGCAAATCTTGAACTTAGCGGAAGTGCAGTAGAAAGTGCGGTAAAGGCATTTGGAAGGAATTTTTATGCGTATCAATGTAATTTTAGTGACCGTGATTCTTTAAAATCATTTTGTGAGAAAGTTAAAGCAGATCATCCGGTAATTGATATTCTGGTAAACAACGCTGGTACAATTCTTAGAAAACCAATTGCAGAGCATCCAGATGAGTTTTGGGATGAAGTTGTGGCTGTAAATCAAACAGCTCCTTTTATTCTGACCAGAGAAATTGGTCGTGATATGGTGAGCAGAGGAAGTGGGAAAATCATTTTTACAGCTTCATTGTTGACATTCCAGGGTGGTATTACAGTTCCTGGTTATGCCGCTAGTAAAGGTGCAATTGGCCAGTTAACAAAAGCATTCGCTAACGAATGGGCATCAAAAGGTGTTAATGTTAATGCAATTGCTCCTGGTTATATCTCTACTGATAATACTACTGCCTTAAGAGCTGACGAAGATCGTAGCCGTTCTATTATGGAGCGTATTCCAGCTGGCAGATGGGGAGAGGCTGAAGATTTTAAAGGGCCAATCGTATTTCTTGCTTCAGAAGCATCAAGTTATATGCACGGTACAGTGATGACTGTTGATGGTGGATGGATGGGCAGATAAGCTCAAACTTTTAAAATATCATTTAAAAGCAGACTTTAGTTAAGTCTGCTTTTTTTATATATTCGAAAAAAACTAACCACATGAAACAATCTTTATTATTAATTTTTACATTATTATTCTGCGCGAATGTTACCATTGCGCAGCAGAAGACCGTCTATAAGACATGGAACCCGGAGAAAGACAAGGAAAGTGTAGTAGGAGGGCAGGGTTGGCATAGCGGAATACAGAATTTCTATGATCGATTACCTGCAAAAGCAGAAGGTTCTGTACGTAAGCCTGTATGGAATTTATCTAAAAATAGTGCTGGATTAAATATTCGTTTTAAATCGGACGCTCCAGAAATTGTAGTTAAATATCAAGTTTCAGGCCCGATTCAGATGTTTCATATGCCTTCAACCGGGGTAAGCGGAGTTGATTTATATGCAAAAGATGAAAAAGGGCAATATACCTGGGCTGCTGGAAATTATGTTTTTGGTGACACAATTGTATGTCGTTTTAGAAATATAGGAGCTTCGGGAATTAATAATCGTGAATATACCTTGTATTTGCCTTTGTATAATACCGTAAAATGGATGGAAATAAGTGTGCCTGAGGAAAATACTTTTACCCCTCTGCCAGTTGCTAAAAAGAAACCTATAGTGGTATATGGTACTTCTATAGCACAAGGTGCTTGTGCCAGCAGACCAGGCTTAGCCTGGACAAATATGTTAAGCAGAAAGTTAGATCAGCCAATTATAAACCTGGCGTTTTCTGGTAATGGCCGACTTGAAAAAGAAGTTTACGAATTGTTGCCGGAGATTGATGCAAGCTTATATGTATTAGACTGTTTGCCAAATTTAACATCGGCAAAAGACTTTAACAATGAGGAGATTGTAAAAAGAGTATTGGCTACCGTTGCGCATTTGCAGTCAAAAAGGCCTGGTGTACCTATTTTGCTGACAGAGCATGATGGTTATACAGATGATGGTTTGTATCCCGCTCGTAAAAGTAGTTATGAGCGTGTAAATATTGCCCTAAACACAGCCCTTGCAAAGCTAAAAGCAGCTGGAGTAAAGCAGATTTATCACCTTACAAAAGCTGAGATCAATCAGGATATTGAAAGTATGGTAGATGGTACACACCCAAATGATATTGGTATGTTGCATTATGCCGAAGCATATGAAAAAGCAGTTAAGAAAATCTTAAAATAGACTTTCTAATGGTTATCTAGCGATACCGCAATTACCGTCAGCTCTTTATCGAATCGGGATTGCGGTATTGTTGTATAAAGAATAGCTGGAATTACATTCTAATAAGTTTATTGAACCAGTTATTTGCGGAGAAAAGACTTTTGATAAGATAGGGGACTTTGGCCTGTTATAATTTTAAAGTGTTTGTGAAAGCTGGCGAAGTTATGAAAGCCACTTTCATAGCAGATTTGTTTGACATTTAAGCTGTCCTCAATCAGAAGTTTACAAGCATGACCTACTCGTATTTCACTAATAAACTGGGTGTATGTTTTTCTTGTTCTTGTCTTAAAATATCGGCAAAAAGAATTAGGACTGATATTGGCTACAGCAGCCATCTCTTCCATTTGGATTTTTCTTTTAAAATGAGTTAAAGAGTAATTATAAATGGCATTGATCCTGTCGTTTTCAGAATCCTCAAAGTTGTTATGAAAACCAATAGAAGATAACTGTTTTTCTTTTGTACTCCTCTCAATTTCCAGTAAAGCCTCCATCAGTAATATAATTCTCTGTGAGCCAGAGGCAACCAGGATGTGCTCCATAATTGAGGCAATATTTTCTCTTTCAGAATCTAAAATCTGTATGCCACGTCGGGCTTTTTCTAAAGTTTGCTTAATTCCTTTATTTTCTGGAAGAGATAGGAAATGGCTGCCCCAAAAGTTTTCACAGAAATGGATAACAATGACATCTGCATGATCAGTTTCCCCTTCATTAAAATAGTTGTCGTCAAACTTCCAATAATGTGGTAAATGAGCACCTACTAATACTATGTCGCCAGAACTAAATCTTTTAATATTGTCGCCAATAAATTGCGTTCCGCTTCCTTTTTTAAAATATATCAATTCAACCTCTGGATGATAATGCCACCTGTTATTGATATATGGCACATTATCTCTTCTGGCACTGAATGAATTAACGAGGTTGTTAGAAACTTTTAGCAACTGAGGTTTCATCTGTTCAATTTTATTTTTTTAGTAAGATGGAAGTTTTTGATAATTATATTAACTAGGAAAGTTTCCTAATATCTTGTTTGATATTTAGAACATTGAATATATTAAAAATACTTTTTATATTCATATTTGATGCCATTTTTACAGCATATTATGCTAATATTGCTTAATTATTTAAATGGGATGTAATTTTTTGAGATCAACGATAATTTGAAACTCTATTGATTTTGTTGTCGACTTTCGTTATTTGATTGTGTAATTATACTAATAGGTAAATGAGTAGAAAAAAATATGTTTAAACTTTTATTTATTAAAAAAGATTAGTTACATTTGGGCTTACCCTTTCGAGGGTATGTTTTTCATAGGTAGATGTAGGGCCGAAATTAATTTTTCGGCCCTTTTTTGTTTAACTGGCTTCCGTATCTTTGCTCTGCTATGGGGAAGAAAAAAAAAGTGATTGTTGCTGTTACAGGGGCGAGTGGGTCTGTTTATGCTAAATTGTTGCTAGATAGTTTGTTGAAGCTTTCTGATCAGATTGAAAGTGTTGGTGTGGTCATGTCTGATAATGCGAAGGAGGTTTGGCGCTTTGAGTTAGGCAATGAAGACTATGATCAATATCCTTTCATATTTTATCCTAAAATGGATTTTAATGCCCCCTTTGCTTCTGGCTCCGCAAAATATGACACGATGATTATTATTCCCTGTTCTATGGGAACGCTGGGAAGGATTGCCCATGGCATTTCAAATGATCTTATTTCAAGAGCTGCAGATGTAGTGCTTAAGGAACGGAGAAAATTGATTGCTGTAGTCAGGGATACGCCTTTTAGCCTTATTCACATCAATAATATGAAGATTGTTACTGAAGCAGGAGGGATTATCTGTCCTGCCAATCCTTCATTTTATAGTCTGCCGAAATCAATAGAAGAAGTAGCGCAGACTGTCGTAAGCAGGGTAATTGACCTGGTAGGATTTGAGCAGGATAGTTACCGCTGGAATGAGGAATAAATCATCAAAAACCTTACCTTTGCGGACTTATTAGAATGTCATTATTAATGAAAAAAGTTGCATTTTATACATTAGGTTGTAAGTTGAATTTCTCTGAAACATCAACAATAGGCCGTTTATTTACTGATGCGGGTTATGCTGTTGTAGATTTTACAGACGGAGCGGATGTATATGTAATCAATACCTGTTCTGTTACTGAACATGCAGATAAAAAATGCCGTAAGGTTGTAAAAGAAGCATTGAAATATTCACCACAAGCTTATGTTACGATTGTAGGTTGTTATGCACAACTTAAACCTACAGAAATTGCAGAGATTGAAGGCGTTGACATGGTGTTGGGGGCTGCAGAGAAATTTAGAATTGTTGAATTTATTTCTGATCTTACGAAAAACCCAAAGGCAATTGTTCATCAGCAAAACATAGAAAAAGTAAATCATAATTTTATTGCAGCTTATTCCATCGGCGACCGTACTCGTACTTTTTTAAAAGTACAGGATGGCTGTGATTACCCTTGTACTTATTGTACTATTCCCTTGGCCCGTGGTGGCAGTAGAAGTGATACCATTGAGAATGTGGTTAACCGCGCAAAGCAGATTGCTGAAAGTGGCGTAAAGGAAATTGTGTTGACAGGTGTAAATCTGGGTGATTTCGGAATCCGCAACGGGCAAAGAGAAGATAAGTTTTTTGATCTTGTAAAAGCTCTTGATGAAGTTGAGGGTATTGAAAGAATCAGGATCTCATCTATTGAGCCAAATCTTTTAAGCAATGAAATTATAGAGTTTGTTGCTGGTTCAAAAAGGTTTGTACCTCATTTTCATATTCCATTGCAGTCTGGTTCCAATAAAATACTTGGACTGATGAAAAGACGTTACCAAAGAGAGTTGTATACAGAACGCGTAGCCAAAATTAAGGCTGTAATGCCAAATTGCTGTATTGGAGTTGATGTAATTGTAGGTTTTCCTGGAGAAACACATGAAGACTTTTTAGATACTTACCAGTTTCTAAATGAACTGGATATTTCCTATTTACACGTATTTACTTATTCGGAAAGAGAGCAAACTGAAGCTGCTGAAATGAAAGGTCGTGTTGCAGGAAGTACCCGTGCAGATCGCAGTAAAATGCTTCATATTTTATCGGACAAGAAACGCAGAGCTTTTTATCAATCGCAACTTGATACAATTGGGGAAGTCCTTTTTGAGGATGACCAGAAGAATGGCTTTATGCATGGCTTTACAAAGAACTATGTAAAAGTAAAGGCAAAATACGACCCGGTAATGGTGAATGAAATAAAAACCGTAAAACTGGTTGAACTTACTGCAGATGGTGAGGTAGAAGTTGCAGAAACACAAGAAGTATTAGCCCATTAATCCTATATTCGCATAAAACCTTTTTTAACTTATGTTTCCTACCGTATCTCATTTTATAGAATACCTTTTCGGAATACAGATTCCACTTCCATTTAATACGTTTGGTGTTTTTGTAGCATTAGCATTTATTGCCGGTTACTGGGCTTTTTCCAAAGAGTTTAAAAGAAAAGAAGCACTCGGAATTCTTCATCCCATAAAAAAACGCGTTACTATTGGTAAACCTGCAAGTGCCATTGAATTAGCTTCGAATGCTATTTTTGGTTTCCTTATTGGTTACAAACTGGTTTATGCGCTGTTAAATTATAAACTTTTTGTAGCTGATGCACAAGTTGTATTGTTATCCACTCAAGGAAGTTTACTGGGTGGTTTGTTCTTTGCTGGCTTGTTTGCTTATTGGGATTATCAGGAGAAAAATAAGGTTAAACTGGATAAACCTAAAACTGTTGAAGTAACTCAACACCCGCATGAGCTGATGGGTAATCTGATTGTATGGGCTGCTGTATGGGGATTTTTAGGCGCTAAAATATTCGATAATCTGGAGCATTGGGATACGTTTATTGCGGATCCAATAGCAGGCTTGCTTTCGTTTAGTGGTTTAACTTTTTACGGTGGTTTGATCTGTGGCGGTGCTGCAGTATTGTATATTGCTCGTAAGAATGGTATTAAGCCATTACACATGTTAGATATTGGTGGACCAGGTATGATGCTTGCTTACAGTGTCGGACGTATAGGTTGTCATATGTCTGGCGATGGAGATTGGGGTATTACGAATCTGAATCCTAAACCTTTTTCATGGTTGCCAGACTGGTTGTGGGCTTATAAATATCCTAATAACGTAGCTAACGAGGGTATTCCAATTCCTGGATGCGTGGGTAAATTCTGCAATGAACTGGCTCAGCCAGCGTATCCAACACCACTTTACGAGGTAATAGTATGTTTCATTCTTTTTCTGATTTTATGGAAAATCCGTGACCGCATTAAATTGCCTGGAATGATGTTTGGAATTTACCTGATGATGAATGGTGTTGAGCGTTTCTTTATTGAATTGATCAGGGTAAATACAAAGTATAACGTTTCTGGAATACAATTTACACAAGCCGAACTGATTTCATGTTTAATGTTCTTGTCTGGCTTGCTTCTTGTACTCTATTCTATAAGAAATAAGGAAAAATTAGCCAATTACTAAACCTGCTGGATTTGAATTACGAAATATTGTGTTCCAAGGTTGTAGCAATAGCGCGACTTACAGGTAATTTTATTAGAAAGGAGTCCATGAACTTTGATGCTGATGCAATAGAGTTCAAGGGCCTGAACGACCTGGTTTCTTATGTAGATAAAACTGCGGAGAAACAGTTGGTTAGAAACCTTTCTAAGATTCTTCCTTTAGCTGGATTTACGACCGAAGAAAAGACTATAACCCGTACCGGGAAAGTTTATAACTGGATCATCGATCCTCTTGATGGTACAACTAATTTTATTCATGGGGTTCCCACTTATTCTATAAGCATCGCTTTGTATGAGGAGAACCAACCTGTAATTGGTGTGGTTTATGAAATCAACAGAGGGGAGATGTTTTATACCTTTAAAGGAGGATCAGCTTTTTTAAATAATAAGCCTATCAGTGTTTCTAAGAGAACTGAGCTTGCCGATTGTTTGTTGGCCACAGGCTTCCCTTATTACGATTTTGATAAACAAGCTGATTACATTAAGCTCTTTACAGAAATGATGCGTAGGTGTCGTGGTATAAGAAGAATCGGTTCTGCAGCTGTAGATTTAGCCTATGTGGCCTGTGGTCGTTTTGATGCTTTTTTTGAGTATAATCTTAACGCCTGGGATGTTGCTGCAGGTGCTTACCTTGTACAGCAGGCAGGTGGACAAATTATGAACTTTAGTGGGGGTGATGAGTTTATTGAAAAGCGGGAGGTTTTAGCAACAAATGGATTGCTCGATAACGAGCTACTGGATATTATTGAACGACATTTTAATAGCTAACAGGTTATTATAAATAAAAAGCCCTTATACTTTTCGGAATCAAAATCTTTTGAAGAAAAGATTTTACATGTCCTTAAAACACAAGGGCTTTTTTGTTGTGGATATAAGTTGCGCTTATAAAGCTTCAGATACTACTTCTTTAACTTCAGGAACCATACGTTGCAATAAGTTCTGTATACCCGATTTTAACGTGATGGTAGAAGAAGGGCAACCGCTGCAAGAACCTCTAAGCTCTACAGTAACCACACCTTCATCAAAAGATTTATAGCTAATTGCTCCACCATCCTGTTCAACTGCAGGACGAACATAATCGTGCAGGATTTGCTGTATCTTAATTTCAAGATCTGTTCCTGCAAAAACAGGAGCTTCATCTGAAGTATCTTCTTTAATTTTATATTCAGATTCTACAGCGCCTTTTACAAACTCCTTTAAAATTGGTTCGATATCCGGCCACTCAGCATCTTCCGTTTTAGTAATTGTAACAAAGTTACTGGCAAAGAACACACCGTTAACAAAGTTAAACTTAAACAGTTCCTTAGCAAACGGAGAATGCTCAGCACTTTCTTTAGTTGCAAAATCTTCACTGCCATTGATCAATAATTTATTGACCATGAATTTCATTGTAGCAGGGTTTGGTGTTTGTTCTGTATATACGTTGATAGTCATTGTCTTAATATTTTATACAAAAATAGATAATTCATTGCTGCAATTGCAGGACCAGGTGTCTGTTTTAGGTCATTATATACGATGACCTGCTTAAAATACTCCTGTATAATTGAAAGGAGTAATTTGCTTTAACTCTGCTTTTAACTGATCGCTTACATTTAAGCCATCAATGAAGTCGGCCATTGTAACCGCTGTTATCTGCTGATTAGTTCTTGTCAAGTCCTTCAATGCTTCATAAGGATTAGGATAAGCTTCTCTTCTCAATACGGTCTGTATCGCTTCTGCAACCACAGCCCAATTGTTTTCCAGGTCTGCAGCTATGGCATCATTATTTAATATGATTTTATTCAAACCTTTTAAAGTTGATGAAATGGCGATTACAGTATGTGCCATTGGAACACCTACATTTCTCAGGACTGTTGAATCTGTTAAATCTCTTTGTAATCGGGAGATTGGAAGTTTTGCAGCAAAGAATTCAAATAAAGCATTTGCAATACCAGCATTACCTTCGGCATTTTCAAAGTCGATAGGGTTAACTTTATGTGGCATAGCAGATGAACCTACTTCACCTTCTTTGATTCTTTGTTTGAAATAGTTTTTAGAGATATAGGCCCAGATATCTCTGTCAAGGTCGATAATGATATTGTTGATTCTTTTTAATGCATCGCACTGTGCTGCAAATTGATCATAATGTTCAATCTGAGTAGTGTGCTGGGCACGTGTTAATCCTAAAGCCTCATTTACAAAACGATTTGAAAATTCTACCCAATCAATATTAGGATAGGCTATATGATGTGCATTGAAATTTCCTGTTGCACCACCAAATTTAGCGCTGTTAGGGATGTTTTTTAAATTGTTTAATTGTATTTCCAGACGTTCTGCGAATACAAGAAACTCTTTACCCAGTTTAGTAGGAGAGGCAGGTTGGCCATGGGTGTGAGCCAATAGAGGCACCTCTTTCCATTCATTGGCCAGTTCTTTTATTTTGCTGATCAAGCCGGTGATATTAGGGTAATAGACTTCGTTAAGCGCTAACTTAAAAGTGAAAGGGATGGCAGTATTGTTAATATCCTGAGAGGTTAAGCCAAAATGAATAAATTCTTTATAGCTTTCCAATCCAAGGCTATCAAATTGTTTTTTTATAAAATACTCAACTGCTTTAACATCGTGGTTCGTTACTTTTTCAGTGTCTTTAACTTCCTGAGCATGCTCATCGTTAAATTGTTCATGAATCAGTCTAAGTTTCGGGTAGTTTGCTTTGTCAAACTGTTCCAGTCCAGGTATACCTGATTCACATAGTGAAATGAAGTATTCAATTTCTACATAGACTCTATATTTGATTAAAGCAGATTCTGAAAAATACTTAGAAAGACTCTGTGTTGTATTTCTATAACGGCCATCAACTGGAGATATGGCTTGAAGTGAAGATAAATTCATGAATGTAACGATTTTTTACGTTGCAAAGGTACATTCCTGACGGCAATAAAAAAAGGCTTCGGGAAATCCCAAAGCCTTTTTTTATAAGATAACTTATTTAGCTTAGTGAGCTGGAGTTTCAGTAGTTGTAGTAGTTACTGTAGTATCTTTAACAGTTGAGTCAGTTACGTTAGTATCTACTGTAGTTACGATAGCTGAAGTGTCAGTTAACGTAGTATCTGTAGTTTCAGCAGTTTTTTCTGATGATTGACAAGCTGCTACTGATAAAGAAATTGCTAAAGCTAAAAAGCCAAATTTAAATGCGTTTTTCATTCTAATTCTATTTTAAATAATTAATTAATTTTACTGATTAATACCTGAAAGTTTAAAAGGTAACCCAGTTATTTCAAAAAAAGTTGAATTATTTTTAATAATACTTCTTTTTTATTCTATTGTATTGGTTTACAGTCGGATAAGCTTTTCAGGTTCTAATTCCGAGCCGCAAATATATCATCATTTCTTTAAATTCTAATGTTTCTTTGTTTTTTATTTTACGGAGATAATGGTTTATACTTATTTACGTTTGATCCTTAGATAGTTTCAGTTTGAAACTCCTATTGATTTATTATAGCTGTTAGTATGCCCTAATTATGCATTTTTATTGGTCCGAGCAAAAGGATAGCAAAACAATAGCAAAAGGGTAGCAAAAGAATAGCAAAAGGAATCTACACCAATTAACAAGAAAAAATAATTATTTTACTTAACATTGGGTTACCATTCACGTATAAAGGTATTAATTAGTGAGTAATAAGTTAAGCAGTTCAGTTCCAACAGATAGAGAGGTTGTTTTAGGTATCTTAAATAACTCAGAAGAAGCGCTAAATAAACTGTATACGGGGTATTTTCCGATGGTATTGCAGTTTATTTTGAATAACAACGGTGATGAAGATGATGCAAAAGACGTGTATCAGGAAGGAATCATCGTTTTATACAATAAAATTAAGGGCGGTAACTTCGAGCTAAGCAGTAAACTAAAAACATATATCTACTCAGTGTGCAGAAGAATTTGGTTGAAGAAGCTTTCGCAACAAAGCAAAAAATCAAATGACATTTCGGACTTTGAAGATGTGATTGCTGTAGAGACGGACGTAGAACACCATGAAGAGAAGGATCAGCAATTTGATAAAATGCAATCTGCATTGCTTCATCTGGGAGAACCCTGTAAAACGATTATTCAGGATTTTTATATAAATAACCTTTCAATGCAGGAAATCTGTGAGAAATTTGGCTATACCAATGCGGATAATGCCAAAACACAGAAATATAAATGCCTTCAAAGGTTAAAGAAGTTATTTTTTCAATCTTAATATTGATATGAGGAACGAGATAGAATTAGAGGGGATAATTGAAGATTATCTGAATGGGAAACTAAATGATGATGAAGTTAAGGCTTTTGAAGAACTACGTTTAAAAGATGCAACTGTTGATCATAAGGTGGTGGCGCATAAAGTTTTTTTGGAGTCATTGAATGATTATGCCTCAATTTCTGATTTGAAGAATAAAATGAATGAGGTCCATGCACAAATCGACGTTGCTGCTATAAGCAAAGAGGTTGGTCCGCACCCATCATTTATTATAAATATATGGCGTAAAAATAAAGCAGCTATTGCTGTTGCTGCTTCATTTATATTACTTACGGTTGTTACATTATACTCCATACAACAAACAACACAGCAAAGTGGAAGTGTAGAACTGGTAAGCAGGGAACTGGCAAAAATTAAAACATCTCAAAGTAACCTGATCAGAAAAATAAATTCTACCAATAATAATTCAGCTAATGTTCCTAAAGACTTAAAGCCTGCAAACTTTGGTGGTACTGGGTTCGCGCTAACAGCAAACGGTTATATTTTAACTAATTTACATGTGGTTGATGGGGCAGATTCTGTTTATGTTCAGGATAGTAAAGGTAATTCATATAAGGCTATGGTTAAACGCAGAGATTCTCAGTATGACTTGGCCATTCTTAAGATTACGGATGATTCATTTACTGCCTTGTCAAACTTACCATATCGCTTGAAACAAAATATAATAGGTATGGGTGAGTCTGTGTATACACTTGGATTTCCTAAAGATGATGCAGTATATGGGCAAGGTTATGTAAGCTCTAAATCAGGTTATAATGGAGATACAACTCAATATCAGGTGTCTATACCAGTTAACCCAGGCAATAGTGGTGGACCTTTATTAGATCATGACGGAAATATCATTGGTGTAATCAGTGCTAAACAAAACCAGGTTGATGGTGCTACATTTGCTGTTAAATCTAAATATATTCAGGAAGCATTAAATTCTATTCCTAATGATTCTTTAGGTAAAAAGATTGCTTTCAGTAAAAGAAATTCATTACAAGGCTTAAGTAAACCTCAGCAAGTGAACAAAATAAAAGACTATGTATTTATGATTAAGGTCTATAAGTAATAAGGTCTGAAAAAAAATAATTAAACCCCGAAACTAATTGATAGTTTCGGGGTTTAATTTTATATAGCATTTGATATGGATTTTGGAAAAGTAGCAGAACATGAAATCGCATCTGTAGATTTCACACTTCCAGAAGATGGAAAGCAAACGGCGATAACACTTACAGAAAATAAGCCTGTTAAAGACCCTGCATTTTATATAGGTTGCGCTAAATGGGGAAGAAAGGAATGGCTAAATATGATCTATCCGGCCAAAACTAAAGAAGCTGATTTTTTAGATCAATATGTAAAGCATTTTAATTCGATTGAACTTAATGCGGTATTTTATAGCATTCCCAATGCCGAGCTGATCCGAAAATGGAAGCAAAAAGCTGAGGAGAATTCTACCAATGGATTTATATTTTGTCCTAAATTTTCCAGAACAATCAGTCATATCAAAAGATTAAAAGATGCTGAAGTTCCAACAGATCTTTATTTATCAAGCATTCACGAATTTGGAAAGTATCTTGGGCCTTGCTTTTTACAGCTTGGGGATAATTTTGGTCCTAAGAATTTTGATATCCTGGAGAATTATTTGAAGTTGTTACCTGTCGACTTCCAGGTTTTTGTAGAATTGAGACATGAAGAATGGTTTGCCAATGCCGTAGATAGAGAGCGGTTGTTCGAGATGCTGCACAGGTTAAAAAAGGGAGCCGTAATTACAGATGCCAGTGGAAGAAGAGATTGTGTCCACATGGAGCTGACGATTCCCGAAATATTTATTCGTTTTGTTGGAAATGGTCAGGATTTTAAGGAATCTGACTTTGCCAGAATTGATGAATGGGTAACAAGAATTAAGAGTTGGCTTGGTAAAGGACTAGAAAAAGTTTATTTTTTTCTTCATCAACATGATGAAAAGGATACACCTGTTTTGGCAGATTATACCATCAAACAATTTAACAGGCACCTTGGAGCAAAGGTGCCTGAAATTAAATTTATATCTAATGATCTTAAAGCCGATCAGAAGAAGTTGTTTTAAAGGGGATTATAGAATGCTAAAAGTTAATGCAATATCGTGTGAAGCCATGCCAATAGAAGTTGAACGACCTGCATTAAAACTATAGCAATATCCAATTTTGATCATTTCCTTTTTTGAGGTTGGAATTGCATATTGAAGCATCGGACGGAGTAATGACTGTGAAAATGATTTGCCCTCAGCTCCAACGGCAACACTTTGTAGTTCTTCAATTTGTTGCCTGAAACCCAAACCAAAACTTAAGCCTTCGTTTAAAGTTACCATTGCATTCACATCAAGTGCAGTGAGCCCACCGAAAGTTTTCATGACCAATATATTTGACCGTAAGGTTATATTTTCGTTGTTATGAACAGTAGCGCCTCCTATCAGGTACATATTGATTTTACGAAATGTATTAGGAATCTGATTGTAATAGCTATCCTTATTATCATAAAGGGACAATATGTTATCGAAGGATAATCCTACATAGTATTTCTTGCTAAATGTACCTACTATACCGAAACGTGCATCAAACTTAGAACTGTAAATATTTCTGGCTGCGAGAGGGTCATTCTCAACAATGGTGGTCGAGTTAAGGACGTTGATATCGAATTGCTGTACGCCAAAACTGATACCTGAAGATAAAACTGTATTTTCTGATACTGGTAAATGATAAACATAGTTACCATAACCCATTGTATAGCTATCATATCCAAAAACGCTTCTTACGATGTTTAATCCTAAGCTGGATTTAACTTTAGGCATCGGAATATTTCCACTGGCAGAAATAGTATGCGATTTCCCCGTTCCCTGGTTTACTTCATTTAGCTGATAGTGTAGGTTGGCATTGATGTGACCATCAATGCCTGAAAATGCTGGGTTAATAAATGTTTTATCAAAAATAAACTGACTTCCCTGCATCTCTATCTGAGCGTATATATGCTGAGAAATTGAACAGATCAGTATAGATGATAATAGGAGGATTTTTTTCATGACAATTATTTTTTTGGTTTTTGTTTATTGGTAAATAATAGAAACAAAACCTCTATAAAAGACTTCTGTGTTATCTGTATTTTTCACTTTTAGTACATACCTGTAAGAGCCCATTGGCTGATTATTTCCCGACCAATCGTTTTGATAATTCTCCTTTCTATATACCTCTTGATAATTTTTATTATAAATAACAAGTGTATTTGACGGATAGAATTCTTTAAGGCCGACTATTTCGAAATAGTCATTGATGCCATCACCGTTTGGTGTAAATAAGGATGGTATCAGTATTTTCGCTGAGTTTGCTCTTTTTTCAACAGATGTGATTAGAATTTCCGGAAACTGGTTGTTGATTTTATTTATGTCGTTGTTTGCTGTAATGTCACCATTTCCGAGCTTTAAATTACCTACTTTATTAGCTTTCAGGTTAATTGATAGTTTAAGCTCTTCCCCTGCTTTTATTGTAGGTATTGTAGTTTTAAAGGTTCGGTTAATAGGATCATAAATAATTGCAGAAGGAGAGGAGACGTAGTCAAAACCTTTTTGAAGAGTGTCTGTTACATTCACATTTACGGCTAATTCGTTACTGATATTATTTAATTTCAGCGTGTAGGTAAACTCTTCTTCTTTATTTATCTGCGTTTGTACGATTTCGTTACTTACAGCAATATCCGCATCGCCTTCTAAAATCAACACAATTGGTGCTTCAATGTTTCCTGCTATTTGATTGTCGTTATGAACAATTGGTCTGTCAATTTTAGCCAGATATTCTTTCTTTTCCTCTTTGTCATAAACTTTGATGACTACTTTTTTACCATCATCTGTGTGATTGCCATTTACGGGTAGGAAACCTATTAAGTTTCCATTAGGTAAACTGGTTTGGTGTACAATATTTACTAGCTTGTCTTCTACGTATACATATATTTCGTATCTGTCTGCTATCGGCTGGGCCTTGGCGGCCAATGAAGTTTTTGATGAGGATATTCTACCACGGGTACTTGAGGAGCGATTTCCATTATATACGTTCTGGCCACCCTGATTAATGATCGAAGTAATCGACATATTGTTTTCGTAATCTGTGGTATTTACAAATCTATCATCTATTGTACTGCTTACATTTCCATTGGGGTTATTGATGATAATTTTCGCATTGGGATAGTTTACCGGTGCAGGTACACTTTGATTAACGGGCGCTTCAGTAAGTGGATCATATGGAACAATTGGGATTTCGAAACCATTAACAGGACTATACAATTTGTAGCCTTGTCCTGATCTCAGATATTTTAAACTTCCGGCCCATGAGTTTGTAGATGGATTGTATGATGCAAACTCAGTTTGACTCATGATGGTCATACCATCAACTGGATTGAAATTTTTCAGGTAATTATTCAATTCCATGTTCTCTACCATAGGATAGCCGATCCAATTCCATCCTTTATTCAGTTTCAATTTGGCATGGGAATCAATGAAATTTCCCAGGATCCTTAACGTATCTGCTTTCGATACATAAAGCATATAGCTGGATGGAAGTTTAAGACTGTCCAGATTTCCAACCCAACCCATGTCTTTAGCATACTGACTAAATGCGTTGTTGTTATTAATTGTCTTTATTAAATCGCCAGGAGTGGAGTTTAATGAGCCAAGTGCGTTTTTAAGGCTCATATCTGGTGTGTTGACATTAAAGGATATCCAATTCCATCCTTCTTTTAGAGGGATAGATTGGTAAACGCCTTCAGGATGTAGTACCAATGGACTTGCAACACTAGCTACAGAAGCATTTGACGTAAATGAAAGACGTTCAACAGATTGGTACTCAATACCCGGGTAAGTATCCCAAAAACGGAATGTAAGCTGTTCACCACTCTGGGTATTTGAGTAAGCGGTGACATGAGCAACATACTTTTTATAGTCGAAGTTATATTCTATTTGGGCAATTCCACGACATTCATTCCCAGCAAATACAGCAACTTTATCTCTGATGTCTTTAGAGGTAAGTTCGTCTGTTTCGTCTAGGCTGAATTGTACCGTTAAACCCATGTTATATTTGTATTTTGATGGGTTTACTGTCCAATTTGGTGGGTTGCGTAGCACATTTACAGTAACATACAAGTATTGGTTTTTGCCATCAATTTCCGCAACAACTGTATCCAAGTAAATTCCTGTGTTTAGGTCTTTGCTAATGGTAAAATCAATATTAGAATTTCCTAAAGGAGGTATTTTGCCTGATTTTATCGTTGGTATCAACCAACCTGGAATCTTAGTTAAGATAAAGCTCTGATTAAGGGCTGATTTGTTGGTCAGTGATGCACTGAAGAAATGTTGTTGCTTTTCTATAACGTTGATTTCCTGGTTTGTTGGTGACCAATAAACAGGACTTTTGTTGACTACAAAGCTCCATTTAATGCTGTCAGTAACGGCATTCCCATTTACATCTTTTACGTTGAATATAGTGGCACGTAATTCTACATTTTCGAGTTCATCAATGGCATTTTCAGGAACTGTTCTGATTTCTAGATTTCTACCATCTCCAATGATGATTGCAGGAATTTCTTTTCCATTATCTTTTCTGATTAGCTTTACACCAATTGGCTGCGAAGCATCACCATAAATGATGTCCTTATTAAAACCAACCCCGATAATATCTGCTGTTGTAAGAATGCCATTTTTAGGACTAGGTACGCCGAATGCCACGGCAGATTTGCGGTCTATCTTTCCGGCATAAATAGGAGAGTAATTCACATCAACCCCTTCGCATATTGCAATAGCTCTGATTTCGTATTCGCCATCCGGTAGTCCGCTTACATTAAAATCGTAATCAAAATATTTATTGATCAATACACTTTTTGGGAAAGTTGCTACAGTTATCCACTGGCCGTTATCAAATTCAGTATTGAGCTTTCTGTATTGTAAGCCAATACTGGTTAAAGGAGAAGCTTCAGAAGCATCATATTTACTAAAGGCAACTGGTAATCTATTTTGATAAGACTGGTTTACATTCCAGTTGTTTCCTGGTACAAATAGGTCAATTTCGCTGCATTTATTTTGAAAATATGCATTGATTTTTACCATCGTTGTCGCATTCTCTTCTTCTACTTCTGCCAGGGTGTTATCGCAGGTTGAGAAAATAACAAGTTTTAAGTCTTCATAAATACTAGCCAATGGCCCTTTGGTAACCTCAACGGGTAATTTGAAACTTTTTCCAGTAGGAATGGTATAAATTGCTGCACCATTAGTTACATCTTGTCCACCTACAAGTACTTTTGCGCCATGTGGATTACTTAATGGATCTAATTTGATCGCGTATTCAACAGTTTCATCGCTTTCACTACGGTTTGCAATGATGATTTCGTATTTGGCAGATTGTGAAGAGGGAACATTACGTTGTTCGCTAGCTCCGCTGATCTGAATAGAAGGTAGATGTCTGAATTGCGTATTATCTTCATGTGGACAGCTTGAAGATCCAGATACCGTTCTAAATACTGGTGTACCTGAAGCTGTGTCTTTGGCTAGTTCTACTGAGAAGAAATCGCCTATGTCATTATCCTCCAGATGATAGGTTGTGGTAACATTACTTTGTTTACTTTCTTCTTTTGTTTTATTATGATTGAAACGGAAAGAAACCAAACCACCAATATCTGCCTGGTTAAAATCACCTACTTGTGCAAACATACCTACTCGTACTGCACCTTCAATGTACACAGATACTTCATGACTGTTGCCGCTAATGGTATCAAGGGTAAGTGAGTTTTCATAGATTGCTCCAGCACTGAATGAGATATTTCCGTCTACAATAGAATTGAGGTTATCAGGTAGTTTGATAGGAGGTGATTTTCGTCTAACCAGGTCATTTTTTTCCAGCGCTTTATTCCAGGCTTCAATGCCGGCTTTACTTTCTTCCTGCTCTCTGTTAAGTTGGTTTAGTATAGCAGGTGTTATTGTTTTGTCTGTTTCACTACGTAGTTTGGCCGATTCATATTTTGCATTGGCCAGTGAATACACAGTTTTTAACTGAGGGATAAGGGTACTTTTGATGTGTTTTTCTGTATACACAAAGGTGGTACCAAAACCAGTATAATCCGCTGCAAATGAAGTATCCCTATTCATTTCCTGCTTTACCTTGTCGTAAAAAAGTACATCAGTAAGTGCATAAGTCATGTTGATAGATGCCCCAACATAAATGTCGGCATCGGCACCTGTAAGATTTTCTTCTCCTGAAGTTGAGAAACTCTCGTTAAAGGTTGCGGTATATACTACTGATTTTGTTTTTTGGTCATCTCCACCTATCTCTAGTTCGGCTTGAAGGTGTACAGCTCCACCCGCAGATCCTACAAAGGGCTGGTTACTTAATCCTAAACCAATTTTAGAATCGGTATAGGCTCCAACTCCGCCTCCACCACCATATTGTGTAGTGCTTGAAGTACTGAAGGTCGATCCTTTTTCGATGGTAGCGAATGATTTATCTCCCGGTGGATCATGTAGTACAAATAATGGAATTTCTGGTGTTTTGGTTAAGAAGGTAGCGTTTCTTGGTCTTTCGCCTTCTACAATAGCAGTTAGAATTTCTGAAGTTTGTCTGCCACCAACTTTTGCAACAAATTGTAAGTTCTTTTCGTAAGGTGCCTCTAATACTGGTTTCCCAACGCGGAAACTATAATTAATTACACCAGTACTGTCTAATTTAAGCTCCTCACGATTGGGTAGGTCAGATAAGCCATTGTAAATGTATACGGTGCCCGAATCCAGTGCACAACCATAAACCACATTGTTATACTCGTAATGTTCGAATATTTTTATTTTAACATTGTGTTTATCATTCTGGGTTAACAGATACTTATATTTCTGCTGTGTTTTCAGGTAAACTGAGTCTGTAAAAACGGGGTTATCACCGTTTAATTGTATCCTCATGAGATTATGGAAAATGAACTCTGCAGATGGGGCATTGGCTATTTTCACAGTGTCGGATATG
Source organism: Pedobacter sp. (assembly GCF_041645105.1). Classification (GTDB taxonomy): domain Bacteria; phylum Bacteroidota; class Bacteroidia; order Sphingobacteriales; family Sphingobacteriaceae; genus Pedobacter. The sequence goes on from NZ_JBAZQQ010000005.1 coordinate 291,941, forward strand.
ACAAGTGTGTCTTGTCGCCCCGGAGTAATATCAAATGTACCATCACTTAAGCGGAGGGTATCAGGTTTGATCACTGTAATCTGATCTCGATTTGAAATATTGAATAATGTGTCTCTGACCGCAAGATTAACATTTAAGATGTTATATGTTTTGGTGAAATATTCAAGTTTATTGGTGTTTTGAGAATTCAATTCCTTAATTGCACTTACTTGTACCTGAAAGTCGGTAGCTGGAAGAACCAGATTCATTATTCCTCGTTCAGTCTGTCCTGGGTTCACTCCCTGTACGTAATCATTGGAATGAACGGTATAGTTTCTCTTAAAGCTGAGTGCTGCACCGGTTCCGGTTATTCCGGTTTTCTTTGAGTTTAAGCTGATCGTTGCATTTTCTCCAATTGGGGCATTGCAGATCGCTGCAACTTTTATTTTTAACGTATCCGTTTGTAGATTTTCGAAATCTACTCCGTTAGTTAGGCTTCTAACACTAACTTTTGCAATGGGATTGGTTGTCCCAGCGTGTCTGATGTCGTGATGCCTGTATTTAAGTTGAACGGTATGTTCGCCACCATTGATCACACTTACACTATAAGAGCCATCTACTTTGGTTTTAACACCGGTATTGTCACCGTTTAGCCAAACTTCTGCACCTTCCAATGGTAGACGGATCTGGTTCATATTGGCATCAGCAAATGCTTTGAAGTAAGCTTTTCCACTAATCGCTAGGGATGCTGTATCCGTAAAGTCAACATTTCTGATGTTGTAGTCGTCTAAAGTCAGTTTACGTGTTAGTGATTTTGGGTTAAAACGTTCTTTATCATAGTCGGGCATTTTTGGAACAACGATATAGTCTGCTGCTTTTTCGTAAAAGATACCGGGGATTTCATAATATCCATTGGCGTCTGTCACTGTAGAATGGCTGTAGATAGTATTGGAAAGATTGTTATTTAGTTGTTTGTTAGAAGTGACTGTAATTTCTACACCTAAAATTCCTGCATTGGTTTTGCCTCGTACATAACCGCTAATCTTTCCATTGGGAAGACTTTTTCCTTGTTTTTGAACGCTGTACCAATTACTTACATCAAGCGAGGTTGAACCGTCGCTTGATAAACCAAGTTTGTAAGTGTAAACCATTCCGGGAACTACATCATTATCTGTATAGGTTTTTGTTGTCCTGGAAACATCAGTCAGAATTTCATTGTTTCTGTATATGATAATAGCATCGATCCCTTTAATGTGATTTAGGTTAGGCCAGGTTAATTTTACCTTTGCTAACTCATCTGCGCTAGCTGTTAACTCATGTGCAGGCGGAGTTATGCTAAATGTATTTGATATAAGAGAAACGTCCTTTACCCAATCAGATGGAGCATTAGGTCCTACTATAGTTTGTACAGTATAGCTATAAGCCGTTCCTGGAGTTACGTTAAAATCTTCATAACTTAATTCATCACCGGCAATAGTTGCGATGGCTATTCCATTACGTTTAATAAGATATTGAATTAGGTTATTTGCAATAGATGTCCCTTTATTCCAACTTATTTTTATAGCGTAATAGGGGGTTGTATTTAATACACCGCGTACATTTGTTGGTGCTTTAATTTTTTGGGTGCTGTAGTTAAAATAAGCAGAGGCCCATCCCGCGAAACAGCCTCCGGTTCCAGATCCCCATTGATATTGTACTTCAATAGTGCCTGATCTACTGGGTCCCATGTCTTTACTGAAGCTGCCGGCACTTGGGCGACTCGTTCCTCCGTCTACTGTTTGATCTAAAGTAGTAATTCTGTGATGCCGTCCATTACAAGCGATAGCTGCTCCCCGGTCATATTCAGGTAAATTATTTCCCCAGGAAATAGATATGGTGCTTTCTGTTCCAGTGGTGATGGAGAATTTTCCACTAATAGCTGCATCGTCTCTCTGTGCCCATAATTGGGTACTAAAAAGTAGTAAAAAAAGCATAATGGTACTTTTTTTACTGGTTTGATTTGGTGAATTCATAATTATAAGAGCATTTTTTAGGAAATGATTTAATTAGGGTTGATTTTAATGGTTATAATTTGGTGGGTGAATAGTCAGCCTGCAAAAATGCCTTAATTAATTATAAATGAGGTTTATCTAGGGGGGGACAAATGGGGGACAAATGCAAATACAAGTGTTAAAACGGCTAGAATGAAAAAAAAACAGAAATACTATTAATTAATAATTAAACGTGGGATTTATAAAATGTCACTCCTACTATAGTGGACAAAGTGGTTTGCAATTACAGATATATTATTTTCAAAAAAATAGTATACTGGTTTTGTAGTCTTTGTCTGTTTTATTTTGTAATTTTAGGTTTTAATCTTTAAAAACGTAAAATTATGAGTTTAAGAATAGGGGACGCAGCTCCCAATTTTAAAGCAGATACATCTATAGGACCTATTGATTTTTATGAATTTTTAGGAGATAGCTGGGGTGTTCTATTTTCACATCCAGCAGATTATACACCAGTTTGTACTACAGAGCTTGGCCGTACAGCGGCTTTAAAAGGTGAGTTTGAAAAAAGAAACGTAAAAGTTTTGGCTTTAAGTGTTGATTCGGCAGAGTCGCACAGAGGCTGGATTCAGGACATAAATGAAACACAAAATACTGAAGTTGAGTTTCCTATTATTGCTGATGAAGATAAAAAGATTGCCGATTTATATGATATGATCCATCCTAATGCTTCAGAAACGTTAACAGTACGTTCTTTGTTCATTATAGGTCCTGATAAAAAAGTTAAACTAATGCTTACTTACCCTGCTTCTACAGGTCGTAACTTTAATGAAGTATTAAGGGTAATTGATTCTTTACAGCTTACCGCTAATTATAGCGTAGCTACACCGGCAGACTGGGAAGATGGTCAGGACGTAGTGGTTGCAAACAGCATCAAAACTGAAGATATTCCAGCGAGGTTCCCGAAAGGACATAAAGTAATTAAACCTTACTTAAGAACTACACCACAACCGAATAGATAATCGGATTTATCACTGAGATATTTAGGCCTGCTTCACAAATGTGAGCAGGTTTTTTTGTTAATAATCTGATTTTGACTTTCCTCATTTTTCCTGCAACTTTTTAACATCTATTTGGTCGAGCGGAATGAAATTATATATGTTTGTTGTTGGATAAAGAAAAAAAAATAGCATTTCTTTCTTCTTCTTTGGCTTAGTGCAAACTTCTTTTTCTAATCTAATTGTAGGGTATTGATTAATTGAACTCAGGTTAATAATGCTGTTCAATTGTGGCATCGATAATCAGATAACCCTCAGTTTTACTTTGAGTGAAGATGAGAAAGCGATGCTGGTCTGGTTTAATCTTATATTTTTTTACCAGGTTTTCTGCTTTATCTCTGTAATTCCTAACGATGACATTTCCGGTCAATTGCTTTTCCTTTTTTAATTCTCCAGACTTAATAATTTTGTTGATTTTGAATATCCGGCCGGGGAAAAGTTTATTTGCTTCTGAAGCTGTATAAAGCTGGGTTTGGCTATCCAGTTTTTGTAAATTATAGGTTTTACCGATGAGGTTAAATGCACCACTCTTCAGCAGAGCTGAATCAGGTTCGTACAAATAAGTTGAAAGCGATCCACTAAGTAGATTAGGTTCAGTTAATTCTTCTTTATTTTTTATAAAATGAAAGTTCTTTTCCTGGTCATTTAGAGTTGTACAGACAACTTTAGGAGTACTGCCTGCATCCTTTTCAATAATCCACAGTAGTTCCTTTACCTCATTTTTAACGCTTACAATGTGGATTTCAGCTACATTTCTAAGTTCTTTTAATCCAGCACTTAAGTCTAGCAGAGGTGCAGTTTTAATGATAATCCGATTTGATTTTGATAATAATGCATCCAAATGTTCCACAACATTTGGTGTGCAGTCTTTTAACATAAATACCTTGCCTGCTGTACTTCGTCTCGCAGGGTCAATATAAATGGTGTCAAATGTTGTTCCGCTTTGCTCTAGCATTGCAATGCCATTACCAGCAAAGAAGGTAATGTTGTTTTGCCCCAGTACGATGGCATTATGTGCTGCTATTTCAGATAATTCAGTATTGATTTCACAATGTGTAACTGTGGATGTGTTTTTTGCAAAATATAGGCTGTCGACCCCAAATCCACCAGTGAGGTCAATTAAGCTGTTTCCTTTAATAAGGGTCGCTTTGTGCCTTGCTGTAGCTTCTGAAGAACACTGTTCAATAGAAAGCAATGCCGGGTAATATATGTTGGCAGCCTGATACCAGCCAGGTAGCTTACGTTGGGATTTATTTTTAGCAGCAATCTGATTAGCCAGTTCTTTAGCTTCAACTGTTATAAACGGACTTTTTGCCATGGCAATTTTAGCTACATCATCATTTAAGTGTTGATTAATGTATTCCTGAACTGATTGATCTAAAATGTGCTTGTTCAATCCTTTTACTCCGCTTCTTTTTTATCCTTCATCACGATCTGGCAGGTATTCCTGCTTTTCACTTCTAAAAGGATGTTTTTGTTGACAGTTACCCGGTCTATTGTTTCCTGATTGTAATACCTGATGGTAACCAGTTCTACACCAGTATTGTATTTTACTTTATAGTCTTTGGATAAATCTGTCATCAACTGGTCCAGTTTCTTTGCATCATAGTCAAAGCTTATGGAAAAGCTAATTGCCGAATTTAACATGGTGTTTATTTTAACCTTATGCTTATGGAACAAGCTGAAAATATCGCTAAGATTTTCTTCTATGATGAACGAAAAATCCTTAGGGAAAATGGAAAGCAATGCCTGATTTACTTTGAAAATAAAAGAAGGTACAGGTAAATGGTTTTTTAGATCTTTAATCTCTGTGCCTGGTGCATCAGGGTTCAGGAAAGAGCGCACATACAACGGGATGTTCTTGTTTTGTATAGGCTTAATTGTTTTCGGGTGAATAACAGTCGCCCCATAATAAGCAAGTTCAATTGCATCGTGGTAGGATAGCTGCGGAATCATTTCAGTTACATCAAACCATTTTGGATCAGCGTTTAATACCCCTGGTACATCTTTCCATATTGTTACTGATTCTGCATCGAGGCAAGCAGAGAATATAGCTGCAGAATAATCAGAACCTTCACGGCCAAGCGTAGTTGTAAAATTCTCACTTGTACTGCCAATAAAGCCTTGTGTAACCACAATATTGTTCTTTAAAATAGGCGCAAGGCCCTTTTGTATTTCAGCCTCTGTTTTTTCCCAGTTAACCAGTCCTTCCCTGTAAGTATTGTCGGTGTGAATAAAGTTCCGGGCATCTATCCATTTTATATTGTTTTGCAACGTGCCCAGATAGGCAGCTACAATTTTAGTAGATACGATTTCTCCTATTGACACAATCTGATCATAAATATAGTCAGGAGCATCTTCGGGTTCCTCTTCAATCAACCAATCTATTTCAACAAAAGTATTAATGATATCATTGAAAATCGGATGATCATGATTGCTGAAAAGCTGATTTAGCAGATTAAAATGGTAAAGTTTTACTTCTTCAAAAATCTGGTGAACATCTTCCTGTCCATTTATATAAGCTGAAGTAAGTTCTTCCAGTTTATTGGTTATTTTGCCCATTGCAGAAATTACAATCAGCAGTTCATTGCCTTTGTGATTCTGAATAATGGATGAAATATTTCTTACACCACCAGCATCCTTAACGGATGCTCCTCCAAATTTATATATCTTCATTTTTTTATTTCGCCGGATTTAATAAACTATTTGGCTTTGCAATATCCTTAAGTTCGGCAAAGGGAATCAGCAATTCTGTTGTCCCATATACGTATGCTTTAATCTCGTATGGATTATAAAGGAATTTCAGGCCTTTTTCTGTAATTGTAAAGTTCTGATTTAAACTAAATGTATCGTTCTCAAAGAAATATTTGTCCTTCAAACTTTCTGTAGGACTTAGCTTTTCATTTTTTCTGAATATTTGCTCTGCTACTGCAGTTAGTTTAGGCATTGAGCCAGAATTAATCAAATCATTCAGGACGATCTCTTTATGAGTTGTTGGATCGTAGTTCAGGTAAGTGAAAACGCTATTTGGATGTGCACCACCTTCATAGGATACGTAAGTTATTAATGCAGAAAAGTAATGAGGTAGTTTTTCAACTACATCAATTTTTCCATCCATAAACCAGGTCTGACTATAATCTTTATTTTCCCTAATAAAGTTATCGTAGTTTTTAATGAAAGCATCCCCGAATTCCTGATAAGTCTTGAAATGTTCTCCTTCATTTGCAAAAGCCATCAGTTTTTGTTCTACGAATTTGTTTAATATAGTATCAATGGAAACGGGGTAAGTTAAGACCGCTTTTGTTGTATCAGTAGTGTTGTCGTTTTTAACGATATGTTTGCTGACAACCTTTACTGAGTCGTAAACGAAAGATATTTCAGAAGAACTTGTCAATGCTGTCGTATCAGATGCATTCTCTGTTTTTTTTTCAGTCTGACAGGCTAGAAGGCTTGCAGAAAGTAAAAATAAAGCTAGTTTTTTCATAGTATATCGGTTTGAGTAGATGTTAATTACGATTTCATGATTTGTTCCTTTGTGAAAGAACCATTTAACCATTCAGGATCAAGATCTGCATGATATTTTTTATAGAAGTTAATTGCAGGTTCATTCCAGTCCAATACCTGCCAGTTCATGCCGTTAAAGTTTTTGTCTTTTGCGTGTTGCAAAACGGTTTCAAAAAGCAGCTTTCCAATTCCACGGCCACGATATGATTCTGTCACGATGAAATCTTCCAGATATAATCTGCATCCTTTCCAGGTTGAATACCTTGTATAATATATAGCGAAGCCAGCTATAAAGCCATTATCCTCGGCAACTATAGCATCCCATACTTTATTTTGTCCAAAACCTGCATCTATAAATTCTTCCATTGTAACAGTTACTTCATCAGGAGCCTTTTCAAAAACAGCCAGTTCATTAACCAGTTCCATTAACCTTATGCAATCTTCTTTAACAGCGGACCTTACAATAATACTCATTTATGATTCCGCTTTGTAATGTTTAATAACACGTTTCCCGAAAATATTACTCCCAATCCGTACCATAGTACTACCCTGTTCAATAGCCAGCTTATAATCTCCCGACATTCCCATAGATACTTCTTTGAAATAATCTACTTTTCTAAAGAAACTTACTTTAATACCATCAAAAAGTACTTTTAACTCATTAAATTCATCTTTAGTTTGTTTTTCAAGAGCATGATTACTGGCAATCCCCATAACACCAACGATACGTACGTTTTGCATTGCCGCAAATTCTTCTGAACGGAGTAGTTCTATCGCTTCGTCATAACCAAGTCCGAATTTAGTATCCTCATCAGCAATATATATTTGCAGCAGGCAGTCTATCACTCTTTTATTTTTAAGGGCCTGTTTATTAATTTCGGCAAGTAATTTTAAGCTATCTACGGATTGGATGAGGCTTATGAAAGGGGCAATGTATTTGACCTTGTTGGTTTGTAAGTGACCAATAAGATGCCACTCGATATCTTTTGGCAAAACCTCTTGTTTTTCAACTAGTTCCTGTACTATGTTCTCGCCAAATATTCTTTGTCCGGCATTATAAGCTTCCAAAACGGCATCAGCATCTTTATATTTAGATACCGCAATTAATTTTACGGAAAGAGGATCTAATTCGCTTTTATATTTTAATAAGTTATCTGCTATACTCATTTATCAGTATTTTTGGTAAAATTAACAACCTTAGCGAACTTTGTCTAAGAAATAATGATGTTTTAACATAATGAGGAACTTTCTTTATATAGCAATGATACTATTTTCAGTTTCTGGATGCAAACCTGGTGTTCCTGGTGACATTATTCAGCCTGACGAGATGGCTAAAGTGTTGCAAGATATTCATATTGCCGACAGTTATCTTGGAATGACATCGCGTTCGGATTCTGTTAAAATAAAAGCTGCTGAATACTATAAGGGTATTTACAAAAAGTATGATATAGATTCGGCGCTTTATCATAAAAGCATGGACTATTATTATAAACAGCCTAAAGTGCTGAATGATATCTATGTAAAAGTGACAGCAGAGCTGACAAAGGAGAAAGATGGGATTATTAAGGCAGATTCGATTATCCAGGCAAAGGAAATTGCGAAAGTAAGAATGAAGTTTGTTAGAGATTCGACCAGGACTGCCGACTCTACTTTCTGGGCTAACTTTTTGCTAAGAGATACGGCTTTATTGAAAAAGCCAAAGCTTAAAGGCCCGAAAGATACAGCTAAGCAGGATACAGTTGTGAAGAAAAAGATTGATGTGATGATGTTAAAAATGGACTATAAGGGTCTGAAAGATTTAAAATAAGTATGTTATATCCAGAGAATTGTTTGGAGCGTTTGGGGTTTAATGAGGTAAGGCAACTTATTTTAAAACACTGTTTAAGTCCAATGGGACAACAAATGGTCGGGAAGATGCAGGTGATGACCAAGTTTGACCAGATCAATAAGTTTTTAAGGCAAACGCATGAGTTTAAAAGTATCCTGGAAAACCAGGAGCCTTTACAAATCAGTACCTTTTTTGATATTAAGAGTCTGGCCGAGAAAATCCGGGTAGAGGGAACGTATCTTGTAGAGGATGAATTGCACCAGATGTATGCCTCTTTGCAAACGGTATTTTCTGTATTGCGTTTTTTTGAAGAAAGAGAAGGGGTATATCCTAATCTCGAAGCATTATTTGAGCATTTACCGGTAGAAAAAAATATCCTTAAAAAGATTGAGACCGTACTTGATCCGAAAGGGAAGATTAAGCCGAATGCTTCTCCTCTTTTGCAGGAGATTATCGGTGATATTGCGAAATCTGAGCAGGATGTGCGCAAGCGGATGGACTCTATATATAAGCAGGCAGTAGGTAATAATTGGGTTGCAGATGGTAGCTTAACGATTCGGGATGGGAGGATGTGTATTCCGGTGCTGGCAGAGAATAAAAGAAAATTAAGAGGTTTTATTCATGATGAATCGGCAAGTGGGCAAACTGTGTATATAGAACCTGAAGAGGTATTTACACTAAATAATAAAATCCGTGATCTGGAATTTGATAAACGTAGGGAGATCATCAGAATCCTGATTGCGCTGACCAACGAATTAAGACCATACACACCACTTTTATTGTCCTATCATGGTTTTCTTACAAAACTTGATTTTGTAAGAGCTAAAGCTTTGTTTGCTATTGATGTAGAGGCCGATATGCCTGTTTTAATTAATGGAGCAAAAACGAAACTGATCAATGCAAGGCATCCTTTATTGTATTTATCCTTTAAAGAGGATAAGAAAACGGTTGTGCCTTTAAATATACATATTAACGATAACCTCAGAATTGTGCTGGTCTCAGGACCCAATGCCGGAGGTAAATCTGTTTGTATGAAAACGGTTGGTTTGTTGCAGCTAATGGTACAGTCTGGATTACTGATTCCTGTTCATGAATCAAGTGAGGTAGGAATATTTGATCATATCTTTGCTGATATTGGTGATGATCAATCTATTGAAAGTGACTTAAGTACTTACAGTGCGCACTTAACCAAAATGCGTTATTTCGTAGCGAATGCCAGTCCAAAATCATTAGTGTTGATTGATGAGTTTGGTACAGGTACCGATCCTCAGTTTGGTGGGCCTATGGCTGAAGCAGTATTGGAAGTGTTAAATAACAAGAAAGTGAGGGGTGTAATTACTACTCACTATTCAAATTTAAAACTGTTTGCAGGTAATACACCTGGACTTGAAAATGCTTCCATGTTGTTTGATAATGATAAGATGAAGCCTTTGTATGTATTGGAAATTGGTAAGCCGGGAAGTTCTTATGCTTTTGAAATTGCACAGAATATCGGATTACAAAAAGAAGTGCTTGAACTGGCCAGAGCTAAAACTGGTACCAACCAGAATAGAATAGATAGCTTATTAGTCGATCTTGAAAGAGAGAAAAAGCAGATTTATGATACTAAACTGCAATTGTCGAATCAGCAAAATAAGGTGAAAAACCTGGTAGCAGAGAATGAAAAGCAGAAGGCATATTTAGAAGAGAACAGGAAAATACTTCTAAAAGAAGCTAAACTTGAAGCCCAGGCCATCATTAAAAACGCAAATAAGCTGGTTGAAAATACTGTTGCGGAGATTAAAGAAAAGCAAGCTGATAATGCAGTAACAAAAGAATTAAGGCAAAATCTCCAAAAAGCATTGGTACAAAACCATGTGAAAGAAGAGAAAAAGCCAGTGGTAGTAGAGCCTTTGAATACGCCGATTGTGGTGGGCGACTGGGTACAACTGCGGGATAGTGAAACTACTGGTCAGGTTTTAGAGATCAACAGAGACAATCTGGTTTTGGCATTAGGTGATTTACGTTCAGTTGTGAAGAAAAACAGGGTGCTGAAAATCAGTAATAAACAAGCGAAAAAGGCTGCTCAGACAAATTCTTTTACAGGAAGTATTTCAGATGCTATAAGTAGTTTTAATGCTGAGTTAGATTTGAGAGGTATGCGTGGTGAACATGCCATCCACGAAGTGGAAAAATACATGGATAAATCAATTATGTTAGGTTTCCCTGTCGTAAAACTTATACATGGAAAGGGCGACGGAATCCTGAGAAAGATGATCAGAGAATATCTTAAAAAATACAGCCAGGTAAACCGATTGGAAGATGAGCATGCAGACAGGGGTGGGGATGGTATTACCTATGTTTATTTTAATTAGGGAAACATATTTAAAATGAGTGTGTTATATTTATAATTCTTCCTGTAATGGGCTTTTATTATAAATATAACATCATATCATGAAAACACTTGCCTTAGGTATTTTCGCTCTTATATTCACCGCAGCTTCTTGTTCCAAAAGTAAACCTTCTTCTAAAGATGATCAAGTAGTGCTGCCTGATGTAGCATTAAAAACAAGAGTAGTCAGCGCAGGACTTTCTCATGTTTGGGAAATGATATATGGTCCAGATAAGCAGTTGTGGATTACAGAACGTGGTGGTAAAATTAGTCACGTAAATCCAGAGACTGGAGCGATAACTTTATTATTGAATGTGGCTGAAGTCGTAAGTCAGAATGAGGGAGGCTTACTCGGTATGGCTTTAAATACTGAATTTTCTACAAACCCATGGGTATTTATCGTTTATAATTATAATTCACCATCTGGATATCGTGAGAAAGTAGTACGTTATAATTATTCTGGGGGTACATTGAATACACCTTTAACATTGCTGGATATGATTCCTGCTTCTTCTATACACAATGGTTCCAGGTTGATGGTGACTACAGATCAAAAGCTGTTGATTACTACAGGAGATGCCAGTGTTCCAGATAATGCACAAGATATGGGGTCTTTATCAGGTAAAATATTAAGAATAAACCTGGACGGAAGCACCCCATCTGATAACCCTTTTCCCAATAGCAAAGTCTGGACTTTTGGACATCGCAATCCGCAGGGATTAGTACAAGTAGGTAATAAAATATATTCTTCGGAACATGGTCCTAACAATGACGACGAGGTAAACTTGATTATTAGGGGACGTAATTATGGTTGGCCCAATGTAGAGGGCTTCTGTAATAAATCTTCTGAGCAGAGTTTTTGTACTGCAAATAATGTAGTAGAGCCCTTGATGGCCTGGACACCTACAATTGCTACATCTGGACTTACCTATTATAATTCAGATTTTATTCCTCAGTTTAAAAACTCCTTATTACTGCTGAGCTTAAAAGCATCTAAATTTACACAGCTTAGGTTGAATGATACTGGCGATAAGATAGATGGCAGCAGGGATTTTTTTGTAAATGAATTTGGCCGTTTGAGAGCTATCTGTCAGTCGCCCGATGGCAAAATTTATATTGGCAGCAGTAACGGTGGTAACGATAAGATTATAGAAATCGCTAAATAAGTTGGTCGGTACGCTATATATAGTATAATTTAGCAGTAAAATCTAATTATATGATCAATAAAGTTGTTTCAGGCGCTGAGGAAGCTATAAAGGACATCAAAAATGGTGATACTTTAATGCTCGGTGGATTCGGTTTGTGCGGTATTCCCGAAAATTGTATCCATGCGCTTGTGGAAAAAGGTATTACAGAATTAACCTGTATTTCTAACAATGCGGGTGTGGATGATTTTGGAATAGGTTTGTTGTTGCAACAGCGTCAGGTAAAGAAAATGGTGTCTTCCTATGTAGGTGAAAATGCTGAGTTTGAGCGTCAGTTGTTGAGTGGGGAACTTGAAGTAGAATTGATTCCACAAGGCACATTAGCTACCAGATGTATGGCTGCCGGTTATGGTATGCCAGCAATATTTACTCCAGCAGGTGTAGGTACAGAGGTTGCTGAGGGTAAAGAAGTGAGAAACTTTAATGGTAAAGATTATCTGATGGAATATGCTTTTGATGCTGATTTTGCTATTGTAAAAGCCTGGAAAGGGGATACAGCGGGTAACTTAATTTATCGTTCAACGAGCCGCAACTTTAATCCGGTAATGGCTATGGCAGGTAAAATTACGATTGCAGAAGTGGAAGAACTGGTAGAAGCAGGAGAGTTGGATCCTGATCAGATTCATACTCCTGGAGTATTTGTTCACCGTATTTTTAAGGGAGCAGATTATGAGAAAAGAATTGAACAACGTACAGTTAGAACTAAAGGATAATCCTATAAGATATTTATATGCTGGATAAAAATGGAATTGCGCAACGCATCGCAAGAGAAATACGTGACGGATATTATGTGAATCTGGGAATAGGCATACCTACATTAGTTGCTAATTATATTCCTGAAGGAATAAATGTAGTGTTACAATCTGAAAATGGATTACTAGGAATGGGGCCTTTCCCTTTTGAAGGAGAAGAAGATGCTGATTTGATTAATGCAGGAAAGCAGACCATTACTACTTTGCCGGGATCATCTATTTTTGATTCTGCAATGAGCTTTGGAATGATCAGAAGTCAGAAGATAGATCTGACCATTCTTGGAGCTATGGAAGTGTCTGAAAATGGAGATATTGCGAACTGGAAAATACCAGGGAAGATGGTGAAAGGTATGGGAGGGGCTATGGATTTGGTAGCTTCTGCAAAAAATATAATTGTTGCCATGCAGCATGTAAACAAGGCTGGTGAAAGTAAACTACTGCCTAAATGTACTTTGCCTTTAACTGGAGTAAAGTGTATTAAGAAGATTGTAACAGAGTTGGCCGTTTTGGATGTTTTACCTGAAGGAGGGTTTAAATTGATTGAACGCGCACCTGGGGTAAGTGTTGATTTCATTAGACAAGCGACCTTAGGAAAGCTATTTGCGGATGATAATGTGCCTGAAATGGTATTTTAAGATATAAAAAAGGAGCCGATCGGCTCCTTTTTTTGCTATTTTGTTTTGCAGTATTTATCTTTTAAATCTTTAGAAATTTCTTCTGTAATTCTAATGATATCCTCCGGTGTGTCATGATTATTAACTACAATCGTTTCACATAAATCCCTATAAGGAAGTAAGAACTCCTGATAAGCGGGTACAACATGGTGATGCCACTTATACAGTACATCATCTTCAGGATAACCTCGTTCCATTCCATCTCGTTTTATACGGCGTTGTAGTGCAACACTATCTTCAGCTTCTACGAAAATTCTGTGATCAAGCAGCGCTGCGATTTCGAGGAAATGTAAGATGAAAAGCCCCTCAACAATGATAATAGGTGCCGGGTTGATTTCCAGAATCTTAGTCACGGCAAGTGGATTGTTAAAGTTATATTCTTTTTTATAGATTGCCTCACCCTTGATTAGTTTCTTAATGTCGAGTAAAAATTGCTCGTGATCTATAGTACGTGGTAGATCAAAGTTATACAACTTGTTCTCTTCCTGCGTCATTTCTCCTGCCGGATGATAATAATCATCTTGAGAAACCAGCGTTACTTCATCTTGTTTAAAGTGATGAAGAAATGAGTTTAAGAAAAAGGTCTTGCCTGAGCCACTACCTCCAGCAATACCAATGATGAATGGCTTATTGCTCATTGTCTTGTCCGCCGTATGTTAAGTTGCAGTAAAATCTTTTATCTAATGCACCTAGTGCGTCAGCTACAGCTTTAGTCATTACAATGACAACATCTTTTGTTGACTCATTCTCAGTGAATTTGCCTACAACTTTAGCGAAAGTAGAACGATTGGTCATAGGGTTTGTAATTTTCATTACTGTACCTATTGGTGCTGATCTGTGTAATACCAACATTTTTGAAGGATCAAGATAAGGGTCTGCAATCCATAGTGCGGCTCCTTTTTCATCTATCTGGTTTAAACCATATCTACTGGCGGGTAACCTTAATGATGGATCTTTTATAGAATTCAACGTGTCAGGTTGTGTCTCATTTGCTTGAGGTACGTTTTTAGCAGGGTACTGCCCGCTGATCAATAGCTTTTGGCCAACACGCAGGGAATTATCCGGAAGGTTGTTTTTTGCCTTTAGCTGATCCATTGTTAATTTATAACGAGTGGCTATAGAATACATGGTTTCATTAGAAGCTACTGTATGTTCTATAAATTTTTCAGGCTTACTATTTTCGGCTTCTTTCTTTTCAGCCTCTTTTCTTTCCGCTTTTGCTGGTTTCTGATACCTGTTCTCTGGTGGAATATCGGTTTTTACTACCGCATTTTCTATCTTTTGATTTACTGCAGGAACAGGAGTCTGTACTGGAATTTGTTGTGCAGCTGGTTGTTCTGTAGAAGCCGGCACTTTTAAAATCTGACCAATTTGCAGATTGTTATTTATCAGGTTGTTTATCCTTTTAATTTCATTTACTGTAGTGCCATACATTCCAGCTATCATATTCAGATTTTCCTTTTTCTGAACAACATGTTCTTTAAATTCAGTTTCAGGAGCATGTGTACTCACTGGATTCTGATTTCTATTCCCGGAAGACGCAGGTGTTTTAGCACTTGCAGTAGCATTGGTAAAAGGGATATTTGTAGGCACTTTAATGATGACACCAATTTGTAAGAATTTGCTGTCGTTAAAGGTCATAATGTCTTTGGGAACTACGTTATAACGACGCGCAATAGAGTAATAAGTATCTTTAGCAGCTACCTGATGTATGATTAATTTCTTCCCTTTGTTATTTTCCACTCCTATGGAATCTCTGGTTACAGCACTTGCGGCCGACAGGTTCATTAGAAGAGCAAATACGGAGACTATATAATATTTGTGCATTAAATGTTTTTGTAAATTTTATTGGGCAATAATACGAATAATATAAATAATGAGCCTAATTCGAATATTAAACGTTCTTTTCTTGCTCCTATTGCACTGTTTATTGATAATTATAAAAACCATTCTTAATGTTTTCTGTTATATAAATAACAGTGATTATTATAATAATAACACATCTATAAACAATAAAAATTAACACTATGGCTGCAAATGCAATTAAATTAAGTGAAAAACAAGTGAAACCAGTAGTTGACATGTTGAACGACTATCTGGCTAATTACCATATCCATTATCAGAAATTAAGAGGTTGCCATTGGAATATCAAAGGGCAAAACTTTTTTACGCTACATATTAAATTTGAAGAACTATATACAAATGCACAGTTAACAATAGATGAAATAGCTGAAAGGGTGCTTACTTTAGGTAAGCCGCCACATAGCCGCTTTGCTGATTATATCAAAGAGTCAACAATTAAGGAAATTGATACCATCGGTCTAAAAGATCTGGATATGGTAAATGCGATTCTTGATGATATGTCTGAATTGATCAAACTGGAACGAGACCTATTGGATGAAACTGATAAAGTAGGAGATGATGGCACCAATGATATGGTAAACAAGTTTATGCAATTCAAAGAGAAAAATACCTGGATGTTACGTTCGTTCGCTGGAAAGAAATAAGTTATAAATTAAAATGTAAAGAAGCTGTATCATAATGGTGATACGGCTTTTTTTGTATGTGTTTTACACCTTTCTTTAATATCTTTGGTGACAATGGGATATAAAAGCTTAGCAGATTGTGTTGCTGATTTAGAGAAACACGGTCATTTGATTCGTATTAAAGAAGAGGTAGATCCTTACCTTGAAATGGCGGCAATTCATTTACGTGTTTATGAGAACCAGGGACCCGCATTATATTTTGAGAAAGTAAAGGGCAGTAAGTTTCCTGCTGTTTCCAATTTGTTCGGAACTCTGGAACGCTCTAAGTTTATGTTCAGAGATAGTTTAGCTAAGGTAGAACAATTGGTAAATCTTCGTTCAGATCCTATAAAAGCATTAAAGAATCCGTTTAAATTGCCGGGTATCGGTTTTACAGCGTTGACTGCTTTGCCATTAAAGCAATCTTTTAAGTCTGTATTTAAAAAGACGACAATTAGTGCATTGCCACAAATTGTGAACTGGCCAATGGATGGTGGTCCTTTTATTACTATGCCACAGGTTTATACTGAGGATATTGATAAACCAGGGATTTTGAATGCTAACCTTGGAATGTACAGGATTCAACTTTCGGGGAACGATTACGAGCTAAATGAGGAGATTGGATTACATTATCAGATTCATAGAGGAATAGGAGTGCACCAGTCAAAAGCTAATGCTAAAGGAGAACCATTAAAGGTGAGTATTTTTGTAGGTGGTCCACCTTCACATCCTTTGGCTGCGGTAATGCCATTGCCTGAAGGCTTGTCGGAGATGACTTTTGCCGGTGCTTTAGGGAACAGAAGGTTCAGGTACTTTTACGATCATGAAGGTTTTTGCCTCTCTGCTGATGCTGATTTTGTCATCACAGGTACTGTTTATCCTCAAGATAATAAACCTGAAGGACCATTTGGCGATCACCTGGGCTATTACAGTCTTACCCATCCTTTTCCAGTAATGAAAGTGCACAATGTGTATCATCGTAAGGATGCAATATGGTCGTTTACTGTTGTAGGTCGCCCACCGCAAGAAGATACCAGCTTTGGTGCATTGATTCATGAAATCACAGGTTCAGCATTGCCGAAAGAAATTCATGGCTTAAAAGAAGTTAATGCGGTTGATGCGGCAGGAGTACACCCCTTATTGTTTGCTATCGGCAGCGAAAGGTATACACCATACATTGCAGAGCGTAAGCCACAGGAGATTCTGACCATTGCTAATCATATTTTAGGGAAGAATCAATTGAGTCTTGCCAAGTATTTATTTATTGCTGCCAGGGAGGATGATGAAACTTTAGATACAAACGATCTTTCTGGATTCATGCAGCATATCCTTTCGAGGATAGATTTTAAAACTGATCTTCATTTTCATACACATACGACTATAGATACACTTGACTATAGTGGAGATGGACTTAACAGCGGTTCTAAAGTTGTTTTTGCAGCTGCAGGAGCAAAAAGGAGAGCGCTAATAAAAGAACTTCCAATAGGATTTAAACTACCCGAACCTTTTAATCATTATCAAATGGCTATGCCTGGAGTATTGGTGTTAAAAGGTAATCCTTATATAGATGCAGCACATACGGAACAAGAAATGTTATTGTTAAATGAGCATTTAAAACATCAGAATTTAACTGGTTTAGGGTTAATTGTGTTATGTGACGACCATCAGTTTACAGCAGCTTCTATCAATAATCTGGTATGGGTTACTTTTACCAGGAGCAATCCTGCTGCAGATATACATGGGGTAGGGAACTTTATTCGTGAAAAACATTGGGGATGTAACGGACCGGTTATTATTGATGCACGTAGAAAGCCACACCATGCACCGGAACTGATTAAAGATGAAAGAGTAGAAAGAGAGATCGAAAGGTTAGCGGTAAAAGGTGCCTCATTATACGGAATCTTATAACCTTCCAATTATACTTATAGTATGTAAAGAAAACGCCAGCATCAATGATGCCGGCGTTTTTTATAATCTAATAACTAAAACTTATAATTTAAAATCTTACTCCAAATGTTAAGAATACGTTGTTATTTGCATTTTTAATCGCTGCAGTAGGTTCAGCATGATCGTTTAATACGTACGGACTTAATCTATTTTCAGATTGTACACGTTGGTAGGCAATGTCGAAATAGTATTCATTAATACGATATCCTAAACCACCAGTATAATACTTGGTTTCATATATTTTATCTTTGTCATCTTTAAAAGGAGTGCCGTTTAAGCCAAAGCCAGCTCTTAAGCTTAGATCAGCTATTTTATATTCTCCACCAACTCTATAGTTAACAGCAGAAGTATAGGAGTTTTTAATGTAATTGTTGTCATAAATCATGTCTTCAGTAAGTGGTCCACCTCCATCCATAGAGAATTTAGTCGTTGAATAATCGATGAAATCAACATCCGCAGAAATCATACCTTGTCCAGCAAATACATAACTTGCACCCAAAGATCCTTTTGTAGGAGTTTTAAGTCTATAGCTATAAGTCGAAGACATTGGATTAAAAGGGTTGTCAACTATTGAACCAGATAATGAAGTTAGTAAATCTTCTGCATAATAGTCTTCAACATAATACCATGTAGGTGTTTGGAAGGTTGCGCCAATTTTGAAGTTACCAATAGGTCTGTATATTAAACCTAATTTACCATTAATTCCGGATCCCTTTGTTTCCTGATGGGTTGTATAACTGAAATTGTATTTTTCCTCGCCTAAATACCCTGGAAGTTCTGGTGGAGTAGGGTTGTCAATATAAGTGTTTACGACTCCATTTTCCGTATATTCTGAATCATTTATAAAACGAGTATTCACCATTCCAATAGTTGCTCCTAAATATAATTGGTTAGAAATATTCAAAGCACCTGCGAAATTCAATTCTGAAGTACCACCATAAGAAACAGAATTCATACGTTGAGTGTTCGAAGAAAAAGGATCTGCAGAAAAAATTGGTGTCCCTCCTGATGAAGATGGAAATCTATTAATCAGGAAAGTTTCGAAGGCCATGTTTGCTAGAGAACTGCCACTTAAATTACCATTAATGTCTTTTAAGCGATTAGCTTCCTCTGCAAAAAAATCGCGCATTGAAGTATTTGAATTGGTTCCATTATATTGATAATCCTGTGTATAATCGCCATTTCTGTTAAATCCAATACCGAATACCACACTTAAAACACCTTTTCTGGTATCCTGTCCTTCATATTTATACGTAGGATTATACCAGACTACACCAGCTTGGTTGATGTTAAACTTATTACTAGATCCTTTACCTTTTTGTTCGAGATAATCTGATTTTGAAGTTGCATTATTAAATTCAGGCGTAAGACTAAATTCTGATCTGGTAAATAGACCAAGGCCGGCAGGGTTACCACCAAGAGAACTCATGTCGCCACCAACCCCGATTTGTGCATTACCCATTCCTTTAAATCTTGCAGAACTACCATAGTCTCCTCTGGATGTACGGATTGCATCATTTACGTATTGAGCATATGTTGTACCTGTGGTAGCTACTGTAGCTACCATAAGCATTTGTATAAATTTTTTCATTTGTGTCTTTCGCTAAATTATCTGCCTCCGCCTCTTGATGGTCTGGTTGTGCCGCCACCACCTCCACCATAGCTTCCGCCTGATGATCTTGATGGTGGGTTATACGATGGAGGTGGAGAGTAAGACTCTCTAGTTGGCCTAGAAGCAGGTCTTTCCTGAGGTTGCGGTCTTGATTCCGTTCTGCTAGGTCTTGTACTTTCTCCTCTGCTTGGCCTGCTGGTTTCAGGGGTAGCAGGTCTTGTTGATTCTCCTCTGCTAGGTCTTGTACTTTCTCCTCTGTTTGGACTTGTCGATTCTCCTCTACTAGGTCTAGTGCTTTCTCCTCTACTAGGTCTTGAAACATCACCATTTGATGGCCTGTTTATAGTACCATTAGAATTACCTCTTGATGGTCTTGTATTACTGTAACCATTATTGGCTTGTCCTCTAGATGATCTTGGAGAAATGCCATTATTACCATAACCTCTATTACCAGTATATCCGTTCATGCTTCCTCTGTTAGGTCTGGTACCGTAGTTTACAGGAGTTGTTCTGCCGGTATAGAAACCGCCACCCCAGTAGCCGCCGCCCCAAAGTCCACCACCATAAAATCCATTACCCCAGTAACCACCGCCATAGTAATTGTGTCCCCAGAAAGGAGAATAGTAGTTACCCCATGAATTATAATATGGTGAGCCCCACATAGAACCATAAAATGGATTATATCCAAAGCCAAATCCTAAAGACATTCCGTAATTGCCGTACCATCCACCATCAAAGTAAGGGTCATAATAACCTCTCCATGATGGACCTCCGTAAGAGAATCTGTTGATACGCGAAGAATAATCCATATCATAATAAGGATCGCTTGCGCCATAGAATTCATCCTGATTATTATAATCCGAATCCCTATCATCCGAATTTCTTACAGGTACTTGTTGTTTATACTCTTTGGCCTGCGCTACAGAGTTATAAACATCGTCATACGAGTTATTCTGCGCAAACCTGGGCGCAGAGCATGACGCAACAACTAGGGTCGTAAGCGCCAATATGCTCGTGATTAAATAATTTGATTTCATAACTATCCCTTCTTTGTGTGTATTTGTGTTTTTGTAGGTATAAATTTATAGATTTGTAGCCTACATTACAAGTCACTTAATACAAAAAACGTTCCAGATAGTTATGAGCAAAGGTATTACAAGCAAAAACGAAGATTATTCCCAGTGGTATAACGACATTGTTATAAAGGCCGACCTGGCAGAGCACTCATCCGTTAAGGGATGTATGGTTATAAAACCTTATGGATACTCCATTTGGGAGAAGATGCAGGCGGTTTTAGACCAAAAATTTAAAGATACAGGTCATAGCAACGCTTACTTTCCTTTATTCATCCCCAAGTCATATTTTTCAAAAGAGGCTTCTCACGTTGACGGTTTTGCTACAGAATGTGCCGTTGTGACACATTATCGTCTTAAAAATGACGGAAATGGAAACATTATTGTCGATGAAACTGCAAAATTGGAAGAAGAACTGATCGTTAGGCCAACTTCCGAAACCATCATCTGGAATACTTATAAAGGCTGGATTCAGTCGTACCGTGATTTGCCGATCCTTGTTAATCAATGGGCTAACGTTGTGCGTTGGGAAATGCGTACGCGTTTGTTTTTAAGAACTACTGAGTTTTTATGGCAGGAAGGACATACAGCTCATGCTACAGCTGATGAAGCAATTGCGGAAACAAAGCAAATGCTGGAAGTCTATGCTGATTTTGCAGAAAACTGGATGGCTGTACCAGTAGTAAAAGGTGTGAAAACACCTAATGAGCGTTTTGCAGGGGCATTAGATACTTATTGTATCGAAGCCTTAATGCAAGATGGAAAAGCTTTACAGGCAGGTACTTCTCACTTTTTAGGTCAAAACTTTGCGAAGGCATTTGACGTGAAGTTTACCAGTAAAGAAGGTAAAATAGAACATGTTTGGGCTAGCTCATGGGGTGTTTCTACACGTTTAATAGGTGCATTAATTATGGCACATAGTGATGATGCTGGATTGGTATTGCCTCCTAAATTGGCTCCAATACAGGTAGTTATTGTGCCTATTTACAAGAGCGAAGAAGAATTGCAGAAGATTAGTGCTTTTGTTAATGAACTAAGTGCTAAGTTGAAACGCATGGGAATCTCTGTTAAATATGACGACCGTGATTCGCAACGTCCAGGTTTTAAATTTGCAGAATACGAATTGAAAGGTGTACCGGTACGTTTAGCTATTGGTGGCCGTGATATGGAAAATGGTACTGTTGAACTTGCGCGTAGAGATACACGTGAAAAACAGACTGTTTTACAGGATGGATTAGATATTCATATTGCACAATTACTGGAAGATATCCAGGAAAACATCTTTAATAAAGCCTTAAACTTCAGAAATGAACACATCACAGAAGCCAATTCTTATGATGAATTTAAGGAGTTGTTAGATACTAAAACTGGTTTTATTGCTGCGCATTGGGATGGTTCTCCTGAAACGGAACAAAAGATCAAAGAAGAGACAAAAGCAACGATAAGATGTGTGCCTTTGGACAATAAACTGGAAGATGGTGTTTGTATTTATACTGGTAAACCATCAACCCAACGTGTACTATTTGCAAGGGCATATTAATGGATATGGAGACAGATAACTACGGTAAAATATTAAATGAACTTGAGCATAAAGCTTCATTAAAACAAGCCATTTATAGAAATACTGCAGAGGTATTTGCTTTGTTAAAAAAGCAGCTGTTTAAAACAGCTTCAAAATTGCAGGGTGATTATACTGTGAAAGACCCAAGTGTTGAGGTTCATTTTAAAGAGAGTAGTAAGTTTGAAGCAGAATTGAAATTTTCTGGAGATATGCTGATGGTTTCCATGCACAGTAATGTTTTTAGCTTCGATAGTTCATCTTCTATTTTTCAGACCAATTACATCAAATCTGATGAATCGCTGGCTTATTGTGGTGCGATTTACATCCATAATTTTCTTGCAGATTCTGTTAAGTATAACCGTCAGGCAGATCAAGGCTCTTTAATAGCTCGTATTTTAGTGAATAAAGACAAACATTTTATTGTAGAAGGTGAGGGGGCATTAGATTTTCTTTATCAGAATATGGCCGAAAATGTAATTACTGAAGATATTCTTACAGATATCATTGAAAGGTCAATTTTGTTCTGTTTGAATTCTGACCTGATCCTGCCTCCTTTTGCAGAGATAAAAGATGTAACTTTATATCAGAAACAGACCATGTTAGCTGCAAGTGGTTATCCGACTGGTAAAAACCTGGGCTATCAGTTTAAATCAGAATTAGAGCAAAATAACGACATATGAAGTTTGCAACAAAAGCGATCCATGCAGGACAAGAGCCTGATCCTACAACAGGAGCAGTAATGACCCCGATTTATCAGACTTCTACATATTGGCAGAAATCGCCAGGAGATCATAAAGGCTTCGAATATTCAAGAGGTACTAACCCTACGCGTGTGGCATTGGAGGCTTGTTTGGCAGCTTTAGAAAATGCAACGCACGGATTGGCATTTTCTAGTGGTATGGGGGCTACGGACGCAGTAATGAAATTATTAAGTCCGGGTGACGAAGTGATTACTGGTAATGATCTTTACGGAGGTTCATATCGTATATTTACTAAGGTTTATGCTAAATATGGTATTAAGTTTCATTTCCTGGATCTTTCTAAACCTGAGAACATTTTGCCTTATATCAACGATAAAACCAAGCTGGTTTGGATAGAGACACCTACTAATCCGACTATGCAGATTGTTGACATTGAGGGCATGGCTAAAATTACGAAAGAACGTAATTTATTGTTAACGGTAGATAATACTTTTGCTTCTCCATATTTGCAGAATCCAATGGATTTAGGAGCTGACATTGTGATGCATTCCGTTACAAAATATATTGGTGGTCACTCTGATGTGGTAATGGGTGCTTTGTTGGTTAACGATGAGCAATTGTATAAAGACTTATGGTTTATTTACAATGCTTGTGGCGCTACACCTGGACCTCAAGATGCTTTCTTAGTGCTTAGGGGAATTAAAACTTTGCATTTGCGTATGAAAGCACATTGTGAGAACGGGGCTAAGGTTGCGCATTTCCTTAAGGCTCATCCTAAGGTTGATAAAATATACTGGCCGGGTTTTGAAGATCATCCTAATCATGACATTGCAAAAAAACAGATGAGTGATTTTGGAGGAATGGTGTCTTTCACTTTGAAAGGTGCTGATCTGAAGGAAACTTTTAGGGTAGCTGGTTCATTTCATGTTTTTACATTGGCTGAATCATTGGGTGGTGTAGAATCGCTGATCAATCATCCGGTATCTATGACTCATGGTTCTATTCCTAAGGAAGAGCGTGAAAAGGTAGGTGTTACTGATAATTTGCTGCGTTTGAGTGTTGGTGTTGAGGATATTGATGACCTTATTGCTGACCTGGAACAGGCACTTAAATAAATAATATTGGAATTTTTAGAACTTAAGGACTTTCTGGACGTTAAAGTTGAGCAATACAACAGACCCAACTTTATTCTAAACGATCCGATTTGTATTCCGCATCAGTTTAGTAAGAAACAAGATATCGAAATTGCCGCATTTTTTGCGGCAATTTTGGCTTGGGGGCAACGTAAAACCATTATCAATAAATGTAATGAGCTGTTTGCCAGAATGGATAATGACCCGCATAATTTTATGCTACATCATGATGATGGGGATTTGAAAAGGCTACTAGGCTTTAAACACAGGACTTTTAACGATACTGACCTTTTATATTTTGTGTCGTTTTTTCAACATCATTATCAGAATTTTGATAGTTTGGAAGCTGCTTTTTTGCCTCCGGGAGATATGTTTCAAACGGATTTCTTAACAGATCAGGTTATCGGTAATTATGATGGAAGTTATGCTTCTTCTAGCTGTATGCTTACTGAGCTGAATGATCAGGTGCCTAAAATTGAACGTTCGCTTAATTATTTCAGGTCGTATTTCTTCTCTTTACCAGATTATCCGAGACGCACGATAAAACATGTCTCTTCACCAATGCAGAAGTCGACTTGTAAACGATTGAACATGTTTTTGAGATGGATGGTAAGGAAGGATAATAAGGGGGTAGATTTTGGGATATGGAGATCTATTAAACCTGCTGATTTGATTTGTCCTTGTGATGTGCATGTGGATAGGGTAGCGCGTAGATTGGGCATGATAGGGCGGAAGCAAACAGATTGGAAGACTGCTGTAGAATTAACAGTTAAACTGAGGGAGTTGGATCCTTTGGATCCGGTTAAATATGACTTTGCTTTGTTTGGGTTAGGGGTTGAGGAGAAGTTTTAAAACATTGTGATTTTTGTTTTAGTTATGTAGAATATAGAAAAAGGGATTATTTATATTCGGACCGGAACCTTTAGCCTTGAAAGAAGGCAAAATTTTCCTATGTCCTCAATAAACAATCCCTTTTTTTGGATGCAGAAAAACCATAGCTTTATCTTCAGAGAGCAATTTTTAGAATTCTCTCTTTGTGTCAGATTTAGATGCTTAATTTTAGATTCAGATGGTCACTTTCAAAGCTGAAATAGAACGTTTTGCCGAAATGGGTGAGAAGTCTGGCTGGACTTATGTTTTCATTCCACAGGCGATTGCTAATGAGATCAAGGCGGATTGTAAAAAGAGTTTTAGGGTACGAGGTAATTTAGATCAGGTTGATATTGCGGGTATTTCATTGGTTCCGATGGGTGGGGGAGATTTTATCATGGCTTTGAACGCTACGCTTCGGAAAAAATTAAAGAAGGATTTGGGTGCTGTGTTGGCTTTAGCATTGGAGGAGGATAAGGACTTTAAAATCGAAATGCCGGAGGATTTGCAGATTTGCCTGGCAGATGAACCTCATTTACTTAAAAACTTCTTAAAACAGCCTAAATCACATCAAAATTGGTACATCAACTGGCTCAATAGTGCTAAAACAGAACCTACAAGAACCAAGCGTATTGTCAAGATTGTATCTGCAATGGATAAGGGCTGGGATTTTGGTACGATGATGCGGGATGGTAAGCCTAGCGATCGTACTTCCTGAACCAGCTAGATACTTTCATCTGGATCACACCAAGAAAAGCTTCTCTGAAAATACGGGTACTCATTTTGGAAGTACCTTCTGTACGATCGGTAAATATTATAGGAACTTCAACGACTTTAAAGCCGTATTTAATAGCCGTAAACTTCATCTCTATCTGGAAAGCGTAACCTACGAATCTGATTTTATCGAGAGGAATGGTGGCTAAAACTTTGCGTGTGTAGCACTTAAATCCTGCAGTCGCATCCTGGATATTAATGCGTGTAATCAATCTTACGTACATAGAAGCAAAATAAGACATCAGGACTCTGCTCATTGGCCAGTTTACCACATTAACACCATTTACATAGCGTGAACCTATAGCGACATCAGCACCATTTATACAGGCCGTTTTTAAGCGGATCAGATCTTCAGGGTTATGAGAGAAGTCAGCATCCATTTCAAATATATACTGATATTTGGGACGTTCTAGCGCCCATCTAAAACCGTGGATATAGGCTGTGCCTAAACCAAGTTTACCTCTGCGTTCTTCAATATGTAAGGAGGGATATTCCGCCTGTAAACTTTTTACAATGTCTGCAGTACCGTCGGGGGAACCATCATCAATAATTAAAATCTCAAACGCGTCATTCAATGAAAAAACCTTTCGAATGATTTTTTCAATGTTCTCTTTTTCGTTGTATGTTGGAATTATGATTAAGCTATCTGACACGGAAATATAATTAATATGCGAAATTATGGATTCTAAATGAGAAACCCTTAGCAAAATGGTCTGCTAAGGGTTAAATATTGTTAAATGACTTTTTTGGGAGTCTTATTTTACTTCCTGCATCAGTTTTTTTACTACTGGAGAGATGATTATTAGAATTACACCAGCAATAAGTGCATAAATTGCCAACTGTTTATAGCCTTCAGTATAACTTAAAAGCTTTTGTGTAGGGGTGTCATTTTCACTTGCATGAGCCATTCCAGCACCTAGCAAACCAGCAACATACTGCCCATAAGCACTGGCAAGGAACCACATACCCATCATTACTCCTTGCAGTTTTACAGGTGATAATTTGGTCATAATGGATAACCCGATAGGTGACAAACAAAGTTCACCTAAGGTCATCACCAGGTAAGCAACTGTAAACACATCCAATGATGAAACACCGTTCTCATCTGCAAAGAATCTGGTGGTGTAGAAAATGAAGAATGATCCGGCCAGGAATAAAAAGGCAAGACCGAACTTAATTACAGTATTAGGCTCTATTTTTTTCTTTGCTAATCCGATCCAGATCAAACTGATAATGAATGCGAAAATGATCACAAAGAATGAGTTTGCAGAGTTGTTAACTCCATTGGGGTCTAGTTTTACAACACCCAATAAAGTGTTATCCAAGTTTCTGGCGGCAAAAAGACTTAATGATCCTCCAGATTGTTCAAAAAATGCCCAGAATAAAATTGAAAATATAATAAATATCAAGGCAGCAATGAGCTTTTTACGTTCTGCCCAGCTATACCGTGTCATTTCGAAAAACAAGTACAGTAATGTAGCAGGGCCAATAATGTACATAAACCAGTCTGTATATTGAGTCTTGGCAACCATGATCATGATTACAGGAATGATGGCTAATGAACCTACATAAACGGCATAATCGTACCATTTTCTGTTGCTTGCTTTGCGTTGTATGATTGTTGGTTCAGTAGGTACTTTATCATCAATACCTATCAGGTTAACATCTGTTACCTCTTCATCTTGACCAGGAGGTAGTCCAATAGGACCTAAACTTTTTTGAGTAAAAAGGAAAGTAATTAAGCTGATGGTCATTACAATAGCAGCCAGGCCAAATGCCAGATGCCATGAATACTCTTTACCAATGGTAATACAAGCATATCCACCAAGCAGAGCTCCAATATTTATTCCTGCATAAAACACTGAAAATCCTGCATCTCTACGGGAATCATCTGATTTATAAAGTTTTCCAACCATGGTAGAAATATTGGGTTTAAAGAAACCAGTACCCACAACTGTAAAGCTAATACCCAGGAAAAAGAACTGATGTGGATCATAAGCTAAAATGCCGCTGCCTACAATCATGAGGATACCGCCCCAGAACAAAGACTTGCGGAACCCAAGTATTTTATCAGCAAACAAGCCACCAATGAAGGTGAAGGCATAAACAAATGCTTGTGTCGCGCCGTATTGTAAGTTGGCGTCTACATCATTCATAAACAATTGTGTTACCATAAAATAGGTAAGCATTCCGCGCATTCCATAGAAGCAGAAGCGCTCCCACATTTCAGAAAAGAAGAGTGACCAGAGTTGTTTAGGGTATTTTCCTTTAAAGTCCTGGATCTCTGCTAATGACAACCGATCAGTCATATGAGTTTTTTTAGAATATAAATGTAAAAATAAAAAAGTCTTTAGAATGTGCTCTAAAGACTTTTAATATTTTCTCGTTGGTTTTATCTTACGCTGTGCATCAGCTTTTTAAGTAATGGATGTAATAGCATTACCAGAACTCCTGCAACCATCGGTACGACGGTGAAAATCAGGAAGAACGTGGATAGTGAGTATTCTTTAGTGATGTTTTCAATTTGACCACCAATGATGGCAGCTAATTTATTACCAATTGCAATAGCCAGGTACCACATACCAAACATAAATGCAATCATACGTGCTGGTACCAGTTTAGAAACATATGATAATCCAACAGGAGATAAACATAATTCACCCAATGTATGGAATAGATAAGCCAGAACAAGCCAGATCATAGATACTTTAACACCTTCAGCTACACCATGAGAACCAAATGCCAACAACCCGAAGCCTAATGACATGATGATTAAGCCCATACCATATTTTACAGCTGCTGGTGGATTGTACTTACTGTCCCAAATTTTAGAAACTACAGAAGCGAAAGCGATGATAAAGAATGAGTTCATGATAGAGAACCACGAAACTGTTATCTCAGAAGTTTCTGCTGTAAATTCACGGTAAAGCATCCAGATCACTATACCCCAAATAAAGGTAAAGCATACAAATTGTGCAATGTTAGAGCCTGGAGCCTTTTTGAAAGTTTGCTGAGAAAGCTTGATTACTACATAAGAGATCAGAATTAACGGAACTACAGTTAATAGTGTATTTACTATATTAAATATTATTAAAGAGTTTCCTTGAAGCGTGCGGTCAACATTATCACGGGCAAATATAACCAGTGAAGATGCACCTTGTTCAAACGACATCCAGAAAAAGATGGTAAAGAAAGCGAATATGATTACCGCAATCATACGGTCGCGGATAACTTTTGTATAACGAATTAAACGAGAGATAACTAGAAGGAGGAACAATAAAAGCCCTACAACAACCACTACCGTTTGTCCCTGCATTCCATTAAATTCAAATGGGAACAGGTTGATATGACCTATTTTATGCAATGGATCACCAAATGCATATAATAAACCGATTAAGGTAGTAATACCGATCAGGATTTTATCTGTTAATGTAAATGGATTTAATTTATCTTCTTCGTTTGTAGAAGTTTTACTCGCATTATCAGCCGCTAATCTCGAAGCTTTAGTTGGTTTATCACCAATATTACCAAATATAGGTTTAGCAAGCCAGAATTGTAATGTACCTAAAAACATAAATACACCAGCTAAACCGAAGCCCCAGTGCCAGCCAATTTTTTCTGCAAGGTAACCACAAAGCATCATCCCGAAAAATGCACCAGCGTTAACACCCATATAGAAAATAGTATAGGCGCCGTCTTTTTTCTCAGGGAAGTCTTTATACATTTGAGATAGGATAGAGGTCATGTTTGGTTTAAAGAATCCGGTACCGATAACCAATAAAGCTAGTCCAATATATAAGAAAACGGGCGATTCTATAGCCATTGAAGCATGCCCGAGTGTCATCACTGCTGCTCCGATCACTACAGCCCATCGATAGCCTAGGTATTTATCGGCAAGGATACCACCAAAAATCGGTGTGATATACAAAAGCATGGCGTAAGTTCCATAAAGAGCACCTGCATTTTCTGCTCCCCAACCCCAACCAGAGAAATGGCTGCCTGATATTACAGCGGTAGTAAGGAAGTTAATCAATAAAACCCTCATCCCATAGAAAGAGAAGCGCTCCCACATTTCCGTAAAGAAAAGTACAAACAATCCCGAAGGATGTCCCATCACCTTACTCTCGAAAAAGTTATTTGGTGTGTCCAAACTTTGTGTATTCATATTAGTTTTTTTGTGTAATGAAGTTTAGTTAGTTGTTATTCAGTATTTATTATTTCTTGTTTTTTATGCAGCTTCTGATCACTTGGCAATTGAATTTCATATGCCAATAATGTCTTTGTGTATTTTATATACCTGTTAATCTGTGTTTTGTTTTAGGTCTAAACATTGCTTTTAGCGGTCTAATGAGTTATTGACCCTATAAACCATCGCGCAAGATAGGTACACTAAGGCAAACTCACAAATTTTAGGGGCTTATTGCGCTTGTAACATATTCGTTAAAACTTTTTAGTAGCTTTAATTTGTTTGTCTTTAGGATCTATATAGTATTCATCATTGTTACTGGGCTCATTCTTCAACTCTACATTTTCTACCAGCTTTAGTCGGCCACCAACAAGTTTATATGCATCAAAGCTCAGATCAGATGCATAAAATTCAAAGTTGCCCTCCATTTCAGGAGATAAAGGTGCGAGGTGATCAAATACGATCATTCCTACACTTTTATCTAGTGCGAGGGTCATAGAATTTAATTTGTTGTATTCAAAAACAACCCTGTTTTTAATGGCTTGTCCTTTTACACCATCAACTATATCCTTACCGAATATAGGTTGATTCAGTTTATCAAAAGAAAGTATCTCTATTACCTTTTTTGATGATTTGGCATTGTTTCCTTTCCAACCTAACAATATGTAGAATGGTTGTTTGCCGTTTCCTTTAACCGGAATTATGTCGTAATAACGTGCGCCATACCAGTTTTTATGATCAGTAATCAGGTTGATATCTTTTATGTTACTGGTGCCATCAATAAGTGGAAACATTTTAAGCTCTCCGTCTTTTGTAGCTATTTGTACACTACCAAAAAATCTATATGTGCCATCTGAAAGAGGTAATTGCCAGCTAAAAATCCGCAATGAATTATCCGGCGATTTCAGGATAGAGATTCTTTTTAAGGAGTCAAAAGGAAAGTTAAAAGATGAAGGTGTTTTTAATGCGGCTACCAATGTTTTTATGAATTTTGCATTTGCAAAAGACTGATCTTCATTGTTTGTCGCATTATATATATCATCACTAATCCGTAGGAGGGAGTCTTGATAAGCTTTAAACTGGGCTGTGTTATTAAGGTTATAACTATGCTGTGCCGAGATATTCGTTGCTGCACAGCATAGTGTAAAAAGTATGATCAAAGGTTTTAAAGCCTTCATGATTTAATTTAGGTTTTCTATAACTATTGCACTTGCACCGCCACCACCATTACAAATTCCAGCTACGCCGATTTTGCCATTGTTTTGTGATAAAACGGATAATAAGGTAACTACAATTCTTGCTCCGGAAGCACCCAGTGGGTGACCTAATGAAACAGCACCGCCATTAACGTTTACTTTTTCATCATTGAGTCTTAGTTCTTTATTATTTGCCAGTGAAACTACAGAAAATGCTTCATTGATTTCGAAAAAATCTACTTCGTTTATGTTTTTTCCTGCTTTTATAAGTGCCAAAGGGATGGCTTTAGAAGGAGCTGTCGTGAACCATTCCGGAGCTTGTTGTGCATCAGCATAAGCAAGAATTTTAGCCATAGGTGTTAGTCCAAGTTCTTTAGCCTTATGCGCACTCATTAATACTAAAGCAGCAGCACCATCATTTAAAGTAGAGGCATTTGCTGCGGTTACTGTTCCGTCCTTTTGAAATACAGGTTTAAGATCAGGTATTTTATCAAATTTAACAGCAAAAGGCTCTTCATCTTTGTCAATCAGTGTAACATTACCTTTGCGGTCTTTCACTTCAATTGCAATGATTTCAGAATCGAATTTGCCATTTGCTTGTGCTGCCTGTGATTTTTTATAGGAACTGATGGCAAAAGCATCCTGTTCTTCGCGGCTAAAGCCACATTCTTTGGCACACAATTCGGCTGCAGTACCCATGTGATAATCGTTATAAACATCCCATAGCCCATCTTTTACCAGCCCGTCAGTGATCTGTCCATGACCTAAGCGATAGCCATTTCTAGCTTTGTC
This sequence comes from Pedobacter sp., assembly GCF_041645105.1. Classification (GTDB taxonomy): domain Bacteria; phylum Bacteroidota; class Bacteroidia; order Sphingobacteriales; family Sphingobacteriaceae; genus Pedobacter. Next base: position 323,670 of record NZ_JBAZQQ010000005.1, read on the forward strand.
CAGGTAATAAGGTACATTACTCATGCTTTCCATACCACCAGCAACAATAATATCATTGTCGCCCAATGCAATACTCTGTGCAGCCAGCATAATTGCTTTGGTCCCTGATGCACAAACTTTATTGATGGTTGTTGAAGGCAGGTCTGGCAGACCCGCAAACTTTGTCGCCTGGGTAGCAGGTGCCTGGCCTAAATTGGCAGACAAAACATTGCCCATATAAACTTCCTGAACATCGTCTGGGTTAATTCCAGCCTTTTCAATAGCGGCTTTAATTGCAAATCCTCCCAGCTGAGTAGCAGAGTAAGCAGATAATGAGCCGCCAAAACTCCCTATTGGGGTACGTACAGCAGATACAATTACAACTTCTTTCATTAATGTTTTTTTAAGTTAGTCTTAGCAAAGTTAAGTATTTACAAGGTATAGGTGTTAATTTGGAGCTAATTTAGCAGTCTTCAAGTTATACTATATCTAAACAGGGTGCAAACAGGGTCTAAACAGGGTGATAACAGGGTCAATCATATAGTTAGGATATAGTTTGAACCGGGTTAATATTATCTATATTTTGATTAAAGTATAAAAGCTGTTTATTCTTTTGTCGAAGTATCTGGGTTAACATATACAATTAAGGTTTGATTGTATGTCAGAATGCTCGCCAACCATTAAAATAGGATATACTGATGAAATTATATTATTTTTGAATTATAATCAACTTATATCGCTTTGGCTAAGATCAGAAAGAATTCTCATAAAGTACTTTACAGGAAGTATTCATCAAACATTAAATATGTGATGATGGTACTTTCAGTTTTGATTATCACGGTGTTTTTACCTAAACAACCCAGGTTTAGGTATGAGTTTGAGAAAGGAACTGTTTGGAAGAATAAGGATCTGGTGTCACCATTTAGTTTCGCTATTCTGAAAACTAGTCCACAAGTAATCATAGACAAAAAAGATGCGCTGGACAATGTTTTACCAATTTATAAATTTAACAGGGACTTGTTTAATGTTGTTGAAGAAGCCTATTTAATTGAATTCGATGTAAAATGGCGATCTAATGCCTTTCCTGAGAACGAGAGTGCCAGTTATAAGCAATCTTCATTCAGGTTGTTAAAGACTATCTATGATAAAGGCATCATTGCTGTAAATATCAGGCACCAGAAAAGTCCATCTGGAAATTATGATTTCTCACTCCTGAATAATAATATTTCCAAAACTGTAAATACGCAGGATGTTTTTACTGTACAATCGGCACTTGCCTATTTCAAGAATAACTTTAAATCGACCAATTTAAAAGAAAAAGAAGTGATTGAAAACCTTGTTGAAGATCACTTGCAGCCTAATATTATTTTTGATGAAAAGCTTACTTCGATTGTGCAGAATAGTACGGTAAGCAGTTTGTCGACTACCCGAGGGATGGTTCAAAAAGGGGAGTTGATCATATCAAAAGACAATGTGGTTGACGATGAGGCCTATCAGAAATTATATTCATTTAAAGAAGCTTATGAAGCTCAGACTAAGACTATAGGGGATAGTAAGGTTGTTTACTTTGGACAAATCCTGTTGGTAGGCTTTATAGTGAGCCTGCTGATGGTATTTCTTAAACTGTTCAGAAAAGATATTTTTGCAGATAACAGGCAGCTTTCTTTGATTCTGTTGGTTATTACTACCATGCTTTTAGCATTAACATGGGCCATTAAGCTTAATTTGCCTAGTCTCTATTACATACCATTTTGTATAGTACCCATTATTATCAGGATATTATTTGATACCAGACTTGCCCTGTACCTACATTTATTGGTTGTACTTATTGCAGGATTCTTTGTGCCAAATAGTTTTGAATTTGTGTTCTATCAAGTCACAGCTGGTATGGTTGCCATTTATAGTATTCGGAATTTAGTAAAGCGTGAGCAATTATTATTGTCTGCTTTATTTATTCTATCTGCCTATTTTATCTCATTCTTTGGAATATCCCTACTAAGGGAAGGTTCATTAACACAAATTGAATGGCTTAATTTTGTGCCATTCATTGTGAGTGTCTTGTTGTCACTGCTGGCCTACCCATTGATTTATGCTTTTGAAAAGATGTTTGGTATTACATCCGATATTGCTTTGATAGAACTTACCAATACCAATAACAGGTTGTTAAGAGAACTTGCTTTTAAAGCACCTGGTACTTTCCAACATTCTTTGCAGGTAGCTAATCTTGCTGAGGCTGCTATCTTTAAAATAGGAGGGAATTCCTTATTGGTAAGGGCAGGAGCATTGTACCATGATATTGGTAAGATAGAGAACCCACAATACTTTATAGAGAACCAAAATACAGGGCTTAGTCCGCACGATAAATTGCCTTATGAGCAAAGTGCTCAGATTATTATTAAGCACGTTCATAAGGGCATTGAAATTACTCGTAAACACCAACTGCCGGAAAGTGTGATTGATTTTATCAGAACACACCATGGAAATACCCGGGTTGATTATTTTTATCAATCATTTTTAAAGAATTCTCCGGAAAAGTTTGTGGACGAAAATATTTTCAGGTACCCTGGACCGATTCCTTTTTCTAAAGAAACTGGTGTTTTAATGTTGGCGGATTCGGTGGAAGCGGCGTCAAGAAGTCTAAAAAATCCGGATGCTCAGAGCATAAATGACCTGGTTGAACGGATAATTAACTACAAATTGGAACAAAATCAGTTAGACAACTGCGATATTACATTAAAAGATATTGAGACTATAAAGTTGATATTCAAGACGATGCTGATGAGTATTTATCATGTGCGAATAGATTATCAACAAACTCTGTAATTTTTTTTTGCAAACATAAATGAATTACTATATTTGCACTCCCTCAACACGGATATGATGAGGTAAAATCGGAGGGATGCCTGAGTGGCCGAAAGGAACAGTTTGCTAAACTGTCGTACTGGCAACGGTACCGAGGGTTCGAATCCCTCTTCCTCCGCTGAAATAAAAAAGAAGTCAAAGTAGGATTTATCAAATATAAATTGTTTCTTTGCACTCCCTTCGAAAAAGGGGAAAACAGATACCAAGTTCGGGGTGTAGCGTAGCCCGGTATCGCGCCTGCTTTGGGAGCAGGAGGTCGTAGGTTCGAATCCTGCCACCCCGACCAAATTACTTGGAAGAGTAATTAAATATTGACCAGTAAAAACAGATACCATTTCGGGGTGTAGCGTAGCCCGGTATCGCGCCTGCTTTGGGAGCAGGAGGTCGTAGGTTCGAATCCTGCCACCCCGACAAACAGAACTATCATTCTGAAGAAAAGGCCTTAAATCTATGATTTAAGGCCTTTTTGCTTTATGCAATATCAATAGATGTTAAGCTTATTGGCTATCGCCTTCATTACTGACAATAACAGCCATCCATTCGAATCTTTTGTGCTAAGTGTTGTTAACATAATTAAGGTAAAACCCCGCGTCAACCACGGGGTTAATTTTATCTGGATTACCCAGTATCTAATCTATTTTATACATAAGCCATTTTTTAACAGTTTTTAAATTCGCAATTATTGGTGCTGGGTTCAATTTGAACGGTAGGATGTTGGATGTTGTATTTCTGCATCAGTTGGATGATTCTATTCATAATATCATGCTCAGATTTTACAATCACATCTGTTGTAACTGCGTGTACAGAGCCTACATTGTAAATGCCATCCAAACTCCAGATGTGTACATCGTGAATATTGGTTACTCCTTCGATTTGATTGAGTACCTCTGTCAATTGAGTTACATCCACATTTTCAGGAACGGATTGTAACATCACTTTCACCGTGGCAATCAGATTTTTAACTGCATTGAAACCTATATATAAGGCAATATTAATGGTTAACAAGCCGTCAATCCAATTCCAACCAGTAAAGTAAATAATCACAGCGCCAATCAAAACTGCGCTCCAACCCATAACATCTTCCAATAAATGTAGCATTATGGATTGACTGTTGTGATTATGTCCACCATGACTATGTCCGTGATGACTATGCCCACCGCCCTTTTTAATTCTAAGGAAGGCAAAGCCATTTACGGCAAGCCCAAGAAATGCCAGCCCTAACATCCCTATACTATGAACTTCTTTTTCTGAAAAGAATGAATGATATCCTGCGAAAATCATCGTTGTCGAACCTGCAAGCAGAAATACAGATAAACCCAATGCGGATAATAATGAAAATCTTTTATAGCCGTAAGAGAATTTTACACTTCGTTTCTTACCCGATAATTTTTCTAAAAGTATGGCAATACCGATTGCAACAGCATCCATTAGATCGTGAAAAGCATCGGCAATGATGGCTGTTGAATTCGTTAAAACACCACCAACTACTTCAACTATGGAAAATGCCAGATTGAGCCAAAAGGCGAAGGATAGAGCATTGTCTTTTGAGTGATCATGCCCTTTGTGTTCATCATTATGGTCGTGTCCCTCGTGTGAATGATTGTGGTCGTGTTTATCGTTGTGATTGTGTTGATGTGTCATTTCTCTTTTATAATAAAATTCCAAAAACTGATTTCTTTTCTGGTTTGAAAAACTAGTTTTTTCACTTGATAAATGCCATAATAATTTCCTAAATCTGATGTTTTATCTTTAAAATAACCAGGTTGAAACAAATTCACAAGGTTAAATAAATCAACCTTATGAATTTCTGTTTTAAGTTCAACGAATCCAGATTCTTCCTCCAAGCATAATAACCTTGTCCGATATAGGTAAAACCATATTTTTCACAATGGTTTTCATCCTTTGGTTTTAGGAAATTTAGTGTTGATGTGCGTGTGATTTTTCTTCGTTTTCGCCTTTCTTTCCTTCTGCTACATCAACGGTAAAATCTGCGGTATGAACTTTTCCGTCTATTTTAAACTGAGCCCACATTCTGTAAACTCCAGCTTTTTCGATGTGTGTTTGTGCAAAAACTGGAAAACGGCTGTCTGATACTGGATGGATGTGCAGAAACTCTTTACCTACCTTGCCAATCATTACGATATGAGCAGATGCACCTAAATATTGTTGCAAATCATTTTCGATTAATTTCTTTCCGTCTTTTTCGATGGAAATTTCCAAATGTTGTGTTTTGTTGGTTTTAAAATCACTTCCATTGGTCAGGGTTACAGTATATCCATCAACTTTTGAGATATATTTTGTCGAAACGTCATTATTAACTGGACTACTCTTTCCTTGCACTTCAATTTCCTTCTTGTTCAAAGTTTGTTCTCCACCGCTCGGTTTAAAATCAGTAAACAGCAAATACTTTCCGCCAGTGGGGAATGTTTCTGAGATTACGTAAGTACCGTCTTTCTGCTCTTCTGGATGGATGTGGCGGAACCAGGTTAAATCTTCACTTACCACCATCAAATGAATTTTCATCTCGTGTGAAATATCCAAGGATACAATTTTTTCCTCTTTTTTAACAGCAAGCATCAACTTAGTTGGTTTTTCTGCTTCCACATTTTGAGGCGATGTGGTCAACTGTACCGCATACGCAGCTGTATTTTCGGGATTAACTGCTTTCAAATCCATACCACATTTAGGGCATTTTTCTCCCTGTTTTCCGGTTACTTCAGGGTGCATTGGGCAAGCGTAAACGCTTTCTTTTTCTGTGTGCTGGTGTGTTGTCATGTCTTTGTTTATTTTATTTTCTGTATTGTTACAGGCTGATAATGTTATTAAGCAAACTGTTAGACTCAACAATGTATTTATTACTGTTCTCATCTTTCTAAATTATTTTATAGGATCAATTTTGAAACCCACTTGCCAATACCTCCAGCTTCATTTAAATAGGAGTGGCTATTGGTGTTTCCCATTTTTCTATATTTTAAATTATTTATTGATTCAAAGTTGAGGTAAATAACACTATTTTAATTACAACTTTTAGGGTTTGATTTGTAAGATTTAATGATTCCAGATCTTGTTCCATATTAGCAGATATAGAAGGTCAATGTCTTAATATTACAGATAATATAGTAGATTTGTCTGCATAATATATCTAATAAGAATTGTGACTTGGCAAGAATATGAGCGAATTATTTGTTAAAAACATGGTCTGTAACCGTTGTATAATGGTAATTCAAAATGAATTGGAAAAACTTGGTTTGGACTTTACAAATATTAAGCTGGGTGAAGTCACCCTTGCAAGAGCACTAACCCCCGACGAAAGAAATTCGTTGGAGGCAGTCTTGGTTCCTTTAGGCTTTCATGTGATTGACGATAAAAAAAGTAGAATCATCGAAAAGATAAAAAACGTTATAATTTATCTTGTACATGATCAGGATAATAGTGCAAAAACCAATCTATCTGACATATTGAGTGACAAACTCAGCCATGAGTACAATTATCTTTCTAATCTATTTTCTGAGGTGGAGGGAATTACAATAGAAAAATATTTTATTGCACAAAAGATTGAAAAAGTAAAAGAACTTTTGGTTTATGATGAGTTATCCTTAAGTGAAATTGCTATCCGTCTAAACTATTCAAGTGTAGGCTATCTGAGTAATCAGTTCAAAAAAGTAACTGGGTTGACACCAAGCCATTTCAAACAGATTCGTGAGAATAAAAGAAAATCATTGGATAAGGTGTAAATCTTACAAATCAAACCCATAATTCTGCAATAGAATTTATTGATCTTCTCGACAACTTTGCAATGTAAAATACAGCAAGATAGTAAGTAATGGTTTGCGTTTGAAATGCAAAAATGAACGCTAACGGACGTATAAAATTCCTAGCATAAAAATATTAGTCAAGATGAAAGTAAACAAATTTACGATAGCGGCATTCGCTTTAATAGCAATATTTGCAGCCTCCTGTAGTAGCGATAATAATAAAGAAAAACATATTCATACTGATGGCCACGGTCAAACAGAGGTTGTTGAAAGTAAAGACATAACAACAATAACAACAAATGAGTATGAAAATGAGTTCGGTCAGGTGGTTGATAAAAATCAGAACCTTATTACTGGATGTCCGTTGCACAAGGAAATGATTGGTTCAGAAGGTGACAAATGTCCTAAGTGCGATTATATGACTATGATACCTATCACATGGCCTTTGAAAGGAATAGATACTATAAGGGTAACTAAACTTGCTGACTATAATCCCTCTGTTGAGCAAGTGAAAAAATAGATTTTATTTTAGTTTTAGAAAAAGCGTTGGTGCGCTCGCAAAACGGTGGTTCCATGATTTCTGGACTGCCGTTTTACATTTTATCTTACTAATAAAGTGAAAGATACTCACTAGTTCTAAATCAATGCCCAAACTTATAAATGTTACAAATTATATAAGCCAAAGTGTATAGTCTTTTTATTATTTGACAGATAGCTTTGCCTGTAGTTATATATACTAAACTAGTAAACCTTCTAATGACTATGAGTGATCTTAAAAATGCAGATCTTGTGCACAAGTCCATCCAAGAGGTAAAACGTATCTTGCTGAATAAAAAAATCCAGGAGCTTAAAATCTCCGATATAGTGTTGGGTATCAAAATTTCAAAAAGCAAGTTTTTCAGCTTTTTTGGCGGAATTAATACAATATTGGAATTGGCGTTAATGGAAGAACTCAATAGCTGTTATCAACTTATTTCTAGCAATATTAAAAATCTGAAAGAAAAAAAGAAGATAATAACAGAACTAAGACAGTTACGAACAATCTACATTAGAAAAAACAAGATACTGTTTAATTATTTCCAATATGCTGCACTTTTACCCAATAGGTATAATGAATTGAAAGAGACTATCTCATTAAATGAAAGAGATTTACTCCTAAGTATTCTTAAAGAAAATGCTGTTGATAGACGATCTTTAAGACTATGGAGGAATATTTTTGGAAGCAAGCTTAAAAATGGATTCCTTTTCTAAGTAAATCACTATTATGGAAAACCTTACAACCCAATATAAAACAGGGATGGTGATGATACCGGATATATCCGGCTTTACAGACTTCGTTATAAATACCAATATGTTTATAGGGAAATACATCACAGAGCACCTCCTGAAATCAATCATAAACAGTAATAACCTCGCTCTCGAAATTTCTGAGATCGAAGGAGATGCCGTACTGTTTTACAAGTATCATAAAATACCTTCTTTTGATGATACAATAGCCCAGATTGAAGTAATGTATAACAACTATAAAAAAGAAGTTGCCCGGCTATCACTACATCTTGCTACGGAAATTCCCTTATCATTGAAAATTATTGTACACTATGGGGTTTTTTCCAAATATAAAATTGGTAGGTTTGAGAAACTTTATGGTACACCCGTTGTGGAAGCCCACAAGATGCTCAAAAACCATATTGCCAAATTTCCACCTTATGCCTTATTCTCGAATGCCTTTTTAGAAGCCAATTTTGAAAAGCCAGCCAGATCTACTGCCGAATATGATAATTGCGACAATTGTATGTACTTCCCGGAAATTGGTTACATACATTATCTGTAATTTCTAAAACCATCCTTCTGTATCGGCAAAATTGGAGCATAAGATCTACTCAGTTCAAAAAGATAGCAAACTGTTAGACCATATGTAATTATATAAATATTTCCCTGAATAGTGTAACAGCAATTTTAATACTCGTTTTAATTTTGAGAATAAATTTTTCGTTATGAAAAGGAACAATACATTACTAATAAAAGGGATGGTTTGTAATCGCTGCATTATTGTATTAAGCGATGAATTATCCAAACTCGGTTTAGATGTTTCGAGTATAAGTTTGGGAGAGGTCATATTAAAAGAGAGTAACAAAACTCCTGTTGATGAAAAAACCTTAAAGGTGGTTTTACAAAAGAATGGATTCGATCTGTTATATGATAAGAATGAGCAATTGATCAGTCAGATTAAACTTGCGGTCGAACAGGGTATCACCGAACAGTCTGAAACCGGAAACCCGGTTAAATTTTCAAAAAGGATTAGTGAGGAATTACGCAGAGACTATGATTCACTGAGCGCTATATTTTCGTTTACACAAGGTGAAACATTGGAAAAGTATATTATACAAAGGAAAATTGATGAAGTAAAAGCCCTTTTAGTTTATACCGATAAGTCGTTGACGGATATAGCGAATGACTTGGGTTATAGCAGTGTAGCTTATCTTTCTCGTCAATTAAAGAAATATACAGGCTTCGATTTTGCTTATTATAAAAGAATAAGACAGGACAAACTGGCTATTATTGAAAAAAGCCTTAAACCAAAAAGCTAGAGTCAATAATCTTATAATTGTATACATCTTTCCGGCAATTGTATAATGACCCATTGCATCCGGCTCTTTAGTTTTGCTGTATTAAAAAAAATACTATGGAAGCAATCACTTTAGATACAAAACACAAACAAACACCAAATAATTATATAAAAAAAACATTCCCGGTTTTGGGAATGACCTGTGCTGCCTGCGCAGTAAGTGTGGAAAGTATGCTTAAGTCGGCTAAAGGTGTCCATAATGCAGGTGTTAATTATGCCAATCAAACCACCTGGGTTGAATATGACGAAACGGTTAAGCCAGAGGATTTACAAAATGTAATGCGAGGTATAGGATATGACCTTATCGTTGATGCTGAAGACCCTGGTCAGGTTCAGGAGGATGCGCAGATCAGACATTATGAAGAGTTAAAACAAAGGACCATCTGGGCAGTGATACTTTCCAGTCCTATAGTGGTCATTGGTATGTTCTTTATGGATCTACCTTATGGCAACTGGATCATGATGGCATTGTCAATACCAGTGGTCTTCTATTTAGGGCGCAGTTATTTTATCACTGCTGTTAAACAAGCCAGGCACGGAAAAGCAAATATGGATACACTGGTTGCTCTTAGTACGGGGATTGCCTTCCTGTTCAGTGCTTTTAATACAATTTATCCTGAGTTTTGGCATCAGCGAGGTCTGCATGCACATGTTTATTTCGAAGCCGCAGCTGTAATTATTGCTTTTATCTCTTTGGGGAAACTGTTAGAAGAAAAGGCCAAATCTAATACCTCATCAGCTATTAAGAAATTAATGGGCATGCAGCCAAAAACGGTGAATGTCATTATCGACGGAATCACGCAAGAAATCCCTATTTCGCAGGTGCAAGTCGGAAATATCATAGTCGTAAAGCCAGGAGAAAAAATACCTGTAGATGGTATGGTCAATGATGGAAGTTCTTATGTAGATGAGAGTATGATTAGTGGTGAACCTATTGCTGTTGCTAAAACAAAAGGTGAAAAAGTATTTGCGGGTACCATCAATCAGAAAGGTAGTTTTGAGTTTAAAGCTGAAAAAGTAGGTGGTGATACAATTCTTGCACAGATCATTAAGATGGTACAAGAGGCGCAGGGCAGTAAGGCTCCTGTACAAAAACTGGTGGATAAAATTGCAGGAATATTCGTACCTGTAGTCATTGGTATTGCTATACTTACTTTTAGCATCTGGATGCTGGTAGGTGGTGAAGCCGCTTTTACCCATGCCTTACTCACTTCAGTGACCGTGCTGGTGATTGCATGTCCATGTGCGCTGGGACTTGCAACCCCGACTGCGATCATGGTTGGCGTTGGAAAAGGTGCAGAGAATAATATCCTGATTAAGGATGCAGAAAGTCTGGAACTGGGCCATAAAGTGAATGCGATCATTCTGGATAAAACTGGTACTATTACAGAAGGCAGGCCTGTTGTTACAGATGTGATCTGGACAAATGCAACGACAGACCATCAGCTCAATAAACAGATTTTATTTGCTATGGAAGCTCAGTCTGAGCATCCACTTGCTGAGGCAGTGATCAAACATTTAAAAGAAGAATCAGTGACAACTGTACGTTTAACGCAATTTGAAAGTATCACCGGCAAAGGAGTAAAAGCAGTGCATCAGGACGTTTCCTATTTTATCGGCAATAAGGCTTTGATGGATGAATATGGAATTGGCTTGAGCCAGGATATGCTCATTCAGGCCGAGGTATGGCAGGAGGAAGCTAAAACCGTAGTTTATTTTACAGATGGAAAAAATGGGCTTGCAGTTATAGCTATTGCTGATAAAATCAAGTCTACTTCACAAGAGGCTATTGAGACACTCCAAAATAGGGGCATCGAAGTTTATATGCTTACCGGAGATAATCAGCAAACCGCTGCTGCTGTAGCTAAACAAGTGGGATTAAAGCATTATAAAGCAGGAGTAATGCCTTCAGATAAGGCAAACTTTGTAAAAGAACTACAATCGCAAGGGAAAATAGTAGCGATGGTTGGTGATGGTATTAACGATAGTCACGCTCTTGCACAGGCCGATGTCAGCATTGCGATGGGTAGGGGCTCTGACATTGCGATGGATGTTGCGAAGATGACCTTAATCACTTCCGACCTGAACATGGTACCGAAAGCATTAAAACTTTCAGGCAAAACAGTAAATACCATCAAGCAGAATTTATTCTGGGCCTTTATTTATAACCTCATCGGCATTCCTATTGCAGCTGGTTTATTGTATCCTATAAATGGTTTTTTACTGGATCCTATGATTGCTGGTGCAGCAATGGCTTTAAGCTCAGTTTCGGTGGTCAGCAATAGTTTACGCTTAAAGACCGCAAAGTTGTAAAATCAACTTCCCATCTTTTCTAATGCCCGGCCAAAAACCGGGTTTTTTCTTTAATATTTCTGCAAAAATTTTATAAATCTTACCTGCAATAGTATAAAGCATAGGGTAGTAATGCATCCTAAATTTACACCCATTAAAACAACTATTTATTCCACCATTATTTAATCAATCATGTTAAAAGATACAAATAAACTAAAAGTCCTTTTCCTTCCTATACTCTTCAGTATGTTGCTGATTGCCTGCAATGGTAATAAAGAACAAACGCAAAAGGAGGCAGCCGATCCAGCTGCTGCGGCTGCCAGTAAATTAGAAGTGGATGTGATCGTCGTAAGTGAGGAGAGCCTGGATCAGGAAGAAGTGATTGTGGGCACTATGACCCCTTACAGGGAAGTCTCCATTGTTAGTGAAATCGCCCAAAAGATTATCCATGTCGCTTTTCAGGACGGTGGATCTGTCAGTAAGGGACAATTGCTCTATAAGCTAAACGATGCTGATCTGAAAGCCCGGTTAAAGGGATTGAATTCGGAATTAAAATTAGCCCGCCTGAATGAACAAAGGATAGGTAATCTACTGAAAACGGAAACGGTAAATCAGCAGCAGTACGATGAGACAGCGGTGAAATTACAGTCGCTGGAGGCACAGCGGGAACAGCTACAGGTGGAATTGAACAAGACTGAGATCAGAGCTCCTTTTTCAGGAAAGATTGGTATTTCAAATCTGGATCCGGGTGCTTTTGTCTCACCGGGTACGGAACTGGTTAGCCTACAGGATCAGGGTACTGTTAAAATCAATTTTTCTGTACCGGAAAAGTACCTTCCACTGGTTAAAACAGGTGGTAAAATTAATTTTACAACAGCACTTTCTGATCAGCAACAGGTCGCAACGATTCTAGCTACAGAACCTGGGCTTAATGCTCAAAACAGAGCACTAAAGGTACAAGCTAATGCAGGTAATCCTGGCGGAAAATTCAGAGCAGGTTTGTCTGTAAAGATCCATTTCCCGACATCACTAAAAGATGCAAAAGCGATTAACTTACCAACTGAAGCACTTATTCCTAGCGGAGAGGGATATAGCGTTTTTGTGCTTGAAAATGGTGTTGCTAAGTCAAAGCCCGTGAGTATTGGCAACCGCACTGAAACTTCAGCTATTATTATCTCTGGTTTAAATAATAGAGACAGTGTCATTGTATCTAATCTTCTTCGTCTAGGTGATGGCATGCCGGTTCAGGCTGTTGTTGCCAAATAATCTATTTCAAATTTAAAAACATGAGTTTAACATCATTAAGTATAAAAAAACCGGTTCTGGCAGGTGTATTTTCTGCCTTTATCGTTATTATGGGTATTGTTGGGTGGAACTACCTGGGCGTAAGGGAGTATCCCCTCACAGAACCACCTGTGATCTCGGTTGTCACTTATTATCCGGGTGCGAGCCCTGATGTAATTGCTTCCAAGATTACCAAACCTATGGAAGAATCTATTGCTGAATCTAACGGCGTCAGAACAATTTCTTCTGAATCCAGGGAGCAGGTTAGTGTCATTTCCATAGAATTTAACCGGGACATCGATCTGGAAGATGCGTTGAACGATGTACGCGATAAAGTAGCCAAATCCAGAAAACAGCTTCCCGCAGATGTAGACCCACCTGTGGTGGCAAAAGCTTCCTCACCGGATAATCTGGTTGCCTTCTTAGAGGTAGAAAGCGATACCAAGGACATCAGAGAAGTAAGTCATCTTGCCTCTACGACGATAAAGGACAGAATGCAGTCAATTCCCGGGGTAAACAGTGTTGCAGTTGTTGGTGAACACAAGTACGCCATGCGACTTCGGTTTGATCCCACCAAACTGGCGGCTTATATGCTTACTCCTGAAGACATCCGACAGGCATTAGCAAGAGAAAATCTTGATCTGCCCTCCGGTAGAATAGAAGGTGCAAACAATGAGCTAAGTGTTCGTACGCTCGGACGTTTAACTACTGCAGAGGACTTTAATGAAATGATCATTAAACGTGAGGGGAACACTGTAATAAGGTTAAAAGATATCGGCTCTGCAAAACTGGGAGAAGAAAATGAGCGAACCGCAATTATCAATGAAACCGGCAATTTAAACCGGATCGGGGTCGGCATTGCCATCCAGATCCAGCGTGGTGCTAACGCGATTAAGGTAGTGGATGAGTTTAATATCAGACTAGAACAATTACGTAAGGAAATACCAAAAGAATACCGGCTGATTGTTGGTTTCGATTTCACGAGTCCTGTGCGTAAGTCGATCGCAGAAGTAGAAGAGACACTTTTCATCGCCTTCGGTTTGGTCGTGCTGATTATTTTTCTTTTCCTCAGGGATTGGCGCTCTACGATTATACCTGTGTTGGCAATTCCTGTCTCCATTCTCTCCGCATTTTTCATTATGTATGTAGCAGGGTTTTCCATCAATGTACTCACACTATTAGGATTAGTGCTTGCGATCGGTTTGGTGGTTGATGATGCGATTGTGGTGCTGGAAAATATCTATAAAAAAATTGAAGAAGGCATGTCGCCCATTCAGGCTGCTTTTAAAGGGTCTAAAGAGATCTATTTCGCTGTAATCTCCACAACTATTACCCTGGCAGCTGTATTTATGCCCATTATTTTTATGGGTGGAATCAGTGGGCAGTTGTTTAAAGAATTTGCTATTGTGGTATCGGGTTCCGTACTGGTATCCGCTTTTGTTGCCCTAACGCTCACGCCTATGCTCAGCGCTTTCTTATTGAAAAAGAGTGATAAGCCCAATTGGTTGCACCGCAATACAGAGCCTTTTTTCATCCGATTAAATAACGGATATGCACGTTTACTAACCGCTTTTATGAAGCGCCGATGGTTAGCCCCTATATTCTTAATCGGGACTGCCAGTCTAATTTATTTTGTTGGGAAAAAGCTGCCTTCTGAGCTTGCGCCGATAGAAGACCGGTCCAACATGAGTTTAATTGCTATTGCCCCAGAAGGTGTCTCGTTTGATTACATGCAAAAACGAATGACCGAAGTGGGGAAATATGTGAACGACTCTACGGGTAGCAGATTATATCAAACGTATTCTATGGTCGGTATTTCTTTTATTCCGGCACCGGCACCAGTTAATATTGCTGTTCAGAGTATTTATCTAAATGATCCTAAAGAAGGTCAACCCAGTGCCCAGGATTTATACAATCAATATGGAATGGCTTCGTCGAAATTTAAAGGTTTCCTTTTATTTCCTTACCTGCCACCCACAATAGGCACACGTTATGGCGGCGGTATGCCAATACAGTATGTGCTTCAGGCTCCAACGCTGGATAGTCTGAAACAAGTACTTCCGGAATTTTTGGCTGCAGCGAGGCAGAGTAAAAAGCTCATGTTCGTAGATGCTGACCTGAAAATCAATAAACCCGAACTAAAGATAAATATAGACAGGCAAAAAGCAGCATTAATGGGTGTTTCAATACAGGAAGTATCCAGGGCTTTACAACTTTCATTCTCTGGCCAGCGTTATGGTTATTTTTTACGATCAGAAAGGCAATATGAAGTGATCGGTCAGGTAGAGCGTAAAAACAGAAACGACATTAGTGATTTGCGTTCTATCTATGTCCGTTCTACGGATAACCAGATGATCTCTTTGGATAACCTGGTTACCATTGAAGAAGGGATCAGTCCGGCAGCGATTTATCGATATGATCAATATACTTCAGCATCCATTTCTGCAGGATTAGCACCGGGGGTAAGTCTTGCAGAGGGTATTGAAGAAATGGCACGTATCAAAAAGGAGGTCTTGAATGAAAGCTTCAGAACGAGTTTAGCTGGTCAGTCCAGAGACTACGAAGAAAGCCAGGGCAATATCACTTCTACACTCATTTTAGCCTTGTTACTTGTATACATGATTATGGCAGCACAATTTGAAAGTCTTCGTGACCCACTCATCATCATGCTGACGGTACCGATGGCCATAACAGGTGCAATCCTTAGCCTATACTGGTTTGACCAGAGTTTAAATGTGTTCAGCCAGATCGGAATCATCACCCTGGTAGGATTGATTACCAAGAATGGTATCCTGATTGTAGAATTTGCCAATCATTTGAAAGAACAAGGACTTTCAAAATATGATGCTGCGATACAAGCAGGGATACAACGCTTCAGGCCAATTCTAATGACTTCTTTGGCGATGATATTCGGTGCACTGCCAATTGCTATGCACGTTAACAGCCGTCAATCACTTGGAATTGTAATTGCAGGAGGACTAACCTTTGCGGGAATTCTTACCCTGTTTATTATCCCTGCAGTTTATTCTTACCTGTCGGGAACCAAGCGTAAAGAGGCTGTGGAAGAAGAGAATGAAGAAATGGAATCAGCTAATGGTGACCTATTAAAACAAAAATAATGAAAACGAAATTTTTAAATATACCAATGGCTTTGCTGCTAATGTTTTCAGGCGAAGTTTTACATGCCCAGGAAAAAAAGTTAAGTCTTGCAGAGGCATTAGCGATGGCTGCAAATGGCAATAAGGAACTCCAGGTACAAACGCTGGAGGAAATTCGATATAAAGAGATTACCCGGGAATCGCAAAGCCGTCTGCTACCTAATATTTCGGCAAATGCAGCTTATTCCCGATACTTTGACCGACAGGTTATCTTTCTTCCAGGCTCATTTGCAGGTACTGACAAAGCCGTACAGGATGTTGCGGTGGGAGGAAAAAATGCTTTCAATGGTTTTTTATCGTTAAATCAGCCGTTGTTGATGGAAACTGCTCGTCGCCAAAAGCAAGCCGCTGTGATCAATGAAAAAATTCAGAAAGAAAAAACTACTGATCTGCAAAGCCAACTGGCTTTTCAGATCTCAGCGAGTTATTTTACGCTGCTGTTGATGAACAACCAGCTCAGTTTACAGCAGCAAAGTTTATCGCGGAATACCAGAGCACTGGAAGATACCCGGGCATTGTTTGCACAGGGACGAAGTCTGAAAGTAGACACTTTAAGAAGCTTTATTGCTGTGGAGAACCTAAAGTCTTCCATATCCTATTTGAAAAACAACATCGAGGTAAGTGGCATTCAGCTGAAAAGACTGATTGGTTTAAATGATATGGCAGAAATAAAGCCGACGGATAGCCTAAATGTAAACTCCGATCAAGCTGAATTTTATACGCTGGATCAGGCTTTAAAAACAGCGGAACTGAACCGTCATGATCTAAAATTGCAAAGACTTTCTGTGGAACAGGGGGAAAAGCAATTGTCTGTTAGCAAAGCGGAGCGCCTGCCTCAGGCTTCATTTATAGGCCAGTACCAGTTGCAGGCACAAGCAGATAACCTTAACCTGGGGAATTATACTGTGCCACGTACTTCATTTCTGGGGTTGCAGCTTACGGTTCCAATTTTTAACGGAAACCGTACTGGTTCTCAGATCAATCAAGCCAGGATTAAGATAAGGCAGGAAAAAATCAAATTAGATGACCTGAAGGAGGAAATGAATGCAGAATTAGCAGCCATAATCAGCCGCTGGAAAGAGGCTAATGCACAACTAAGTGTTCAAAAAACAACTGTAGGAGCAGCAGAATTAAGTTACATCATGATGAACGATCGTTACAAGAATGGGTTAAGTTCCAGGCTTGAGTTAACAGATGCCGAATTGGCCTTAACGCAAGGGAAGATAAACTATTTACAGGCGGTGTATAATCTTAAGGTACTGCATGTTGAATTACAGCGATCGCTAGGCTTGTTAAAACTACAATAAATACACCAAAACTCTATAACATATTCCGGTAATAGTATAAAATCCTAGCTTCGGTGTTGGCTAATTTTGGGCATAAATAATTAAAAAAATATGTCTAAAAAAACAACACAACCAATAATGGAAGCGGTGCCCTACGCTAAGCGATGGGCAGCGCTTTCTTTGCTATGTATGGCCCAGTTCATAGTGATCATGGATACATCCATTATAGGGGTAGCTTTACCCGCAATTAAAACTGATCTGGGTTATTCCCAAACTGGCCTTCAATGGATATTTAATGCCTACGTAATTGTTTTTGGTGGTTTCCTGCTTTTAGGGGGGCGACTGTCCGATCTGTTTGGCTCCCGGAAGGTTTTCATGTGGGGCTTTGCCATTTTAACCGGAGCCTCGCTTTTAGCTGGAATGGCCTGGTCAGTAGAAGCTTTAAATGCCGGGAGGGCTTTACAGGGACTGGGTGCTGCTTTCATTGCACCAGCGGCATTAACGCTGGTCTTAACGAAGTTTACAGATCCAAAAGAGCTGAATAAAGCTTTGGGCTTCTGGGGTGCTGCGGCTGCCGCTGGTGGTTCTGCTGGTGTATTCTTTGGAGGTGCCATTACACAATGGCTTTCCTGGGAATGGGTTTTCCTGATCAATATTCCTTTGGGCCTGATCGTTTTGGTTTTGAGCCCTGGTTTATTACTTAAAGGAGCAACACGAAAAGGGAAAGTAGATGTTTTTGGCGCTATACTGGCCACCGCAGCATTAATCCTGATGGTGTATGCTATTGTCTCAGCTGAAGCTGCGGGTTGGGCTTCACTTCAAACCTTAGGACTTCTTACCTTGGCTGTAGCATTGTTTATCGTCTTTCTGATCGTGCAAAAAAATAAAAAAGAACCGCTGGTGCCTTTATCCATTTTCAAGGTACCTAACCTTTCAGGTGGCTACCTGGTGATGGGCTTGCTTGCAGGTGCATGGATTCCACTATGGTTTTTCCTTAACCTTTATTTACAACAGGTACTACATTATTCAGCATTCAACAGTGGCCTTGCGTTATTGCCGATGACCTTTGCTATCATGATCCTAATGATGGGAGTTACTGGAAAGCTGGTTGCAAAATTTGGCTTTAAAACTACCTTGGTCGCCGGATTTATAGCCCTTACTGCTTCCCTGGTTCTTTTCAGTACTGTTCCTGTTGATGGATCTTTTGTTGTGAATGTATTACCTGCATCCTTGTTGGGAGCAGTAGGTATGTCGCTGGCTTATATTCCAGGAACCATTGCTTCGATGTCGGGTGCTAAACCGGAAGAGACTGGATTGGCTTCTGGTCTGGTGAATACCAGTTATCAGATTGGTTCAGCGCTGGGACTAGCGATTATAGTTGCTGTCGTAGCTGCAAAAACTGATATGTTACAAGCAGATGGTACAATGGAGCTGGCAGCACTGAACGAAGGTTTTCGAACTGCATTTAAATCTGCAGCAGTAGTAAGTGGTATAGGTGCATTATTTGCTGTTTTTTCCATCAGGACATTCAAGTAGTTGAACAATGAAGAAGTATAAAATGATCTGGCCCATCCATAAAGTGATCTGGGAGACAAAGGATGCTGTAACCATTGAATTTGATGCTGTCGGATCAGGATTCAACTACTTACCCGGGCAATTTATCAATGTTAGCCAGGTGGTAAATGGAGAAAAGATAACCCGTTCCTATTCTTTGTCTTCTTCTCCTGATCTGGATACTTATCCAGCCATCACCGTAAAACGTATAAAAGATGGCTTACTGAGTAATTACCTTGTTGACTATGCTGAGCAAATTCGTGAATTGGAAATAGAAGGACCTTATGGTTCTTTTATTCCACTCGAAAGCAGTTACCAAAGTAAACATGTTGTTTTATTATCAGGGGGGAGTGGAATTACACCGCTACTCTCCATTGCTAAATCCTTATTAAGTAAGTCGGCCGATGTTCGGCTTACCTTAATCTACGCCAACCGTAATTGGTACGATGTGATTTTTTCTGATGCGATAGACGCATTATCCTTACAATACAAGGATCGGCTGGCCATCTTGCATGCGCTATCACAGCACGATGGAAAAAAGCTCGTGTTTGCTCGTACTTTAATAGAAGGTAGATTGAGTAAATTAATGATCAAAAAGCTTTTGAAGCAGTCAATGGCTGGAAAAGAATCAGAAACTCATTTCTTTCTTTGTGGGCCTTCAGGGCTAATGAAAATTTATCATGAGGCATTGGAATCTTTAGAAGTTCCCGAATCAGGGATTTTTATGGAGCGATTTACTGCAGATGATGAATCTGCCGTGCAACTAAACCTTCCTGATATCACCCATGAAGTGTTGGTGCACTTTTATGAGCAAACCCATTTGATCGAAATACCACCGGGAACTACATTGTTGAGTGCTGCATTAAAGGAGGGAATTGGTTTCGGGCATTCCTGCAAATCAGGAAACTGTGGAGCCTGTGTAGCAATATTAACGTCAGGAAAGGTTAAAATGGTTAAAAATTATGCATTAACACATAAAGAAGTTGAACTAGGCATGATTTTGCTATGCCAGAGTTATCCTTTAACTGAGGATATCACCATTGAGTTTGACTGAAATATTATAAAAGAATGCTGCAATTGTGTAATACCGAGAGCTGTCGGTATAAGTAACTTTGAACTATAAAACTAATGATTATGGAAACACTTAATTTAAAGATCAGCGGAATGGGAAGTTCTCATTGTGTTGGCATAGTAAAAAATATAATAGTTAAACAGGATGGGGTGGCTATTGAAAATATTGAATTCGGACAAGCTACTGTCAAATATAACCCAGAGATAATTAAGCCAGAAACCATTATTCAGGAAATTGAAAAGATGGGATATAAAGTCGATCAATAAATTGTCTCGAAAATGAAACTGCTTGGCTTGGACATTAGCAACCTGAGGGACGGTTATTGTATTTCAACAGTAACACTTTCAGTATTAAACACGCCAGGAGCATATCTGATTGCTGTTCTACCTGGCATTATGGTAATATCCTATGAACCGCTGGTAACATCTGTCGAAAAAATAATCACAGCTGTAACACGTCTGGGATATCAAATTAAAAAAATTGTTCAACAAAATTCATTAACACAAATATTAACATCAATGAAAACATTAAAATTTAAAACCAATATTAAATGTGCGGGATGCCTGGCCCGAGTTTCTCCAAATTTAAATGAGACAGTAGGAGAAGACAACTGGGAAGTAGATATTAATACCCCTGAAAAAATATTGACTGTAGTCGCTGATGACGTAGATGAAAGCTCTGTCATTTTTGCTATTAATGAAGCTGGTTTTAAAGCAGACAGCATAAACTAGTCGGTATGTCTTATGCTGTTGAAAAGTATTTTGAATTTTAATTGCATAGTAGAATTTAATTTTAAATATTTTTATTTTTTAAAATAAAATTCTATTTGTCAAAAAAAATACTATCTTTGGATATAATTAATATATAATATAATGCAACAAGGAACAGTAAAATTTTTCAATGAGACAAAAGGTTTTGGGTTTATCGTACCAGCTAATGGTGATGCCGAAATTTTTGTTCATTCTTCTGGCTTAATGGACAACATTCGTGAGAATGATTCAGTAAGCTATGACATCGAGCAAGGTAAAAAAGGCTTAAATGCAATTAATGTTAAGATCGGATAATTAGATTTCAATTATAATTG
The DNA here is from genome assembly GCF_041645105.1 of Pedobacter sp. GTDB lineage: Bacteria > Bacteroidota > Bacteroidia > Sphingobacteriales > Sphingobacteriaceae > Pedobacter. Next base: position 344,622 of record NZ_JBAZQQ010000005.1, read on the forward strand.
ATGAAACACCTGCTTCTGGCAGGTGTTTTTTTTTGTCTGGATTCTGAGTAAAAAGGCCCTCCATATAGGAGGAGGTAAGTTTGTTTCTGGCGCGTTTATTGCCATTTATTAATCATAACGTTTTAATATGCAGTCGAAGATAGTAGTGAAATTGTGCATTGTCTATATGTTGGTATGTTACTGGGGTTTTTCTTTTGGGCAAAATGCGGGTGACGCGATTATTCAGAACAAAAAGAGTTTGGATACTGCGAGACAAACAGATCTTATAGATATTGGGAAAGCAATATTTCGTATTCGCCCAGGGAAGATCAGAGAGGAAAAAGATAAGAAACTTTATTTTTCCATTCTTCCTATTGGAGGAACAGCACCCGGGGGTACCGGAAATGCATTGATAACCAGCACTTCAGCTTCGATGTATCTTGGCCCCAAAAAGACAACAAACGTTTCAACTGCAACCTTTACGCCTTACTGGAATCTCGGCAGTCGTTTTGGATTGCCTGTCAGAACCAATATCTGGCTTCCTAATAACACCTGGCTGATCCAGGGAGACACTCGATTTTTGGTTTATCCCCAGTACACCTGGGGTATTGGATCGGAAGGGGACAAGGAAGGGACTTTACTGAGCTATAAATACATCAGGTTTTATCAGAATGCACTTAAACGGATCAAGCCATATTTATATGCTGGTCTTGGCTATAACCTGGATTACCGCTTTAATATCAATACTGAAGAGTCTTCGCCTGAGCTGGAGCAGTATTCAGGTTATCAATACGGAACAGGTAAAAACTCATTTTCATCAGGTATAAGTCTCAATATGGTTTACGATACGAGGGGCAATGCGATCAACCCACTGCCAGGAATGTATGGAAACCTTGTATACAGGATAAATCCAAAATTTTTAGGGAGCAACGAAAATTGGAGCTCAGTTTACCTTGATGTTAGAAAGTATATCCCGATGAATCCTGAAAAACGTCATCAACAGAATACGCTTGCCCTCTGGTCTTATTTCTGGACGGCATTGAACCATAAAACGCCATATCTGGATTTACCGAGTACAGGATGGGACCCTTATAATAGGTCTGCAAGAGGAATAGATCAGAATAGGTACCGTGGAAGAACATTGTTTTATGCAGAAAGTGAATATCGAAGGGACATTACAGCAAATGGCTTGCTAGGGTTTGTGGTTTTTGCCAATGTCAATACAGTAAGCGGTTCAGGTTCGTTATTTACCTCCTGGAAACCTGCAGCGGGTACCGGTCTGCGTATTAAATTCAATAAATTCACCAATACCAACATAGGGATTGATTATGGCATGAGCAAAGGGTATAGCGCTGTTTTGCTGAGCCTTGGAGAAGCATTCTAGAATCTAAACATTATTTACTAGCCAAAACTTCAGAAGCCTCATTGTTAAGGTATTTTGAGGTATAGAACTGCGATGTATTATTGATGAATAATACTGTTTTTCCTTCCATAGCAGTAACCACTGTTTTAACAAGGTGCTGGGGAACTGCAGGACAACCCTGGCTGCGTCCTAATCTGCCAAGTACAGCGATTGTTTTCTGACTGACATAATCTGCACCGTGCACTACAATTGCTCTTTTTCGTGCATTTGAATTAAAATCCTCATCCATACCATCCAATCTTAAAGAAAGACCATGTTTGCCATAATACTTCTCACCTGTGACATAAAAGCCGATGCTGCTTTTTAAAGATTGTATTGCATTGGAGAAATGTGATGCTATATCACCACCGCTAAACTCACCATGTGCAACCCAGGTATTAAGAATCAATTCCTTTTTGTCCAGATCAATGATCCATAATCTTTTCTCAGTGCTGTTTTGGTCAAAATCTACAATGGATAAAACCGATTTATTTATTGTCGCTTTGCCATCGTTTCTTAAATTATAAAATCCATTTACAGCTTTTTCAAAAAGAGCGTAGGTAAGACCGGTTTCTGATAATCCAATACTATCATAGATTGGTTTAAATGATTCGTTTGTTGTTGAATCTGATGATGTGAAAGCGTATGGTGACGTTTCTTTTTCGATAGGTTTCCAGCTAATCAAGGTAAAGGCAAACACAATTGTAACTAATCCTACTCCTCCTAAAATTCTTCTCCCCATAAGTTATTTTTGGTGCTCTTGTTTATGATTTAACTTCTATTTGTTTAATGTTAATGTTTTAATCTTACACAAAGGTAATCTTAATAATTTTAAAATGTATTCATTTACAATGTATTACGTTTTTATGACTAAGTGGATCTTTTAAAAATGGATATGGTGATGATTCTGTTAGGTTAAGAGGTTTAATCATAAATTAGAAAAATGTATTTACCTGAAGCTTATAAAAATCTCAAATAAAAGAAAAAAATAATGTGTGTTGAAGAGATGATAAGGCACTATGATAAGTACCTGGAATAAATTATTATACAAACATTTTTAAAAAATAAATATAATGAAACATCAAATCAGATTACTATCAACACTTCTTCTATTATTATTTACCACGCAATTATATGCACAGCAAAGACTTTCTTTGAATTATTATTCCGATGAAGTATTAAATAAATTACAAGCTTCGGGAGCTCAAAAAGCTAATATTAAAGATATACGTTCTGAGCTTGATTTAAAATTGTCTGAAATTAAAAATAATCTTGATTTAGCTACAGAAGACAGGGCTCTTAAAAACCGAGAAGCATATAATAAAGCTTTCACAAAATATAATGCGACGCTTTCTGCGGAACAACAAGTAATTATTAAAAAGCTATTATATGATATTCAGGTTGAAAATGTGAAAAATGGTTTTGGAACATTTCATGAGAGTGCGCACTTTAAGAAGAGAATGGAGATTTTTAAGAATGATCCATTATCTAAGGGAGGTATTGTTTTTCTAGGAAATAGTATAACGGAGCAAGGAAATTGGAAGAATTTATTTCCCAATAAGAATGTTTTTAACAGAGGTATAGGTGGGGATAATACTTATGGCGTATTGGCTAGACTTGATGAGGTTATTTCCAGTAAACCTGAGAAAATATTTCTTATGATTGGCATAAACGATTTAGGAAGTCGTCAATGGGAGACTTCAGTAATTTTAGATAATTACAATAAAATAGTAGATAAGATTAAAAAGGGTACGCCTAAAACTAAATTGTATGTTCAGTCTATACTTCCATTAAATGATAATCTTTTAAAAGCAGGAACTTACAAAAACAAGGCGGACACTATTATAAAATTAAACAAGTCTTTAAAAAGTATAGGGAATAGTAAATGTGCTGGCTTTGTTGATGTTTATAATATATTTCATACAGGAGACAATGTGCTGAATGCCAAGTATACAAAAGATGGTATACACTTGCTTCCAGACGGATATCTCATATGGAAAGAGTTTCTAGAAAAGAATAAATATCTTTAGATATATTCCAGAAAATGACGTCCCCAAAAATAGTGTTAAACTCTCTTTGGGAGGCGTTTTTGTTTATCATAAATTAACAAAATGGTAACCTGAATGATGGTAAATTTGGCGTGTGAGCGAACGACTACTTACCGATCAGGATTTAATCAGTTCCATGAAAAGTGGCGACCATAAAGCCTTTGAGGAGTTGTATGGACGTTATTGGCCGGAAGTGTATACCATGATTTACCGGCGAATTGGCGACAGGGAGATAACGAAGGATATCGTGCAGGATATATTTATTAACCTTTGGCGTTATCGGGATAGGATTATTGCGGAAAGGTCATTAGCACCCTGGTTAAATGTTATTGCTAAAAAGCAAGCCATTTCATGGTATAGAAAACAGGTTGCAGGCAGACAAAGGGATCAGTTGTATCAGGAGAATGAGGCAATAGTAGTACCACCGACAACAGCACTTGAAACTAAGGAGCTTCAAGACTTGTTAGATCGAGAAATTGATCAAATGCCAGTTAATATGAAGCTGTCCTTTAGACTAAGTCGCTATGAAAACAAATCAATTAAAGAGATTGCAGCCGAGCTTTCTCTTTCCGAACAAACAGTAAGGAACAATATATCGATGGCTTTAGAACGCCTTAGACTACAAACACGTAAATTCTATGCTGAGCCAGCAAATCTTGCTGTAGTGATAGTTGTCTTGTTAATAAATACTTAACTTAATCATAGCTTTTTCTTAAAGTACATTTTGTCTTTCGCTGCGAAGAGCTTTATGTATGGCAAAGAAAAATGTATTCGCCGAAAGGCGCAAAATAAACCAACAAGCTGAAGCTTGGTTTAATCGCACAAACGATAGCATTCCTTTTGAAGCTTTTAATGATGAGGAAGAAAAAATAAGTACAGGAGAAAAAATGCTTGGCGAAATTCGTCGTAAGATTAACAAGCAGAAATTTTACAGACTTTGGTTAAACATTGCTGCGACTGCAGTAATTATTATTTCTGTAGGTACCTTCAGTTATCGGAGCTACATCAATTCTAGGGTTGAAAACACTGAGCATATCTGGCAGCATTATGTTACCCAGAAAGGTGAAATTAAACAAATTATATTACCAGATAGTTCCATTCTTCATTTAAGACCAGGTTCTAAAATAGCTATCACACATCCTTTTGTACAACAAACACGTCAGGTAAAGCTTGAAGAAGGTGAAGTATATTTTGAGGTGAAGCATGATCCAGAACACCCTTTTTTAGTAAAAACTTCACAAATTATAACAGAGGTATTAGGTACGAAATTTATCATTAACAATGACCCTTTAAGACCAGATATCCATGTGTCATTGTTGAGTGGAAAGGTATCCGTACGGAATCAAAAGGCCCATTTAGGTGTTTTATTGCCTAATCAACAGCTGTCTTTTAATAGAATTAGGGAGACCGTGAAGCTGGAAAACAACAGTGCTTATTCATCCGAAAATTGGCTGAATGGCGAGTATATATTAGAAGATGTACCATTGAAATCATTTGCAAAAACATTTGGTAATGCCTTTTCTATGGAAATCAAATTTAAACAAAAAGAGTTTGAAAACTTACACGTTTCTATTCAGTTTAATCGAGGTGATTACCCTAAAACAATTCTAGACCAACTGAAGCTCATTCACGGACTTAATTATCAAATCAAAGACAAGGAGGTAATATTGATGAGATAGTCTACTAAAGCAAAAACCGGCACCTATTGGATAGATACCGGATATTAAGGCTTTGCTAGTTGACAAAGAATTTCCGCTTCCTAGTCATCATCATTGCAAACGCCAGGTTCAACTTGTAAACACTATAAAAGTATTAAAAATTAATGTCTATAATTAAAATAGGTGTGAAAATATTACTAATCCTATATTTCATCTCCATCAATATCATGACTTCGCTGTTTGCCAGTGAGGCTCATTCACAAGTTCTGGAAACAAAAGTTGATGTCCGCTTTAAAGAAGGACAACCTTTATCCGTAGCATTACAGCAATTACGCTCTAAAACCAAAGTAAGATTTGCTTACGATCCTTTGCTTGCTAAAAACATATCAGTTAAGGCCGCAAATTATCATGAAGAAAAGCTAAAAAATATTCTTAACCAATTGTTGCAGCATAGTAATATAGCTTTTAAAGAGCAGGGTAGCGCCGTGGTGTTGTATACAAAGGAACATGAGCCAACCAAAGTTTCCTCGCAACAACCTGGTCGTGTTGGCGGTAAAATTATCGATGACCGCGGCGAGCCTCTCCCTGGTGCTAATATTAAGCTGATCCAAACAGGACAGAGTACCCAAAGTAAGGTGGATGGCAGTTATATCTTTAACCTCGCTGCGGGCTCATATACGCTGGAAGTTAGTTTTATCTCTTTTCAAACTAAACGCATTGCAGAAATAGAAGTAAAATCAGGGCAATTAACCAGCCTTGATGTGGTATTGAAACCTGTTACCAACAGCTTAAATCAAGTGGTAGTTACCGGAACTTTTAAAACAGAAAGCATCAATGCTTTGTATGCCCGACAAAAAAATGAGGCCAATATTTCAAATGGAATTAGTCGCGAACAGATTTCGGCGCTACCAGATAAGAACATTGGGGAGACCTTGAAACGCATTTCGGGAGTAAGCACGACTGATAATCGACGTGTAGTTATCAGGGGGATTGCCGAACGCTACAATCTGGCGATGATGGATGGAGCTGCGTTGCCTAGTACCGATGTGCAGGTACGGGATTTTGAGTTCGACATCATTCCAAGCAACCTGGTAGATAATGTAGTCGTGTATAAAACAGCCTCGCCCGATATGAGTTTTGGTTTTGGTGGCGGACTGGTACAAATGAACACCATGGCCATCCCTAACCAGAATTTCACTTCTTTAAACATTGGCAGTAAGTACATCAACGGAAGTACTGGAAAAGATTTCCTGGGGTATCAGCGTGGGAAGTATGATTACCTGGGCTTTGATGATGGCAGCAGGAGCCATTTTCCTAAGGACCTGGTCATTTTTACACAGTCAAATTACAATCCTACCAATCCATCCAACACTTTGCCGCCTCCAGGGGTTCCAAAGATTACTCCAGAAATGATTGCGGAACAAAACAAAAGGATAGGTGGTTTGGAGAGATTGGGTACCCGGACCTACCAAACTGCTCCCGGACAAAACTATCAGTTTAGCTTAGGTAGAACTTATGGTTTAAAGAACAGTCGTTTTGGTTTTGTAGGTTCGCTAAGCTACCGGAATGAACAGTCGATAGACAACATTTCTCATTTTGAACGTGGGGACTTTAACAAACTGTCTAACAACTTTTACGACCCGGCAACTAATAAGGAGCTCCAGGAAACAGCAGCCAGTAAGTATAATTTTACCACGAGTTTTGGCGCCTTGATCAACATGGGCTGGAATGATAAAAACCACAAGGTTACCCTACGTAATTTTTATTCCAGGGTATTTGCTAATCAGTTTTTCCGCATTTCCGGCTGGGGTGAGGATATCGGCTATGACGATAATCCAGCAGTCAACGAGTATGATCGTCCTAAATTTATTGACCTGTTACAGAATCGTGTAGCAGCTGAGCATACTTTTAGCAAGTTTAAGTTAGATTGGAGCATCGCCCGTAATAGCGTAAGCAACCATGAAAAGGATGCGGTAGATGCAAATCTGGCACCTGTTACTACGCTAAATGGTACGAGTTACATTTATCAGTTGGGTAATTTTACCAATAACCCCGGACCATTAAGTCGCTCTTCTTATAAGTATGTAGAAACTAATTGGACTGGAGATGCCGCATTAAGCTATAAGTTCAATGTCGGAAAACAAGGACAAGTAGTTAAGGCTGGTTATCAGTATTTAGAGAAGAAAGGCAACTTTGTCTGGAGCGTTTTACCTGTCGGAGTGGCTGCTAGTTTTAGCGATGGTTACAAGCGTATACAACAATGGAATATTGATTTTAAAGACCCATTGCATAATCTGTTCTATTATCCTTCAGATTTCAATAACAATAACTATACGGGAAAGAACAACAACCAGGCCTGGTATGGGATGATGGATAACCGTTTCAACAGCTGGCTTCGTTTGGTATGGGGGATGAGGGGAGAGTATTACCGGTACGACAAGATAAAGGATTCTGCTGCGGATAAGATAGCAAAATCTGAAATGCAGAATCTGGAAAAGAACCGTTATGTAGATCCGGAAACCGGTAATCTGGTCCACCAAACCCGTGATGGCAGTGCTGATGAAAAAAGATGGCTATACATGCCATCTGCGAACCTGACCCTCACACCTGTTAGCAATTTGAACATTCGTGCTTCCTATGCTAAATCGGCCATTAGGCCTGCGTTAATTGAAAACTCCAGTTTTGCACGTTACAATTATATGTATGGTCGGATACAACGTAATACTGGTGTGGTTTCCACCATCATTTCTCATTATGATTTAAGAGTAGAATGGTATCCCTCTGCCGGTGAGGTAATTTCAGCCGGCTATTTCAAAAAACATTTCAAAAATCCTGTTGAGATGTATTTGGATATCACCAATTCAAGTGGTAAGGTAGAGCTGCTTACAGCTAACTCAGATTATGCAGATGTGATCGGTTGGGAGTTCGATTTACGTAAGAATCTTGGGTTCATTAACGAGAACTGGAAATTTCTTGGAAATATATACTTCAGTGGTAACCTAACCTTGCAAAATTCAGAAGTACAGGCCAGCGCTTTCCGCTATAGTACGATGGGAGCAGGAGAGGATAAAGAAGGTAAAAAATATGCCTATAAAAACAAAACTTATCTGCGGGAGAAACGCCCCTTATATGGACAGGTGCCGATATTGTACAATGTTGCCATGCAATACGTAGGAAATCGTTTAAGTGCCAATGTAGCCTTTAACTATTCGGGATATAAGACTTTCACGGTAGGGATGCAGCCTCAATACTCAGAGATGGAAAGGCCACGTAACCAGTTGGATGCCCAGCTAAGTTATAAACTGCTAAAAAGTAAAAAAATGGAAGCCAAACTGAACATGAGCAATCTGTTAAACAGTCCTTACCGTTTCTTCATCAACTCTAAAGAAACTTATAAAATCAAGCCAGGTAGTGAAAGCATGACGATGAAGTTGTGGTCTGATGTTTACGAATGGAAAGATGGTTTTACGGATAAATATGAGGAAGGTTATTTTGAACCAACAGAAGATGGAAAAGTTAGGCGCATCGGTGATACGGATACTTTTATTCGTAAGGTGGGTAGCTCATTCAGTCTGAGCTTATCTTATAATTTTTAATAAAGATTTAAAACATTAAATGATGAAAACGAATAAACTATTCCTGGGCTTTATGAGCTTTATGCTGCTGGCACTGGCCGCCTGTGAGAAGTCAGAACAATTTTATAAAGATGAGCTGTATGGGATTAATCTTACCGGTTACAACGGCAGCGGCGATACCCTGATTACAAAACTGGGCGATATTACTTTCCCTGATGGAATATTACCCAATGCCAGATTTGAGCAAAATAATGCCTATATGTTCAAATCAGTTGAAAATAAAATCAAGCTTAAGGTGCTGGAAAAAGCTTCTGGAAAAGTCGTGTTAGAGAAAGAACTTCATAAAGAAGAGGGTGGCGCAAAGGTGAATTTTCTATATATGGATGGAAAGGTTGGTCCTATGCCAGATAAACCAGAGGTGGAAAAGGATAAAATTAGCCTGGTGTATATGTTCCAGCCAACCTTGACCAATTACACGGAACCCGTTGATTTTGTGATCGGGAAATACTTTGTGACTCCACAGGTTTTTGAAGAGCTTGCCAGATTGAAAAACGTAAAACCTTACGAATTTAGTACAGCGGTTAGTATTCCTACATTTTCTACAGCCAGACAAGAGTACAATGGGGTATTGACTTCAGTGTTCTTTAGTGTGCGTATTTGTAAAGCGGGTACCAATGTGCCTTACATTGATGGCACCAGCTATACCTGGAATGCATTAAACTCTACTGCGCCGAAACCTTCAGCATCTGCAGCATCGTCCAAACTTTACATCTTCTCTGAAAGTCCTTTGGGAAATATCATGAGATTCTCTACCCGATTAGAATTATAAAAAATGAAAAAAAACATGATGAATATAAAAAGATTAGCGCTTTTTACCGCGTTGGTAATGGCCCTTTCGGCCTGTAACAAAGACGAGCTAAGTACCAGGGCAGTAAGCGTACAGGTTAGAGGTTATAACATTGGCAATAGTGAATTAGAGATTGCCATTGATACTGTGGTTTATGATAAGTTTAAAACTGGCCCCAACACTTTGTTGAACTTTGGTAAGGTTTACACTTATTCTTCCAGCAAGGAACAGGCTTTGTTAAAGATCAAAGATGCTACGACAGGAAAAGAAGTATACCAAAGCCAGCTTGAACTCAATGCAGGAGGATTGGAACAGTTCTTCCCCTTTGTATATATCAATGGGGCTACTCTAGAGATCAAAGCTCCAGCAGCAGATCCTTCAACCAACAAAATGGCATTTTATATCTATTATCCGCAAAGTAATGATCCCATGGATATTTACATGAAGAATAAAAATGGAGATATTGTTTATATCGCCAAAAATGTTGTACCGGGTACCTGGGGCTATTCAGATTATGTAACTACAACGGGTTTTACGAGTGCCGAGGATAATTATGATTGGTTTTTTGTGAAAGCAGGCACTACAAATCAATGGGCCTTTAATGATAGCGAATGGATGAGCCAGTTTTCTACCGGTACACTTTTTATCCCTAAAAAAAGCGAAAAGGGTAGGGTTCAAACTTATTTTGTGACCCCGGCAAGTAATCAGTTGGATGTGGTTAGCTTGTTTAAAGGTATAAACTAAAAAGTTTGTATTTTTTATTCAGAGTCCTCAAACTTTATGATGGGGGCTCTGAATAGACCTTATTCCCAGTAAGATAGTACGGGTTATTTGAGAAATAGTACTATATTCATATTTCAGGTTTACCTAACTTAGGTTTTTAGTTATGTATTCTCAGTGATCATAATTTGTAACCTTGAAGGATAAAAAACAGAAGTATGAAAAAATACATTGTGATCATTTTGATATTTATAATTACTACTGAGGCTTATGCGCAGGGATATCAGAATTTGTTTAATGGCAAAGATTTAGCCGGCTGGACTATTCATGGTACAGAAAAATGGTATGTAGATGCTGGTGAATTGGTTTGTGAAAGTGGTACTGATAAAGCTTATGGTTATCTTTCAACCAATCAAACTTATAAGAATTTTATTCTTGACTTAAAATTTAAACAGGAAGCAGATGGTAACAGCGGAGTTTTTATACGTTCTGATATTGACGGTGTAAAGATCAAAGGCTGGCAAGTAGAGGTTGCGCCTCTTAACCTACATACCGGAGGAATTTATGAATCATATGGACGAGGTTGGTTAATCAAACCAGATCCAAAGGATGAAGTAATGTTAAAAGAAGGAGAGTGGAATCAATTAAAAATCCAAGCACAAAATGGAAAAATTACTACCTGGTTAAACGGGAAACAGATGGTGAATATTGATGACGAGAAAATAGGTGCTGCTAATGGTTTTATTGCTTTGCAAATTCACGATGGTGGTGGAATTAAAGTGAGATGGAAAGACATTAAAATTAAAAAGATATAGCAAATTCAAATTGTTAAATTCAATGGATGAAAATAAAAAAAGCATAAAGGTTTTAGTTGTTGGCTGTGGAAATATGGGAAGTTCTCACGCCTTAGCCTATCATGCTATGCAAGATAAGTTTGAAATCTGTGGATTGGTTTCAACAGGGAAGAGTAAAGAAGTTTTAAATGATCGACTAGGGAATTCTTATCCTTTATATGAAGATTACGAAAAAGCTTTGAATGATACAAACCCAGATGCAGTTTGTATCTCTACTTATCCCGATACTCATGAACAATATGCCATTAAAGCTTTTGATAAAGGTTGCCATGTGTTTGTTGAGAAACCCCTAGCAGATTCTGTGGAAGGTGCTGAACGGGTGGTTGAAGCAGCTAAAAAGGCAAATAAAAAATTAGTCGTTGGGTATATATTACGTCACCATCCCTCTTGGGAGAAATTTATTGAATTAAGTCAGGATTTAGGGAAACCTCTGGTGATGAGGATGAACCTGAATCAACAAAGCGACGGTAAAATGTGGACTTTACATCGAAATTTAATGAAAAGTTTAAGCCCAATTGTAGATTGTGGTGTGCATTATATAGATGTGATGTGTCAAATGGCCCGATCTAAACCTATACAGGTTTATGCAATTGGTGCACGATTAACTGAAGATATTCCTGAAGAAAATTATAATTATGGTCAGCTACAAATTCGTTTTGAGGATGGATCTGTAGGTTGGTATGAAGCTGGATGGGGGCCAATGATGAGTGAAACAGCTTTTTTTGTAAAGGATGTGATCGGACCAAAAGGTGCCGTGTCTATCGTAGCTAAAGATGCTGGTGGTGAAGGAAAATCAGATTCTATTGAGGCGCATACTAAAACAGAATCTTTACGGGTACATTATGCTGATTTAAATTCCGGGGAAAAATTTGCAAAGGAAGATACCTGGATTGATTTAAAAGATGAGCCAGATCATCAAGAACTTTGTAATAGGCAACAACAGTACTTTTATAAATCTATTTTGGAAAATATAGATTTAGATAATCACATGCAGGATGCGGTGGATAGTTTAAAGATTGCTTTTGCTTGTGATAAATCCGTTAAAACTGGCGAAATAGTCAGATTGTAGAACATTATTTTTAATAATCTGGAATTGGTTTGATCGCGTAATATTCATCAATCTCCTTTTTTGAAGGCTCTACTAATGGTCTAACTATCCTAAGACCAACATAAGGCTCTGTTAACCACCAGTTACTTTTTGGAGTTTGAGGATCCAGGCGTTTCCAGTCTGGAGAAGAAGCATTTCTACTTGCTGACCTTAACTTAGATGCATCTTCTTTGAAAGATCCACCACGTACAGAATGGGGGTATAGCTTTTTGGGAATCACTATTGGATTGTCAGCAAGTTTTCCTTTATTTTTTTGGTAAGTATCTGGAGAATATTGGTCAAATGTCCATTCTGATACATTTCCATACATATCATATAAGCCCCAGCTATTTGGTTTTTTTGTACCAATTGGATGTGTTTTGTTATTACTATTGACAGCATACCAGGCATAATCTTTAAGCATATCTTCATCATTTCCGAAATGATAAATTTCCTTTGCACCTGATCTACTTGCGTATTCCCACTCAGCCTCCGTAGGTAAACGGTAAAAATTACCAGTTCTGGAATATAACCATTTGCAGAACTGAATAGCATTATATTGAGTCATACCTACTGCTGGATGGTTTTGTTTTCCCATTCCGAAAGTCATGTCGAGATAAGGTGAGGTAGGACGTGTAACTCCATCTAGCTTATTATTTTGTCCATTATTCCGAGTTGGATCTAGAGAATCAAATACAAATAACTCGTAAATGTCCCATGGAATTTCGTACTTCCCCATCCAGAAAGCATTTAGTTTTACCGGGATTTGTGGTCCCTCATCATTTTTCCTGTTTTTTTCCTCTGCAGGACTTCCCATGGTAAAAGTTCCAGAGGGAATTGCTATCATTTCTATTTTAACGTCTACTTGAGGAATTGCCTGACTGTAATTTTTGAAATCTGGATTTTGACCATAACTGAAAAAGGAACTTAACAGTAGAAAACTTGAAGAAATTGTTATTCTCATTTTGAAGGATCTTATAATAATTTAGTAATTCCCGGCACTGCGATAGGAGCGTTCTTCCATTCTAAGTCCCAGTTATAGTCTGCTATATTTGGACCAATAGAGTGTTCTGAATTAAAAGCTTGCTCCCAGCTAACTTCTTGACCTGTATATGCAGCTAACGTGCCTAAAATACCTATCATAGTACTGTTTGCCATTCTCTCTCCATCATTAAATGGCTTTCCTGACCGGATAGAAGCAAAAAGAATATCATGTTCAGTTTGAAACATATTATTTTTTTCGCCAGTGTATTCCCAAGGGTTTTGCCCGGTTATGATATGCGATCTCCCCATGGTCATACTCGCATCTCCTTTTGTTCCAGCTACCTCTACTGTGTTTCGACTAGTTGTACCAGATTGCTGACGACAAAAATGAAAGCCTTTTGCGCCATTGGCATATTGGTATTCAATAGCAAAGTGATCATAGATATTTCCGAATTCTTCGCCCACCCGCACCTGTCTGCCGCCTGTTCCTATAGCCTTAATTGGCAGCTGATCATTCATTGCCCAACTCATCATATCTATACTGTGGACAGCTTGTTCAGTTAGCATATCTCCTGATAACCAATTTTGATAATACCAATTACGTAGTTGATGAGCAATTCCTTTTTCGCCACCTCTACTATATTGAGCTGATAATTCACCTCCATTTCTGAATGTTGTCACTGTTTTTATATCCCCAATTTCACCATTAATAATTTTGGAGAACGTAGCCATATTAGCAAAATCATGTCGGAAACAAAATCCAGATACTAAAGAGAGGTTTTTATCTTTTGCAAGCTTTGCTGCAGCTAATACCTTTCTTACTCCAGGAGCATCTACTGCTACAGGTTTTTCACAAAAAATATGCTTTCCGGCATTTACAGCATAAGTTAGGTGATCAGGTCGAAATGCTGGTGGAGTAGCTAATAGTACAACATCCACTCCTGAGTCAATTACTTTTTGATAGGCATCGAAACCAATAAATTTATGCTTAATCTTTGTCTGATCTGGAGCAACTTGTATCAAAGCCTTATAGGTTCCTTCTAATCGATCTTCAAATGCATCACCCAGCGCGGTGATAATTACATCTGGATCTGCTTTTAGAGCTTGTAATGCTGCACCAGTTCCTCTTCCTCCACAACCAATGAGGCCTATTTTTAATGTCTTTTTTCTATTTGCAAATGCTTCAGAAGGGAAACCTAGATTGTAAACAAGTGCACCGCCTAGCATTGCAGTTCCGGTGGTCTTTAAAAATGAACGTCGGTTGGTCAAGTCGGGTTTTAAAGTCTTTTTCATTGGAATATAGTTTGTTTTATGTTGTGTGCTATTTATCTTTTAGATAAGTTTTAACTCCAGGATTTTCTTAAAAACCTTAGCCAGTTTTTGTAATGTATATTTTCAATATCCTGAGAGGTATATCCACGTTTTGCTAGCATTCCCTTTAGCTTTTGTAAATCTGAAATAGTTTCTAAATCATAGGGAGATTGCTCTTTTCCATAACCTCCATCCAGATCACTACCAATTGCAATATGATTACTATTGCCAGCGAGTTGACATATATGGTCATAATGATCAACAATTTTCTCTAGATTTACGCCTCTTTCAAAAGGGTCATGAATTCCCCTTTTCCAGTCATTTGTAAGCATCCAGGTATCAAAAACCCCACCTATTACACTGCCTCTTTCCAACAGGATTTTAATCTGATCATCTTTTAATTGTCTTTGATTATCTACTAATGCACGACAATTATGATGACTTGCCCAGATAGGTCCTTTATACATTTTTGTAGCTTCCAAAAAGCCCTCATCTGTTAAATGTGTTACATCCAGAATCATGTTTAACTCATCCATTTTTTGAAGAAGTGCTTTACCTTGGCTAGTAAGGCTGCCAGTTATTCCCGTCCCAGGGGCATATCTGCCAGGGCCATAGTGGGCCGGACCACAAGCGCGCAAGCCGTAATCATATGCTTTTTCCAAATAGGAGAGGTTTACTAGAGAATCTGCTCCTTCTAAACTTAGGATATAGCCGATGGCTTTGTCAGATGAAGGAATAGAATCATCAAGCCAATAGTTAATATGATTATCTAAGGCAGCGCTATTATTAATCTGAATCATTTCGCCTTGTTCTTCCATCGCCCGGTACCAGGCTAACTGAGCCTGAGTTATCCCCCATGCAATTTCAGGAGAGTTCCAACCAGATAAGGCACTTCCAGGCTCAACATATCTTGCAATCTGAGTCGCAACTACCAAACCAATATTTCCTTTTCTCAGTTCAGGGATAGCTACAGTTCCTTTTCCTCTATCCAGTTTATCAGTCTTACCTTCTTCCATTTTCCGGATTTCTAAAACAGATTTCCGTAAATCTCTATTCCATTCAATGGCATTCATCGCTAAGTCGAGGTGTGCATCTATAATGAAAACGGGCGATTCCTCTACTTTAGTCATGCTTTTTCCTCCATTTTCCTTTTTACAACATCGGCTGGATATTTCAAAGCTAAACGACGTATGTCGTAGCTGAATTCTTCAAAAGTTTCCTTCCAAAGCTTAGCTTCTTCTGGTGTATAGTCATAAAAACCATGGGCATTTGATATTCCTTTAGCTCCGTTTTTTACTAAATCGTCAATCAGTTTCGGAACTTCAGTCTGGTTATTAAGTGTCGGAAAAAGATCTTTCATTACATTATGATAGGCTGGTACTCCAGTTAAATCCATCCACCTGAATATGCCGGCTATAGTCATCCAATATCCTGCATTATTTCGACAAGCTCTGTCAACATCCTCTACACTCGCGTAGCCATTTTCCACCAAGTGAAAAGCTTCCCTATATAAGGCATACATTAATCTGTTTGTTATAAAACCGCGAATATCTTTTCTAACTAAAGTTGGCTCTTTTCCCCAGAAATGTGATAGCTCATAAAGCCATTCAGCTTGAGACAAATCACTTTCATCACCACAAATTATTTCCAGAAAACGCGTCGTATGGGACGGTTCTGACCAATGTAAGCCTAAAAAACGAGAGGGAATTCTAACTTGTTTTTGCAATATACTTATAGGTATTGCCGAAGTATTACTGGTTATAATAGTTTCTTTAGAAATTTCATTCTCAATTTTATGATATACTTTTTTCTTTATCTCAATGTCTTCAATCGTACACTCAATTACTAACTTACAGTCTTTTAAAAAAGAGTAATCTTCAGTTATGATCAGATTGTTCAATACAACTGAGGGAGTCTGATTAGTTAACCCTTCCTGTAAAGACATTTTTAAATGTTCAGTGACTCTTGGCTCAGCCGTATCAATATCAGAAGGTATAGGAGCTATAGCAATTACTTTATGACCAGCCATTAATAAGCATGCAGTAATACTACAACCCATTAATCCTAATCCAATAACGGCTACATTTATCTCCCCGGGTTTTATAAGAGGGTTCTTCATAACTATTTGTTAGGGATTTTTGCAATAGCATCAATTTCAATCTTAATTCCATGTCCCAGACCAGATTGTACAGTAGTACGAGCAGGTCTGATGCCTTTGAAATATTCTGAATAGACGACATTATATTTATCGAAATCTTTCATGTCACTTAAATGAACTGTACATTTTACAATGTCATCTAGAGTACAACCTGCAGCTTCACATATTCTTTGAATGTTATGCATGGTAAGCTTCGTTTCGCTTTCTATAGTTCCTAATATAAATTTGCTACTCTTAAAATCAATGGCAGCCTGTCCGCTTACATATAACCAACCATCAACTGCAACACCGGCTGAATAGGCTCCTGTAGTAAAACCATCATCCACTTTATCCGGATGTCGTATTTCTTTTTTATTCATAATAACCCTTTCTAAATTTAAGTTTGATTGTATTCTGGTTTAACAGGTTGATTTAATAGTTTCTTTCTCTTGCAGTTACCTCCCAAAAATTTTCAACTCTATTTTTATTGACTACAGCCATTTTATTATAAAGTGCAACTGTAGGACAGATATGGTGGGGAACTGCATATAGTACGTCCCCAATTTTGTAAGTATGATCAGGACTAATATTTATTGTCATATGCTCTTCACTGTGGGATTTTATGGTCGCATCAGGTGCATTTAAGAAAATGGCTCTTTCTCCTAATGGCATTTCCGAAGCAATTGCTTTGTGTCCTAAATCAATACAAGCAGTAGTTTCGTCAAGCAAAGAAATAATTCGGGTAGCAATCACAGCTCCACAATCAAAATCTTGTTCATGAAGGATATTCTTATAACCTTTATCCCAAAAAATAAAAGTACCCGGACTACATTCAACATTGTCTCTTTTCACATGGATCGGAAAAGTAGGGGAACCGCCAACGACTATTTTTAGATCTTTTTTATTGATCTGATAAAGGAGGTTCTTAGTTTTTTCAAGTGAATCAAATGCTGAATCACATTTTATTTTTCGCTCTTTAAAATCTTTATCGTTGATATGTCCGTCGTAAGCATGAAGACCTATTATTCTAATACCTTTTAGATTTAGGCATTCCTTATATAGTTCAGCAGCATTAGTACCTGGAAGTACGCCAGTGCGGTTCATTCCAATATTGATATCCAGATATACATTTAATATGATGGAATTGTCAATTGCAGTTTTTGAAAGATCTTTTGCGGCTTCCAGATTATCTATCAGACAAGAAAATTCAGTAGAGTTGTACTTTTTAATTAAGGAAACAAGTCTGTTTACTTTAGGACCTACTGGCTGATATGCTAATAAGACATCGGGTACTAACAATGCTCCTAACATCTCTGCTTCGGAAATAGTGGCGCATTTAAACTTTTGAATGCCTTCGTTCAAAAACAATTTGGTTATGTCAGAGGATTTATGAGTTTTAACATGGGGGCGTAATACACTTACATTGGGAAGGTCATTTTTTATGGTTTTGATATTCTCGTTTATTCTCTCATTATATATTAATAAGGCAGGACTGTCTATTTCATCAATATTTTCTACCAGATACCAGGCGATGTGTTCCATTTTTTTTATTTAAAAAATCATTAGCTCTTTGAATTTTAAATCTATCAATACCTTCATGATATAAACATTACTTTTATTCCTATTGTCAGTACTATCTTTCAGAAATTAGATTTTAGGAAACATCATATATATTAAGAATATGTCTTATTATGTATCTTAATCTCATCAAGCAAAGAAACTATGAAGGCTGTTGAATATCGCTTACCTCAGGATTTAGATAAATCGTTTATTGTTTTTCAAGAAAAAGCTACATTTTTTCCATGCCCATGGCATTATCATCCCGAATATGAAATAGTACTAGTTAATAAAAGTTTTGGACGTAGGATGGTAGGAGATCATATTGGTTATTTTGAGGAAGGTGAAATTGCCATCATAGGGCCAATGTTGGCTCATGTATGGGTTAATGATCCTCATTATTTAAGTGGAAAGGCAGATGGTCTGGCAGATGCAACAGTTATCCATTTCCTGGATGATTTTCTCGGCAAGAATCTAGCTAAAGTCCCAGAAATGGAATCTCTTAAAGATGTCCTGAATCTCAGCAACAGGGGATTGGTAATTAATGGGGAAGCAAGAAAAAAGATTGCTGAAGTTATGAGCAGTATGTTGGATGCAAGCGGTTTAGTAAGATTATCTGGCTTGTTTATGATATTTGATATTTTAGCTAATACAAAAGAGTACAGTATTTTGGCAAGTCCAGGTTATGCTGAACATAATCAATTAAATACAACAGATCGATTTGATAAAATCAATACATACATTATCAATAATTTTGATAGAGAAATCTCTCTTCCTGAAATAGCCTCAATTGCTAATATGGGCATAACAACATTCTGTAACTTCTTTAAAAAGCATTATAGGGTCACTTTTATAGAATATGTAAATTCAATTAGGATTGGATACGCTTGTAGATTTTTAAGTGATAAGAATAAAAACGTAGCAGAAATAGCATATAGCTGTGGCTTTAGGAACTTGGTGAACTTCAATCGTCAGTTTAAGAAATTTAAGAATATGACTCCTTCTGAATTTAGAAAGGATATCACAGTCGAAATGTAAAAGTTTTGGCAGAAATCAAAGATAATATGCATTTTGCGGTAATTCAATTAAATTGAGCTCCACATGTTGAAACGAATTATGAGAAAAATTGCTTTAAATAGATTCAAGAGGATTTGTATACTAGTTTTATCAATTGCTGTTTTATTAGGCAACAATGACGCATTTGCTTTTACGCCGATACAGGGAAAGAGCCTGACTCGAATAAATAAAGACAGTGTGATTAGGATCCTGGCGATCGGGAATAGTTTTTCAGACGACGCCATTGAACATTATCTATATGGATTGGCAAAAGCTGGAGGCTATCGGGTAATCATTGGGAATTTATATATTGGTGGGGCACCACTAGATTTGCATTGGAAAAATGCCGAAGGCAACAAAGCAGCTTACAGCTATAGGAAGATTGGTCTGGATGGACAGAAAGAAATAAAGGCGAAGACATCCCTGGAAAAAGCATTGGCAGACGAAAAATGGGATTTTATCAGTCTCCAACAGGCAAGTCCTAAATCCGGACAGTTTGAAACTTATGTAGTGCCGCTTCCTTTGGTACTCAATTACGTTAAGCAAAGGGCAAGAAATCCAAAGGTAAAATATGTATTTCACCAAACCTGGGCATATGCGCAGAATTCAAATAATAAGAATTTCAGTAATTACGGGAATGACCAGATGAAAATGTACACTTCAATTATGGAAGCCTCGAAAAAAGCAAAAGCGCTAGGTAAATTTGATGTACTTGTGCCATGTGGTACAGCAATTCAAAATGCTCGTACTTCATTTATAGGCGATAACCTTTGTCGAGATGGTTATCATCTGAATTTGGATATTGGTAGATACATTGCTTCTTGTACCTGGTATGAGGCTATTTTTGGTAAAAGCCCTATCGGTAATCTTTACAGACCTGCTAAAGTTTCAGAAGAAGAGGCTAAGATTGGTCAATTGGCCGCTCATAAAGCCATTAAAAAGCCTTATAAAGTTACCAGGTTAAGCAAATAGGATAGGTGGTTTTGGTTAATTTACTAATACAAAGCTAATATATACTTAACATTATATCTGTTATTTTGCCGATGGTAATTTTTTATTACATTTACTAATGCAGAACGGTCTCAAAAGAAAGTTAATGGCAGTAAAATAACAAATCAAAATTTGAGTCTTTAATAATATGCTTCCTTTTCGAACTTTAAGTAATGAGCTGATACAGAGTTATCGAGAAGGAGATGAAGCTGCCTTTAAGGAAATTTATCAACTGTATGCACCCAGGATTAATAGGTTTGCTTACAGTTTTTTAAAAGATAAAGCACAAAGCGAAGAAATTGTACAAGAAACGTTTATTAGTCTTTGGGAAAACAGACAAAAGTTCAATCAGGATAAAGCGCTAGAACCCTACTTGTTTACAATCTGTAAGCGTTTAATCTTAGATGGTTTCCGGAAAGTAACCAGCACAAATGTATTAAGGGAAAAGTTACTGTTGAAAATCTCTCAGACACATAATGATACCGAAGATGGGATTATACTCTCTGATTTAATGGTATTCGCTGAAAGTGCAATCAAAGAATTACCAAAACAACAACAAATTGTTTTTCGGTTGAGCCGTTTTGAGGAGCTTTCCTATGAGGAAATTGCTGATCGTTTAAACTTGTCAAAAAATACGGTTAAAAATCATTTAGTAGTTGCAGTAAAAACACTTAGAGCTCAGTTCAGTAATCAGGAAATTATTTATCTGCTGTTTTTTTTATTGTTTTATTGAAATTATATATTTGATTGTTAGTGTTTTATGTGTTTTTTTTAAAAAAAAAGATAAAGAACTAGTCTTAAATTCTTCCTCGCACGTATTCTTATTATAAAGCTCTAATTGGAGAGCTTGAAAACCATTATGAACTTGGAAAATCATAGGCTGCAATTTCTTTTGAAATCGCTTGTAGATAATACAATTAGCAAGGAAGAACTAGATGAACTTGCTGAAATGTTGAATCAATCTGGCGATAACACTGATGTTCATTCTGAAATGAAGAGCATTTGGGAGGAAATGGATTCCTCAAACAACAATATCAATGAGGACCTTTATGCAAGTATTGTTTCTAATCCTCGATTTTTAAAATCTACTGAAAAGAAGGGTGTTAAAATTTTAGGGTTAAACCGTAATAATTTTATCTATTATGCTGCGGCTATACTGCTGGTATGTAGCTTTGGTTTAGGTCTTTTTTTCTACAAGTATCAAGCTTCCGACAGTGCTACAAAACATTATACTGCTAATTCCGGAGATAAGAAAGAGTATAATACAGAACATGTGGTATTAACACTTTCCAATGGAAAAAAAATAATCTTAGATCAAGCTGTGGATGGACAATTAACTAAGGATGATAATGCGGTAATTTCTAAAGTAAACAATGGACAAGTTATTTATAATCTGAGCAACCTGAATAATGAAAATAAAGATGGTAAATTAGTTTATAATACGATATCCACCCCCGTTGGTAAAAATTATCAACTCATTTTGGCCGATGGAACAAAAGTATGGCTAAATGCGATGTCTTCACTTAAGTTTCCTGTTTCATTTACGGATAAAGAAAGAAATGTAGAGTTGATAGGAGAAGGATATTTCGAGGTGGCTAGCGATAAGACGAAACCGTTTATGGTTGCAGCTAAAAGCATGAAAATACAGGTGCTCGGTACTCATTTTAACGTCTCTGCATACCCTGAAGATAACCTTGTGGAAGCAAGTTTGGTAGAAGGAGCTATTAAAGCTGATAATGGCACTTCTTCTCTTATTTTAAAACCGGGTCAGCAAGCTATACTTCGAAACGCATCTGGACAAATGAAAGTGCAAGGTTTTAATTCTGAGGAAGTGACGGATTGGAAAAGCGGCTATTTCATATTTAGGAATGAGCCTATTGATGAAATCATGAAGAAGATTAGCAGATGGTATAATATAGATGTTAAGTATCAAGGTGTTTTGACTGAAGAAGCTTTTGGAGGGAAGTATTTGAAGAGCAATTCACTTTCCGAGTTGTTAAGCAGTTTAGAGCTCACTGGTACCGTGAAATTCAAAATTGATGGAAGGAGGGTAACTGTAATGCAATAATTCTACTACCAAAAACAGTTACAACAAAATCAGGAGAGCTTGGACCCTCTCCCGATTAATTCAAAGCATGAAATGCTTTCAGGTAACTAAACTGAAACGAGAAGAGACAGATTAATTAAACCCGTATTCAAATGTATCAAAAATATACTTTTTTAATGCGTAGAATTTTCTATGCGCCCACAAAAATATTGCTCATAATGAAACTAACTCTTGTTTTATTACTTACGTTAGGTTTGCAAGTAGCTAGTGCAACTAGCTTTGCTCAGCAAATTACCCTAACCAAGACCAATGCAAAACTAGAAAGTGTACTTGCTGAACTGGAAAAACAAACAGGTTATAATTTTATTTATAACTCTGGGATGATTGCCAAAATTAACAACGTTACGCTATCCGTAAAAAATGCATCATTAACAGAAGTTCTTAATAAAGCTTTAGAAAATCAATCATTAAGCTTTACCATCAATGGAAATACCATTGTCATTTTAGAAAAACCGAAAGGTCAGAAACAGTTAAGAATTACCGGAACTGTGGTAGACAGAGACAATTTGCCTATGCCGAGTGTTTCGGTAATGATTAAGGGAACAAAGATTGTTGAACAAACAAAAGCCGATGGAAATTTTAGTATAACAGTGCCAAATGGCGATGCTATTTTAGTATTTAGCTTTTTAGGTTTTGAGACAGTTGAAGTTAAAGTTGGAAGTCAGACTAAATTAAGAGTTGTATTAAAAGAAGATGTAAAAGCCCTAAGTGAAGTTGTTGTTACAGCATTAGGTATCAAGCGTGAAGAAAAATCTTTGGGCTATTCGGTTACTCAGGTAAAAGGAGAAGAGTTAATGGACGCGGTTTCTAATAACTGGACTGACGCTTTAACTGGTAAGGTTGCAGGTTTAAATATGATTAAATCTGGTGGCGGACCTGCAGGATCAAACAAAATTATCTTAAGAGGGGAAAGTTCATTGGGCGGAGACAATTCAGCACTTATTGTGGTGGATGGTGTAGTCGTAAGTTCAAAAATTTCTGAAGGTAATGGCTCTTATTTAGGCTCAGAAAATCCGATAGATCATGGGAATGGTATTAGTGATTTAAACCCTGAAGATATTGAAAGTGTTTCAGTTTTAAAGGGGCCAGGTGCTTCAGCTTTATATGGTTCCAGAGGTTCTAACGGTGCTATTATCATCACGACAAAATCAGGTAAGGAAAGTCAGAAAGGTTTAGGCATTTCATTTAATTCCAATGCTACATTTGGTACGATAAACCGATGGCCAGATTTTCAGTACGAATATGGACAAGGAGCCATAGGTAGTGATCAATATTATTCCTGGGGTGCAACAGAAGATGGAGCTAATACGAAAAATACAGGTGCTGCCTGGGGACCTAAATTCGACGGACAGGAATATTATCAGTGGGATCCAAATTTGTTGACCAGAGGAACAGAGCGGACACCTTGGGTTCCTTATAAAAACAATAGAAAAGATTTCTTTGATGTTTCACAAACTTATACTAACAGTCTTTCTGTTAGTGGTGGTAATGCAAAGACTACTGCTCGTTTAAGTTTTACCAATTTGACTAATAAATGGATCATACCTAATACGGGGTATGACAGAAATACCATTGCTTTAAATGTATCTCAAAAAGTTAATGATAAATTATCTATTTCAACCAAATTAAGCTATAACAATAAGTATAGCGATAATTTACCCTCAACAGGATACAACAATCAAACGGTGATGTACAACATAATAGCTTTAGTGCCAAATGCAGATATTGATTGGTATAAACAATATTGGCTGCCGGGAAGTGAGGGCTTAAAGCAAATCAGACCTTTTTCTAATGGTTTAGATAATATTTATCTTTCTGTAAATGAAATGCTTAATAAATCTAGTAGGAATCAGTTAATCGGTACAATTAGTGCAACTTATGAGTTTACAAAGAATTTAAACTTAATGGTTAGAAGCTCTATTGACTGGGCTGCCGAGGCAAGAGCTCAACAAAAACCAAAAGATGCAGCTAGGTTTCCAGATGGGATGTTTCGTACGCAAGACATAGATCAAATGGAAACCAATACCGATTTCCTGTTAAATTATAAGCACAAGATTACTAATGATATTGAGGCTTCCTATTCAGTAGGTGGATCTACTATGATGAATAAGTATAAAATGGTATCGTTAAATGCGGATAGGTTAAGATATCCTGGTATTTACACTTTTGCAAACGTAAAGGATAAAGTCGAAGCAAGGTCTAGAACCGCTGAATATGCTGTGAACAGCGTATATGCTTTGGCGCAATTTTCTTATAAAAATCGCTTATTCTTAGATATTACAGGCCGTAATGATTGGGCTTCCGTTCTAGCAACAGAATTTTCTACAGAAAATGTATCATTTCCTTATCCATCAGTGAATTTAAGCGGTCTGGTTTCAGAGATGTTTACCTTACCTAAAGCGGTGTCCTTTTGGAAATTAAGAGCCTCATGGTCGCAAGTTGGTGGTGGTGGTGTTATTCCTTACTTAACAGGTTATGATTATGAGCCAAGAGCAACATACCCTTCGGGTATGGCAAATCCAATATATATCGCTAATGAAGATTTAAAGAATGAGCTCTCAACAACGCTTGAGTTTGGTACAGATATTCGATTATTTAATAGCAGATTTGGTATAGACGCCACATATTACAGAAGCAATATAAAAGATCAGATTTTAAGAGTTCCTTTAGATAGGGCTACAGGGTATAATTACAAAGTAATGAACTCTGGTTTAGTCCAAAACAAAGGTGTAGAATTGGCATTAAATGGCACTCCCCTTAAATCTCATAAAGGACTAAACTGGGACATGACCTTAACTTTTGCCGCTAATAGAAATAAAATTGTTTCGTTGGCAGACAGTGTAGACACTTATGTGATGCAAACTGGACCTCGTGGTTCTATGGAAGCAAGGGTAGGTGGTAGAATGGGGGATTTGTATGGCTTAGGCTATTCCCGTAATCCAGAAGGGAAAATTATCTATAACTCACAAGGATATCCTGTTATAACTGAAGAAGCTTTTTATTTAGGAAGGGCAACGCCAGATTTTAACTGGGGCTTTTCCAATAGTTTTAGGTATAAGCAATGGAGACTAAAAGTGCTGGTTGATGGTCAGTATGGTGCAGTTGCCTATTCTCATACGCATGTAGCGGCATCAGTTGCAGGTAAATTAACCAATAGCTTGCCTGGAAGATATACAGGTATTATTGGGGATGGGGTACAATTAAATCCAGATGGTACTTACCGCCCTAATGATGTGGTAGCCGAACAAATAGGTACTTATTATAATGAGCATTTTAAAGGTGATAACGTAGAGGCCAATACTTTCAGTACAGATTTTATCAAACTTAGAGAAGCCAGGTTAGATTATACCTTGCCATCCAAATTTGTAAAGAAATTGAAATTTCAGAAAGCAGTAGTTGGTATTTATGGTAGAGATCTTTTCGTATGGAGCGACTGGCCGGCCTATGATCCTGAGTTTGGAACGCTTGGAGGCAACGATATCCAAAGAGGATTTGAGGTAGCACAATTCCCTTCTACCAGAAATTTTGGCGTTAACATATCATTTAGCTTTTAAGGAGAAACCATGATGAAAAAAATTATAGCAGCATTATTAATAACAGGAAGCTTGGTTTCTTGTACTAAAGAATTCAGCGAGCTAAATACAAGTAAAGATGGAGCAAAATATACCACTCCAGAAACATTATTAGGCCCTGCTGTACACGACGTATTAAAGAGAAACCTGAATAGATGTTTAAGGTTAACACATGAGTTGATGCAGGTTCATGTTACACTTTCAGACGGAGACGAAATACATAGATATGTCATTAGACCACAAGAGTCTGATTATATGTGGAACAATTGGTACATACAATTAACCAATATTAAAGATATTTACAAGGGTGGGGATGTGATAAACAGTAATGCCTTTATGGGAATTTCATTAGTGTTGGATGCCTGGGTTTCTTCATTATTGACAGATGTTTATGGCGATGTACCTTACTTTGATGCCAATAAGGGACGAGAACTTATTTTACAGCCTCGTTTCGATAGACAGAAAGATATTTATGAAGACTTGTTTAAAAAGTTAGAAGAAGCTAATGAATTATTTAAAACAGCTACTTTAAACAATGATGAGGCAAAGTTAGATCCAATTTACGCTGGTGATCTGGTAAAATGGAGAAAATTTGGAAATAGCCTTTATTTAAGGCTGTTACTAAGAGTTTCAGGAACTGGTGAGTTAAATGCAACAAGTAAAATACTGGATATTGTAGAAACACGAAAATCTAACTATCCAATCTTTACAAGCAATAACGATTCAGCCATTTTAAAATTCCAGACCACGGCACCATATCTTTCTGAATTTGCAGAATATCGTCCTATTGATTTTCAAATTAACAATAGCTTAGGTGAGTTCTTTATCAATAACTTAAATGATTGGGGAGATCCACGTCGTGAAAAATGGGCTTCTAAAAAAGAAAACGCGTTTGTGGGTATTCAAAGTGGTTATCCTGTTGGGCAAGTTCCTGCTCCACAATCCCAGTATCTTGCGGTTTTAATGGATGAACCTTTATTGGGTAATATCATTAATTACCCGGAATTACAATTTATTTTGGCAGAATGTGCAGTAAAAGGTTATATCACCGGGGATGCTAAAACATATTACGAATCGGGCGTAACAGCAGCCTTAAGTATGTGGGGCTATACTGTGCCAACGGGATATTTGACTGAAACTACTGCGCAATGGTATGAAAATGATAATGCAGATCAGAAATTGCACCATATCATGCTACAGAAATATTACACTTTGTTCTTCACCGATTTTCAATCCTGGATTGAGTACAGACGTACAGGTTTTCCAGTTTTACCTCGTGGCACGGGCTTGCAAAATGATGGGATCATGCCAACCAGGTTAAAATATCCAGTAAACGTACAAAGGGTAAATCGAGAAAATTATAGCATTGCCGTAGCCAATATGGGTGGGGATGATTTGAAAACTAAAGTTTGGTGGAATAAATAAGAAATTTATATGAAAAAGGATATAAAATCACTTTTTGCATTTTTCATAGGTATAATAGTTCTCTCTTCATGTTCTAAAAACGAATATGAATCTGATGGTGCTGTTAGTCCTGTTATATATATGAGCTATGTAAAGGCTTTACACAATGGAGACGATGTGATATTAGCTAAAGAAAAATTAATGGGCGCTACACAAATTGCAGGTGTAGTCATTTCTGACAGAACTAGTGGTAATTTTAACGAAAATGAGCTTGTAGTACAAAACTCATCAAGAAATAAAATTTCTGGTATAGTGTTCAAGTTTACGGACAATAATACATCAATTAATTATGGGGATTCTGTTAAAATTGATATTGAGAATTGTGTGCTATACAGAGAAAATGGCTCGATGAAAATTAAAGGAGATGACTTAAGCTTTGCAAAAGTTAATAAGGTGGAATCAAATAAAGTAATTGCTCCTCGAAAAGTTTCATTAACCCAACTTTATAGCGATTTTTTTAATTATGAAAATACGCTTGTTGAGGTTGCCAATATAGCTTTCCCTGATTTAATTGGAGGGGAAGTGTATAATGGAGATGTGAAAATGGGTGAAGAAGCCAGCATATTGATCTATTTGAGCACAAAATCTACTGCTAATTTTGCACAGAAATCTTTACCATTACTTGCTTCTTTTAGGGGAATTCCAACTTATTATAACGCTACTTCTAATTATTATAATACAGCAAAGTTGCTATTTAAAATGAGAAACGAAGAGGATGCCTTTAACGAAACAGGTGCTACCTACGCAAGTTTCCCTGAAGACTTTGAATTAGCTGCAGCATCTACAAAAGCAAGTTATTTAATGTCAGCTACTAATGATATGGTTACGTTTAAAACAGGTAATTGGAGAATTTATCAGGGAATTATTGGTGACGTTGTAAATGTGGATAAGTTTAATCCAACTGGTAAACAAGCGATAAGGTTAAAAGACCAACTTTCAGAATCAGCATATATCGAAATGAATTTCGATTTAACTTCTGGTGCTTCTAAAGTTACTTTCTCGTACGGTGTTCCAGCTCTTGGTGCAATTACAGCAAGCACTTTTGATTTAGAATACTCTCAAAATGGGGGAACAACCTGGACAAAAGTAGGAAACAGTATTACAGATGCCGGTAAAAATGCCCAATTGGCAACATTTAATGTAAATGTTTCTGGACCAGTAAGGTTTAGAATTAACAAACTTGGCTTAGGGCCAAATACATCGTCAGTAAACAATGGGTTTCTAAATATCGATGATTTTAAAGTTTATCAAAATGTCAACTAAAACTAGTAATTAAAAAGATGAAGAAGATATTAATTGTTTTTTTTACAATTGCAGTGTTATTTACAGCATGTAAAGACAAGTCAGGAGATTTTGCACCTACTAATCCTTCAATTTCTGAAATTGTACCCTCAATGGCTTTGGCGAGCGAAACTGTTAGTATAAAGGGAAAGCGTTTCTCTACAGATGCTTCTGCTAATATTGTGAAATTTGCTGGGGTTAAAGCTGATGTTATTAGTGCTACGGATACATTGTTAGTCGTGATTGTCCCAGCTAATGGAAGTACTGGTACAGTAACCATTACGGTAAATGACCGTACCTCTAAAGGTCCAATGTTTACCTACGGTGCAGCACAAGTAGAATATGATTTTATTACTTCTACATATGCAGGTAATGGTGTAGCTGGTGATGAGTATGGACCAATCGAAAGCGCAAAATTTATGCTGCCAAATGGTGTATCTTATGATCCGACTACTGGAGATTTGATTGTAACTGATAGAACTGCACAGGCAATAAAAAGAATCTCAAAAGATGGTATAGTAACTAAGATTGCAGGAACAGGAGCAAGAAGTTCAGTTAATGGAGCACTTTCTGTTGCTACCTTCAATAATCCATATAAATCTGCGGTAGACAAAGATGGCAATATCTATGTGGTAGATAATGGGGCTAATCTTGTTAGAAAAATAGATTTAACTACTAATACAGTATCAACTTTAGCTGGTAATACCACTGCTGCTTTTTTAGATGGACAAGGGACAAATGCTCGTTTTAATATTCTCACAGGTATAGCTGTAGATGATGATGGATATGTTTATGTTGCTGATGCCGGGAATCATGCTGTTAGAAAAATATCCCCAACAGGAATGGTAACAACATTAGCAGGAAATGGTACTGATGGAGTTGTAGATGGGGACTGGCCAAATGTAAGAATGAACAGACCTACTGCTGTTTGTATCGGTAAAGATGGGTTTCTTTATGCGGCAGACAGATATGGGCAAAGGATCCGTAAAATAGATCGTCACACTGGTAGAACAGTTACAATTGCTGGTTCTGGAGGAAATACGAGTAACACGGGTGGACAGGTAGATGGGGAGGCACTAAAAGCGAGATTTAATAACCCCTGGGGAATAGAAATTGACAAGGATGGAACTATTTATGTATCGGAATTAGGAGGTAGTGGTTCCGCAACACACACTATCAGGATGATTAAAGACGGGATCGTAACTACAATTGCAGGAAATGCAAGTTTCAACGCTCCAGGTTTTGTAAATGGTTTGTCGGCTGTTTCCAGGTTTAATAATCCTACAGATGTTGCTGCGGATGAGGAAGGTAATATTTATGTTGGTGACATGAATAATTATGTAATTAGAAAAATAGTAAAAGTTCCTAAGCCTTAATTTTAAAAGTGTTTTATAGCCTTTAAATCAAAGATTTAAAGGCTATTTTGTTTTTGCTATCTTGGTAAATAACATGCAACTTGTTCTTTTAAAGAAGATATCTTTGAAGATATTTAACAAATTGTATGCGTCTACAGTTGTATGATATTATTCCAAAGCTAAGTCCCTACGTAAAAATGGTATGTACTATGGACTGTGAAGATGATGCGGATACGCGTCATATCCGAGTGCTACCAGATACTTGTGTTGAGTTGTTTGTGAATTACTCAAGTGAACCAGTGGCAATGATAGAAGATGAGTTACATCAAAAAAGTATTGCAACCTTTCGTATGAGCCGACCAATGGATGTTCAGATGCGTAAAGGGGCTGGTTGCATTGCCATCTGTTTTTATCCGGGAATGGCTTATCAGTTCTTTCATGTTCCGATGAATCTGTTAAGTGATCGAACTGTAGCTCTTTCTGATTTATGGCATGGACTTGCAGCGGAGCTAGAGGATAAACTAGCTGGTCTTTCTTCTAATGAAGATCGTGTACAGATCGTCCAAAAATATTTAATTCAACAATTGGCTTCAGATAGACGTGATTTGCAAGTAGATTATTGCCTGAACCAAATGCGGCTTTCCTCCGCTTCAATCTCCGTAGGTAGGCTCAGTGCCGAAATTGGGCTCAGTCAACGTCAGCTTTTAAGAAGTTTTCAGGAAAGGATAGGTTTGTCTCCTAAAGAGTATCTACGTGTCTCCAGGTTTACACATTCATTGGAACATCTAAAAAAATACCCTCGTATTTCTCTCACAGAAGTTGCCTGCCAGAGTGGATACTATGATCAGGCACATTTTATCCGTGATTATAAGGAGTATACAGGGTATTCTCCCCGTCAGGTTATAAATGAACAACACATTTTATTTTGATGTCCGTTTTGTACAATTCTGGACAATTGAATTTATGCAGTTTTGCTGTATAAAATATTATCGATATGAGAAAACTAATATTAGGATTGGCAGTAACATTAGATGGGTACATTGAAGGCACAAACGGTGAATATGATTGGTGCTTTACGGATCAGGATTATGGACTAAATGAATTCTTTAATCGTATAGATGCCATTTTCATTGGCCGTAAAAGCTACGAAATAGCCCAGCAGTATGCCGATAGCAATAATGGAGAAATGATTCCAGGAATGCCGGCAGTAACAGAATACGTATTTTCAAAGAGCTTAAAATCCGTTAAGGATGGTGCAGTCCTGATATCAGATGATAGTATTGCAGAGGCGAGAAGGATAAAAGAGCAACCTGGTAAAGACATTTGGCTGTATGGAGGTGCTTTACTTACCGCTGCCTTGATGAAAGAAGGACTGGTAGATGAATTGTGGATGTCGGTACACCCAATACTACTAGGTAGTGGTAAGCCATTGTTCCAGGAACAAAATATCCGTACCCAGCTTACGCTTTTAGATAGTAAAACATATGATACTGGCCTGGTATCGCTCCGTTACAGTGTTAAAAACTAATGTCTTTCCGCTATATTCGCGTCAACTTAATTTTGCGGTAAAACATGAAAAAATCTATCTTAACATTATTATTAGTATTGGTTGCAACATTCTCATTTAGTCAGGAAAATAGTACTTACAAATCTTCATTAAAGAAACTGGTCCAGATATCTGGTTCCGAAGCCGCATATAAAGGTGCCTTGGATCAGATGATTTCTATGTTTAAGCAACAACAATCAAATGTTCCCAAAGAATTTTGGGATGAATTTGCTGTTGAATTGAATAAAGATGCTATTGGTCAGCTTATTAATATGATATTGCCTGTATATCAGAAGCATTTAACAGAAGCAGATTTAAAGGGTGTAATAGCTTTTTACGAAACCCCTTTGGGTAAAAAATATGCTGAAAAAACTCCTTTGATTACTCAGGAATCAATGTTAGCAGGTCAGGAGTGGGGTAAACAAATAGGCGAAAAAGTAGTTGGTAAGCTTAGGGATAAAGGCTATTTAAAAGAATAAATGACCATTGATTTCTATGCTAAATAGTTTTGTATTAACGAGTTAATTTTATATTTTCGGGTACGTTACCGATTAGTATGCTGATATGAATTAATTAAAGTTTATGAAACATTGTATAGAACAATTGAAAATGGTAAAAAGCTTAATAGTATTATTAATGCTGATAGGCATTACTACAAATGCATCTTCACAAGAAAGAGCTTCTTTTGGGCAGGATTATTCCATCGCGGCTAAAGATGCAACATGGTGCTGGTATGCAGATCCCAGGGCAGTTTATCATAAAGGAAAACATGAAAAAATTTATTATGGTTACATAAGCAGTAAAGGAGATGTTGTTATCAGTTCCAGAGATGCTAATACTAAAGCTATAGAAACCTTTGTTCTGCACGAGAAGTTACAGGTTGATGATCATAATGTACCATCCATTTTGTTTCTGCCTGATGGAAAAATATTAACATTCTATACCGAGCATAATGGTAGATTTTTTATTCGTAAAAGTAAAAATGCTGAGAGCATAAATGAATGGGAGGAAGAAAGGACACTCACATTTGGCCTGAAAAACGAACTCATATGTTATTCTCATCCAGTAATGCTCTCCGCAGAGAAAAGCCGTATTTATATGTTTTTTCGAAGCAGAAATAAAAGAATGCCAGATAAGCCTGGCTATGCCAATTGGGGCCAGAATTATGCTTACAGCGATGACTATGGCAAGACTTGGTCTGATGCAAAATCTTATCTTATTTCTAATGGAGAACATGATAAAATACCTTATTTGAAAATCGTTTCTGATAATAAATCAAAAATCCACTTTTTGTTTACTGATGGTCACCCTAAACTAAGAGCATCTTCAGTATATCACATGTATTATGAAAATGGAAAATTTCATCAAACAAAAGGAGATGAATTAGCAAGTTTTCAAGCTGTTCCATTAAACATTAGTAAGATCAACAAACTATACGACGCGGAGAAAATGAAAGTTAAGTCCTGGATATGGGATATAGCATTAGATAAAAAAGGAAATCCAGTCGTGGCATATGCACAATATCCTTCTGTAAATGAACATATATATCATTATGCGAATTGGGATGGAAAGAAATGGATAGACCAGAAATTGATAAGTTCCGGTAAATACATAACTAAGCCTGAAAAAAATGGTAAAGTATTAGAAGAGCATTATTCCGGAGGGATTGTACTTGATCACAATAATCCTTCCAACGTTTTTATGTCACGACAAGTAAACGAAGTGTTTGAAATTGAACATTGGAAATTAAATGGAAAGAAATGGAAAACTACAGCCTTGACCAGTAATTCTACTTTAAATAATATAAGACCTTATGTAGTTGATCACTATACTGGAGGAAAGCCTATTCTATTGTGGATGAAAGGTGTTTACGAGCACTATACCAGATACAATACTGACCTTTTTATAAATGAAAAGTAATGTTAAAAAATGTTAAATCACTTTGAAAAAAATATTTTCTTTTTTTGATTTGTTCCCGCCTTACGAAAATATTGGATAGACATTTTTTAACTATTATAATAAATTTTAGTGTTTAGATCATGTTAGCAAAATTCTCCTTAACTAAGCCTTTTACAAGGTTCAAATCATTATTCGCTTTTTTATTTCTTTTTGCATCTTGCTTGGCCTTACAGGCCCAAAGTCCGGTTGCTATTGTTAACGGACCATCAGGCTTTACAGCAAAACTGATTAATATCGAGGCCGCTACGAATGAAACATTTCGTTATAACGCGAGCCTGCATAATGCTTCTGGAAAATTGACAGTATTCGAATTCAAGACAAATTTACCAATCGGCTGGATCATTAGTTATAAGGTTGATGGTAGCCAGGTTACCTCTTTAAATATGGATCCCGGGATCACTCGTGATGTAACTATAGAAATCAACGCATCAGCAACAACAAAACCAGGAAAATACAATATACCTGTAAAAGCAGTATCTAATGCTGATACGCTGTCTCTAAATCTGGAGGCCGTTGTAAAAGGTTCTTATGGAATAGCGTTGACAACTCCAACTGGAAAATTGAGTGAGGAGCTTAGCTCTGGGAGCCAAAAGGAAATACAATTGGAGATAAAGAACTCAGGTACATTACCATTGAACGATATTGATCTTTCATCGCAATTGCCGACCAATTGGGAAGCTACTTTTGAACCTTCAAAAGTTAAACAACTGGAGTCAGGAAAGACTATCGCTGTAACAGCAAAGCTGAAAGTTCCAGATAAGACAATAGCTGGTGACTACGCCGCTACTTTTACCGCAACAAATAGCAATGGGAATTCTCAGGCTGCCTTTAGAATGGTGGTGACTACATCATTGCTTTCTGGATGGATCGGTATAATGGTAATCTTATTGGCCGCTTTCCTGGTGTATTATCTTATCCGCAAGTACGGTAGGAGATAGACTATGAAGAATCCTATTATACAACTCAAGAGCCTGACTAAGTGTTATGGCTCTCAAAAGGCTGTAAATAATCTTAACCTAGACATTCAAAAGGGAGAGATCTTTGGATTGTTGGGGCCAAACGGAGCTGGAAAAACGACAACAATATTAATGATGTTGGGACTTACTGATCCAACCAGTGGTTCGGCGTTTGTCTGCGGTTATAATGCAACAAACAACCCTATTTCTGTAAAGAGAAAGGTAGGTTATATGCCCGATAGTTTGGGTTTTTATGATGACATGACCGCATTGGAAAACCTGATGTATATCGCAAGATTAAATGGTTTGACAGAAAAGGAAATCAAGATTCGTACAGCAGAGGTGATGGAGATAGTTGGACTTTCATCAGTTATGAATAAGAAAACCTCAGCCTTTTCTCGTGGGATGAAACAACGTTTGGGATTGGCCGATGTATTAATTAAAGAGCCTGAAGTAATTATCCTTGATGAACCAACCTTAGGAATAGATCCTAATGGTGTACGGGAGTTTTTGACTCTTATTAAACGCTTAAGTAAAGAGCAGGAACTTACGGTTTTACTTTCTTCCCATCATTTACATCATGTACAACAAGTATGTGATCGGGTAGGAATTTTTGTGAAAGGAGAACTATTAGCTCAAGGCAATATTGATACCTTATCTGGTCATTTATTTGGTAAAGCGGGGCACGTGGTATCCATTAGCTTGGTTAATGATATTCCTCAGCCTTGGACACTGGAACAAGAATTGCAAAAATTGGAAACCATTAAGCAGATCACGATAAATAAAAACACGGTAGAATTTGAATGTGAGCAAGTAATTACCCCTGAGTTAGTCCGTTTTTTTGTTGAAAAGGACTACGGTATTCTGGGTGTATACCAAAAGGATTATGGTTTGGATGACATCTATCAAAAATATTTTGAGGACATTAATTGAAGATAATGATGAGTCAATCTCTTTCTAAGACAGTAAAAAAAACAAGAGTTAACAGCCCTTTTAGTGTAATGGTTCACAAAGAAATGGCAGATCATATTAGAAGTTGGCGCTTCATCATTCTGATTGGGTTAATTATATTGACTTTTATTGCCTCTATGTATGTGTCTTTAGGTAATATAAGATCAGCAATTGGAAATGTTAATGATCCAGATCATACCTTTTTATATCTTAAGTTGTTAACTACCACAGATAATAGTACACCACCTTTTCATGTGTTTTTGAGTTTTTTAGCACCTTTATTAGGGATAAGTCTGGGATTTGATGCTGTAAATTCGGAGCAGAATAAGGGAACACTTACAAGGTTGATGGCTCAGCCTGTTTATAGGGATAATTTATTGTTGGCCAAATTTGTAAGCGCTCTTATGTTGGTAGCCGCACTATTTTTAGTTCTGGTTTTCCTGATGATAGGAGGAGGACTAGTCTTGACCGGAGTGAGAATGGAGCCGCAAGAGTTACTTCGAATAATAGGGTTTATTGTAATCAGTATAACTTATGTTGGTTTTTGGTTGAGCTTATCAATTGTTTTATCGATCAAATTCAGGCAAGCAGCAACATCGGCCCTTACAGCAATAGGAATATGGTTGTTTTTTACAGTCTTTTATCAAATTGTTGTTAACCTTGCAATCAGATCATTATTACCTGATCCGGCCTTCTTAACTCAAGATCAAATACTAGGTTACAATGAGTTAATTCTTAATGTATTACGTATAGCACCCAATCAACTTTACACAGATGCGAGCACTACCATGTTGATGCCCTCCGTTCGAAGTCTTGGTCCGATGACTATGGAGCAAATGGCTGGAGCAATTCCTGCACCATTACCTTTCAAAGAGAGTCTAATGATTGTGTGGCCACAGGTTAGTGGTATGATAGGGGCAACTGTAACTTGCTTTGCACTTTCATACTATTTGTTCATGCGTCGTGAAATTCGGAGTTAGTTATAAATTAGGGGTGCTTGTTAAGGCCAGCGATATAGATCTCCCTTTTTAAAAACCCATTCTGGTGTTTTTAATTCTGTTGAGATTTTATTGCTGTACCAGGGACTATTGGAACTAGGGTTTTTCAGAATATGGATGTTTTGAGCAGGCATATAGCTCTGGGCTAATAAGAAACGTTTCTCACCAACGTTGTTAATAGCCATATCCATTACCATAACAGCATGTCCAGGAGAACCTCCTTGTAAAAATATATCTCCTGGGCGAATATCATTGATGTCGGCAACAGGTCGTAATTGCTTAGTTAGAGAGAGCGTCCCAGCAAAACTAAATACAGTTTCCAGGTATTTATCAAAGGAAGTACGATCATTGGAAGGACTTGTCGATTTTACCTTATATAATCTTCCCTGGCGCAAAGCAAATCTATAGCCTTTTCGCCAGGAACTATAATCCATAACCGTCCCATCGGTTGCTAAGAATGAAATCTTATCATATTGCTTTTTCGCATATAGCCAATCTGCATATAAGCGCATACAAGCATCTGCACATTGTTGCAAATCCCTCTTTCCAATACTGATGTCTAATACAGCATATTGCGCTTGTTGGTTTGGTTTTATCTTACCATTGTAAAGGTAAACAGTATTATCCTTTTTAAGTTTTGTGTTCCGTAACCAAAAAGAAAATGAACCTGCCTCTGCATTTATTCTCTTAAAATTAGCGGGTGCAGGTATTTTTCCAGTCTGTTGAGCAAAGGCTGACAAGAATAAGAAAGATAAAATATTGATCAGGAATAATGTTTTCATAGAATTATAACGCTCATGAGAAGATAATATTGAAGATAAGATTATTTTGTTGAGAACTATTATTTGATAGGGATAGAGTGGTCAGAATATTGTGTTAGTTTTGCTGCCTGGAATCAATACATAATAATTTATGACATTAATTTACAAAGGCAAAACGAAAGATGTTTATAGCCTAGAAAATAACCAGGTGTTATTGAAATTTAAGGATGATGTAACAGGTACAGACGGAGTTTTTGATCCTGGAGCAAATACTGTTGGATTAACTATTGACGGTGCTGGTAAATCTGGATTGAAAATGACCAAACATTTTTTTGAACTTTTACAAAAGAACGGTGTAAATACTCATTATGTATCTGCGGATATTGATGATGTAAGTATGGTTGTGAAAACTGCTGACATGTTTGGTAAAGGTTTAGAAGTAATTTGCAGATACAAAGCTGTTGGAAGCTTCTTAAGAAGATATGGAGCGTACTGTGAAGAAGGACAAGAATTGGATTCTTTTGTTGAAGTAACTATTAAAGATGATGAACGTGGTGATCCAACTATTTCTGAGGATGCTTTAGCGATGTTAGGTATCCTTTCGAATGAGGATTATAAAGAAATCAAAGCTTTAACGAAAAGCATTTGTGGAACAATTAAGACAGAATTAGCCACCAAGAACTTAGAGCTTTATGATATTAAACTGGAGTTCGGAAAGGATAAAACTACTGGAGAAATTATGTTAATCGACGAAGTTTCTGGTGGAAATATGCGTGTTTATAGAGACGGAAAATATATTGTACCTCTAGAATTGGAGAGATCCTTTTTGGGATAACGAGCATATGAATATTTTAGCTCAGCATTCGCTGGGATAGGCCTTTAAATCATACGATTTAAAGGCCTAAATATTTACATAATTTCAGGATCGTTCTTTGAGATGTTAAGTGCTTTTACCATTTCATCAACTATGTTGTCACTATAAATTCCATAGCCGTTTATGAGTGTGCCTTTTATTCCATGCTTTTCGGATGATATAGCGTATATAATAGCCTCATCTGCAGGGTCAGAAAGTCCTTCGAATCGAAATGTTCTGTCCACCTCAAATTCTCCAGGCATTAGCTGCAAATAATTACCCTCGCATTCCAGGCAGCTTTCCTTTAAATTGAAGTCTACAGTGTATCCTTCATCTTTTAGTTTATTCAGTATTTCTGAAACAGTTGTCATTGGATTCATAGCAAAATCATTTATTGAATTTATTAAATTAACTGTTTTAAATGGATTTAGTTTTAAGCTAATTGAATAAAGCTTGTTAATAGGTATTATATTGCATTGATTCGATTATCAAATAAGCACATGGAAAAGAAATTGATATTAAATATTGCCGTATTTTTATTAGTTATATTAGGCATAGCCATAATTTATTTTGGGATGGCAGGGCCTAAAGTTATGTGGCCACCAGTTATTACTGGTGTCGGTTTCTTTGTGATCAGTTGGGTTTTTTATAAACTAAAAGAAAATTAGTTGCCCAAAATAATTAAGGGTATTATGATGTTTAAATTCAAAGCAGAAATAGCGATGATAGGAATCAATCCTTATGTACTATTGCCTGAGGATGTTTTAACCGGTATTTTTGAATTAGCGGGAAAAGATAAAGGTGCAATTCCAGTTTGCGGAATGATTAATGAAACTCCTTACAAACAAACTTTATTAAAATATAGTGGTTTATGGAGACTCTATATTAATGCTCTTATGCTTAAAAACTCACCTAAGCGTATTGGGGAAGTAATTAACATTTCTATTGAATTAGACCACTCAGATAGAACTATAAAGCCTCATCCTAAATTAATGGAGGCCCTAAATCAGAATCAAGAAGCAAAAGCTGCATATGAACGCTTAAGTCCTTCACTAAAAAAAGAAATAGTCAGATATATTGATAATTTAAAAACAGAACAAAGTATTAATAGTAATATAACCAGAGCAATAGATTTTTTATTAGGAAAAGGGAGATTTGTTGGCCGGAATCATCCATAACATTTCATTAGTGTTATTACAGCTTTTGAAATACGAATTTTGGGCTTTGATAATCGATGGGCCTATTCTTTTTAAAATAGTACATACCCATATAAATTTCCATCGCACCTTCGCCCATAATTAGTTTGTTGTCTTTTTTTAATAAGGCTATAGGCCTGGTATGCCAATTTTCTATTCCGTAACGCTGAAAACGAAATGTTCCTTTCAATGTATCACCTTTTACAATTCCACTTACATCGCCAGAGTCCTTATATAAACCACGGTAATTTATTTCAAATTGTCCGTAAAAATCTTTATCTGTCAATTTTATATTAAGTTTTGCTGTATCGATCTTATTTATAGCACTATACTGTGTTTTTACATCACTTTTATCTACATCTGAATTACTTCCACAGCCAGATGTTATTATGATAAGAATTAAACAAAGGGTTTTAACTATTGTTATTGCGGTTTGGAATTGAGCTTTTATCTTCATGAAATGGGGATATAGTTCAAATATACATTTCATGGGGAGATAAAATTTAAGGTTTCTTTGCTATTTTTGGCGAAAAGGAGATACCGATTAGATGCTTGGATTAAAATTATTGACAGACCCACGTTGGGCAAATATTGCTGAATCGAATTTAGAAGAGATTTTAACCGATCATGCCTGGTGCGAGCAAAAAGCAGCAACAAATGCCATCACTCTGATTGCCAATAACTCAGAACATATGGATCTTGTTGAAGAACTGACTGTTATTGCATTGGAAGAGATGCAGCATTTCCAGATGGTTGTCGACATCATTAAGCAACGAGGCTATACACTTGGTCGCGAACGTAAAGACGATTATGTCGGGCGTTTAGTAAAGTTTAGTAAAAGAGATGGGAGCAGAAACACTGCATTTATTGACAGACTATTATTTGCAGCAATGATTGAAGCAAGAAGTTGTGAACGCTTCAGGGTCCTTTCTCAAAATATTAATGATACTGAACTGGCTAAGTTTTATCATGATTTGATGGTTTCAGAGGCAGGCCATTATACTGTTTTTCTAAATTTTGCCAGAAAATATACCATAGATGTTGATGTAGATAAAAGGTGGAAAGAATGGCTTGAGTTTGAAGGAGAACTGATTCAAAGCTATGGTAATAAAGAAGCTATTCATGGTTAATATTCAATATTGACCTGTAAAAAAAATTACTATCTTGTCCTGCCAAAAGTTGGAAATCATTGCCAGCCATGGCCCTAAACACAAATGACTATTAAAAATAATTATTTTATGCGTAAAAAGTTTCTTGTATTTGGTATGAGCTGCCTTTTGATGGCTGGTTCTACTAATACTTTGTTTGCTTCTGCAAGCAAAGCTCCTGTTAATTTCCAATCATCTGCTGAACCAAAAGATCTGATTGGACGTTGGGACATTACCGTTGATGAAAATGGTAAATCTGCTCCATCATGGCTTGAAGTGAAGTTATCAGGCTTCAAAACATTGGTAGGACATTTTGTAGCTACTTCTGGTAGTGCACGTCCTGTTTCTGAAGTTAAATTTGACAATGGTAAATTCAGATTCGAAATTCCACCACAGTGGGAGAGTGGAAATCAGAATATGATTATCGAAGGCGAACTTACTGCAGCTGGAATACAAGGTACAATGACAGATTGTAATGGTAAAAAACATAGCTGGAAAGGTGTTAAAGCACCATATTTGAAGAGAACTAAGGCTCCAGTATGGGGCAAACCGATAGCTTTATTTAATGGGAAGGATTTAACTGGCTGGAAAGCAAGTGGTAAAAACCAATGGGTAGTAAAGAATGGTGTTTTAACTAGCCCTAAAGCAGGTTCAAACCTCATCACTGAGCAGAAGTTTAATGATTTTAAATTACATGTCGAGTTTAAATATGCAAAAGGTGGTAATAGCGGTATTTATTTAAGAGGTCGTTATGAAACACAAATCGAGGACAGCAATAAGGACGCACATCCAAACAGCGTATTGTTTGGTGGTATCTACGGATTTTTAACAGCTAATGAAATGGTAACATTAGGGCCAGATCAATGGCAAACTTATGATATTACGTTGGTAGGCCGTTTGGTAACGGTTGTAGCAAATGGTAAAACAATCATTAGTAACCAGGAAATTCCAGGTATTACAGGTGGTGCGCTAGATAGTAATGAAGGTGAACCAGGACCAATTTATCTTCAGGGTGACCACCAGCCAATTGAATTTAGAAAAATTATAATTACTCCAGCTAAATAGGCTGATAATAGTTAATAACCAGCATATATAGCTGGAGAATTTTGGCAGAGGGTATCTTTTTAGATACCCTCTTTTTTTTGAAAGGGATTTTTTAACTTACTTCGTATACATTTAAGGTGATGAAAATAAAATATCTTCTGATTTGGGTTCTCTTTTTACAGGTAACATCGCTGTTCTCTCAGACGAAAATACCCATCACTGAAACTTTCTCTATGAATGGAAAATATTCCCTCAAGTCTATAGCTTATTCAAATGAACATGGAAATACCCTTGGCAAATCTATTGTGCAGAAGGGGAAGAAGGTACTTTATGAAATCGATAGATCTTTTGATGTATTTAGCTACAACCCAATTTATTTAACCATATCAAATGATGGGAAAACTATTGCTTATTTTACTGAAAACTCTTCCGCTGGCCCAGGTTTTAAAAATGTCAGCATTTACAAAAATGGTAAGTTATTAAAAACATATACGCAAGCCGAATTTACAAGTTGTGACCCTGAACAGGATAATTGCAGGTTCCTTTATGATAATACCAATGTCGTTTTTGACTATAAGAAAAACTCAAAAAAAGGCTTGGATAAAGTTCGAAAGGAGGGGGTGAGCGAACAGGAACTGTTTCTAAATGCAAACAGTATTTTGAACCATAACGATATCATTTATTTCACTGATGCAAAAAAGATAGTCACTGTTTTTGATCTAAAACGGGTTAAAATAATAGCTAAAACACCATTTGATTCTCTTTATCATCGACTTAAAAACTATAAAAGGGTATCTCCTAAATTTGATGATGCAGATTTTTCTTATGAAAGAATTAATGATTTCAAGTTTAAAAATAGTGGTCAAAAATTATCTGATTCAATAGGTGAGATTGCCGGATTAAAGTTTGTTAGTGTTAATGAAACTGGTTTTTTTAAGTATAAAATTTACAGAATTCAGTTGACAGGCTACCTGGATCATAAGGGGCATTTTGAAATTGAGATGTTAAAATGTGATAAGAACTTTGATGAAAGTAGAATAAGAAAATTGATCACCGAATCGGTCTTTGAATCAGGTTTTATATCTGATAAAATTGAAAAACAACATTTCAAAAGTTTCTTCGGTGGATTTAGGAATCCAAATGATTCTTTAGCGTTAGAGGAAAAGGAATCAGAGAAGAAAGAGCAGGCAAGGGAGTTTGAGCGAAGGTTAAGCATGGATTCAGTTAATCATGTTTATATTCCTGCGAATATGGAGGAATGTATGGTTGAACTTGATAAAGTATTGAACCCTAATAGTAAGAAGCAAATTTTAGCTTACAAAAGTAGAGGTGATATGCTAGGATTACATCATGGATTAGGTATGTGGATCAGGAATAACTGGGGTCTTTGGGGTGGCTCTCGTTTGCTAAAATATTTTAGAGACAGAGGACCTTCTGAACCAGATGGATTATCTTCTATGATATTGTATAATTATTACGACTGGCTCAAAGGAAACAAAAATATTGCTGCGGAATGGGAAATGAAAACTTCAAAAAAATAAGGTGCTTTTCCAGTTTTTGTTAACTTAGATAATCAAGGAGTAGTTTGAAAATTATTAATTTATAATTGATTATGGAAAAGGAAGAGTCTAAAACTGGAATGAAATTTTCCAGAATGCGTGGTTTCTTTATTATGATTTTAGGAGTTGTATTTTTCTCTTTAGGAGTTGTAATCAGTAAACGTTCGGAACTTGGTGGTTTTAATTTAATAATGATTTGTGGTGCTGTCGCTATGTTAATCGGTTTTGGTCTCCAGGTCTGGGAGACAAGTCGGAAGAAATAAATAAAGTCTGGTTAGTGTCCAATTATTGTTCGGTCACGGTCTAGGACTCCCAGGGCTTTGACAGGACTCTCCTTTGACTGTGACATGACTTGCGTTCGATAAGGGATGCCTAGAAAAGTCCTGTTTAGCTCGTATTTGGGGCGAAGTATTTGTATGGGAAAGTAGTTAATGAATCTTAGTATTTATGAAGGGTATTGCCGTAATTTTGATATTTTAATATTTATCTATAATTTTTCGACTTTAAACTTCAAATAGTAAAAAATAGAAGTATGACAATGCTTCTCAACCGAAAGAAAACATACCAATGAAAAAAATTACATTCTTACTTGCAGGATCTTTATTAGCCTTATCATGCAACCAATCTAAAACTTCTGATGGAAATCAGGATGCTAATGTTCAGCATAAGGAAGCCTCTTCAACAACGGCTTCAGCACCAGCTTCAACAGGAAATAAAAAGTTCGACATTGAAAGTATTCCAGTCTCTACAACAGATGTAGGTGAATTCCCTTTCTTTACTGCTCCAAAAGGAGCAATGTATATTAATAATGTTAAAGTTAAACCCTTTGATTTTATAGTGGCAGCAACTGACGACAGTCTTTTTGAGGTTGAAGGAAAAGTGTTTAGAGCGTGGATACATGGGGATAAGAACAGTGGCATAGAAATCAGCAATCGTTACCTTTTGAAAAGCTATGAGGATGCTATCCTTGCTGCAGGAGGAGTTAAAATTTTTGAAGGTGAGTTAAATGGAGATAGGTTAGAACAATATAATAAATTAGTTACCTATGCTGGAGATGATGGTAGCTTTATTCCAAGTGATGGTCAGCAAATGTTAACTTATGTTATTCGCCGAAATGATGGTAATGTGTATATTATTTTAGAAAAAAAGGATTTTGCGACAACATCATTTCAAATCGTTCAGGAAAAACCTTTTCAACAAACCATTAAAAAGATCACAGCAGATGATATTGTAAAGGATCTTTCAGAAAAAGGGAAATCCATTTTATATATCAATTTTGCGGTAGACAAGTCTGATATCACAACAGATGGAAAAATAGTGGTAGATCAAATCGCTCTAGCATTGAAAAATGATACTTCTTTGAAAATTGCAATAGAGGGCCATACGGATAATACAGGAGACGGGGCGCACAATAAAAAGCTTTCAAATGATAGGTCTCTTTCAGTTATGAGTCAACTGATTACAAATGGAATAGACAAAACCCGTCTTTCAGCAAAAGGATTTGGAGCTGAACGTCCTTTGGTAGCCAATGATTCTGAAGAAAATAAAGCTAAAAACAGACGCGTTGAATTAATTAAAGTTAATTAGTCTATTATTCCCTTTTTTAAGAGGATGAAACAAGAAGGGCCAGATGCTTAAGTATCTGGCCCTTCTTGTTAAGCGATTACTCCACAAGCCTTCAGCATCAGGTTATGGAGTTCTATATTTTTAACAAAGGGTTTTAACAACTCACTACCCGGGCCAAACATAGCAAGTTCTACATAATCACCAGAGTGATCCATAGATCCCCATCCTACAGAGGTATATTTAGACTGTACAAGTGCCAGGTCTTTGTAAGGAAGGTTTCTCGGGTTGTATAACCCTTTCTCATCTATTTTGCCATAGTGAACCAATAT
This sequence comes from Pedobacter sp., assembly GCF_041645105.1. Lineage (GTDB taxonomy): Bacteria > Bacteroidota > Bacteroidia > Sphingobacteriales > Sphingobacteriaceae > Pedobacter. Next base: position 389,472 of record NZ_JBAZQQ010000005.1, read on the forward strand.
TTGTTCTGCCTCAGCTTTGGTGATAGCATAACCTTGTGCAGCTTCAAGTTTTTCTATGAAAGAACTTACTGAAGTGTCCTTGTTTACACCATCAAGTACCCAATTATTGGTTTGTTTAAAATTAAAAATCTTTTCAAAATTGCGATCAGCATTTGCACCATAGAATAAACCAGGGTTGGCATTTCCATGGTCTGTAGTAATGACTACCAATGTATCTCCACTTTTTTCAGCGAAAGAAATAGCTTCAGCAACAGCTTCATCAAATAAAATCTGGTCATAAAGCAATCCACCAATATCATTGGCATGAGCAGCCCAATCAACCTTTCCACTTTCTACTTGTAGCACAAAACCATTCTTGTTTTTGCTTAAAGTCTTAATGGCATTTTTAGTCATTTCAGCAAGCGTTGGAACTTTTTCAATCAATTCCTTATCAGCTGAACGGTCTAATGCATAGGGTAGGGCATCATCTGTAAAAATTCCCAACAATGGTTTTGAACCATCCTGATTAAGCAGTTGTTTACGGTCTGTTACTACAGTATAACCCTTAGTCCTTGCCTGACCAAATAAATCCTTACCATCTTTCCTTAGAGAAGGAGAAAAATGCTTTAACCCGCCACCCATAACCACATCCATTCCAAGATCCAGATACTTTACAGCAATACCGGGCTCATCGCTACGTTTTTTACTGGTTACACTAAAACCGGCAGGGGTTGCGTGTGTGGCAGTTACAGTTGTGACTACACCAACTGATTTACCAGCTTTTTTAAATTTTTGGAGAATTGGCAGGTTTTCTGTTCCGTCAGCATTTACATTTAAAGAGCCATTAGGAACCCTTACACCACCACCCCATGAAGAACTTGCTGCTGCAGAATCTGTAACAATGGAACTTGCAGATGCGGTATCCATCAATGCTCTGGTCACTTTGTTTTCTTCATATAACGACATCCATTTACTGGATACACCATTTTTACGGTTTAGTAAAATATTGGCCATATTCAGCGTCCCAGTACTCATGCCATCACTAACCAGGAATATGATATTCTTTGCTTGTTTGCCCTTACTATCAGGCATTGTAACAGCTGCTAATGTCTCAAATGGTGATAATAACGAAGACCCCAGGATTGCCAGTGATCCGCCTTTAAAAAAGTCTCTTCTTCTCATTTGACGAATATAATAAATTGATTCTGTTAAGGACATTCTGAATTGGACGATTTTAATTTTTTAATCTTATAATGATTATTTCTTAATATAAGCTCAAAGTCATCAATTGAGTTATTTTCTTATAAAAACCTTTTTAAATGCTATATTATGGGGTAGGCATAAAAAAGCTTATAACATGATTTAATTATTCACTTAAATATTTTCAAATTTGGTATTAAAAAAAAGAGCAGGATTTAGGGGACGCTTACCCTTTAAAAAGAAAGAAGCGGAACATAAGATTAATGAGTTCATCACTTCACCTGAAGTGAGAGTAACTGGTGAAGATATCGAATCAGCTATATACCCACTGGCAAAGGCTTTGGAGTTAGCAGAAGAGCAAGGGTTAGACCTGGTAGAGATTTCACCGACAGCAATACCTCCAGTTTGCAGAATTATTGATTATAATAAATTCCTTTTCGAAAAGAAGAAAAAAGATAAGGAAATCAAGGCTAAAGCCAAGCAGACTATTATAAAAGACATACGATTCGGTCCGAATACTGATGACCACGATTTCCAGTTTAAGCTTAAACATGCGATATCATTCCTGGAGGCAGGAGAAAAAGTACGGGCATTTGTACATTTCAAGGGCAGAGCAATTGTTTTTAAAGATAGAGGAGAAATACTTCTTCTCAAATTTGCTCAGGCACTAGAAGAAGTCGGTAAAGTGGAATTGTTTCCTAAGCTTGAGGGCAAAAGAATGTTTCTCACCTTAGGGCCAAAAACTACTAAAAGGTAAAATTAAGGTGCCAGAACGGCACCTATTAATTAGTCTTTTCTGTCAAGTACAGTCTTTATTTTATTTGCATTCTCCATTAACTCGGTTAGGTATTCCCAGTTTTCTTTTTCAATGCAGGATTTGAATTTCCGGAGTTGAGTAATATGCTCGTTTAAAACATCGAGGACATTTTCTTTATTCTGCTTAAAGATCGGCATCCACATGGCCGGACTACTTTTAGCTAACCTCACAGTACTTTCAAAACCCGCACTGGCCAGTTCAAAAATAGCATTTTCTTCTCTCTCCTTTTCCAATACGGTATTGGCCAATGCGAAGGAAGTAATATGAGAAATATGACTGACATAGGCTACATGTACATCATGGTCTTTCCCTTCCATATAAACATTATACATACCTAGTAAGGTATATAAGTGTTCAACTGTGGCAAGTGCATCCTTATCACTATCAGAGGCATTACAGATCACATTTGCCCTACCTTCAAAAGCGTCATCAGTAGCCGCTTCCGGTCCGCTGAACTCAGTACCCCACATAGGGTGAGTCGCAATATATCTGCCACGGTTCACGTGCCCTTTTGCAGCATCTAACAGAGATGTTTTAGTGGAACCTGTATCCAGAACAATCTGATGCTGTATTTTGTCTAATACATGCGGTAACAAGGTAGTACAAACACTTACTGGTGCACTTAGAATAATCACATCACTGTTTTCTATGGCGTTATCCAAATCCGTTATCTCATCCGCAATTCCAAGTTCCAGTGCTTTGATTGCATGTTCCTCCAAATTATCCACACCATAAACTTTAGAAGCAAAACCTTTTTGCTTTAACATCAAGGCCATGGAACCACCAATTAGTCCGAGGCCGACTACTGCTATTTTCATTATATAAATCTAATATATATGCTATTAATGCTATTTACTAATCCTGCTTATCGCTTGTTCAAATCTGGAGAGGTCGCCACAGAGACTGATTCTGATATATCGGCTACCTTGACTTCCAAATATTCCACCTGGGGTAAGAAAAACACTTGATCCGTAAAGAATCTCATCACTAAGTGCATAAGCATCTTGATAATGATCCGGAATTTTTGCCCAAACAAATAAACCCACTTGATTAAGTTCATATTTGCAACCAAGGATATCCATGATCTGATATACTTTTTCCCTTCTTTCTGCATAGATGCTATTGATATGACTATACCAATCTGCGCCCAGACTTAATGCTTTTGCAGCAGCCAGTTGCAAGGGCATAAACATGCCACTGTCCATATTGCTCTTGAACCTTAGAACTTCTTCAATCCTCTCTTTTGATCCGCAAAGTACACCAATACGCCAACCAGCCATATTATGTGATTTACTTAAAGAGTTCAATTCCAAGGCCACATCTATAGCTCCAGGAGTTTCCAACAAACTGACAGGATTGTCGTTTAAAATAAAGCTGTATGGATTATCATGTACCAGTAAGATTTGGTTTTCTTTTGCAAAACGTACCAGATTTTCAAATAAACCAGGGGCTACCTGCTGACCTGTAGGCATATGAGGGTAATTCACAAACATCAGTTTTACTTTGCTCAGATCGGTTGCAGCAAGTGCTTTAAGGTCTGGATACCAGTTGTTTTCTTCCTTTAAAAGATAACTTACAGGTTTTCCTCCAGCTAATTTAACAGCACTACCATAAGTAGGATATCCAGGATCAGGAATCAATGCCTCATCACCTTCATCAAGATAAGTCATGCAGATATGCATAATACCTTCTTTTGAGCCAATTAGTGGCAATACTTCTGTATCAGGATTTAGACTTACCCTGTACCACTGCTGGTACCAATCAGCAAAAGCTTGTCGTAATGCAGGAATTCCTTTATAACCTTGATAGCCATGTATGGAAGGACTTACAACTGCTTCCTGTAATGTCCTGATTACATCAGGATGCGGAGGAAGATCAGGGCTGCCGATTCCTAAATTAATAATGCCTTTACCTTCTTTATTCAGGGCGTCAATTTCCCTTAGTTTTTGGGAGAAGTAGTATTCATTTATACCCTCCAGTCTTTTTGCAATCATGATTGAGATTATTTTTTATCTGTTGTTCTACTTTATAGTCCGGATTGCTTTCGTGCGATGTCCAAACCATAGAGCGCTCCAGGTAGATATTATTTAGTTTTTTTAATATTATCCCGAATATTAAAAACGGCCTAAAATAATAATTTTTATTGCAGCGTTTAACTTTTGAGTAATATTTAAAATATAGTACCTTTATTTTATTAAAAAAGGAAATTTATGAATACGGAAAAAGCCATTTTAGCTGGCGGTTGTTTTTGGGGAGTAGAAGAGTTAATCAGACATTATCCCGGAGTAATTTCGACGGTAGTAGGATATACAGGAGGGGATGTTGTCAATGCAACTTATAGGAATCATGGTACGCATGCTGAAGGTATAGAGATCATATATGATCCTTCAACATTGTCATACCGTAAGCTCCTGGAATACTTTTTCCAGATTCATGATCCAACCACGCGTAACAGACAGGGCAATGATATAGGTACTTCATATCGCTCTGCTATCTTTTATACGGATGAAACACAACACGAAACTGCTAAAACATTAATTTCAGAGATGGAAGCATCTGGTGTTTGGCCAGGCGCAATCGTTACAGAAGTAGTACCTGCAGGTGATTTCTGGAACGCTGAAGAAGAACATCAGGATTATTTGCAAAAGAACCCTTATGGCTATACCTGCCACTTTGAAAGACCGGAATGGAAAATGAATTAGATGTTGTGGTCAATGTCCAGATTAAAGTGATAAAGCAAGCCAGCGAGGTTTGAAGCCGAAAATTTGGCCTGTTTTACCTTATTAACTGCTGGATCGAAACCAAAATTACGCGCTGTACGGAAATCTACTTTTTCTAAAACAGTGCGTACAAAGCTGGTGCCTGCCAAATCACAGTTTTCAAACACACTACCTGAAAGATCAGTTTCTTCAAAATCAGTTTCTTTAAGTGAGCAATCTGTAAACCTGGTTTTCTTAAGTTTTGTCCCATAAAAAGTGCTGTAATCCAGCTGACTTTTCTCAAACTTAAATGAGAACAAAAACTTATTGCATTTTGAGAAGTCAATACCCAGTATTTTACAACCACTAAAAGTCACATCCCTAAAGCCAGTACCAACAACTATGGTTAATGAGAAGTTACACTGTTTAAAATGACAATCAACAAAGTCGTTATGACTCAGGTCGCTTTTGGAGAAATCACAGCTAACGAATTCACAGTTGATAAATTCTCTGTTTTTAAGCTGTTTTTCAGCATAATCAATGCTGGTAAATGTTTTATCCTGGTGTATGGTGGTTTCAGAAGATTCGCTCATAGTTTCTATGCACAAAGATACCGAACAAAGGATTGTATTCAAATAAAAAAGCTTCTCAAAATGTTCAGAATTTCTGAACATTTTGAGAAGCTTGATACTCTAATAAAGGTGTTTTACTTGTCAGTTAGTTGTGCACTTATCTCGCGCTTTTTGCCATCAATAGTTAAGGATATATTAAGATTGCCCTTTATATAATCATTGCCATTATTTTCTTTGATGCTGATTTTCGGTGCTTTCTGACCATCAAAAGGATAAACAACAGTTACAAAAGCCTGGGTTTTATCATCAGCCTTCTGTTTTTCAAAAGCTAATGCAGGACGTGGGATTTCTTTATTGTAGAAATAGGAAACACTTGTCTGTTCTTGTAATAAGCTTACTTTATCTGTGTTTAAAGACTGGATCAATAAATTGTTCCCATCATCATAAGAGGTGGTAACTCTGTTATTGTTTTTGTCATAAACAGGTTTACTATCTTCTTTAAGGTGGAAGCGTACATCGAGTTTTCCTGTTGCTTTACCCATAGCTAAATCGATGATAACAAAGTATTTCTGGTCAATAAAAAGCACACTGCGCTGATGGTCTAATCCATTATAGCTTGGATTAATATAACTTAATACATCAAGATTCTGATTAGCAGACCATTTATTTACCTTTGCCTTTGTAATAATCATGTTCTCATCATTTAAGGTTAAAGTATTATGAACGCGGGTTTGGCGAAACCAATTTCTCTTTTTCATAATTTCTTCATCGCCACTATAAACATATACACCCGCATCTGGAGTGAAATTACGTCCCTTTACCCAAAGCTCAAAGGTACCATTGTCGGGCTGAGCATGAAATTTTCCAGGAGGGCTAGCTTTTAATACCATGACAGTTGAATTATCTGCCCATCCGTTTCTAAATGAATAGAAACCAGCGGTAGTCAAGCCTTTTGATAAGTAATTTGGTAGAGTGCCTTTTTTTCCATCTGTTGCGTAATATTGAATGACTTTGTTGTCGGGAAAAGCTTTTGACCAATCATTATATTGCTTTATCATCTCTTTTTTCTTTCCTATCCAGGCATCTCCAAACATTGGAAATGTATAATCAGGAAAAGAGAAATTGATGGTCGCCATAATCATATTTTCAACTGTATTCTTATAGCTTGAAGGAAATTCCTTTTCTACGCCTGTTAATTTTGCCGCATTGTATGCATTTAAGAAAATGTTGATGGCTGCATTGTGATAATTCGGCGATAATTCAAATTGTAGTCCATCTGGATAAACTTGCTTTACAATTTCAGCATTAAGTACCTCAATACCAATTTTACGCCATTTTTCGGAATTTTTATATTCAGGGAAGTTAGCACCAGCTGTTAATGTACGTTGTGCCTCAAACAAACGGTGATTTCCTATAGCAGCAAAATTTCCAGACAGATGGTCTGTTTGTTGATGGTAGCTTTTTAAGAATTCCATTAAGAAAGCAGGGCTGAAATTCGGAGAGTTTACAAACAAATTAAAAGTGCCTACTAAACTTTGAATGCGTTCAGAAATCTCTAAAGGTCTCCAGGCATAACGATCATTTTCTGCAGATAATCCCAAAGGATTTTTTCTCACCCAGTCACGGAATTGGAAGACCCATTCTTTCGCGTATTTTTCATCACCACTATTGCGATAAGCCAGGCCCATCGGTTGCCACCAATATACCCTGTGCAATTGCCAACGTACCTCATTGTCTTTTACTGGCCAGTAACTCCAATTTATGTCTTTTCCATAATCAAAAAATCCATACCCTTTTTGTGGCTTAAATTTGTGTAACAAAGCATTGTCTGCTTTCTCCTGGTCCTCAGCACTAATTGCCTTGTCTCCTTTTTTATTTGCAGCTGGTTTACTACGATAATATTTAAGTAATTGGGTTGCAGCCTCAGTATACTTTCCTGCAGTATACAATTTATTTACTTCTTCTAAACCTGGATAATTCAGGTTTAGATTGTTGAAGCTTTCTTTTGTAACCGGATTGCTTGATTCCTGTGCAAATAGAAGCGTAGGTGTTAACACAAGCAAAAGGATAATCTTTTTTAGATTCATAATTTCGATTTCGTTATGACTGACTAAGTGTTTTTAAGTCAACTTTTTTAATCTCAGCATATCTTTTTAATGCTTCCATAAAATAATAGTCCGCATAGTTTAATGGCGTATCTATCTCTGAATTATATAGGAAAGCACCTACACTGTGTTTAAGAATGAAAAACTGATTCTCACCTGGTTTAGCTAAATACTCATCTGATGAAAGGGTTTTTAATATATCCTCTGCAAACTTAAAATATTTTTGACCGTCTTTTACCTGCGTACTCAAATCTAATAGCGCAGACGCAATTACAGCTGCTGCAGATGCATCTCTTGGCGTACGTTCTTCTGTATGTACGTCGAAGTCCCAAAGTGGAATTTTATCCTTAGGCATTTTAGGATGATTCATTATAAAAGCAGCAATACGCTCAGCCTGATCAATAAACTTTTTGTCTTTAGTATCTTTAAAGCTCATCGTATAACCATATAATCCCCAAGCCTGACCTCTGGCCCATGCAGACTCATGAGTAAGGCCCTGGTGAGTTTCTCTTTGTAAAACTTTACCTGAAAGGGTATCGTAACTAATTACATGATATGAACTATAGTCTTTTCTAAAATGGTTTTTCATAGTAGTAGCAGCATGTGTTTTAGCTGCATTAAACCATTCTGGTTTTTTAAACTCATTTCCTGCCCAATATAAATACTCCAGATTCATCAAATTATCAATAATAACAGGGAATTGCCAGTGACCAAAATCCCATGAACGGATAGCACCTACTTTTTTATTGAAACGTGCATATAAGTTAGCTGCACCATTTTCTAAAGGCTTACGGTAAATCTGATCGCCAGTCAAACGGTAAGCATTACCATAAGAACAGTAAATCATAAAACCAAGATCATGTGTATCCTTTATGTACTGCATAGTATCTAAGCCTAGTGTAAACCTCTTTGCTTCAGCAGCCAGGTTCTTATCACCAGATAGCTCATATCCGTACCATAAAGTACCAGGGAAAAATCCAGTAGTCCAGTCGCGCGGTGGTGCTAATCTTACTGTACCATTATTATTGATGGATCTTGGGTTCATACCCGGAGTAAAAGTTTGCGCAGCTTTGGTCAATTGATATACCGCCGTTTTTGTAGATTTCTTTAACCAATCCTCCCCGTTGTCATTCGTGACTGCCATACTATTTGTTGAACCCATCAGTGCGATGGAAGCAACAAATGCACTTATTAATTTTTTCATTAGCTTAAGTTTTTGTTCGTTTTATATTCTTTTATGAAGGTAGGACACATAAAAAATACTGGCTTTAGGAATTGAGCTAATTTATTCAGGATTTGATGAATTTTGATGAAATACCTGGTTTTGATACATGTATTCATCAAAACTGATATTATTTTAAACAATACCTAAATCTATTGTTATCCTACTGGTCTAAATTCGTTCTTATCAATTAACCAAATAAGTAAAACCAAAATGTTATTGAAACGATTTTTACTGCTATTAGTTTTTGTTGGAGGTATAACATTAACTTCATGTCAGCAATCAAACACAAAACAAAGTGTTAAAAAACCGAATATTGTGTTCATTATGACAGATGATCACACCATTCAGGCCATGAGTGCTTATGGTAGTAAGCTTGTCAAAACTCCCGGTCTGGATAGGATTGCAAAAGAAGGTATGTTGTTTAATAACTGTTTTGTAACCAATGCAGTTTGCGGACCTTCAAGAGCTACCATTCTTACAGGAAAATATAGTCACCTGAATGGATTAACGGACAATTCAAAAGTGTTTGACAGTACGCAGGTGATATATCCGCAATTGTTAAAAAAGGCAGGTTACCAAACCGCAATGATAGGTAAATGGCACCTTGGCTCAACTCCAATGGGTTTTGACTATTATAGTATTTTACCAAACCAGGGACAATATTATCAACCAGAATTCTTTGAAAACGGAAAAGTTGTTAAAGAAAAAGGCTATGTAACTGATGTGATTACAGATAAAGCAATTGGATTCTTAGAGAAGAGAGATCATGATAAGCCTTTTATGATGATTTATCAACATAAGGCACCACACCGTAACTGGCTGCCAGCACCAAGACATCTTGGTATGTTCGATAATACAGTTTTCCCGGAACCTGATAACCTTTTAGATGATTTTAAAAACAGGGGGAAAGCTGCAAAAGAACAGCTAATGAATATTTCCACAGATATGTGGGAAGCATGGGATCTTAAACTACTCTCCTCAGCTCAATTAGATTCTATGGGAAAATTACCTATAGAAACAATATTTAAGGATGCAAAAGGGGATGATTATAAACAAGCTAATGACCCTACATTGGATAAAGCTCGTTTTTATGAAGTTTATAACCGTATGACAGATGCTGAAAAGGTAAAATGGAAAAAGGTATATGATAAACGGGTTGCCGAATACAGAAAATTAAATCCTAAAGGTGCTGACCTCGTTCGTTGGAAATATCAACAATATATGCGTGATTATTTAGCATGTGTAGTTTCTGTTGATGAAAATGTAAATAGATTAATGGATTACCTGGAAAAAATAGGAGAGTTAGATAATACCATTATTGTGTATACTTCAGATCAGGGATTCTTTTTGGGAGAACATGGTTACTTCGATAAACGCTTTATGTACGATGAATCTTTTAGAACACCTTTATTGGTACGTTATCCTAAATCCATCAAAGCGGGATCGGTGAGTAATGCCTTTGCTATGAACCTTGATTTTGCTCCAACATTTTTAGATTATGCAGGAGTAAAAATACCTGATGATATGCAAGGTGTTTCTTTACGTCCACTATTAGATAATGCAGGTAAAGCACCAGAAACATGGCGTAAGGCTGTTTATTATCATTATTATGAATATCCTAGCTGGCATATGGTAAAAAGACATTATGGTATCAGAACTGAACGTTATAAACTAATTCATTTTTATAATGATGTTGATGAATGGGAATTATATGATATGCAAAAAGATCCAAAAGAGATGAATAACTTGTATAACAATAAAACTTATCAGCCAGTTGTAAAAGAATTAAAAGAACAACTTGTAAAACTCCAGAAGCAATACAAAGACACTAATCCAACTGAAGCCGTTACTAATTAATTTAATAAAGATGAAGTTTAATAATTTGAAATACATTCCAGCTGCAATGATCATGGTGCTCACCTGGGCTTCTTGCTCACCAGAAAAGAAACAAGATCGCCCTAATATTTTGATGATCATGTCTGATAACCAATCCTGGAATCATGTTGGTAGTTATGGTGATAATGTAGTTCGTACGCCTAATATGGATTTGATTGCCAGTCAGGGTGTACGCTTTACCAATGCCTTTTGTAGTTCGCCATCGTGTACACCTGCAAGGGCAGCAATGCTGACAGGGCAGGATATTTGGAGATTGGAAGATGGTGCAAACTTATGGGGCGTTTTACCAGTTAAATACAAAGTATATCCAGATCTGTTGGAAGAATCAGGCTATGCTATTGGCTTCCAGGGTAAAGGATGGGGACCTGGTAGTTTTGAAGCAAATGGTCGTCCGAGAAATCCGGGCGGAGATAAGTATACCAGTTTTGCTGAATTCTTAAAAAATAAAAAAGATGGGCCCTGGAGTTACTGGGTAAGCAGTTTACATCCACATAGACCTTACGAAGTGGGTTCTGGTGCTAAAGCCGGTATCGACTCAAGTAAAGTAACTGTTCCAGGATATTTACCTGATCATCCTGATATACGTCAGGATATAGCAGACTATTATGCTGCTATTGAGACCTTTGATCGTGAGTTGGGTGAAATTATGGCAGAATTGAAAGCAACTGGACAACTTGATAATACAGTTATTGTAGTATGTAGCGACAACGGATGGCAAATGCCAAGAGGTTTGGCCAATTTATACGATTTTGGAACTCGTGTACCTCTAATCATTTCATGGCCGGGTAAATTCAAGCAAAACGTAATTAGTGATAATATGGTTACTTTAAATGATCTTGCTCCAACATTTCTGCAGTTAGCAAATATTGCTGTTCCTGCAGTCATGACTGGTAAAAGCTTGTTGCCGATTGTAGAAAAAGGGAAAGAAGAAAAATCAAGAGATTTTGTTGTATTAGGTCGTGAACGTCACGCTTTTGTGCGTCAGCATGGTTTAGGCTATCCGGGCAGAGCAATTCGCACTAAAGATTATCTTTATATTAAAAATTATGAGCCAGGTAGATGGCCTGCAGGAGATCCACCGTTTTATGGAGACATTGACCCTTATATGTTCAATTGGCCAGGTGAAACTAAATATTATCTGATAGAACATAAAGATGACCAGAAAGTGAAACCATTTTTTGAACTGGCCATGGGGAAACGTCCTGCAGAAGAATTGTTTGATGTTAACAAAGATCCAGATCAGGTACATAATCTGGCCGCACTTCCTGCTTATCAGAAGATAAAGCAGGAATTAGTTAGTCAAATGCGTAATTATTTGGTAGATACGAAAGATCCGAGGGAAACTAATGGTAATGTAAAGATTTGGGATACTGCTGATTATTTTAGTGAGGTAGATAAAACACCTAAGCCAAGTAAAGAAATGCAAAAACGCTTTAACTTGGATTCTAGCTATAATTATTTAAAATAAGTAAGAAATGAGGATGTATAAAACAAAAGGGTGGCTGCTTAGTGCGGCCTTACTTGCATTATTAGGGAGTAATGAAGTACATGCGCAAAAAGCAAATGCTTCAAAGCCTAATATTATTATCATTATGACCGATCAGCAAACTGCTGATGCTATGAGTAATGCAGGAAATAAAGATCTGCATACACCCGCAATGGATGTACTTGCTGCTAATGGAACTCGTTTCACACGTGCATATTGTGCGCAGCCACTTTGCACGCCATCAAGATCTGCCATATTTAGTGGTAAAATGCCACACGAATCTGGCTTTAGTGGGAATGCTCCAGAAAAGGACGGACAATGGCCTGATTCGGTATTAATGATGGGTAAAATATTTAAAAATGGCGGTTATAAAACTGGTTATGTAGGAAAATGGCATTTACCAATCCCAGCGGGAAAAATAGAACAACATGGATTTGAAACTATACAAAATACTGCTACCGGAGATTATACAGATGCAGCAACGCCATCATATTGCGCTAATTTTATCAAAAAAAATAAAAGTAATCCATTTTTACTTGTAGCCTCTTTTTTAAATCCTCATGATATATGTGAATGGGCCAGGGGTGATTATTTGAAAATGGATTTGATAGGTACGCCTCCTGATCCTTCTCTTTGCCCAGTAATGCCAAAAAATTGGAAAATATCTCCAAATGAACCGGAAATTATAAGAGAGCAACAGAAAGTGAATTTACGGACATACCCAACAATAGGATGGACTGAATCGCAATGGAGACAGTATCGTTGGGCTTATAATCGCTTGGTAGAAAAGGTAGATGATTATGTAGGTATGATTTTAGGGTCTCTAAAAAAACACGGATTAGAAGATAATACCATAATCATCTTTACAAGCGATCATGGAGATGGCTATGGAGCTCATGAATGGAACCAAAAGCAGGTATTGTATGAAGAATCTGCCAAAGTACCTTTTATCATCTCTAAAATCGGACATTGGAAGCCTAAAACAGACGACCAGTTACTTTGTAATGGTATAGATATTATTCCAACAATATGTGGATACGCAGGTATTGAAACTCCAGCTTATTTAAAAGGGGTGGATTTAAAAAAACGCATGGATAATCCTAAGGTTAGTTTGCGTGATACTTTAGTAATTGAAACAGATTTTGCTGATAACGATGTCATGCTTGGTATTAAAGGTCGGGCAGTATTGACAAAAGATTTTAAATATATCGTATACGATAAAGGAAAAATCAGAGAGCAGCTGTTTGACCTGCAAAATGATCCTGGAGAAATGAATAACCTTGCGGTGAAGTCTACACATAAAGCAAAACTAAATCAAATGCGTGCATACTTGAAAAAATGGTGTATACAACACCAAGACTCATTTTATGCACTAAAAAAATAAACCAGAGACTATGAGCTTTGCTATTATCCTTCAATCGGTCTTATTGTTAACACCTGTAAAACAACAGGCTGTACAACAACTCGATACTGGAATGTTGCATCCCCGTATTCGTGAGTGGGCATATCCGGTTAACCAGGTTGAAGTTGCTGATGATAGTCCGGTTTTGCTTTGGCCTGGTGTAAAGGGTAAAACAGTAAAATATAAAGTGTTGCTGTCAAGTGATAGCCTGTTTAAAAGCAACTTAATTGTGGGAAATGAGCAGCGTTGGGCAATATACCCTTTACATCAAAGTTTAAAACCAGGGCGCTGGTTCTGGAAATATGCCGCTTTAAATAAAGTTGGTGGTAGATGGAATTGGTCACCTACCTACGATTTTATTGTTAAAAAGCAGGCTAAAAATGTAGGTACATCTCCAGCCGTAGCTACTGTATTAGAAAAAGGAAGAGCCGCACATCCCAGGTTGTGGGGGATGAATAAAAATGCAGAAGTTTTTTATGTCAATAATAAGCAAAACCCAGAGGCTAAGTCTTTTATAGCGGCTTCAGCTAAGTTATTGGGGCAGCCGCTTCCAGAAGAAAAGCCAACAAGGCCAAGGGATACAACCGGAATGAATGCCTTGCAACGCAAGCAAATGGTTGAATTCATGTATCATGGCTTTGGCGAAAAAGTAGGTTCCCCCATCCGGAATCTTTGTATAGCTTTTCAATTGACCAAAGATGAACGGTATATCAAAGAAGCTATAAAACAAGCTTTGCATGTTGCTAAAATGAACCCAGATAGTTATGCAACACGTGACGATTTTAATAATGGAAATATTCTTGAATCTCTTGCCTGGCTTTACGATGCAGGTTTTAAATATTTAACAGCAGCAGAAAAAAGTTTATTAAGAAATATAATTGCAATTAGAGGGAAACGCATATATGAAGATTTGCCTAATCGCTTTGAATTGCAAATGTGTGATAATCATGTTTGGCAGCATATTTTACGTAATTTCTCCATCGCTGCGGTAGCTGTTGCCAGCGATTTACCAGAAGCAGATGAATGGCTGACTTATGTATATGAAGTGTGGTCTGCTCGTTTTCCTGTTTTAGGTTCAACTGATGGCGGTTGGCATGAAGGTAACGGGTATTTTCGGACGCATTATGAAACACTGATTTACTTACCCGAACTTTTTGGTAATATATCTGGAATGGATTATTTCAAGCAAACATGGATGCAGAATCTTCCTTATTACATGTTATACAGCTATCCGCCAAATTCTACCTCAACAGCAGTAGGTGATATGCATGAGAACCTTGCCAATACAGTTAAAATGCAGGCTAAATTTGCAGAGGCTTTAGCATTAAAAGTTGATAACCCATTTTTAAACTGGTATGTTGCTGAAATCAGGAAAACTAAACCTGATTTTTTTAAAGGAACAGATGATTTCTTGCTTTTCAGGTTACTAAATTATAATCCAAACACAGTAAGAATATTGTCTGCGCCTACTACACTTCCTAAGGGCCGGGTATTTAAAGATATCGGATTGGTAGCCATGCATTCCAATTTAGCAAATCCCGCAAAAAATCTGGGAAGTTATTTAATGTCTAATCCTTTTGGTGCAGCTGGACATGGCCATGCGGCACAAAATGCATACACCATTAATTATAATGGAGAAAAAGTATTTGGTGGAACTGGATTTTACAGCAATTTTAGTGATGCGCATAATTTATTGGATTATCGTTCATCAAGAGCCTATAATACTATACTGGCCGATAGTTTGGGACAAAGGATAGGAGAGGACGGTTATGGATGGATCCCGCGTTTCATGACTGGCAATAGAATTCAGTATGCGTTAGGAGATGCTTCAAATGCGTATGGGAATGTTACCACCGGTTTTTGGTTAGATCGATTTAAACAAATAGGTTTAAAAGCTGATAAAAGTAGTGGTTATGGGGAATCTGGCGTAAAATTATATAGAAGACATATGCTGCAACTAGATAGTAATTATGTAGTTTTATATGATGAACTCGAAGCTGTGAAACCAGTAAAATGGACCAGCCAGATGCATAGTCCGTTTATGATGGATGGCAAAACAGTTAATGGTGCATCGGAACAGAGTTTTAAGCTAAAAACCAATCTTGCTCATGTTAGCACAACAGTTTATGCACATACCCCATTAAAAATGGTATTGCATGATAAGTATAATTTCCCTGCTAAAAACTGGAAAGGTAAAACAGATGATGAAGGTAATATTATAGAATTTAAAGATCAGTGGCATGCAGGAATTACTACTGTTAATTCTTTAAAGACTAACCGTTTTTTAACTATAATCCAGCTAAAGGATAAAAATGTTAATGTAATTAAGGTAATTAGCGATAAGAATGGTTTGTATAATGTGAAGGTTGGGCCATGGGAAATAAAAGCTGAATTAAATCCATCCAATTCAGCTAACTTAACCGTAAAATTAACGAATGAGAATGCCGTGTTTAGCTACGGTGCTGATACTGTGAAAATTAAGGGTAAGGTATACGAACACAACCAAAAAGGCAGTTCAATACTTATAGAAACTAAAAATAATTCATTTAATAAGCAGGAAGTAGTGGATAGTTTGCCAGATGTAGTTAATTTTGACTCTGGTTTTAAGCGTAAAAAATAAACTGTAAAGCAATGAAGCGGAGGATTACCATTTTTTGTCTGTTTGCCTCTCTATTATTTGTTGGGCATATTGTAGTTGCTCAGCTAAAGTCTGAACAGCCTGTAAAACGGTACTTTAGGGGTATATCTGTAGAAAATGGTTTGTCGCAAAGCACTGTTTTTACGATGGTACAAGATACATTGGGCTTTATGTGGATGGCAACCCAAGATGGTCTGAATCATTACGACGGAGAAACTTTTAGTGTCTATCGTCCCTCCAAGGCTGATAAAAATAGTTTACAGTCCAACTATATCAGGAGTCTTTTTCTTGACCATAAAGGTTTACTATGGGTTGGAGGAAATCAAGGTGTAAGCCGTTTTGATTATACTAAAGAAAACTTTCAGAACTATAAATTTCCACGCAAATCAGGTGAATGGTACATTTCTTCTATTGTAGAAGATGCCAATAAAGTGGTTTGGGCGAGTTCAAGTTCTGGTGAGATCTTTCTACTAGATGCTTCATCAGGACAGTTTAAACAGGTTAATTTTGATGCATCTGCTTTTGATATAAAAAGTGTTACTCGTTTGGCTTTAGTAAAAAGTAGCTTGTTTGTAGGGACAGACGTAGGTTTATTTAAAATGAACACGGCCACCAAAAAATTGACTGCTTTAAACTTAAGTTTAGGAAAGCCAAGGGTTAATGAGCTTTTTGTAGATGGAGAATTGTTGTGGATTGGAACTGAAGGCAAAGGCTTATTTCAATATAACCTAAAAAAGGGCACTACGGTTAATTATAAACATTTTGCAGGACAAGAATCTAGTTTGGCAGATAATGATGTACGGGGGATAAGTAAGGATGAACAAGGTAATTTGTGGTTGGGAACTTTTAATGGCCTTTCAATTCTAGATCTTAAAGCCAACATTTTTCAGAACTATTATCACAGGGCCTCTGTGCCTTATACTATAAATCAGAATTCAGTTCGTTGTGTGTATCGTGATAAACAGAATGGTATGTGGATGGGGACTTTTTATGGTGGGATAAATTATTATCACCACAATGATATTAAGTTCAATTTGCTAAATCAGAGTACAGGTGCATTGTCACTAAATGATCAGGTGGTAAATGTGATAAAGCAAGACGGTAAAGGCGATTTCTGGATTGGTACAAATGATAAAGGACTTAATTACTGGGATCGAAATGCAGGTACTATTAAGTATTATACTTTTAAGGAAACAGGAAATGGTTCATTGAGTTCTAATAATATCAAATCTATAGCTTTTGACGAGGCTGGTAAGCTTTTGGTAGGAACACATAATATGGGCTTGAATTATCTTGATCCCATAAGCAGAACAAGTAAAGTGTTCAGGCATAATCAGGCAGATTCTAAAAGTATTGCTGGTGACATGGTCTATGCCTTATTAAAAGACCATAAAAGTCGTATTTGGGTAGGTACAAGAACTGGTTTCGATCAATTTAATACTTCTGATCAATCCTTTAGCCATATTTATATGGATAAAGCTGGAAAGCGTTTAACATCTGATGAAATCAGTTATTTGCTGGAAGATTCTAAGAAACGTATTTGGATAGGTACTACGAATGGTGTGAACTTGTTTTACCCGGATAATATGCTCTTCGATAATTTCCCGGGTAATTTGCTGAGCAATGACGTAGTAAGTTGTATTGCTGAAGATGCTAAAAAGCGTATCTGGATAGGAACAAGGGATGGACTTAACTTATTTGATGAAAATACCCGTAGTTTCGTAACGTTCAATATCCGTAAAGATTTCCTTAAAGGTACGATTTATGGCATACTGCCTGATGATGAAGGGAATTTATGGATTTCGACCAACAAGGGCCTGGTGAAATTTAACCCTGATAGCCGTAAGTTGCAGGTTTTCGATAATAAAGATGGATTGCAAAACAATCAGTTTAATCTTTATGCTTTTTGTAAAGCAGCAGATGGGATGATGCTTTTTGGTGGGATCAACGGGATTTCTTATTTCTATCCGAAAGCTTTAAAGCAAGCTCCCTTAAAATTAAAAGTAACCTTTACAGGACTCGAAGTTTTTAATAAAAGAGTTGTACCCGGGGATGGATATGATGTTGTAGATCAACATATAGACCAAGCTAAAAAGCTAACATTTAAACATGAATTTAAACAGTTTACTATCTTTTTTAATGCCTTCAATTATATTTCCCCCAATAAAACAAAATATTGGTACAAGCTAGATGGTTTTGATAAAGAATGGCAGATTACTGAAGATATTTCTAAAGCCAGTTATACAAATTTACAACCTGGTAAATATGTTTTTCATGTTAAAGCTGTTGGCCCACAGGGTGAGAGTAGTGAAGTGAAAACTCTGGATATAGTCGTTACACCACCCTGGTATAACAGCACCTGGTTTTACTTGCTGATGACTGCATTTGCAATTGGAGCTGGTTACTTCGTTTACAAGGTTATTTCAGAGCGTATCAGAACATTACACCAGTTAAAAATGGAAAGGATGGAACGCGAGAAGGTCAATTACATCAATCAGATGAAAATGGACTTCTTTACCAATATTTCGCATGAATTCAGAACTCCATTAACATTAATATTAGCACCACTTGAAGAAATTCTGAGTAAGCCAATAGCTGATAAAAGCTTAAGAAAAAACCATGAGCTGATGATGCTGAATGCGAAACGACTTTATCATTTAGTAGATCAGCTTTTTGAGTTTAAAAAAACAGAAAGAGGTACCAAAAAACTTAAAGTGGGTAAGGGCGATATGGTTAGTTTTATCCATGAGGCATATAGTTCCTTTAATTCACTCTCTGAAAAGAATAAAATCAAATATACATTCCGTTCAACAGAAGCAAAATTGTCTTTTTACTTCGATAAAGATGCAATAGAAAGAATCTTATTTAACTTGCTTTCCAATGCCTTTAAATACACAGAAGAAGGTGGTTCTATAACGGTTGAATTTGCAAGAAGAAATAATGATGCCGTGATCAAAGTAACAGATACCGGGATGGGAATTGATGTGCAACACCAGGAAAGGATTTTCGATAGATTTTACCAGGTAAGCGGTCAGGAAATGAACCTTGGTTCTGGTGTAGGTCTGGCATTTACGAAGCGACTGGTGGAGTTACATCACGGTAATATAACTGTAGAAAGTGCTCTGGGTAAAGGGAGTGCGTTTGTAGTAACAATTCCTCTGGGCGATGATAGTTATGATACCGATGACCATATTGATGGTCAGCATTACGCCCTTTCAGTTGAAAATGATTTGTCCAATGATGAAGACAATATAGGGGAGGACGGGATTGGAAAAGTTGATGGTCCGGAGAAAGAAAAATTACTCGTGGTTGATGATAATCCTGAAATTGTTACTTACTTGAAAAATTATTTTAGCAAAATTTATGAAGTAAGTGTAGCATATGATGGAAAGGAAGCGCTTGACCTGCTGGAAGAGCAACAGGTTGATCTGATCATTTCTGATGTAATGATGCCTGAAATGGACGGTATACATTTCTGTAAAAAGATAAAGCAAAATATCCAGACCTGCCATATCCCGGTAATCCTGTTAACGGCTAAAAATGAAACTAATCAACAGATAAAGGGTTTAGAAGTTGGAGCAGATGATTATGTCACCAAGCCATTTTCTATTGCCCTTCTTGAAGCAAAACTGCAAAATATAACCCGTTCGCGCAAAAGACTTAAAGAATACTATTCAAGCTCAAAAGAAATTATTCCCGAAAACATTGCTTTCAATACACTTGACGAAGACTTTTTAAGGGATGCAATTGCTATAATTGAAGCACATATTACAGAATCTGATTTTTCAGTAGATAAATTCAGTCGGGAGATTGGCATGAGTCGTTCCAATCTTTATTTAAAACTGAAAGCTATAACCGGCGAATCTGCGACAGATTTCATCAAGCGTATCCGATTTAAGAAAGCAGTAGAATTAATGGAATCCAGACAATATACCATCGCACAGGTTGCCTATATGTCGGGTTTTAATTCTCCTTCATATTTCTCAACAGCATTTAAGCAATATTATGATTGCATGCCTACAGAATACCTTGCAAGGAAAGATGGGGAAGATATTTAATTGAATTAGCACAAAATCTAAATCATTAAAGACATTATTAAAACCCCTTAAAAAGCTTTAAAGTTAATTTCGGTAATTAAATAATTGAAATCTTTAAAGAATTGACAGAATCTTACGCAATTGGAATTGATGTGGGCGGCTCCTCATTAAAATGTGGACTGGTAAGTAA
This sequence comes from Pedobacter sp., assembly GCF_041645105.1. Taxonomy (GTDB): domain Bacteria; phylum Bacteroidota; class Bacteroidia; order Sphingobacteriales; family Sphingobacteriaceae; genus Pedobacter. The sequence continues at coordinate 409,718 of NZ_JBAZQQ010000005.1, forward strand.
CACAGGAAAGGTGATTTATTCATTTTTGTTTCCCCTGGATAATATTTTTACAGAGGGAGAGGTGATTGCATTGATTAATGCTGCCATCCGAAAGTGTGTAGAACATGCACCAGAAAAGGTGAGGGGTGTTGGAATTGGCTTCCCTGGCATTGTTGATCAGAATATAGTTATAGGAGGTGCAGATAATTTGCCCGGCTTTAAAAATGTGGATTTAGGCAGCATTATTTCGGCTTCAACAAGTTTAAATGTGGTGATCGACAATGATGCAAACCTGATGGGCCTGGGAGAACAGTCTTATGGTGCAGCTGCAGATTGTACAAATGTCGTTTTCCTTACTATCGGAACCGGAATAGGTGGTGGTTTAATCATTGATGGAAAACTCTACGGAGGATATAAGAATCGAGGTACTGAGCTGGGACACATCACTATACAACAAGATGGTGCTCAGTGTTCATGTGGCTTAACGGGCTGTTTAGAAGCTTATGCTTCTACAACCGCATTGATTAATCACTATGCTGAATTACGAGATATTGATGCCGAAAATATAAATGGAAAAATGATCGTCAATAACTATCTGGCTAAAGAACCTGAAGCGCTAGAGGCTATGCATAAGCATTTTGATCATTTGGCTACGGGTATAGCCAGTATGATTCACGTGTTCAGTCCTCAAAAGGTAGTGCTTGGAGGAGGCATCAGCGAGGCTGGACAATTCTATATAAGTGAGATTAAAAAAAGAGTACTTAAAAGGACAATGCCTGATACAGTACAGCATACCCAAATTGTGGCTGCACAGTTAGGGAATAAGGCAGGGTTGTTAGGGTGTGCAGCAAGAGTTTTTTCCAAGTTTTAATTTTAAATGAGTTTATATGCAGCGTAATAATTTTCTGGTAGGTGTTATTTTATTGATCTGGTTTGTCATATCATTTGTGACTAATATTCTTGGACCTTTAATGCCCATTATTATTCAGACTTATAATTTGAGTCTTACCATGGCAGCATTTTTACCTTTTTCATTCTTTTTAGCTTATGGGATTATGTCTATCCCATCAGGGATAATGATTGAGCGTATTGGAGAGAAAAAGTCTATGTTAATTGCTTTTACACTTAACTTTGTTGGTGTAACCGCATTTGGCTTGTTTCCACAATATGGAATAGCATTGGCATCCTTGTTTATCATCGGTATAGGAATGGCGATGTTACAGGTTATCATTAATCCATTAATGCGTACTGCAGGTGGCGAAGAGAACTTTGCTTTCTTTTCAGTATTGGGACAACTTGTATTCGGATTGGCTTCATTTATCAGTCCTTTTGTGTTTTCTTACCTGATGGCCGAGCTTTCAGCAAGTCCGATCAATAATCCTTTAATCGGGGCATTGGCCAGCTTGGTAAAAGATAATTTATCATGGACTGCATTGTACTGGTTGTTTAGCTTTATATTCATTTTAATTTTACTGTTACTTTCTTTTATCAGGATACCAAGAGTAGAACTAAAAGAAGATGAGAAAGCAGGAGCTACGGGGATTTATATTGGTTTACTTAAAAACAGAGATGTTCGGTTATTTTTCATTGGCATTGTTGCTTATGTAGGTACTGAACAGGCCCTGGCTAATTGGATGTCTGAGTTTTTGAGAAGCTATCATGAGGTAGATCCAAATAAGGAAGGTGCACAGGCTGTAGCATGGTTTTGGGGACTGATGTCATTAGGTTGTTTACTAGGGCTGGTTTTACTGAAACTATTTGATTCAAAACTTATCCTTAAACTAGCTGCATTAGTTTCAATGATATTTGTTACTGTTGCTTTGTTTGGTTCTAAAGACATAGCATTGTACGCTTTTCCTGCTACAGGATTTGTGATTTCTGTGATGTTCTCTATTATCTTTTCTCTAGCATTGAATTCAGTTGCGCAGCATCATGGTTCTTTTTCAGGAATTTTATGCTCAGGTATTTTTGGTGGTGCATTGGTACCATTAATAATAGGATCATTGGGTGATGCCATTGGATTGAGATATGCACTCATGTTTCTTTATGTTACATTAGCCTATATTCTTTTTCTGGCTTATTATGCAAAGCCAATGATTAATAATAAAACCATCAGCATTAAAGAAATGTTTAATAAATAGCTGTTCAGATAGGCATTAAAACTCCAAAGAGTTCTAATGCCTTTTCGTCGGGTGGAAATGCCTTTCTACCTATTCTTCATTTCGGGGTTGGATAATGCGTCATACTTTTGAATCATCAACCAATTAAAAAAATAAATTTGAATCCCTGTTATGAAAAATTTAAAAAACATCTCTATCGCAATCGCTCTTTTAGTATCTGTTCAATTCAGCTACGCACAATCTGTTATGAAAGCACCTGTTAGTTACAAGTTAAAAAGTGGAATGACTGTAATAGTTGCTGAAAATTCTGGAACACAAAAAGTATTCTCAGTTTTAAGTTTTGAAGGTGCCAGCAAGTATGTTGATGAAAAAGCATCTGTACAAGAACTGGTAAATACCATTTTAACTCAACAATTACCTGAAGTAAATCAATCTTTAAGCTTTACGGATAAAGGGATTAATGTGGCTGCAGCAAATGCCGATCAGTTTGAAGATGCTTTAGCTGCTATGTCTTCTTATATCACTGCTCCTCAATTTACTGATGAAGCTTTAGCTAAAGCAAAGGCAGAGATATTATCACACATTACTGCTCAAGATAAATATTATACTAAAAGCATTACAGCTTTATCAGTTCAAAACTTAAATCTAAACGATGTAAATGCTTATTACAGTGCAATGGCTAATCCTGCAACGGCTTATTTAACAATTGCTGGCAATATAAAACCTGCTAAAATTAAGTCTTATGCAAAAGCAATAAATCAGATTAAAGTTACAGATGATCAAAGTTCAAAAACATATTTTGTAGCTAATTATTAATCAATAAAATAACTGAAATTAAACAGGGTGTTTGGGACTTCGGTCCTGGACACCCTTTTCATTTTATGAATTTCCATTCTTTCTATATTCTGATGATAAACATTTTTATAGTTTAAGTGTTTAGACTATAAAGTACTAATTATGAAGACACTTAAGTTGTTTGTCATTCTGCTTGGGAGCGGGATGATATTGTCCTGCAGCCCTATAACAAGGATAACAGGTTCCTGGGTTGAACCATCTTCAAAAGGAAAAGTATTAGATGGACAAACCATATTTATTTCTTCATTAACAAAGAATATCAAAGTCAGAACTGAATTAGAAAATGGATTTACAAGTCTGCTGGCAATGAATAATGTAAAAACTGTAAAGGGGAACGACTACTTCAATCCGGAATTTTATAAAAAGATACCCACAGAACAGGTGCTAAGAAATCAAATTGTAAATTCTGGGGCAAACTATATCATGACAATCTCAATGATCAACAAAGATAGTGAGACAAGATACGTTCCAGGAACTAGAGGCTATGCACCCTATCCATATTACAGGTGGTATGGGGGCTTCTATAGTTATTATAATTATTGGTATCCGATGTTTTATGAACCCGGTTATTATGTGACAGATCGTACTTATTTTATGGAAACCAATCTTTATGATTTAGAAGGTCGTAAATTGATCTGGTCGGCACAATCGGAGACTGTAAATCCAGGTTCTATAGATAATTTTGTAAGAACTTATCCAAAAGTATTGGTTGATCAATTGGTGAAAGATGGTCTTTTAAGCACGACCGGGAGGTAATCGCAATAAAAATGCTACTAAAAGTATAAAGGCAATTTCCGGAAATATACGTATGTTGCGGCAACTAATTAAAAACATACATGAAAAGACTTACTATGGTACTGGGACTGCTAGTCCCGGTATTAAGCTTTGCACAGCAGCAACCGCAAAAAAATCAAAACTGGCATTTACTATCTAAAGATACAGATAAAGTATACGGAACAAATGTTATTAAAGCCTACAATGAATTATTAAAAGGTAAAATACCTAAAACAGTGGTCGTAGCAGTATTGGATGGAGGTATTGATACCTTACATGAAGATTTAAGTGCTAACCTATGGCGTAATGCTAAAGAATTACCGGGGGATAAAGATGTTGATGGTAATGGCTATAAAGGAGATACACAAGGCTGGAATTTTATTGGCGGCCCGACAGGTCAGGTAACTAAAGAGAGCACTGAATATCAACGTATATATTTTAAGTACAAAGATCAGTTCGCAAATGTTACTGATGAAACACAAGTAAAAAAGAAAGACTTACAAAACTATAAATGGTGGATTCTGAGTAAAAGTCTGTTGAAAAAGGCCGATACTATTGCTCCAGTTGACTATAGAGGGCAGCAAGTAAAAGATGATTACACAGACATCAAAGACCGTTTTTATGGAAATGCTAACCTAATGGGGGATCCATATTTTCATGGAACACACGTAGGAGGCATTATTGGAGCAGTCCGCAACAATGGAAAAGGAATGGACGGTATTGCAGATGCTGTTAAACTTATGGGTGTACGTGTTGTTCCAAATGGCGATGAGCATGATAAAGATGTAGCTTTAGGTATCCGCTATGCTGTAGATAATGGTGCACAGATTATCAATATGAGTTTTGGAAAAAGAATCTCTCCTGACCGTAAAATGGTAGAGGATGCAATCCGTTACGCAGAGAAAAAAGGCGTGTTACTTGTTAATGCAGCTGGAAATGAAGGTATGGATATTGATACCTATCCACATTACCCCACTCCATTCTTTATGAAAGGAGGTAAAAAAGCAGCCAATATGATTACAGTAGGAGCCAGTGGATCTACAGAAGCTGGACTAATTGCCCCATTCACAAATTATGGTAAGCAGACAGTAGACGTATTTGCTCCGGGAGTTGGTATTTATGCAACTATGCCTGAGAATAAATACAGCCCTTTATCAGGAACAAGTATGGCAACACCAGTAGTTGCAGGAATTGCTGCTTTAATTAAAAGTTATTATCCTGGGTTGACTGCAAAACAGATTAAGTATATCATTGAACAAACAGTTACCAAAATTGATATTCCTGTTACTAAACCAAAATCAGGTGGTCAGAAAGTTGCGATGACAGAACTGTGTAAAACAGGAGGAATCGTTAATGCATATAATGCCTTGGTAATGGCAGACAATATGTCGAAGAAAAACTAAGCACAAATTCTGTTAAATAGTAAATCCTGGCAACTTTTAGGCTGCCAGGATTTTTTTTGAGTGCACAATTTAGAAAGAAGAGCTTTTACTTCTTTGTAAAGGTATATTCGGTAATGTATTTAAAAGTGTCATTTCCTTCAGTATAAACATCTTCTTCAGATAAAACCAATTCATTTGAGGTGATTTTTATGATGTCTTGTATGTAGTCCTCATCGTCTTCATTGTATCGCATGGTTATCTTTGAATTGGATATTTTGTAATTAAATTCATCCCCCCATAAATCAACAGCAGTTCCATTACTTCTGAATTCCACAAATTTTTTATCATCATTAATCGGAGTTGTTTGCTGATTAGTTGATGTTCCATTTTTTAAGTTTTTTTCGGTAACAGATTTTAAGAACCATTTGCCAATAAGGTTTTTCGCATTTTTTTCTTCTGTACTTGGATCTTTTTTGCAGCTAGAAAAAGATATTGCTGTGATTAGTAATAATAGTAAAGAGAAATTTCTCATTTTGTTTGTTTAAAATTATGGTTTAGAAGAATTAATTAATAGTTTTTATTTCACTATTATAAGTGAAATTGAAACTATAGCAAAAAAACATATTCACAATAATTTGGGCAATACCCAATAATGGGTATTTTTACAATTAATGATCTTTATTAATAATTAAATTTCAAAATGACCGAATATAATCTAGTCTTGTCTGATAAAATCAAACAAGCAATTGCAGAAATTGCAGTCATAGCCGATAAACTACCGGCGGTAGTGATTATTCATAATATCAATGGTACAGTAGCCTGGATGTCTGAAAATGGCTTAAAGAACTTGGGAATCACATTGGATGTAATTACAGGTTTAACACCTGATGAGTATTATTATGTTTATTTTAATGCTGATGATGCGAAAGATTATGTGCCTAAAATATTAGGCTTGTTGGAAAGAAATAGGGATGATGAGTGTGTAACTTATTTTCAACAAGTAAGATTATCTGGACATGCTGAATGGAAATGGTACATGAGCAGTACTAAAATCCTTTTAAGGGATGAAAACCAATTACCCTTACTTACAATCACTACCTCATCACCAATTGATGCCATGCACCATATGACTGCTAAAGCATCTCGTTTGCTCGAGGAAAATAATTTTTTAAGACAGAACCTCAACACCTTTACTAAATTGTCGGCCAGAGAACGAGAAATACTCTCATTAATGGCATTAGGTAAAAGCTCAGCAGAAACCGCAGAACAGTTATTTATTGCACAAACTACTGTCGAAACCCATAGAAAGAATATCAAACAGAAACTGAACACGAGTTCTTACTATGAAGTCTGCCAGTATGCAAGAGCTTTTGACCTAATATAACAGCTTTTTTACAGCATTAAAACGCTGATGATAATATTGTATAGCATTTTGGGGAAATGCTACATTAAAGCCATAATGGCGGTCGCTATATTTGAAATTCACACAAAAACCAAATATAGTCTGAACCTTTCATAAGCTTTAAGACTTGTGACCTGTACAATGAAAAATCTCCCCATAATTACTCTTATTTGCCTTTTGTTCCTCAGCTCAGCTGAAGTTAAAGCTACTGGTGTATTCAAAAAAAATAGCCGGACCATAGTGATTCCGGCACAATCCAACTCAAGGGTTAAATTTGGAGCAGAGAAAATATCAAAAGCTTTATCATTAATTGGTTACGATGTTAAGATTGTACAGAAGAATAAATTACCGAAGGGTAAAGGATTCATAGTAATCGGAATTAAAGGAGATCAATTATTAGCAGGCGTATCAAATCCCGCCCAAAAGCAAGTTGGTAAAGAAGGCTTTAATATTTCATATAATAAAAATAATAACCTGGTTATTGAAGGAACAGACCATTCGGGTGCATTATACGGTTGTATGGAGCTTGTTGATGAAATTAAGTTAAAAAATAAATTGCCAGAAAATATCTCCGTCTCCGATCAGCCTCAAATGGTTTTACGTGGTACTTGTATTGGTCTGCAAAAGACTGAATTTTTGCCTGGCAGAGAGATTTATGAGTACCCCTATACACCTGAGAGTTTCCCATGGTTTTATGATCGAGATCATTGGATCCGTTATCTGGATATGATGGTTGAAAACCGTTATAATTCACTTTACTTATGGAATGGACATCCTTTTTCATCACTGGTACGACTTAAAGATTATCCATATGCTGTAGAGGTAGATGATGAAACTTTTAAAAAGAACGAGGAAGTTTTCAGATTCTTAACAGAAGAGGCAGACAAAAGGGGAATATGGGTAATTCAGATGTTCTATAACATTTTAATACCAAAACCATTTGCTGACAAACATGGTTTGGCAACACAAGACAGAAACCGTCCCATTATTCCATTGATAGCAGATTATACCCGAAAATCTGTCGCGGCCTTTGTAGAAAAATATCCTAACGTTGGATTGCTGGTTGCATTGGGTGAAGCTATGGAAGGAGTAGGGCAAGATGATATAGACTGGTTTACAAAAACGATTATTCCAGGTGTAAAGGATGGCCTAAAAGCTGCAGGGATTAAAAACGAACCACCAATTGTATTGAGGGCTCATGATACACATGCTCCAAGTGTGATGGCAGCCTCATTGCCACTTTATAAAAACCTGTACACAGAAAATAAATTCAATGGCGAAGCTTTAACCACTTATGAACCAAGAGGTAGCTGGGCAGAATTACACAGGGAGTTAAGCAGGGTAGCCCCGGTACATATTTCTAATGTACATATCTTAGCTAACCTGGAGCCTTTCCGTTATGGTTCAGCAGATTTTATTCAGAAATCTGTACAGGCTATGGATAAAATCTATGGTTCCAAAGGTCTGCACTTATACCCGCAGTCGGGTTATTGGGACTGGCCATATACGGCAGATAAAATTAAAGATAGACAGTTGCAGATAGATCGTGATTGGATTTGGTATAAAGAATGGGGCAGGTATGCATGGAATTCTTACAGAGATAGAAACGAAGAGATTAATTATTGGGGACAAGAGCTTGCTGCTAAATACGGTACAGATCTGCCTGCTGGAAAAGCAATTCTTAATGCCTATGAAGAATCAGGAGAGATCTCACCAAAATTGTTACGCCGTTATGGAATTACAGATGGTAACAGACAAACGCTGACTTTAGGAATGTTAATGACGCAGCTGATCAATCCTTACCGTTATGGTTTATTTACTTTATTGTATGAATCTGAAGCGCCAGAAGGAGAAATGATTATTGAATACGCTGAAAAGGCATGGAAAAAGCAAGGACATATTGGAGAAACACCAGTTCAGGTAGCGAGGGAAGTTATTGAACATGGAAAAAAGGCATTGGCATCAATAAATGAAGCGTCACCATCAGTTACTAAAGATACCGAGGAGTTCCGAAGACTAAAAAACGACATGTATTGCTACGATGCTATGGCTAATTTCTATGCAGAAAAGGTGAAATCAGCATTATGGGTTTTACGTTACAAATACTCCAATGATGTGGCGGATCTGGAAAAAGCATTGCCATTCCTTGAAAAAAGTGTAGCGCATTATACAGATCTGGTTAAATTAACAGAAAACGATTATTTATATGCCAATAGCATGCAGACCAAACAACGTAAAATACCAATGCGAGGGGTAGATAAAACATTTATCCATTGGACTGAAATGCTGCCGGTATTTACCAAAGAATTGAGCCACTTTAAAAGAAGTATAGATTCATTGAAATCTGCAAATTCAGGAACAGCAAATGCGATCAAACCATTTAAAAATGCAGTAGTTAAAGTGTTATCAGGTAATGAAAGTTATATTTTAGCTAAAAATGCTCGAATATTTACCGATTCTACTGCCGTTATTAAAGATGTTACCGAGCAATTGATAGGGCTTAAAGGAGTGAAATTAAATAAAGCACAACAAATTAAGTCAGGGACGACTATAAGATTCAGTAATACTAGTCCTGTAAAAGTTCTGGTAGGCTTTTTTAATGTAAAGGGACCTTTGTACCTAAAAGCTCCTGAATTGGAAACAGATGCCAGTGCAAACAATTACGGACAATCGGAAATCAAGATCATGAATTCGATGATTTTAGACGGTTATCCTCCTGTAAATGTGCATGCTTATTCTTTTCCGGCAGGTATAAATACACTAACTTTAGGAAAGGGAGCTGCTATGGTCCTTGGTTTTATTAGTGAGGGACAGGAAATGCGCATTTATAATGCTGGACTAGATGGTAAAGGAAAAGATATAGATTGGTTATTTGAATAATGATGAATAGAAAGAGACTAATAATAACAGCCTTATCGCTGATTATGGCGACTGGAGCCTTCGCTCAATCTGCAAATACTGCAAAGCTGAAGAAATATGTGGATTACTTCAATTCAATAGACAATGAAGCAGTTAAGAACCATGTGAATAACGCGCAGTCATTTGATTGGTTATCGCAAAATGTACCGTTGCTGGAATGCCCGGACGAAGTATTGGAACAAAATTACTATTACAGATGGTGGTCGTTCCGTAAGCATCTGGTAAAAACACCTGAGGGTTTCATATTCACAGAGTTTATTGAACCTGTAAAACACGCAGGCAAATACAACTCTATCAGTTGCGCATTGGGACATCATATCTATGAAGGTCGTTGGCTTAAAAATACCGAGTATCTAAAAGAATACGTAGACTTTTGGTTGTATCACGCAGATGTAGGGCAGACTAAACAACGCTTTCATCAATTTAGTAGCTGGGTAGATGATGCAGTGTACCAGAATTACCTGGTACATCCTGATAAAGCATATCTAAGTAAAATTGTACCGGCATTAGACGCTGATTACAGTAAATGGGAAAAAGAGAGGCAATTAAAAGGTGGTTTGTTTTGGCAGTTTGATGTGAAAGATGGAATGGAAGAGTCGGTCAGCGGATCAAGAAAAGACGAGAACAGAAGACCTACTATTAGCAGCTATATGTATGGAAATGCAAAAGCATTGGTTCAAATAGGTACAATCATTGGTGATAAAGCATTAGTGCAGAAATATAGTACCAAAGCAGCGAGTCTTAAAAAATTGGTTCAGGACAGTTTATGGGATAGTAAGGATAGCTTTTTTAAAACAAAACATCCCAACGCAGAATTCGCTCGTGCCAGAGAAGCAATTGGTTATATACCCTGGAATTTCGATCTGCCGGCAGATCAACCTCAATATGCAAAGGCATGGGATCAATTGTTAGATACTGCCGGATTTAAAGCGCCATGGGGTTTAACAACAGCGGAACGGAGAGAGCCAACATTCAGAACCCGTGGATCCGGACATGGATGTGAATGGGATGGGGCATTGTGGCCATTCGCAAGCTCACAAACTTTAAAAGGATTGTCGAACCTGCTGACCAATTATAAGCATCATGGTAAAATGACTCCAAAGGTATTTTATGATGAACTTCATCAATATGCCAAATCTCATCAAATGAACGGTAAGCCTTATTTGGGTGAATACCAGGATGAAAAAACAGGAGAGTGGCTAAAAGGAGATCATCCAAGAAGCAAATTTTACAACCATTCTACATTCTGTGATTTAGTGATTAATGACCTGATTGGAATAAAGCCAAGGTTAGATAATGCTTTTGGATTTTACCCGCTAATTCCTGATGGAAAATGGGATTGGTTCTTATTAGATAATGTCACTTATCATGGTAAAACGCTAACCTTATTATGGGATAAAACCGGAAAGAAATATAACAAAGGTAAAGGCCTGCGTGTATATGCCGATGGTAAAGAGATCTATCAGTCTGCAAAGCTAAAACCTGCAGTAATTAAATTTAAGTAATCAACCACAAACATAAATAAAAATGAAGTTTTATAGCCCTATCCCTAAATTTTTAACTGTTATAGCCCTGAGCTGCTGTTCAATGCTCTTTAGCATAAATGCAAAAGCACAGTCTTATTATAATGTACTTAAATATGGCGCTAAAAATGACAGTAGTAAATTGGCTACCCAGGCCATAAAAAAGGCTATAGATGCAGCATCAAAAGCAGGTGGTGGAACAGTTTACTTCCCTGCAGGTAAATATCTTACTGGTTCAATACACCTGAAAAGCAATATTACCATATTCATTGATGCTGGTGCAGAACTTCATTTCAGCGACAATTTTGATGATTATTTGCCTATGGTGAAGAGCAGGTATGAAGGGGTTGACGTAACGAGTTTTTCTCCACTATTTTATGCTTATGAAGCTGAAAATATTGCCATAACAGGCAGAGGTATTATTGATGGACATGGCAAAAAATGGTGGGATTTTGTAGAGGGATATAAAGCAGATCAGCCGCGTTCCAAATGGCAGTATATGTTTGATGAACTGAATAAGAATATTCTTTTACCTGATGAGCCCAAACAGATGACTCGTGGCTTTTTACGTCCGCCTTTTATACAAACGATGTATTGTAAAAATGTATTGATACAAGGTATAACCATTCGTAACTCACCGTTTTGGACAGTAAATCCGGAGTTTTGCGAAAATGTAACCATACATGCGGTGACCATTAACAATCCGGCCAGATTTGCACCTAATACAGATGGAATAAATCCTGAATCTTGTAAAAATGTACGCATTTCTGATTGCCATATCAGCGTAGGGGACGATTGTATTACCATAAAATCAGGTAAAGACGGACCGGGTAGAAAAATGGCTGTTCCTGCAGAAAATTATACCATCACCAATTGCACCATGCTTTCTGGCCATGGTGGTGTAGTAATAGGTAGTGAGATGTCTGGCGATGTACGCAAGATTACCATTTCCAATTGTGTGTTTGATGGAACAGATCGTGGCTTACGTATTAAATCTGCACGTGGAAGAGGTGGCATAGTTGAAGAGATCAGGGTAGACAACATCATCATGAAGAATATAAAACAACAGGCTATCGTATTGGATTTACAATATGCAAAAACAACTGTTGAGCCTGTCTCAGAGCGTACACCAAGATTTAGGAATATCCATTTCAGTAATATTACTGCCTCGAATGTAAATCAGGCAGCTTTCTTAAATGGATTGGAGGAGATGCCTATAGAGAACATCACCTTTAATGACATCAATATGGAAGCGAAAACTGGCTTTGACATCCGCAATGCTAATCGTATTGAATTTCATAACGTAGAGGTGAATACAGAGATAGGTTCGTCAATAAAAGCTGATAGAGTTGGTTCTTTAACTATTAATAATGTAAAGACCTATACACCACTTAAAAATGTACCTGTACTTGATCTGAAAGATGTGAACAACGCATTTATCTATAATGCATTTCCTGTATCTGGTACAGATACTTATTTGAAAATTAGTGGAGAGAAAACTAGTGGTATATCGCTGGGAAACAATAACTTTAAGCAAGTTAAAACTCCAGTTGTAACAGTCGGGAAAGTTACAGAAGCAGTTCGCGTTATCTCAGGAGATCCGATTAAGTAATTTAATTTGTATCGTAATGAAATTCAGCAGTTTTTTTACCTGCATGAACTTAATGTTCATTGGCAGCCTAATCACTACAGATGTTATTGCCCAACAACCAGCCTATCAGCTTTGGTATACCAAGCCAGCTGAACAATGGACGGATGCTTTGCCTATTGGGAATGGACGGATTGGTGCCATGGTATTTGCCGGGGTAGAAAAAGACAGGATTCAGTTTAATGAGGAAACGCTGTGGACAGGCGGACCCAGGGATTATAACCACAAAGGCGCTGCAAATTATCTTAGCGAGATCCGAAAGCTGCTATTTGAAGGTAAACAGGCAGCGGCGGAAAAACTGGCTGCCGAGCATTTTATGGGGACTCAAAGTATTGCTGGTGATAGAGCAAAATGGGTTGTAGAAATGAAAACCCTAAAAGGAATGTCAGGCAATCCTGCAGCAGAAAACTATGATGACCTGCAATGGGGAACGATTAAAGTCCCCAGTTATGAAGGTTGGGAAGCTGTAGGACTAAAAGACTTTGATGGCGCAATATGGTTACGTACTACCTTTGAAGTTCCTGGAAACTGGAAAGGTAAAAACCTTATGTTGGATTTAAACAGGGTTCGTGATCAGGATTTTAGCTATATCAATGGGACGCTGGTGGGCAATACAGATGGCACAGCACCAAGAAAGTACATTATTCCGGCAAACCTGATTAAAACAGGGAAAAATACCATAGCTGTACAGGTTTTAAATTACTTTGATAAAGGAGGAATTGCAGGATATAAAGATACAAGTCGCCCCATTTCCATATATCCTGAAGGAGGTAAACCAGAAAATGGCATATCACTGGTTAAGGAATGGAAGTATAAGGTTCAAAATGACGAGCCTCCTATGGTATCTCAGTTTCAAGCCAGTTACCAGGCATTTGGAGATTTACATTTAAACTTTAAAAATCATAACTCAACAGTAACAAACTATAAGCGTAAACTTGATTTAAATACAGCAGTTAGCAGTACGACATATACCTTAAATGGAGTCAATTATCAACGTGAGTACTTTGCAAGTCAGCCAAATCAGGCTGTAGTAATTAGATTAACAGCTGAAAAAAAAGGCAGCATTAGTCTGGATGCAATTTTGTCGAGCCCACATAAGTATCATCTGGTCAAAAAAATCAATGAAAATACCTTGTCGATTAGTGTCCGAGTAAGAGCTGGAGCTTTAAAAGGAGAGAGTCAGCTTAAAGCAGTAATTACAAAAGGTAAACTATTGGTGAGCCAAGGTAAAATAAGCATCAGCAATGCAGATGATGTAACATTGTATTTGACCGCAGGAACAAATTTTATCAATGATAAAAATGTTAATGGTATCCCCGCTACGGCATGTATAAAGGCTAATGCAAGTTTGCTGGGCAAAACCTATGCACAGGTAAAAGCGGCGCATATAAAAGAATACCAGAAATACTATAGCCCATTTACAGTAAATTTTGGAAAGGGCGAAAATGAAAACCTTCCTACAGATGAACGTATAGAGAGATTTGCCGGCTCAAAAGATGCATCCTTTGCAGCATTATTTATTCAGTACGGACGTTACTTGCTCATTTCAAGTTCTAGACCAGGCACGCAACCTGCAAATTTGCAAGGTATCTGGAATGATCAGCTTACGCCACCTTGGGGTAGTAAGTACACTACAAACATCAATCTGGAAATGAATTATTGGCCTACCGGAACATTAAATCTTCCGGCTATGAACGAGCCTTTATTTAAAAAGATTACATCCTTGGCTAAAAATGGTGCATTGACTGCAAAAGTTCATTATAATGCCAATGGTTGGGTATTGCATCATAACACTGATTTATGGAATGCTACAGCCCCGATAAATGCTTCAAATCATGGTATTTGGGTTGGTGGTGGAGGTTGGTTAAGTCAGCATCTATGGGAGCATTTTCAGTTTACTCAGGATTATACATTTCTTAAAAATGAGGCTTACCCGATCATGAAACAATCAGCAGTTTTTTATGTTGATTTTCTTATCAAAGACCCGAAGACAGGCTGGTTGATCAGTACACCATCTAACTCACCTGAAAATGGCGGATTAGTCGCAGGTCCGACAATGGATCATCAGATTATTCGTACCCTTTTTAAAAATTGTATTGCAGCTTCTAATTTATTGGGCATAGATGCAGAATTTAGAAAGACACTAGAACAGAAAGTTACACAACTGGCGCCCAATCAAATCGGGAAGTATAATCAGTTGCAGGAGTGGCTGGAAGATAAAGATGATACCACCAATAAACATCGACATGTATCACATTTATGGGGAGTGCATCCTGGCAATGATATTAGCTGGGACACACCGGATATGATGAAAGCTGCACGTCAGTCCCTCATTTATCGTGGCGATGAAGGTACAGGCTGGAGTTTAGCCTGGAAAATCAATTTTTGGTCCAGGTTTAAAGATGGAGATCATGCCATGAAAATGGTGAAAATGCTGATCAGTCCGGCGGCAAAAGGAGGAGGTGCTTATGTAAACTTATTCGATGCACATCCGCCATTTCAAATTGATGGCAATTTTGGTGGTGCTGCAGGCATTGCTGAAATGCTTTTACAAAGCCATACCCAGTTTGTTGAGGTATTACCAGCTTTACCGGCAGATCTGCCAGAGGGAGAAGTGAAAGGAATGTTGGCCAGAGGAGGTTATGAACTCAGTTTAAAATGGAGTAAAGGTGTGTTGACAGCACTTGAAATACAATCAAAAGTAGGTGGAGTTTGCTTACTGCGTTATGGAAATAAAATTACAAGCATCGCCACACAAAAGGGCGAAATCTATAAATTGAACGGAGATTTGGAGAGATTATGAATAAAAGGAAAGTAGTCGCTTTTCTGATTGGCCTTTTTTTTACAAGTACAGGGTTTACACAAACAGGATTACGCAAAAACATCACATTAAATGAGAATTGGCAGAGTATTGCCGACGACAATAATATCAATGCTTATCAAGGTTTTGAAAAACAGGGCTTTAATGACAAAGACTGGAAAAAAGTAAATGTACCACATAACTGGGATCAGTATGAAGGGTACAGAAGGATGTTACATGGCAATCGCCATGGTTATGCCTGGTATAGAAAAAGCTTTAGTACTTCAGAAAAAAAAGAAGGTAAACGCTTCTTTCTATATTTTGAGGGAGTTGGTTCATACGCCACAATCTGGTTAAATGGTAAAAAAGTAGGGTATCATGCAGGTGGACGTACCACATTTACAATAGATGTAACTTCCGATGTTAAGTTAAATAATCAACCCAACCTGCTGGCCGTGCGTGCGGATCACCCTGCAAACATACAAGATCTGCCTTGGGTAGACGGTGGATGTTCTACAGAAAGAGGCTTTTCTGAAGGCTCACAGCCTATGGGTATTTTCAGACCTGTTCATTTGGTGGTAACCAGTGATGTCAGAATAGAGCCTTTTGGCGTGCATATCTGGAACGATAATAAGGTGACAGAAAAGTCAGCACAGCTAAAAATGGAAAGCACTGTCAAAAATTATAGCGCAGTAGTACGAAATATAACTGTTGTTAACCAGTTGTTCAATAAAGCAGGTAAGAAGATAGCAGAACTGAAACGTATAGAAAAAATATTTCCTGGAAAGACAATTGCTTTAAAACAACAGACTGAAGAGCTAAAAAACGTGCAACTCTGGTCAATCGAAAATCCTTATTTATATACGATGAAGACGAGTATAAAAGAGGGAAATAAAACCATTGATGAACTGAATACTCCGTATGGAATTCGTTGGATTAGCTGGCCTATAGGTGAGAATCCGGCAGATAGTAAGCGGTTTTTACTTAATGGTAAACCGGTATTTATCAATGGAATAGCAGAGTATGAACATCTGATCGGTCAAAGTCACGCTTTCAGCAATGAGCAGATCCATTCAAGAGTGATGCAGATTAAGTCTGCAGGATTTAATTCATTCCGTGATGCGCATCAGCCACATAACCTTTTATATCAGGAGTATTGGGATAAGTTAGGCATTCTGTCATGGACACAAATGGCAGCTCATATCTGGTATGATACTCCTGAGTTCAGAACCAATTTTAAAAACTTACTGATAGATTGGGTAAAAGAAAGACGGAACAGTCCCTCGGTAGTGTTATGGGGATTGGAAAATGAGAGTACTTTACCAGAAGATTTTGCAAAGGAATGTACAGAATTAATTCGGAGCCTGGACCCTACAGCATCATCGCAAAGAAAGGTGACCACCTGTAATGGCGGAAAAGGAACCGATTGGGATGTGCCGCAAAACTGGACAGGAACTTATGGTGGAGACCCATTAACTTATGCAGAAGATATACAGCGCCAGGTATTGATTGGTGAGTACGGAGCATGGCGTACACTTGATTTACATACAGAAGGTCCATTTAATCAGAAAGGTGTTTATAGTGAAAACAACATGACCCAACTGATGGAAACAAAAGTACGGCTGGCAGAGTCTGTAAAAGATAAAACAGCAGGACATTATTTCTGGCTATACAGTTCGCATGATAATCCGGGAAGGGTACAAGGAGGTGAAGGATTAAGAGAATTAGACCGTATTGGCCCGGTAAATTATAAGGGACTATTTACCCCATGGGAAGAACCTCTGGATGTCTTTTATATGTTCAGATCCAATTATGCACCAAAAGAAACAGAACCAATGGTCTATATTGTTTCACATACCTGGCCGGAAAGATGGCTTACAGCAGGTAAAAAGGACAGCATTACCATTTATTCTAACTGTGATGAAGTAGAACTTTTTAATGATGTTAATTCAACTTCATTGGGGAGAAGAAAACGTGCTGGAATAGGTACGCATTTTCAATGGGATGGAGTAAATATCAAGTACAATGTGTTGTATGCGGTTGGATATGTAAATGGAAAAGCAGTAGCAAAAGATTATATTGTTTTAAATCATCTGCCAAAAGCACCTAATTTCAACCAATTTAATAAGGAAGCAAAGAACATTACAGCAGCTGCAAATCATTATAACTATTTATACCGTATCAATTGCGGTGGACCAGCGTATAAAGATGAGAACGGCCAATTATGGTCGGCCGATAGACAACTGACGCCAGGTGGTTATGGTTCTAAATCCTGGACCGCCAATTTTGCAGGTATGCCAGCATTTTTTGCTAGCCAGCGACGCACTTTTGACCCGATAAAAGGAACTACAGACTGGAAGCTATTTCAGACATTTAGATATGGACGTGATCAGCTAACCTATCATTTCCCTGTGCCAGATGGTGAATACTTGGTCGAGCTATACTTCATTGAGCCATGGTTAGGTACAGGAGGAGGAATGGATGCTACAGGGATGCGTTTGTTTGATGTAGCTGTAAACGGAGAAACTTTACTTAAAAATGTAGATATCTGGTCAGCAGTCGGACATGATTCGGCCTTAAAGAAAACAGTAAAAGCTCAGGTAAAAGGTGGAATGCTGGTTGTTTCATTTCCACAGGTAAGAGCTGGGCAAGCCCTTATTTCAGGGATAGCCATTGCATCAGCTAATAAAGCTATTAAACCTGTAAAGGAAAGTCTATCTATTCTAAATAGCGTAAATATAAAACCCTTAGCATGGATGGATTTAGGCGATCAGCAATATAAAGATGACTTGGTGTATTTTACTGCGCTACCATCATCTTTATATGGCGCAGAATGGATTCAAACCAGTGTTAAAGAAAATACTGTAGCACCATTTAAACTTACTGGAGATGCCGATGTTTATATTGCTGTGGACGCAAATATTAAAGGAAGGTTAAGCTGGTTGTCTGATTATGAAGACACGCAAACCACCATTAAAAATAGCAGGGGGCATACCTATAATGTATTTAAAAAGGCATACTTGAAAGATGCGACGATTGCAGCAGGACGAAATCAAGCAAACACAGAGATGTATACCATTGCTATACTACCAAAAACGAATATGCAGCCAGCATACGACCTGAAAACTGTTACTACTTATAAAGCAATTGAAGCCAAAAAGATAGGGCAGGGTATGGTGCAGGAAGAGCTGATGGGAAGAGATCGTATAACTTTCAAAAAGCAATCAGGTGATGTATTGGAGTGGAATATGGTAGTTGGAGTAGCCGATACCTATTCGCTCACTGTAAAATATCATAATCCATTTGAGCGCTCCTTAAAAGGGAAAATCGAAGTTTTAACCTTAGATGGTACAGTATTAAAAGCGGCAGAACCAATAGAGTTTAAACAGACAAGAAAGGGAAAATGGAATTACTTTAACACAACTACCGGTACCATGATCAACGCAGGAACTTATAGGGTGCGTCTGATAGCTGAGGATGTAGAAGGATTAAGTATAGATGCCCTGGATGTACAGTAATGTGATTAATATTAGGAATAGATCAAAATAAGGTAAGATGTTATAATATATAGAGAAAATCTTATATGAATACAGTGCATTGCGGGTAGATCTTTGCTTAAGATTAAACATAAAATGGAAAACTCAAGAAAAGGGTTCATCCCTGTCATGCTAACTCCTTTTTCGGACAATGGAGAGATAGATTATAAAGCACTTACAGAGCTTACAGAAGTTTATTTAAAAGCAGGTGCTTTAGGATTATTCGCGAACTGTTTATCGAGCGAAATGTTCGAATTGACGGATGAAGAAAGGCTAAAAGTAATCAGTCATGTTATAAAAGTAGCAGGAGGAACTGTGCCCGTAGTAGCTACAGGTACATTTGGCGGAGACATCAGTAAGCAAGCAGATTTTGTTAAAAGAGTAAATGACCTGGGTACAGAAGCCGTGATTATAATCGGAAGCTTATTGGCCGAAGAGCAGGAGTCAGATCAGGTATTTAATGATCGTGTATTAGAATTGTTTGAACAGACTGCTGATGTTCCCTTTGGTTTTTACGAATGTCCGGTGCCTTATAAAAGAACATTAAATGCTGGTCAGCTAAAGCAATTTGTTGAAACAGGAAGAGTGATATATCATAAAGATACCTGTTTGGATCTTGCACAGATTAAGGAAAAGCTGGCAGTAACTGCAGACAATCCTAAATTCGGCTTATATGATGCTTACATGGTACATGCGGTAGACTCTTTAAAAGCCGGTTCTGCAGGTGTATCATGTATACAGGGAAATTACTTTCCGGAATTGATTGTTTGGTTGTGTGATAATTATAATGATCCACAATTAGAAGAAGAGATCAAAAGAGTACAACAATTCCTGATTAGTAATATGGATGTGATGCACAATGTCTATCCAGTTGTATCAAAGTATTTTCTGCAGAAAAGAGGATTAAATATATCCACGTTTACCCGCAGAGATGTAGGTGTTTTCGATAATAACATTGTTAAGGAAATAGAAAGCCTTTACAGTAATTACAATGTATTAAGGAGTGATTTAAATATTCCGGTTCTTTAATTATTCCATCAGGTATTTACGTTTATAATCCAATGGGGTCATGCCTGTAACTTTTTTAAAGTGTCTATAGAAATTAGATACATTGTTAAAACCACAATCAAAACAGATCATCTCTGTTGGTAGTTTGTTTTCAATTAAAAAGCGACAGGCATGACTAACTCGAATTTCGATCAGGAAGTCGTAATAAGTTTTCTTGGTCATCAACTTAAAGTATCTGCAAAAAGAGGTGATGCTCAGGTTACTTAAAGAAGCGATTTCCTCTAATGTAATATCATTCTTATAATTAGTCATAGTATAATTGCAGATTCTGTTAATTCTTGCAGTTTCTGATTCGCTGCTTTGGTAAAAGTTAGCTTTCGCAGTAACTATGGTTTCAAATTCATCCGTTTCTGCCAAAGTTTTCAAAATGTTAAGCATGATAATGATGCGATCCAGATTGGTGGCCTCTATCGATGAATGCATTAGTTCCGCTAGTTTGTCCTTCGACTTACCATGAATCATCATGCCGCTCTTGGCTTTCTCAAAAAGCTTAGGGATCAAATAGGCTTCAGGTAAATTTAAAAGATACTTGCCTAAACAGTCTGGAAGAAACTGTATGACCATCGCTTCCACATTCATATCTGGGTTACTCTGGAAATATTCATCCTTACATCGCCAGGTATGAGGTAGGTTTTCTCCTAATAAGATCATTTCTCCTTCAGTAAAGTTACTGATGTTGTCGCCAATAAATCGGACCCCTTCACCTTTGATCACATAGTGAAGTTCAAGTTCAGGATGATAATGCCAAACGTTTCCGAAGTCAGGTTTAATATCATGGCGGATACTAAAAGAACTTTGGAGCGTAGGTGGAATTTTGTGAAAATGAGGCTTCATTTTATTTTTATATTTGAATATTATATTTATATTTAATTATTGAAAACGATGTTTTAGCAAATATTGCATATAATAATACTAAAGTTAATACATTTTGCGATAATATCCTACAATAAGTTGCTAATAAATAACAGGAAATAAGAAGCACTATTGTTGAGTTTTGTATAAAGCAGAGTAAGTTGTAACCAAATTATAAACTGACAAATTATTTTTATATGAATAATTTGTTTATAAGTGAATTATGAAACGAGGAAAAAAAATGGAAATTTCATTGGTTTCCAATGAAGATTTAAGGTTAAAAGGTTTCTACCTTTTAATGGTAATCATGCTCTCATTTACAAATGTTTTATTCGCACAAAATGGTACGTCTTCGAAAGATATTTCAGAAGAGAAAGCTAAATATGTAAAGATGATTACAGAGCGGGCTGAAAAAATCACAGCAGTTCTTGATATTAATGATGCAGCCAAAAAAGAAAAGGTTACTCATATCATTCGTGATCAATACAGCAATCTGAATGACATCTATGCAGCGCGTGATGCGAAATTTAAGGCTATAAAAGAAGAAAATGCAGATAATAAAGCAGCATTTGAATCAGCGAAAGCAAAAGAAGAGGCTAATGTAAATGCCAAATTAGCTAAACTTCATAAAAAGTATCTGGCAAAACTATCAGGACAATTAAGTGCAGAGCAGGTAGACCAGGTTAAAAATGGGATGACCTATGGGGTATTGCCATTAACATATAAAGCCTATCAGGAACAGATCTTAACTTTAAGTGAAGAGCAGAAAAAGCAGATCCTGATTTGGCTTACGGAAGCACGTGAGCATGCAATGGATGCAGAGTCTTCAAATAAAAAACATGCCTGGTTTGGAAAATATAAAGGCAGAATCAACAATTACCTGTCTGCAGCAGGTTATGATTTGAAAAAAGAAGGAAAGGACTGGGAGCTACGCAGAAAAGCGGCAGCGAAGGGCAATTAAAATACAAAACGCTTTATTTGGTTAGTCAAACGCTCTCAAATCGTTCTTTATTTGGTTAGAAAGAATCCCCGTTACTGATTAAAGTAACTATTGGTAACGGGTTTCTCTTAATTAATTGACCATAAATTGTTTAATATAAACCATAATCTAAAACAAAAGTATTCGATAAAACATTTACATTAAATAGAGCAGTTAACAATCTCAATCAACTAAACAATATACCTATTATCAAGAAGAACAGTTAATTACAATTTACTAAGTAGCTAGATAGTAAAAAAACCATTTATATAACAAAACCAAGTATGAACT
The DNA here is from genome assembly GCF_041645105.1 of Pedobacter sp. GTDB lineage: Bacteria > Bacteroidota > Bacteroidia > Sphingobacteriales > Sphingobacteriaceae > Pedobacter. The sequence goes on from NZ_JBAZQQ010000005.1 coordinate 431,846, forward strand.
TTAAACTTTTACGAGTGTTAAAAGGGATAATAATTTTATCCTTGCTTTTCTGCGTATCGTCGTATGCGCAGGTAAAGAAAATTACAGGTAAAGTTACTGATGCCAGTGACGGAGGGCCAATGCCCGGCGTTAACGTCAGCATTAAGGGTAAACCAAGTAATGTAGCCACCAATGCTGATGGTATTTATACTATTCAGGCAGACCCTGCAACAGATGCGCTGGTGTTTTCTTACATCGGTTTCAAAAGACAGACCCTGGTATTGGCAGGGAAATCTACGTTGAATGTTTCATTGGCATCTGATAACTCAGATCTGGATGAAGTTATTGTTGTAGGTTATGGCACCAAGAAAAAATCAGAGATATTGGGGTCTGTTGCAAATATTACAGGGGAGGAAATTGCAGATATTCCTGCGCCAAATATTGCAGGAGCTTTAAGAAACCGGATAGCAGGTGTTGGTGTTAATCAAACCTCAGGTCGTCCGGGTTCTCCTATTCGATTAAACATCAGAAATTCAACGGTATCTGAAACGGCAAAGACAATCGGTGTTTCTGATGAACCCCTTTATATTGTAGATGGAATTACGGTAGACAGAGAAGCCTTTGATAATATTGATGCATCAATGGTTGAGAATATTTCCTTTTTAAAGGATGCCTCAGCTGCAATTTATGGAGCGGCAGGTGCGAAAGGTGTTGTTTTAATTACGACTAAGAGAGGTAAGATTGGGAAAACAACTTTATCTTATAGTGGATATGTTGGAGTTTCTGATGCCACTAGGTCCCCTGACATGTTATCGGCTTATGATCAGGCTTTATTGTTAAATGATGGCTGGCGCCAGTCAAGCGCTCCACTTTCTAGCTTTTTCTTACCAGAAGATCTGGAGATCCTTAGGGGGCAGAATTTTAAAAGCTGGTATGATGAAATCTGGCAGGCTTCAACTACACAGCGCCATAATATCAATATCTCAGGCGGTAGTGATAAAATTACATTTTTTGCCGGAGGTAGTTTCCAGAACGAGGATGCCAACTTTAAAGGCATGAACTTCGATAAGTACAGTTTCAGAAGTGGTGTTGTAGCTACTATTGTTAGTGGCTTAAAAGCAGATGTAAATTTTAACGTAGATTGGAATATTAGAAATGCACAACATAATCTTACGGATCAGGATGATGTATTTATGGAGCGAATGATTACGGTACCAAGATGGGTTCCAAATAGCATTGATGGGAAATTTGTAAACTTCAACAATACTGTCAACCCAAATGCCTTACTGAACTCTGGGTTTTATAATAAACGTAAATCAAAAGGATATAGAATAAATGCAAATTTAACTTATCAACCTATATTCCTGAAAGGTTTAACTGCAAAATTGCAAGTTTCCCAAGGAAGTAATTCAACAAATAGCAGAACTTATTCTCCACCATATCAAACTTATAATTTCGCTAAAATTGGTAACAATGCTCAAGTGTATACCGATCAATTGGATGCGGTTACCCCTATTGTCGAACAGGTGAATACTGCTAACCAGAGAATTAATCCCGGCTTGGCTGAAAATAATAGCTATCAGGCATTTTTTACACTTCAATATGGTCGATCTTTTGGTAAACATACATTTGATGTCCTTGCTGGTGCTGAACAATCTGAATCGAATTACGAGAATTTATCTGTATATAGATCAAATCAGTTGATACCGGGAAGTGAAGATTTATGGGGCTTTGATGTAAATACACTTATTCTACAAAGTGCTGAGCGTGGTGAAACTGCAAAAAGATCAGTATTTGGTCGTGCATCATATGATTTTGATAAAAAATACCTTGTTGATTTTGTTATCCGTTCTGATGCTTCTTCAAATTTTGCACCAGGTAAACGTTGGGGTTTATCCCCTAGCGTAGGTTTCGGCTGGATTGTAAGTCAGGAGAGTTTCTTTAAAAACACTCAGTTTCTGAGTTTTATTAATTATTTGAAGTTTAAAGTGAACTATGGCGTTACCGGTGATGATCGTGTGACTGCAAGATTATGGCAGGCTCGTTACACCATTGATACCAATAATGGCTACATGTATGGTAATGCAAATGCCAACGGTTTAAACCCGTCATTTTTCCCTAATCCAGACCTTACCTGGGAGAAGAAAAGAACGCTTAATGTTGGTATAGAAACAAGTATGTTCAATAATAAAGTTGATTTAAGTATTGAGGCATTTCAAAATCGTAACTACGATGGAATTGATAGGGGTGGTAATAATCTATATCCATTATATGGCGGATTCACCGCACCAATTGTTAACTATAGGGAAACCTATAACTGGGGATCAGAGTTCACCGTGGGGTACAAAGCAAAGTTGACGACTGATCTGAGCATGAACGCAAGCGTAAACTTTGCGTATGGTAATTCTGTAAATACACGATTGATTTATGGAGCAGGTGATTTAATAAATAACGTAGCTCCGGATTGGGTTACTTCATTCGGTACTGATCCGCGTAAATATAATTCCAGCAACATTGGTTTACGAACATTAGGTATGTTTAGAACTCAAACTGAGGTAGACGCTTTTATGGCGAAAAATCCAAATTATAGGATATACAATAGAATTCCCGAAGCGGGCTTTTTATATTACGAAGATACCAATAACGACGGGGTGATTACTGATAACGATATGGTTCCTCTTTATGATAAAACAAACTCATGGTTTGCAGGAGGTTTTAATCTGAATTTTGCTTACAAAGCATTCTCTTTACAAACTAATATCGTTGCAAGACTTGGAGGTAAAGCATTTTACGATAGTAAGGCCCGAAACCAACCATCCCTTACAAGAAACGTATTAGCTATCTGGAAAGATCGTTGGACACAGGAAAATCCTATGGAAGGAAAATACCCTCGTTTTGATGATCCTTCAGTAGCTAAAAATTCTGATTTCTGGGCTGTTGATGGTACAACAATTCGCATCAATACGATGACTTTGAGCTATAAGGCACCTACTAAGTTTGTAAATAAGCTTGGATTATCCGGAGCAAGATTCTTGCTTACCGGTAACAATTTGTGGACTTTGGTAAACCCATTAGATTATAAAGATCCGTATTCGTCAAACGCATACGATTATCCAATCTTGAGAACAGTTTCTTTAGGTTTAAATGTTAACTTATAATTTTTGAATCATGATTAAGCAATTTAAAACTAATATAAAAAGATCTTTAATTATTCTTTCTTTGGCAGCTTGTCTGCCAGGTTGTAAAAAGGGTTTTTTCGATCTTCCAGATCGTGGTGGGGTTGATAATGCCATATGGAGCACAGATGGGGCCGTCCAACTACACCTGAATAGAACATACGATGTTGTTATCCCAACATTCCCATTTCAGATAATTATTAACGAACGAAATGGTGTCCACTTGGCAAGTGACGAGAACTACTTTGCAGAGACAGATCAATACACGCGTGCAGCCTTAGGTTTGCAAGGCCTTTTGACTAATAATGACGTGAGATGGGCAGGGAATCGGTACAATAATAATAGTGTGGCGGGTGAAAATAAATATTTTGACATTCAAAGATGTAATGAGGCTATAAAGTTTCTTCCAGAGGGTACCTTAGCTGAGAACAGAAAGAATGAGTATTTAGGTCAGTATTATGCATTGAGAGCCATGACTTTTTTCGAATTGGTTAAAGTGTATGGAGGTATTCCTTTACCGCTTGAACCACAAGCTCCTGAAAGTGTATATACAGGAGGTAGAAAAAGTGCCAAAGAGTGTTTTGATCAGATTATTTCAGATCTGGATAAGTCAATTGCCATGCTTGAAAATTTTAATCCACAAGATGATAATGGTCGTGGAAAGATCACAAAGCTGATTGCTGTTAACCTTAAAGCTAAAGTATTGTTTTATTGGGCTAGCCCACAATTTAATCCTACTAATGATGGAAAGCATCCTTTTCAATCGAGCAGGTGGACAGATGCTTTAAATGCGAATAAACTGGCTTATGATATGAGCATTGCAGCCGGAAGAAAGTTACTGCCTAATTATGCAGATATTTTTAGGGTAGAAGGCACAACGAACACAGAAGCAATTTTAGTTAGAACGCATTCAGCTGCAATCGAAAGAAGGGGGCACGATACAGAATATAGATCCCGACCTACTTCTGAGAGTGGTGGTCCTACAACAGGTTTTATGCCTTCTTTTAAAATGCTTCAGGCTTATCCGATGAAAGATGGACGTCCGAGAGGAACCTCTGTAGATTATCCTTATGATGACATCATGTTCTGGCAAAATAGAGATCCAAGGTTTGAAGCTACAATAGCCTATAATGGTGGTCCATGGGCTTTAAGCGGTAAAGCTACAAGAAGACAATGGACATATAACCAGGCTGCTAGTGAGACTAATGGCAATGGTGTTTATTGTAAACGTTTTACTTCTCCTACTTTAGCTGCAGGAAATGTAAGATATGCAAATAATGTTGGTGGAAATGGGTTTGACTGGATCGAACTTCGATTAGCTGAAGTGATGTTGAATTATGCAGATTGCTTGAATGAAACTGGAAATTTAAACGGAGCAAAGGACATGGTTAGACAAATCAGACAGCGGGCAGGAATAGTGCAGGGTACTGCAGATTATGGATTGGATCTGGCAAGTAGCCCTAGCGCAATGAGAACACTTATCCTAAATGAAAGAATGATCGAGTTTGCTTTCGAAAATAAGCGTAACTCTGATTTGAGAAGATCACGTACCATGCATGAACTAACTGGAAACATGCAAAAGATTGAAATCACTTTAGTCAATCCACCTGTTGGTGCCGATTTGAAAGATAAAGGTGTTTTAGAGGCAGTAACTAATGGCGTAATGTTTAGGGAAACACTAAACACCAACGACAAAACAGTATTTACCAAGTATTTTAGAGTGAATGTGACTACAAATGGTAGTTATTCTCCTTATAATGTTCCGGTGTTTCACTATTTCTATACATTCCATGATGACTTTGTAAATAATGGTTTTAACATAGCACCAACAATTGGATGGTCTGGAGGCACTTTTGATCCACTTGATTAAGCTGAGAGTTATAGAAAATTGTATTTTAAAATATTAAGGAAATGAAAATTAAAAATATATCAAAGTTCTTGCTTCTGGCCTCAAGTGTATTTATTTTGACGTCTTGTAAGAAAGAAGCCGATAGTATTTTCGACATGTTTGAAGATGTTACGGTTACATTTAATAATAGCGACCCTAAAGCTGTAGTTGACTATAAAGAGGTAGATGATAATACTGAAGTCTGGGTTGATTTTACTATCAATTCCGCGAAAGAGGATATGTATACTGTTACAGTCGAAAGAACAACAGGTACCGGTTTCGATCGCTCCACAGTATACACATTGACCAATGACCAGCGCAGAAGTTTTTCTACTGTTTTCAAGTATAAAGTACAACGTGATGGGCAAACTAGTTTCCGTGTATTTGCAAGGAACCAAAAGGGCGTTTATATTGGTGATGGTTATAAAAAAGTTGTTGTTGAGGGAAAACCAAGCTATAAAGTTTTTGCAAATAGAGTTATTTACTTGCCTGATACCATCGCAAAGGTATTGCCATCTTTCTTTTCGCTAAACGAGGGGACATCCTTTAGTTATGGCAATGGCGCAGCAAATGCAGCTAAAATTGATTTTGGTATTTATAGAAAGATGTATCTTAATAGTAGTAATCAGATAGAATATGCTGTAAATCTGTACTCAATTAATACTCCTGTGAGTCCATTAACTGTTTATGACGTGAGCGCCTGGAATCCAAAAAGAACTACTAAATTCAGTGCTCCGGTGGCATCTCAGGCAACAGCATTTGTGAATAATGCGGTTTCAGGATCTGCTATTGAAACATTAGCTAAAGCAAGGACCATAAATCTTGATGCAACTGTGGGCGCCACTGCGTCTACGGGGTTAGCTTCAGGAAGTGCCGTGTTTTTTCTAACGCCAGAAGGTAAATATGGTATGATGCTTATCAATATAGTTACGTCAGATTATGAAAAGAAACCAATTATAAATGTAAGTGTAAAAATGCAAAATTAAATATGATAATAAAGGGAGTATCTCGAACTGAGTTTACTCCCTTTTCCTTGAAATCAAATGAGTATTGACTATTGCGCAATACGCCAGGAATAATTACTTTCTGTGATATATTCCTTTAAGTGAGTTAGTTTATGATCAGCGTTTAAACGCTTAATGGCAATAGTTTTACTCCTTCTGATCGACTCTTTGCTCAATCCTAAATTGACAGCAATATCTTCCAGTAACATAGGCGTATCATTATCTAAGCCATAATACATACGAAGAATACTAGCCTCGCGATCGGTCAAGTTCTGAACCATAGCAGCCAGCGACTGTTGTCTGCCTTCTAACTCAATCTGTGCATCAGGAGCCTTAAAAGTATGATCCTGTAAATAAGTGGAAATACCTGGTTTCTCATCCTCATCATCCGATTCTAAAGGAATACCAAATGGAGAATCCATCAGATAATCTTTAACCTTTTCTACTGCAATCCCGGTATGGTCTGCAAGCTCATCAGGTGTTGGAATACGCTCTAATCGCTGCTCCAGATAATCCTGTGCTTTATAAACTTCGAAAATATCATCCCTCTGGTTTGTCGGCCTGCGAATTATACGTCTTTGTTCACCAATCGTATGCATAATAGATTGCCTGATCCACCATACTGCAAATGAAATGAATTTAAATCCTTTCGTTTCATCGAAGCGTTCAGCAGCTTTAACCAAACCCAGATTTCCAATCGAAACCAGATCGGGTAGGGAAAGACCCTGACCTTCATATTTTTTTGCTACAGAAACAACGAAACGTAAGTTGGCATTAATCAACCTGTGAAAGGCAGCTTTGTCGCCAGTTTTTATCTTCTTGGCCAGAGAGATTTCTTCCTCAACAGTCAATACGTTATATTTTGATATATCACTTAAATAACGCTGTAAAGAAGCATGACTACGGTTTGTAATTGATTGACCGATTTTTAAAGCTCTCATAATAATCCTTCCTTTAATTCTGGAATAATAGATACGTTTAACATACTGATTAAATATTTGGTATGTCAAAAATGAAGAATAGTAGATATATCTTCTATTAATATAATATAATCAGGAAAATATTCTTTTTTATGATTATTTGTCAGTTGTGTTAACTGATTTGTGATCCTTAATCATTCTGTTATAGGAAAAAACACTTTTAGAGTATGAGATCTAAATAGAACCGGAAACGGCTCCATCACAAAACATCTTAAATTTTGTGTTTTTAGTTAATCTATTGTAAAATTCTAGAGACTAAAACCGTTATTTTGACGTTTAAAAAATGAAATGGTAATATTGTACAGTTGATTGAGAAAATGCTATAGTAAATACATAGCTATTGATTGCATTTTTGAAGCCTATTAAATAACCTAAACATTATAAATTAAATAAAAAGCACTGTCAGACCTAACCCTGTCTGACCAGATAAACTATCTATGATGACACGCCGTCTTCAGATGAAATAATCATCAATTCCGCACTCCTTAATTAGAAAAATTAACAAAATCAACCAAATTTTTAAATCATTTGACGAGCAAGTATGAAACGAAAAAAGCTTTTTAAAAGCAAGGGATTAAAAGAGACATGGGCTCCCTTAATTATGGCTCTCTTTTTACCTGTATCAGGGTTTGCAGTGATGCCAACTATTAAAAAAACTCAGCACAATGGTATTGTTTCTCCTCTGGTAAATATCACCGGAACTATAAAAGATAGCAATGGCCAACCTTTACCAGGTGCTAGTGTTAAAATTAAAGGTACTACGACTGGTACATCAACTGATGGAAGCGGAGTTTTTAGATTAAATCTTCCTACAGGAAATGAAACAATAGTTGTCAGCATGATGGGGTATAAAACCCAGGAAATATCAATGACTGGCAAAACAACGATAACAGTTACCCTAATAGACGAAGCATCAGATCTGGATGAAGTTGTTGTGGTGGGGTACGGTACAGTAAAAAAACGTGATTTAACTGGTTCTGTGGCTTCGGTAAAAGCAGATGATATTGTGCTTACGCCAACAGGAAATGCAATGAATGCTTTACAGGGTAAGGTAGCAGGTATGGATATCATGACTACTTCAGGTAAGGCGGGCTCCAGCCCGACCATCAGACTTAGAGGAAATCACTCTGCTTCTGGTAGTAATGACCCTCTGTATATTATTGATGGTATTCCAGGTAGCTATTCTGATTTAAACCCAAATGATATTGAATCTATTGATGTTTTGAAAGATGCTTCTTCTGCAGCAATATATGGTTCAGCCGGATCAAATGGGGTAGTAATGATTACTACTAAAAAGGGAAAAGTAGGAAGTATGAATATCAACTTCGATTCTTTTTTTGGATACAATGGTTTTCCTAAATATCCTCATGGATTGATTGGAGATGATTATATTAAGCTAAAACGCGAAGCATATCGTGGTGAGAAAGGGAATTATCCCGAATTCAACAGCGAGATATTTATCAATAACGCGCAACAACAGGCAGCTTATGAAGCTGGGAAATGGGTAGACTGGGTAGATCTTGCAATGAGAGATGGATTACAGCAAAATTACAATGTATCTGTAAATGGTGCGACGGAAAAAACAGCTACTTATCTGTCTTTAAATTACAACGATGAGCAAGGTTTGATAAAAAATGATCAGAATAAAAAGTATGGTGCACGTGCGAATATAGACCATACACTTTCTAAACTATTTAAGGTGGGAACAAATCTGCAGTTGACCTATACAGATAATGATGCAGCTGCCCAGAATATTTTTGGCAACAGTTTAACTTTTGCCCCTTTTGGAGATCCTTTCGATGCAAATGGAAATATTAATCATGTTCCAATAGAGAATGTGACTAACCCTTTATCTGATCAAATTCCAAATCAATATGTAAATAATACTTTAAATACCTATTTCGCTGGTAATGCTTATTTGGAGGCTAAACCTTTTAAAGGCTTAACTTTCCGTTCTGTGATTGGAACAGTTCTGGGATCATCCAGAACAGGTAGGTATTTTGGCACTCAATCTATAGCTAACCCTGTTGCTGGCTACAAAGTACCGGCTGCGGTAATAGATAATCAAAGAATTGTTAATTATCGTTGGGAAAATATACTCACTTATGACTTTGATCTGAATGATGATCATCGATTTAGCCTGACCGGGGTAACTTCAATGGCAAAAAACCGCGCTGAATCTTCTTCGGCTGGTGGCTCTGGATTTGATCTTGATTCTTATTCTTTTCATAACCTTGCTGCAGCGTCATCGACAATCATCAGTTCTGCATTTGTACAGGATCAGTCTACCTCTTTTGTTGGAAGGATGAATTATAACTATAAAGGTAAATACCTGTTATCAGTCTCTAATCGCTGGGATGGAGTGTCGCGGTTGTCTGTAGGTCATAAATGGGACTCATTTCCAGCCGCTGCTGCTGCCTGGAGAATTAGTGACGAGGGATTCTTTAAAGACATTAAAAGTGTAACGAGTTTGAAACTTCGTGTTGGATACGGTATAACAGGGAACTCTGGAGGTGTAGGTGCATATGGTACTCAGGCAGGAGGTTACAATGCCCCACGTCCGGTCGGTTTTGGAGATGTTGCTGCTCCTGCTTTTATCTTAAACCAGTTGTTGGCGAATAGAGATCTGGGATGGGAAAAGTCATACAATACAAATGTGGGTTTAGATGCTGAGTTTTTTAAAGGCATAGTAAACCTGACTGTAGATTGGTACAATACAGATACAAAGGATATGTTATTCCAGCGTGAACTCCCGGGTTCTTTAGGTGGGTCTTGGGGTGCACCATTTAAAATATGGCAAAATATTGGTGAAATGAACAATAGAGGTTTGGAGATACTCATCAATACAAGAAATATTGAAAGAGATAATTTCTCATGGGGGACTACCTTTACTTTTGCTGCGAATAAAGAACAAATTACTTCATTACCAGGAGGTAAAGATTTGGTGTCTGGTAATTATTTTTACGGACAACCACTCAAAACATATTTTAACTATAAGTATTTGGGTATCTGGCAGGAGAATGAAGCAGCGGAGGCAGCAAAATACAATTCCGTTCCAGGGGATATTAAACTACAAACAGATGGAATATTTAATGGTGATGGTAAACATCCTTATGGTCCAAATGATAGGGTGGTATTAGGTTCCGAGGTCCCTGATTGGACTGCGGGTTTGCAGAATAACATTAAATACAAGAATTTTGATGCCAGCCTGATGCTGACTGCCAGATGGGGTCAAATGATTTCCAGCAATCTGATTACCCGTTATAATCCAATTAACGGAACTACAGCAAACAGCCCTGATGACGTCGATTACTGGACGCCGGAAAATCCAGGAGCTTATTTGCCAAGACCGGGAATTCACAGTAGTACAGGTGGGTATATTGGTTTTGATGCTTTGAAATTCGTAGATGGTTCTTTCTTTAAAATAAGAAATATAACATTAGGGTATACGCTACAAGAGGGGATATTGAAAAAAATGTCAATGAAAAAACTTCGCTTTTATGCAACAGCTAATAACCCGTTCATTTTTACTAAAAGCGATTTGTTAAAATATCAGGATCCAGAATCAAATGGATCGGATAACTTCCCTTTAACCAAACAATTTGTGCTCGGATTAAACGTGACATTCTAATTTTTGAAAACATGAAAATAAAAAATATATACATAGCTATATTGGGGCTGGGACTTTTTTCAAGTTCTTGCTCATTGGAAGAGGTAAATCCTTCAGGTGTAACTATCGACAAAATGACCAATACAAAATCAGGCTTTCAAAAAGTTGTAGCCAGTTGTTATTTTGATTTGTCAAGGTATTTCTATGGACGTAACTTAATCCTGGTAACAGAAGGAGGAACTGACATCTGGACTGCTGATTTTAATTCCACCAACAATCAGAATTACATGAAATATGCTTCTGGAGCAGTAATGGATGTTAATATGGCCAAAGACTATTGGAATGGTGCCTATGATGCAATAAACTATTGTAACATAGTTATCTTAAGAGCAGATCAGGTGACGGATTTTAGTAGTGAACAGGAAAAGAATGCACTGGTTGCTGAAGCCCATTTTTTAAGAGCACTATATTATTTCCATCTTGTAGAACAATTTGGAGCTGTTCCACTAACAATTACAGAAACCGAATCTCCCATTTTTGAATCATTTAGAACCCCAGCATTAGAAGTTTATGAAAAAGTAATCCTTCCAGATTTGCGTTTTGCAGTTGATAATTTACCTTTTGAAGCTGCTGTAGCTGGTCGTCCTGCTAAAAAAGCTGCAATTGGCCTTTTGGCTAAAGCAGCTTTGCAAACTAAAGAATACGGAACAGATAAATACCTGGAAGAAGCGATCATTGCGGCTAAAAAGTTAATCGATGGACAAGCTACTTATAAAGTTCGCCTGTATGATAATTTTGTAGATAACTTCAATGCTGCTAACAATAAAACGAATCAGGAAGCTCTTTATCAGTTAACCTATTCACAGAACTACGGTTCTACCAATACGCACGACCATAATAATGACTTTAAAAGATTTTATGCAACACCAACTGCATTTGGAGCAATTTTATCCGCAGGTTTTCAGACTGTTGTAGGTCGTTGGTCAGGTGGTAATTTTATGCCAACCAAATATTTGATGGATGTATTTAAAAACCCTGATGGAAGTTTGGATCCAAGGTACGCGCTATCATTTCAAACTACCTGGACAGCTAATACAAATTATAATTGGACAGCCGATGCCATCAGACAGTTTGATAGGGTAGGATCTGCAGTATCAGTAGGAACAGCAGTCGCAAATAACGCAACCGCAATTAAAATTATGCGCCAAGAAGAGGCGACTTATGCTGCTGAAAAAGCAACAAAATTATCTCAACCTTATATCTGGGTAGATTTCGCTGATTTGTATGGTAATGACCAAAAAGTTAAAATGAAATATACTAGGGTAAATCAGGCACCGGGAGAAGTGGAGAATCCTTTTATTCGCTTTTATCCTTCATTAACTAAATTCAATTCAGGCTCATTAGTTAATCCAAGAACGAATGGGTATACCAGTGATGCTTATGCAACAGTAATGCGTCTTGGTGAGGTGTATCTGATTGCCGCTGAAGCAGAGTTTTATCTTCGTGGCGCAAATGGCGTTGCTGCAGGTTATGTAAATGCATTGAGAACAAGGGTTTCAGGACAGCAGATTGCTGCGGGTGATTTATCTGTTCAGTTTATACTGGACGAAAGAGCTAGAGAACTTTGTGGTGAGTATACCAGATGGTATGATTTGAAACGTACCGGAAAGCTAAATAAAACTTACCTGATGCAGAGTAATCCTGATGTAGGTCAATATTTTGTAGATGGAAGACATGGCGTAAGACCAATCCCACAAGGTCAGATAGATGCGATCAGTAATCCTGCTGGATTTCAGAATCCAGGCTATTAAGATAATACATGGTTTGATAAACAGGAAAGGCTGTAACCGAAAGGTGCAGTCTTTTTTTTCATTTATGCATTTTTTTTGCTAATAAATTAATGTTGATTTATATCTTCACTTAATCTTAATTAACGAAATCAATATATGAAGAAATTATTAGCCGGTTTACTACTAACCGGAAGCTGTTTGACAGGCTTTTCACAAGAAAAAGGAAAGTTTGAATTTGGAATCAATGCGGGTTATAATCTGGCAACTGCAACAAGCGGCACAAAGACCAATAGCTCATACAGAAGTGGAATTGCTATTGGTGCTTTTGGTGATTATTTTATTGCCAATGACTGGAGTATTAAAGTTAAATTGACATATGACCAAAAAGGCTGGGATAAAGGTTTCATATTAAATACAAATAACGGACAGAGTTATGTTACTAATTATCGGATGGACTATTTGAGTATTCCTGTAATGGCAAGTTGGCATTTTGGTAGGAAAAGAAACTGGTATTTACATGGAGGACCTTATGTAGGGGTACTATTAAATTCTAATGAGACAACATTTAATGAGGACTTAAAGGAATATACGAACTCCACTGATGTGGGTCTTGATGTTGGAATAGGAGTTAAAATACCTATTGGCAAAAAGGCTAAGATTCTATTTGAACTTGACGGACAAAGTGGCTTTACAAATGTATTTAATAATAATACTCAGAGTACAGATGCTAAGCATTCAAGAACAAGTTTTAATACAGGCTTAGTTTTTGATTTATAATCGATTCTTACCAACAGATCTTAACTAACAGTTAAGATCTGTTCTATTAGCTCGGAATTTCTATGAGCACTCTCTTTTTTCACAGGGAAATAACAGGGGAATAACAGGGAGTTAACAGGGACATAACAGGGACAAATGTTTGTTAATTCCTTGTTATTTCCTTATAATAATACTGTTCTTTATTTTTAAATAATATTTCTTCTCTATCTTTGGTAGTTATTCTTTCCGACTTACCTAAATATTAGTCTTCCGGATATTAATTTCTCTTCCAAAGTTTCAGCCAAGGTATCATTAACTCCTCCCAAAAAACAGGTAAACATCGATGAAATGAAAATGTTATAACTACATTTTTTAAGACCATCCTGTAACATACCTGCGACATAAAACGTTATTTTGACGTATAAAAATTCAATCAGATAATATCGTACAATAGATTGAGAAAATTCTATAGGAAATAGCATTTATTAGGTTGCATTTTTGAATAAATATACAATCTAACCAAATTTTTTTCACCTAAAATATCAAAAAATAACGACCGCGACCTTATAGAAACTGAGTAGATTTTATATCTATAAAATAATTGCGTACTTTTTGGTATACCTATTATTCGAGACAAATGAAAAAGAGATTTTTACAGTTCGTATTTTCTGCAGCACTAGTTGCTACAGCGCCCTCTGCTTTCGCTCAATATCCAAAAATTCCTGCTGATGTTAAAAAGGCTTCAGATGATATGATGAGTGAAGCTTATCGTCAGTCAGATATCGCCTGGCAAAAAGCCAAGCCAATTATAGAAAAAGAAGCCAAGGAAGGAAAACCTTATATTCCCTGGGCGGGTAGACCTGTGGATCTTCCTCAGTCTGAACTGTTGGCTTTTCCTGGTGCTGAAGGTGGTGGTGCCCATAGTTTCGGCGGTAGAGGTGGTCGTGTAATAGTGGTAACGAATTTAAATGATAGCGGCCCCGGGTCTTTAAGGGATGCCTGTGAACAGGGCGGTGCCAGAATCGTGGTGTTTAACGTAGCGGGTATCATTCGCATAAAAACTCCTTTAATTATACGTGCGCCTTATATCACAATAGCTGGGCAGACTGCTCCAGGTGATGGTGTTTGTGTTGCCGGTGAGTCAGTTTGGTTAAATACACATGACGTTGTAGTACGTTTCATGCGTTTCAGAAGAGGGGAAACCTTTGTTGGTCGCAGAGATGATGCTATTGGTGGAAACCCGGTAGGTAACATTATGATTGACCACGTTTCTGCAAGTTGGGGACTAGACGAAAATATGTCCATGTATCGCCATATGTATAACGATAGTACCGGGAAAACAGAAGTAAAACTGGCAACGGTAAATATTACTATCCAAAATTCTATTTTCTCTGAAGCATTGGATACTTGGAACCATGCTTTTGGCAGTACTCTGGGTGGCGAGAATTGTAATTTTATGCGAAACCTGTGGGCTGATAATGGTGCACGTAATCCATCAATTGGATGGAACGGTATTTTTAATTTCGCCAATAACGTGATTTTTAACTGGAACAACCGTTCTACAGATGGTGGGGATTATACTGCTATGTACAATATCATCAATAATTATTATAAACCTGGTCCGGTAACTTCGCTGAAAGATCCGATCAGTTATAGAATATTAAAGCCAGAATCTGGTCGTAGTAAATTGCCTTATGTTGTATTTGGAAGAGCATATGTGGAAGGAAACATTATTGAAGGGAATGAAAAAGTAACGAAAGATAACTGGAATGGTGGTGTACAGCTTGAAGATAAAAAAGGTGAATTGATGTCTTATGAACAAGCCAGTTCTTATTTTGCTGCAATGCGCGTAAAGAAACCTTTTCCTATGGCGCCGATGACCATTTTGCCAACTATGGATGCACATAAATATGTATTGGCTAACGTTGGTGCAACTTTACCTAAACGGGATCCTGTAGATACACGTGTAATTGAACAAGTGAGAACTGGAAAGATTGTTACTCCATCAAATGTTAAATTATCTGATGCTCCGGATTTTGAACACCGCAGGTTACCTAAAGATTCCTATAAGCTGGGTATCATCACTGATGTAAGTCAGGTAGGTGGTTATCCTGAATATAAAGGAACGCCATATAAGGACTCTGATAATGACGGTATGCCTGATAGTTACGAAATTAAAAACGGACTAAATCCTAATGATGCGTCTGATGCCGCTAAGATTACCAAAAGTGGTTATGCAAATATTGAAGTTTATTTAAATAGTGTAGTTCCGGTTAAAACGGTTAAACCATAATTATGAAAACACTTTCTTTATTATTTATAGTTGCTACTGCTGGTATAACGCAGAATGCTATTGCACAGTATCCTGTTATCCCAAGAGCAATGGAAGCTAAAGCAGATTCTCTTTTAGCGGCTATCCAGCACAAATCTGATCTTCAATTTGAAAAAGTAAAGCACATTATAGACCGTGATGCGAAAAATGGTAAGCCTTTTATTCCATGGGCTGCCAAGCCTTCGGATTTGCCCCAGGCTAAATTACTTGCTTTTCCCGGAGCAGAAGGGGGAGGAGCCTATTCATTCGGCGGGCGTGGTGGCCGGGTATTCGTGGTCACAACAACAGCTGACGATGGTCCAGGTTCTTTACGTGAAGCTTGTGAGCAAGGTGGAGCAAGAATAATTGTTTTTAATGTTGCTGGTATCATCCGCCTGAAAACACCATTGATTATTCGTGCACCATATATAACTATAGCAGGACAAACAGCGCCGGGTGATGGTGTGTGTATTGCCGGAGAATCGGTATGGATCAATACGCATGATGTAGTAATCCGTTACATGCGGTTCCGCCGTGGTGAAACTGACGTAACCCGTAGAGATGATGCCATTGGTGGTAATGTGGTAGGTAACATTATCATTGACCATGTCTCTGCAAGCTGGGGGCTTGACGAAAATATGTCTATTTACAGGCATGTTTACGATCCTAAAGATGGATCAGCTCCTCAAAAATTGCCTACAGTAAATGTAACAATACAAAATTCTATCTTTTCTGAAGCTTTAGATACGTATAACCACGCTTTTGGTAGTACCCTTGGTGGATTAAACAGTACTTTTATGCGTAATCTATGGGCAAACAATATCAGTCGTAGTCCTTCTGTAGGAATGTATGGTGATTTTGGTTTTGTGAACAACGTGGTGTTTAACTGGTGGAACCGTAGTGCAGATGGAGGGGATAACAATTCCTTTTATAACTTTATCAACAACTACTATAAACCAGGGCCAATTACACCATTAGATCAACCTATCGCTTATCGTATCTTAAAACCTGAAACAGGAAGAGATAAAAGGTTCTCACATTTGTTTGGTAAGGCTTATATCCATGGAAACATTGTTGAAGGTAATGAGAAGGTTACTAAAAACAATTGGGACGGTGGTGTTCAGGTGGAAGGCCCGGCAGATAAACAAAAGACATTGGATTCTATGCGTGTAAACAAACCTATGCCAATGGCTAAAGTAAGTATTATGGAAACGCGTAAAGCTTTTGACTATGCTTTAACCAATGCCGGAGCAAATTTGCCAGTGCGTGATGCGGTAGACAAAAGGATAATTGAGCAGGTAAAAACAGGTAAAATTGTTAATGTTGATGGAGGTAAAACGAGCCTGGGTAAAGCCTATATCAAACGTCGTTTGCCTGAAGATTCTTATAAAAAAGGAATAATTTCAGACATCAGTCAGGTAGGCGGATATCCCGAATACAAAGGAACACCTTATAAAGATTCAGATAATGACGGTATTCCTGATACATGGGAGATTAAGAATGGCTTAAATCCTAACGATGCATCAGATGCAGCTAAAATCACTAAAAATGGTTATTCGAATATTGAAAATTACATCAATAGCGTAGTGCCTTTGTCGGCCGTGAAACCTTAATTATCGTTAATTATTTTAAATAACATCAGTTTTAAGTAATATGATACTGACTATTAAACATACTTCTAAACAGCAAAATTGGTTTAAAAAACTACCAGTTTTGATTGGTGTAATTTGGGTTTGTTTACAAGTCGGCAATTTGTATGCGCAGAAAGTGAAGGTTGTTGAACCTCCTAAACCAGTATTTAAAGGGAAGGATGGTAAATTAAATTATACCGCTGATGAAAAAGGGAACCGAGTTCCTGATTTTTCATATGTAGGTTACATGGCTGGTGAACAAGCTATTCCGGATGCGGTAATTAAAGTAGTAGTACCTGTGAAAACTGGGGATGCTACATCAAGCATACAAAAGGCATTGGATTATGTTGCCTCCTTACCACTAGGTAAAGACGGACTGAGAGGTGCTGTTCTTTTAGAAAAAGGAAAGTACGAGATTGCTGGAACACTAAAGATTAATGCTTCGGGTGTAGTTTTAAGAGGTAGTGGTATGACTGAAGATGGAACAGTTGTGTATGCGACTGGACTAGACCGGCTAGGGGTATTGCGTATTTTTGGTAGGAATGATCAGGTAAAAGATAAGCCAGTTAACATTACAGACCAATACGTGCCTGTAAATGCCATGAAAATTACTGTTGCCAATGGAACTGATTTTAAAAAAGGTGATCAGGTAATTGTACAGCGCGGTTCTACAAAAGAATGGATTGATGCAATAGGGACCGATCATTTTGGTGGTGGTATTACTTCTTTAGGTTGGAAACCCGGACAACGTGATATTTATTGGGATAGAAAAGTTCTTGCCGTAAATGGCAATGAGTTGATGCTGGATGCTCCCTTAACTACAGCTCTTGACGCAGCATTTGGTGAATCTTCAATAGCTAAGTACACTTGGAAAGGGAGGATTTCCCATTCTGGTGCAGAAAATATGAGGATTGTATCCTCTTTTGATAAAAGCAATCCTAAAGACGAGTATCATCGCTGGACGGGGATTTCATTAGAAAATATTTCTGATGCCTGGGTAAGACAAGTCGTATTTGAACATTTTGCCGGTTCGGTAGTCAACGTTCAGGAAACAGCAAACAGAGTAACTGTTGAAGACTGTAAGTCGTTGGCCCCAATTTCAGAAATTGGTGGCGAACGCAGAAATACTTTCTTCACTATGGGTGGACAAACCTTGTTTCAACGTTTATATTCAGAATATGGTTATCATGATTTTGCGGTAGGATATTGCGCCCCCGGACCAAATGCTTTTGTTCAGTGCCAGGCTTATTTGCCATTTAGTTTTAGTGGAGCAATTGACAGCTGGGCCTCTGGTGTATTGTTTGATATCGTAAACGTGGATGGACAAGCTTTGAGCTTTATGAACAGAGGAATGGACGGAAAGGGTGCAGGATGGGCGGCAGCAAATAGTGTATTCTGGCAGTGTACTGCTGCAAGGATAGATTGTTATCAGCCACCTACAGCACAAAACTGGGCTTTTGGTAACTGGGCTCAGTTCGCTGGTGATGGATATTGGGGGATGTCAAATGAGCAAATTCAACCACGTAGTTTGTATTACGCGCAATTAAACGAAAGGGTAGGATCGAAAGTAGAGGCGCGTACTTTTATAATGCCGGTAGAAACAGAAGCTTCAAGTAGTCCGCAAGTAGATGTTGCATTGAAATTAACCAAAATGGCTGTTAATCCTGCATTACAACTCACAGAATATATCGATCAGGCTGCAGTAAGACAACCTATATCTGTTGAGAAACGGGGCGCTAAAAGTATTGATCAGATTAGTTTAAAAACTAAATCAATTGAAGAAAAACAGTCAGGAGCTATGAAAGTTAGCGATGGTTGGCTTACTCGTAATCAGTTACTTATAACTGGTAACAGACAAGATGTTCAATGGTGGAATGGTAGTGCCAGACCCTATGGTTTAAAAAATGCCAAACCACATATTACACGCTTTGTTCCTGGTCGCTCGGGTAAAGGTTTAACAGATGATTTAGAGGCTACAACTGATTCCATGCAAAATGGAAAAGTAAAGATTTTGGATCATAATTATGGATTGTGGTATGACCGGAGACGTGATGACCATGAACGTATCCGAAGAATGGATGGTGATGTATGGGCTCCATTTTATGAATTACCTTTTGCCAGATCCGGACAGGGGACTGCATGGGATGGTTTGAGTAAATATGATTTAACGAAATATAACCTTTGGTATTGGGATAGATTAAAACAATTCGCAAATCTTGCTGATCGTAAAGGATTGGTATTGATACACCAGAATTACTTCCAACATAATATTATAGAGGCAGGAGCACATTATGCTGACTTCCCTTGGCGTACAGCAAATAACATTAACAGCACAGGGTTTCCAGAACCAGTACCTTATGCGGGCGATAAGCGAATATTTATGGCCGAGCAATTTTATGATATCAGTAATCCTGCCCGTAAAGAATTGCACCGTGCTTATATCAGGAAATGTCTGGATAACTTTGCTGACAACAGTAGCGTAATCCAAATGATCGGGGCTGAATTTACCGGGCCTTTGCATTTCGTGCAATTCTGGATTGATACCATTAAGGAATGGGAGAAAGAAACTGGTAAACATCCAATCATTGGCTTAAGTGTTACTAAAGATGTACAGGATGCTATTCTGGCAGATAAAGATAGAGCAACTGTTGTAGATCTGATCGATATCAGGTATTGGCATTACCAGTCAGATGGTACTGCTTATGCTCCAAAGGGTGGCGAAAATCTGGCACCTCGTCAGCACGCCCGCCTATTGAAACCTAAGAAAACCTCTTTTGAACAAGTGTATCGAGCGGTAGCTGAATACAGAACAAAATACCCTGAAAAAGTGGTAATCTATTCAGGTGATAACTACGATGCCTTTGGCTGGGCTATTTTTATGGCTGGAGGTTCGTTGTCTAATGTTAAGGCTAATACACCTGGATTAGAGCAGGTGTTGAATACTACTGGATTAAAACCTTTTGAGTTAGCTGGCAGGCCTAAAGATCAGTACGCTTTGGCAAGCCCAGGTAAATCATATATATTATATAATAGTTCAACAACGACTGTAAAGCTGGATTTGGGTGGAGTTACCGGAAATTATACAGTTAAGCGAATAAACCCCGGTACCGGAGCTATAATTAAAGAAGAAAAAATCAAGGCTGGATCAGCTGTTGAATTCAATAAACTTTCATCTGGAGACGAGATCGTTTTCATCAACAAAAATTAAAATCATTATTGTCATGTATCAAAAGATAGTCTTATTTGCTATTATTTCGTCAGTGCTGTTTGGTTGTGCATCAAACAAGAAGCCTGATGCGTTAAAAAAGGGTTTACACGTTTCAGAAAATGGAAGATATCTTATTGAAGATGGCAAACCATTCTTTTGGCTAGGGGATACTGGCTGGTTACTGTTTAATAAAACTACACGTGAACAAGCGGAACAATATTTAGAAGATCGTAGACAAAAAGGATTTAATGTGGTGCAGGCTATGGTCTTACATACTGTACCATCTGTAAATGTATATGGTGATTCTTCTTTGGTAAAAGGAGATATATCTAAGCCTGCAGTAACTGATGGCAATTCTTTTCAGGATGCTGCGCAGTACGATTTCTGGGATCATATAGATTATATCATCGATAAGGCTAAAGAAAAAGGTATTTATATGGCATTGGTGCCAGTTTGGGGAACTAACGTTAAAGAAAATAAAGTGACTAAAGCTCAGGCAAAGATTTACACTGAGTTTCTGACCAGCAGATATAAAGATAAAAGCAATATCATCTGGCTCAATGGTGGTGATATTAAAGGTTCTGTTAAAAAAGAAGTTTGGGAAGTTATTGGCAATACACTAAAAGCTACAGATTCGACGCATCTGGTTACCTTCCACCCGAGAGGCAGAACAGGTTCTTCTGAGTGGTTTCAGGATGCTAAATGGATGGATTTTAATATGATACAGTCGGGCCATCGTCGTTATGATCAGGATACCTCTGCTAAAGAGAAATGGCACTATGGTGAAGACAACTGGAAGTATGTTGAAAAGGACTACAACCACAAACGAATCATGCCAACTATAGATGCAGAACCATCTTATGAGGGGATACCACAAGGTCTTCACAATCCAAAAGAGATACGTTGGAATGATGCCGATGTAAGAAGATATGGCTACTGGTCGGTTTTTGCAGGTGCATTTGGTTATACATACGGTAGTAATTCTGTAATGCAATTTTATAATCCTGCGGCTAAAGACCCTGCTTTTGGTGCAAAAGAACCATGGCAAAAAGCTTTGAATGATCCGGGGGCAGGACAAATGGTTCACCTGAAAAATCTGATGTTGTCGCGTGTTAAAGGAGATGGAACTGCAGCAGATGCCAGTGGTTATTTTGATAGAGTTCCAGATCAATCGGTTATTGCTGGGGATGTAGGCGAAAAGTACAATAGGTTACTGGCTACACGTGCTAAGGATTACATCTTTGTATATACTTACAATGGCCGTAACATTTCTCTGAAAATGGGCCTGATTGATGGAGATCAGGTTAAAGCATCCTGGTTTAGTCCACGTGATGGAAAAACTACCGAAATAGGTTTGATAGATAATAAAGGAACTCATGATTTTGATCCTCCAGGTGATCTGAAAGATGGTAATGATTGGGTATTAATTATAGATAAGAAATAATGAAAGATTTTAAATATAGCATTCGTTTGTTTTTGCTTCTGACACTGGTTGTTACGTTCAGTGCCTGTTCTAAAAAAGCGTATGTATTTACTTCTTTTCATGAACCTGCAAATGAAGGTCTAAGAATGTTGTACAGCTATGATGGCTATAAATGGAATGACCTGAACAAAATTTTTTTGAAGCCGGAGATCGGTAAAGAAAAGATCATGCGGGACCCATCAATGGTGCAAGGTCCAGATGGTGTTTTTCATTTGGTGTGGACTTGCGGTTGGAAGGGAGACAGGGGATTTGGGTATGCGAGTTCCAAAGATTTGATCAATTGGTCTGAGCAGCAGTTTATTCCTGTACTGAAGAATGAGCCAACAACCGTAAATGTATGGGCACCTGAGTTATTTTATGATGATGTGAAGAAAGAGTATATCATTATCTGGGCATCAACCATCCCACATCGTTTTGCAAAAGGTATTGAAGCTGAAGATAACAACCACAGGATGTACTCAGTAACTACTAAAGATTTTAAGACTTTCTCTGAAGCAAAACTATTTCTGGAACCAGGATATAGTGTCATTGATGCGGTAATCGTAAAGAAAGCTAAGGATGATTATGTCTTGGTATTGAAAGACAATACACGTCCAGCCAGGAATTTGAAGGTCGCTTTTAGCAAACAGGCTTTAGGACCTTATAATGGAATCTCTGAGCCTTTTAGTGGTTTACTTACAGAAGGCCCTTCGGTAGTTAAAATAGGTAAAGACTGGCTGATTTATTATGATGCCTACGGCGAAAAAAGATATGCAGCTATAAGAACAAATGACTTTAAGAGTTTCAAAGATGTTTCTTCAGAAACTGTAATCCCTGAAGGACATAAACATGGAACCATAGTACCTGTAGATAGAAAAGTGATTAAAGGCCTTCGTCAGGATGGCAACAAACAGAATTAATAATGAAGATATACAATAAAATATGGCTGGCCTCAATGCTGTTTGTAACAGCACAGGTTTCACAAGCACAAGACACCTTACGTTATACCGGTACAACAATCTCAAATACCGATTATCATCATGGTCAGCTTGTGCCTGCAATTGGCGTACATAATATCCAGACATTAAGAGCAAATCGTGAACATCCTGAATTATCTGACGGTTTAGACTGGACCTATAACCATGCACCGATGCTGGCTTATTGGAACAATACTTTTTACGTGGAATTTTTAAGTGATCCGGTAGGAGAGCATATCCCGCCGAGCAGAACTCTGTTGCAAACCTCTAAGGACGGGTACAATTGGTCTAAACCAGATATTATTTTTCCCCCTTATAAAATCCCTGACGGATGGAAAAAAGAAGGAGTTGAAGGTGCCGCAAAGGATTTATATGCAATTATGCATCAGCGTGTTGGCTTTTATGTTTCTAAAGCCGATCGACTTTTCGCATTGGCTTATTATGGTATTGCAATGGATAAAAAGGACGATCCTAACGATGGAAAAGGAATTGGCAGGGTGATCCGTGAAATTAAAAAAGATGGTACCTATGGGCCAATCTACTTATTGAGGCCCAACTCTACCTGGGATATGAAACACACGCTTTATCCGCTATATACAAAAAGTAAGGATAAAGGATTGCTGACAGCTTGTAAGGAGATCCTGGCGAATCCATTGATGATGCAACAAATGGTAGAAGAAGCAGATCGTAATGATCCTTTAATTCCATTCCACAGACCTGTAAAGGCATTTAGTTATTATCATCTGCCAAACGGAAAAGTTGTGGGTTTGTGGAAACATGCTTTAACATCTGTGAGTAATGATGGGGCAAAAACATGGCAGTATACGCCATTAAGAGCGCCGGGAGTAGTGAATAGCAATGCGAAAATATGGGGACAACGTACTTCAGATGGTCGTTTTGCAACCGTTTACAATCCCTCAGAATTTCGTTGGCCTTTGGCTCTTTCTACAAGTGAAGATGGTTTGAATTATAAAAACCTTTTGTTAGTGAACGGGGAAATTTCGCAAATGCGTTATGGTGGTAATTATAAATCATACGGCCCACAATATATCCGAGGAATAATTGAAGGTAATGGTAAACCGGCCGACGGCAATATGTGGCTAACTTATAGTATGAACAAGGAAGATATCTGGATCGCTAAAGTGCCTGTGCCTGTGATTTCTGTAGCACCAGGTCCGGTAAATGAAACATTTAATACGCTTCCGGACGGACAAGAATTGAAGTTCTGGAATACATTTAGTCCGCTTTGGGCAACAGTTAAAATTGAAAAAGCAGCTGATGGAACCAAAGCACTTACGCTAAGAGATAAAGATCCATACGACTATGCTAAGGCAGAAAGAATGATGCCGAAAGGTAGAAAAGTAAATGTGGAATTCACTGTTACTCCTGCTCAAAACAATACAGGTTCGTTGCAGGTAGAGTTTCAGGATGCAAAAGGAACTGCAGCTTCAAGATTGATATTCGATGCTAATGGCGAATTAAGTGCTAAAGTTGGGTATAGGAATTCAGGAATCATGAAATATGAGGCTGGGAAAACTTATAACATCCGCGTAGAGTTAGATATGGATAAACGGATGTTAAATGTTTTTATAAATGGAGAAAGTAAAGGTGCCCGCTTGATGTTTGAACCGGTCCTGAGTTTCGAAAAGGTAACATTCAGAACAGGTGATGTGCGTCGTTTTCCGGATGTAGACACCCCTACAGATCAGGATTATGATCTGAAAGATCCGGGAACGCCCGTTGCAGAGGCTGTGTATTACATTAAATCATTAAAGACTGAATTGATAAAATAAAGAGATGAAGGGTCTAAAAGGTTATTTCTTGTTGATGCTATTGATCATGACTGCTGTTTCTGCTGATGCGAAAATACTTTTACCCCAGATTTTATCCAGTAATATGGTTTTGCAGCGCGATAAACCTTTAAACATATGGGGTTTTGCTGCTGTTGGTGAAGTTGTTACTGTAAGTTTCGCAGGCCAGGTTAAAGAAACCATAACCGATGCAAATGGTAAATGGATTGTGGTTTTGTCAGCGCTGAAAACTTCTGCTGTTCCTTCAACAATGACTATTAAAGGTTCAAATACTATTGTTCTTGATAATATTTTGGTTGGAGAGGTATGGTTGTGTTCCGGACAATCAAATATGGAATACGCAATGCGTAAGCTCGAAAGGGTAAAAAAGCCACTGAATGAAAAACTAGGATATCCGGTTGATGAATTAAAGAAAGCCAATAATCCACAGATTCGTATTTTCCTGGTGAACAGAAAGCAATTGAGCAAGCCAGATTCCTTACATAAAAGCTGGAATATAGCTCAGGATTCTGCATTAAAGAACTTTTCGGCAGCGGGGTACTTTTTTGCAAAGGAACTTCAGAAGAAGTTGAATATCCCTGTCGGAATGATTTCTTCTGCTGTAAGTGGTAGCGCAATAGAGCCCTGGATTCCAAGGGAAAGTCTGGAGACCGGTTATTTCTCTGGTCAAAAGGTAGGAAATGACCCTGGTAAGTTTTATACCCCCATGATTGAACCATTAACTCCTTTCGCTCTGCGTGGTTTTTTATGGTATCAGGGAGAAACCAATTGCTTTTTAAAAGAAAACATCAGCTATAGCTATAAAATGAAAGCGTTGATCAATAGCTGGAGAACTGCCTGGAAGGATAAAGATATGCCATTCTACTATGTGCAAATCGCACCGTTTAATTACTCTACTTCTAAAGGTAAAATAGCCTTGGATGAATATACAGAGCCTGAGTTCTGGGAAGCACAGGCGCAGTTGCTGAGAATGCCAAATACGGGTATGGTTGTGACGACGGACCTGAACGATTATCCGGATGACCTACATCCCAATTATAAATGGGAGATAGGAAGAAGACTGGCATTATGGGCTTTAGCCAAGGATTTTAATCAGCAATTAACCTGGTCCGGACCTATTTATAAATCTGTAAAATTTAAAGGGAATACCGCCAAACTCGAATTTGAACATATAGGAAAAGGCCTGATCAGTATAGATGGTAAACCTTTGGATTGTTTCAGTATGGCCGCTAAAGATGGGAAATTCTTTCCCGCTGAAGCGATTATTAAAGACAATAAAATCATCGTATCTGTCAAAGGGTTAAAAAAGCCTGTAGCTGTTCGCTTTGGATGGAATGAAGCCATGCGACCAAATCTTTACAATAAAGATGGTTTGCCAGCATTGCCTTTTAGAACAGATAATCCATTAACAACACAATTTAAACCTATATAAGATCCCTTATTTATGAAGCTTAGATCGATCCTTTCTTTTATTTTGCTGATACTTTTTAGCACCGTTTATGCACAACAGACGGAGCATTACTACCTGTCGGGGACAGGAAACGACAATACTGTAAAATGGGATTTCTTTAGTACGGGAGGGATGAATTCCGGTAAATGGTCTACCATTGCTGTACCTTCAAACTGGGAACTGCAAGGTTTTGGTAAATACGACTATGGTTTTGCGAAAGACAGCGTAAGGGGTAAAGAGCAAGGCTTATATAAATATAAATTCAAAGTTCCGAACGGCTGGAAGGGCAAAAAGATAAATATCGTATTTGAAGGATCGATGACTGACACGGAAGTGAAGATCAATGGTAAATCGGCAGGACCGATACATCAGGGGGCATTTTATGTGTTCCGCTACGATATAACCAACTTGTTAAAATATGGCACAGATAACTTGCTTGAAGCGAAGGTTTCTAAACACTCTGCCAACCAATCTGTAAATGAAGCAGAGCGTAAAGCAGATTTTTGGATTTTTGGAGGGATATTCAGACCAGTCTTTTTAGAAGCTTTACCAGTGTCCCATATAGATAGAGTGGCTATTGACGCAAAGGCAGATGGACAATTTAAAGCAGAAGCTTTTGTAAAAGGTAATGCAGATAAATTAACGGTTCAGTTGTATGCCGCTGATGGTAAGAAATATGGAGCAGCATTAAGTGCTGATCTGAATAAAACTGCTTCAAATAAAAATGGATCAGCATTAATGAATATTTCAGGAACGTTCTCAACGCCAGAATTATGGTCGTCAGAGTTTCCGAACCTTTATACTGCAACTTTTACTTTATATCATAAAAACAAAGTAGTTCACACCCTATCTAAAAAGATTGGTTTCAGAACTATAGTTGTAAAACCAAGGGATGGAATCTTTGTAAACGGAGTTAAAATTAAGTTCAAAGGTGTAAACAGGCATTCATTCCGTCCGGCATCAGGAAGAACTTTAAGTAAAAAGAACAGTATTGAAGATGTTGAATTGATAAAAGCAATGAATATGAATGCGGTACGTATGTCGCATTACCCGCCAGATGGCCATTTCCTTGATGTATGTGATTCACTTGGTTTGTATGTGATGGATGAATTAGCGGGTTGGCATGGTCATTATGATACACAAACAGGAACCAAATTGCTTAAAGAAATGATGAGCCATAATGTGAATCATCCATCTATTGTCATCTGGGCAAATGGAAACGAAGGCGGGCATAATCGTGATCTTGATCCTTTATTTGCACAGTTAGATATTCAGAAACGTCATGTAATTCATCCCTGGGAAGATTTTAATGGCTTTGATACACAACATTATCGTGAGTATAATTATGGTATTGGTAATTACAGACACGGACATAGCATTGTAATGCCTACCGAGTTTTTACATGGTATGTTTGATGGTGGACATGGTGCTGGACTAGAAGACTATTGGAATGATATGTTGTCGAATCCTTTATCTGCCGGTGGTTTTTTATGGGATTTTGCTGATCAGGGTGTAGTAAGAACCGATAAGAATAACATCATAGATGCAGACGGTAGTCGCGGAGCGGATGGAATTGTTGGTCCTTATCACGAAAAAGAAGGAAGCTATTTTGCTATTAAAGAAATATGGAGTCCAGTGTTTTTTGAGCGCCGTGAAATGACACCTGGCTTTGATGGTGTATTCAATATAGAGAACCGATATCACTTTGCGAACTTAAATGCCTGCACGTTCGACTGGAAACTAACTAACTTTAAAACTAAGGAAACGCTTAAAGGAAAAGCGTTGGCACCCGATATTAAACCACTGGAAAAGGGTAAGTTAAATGTTGCTTTGCCTGCAAACTGGACTGCTTTTGATGTTTTGTATATTAAAGCAACTGATTTTCATGGTAAAGAATTATATACCTGGAGTTTCCCGATTACGCTTCCTAATAAAGAAGCTTTAGCGCTCGTTAAAAAAGAGGGTGTGTCGGCTGTAAAAATTCAGGAGAAGGACTCTTTGTATGTGACGACCGTCAATGGCATTACTGTAAGTTTCAGTAAGAAAACTGGTGTTCTTCGGGAAGTAAAAAACGAAAAGGGTATTATTCCTTTTAGCAATGGACCGATCATACAGCAAGGTGCAACAAATTTCAGGAACATCACACACCGTATGGAAGGAAAGAACCTTGTTATCGAATCATCATTTGATAGAAAAGAAGCCTATAACACTTTACAGTGGACCATTTATCCATCTGGGATGTTAAAGTTAAACGTGAAGTACTTTCCTGCTGAATACCTGACCAACTTTATTGGGATAAACTTTTCTTTTCCCGAAGATCAGATCAAAGGAGTGGAATATATGGGGCGCGGACCGCACAGAGTATGGAAAAACCGTATGAAAGGCAATGAGTTTGGTATATGGAAAAAGGATTATAACAATACTGAAACTGGAGAATCCTGGGTATATCCGGAGTTTAAAGGCTATCATTCAAATATGTATTGGTGCAAATTTATTACCAAAGACCAACCTTTTACAGTGATTACAGAGAATGAGGATATCTTTTTAAGGCTTTTTAGTGCGGCCTGGAAAACCGATCAATGGCACAATTATGAGCCTCATTTTCCATCGGGTGATATTTCATTTATGCATGGGATTCCTGGAATAGGTACAAAAACACAAAGAAAGGACAGAACAGGGCCTATGTCGATGCAGAATATCTTTTACGATTATGAGAAAGAACCTGCAAGAGCATTGGATATGACACTGTACTTTGATTTTTCAACAAGTAATTCAAATTAATGTTTATATTTATATGAATAAAGTATTCATATATAAATATTTTATAGATAAAGCTGCGCCAAATCATGCTTAAACGATGTGTTATTCTTTCAGTTTTTCTGACGTTTAGTCTCAGTTGTGCTTTTGCGCAGGTATCATTGCAAAACCTGCGTTGCGAGTTATTGCAGGAGCCTGTAGGAATTGATGTGTTAAAGCCAGGGCTAAGCTGGGAGATTCATTCTGCTCAGCATGATGTAAAACAAACTGCTTATCATATTTTGGTCGCCTCTTCAATAGATAAATTGACAGAAAAGGATGCTGATATCTGGAATTCGGGTTTGGTCAACTCTTCCATGTCACTTTATAACACATACGCAGGGCAGGTATTAAAGAGTAAAACTAAATACTATTGGAAAGTTAAAGTATCGACAACCCAGGGTAAAACAGAATGGAGTAAACCTGCTTCATGGTCAATGGGTTTACTGAACTACAAAGATTGGGAAGGACGTTGGATTGGTTTCGACCGCTTTTTTCCATGGGATAGTCAAGTTGAAGGTCGTTTATCCGCCCGCTATTTCAGAAAAGAATTTACCACAGAAAAAACGGTAGCATCGGCAACGGCCTACATTATGGGCATGGGGCTTTATGAACTATATGTTGACGGTAAGAAAATAGGTGACCAGGTGTTGGCTCCTGCACCAACAGATTATACTAAAAATATAAATTACAATACTTTAGATATTACGGAACACCTTAAGAAAGGTAAGCATGCAATTGGTGTGGTATTAGGGAATGGGCGTTTTTTTGCCATGCGACAGGCTAAACCTTATAAAGTTAAGACATTTGGTTTCCCTAAATTATTACTGCAGGTGGTTATTAAATATACCGATGGCTCCACATCATCTATAAAAACCGATCACAGCTGGAAAGGAACTGCAGATGGACCAATTTTGGCCAATAACGAATACGACGGCGAATTTTATGACGCCCGTAAGGAACTTAAAGGCTGGGCTGAACCAGGATATAAGGAAGATAAATGGTTAACGGCAGAGTATGTGCAGGAACCGGGAGGTACTTACCAGGCACAGCTGAATGAACACATGAAAGTGATGAAAAACATTGCTCCTGTATCAATAACCAAACGAGGGAATGGTAAATATATCATTGATTTCGGACAGAATTTTGCGGGATGGGTAAAGTTTAATGTAAAAGGACAGGCCGGAACAAAAGTATCGTTAAGGTTTGCAGAGTCGCTGGAACCAAATGGTGAGTTGTTCAGAACAAATCTGCGTGATGCCAAAGCTACAGATACTTATATTCTTAAAGGTGAAGGTTTAGAAACCTGGGCCCCAAGGTTTTCTTACCAGGGTTTCAGGTATGTGGAGCTGAATGGTTATCCAGGTATTCCACAGAAAAGTGATTTTACAGGCTGCCTTGTTTATGATGACATGAAGACTGTGGGAACTTTTGAATCATCTAACGCATTACTGAACCAAATTTTTAAAAACTCATGGTGGGGGATAGCATCCAATTATAAAGGGATGCCAGTTGATTGTCCGCAACGTAATGAGCGCCAACCATGGTTAGGGGATAGAACTGTTGGTGCTTACAGCGAAAGTTTTTTATTTGATAACACAGCCATGTATAAGAAATGGCTGCAAGATATTCGTTATGCCCAAAAAGATGATGGAGCAATTCCTGATGTGGCTCCTGCATTTTGGAGGTATTATAGCGATAATGTGAGCTGGCCAGCTACTTTACTGATGGTTTCTGACATGCTGTACAAGCAAACAGGTGATTTAGCGGTATTGCAGGAAAACTATCCGGCAGTAAAAAAATGGATGGCTTATATGAAAGGCAGGTATATGAATGCTGAGGGGATTATAACCAAGGATAGTTATGGTGACTGGTGTGCGCCACCTGTGACTGCAGAAGATGGTAAAGGTGTAATAGCAGACCAAAAGCATCCTAGTGCATTAATTGCTTCAGCTTACTACTATCATCTGACAACCATGATGATCCGTTACAGCACCTTAACTGGAAATGGAGGAGATAGTGCAGGGTATACAGCACTCGCTTCAGATTTAAAAAAGGCTTTTAATCGTAAGTTTTATAATGCTCAGGGATACTATGGTGATAATAAATTAACAGATAATCTGCTTCCTGTTTACTTTGGATTGGCGGATGATGCTGAAAAAGCTAAAGTATTGAAGCAGATTGAATATATCATTGTAGAGAAGAATAAAGGACATTTAAGTACAGGAGTAATCGGTACTCAATTCCTGATGCGTACACTTACTGAAAATGGCCGGGCTGATCTTGCTTACCAGATTGCTTCGCAAAAGACATATCCTTCATGGGGTTATATGATTGAAAACGGTGCAACCGCGATTTGGGAATTATGGAATGGGAACACTGCTGCTCCTAAAATGAATTCGCAGAACCATGTGATGATGCTGGGTGATTTGCTGATCTGGTATTATGAAAGCCTTGCAGGAATTAAAGCCGCAGAGCCCGGATATAAAGAAATTATAATGAAGCCTGAAATGATTAAGGGATTGGATGCTGTAAATGCATCATACAATTCTGTTCATGGCCTGATTAAAAGCAATTGGAAGAAGTCGGCAAAGGATTTTAAATGGGAAATTACTATTCCTGCGAATACCACAGCGAGGATTAGCATCCCTGCTAAATCTGCTAAGCAGGTAAAAGAAACTGGAAATAAGATTGTAAAATTTATACAAATGGAAGACAACAGAGCGGTATTTGAACTTGGATCTGGTAATTATTCATTTGTAGCTGAACTATAAAAGGAAGATGATGAACAAAAAAATATATATACTAACTATTTTGATTGCCTTATTAACGTTGAACGTTTCTGCTCAATCGCAAAAATGGCGTTCAGGAATAATAACAGATGAATTTTTATATGAAAAGGCAGGATTTCCGTCCTGTCATTCTGCAACCATTGCCGAAACCCCAACAGGTTTAGTAGCAGCTTATTTTGGTGGTACCAGAGAACGCCATCCTGATGTAGAGATTTACATCAGCAGACAGGTAAACGGTACCTGGTTAGCACCAGTTTCTGTTGCCAACGGCATACAAAATGATAGTTTAAGATTACCTACATGGAATCCTGTTTTATACCAGGTACCAGGTGGCGATTTAATACTTTTTTATAAAATAGGACCTAAGCCTTCTGAATGGTGGGGATTAATGAAAACTTCCAAGGATGGAGGGATTACCTGGTCTGACGCTAAGAAATTACCTGAAGGTTATATCGGTCCTGTTAAAAACAAGCCGGTTTTATTGAGCAACGGTAATCTGTTTAATCCATCAAGCACTGAAGGTAATGGTTGGAAAGTCCATTTTGAAGTAACGAAAGACAATGGTCAGAACTGGCGCACAGTGGGGCCTATAGCTGGTGGTGGGCTAGATGCTATACAACCAAGCATTTTAGATCATGGAAAAGGTAAGCTACAGATATTGGCCAGAAGTAAGAACAGAGCGCTTGTTGAATCCTGGTCTGCAGATAATGGCGAAACCTGGTCGCCCTTAGCTAAAACCAATTTACCGAATAACAACTCCGGGACAGATGCTGTGACCATGAAAGATGGTCGCCATGTATTGGTTTACAATCATGTATTGCCTCCGGGCGATTTGGCCAAAGGCCCAAGAACGCCTTTAAACGTATCGATTTCCAAAGATGGCAAGCAGTGGTATGCGGCTTTAATTTTGGAAGATTCACCAATTAGCCAGTATTCTTATCCGGCAGTGATACAAACATCAGATGGAATGTTGCATTTCATTTATACCTGGAGAAGACAGAAAATCAAGCATGTAGTAGTAGATCCATCGAAATTAAAGCTTAAAAAGATTGTAAATGGTACATGGCCAGTAGTAAAAGGATATAAAGC
This sequence comes from Pedobacter sp., assembly GCF_041645105.1. Classification (GTDB taxonomy): domain Bacteria; phylum Bacteroidota; class Bacteroidia; order Sphingobacteriales; family Sphingobacteriaceae; genus Pedobacter. Next base: position 464,556 of record NZ_JBAZQQ010000005.1, read on the forward strand.
ACCAGTACTTACAGATTTTAAAAACGAGGAATAACATTTAAAACGAGGAGCAGTCCGATGAGACGATATACTTTTTTTCTTGCCATTGGTTTTTCGCTGTTTTTAAGCGCTGCTATGGCGCAAATTCAAAATTCCGACTCCTTATACCGTTTACCATTAAAAAAGGTTATAGAGGAGATAGAAAGCCGTTTTAAAGTAAAGATTAAGTATAACGATGATCAGGTAAAGGATCGTTGGGTAAATTATGCCTTGTGGCGATTCAGACCTGATATAGATGAAACCTTAAGTAATGTGCTTTTGCCGCTGGATATGAAAGTGAATAAAGAGAAGGAAGGTGTTTACAAGTTAAAGGATTATGAATATTACCGCTGGCAGGTGCAGGAGGGACAAAATACACTGGATCATTTGTCTTCCCTTTATCATGATAAAATAAGCTGGGAACAACGCAAGGCATTATTAAAGCCATTGCTGTACCAAGCTCAGCGCTTGTCGCCCTTACCTCCCAAGCCATCATCAAAACCGATTTTAACGCCAAAAAGGGTGATGGACGGTTATACTGTAGAAAATATCGCTATTGAAATATTGCCTGGATTATATATAAACGGCTCTATTTACAAGCCTTTAAAAATTAAAGGCAAAATTCCGGTAGTGTTGAGCCCGGATGGACATTGGGCGCAGCAGCGTTATCGTAAAGATGCACAGATTCGTTGTGCGATGATTGCGCGCATGGGGGCGATGGCAGTCAGCTATGACCTCTTTGCCTGGGGCGAATCTTTACTTCAGTTTAAGTCCGAAGATCACAGGAGGAGCCTTGCGCAAACCATACAAACTTTGGGAGGTATCAGGATCCTGGATTACATGATGTCGCTCAAAGAAACAGATAAGGGTAGGGTAGGAATCAGTGGTGGATCTGGTGGTGGAAGTCATACCGTGTTGATGGCTGCTATGGATGATCGTATTAAACTAAGTGTTCCGGTAGTTTCTTTATCTTCTTCATTTTATGGTGGTTGTCCGTGTGAAAGTGGAATGCCGATTCATCTCTGTGCCGGGGGAACTAACAATGTGGAGATCGCTGCAATGGCTGCTCCGAATCCACAGCTGGTGGTGTCAGATGGTAAGGACTGGACGGTTTCAGTACCAGATCACGACATGCCTTTCCTGAAGAAAATATATGGCTATTATGGTAAGCCAGATCTGGTTCAGAATGTTCATTTACCTCAGGAAGGCCATGACTTTGGTCCTTCTAAACGCAAGGCACTATATGATTTTTTAATAGATCAGTTTAAGTTAAATGCTGCTGCGGTAAAGGATAAAAGTGGTCAATACGATGAAAGTAAATGTACCATAGAAAAGGAATCTGCCATGTATGTATTTGGCGAAAAAGGTGAACGCTTACCATCAAATGCCATAAAGGGATTTGAAAATTTAGAAAAGGTATTTAACAAAAGCATTTCGAAATGAGCAAAATAGACAACAGACGTGCGTTTTTAGGGAAACTAGGCTTACTTACAGGTGGATTGTTGCTGAGCAATAAATATAGTCAGGCTTTTAACCAAATAATGCCACTTGATTATCAGGCTTTACAAGGTAAAAAACAGCGTTACAAGGTTGCTGTAATAGATCTGATGATTTTGAAAAGGCAGAAATTAAGTGCTTTTGAACTGAGTAAAGAAATAGGTGCTGATGGCATTGAGCTGGATATGGGCGGTTTGGGTAACCGGGATACATTTGACAGCAAACTGGCAGATCCTGTTTTGAGACAACAGTTTATGGATAAAGCCAAAGAACTGAACCTGGAAATTTGCTCGTTGGCTATGACAGGGTTTTATGCACAATCATTGGCTACCAGACCAACTTATCAGCAGATGATTGGGGATTGTATTTCTACTATGAAGGCCATGAATGTAAAGGTTGCTTTTCTTCCTTTGGGTGTGCAGGGCGATTTAGTTAAGAACCCAGAACTAAGGCCTGCGATTGTAGAACGACTGAAGGTTGCAGGGCAGATGGCTAAAAAGGCAGGGGTGGTTATAGGAATTGAAACTGCATTGGATGCTCGGGCTGAGCTGCAATTGCTAAAAGATATAGGTTCAGCACATATTAAAAGTTATTTCAACTTTTCAAACGCCATAAAAAATGGTCGTGATATACATCAGGAGCTGAGAATTTTGGGCAAAAAGAATATTGTTCAGATTCATTGTACCAATGATGATGGGGTATGGTTGCAGAATGACCCTAAAATTGATATGAAGGCGGTAAAAAGAACATTAGATGATATGGGATGGAAAGGTTGGCTGGTTGTTGAACGCTCAAGAGATGCTACAAACCCAAGAAATGTGAAATGGAATTTTACTGCAAATACTACTTATGTAAAGTCTGTTTTTCAATAATTTAAAAAAATGAACAATACTTTAAAATCATGCATATGGGCATTGGTTCTGGGATTGCTATTTAATAATTCCGACTTGTATGCTGCAGATATCTATGTTTCTATAAAGGGATCAGATAGCAACGCTGGTACAAAAGCGCAGCCGGTAGCGACCTTGAATAATGCGCTACGTAAGGCTCGTGAAATGAGACGTTTGAATGACCCGGCAATAAAAGGTGGGATTAACATCATTATCGAAAATGGTTTTTACCAATTGGATGAACCGGTAGTGATCAGGCCTGAAGATTCAGGTACAGCAGAGAGTCCAACTATTATCACAAAAGTTGCGGGAACAGAGGTTGTGTTGAGTGGTGGGATTTCAATTTCCGGCTGGAAAAAGCTGACTAAAGGCATGCCCGGTATGCCAAATCATATTAAAGAGAAACTTTTGGTAGCTGATGTAGCTGATCTGGGTAATAGTTATTTAGAGTTTAGGCAGTTGTGGGTTGATGGAAAAAAGGCAATTAGGGCGAGAGATTTCAATTCCGAAAAAATGGGTCGTATTTTGAGTTGGAATTTTCCCGCAAAAACCTGCAAGATCCCCCTGCCGGTCTTAAAAAGTATAGGAAATTTTGAAGAAATTAAAGGAATGGAAATGGTCATCCAGCAATGGTGGGCCATCGCCAATTTGCGTATAAAATCTGTAAAAGTTAAGGGTAACGAAGCTGAGTTAAGTTTTATGGAACCCGAAAGCCGTGTACAGTCAGAACACCCCTGGCCAGCGCCATGGATTTCTGAGAAGACTGGCAACTCGCCTTTTTACTTAACTAATGCCATTCAGTTTCTGGACGAGCCGGGTGAATGGTATGAAGATCTGAAAAACGGTAAGGTTTATTATTGGCCCAGGGCTGGCGAAAATATGAATACAGCTAAAGTGATAGCACCATATCTGGAAACTCTGGTTAAAATGGAGGGTACTATCGATCATCCTGTTTCGCATGTATTCTTTAAAGGTATTTCCTTTCAGCATGCAGGTTGGTTAAGGCCTTCTCATTTTGGACATGTTCCGCATCAGGCAGGCATGTATATGCTGGATGCTTATAAACTTAAAATACCAGGTACACCGGACAAAAGCGGATTGGAGAATCAGGCATGGGTTGGTCGGCCGGCAGCAGCTGTGGAAGTCAGTTATGCGCACCATACAGGTTTTGAACACTGTAAATTTGAGCATCATGCGTCAACCGGACTGGATTATAAAAGAGGTACTTATGGTAATCTAATTAAAGGAAACCTTTTCAAGGATATTGGCGGTAGTGGAATATTGGTAGGGACATTTTCGGACGAAGCTACAGAGGTACATTTGCCTTATAACCCAAAAGATGAAAGGGAGATTTGTATCAATGAAACGATTACCAATAACCTGATAACAGATGTAACCAATGAAGATTGGGGTTGTGTAGGAATAGGGGCTGGTTTTGTAAGGGGTATCACCATTGCTCATAATGAAATCAGTGATGTAAACTATTCTGGTATCAGTATGGGCTGGGGATGGACAAAGACCATCAATGCTATGCGAAACAATACCATCACTGCTAATAAAATTCATCATTATGCAAAATACTTATATGATGCAGCGGCAATTTATACCCTGTCAGCCCAGCCCGGATCAGTGATTTCCAATAACTATATTGATAGCATTTACAAAGCACCATATCCTCATGATCCGGAGCATTGGTTTTACCTGTATACTGACGAAGGTTCATCGTATTTTACAGTGAAAAATAATTGGACACCGGCTGAAAAATATATGCAGAATGCAAATGGCCCGGGCAACGTCTGGTCGGGGAATGGGCCTAAAGTAGCTGACAGTATTAAACTTAAAGCTGGTCTTGAAAAGGATTATATTTATTTGCTGAAAAAGAGTCTGTTAAATAAATATAATCAACCATTGAATAGTGTTGAATCTGGAAATGGAAATGAACTGGCAATAGAGATAATACTTCCATTTGAAGGAGCATCTTCAGCTGAATTGAGTAAGTCTATACTGGTAGAGATATGTAGAGAAAAAGGTGTTTCCGCATCGGCTATTTATCAATGGAATAATCGCTTGCTGGTTTACGCTTCTACTAATGAAGCGAATGGCTTAATGAGACAGATTAAAGCAAGAATTAAAGATGCAGAAGTGAAATTGTATACAGATGTGTTTTACAAGTTTGAGCGTAAGAAACATTGCGGTCAGGAGCCCGTTAAAGAATGGGATAACATCATTTTAAGTACGAATCTGGTGAGTGATACAAAAATGCAGAAGGAATATCTGGATTATCATGCAACTCAGTTTGAAAAATGGCCTGAAGTAGCGAAAGGCTTTTGCAATGCAGACTTTCAGCAATTGAGGATTTTTAAGCATGGAAGGCAGCTGATGCTCGTGATTAGTATCCCTAAAGGTGCAGATTTGGATAAATTAAACCCGCGGACTAGCTTGAATAATCCAAGGGTTGATGATTGGAATAATCTAATGAAGAAGTACCAGGAGGGGATTGAAGGAACCAAACCAGGAGAGGCCTGGGTATTTTTTAAAAAAAATAATTAGAAATATAACATGTTAAAATTAGGAATATTAGGGCTTGGAGAAGGTCGCAGCACCATGTCTGCCGCACTGGCAAGTCATAAATACCAGTTGGTAAAAATTTGTGATGCTAATGAGGAAGTATGTAAACAACGTGCTAAAGAGTTCGACTTCCCACACTATACCACTAGCTATCAGGAAATGCTGAATGATGCATCCATTGATGTAATTGCTATATATACTCCAGATCATTTGCATGCAGACCACGTTAAACAAGCGCTGTTGCACGGAAAGCATGTGGTTTGTACCAAACCCTTTATTGATGATTTAGGTCGAGCTAAAGAGCTGTTAGAGGTTTCCATGCAAAGTGGCAAGAAAGTATTCGTTGGTCAGAGCTCCAGGTTCTTTGAACCTTATAAACGGCAGAGGGCAGATTATACAGAGGGTGTCATAGGAGATTTGATCACAGTTGAATGCCATTACAATGCCGATCACCGTTGGTTTTTAGAAAAGAAATGGGCTTTAGAAGCATCTTTTAAATGGCTTTATGGTGGTTTAAGTCATCCTGTCGACTTCATTCGCTGGTATTTGCCGGAGATAGAAGAAGTGATGGGCTATGGAATGATCAGTGCGAATGGTCAGAAGGCAGGGTTGAAAAATGAAGACACCATGCACTTTATCTTCAAATCGACGGACGGACGTATTGCGCGTGTAAGTGGGGCCTATACTGGTCCGATACAACCAGCTTATCGTGAAAGCGAGATGAGTTGTGTCTTAAGGGGTACTGAAGGCGCAAGTCAGGCCGATTATCATGAGTTGCGTTATGCTGTGACAACCAATACGGGTGAAGAAAAGCTGATTACATGGGGAGATGCTAAATTAAAGCACTTCTTCCGTTTTGAAGGACAGAGCCATCATGCTGGAGAGTATCAGAACTATCTGGAATATTTTGCCGAGAGCATTGAAAATGATACAGTAGCTTATCCCGATTTAAAAGAAGGAATAGGCACAATTGCTTTATTACAGGCGATGGACAGATCATTAAAGACTGGTTTGCCTGTTAAAATCAACGATGTACTAAGCGAATACCAGCTTTCAAGAGCTGATTTCGGACTTTAAAATTAATAGCTTAACCAAATATCAATCAACCTAATTAAACCTGAATGGGAAACATTGTAGAACGCTTAACCGGCCTGGATTACTTTATTGTAATTGCCTACCTGGTTATTCTAATCATTATTGGTTATAGAGCCAGTTTCTCGAAAAAGAAAAATGATGATGAAACCCTTTTTCTGGCTAATAAATCTCTTGGATGGTCAAGTATTGGGTTTAATATGTGGGGAACCAATGTTGGCCCATCAATGCTCCTGGCATTTGCCAGTATAGGCTATAGTACCGGCATTGTTGCGGTAAATTTTGATTGGTATGCTTTTGTATTCCTCTTTTTACTCGCTATTGTCTTTGCACCAAAATACCTTGCTGCCAAAGTAAGTACCATGCCTGAGTTTATGGGTAAAAGGTATGGCGACTCTACCCAAAACATCCTTGCCTGGTATGCTTTGATTAAGATCCTGATTTCCTGGTTATCCTTAGGGCTCTTTGCGGGAGGCTTTCTTGTTCGTCAGATTTTAGGTATCCCCATGTGGCAATCGGTAACAGTTCTTGTTGCTTTTGCAGGTTTATTTACCTTTTTTGGTGGATTAAAAGCTATTGCCAAGGTAAATGTCTTTCAAATGATCCTGCTCATTGCAGTATCCTTGGCATTAACCATTTTAGGCTTGCACAAAGTAGGAGGTCTTGAAGTTTTATACAGTAAAACACCTTCGCATTATTGGAATCTTATCCAGCCTGCCAGTGATCCTAAATACCCATGGTATGCTATTTTATTGGGTTATCCTGTTGCTGCAATTGCATTTTTCTGCACAGATCAGGCTATGGTACAATCGGTACTTGGCGCGAAAAATCTGGAACAGGGTCAGCTTGGGGTTAGCTTCATCGGATGGTTAAAGATTCTTTCACTACCCTTGTTCATTATCACTGGTGTATTATGCTATGTATTGTTTCCCGATTTAAAAGATCCTAATGAGGCATATATGACCATGGTGACTAACCTTTTTCCTCCTGGTATGAATGGGCTGGTGATTGTAGTGCTGATTGCTGTTTTGGTAGGTACCATTGGTTCTTCTTTAAACTCTTTGAGTACTGTATTTACCATGGATGTATATGTGAAAAATATTAATCCAAAAGCTACAAACAAGCAAATCATACGAATGGGGAGGATATCGGTTATTGCGGGATGCGTTTTAGCAGTGATTGTGGTGTTAGCCATAGATAACATTAAAGGCTTAAATCTGTTTGACGTTTTTCAATCCATATTAGGTTTTATTGCACCACCATTATCGGTTGTGTTCTTGTTAACAGTTTTCTGGAAAAGAACCACAAGAAAGGCTGTTAATTTTAGTCTTTCCATTGGTTCGGCAATCAGTTTGGGTGTAGGGGTTGCTTATTTATGGGTATTTCCACCAGGTGAATATGATTTCTGGCCACATTACCTTATGCTATCCTTTTACACTTTTGCAGGCTTGATGATCATTGCAGTATTGATTTCTCTTCTTGATACCAATCCTACAGTTTACACGGTCAACGAACTGGATAAAAGTGCGATCGAGCAACCAACAAAACGGGTCTGGGTTTCCTGGATCGCATTGGCAATTGTCATGATTGCCTTATACTTATTTTTTAACGGACATTAATTTTAGCAGATAATCATGAAACAATCTTTAAAAAAATTAGCTGTTGCTTTTGTTTTGCTCTTTGTTATTCTTACCGATACACAGGCGCAACAGTCTAAAAAGGGCTTGCAAACCACAAAAAACATACAGGGAGCAGCAGTAAATAAAGCCGCCTGGATCTGGTATCCTGGTGATTTAGACATCTGGGTATCCAATAAGATGCAAAATCGCAGAACAGAAAGAGCGGCTTTCCTTCCTCCATTCTGGAAAATGGACAGCCATTATGTTTTGGTAGAATTCCATAAGGAATTTAACCTGGCAGCAGCCGAGGAAGTAAACTTGTATGTAGAGGGACAATACAATGTGAAATTAGATGGACATGCCTTTATGGGCTATCCTAAAAAGATCACTGTTCCGGCTGGTAAACATAAACTAAGTTTAAAAGTATACGGACAGGATAAAGTGCCCGCCATTTTTGTACAAGGGAAAACCATCGTTTCTGATGATACCTGGCTGGCAACATTCGAAGACAAAGAGTGGATTGATGAGAGCGGAAGGGCTTCCGATAATTCTGGAACTACTTATGTATCGGCAGGTTCATGGGATTTAACAGACCCGTTGTCCAGACCTTCGTCTTTTAAATTGTCTACTACCCCAATGGCAGCTGTTAAGACAGAAAAAGTAGGTAAGGGCTTTATTTCCGACTTTGGTAAGGAGACCTTTGGTTTTATTAAGCTGCATGGCTTAAAGGGTAAAGGTAAGCTGAATATCTATTACGGAGAATCAAGAGAAGAAGCTTTGTCGGCCGATAAATGTGAGACACTTGATTTGCTTGAAATTGATATGAAGGGGAAAAGAGATTCATTGATTGAATTGTCTAAAGCTTTCCGTTATGTGAATGTGCAACCAGAAGGAAGTGTAGCGTTAGACAAAGTGAGCATGTTGTATGAGTATGCTCCGGTTACTGAAAAAGGAAGCTTTAAAAGTTCTGATGAACAATTGAATAAGATTTATGATATCTCTAAATACACATTCCATTTAAACACTCGTGAGTTTTTTATAGATGGTATCAAGCGCGACAGGTGGGTATGGTCTGGCGATGCTTACCAAAGCTATTTGATGAATTATTATTCATTTAATGAATCACCCATAGTGAAGAGGACTTTATTGGCGCAAAGGGGTAAAGACCCTGTGACTGCTCACATTAATACAATTATGGATTATTCTTTTTATTGGTTTTTAGGTATTTACGACTATTATCAATATTCTGGCGATCAGAAGTTTGTTCAGGATATTTATCCAAGGATGAAGAGTTTAATGGATTATGTTTTAAATCGCAGGAATAAGGATGGTTTATTAGAGTGGATGCCGGGAGACTGGATTTTTATTGATTGGGCTGATAAGCTGAGTAAAGATGGTGAAGTAAGTTTCGAGCAGTTGTTATTTTGTCGCAGTTTAGAAACTATGGCACTTTGTGCGGAAATGTCGAAAGATAAAGAGGCTGCTACTGAGTATAGAAAGTTAGCTGCTGATTTGAAAGCCAAGATCTTTAAACTGTATTGGGATGAGAGTAAAAATGCTTTGGTTCACAGCAGAATTAATGGCAAGCCGACTGATAATGTAACCCGCTATGCCAATATGTTCGGTATTTTCTTTGATTACTTTAGTCCGTCGCAAAAGGAAGGTGTGAAAAAACATGTATTAATGAATGATAATGTTAAGAAAATCACTACTCCTTATATGCGTTTTTATGAGTTGGAAGCACTTTGTGCAATGGGAGAGCAGTCGTACGTGTTAAAACAGATCAAGGATTACTGGGGAGGTATGTTGGATTTAGGTGCAACTTCTTTCTGGGAAGAGTACAATCCGGATAAGAAAGGTGTAGAGCATTTAGCCATGTATGGTCGTCCTTTTGGCAAGAGCTTATGTCATGCCTGGGGTGCGAGCCCGATTTATCTGTTGGGCAAGTATTATTTAGGTGTGAAGCCATTGACCCCTGGGTATGAGACATATGTTGTTGAGCCTTCTTTGGGCGGTCTGGAATGGATGGAGGGTAAAGTACCTACTCCAGCAGGTGAGATCTCTTTGTATTGCAGCAAGAAAGAAATCAGGGTTAAAGCTGATGAAGGTGTTGGAGTGTTGAGGTTCAAAAGTATTACTAAGCCTGTTGTAAAAGGTGGGGAAGCCGTTGAAGTAGGAAAAAGAACATATGAGATTAAGTTAGAGAAAGGTATTCAGTACCTTGTATCGTACAAAAAGTAATATGCTTTTTGCTTATATAGCAAGCTGTTTAAAATTAAATTAAAGGTCCAGTATCTGTTCGTAGGCTGCGCCGGCGAAGCTTCCTTTGGTCGCAACCCCGCCGAATGCCTCCTCACAGACACTGGACCTTTAATTTTTAGCGATATGCAGAAACCGGTGTTATTTTATGGATTCGCTGTCGATCAGTTCAACCTGTTTGCCCATTTTTTTCTGAATCACTTCAAAATGGTGTAGTTCTGTCTGACTTACTAATGAGATTGCATTGCCATCATTACCTGCACGACCAGTTCTTCCAATACGGTGCACATAGTCTTTTGGAGATCTTGGTAAGTCGTAATTAATTACATAAGGGAGGGCATCAATATCAATACCTCTGGCCATTAAATCTGTAGCAACCAGCACTTTGATTCTGCCTAATTTAAATAGTGATAAGGTGTCAGATCTGTTGCCCTGACTCTTTTTACTATGGATAGGTCTGGCGTCAATGTTGTTTTTATTGAGCTTATTTACAATAGCCTCTACAAGGTGAACAGAAGATGCAAATACCAATACCTGTTTCATCTTCTGTTGTTTAATCAAGTGGCGTAAAAAAGGTCCTTTCTTTTCATTAGAAACAATATAAGCCACTTGTGTAATCCTATCCAGCGATTCTTCTTCAGCTTCGATTTTAATGACAATAGGCTCATTGAGGAGGATTTGGTTGATGTTTTGAAGATCATTACTCAATGTAGCCGAAAACAAGATATTTTGACGTTTTATAGGTAATAGTGCAATGATTTTATCTAGTTCTTCTTTAAAACCCAGGTTAAGCATTTTATCAGCTTCGTCCAATACCAGTGTTTCTATAGCAGATAGGTGTACCGCATTGTTATCTACCAATTCTAATAACCTTCCGGGAGTGGCAACCAATACATTTATTCCCTGCATCCCCATCATTTGCGGGTTGATAGAAACCCCACCATATACAGCTAAAGTTTTAACAGGTTGCGGAAGTCCTTTGCTGAAAGTATGAAAAACAACTTTTACCTGTTCCGCTAGCTCACGTGTAGGTACCAGTACCAATACATTTGCGTGGCGATTTTTTGGTCCAGCAGTTTGTTGCAAATTCATTAAAAGCGGTAAAACATAGCTGGCAGTTTTTCCAGAACCAGTTTGGGCGATACCTAAAACGTCATTTTTATTTAATATTGCAGGTACAGCACTTTGTTGAATAGGAGTTGGATCTGTGAAATTTTGATCTGCCAGTGTTTTTAATAGAACTGCTGATAAACCCAGGGAGGTAAAAGACATAAGTATTTGAAAATGTTTGGTGCAAAACTACGTAAAAAACGATTGCGATTTTTTGTTATCTTGGTAGTAAGATTCACAGATGTTTTAATCTACCTGTTTAAATTATGCTCCTACTAACTGAAATTGCGGGAATCATTCCTGTCACTAAAGAAATCAAAACTGCTATTCAAAAGCAGTTTGTAAAGCGCGACTGCATCAAATCTGAATGTTTACACGAGGCTGGAAAAGTGGCTAAAGACCTATACTTTATAGAAAAGGGTTTAGTCAGGATGTTTTATCACAATGATGCGGGTAAAGATATTACATATGGTTATTATACCGAAGGCGATTTCATTACTGTTCCAGATAGTTTCTTTACCCAAACGCCTTCTAAATATCATATGGAGATGATGGAAGAAGGCATACTTTATGCCATCACTTTCTCAGATTTTAACCAGATGCTTATTGATCATCCGGTTATGCAGCGATTAGAAAATAAAACTTTGAGGGCCTTTTTATTAAAGGCAGGGGAGCGAATTGCAGCACTTCAGTTTCAAAGTGCACAAGAAAGATATGATACTTTGATGGAGAATCAGCCCAGCATTATCAGAAGAGCATCATTAGGAACCATTGCTTCATATTTGGGGATTACCCAGGAAACATTAAGCAGAATCAGAGCCCGGAAATAAACTACTTTTTGATTAATATCAAACGCAAAGAACTTAATTAACCAGATCTTTGTTATTCGTAAAATCATTGTGTATGAATGCTATTTTAAAACACATTTTTGTACTCCTGATTGGTTTGTTTCCGATACTCTTGTATGCACAGCAACCTGTAGCTCCCGGTTTAACAGAACTAATTGATAGTGCTTTAAACAAAGATCATATGCTGGCCAATAAACGGCTGGATATAGAATCTGTTAAAATCGACAGGAAAAAACTAGGAGAAGTATTTCTCCCTCATGCAGAGTTATCTGGTAAATATGCTTATCTGGCTAATGGAATTAATTTAGAATTACCAGGGACATCCTTTCTGGGATTAATTGATATCCCTCAAATCAATGGTGGTGTAAATTCTACGGCCAATCTGCTGAAGACAGATTTGGGTTTAACCAGCATATTGTATGCCGGAGGAAAAGTAGGGGCTTTGAAAAGTGCAGTAGATGCAAAAAACAGGGCACAGACAGCTATGTTGGAGAAAGATCGCCAGCAGATTATTTCAGAAATATCAAAAGCTTACGATCAAATTGCCTTACTGAAACAGGTAAAAACATTACTCGATAAAAGTCGTGACCGTTACGAAATCAATAAAAAAACAGCTGATAAAGCATTGGGCTATGGTCTGATTACAAAATACGAACATCAGAAAGTAGAACTGGCACAAGTTACGCTGGAATCTAAAATACAAGAATACGAAGGGAAAAGGAATCTTTTATTACACCAATTGGAAACATTAACCGGGATAGATTTGACAAGACTGGACCGAATTGATAATGAACTTTCTCCACTTTTAAATAAAGCTGAAGAGCAACGAATTGAAAACCGGCCAGAGCTTACAGCACTTTCGGAATCTATAATTGCTCATGGCTTTCAGGTAAAAGCCGCGCAAACCTGGTGGATACCTAAAATACAGGCTGCTGCATCTGTAGGTTATTTAAATCTATTTGACATTGATATGAAAGGCAAGCACGATTTACCTGTAATAGGTCGCTTTAGTAGTCATACGAATAAGATAGAAGTGGTACCTAATTTTACGGTAGGTGTAGGCTTTAAATGGGACATTTTTGATGGTAACAAAGGTAAACGTGAAGTACAGCAAGCTAAAATAGAGGTAAAGAAGGCGGAGAATGAAAAAGCAGAAGCTGAAGAAAAGCTAAAGCTGAACCTCATCAAAAGCCGTACGGATTATAACAATTCGAATATGGAGCTGGTAGTGAAAGAAAAGCAGATGAAAATAGCAGAAAATGCTCTTACACAAGCAGGAAAAGAATTTAAAACCGGCCTGATCAAAGCAGCTGACCTAATTGGAGCAGAAAGTGATTATCAAACTGCTTCACTGGATTATTATCAGGCTGTCTTTAATCAACGTAGAAACGCAATAGAATTATTAAAAGCTACAGGTAGTCTGAGCCGTACTTCCATCCAATAAATTAGAAACTATGATGAATACTTTATCTAAAAGCGTATTATTTATCCTTATTCTGGCTACCTCTGCCTGTTCCAAGCCTGAAAGGATTACCGAAGGTAAAATTAAACGCGAAACGCTGGCATTTGCACCAAAGGTAACAGGTCGTATTTTAAAGGTTTATATTAAAGAAGGAGATTTTGTGAAGCGCGGTGATACTTTAGCAATGCTTGATGTACCTGAGGTAAATGCGAAACTCTCACAAGCCAAAGGAGCAGTAAAAGCTGCCGGGGCACAGCGCGATATGGCCAAGCACGGGGCTACAGCCAACCAGCTGACTCAGTTAGGGGCAAAGAAAATGGGCATCACCGAACAGTTTAAATTTGCAGAGAAATCTTTCAGCAGAGCTAAGGCCATGTTTGCTGATAGTATGATGACCCCGCAGGCATTTGATGAAGCCCTGGCAAAATATAACGGAGCTAAAGCACAACTTACGGCTGTAAATGCAGAGTATAACGAAGCTGTAAATGGAATTCGTCCGGAAACCCGTACTGCTGCCCAGGGACAAGCGGAACAAGCTTTGGGTGTATTGCAGGAGGTGGAAGTAGCTTTGTCTGAGAAATATATTATTGCAACGAATGACATGCAGGTGGAAACAATCAGTTTAAGAGTGGGAGAGTTGGCTACCGCAGGATTTCCTTTATTTAATGGTTATTTGCCTAATACCACTTATTTCAGGTTCACCATTCCCGAAAGTAAAATCGGCAACTTTAAAAAAGGGGAGAATATTGAAGTGAATGTGCTTTATAATAAAGAAAAATTAAAAGGTAAAATTCAGACAGTGAAGCAGCTAACCCGTTATGCAGATGTTACGGCAGCTTATCCTAGTTATGAGATTGAGGAAGCGGTATATGAAGTGAAAATTATACCGGATGATATGAATGCAGCTGAAAAATTATTGGTGAATGCTACAATTATACTGTAAGGAGGGATTATAAATGATGAAGAACTTCTTTGCATTGATAAAAAGAGAATTCGGATTGTTTTTTGCCGATAGCACATTACGTTCTGTATTTCTATTAGCTCCAATTGTTTACGCTTTGCTTTTTGGTTTTGTTTACCAAAAGGGAAAAGTAGAACATTTACCTATATTGGTAGTAGATCTGGACAATACGCCCTTAAGCAATCAGCTGATTGATATGCTTGGTGAAAACGAAAAGCTACAGGTAGTAAGTGTTAGAAAAGAGAATGTAGGTACAAGTAAAGCAATGCGACAAATGAATGCTGTTGTAGCGGTTGTTATTCCTGAAAGGTTTGAAGCTTCGGTATTGCAGAAGCGCTATCCGGAATTAAATACCTATATCAATACTACTAACCTGCTAACCGCAAATATGGCCTCTCAGGGTGTACAAACCACATTGGGTACTTTCAGTGCAGGAATCAATATGCAAGGTTTGAAGAAAAAAGGGATGAGTTCAGAACAGGCTGCTATGCAGTATGAGCCATTTAAAGTCAACTATATCCGCTTGTATAACGAAACAGGTAACTATTTTACTTATATGTGGCCTGGCGTACTGGCTGTGGTATTGCAGCAGGTATTGCTATTGGGACTAGCAGTGAGTTTTGCCAGGGAGTATGAAAATAAGACACTGGAAACAGAATTCCTTGGGCGATCAGGATCAGCATTTTCAGCTATTTTAATTAAGGTTCTTCCATTTTGGATTTTAAGCGTATTCATATTAGCTATCTACTATGCTTTTCACCATATTTTCAGAGCACCAATACCTAGTCCGCTGTTAAATTATGCAGTTACTACGGGGTTATTTATTATGGCTACAACCTTTTTAGGTGTATTTATCAGTGCATTATTACCTAGTGCTTTGAAAGCTACACAAGTATTGATGCTCCTGGCTACACCTGCTTTTATTATAGGTGGATATTCCTGGCCATTAGAAGCTATGCCAATAGGGGTACAGTGGCTATCATCTATATTACCGCTTACTCCATTTTTAAATGCACACAAAGTGATGCTTTTTCAGCATGGTTCATTGGCCGATGTACTACCTTCAATCATACATATGTGTGTGTTAGTTGGCGTGTACGGATTATTGGCCTTAATTACGGTCTGGATTAAGATCTATCAAATGAAGAAGAAAACCAGGGAGGCACGACAAGCTAAAGATTCTGCTTGATCCATCGGGATTTCGCTGTATTACTTATTGTTCAACAAATTTGTTTTTGGAAGCATTTAGACCGGAGTAAATAAGTACTGCAACACCTATAATCAGTAAGTAGAATGAGTAGATCCAGTTGCCGGTGAAGTCGTAAATCAATCCAAATGCCGGAGGCCCAGCTGCTGCGATCAGATAACCGAAAGATTGTGCCATACCAGATAAACTAGCAGCCATAGCCGGATTTTTAGTTCTTAATACAAAGAACATCATGGCTAAGCCGAAGGCTAATCCACCAGCAACTCCGATTAGGATAGTGGCAAGTATAATGAACTCACTTTTAAAAATGATGATCAATAAAATGCCTGCCAACATGAGCAAACCTGTAATCCATACCAATATGCCTTGATTTTTCATTCTGCTTACAATAACAGGGCCTACGAAGGTAATCGGTAGTTGAGCTAGTTGAACGTAAGAAAGTACCCAGCCTGCATCTTCTTTAGACATTCCCCAGTCTTGCAATACCGCAGGCAGCCAGGCAGCGATACAATAGAAAAGCAAAGATTGTAATCCCATGAATATGGTAACATTCCATGCAAGTCTGGACTTAAACATAGATTTAAATGAAGCTTTAACCGGAGTCTCAACTTGTCGTTTGCGTTTTAAAACCTGAGGAAACCATACTAAAAGAGAGAGAACAGCAACTATGGCCCACACACCAATCGACCCTTTCCATCCCCAGCCTGTAGCTGTTCCTATTGCAATACTAAATCCTGCAGCCATGGCCGAGGTCAGGTTCATTGATACCGCATAAATTCCGGTCATAATTCCAGTATGATTAGGGAATTCTTTCTTGATCACTGCTGGCATAATCACATTACCAACTGTAATGGCTGCACCAACCATAGCTGCACCAATGAAAAGAAAGTAAACCTGTCCGGTTATTCTGATTAATAAACCTGATGTTAAAAGTATTAAGGAGAATAAAAGGAGTTTTTCCATGCCGATTTTATTGGAAATGCCTGGTGCAAATCCTGATAACAGGGCAAATGACATTAAAGGAATCGTAGTGATTAGTCCGGCTTGTATATTTGATAAGTTAAAATAGGCGGTGATTTCGTTGATGACAGGACCAACTGATGTAATTGGTGCTCGTAAATTGGTAGCAATAAAAATGATGCCCAAGGCCATCAATAACATTTCTATACTTTTTTTGGGATTCCCCTGCGTCTGATCTTCTAACTCCATTATTTGATATAAAGTTGCAAAAATACGCATTAAACCCTTCTAAATAAAAGGAGAATGGCTTATGTATATCATATTGCTATCATAAATCATGGTCTTTTCTATACTTAGAAGATTTGAATTATAGAATTAATATTAGCTTAATGTTGTAAGGCTAGATTTGCATTCAATATGGATAGTTCGAAATGATTATGTAGTTTTAACGTAATTAAACAGAATGCGGTTATATAAAAGTCTTAATGATACTGAATTGACTTCCTTTTTAAAACAGGGAGACAGGGAGGCTTTTTCTGAAATTTATGACCGTTATTGGGGATTGCTTTACCGTCATGCCAGACGTATGACGAGTGATGATGAATTGGCAAAAGATATTGTTCAGGATGTATTTGTATCATTATGGGATAGAGGAGCTGAGATTCATTTTAGCCACTCCTTGAGTGCCTATTTGTATTCGACCACAAGAAATAAAGTGATCAATTTGTATGATAAGGAAAAGGTGAAAACAAAGTATATTGCTTCTTTGACTTCATTTCTCAAAAATAGCGAAAATGTGACTGATCATCTTTTAAGAGAAAGATTGTTTTCTGCATTAATAGAGCAG
Source organism: Pedobacter sp. (assembly GCF_041645105.1). Classification (GTDB taxonomy): domain Bacteria; phylum Bacteroidota; class Bacteroidia; order Sphingobacteriales; family Sphingobacteriaceae; genus Pedobacter. Next base: position 481,894 of record NZ_JBAZQQ010000005.1, read on the forward strand.
GAAGTCTCCATGCTGCCTAAAAAGATGAAAGAAATTTTTGAGATGAGCCGTAAAGCCAATATGTCCGCCAAAGAAATTGCTGCAAATCTGGAGCTCTCTGATAAGACCGTAAAAAGGCAAATTAGCAATGCCATTAAAATATTGCGTTTAAAATTTGGCTGTTTGATCATTTTGATGCAGTTTTTCTCCTTTTAATTTCTGTTGTTTTTTTATTTAAATTTTTTCTACATCCTTCGCAGGAGTAAACTGTCTTAACTTAAATGCGTCACTATTTGGCGCTTCAAGTATATGGAAGACGAGATTGCAAAAAGGCTGATAAAGAAGTATAACGAGGGAACATGTACTCCTGAGGAAAAGGAGCTATTAGAAAGCTGGTACCTGAAGGCTGCCTCTGAAAATGAAGATGAACTTCATGAACCCAATTATCAAGATGCAAAACGTGAAATTTGGGCTAAGATCAGTTCTGAAAGACCTGTTCAGGTTAAAAAGAGGCTTTTAGTTCCAGCTATTGCCGCTGCTGCAGTCCTTGTCCTTACTGTTGGAATTGCACTTTTTGTAAATCAAAAGTATCATGAAACTGAAGTGGAAGTAGAGACACTTAAAGTAAATAACGTAGAGCCTGGTGGTAATAAGGCTTTTCTAATATTGGCTGACGGTAGAAAAATCAGCCTGACAGATGTTGAAAATGGAAACCTTGCTGAGCAGTCAGGAATCCGTATCAATAAAACCGCAGATGGACAGTTGGTTTATGAAGTTGCTGCTGCAACTTCCAAAAATGGTACATCAGCTGAGGCGGTTTATAATACAATCGAAACTCCGTTGGGTGGGCAATATCAGGTGAAGTTGAATGATGGAACAAAGGTATGGCTTAATGCAGGATCTAAACTACGTTATCCGGTTCTTTTTGCAGGTAATGAACGTAAGGTTGAACTTATAGGCGAAGGATATTTTGAAGTAACACATGATCAAAGAAAACCTTTTAAGGTTATTTCTGCTGAGCAGACAGTTGTGGTATTGGGCACTCGCTTCAATGTGAACAATTATCAGGATGAAGCCGTTGTTAAAACAACTTTATTGGAAGGTAGCGTTCGTGTAACAGCTAATCAGCTTACAAAGCTGTTGAAGCCGGGAGAGCAAGCATCGCAAAGTGGAAAGGAAATCAAGGTAAGAACAGTTGATGTAGAGCAGGTAATGGCTTGGCACAAAGGAGATTTTGCTTTTGAAGGAGTAGCATTGAAAAGTATCATGCGACAAATCAGCAGATGGTATGATGTCGATGTGGTATATCAGGGAGAAATTGCGGATGTAGAATTTGGAGGTTCTATTTCCCGCAGTAAAAATATTACAGAAGTATTAAAAGTGTTGGAGATGACGCAGGGGGTACATTTTAAAATAGAAGGAAGGAGGGTCTTGGTTATGCCATAAAAATACCTTTCCTGGACTAAAAAATAATCGGGAACGTTGGAGCGTCCCCGATAAGTTTTGGGTCCTTTAATAAACATTGTGTCGAAACAATAGTATCAAAAAATAAAACCCTAACAAATGTATAAATTTTATGCTAAGAATGGTTATTGCATAACCAGTAGCGCCATATACCCACTTTCAGAAAAAAGATGGCTCACATTTATAAAAAATCCGGACTTTAAAAAATGGCTTATGCGGATTAAACTCACTTGCATTTTTCTAATGGCATTTTTCCTGCAGATTTCATTGGCCTCACGAGGCCAGCAGGTATCAATGATGAAGAAAAAGGCATCTTTGACAGAAATATTCAAGGAAATAAAAAAGCAAACGGGCTATGATTTTGTATATAAATACGAATTGCTCAAAAAAGGTAAATCAATAGATATTGATGTAAAAAACAGGCCCTTAAAAGAAGTGTTGAATAAATGCTTTGATGAGCAGCCTTTTACTTATTCTATTGAGAACAAAACTGTAATCATTGTTCCGGCGAATAAGCCAGTCAATGTTATTGTTGCTCCAATTAATATTAAGGGACGTGTGAACAGTGATTCCGGACAACCTTTACCAGGTGCATCTATACAGGTAAAAGGATCTTCAAAAGCGACAATGACCGATGTCAATGGTGAATTTACTCTGGCTGGGATTGAAGATAATGCTATTCTTGTTGTAAAATACCTCGGGTTTATCAGTCGCGAGATTGAAGTGAAAGGGCAGACTACACTTTCTATCAGTTTATCGGAAAACACCCAACTATTAGGAGGCGTTACGGTGGTAGGCTACGGTACTCAAAAAAGAAGTGATATCAGTAGTTCCATAGGCACCTTTAAACCAAACGAGAATAACACCAGGCCAGTATTAGGCCCCGACGAGATGATGCAGGGAAGAATCGCCGGGGTGGTTGTTACCTCTTCTTCAGGGATACCCGGAGGTAAAAACAGGGTAAGCATCAGAGGGATTGGTTCACTTTCGGCCAGTAATGAACCTTTATATGTAATTGACGGGATCCCCGTAACTCCTTCAGATGCAGATTTAGGTAATTTTGGACAAAGCATGAATGCTTTGTCAGAGTTGAATCCTAATGATATTGAATCTATAGATGTTTTAAAAGACGCGGCATCGGCCTCTATTTATGGTTCAAGAGCTACAAATGGGGTGGTACTGATTACAACAAAATCAGGAAGTAAAGGAAAAGGGCAAATTACTGTAACCGGATATACAGGAATACAAGAAATGGCCAGGCTTCATAAACTAAAAATGGCTGACCCGGATTTATATGTAACTGTCATCAACGAAGCTGTAGATAATTATAATATGCAAAATGGCTTTGCACAAGGGGATGGTAAATATGTAAACTCCATTAGTAACCCTTATCCAAATAGACCAGCCACGGATTGGCTTGATTTGATAACCCGTACTGCTCATTCCAGTAATTTAAACCTTTCTGTTTCAGGTGGAACTGAGAAAAGTAAGTATTATATATCAGGTGGGTATACAAATCAACAAGGTACCTTTATAGACAATGAATTAAAAAAGTACAATGCGAAGGTGAACATCTCTAATGAGATAAACTCCTGGTTGGATATCGGATTGAATACAAACTTTAGTTACTCCAATAATAATCGGGTTCCTTCGGGATATAACCTGGGAACCAATTTGATTCCGAGAGCATTGGAACAGCGGACTTTTGATGTCCCTTATAAGCCAGACGGCTCTTATTACGTAGGTGGTACAAATGAATTGTTAAATCATAACCCTGTTCAGGCCATCATGGAAGAAAAGGTATATCTGGATAACTACAGATTGCTTGCTAATGCTTATGCCAATATCAAAATAAGTAAAGATCTCAGCTTTAAAACATCATTCGGCTCTGATTTGATCCATACTCAGGATTATGTGTATTATACTAATAGTCATCCTTATGGTGCAGGAGTAGGTAAGTTATACGATGACAGAAAATTACAGACCAATATCATTCTTGAAAATACTGCAAATTATAAAAGGAAATTTTCAGATCTGAATGTAGATTTTTTACTGGGACATTCTTATCAAAAGGTTAATAATTCACTGATAGGGGTAGAAGGTATAAAGTTTCCATCCCCATCATTTGATGTGAATGTTGTAGCTGCTGAGTTTACAGAAGCAATGACCAATCTATATGCAACCAGCATGCAATCATTTTTTGGTCGTGCAAATTTCTCCTGGAAAAATCGATATCTGTTAAACTTATCATTAAGGTCAGACGGATCATCAAGATTTGCTCCTGAAAATAGATATGGATACTTTCCGGCAGCTTCTGCAGGCTGGACTATTTCCAATGAACCATTCTGGAATAACTCCAAGAGTGACTTAAAGTTAAGGGCCAGTTATGGATCAACCGGAAATATCGAAGGGGTAAATGCTTTTGCTTATCAGGCTTTGACTGGTGGTGGATATAACTATAACAACCAAAGTGGTATTGCCATTACCAGTTTTGGAAACAGACAGCTAACCTGGGAAAAAGCAAATCAATTTAATGCTGGTTTTGATTTAGGGTTGTTTGGTGGTGCATTAAACTTCACTGCAGATTACTTTATTAAAAATACCAATAACTTATTGTATAGCAAGCCTACCCATGGTACAACTGGTTTTACCAGCATCATTAGTAATATTGGTTCGATGCGCAATAATGGATTTGAGGCTGCTATTAGTGGGAATGTAGATCTTGGGAGTGTGAAATGGAAATCAGATTTTAACATTTCATTCATTAAAAATAAACTAACTGCTCTTTTAGATGACGAACCGTTATTAATTGGCCGTACTCATGTATTAAAAGTGGGAGAAGAGGTTGGAAGTTTTTATATCTATAAGCAACTAGGTATTTTTCAGTCGGACAGCGAAGTGCCAAAAGCACAGTACGATAAGGGAATCAGGGCTGGTGACGTTAAATACGAAGATGTGAATGGTGATGGTAAGATCGATGTGAGCGACCGGCAAATACTGGGCTCTGCGAACCCTGATTTTACCGGAGGATTTAACAATACATTTATCTACAAAAACTTTGATTTAAGTGTATTTATGACTTTCTCCTACGGTAACGAAGTGTATGAAACATGGGCAGGTGGCTATCGCTTAGGCAATGGATTATGGCCTATGTTAGAGTCTGAAGCTTTAAATCGCTGGACAGGTCCAAATACAAGCAACACTACACCGAGGGCAATATGGGGAAATACCGTTAACTCATCTTCAAGTTATTCAACCCGATTTTTACATGATGGTTCTTACCTGAGATTCAGAACGGTTTCATTGGGTTATACTTTACCTGAAAGCTTTTTGAAGAAAATCAAAGTGAGCAAAATGAGGGTTTATGTACAGGCTGACAATCTTTTCTTAGTTACCAAGTATCCATTGCTAGATCCAGAAGTAAATATCAGCCTTTCTCCAACTACGATGGGTGAAGATTTCTTAATGTCTCCACAACCGCGTACTATCAATTTTGGTGTCAATTTAAATTTTTAGAAAATGAGTATTCGTTATAAAATATTGAACGTAATTATTGCAGCATCAGTTTTATTTTCTGGCTGTGGTAAGCAACTCGACTTATATCCCCACTCTCAGGTTGCAACAGAGAGTCTAACTGAAAAAGATATCGAAGCCTTTTTAAATGGGGTTTATAATATGGTACAAAATACACCTACCAACTCTTCCTATGTGATGTTTGATATCATTGGAGGTAATCTTGTTAGGGGTGGAGCATCAGGTTTAGGTGGTTATGGAGAGATGATCAATGACATTCTTCAACCTGAGAATGGAAACATTGCTGCACAATGGAATGGTTACTATTCTGCCTTATATCAGGTAAACAATCTCTTGGTATCCGCATCAAAACTTGAGAATGCACAGCGTAAAGCAGAAATAACCGGAATCTCGCATTACTTTAGAGCTTACATTTATTACAATCTGGTTACTCGTTGGGGAGGTGTTCCGATATTGAACGAGAATACGACTGAGAAGAAAGCGAGAAACAGCGAGGCTGAAGTATGGAGTTTTATTGAAACGGAACTGACAGCGGCTATTGATAACGCACCTGCTTTTTCAAATTATTATTATGTTTCAAAAGACGCGGCAAAAGCATTAATGTCAAGGGTAAAGTTAGCACAGGGCAAAAAATCTGAAGCTGCGGTTTTAGCAGAGGAGCTCATTACCTCAGGAAGGTATCAGTTGGATGGGTTTGAAAAGATTTTTCGTGCACAACAGAATTCTGAAGTTATCTTTTCCTTGTTGAATCAAACTGTCGAATCTGGTATCAACTTAAGTGTTTTGTTTTATACTTATGCACATCCGGTAAGTGGAAGTTATAATTATAAACCAACCCCAGAAGTTATGAACCTTTTTGGTGCAACAGATACCAGGAAGGCTATTTCTGTAGATACTTATTCTGGCTTAGATGTGATCAATAAGTATCCGAGTGGACAGACAGGTACAGATCCAATCATTGTTTCACGTTTAGCAGAGATGTACCTGATCAGCGCAGAAGGGCAAGGCTTGGCTGGATTGAACAGATTAAATGAGCTTAGAGCTAAGCGCGGGCTTACAGCTATATCTCCTGTTGGAGAACCAGCTTACCTGGATGCAGTGCTTTTAGAGCGCCGAAGAGAATTGCTTGCTGAAGGCTTTAGATGGTATGATCTGGTGCGGTTAAATAAAGCAAAGCAGGAAATTGGATTAACAGAAGCGCAGCTGAAATTACCAATTCCAACGAGAGAATTGCTGTTAAACACTTTACTGGAACCTAATGATGGTTACTAATCAGGTAATAGATTTCAATATAATATTTAGAGAATGAAACAAATTAGAAATATAGTTTTACTGCTTCTGAGCTTTTCTATTGCAGTAGGATGTAAAAAAGATGCTGAACCAAAAAAGGTTTTAGATCATAGTTTTTCAGTCATCACTAAACTGCTGCTTGAAAAATCAGGAATTGTAAGCGAGGTATATAAAGATACAACCATTGTAATTGCAAAAGGAGTAGAAGAAACAGAAGTCCACTTTTTAAAAATGGATGGTTATACGACTCATGCTTATATTTTAAAAGTGGATCTTAAAACACCAGGCTTATCAGCTAAAGTCGCAACTCCCTATGACTCCCCTGCATATGGTGGGCAAACCATACCTGAAATGGCTAAATATCTTGAAGATGCAAATCATAAGGTTTTAGCAGGCACAAATGGCGATTTCTACGATATCGCTAACTTCGTTCCAAGAGGACCTTTGCATAAAAATGGAGTAGTATTAAAAGGTACATTTACTGGAACTGCTGCACTGGCTCAACAAGCACTTAGCTTTATTGGTATTCTGGATGATGGGAAGCCATATATAGGTTATAAGCAGGAATACGATACTTATAAAAGCCGACTAAAAGAGGCTACTGGAGGTGGCGTATTATTGATGAAAAATGGCGAAAAAGTTAACAATAGTCAGTTCGGTGCATTGGATCCGAGGATAGCAATAGGTTATACTTCTGATCAGATCATGTATTTTGTGGTGGTGGACGGACGTGATTTTTACCATTCTAGTGGAGCAACTTATGCGGATTTAACGGGTATTTTCTATGCTTTGGGAACTGAAGCAGCTCTAAATCTAGATGGTGGGGGCTCAGCGACAATGATGATCAGAAACCCATTGGCAGATGTATGGCATGTAAAGAACCATCCAACAGATGGGCGCCCAAGAGCGGTGTCTAATGGCTGGATGATTATAGCTACACCTTAATTGTTTCACTTTAATTTTAAGAACATGAAGAATAAATTTTTATTATTCGCATTAATCATATCTATAGCATTCATTTCTTGTCAAAAGGACAATACCTATCTGGCAACGTCAGATGAATTGCTCATCACATCGATCTTTCCCTCATCAGGTTTGGAAAAGGATGTTATTATTATTACTGGACGTAATTTCTCAAATAAGAATGAAGAGAATGTTGTTAAATTCAATGGAATACAAGCTATAGTATTAGAAGCTAGCAGCTCTAAATTAGAAGTTGTTGTACCTCAAGGCGCAACTACAGGTAAAATCAGCATTTCAGTCAATGGGAAAGAATTAGAAGGTCCCTTGTTCAACCTAATCTCAGCCGTATCTGCTTATATTGTAAGTACTGTTGCGGGCAACACTACTTTTGGTTTTATTGATGGAAATGGTTTAGATGCCAGGTTTAGAAATCCAGACGGTGTATTAATGGATTTAAATGGTAATGTGATCATTACAGATCGTACCAATCACAGTATCAGAAGTATGACACCACTTGGTGTAGTTACTACATTGGCTGGAAACGGACTTTCTGGATACGCTGAAGGAAAACCCGGACAGTTCAAAAGTCCATGGCAGTCAACGATTGATAAGGATGGGAATATCATTGTAGTAGAGAAAGATGGTGCAAGAATTAGAAAGATTGCAGTTGATGGAACGGTAAGCACTATAGCTGGTACAGGTGTTGTTGGTTTTCAGGATGGAGCAGGAGCGAAGTTTAACAATCCACTTGATGCCGTCGTAGATAGTCATGGAAATATCTTTGTAGTTGACAGGGACAATAAAAGGATCAGAAAGATTACCTCATCGGGGATAGTAAGTACATTTATTGGTGATGGTACGACTAATATTCTTAAAAATCCGATAGCACTTGCCATTGATATTAATGACAATATCTTCCTTTCTGATGCTAATATCATTAAGAGGATTACGCCTGCAGGTAGTATGAGTGATGTAGTTGGAAGTGTGAAGGGGTATGATGAAGGAATTGCAGGACAACCATTAACGGCAAAGCTCGGCGATATCTTTGGGCTTAATTTTGATAAGTTTGGAAATCTGATTTTAGCCGATGCTTCCAATCACAGAATTAGAATGGTAAAACCTGGATCTGGTAATGATTGGAGTACTGCAACAGTTTCAACAATTGCAGGAAATGGTATCGCTGGTAAGCAAGATGGTTTGGGTAATGTTGCTGCATTTAACAATCCTTATGATGTTGTAGTAGATACAAAAGGAGATATTTATGTTGCAGACAATCTCAATAATAGCATTCGGAAAATAACCTACAGGTAATCACTTTTTGATACTGGGAACCAATTATTGGTTCCCAGTGTTGTTTCAAACCAAAATTTATGAGAACAAAATTGCTATGCTTGATGCTGTATGGTGTATTCTTATTACCAACCACATATGCTCAGACTACTAAATCCTTGCTTAAAGTATTGTCTTATAATATTCAGGAAGGATTGAAGAAAGACACTGTTAAGAGAAAAACTTTTATTAAATGGGCTAATAAAGTTGATGCAGATGTTATTGCCTTACAGGAGGTAAACCATTATACTAATGCTGATCTGGAAAAACTGGGTAAGGAAATGCGCTATCCATATACTGCTTTATTAAAGGAAAGAGGATATCCCACAGCTCTAATTTCCAAATACCCAATCCACAATGTGAAACATGGTACGGATCAAATGTTGCACGGTTATCTTTACGGACAAATCAAAGGCTATCATTTTATTGTTCTTCATTTAAATCCTTTTGACTACCAGAAAAGAAATAATGAGCTTACCCAGGTATTTACACAAATCAATGCTTTACCTAAAAAGGCTAAGGTGTTGATAATGGGAGATTTCAATAGTTTTTCGCCCCAGGATAGCTTGAATTACAATTATAACCAAAGAAAACTTGAGATGCTGGTTAAGCACGAAGCATCAAGACCAAATATTAAAAATGTTAACAATGGGAAATTTGATTATTCTGTAATTCAGTTTTTACTATCGGGAGGTTTTGTTGATTCCTGGAAACTCATGAATCCCCGATCTTTTGAGAAAAGTGCACCTACGCCAGTTATGAAAGCAGATCCGGATCAATATGTAAGGATCGACTACATCTGGACCAGCAATCAACTTGCAAAAAAAATTGTAAAGGCAAATCTTATAAAAGATGAAGTAACTGATCGGCTATCCGATCATTATCCTATGATATTAACACTAAAAAAATGAAATTATGAAAAAGTTTAACCATTTCTTTTTATTGATGTTATCGATCGGTCTGATGCCGATCTTAGGCTGTGAAAAAATTATTGAGGCGGGTTTGGTTTCTGAGGATACCAGTTTAAATAGATCCGCCTCATTGTTGACAGGCCCTTATAATTCTGATATTACAGGTCAGATTGTTGACTATTCAGGGAAAGTTGCTGAAGTTTATGAAGATGTTTTTACACAGATTGCTAGTGGAGTAGATGAAACAGAAATCAATTTTAAAAACACTGATGGCGACACTATCCGGGCATTTATTACCAGAATAAATCTGAGTACACCCGGTTTGTTGTTACGAACGGCAACTCCTTATGATCGTGAACCGAGTCTTAACACGACAACAGGTAAAAATCATGTTCAGGTAATCACTGGTATGGGCAAACATATTCATTATGGTAGTCAGAAGGTACTCGCTGGCATAAATGGCGATTTTTACGATGTATCGAATAATATTGCCCGTGGCCCGGTACATCGTAATGGAGTAGTCTGGAAAGATAGCTTTACTGGTAGTCCCACACTTCCCCAGCAGGCTTTGTCATTTGTCGGAGTACGTGCTGATGGAACTCCTTTTATTGCAGGTAAAAGCGAGTATTTAGCAAATAAGAGTAGTTTAATGGAAGCTACAGGTGCTGGAGTTTTACTGATTCAGAATGGACTGGTTGTTGACAACTCTGCCTTACCACAATCGGCTGGTGAACCCCGAACAGCAATTGGTTATACTGCTGGAAATCTGGTATACATGCTGGTGGTAGATGGGCGTGCTCCTGGTTATTCCATGGGTGCAAGGTATTCGATGCTCTCTGCAATTATGAAAGCTTTGCAAGTAGAAAATGCAGTTAATTTAGATGGTGGAGGTTCAAGTACTAAAATGATAAGAATGCCTGTCGCAGATACATTGAAAGTAATCAATCAACCATCAGACATTGCTGGTGCAAGAGCAGTTGCCAATGGCTGGATTGTTGTGGCAAATTACCAGGTCAGTACTGTTGCAGGATCAACTACTTATGGTTTTGTTAATGGAACAGGGGCAGCGGCAAGGTTTAGAAATCCAGATGGTGTAGTTATTGATAATCTAGGTGATATCATAGTGACAGATAGAACAAATCACAGTATCAGAAAAATGACCCCTGCAGGGGTGGTTACCACAGTCGCTGGCAATGGTATTGCAGGATATACGAATGGTATACCAGGTCAATTTAATTATCCCTGGCAATCTGCAATAGATGCAGCTGGAAATATAATTGTTGTAGAAAAGGATGGAGCCCGGATAAGAAAAATTGCAACAAATGGGAGTGTAAGTGCAATTGCAGGAACAGGTATTGCCGGATTTTTGGATGGTACAGGAGCAAAGTTTAATAATCCTTTGGATGCTGTGGTTGACAGTTATGGAAATATTTTTGTAGTAGATCGTGATAATAAAAGGATCAGAAAAATCACTACTTCAGGAGTAGTGAGCACATTTGTAGGAGATGGAACAGTCAATATACTTAAGAATCCAATTGCACTGGCAATAGATCTGCAGAACAATCTGTATGTTTCGGATGCCAATACGATTAAAAGGATTACTCCTTCAAAGGTGATTACGAAGATTATAGGTGATGGTATTAAAGGTTTCAACGATGGAAGTAAGGGACAACCTTTAACTGCTCAACTTGGAGATGTTTTTGGTCTTTGTTTCGATACTAAAGGGCGGTTATTTCTTGCTGATGCTTCTAATCATGTTATACGAAAGGTAACTCCAAGTACAACGGGCGATTGGACAGGGGCTATTGTGACAACAATTGCAGGAACCGGGACAGCAGGTAAGCTAGATGGTTTAGCGAATTTGTCGAATTTCAATAATCCATATGATGTAGTTGCTGATGCATCAGGACGAATTTATGTAGCAGATAATTTAAACAATTGCATTCGTAGAATCAGTTATTGAATTTTCTTTAGAATCACGTTTGGATGTTATAATAAGCAACATCCAAATGTGATTATTTCATTTCAATGAGCTGACTAACAACTTTACCATTCCAAAGGTATTTTTCTCGTGTTTTCTTTTCTTTATAAGTCAATTTCTTTTGATCAGGATCAATTACTTCGCCAACTACTATATCTTTAATAATTAGGCTTTGATCAAGGCCATGCTCTGAAGGGAACAACAATTTCTCTTCATGATAAAATACGCCCGCATCACTAACATTACTCTTGCCTGGCAAGTCTACAAATCCACTGCCTGTCCAACCTACATAATGGTAATTGGTAGGGATGCCACAGGCTTCACCAAAAAATCCCATTCTATAAATTGCTAGTAGGCCAGATAATCCCATATTATCTAAAATCTTGGCTTCAGTAAAAGTTTGTCCATTTTTAGTAATTAAAAAAGACGTTTGACCAATAATATTAAAGGGGGTACCAGGCTTTCCAGAGCTGGTTAAAACTTTGATTTCACATTGAGAAAGGTATGTTTCATCATTAGATCGGTTAGGGTATTTGTTTAATCCATACATCCATAACTTACGGTCTTTATCATTGTTAGAGCCCAAAGCTAAAAGACCTAACCAAATAAATCCAGAGCGTTTTTTTTTACCAACAGTATATTCTACTTTATGCCAAGGCGCATAAAAGTCTTTGATCAACATGTTATTGTAACCTTCGCTTTTGATGATTACATTCGTTCCGGCGGTTACAGAATCTAAGATAATTCCTTTTAAACTAGGGTAATCACGTATATACGCTATATCAGCAAAGACCCGTGCTGTATCATTTAATTTTTTATTCCAGAGGTTAAACTCTTCTGCTACAGCATAAGCGGCAGGTCGGTCCTGTGCTTGTACGCTAATAGAAACAATGAAAAGGAAGGCAGCAAATACTTGTTTTAACATGGCGCAAAGAAACAAAAAAAATGAGTTTGTACCATGATCGTCATTCTGAAAGGTATAATTAACCATTTTTGGCGTTATTAATTAAAAACATTGCTTAATATTGAATTTAATTTTTAGTGTTTTTTTAAGGGGTAAAAGGATATGGTTTTATATGGTTCGTATGCAGACGCGCAGCTCGTCAACCTGGTTAAATCGGGAGATGAGATGGCTTTTGACGAGACCTATAAACGATATTGGAAGAAACTTTATAGTGAGGCTTATAAGCGCTTAAGAAATGCAGAGCTTTGTGAAGAAGTGATACAGGATGTATTTGCTGATTTGTGGGTAAAACGCAGTGAAAAACAAATTAATGAATTGTTTCCATATCTGTTGACTGCAGTTCGTTATCAGGTTTATATGCTTTATAAAAAAGGTAAATCCATGCCGGTTTTCGAAGAACCACTCGAATATATGGCACAAGAATCATTGCAGGCAGATTCGTTGTTTTATGAAAAAGAACTGAAATCATCTATTGAGAGCTGGTTGGCCTTACAACCTGAAAAACGTAGGGAAATCTTTAGAATGAGGTTTATGCAGGAGTTAAGTACCCGTGAGATCAGTGAAATCCTTGGGGTATCACAAAAAACAGTGCAAAATCAATTGCTTACCGCTACCGCAACTTTAAGGGCGGCATTGGGTAAAATAATTACGATATCTGCAATTATCATGGCTGTAAAGGCAAATTAAAAAATATTTTCAATAGGCATAGGAGATTAGTCTTTTATGATATACTGTATATAAAAGGTTTTTTGTTTTATGGCACATCCTACAAAAGAGGAATTTCTAGAAATCACTGATAAGTATTTGAACAATACAGCATCTGTAGAAGAAGTTGAAGTTGTTGAGGCTTATTATCAATTATTTTCGACGGAACCTGAAGTTCTGGAAAAGATAGCTGAACTGGGGCTGGATCCACTAGAGAAAAAAATGAGGGCTAAGATTAGTGAAAGGATAAAAGAACTGGAAAGGGTAAATTTACCGGGAACAAGAAGTTATCAGTTATGGTATCGTCTTGCAGGTGCTGCAATTGTATTGATTTCTTTAAGTGTAGGCCTTTATTTTTATGTAAATCGTTCATCACAATACAGTGCAATGAACATTGTAGCAGAAAATGATATTAAACCTGGTAAAAATAGCGCTGTTTTGACACTTGCAAACGGTAAACAAATTTCATTAACAGATGGAATTGATGGTAAGATCGCAGATGAAAAAGGTACTGCAATTACAAAAACAAAGTCGGGACAATTGATATATGATATTTCTGAATTACAAAGAGATAAGCCTGAAGTAAGTTTTAATATGTTGACTACTCCAAAAGGCGGACAGTTTCAAGTTCAACTTCCTGATGGAACTATAGTTTGGTTGAATGCTGCATCAGTAATAAAATTCCCGACTACATTTTCTGGTATGCCAGAGCGTAAAGTCGTGTTGAGTGGTGAAGCGTATTTTGAAGTGGCTAGGGTTGCTGTAAAAGGAGCAGATGGAAAGCATATAAGCATGCCTTTTATAGTGGAAACAGAGAAACAGCGTGTTGAAGTATTAGGTACTCACTTTAATATTAATGCCTATCATGATGAAGGGAGTGACAATACAACCTTATTGGAGGGGTCTGTTCGTGTCGCTATGCTAAATTTGAAAGGAGAAAAGTCTGCTCAGGTTATTTTAAAACCTAATCAGCAATCAGTTTTAACTACTAATGGTATTCGTGTAAATCAGGTAGATGCAGAACAAGCCGTTGCCTGGAAATCTGGTCTTTTTATGTTTGAGGGGGAAAGCCTGGACTATATCATGAAAAAGATTGCAAGGTGGTATGATGTAGATATACATTTTGAAAATGAGGAATTAAAGCAAAAAATATACAGTGGAAGTTTTTCGCGTTTTACCAATGTGTCTCAGGTATTACAAAAGATTGAATTGACCCATACTGCCCGTTTTAATGTTAAGGGAAGAAAAATCACTTTGTATAAATATTAAATATTCACAAAACAAATCATATGAGAGAAAGCTACAAAAGAGACCCTTAACTAAGTTATCAGAAATTCCATATAAAAAAACCAGCATCAGACGGCCATCCGATGCTGGGAAATAGTTTGGAATGTTATCAATAAATTTTCAGGATTATCAACTTAACCAAACCAATCAAATGTATAAAAATTATATCAGAACCTTAAATGGTATGCAGCGTTGCATACCTAAAATTCTGCTTGTTATGCGATTAACCACCATTTTACTTTTTCTAGCTGTAATGCAGGTCAGTGCCATCGGCTTTGCACAAAGAGTAACTCTTAATCAAAAAAGTACGACACTTAATCAGGTGTTTAAGGAAATACGTAAGCAGACAGGGTATAATGTTTTCTGGGAACAAGATCTTTTAAAAAGATCAATACCTATAAAGGTTGAATTTAATAACACTCCGTTACAGGAGGTAATGGAGAAATGTCTGGAAGGAACAAATCTTACCTACGCGATTCAAGATAAAACCATTGTAATTCAGAAAAAGGAAACTTCCGTTTTTGATAAAGTTCTTGATTATCTCAAAAAGATAGATGTAAGAGGTAAAGTAACTGATGAAACCAATAAACCATTACCTGGGGCTACAATTAGGGTAAAGGGAGCATCGAATGTAGTGTTAACTAATAACAATGGCGAGTTTTCACTAAAAGATGTACAGGACAATGCTATTTTAACCATATCTTATCTTGGATATGAACAAAAGGAAGTAGCCGTAAATGCAGGATCTTTTATGTTCGTTAAATTAGTTCCTTTATCACAAAGTCTGGATCAGGTATCTATTATTTCAACCGGTTATCAAAACTTAAAAAAATCACAATTAACCGGAGCTTATTCGACAATTAATAGAAGTACTTATCAGCAAAGTGTTCCTGCCGATGGGAATATCATCAGCAATATGGAAGGCAGACTTGCTGGTTTGATGCTGAATGTCAATCAGTCTAGAAGTTCCTGGGAAGATCCTAATAATACCAGTCCTTTTGCGATCAGAGGAGTATCCACATTTCAGGCCATTAAAAAACCGCTTATTGTGCTAAATGGTTATCCGACTGAAGTTGATATTGAATCTATTAATCCTTACGACATAGAATCGGTAACTATACTCAAAGATGCAGCTTCGGCAGCAATTTATGGCGTTCGTGCCTCTAATGGTGTAATTGTTATAAATACAAGGAAAGGTGTGTTTGGAAGGCCAAAAATTAACTTTACTACTGCTTTGACCTATAAGCCAAAACCCAACTACAATAAGCTTAATTTGTTGAAGGGCCGCGGGTTTATTGATTTCGAAAGTGCATCAGGTTTAAATGATATTGAGAATAATTTCATATCTAAAGACTATATAGATATGGTAAATGGTACATATACGCCTGTTTTTAGTATTACAGACGACCTTTATAATGGTAAAATTACTCAAGAGGAAGCTGATAAAATGTACAATGAATTGGCTTCATATGACAATACAGAGGATTATAAAAAACTATTCCTTCAAAACCAGGTTTTTCAAACCTATGATTTGAATGTAAGCGGAGGGGGTACTAATGCTACTTATTTCTTTGGGGTAAATCACCAGGATAACAAGTTTTTACAAAAACGCTCAGGCTTTAATAAAACAAATATTAATTACAGGGGTACATTTGAGTTTTCTAAAAGAATAAATCTGGATGCACAAACAATCTATTCAACCAGTAATTTAAAGAGAGCTAGCGTTCCTGCATATACAGAGTTTAAACCTTATCAACCATTTTTTAATGCTGATGGAAGTCCTGCCTCTTCTTATTTTGCTCCGTTCAATGAAAATTACTATGGTTTTGGCACTAGCTATGGTACAATCAGTGCTGCAAGAAATCAGGAAAACATGGCTTTGGGATTGTATGATCAGACGTATTATCCTTATGAGGAAATGTTTGAAAGCAATTCAGAGATTAAAAGTGAAGTTTATCGTGTTCAAGGTAATTTAAAAATTAATCTTTTGACTGGACTTAATCTGGAATTGGGCGGTGTGTATGAAAGAGAGCAAGATAAAATGACTTCTTCTGCATCAGAACGAGCTTATGGAACAAGGATTATGCTTAATTATTTTGCAAAAAAAGATCCTGTAACCGGAAAACCAATATTTAGTATTCCACAAGGTGGGACAAATAAAATAGAAAATTCAGATATTACTTCTTATACTTTAAGAGCCCAGCTTTCTTACAATAAGGTGGTCGGTAATAGGCATGATCTATCTTTCTTAGGAGGCATAGAACAACGTAAAAATACCAGTTCAACTAAATTGAATACAGTATTCGGTTATAATAGCAATACCTTGACTATTAAACCTGCAGATTTAACGTTATTGGGGAATGCTAATTATTATCCTGAGTTTACAGATGTAATTGTATCAGGCTTGGAAGGGTTTGTATTTGATCAAACTACTTTTGAACAATTTTTCAATGAAATTTATGGTGATGATCGCTTTTTGTCATATTATGCTAATGGAGCTTATACCTATAATGACAAGTATACCCTTACTGGAAGTTTAAGGATTGATCAATCGAACTTGTTTGGTGAAGATCCTAAATTCAAATATACTCCTCTGTGGTCATCAGGTATTTCCTGGAATATCAGGAATGAAAATTTCTTGAAAGATGTAAAATGGATGGACGAATTGAAGTTACGTGTAGCTGCAGGATATAATGGTAACATCAAGAAAGGAAGTGGACCATTTAATTTACTTACAGGTAGCATTAATAATTACGTGCCTAATCCTGTTGTGGGATACGGAATATCTGCACCAAGGAATAATGGGTTGAGATGGGAAAAAACATTTAATTTTAATGCAGGATTGGATTTTGGTTTGTTTAATGGCCGATTAGCAGGTGCTGTAGATTATTACATCAAACGTGGAACGGACATTTTTTCACCGATTGAATCTGATCCAACCAAAGGTTTTACCAATCTGTTAACAAATAACGCAAGTATAGAGAACAGAGGGGTCGACCTGAATATTTCTTCATTGAATGTTAAACAAGGTAAATTTTCATGGAGAACACAGGTTACTGCATCTTTCAATAAGAGCAAAGTACTTAAGGTGAAAAATACATACAGAGGCTTCTTTAATTTTACAAGGGCAGGAGGAGCTGAAAATATTGAAGGTCATCCTATGAATTCAGTATTAACATTGGATTATATTGGTTTAAACGAATTGGGGCAACCAATGGTTAGAGATGAAAATGGTAATCCAGTTGTACTTAGTTTTTCACCACAGGTAGATGTACCGCTAAGCGCTATGAAATTTGCAGGAGTAAATGATCCAAAATATGCGCTGGGTTTTAATAACCAGTTTGGATTAGGAGATTTTAGTCTCTCTGCACTACTAATGTATTATGGCGGACATGTAGGTTTGATCAAACCACCTTCTATTTTTGATAGCAGACCGCAATATGGTACACAAAACTTCTGGAAAAAGGCTGGAGACGAGGCTTATACCAATGTCCCTGGATTTGGTGGCGCTTATGGAACCCCAGAGTACATTGGTACAAGAACTGGTTATGAAAATGGGCAGCAGTTTGTTCGTAAGCTTGATTATATAGCTTTAAGAAACATCACTTTAACTTATAATATGCAAGATAAGGTGTCTCAGAAATTCGGTTTAAGTAATACAAAGCTGATATTTCAAGTACAAAATCCAGGGAAATATGTTTTTAGTGGAAATGATGTAGATCCTGAAACATTGGATTTTATTTCTGGTAGAAGAGGATTGCCCTTAGTGCCATCCTTTACATTTTCATTATCAACCAATTTTTAATTAAAAACTGATGAATATGAAACTTAATAAAATACTATATATACTAGCAATTCCGGTACTGTCAATGGTATCATGTAAAAAGTTCCTTGAAGTAAAACCTAAGGGGGTGATTATAGCTGAAACTCTTAATGATTTTGAAGGCGTTTTAAATGGAGAGGGGATTGTTAATCCTTTTGGACAGAATAATTTGATCATTTACCCTACGGATGATATCAAAGACCTTAGTTTTAATCCGCAGAGCCAATCTTCACCTAAAGGGAATTCTTATTTTTGGGTAGAGTATATTAATAACAATAGTGTACGACCTGATCTTTGGGCAGATTTGTATAGCCGTATTGCCAACCTGAATGTAGTAACTGAAGGTGTTTTATCAGCAACAGATGGTACTGAGCAACAAAAGAAACAACTATATGCAGAGGCTATGGTAGCAAAGAGTTTCAATTACTTTCACCTGCTCTCTTTTTTCTCCCCGGCTTACCACAAGACTACAGCAGCTACGGATTATGGTGTACCTTATGTAAATACTACAGACGTAAGTAAAGATGTACCTGCACGACCTACTTTACAAGTTGCTTATGACCAGCTGATCAATGACCTTATTACTGCCGTTCCTGATTTGCCGGAGGTAAATATTAACAATACCAGGGCAACAAAAGATGCTGCATACGGGATGTTAACTCGTATTTACATGAGTATGGGAGATTACATAAATGCTGAAAAATACGCAAACCTGGTATTAGGCTCTGGAAAAGCTAAAATTGTAAATTATAGTACTTATTCTGGTAGTATTTTACCTGCCACGAACAGTAGTCCCGAAGAATTATGGGTGAGATATGCAAACAATCTTTCTTTTACCTATTCAAATGAACTGTTAGCTAAATATGATTTAAATAATGATTTGAGAATACGTCTGCTTTCTACAAAAAAAACTGATGGATCATACAGTTATGGTAGTCTTCAGGCTTATAATCCAAATCGTGGGATCACTTATGCAGAGATTTACCTTGACAAAGCAGAGTGTCTTGCTCGTGCAGGAGACATCGATGCTGCCCTTGATATCGTTAACAATACCATTAGAAAGAATAGGTTTATGCCTAATCAATACACAGCTTTAAATGCAGGTACACCAGGAGCGGCTTTAACCGCAGTTTTGGAAGAAAGAAGGAGAGAGCTGGCTTTTAAAGGATTGCGTTGGAGTGATATGAAACGTCTGGATAAAGAAGGTAGAATGCCGACAGTAGAACGTGTTGCAAATGACGGAACTACAGTTATTGCTACACTTAAACCCGGGAGTACTGCATATACTTTTCAAATTCCTTTAATGGTACAAAGTTTTAATTCAAACATGCCCTTAAACAAGAGATAAAAATCAATTAAACATAAAACAATCAATATGAAACCAATGAAAATTAAGTGGACTGGCATTGCTTTGTCCTTTTTTTTGCCCACAATAACTATGGCTCAGGCCGTATTTATCCTTTCTGGTAAGGTTGGTAATTTAAATTCACCAGCTAAAGTTTATCTTTCCTATTACTCATTTGAAAATAGTAAGTATATGCAAGAGATCCTGCCTTTGAAAAATGGCACGTTTTATTATAAAGGAACAAATCTTAAACAGCCCTTATCTGTAGAGTTAGTTGTAAGTCATGATGGCAGTAGTTTAAATGATTTAAAGAATAAGTCTTTTAAGCTCGATGAAACACTTGATCATATGGATAAGTTGACGTTTTATGTAGAAAATGGCAAAAATACATTAACTGCAAAAGATTCAATTCGTAAAGCTGAAATAGCTCCTTCCAGGATTGAATTAGAAAGGAAGCAATTTGAGGCCTTTGTTAAAACAGCTCAGGATAAAATGAAAAACTTAAATTCTAGCTGGACAGCACTCTCAGATGCTAAAAGATCGGGGAATCAGATTGACGAATTGAAATATCTAAGTACCTTAAATGATCTGCTTTTAGCTGAGCAAGATTATGCGGGTATATGTGTACTTTATGCAAAGAAATACCCAACTAATTTTTATGCAGGTGTTGCATTGAGAAAGGCCCTGTCAGGTGCAGATAGATTTGGACGCATACATGACCAAAATTTGCAAAATGATGCACTTATGGTAAAAGAGGCTTATCATCTTTTAAGTCCGGCTATAAAGAAAACAAATCCTGCCGAATCCGTAAAGTATAGTCTCGATGATTTGGATGCAAGAAGGGTGAATGTTAAGGCAAAAGATTTTGTTCAAAATACTGTTGATGATAAGCCTGTTGGAATATCTGATTTTAAAGGGAAATATGTGTTTGTAGATTTTTGGGCTTCCTGGTGCGGTCCTTGCAGAGGAGAGAATCCAAATGTATTAAAGGCCTACAATATGTACAAAGATGCAGGTTTAGAGATTTTAGGTGTGTCGTTCGATGATAAGAAAGAGGCTTGGATAAAAGCAATAAAGGAAGATGGAATGCCTTGGACACAGATTAGTGCTTTAAAAGGATTTGAGAATGAAGCAGCTAAGATTTATAAGATACAGGGAATTCCTTCCAGCTTATTGATCAATCCTGAAGGAGAGATTATCGCTTATGATCTGAGGGGGCAGAACCTGGAAAAGAAATTGGCTGATGTTTTTAAAAAATAAAGCGGCCATAATTTCGTAATCCTTTTAAATACAAAGAGCCTTAAAAATGATTTTAAGGCTCTTTGCATTGCATCCAATAATTAATATTTTAAAGCAGGTAAAAAGTCGTCAACTTTCCAATCCTGGTTTGTTTGCAGTTGTTTTCCTTTCTTTACACCAAATGGCATTGTTAAATCGCTGTTGTGTTTAACAGGTGCTAACAAAGCTGGTTTATTTTTTTCGTTTACAAGCCAAATCGAAGCTCCAGCTTTTAAATTGATAAGTATTTCATCATTTCCCCGTTTTTTTATGCTATAATCAGCGGATGCTTTTGCTTTCAATAAATTCGCATCTCGTGTCTTCAATACAAATGCTTCCCCAGTTTTGCTTTTTATGCTAATCCAGTTGGTCTGACCATCTTTAAACACAGCACTAACCAGGTAACCGCCTTCAGCTCTTAAATCACTAAAAGAAGCATCCTTCCAGCTTGAAGGCAATGCAGGGAATACCCTTATCTTACCTTCCCAGCTTTGCAAAAGTAATTCCATTATTGATGTTGCTCCACTTAATGGCGTTTCAATCACTTCGTTCCTGCCTTTACTTTCAGTGTAAAATGTATTGCTGTGGAACTGGCTGATCCCTGTTTTACCAGTTAAAAGCTGTTGCATATTCTTCAATGCATCATCACCTCTTCCAAGAGCAGCAAATAATGAAGCAGCTCCGGTAAAAGAATAACCAGCAAGACCTTTCCCATTTTCGATCTTATGCCAATGGTCTACAGATTTATCCACCAGCAGACTGTCTTCTTTTTTATCCGGGTTTAATTGGAAGAAAGGATATAAAGCCAATAAATGGGAGTAATGCCTATGTGACATTTCCAGAGCCTGATCGCTGCCAATCATTAAACCATTTTCATCAACAGGATAAGCAACCAAATTGGCCAATATCGATTTCCATTCTGCAATTTCTTTGCTATGGCTATTACTATTGGCTGTTGTTTGTATTATTGTGTTTAGTAGCCAACGTAAATTTGCAAGGTTATAGTTGGTGTTTGCAAAAGCAGCACTTTCTTTATACTCCGGAGATTGCATGGCTTTTAATTGGATTTCTCCATTTGCACCTTTTACCATCTGTTCTTTATAACAATCAAGAATACGTAATGCCTTTGGCAACCATTTCTCCTTAATAGCTTTTGTGTCACCAGCATAAGCATATTGCTTCCAGTAATTATGCATAGTCCAACATAAATCGCCCAACTTCTGCCCGCAGAAACGACGAATTAAACTCTCAAAATTTTCGTCAACAATGGTTATCATATTCTCTCCGAGTTCTAAATGATTGCTGGTGTAGACCGGAGAATAAGTGAGCTGTATATTTAAGTTCCACCACATACCTGGCCATGCCGATGTTTTGTAATAAGGGCCGAACAGATCAAGTGCCGGACCATCTGGTCTTGATGCAGTAGCCATTTTATACAATTGTATCCAATAAAATGCCTCTAGTCTTGCATCTGGAATACTTAAAAAAGATTGTTTATAAAAGTCATGCCACCAACTATAATGCTCCTTTTTTACAACAGGTACTGCAAGTTTTTTTATGGCTTTAATGTTATCCATAGCAGTTTTTGCCGATTGGTTAGTATTTGGAATGTCATTAGCTATACTTACAAATAATGTACTGCTATTATTTGTGTTGTTCTTTAGCTCATTCCAAACAGTTGCATAGTCGCCACCCGCCAGTAAAGGCTGAGTACAAATTTTAAAATCATCTTTAGTACTCAGCTTTGGATCAGGATTCTTTTTATAATTCAACGATTCTTTAGCCGTTGGATGTGTGAAAACTCTTGGTGAAGTGGGGTTGCCGGGAATAAAAGCCCATTTGTAGTCTAAACTTGATTTTTCATCTTTTTCAGTAGACTTAACTTCAATAAGCTGAACCTCATGCTGGTGGGGAACCAATGCCTTAAAATGAATCTTACCAGCTGTTGTTTCAATATCACCTATTATTTCTGCATTCCAAATATCTTGTTTAATCGTTCCGGAAATAATTTTGCCAGCAGGTTTTAACAATAGTTTACCTATTGGAAGTCTGCAGAAATCATAGACAACTAGTGCTCCTTCTACACCAAAAGATGTTTTTTTATCAGGAGCTTTTCTGTGGTCGGTAACATCAGTTCGGCCTAAACTAAAAACTACGCTATTATCATCTTTAGAAACATATACCATCATTCCCGTGATTCCATTTCCAGTAAAGGCACCTTCATTCCACTGTAAGGGCAAGTCTTCCCAATAAAGACTTTGTTTAGCCATGAAATCTGGCCAATTAATATTGCTGGTAGGCTTACTTATTTGGGCATAGCAAAGCGTATGTAGCCCACAGAATAACATAAAGAGTATTGCTTTCATATTTATTTTCCGGTTTAATGTAGGTTTTAAAGGTGATGAAGGTACTGAGTTTAATGATTTACGACTTTAGGTTTTGGTGATGTTCATTTAGAAATTGATGAATTATTAAACTTTTTCGTGTAATAGAGGCAAATAAAGGGCTAATCCAAAGTGATAGCATTTTAAACAATACCTAAATCCATATTGATGAAAGTGCTATAAATTAGTTTTTGTCAATGAACCGAATATTAAAACCAGAAAGATTTATGAAACGATTTTTGCTACTATTAATCATTGTTGCGGGTAACCTTACGCTCTACGCCCAAAATACAACTACAAAAGGAATTGTGTCTGATGCCGCAGGTGAGCCACTTGTGGGTGTAAGTGTGTCTGTAAAAGGAACAGAAAAAGGGAGATCAACTGGGGTTGATGGTAGTTATACTATAATTACCACTAATCCCGATGCTATATTGGTTTTCTCTTATATGGGATTTAAAACTACAGAGGAACCTGTGAAGGGCAGGGCTGTTATTAATGTAAAACTTGCTTCCGATACCAAAACCATGAATGAAGTTGTGGTAATTGGTTATGGAACTGTAAAACGTAAAGAGCTGACAGGTGCCATTTCTTCTGTAAAAGGTGAAGAACTGAGCAAGGTGCCGGTACAGAACGTTGCCAGTGCGCTGGCCGGACGTATTGCAGGGGTGCAGGTTGCTGCCTCTGATGGTACACCTGGCTCAAATCCATCCATCACCATACGAGGTGGAGGTTCAATAACACAAAGTAATGAGCCATTATATGTTATCGATGGGATTCCTCAAACGAACGGACTGGGTTTTCTTGATCCGATGGATGTGGAAAGTATGGATGTATTAAAAGATGCTTCTGCTACCGCAATATATGGTGCCAGAGGTGCAAATGGGGTAATTTTAGTCACTACAAAACAACCAAAATCAGGTAAGCTGGCTTTATCCTACGATATGTATTTTGGTGCTAAAAACATCACGAAAACACTTCCTGTTTTAAATCCATATCAGTATACTATGTTGCAATATGAAAAAACGCTGGGTAATCTTACTGAAGAAGCCAAGTTTTTAAGTAATTATGGCGCATTTTCTGATCTGCAAAGCTTATATGGAGATAAAGCTGGTGTAGACTGGCAAGATGAATTATTTGGAGGTACGGCCAATAGCCAATATCATAAATTTGGTGTTGGAGGTGGAAGCAAGGAAACTCGCTTTAATTTCTTTTATTCTCATAATAATGATGAGGGGATTATGCTGAATAGCGGTTCCAAAAAGAATGTTGCCAAATTAAACGTAACGCATAATATTGGTGATAAGTTAAAGGTAACAGGGATTTTAAACTATTCTGATCAAAATACTTTTGGGGTAGGTACCAGGGAAGGCAGTTTTAGGTTTAACCAGTTACAAAATGTTTTTCAATTCCGACCAACATTTGGCCTGAAGGGTACAGATGCAGATCTTATTGGAGCAGAAGAAGATCCTTATTTAGAGGATGATAGTGGTAATGTATTGCAAAACCCAATCGTCAATGCCCTTTCTCAGCAAAGATCCTCAGCAAATAAGATTCTCAATTTAAATGCTTCTCTAGATTACAAGCTGTTTAAGAACATTACTTACCGAGGTTTGGTGGGTTTAAGAAATTCAGGTACAAAAGCTAAAATATTTAATGATTCACGTTCTGTAAATGCGAAACGTTCAGGTGGGCCAAATGGTTCGATTTCTCAATCAGATAGGAATGACTGGAATTACAGCAATACTTTAACTTACTCTAATCTATTTAATAATGTGCACAAACTGGATGTACTGGTGGGACAGGAGCAGTTGTATTCCAAATCAGAAAATTTTAGTGCCAGCTCAAATAGGTTTCCAGAACAGACTTTAGGATTAGATGATTTGTCGCAAGGTGTTTTACCTGGAATCCCAACATCCTTTTTAGAAGATGAAAAAATGTTTTCCCTGTTTTCAAGAGCTAACTATACTTATAAAGGAAAGTATATCTTTTCTGCAAGTTTGAGAGCTGATGGTTCTTCTAAATTTGGGTCAGATAATAAATATGGATATTTCCCATCTGGTGCATTTGCCTGGAGGGTAATTGAAGAAGAGTTTATGAAAAAGATGCCTGTTGTGTCTGATTTGAAATTGCGTTTAAGTGTTGGTGTAGCTGGAAATAACCGAATTCCTAATTATTTGTCTCAGGCACTTTTCCAGTCGGGTTATTATCCTTTGAACAATGAGAATGTAATTGCTGTGGGTTCGAGAACATTGCCTAACCCGGATTTGAAATGGGAAAAAACCCGTAGTCAAAACATTGGTTTGGATGTAGGCTTTTTTAATCAGCGAATACAGCTAACTGTTGACGCTTACGATAACCGCACAAGCGATTTGTTATTGAACGCCGATGTCCCAAATCTTTCGGGTTACAGTTCCATGTTGATCAATGTTGGCTCTACAAGTAACAAAGGGATTGAATTTACTTTGAACACCATAAATATTAAAGATGCGGGCGGTTTTAGTTGGAATACCACATTCAATATGGGCTTTAACAAAAATAAAGTGATTTCATTGACCAGTGGAAGTGAATTTATGTACGGTGCTGCGAGTTGGGGTGGATTACAGGAAAAAGACTATATCATACGTGTTGGTGGTGCAGTAGGGAAAATGTTTGGTTATCAATCTAACGGGTTATATCAGGTAAATGAGTTTGATTTCAATCCTGCTACTAATGCTTATACATTGAAGCCTGGAATTCCTTTTGATGCGAACAACGTTCCAAAACCAGGATTTTTAAAACTGGTTGATCAGAACGGAGATGGTAAGGTAAATTCAGATGATAGGGTAGTGATTGGAAATGCGAATCCAAATTTTATTGGTGGTATGAACAATACGTTTTCTTTTAAAGGTATTGATCTTAGTATCTTTTTAAACTGGTCGTACGGGAATGATGTGTATAATGCAAATAAACTGGTTAATAGTCAAACACATTTGGATTATAGAAATGCATTTGGATATATCACTAACCGCTGGACAAGTATTGATGCAGCCGGACAAAGGGTAACTGATCCGGTGGTATTGGCAGCTCTTAATGAGGGTAAAACAATTCCTGTTTACAATGGTGCGGGTACAGGCTTAAGGCTTTACGACCAGATGATTGAAGATGGCTCATTTCTGCGTATCAGTAACATAAGTTTGGGTTATACCTTACCAAAAACATGGTTGTCTAAAGTGAAAGTTTCAGGGGCAAGAGTCTATGTTACAGGATATAACCTGCATACGTTTACCAAATATTCAGGTTACGATCCAGAAGTAAGTACTGCTAACAGTACTGGCCTTACTCCAGGTGTCGATTTTGGTGCCTATCCAAGAACCCGTTCTTTTGTTGCGGGTGTTAATGTTTCTTTTTAAAATTTAAGACTGTAAGATCATGAACAAATATTATAAAACTACCGCTATCAGAACTGTTAAGTTGATGGTTATTGCTTCAGCTATATTAATTATGCCTACTTCATGCAAAAAATGGCTGGAAGAAAAACCTACTTCATATTATTCTGCTGATACTTTTTTTAAAGATGCTAATGAAGCTAAAATGGCCGTATTAGGAATTTATGAATCGATGTCTAGTCCAACTACTTACGGATTCTATATGTCATTGGTATTCGATATAGACTCTGATATTGCACAAATGGATGGTACGGGCTTAAGCAATGACCCTCGTGTTGCAGCTCATTATGCAATGACACCGGTGCATATTTACGTTGCAGAGTCCTGGAAATTGCTATATCGTGGAATAGACAGAGCTAATCTGGCGATTGAAAGGATTCCAGAGATGGACCAATACAAAAATGGTACAGATGCCCAGAAAAAAGACCTTGCCCGTTTGTTGGCAGAAGCTAAATTTTTAAGGGGACAGTATTATTTTGACCTGGTAAGATTATTTGGGGACGTACCGATGAAACTAAAGCCTACAGCAGCTACAGACGACCTGCAATTGCCAAGAGTAGACCGTGAGTTGGTTTATGATCAGGTATTTAAAGATATGAATGAGGCTATTCTGGATCTGCCATGGGCTTCTCAGAAGCCTGTGGATGAGCGAATCAGTAAAGGGGCAGCAAAGGGGATGTTGGCCAGAGTAGCGCTTTATAGGGCTGGTTACTCTTTACGGGCAAACGAGCAGATGGAGCGCCCTGCTAAATACAAAGACTATTATGCGATCACTTTAAAAGAAACCAAAGAGATTATGGAATCTGGTGAGCATGTTTTAAATTCAAGCTATGAACAGATTTTCAGAAACCATTGTAAGCTGATTTTGGAGCCTAAGGAAAGTATGTATGAAGTAGCTTTGTATAATCTGGATGGTGGCGCTACAAACAGTGGTGTTATTGGTACCTGGAATGCTCCGGTTGCAGCAGATAAAAATCCTTACGGAAGGGCTAATTCATTTTACAAAACTACTGCTTTATTCCAAAAAAGTTATGTGGCTGGTGATTTGAGAAGAGATGTTGCGGTAGCAACCTATCAGCTGGATATAAATGCAAATAAGATAGAGTTTACCGGAACCAATGACTCCAAATGGGCACCGGGAAAATGGAGACGCGACTGGCAGAATACCGGGCCAAAAGATCTTAACAATACCGATATCAACTGGACTTTGTTACGTTACTCAGATGTATTGCTAATGCGTGCTGAAGCTGAAAATGAGATCAATGAAGGACCTAATAACGAAGCTTATCAGGCTGTAAATATGGTAAGAAGAAGAGGATTTGGTAAACCGTTGAACACTATTGATGCTGTGGCTGACCTTCCGGCAGGATTAGATAAAGGAGCATTTCTTGCTAAACTGCAATCAGAACGTGCATACGAACTTTGTTTTGAAGGTACCAGGAAATCTGATTTGATCAGATGGAACATATTGGGTTCAAGCTTAAGGGCTGCACAGGCGGCACTAAAAGTTTACAGAACTAATTATCCTTTTGTAGCTGGAACCAATTTTGTAGACAATAAACATGAGCTTTATCCGATCCCAGCTGGTGAACGTGATTTAAATCCTAACTTGTCACAGAATCCTAAATATTAAAGATAGGTAAGTTAATTTTTTACAGGTTTGCCTTGCTGACAAGACTTAATGATCTTGTTAGTAAGCAAACCTGTTTGTTTTTACGGACTAGTTTAAGGTTTTAACTTTTACATCCTTAAACATATAAGGATTATCACTGATCCTTAATGATTTCTTACTGCTAGTTGTGATATTCTTGAGGATGACTTCCTTGGTTTTGATGTAAGGGAATGCTTCCTGATAGGTGTTGTCTGTCATTTTTGGATTAAAATTGCTGAAAATGGCAGGTCCCTGATAGTTCTCAGGATGATTAGAGTCGTCAATTCGGAGATTTTCAATGGTAATTCGCTCCGGCATATAGCAGGTATAACCAAAATAATGTTGTCCTGGATAAGACCCGTTTATAAGGTTCGCACTAATAGATTTACCACCTGCTGGCACAAAGACACAATTGCGTATCACTAGTTCTCCTTCCCATGTACTGCCGTAGTCTGAGCGTAGGTTAACAAGACTGCGTCCACGGATGGTGGAATTTTCTATTTTTAAAAGTCCGCTGCCAATGGCATTGATCCCTACATGTCCGAGGGTCGAGTTGCGGATGGTGGCATTGGCTACGCCCTGATGGGCATCAAACCGGGAGAATGTACAATTGTCGTAAAGGATATTTTTGCAAAAGTTAGAAGCCATAATTCCCCAGAACTTAGTGTCGTTGATATCATTGGTCTGGCTACAATTCAAGAAAGATATATTTACAGCACGGTTGACAGTAATATCGTATGTGCCCATTGAGACAGGTTTACCAGCCGTACCAATTGTACTGTAGGTACGATGTCCCGTCAGGATGGTGTTTTTTACAGTTACAAAAGCACATTCGCCAATGTTAATAAAGCCTCCATAAGGTGCACCCTTTTCTCCTTCCTCTTTTATATTGTGCTGCAATCCATCAACTAGTACATGAGATCTTCTGATTGCTATGTTTCTGTTATAATAGGTATACTTTGATTCCTCTTTATTGGCAATTGTTGTGAAACGGCCTCCTGTAATTTTTAGTAGATTCTCATCGATTGGCATGGCGGTGATATCAGTGATTTGTTCGAAATCCCATAGGATAGGAGCATTCATATCTACATTGCCATTTTTGTCGACCAGAAAGATGTCCGTTTGCGGAGAACCATTGTTCTTGTTTAGCCCAAAACGAATATATTGTTTTACGTTAGAATTCTTAACTGTGATGAGACATGGGCCGGGAAAGGGGGTATCTATTTTTTTCTGGTTTCGTTTAAGTGAGGATATCGTTTTCAGTTTAAAAGGTTTCAGAGATGTACTCACTGTAAAAATGGATGCATTACGGTTTTTTACCTCCGTATCGTCAATGATGAAGGCTGCTGTGCCAAAATCGGTATCCGTCTGGATGACTGCTGTACGTTCATTTCCACCAATATAATAGGTGGCTTCGGCATCAGCTTTAACCAAAAGTCGGTGGAGGTTAGCAAATGCATGAGTCGCTGCGATTGCATCTATATCATCGGTTTTTCCATCACCTTTAGCACCGAAGGCACTGTAGCTAACTGATTTGGCAGCTTTAAACTTAATGATATCCTTTGGCGATACGTTTAGACACAATTCATTATTATCGTTAGTGTATACCCTGGTTTTTCCATCCTGGGAAGTAATTAATACATTGTTTTTAATTGGGGCTTTCTGTGCATGTGCCACCAATACAGTACTTAAAAACAAGAACATCAGGAGTGTATACTTCATCATAAGGTTTAATTTTTAAATACTAACTTAGGTAAAATCTCTAACGTTGCATCCCTAAATTGTAAATCTGATTGATCCACTTTTGCCTTTGCTCAGGTTTTGCCGTTTTGATGATGCCCAGATAAGTAATCTTTACAGGCTTTATCCCACAGAATTCCAATATACTTTTTTTTAATTGATTGACACTTGGTCTTCCGTACATTAATCTATAATACCATCCGGGCTGATCCAGAGTAGTAATAATTCTTGCTGTTTTGCCAGTCAGCAGTTTATCCCACCAAATGGAATTTTCCCGGTATTGATAGGTAAGGCCTGGAAGAAATAATCGATCTATAAAACCTTTCATGATGGCAGGCATGCCGCCCCACCAGACTGGATGAATCCAAACGAGATGATCTGCCGCTTTTATCTTTTCAAGACTGTCCTGTAAATCTGGCTCCAAGTCCATTCTTTTGCTATAGCCGAATTGTAAATTAGGATTAAATTGAAGTTCGCCTATATGGATAATAGAAACTTCAGCACCTGATTTTACTGCACCATTGCTATAAGCAATTGCTAGTGCGTGGTTAAAACTTTCCTTATTTGGGTGTCCGTTTATGACAAGAATTTTGGTCATTTTGTCCTGATGTTAATTTGTTCAGGGCAAAGGTATGTTCCTGAGGATACCGGTTACAGGACATTTGTCTATAAAACTATTTCTTTTCTTAATCGACTTAGATGTCTTGGCGTGATGCCAAGATAGGAAGCAAGATATAGTAAAGGGATTTTTTGGACAAATTGAAAATTAGACTCTATCTTCTTATTCAGTTGACAAAGGATGGTATAAAGTTATTATTTAATCAGAGGTAATATTTATTTAAACATTAATCTTACTTTACTTAAGCCTTACTAGGGCCTTTTTAGGGTGAATGGCCCTAGCAAGGCCCTAGTAACGCCCTAGTAAGGCCGGTGTAAAGCTTCACTAATAAAAGCATCAGCTTAATGCATATTTTGTATATAGTTCTTATCCAGTATAACTGATATAGCGACTTCATAAGTTGTCTTTTTATCCCAGCGTGCTATCAGCCAGGCGATAAAGCTCAAAGTAAAGATGTCGTTGTTTTCTACCCAACCTAGCTGGTTTAAAACCTTGTTTCTATATGTCATTTCAAAGGCCACATCTGGTTTTAGCAGGTATTTTTCAACTAGTTTTAAATACGACAGCACACGTTCCTCCGAAGTTTTCAACAAGTACTTCTTATATCGTCGTTGGAAGCTGTTTAAGCGAGACATGGCAAGCTCGATGTTAGAGAACTGTGCGTGGACCAAAATTTCCATCAGATTCTTTCGGATGGTCCATAACATGCCCATCCTTTTTTCATACCAGGCATCAGTACGCGTTAGTAAAGTTAGCTGTTTCAAACTTCCCCGGTCATTACAAAGGGCTAGAAACATAGTTAGGCATACCCGTAGGTCCTCGATATCTTCCGGTTTAGACGTTTGCTTTGTATTGGAGAGTGATTCCTGTAACAACGCAATCGCATCGTCAGCAAAGCCTGTGAAGAATAGATTGAGTGCAGAGAGTAACTGATGACGTAAATAAAAGAGTCTGTAATATCGACTATCGGTCATCATTAAATCCATCATTCCTTTAAGATGGGGCCTACTTCCTGCGAAATCTTTTCGCCGTAGATGAAAGTTCGCCATGAAATACAAGATAGATATATGATAAAAGATATAGGGCTGTTTTTTAGACTCCTGATTCTGTATGAATTGATTCGTTCGGTGGATATAGCGCTCTATCAATCCGTAATTCTGTTGTATAGCTGCATATTCGTTCGCAATAAAAAGAATTTGGTAAATGGACTTATATGTCATCAGATCCTGTTTAGAAATCTTGTACTTCCGTATTGTCGTTAGCATCAAGGTTTTTAAATTAACGATCTTGCCTTTCAGGTGTATTTCCTGTAATTCTTGCCTTAAATAGGCATAGGCCATATTGAGCTTCGCTTCCCGCTGCATATCCGACTGGTTTCGTAGGAAACGAGTGGTTAAAGCCTCGAGATCTTCCGCTCCCGGCAAATGGGCATATTGCAGCTTCAACAGCAGTAACTCGTTTAACAAATTAAATTGCTCTAAATGTTCAGCCAGGCGTTCGGCCTTATTCAAACATTTGAACGCTATTTTGATCACATCATTTTCTAATAAAAAACGCCCTACTACGAGCAGGCGCAGGGCATCATAGCTGTCAGAATGATTACTTTCAAAGGTTTTCTGTGATAAGAATAACAGGAGGTTATCCTGCAACCTTTTACGCAAAGCATGGTATGCATCATTATTTTTCTCCGAATTATAGATTTTTTTTAAGCCATTTATATCGTCAGTTTCTATCAAATCAAGTAAGTGCAGGTTTTTAACATCTTCTCTCTTGTTTTTTCGTTGTAAAAATTGTCTGAAAGACTTTTTATCGGCACTATTGAGTAAATTAATCAACTCCTGAATTGAATCCATGTAGCTTTTTGGTTTATATAAAAGTATAAAAATTACAAAAATATATCGTCAGTAATTTATACAATTTGTTTTTTATAGATCTATTTAACATCAGACATTTGCTTTCATAT
Source organism: Pedobacter sp. (assembly GCF_041645105.1). Lineage (GTDB taxonomy): Bacteria > Bacteroidota > Bacteroidia > Sphingobacteriales > Sphingobacteriaceae > Pedobacter. The sequence continues at coordinate 514,529 of NZ_JBAZQQ010000005.1, forward strand.
TAATCACTAAAACAAAAAAATATGGAATCGCTACAACACAGAACAAGATAGTTCAACAATTGTAAAACATGATGAGAAGGTTAGAAATCCATTTAAGCCAACTGCCGCATTTATAGGTGCCTCTTGGTTTGCTTTATTAGCAGGAATACTGGGATATTGTATTGGATTATGGAATGCTAGTATGGAGTTGAATGAAAAAGGTTATTATTTCACAATTTTATTATTTGGGCTATTCGCAGTAATCTCCGTACAAAAAAGCGTAAGAGACAGGTCTGAAGGACTTGCTGTTACGGATCTTTACTACGGCCTGAGTTGGTTTGCTACTATTGCGTCAATGATCCTATTGACAATTGGGCTGTGGAATGCAGATATCACACTAAGTGAAAAAGGCTTTTACGCCATGGCATTCAGTCTAAGCATGTTTTCGGCCATTGCCGTTCAAAAGAATACCCGCGACTCAAAAATGTTCGAGGATAAAGAACTGTAACGTAGCGGTTGCCACCCCCGCAGATTCTTGCCTGGCAAGCCTGCGGGGTTTATTTACTTAGCTGATTAGCCGGTTTATTTCTTAAATATTTTTTTAAAAAAGGATTCTTTCTTTTGCGGTTTTAATCCAAGTAGTTCCCGATCAATTTCAATCTCATTTACCTCAGCATATAGCAACCATGCATTAAATTGCACTTCATTCGCTAATTCGGATGCTGATCGATAATGATACAATAATTGCTTTACGGCATGTGGATAATTGTTGATTTTCATTGCTTTTTCATAATAGGAGATTGCTTTTTTAGGGCTTATTTTTAATCCACCCAAACCTAATTCATACATGATCCCGTAATAGATCGGTGAAAATTCTTCCTCATAATCTTTTTTCAGCAGCGGTAAAACTTTTTTGTATTCTTCTTGGGTAAAATAGATATCTGTTATTTTATCTGAATTAAACTGATAAAGTTTTTGTGCTTTCAAATAATAGTCAAGTGCTTTCTCATAATCTTGATCGACAAACTCCCCATAGTAATACAAATCACCCAAATTAGCCCAACCCAGTCCATTTTTCAATGCCCCGGCTTTAGTATATGCTTCAATAGCTTTCGTTACATTTTGTTCACAGCCTATACCATTCTGGTAATGATAACCTAAATTATTCCAGGCATTTCTTTCTCCCAAAGCGGCGGCTTTCTTATACAATTCGATCGCTAAAGGCAAGTTCTCAGGCGGATTATCTTCGGTATTGCTGTAGATAATTCCTAGTTCCGTCATCATTTGTGGATGATTGCGTGCTGCACCTAGCTTGTATACTTCTATACATTCGTCTATTTTGTCTGCTTTAAAGAAGTCTATTCCAAGTTGAAACAAACTTTCATCATCAAAATGTTGAAAATAATCCTGGCCAATTTTTACTTTCCATTGCTCGTAAAATTTATTAAAATGAACTAAATCATGACCTCTTAAATTGTATTTACGATTATATAATTCCCCCATTTCTTCATCCATTACTTTTCTGATTTCTTTATTGGAGTTCAGGCAAAAGAGTTCTTCATTTTGGTATAGGAAAAGTTCATTAACATCCAGATTAATAGCTTCTGATATGTAATCGTAACCTGGGCTTAGTTGATTGTTTTTTCCATCCCAGTAATGAACACCTGTTTTTTGATGTACACTTAAGAAATGTTTTTGCAGGTGCTCGATTTTAAGATAATCGGTATGAGGAGGAAGCAACCAACAATCTTTTTTAGCATCAAATATACCTTTGCCCTCGGAGGTTTCTATGATATAGATATCCTGGAAGAAGTTTGCTAAATAATCGATCCTTATTTTTTGAATATCAAATTCTGGTAAATACAGTTTATGATTTGAGGCATCGAAAAGAAGCCATTTTTCAGCTTTTCTATAAGCAAAAGATTGGTAACCTGATAAGGTAATTACCTGGTCTATTTCGGTGTCCAGCAGTTCACCATTGGGTTGAATAACCACAGTCTTTTTCTGCCATTTATTTGTTTTTACATAGAAAAAATTATGAGGCAACGGTTGTAGCACATCCTCTATATATTCTCCTATAAAAACACCATTCGTATTAAAATATTTGCGTTTTGAAGATCCTTTGACTCTGATAAAGAACAGCTCTCTTCCTTCGAATTCAAATGGAGTTTCACTTTCTTCCTTAATGATTTGTTCATTTTTATGATTGATGAACTGGTAATGATTATCTTTTTTAGCATTGAAATAATTTTCGAAAATAAATGCTAGATCTTCATAAACAGTCGGTATGAGCAATTGATTATCTGTGATGCTTAAAAGTCCAGATTTATTATTATTCGAGGAAACAATCCCTACTTTTTGCGTGAATTCATAATCGTAATTGGTAACCTCACCATAAAATATTTCAAACGCATCAAAAGCATTCTCGTAAATAGGAGGGGCCATCTCGGTTCCTTGTGAATTGAGGTAACCAAACTTGTTATCTTTTTGTATAACTGCAATGCCATCAATAAATTCAAATATTTCGTTGTAAATAGCAGGGACAATGCAATTACCTTTTGCATCTTTTAGTCCCTGCAAATTGTTTTCCTCAAAAATTTCGGTGTAGTTATGTTTGTAGATATCTTCATTCCAATAACCCAAGCCATAATTAATCCAATCAGTTTCTAATGCTTCTAAAAAGGTTTGATAACCGAAAGTTTCCAGTAGTTTTTGCAAAGGTGCCAGACTTTGTGACTTAATCGCTAATTTATATAGCTTAATCTGTTTTTGAATTTCAACCACCCATTCTTTAGCTTGTACCGTATGTCTCTCATCATCCATATTGAACACATCAGTACCATCAATTGAAAAACTATCGTAAGGTAACTCTTCCAAAAATGAAAATAGCTGGTTTACTGGTTCATAATAGGCTTTTTTATAATGTAATTGGTATTCGTCGGCCAATAAATTATAGAATTGCCTTAGCAAAACAATTCCTTGCTCACGATCTGCATAGAGTTGCGTTCCATTTGCTTTAGTTTTGACTCCAAAAAGTGGTATTAGAAGTGGAGGTAATACATAGTTCCATTCGCCTAAATAGTTTGGGTAATTTTCTCCAGATGTTGAATCGATATTATAGATGTAAATGCGGTGTGCCATTGTTAAGAGTAAGTGTTCCTATAATTAATAGTCTTCGAGAGGGCAAAGATAGGATATTCACTTTTTATAACATTAGCTGAAACTGGAGCCTTCAAGGGTATGTATATATTAACTTTGATATCTATCAACCCAGAATTTCATACAAAATTGATACCCTCTAAATGCAAAAATCCTGCTATCGTTAAGATAGCAGGATTTTGTACTTTTTGAGCGGAGAGCGAGGGATTCGAACCCCCGGACCTATGACAGTCAACAGTTTTCAAGACTGCCGCATTCGACCACTCTGCCAGCTCTCCGCGACAAAAGTACAAATACCATCCGGTTTTGCAAATTAAGATTTGCTTATTTTTCGATATTTTTAAGCTGGTTATTTGTCTTTTTTCAAAACAGTTTTGAACTCAGGTATTTAGAGCCTTAACTTCATTCAATTTTTTTTTCATTAGCAGAGAAAAATGCCTGTAATTAGTTATAGAAATCCTTTTTTAGTGAGCCATTTATTGCTCATCTCCATCTCAGCTACTAATTGCAAGTTGCTTTTTAAGTTGTCTGATTTCATCCTGCATTGAACTCACCTTATCTAATAGATGTCTGATTGCATCAATGCCTTCTATATTAATCTGCAGATCATAATGAAAATGAATATATCGATCCATTTCCGGTAGCTGTTCAATATGTATAAATCGTTCCTGATTAATATCCGTTAATATAATAATACCAGACTCTTCTAACGAATTGATAAATGATGGTTCTATATCGTATTTTATGCAATATTCTGTAATTGCGATTAAATCTCTTTCCATGATTTCTGTTCTTTAAGAAAGTTTCTGTAATTCTTCAAATAATTCCTTTTGTTTGCTACTTAATTCTGTGGGTACTTTTATGGTATAAGTGACAAATAGGTTACCGAAATGGTCATCCTTTTTATATACTGGGAAGCCTTTGTTTTTAAGTCTGACTTTAGTGCCGTTTTGAGTTCCTGGATTAACTTTAAGTTTTACTTTACCATCTAACGTGTCAACTGTTGATTCACCGCCCAGAACAGCTGTATACAGGTCTATCTCCTTATTAATATATACATCATCATTTAATCTTTTAAAAACTGGATGCTCTGCAATATTAAGAGTGATGTAAAGATCGCCATTTGGGCCTCCATTCTGGCCAGGGCCTCCTTGTCCACTTAGTTTAATGATTTGACCATCTGCTATACCAGCAGGAATAGTAATACGGAGGTTCTTACCGTTTACCGTTAAAGTTTGTTTATGTGTATGATAAGCTTCAAGTAGATTTAGCTTTAACTCGGCTTGATAATCGTGTCCTTTATATTTCGCTTGTCCACGACTTTGTCTGCCTCCTGCAGAACCAAACATCGACTCAAAGAACTCTGAAAAATCGCCACCTTCGAAATCTCCACCAAAATCCCCAGATGTGTAAGTACGGGATGACCCCCCAAATGGGTTTCCAGCGCCTTGATAGCTATGTTGGCCTTGAGATTGTTTTTGCTTCTCAAATTGATCCGCATTTTTCCAATGCTCGCCATACTCATCGTATTTCTTGCGCTTTTCAGGATCACTCAAAGCTTCATTTGCCTCGTTAATCTGTTGAAATTGCTTATTGGCTTCTTTGTCGTTCGGGTTTAGATCAGGGTGGTACTTCCTTGCCAGTTTTCTATAGGCTTTTTTGATATCGTCCTGGGAAGCTGTTTTATCAATTCCCAAAGTTTTATAATAATCTATAAATGCCATGTATGTTGTTTTTAGCTATTACAATTTAATAACAAAAAATAACATAAAATGATTGCCTTACTTTGATTTTCCGCTTTTCTTAATACAAATGTCTAAAAAATGATTGATACCTGTTGTGGCATAACCCAAAAGCCTCGAATTTTCACCAAGCTCAGACGAGATAATTGTCGTCCGCTCTCTGATCTGGGTCATGCAGTAAGTATTGATTGCCTGTTGCATCGGTAGGGTGATGTATTGCTTTGCTTCTGCAATTTTTCCACTTAAAATGATCAGTTCCGGGTTAAACAGCTGAATCAACATTGCAATCCCTTTTCCCATATAAGTACCAATATTGGAGAGCAGCTGAATGGCATATTGGTCACCTTTATTTGCTGCCTCGATGATTACAGCTGGATCAATTCTTTGTAGCTCTTCTTTGCTGAGTTTGTTCAACATCGAATTCTTGCCAGAGAGAATCCCTTCTTTTGCCATTTCTGATAATGCATTGCCAGAAGCAATGGTTTCCAGACAACCGTGTTTACCGCAATAACACAAGGCGCCGTTTTCTACAAATGGGATGTGTCCAAGCTCTCCGGAAAAACCACAAGCACCTTTTCTTAATTTACCATCCATGATAATTCCCAGTCCGACACCCATGTCCATCAATAGGATCAGGACATTTTGTTTGCCTTTTGCCATCCCATGCGTAAATTCTGCCATAGACGATCCATTTACATCATTTTGGATCACAACAGGAAGTTTTAGCATTTTTTCAAATTCAGATGTTAAGCAAGTGTCTTCTGTATCGCTAAGAAAATAACTATAGCTCCTGCCTTTTTCAGAATCAATTAAACCAGGCATACCGACGCTGCAGCCGATTAGTTGTTCGACACTTATGTTATGGTGTTTTAAAATGTCGTCAATATGACTACTTAAAACATTGAAGAAATCTGATCCCGTACTTTTTGAGATCGGCAAGGAGATAGTTTGGGCCTCAACAACATAATTATAATTATTATCTATTATAGCTATTTTGGTGTGAAATAATGCAATATCAATGCAAATGATCAGGATCTTTTTATCCATTAAACTATACAAATCTGGTTTCCTGCCACCAATAGATACTCCATAACCTTTCTTTTCTATCCAGCCTTCATCCATTAAACTGGTGATCAGTTTTAAAATACTGGGTGTACTCATGTTCATGGTGTGACATAAAGTAGAAATTGAGCATGGGCCTGAGTTAAAAAGATGTTTGATTAACTGATATTTGTGGGCCAGCTGTTTGTTATGCGTTTCTTTTATTATGTTATTTAATAGATGAAGGTTCATTGGTTTAATTGCTCTATTTTGTTAAATGTAGGAAACTTATATTAAAAAATTATGAAAGTATTTTTAATACGTAAATAATTAAAGTATGTTTTGTGATTTTGACAATTTCTACCTAATATTAACCATGCAAATTTCCGATGTGATGATGTTGGAGAGTGCATGATTGATGAATTTCAACACAAGCTGATATGAAACCTGAAGAACCAAAACAACCGAGCTCTAGAAGAGAGTTTATTAAGAAAACCGCGATAGGATTGGCCGCATTTACTATTGTTCCCCGACATGTATTGGGCGGACAAGGATTTCTTGCGCCAAGCGATAAGTTGACCAAAGCTGTAATTGGCGTTGGTGGAATGGGCAGAGGCCATTTTCCTTATGAGGGAACACAAGTAGTTGCTATTTGTGATGTTGATAAAAGACATATTGCCAAATCATTACCAATGTTAGATAAAGGCGTTAAAACCTTTAGTGATTACAGGGAAATGATTAAACTTCCTGAAGTGGATATTGTGCACATTGCGACGCCACCGCATTGGCATGGTATTATGGCTGTTGATGCTGCAAATGCCGGAAAAGATATTTGGTGTGAAAAACCAATGACCCACACCATTGGTGAAGGAAAAAGAGTAATGGAAGCAGTTAAAGCGAATGGACGTATGTTCAGACTCAATACCTGGTTCAGATTTAAAGATAATTTTTATGGTTTAGGTACTACAGTTAAACCTGTTAAGAAATTAGTTGATAGTGGTTTGTTAGGGTGGCCTTTAAAGGTGACTGTAAGCAGACACACAGGTTATGATTGGAAGTTTTTCTGGGTAGGAAAAGACAATTTACCTCCTGAGCCAGTGCCAGCTGAACTAGATTACGATATGTGGTTAGGTCCGGCACCTTACAAACCTTATAGCACTCACCGTGTACACCAGACTTTCCGTGGATATTGGGATTATGATGGTGGTGGATTAAGTGATATGGGACAACATTACCTGGATCCGATTCAGTATTTCCTTGGTAAAGATGATACTAACCCAATCTCAGTAGAAATTGATGCACCTCAGCAACATACTGATGCAGTAGGTATATGGAGAAGAATAACTTATACTTATGCTGATGGTTGCCAGATTATTTTAGATGGAGAGGCTAAAGATGCTAATGTTCCTTACATTGAAGGACCAAAAGGAAAACTTTATCCGGGCTTTAAATCGGATATTCCTGATTTGGAACGTAAACTAGCTGCTTTCCCAGATCCGGCGCCACAAATGACAAATTTCTCTGAGTCTGTTAGAACCAGACAAACTTTTGCATTAAATGAGCAGAACGGACACCGTTCATGTAATATCATCAACATTGGACTAGCTGCTTTACGTTTAGGTCGTAACCTGAAATTTGATCCGGTTAAACAAGAGTTTATCGATGATGAAGGCGCGAACAGATTGATTAATCCGGTTATGCGTGCACCTTTCACCATTTAATTTTCATTCTTAAAATAATTTTAATAAAACATTTTATCCACACGATAATGATAAAAAAGATATTATTTATTCTGCTTGCAGTTGTTCTGTTACAAGGCAACGTTTTTGCACAGGATAAAACAGACCAGCGTACCGTAACTACACGTATAGCAGATTTGTTGGCTACTTTGCCTGCTGCAGATGCTAAACAGTTAAAACGAAGCATGCAGGAAATTGCGCTCTTAGGGGAAGATGGTTACATCACTTTGATTAGTGGTTTAACGGCTCCTGGAAAAGGAAACAATGCATTGTTAGAATATGCAATTGGTGGCTTTTCGGGTTATGTTACTCAACCGGGACAAGATGCCTGGAGAAAAATGAGCATAGGTGCTTATACTAAAGCATTGAGTAAATTGTCTGATCCGAATAACAAATCATTTATCCTTGCTCAGTTAGAGCTTGTAGGTAATAATGATGCAGTTGCAGCGATTCAGCCTTATTTAACAAATGCTCAGTTAGCAGATCCTGCGGTAAGAGCATTAGTGAAAATCAATACTCCTGCAGCTAATGCTGCAATGCTAAGTGCCTTAAGTAAAGCTAATGGTGCTGCAAAACTTTCTATAGTAGAAGGATTAGGCGATACTCGTCATAAACCGGCTGCAAGCGCTATTGCTGCATTAACTACTGGTAATAATGACCTCGCTAAAATGGCTATGTATGCACTGGCAAAGATAGCTGACCCAGCTTCAGAAAGTGCTTTTGCTACTGCAGTAGAAAAAAGCGGTTATAAATATGAAAAAACAGATGCTGTTGCTTCATATTTGCGTTATGCAGATCAACTGATGCTAAATGGCCAAAAAGATGCTGCAAATAACATCGCAAAGAAATTGTTAGCTAAAGTAACAGCTGATGATCAGGTGCATATTCGTACTGCTGCATTGAAATTGGTTGCAGAATTTAGTCAGGCTCAAAGTAATGAGTATTTACTTGGTGCGTTAAATGATAAGCAATTTGAATACCGTGCTGCGGCAATGAAATTGGCATTAGTAAACATTACTCCAGAAACAGCAGCTCAATGGGCTAAGAAAGTTGGTAAAGCTGAGCCAGCAACACAGGTTGCTATATTGGGTATGCTTGGAGATAGCAAAATGAAATCGGTACTTCCTACTATTACCAAATTATTTAAAAGTAAAGATGCTGGAGTGAAAGCTGCTGCAATTGATGCTGCTGGTAAGTTAGGTGGCGAAGAGATACTTCCTAGTTTACTTAAAACAATGAGCAAAGGTACTGCTGCAGATATTGAAGCTACTTCAGGAACAATCTCAAGAATGAATGGTGCTGGAATTCCAGCTACTGTTGCTGCTTTTATTCCTAAAGCAAAACCTGAAGTTCAGGTAGCTTTGATCAATGTATTAGCTGCAAGAGCTGCAAATGCTCAGTTAAGTACAATTACTACTCAGTTGAAGAGCAAAAATCCTGAGGTTAAAAAAGCAGCATTTTCTGCACTGAAAGAAACTGTAACAAGTGAAAACCTTCCTCAGTTATTTACTTTGTTAAATGAAACTACAGATCAGGCAGAATTGGTAAAAGTTCAGGATGCAATTATTGCAGCTATAAAAGGAACTAAAAACAATAGTCAACAAGTAGATATGGTGCTACAACAAATGGCGTCTTCATCTGCTGATAAAAAAGATCTGTATTATAAAATATTAGCTAGTTTAGGTGGTAATAAGTCACTAAAAGCAGTTTCTGAAGCATTTGCTACTGGTAATGAAACGACTAAAAAGGCGGCTATTACTGCACTTTCTTCATGGAGTAATGCTGGTGCTAAAGATGAGTTGATTAAAATTGCTCGTCAACCTGCCAGTGCTGCTTATGTAAATCAGGCAGTTGATGGTTACTTACGTTTAGTAAGAGCTTCTAAATATCAGCCAGAGCAAAGGTTATTGTTATTGCGTGAAGCAATGGCAGTAGCAAAAACTCCTGCTCAGCAAAAACAGATATTAAAGGATATGGAATCTGCAAAGTGCTTAAATTCATTATTATTTGCAGGCAAATATCTTGACAATCCGGCTTTACAACAAGCTGCTGCTAATACCGTAATGAATATTGCGCTTGCAGATAAGTCATACAATGGTGATATCGTTAAAGGCTTGATCAATAAAACCATCTCCACTATTAAAGGTGCAGATAGTGAATATCAAATTGAAGCTATGCGTAAGTATTTAGCTGAGATGCCAGCAGGTGAGGGTTTTGTGTCTATGTACAATGGTAAAGATCTTACCGGTTGGAAAGGTTTAGTGGGCGATCCACTAAAAAGAGCCAAGATGGATGCTAAAACATTGGCTGAAGCGCAAGCAAAAGCTGATGCTGAAGCACTTAAAAGCTGGGTTCCTGTAAATGGTGAACTTCAGTTTATGAGTCATGGCAATAACCTGGCTACTGTTAAAAAGTATGGCGATTTCGAAATGCTGGTAGACTGGAAAATCATTGATGACAAAAAAGGTGAAGGTGATGCAGGTATTTATCTTCGTGGTACTCCTCAGGTACAGATCTGGGATCTTGCACGTACAAAAGTAGGCGCACAGGTAGGTTCTGGTGGTTTGTATAACAATAAGGTACATCCAAGCAAACCTTTAAAAGTTGCTGATAACAAACTTGATGAGTGGAATACATTCCGTATTAAAATGATCGGTGACCGTGTAACTGTTTATTTGAATGGTGTATTGGTTACTGATAATGTAATCCTTGAGAACTTCTGGGACAGAACTTTACCAATTTTTGCTGAAGAGCAGATTGAGTTACAGGCACATGGTTCTCCAGTTGCTTACCGCGATATCTTCATCAGAGAAATTCCTCGTCCAAAGCCATTTGAGCTAAGTGCTCAGGAAAAGAAAGAAGGTTATAAAGTATTGTTTGATGGTACCAATATGCACAATTGGACCGGTAACACGACTGATTATGTTATTGAAAATGGAAACATTTCAATCCGTCCGAAACCAGGTAAAGGATCAGGTGGTAATTTGTTCACGAAAGAAGAATATAGCGATTTTATATTCCGTTTCGAGTTTCAATTAACACCAGGTGCAAATAATGGTTTAGGTATTAGAGCTCCTTTAACAGGTGATGCTGCTTATCAAGGTACTGAATTACAGATTTTAGATAATGATGCACCAATTTATAGTAAACTGCATGTTTATCAGTACCATGGCTCTGCTTATGGAATTGCTGCTGCAAAGAGAGGCTTCCTTAAACCTGTTGGTGAGTGGAATTATCAGGAAGTAATTGTAAAAGGTCCAAAAATTAAGGTAATCCTTAATGGAACAACTATTTTAGATACTGACATTACTGAGGCTAGGGAAAAAGGTACTTTAGATGGTAAAAACCACCCAGGGTTAAAACGTGATAGCGGTCATATTGGCTTCCTGGGACATGGTTCTCCTGTACAATTCAAAAACATCAGGATTAAAGACCTTAGCAAAAAGAAGTAATTTATATATTGGATTTAAAGGAATAGGATAACAAATGGATAAAAATAAAGATTCAACGGTAAGTAATTCGAGAAGAAGCTTTATTAAAACCAGTGCACTTGCTGCTGCAGGATTTATGATTGTTCCACGCCATGTATTGGGCGGCAAAGGTTTTTTAGCACCTAGCGACCGTCTAATGGTGGCTGGTGTAGGTGTTGGTGGAAAGGGTGAAAGTAATCTTGCCAAAATTTATAATGGTGGTAAATCTGAGATTGCATTTTTATGTGATGTAGATGAGAGAAGAGCTGCCAACTCTGTAAAAAACTTCCCTAAAGCGAAGTTCTATAAAGATTACAGGGAAATGCTGGAAAAGGATGGCAAAAACATTGATGGGGTAGTAGTTTCTACCCCTGATCATAACCATGCTATGATTGCGATGGCAGCCATGCAGCTTGGGAAACATGTTTATGTAGAAAAACCATTGTCGCATGATATTTATGAGGCCCGCAAACTAACTGAAGCGGCAAGCCGGTATCAGGTGGTTACACAGATGGGAAACCAGGGATCTTCTGGTGATGGTGTACGACAGTTACAGGAATGGTATGATGCTGGTGTGATTGGCAAAGTACATACTGTATATTGCTGGACTGACCGCCCTTCCTGGCCACAAGGTATTTTATGGCCTTCAACTAATGGGGAAGTGCCTAAAGAACTGGACTGGGATCTTTGGTTGGGCAGTGCTCCTTATAAACCTTATATAGAAAAACTAGTTCCTTTTAACTGGAGGGGATGGTGGGATTACGGCACAGGTGCAATAGGCGATATGGGCTGTCATCTGGTTGAGCCACCTTTCAAAGTTTTAGGCCTTGATACACCTATTGATGTACAATGCAGCGTGGGTAGTATTTATGTCGACGAGTTTAAAAGAGGCTATTTCCCTGATAGTTGTCCGCCATCAAGTCATGTGATTATGACCTTTGCGAAAACTAAAAAGACTAAAAGTGATGTACAGATCCACTGGATGGATGGTGGGATTAAACCTGCTCGTCCGGAGGAACTTGGTCCTAACGAGCCTTTTGGTACAAATGGAGTAATCTTTGAAGGTACAAAAGGAAAGATGATGTGTGGTGTTTATGGTGCTAATCCTAAATTGCTTCCATTGTCTCGCAATAATAAGGTACATACCAAACAAAGAATTGAACGCGTAAAAGGTGGTGTTGACGGCCATTACTGGCAATGGGCTGAGGCTGCTATTGCCGGATATGGCAAAATGGAGTTGAGCTCACCTTTTGAAATTGCCGGACCACTTACAGAAACACTATTGATTGCCAACCTGGCAATTAGAGGAACAGATGTACAGCGTCCTAAAGCAAATGGAAAAGGATTCGATTATCCAGGTAGAGATATTAAGTTACTGTGGGATAAAGAAAACCTCCGGGTAACAAACTTTGATGACGTGAATCAATTTGTGAAGCGTGAATACCGTAGTGGCTGGAGTTTAGGCGTATAACAGATTAAACTTTATTGTTTTAAGAAAGAGCTGATCATTATGGTCAGCTTTTTTTGTTGGAACATTATTCTTAATGTGTGTAATAAAAATGAGATGAAAAAAATTATATATGGAGAATTAACCAGAATACTGCGTTAAACGCAGTATTTTTTTTAAGCAAGATGAATACCATTTATCCTCTTGAACTTTGGCTCATATCATTGAATTTATATATGCAGCAATTTAGAGTGTCACCTTCAATTACCCGAAGAGATTCGAATTCTATTGAGAGATATTTGAATGAAATTGGTAAAATAAGAATTTTGACTATTGAAGAGGAAGTCGCATTGGTTTTACGGATCAAAGCGGGTGAGGAATCAGCTATGCAGGAGTTAATCCGACGTAATTTACGCTTTGTGGTATCTGTAGCTAAAAAATATCAGGACCGGGGTCTGAAGTTGGCAGATTTGATAAGTGAAGGAAATATTGGTTTGATAAAAGCTGCCAAACGGTTTGATGGTAGCAGAGGATTCAAGTTTATTTCATTTGCAGTATGGTGGATCAGGCAAACGATTTTGATGGCAATTGCAGATCAAAAACGACTGGTCCGTTTGCCGGGTAACCAGGTTGTTCAAATCAATAGAATCAATAAGGCTTTCATAACTCTAGAGCAACATCTGGAACGTACGCCTACTTACCAGGAAGTAGCGGAGCAGACTTCGATGGAAGCAAAGCAGGTAGCTCATTTTATGGATAACTCGCTCTTAGCTTTTTCTCTGGATAGTATTGTTCATGAAGGTTCGAGTTTTACATTAATGGATACGTTAAATGATGAGAATATGCCAGGTAGTGATCATCTTACAAGCAAGACTTCATTGGCTGTAGATTTGAACCGGGCATTAGGCATTTTACCAGAAAGAGAACAATTAATTCTGATGATGTTTTACGGCATAAACGGATATGAAAAAACAAGTTTAGATGATATGGTACCTTTTCTTAATATAGGTAGAGAAAGGATCAGGCAATTGAAAGATAAAGCTCAGCGCACACTTAGTGAAAAATGCAACCATTTTTTAGGAGAATATTACTTCAATGAAGTGCAAAAATGAGCTCTGGGTGATAGCACGAATGATTAGGCCCAAAATAAAAAGTAGTTTGTTGTTAAAAAATCATTTGGTGAAAATCCAATAATTATTAACTTTAGAGCGTTATATCATATATTTAAAAATCTTAAACGAAAGAAAAACATGGAAAAATTTTCAAAATTAAAAGAGCTAATCGCTGGTGTTGAGGCTGATGCAGACAAATTTTATAATTCAGGTAACGGTGCAGCTGGTACAAGAGTACGTAAAGCAATGCAGGATTTAAAAGGCCTTGCTCAGGAAATCCGTACTGAAGTAACAGAGAAAAAGAACGCAAAGTAATATTCTTTGATTATTTTTAAGAAGGTCCCGGTAGTATCGGGACCTTTCTTGTTTATAGGAAATGGATAAGACAGATAAAAAGCAGCACCGTAAGATCATCCATATCGATATGGACTCATTTTATGCTTCCGTAGAGCAGCGGGATCGTCCTGAATTATTTGGGAAAGCTATTGCTGTGGGCGGTTCTCCGGAAGGAAGGGGAGGTGTTGTAGCTAAAGCGAGTTACGAAGCCCGTAAGTACGGTGTACGCTCTGCAATGCCGTCTAAGCAAGCATTGAAGTTATGTCCACACATCATCTTTGTTGCACCAAGATTTGCTGCCTATAAAGATGTATCCCGAAAGATAAGAGAAATCTTTAGCAGGTATACAGATATTATACAACCATTATCACTAGATGAGGCCTATCTGGATGTAACCAACGATAAGCTTGGTATTGGTTCTGCAATAGATATTGCCCGAGAAATTAAGCAAGCTATAAAGGATGAATTGAACCTTACTGCCTCTGCCGGAGTGTCTGTAAATAAGTTTGTTGCTAAAATAGCTTCAGATATGAACAAGCCTGATGGCTTGACTTTTATTGGCCCCTCTAAAATTGAAAAGTTTATTGAACAGCTGCCGGTTGAAAAGTTTTATGGAGTGGGAAAGGTGACAGCGGAAAAGATGAAAGTCAGGGGGCTACATTTTGGTGCAGATTTAAAAAAGTTATCTGAAACGGAATTGGCCAATTTATTTGGAAAGAGCGGCCGCTTCTTTTATAAAATTGTACGTGGAATAGACAATAGACCAGTTGAACCCAATCAGGAAACCAAATCTATAGGTGCAGAAGATACGTTTTCGTATGACTTAACGGATCAAGATGAAATGAAAAGTGAGATTGAAAAACTTTCGATAGTGGTGTTTAATAGAATGAAATCCTATCATTTGTCCGGTCGTACAATAACATTGAAGGTAAAGTTTAGTGATTTTAAACAAATTACCCGAAGTAAATCATATCCAGAAGGGCTTGTATTGCAAGAGCACATCATAGATATAGCTAAAATGTTATTGGATGGGATTGATTTTCATGATAAAAGTGTGAGGTTGTTTGGTGTTTCAGTATCGAATTTCGACAAATCGTCGGGAAATGAGGGGGAAGTTCATCAACCAAGATTATTTCCCTGACCAAATATGGTTTTTTAATTTACCTTTGTCGGTCAGAGATAAGATTATGGGGTTGCCAATGCGTATTACATATAAAGATTCAGATTACATTTATGAGATTTTAAATGATTCTGCAATCAATAAAGAAACAACAGAACTTCGCATTAGTTTTGATGGACAGGAGATTGTTTTAATAAAGAATGACAAAGGTGTTTGGGTTCAGAATGATGGAGGAGTAAAAGTTGACCCGGAACTTGCTCAGGCCCTTGGTAGATCTGTTTCCCTGAGATTCAGAATGTAGTCGCTGATCAGACTATAAATATTAACAATATTTTTTTCATAAAATGGTTAGAATACACTAAATTGTATAGTGTTATCCTGTGGGTAACATTTAACAATTAAGGAACCTGATTATTTAAAAGACTATGAAAAAATTATTGTCACTCATTGCTATTCTGGGTTTATGTGTAAACCTGAGTATGGCACAAACTGCGACTGTTTCTACTGCTAAAAAAGAAACGGCTAAAGTCAAAGCAGACGCTAAGAAGGACGCGGCCAAAGTTAAAGCCGATGCAAAGAAAGCTGAGGATAAAGCTAAGGCAACGGGCGTAAAACTTAAAAAGGACGGTACTCCTGATAAGCGCTACACTAATACACAAGAAGCAGCAAAATCGAGTGCTAAAGAAGTAAAAACAACTACTAAAAAAATAGTAAGCAAAGAAGCTGCTACAGTTCCTGGACTTAAAAAAGATGGTACTCCTGATAAGCGCTATACAGCGAATAAGGAAAAAGTTGAAGCACCTGTAAAGGCTGCTAAAAAGGAAGTAACCACAGTTAAGACACAAACTAAAGCTACAACAGCTGCTGTTAAGGATTACAAGCCTACTGTTGATAGAAGTTTAAAAGGGCCTAATGGTGAGCAAATCTTAACAGGTCCTCGTGGCGGTAAGTATTACATCAATAAAAATGGTAATAAAACTTATATAAAAAGAGAAGCTGAATAGCTAATTTTACTGATAATTATAATGGGGCTGGAAGATTTTTCGGCCCTTTTGTATTTTAATCGTATTTTACGAAATAAAACACATTATTATGTCGAACAACCAGATTACCGCAATTACAGAACTAGATAGATCCCATTATAAGACAAAAGTATATTCCGGGGGGCATTTTATTTATGCTGACGAACCCACTGATGTTGGAGGGACAGATGAAGGAATGCCTCCTGCAGCACTTTTATTAGCAAGTTTGGGTAGTTGTACTGCTATCACTATTAGAATGTACGCGGACAGAAAGAATTATAATCTGGATAGCATTAAAATAGAGCTGGCGATTTGTAAGGAAGAGGAGATGAGCAAGGATACGACAATAACAAGGAAGATTGAGTTTGTTGGAGAACTGACAGATGACGAACGTCAGCGTTTATTTGTGATCGCAGATAAATGCCCGATACATAAAATGCTAAGTAATCCTATAAAGATTGTAACCAATTAATAATTATTGGATTAAACAGAAAATATATATACAATTTAGTACTCTATATACTCAAATTAGTACAATTAACGACCTATATAAAGTTGTTTTTTAACTTTAAATAACAGGTTTTCAATATCGAACGGCTTTGAGAGGAAGTCGTTCGGTGAGTCTGGTAATTTCAATAAGCTTTGCAAATTATGCGTTGCTGATATCATCACAATAGGAATATATTTGAAAATGGCATGCGATTTAATTGATTTGCAAATTTCACGTCCATCCATTCCACCTAGCATTACATCCAGCAGAATAAGATCAGGCCTGATTGACGATATTACATTCAATATGTTTTTCCCGCTTGTAAGAGTCGAAACCTCATAACCTTCATCTTCCAATATAATTTTAATTACGTCTACTATATCAGGATCATCATCTACCGCTAGGATTCTTTTTGACATAAGTTCTATTTTAATATTAACAATTATAGTTATACCATTAACATGCCATAGATCAAAATGGTTAGAAAAATATTTATAAATTAAATATTTACGCATCACTGTGCTAAAATTATTAGCATATTTGTATGTTCAATTTGTAGATTAGATGTTATATGCTGTTGTAGATATAGAGACCACTGGGGGATTTGCTTCGGGAAATGGAATTACGGAGATTTCTATCCTGGTGCATAATGGGGTGGAAGTGGTTAGTGTTTATGACACATTGATAAATCCCGAGCAGGATATACCAACGTATATTGAGTCGCTTACCGGTATTAGTAATGATATGGTTATTGATGCCCCTGTATTTAGTGATGTTGCTGCGGAAATTTATGAATTATTGCATGACAAGGTATTTGTTGCTCACAATGTGAATTTTGATTTTTCATTTATCAAGCATCAATTAAGCAGTTGCGGGTATGAGCTGAATTGTAAAAAATTATGTACAGTAAGATTAAGCCGTAAGCTCTTGCCTGGCCATAGTTCATATAGTCTAGGAAAGCTCTGTGCGGCCTTAAATATATCTATTCATAACAGACACAGGGCTGGTGGAGATGCTACCGCCACAGCAGAGCTTTTGACCATGTTGTTGACTTCCGATGTTGAGGGTGTTATTGCTCAAACTTTGAATCGCGCTTCAAAGGAACAGTTATTACCACCAAATTTGCCTAAATCCCAAATCGACCGTTTACCACGTGTTCCTGGAGTTTATTATTTCAAGGACCAGAAGGGTACGGTAATCTACGTAGGGAAAGCTAAGAGCATTTATCAACGGGTTTGTTCTCACTTTACCGGTAATAATGCTGGAAAACAACGACAAGATTTTCTAAAGAATATTCATACTGTAGATTTTGAGGTTTGTGGAACCGAGTTGATGGCTTTTATATTAGAAGCTGCGGAAATTAAGCGCTTATGGCCTGAAAATAATCGTGCCCTGAAGCGATTTGAGCAGAAGTATGCTTTGTATGTATTCGAGGACCAGAATGGTTACATGCGTCTTGGGATTGATAAATACAAAAAACAAGCTGCAGGATTGTATAGTTTTAATACTCTGCTTGAGGGTTATGATTTACTTAGGGTACTGATTAAGGAACACCTGCTTTGTGAGAAGTTATGTTTTATTCAAAAGAACCGTGTATGTTGTACAGGACATGAAGATGGTAGGTGCAGTGGTGCATGTGTAGGGAAGGAGTCTGCGGCAGCGTATAATGTAAGAGTTAAGTATGCAATTGCCCATTTAAAAACAATGCTTCCTACCTTTGCTGTGATTGGTGAGGGACGTACTGATGATGAACAAAGTTGTCTTTTAGTAGAAGAAGGCAAGTTCTATGGTATGGGGTATATTTCTCATCATGTAGATATCAATGGATCTGAGATGCTTAAATCAGTTTTACAACCATATCCTTCTGATGATTACATCCTTAATTTGATCATTAATCATGTTGAAAAGTTTCCCCAAAGAAAAATAACAGTCTGATTTATACGTTTATTAGAAGAAATGTAGCAAATAGATTTGCGTGTTTACTTCTTATAATCTATCTTTGCCGCTCCTAACAGGGAGATGCCTTGGTAGCTCAGTTGGATAGAGCAACGGTTTTCTAAACCGTGGGTCAGGGGTTCGAATCCCTTCCAGGGTACTTCACCGGAGTGAAAATTTTCAGAAATTTTTACTCCGGTTTTTTTATGCCTTAATCTTTTGTTAATGTGGTAGATAAGGAGCGCTGCTTCATTTACTTCAGGGGTTCGATGAGTTTCACCGTCAAAAACCCATTTTTCTTGATAAATCGAACCAATAATTACCCGTTTTATATCGGAATCTGCTTTTGCATAGAAATCATTACGTATTTGTTAAAGATCATTCTTAAGCATAGTTGTTTTTTAGGTCATTAACAGTATGAATGAGTATGAGCAGCTTTTAAGGTTTTTGCGGTTCATCAATTCAAATTTCGATATTGATTCGGTGTTATACCTGTCTTCTGTTTAAATAATCTTGTAAAATGCTGTTGGTATTTAAAACCCAATTCGCTGGATATTTGATGGATTGTTTTGCCGGGATCAAAGATCTTTTCTTTAGCTGCATCAATCAGTTTAAACTGAATGTAGTCTAGGGCGGTGTTTCCGGTTTCTTTTTTGATCAGATCTCCAAAATAGTTGGGTGATAAGTGTAATTGATCTGCACACCAGGCTACGCTTGGCAAGCCTAGTTCTTGCGCTTTCTCTGATTTGAAATAATCATTCAGCAGGTTTTCAAAACGAACCAGAATATCCTTGTTAACGTTGGTGCGGGTAATGAACTGCCGGTCATAAAAGCGCATGCAATAATTCAGGAAAAGCTCGATGTTAGATACGATAAGGGTTTTGCTATGTTTATCGATATTGAGTTCAATTTCTGAGTAGATTTTTTCCAGGGAATCTACAATTGTTTTTCTTTCTTTTTTTGAGACATGTAGTGCTTCATTTACTTCGTAGGAGAAAAAAGAGTAATCTTTAATGGTTTTGCCCAAATGAGTGCCTGAAATCAGATCGGGATGGAAAATGAGCGCATATCCGGTTGGTTTTGTAGCAACTCCATTGCTGTCGATGCCGTAAATCTGACCGGGTGCTACGAATACTAGTGTACCATCTTCGTAATCATAGGGCTGGCAACCGTAGATCATATTGCCACATTTGATATCCTTTAGGAACACGGCATAGAAACCGATATAACGTTTGAAATATTGGATAGCGGGCACCTGGTTAAAATTGATAACGCTTACCAAAGGATGTAGGGTATCTACTCCTGCATAATCGTTATACTGCCTTATCGTATCTAATCGCTCTATCTGTTCCATAATTTAAGCTTTTATCATCCAAATTTAACAAACCTATAACTGATTGCTACACTATTAAAATCAAATCAGTAAAACTGGTAAATGAAACCGTAACCTGTATAAAACTGTTGTCAGTTGTACCTGCGAAATTTGCAATGTACTTCATGCAGGTAATAATATGAATGTAAAGGGAAGAATTCTATCATTGGTATGGTACATATCGCCATTACCAATTACAAAGGTGATGAAAATGTGACCTGGCTTAAAGCAGTAACAGATCAGGAGTTTAACGAAATAAATCCATAATGATTACGAAAATAAAAAGGTATAGCATTATTAAAGGGACGCTTTGTTTGCTCTTGATAATTAGCTCTAATACAATGAACGCACAAATTGAAACCAATAGCTGTGCTCCGTTAACTCAGGCGCAACAGAGTTTGGTAGCCATTTCGTCACTTACAGCGACTGGTGATATGGCAAATCTCAAAATACAGCTAAACTTTGCACTTGATGCTGGACTTACCGTCAATGAAATCAAGGAGGTTTTGGTACAACTTTATGCCTATTGCGGTTTCCCAAGAAGTCTGAATGCAATCAATGTTTTTATGAAAGTGTTGGAAGAGCGGAAATCGAAAGGTGTTGACGACAAACAAGGAAATGAAATTATTCTAGACCGAGGTACGGGAGATAATTATGAAAGGGGAAGAAAGGTATTGGAAGCTTTGAGCGGCACACCACAGGCAAAGCCAGCGCCAGGGTTTGGTGATTTTGCCCCAAGAATAGACGCTTTTTTAAAAGAGCATTTATTTGCCGATGTTTTCCAGAGTGATGTGCTGAGCTATCCACAAAGAGAGCTGATAACCATTTCGGCTTTGGCTGCAATGCCAGGAGTAGAATCCCAATTACAATCACATGTGAAAATCGGAATGAATACTGGTATCACTCAAGTCCAGTTAATAGAAACTGCAAAATTGATAGAAAAATATGTTAGCAGAACACAGGCGAATTCTCTGAGAAATGTCTTATCAATTCCTACTGTCCCAATTATAGATGAGGATATGCTAGTGCGTATTTCTGAAATTGAAATCCTGCCAGAATATCTGAAGGAATATCATTCTATCTTAAAAGAAGAAGCATCGGCTTCTGTAAAGCTGGAGCCGGGAGTGATAGCCATTTTTCCTATGTTTCAAAAGGAAACTCCTACCCAGATAAGAATAATTGAAATGTATGCCACTAAGGCAGCCTATCAATCACATCTAAAAACTCCGCATTTTCTGCATTACAAAACAACTACCCTAAAAATGGTCAAAACACTAAAATTGGTGGATATGGGAAGTTTGGACAAGGAAACCATGCAACAGATATTCAAAAAATTAAACTAAATAGTTAAAAATGTATAATAATATAAATAGATCAGTATATGAGTAATCATAAAGTATGGTTCATTACAGGCGCAGGACGCGGTATGGGAGCTGATATTGCCAAAGCGGCGCTAGCCGCAGGTAATAAGGTCGTGGCTACAGGAAGAAATACAGACAGGGTCACAAAGGCCATCGGGGAATCAGAGAATTTGTTGGTTGTGAAACTGGATATTACCAGTTTTGAGCAGGCAGAGGTTGCTGTTCGCTCGGCAGTAGAAAAGTTTGGAAAGATAGATATACTTGTTAATAATGTGGCCAGTTGTAGTAGCAGTTATCATATAATGTTGGGGTTTCTTATCCTATTATAATGGTTTGCTGCAGTTACTATAATCGTAATCTATTAAAATTTTATACCATTTTTCTTCATTTAATTTTCAACGACTTCATCTAATTTATGCTTTTACTTTTTAATGTCATAGCTATTGAATTCATCAAAGTTTAGTTCCCGTTTACCATCATTAATGTGACTACTCAGCCACCAGGTTCTACGAAATGCGGAGTTGCTTTGTTTTTAGCCAGTAGGCTGTAAATTTTATATCTTACCGCTGTATGCAAGTAGGGGACAAGATCAATGATTTGTTTGCTTTTGCGCTTATCCCACAGATCAACAAAGATATCCTGAACAATGTCTTTGCTAGTGTTCTGGTCTTTTAACCGCTTATAGGCAACATCATATACCGAACGCCAGTGCCGCCCATACAGTTTATCAAACGCGGCATAGTCATTCTCTTTAATTAAAAGAAGTAACTCTTGATCCGTGATGTTGATGTCTGGACTTATTTTGATGTGCCGATTCAAGAGTAGTATCCTAGTAACTTAAAATATTACAAATTGAATGTAAAAAGCGATAAACAGAAAACTCTGCCGGTTTAAGTTATTGTAATTTTGTAAATTTTAATGCACACATTAATAGACTCGGAATATTTAGCTAAAGTAGATCATTTTCAGAGATTATCCGAGTTCAAATCTGAATGTTAACACATTTATTAAAAAAATAATAAAGGCTATTGCAAAAAAAATGATCGACACCTTACAGGAATATTGTACAAATATTAAAACACTTAAATAAATCTAAAAAAACGATGCAGATACGTCAATTAACAGAACAGGACAACCCCGATTTATTGAATGCTATTAACAGCGCTTTTGCCGACTATATTGTACCCTTTCAGCTTAATGTAGCACAATTGCAATTTAAAATGATGTCGGAAAATATCCTGCCGGAATGGTCCTTAGGAATTTTTGAAACAGACCGTATGATCGCTTTTATAATGCACGGCGTGCGGACAGTAGAAGGTAAAACAGTGGTGTACAATGCCGGAACGGGAGTACTGCCCGAATACCGCGGACAAGGACTGGTAGGGAAAATGTACGACTACATACAGCCTTTTTTCAAAGAAAATGGGGTACACCAGGTCATTTTGGAAGTTATTGAAAGCAACCAGTCTGCCATTCGTGCTTATGAAAAAGACGGATTCTCTATCCGTCGTAAATTATTGTGTTTTGGCGGTGAACTACAAACAAAACCTCGTTTATGTACATCAACTTCTGTTGAACGTTTGCAGGAGTTTTTGTGGGAAGCTTTTCAATCGTTCTGGGACATCTCGCCTAGCTGGCAGAGTGCTGTGCCAAGCATGGATGTTGTAAAGCCAGCTGCATTGGGAGCCTTTATTGATTCAGAGCTGGTAGGATATGTCCTTTTTAACCCGGTTAACAAGCGCATCTACCAGATAGCAGTAGCCCCTCCGTACCGACGAAAAGGCATTGGTACACAGCTGCTTGCAAAAGTGCAGCAGCAACTATCCAACGAAAAAGTACAGATCAACAACATGGACGAAGCCGCAGAAAGCCTGAAACTATTCCTTGAAAAACAGGGGCTGACCAACGATATCAACCAATTTGAAATGGTAAAGCACCTGTTATGATACGCATTGCAAAATATGAAGATTATGAAAAACTAATTGCCATTTGGCTAGAAGCATCCATTAATGCACATGATTTTATCGAACCAACTTACTGGATAAACCAAAAGCATGAAATGAAAAACATCTATTTGCCTTCTAGCGAAACATGGGTATTAGCAGATGAAACTATAGTAGCTTTTGTTTCAATGGTTGATCATCATATTGCAGCATTGTATCTAGCCCCTGCATATCAATTCAAAGGGTTGGGTTCTCAATTGATACAGTTTCTAAAAACTAAATATCAATTTCTAACCTTGAATGTGTACGCTTTAAATCAGCAAGGCGTTCATTTTTACAAGAAACATGATTTCCAAGTGGTTGAAGAAATGCTAGATGAAAATACTGGAGCAAAAGACTACCGAATGGAATGGAAGCTAAAGGACTCACGCAAGCATTAGGGATATGTATAACCAACTCAAAGAAACGCTTGTGGGCGAGGAACGGAAAGATTGCAATGAATATAACCAAGAGAAAGATACTTTTTTAAAGAGGTATAAGAGATTCGCTTTAGAATGGTATAAGGAAAAACAGAAATGATAAAAGAACATATCCAGATAAAGGACGGAAGATATACTTTGTATATAAAATACCAGCATGACCAGAAGCTGCGATTGGAATTTAATCGGATGACAGAGGAATTCTGGGGGTTTGATTTTGAGAACTATTATCAATCGGGTTTTTGGGACGATAATTGTATTTTATACTCCTTGTTCGACGGAGATAAAATTGTATCTCATACAACAGTAAGTTTGTTTGAAAATGAAGGGAAAATACTGATCCAACTTGGGACGGTAATGACAGATATCCATTATCAAAAACGAGGATTGAGCCGATTTCTTATGGAAAGAATCATGTGCGATTTTAATGGAAAACACGATGGCATATTTCTATTTGCAAATGAAACAGTTCTGGACTTCTATCCAAAGTTTGGTTTAATCCCCACTTCCGAATTTGAGTGTTTTTTTAGTGTGAAAAATGCTGATTTTGTGACCAAATTGGATAAACGCAGATTAGATCTGGATGACCCGGAAGATTTAAGGTTGTTTGAAACATCCGTAGAGAACGCATTTCCGAACAGTAAGTTTTCAACCAGGAACAAAGCGCTGGATTTTTTTTATTGCTATGCTTACCCCGAATTAGGATTTAAAAATTCTATTTTTTTTATTGATGAATTCAGCTGTGTGGTCGTTGTGCAAATAGAGGACGGAGTTTTATACCTAATAGACATTTTTGCACCTGATGAAATCAATTCGAGGGGGCTAATTGGCGCATTTTCAGATTTTTCTTTTGAAGTAGTAGTTTTCGGCTTTACACCAAAAGAAACAGCGGGGTTTCATTTCAGAAATTATAAAGAAGATGATTTACAATTATTTATATCACCTGAATTGCAACCGATCTTTGAAAAAGAGCGGCTAAGAGTCCACTTATTGTCGCATACATAGCTACTTGAATTCCATCCCTTACCACCACAAAAAAGAGTTGCACCTCATTTTTTGGCGCGATTAATTTAATTCATGCCTTATTAGGCACCGTTTCCCAATGGCTAAGAAAACATAAGTGTCACAGCAATACAATAGAATCCGATGGGCTATTTCTCTATTTTTTTCTCCCATGGATTTTTACTTTATCCATTCTTACTACTTGTCATCGGAATGACAACAAGTTATACCTTTTAGGATATGTGTCAGACATCTTTTGCGCTTTGAGCTATTGATTTAGATTTATACATTGTGGCCGCATAAGCAATTATAGGGGGCGTCAGGTTTTTGAAAGCTAATTAAACCTTGGTAACGACGAGGTGAAAAGTAGATTTACCATTTGTTGGTCTTTAGTGCTGGTTCTACTTTTGCCACTGATCGTAAAATCACAATCCCATATGCAGAATAGGGTATTCTTTTCCTTGTCCATCCAGCTCGGATCTGTTTAAGATCCGAAATCCAATATGTTTGTAAAAACCTACTGCTTGTTCATTTTGCTCGTTCACGTCTACCTTGTTCACCTTCAAATGATCTATTGCATAACCGGCTAATTTTTTGCCTATACCTTTGCCACGATAATCATGATGGATAAACAACATTTCGATATTTCCATCAGCAACCCCCAAAAATCCAATCAAGGTATCTGTATCTTCAAACCCCAAAAGCTTAACATGATCAAAATAAACCGGTAAATGTTCTTTGTAATACAAAAAATCTTCTTTTTTCAGAAAATGATGTGTGTTTGATACTGCACTTTCCCATATTTTTACCAGCTGTAGATAGTCTGTTTTATTAATTTCTCTAATCATAATTTTAAATTACAAAGGTCTTCTTTTATACATAAGAAGTACTGAACCTAAGTTAAAAAATTCGTTTTCGAATTCTGCTTAGCGCCTGTGGTGTGATTCCTAAATAAGAAGCAACATCTTTCAATGGTATATAATTTAACATAACACCAAATTCATCTATCATATTTAAATAATATTGTTTTGAATCATATTTTATTAAATCAATATTTCTTTTTAGGAATCTATCTAATAACCTGGCAGTAAGATTTTCGAAAACTGTTTTTAGATCAGGTATTGCTTCATATAATTCACTTGCTGTCTTATGATTTATTCTATAGACTTCACAATCCACAAGAGTTTGTACGTTAAAAGTCGATTTTTCTTTCAGCGTAAATGCAATATTTGATAAAGAAAATGAACCTTCCCTACAAAACCAAAAAGTCCGTTCGTTACCATTTTGATCTGGAACCCAACAGCGTAATATTCCTTTGTAAATAAAATAACTATACTTTTCTTGTTCACCTTCCCGAATAAGAAAAGTATTCCTTTTAATGAGTGTTTTTTCGAAATAATGGTCAAATAGTTGAGATTCTTTTTCACTGAAAGGAGACTCAGTCAAATCAAATTCATTAAATAATTTCTCTATAATCATCTGCTTCTTATTTAAATTGATTGGTCGGTGCACTTTTATAAAGGGAAAAGGGCTCAACTATAAACTGAATGAAATTACATTATTTTTTAGCTTTTATTTCAATAAAACCTATCTAGAATGAACCTAAAAACTATTTTTCCTCATTTTTTATTTTGTAGATTGATTCGATCCTAAGCAAATTTGGATGGAATAATCGTGAGAAAATGGAGTGAAATCTGGTAGATGGATTTGGACAGAGCTTACACAGCAGATTTTGAAATATTTGGAATAAAAGCTCAAAATCCTATGGACGCTGAGGTTGATTTTATGATATAGTCTGAGGTAAAGTTATAGCTTGTTTGTTGGATTACTTTCTATAAGCTGTTAGTGTTATTCCCGTTTGTCTCTTAAAGTAGCGAGCCAAATATGAGGTGTCCTCGAAATAAAGTCGATCAGCAATTTGTTTAATTGACAGCTCGGTCGTACTTAAAAGTGCTTTAATTTCTAATATAACTTGCCTGTCAATCAATCCTTTTGGCGAATCATTTAAAAAGTCTTTAGTGATCTGAGAAAGATAATAGGGTGTAATGTTTAGTTTATTTGCATAAAATGCGACATTCCGCTGTTCTGTACTATGCTGAGTGATCAGTTCCCAAAACTTCCAGCACAATATTTCTTTTCGGCCGTATTGATGTTCCAGATTAATTTCTGTCAGTGAAACAGTTTCAGCTATTTTGAGAAAAAACAATTGTAAACTATTGCGCAACATCGTATGCTGGTGTTTTGTGCATGTGTTTTTGATGTGTTTTATTTGCGTAATCCATCCATGTAAGAGGGCGATTTCCGGGCCATTAGGTCTGCATAGTGGGGCTTGATGTAAATACAAGAAAAGTTGATTGGGTAAATCAAACGCTACTTCTGCAGCCAAACTTCTATCTACAAGACAGTAGAATGCTTTGAAATCAGCGGAGACTCGTTGCACAACTGTAATATAATCCTCAGCCAGCACCAATACATCATTAGGCTTTAGCAGATAATTCTTAAAATTAACGCTAATTACTGCAGTACCTTCCAGACATACAATTAACGAAGTATAGCTGAGCTTTAAGGGATATCCTAGACTTTGATTTAGATCACTTTCCCCCAGCGCTAGTTTCTCTTTTCCTAACAGAATATCCGGAGTGTAATTCATAATTGCACTTTCTGTTTTTACCATAAATTTTGATTATTGATGGTGATTAAGTGTGATTTGTTTTCAAAAGTACCCATTTTACGAAACTTTTGGCTATATCTCTATAAAATAAAGACTGTAATTTTGCCCCGTACATTTAAAAATAGAATGTTATGATGTTAGAAACAGAAAGATTGATTTTGCGTCCATTCAGAGATGCTGACGCAGAAGCCTTATACGAATGTGCGAAGGACGAAAGAGTGGGACCAATAGCTGGTTGGCCACCGCATAAGAGTGTGGAACAAAGTAAAGAGATTATCGAAACCATATTTATGCAAGAAGGCGTATTTGCCATTACATTAAAAGAGGATGACATAGCTATAGGGATGATTAGTTTAATTTTGGGAGAGAAAAGTAATTTTCCAATCACCGAATCGGAAGGCGAAATTTCATATTGGCTAGGTGTCCCATTTTGGGGCAAGGGTATAATGCCTGAAGCAATTAAAGAAGTTGTACGCTATGGTTTCGAGGGTTTGAGATTAGTAAATATCTGGTCCGGCTATTACGATGGAAACGCCAAATCAAAGATCGCACAAGAAAAATGTGGGTTCCATCATCATCATGTGGAAGAAGCCTGCGTAAATGAGTTAATGAATGACATACGGATCGAACATATCAGTCGTATGACACGGGATGAATGGACGATGGCTGTTCATGGTAAAGTCTCATTCTAATCACGAGCACCTCTTTAGGGGTGCTTGTGAAATTTTGGATATACAGTAACAAATAATCGTTTGACGGTCAAGGAACAAATAGCTATTAAACATCAAGTTATGTGTTTTTATGAAAATAAAAAAGCAATAGAATATTACAAAATGCACATAGTTGAGCAAGATATGCTATTAGAAATGTAAGCTGGACTCGTAAATTTGAAAACCAAAGATAAAAGATATGATAATGGATGGACTCAATAAATCAACTAGAATACAGCGGCAAAAGAAGGTTTAAAAGATACAAGGAGTGAAAAGTTTTTTGCGGTAAAATGAAAACAAATAGAATAATTTATTCTGGATTGGAGGAACTAAAACCATATTTCCTAAGTTTTAACGAGCTGTATGATATCTGCCTGGACGGAGATTACGAGCCATGGTATGGCATGGGATATTGGGATAATACTTTTATACCATTTTTTATAGTTCAAGACAACAAGGTAATTGCAAATGTTTCTGTATCCCCCATGGTGATGGTTCTACAAGGGCAATCCCATAGTGTGCTACAGATTAGTGCAGTGATGACGCACCCTTCTTTTAGGAACCAGGGTCTGTCGCGTTATCTGATTGACCACGTTATGGACCATTTCCAGGGGCAATTTGAACTTCTATACCTATTCGCAAACGCTGAGGTGTTAGATTTTTATCCAAAGTTCGGATTTGTTAGGTTAGATGAAAGCAGATACAGTCTTAAGGATCTATCAGAGTTAGAACCTGTGAATTCCGATTGGAGAAAGCTTTCTACTCAAGTTAGTGGAGATAAAAAACTCCTGGAGAGATTTAGTAAAGCTCATAGACTGCTCTCCAAGACGTTATCTTTTGAACCTAACCCATGTTTGACGACCTACCATTTTATACTACAGTTTGAGAATTCTCTATATTATTCAGAAAAACGAGACTGTTTAATAATCATGGAATTTGATGAGGAAGAACTGAATATTTATGATGTTTTTTCAGATAGACTTTACAGGCTGGAGGAGTTAATCCCTTCTTTAGTTAATAAGCAGATGCAAGAGGTCAATTTCTTTTTTGTTCCGGATACAGATTTTGGCGGAAAACTTGAGGTCGAAAAATATCCGTTCGATGATGATGCGTTTTACATTTATCCTGAACACAAAAAGGATATATTTATGGAGAATTTTGTTTTTCCAATAACTTCTCATTATTAACTTTCTATTGGTTTGGAAGCCAAGGGATTTTTAAAAAGAAAACAAAATATATAGTTAAAATAATATGAACATTAGAAAAGCAGTCCAGGCAGATCTGTTAAAGATAAAAAACCTTTATTTTCAACTCTTTGAACAGATGGCACATCATGAACCCGACTATATGCAGCCAGCTTTTCAGGATGAAGCTTTTCTGCACAAAGTAATTGCAGGAGAAGATCAATTTACTGCCTTTGTTTATCAGTCAGACCAGGAGGTACAAGGAATTGCAATTACGCAATTACAGGAAAGCCCGCCTTATAACTGTTTCGTGCCCTTGAAATGTATGTATTTAATGGACATCGTGGTGGATGTGGAAATGCGTGGGAAGGGAGTTGGAAAAGCGTTGATTGATCGCGTTAAAACCTGGGCAAAGGAAAAGGAAGCTGATTATCTGGAGTTAAGTGTCTTGTCTAAAAATGCTTCCGCTGCGGCACTGTATCTGCACGAGGGCTTTGAGCCATACAGTTTATCTATGCGATTGAAAATTAAATAACCGATCAATCTCGGGGATCTTAAAGTAATTTGATGAAGACCTATGTCAGCTAATAGAAAATAAAAACGATTACTAAAATGAGAAATGTTGTTAAACGGTTGCAATAAGATCAATAGCTTTAAGCTGGACATGGTTTCTTAAAATCAATTAATTACAGATCGAATACATAATTCGATAAATTCCAAATTATAGTAGATATCTATCTTGTATTTTCATCCATGGTGGTAAAATAGATGTATTTAGCTTACTATTAATTATTTAGACAATCATAATGAAAGTAAATACAAACGCATCTCATACAAAATTTTCCTTTTCAAGGGTCTCACATCTGGTGAAACCATATAAGACCACATTAGCTGTTATACTAATATTGATCATAATAGGTGGTGCATTTGGCACGATAAGTCCATTCCTAATCCAAAAAATTGTTGACGACGCACTACCTGCCTCGGATATGGATTTACTATACAAGTTAGTGCTTGGACTAGCAGGTATTTCTATTTTTACCACCATTGTTTCTGTTGTACAATCTTATATCTCAACCAGCATTGGGCAAAAGATTATGCATGATCTCCGTGTGAATCTCTATGAACATCTTCAGTCCTTGTCTCTTTCATTTTTTTCATCCACCCGAACAGGAGAAATACAAGCGCGTATTACGAGTGACATCTCGAAAATGCAATCTTTGTTAACGAATACAGCAACTGACTTTGCTAGGCATGTAACCGCTATTATTACGACTACTATAGCCATGTTACTTTTAGATTGGCGTATAGCTATTGTTTCTATTTTGGTAGTTCCTCTACTCGTATTGGTCAACCAACGTGTGGCAAAAGTACGGGAAAGGATTATGCATGACCAACAAGAACGTGTAGCTGATCTCTCGTCTAATATTACTGAATCTTTATCAGCCGGAGGTTTCATTCTGGCCAGAACAATGGGCCGGACTAGGTATCTTGTACATATGTTCAGAAAAAATTCGGAAGATCTATCCAGGTTGGAAACCCGTTCAGACACGGCAGGTCAATGGGAATTTGCTATTATTTTTCTTTTCTTGGATATGTTGCCTGCCTTTACATTTTTCGGTGGAGGCATACTTTTGGGAATGGGTTATCAAGTGTCTATCGGGACTATGGTAGCTTTTGTAGCGCTGCAAGAACAACTTCTATGGCCTCTGCTAGAAGTGTTTGAAACCCGTATTGAATTTGGTAAAGTAAGAGCAATCCTTACCAGAGTGTTTTCCTATCTCGACATGCCTCCAGAAATAACGGAAAGAGAAAATCCTCTTACTCTACAAAAAAATGAATTCAAGAAAGGTATAACTTTCGAAAATGTATCTTTCTCTTATGACAGGGAATCATTGCCTTTACTGAAAAATATCTCCTTTTCAATCCCTGCAGGAAAATATACGGCTTTGGTCGGAGCGACAGGATCAGGAAAGAGTACAATAGGAAATCTTATTGCCAGGTTGTACGATACCGATGAGGGGCACGTACGATTTGATGGAATAGATGTGAAGGACTTAAGTTTTCACGCTATATCTGAATTACTGGGGATAGTAACACAAGACCCTTTTTTACTCAACGCATCTATTGAAGAAAATCTTCTTTTTGCTAAACCTGATGCTACAAAAGAAGAAATTGCAAATATTCTTCAGGTAGCACAGCTAAACAACCTCATCGACAGTCTTCCAGAAGGTCTGCAAACACAAGTAGGTGAACGTGGATATCAATTTTCCGGCGGAGAACGGCAGCGACTCTGTATTGCTAGGACTTTATTACGTCAACCGACAGTTTTACTTCTAGATGAGGCGACAAGCGCTTTGGATGCAGAAACGCAAAAGGCATTTACTGCTGCATTATCTTCTGTTAGTGAAGGAATGACTGTGATTGCTATTGCACACAGGCTTTCGACGGTTAGAAATGCAGATCAAATCATCGTTTTAGAAAATGGTAAAATTGAAGAGATCGGGACTCATGATAATCTTATCGCAAGTGGAGGTATATATGCCAAAATGGCCATGAATTAATAACTTAATCTATCTGTATTTCTAATAATGTATCTGTAATACGAACTTAAATTTGGAAAAGATCATATTACAAAATGAACTTAATTGTACAAAATATGATTATAGAAATTAAGATAGGCAAGGTAAATCTGAAATAGAGTTAAAAAAAGAAAAGTTGAATATACCAGAAGTCTTGGAGCAGGTTGTTGAGATCTTGAATAAAGAAATAGAAAATCCTATTCTCGGAATCTACCTTTATGGCTCAAGCGTCAGCGGAGGACTTAGACCTGATAGCGACATTGACCTATTAGTTATTGTTAAAGGTAGACTCGAAAAAAGAAACAAATTAGAGTTGATTA
The DNA here is from genome assembly GCF_041645105.1 of Pedobacter sp. Taxonomy (GTDB): domain Bacteria; phylum Bacteroidota; class Bacteroidia; order Sphingobacteriales; family Sphingobacteriaceae; genus Pedobacter. The sequence continues at coordinate 546,745 of NZ_JBAZQQ010000005.1, forward strand.
AGCAATTTCTGCAGGTATCTGGAGAAATCGGCAATCGGGAATTAATCCGTCCGCTTGAAATCACAATTGTAAACATAGATGAAATTTCGCCCTGGCTGCACCCGATCAAAAGTGAATTACAATATGGAGAATGGCTTAGAGATAAGTTCTCAAAAGGGCAAACAGGAGGTTCTGCTACTGATCCAGATCTGACTATTCTAATGAGGCAGGTAAGACAAAACAGTATTTCATTAGCTGGGCCTGAGGCACAAGAACTTGTCCCTACAATACCAGATGAGGATATCAAAAATGCAATATTTGATTCTTTTCCAGCGCTAGAGAATTCCGTAATAGGTGATGAAAGGAATGCTATTCTGACTTTTGCAAGAATGGTATTCACAATTGTTACAGGCGAAATCACATCGAAAGAAAAAGCTGCCGATTGGCTACTTCCTAAAGTTCCACAGCACTTTAATGGACTTTTACAAATGGCTAAGGATGGATATCTCGGAGAATGTAAAGATAATTGGGAAAGTAAAGATGAGGAAGTAAGAGAGTTCGTTCAATACTTAGTTCAGCTTGCTCATAAAAGGAATAAATAGGCGTTTTGATTTAAAATGGCAATAAAAGATGGCGAATTAAAAGTATGTGACCGTGTAGATCCTGTAGTTAAAATAATAAGACAGACAAAAAAAGGGAGATGTAAATCCTAAAATTAATACATGAAAATAAAGAATTTTGAATTTAAAGCAAGAGTAGAAGGATTTGGGAAGTATGAAAATCTCCTTCTTAAGTTAAATCCTGTTGATTATGGGACAGATCATCAGATTGATACCTATTTTAATGCACAAAAGGGACGATTGAAACTACGCGAGACTATTGGAAAAGAAAGTAAACTCATTGATTATAACCGTGAAAATGTTCATGGAAGTAAAAGATCTGATATTCTTCTCTATAAACACGAAATGAATGATACGCTGAAACATATCCTCTCCAATCAGTTGGGCTTAAAAGTGATTGTTGACAAAAAGAGAAAAATATACGGAATTGAAAACGTAAAGTTTCATTTTGATGCTGTTGAGGATCTTGGAACATTTATCGAAGTGGAAGCAATTGACGAAACCGAATCATTTACTCTGGAGCAACTGAAAAAACAATGCGATTTTTATTATGATTATTTTGGTATTCAGCAATCCCAGGTAGAAAAGTTGTCTTACAGCGACTTGCTTATTTGTAAAAAAAGAAGGTTTAGTTTAAATGCGGAATGAATGCTCACTTTTGGTGAATACTCAATATTAACCCTTGGGGAATACTTGATGTGAAAATAAAACATGTTTTTTAATGTTTATGTTTTTTTCTATACTGCAGGGGAGTGCAGCCGGTAATCTTTTTGAAAAACCGGCCAAAATAAGAATCATCTGTGAAATTGAGGTCAGTAGCAATCATGGAAACCGTCTGGTTGGTCTGCATCAAACGTGATTTTGCCTCCTGTACCAATTGTTTTTGAATAAAATAGCTTGCCGGAAAACCCGAAACTTCTTTTACCATATCATTCAGGTAATGCGGGTGCACACATAAAATTCCGGCATACTCATTTACCTGTTTTTTCTCCAGAAAGTGCTGATTTACCAGGAGTTGAAATTGTGCTACCAATTGCTCTTTCCGGCTGAGACTGAAACCTTGCTCAACAAACTTATGATTATAAATGCGCTCAGCTTCAAGCAGGATGATGTTGAGAAACATTCTGACGAGTAAGTCATCATTAAAAGTGCTCTTTTGGCATTTTTCACTGTTTAGCTTCCAGAATAGGTGCTGCATCATTTGCGTTTCTCTTTCTGATAAATTTACATAAGGTGCCTTATCCAACTGAAAAAATGGAAATTGATTGAGTTTGATCTGGTGTTTTAGGCAAAGTAAAAAATAATCTGCATCAAACATACACAGGATTCCTTTTATGTCCTCGCTACAGGATTCAATAGAATGAAGCTGATTTTTAGGTACAAAATACATGCTTTGTGGGCCGAAATGATACTTCTGATACCCAATAACTTCATCAACTTCTCCAGCAGTCAAAAGAATAATGCTGTAAAACTTTCTACGTGCCTGATGACCAATATGCCGGCTATATATTTTCTGTAAATCCTCCAAAGGAATGATTTCCAGAAAACCTGTTCCATTGGCGTATTCTAGATGATTACATTCGGTACAATAAGTATACTGAGCATCCTGAAGGTAAAACTCTTTGAATTCCTGTGCAGTATTTATTTCTTTAATCTTAGAAGAAGTACTCATTTTTGTTGAATTAGATCATATAGGTTTTATAGATGAAAGTTTTATAAGGTCCTTCCTAGTTCAAAATTAACCTCGATAGTTGCCCCTAAATTTCTTTTGACAGTTGACTGATCAATTCATAAAGCCTTATTATCGCACAGGTTCTTATATTTTCGAAGAATACAGGGTGGTTATAAATATTCTGTTTCATAGCTATAATTGATTATACCATTTGACAGCTTTTTGCTCTACTGTTTTTATAAATGAATCCTTTGCTTCATTGTATTCATTTCCATCTTTCCATTCCTGCGTGCTTAACTCTTCTTTCAGTTGCTGATATTCGGCCCTGATTTCAGGATGAGTACGAAGGTAATCCCGGAATGCTATATGACGCATCCAGTGTTCGGAATTCAATGGTAATATATGGATATGTGCTAACGGAAGCTATGGTTATGTAGTTCTTCAGGAATAATATCGTGGGGTTTGATATGAACAGGTAAGGATAAACTTTTTGGGGAATCCTTTAGTTTTACAAAAAACCTACGGTATGGCGTATCCAGATTGTAATTTTCATAATAGACGTAATCATTATCCATCAGCAAAGGCGGACATAGATCGAGATCAGCAGCGCTATTAAGACCGATCATGATGTCTATGGTTGGCTTAGAGGATAAACCACTTATTGATGTGCTGCCAATATGCTCAATTTGGGGACTAAGAAAACCAAGAGCTTTTACCAGTTCTTTTTCGATATGCCCAAAGGCTTTTTCCCATAGTGGAGTATATTTTTCAAATGTAATCTTCACATTAAAGTTTTTTTGGTATCAAAAGTTAATAATTCAGTGTTTTAAGCATCCTGCTCACCCGTCGGATCCCAATCTTCTGGGCAGTACCATGACTAAGAGTCGAAGAAGTCATTTCATGGAAACCTATGTTCTCATATGCGTTAATTGCCTGCTGATTGTCGACAGAAACATCCAGTTGTAAGTGTTTCACCCCATTTTCAAAAGCTACCTTTTCAAGTTCTTGAAACAGCAGTCGGCTGATTCCTTTCCCCCGGTATTCTGCCTTCACGGTTATGGCATCTACGTAAATATAGGTCAAAGGTACTTCGTTTGGAAAGTAGATACCCAACTGCAGAATCTTGTATAAGCCTTTGATTAGTCCGTATTTTTTCATCATGGCTTTCATATTTAGCACCACCATGTGTCTTTCCTTATAGCTATACCCGGCTATGCCTACCAGCTCGTTTTTACCTGAAACAACAGCGATCACCTGGTCTCTATTGATTAACGAGGGCATCATTTGTTGAATTGCAGATTTAGATCCAAAGAAATAACGGAATTTATCTTCAAAAGCATCTGAGAAGAGTTCGCTAGCCTCTATTATAAATTCTGCTGGTAGCGTTCTATGAATATTCATACTTTTAAATTATTTGATCAGTTTTATAGGTCAAGTATCTGCATATTCACCCCAATATCGTAAAAACAGCAAAGGGAAATAGACATTGTCAGATTGTGTAAATCTAAGATCTAGTGATATTACAAGTATTGTCAAAAGCGTGGTTTGTATATTCAATTTGTAATATAGCACTTTGGTGTAAAATGAAAAATGCATCAAATAGTATTGATTCGCTATAAATGAAATCGGAAGAGTATACATTTCCTTGCAATTTGTACCTTTGGAAATGTCACATTTTCTCAATATAGAATCCATACAAGAGCAGCATCTAATTCATGAGGATATCCGTGTGGACGGCATCTCGATATTAGATGATGTACACAAGTTAGAAAATCATTACACAGACTTCAAGCATCAATTTGACGGACTAATTATCTCTTTTTGCTCAAAAGGCACTATGACTGTGAAAATCAATTTCAAACCTTATGAAATCAGAGCGGGGTCAATTATAGTTGTATTGCCACAGCTAATGATAGATCCAATACAGGTTTCGGGAGATTTTCAGATCGTATCTATTGTAATGTCTATAGACTTCATCAGTGCATTTCCTATATTACGTGATTTTATTACCAATAATGAGATTCGCTGGAATCCTGTAATCAATTCATCAATACCGGAAAATAATTTATTTGGAGATTTTGTCAACTTTCTAAAGAAATACTATTTTAATAAATCCGGTAATAAAAACACTAGAAAAACAGTCTTACAGTATCTTATTTTTGCTTTAATCACATCTATTACAGATTCCTATTCTAGTTTGTCCCAAGGGAGCGGAATTGTTCGAAAAAGAGTGGATGAAATTATTGATAATTTTTATGCGCTAATTTCGAAGCACGCTAGAAGTGAACGCAGGGTTCACTTCTACGCAGATAAATTAAACTTATCTCCACAGTATCTTACAACATTAATAAAAAATCAGACGGGAAAATCTGTAAACCAATGGATTGAACATGTGGTTGTCATGCATGCTAAATCGTTATTAAGTTCTACATCTCTCTCTATAAAGGAGATTAGCCAGGAGCTTAATTTTATAGATTCTTCCTCATTTTGTCGTTATTTTAAACGATGTACGAAACTGTCTCCTAATTCTTTTAGATGCAAATAAATGTTCAACTAGCATAATTTAAAATCTGTATGACGTCAAGCAAAATACGCTAAATTACACCTGTATCTATAAAATATCGAAAATGCAAAATTGGATATGCTTTCCCCAGACTGTCTTTTCTGAACATCCGGTTTTTCGATAGACATGTTTTCATAAAAGCCGACTGCTTATTGGTTTTGTTCAGTCACATACTCATTATAGATTTTCAATTTGGCTACAGCAAACTTTACTAATGCCTTGCCAGAGTCCTTTCCTCTTTTTTTGGCCACCACAAAAAGCATTTCGAGGTTTTCTTCCGAAACAGAACAAAAAGCCTTTGCTTCGCCGGATATAAACATTCAGATTTTAATCGCTCTATTTAATTTTGCTCTTCCTTTATTTTTCAAGAAAAAAAGACAGGATTTGGTTCCTTGTGATTTCGAGAACAACACAAATACCATTAATATGTGATTTGTACCATTTTTCCTCCTGTATGTATCAGGTTAATCTCTCATTCGTCCGGTAATTTTGGACTATCAAATATTAGGAGATGTTAGGTTCCGAATATTGTATAAAGTTTGGCTTAGGTCAGACTTTATTGTACTTAAAAACAATAAAGAATTATGGAGAGACACAGGGATGCAAACAGAAATCTCTTTCTCTGGCGGATTCTTCATTGAGATAGTAATATGCTTATCTCATATTTAAATTATTAATTCAATTATATACGTTATGAATGATTCAAATACTTTTAAAGACATTGAAAGACCAGTACTGCTTCAATTTTCCGCTGCGTGGTGCGGACCATGCAAGATGTTAGCGCCCATCATTAATCAGGTAGAACAAAAAATAAAAGAGATCGCAGATGTAAGAAGATTAGATGTTGATCAGGAAAGCAGTCTATCAGTCGAATTTTCAGTTCGGTCTGTTCCAACGCTAATCCTTTTAAGCAAAGGTGGTTCGATTTACTGGAGACATACAGGATTGATATCAGAGAAAGAACTCATGCAGAAAATTGAGAGCCTCATATAATGTAAAATCATTTTATAATCTGTAAAAGTGGGGCAATAATAAATACAATTAAATGGGAACTACTAAATGTTTAATCATAGGGTCAGGGCCAGCGGGATATACCGCGGCAATATATGCTTCGAGGTCTGCATTAAACCCAATTTTATATTCTGGGCTCCAGATAGGAGGACAATTAATGCAAACAACAGCAGCTGGCTCCGGATGTGTTGCTGCGATGGACGCCGAACGTTATCTTTCTTCCAGGGTCAGTAAAAATGGAATTTTCTGCGTAGAATCCAATACCGTAATCTCAACTGTGGTTTCAAAGGACGGAATTAATTGTATATATCAATGATTACGCGAAGAAAATTTATTACAAAAAGTAGTTTGCTAGCCTCTGCATTGACCATACCTAGTACACTTATGTCCTTTACAGCTTTAGATAAAGAAAGTGAAAACCAAATTTTTGATGTCATTATTATTGGTGGGAGTTATGCTGGGCTTTCTGCGGCTATGGCTCTAGGTCGTTCTTTGCGGAAGGTTCTCCTTGTTGATAGTGGGTTACCATGTAACAGGCAGACTCCGCATTCGCATAACTTTATTACCCAAGATGGGGAGAAACCCAAAAATATTGCGAACAAAGCTAAGGCACAGGTCTTGAATTATCAAACAGTATCTTTTTACGAAGATATTGCTTCCAAAGTAACAAGAAGTGGTAAAGTATTTCAACTCACCACTCAAACAGGAAGGACATTTTTAACAGGAAAAATTCTATTTGCCACGGGATTGAGGGACCTTATGCCACCAATACCTGGATTTTCCGACTGCTGGGCAATATCTATTTTACATTGCCCGTATTGTCACGGTTATGAAGTCAAAAATGAAAAAACAGGCATCTTGGGGAACGGTAATTTGGCCTTTCACTATGCACAATTGGTGTCAAATCTTAGTAATAGGTTAACCATTTTTACTGATGGAAAGGCAACATTTAGTGAAGAACAGCATCAGCTGATCCATAGAAATAAGATCCGTATTGTAGAACAAAAAGTTCTTGCTATACAACATCAGCAGGGAAAGCTTTCTGGGATTCTACTAAAGGACGGTTCTATTCATCAGTTAAATGCACTTTATGCCAGGCCACCATTTGAACAGCATTGTAAAATTCCACTTGAATTGGGATGCGAACTTACAGAGCAAGGGCTGTTAAAAATCGATAATCTTCAGCAGACCAATATTCCTGGGATATATGCGTGTGGTGATAATTCTGCTTTTCGTTCTATTGCAACAGCTGTGTCAGCAGGTTCGCAGGCGGGGGCAGCAATAAATATGGCGCTCTCAACTGAAAAATTTAATTTAAAATAATACAATGAACACTTATTTACAACTGATCACTTTTTCAATAATCATAGGTATTGGGGCCACAATAGTTATGGATGTCTATGCTTTGTTCATGAAGCTTGTTCTGAAAATCCCCTCTTTGGATATGGGTTTGGTAGGTAGGTGGATTGGTCATTTTAAGCACGGCGTGTTTGCCCATCAAAATATTGTACAAGCAGAAAGAATTAAAGGGGAACGAATAATTGGATGGATTGCTCATTATCTGATAGGGATTTCTTTTGCTTTTTTACTTTTACTGATTTCGGGAGTAGAGTGGGCATATAAACCGACCTTTTTACCTGCCTTAATAATTGGTGTATTAACAACAGCAGCACCATGGTTGATGATGCAGCCCGCTTTTGGTTTTGGAATTGCCGCTTCCAAAACTCCTAATCCTCCGATAGCAAGGTTAAGAAGCATGCAAGCTCATGCTATCTATGGAATTGGATTGTACTTGGCCGCATTATTTCTAAGCACCGTAATTTCATAATGAGATTACATGGCCCAATATTAAAATCCTTTGGTTCAGAATATCGACTCGATGGGCTTGAAATGGGAATTGACTATTCGTATTTTTATCACCTTTATAGGGTTTTAAATATCAGTAGGTTATGTAAACTATCAGTTAAAAATACTCTACTAGAGATAATATCATTTTGACATGTCCCTAGTAGAGATAAAATCCTATTTTTATACACATCAAAAATGGCCTACACAAGACAAAAGTGTCTATTTGCTAAAATCATTCTTTATTATTTTTTTAGAGACATATGCTGTGAAAAATTAAGTAGCCGAATTGCCAAAATAACAATTATTTGAAAGGCTTATATAATTTGCCCGTACTTGATCATAAGAAATTAAAGTGCTGAAATTGCTCGATTCTCAATTCGCGAATTGAGAATGGTTATTTTCCCTACCTTATTGAATTGGAATACGCTTTTTAGAGCCCAGCATTCCTTTTGCTCCGGTGATGTGTTTTTCATCATTGGTTTCCAGAGCAAAGAGGCCATAAGCCAGGGGAGCTGCAGCTGCCCGTTCAAGGGCTTGTTCAAATAGTCTGTCCCAGACGGCTCCGCCTTGCTGCTGGTACGCGTTGATTAGGTCTTTCAGGCTTTGTTCTCCAAATACAGAGTAATGTCCTGAGAAGTCCATGGCCGGATCGCTGATCTGTCCTGTAGTCCAGTCAATGATCCCGGTAACTTTGCCTTCGGGGGAAGCCAGGATATGACCTGCGTACAAATCTCCATGAATGAATTTGGTGAAACCGGGCCATAGGCTGTCGTTGTCCAGCCATTTTCGGTAGCGGTGTTCAAGCTTCTTGTGGATTCCGAGTTCTTGTTTTACCAGTGCTAAACGGTCGGCTATCTCAGTCCGTAAATCCTCGGGATTCAGAATTTTTATATCATTTGCGGCGGCTTCCTTTTCAGAAATGCCATGCAGTTCTATCAGTATTTTTGCCAAGCTGGGAATGTAGTGTGGGCTTTGCTGATCAATATTCCAGGTTACTTTATAGGTTTTTGCATCAAACGTTAAGGCGGGTTTGTCTTTAAGTAATCTATAGGCGATGAGTTCAGGGCTTGCAATTTCCCAGTCAGGAACTTGCACGGACAGGTGTTGCCGCACCAGATTCAGGATGTGTTTTTCGTTTTCAATTTGCTTGTCCAATCCCTCCCGGCGTGGAATTCGTAGGACCCATTGCTGACCGTGCTGGTCTGTTGCGAAGCCAACTTTAAAATCGATCCCCATTTCATTAAACTGTATTTGATCTGTAAGCTGTAAACCATGTGTTTCAGCTAATCTTAGAATGTTTTTTGTGGTCATTTTTTTAGATTTAGTAAGTTAACAAGTGTTTACAGAGGGTTATTCATTTGTTGGATTTGGATCATCATTATTGCTCTGCTTTGAGATGGGCTATCTTTACCGAATAATTATACAGGCTAACACATTGCTGTATTTTATGAAATTATTTGAATGTGATATAATAATAGTGTACAACCTCAGCAGAAGTTATTTTACAATAGAACGGAAATTATATTTCCCCGTTAATTTGTCCAGGGCTTGGCCATCATTATTGTATATTGAAAGAGTTTCATGACTCAAACTTAAAAAAAATAATTCCTAAAAGGAAACAGGGTTGTATCGAATCATTTGATAACGTTGTGTGAATCTAAGACTTAATGAGTTTCCTGATCGCGGCAAGATGGGCAAAAAGCACGAGCGGAACGATAAATACAGGGAGCCAGCTGTAGGGGAAATTGAGTATGGCTACATTGGGCTGATCAAAGGCAAATTGCTGAAATGGTGAGGGGGCAGATAATATGGCATTGAAGACGATGTTGAGTAGCAGGGCCAGGCAGATGAAGTTCCAGGCAAGCAGGGATGTTTTTCCCATTTTACTTTGTCCGATACCGAAAAACCCTACTGCCGGGGCGGTTATTCCGGCCAGGATATCCAGGTTACGCCCTTCAAAGGTCATGAGTTCTGGTACGGCTCCGTTGATAAATAACCCGTAGAGGACCAGTTCAACCGGGATGCGGACGATATGAACATAACAGAGCATTTGCATGGATAGACGGTCGAGAAATTGTTTGCCTTTTCTGGTGCTGAAAATGATGATGATGGTTGTTAAGGCTGGAAGTACGCCAAAGAGTATGATGTTTGGGGGAAGGGCTTCCGGGTAATCAGTGTATATGCCGCTATAGCTAAGCAAGGCTTGAATGATTAGCCAGATTACAATTGTTGCCATTATGCCAAATGCCGACCCGCTGCTGATGGGCTTAGAAGCTGTACGAAGCAAAAGTGCGAGTATACCTGCTGCCAGTAGGGTTGTGAGTATAAAACTGATGTTGAGGTATAAGGGCACGTGGTTGGACATATGGTGAGAATCAGGATTGCAAAGCTAGCTAAAATTCAGAATTGTGATCAGGTTGATAAATAGGTCTGCTGAAATTTCTTTTTGCTGGGATTTGACAAATTTATTTCAGGATGTAATTCTTTCAATCACCTTTCTACTAAGCCTCTTAATCTTATTAATCTCTAAGTGCTTGAAAATAAATAAATTATTACCAGTGAATAGTTTTATATTGCTTTTTCCTTCTATACTCTCTAACTCATCTTTACCTCATGACCAAAATTGACGATCAACAATATATTATAGCTATCGGAGCATCTGCCGGAGGTTTAGAAGCCATATCCGTGTTCTTTGACTATACCCCACTGGATTCGGTATCCTATATCCTGATACAACATTTTTCCGCTGATTTTAAAAGTCAGATGGTACAGATCCTGGCGCAGCATAGTAAACTGCAAGTGGTGGAGGCCATTGATAATGTAGATATTAAATCAAATACGGTTTACTTAATCCCGACTGCGAAGTTTATGTCAATAAAGAAAGGTAGACTGGTTCTTTTAGACAAAAAAGACCAGCCACGTCCGCATATGACCATTGATTACTTTTTCAGGTCGCTTGCAAAGGAACGTGGAAACAAAGCCATTGGTGTCATCTTATCCGGCACTGGTGATGATGGTTCTAAAGGTATCGAAGCCATTAAAAATGCCGGAGGTATCACGCTAGTTCAGGATCCAGTTACGGCGAGCTTTAATAGTATGCCACTGGCAGCCATTGCGACGGGTTGTGCCGACAGGGTCATTTCACCTGAAGCCATGCCTCAGGTTATTGATGATTATGTCATGAGTGGCATCCTGAGCCAATTGCCAGGTGAGCCTTCTGCAGACATTACTGAGGAAGTGATTGGACAAATATTAACGCTAATCAAAGAGATCCTCCCATTGGATTTTAGGGACTATAAGCGTCCGACGATTATCAGGAGGATCAAAAGACGGATGGAGAAGCATCATCTGAACGAGGTTGATCAGTATTACAAATTATTAACAGTTAGTATCGAAGAGGTCACTTTACTCGCTAACGAGTTCCTGATTAGTGTAACCTCTTTTTTTCGCGACCAGGAAGCTTTTAAAATCATTGAAGAAACCGTTATCCCGGCTATCATCAAAAATAATAATACCGAAGTCTTGAAGATATGGGTGGCTGGCTGTGCTACCGGAGAGGAGGCTTATTCCATAGCTATACTGATCAAAGAATATTTAAATAAATATCCTAAAAATATTGAGGTCAAAATCTTCGCTTCGGATATAAGTAAAGCGGCATTGGATATCGCGTCAAAAGGTATTTACCCCGAAAGTCTTGTTAAAACCATATCCGAGGATAGGCTTGAGCAATTTTTCACCAAAGAAGGTGAAAGTTATAGAGTCAAACACGACTTGCGCAAGATGCTGATCTTTGCTCAGCATGACCTGACCAAGAACACGCCGTATTGTAATATGGATCTGATCAGCTGTCGTAATCTGTTGATATATTTGAATGTGACTTTACAACAAAAGATATTTGCCCTGTTGCATTTTGGATTGAAAGAGGGTGGATATCTCTTTTTGGGGCCAAGCGAGAGTGCTTCTGTTATCATGGATGGGTTTAACGAGGTTAGCGGTAAATGGAACATACTGAAAAGCAATAAAACAGGTCGTGTTATCCGTTCTGATACCTTTTCGTCTCATAGGATCGGTGAATTCCAGACAACGATGAAAGTAACTAAAAAGCAAGTCGCTCTGGTATCAAAAAGCGAACTCACCAATCTGGTTAATTCAGCCTTATTAAAGGAAGGAGCTTTTAATGGTGTCTGTACGAATGAAAATCTGTATGTGGTTCAGTCATTTGGAGATACCAAATCTTATTTAAAAAGTATTAATTTTAACCATAACCTGATTGATCTTTTACCAGATCATATTTGCGAACTCTTTAAAGCTACTGCCTGGAAATCGCTAAAGATGAACCAAAGGTTTGTGCTTAATGGGCTTAGTTTGGGCAGCGCCGATAAGAAAAAAAATAAGAAGGTGGATGTTGTCATCAGTCCATTTTATATTACAGACTCGGAAGAAAAGCTGCTACTGGTCTTGTTTACAGAGCCTGAACCGCGTACTAAAGAGAGAAATGTGATTCATGCTGTAGATATCAACGAAGTGACTAGTGAGCATGTCATCAGCCTTGAACAGGAGGTGGCGCAGTTGAGACACGCTGTAGCGGTAGCGCATGAGCTAATTGCCTCCTCCAATGAAAATATGCAGTCTTTTAATGAAGAACTGCAGTCTGCCAATGAGGAAATGCAATCTGCTAATGAAGAAATGCAAAGTACCAATGAAGAACTGCAAACGGTTAACAAGAACCATGAACTTACCATTGATCAATTGACGGAACTGAATGATGATTTGAATAATTACTTCAGGAGTAATATAAATGGTCAGTTATTTGTTGACAGGGACTTGCTGCTGAAAAGATATTCGCCGGGAGCATTGAAGCTTATTAACATCCGAGAAGGTGATATTGGCCGACCACTTAGCAATATAACAACCAATATCAGATTTGAAACGTTGATCGCTGATATAAAAAAAGTAATTCAGGATGATGAACACATTACGCGTGAAGCAGAAGGACCAAATGGAGAGGTTTATCAGGTGATGACCATGCCATACATGAAGGGGAACGGCAAAAAAGCCGATGGAGCCGTTATCAGCTTTTACGACATCAGCGAATTGAAGAAACTATTGCAGCAGCTGGATATTAGCAATAAAAATCTGGACATCAGTAACCACAGCCTTAACGAAAGTAATAAAAGCTTACTGAGAATTAACGCTGACCTGAACAACTTTGTTTTTGGTGCTTCACACGATCTCAATGCCCCAATTGTGAACATTGAAATGTTGCTGGAGATACTGAATGAAAAGCTAAATACTCAAGACCCTGAGGTCATGGAGTTATCGGGGATGATGAATAAAGCGGTTACCAATTTTAAATCCATAATCAGCGATTTGGCCAGGATTGGTCATTTGGAATCCGAAGATGATGATCAGGCTCAGGAAAGCTTTCCAAATTTATTTGACGAGATAAAAGAAATTATGTCGGAACATATTAAGGTGTCTAAAACCACTTTTCACACCGATTTTCGTGAAAAATGGGTTCGGTTTGCCAAAAAGAACTTGAGAAGTGTAATGCTGAACCTAGTTACGAATGCAATCAAGTTCAGCCACCCAGATCGTTTGCCAGAGATTAGTATCATAACCGAAAGAAAAGCTCAGTTTATCCTATTGACGGTAACCGATAATGGTATTGGTATCACGAAAGACGAGGTCGATCATATCTTCAAAAAATATAAGCGGGTAAACCTGGCAAAAGAAGGTACTGGTATTGGGCTGTACCTCATCCGAAAGATCGTCAATGCCTCAGGTGGCAAAATCGAAGTGGAGTGCCAAATAGATAAAGGCTGTACTTTTAGGATTTTTTTTAAAATATAACAACAGTGAAATTTATGCTTTGCCGTCAAGCCTGTCTCAATTAGTTCTTCATTTTTGCCAGTCTTCCCAGATCCAATACGGTGATGTTTATTCCGTCACGCTCAATTAATTTTTCATCACGGAAATCAGATAGTGTTCTGCTTACTGTTTCAGTTGCCATGCATGCCATGGCGGCTAAATCTTCACGGGTAATGCTAAAAAAATCTTTTTTGATAATCTGTTGATGATATAAGCGGAGAATGGCCCCCGCCATTTTTTTTCTAACTGAATCATAAGCCAATTGCAAGAGTTGTTCTTCTTTTTCCCGGTTATCATTGGATAAAAGATGAATGAATTTTTTTGCCACTTCAGGATAAAGATCAATCAACTTTTCAAGTTCTTCAAGAGGGATCAAACACAGTGTACTGTCCTCAACCGCGGTTGCAGTGTCGGTATAGGTACTTTTATTTAACATGGCATTAATGCCGAGGTACCCTCCGGTTGCATACATACCTGTCATCAATTCACGCCCGTCCAACGAAAGTTTGATGGTTTTGATCTTGCCATGGATGATTAAATAAAGACCTTTGCTATGATCGGCTTCGTAGTAAATAACTTGATTTTTTTTGAAATCTCGGCTTTTATGGCCAGCAATGGTCTTGGCAAATTCTGCCAGACCATCTGTTTTGGCTACCAGCAATTTGAATTCATCAGTCGTGTTTTGATTCTGGAGTTCCAGATGTGCTTTTTTTCTTAGCCTCACGTCAATGGCATTGAGGAGTTCAATGTCATCAAATGGTTTGGTTAGGTAATCATCGGCACCCATCTCCATTCCCTTGCGTAAGTCGTTGTGATCCGCTTTAGCGGTCAGAAAAATGAAAGGAATAGTCGAGGTTTCGGTATATTTATTGAGCATATACAATACTCCGTATCCGTCAAGTTCAGGCATCATGATATCGCAAAGAATGATGTCTGGTATATGTTTTAAAGCCATCTCTACGCCAATCTTGCCATTGTCAGCTTCAAAAACAGTGTATTTGGCCATCTCCAGGATCTCAACTATGTTTCCCCTTATGGCGTCGTGATCTTCAATGATCAGTATTTTTTTGTTCATGATTGTGGAAATGTAAGGGTGAAAAGTGTACCCCGGTTTATTCTGCTTTTAAAATCAAGTTTACCATTCATCAGATTGGTATACCTGGAAAGTATACTTAATCCAAGTCCATTGCCAGAGATCTTTCCGGTATTGTGTGCACGGAAAAATGGTTCACAAAGATGTTTCTGATCTTGGGCTGGGATTCCAATTCCATTATCGCAAATTCTGATAGTACAATTATTATCATTGATTTTGGTGTAGAATTGTATAGAACTTTCTTCACCAGAATATTTTATAGCATTGTCAATAAGTATAACGATGCAGTTTTTTAACAAGGTCTGATCTAGAGTAATCATCAATCCCGGACCTCTGTGTACATATACTATTTTCTGTCTGCCTTTTAAAACGATTTGCATCTCTTCGGTAATTTCTGCAGCAAATTCAGCCAGATTAAAATGATTGAATTTAGCCTGTACTTTCCCGGTATCTACTTTTTCAAGGGATAGGAAATCATTCAGGATTGCAGTAACATTCAGAACGGCATCTTTTATTTTGTCTACGTGTTTGCTGATGTGGGGATTGTGAAATGGAAGTGCATGACGTTCAATAAGTGATACAGAAAGCTGTACCATGCTCAAAGGAGTCCGGAATTCATGTGACGCAATAGAAACAAACCTACTTTTTAGTTTACCTAGTTCCTGTTCTTTTGCCAATGACAGACTAAGCTCACGTTGAGTTTGTTCAAGGGTGTAAACAGTATTGTGTAAGTTTTCAAGAGAAAGATTCAATTCAGCCTTTGTTTGCTCCAAGGCTTCAACCGTTTCCCGAAGAGAAAGCGTTCTCTCCTGTACCTGATCTTCTAATAAAGCTGCATAATCCTGGAGTTGTGATTCGGCTTCTTTTTCCCGGCTCAGGTCATGAATAAAACCAGCATAGATGATTCTTCCTGAGTATTTAACTTCACTAACACCCAAACGAAAAGGAAATATACTACCGTTTTTTTTCAAACCTGTTAACTCTCTTCCAACACCAATTATACTTGCCTCACCGGTTTTTTTATAGCGAAAGAGGTAGCCATCATGGTGTCCCCGGTCTGGTTGCGGCATTAATACGGACACGTTCTTTTTAACTATTTCCTTTTCCGTGTAACCAAAGAGTTTACAAGCTGAGGGATTAATGGACTCAATTATCCCCTGGTCATCTATGGTAATCAGACCGTCTATCGCATTATCGATGATCGCTTTCAGCAGAACGGTGTTTTCCATAAATTGTGGTTAAAAATAACAATAACCTCTTCTATGTCTACAATTTAAAGGCTATTTTGTTTTAATTACTTCCCTGCTGATGATCGGTGTCACCATTTGTGTGGTGTTTGATCATGTTTCAAAATTACCTGAATGTCTAGATTTGATTAAGACGCTTTAAAGATCAACCTGGCTTAAATCAAAAACTGGAAATGGAAAATGAAATAACTTATCCCCTGGAAAGAAGTTATGCACTAAGTGTCGCTGAGGTATGTAAGGCACTTAATACTGATGAGACATCAGGGATTACACATGCAGAAGCCGAAGAAAGAGCCTTGAAATTTGGGCTAAATATTTATCAAAGCCAAAAAAAGAAAAGTATCTGGATGATGCTTATCGGACAGTTTCGCAGCCCAATCGTGTATTTGTTATTTGTTGCAGTCTTCGCATCTATTTATTTTGGAAATGAGATAGAAGCTGTTTCTATCCTGGTGGTTATTTTTCTGAATGCGCTCATTGGTTTTTTTATGGAGTTGCAGGCCCGGACGTCCATGAGTGCATTAAAAAAAATGGATCAGGTCTTTTCCAAAGTGATCCGGCATGGGAAGACAAAAGCGTTGGCAGCAGAACAAATCGTTCCCGGAGATCTGATGATACTGGAAGCGGGGGATATGATCCCGGCTGATGGGCGGATAGTTCAATTCAATCAATTGCAATGTGATGAATCTCCGCTTACCGGTGAATCTTTTCCTGCACTGAAGCGACTTGACACTATAAATGGAGCGGTTGAACTGGGAGATCGGATCAACATGGTATTTAAGGGGACTGCTGTAATGAATGGCAATGCAAAAGTGGTTGTTACTGGCACTGGAGAAAATACCGAATTGGGTAAAATTACTTCTATGGTGGACCGCCCACAGCTGAGCACTACACCCCTGGATTTGAAAATTAATAAGTTAACTAAAAAGCTGATTTGGATTACTTTGGTTATGACCGGGCTATTTTCTCTTTCGGCGGTGTTGGAAGGAAAGTCCTGGTTATTGATTTTTGAAACATCAATTGCTTTGGCGGTAGCCGCTTTTCCTGAAGGATTACCTATCGTTGCCACCGTTGCTTTGGCCTATGGGATGTTACTTATGGCCAGAAAAAATGCGATTGTAAAGAAACTGTCTGCAGTGGAGACGCTTGGTGGGGTAAATGTGATTTTCACGGATAAAACTGGGACCTTGACAGAAAATAAGATCTACGTGGAAGTACTTGGCTTTCCGGATGAAGTTTTGCAGGTGGCTATTGAAAAAGGAGTACTGAAATATTTGAGTGGTTCAAGTCAAAGTGGCGGAGAGAATTTTGAAAAGCTGATCCTGATCGGAACTTTATGCAACGATGCATCATTGGAAGATAAAGAAAGTGAGAAAAAGGCTGTCGGAGACCCGGTAGAGGTAGCCTTACTTCATTTGACGGAGGCTTCGGGTGTCTCTTCAGCGCAGTTGATTGCTGCATATTCCAGACTTGCTGAAACTCCTTTTAGTGCCGAAACTAAAATGATGGTTACACTAAACGAACATCAAAATGGGAATTTTGTTGCTGCCAAAGGTGCTGTTGAAAGTATACTCGAGAGGTGTATCCAAATTCAATTTAATAAAGAAAACCTACCGTTAACCAAGGCTCAGCGAATAAGCATCATTTTAGCCGCTGAAAAGATTTCGGCTGATGGGTTACGTGTATTGGCTTTTGGATACAGAGAGGCTCCGGAAATCTCAAAGGAGCATTATCTGGAGGAATTAGTCTATGTAGGTATGGTCGGGTTTTTGGATCCGCCAGGGTTAGCAGTCAAGGGGGCTATTGCCACCTGCAGGAAAGCTGGAATTAAAACGGTGATGATTACCGGGGACCATCCCATGACTGCATTGAATATTGCGCTGAAAACTGGTATCGCCAGTCAGGATGACCAGGAAGTGATCAGGGGAAGTGAATTGCCAGATATGGAATCACTTAGTGAAAAATGGTCTAAAAGAATTCTTTCTGCGGTAGTGTTTGCCAGGACTACACCTAAACAAAAACTTGAGATCGTTGACGTCTACCAAAAAGCTGGGTATCTGGTTGCGATGACTGGAGATGGGGTAAATGATGCACCTGCACTTAAACAGGCAGATATTGGGATAGCGATGGGATTAAGGGGGACTCAGGTGGCGAAGGAAACGGCGAGTATTGTGCTAAAAGATGATTCTTTTGTTTCTATCGCAAGGGCGGTCGCCCATGGCAGGGAGATATTTCAGAATATACAACGCTTTGTGATTTATCTGGTTTCCTGTAACCTGAGTGAGATTTTTATTGTTACACTTTTAGGTTTTCTCGCACCTCAAACCATATTACTTCCTTTACAGATTCTTTTTTTGAATATGGTTACTGATGTTTTTCCAGCGCTTGCGCTAGGTCTTGGAAAGGGAGACCCGACGGTGATGGAAAAGCCACCTAGAGATCCAAAACTAGATATCATCTCGAATAAAAACTGGCTGATCATCGTGCTGTATGCAATGCTGATTACTGCATCGGTAGTGTTGGCGGTATTCTATTGTCGTGTCTTTATATCAAATGACCCTAAGATCCTTAATAATATTGCTTTTATTACACTGGCCTTTGCTCAGCTCTTTCATGTTTTCAATATGTCCTCTAATCACGCTGGAATATGGTCAAACGAGATTACTAAAAATAGGTATGTATGGTTGGCACTGTTGTTATGCTTCTTTCTGATATTTTTGGTTTATTTATTTCCACAGACACGTGTTGCACTCAATTTATCTATATTTTCTATTAATGCATGGATGGTTGCCATTCTGGCCAGCTTGCTCCCTTTGGTTGCGGTTCAGATTTATAAATTCATTTGGGGAAAGGGAAGTGGTAAGGTACTTTCAGTTAAGGTTGGACTGATCTGATGACCAATGTCTTATGTAGAGATGATTCATATCATTTCCGATGCCTCCGATTACACAGACCTTTATACTTTATCTATCTAAATACATTATGGCTATACAAACCATTAATCCTTTTAATAACGAACTTATTAAGAGTTTTCCAGAAATGTCTCCTGAATTGGTGGCTGTGGAAATTTCTATCGCTGATGAAACATTCCAAAGCTGGCGTAAAACCAGTTATGCGGAGCGGGCAAACCTTTTACATAGTGTCGCAAAATTGATGCGTGAACAAAAAGACCAACTATCTAAACTGATCACGTTGGAGATGGGTAAGTTACTTGCTCAGAGCTATAGAGAGATTGCACTTAGCGCTGATGTTATAGACTATTACGCTACAAATGGGGCAGCTTTTTTAAGTGACCAAAAGTTGGAAACTGAATTTGGTGAAGCTTATATTAAGAGTACTCCGATTGGTGTCCTGCTTGGGGTTGAACCCTGGAATTTTCCTTTTTATCAAGTCGCTCGTTTTGCTGCACCTAACATTATGGCGGGTAATGTTGTTTTGGTTAAGCATGCTTCGAATGTTCCCCAATGTGCATTGGCAATTCAGAAATTGTTTGCACAGGCTGGGGCACCCAAGGGTATATATACTAATTTATTTGTCAGTGGAAGCCGTATAGATGATGTGGTTGCAGATCCCCGTATTAAAGGTGTTGCCCTTACCGGAAGTGAAATTGCTGGCGCAAGTATAGCCGCTGCTGCTGGGAAATTTCTAAAGAAGTCGGTGCTTGAACTTGGTGGCAGCGATGCTTTTATTGTTTTGGAAGATGCTGATCTGGATAAGGCCGTTGACTGGGCTGTTGTTGGACGGATGAACAATACCGGCCAATGTTGTGTTGCTTCTAAGCGGATTATTGTCCTGGAAGCAGTTGCTGATGAGTTTTTGGATAAATTCAAGGCCAAACTGAGTGGTTTGAAAGTTGGTGATCCGATGGATGAAGAAACAGAATTGGGCCCATTAAGCTCAGAGGGAGCCGTTATACAGTTAATAGAACAAGTACAGCGAAGTGTCAGGGCTGGTGCAAAGGTATTACTGGGTGGTAAACTAATTAATCGAAAAGGTGCATTTATTGAGGCTACCATTTTAGGTGATGTTAAACCTGGAATGGCTGCCTATCATGAGGAATTATTCGGTCCAGTCGCTTCGTTTTATAGGGTGAAAAATGAGCAGGATGCGATTGATCTGGCCAATGACTCACCTTTTGGATTGGGCGGGAGTATCTTTACCAATGATATAGAACGGGGAAAGCGTTTGGCCGAACAGATTGATACTGGTATGGTGTTTATCAACCATCCAACCTGGACTCAGCCTGATCTACCTTTTGGTGGAACTAAAGGGTCTGGATATGGAAGGGAGCTGTCTAGTCTTGGTATACAGGAATTTGTCAACAAAAAATTGATTCGGGTCAGCAAATTAACAGATCCTTTTTAGTAGTCCTTAAGATGCTTAGACATTTTGGTACTAAACGAACTTATACACATTGATGCGCATCATCCTAATCGCGTATGCAAATCATCTATAATTGTTTAAGGAAATCCTACCTTTAACATAGATAAACTCTAGAGATATGAATGACCCCAAAAAAAGTGAAACGTTATCGAAAGTAGCTTTGATGACGGATGATTTAACCGGGGTAATTATGGTTCACCATCTTAAGGGTTTCTTAATAATTAAACCTATCTTTAACTAAAGATATCTTTTTGGAGCATTTTGATCCATTAACTGTCAGTTATTCTACTTGCAGTTTTGAATAAACATTACCAATCGCCTAATCCATGAAAAAAAAAATGTTTGCTAACCTTGAGAGGTTATGAATGTACCTGAATATGTTATTGCAATTGGTGCTTCTGCCGGTGGCTTGGAAGAAATCAACTCTTTCTTTGATCATACACCTTTAGATGGAGTGTCGTACATTGTAGTTCAACATCTTTCAGCTTCTTTTAAAAGTCGAATGGTCGAAGTGCTGGCTAAACACAGCAAATTAGTTGTGGAAGAAGCTACCGATGGTAAGCTTGTGGAATGTAACCAGGTTTACCTGATTCCACACGATAAATATATGACTATTGAACAAAATAGATTGTATTTAACCGATAAGGAGGAGGTAAAGGGTTCACACCTGACGATAAATATGTTTTTTAAGTCTTTAGCTGCTGATTGTGGGCGAAAGGCAATTGGGATTATCCTGTCTGGTTTAGGAAATGATGGATCGGAGGGGCTTGTGGCGATCAAAAATGCTGGCGGAATGGTCATGGCCCGAAATCCGGAAAACTCCATTTTTCCCAGTATGCCTTCTAAAGCCATTGCTACCGGAATGGTCGATTTTGTAATGGAACCCGCAGCAATGCCAGGTGCAATTGAAGATTACGTAAAACATGAGGGTTTTTTGCAAACCGAGAGTTATAATGATGAAGTGAGCCTTAAAGCGATAATAGAATTGATCAGGCAGCAGTCTCCTCTTGATTTTTCCGATTATAAATCTTCTACCATATTAAGGCGCACCAAAAGAAGGGCAGCTTATCATGATTTCAATAGTCTGGTCAAATACCTGGCATTTTTAAAGTCTTCCCCAGAGGAAATTGGAGCACTATCAAAAGACTTTTTGATTAGTGTGACCTCTTTTTTTAGAGATAAGGAAGCTTTTGAATATATAAGACATAATATCCTACCCGGTATCCTAAAAAAACTTAAACCTAAAGAGGAACTGAAGATTTGGGTAGCAGGTTGTGCAACGGGAGAAGAGGTGTATTCACTAGCCATTCTTATTGCCGAACAAATGACAGGGGAATTAGCACATCTCGTTGTTAAAATATTTGCGACCGATATCGACAGTAATGCATTGGTTCATGCAGGTAAAGGGGTGTATCCTCACGATATTGCTAAGGATGTATCACCTGAACGACTGAAAAAGTATTTTTTGAAGGAGGGGAATCACTACAGGATTAAACCAAATCTTCGGAAAATGGCAATTTTTGCTCAGCACGATCTGGTTAAAAACCCCCCATATTGTAATATGCATTTTATCAGTTGTCGCAACCTGCTGATTTATATGGCACCGACACTGCAAAAGAAGATCTTCAGTATGTTGTTGTTCGGACTTAAAATGGAAGGTTATTTATTTCTGGGATCAAGTGAGAATCCGATGCCAATCATCCAGAATCTGGAAGTTGTAAATAAACAATATAAGTTATACAGGAATATCAGGTCAAAAAGAATCGTGAGTTTCGATGCGTTTTCAATGCCGGACTCGATAGAAGTGAGAAGTAAATCTACCTATATAGGTAATGAACAAGTAGCTAGTGATCCACTACAGTCGCTTGCCGAAATGATGCACACTAATCTTGCTGATGAGCAGGATTATTTGGTTGTATGCGTAGACGAAAATAAGGAAGTAATTAAGTTTTATGGAGACACCAATAAATATTTGCTCCCAAAACTTTTTACATCAAACCTGGAGAAACTACTGCCGAAAAAATTGGGGATGGTATTCAATACACTAAGCAGTAGTGTGTTAAAGACAAATGAAATTTCCCGTTTAAATGGTATAAAGATCAAAATGGCTGGTTCATTTGTTTCTGTGAATCTGGTGGTAAGTCCGCTGTTGAGTAAAAGGAAGGAGCAAAGGCTGTTAATGGTCACCTTTACGGAAGGTAAAGTAATTAAAACTTCGAAAAAAGAAATCCTTGATTTTGATGAGGCCGTTTTCCAGGATCAGTATACCCTTAATCTGGAACAGGAATTAAATGAGTTAAAGGAGAAACTAAACTCTGCTTACGAGCAACTGGATGCCTCAAATGAGAATATGCAGTCTTTTAATGAAGAAATGATTTCTGCCAATGAAGAAATGCAGAGTACCAATGAAGAGATGCAGTCTGTAAATGAAGAATTAGATACCATTAATTCGGAATACCAACTTAAAAACAAAGAATTGTTGGAAATTAATGATGATCTGAATAACTATTTCAGGAGTAATATCAATGGACAACTATTTATCAATAAAGACCTGCTTTTAATGAAGTTTTCTCCCGGTACGGTGAAACAGATCAACTTGCTGGAAACCGATATTGGCAGGCCCCTAAGCAACATTACCACTAATATAAAGTTTGAAACACTTATTGAAGACATCCAGGATGTTTTAGATAATGGGACTGTGATTACCAAGGAGATTGAAACCAATAATGGGAAATGGTACCAGGTGATGACCATGCCCTATGTGCGTCAGTCTGATCAAAAGAATAGTGGTGCTATCATCACTTTTAATGACATTACCGAATTGAAGAAGACGCAGTTGGAATTGGATGTCAGCAAAAAAATGCTTGGAATGAGCATAGACGCTGCTGAATTGGGTACTTTTTCTATTGATGCCGCCACTCGCGCATTTCATACATCTGCGCATTTTAAAGAAATTTTTGGCATCTATTTAGATCAGGAGTTAAGCTATGAGGCTGCGATTGGAAGGATTGAGGAGGGGCACCGGGAGAAATTTACTAATGCTATTGAAAATAGTTTCAACAAAGGTGACAAATGTGATCTGGAGTTTCCTTTACGGAGTTTTCATGATAATCAGTTGCACTGGGTTCGAATGATCGGGAATCTTTCCTATAATAATGAAAAAATACCGGCTTACTTCACCGGGGTGTTAAATGACATTACGATTCATAAGCAGGATGAGCTTCGAAAAAACGATTTTATTGCCATGGTTAGTCATGATTTGAGATCACCACTGACTTCCCTTCAGGCCTACGTGCAGTTGATCACATTAAAAGTTAAAAAAATGGAAGATACATTTATCAACTCTTCGCTAGCTAAGGTAAATGCATCTATCAAAAAAATGAATAGGATGATTAACGGGTTTCTAACCGTTTCAGGTTCAGAAGAAGGACAAATTTATTTAGAACTGGAAGCTTTTGAGATGAACAGCTTGATCAATGAAATTGTGGAGGAATCACGTTTTATAAATCCAGAAGTTGAGATTGTCTTTAAAGCCGGGCCAGAATTAAACCTGAAAGCAGACCGCGATAAAATTGGTCAGGTGATTAATAATTTACTTAACAATGCGATTAAATACTCAAGTGATGATGAGTTTATTGAAGTATCATCAATGGAAATTAATGATGAAGCCCAGGTTTGTGTGAAAGACAGGGGAATAGGCATAAAGTTACAGGACCAGGAGAAATTATTTGATCGTTATTATCGTGTAAAACGATTGGATACTAAATCGATACCTGGATTTGGCTTGGGACTCTATTTATCGGCTGAAATTATTAGAAGACATGGTGGTAGGGTATGGGTAGAGAGTGACATTAATCGTGGTTCTTCTTTTTTCTTTAATCTGCCTGTTTTACAATCACTTGATTCTGAAAGTTAAAGTGTTGATAATGAATCTGAAGGTGACCTTTATCATAACGACTGATGATCGCAATCATCACAAAAATAAAGGCTATGCTTCATCTTTGTGTAACTGATTAATAAATCAATTCACATATTTTTTAGCACTCAAGATGTATGTCAATTCCAGTAGATAATTTTGATCTTTCTAATTTTTTAAAGGAAACACCTTGTGTTGTGTTTAGAATTCATGAATATGACGGACGTTTTTCTTTTTTATTTGCCAGTGCTGCAATTGAAAAGGAATTGGAATTGAATCCAGTTTTATTAGTTAACGATATTGAAGTATTGCTCAACCTCTTATCAAAACAGCACAGGGAATCATTTCTAAGCTCATTGGAAAACACAGTGAGTCAGTCAGTCGCCTGGAAATGGGAAGGCTATTTTAATTTACCCTCAGGTAAGAAAAAATGGATACAGGGATTGGGCAAAATAAACCGGTCAAATAAAACTACCATTGATTGTTTTTTTAAGGATGTCACGAAAGAAAAGCACACGTTCGATATGTTTACTGAAACGGGTAAACTTACTAAAACGGGTTCCTGGGAGCTGGATTTACTTACGAATCACCTTTTCTGGTCTGATGAGGTGTACGTAATTCATGAGGTTGAAGCTGAAATAGTACCGGAGTTAGATCATGCACTTAGTTTCTATTCTGCGGTTGGCAGGGAGGTGATCGTCAATTTAATTGAAAAGGCGGTAAAAAGTGGAGAGTCATGGGATGTTGAAGTTTCCTTTGTTACTGAAAGAGGTAATGACAGGTGGGTAAGGACATCTGGGAAAGCTGTTTTCGAAAATGGAATCGCAGTTAAGCTGTATGGCATAATTCAGGATGTAACAGAAAAGCGTTTGTCTGAAGAAATCCTCAGCGTGATCTTTAAATATTCAACGGATGCTCATTTTTTGTTTGGAGCAAAAGGGGTAATTGACTGTAATGATGTGGCTATTATTATGTTGAACTGTAGGAATAAAGCGGAGGTGCTTGCTTGCCATCCGGCAGAATTTTCGCCTAAATATCAGCCAGATGGCCGGCTCTCAAGTGAGAAGTCTTTTGAAATGGACAACCTTGCTTACAAAAATGGTTATCATCAATTTGAATGGCTACATAAGCGGATTAACGGAGAGACTTTTACAGTATTGGTAACATTAAAACCTGTGAAGATAAATAGTAAAACTGTATTGTTAGCTGTATGGCACGATATTACAGAACAGAAACATGCGACAGAATTAGTGAAGCTCAACCAGACATTACTTTCAGACACTCAGCAATTGACACATAGCGGTAGCTGGGAGGCTGATCTGGTTACGGGCAAGAACTATTGGTCCGATGAAGCGTTCCGTATTTTTGGATTGATTCCAGAAATGGAAGGCCCAAATACCCTAAGCTTTGGGAGAATGATCCATCCTGATGATAAGGAAACTTATAAGATGATAGTTCAAAATACAATTGATAATCAAGTTACGTCTGATTTTAATTTGCGTATTGTTTTATCTGACGGGCAAATTAGGTATATCCACGCGATAGGTAAGCCGCTTGTTAATGAATCTGGAAAAGTGATTAAACTTTTCGGTGCCATAATTGATATCACTGCCCAAAAAAACTCAGAGAATGAGTTGATTATGGCAAAGGACCTCGCTGAACAAGCTGCCACTGCCAAATCACAATTCCTGGCTACCATGAGTCACGAAATCAGGACTCCTATGAATGCTGTAATTGGTTTTACCAATTTGCTTTTGCTGAAAGATCCCAATCCTGAGCAATTGGAATACCTGAAAGTATTAAAGTTTTCAGGTGACAATTTATTGGTATTAATCAATGATATACTTGATTTTAGCAAAATGGAAGAAGGGAGGGTAACCTTTGAGGTTATTAATTTCAGTATACCGGAATTGCTGGAGAATATCCGGCTGTCATTCTTGCAAAAAGCAAGAGAAAAAGGACTCGAATTGAAGTTGTCCATAGACGCAGAGTTATCAGAGATCGTTATGGGGGATCCTGTCCGTCTGGGACAAATCTTAACCAATCTGATCAACAACGCTATTAAATTTACATCTAAAGGCAAGGTTAGCATTTCTGCTTTTTTTGTTAGCAGAAACAAGGTTCAGACGATCATTAATTTTGAGGTGACTGATACTGGTATTGGTATACCGAAGGATAAGATGGAATTCATCTTTGAAAGATTTACCCAGGCAAATGCGGATACCAACAGGAAGTATGGCGGAACCGGCCTGGGACTGGCTATTACAAAGAGACTTGTTGAGCTACAAGGAGGGAATATACAGGTAGAGAGTACGCCTGAAATTGGTTCCAGTTTTAAATTCAGTTTGAGCTTTAAAAATGGCAGTAATGAGTCAATTATAGCACGTGAATTTGTGCCGTTAAAAGCTCTGAAAAATTTAAAGGGGGTTAAAGTATTGATGGCCGAGGACAATGAAATTAATGTAATTTTAGTAAAGCAGTTTATGAAACTCTGGCAGGTAGAATGTGATGTTGTAGGAAATGGTTTGCTTGCCTTACAACAAGTACAAATAAAGGACTATGATATGATCTTTATGGATCTGCAGATGCCTGTTATGGATGGATATCAATCTGCAACAGCTATCAGAGCCTTGTCGGGTGATAAGTTTAAGAAATTGCCAATAATAGCGCTGACTGCTTCGGCCATGTTGGACGTTCAATACAAAGCATTTGATTCGGGTATGAACGATTACATCAGCAAGCCATTCAAGCCCGAGGAACTTTTTCATAAGATAGAAAATTATGGCTATGAATCGAAATGACTAACGTTGTTCAAATGTCATCCTAAATTTAAAAGCGCAGCAATAAGTTTGCTTAAACTAACTGAGGCACAAGCGATTTGTTCATCTGCTGCTCCGTAATAGATGTAGAGTGTATCTCCAAAGATGGCGGTGCCTGAAGGAAAGCAGACGTTATCCACTTCGCCTGATAATTCCCATTCTGTTTCAGGTTTAAATAATGGATAGGGCAGACGTGCAATCTCTTTACCAGGGTTTTCCAAATCCAGCAGGGTTGCACATGCAGAATACACATATCCATTAGCAGTGTCATGCACTCCGTGGTAAATCACCAGCCAGCCTTCAGTTGTTTCTATTGGTGGACAACCACCTCCGATGTAGCTGATTTCATGGTCATATCTTGGAGCCAAAACGATATTGTTGTTGAAGTTTATTAGGTAATTCTTCCAAAACAACTCGCTCAGGTCTGAAAGTTCATTCACGCTCGCAATTTGTATATCCGGTTTTATGCGGTGAAGAAAATAAAGGCGGTTATTAATTCTCCTGGGAAAGAAAATCAGATCCTTATCCCAAACCAAAAGTTTGGTGTTCATATTAATTAAGGTCTTGTCATGCGCAAACCTGGAATACTTTTCATTGAGCTTACCCGTATTCTCCGCAAGTACTTTGAATGCAGGAAAGGAAATTCTTGGTACAATAATACCTTGTCTTTCAAAGGTTTTTAAATCCAATGAGGTCGCCAGTGCGCCCAATGCATTAAATCCGTCATAGGCAGTATAAGTCAGATAGTAGAGCTCATCTATTTTTACGATCCTTGGGTCTTCGATTCCCCTGGACTCCCTGTCACCCATCGGTGTGAGAACAGGAAAGTCATATCTCCGACTCACTTCTAATGGTCCATTCAGCTCGCAAAATCCAATGGTTGAATAGTTGTTTTTAGCCACTGCCCGGTAAAACATATAAATCCTTTCTCCTTCTTTTATTATTGCAGGATTAAGCACGCCCTGACTTTCAAAGTTTAGAGCAGTTTTTCTTAAAATAACACCTTCTTTTTTTATTAGTATCAAAATGTCTGATTTTAATGGTCTGTTAATTACTTACTGGGATTATAATTAAAGTTTTTTTTGAGTGCCTGATCACGTTCTCAGCGACACTCCCTAGCAGTAAATGGGGTAATCCTTTTCTACTATGTGTACCCATAACGATGATATCGGCACCCCATTTATCGGCTGTTTCTAAAATAACTTTAGAAGGAATTCCTTTTTCCACGAAGCTTTTGATTGGAAAGTCTTTGAATATTTTTTCAATTACATTGAGCTGGCTGCGGTTTATATTGTGCTCCATCATGTCCTCTAGCTCCCTGGTTGTAGGAGGATCGTTATCCGGTATACCCTCAGGATCTATGATACTGACCAGGGCAATTTCTGAATTGAACTGTTTAGCCAGCTGTAGGCCACTTAGCGCAAGAAGTTCAGCACTTGGATTACTGTCAATTGCTATTAAAATTTTATGAAATTCCATTGGATCTGATTTTAAATGTGATTATTTGGTATATAATCCAGAATGCTATTTCTGTTGAGATGCTTCCAGCAACTCCTGTTGTTCTTTTTTCTTTTGGCGGTCCAGTTTTTTAAAATATCCCCTGAAGAGAAAGTTATGTTTTAACGCTTCCATGTTCTGGTTGAATCCGTCGGTTCCTTTTTGAAGATTTTCCATAGTAAGGCTTATATTTTTACCCATTAAAGTGTCCCTTAATAAGGTGCTAACGGGACCTTTTCTATTGGTCAGGTCATCATTCAAGTCTTTTACCATGGAGTTCATTTGCCTGGTCATGCTGTTGGCATTGACACTAGCTGACCTGATCTGTACTACCGCATCCCTAAGTGTAACAGCCATCAACGTATCGGTCAATAAGAGACCAGCAGTTCCTTTACCTTTTCTAATGTCGTTTATCATACGGTTTAGCCCTATTGTCATTTCGTTGGCATTGGCGGTAGTTTTATAGATGTTTTCCAGAGATGATTTCAAACTGATGCCAATGGATTCATCATTGATCAGTTTTAAAATGGCACTGCTGTCTATCCGAAGGACTGTTCCTTTTAGTACTTCTGAAATACTGGCGACATTGTTATTAGTCTGGGACAGTTTTTCTATAATTTCATCCATATTGGCTATATTTTTGGCTTGCAGGACATCTCCTTCCACAACTTTTTGACTTACCCCTTTAATTGGACTGATGTTAATGACTTTATTTCCCATTAGGCCTTCAGTTCCGACAGCCGCTACCGCATTTTTATTGATAAATGATTTTACTTTGCTGTTGATCTGCATGGTAACTTCAATGGTACTGTCATTGATCAGTTCAATTTCTTTAACTGTTCCTGCTTGCAAACCAGAGAAAAGCACGTTGTTACCTTCTGTTAAACCATTTAAATTTGAGAACCTGACTTTAAGTTTAAAGTCATTGCCAAATATGTTGCTGTTTCTGCCAATGATAAAGAAGGCAAATATCAACAGTACTAGTCCTGATAATACAAATGCGCCAAGTTTAATGTTATTTACTTTTTGATTTCTCATGATATTTTATTCGAAAAATTGTTTAATGTTTTCATCAGTCGATTGCTTCAATTCCTCAAATGTTCCTTTGATGTAACATTTACCTTCCAGTAAGAGCACAACCAGATCTGCTGTATTTTTTACACAGTTCATATCGTGCGAAATGATGATAGAAGAGGTGTGGTTCTTCTCTTGTAGTTTAAGGATGAGATTTTCTATTTCTCTGGAGGTCACCGGATCCAGGCCTGTTGTAGGTTCATCGTAAAGAATGATTTCCGGACGTAAAATCATTGTTCTTGCCAGGGCGATGCGTTTTAGCATTCCTCCTGATAACTCAGATGGCATCATATCTATCGTGTGTAACAGATCGACATTTTCCAGTGCTTCGTTGACCAGTCTTTCTACTTCTTCACTTGTAATGTCAACCCAGTGCCTGAGTAAGGGGAATTCTAGATTTTCGCGAATGGTCATAGAATCATATAGTGCATTACTTTGAAATAAAAAGCCGATTTTTGACCTGGCTTGATCGAGTTCATCTTCAGCCATCTTGGATATATTTTCATTAAATACATTAATACTCCCGCTATCGGATTGAAGCAAGCCAATGATACATTTGATCAATACAGATTTACCAGAACCTGATTTCCCCAGTATGACTACATTAGTGCCTTTTTCAACCGTCAGATTAAATCCATCTAATATTTTTTTGTCTCCAAAGGCCTTAACTAGATCTTTAATGATAATTACAGGTTCTTTTTTCGCTGTTTCCATGATTTGTTAATTAAGTCCAAGTAATTCAGTGATCTGAACAGCAAGTAGGTCGATGATAAATATCAGTACAGAGGATAATACTACTGCTGAATTTGCTGAAATTCCAACTCCCTGTGTACCTTTTGTTGAATTAAATCCCTTATAGCAACCTACAATACCAACTGCAAAACCAAAGAAGAAGGTTTTAGTTATTGCTGGCAACACATCACTAAAATCCAGGCTTTTAAAAACCTGCAAAAAAAACAGGTCAAAACTTGTTACAGACCTAATGTTTACACCCAGATAAGCTCCAAATAAGGATATGGCATCTCCGAGAATAGTGAGCAGTGGAAGCATTAAGGTGGTTGCAAGAACTCTTGTCGCCACAAGGTATTTAAAAGGCTTAATACCACTAACAGTCATTGCATCTATCTGTTCAGTTACTTTCATCGAGCCTAGTTCAGCTCCGATGCTACTTCCGATTTTTCCGGCGAAGATCAAGGCTGTGATGACAGGGCCGATTTCTCTTACAATTGCAAGACCCACCATTACCGGCAGCTGTGATTCGACTCCATAATCTACTAGTGATGGCCGTAACTGCATAGTGAGCACTAAGCCCATGATGAAAGCGGTGAGTCCAACTAAGGGGAGGGAAAGGTAACCAATGGTATAACATTGGTTAAAAAATTCCTTAAGCTCGTATCTGGGTTTTATTCCCAGCGAAAAGAATCGCCCTGTGAAACGTGCTATGTTTCCGGTTTCATCCAGAAAGTTTTTGAAGCGAATGACTAATGACATATTTATAAAGGTAAGGGGTGAAAAGAGGGCTTGCTATGATGTCAGTTCGCAACCTAATGACCTTTATCATCATCGTTGATGATAAAGGTCATTTAACAACCAGGATTTGTAATACACTTTTGTAAGACTAGCTTTTATGCCTTGTTTAATAAATATTGAATTAATGAAAAGGAAATTAAACGATCAGGTATCATCTGATGAAAATGAGTTTTTGGATAAGCTTCATAAAATTGTAGCTGTTATTTTATGCTGGATAACCATGTTGATTGGTATTGTCCCTTTCACTTATGGCCAGGGAAATACCATTTCAAAAGAATTGTCTGGACAATTAAAGAATCAGACCAGTCAATTCAAACTTTACTACCCTAAATCTGTGAAACGTTATTATCATCAAAATGGATTTCAGCTTATATGGATTAAAAATAAAAATGAAGCAAAACAAACCTGGGAGGCAATGATGCTATTGGATTGTGTGCTACAATTTGGGTTGTCTCATGCTGATTATCATCCTCAAGAGTTGATATATGACAATTTACGCACTATGATCAATAATCCTGAAAAAGTGCCGGTTGGAGCACAGGCACGTTTTGATGTGTTGTTAACCGATGCCATAATTACCTTGATAAATCATCTTCACTACGGTAAGTTAAATCCTGAATTTTCATCAAAAAAGATAGATGGTATAAACAAGACTACTGGGTTTAATGCGGTAGTAGAACTTACAAAATCGCGTCTGGAACCTGATTTTATGGCTGCAATTTTAACTGCTCAGCCTAAATCAAAAGCTTACGTTGATTTGCAAAATTATATGCGGCTCGTAAAGGGACAATATGTGGGTGATTGTTATCAAACACCTGAATCAGAGGTAAGGATAATTGCCATAAACATGGAACGTCTGCGCTGGGCGGAGTC
The DNA here is from genome assembly GCF_041645105.1 of Pedobacter sp. Classification (GTDB taxonomy): domain Bacteria; phylum Bacteroidota; class Bacteroidia; order Sphingobacteriales; family Sphingobacteriaceae; genus Pedobacter. The sequence goes on from NZ_JBAZQQ010000005.1 coordinate 578,741, forward strand.
GTATACAAAGCAGACGGGAAATAAAACTTTGCCTTACCTGACTTGTGAGATTAAAGACGGACTTCCGGTTTTTCATAAAGATGTCCGCCATCTCGATGCATCTTTAGAGGCTGCGATGTATCCTGCTATTAAACACAAGCCATTAAAAATTAAAGCGCTGCCACTTCCCGACATACGTTTAAAAAAGGAATGATGAAAACAATATTAGTAATTGATGAGTGTCAGTTCCATTGATGATACTTATCATCTTTTTCGGGCACATTATTAAGGAGATTTGCTAATAAGAAACCATATTCCAGGAATTATGAAGACACTACTTTTATTAACAGATTTTTCAACCGATGGAAACCATGCGGCTGAATATGGCTATAACCTTGCGAAGGTATTAAATGCCGATGTAGTAATATGCAATGCTGTTACCATTCCTGCCCAGCTTTCTGAGGTTGGGGACATAGATTGGCCATTAAATCGATATGATGGAGTTATTGACGATAGTGATGAGGAACTAAAAAAGCTAAAGAAACATTTTGAACATACCGATCACAGCTCTGGTTTTCACCCGCAGATCAGCACCATGAATAAAACAGGGAGACTTGCTGACGTGGTGGAGAATGTAATGAATAGTTGTAATGCAGATATGGTGGTAATGGGTACCCACCGAAAAGGAATTTCTCATTTTTTATTAGACAATAATTGTAGAAATATGATTAATGCAACAACCTGTCCGCTGCTCCTGATTCCTGCTCATACGCCTTTCCGGGATTTCCGTAAAATAGCTTTCGCTACAAATTTTGACTATCCACAGAATGATATTGAAAATATTTGTAATATAATATCGCTGGCGAGTGTATTTGGTTCAGATATTTTGATGACCCATGTTCATCTAGCATTTCCTCAAAATTTAGATCATCAATTTATAGCAAGCGAATTGCTCACTGGGATAATCCAAAAAGCCAAATATCCAAAAATCTTCTATAGATCTGTTGAAAACGAAGATACCAGAACGGGCCTCGATTTGTTCTGTGAAGATGAGCAAATTGGATTATTGGTGATGGTACATCGTCCACACGATTTTATAGATGTTATTTTGAGGGGTAGTCATACGCAAAAAATGGCTGCAAAAGTCAATATTCCATTGCTTGTTTTACCAGACGACAACAATAGCCATAGAGTAAACTAAAAAAAAAACTTTTAGATGCCTGAAATTTCAGTTTTGTTAAATTCAATAGATTTGATAGTCCCTTTAAAGTATTCGTAGTCGCCATTGTCTGTATGCCAGGTCGCACTAAATTTAGTAGGAAATCTGATACCATTTTTTAGCTTATAATCATTTGCAGTTGCTGTCCAGCAGGTCTTTTGATATTTATTATTCTTTTTGGTAAAATATCTGTCTTGTGTGACAAACCGGATGCACTCGCCATTCTGATTGAAATGAAAAATCCCGCTTACTGAAATACCATTGTAAGTGATTGTTCCTTTTATACTTGAAGCATCAATAACTTCCCATGTAATGTATTTTTGCACAGCATAGTGTGGAATAATCATCGTTTCGGCAAGGATTGTAACTAGTTCTGATGCATCTATCTCTTTTCCTGCAGTGTTACTGATGGGGATTATTTTTATGAGTTTAATTGACATACTACCATGTGCATCTTTGTAAAGATCAAGAGCTTCCAGTGTAAGTAATCTAAAAATGCTGATCTTCATATAAACCAATCTTACAGGCTGTAACAGAAAATTAATCTGGTAGCAACTCATGGAACTCCATTTTGCCGTAGGGCCGAGTTTAAGCATGGTGTCATTCCATTTAATATGGGCACATTCTATCTTTTCAAATCCTGTATAGCCACATTGATGGAAAAATTTTTGCAGCAATTCCGGTAAAGTATTAAAATTGTTTGAAAGGGCAGGGGGCACATATGCAGATTGCTGACCTACTGAATTGATTGCTTTTAAAAAGGTATATCTTAGGCTTTCCATTGCTAAACGATTGTTTTTTAATATTTACACCCTGAGAAATTCTACTTCTGGTACGATAACGGCAGGACATCTGGCCTTACTTACCACTGAGGTGATTTCTGTTCCAAAAAGGATATCATCGTTGTGTGCTTTAAATCCACTCATTACGAGCATTAAAATGTTTTTTCTTTCTTCTATAATATTGCAAACATTCTCTGTAATACCTCCACCTTCACTCAGATATTCAATTTTCGGAATGAAATCACTGGAAGATGTTTTGATACTGTTATTCAAACGGCCTTTCTCTTTTTCCAGACTTGATTTACTGGTTTTGGCCAATAGTCCATAATTTGTGATTTGCAAACATTCGGATTCCGTGGCCGGAATGTAGTAGGAGTGATATAACAATATGTTTGTCTTTAATTGGCTTGCTAGATACAAGGCGTAATCGGCAGCATTTAAAGCACTATTTGTAAAATCCGTGAGTACAAGTATTATTTTTGTTTGATCGATTGCTTCCATGATACTTTGGTTAGTTTTAAGTTGAAGCGGATATTAGTTGTGTGCGATGTGCTCCAGCAACTCATTTTTAGTTTCATGGAAAGTCAACAATATGTTTTCCATTTCACGCTTTAAAAGCTGATGCTCTTCGATTAAACTTAACTTGATGTTCTTTATCGGACCATAGGTTAATGGCTCTAGTCTTTTTTGCAAATGAGTAATTTTGAGCCTTAACTTTGAAAGTTGTTGTTCTTGTCCATTGAATTTGACAAGATATTTCTTAATAACTTCAGCTTGCGAAACTTTATGACTTAGGTTTTTGATAATATTTGATTCGTCATGGACGAATTGCAGATCCGTCAACCATTGTTTTGTGATCAGGTAAAGTTCTTGTAGTTCTGCGCTTAATGCATTGTCTTCTATTGTCGTAGTCATGATCTTAGGATTATATACAAAGGTTCAGTTAATAATCTGTTATAACCATGATGGCTATCAGTCCATTAGATGATAGATGTCATCAGATGGTGTATTCAGTACCAAAATAGGACACGATTAAAGATAGTTTTAGATTTGATATAAATGGCTATTGAAACTGCTAAGCTGGGCACCTAGAAGTTATCCCCTGAGAGCTGGATTCTCTGAGTTCCGTGCCGGCATTGGTTAGAGAAGATTATCGGGAGCCGGTTGACCAGAGTTTAAAGAAGGTTATGGATACTGGGGGAATGTTTGAATTGGAGTATTCTTTCAACGACTTCATCAAGTTTATGCTTTTCTTTGTAAAGTCATAGCTATTAAACTCATCAAAGTTTAATTCCTGTTTACCATCACTGACGTGACTGCTCAGCCGGTGAGACAGACATGTTTTTATCTGGTCTGAACATCTGAATCACCATGAAAATTTAGTTCAATAGCTATAATTGTTAGCTATTTGCTGTGAAATAGCTAAATCCAATTAGGTTGGATACAAATATCATTTTGAAGAAGAACCTGAACCATCTTCATTTTTATGAAACGCGATTATTATTCCGGCTTTTAACGTATATTTAAGTATGAGGATATTGTTAACAGGTTCTACAGGTTACATAGCTCAGCGGTTACTTCCTATTTTGCTTGAAAATGGGCATCAGGTGATTTGTTGCGTTCGGGATAAAAGCCGATTTGATAAAAGTAAATATGCCAGGTTCGATTTGGAAGTTGTTGAAGTTGATTTCCTGAATAAAGAAAGTCTTTACCATATACCTACAGCTATTGATGTTGCCTATTACCTTATGCATTCTATGTCGGCAACAAAGGGTGATTTTTCCGAAGCTGAGCTGTCGACCGCAAATAATTTTAAGAGCATCATAGAACGTACATCCACAAAACAAGTTATCTTCCTAAGTGGAATTGTAAATGGTAAGAATTTGTCGAAACATCTAAATTCACGTTTGAGTGTTGAGGAAGCCTTACAATCGCATATGTATGCTTTAACTACTTTAAGGGCGGGGATTATTGTAGGTTCGGGAAGTGCGAGTTTTGAAATTATCAGGGATCTTGTAGAAAAACTCCCTGTGATGATTGCACCTAAGTGGATAAATACGCGTTGTCAACCCATTGGTATTCGTGATGTACTTTATTTTCTTGAAGGTGTGCTGATGCAAGATTATGCTTTCAATAAAACATATGATATCGGTGGATCCGAGGTGATTACTTACAAGGCTATTCTTTTGCGTTTCGCTAAAGTGAGGAGACTTAAGCGATGGATTTTTACAGTCCCGTTAATGACACCAAAGCTTTCTTCTTATTGGCTATATTTTGTGACCTCAGTTTCTTATCCTTTGGCTGGCAGTTTGGTAGAGAGTATGAAGGTTGATGTGGTGGCAAAGCCAAACGATCTGCAGGAAAGATTAAATATTAACCCCATTACTTATGAGCAATCTATCGAATTGGCTTTTGATAAAATAGAACAATGTCAGGTCATATCAAGCTGGCGGGATGCGATGAATGGATATGTCTATCCAGATCGGTTTAAAAAACTCATTGAAGTTCCCCTGGAAGGCTGTTTTAAAGATGTAAGATCAATGAAAGTAGATGATCGGGAGCGGGTACTAAAGAATGTTTGGGTCATAGGTGGCGAAACAGGATGGTATTATGCAAATTGGCTTTGGGGTATTCGGGGCTTCCTGGATAAATTATTCGGAGGAGTAGGATTGAAAAGGGGAAGAACAAATTCCAATACGATATCGACTGGAAGTGTAATTGATTTCTGGAGAGTAATTCTTGCGGATAAAAAAGATGGACGGTTATTGTTGTATGCAGAAATGAAATTGCCAGGTGAAGCCTGGCTTGAATTTAAAATAGATAATGAAAATAGGTTTATACAAACTGCGACTTTTCGACCTTTAGGTCTTACAGGTAGATTATATTGGTATGCAGTTTTACCTTTTCATGCTTTTATTTTTAAAGGAATGATGAAGAATATTGTTGGACTGACTTTCATCTTCACAATTATCTGCGTTTAGACATACTCATTGAAATTAAGGGCCCTGAAGGAATGCCTAATTGATTTAAGTTAAAATACACTGTAAAATAGGTTATAGAATTTGTTATTTTTCTATCAAAATATCTCTGCAAAAGATAAACTCATTTATTAGTTTCCCTGATAGAGATAAAATTTGATTTTTATACACATCAAAAACAGTGTACTAGATATAAAAGTGGAATTAATCCTGAATATTCTCTGGTATACATAATGGCTATTTTCTTCAAATCATCGTAATTTCTTTTGAGTTCAGTGCTTGGGTGAGTAATTCACCGCAGTGAAAATTTTAAAAGTTTTTACTCCGTTTTTTTATGTTTTAACCTGTTGTTAATGTGGTAAGGAGTGCTGTTTAATTTACTTCAGGGGTTGTTTCACCGTCGAAAATCCATTTGTTTTGAAAAATCGAACCAATAATTGTTTACTTTACATCGGAATCTGATTTTGCATAGAAATCAGATAGCTTTTTAAGATTTTATTACTCAGTCTGCTGAAAAACGAAGTTGATAACTCCCCAATAAGCATTTCTTTTTTCACTACGTGATCATTAACTTAAAATGACCAGTAATCTGGTACTTTATTTTATTCGGCAGATAAGTTAATGCTTGCCCATACATTAATCTTTTTTAGTAATTTTTAGATCTGTGAAATATCCCTCTGTACCAATATCGACCCATAGTCCTATACCTCCGCTTTTAGGTATTATATTTTTCGGTGAGTTGATAAAAATTGATGGCTGTTCTCGGTTATCTAAATATAATTTAGCCTGGTTACCTTCCACTTCAATACGGAGTGTGATCCATTTGTTCAGTTCCATATCGGTATAGGATTCATATTGTTCAGGAGCGTCTTTACGCAATCTATCAAACTTATAATCCGGATAGGCGTAATACTGGACCGAGTGGTTTCGCCGTACCTGATCTTCAGACCGTGCATTGGTCGGACGCAAATAGATACTTTCGTATGTAGAATTGTCATCGTTTATTCTATAGGCTACACCAATAAAACCACGGGCAAATTCAGGCGCTGTTTTAAGCAGCCTGCTCAATACTTTAACTTCAATGGTGCCATTTTTAAATTCGGTGCCTGCCAGCCGGGCAAAAGTAGGTTCATCGAATTTTGATACCGTTGAATCTTTGGTTATGCTCACAGCACGTTTGCCGTCGATTTTTACTTCATGTAATGAAACCTGGTTTGCCTTAAGTTCATATTTGCCCAAACTAGCTGTCTGGGCGAATATGAACGGGGCAAATGATAGACATATCAATGTTAAAATTAGTTTTTTCATTTGCGTTTATTTCTGTTAAAAATTAAATCTTTGTTTTTGCTTCTGATAAATTTACAGTTTTTCCAAGTGCACCAAACTCATGCAGGTCACCGAATACTTCTATACGAATAGACTGATCGATACCGCCGATGCGGAGAGCCTGAAAACCATTGTCGCGGATAAGTTTTTCGACCTCAGTATCAATTGATTTATCATCACTTGCATAAAACAATACTGCTTTTTCCGGAGATTGATAGGCAGCTTCAGTAAGAGATGCTACACCTAATGTACCCAGGGCTTTTACCAGCTTTGCTTCATTTGGAAGGAGAGCTGAATTGATTTGTCCCGCAGAGGCATTTGAATCAATTATTTTCTTGAAGCCACCATTTTCGTCCGGTGCGATTGGATTAGAGGGATCAATGATAATTTTGCCCTCCAGATCTTTTTTGTAATCTTTTAGAAAATCCGCGATAGCTTCAAAAGGAATGGATAGTATAACGATACCTGCGTTCTTTACCGCTGAAGCAATATCCCTTGGCTTTGCATTTGCTCCACATTGTTCAGAGAAAGTTTTTGCTTTTTCTAAATTTCTATCTGCAGCTATGAAAACCCGGCCAGATTTTGAAAGATTGGCTGCCACTGCCTGTCCAATGTTTCCCAGCCCTATAACGGCTACTGTTTGATTTGTTGTCATGATGTATTTCTTTAATATTGATGTATAAATTGATAATACAAATCTCAGCTAAAGTAAGAGCTTGTACCAATGAACTACATCAAGAAATACTATTGATCTGGTTTAAGATCTTACACGCTTATTCCTAAGTCGGCTTAAAAATTCAGGTGTAATTCCTAGAAAAGCCGCAATCTGAGTTTGAGGGAGGCGATTTGACAGATGTGCATAAGTCTCTGTGAAAAGTTCGTAACGCTCTTCTGCTGTCGAACTGATCGTTTGCAGCATTCTTTTTTGTAATCCTACGTAACTGTTCTCAATAAGTACCCTAAAAATCCGGTCGAACTTTGGGGCCTGGGTATATAATGAGATTAGGTTATCATAGCTGATCTGCAAGACCATGGTATCCTCAAGAGCGTCGATGCTTAATTCCGATGGATTTCTACTGTGAAAACTGCCGATGTCAAGCGTCCACCAGTTTTCTGCGGCAAATTGTATAATGTGGGAATTCCCTTTATCATCAACTTTATACATCCGCAAACAGCCGCGCACAACAAAGTTCATCTGATTGCATTGATCGCCTTCCTGCAAAACATATTGTTTTTTTCGGTAAAGACGGGGTTTGAAAAAATCCCTCACCAATTGTTTTTCATTATTATCAAGTAGAATTAACCTTTCGAAATATTCTATCAAAGGTGCCGCTGAAACATCTGGTGTATTCACTTGCATATGTACAATTATGTGAGTATAAAATTAGTTATTAATTTTCGGAAACGATAACGCTAGGTCATAGAAAGAAACATTGTATCAATACATCCTTTTCTTTATAATTTTGACCAACTTATGTTTTAATATTTGCATTGTTCAAAAACAATTTCTAGTTTTACATAACTAGTTATGTAAATAGTGATGATAAATGGAGATATTTGAGAAAACTGGCAAATCTGCCTTGGGAAGTCGCTTGAGGTTGTTTAGTTCTATGATTACCGATGATGCGGCTAAAATTTACAAATGGTATGGTCTCGATTTTGCACCAAAATGGTTTCCGGTGTTCTTTGTATTGGCTCAGGGTGTCGAAAAAACCATTACAGAGATCGCAGTTCAAATTGGACATTCTCAGCCCTCTGTGAGTAAGATTGTAAGGGAAATGACAAATGCGGGGCTGGTTAAGGAAAATCAGGAATCCTCTGACAAACGTCGTAATGTGGTGGCGCTAACTGAAAAAGGTAAATCATTTTCTGATAAATTGACACTGCAACTAGCAGATGTTGATGTTGCAATAGAAGGGATCATCAATGAAGCCCGGAATAACTTGTGGGAAGCATTGGCAGAGTGGGAATTTCTTTTAGATCAAAAATCACTATTTAAAAGAGTGCAGGACCAGCGCAAGCTTCGTGAGAGTAAAGATGTTCAGATCGTTTCCTATAAGGAAGAGTATCAGGCTGCTTTTAAATCGCTTAATGAACAATGGATTTCTACCTATTTCGAAATTGAGGAAGCGGACAATAAAGCATTGGACAATCCAAAATCTTATATACTTGATAAAGGAGGGAAAATCTTTGTGGCATTATATAATGAACAACCAGTCGGTGTATGTGCACTGATAAAGATGGACGATCCTGATTACCAGTATGAAATGGCAAAAATGGCCGTTTCTCCCGATGTACAAGGTAAAAGCATTGGCTGGTTGCTGGGGCAGGCAGTGGTAAGTGAAGCAAAGAATCTTGGAGCGTCAAAACTCTACCTGGAGAGCAATACCTTACTGAAGCCAGCGATCAACCTCTATCATAAACTGGGCTTCAAAAAAGTTGTAGGAAGATCAACACCTTATGCCCGATGCAATATTCAAATGGAACTATTACTTAACAATTAAACCTGTCAAATGAAAAATGTTGTAAAACAAGAAAATGGTGTACCTAGGCAGTTCCTGGGTGTGGATTTCGTTGTTCTTTCTATTGGAAATGATTCAATGGTCGCTAAGATGTTATATAAAAAAACTGATAATGTGCCTTTTCATCAGCATCCAAATGAACAAAGCGGATATGTGTTATTTGGCAAGTATATCTTAAGCTTTGGAGGTGAGGAGTATGAATTGACCACTGGCGATAGCTATTCAATACCGGCAAATGTGGAACATAGTATCCAGATCATAGAACCTGGTGAGGTATTGGATGTGTTTACTCCAATCAGGCAGGATTATTTGTAATTTCAAATGAAAATAGCAATTCTATATCAGAAAAATCCAGTTCCAGTAGTAGATGGAATTGTAAAACCCCACTAAGGAAGGTGGCTATGCCGACAGTGGTGCGGATATTGCATTTTCTTTAAAGAAGCAAGGTTTTAATGTTATCTTTCCAATTGCACAACCAGATGTACTCACTGATCTAGATTGGGTATTTCCCGATACTGAGGAGGGAATACAACAAGCGATAGATTTCGGTGCAGATACTTTCTGGCTCAATACTGTTCTTTACAGAAACCATCCTATAGAAATATTTATTAAAAAAGGCTTTCAGTAGTGGGTCAGATTCCTTCTGTTGTAGATACGTACGACAACAAAATTAAAACGAATTTATTGCTAAGTAATAAGGGACTAAAAATACCTGCATATAGGTTAATCAGTGGCGAAAAAATAGATCAGCTTAAAATCGATTTATCTTTTCCGCTTGTTGTGAAGCCCATACGTGGCAGAGGTAGTCAGGGAGTCAAGCTAGTTTCGTCTGAAAAAGAAATGCTAAGTGTGCTCCAAGGAATGTTTGAAGCCGCAACATTTGGGGACATGGTATATGTAGAGGAGTTTTTGCCAGGGGAGGAAATCACCATTAGTGTAATGCCACCTGGCAAGTACCAAATTAACGGATCAGATGTGTCAAAACCAGGATATTGGTGTCTGCCTCCGGTTAAAAGAATGAATCATAAGGATGGAATAGCGCCGTACAATGGTATTGTGGCGGTTACGCAAAATAGTGTCGTTATGGAAGACGCTGAAGTGTTGGAACCTTATGTTCAAAGTGTAATGAAAATGTGCAAGGCCGCTGCCCGTCTTGTTCAAGCTAGAGCCGTAATAAGGATTGATTGCCGGGCAGACTCAGTAGGAAATTTTTTCCTATTTGATCTGAACATGAAACCTAATATGACAGGCGCATCCCGACCGCATCGTTCGGATCAGGATAGTCTCACGGCAATAGCAGCACGCAGGATTGGATGGAGTTTTGATGACTTTTTAAGAAATATGCTTAACCAACGATGGGGCTTGGAACAAGGTCTCGAAAAACCTTTGTAATTACGAAAGACCAATTTTACTGATATTTTTAAAACAGGAAAATGAGTAAATAAAAATTGAATTTAGAAAAATGAGATGATTAAAATTTTTCCCGATGAAGTTACTTTTAGTTTAGCGTATTTTCAACTGTATAATTTTCTATTTTTATTTAATTTAGGGTAAAGTGTGCTGAATCGTGTTGATTTAATAATTGTTATACCGTTTTAACGTCAAAAAGGTAGCCTACAGCGGCAGTTATTGCCATGGCAGCTGTGCCCCAGAAACAAATTCTGATAACAGCTTTGATAATATTTGATCCACCGGCTTTTGCAGCAATAAAGGCTGATATGGCTAAAAATACAATAGAAAGCCCGTATTGGTAAATAACCATAAGATTTAACGGTGCAAAGATAGAAACCAGCATTGGAAGTATGCCACCTATAACAAATGAAGCTGCTGAAGCTAAAGCCGCTTGCATAGGTTTTGCCTGGGTAATTTCATTGATACCCAGTTCATCCTTTGCATGCGCACCCAACGCATCATGTGCCGTAAGTTGTATAGCAACCTGCATAGCCAATTTTTCTTCAACTCCTCTCTGTTGATAGATATCTGCCAATTCTTTTAACTCCAGATCAGGCGTGTTTTTTAGCTCAGTTTTTTCTCTGGTTAAATCGGCAATTTCTATGTCTGATTGTGAACTTACCGAAACGTATTCTCCGGCAGCCATGGATAAAGCGCCAGCAACCAGTCCTGCTAAAGCTGCCAAAACAATTGGTTCGCGTGTGGTGCTGGCAGCTGCGATGCCAATGGCCAAACTGGTTGTGGAAAGAATACCGTCGTTGGCACCTAAAACGGCTGCTCTTAACCAGCCACTTCTATTGGTATAATGTTCTTCAGATTGCATACTATGTTCGTTTTTCAAAACTCAATTACTTAATAACAGCTTTAAGTCCTTTTGCCCAGGCAATAATTTGGTCTTTCTCCTGAGTGGAAAGGACTGCCTAATCATTTCAATTACTTCATCAAGTTTATGCATTTTCTTTTTAACGTCCTAGCTATTGAATTCATCAAAGTTTAGCTCCCGTTTACCATCATTGATGTGACTGCTCAGCTATGAAAATTTACTCATAAAACTTTACAGCTTCTGGTACATCCTTAATATAGTTGAAAACTTTTAATTTTAATGGAGCTTGGATAGTGGATGCTGCAAATAAATGATTACCAGATTGAGTAGCAAGAAAGGAAGTTCAATGGCTACGCCTTTTAGGTCTTTATCTAAAAGAGATAAACAAATAATCATTAAAATGCCTGCTGCCATTAGGAAATTTCCCCAGACAAATGTTTTAGGAAACAAGATCATTAGTGCAGCGATGATGGTAATTGCTCCGTTTACCATTACTGCGGTTTTAGAAAAGTTCCATTTGCTGAACATTTCCAGCATTTCGGGCTTGCCCGAGAGCATTGCCCAGCCTTGTTTTAAGCCCATTGCTACAGCTACAAGGATAAGGATGGAATTCATAATTTTTAATATCATAAGATTTGTTTTTAGTTGTTTACAAAGGCAATTGATGTTGTCATTTGCCTTTGTAAAAGATAAAGATATTTTATCTTGTTGTGTAACCACCGTTTGCAAAAATGGTCTGTCCGGTAACCCACCATCCATCAGTAACTAAGAATTCTACTAGTGGAGCGATATCTTTAATGTCGGTGAGACCACCTAGTGCTGATGCAGATTTGTGGTAGGCAACTGCTTCTGGTGCTTCTTGTCCGTAGAAAAATGGGGTATCCATTGGGCCTGGTGCAACTGCTGTAACTGAAATCCCACGACTGCCGAATTCTTTTGAGGCCATTCTTGTAAAGTGTTCTACTGGTGCTTTTGCACCTGCATACGTAGAATAGAGTCCGGTGTAAGCGGCCAGAAGGGAGGTTACAATAGTGTTTATTTTTCCATTGTCGTTCAAATGTTTCCCCGCTTCCTGGATAAAGAAGTAAGCCACTTTTGAATTGATATCGAACATATTGTCGTATTCTGTTTCTGTGGTTTCCAGGAAAGGTTTTTTCAAAACCATTCCGACTGTATTAATGGCAATATCGATGCCCCCGAAATTTTCTTTTGTGGCTTGAAAAAGCTTTGTAATGTTTTCTATTTTAGTTAAGTCTGCCTGAAACAAGAATGCTTCACCGCCTGCATTTTTAATATCTGCCAATGTTTGTTCCGCATCAGCCCTTGTACTGTTACTATTGTAGTGGATAGCTACTTTTGCACCTTTTGATGCAAAGCTGCGGCTCAATAATCCGCCAAGATTTTTTGCAGCTCCTGCAATTAAAACTACTTTTCCTTTTAAATCGTTTCTTTCCATGTTAGGTATGTTTATTGGTTTTTGAATCATACTAAGGTCTGGAAGTGATTTATTTATATCATGGTGAACTTTTGGGAACTTTTAAACTGGTGAGTTTTTGTTGCTTTCTAAATTCGCCCGCAGTTTGTCCAGTGAATTTTTTAAAGAATTTAGAGAAATTAGAAGGGTCGTAGGTAAGGCTTTTAGCAATGAAAGCAATCGATAAGTCGGTTTCTTTTAAAAGTGATTTTGCTTTTTCAATAATTTTCAGGTCATAGAAATGGCAGGGGTGATGTCCGGTCGATTTTTGCAAGCTGTCGGAAAGATGGGAGTGGGTAATGTGTAATGCGTTAGCAATTTGATTTAACTCCAGAAAGTCAGTTGCATTGCCGTTGGCAACATCTTCAACATGCTGATCTAAAAAAGCAAAGTATTGTTCGGTTATTTGCGCAGAACGCTTGGTCTCGTTATGTTCCATATCACAGGTATTATAGAATTGACTTTCAAAGTTCGGTACTTTAACATAAACAAACATGGTGAACTTTTAGGATCTTTGCAGAGTTCTCTTTTTTTTGATTGGGAACATATTTCTTATTTTTACGCTTATAATTAATGAGTACAATTTAATTGTCTTGGGAGCACTTTTTATAAATTTTAATTTTGAATTACATGAATAGACTGTTTTGTATAGGGTTGTGGTGTTTATTTATTTTGACGTTTTCGATTTCAAGTTGTAAAAAAAAGAAAGAAATTGAGGAAATAAAGTTTTATAAAGTAGGGGACCGTTATGAAGTTGGAGCTGAGACTGGTATCATCTATAAAGTAGTGACCTTGTCTGGTAGTATGTTTGCCATGGCAGTTTCTTTGGATGAGGCAGATTTAGCCTGGTCAACTGAGTATGTAGAAACGAACATTAAAGACTTAAAAAATGGTTTAAATAACCAAAAGGCTATTCAGGCACTACCAGGTTGGGAAAGTAAGTATCCTGCTTTTAAATGGTGTGCTGATAAGAATAAAAACGGTACAGGAGGCTGGTATTTTCCCTCTCCTACAGAAATGCAGGAATTGTTTGCAGTTCGAATAGAGGAGAATGGAAGCAACATCTCATTAAGTGAATATTTAAAGAAAGTAGGTGGGATTGGCTTTGCTGAATCAGACGACAGAGGTTGGTCTCCATACTGGGCTTCATCTGAACTTTTTGGTGGAACATCAGCTAATTCAGCCACCTTTACTGAATCTAATGGTGTAAGTTATGATAAGAAAACTATTCATAAGGTGAGGGCGATCAAATATATCCAGATATATAAATAACCTGTTTAGAACATTTTATCTTGGCGCGTAACCAGGTATTAATATAAGATATGAGGAGAATTTTATTTAGGTTTTGGGTAGTTAACCTTCTGCTAATTATTGTGCTGTTTATGCTGTACAGAATCGTTATTGCTGAATTACAGCCTGCTGATGCCACTATTTTAGGAAGGTTTTTTAATTTTATGGATATTTTGTTAAACCTTGGTTTTTCAATGATCTATCTTGTTGTAATGGTTTCTGGTTCTTTCTCTGTTTTTCTAAATCAAATTGAAAAGATTAAGAATAGTTATTTGATGTCGTTTCTTACATTTTCAGGAATTCCGCTCAGTTGCGTTGTTTTTTTGGCTATAAATGTTTCAATGGATATTTATCAATATGACTTTACTCCCACTCCAGTAAAAACACTGTTGTGCTTCTCCATATTTTATTTAGTATGTTCTGTTATAGAATTTCTAATGTTCAGAAAAAAAGTAAAAAACCTTTTGAGGTGAATATGCAGCATCCAAGCATTGGTGCAAGTGGATTAAATTAGAAATAATATTATCGGTTATTCTAATTGGGCTTACTATTCAATGATTTATATTCTTATTGTTTAAATTTTGACGACATTTCCTTTAATTTACGCAATTCTGTAGGTATATCTGGGTTTGCCTGATAATAAATCGAGTAATATGATAATTCATTTAGCTGACTGGTAAAACTGGCTTTATCATAATTTATTTTAAATTTACTTACACTGGGGTTAATCTTACTGAAAGGCAATGCAGCACTGTTAATAAGTAGGTTACCAAGTACGGAAGCGATAAGATTATCTTTTATGTCTGTTAAAGAAGGTTCTTCATTTCCCCATTCATCAACGAATTTACCTTCGCCATTTAGCTTATACTTTGTGTTTTTATTCGTATTAGGAGTAAAGTTCTTTATTTCGTAACTTTTCTTAGGTACTCGAATTTTGATTGATTTTATAAACTGAAAAGGAATAGTTTCGATTCCTTTTTCAGAAGTAATGATTACGCTACTAGAATCAACTTTTTGCAATATCCCCTTGTGATTAGTATTGTTTTTTGCTTTTATTATGGCTAAATAAAGCTGAACAGATTGTGCATGTACAGAGATGAAACTGGCGGCGGTAAAGAATAATACAGTAAGGCAAATAAATGTTTTCATAGGGGGATTTTTTTTGGTGAATTTGAACTATAGTAATTTTAATAGTAGGGTGTTTTTTTCAAATCTGCTTCGAAGTTAAGTTAAATTTTAACACAAGCTTACTACTGGAAATATTAGTTACTTTTCATACATTTACTAATAATAAATCTGCAGTTATGAAGAAGAAAGTTGTCCTTATTCAGGATAATGAAGATATACTTGATATTATGGATCAGGTATTAGAAGAGGAAGGGTTTGAGGTTACGGCGTCACTGACAACTGAGCCTATAGAGAAACTTGATGAGATTGATCCTGATGTAGTTGTTGTGGATGAGCACATCAAGGGGAAAAAGAAAGGATCTGTGGTTATTGAGGAATTAAAGTCTCATCCTGATACGCAGGATGTTTCTGCGGTGTTGACCTCAACATCTGCTAACTTGTCTGAAAAGGCTACAGCATGTAAAGCTGATGACTATATTGAAAAACCGTTTGATATAGATCATATGGTAGAAGTCGTTAAGAAAAATACCTAGAAGTCGGGAGGGTAAATTAACACTGGATTTACCGTTGCCATTGTTGTTGGCCGGGCCAAACTATTAACGGCTCCTACCAATTAAAAGACATTAAGAATAGAAGTGTTGTAATGGATGTCTTCATTCAAGTATTTGTTGTTTTGCTATAATTAATTGGTTGTCAAGCAAATTGTTACCCCAGTCATTTAGTTTCCATAATGCTGCAACCAATTGATTACCTGAGGTAGTTAATTGATATTCCACCTCAAGAGGTTTTTGCCTTATAATAGTCTTGAAAATAATACCACTTTCCTCTAATTCCTTTAACTGCCTGCTAAGTACCCTTCTGTTCATATCAGCAATATGCATGAAAAAATCAGCAGGTCTTTTTATCCCTTGATTAAGATGCCATACAATAGGAATCTTCCATTTGCCACTGATCGTGTTAACCGCATGCTCCAAAGGACAAGTTTTATTTTCAGATACACGGAGTTTAGTTTTCATATGAAGATGATTTTACAAATGGTTGGGACAATTTTGTCCATTATTGTTTTGTATGGATCAGCTCCCGAAATTAGCATTTCTAATTACATTCATCAAAGAGAAAAAATAAATGGATAACTTATTGAGCAGGAAAGGTGCTTCAAAACCAGAACATATACCTAAAGAGGTGCTTGTTGAATTGAACAAAGGGACTCTTGAAAGTGTTAACCTAACAGAATGGTTGGCAGTTGATCACATAGAATTGATCGAAAATGTGCTTGCCGGATACCCGTATTTTCTAAATTTTGTGAAAAGGGAAATCGAGAGGTTAGAGTCGCCGAGTGTAAAAACCCTTATTGTTGAAATTGGAACTGCACTCTTACTGGCAACACATGAAAATCGAGATCAGGGATTGTTTAATTACCTGGCATCTCATCATTCTGATAGTGTAAGATGCTGGGCTGTATATATGGTTGGGTTAGATAAATCTCTTGATATTCATTCGAAATTTATAGCGATACGTCCTTTTGCAGCAGATCGTCATTTTGGGGTTCGAGAGTTAGCATGGATGGCCATGCGCAATGATATTGATGAAAATTTATCAGAAAGCATAAGGATTCTTGTAGAATGGACAGTTTCTGATGATGAAAATATCCGACGCTTCAGTACAGAGGCCACCCGTCCATGCGGTGTATGGTGTAAACATATCGCATTATTAAAGGATAAACCAGAAATCGCCTTAGCTTTACTCGAACCTTTAAAATCTGATACATCCGCTTATGTACAGCTCTCAGTTGGTAACTGGTTAAATGATGCTGGTAAAAGCAAACCAGAATGGGTTACCAAACTTTGCAATTCCTGGGTAGAAAATAATAAAAATGAAAATACATTAAAGATTGTGAAACGGGCAACTCGAAATATTACATAAACCATTTATTGATTGAAGTTTTTGCAGAGCGTATTATGAATTTGAGGAAAACCAGGCTATGCATTATTCATTAGCCTGGTTTTCTTAATGATTATGTGGCTCTTCTGATTACGCCAAGAATAACTGCTATGATTGCAATGACGATTAAGGTGTGAATGATTCCGCCAGTATAAAAACCGCCAAAGAAACTAATGGCCCATATGATGACCAAAATGACTGCGATGGTATAAAGTAGATTTCCCATGTTATTTGTTTTTAAAGGTTAATGTCTGTGTTTAGAACCACTTTGATCGTACTTTTGTTTTGCTGAACAGTTAATTTGTTCAAAAATGTCTTAAAAAAAGATGTACTCAGTACATAAAAACAACGAGACATTTCATGTGTTAAAAGTAGCGTAGCAACTAGATAAATTTAAGATAATCTAATTTTGATGGAAAAGGAACTGCCAGGTTATTACTCCGGTACAAGTGGCTTACTGCTCCCTGTAAGAAATAAACTGTTTTACCCTGAAGAATTTAAAGACAAGAGTCGACTTTGTTTTTATGCTTCAATGATAAATAGTATCGAAATTAATAGTTCTTTTTACAAAGTGCCTATGGCTGCAACTGTTGCTAAATGGGCGAAAGATGTACCAGAAGGTTTTAGGTTTACCTTTAAATTTTCTAAAGATATTACTCATCAGAAAGGATTGAGCTTTGATCCTGAGTCAGTGAAACACTTTTTTAAGGTGATTGATCAGGTGTCTGAAAAAAGAGGTTGTTTACTGGTGCAATTTCCACCAAGTGTGCGGATTGGGCAGATCAAACAGTTGGGATTCCTTATGGCTGTCTTGCGTGAATGTGATCCCCGAAAACATTGGAATATCGCGCTGGAGTTTAGGCATATTTCGCTCTATAATGATGAAATTTATCGTATGCTGAAGGTATATGATATGGGGATGGTAATTCAGGATATGCCGAAGGCAGTTACTCCAGTATTAGATAGTGAACTTCCATTTGTTTATCTGCGTTTTCATGGCCCGGATGGAAGCTACAGAGGGACTTATGCAGATGATTTTCTGTATGAATATGCAGGTTATATTAATGACTGGTTAGCTGAAGGAAAGACCGTTTACACTTATTTTAATAATACTATGGGGAGCGCTCTTGCAAATTTATTTACGCTTAAAGACTTTGTCATAAGGTATAATACATAATGAAACCTCAAATTATTCAGTGACCACAAAGGAAATTGAAGTGAAATCCGGAAAATGCTTCTGTTCAGGAAAATCCCTCTATATGATGCTTTATAAAAATAAAAAGCGTTGTCTGATCTAGTAGACACAAAGTTTTTTTTAACTGCTTTTAACCGGCTTTTTCCTTTTAAAGGGAAAGAACAACATCTGTTAAAATGAAATTGTTTGAAAATAATTTATTTAATATTAAATGGCTTAAAAAGGGTAGTTTATTAGGCTTTTGGTATATGTTTTGTCAAGTGTGTGACTGAAGACATTAATTTATTAACCTTACAATATCCCTATGAGTACGATTAATCTAAACAATGAAATCTGCAATCACCGATCTTGCCTGGAGAACTTTGCAATGAAGTTTACGGGCGATACAGAAGATGCTAATGACTTGGTTCAAGACACAATCATTAAAGCAATCCGATACCATAAACTTTATCGGGAAGGAACTAATCTTCGTGGATGGTTATATACCATTATGAGAAATACTTTTATCAATGATTATCGAAGAAATGGACGTAGAAAGAGTATTCTTACAGTGACAGACGATTTAAGTGCTCAGCAACTTAAAAAAAGCGCCACAATGAATTTGGGGGAAGGTAAATTCGTTATGGACGATATTCATAAAGCTATGGGTACACTTCAATCTGAATATTCGGTTCCATTTTTAAAATATTTCGAAGGTTATAAATACCATGAAATTGCTGAAGAATTAAATATTCCAATTGGAACAGTTAAAACTCGAATACATGTAGCAAGACAATTATTGAAATTGCAGCTTAAAATGTATGCAAAGCAAGTTGCTTCTATATATTAATTGAAGTATTTTAATATTCTTAATAAATCATAGCAGGTAATCCACCCTGCTATTTTTGTTTATGGTCCGCCCACACCAATATCTACTATTTCCGGACTGGAGTGTATAACTTTTTTAATCTAAACCATTATTAGAAAGTGCAAGAATTATACCTTTTTTAAATAAATTAGTTTATTATTGTACTTTAAATTGTTGTATATAGTATTTTTTAATACTATTTAATTGAATTGTTTATTCCCCATTTATGAATTACCAACTTGTAAAAGAAGTTATTGAACTTATTGAAAGATTTGATGAAAAAGTTGAAGCCAAATCTTATTCAAAAGATTTAGGCGGTTTTAAACGATGGATTTATGATAGCGAAAAGCGGCTGGAAGATTTAATTGAAGAACCTGATTGGGAGGGGAAGGACAAAGGAAGAAGTCCAGAAAGTGCCATTAATACCTTAATTGTGCATATGAATAGGTATGCAAAAAATTATTCTAAATCGGCTATTTACAGTTCCGATTTTTCTACGCAGGAAGATTTTATATATCTAATCAATTTGAAGGCTTTCGGTGCTATGACGAAAATGGAGTTGATTAGAAAGAATATTCAGGACAAAACTGTAGGTATGCAAATTATCAATCGACTTATTAAGCATGGTTGGGTTCAACAAAGCAATTCCTTGGAAGATAAACGCAGTAAAATTATTCTGATTACCGAAAAAGGAATAGAGGCATTAGCACAGATTATGGAAAAAATCAGGCAGGCCACTAAGATTGTTACTGGAAATCTTAGCTATCCTGAAAAATTAAAGTTGATTGTTTTACTTCAGAAGCTGGAGCATTTCCATGAACCCATATACTCTAAAAATTTAGACCTTCCTCATCTTGTAGATATAGCTTATAGTCAACTTACATAATTATATATGCAGTCGCCAAATTCAAAAAAAAACATAGTAATAATCGGGGCTGGGATTTCTGGCCTCTCAGCTGCAGCTTATGCGGCAAAGGCTGGTAATAATGTTCAGGTGTATGAGAAACATGCTCAGCCTGGAGGTAGAGCAAGGCAATTTAAAACAGAGAATGGATATGTATTTGATATGGGGCCAAGTTGGTATTGGATGCCAGATATTATAGATAATTTTTTTCAGGATTTCGGACATACAGCTGCGGATTTTTATAATCTGATATGCCTTAATCCTCAGTTCGAAATGATTTTTAGAGATGGGCTTATTGCGGTTCCTGAATCATATGAAGAATTAAAACATCTGTTTGAAACTTTCGAAACAGGTGCAGGTATTAAACTAGATGCTTTTATGAAATCTGCAAAGTATAAATACGAGATAGGAATGCGGGATTTTGTAAGTAAACCCTGTTATAGCTGGTGGGAATTTGTTTCTCCAAAAATAGCATTGAGTGCTTTGAAATTGGATTTACTTTCTGATTTTAGAACTTATGTTGGTAAATATTTCTCGAATCCAATGTTGAAAGCATTGATGGAGTTCCCGGTTATTTTTTTGGGTGCATCACCTAAAAATATTCCTGCGCTTTATAGCTTGATGAACTATGGAGGATATGCTTTGGGTACCTGGTATCCAATGGGAGGGTTTTATCAGTTGGTATTGGCAATGAAAAAAGTAGCAGAAGAACAAGGTGCTATTTTCCATTTTAATCAAAATGTAGAAAAAATCGTTACAGAGAATGGAGTTACCAAAGGAATTATTGTTAATGGAGAATTTATCGAATCTGATGCTATTATTGCATCTTCTGACTATCATCATACAGAGCATTTATTAAGTCCTGAGTTACGGAATTATGATGATAAGTATTGGGAAAGCCGGACATTTGCTCCTTCTTGTCTAATTTATTACTTAGGATTTAAAGAGAAGATTCCTAATCTTAAACACCATACTTTGTTTTTTGAAAATGATTTTGATGAGCATATCCATAGTATTTATGAAGATAAAAAATGGCCTGAAAAGCCTTTGTTTTACGCATGTTGCCCTTCTAAAACCGATCCTGATGTGGCACCTGAAGGCCATGAAAATGTTTTTTTGTTAATGCCTTTGGCAACGGGACTTGCTGATGATGAGCAGATTCGAGAACGCTATTTGCTTGATATGATCAGAAGGTTAGAAAAACATACCGGACTAAAAGATTTAGTTTCAAAACTGGATTATAATAAAAGTTACTGTATCAACGATTTTGTTAAGGATTATAATGCTTACGGTGGAAATGCTTATGGCCTGGCTAATACACTTTCACAAACGGCTGTTTTGAAGCCTAGTATCAAGAACAAACACCTGTCTAATCTTTTTTATACTGGTCAGTTAACGGTACCAGGACCTGGCGTTCCTCCTTCGATCATCTCTGGTAAAATTGTAGCAAATGAAGTAAATAACCTCAAATTGGACAAGAATGAAAAAGTTATTTGATGAACTAGCTTACAAAGTAAGCAAAGTGGTTACCGAAAAGTACAGTACTAGTTTTTCATTAGGAATTCTCGCACTAAAGCCTTCCATTCGGCCCGCTATATATGCTATTTATGGTTATGTACGTTTGGCTGATGAAATTGTAGATAGCTTTCATGATTATGACAAGGAGCGGTTATTACAACGTTTAAAAACGGAAACCTGGAATGCTATTGATGAAAAGATTTCGCTTAACCCTATTTTACAATCCTTTCAGGAAACTGTAAATAAGTTCAACATTGACAAAGCTTTGATTGAACAATTTCTACATAGTATGGAAATGGATTTACAAAAAATCGATTACAATTCAGATCTATATAAAGAGTATATTTTAGGTTCTGCTGAAGTAGTTGGTTTGATGTGCCTTCAAGTGTTTACAGAAAATAAGAAAGAAACGTTTGAAATGCTGAAACCTTATGCCATGAAATTAGGTTCAGCTTTTCAAAAGGTGAATTTTTTGCGTGACTTGAAAGATGACTATCATATTTTAGGTCGTACATACTTCCCAAGTATCGACATGAAAGTTTTCAACAATAGAATTAAATTACAAGTTGAAAATGAGATAGAAGAAGATTTTAGAAATGCATTGATTGGGATCAGAAGATTGCCATCTTCTTCCAGATTTGGTGTGTATCTGGCCTACAAATATTATTTATCATTATTTAAAAAAATAAAGAATACATCGGCAGAGAAAATTATGAATCAAAGGATACGTATTCATAATGGCCAAAAATTTTCCCTGGCAATGAGTAGTTACATAAAGTATAAAATGGCGAAACTATGAGGCACATCAAAGTGTTGATTTTATTTATTGTTCCAATCTGCATGGTTTTCAAAGCTAAAGGTATGGAATTGGAGAAAATTAGAATTAACTATGAGAAGGCTGTTTCAGATAAAGAAATTTGTCAGGCAATGATAAAGCAATTGAGTACAAATACAGATGCCCTACATATAGCTTATCTTGGTGCATTTCAAGCCGTATGGGCAAAGCATACTATTAACCCCATTTCAAAACTAAGCACTTTCAAAAAAGGTAAAAAAAATATTGAATTGGCTGTTAAATCCAGGCCTGATGATGCAGAAATTAGATTTGTCCGACTATCTGTACAGCTAAACTGTCCTTCTTTTTTAGGTTATAGCAATAAAATAAATGAAGATAAAAAAATAGTGCAATCGAATATCCATAACATTAAGTCTGTTGTTTTGAAAAGGATGATATTGGTACTTATTTAAATATAGTAAAATGAGGTATAAGCTAACACGAAGCCAACAATTGTATAAGGATATTGAAAGCGTCTGGAATTTTTTTACATCTCCAGATAACCTTTTGCATATTACACCTAAAGATATGAACTTTAGAATATTACATGAAATAACTAACAAGGAGATATATGAGGGAATGATTATTAATTATACTGTTGCACCTTTTTTAGGTATCCCACTAAACTGGCAAACAAAAATTACCCAGGTAGATCATCTAAAAAGCTTTACTGACTTTCAACAGAAAGGACCCTATAAATTGTGGAACCATTATCATGAATTTATACCAAATAGCGAAGGCGTATTAATGATAGATACTGTGGAATATGAATTGCCATTTGGTGTAGTAGGAACGATGGTTCATAACTTAGTTGTCAAGAAAAAGCTGGATGAGATTTTTAACTATCGTTATCAGGTACTGGAAGAATTACTTAACCAAGAAAAAAATCAAGTATGAATTTTCTCATTTTACTTATAACTTTTGTATTAATGGAAGGAGCTACCTGGCTTATTCATAAGTATATAATGCATGGATTATTATGGGTTCTGCATCGAGATCATCACGACCATAGTACTGAAGGGCCTTTTGAAAATAATGACTTTTTCTTTGTGATTTTTGCTTGCCCTGCTATCGCTTTAATGTATTACGGTTCATTGGGTCATTTTAATTACTTGTTTTATATAGGGCTAGGGATTACCCTTTATGGAATGGCTTATTTTCTGGTACATGATATTTTTATTCATCAACGCGTCAAGTGGTTTGCTAATACTCAGAATCCTTATTTTCTTGCTATCCGCAGGGCGCATAAACAACACCATAAACATGTAAGTAAAGAGGATGGGGAATGTTTTGGTTTTTTGTATGTGCCTCTTAAATATTTCAGAATGTATTATAAAAAATCAAAGGAATGAAACCATATACTTATTTGTTGATTAATTTTTTGACCGTTATAATTTGTTTTGTTTTTTCTTTTGACAAAAGAATTCAATTCAATAAGCATTTTCCGGCCTTTATTAAAGCCAGTGTGTTAACAGCCATCCCCTTTATTGCTTGGGATGTATGGTTTAATGCCCATGGAGTGTGGTGGTTTAATACCAATTATACTACTGGATTGATCCTTTTTGGATTGCCTATTGAAGAGTGGTTGTTTTTCATTTGCATTCCTTTTTCATGTGTTTTTACCTATTTCTGCCTGGATAAATTTTTCAACCTTGATTGGGCAAATGCCTTTAATACTATTATTGTTTTTTTTAGTGTGATCGTTTGCGTTTTAATAGGTCTGTTACATTATGATAAGATCTATACTTTTGTTACTGCCCTCGTGACGACACTAACTTTAATTTATCTGCATTTTTTTGCTCGTGTTCAATGGATTGGAAAAGCTTCACTAATATTTTTTATTCTAATGTTAGGCTTTTTTCCGGTTAATGGGGTATTAACTGGTACCGGTTTAGAATCGCCCATTGTAAATTATAATCCAAAACAATTTTTAAATATCCGATTGCTTACCATTCCAATTGAAGATGCAGTTTATGGTTATACACAATTTTTACTAAACATCTATTTATTTAAATTCTTCCAAAAGTCTGTAAATCCTGAAAGTTAGCAGCCTTTTTTAAGGCTGTCTCAAGATGGATTTAAAAAAAAGCAAACATGCACAGTGATAAACTGTTAAATTATAGACTAGAATAATTATGTATGGAAAATTTGAATAATGTTGATGATCCAAATAACAAACCACATCCAAAGCCTACTGATGATCCAGGGGCTCAGATTGAAACGGTGACTCCAGATTCCCAGAAAGAAAGCTTGCCGAATGATAAAACTGAGGCTAATGAAAAAGTTGAAGATGAATCTGTAAAAGATAATGAAGAAGTGGATTCTTCGGAAGAAGAAGAGGTTGTTCCCGAAGAAAGTAATGGAGAACAAGAAGCTGATGATGTCGGGACAGGTATTGAAACTGTGACTCCAAGTTAAATATGGAAACAAATAGTAATGAAAATAGTCCAGGATCGGCACATGTGCCAGATCAACAAACAGGATCAGAAATGAATGCAGTGGAAAAGATTGAAATGGCTTCCGAAATGGAGGCCGTTCACTTTTTTGAAACGGTAAAGGAACGTCTTTTGGATGTAAACCGTTGGACAGAAATAGCAGGTGGGGCAATGTCTGAATTCCTTTTGACTGATGAGAATGGCAATCTGGTTCAACGTAAAGCTACTGGAGGAGATCATATTAGAATCGATATCCCCGGTCCTGGTACTCATACAGGTGGAGGATACGATTGGGTAATTATTGAAGATATTAACGCAGAGGTATCAGATAATGCCGAGGTGTTGAGCATTACTGCAAGGCCATCCACAAACCCTTTAACAATAAGCCAAGATACTGCACATTTTTTAACAGAAAAAGCAACATCTACTTTCCAGGTGAAACGTATTGGCAATATGATATATGCAGAAGAGCACGGTCGCAATGAGATTCCCAATACATATACAGGTAACATATTGGATAACCTCCGAAATACTTTTGTGGGTTGGGGAGCAAAAGTAGGTTTCTCTTATCCCCAGTGGAAGGCTTTGGTTAAGGGGCTGTTGAATCAATCTTCATGATAGTTATTAAGATTCTGTAAAAGAGTTGATTAGTGAATTAATTAAAACAATTTTTGTTTAAGCCAGTTTATATATCAGCTATTTCTACCCCTACAATTAAACTTTGACTTATGGCAAAAAAAGATGTTCAGGTGAAACCGGGAAACCAGCCTGAAAACGAAAAAACTAAATCTCTTCAAATGCATACTTCTGATGCAACAGGAGAACTGATGACAACTGATCATGGTGTAAAGATCAATGATGATCAGAACTCTCTTAAGGCAGGAGAACGGGGAGCTACTTTACTTGAAGATTTTATTCTCCGGGAAAAGATTACCCATTTTGATCATGAACGCATCCCCGAACGTATTGTGCATGCAAGGGGATCAGGTGCCCATGGAGTATTTAAGTTGTATAAGTCTCTGGCGAGCGTTACCAAAGCTAACTTTTTGAATGATACAGAAACGGAAACTCCTGTATTCGTGCGATTCTCTACAGTTGCAGGATCCAAAGGCTCTACAGATCTTGCAAGAGACGTGCGGGGTTTTGCCGTTAAATTTTATACTCAAGAGGGAAATTTTGATCTGGTGGGTAATAATATGCCGATATTTTTTATCCAGGATGCTATGAAGTTTCCTGACTTGGTTCACGCAGTGAAACCTGAACCAGATAATGAAATGCCACAAGCAGCATCTGCACATGATACTTTCTGGGATTTTATTTCATTGATGCCAGAATCTACACATATGATCATGTGGCTGATGAGTGACCGTGCCATCCCTAGAAGCTTACGTATGATGGAAGGATTTGGAGTGCATACCTTCCGTTTTATCAATGAAAAAGGAGAAGCAAGTTTTGTGAAATTCCACTGGAAGCCATTGCTTGGGGTACATTCAGTTGCCTGGGATGAGGCACAGAATATTTCTGGAAAAGATCCTGATTTCCATCGGAGGGATCTTTGGGAGGCTATAGAAAGTGGTGCATTTGCTGAATGGGAATTAGGTGTACAGATTGTGCCTGAATCAGATGAGTTTAATTTTGAGTTCGACTTGCTTGATCCAACGAAACTTATTCCTGAAGAATTAGTTCCGGTACAACGCATTGGCAAAATGACACTGAACCGGAATCCAGATAATTTCTTTGCAGAAACTGAACAAGTAGCTTTTCACGTTGGGCATATTGTACCGGGTATAGATTTTACAAATGACCCCTTAATGCAAGGAAGATTGTTTTCTTATACAGACACACAACTGATCCGATTAGGCGGGCCTAATTTCCACGAGATTCCAATTAATCGCCCTGTAGTTCCTGTGCATAACAATCAAAGAGATGGCTATATGCGACAAACCATTAACAAGGGGAAAAGCAGTTACGGGCCGAATTCATTGGGGCAAAATGATCCTCAGCAGGTAAAAGCAGCTGATGGAGGATTTACTTCTTACCAGGAGCGCATTGATGCTAAAAAAATACGCGCTAGAAGTAAAAGCTTTTTTGATCATTTCAGTCAGGCACGGTTATTTTTCAATAGTCAGTCTGATCCTGAGAAAAATCATTTGATTGATGCATTCAGCTTCGAATTGGGTAAGGTGAAAACTGTCGCTGTACGTCAACGGATGATTGGTATTTTATCTATGGTCGATGAAGAATTGGCTACTAAGGTAGCTTTTGCTCTTGGTCTTAAAGTACCCAAAGTTCCGGAACAACCAATAAATCATAGTATTCCTGCTGATGGTAATCCTGCAGATTATCAACCTTTGCAAGTTGAAGGAAAACTTAAAAAATCTGCGGCTTTGAGTATGGAAAACACCATAAAAGAAAGTATCAAAAGCCGTAAAATTGCCATACTTGCAGCGGATGGGGTTGAAGCCAAATCATTAAACACAGTTAAATCTGCTATTCTTGCAGAAGGTGGCGTAGTTCAGGTAATCGCGCCGAGACTTGGTATTTTGAAAGCCGCTGATCAGTCAGAAATTGCTGTAGATGAGAGCTTTTTAACTGCGGCCTCAGAATTGTACGATGCGGTCTATGTTCCAGGAGGTACTAATAGCATTGATACATTGAAAGTTGATGCAAATGCAATTCATTTTTTAAATGAAGCATTTAAACATTGCAAAGCTATTGCTGCTGATGATAAGGCAATTGAAGTTTTGAAAGTAACTTATTTCTCTAAAGATTTGCCTAAAGAATTTTCAGAAGAAACAGTGCTTGAAGAAGGGCTGATTATGGGAAGCCATGCGGCCTCCCTCGCTAAACAATTTATTAAAGCTATTTCCCAGCATCGTTTTTGGAATAGGGAAAAGCCTAGAAAAGTTCCTGCTTAATAAATAAGCATAAAAAAAAATACCCGGTTATTGCCGGGTATTCTTTTTTAAAGTGATTTTCAATTTAGTGTTCTAAAATTGCTATAGCAGTCTCATTACCTTGTTGTGCGGCCAGGTCAAAGACAGAAAGTCCGCGGACATCAAGTAAATTTTTATCTGCCCCATGATTCAGTAGGAGTTGTAAAAGGTCATTTCTACCGAACATGGCTGCAAACATCAGTGCTGTTCCTCCATTGCCATGTTGGCGGTCTAAATCAGCACCATGATTGATGAGAAGTTTAGCTATTTCATTGTATCCTTTAAATGCAACGCCCATTAAAGCTGTATTGCCTCCATGATCTTGTGCATCTACATCAGCACCAGATTCCAACAATAATTTTGCAGCTGGGTATTGGTTGTTATAACATGCAATGATAAGAGGTGTATAACCGCGCTCATCTTTGGTATTGACATCTGCTTTTTGGCGGATCATTTCCTGAAGTACTTCAATGTTGCCAATTCTTGCTGCATGAATGATAATCTGAGTAGCTTGAGTCATATTTTTATCTATCGGTTACAGGTTTATCTTGTTAACACTTTCTCCCGCTATATTGTTTATGCTCATTTAAATAAAATATAATAATCACTACTGATTATTTATCTCTGATCAAAAAAATGATCTTATGCAGGGAAAAGGTAAGATTAAAGTAAGATGTTTTCATCATCCCGAATTAAGGAGTCATGATCCCCAGAAAAGATTTTGTTGAAAGATATCTGCCTTAGGACTAGGAATTGGATAAGAAATTGGATCTTTCTTAAAAATCAGAAACTGAATATCTGCTTTTTTAGTACTTTTAATGTATGCAAGAAAATGACAATTCAGAGAATGAATATTTAGAAGGGTTGAATGACGCAATTACTGAAAAAAGGTTGTCTGGGAAGCAAATGGATACAGTGGATGGAGATCAGGAGATCTTGAGAGCGAAGCTTCGTCTTGCAGAGCAGCGCAGTGCAATGTTGGCGGCCATAGTGGATGGTTCTGATGATGCCATCATTAGCAAGGATCTTAACAGCATTGTAACCAGTTGGAACAACTCTGCCGAACGTCTTTTTGGATATACTTCAGAAGAAATGATCGGACAGTCGATTGTAAAGTTGATTCCGGCAGACCGTTTGGAAGAGGAGCCAAAGATCATCTCAAAATTGAAGAAGGGGAAACGTGTAGATCATTTTGAGACCAAACGTATCACCAAGTATGGAAAGCTTTTAGATGTTTCTCTTACAATTTCTCCAGTTTTGGATTCGACTGGTAGAATTATAGGTATCTCAAAAATAGCGAGGGACATTACTGATAAAAAGCAGGAAGAACAACGTAAAAATGACTTTATAGCTATCGTGAGTCATGAACTTAAAACACCACTAACTTCCATGCGTTCTTATGTACAGCTCGCGCTGGCAAAAGCCGTCGAAAGAAAGGATGCATTTACACAAAATGTACTGGTCCGTGCAGAAACCCAAACCGGAAAAATGACAGCCTTGATACAAGACTTTTTGAATCTTTCTAGACTTGAAGAGGGAAAGATGTCGCTAAATCTTTCTGACTTTTCTTTAACCGGACTTATAGAAGAAGTATTGAGTGATACCTTAACACTGAGCTCTTCTCATCTGATTAAATATGAAGGTTGTGCTGAGGTAATGATTACTGCCGATAGGGAAAAGATTGGCCAAGTGTTGACCAATCTGTTAGGGAATGCGATCAAATATTCGCCAAACGGAACAACTGTTGTCATTAAGTGTGTATTAAATGAAAGCGCCGTAGAATTTAGTGTAACAGATCAGGGATATGGCATTTCCAAAGTAGATCAGTCCCGACTTTTCGAAAGGTTTTACCGAGTTGATAATAGCCGAAAACAACATGTCACTGGATTTGGGATTGGCCTTTACCTGGTTGCAGAGATACTCAAGTTACACGGTGGCAAGATTAGGGTGGAAAGTGAACTGAATAAAGGGTCGACGTTTTCATTTGCTTTGCCTATTTAATCATATATAAAATCAAGATAAGCTAAACATATCATGCTCATGTCTGTTAATATAAATAAGGTAATCTTTTTATCATGTAATTTTAACGAGTATGAAAAATCAACCCAATCAAAAAAATACTGGAAATGATCAGGGCAAACCTACTTCTGACAGGTTTTTCCATAATCCTAAACAAGACAAAAAACAGCAGGGTGTTTCCAATTCAGGCGGTCACCGTTCTGATCAAACCTCAAGTAAGGATAATCAGCGCAAACGCGAAAATGATTAAAATTTATAGTGTGTGAGGATAATAAATCCCTTGTATTCCCCAAAAGCATTCTCGCGAGAGGATGCTTTTTTAATTAAAAAATGTTTTTAGCACAAAAAGCTTTTTTTATTGAATATATGGCAAAATTGTTGCTGTATAAAAAGCAGAATTAACTGTAAACCAAAATTAACTATGATCAAAAGAATTCATGTGCTTGAGGATGATGAGGATATCAGATACATCATCGGTGTTTTGCTTAAAGATGAAGGTTATGAGCTACAACTTTCATCATCATTTAGTGAACTAAAAAGTAAACTGAAAGATTCTGTGCCAGATTTATTTATTTTAGATGTGATGTTACCTGATGGAGATGGTGCGGATATATGTTCTGATCTTAAAACAGACCCGTTTACCAAACATATTCCAATCATTGTAATGTCGGCGAGCGATCTTAATAAAGAAAAGAGCATTGCTGCAGGTGCAAATGATTATATCAGTAAGCCTTTTGATATTGATTATATTGTCAAAAGAATAAACAAGTTATTGTAACTGAAGCTGAAATGATTGATTGTTGTGATTCCATTGCAATCAGTTATTTCCATTGGGATCATTATATAAATAAAGGCTATGTATAAGTGCGTAGCCTTTATTTATATAATAAAATCACAACCCCTTATCTGCGTAAATAATAATATCCTGACCATACTTCCTAAAGTAGGACAGAAGAACTATTTATTAGACTACACATAAGTAATTTTCTACTGCTTTTAATAAATGTAATGGTATGTCATTGCAAGTTAGATTGTCCAGAGGATGTAGTTCCTGTGAATTCTGAGGGATGAAAACGCCCGCATTTGCGTCATACTTCAAATATCCTATGTCAAAAAAACGTTCCTGTACATAAGTTGAATCATCTCTTGAATGGAGTTGCAATACTTTAACATGAAGTGTGCTTTTATTGATCATTAACCAATGGTAAGATCTGGATGTCGGATCAGAAAAATTGGCTTTGGTCGAAATCTCAAGAATGGCTAAGCTTGTGTTATCTAAATAAGAATGGCAGTCAAAGCGATTGGATGGGTTCATAATTTGGTTAGGATAACTTACAAACCCTCCAATTGCAGCAATAATGCCAGTTTTAAAGATCAGGGCTTTTTATTTTTAATTTTTATGGAATACCTTTAAATCTTCACAAAAATGAAGTTTAAATGCTAAAAAATAAGAATGCATTTTAATAACCTGTTGAGTTTTTACCGGGGTTTAATGGGGAAATTGGTATAATATTCCCCATTAAACATTTCTTAATTCTCCAGTATAACAGATGCTATGACAAGCCAGTTAAACCCAGGATTTAGTTTTTCTGGCCTCTTTGTCTGATTTAGTATAGAAAACTATATGTAATACATTTTTGTTATATGAACTATCAAAACATAAATGTTATGGAAAATCAAATTCTTGAATTAGAGAAAAGGTATTGGAACGCGATGGAAAATCGTGATTTTGATACCGTTAAAAAGCTTACTCGTTTCCCTTGTATCATTGCTGGTAAAGATGGGATCAGGAGTGTGGATGAAGCTACATTTAAAAAGATGTTTGATTCTGGAGATGGAAGTGGACTAAAGGTTCTGAATATTTCTGAGCCTCAAGCCGACGTTATTTCTAAAAGTTGCGCAATAATCGCTTACCTGGTAGAATTGGAATACGGGGTACAAGATCCTAAACCTTCAGGTAAATGTGCATGTACCTCAACCTGGGTAAAGGAAGATTTCACTTGGGTGTGTGCCATGCATACTGAATCTGATCTGAATAAATAGAAGGAAAGATATAATTTCATATTACTTCCTGTAAAGCGGACAGCGTTTTAACAGATATTCCAGCGGACTGCTATATGATCCGTCAGTATTACTTAAGAAGGCCTTATGACTTTGATTGTAGATGCTGGCATTATTGTCCATATATATATGTAAGCTTACGGCAACGTCATATCGTTGTACAGCATTACTATAGCTGGTGTTGTAACCAGAAACACTTTTTAACTTATCGCTTCCGTCCCTTTTTACCTTATCGTTAGTAGTTCCGCTTGAAGATGTTGTAGCATATCCTTTGTTTTGAGTGACAGCACCATCAACTATATATTCTACACTCAAAACATCACAGATCTCCTTCATAGTAAACCCAATCATTTTGTCACGAGTGATACCTGCTTTGATTAGTTTAGCATTGGTACTCCTGGGGTCTAAAATCGAGTAACCAGCCGAATGTTTTGTTAAAAAGTCATATGTATCCTGTTGGGCCTTCATACCCACTTCTTCTGAACCAGGTTGATTATCCATCATAAAAGTAAAAGGCAGGATAGCAATCTTATTATGGTGGTCAGCAGGAGAGGCAGACATAGAGACAGCATCACTCTGACGGGTCTGTGCCGGATTGGTCGGTTGGCTAAAATTTTCCACCCTTCCGCTGGCATGAGTTATTTTCAGAATATCTGATTTCTTGATGGTATATTCCAATGTTTCATTGGAGTAGACAAATGAAATATCTGTATCTGTGATTTTTGTTACCTTTCCCTTCATTTCTTCGCCATTGGTTTTCAGAACTACATCTTGTTTGTTTCCTGATTGTGCAAATAGCTGGATGGAGAAAAGGATAGTTACAATGAATAGGTAAAGAGTTTTCATAGGAGTTTTGATCATCTTATCAAATATAACTTTTTTCTATTTGAAATACGATAAGTCGATATCTAAAAATCATTGCTGGTTAAGCTTCTATGATTAGAAAACTCAATTATTTTTTTTTAACATAAAGTTTGGATTAAAAATATTATTATCGTAATATTGCGATGTATAGTTATGGGAGTTACAAGAACAGAAATATTTACAGATGAGCAGAACCAGCTGGCGACCTTATTAAAAGCTATGGCACATCCTGCACGAATTGCTATCCTGCAAAGGATATTAATTTCAAATACTTGTATTTGTGGTGATCTTGTTGGAGAACTTGGTTTAGCGCAGGCTACCATTTCACAACATTTAAAAGAGCTAAAGAATGCAGAAATTATACAAGGAACAATAGAAGGGGTTAGTATCTGTTACTGTATCAATCCGAAAACCTGGAAATTGTTGGAGAAACAATTGGGGGGCTTTTTTGCCCAGTACAAAGGTGAGACGTCCTGTTGTTAACTTTTTTTGCTTACATCAATCGTTAAATTGCAATAATACTATAAATACATAAATTATGAAACTATCAGAAATAAAAGGAATCCTTGCCAAGGTTGAAGGTGTAAACTTTAAGCTGGAAAATGGTAATTCAGTACCCGAACATTTTCATGTAACCGAGGTAGGCATTATTACAAAAGACTTTATTGACTGTGGTGGAACGGTGCGTCATGAAAAAGTGGCTAATTTCCAATTGTGGGATGCTGATGATTATGAACACCGTTTAAAAGCAGGAAAATTGCTCCATATCATTTCTCTTTCAGAAGAGGTTTTGGGAATGGAAGATTTAGAGATTGAAGTAGAGTACCAGGCAGAAACAATTGGTAAATACGATTTAGGTTACGATGGTGAGAACTTTCTTTTGATAGCTAAGAAAACTGCCTGTCTTGCGATGGACAAATGTGGTGTCCCTGCCGAAAAACAAAAAATAGAAATGATAAATCTGGCTTCGGGTTCTACTTGTACGCCGGGTGGTGGGTGCTGTTAATCTAACGAATAAACATGACGATGAAAATGAAACTTTTTAAGGAACTTGAAAGTGTAGTTCTCACATTAAAGTTTGATAGCATCACACCAGATCGTAAGGTGATATTACAACCGCTAATTGATTTTATTCAAGATAAGCACAATGACCAAAAGGAAGTACGGCTTAACCTGATATGCACACACAATTCACGTAGAAGTCATCTTTCTCAAGTTTGGGCGCAGACAGCGGCAGCCTATTATGGTATTAAAAATGTGTTTTGTTATTCGGGAGGAACAGAAGCTACTGCATTGTTTCCTGTAGTTGCCGAAACCTTGAAACAATCGGGATTTAAAATTCATATTATTGACGAAGGTAATAATCCAGTATATGCCATAAAATATGGTGATAATGAACATCCTGTCATCGGCTTTTCGAAAACTTATGATCATGAGTTTAATCCATCAAGTGCATTCGCTGCAATATTGACCTGCTCACAGGCCGATGAGGGCTGTCCATTCATTTCCGGGGCAGAGAAGCGTATTCCTATACCATTTGATGATCCAAAAGCATTTGATAATACTCCACAGCAAACAGAAAAATATCAGGAAAGAAGCTTGCAGATTGCAACTGAAATGTTTTACATATTTTCACAAATCAAATAACGATGTCTGCAAATACTTGTGCGCCTACAGCAGAGCGAAAAAAACTAAATTTTTTAGATCGCTACCTCACGCTGTGGATTTTTCTGGCGATGGCTATCGGTGTATCCATTGGTTTTTTTATCCCATCCTCTTCAAGTTTTATCAATTCATTTTCAAGTGGTACTACAAATATTCCATTAGCAATAGGGCTGATTTTAATGATGTACCCGCCATTAGCAAAGGTTAAGTACGAGCAAATGGGTAAAGTATTTAAGGATATAAAGGTGTTAAGCGTTTCATTAGTGTTGAATTGGGTAATTGGTCCTGCATTGATGTTCTTTCTTGCTATTGCTTTTTTACAGGATTATCCTGAATATATGGTTGGATTGATTTTAATTGGTTTGGCCAGGTGTATAGCAATGGTTGTGGTTTGGAATGAACTAGCTGAAGGAAATCGTGAATATGCGGCTGGATTAATTGCACTGAATAGTATTTTTCAGGTATTGTTATACAGTGTGTTTGCATACTTATTTATTACTGTTCTTCCCCCGTATTTCGGTTTGAAAGGTTTAGATGTAAATATCACGATTTCCGAAATTGCTAAAAGTGTGGGGATTTATTTGGGTATTCCATTTGCGATGGGTGTAATCAGTAGGTATGCATTAATTGCTATGAAGGGAGAGGAATGGTTTCAAAACAAATTTATACCTTTTATCTCGCCAATTACTTTAGTTGCATTACTCTTCACCATAGTTGTGATGTTTAGTTTGAAAGGGGAACTTATTGTTCAAATCCCAATGGACGTGATAAGAATAGCTATTCCGCTTGTCATCTATTTCTCTATTATGTTTGTGATCAGTTTTTTTGCGGGACGGTATTTTGGAGCTGATTATGCTAAGAGTACTTCAATAGCCTTTACCGCTACAGGAAACAACTTTGAATTGGCTATTGCTGTTGCTATTGGTGTCTTTGGCATCAATTCCGGACAAGCATTTGCTGGGGTGATAGGACCTCTAGTTGAAGTACCAGCTTTAATTGCACTTGTAAATCTTGCTTTCTGGTTCAGGAAAAAATACTATAAAACAGCAAATCCGGCCAGTTAAGTCATAAGGTTATGGGTAATATGATACAAACCCATCATTGGAATTGGCGTGCAAAACAACATAACCAACAGAGTCCATTTCAACTTAGGTCCAAGAAAAATAATTTTCCTTTGTCTTATTGAAAAAACAATTAAGCTTACCAATGCAACAAGCCATACAAGGGACATTTCCAAATACAGAAAATGCAAGCCTGCCCAGTTACCAACGGGCTGGTTTGCATTAATTGTATACAGTAATTACGTCAAAAGATTGGCTAAAACAGTCGTAACAATTAGTGGTAGTAAACTATTCATTTTAATTGGCCTTATAATAATGCAGTTTATTGATCCATTCTTTCCATAAATATTGAGCCTTTTGCTGCAAATGTTCTGATGCCATTTCAAATTCTGTTCGTGTATCAGATGTATTTGAACTATACGCTGTATAGAAACACACATAAAAAGCATTGCGATCCACTATTTTTTTCGACAAACCAAAAAAACCACTTTCTACATCTTTCCATTCTACAAGTTCATACCTTATACCTAAGTCTTCTGATTTTAGATGGATGTAAAAAAACGAATCGTATATTTCCTCATTCTCAGATCTTTTTGTTCTAAGTTCAAAACCAATGTACATATCTTTCTCTACCCATGCGGACGACGAAGGCATTTTGTTATTGGTCACTAAATTTAAAATCTGTTTTAAATATTTAGTGTTTTCTTCTTTTGCCTTTAAAGGATAATCAAAGATTCGTGTAGGCTGAGTTTTATAAAGAGAAACAACTACTTCATCGAAGTTCTGTCCAGCATTTATAATATTCAATTTAGTTTTAGCAGCATCAACTACATCGCTTATGTAACTTGATTGCGTGTTTGCAAATTTCTCTGTAATTAGTTTAAAATACTTTTGAGCCTCATCTTTATCATTTAATCCCAGATGAGCATTAGCCATAAAATAGTAATTAAAACTCTCTGCTTTTTCACGTTGCATTTTCTGATAAACCGGATTGCTAAATAAATTGCTTATATAACTTATACTTTGATGGTGCATACCCTTAGCCATTAAAAAGTTGAAGTATACAATAGCCGTATCCAGAACTGTACTTACAATTGTTTTATGTTCATCTCCGTTTTCTTCAAATTTTTGGATAGTTTGCTCATAAATCTGTTTTGCCTCTTCATATTTATCTAATTGTCGGTAAGCAGTTATGAGGTAAAACATGACCTTATACCACTTTTCAGCTTCCAGAATATTTTTATAATAATCGAAATTTGCCAGAACCTCAAGACAGAATTTCTCCAGATTCAGGGCATTTTCATTTCTCCATGAAATTTCCATTCCATTATCTAAGTTTTCCCAAAAAGGAGAAATCTGATAACCCTGCCAATGTATGTCTGAGGCGAATTTACACTCGTCATTAAGATAGCTTTTGTGCTGATACCAGGACACTTGCTTAATTACGATGCCCAGATTATTGCAAAGCATTGCAAAAGTGTGCGGTTCATTGTTGATTGATAAGCCTTTATTACTATTAAAGTAAGTATCAAATGCATGGTAGCCAGCTAAACCATATTTGTTTGCCGTTTCATAATACATTTGAGCCGAATAATGATCATTTTTATCTTGTGCTTCATTGCCCTTTTCCAGATAGGTAGTGAGTATATGGTAGCAAACTGCACCATCGGGATAAATTGGAATATCGATACTTCGTAAATCGATATTTAAGTCTTCAGCAGTGTCATAATACCTTTCAATCGCTACATCCTTTACCTCTTCAACTATTTCATAATATTTGGTCAGATTATCAAAGCCTTTTTTGGCATTCTTATCATTAAAGTAATAGTTGTTACTCAACATCCTCCAGGCTATGGAATTTGTTGGATTTTTTTCAGTTTCATTAATAATAACAGGCAGATATTTCGCTACAAACTCCTGACGGTTTTTGTATCCAAATTCTGTTGGCATATCAAATGCAGTGGGATAAAATAAATTAAATAAATTCCAGTGTCTATTTAATTTTCCCTGGTTAAAGAGCTCCTCTATCTTTTCTGCATATTCTTTACACTCAGCAGGATCTGCTAATTCAAAATGTGATGATAATAATTGTTCTGCCTCATCAAATTTTTCTAATTCCAGCAAAAACATCCCACCCTCATAATTTCTGGGTGTCAGTTTTGGTGCATGTTTAAACGACTTCATGTAATATTTGACCGCTTCGGATTCATCTCCTTTTTCCTGAAAGAGAGCAGCCAATCGGTAATATGTATCGCCAAAAGCCTGGTCTTGTAAAGTGCAATTATCTTTTATGCCAGCAACCTCAGATAGTTTATCATGTAGGGTTTCGATAGCAATATCACTTAACGATAGCTTTTCCAGGTAAATATAGATCAACCAATCATAGGCTTGTAGTCTACTAGTTATATCTGTACTCGTATTTAGTATAAAATTACAGTCATCTTGTATGGCGGATGTATTGTTAAAATCGGGGCTGTTATTTATCCTTATACGCCACAATACTGCATCAAAATGATGTGGCTCTTTGCTAAGTATAGTTTGGACTATTGCCAGAATATTTTCGCAGGTGTTTTTGTTTTTAATTTCTGACAACAAATCGTCTTCATTTGAAAAATTAAGCGTATTGTATAATTCTATGATATGGTTAAGTTCGTTTGAAAATTTTTTCATTGAGGTGCATTTTCTAAGTTTTCTGTAATTTTTTTTCCTGCTTTCTTTTTGAATAGTTGTTAAAAATTGTGCCAATTACGTCATTAAGACTTTATCAATTCGAACCCCATCCATATCCATGATTTCAAATTTAAGATTATCATAAATGACAACATCACCAGCATGAGGCATGGTCTTTAAATGGTCGATCATAAAACCTGAAATGGTAGAATAGTTGCCGATTTTATCTTCAATCATTTCTTTAGAAAAATACTGGTTTATTTCAAATATCGTTGTCTTACCATTAAGCAAATAACTCCCGTCTTCTCTACGGATAATATTCATTTCATCTGTCTCATCTTCGTCAGGTAAATCTCCAACTATGGCTTCAATCAGATCATGAAGGGTGATTATTCCTCTTACGCTTCCGTATTCATCAACAACTACTCCCAAGTATTGCCTCTTGTCTTTAAATAGGCTGAGGATTTTAAATGCAGGTGTATTTTGAATGACGTAAATTGGCCTTGATATAATCTGATCAAGATGAAAATCTGGACGATTATAATTTTCCAGTAGATCTTTGATAGAAATCATTCCTTTAAGGTTATCGATGCTCCCGTCGCCAACAATAAATTTGGAATGAACACTTTCTTTTACTTTGTCAAATATGGTTTCCTTACTCCAATTGTAATTGATCCATTCGACTTCAGAACTATGGGTCATAAGTGATTTTGCAGTTTGATCTGTAAAAGAAAATAGGTTTTGCATGGCCTGGCTTTCTTCGTTTTCTAATACACCCTGCTTCCCTGCCGTTTTTAACATAAATCTTAATTCGTCTTCACTAATTCGCTCTGCTTCATTTTCCTTAATGCCAAAAAGTTTAAGCAATAAATTAGTGGAAACAGAAAGGAGTTTTACAAATGGAAAGGTTGCAAAAGTAAAAATTCGGATGATAGGTACGGTTACCAAAGCGATCTTTTCAGAATTGTTCATTGCAATGGTTTTGGGGACCAGTTCGCCTACTACAATAGTGAAATAGGTAATTCCGCCAATTACGATAACCAACGAAATGGTACGAACAGATTCACCAACAAAACCCAGTTGGGATAGGAGTCCTACCATATCATCTGTAAGTGCAGCGCCTCCATAAGCACCTGAAATAATTCCTATAAGCGTTATCCCAACCTGAACAGAGGAAAGGAAGTTCTCAGGATTTTCTAATAGATTTAAAATTGTTTTTGCGCTTTTGTTCCCCTGGGCAGCGAGGTGTTCAATTCTACTTTTCTTTACAGAAACAAGTGCAATTTCAGATAAGGCAAAAAAGCCATTTAATAAGGTGAGTATAAATATAATGATGAGTTCCAAACTGCTATGATTTGATTTTTTCAAATATAGCGAAAGATGGTGCCGCTGTTATGTATTAAAAATGATTGATATACAAGAAGGATATTTACTAGTTTTATCATAAAGCTACGTTTGTGTGATCTTAAAGTTAATTTTATTGCGCATGGGGAGTGTGTTGCTTCCGTATTATTTGCAAGGATTATGGTGGTTTGGTGTATAACAGCTACTGGTCAGCTACTGGTCTGCTACTGCTTTTCTAGTAACAAACCAGTGTTAAAGCAGTTGTGGTCTTATCCGTCTATAGCTATACAGTTTTTTGGAAAAACGTAAAGCAATATGGAAGAACAGTCATTATCAAGGTTTGAGTTCCCAGAAGAATTTAAAGAAAAGCTGATAGAATTGGTAGTTTACA
>NZ_JBAZQQ010000008.1:0-155861 GCF_041645105.1 Pedobacter sp.
GATTTTGCAGAACGGTATTGTTCCAACATTTGTCGTACACAATGCAACTTGAATTCAAGACTGTGTTTCTTTTTCTTTATCATAAAAATGCCCCCAGAAAGTGTCTAACTTTTTGGGGGCACTGCAATTTTCGACAGCTTTTTTTTGGTGTTATAGGTATAATTAGTTTAAAAAATATCCAGAATACATTAAGCTTAAAAATATACTAACGAATAAAAACTACCGCTAACAAGGGTTTGGCGATAGCGGGCAGGAAGTTATCAATTCACGTTTTGTGCTTCGGTCGAAATTTGTATTTTAGTTAAAGGTTTCGGCTTCGGTTTGCCCCCCCCATCGCGAAGCCCCGAAACGTTAGCGGCAATATTTACAAACTCTATGAAGACAGACAAAGAATTTTATTTATCAGTTGGAATAAACGATATTCCGTGGGACAGACTTGTTCATTGGTATGGACGTTCAACAGATTTTCCAGCTTATTTTTATGACATACTTTCTGACCAATCAGAACGACAAAAAGTGGCTATCGATAAGATTGGAATTAACATTGAGCATCAAGACGGAATAATGATGGCGACACCGTTCACATTAATATTCTTGTTCCGACTTTTATCATTTGACAACACAAACAAAAAGCAAATTTTAGATAAAATTCTAACCGTAGCAAAAGCGACAAAATTTCAGTTTGGACGTTACGAAAATCAAGAATACCCATCAACGATTAACAATATTCAGGAACTTCTAAGTGAGGAATATATTTGGGCGACATTTGAAAACGAACTTCAAGATGAGATAAATTGGGAAGAATATAATTACAGCGATGAGCATTACTATTGGTTGAAATATACTTTTGACATTATAAGAACATTTTCACCAGTTTTAAGAAATTTGACGGACAATGAAGATAGAAATATTGCAAATCAAATTCTATCCACGGTCGAATAATACTGCCGCAAACAAGGTGTTACCAAAAGCGGGGCTGAACGGCTTCGATTGAGAATTTGTACAAGGTTCAACATTCGTTCTTCGATTGAACTTTTGTGCTAAAATCCACCATCTATAAGCTGGGTATTTCGCCAAAGGTGGCCATTTGTTCCGCATTTAAGCTTTATCTTCCAAAATAAAACTGGGATACATATTTTAAAAAAGAAGCTGAAGAATTAATGCTTAATCTGTTATTGTAAAATCCTGAATTCCTCGTTAATTATGTGATTAAATATCTACTTGATCGAAGTTTTCGACTAACAAAATTTTTATATTTTTTTCTATTGCGATAGGTGTTAGTTAACCAGTTTTTTCGTTTACTGTTTGTTTTTCCGTTGAAAAGCAGTATATACCATAATCGCACTAATAGTCATTAGAATAGCGCCTAGAAAAAATGAGGCTCCTGGAAATTGTAAGGGCGATTTATCCTGGGTGAAATAATAGAATAAGTTTGTCATAATCGGAGGGCCTATCATCGCTGTAGCACTTATTAAACTTGCTAATGAACCTTGAAGTTCGCCCTGTTCATTTGAAGGAACATTTTTACTGATAATTGATTGTAGTGCTGGCCCACAGATGCCTCCTAAGGAGTAGGGAACGAGAAAAATAAACATCATCCATCCTTGATTAGTAAATGCAAAAAGCATTAACCCAAACGCATAGAATAGCAACCCAAAATATATACTTTTCTGTTCTCCTAGTTTAGGGGTTGTCCATCTTATTAGAACTCCTTGTACTAATCCAATCAATAATCCAAGTAACCCGAGTGATAAGCCCACAGTTCGTTCTGTCCAATTAAATTTATACATAGTAAAGAAATGCCAGTTGCTCTGTACTGCATGAAGAGCGACATATATCAAAATCAAAGCAACTACAAGACCTGATATTTTAGACTGGTTTCTCAAGAAATTAAATGTTCCAATGGGATTTGCGCGTTTCCAGTTAAATGAGCGACGATTGTCTTTTTCCAAACTTTCTGGTAGTATAAAAAGTCCATAAAGAAAATTCATAATGCATAGCACGGCAGCAGCATAGAAAGGCAATCTTGATCCAAGATGTCCAAGTAAACCACCTATTACCGGCCCAATAATAAACCCTAAACCAAATGCTGCACCGATCAGACCAAAGTTTTTGGTTTTGTCTTCGTCGGTGGATATATCAGCTATATATGCACTGGCAGTGGAAATACTTGCTCCTGTGAGCCCGGCAATGATTCTTCCTAGAAATAACCAACCAATTGAAGGAGCAAGTGCTAATAGTATATAATCAATTGCAAATGCAAAAAGTGAAATTAAAATAATTGGGCGCCTTCCATATTTGTCACTGAGATTACCTACTATTGGCGCAAATATAAATTGCGTTATAGCATAGGCAAAGCCCAGCCAACCGCCATATGTTGCCGCTTCACTAAGATTACCATGAATGAGTTCTTTGATGAGTTTAGGAACCACTGGAAGGATGATTCCCCAACCAGTAATATCAATTAGCAACGTGATAAATATAAATCCAATAGCTGCTTTTTTAGCTGTTTTTTTCATGCTGTAAAAGTAGCCAGAGGCAAAAAGAAGATATTGACAATTAAATGGTGTTTACGTACAATTTGAAAGTTAAGACTGTTCAATAACACGTAAATCGTGCTGGCGGATTATTGAAAGTCATTTATTATTCATTTCTGTAAGTTTTTGGTGATACCCCTGCTATTCTTTTAAAGTATCTGCAAAAGACACTTGTTTCCTCAAAATGAAGCTCATTGCTGATTTCTTTGATTGATAAACTAGAAGATTTGAGTAATGTCTTAGCATGCAGAATTGTAATATGATCAATCCATTGTAATACAGACTTTCCAGTTTTTTGTTTCAAGAACGTAGAAAGATACTGAGGTGTTAAATGGAGTTTTTCAGCGTAAAATCCAACGCTTCTTTGGTGACTGGCATTCTTTGAAATTAACTGATAAAAATCGTCTATAATCTCATGTGTACGGTTCTTTACTGAGCTTTTGTTATTTGGTAAATTAGAATATACTTCGGAAATCATACTAACTAGAACCATAACAAGATGCTTAAGCATTTCTGTTTTATTGGGGCTCTGTTTTTTATGGTAGAAACTCTGTAAAAGTGCTATCAGTTCATTTTGTAACTTAATATCTTCAGGTTTAAGTCTTATTATTGGCTGCCATCGAATCTGATTGTTCATTATGAACTCACGTAGAATTGGAAACGTTGTGATAAAATCCAATGAGAGGCCAATT
The DNA here is from genome assembly GCF_041645105.1 of Pedobacter sp. Taxonomy (GTDB): domain Bacteria; phylum Bacteroidota; class Bacteroidia; order Sphingobacteriales; family Sphingobacteriaceae; genus Pedobacter. The sequence continues at coordinate 3,230 of NZ_JBAZQQ010000008.1, forward strand.
GTTACTATTTCAGCATCCTCACTCAATGACTTAGTGTCAATCATTAATTGCGGCTGTAAAACAGCAATATCACCTGCTTTTATTTCATATTCTAAAAAATGAATTTGTGATCTCATAGATCCTTGTATCATAAATCCAAGCAATAATCCATCAAATAGGCGACTGTGATTAGTGTATTTTTTTTCCGGGTCATTTTGTTGACGAAGAACAACTATCCCTTCAGTTTTTTTGGCAGGGTCAAGGTTGTATAATTTATAGACATTATCTAAAGTTATAAATAGAGCCATGTTCAAAGGTCTAAAAAAAAGACATCCGTGGCAAGTATTTATGAGGTGGTACTTTACGAATTGTATGGGGCTCTGTCGCATTGATGAAACGAATGAACAGGAGAGAAGTGTCGGTAAGGGAGCGGGGATTGCATTAAGTATATGTTACGATATGATTCAGCAGATGAATGGCCGACTTTGGGTAGAAACTGAACCTACCAAGGGTACTACGTTTTATAATTCGCTTCCGCAATAAGGTTCAAGTAAAGAAGGCACATTATGTTTTTATAAAAATTCTAAAAAATCTCTTGTGTTTTTTTTATCTCGTTAGTGAAATTTGATTTAGCATAACCAATGATTTCAGGATCGGTTTTTATTTGAGATTTCATTTGGATAGATAGAAGTAAAACATGGCTTTTACAATCTGGCTCATGGAACGTTTGCCTGTGACCCAATCTGATATACTTTCCCTGTCAATGCCAGTTTCAAAGGCGATTTGCTTGATTCGTACTCCTTTTTCCTGCATTTTTCTTTCCAGCCATGCGGTGTTGACTACGCTGGTCGGTGAGGGTAGGTAAGTGAGTGGATGAACTTTGATTTGAAACTCAGTAATTTTACTGAATACCTCTTGTGTTCTTTTGATTAGGGTGGCTTCAGTGGCGTATTTGCCGGATTTGTTTTCGCCCTGGGCAGTTTCTATTTCGATCAGATTGTCCTCAATGGCCAGTAAGGTGAAACTGATGTTGGATTGTGTGGTATGTCTATCTGCTGCTTTATTGAGCTGGTCAATTTGTTCGCTTGAAAGTGCTGTGTTTAATTTTTCTATTCCTGTGATCATCTGCGTATTTGGTGTTTTATTGTAGAGATAGCTGCCTTTTATCAAGTGGCTTTTTGTATTTAGACTGTTGGATGGTTACTGTCTATATGCTTGCAGACCGAGTATCCGCTGGGTTTTTTGATCATGCTCGCCATTGAAAAACTGATCAATAGCTTGCTGAAATACCGGATCTGCGTGTGGTACTGCAGCAAACAAGGTTATACTTGAACGCAACTTGAGCTCATCTGGAGAACCAAATATTTCATAAGCGGTTTTATCCGTGTGATTGAGTAATTCTTTGGCAACTTTTATCAGTCTTGGCCCGAGAAGGGGATGAAGGTAATACTGGGTTGCTTCCTTCAGATCCTTTATGTCGTAGTATTTGGCCGTATCTGAAAAACCCAGTCCTTGGATTTGGGGAAATATGTACCACATCCAGTGTGTTTGTTTTTTGCCATAGCTGATTTCAGTTAAGGCAATTTCGAAATCTCTTTCCTGGGCTAAAACAAATCTGTCCAGGCTGGGCGTATTTATTGTGATCATAGGTGGGGTTTATACTCCATAACCATTTTAGATGAATTTGGTTTTTAAAGACCGGAGAAATAATTAAAAATACAGTTGCAGTATTGCTGCCAGCATGGTGTGCTGGGGATTATCAAACTTATTTGATCTGGGGATTGTAATGATTTATACCATTGGAAATTGCCCGATCAGCAACAGTTTAGACAAGTAGATTAATCATTTCATAATTGAGTGAACCTGCATCAGGGTTGTCAAAGTTGTAAGTGAAGGTGCATCAGCAAGGGATGCTTGATGCACCGTTTTCTTCCGGATAACTATAGTTACCCACGCAACGGGTTTGTATGGCATCTTGGATCATTTTTCTGTAGTTCATCATAAATGGTATTAGTAATTAATTTTTGTGATAAGCGGTTGTTACTGATCAGGGTGTGATTAATTTTTCTTTTTGGTCTCATCATCTGCTCTTTTATTGCCTAAGTCTGGTTTTGGTACGCTATGTTCCGGTTTGGTTTTCGCTTTTTTATGCTCTTCATTCAGGTTTTCTGTAGCTGGTAATTCTTGGCTGTTTCTGTGATCGGTACTGCTATGAAATTTTGGTGTGGTGAGTTCTTCTGTTTTTTCAACGTTGTATTCTGCTGATCCAGGTTTCGGAGTTTTCTTTTGATTGTTCATAGTCATATAATTAGGGCCAAATACGGCTGGTGATTAGACTCTTATAACATTCAGTTTAGCGCATTGTTTATAGAAATTTTTAATTGATTTTTTTGAAATATTCTATATTTCAGGATGTTGGGTATAGGTTGTAGATCCTTTTATAAATATGGAATTCAATACTTGATAATGAAATAAAACTGCTTTTACCAATATTGAAGAAACTATGGTGGGGAGAGCAGGGAATGTCCCTTACCAATTGGAAAGCAGGTTAAAAGAATTGGGAGCCAACTTATCCAGCGCAATGATACCTTTTGTAAGTCACGTTGAAATAGACGGGTTGCTGGTTACCGGACAGAATCCTTTATCTGCTGGTCCGGCCGCAAGAGCATTAATAAAAGTGATAGAAGAGGGCTATTAAAAAGATAACATAATGAAAGAACAGGATCAATTTGCTGATGCAGATGATATCAATATGGAAAGCGATTATGAAATTTATTATTGGACCAGTCAGTTGAAAGTGACCAATGATGAACTGAAAGAGGCGGTCCGAGCAGTTGGAAATGAAATTGAGTCGGTAAAAGTGTATTTAAATAAAGCTTAACAAATGATGGAAAACAATAAGCATATATTGGAAGAGGCCAACGCTGCCATGACCAAAGGCGACTATGAAGGTTTTCTTTCCTTCTGTACAGCAGATAGGCTATGGCCAGGCCTTGATCGCCGCTTTCTTCTAATATGGCATTGGCTATTTCTACTGCTTTTTCCCTGAGTTTAACGGGAAGGTTTTTATAGGAGGGTGGATAGGTTTCTTTAAGCCAGGGCATAATGTTTTGATTTTGGTTAAAGTTTCCAGTTTTCGTGTGCTTGAATTTGATCTCGGATGGAATTCAGCAGTGGCATATCCAGTTCGCATCCCTGGCTTTCACATCGGGCATGGTCTTTTTCGTCCAGTTGAATCGTTCCTATGGTTTCTCCTTCAATGTATATCTGATAACGTGCGTTACCTAAAGGTTTGATGTCGTAAAACTTCGCTTGTCCGTTATCTGCTACTTCTATTTTAAATTGTTCCATCACTTGTAGTATTTATCGTATTCAACAATGTAATTGCATTATTGTTTAAAATTGAGCAGGAGTGTCTTGATTATGAGTGGATTGTCAGCTCACTTTAATTGTTTCAGTTTTAATCTTTACTGAGGCCCAGATTTTTCCGGGTTTTGGTTTTTTATAAGGGACTGTATGTTGGATGATTGGGCTCTTATTTAGAAACCCGTTTGTCAGTGTTGATCCTATGCCTGCTCATCTGGAATTTCCAGCATGCTATGTAACAATGGCCATACCCGCTCAGCGATGATCTGGTAACCTGCGGCATTGGGGTGAAGTCCGTCAGGCATATTCAGCTCTGGCTTTCCGGCAACGCCTTCGAGTAAAAAAGGTAAATAACTCATTCCGTATTTTTCGGCCAGGCCTCTATAAAGTTTGCGGTAAGGCTCCGCTTTTGCCTGTGTGATCCAGGCAGGAAGTTCCATTCCCAATAAAGCCAGCTTAACTTCCGGGTTAGTTTCTTTTACGCGCTGGATGATCTTTTCCAGGTTGGCGGCTGTTGCAGTAGGTGAATGACTCTGGAGCATGTCATTTGCACCAAGGGCAAGGATAAATATAGCTATTGGCGAGCGCAGTACTTTTTCCAGTCGGTATAATGCAGATTGAGTGGTATCTCCGCTGATTCCTGCATTAATAATTTGGTAAGGAAAACCACTTTGATTGATTTTCTGCTGTAATAGTGCCGGAAAGGACTCAGTGGGGGCTGAGCGCAAGCCGTATCCTGCGGTGAGGCTATCGCCAAAAAAGATGATTTGTTTCATTCGGTGCTTATTGACTGTTATGGGCTGTCCAAACCAGATCCGCTGTGCGGTAGCCTAATTTTTCAGCTTGCGCGAGATAATTATTTTTTACGGACTCGGGTATAGAACTTGTTCTGGAAAGTATCCAGAGGTATTTCAGGTTGTTGCCGGCCACGAGTGCATATTGGTAATCTTTGTCGATGGCGATTACGTTATAACCTGCATAGAAGGGGCCGAAAAAAGAAACTTTTAATCTTCCCTCATCTGGTCCTTTTACCAGCTTTGCTTTACCTATGCTTTGTTTCCATTCTTTTTTTATGGTGTGATAGCCGCGGTTATCTACCTGGATTTGACCTTTATCTTTTTCAGTATAGGTTGCTGTTACATTATTGAGGTTCTTTTCATATTTAAAATCAAGGCGTGCGATTTCGTACCATTTGCCCAGGTAACGTTTGCTGTCAAATGGTTTTACTGCTTTGGCTCCTTTTGGTATGCTGACTTTGCAGGCATTGAAAAGTATCGAGCAGGTACTGAGTGCTAAGCTGAGGTATAGTAGGTTTTTTCCCGTATTGTTCATATTGGCTATTTGTTTCATCTGGATAGGTGTATGCTCCCGTTAAAGGATTCATTTACTTAACTAGGGTAACAATTGCGGATGAATATAGTTTCGGGGTTGAATGGATCAGCTGGGATTTGGAGGTGAATTTTTGGCATTATGAAACTGAAATTTTTTCATTGCTGCTGAAAATTTTTCAGTCTGAGCGTGTGTTTTTGGCATTGGCATTTTGCTTGTATTAGGAAAACTGAACGCGAAGTTCATGAGTTTAATTAATTGTATGTTTTAATCATTAAATCAAATTAAGGAGGAAGAACCTATGACACTAGTTAAATTTAATCCAAAGAGTAACAATTCATTAATGCCAGGCTTTAATGATGTTTTCGATTCTGTTTTCAATGATACTTTTTTTTCGGATCGCATGATGACAAAGGTGCCTGCAGCGAATATTTCGGAAAGTGCCGATCATTTTCATGTGGAGCTGGCTGCCCCTGGTTTGAAAAAGGAGGATTTTAAGTTGAAGCTGGAAAGGGATGTGTTGAGCATTTCGGTTGAGCAGGTGCATGAGGATCAAAAACAAGAGCGCAATTATGCGAAACGTGAATATAGTTATAGTTCGTTTGTACGTTCTTTTACTTTGCCTGAAACTGCGGACCAGAATGGAATTGAGGCGAAATACAATGATGGGGTATTGTGTATTGATATTCCTAAACGGGAGGAAGCGAAAGTGCAATCCCGCCAGATTGAGATTAAGTAATTAATGGTTTTAATTTAGGTTGACCGGGCCGCTCTTTGGGGAGCGGCTCTTATATGTGATAGATGATGGAAACAAGTTATGAGATTTCGCTGAATATGAAAACCCTGAAAGGTGGTCGTGACCATATCCATCTATTTCTGGTTTAAACGTAAAGGCTGGCTTAAAAGGGCTCGCTAGTAGACTGGATGCTTATATTTGTGTTTTTGTGCCGGAGTTTATGTGTTGTATCTTCCAGGTGACTAGTCAAGAGTTAAACATTGGTTGTGTAGATATCTTTTGATGCTGTGATTTTAAGTCTCTGCCTGCTTTTTTTCGAGAGCTATTTCCTGGTCTTCAGCTGTGACTTCCATGCTTTCCTGCTGATGTTTTGCTGTGGGCTCGTATTGTAAGGCGATGTAGATGGGGAAATGGTCTGAATCAAAATTATTTAATCGTTTCATGCTATTGAGTTTAAAGTCTGTGGAAATAAATGCGTGGTCTAACGGGAAACGCATAATCGGGTAATGGGCATGAAATGAGTTGTAGAATCCCCGTCCTCTTCTTGGATCGAGCAATCCGCTCATTTTTAAAAATAATTCGGTGGTATAGCTCCAGGCTACGTCATTCATGTCTCCGATCACGATGACTGGATCTTTTGATGCTTTGGCTAAGTCGGCAACAAGCAGGAGTTCCTTGTCACGCTCAGTTGATCTGGGGTTTTCATTAGGTACTGGTGGTGTGGGATGCAACGCATATAATTGTAGGAGCTGTCCACTGGGAAGTTTGATTTTTGTATGAATAGAAGGGATGTCTTTTTCTACCAGGAATTTTACTTCGGTGTCAATCAGTTCATATCGGGAGTAAAGCAGCATTCCATAGGTGTTTTCTAGAGGCAGACGTTGATGGAAGGGATGTGTTTTTTCCAGGCTGAGGGTTTGCTGTTCCCACATTTTATTGGTCTCCAGCAGCAGAATTATATCTGCCTGGTTTTTACTGAGCTCGTCAATACAGCTTTTATAGTTGGTGTTTTCCTGGTATACATTGGCGATGATAATGCTGATGCTTTGATCAGGGATTTGTTTTGTTATTCGTAGGATATGTTTTTTGCTTAAGGGGGTGAAAGGAATAATCTGATAGGCCAGGAAAACCAGATTTATGGACAGTAAAGCCATCAAAATATACTGTATGGTTGCTCCGTTGTAAAATACTGTGACCAGGATCAGGGTCAGAATGGTGGCTACGAATTTCTGTAGTCTGGGATAATCGAATACTCTGAATGTCCAATAATCGTGTCTGATGACTGAGAGCAGGGAGAATGTCAGTAAAAGGGAGCTAAGTACGATTAAAAAAATGTTCATCTATGAATTGGTTTAGGATAAATCGATCTTGCTGATGAACAATCATTATGCCTAGTTTATTTAAAGGGTGAATTTGAGATTTTACAGTTTGTAGTGATCAATTATATTTCCACTTGTTCAGGAATGTCCTTTACAAAGGCCTGCTGCTCACCCATAGTAAAACGGCGTTCAAATACGCAGTATTAGATCCAGCCATTTTTATCCGTATGTACGCTGGTCATAAGGAGTACTTCATCCGGGCCGGTAATTACCTGGAGTTCGTCGCATCGAAAACTGGCCTGTAGAGTTAAAATGAATAGTTTCTAGCAGGGAAACCACCAGTGTATAAAAGATACTTTCCCATTCCTGAAAAATATTTTGATATGCCCGTCAGAAATCCCTTCATGATCTTCTCTTAATTGGATTACCCAGAGTTTTCCTTCCTTATCCATACCCAGTCTTCCACTTACAGCGGTCGGGAATAATTGTTTGATATCATTCATCGTAGTATTGGCATCTATACGGATGCCTTTGTAAGTGATAAAATTCCCATTCAGGAACCAAAATTCATCTACAGCCACTTTGTTTTTGCTGGTTTCAAAACGTGAGCCATTTTTGTATAAATATTTATCATCGGGGGCTTCGGTATCAAAAATGGTAACACAAGGAGCCTGATCTTTCAGCAATTGTATGCTGTCGGGTTTCCCAAATACATTTTCAAATTCAGTTATTGTAAAAAAACGTTTCAGTTTACCATTGAATCTTATATCTGCTTCCTGCATCACATCTCTTTGTTCATAATCGGTTCCGGGTTTGGCAATAGCTGCTTCGGTGCCACACAATTTATAAAGATCATACCTTTGCAAAAGGGTGGTATCATATTGTAATACCAATGGTCTATCGGGGTCATTGGTAATGTCTGTCAACCGCTTGGTTTGCCTGTGAAATTCTAACCAGCCTACGGCATTTTCTGTTAGCTTTTTATTGGCCGGATCTTCCGAAATATCACTGAGTACATATAATTTAATCCTTGCTTTTTCAGCTGTAAAGTATTCCAGACGGACTTTTACAAGGGTATCACTAAAATGTTTCAGCGCAACTGCATTGCTGGATTTTACAATGGCTGACAGGAATTGGTCGCAGGAAATTTCTTGAGCATCCCTGGTCATAGCTGTTTTTGTTGTGTCGGATGTACTGGTTGATTGCGATTTATGACCAGAAGGGCTTTGGCATGAAAGCAACACCAATACCATAAAAAAGGCTGAAATTTTTGACATACAATAGGAGTTACAATCCTTAACTTCATAGGCTCCGGTAATTGTATCTTTTATTTCTTTTACATAGTTCATAATCGATTATGTTTTAAATGCCGACTTATTTCCAATTTAATTGTAACAAATCACCAAATATCTCCTTCAGGAAGGGAATAAAGTTTTCAGGTAAATTTGCTTTCTCAAGATCTATTGCTATCTCACTATCCTGTATAATAAGCCTTAATTTCTTATTGTCAATGCTTATCTCATGACAACAATTAAAACATGAATCTCCGTTACACTCAATATATATACCATTAGTTTTTGCATTCGGATCATCGTTTTTACTTAATTTATATGGTTTTTGAAAAATTATATATTTTTCAAAATCAAATTCATCTTCAGCAAGACCAACTAAATAATAATTGTCTTTTTTTTCAATTGATGCATGTGCAAATTTTGCCTCTATTTCTACTTTGTACATATTTTAATAAAGTTTTGGATGTGATTTCTCTTAATTGATTTTAAGTATTCCCAACTTCCCGTTATAGAAATAATTTCCATTTTCTGTAATTAAATAACATGAAGATGCAGACTTAAACTTTTTTCCATCAAGTTGGTAATAAAAGATTTCGTGCATCGTACCAAGCCTGCCGGTATTTGTCCATTTATGGATAATACTTTTGTCAAACTCATCCAGTTCGTTTAATTTTTCATCCACTTTTATATCTGAAGTTTTCTTTGCAAAGGCTGTATCTGCTGGTTTTTTTGAGGTGTAATCAGGGGCTAAGAACATGACATCATTTATGATCACGTCATTTTTTTCGTTTATGAGCACCGATGATTTTGAATCTAACATTTCTGAATGATACGTTTTGCCGTTAAATACATTTTTAAGTGCAAAGTTGTTTTTTATGCTCACCTCAGTCGCCGTTTTTTCATTACTTTCAGGGTTTTTAGTTTCTGAGTAAATATGATGAGGGGTTTGCGTTAAATAGACCGAGTCGCTTAAAAACGTGATGAAAGGAAATAATGAAACTGAATCTTTTTTCTCGATGAAAATAACCTCCCCGTTTTCAATTAGTTTTTCCAGGGTTAAAATATCAGGATGCTTATCCTTACTTGTGCAGGATTGCAACATAAGTGCCGTAAAAAATAACGTGGTTAGTTTTTTCATGTTTGCTCTTTTTTTAAAATCTTTATTTGTCTATTTTTCAGATTTGATTTGTGGTTTTATTTATTGCAGGATACAGATCCGGGCTATCGGGTTTAAAAATATCTATAAAGCCATCTAAATTGTGGTTTTCCAAAATACAATAGAACCTGAATTAAATTCTCTTTTTTTTTCTATTGCTATTGTAGCAGGATGGGGAATTGATTTAACAGGAGCCGCTGCCCCAATTGTAACAGGTTCTTCTACCGATTTGGGATCACTTTGGCTTTTTGTTTTTACTTTCTGCTCACAGGAAATGATGACTACAGACAAGAAAACAATTGCGCGTATTTTTTTCAGAAACTTGATCTTCATTTTAATTGAAATTTTAAGGCTGCTCAATTTTATATCCATTGTTTGTAAAATTTGTTACCCCCAGAGTTTGTCTTTTTATCTTTTTGTATTTCAGTTACGTGAGCAGAAAAACTTGCTTGTTATCCTCTAACATAATATCGGAAGCTAATTTGGTTTTTTCACAGCTGATGATTTTCTGTCCTAGAACCTGAATTAATCTACAGTTGCGCTTTTTTGCTGAGATCAAAACGCGAGCCATTTTTTCATATTGTTTGTACAGGTTGGCAAGAGTTTTGATATAATTTCATGAGCCCAGGAACGTGCATAACTTCTGATTGGAAAGGTTTTGAAAGAAAACAATCAACTAGATGATGATAAAAATACGCAAATGCTTTTTCAAGATATTAATATTCTTGTTTCTCTTATTTGCATCTAACTTATCTTCTTTTGCTCAAATGAATAAAGAGGTGGTTGTTGGGTATGCGGAAACTTACGAGAAATTACCAAAACTTTCATTTACGACAAGCAGTTTTGCAGAGTACGATGGATGTCCGGCAATAGAATATATGGTCAAACCTACATTAAAAACCTCAAAAACACATCATATCATCTCCACAAGAAGGAAACAATTTAACCTCAGAAAATATAAGGATTATGGTGGTAACGATGGTTTTAGAGGGTATGAATTTCTAGGTTTCTATCCACGGTTAAAAATGTTTGCAATTACGGAAAGCTCGACCACTGAGCATTTAGGATTTAGCAGTTTGGTATTAATTGATAGTTTAAGCTCGTACCAATATCATGTTGTATCAATTGGTGATGGGGCTGTAGAGGCACCCATACCTTCGGCACAAAGTAAATATTTAGTTTATTTTTATAACTGGCCATATGAAGACAATAGCTGTTTTATTGGGTTGTTAAAAGTTAATCATCTCTCTAAGCCAGATAAAATGCTTGTCGAAAAGGCTAGCTACGATACAAGAAAATGGGCTGTTGAAAGCATTAAGTGGTTGGATGATGAAATTTTTTATGTTAAAGCATTTACTGTAAAGCCACACCAACGACAGGGAAGAAGGCTTTATCAATATCTTAAAGGGAAAATAGAATGAAGGGACTGACTACATTTTTTGTTTTTTGTCGACAAATCTATTTGCTCAAAATTTTACCCACGTACAAGTCTGTATTCGTTATAACACATTACAAGATTAAAACCGAGTAACAGAATAGCCTCTGAACTTACCTTCAACTTGTTCGTGTCAATGCCTAGTATTGCCGATATAAACAAAGTTGAGAAAACCAGGATTGCACCAACAAAAAGACTGAGATGAACAGAACGGAATAACATAGTAATCCTGAAATAGTTCCTTTTAAAAAATAAGTCAGGATTGCGGATCAGCTGCATCAGATTTATGAAAATAAATAAGCCAATAATCAGGATATATCCATTCAGGAATGGACTGTTTGTGTTCCAGGAGGGGATATTGAAAAAGCCTGCATTAATAAAGTAGCTCAGAATTCCAATACAGATCAGGCTCTTTATGATTGTCCAGCTGCTCTTTTTTGCCATTAATGCATGCCATTTTGGGTATTTCTGCTGATCAATAAGTGTTGAAAACCGCATCAGTTTCTCTGAAGGCGTTACAAAAGGATTGAATAGACCTAGCAACATGAGCAGGATGGTACTTGAAAATTGAAATGCTGCATCTGCTACCAATCTGTTTATATGCTCCTGATCCAGGATAACATCCTTTGAATAAGTAAATATGGAAAGACATATCAGTACAATCACTACAAAATGAAAAAATACTCCAAAATAACTGGTAATATTGTTTTCCTGAAAAGCCGTTGTAGCTGAACCTTGCTGTATGTTGTTGCGCAACGAAAAACGGCCGGCCATGTCCTTCAATGAATCGGCGGTTCCTCTAACAAAGAGTGCGATGGCAAGAATAAAAATGCCTATTCCTAAACTAAAGGCCGCTATACCTGCCGCTTCGAATTTGTACAGGCTCAGTAAAAAAATGATTAGACCTATGCTAAGCGCAGCGTGTTTATATTTTATTTTGCTGAAACCGTGCAGATTAAGCAGTAAAGAATAAAATAAACCCAAGGCACCACCGATAACTGCAGCAAGAGCTATTTTTGAGATGATATTTTCAGTCATAGTAACAGATGTGAATCAAGGGTGAATATAAAAGATTGTTCTCAAATATACCGGCATTAATACCGTTTATATCAGTCGACTTTAATTTTATACCTGTTAAGCTATGGCTGTTTTAGTATTGGGCCGTTTGTGATTAGCCCGATGTGCGAAGTGTTTGGACTTTGGTAGGAATAATGCTAATGAGTACCTCTGGTTATTGTTTAACCAGAGGTATATTCTTATTCTGCTGGGGACTTAGCTTTCCAAGCTGTGGTACCAGCTGAGGGTATTTTAATTTGTGTTGGATCTTTTCGTTTACTTTCTGGCCCTTGAAGTTGAACCGCATGTTCACGCGCGGCTTCCCGAAGGTCATCAAATAAATGTTCTTCGAGCTCATGTTGAGGATCTTGCTGACCAAACCTGAGTTTTTCGGCCAATAGTTTTCTGAATTCACGTCCGGGCTTTGGTGCGAATAATACAGCTATTGCAGCGCCTGCTGCAAGTCCTGCAACGAATGCAAAAGTGCTGAGACTATGGTCTTGTCGGCTTTGTAGAGTATTTTGGATGATTTTTCTATAGTTCATAATAACAGGTATTAATAATTAATTTTTGTGATAAATAGACTCTTATAACATTCAGTTTAGCGCATTGTTTATAGAAATGTTTAATTGGTAAGTTACTATAGTCTATAATATTGTTGGTGAGTATTGACAAATGGAGGGGCAATCATTATTTATCATAGGATAATTTTTGTCCTATATTTTCTGAATAGCTTTGCTCCGTTCTTAGCAATAAGAACAAGAATAAAACAATTTACTTTCTTATTATGGAACAAAAAGAAGGCCCCATTTCTCAATTTATGGAGAAAAACTATTTGCATTTTAATGCTGCAACTGTGGTAGATGCTGCTAAAGGATATGAAGCTCATTTAACTGCTGGAGGTAAAATGTTGATTTCTCTTGCAGGAGCGATGAGTACAGCTGAACTGGGGATCTCTTTAGCAGAGATGATCAGGCAGGGAAAAGTTGATATCATCAGCTGCACAGGAGCTAATCTGGAAGAAGATATCATGAACCTTGTGGCACACTCACATTATAAAAGAATTCCAAATTACCGTGATTTATCACCTCAGGATGAATGGGATCTGTTACAAAATAAATACAACCGTGTAACAGATACTTGTATTCCTGAAGAAGAAGCATTCCGTAAGATACAAACGCATATTGAGAAGATTTGGAAAGATGCTGAGACTGCAGGAGAACGCTTCTTCCCACACGAGTATATGTACAAGCTGATATTAAGCAGAGTATTGGAGGATGAATATGAAATTGACCCAAAGAATTCCTGGATGGTTGCAGCAGCTGAACGCAATTTACCAATCGTTGTTCCGGGGTGGGAAGATTCCACAATGGGTAATATTTTTGCTTCATACGTCATCAAAGGAGAATTAAAAGCCTCAACTGTAAAAAGTGGAATAGAATACATGGTATGGTTAGCTGATTTCTATGAGAAAAATACAGTTGGACACGGAATCGGATTCTTCCAAATTGGTGGTGGTATTGCCGGAGATTTTGCAATGTGTGTAGCACCGATGCTGGAACAGGATTTGGAAAAAGATAATATTCAGAAATGGCGTTACTATTGTCAAATAACCGATTCTACAACATCTTATGGTTCATATTCAGGCTGTATACCAAATGAAAAAATTACCTGGGGAAAATTAGATATAGATACACCTAGTTATTTTATAGAATCGGATGCAACGATTGTAGCTCCTTTAATTTTTTCTTGGATTTTAAATCATTAAAAATAAATTTTGGTAAAGAGAATTGTAATCATAGGTGGTGGATTTGCGGGTGTCAACCTTATAAAATATCTCAATAGCAAAGAATATCAGGTTACCCTAGTAGATAAAAATAATTATGCGTTTTTTCCACCGCTTTTATATCAGGTGGCAACAGGCTTCTTAGAAACCTCAAATATAAGTTACCCTTATCGTAAAATGTTTCGTGGTATATCGAATCTCTGCTTCAAATTAGGAGAGGTAGTAAAAATAAACCACGAGGAAAATAGAATTGTGCTGACAACAGGGGAATTGGAATACGACTATCTGGTGCTTGCGACAGGCACAGAAACCAATTATTTCGGAATGGATAATGTAGAAAAGAAAGCCATTCCGATGAAAACTGTTAACGATGCTTTAGAAATGCGGAATTACATCCTAAAACAATTAGAATTTGCTACTTCTCTTCCGTCTGACAATGAAAGGTTACAAAAGGTGCTAACCATTGTAATTGCAGGCGGTGGGCCAACAGGAGTCGAAATCTCGGGAATGTTAGCGGAAATGCGGGCTTCTGTATTTCCAAAAGATTATCCTGAATTTGGAAAAATGAATGTGCAACATCATATTTATCTTGTGGATGGCAGCCCTACATTGTTGCCATTATTAAGTGAAAAATCACAGAATAACACACTCAATGCATTAAGAGACATGGGTGTAACGGTTATCTTAAATGCAAAGGTTATCGACTACATAAACGATAAGGTCATATTAAGTAATGGTCAAAGTATTGAAACAGAAAACTTGATATGGGCAGCAGGCGTGACCTCAAAAATGTTTGAGGGTATACCAATAGAATGTTACGGACGAGGAAAAAGGTTGATTACAGATGCTTACAATAAAGTTGAGGGTTTAAAAAATGTATATGCCATTGGTGATACTTGCATACAAACAACAGATGATGAATTCGCTTCAGGGCATCCGCAAGTAGCACAAGTAGCCTTGCAGCAAGGAAAAAATCTAGCTGCCAACTTTAAGCTAATAATGCTTAATAAACCACTAATACCTTTTATATATAAGGACAAAGGTACTATGGCTATAATCGGACGTAACAAAGCAGTAGTAGATCTTCCGTCTAATTTGCATTTCAAAGGTTTTGTTGCTTGGTTTATCTGGATTTTTATACATCTTGTTTCATTAGTGCACTATAGAAATAAGATTACAACTTTATATAACTGGGTTGTTTCTTATTTCACCAAAGACCAATCTCTGAGAATGATTATACGGCCAATAACAAAAGAATAAAAGTCTTATTAATGGAAGTTGTTGCACTAACAGGAGAAATGTATAAATCGAAATTTAACTTCAATAAATAAATTGGAAAGATAACTTAGGAACTAATAATTGATAATATAGTACATAATCTGGATAATAAATTTCAAAACGACAAAGCTTGTATCTCGCATATTTGTGTAATGCCCTTCTTAATTTTATGAAGAGGACATTACAAATAGCCAAATAGATGTAAAAACCATGATTACTTTAGTTAAGCTACTGTTAATCTAAAAAGGGCCTGAAGGTGTATAAAAATTCAGATAGTTTAGATATTGATAAACTTATTGCAGGTGATGAATCTGCATTCAATAGCGTTTATCACCTTTATTCTGAAAGAGTTTTTAGACTGGCATTCCGATTTGTAAAAAATAGAGCGCAATGTGAAGGGATCGTTCAGGAAACTTTTCTCAGACTCTGGTTATTTCGCTCAAGACTCGATCCATCGGGTAATTTGTGGCTTTATTTATATGTAATCGCGAAAAGACTCTCGTTCGATGCGTATAAAGAAATTAGTAAGTCATCAGTATTGAGACAGGAACTATTACTAAATCTCCAGGTAATTAGAAATACTACAGAGGAAGAAATTCTGGCAAATGAACTGGATTGCTTTACCCAAAGCGTAATTAGTAAATTACCAAATCAACAGCGGCTGGTTTTTAAATTAAGTCGCCATGATGGTTTATCTCATGGGGAGATCGCTAATCAACTGAACATCTCTCAAAATACTGTAAAAAACCATATGGTTGAAGCATTAAAGACCATAAAGAAAGAGTTGAAATATGCCGATTTAATCTATATCCTGGCGCTTTTTTATATTATTTAAAATTATTTTCATTTTGACTAGTCCTATAGTCCAAATTTTCAGTACTCTCTTTTAACAACCCTTAAAAGACCAAATATAAACCAGATTTGAACAAAGAAAGATTGCAGCTTTTATTAAAAGCCTATTTAGATCACACGATCAGTGAAGAAGATTGTCTTGAGTTGATGGACCTTACTAAAGAAATGGACCAGGAAGAAATGGACGAGATGATCGATAAGGAATTGCAGGGGATAAATACTGGACCATCATTTAATGGTGCAGAAGCCAATGCAGTCCTAAACCTGATTAAGAAAGATCCTCAGTTTAACAATGTGAGTGTACCGATATACAGAAGACTTTATAACAATAACATTTTCCGTATTGCAGCTATCTTAGTACCTGCTGTATTTACAATCCTATATATTGTCTTTACAAAGAAAGAGGATACAAGTGCTAATGTTAAGCCTAATCAAATAGTAATCGCGCCTGGTAAAAACAAAGCCATACTCACTCTGGCAAATGGGAAAGAAATATCACTAAATGATGCACAAACGGGGGAACTGGCTAATGAGGGTAATGTATCCATTACAAAAAACCGCACCGGGCAATTGGTTTATAATCAGTCAGACTTACCATCTGTTGATAAAAAAGAGCTGAGTTACAATACGATCAAAACTCCAAATGGAGGTGAGTATCATATCATTCTTCCTGATGGTACTCGGGTATGGTTAAACTCTGCTTCATCACTCAAATTTCCAACCAGGTTCTCCAAACAAAATAGAGAAGTGATTCTTAAGGGGGAAGCGTATTTTGAAGTTGCACATGATAAAAGAACACCTTTCCATGTAAAAGCAAAAGGAAGTATGGTAGAGGTACTTGGAACTCATTTCAATATTTCGGCTTATGACGATGATGATGAAGTTGCAACTACATTATTAGAAGGATCTGTAAAAGTTTCCAAAAATAAACATAAGTCTCTTTTGGTACCAGGCCAGCAATCTTTAATACTGGATGGAGTAGACAGTATTGTGGTGAAAAATGTTAACACAGAAGATGCTATAGCATGGCATAACGGATTTTTCAAATTTCAAAATGAAGACATTAAGAGTGTGCTAAAAAAAGTATCCAGGTGGTATGACGTAGAAGTAGAATATAGAAATACAAAGAAAAGCCCCAAACTAGGAGGTCTGTCTTACAGAACCAAAAGTTTAAATGACTTACTGGCTCAATTAGAAAAAATTGGAAACTTACATTATAAGCTCGAAGGAAGGAGGATCATTGTTGTAGACTAATACTAACCTTTTACTACAATTATCGACCAAAAATACCGGAAGTGTTCGCTGCACTTCCGGTTACCGAAAAATCGGGTCGGATAATTCTATTTATTGCCTTAAACAACCAAATATTAATTAACCTAATAACCAAATGTATAAAAAATCCACTGCAGTACCAAGCAGCAGGGCGACCTCTGCTTGGTATAAAATTTTTCTTATAATGAAGCTATCTACTGTTTTATTACTTCTAAGTATTTTGCAGGTTAGTGCATCCAGTTATGCTCAAAAAATTACTTTGAAAGCGAACAGGATGTCTATGGCAGCATTTTTTGCCCAGGTACAAAAGCAAACAGGCTATGATTTTCTTTACAATTCCGATGACCTTGAAGCGGCCAGACCAATTACAGTCAGCATAAAAAATATGCCTTTAAAGGAGACACTGGATTTGTGTTTTAGCAACCAGCCCCTTAATTATTATATAGATAAGAATTCTATACTAGTAAAAAGAAAGGAGCCCGAAGTTTTTAGAACCACTAAGGAGTTTATGCAAACTGTAGTAACGGGGAAAGTTACCGACGTAAATAGTATCCCCTTTCCAGGTGTTGCAATCAGGGAAAAAGGTGGTACTGCAACCGCGGTCTCTGATGTTAAAGGGAATTTTAGTATCAGACTCTCTAAAAGTAATGCAGTACTTGTTTTTTCCTTTATCGGCTATGATAATATGGAAGTGGCAACCGAAAACAAGAATGCTTTGAATGTTGTACTGAAGGAAAAACCAACTAAACTTGATGAAGTATTGGTGGTAGGGTATGGTACTGTAAACAAACGAGATCTTACGGGTTCCGTAGCTGAAGTCAAAGTGGCTGAATTACAGCAGGCACCGGTAACAAATTTTGAACAGGCTCTGGCTGGAAGAGTCTCTGGTGTTCAGGTATCTAGCAACGACGATCAGCCTGGTAGCGGGATGAATATCGTCATCAGAGGTGGTAATTCTTTAACGCAAAGTAACTCCCCATTATATGTGGTAGACGGATTTCCAATTGAAAACTTTTCTACTTCTTCATTGAATCCTCAGGATATCGAATCCATCTCCATACTTAAAGATGCATCGGCCACAGCTATTTATGGTTCTCGTGGGGCAAATGGGGTAGTGATAGTAGAAACCAAAAAGGGTAAACCAGGTAAACCGGAAGTAAGTTATAAAGCTTATGCAGGGAAGCAATTTGTTACAAAGAAAATGGATATGATGAATCCTTATGAGTTTGTCAAATATCAATTAGAAGTGCAACCTAATGAAATGGGAGATCTGTATCTGACAAAACCCAATATGAAGCTGGAAGATTATAAAAATGTTGAAGGTATAGATTGGCAGGACTTATTGTTTAGAGGGGCAGTGATGAACAGCCATGATCTGGCAATTAGAGGCGCAACCCCGCAAACAAAGTATTCTTTTTCTGGTTCTTACGTAAATCAGGATGGGGTAGTTATAAATTCTGGATATAAAAGAACTCAGGCTAGAGTATCCATAGACCAAAATGTTACTAGTAAACTAAAAGCGAATATAAACGTAAACTACAGCGTAGACAGAAATTATGGCTCTGTAGCTTCTCTTCGTCAATCTTCTGCAAATTCTTTCGCTTCGTTTTTAATGTATAGAACTTTAGGTTATAGACCAGTTTCTAACGAAGCTGATATTGTGAATGATCTGTTTGACACTGAAGATGCTGTCGCATTGGCTTTAATGAATCCTCTTATTACAACTCAAAATGAAATCAGACAACAGACTAAGAATAGTTTATTAGTAAATGCAGGCTTAGTTTATTCAATTTCCAATAATTTAACTTTAAACATTAGAGGTGGACTTAATTCTTTAGGAACTAAAGATGAGGCTTTCTACAATTCAAAAACTTATAAGGGACTTGCCAGTAGCGTTAATGTAAATGGCGTAAATGGGGTTTATGGCAATAGTGATTTAAAAAGCTGGGTTAGTGAAAATACCTTAACCTATAAAAAGAACTTTCGTAAAAGTAGTTTAGATGTGGTTGGTGGATTAACATTTCAGCAGAATGAAGTAGAAACTTATGGTTATGAATCAACTAATATCCCCAATGAAGATTTGAAATTGAGAGCATTACAATTAGGTACTCCTACAGGAATAATCTCTTTAGCCTCAAGAAATGCTTTGGCATCTGCCATGGCCAGAGCCAATTATAGAATAAATTCAAAGTATTTATTTACGGCCTCCATGAGAATGGACGGTTCATCAAAATTTGCACAGGAAAACCGTTGGGGATTTTTCCCTTCTGGAGCATTTGCATGGCAAATGGGGAGCGAAGATTTTATTAAAAGATCGGATATTATAAGTGATGCAAAATTACGTATTAGCTATGGTTTAAGTGGAAATAACAGGATCGGAGATTATGCAAGATATCAGAATGTAGTACTGTCAACATTCTTCTCATTTAATAACCAGAAGCCGGAATATATTGCGATGGTGAATAATATGGGCAATAAAGATCTGAAGTGGGAAAAAACAGCACAATTGGATATTGGTTACGACTTATCTTTATTCAAAAACAGAATTAACTTGAATCTCGATGTCTACTCAAAAATAACCAGAGATTTACTTTTGAATGCTAATCTCCCATTAAGTACAGGTTTCTCAACGGTATATAAAAATGTAGGAAAAATTAGAAATCAAGGTTTGGAGTTTACTTTGAATACTGTAAATATAAATTCCAAATCATTTAAGTGGCAAACCGAATTTAATATCAGTTTTAATAGAAACAAAATATTAGAATTAGCTGAAAACCAAGATATGATACAGTCTACTGTGCCATTCACAGGGGATTATAATGGTACGTTCTTATATCAGGCCAAACTAGGTGAACCTGCTGGTCAGTTTTATGGATACGAATGGTTGGGGAATTATCAATATGAAGATTTTGATCTTGTAAGTGGCAACTATGTTTTAAAATCTGGCGTTTCCACTAATGGAAATACTGCAGCAACTATTAAACCTGGTGATATCAAGTATAAAGATCAAAATGCTGATGGCGTTGTAAATGATAAGGATGCTGTTGTTATCGGAAGGGGATTACCTGTGCATTTCGGAGGTTTCACTAATAACTTCATTTACAAGAATTTCAGTTTAAATGTATTTTTTCAATGGAATTATGGTAACCAGATCATGAATGCAAATAGACTGGCATTTGAAGGGAACTTTGCCAATAGGGCAAACTTTAACCAGTTCGCTTCATATGTTGACCGCTGGTCGCCTGAGAATCAAAGTAATGAGCATTTCAGGGTGGGAGGTTTCGGCCCTAAAGGCAGGTATTCAACAAGGACTTTAGAGGATGGGTCTTTCCTGCGACTTAAAACGGTCAACCTTTCTTATAATCTGCCTAGAAAGCAATTGAAGAAAATCAGTGGACTGGAAATATTCGCAGCTGCTCAAAATCTTTTTACCTGGACAAATTATACTGGGTTTGATCCGGAGGTTTCAACCGCAAATAGTACGTTAACTCCTGGCTTTGATTATTCTTCTTATCCAAGAAATTTTACTGTCACCTTAGGTGCCCGAATCTCATTATAAATTGAATTATAGATCTATAAAATATTGATATGAAAATCTCAAACTTTAAATTATGCTATTTAAGCTTGTTGCTATTCCTTTCTGTAAGTGTGCTTCCTTCTTGTAAAAAGATGTTGGAATTGGATATAGATGGATATATTTTAGCAACAGACAATTATTATAAAACTCCAGAACAACTGGAAACTGCGCTTAAGGGTATTTACTCGACTCTTAGAGAAACTTATGTGTATGGAAATACAATGTTAGGCCGAATGGGATTGGAAGCTGACGAAGGTTTTCCAAATTTTAGTAATGATAAGGGGACAATCACATATTATACAGTAAATACAACAGATGATAAACTGTTGAATCATTGGAGAGCAATTTATAAAGGGATAAACAGAGCAAATCTCTTATTGGAAAATGTTGAAAATAAGGATATTGATATAGCTCAGGTGGATAGGGATAATGTAAAGGGACAGGCCTTATTTTTAAGGGGCTATTATTATTTTATGTTAGTCAGCCGGTATGGAGGGGTACCTTTAGTATTAAAACCATCAGTATCTGGAAAAGAAGAAGATGTTCAGATTCCAAAATCTTCAATAAAAGAAGTTTATACTCAAGTGCTCCAGGATATGGAGCAAGCGGCAGATTTAGTGCTTGATGCAAATAAGGTAGAATCTGCTGGAAGAATTAGTAAATCTGCTGTTTGGGGCATCTTAGCAAGGGTAAATTTATATATGGCTGGTTTTCCATTAAAGGAAACTGATAGATATGCTGAGACCGAAAAATGGGCTAGTAAAGTAATTACTTCTGGTCAACATGCACTTAATGTTTCATACGATCAGATCTTTATTAATTATGCGAAAGACTTATATGATATAAAGGAAAGCATCTGGGAAGTTGAATTCTATGGTAATGGAAGCGGTCTGTATGCCAGTACTGTTGGTCAGGTTGGAATAAACAATGGTATAATGTACTCTGCTACCGGTGTTGGAGGCTTTGGATATTCTAATGGAATCCTTCATCCCACAAAATGGTTGTATGATTTATATCTAACGGGAGATAGTAGAAGGGATTGGGCGATTGCTCCTTTTCGTTACTTAAGTGATAAACAAAATCCCTGGCCTGCAAATATTGATATCATTAATAGATTTTGTGGAAAATTTAGAAGAGAGAATGAAAGTGTTTTACCAAAAAATAGTGTTGGTACTCCGCAAAATTTCCCTTTATTACGTTACTCAGATGTTTTGTTAATGTATGCAGAAGCAATAAATGAAGTAAACAAAAGTCCAAATACATTGGCTTATAATGCTATCAATCAGGTGCGAAGAAGAGCCTATAAAAAGCCTTTAAACGCAACTAGTATAGAAGCTGATCTTCCGCAATTAGATTATGATGGTTTTATAAAGGAATTGAAAAATGAACGGGCAAGGGAGTTATGCTTTGAGGCTTTAAGAAAAAATGATATCGTGAGATGGGGTGATTTCTATTTGAACATGAAAGAACGACTGAAAGAAATTCCTGCTGGAACAGCTTCTGTAAATGTATCTGGTAAAGAATATTATACCAATGCTAGTGAAAGAGACGTGCTTTGGCCTCTTCCTTCTTATGAAACTGGTGTAAATAAAAAATTGATTCAAAATGAAGACTGGTAAAACTTTAACTATTATGATCAGGCACTACATGAGATGTATCCTGTTGTTTTCAGTATTATTTTTTTATACAGTGAATAATGCAATTGGACAAGAAACATCGGAATTATTAGCACCTCTTAGGTACCCCGATAGCTTAGTAACCAATTTTAGTTTTGGCTTGGAGCTGACACCAACAGTCCTTCCAGGTGGTAGTTTATTGACGAATATTTCTCTTCTCGGAAAGGGGTTTTATTTAAGTAAATTATTGGGTAGAACTATTGAGGGAGCTTTAATCTATAGCAGACCCCGGTTTTTAAATAGTTTGTCCTCAACTATAGATATGGCTAAAGTGGTTTACTTAGAAAATGATGAGCCTAAGTTGATTGCGTCAAATAAAAAGAATAAACACTGGCAGTATTATCAAGTAAGCGAGGTTAGGGATAATCTATTTTTATCTAATCCTGTTGATATAAAAGTAGATGGAAAACCATTGACTGGTGATTTTACTGTTTTTAGGCAAAATGGAAAAAACTACGCGCTAAAAATCAGGGCAATTAAAGGTAATTATTGGCCTGGTAACCAACATCCATGGGGTGTTCCGCCAAACCCAGATATTGGCTTTAATAAAGGCTATGATGCTGATGGAATATGGTTGGGACAAAAAACGGTAATTCAGGTTTCTTATGCTGAACAGTTAAATGATTGGAATTTTACTGCATGGAAAACTGTATTTGAAGATGATAAACCTTTTGTGATTAATGAATATTCAAGCGCTATTAAATTAACTGTTTCTGACTTTCTCCAAAATGGTCAAAAACAGGTCTTAATTTCCTATGATGTTGATAAGCAAACAGCTTATGATATCCGGATTTTGGATAAAGGCATGGTATTTAAATTGATCAGACTTCCTAAAGGGATTCCCTCCACAACCAAAGAGTCGTACTTTAGTATGCCTACAACGCTTACAAAAGCTATAGATAAAAGCAATGGATTTCTGCTTGGAGGTAACCCAGGTACTTTAACAGAGTTTTATAGTAAGAATGGCGTATGGGGTTCCAGACCTGTCATGATGAAAGGTGGGGATTTACATGTACAAACATTAGCCGTACCTAATTTCATTGATTGGGATAATAATGGATCTGCAGATATAATTGCAGGTGATGCCTCTGGATTTTTATGGTTCATTAAAAATTTAGGTACCACAGATCGCCCTGTATGGGATATTCCTCAGAAGATGCTGGCTAATGGTAAAGTTATACATCACCAGGCGGGTTATTCTGGTTCTATCCAGGGACCAAATGAAAAGAGATGGGGATACTTACAACCTTTAGTATGCGATTGGGATAATGATGGATTGCTGGATGTAGTGTGTAATGATATTACAGGGAAGTATTTGTTTTATAAAAATACAGGGAGTAAAGGAGCTCCGGTCTTAGGTAAGGCAGTTCCAATAATGTACATGAAAAAACAATATAAAGCTGCATGGAGAAGTAAACCTGCTCTGCTGCCAAAAAAATATTTATCAGATCACTCACCCAAAAGCCTACCTTCTTTTGTAGCTATTAATGGTGGGGGGAATTTATGTTTATACAAAAGAGATTCTTCCGCACCAAATCACATTTTTAATGAACAAATATTGATGAACAATAAAAAAGAACCAGTAAGGATAGTAGGTTATGCAGGCCATGAAGGGCGTGCTACATTAGGGGTCTGTGATTATAATAGTGATGGAGTATGGGATGTAGTTTTTGGACAGGGAGTGCATATGTCCCAATCAAAAGTTGCCCCGGGCGCCAAGCCCTATGCTACCGCCTATATAATGCTAAATAAGGGAACAAATGAAGAACCCATATTTGATATTCCAAAACCAATTTGTCAGGAAAATGGGGAGCCTATAAACTTAGATAGACATGGTGCCTGGATTCATCCGATATTAAATGACAATGATAACCTGCTTGATCTGTTTATCGGCGGTGAAGATGGGAGATTTTACTACTTCAAAAAAGTAACCCTTTGCAATTAATAGTTTCAAACATATTTTTTAACTCATCCCATTTTTAAGCAAGGATATTATTTAAAAATAGGAATTAAAACAAATAATTATGAAAATCCTTTCAATTTCTGTTCGTACCATACTGCATGTTTGTATTGTACTGACATGTTGTGCGTTTATTTCTTGTAGCTCTAAGCTGACATCTAACCAATCTGCTGCAAATTCCATTAATCCTGAAGTTTCTCTAGGCTGGAAATTAGGGGCACAAGCTTATACCTTTAATCGTTTTAGTTTTACAGAAGCTTTGTCAAAAATTGATAGCTGTGGTTTAAGATATGTAGAAGCTTATCCTCAGCAAGTGATTGGTGGTGGAATAGCAGAAAAAATGGATTATAAAATGTCGGCAGCTAGTAAGTTATACTTGCAAAACCTGCTTAAATCGAAAAATATCCGATTGATTTCATATGGTGTAATCAAGACTAAAGATAGTAATGATTGGGAGAAGATTTTTGCATTTGCGAAATCAATGGGAGCAGAAAATATTACTTGTGAGCCTGAATTGAAAGACATAGACCTGGTATCACAACTTTGTGATAAGTACCAGCTCAATGCCGCTATACATAATCACCCTAATCCAAGCTATTATTGGAGTCCGGAGGTTGTTTTAAAAACGATTAAGGGAAAAAGCAAACGAATGGGCGTTTGTGCCGATATAGGTCATTGGGTACGTTCTGGACTGGATCCGGTTGCTTGTCTTAAACAATTGGAAGGTCATGTTAAACAGCTTCATGTTAAAGATTTGAATGAAAATGCGAATGTTAAAGCTCATGATGTGCATTGGGGAACTGGTGTTGCTAATATGTCTGGCGTAATTGCTGAACTAAAACGTCAGGGCTTTAAAGGTGTACTTTCTGCTGAATATGAATTTAATTGGAACAATAATACACCAGATGTAACGGCTAGCGTAAAGAATTTTAGAAAAATGTTGTCGAAATAATAATCATGAATAGTATCATTCCCAGAAGAACTGCTATACGAAACCTTTTAATTATTGCCGGTGGAGCAATGGTACTGCCTGCATGTTTTAGAGAGTCGGGAAAGCTGACCATTAAATTAAATAATTTCAGCATTACAACGGAGCAGGAATCCCTCCTTGAAATGCTTTGTGAAACGCTTATTCCGGAAACGGATAACCCTGGAGCTAAATCTCTCAAATTGCACTTGTTTGTCCTGAAAATGGTGGACGATTGTTACAAAGAAGAAGATCAGCAGATATTTATCAAAGGGCTGGAAAAGTTTGGTCATTTTGCAAAAGAAAACGCAGGTAAGCCTTTTTCTGAAGCTTCAGGTCTTGAACGGGAAGCATTGCTAAAAAGTATTCAGCTGGATAAAGAGGAAGATAGTACAATTAAAAAGTTTTATAAAATCACAAAAAGTAAAACCATTCAGGGCTATTTAAACTCCGAATATGTCATGACAAACCTGGTTAAGTATGAACTTGTACCTGGTCGTTACAATGGTTATTTCCCAGTATAATCCTGATTAAGGATTTTTTAGATTATAGAAATATGGCGAATATCGCAATAGACGGTATAAAAGAAAGAACATTTGATGCTATCGTTATTGGCTCTGGTATCAGTGGTGGATGGGCAGCGAAAGAATTTACTGAAAAAGGCTTAAAGACCCTGGTTTTGGAGCGGGGCAGGAATGTGGAGCATATCAAAGATTATCCAACCACAAATAAGTTTCCATATGAGTTTGAGCATCGTAATGAAATGCCCTTTAAAGATAAGGAAGCAAATCCTATCGCAAATCGTTGTTATGCTTATAAAGAGGATTCACAACATTTTTTTGTAAAGGATAAAGAACATCCATATGTGCAGACAAAACCGTTCGACTGGATTCGCGGTTACCAGGTAGGTGGCAAATCTCTGCTATGGGCAAGACAGACCCAGCGTTGGAGTGACTTTGACTTTGAAGGTCCGGCACGTGACAATTTTAGTGTTGACTGGCCAATCAGGTATAAAGATTTAGCAGATTGGTATACTTATGTAGAACGCTTTGCAGGTATTGCAGGTAATAAAGATGGATTGGCAGAATTACCTGACGGTGATTTTCTACCTGCATTTCCATTGAATGCTGCTGAAGAGCATTTCAGAAAAGTAATTAAAGGAAAATACCCCAATCGGCATTTAATCAGTGCCCGATGTGCACATTTGTCTAAACCTAATCAAATTCATTTTGATCAGGGCAGAGGGCAATGTCAAAATCGTATCCTTTGTCAGCGGGGATGTCCTTTTGGTGGATATTTTAGTAGTAATGCGGCTACGCTGCCATGGGCTCAAAAGACAGGCAAATTAACATTAAGGCCATTATCTGTAGTTCATTCAATTATTTATGATTCGAAAAAAGGTAAGGCAACTGGGGTTAAAGTGATTGATACAGTTACTAAAGAAGAAATAGACTTTTATGCCGATGTAATTTTTGTAAATGCTTCTGCCATCAATACCAATCTCATTTTGTTAAATTCAGTTTCTGATCGATTCCAGAATGGTTTGGGTAATGATAGCGGATTGCTAGGTAAGTACATGGCTTTTCATAATTATAGTGCAGCAATTACTGCTGAATTTGATGGACAGCTTCAATATAAAACAGATGGACGGAACCCTGCCGGGGGCGGTTATATCCCACGTTTTAGAAATGTACATCAGCAAGAAACAGACTTCTTAAGGGGATATGCGGCTGCGCTGAGTGCCAGGCGTAAGGAATCGAGTGATACAACTGGAGTAGGTGTTGGATTAAAAGAGAACCTGATTAAAAAGGATTTGGGACCATGGAGAATCGGATCACATATGATGGGCGAGACCATTCCAAAAGAAAGCAATTTTGTGAAACTAGATGCCGACTTAAAGGATGCCTGGGGTATCCCTCAATTAAATATCTCTATTGATTATGATGAAAATGACCATAAAATGAGAGCCGATTATTTTGAACAGATGACAGATATGTTCAAAACTGCAGGGTTTTCAAATATCGAAACGCGTATAGATGATAGAAGACCAGGGAATGATATTCATGAAATGGGTGGGGTACGTATGGGGAAAGATTCTAAAACATCACTTTTAAATGAATGGAATCAATTGCACTCCTGTAAAAATGTATTCGTGACTGATGGAGCATGTATGACTTCCACTGGTACGCAAAATCCATCTTTAACTTATATGGCTTTAACCGCTCGTGCTTGTGATTACGCTGTGTCACAACTTAAAAAGGGTAATATCTGATTGGTATAACACCTGGATAATGCCTCTCTCAGCAGATATTTGTAATAACTCAAATATCTGCTTTTTTTAATCTGCAGATCTATCAATTATAAATGATGGTTCCAATATCTATTTTCCAGAATAATTTATTAACATTGCCTTATCAAGAGCCAAATATAGCATTAGGGCAATCAATGGGGAATTATGCCAGATATACGGATGAACAGTTGACCGCATTACTTCGGACAGGAGACCGTATGGCTTATACTGAAATATACAATAGGTATAAACGACTACTCTATCTTTTTGCTTATAAGCGCCTTGGTGAAAAGGAAGAGGTGTGGGATATTGTTCATGAAATCTTTCTTTCCCTATGGCTCCATCATGAAGGATTGGAAATTAATTATACTTTAAGTACCTATCTGCATAGTGCTGTTCGTAATAAGATTGCCAATTTAATTGCCCATAAACAGGTCTCCGGCAGGTATCTGGATAGTTTTAAAAGTTATCTGCACAACGCAAACAGTACCACAGATCACTTATTGAGGAGTAAACAATTGGCTGATTTGATCGAAAAGGAAATCGCAGCCCTACCTGATAAAATGCGTGAAGTATTTGAAATGAGCAGGAAAACGAATTATTCCCGTAAAGAAATTGCTGAAGAACTCGGTCTATCCGAAGAAACCATAAAGAGCCATATGCATCAGGCCCTGAAAAAGCTGAAAATAAAGCTGGGCTCTATGCTGGGAACGGTGTTTTTCATCTGATAACTGAAATATTTTAATTTTTTTCTTTTCAGACTAACCCTTAGGTGCTGATTAGCTGACTAACTCTTAAAATCAGCAAATAGCGGTTATGGATAATCAGAAGGAAAGAGCATTGTTAGAGAAGTATAAGCTGGGTCAGGCAACTGAGCTTGAAAGGGCAATGGTAGAAGATTGGATAGCTCATGGTATTTTCCCTGAATATGAAATTTCAGATTTCGAGCTTGAAGCACAATTATCCGAAATGGATAAGCAACTTCCTTTGGTGGAGAAGCAAATAAAGCTATGGCCACGTCTTGCTGGCGCAGCAGCGATTTTTATAATGTTGGGTGCTGGCATTCTATACTATATTGGTAAAGCAGACAATAAGCTACCGCAAAATGAAGTTTATGCGAATGATGTGACCCCTGGGGCTGTTGGGGCAACTTTGACCTTAGCTAACGGGAAAAGAATTAAGTTAACTGATGCCTTAAATGGGGAACTCGCTAAAGAGGAAGGTGTGGTAATTTCTAAGTCTGCTAATGGGAAATTGGTGTATAGTGCTAAATATGCTGTAAAGGAAGTTAACACAATAAATACGCTTTCTACCGCTAGGGGAGAGACTTATCAAGTTCAATTACCAGATGGATCAAAAGTTTGGTTGAATGCGGCTTCAAGTTTAACTTATTCTGCATCGCTAAATAGAGAAAAAACTCGTCAGGTTGTGTTGCAAGGGGAAGCTTATTTTGAAATTGCCAGAGATAAGAAACGCCCTTTTATAGTGAAAACGGCTAAACAACAGGTTGAGGTATTGGGTACGCATTTTAATGTGAACAGTTATTCGGACGAAGCTTTTACGGCAACAACCTTATTGGAAGGCTCAGTTCGGATAAATACAAATGCAGATGCTGTTGCAAATAAGGTAATCAGGCCTGGCGAAAAAGCCGTTCTTGCTGCAAATGGTTTGCGTATTTCGGAAGTGGATATTGAAGAAGCTGTAGCTTGGAAAAATGGTAAGTTTATTTTTCAGCAGGAAACAATTGGAACTGTTATGCGTAAGATTGCCCGTTGGTATGATGTTGAGGTAGTTTATGAGGCAGATTTAAAGGATAAGACTTTTAGTGGTTCTATGAGCCGCTTTGAAAATGTTTCACAAGTTCTTCGTAAGATAGAAATGACCGATCTGGTTCATTTTAAAGTGGAAGGAAGGAGGATCGTGGTAATGAAATAGGGGCTATCTAAAAGGAAGGTCTTAAAAAACAAGAACCGGGAGTACTTGGAACTACCCCCGGCAAATGTCTGGACTATCCTTTATTAATTTTTTCGAATCAACTAAATAAGAACCAAACTAAACAAATGTAATGATTTTTACTGACCGTAGAAGGTCTATGCCTTTTCCTGATGGAAGGGGTAGACAAAATGCTATAATAAGAAAATTGCTGATGAGGTTAAACTTTACTATCCTTATGATGATTTTGATGCTGTTACAGGTAAGTGCTGTTAGTAAAGCACAAGTGTCTGTTAATGGTTCAGGAATGCCATTACTCGAGGTAATTAAAAGCTTAAAAAAACAAACAGGCTATGATTTTTTTTACAGTGACCAAAGTGTAAAAAAAGCCAGACCGGTAACGGTAAACCTCAAAAATGTCTCCCTGGAACTTGCTCTGAAAACTTGTCTGGACGCACAATACCTGACTTTTAAAATTGATGAGCGTACGGTTATTATTAAAGAAAAGTCTGTAAACCTTCTTGATAAAGCTGTAGAATACATCCAGAATTTAAAGATAACCGGAAAGGTAAATGATGAAAAAGGGATGCCCATTCCAGGTGTCACAGTAAAGGTTAAAGGGACTAATACAAGCGTTATTACTGATAAAATGGGCAGTTTCAGAATGGATGTAACTCATCCAAACTCGGTGCTGGTCTTTTCATATATAGGATATGAGAACTTAGAACTTGAACTAAAGAACAGAACTAGCTTAGTGATTACATTAAAGGAAAGTCCTACCAAATTGGATGATGTAGTGATTATAGGTTACGGTCAGGTTCGCAGAGGAGATTTAACGGGTGCAGTTGCTACTGTTGATATAAAGAGCTTTGAAAAGGCTCCTGTTGCAACATTCGACCAGGCATTGGCAGGACGTATAGCCGGTGTTCAGGTTTCTGGAAATGACGGGCAACCTGGTAGTATCAATAATATAGTTATTAGAGGGAATAATTCAATTACTCAATCCAACTCTCCTTTGTATGTCATTGATGGTTTTCCCATCGAATCTATCGACGAAAGTCCGGTGAGCCCTTCTGATATAGAATCGATACAGGTATTAAAGGATGCTTCATCTACCTCTATTTATGGATCAAGAGGAGCTAATGGGGTAATTATTATTACAACAAAACAAGGGATGAAAGGTGCACCTGTGATTAGTCTGAACAGTTATTACGGACTTCAGCATGTGGCTAAAAAACTGGATATGTTATCTCCTTATGAATTTGTGAAATATCAGAATGAACTGAATCCTACTACAACTGATAAATTGTATCTGGATGGCAGAACATTGGAGGATTACAGAAGTGTAAACGGAATTAATATGCAGGACGAACTGTACCGTACCGCTCCTATACTTAATAATGACATCGCTATAAGAGGGGGAAGCCAGGGAACACAATATTCAGTTTTTGCAAATATCCTCGGATCTGATGGGGTAATTCTTAACTCTGGTTACAAGAGAACTCAAGGTAGGTTTTCTTTATCTCAGCAAATCAAGAAAAACCTTAAAGCCAACATAAATGCAACCTATACAAAATCAACAACAACAGGTTCCATTATTTCTGATCCAACAGCTGGAATCCCTAGTTTAAGCACAATTTATAGTGCTTTAGGTTATAGGCCAGTATCTGGTATTGCTGATGTAGATTTATTGGAAGAACAATTTGATCCAGCTGTAATTTCCGAAACACCGACAGATTATAGGGTGAATCCTATTATATCTCTTAAGAATGAGATCAACGAAAGATCTCTTAGTAATGTCATTATCAATGGTACGCTGGATTTTAAAATCATCAATAACCTGGATTTAAAAATACGAGGAGGATATATCGGGAATAATTTTGGCACAAAAACATTCTATAATTCCAAAACCCAGATAGGAAGTCCTTTTTATCCTACAACAAAAGGGACAACAGGTGGTATTTATAATCGGAAAATCGATAACTGGCTAAATGAAAATACACTTACCTATAATACCAAAATCAATAAAAGCAGGATAAATGCCATGGTGGGCTTTACCATCCAGGAAAATACAAACTTTTATTCTGGCTATACAGCTAGTTATATAGAAGATGAAAGCCTGGGTATTGATGGCTTAGATCTGAGTACATCGATAGTACCAGAAAGCATGACAAAAAAATGGAGCCTTGCATCTTTTCTGGCAAGGTTAAATTACGACTATAACGACAAATATCTATTCACATTTAGTTTCAGAGCAGATGGTTCTTCTAAATTCAGAAAGAATAACGTTTGGGGATATTTTCCTTCAGGTGCTTTCGCGTGGAAAATGAAACAGGAAGACTTTATGAAAAACCTGAGTTTTGTGTCTGATGCAAAATTACGTGTAAGTTATGGTACAACTGGAAATAATAGGGTAGATGAATATGCTACTTATTCAGGAATCACTTATCCTTACGTGAATTACTATTCGTTCAACAATGGTAACCCAGAAAGAGGAGCAGCCTTAACTTCAACAGGGAACCTCGATTTAAAATGGGAAACCACTGCCCAATTTAATATCGGTTATGATCTGGGTTTTTTTAAGCAAAAATTAAGACTTGTTGCTGATTATTATAGCAAAAAGACAACTGATTTATTACTTAATGCCCAATTGCCACACACTACCGGCTATCTTACCTCTTATCAGAATATTGGAAATGTTAAAAACGAAGGGTTTGAGTTTTCACTCCAATATGATGCAATCAAAACGAAGAATTTTGAATGGGCTACATCTTTTAACATTAGCTTCAATAAAAACAAAGTCTTAAAATTACAAGATGACCAATCTTATCGCCTATCTACCGTAAGCTTTGTAGGTGATTTCAGTGGTATTGCACCATATTATGCAGAAGTTGGAAAACCAATGGGCATGTTCTACGGAGCAGAATTTGATGGTTTGTATCAATACCCGGATTTTAATTTAGCAAATGGGATATATACGTTGAAAGATGAAATACCAACGAATGGAAGAACCAGAAACAGTATTCAACCTGGGGACATGAAGTTTAAAGATCTGAACAACGACGGAACAATCAACACCAGTGATTATACCATTATAGGTAATGGAAACCCGGTTCATATAGGTGGATTTATGAATGATTTTCGATACAAGAATTTTGACCTGAGTGTTTTTCTACAGTGGTCTTATGGTAATGATATCATAAATGCAAACAGGTTATACTTTGAACAAAATACCTATAACTATTATAATTTCAATCAATATGCTACTGTGGTTAACCGCTGGTCGCCCGATAACCAAAACACTAGCATTCCCAGAACGGGTGGTGTACCGCCTAGAATTTATCACTCAAATATTATTGAGGACGGATCATTTTTAAGGTTAAAGACGGTTTCATTAGGCTATACTTTTTCTAAGGAATTGCTGAAGTCTATAAAGCTCAAAACTGCAAAGGTATATGTATCAGCCCAAAACTTATATACATGGACAAATTACACAGGTTCTGATCCTGAAGTTTCTGTAAGAAACTCGGCTTTGACACCTGGATTTGACTGGTCTGCTTATCCAAGAGCCAGAACAATCACTTTCGGTTTAAATGTTTCACTTTAAAGGTTAAGAAGATGAAAAAAATTATATTATTATTTGTCTCATTATGTTTTTTCGGATGTAAAGACTTCCTGGAAAACACACCTACAGACTTTATCAGTCCTGAAAATTATTATAACACAGAAAAGGAATTGAGTAGCGCCTTAACCGGTGTTTACGATGTAATGGGTGACGCCTATATCTATGGTAAGTGGTACCAGATGCAGATTACTGTAGGTACCGATGAAACTTATATGACAGGGGTTCAGCCATCTGGCGAGCTCAATACTTATCAGCATAGTCCATCCAATACCTATGTCCGTTATTTTTGGAGATACCTGTATTTTGGTATAGAAAGGGCTAATAATCTTATCGCCAATATAAATAAGCCAAAAATGGATGAGACCAAAAGGGCTCAAATTTTAGGTGAAGCAATGTTCTTAAGGGCATATTATTATTTCGTTCTGGTTTCTCATTATGGTGATGTACCATTACAGCTAATTCCAAATCCATCTACTAAGGACGTAAGTATTGCCAGAACAGATTCTAAAGTCGTATATGAGTATATAATAAATGACATGAAAAAGGCTGAGGAGCTGTTGTCGGCACAAACTGCCAGCAGTCTTGGCTTTGGTGGCAGAGTTAGTCTTTCTACAGTCCGCGGGATATTAGCCAGGGTCTTTTTACATATGGCGGGCTTTCCTTTAAAGGATGAATCGAAATACAATGATGCCCTCATTTATGCCAATAAAGTGATTGATTCTAAAGAACACGCGTTGAATCCAAGCTATCAGCAGATATTTATCAATTATGCTCAAGATAAATATGATGTAAAAGAAAGCATTTGGGAAGTTGAATTCTGGGGTAATAGAACAGGAAATGCTTTCCAGGAAACCGGAAATCTTGGAAATATCAGTGGCCCTCTTGCCAGAGACCCTGAGATTGGGGTGAGTACTTCTGCAATAAAAACTACAGGACTGTTTTTTAAAGCTTATGAGGTTGATGAAAATAGTGCAGCTACGTTAAAGTATTCTCCTGATTTAAGGAGAGACTGGAATTGTGTGCAATATGGTTATGGTACTGCTACTAGTAATCCTGGTAGGGTAAAGACTGTAAATACTAATATTTACAATATGGATTTAGGTAAATGGAGACGCGAGTATGAAACCCTTGTTCCTAAACATACCACTTTTACGCCTCAGAACTTCCCTTTACTTAGGTATGCTGATGTATTACTGATGATGGCTGAAGCAGAGAATGAAGTAAACGGACCTACTTCTGTCGCAATTAAAGCAGTAAATGATGTCAGAAAAAGAGGATATGGAGAACTTGTAAATGGTCAGACTTTAAAAACTATATCATTGAGTAATGGTGGAAGTGGTTATACGACAGTGCCTAATGTTACCATTACCGGGGGCGGAGGAACTGGAGCAGTAGCTACAGCTGTTATTGCTGCTGGTAAAATAACCAGAATAGCCATCAGTAACTATGGTAAGAATTTTACTTCGGCACCTGTAGTTACAATAACTGGCGGAAACGGAACAGGCGCAATTGCAGTCGCAAGTATCATGGATGCAAATTTGACTCCTGCTCAAACGGCTTCAAAAGAAGAATTCCGTAAAGCCATACAAAAGGAAAGGATGCTTGAGTTGGGTGGTGAGTTCTTAAGAAAACAAGATTTGATACGCTGGGGCTTACTGGTTAAGAATCTAAAAGACAATTCGGATGATATTATAAAGAATGCAGCTGCAAATCGTAAATATACTTCCCAGGCAGGAGATAATGTTACTGAAAGAGATGTATTGCTGCCAATTCCTGAGTACGATCTTAGTCTCAATAAATTGTTGACACCAAATCCAGGCTGGTAAAACGTACACTTATTTATTTTGAACCTTTTAACTGCTTATCATTAAGCGGGTAGACAACTATTTTTTATTATGAAACATATAATTCTAATATTCCTATTAGCACTTTCCTGCAATTTATTTGCTCAAGAGCCTGTAAAACACCAAAAAGTACCCGGTATTCAAATTGTGCATTCTCCAAAAAGTTCAGGAAAATACCTGGGTAGCCCATCAATTATAACACTACCAAACGGAGACTACCTGATGTCATTTGATTTCTTTGGTCCTGGTTGTACATCTGATATTGTGCAGGTGTACAAATCATCTGATAAAGGAACAACATGGACCTATTTGGCTGAATTACAAGATACTTTCTGGGCGGGTTTGTTTATGGTGAAAAACGATGTTTATATCCTGGGTGTCAGGGGGTCCGACAGAAACCTTTCCATTAGAAAGTCTACAGACTTCGGTAAAACATGGTCAGCTCATTCGATCTTAAGAGCAGGACGTTTTCATGGTTCTACTACACCAGTAATTTTTCATAATGGAAGAATATACAAAGGATATGACCATCTTGGAATTGAAGACAAAAAGAAGAAATGGATGGCTGATAACAAATCCTTTATCATGTCGACCCCTGAACAATCAGATCTCCTGGATCCGAAAAGCTGGTCTTATACCAATGAAATAGTAAAACCGGCTGCAATAGATGGAACTGGATGGCTGGAAACTAATGTCGTTCTGGGAAAGAATGGCAATATAGTAGGGTTAACCAGGCTAGCGAATGAATCTGGTTATAATGCAGGCTACTATAGTCTTAAATCTAATACTGAAATTGATGAAAATACAGTTGGAAGAATTCCTTTTATCGGTGGGGCAACTAAGTTTAATGTGATGTGGGATGCGAAAACAAAAAGATATTGGGCATTAACTAATTATCCGGCCGAGAAATTAAGAGCACCAAAGATGAGAGCAGGAGGAATGAGAAGTGTATTGTCATTAATCTCTTCTAAAGATTTAAAAAGCTGGAAAACAAATGCAATTCTGCTGGCAAGTGAAAATGTAAAATACCACGGATTTCAATATGTCGACTGGCAATTTGAGGGCAAGGACATCATCTTTATTTCCCGTACTGGATTTACTGATGCTTTCGGAGAGGCTGATAATGCTCATAACTCGAATTACATGACATTCCATAGGATAAAAAACTATTCAAAAGCCAAAACCCCAAAGGAACTCAAATACCTGATAAACTGAAATGAATAAAAATTAAATTATATTTTGATGAAAAGATTACTGTTTACATTTTTTATAGCATATCCTATTTTTCTGTTTGGTTGCAAAAAAGTAGAAGGAACTAACTTTATGGTGGTAAATGATACCACCACAAACCAATTTGCTCAGGTGCCAGGAGTTGTTGTGGTTCATAGTCCCAAATCAAGTGGTAAATACCGTGGGACTCCAAGTTTGGTGAAATTGCCGAATGGCCATATTTTATCATCAAATGATGTTTTTGGTACAGGTATACCTAATGCAACAGATATTTTTATTTCGAAAGACAATGGTGTCTCATGGTCATATGTATCAACCGTTACAGGGGCTGTTTGGTCCGGTTTATTTTACCATCAAAATAAATTGTTTCTATTAGGAGCTGATGTAAGTCAGGGAGCAAATTTGGTGATACGAGGCTCTACAGATGAGGGATTAACCTGGTCTGCTCCAACAATTATTGTTCCGGGTGCTTGTCACGGTTCTTCTACACCGGTTTTATTTGCTAACAATAGAATTTATAAAGCTTATGAATTTCATGATACGGATCTCAACGGTAAATGGATGTCTGGAAATAAGTCTTACATTGTTTCTGCCTCCCAAACTGCAGATCTATTGAACCCTTCAAGCTGGCTGAAATCGGATGCACTCCAAAAACCAGCGTGGTTAGATGGAACGGGTTGGTTAGAAACAAATGCTGTAATAGGCCCTGATGGTAAGATAAAAGGGATATCTCGCCTCGCTTCTATGGAAGGTATTTATGCAGGATATTATTCTTTGTCCTCCGATGCACAAATTGAAGCGGGTTCTGGAAAGAAAATTCAGTTTTGGGGTGGTTCTTCAAAATTCAATATCAGGTACGATTCCAATACCCAAAAATATTGGGCTTTAGTTAATTATGCCCCGGCACAGTTTAAGGAGAATAACAGATCAGCTGGTGGAATCAGAAATGTTCTGGCGCTTAGTAGTTCAACAAATCTGGAAACCTGGGTGATCGAGTCTATTGTGCTGGCCAATAATGATGTAGAGAATGTAGGCTTTCAGTATGTCGACTGGGTGTTTGACAACAATGATATTCTTTTTGTTTCGCGTACAGCATTTGATGATGGATTTGGAGGGGCAGACAACTATCACAATGCAAACTTTATGACTTTTCACAGGATTACAAATTATGCTTCAACAAGTACTCCTGTAGAATGGCAAAATCTTTTGCCTGGAAATAGCTGGAATGGTGGGTTGCAGGAGATAGATATGTCGGCAGGTAAAGGGGATACCAAAGCTAACCCGGCATTAATTTCTCATCCCGGACAATTGGTTTATCTGTCAGAACAGGTTTATAAGGGAAATTCTTTTGAAAATAAATATTTCAAAATGACCAATAATATTGATCTGAATCACTTTAATTATCTGCCAATTGGCTGGTACATCACAACAACCGTAAATAAACCTTTTAGTGGAAATTTCGATGGCGACGGACATCAGGTATTGAATCTTAAGATCAATAGAAATGACGATACGTATACCTCAAGTGGTCTATTTGGATATACGCTTAGAGGCAGCATCACCAATTTGGGCATAGGTGGACAAAGTGATATCCTGGTCGGTGGGGTAGCTGGTGGAATTGTAGCTTATGCTAATGCAACTGTGATCTCTAGCTGTTTTAATAAGGCAAATGTAAAAGGTGTTTCTTTTGTGGGGGGAATCATAGGCTATGGTGTAAGCGCTCCTAAAATTAGCGATTGTTACAACACTGGAATAATTTCATTGCAAACAACAACAACTGTTAATAAAAACGTAGGTGGAATAGCTGGCTATCTGAACACCGGTTTTATAAAAAACAGCTATAATGCCGGATCTATTTCTACAACATTAACTTCGACAACAGGTGCGGGTGCCATATCAGGTAAGACAAGCAGTTTAATTTCTAACTGTTATTTCTTGTCCGGAACTATTGCCAATACCAATAACAATGAGGTTGAATTGACCGAGACCATTATGAAAAATATTTCAACAGTTAATCTTTTGAATAATGGACGAACACCATTGTTATGGAAAACAGATGATCTCAATCTGAATAATGGATATCCTATTTTAAATTATTAAGCTTATTAAAAATGTTAAAATATAAAATCATAAAAGATTTATTAGCAATTGCCTTCTTGACAATGTTAAGCTATAGTTCTTCTGCACAGGAGATACGATGGTATAATCCTGAGAAAGAAACAGACTTTATTATAGAAGGACAGGCCTGGTCTAACACTGTTAAAAACCGTTACGACAGACTTCCTGCCTCTGCTGAATCGCAAGTGAGAAAAGAAGTCTGGAAACTTTCAAATAACTCAGCAGGGTTATACATCAGTTTTACAACAGATGCAAAAGACATCAAAGTAAAATATGGCTTGAAAGAACGTTTGGCTTTAAATCAGATGCCAGCCACTGGGGTTAGTGGAGTTGACTTATATGCACTCACTAAAGACAATAAATGGAAATGGGTAAAAGGACAGTACCTTTCATTTAAAAGTGATACGGTTTCAATCAATTTTGATAATCTTTATCCTGAATCTGTTAAAACATATAGAATTTATTTGCCTTTATACAATACACCTAAGTGGTTTGAAATCGGAATTGATAAGAACTCAACTTTTCAAACCTTGTCAGATAAGCAATCAAAACCAATTATTGTTTACGGAACCTCTATAGCGCAAGGTTCTTCAGCATCCAGAGCAGGGATGGCCTGGACCAATATTCTTAACAGAAAATTAAATGTCCCTGTGATCAATCTGGGTTTTTCAGGAAATGGTAGACTGGAACCAGAGATTACAAGTTTGATCGCTGAAAAGGAGGCTTCAGTTTTTATCCTGGATTGTTTGCCCAACCTGATGATTTTCTCTGAAGCTGAAGTAAAAGAAAAAATCTTAAAGGCAGTTCAGATGATCAGGCTAAAACATAAGCAAACACCAATTATACTTACTGAACATGCTGATGCTACAATTTCCTTAGTAAATGTAGATAGACAAAAGCCTTTTTTAAAGATTAATACTTTAATGAAAGAGTTGTTTATCCATATGAAACGGGAAGGAGTTAAGAACATACACTTGTTAACTGCCGAAGAAATAGGGCTGAATATCGATAGTACTGCAGATGGTATACATCCTTCCGATTTAGGGATGATGCAGTATGCTGAGGCTTATGAAAAGCTGATTAAAAAGATAACTAAGTAGTGCTCATTTAAAAATCCTCACAGCAATGTGGGGATTTTGTGTTTTGATATTAATTTAATCTTTTATAATATTGTTATAACCAAATCTAAATCTGGCATCATAAAAGATGGACCCGCAGTTTGTTTCATATACGTTAGAAGAACTCTTCTTATACATTAAGGAAGGGGACCATAGAGCATTCGATGAATTGTATGGAAGAACCTGGGAAGAGTTATACATTAAAACTTATAGCAAATTAAAGATCGAAGACCTGGCAAAAGATATTGTTCAGGAGGTTTTTGTAGATCTTTGGAATAAGCGGACGGAGCGCAACATCGATAATGTAATAGCCTATTTAATGCAGTCGGTAAAGTTTAAAGTGATCGATGAGTTCCGCAGATCCAAATATAAGTTTGTAGAGATCGATAATTTTATTGAACAGATACGTGATAGCAGTGATGCTGATTCTCAGCTTATTTCGAAAGAGTTTTTTAGTCTGCTCAGACAATGGACAGAAACACTTCCGCGTAAGAGAAGAGAGATTTTTAGATTAAAATACGAAGAAGACCTCTCAAATAAAGAAATTGCAGAACAATTAGGAGTGTCGGTTAAAACTGTTCAAAATCAATTGCTTAACTCGTCTTTTGAGCTGAAGTTATTACTTCGGAATGCACTGTTTACATATTTTTTACTTTTTTTTGGGAGATAAGGGTACTTTCTACGACAAGTAGTTATAAGACCATTTATAAACCGAACCTGTATGTCAAACAAATCTATTCGAAATAGATTTTTGTCGATTTTCGACAAATACCTGAAAGGAAAAACTACTGCTGAACAGAATAATCTTGTAGATTATTTTTATGATTCTATTCCAGATGAAGTTGTAGCTCCAGAAAAACTTACAGCGATCCAGTCGGAAATTAAATCTGCTATAAATGAGAGAATTAGGGGTAGTGTAGTAAAGTTGGCCCCTCGTCGTCGATTTAACTATTTAAAAGTAGCTGCTTGCCTGGCATTAATTGGTCTTTCAGCTACCTTCATCTATCAGCATTATTTTGCTCCAGCTAATCAAACTGCATATACACTCGCCATGAACGACAGCAGTTCACCTGTTATCGTGCTTAATGATGGGAAAAGCTATGATCTGAATGATAGTCGTCTCCATAAAAAAGCGCTTAAAATAGAAGACAATGGAGAGAAAGTATTTGTACTATCAGGAGATTCCAAGGATAGTCAGGATATCAACCTCATTAAGAACCCCACCAGTCGGATATTTGCTTTTCAATTGCAAGATGGAACCCGGGCTTGGTTAAACCCAAAGTCGACTTTAGAAATACTTCCTGTGTCGAATGGTAAACGTATTGTTAAGATAGAGGGAACAGTGTTGTTTGATGTGCAAAAAATAAAAACTGCCGATCATTATATACCCTTTGTAGTTAAGACTGCATTACAGACCATCGAGGTATTGGGAACAAAGTTTATTGTTAATTCCTTTGATAAGGATGAGGATGTCCTCTTATTAGAAGGAAAGGTTAGGTTAACTCATAACAATTATAATACAGCTGTAATACTGAAGCCAGATCAGAGAGCCTCTTTACAAAGTAATGATCCAAGGATTTTAATTACCAAATCTACAGACGGACATAAAGTAGAAGCATGGCATAAAGGATTATTCTATTTTGAAAATGAGAAAATGTCCGATGTAATGGCAGAATTGGCCGACTGGTATGGTGTAGAGATTATAGTAGATCGCGCCATTAAAGACATCCCGATTACTGGTATGATCAGCAGGTATGAAGATGTTGAACAAGAACTGAAAATGATCGAAATGACCAACAACGTAAGCTATAAACGTAGTGGTGGAAAGATTTATATAAAATAACAAACTAAATATACCCTTGTGATGCAAAATTATCTATCCAGGCCACTGTGCTTGTTGGTCCTTGTCGGTTTTTTAAATGCCAGTCAGGCATTAGCTAATCAGCAGACAATTTCCATTTCGTTCAGCAACACCACCATTAAAGAAGTGTTTAAAGAATTGAACCAGAAAACTGGCTTGAAATTCATTTATTCAACACTTGATTTAAATGAAAACAAGAAAGTAAGTGGAACTTTCAAAAGTGTTACTGTCGATAAAGTAGTAGGTCATGTTCTGGCCAATTCATCAGTAACTTATGTCATTAAAGACAACACCGTTATCATCAAGAAACTAAAGGAAAAATCTACTCAGGATAAGGTAATAAATGGAAGGGTAGTAGATGAGCAAACTAAACCTTTGCCCAATGTGACTATCAGGACAAATGTATCTAATGCGGTGACTTTGACAAATAACGACGGTAGGTTTTTTATCAAAGTGACTGATAGTGATACAGAGCTGAACCTAAGTATGTTGGGTTTTACTACTCAGATACTGAAGCTGGATGAAAGGCTTGAATATGAAGTGAAATTGGTTGAGGCCGATCAGTACTTGAACGAGATTGTTGTAGTAGGCTATGGTGTACAAAAGCGTAAAGATTTAACGGGTTCCGTATCGTCTGTAACTTCTGCCCAAATCAATAAAATGCCAACGACCAGCATTGCAGA
The DNA here is from genome assembly GCF_041645105.1 of Pedobacter sp. Taxonomy (GTDB): domain Bacteria; phylum Bacteroidota; class Bacteroidia; order Sphingobacteriales; family Sphingobacteriaceae; genus Pedobacter. Next base: position 44,967 of record NZ_JBAZQQ010000008.1, read on the forward strand.
AATGTTAAGGGGAGCAGCTACAGGTGTACAGGTTACTGCTGGTAATGCATCCCCTGGTGGAAGTTCTAGCATTCTCATCAGGGGTAGAAGATCTCTTTCAGCAGGTAATGATCCTTTATATATTGTTGATGGTATACCTACAGTAAGTATTGATGATATCAATGCCAATGAAATTGCCTCAATTGAAATCTTAAAAGATGCTTCTGCTCAGTCAATTTATGGTGCCAGAGCAGCAAATGGAGTGATCCTGGTGACCACAAAAAGAGGTATATCTTCAAAAACTAAAGTAAATGTAAATTCTTATGCAGGGGCACAAAACCTTTATCGAAACTTTGAGTTTTATGACGGTGAACAATGGGCAGCTTATAGAAAAGAAGCTTTTTATAATGCTTATGGTTATTATGATGAAGAAGAGGCTTTTAGAGGCTTAATGCGTGATGTATACCGCTCTAAAGAATATGTGAATTGGGAAGATGTAATGCTTGGTACTGCTTATCAGAATAAAAATGATGTACTGATCCAATCAGGAAGTGAAAAGACAAAATATGCATTGTCGCTGGGACATTTTTATCAGGATGGTCTGGTGCCCTCCTCAGACTTTAAACGCTTCACGGGTAGATTGAATGTCGATCAAACACTATCCAAAGCAATTTCGGTTGGTACAAATATTTCCTATACCAAATCATATCGAAACATTGCTGATGGAAGCTTTAGTTCCTTTATCACAATGCCCCCATTGTCAAAGGTTTATAATGATGATGGTTCTATGAGAGAGGATGTAACTGAAGCAGGAGAGTCACATTATAATCCGCTTTGGAATATCGATAATTCCGTAAATAACAGCATCACGGACAGGGTGAATATTAATCTTTTTGGCGATTGGAAGATCAACAAAGATTTTTCTTTTAGACTAAATACTAGTTTAAACAACAGAAAGGTACAGGATAACACTTATTTAGGACTAAAACATACCACTGGACGAAATAATGGAGGTGAAGCAACAGTTTCGGAAAGCACTTATAATGATTATGTGGTAGAAGGGATTCTAAATTACAATAAGGATATCAATAAGCATCATTTTGATGCCACAGCCATGGCCAGTATCAACGGAATCCAATGGAAAAGAGTTGGCAATACTGGCTTTGGTTTTGCTAACGACGACCTATCGTATAATGCCATTAGTTCTGCCAAAACTTATGCGGTAATGGCCTATGAAATGTCGGATAGGAAGTTACTGTCTTATATGGGAAGGGCAAGGTATAATTTTGATAGTAAGTATCTGGTGACTTTGTCTTTAAGGGTGGATGGTTCTTCTGTTTTCGGAGCTAACAATAAGTATGGCTATTTTCCTGCGGCCGCAGTTGCATGGAGACTTAAAGAGGAGTCTTTTTTAAAGGATGTTAAATTTCTATCAGATTTAAAACTGAGATTGAGCTATGGGCAGGTGGGTAATCAGGGGATTAGTCCATACACCACGCTGGGATTGGCTGATCGTTACCTGATTGAATTCGGAAATGACACACAGGTGGGGTATCTGCCAGATTCACAATTGAGAAATCCAAAACTAAAATGGGAAACTTCTACATCAAGCAATTTGGGTATTGATTATGGTTTTTTTAATGGCAGACTTAATGGTTCCATTGAATTGTATGATACACAGACTACTGATTTACTGGTAGAACGTTCTTTGGCTACAACCACTGGATATCAAACCCAATTGGTTAATCTGGGCCATGTACAGAACAGAGGTGTAGAGATTGGTGTAAATGGAGCTATCATAGAAAACAAAGACTTTAAATGGAATATGAGTGTGAATTTCACGCTTAACAGGAATAAGATTAAGAAAATTGATGGTTCTTTAGATGCGAATGGCCTTCCTAAAAACGATTTAAATAACAAATGGTTCATCGGTGAATCCATGAACGTGTATTATGATTATCGTTTTGACGGAATCTGGCAGTTGTCGGATAATATTGCAGGATCGGCTATGCCAAGTGCTAAACCGGGCGGGGTAAAGGTTGGTGATATAAATGGTGACAATGTAATTTCAGTTGATGACAGGGTGATTATCCAAAGAGATCCGAAATGGCTGACTTCATTCATTACCAGCTTTGATTATAAAAACCTAAGTCTATCGCTGGATTTCTATTACCTCACTGGCGGCTATCGTTATAATTCTTATCTGGCTACTTTCGAAACGGGTGGAGATTTGACTGGAAAAAGAAACGGTATCCGTAGAGACTATTGGACCATACATAATCCTTCAAATTCGGCACCAGCTCCAAACATGGTACAAGCTCCTGCATTTTTGGCTTCTGGTGCTTACGAGAAAGCAGATTATCTAAAATTGAGGAATATCTCCCTGGCTTATAACATGCCCGAAAAATTGATACAGAAAGTTAAGCTCGACAATTTAAAATTGTTCTGTACCATGAGCAATGTATGGACCATGACTGATGTTCAGGCTTATGGACCAGAACAAAATCCTGGGCAGTATCCGGAGCCAAGGACCTTATTATTCGGAATTAATTTTTCATTCTAAACGAACGGAATTATGAAAAGAAGTATATTTTATGTTTTATTGTTGTCAGCAACAATGATATCCTGTTCTAAAGTATTAGAAGAGGAAAATCTGACAAAGTACTCAGCTGATTACATCTATAGTACTGAAGGTGGATTAAAATTAGCTACGAGTGCTGTTTATGCACTGTTACGCAGTTATGCAAATGACACAGAGAATGCCACAATTTTTGCTTTGGAAAGAGGTACTGACCTGTCGGTAACTAACGGTGGAACAGGAAACTACTTTGGTATTTACGATGCCAACAACCTTAGGCCATCATCTTCACAGGTAGCCCACATGTGGCGTACAATGTATCAGATTATTGGTAAGGCAAATGAGATTATCAGTGCGGGTGAAAAACTTCCTGAAACGAATGGATTGAAGGCTACAATTGCAGAGGCGAAATGCTTTAGGGCACAGGCATATTTCTTACTATACAGAACTTATGACAGGATCTGGCTTAATACAGTTCCTACAACATGGGAAAACGTAGATGCGCCTAAAAATTATAAAGCAGCCAGCAATGCTGAGGTTTTTGATCTTTTGTATAGTGATTTAAATTATGCTATTGAAAACTTACCCTGGAAATCCTCAGAGCCAGGAAGGTTTAATCAGGCCGCAGCAAGACATATGAAAGCTAAAGCTGCATTATGGGCCAAAGATTGGGATACGGTACTAGATCAGGTTGATAAAATCGATAAATTCGGACAGTACAGATTGGTGTCGTTGGATAGTGTTTTTAACGCGGCAGATCTGAACCATAGTGAAGCATTAATGGTGCAGCAATGGAGCAAGAATCCAGGCGGAAATTTATCTAATACCACGCCTTTGGGGAATTATTTCTCAGCTTATTTTATCGCTTCTTATAGAACAGAAATTGGAGGAACGGCAGAATATGCTTGTAGTTATGAGAATTGGGGCTATACTTATGGTAGATGCTTACCTAGTCCTTATCTATTCTCTCTGTATAACCCGCTTAAGGATAAACGATATAATTCCTTCTATATCCATAAATATAAAAACACCACGCCTAAGGCTATTCCATATGGTAGTGTGACGGTTAATCCTGGTGACTATTTTCCATTATACAAAAGTGGTAACAAAAACAGATTGGTTTATCCTGGATGTACAAAATATGGAGACATCTGGACACGTACACCATCGGAGACGCGTAGTTATAAAGACCTGATCATCTATCGTCTTGCCGAAACCTATATCATAGGAGCCGAAGCTGCACTGATGAAAGGCAATCAAACCTTAGCAAAGGAATACTTTAATAAAGTTTGGAAAAGAGCTGGTAATGATGAGTTTACAGGTTCATTAACTATCAAAGATATCATTGATGAACAGGCCAGAGAGCTTGCTTTTGAAGGTGATAGATGGTATTTCCTGAAAAGATTGGGAATCCTCATCTCTCAGGTTAAAAATTATGCAGGTGATCCGGAAATATCAACTTCTGTAACCGGACGTGTTAACCTGCCAGCAAATCCACACTTTGTAAGATGGCCAATTCCAGAAGCAGAAATTATTAATATGGGAGCCAATAACTTCCCGCAAAATCCAGGATACAACTAAATTAAAATCAAGATATGAAACAGATCATTTATATAATTCTATTACTTACTTCATTTAATACTTATGCTTTTAATAATCCGAATACCTACGATATATGTGTATATGGGGAGTCGGCATCGGGTGTAATTACTGCTATACAGAGTGGTCGATTAGGCAAAAAAGTGGTATTGGTTTCTAAGAACAACCATGTAGGTGGCTTGGTGACTTCAGGCTTAACTGCTACAGATATGAACAGAAATGAAGTAGTGGGCGGACTGACAAGAGAATTCTATCAGCGCTTGTATAATTACTACTTAAAGCCAGAAGCCTGGGTAAATCAGAATCGTGATGAATTCTTCATCAAATCGCTCAAAAGAACCTATAAAGGTAAAAATGAAGAACGTAAAATGCAGTGGGTATATGAGTCGAAAATTGCAGAAAGGATTATGCTAGAAATGTTGAAAGAATCAAATGTTGAAGTATGGCATAATGAACGTTTAAAATTAAAAGGTGGCTTAAAAAAGAAAGGAAAGCAAATTGTAGGCATTCAAATGGAAAGTGGTAAGTCAATCGAGGCTAAGGTATTTGTAGACGCCACATACGAAGGTGACCTTATGGCTAATGCTCGTGTGTCTTATACCGTAGGCAGAGAATCAAATGATACTTATGGAGAGACCTTAAATGGCTACAGGATCAATTATGAAAAAGGAGCTGATTTAACCAAAATAGACCCATATGTAATCGAGGGTGATAAAAACTCTGGTTTGCTGCCTTATATCGATAAAAGAATACCAAGTAAACAAGGTGCAAAGGATAAGAAGGTACAAGCTTATTGCTACAGACTTACTTTAACTGATGATCCGGCGAATAGAATAAAAATTCAGAAACCTGCAAACTATAATCCATTATGGTATGAGGTGTTGGCCAGACAGTTGAAATTAAATCCAGATTTAGAGCTGCAAAAGATCATTACCTTAACGCCAATGCCAAACCGTAAAACTGATACCAACCATTTGGATTTCTTTGGTGCCAGCTATGATTATGCAGAGGGAAGCTATGAGAAGAGAAAAGAACTGGAACAACTGCACAAAGATTATGCTTTAGGAATGTTATGGTTCCTGGAAAACGACCCAAGGGTTCCAGAGCATGTCAGAAATGAAATGAGCAACTGGGGTTTGCCTAAAGATGAGTTTGCTGACACAGGTAATTTTCCTTACCAGATTTATGTTAGAGAGGCCAGAAGAATGCAGGGAACATATGTCATGGTCGAAAAAAATATCAGCAAAGAGAACAGACAGAATGCAGAACATGCTGTCGGTTTGGGTTCTTATGCTTTAGACTGCCACTATGTATCTAAAGTGTTGGATGGCGAAGGAAAATTGCGCTTTGAAGGGACTATTTTTAAAGCTGTTGTGCCATATCCAATTAGCTATTATGCAATTACACCAAAGAAAAACGAATGTACCAATCTTTTAGTACCTATATGTTTGTCTTCATCTCACGTAGCCTATAGCTCGATAAGAATGGAACCTGTTTACATGGTTCTTGGCCAGTCAGCTGCTGTTGCAGCTGCGATGGCAATAGATGGTAATGTCGCTGTTCAGGATGTTTCATATACTGATCTGGCGAAGAAACTAGAAGGATTAAATCAGATCATCAAAACCAATTAACCTATTTCGATATGAAAAGTCATTCGATCATCTTTTATTTGCTCCTGGTATTAACAGCAGGTGCATGTAAGGATAATTACGATTATCCAATACCTAAAAATTCGTTCGAAGAAACATTTATGGATCCACCAGCAAAGGTTAGCCTGTCTAAAGTGGCCGGACAATGGCAAATGCAGGTAAATGGTGCTGAATTTTACATCAAAGGTGTATCCACTAATAAATTCTCTGAACGTGCAATAAATTATGGAGCAAATACCATTAGAACTTATGGAGTTAATGATACGACAAGAACAGTTCTCGATAGAGCCTATGCTGCAGGTTTATATGTGAATTTTGGGCTTTATATTGGAAGAGAAACTGACGGATTCGATTATAATAATGCAACGGCAGTCAGTCAGCAGCTCGAAAAGATGAAGCAGGATATCATCAGGTTCAAAGACCATCCTGCAATTTTATGCTGGTCTATCGGAAATGAAGCAGAAGCTAGTTATACTAATGTTAAGCTATGGTCTGCGATCAATGAAATTGCTACATTTATTCATCAGATAGATCCGAATCATCCTACTACAACTGCATTAGCTAGTTCTAATGTTGATCATATCAAGAATATCATCAACCTTGCACCAAATATCGATATCCTTTCTGTAAACACGTATGCACCTAATTTACCAGGAGTGTTGGGTAACCTGACTACAGCCAATTGGCAAAAGCCATATATGATTACTGAATATGGACCGAGAGGTACCTGGCAAATGGCGCCAGAACCTACAAGAATACTTAGCTGGGGTGGTTTGGTTGAGCAGACGAGTACAGAAAAAGCTGATGTCTATCAGCAAGCTTATAAGGATAATATTCTGGCCAATAAATCTAAAGGCTGTATCGGATCTTTTGTATTCTTATGGGGCTATCAAACACATGGTGAAGTATTGACATGGTACGGTTTTTTTGATAAGAAGGGTTACACTTTTCCTGCTGTAGATGCAATGCAGTTTGCCTGGACAGGAGCTTATCCTTCTAATAGGGCACCTATAATTCAGGATAGGAACCAGGTTTTAATGGATGGTAAGAAAGCAGAGGATAACATTATGGTTGCTAAAGCTTCTGCACATACAGCAACAGTTGTAGCGACAGATCCGGATAATGATCCGCTGACTTACTCCTGGAGAATCGTTAAAGAGAAAACAGCGGCAGCTGATGGAAGTCTTCCGGATGGTATTGCTGGTCTTATTCCCAATAATACTTCGGCAAATATTTCTTTCACGGCGCCAAATGAAACCGGTGCATATCGGTTAATTGTTTTTGTAAATGATGACGCCCATAAGAAAGTCGCAAGTGCAGTAATTCCATTTTACGTTAATTAGTATTGATCATGAGATACAAATTATTAAAAATTGTTATGTTCTTATTGATAACAGGCTTCGTCGCTTGTAAAAAAGACAATAAGGAACAACAACCGAATCAGTTTTCTGTAAAGGTTACACAGAATGTGGCGCTCCCGTATATAGTCAACTCTTCTAAAGAGATAAATTTCGATTTGAGCATCACTTCTGCAAGTGCTTTAAAGATTAAAGACGCAGAGCTTATACTTGATGGGAGCAGTCTTAAATTAGTTACAGCAGGTGCCACAAATCAGGTAGATTTAAAACATGTATACAAAGTTTCCATACCTGAGGTTGGGAAAAGCCTGATTTTTAAACTGAAAGTTTCAAGTGAAGAAGGAGAGGTGGTAGAGAAAGATTTTGTAGTGTATGTTGAATCTGCTCCCGCTAACATCAGTGTCGTTATTCCAAGTACAGCTCCTGTTGAAATTAAAGATACTGAAACTGCTGATTTCAATATCTCTGTTAAATCAGAATACGATTTCCGGTATATCAAGACATTCCTCAACCAGGTAGAAGTGCCTGCTTTAAGCAAAACGAGCTTTAATAATCCAAAAGAGGATACTTATCAGTTTACTTATCATCCTTTAGCTACTGATGTAGATAAAACACTGGAGTTCTACATAGAGGTAATGGATGTCATGGGGAACCTGGTCAGACAACCTTTTACTCTGGCTGTAAAACGTTCTCAGGTTGTAGATTTTAATGTCTACCCTAATCTTAACCTGGGAGCTCAACGTTGTACCACTGCAGGTCCATTCTTCAATGCAGCTACCGGTCAGGTTTATCCTACAGCTGGTTCAGCACAAATATCGGCAAGTATTGATCTGTCAGTTTTTTACAGCGGTTCAACAAATAGTTATAATATCACTTCGCCTACTTTAGCAAGTGTATCGGATAATATTTATACCGTTGCTGCTTATGGGGCAGACGCAATGGCAAATTGGTTAACAAGAAATAAAACTCTTATCAAGAAAATTGTATTTTCACAGAATGATTTTGATTTGATCAGTTCAACTGCTGATATCACAGCCCTTTATGAAAACTCTCTTGTTGTCGCTTCGGAAACGTCAGGTGGAATGGCTAACGGGAATGTGATTGTGTTTAAAACAGCTGGCAACAAATATGGTGTGCTAATAGTTAAATCAAGATCTGCAAATGCTAATACAGGATTTATAACCGTAGACATTAAAGTTGGAAAGTAAAATGAAAAAAGCCTGGTACCCATTCCTTTTAATATGCTTGAGCTCTTTGCTGAGTGTAGCAAATACAATAAAAGAAATCTCTGTAGATATTTGTATCTACGGAGGTAGCTCGGCAGGAGTGATTTCTGCGTATACCGCTGCCAAATCTGGTAAAAAAGTAATATTAATAGAACCAGGAAATAGGTTAGGTGGACTTAGTGCAGGAGGATTAGGGCAAACTGATATTGGAAACAAGTATGTGGTATCAGGCCTGGCTTTAGATTTTTATAGAAAACTTGGTACTCATTATGGTAACCTTGAAAACTGGATTTTTGAGCCGAAAGTAGCCTTAGGCATTTTTAATGATTACATAAAGCAAGGTGGTATAAAAGTACTTTATCAGAATCAGTTGATAATTGTAACAAAAACTGGCCGTAGGATTAAAGAAATTGTAGTAGCAGATTTGGATCATAAAAGTGCTGCGCATGTTAGGGTTAAAGCAAAAATGTTCTTAGACTGTACTTACGAAGGTGATCTGATGGCTAAGGCGGGAGCAAGTTATTTTGTAGGTAGGGAAGATAATAAAGTTTATAATGAAACCCTGAGTGGTGTACAATTTCTGAAAGGCCATCAATTGCCTGATGGCGTAGATCCTTATGTAGAAAAGGGTAATCCTGCAAGTGGTTTATTATGGGGGATTAACAAGGAAAGTTTGTTACCTGATGGAACCGGAGATAAAAAGGTACAAGCCTATAACTTCCGTATTGCTTTAACAAATGACCCTAAGAATAGAATTCCAATCACTAAACCTGATAATTACAATCCAAAAAGATATGAACTCTTAATCAGACAAAAAGAAATACTACCATGGAAGGGTTTGAACGACGTATTTATCTGGAGCAGGATGCCAAATTCTAAAACTGATATCAACAACAGAAATGGAATGTCGACAGACATGATCGGAGCTAATTGGGAATATCCGGAAGCTGGCTATTTGAAAAGAAAAGAGATCATAAAAGCACATGAAGATTATACTAAAGGATTGTTATATTTTGTTGGGAACGATCCGGCAATTCCTGAATTCATCAGAAAAGAGATGCAACTTTGGGGTTATCCGAAAGACGAGTATCTGGACAATAACCACTGGTCGCCACAACTGTATATCCGTGAAGCCAGAAGACTGGTAGGAGAAGTCGTTATGAATCAGAACCATTGTCAGGGAAGAGAAGTAGTCACAGATGATATTGGCTATGCTGCATACACTATGGACTCGCACAATTGCGACCGATTAGTGGTCAATGGGATGGTTAAAAATGAAGGAAATGTCGAAGTAGGTGGGTTCCCACCATTCCCAATTTCTTATCGCGCCATTATTCCTAAAAGAAATGAAGTCGACAACCTTTTGGTTCCAGTTTGTTTATCCGCCTCTCATATAGCCTTTGGTTCGATAAGGATGGAACCTGTATTCATGGTATTGGGACAATCAGCTGCGGTTGCAGCTTGCATCGCTATTGATAAGAAAATTAAAGTACAGGATGTAAACGCAAATGCCATTAAAGTAATACTGAAAGCTAATCCTAAAGCCGATTTTCGCAAACCCGACCTGGTTAGCCAGGTGGCTGATAGCACTGCTGTACAAATGGAAGGAAACTGGAAAAAAATCATAGCAAAGGGTTATGGGAAATATTATCTTGAAAATAATTCAAAGAAAGCAGATGAATATGTGAAGTTTAACTTCAATCCGAAAGCCTCATCAGGTAGTTATAAAGCTTATTATTATTTCCCTAAAAGTAAATCAAACAACAAAACTGTCCAGTTGGCCATTTATAATGGAAAAGAAATGAAAATGATCACCCTAAGATTAGATGAGGTTAAGATACAAGGGCAAACAAGCAGTACCTGGGTAGAGATAGGAGAGTTTGAATTTAGCTTTGCAAATAATCCTTACATTAAAGTGTTAACAACTGATGCTGCCGGTATTGTAGCCGCAAATGCCATGCTATTGGTTCCAAATAATTAAGAATGAATGGAGTAAATCAAGATCTCCTTTTTTAATGGATTGTGTGCTTTTTTAATTTATTTATAATGTTTTGAAAGATTTTATTTTTCATCAAAAAGCAGGCGTATTTTTATTAAAAAAAAATGTACTTTCACAAAATGATTTTGAAATGATCATTTCTGAAAATATCAGTAATGCTTCATAAAAATAAATATATTTAAAAAACAGATAATTAAATATGGAGTTTTTAAACGGCGTTAACGCCCTTACATTAGTGTTTGTCTCGCTATTGGTTTTTGCTATTGCCTATCGGTATTATGGATTGTATTTAGCCCACAAGGTATTGCGGTTAAATGCTGCAAATGTTACCCCTGCCATAGAATTTGCAGATGGCAAAGATTATGTAGCCACCAATAAAAATGTACTTTTTGGGCACCATTTTGCTGCTATTGCTGCGGCCGGACCATTAGTAGGCCCTGTATTGGCAGCACAATTTGGCTATTTGCCTGGTACATTATGGATTTTAATCGGATGTGTTCTGGCAGGCGGGGTTCATGATATGGTCGTGTTATTTGCTTCAGTACGTCATAAAGGTGAAAGTTTAGCTACTATCGCTGGTAAGGAAATTGGTAAAGTAACTGGTATCATAGCCGGATTTGCTATTCTATTTATCCTGATCTTAACCTTAGCGGGTTTATCATTGGCCTGTATCAGTGCCATGCATGAAGCTTCCTGGTCATTGTTTACTGTAATTGCAACGATGCCTATCGCGGTTATTATGGGATTGATCATGAGGTATAGAAAAGACAGTGTGACTATAGCAAGTATTATCGGTGGGGTATTATTGATTGCAGCGATTATCGGTGGACATGAGCTGATGAAAATCAAAATGCTAAGCGATATATTCCATTGGGATATTAAAACCATCTCTATATCTATTACTGTTTATGGATTTTTAGCTTCGGTATTACCTGTATGGTTGTTATTGGTACCACGTGATTACTTGTCTACCTACCTAAAAATCGGCACAATTTTAATGTTAGCTGTGGGTGTCATTTTTGTACATCCAACTTTGCAAATGCCTGCATTCACTGAGTTTGTAAGTGGCGGCGGACCAATAATCGGGGGTCCGGTATTACCTTTTATCTTTATTGTTATTGCTTGTGGTGCTATCTCTGGTTTTCACGCTGTTATTGCTACAGGAACTACACCTAAGATGTTAAATAATGAAAAGGAAATCCTTTTTGTAGGTTATGGAGCAATGTTGGTTGAAGGATTTGTTGCCCTGATGGCGCTTATTGCCGCTTGTACTTTGGTGCCGGGCGATTACTTTGCAATCAATACTCCAAAGGAAATGTACGACTCTTTCATTGCCCAACATCCGGAATTGCATACGGTAGACCTCGATCATTTTAGTGAAATGATTGGGGTAGATTTACATGGCAGGACAGGTGGAGCGGTATCTTTAGCTGTAGGTATGGCTCATATCTTTAACAAGATCCCTTTCATGGATGATGTAATGGCTTACTGGTACAATTTTGCCATCATGTTCGAAGCGGTATTCATTTTAACTGCTATCGATGCTGGAACGAGAGTTGGAAGATTCTTTTTACAAGAAATGCTGGGTAATGTTATCCCTAGATTCAATGATAAGAATTGGATGCCGGGAATTATTATCAGTAGCTTACTGTTTACTTTCTCCTGGGGTTATCTTGTGTATACAGGTAACGTGAGTAGCATCTGGCCTCTCTTTGGTATCAGTAACCAGTTGTTGGCTGCATGTGGATTGATTGTCTGTACAACCATGTTGATTCGGATGAACAGGAAAAAATATGCCCTGTGTTCAGCCATTCCAGGTGTGTTTATGGCTATAATTACCTTTTGGGCCGGTTATGAACAGATTGTAAATGTCTACATGCCTAAGGAACAATTTTTACTCGCATTCCTTGCATTGGTAGCTATGATATTAATGCTAATTGTATTTGTCAATACGTTCAAGAGATGGCATAAACTTTTAACGATGGATGGGGAACATATTGATCATTATGGAGATTCTGTAAAGGAACTGGTAGAACGCTAGCAGTTCATGCTTTCATTGTTCCGGTTTCTCTTAAGCGGGTATGCCAGCTAAATGCTTCTTCAAGGATATGTGGCGTTTGTCCACCTCTTTCAAGCGCGCGGTCAAAATAATCCTGTAACTGTTTACGGTAATCAGGATGTACGCAATGATCAATAATCGTTTGTGCTCTTTGACGCGGAGCAAGCCCTCTAAGATCAGCAAGCCCTTGTTCGGTTACAATCACATCTACATCATGCTCAGTATGGTCTACATGTGATACCATTGGAACGATACTGGAGATCTTTCCGCCTTTTGCTAAAGACTGAGTAACAAATACGCTCAGATAAGCATTTCTGGAGAAATCACCAGAACCGCCAATTCCATTCATCATATTTATTCCACTTATGTGTGTAGAATTGACATTTCCATAAATATCACATTCAAGGGCAGTATTCATGGTAATTACGCCCAATCTCCGGATCACTTCAGCCGCATTGCTGACACTTTGAGGGCGTAAAATAACTTTGTCTTTATATTTATCTATGTTGTTGAAAATGCGATCGTAATAAGCCTCAGAGACCGTAATAGATGAGCCGGAAGCAAAGTCCATTTTTCCTGAATCCAGCAAATCAAAAGTGCTATCCTGTAAAACTTCAGAATACATGGTCAGATGTTCAAAATCGCCCGATCTGAAACCATCTAGAACTGCATTAGCTACTTTACCAATTCCTGCCTGTAAAGGGAGCAGCGACTTTGTAAGATTGCCTTTTTTCACTTCCTGATCGAAAAAGTCAACCAGATGCTGAGCCATAGCCACGGTTGCTTCATCTGGTGCTGAAATTTCTGCCGGGCTATCTTGTTTATTGGTAATTACAACGCCTATAATCTTATTTGGATCTACATGGACATGTGTAGACCCTACCCGGGTATGTGCGGCAACAATTGGAATTTCTGAACGATTTGGGTATTCACCTGTAGAGAAAAGGTCATGCAATCCAATAATGTTTTCTGGAATACATAGGTTCACCTCTATGATAATTTTATTAGCAAGTAATGCAAAAGCTCCTGAGTTACCCACAGAAGTAGTAAGTACCAAACTGCCATCTGCTTCAATCATAGCTACTTCTATCACTGCAATATCTATTTTAGGGAAATTGTTTGCACGCAACAAATTTGCAGTTTCACCTAAATGTTGGTCTATGAACATAATTTCGCCATTATTAATGGCTTTACGCAAAACCGGGTCAACCTGAAAAGGCAATCTTAAGGATAAAGCATTCGAAGAAGCAAGGGCTCCATCCGTTCCATAACCTAAAGAAGCTCCAGTCATCAAAGTAATTTTCAAAGGATCTTTCTTTGCACGTTCTGCTAATGCAGGTAAAACAGCCTTGCTATCTCCGGATTTTGTAAAACCACTTGAGGCTACAACCATCTTGTCTTTAAATAAAGAAGCAGCTTGCTCAGGCGTTATTATTCTGTCGATTAATTCCGCTCTTTTGATTCTGTTTTCGTACATCCAATTAAGTTACACAAATTTGGAACTAATCCGATTCAGGATTGTTATTTTAAATATGAATTAAGGCTCTTAGATTAACGTACTGAAAAATGGAGGAACGTTGTCATGGAAACATTTTCTGTAATGTTCAGGGTTGGAAATCTGAACCTGAATGCAATTGTTACCGAACATAGTCATCATCAGAAATTTAAAGTAGAACTGGTGACTAAAGAGTCGGACCCGATTTTATTAGATCGTTCACCTAAGGGTGATTGGAAAGTTATACAACTAGGTCCCCGAAACTTTTCCAATAAGGATTTTGAGGAGCTTGAGTGGGCGATAGAGAAGAAGTTGATAGAAAGGTACAGCGTAAAGCATATGCTGGTGTTGACTGATTTTTCTGATGAAGCATTAAATGCAGCAAGGTATGCAACAGAACTTGCTCAGCAATTGAATTCTCAAAAAATAATCCTGTATCATTCTTATGAATCCGTTGCACTTCCCGCTACTTCTTTTGCACCCATTTCTGGATTACCCCTTGAGTCGCATGAGGTAAGTATTAAAAATATCAATATGTTAAAGACTGAACTTGAAGAAGCAGGTTCTGGCAAAGCGGAAATGGAAGTCCGTACGGATGAAAGAAACCTGATTTATGGCGTAAATTCCCTAGTTCAGCAGCTGTATGTTGGTCTTGTTGTTGCTGGTATTACAGGGAAAAGTAGTTTTGAGAGAGTGATGGTTGGCAGCAACACCCTCAGTCTTGTCAAAGATTGTATTGCTCCTCTATTAATTATACCAGCTGTAGCGAAATTCAAACCCATAAAAACCGTTGTTTTTGCCTGCGACCTTAAACGCGTTTCTGAGTCAACGCCTGTACTAGCCATAAAAACCTTTTTAAAAGCTCTGGGAGCAAAATTACTGATCTTGAATGTTGACTCTGAAGGAAAACATTTTACTACAGATACGATAAAAGAAATGACTCATTTACATGAATTATGGGATGAACAGGAGCCTGAATATCATTATATCGATCATAAAGATACTGCAGAAGGAATAATGGAATTTGCCAGGAATAAGGGGGCCGAATTGGTTATTACTGTTCCCAAACTTTATGGATTCATTGAAAGCTTGTTTCATACTAGTATGACAAAAAAACTCACTTATCATAGCTATTTACCATTATTGCTTTTTAAAGAAGACATATAGTATATTTATAAAAATATCTCGTTATGAAAATCTTTGTATTGATTGGACGTATTCTATTCTGCCTTATATTTTTAACGTCTTCAATAGGGCATTTTTCAACAGAAAGCATTCAATATTCTGCAGATAAAGGGGTGCCAATAGCAAGTATTTTGGTTCCCCTTTCGGGTGTAATAGCAGCCATTGGAGCATTGAGCATCATTTTGGGATATAAAGCCCGTTTAGGCGCATTTCTAATCATCATTTTCTTGTTACCTGTTACTTTTATAATGCATCCATTTTGGGTTGAAGCAGATCCTGTTGTACAACAAATGCAGCTGACTATGTTTATGAAAAATATCTCAATGCTCGGTGCAGCAGTACTGATAGGTTATTTTGGTTCGGGACCAATGAGTTTGGATGAAAAGTATGTGGAGGATTCACCTCTAGTATAACTTTAAGTGCTACGTTTACTTACTGCAAGCTAAAATCGTCTATGGATATATTATGGAAGTATCTTCGTCCGCATCGACTATTAATTGTTTTATCACTTTTACTTGCCGCATCTTCACAATTACTAAGTCTGCTAGATCCGATTATATTCGGGCATATCATAGATAAGTATGCCACAAACAAAGATCAGCTTCCTGAAAATGAACTGATCAGTGGAATCATATATTGGCTCTTGTTGGCCCTGGGAGTAGCTATACTGGCCAGCCTTTTCATGATTGTGTAATTCCTGTTGGCACAGATTTAGTAGCTGAAAACTTGCCAGCTCAACCTAAGGCATTAGAAGCTCCTGTAAATATGCAACCAGAAGTTCAGCAACAAGCTGTTCCAACTGTTCGTGATGTAAAATTAAATCCGGCACATGGTGCTCCAGGGCATAGATGCGATATAGCTGTAGGTGCGCCTTTAAGCTAATATTTAAGTAGCCATCCTAAGATGAGTCTTCTCTGCCTTTTTGTTGTTTACAAAAGATTTGTAGCACAGTGATTTAAGCTTTACCTTTACGGCTTCTAAAAAAAAACAGTCTGAATAATAATTTAAATATTGAAAATTCTGCTTTCTGTCCATTTGATGATTCGATTGAAATTAATGAACTGGCTAGAGATTTAAGCTTTTCTATCAACGATGAGCTACATCCGCTATGCAAGTTAGCAGCTACAGAATTACAACTTCATTTGCAGCACCAACAGGATTGGGAGCACAATTTCGGATTGTTAGCCGATGCAGAAGGAGTAGTTATTGGTAAAATGTTTGGCGTATTGGTTGTAAGGAAAAAAGAAGGCCAGATCGGATATTTAGCAGCTTTTTCAGGAAAACTGGCAGGTAAAAACCATCATCCTAAATTTGTTCCTCCCATATTTGACGGGCTGGAATCCGGAGGGTTTTTAAATTCCGGAATGGAAGAACTAAGTCGTATGAGCGAAGAAATCAGAACGCTCGAAGCTGAGGAAGATAAAAGTCTTAACCAGGAAATTCAACACTTAAAGCTATTAAGAAAAAACCATTCAAATAACCTGCAAGACAAGATATTCGAGCAATATCATTTTTTGAATAAATCCGGCATATCAAAAGGGCTAATGCAGGTTTTCGAGCATACAGCAGCAGGAAAACCATCAGCCGGAGCAGGAGAGTGTGCAGCTCCTAAATTGCTTCAGTACGCTTTTAGCAATGGTATGGAACCTTTAGCTATGGCAGAGTTTTGGTGGGGACTATCTCCTAAATCAGCACACTGGAAACACGGACAATTTTATCCTCCATGTCGTGAAAAGTGTCATCCAATTTTAGCACATATGCTATCCTAACAGTTTAGTTCTCTTAGTATAACTAACTATTATCAGCCTTTAATATGATATAAATCATTATTTTTTTGTGTACCATCCTCTAAATTTGGAACGATGGATTATATTAAAATATATAATGAGATCGGCGCTAAAGATATCGCTGAAGTTGGTGCAAAAAATGCATCATTATGTGAGATGTATAAACATTTAAGTCCAAAAGGAATAGTTGTCCCCAAAGGATTTGTAGTTACCGCCTCTGCATACAGGCATTATCTGCATTACAATGAACTGACCTGGCCACTTTCATTGCTGATGAAAGATCTAGATAGGACAGATTACCATAATTTAACAGATATTGGCAGACAGGCCAGGGCACTTATTTTGTCTGGTCGTTTAGCGAATGATATCGGTATGGCCATTATTGCCAGTTATGAATCTGTATTTAATCATACAACATTAGGCGTTGCTGTAAGAAGTACTGCGATAGCCGAAGATGCTCCCGAGGTAGAATTTTCAGGGCTTCACGATTCGTACTTGAACATTAAAGGAAATTATGCACTACTCCATGCTATAAAGCAATGTTACGCCTCACTTTATAGTGATCGGGCTATTCGTTACCGGGAAGATAAAGGATACGATCATAACAGGATCTTTTTATCAGCGGGAATTCAGGAAATGGTTCCCGCTGATATTGATAATTCTTTTGAATTTACTGAATAGGAGTAGCCTATTTAACGTAAACGGTTTTGATATTTACAAACTCCTGGATTCCGAATGAACCTAATTCACGACCGTATCCAGATTGATTGATGCCACCAAATGGTAATCTGGGATCTGATTTCACCAATGCATTTACAAAACAGGAACCAGCCTGCAATTTCGTTCTCGCAATTTCTTCACCCAATGCTACATTCTTAGTAAAAATTGCGGCACCCAATCCGAAACTTGTATCGTTAGCCAGTTTAATAGCATGTTCTGTGTCTTTAGCCGTTAAAATTGCCGCAACAGGGCCAAACATTTCCTCGCTGTAAGCCGGCATTCCTACTTTTATGCCACTAAGTACTGTAGGTACATAATAAGCATGTTTACCTTTAAGTTTTGGAATCTGACCTCCCAAAATACATTTAGCCCCTAATTCAATATTTTTCAATACCTGCTGATGAAGCTCATCCCTAAGATCTTCCCTTGCCATGGGGCCAAGATTTGTATCCTTTTCTAATGGATCTCCAGTTTTTCGCTGCTTCATTTTTTCAACAAAAAGAGATGTAAATTTCTTTTCAACCTCTTTAACAACAATGAATCTTTTGGCTGAAATACAACTTTGTCCGTTATTGATCAGTCTGCTATTCGCGCAAATTTCAGCTGCCGATTCCAGATCAGCATCAGCTAAAACCACATAAGCATCGCTACCTCCAAGCTCTAATACGGTTTTCTTAAGTAGAGCACCAGCCTGGGCGGCAACTTTAATTCCAGCTTCAGTACTTCCTGTTAGGGTAACTGCTTTAATTAAAGGGTTCTCAATTACTTTAACTACAGCCTTGCTACCGATCATTAATGTTTGAAAAACATGATCTGGAAAACCAGCATTCTTGACCAGTTTCTCAATTGCCAGTGCACAACCAGGAACATTTGAAGCATGTTTAAGTACACCGCAATTGCCCGCCATTAAAGCAGGAGCAAGGAATCTGAATACTTGCCAAAATGGAAAATTCCATGGCATTATAGCCAATATTACACCGATAGGCTGGAAACTTACATAGCTTTTGGCAGCCTCAGTTTTGATCAGCTGATCTTTTAAAAAGCCCTGAGCTTCTTCAGCATAATAGTTGCAAACTGATGCACATTTTTCAATTTCTGCAACACCTTCTTTAAGCGGCTTTCCCATCTCGTAAGCCATTAATTGCGCTAAGTTTTCCTTTTCCTTATCGAGCTGATCAGCGAGGTTAATCAGTAATGTAGATCTGATCGAAAAATCACTATTACGCCAACTGAGCCATGCCTTATGAGTTTGGGATACTTTGCGTATAACTGCTTCGTCATTATGTTCTCTATAAGATTTGATGATTTTCCCATTAGCAGGATTAATGGATTGTATGCCCATATGTATATTTTTTCTATAAATATGAGCAAATTTCATCTCAATATTCAATTCATCTTACACTTAAAAAAAGAGCGGCAGGGATGTTGCATAATGTATAGTATACATTGAATAAAATTTAAGATTATAACGATGAAAAAATTAACGGTATTTATATTTTTAATAGTTGCAGCTTTTAATGGTTTTGCGCAAGAAACACCTAATGGCTATGCAGATACCAAACCAGTAGCTGTGCAATTAAACAGAACTCCAGCAGCGTTGGGTATCTCTCAAAAAACGATGGATAGGGTAAAAGCCATGACAAATCCCCCGACAAACCTTGCTTTATTTGCGGTAGACAGGCGTCAGGATGGTGATAAAGCCAATTCTGATGTGATCATGATTATTTCATTAGATCAACAAAGTGGGAAAATAAAAATGTCTTCGATTATGAGAGATACTTATGTAGATATCGAGGGACATGGCAAGGATAAAATAAACGCTGCATATTCACTTGGAGGACCACAGCTTGCTATAAAAACCATCAATCAGAACTTTGATATGGATATTAAAGATTATATGAATGTTGATTTTTATAGTGCGGCAAAGATTGTAGATGCATTGGGTGGAGTAGAGGTGAATGTAAAACAACCAGAACTCGAATTTCTGAATAACTATCTTAATGAGTTGGCTATATATGATAAAATACCAGCTGTACATGTAAATAACGCAGGTCTTCAGAATCTAAGTGGCCGTCAGACGGTTGCATATACCAGGATTAGAGCGGTAGGTAATGGTGATTGGGAGCGTACTGAGAGACAAAGATCAGTTCTTGTAGCTTTATTCAATAAAATGAAAAATGCCGGTCCGGAAAAGTTCCCGGTATTAGCTTCACAAGTATTACCAAACTTAGAAACTAGTATGGCTAGTTTCACTTTAATGAGCTTTGCAGGAGCAATTTTGAATGCTAAAAATAAAGAGATAGATCAGGCAAGATTTCCACTTGATGGGCAAAGTGCGGGTAAAAAAATCAACAACATCTGGTACCTCACTACAGATTTAAAAACCACTACAAATTCAATTCATAATTTTATTTATAAAAGCATTAAGCCTGTGTCTAAATAGAAACAGGCTTAATTAAAATACCTGGTTGGCTATTTTTTAGGGACAAATCTGGTGACCTGGTGGTTGATAGGTTTGATCGTTTTAAGATAGGCGAACATTGCGCTTAAATCACTTTCTTTTAGACCTCCATACATGGTCCATGGCATTACCGTTTGGAACTGGTTATCAATGCTTGTACTGTCTGTGTTACCAGATTGTGCATGGGCTTTAAATTTATTGATAAATAGCTTTGCAGTCCAGTTTCCTATACCTGTAGTTTTATCAGCTGTAATATTCGTAGAATATACTGTTCCGGAAGGCATCATGAAATCTCTGCCACCTGCAAATTCCATCCCTTTCAGATTGCTGCCTTTATCTTGTTTAGTGTGACAATCTACACAAGCAGCTGCATTAACCAGATATCCACCATATTTTAATGTATCAGAAGGTAAAGGTTTTGTTTGCAATGTAGCAGGGGCAGGAATGGTGTTAACGATGAAATTTAATGGTACATTTAGTTTGCGTTCAGGAATCTCAGAAGATTGTTCAGGCAGTGTACGGATATAGGCTATAATATCGTATATATCTTCTTTATCCATTTTACTATATGCAGGATAAGGCATCAGGTTGATCAAGGCTTTTCCATCTTTTGTCACCCCTGTTGTAATCAAGCGAAAAAGTTCACCATCAGTCCAGTTTTTTAAATTAAATGGAGTGATGTTAGGGGAATATACTGTGCCAGGAAATCCAATCGATTCATCGAACTTTTCGCCACCTTTACCTAAGGACCCAGGTACAGGAGGGCCAGAAAATGAAGTCCAATCTCGTTGAGAATGGCAATCTATACAAAGCGTAACGTGGTTAGCCAGGTATTTGCCATTTTCAATACGTTCTGCTGTTACTTCTATTTTTAAATCGGGTGAGTCACCCACATTAGGTAAGGCGAATTTTACATAGCTTAAAGCTGAGCCTATCACGATGAATAACACCAGGGCTATGTAGATGAGCGTCTTTTGAAATTTTTTCATTTTTCTTTTAGTTAGAGAATGCCAATAATCAAAAATAACAATTTATCTAAAGGGAATAATTTTATTTTTTATTGAATTTTAAAAACACTGTTCTTGTATATGTAATTGAGGTTTTTTATACTATTTATATTTTGTGATCTGAAATATTTGTATTGTAATTACCTGTAATACAGTTTGTCATGGGGCGTTTGATCGCGATAAGTTTGGTTGAATTTGTTAGATATTACTTAGGTATGGAGATAATGTTTAGTTTTGACTATTATGAAAGCTTTAAAACCAACTGTTTGTATTGAGTATTGTCCGAAGTGTGGCTGGATGCTTAGAGCAGCCTATATGGCGCAAGAGCTATTAACTACTTTTACTGATGAAATTGAAGGTGTAATGTTAAAACCTGCAGAAGTAGAAGGAGCCTATATTATTAGTATTGATGGGGTAATTGTTTTCGATCGAAAGGAGCAGGGGAAGTTTCCTGAAATAAAAGAATTAAAACAATTGGTTCGAGATGTTGTTAGTCCTGAGAAGAACCTTGGGCATTCTGATAAAACGGTTTAATTGAAAAAGACAAGTAAAGATTAACCTATATTATGAAGAAGTACCTTTTGTGCTTTTCTTGTATATATGTTGTTGATTTCTAGCATTGTTTTTATTGGTTTTCAAGCAAATGCCAGGTCTTGATATATTGGTTGTTAACCAAAAGTTAATTTTTATAGTATTAGTGTATCGCTACTCGGAATCTCCAGGGATTTTACTCTATTTTTATAGGGAGGTAACAGGGGAATAATAGGGATATAACAGGGACATAACAGGGACAAATCCTTGCAATATTCTTGTTATCTCCTTTTAATATTTTATTTACTTTATGTTAATCGGTTAAGTTGGGTCTAATTATTTACTTTTTACATTAAAACAGGATTATTATGGCAATTATTAAGAATGGCATTTTAGGTGGTATTACAGGCAAAATTGGAACTGTTGTAGGTTATCGTTTAGATGATCAGGATGTTATCCGAAGCTTGCCAAAAGAACGTACTGTTCCTTTTACCAAGGGTGAATTGAAAAATCAGACGATATTTGCAGCTTCACAGGTATGGTTACAACCGATTACTGAGTTTTTACGAGTAGGGTTTATGGGGTATAGCGTGAGATATAGAGGTTTTGTCGCAGCAAAATCACATCTGTCTAAAAATTCCATTGTAAAAGATGACGCAGGTTTTTATATCGATCCTGAGTTGGTATTGGTGAGTTATGGTGATTTGGATTTGGCAGAAAATGCCAGTGTTGTATCTGAGAGTCCAAATACCGTTACCTTTAATTGGTCGGGCGGCAGGCATGTACATGATGACAGGGCGATGTTTTTGTTGTATGATCTTGATGCGGAAGAGCCGGAAGCTGAATTTGATACTGCAGCAGCAAAACGCAAGCTAGAAACCGGAACGTTTAAGCTGGAGAAAAATTTTTCTGGCAAAACTGTTCATGCATATCTTGCTTTTGTATCTGAAGACAGAAAAAGAAGAAGTAATAGTCAGTACCTAGGTGTAGTTACTGTACTTTAAATTGTTTTTTAATACAAATTACTATGTTTTCTATCTTAAAACAGTAGTGATTTATCTTCCAGAAATAAATAATTTGGCTTAATATCAGCGTAGTAGCGGATTTATTAATTAATTGTTTGGACAATATATATAGTAGCCCTATATTTGCACCACTCAAAAGGGAAACACTTAGAGTAATAGTTCAACAAGAATTATTGATTCCGTAGCTCAGCTGGTAGAGCATTACACTTTTAATGTAGTGGTCCTGGGTTCGAATCCCAGCGGGATCACTGAAAGCCTCAATGTAAATTGAGGCTTTTTTGTATTAACGGATTGCCAAAATCTCAATATAAAAATATTACTCTGCGTCGTAAGCGTTTTCAGGAACCTTGTTTGTATGATGTTGCAGGCGTGTCCAACTTCATGGGGCAGGAAAAATCCATAAAAAAATAGGGCAGCTAAAGATTTGCCTTTGTCTGCGGTTCCACCCATTTCTGTGAGAAAACTTTCCATTGGTGGTCCACCTATTTACCAGGTTAGCTGGTAGATTTTATTTGGCTTGGACCTATATTGCCCTGGCATAAACGTTTTTGGAATTTCTGTTGTAAGTCCTTTGAAACTAAAAGAAGGCTCAACAAGTTTTACTTTTGTTTCAATATCACGAATTAGTTCATCGTTTTGGTTTTTCAATGCAGCAGAATCCGTATAGATTTCAAAGTAGTTGTTCTGGGCTTTTGCTGTTAAGCAAAACCAGCTTAGTAGTAAGATTGATAAAGTCTTTCTCATATTGTATAGTTTTATCGATTAACTTAAACTGTATTTTTCAATCATCGATTGGCTCCACTTGTATAAAATGCATTTATGTTTTTAAGAAGCCTTAGCTAATCATGGTTGATGATTTCTTCTTTCGTTAGTATCAAAATAGCTTCTGTAATAAGGCCTCTTTTCTTTGGGTTGATACTTCTACTTCTGAGCCATCAGAAAGCTCTAAAGTTCCGCCATCTCCTTTACGATATTTAACTACATAAGTTAAATTGATAATTATCGAACGGCTAATGCGGGTAAAAAACTCATCGTCTAATATGTTTTCAAATTCTTTTAGGGTTTTGGATACCACTATTTTTTTACTGTCTGACAGTATAAATACGCTGTAGTTGCTCATGGCTTCAATCCTGATAATTTGAGTCTTATCTACAATATATACGCCTTCGGCAGTAGTCAACGCCAACCTATTGCTATTGACCTTTTCTTTTTTTAAGGATTTGTAGTTAGATTTTTCTGCTACACGTTTTCTTAACCGGGTAATGGCGGTTTTCAGTTCTTCTTCATCAACTGGTTTAAGCAAATAATCTACGGCACTTAACCGAAGTGCCTCAAGAGTATAGCTATCGTATGCGGTAGTAAAAATAACTTCAAAATCAAAGCTGCCTAAGCGTTCTAGAAACTGAAACCCATTTATTCCAGGCATTTCAACATCTAAAAAAAGCACATCTGGTTTAAGCTCAATAATGGAGCTTAACGCCTTGGCCGGCTGATTGAAAATGCCCACAACCTGTAATTCATCTTCAAAAAATTCAAGCTTCTGGCTAAGCAGTTTGCTCCCCTTAACCTCATCGTCCAATATCGCTGCTTTTAACATAGCTAGTTCGTTTAGTTAAATTTCGTTTATTTCTTTGGTGTATGCAATATGTTTCCAAGTTCTATTTATTTAGTTACTAAATCCAAAATGCCGTAGGTAGCACCTCCATTTCTATAAATATTCATCACCACCAACTGATCTCCGTATAAAGCAAAAATTCGATGTGATATCAATGACTTAAATCCACCAGGGCCATTCCATTTGTAGCCTGCCATGTTACCAACTAGGGTGTATTCTTGAAAAGACATCCCTTTGCTATTTTCATCAGATATCCCAAACTTATCTCCAATAAATTGATAATTTGTGCGAACAGCAACATTTGAATTCTGTTTATATAAAATACCAGTAAAACGATTGCCCTTTAGTCTATTTCCAAAAATCTTCTTTTCAAGTTTGGCGAAGGTTCGGTTGTTTACAGGAACAAGCGTAGCGCCATTAATTCTAAAATTGTATTCTCCGCTAATAAACTCGAGTTTTAGGTTGTTGTTAACAACAGTATATTTTCCTTCATGTAACTTACCATCTACAGTGAGGTATTGGAAGGTATTATTTTCGCCCATATTAAATATAAATGGTGTTTTAAAAATAGCAGTGGCAGAATTTGCATAATAACCAGTGATCACATAATCTTTAAGATCCGTAGTTTGACTGTTTGCCCTAAAAGAAGCAACAAATATTATAAAAAATACGAATATTGGTTTTATGTAATTTGAACTTTTCATAGCTTTTTTTTTATTGAGATTACATTAATCAATCACAATTGGATGGGTATGGTCGTAAACCGATATGGTTGCAGTGCGCCCTTCAACAATTGCCTTAATGGTAAAGTCTTCTTCCCAATTTCTATTAGTTAAATCGATATCTTTTAGCTCCCAATAACCAATTTTATTCGCAGTTAATGGATAGGTTCTATTTATCCTGTTTATTGGCCCTTTACCCTTACTGATGGTTTCTTTTTGATTGTTGTAAAGCGTTTCGTAATAGGTGCTTGTAATTTGTACTTTAAGTTTCATATTAGGTTCTGTATAGCCGTAAATTGAATATCTACCTCGTACCTTTTGTCCGTTTTTTGGAAAATAAATTTGAAGTCGAGGTATACGGTTAGCTTGTTGTATTTGAGTTACTTCAGGTTTTACCTTAATTTTTACTGGAGTGGTTTGTAGTACGCCAAATAAAATGTAACTGATGATGATTAAAGTTTTCATGTGCTTTTTTTTTAATTATTTCCCTAAAATTTAGAAAGTGTATTTAATACCGATACCACCATTTTCTGCAGAGAAACCAGAGGGACTACTAATAATATATGCAGGCTGCCAATCGGCACTAATGGCCAATGGCAGGTTAGCAAATTTGTATTCTAAACCTAAAACACCTGCTACACCAAATGTGGTAACGGCATCCGCATCGCTATCTTTCCAACTGAAATGGTTTACATGACCACCACCGCCAAGGTACCAATGCAAACCATCAACACCTTTAATTGGTGCATGATATTCGTAAAAGCCAGTAAATGCAATGTTGCTGCCCAAACCACTAGCACCGTTATATCTCAAAATACCCTCTAATGCAGCATTTTCTTTGATGAAGACTTTTCCAGTAAGCGCAACACCGTAGATAAATTTTAAACCAAGGGCCGCTTTGTAGCTCGTTGTATTTCCAGCATTTGCTTTAGTTTGCTTAGCAGATTTACTTGCATGTTTAACCCCAGTTTTTTCATCAGTATCTACAGGCTTAGTTGTTGTTTTGGTGGTAGCCGTAGTTTTGGCTGGTGTTGTTTTAGCGGTTATAGTTGTTTTTTTAACAGGCTTTTTTGTTTGCGCTTGGGCCATATAACAAATGCTTAAAAAGCATAGCGTAATAAATAATAAATTTTTCATAATTGATTGGTTTTAGTTTGATTGAATATTTTATTGGCAAATACGTTTCGATGTGTTTTTTATTGAGTTCACATCATCTATCGCTATCACTTTACCACCATTTGCTAAACCATTGTACAAGCCATCATTTGTCATACTCAGTTGATTGTTAGCACCTGGATTATTAAAACCCCACCACCATGCGATGTAACCAAATTCATTGTCTTGGCAAAGTTTCATCAATAACGTATAATTAATGTTGTAAGCAAGTCCGTTTTGAATATCTGCAATAGCCAGTTCGCCAAACACGATAGGCAATCCAGACTGCTTAAGCGCTCCAAAATCAGCTGTTATTTTAGCATCAGAATAGTTGCCAAAAAGCCCGTTGGTTGGCCAATATGCATGTACGCTAAACAGTAAATTATGTAAAGGGTCGGCATCCATTAGCGCCTTTCCTTTGTATAAGAAAAATACATGGTCCTTGCCCCAATTTGGAGCGTCGATCATTATAGGGCAAGTATAACCTGCATTTCTTAACGTTTTAACAGCGTTGATGTTAGCATCGGCATAACCTACGTCAGGCGCTGAACCATTATCTGGCTCGTTTGCAATATTTAAGATGATTGATTTCTGATATTTTTGAAGCATGCTTTTTATGCCGGCACTTGTCCACCATTGAGCGGCTTGTTGCAAATCTGCAGCTGCATTTGCGCTTCCAGTAAAGTCATGTAGCTCTAAAATCGGAATCATCCCTTTTGCAATGCATGAAGTAATTATTGGCTCTATTTTAGCTGCAGTTAGCGCAGTAATTGTACCACCGTTTGTCCAATCTTCATAGTTTCTTCCTAAAACAATACGCACGTTATTTGCACCAGTTTTTTCTATTTCTTCTAACTCTTTTAAACCGAAGTTTACAGCGAAGATACTTCCCATGTTTACCCCACGCAGTATAACTTTATTACCACATTTATCAGATAAATAGTTACCATCTTTTACGTGTAGACCTGTTGTGATGTCAACGTTTTGTTCTTTTTTATCTTTTTTGCAACTTATACAAATTGTAATGGCAAAAATTAGAGCTAAACTTATTTTTATTGTTTTCATGGTTATAAATTTGAAAGGTAATTTCTACAAAATTTGTTGTTTATAATTGTGATACAGCTGTACGTGGAACCACTTGTTTTTAGTTATTTTGGTATTGAGCTACCCCGGTAATATTTTTATTTTTCAATAACATTTTAATATTTTTATTACCCTTCCAAGAAGGCACAAATATTCCCAAAAGGTTCCCATTATTGTCTTTGAAACCTACATTATCTCCAAGTGCATAGCACTCTAAAAATGGTACATTGGTAGTAACTGTACTATTTGCAAACAGTTTTTTGTCTTCTGAAAAACGATAGTATTTAAAATATTCTACTATACCTACTTCGCGTATAAAAGTTTTTCCGCCCCAATTGGGAGCCTCATTTCTTTTAAACATTTCTGCGTTCAGTATTTCTACGGTGGTAGTGCCCGAAAACTTAAGGCCGTCCAATGAGATGTTACCAAAAGTATCGTTCGAAAAAGCAAACTCAAGTACAGATTCGCCATTTCCATTCAAATCAAATAGAAATTTATTACCGACCATCGTCACGGTGCTTATTCTACGAAGGTCGGGTGCATCATAATAGGCTTTTATAAGGTCACTTTCGTTTGTAAAATGCACCAAACGTAAACTATTATCAGCACGTTCAATCGCCACATAATAATCCACAAGGTCGTTAGCTTTTATTTCTTTTGTTGTATTGTCTATTTTATCTTTTTTACATGCTGCAAGGCTTAAAAGCACTAAAAGCATAGCAGTTATTTTTAAAATATTTTTTAAATTTTTCATGGTTTAAAACTTAATAGGCTTATTCAATTAATTAATCAAAAGAACAACTCTTTAGCATGGTATTTTACCAGAATGAGCGAATAGGTAAGTTTAATGAGTGAGCAAGGTTTTACGTGAGGGAAGCATTTTTCTTAGGTTAGCCAAAAAACAGTGAAAGATGGAAAATTGAAAGTGGTTGCACTTTTTAATGCCCCAGTTGGCTTGTCTAAATAATTTTTTTTCTTTTTTTATTACTAACGTGAGTTCGGGATAAGGAAATTAAGCTCTTTCGCTAGCGATAGCGCTTGAAGCCTTCGTTCAGCTTTTTTTTCGGTCTCTTGTTTTTCGGATTGCAGCAATAAGCCGAGGCACTTTCTTTGAAAGAAAAAAAGCAACCGAGAGTTTTTGTTACTTTTTGCGGTCAAAAAGTAAGAGCCCAGCGGCGGCGAGCTTAGAAATGTATCTTTAATCCCATTTTAAAAGAATTTCGTCTACTAGCTTAAACCGAACTCACGTTACTAAGGATTTTTGGCCGCTATAAATAGTTCATTTTTCCTTTCCAGTAGCATAATCGGTTTGTCTATACTCTTCCAATTAGGAAGAGATACCGCCATATACCCCCCATCAACTGTTTTAAAACCAATATTTATTAGCTCAGAAAAGTAAGGTCCGACGCCGCCCCATAATAACGCACCCCCATCTCCACTTGATCTTGGTTTGATACTAAAAGGAGTACCTGTATTGATTGTATTAAAAGGTGCATGGCTAGGTATCATTTTATAAGAAAGACCGGTAAAGATAGGTGCCGCCCTTGTCTTTATTATTGTAGCATAGGCAAGTTCGTTGCCTTGTCCATTAAAATTGAAACTATAAGATTTTAGAATTAACTTTCCAGTCGCATCTCTCTCAACAACAAAGTTATAAACCGCTTTTCCATCACCATAGTAATCAATACTGAATGCTGATTTTTTTAAAACTACATTTATAATCTTATTGCCTTCTAAAAGATGTGCCTGAGCCTTTATAGCCATATTATCTTCGGTAAAATATAATACCATTAACTTATTGGGGCCAATTGCATGTTCGGCTACAATGTAATAGTCCAATAGCTCTTTAGTTGCTATTTCTTCAGCAGCTGCATCTGGTGCAGCATCTTTCTTTTTACAGCTTACCAATACCAGTAACAATAGTACCGGCAATATTTTCAGGGCATTTTTTAAATTGTTCATAACAATGTCTTTAAAATGATTTTTTTTAATTACTTACCCAAACTTATCTATCCTAATGCGCCTGTTTTTAGGTAATGTTTGAAGCACACTTACCAATGAGTGAAGTGCCCCTTAGGATTAGCGAAGCAAGATTTTTTCTTGCATCGTTTAAGTATTGAAGCGCAGTACCTGTGTAAAAATTAAAGTTCGTCCCGCTTTTTGCTGCAATCTTTTTTTTGCTTTTGTCTGCTGAGGCACGAAGCATCTGCTTATCTGTTACGGATGCTTCGTGCCTCAGCATGACAGTATATTGGCGTTGCTGCGAAAAAAAGGATTTTCGCTGCAATCGGGGCTAGGAATTAAAGGCGGTGAAAAGTTAGACGCATAACTAGCAGGATGCACAAAAGAACCACCGGGTCTGTATTATAAACCCGATTGCAAAGCAGGGCTTCAATTGCCAAGCGCTACTAACATTGTTTTTCAAATCCTTTTTTACCTGCTATAGATTTCCTAAGCGTTTCTTTTTAATCTCCTTTGGCGGAATTGGTTGTGGATTAAGAATTATCTTATCTTTTGGATGAACTATTATGGGTTTCATTTTTTGATCGGGTATTTTGTGGACTTGTACGTAGTTGGGCTGTATGTTTGCGTACCACATTGCCGATTTTTGACCAGTATGTATTTGATAAATCGAGAGCATATAGGTGGTTCTGTTGTGGTCTACACTAGTGTTTGGTATAGAATTAGGCAAAGGTTCAATGCTTAACCCCGTAATTTCCCAGGCGCCCGTTTTACTGTCGGGAATTACATGTTTCCTTACGGTATTGATTTGCTTACTATTAGATCCTTCCATATAATAGTTCATTTGCAAATCGGCGATAATAACTGATGTAGGATACCATACACTTTTGGGTATTTTTGTAAATGGAATACCCTTAACATTAAAAGGAAAATTAACTTTTATTGTGCTTGCGCTGAGGTAACCTTCTACTTGCGGAGGTGTTAAGTTTTGTGCAAAGGCGATGTAGCTTAAGCTCATTAAAATAAAGTATAGAATGTATTTTTTCATGATGTTCAATTTTAAATCAGTCCAAATTTGTAGAAGTTTGCGTCTTCACCTTTCATCAACATAAATGTTCTCATTATACCTTTGTAATTTTCTTTAATGCTTAGGGCAAAATAAGCTTTACCGTCAAGCGTACCTTTCCATGCGCCACGAGAAATTTTTGTATAAGTTCCTTTATTAGCAGAAATCCACCACCCCCAATTATTGGTATTTTTAAAAAAGTATAAGCCATAAGGTCCATTCATATTTTCGTAAGTGTAATCTAGAATGTCAAAATCACCTAGTACATCGGATAATTTAGAAATATAACTTGCCTCTATACTCATACTTCCATCTGCTTTATTTAGAAAACTTACATTCTTAAAGCTTAAAGTTCCATTTGCATCTTTAGCAAAACTAAATTTGTAAGTGGTGTTGCCGTTTCCAAGTTCATCAAAAGTGAAGCTATCGTTTTTAATAACCACCGTTTGCGTTTTTTTAACATTTAAACCTTCTAGTGTAGCTGTAATTTCATTACCATTCTGTGTAAAATAAACTAAGCGGAGATTGGTGTTCGTTGGACTTTGCAACGTTACTACCAATTGATAATTTAATAGTTCGTTTGCCTGTATAGTAGAGTTATCTTTCTCTTTTTTACACGCCATAAAGCTTAAAAGCAATAATATTGGCAGCATTTTCAGTATGTTTTTCATGGGTTTAGATTTTAATTTGGATAATCTTGATTTTTTTGGAAAAAAACAATTGCGCTAATTACATTTATATTCGAATTTGCCTTTGATTACTTGATCAGTGGTTTCTGCACCATGGGTATATTTACTTGTTTGTATTTGTGCCAACATTCTATCATTTTCATCAAATTCATAACCGAACACAGCATTTACTTCTATATTACTGGTATTGTCTCTCAACGAATCCCTAATCGGTAAGTTTTTGCTGATGAAAGGTACACCATCTACCAAGCCAACAATTGCTTTATCAAAATCTTCTCCCATCAGTTTCGATCTGCTATCCCAATCGGTACCTGCGGCCGGTTTTTGATATCTTACAATTGCAGCGGCATAGCCGTTAGCCGCAGCTTTTTCGCATAAAGCTGTCTCGCTTGCGCCGTTAATTGAGCCTTCCGAAGGATTGCTTTCATCGTTACCACTGCCTACAACTAAAATGCCTTTAAAGTTGGTTGTGTTTACATCTGTAAAAATTTTGTAGGTAATGCCATTTACGGTTTCAGTAACTTGTTTAATATTGCCTTTAATTACTTCTTTTTCTTCGGCGGGTGTTTTATCTTTTTTACAAGAGAGAGCGATAAATAAGATACACATCGGAATTATGAGTAATTTTTTCATGGTTTTTAGGGTTTAATTCGTTAATCCATTATTCATCATCATTATCACATATTATACATGGAAGGTTTTTGGTAATAGCCGCCAGATATAGCGTGTTACCGCTTTCTAGAAGCATTAACGGAGTGGTACTATCTTTCCATTCGGGTACACAAATACCAAAGAAAAGCCCTCCATTCTCTTTCCAGCCCAAGCCATTTATTTTGGTGTAAGGTTTAGAATATTCTGGGCCTATGTAATCATTTGGAATAGGGATATAAGTGCTTGGTGGAACAAAGATATAGGTGTAGGAAACTCTTTTTTTAATGTCCCAGTTTATATTTTGCACATTGTTGGCATCTTTTTTTAACGTAAAGTAGATACCTTCCTGTGTTTTAAAGTTTACGCCTTCAAATGCAGGCACATCTTCTTTTCGGGCAATAATAGCATAGTTTAAACCTTGACTAGCGGAGGTTTTATCTGCAAATTGATACGATTTCATCACAAATTTGCCATCTGCGTTTTTGCTGAACGAAAAGCTGTAAATGTAATTCCCATCGCTATTCGCATCAAAACTAAAACCCTGTCCATTTACGCTTATGTCTCCGGTTTGTGTATAACCATCGCCCTGAAAAGTTGCCTTTACATTATCGCCTACTTTAGCAAAATAAATTAACCCTATTTTATTGCCGGAGAGTTTATGCTCAACCGCAATGTAATAAGGGATAAGTTCTTCCTTCTTTAAAAGTTCTTCTTGATTTTGGTCAGGGCCATTTGTTTTATCTTTTTTACATGATAGCGCAATAAAAGAAAGGCACATCAATAGGGTTAGTAATTTTTTCATGGTTCTTAGTTTTATGTTATTTAGTTGATTTGCTTAACAAACATATAAACCATCTATACTGTATTTTATGGCAATGATTGAAGCATGTATCTTAATGAGCGAAAGGCAATTTAAAATGAGTAAGCAAACACAAATTGGCTTACGGAACTTTAGTGAATACGCCGTATGTGAAAGTTTCTGAACCAGCACCTACCAGGTTTTTCTTATGGCAGGTAACTTCCAATTTGCCATCAATTAGTACAAGATTGTACTCCGCATAATTATCGGCAGCAGCATTTGGTGTATTGCTTCTGGCTGCAATATTTGCTATCAATGTGTAATTGCCAGAAAATGGATATGTCGTACCAGCTTTTTCATCGTAAGTATCTGGTCCAAAAGTAAACACCGAAAATGTTTTCGCTATGTTGGCCCAGTTGCCTTGATAAGACGTTCCATTCAGCTGATTTTTAGTTGGCTTTTTTTGTAGACTGTAACTGGTAAATGGATAGCGTTTAATCACATCTTCATAAGCGGTAATGGTATTATTTTCTACAGTAAAAACCATTGTACCATCAATTTTTATTTTGCCGTCTTTAAAAGTAAATGGCATGTTGCCCTCCCTCAGCAATGAGGCTTTTCCGTACTCATCAAAATTAATGATATAAGGTATTTGTACGGTTTGTCCGTTAGAGAGTTGTGCAGGTCTTCTGCCAATGATATAATAATCTGCCAAATCAATTGGCGTTTCATCTTTTGGTTCTGCTTCAACGTCGTCTTTCTTACAAGAAGCAAACAATACGATGCAAAGTATCATCCCATATTTTAGGGTATTTTTTAGAATTTTCATCAGTATATGGTTTTAAGTTTGAAAATTATCGAGTGACTAATTAAGAGAAAATGCTAGTTTGCATTCCACAATATCCATAGCTTTTGCCTACTAGTATAATCTGTAGCTTTATATCCATTATTGGCTGTAATGCCAGCTAAACCGCCGACCTGAAAAGTAACTTCGGGTTGGTATTTGGCATTATAAAACACTATAGTTATGGGACAGTCTTTACAATTTGGCAGTTTAGGGTTCAATTTATGCTCAAAGCTATAGAGTATTTGATCACGCATTTTTACCTGTACAATCTGTTTTACACCAGCCTTGTTAAGCGAATCGTTTTTAGCTATCACTTTATCAATCTGGTTGGATATGTCTTCTCTTTTAATTCCATACGTTACCCTTTGGGCGCCAGACTTACCAAATTCTGCTAAAGTATAACCATCAGCTACAAATCCCGTTGGGCCTCTGGAGTTCATAAAATAAGCTACCATATTACAATTGGCATCGTAGTAAACAAGTCCTCTTGGGCAATGGATGCAGTTGGGGATGCTTTTTACGGAAAACTCATAAACCGTTCTATTTCCGCTAAACTGTAAAACCCGCTCAAATTTGGTAGTAGTAAGATTATCTTTCTTATTCATCTTTTCAATACATTTTGGCAGGTTTTGTGCCTGGCTACCGCTTCCAATCACGAAAAGCAGTAGACTAAATATGATCCAGTTTTTCATAGTTTTTAATATTGAATTGTATTTGCAGATACTATTGTTGTCACCCTTATTTATTTGATTTTAAAGGCATTTTAACAGTTTCCATCATCATGGTTAATTTTGGTGATGCCCAGTAGTCGATGTGTTTACTCGTATAGGTATAACTTCCCCAGATCTGATTAACAAAAACAACTATTCTTCGTTCTGTTGTTTTACTATCAAACATCACTTCTATTAAAGGACTTTGCCATACGCCATTTGCATCTGCTTTAGCATTAAAATGTTGACCTCTATGTTTAGGTGTACTTACAACCAAAATTGGTTTTCCATCAGGGCTTTTCGGCAATGTATATGAGGGAGTAACATATATATTGATAGCCGTATTTGGCTCTGCCTTACCAACCATCACAAAGGGGCCATCTATTGTTGCACCAGCCGCGGGCGATGTAATGATTGGCTTAACCTTACCAGCCATAGGATCTTCTGACTTGTGTCTAGTTAGTTTTTTACCCACCTGAGCATCGGTATTTATACTGCAAATAATTAGTAGACAAACTGCTATACTAGTCTTAAATAAGTTTATGATATTCGTTTTCATAATGCAATTTTTTAAATGAATTTCCGATTTGTTTAACCAAACTTATATTCCTGGCGAGTTGTATTTTGACCAAATGATCAGGATAGGGCATACAACGAGTGAAGCATCCTTTAGGATTAGGGAAGGAGAATTTAAATTCGAAAGGTAATAACTATATTTGATTTGAGCGGTTTATCTGTTTTGTAATCAACAAAAGATAATAGAGCTAAGCGGAGAATAATAGATGTCAATAAAAATAACAGTATGTTTTTTAAGCAAAAATTACAAGGCTTTATATTAATTCTGGCTTGTTCTATGATCAATTTTGGTACTGTACTGGCGCAGACCAAAAAGATTGATTCCCTGCTCAGACGTGCTGCATCCTATACAAAACAAGATGATGTAAGAGCGAAAATTCTATTTGATCTGGCAACGCATACTCTACCACATAGTCCAAAATCCGCATTAAAGTATCCAGAAGAGATTTTATCTTTTGAAAACCAAATTAAAGATAAAAATATTGTTTCTGCTACCCATCGGATCAAAGGGCTCATTCATTTTCATTTAGCTATGTATACAGAAGCGTTGACTTCTTTAAACAAAGCTCTCAGCTTATCTATCCAATTAAAAAATGATTTACAAATCGGAGCCGCTTTATCTAATATCGGTGCAGTCTACTTGGTACAATCTAAATTTCCAGAGTCCTTAAAATATTTACTAGATGCGCTAAAATCGTTTGAAAAAAACAAAAATGAGCAACAAGCTGCAAATGATTTAGGCACAATTGGAATAGTATACACCGAAATGGGAGATTTTACGCAAGCAATGAAATATTATCAAAAATCACTTGCATTACACTATAAACTAAAAAATTATGTTGGTCAATCGAGTATCTTAGCAAACATTGGCATTATACAATTTAAAAACAAAAACATTCCTGAAGCCATAAAATATAGCCAGAAATCCCTTAAAATTGCTGATTCTATAGCTGATTTACGTGCAACTGCGAGAGAGAACGGAAATCTTTCAGCATATTACAACGAACTAAAAAATAATGATTTAGCCTTAATGTATGGATTAAAGGCTATTGAAATTAACACCAAGACCAATAACAAAAGGAGCTTGGGTATTAACATGCAGAACGTATCTGCAGCCTATCTGGGCAAGGGTAACTATCAAAAAGCTAAATCATACGGACTTAAAGCATTTCAAACGGGTACCGAACTGAATATCACTGAAATTAAACGTGATGCCAGTCTAGGTCTCAGTGAAGTTTATGAGGCCTTGAGGATGCCCGATAGTGCCCTGCTCTACTATAAACAATACACCAAATTTGCTGATACCATCAGTAATGACAAAAAGAAAAATGAGATCACCAGAATGGGTATCCAGTTTGATTTTGATAAAAAGGAATTCTCTTATAAGCAGAAGGAATTATTGACCGGGGCACAACTCAAACAGCAGCAATTAGAATTAGCCTTAAGCCAGGCTGAATTACAGAAAGGACTACAGTTTCGAGATTTACAAACCGTACAGTTACAAAATGAAAAATTACGATCTGAAGAAAAAGAAAAACAACTTCTGATCGCCAGAAACAAAGAGAAGTTACAGGCCAGTAAGGTGAACGAACTTTCGCAGCAACAAAAATTAAACAAGTTAGAATTAAAGCAATTGTGGCTATACGGAATTTTGGCGCTGGTTGTTTTAATGTCTGTATTAGTTTACCTGTTAAACCTTTACAGGATTAGACGATTGAAATATAAAAACGAACTTCAGTATGAGCAGGCAGCACAAAGTGAGTTGAAACTGAAACATCAATACCAACTAACTGAGAGCGAATTGAAAGCCATCAGATCACAAATGAACCCCCATTTCATCTTCAATGTACTGAATTCTATTGAAGCCTATGTGATGGACAATGAGAAAAAGAAGGCTTCACGTCTTATCCAAAAATTTGCTTCCCTAAGCAGGTTAATCCTCGAAAATTCCACCAAAAGTTTAGTTACAGGAGATAAAGAATGGAAAGCTTTAATGCTATACACCGAGTTAGAAGCCATGCGTTACGATGATGCTTTTACTTATACATTTACAGTAGCTGATGACATTCAGCTAAGAACATTGTACCTCCCGCCAATGCTGATCCAACCTTTAATTGAAAATGCCATTCTACATGGGCTAATTGTAGATCCAAAAGCAGATGCCCATCTCTCTGTAACACTTAAAACGAAGGGAGATGGAATTTCTATCATCGTAGAAGATAATGGTGTTGGTTTAGAAAATGAAAACATTAAAAATGCTAAAAACCCCGTGAAAGAACAATCCTTGGGTTTGGCTTCTATTAAAGAAAGGATTGATATGATCAACAAGCAGCAACCAGCCCACCAGGCTAGCTTTATGATAAAACCTAGCGCAAATCAGCAAGGAACCATTGCAATTATATGTTTGCCTTTTTTTGAACGGGAGCTCGGTGACAAAACTTAAGAAACAATACAATATTGACATAAGGAGGGATAAACTATTTTGATGACTGAAAAAATAAAAGCAGTAAGATCATCGAAATTATGACATGGATATAAATCTAATTTAGATTAATCCCATCTGTGCGGCCATTTTAACTAGTGATGCAATATTGCGAGCCTGAAATTTGGCAAGGAGATTTTTTCTGTGGCTATCAACAGTGGTTACGCTAACAAAAAGTTTAACCGCTATTTCATTATTGGTCATGCCATCTGCAATGAGTTCCAGCACTTCTTTTTCCCTTCGGGTAAGCACAATGGTTTTGTGCTCCTGTTCACGGAGCATCTGAAAAGCATCGCTGCTCAGGTAGGTTCTTCCAATGCTTACCGTGCATATAGCTTCTAATAATTCGTTCTTCGTGG
Source organism: Pedobacter sp. (assembly GCF_041645105.1). Taxonomy (GTDB): domain Bacteria; phylum Bacteroidota; class Bacteroidia; order Sphingobacteriales; family Sphingobacteriaceae; genus Pedobacter. Next base: position 82,341 of record NZ_JBAZQQ010000008.1, read on the forward strand.
CATTTTTGAGCACATATCCTGAAGCCCCATTTTCTATTATTTTTTGAATAAAGCTTTGTTGGTTAAAGGTGCTTAAACCAAGAATTTGAATAGCCGGGTATTTTTCCTTGATCGTTTTGCAAAGGTCTATTCCACTCTCTTTGCCTAAGTTGATGTCCATTAATATTACATCAGGCTGATGGTGCTGTAAAAAAGCAAGGCATGATTCTAAAGAAGTGGCATGTCCAATCCACTCAATACGGTTTTCGTTTTGCAATAGTGAACGAACACCCTCAATTACAAGGTAATGGTCATCTACAATAAAAACAGTTACCGCATTCATACCTTAAACTCGATTAATACCGATGTACCATGGTCAGGTTCGCTTTTAACATCTACCTTTCCCTTTAAAAAGTCGACACGGTTTTTAATGTTAGCCCAGCCTATTCCATGTGTTTCAGTTAATAGATTAGGATTAAACCCTTTGCCATCATCTTCTACTGTAACCGTAATAGTTTTTTCAGCTTTAGCCAATTGCACAATAACATGAGTTGCGGCCGCATGTTTCACAGTGTTGTTAAGCAGTTCCTGCACGATCCTAAATAGGGTAATAGCTGTAGTATCATCCAAACTCACATCCTGCATTCCTATCGACTGGTAATTAACCTTTAATGCACCAGATAAATTAATATCAGTACAAAAATCTTTTAGCGCCCTATCCAATCCAAATTTTACTAAAGCTTCCGGCATCATGTTATGGGCAACCCTGCGCATTTCTTTAATAGAGCTATCCAGCATATCCATACTTCTGTTAAAGGCCAGAGAGTTTTCTGGCGTCATGATTAAATTCCCTTTCATGGTACCAAATGAGTGTTTTATTCCAGATAGCATTCCACCCAATCCATCATGCAGGTCTTTAGCCAAACGTGTTCTTTCTTGTTCTTCGCCTTTTAATACAGCTTCGGTAGCAGTCAATTGTTTTTCAGTTTCTAACTCGGATATCCGTTGCTGTTGCAGCTTTCGTTTGTTGCTATAATTGCGGTAACTGAGCAGGGAAATGATGAGCAATGCAGCTGCGCTGCCAATTAAAATGGCATTGAGAATGTTTTTTTGTTTGATGGATGCCTGCTGTAATTTTATTTGCGCTTCTTTTTTTTCGGATTCGTAATGTTTCTCAAAATTTGCGGCATTTTCTACGTAAGTTTCGTTTGCAATTTCTTCTTCCTGAGCCAAAGCCTTCCGGTAATAGCGCTCGCCGGAAACTACATCATGCAGCGCATAAGATATATTGGATAGTATCCGAAAACAATTAGCATTTTCCTGATTATAATTTTCTGCATTTGCAATAGCCAACGCATTTTCTGCATATTGTTTTGCCGTACCATAATTCTTTTTTTGAAGGTTTGCCAGCGCAAGTCCCTGAAGAGACAAACATTCTCCATCTTTTGATTTGACCTCCCTGTGCAACTTTAATGATGTAGCTGCATATAGTTCTGCATTGGCATAATCTCCCTGTTGTAAACATAGGTCGGATAAATTGATAAGGATTGCTCCTTTTGCAAAGTGATCGTCAAGCTTATCGGCAATTGCAAGTGCTTCGTTAAGCATTTTTTGTGACGACTTTAGCTCATTCACTCTTTTGTAAGTCATTGAGATGTTTGACAATGCCCGCATCAAAATTTCGTTATCTTTCAATTGTTTGGCCATTTCTATTGCCTTTTGGCCATATTCAATGGCCTTCTTATAATTGGGTAGGCTGTGATAAAACAATTGAAGGTTATTGTAAGTATTTGCCACCATCGGTTTACTGCCAAATTTTTCGATAAGTTTCAACCCTTGTTCAAAATTGATAATTGCCTCGTTATTCATCGATAGCTTCCGATAGGTGCTGCCCAGGTTGGAAAAAGCAATTCCCATTTGAAGCGAATCAGCTTTCTGCTGCGCTTTATGGAGATTGTCCTTGAAGAGCACAATGGCCGAGTCGTTTTTTCCCAGGTTTGAATACAGGTTAGCCATACGACCGTTACTTTTTAGGCAACCGTCAAAATAACTGATCTCACTGCTAAGGACATGAGCTTCGCGATAAATCCTCATGGCGGTATCAGGAAAATTGTTTTCATACAATTTTCCTAACTGAAGCATCAACTTCACTTTGTTAGAATCTTTTTTTGCAATGGGCAACGCCCTTAACAAGCTGTCTTTATTTATCGTTGTCTGGGCGCTCGCTGATAAGCTAGTTACCAATGCGGTTAAGAAAAGTAGTAGATGCCTCATTTAGTATATCATTACGGGTTTTAGAATACAAATTAACTAAGTATAAGAAATCTTTTTTTCCCCCTTTTCCATGATTTTTTCGATAGGGAATTAAAAATTGACGGCGAAGCATTAAAACCATTTGACTTATTAAATATAAAAATAGTTTTTCATCATCTGCTCACTATGAAGCAGTTAAATTCAAAATCCTGTTTTTAGGGGATAGCGTTCATCAAATTTTCAGCGCAGTTTTATCTCATCAAATTAAAAATCATAGTTATGAAAAACTTAAGCTTATTATTCATCCTCTTTATCAGCTTAGTAGCTTGTAAAAAAGATAAAAATACCGAAACGCCTATTGTTGACGAAGGTGTTGCAATTGTTTTTACGGCAGGCACGGTGGTAGACGCAACTGGCAAAAGCAAAGCCTGTTATTGGAAAAGCGGTACACTTACCCTACTTAATATGCCCGAAACTGCCTATGGTGTTGCAAACACGATTATCCAAAAAGATAAGGACATTTATGTATGTGGCAGTTACAACAATAACGGAAGTTTTGTAGGTTGTGTATGGAAAAATGGCGTGAAACAAGATTTAACGCCTGTTGATGGTTATCCTCGTGTATCTCCCGCAAAAATGTTTATTTCTGGTAATGATGTGTATGTAACTGGCTCGTGCAGTAATGGTTTTGATAGTAAAATTTGTTACTGGAAAAACGGAGTATCAACCGTATTAACTGATGTGTATGATGCAGGCGCTATTAACGGTACTTCTTCTATTTGGGTTAATGGCAATGATATTTATATTACAGGTTTAAGTGTAAAATACCCAAGTATAGAGGTGGCAAGCTATTGGAAAAATGGCACTCGTAGTGATTTAACGATTACCCACACCACTAAATGGAGCAGAGGCAAAACCATAAAATTTACCAACAATACACTTTATGCAGGTGGCTACGCTTATAACGCTAACAACACCATGAGCCAAGCCATGATTTGGAAAAACGGTATGGGACAGGTACTACCAACATTGGGCGAGGCTAGCGTAGAAGATTTAGATATAAACAACACCGATGTTTATGCCGTAGGCTGGTATCAGCGTAGTCTTAATGCAATTAATGAAGCTTGCTACTGGAAAAACAATGCCATTGTACCGCTAGAAACCCAACAAAGCAGTCAATCGCAGGCAAGCAGTATCCACATAGATAATAGCGACATCTACATTGCTGGCACAATTCGTAGTGCAACAACTAAATTAAACACTCCTGTGTATTGGAAAAATGGCACGTTGGTGCAATTGTCTGGCCCAAATGGAAATCAAGAAGGTGGTGCAGCCGATATTTTTATTGGCAGAGAATAGCAATTTCAGCGCAAGTTTATTTCATCAAATTAAAAATTATGGAAACGATTAAAATAGCATTGATGCTTTTACTGTCCTATACGGCTGTTTTTGCACAGCAGTATAATAATTCGGGATGGCTTTCAGTAACCTTAAACAGTGTGGCATGCCAAGGTAAAGCAACAGATGATGCTTTGAATTTTGATGGCTGGGGAAACGAAGTTTATATCGTTACCTTTTACTCCATTGCTAGTGCAAATGGCGCTACCAAAGCATCCTGGAGAACTGTTTCTAAAGTTTATGGAGATGTCAACCGTTTCCCCGACCGCATTAAAGCCGGCGAACTAAATCCGGATAGAGTAAGTGGTGGCTTACAAAAAGGAAGTCAGTTTTTTCCCGGTGCAGAATATTCGCACCTTAAGAAAATGAAGGTAGAATCTACCGATTTTTTAACCGTTATACCCACCATTTGGGAATGGGATAACAATAGCAACAGCAGCGTACAAGCTAAGTTTGAAGAAAGAATGTTGTACGCTTTTCATGCTATTAATTTAAAACTGCCCCAACTGATGCAACATTGTTATGGCGATTACAAATGTTATGATATTACCAATGGATTAGGCGCTGCAAAACCTTCTTTTAAGGATATTTTGGAACCTGTAAATGGCACTACAGGCAGCAGGCCAATAGGCATGTCTACAGATGGCGAATACTACCCCTTCGCATTTACCATAAGTGGCAAAATGCTTCAAGTAAAAGACAACAGTGGTTTTAACAATACCCATGCAATGAGCAATCTCGAATTTGCTGTTAATGAAGAAAGCCTGGGCAATACCAGAGATAAAGGCGCTTATTGGTTTAGGTTTAATACCAGCTATGAAATAGATGTTACAAAACCAAATGTACCGCCGCCAGCACAAACTCAGGCACAAGGTACATTTATACGACCGGTAAATGCAAACCTACCAATTTCTAACAGGGCAAATATTAATCATATAGTTCCCAATTATTTAATAGGTAAATGGCAAGGCATACAAACTACCGATAGTGGGCAATATCCACAAGGTATACAGTTTGAGCTAACAGCTAATAAAGAATTTATCATAATGGCTGGCTCAGCTTTAGCGGCAAAAGGCAATTACCAATTTACAAACAATCAATTTACAGGCAGTTACAAATTATTAAGCAGTGGCGAAACCATATCTTTTAATGGTAATTATGATACCGCAACCAAAAAACTAAGTTTTACACTCGGTTCTGGTACAGCTACCACAGGACAAGGAAAAGCAGAAGTAAGCAAGCAATAAAAAAGGATTAGAAAAGCAAGGCCCGGTATTTCATTGGTGCCGAAAGCCCTGCCTTTCGCTTTACTCGCCAGTTTTATTCTTCAAAATAAAAGCTACCAAAAATTATCCTTTTAGGGGATAAGTATAAGCGGTGTTAAGCTTTGTTTTACTAAACAAATATTGCGGATTTAAAAAGAATATCCATGAAAAAGCTACTACTTACAGCCATAATTTTGATGCTTAACATTATCGTTATTGCACAAACAAAGCCAAAATCTAAATCGGCTGCAGAAAAACCACCTACGCAAAAAGAAATGCAGGATATGCTGAAACAGGCGCAGAAAGAAATGGACAATTTGAGCCCGGAAGATAAAAAGATGATGGAAGACATGGGCATCAAGCTTCCTGATACAAAAGTGATTAAAAAAGCGATGGATGGCATGAGCGATGGGCAGATTAAATCATCAGTAGAAAACGATAACAGAGTTGTGCCCTTAAAAGATATAACGAGAATTAACAAGGCTTTAGCAGTAAAATTAACCACTGCACAAATGAGCCAATACATTAGCGAAACACACCAGACGGTTTTAACAAAATTATCGCCTACGGTTAAGGCTAAAGCGCTAGAAATTTACCAAAAACTCAATGCTTCAAAAAAATCGCTTGGCAATACAGCCGTTGCATTTTGGATAGAGGGTAAACCAACATTGGCTCTTTACCTCATGGGCGAAGCCTGCAAAGCCGACATCACCGATGATAACAACCTAAACAATTATGCTTCCTTTTTAACCATGTGCGGGGCAGAGCAATTAGCGATCCCCATTTTAAACAACTTAAATAATCGCTATCCAAAAAACACAAGCATCCTTAACAATATAACCCAGGCTTGGCTGGGATTAGGAGATGTGGCAAAAGCCGAAAAATATGCGGATAGCACACTTCGGTTATTCGCCAGCCATTCGCAAGCCAATATGGCTAAATGTTTAATCGAAGAAAGTAAAGGCAATATTCCTAAAGCAATAGAAGCCGCTAAAAAAAGTATTCGCAATGCCTACAGTAGCGAAAAAGAAAGAAAACTTAAAAAACTGGGCTACAAACTGAAAGCAGAAGATATAGATTGGAATGCACCGATGCCACAAGATGCCTTAGGTTTAGCAAAATTTACATGGCCAGAATATCCGATGAAAGTAGAAGATAATGCTTTTTTAGAGAAAGAATGGAATGATTTTAAAGCCCTTCGTCAGGCTCAAATTGACCAATTGAGAGCCAAACAATCGAAATTAGAAAAGGAATACACGGACCAATTGGCCTTGCGCAACCAGCAATTAATTCAGGCAAGCCAAAAAGGGCAATATGCACAACCTGTGCCAGTTTTTATGGCAAAAGCGGTTATAAAATTAGGTCCAAGTGTAAGCGATGTATTTGGCAATACCTCATTTGTGTTTGCCAACGAGTTTAACAAGGTTCTGCAAGCCAAAGAAAAGGTTACAGAATACGAAACCATTTTAATTGAAAAACAAAAAGGTATTGATGAAAAATACAAAGACCTCATTGGCGAAGGAAAAGCCAACCCTTTTGAGGCTGTTTGTAAAGATGAAAATGGAATTAGGTCGGAGTTTTTAGCTAAGGCTAACGACAACTTAAAAATAGCTAATCAAACCTATTTAAAATATGCCCAAAGAAAAATAAACGACCTTTTATATTACTATCAATATACTACCTGGCCCGAACAATTTGAACTGTTTAAAGTGATTGCACAAATTGCCTGGCTAAAGCAAATAAAAGATCAACCTGTAGCTTTTAAAACAGAAAGCCGTTACTGCCCAAAACCAATTGTAAAACCTGGCAAATTGAGGTCACTACAAAATTTCGATGATGTGGCTTGCCAATATATAAGCGTACTACATTTAGGTGTTTATAAAATTGTATCGAGCTGTAGCAATTTAACCGGCGCTTTTGATTTTGGTGGTTTAAAAATAGACGTAACCAGCAATGTAGAAACCGGAATATACTCAGGCTCAGCAGAAGTGGGTGTGAGTAAAGGCTATAAAGGGCCAAGGGGAAGCAAGACCGAAGCCGAAGTTTCGGTAACCGGAACGGTGGAATGGGATAATACGGGTATGACCAATGTAGGTGCGGTTGTAGGCGTAGATGGCAAAATAAATGGGGTGAACATTGTAGGTGTAGAGGTAAAAGCCACCATAAACAGCGGTGTAAGCACCACCGGAAAAGGAATATTATCAGGTATTAAATAAAATAGAGATGAAAAAATTAATAGTATTATTAGCTGGTGTATTGTTTTTGCAAACCGCTAATGCGCAAATTTTTAAGAAAATAGGCGATAAAATAACAGATAAAGTTAACCGCACCGTAAACAACACTATCGATAAAAAAATTGATAAGGCGGTAGATAAAACTGCCGAAAAAATTGAAGGAGTAGTTACAAACCCTGCTAAAAAATCTGGCAAGGATAAATCAAAAAGCGATACAGCAGAAACATCATCAAGCAAAAATATTGAAGTAAATGAGAAAGCTGAACAAGCAGATGTTTCTATACAAGATTGCGACCCTGAATTGTTAAGGAAAAAACCCGGAACGTGGAAAGAAGGCTTAAAAGGCTCCATAAAAAATGTAAGCGCAACAGACCTCGCCAAAGAAAAAGCGGTAATGGCAGGCGTACACAACATGCTTTTTACAAATTATAAGCCTGTGGGCAACCAAAGTAGCTACAGTACATCATTTGGCAAACATGTTGTTGCTGGCGATAATTGGTTGGCAGATCCTTATTATTACACCATTTATATCCTGAGCTATCTTTGCGACCCTCAAGTAAAAAACAAGCATTACGTTCAAATCAGTACCTCCACAAAACTTACCATAGGCGCCAATGCTTTCTTTCCAATAGATTTATATCCGGTATTGCCTGTTAACGGTCCACGGGGTTATTTAGGTTTAAAAACAATGCCAGTAAAAAAGAATGGACACTATTTCACGGGCGAAGAAATTGATATCGACAGAAAAATAAAAACAACAAGCTGGTTAATTACTTATGATGACACAATGCCCTTTGTTTACCTTACCCGAAAGGAATATTTATTGATACAGAAAAAACGCTTAGAGCAAGATATTAAGGATAATCCAAAGGAAAAAGAATATTACACCTCATTCATCAATAATGTAGATAACTACCTTAAAAAATCTGAAGCAGAACTCAATAAAACTGCCATTTACAATCCACAAGAAGAAGAGCGCTTTCAAGCATTTATGAATGAAGGCGATAAATATTCGCTCATTGCAGTTAAACCCAATCCTGCATATTACAATAAAAAATTACCAATGTCATCGCCACAATTCTTTTCCGTGGAGTATCAGGTTGCTTATGGTAGCCCCAATCATGTAGATAATATGGAAGCTATTAAAAAAGCTGTCGATTTTAATAAGCTGAAAAGCATGTTAGGCAAGTAGAAATAAAATTTTATCCATACCAAAAAAATAAAACCTATGAAAGGCACCTATATTTTTATCATCGTTTTGTTGGTAGGACTACAAGCCTGTGCGCAAAAAAAAGAAAGTTTCGACCAGGTTTCTTATAGTCCGCCAAAGGGCTGGGCAATTGATAGGAAAGAGCAAACGGTAACATTTAGTAAAGAAGAGGGCAACCAATTTTGTGTAATCTCTTTAGGCAAAAGTATAGATGCCACAGCCGATGCACAACAGAATTTTGATAACAGCTGGCAAATAATAGCCCAAACAAACCTGGGTGCAGGTACAGTACAAATGCAACCTGGCAGTACCGACAAGGGCTGGGAAACAAAAATTGGTTCGGCTCCATTTAATAAGGAGGGTTTAAAGGGCTCGGCTATTTTAATAAACAGCAGTAAAAACAACAGGCAGGTAAACATTTTAATTATTGCCAATACAAACGAATATCAAAAAGAAATGGAGGCATTTTTAGAAAGCATTGATTTAAAGGAAATAGTTACAACAAATAACAATACCTCTACAACAGCACAATCTTCCAATAAATCAACCAACAAGCCTGAGTTATGGGTTAACTGGCGAGCATCGCAAAAAAATATGTTAAGCCCAAAAACTAGTAGCAATATCAAACAGGTTATAGACTTTTATGCCATTTACCCTAATGGAGATTACTTTCCAGAAGTGCCATGGCAGGGATTAACAAACTTCAATAAATCGTACAATACTCAATCTTGGGGCAAGTTTACTATGCAGGGGACAAAAGGAAAATTTAAAAGTAAATATCAGGATATAGAAGTGATTAAGGTGTCGCAAACCAAGATGGAACAGACGGGATTTTATAATTATGGTTTTTACAAATGTTTGCCAGTAGACGGATTGCGGATAGATGGCGCATACAATGTAGTGTCAGAAAACTGGGGTAAAGACCCACAGTTGGATTATCTTAATGGACCAGGTTGTCAATTTGTGATTTATTTCAAGAAAGATGGAACATTTGATGACAAAGGCATTTTTTACACAGGTCCTATGCCGAGTTCAGGAAATTGTAGCGGCGGAAAAGGAACTTATAGCATTGACAATTATACCATCATTTTTAAATATAATGACGGCCGAGTAGTCTATAGGTTATTTACATTACCTGGTACCAGAAACCCTGCTAGCTACGATGAAGCTATATATTTAGGAGAAACAGCCTATTATAAAAAGCGGTAGCAAATGTATTATATTTTCTCTTAAAATCATCTTTTTAGATGATACCAATTGAACTCATGGCTATATAACTTTATATCAATAAATTTTACATAAAATGAAGAACAACACCTTAATTTTCGTAGCAATAATATTGGCAATGTTTGCCAATTCATGTACCAGCAATAGCGATAGTAAAGAACAAAGCGTGAGCATCGGCTTCGCCAAGGGAGCCAAAATAAGTTCATCGGGCTTAAAAACGGTAAACGATGGGCTTACATTTAAAGAAAGTTATTTTATTGCCGATGGTGTAAAAACCGAAAGCAACGAAGTACAAATAGGTCAGAAAGTAGCCATTGTTTTTGAAGGCATTGAAGGCTTTAAAGAAAAGAGCGGTAAAGTTTTTCCAGCACTTAGCATTTTGGTATTGGATGCCAAAAATCAAGTTGTGGTTACTTACGATAACTTGTTAAAATCTGAAACAGGTTATGATGTAAAAGATGCTACCATGCTAACTGGATCATTAACTATTGGCGAGCCACTAAAACACGGCGAAAGCTACACCCTTACCGTAACCGTTGGGGATAAAGAAAGTGCAAATGGTATTGTAGGTAACATTACACTAAAAATAAAGTAAGAAGAGGTCTTATCATCATTAAAAATTTAACTATGAACACTCCGCAATCAAACCCAAGTGAAAGCAAAACCATTGCTTTGATTAGCTACCTCACCATAGTTGGCTGTGTAATCGCATTCGTAATGCATGGAAATAACAAAACCAGTTTAGGTGTTTTTCATTTACGTCAATCGGCATTTTTAATGTTGCTGGCAATTGGTTTATATACCATTCAATTTTTCTTACTGTTTATTCCGCACATTGGGTGGATGTTATCTACTGTATTTGGCATACTAGGTTTGGGATTGTTTATCCTTTGGATCATGGGTTTACTATCAGCGGTAAATGGAGAAGAAAAGCCATTGCCTGTTGTTGGTGATAAAATTCAGCAGCTTTTAGGTTCAATTTCTTGATGTAAGTTTCTTTATGAAAGCCCTGAAAATATGTACCTGTTTGCTAACGGTTTCTATTTTGATAGCATCCTGCAGAACCGTACCCATCACAGGGCGCAAACAACTAAACTTAGTGCCCGATGTATTGATTAGAGAAATGGCCTTTACACAATATGACCAGGTGCTAAAGCAAAGTAAAACTTTGCCAAAAGACGATGAATTGGCTAAACTGGTTACAAAAGTTGGCACTAAAATTCAAATGGCATTAGAAACCTATATGAATGCCAATGGAATGCAGAAAGAGATGAAAAAAATGCAATGGGCTTTTAACACTGTAGATGAGAACATTGCAAATGCATGGTGTATGCCAGGTGGCAAAGTAGTTGTTTATGCTGGCTTACTTCCAATAGCTCAGTCTGAAACTGGTTTGGCGGTAGTAATGGGACACGAAATAGCACATGCTTTAGCCAGACATGGAAATGAACGAATGAGCGAAAGCCTATTGGTAAGCTTGGGCGGAATGGCTTTACAAGAGGCATTAAAAGAAAAAAAACAAGAAACTCAAGCGCTCTTTTTAGGTATGTACATGGTAGGAAGTCATGTAGCTTTATCATTGCCCAATAACCGTAAACAAGAAAGTGAAGCTGATAAACTAGGTTTGATCTTTATGAGCATGGCGGGTTACAATCCCGAAGAAGCTATACCGTTTTGGCAACGTATGAGTATGTTAAAAAAAACAAAAACACCAGAATTTCTTTCAACACATCCCTCAGATGAAACCCGAATAAAGAATTTGTCAGGTTTAATACCAAAAATAAAAGCCGAATATTATAAGTAAGGCACATTAATTGACAATACCAATATGGTCTATTATTCATTATTTTAGTGTGATAAATTATGATAAAAGGTTAATAATGCTTATATTTAATATAGCAATTGCATCTAAAACGTATTAAAAAAAAATGGTGAGCGATTCGGTGAGTCGAATTTAAAAACCCTGCCAAATACTTTTTAAACGCTGATATTTGAACAAGGTTCGAATCCCAGCGGGATCACGTTACCGGAGTAAAATTTCTTGAAAAATTTTACTCCGGTTTTTTTATGTCTTAACTTATTGTTAATGTGGTAGATAAGCTGAGCTGCTTCATTGATTTCAGGGGTTCAATGTATTTCCCCGTCAAAAACCCATTTTTCTGGATAGATCGAACTCACAATCGCCCTTTTTACTTCAGAATCTGCTGTTGCGTAGCATTCAGTAAGGTTTTTTAGGTTTGCAACTGCTAAATCAGCTAAACCAGCTATGTCAAGATCCGGATTACTCCGCTGATTCTGCTTCACATATTACGATGGTATTGTCGCTTTCTTTTCTGAGTTTCTGATACTCTTCGCCAGTAATTGTTTTGGAGATCAACAGTTCTAAAGCTCTTGTTTTCCGATTATTTTGCTCTGCAATCTGAGCAATTTTTTGATTTTGGTTCGATAAGGATATTTCGCCATTTTCCATATAGGAATCGCAGATGACAGCCTTAAAAAGTTCAGCCATTCCAGGTTTTGGAACAAATTGACTGAGATTGCGTTCAAACAGTGTATTTACCATATCTGCCTGAAATCTTACGCCGCAACTGGATTTACAATGGTAATATGGATAATAGACACCTTTTTTTCCCCTAGATGCGCTACCGGTCATAGTGTGACCACATTTTGGACAGATCAGAAATCCCCGTAGTGCCAATGAACGCGGTGATACGGCTTTAGTACCTTTTTTCTTAAAATTTCGTTTCCTTAGTTCCAATACTTCCTGCACCCTATAAAAGAGTACTTCAGAAATTATTGGAGTATGTTGTCCGTCTGCAAGGTGCGCTGGTTCATCTTTAAATGCCGGAATCGGTATTTTACCCATATACCCAGGATTAGTGAGATGTTTCCAGAAAGTGGTGCGGCTGCTCCTTAATCCTTTTTCTTTGGCCTTCATCCAGACATGATCTATGGCCAATGCACCTTCTGCTACCTGTTCAAAAGCCCATCTCATGTGGCTGGCTTGTGGTTCGTCGATAGCAATATACTTTTTACCGTTTTCCGTGATCCTATTTTTATAGCCTGCTGGAGGTCGTCCCATCCATCGACCCTCTTTCTTTGCTCTTCTCATCCCATAGGTTACGTTTAAAGCCCTTCTGTCATTTTCTACTTCCGGCATGGATAAATAGACCGCCAGAATCGTTTTGCTTTCGGGTATAGTTAGATCCAAGGGCTGTTCTATGGCAATTGGTTCAATCTTTAAGTCCAGGGTAAGGGTACGAATCATCTGATAAGCATCTGCCGTATTCCGGCTAAATCGATCCCATTTTGTAAACATGATATAGTTAAGGTCGTTACCTTTTGATTTTTTCAATTCAGCCAGCAGTTTTATCCATTGGGGACGGTTAAATGTCTTTGCTGAATAATCTTCAAAAATGATCTTCTTGATCTCAATATTATTCTTTTCACAATGAGTCTGTAATCGTTCTGCCTGATCCCGTTGGGAAAAGCCTTTGTCTGCCTGTTCATCGGTACTTACCCTGATGTATAAACACGCTTTTTTCATAGAATTTCTCCTTTCATTTTTTGTAAATTGATCTTTGTCTGAACAGCTTTCTGGGTGTTTGTTTCTCCGGTGAAATTTTACCAGAATCCCTATCAGTTAACTGTTTTACTGATAATTTAGCAAATCCATAAAGGAAGTCCAAAATAAGTTTTGCACCTTCCAGACTGACTTCTGTGCCATATTCTTTTAATAATTTGGCGGCTTTTATTGCGGTAATACTTCGCTTATCGGTAGGAATGAAATTTTTCATAAAACCGAAGTTCAGGCATTCTAAAATTAAAACTACACTAGTAGAGATAAATAATATTTACTTGCAGTGATCTGAAAAAGCAACTTGTCGCTACTAGTGATGAACAGATATTTGTGATTTAGGTTGGATAGTTAAATTGGATTACAATTTTCTCGTATGTGAGAAAATTATATATTTGAATAATTTATATGAGTGAAATGCCTAGAAAGACATATCAGGGAGCATCCAATGACAAGGGGCGATCAATCCAAAAACTTATTGATGCTGTAGGAACGATTATTAAGACAAAAGGATACACAGGATTAACGGCAACCAACATTTCCCGTGCTGCTGGTTTAAACAGGAAGCTGATTACGCTTTATTTTGGTACCGTTGAAAACCTGATTGAAACCTATGTACGCGGCAAAGATTATTGGTTGGCTGCGTCGGGAAAGGCGGCTGAGCTGATTAAAGCCAGCAAAGGGGAAAACACAAAAGATATATTGGAAAGTCTATTGCATAACCAGATGGAACATATTTTCAATGATCAGGAAATGCAGAAAATAATCCTGTGGCAGATCAGCGAAAGTACCAAAATAATGAAAGAGGTTTCTGAGGAAAGAGAACTGCTTAGCCAGCAGTTTTTTGCCCTGTCCGATCCGGAACTGCAGGGAAAAAATATAGATCTCAGAGCGGTAACGGCATTGTTGGTTGCAGGTATTTACTATTTGGTACTCCATTCCAAATCAACCGATACACGGGTCTGTGAAATAGACCTCAATACCCCTGACGGAATGTCCAGGATTAAAAATGCAATCAGCCTGATATTAGAAAATACCTATCAAGAGAAATTACTACACAAATAAAAGAAATGTCAAAAACAAAAGCTTACCAAATGACAACCGGAAGAAAAAAGTATTTAAGTGTATAACGGTTGTAGCGAATGATTCGCAGTTTCCGTTTTCCAGTTAACCAAAGAATATAAATTTCTAAATACCAATTATGATGAAAAAGTCAATCAAATATTTATTAAGCGTAACTGCCATTCTGATACTTTCAGCCTGCATGAAACAACCAGAGGATGAAATTATTGGTTGTGATCCTGTGATCTCAGTAGCAGGCTTTCAGCTGGTAGACAAAACTTCAGGTGCAGATTTATTCTTGGAAAGTACTCCGATATATAGGCCTGCCGATCTCAGGATTTACCCTGTCAACTATAAAAATGAAACAGATACCTTAGCGTTAAGATCCATCGTTTCAGGGACGCGACAGGTTTTTGTGTTTGAACTTAAACAAGCCAAAGTTAAAGACACGGTATTGTTAAAGATTGCAGACACGCGAATGGATACCTTGGCATTTACAGTCAAAATGCCGTCTAATCCTTGTTTACGTTCTACCGTTGACCAGGCCTGGTTTAATGGCAATCAGATCATTCGGGACACAGACTTACTTATCTTAAAAAAGTGAGGAATATCAGACATCAAGCCTTCCAAAAGGCTGATTATAAAACACTGAAACACATCAATTACAAAATAGAAAACCGATTTGAAATTCAGAACAGACATGAAACTTTTACCTTACTCTTCATTTCCTTATTTACGTTTAATATTAATTTTTAGCTTCTTTTCACTCATCACTGTATCCTGTAAAAAAGAAAAGCAGGTGGAAATCAAAGAACTGAAATTTCCGCAATCCACCTATTATGTACCAGAAGGATCAGAAATAGAATTATATATCCAGGATGGGAACCGAAAGTATACTGTGAATGCGGGCGATGGGAGTCTGATAGAGACTACTATTTTAGCTACGGAATGGCCTGCTGGATATATTCACCTCAAAGGATTAAAAAAAGGGAGTACGGAACTGACTGTTACCGATGAAGTCACCGGGCAGAAAGCTCATTTGGATATCCATGTGGTAGATCCCTTTTTTGTGATGAAAGTTACTGATCTAATCCCTGGAATACTGGGATCACCTTTAAGTAATGTTAAATCCATCAGAGATAAATTGAAGACTGACCCTAAATATAACTCGGATTTTTTTAAAAATGGTGAAATTGTGATACTGCGCCGCAGTACAGATGAGCAATTTTTGGTTTTCAGGAATGAAGCAGAATTAGAAAGGGGTGTGATTTATAAATCAGGAAACTACAATCTGGATCTTACTGGCAACAGTTCCAGCAAATTGACATTTACCTTTGATGAAAGCAATAAAACAATCGAATTCCTGATCCATCCTGAAACCACAAGTTATTCGATATTGCTTGATTTCTCAAAAAATAAGCTTGCTGGTCCTGGACAATTCAATCCTCAAAATCCTTATCCCTATGTTTATCTTACTAAGGATTTCACCAAGGAGTTTCAGTTAGTCGATGCCGATCTTGAACGTGTTGAATTAAGTCAGGGCATGTTTACCTATCCATATTTTCTTCCAATGAAATTCGCTGAGGGCATTTTGAAATAGCATAGGTGAATGTTGACTAGCATAAAGAGGCATAATGCTATTTTTTTCTTGTCGAATCAGGCATAGTAAATAACAATTTATTGAAAGGCAGTTTTCCTGTAGCAGGTAACTCCTTTTGTATTTCGAGTTCCTCAGGCGCTGGCTTAACGAGCATGTTTTTGCGAATGCAGAATGTCCGCTAAATAAAGTAAATTGGAACTCTCTTGGTTGATTACGTTAATTACCAGCGACATTAAATTCTTTAAATGACCTAGCTAAATTTTTATACTGTTATTTTTGAAGAATGTATCAAATCGTTTTCGAATGATTTACTAAGGTTCTTCCAACAACTTTTGAGCTATATGTAAAGTCTCAGCATCCATTGCGATGCATTTCAGCGTACTGATCTCATTTTGGATCAGGATGACTGATTTTAATTCTTTTCCTATCCATAATTTAACGGGATAGGAGAAAGGGTTAAAAAACTGGTTCCAGTGCTTTTTTATGGGAACATACATCGCATATCCCTCAAGACGAAATTCGAGTTTGCTGTCAGTATTTTCTGTTATCCAATGCGCATATTCGGTGAGGAGCAGTGTAGTCAAACTGAATTCATAGGATTCCCATTGTGCTTTGATTTTAATGTATACCATAGAATCATCAGCGAATAGGTGATCTTTGCTGACCATAAATAAATCTACAGGCCGGTTGTTGAGGATGAATTCGATGCTTGATTCGCTTTCTTCCCAGTGGGCAAGAAATGGATAGACGTTATCATTAGGGGATGCTACAAATGGAGAGAGTACCTCAAAATAATTCTGCTCAACTTCTTGGTTAGCTAAAGGTTCTTTGGGGAAGAGCGTCTGGTGTAAGGTTTGTAGCTTTTCTTTAAATTCGGGAATGGTCATAATTGTTGTTTATTCTTTTACACGCTTAAAAATCCTTTGTTGCTGCTGGTCATGATCTGATTTTATCCTATTCCCTTTTTCATCCCATTGAACAGGTAACGACTTGAAGTACAGTTTTCCTTTGATGATCTCCATTTCTATATAGTCGTTTTGATTTCTGACTGCTGGAAAGACAAGCAGGTTTCCTTTCAATTGAACTTTAAATGTTTTCGAGGGAGCGACACCTGTACCAATATCGGTAAACAGGGCATAGGGTTTCCCAGGCTCAAAATGTATCTTGATAGTTAAGGTAAAATATTTTTCCTTGTATTGCCAGGTTCCTTCAAAGGCTGATCTGATGTTTTCCGGGATTGGGCGTGTTTGTGCAATAGCGACTTTGGCTAACAGCACCATCAAAACTATAACAAGTTGTTTCATTATTATATAGCTAATTTGTCAATAAATGTCTCAAATCCCATTCTTTCCTGTTATGCCCGGCATCTATTCCACCACCAATCGTATGTATCACATCACGGGCAGAAATGCTGTGATAATTTTTAATGTCAAATGAAGCATGATTTGCTACTAGTAAATTAATGATTTTCAATTGTTTTTCTTCACCGCGATAATTCATTACTGCAGTCCATAAAGGTGTATTTCCATTTATTTCCTGAATGTCAATTTGGGCTTCTCTTTTCAACAGGTGTTCAACTATTTTATAATTCTGCATTGCCACAGCTTTATGAAGTGCGGAAAGTTCATTTCCTCGTTTATTTTTTTGGTGATTGATTGCTATTCCACAATTTAACAGGAAGTCAATCAGGTCTTGGGGTTGATATTTGTTATCATAACCATAGCCCGCATAGGCAATTAGCAGATTATTTTTATCGTAATTGTCAGTTTTACAAAAATCAATACCACTTGATTTGAAGTTTTCCAAACTCATAATGTCGTTTTCGTATATAAGTTTTATTAGGTCAGTAAATTCCATAGTTAAACTTTATGTTTGCGGTTCTTATTAATTAAACCTGTTTTATTGTCAATCTCTTATTAAATATCCATTCTGGAAAGCCCTTCTTTTAGTCTTTTGATGAGTTCGGGTGTTTCAAGACACTCCAAAGGACTCAGGCCATCAAGAGCTGGAACTTTGCGGTGTATCCATTGCAGGCTCTCTTCTCCTAATCTTGCGTACATCACTTTGGCTATATCGGTATGGTTCTTCAATGTTTGTTCCAAAAGTTTTTGGCTTTCTGAATTCGTCCAATAAGTTTCCGTTGCCCAATTTACCAATGTATCCCAAGCCTGGCTTCCGTTGCTGTCAAAGTATTGTTCAAGTCTGTTCATAGTCTGATAGGTTATGGTTTATATGCTTCAAATAATAAAAACTTATTATTTGAAGGGTCTTTAAGTGCTATACTTTTACCCAGTGGATATTCAAAGACTGTTGTACTTAATAAGCGCCCTGTAGTTTCAAATTCTTTTTGCTTTAACTTATCAAATGTAGCAGTACAGTTGGCTACTTCCAGTTCAAACAAGTATTCATCTGTGTCAGTAACCGTACCTGTTGTCAACAAAAGTATAAAGCTGGAATTGTCTTTGGCAATTAATGAAATGGTTTCCATACCGTAATCCTGGTAAAACTCAAAAAGCTTCAGTTCTTTACAATAAAACATTTCCGAATCTTTTATGGAGCTGGTTTTTAATCTCACAATTACTTTGTTCATAATTTAGCAATAGGTTAGGGGTGACTAATAATCATCTATTAAAACAACAGAAGGACTGTAAAATTCCTTGTAATATTTCTCGATCAAACCAGTTACTCTTGTTCGTTCTTTCTGACTCATTTTTTTGCCGGTACTGTCCCACTGTTTTATTGACCTTGTAAAGATAGCACCATGTGCTGCGTTAATGGTACAGATCAGTCCCTTTTCGTTTTCCATAAATAGTAGATTATCACCTCTAAATAGCACACATATGCCATATCGGTTGCCTGCATGGTCAGTAACCCGATGTACATTTTTACTGTTCATTTGATCTTCTAAAAAACTTCCCATATTATTGAATTAGTTTGGTTGTTGTGATGATTTTGCCCGATTTATGTTAAACGTATTTTTTAGTGTATCCTCCATTAATTTCCTGGCAGAGCCCATGCCATGATGATCTACGTCATTTGCTAAGAACAGCAGGTCTTTCAGATGCTTTGCGACAGCTATTTTATGTTGAAATCCTTTTTCCACGCAATCTCTTAACGACTGTATCCAGTCCCTGCTATCTGGACCCAGATCCAATAGAATGTGCAGGATAATATTATCCCTGAAATCTGTATCATTATCACAGTTGGTTAATAAGGTGAGATGGTCTTTAAGGGTCACTGTCTGCTGGATTTGATGGAGAACATCTTTTCGATATGCTTCGGGGATGAGGGGGAATTCCTGAACCAATAACCGGGTACAATCGATGATAACCGATTTGTTTCGCTGAAAAAAGACTTCATATTTTTGCATGGCAAGCTTCCGCCAGTCTGGATCATTGAGGTCAATTTTCTCATCCAAAATCCACCGGTCGGTATTTAGCCTCTCATCGGTTTCATGGATAGTATTCATTAATCTTTTATATTGTTCATTTTCTTCGGGTACCATTATTCAATGTTTAGATTAATTTTTTTTTAAAAACGCTTGTTTCACGACAATAATGAAGTGGAAACAAGCGCTAAAGACTTTGAAGCTGATATTAAGCAATAGCTAACAGATCCCACAACCAAGTTAAAAACTGTACTGCACCTTAAAAACCGATGAAGTAAGATAAAATAAAACCTTACACCGCTTTAGAATTTTATATAACGGTGTTTAATTTTCTAAAACTCGCTCCGTAAACATTAATCATTTTTTGTTCTTTTTCTAGCTTTTCAAAAAAGTTCAAGATGTCACTAAACGGATTTTTGAAATATTTTGCCAAATGTTTCAAATTATCTGTCGTTTCGAGGAAATTATAGAAGAAATAAGGATCAAGGTTAGCAATACTTTCTTTGTCTCCAAGTGAAACCTCAAGAACTTGTCCTGTTGTCAAATTCTTAAACAAACAATGTTCGCCGTGAACATCAAACCACCAATTGTTAGATAGGTTTTCTTGTCCATTCAATAAATCTGCATTTTGTATTTCGAAATAATGTCCTGCTTGAATTTTTGCTTTTTCAGGTTGGTCTGTTTCGGTAATTAACTTGTCAATAAGCAATTGAGCAATGGTTTTGTAGTTGTCCATAGCTTTTAATAATTCTTGCTCAATGTCGTTAGTGAGTTCTGTCATAAAATTACTGCCAACAATTTGGCTATATCTGTTTGGTTATCTAATGTTTGTTCCAGAATTTTCTGGCTTTAAGAATTAGTCCAGTAGGTTTCTGTCGACCAATTTACCAGATCGTTCAAAGCCTGGCTACCGCTATCATCAAAATATTGTTCAGATCTGTTCTTTGTAATATAGTAATTCATCTCCTTTTTATTTTCTTTAAGCCATTTTAGAAAAACCACGGTATCCACCTTACTCAATCTTACTGGCGTTTCACAAGAATCTAAGTAGGCTTCCATATAATACTCATCTTGCCATAATAGCAAGATATTACTACCATCATTTCCAATAATTATCTGAAAAGTTTCCTCAGAAGTAATGGCGCTAAGAAAATTCTTCTCTCTTTTTAAATAATCTGAGTTTTGAATATTTTGCTTTTTCATCAGTATATAATTTGATTTTTTAATGGTTATGAAGCTTGCAAAGCTTATTCATTATGTTTTAAGCGGTAAGCTTATGCAGGTTTCATTTCAATGCATATGCTTAATTAGTGATGAACCTTAAATATTCCTATATTATAGGTTTATGTTTCCAGATCGGGGAATTCAACCATTTTGTATCGATCTTCATAAATCGAAATATCTAGTTGAACTTTTGACTGTAATTGTATTAACAATTCTGATTGAAAAGCAACTTCCTTTTCTAATAATTGATTCCAATACTCCGGTTCCTCTGAGAAATTTTCGTAATGGTCCAGCGTGTCTATCATACCAAGAAACAGCGCAACTACGCTTGCCTTTTTTTTGTTGTCAGCCACAGCATTATCAAAAGCATCCAATATGAAAATTGATATCTGTTCCAGTTCTTCATAGTCATCCGCATATTCGTCTACTTCAGCAGTGCTTTTTTCCATAATTTCCTGATAGTTGGTTGTTGATTCATTAATAATATCGTCTATCAGCTTTTCTTTGTCAATAGGAGATTTTATATTCTGCTCGATCACCATTTGCCATCGAGGTAATTTAAAATAGAAAACCAGCGCCATTAGCTTTAATTGCTTGACTTGTTCTACGGAGAGATTATTAAAGCCCTTTTGTAAGCTTTCCGTGTGTTTTTTAATGTGTTTTACGATATCTATCATTTTTGTTTTTTTTAAAAGAATTATAACGAATAGTTTCTAGCAGGGAAGCCACCAGTGCATAAAAGATACTTTCTCATCCCTGAAAAATATTTTGATATGCCCGTCAGAAATTCCCTCGCTATCCTCTCTTAATTGAATAACCCACAGTTTTCCTTCTTTGTCCATACCCAGCCTCCCGCTTACAGCGGTTGGAAACAATTGTTTGAAATCATTCATGGTCGTATTGGCATCTATCCGGATACCTTTATAGGTGATAAAATTTCCGCTTTGAAACCGAAATTCAGCAACAGCCACACTGTCCTTACTGGTTTCAAAGCAGGAACCATCTTTGTACAGGTATTTATCATCTGGGGCTTCGGTGCCAAAGATGGTAACACATGGCGTTTCATCTTTCAGCAACTGTATGCTGTCGGGTTTCCCAAATACTTTTTTAAACTCAGCCATGGTAAAAAAGCGTTTCAGCTTACCATTAAATCTGATATCTGCTTCCTGCATCACATCTCTTTGTTCATAACCTGTTCCAGGTTTGGCAATAGCTGTTTGAGTGCCACACAATGTATATAGATCATGCTTTTGCAAAAGGGTGGTATCATATTGTAAAACCAATGGTTTATCGGGGTCATTGGTAATGTCTGTCAAGCGCTTGGTTTGCCTGTTGAGTTCTAACCAGCCTACGGCATTTTCAGTTAGCTTTTTATGGGCCGGATCGTCCGAAATATCACTGAGTACATACAATTTAATTCTTGCTTTTTCAGCAGTCAGGTATTCAAGACGGACTTTTACAAGGGTATCGCTAAAATATTTCAGTGCAACTGCATTGCTGGATTTTACGATGGCTGACAGGAGCCCGTCGCAGGACATTTCTTTGTTATCCCTGGTCATAGTTTTATTTGTTGTGTCAGATGTACTTGTTGGTTGCGATTTATGACCAGAAGGTCTCTGGCATGAAAGCAACAGCAATACCATAAATAAGGTTGAAATTCTTAACATATAATAGGAGTTATGGGGTCATTCTTTTAAAATTTCACTTATACCAAAAAATCTTGCCTGGTTCTGGTAAGGAGAAGTTACCAAACATTCAAAATACCATCATTGGGAGAAATTGGGAAGATTTCTTTTACCTGGTTTTCATGCGAACCAAACTTGCCTAACCAGCCTACAACTACATTTCCCTTAAAATAAATGTTAGCTATATCAGAAAAAAAGATCGGAAAATTTTCTATATAGCTTTTAAAGTACAATTCGTTTAAAGTCTCAACAAAGATTCTTCTTAAGTATAAATCAACTTGTACTCCAAATTTAGAATTAAATTTTTGCTGTATTTTATCAATATCAAGTTTATTATTTGATATATACGCTTTAACAATGGTGTCGGTTAACTTATTCCATGTATTCTCAATTTCATTCTTATGATTTAATGAGAGGAAAAGTTGCTTGCGGCGACCGGCTTCAATTAGCAAATTGTCTAAAGTTACAAAACCGCTAACATCCCTTTTATATGCAAGTTTCTTTTCAGCTTCGTCTATAGTATGTACTAATTCTATTCTATATTGTGTATCGAAAGCTGAGCTGACACCACAGTTTTCAAACCAATTATTTCCAATCATTTTTTCAGCAATGCTCTTCATTTCCGGTGTCAAGATGATCTTTTGTCCAAATAAATTATCTAAAAATCCCATATTTAAATTTAATTGATGGTGTGCTAATCTTCTAACATTAACACGGACTACTTTATCCCCGATGTCGCGGATTTGTATTTTGTAGGAACTACACACCTGCGCAATCGGGATTTGGGATGCTCTAACGGAACATTGCGAACAGCTAATTGGTGATAACACCAGCAACGGCGAAAGACACGCACCACTATGAAAATTATGTGGATTGCCCAAAATATAATCCACAAGATTTATTAATTTGTATATTTTTTTCGATAAAAATATACCCTATGGCATCTGCCAAAAAAAGTATATTTTTATACCCGCTTGGGAAATTGCCTCCATAGAATTGCATAAAAAAATCAAATTCTTCAAAAGCTAGTTCTTCCTGTAAAAACTTGGGTTCTCCTCCCAAAAAAGTTTCTTTATCTGTACCATCAGCAACTGTAATTTCGTAAGCTGGTATTTCGTACTTTGAGAGGTTTATGGAATCATTTTCCTTTCTATGAAAAATAATTTTTGTATTTTCTTTTATAATATCTAATTCATCTGCATCATCAACATTATAAATAACCTTATCTAAAAAATAATCTCCTTTTTCTTTACTGTATGTACTAAAAATGGAAAAAAAAGTATTTTTCTCTAAATCAATTTTCAAGACTTTAGATACAATCTCTGATGGTAGACTCAATATTAATGTCATAGGATTCTCTGAACCGTCTTTTGGCCAATAATCACTAGAAATAAATGATTTGCCTCCAATTCTTGGTAAAAGTGAGTTGCTCTCACTTGTTTTATTGAATTCAATATATTCCATAATATTATTGCTTTTTGCTTTTAGTTGTTTATAAAATTCCCGGATGTCGTAGATTTGCCTTCCGTGGCTTTATCTATTAAAAGTCCGCACTATCGGATATTCTTAAGTTCTTGTACATTATTGTTCAGCTCGACACTGTTTAATATTCCCAATTCTTTTGCTGTATGTTTTAATTTATCAAGTTTCATAGGCTGTTTTTTTTTTGAAATTCACACCATAAACATTAACCATTTTTTGTTCTTTTTCTAGTTTCTCAAAAAAGTTCAATGTGTCACTAAACGGATTTTTGAAATATTTTGTCAAATGTTTCAAATTGGCTGTTGTTTCGAGGAAATTATAGAAAAAATAAGGGTCAAGGTTAACAATACTTTCTTTGTCTCCAAGTGAAACCTCAAGAATTTGTC
Source organism: Pedobacter sp. (assembly GCF_041645105.1). GTDB lineage: Bacteria > Bacteroidota > Bacteroidia > Sphingobacteriales > Sphingobacteriaceae > Pedobacter. The sequence goes on from NZ_JBAZQQ010000008.1 coordinate 106,311, forward strand.
CTGTTGTCAAATTCTTAAACATACAATGTTCACCGTGAACATCAAACCACCAAGTGTCAGATAGATTTTCTTGTCTATTCAATAAATCTGCATTTTGTATCTCATAATAATGTCCTACTTCAATTTCAGCTTTTTCAGGTTCGTCTGTTTCAGCAATTAACTTGTCTATAAGCAATTGAGCAATGGTTTTGTAGTTGTCCATAGCTTTCAATAATTCTAGTTCAATGTCGTTAGTGAGTTCTGTCATAAAATTAGTTTTTCATTTTTTCAAACTTCCCGGTTTTGTCTAAAACGTAGGTTTCGTCTTTAAAAATTGGCTTTTCTGCATTCATCCAATTTGAACTGGTTACCACTATTTTGTCTTTCTCTATTTTGCTCGTTTTCCCGAATGCGGATTCCGCAATTTCATCGTAGGCAATTTCCAGTTTATCAATTATTTTGTCGTTCTTGTCTACAGTAAGCAATATTGTGAACAGTTCGTTTTCACCGCCCTTATAAGTAAGCACAACCGAGGTAAAGTTTTCGGAGAAAGGTATTTTGTAGTTTAACCTGAAATTTGTTGCATCCTTACGTCTGGGGTCGAACTTGATCCTTTTCAGAAAACCCTTGTCACGCATCCCAAATTTTTCAAAATTGTCGAAAGTGGTACTGTCTGTTATTGGAAGATTCCGTTCAATAAGACTTCCCGGTAAGTTTGTCTCAACATTGGAAATTTCTTTGTCTGTTTGTGTATGACTACTGTCTTTCGCAGTGCCTGTCGTTGTTAGTGATGTTTTTGTAGTTTCCTTTTCATTCTGGCTGTTGCAGGCCGTGAAAAGAAATATGGTTATCAAAATTAATATGGATCGTGTGTTCATCTTATCGAATTAAATAAGGGTTGTATTATCTATTTTATTTGAAGTATTCCCAACTTCCCATTATAGAAATAATTTCCGTTTTCTGTAATTAAGTAACACTCGGATGTAGACTTAAACTTCTTTCCACCAAACTGGTAGTAAAACATTTCGTGCATGGTTCCAAGCCTGCCGGTATTTGTCCATTTGTAAATTATGCTTTCATCAAACTCATTCAGTTTTTTTAATTTTTCATCCATTTTTACATCCGCAATGTTCCTCGCTGCAGTAGTGTCAGCTTTTATTTTTGAGTTGTAATCAGGTGCTAAAAACATGATATCATTGATTATTAGGTCATTATTTTCGTTTATCGACAACGATGATTTTGAATCTAACGTTTCTGAATGATACGTTTTGTCGTTAAATACATTTTTAAGCGCAAAGCTGTTTTTTATGCTCACCTCAGTCGCCGTTTTTTCATTACTGCCTGGATTTTTAGTTTCGGAGTAATTATGATGAGGCATTTGCGTTAGATAGACCGAGTCGCTTAAAAACGTGATGAAAGGAAATAGTGAAACTGAATCTTTTTTCTCGATGAAAATAACCTCTCCGTTTTCAATTAGTTTTTCCAGGGTTAAAACATCAGGATGTTTATCCTTATTGGTACAAGAATGAAAAAGAAAGGCTGTTGCCAAAAGTAAGGTGATTAAATTTCTCATTGTTATTCTATTTTCGAAACTACTTAATGATTAAACATCAAATTCTCTTTAAAATCTTCTTTTTTATCAATGCATATGATTCAAAACTGGATTTCAAATGCGTTTTATATCGGGTACTGGACATGCTGTGAAAGGAATGTTTTTAGTACAATTAAACTGTAAGGATAGGAACAAAGGTCAAATGTGAATCAGGTGCATGCTCAATAGCAACTTTAAAATTTTCTGTACAAAAAATATGTCCTAATTGTGGTGTTCTGAATACATCATTCCCATTCCAGCTGGCCAGATCTAAAGTGATATGGTTATATTCATCAGGAACTTTTTTAGCTTTGTCAATGACTCCTTTTGCTGTGTCTGTTGGAGAAACGATCCAAATTTCATCCATTTCCTTGGCAAGTAGTTCGTCGTGCTTTCCTTTCAATATGAAGTCTTCGGGTTCACCAGATTTAGGCTTATGAGGTATTTGTTCTGCTATTGCCCAATCCTGCCAGTCAAGAGGTATTATTTTTTTCTTTTTACCCTTCGAGAAATTCAGGCCTTTAAGCTCATATTTTTCCAAGGCTTGTTTTACTGAATCAACAACAGCAATATATTTATTATAGGAGTAAGCAGACGGTAAAAATGGCCCTATCCGTTCTATACTTATTTGATCACTTTCTTTGGAAATAAATCCATACAAAAGAATATTTCCGTAATCTCCCCATGGAGCTTTTCTATTTCTTATTAAATAAAAATTCATAGTCAATGATGTTTTGGGTATAAACTTTTTCTTATCCTTTCTTAAAACCGATGCTGTTTATTTTATTATCCTCCAATATTTTTTTGAGCTGCCCGGACACAACAATTTTATTATTTTCTGCCAAACGGACGATATGGTATTGGTAGCCGTATTCCTCCAAAGGACCTGTTTTTAGAACTGTTTTGGAGAATTTATATTTTGTTTCTGTTTTTCCATTTATTGGGCATATCTGTTTTTGTAGATATCAGCAATTACAATGGGCTCATTTTTTTTTATGGTTTGCCCGTCGTTTTGCGTAAATTCAATAGAAGTATTATCGGAGATATATTTATGATTTTCAAATTTTGCAGGAAAATCAAAATCTGTGATACAGTTTATATCCAAATCGTTTTTCTTGCTATCCATTAGTTCTTTGGTGATTTTTTTGAATTCCTGGACAAGGTAACATGCAAACATATCGTACACAATTTTGGCATAATCTACAGGCGAGATATTTTCGTTGAATAGGGTTGAATTACAAGCTATCTGAGTATCCTTATATTCCTTCCTGTTATATTTTGATATACTAAATTTTGAATCATCCGAATGATAAGGGTTTTCCTGGTGGAATTTGTGTATTTCAGGGTTATAAATACCAAAAGCCAAACAAAAATGATGCTTTCCTTTTTGTAAAACCCGATTCGGTTGTAGTATCTCGGTATCTATAAATTGAAAAACATATTCACTAACCCGGTAATCGATTCGGGGCCTTTTGAACAGCAGCTCAATGTCCGGCTCAATGGATAGAGGTTTGTCAAAATCCCAAAGCCTGGAAATATTAATTTCTCTTGTGTTTGTCATTAATCTTGTATCTGTTAGTTATTAAATAATTCCCTGTTACTATCCTCATTTGCATAGCTTTTTATATGCGTGCTCACTTTTTCAAATTCTTCTAAACTGCAACTGAACACTAAATTCTTTTTGTTCTTGAATATAAAAATTAATCTTCCATTGCTATATTCCAATTTGGTGTCTTCTATAACCACCATTCCCTTGAAGAAGTATCGACCACTGATATTGAAATTGATCTTTTCCGAAATAAAATCAATAGATCCGCAGGGCAGGTTATCTTTTTCAATATTTAGCCGAAGGTAGTGCTCCGTTATATTTTCGTGTGATGCGATTTCGGGAATTGTTGTCATATGATCAGTTATTTGTTTTTGGATTCATCAGCTTTTATGGTTCAGCGCCTAATTTTTAAAAACAGCTAAATCATCCTTGTATGCTTTCTTGTACAGTTCAATGATCTTTTCTAATATAAGGGTCCGTTCTTCATCAGAAATCTTCTTCCCGTTGTCCCATCTACGAATAGTCTTGGGATCAATCACAGCATGTCTGGCAGATATTTCACAAATCAAGGCATCATCACCTTTTTGAAAAAAGAGTTCTTCACCTCGGCCTAATATTTTAATCTTATAAGTCATCCCGTCTTGCTCCTCAAGTTCATGGGCTCCTATAATGGTTGATTTTATTTCTTTTACATATTTCATATATCAAAATAGCCTACTTCTACTGTGGCCAGCTCCGGTTTTACTAAGCTGGTTTTGATTACGCTGTCTGTTATTGGTTCCCGATTATTTTTCCATTGGGCAAAACCTCATACGTTTTCGTTTTCTTGACCGGCCGGTTCTCCATCCAGCTGATTTCATCGACTATAATTTTATCTATTGTCAGCAGGCTTTCTTTCCGAAATTGTGATTCTGCAATTTCATCATAGGCGATATCAACCTTACCAAGAATATGATAATCCCTATCATAATTAATAAGTGTAGTAATCAACTCATGTTCGTTGGGATGATAGCTAATGACCACAGATTTAAATTGAGTGGAGAATGGAACGGTATATCTGGAATAAAATCCCATGACTCCACTGTATAGGGTATTTAGTTTTAAAATACCAGCCTCCTGATTTGTCAATTTTCGGGATTCCTTAAAATTATCAAAATTTGTAGAGTCTTTGAAAGGCAGCCCGACTGACTCAATCGAATGGAACAGAGAGTTGGAAGGAACAACTATTGAGGCTCTAACTTTGGTCGCTTTTAACCTGACGATTGTTGTGTCTGTTTCAATAAAGTTGTATTCAGTTGTTTCACCTGCCTGATGCCATACACTTGCAATGGTGTCAGTTTGATATCCATCCTTGATAAATATTAATCTTCCCAGCCAATCCGGACTTCTATCCAATTTAAAATAGCCTTTTTTATCTGTTGTGGTCTGTTTCTCTTTACTGTCTTCTTCAGTTACAATCACACCTTCAATAGGTTTATCGCTCTGGTCTATGACCTTTCCCTGATAAAAATTATTTACCCTCGGTTTACACGAAAGGAGCAAAAATAAGAAGAGGGTATAATGCAGGTTTTTCATTTAGTTTCTGTTCTTTTTATAGTTCATGAGTGATCTTGACTTTATAGTATTCATACACATTGCCTGTCTCTTTGAATTGGATGACCTCTCTAAAGTAAAAGGTATTATCGTCTGTCCAGAATCCCTTTTCAATGATGCAAAGCCATTTATTGAAGTTCTTTTTAAAGGTTTTATCTAGCTCAAATACTTTTTGAAACCAACCATTTTTCTTTTCCTGGATGAAATGATAAAAACATTCCTGTCCTTCAAAGACTCTATTCAATCTGTATTTTCCACTGGGGGAGGTGATTACCAGGTCAGGATTGCCGGCATCATAGGTCTTTTGTCCGGTTTTCAGATCAAAGCTTACATCTGTAGTATGGCCCCCTTCGAGCAATAGTATGTCTTCGCTAGGAAAATAGGCTACAAATGTGCACTCCTCTAATTGATCCTTATTTCCCGAAGATGTTCCGTTGCGGAAATTGATTTTATTCACTAATAAATAGCCATCCAGTTCTTTAAAATCAACCACTCCGGCCAATTGTTTTACTACGAGCTTAAAATCGGTGATTTTCTCAGTTTTTTTATTTGTTTTTTCTTGTTGTATGGCTGACTGGAAAGCCTCTGCATTTATTTTTTCAATTTGTATTTGTGCGGGTTTGGAAGTAAGGACAGTTGTTTCTTCAACTGTTTTTACTGTTATGGTTTCTTTGGATGGATGATCTGTATTGGGTTTTACTTTCTGCTCACAGGAAATGATGAATATAGATATCAAAACAATAGCGGGTATTTTTTTCAGGAACTTGATCTTCATTTTATAGAAATTTTAAAAGGCTGTTCTTTTTTATATCCATCGATTGTACAATTTGTTACCCCCCAGACTTTGCTTTCTTCATCCTCCGGGAATTTTACTTACAGTGGGCACAATTACCTGCTTTTTATCATTTAAATGTGGTGCCCGGTTTATTTTGGTTCTTTTGCAGCTGATTGTTTTCCTTTCTGAAAACACAATCCAGCTACAGCTACTTGATTTGAAGCGATCAAAACACGAGCCATTTTTTGCTCAGGTTCTGCTCATTGCTGGATTCGATTTGAAAAAATGCTGAACCAGGGAGCCCGGTCTTTTAGCTTTTTATAATAGCGGAGGGTGGGTTGCAGACGCTAGTAAGAAATGTACAACAATTTTCTACAGATAGCTTGTCAGATTAACTAAAGAATGAAGGATAGTCAAGGGGCTATCCACTTGTCAATATCCGGCAACTACTAAGGAGCTTCGTCCCATTGAAATAGTTCAAACCACCTCGAAGAAATGAACAGATCATCTAGTAAATAATAGCCAATCCATTCATCCTAGTTCGATCACTACAAGATTTTAAAGATATTGTTCTAAGGAGTTTATTGTAGCTTGAGTGGTCTAAGCAAAGATATATTAAGAGTAAACATCTGCCAGCTGAAATAGTTAGTCTAAATCGTACACTATCTTGAAAGCTGATGGGCTTTATCTGCTTGTTGTGTCTAATTGATGGTTTATGATTTCGGGGCACCATTATTGGAAGGTTATAGGAAAAACCTATGATAGCGATTGATAATGTACAACCCTTAAGCCCTGAAAGTTTATTTGAGCTTTTAAAAACGGAATTTCCTGCTTACGTGAATGAACAGCTTGGTAGCAACCTGGCTGTGGAATTTGCACACGTGGCTGATATTGTGAATATCGGTTTCCCGGAAATTATTGACGGAAATGCTTACACGATTACAGTAGGGGAGAATAGTCTCGAACTTACTGACCATACTACTGGTGGTACTTACAATACCGAGTTGCTTGAACAGCACCTCATGGAGTTTTTGACATTAAAGGCAGGTTAATTACCTGGTTTTTTTTGTTTTATCCAGGCTGGGTTTTATGGCCTTGCCTGGATATGCTGGAAATCAGGCTCCGGCTGTGAAATTCTGAACATCTGTTTCCAGTACCAGCAGATAATAAATTTCTTTATAACGTTCGCTTAAGGATTCCAGTCCTGATAGTAAAACATCTTTAAGGTCATCTTTGTTGACCTACCCGCTTGCGCGGACTCCCAATATATGGTCGGGTAGGTGTTGAATAACGGTCAGCATACTCAGATCTTTTTTACTTTAGTAGCGTTGACGCCTTTCTTTCCGTTTTCAATTTCATAACTTACCCGGTCGTTTTCTCTCACTGGGGCACTAAGCGCGCTGGCGTGTACAAATAATTCCGGATCTCCGTTGCTGGGTATAATGAAGCCAAATCCTTTTGACTCATTAAAAAATTTTACTGTTCCTTCTGGCATGGTGTTTTTATTAAAGATTAGGTGTTCGGTAAACTTTGGTTTGTCCCGTTACGGGGATTACAACAGCAGGAATTGAGTATTTGTTTAATAAGACATTAAAATAATTTTTGTGAAACAATCTGTTTAACAATGTGTTGAATTTACGTTGACTTTAAACCTCTGGGAGGGACCAAGCGTATTTTACCGGTTGGGAAAGCAACAGATGCGTGGAAATAGTTTTACAATTCAATCAATAGATCATGAAGAATATAGCTGAAGAATTGCCGGAAGATCCGGATCAGTCGGCGATCATTAATAAAGACGCTGAGTTTGAAAATAGTGCTGTAGATCCTGGATTTGTGTCAGGGAAAAAGCAGGAAGATAGTGATAATGCTGTTGATCAGCGGCAAGATGATCAATCAGCTGATATGCAGGATGAGCAAGGCACTGAGCGAGGAGCTGAGGGACTTGGAGAACTGGATGGAACGAATCCTGGTTCTAATCATCATCCTATGGATAGTTAAACTTAAAAAAGATGGACATGGCTGTCAAAGCGCTGTCAACGCAGCTTGGGGAGCAGCTGGAAGATTATTTTAATAATAAACCTGTTTAAATTAATGATTATGGATCCTTTTAATATCATTATCAATGCCGGCGGCGAGCAGATTGACCTGAACATTCACCCGCAGGAATCCGGTACTTACAAAATTGTATACCATGGTGCTCTGATAGGTGAGATTTTCTTAGGCAGTGATGGTGAAACGTGGCGGGCTTTAACTGCTGATGAGTTGCAGCCGGGCGGGTTTCCGGTTTATGAATATGACGAAACTTCTGGTCATCAGGACATTCTGCTGGCTGAGGATATGGTGCAGGAAATTGGAAGACAGATACCTAGATAATCTTACTGTATCGGATAATCATCTGATCTATCTGGGGATAGTTATGTAAAATAATAAAAATTTTAACACTTATTGGATACTAAAGAAAATTTTGGTGTGCAATTGGTACTTAATTATTACAACATATGGAGGAAACCACTACAATTCCCAAGGGTAGCGATGAAGGAAATATATGGATTTTGGAAGATGACCCGGATATAGGATATATTTTACAATTGATATTGAACGAGGAAGGATTTGAGACAACATTGTTTAACTCTGCCGTTACTTTTCGCATTGCAATTGCTCGTGAACTGCCGGATTTGTTGTTGATGGACGTAATGTTACCTGATGGAAATGGCGAAGAGTTATGCGCTGAAATCAAAAATGACCGACGGTCTGAACATTTGCCTGTTCTGATGATGTCCGCACATGCACGATTAGAACAGATCACTAAACATTGTGCCGCGGATGGGTTTATTTCAAAGCCTTTTGATTTAACACGCCTTTTGGCTATTGTACATCAGCAATTATCTTAAATGATGTCATCTAAATAACACAGGCGTAAACAACAAAAAATCTATGTTAAGAACTTTTGCGGAAAAAATAATTGACTTCAATTTCCATTTAGCTTACTCTGGAGCATTGCCTCCAGATTTCGGGGTGATAAATCCCTATTTGGACAATCCTGAAACGATAAATGTAATGAAGCAGTTTTATTATAAGTATTATAATGACAGCAGTCCCAGAAAATTTGTGATCGGTATCAATCCAAGTAGACATGGGGCTGGGGTAACGGGTGTTCCCTTTACTGATACAAAGAGGCTGAAAAGTGTTTGTGGTATTGAAATGAAGTCTGCTTATACACATGAACCTTCATCTGTATTTATATATGATATGATCAACACATTTGGTGGCCCAGTCGATTTTTACAAGCGGTTTTATATCAATTCACCCTTTCCGCTTGCCATTGTAAGACAGACAAAAGAAGGTAAATGGCTGAATGCAAATTACTATGATGATCGGACGCTTTTTCAGATGGTGAAAAGTTTTATGATCACTTGTTTGGAAAAACACATCAGTCTGGGATTGGAGACCGATGAGGTTTTTATTTTGGGGAGGAAAAATGCCAGGTTCATTGAAATATTGAATAAGGAAGCAAACTTGTTCAATAAATTGACTGTTTTAGATCATCCGCGTTATATACAACAATACAAATCAAAAGAAAAACAACAATATATCGATAAATATCTGCTGGAATTAAACAACTGAGAAATGAACAGACAAATGTAGTTTTGTTGCTTGTTCATAGCCAGGATTAACGACAAAAAACCAATTTATTATGATCAAAAGAATTCATGTGCTTGAGGATGATGAGGATATCAGGTAAATTATCGGAGTATTGTTAAAAGATGAAGGTTATGTGCTGTAGCTTTCTTCTTCAATTTTTCTTTCTTACAAACCCAGTTTGACTGCTGTATTTGTTGATTCTTTCATGATTAAGTTTCCGAGGGATTCTTGGTTTCGAGATATGAAAGATTATCAATTTTTTTGCATTTATTATTTGCCAAATGTGCGTGATTACTTCACTGGGAAGCTACACCATATAATGTGATTTGCTGATTTTTTGTTTAATGTTTCTTTAAATTATTGAAACATTTTCCCAAGTAAGTGGTTATTCTCTGGCAGTCCTATCGCAAGCTTATTTTTTATCTGATAGATTTTGAGGTAACAAGTTTTTATGCGCCTAACAGAATAGATAATGGAAACAAATAATTGTTGGATGTGAATCGGTGGACAGAAATTGCTGGTGGTGGAATGTCGGATTTCTTTCTTACTGACGAAACTGGTAATCTGGTGCAGCGAAAGCGACAGGTGGAGATCACATTAGGATCGATATTCCAGGGCTTGGCTAATTACCGGCTGAATTGAAACGTATAAAATGTTAACTATTTAAAATACTGAATTATGAAAAATCATTGGATATGTTTATTAGTTATTTGCTTTACCAGCGGGCTTCTGGCCTGTAATAATGCCGATCGTAATGGTCGGGATGAGACTGCAAAGGAGATGGTTGATTCTTTGAGTGACACTTCCGACAGGGCGCAAGCGCTAACTGCAGACGTTGATCTTAATGGTGACGGTAAAGTTTTCATCTTAAGTGCGGCCAATGGAGGAATGATGGAGGCTGAGGCTGCAGGTATAGCCATTAAACGAAGTAAGAATAAATTGGTTAAGGATTTTGCTGAGCAAATGTTGAAAGATCATCGTGCCGCTAATGCGGAACTAAAAAGAATTGCAGAGGGAAAGGGGATTGGTCTGGGCACTTCCTTACCGGATGAACTGGCTGCTCACCTGGCTAAACTAAACAGCCTTGAGGAGCGGGCTTTTGATTTGCAGTATATGCGCATGATGATTAATAATCATCAAAAAACGGTTGAATTATTTACATCTGGTACCCGTCTTGAGGATGCTGGATTGAGGGCTTTTGCTGTCAAAACGCTTCCGATTATCCAGGATCATTACCAAACTGCTATAGCTATTGGAAAAAAACTGAACATTACCAATGCAAATAACGGTGATGATGTTTTGGGAATTAGTCCTGCCAAAGTGGAAGATAAATAAGGTTGAAATTTCAAAAAGATTGTTTTCCAGTATACTCAATAGCTGTAGCAGTGTTTAAATGAAGAGCCAGGAGTTATTCTTGGACATATGTAAATATACTATGGAAACAAATCAAGAAATCATTAGTGACCTTAAAGGATTGGTCATTCTTGCTGGTTTAAAATAACCGTTTGTAAGCCTCCCGTTGCTTTCTGTTGGTGGTAATCTTTTGCTGGTGTTTTCATAATGTCTGGAGTGTTGCGGTAAGTGAGGGAAATCTATTTTTCTTATGTTGAAAATCATGATGATCAAAATTACATTTATAAGATCAGGGTAATATATTTATTTATACAACAAAGGCGCTTATTAAAACCAGCGCCTTTGTTGTATAGTTATAAATCACTTCCAGGGGTTGTTCCTGGTTCATGACTTGATCCAAGTGGTTTGTGTTTTCGCTCTGGTCTGGAGATTAAATCCGTTCTTCCCAGATCGGCTACCGATGAGGTTTCTCCGCTATCAGGCTGTTTTTCATTGATACGCTCTTCTGTTTCTTTATAAACTGTTTTTTTTGGCGTTTGCTCTTTTCCGTGGTTATCTTGTTTATTTTCCATAGTCTTAGGGATTAATGAAAATTGTTCCTTTAAAAGAACAACCAATTCAGGTATATGTTTTCTTTTTCTATAGTGTGACGCTTTAGATATCGTGCTTGCTCAGGAAATCGTTCAGGAGAAACGAGAGTGATATTGATATCCATATATTTGAGCCAAAAAAAATATTTGGGCGCAATGCCTTACAGTATAGGGGATGTGATGAGCACATTACCAATGTTTATGATAATAAAATCCCTGTCATAAATACTTCTATCTTGTTTTATCCTTTTATACGCTTGAAAACCCTTTGCTCCAGGCGTTCTTGAACTGAGCTTATCCTATTTCCGTTTTGATCCCATTGGACTGGCTTTGACCTTAAGTACAGCTTTCCTTTGATAACTTCCATTTCTAAATAATCATTTTGGTCCTTCACTGCCGGCAAGACAAGCAGGTTGTTCTTTAGGGTTAATTTAAATGTTCTGGAGGGGGCTACACCTGTACCGATATCGATAAACATGGCATAATCTTTACCTTGCTCAAAGTGTATTTTGAGTGTAAGTTATCAAGAGCGGGAACTTTTCTGTGTACCCATTCCATACTAGCCTCTCCAAACCTTGCATATACCACTTTGGCGATATCTGTTTGGTTTTTCAATGTTTGTTCCAAAAGCTTTTGGCTTTCTGAGTTCGTCCAATAAGTTTCTGTTGCCAAATTTACTAACGTGTCCCAAGCCCGACTTCCGTTGCTGTCAAAATATTGTTCAAGTTTGTTCATAGGTGGATATCATATCGTTTTTTGTTTATTGCTGTTTTATTTTGACTGCATCATCGCTTTGTGTTTGTAGTAGAGTTTGGAGCATCTTTTAGAAAAATCAAAATATACTTTATCGCTAAAGCCAGCTAAGTAGGTTTTATTAAACCACATTTTTGTTTTAATAGTGGGGATTTTTACCAGGTTTCCTTTTTCATTATTGGCCAGGTTATCATAAAAATTCCAGTTACCTATATAATCCCCGGTGAGTAAATTGACACTGGATTCGCCACTGCCATTGTTGTTGGCAGGGCCAAACTCGTAACGGCTCATACCAATTAGCTGGATCTGTTTTGTGTTTTTATCGTAGCGAAACTGGTTGTGATATCCGGCACGCATCCAATGGTTTTGAAACTCAAAGCCGTTTTTTGTTGCACTAACTCCGCTTTGCTGGTTCAGTATTTCTATGGGCTGGCTTTTTATGGGCTTGTACTGTCTGGAGGAAAGAAGGCACACAATAACTGATTCACCTGTATGTACATAAACGGTATCGTTCTTTCCGTCAAAATCAATGTCTTTGACCAGTTTTTGCTGTGCCTTGGATTGGCCAAAAGAAAATAGGATAAGGAGCAGGGGAGTGTATATTTTCATTTGTATCGTATATTCCTATATTATAAATTTATGCTTTTTTAATATGTTTTACGATGTCTATCATCTTTCTATTATTGGTTCCTAATTATTTTTCCATTGGGCAAAACCTCGTAATTTTTCGCTTTCTTGACCGGTCGGTTCTCAATCTAGCTGATTTCATCGACTATAATTTTATCCATTATCAGCAGGCTTTCTTTCCAAAATTGTGATTCTGCAATTTCATCATAAGCGATATCAACCTTACCAAGGATATTATAATCACTATCATAATTTATGTAATCAACTCATGTTCGTTGGGATGATAGCTAATGACCACAGATTTAAATTGAGTGGAGAATGGAACGGTATATCTGGAATAAAAATTATTTACAATTGGTTTACACGAAAATAGCAAAAACAAGAAGAGGTTATAATGCAAGTTTTTCATTTAGTTTCTGTTCTTTTTTATATCCATCGATTGTACAATTTGTTACCCCCTGAGTTTGCTTTCTTCATCCTTCAGGACTTTTATTTACTTATAGACAATGGAAGAACATGCAAAAGATTCCAGTTTGATGGACTTTCTACTGAACTTATTGGATTTGTTACCGCCCTGAGCAGTTTCAATTTCGATCAGATTCTCTTCAATGGCTAGTAAGTTAAAACTGATGTTGGATTGTGCAGTATGTCTGTCTACTGCTTTATTGAGCTGGTTAATTTGTTTTAGGCGATAATTGAGTTTTTATTGATCTGACCACACTGCCAATTCATTTCCTGATGGATCAACGAATTGAAATCTTTTTCCTCCTGGGAAGCTGAAAATATCTTTTGATAGTTGTCCGCCTGCATGGATAACATTGGCTTTCGCCACGGTAAGGTTTTCATGGTAAAGGATCACAAGGACTCCGTTTTTTATTTCCTGATCACTTTTGTAAAATCCTCCATCTAAACCGCATCCTGAAAATGCAATATAGTTCGGTCCGTAATCGGTAAACGACCAACCAAAAGCAGCGCTATAGAATTGTTTAATTGAAACAAGTTCTTTTGCCTGAAACTCGATGTAGTTGATGTGATTGTTTTGCATGTTGTCTAATTTAGTGATTATTCCATAAATAGGATAGTCTATCAAAATTTGATTAGCATGTCATAGTGATAAAATTCTCAAAAGTATTTTCTCATCATGCTATCGACAACTTCGTTGTCTTCTACTATAAAAACTGTATGTGCCACGTGATTTGTCTTAGTTATTAAATGGATTAGTTTTTGGATGGTGTAAACAGGGGAATGGTGAAATGGAAGGCTGAGCCATTTCCTTGTTCACTTTCAACCCAAATCTTTCCACCGTGGTCATTGATAATTTTTGAGGTGATGTACAGCCCCATCCCGAGTCCCGGGTGGCTGTCTGTGATTTCTTTATTCCGGTAGAATTTCTCAAATATGCGCTCAACATTTTCTGTGGACATGCCGACTCCCTTATCAATGACAGCAATTATGATCTGTTCCTGGGCTATGGTGCCTGTGATTTTTATGACTGAATTTGGTGTGGAATACTTGGATGCATTTCCGATCAGATTGGTCAGTACCTGTTCCATGCGTAGTTTATCGAGATTGACTTCAGTTTCGTCGCAACTGCTCCACTCCAATTCATTTCCCGGATAAACATGTTTAAGTACAGATAGCACCTCAGCTACAAATTGATTAATTTTAGTTGGTTCAAAGTTGTACTGTAGCTTACCGTTTTCAACTTTGGAAACGTCCATGAGTTGATTGGCTAAATAGCTTAGTTTATTGGTTTGCCCGTTTAGCCTGTCTATGATTTCATTGGCTTTTTCGCTGCATTCAGATCGCAGCATTTTGAGCATTTGCGCGTAGGCTTTGACGATGGTGATCGGGGTTTTGATTTCGTGACTGGCAATGGAGATAAATTCGTTTTTCTTTTCGTTGATTTCTCTTTCCCGTTTAATTTCTATTTCTTGTTCCCCTGTGATTTTATGGAGTACGCTGTTTTTGTGTTTGATTTGTTCATATGCGTTGATGGGTTCTTCTGTTTCAAAAAACGTTTTGATTAAATTGATTTTCAGCTGATCCAGTTTGAGGAATCGGGGAAGACCGATACGCATGGTAATTAAATGATCTGTACCGGAGGTATTCATTTCAAATTCCGGAACCAGTTTTTGAGCGTAGTAAAACCCTTCGTCCGATTTGGTTAATCTGGCTTCGCTGCTGAAGATAATTTGGGCCATCAGACTGAAGCGGGGGATGGCACCGTCGATATAAATGTTCAACAGGCCGTTGTTGGTATAATCTATGACAGTTCGGGCGACTTCTGATACGGCGGTTGCAAAAGTGGTCTGTGTAGCGATGGTGAGGCCGAGTTTTTCGGCGGCTTTCATGGATCTTTTATGGGCCAGTACCAGGTCCATTTCGTTTTCAAGCGATATGGTTATAATCTCGGTCATCTCTTAGTTGATTTTAATGATAATGATGGACATGTCATCTGTTCTGCGTGCCTGGTCTTTATAAAGTGCTGCGCAAAAAATTGCAGGGTCACATTTTTGGATCATTGGATATTTATTCATTTCCCAGCGGGTTTTGATTCCATCTGAGCATAAGATCAACTGGTTGTACTCTTCACTGCTATATTGCTGATCGTTCATGCTGCCGGGTATGTTGTGTCCGACTATTCCGTTGTAGCTCATGTGATTTTTGCTGGTACCTGGACCTAGCCATCTTGCGGCTATGTTTCCGATACCCGCTGAGGTCCATCGTTTCGCTTTAAAATCGTAATGGACAACATTTGCCACCATACCTCGCGTTTTTTTAATAGAATTATGGATGAATCTTAAGGTTTCCGTTGGGCTGATGTCGGGGAATACGCGGAATGAGGCTGCTGCTTCATTAATGGCTTTATTGGCTTCAGGTCCATGACCGAGTCCGTCGCATAGCATCAGCTTGATCCCGTCTTTGGTCAGTTTATAGGCGATACCGTCACCACTGGTAGTTTCTCCAGGTTTTGAAAGGACAAGTGGACGGATGGTCACTGGTTCCTTTTTTTGTGGTTTGCCTTTGACGTAGATTCGGCTGAGTATGATTGTTCCCCATCCGACTTGGGAATAAATGTCGAAAGTATCGGATAGTCGTTTAATGCTGCCCAAACCATGTCCCATAGTGTTACCTGTGGACACACCGTCGACAAGCATTCTGGATGGGTTGTGCATTCCCGGGCCTGAATCGATACAAATGAGTTCAATATAAGGCGCCTCCCCGTTTTGAAATGTACCAAACAGGATTTCCCCACTTTCTCCGTATTTGAAGAGGTTGCTCGTCAGTTCTGCTACAATAATGTCCAGTTCTGAAATACGCAGTTTGGTTAGGCCTGCAGTTTCAGCCAGGCGGTGTATATCTTTTTTGAGTAAAGAAAAATAGCTCCTGTCATTTGCCGGGAAGCTGGTATGTGTTGCATCAACCATTGGCCCATTTTAAAATCATCACTATCGTTCCTTCTCCTACTTTACTTTTTAAATCAAATTCATTGACGAGTCGTTTAGCGCCCGGAAGACCAAGTCCCAGGCTTCTTCCTGTTGAGTAACCGTCTTTCATGGCAAGCGAAAGATCTGAAATGCCGGGACCTTTATCGGTGAACGTAAGTCTGACGCCGTTGTCGCGGCCTTTTGAAACAATTTCAATAAGACAGAAGCCACCTCCGCCATATCTTAACATATTACGCAGCAGTTCGCTGGCAGCAGTAATCAGTTTGGTTTGGTTCACAAGGCCCATTTTGATCTTAACTGCGACTTCTTTTACACGATTCCGCAATAACACGACATCCTGCTCTTTTACGACCTGGATATTATCCTTACTCAGTGAGATAATCATCGTCTTCTTCTTCAGGTTCTTCTTCGGTGGTACCGATCATAGATTTAAGAAGATCCATGCCACGTTCCACATTCAATGCAGTATGGACGCCTTTTAAGGGAAGTCCTAGTTCAATCAGTGTGATGGCTACAGCAGGTTGCATGCCGACCACTACGGTTTCAGCATCCATAATTTTTGACATACTTGCGATATTCCCGATGATGCGTCCCATGAAAGAGTCCACTATAGAAACAGCCGAAATATCAATTAAAACACCTCTTGCATTGGTTTTGCTAACCATTTGTACCAAATCTGCTTCCAGGTTCAGTGCAAGCCGGTCGTAAAGGTCTACTTGTATGGTAACCAGCAAGAAGTTTCCCATCCTAAGAATAGGAATTTTATCCATGGCGATATATTTTAGTTTTTAGCGATTGTTGTTCTTTTAACTTCCAGTTTGAGCACTTTAAATGCATACGCAAGGGCTGTTGCCAAACTTGCTTTGGTGATGATGTTGGATAGATCAATACCAAGATGTACCACAGTTTGCGCGATTTCTGGTCTGATGCCGCTAATGATGCATTCTGCGCCCATTAACCTGGTTGCACTTACTGTTTTAATTAAATGTTGCGCAACTAATGAATCGACTGCAGGGACACCTGATATATCCAGGATGGCGATGCTTGAGCCTGTTTCTACGATCTCCTGAAGAAGGTTCTCCATTACGATTTGCGTTCTGGAACTGTCCAGAGTTCCGATGATGGGTAGGGCAAGTATACCGTCCCAAACGCGGATGACTGGGGTAGATATTTCGGCAATTTCATCTGTTTGTCTGAGGATTACTTCTTCACGACCTTTGATAAATGTCTCAAATGTAATGATGCTCAGGTTGTCCATTACACGGCTGATCTTGCTGGATTCTTCAAACAGTACTTTAGGATCTGAGATCTCTTTTTGTAAGATAGACAAAAGTGCATCTTTCAGGGAGAAAACAAACCGCCCAGTTTCTCTAGGACTGAATCCCTGTCTTGCCCTTGTAATGGCAATTCCCCCAAGTATTTCAATCACAGGATTCCAGTTGTCGCCATCCAGATCTTCCATGTCGTTAGAAGTCAAGTTATTAACTAATGAGGAGATGAGTTCTTCAGATTGACCTCTTAGGTCTTCATTGCTGATCAGATCTTCACGAAGACCTTCATCTGCGAGTTGGTTTTTCATCCAAAGTTCAAGGATGTTTTTTTTTTGTTTTTGTAGCAATTTGTGCAAGTTAAATGACATGTTGAATGACAGGTTAAGGGTTTAATCTAGACTCACCAGACGTGATAATTTATTAGGCACGAAAGGTATGAATATGGTTTTGTAAAAGAAAATATTTAAAAAAATAAACAAACCTTTAGTTTACTTTTCTTTTGATTTCGATTTTATCCTTTCCCACGATATGAATGGACCAATGCTTTTTTGTTTTCAAGATAAATGGTCTCAAACATCAGGCCCTAAGATAATTGGTTAGTGCTTCAGTTATCTCAGTCGAAAAGGATTGTCCGGTTTTGTTATTCAGTTGATGCTGTCCGGAGTTGAATTTTTCTATATAAGTGCCTGTTTTGCTATTGAACTTGAGGTAGCCCTGATCAAAGTATCGTTCCTGTATTTCCCCTGAAGAATCCATAGAACGGAAGACTAACTTTTGAACATTTCCGGATTGTTTTTCGAGGATTAACCATAGGTAAACATCAGCAATATCAGCTTTTTCATCCAGGTCATAGCGTTTGATTTCAATGACGGCATGTGTTTGGTTTTCCAGAAAGTATAGGCAGGTAAAATCAGGTTTCATTTGTTTCAACAATAGGTAATGTTAAAGGCGAAAATATAAAAAAACATTGATGCTTGTTAGTGATATTTAATTTAACAAATGATTTTAGGAACGGTTTTTATTAGAGGTTTCACTTGAAGAGATAGAAGTAGAACATGGCTTTTAAGATCTGGCTCATGGAGCGATTGCCTGTTACCCATTCGCCCTGAGCGGTTTCAATTTCGATCAGATTCTCTTCAATGGCCAGTAAAGTAAAACTGATGTTGGATTGTGGGGTATGCCTGTCTGCTGCTTTATTGACCTGGTCAATTTGTTTGCTGGAACTATAGCTCTTTACTAAGCGCTGGCTTTGAGCCTGCTTTGTTTAGCCTTTTTCCTGATTAGTTTTATGGTGCTGCCTGCAAACCGACCTTTGGATTTCAATTCCTGGGCAAGCATTTCTTTAGTAATGGATTGATAAAGTGCCTTTGTCGAGCTATCTGCTTCGGCAAAACCGGGTACCGAGCTGATCACTATGGCCAGTGCATAGTCTAGGACTTGAGGTAATTTTTTCTTGAATAATCTTGCTTTCATGGTAGACCATCAGCAGTACAATATTTGTGCCTGATTTTGCTGGAATAGGATAGTTTTCAATAGCTTGACATGGCGTTTTATTCTGGAAGGTTTCAAACCAGAATTCTGCCTTTGGGCTTCCTGTCCACCTCTTCAGCTTTATCGAGTTGCTTTGATTTTGCAGATTCAATCTCGCGCAGGGATATTGTCAATACGACATATAAGGCCATTTGCAGAAATTCGCTTTCTAAGTTTTCAAATGTGGCTGAAATGAAGTGCCCGCTTTGGAGGTATGTTCCCAAGCCAATCTCCTAATCTCAGTGTTCCCCAGGATGATAGGTTTACGTTTACTACTGCTAAGCAGTGTTGCAGGTGATTGTTCTTATTTGACCAAATACTAGTCAGCCCCTTTATTCAAGGGGCTGACCAGATTTTTAGGCTGCCTTTCGGATCACACCCAGTACGATTTGATAGGCTATTACTTTAGTCTGGAATATTTGCTCGCTGGCGTGCAGTATTTTAATATCATTGAGTACTGACGGTTTTGCGGTTACTTTGTTTAGCATAATTTGCTCCAGTAAAGGTAGATCAGTATTACCAGTAGCACCAGTTGCTTTACGGTTTAATAAAGCCAGGCATTGTTTGATGCGTTCCTTTTGTTGTGGTAGATCAGCCGAGGTTAATGCCAGCGCTTTTTTAAGTTCATCCGTAAATACTGCTGCAGTTAGTTTTTCTATAACCTTACCGTATTTCTTTTCTGAGGTAAGAAACCCGTTGAGTTGCTGAAGGTATAGCTCTGCTAAATCAGTGAGGACTGGTTTCATAAATTATACGGATAAGCCTGCGTATTGTTTAAAATCAGTTTCCTCCGCGTAGGTCTTAAAGCGCTGGATATCTTCCCGGATCATTCGCTCGAATATTCCATTAAATAAAGATGCTATGCCTCTGCCAACACTGCCAGCTGGTGGAAAGTAGTCGATTTCTATGTGCAGTTCAGTTCCTGTGCCGTTTAATGTTTCGCGGAATTCTATTTTGCCTGCGTTGTCTATCATTGATCCTTCCAGGGATTGCCAGCCAAGATAGGTTCCTGTTTCTTCTCTGGTAATTTCAGCATTCCAGTTTAAATCTATTAGTCCACCCGGGGTATTGGCCGTCCAGAGCGAAACTTTCTCACTGATTTCCTCCACGCTTTTCAGATGTTCCATAAATTTTGGGAGGTTTGATAGCTCGCGCCAGAAGGCATATACTTTATCTATTGGGGCATTGACGGTGATGTCTTCGGTAATATTGATGGCCTGGGGATCTGTGGTGTCTTTTCCGAGTTTTTGAGAGAGGGGACAAACTCCTGTAGCTCCACGGTAAAGCATCAGTGCGCCAGCAGCAGTGCCTTGTAGACCAAGGAAGGGATGTTTACCAATTTTCTTTAAACTTTTGTATAGTAACCAGCTTCCTGCCAGTACGGAGACAATTCTTTCTCCCTGGTCGATGTTTTCTTTTCCCGTGGTACTCAAACTGAAGATATCCAGACGTTCTAAAATTTGATTACTCAATTGGTTTTTCATAAGTAAATGTTTTTAATAGTTAATTGGGATAGGATTTAGATGCTTTGGGATAGCCTTTAGCAAAATTAGCTAAAGGCTATATTTAATGTCCTGGTTATTCTGCTGCTGCCTGGTCGTTGATAGAAGCAACCGCGATTTCGGTCAATGCCACATCAGTTGCTTTTTCATTGTCCAGGGTGAACTGCAAGAGTTCCGCAACATCGTTATGCCCCATGTTTTGTGCGAAAACTACCAGTGTTCCATAAGTGGCAATTTCGTAATGTTCTACTTTTTGGGCGGCCAGGATAAGTCCCGCGTCACGGATTAGTGTGCCTGCATCCGTATCTTCAATAATACTGTCTGCTTCTTTTAACAGGCCCTCCATGGCATTGCATTTTTTAGCCTGAGGTTTCTCCTCTAATAATTGAAACACTTGTTCCAGCATAGCGATGTGATCATTGGTTTCCTGAGTATGTTTATCAAAAGCTGCTGCCAGTTCTGGGCTGGTTGCTGCTTTTTTCATTTTGGGAAGTGCTTTTGAAAGATGCTTTTCTGCCCAGTAAATGTCTTTTAATTCGTCTACAAAGAATTCGTGGAATTCCGAGTTTTCCATTTTCCCTGTTTTTGATTTGCTAGCGGTCTTTGTGCCTGCTTTTGTTGTAGTTGCCATAATTTTTAGTTTTTCGTTAGTTATATGTTTTTGATACTGCGATATTATAATCAACTGCGGCTAATTAACCAGTGGCCTCAATAATTGTTTAAACTTTTTAAAATGAGGTGTTAAGATTTCTGATCGCTGGCTATCAGTCGTTTCTCGGTTGGTATTAACATTCGGTTTGATATTTTGTTTAAGAATGTTTGAATAAAATTAAACTTAAAAAATTATTAAACAATCTCAATTTCAGGTTGTTCCAATAATTCAACTATAAATGATATGATGATAGCAGTAGTGTTTTACAAATCAGGATATAAGTTATTTAACTAGAAAACAGATGGTTTTGTGAAAGTAGTTTTGAAACCATAATTGATAAGATGATGAAAAAGAAGGAAAATAAAGCTGGTGACAAATCGGTTTCTGCTGAATTGGAGGATCCGACAAAGAAATATCCTAAACCACCTTTTAAGAAACAAAAACAACCCTGGCCAGGACTGGCCTGTAAGATGGATCCTATGCCTGATCATGGGGAGATTAGTTATGTCGGCTCAGGCCGATTGACTGGGCGTAAGGCGTTGATCACCGGTGGGGATTCCGGAATGGGACGTGCAGCAGCGATTGCCTATGCACGGGAAGGAGCTGATGTGGCTATTAATTACCTGCCGGCAGAAGAACCGGATGCAAAACAAGTTATTGAACTTATTAAAAAAGAAGGACGAAAAGCGGTGGCTATTCCGGGTGATTTACGCGAAGAAGCCTTCTGTACACGACTGGTTGAAAAGGCAGTGAAAGGCTTAGGTGGATTAGATATTTTAATCAACAATGCAGCTCATCAGCAAACCCGGCCGTCTATTTTGGACATTAGTGCTGAGGATTTTGATTCGACGATGAAGACCAATGTTTATGCGCCATTTTGGATTACAAAGGCTGCTTTGCCGCATTTGAAGCCTGGGTCTGTAATTATTGTCACAACTTCTGTGCAGGCTACCGATCCTTCACCCGAATTATTTGATTATGCGCAGACCAAGGCTGCCAACACCAGTTATGTAAGGTCGCTTGCCAAACAACTGGGACCAAAAGGAATTCGTGTGAACGGTGTTGCACCGGGTCCAATATGGACGCCTTTACAGGTGAGTGGTGGTGCTACGATGGAGAAGTTGAAAAATTTTGGTGGCCATACACCTTTAGGCAGACCAGGCCAACCTGCTGAATTGTGTTCTATTTATGTACAGTTAGCAGCAAGCGATTCCAGTTATACCACAGGACAGGTTTATGGAGTGGCAGGTGGTGATGGACAACCTTAAGTTTTACTCCTTAGTTTACGGTATTTATAGTGACCTTTAATGAAATGATTAAAATACCTGCCTTTTGACCCCGCGGCTTTCAACATATTAGCAATATCGACTGGAACTGATTTGTATACATAAGTAATTCCCGAGACAAAAGTAATGTACAACAAACATTTTGTAGGTTCATATTTATAGCTTTTGATGACAGAAGAGGGCATTTTAGTATGGGTTTCGTGTAGGAGAAATAGAATTCGCCATCTTTACCAGGGATTTAAGCCCTAACTAATCAGCCTGTAATCCCTGGCTTTGCAGATGACGATTGCTACTTTGATGTGATTCTCTTCTTATGAAGATACGCTATCTCTAAGTGCCTTAATCTGATCGTGTGAGTTTCTCAAATCAGTTTTTTGCTCAGAAATGATGCTTCTTAAGTTTCCCGAAAGTCCTTCGGTCTCTAAAGCCATTTTGTAGGCTTTTTGGGCGGCGTCTTCACCGAATTCACAGTTGTTTAAAACAGTTTCACGGTCATGACCTGTAAACATTGCTTTTACGTCCATCCAGGCACGATATATTTTTCCAGATGTGGTTGTCCCGGTCTCTGCAGGAGCCCCCAGTACCTGTACTTCCTGTGTTAGGGTCGCCTTGTGCTGGCCGCTTTGACGGATCATTTGTAGAAATAAGGGTTTCAGATCGCTGTCTTGTACCTTTAATTCTTCAACTGCTCTTTCATAACCTGTAATTCTGTCGTTGTTGATCTGTATCAGATCGTTTAAGATTTCTGTGTTTACTGTGTTGTTTTCCATTTTTGTTTTTTGTTGATGTCCTATTTAAACATTCGTGGTAGAGAATGGTTTAGAGTTTTTTCAGTCACAGTAATCTGATAACCATTTACCAGGTTCACCTCGCGCCAACCAAGACTTGAGCCGGCTTCTGGTCAGAATGTTTTGAGCTGTGGGACCAGTTCTGCTATGGCACTTCATGATGCTGGGGTACTTTCGTTGGTAGCTGTTGGGGATGATAGTGAGGTTTTGCCTGTTGATAGTGGTGGGATAAACTATGTATATACTGATGATTGTGATCAAAAGGTTAAAGAGTATTATCAAACCTTTATTGACTGCGTTGGTCAGCCGCCGCTGGCTTTTAAAGATTTTCCATTTCAGTCGCTGATCGATAAGGGGTGGTAAGTCCGGCCAGACTCAGGTTTCGCTCGGAGGAGATTGGGGCTGAGGAGTTGGAAAAAGGGAATGAAATAGTGGATAGAGATCAAAAAGGACAATATTTTATGATTGTACCTGGGGTTACGATCAATGACAGTTTTCAGGTCATCGATCGTAACGGATTGGCTAACCCAAGGATATATATCATGGCAGTCCCTTATATAGTTGGATATAATCCAGATTATTCTGGTATTGATTTCAGTGAAGCTGCTTCACGGGTTATATTTAATGGTTTAATTACAGAAATGTAAAAAAATAAAATAATACAGATGCAAACGATACTTTTTTACTGATTTAAAATAATTCTGCATTCTACATCATGAAATTCCTTAATTAGATGAAATGGAAATAAGGTGCTGACTTCTCATGCAGAAATGGAGCTAGAAAAGTTTTCGATTTATCCTATAAATTTTTCAGGCGACTTTAATGGGATAGATACAGTTATTTCAGTGCCATTGGTGTTTGAATTTATCTTAATTTCACCATTAAGATATTGGACACGGCGGCGAATGGACTGCAAGCCTATTGTTGATCTTCCCTTGTCAGGTTTCTTTTCATCTAAGCCTATTCCATCATCATTGATGGTTAATAATAAATTATCATCTTCCTCATAAATCAGAATATCCACCTTTTTAGCTTTGGCATGTTTGATAATATTGGTGATGGCCTCTTGAATGATGCGGAGTAATGCTATTCGTGTGTCCATTTCGACGCCTGATAATGCGCTATTGTCTATGTGAATATTTTTGTTGTATCTGCTATCAGGCAGAGAATTATCTGTCAATAATATGATTTGCTTTTCAAAAGACTGTTCTTGTTGTTCATCAGCAGCACTGAACCATTCATGGCTTTTGTTTCGGGCAGCTTTATATGCATTTTCCGTTTCCTTTTGGAGCATATTCAATTTTCTTTTCAGGTCAATATCCTTGGTATCCATCTTTAGTATTTCTAATTGATGTCTGATAGCGGCAATGGACGATGAAAGGCCATCATGAAGGTCTTGTCCAAGGCGTTGTTGCTCTTCCTTTACAGCTTGGTGTTTAGCCTCTTCCATAGTCATGATTTGCATATTTGCCATATCATTGAGCGATTCTATCTGTGCTTTCGCTTTTCGGTCCCGATGGAGCATCATTAAATAGATGCCCAGTACAATCATAACTGAGGAAAATGAAATGACCAGCAACCATATGGTTCGTTGCTCATTTTTTTCGCTTAGTAACTTATTGTGGTCCTGTACAGCATTGTATGCAACATAATCATTGATAAACTTTTTTGATTTTTCCCATTCTGCTGTTATCGACTTGTCAAGCTCGAAATAAACTTTGATGATTTCATCTTTATCCCCTAGTAGTTTTGCCGTTTCTAATGCATTGTGTAAAATGTAAATTTCTATGGAGCTGTCTCCATTTTTTTGTGCAACCTCATAAGCCTGGTAATAATATTCTAGCTGTTTTTTAGGATCTTTATCATGAAATTCTGTCATTATAAAGAGTGCGTTGATCACTAGGTCTGTGTTGCCAATACGCCTTGCATCAAGTAACGCCTGGTTTGCAAGTGTTAAAGCTTCCTGTAATTTACCTTTTGAAATTAACAAACGTCCTTGCCATAGTCGATTGTAAATCAGTACAGCATTATCTTTATAGCGGCTTGCAATTTCATTGGATTTGCTCATGTAGTAATGAACACTATCTTCTGGAAGATCTGATTTCCGGAGACAATAGTGCGCATATACCTTGGACATAATACTATCTTTTTTCAGCTTTTCTCCGATTTGGAAAGTCTTTTGCAAGATTGAAATAATCTTTGACCGGTCGGAGACACCCTTATTCATAACAGCGGTCATATCCAGGTATACGGTAATGATTTTTTCGGTATCGTTAAGTCGCTCATACTGGGATAATATCTTTCCGAACAGTTCTAATGATTCCGCATATAACCCTCTTTTATAGAAAGCGAAGGCAATGGAATGGCTGGCCTCTATTTGCCCCCTCTGATAATGTATATTGGCTGCCATACCTTTGGCCTTAACTCCATAATAAAAACAGCTGTCTGCATTTCTGCTTCGGTAAAGTGTCCCGAGTCTGTTTAAGCTGTTGATCAGGGCAATGCTGTCTTTGATTAAAGATAATCCTTGTAATTCCTGCTCGATTTGCCGGATTTGTCCATGTGTGGAGTTGCTACAAATATAAATCAATAAAATAAGGAGCAAAGATCTTTTCATAAGTTTTGTCTAATGCAGCAAAAGTATAGACTTAGAATCATCATTATAACATTTTTTTGGTATTTATTCTTGGCTAGCTCTGCAGCTTAATCTATTGTAGTCTAAATGGTTTAGCTAATTTCCTGGCTTCATATAGAAAGATATTGCTATTCCATTAATTATTATGGTATAACTGAACTATTGGACACAATCGGATCAGAAAATTTGAAATCATATATTTTGAATAGTTCGGGAAATATGTAGTGAAAATAAATTTCTTCTACTACTTTTGGGGCAGTTAATAAACCTATGCGTATGAATAAATTAGCTGCCAAACCAATCAGCTTTCTGAACGATTTAGGTTATACTAATGTAATTTATTGTATTAACCTTAACAGTCTAAATTGTGAATTTAACTTCTTGCAGGAAAGTTTTTCCCAGGAATAAGCTCTTCTCATCTAGTATTTTGTTAGCAACTAAGCTAACTGTACTTATGTTATTTATTGGATCCCCTTGGGTTTCTGCTGAGGAATTCGCCAAGCGAATTACGCAATCTCAGAATTATATCTCTCATAGCCATATTTTTAATGAGATACGTGGTCTTGTTACAGATGCAGAGGGGCGACCGTTATCAGGTGCTTCCATTCAAATCAAAGAAACCAAGCGTGTTACAGTAAGCAATACCTCTGGTCAATTTACTATTGATGCCAAAGTCGGGGATATCCTTATTGTCAAATATATGGGTTATGTAACTAAAGAACTTGCTGTAACCAACGCTTTTGATGTCTTGAAAATTGTTTTGGAAGCGACTAAAGAAGACTTGAAAGAAGTTATGGTAACTGCATTAGGAATAAAACGGGCAGAAAAGTCTTTGGGTTATGCTGTACAAAAAGTTTCAGGAAATGCAATTCAGACTGTTAAAGGTGTTGATTTGGGAACTTCATTAACTGGACGAGTAGCTGGTATGGTGATAAAAAATTCAACTGAATTTAATGTTAGACCGGCTTTGGAACTACGCGGCGAAGATGCCTTGTTGGTAATTGATGGAGTACCATACCAAAACATGACTTTAAGGGATGTTCCTACTGATGACATCGAGAGTATGGATATACTTAAGGGATCAACCGCTTCGGCATTGTATGGATCAAGGGCAGCAGGGGGCGTTTTATTAATTACTACTAAGAAAGGCGCTTCAAGTAAAGGACTTTCTGTTGAGTTTAATAGCAATACTATGTTTCAACTGGGTTATCTGGCTATACCAAAAGTGCAGTCTTCTTATGGACGTGGGCAAAATGGAGAGATCGACAATGATTATGTATGGGGGCCGAAGCTGGATGTTGGTAACACTGCGAATGATTGGAACCCGGTTACAATGCAATTTGAAGAGAATAGGCCTTTGGTTTCTTTGGGAAAAGATAACCTGAAGAATTTTATGAATACAGGTTTAATTACCAATAATAATATTTCATTGGCACAAACCGGAGAAAATGGCAGTTTCAGGATTGGCCTTAATCATGTTTATAATAAAGGGCAATTTCCCAATCAGAACCTCAATATCATGAACTTTACTTCTGGTGGAGAGCTTAAAATAAGTGATAAGTTCAAAATAGAAAGTAGATTTGGAATAAGTAGACGTACTGCACCGCAAATTTGGGGCGGAGGATATGATACTCAGGGTTATTTATATCAGCTCATCATGTGGACAGGTACAGATTACGACATCCGAGATTATAAAAATTATTGGAAAGAACCTAATAAAATTCAGAATTGGATGTACACCAGTTGGTATGATAATCCTTACCTGATTGCTTACGAGAAATTGGATGGGATTGTCCAAAACACGGTAAATGTGAATGTGACTGCTAATTATCAGCTTAATCTGGATTTTAATTTGATGCTGCGTTTGGGCTATGATAATTATAGCAATCAGGAAACCATGACCAATCCAACTGCAAACATCTTTTCTACTCGCGGCGCAGATATCGGTGGATGGGACGCAAAAGGTTTGTACCGCTTGTATAGCAAGACAGGATTCAGTACAAATGATGATTTGATATTAACTTATCATAAGAAAGTTAGTAAGTGGTCATTTGACGGCTTAGCAGGGGGTACATTGTACTACTATTTAAATGAAAGCTTAAATATGGCGACCAAAGGAGGATTAATTTCTCCCAGATTCTTTTCATTGAAAGGTTCTGTGGAGCCAGCTACAATTGATCAGGGTAAAGATGGCTCTTCGCAACAAATTAATAGCCTCTATGGTCGGGCTTCAGTGGGCTGGAATGATGCTGTTTTCTTTGATTTTACAGGGCGGAACGACTGGAATTCTGCACAGCCTAAAGCGTCCAGATCATTTTTCTACCCTTCTGTTGGTTCTAGCGTGGTGCTTTCTGAATTGGTAAAAATGCCTGATGTGGTAGATATGTTTAAATTGCGTGGATCATGGACCCTATTTAAATATGCATCTGATCCTTATCACATCAACAGTCCTTACACCACAATTACTTCGGCATGGAATAACTTGAATTCGGCAGATTATTCATCCTACCTGGTTGCAAATAATGTTTTACCAACTTCGGCCCGTACCTGGGAAATTGGTGCTGCAGCTTATTTTTTGAAAAAACGTTTGCATTTTGATGTGACGTTCTTCAATAAATATTATTATAACCGCCAAACAGATTTAAATGATGTGGGGAATACAGCCTTTCTACCTCCTTCAACCGGTTTTAAAAGGGTCATTGTAAATACCAAAGAAACTTTTGAAAGAAAAGGATTGGAAATTGTCCTGGATGGATCACCAATCAAAACAAATGATTTTGAATGGCAAAGTATCATCAACTGGTCTACTCAGCATCGTTATTATGTGGATACGGATCCGGTTTATACGCCAGACAACCTTTGGGCAAAAAAAGGAGAAAGAATGGATGCTTATGCCGGAACTTATTGGCTTAGAGATCCGGAAGGGAATGTTATTTATCACAATGGATTTCCGGTGGAGAGTGATTACGACAGACAATATGGTTATGAAGACCCCGATTTCAGTTTTGGTTTTATCAATAACTTCAGGTATAAGAACTGGAACTTAGGCATCAATATAGATGGTCGTATAGGTGGCTTAATGTACAATTACATGTATGATAAGATGTGGGACACGGGTACAAATCCCGATACAGATAATCAGTACCGTTACGATCAGGTGGTTAAGGGATTGAATAATTATGTAGGTGAGGGTGTTAAGGTGATTTCAGGTGAAGTTATTTATGATAAATATGGCATTATTACCAGTGATACACGTAAGTATGCAAAAAATGATGTCCAGATAGGATACCAAAGTTTTGCACAGGAGTTTAGAGGCGGAGATATGGGAATCCAAAGCCAATCTTTTGTTAAACTTCGTGAAGTTTCCTTGTCCTATTCTTTTCCTGCCAATGTTGCTACTAAGCTTGGGCTAAAAAGAGCTTCGGTTGCTTTGACTGGACAAAATTTATTTCTGTGGACCAATTTTAAACTCTCTGATCCAGATATAGGTGCCGAGGATCTCAATTCACCTTCGCAGCGTATGCTGGGTTTTAACATCAAAATAGGTATTTAAATACATTTAATTATGAAAAGTAAAGTGTTAATATATATAGCGATAATACCAGTACTGGCAATGCTGATTAATGGCTGTAATAAATTTGATGATATCAATACCAATCCGAATACAACAACAGAAGTAACCTCTGGCTTGTTAGCTACTTCTTTGATTCTGAACATAACAAAAACAGATATAGGCAATACAAAAGAGTTTATGCAGCCTTTTCTTTTAGGAAAATACCTGACCTGGGGAGAAGGACAGGAAGATTTTCAATACAATATATTGGGGCGTTCGGATTTTGATAGATTGACCACATTGAGAAATATAGGGCCAATGGAAAATTATGCAACAAGCGATGCGCTTAAGAAATCTTATCAGGCTTTAGGACATTTTATAAGAGCCTGGCAATTCTTTATCTGTACGATGCAAGTAGGAGATATTCCATATACTGACGCAGGGAAAGGCTTAAGTGATCAGGTACTTCAACCCAAATACGATACACAAAGGGAGGTTTTTTTAGGAATATTAAATGAATTGGATCAGGCTGATTTGCTGTTTTCTCAGGGAAGCAATTTTGAGGGCGATCCGGTTTATGGAGGAAAAGTAGACAATTGGAGAAGATTAACTAATAGTTTTGAGCTGCATGTATTGATGAACCTTTTCAAGAAAACTAATGATATAGAGCTGAAAGTGGTAGAGCGGTTTAAGAATATTGTTTCGGGTCGACCGCTGATGAGGGATTATAAGGACAACTTTGCTTTGGCATATAACAACGTTGCGGGCCAGAATTATCCTTGGTCTGATGTACCTGCCGGGTCGAGAAATTCTTTTGTGAAATCTAATTATACTATGCTTAGCAACACGCTCATAGATCCGTTAAAAGCCATGAGCGATAAACGCTTGTTTTATTATGCCCGCCCTTCGACCGTTAAACTCAACGAAGGAATCTTGCACTCAGACTATGCGGCATATTTAGGTGTTGAACCTTCAGATGTTTTTTCGACCTTACAGACTATCCGGTTAACTAAGGACTATGCAGATATCAACTACCGTTATGTGGAGCTTGTTGATGCAGAGCCAGTAAGTGTTTTTAGTTATTGGGATTTACAGTTTATTTTGGCAGAGGCCACAGTAAGGGGCTGGATTACCGAAACGCCTGCACAAAAGTATTACGCGTCTGGGATTTCAAGTTCAATGAATTTTGTTGCTGCATATACCCCCGATCTTCCTGATTATAATCACAATATGAAAATGGATGAGGATTATATTGCTACTTATCCATCAACTGCTGCAGTGGCATTAGCTGGGACAAATGAACAGCAGATTGCTCAGATTATCACTCAAAAGTATTTGGCTAATTTCTTACAAGGTAGCAAATATCAAGCCTGGTTTGAAAATCGCAGAACGGGTTACCCGGTATTTGTCCTAAATACTTCAACAAACCTTAATTCCTCATCTTCCAATTTTCCATTGCGCTGGCTTTATCCATCCAATGAGCTGGACTATAACGCTGAAAATGTGGCACTAGCTATTAAAAGCCAATATGGGGGCAGCGACGATACCAATCAAGTAATGTGGATTTTAAAAAATTAATATTTGCATGGCTATCCTCCAGTCATAATGCTTGTTCTAATTGGCATGAGTTACAATTCGCTTTATCTTTTCATCTAATTCATCAGTTGCTTTTTCCAGTACCTGGAGTTCTTCTTTAGTTGCTTTATAACCTTCAGCTTTAAATAAATTCATCAGGCCCATGATAGAGGCAACAGGTTTGCGCAACTGATGAGATTGAATATTTGCGATTTCACGAAGTGATTCATTTTGCGTCAATACTTTACGTTCTTGTTTTAGCCTTTCGGTAATGTCTGTTGCATTATAGGATACGCCAATGATTTCAGTATCTGTATTATAGGCTGGTTCGAAAGTAATGTGCCAACAGATCTTTTGTTTTGTATAGGTTAGTTCTCTTTCAATCTCAACAGATGCGCCGGATAAAGCCTTAAAATAATTGCTGCTGAATTCTTTTAAAAAGGATTTTTGAACGTAATCAGTTATTGTTGCTCCTTGTTTTACATCTACACCATGAACTTTTTTGATGAATTTAGCCAGGGCTTTGTTGAACGCGAGTATTTCGAGATTTTTGCCGATAAGCAGGTGGCATGAGTTAGAACTTTCAAAAAAGGAGCGGAGCTTGATTTCTGCACTTTTAGTTTCTATAAACTGTTCTTTTAGAATTTTTAAGCTGGATTCAAACTCAAGAATGTTGATGACCTGCCGGGATAGTATTTTTAATGTCTTTTGCTGGAGGAGAGTTAATTTTTTAGGTTTTTGTCCGATCACACATAAACTCCCAAGTATATGTCCGTCTTGAGTGGTCAACGGAGCCCCGGCATAAAACCGGATACTCGGAAACTCTGTAACCAGCGGATTATTGACGAAACGATTATCTTGCAAGGTGTCAGGAACCATTAATGTTTCTTCCCGCTGTATAATGTGGTTGCAAAATGAGACTTGCCTGCTGGTAGTTTCGAGATTTGTTCCTGTTTTAAATTTGATGTATTGCGTGTGCTCATCAATAAGTGTAATGAGTGCTGTGGGTACTTTACAGATGTTGGCGGCAAAGTTAACGATATCCTGCAGATCCTGTTCTTTACTGAAATTGAGGTTTAAAAAACGGTGAACAGCCTGTAATCTTTCGAGTTCTTTTTGAGGCATTTTTTCCAGTTTAAGATTTACACAATTTGAGTAATGTTATTTTAGTTAAACAAAAGTTTATAAAATTAGTTTTAGATAATATACTGATAAATGTCAGTTAAATAATTTTTTTTCATGAAATCAATTGGTTTAATATGCCTTATATGTTCTATTATGCTGATTGCTTTCGGAACTAAAACCATCCAGGCAGATAAGACATAGGTTGGGGCTATACATACACTAATTAATGCTGCACATATAAGGATAAAGCAGATGTATCGTTATTTACGTTGTTCTTTCAGTTGAAACTGTACGTCATTTTTTAAAACTTAAATCAATTTTGGCTTGAGGTTGTTGTTTTAATTAAGGTAATAGGTCATGCTATGGATGATAACCTTCGGAGGCTGTTTTTGGTCTGCTTTTTTTTAAAATAAATAATCATTTGCGATGTGTGATTTTTCGATTGAATACCCCAAATCCAAGGATGATATGGTGGGGCAGTTAAGGGCTGCTATTGAAGGCCAGACTGATGGTGTTTTTAATGGCGATGTTTCTTCTGGTGCGTTCTCTTTTTCTGCCAGGGGATTTGAATTGGCTGGAGGGTACAGTATCTCTGGTGATCTTGTAGAGGTGAGAATTGCTAAAAAGCCGTGGCTACTTTCCTGTAGAAAGATTGAAGCTGAGATTCGAAAATATCTGGAGCAGGCTGATATGAATTCATCGCAGGATTGATGAATGGAATTGTAAACAGATTTTTTTAAGATAGATACTAGCCTATGAATAATCAAATGCCCAAAGGATTCAAGTCAATTTTGTCGGATTTTAAGCATTATCTGGAGATAAGGGTTGAGCTGATCAGGTTGAATGCCATTGAAAAAGGAGCTAAGCTTGCTGCTGATTTATTAAGCAATGCTATTGTATTATTTTGTTTGATTATAGCCTTTCTGGCCTCAGCAGTTACGCTCGCTTTTTATCTGTCAAGCCTATTACACAGTTATGTGAAAGGGTTCGGTTTTGCAGCCTTATTTTTTATGCTTTTAGTCTGTCTTGTGCTTTGGAAAAAGGATGCGCTGGAAAAAATAGTCGCAGGATTAGCGATAAGAAGATACTTTGAAAAACACTGTGAAAATGGAAAATGGGAGGATTGTCTGGATGAGGAAGAAAGTGGGGTTAATGCCAGGAGTTAATTTAATGTTGAAGAAATGGAGATAAATCAGAAAGCTGAACACTTCTACGATAAGTTTTATGATTGGTTGCTGTTAAAGGGACCGCTGATTTTATTGGGTATAGCTGTTTTACTGGTTGGGCTTTGGCTGATCAGGTTATTTTCACGCTGGATGCAAAACCGGATGATGCGTAAAAAAATCAATAGTTCACTAAAACCTTTTTTTCTTAGTGTAACGGTGGTTGTGTTGCGGATATTGCTGGTTTTTCTGGTGATGCAGATTATGGGTATTCAGCTGACCATCTTTGCTGCTTTAGTAGGTGCAGTGGGTGTTGCCGCAGGTTTGGCATTATCTGGTACAATGCAGAATTTTGCCAGTGGTGTGCTGATCTTGTTGTTGAAGCCTTTCCGTGTTTCAGATAACATCATTGCTCAGGGGCAGGAAGGTACTGTAACTTCAATACAGCTTTTTTATACAGTGGTCACTACTTTTGATAACCGTACGGTGATTATCCCGAATAGTAAACTGTCTAATGAGGTGATCATTAACATTAGTGCAATTGGTAGCAGAAGGCTGGATCTGGAACTTAAATTTAATTATGGGATCGATCTTTCAAAGGTCAGAAAGGTAATTGATGAGACTATTGCAGAATCAAAGTCGATATTAAAAACTCCTGAGAAAAGGGTTGGTATTTCCTTGTTGGAGGAGAATGGTTATAAAGTGATGATCAATGTCTGGTTGAATTCTCATGGTTTTCACGATGCCAGGATGATCTTCCAGGAAAATTTGCTCGAGAATCTGAAATCTTCTGGTATTAAGCTACCAGGGATGGATGTAAAATCATAATGTTATGGAACAGAAACGGATTACATTAAAGGGAATTTGGAATGTCATTAAAGAAACTTTTACAGGATTTAGCGATCATAAGGTCACTAAGCTAAGCGGATCGCTTGCTTACTATACTGTGTTTTCGATGGCGCCGCTTTTGGTGGTGATCATTTCTTTATGTGGCATATTTCTGGGCCAGGAGGCTGCTCAGGGCGAGATTTATAAACAGTTAGCTGGTTTTATGGGCAAGCAAACTGCCCTGCAGCTCCAGGAAATTGTTTCAAAAGCGGCGATAGGCGACAAGGATAAGGTTGCCTTTATCATTGGTCTTGTGACTTTGCTTGTTGGTGCAACTACGGTTTTTGCAGATATTCAGGAATCGATCAATACCATATGGGGACTTAAACCTAAACCAAAACGGGGCTGGTTAAAGATGTTGCAAAACCGCTTCATTTCTTTTTCCGTAATCGTTAGTCTGGGTTTTATATTATTGGTTTCCTTGGGTATAACCACTGTGCTGGATGGTTTTAGTACCCGTCTTCAGGCCAGGTATGCCGATGTGTCTGTAGTTTTGTTTTATATCCTGAATCAATTGCTCACGTTGATTGTGATTACACTTATTTTTGCGGTCATCTTTAAAGTATTGCCAGATGCGCTTATTAAGTGGAAGGATGTATTGTCTGGAGCTGTAGTTACTGCAGTCTTGTTCATGTTGGGTAAATTTGCTATTTCCATTTATATCGGTCAAAGTGATGTTGGTAGCACCTATGGAGCGGCAGGATCACTGGTTATTTTATTACTTTGGACTTATTATTCCTCAATTATTTTGTATTTGGGCGCGGAGTTTACTAAAGCCTATGCAGTTGCCTATGGTTCGGAAATTCGTCCGGCTCATTATGCGGTTACTACTAAAGAAATTGAGGTGGAAACAGGAAATGCCTCTGTGCAGCATAATGCTTCTTCTTGATTTTGTTACAAGCTTTCAGCGATGCTATTTATCGTCATGATTTGTAAATACAGGCTATATGCAGCACATGACACTGGTGCTTACATTCGTAAGCCTTATGATTTATAATGAAAGTTATTGGACATATTTATACTTTATTTTCGTTCCAATAGTAGCTATCAGGATAAATCCTTTGTCCGAAAATAGCCGTACCCACTCTTATAATTGTTGCTCCCTCGGCAATTGCGGTTTCCATATCGTTACTCATTCCCATTGATAATTCCTGCATTTCTACATTAGGAATTTTTAAGGCAATGATTTGTTGCTGAATGTTTTTAAGTAACTGGAAGCACTTACGCACTTTTTCGGTTTCTGCACTGAACAGACCTATGGTCATTAATCCTTTTATTTTGAGGGTGTCCAACTGTGCAACTCGTTTTACCAATTCAATAGCATTATCAGGGCTTGTACCAAATTTGCTTTCTTCGAAGGATGTATTTACCTGTATTAAAACTTCTATGGTTTTGTTTTCAAACAGTAAGCGTTGGTGTAATTTTTCTGCCAAATCCAAGCGGTCAAGAGATTGTATGCAGGAAACATCACATTTCAAAAGGTCTTTAATTTTGTTGGTTTGCAAATGCCCTATAAAGTGGTTTGTATGCGGAACTTCCTGTAAAGTCTTGTGTTTTTCTTTAAGTTCCTGCACTTTGTTTTCAGCTATAAGAGTTTGTCCTGCCTGCAATGCAATTTTGATACGCTCGGCTGGTACGGTTTTAGTCGCCAACAGCAATTTAACTTCATTCGGATTTCTATCGTTTTCTTTACAGGTTTTATTTATCCGCTCTCTTATGATGGCTATGTTTTGTAGGATTTCTTCGTTCATACTTCTACACTTTTTTGTTTTTCTTCCAGTTCTTTTAGCAATACCGATTTTAATAATGTAAAGGTGTGGTCTTTAGCTTCGGCAAATGAGATGTTGTATTTGCGTTCTATGTTCTGTAATTCTGTCGGAAATCGGGATAATACCTTGTTATAATATTCATTTAAAATTTTGGGTGAGGGCATTTCAAAATTTATTCGCAACTGAAACCTCCTTAACAAAGCTGCATCAATAATTTCGGGGTGGTTGGTAGCACACAACAACAATGCTTTTTCGGGGTAGTAGTCTATGAGCTGTATTAAAGTATTTACTAATCTTCGCATTTCGCCTACGTCTTTATCATCGTTTCCTCTTGCTTTTCCGATTTGGTCAAATTCATCTAAAAACAAAACGGCTTTTTCCCTGCCTGCTTTGTCAAATACCTGTTTGATGTTCTGCGATGTTTCGCCAATGCGTGAACAGACTACATTGCTCAAATTGAGTATCAAAATGTTTTTACCTAATGCTTGTGCAATGGCCTTTGCGGTCATCGTCTTGCCACAGCCCGAACTACCATGAAGCAATATTTTGTTGTTTACAGGCAGTCCGTATTGGCTCAATTCTTCAATATATTTATGTTCCTTAATAAGTTGTTCAAACTTTTGTCTGTTAGCTTCATCAAGGAATACATCGTTTAAAGCAACCTGTTCTTTATCGTTTATAATGAGGTCAAATACATTCATAGTTATTTATTTTAGAATATTCATTGAAAACAAAACATCCCTTAATTCAAAATCCGGTTTGTTGTTACTGTACATTTTTAGGAGAACTGCCGAAAGTATAATTCGGGATAAAGTGGAAATTCCTGCATAAATGATAATACTTCTTTTCTAACAAGCTTAATTTCTGTTTCATTATCCGCATTTGTTAAGACACGGTCAACCAAGTCAACAACTTTGAGTATTTCCATTTCTTTTAAACCACGAGTTGTAATGGCAGGTACTCCTAATCGAATGCCTGATGTTATAAATGGTGATTTATCATCAAAAGGAATTGTATTTTTGTTTAGCGTTATATTGGCTTTTTCCAACGCTTCTTGTGCTTTTTTTCCTGTTAGATTTTTATTACGAAGATCAACTAACATTAAATGATTATCTGTTCCTCCGCTAATTAAATTATATCCTCTCTCTGTAAATGCACCAGACATTGTTTGGGCATTGGATATAATTTGATTGCTATATACTTTAAAATCATTCTGTAAAACTTCCTCAAAAGCTATGGCTTTTGCAGCGATTACATGCTCTAAGGGGCCACCCTGTACACCGGGAAACAAAGCAAGGTCAAGCAATTGAGACATGGTGCGAAGTTGTCCTTTATTGTCTTTAATTCCCCAGGGATTTTCAAAATCATGTCGTAACATAATAACCCCACCACGTGGGCCACGCAAGGTTTTATGGGTTGTTGAAGTTACTATATGGCAATGTTCAAAAGGATCATTTAATAACCCTGAGGCGATTAGTCCGGCGGTGTGGGCAATATCTGCTAATACCACGGCTCCAATTTTATCTGCTATCTCCCTGATTAACTTATAATCCCAATCTCTGCTATATGCAGAACCTCCGCATATAATCATTTTTGGCTTTTGTTGCAAAGCCGTTTGCTCTAGCATTTGATAATCTACCAACCCTGTATCTCTATTTAAACCATAAAATAGGGCTTGATGATTTTTACCACTAAAATTGGCTGGGCTGCCATGTGTAAGATGCCCGCCCATAGTTAAATCCAACCCCAATATTTTATCACCGGGTTTAATGCAGCTTAAAAAAACAGCAGCATTCGCCTGTGAGCCGCTATGAGGTTGAACATTAGCCCAATTAATATTAAAAATTTTCTTTAGGTTTTGAATTGCAATCGTTTCGATTTCATCTACAACTTCACAACCTCCATAATATCGTTTACCAGGATAACCCTCTGCATATTTATTTGTAAGGACTGTACCCATTGCCTGCATTACCTGTAAGGATGTAAAGTTTTCGGATGCAATTAATTCAATGCTATTGCGTTGCCGCTCTAATTCCTTGTTTACTAAATTGAATATATGATTAACATTTTCTTTCATGTGATTATTATTTAAGTGATGAGTTGGACTAATAGAAATTAACTTAAGTTTATGAAAACGGCGAACATATTTAGTCCGCCGTTTGTGCTACTTCCACCAATAATAATAATTGTGATTACCGTCATATTCAAAACCGCAACGTGGATAGAGCTTGTTGCCAATGTCGTTGGTCTTTTCTGTTTCCAACATTAATCCACAAGCTCCTGTTTCTTCGCACCATTGTTTACTTCGGTCTATCAATGCTACCGAAAGTCCTTTACCTCGATAATCGGGATGAACGAATAAATCGCTCAATAGCCACTGTTTTTTTAGTTTGATGTAATGATAAAGTTTGTATAACTGAACAAAGCCTACTGCCTTGTCTCCTACATAAACAATGAAAATATTGGATTGCTCATTGTCTAACCGCTCTTGTATAAACTGTTTGCATTTTTCATAATCCTCCGTTTGACGGTAAAAAACCCTGTAAAGATTGAATAGTGTTGCTGCTGTGTCTAAGTCTTCCAGACCTACTTTCTTGATATTGTATTCCATTGCTTGAAATTATTATGATTGAGACAGCAAAATTACCTCTAAGTAGGACTATCTTTGTAGTCCAGTTTAAACATAAAAGGTAGTCCACTATGTTTCCATACGAACATATTATACAAATAGATAAAGAAAGTAAAGTACCTGTTTACAGGCAAATTGCAATTTCGATAATCAATGCGATTAGAAATGGTACATTGAAAGCTGGTACGCATTTGCCAGGTAGCCGTGAATTAGCCAAAACCTTAGGTGTACATCGCAAGACGGTAATTGCTGGTTATGAGGAATTGGATGCGCAAGATTGGATTATGATTGTTCCACGAAAATACGTTGCTGTATCGGAACATATTCCTTTGTTTACACCTCAAAAATGGAGCGAACCCAATATACAGACACCTTATGAAAATAACTTGAATGTACCTTTTAGGATGATAGAGAAAAATGCTTTTAATGAAAATGGCATTTTCTGTCCCGATATTATTATAGATGACGGACATCCTGACGTAAGAATATCCCCGATAGATGGTTTATTAAGAACCTACCGCTCACTCACTTCCCGAAAATATGCCATTAAAAATGCCAATATCGGAACATCCCAGGGAACGTTGAAACTTAGGGAAGAACTGGTCAGCTACCTGTCGGTAACAAGGGGATTAAACATTTCTGTTGCTAACCTATTAATTACTCATGGTGCGCAAATGAGTATTTATTTATCTGCCCAGCTACTTTTAGGGCATTCATCAAAAATCATTGTTGGAAAGCCAAATTATCCGGTTGCGAATAAAACATTTGAGGAAACAGGAGCGAAAATTATTGAGGTAAATGTAGATGAAAAAGGTATTGATACAGACGCTATCGAGAAGATATGTAAACGAAAAAAAATTGATGCTGTGTATGTAATCCCTCATCACCATTATCCTACAACTGTAACATTAAGTGTAGAAAGACGAGTAAAATTATTAGAACTTTCCAAACAGTTCTCCTTTACCATTATTGAAGATGATTATGATTACGATTATCACTATACGTCTGCTCCTTATTTACCTTTGTCAAGTGGCAATCACAACGGGAATGTGATTTATATCGGCTCTTTTTCTAAAATATTAGACCCATCTTTACGGATTGGGTTTATGATAGCTCCGAAGAATTTTATTGAGCAAGGCACTGCTTTGAGAAAAATCATAGATGTTGGTGGTGACGGGTATATGCAGAATGCTTTGGCTATGTTGATAAAAGAAGGCGAACTGAAAAGACATCTGAAAAAAGCAAAGAAATGTTATCACGAGCGTAGGGATTTTTTGGATGTGTTGTTGAAAGAAAAGTTAAGCGAATATGTTTCCTATATCTTGCCCACGGGTGGAATGGCGATTTGGTTAAAACTGAAACCTGATTTTCCTATTGCCCAACTTGCAGCAACCGCGCAGTTTAAAATTATCCGATGGAATATGGAACAAAATGCATTTAGGTTCGGGTTTGCCTCAATGAACGAAACAGAACTGGTACAGGCGGTTGAGGCATTGAAAATGGAGTTGCAAAAGATTAAAAGAAAAGTTTAGATTGCAACCAGTTTTTACCAAATTCCATCGATAAACTCAAGCCAGTATTTAAAATACCATTCGACATATTCATTCGCAAATTATTTTATTTTAAGTGAAAAATAATCTCTTGGTTATCCAAAAAGATAAAGGTAAGATGTTGGTTTATTGCTGGTTATTTTATCCATCAACTTGAATGTTGTTTAGTATTTTGGTAAATTCTTTAAAGTCACCTTTGTGTCTGCTTGCCCCGGTTGTCATTTTTAAATACCATTTTTCGGTAAAGTGACTTTTAAACCAATAAAAAACGGGTATCCAATTTTTTGATTTTACAACAATGCAAGAATAATTTTCCAATTCAGGTCGTTCAATAGTTAAATCATCAATGTTTTTTTTTAACCCTGTTTCTTTTACCCAAAGGTCTATCCAATACTTGTCGTTTTCAAATTGTTTTGCTGGAAATGATGTTTCTAAGCTTACAAAACATTCGATCCCTTTACCTATTCGAAAGGTATAAAATGGTGGTTTGTTGTTTGAAACAGTTTCTGTTAAAGTCCAGGGAGAAGGAATGTTGTCCAAACGAAATCCGCTGGCCGTTTTCAAACTGTTTAGTTTCTGTTTGTTAATCTGTTTTTTGTGAATAGGTTTTGATATCGGAAAATTAAGTTCTGAGATATGGTCAGCTATTTTTTTTACTTCTCCTGTTTCGTGAAACCAAGAGAATATCTCGCTACTCAAATGTTGTTGGTTTTCTTTCGTTGGCAAAAGTAATAAGAAGTCGCCAGAGCCATTTGATGCTATTGCTATTCCGTTAGCAGGAAAATTACCCCAATTTCTAGCTTGTTTGGTTTCTAGAACAATATGATTGGAAGTCCTACTTATTCTTTTTTTATCTGACTTGTCAAAAAATGGAAAGATTTGCCAGTCATCGCCCTTGGTGGTTAGTTCTCCACCATTTTCCTTCTGCATTTTAGCTTTGAAACTTTCAGGAAAGAGAAGTCCAAGCTCTCGCTCAGTTTCTGAGATATATTTGATGTCTATTGGGAATGGCATTTGTCAATTTATT
Organism: Pedobacter sp.; assembly: GCF_041645105.1. Taxonomy (GTDB): domain Bacteria; phylum Bacteroidota; class Bacteroidia; order Sphingobacteriales; family Sphingobacteriaceae; genus Pedobacter. Next base: position 147,158 of record NZ_JBAZQQ010000008.1, read on the forward strand.
TTTAGGTTTGGCTTTTGTGATTACTAACCTCGGGTGGAAAATTTACCACAGCAAAAAGGTAGTGTTATTTTACATCACTTCAATAAATCTATATTTTAATTAGTAATTTTTAATACCCAAATTACGTAATGTTTATATGTAATGTTAATTCGGTTAATCCATTTTGTGTTTCTAAATCACTTACTATGCCAGTTAATTTCTTCATCAACAAACCTTTCCATCATCTTCAAGTGGCTAAGTGGTAGTACACAGATTCGTAATTTTTACCAGCATAGCTTTTTAAATAGCTTTGACTAAGAGTTGAAGTATTTAAAATAGGAAGATTCAGCAGGCTTCAAAAAATCTTGCTATTTTTGCCTTAGTTTATTTAACTCCGGGTAAATTCCTAATTGATTCCTAAATCAGAGTCTATATTAAGCCCAAATAATTGTCCTTCACATTATGAAAATTCTGATCATTGAAGATGAAATAAAAATTTCCGAAACCATAAGACGTTTTTTGGAATCTGAAAAATATATAGTCGAATCTGCCTTTGATTTTGATTCTGCGATAGGAAAAATAGCTTTATATCAGTATGATTGCATCCTGCTGGATATTATGTTGCCAAATGGCAGTGGAATGGATATTCTCAAAGAAATAAAAAAAGACAAAAAGGAAGATGCAGTCATTATTCTTTCTGCAAAGGATTCGGTGGAAGACAAGGTTTTAGGACTGGATCTGGGCGCAGATGACTATCTTTCAAAACCATTTAATCTTTTGGAACTACATGCACGGATCAAATCTGCCATCAGAAGAAAAAATCGTACAGACGAAAATAGCATCAATTATAAAAATGTAATGATTATTCCCGATGACAGAAGGGTACTTGTTGATGAGGTGGAAATAATACTTAACAGAAAAGAATACGACCTACTTTATTATTTTATGATCCGTCCAGGGAAAACATTGCAAAAAACAACGTTAGCCGAACTGGTCTGGGGAGATTACATTGTTCAGGCAGACAGTTTGGATTTTATTTATTCCCAGATAAAAAACTTACGGAAGAAACTTAAAGACAATAATGCTGAAATTGATTTTCAGGCGGTTTACGGAATTGGTTATAAGCTTATATAGATGAATGTTTCGCTAAAGAATTTTATCCTAAAACATCTGGTAATTGCCCTTTTATTTATCATTGCAATATGGGCGGGGCTTTTTTATGCTTTTATTTTAGATGAGCTTTACGATAATACCGATGATGGACTTAAGAATCTTAAAATTCAAATTATACGGGAAGCCTTCCTTGACGAAAAAATTCTGGAGACCAAAGAATTTGATTTTCAACAATTCCGCATTACCCCCATCAACGAAACACAATATAAGAAAGGTGATTTTTTCAGAAATGAGCTATTTTTTATGGAATACGATGGGGAATTAGAACCTTATCGTGTTTTGGAAACTTATTTTACCGACAGTAATAAAAATTCTTACAAACTCGAAATACGGACTTCTACAGTTGAAGAGGATGATTTTGGCGAAGATTTATTCCTGGCCCTTATTGCTTTATATCTTTTTTTGGTGATAAGCACTATTATAATTAATCATCTGGTGTTAAAAAAGGCATGGAAACCATTTTACGGTACTTTGAATAATTTGGGGAAATATGAATTTGGAACCACAAATAAAATAGATTTCCCAGCAAGCCGTATAAAAGAATTTAGCCGCCTCAATAACGAGATTAACAAAATGATCAAACGAAATGAAGAATCTTTTTTACAGCAAAAATATTTTATAGAAAATGCCGCTCACGAACTGCAAACTCCACTTACCATTGCGATCAACAAGCTTGAGTTACTACTTGAAGATGAAAGTATTTCTGAAGAAAATTTGCTTGAAATTAACCTTACAAGAGAAGGTTTACTACGTTTGGTAAGGCTCAACAAGTCTTTGCTTACCATTTCCAGAATTGAGAATAACCAGTTTGGTGAAAGGCTGGAAATGAGTTTTAATTCGGTTTTAGAGAATATATTGGAGGGCTTTTCAGAAATGGTACACTATAAAAATATTGAACTTTCTTTATCGGATAAAGGTGTTTTCAAAGCTAATATGAATCCCGACTTAGCTTACATTCTGCTTTCTAATCTGTTGTTAAATGCCATAAAATACTGCAACGAAGATGGAGAAATAGGCGTTGAAATTACTGAAGATAAAGTTGTTGTGAAGAACACTTCAGTGGCTAATTCTCCGTTAGACAACGATTTAATTTTTAACAGATTTTATAAGCAGTCCAAAGATAATACTTCGACAGGGCTAGGACTTTCTATCGTTAAATCGATTATAGGACAGCATTCGGATTTATTTGTCGAATATAATTTCGAGAACAATTTTCATACTTTCTCCTTGAAGCATAGAGATTCCTAATTTTTTCCTAATTCGTTAAAGAGCTTTGTTCTATAATTTAAATCATATTTATGAAAAGCTCAATAATTAAAATCGGATTTTTTGGATTAGTGATATCTTTTATTGCAATGAATGTCACTGCACAAGAAAAGCTAATCAACAGGAACGAATTGCCTAAAACGGCTCAGAAGTTTATTTCAGACTATTTTAAAGATCAAACGCCGGATTATATCATAGTTGATAAGAAATACTTTTCTACCGACTACAAACTCCAATTTGCAGATGGAACAGAAATTGAATTTGATGGTGAAGGTAACTGGACCGAAGTAGATGGAAACAAAAACATTATCCCTACAGGTTATCTCCAAAAAAACATTCTGAATTATGTGAATGAAAAATTTCCCAATGCAAAGATCATCCAGGTTGAAAAAGGAAAATTTAAGCAAGAGGTTAAACTCTCTAACGGGCTGGAATTGGAATTCACCTCTAAAGGGGTATTTAAAAGAATAGAAGACTAAATAATAACATTAAAATTAAAGAAGATATGAAAAGAATATTTTTTGCAGCCGCAGTAGTTTCATTAGCTTTTACAGCAATATCCTGTTCAAAAGACGATGACCATTCAGAGAGTTTAATTCAAAAAAGCGAGCTAGCTTCAGAAGCCAGGACATTTGTAGATACTTATTTTTCCGGGAGCCAAGTGTTACGAGTAGAAAAAGATACTAGAAGCACAGACGAATATTATGAAATTTATTTTGAGGGTGGAATTGTGGCCGATTTTAATCAATCAGGTAAATGGACAGAAGTTGATGGAAATAATCAACCTATTCCAACAGGATTTATCCTTCCTGCTATCGTAGACTATGTTACGATGAATTATGCAACTTCAGCTATCGAAAGTATTGACAAAAAGCCATATGGATTTGATGTGGATTTGCTGAACAATACTGAGTTGCGTTTCAGTTCAACCGGAGTATTTTTAGGATTGGAAAACTAATCATAAGAAGAAAATCAGTATTTTCCCTTTTACTATTTTCTTCTACCAGTATCATACTCATATACTAATTTACTACATCATAATGTAGTAAATTAGTATATGAGTATTTAATTTTCACCATATCTACTATCAAGACCGCTTTTGCCTTTCCTTCATGTGTCATGCATTTTATTGCTATTTTGTTGAATGATATAGCATTTAATTGCTATAATGACAGTATGCGTATTATCACTCTGCTGGAGTAGCATTACTTTTATTCGCATTAAGTAAGACTCAAAATTTAATTTTTTTATAAAATGCGTTTGATTATAAAAAATGCCAAAACTGTCTATGTTACTCCAGCCTCAGAATCACACCATTTAGATATAGATATTGAGGAAATAGAAACGGATGAACTACTAAGCCATATTGATATTGTTACAGCAATTGAATATTATGGTATGACAGAACTATTGGATACAATAGGAGAGGCTCATCTGAAATCACATTTGGAAGGTCTTAAAGCAGGACTTACCTAAAAATACCTGCTAAAATAATATTTAACGTCATTTGATTTGTATTTCTACAATTTTTCTGAGTATTTATTGTTTGCAAAGCGATTGCTTTTAGTAGCTCAATTAAGTTACTACATATTTTAACAAAGGATGGATATACTTACCCTGTAAACAATAATGGCCTTTATTTCACTTTTTTGGTGAATAACAATGGTTTTCTAAATCAGACTACACAAGAACCTATTTATAAAAGTTTAAATACTTCAAAGGATTTAAGTGGACTGTAGTTGAAATTCTTGAAGAACTAGTAAGGATGATGCGTGATAATCCGACTCTTGAAATTGAATTGGGCTCCCACACAGACTCTAGGGGATCTGATATTTATAATCTCGATCTTTCTCAACGACGAGCTAAATCGGTAATGAATTATCTGATTAATCGAGGAATTTCCAGGAATCGGTTAAGGACAAAAGGATATGGTGAAACCCAATTGTTAAATCGTTGTAAAAATGGTATAAAATGTTCTGCTCAGCAACACCATATGAATAGACGAACAGAGTTCAAAATAATTAAATACTAAACGTTTGGTAAGATTTTAATGATGTTAAATCGCTCCAGAGCAAACTCAGTACCGTAACGCTCCTGGATTCGAGTAGGGGCGAACAGGAAGCTAGGTATGAGAGTTGAATGACCACCTGAGGGTGGTCATTCTATAGTTTAAAAATTAGTAAATGAATAGAATATATTAAAAATTGGGCCTATCGTATAAATTCTGCAGCGATGTTTAGATTAGTTCCTGCTCACGTGCATATGACAATAACTCAGTAATTGAATTTACATTTACCTTAGCCATCATGTTGCGCCGATGTGCTACAATCGTATGTTTACTGAGATACGCCTTCTCGGCAGTGTGAGCAATGGATAATCCTTTTGCAAAATACTGTAGGATTTCCAACTCCCGCGATGTAAATGATATTTTTCTTTTGTTATCTGTATGATCAACAATTTTACCGATTACTGGGCATATATACTGATGACCATATGCTATGGTGGTCAGGCATTGGATTATAGTATCAAATCCGGATGACTTGGAGATAAATCCCTGTGGCTTATAATCCAAAATACTAGTTACCACCGAAGGGCTGATTGTTGAACTCATTATAATTATCCTGAGCTGTCGATTCAAGCGCTTTATCTCATTAATAAGCATAAGACCATTCTCATTTTTAAGATAATAATCAAGAAATAGGTAAATGCTTGTTTTTGAGTGTTTAATGATAAATTTTGTTAATTCTCTTTTATCATTAAGTGTGTGAACATCGTTAAAAAGTTCCAATCGTTCTATTAATGCTGCGAAAGAATCCGCAAATAAAAGATGGTCATCGAAGACAATAGCAATAGCGTTGATTTTCTCCATAAATTTTCCTAAAGTAGTAAAATTTAAAAGGAAAAATAGATAATTTTTCAGCTAGTTCACTTATAAGATATTGTTTTACCGATTGATGCCTAGTAATTGTCTAATTGCTTAATTCTTTTTGTGTGTTTGTTTTTAGGCGTAGCGAATTGCTCTTCAAGTGTCTATGAAAACAATAAAAAATATAAACGGAGATCAGATTAGCTCCTGCTTACGTGCATAAAACAATAGTTCTGTGATAGAATTAACTTTTACCTTTGCCATCATTTTGCGACGATGTGCTACAATCGTATGCATGCTTAGATGCGTTTGCTCAGCGGTTTGAGCAATAGATAATCCATTTGCAAAGTAATGAAGCACCTCGAGTTCGCGCGCAGTGAATGGTAACTTTATAGTTGAGTTTGTACTTGAGGCAATATCACTAATTGTAGGAGAAACATATTGCTTTCCCTGAATTATTGTCGTAAGACATTCAACCATGACATTAAAACCTGATGATTTGCTTACAAAACCATCGGGATTGTAGCTCAGAATATTTGTAATTGTAGTGGGACTTATTACTGAGCTTACTATAATTATTGTAATGTGTTTGTTTAACCGTCTTGCTTCGTTAATTAGTGGCAGGCCATTCTTATTTTTAAGATAATAGTCTAAAAACAGATAAATAGGGGAATCATAATGTTTAACTAAGAAAGAAATTAATTCTCTTTCTTCGCTAATTGTGTGAACGGAACGGAAGAGGTCTAGCCGCTCAATAAGTGCTGAAAATGAATCTGCGAATAGAAGATGGTCGTCAAAGACAATTGCAATTGCTTGAGTTTTTCTCATAAATGGTTCTAATACTGCAAAAGTAAAGGATTGGATGATTGTAACTTATATATAGATGCTTTAATAGCTAATTAATGTTATTTGTATATCATACAATAGCAAATTCTTGTTTCTTGTTTTCTAAACTGATACAATTTTTAACGATAAATAGTCATCTCTTTTTCTTCTTTATTTTTAAGGGTATTGAAATAATGCTTCTTTCTTTGCTATTAGACATAGCATTTTTTTGCTATTGTCCTAAAATATATACCATTTTTTTGTAAAAAAACCATATTTATGACGTTGGCTCAATACTTTGATGTTAATTTTATTTCACCATAACTATCTAAAACGTTCATCAATCGCATCTTTTATGAAGATAAAATTACAATCTCTTCTGTCTAAGAAAAAAGGACATACTCATCAAAAAAAAATCATTGGTTCATTGCCAGGATACAACCTTGAGCTAAGTGTAAAGTATAAAACCAATAGTTTTAAACAATTTTTTAATCACCGCCTAGCTAGTACGATGAAGAAAGTCATGTGGATAGGTTTGATATTTGGATGCCATGTAATGGCATCAGCTCAGCAGAAAATAAAAGATGGCACAGTGTCGGGTAGCAATTTACCTAATAAGGATGCATTGTTAGAGTTAGAAAGTAAGAATAAAGGAATACTTCATACACGAGTTAGCTTAACTCGGACAACCGAGGCGGAACCACTCACAGCTCATGTTGCGGGTATGATGGTTTACAATACTTCAACCGTAAATGATGTTGTGCCAGGAATTTATTATAATGATGGTACAAAATGGGTGTTCGTACGAAGTTCAAGTTCTATTCTTGTTGAAAATCAGCCTGGAAAAACCGGGAGTCCTGGTACCCCAGGTGCCGTTGGAGGCCCGGGACCAGGAGTTGCTATTGTAAATAATGATAGTGGAACCTGGGTTTTTAATCCAACAACAAATAGTTGGACAAATATTAAAGGTGCTAATGGTACAAACGGTACTTCAGTAACAAGTGGTACTACAACTCCAACAGGTACAGGAGCCGCTGGTGATACTTATATCAATACTACTACAGGAGAAACCTATGTTTACAATGGCACGACCTGGATTCCGACTGGAAACATTAAAGGTCCAGCTGGACCTCAAGGTGTTCAGGGGCTTGCTGGCACTAACGGTACAAACGGGATTGATGGTAAATCAGTTACTAGCGGTGCAGGTGCTCCAACAGGTACAGGCGCTACTGGCGATACTTATATCAACACGACAACAGGTGATACTTATACTTATAATGGTACTACCTGGGTTCCAACTGGAAACATCAAAGGTCCTGCTGGAACTAACGGTACAAACGGTACAAACGGAACCAATGGTACTTCAGTGACTAGCGGTGCAGGTGCTCCAACAGGTACAGGCGCTACTGGCGATACTTACATCAACACCACAACAGGTGATACTTATACTTACAATGGTACTACCTGGGATCCAACTGGAAACATCAAAGGTCCAGCTGGACCTCAAGGTGTTCAGGGGCTTGCTGGTACTAACGGTACAAACGGTACAAATGGAACCAATGGTACTTCATTGACTAGCGGTGCAGGTGCTCCAACAGGTACAGGCGCTACTGGCGATACTTACATCAACATAACAACAGGTGATACTTATACTTACAATGGTACTACCTGGGATCCAACTGGAAACATCAAGGGCCCTGCTGGACCTCAAGGTGTTCAGGGGCTTGCTGGTACTAACGGTACAAACGGTACCAATGGAACCAATGGTACTTCAGTGACTAGCGGTGCGGGTGCTCCAACAGGTACAGGCGCTACTGGTGATACTTACATCAATACAACAACAGGTGATACCTATGCTTACAATGGTACTACCTGGGATCCAACTGGAAACATTAAAGGTCCTGCTGGAACTAACGGTACAAACGGTACAAACGGAACCAATGGAACCAATGGTACTTCAGTGACTAGCGGTGCAGGTGCTCCAACAGGTACAGGCGCTACTGGCGATACTTACATCAACACCACAACAGGTGATACTTATACTTACAATGGTACTACCTGGGATCCAACTGGAAACATCAAGGGCCCTGCTGGACCTCAAGGTGTTCAGGGGCTTGCTGGTACAAACGGAACCAATGGAACCAATGGTACTTCAGTGACTAGCGGTGCAGGTGCTCCAACAGGTACAGGCGCTACTGGCGATACTTACATCAATACAACAACAGGTGATACCTATACTTACAATGGTACTACCTGGGATCCAACTGGAAACATCAAGGGCCCAGCTGGAACCAATGGAACCAATGGTACTTCATTGACTAGCGGTGCAGGTGCTCCAACAGGTACAGGCGCTACTGGTGATACTTACATCAATACAACAACAGGTGATACCTATGCTTACAATGGTACTACCTGGGATCCAACTGGAAACATCAAAGGCCCTGCTGGAACTAACGGTACAAACGGAACCAACGGAACCAATGGTACTTCAGTGACTAGCGGTGCAGGTGCTCCAACAGGTACAGGCGCTACTGGCGATACTTACATCAACACCACAACAGGTGATACTTATACTTACAATGGTACTACCTGGGA
>NZ_JBAZQQ010000009.1:0-153323 GCF_041645105.1 Pedobacter sp.
AGTTGTGTTTCCAATGTGCATTTCGTACCATCCCATATTTGTCCCGTTTGGCATGGTGTTGGTGGTGTAGATGTGGGTGTTGGAGTTGAAAATGATAGTCTGGATGTTATTTGTTTCAAATCACGTGAATCGAATTCCTCTGTTATATTCCATATATTGCTTATGAAGGTATAGTTTTGTTTCACGCTAGTGAGAGCAATGTAATAAGTCGTTTCATACATGGGGTTAAAACCAAAATCTATTGTTTTATTTGTGTATGGTTCTGTGAATTGAATCCAATTATGGTCTTTTATCGGATTCATGAATGAATCAAATATCGTGATCTTATACCATCCAATGGTCATGCTGCCATCACTGGACATGGTATCTTGTGGAAACATTTTTAATGTTAGTGGAATATTTATCGGAACGTTAGTGATCGCATTGATGTTAGTGCTTCCTACTGGCGAAACATCTGTTGTGTATGATTGGGTGGGTAGGTCGGGATTATATTGTGGTGACTGATGCAAAATATTGTTGAAATATATTGTGTCATATATAGTACCCGCCGCATATCCCAATACTGCATCTTTCAGATATTTGAGTCCATCTGGTGCGGAGCATGGGACTTGTATGGTGCCATATTTAGGATCACCGTCATTAATTGTATAATAAATAGTATTTGATGTTCCACTGCCACATTTTCCGTTATAATTGGCAAATGTGTCTATTCTATTTCCGAATTGAATTAAGCTTCCTGTTGTGAGATTGGTAATAACTGAACCAAATAACATGAAAAGTATAGTGGCGGATAATAAAATTCCGACCACTATTAATGCATAGTTATTTTTAGCAGATGTTTTTTTCATTTATTTCCTTTTTTGGGTTTCCTGATTGTGAAATAGACAACTGTGCCAAGTCCTATTATTCCTGCTGCCCAGACTAGCCAGATATTGTCGCTAGGTGGGGGTTCGACTACACACTGAGTTCCATCCCAAGATAAGCCATCCGGGCATGGTGGAATTGGAGTATTGGTTGGTGTGGGAGTGGGTGGTGGTGTATATGTCGGTGGTGGAGTCGGTGGTGGTGTCCAGGGTGGTGTGGGAGATGATGTCGGTGGTGGAGTAGTTGGAGTTACTATAGGGTCAACACTGAATGATTTGAAAGCTTTTATTGTTCCGGATGTGTCTGTAGCATAAGCAATCCAATTTCCGTGTTCAATTGAATACAAGTAAGATTTTGATTCAGTATATGACCTGCACATATTGGATTCAAGAAAATTACTTCTTAAAATTGTATTGGATGCTGATTTTAGTTTGTAATAACCTCCCCCGGAACCTATACATGCTCCAATTTGTACTAAATCATTTGACACTGAAACATCTACACTCCAAACATCTGGTGGTGGAGTGGTAGGTGTAGGTGTTACACTAATCGGAACAAATGTGGCGGTTACTGTATAAATCGACAAACCTTGATACAGTCCTCCCCAGTAAGATCCTGTTATACATTCGAACACATCACATAGACCTTGTAATCGCCATCCAGCATTTGGTCTTGGGACTAATCCAATTTGATCAGATGTGTCGAATTGAAAAGAACCAGTGGTAGTTACAGTATCCATGTAACCCTGATTTTTAAATACTTGAACATCTCCGCCACCATGTACAACTACACTAACTGTTTGTGGTGAAGCCGACGCAGTTACGGTTACTAGTGCTATAATTAGCAAGATTTTGAAACATGTATTAAGTTTATTCATTGTTTTCTCCTATAATATAGTAAGAATATCAGAGTGATGACTGTAAACAGTAATAAAACTGCTTGTGGGGTATCATACCAGTTTATGAATTCCGCATTTATTGTATTGGGTACTGGTGTGGTTCCCGAAGTCGGGGTGGGATTTGCCACGTTATTGATTGTACCGTATACTGTTTTCGTATCATCTCCACCTGATAGAGCTGTTCCATCTGCCAATACAGTGCATGGAACACGAGTGGTAGTCGTGGTTTCAAGAGCGGTCAGAGTGAAGGGGAAAGTCTTTTCTTCATTTTCGTTGAATAGGACGCGGGTATTTCCATTCACATTGTAATTATTACAGGACATACTGACACCAATATAGTCTGAACTTCCTACATTTTTGACACGGACAGAGTAGCCCACGGGGTGATTTTCATCAATTGTTGGAATATCTGGTGCAGATGTGATTACTCCTTTGCTCTGCTGCTTAATGATGATTATGCCATCCGCGACTGATTGAGGTACATAGATGAGTATTTCACCTGAATATGACCCTGTTGGAAGGGTTAGTGTAACCTTATTTGGCTCAGTGCCTAGATATGATATTGATACTGTACCTTGTGTTGTTTCTGGGTTGAATTGATAACCCAGCGATGACATTTTATCTATAACATTCTGCCAGGTGACAACAGGAGACCAGAGTCCCCATTCGGATAAACCATGAATATCGACATAGTCATTGAACCTTGAGACTATTGTATTCAGTGAGTCCCATCTATAGAATTTGTACGTAGATGATTTGTCTTGCGCTACCACATAGTCTCCTGATGGAACACTTAGGCCATTCGGAAGAATGCCGAGGTTCTCAACATAGATATTACCAAGGTTGATTTCCTGTGGAGATTGATAATTCACGTTGACATCCTGAGATGACATCAATGCATTGTTATTATATGTGGAAATCGCATAGCGTGCTGTTGTGAGCCAGTTTGCGCCATTAACATCAAAATAGTTAGGTGTTGTTTTCTGATATCCGTACCAAATGTCATAGCTACTAGTATATTTTAGCAGTGTGCCCTTTGTTAATGTTGTTGTCTGTGTTGGATTACGGGGGTCTATTTTAACTACCACTTCATTGGAATTTTTGATGAGCTGATTGTTGCCGAGGTCGATAACTGTGTCTTTCGGGAGGATTACCTGGAATGCATCTCGTCGGGAACCTACAATTGCATGAATGAGGTAATATTTTTCAGTTGAAGAACCATGTGAACCGAAATTGAGGGTTATGGGCACGTAGTCCACACCTATTATTGATGCGGTGTTGGGTGCGAGTTCAGATGATGCAAATAGAACTGCTACGATTAGCAGGGTTGCGATGATTACTATGTGTTCTGTCTTCATGGTATGATTACCTCTTTTGTGGATGTGACAACATTATTTTCAAAGAGTTTGAGAGTGACTGTTTTTTCAGTGAGTGGAACTTTCTTGAGGACTATACGTGTTGAAACCGACGATGTGATGTAGATAGGGTCAAGGTTTTTTGTGGTCGTAACTGATGGAGTGGATGCAGTTAATTTTATGGTTCCTGAACATCCGATTAGACATCCGAGATTTGGAGATTCGAGAAATGTACTGCGCTTTACGGTTGCAGTGACATCAGAGAACTCAAGAGGTTGAGGGATTACGACGTTTATTGGTTTGGTGATGGTCATGTCAAGATAGACATCGTTGGTTTTATCACTGATTGGGATTGTGATTAATGCGAGGTAGATTGTGGCTATTATTGCTATAAACATAATCCATATAGGTTGTTTTGGTTCCATTTTATTATCTCCGTTTCTTCTTATTTCCCATTCCGTTTACATATACTATTCCAAGCACTGATAATAATACTATCAATGCATATATATCATTATTTAATTGTGTTGGTGTGATACCGGTATTGTATTCAATAATCAGTAATGGCCGAAGACTTTCTGACGCTTCGGAACTATGGAATGTCAAGTATGAACTTTCAATCTCGTTTGCTTTGAGGAAAAATCCAGTATTTGGATATGTACCATCTGTATAAGATTGGACAAGTGCGGTTACATCTAAGTTTATATCTGCATTTGAACCGAGTGGATGGATTACTTGAGAATATGGAGTTGTACCAAAAGATACTCCGTTCTTGTCATACCATGAACCTCCTGCTGGCGTGAATGAATTCCATGTAGAGGCCGAGTTCCAGGAAGAAGATGGACGATATACTCCTACTGTAGTCGGTGTATTTCTATTATCTCCCTCGTATTTCAGACGAAGTGTAGCTGACTTGATGGTAGTGTTTGCCGGTGTTCCTAGAATATCGAACATTAAAAGACCTCTGTAATTGCCATATCCAGATCCGGCCAGAGTTCCAACATCTATCCAGGGTATTCCACCTCTATTTAGACTTGGCTGACCACTTTTTATACTTGTGTCTGCGATTGGGAAAATCCCAGTTGTTGGAATTGGTGTTTGTGACCCGGTGGGCTGGATTGTTGGAGAAATTGTTGGGGAAACAGTATAAGTAGGAATAACAGTGGGTGGGGGTGTTGGTGTTCCTGGATTATTATATGTATTTCCAGTACCGAGTTGAACATAACCACACACATTGGCTTTATTGTTCCAAAAATTATTATTATCTACATGCCATATGTAATTTGAATTTCCTCTTACTGTAGTTATTCCACATTCAAGAGCATTATTAATCTCACTATTTTTTATAGTGATGCTAGATGGAGTAGGCATATAATTTACTGCCCTAATTCCATATCTTCTTCCAATCGTTGTTACATCATCAAAGGTAACACTTTCAACGTTTTGTAAACGTATTGCTCCAGCTTTATCAGCACCACCTACTAGAGAATCTGATGAACCAGATTCCGTATTACATGGATTTGTACTCCATTGTGTAGGCGTACAATCTATATATATATTTTTAAATGTTAAATTACGAAATATCGATGTCATTATCGTAGGATCCTGTACTACTATTATACCTTGATACGATGGATTCTTTACGACAACATTTTCAACATATACGTTTTGCATTTTTCCAGTATCATATTCTTGCCACAGTTCTATACCATCTTGATTATAATACGGCTTACCATTTGGTAACGTTGCGGATTTTGGTAAAGGCTCACCACCATAATAATCAGAATATATATTCCGAACTATAGCACCGTCAATTACTCTAAATCGTACACACGCATTTAAAATATCATGACAATATATATTTTCAATTAAAAGATTTGTATTTGGCGACCATCCCCTAATATCTATACCAGAGTGTCCTATATGAACATTTCTAATATTACGTACTACAATATTACGTGCTGTCCCATAAATAGTATCGCTTGGAGTATCATATGCTGAAATATCTTCTATAATTATATTTGATACTGATAATGGGTTTGCCGATTCAGTTTGTCTCCATATACCAACGTAAATTACTTCATAACCTCTATAATTATTCAACCCTTCCCAAAAACCATTAAACCCATAATTAGGAGTTACATTCCCATTAAAGTGAAGGTTTCTAACCTCAATGTTATTTGTTTCAATTGCTATAAATCCTGGATAGAACCCTAGATTTGGTGCATCTCTCGACATCCTCAATGTCACTTTTTGATTCCCATCTGCTTGGGTAATTGTTGTTTCACCTTTCAAGATGACATTTTCTTTATTCAAACGAATAGGATTCGTAAATTCATAAGGTCTTATTGTTTCTTTCAATATCACAATTCCTTTATTTTGTGTAGTTGCACCAATTGCAACTTGCTGAACTGCCTGATTAATCTCCATTTCATCTTGGCTGTGATCAATTAAATAATTAACATCTCCATTATCTCCAACTGTACAAACATTTGTACATGGTGATACTAAACCTGCTGATCCAATTAATGTAAATAAGATTAACAATAGTATAAGAATGGTGATTCTTTTTATTGTTTTGGGAATTGGTTCCATTGTGATTACCTATTATCCGGTGATTTTTAACTCGTCAATCAAACCATTGTAGAATTCTCCCATGGCTCCGTTTGCGTCCCATGCACCAATGTATGCATTATGATTTGACTGGAATATTGCGTATGGAGCAGAGCGACTGTTCGGATCGATAACGTTATTTATTTTGATTTTCATAGTATTTCCGTCATTTTCTGCTTCTACAAGTGTCCATACACCACTTTGTAAGATAGTACTTGATGTAAGCCAATATGCGTTATTGGATGTTCCATCCGGGGACAGTGCAAATGAAACGGCACCATTTGGTTCGATTACCAGTACATATGATCGTTGATTTGTGTTGCTTGCATATTGGTAATACCAATTGGAAATGATAGCACCTCTTGTTCCCAAAACTGGTTTGACCCATGCGCTTATTTTAATCTTGTTCCCACCACTCAGAGATCCGGAAGCAGGGATTTCTACATATCCGTTACCATTAAGTGATATAGCAGATGAACTTTCCACACCGACCGAATAAACACCGTTAATTATTGTTCCTGAATGACCATTTCCTGACGAGTCGGTAGCTATTGTTCCATTGTTCTCGTTAAATTTCCAGAATGCTTTTACAGTTTCTACAGGTGGTGTATTGGTTGGTGTTGGGGTTGATGTAAAGGTGGGAGTGGGTGTAGGTGTTGGAGTAGTATTATTAGTGGGTGGAATGTAGGGAGCGGAAAACTGCCAAAAAGCTACAACTGCAACCACGAATAATACTCCGAGAAGCGTATTTCTAAATAAACCATTATTTTTACTGGGCGGCATGTTGTATCACTTCTTCCTATCTTCTACTACGTGTTATTTTTCGTGGTTCATTCCATTTGTATGATTTACATGATGCACATTCTGTTGGTGGGACTCCTTTTGTTGCAAGTTTAAGGGAATACCACTTAAATCCGCATTTTTGACAGTAACAATTTGTTTTCTCATTCAATTTAATTCACGTCCTTTATAATAAACTAATAATCAATTATTATTCAAAGTTGTATATATAGGTTTGTATTTATAAAATCGGTATAATCGGAAAGAATTTTTAAAAAATAAAGAAGTGTAAACACTTTACTTTTTTCTTGTGAAAATAACCGTGGATATTATTATTACCAGTATAACGATTGCCCATTTAGATGGTGTTATTGGTGGTGGCGGTGGTGGTGTATTGGTTGGTGTGGGTGGTGGAGTCGGTGGTGGGGTATTTGTTGATGAACTCAATGGGAAATAATCAATGTTTTGCGTTCCTACAGTGTATGGAATGTTACAAATACCATCAGAATCGGAATCATCACAGATTTGACTGTATCCATTTCCTGATGGAGATGCCCAGAAGTTGCCGCCGAGGTAAAGACCGCTGATGATGTTGGTGCCTGGTGTTTTGGCAATGTTCCAGTTATTGAAATATACTATTCCATTACCAAAGAAATCCGGTATGCCCCATTCTATGTTTTGAGTATTGTTAAAATATGAGTTATAGATTGTGTTTGCCCCATTCTTGCCCATGGTATTGATGTATATACCCACTGCATTGTTGTAGAAACGAGAATTTCGAATTATATTACTTGACGATTCGCCGTAAATACGCACGGCTCGACCACTCATATTGTATATGGTAGCATTGTTGTAATTTATGTTACGCGTTCCGGTTGAATAAGAAATACCATTCCATCCGTCTCTCATAACAATGTTTATAACTTCGTTGTCTTCGGAATTCTTGAAGAAAATCGCTTCTCTTAATCCAATTGTTGTTATGTTTCTGTAAACGGAATTTTCAACATAGTAATTTGAAATACTATTTTGTTCGTTTGTAGAGTCCACGATAACATTTTCAATCAGGGAATTGTCTGCGTTACAGAGGTATAAAGATCCAACTACTTCATTTCGCAGGGTTACGGAACTGTTGTAATAATGTAATTGGTGTTTTGTAAGTGAAACATTTGATACTACATTGTCACAGGATGCAATTCCTCCAGTAATGTAAATATCGAAATCTTCCCATGGATTATGCTGAAATAAAGAATTGCTTAGTCTATTCCCATATGAACTATCGAAAGTAAATCCGACGTGACCACTTCCAACCACTGTAATGTTCCGAAGTGTGTTATTATTTGATGTTTTCAGGTAGAATCCATCAAAGTCTCCACCGCTTATTGTAATGTTCTCGAAAAAACCACTATTAGAACTGATTATGTTAATAGAACGCGTATTCCAATCACGAAGATTCACATTTTTTATAACGGTACCAACAATACCATTGGTTAATATTCCATAGTTTGTTTGTCCGTCTCCATCAATTATGTGACCTGCACCGTCGAAAACTACATCGTTTGCGGCTATTGTAATACAATTTGGAATGTCACTATTTAATATATCTTGAATAAGTATATATTCGCCAGGTACGGATATTCTGGTGCATGTATTTATTGGTGTTGCCGATACTGTAAATGTTGTGAGTAATATCATAACAATACAAAATAAATATGATTTAATTTTTTTCATAACCAAATTAGTATTGGATTAATATATTAAGTTATTGTTCGATAGGTTTAAACCATATTAGGTACTACGGAATAATATGGTCAAACATACAAAAATATTGATTGTAGTTTTATCATTGACGTTATTAGCATCGTTAGTGGTGGCATCGATAGGAAACACACCGGCTTCATTGGCTCCGAACCCAAGTTTTGAAACCAATCCTACAACGAGTTATTACACAAATGGTAACAGTGTTTTTCTCTGGGATTTGGCGACAGCGCATTTTGGAACTCACTCATTAAAAATATCATCTAAACAAACATCTGGTGCTTTCTCACGTTGGATGAGTAAAACAAATGTTATATCTGCGCAGGCCGGACAAACTTATTCCGGGTCTGTATGGATGAAGGATACTGGTACGGGTTCATACGGGAAATTTGTCATTACTTTCTGGAATTCGGGACAGGGTTATCTAGGAAGTTATGAATCTATATCTGTATTACCCACTTCAGTATGGACACAGGTTACAGCTCAGGGTGTTGCACCCGCAAATACTGCCTTTGTAAGAGTCGAATTTAGGCTATATGGTCCTGGCACATTATGGGTGGATGATGTAATATTAAATTTGAAAAGCGCAGTAACTCCTACACCTACACCATCGGGGTGGACTTTGTTATGTGGAGAGGAATTTAATGCTCCTATAGATCCGGCAAAATGGAAAGTCTATAGTTCTTATGATCAGAATGGTGCAACATCAGACACAAGATTCATGTCAAGTATGACAACAGTAAGTAATGGAATCTTACATCTTGGTATTGCTATGAATCCATTAACGGGTAAAAAGTATATCGGTGGAGGGCTTGATAATGAACCGGACACAAAGTGTTCAACTCTAACACAAGGAAGATGGGAAGTTAGAGCCAAAATGCCTAAAGGATTCGGAACTGATGGTTATATTGGATTATATGGAAACCCACATAAATGGCCACCAGAAATTATAATCACTGAAAATATTGGAAAACGACGAACAATAAATTATATCCAACAAATATACGGAACTTCAACCGATCCAAAATATGATGTAACACAAGTAATTGGTGATACTTGGGATACGAGTTTTCATACTTATGTATTTGAGTGGGAAGGAACAACACTTAGATGGTATATTGATGGTGTATTAAAGAAGACCGCAAATCAATTATATTCATCATATCCAATGAAAATTGGCGCGGGTGCATGGAGTGGAACTTGTGGTTCTACTTGGCCTGATTGTGCTAGTAGTAGTGTATTGCCCGCTTATATGGATATAGATTATGTAAGGATTTATCAGAAAAATTAGAGGGGAATTTTCCCTTCTAAAATTATTTTTCTGAATAAAAATTAAGCAATAGGTTGAATTTTTTTATGATTTTCTGTTAATCGTTGACATTCTGACAATGTTTTATCCATAAATTGTTTCATCCATTCTGTGTTTTCATTTGTTCCGATATCAAAACGATAGTAATCTTCGAGTACGAGAGTGTGATACGCATCTGGTTTTATGTCACGGGATAATTTTGCGATACGGTCTTTTGTCTTATATAACTCTGTAGATATTTGATGAAATTTTGGATCTGATGTGGTCAATGCACTAAGGCGAGATTCAAGAACAGTATCCTTATCTTTTTCTCTCTGTAGTTCCGTTAAATCACGTTCGTATCGATGTTCTGTAATTGTACCATGTCGTGGGTTAAGTTCTGCACTTACTGTTATGACAGTGGTCTGGAATGGTGTGTTGTTGCGGTGAATTTCCTGGTCAAAAACATATTGGTTATCTGATTTCTTGACCCATCCTCTTGGTAAAGATGTAATTTGTTCACGTGGTTTAGTTGCAGATATTGGAATAGGCATTGCCTGCGGATTTGCTTTTTGTATTTTATCACGCATTGCAGCAAGTGAATGTTCAAGAGCTTTTAACTCCGGTTTCCCCTTATCGGTGATTGTCATTTGCTGTGCTTCCGGATATCCACCTCGATGATACATCTGTGTATGCTGGTCTAAAAGAAATTGATTTGGGAACGGTGGCAATCGTGGGCAATATTGACAAGTGAACATAGATATAGTATTAGATGTTTGGATATTTATATCTGGTTATACTAATTGTCAAAAATTGGGAAAGGAAGTATCTTATAAAAATTAAACCATGCGATAGCTTGATAAGCCATGGAACTCTTCCATGCCTATTTTGACATTTATTAATCCCATCCAGTAGACTTTAACCCCTTCTTTCTTTTTGCGTTTGCTCTTTTTCCCGCACACTCTTGTCTTTCTGTCTGAGTCATTTTTTTCTTGCTTTTTCTACAATCTGTCATATTATTTTTCCTCTTTATTTATTGTATCTTACAATATTTGCACCTACGTGTTATGAATATAAATAGTTAAACCATGCGATAGCTTGATAAGCCATGGGACATTTGTCCTATCGCATGGGATTTGTATTCAATTTATGTGCGAATGAGATTACCCCCTTGATCTAGGAATATTCCCATGCTAATAAGAAGTACGTTCTTATATTTAAATTATCCTCCGTTCCAGTTTAATTTTCCAAGTAGAATGCAATGTGAATCCTTCTCCGACTAGGCAGATAGCCTGTAAGACATACCCTTGATTATATTCTCATTGGTTTTGTAAATTTTAGTTACTGCTTCTTTAATAGCATCGGGTGAAGCAAAATCACTGAAGTTTATTAAGCATATTCCAGATACTATTATTCCTCCGCTTCCTCTTCCATTTCCGGTTTGATAATCTCATCAACCAAATCCGATAAGATGTTTATTGCTTCTTCTTGGCATTTGTCGGACTGTTGCATCATTTCGCCGCAATCTACATCAAGTTCTTTGAGTTTTGTATCAAGATACTTACATACAGCGTCTTTCTTTTCAGGTGTCCATGTTATGATCATTCTTCCTCCATTTCCACTAACGATTTCCAAGATGCGTATTTATCCCCAAGAAATGGGCATATTTTGTTTTTGATCTTAATGTTATCCTCAGATTCTATAGATATTACGCAGTGCGCTCCGCATTCAGTACAATTGTATGAGTTCATTTATCTCATCCCTGCAATTGCGATCAATACGCTCTGGGTATCCCTTCGCCGCTGGTGCTCTATTCTCGCAAGTTCAAGTTGTTTTGCTTTGTCTTTCTGGTCTTTCAGCTTTTGAGTGTAATCATTGTTCTAACTGAGCATGTCCTGAATTGCACCCCTGCGAGCAGTATCGTTCTTCAGGTTTATGTCTGTTCCTACCTGGAACTTCACAGCAGTTTCGATCTCTGCAATCTGTACGTCAAGTACGCTCTTATCCGTCTGTAATTCCAGTATTTTTGTAGCCATCTCTGCGATATTGTCTGGCAATGCCAGCAATGTTGATTTTAGTTCTTCGCTCATGGTTATTCACTCTCTTCTGCGCAGGATTCACATGCCCCACCATCGTTCACTTCATCAACTTTTCTTCCACAAAAATCACATTTATATTTCACGCTCATTTATACCTCCGCAACGTGTGCCATGAATCCTTTCTCTATCAGCTTATTCCTCAGTTCAAATGCCTGTTCTTTTGTATAATATCCATCCAATTCAACCACAAAAACAATTCCCTTCGTGGTGTCATAGTCATGTCCTTCGCTCATTTCGCTTTCTCCTTTCGTGTTCGCGCAATCTCTGCTGCACATTTCTCATTTCCACTGTTATGACTTAAACTAAGCATTTCTTGTATCTCCACCTTTTGTTTTCTCCAGCAATTCGGGCTTATTGCACCCCTCAGGTATTGCTTCGGACATTTCAAAGAAGTCTTACCGTAAGTGTTCAGTTCAACCTGATACTTACAAATGCAACTTCCTTTTTGAGTAGTGTCTAAATTATCACATACCATACTACACTATACGCAATCAACGTATATAAACGTATGCTATGCTTTTATTGTTATATTAGTATTCTTAGAAAATGAGTTGGAATCGCAGGGGGAAACCTGTTCGATTACAGGTGTGTCGATAAATTTAAACAACCACATAATACCACTTTTTTTCGATATTGGCAAGGACAGCATCATTTTTAAGTTTGGTAAGAAGGTTCATGATTTGTGTGTCGGGATATATGAGTTTTCTTTTTTGGAGTTCTGTCATGAGTTCATCGAACTTTGCGCCACGTGTGAATTGTGGATCGTTATTTGGAAGTAAGTTGATGCTTCGGATGATATCGGATACTTTTGGTGCGAGTTCAAGTTCCAATGATGTGTATTTGATTTTGGTGATTTTATCAAGCGTTTTCAAATAATTTCCTTCCTTTTTCGGTGATTATAAAAGTTTTTCCGGATTGTATCAATACAGGGTTCATTGTTTTTATATCAGATGAGATTATCTGTTTGGTGAGTTTTGAGTCAATTCTTTTGAAGATTGTGTCAATGGTTATTATTTCATTTGAATTTTCAATGTCGATACATGTTTTGAGAATGAGTTGTTTGCGTTTAAAGGATTCCATGGTATGAAAAAAAAATAAAATCGGAGTTTTAAATTACTTCAACTCCGAGTTTTTTCACGTGTGGTTTTTTGATCGTCGCGGTCTTGATGAATTTTGCGAGAGCCGGAGGAGTCTTGATTTCCTCTACATATCCAGTGAATTTGTGGAGTTTGTGTTTGACACCACGTTCACGGAGACTGAATTCTATTGGTTTTTCTTTTGTTCCACCAAGTGTTCTCGCAACTTTCATAGCGGCTTGTCTGGGTTGTTTTCCCTTGTACGATCCGGATTCGTTACCATCTTTATCAACGATAACGAAATTTCGCCATTCATCATTTGTTTCTGGTTCGATTTCTGCCATTTTATCACATTCTTGTTACTGATTTTCGATTAACCAGTACGCCAAACATGATAGTACATCACTTGTTTAAAAGAGTTTCGGTTTCCGTGATGTAAAAATCACATTTCCTTCGTGTGATTTTCCATCCGGCCGGATAGTGATGATATAAGAATTTGAGATGTTAGTAATGTTGATTATTATACTGGCTAGGTCGCCAGTCATTTTTGTGTAAATTATTTTTGTTGTATCCAGGCCGAACTTTAAATCTTCGATTACACCGACATCCTTGCCATTCACAAAGACTTCTCCGGATTCCTTGATAGATACATGGAATTCTTTATGGAATGGTCTTAGAAGGAAAAATAAGAGTTCTACAAGAAGAAATAAAATAATTGGGATTAAGTATTTATTATCATATTCTACTTGTTCAGGAATAAATGATACTTCCTGCGCTACTGTAACTATTGATGGAATAAAGGAAGATGTTGGAATAGGTGTTGGTGTGGATAACGAATCAAAATTATATATTGTCGGATGCGAAGGATAAATACGCAAAGTATTGTCTTTAAATGATGTAAATTGTGTAGATGAAATAGTTTTATTGGTACCATAAGATCGAAAAACACCACTCAGTACGTATATTCCATTCGGCGCGGAAGTATGTCTCAAAGCATATTGAAGCGTGATATTTTTATATTTGGTATTATTACTGCTAAATATGATTGTGTTTCCGGATGTGGTTATATTCAGACCGGAGTTAATTGGAACAACGGCACTAAAACCATGTGGAATTGTTTCAATAAGTGTCCAGTTTGAAAATGTTCCAATCATTTTCAAGGTAACTACGAACCGGCTCGAATAATCAGTTACATTGAATGTGTCAGTATCTACTGAACGTGTAATGTTAAATGGAGGCAGGACTGTCAGGGATGCAGATGTCGAAGATGTTGTATTAAGTGCCGATGCTATGGGAAGTAGTAAAAAAAGAAATAAAATAAAAAATTTTCTCATCAATAAGTCGCTGTTACTGTGATGGTCTGTGTGTAAGATGCTGGGACTACATCTGCACCGACATTGGCCGTGAGCGTGAATGTGCTACTTCCTGTGGTATTAACTGTGATAGTAGGAGATGTTGGTGAAACACTGGTTGTAATGCCAGTATTTGAATTACCACCAATCACCGTGAGCCATGGTGAAGGTACTACTGATATTAAAACAGATATATCTTGATTGGTGCAAGTACCATCGGTGAATTCGGTAGCATTTACTGTTAATGTCTGTTGTGTACTGGATCCCGGATACAATAATCCAAAGTTAATTGTGGTTGGTGCTGTGATACCAATGAATGGTCTACCGCATACCTGAAGACTAGCGATGGTAGTATCCACGGCAAAGTTTCCACTATCTGCACTCGCAAACGGTACTGTCATTATCATGACAAGTAATAATATTGCTATTAATTTTTTCATATTTTTACCTTGTTTATTTTATATTTCTTATTTTTTGGTTTTCTGTTTTTTAATATCAACATAAGAATTGTTATTAATCCAATTCCAATTATGATGTATGTATAACGTGGTGTGTTTATGATACTTATCTCTTTTCCTAGTTGGATATTGACTTTTACCTGTCCGTTGTCACCTTCCGTAAGTGCATAAATCGTGCCTGATTTGTCACCAGCATAATAATACCATGGAACTGAGATGACGACATATCTGGACTCACTGGCATTTAACGTAATCCCCGGTTCATATTTTAGGTATTTTGCAGTGTCCCCTGTTGTTGTAAATGTTACGGTTACAGTTTTGTTCAGGTCATTCCTGATACCATAATATGCCATGTGAGTTTTTGATATATCAATGGTCAGCGAACCGACCGATTGTTGTAACGCAGAAGACGATGGGATCAGTAAAAATAAAAGACACAGTAATAGTATAGTTTTGGACATATCTCAGTCTTCTTTCATGATCTCTTCACAGAGCAGGAGAGCACCGATTGCGGGAGCGATATGATTGTTTGTTCCAGATGATTTGAATTCTATTCTACATTTTGTTCTTTCCGAAAGCTTTTCAATTATAAGCTCCGGAAGACCTTCGATGTTTGCCATACCACCTGATATGATTATTGGTTCATCGAGCGCAAGTTTTCGTACACGCGGCTGTACATTACTGTAAATTTCATCTGCTACGAATGATGCTACTCCATTTGCGTATTCTTGCAACGGGATGATAATTTCTTCACAGACATCTTTCTCAATCTTACCATGTCGAGAGAAACCTGGTACTTTGAAGGTCTTTGGTGACTTCAGGGATGATGATTCTTTCATGATTTGTATGTCATGAAGGGAAAACATACTGTCTCCGACTGACCGCTCTATCCTGCTCCTGATAGCATGATCTACGCGATTTCCTGATGTTTCAGAATGTGCAGATAGGTGCTCTTTTGTTCCTGAATTGAAACACCCGAATTCGGTTGTTGATGATCCGAGATTAATACTGAAGAATGCAGAGTCGAGAATTAGTTTTGGGTCATTTAAGACCGCAACTGCGGATGCCAGACACTCGCTGAACATCCGAATTTTTGTCGGTAAGCAGACTTCTTTCACTGCCTGTGCAAGACGTTTTTCTCCTTTTGCTATCTCGACAGCCGGTGCCGCAAGAATAATATTCATACCCTGCGGAATATCAAACGATGCAAGGATGTCTTTTGTGTGCCGAATGCCCTCATCTGTTTCAACCAGACCAAGGTTCAGTGGAAATTGGGCATCTGCAAATAAGGATGCTGGTTCTCCAACAACTGGTGAAAGTTCTTTCCCTGATAGGTCTTTTGGATATCGGACGCATGTTCGTGTTGTCTTTGTTTCGATCCCGTCTCCATTACGGAGAGCTATGGCAGTATTCATACTGCCAACTTTGATACCTGCACATTCACTCATAGTTCATATCCTAATTCTTTTAATTTTGGTTTTGTTTTTTTCTGTATATTTGTAGTTGTGTCTGTTGGTTCGTCCCAAAATTTTCCACTCATTGAACAAGGTATCAATTCCTGAAAAGTTTCGAGATCAGTACTTATTTTTCCATGTGTACTTCCCATTCTTACTGTTATTCCACATGTCGGACACGGTGTTCTGGGTAGAACTATAATCATTATTTTACCACAATCTTTACATTTGATTCTGGTTTTTTTGCCTTTTGACGTGCGTTCTATTCCAGTTTTGACCAGGTTCAATGACCTACACTTGTTACATCTCATGATTACTTACGTGTATAAGTAATTACTGGAATAGATTTCTTAATAGATAAAGCTTTTCTTGGTGCTTATGGTCTGTATTCAAATGCCCCCATGTCATATCCTAAACCATAAGGTCTTGTTCTACCATCGAAATCTACGGCTGGTGCATTAACGGGTGACCCTTTGTTTATAGCCGGTGATAATGCCTGAAGATGGAAATTCGCGGTATTAAGATTCATAAATAATGGGTTTCCTTCTACATAAGATATACCACGAACTTCTGAAGTATAACCTTTATAACCATCGATTAGATTATTTTCGAATATGGCATTAACACCACGATTTGATAACTGGTACTGGTTATTCTGGCTAACGATATTATTTCTTACTACAATGTTTGTTGCGGGTGGGTAATCTAGCGTTATTCCGCCTCTGTGTGACCATCCTATACCATTGTTAACAAACGTATTGCTTGATATCAATACATTGTCTATCGTTCCCGTACTATACCATGGGATTATAAAAGCTATCCCAGGATTGTTATAAACTATATTATTATAGAACCTAATGTTCCTAACTCCTCCACCCTGCTCAGAGGCAACGGAAAATCCGTTACTTACATCATCTACATTTTGACTTTTCATATCATGTACAACATTTTCATATATATCAATATCGGATGTTCCTCCACCATATCCATCAATATAGACACAACTATATGTGGTTGTGGTACACGTATTTCTATAGATTTTACCATTATGCGCACCGTCTTTTGCATCTATAGCTCCATGAAGACTATCTCTAATTATGTTATTTTTTACTTCAAACCCATCTAAATCTCCACCAATTGATATACCTTCATGTGCTATGGCATCATCACTATAATGTGATTGAACCAGTGTATTACCATCAACGATAAAATTCCTTGCTGGTACATTACCCAGTCCCATCATAACGATGGCTGCTCCCCATGTTTTCTCTATATAATTATTACTGAATATAATATTTGAAGATGGTTTAAGTCCACCTCCTATACTTGTTACAAGAAAAGCTGCCCAGTCAGAATTAATTAATCGTAAGTTACTGATCCTAATATAATCTTTTCCATAAATCTGGATCAATGCAGACCGTCCACTGGCACGATCCATTGATATCCCTACACCATCAATCGTAGCTGTCTGTCCAGGATAAGAAGTAAAAGTAATCCAATTATCAGCACTGCCTGAATTCTGTATAGTTACTTGTTCATTGTATGTTCCTGTCTTAACATATACTGTCTGTCCCGCTGTCAATGTGTCAGCAGCTTTCTGAATAGTTCTCCATGGTTGTGCTTCTGTACCAAGATTGGCATCGTTTCCGTTAGTTGCTACGTAGAATGCACCACTAACAGGTGTTGGAGTAGGCACTGGAGTTGTATTATTATGATTAATCGGTGGCATTTGAATATCAATACTTGCTGCAACAAATAATACCAATATTGATATCACAACTATATACCAATTTTTAATTTTATATTTACTTTGTTTTGTCATATTGTATCAAATGAACATTAGAGATATAAAGTTAATTATGTGACTGTCACATCGCCTGTCACCTATCCCGTCACTATGATAAAAACAATATGTGTATACTTAATTATATGTATAAAAGTGACGGAGTGACGACAAAACTACACCTATACGATTAAGTTTTTTATTTTTAGTCTTGTGGAATAACTATATAAATAAGAAAAACCATTAAGAAATTGGGAGTAACCTTAGTGTAGGCTATTTTTTTATATATATAATATATACACACAGAATAATGCTTCTTAATACAATAGATTTAGTCAAAAGTATATGTCTTACAACAAGGTAAAAAATCCGTCACTCCGTCACTTTCGAGGAGTTTTTTATTGAAAATTGTGGGTTAGCATATTGAAAAGTGAAAAGTGACGGGATAGGTGACGGGGTGGTGACGGGGTGTTCGCTGTCACACCTGTCACTACCATAAAATGCATTCAGTGGTATTGATTTTGAGTTTGTAGGCGTTTTTGGGGTAGGGTGCGTACAAAAGGTAGGAAACATAAGAAAATTCAACCTGATGCAAAATTGGCGGTTCTTTGAGATGAAAAAATTAAAAAAGTAAGGATAAAGTTGAACAATTGAACAGTTGAACACGCAAAAGTTCAATTGTTAATCAGTTTCCTCATCTTTTGGCGCATATTTTTCATGGTGTTTGGTGAATTCGGGGTCTTGATCTTGATCTTCCATGTCAGGTTCAAAAACAACGAATTCTTCTTGTCCTTCTTCAGCCTTTTCCCGCGCCATCATAGCTGATTTCTCAAGCATGATTGAATAGTCTTTCAATTGTATGAGCTTCTGAACATTGTCTTTATTGTGAAGTCTTTCACGCATCCCTGAAATATCCCTGCCTTCATCCTCAAACCTGTCAAATATCTCTTCAATCTCATCTTCCATGGAGTCTGGTCTGTATTGTTTTTTGAGTTTTTCGAGAACGTCAAGATTTTTAGGATCTCCTATATTGTAGATATTGCCCTGGTTACTATGTTTAAGTTTCTTGAATCCCATCTGGCTGATCAATGTGCCGATTCTTGATGGTGTAACAGGTGGTTTAGCGTTGATTACTAATTCGGGGTAGTTTTCTTTCAGGTTATCATACACGATTTTTGACGTTATGTATAATTTTTCTCCTTCACCTTGTGAATATACGCCATACGTTCCTTCTATTGCTACAAGAATACGTGAAGGAAGAGTTATTGAGGATTCATCAGCCTTCTCATATTTCATCTCAAATGCATATTTCATCAGTTTCCCGATTGCTTCTTCTTCTAAGTTCAACATTCGAGCTGTGAAAATCAATGGGTCAATAATCTCCGCAATGCGACCTTCAAGAATAGTCTCGCCATTAAATTCAATCTCCTGGTTCTTGAACCAGTAAAGTTGTTTCCTGATTTCTTTTGCACGTTCACGATCTAGTTTTTTTCGCCGTGGTGTACCTTTCTGCATTTTAATATTGAATGTCCTGGCTTTGATCGGGTTATCCGTTTTGGCATCTTCCTGCATTGATGTGGCTTTTGCTCCGAACGTGTCGCGAATATCATATGAGACCTTGTCTGCCGCACTGAGCTTTCCCATACATATCCCGCGTTTATATCCAGACGTCCAGACATCATATACGTCTGTTCTGTAATCTCGTTCATAGAATGTATTTTCAGCCTGGTCAATCATAATAGTGGCACCATCGGTAAGTGCTTTTGTTATGAATGCAACAGTCGGTCTTGTGGCAAGTACGGCACGATATGATAATTCTTTACCTATCTCTAATGCTCGTGTTTTGCCTTTTTCATTACCAGCAGCTTCAAAATTCATATATCCAGTAGTATCAAAATGCTTCATTTTATAAGTGCTGATGCACCATAAAGTATACAGATGATAGTGAATTGGTTCTGGAAAAATTACATGATCCTTGATGTAATCCGATACTATTGAATATAGGTCTTTTCCAGCAGTCGCAATCCACTCTGATTCATTTGGCTCATCATACCATGGATATTTTATGTATTCACCCTGTTCATTGAACTGGTGTTTACACGCCGCGCAAATGTATGTTTCTCCATCCGGATTGAGATAACCCACGCCGCCGCATGCAGTACATGGCATAGTCTTGGGTTTTTTGGATTTCTTGGGTTCTTCTTTTTTTGATTTCGCGTTGCTCCTTGCTGCTTCAAATTCTGTTCTAACATCTATCATCGCCGATTCGAGTTTTGCCTGAAATGTTGGCGAATACGTAATTTCGGGTTCATCATGTTCTTTTCGGACTTCGTTAATTTGTTCTACTCCGAGTTGGAATTTTTTCCATGCAATAGAAGCATTCGGTGTATCCAGAATTGATATCGGATAGTTCTGGCCACAGTACTCGATTGAAAACGTGATATCACGTGATGATATCTTGAATATTGGTTTAATTTCGGTTGGTTTCATTTTTTATCTTAGCTCATTAATGGTATGGTATGGTTTAGGAAAAGTAGTATCTACTATTAATTTTAGGATTCTATCAAGTATCATGTTATCACCAACACCAATTTATGCAATACATAGTATTTATGACTTTTGGCACAAAACTAGAATGTGTAATTGGAAATTACTTTCATCAAGGTTATGTAAGATATTTCATGGCGGTAGTATTTTCTGACTGCACGGTTAACTTCGGATTTGTCTATTTTTTCGTCACAATTGGTATCAGATTCACGCCACTCAGTATCTATTACACAAATGTAAGTATCAGGAATGTAATCAAAACCATGATCTGCGTCTACAAATATCCCGGAAATCCTTTTTAGGCCAATTAGAGATGATGTAGTTAATAGGTACTGTTTAGGGTATGATGTTTCTGAAGCCATGTATTTTGTATCATTTCCAAATACTACGGTGAAGTTATTGGGGTATGAAGAATTAGTCAAATTGAAGTTACTTGGCAAAATCTCTTTGATTGCAAAAATACTAAAATTCGCACCATCAGGAGTAAATGTAATAGAAACAGTATCGGTACTATTATTATAAAAATAATATTTACTTGCAGTGCGGGTCATATTGCTAGTCGATAGCCGACCGTATAGATAGATTTTAGTATTATCTAAAAGATTTACGGGTGTATGATTAACCGGTAAAATATAGGCATTATTGTCAACAATGACAGTTGCTGTGTCATTGCGGATATCGTAATACGTGTAGAGTAGTGTGAGTGAGTTCCAGTTTAATGAAGTGTTATTAATCAGAATCAGTGATGTGTTATCCTGCTGGTTTCCGATAAATACATTTATTCGGTCAGGTGTCGAATTTGCCGGTATCGATAAAAATAAAATTGATAAAATTAATAATGTTTTCGGGTGCATGCTAACCTTACCCGATATAACTCTGCGATGGTTCTTTTCCTTTTG
This sequence comes from Pedobacter sp., assembly GCF_041645105.1. GTDB lineage: Bacteria > Bacteroidota > Bacteroidia > Sphingobacteriales > Sphingobacteriaceae > Pedobacter. Next base: position 21,222 of record NZ_JBAZQQ010000009.1, read on the forward strand.
CGTGCGAACCAAATTGAATCCGTGGCATCTGGAACATGGGTGGGAGTCCCATTCTATGAACAAGCGGCATTGTAACCGGTATTATGTTATCCATGATAGAGTTTGCCACTTCGGTCTTGATATTGTTTATGTTGGTATCCTCTGGGTTATTCCATTGAGAAATATCCAGTGGATTTCCATCGTCACGATATCCGATTGATCCTTCAACAAGTACATATCCACGGTTTGGATTTGTGAATACAGTATGTAATTTGAAATTTATTTGGAAATTTATGACCCCATCGGGTTTATTGACCAATGGTATTCCCAGGCTAAAATCATGATTTATCATTACTGTGTTTCCTATTTCCTGATATGATTTCGCTTCTACTTTTGTTATGGTTATAGATGTTATCATTTTGGTATCTCCTTATGTTGTTCCAAGAAGAACATTATTGCTTTTCGAATCGAGTTTGAGGTATTCAATCCTGTTATGTGTCTTAGTCTTTCCATGTCTTTCATTGGCATTACTGTCTGTGCATGTTTATATATTTCCATATCTATCTCCTGTTTTATATGTCGTTGTGGTTCAATAACATGTCGTTGTGGATGTCTTTTTTCGCGTTCTTTTTCTTTGATCTTGGCTAATGCAAGTTTGAGATTGATTATTGGCATGTTACAAAATCCACTCCGTTAAAGTCATAGGGTTTGTCAGATACAAAATACATGGCATTTTTAGAACGAGTTGTTGACACGTAATAGATACGTTTCTCCTCGTTTATTTGATGTTCCTGTGTTGCGTGGCGACTGGGCAGACTATTAAAATTTTTAACATTGTTATCAATTTTATTCAAAAGATATCAACTCAGTAATTCTAAGATGCTTAATCTTTTAGGCACAAGTCCTTGTACCACTATTCCGTCAGCGAAAGCATTCGGAAATACTTTTTTAATTATGTTTAAGGAACCTTGAACATCAGCATTTATGAGAGTTCCATTAGAAGATTGAAATAAACCACGTTTTATGCGTTTTCCAAGATATTTTTCTTGATGACAAATTGGTTCGTTGTCAAGAAAAGAACATTTTGATGTATGAGCTTCATTAATTTCGATTATTTTTATCCCTTCTTCTTCAGCTTTATATTTAAATAGATTTGTTAGAAGATAATACGGAATAGAAACAAAGTTTTGATTATTATGTTTACCAATATTAATATTTTGTTTCCAGCTTTTATTGTGTCCTATTACTATGGTTCCAATATTGTTTTCTAGACAATAATTTATCACATAATGACTTATTTTGTGCATGATATCTTTTACTCTTGCATTACGATTGATAGTCAATATTGATAACGCTAACCCAGATTTATTGTTTTGTCTGTCATAAATGCTTTGTAATTCTGCTCTGCGTTTATTATACCATTGATTTTCTGATTTAATAATACTACCTTTAATAACTATAGATTGTAATCCTATGTTATTTGACATAGTTATAATATTATCTACACCGTAATCAATTCCTAATATATTATTGTTTTTTGAATACCATCTCCTGTTTATTATAGACTTTTCAGATGTTCTTTTCTCGTATACGATTTCACAAATATAATATGTTACTTTGGGAATAATTCGGACTTGCTTTAACTTAGTATTATCTGGAAGACGAGTCTTTAAAGATAATGGGAGTTTTTTTGTGAAGGTTAAATATCCATTTCGTATATGCGCACCTCTATTTGTAAATATGATAATCGATTCGCCATCTTTTGGTTTATAATGTGGTAGTCCAACTTTTCCTTTAAATTTACTTGGATTCTTAGTTCGTTCTTTTATTCCTTTAAAGGTTGCAACCCAATTTTTATCTAATAACATTAGTGCTTGCTGAGAAGATGCACTACCTAATTTTTTATAGTTATTTGATGACTGCATCATCTTATCAAGTTCATTGTAACGAATCCATTTACCCGTTAAAAAGAATTGTTGTCTAATAATGTAATTGGCTTCATTCCATAGATTCTTAGATAAATGACATAAAGTAGAGAGTTCAGGTGTTCCATTGATTCTAATCTGTTCTGTTCTAATCATGTTCATGTCTAAGCAAAACGTTATATGTGTTTGAAGTTTATATATCTATGCTCTCTCTAAAAGTGTCTAAGCAATGCTTTTCTTAAAGAGAGAGTATTTTAATGATGTTTGTTTAATGGGTTGAAATGTGTGTTATTGATTTAAGGATGATATTTATTCTTGGCATGTTTCAAAGCCCACATTGTTGAAATCGTATGGTTTTTCGGATACAAAATACAGTGCGTTTTTAGATCGTGTTATAGCTACATAGAAGATGTGTTTTTCTTCGTCTATCTGGTGTTGTTGATTCGCGTGCCGGCTAGGCATAAGTTGAGGCTCTAAAATAAAGACGGTATCCGCTTCCAGACCCTTTGCGCGGTGAACACTTGAAAATGTTATTGCCGTGAATTTATCTGAAAATATTGTTTTTATCTTGTTAATGATGCAGTCAATGTTTTCACATCCATCGGATATAATATTTATTACGTTGTATTTATCTGTTACGATATCAATAGGTGTGTTATTTCTTTCGCATTTTTTGACTTCGATAGATTTCCAATTGTCGAGTTCCATATAAAATTCTTTCATGGTACGGGATTTGAATTTCTTAATGATAGTGATTAGGTTTTCTCCGATGTCTTTACCTTTGATAGCAACATTCATGCCTCGTGAGAGTAATTCGAGTGCTGGTTTTATGAGTGGTGCATTGTTACGGCACAAGATCATGTCGTTGGGTTTGATCATGGTATAGAAGTCCGAATAACCAATGCTTTTAATTATGCCTTCCGGAGCATTTGGTCTTGCCTTGAGTTCGGGAACTATCTTGTTTGCAAGATTGACATGGGATAATGGAAGTCTATAGGACGTATTCAGTGGTAATACTGTTGCGTCGAGTTCATCAATGATATTTTGCATTGCCTCTGAATCTGCGCCTCTCCATGAATAGATTGCCTGATTTGGATCTCCTACGAATATTATTCTACCATTTGGATTGACTGATTTTAAGATTAATTCCATATTCGCTGGTGAAGTATCTTGTGATTCATCACATATTACGATATCGTATTTCTTACATGAAATATCGAGTACGGCCGGGAAATATATCTGGTCGTTGTAATCGACTAATTTTTTATTTGTTAGTGATGTATCGATTGCCAATTTTGTGGAAAATGTCAGCATATCGATATCGATTGGGTCAATCAATTCAATGTTATAATGTTCGATAAGTGGTTCTATTGTCATCTTATCCACTTCGATGAGATTTGTTTTGCACAATGAAACAACTCTATTTATGAGTGTAATAGCTTCCTGTTTAACATTGTCTGGTATTTCACTATTGGAGTAAACGATATCCTGAATGATATTTCTCTGCTTATACTCATCAAATTTTACGGCATTATAGCCATAGTGCCTTAAAATGTTTGAGTGTCCAAGTGAATTGTATGTCTTGACATCAACATTTTTCGGTAGCTTGGTCTTGAGATGTTCCACGATATCGCGGTTAAAAGCAAGAAATAGTACGCTGAAATGTGGTGGGATAAACTTGGTCGCCCAGACTATTGTGGTGCTTTTTGCACATCCGGCACCAGCCACTATTCCAACATGTGATTTTCCTGTTTTTATTTCCTCAAAAATATGTTCTTGGTCTTCGTTGGGTATTAGAATAAGAGGAGGTGAGGAACCAAGTGATTCCTCACTCTTTGGGGGTGGTATTATGGGTGACTCGCCCAATTCTATTGGTTGAGACACTTCAACATTGTCTTTGGTTGTATTTATAGCTTTGGATGTATTGTTTTTGCAGTTTTTGAAATTCATACATCCCCAAAATTTCTCATGTGTTTTTGAATTTTCTCTTTCCACAAGGAATGCGCCACATCTTGGGCATTTCTTGATTGTCAGAAGTTCTGCTCGTACTTTGTTTATATGATTAATGAGATTTTTTGACCATGTATCAATAAGGTAAACACGGGATTCCGATGATCTAAGAGGCATGTTGGCAACCGAATCCCATATCATCACACGTATTGCATCATCTCCAACCGGACGAGATGAACCGTTAACTATTGACGAAAATATTTTAATATTATCATCAACCAGATAAACATTTTCTTTTGTATAGTCTGTGTTTTTTACCAATAACCATTTTCCAAGACCGGTCAAAATAGATTCAAAATCAGACTGTAAAATTGTTGCGTAAATTGTCATCACCTGTTGTTCTTTAGTGTTTGAAAAGTATATATACTTACCTCTTTAATATGAAACCGTAGTCTCCACCATGATTTATTTGAGTTATTACACCAACAGTTTCATTTGGATATTCTTGTTTGAAGATTTGAGTATCTAATGTGCTTGGTAGAATTATGTATGACGCTGCTGAATAGTTTGTTGTGACTTCGGTATTGCATAGATTGCGGATGCATAGGTAGTCATGGAAGAAATCTTCGTTGATTTGCATTCCTCCATATTTTTGGCGGGTAGCATCTGGGAGATAGAATACTGGTTCGTTTTCAGGTAGGGTTTTTATGGATTCTACTGTTTCGAAGAATGTTTTCTGGTTGTCCGAGATCATGTGATTGTATTTTTGCATGTTTGAGATTTGACCAGGAACTATGGTAACTTGTGCCAATATTCCGATTATGACAAGTCCAAGGATTATGTTATTCTTTTTGACGGACTCGGATATGATTATCCCGATAAGAAGTACCATGCCTAAGTTTGCTTCGGCAAGATATGTTGGCTGCACGGGTTGCTGTGTAATCAGTAACGGTAAAAAACCAAACGCGGATATTGCACCACATAGTAATATTTCGGTTCTTAGTTTGTTGATGTACATGTAATACCACGAAACTACAGTTACGATAAGTAGTAGTATTCCAGTTTTGAATTGTGTCTCAAACTCGGTTGTGAAGTAGAAATTCATTCTTTCTGTAAGTGATGCGTTCCCGGCTCCGATGTCGGGTGTAATGAAAAAATAGAGTATTGATAAGTAAATAAACGGTACAATATTTATCAATAGACGTTTTTTGGTTGATGTTTTCGAAAAAAATAAGTATGTCAGGTTTACGGCTGGTATTATGAGTAGTGATGGTTCTTTGGATAGGAAAGCGAAACCACTCATAGTAATGCCTAACCACATTGATGTTTTCGAATTTGTTTTGAAATATTGTATTGAAAAATAGATTGCTAATAAGAGGAAAAATAGTTCTCCGGTTGTAGCGATGAAATTTATTTTCGAGACAAGGATAAAAGATGCATCTAAGATTAGATATGTTAACACTGCGATGAATCCGGCTGATTTGGAGTGTAGAGTTTTGCCGAGTAGGTACAGAAATACCATGGATCCGGAGAATAACAGGCCACTCAGTAGGTAGTAGTACATTGGAGTCGAACCCCATAGTGCATACCCGATAGCGTACCAGATAGACATCATTGGTCGGAAACCTGTGCCAAGTTTTGCCGTGAGGATATCGATTATATTGGTTCCATGCTCACGCGCCCAGTTTATCCAGACGATATCGTCAGCATATCCAACAATGTAATATTGTGAAAGCGATGCGATTATGGGCACTATCATTGAAATAGCGAAAACTATTGGAATGATGATGTCGATTTGGGTTTTTTGTTTAATTTTTTGTTTCATTGTTATCACCGAAAATGAATTTTACAGACACTGCGTAATTGTATAATAGAACTACCAATGCGGCAATTATTTTTGTCGTGAATATTCCAAACGGTACTAGCAAAGCAAAGACCACGATGGTATTTATCAATATGGCAAACAGTGACGATGCATAGCACTTGTAAAAACGATTAGTTGTTAACGGTAATTTGAAAGTTATTTTTGAGTTCAGGTAGAAACTTGATGCTACACCAACAGAATATGATATTATATTTAGGGATGCGTTTTGCCCGAAAATTGCAACGAGAACAAAAAGTATACAAATATCAAGTATCGTGTTAAAAATACCAATACCTGTATACGTTAGAAATCTATTTCTCATCTTTCTTTATTCCATTGTTCTTTTTGTCGTTGACAATGATGGTCCCGGATGGTGCCTGGAATGCGTCAAGTTTACCAGCTTTAAACCAATTCCATGCAGTGCGGTACGATATTCCCAGCTTGGTCGCGTAGTCCGAAAGTTTCATAATGTTTCTACATATGTCCAAGAATTTAAATAGTTTTCTACAAAAAACTTTAAATATGTTGAATGTGTTTGTGTGTTATTTATGGTCGTTGAATTCTGTTACATAATACCGAAAAAACTATGTCAGGAATTTAATTGTTCAACATGTCAGATTTACGAAGACAATAATGGTGATAACAAAAATGAAAACTACACAAACATGGAAAATAGGTAATTGTTTAGACCTTCTACCAGAAATACAAGATAAATCAATCGACCTAATCCTTTCAGACCTGCCGTATGGTAATACCAAATGTGTGTGGGATACTCAAATCGCTTTAGAGAAATTGTGGCTGGAATGGTTACGTATCTCTAAAGACAATTCGTGTATTGTTCTAACGTCTACTATGCCATACGCTATTGATTTAATAAATAGTAACCGAAGCATGTTTCGATATGATATAATATGGGAAAAGAATAATTGCACAGGACAAATGAATGCAAAAAAGATGCCACTTAGACAACATGAATATGTTTTAATTTTTTATAAATCATTGCCCACATATAATCCCCAGGAACTTATTCCATGCAATATAAAAAAGAAAAGTGCGAAGACTGAGTTTCTTGGACAAAGGCCTAATAGCCGTCCATTAGGATTAGAATATACACAGGAATTTAAAAACTATCCAAAATCAATAATACATTTCGATATTGAACGAGGATTACATCCAACTCAAAAACCTGTTGCACTTTTCGAATACCTCATTAAAACCTACACAAATGAAGGTGATACCGTCCATGATTCCTGTTTAGGTTCCGGCACAACTTTAGAAGCCTGCAAGAACACGAATAGGAATTGTATTGGATTTGAATTAAGCAACGAATGGGAAAAATATTATCCTGAAAGAATTAAATCTGATTTTGGGATGACAAACAATCAACAGGAATTTTTAACTTCTTATAACTTGGCAGAAATATGAACATATATACATTCAAAATACTAAATAAATATAGGTGATAACAATGATAAAAACAATATCCGTAGTAGTACTTACAAAAAACAGTAAAAGACATCTGATAGAATGTATTGAGTCAATACTGAAACAGGATTATAAATTTGATGTTATTGTGATTGATGCATCAAGCAATGACGGAACAACCGATATCTTATATGAATACAAAAACGGAACAGAGATACCGTTTACAATTGAAAATGTACCGGAATTCGTAACGATTGGGAAAGCAAGATCCATAGGTCTGGAAAAAGCTACTGGTAATATTATTGCGTGGATAGATTCCGATGTTGAATTACCGGATGAAAAATGGCTTGGGAATATGGTCAAAGAGTTTGATGACATGGGAGTTGGTGGTGTAGTCACGCTGGCGAAGTGTCGAGACAGTGATCCGGCGATACTGAAGAAGATACATGGGAGATTTGAGTACTCGAATAGGATTATTGACATTAATAATTATTTTGTGGTTGGGACAGGAAGTACACTTATCAGGAAGGATTTGATTAATAAGGTAGGTGGGTTCCGTGATGTCTGGTCTATGGAAGATGTTGCTGTTACCAGGTCAATAATGGAACTTGGGTACAAGTTTGTGTATCGGTCAGACCAGAAAGTATATCATTATTATGTTGATAGTTACTGGGGATACCTGAGAAAACGTGAAAGGGCTTTCCGGAAATATATCTGGGAAAAGACATTTGAAAGGTTTTTCAGATGAAATCCGACTGGAAATATAATCCGGATGAATTACTGGATTTAGATACGCAATCACCTGAGAACCTGATTGACTGGCTCAAAATGGAACACATACGAAAATATCTACCGAAAGGCAGGAATGTGTTGGAAGTCGGTGCAGGGAGCGGACGATTGCTCACAAGAATTGGTATGGAAGGTAATTATAGAGTAGTTGGTATTGATTATGTTAAGGATTCCGTCAGGCAGATAAAAGGTAACATTGTGAAGTTCGGTCTTAATGGAGATGTAATACTGGCAGATGCCAGGTACTTGCCCATTAAAGATGGAATATTTAGTGTGGTTTCATCCGGTGGGTTACTTGAGCATTTTGATGTCGATGGAGCACGGATATTAATTAAAGAAATGGTTCGTGTACTCAGGGAAGATGGGCTATTCTATGCTGATATTGCACCGAAGAAATCAAGTTTATTGAGACCGGTTATTCTAAAAGATGCCGGAGGATTCGAAAATAATTTCAGCGCAGACTTATGGATTATGCTGTTCCGTCAATGTGGATTGAAAAATGTAGAGTTATTTCCGGGTCTGATATTACCACCGAATTTTTATGAGTGGTTCCAGAAAGGGATAGTATTGAAAATGATGTATAAATATAGGAACTTTATACATGGTCTTGATAATACGATCTGGGCAGCAATGCTTGGATTTGAATATTTAGTTTTTGCTAAAAAAGGTAATGATTATGAAGAAAAATAATAATAAACAAAAAATAAAAGAAGAAAATAAGATTCCAGCATTTGTTCACTCAAACTGGGTCGTGTGTATCATATTGACGAGTATAATGGCATTGTCCTTTTACATCCGCGGGATCATACCGATGGATGAGGTATTCCGTGGTGCAACTGGATTTGCGATGGATGATGCAGTATTTCATATGAGACTTATTGAAAATACGATTGTGAATTATCCACACAGACTAACATATGACGCATTTACAAATTTCCCGTATGGTAGTGTATTATCATGGGGCATCCTATTTGACTTCATCATTGCAACTTTGGCATTAATGTTTGGCGTAGAAAACCTGAATACAATTGCGGCTTTTGTGCCTGCTGTGATGGGTGCGCTGGTGGTTATTCCAGTTTATGTTATTGGGAAAGAATTGTATAATAAGAAAGCCGGAATCATTGCTGGGTTTATTATTGCGATATTACCCGGACAGTTTTTGTCGAGGTCTGTCCTGGGATTTACTGACCATCATGTAGCTGAAGTATTGTTCAGTACTGCGTTTATGGCATGCCTTATTGTTGCATTGAACCGGGCGAAAGATACATCAGTTACGGATTTTCTAAGGAAACCGTTATCGATTACTAAATCACCGTTATGTTATGCAGTTTTAGCAGGTGTATTTCTCAGTGCATACATATTGACGTGGACAACAGGGATATTGTTTGCTGGAATTGTTGCATTGTTTGTGTTCCTACAAATCATCGTTAATAAGTGGATTGGAAAACCGAGTGATTATCTTGTTCTGGTAACGATAATTGTTTATGGAATAACCGCGCTTGCAGTATTGCCATTTGTAGAACTAAAAAATGGATTCATGGTCGTGTATTATTCTCCGACGCATGTCATATCGATGATTGCGGTAATAGTCATAGCAATGAGTCTGGCCTTTATGGAAAAAAGAATAAAAGACAGAGTGGCGTTTACATCTCTTTCTCTGGGAATGTTTATATTAATATTGATTGCTATGGGTATAACTGTTCCAGGAGTCATTAGTAATACTGTCGGATCGTTGGACGTGTTGTTCGTGCCAAAAACTGGCGGGAGCCTGACAATTGCTGAGGCAGCACCGACAAGCACTGGTATGATTATCGGACAGTTTGGATATAATTATATCCTAGCATTGCTTGGATTATTGGTAATTGGTGGACAGTTCTGGAAAGACAGGAAAAGTAAAGCATTATTGATGGTCGTATGGAGTATCATCATGCTGTCGATCTTGATGGTTCAGAACAGATGGTCATACTACGTCGCTGTAAATATCGCTGTTCTATCCGGATTCTTTTGTGCGTTCGTGTTAGAATATATTGGATGGAAAAACGTGATGAATATCAAGGCTAATCATGTGATTTCACTGGCGGTAGTTATTGCAATTATTGGATTAACACCTTTTGATATAGCGGTTCATTCCACTAAATATGGTGCATTGAGCAGTGGATTTTATGAATGGAATAGTGCGCTTACATGGATGAGAAACAATACACCTGACACGGGATTGGATTATTACGGACAGTATGAAAGACCGGCTGGTGGAGATAAATATGATTATCCAGACACCGCTTATGGTGTGATGAGCTGGTGGGACTACGGACATATTATTACCTACTGGGCGCACAGAATACCGAACGCTAATCCTTTCCAATCGGGCATTGGCGGCGGTTCGGAACATTTACCGGGTGCATCGACTTTCTTGACCGCACAGAGCGAGGAAGAAGCCAATCGGGTACTTGATAATCTGAGTGTGAACAGCGCAAAGACAAGATACGTCGTAAGTAACGCATATATGGCATATTCAATTCAGCCAGTGTTTGCAGAGTGGAATAAAGATAATACTGGATATTTCCAAAAGATCCGTACATCTAAAGGCGATCAGATATTACCAAGCCTAAAATTATACGGGACGATGGAGTCGAAATTGCATATTTTTGATGGTAATGGATTGAAGAACTACAGATTGATACATGAATCGGCGGTGAATCCAAATACAGAAGGCGGAAACGATGAAATCACCTATAAGCAAATATATAATTTCATAGCGAAACAAAATCTACCGACTGAAAATTCAGGATATGTTAAGATTTTTGAGAAGGTACCGGGCGCAAGGATTGTTGGGAAAACCGAACCAAATAGTACAGTTACGATATCGAATACCATTAGGACAAATATTGGTCGTGAATTTCAATATAGTCAGAGTGTGATGTCTGACGCTGATGGAAATTATAAATTTGTAGTACCATATTCGACACCTGTGTGCGACGTGCAAGGATGTGGAATCGAGTTAATAGAAACAAAATTCGATACTTATCCAATTGGAGATTATAAAATTGGAGATAAAAGCGTACATGTAAGTGAGAAGGATGTAATATATGGAGAAATAGTATATGTGTAATATAAAAGGAGTTGATATGTGAAGATCTTTATAAGTAAGTATACGAGTTAATGATCTTCACAAATTTTAATAAAATATTCGTGAAAGTAAATAAGAAATTGTAACACAGAATAACTAATGATGAAATATTAATATTGACTGTTACAGTAATTAAGTGATTAAGATAAGAAATGAAAGATGTTTCTATAGCGCAGATACTTTTGGTATAGCGTTGGTTACAGTGATTAAGTGATTAAGATAAGAAATGAAAGATAGGTGGATACAGAATATCCGATTCCCGTTTCATGTGTTACAGTGATTAAGTGATTAAGATGAAAAATAAAACCAAGAAAACAGCGAACTCAAATCACAAATGGATGAGCTATTACAGTGACTAAGTAATTAAAATAAAAAATGAAACAGACAAATATTATAATTAGGAGTTGATATATATTAAAATAGGAATATTCCATTGGAATTCGGATAAAAAAATAGGCGGCGGAGAAGTCTTGGCAGCCGAAATTGGGAAAGCATTAGGAGAACCAGTCTATAGCGTAGTAAGTGGAAAAAACCCACTTGGGTTTGTGGATATCAGTGACAGATTGTCGCCAATGGTGAAAACAGTCCGAGGTATCCGAAGCCTCGATTATCTTACATGGAGCAGTTTTGATCCGAGTGACGTAGGAGACTTTGACTTGATACTTACATTGGGTAGCACTACACGAGCTATGATTGTTCCCGAAGGCGTGCCGATGGTGAATATTTGTTTTTCAACTCCGCGTTGGCTTTATGATATTTACCACTATCGTAAAGATAAATTTGGTTCACTGAAAGATTTAATTGTTCCTGTTGCGGAAGTATTGAGAACATGGGATCAGGCAGTGGATAAACGATGTGATTATTACATTTCAATATCTCCAGTAATCCAGCGACGGCTATGGAAATACATGAAACGGGAATCGGATATCCTGTATCCACCGATTTATTGTTCGAAATATCAAAATAAGTCGTCCGCTGGATATTTTCTATTTTTGAGCAGGTTGGAGATGGAAAAACGACCGGAAGAAGCAATACAGGCATGTATTAATGCTAATGTAGAATTGGTAGTAGCTGGTGTGGGTTCCATGGAGAAAAAATTACGGAAGAAATATGGAAACTATGAAAATATTAGATTTACCGGATATGTTACAGAATCACGAAAAATTGACTTATTGGCAAGATGTAATGGTTTGATATTTCCTGCGTTGGCTGAAGATTTCGGGATTGTGCCAATAGAAGCACTCGCAAGCGGTAAACCAGTGATATGTTCAGGTGGATTTCCAAAAATTCTTATTAGTGATAAATATGGAATAGATACCGATGGCACAACATCAGGTATTGAAAATGCAATAATACAGTTATCTACTAAGGAATATGACCCAGATGAGTTGATGGCATGCGCAAAACAATTTGATTTTCCAATGTTTAAAAAACGACTGGTGGATTTACTAGAAATGTATAAACAAGAATTTGATACAAAATTTAATGGATGCTGTATTGCAGCGAAAGGAGGAAAATAAAATGGCAAATAAATTACTTAATTTTTTTACTGGTGGATTAGCACAAGCAAATGAAGATTATTATATGGTGTGTAAATTAGCTGATGATATTTCATTTTACAGACGAGAATTAATATATTTACTTGAAATTGGTTATGAAAACAGAACAAAAGAGCAAAATGAAAGGATGGAAGAATTAGAAAAAATAATCGAACCTAAAGAAATAATATATGATAAATATATTAAAGAACATCCAGCACAAATTTAAGAGGAATAAATAATGAAAATGAAATATCGTGATGTACTTGAAGTTGCACCACCATGTAGAGGTGGGTTAGGCAAAGGCAAAGCAAAAGAAAAAAGGTTGAATATTGCACGTATGCTACTTGACGCATGGGATCAGAAAATATGAGCGAAAAATATAAAGTTCCAATCAAAGAAAAAATTATGTTCATCGGTGAACAGATACTTGACCAGTTCATTAAAATACCTGCGTTTCAGAGATATGTTAATCGCAGGGCAAACAATAAATATGGCATGCGATTCGTGAAATTTACGACAGAGATTGATGACGTGTTCTATGATTATCGATTTTTTGATATCAGAAAAAATGATGTTGTCCTGGATATTGGCGCAAATGTCGGCGCATTTTCGTTATTCGTCTCGAAATTCGTGAAAAAAGTAGTTGCAGTAGAACCATTTGCAGACCAGCTACGACAGAATATTGAACTTAATGATGCCAAGAATATTACTGTGATAGATGATGCACTCGGCAAGCACGGGATGATACAACTCAAGTGGCTTGGACAAACAAAGACTGTACAAAGCAGGAGACTATGTGACTTAATTAATATGACCGGTGGACATGTTGATTTCATAAAAATGGACTGTGAGGGTGGAGAATGGAATATTGAGGCGCATGAACTTACCGGTGTCAGGAGGATAGAAGCGGAAATCCATAATCTTGACGGTGATCACGACCCACGTAAGTTTTTGGCTATGTTAGATGGATGTGGATTTGTTTACGATTTTGAAGTTCCGAGGTCTGGGATTGTTATTGTACATGCGTGGAGAATATGGTGAAGAAATGGTCTGTTTTAATAACAAAAACAAATAATTATTAGGTATCTGTTTCTTTTTTAAAAAACCGTAACCGTAAAATGTATGTAAGTGGTAAGTGGTAAGTATGGTACACATGAAATGTACACGATCCGATTGTCCCAAAAGTGTTGACGGATGGGATTACACTGGATTAAAAAAATACCCAGGGCAGGTATCTTGCCCGTACTGCAAACGACAAATAACAATACCAAAAAATTTGGAATGAAAACATAACCGAGGAAATATGGAAAAATTTGATATAGTCTTATACACGGACAAAGAAATAGTTCTTGCAAACATTTCTCAAGTAGATAAACTCTATAGAGATTTGCACAATGAAGATGCTATTCAACTGTGTTGGACAAAAGACGGAAAGAAACAATCACAAGTTATTATAACTGCAACGATTGTTGGAAAAGTAAAGAATAATGAAATGATAATAAGATCAGAAGAAATAATATCAGAAACGAGGTCGATTTAAAATGGTACTATGGTACACGATTGTTCCACCATCACAAGCACATTGTGTTGTGTCAGGAAAAGGAAAAACAGTATATTCTTCAGATGAGAAGATTGGTAAAGGTAATAGAGCATATTTTGCAATTCCAGCAGGAATTCCCTATCTTGGAAAACAGGTAAGAAAAGTCGATTTAATAATACAAGAACTTGCAATTGAGCAAGAAACATATGAAAAGAATCAGGCAAGATATATTGTTACTTCAAGTACAAAATTCAGAGTGGTTGATGTATTACGAGCCGCAGAAACTTTCATAGATGAGAATGATCTCAAGAAACAGCTTGAAGAAATTATTAAAGCGGCAACGAGAGCAATCACTGTTAAGTATGATGTAACAGAGGTCAGATCATCAAAACAGACGATGCAAGATGAGATTCGTAAGGAAATTTCAGATGATTTCCAGGCGTGGGGACTCGAACTTGTAAATTTCCAGTTAGGAGATTTCTTTGATACAAAAGAGTCAAAAATCATATTAAATATCTCACTGAGAAGAGAAGTGGAAATTGAAACTACAACCACAGAACAGAATGCAGATAAGCATCGTCAGGCAAGAATGAAAGTTGCTGATGCAGAAGAAGCAGCTAAAACAAGAGAAATTAGCAAAGACAAAGTTATCAAAGAGCGCGAACAAAACATGGCTCGTGATATTGCAGAACAAGAAAAGCTTACTGCGGAAAAACAACTTGAAGTTACAAGAACAAAAACAATTGTTCAAGCTGAGATTGACAAACAACAAGCATCAATCAAAGCAGAACAAGAAAAAGCGATTGCTCTTATTGAAGCAGCAAAAGAGAAAGAGGTTGCGGTAATTAATAGAGATATGGCAAATATCAATAAAGAAAAACTCAGACTTGAAGGTGAGGGTGAGAAACTTAAAGAACAGGAATTAGCAATAGGAAAGGCCGCAACAAAGCTACAAGAATTGCTTGCAGAAGCGGAAGGCAAACAAAAACTACAAGAAGCTCTAAGTCAATTCGGAGATAATGCGATCCGTGCATTGACTGCCGAAAAAATTGTAGAGGCAAACAAAGTTGTTGGTATTGCAACAGCTGAAGCATTAGGAAAGGCAGATGTTAAGTTATTCGCGGGGAATGGTGGAAAAGAAGCATTTGACCTTGGACAGATTATAACAAGTGCATCTCTTGCCAACGAAAATCTTGGAAAATCACTTCTTAACAAGATTGCCAGACCAAATGACATTGGTGTAAACATAAATCAAGAGAAGAGTTAAAAACTCTTCTTATTTCTTTTTATAATAGTATTGAATATAAAATTAAACAAGACCATGCTAAAAAAAATATATAACATAGTCATGAAACAATACCAAATCGATAACGGCGAGCTTGGTGGATTGTTTAACGTAACACTTACCGGAATGGCAATATTGGGTCTATTGACATTTATTAATACCTTTATTAGTACGTATCAGACTTTTTGGTATAAATTCGTATCTCCAGTTCAATTAATTATTATTGTGATTATCTTGGTTCCGATGGGATTATGGGTAGTGCATGCATTTTTACAACCATCTGCGGCAAAATATGCGGTGCGACAATCGTATACGTTGCATAATAATGAAATGAAGAAGGACATGGATGAAATAAAGAAGATGATTATGGAGTTGAGAAAAGAAAAATGAACATTGGTATAATTTGCCCGAAATATGTGAATAAAGGCCAGACTTATGTTTTTAATCTTGCGCTGGCTACGACTTCGGCATGGATAAAACAGCATGGATATAATGTGGTTTGCTTAAATCCAAATCATTATGATGAGGATATTGTTGTTCAGGTTACGAGATTTGTGAAAGAAAATGGAATTGACATTGTATATGTTGAAGATACTTTCGTGTGGCACAGGCAGATTCGGGAAATATTTGACACTGTTAAGAAAATTGATTCACGAATAGTAACGATTGCTGGTGGCACTATTGTTACCAGAAAACCCGATATTGGATTTTGGGGAATTAAAACAATTGATTTGGGGATTATTGGAGAAGTGGAAGAAACCATTATTGAGTTATTGGAAATGATAGAAGGAAAAAATACAAATCCAGTAAATGGTACTTCGTGCTATGATCCTTCTACCAATAAATATATATTAATGGAACCAAGGCGTGCATTGCCAAATTTGGACACGCTTCCGATACCGGATTATGAAGGATTTAAATATGGGAAATATATGGAATTGTTTTATCCATCGGAAAATCATTTTTATTCGGTGCTTGACGAGGTGCGGGTTGGAAATATTATGGGGTCTCGGTCATGTCCGTTCAAATGTAATTTTTGTTATTTGCATGGGACGGCAATCGGGAATAGGTATAGACAAAGGTCAATGGATCATATTTTCAGGGAAATTGATTATCTGGTTGAGAAATACAATATTAATTTTTTGAATACATATGACCTGTTATTTTCGGTTGGTAAAGACCGTCTATATGAATTTGCGAAGCGGATCAAGAAATATAACATTAAATGGTGGGCGCAGATACGCGTACCGGATGTTGACGAGGATTTACTAAAGACATTGAAAGATGCAGGGATGTTCCAGGCAAGTTATGGAATAGAAAGTATTGATGAAAATATTTTACACAGTATGGGTAAGCATATCACTGTAGAACAGATAGAACACGCATTGGAATTGACATATCGAACCAAAATAAACATCCAGGGCAATATCATAATCGGGGATATGGAAGATACTAAGGAGAGCGTGGAAAAGTCTCTGGAATGGCTTAAAAAGAACTGGAAATATGGTTTAAACTTGGTCATGATCCGGACACATCCATTCTCTCCACAGTACATGTACGCAGTTGAGAAAGGAATCATTACGGATCAGTTTGAACATTTGAATAATGTATTTCCACTGGTTAATTGTTCAAAAATGAGCAATAAGGATTATGAATCAGTGAGTGTGTACAGTGAAAACTATTCCGATGACCCAAGATATTTCTATCACGGAGAAGTCATGGAATCATGTGTTGACCACGGGTACACATTAAAAATAAAATGCCAAAACTGTGGTACTATAAATGAATATAGACATATGCATAGAAAATCATTCAAGACATTTTTCAAAGTGATTTGCCGTGATTGTCATGTTCATCTAAGGGTTGAGAATCTGAAGGCATACGGTATCGAATATTCGATATTGGATCGCGTTATGAGTATTGTAATACGGGAATTGAAAACCAGAGTGAACTCGAACCGGGTATTGCATCAGATGTATTGTATGGTGAAAAAAATGAAAAATAATGGAATAATTAAAGTTTCGGAGAAGTATGTATAAAAATAACAAGAATAACATGTGGAAAGATAAAGGAACTAAAATAAGTATTATAAATTGTATAATCATAATGATAGTACTTTTAATAATCTCAATAGTCGTGATGGTGTATGAACATCCAAAATAAAGTAGCTATCGTAACTGGTGGAGGAAGTGGAATTGGTAGAGCCACGGCACTGGCACTGGCAGAACGTGGAGCCAAGGTAGTAGTGTGTGGACGACGCACTGAAAAAGTGATGGAAACAGTAGAGATGATTGAAAAGAATGGAGGAGATGCGCACTGGATTGGTATGGATATTTCGTATGCGTCAAATGTTTCCATGCTACGAAATAGGACATTGGATTGGTATAAGAAAATTGATATCCTTATTAATTGTGCGGGAATTCCGTTGCAGAAGAAGATTTGGGAAACGAAAAATGCAGAATGGGATGAAGTATTGAATACGAACCTGAAAGGAACTTTTTTGTGTTGTAAAGAGTTATTACAGGATGTTAAAGTAATTGTTAATGTATCATCGATAATGGGACTTACAGGCGGCGCAAATGCCAGTGCATACTCAGCATCGAAATTTGGGATAATCGGACTTACACAATCGATTGTGGCAGAATGTCCAGATGTGAAAACTTATGTAATTTGTCCTTGTACTGTTATCACTGATATGAATCCAACTGGAATCGGGATGACACCGGATTATGTTGCCGGAGAGATACTAAAAATAATTGAGAGTAATAGAAAGGCTGATGGAAAACCAATAATTATCGATAATTTAAAAAATAGATTCCTATGGTTCGGGCACCGGCTGAGGTCATTGTTATGATGAAAATTTTAAAGAAAATATACTACAGGATTCCATTACCGGATTGGATATCCGAGAAGATTTCAGGACGAATATTCACGAAGAAATTTTACAGGGAAGTGAGATTATTAAAATATTGAACTATATTCCAACATTGGATTCCGGAAAGGCCGGATTATGTGACTGCCTGCCACGATATCTGAAAATGTATTCACGACATGATATGGTATTATGCGGTGCGGCCACGTTCCACAATTATAATTGTGATGATTTTGATATTGTTCATGTACATGGTGGTGTAGAACCTGAATTTTTCGAGTTAGGGTCTAAGTTCATTTACGATATCCATGCATATAACTTGGTCTGCCCTGTTGGAAATTATTGTTGCCAGATTTTAAACAGGTTTTTAGATAAGCCGTTGACATGTCTTAATTGTCTGGGTAATGTTGGTATCAGGACAGGAATGGCAAATATGGAAAAATATTTTACACTGGCAAGAAAAGCTGACATGGTAGCAGTACACAGCAAGTATATGTGTGAGTTTTACCATACCTGGAATCCAACAATGCTGCCGGTGCCCATGGAAACAGATGAACTACTACCATGCGACGATAAGAAAGATTATTTGTTCTATACAGGAAGGATGTCATATGAAAAAAACCCATATGGGTTTGTTGAAATAGTAAAGCGAAGTGGCATGAAAGGTGTGATGTGTCTTTATGACTTGTCAGTGGATGAAACAAAGACAAGACAACACTATGAGGATCTTCTTAACTGCAAGGATGTTGAGATTGTATTGAATCCCACAAAACAAGAAATGATAAGCCTGGTGCAGCATGCAAAGATGACTGTGTTACCATATTTCTTCGCCGAGCCATTGGGAATCGCGGCCATTAATTCGATACTGTGCGGAACTCCAGTTGTGGCATTTGGATATGGGAACTATCGAAACTTGACATGTTTGTTACCGAAAAATCTGAACGATATGGTCAGTATGGTACAGATGGACGATAGCCGTTATCGGGATGCAATATGTGCAGTGAAAACAATGGGTGACAAGTTACGTATTGAACATGATCCGAAACGCGCAGTTGAAGTGTGGGATAGTGTATATGATACATTAAAGTAATCCTTATACGTGTACAGGTAATTTTATATTTAATGGAATTATCTGAACTCACTTTTGTAATACCGGTACACAAAGATCAACAAATTATTCAAACACTTAATTCTATCCCGCCAGAATGTAAAGTTATTGTTAGGCGGGATAGAACAAGAGGTATGGCAAGAAATGAAGGTGTGAGGTTGTCCGATACTGAATATATTGTACTTGCCGATTCGGACATTAAGTTCAGTAGACAGTTTTTAGATTTTGCAATATCACTAGTTGGAGATAAAAAAATTGTTGGTCTTGAAGCTTTCTGGCCATCACCATTGTTGTTAAGCAGATTTTGTATAATGAAACGAAGTGATTGGCATGCGTTAGGTGGTATGGAGGACTATTTACAACATGGAGAAGAAAGTGATATTTGTATATCTGCAATAGAAAAAGGATATTTGTTGGTCAAATTACCGAGGACATCTATATATCATTACCCACATCCTAAATCCAAATTCAAAAATGAATATATAAATTTATTCAGACTTATCAGGCTGCATCCAAAATTCCCGTTTATGGTATTGAGAAATTTTTTGTGGAAAATGAAAGTATCCGATTTTGATTAATAGTTTTTGGATAACCTGAACTTTTTGATTTTTATTCTTGACAGTCCTGATAAGATATAATCAATGCCGAACTGCCAGCCGTGTTCTTTCATGATTGATGACAGTTCTTTGATAGTTCTGGAAATACCGATTTGCCTGAACCACTGCATTTGGACTTGTAAGCTGTATTTTCGGAGTGTTGACAGGTCATTTTCGATAGTGTAAAATGGTGTCGGACTGGGAGAAAGCCATATGTCATCATTGATTTGATTATAGAGTTTCAAACGTCGATAAAGCGGTGTGTCCGGGTATAGCATGAGAATAAATTTTCCAATGGCATCCGGCCGGATTTCGTTCAGGTTGCGGATAGTTTCTTTAATTGTGGTTTCTGTTTCATTGGGGCATCCAATAATTATGTTTGCCTGTACTGGAATCCTGACTTCATGAGCAGTTTTGAATATATCTTTTATTTGTTCTATAGTGAATTGTTTATGAATACTCTTCAGGATTGTTGGGGATAATGTTTCTACACCGAAAGCAATTAATCGGCAATTGGAATCCCGGCATGCAATAAGAAGTTCACGATCTATTCTATCAACCCGGCATTGCATAGACCATGAGATATTATATTTTTTTAGGATTTTGCAGATTTCCAGGGCACGATCTTTTTTAAAGGTGAAATGGTCATCCACGAAGGTTACGTGAGTTATGCCATTTGATACCAAAAACTGTATCTCGGCTTCTACCAGTTTTGGGTTCTTACCACGCCATTTATGTTCCCAGAAGCCAGAAAGTGAGCAATAATCGCATCCATACGGACAACCGCGTGAGGTACCAATCGTCGCGTCATGAGGATTATCAGGGTCAAAACGAAGGGTATTGGTGGGATATGGTATATCATCGAGGTTCATTAATGGTCGACGGTCGGTGATGTGTATATTACCTGAATCACGGTAAGCAATGCCTAGCACTTTGCTTATATCACCATTGTTTTGGAGTACATGGATAAGGTCGAGGCATGTTTCTTCACCTTCACCGAGTACCACAAAATCCACATCAGAATAGTGAGTCAGTATTTGTTCACACATTGCTGTTGCATGGGCATTTCCGACCACGTTTATGATAGCGGGGTTTATTTGCTTGGCAATAGACGCAAGTTTGAATGAACTTAACCGATTATCGGTGAGGCATGAACTGAAGATTATATCCGGATTGATTTTTTGTATCGTGGATCTGATTTCATCCCAGGACATGTTCCACATATCCGAGTATTCTGGTGACACGCCTTTTGATTCGAGATATGCACCAATGCTTAATAGTCCGGTGGGAAATATTTGTTTTCCACGAAGAGCAGTTGCACGACTGCGTTTTGATTTGATTATATCATCAAGGTCGTGCGGCGGTGTGTTTACAAGGAGGACTTTCATGTTACCACATTGTCTTTTTTTCCAAATTCATATGCAATGACTGTTGCAGCACATAGTGTAAATAGAAGCGAATAATACCACATATCACTTACATTACTAAAATACATGTGCCCCAGTATATTTAACATTTGTGTCCATGCTCCAAGAACATGCCAACTCCCGATTATTATGGAAACAACACCAGTAAGAATATTACTGAATATTAACATCAATGATAGATAAAATAAACCAAGTAAAGAAAATCCAATTATCCCATAATTCATTATAAAATAATTTGCTATCGGATTCATTTCTGAACCACCAAATGAAAATATTGATACGGATGTTGCTATCCAATCAATAATTGATACAAAAACCAGAAACAAAAATGCTTTATTTGTCTGCGGGATTTTATGAATCATGGTTTTATTTTATAGGGTACGGTTATTTCATTCATCGTGGTTACTGTTCATGACATAGCCATAAGTTCTTAAGAGGATTATGATTACTATAGCAAATAGCACTAAACCAACAACTATTAAAGTATTCATATCCTGTACCCTGCATTTACCGCATCGTTACGGAACATCTTGACTGTATCGAGTGAATATTCAGTGAGGTCTTTACCGAGCAGGTGGAGTTTCTTTAGTAGGTCAGGTGTTACTGTGATGATGTCGCAGTCACATTCTTCCGCCTGGACAATATTCAAGAGTTCACGCGGGCTTGCCCATAGAAGTTCGGTATGTCTGTTATATTTGGTAATGGCTACGGCATGTCGCATGATTGGCACCGGATCTATTCCGGTATCTGCAATTCGACCGGCAAAGACTGAGACAATACTTGGAGTATCGTATGACAGTTCGTCTACTACACGTTTGACCTGTTCAAGTGTGGTTATGGCTGTTATATTGAGTTTTATTCCTTCGTTGGATAGTTTTTGTATGACCGGAGTTGTTGGGTGCCCTGCCGTGTTCGTTACGGGAATTTTGACGTAAACATTGGATCCCCAAGATGCAATTTCTCGTGCTTCCCGTTCCATGCCCACAATATCATCTGCGAATACTTCGAACGATATTGGCATGTCGGGAATTTCTTTCAGTATTGACTGAGCAAATTCTTTGTAATTGTACACACCACATTGACGCATTAGAGTCGTGTTAGTCGTAAATCCCCGAATAATATTTTGTCTGTATGCATTTATCATTTCTTCTTTTTTTGCGCCATCTGCAAATATTTTAATTTTTAGTTTTCTCATAATGATTTCCTTGTTATGATTTCCACTACTTCTTTTAAATCTCTTACGGTATGTTCCGGTTTACTATTTCCACGCCTATGTATCGATGTTGGTTCATCTATCATGATGGTATGTACACCGGCGGATTGTCCACATTCAATATCAATGTCACTATCCCCGATCATCCATGATTGTTGAAGGTCAATGTTATGGTTTTTTTGTGCTTCGAAAAGGAAATATGGTTTTGGTTTTCTGCATTGACATTGTTGGAATGATGAATGGGCGCACCAATAATATTCCCTTAGCGTAATACCTTCACGGATCAACATGTGTAATATGAATTGACGGACAGATAAAAGTGAAACCATATCAGTTTTGCCTTTAGCATAATCAGGCTGGTTTGTGACAATGAACAGGTCAAAACCGTTATCTTGCAATGTTTTTAACGATTCAAATACCAGTGGATAAAATTCAATTTCATCGAATTTCCATGGTGGACGACACTCTTCTGTTTGTTTATCAAAAACTATTTTGTTCAGTGTGCCATCCCTATCAAGAAATACGGCCTTTGTCATTGTTCTGTTTCCCATTTCATTTTATACTGCTGTATTTCTGGCATTGTTATGATAAGGTGCAGTAATATTGACTGAAATTCTTCACTATGCGCAGTCACGGTTTCCGGGTTGACAGTCGGGATTATAACACTTATATTACTATGTTCGGCGACATAACCACCATCACGGCCAACGATACCAATCACACATGCACCAACACTTTTTGCGTATTCTGTTGCACGTATCAGGTTTACAGATATGTTTTTTTCTATGTTTCCACCGCCAACAGACAAAACCAGAATACCATCATCCGAGTCCAGATGACTTCCTTTGAGCCAATCCCTGAACACATTTTCCCATCCGTTATCATTTATACGGGCAGTGAGTTCGGATATGTTATCCGATGGTGAATATGCTTCAATACATGCAATTTTACGTAAGTCGTTGACTGCATGAGATGCGTTTGCGGCACTTCCACCGACTCCGATAACAAATATACGACCATGCCTAGATCTGATATTCTTGAGATGTTGTCCAATTTTGACAATGTTTTGTGTATCGAGTAGTTTAATAATTTGAATACTCTCACTTAAGTAATTTGTAATATGGTTTTTCAAGTTATCACTTAGATGTGATAGGATTTTCCGTACATATAAGCGTTATTGTTTTAAAAACAATTCAAACTCTTGTATTCCTGCAAATGACCCAATTTCGTGAAAAGTCGTTACTGATTCAAAAATGGATACTTCGTTGTTGTTTATATAATCCGACATAACATCTGACAGGTTAAATCTCCACGTGTAATTATCAAATATGGTTTTCTTTACAATGGTCAGTCCATAGTCGATATATTCCATATCCGGAGTTGGATTTTTCTTGTCGTATATGATATTACCATTCTGAAATGAGATATTGCTCCTGTCGCCAACATTGTTATTGTGGTAGATTGTCATTAACATTGGCTTGTTATGGGCATGAAATTGATTTATTAAAGGTATTATTGGGGTGTCCAGATAAGAATCTCCATAGATAATCATAAACTCGTCCTGGAGCAAATTTGAGGCTTTTTTGATTGAGCCACCAGTACCTAAGAGAACGTCACCGTCATAAGAGTATCTTATTTTCATGTCGGGAAAGTGTTTTTTGACATAATCTTCAATCATGTGGCCGAACTTTCCGAGACACAAGACAATGTCGGTGATGCCTTGCTGTCTGAGAAGAGTAAGTTGATGGTGAATAAATGGTATGTGATTAATTTCGATAAGTGATTTGGGTATGGTTTCAGTGATTGGGTATAGGCGTGTTCCGAGACCGCCACATAGGATTATTGTTTGCATGGAATTATTACATTAATTCTGTTGTGTTTTCCATTGGTGTAATTTTGTGATAGTTGACGCATTCAAAATATATAACCCATACATGTTCTTCAGGATTCCATGACCCATTTATTTTTGTCCATACTACTTGGAAACATGTTTTATAATGTGAACAAGATTGACATGTTTGAAGAGTTTCTTTATTTACAGGGGTGATTTTGCAGTCATGGATAGTATATCCACCCTCCGCATTGGCATCATTGATAGTCATGAACTTTAATTGTTGTTGATAAACTTTGAAAATTCGTAGATGTGCAAAACAAGAGTCAGATGTGTATTTTGTTTTTGCTTCATGGATTGATCCTACATTCCATCGTTTAAATCCAAGACGACGTGTGCATGTCTTCAATCCATGAAGAATAGAATTGACGTGGTATGGTTTGAAGAGAATCATTCAATACCTTATTCAACCATTATTTTAGTACCTTGAAAGTCGAACTTAAATCTTATCTCGTTTAAACCTTCCTTCGCCATTGCGTGACGAAGTCTTT
Organism: Pedobacter sp.; assembly: GCF_041645105.1. GTDB lineage: Bacteria > Bacteroidota > Bacteroidia > Sphingobacteriales > Sphingobacteriaceae > Pedobacter. The sequence goes on from NZ_JBAZQQ010000009.1 coordinate 46,245, forward strand.
GATTTTCATTTGTATAAAACATAAGATATCCACCGCCTCCAGAACCAATTAATTTGCCCCCGATTGCTCCATTTTTTAATGCAATATCATACCACTTATCTATGTTGGTATTGCTCATGGATTTAGAACGTTGTTTTTTAATTTGCCAATGTGTATTCATAATTTCAGCAAAGTCCTCAATATTTCCCGATTCAAATGCTTTTTTACTATCATATCCCATTTGTTTAACATGATGTAAATTTTGAATCATTGATTCATCATGTTCTTTGCTTCGAATATCTTGTTCTTTTAGGATTGATGATGTATTTCGTGAGTATCCTGTAAAGAATAATAATAAATTGTCCTCTAATGAATATAAAGTTTCATCGGATATTTTTAAGGGCTTTACGTCAACTCTTCCATCTTTACAAAATTTAAAAATGTTGATGCCACCATATGCAGAAATAAATTGATCTTGCTTCCCGATTGGTTCTCCACATAGGTCTATTTCAACATGACATGCTTCTTCTGCAAGTTCATGTGGATGGATAAATTCTTTTTTGTATGTATGAAGTGTTTTTAACAATGCACATGTAAATGATGAACTTGAACCAAGTCCAGTTCCGGCTGGAATATCTGCCATACTTACCAATTCTAAATTTAAATTATTTATTTCAATAAGTCTTAAGGATTCTCGTATTATAGGATGTTTTATATCATTAATAGATTTAGGATGTTCCATTTCAGAATATTTTATAATCATATAATCGTGAGGAGTTACATTTAGAGCTGTATAAACATATTTGTCTATTGCAGCAGATATACAAAATCCTTCGTGTTCTTGATAATAACTTTTTATATCAGTAGATCCTCCTCCCAGCGAGATACGAAGAGGGCTACGTGTGATTATCATTTATTTTCTCCATTGGCATCAGTCCCAGATATTGAAAAACGGGAACGTACCAATAATAACTTTTTTCATTACATATATTTAAGGATGTAATATAACGATTTCGATAATTGATATCTCCATCGTTATAAAAATATTCTTCGTCGAACCAAACAGTTTCTTTTCCAGTCCGAATATCATATTTATAGATTTCAATCATGAAGAACACCCATATTTTCTAATTTATGGAAATAACTTTTAGACATATCTTTTAGTCTGCCATTTTTAGCTACATTTAACATCATGGTAAGCTCATCGATTCTTCCTTCAAACCTCTTTTGAATTAATCCACGCCTATCCAAAGGTTCTTTCATTATTTCCTTGTGTCTGATATTTTTCAAAAATTCAATACGGAATTTCAAATAAAGTTCTACATCTTTCTTTTCTAAAAGCTGATCCAATACTGACATAGTATTACCTCTTTTCGGGAGTATCTGAGGGGATTTTTACACAGAATCCCTTAACTGTTCCGTAGCATAGTGGACATACGGAAATTGACGCTTTGCTGCTAACAGATATAGATAAACTTATAAGATATTATAGTTTACGTATCGTTTTTTTAATTAGTTCAGTTTCCATTATTTATTTTCTCCACGATTTTTAAGATTTCGTATGCATCTGATATGTCTGGGAATGCTCCGCCGCCGTTCTCGATTGAGTCTACGAAATGCAAAAATTCGGTTTCCATAGAACGGTCTGGTTGTGGGTATTCCCAGATTGTTGTGTCGGGCATGGACATTGATGGATGCATCTGGTAAAGCGTGACACGTTCAGTGCCATACGAACCACCGAGACCATCGATTTGGATTTTTCCATGTTTGCAATAAATTTCAAATGAAAACATATTTCTCCATTCGGTACAGGAAACATGGAGCCATGCGATATTACCATTTTCGTTTTCAAGATGTATGAAAGCATTATCATCTTTCATGTTCCAGAAATATGCATGAGTTGACCCGTAGATTTTGGAAATGCTACCAAGGAACCACCGTGATAGGTCAATCAGGTGCACGCCTTGATCCATGAGCTCGCCGACTGATGCGCGCCATTCTTTATCGTATCCGATGCGCCCACCGTGCCCATATCGACCGCGCGCTAATATGATATCACCAAGGGGTTCGGTTGCGAGGAGATATTGTGCTTTTATAAATGATGGATGATAACGAAGATTGTATCCCACGTGGACTCTGACCTGGTATTGTGCAGATAGTCCGATAAGCGGTTCGAGTTCATGGCTGTTTAATCCTGCCGGTTTTTCAACAAGGACATGCTTTCCTGCTTCTATTGCACCACGTGTTATTTCAGCAAGATATTCATTGGTCGTGCATACAATTACAATATCGACTTCCGGTCGTTTGACAAGGTCTTTCCAGTTTTTGAAAACAAGTACACCTGTATGCTGAGAAGCTAAATGAAGTGCTTTTTCGAGTTGTATATCTGCAACAGCTTTAAGTGTATGCGACCCGATAGATTGGGAACGCTTTACACCAATGTTTCCACAGCCGATTATTCCAATATTCATATTTCACACTCATAGGACGTGTTTGTTTCTGGTTCTTCCGGTTCTTCTTCCCGTTCAACGATTTTACATATCTTTGCATCAGTTACGATATCGGCAAATTCCTTATTTGCCCAATCCGACATACAGATAATATCTTTTGCAGTTAACTCTGGTAGAGATGGAATAAGTTGTCGCTTTATTGATACTATTTTTCCATCTAGTGTGAACCCGATCCTGTAAGGTTTATCTGGTACATTGAAATGGAATATAATTTTGGATTGCCACATATCTGAAATGGGAATCGGGAGGTCAAGGTAATTTTGATATAGTTGACGCATTGGTATATCGAATATTCTTTTTATTTCTTTAATTTTAAATTCATATCTAGTTGCTGTATATTTATCGACTTCATATTCATCGGTTTTTTCTATGGTTTCTTTGTTTGAATAACTATCTTGAAAACGATTACGTAGATTTCTTTTGGATATTACTTCATGAAGACGACACCATTCGATGGGTAGGTGTACGATTACATCTGGATATTTCTTTACTATTTTTGAAAAAACCGAGTGCAATGTTAAATTTCTGAGTTTTTCATATCCGTCTTCTGGTTCTGGATATTTATCATAGTCGAAGAGTTTTATATCTCCAAAATAAATAAGACGATTTGCTTGATGTGTGGATATTGTATCATGTGGGCATGCTGTTGCTAGTTTGGTACTTTCGATGTCGTCTGTATAAATTGCCATTACAAATCCCCCCATGACATTCCTCTGTCTTTTGGTGTAATCCGGCGTAATGTGTATAGGTCAGTGTCGAGTTCTTTTAGATGATTGGGTAGGGATTTCCAATTGTCCCAAACACTTGCAATTAATTTTCCTGTTATACCATTGGATTCTTGGGATGCAAGGAATACCGCTAGTTCTGCGCCTTTGATTAATTGGGTTCCACCGTCGCGTTTCTGGTTGAGTAGTTTATGATAGAGTGGTGATCCGATTTTTTTACTGCCTGCTTCTATCATCTCATCAAGCATACGGGTATTCATTGCACCTGGAGCGATGCAGTTCACGTCGATACTGCCTTTGAGTTCTTCAGCAAGAGTTTCGCTAAACCGGACTATACCGACTTTGGAAACCGCATAGGATGACATATATGGGAATGCAGATGTTGAACCACCACCGGATAGATTAATGATCTTGCCATGGTTCCGGTTCATTGATGGAAGGAATGTCTTGCACATCATGACAGTTCCAAGTAGATTTGTGTTTATCGCCTGCATCCAGTCACCGAAATCAGTTTCTTCGAATAAACCTTTTGTGCCCTGTATTCCGGCATTGTTTACAAGAATATCTATTGTGGGATAGGCATCTGTTGTTAGAGTGTTATGTAGGTGCCGGATGCTCTCGCGACAGGAAATATCCACACAACAATAAAATAATTCTTGTCCCGGCGAGGTAAGATACTGATTTAATTCATGACATGTTTGAGAAAGTGTTTTCTGGTCTTTTGCACAAAGTATTACGCTTGCGCCTTCTTTGATAAATTGTGTTGCGATTTCTTTTCCGAGGCCGCGAGATGCACCGGTTATAACTGCTGTTTTTCCTTCGAGTTTCATGATTTTCTCCCTACTGTAATGTATTTGATTCTAGGATCGTGTCCGAGAGTATCTTCAAGGAACCCATTTGGGTCGATTACTACGTGATGCTCGGTATAACGAACTAAATTATCCGGTGTGATATCTCGATATTCAGGATGATCTGTACCGATAATAATTACATCTGCACCTATAGTAGCATGGACAATATCTTCGAGTTCTGGGTCAAATGGGTCATGACAGGTGACTCGTACTCCAAGATTCATCAAGGTATCTCGTAATTCGAGAGGAAATGAACGCCGGTGTGTATTCGTGCCTGTTTTGTATGTTGTTCCAAGCATGGCTACGTGGAGTTTGGTTGGGTCGGGAAATAAGGTTTGTAACTTGTTAATGATCCAGTTTTTATGGTTCTTGTTGCTTTTGATTATTGATGGTATCAGGATTGTGTCATCCTTGAGATATTTCAGGAATTCCACATCGCGTGCGAGTGTTCCACCATCGAATGCTTTTCCTGCATGTAGATATGCACCATCTCCGATTCGGTGATCGGTTTTCAGACCGCGTTCTACTGATCGGATATCTGCCCCAGTTTTTTCGCAAATGGATGCGATTTCATTAATGAAAGTGATGGACATTGCAAGATATGCGTTTAATGCATGTTTGGTCATTTCAGCAGATTCAGGCGACATCCAGATAATGTTATCGGAAAATGGACTCAGGAGTTCAGCAACGCGTTCACGTTCATCAATTCTATCCATCCCGACAATAATACGGTCAGGACTCATGAAAGTATCTATTGCTTTACCGAGTCGCAGGTTTTCGGGTGAATATGCGAATATAGTAGTTTTGTTGGGGCAAAGGTCAATAAGTTTCCGCGTGGTTCCGACTGGAAGTTGTGACGATATCAAGACAATGGTATTATCTTTCAGGTAAGGGAATATGTTTACAATTTGTTTTTCCACATATTCCACATCTGCAATGTCGTCATTGTTGATCGGTGTGTCGAAAGTGACCCAGACAATATCGGAATCTTTGACCGACGATATGTCAGATGTGAATTCGATATGTTCCGAATGTTTTTCCATAAGTGAAGTAAGTCGCGGCTCAAAAATCGGGAGCCTATTGTTTTTGAGTTCTTCGATCAGTTCGGGGTTGGGGTCAATCGCAGTTATGTGATAACGATGGCGACGAGCTAGGCATGTTGTTGTTACACAGCCGAGATGATACAGTCCATAAGTTGATATTTTCATATTTTTATCACTCTAAATTTTCCACCATTTTCAATCCATTCCTTCAAAATAAATTCCGATAAGCTATCGTAATAAGTTTCCCTAATACAGATGATTTCAGAAATACCAGCCTCTATCAATTCCAATAAGCAATCTTTACAGGGCACACCCATATAAGAATAAAGTATTGCATCATCTGTAGAAAATCCTCTATTAGCTGCTTTTAATATTGCCTGTCGTTCTGCATGGACAGCACGGCACTTATCGAGATTTGTTCCACTATGATCATTTAAACGAGGACATCGTGTACATGGTTGTAATGGTTTTGGTGCACCATTTGTTCCTTGGATATAACTACCATCTGTGAATTTCAAGACACACCCAAGTTGTTTCTTTTTACATGTTGAATCTATCGCTGCTGCTTTTGCTTCCAGCATATAATCTTTATCATTCATTTTTAATATCTCTCACTGTATATGTTTTGGATTCAAGTACACCAATCTTAGATTTCAAGCGATGAATTTCTTCTTTATATACATTTATTTCTGATGCAATACAATCATCTATTGATAAAAATAGCTCTTTTTCTTGTTTTAGTTGTACAGACATTTTTGTTATGTCATTCCATGATTTATCAACATATTTAATTCTGTAACGATTTGATTTTTCAAGTACAGTTTCAACAATACAAGCGATATACTCGTTTGTATATCCTTTATAATATAATTTTTGTCCCCTTGTGTATTTCATATTTTCCTCCATGACTTTTATGTATTACAAAAATCGCCACTTGGCGTGTCGAAATCTGCATTTTCAGTTAAGATATCCAATAATTTTTTTGCTTGTTCTTCTGTTAAATCTTCAATGTTGGGGTAAATATTAATATTGTTACTTTGCAAAACATCTTTCACATCGCCCATTGCTTGGAGAATTTCCAATTGCTCACTGTGGCTTAAATTCTTTAAATGACACATCGGTATTTTGCTGTTCTTTTCTACTAGCGCAATCACTACATTTTCAATGGTGTATTTTTTTATTTCTTCACTGAGCTGTTCACTTGTAAGTTCAGTAAGAGCTATATTGACATCTCGTTCAAGTCCTGCTTCTTGCATGGCTTCGTCTAATTCATCCCATTCTCCAAGTAGTAAAGCACATTTTGAAGAACATGTGAAATCTGCTATGCCATCATCAATATTCATTAAAAGAGTATCTAAATCCGTATAGCATACACAAGTTGATATTACTTGTTTACAGTTCGGACAATGCATTTTGTACCTATAAACTCGTTCTTCACTATCATAATATATATTATCTTGTATTTTGATTAACCACTGTTTATTCATATGTTCTCCTGTGAAATATAATAGAGTTTTTGCCCTCTAAATTGAGCAAATCCAGTTCGGAAACTAACTGTTCCTATTTTGCGATTGTATCGTATTTTTTCATATAATTGTATATCAGGATATACCGATTCTAAAAATGAAAATTCATACTCATTGTTAAGTCTATAGTTTTTGAGATATTGTTTCGCATGTAGAGTTCTGCCTCTCGCTTTATCTGAAATTTTAGCTAATATATCCGAAGGAATATTACATCTACCTTCTCGTCTCAATCTATTATGAAGTGCTCGATGTGCTCCTTTTGTTAATAACACGATTTCATCTTTGCCATGAATTTCTTTATATTTTACATGATGTTGGACTATTTCACTCATCTTTAACCCTCCAGCATCTTTCACTTACATGACCTCGCAATCTCTGTTTAGGGCAGAATTGTTTTTTAGCTACACAGAAAACGGCTATGTTCTGGTTTTCATCTTCTTTGAATTTGAGATATTTACATGCCATAATACACTTTAATACGCTTTAAGTGTACATATACTTTTTCGATGCTATCATAAAAGATATCTTTTTCGTCTGTTAATCTGATGAGTCCTTCTTTCATTGTTTCCTCTTTGCACACGTGGTCAAGTGTGCCGGATATACGGTTCTGGTTTCATAGCCGATGTTATCAAATAATATTTCGAGTATTTCAAAACTCTGTACGTTGCCGCATTTATGGTAACTTGCTATTGCGAAATCAATATCCATGGATTTTATAAAATCAGCCGAGCCTGAGATAACATCGACCTCTGCACCTTCGATATCCATCTTTACGAAGTCTACTTTGTCAAGGTTAAGAGTTTTGCAGGCATCTTCAAATGATAAGACGTCGATTGTATCTGTGGTGGATACATATGGCATATCCGATAGTGATGATGATGGTGTACCTTCATTACTGAAAGCAAGAGATTTTGTTTCAGACCACAGACCTTTTTTGATTGGAATAACATTGGTGAGGCTGTGGAGATCGATATTTTTCAAAAGCATCTGATAATTCAGGTTATCCGGTTCGAATACATACACTTTACCTGTTTTACCCACGACTTTTGATAAATAGTAGGATGAGAGACCACAATACGCACCTACATCAAATACTATGTCGCCAGGTTTGGGTACACGGCAATTGAAATATCCTTCCATTGGCGTGTCCACGGCAAAGGACGAGAACCAGAAATTTATCATGTTATGTTTAAGTGTGTGAACATTGGGTTTTGAGTGATCAACGATTTTTATTCCGTTGATATCTCTTGGGAATACGTCATTGAAATGGAAATCAAAATCGTTGATTACTGACTGTGCATATCGGCGGATCTGTGATTCCGATAGAATTATTTTTTTGTCCTGGTTTATGATTTCGAACTGACCATTGTTCATGGAGAGAACAAGGTTCTGCTTCTGTGCTTGTTGTTTTAACTGGTGCATTAGATATTTATCATAAATTTCCAGTGCCGGTTTACGAAGTCCAATCATGGAAAGGACTTTAAAAAGTGCAGTTTTAGTAGACATTGTTATCACCTTATTTGTTTCTCCATTTCTTTTTCTTCTGTATTATTATAATATGTATCCATAGATATAACCACATTCTTTTTCTGGGCAAATGAAAACTCCGACAGTATATCCATCTTTGAATAAATATTCTTTTTTTAGTGAACTGTTACACTTTGGGCATTTTCGAGCAAATCCAAAATTCCATTTTGGTGCAAGTCTACTATCTCTAATACATGATGCTGATCGATATATCTCTTCTATTCGATGCTGTTTTTTGTCTTCGTTTTCTATTTGCGCTTTACGAATTTCACAATCACTTTTGTTGTTCATATTTGTTATCACCTTTTTATCGAATATTAAATACTTTGGTATCTTGCATTTGTATAGTCTTGGTATTTTTGAATCGTGGTTTTATTTTCATCGAATCAATGATTCAGTAGCAGCTAAAAATATACAACCAAAGAATGCTAGTAATAAAATAAACATAACAAAAACTTCAACGAATGATATTAAGCTTGCGAATATGTCTATTATTAATTTAGCAAACGATGTTGGATTTAGCAAATTAAGTACATTATATTCTGATATGTAATATATAAGAATCGCAAATAGTATTATTACTAAAGCATCCCGAAGTTTCATGAATTGTTTCATGATATTACCTTGAAATAACACTGTTATTTTCCATGTTTATTTTACCTTATATCAAATAACCATTTATTATTTTTTAAATATTCTGTTGTCTGGATTATACTTTCCCTGATGGTGTATTTTGGTTTCCATCCAAGCTTCCTGATTTTGTTCGTATCAAGATAGATATATGGATTATCTCCGACCCAGCCATGTTTTCCACCGGAATAGTTTAATTCGGGTGAAGCATTCAGGGTTTTACATATAGCATCGATTGATTCATTTACGGTGCAGAATCCTTTGCTTCCGAGATTGAATATGTTGATCTTATCGTGGGAATTTTCGGTAGTAAAAATCATTGCATCGATGCAGTCCTGAACATGGAGATATGATTTTGTCTGTGTTCCGTCTCCAAGTACATTGAGATAGTCAGGATGTGTAAGTAGTTGTTTTGTGAAATCCCATACATGCCCGTGAGTATATCGGTTGCCAAGGATAGAGACGAATCGGAATATCCATGACTGCATTCCGTATCCTTCACAATAAGCCTGTATCAAGCCCTCACATGCGAGCTTGGATGCGCCGTATAGTGATGTCTGAATTGGGAAAGCAGCATCTTCAGGTGTCGGTATCACGGGATGTTCCCCATAGATTGAACCGGTCGATGGAAAAACAATCTTTTTGATATCATTAGCTCGCATTGCTTCAAGAATGTTGAATGTTGCAATAGTATTTTGTTGTAGGTCTTTGAATGGATATTCAAGTCCATGTCGTACATCGGCATTTGCAGCCATATGAAACACGAAATCGCATCCTCTCATTGACTTACCAAGCAGTTGTGTATCCAGAACATTGTTATTGATGCATTTAAATTTGCTTGATTTACGAGCATCTTTAAGGAATTCCGGGATACCTGTACTGAAATTATCGTATCCGACTACTTCATGACCATCATTCAGTAATCTATCGACAAGATTTGACCCAATAAATCCGGCACATCCGGTAACAAAGATTTTCATGAATGTTCACCACAGTTGCATGGTTCTGATGACATGAACTTGAACATCATTTTTCCTACTGCTTCTTTCAGTGCAACACTTATGCCTTTGTGTTTATCGTATATTTCACCTGGGTGTAACGCCGTCAACCCGAAGAAGTGATGTTTGTAACCTCTGTGTTCACATATGATTTCTGCGATTGTGAATCTATTATCTTCTGTTGTAGCTATTTTGACACACGTGGGTTGTAATATAAAACCCAGTGGATATCTTTTTATCTCTCTGTATAACATTTTTCCTATTATTTCTTCATTTATTATCATTGTTTTTCCTCTTTGGTCTTTGTGTTCCGGCCTTAAAGCCGTTTGGTTCTCCGATTTCGGAAATTACGAGTTTCATTTCTTCTACTGAAAGCGAACGACTTACGTCTGGCTTTTGTAGATGGTCGTGCACAGTTTTGGTTGTCGTACCAATGAAATCAGCTATTTGATAATAACTAAAATCTTTTTTCCGAAGTGATTGTATCATTTCGGTTATATTGTCTTTAAATTCTGGTTTCATTTTCAAGCTTCCTGATTTGTTATCACCGAATGTTAATTGGTTTGAAGGTATATATACCTTATTGTATTGGGTTACAAGGTTGTGATATTTGTCATTTGTGATATCGGAACATTGGGGTTTTGTACATGTGGTGTGGGAGTTGGTTCTTTGTTTTTGACGAAATCAAAAAATCCACGTACTGAGATATCGTCTGGCGGTGTGTTAAGTAGAAGAGCAATGATATTAGTTACTTCAGATGTGGGGTTTCCTTCGGAATCGGTATCATAAAGATAGGTTTGGTATAGGGATTTTAGCCAATTTTCGTCTTTAGCATGACGTTGTAGTACTGGTAGGATGTCGCACTCGAATTTTTTGAAAGTATGGAATGGGAGTTTTTTGGCAAGGGTAGTGATGAGTGCATGGCGAGAGTTAGAAATACGGATTTTTTCATAATACGATGGACTCATGGTTTTTATCCACTCATTTATATGGAACATGCTGAGAAGTTCGGTATTCTGCACAAGGAGCATTTTTGCCATACTGGAATCTTTCCGGAGCAGGCGCGATGCATTACACAGGTTCTGGTAATTCTGGAGAAATGATATTCCAACACTGCGATACTGAATATTTTCCTCAAGCCAGAGAAGGAGTTTTTCGTTATCAATATCGAATGTTCCATCTACTGGTTTTCCATTCAGGAGCGAGTCTACTACGAAGAATATTTCTTTTTCGGAATATACCTTAGTGGCCTGTGATGTCAACATGTTTAGTGCAGCTCGAATATCACCATCACAACAATCAATTATCTTATCGATGTGTTCCTGGTTATTTGTATGCTGTCGAAGAATATTACCAATAGTTGTTGGTCTATGCTTATGAAATTTGATATCTTTTACATGATTTTTAAGGGATAATAACGGGTAGTTATCATTTGCTGTCAGTATAATTGGGTGAAGAGTGCGTTTGAATATTTCAGGCAAGAGTTTTATCGCTTCCTTATTAAGACCATCCGCTTCATCGATAAGGATAAGCCGGTATTTCGTCACATTATCCATTGCGTATTCTGAAGGGATGGTTGATATAGCAGTATCTATAGCCTCTGCAAGTGCTGATTTTGTGCTGACTTCAGACCCATTTATTTCCACAATCGGAAACCCATATTCTTCCGCAACAGCATGTGCAAGTGTAGTTTTTCCAGTTCCCTGATGCCCATGTAACAGGCAGGCTTTTTTATATCCGATTGTATGGTTCTGGAAATCGTAAAGGAATTCCTTTACGACATCGATATTTTTATCTATTCCGCGAAGTTCCGATAGTTTCATAACCATCCTCTTGTTTTTGGTTCATATAGTATGTCCATGTTTTTTTGAATCCTGACTTTGTTCAGGTGCCGGTATTGCCGATGTTGTCTGACCCGTTCCCATTTCGGATCGTGCCGATAAGAAAGTGGGTTTTTCTGTTTCCATATTGGGTCGGAGTATAGTCCTATTCTATTCGGGTTGTTGTACCATCTTTTTGTATGACTCATGAGTGAACTACCCCACCCTTTCGGGCTGGGGCTTCCTACGAATATCATCCGGTACAGTTATTGGTACTGGAAGACCTGTTTGTCGTAGATTATCAACAAATTGCTGATAGCCCGTCCACTTGGCGTTCTGTGATAGGAATCGTAACATGATATTGATAGAACTGTTTCTATCTCGGTCAAGCATATTCCCGCAATCACATTCCATAGTACGCTCCCATAATGGCATGATATGTTGTTTTCCACAAACATAACATGTCTTGGAAGTGTATCGTTCATCGATTTCTATTACTTTTTTACCTGCAAGAGATGCCTTGTAGGTTAGAAACCCGACAAACTGTGATAAGTAACCGTTATTCTGGGTTGATCTATTGAGTCCTTTTGTGGCTTTTTTGGATTGAGCCATTTCTTTTACATCAAGATCGCCAACGATAATTGTATTGGCTCTTGTATTGTCGATCATCCTTCTCGAAAGCTTGTGTTGAATATCTTTTATCTGATTACTTCTTTTTTTATGTCGCTTTGTCATGGATTGATGAATGTGAGTATGTTTCCTGCTCTTTTTCTTACAGTGATCTCTTCTTGATTGTAGGGCGTCTATGATTGGATTCCAGTATTTATCCGGTCTTGGGTTTTTGGCTTCAAAGAACTTACCCGTTGTATTCACAGCAGATACCGTTTTTGTTATCCCAGGGTCTATTGCCTGATATAATCCATTATCTTCATATGGTTTTTCTGATACTTCATGGACGATTGACAGGAAGTATTTGTTCCCGTCTTTGAATACTGAGACCTGATATACTCGTCCGAATTGTTCTGATGATGGGATATCAAATGTCAGAGAAATATCTTTTTTATAATACTGTGTCAGTGTGATCGTGTTGGAATTTATCTTGAATCCACTCTGGTTATGGATCATTGTTGTGAAATAATTCTTGCCTTTGAATCCTGGTGGATGTGCTTTGGTATCACCGTTTTTTCGTTGTTCAAAAAATGAATTGTAATCTGCATTCAAAGTTCGAATTGCCATTTGCAAAACTTTTGAATATACAGCCTTATATTTTGGGTACTTTTCTTTTATGCTCGGAAGATCGTTTTGTTGTTTTTTGTAATCAACCGAATAAGATGTTTTTCCCCAGGGAAAAACATCAAAATCGTCTCTGATGTTATTCAATTCCCATTCTTTCCTTCGTTCAGATAGAGCAAAGTTATAGAGTAGCCTGCACTGCTCTGATAGGTAGCATAATACCTCTTCTTGATCAAGTGTGGGAAAAATTCTAACCTTTTTTGTTAGCTGCATACTATTTCTTACTCTGATTTTCAACGTATCTGAAACAATATAGTTGTTTCGGTGTCTGTGACTCATGTTCAAGGGGTACGATTCATCCCCCACCTCTCGGAAGGGGAATTCTCTACCCCTTGACCCCACAAGTTAAAATCTGCTAGTGTTGACTGTGGTAGATATTTATCCATACATTCTGTGCACAGTAGATTATAAAATTTCTTTTCTGCGCCACAACGACAAGTGTTTGAGAGCATTTTTTTTTATTTTTGGTTCTCCGTATGATTATTTATATTGGATATTATATGTGGGTTGTGCATGCAAGTGGAGCATGGCGGTTCTACATATTTTGTGTGCATGTTGCCGCAAGTGGCGCATTTTGTGTTCAAATTGTATTCCTCCCGTATCCTTCTTTATCCCATTTTATTCTGGATTTTAGGGATGTAAATGAACTTGGATATATACCTTTGAATTCGAAGTATTTTGAGAATTTTTGTATGTAATATCCGAGACTGGACGGTGCGACATATGTCCACGCATAGTCTTCAGGTGTTCGGATACTGCGGCCGCTTGCCTGTGCAAGTTTGCGGAACATATCTATTTCGTATCTGGACACAAATGGTTCCCCGCGTTCTTTTGCAGATGTTTCGAGAACAGTATCCATATCATTTTTCTTTTTTATACGCGGGTCATTCAAGCTACTAAATGGTAGTACAGGGAAATACTGGAATCTGCTAAGATCGTCGCGTAGGTCAAGTCCTTCTGTGTCGGAAATACTCATTAATACAGCATTGTCCATTTTGGACATTCTTTCCAGTACGACTTTTTTGTTACTGGCCATTGGAACAAGTAGACGTGATCGGTATTTTTCTCCGATATTGTTGAGGATCAATGATCTGATTGCTCTGGATGTACAGTGAACAATACCACGCTGATGTTCATGGATATCAAGCACGTTTTCAAGTGCTTTTATGCTGACATCTATTTTTTCCTCAAAATTACGACTGTTGATTTTCCCAATGTTAAGCGGGTATATTGGTGCCCGTTCCGGTGGGAATGATGATGGCACATTGATATAATGTACCTGGTCAAGTGGTATACCAAGTTCCTGACAAAATATTACCGGGTCAAGAATTGTGGCAGACATCATCAATACTGTGTTGCCTAGACGGAATAATAAACTTTCTGCATAGTCTCCTATGTATGTTGGTTTGAGTTCGATTTTGTCGATGGTATTTCCATCGTAATTTAACATAACAGTCCAGTTCTCCGGATGTTCAGTGTATCCGTAAAAAAACTTTTCGAGTTTATTGAAACATTCTTCGAGTTTGGATACTATTATTTCTTTCTTTTCAATAGTATCTTCGTTGGTCTCGAACTGATATACTTTTCCATTTTTGACAGGGTACTCAATGGTTTTTCCATCATCGGAGACTAGGCTCACCTTGGTCTTGTCACTAGTAAGTTTCAGTAAGATGTATTTGTCACTGGCAGAGAACTGAATTGTGTCACTGGTTGATTCAACATCGGCATGATGTATCCAATCAATTCCGAATCGCAGACTTAGAAATTCTGTAATTTTTTCAGTGTCGCCCCAATTAAATATGGATATATTTCCGAATTCTTTAAGTGTTTCTAAGTCACCGGTTTCGTCTAATAGTTTTTTGTAGATTTTTGTTTTCATGTCCTTGAGAAATGGTATCCAATCTACTATTTCCTTACCATGGTTAAGAAATGTGATGTTTACGAGATCGAGATCGTTTTGTGTGACGGTTATTTTTACGAAATCCGATATTACTTTGTCTAGATTATGTGCTTCGTCACATCCTAAAAGTGTCCTGTTGCCAAAATCACCGACAAAATTTGCCTCACCGATAAGGTATGGATAGTTATGTACTACGATTGGTGATGATATTGCTTCACATTTCTGTTGCCAGTAATTACAGTGAATGGATGATTGCCAAAATAATTCTCCACGTCCCGAAGTACAAGCGAAGTTATTATCTGTTCGGATTTGAGCAACTACAGATGGTGATTGAAGATTTGCTGATGCTATCTCGAAATTGTCTTTGTCTTTGATGAATTCCTCTGGGTCTCCTCCCGTGTCCGGATGATGCTGTAAAACAAGTTTACGGAATGCATCCTTTAATTGCTGTTCGGTTGCGTCCGTTGTTAGTTTGAAACGCTCAAATGCCTTGAATACTTCTGGCCTGACACGAGATGAGTAATGGGAGTTGATGAAGTCATTTACAATGGCCGATATTTTGACCACTGGTTTGAATTCGCATCTGAATTTCTTATCAGTAATACATTTTCCGGCGTCGCAATGTACTTCTTGATTCTGGTATTGGAAATATTTACATAGTGATGTACCGCGTCCTTTCTGTTCGGGAAGATGAAGTGTCCTTACATATTGCTCTTGTAATACATGTTGCATAACAACAATATGTCCTGTTCCGAGCATACGGGAAGTAGTATACATGATTACTGATTTACCGCCACCTGTGCCCATTTCAAGAAGAATAAATCGTTTCCCTAATTTGATACCATTTTCAATTTCGATAAGAGCTTCTCGCTGGTTCGGGTAGAAGATTTTTTCCGGGAAGTGTTGAAGAATTGTCATGGAATATACTCTATTATTTCTCTCGAATTTCATTTCCGTTTTTGTCACAAAGCACACCGAGATATTTCTTTATCTCATATCCTCGGTCAGACATTTGATAGACTTTATTATCTTCTTCGATAAATGGAATACCACATTCTCTGTAGACATCATAATATGTCGCATTTGAGATCATAAAAACTTCTTTTGGTGTCATTGCTTGAAGCCGTTTTCGTATATTACCATCAGTGCAATTAGGATAAAATATTATGTATTCGTGATATGTCGTGCGCACTGCTAATTTTGTTTCTTTGATTGTAGTGCCAAATAACCCAAAATATGGCTTGTGGATATAGTATATTGTATCTCCACTATCAATTTTATACCGATGGTCAAATATGACGAAGTCTTTATGTGATAATATCGATACTATTTCAGTATCTGTGATATCTGGATATTTTTCCCGTAGTACTGATACTATGTCTGTATATTTACATAATTTGCCCGTACACAATTCACGAGCAGTTTCTCTTGCCGATATGAATTCTTTCTGAATATTCGAAATGCTGATACAATTTTTCATTTTATACGCCACCTTGACGGATCAATTGGTTTCATAATCAGAGGAAATTCGCCACAATCACAAGATTGGAGGCGTGTTATTGAGTTCCAGATGACTTCCTCGCTGCATTTGGAACATGGATATGTCCGAGTAAAGATTGTCATATACCTATTACCTCTCGCATTGTTGATGTTCTGTCTTTAGTTGTGCCAGTTAATATTGTATATGGCATATTATGGTTTTTCAGTAGATGTCGAATTACTCCATCGAGTTCCTTTGCTTCTGATTCATCCTGTACTCTCGTTCCGTCTTTGACATATGGTTTTTCACGGTTACATAAGAACAAGTAGTCATACCGCTTGGTGTCATGAAGAAAAAACTCATACATTTTGGCCATTAGCATATTGTCATCTGGGATTTTTGCATATTTTAATGCATATACATATGACAAAATTATAGGTGAGTCCGTAACCATGTATTGGATTTCTTCAGGAATGGAATCCTCTTTTAATTTTTGTTCATAATAGATCAAAAATTGTATCCATGGATTATTCGGTGGGAGGATTTTTTTATTTATGTTTTCCCGGATCCATTCTTGGACTTGTTCAACCAATATACATTCTGTTTTAATCGACGCGAAAAAATCTGCACATTGAGTTGACTTTCCGCTTCCCGGACCACCTAACAATCCTATTCGTTTCAAATTATCACCTTTTGCATTTCTTCGGCTGGAATAAATAAATCAGACCATGAGTTTGGTGTCCCGACACATGCATGCCAGCCGTGTTCTTTCATACGGTCAAGATTACCATTTTTGATGTAGAATGATTCGTATCCGGTTACGCCGCCGATAAGTTGAAACACTTTCCCATGTTCAGTGGTTTCGATTTCGTATTCTAATTCGACAGTGGATTTTTCTTGTGTTACGCTGTCTGTTAAGATTCCTTTTATCATTGGTTCTCCGCAAATTTTTCGACGATATCGGATGTTTCATTTATGTTCCCGATAACTTTGAAATTTTTGAATATTCCGTTGTTTATGTAACGAAGAATTAGATATTGATCATTATTGTAGATTTCGATATCGAATCCGAGATCTTCTCCATAGACAAAGGTTCCAATCATTTTTATTGTTTTATGGGGATTTTCAAAATATTCAAATGTGAATACGTCACCTTCATATATTTCGATACCATCGACATCGTCTTTGCCAACATATTGTAGCCATTCGGTTTTCTGGATGAATCCATCTGCCCATGTCATATCCAAGGTATGGTTTGTTGTTATGTGTTGCCATACTTGTATATTTATTCTGGAATTCTTAAATAATGCTTTAAATTTCTTATCCATGTTATCACCACGTAATAATTGACTTGAATGTATATATACTTTTGTTATAGTTCGGTTGTGACCGCAATTGTTTGAATTTCTTTGTTTTCGCGTGTGCCTGTGATGATGTTTGACCATGAATATCCGACTGCGCCAAGTATTGTTTCGGTCGGTTGGACGAGAACAAGGTCACGCATTTTTTCCCAGTCTATATATGGAATAAAATCTCGCGGCACGGATTCGTTGTAATTTAGGCATAATGGTTTTAAGTTTTTGGTTTCCATACGTGGATAGTTGGAGGGAGTGGCTGCAAGATAGAGGTAATATACAGTTGATTCTGCTTTAAAAGACTTATGTAAGCAACGGTTGGCATATTTCGCACCGATTACGAGTGATAGGGAATCGTTATCGAATTTGTGGATTGTTTCCTTGATTAAGAGCAAGTCGGGATTTTGTTTTGTAAAATTGTTATAT
Source organism: Pedobacter sp. (assembly GCF_041645105.1). Lineage (GTDB taxonomy): Bacteria > Bacteroidota > Bacteroidia > Sphingobacteriales > Sphingobacteriaceae > Pedobacter. Next base: position 64,308 of record NZ_JBAZQQ010000009.1, read on the forward strand.
GTTGCGAGGAGATAATTCCGGATCTCTTTGTATGGTGCATCGTTGAGTATCATTGTAGATAGTTTTGTTTGTACTTCGACCATTAACGGTGAGGTATCACTCCGGATTACGTCCATGCCCGTAAAATGTGGTTCGGGGTCGAGAGTATTATCATCTTTGTAGGCAAGGTAAAAATATCGTTTCTTCGCACCTATGGTTTTGTCTCCTTGAAGTGGCATCTGAACAAAAGATTTCATGCGTTTCTTTTCATCGAATTCAATTTCGATGAACTTGTTTTCGATGTTGAACATTTCCTTTGTGAATGCTGGAATGAGGGAGTTGACATATTTTTCCAAGAGTTTACCGACAATAGTCATTTCTTCTGCCGATAATGATAGTGGTAATTTAACGAAAAGGCTGTCAGTGTCTCCATATATTATTAATGTTATAAATGTATTGAACTTATCGTATAGTGTATTAAACTTATCGTCTGGTAAGTTAAGAGTTGGTTTGACATTGGTTAATAGTTCCTGGATATTGAGATTTTCTAGTGTATCGATTACTTTTATTGTGAGAGCTTTGCAGACTGATGTGATCGCTTCGGCGATTGCCTTGTCCATAAGCCTGAAGTATGGATTTTTGTACTGGCCATAGAATATGTTACCAATGCGTTTGAAACCGAGTTGTAGACGATCCTCGACGTTCTTTGTCTGTTCATCTGTTGCGTCTTTCTTTAGTTTTTTATGACGATTGCGCTCATTACGAACGTGGATTAAAATTTCGGGTATAATACCAGTTTTGTCTTTCTGGAACATGGCACCATTGGGGCAGTGGATATAAGTCTTAAAAATATAATCTTTGATGTCATCGTCGGAGAGGGGTTGGGTTTGTCTGATTTCATCGAGTGTGATGTTTGTGGATGCGCAAACATTACCATCCATCATTACTGATGTATAGTATCCTTTGAAGTCGAGGACGATTACATTGGCGTGTTTTCCAATTGTGGCTTTGTGAACAAACGCGCCGCCTTCCTTTTTACCGTCGCCTTTTACGTGGGCATTTGTCGGTATTGCGATTTTCCGGTCACGCAGGAATGTCATTATGAAAGAATCGACTATTCGTAAGGGGGATTGGTTATCAAGGCCAGCATTTGAAATGCGTTCTATGGTCTGCATGTTGTCAATGATTTGACATTCGGATGTCAGAGCATATGTGAGCTGGACATCAACGATGTTATATGCGAGAAGTCCAACTGGATCTTTGAGACGCATTTCCTTGATAGATGTTCGTTTCATCTTACCGACACCGAATTCTTTATTTGCGGAAAAATCAAGTGACTTAGACCTAGGATTTTGGGATAAACTATATACATATTGCTCCATTGCGTCTATGGTTGTTGTTCCTTCAATATGGATAATTTCATCTTTTTTATTAAGCCAAACACGATTTGTTTCACTAATTGCGTTATATGGTAATTTGAGATTTTCCATTCGTTTGACAATGTAGGGCATATCAAATTTCTGGTTCCATGATACGATTATATCGGGATGGTTAGTGTTGATATACGTGAGGAGGTCGCCGAGCATCTGACGTTCAGTATCATGATTATGGAAAATAATATTTGGATTGGAAAAGTTATATTTCAGGAGCTTGGGGATAAGATTTGTTGACCAGTATTGTTGCAGACGCGTTTTTACCTGTAGTAATTCATGTTTTTTGAAACCAAATGAGAAAACATGGTAAGTATTGGTAAATGAGTCATAGAACGTCATGCATGGAATTGGTTCAGGTGCAGTGACGGTATCTACCGAATCAAAAGTTTCTATATCAAATATGTTAAGACGGGGTTGAATTGTCATGTTTTCCTGACATCGTTAATATGACAGTTCAAGGACGGAATCTCTATCTCTCCACTTAGACCATAGTATATCCGTAGTACTTGTGGGTAGACTACATCTGCTTGCCATGTCTGGTCAAATTTGGACTTTAAACCAATCTCAATCTGCCCATCTCCTTTACAGGCCGGGCAAACAATCTCTAATTTGTCTTGGATAATGCGACCGAGTCCGGAACAATCTCGACATTTTACACGTTGTGCAACATCTTTAGGGAACCGTGTGTAGATAAGCTTAAGTGGATTTCCCTTCAGGTCTGTCCATCCATCAACAATCTCTGTGATACGGCTATCCTGTGAAATCTGAGTGTCGGCCTTAACAAGAAAGAATGGTCGAGTGCCACGTATTCGTGCAGTTACTCGCTCATTTGTATCCAATCGACCGAATGCACGGGCAATTAACTCATTGTTTTCTACGACGTAATCAAGATCGGTTATTAATAGTTTCATTTCGTGTACTTGATAATTATCGCATTAACCATGGTTCCGCTTTCTTTGAAACTGCCTTCCGGTAATTTGATTACTTCGGCATAGTTTAAGACATCGTCCCTGAATTGCTGTGTCTTTTTGTTATTCCTGAATAAAACCCCTGCTGACATTACAGATACGAGAATGCCATCTGGATTTAAGCAATTGATAGCATGATTCACATGATCAACGTCCTGCTGGCGTTCAAAAGGGGGATTTTGGATTATTCGGTCATACTCTGCCTGTTCTGTGAGGAAATCAACAAAGTCTACGGTATATTTTTTTAGGTTAAGAAGTCCTCTATTTTCTGCAAGAATTTCGCCTATTTTGATAGAGTAGTTTATGTTATTTGGTAATAAGTCCAATATATGTCCTTGCCCGGCCGACGGCTCTACTACTGAATTACCTGGCTGGATATCCAAAAGTTCTATCATTTGCCTGACTATTTTTTCAGGTGTTGGGAAGTATCCTGTCTTTATCTTTGGGTCAAATTGACCAGAGTTTATGACGGCTTCTAATCGAGATACTGGGTCAATGCTGAATACGTGAGCTTTTACTTTCTTATTCCATTTACCTCCAATTCGTTCGAGAACCTGGTTTACTGCGAGGTACAGTTTTCTATCTAACTGTTCCGTTATTCTAACATTATTTCCATCTATTTCTAATGTGCTAAGTACAGCTAATATGTCTTGTTGAATTTCGCTCATTTGTTGTCACCTGGTATCATGTTTTTTATGTAGGACTCGGTTTTTTCATACTATATTGGACGGTGCCATTAAGACGTTCTTTGTGTTTGACCGCATATCCGCTGAACCATATTTGGCGGAGGATTATCCCGACTCTACGTTGTGGTAGATCAATGACGTTAAATACATCGTTTGATGTGATTTTTTTGTCTCCGAATTTTTCATATATTTTACAGCACAAAATCTTGAGTTCTTTTTGTTTGATTTTCATTTTAGATCAGTCGTATTTTTTCTAATCCGCATACATGGCGCATATCACACCACGTACACGCATTTGAATTCTTAGTGAACTTTCCATTATTTATATTTTCGGTTACATTGTTCGATATTTCGGTTACGATGTTGATAACCGGCTGTGTAATGTTTACAATTATTGGTTTATTGTGCCGGACATAGTAAAACACCATCTTCGGTGGCCATATACCAAATTTTGCATGGTAATCGATTGCATATATTCCAGCCTGAAGGATATGCTCGATTTTGATTGAGTCAGGAAGTTCTTTTGCTGTCTTGTAATTCATCATTGAATGGTCGAATAACACCTTGTCAATGCAGATGTTGTAAGGTTCTTTGAGGGGTAATTCCAGATGTATCGGCATGAACTGGGTTTCACCATTCAGGGATGCAAGGTATTTGTTGGACTCGTTCTGTGAGAATATCAGTAATGTTGAAACCGCATCCTTAAATGCTGTTTCCGATAGTGTATAATCCCAATTTTTGTTTAGTAAGTCTCCGAGGATAATGTCAAAATAATTTTTCGGTGATGGGTAATCGCGGATTGCGCTTAAGTTCAGGCTGGGATAAAAATGTTCAAATACGGAATGGAGAATCTTTTCAAATTTCCAGTTCTTGGAATCTATTTCTGTAGGTGGAATTTGTTTTATGTATCTAAGATAATACGAAAACTGACATCCATATAACTGATTTTCAAATGTGTATCCATGCCGCTGGATTGATGAATAACTAAGGGTCATATCTCGCATGTGACCATTGGAGATGTTTCAGATGCAATTCTTTTCAGTGCCTCTCTAATCTTTGATTTGACTAAATCAGGATTCTTGTCAATGAAAGATTTTGCTTTCTTAACGGCATTTTCTTTACTGTCGTCCGATGCTGTAAGCATTAGTCCTGTTATGGCTTCTGTTACTCTATACTCGCCATAAACCTGATGTGAGAACAATGATACACCACCATATTCGAATGGTTCTGCATCATTTACGGGTTCAGTTGTGTCTTCTCTGCGGATAAAATACATTCTTATATCTCCTTTTAAAATATAAACAGTAGTACCACAGCAACCACGAGTCCGAAGATTGCAATGGATTCGGGTATAACAGTCATTAAGAGACCTTTTCCGAAGAATCTTTCTTGTTCTGCCATTACCTTTACGGCCGATGAACCGATAACTGCTTCTGCTTTTCCTGCGCCTATACCGGCAAGACCCACTGCAAGTCCTGCGCCTATTGCTACTAGACCTTCAATCATGTTATACTCCTTGATATTTTATTTCCAAGATTGTATGCGACAAGCATACCTATTATTATATTGGCAATTGTGCCAAAAAATGTTATGTAGATACCCGATGATTTATATTCACGGGCGAGAATGATGATTATTATCGTGATTAGAACCATTATGAATATGCATATGCTTTTACATATGCCGAATGTATATGTGAACAGTTGTCTACGGTTGTCAATTTCGGTCGATGTTGGAAACAGTTCAGGGTGGGATAGTTCCAATCGCCTTCGTGAATTACTCATAGTTATCCTTTAGTTTACGTATTCTGCGAAGTTTGAACTTGCTTGTTTTGCTTGTACAAGATCCGTTATAGTGATGGTACCGTGTTGGGTATATGGTATATCATCGTCGCCGAAATTGGATTCAAAGATTTTATCACCAATACCAAACCCTACAATGGCACGATGTCTCCAACCATACCATTTCTGTTCTGATACGTTGAAACCTATTGAACAGATTCGAGAAGATGGAGTACGAAATTCTGGTTGAATTCCTTTTTTGAACAGAAATCTTGCAAATTTTGTGTCTCCGATATACTGACCAGATTTTGTGAATGCAGATTTTATGACTAATCTGGGATATGTTGTAATAGAAACGGGTGAACTATCATTGGTTGAGAAACATTCATACCGGACATCATATTGTTTGTAGTGGATTGTTTTGAGAAGGTTGTTTATCATGATATCAAAGTTCCATTGTGTTTACGATTTCGATATGTTCAATGGTTTTCTTGCGCACATACCACAGGAAAATTATTCGAATTGACAAAGATTCGAGAAGTTCGATTTCAAGTTGTGTCCCGGCTTTACCTTCGGCGATGAGATCCGACCATTCCCGGAGTTTATAGAACACATTGTCACGTTCGATTTTTCCGCTGATGAATTCGTTGACAGCGAGTTCTAATTTTGCCTTTGTTTTGACATCACATATCTCCAGAAGTTCAATTGCTTTCTTAGTTACTTCTTCGGTTAAACGCGCCGGATTAAAAATATCTTGGTCTTTTTCGATATTGACAAATTTTTCTGCTAACTCGTCAGAGAATGCTGATTCAATTGAATCGACGAATTCTTTTAATTCTGGAGTTTTACTTAATTGTTTTGATTTTTTTGACATTTATATTACCTGCTCTACACTACTTATTGTCTGTATCATGGCAATTTTTGACAATATGCCGCTGAATTCAACGATGGGTATACTTGATGCCATATGTGACGCATGATTAGCTACAATTGCGTTTATTGTGGCTACAATTCGGTTATTGTGGTTCTTATCCTGGGAGAATGTGATGTTTGTACATGCCTCAAGAATAGATTCACAAATCGATTCGTTATCGAATCCTTTGTTAATCAACATAGTAAGGAGTATTTCACGTGCTGATATAAAATCACCTGATACAGCAGTCGTAACAATGAGTTTACATGTGTCAAGGTCAGGTGTCTGGGTGAATACTTGGATTGCATCCATTGATATTGTCAAAGACAACATGGACGCACCTTCAAGTGGGTTTATGATTTGTCGTGCATCTCCTTTTGCATATCGACATAGTACAGATCTGACTTCAGGAGATACAGTAATGTTTTCTTTTGTACATATCCGGTCAATTAGAATATTCATTTCGGTAATGCTGAGTGGTGAGAAATGAATTGGTGTCAACCTGGATTGAATAGGTTGAATTATTTTACCACGGAAATTACAGGAAAGAATAAACCGTGTCCTATCTGCGTATTTCTCAATTGTTCGACGCAATGTCCATTGTGCGGCCGAAGTTAGTGCGTCGGCTTCATCGAGAAATATAATCTTATCATTGCTTTTGTCTGCAATGTCTTTTATCTTGCCACGTATTACATCAATACCATTCTCGTCGGATGCGTTTATTTCGGTAAAATGTGATTTGTACGAAGTGCCATACATTGCATGTGCAATTGCAAGTGCAGTTGTGGTCTTTCCAACTCCTGAATCACCGGAAAACAAGAAATGAGGTACATTATTGTCAACGACATATTTTTTTATTATTCCCATTGCCTGCGTATTACCGATTATATCTTCGAGTGTTCCCGGTCGATGTTTTTCTATCCAGATTTCTTTTAATGGCATTGTTTGTTATCACCTTTTTGTTTAATATGGTATTATTTAGATATATAGTTATTCACTATCGAGAGAATTTCGGCATGAACAACGTCGATTGGTTGATTTGCGTTGACCATGGGATAGTGAAATTGTCGTGCAAAAGATTTGTATAATTCGTTTATCCGCTTCTGTTTTTCACTGGTTTCATAATAGTAAGCTACCAGCGGCTAAAGCCGCATTAGCATACGGAAATAAGAACCCCTGACAAACTTCTGCCTTTACTTTTTTAATTCCAGTCTTTCTTAAGGGGTCGGGTATTGTACAATTGCTCTTCATCACCCATGCAGATTACCCAATAGTACAATTTAGTAGCTTCATCACCGTCGCCGGCTATACGATTGTACACAATCAATCTACATTTTAAATAAAATTTCCATTGGCGATAAATATGGAATTAAGACATAGTCGCCATAGTGTATCGGCTCTACAATATCATTTCGTGTTCTGTCCGAAGTATCGAAAGCCCCTGTTAATGCCGGGGATTGATACCAGGCTAAAGCTAATTATAATAGATTTGGCTGAGTTTCATAATTGGGATGTACAAAGCTTGGAGGTCATGCCCGATCATGTCCACATGCTTCTTGCAGCAGATCCGAAATGGTCTTGCTCTGAGATCATGAAATGGATTAAGGGCAAGTCTTCTTTCCTGCTGAGAAAAGAGTTTCCTGAATTGAAAGCTTCTATTCCTGCGCAATTATGGACTCATTCATTTTACGTTGCATCGGTTGGCGGGACTAATGAGGATGTAGTCAAGCGATACATTGAGAATCAACGAAAGGAAATGAAGGGATAACTATTAATAGAATGGTAACTATAGTTAGTATATAGTAAAAGGAGTAACGAATTATGACAAAGAAAGTACCAGAATATCACGGAAGAGATAGAACAGATTGTGAATGCGGAGTTTGTACCGGAGAAGACGCCTATCTTGATTCAATGGATAGACAATATCAAACATGGCTGAGGACTCTGGATTAATCTTCTTTGGAGGAAACTATGACTAAAAGGGATTCACAAAAAAGAGCATACACTTACATCTGCTATAAATGCAAATTACCTATTCTTGATGCCGAAGCCGCTTTTATCAAAATAGATCACACGGGAATCTTTCATCGGTTGTGCTTACCGGCAGACACAACCGATATTGAGGAAATTGAAATATAATTCTCAGGAGTGAAATATGGTTCTAAAATGTAAACGCCAAGAAATGTGTGATGCATGCAAAGAGCCTATCAAAGTCGGCCAATGGTATGATGTTCTCGCAATTGATAATCATAACATGGGACATACTCATAAATCCATTTCAGTTCATGAAGAATGCAGGCAAAGAGCAATAGAGGAGCTATGTTAGATTTTAATTTTATAACATCTAAAGTTCTTCTTATTAGAGAATGGGACGAAGACGTTAAAAGTAATAAAAAATCACAAGAATATTTAGTTATTGCTACTGAAACGGGTATGTTGGCATTTGAGGCGAAAAGGAGATGAAAATGGCAGAAATTACACAGAAAGTCATAAAAGATCATGGTGATGGAGAAGTTGAGATTGAAGTTACCGCGAGGTTTACGATTTATACCCCAACAACGCCACGCGATAAAGTGAACAGAGAATTTCACGACGCAATGGAGAAGTTCGCAATATGAGCCTTGAAATACCGGATTGCCCGGTATTAGGAGATCATCATAGTTGCCAAGAGTGCGGAGATCGGCAGGTATGCGACCAATTCTTAAGTACCATTTATGATGAAATCAATTTGAAAAACGAGGAAGAGCAATGATAACTTTAGACGTTAAATATTTTTCAGAATCGGATTATGCAGAAGCGCAGGAATTTATTAAGAAGCTCCGTGAAATGTTTCCAGTCTTTTTCCATGAAGAATCCTGCAACAAAATAAATACAGTCCAGTTGAGCAGTAATGACATTAAGCCCCCCTATCAATTGGAAATGACGAAATATAAAGAGGAATAAATGAACAACCAAGAAGGCATTGTTTTTAATTTGGATGATTCAGCCCAAATATACGTTCATGGCTGGATTGTTTTTCATGATTGCAATGGACATGAAGTTATGAGATTGCCACAATTGGAGGAATCAACTTGACTAAGGAGAATCAGATAAAGCAGGTGTATAACGCTTTAAAAGTGGCTGGGGAGAAGATCGGATATCATAACTACCTGTTACAATTGACTGAGTATAAGAAAACTCATAAGTCAGTAAAGAATTTCAGATTTACTGTAACGCCTGAGCATAAGGAGATCGTGGAAGCTATGGGTAAAGTGCTAAATGAGACCATGACACCAGAAGACGCTATGGCTTTATTATGGCAATATGACACGATGAAGCAAAGGGGTGTATAAAATGGCAGTATTACTATACAAAAAAATAGATGAAATGGATAGAGAAGAGCTTGAAGGGCTTCAGAAGGAATTAGAACAGACTATAGATGAATTGAACGAACAGGTATTAGAACAAACAAACGTCTTAAATTCAGTGATTGGTAGAATTGATCAAATAGATGCATCGGAGGAAGAATAAAGGTATATTCAATTCTAACAAGGCAATCGTCGTTTGAACTTGCAAAAGAAATCCTGATTAAGCAGAAAGGTGATAAATCAAAAGCGTTATCCCGAATCTTGGAAGATTATAAAGTTATGATGGATATGCTAAAAGAGGATTATTATCAGATTATCCCTAATGCTAAATGCAAGAAATGCGGTGGAGTTGTCTTAAAAATCGTGCGTATATTTTCACAAGCGACTTGTGGGGGAAATCCTGTTATAGGTTGCCCGGTCTGCAAAACCTTTTCATCCGGGAACATGCTATTTAATAGACGAGATATAGAACTTGATCCGCCTGTTGAAGCATGCACATATGGCGTTGAATACTGTAAATTCACTAATGTGCATGGAACGCATGAAACGGTATTAGAAGAATGTAAAAAACACCATAACGAATGTGTAAAATTATACCCCTGTGCGTTCTTTATTATTTATAGTAATGAGGTGTGAAATGAAACGAGAAATAATGTTTAGAGCATGGGATACAATCTTAAACAGGATGTATCCTGCTTTTGAGATGAAAGAGTATATGAGCTTAAATGAGATGGGACAAGATAATATAGTCCCACAAACAGCGAATGAAATCGAGTTAATGCAATTTACAGGACTCAAAGACAAGAACGACAAAGAGATTTATGAGGGCGATATCTTAAAAGATGAGTATAACCGACTCCTGTTAGTTGAATGGTGGCAATACGCTTTTACTCTGAAAGCCATCACAAAAACCAATTTTGTACGGGCTAATTATATTATCCAATGGTTTATAGGCGTGCCCTCTCTCCCTGAGATCATTGGAAACATCTATGAGAATCCTGAATTATTAGAACAGGATACTTTATGCGCATGTAAAGAAGTTAAGGGGAAACACAATGAACGCACATGAGAAACGAGCCGCTAAAGCAGAGGAAATGAGAATTGCCTATGATGCATATCTTAAGATTAAAAAAGAATACGAAGATGTTTATTATAATGCAAAGGACGATCAATGAGATTACACTTAAAACAACAGCCACCGGATGTTCACGGGATGATTTCAGAGCATAAAGCCTCTCATGGTCATAAGAGCAAAGAAGATACAGTAACCTGCCTTATCAGAGAAGCCATGAGGCGATATGATGAAACGGATAAGATCGCGGATTTATCGAAATTAATCAATCGCTATATTGATGAGAACAATACACTCAAATTTAAAACAAATCTTCAAAAAGAACGTATCGAAACTTTGGAATATAAACTAAATATGATGGATGCGGATGGCAGCCCATGATAAAAAAAGAAATCGGATGTACTGACATATTTATAGAAGGTAAAAATGCAGATATGCATTATCCGTTTATAGCCTGTCGGTTATGCTACCAGGAACAGGGAAGCTTAGGATGTATTGATTTCAGGAATAATACACTCTCTAAAATGATATACGGGAAAGTAGCATGATATCACAACAGTATAACGCTAATTTTTTTGCCACTGGGGATAGACCATATCCAGGCTATATGTTTGTGGAGATTATAGCAGATGTTACCGCAGTCAAAACAGTAATTATACCCGTCTGGGAGAAGCCGTAACTATGCCGACCCCGGACAAACAGGAGACCAGGGATTGAAGATGCTAACTAAAATAAGGGGTTCTAACCAGCTCACCCACGTTGAAGCTGTTGACGAATTGAACCCTCTCCCACGGCTAAAGCCGTGAGATTCCCATACGCTCATATAAGCTCTCTATGGCTCTCATCTAGGGGGATTACAGCATCCATAGCCTCACTATTAATTCGTATAGGATTAACGAGCGAACCACTCTGGCTCTGGATTCCTTTGAATCCAAAGCTGGTAGGGCAAACCTTACCTATCGCAGTTTGTTTCGCCCTTGAAATCGCATCGCTAAGGATAGATTCCAGACCTTGCCAGAGGTCTTTCACTCTGACTAAATCAAGGGCATTTGTTTCTTTTCCAATACATTTTGCCAAAAATGCAGAGTACAAATCCCTCTGCATCTCGATACCACAGCAGATATGCCATCGTTTGCTAAGTGGTTTCTTAACAGCTTGCTCGCATATATGGCATATTTGAGATAGTTTCGTTGTCGGTGTTGGAAATTCAAATAAGTAGCCACCAGCATTTTCAGCTTTTCTCTTGAGGCTATTCATGAACATTGATGGAGCACGTATACCAATTGACCTGCCGTATCGCTTTTGCCAGCCTTTATATGATACGTCTTCGGTCTGGATTCTCGTGCCCATTGATATTATTTCGTTTATGTCTTTACCGTAAAGGGATTTTCGATGTGCAGCTAAGATTCGATCGGTTTCGGCTAAGTCCTGGCTTATTGTTTTATACCGGTTGGATTTCTTGAATTTCTTTCCCTTCTTGACTGTTCCATTTTTATTATAATTGTCTGGATTGGTTGCCCGTAATGATCTATCTAATTTTCGTTGCAGTTTTCGTTTCTTTTTCTGATCCGGCATTAGTTCACTGCAAAACTGTTTCAGGGTAGCTTTTGTATCTGCAACCATTGCTATTGTTCCCACCCCTACATCCAATCCGATCTCTTCTGTCCCAATTTTGTTTTTTGGGTTCTGAAATGGTATTCCTTCGCAAATAAGTTGAAGATAAAAGCGGTTCTTGCCATTGATCTTTCTTCGAATAATCCGGCAATACTTGACGTTATGTTTTAAGCCGTATGCTATTACAGCATTCTTCGGGTCGATTATGCATGGGATTTCAAGACCAGACCAATAGAGGCTATTGCCCCTGAATATTAATCCGGTTTCATTGTTTTTTCCTTCCAGAGAATCCATCTGGTTTTTTCCTTTGAATCTCACGTTTTTCGCTTTTCCAAATGCTTTTTTCTGGACTGCATTGAATGCTCTCAATGCTAATTTCTGAGCGATATGAGCGTGAATATGTTCTTCCATCCAGCTATTCCTTATTCCAGTTGCATAATGTTGAATATCGTAGTCGGTAAACCCTTCTTTCTTGTTGAGTTCATTAAAAGCCTTTGTTCGTTCCTTATTCGGCTTACCGTTAATTGTTTTCGAGAGTTTCTGGATTTCCTGATACTCTTTTGATTGCTGAATACGTGCAAGTCGTTTGAGTGCTTCCCCTAAACAGGCATGATACAACTGCCTGCCAGCATCCAGACGTACAAGTATTATTGCTTCATCTGCGGATGTGGTTTTTAATGGAAGTTCTGTTATGAACGAGGGGGTGTTTGATCTCATTTTCGCATCTTCTAAGCAATAATCTATATTACTCTGAAAGTTAATATAGCTATCGGCGACTGAATTATCGCAACCTTCTAAGCAATTGTTGCTCTTTTGTTCAGCCGCCATGATTGTTATGTTTTTCATAGTACCTCATGCAAAGGGTTCGCTATCTCCACGGCTAAAGCCGGAGGCTTGCGCTCACCCTTTGAACCCACGATTTTGTCATCAGACTCTGGATGAGAAGTGCACGGTCTACCGTAGTCTGGTCTTTGAGTATATTTTTTGTAAGTACATCATCTATCAAACAACCACTGACAGAATCATAATACGGATATTCAATACGCGTTCCATTTAGTGATTTAGTTAGGAGTTTTGTTTGCGTTTCTTTCCCGATGCCATCCGACCCTTCTATACATACAATTATGTTTTTCATATCTGTTTTTCCTCTTCCCAAATTACCAATAGTTTCATGTGTCGACCCACTTCTCCTATCGTTCCCAGTCTCTCGGTGACAAATTCACATATTTTCAACAATTCATCATCTGACAATAAAGTATTGGGGAAGTATTCACGAAGTGTTTTAATATCTGACATTATTTCACCTTGTTATTTCTTACCGATAGGTCATATCCCCATATCATTATTGCACCATCGATAGATTCAGTCATATCCATATCTGCATTCACCAAGGCTTTTTTGACGATTGTACGTGTCTTGATGTCCTTTATCAGGAAGAATTCAAGAATTTCTTCTACGAGTTTTTCTTTCATTTCTTGTGTTGTCCATTCGTGATTGTGTTTTGAATCCCGGAGTTCGAGTTTTTCTTTCATCTTGATAACGAAATTATCGAGATCGGAAGTGTAGTTGAGCAAGGAGCCATTTATCATGCTGTCACATCGTCGAATAGATTATAGTCACCACGGTAGACATGTGCCGATGTACTGATGTCGATGACCTGGATTAACTTGGCCTTGTTGGGAATCAAGACTTCTCGGTTAATTGCTGAAAGAATTCCTGTAATATTGGTTGGCCAGGCCATTCCAAAATCACGAGATCGAAACATCCAGCGTGCTGAAGCATATGGTATATCGTTTTCGATTCCTTCCAGACGAATCTGGATATTGCGCAGACATGGCGGAGATTCCGGTATTTCGAATCGGTCAATTGAAGGATTTCCTATGTCTATTACGTTACGGTTTGATGATATCTGGGTTGCTATTTGCTGTGCAAGGTCTTCTTTTGTGAGTTTCCACTGGTCAATTGGTATTTCTTTGAATTCTCCATCCTGTTCTGAAAATGCATATCCAAGGTATGCTTCTACCCTGTCTTCGTAGCAATAGGTAAAGCCTTGTTTTCTCCAGTCAAATCCACGATCCCACTCGTGAATATATCCATCTCGCATTTTTTGACGGGTTGGGAATTGTCTATGGAACTTACCATCGATTGCCTCTTGTAAAACATTGTCTGTAAGATTTACAATAAGACAAACATCTGTTGCGTACTTTTGTTCTTTTTCATCTCCGAAGGTTATGGGTTGCCCGAACATTTTTATATGTCTGAGTCCTCTATACCATGCATTTCCGAAAGATTTACTTTCATGTATTACATCTACTGATTTTGGTTTAATCATTTTTTACTCCATGTTGATTAACTCGTTTTTCGAATTCTGAAACATGATCTGCACATTCCAATTCACCATATACAGGAAATAGTTTCTCCATTGCAAATCCGTAACATTGTTCGGTTTTATATATACATGAATCACATTGTTCCTTGGTCATTTGTTCACCTTACGTATTGAAATATCTTTTATATTCTTCTCCACACTTATCACTACAAACTGATGAATAATTATAACAATAATTTCCGCAATTTGGACATTTTCCTGTTGGTTCCGGCTGTGTTTCATCATGTGGGATATATTCTATAATTACCAAGAATTGTGATGATGTTGGATCTATGATATTTCTGTCCGTGTCTACAAGCCACCAATGTGGTTCATTATTCTCACTCAAAATAGTTTTAACGTGCCCCCTTACTTTCATTAGTTCTGGGAACTGAAGATTCATAGCATTAACTGCTTCTTTACATTTTCTTTTCGGATTATTATTCTCAAGAAATTTTCTTATCCATTCTATATATTCTATTTTCATAGTATTCCTCGCTTTTTGTAATCCAGAAATCCCATTAGTGCTTCGTAAGTGCGGTATTCTGCATATGTACGATCGCCTACGAATTCGATCGGGACTTTATATTTCACACTCCATCGGATTGCCGTATCGATGACAGTCTGAGGAGGTATAAGGCTTTTGTATTTTCGTGCAAATACTTCATCGGATGTTGCCTCTATGAAAACCGCATAGTATCGTTTTTTTGACCCCATTAGTATTGAGGCTTCGAGCCTTTCGCGTCCTTCGGTACTGGAAATATCACCAACCCAGTTATCCAGTGTCTTACGTTCTATTGAGATTTCGTCGAGATATCTGGTGATTACATCTCCTTTTTTCGTACCGCATGAATAATCTCCCGCATGTATTGTCTCGACCTGCGTAACGACACCATAGTCTTTAAATTCGTATGGAAGTTGTTCACGAGTATCGATAAATATTACGGGATATGTTTTTAGTCGTGCCATGAGATCCAAGCCCACGATAGCAAACATCCGATAATAGATATGAGTAATATTGTAAATGTAATACTTGCTATTTTACCAGTAAATTGATATGTCATAATTTCATAAAGAAAAACTATCATACTTATTGCGGCTGTGATATTAAATACAATAAATATTTTTCCCCTATTGGTTAAATTCATGTTATCACCTATTGTTGATTGGTACGAAAGTATATATACTTATCTTTCGGGTGTCGTGATTTTTCGTTCTTTGTAAACGATGCATCCGTACACAAAGGTTGAGTATAGAGTTATTCCTGATCCAAGAATCGATGTTAGTATTGTTCCGTTCGGGTATCCGACAAATGTGGGCATAGCCATGATCATGAATCCGGATATGATTCCTATCTCGTATAATGGTTTATTCATCTGAATTTACACTCCTTTTTGTTGCAGAGTCCTGCGTTTTTCATTTTCTTGTGAGGGAATCGTTCACATTTTTTTGATTGGAATATTGACCATACTCTAGGTGCGGTCTTGCTATATTCATAGTCTCGCCATCCGAGTTTCGATAAGAAATCAATTGCTTCAATAGGTGCTATACCAATTTTTTTCATATGAATTACTGCGCTTGACCGGATTTCGTCACGTGGTTCAAGTGTTGCTAATTGAGTACGTAAACATCCATGCGGAAACATTGTTTCAAGAAATAGTTTTACGTCTTCCGATAACGATGAACGTGTTGAGTCAATCGCATAATCATGACTTGTTTTATTGGTCTGGAACTGGTCAAGGTCTACAGGTTTGAATTTGAAGTCTGACATTTTCATGGTAGGCTGTTTTACCGGCACGGACTGTCGTGGTGTCCTGGCTAACTGAAACATTTCTTCAGGTTGCATGTTTATAAAGTCTTCAGGCGGAATTGCTATACAGTTGAGACCATTTGTACGTTTTGAAGGTAAGCGGATAAGTCGCCGTAAGTCTGGAACGACTACAGTATCTGCATGAGGTACCTTGAATGATTGCGTTTTGAACAATGTAGAACCACATATACAGGTGGTACCTTCGACGGTGCGACCACAGGATTTACAGATTTTCAGGTCAACCTTATCAAAAGACTTTGATTCATTAATGAAAAAATAAAAAAGATTTGTTATTAAGTCGCTATCGTTAAATTTTTGAGGTAAAAAAAGAGGAAGTATATGGACACCTTTTTCAGCTGTGTAATGCGGTACATATGGGATGTGGTAATCGTTATAGACGCCGGCCAGCTTTTGTGCCTGCTTGATTTTTTCAGCACGTTTTATGTTCTTGATTTCCTCGGATTCCTTGATGAATTGTGTTGTGTTTCCGCATTTACATATCACGTTTTCGGATTCCTTAATAACTTCTCCACAAAATTTACATGTCATATTGAAACATGCATCGAAATCGTTGAATATTGTCCGGCAAACTGTTGCATCATTCTGGAACGAGTTTAGAGTGACAAAACATGGATGGATACCGTTATTTGCCGTAATAAAATGTTGTAGTTCAGGAAAAGAGTGGATTTTTTGTTGTAGCGGATTGCCGACGAATCGGTCAAAGGAGTCAAAAAGGTACGGGAAAGATTGAATCATTGTCATTTTCCCACCTTCTTACAAACGAATTTATGGTTCAGGATATTGGATTTTTGGGAGAATTTGATAATACGTATAAAAATCATCAAAACTATTGTACTGGCTATCACAAAACGTGGAATTGTAATCATTCCAACAATAAAAATCGTGGTTATAAATAGATCGATAATAACTGCTCCTAATGATACTTCTCTATCTCTGGTGTAATCTTTTGATATTCCAAGTATCCAAAAGAAAACTTTCCAAAATTTATTGTGCAATTCACAAATCATGATTTCATCTCTTTACAGTGTTTACAATTATGATTATAATCAAATAATGTTAATAGCAATTTAATGTTTGCTATACACGATTCATTTGATTTTTTCGGTAAAATATTAGATAGCGTTTCTGAACATAATCCTTTTGTTATCATACTTGTTACCACCTTTTTTGTTTTATATTTCTGTTGAATTCGTCATCGAAGTAACTTCCGGTTCATCAAGTTTAGCACGATTTACAATCAATTGTTTATATTCCGGGTTCAGTTCGAACAAGATTGCATTGCGCATATTGTTTCGACAAAACTCACCAACAGTACCACTTCCCGCAAATGGATCCAATACTGTACCGTTTGGTGGGCATCCGGCCAAGATTGGCATCTTCACCAGTTCTAATGGGAATGTTGCGAAGTGGCTTTTTGGGTATGGTTGGGTACTGATATCCCATACATCACCTGGATTCTTGCCTTTGGGATTACTTAGAGCTTGATCATGAGGAACACCATTGGCGCGAGCATCATTGATTCGCTGTTGTATTTTATTCATATACTCCTCGTTATCTTTCCATTTCCCTTCATACGTGGCTCGCTGCGTTCTTGCTCTTGGGCATCCGAATGCTTCGGGATCCCTTTCAGTTTCAAACTTGCCCGAATACTTCTTAGCCAGCGATTGCACCATTTTATTGCATCGAGAACCGTTACCGTTTTCTGGATTACCCCTAAGTTCATACTGTTTTAATCCACCATTTTGATTCATAACATTCTTTTGCGATATTCTTGCTATACTAGATGTTGCCAAAGGTTCTCGTATCGCATCCAGATCAAAGTAATTCTTCTGTTGCTTGGTGAAGAAATAAATCACTTCATGCGCTTTCGTAAATCTGTCTGTCACGCTCTCTGGCATGTGATTAGACTTTACCCAAATAATTGAGTTACGCAAAATCCAGCCTCTTTTTACCATACCTAAAGCGAATTGTTCCGGTATCATAACATCGCTTTTTCTTTTGATAGTATAGCCTGTTTGATGTAATCCACATAGTTCACATACTCGTTCAATGCCCTTTATTTTCCAACTGAATTGGTGTTGGCAAGTTTGTCTTGAAAGTATTTTGTCCATAATTCCCTGTCAAAATTTATCAATGAGTTGCATCGTTTACATAATGCGTTAAGATTTTCTTCTCTGCTATCTTCTTTATCAAAATTAATGTGATTTATAGATAAAGTATAACCTAACTCGGCTTCGTTTTTATTGCACAATTGACATGTATAATTATCACGCAACCGGATTTTGTCTTTTAGTTTTTTATAAAATCCCTTATATCTTCTATTTGCTATACCACCACGCCACGCATGATTTTTATCTCCTGATGATAATTCCGACAACTTTTGTAAGTATGCTTTATCTGAAGCTAACCGTAACCCTCTCTCCTTAGCTTTTTTGCATTCTTCTGGACGATCATCCCACCAAGTTTTTAAAAATTGAGAATGTTCGGGTCTTTTTACACCTTTTCGTGAATCGTGATATTGCCTCGCTTTTTCAGATTTTCTCAACGAAACGGATTGTTTTTGTTTTGCATCATCAGTCCATACATGTGTTTTGTTAAATGGTGAGTGTTCTTTACAATATCCACTTAAACTATATCCCTTCTTCCCACAGACGGGACACCACACTGTTTTATTTGGCATAGTAGTATAATGGTAATTCTAATGTAAATACATTGTGTTCACAAATAACTTTCTGTTTCTATGATGAATATATCTTCCGATGCGTAACTTGTTCCTAAGTTCACAAAAACATTGCCACAGTCTTTCAATTTCAGCTTAACATCATCGAATAAATCAAGCATGTGTTTGAGATACAATTCAGGTGTGGGTTCAAGACCGAGCTGACCACGCCACGCACCGCAGAGTGAACAAGTATTATGCGAATAGTTAAACCGTTGTACGTCTTTCAGTGTATTTCCAACGGTTGCGCTATTCCCTGTTATCGAACTATCACACCATTCTTTTTTAAACTCAACCCATTCGTGTTCACATCCTTGTTCCCCATCGAATATTATAGGTTCTGTTTGATAATTACGTAAGCCCCAATACGGAGGACTTGTCATTACGCAGTCAATTGATTTATCGGGTAATGTTTTTATTAAGTCATAACTATTGCCGATTCTCATGTCTATCATTTGTTTTCACATCCTAAACTTGATTTTTGTAATGCAGTATCCCGAATACAAATAAGAGGTCGAAAGTATAAGTGAAAAATTCTATGTCTGAGAGGAAATCATTTCTGAAAAAATTGAATAGTTCTGCTTCGATAATCGCTAACCCAAAAGTGAGTATTAATCCAATTGCCAAAAAATTTACTGTATCTGTTATACTGCGTTTACCTGTCATCTTACCTGCTCCAGTATTCTGGTTATTTTCCATTTGAGACCACATGTACATTTGGTGGGTGTGTTTTCTTGAATAATATCCATGAGTTCACCGCATGTGCATCTCATTGTAGTTCGTTCAAATGGAGTGTATATCATGGAATTAAAAAAGAGTGTGGAATATCAATCCACATCTCTCAATTTGGTCTGCATTTTGATACCGGTGTGGAATCCCATATCGTTTTTGGATATGTATACACTCTGTTTCTTTGGATCTGTATCTTCAGATGTGATCATGAGTTTTCCGTTCAATGAACCGAATACGTTTCTGAAATCACTTCCGAGAACGATATTTTTTCCGACCATGTTGTTGACGATATACGTCAATGGTATATGTTTTTTGAAATTGTCGTTTGATATATCTTCTGCGTCTCCGGCAAATACCAGCAGGCTATTCGGGGTAAAGCCGAGAGGGTAGGTTTCATCAAGGAGTTGTTCTGTTTTGTCGCCGATTGTACGCATTGTCGAACTGTCAATCTCGAATTGAATATCCACTTTTGCATATGGATGTTTTTCGGGTGGTACCAGAATTATCTTGTTTTTATAGCTGAGTTCCGGTGCTACTGTTATACCCGATCCGCTACACTTGGGGCATGTTGAGAGTTTGCCACAATCACATGCCATGGGTAACTCGTTTCGCGCGTCATCAATTTCACTACCTGAAGAATGTGTTCCCCATTCCTCATAGTCTTCTTCCGTATTTGAGCCACGGAAAACCGTTTTGTTTGTTTCAGTGTTGTGGACTATGGATACTGCTTTGTATATTGATAGTTCACTTAACCTTTTCAGTGCGATTTCCATATTGAATATGACATCGCCTTCGCCTTCAAGATTTATGAAAGGTGTTTCGACATCGGTTTTGCATAAAACTTGGCTGTAAATACTGTTTGCTTTCTGTCTGGCAAATAGTATTGATCCGGTTGGACGTTTTACCACAATCACTTTTCGGCGTGGAAATATCATCTTTGCGGCGTTGCCTGCGGATTTTGAGCTTCTGGTCAATGCCAGTGCATCAAATAGTACTTTTAGGTTCTGGGTTGACCCAGATATTTTTATTTCGGACATTAATTACACTCTTTGAACTTCTTTTCATACTCTTCTATGAACAATTCGAGTTCATCCTGGCTGAAGTCCTCGGCCATTTTTGTCACTTTCTCGCTTCCAATGAAATGTTTTTTCATTACATTGTGAATATCGCTGATGATTTTGTCATTCATTTTTTCAACTCAATTTGATTGAGCAACTTGATTTCGTTCATTATCTTATCCCAGTCGCAGTCTTCCTGCGGTGCCAAATCTGCATTCTCCACGATTCTTGATGTGGATGATTTACGGAACTTCCATAAGTGCCGCTCTACGAATTGTGATGTGTTAGCCTGCTTTACCTGTGCCGAGTACAGATGGACAATGTAATCGCAGAAATACTCCAGATCGTCGGTATTTTTACAAACACCGGGCACTACACCGATAATTTTCTGTTTACCGTTTTCTTTTTCTTCACCGATAATTTCAACACCTTCCTCGGCAGTAACGACAACATTCATCTGACTGTGTTTAATATTGTCAATAATACGAGCCATTGTTGCTTTTATCTGTGATTTTTCTTCGATCGTTGTTTTTGAGTTTGTCGGTTTTCCAAGGCTTATCAACATATCTTCTTTTACGATCTGCTTGGATTTTGTGTAGCTGTCAAGGACAATTGTTCCCTTGACACCTGTTTTTTCGTAGTGCTCTCTCAGGTAGTATAGTGCCCATGCAACTGAGTTTTCGATTTCTTCACGTGTGTTCGGAGTATAGAGGTGCGCTATTCGGTCTTTGAACCGCTTAAATTGGGTGTCGGATCGATGATCTACATCGATCCATTCCACTGGTGTCGGTGTTTTACTGATGCCGACATAAGTTTTTCCCTGCCCACCTTTTCCGAATACTACAACTGTAGCGAAATCTTTGCTCTCCGCGAGCTTTAGATTAGCAAGCGGAGGCTGACCCGACCTTGGAAGTGGATTGAGTGTTTTTATAGATGGTGTTACTAGGTCGGACATGGTTCATTCCTCAGACGTATGTGGCCGGAGGTGTATTTGTTGGTGCGCCTGCCATATCAGCCAGTGATCTACCCTGGACTGCGCCTGTCTGTGACACCGGTGCTCTTTGTGATGCCGGTGCTTTCTTTTCGTTCTTGACAATTGGTATGATGGTAAATGCGTTCAGGGCAAGTGTACCCGTCTCACTATCAACTGTTGCCGTTCCGATAACTTCAATGATTGACTCTTCCGCAAGGTTCAGTGAATCATATAATGATGCGGATAGATAAATCTGAACACCACCGTATTTTGTGACCTTCCCGGTTGCATCCCTGACATTTAGCATTTCTGCTTCTGTCAAGCTGTTATCAATTACCGTGTATGAACACACGAATCCGCCACCTTCTTTACGGGCAGTTTTGGATGGGCGTTTGATCGTGACTTCGCACCTGCGCAGGTCGAGTGAATCAGCGTATTGTTTTGCGCCTTCTTTACGAGCCGCCAGTTTCTTTGATGGATTTGTTTTTACTTGGGCAAGTGACATTAGCGGGGCAATTTTGTTTTTGAATGCTTCGATCTGTTCAGTTGTGACTTCGGGTTTGTTTATGGGTACAAAGTTTGTGTATGATGTTGCCGAGACTTCACGTCTTGGTACACCTGTGCCTGTTGTTGTCAGGTTAGCATTCCAGAATGAAAATGGTGTTAACTTGTCGACCATTCGTATTGGACTGCCTTCGAAAAATGCTGCGATTGTCGGGATACCGAGTTTGCCTTCTGCCGGATTGAAGAAGTCGAGTGGATCGCCATTTGGTGTTCCCTGTGCATCCTTGCGCTTCATCATGGTATAACAAATAACATTTGCTGATTTTGGTAATTCAGAAGATCCGATCACCAGTACTTCGTAATCGACAAGTGGATTGTCGGCCATGTTAGCGGTCATTGATTTTACCTGCATCAATGCATATTGCCTGCGTTTTGCAAGTGGCTGATTGGCAAGATTGGCAAAGTATTTTAGGTAGTCCTCTTCAATTTTTGAGAATCGGATACCGGTCTGTGTTTCGATTTTTTTGAGTCCTTCTACGATTGCGTCTGTAAATGCTTCATTTGATGGTTGTTCTATTTTTTGTTCTGTCATAATATTTTACCTTTATTTTGGTACTTTCTTTAATTTTTTGTTTGAGAAAACAAATGTCAATTCCGTATTATCGCCGACTGTGTTTATGCTATATGATTCCGGTACTGCTGTTTGTATCTGAAAATTATCCTTGAATTTTACAGGAAATTTCAGATACATTGCACCAGATACATTTAATACCAAGTTTTCGGTAAATTCGGGTTTTAACAATGTTTTATCATCTTTAATTTTGTTCATTTTCCACCGGGTGTTTTTTAATGTTGACTGTTGTTGTTTGTCAACATTTATTTCTTAATGTTCTTAGATGTCTTAAATGTTTCTATCTCTTCATCAGTTCCAGATATTATAATATGCGTTGTATTGTCAGAACCACATGAATAACATGTCATATAGTTGTTATCACAAAACATGTTTACCGATTCACAATCTAAGCAGTGTTGAAAATGTGCATGATTTATTGTGTTACCGCAATTTGGAAAATGGTATATGGAATTCATCTCAGGTCATGTTCTTTTCTGTCGTGGAACTCTTGTTGTTTTGCCGCATTCCAACTTGATACATTACTGAGATAACCAGTTACTCTCGATACATAATCTATATCTGTTCCATTACATTGTGGACACTTATCGATTTTGCCATGTTCTACGTGAAAACAAGATTTACATTGAGTAAGTACTTTTGTGAAAGCAAAATATCCGATTTTTGTGTTGCGGATAATACCCATCGCAAATTCTTTTAATCCTATTGGATCAGAATTCCATTCATTTAGAAATATATGATGTATATTTCCTCCATCGAGAATGTCAAAGAAATCTTCTTCTATTCGTATTCTATCAATCAATGAACATTCTGCATTTACTGGTACATGAGTACCATTAGTGTAGTAGATTGGAAGATTTTTTGTAGTGTGGAGTTTTGATATTGCTGTTTTTACGTCTCCACTTACAATTTTCATGGCAGATTTAGTATATGTTGGGTCAAGGATATCTGCAACCGCAAATCTCTGTGCTGTTGTCTCAGCGGGTGTTCTTGCAAATACCAGATTCATGTTATGTTCTTTTGCTTTTTCTTGAATTATTGATTTCATTTCAAGACATAAATATTGTCCAAGTTCGAATGATTTAACTGATTCATGCATTGATTTTCCTGTATAATGTCTGACTACATCATCAATTCCAATCATACCGATGACCCAGACAAGTTTATCAAAGTCAACCAAAGAATATTTTGATTGGTGTGCATGGTTTTTTGGTTTTTGTTGCGCAAAGGGTATACGGTTCGCTGCAAGTTGAATATCCATAAATTTCTTTTTTTCTTTGAACACACCGATTGCAATCTCAACCATATCAGACCACTTTTTCACATAATCTTCAGGTGTGGTTGACTGATATGCAAGTCGTGGACAATTAATCGTAACCACTTGCCATGCACCCATTGAAAAACCAATATTATCTTTGAAATAAAGCTTGTTATCAAACGAGTCATCCGTCTGTGTGCTTGAAGAGAATGAGTAAGCGCAACACTGATAACAGTCGACTGATTTTTCTCCATGGCTACGATACGAGGGTACCATATTGTCAAAATATGGCGTTCCGAACTTTGCTGATAATTTGAATACTAGATCATATAAACTATCATACGTTGGAATATCAGTACCGTAATAGATATCATCTTCGGATTTTACTAAAAACTCTTTCATGAATCCAATCTCAGGTTTGGGAAAATTGAAAGGTTTACCGTTATAGTCGCCTTCAGTCATTAGTTCTATTATTGCTTTGAATCCTAACCTTACTTCTCTTTCAAACATGCCATATGGCTCATCTTGGTGAACTTTTCCAGCATATACTGATGGTTTGTCTTTCCATAGGTCTGGGACACCTGGCGTTAGTTGTACAGAAGAAAAAACGACTTGTCCACCACGAGCAACCATTGTTTGTGCAATTTCATAAACAAACATTTGCATTAGTTGTCCTATTTCTCGCTCGTTTTTATCTTTGAAATATGGTGCTAAGAATGTGAGGAAATTATAGAATCCTTGTCCACCTGCATAATTTGTTTGTGCCGAACCTAATACTTTGGCTGCATGCAATATTGCAACTTCTGCGTTTTTTGCGGCTCCCGCAATATTTGTTTTGTTCATTCCAGACGAATCTAATCCATAAAAAAAGAAATTTCGTAAGTCCCAATCCATACAGAAGCTCCTAGTCATGAAATATTCAAGATCGTGAATATGAATATCTCCAGAAAGATGAGATTCAGAGATATAATGTGGCAAAATAAGTAAAGCACCTTCTTTGAGAACCTTATCTGCAACATATTTATGAGCGGTTTCAGCATTATCGACGAGGTTTGCGTTTTCAATTTCTGGGTTTGTAATTATCCGGAACAGGTCAAACAATGGAATACCAACACGCGTATATACTCGCCTGATATCTTCCATGTTGTTTTTAAGCATTACAGCACATGCAAGTTCGCGTATTAGCGGGGCAGATAAATAATCTATATTGTGTTCCTGAATTAGTTTATCTACTTCATCTGCAACCAACTTTGCCTGTTCCAATGTTAATTTTTCGTGCCCATTTAATTTCTCAATTAATGTAGATTCTTTTAACAAAGAATTTGTAATTTTATCTTTATTAAAAGAATCTATATGACCAGATGATTCTCTAACATTTGTCATTGAAATACTCCTTTACAATAATTCTTTATACTCATCGAAAGTATAAAACTTACTATCTTGTTCGATAATTGGTAGCTGTAATGCTATTTTTCTCGCACGGAGATATGCTACTGATTTGGTGGTTGTTCCATCAACCTCTTCGAAACATATATCTTTTTTGGACAATAATAGTTTTAAAAGTTTACAGTTTGGACAATTATTTGACGTATAAATTTTCATTCGTTATCACCATTTTTCCCAAAAAAAGGGGTACACTTAGAACGTGTACAAAGTATATAAAACTATATCTTTTAATCCTCACTGTTATAACTTAAACATTTTCTACATGATGTTTTTTCATACATTCGTGATGTCTTTTAATATCCTCACTGTTATAACTTAAACAAGAATTATGGTCAAAGACCGAGTTCTGACAGATGTCTTTTAATCCTCACTGTTATAACTTAAACTCTTAATACGCATTGCCTGCTTCTTTGACATTACCATCTTTTAATCCTCACTGTTATAACTTAAACCAAACATTTATTTTATCTCCGCATCTTGTTTTCTTCGCAAATTTCAGTAATTTTTGTCGTGTATCTTCAGTTATGCACCTTCCTTATAAAGATCCACGACAAATATCTTCAAGATACTGTAATCCTACAGACCACGACTTTATTCTTCTGAGATTCGAGAATGTTATTCTATCTAAATAAACATCTCCAGTCATGCGACTAATAACATCCCCAAAATTCGTGAATGGTACGCTTCCTATAGTAGCAACGGTTTCGTGGTTTGGATATAATTCTTTATCTGCTATTATTAAGCATTTCTTATTTCGTTCATCTTTAAAAATCTGGTCATAAATATAATTTACCTCATCTAATGACACTATTTTGAGTCGAAGTTCACTTAACTTGTGGTTATTTAAATAATTCCAGTGAAGGTTCGTGGTGAGAATTGTATGATATTTCAAGCTTGTGTAAGGAAGATCGGGTGCTTCATTGAATTGTGATAATGATGTATCCGAGATAAGTCGCTGATATAGAGTTTCAGCAGTATTATTCATGTCATAATTATGTCGAATTTTAGCACAAAGATTATCACGGTTTCCCTGACCGGATTCGTATAACAAATCACCACTGTATAGCGATAATCTATAATTACTTACATTATCTGCATAGACGGGTTTCTTTGTTATGTGCGGACGCGACATCTTCGATGCGTCTGCATCTGCTGATGTGGATAATTTCATATCATTCTTATGTTTTGCACCTTTCAATTTATGGAAATCATGCTTTATTGCATTTTTAATTTCCTGTTCTATCTTCTCATCAATTTGCATATAAAAACACGTTCCCATCCGAAACACAATATAACTTTTCAACCTTTCCTTTAATCCACAATGATTCAGAATGTTTCCTGTACCCTTCGCTTCTCATAAATGAAGGTGGTATTGAATAATGCCTTGCGCCTTGAACTGTTGAGTCAAGGCAAAGCGGGCTTGTCAATCTAACTAGCCATCCCTTCTGACCCCATGAATCCAATTTAAATTCACCATATCCATATTTAGCATGATTTAATACTCCTGTAATGCCGTTTTTTGCAGTATCAATCAATTTCGTATCATCTCCAAATACTGAATAATCCAAGTCGTTTAGATTGAAAGAATATGAATTTGTTATAGTAAACAATCCAAATCCCATGTTCCTTTTAGCACCAAATTGCATTTGTTTCAAGTCAATCTCATGGTCGCCAACCGTGAAAAAAGATAAGCGATCTGCATGGAATAAATCAAAGTTTTCACCGGATTGGATAGCTATATTGTGGTGTCTCATTATCCTTTCTGTTTCATGATTCCCATTGTTTTCTTTCAGGAATGGTGTACTGTAATTCCTCAACTGAAAGAAGTCTTCATATTTACTCATGGTCTTATCAGAAAGAGTAATGTGTGTGCCTACAGGCCAGCCTTTCCAGTCCTTTTTATTATAAGACATTTTACCAAGTGAATTAATGGATTCAGGTAATATAGAGTGAAATACTCCATGTGATACTTTTTGTAAACTTTTAGCTTCGCTTAATCCCTTCTCACGAATGATCGAACTGTATATCTGGTTCCCCCCTACTAAAAAGGGAGAACCGACATACGGTGAATCGAA
The DNA here is from genome assembly GCF_041645105.1 of Pedobacter sp. Taxonomy (GTDB): domain Bacteria; phylum Bacteroidota; class Bacteroidia; order Sphingobacteriales; family Sphingobacteriaceae; genus Pedobacter. The sequence goes on from NZ_JBAZQQ010000009.1 coordinate 91,696, forward strand.
TTGCCCGAAATAAACAGTGATTATACTTCCTTGTTCCACCATTGTTTATCAATCCCAAATAATTCCCTTTGGCGTTTTAACTCGATGTTAAGTTCTTCATTTATGCTTTTCTGTGTTTCCTGCCATGCAAGTATTTTCTCTTTTATTCCTGCGGGGAATGTATTGCCATTTTCAGCATCATCTTCGTTCTTTATCAGTAGAAGATGGTATTTTCTGACCTCATCTCGTGTTAGTGTTGGTGGTAAGAATGAAGCGTCTATAAATCCGCCACCGAAAGTTCTTTGTCCTCCAAGCTGTGATTGGAACTCTTCGGAGTGTGCTGAAAGGTACTCAATACCACGCATAATCATTGCAGTGTGCAGGTTCAAACGTGAACTATTGCCATTATCTTCATACATCCTTAGATGCATAATTGCATCAAAGTTAGAAATCACATCAGATGTATGCGTGGCAAAAGGTGTGCCATCTACAGCAGATCGAGGACTGATTGCTATCTTTCTGAAATTACCCATGCCTGTGATATTCCGAATACCTTTTTCATAGTGAGCTTTTACAGGCGATACTTTAACAGGCATTACCGAAAATACTCTGTGATGTCCCGTAAATCCACCGAACATCTGAGCTACGATACAGGGTTCGCCAGTAACGGCTTCACATTCAGGCTTCTCTTTAGATTCACCTTTACCCATACGTTTCTTATGGTATCCATGTGCTAAATCCTGCTTCGCATACCCACGATAATCCTGATTACTCGCTGAGACATTGGTGAGGTCATAATTATGGCATGGTGATATTCCCTGCGAGATAAGGGATTCAGTAATTCCTCTTCTGAGCCAACCAAGTAACGAGAATGGGCTTACCATACAAGCTACGTTATTTGCCATACTATTTGTTCCGTAATCTTCTGTATCTGCTGTTTTTCCGGGTGGAAAAATCGAGTGTGTTTCTGCAATCATACCGTTTCTGATTGAAAGCATCGGGGATTTTAACCTTATTTTTAGTTCCATATTTATCAAACTCATGTACTTAATGTACTATACATACTGTTTTTGACAACACTCGTATTGCTGTAATACTATATATCGGTATCCCCAAACATTAAATATTGTTCTTCATCTATCTACATCACATTATAAAAAATATTTGTGTCACAATTTTTCTTATATTGGGATTTTACGGGTTTTCCATTGTTGTTTAGCTGTTATCTCGTCGAGTATATAGGTAACAATAAATCCATACGTCGTCAGTGTGAAAAATGTGTATGCTGATAATGTATTATTAGCCAGGAAATTCCCAAGGAACATGACGTTGACCCCTGCGAGAGAAATGATTAGGGATGCGACGATAGTGACAATGGCGTATATTATCGGGTCATATATGAAACTTCTTTTTTTGTTGTTTTGAAGTGTTAGTGTCCACAAAGCAAAAAATGCGCCCAACCATGCGCCTGCAAGAGTATACCAGTTTGATTTTTCGGTGATGGTAATGAGCGTTGCATCTGTGCATGTGCCGGATAAAAATAAGTTATTTGTCAGACAATCATTGATGGCTTCTACATCTGATACGGGTCTTGCGCCATTCGTTAGATTTGTGAGTGATATGTTTAATTTTGAAGATGAAGAAACGTTCTCCGGTTTCGGTGTGATTATTATTGTTCCACTCCCACCTCCTCCACCTCCACCTCCACCTCCACCGGATGCCTGCGAGACAACAAATGTTAATGCTGTAGCAGTGGAAGCATTGGTATAGGTATCATTTGCGTAGATATGAGAAATACTATATGTTCCAGTGGTTCCGGGATTGTATATGTAAGTCCAGTTGTTTCCAGTCCCGTTGGTCATCGAATAATTGACTTCATTTCCGCCCAAGCTCGTAAAAGTAATTCCAACTGTTACATTCATGAGCGTGTCATTGTCGAGATCTGTAATTTCTGATGTGATGGTTACGGACTGACCGAGTGTGAGTGCTGATGATGATATAGATGTGGAGAATGTGGGAGCATTGTTTGATAATTGAGTATTTAGGGATGTTCCACTGCCGAGAGTGCTGGATGATGTGTTATAACCATGGACACTTATGTTTGACCATGCGTGTACCGGTAGACCAGAATTGTTATAGAAGGTATTTGCACTTCCATTAGTCCAGGTGCCGTTAACTGAGACGTTAAATGAATTCGTATTGACAGATGTGTTCCATGTGTGATTTATCCAAAAATTACCGGAAGATGCTGTTAGATTGAGGGGTGCGCCGGGTGTAGTACTGTTGACAGATACACTGAAGTTTTTGTATGCTAATGAACCATAGCCATCTGATACATTTATTTGCCAATCATAAGTCCCACTGTCCCCGGCTTGTGGTGTCCAGATAAATGTACCGTTGTTGGTGTAGAATGTGCCTTTTGTAGTGGTGTTGGCAAAGGTGGGTGTATCAGAGTCCAAGTCTGAGGATGCAGGGTAGATGGTGAGTGCGCTGCCAATTGTTGCTGTGTAAGTATCGCTGATGTTGCTTATTGATATGGGATTGTTGGAAAGCTGGGTATTCTGGGATACAGGGGTGGCGTTCATTACTCCACTACCTGTTGAGTTATAGGAGTACACACTTATGTTTGACCATGCGTGTACCGGTAGACCAGAATTGTTATAGAAGGTATTTGCACTTCCATTAGTCCAGGTGCCGTTAACTGAGACGTTAAATGAATTCGTATCATATCCTGCGCTGGATGTCCAGGTGTGATTGACCCAGAAATTTCCTGATGTATTTGCGAGATTTGATGGTATAGGTGGAATGAATTGATTTGAAGTATAATGGATAATTTCATATATTTGCGATGAATTTGTTTGGTTGCCGTCTTTTAGAGTGATATTTACGAAATAATCCTGATGAAGAGAAGTGATACTCAATGTTTGGTTATTCCATACACCCAGATTCGCAACAGTAAAATCTCCAAAATACTGGTCACATATTCCAGTTGTATTGTTTCCTGTGCATGCTGAAAAATTTCCTTTTATTTTCAAATCGGTTTTATTTACTACATTACCTGCGCCGGAATTATGGAATGATGTAGTGTTACCACTAGCTGTAAAATTATTTGTTACAAAATAATCGATATCAATAGGAATTATTGGATTATCCGATGCTTGCATTACTGTTATTCCTATTGCGGTTGGGTTAATAGATATGGTTTTTGAAGCACTTGTAACCCATGTTATTTTATCAGTACTGTGATATTCTATGTATGAGCTACCTGATTTTATGAATTTTATATATGTTGGTTTTCCTACTGGACTGCTTCCACTATATGCAGTACATGATTGTGTTCCAGATCCCGCCTTGCTACAGATGGTTACACGTGGTACGCCATCAAAAGCATATTGTAAACGTATCCAGTGCGTGTCGTTTGAATAAAATACAATACTCGCACCTTGATAATTCATTATTGGCAAGGTAGTAATATTCATTATTATTGTCAGGTTCTCGTCTGGAGTAATGTTTGTGTACAGTAATGGAGAATTTACCGCAGAGTACATATCGGTATTGGAAGTGTTAATGGATAAGTATGTAGGATATATCCCCCATGCTCCCACTGGTTCACGTATCCATTTCCATTTTGTGGTATTTAAAATACCAGTAAATTCATCACCATATCCAATAGGAGTGATGATTTTTGAATCCAGGTAGTTATATGTAGTCCCATCAAAAGTAACGTTTTTCCATGGAGTTGTTGTACTACTATTTACAGACACTGAAATAGACATGACACTCGGAACTGAAATAATAAGGATGGTCAGAAATCCGATTATAATTTTTGTCAGTGTGTTAATTTTCATTGGACTACCTCTATTTAATTATTTATATATAAATATGATTTTATTGTCATAATTATATACGGCGTCCGATGTCTTAAATGTTATGTTGAAAAAAATTATAAAAGATAATCAAAAAATGATTATCTTTTTTCGAGCCGGATGTTATCGATGTAGTAGTTATCTCCTGCTGTTGCATATGGAGCTAACCAGAACATCAATCGACCATTTGTTACAGTATATGATGGCGACGTGAATTCTGTCGTATAATCCTGCCATCCCGTGCCGAGATTTACTGTAAGATCGGGCATATATAATGAATATGGAGATGTGTGTTGTAGTAGTCTGACTACTGTATCATGCCCTGAACTAGAGTAAGCCGAGAATGTCAGTCGATAACGCGTATTTGGTTCCAATGTTATCCCTGCTTGATATAACTGGACATTTGACCCGTATCCCATCAGGCTGATTTTTGCTGTGCCGTTTACAACGGTAAATGTACCCGCACTGTTGGTATAGAATGTCCACTGTGTCGTACCCGACTCAAAATCACCGTTCTTAATTAAATTGGCCGATTGTGTTGGTGTCGGAGTGGGAGTAGGTGTAGGAGTAGGTGTAGTTGGGTCTGGTGGAGATGATATTAGTGTTATTGTCATGTTGCTAATATTTGTAAGACTGGATAGGAAATCTATGATTTGTAATATGCCACCAGACACTGTGAAGTTGACATTGTAAACCGCATTGTTATCGTAGGTTGGTACTGCGATAGGAGTTGATGTGTTGGAAGTTGCTTTATTCTCCCAGAGATGTAAGAACTGATAATCATTCCATCCTATGTGAACGATGTCGAAATCTCTATCATTATCGATGTCGGAAACAATAAGACCATGGCTTTCTTTTCCTGAGCCAACGAGATGTTCGGTGAAATTTCCGTTGTTATTTTCGAGGACAAATACACGTTTCTGATTTTGGTGTTCACCCAATACTACGTCGTTGTCACCGTCGTTATCCATGTCTGCGACGCCCATACTTTGTGGGGCATAATAACCGTGGTAAGTGCCGATCGGAATTCTCTCCCAGGATGGATTCTTGAACCAATATACGCTTCCAGGAATTCCAAAGTCAGGATAAGTTTCTTCACTTACTATGATATCTGGAAAGTTGTCTCCGTCAAGGTCTACGATTTCAAAACGGTCTGCTGAACGTTCAGTGGTTCCGATGTTGATTGCTGTCCAGAGTTCGAGTTTTCCCGTGTTTTTATACCAGGAAATATTACTCAGGCCACCATCAGGTGAGCGCGGTTTTCCTATTGTGACGTCAAGGAGTCCATCACCGTCTATATCTCCAACACCGAATCCATCACCACCGGTTGATGTAAGTCGTGTCAAGTTCCATGGATCTGTCATGGGATTTGTTGGTACAGTCAACGCATATAAACCATCTGTGGATATTACTTCGTTACCGCCTTCAAACATTATTTCGATTCGGCCGTCATTGTCAATATCAACAACTCTCGATGCTTGCGGGTTTCTATGATAAGTATTTACATTAGGTATGTTCAGTGTTCTTTGTAGATTTGAGCCCTCAAACCAGTATATGTATGGTAAACTGAAAGCAATTATATCGGTATCCATATCATTATCTATGTTGGCAAATAATGCGCCATCAGAATCTACTGGTAATGTATTTCTTATCCATACACTGCTCATATTACATGATGGATTTTCGTAAACATATTTTCCAGACATAATGGTTTTACAACTTCCGATTGTTGAATTGGTTGCCGATAACCCAAAGTAACTGTAGAAACTCCCTCCATTGTATTTTGCACGATATGAATCCACGGCATGGTATTGCCAGTTATCAAGAGATAAGGTTGTTTTATTCTGTAACCAGATATCTATTCTTGGTATGTCATAGTTGAATGGCTTACCTAAAATATCAAATAGACCATCACCATTTAAATCAGCAACTTTCGATTCATGGTTATCTATTCCCTGTGATAGGTTGGTCATCTCAAATGATCCGTTACCATCACCATAGAATATTATGCTTTTTGAATCAGGATTGCCACCACCTAATCTCATTTCGGCAACAAAGATGTCCTGATTTCCATCGTTGTTTATGTCCGCAACACTCAAGCTATGTCCATTTTCTACGGATGATAGTAGTTCATGTTTGATCCATGTACCATTTGTATATTCATACCAGTTTAGTGCACCTGATTTATCACCGGGAACCATCACTATTTCAGTATTCCCACCTTTTTTAATATCACCAATAGCTATGCGTGGTTCACGCTGTGTATTATCTATTACATTGGCGGTGTAGGTGCCGTTCGTATATTTGAACCATTGGCCTCCTGCAATAATATCAACAAGATTATCTTTGTCTATATCAGATTTCGCCAGTCCTTCTGCATGGACATCACTTGCCCATATTTCTGTATAGTTCCACGATGTAGCGGTTCTTGGATTTACTGGAATATCAGCGATGTATAATTTTGATGGTGTGGCGTAGTTGTTCCAGAATACCAACTCGGTCTTTCCGTCTCCATTGAAATCACCGAATATTTCATCATGATGACCTACGTACCCGGCATTTTTTATTTCATGACGTGCCCATGAGATGGATGGATTGTAGTTCGGGTATGGATTTTCCCACCACCACACCTTGTTACTGCGCCAGTCACCACCAAAGACAATATCAAGATCGCTATCGTTATCAATATCGTAATATGCACCACCGGCCTCTATTGCCAAGATTGTATTTTCCAGATTATATTTTGTCCATCCTGTGCCATTTGTATTGGCGAGGTATAGAACAATTGTGGGTGCATAGTCACGTTTAGTGATTATGAAATCGTTTATACCATCCATATTGACATCTAATACCAGACTTGATGGCTGCCCGGTGTTATATCCAGGATCAGGAATATCACTTGTTTTACTTGTTAAATGCGTCCATTGTGGTGACGCACTGGCTGTACCACCCACCATTAAGATGAGTATTGATAATACAATTACATATCTCATTTGTTATCACCATACAATAATTGACTCGTTAGGTATATATACTTATACATGCGCATGTGTTAGAGTTACTGCTCCCATAGTTCTCTTTTCATATAGAGGTCGTACTCCTCTATTGATAACATCCATGTAAGAAGATTTTTGTTTAAATGAATAAGCATTTTCATATGTTGCATATTCCAATAGGTCTGGTCGCAGTTCTTGATACGGCCATGTTAATTTACCTGCTAAATACGGAGCATGATAGTCATAAGCCAGTTCGAGTCCTCTTCCGTCACCAGTTTTATAATTATACAAGTCCATGTTTTGATGGCGGGCAATTTCCGCAGTTTGTGTCATCGCATTGATTGAATAAATCGAATAGAAAAGCGATCTTGTTCTACTAAGTTCGTTGATTATTTGGCCTTGAGTATTAATTTGTTTGGGGATAAGTTCTTTCCAATACTGGAATGACCAATCCATATCATTACTGTTACCGGTTATCACTGCAGATGAGCTGATAAATAATATTTTCCAGTTTTCATAATTTTGTGGGTTCAACTCTTTGGTTCTTCCACGGCTGGTACTTGTACTCCCAACCCAGGTTTTGAATGCGTTCTTGTCGTTGATATTCCAGCCCTGATAATTCCATATTAAATCAGCACCGTAGTACATGCCAGTAATTGTAATTGGTATTTCAATATAAGCCTGACTATTAAAGGTCGTAACTTTTGGATTCATTTTTGTTGCAGGATTGACTGTCCATGCATTGATAAGTTGTATTGCTTTATCTGCATATTTATTGTCTCCTGTAAGTGCATACGCCAGCCCTAGGTCTCGCACCGCTTTTCCAATTACCATTGCCGAGTTGTAGTCTGTCCTATCTGCATTTGGGTCAAAAACACCATCACTTATATACGGTGGTTCAGAAAAATAATCGTGAATATCTCCACTAGGAGGAGTTTTCCCACCATAAGTAACACTTTGAATTGTTGTACCTAATGCTGATGGAACATCTTCGGACATGAATTTATCATATGCACCTTTCCACGGCTGCTGTCCTAAAGATATTTTGTTTTTGATATTGGTTATCTCATTTGTATTAAGATATATATTTGGGTGATTTCCCGATGGTGCAGGGGTTGATGTAGGGGTAGGGGTAGGTGTTGGAGTAGGTGTTACGTTTATTGGTGTGTCTATCGGTAATTGTTCTCCGGCAACCATTAAAATAATAACTATAAATATAACTGTTTCAAACATTAACCATTTTTCAATCTTGAATTTTACCATATTTATCTAAATATATTTGATGATCTTGACCTTGCATCTTTAGGATTGTTTTCGATACCAATATAGAGGAACAATAAAAGGATTAATATTATTATAAAAGTGATGATATAATGAAGTGTATATGCTGATACTTCTGACCAGCCACGTGATATGAGAAGTTGTACTGCATTGTATGCATCCGAACCGGGTATATTTGGGAGTAATGATGCAAAATTTAGCATCAGAAGAAGAAGACCCACGATTATTATCAAACGGTTAGGATTGTATAGGAGCAGAGTAAATGAAATTATGTATATTGACATGGATGGGAACATGAAATATATCCACAGGCTAGGGGTGGATGCATTAATTGACGCCAGGATATCTGTTGATCCGGTTGCTAGCCCGCTAGTATAATCGGTAACTGGCCATCCATTGATAATTGCAATAAATGAATGTAAATATGGGTCATGAATAAGTGTACCGAGTCCGATGACTATGAAGCCGGTGAGAATTGATAGATACAGGTAGTCGGTGCTTTCTTTTCTCACCATTCATATCACCACGAATAGTATCTGTTGATGTTTATCGGTACCGACAAGGTAGGTGTTGATAGTGGTTCCGTCGTTGGTGAGTTTGAGAAGAACATTCTGGACTTTGACATATGCGATATTGTTTACGAATTCAATATCAAAATTATCAGTTGTTGATGAAATTCGTATCGCAGTTGTTGTAATTGGGATAAGCACAATTTCAGTTGAATCTACAATGACTTTTCCGGCATTGTTAATATTCATTGTACCAATCTTTTGTTCAAATAGGATATTCTGAGAAACTGACGGGTTAATGGTTCGGATACCACTAGCGTATGTGCTATTACCAACCTGCACTTGCCGACCCGTGATTTTGATGTATTCACGTCCGTTAAGAGTTATAATATCGTTAGACGCGAATTGAACCTGGTTTCCGCGAACATTTACGGTGTTATTGATAAAGTTACCGACTGCATTATTAATTACCGTATCGTTTCCAAGAAGGATATGTTGTGGATAACTGGATATTACGATGCTGCTGAATACAAATAGTGAGGAAACGAGAGCTATAATGATGATGGATTTTACGAGCTGTTCGTTATCTTGCATGACGACCTCTTTTTTCCGGACTCTTGAACCAGATATACATGACGATAGATATAATCGCAATTACGGTAAGTACTCCAAATATATCTCCGCTTGCAGATGACAAGATTACTCCAATATTGAAAGTTGCATGGGCAATGATTGCGGAAAGAATATTCTGTGTTATGAATAACAATACTGCGCCTATAATACCAAATATTACAAGTACGAGATACATGGATGTCGATGCGCCCTGTGCAATAAATGTCGGTATATGCATTGCTGTCCAAAAGAGAATAGAAAGAAATAGCGCAACTACTGTATTTTTGAATATTGATTTCAAGGCGAACGGAGCAAGGATAAGTTTAAGGACTTCTTCGGCGGGAGCAACTACCATTACAGTACCCACGATATTTGCTGTAGTTGCAAGTCCTGCCGGTACTACACTGGCTGAAGTGAAATATTGTGCAATAGTAGATAAATCGGGTACAAGGATATTCATTTCTACGTTACTGACGATGAACGAGCCAATAATTAATCCAATTATGCCTCCTGCTATTCCAAGAGGCACAACTGTGAAGATATTTGTCGATGACCATCCAAGTTTGGTCAGGTCTTGTGCGACTGTTCCTTTTCCAGTATCATTACTTGCGGCCAAAGCAAGTCCTGCAAATATGAATAGACTAAAACCAAAATACATCGGATCTTGTAATAAGTATGCAAAAAATGCACTGAATAAACCGGAAAGTATCAGATATCCGGAAACAGCAGATGATGATTGAATGTCAAATTTCATTAGGTTCTCCGTTTGCGTATTCTTGGGTTCATCCAGTCATACCTATGACATTGGGGACATGCTTTCGGTAAAATGTTAGCATACTTACGTAATTTTGAAAACCATTTTCGATCACATTTCAAGCAGTGGCAGTTGGGATTTTCCATAGTTGTAATATATCATTATACTTAAAGTATATAAAGAAGACTCTTGTGAAATTTTAATAAAAAAATAAAAAATAATTGTCTTTATTTCTTGGTAAAGAATAGTACGTATACTAGTCCTACGACGAGGATAAAGACGATTATGTTACGATTTCTTGTATTTTCTTCTTCCGGTGTCTGGGGATTCAGGATTGATGCACCTACGAGACCTGCCTGGTTCTGTTGCGCTATTTGGACATCTAGTGGTACATTACTCAAGTCACGTGTTTCATCATATGCACCTTTCAGTGTCGTGAAGTCACCTGTCGAACTTGCTGTATAAGATCCGTTTGCCGAATTGTAGGTATCGACTGAATAATACCATTTCACACCAAGATCGAGGTTGGATAACGTAAATGCGGGTGTCGCACTTGTATTAGTCCAACTGGTGGTAAATGAATTCGCAAGACCTGAATCTTTACTGTATCTGACACGAGTCCCAACATAGTTATTATTCACTGTATCGGTTGCTGTTATAGTTGCCGTTAGTGTAGCAGCGTTACGAGTTACACTTGATTCCGCTACAGTGAGTGTCGGCGTTATAATGGTCAGTGTCTGGTTACTGAAGTTACTTGCGGCATTGATCAAAGTATTGTTTGATTTTGTTGTGTAACCATTAGCCTTGAAGGTCAACGACACAGTACCGTTGTTGTTGTTAGCCAGTGACCAGAATCCATTAGCGTTAGTGGTTGTAGTGTTTGTGGTGTTTCCAGTGACGGTGACACCTGATAATCCCAGCGTGGTATCGGAAGCATTGACTGTACCGTTCAAGTAGTAAACTGCGGCAGATGCACTCTGTATAAATAGTGCTACTGTTATGACCATGAACAGTACGATTATTGATTTCTTCATATGTTTCCTCATTTTAAAAAATGATGTGGGCTATGCCACAATCATTCTTAAATTGCCACGTCGAATCCGCTTGAAGCACTATTGCTTAACTGGATTTCCATTATTTCAGGGTCTGCATCAAAGATACCATTTGTGGTGCCCATTGCTCTTGCATTGTGGACAATGTACAGTCTGACGTACTCGTCACTGCCGTATGTATCGGTGGTTAGAGTCCATGTCAGGTGATTCTTGTCTGATGCTGTTCTGACAGTGTCAAAGTTATCGGGGATATACCCAACAAAGTAGACTGCTTCAGTTGTATTTGCGCTCGGAAGTACCTGTGCTGCCAAGTCGGTATCGCCAACTCTCAGGGATGTGAACTTCACACTTGATGGTTCGGTTGATCCTGGTTTAACTGCGCGGGCAGAGATTACAAGGTCTTTGAATTTGCTTGTATAGTTCTTATCTGCTTTCATGTATATTGCGCAGTCGAAACATCCTGCACCGGTTGCGGTTGCATTCGAATAGAATGTTACAGTCTGTGATACTGCTGCTGTTCCACCATCGCCGACAGTGTAATTTGTCCTGTCCTGGAATGTGGTATCGGTAAAGTTGTATGCTGCATAATCAAAGAGTGACCATGTGGATTTTCCATCGTTCAGTGTAACGAAGAAATTTTCTGTTGCACGGTTGAAATCAGTGATTGTTGCGAGTTTTGCGGTTGATGCGTTGATTTCTTTTGCCGGTGCTGTATTCAAGGATGCGCCGACTGCTGTGAAAACTACGAACTTATCACCAATTGCGCCGGTGATTGACTGTGACCATGCGCCAGATGATGGAGTGAGTATTGCTGGCTGTCCGCCTGCATATGATTTGAGTGTTGATACGCCGTAATCAGCTATCTGTTTCATGATCTTATATCTTGTTGCCTGTTCATCAAATGCACCTCTCTCATTATAGACTGCATATGATTGATCAAGTAAGACCATATTTGACGTAACACCGGATGCACCGGTTGCACTCAGGGGTTTCAATGTGATTGTTCCGGTTACAGGGGTCATACTGACTGGAGCTGCAGCCTGTTGAACAATAACTGTATTTCTAACAGGTTCTCCGCCCTGCGGTGAAATTTGCCCCGATAAAAGCGATCCTGTTGTCGGTGTCGGTGTGCTTGATGGCGCAGTGAACATCCAATATCCAACTAGCACCACGGCTACTATTGCGAGTATTTTAAGGAGATTTCCTTTATCTTGTTTAGTCATTTTTTTCTTAACCTCCTGTTCAAAAGTAAATTTTTTGAACAGATACAACTAATTGGTTATGTTGGGGTATATAAAGAAACTTATCGTTTTTCATTTCGAAATTTTGAATTTTTCATTTCGAAATTTCGAAAAGTCCGTTTTTCAAGGAAGTGTGAACAATGTTGAAAAATTCGAGATTTCGAAAGACACACGGGAGACATGAAAAAAGACGTATCGTGATTTTAAAAAATAAGAAAATGTTTTGTTAGAGGAAAAACAATAAAAAAATAATTACTGTCGCTAACATACATATGAAGAATGGGAATGCTATAACAACAGTAATATTATATGCGCATGTATCGATAATTTTAATACTATTTTCCGATAACAAAATACCAAATATAACACAGACTATAATAAATGCTAATATACTTGATAGTGCATATGCAATCAACTTAAGTAATAATCTCGGATCATCATGTATAATGAATTCTGTCATATGATTTATTATATTCAAGAAAATAAGTCCGCATATTATTATTACTGACGTGTCCCAGAGTTTTGTGAAGTTATTGTACTCTGATTTTTGTTCTGACATTTGTTATCACCTTGTTAGTTGGATAGGGGATGCGTGGGAATAGGGAGTGTTGGTGGGTTGTATAAAAATGTGCCACGCATCCAAATCATTATACGTATACATAATATTTAAAATTATCGGTTACTGTACAGATGAGTTGCCGTACAAAGAATACTTGTTATCAAAGCAGTGATTGATATTGGTATCATCTGGTTGAACACCAGTGTTATCATGAGGAATACAACTGTTCCGATAAGTACATACATTTGGTACACGGGAATGGTAGCGGGTTGGGATTTCAGGATGTAATTCGGGTCGATTGAGATTTGTTTTAATTCATTGATGTGGACAACATTGATCTTAGAAAGGGATTTGACGGTATCATAAAGTTGCTTGTAGTTGAACATCTCACATTTGTATTCTTCATTGATGTCATTTATCAGGTCTTGTATTGACGTAGGCGTGGTTATCTGAAGCATATCCAAGACGACACGATATTCCGGTTTGACATTACGTATGTCGTTTTTATTTTCTATATCCAGTAGGATTTGTTCTCGGTTTGGAGGATTTTCAGTCATGTGTAGTTGTAAATTTGTAGAATTGTAAAGTTGTAATCATAGCTTGTACAGCCACCACAGTTGTTCGTTGTGCGAGGAGGTTGTTTTATCTTTTCGAGATTGTGGAGTTGAGTTTTGCATAGAGTTGTCTTGCTTTTACAATATTACTTTTTTCTATTCCATGTCTTGGCCAGATTAATGGGATTTCTATTCCTGTTACTCTGGTTAATTCTTTGTATTCAGCATATTTTTCATATATGCGACGCCCTTTGTTTTTCAGGTATCGGTAAAGGTATCGGTCTTTGCATTTTGTGAGATTGGGATTTTGGTATCTCCAGATATATCCGGATTGTTTTGCACGTTGTACTCCAACCAGCCTGCTTAATTGGTCTCGTACTGTATGAAGATCGACTCCTGATAATTCAGATATTTCTCTTGATGATAAGTATTTGTCAGAGTCATGGATTACCGAAAGTATAAGGAATTTTGTTTCATTGAATTTATTTTTTTCTTTCAAGTTTCATCAATCCTATACACTTTTCTTAGTTTTTCTGTAATATCAAATTTCTCTTCTATTAGTTCACTGACTTTGAGTGTTTTAACATATCGTGAAAGATTTGTTTTATCTACACCTGATAATTCTGATAACGCCGCGAATCCTATAGCACCAGATTCGCCGTATGGTATGAATTCCAAGAGTTCCATGTATTTTGGTGTTTTGGTTTTTTCTTTCGTAGAAGGTTCCGGTGTAGTTGTTTCATCGGAACGGGACTCTGATATTAACATAGTGTCCAGTGCTTCAGGGACGGAAAATAATGCGTCGGAATCTTTTGATTTGTAAATCATCTCTCCGTCTTTGAGTTCATGGAAACTATATTTAGATGCGAAAGATGAGAGAGGACATGGGAATGATACTGTTTCTCCGGCAACTTTGTTGATGTATGTCGGGTGTTCCGGCGTGAAACCCATTATTTGTGTCCATGTCTGTTTTTCAAACCTTTTCATCTGTTTTTCAAGGTCGTCGGATTTTGCTTTCACCTTAGACAGTTCGAGTTCAAGGTCTCCGTTAGTATGTTCGAGTGATTTTATTTTTTCATACAACTCGTCGGATAGGTTTTTGTTGTTAGTAGATTCTTCTTTCATGCGGGCATGGGCAGAGTTGAGAGATTCGACAGTGGACTGTAAAGTATGGATTTCCCGGATGTATGCTTCTTTCTTTGCATTGTTTCCATTTCGTTCCTGGTCAAGTTTTGTCATGTAATCCTGACGGATACGGTTAAGTTCTTTGTCTTTTTCATGGAGACCTTTCTGGATTTCTTGGGAAACGTAGGCTGAAATCAGGGTTTTTTCCCATTCCATGTATTGAATTTTCAGGTTGAGAGGTACTGAACATATTGTGTAGTATGATTTGGCAAATTCTGAGATTCGTGGATCATCGAAGAGGATAATTTTATCGAAACGGCGCAGGCAGGATGAAAGAAAATCCTGGATAGATGTATACGATTCACGTATCTGGACTTGTAATTCTGGTGATGTGGTCTGGAAATGAGATTCATATAGTTGCGGATGTTGATATTTTTCAAGTAAGAGTTGAATGATACCAGTGAGACTGAGTTGGATTTGTTGTTTACCGGATGTCAGTAACAGAGTTGTGCCATTAAGAGATGGGATGATTGGTTGCTTGAAGAACAGAAAATCGTCATAGAACAAGTTAAAAGCCGTTGGAGTAGGAAGTATTACATCGCCGTTGATGATAACTTTTGGAAGGTCGTGTTGTGGATTTGTTTTCACTGGCTCATCGCAGTCGATGCAGGTATCGAATCCATCGTGAATTTGTATTTGACGCTGCGGCTTCCATTTGTGGCATATACTACATTCAAATATGAGTTCGTTCAGTACCGTATCGAATTTTGGTGATGGTTTTGTGTACATAGTGAATTTAATCTACGTGTTTTGTTTTACAAGGGAGGATTTTTGCATACATATCGAGGTCGGGGATGGATGGGTCGCCACTGCCGTTTATGAATATGTGCGCAAATCCTGACCCACTTAGTGTGGTTCCGTTCTTTAACGTGAGAGATTTTGACATCTGGATAAAATATGGTGTGTTTCCGTTGAAGACCCATTCCTGTATATCATCCTGGTTCTGGTATCCCCAGATACGAGTTGCTCCCCATGCACGAGCCTGTAGATGAATAAGTGAAAATCCATCTGATGTTGCATCTGATGCTTTTTTCCCGATATAGGATTTGGCTTCATCGAGTACTATTACAGGTTGTAGTGTCCTGTCTGCACGCATTGCGTCAAAAATCTGCTGGCAGATGGTAGAAACAATTGCATTTTTACGGCAATCATTTGCTTTTGATGTTCCAAGGTTGATTACGGATATGCGGCCGGGTCGGTTTGCACGGGGTGGGTGAAGCATTTCTTTTACATCTGTGCCATCGTCTCTGATTATTCCCATGAGACAAAGTGGGTCAAAAATATTTATCAGTGATGAGATTGACCGTTTGAGTGTCGGATCTTCCATACCCGTGGAAAGTTGTGTTTTGATATAATCAATTGTCTTCTCGTGATTCGGAATATTCAGGATTCGTTTTAATTGATTGTGGTACATTCGTCCTGTAGCATCTACATTACCCAGTTCAAAAAATGCTTCTGCGGTGATGGCAGATGTTTTTATGGATAAAAGTTTGTCTACGTGAAAATCTCGTCGCATAGTATCTAATCCGAGTACTGGTTCATCATATGATGGCGAATAAACGATGACTTCGGGTATCGCAACAGGTTCGATATCAAGTGAACGAAGTTTCGCTATCATTGGTTCTCGGTCTTGTTTATGTTTGAATGACCAGTACTGGTTTTTTGTATCATCAAAAATGATTACACATCGTCCCTCCACGATGGAAAAATATTCAATAAGGTTACGCATAGCGACGCTTTTTCCACTGCCACTTGATCCGAATACGCCTATTGCCCAGTTGGTACCGACAATTTTGGAGAATGGAAGATATGATTGACCTGGGAATATTTCACCAGTGTACGGGTTGATGTGGTCTCCAATCCTGATTGCGCGTTCCTGACGCGGTATCTCGTCTTTTCGTTGTGTGATGGGATGTGTACGTCCGGGGTGGATGCGCCTGAATGGAGTATGTGCAACACCGGTTTGCGGCATCCGACGATCGAGAAATGTAATTGCGCTCATGTATCGAATGCATCTCCTATGTCTCTTGATTTTGGTTTATACTCAGTTTGTTGATATGGAAGATATGGTTCGTATGGTGGCCGCATAAAGTTGTCGGATGGGTCTGTAGAAGATCGGGTTGATGGTGGTTGGATCTCAATATATCGGCCGCCTACACCAAGGGTGCCACATAAGCGATGATATAACAGATTCATTTTTTTCAGAGCTGGGTCAACATCAAAGTATGGATACAGATAAACGCCCAGTTCTGCGTTGTACTGAAAAAAAAGTGTGCCACGATGGAAATTGTAATTCTGGACGAAGTTATAGATTATATTGAGGAATTTATCGAAATCGGGTGATGATTTCGTGAACCTGATATATGAATCCAGTGTGCTATGCGCCGCGCCAAGTGTTTGATTGAGACTCAGGATTTTCTGGAAAAATTCTATATCCTCTTCTTCATTTAGCTGGAAATGTAATTTATCGTTGACAATGACTTTTCTTTGCATCAGTGTTTCAAGTGTTTCAAATGGTGTTTTTATCTGGGAAACCAGTATGTAAAGGTCGGTTGCGATTTCCTTAAGTTTTTCTCTTTCACTGTCAGATAATTCTAGGTCGAGTGGTTCTTTTACTATCGGTGCCTGTAGTTCGTTATCTGACATATTGTTGTGCCTGTAGTGGTTTTCCGCCGATGATTATTTGCGGTGGTTGTTCCTGGTTTGGTGCGGTGGCCGAGTTAGGTGTTGATTGTTCTCTTTCCATTTTATCTAACATTTCTTTGATGCGGAGTTGTAATTCGGTATCAGATAATTGTTTATTGTCATGCTGTGCTGCATAGTTCATTACCTGCTGTGTTGGTGATACCGGTGTAACTGGTTGTGTCTGCACTGATGTACCGATGATGTTACGGATAAAATCATCACCAAGTACCGTTCGCACCTGCTGGAATAACATTGCTTTCATCGGATCGTTCATCACACCATCTGCTTCTGCCATAGCGGTGATTTTACGCATTTCCAGACGAATCTGTTCTACTGTCTTTTTCATTTCATCGTCGTGAACTTTATCCCATGGCGCATTGATACCATATTTTCCCTCGGCTAGTTTTATTCCTTTGTTCATGTCTTTTTTGACTTCGAGACGCAGGTTAATCACTTCTTCCATCATCAATTCATAATTGTCAAGGAGACTGCTTATTTTTGCCTGTAGTAATGCGATTGTGGATAGACCACCGGCAACACGGGTTACTAGAAGTCGGTTTTCATTCCTGTGTTTATAGACATCTGCTATTGATTTCTTGTTTTCTTGAAGAACTTTTGATACATAATCTTCATTAAGTGCCAGCTCTTGTAATTCTTCGGGTGAAAGCTGCGGTGTGATTTCTATTAATGTGAGTTGTCGATTATTCCATAGTGTTTCTGAATGTGGCGGGTTTTGCTTCAGGTTTCCCCATATGAGTATGTTACCGTCTGGGTCGACACATTTTACGGAATTTGGAGATATGTCATTCGTGGAAACAATATACTTGTCGTGAAAATGACCATCGCCAATATTGCGCAGGTATGGAAAATTACCGAGAGGTTTATGTTTTATTGCGAAAAACAATGCCTCATGGTCACGATACATGTCATCGGGATATACTGTCTTACCGGTTTCATCAAGGAACTTTCCTGGTACATATGGCGGTGCCCTAATACCATATTCAGGATCGTATATTCCTATTGGTGTCACGGCAAATCCTTTACCAGTAGTCTCAATTAATGAGATATGTGGTAACAACCAGTAAGACCGATATGCAAAATTTATTTCGGTCATTTGGTTAACCTATTCTATTACCCGATTGTATGTGATTCCCGCCACCGCCTTTCTTTTTCTTCATGTAGAAAATCACGATAACAATAACCGCACCGAGGATTATCAATATCATATTGGTGTCGAATCCTCCGACAGTGGGTTGAACCTGGTTAGCCTTTACTGTTGCAACAGGTGCGACACCATCTTGTTTTGATGCTGCATTGAATACTACTTGCTGTGTTGTGCCAGAATCTGTCTTGTAGATGAGTGTGTATGTACCTGGTTGGCTGAAAGTCAGATCATGAGTATTTGCAGTCTGTGACGATATTGTTACTCCACCTAATGTGTCGAATTTTCCATTCTCCGACATTGGCATGGTCTTGATTACACCAACAACTACATCATACGGTGCAGTTGGAAGCGGTGCGGTTTTTGAGGATGATGTTGATTCTGCCAGTCCTTTGATTGTAATTGTGTAGGTATTGGTTTTTTCCGTTGACCATGTTCCAGTAGTGGTGGATTTGATTTTAAATGTGTATTTCGTATTTGATTTCAGGACATAATACATCGTATCTTCGCCCTGTACCGGCTGGAAATCATCATATATACCATCTGTTTCAACAGACATGATTGATATTTCGCCGTAGTTGCGGTGAATATATAGATTAAGGGATTTTTGTGATGTGCTTGACGACCAGCCCGATTTCTGATTATATTGGATTATGTCGAAAGTTGCTGATGCATCATCCTTTGGTACATTGATCCGGTTGGATGAGTCTGGTTTCAAGTACACATCTATTGGTTCTCCGGAACCTCCGGATGTGTTGGCAGAAGATGTTGTGAGTAATTTTATGTCTGTAACAGTGAGTCGGATATCACCGACGTTCTGAGGAGTTGTTTCATTTGGCGTGTTTATGCATGTTCCTTTGATACACGCAGATTGTGATTTCCCAAGCGCTGCATCGGTTGCTGTCCCGCCCACGATACGGAACAGTATTATGGTATTTTGATTACCGATATCCGCATATGTTACAGTCGTACCATATATGGTTTTGGAATCCGTCAAGTTAAGCGTGAATGATATTGGTGTTGACCATGCATTTGCTCCTCCTGTTGCCTGAACTGTTTCCATAGTAGATGTGACCATGAAATTATCCGCACCCATCGCTGTGCTGGTCAGAAATGTAATGGCAAATAAGATTAAGAGTAGTTTTCTGTTCATGGTTACACCTTAGATAATTTTTTGATTATTTCTTCATCTTTTTTAATGTACTCAAGAACTTGAGGTTTCATTGTAAAATCATTCATTAA
Source organism: Pedobacter sp. (assembly GCF_041645105.1). Classification (GTDB taxonomy): domain Bacteria; phylum Bacteroidota; class Bacteroidia; order Sphingobacteriales; family Sphingobacteriaceae; genus Pedobacter. Next base: position 111,373 of record NZ_JBAZQQ010000009.1, read on the forward strand.
CATTTCAAGGAATTTATCATTAGTTAATTTTCTGTCACCAATTAATTTAGCTGTAAATTCTTTGAACTGGCTAAAAGAATTAAATATTGGGTCATTAACGGGGATATTTTTAGACATAATGAAGAATATAAGTATTGTATTTGTATATAAAGGATTTGAGTTAAATAATGGAATAACGGAATAATTATTTAATTATTCACTAAATTTCGGAAAATAGGAAGCGTAGAGGTGCGGTTAAATTTGAGTTATAGGACTTGGTGGGGTAGTTTGATATAGGACGCGGTAAGAAATCGTCCTATAAGTGAAATTTAAAGGCAAGAAAAAAGAAGTATTGGGAGATGGCAAGGAGAATTAGTTTATTGTTACCTCTTTCATGACTTTCTTATATGCCATGTCTTGTCGCTTTTTGGATTCATACATGTCTTACCTGAATCACTCATTATCCATCCAGAATTACAGATATTCAGGTAATACTCAGGTGTAATTCCATCCATAAATAGCATTGTCTGACCGGTTGGTTTTCCGGTTGTTAAATCAAATTCTTCCCACTGTTTCATTTTTCTCGCCTAGATATTTCTTCATCATTTCTTTTATATCGTACTCGTGTTGCAATCCCCTTAAATTCGGAATCGCTTCTTTCAATCTGCACCATTCCGGAATTGTATTTATATCTACGATTTCTCTTGGTTGGCTCTCTGGATCGAATGTATATGTTGTTGTTGAATTTAAACAAACATAATGGATATTTTTTCCAAAAAACTTCTTTCCTGTTGTTTTCCTATAAGGACAATGTGAACATTTGTCTATAATTATTATTTTTGTCATTTGATTATTCCTTACTTGTATTCTCATTCTTTTACTTTTCCAATTGTATAGTGGTGGATACCAAAAATAACAAGTATCCATAATAATACGTTATAATGTTCTGGGTACAATGATATTGTTGTAGAGATGAAACCGATGGCTAAAGTGATAACGACGATGATTGTTATGAATTTAAGCCATGTAAGGAATTTCGTTCTTTTTCAACATTCCCTCCGGCAAATACCACTGTTCTGCAACCATCGGCGGTTTTGTAGTGGCAGAATTGTAATGCACATATCTTAGCATTTCTCTCTGTCAGAGTGCCATAGGTACACTCCGCCCAATGTTTAGACTTACAGTATTTTGTTCTTGATTTCACGCTTCTTTTAACGCGCATGAGTCCTGTATCTCCTGATGGCATTTATCACACACCACTCATATACACAATCAGGCCATCGCCTTCGAATTGGTCAATTATATCGTCAAGGGCTTTTTTGAATTGTTTGTAGTTCTTGTGCTGCACATTAAGGTCAAGCCGAATACTTGCCTCAAGACCATCTTTTCCAACGAAAAAAGAGCCACACATCTGTTTTTCTGATGGTGGTTCTTGTGGTAATGTGTTATCAAGTGATGTTGATTGCATCTTATTCTTCTCGTGCGATTTGGTGGATCAGGTTTACAAGTTGTTGTTCTACTGGGATTTTTTCGGTGTGCTCTTTGATACGTCGGCAACCATTATCTGGATGTGGAGTATTGATTACATTGCCGATATCGGCAAGACATTCAACAGGGTGCCAATATTTGTCACCACATATGTCGCATGTTTTGATGACATTTATTTTGTCATCAGAACTAATATAAAAATCTATGTTATCCACGGTGAAAATTATATATCCACCTTTTCTTTTTACGTCGATTATGCCACTGAATGATTCAATGGCGTCATATTTATTTGTTCCCAAACTGAAAACTTTTCGAATATTATCTGTCGCTTTTTCGATGAATACTTGATCTCTTCTTTCTTGCTTGATTTTTTGTTCGTTATTTCTCTTAGTTGAGAATTCTATGCATTTGTCTTTGAAATTCATGTTATCACCACATGTTAATTGGTTTGAAGGTATATATACTTTGGTGTTCGATGGTTCTGTCAAGTTTACGGTTGATGATGAACCATCAATGGATTTGTCATGTTGAGTCTTCTTTTGGCGTTGGCTTCGGTAATCTCAGTTTATTCCCACAAATCGGGCAGGATACTTGAGCAGGATAGTTCTTAAGTCCAGTATATTCCCAACAGTGTTTGCAGTCAGGGCGTTTACATTGTAATTTCATGATTTACCTCAAACAATCCAGACATATAAAACTCGGATTTCCAAGATTACTGTGTGGATCATCGATACAATTCGGTTTTATCTTTAGACATGCGCCACAGTATTCTTCAAAGACACCATCGTCTGGTAATGGACACCATTTAGGAATAATTGTTAATTCTTTTCCTAAAAATTTCTTTGCCTTATCACAAAAAGCTCCCTGTATATTAGAGGTATTTTTTTTATTTGGGCACTCTATACAATTATGTATTTCTATTTTTTTCATAGTAGTTTACCTCATATTATTTTCAGGGCAATTTTACAATCTGGGCAAATACCCTTATTTTTAGAGTATTTGACATATTCACTGAAACCACACTTTTCACATCGATATGTTTCCCAATTTCTAAAATGTCCTTTTGCCATAGTAGTTCACCTCAAAAATTTAAACCTTTTGATATACTTTCATTCTTAAGTAAGTTAATACCGTATTCCATGATTCTCGGCTAACGGACTCACATTTAAGCCACACAGATTTATCGTTGAATCTTACAACTTCAGTATAATTCTTGAAAGTTTTACCATTATAATACACTCCGAATTTATCGCCTATTTTTGTTTCAGACTTTAATTTTTCTATTGCTTCCTTGTTTATCATTTTCTTATCCTCCTTTTATCTTAGCATATTGGTACGTACATACATACATACTACGTACATCCTTATAAAGATATTGGTTAGTTTCCATCGGAGTAATAAGTTAGCACTTTTAAAAGGATAAGCTTTTTATACTAACGTATCATCTATAAGGATATGGTTCTTACACCAAACGCAGAAACTAAGAAATTCTATGCTTATTGTCGAGAAAGTATAGATTTAGAGTCTGGCATCAAAATTCAAAAAGATGCTATTACAAACTATGCTCAAGCAAATAACATTGAAATCTTAAAATGGTTTATTGACAATGATTCAAGTGCTTATGAGTATAGACCCAACTATGATAAGATGATGAAAATAATACTTGAACCTGAAAACTCATGCGATGGGATTATATGTCATACTTTGTCAAGGTTTGGAAGATCAACTAATTTTGTTCTTGAAGCAAAGACCAATCTTACTCATAATAATAAAGAATTGATTTTGATTAAAGAACAACTTGATACTACTACCCCACACGGAAGGCTACAATTTGGTATCTTTGTTCTTTTCAATGACTTTGAGCATGACTTAATCCTTGAACGAACACAGGCGGGGATAAAACATGCTTTAAAGAATGGTACTAAATCCGGAAAACCTATGCATAGACCACCTAAAAAAGTGGACTGGAAGAAATTCGATGAAATGATTGAAAAGCAAATATCCGTACCGTCTATTGCAAAGATGCTTGGAATGACTAAAAAAACACTATATAACAAAATAAAGGATAGAAAATAATGATTCAAATAAACATACCAGAACTATCTAAACTTACACGATATAAAGCAAGACCATGCATTTCTAAGTTTCATCCTCCAACTGGCAAGTATCAGTTAAAGAATGAAGCTATACCTAAGATAAGTGGGATATACGCAATTTTAAATAAATCTAATAATATTATCTATATCGGACAATCAGTAAATATCCAAAGCAGAATCGCCCAGCATTTAGGAATAAGTCCTTACAGTTCTGCAATAAGCGATAAAGACGATATTGAAGATGTGGTTATAGTTCCAACAACAGAATTACTTTACAGTATTGATGGAATTGAACGAATTTATATTGATATGTATCAACCGAAATATAACGATATACCAACAGAAAATAATAACATATTGATTGAAATGCAGCGGGCAGCTTTGAAAGACATTCCGCTACGGTGAATACAATGGCATAAATAATAAGAGGTAATACAAATGAAAAAGCAAACACAAGTGAAAATCCCTGAAAAATACGAAACAGAAATACGTAAACTATTCAACGAAATTGAGTCTCTACGTTCTGAAAAAGTGGATAGAAGTAAGGAAATCAAAGCTAGAGAAGTAAGACTTGAAGAAATAAGAAAAGAGTTTCTAAAAGAATGCCTACAAGACAAGTAGGTATTATTTTTTATATATACGATTTTAAGATACCTTTAAATACTATTAGTGTGTATTAGTGTATTGTAGTGTGATACACTATAATAAGGAGGAAAATGAAATGGTAAAATGTGGAATTTGTGATATACAAATGGATTTAGGTGCTTGCTCTCAAACATTTGGGATATATACCCAAGATATAGACGAAAATGAGAAACATCGAAAAGAGAGGATACACCTATGTGAATCCTGCAATAGAAAGGTAAAAATATTTGTGTTGGGTCTACAAATTGAAGCCAGAAATACAGACATAGGAGCGATAAAAATATGAATAAATGCCAGGAATTTTTAAAGGCGTTTCGAAAAGTCGTGGGTGCAAAACCACACGAGAAAATAGATAAGAGATACAAACCATATCTTGCCCCTGATAATGAATATTATGAAGCACACTGTGGATATTGTGCAGAAGTTAAATATTTAGAGACAATTTATCATTAATTTTTTGAGGAAACACTATGAAAATAAATAAAAAAGATTTTGAAAAGGCGGAAGAACTTGTATCAGATGCAGAGGAAATGGCAGATGATGCATTTAGAATTTTGAAGAAGTACATGACAGAAGACGAAAGGTTAATCCATAATGGTGGAACAGATATTGCGGGTGAGTTACGGAGTGCAATACTTACACTAGCAGGAGTATCTACCGAATTGATGGAAATGGCAGATGGGAAATAGTATGAGTGAAAGCCTAGAATCCGAAATAAAATTTCCTCTAACAAAGTACGAACGTGGTATTTTTGTAGAATGTTCATGTAAATCTATCGAAGAGTTGCCATTAGACGAATCACAACCCATTCGGATTACAGGAAGACCAAAGAACATTGCAGAGGGGAACTGTTCACAATGTAAGAAACGTATTATTGTATATGCTTCTATATGGATTGGTGATTGAAATGGCAGAACGAATTATAATCGACTCAGATGATGCACTTGTCATTCATAAGCGTGTAGGTGCTTCCGGTCAAATCAGCGTAGGGACTGAATATGCTGGAAGGTTGGTCACTGCGTATATCGTACTGAAAAAAGAAGCCCGAATTGAGAGAAACTACAAAGGAGGACGAGTCTCATGATTAAAAAGATAATATATTATATCATTTTAATGTTAATAGGGGTGTTTATAGGACTATTTATTCACGGGAATTTACCATAAACAAAATTCGCAAAAGAAGTGATGACAATTTTTACCACAGTTGAAATTGCACAGCATACTTATACCTTGATACCGATATTTGTAATGTCCACAATCATGTACGAGGTATCGGCTATTATATCAAACACAATATTCGTTCAAGGAAAAACCGGAGTAATTACTATGATCGGTCTAGTATCGGACGGAGTGAATGTGGTTCTGAATTTAGTATTAATACCAATTTACGGGGTTGTGGGTGCGGCAGTCACATTACTTATAACAAATACGATCCAGTTAATGATCACGGCACATTATGAGCTGGATCGCGGGATGGAGGTGGACGAAATGCATGTACCACAAATCTAAACATATATCATATTTGAGGTATGTATTCGAACACACCGGATATAAAGCAACAATAGATAATGAGGGTTTGTGGGGTATTGATACTACTTCTGTACAGTGGGATAAATCAAGTGAGACTCAGAGTATTAAATGGGATTCGATGTTACAGATTTAGATTGTTATATTTCAAAATTAAAATCATATATTGGATCTGGAAATATTATTGAAAATGCGATGATACTATTTCCATATCATTTTTTACCATCATCTTGACGAGTTCTTCAAATTTTGTTTTTGGTTCCCATCCAAGTACCCGGTTAGCTTTTGTATAGTCGCCTGTTAGATACTCCACTTCGGCTGGTCTGATAAACTTGGGGTCAATTTTGACGTAGTCCCGCCAATCCAAACCGACTTCATTAAATGCAAGTTCTACAAATCCCTGTACAGAGTGAGATTCATTAGTTGCGATCACATAATCATCAGGCTTGTCTTGCTGAAGCATCAACCACTGTGCCTTGACGTAATCCTTCGCGTGTCCCCAGTCTCTTTTTGCGTCAAGATTACCCATCTGGAGTTCGTCCATTTTGCCGTGTGCTATCCGTGCAACAGCATCTGTTATTTTCCTTGTCACGAATTCTAGTCCTCGCCTCTCGCTTTCGTGATTGAAAAGAATTCCGTTACACGCAAATATGTTGTATGCTTCTCGGTAATGTCTTGTTAATTCAAATCCGGCCACCTTGGATATTCCATAGACTGACCGAGGGTGGAATTTGGTCTTTTCTGTTTGTGGTGATTTTTCTACTTTACCAAACATTTCGCTAGATGCGGCAAAATAAAATTTACAGTCGGGGACTGTGTCTTTGATCGATGATAAGACATGGTGTATACCATTTATGTTTGTGTTCATTGTAGAAAACTCGTCATCGAATGATGTTTTCACAAAACTCTGCGCGGCAAGATGATAACATTCATCCGGTTTGATTTTGTTAATTATGTTGTAAATCGATGGGTAACTTTCCAGCGATCCGGAATGTAATGTTATTTGGTCAAGGATATGGTTTATCCTCGATGTTCGGTGGTTGGGGTTTTCAAAGGCCACCCTGCGAACCATACCATGTACTTCATATCCTTTGTCTAAAAGCAATTCGGCAAGATATGAACCATCCTGCCCGGTTATTCCAGTTATGAACGCTATCTTTGTCATAACTATGGTTTTTATTCATGTACATATATAGCAGTTACGGAATTGTGGATATTTTCAACATACAAAAAAAGGACGAATAGTTATTTGACTATTCACTTCCTAAATACAACTTTAGTTGACTCTACTATACAGTTCGGGAAATTTAATGCATTTTCGCAGTTTGCTTAAAAAATTGTTTCTTTTGCCATATCATTTGTTATTCCAGTTACATCTGTGAGTGTCTTGTTTATTCTGGATTCTAGGTCTTGACGATTTCGTTCGGCGGCTTTCCAAATCTGTTGTTCTTCGATTGATTTTTGTCTCTTGTGTTACGGTATCTTTTCTTATCATCATTAAAAGTGCTGGAGTTCGGGCATTCTTCACATCCAAGAATTGGTAGCCTTTGGCAAACATCCGTTAAGCCAAGATTGCAGGTCATTGTTCTATTCTTTTGTCGTTCCATGGAGGTCGGGAATTTGGATACATGAAGATAGATTTTCAGAATTGTAGCAGTTTTCATTACAATCATATTTATGTTCATGTGGAATATTATGACCACAATTATGATTACATTTTTTATGATCAGGACAAATTCTATTTTTCATAGTATCATTTCCTAACAATTGCGACTTCTTTCTTTGATTGTCTGTTCCAGGTGTCGGATTATTTCAGCAGGAACAAGTATTCCAGCTCTCTGTCCCTTTTTGGACATCTCCACGCTGCCGGATGACAAACGATGGAATGATATCATGTTTTCTGTTACTGTACCACCAAAATGATATGCGTCGATAAGGCCGCGTATTATTTCATCATCAATCGGATTGCTCGAAGTAACAAGCTCCTCGAAATGTGTGTTGTTTATGGTTATCATTTTATCCCCTTTGATATATTGACGAGCTCGGTGTTGATTGCTTTTGATGTATATTGTGTGTGATGAAATCTCCCGGTTCCATAATCCTGGTGAATATTTACAAAAGACGTTTCGTGCATACACTCGTCGGGAAAAACCTCGAAAGATATATGAAACCGTGTGTGTTCTACCCATCTGACTGCTGTTAATTCAAATTGCAGCATGCGACATGTGTATGACATGTTTTCGAGTTTTTCTGTAAGTTTTTTCACGGAAATTGTGTTTATACCTAAGTTTTTCAATTTGAGTCTCATTGTTATCACCAATCGTTAATTGATTGGAAAGTATATATACTTTTTGAAGTCAAAAATAATGTTAGAGTTTTTTGAAAATACTACCTACCAAAGGTTATATCACAAGCTCTACATTCTATATATCCCAATGCATATAACAACAACGCTACTATTAATGGAGTAATCCCCACTAAAAGTTCAAGTAAACCTTGTTTATCTTCTTTTTCCATTGTAATCATCCTCATCCTTTTGTATTATAATCGATAACTTTTCTTATGCAATTGTCCATGTTAAGATATTCAAATTCTGAAAATCTTCCTAATAAATCTATTCCATATCTTTCAGTGATGAAATCCTTTAATATTTTAATGTTTTTATTGTAATCAATATCGTATACGACATATGCAAATTTCTGGCGTTCAACATCAACAAATAATACATCGTTCTTGTTAATTAAATCAATGTCACTGAGTTTTTCTATTACATGATCTGTGATTTGTGTATTTGACATTTTGGATACATCATCACCATCAACATGTGTGATTTCTGCAAGTATTGATGAACATCCTTCCTGTACGCTGGAGAAACTGTAATTTGATGGGAACGATATTCTGTTGAATAATCCAAGTTTTTTATCTGGGACGTATAACCATGATTTCGTTGCATGATTTTCATATTTTTTGTTCAAGGCAATGTATACTGATATTAGCGAATTGTATTTTAATTTGTTAGAGGAATTCAATATATTTTCCGGAACATTGCCGAGGCTCCTGATTAAATGTTGTATCGGGATCGTTGATATGCATTTATCGGTAATGAATACGTTACCCGTGTCGTTTTTTATTATGAATTTTCCATTGAGTTTGGTGATGTTTGATACATTGAAATTACAAACAATTTTATCTTTTATCGGCGACGCAATCGAATCAATTAATGCTTTAATTCCACCATTTAATGGATAACTGAAAACGGACTGGTGTGTATATCCTTCGGTTTTTATTCCGATAGCAGATTTAATGATGTCTTCTACCGGTGGACGCGGTATACGGCCGTCTACCCAGTGTGATGACATCTGGTCAAGCGGATATTTCCATATCTTTTCATTATATGGGATTAGGTACAGGTCAGCAATGCCTTTCCCGAAGGTATGAGTGATCCAGTCAAGAAAGTTAGATGGGGTTCTGGTATTGTTTATTCCTTTTATGAATTCGTTTAGACAGTAAAACCTATCTTCGTCTGACAGTTGATATAGAAAATTCTCGAATGGATATCCGATATATTTCATATCCGTATGCAGTATTTCCGTATTCCTGATGTTTATTTGTTTGTTTCCATCTATCATTTTATTCATGAAATTAAGAACTTCTGTATCACGGCTGAAGATGATATGGGAACCGCCAATATCAAAAGTGAATCCATCAATTGTTTTTGAACAACATAGTCCACCGTATTCTTTTTCTTTTTCCAGAATTATTACATCTTCGCCTTTTTCGGCAAGTAAGTGAGCAAGAGTGATACCTGTTAGGCCACCGCCGAGTATTGCAGTTACCATTTATTTCTCCAAATTGTAATCTCGTTTCGAGTATGAATATTTATCTGACTTGCCACCTTTTATCACGGCAATATATAACCATTCACATACTGATTTTATCATGCCGAATTGTTGGAACCTACGCATTGAGAATGACACTTTCATTTTGTTGTCTAGTTTGACTTTGCCAATTTTACGCATCCGAGTAGCTATTTCCAGGTCGTCTCCGGCATCAATGGTTCTATACATCCCAGCATCAATAAACGACTTCTTATCAAAAGCAGTATTGCAGCCGAGTGTATAGTATAGTATCTTAGTGTGATATAAAATATTTGATAATGTGTTCATATACATTAAACACAGTTGATTTTTTAGACTGTTTTCAATTGGTGTTACGGTTCCATAAAGCTGGACAATTTGATGGTTTTTAAAATTATTTAAGATTATTTCAAGCCAGTTTGGTGGAGCAAAACAATCCGCATCAATTGTTGCGATTATATTACTTTTTGAACACAAAACTCCATCATTTCGTGCTCCTCCGACTTTTTCGCTTTTTTGTATCATGACTACATCGGCATATTGTTTTGCGATGCTGATTGTGTTATCTTTAGAATTTCCATCAACAACGATGATTTCATATTCATTCCTGTTGATTGTCTGGTTGCAAAGGGATTGTAAACATTTTTCTATATTCTTTTCTTCATTGTATGTTGGTACAATTATTGATATTTTTATCATATTTTAATCTCTCCAATATTTTCTCTATTTTATTCATACATAAATAATCAAATAAATATCGGAACATATATTTTATGATATAACATTATTGATCTTGGATAAATACAAATAATTGGATTTGCTATATTCATCATTAGACAACCGATCTTTTCTTTTGTTCCACATTCAAAATTATCTGGATAAAACATTTTAAACCACATTGATTCTTCTATTAAAACACTTTGCATTTTTATTACCTCTTATTTCAATATTAATCTTCTTAATCCTTTTATCTTATTGTGTATTTTTTTATTTTCCTCTTAAGTAAACTACCTCACACTAAATTTGGTGACATCCACTCAAATCTTAATCCATTATTCTGATTATGGTTTGCCACGAAAAAATCATTGTTTATTTTACTATAATATACGGTTACACGATCACCGTGAGAATACCATTTATTAAGGGATTGCATATTGTTATCTGGTATTTCCGACATGTTTCTATAGAACATGACAACAGTATTATAACCATCCGGTTGTACATTTATAATATCATCATTTATGTTAATCACTGTACCATCAAAACCATTTTTTGGATCGAATTCATTTAATTTTAAGTAAACTCCGAGAAATAGCAATAATATAACTCCAGTTAAAAGTTTATCTTCGGTATCCATTTTATTTCACCTTCTTTACCTCATATTTCTCCGCTACAGTCCATAATTTCCCGTACTGTGTACTGTAGTAATATTTGATGACTATGACTGAAAGTATGATGCCTCCGATAACATCGAGAAATGCATGCTGCTTGATTAGAACGGTCGATAAGATAATCGAGATACATAAAATTGTCAGGTATTTTTTGTGCATCGTCAGGTCTTTTATGGTGGTGTAGGCCAGAATGGTGTTAGCGACATGCAAAGATGGAAATGCATTTGTGGCATGGTCTATGCTGTAAATAAAGGGAACGATGAATGTTGGATCTTCATGACGGATAGTGTATGTTTGATACAGTGCATAAAACAAGAAGGCAATAATGTCGATGAGCAGGAATGAAAAAGCTATGTGTTCGAATTTATTGTATTCAAGATTCCAGTATTTGTAATATACCAGCATGAGTAAACAGTAATAGAGTAGGTATGGAATTCCGAAAAGTGGTACGAACGGAATTGCGTCGTCTATAAGGGTGTGGAATGTGACTGAATTGAGATTGAGTTCCTGAATAGATTTGTATAGGAGAGGCATCACTACGAATGTGATACTGGTCAGGATGAGTTTTTTAGTGGTTTCTGGGTGCATTTTTATTGTTTATTTTTTTATTTCACCATTATGTGAACTACCTCACGCTAAAGCTGTGAGGCTTCCTGATTCATAGACCGAACTTGCTTTGATGTATGGGATACTGTTGAAGTATCCGAGGAACATCGAAGTATTGGCTTCAATCTCCACAGGCGTTAATTCGGTACGCACCGTACCTATTTGTTTTAATCCTTCTGTCTCAATGTTTATACTGGAATTGTAGTCCCTGTCCATGACATTACCACAATTCTTGCAGACATAAACACGCTCATCCAGAGCAATGTCCTGGATGTTCCCGCATTTCGAGCATGTTTTGGTTGAGGCAAACATCCGATTAACTTCAATTGGAGTATGCACCTTTTGCTTGAGTGTGCTAATTATCCCTCCGATTGATGTGATCATGATTTTCCTGCCCCATATCCTCTGCCATGCTTTGGTATTTTCATCCTGAAAGCATACTGTTCCATAGTTGGTTTTCAGATGACTGATGATCTTATTTTTTATATCCTCCTTGATGTTAGTTGCTTTTTCATATTCCTTATTAAGCTTGATCCTGGTCTTATTCCAATTCCGGCTATGCAATTTCCTCTTGCTGAGTTCACGTGCAATCTTCCTGAGTTTCGGACTGACTGGAACTGTGTATTGGATCGCAATACCGTTTGAGAGTACCAGTTGTTTGTTCAGGCCAAAATCTATCCCCACAGATTCTGCCGAATGAACTTGTTTTGTCTTTTCCTGATAAGTTGTTATAGATAAATAGTAGTTCCCGTTTTTATGAATCAGAGTCCCATTCGCAATGTCTGACCCTTTTGGTATTTGTTTTAATCCGATTACTTTTAATTTCTGTTTTAGACCTTGAATGGTTATATATTTTTTATTCAGAATATTATATGTATTGCCAAATTGCTTCAAAGGAATAGATTGGACTTCACTTTTATACTTCAATTTCCCAATCTTATATCCCTTCTTTTTTCGTTCTGATAACCCTCGGATATTGTCTTGTGTCCTGCTAATTATACCTTGCCTCATCTGAGACGAAAGACATCGAAGGTCACGGATTTCAAATATATCTTTGACTTTAACAGGAACTTCGTGGACTTTATCGCTCATTCCAAAAATCTTGTGTTGGGATAGAATGTGATTGTAGAACCATTTGGCTTCAAGAAATAACCGGTTCATGTGATCCCTGGTTGCTTGATTTAAATGAGATGAATCTATTTTGACCTCATAGACTCTACACATTTGAGTTTTTCTCTTAGCTCTTGTGGCTTTCACAGAGGCTTTGATGGCTTCGCTTTTTGTGGTCATACTCCTTTTTGCCCCTCAATATATTTTTTTACAACATCAAGAGTTACAGAACCAACCGATGATATGAATTTCGAATTAGTCCATAATGTCGGAAGCCTGCTTTTCAATGATGGAAACTCTTTTCTTAACTGATGTGATGTATAACCTTTTATCATATTGACTATAGTTACCACACCTCTTTTTGGGTTTACATCCAATAATAAATGAACGTGATCCGGCATAACTTCCATATCTAAAACAGTGAACCCATACTCATCTTGTTTTTCTGAAATAAGTTGTTTAAGCCTAACGTCTATATCCCCTTCAAGAACAGCCCGTCGGTATTTCGGACAGAATATAACATGATATTGACAGCTATATATCATCCGTCCATCCGAATGGTACTTCTTTGAACTGTTTTGAATTTGCATATACTCGTATATACGTTAGACTGATAGATAATCTTTTTGGTATCTGTTGCTACTATTCCAAGGGGTACGATTCATCCTCATCCTAAAGGCGTGAGGCTTTCTCTACCCCTTGACCCCTCACCGTAATTTCTTTGTGTATTCGAAACATTGTTCCATAGATTCTCCACGTACTTCAGAATGAACGGTTTTCACAGTCAATCCGTCGGTTTCTGTTGTGATTAATTGAATGTAATACAAACGCATCTTTTCATCTTCAGCACTCATTTTTTTACCTCTTTAAGATTTATCTACTGCCAGTATACACCATTTTGGGAACTCGAAATGTTCTGGTGTTGGTTCCGTACCATGTTTGATAATTATTGTTTTTCCTGCAAGATGTGTACAGTATGTTGTGAATCTGCCTTTTTCACCGATCTGATCGTTTTTTGCTACAATTTCTTTTCCGAGAAAGTGGCAGTCTGCACATGAGTAAATTGGTAGTAATCTTCTTTCCATGTTATCACCGATCGTTAATTGGTTTATTGGTATATATACTTGTTTACGGAAGGAGCTTTGCACCTAAAGTACCGTTTGCACCTAAAGTCTCATTCTTGCACCTAAAGTCGGTCAAAATTGGTACTTTAGGTGCAAAGCTTACGGAAGGTTTATGTTCTTGAACATCCTTTATATAATTACCTTAAAATGATATTTATATAAAAATATTAATATACTATGATACCGACTGAAATAAACACTCTGGCAGAAAGCATTTCGACTGTCATTACATCGAATTTTACGTATGGGATACTTGTATTGTTGACCGCGATTGTTATTTATGTTTTTAATTTGTTGGGATTTGTAGAAATTCCGCAGACATATAAGATGATACTATCGTTTATGATTCCGATTATTGTTTGGGAACCGGTGCTTACGGTGATGGCCGGGATTTTCGGGATTGTGTTGAGTTGGGGAACGTATACGTATACGATACCGTTTTATGGAGATATTGTTACGGGTTCGTTTACAATGTTGTCGCGGTGGCTTGATTGGGCTTTGAATTTTGGGACATTCCGTAGTTTTGGACTGCCATATTATACGGATTTCGTGAATTCTACTAATATATCAGTGGTTAATGTTCCAGAAGATGCTGGTTTGTTGGCATTGGTTCAGAGTATCACATCGGGATGGTTTAACCTGTTCGTGTGGATTTATGTTTCCATGGATACAGTAATTGATTTTATATTCTTTTTTGTATTATTCTCAGCGGTGATAGCGGTTGTTGCAGACAAGACAAGCAATAGACGGATGTATGCTGCTGGTCTTGCACTGATTCCAGTTGTTTTATATTCGATATATGTAAGTAATCCATTTTACGAATATCCGATTGCGATTGTTGAATTACAGAAGTTGTTTTATTTCTGGGGAAACGGTGATACATTAAGCCTTGTAATGTTCTTCGGGACATTAATAATCAGTTTGTTGATCGTGATGGAAATATTGGCAGTGGTATTGTACTCAATCCTTAAGATCAGTGTGAACACAATTCAACCTACATGGCAAACAAGAGAGTGGTCAGTAAGTAATCAAGGTATAGCATTTTCATACACGATTGCCTTTGCGATCATGTACGCAATGCATTCCTATGCCTGGTATATATTTTTCCCGTTCATGATACTGTACACATTTTTGAAGAAAATTGGCGGAGTAGTTATCGACACTGCAAGTGCGCACAACGAGAGACAGGAAATGCGGGATTTATTGGGTGGAGTTGGTGGCGGGGAACTGGCACCGGTAAAATCGAGTAGCGAAGGTGGAAGCAAGATAATAGAATATTTGTTATATGCTGGGTTGATAATTATAATAGTGGTGCTTGTGTGGAATAATTTAATGTAGTGTTATCCAAAAGTATATATTTTTAAATACTGAGACGCAACTCATTAACCCTACTTGAAATAGAATTTATAAGTGCCTGAATCGTGGAGTATAAATCAATCGATCGGATACGTGATGGTATTTGCGATAATTGATACTGGATTTGAGATATGTCTATTGATTGTAGTTTTATTAAGAATTCTTGTGCTTTCAACTTGATATATTCTGGTGTAAGTTGAATAGTATTTGTTGTATTTGGGTCTGCAATGATAAATGTACCGAGAGTTGGTGGATGTGTTCTGATTATATAGTATTGGTTATCGGGTGTGACGTATTTGATTTCCTGTGGAATTAGTACGGGAGTGGGAGTAAGGAGATAAATCTGGGATTGTTTCGGTGAAATGAAATCTACTGTTATGTTACTAAAAATGCACATATTTGATATCTGGACTCTGTCACCGGATCTGTATATTTGGATAGGATATGGACATGATGGAGTTACATTAATACTATAAACTCCGAGTCTGATTGGGTCATTAGACTGGTATGTTGTCATTGATGTAAATGATTCATTGTACTGGATTTCTGGTGTGTGTACTGGTGTAGATCTATTGATTATTGTTACGACAGATGAACCACCTCCGCCGCCACCACTAGGTGTATCTATTACAGTTATATATACTGTTTCATTATCAGTTATACCACTATTATTAACAGTAAATATAATTGGATAAATTCCGGATTCCGAATAGTCAGGTGTCCATGTAAACAATCCAGATGTTGAATTCAAAGTTCCTTTTGAACTATCTTTTGAATATGTTAAATTACATCCAACACAAGTTGCATTTAATGTAAATGATAACAAACTTGCTTCTGCTACAGTCTTATTACCAATTGAATCTAATACAGGAGCAATATAAATTTCAAATTGATGCTCACTGTATCCACCTGAATACGTCCAATTAATATATCCTGATGCGTTTGAAGTTAATTGAGCGTAGTTCACTCCATCCCGCTTAATTTGGATGTTAGTATTTATTGGGAAATCACCAATTATATGCTGTGTTGTTGTGCTTGCATTTGTGCTTGATTCAGTCCATTTCTTGTAATAGTCGCCAGTGGGGTTCCAAGTTAAAACCGTGATATTAAATATTCTCGAACTGTTTGGAAGAACGTATAGTTTATTATTGTTAAGCATTTTTAATCCGATTGAGCTTCCATTTTGAGATGTAATGTTAACAGATGTTATATCTTTATAAAAATCTATGTTACCATTACCCGATACATTAAGCAAGGTAACGCCATTTCTTGTAAAATAAATATCGGTTGGGGCATTTACTACATCATATAATCTCTGGTAAATATCACTCCCATTATCCCAGGATATATTCACACCACTTGAAGGTAAAATAAATCTATATATAAACTGTATTATATTTGTTTGTCTTCTCTGATACGTTAAATCTGTATCTTTTGTATAGTTATTATCTAATAGTGTATCGATATTTCTCTCAAAATTATTTGTCAATAATCTTTGCGTGTATTCATCTGAAATATCAAGATATGTATTATTTTGAGTATATCTATATAATAACGCTGCCGTTGTGCTTGCGGCATAGATTGGATATGATACTCCATGTCCATATCTACCATTGTTATAGAAATAATGAATACCAACACCATTTCTTTTTATTTGGGTGGAGTACAGCATATAATTTAGAGTTGCCCTATCTAAATACGTCTGATTGTTAGTGTATTTATATAAATGTAACAACGCTTCACTCATTGAAGGAACAAAGTTTTCATATCCTGTATCATCTGGTCGGTAATAAAATCCACCAGTAGTATTATCCCACGCAAGCGCAGACCACGTGTCGGCCTGATAAATCGCCCATGTTAGATACGTCTGATTCCCCGTGATCTCATATAAGTATAAAGAATTGTCTATGAAATTTGCTATCTGGTCTCCACCCCTTGAACCGTTTGTGTTTGCTCCTTCTTGTGTGCCATTTGTTGCATTCACAGACGTTATAATTGTATCATACACCGAATGTTTCATGTAAGTATTAACTGCATCGAAAATAGATTCGCCTCGCTGTAAAGAGGTTAAATTTCCTGTAGTTTTATAAGAATAAATAAACGCATTTGATGTCTCTAATACATCTCTACTTCCTACAATCATAGCAAGAGAATTAGTCGGAACTCCATTCGTACCTATTACATAATATGATAAATTTGTTGTTTGATTAACTTTGTAAGTCCATAAAAGTTCTGTTAAGTTATCCAATAAAGGGGTGCGGCTTGAATTGTATTTGGATAATAACGCCACTTCTTTAACATAGAATAAATTTTTATTTCCACTATCATACGCACTTTGTATTATGTCAGCCCCGCTTTCTGCAACAACAAGATAACTATTATTTCGGGTTAATAAATACGGGTATATTGCATATATTTTATTTACATCTGTTGGAAAAGTATAAATCATTTGGTCATATACTCTACCGTACAAATCAGAAAGATTAGATTGATTATCCTGCTGAATAAGAATATTATCTACACTATAATTTATAGACTGGTCTAACTGTAGTCTAATCATATATTCGCCAGTTATACCAGCAGTAGAACCTATATTTGTAAAATTCCAAGTCGCTCCGCTATCTATGCTTTTCGAACTATTATTGTGAGAGGTCGTGGTATTATCAATATGCAGTACTGTTGTAGTTGTTCCAGAACCGTATAATATTATACTGTTGTTTCCAGATATCAAATGAGATGTATTAATCGAAAAAGTGTACCAAGTATAAATGGGGTTTGCTGTTCCTGGTGATACTAAAGACTCTGTTAAATTAAGCTCATCATACCCATTTATGTTTACAACAATGCCCCCTGTTATTGTAGCGTCTTTATCTAGAAGCATTGTCACATTTGCAGACGTTATGTTATTTATATCAGAAAGCGTGATGTTTTTTCTATATCGGGTTGTGTTTCCATTAATATATGCAGTATTCTTTTCTTTAGAATTATCATCATCCAATACCGTATTTTGGGGACTAAATGAACTAAATTCCAAAGTATTAAAAACATTAGTGAATACTGTTGAATTACTGTATATATTATTATTAAAAGAAATTGTTGTGTTATCAGCGGTTGATGTTATAACAATATAATAATCTGTTGCTGGAAGTACAGAATAATTTTGTGAACTATCACTGCTGGTATTGACTGTATCTACATACGTTTGTAATTCAAAATAAACGTGAGTACCGTTATAAAACATCATAATAGATTTATCAAAATCATTCCATACCCCTTCTTTTAAAGAGAATATATTTTTAAATGATAAGTTTTGATAAGATATCGTGTCTGGTGTAGTCCAATTAAAAGAAATGGTTTTATTGGGATAACTCAATTCATTATGATTATACTGAATATATATTGTCCCATTGTTGCCTATAGTTGCCTTTCCATTGGACACAGTAACATTTCCAAATTGAGAAAAATTACTTAAACCATTATCAAATCCATCAGATAATAGTGTTTCTGTGGTTGCTGTTCCTATTCCTATTGTTATCAATATCAGCAATCCCGCTATCAAAATGTGTTTTAGACTCATTCTTACCTGAAATAATACTTAACTGAGCAGTACCATTTTTGGGCTGCTGCTGCCGTCCCAGAGTTTACCGTTACTGTTGGCTTTTGTGTCAGTGGTCTATCTATGATTCCATTCATGTTCCCTGTGATCATTGAAAAAGATCCTTCATTATAATACCCTTCTGCAAATACCTGGCCTGTTTCAGTGTCCTTGATACTGTGTGAGGCATCTGCTGGATTCGTCCATGTGTTGTTGATATAGAAGTTGCCTGTTGCTGTGCTGGCATTTGTCACACTTGTAGGTGGGGATTCATCCTGCGCTTGAGCATAAGAACCAATTGTTAAAAATGGGACATATCCGGTTAAGAAATATCCGGACATCTGGGTCTCTAATAAAGCACCAGTTGTATCAGTCTGAGTTCCATTATCACATAACCACTCCCTTATACCATATTTTCCAGTTTCAAGTGATATAAATGTTTCCATATCAGAATAGTTTTGACTGATTCTTGCCACCACCTGATGATGGTGGTTTATTTTTTTGTCCATATAAATTATTTTTTTGTCCATATAAGTTTATTATTATATAAATATCATTTTTATGTGATATTTTTATAATCAACTTATGATGACTTAAAGGTTACGACAAAAAAAGATGAGTGGAATTAATCCACTATTTGACTAACGACAGTTTCCAGTTGGGGTCTTTTGTTAGTTCCTGGAAATTTTCAATATTATGTTTGCGGATTGCGAATTTGTCTTCATCGTCATTGTCAAGATCAAAGTAACAATGCATCATTTCATGCAGGACAACATATTGTTTTTCTTCGGGTGTTTCGAGCTTGTCATAGTTCTTGTTGACAATCACAATGAAGAATTTTTTGTCTGTGAGCAGTGCGTATTCTTCGTTGATAAGACTACAGTAAGCGAATGCATTTTTCTTTTTCTTGTCTGTCCGCAGGAATATTATTTTTGACGGATCGACAGCAAGACCTAAGTCTTTTGTGTGTTTCTGGAACAATTCTTTTGCGACGGGTTGGAATTCGTCATCGGCTTTTGTGAATTTTGACATTTAATCACCTTTTATTTTTTATTTTTTCTTTTACTTTTTCTGCGATTGATTTTTTGATTACTCCGGATTCTTTCAGTTTGGAGATAATTATTGAATGGATTGAGTCGAAAGTTTCCGGATTGAGGTTATTTCCGGATGCAATGAGTTCTTTGATTGTTTCGTCAGTGAGGTTGTTATTGTTGATCAATGTCCGGATTTCCGGGGATTTGACAATGTCATCAGCAACTTCTTCAAGAGTTCTGGGTAGCGTGGCTGTTGGTTCTGGTTCGGTAATAGGTTCCGATGTGGGTTCCGGTGCATGGATACGTGATTTATGTTTACGTGTTATCGACTCAAAATCCGATTTTACCGAATCGAACTGTACCTGTGCTTCTTTCAGTGCATTCATGAACTCTACACATTCATGTTTTGCCTGGTAATATTTTCCGGCCATTACTATAATTTTTGGTAACTGGTCTGTTGGAAATGGTTCTGTCTCTATTACTTCATCCAGATTTGACTCCGGATCGGTGACATGTATAGCCGTCACCTGCCCGGCTGTCATCTCATATGGTTCTATTTTCATAATTTGTGGTTCTCCTTTTTTTCTTGGATAATTTTATACAAATATTTATTGTTATCACACCATTATGTTAAATGTTGTTAAGTGTATATAAAAGTATTCCACGTATATGGATTTTTTGTTACGACAGGAAATCTGTAACGATGTGGAAAAAATTGGAAAGGAAAATACCAATGACGGCATACACGATTTCGTTTTTGTATGTGAGCAGTGTGTTGTAGAATGGAAATAAGTAGGATGGGTCAAAGATGATAATGATTAGAGATAGGATAATCAAGATGTACAATATGATGAAGAATGACCCATACCATTTATGTGTTTGCCCGCGATGATGCGACATGATTGTATATGGTTTGAAGAGAACGCCGCAGCGACGGGACGGTTCACTTCGGGTGTCGATATCGGGTGTGAGAAAGACGGTTCCGATGAAGTAAGTGATAATAAAAATTCCGAGTTGAGTATTGGACAGGAATGTGTTTTGTTGATAGAAAAATAGAAGAATAAGTACGAGTGCAAAATTTATGATTATGTGGTTAATGTAATTGGTCATGTAGGTGACATTGCCCACGTTGTTATTTTCGTACATGTTTTTATCTTTTCCGTGTCACAGTTACAACCCCAGCATGGGGAAGATGGGAACGGGAATAGTTTGGGTTTGAGTTTGATGAGATAACTGCGACCCTGTCGAGTTCGTGTGATTTGGTCTGTATCGAGAAGTTCTTTTATGGATTCCGCGATACGTTGGTCACGAACACCAAGAAGTTTTGTGAGTTCTATCTGTGAAACAGGTAGAAGCTTTAGGATTTCCGGAATAAGTTTTTTAGAAATTTTCATCGTACTGGCTTGTAGGTAAACATTTATATATTAAACGGTATTTGAATACTATAATAATACATTTGGAGGCAAGAAACAATGACAAAAAATAAAAATTTGCCAATGATTTTAGGTATAGCAATGGTAATAATTGCTGTATTTGCTGTCATGGCATTGTATAAACCAGAACCACAACCAACATGTCCGAGTGGAGAAATATTTGATGGTACAAATTGTGTTCCAATTGGTGGAACACCGACACCTACACCTACACCATCGGGTGGGTATACACTTGTAATGAGCGATGAATTTGACGGCGCGACATTAGACCAGACCAAATGGGTAATGTATGGTGGTAATCAGAGCGGTAGCAATTCTGATACACTGTTCAGTTCAAGTATGGTTAGTGTCAGTGGCGGCCAGTTACATCTTGGGATCGCCATGAACCCGAATACCGGTAGAAAATATATCGGAAGCGGAATAGATAATCTCAACTCACTTGCCGGTAGAATGACACAGGGAAAATGGGAAATAAGAGCAAAAATGCCACCCAGATATGGCACTGCTGGTTATATGGGATTATATACATCTGATGGCGGATACCCACCAGCAATTGTAATTACCCAAACAGCCGGAAGAACCCCCAGCCAGGCTGACCAAACTCAAATTCATGGGAACGCCACTACACCAATATATGACGTTACACACACAACTCAGAGTGACTTTACAGCAGGGTTCCACAATTATTCATTTGAATGGAGTGGAACACAGTTAACATGGATGATTGATGGCGTAGTAACGAAGACATCGGCTCAGTTATTTACGACTGTTCCAATGAAATTCGGATTTGGCGCATACAGCGGGACATGTGTATCAACATGGCCTGGGTGTTCTAGTGCCGGCGATCTTCCATCATATATGGATATTGAGTACGTGCGGATATATCAGAAAAATTGATAAATCCCATAATATTTTTTTAAAAGAAATTTTTGTTGCTCTGTAAAATTTTTAAATCTTTGAGATTTTAGAAGCTTGAATGCTTGATGTGCATCTGCTTTTTCTTTGCGTTGTGCCCGAACTGCTTCTGAAAGTATATTGCGCTTGCGTTTTGGTGGAGGTAGAAGGTCGAGTGTCAATTGCATTATTTTTAAAAGGAAGTGCCGCAGGAGGTGATAACAAGTTTTCTACGGAAAAAATGTCGCCTGCGACACACAATGATTAGAATTGAATTTATTATTTATAAGCTTTACGGAAAAAAATATTTTTTATTTTTGTTATCTTATCTAGTTTCTCTTGCCCACACAGTCCATTTCAGGTATGCCTTTTTTCCAGATGGTAATACTCTTGCAAGATGACCTATTCTCCGCACGCTATTAGCAGATGATTCAGCATCTGATTTCTTCTCAAATCTGTTATATAGATAATATGATTTACCATCTATTTTTTTATGTGGTATTTTTTGTTTTCTATATGTCATTTTATTTCACGCTCTCTTTTGGGATTTGCCTGATAATCATCAAGCTTCATTGGAATATTCCTCAGCATGATGGTTGCCTTATTTCTTGGGTTTCTTCCTGTAATGTCCTTTGACATATACCGATTTCTTTGTCATAATTCACCTCACTTAACCTTTGACGATTACGTCTTTTAGTCCGATCGCTGTCATTACTCCGCCGATTATCAAGGCTACACCGGAGTACGTCGCGCCGATTACTCCACCTATGCCGCCTAGCACGAGCAGGACACCGACGCCGAGATATATTGTTTTGCCGTCTTTCATATTTTATTCACCTTTTTTATTTGTCATTTTGGATGACTGTGATTTGGTACTAACCTATGTCGTATCTTATATTCCTTCCAATGCCTACATAAACGCCCCATCCAAGGGACCCTTTTTCTACACGAGCAAGTTGCTGATGACCCATATATTCGGTCTGTCGAATTTTTTCTGCGTATTTTTCTGCATCGTGTTTTGTGGGTTTGACTATGTCTAATGTGTATATTTTATTATCATATCTTTTTTGTATTGATAATGCCATGGTTTACCTCTTTTGATTCATATGTGCTGTTGCACATTTTGTGTTATGAGCTAAGTCATAAGAATGAATTTTGCAGAACTGACAATAACGAGTCCAGATAAGAGCACCACCACAAACAGGACATCCGTTTTTTGGTAAAGCATGAACTGCGGGAATATATTTTTCTCGTCCACAATGAATACATTTATATTTCATATACTATGGAATAGTAATTTTGTGTATATAAAGTTAATTGAAGATGAGGTGAATTGTTTCAGGGTTGAACCTCTCCCACGGCTAAAGCCGGAGGCTTGCGCTCACCCTTTGAACCCACAATTTGTCATAAGTTAATCACTCCTTTTGTTTTAGTTCCTCTATTTTCTTCTTTTGCTCTTCAAGTATCTGATTAAATCATTCATCAAGATCGGGCATTGGTTTCGCAGGATAACCCCTGTTCTTATTTCCTCTCTTCTGTGCAGCTTTGCCTTTCTCAGTCCGTGCGTACTTGCTGGTAGCGCGTTTGAGTGATGTTTTGCCTTTCTCTGTTTTTTGCCATTTGAGATTGCTCTTGTTATGGCATTTCCTGCCGTAAGGTGTCTTAACCCATTCGAGGTAATAGCAGGGATAGCATAGTCCATTTGCGTGGATGTCTTCGTTCGGGCACCCTTGAGTTGAGCAGGGCATTATTTTGTATCCTCGCTCAGTTCATTAAATCTTCCGCAGTATTCCGTTTCTCTAGAATCGTTGCATGTGAACGAATCGGATTGTTTCAGTTCACATCCCGAATAATATTTACATTTCATTTTAATCCTCATTTTTTGGTTTGGGTAACTTACACCATACCGGAATCGGGCAATCTGCAAACGATTTTGTTTTACTTGTCACCGGGTAATATATCCCTTGATACATAAAACTATCAATAGCATACGCATCACTATTATTGGGATGTACACAGAAATTAATGCAAATGGGGTTATTGTTATTAATACTATGCCCCACGTGTTCGCAGTTCGTACACGATTCTATTTTTATATATCGGATTTCTTTATTTTTATCCATTGTTATACCTTCTTAATCTCTTTTGTTTTCTTCAACTCAGGCCATACACCCCATAATGCAACCATTGTGGCATGTCCTCGACTCTTTACGATCTCGTCATCTTTGAGTTCATCGATCCTTGACCAGTACTCTTCTGGCAGGACAACATTGTGAGAGATGCCTGCCATTATTCCCTCGCTTGTTCTCTCTTTGCTTTCCTCTCGGCGCATAGCCTTATGTTCAGTTGAGACATGCGTTGCCTCTGTTGAATTGGCATCTTGAACGGTTGCCGCCCTCCGCGTTCACTACGTGTGATACGATCGGATACTCGGTTAAGAGCCTTTTGCCGATTGTAGCAATTGCGATAATGCTTTTCACACATCCCTTTAGCGAAACTTGAGCGATCACATCCGTCTATCTTACATTTCCCTATTCCCATTGATACCACCCCGGTTCTTCAGGGATTGGTCTTAGATTACACTCAGCATCAAACTCTGCTTGAAACTTCTCACCGTGCCGTTTGCTTGTTAGCTTCGTTTTCTCTCTTCGTTTTACGCTCATGATTATTCGCTCTTTTGTTCCAATGCTTCAATCCTGCGCTGCATGGATTCGATTACTTTGAGAAGCTCATCATTACAGTGGTACTTCTCGCACAAAAGAAAAACTCTTTTTTCTTCATTGAATTTGTCTTCTGCTTCTACCTTCAGGCGATATGCCAGTAACTCTTCTTTATATTCCTCGAAGCCTTCTGTGTTCTCAATATCCCAGCAGGGATCATTTCTCCAGTTCTGTTTCAGATGTATTATCTCTTCTCTTGTTTTCATGTTTTTACCTCGATTAAATAACCCGACAACATGCCAGTGTTTATTTTTGTTGGGTTGTTCAGCCAGTGTTCTTCATGTAATTTCCTGAATTCTGAATCTGCGGGAAGCTGCGCCCCGCAGTTCTTTAAGAAGATTATTTTCTTGTTCATGTTCCCTCTTTTCTGTATTAAAATCTCATTTTTGAAAGGTCATCATTCCTAGCTATCCAAAAATATCGCTTCCATCGTTCGGAATTAAGATAGTTAAGTCGTTCCTCTACGGAAAGTCCAGCTAACTTTTTGTCTAGTTCCTCTTCAAAGTCGGACATTCTCTTTTTTTTCTGCCTGTGCTTCAAGTTCAGTTATGCGTTCTGCAAGGGAATTTATTGTTTTTACAAATTTCCGATTAATGCTTTCCTGCGATTCATTTAAGGTTATTTCTTCCATAATTGGTTCTCCTTTTGTTCGGTCTGCGTTTCGATTCTCTCTTTCTCAGATTTGGCGAATGCCTGTGCGATTTCTTGCGGTGTCATGTTCTCTCTTTTGCTCTCCATAATTTAAACCTCCCAAATCCTGACATTTACCGGATTGAATCCAGTCATCTTTTTAGGATTGTAATCTTTTATCATCTTTGCTTTGAACGTTTCCGCTTCTTCCTGAGTGGCAAAACTTAGACCCTTGTACGATACCCAGGAATCAGTAGCGAAGCAATACCATTGAGCCGCAAACATGATTAAATACCTCTTCCATCTTTCCAGGGTTTACTGTCAGGTCTGCACCACGGACAAAACATGATAACATGGCCATTACAAAGTGCTTTGCCTATTCGCCCGTCCGGTATTAGTGGCGTGCCATCGCTGGAACTCTCTGTATTTATATGATATACTGTTTTACAATCCACGCAGATGTATTGAAGTCTTGCGATATATTCTAACGTCCCGGTCTTCTCAGGCTCGATTCTCTTGCCCCGAATTTCACGTATGTGCTGGTTTTCGGGCGATGGGCTATTCCTACCAACTACTTCTTCGTTCTCTCTTTGTACGGGTTGCATAATCTTGATTCTCCAATAAATTAATCATTCCCTTTTCTTGATTACAACATAAGCAGTGACCAACCTTCCAGCATATTCAGTCCCTACGCTGATTTGACCGGAAGCACCTACACGCTTATGAATGACAAGTGCATCATTAGGGACAATAAAAACATCATTGGAGTCGACTGTTATTTGTGCCATATTTTTGCTCCGAACAATTAGATTTCTTCAAGTGCATCCATCCATTTTCGAATAATTTTTTTATCCGTATGCATCATAATAACATAGTATTCGTTATATTCATCGTCTGTCATTTTTTCAAAGTCCATTTGAGCAAGCTCTTTCCATCGTGCCTCTTTTCTGGTATTCTCAATACCCAAAGCATCTTCAGTTATGGTGCTTGTGAATTTTCTAAGAATCTTTTCTTTAAATTCTATTGTTATTTCGATCATTTTCTTATTCCTCTTTTATATAGTGCATCTCACTACAATACACTAATACACACTAATAGTATAAATAGTTATTGTATCAACTCAAACGCTGTTTCCGTGAGATACACGCCTCTTCATTTTGTAGTCCGTGTAGTTTAATGGTCGTGCTTGGTCAAACTGCAAGCAGCGAAGATAACCGTTACACTCAGTTATTATTCCTGCCGTACCATAAAGTCATTCAAATCACCTTTACTTCAAAGTCTGCGACAATCTCATACCCTTGATTATGCATCGTTCCATTGACATATCCGGGCAGATGTCTTATCACGTTCGTAGCTCTACCCAAGTCTTCGCCTTCTTCTAGGCGAAATCTTCTTGTTATTATTTCGATCATAATTTAAATCCCTCTTCCGTTCTCTCTTTCTCCGTAAACTAAACCTCTGCGATTCTTCGCCATTAATTATTTACCTCCACCTAGAGAGATATTCTATTTCTCTTCTGTATTCTGCGTTGATCAGATCCACTATCAACGTCTTTTCATCCCTTTGCAGAGTTAGAAATTCTACTTCTGCAGTTTTATGATGTCGTAACATAAGTATGAGCGCCTTTGGCTCATCACCATGCCCAAAACACCATTTCTTTTTTTTTCGGCCGACCCCATTCAAAATGAAGCGGATAACCTTTGATGTCAAGTGTCCTTGGCATTGTATAATCCTCCTGAAGGAGAATTCCTTTTACGAGATCTTCTCTAGACAGGACAGTTCCTCCTGAGAAAATATATTCATCCGGCATTTTAATTTCCTCCTAGGCTTATCTCGCTCTTCTTTTGCTTTCTATAGCAACATAATAGTCTCCATCAATCCTAACATCGCACGATCCCAGATAATCTACATCGACTATTTTAGGGTCGATGTTTATTCCAAATAATTTATCCAAATTTTTCACAAACATTTCTGCCTGCGCTTTTTGGTCATCGAATGCACCGTATTTATTCTGAAAAGTACCCGGTGACACTTTAGATTTACTACAATCCACATGATGAGATAGAGTATCATCATGTGATGACATTTGTACACCATTTCTATATATTATCATTTTAATTTCCTCCTAAAAATTAATTGCTTTCTTTATTATATTCTTTTATTTTGTGCCAGAATAACATAAATTCCACTCATCGCACTTTCACTTGGTTTATTATTGTTCTGCCACTCTTTAGCGATTTCGGCTATTCTTTCGAGAAGTTCATCTGGATTCCCAAAAGGGTATTCGATCACAGGCTTTCTTGTTTTTATTGCTTCTATCAAGCTTTTTTCTTTTTCTGATATTTCCATAGTTTGACACCTCAAAAATTAAAATCTTTCATGTTGATAAGGTCATTATCTAACATATTTCGTACTGCTGTTTCATAGTCTGTTTTTAAGTCCCCGGTTCTCTCAATCTGATCTAAATCAATTTCATGAAATCTTACTAAACCGTGTCCTTGATCTTTGTCTTCAATTCTCACGTATTCTTTTATCCAGTTTATTTCAAGTTTTTGCATTGTTCAACACCTCTTATTCTTCTGCTTACGCAGTATTACTATATATGTACGTACTACTATATAACACTTGCTGATAACAGGTTCTGTCAAGTCTGCGTTTGCTGTGAATAGTTGTCAAAAATCGGTTGCTATTTTGAAGATGTGATATATCGAATTCCATATACCCACCGCCTCATGTTATCGTTTTTGCCTGTAAAAACCCAAATAATGCACGAAAAAGAGCATGGTAAGGCAAACTGAATTTCCAACCCCAACAGTTTTAAAAGTTCACTCCATCATGGCAAGTATAAATTCAGTGGATAACCTTTCAGGATCGTCTTTCAAGTCGTCTTTGTGCTTCTTCAAGGTTTTGTATACTGTTCTCCTTCTCATTGCGTTTATCCGTTCCCGGCCTTTAATTTTCTATCCTCTGACGATGTCTGCATGTTCCTCCCGGTACTTCTTAGAATAACATGCAGGGCATAAATCACCATGCTTTCTTTTTCTTCCACAAGAACACAACTTTTCCATAGAATCAACCATCTCTTTCTCCTTCCACTATTCAGAGTATAATATGTTACCATTATAATTATACATGCATGCTCTGCAATCCCAATCGGGAACCGGACACGCCCCCGCTACACAATGCATCGTTTTCCTCCATAGTGTACTTTAGTCATTTCCCTTTCCCCGTAAACTCAGTCCATATCTTACAGATCTCATTCATCTCATCGTGATTGAAAACCATCCTTTGGATTTCATCCTCTAAAAAAACAAGCTGGTCTTTCTGGAATAATCCAATCGTTATATTCTCACCAATTCTACGCGTTATCATTTCTCAATCCCTTTCCATCCTGTCCAAGTTCCTTTATTAACTGACCTGCATGACCTGCATGGTTCTCTCCATCCAGATCTCTGCGAGTAATCACAAGAATCACAATTTCTTTCAGTCATGTCTCTTCCTTCGGTTTTTCTGATTTGAGTGAATCAAGTGTCATCTGCAATATTTTATCCAGCGGAGAGCAAAGAATCCCTTCTTCCTGTAATATCTGCCGTTCCTCATATGTCAATTTCACGATATATAGGTCTTTATAGCTCAGACACTTCCTAACTGATTCGTGTAGGTATATTTTAACCATGTTAATCACCCTATCCTTTTTAGTACGATGGGTTTCTGTTGCCTGATTGCTATTGCCAGGTTCTTCCTCGTTGCTTCTTCGCCTGCCAGTGGGCTTGTGCAGGATAACACGCTTCCGTCTGGATTCTGGTAGATCATTTACCCTCCATTGTTTCTTTAATTTTCATAGCTTTCCTCATCATAATATCAAATTCGTTGAATGGCAAACAGTCGGTTCCATAATCAATTGTATCGATAATAGGATCACTATCACAAAAGCTCATTTGTGGTCTTATAGGATCAATTGAAAAATCACACTCTTGGAAGATAAAGCCATACTGTTCCCTGCAAGCCTCATCAAAGTTTTTTTGTAATTTCGCATGTTTCTTTGCATGAACAGCGAGTTTATTGTAAGCCTTTTCAACTACGGTTTTAGTCATTTCTGCTCCGGCTGAATAGCCACATATGTTCTATTGCTTTGAAGCGAGTTGTACGCTCTGCTAAGTGCCAATACAGATTCTTTATCGCCTATTTTCTCAAGTGCTTGTATTGCCTGAAACATAGCCATCAACGCTTCATCCAGAACATCCTTTGGTACTAATTCGTATTTCATTAATACCCCCTCCTGTGATTTCTCTTGCAGTTTGCTACAAATTCACACAAGCCCACAGAATCATTAAAATCATCTGGATGTTCTTTCACATACCTGCGCTCTTTCCATTCTTCTTCGTACTGAGCTTCTCGCGGGCGTTCTGCTTTCTGGTGATCTTCTTCTTCGGTCATTGTTCCTCCCGCTTAACATAACCATCGCATTCGATGACGTTCTTATTCCCTTCCCCATAAGCATGTTTGCAATTAGCAGGTAAATGGCATGTGGGATATAACTGGGCGCAAGTATAACAGATATCTACCATAGTTCTGTTAAGCGTGAATTCGATTATTGCTTTGACAGTGTTTGCATCTGTAAGACTTAGCATCCTGTCATGTTGTTTATAAAGTTCAGCTCTTATTTTTGTTGCCTTTTCATCTATTGTATTGCTCATTGTTCCTCCGTTGCCATTCTCAAATCATCGGCTATACGAAGCATTCTGGTTTTGATACCGCCTTCGGTTAAGCCAGAATTGTAGGTCTGAAGCAAATTGATTGATGCTTTCACACAGGATGATATTAATTTGGGGGTTTTCTTCGGTCATATCAGTACCTCCTTTTCGCATCAACAAACACATATCCGGTTTCCGAGTAGCAGTCTGGTACTCTGGTAGCTTTCTGATCCCGCGGTGGAACCTGACTGATAGATACTCGTTTTCTCCAGACCATCTTTGCATTCTTCAGATGCCAGCATTCTTTTGACGTAACTGGTGCATCAATTCCCGGTCTTTCGCACATACCGGGATGATTGTACCTGTCTTGATAATATCCTCTACAGTTTGATTTGTTCATTTCTTAGGCACCTCATTCTTCTATTTTCTCGCGATATTCAGACACCAACGGAGTTAATGCTTTTTCAAGATTACGAAGAACTTCAAGTTTGGCTTTGGCTTTGTTGATTCCGTTAGGTGTAATATCTCCTTCCTCATTCTCAATTGTTACAAAACAATCCTCTTTTGCTTCAATCACCGCATCAATCACAAAATTCCAGAACCCAGTGAGATTCGTTGAGAACTCTTTGCTTATATGAACATCCGGGTGATTCTCGTACTGTTCTACAATATCTAATATTACTCTGTCTTTATTGATTTCATAGAACATATGTGCGAATTTACCTATCTGTGTCATTTCTGTTCCTCCTTCTGCAATATTAGTTGCTGATAGTACGTTATGCCATCGAAGAACTGTTTTCTCAAATACCCCTTATTTACAAGTGCCATCAGTGTTTTGTATCCTGCACCAACGATTTCTTCCTGGATAAACCAGCGATCTATACCAAGATGATTAGTGACTCGTTCTATTTCTTTTAATGCTCTCTGTTGGTTTTCTGATAATTTCATAGTATCACAATTTATTGTATGTGCGTAGTAATACTTAAATGTTTGGATGATTGAAACATTGAACTATTTAATTATTGAATGTTTCATATAAAGTTAAACTATTTATATGTGAATCACATAATACACTATATGAAATTTAAAAATATATACATGGGAATTTTAATATTGCTGCTGCTCGCGATACCCGCAAGTGCGTTGAATGTGGGAACATATAATGTTCCGATAAATGGTAATATGGAAGTCATGTTCAGGGAACCGAATACAGGTGCGTGGTATTCCATGGATATTGGTGGTGGACAGATGGTAATAAATCAAAGTATAATTATGCCGGTGTATTATATATTTCCGACAGTGAGTCAGATGAAACAGTATAATGAAATCGGAGATAGGATAGTGCAAACTCAGAAGATTGGTTTCTGGGACCGGGCTAAGTTAGGATGGTTATGGTTGCAGGTTTATAAAGTGAAGGTGTGATTAATATGCATTCAAAAAATTGGTCTAAAAAACAGAACTGGAAAACTATAGGTGGAAACCATGTAGCGTTTGGTGAAAATGGTGAAATTGTTGCACCCGGATTCTATAAGGGATGGAGAGAGAAGCAAGAGGATATGATAATTGATGGGAAGGTTGTCAAGAAAGCACCGAGACATAGGGAAGCGAAGATGGGATCAAATATACTCTCAGAACCAATTAAACCACTACGAAAGCCTAAAATGTCTCGTGAAGAACTCAGGAAATTCTTAGTAAACCAAGATTCTGACATTACAAAAGATTCTTTCAAAAATTTATATTTTGACTTTCCGAATCCACATAATCTGATATTTACAGTCTATTACAATATGGCAAGGGGTAATGCTATTCATAAAGATTTTGATAATCCAACGAAAGCATTTCAATTCTGGATAAAGACACCAATAAGACAAAATTCAACATCATTTATATCAGCAAGACCGCAAAAATCTGATAGTTTCCCACAGAACTTCCATGCATCAGGTTATCCATTCCAGATAGCACTAAGATATATTGAATATCTCGAAAAAACCGAAGATTGGGTTAAGTTCCTTGAAGAAGCAC
This sequence comes from Pedobacter sp., assembly GCF_041645105.1. GTDB lineage: Bacteria > Bacteroidota > Bacteroidia > Sphingobacteriales > Sphingobacteriaceae > Pedobacter. The sequence continues at coordinate 143,574 of NZ_JBAZQQ010000009.1, forward strand.
ATCCAGAGGATTTAAAATAATGTGGCCAGAAAAGAGGAAAGAAGTTGTGACGGAAACGGGTGTACGGAAAGTTGCGCCGAAACATAGGGAGGTTAGGATTGGATATGGTGTGGTGATGGAGAATCCGGTGGAGTTGAGTAATAATACTTTATCTGATCCAATTTTGGATAAACTACTGAAAATAGAATCATTTGACTATTACTATTCGCGTCCAAATGGTCATAAGGATAAGGTAACATTGAATAGTGAAGATAATGATTTATTTAGTGTAAAGCTTGTATTTAATCAATGGAATGGTGTAGAAGATGCAAAAGTTACTAAAATAGTTCCTCATGAAACAGTAGAAGATGAAGCTGCCGGGCATAGAAACAATCCTAAATTTAACTGGTTAAAAGATATTGAGTACCCAATTGAATTTCCCACATTTACTATGGTATTCGAAAATGAAGATATTCCAGATAAAAGAACATATTGGGATGGTCAATCATGGAGACGCGTTGGATTTGTTGAAGATTCGCATGGTGTAGCAGTACAAGAAAAAAACTTTAAGGATTGGATGGCTAACGCAAAAATACACCCAAAGTTTGGTAGAGGATTACATAGAGGAGGTAAAGATGGAAAAATAGTCGATGAACATAAAGAATCTCAAAAAGAAGTTAATGACCTTACTTTATCTGATAAGGAATTTGATAAAGCTTCGAAACTCTCATGGATTCAATTACTTAATGAAGGTATCTGTCCTGAGTGTATGCACAGATTGAAGAAAGGAGAATGTCTTATTCATGGGTCTGAAAATCAGATAAGGATTATGAAATATGAAGAAGAGAGTGCCGAAATTAAAGAGGATATTAGAAAAATAAGAAACAGTAAGAAAAGTGAAGCGGTGAAAGCGGATGAGATTGGTGTTTTAAATACGATGTTGCGGTATCGCGAAGATAAGATTAAGGAACTTGGCAACGAGAGTAAACAGGTGGGTAAAGATGGAAAAATAGTCGATGAACATAAACCAAATACCTATGAGTTATTCCTAAATACATTATCATCTATGGAACGTGGCAAAGTAAAAAAGATACTTGATACATCAATGAGATATCGTGGTGTTGTCGAGACAAGAAGAGAATTCATAGAACAAAAAGTAAAAGAAGGTGGAAAAGTTGTACATAATAAGATGTGCATGTATAAGAAAGAAGAGGAAGTAGCAGAAAAATTAGAGGAAATGAGAAAAGATGTTCCATTTGGAAATCAAAATTATCCAACCACAAAAGAATACAATAGATTAAAATCGGAATTAGAAAAAGGATATTATAAAGATAATATCAGTATCGAGACTCAAAATGGAGAATACATTGAAATAACAAAAACAGAAGCTGATTATTTTAATTATATAACACGGTGATTAAAATGACGTGGCCAGAAAAGAAGAAAGAAGTTGTGACGGAAACGGGTGTGCGGAAAGTTGCGCCGAAACATTATGAGGCGGCGAGGAAAGGGAATGTTATTTCATATCCGATTAAGTCGCTTGCTGAACTAAAGTTAGTGGTGATTAGTGAAGGTGATGCTCTGTTTGAAACCGGGAAAGCGGTGACATTCAAGTATATTCGGAATAACGAGAAGTCTCCACATGGACAGGATATCGAACCGAGTGGGAGGTACATGTTGCATAATGTAAGCAATTTTGTTCCACCTGGATGGGAGAGCGGTACGGTAACATTTGAGAAACCGATTGTTCTGAATTGGAATGGATGGAAACAGAGGATGTCACAGTTCTTTGATGAGAAGGTGGGGAAGAAATTATCACGGACTATCGCTAAAGATGGGTATGATGGAATAGTTACAGTGGATGGGGAACATACAGAAGAGATTATCGATTTGACGATGTTTTAGTTTTTGTTTTTGTAAAAGTATATATACTTTTGATACATTAAATGGTATTGGTGATGACAAGATGAAAAAAGATTTTAAAAATTTGGAACAATTTAAGGATTTTGTATTGAGAGAAAAACCAGATGTGGAAGCATACACATTTCGAGGTAAAGATTTCCAGTTTGGGTTCACCATGGTACTTACGGCGGGAAGAATATTCATTAGCGGAGATGCCGGAGATAATGTATTCACAGTCGGTGGTTCAAATCAAGAATTAAAAAATTGGCTTATAAATGTGGATATAGATTATGCATTAAGTAAGAGTCATCAAAAACGGGAATATTTTGATAAAGATTATGCAGAAAAATATATTCGTGAAATGCTTCTTGAAGAAAGATATCACGATTGGGAAATTAACCGGATAATTGAACACTTGGATTTTTCAAGTCATGATTTATTATTAAATTCAATGTCCAATCTTCCTAAGATATTTCCGGATTACTGGGAATGCAATCTGTTGCAATGGTCACCAATGCAGGTAATGCAATATAAACAATTACTGTTCGCGGGGAAATATTTCAATGGAGAAAAATAATGGCTAAAACAATACCAATAATAAGAAAAACGGCATTGCTTAACGAATGGAATATTATCACAAGATATACTTGAAAAGAAGATCATATCCTGGCACATACCAAATATCCAATTCCTAAAAAGGATATTGAGCATATCGCTAACGATTGGTTAATCTCACAACTTGAAGATTGTAAGAAAGGATATACTTACATGACTGGGAGTAAGGAAAACGGTACCCTTTGTAAAGTAACTGTTGAAAAAATAGTGAAAGAGGATGAAACGAAGGGAATAGAATAAAAATTTCTGGTGGGGATTAGTGATGTTGTGAATTAGTGGTAATAGTAGTGGTAAGATAACTATTTATAGATACATTACATAAGACACATAAAGAGATTGAAAACAACATGAAATTCAGATGTATTGACTGTGGATTCGAGAAATATATTCCATCATTGCATAGCTTGCCACTCAAATGTTCCCACTGTGGTAGCTGGCGTCTTATCACTACAAAGTATTGTGCATTTTGTAAAGTACATTTCTATGGTAATGGACATAAAAAATGTTATAATATGAGGAATAAGTCAATTACCCACACCTGATAGGTGTAGGCATGTCCCGTGAGGGATATGGGCAACAAGTTGACAAGGAGGCATTGTAAAATGCAGAAGTTAGAAGAAAGAAATACATACACACCTACTGGCATTCCGCACACTGGTAGCAACTGTGACCTGTTATTAAATGGCGAGGAAACTCCCTGTGTGACAGGTTTAAAAACATCTTCTAACAACTCCGATGCGGCTCTAATTGCGACAGAACACGCAAAGCAGAACACGAGTGTATCTGCTGTTTATGTTCTAAACATGAGAGGACAAACACTCATGCCTACTACACCACGAAAAGCAAAAAAGTTATTAAAGGAGGATAAAGCGAAAGTAATCAGGAGAACACCATTCACGATTCAACTAAAATATGCAACAGGAGAAACAAAACAGGAAATAATTTTTGGAGTAGATTCAGGCTTTGAGAATATTGGTATTTCTGCAATAACCGCTAAGAAAGAAGTCTATTCCGCCGAAGTAAAGCTGCGAACCGATATGGTCAAGCTCAATTCAGAACGAAGGCAATATAGGAGAGCCAGACGTGGCAGAAACACATGGTATAGATCGCCAAGATTCCTGAACCGGAAGAAACCCGACGGGTGGTTAGCTCCATCGATCCAGCATAAACTTGATAGCCATATCAAATTAATCAATAAAGTAAAAGTACTCCTTCCAATAACGAAAATGAAAATTGAAGTAGCAGCATTTGATATCCAGAAAATCAAAAATCCTGGAATATCAGGAATAGAATACCAGAATGGAGTCCAGAAAGATAGTTGGAATTCAAGAGAATACGTACTGTACCGAGATAACCATACGTGCCAGCACTGCAAAGGAAAATCAAAGAATCCGATCCTTGAAGTCCATCATATTATATCAAGACAAATCGGTGGAGATGCACCAGCTAACCTCATAACGCTATGCGAAACCTGCCATGATAAAGTTTCAAAAGGCAAGTTAATATTGGATGTTAAAATTCCAACAGGATTTAAACCGGAAACATTCATGTCAATAATAAGATGGAAACTGGTTGATACATTAAGGGATGCTGGAAATATTGTAAATCATACTTATGGATATATCACGAAATTCGATAGAATAGCATTAGGACTTGAGAAATCTCATAGTACCGATGCTTTTATAATTGCAGGAGGAACAATGCAGGAACGAAATTCAACAAGCTTGCTAATAAAACAGGTCAGGAAATGTAATCGAAAACTATTCAAAGGTGATAGAAGCCACATCAAAAACACCGCTGCACGATTCATTCATGGATTCCAGAGATACGATAAGGTTTTCTGGAATAATATCGAGTGTTTTGTATTCGGAAGGAGAAAAACGGGTTATTTCGAGCTAAGAACACTTGAAGGTACAAAAATTCATGCATCGGCAAAGGCTAAAGAATTAAAATTATTAGAAACTGCTAATACATTGTTAATTGAAATTTTGAGGCGGGGTACGCTCCCCCACACTCTGAAGAGTGTGGTTTCCGCTACCCCTGCACCCCACGGAGTATTATGAAGAAGAAAGGACAGATGCCTCTTTGGGCGAAGTTTGGTATTGCGATTGCGTGGGATATCTTGGACTTTACGATTTTCAGGATACCTGGTATTGGGACTATCACGGATATTGTGAGTGTTCCACTTGCGATTGCATTGTGGGGTGAGGTTGGTGTACTGGCGGCCTGGGAAATTGCAGATGTGACAGACCAAGTAGATGCCGAAATTCCAACGATGACACTTATCGGGATAATCAGTAGTTTGAAGGGAACATGACATATTTTGAGACACCCAGTGTGGTAAATGAAAAAGGAAAGATTGTGGCAAAAGAACACTATGAGGCGGCGAGAAAATCCGACTATGGAAATACATTTCGAGATCCAATAGTTTGTCTTAGTGATATACAATCCATATATATCGATGGGCAGAAATCGGCTGAAAAACTTGGGGATATAAATGATTATACGAGAGTTATTTATGGCGTGGAAGCTGTTCTTCGTTCAAAAGGAGTAAATGTATCTGCAAATGATCTTGCAAACATATATCACATGCCACTGGCAATGGTTCCGTTGAAGACACCTATAGACCAGATATCAAGAATGTTAGAAGGAGAATTACAGAGAACTGTAAGTGGTAATCCAGATTATGAAACCACTCATGGTATTTCATATCAAAACATAAGATATCTTATTAATAAAATAGAAACAGCAAAGAGGCATGATCCTAAAACAGATGAAAATGAGATTATCGAGAGTAGTATAAAACATAAGTTTTCAAAGATACGCAAGAATTCCAAACAATATAAGGAAGAGGTTATCAAGATTGGAGACCGTGCTCTCGAACTCGCTAAGAAAAATAAAGAAGAATCTATTCTTTCTGCAGCCAGAGATTTAAAATCACATTATGAAGGAACAGATAAAAAGACACTATCACGAGTACGTGAGATTGTCAAATGGATAAACGACCGTGCTGATGTAGTAGAAGTATTCATCCCAGATTCTGAGTGAGTAAAGAAAGCCAGGGAACAAGCAAGAGATATCAATAAACGTGCTGATGAATACGAACATATGATTGTGAAATACTTATGACGAACACTGAGAAACAAATAATAACAGGAGATTAAGATGACCGGAAAAGAAATTGCCAGAAATTACCAAATCCCTCAACATAAAACATTTGGTACTAATAAAATATACTATTTGGATGATGTTTATAAAAATAAATCAGATGCTTTACGCAGAGTAAAAGACTTAAGAAGTATGAAATATCCTGCGAGGCTAGTAGTTGTTAAGAAACCAGGAACGTCTGTAAAACATGCTGCTGTATATAGGGCAAAAAAATAACATTTTTATGATTGTTGTTTTATAAAACCGTGGATCAAGGAATTGAGATAAGTCATGGTACGATGTATAACACAAAAAGAAGCGGAACAGCGGAAGTCATATCTGTCAGATAAGATTATTGCAATCAGGCTGCAACCGAAGATTGATTCGGCTATGAGTCTTATTGAGTCAGCATTAGTGACGGCAAAATTACCAGTTGTGAATTTCAGTGGTGGGAAAGATAGTCTGGTTGTATTGGATCTGGTAAGGAAGATTGTAGATGCACCAGCCGTATTCTGTAATACTGGAAATGAGTATATAGAAACAATTCCTTATGTAAGAGGATTTGAGAATGTTATTGAGTTAATGCCTGAAAAATCATTCTGGGCTTGTGTGAAAGAATATGGTTTACCAGAAAATAAGAGAACTGGAAAGAGACACGGGAATGCATGTTGTTTCTGGCTAAAAGAAAAACCACTTAAGAAATACTATAAAGAATCTGGGGCAGACCTGGTATTTACAGGATTGACAAGCGATGAGTCCAGACAACGGATGATGACATTAAAAAGAATGGGTGCATATTATTTTCATAAATCTGATGGAAACCATAAGTGTCATCCGATACATGACTGGTCTCCACAGGACGTATGGGACTATATCGGGTTAAAGAAACTCCAGTATAACCCGATATATGATATGGGAATACCAAGATGTGGATGTCGATTCTGTACAGCATATTTGACATGTAAAAAAATTACATCATTGTATAATTACAAGGATACGATGACATTGCAACAGATGCATGATCCGACAACTAAGATGGGATTAATGGATAATGTGATGGAATTATGAAAGTTAGTTTGGAAAAAATAAAGTTTTTTCTATTTGATGATAGAAGCTTCGAGGGTGTATCATTATTTGATGTGATTTGTGCAAATGTATTTGTGGTACTGATATTTAGTCCGTTTATTGTAATTAAATTTTTTAAGATATGGATATGGAGTTAAGTAAATAATGGAATTGTAAAAGTATATATACTTGTGATGTGTATATACAAATTGGTGATAACAGATGAAAATAATCATAGTTATAAAAGAAACATCTAGTATAAAACAACTTAATGAATTAGAAACCATGATCGTCAAATCAGGAATAGTAGAAACCATAACTTTTCGTAATAATGATGAATTGAAAAACGACGAAAATAAACCATACAACGAAATGACAAAAAAAGAAAAAGGAGAATTTGATGATGAATTTCCATATTCAGATTGGAATAATGGATTTCAGATAGAAAAATCACATTGGTGGAACCCACTTTCATGGTGATGGGAAATCTTAACGGTTATATTTTTCAGTGAGATTTACTGGGAATCTAACTAGGAATGAAGTAAATATTTTAATCGATGAATAGGAAACAATATGCCAATCCCGAAACGGTCAAGGAATAAAAACGGTAGGTTTCATAAAAAACGGTCAGACGCGGGAAAACCACGGCATGCCAGAGTTATTCTTGAAGCATCAAATATGGATGAAATAGAAATATAGTCTGTAGTTTTGTGCATGAGATCAGGTTACATGGATTTTCTTTGGAAGCGTGAATGTTACATATATCAAATCGCCAGGATTAACGTTTGATTTTTCTAAAAATTTTTTAATTTTGGCAGGGATTGCGATCTGACATTTTTTACCTTTTGGCATTGATATTAATGCCGTTAGGTTATCCACATCTGTTTTTTCTGTTGAATTGTTTTTTAAATCCACCATAATTTTGACCTCAAACAGTACAACAACGTACAACTATATAAAAGTTTTGTGTAAAAAAGTATTTATATCATCATGTACATGTATTGTGTGTACAACAAAGTACAACATAAATAGAATGGGAGATATAAAATATGAAAATATTAGAACACGTGACAAAAGACTGGCAAAAACCAGTAGAAATCAAAAAAAGAAATGAACTCAAAATGTCTACCCGAAAAATAGCAATCGAGTTGAAGAAACTCGCAGAAGATGGACTGCTTGAGAAAAGGAAACAGAATAACCGGTTGTTCTACCGGTTAAAAATAGAAAAGATGAAAGAGGAAAATGTAAATGTGATTAAAGACCAGTATCGAGATAAGATACCGGAAAAGAATGATCAGGACAAAATACCGGAAAAGAGTGTTCAGGATAAAATTGTGCCAGAAGTTGACACAATTTTTGATGACTTGAGAGAAGTCGTATCCGGCACACGGGAGATACTGACGGCGATCCATGAATGGAAAACGGTCGTAGTGAAACTGAAAAATGAGGTTCTCGACCTAAAAGATGAAGTCATGAAAACAGATGCGAAGATGTTTTCTGATATATTGGATAAGGAAAGAAGTGTTAAGAAAGGGATACTTTCTTAATTCTTTTTTTTTCTGTTTTTGTTTTATTGTTATAGTTATAGTTTTATTCAGTCCGTTGTAGTCTTACATTTGTCTTAATCATCTGTCATTAACACATTGAATGGGTATCTATTTTGTGCATATTTATATCCACAATTACAATCTAATAAAAATCTATTGTGTTTAACTTCGGATATAGTTCCATGCATAGATTGACCCTGTATAGTTCCTTGTTTTATTTTCGTTTCTTTCAATCTTTCACCACAAATAGGACAATTATAAAAATGACGTGTAAGAAATAAACCATGTCTGAATATAGGTTTAAATTCTTTATCATATTTTTCTTGCTCAATTCTTCTTTTTCTGAATTCTATTTCTTCTTGTTTTTTATTGAACTCTATATCTTCTAATTCTTTTTCTTTATTTCTTTTCCATTCATCTATATCAATTTTTGAAATAGACATATTTTTCTCCTTTTTTAAATAAATAGTGGTTAGTTTAGAAGTAAGTCATATTCTTTTAAATCGACTTTTTCAAACAAAGCCGATACAATATTTGACTGGTTTGTTTTCTTTGTTTCAGCAATTGTTTTTAGATGTGCATGTGCATTATCTGATAAGACTATGTTTATTGTTTTCATGTTATTACCCTAATAAGAAGTATTAGTATATAACCATTTTTGTTGGTTTTTTCGTGTATGGTTAAGTTGCCTTACAATTTCGTATTTCTTCAATCTTTTTCTTTGCTTGTTCTATTATTTCCATGGATTTATTACACACACGGCTTTACAAAAACTCGTGATTCTTAAATATGACGCACGTATTATGTCTTTATAGATAATTGATCTATCAATTGTTGGGTCTGTAATATTAGCATTGAACTCTATTATTTTTTCTTGTGATAGAAGTGATTTTCCGAAGTCAGAGGTATGAAATCTTAGTACCTCTTCGAATTTATATTCTAACAATTCAATATTATCATCGTTGGTCTCTAAATCATTCATTAGAATACCTTAAAATAAATCCCAAAAAGACCTTCGCTTTCTGATTTTACCACCAGGATTTTCTGGAAGATTTTCATACTTACCTTTGGATTTCTTGACTGCCACAATTAATCCGGTGTATGAATCTATTTTAACCCACCTGTCTATTTGTTTATTATATCTTTGATAATATCATGAAGCCATAGGATTTTCACCATACTCTATATGTTCACAGTTATTGTGTATAATGATTTCGTTTTTCACCTCCCCCCGATCATCAGGCATTTGTATATCATTCATTCAAATCAACTCTTTTTCGGTCAGTTTTGGTTTAAGGTTTCCTTGCCAGGAAATAAATCACGATACCTAATCCTAATATTCCTGCTACTAAGTAAATAGTGTCAGTTAGTTGTGTTTCCAATGTGCATTTCGTACCATCCCATATTTGTCCCGTTTGGCATGGTGTTGGTGGTGTAGATGTGGGTGTTGGAGTTGAAAATGATAGTCTGGATGTTATTTGTTTCAAATCACGTG
>NZ_JBAZQQ010000018.1:0-5269 GCF_041645105.1 Pedobacter sp.
GTACTTTATCTGTAGCACTTGATGTTGGTAAGACACCTTTCTTAAATGCATTTTCAGAGAGTTTACCAACAAACCCTGAACCTAACAATCCTGCTGTTACACCTCCACCCTCAACGAGTGCAGTAGTTACAGCATCGCCTATCTTTTTAGAGGCATTCCCGAATTCCATTGCCATAGTTTCATTCTCCTTTAATTATCTTTTTCTGCTCGGACATTTTTTTTGTCCTTTATTTTTTCCTTTCTTACAAATTCTCATAGTTATTTACCTTTTATTGTAATTTATTATTACTTTGAATTATGTAATTTATTATTACATTAATAAGAGATTCTTTATCTCAAACCAGCTTTCTTCAAGCATGGTGCTCTGTATTCCTTAGGTCTTTGTGCACATACTGTTTTTGCACATTTTCTGCGCTCTTTGCCTCTTAGACCTTTACATGTCGATGGAACATTAGTCGCTGGTTTTCTGGGTACAGATTTTACCGCTTTTACAGATTTTGCTCCAGATGCAGTTTTTGTTCCTTTAACATGCACAGGACATACAGTTTTTACATGAACATGACTGCCAACAATTTTAGCATGTCCAGTACAACCTGATGTCTTTTTATGTTTTGTCATAATTAATTACTTCTTCCTTTTACCGCAATTTCCACTCTTTTTCATGACACATGGACATTTAGTTTTGTGGTATGTGGTTTTAGAAACTACACTTTTTCTCTTATTCTTAGAACCTTTCGGTCTTCCTACTTTCGCCATTTTATCACCTTTGTTTAATGATTTGTTGAATGTTATTTTTTATCGTTAATAATTATTGTTAAATAATTATCTCTTTGGATGTTTTCTGCATCCGCATTTCTTTCTTCCATATTTGCATTTCTTCATTATTTCACCTCTTTTTACTTATATGAGATTTAACTTTTATTTTCTTTATTTACCGAAATTTTCGGATTTTTACTTTTATACATTTCTTGAATGTAGTGCCTTTCTTTCCTTTACATGCATGTGCAGCTTTGGCAAGAGGCGAACCTGTGCCACTTCCTCTGCTTCTATGCATACCTTTCTTACCAGAGGAAGTTTCGCCTCCACCTGATATTACTTGACAACTTAGTTTCATTGTTTTCACGTTCCTTTAGAGGTTTATTTTAGTTTTATTTTATAGTTTATTTCTATAGTTTATCTCATATATAACAACAAAAATTTGATTTAATAATTTTAATGAAATTTAACATTCTTTTTTATATTTATTTTATGCTTTAATTTCTCTTATATGATAGGATTCCCATTCTTCTTTTGGATGGAGAACCATGAATAATTCTTTTTCTTTACAAGAAGTTTTGTTTCCTTTTTTGGTTAAGTCACTTACAAGACATCCTGCATATACAATATGATCATTCACTACATATGATTTTAAATTTGCACTTTCTGGATCTTCCCATATTACTGCAACATATTCTCTTCCTTTATGTGTAGTAATTTCTATTTTAGGAATTTTAAATCTATCATCATCCAGTTCATCAAATGGCATAGAAATATATTCTACTTTATCACCATCACTATCTATGATGGTTAGCATAACGGGAAATATGCAGGGACAGGTAATATTAAACACCTTCTTCTTTTATTGATACCATTGATGATTTCCTATTATTTTTGGTTTATTTACTTTAATTTGAGGTTGGGCGGTTTAAGCCCTATATAATAGATAAAACGTTATTTGAGTATATAAACCTGTAATATAATTACCATACGTTACCATTTTTGACAGGGTTGACATTACATTTATATTATTAAGTAAATAAAAGTTTATAAATTTTTAAACTTAAAAATTTATATAAAAAAGAAAATATATATGAACAAAAAAATTACTTTAAGTTGATATTTAAATTACTATTATTTGTATCAATTTCCTTAAAATAATTCATAATAGATAATTTAAATCCATCTTTAATTGGAATTCCATTATTTTTACATAAATTTGATAATATAGTCCAATTTTTTTCGCCAACTTTTACTTGATGTCTTATACATTCTCCAACTTTCATTTGACGTTCTATTTTACTAATTAAAATTTTATTTTTTGTCCATTTAATGATAATATCATCTATTAAGTATCTTTCATCTATTACATATGTTGTGATTGTTTTTAATATACTTAGAAGATATTTTGTTTCTTCATCTACATTTACTCTTTCAACTGTAGTTGGATTTTCATCGTTATGGAATATCATTCCATTATTTTCTTTGTGATATTTATATTCATTATTTAATTTGTATCTACTTTCATCTATAGAAGATTTATAGTCTGGATCATACTCTATACCTAACATTTCACATATTTTTTCATTATTATTTTTGAAATATAAATCGATTAAATTTTGTATCAAAGGTTCAATATTTATGTTATCCATTATTTATTAAATCTCCTATAAAGTAAGTATATAAAAGTAATTAGAACTGCTAAAAATAATAATATTCTGTAGAATTTTTCTACTTCCATATAGAAATCCTCATTTTATAACAGTTTGATGTTATTTATAATAATTCTCTAATTATACAAGCAGACCATCTATCTTTTAATTTATAACCAGCAATTTCATATTCTTTATTAAATTCTAATGGTTTATTATAATTTATAGATGGAAAATAAGAATTTTCTGAAGTCTTATATATGTAAATTTCTTCATCTTCTCCTGTAAATTTATTATTTCTTGTAAATGTATGTATCAATTCTAAAATTTTTATTTTTCCAATATAATATTCATCAATTTTTAATTCAGTGTACGATGGATATATTTTTTCTCTATTTTTCTTATCCCATATATCTTCTCGTGATCTTTTATCAAATTCTGGAAAAGAATTGTGTAACTTGTTGAACATTATTATTTCATCTCAGTTATTAGTTTATTCCATTTCTTTACTATGGCATTCCATGTGTGTGGTTCTACAAAGTCAAGACAATTTTCAGAACATTTTTTTCTCATGTCTTTATTAGTGTACATCTCTTTCATTAAAATTGACAAATTTGAAATATCAACGAGTTCTCGTATTGTTGAGTCTGTTATCATATCAAAATCACTTATTTTTGCAAGTAATCCTCGATTATCATTATTTTTGGTATCATTATTTCCAATTAATTCAGTTAAAGATGTACAATTAGGAGCTATTTGTGGTATTCCACAAGCCATAGATTCTAAATGAGTGAGACCAAATCCTTCTGAACTAGTTGAAGATACATGTGTGTCAGATAAATTATATAATATTGATAATGCATTTTCTGACCATCCAGATGATCTCCATGTTCCATATGAGAATGATATGTTATCTTGGATTTTCAATCTATTACACAATTCTGGAAGATCTTTAATTCCAGTTGGACTTTGAGGTTGACAGTGTAAATGTAAGTGAATTCTATCTTTCATTTGTTTAGATTCGAGAAGGAGAGAAAATGCCATTAATAATCGATTAATTTTTTTTCTTAGTAAATGATTTTGACCAACAAATAAAAATACAAATTTATTATTAAATTCTTCTTTCAACTTATAAATTGGTAAATCACATATTTCTGTCCATTTATTATCTTTATATTTACATATTGAAATTAACTCATCTTTAAAGTTTGGACAGAACATTTGTTCTGCAGGTGGAATGTTACATTTATAACATCCATGTTGAGATAATTTTCTTGGATCAAGTGATTCTTTACCCATTTCAGTTGAATAGAAACAATATCTTATTGTAAGCTCTGACGTTGAGAGACTCTTAAATATGTTTTCATTATAACCATGATAAATGTAACCAACAGATTGTACATCTGCTTTTAGCATTTCATTAAATCCATATGCACATTGTGCAACTACTCGACCACCATTATGTACAATTCTATTTAACGATTGCACTACATAATCAGGAATCCCAACTCCTTCAATTGGAGTATAAACAATAATTTTTGGAAATACTTTAGTTAATTCTTGTACATCTGTGTACATTTCACCGATATAAAATACGACATCTGGATCAACTTGCATTAAATTATTTTTAAACTGTTCAACTTCACTTGTATGAGTTGCTAATGGTAAACATTCAATTCCATAAGTATATTCTGGAACTATAGCAGTTTGTAATCCAGACATTGTTACAGTATGACCTAATCTTTTCAATTCTTGTGCAAGATTCTTAGTTACTATTGAGAATCCGCTGTTAGTTTTTAAACTGTTTGATAAAAAGTGTATTTTCATTATTTGTTAGTTCTCCTATATTTATTGGTCCTTTTTATATTCTATATTTAGTTTATTGATACATCACGTTGTTCTTTTTTTGGATGAAGTGCAAATTCTTTTTCAAGATGAGCAGATTCAAATTTTAAACGAACAAAATTTTCAATATCTTCTTTAGTTGGAAATTTTCTTATTAATATAATATCTGATCTTGGAACATCTGTCCATAATCTTCCTTCTGAATCTATAAAATGACATATTATTTGATGTGTTATATCATGTTCACAGAAAATTATATCCATAATTTCAATTTCTTCTGGAACACTCCAAAATCGTAATACTACAGAAAATCTTGGAATCATTTTAGGTTTGATGGATTGTTCATTTAATACTTGTTCATCGACAACTTTTTCATCTTTTTGAACTTCATCTTCAGACATTATAACTTGATTCCTCCATCTACTTTTCTTGCAAATTTAATTGGATTACTTTTTACATCTTTTGCAGCTTTTGTGATGTCATGAACCATCTTTTTTTGTTCTTCTGCCTCGTAATTATCTATAAGGTGAGGATGCTGTAATATTTGTTGAGTTAGTAAGATTCTTAACTGTTCATCTGGTAACATAGCCATTCGTCTTATGTAATTTACTTGACTATCTACCATCTGCTGTACTTTTGGATCGAGTGTATCTAATGACATATTTACTCCTTTTTTATTTATATTATGACTTCTTCAAATTTAACTATTTTATATCCTCTTTTTTTGAGTTCAATTAATCTACTGATACTGATACCAGTTCCATCTCTTATTTTTTTCATTTCAGTTAGTTCTTTATTTTCGATTTTCATGATTTTGTTTTAAATTTCTTTATTTTTAGGTCTCGTATATATAAATTCTTCTAACATTTTAAAAGATACTGAATCTTTATATTGATGTAATGGATGTTTCATAAAATATGCAGATGGAGCTTCCAGTACACCACCAACATTATTATCTAATGCCCATTTTATACATCTTATAGCATCTATAACAACACCAGCAGAATTTGGTGAAT
>NZ_JBAZQQ010000010.1:0-141911 GCF_041645105.1 Pedobacter sp.
CATCCCTGGGTAGAAAGATCTTTTCTAAATGCCCAGCCCATTATCTTTTTAGAATAGGCATCTGTGATTAGACTCAGGTACCCCCATTGATTTTTTAGTTGGATATAAGTAATGTCACTCACCCATAGCTTTTTTAGGAATCGACATAACAGCCTGTTTGCTTCTTTTGTTGGTGTTATTCTTCAATAACTCACGCCTCTATAAGAAACTTGGTAGGTTTTCTAGCTTATAGGTTCTGGTTAATTAATCTTTCTAGATCAGAAACAGGAACAACTCCAGACTGTCGCCACAGGATTTCGCCTTTTTTAAACAAAATAAGTGTGGGGACGCCACTTACCCGATAGGTAGCTGCAGCTTGATGATTTTTGTCTACATCTATTTTAATGATACTGGCTTTATCACCCACTCGTTTTTTTAAGTCGGTTAACATGGGAGCCATCATTTTACACGGGCCGCACCATTCGGCAAAAAAATCTATTAAAACAGGTTTATCTTGATTGATGATTTCTTGAAAGGTCATACCGTTAGTTTTTTATCTTTTTATATTGCTAAACCAATAACAGCTCCCACAAATGTATCATAAATATTGAGGACGGTGTTCTAATTCTGTTAGATGCTTTTAAGCGTAATTCACTTCTCCAATTGATTATAAAGTTCGTGTAGCTGTTTACAAAGTTAGGTAACTCAATGAACATTTGGGTTAATTTGTCATATGTAAAAGATATTATCCTATTTTTGCACGCAAAGAATTGATTATGGACTCAAGCGAACTACGGATAGGAAATTATACATTAGATCATGGATCTCCAGAGCAAATACCTTATGGATCAGACATTGACTCTGCATCGTTAATGGAGCCAATAGCTTTGTCTGAAGAATGGCTGGTAAAGTTTGGCTTTGAGAAATTTGAATTTGAGTATGACGAAGGTTCTGAAACTACTTATGTATTCGAAAAGAAAAATGGGCATCAATTTGTATTAAATGAAGATTTACAACCTATGGATGGTGAAATTGCCATGTTAGATTATAAGCTGGAATATGTTCATCAACTTCAAAATCTTTTTTACTGCTTAACCGGTAGTGAATTAGAGATAATTTAGGGCTGCGCCTTCGGTAAGCGCCTATTAGCAAAATATTCTATATGTTTGTTTCGTGAATAACGAACTTACAATGTTTTCATACGATAAACTAACGGATTTAGAGCTGACTGCTTTGCTAAAGCAGGGAGACAGGAAAGCTTTTAACCAGATTTATCACCGTTATGCCGAATATTTATATCAATACGCCTTAAATATACTAAGAGACGAAGATGAATGCACTGATGCTATTCAAGATATTTTTGTATGGTTGTGGGAAAATAAAAAGAAAGTCAACGTTACAATTTTAAAGGCTTACCTGCTTGCTGCAGTAAAATATAAGCTGACCAGATTAATCCAAAGTAGTAAACGAAGGGCTGAAATACTTGCCCTAAATCCATTACAGGAAGAAATATTTATAGAGGATAGTCTGGAAATAAAGGAGCTTAAACATGCCATTCAGGAATTTGTGCTGGTTCTTCCAGAAAGAGCAAGGCAAATATTTGAAATGAGCCGGAATGAATATCTCTCCAATAAGGAGATTGCCCTTCGATTAGGTATCTCAGAAAAAACTGTCGAGAATCAAATGACCATTGTGTTAAAAAAACTCAAAACGGGCCTGGGTAAAATGTCCTTCTGGTCTGCTGTGATCTAAATTAACAATTATTTTAAATATTTATGATCATCCTTTGGGGGGTAGTGGCCCTTCATGTCCCTAAGTATAAAGGACACGGGTAAAAGAATGATAACGGACAAAGAAAGACTTGTATTAATCGAGCGTATTTCCAGGGGAATTGCAACTGATGAAGAACTTAGTAAATACAATGCCTGGTGTAATGAGTTACAGGTGCAGGATCAGTATGTATCTGACTTTGATGTTGTTAAAAGCACTATGCTGACAGATATAAATAGGAGGATTGATCATAAAGGTATCATTCGCTTCCCTTACTATAAAATTGCAGCAATAGCTGCGGTGCTTGCTATAGTTTTTGGACTTTGGTTTTATAACGTTGGAACGTTTTCAAATCAAAAAGATGAGGTCGTTTATGGAAATGATATAGCTCCGGGGAAAAATATGGCCTCACTTACCTTAGCTAATGGAAAAACGATACAACTTAGTGATGCTCAAAATGGTGTTAGTATTGGTGAGAAGTTAAAATATTATGACGGCACGGATATCATTGCCGAAACAACACAGTCTCGATTGCTGACTGCAACTACTCCCCGCGGTGGAGTTTATGAGATTACGCTTCCAGATGGAACACATGTTTGGATGAATGCCGATTCTAAACTCTCTTTTCCATCTAAATTTTCAGGAAGGGAACGTAAGGTTTCATTAAGTGGCGAAGCATATTTTGAAGTAACAAAAAGTGAACAACCTTTTATTGTTGCTACAGACAAACAAGAAGTAAGGGTATTGGGTACACATTTTAATATCAATAGTTATAACGATGAAGCGGCTACAAAAACCACTTTATTGGAAGGTAGTGTAAGGGTTTCTGCTTCTGATGAAAAAAATGCCTCTTATGTTCTTAAGCCTGGTGACCAAGCCATAAATAACGGCAGAATCCGGGTAGAGAAAGTTGATTTGGAAGAAGCTGTGGCCTGGAAAAATGGCAATACTGTATTTGAAAACAAAACTCTGGAAGACATTATGCGTGATTTATCGCGCTGGTATGATGTTTCTATCGTATATGCAGCTGATGCACCAAAATATGAGACTTTTAGTGGCGCTGTATCAAGATCAAGAAATATATCTACTGTATTGGAACGTATGCAAACTACAGGCAGTGTAAAGTTCAAGATAACCGATAGAACAATAACCGTAACAAAGTAATCATCAACCTACACAAATATATCAATCTATTAACCTAAACCGCATTATGAAAGAAATTCTACGAAATTAAACAAGAGAAAAAGGTGCTTATAAATAGGAAAGCCGAAAAGTGCTACCAACACTTTCCGGCAAAAGTTTGAGCAACCATTCCTGATAAATATCAGGGAGAATTATTATGTCCTAACAATCTATTATCAACTCAAACCAATTCAAACTTAGGCAATATCGTGCAACAATGCAATATTGAAAGTCTTTCGTCGACCCCCTTGGTTTGAATAAAAATTAAAGACGAAGTATGGAAAACTATGCTTTAAACCGTGGTAAGCCGTTTAACTGGCTGCCAACCAAACTCCTATTGATTATGAAGTTAATCATAGTACTAATGACCACTTTTTTGATTCAGGCGAGTGCTGTGGGTTTTGCTCAGAAAGTAACTCTGAATGAAACTGGAGCCTCTCTTGGAAATGTAATAAATAAAATACGCTCGCAAACAGGTTATGACTTTGTTTTCAACTCTAAAGAAGTGGGAAATGCAAAAAAAGTCAATATAAATCTAAAAAATGTTGAGCTGGAAGAAGCCTTAAAGGTGGTTTTCAAAGGGCAGAACCTGACCTATTCAATAAAAGATAAATTCATTGTAATAGAGCCTGCAAAACCTTCTTTTATCGACAATCTGCGTGCTGTTTTTGTAAATATTGATGTACGTGGAAGGGTATTGGATACTTCAGGAGATCCATTGCCAGGCGCTACTGCAATTATTAAAGGCCAAAAAAGTGGCGTCAGAACCGGAGCAGATGGTTACTTCCTCTTGAAAAATGTTGAGGAAGGTGCGACAGTAGTGATCAGTTATACAGGTTATAAAACAAGGGAGCTTACTGCTGCAAAAGATCTTGGAACCATCCGTATGGAAGTTGCTGTGAGTGACCTGGAAGAAGTTGCGGTAACCGTAAACACCGGCTATCAGCGGATTAAGCCGGAACAAAGTACTGGCGCGGTTTCGCAAATTGGGACCAGAGAGTTTGAATCAAGGGTAAGTTCCAATTTTCTTGATGGATTGGTAAACAGGTTACCGGGCTTGTTAATTAATAACAGCGTACAGTTTACCAGTACTACTCCTGGCATTGGAGAAACTACCAGACCTTTGTTCAATATCCGGGGTATTTCTACGATGTCGGCCAACCAAAGTCCGTTAATTGTAGTGGATGGTTATCCAACAGAATTGACACTGGATATGATCGATCCGAATGAAATAAAATCCGTTACGATCCTTAAAGACGCCGCCTCTGCTACTGTATATGGGGTAAGAGCATCTAATGGGGTAATTATAATTGAGAGAAAACAAGCGAATCCAGGGGCAGCACAGTTTAGTTTCAGGAGTACATTAGGACTTACACCAGAGGAGAATTACAGCCGTTACCGCTGGGATCCAGAAGCATCAGGCATTAATGCCAGTTATACACGAGAGAGACAGGCGCTAATTATTACGCCTGCTAGCTGGGGAACCTTATTTTTGCCGGGATCAATAACAGGGGGTAATGTACGTCGTTCTATCCCTTACTATATTCAGGCCCAGCTTGTAGCTGGTATTATTACACCTGCACAGGCTGAAAGCTCTTTTGCTGAACTTGCTAATTATGACAATCTTAAGGATTACAGTCGCTTATTCCAAAGAACGGCAGTTGCACAAACAAATACCTTAAACATTTCGGGTGGTGTACCAAATGCGCTGTATTATATCACTGCAAATTATACGGGAAACCGAAGTAATGCAATCCTGAATGACAACAATAGATTTCAACTGACAGGCCGCACTACTCTAAAACTCGCAAAACGACTAAACCTGGAACTAAGTACAGAATACCAGGAAAATCGTGTTAATGGTGCTCCTATACCGGGACCTGCTACCTATGCTGGTTATGAACGCTACGAAGATGTAAACGGAAATCCTGCAGCCATCATTTCACAAAGCTATGCACCAGTTTATAATAACTATATTCTTTCACAGGGCTTGTTGGATCAAAATTATTACCCTTTGATTGAAGCGGATAAAGTAAGCAACAAGACACAGACGCTAAACTACAAGACGATTGCCAATTTTAACTATGATTTTGGAAAAGGGTTTAACCTTTTGTTCGGTGGGGTGTATGAATCTTCGCGTACAGAATTTAGGCATTTGGCCGCCCAGGGGTCGAATGAAGTTAATTCATTTGTAAACAATTATACTGTCACACCTATCCCCACTAACCCTGTATTCAAAAAGAACCTTCCTGATGGTGATTTCCTACGTCAGCAAAATACTAGTTCAACTGGCTATACTGCACGTACACAATTGAATTATAATAAAAGAATTGGTAACCACTCCCTTAACGGTATAGCCGGTGCTGAAATACGTCGATTATTAAATAAAAGCAATTTATCATCATATTTTGGCTATAATGATCAGAGTTTATTGCATCAACCAGTCGATTACGCTTCGATATTTAATAATGTACCAACAGTTAGAGGTACACTTGTTACAGGAAATGGCCTTTCTTCATTAAATGATTTCTTTAACCAAACCTATGTTGATGATCGGTTTGTTTCTGCTTTTTCCAATATAGTTTATTCATTTAAAGATACCTATTCCTTATCAGGAAGTATTCGCATTGACCAATCAAATCTTTTTGGTAGTGATCCAAAGTATAAATACAAACCATTATGGTCATTAGGTGCAGCCTGGAACATTCATAAAGAAAATTTCATGAACAATATAAACTGGCTTCACCAATTGAAACTGAGGGCTGCTTACGGGTTTAATGGAAACGTAGCCAAACTTTCGCTTCCACAGGTAATCGCCAAGGCGGAGAATAATAATCAGAATACACCAACACTTCCATCGCTTATCTTATTTTCCAATGCCAATACAGGTCTTCGTTGGGAACAGACTGAGAACTTAAACATTGGAATTGATTATAATGTTTTCAAAAATATCACTGGTAGCCTTGAATATTACACTAAAAAAACCACTGATGTAATGGGTAATTCGACTATTGACCCAACTCTTGGTTCGACTTCTGCCTTAATCAATTATGCCACCATCAAAAATAATGGGTTAGAGTTTAGCCTGAAAGCAGACTGGATTTCTACCAGAACCTTTAACTGGAACACTGGTATAGTGGTAGCAAAAAATACCAGCAAAGTATTAGATGTCTTCAGAACTGGGCAATACAATCCACAAGTGCTTGATGTGCTGGGTTATGTAAGTGGTTATCCGGTAGGTTCTATATTTTCTTACAATACTACAGGACTTAACAATGAGGGGCATCCTATTATTGTAGATCCAAATGGAACATCATATGTTGTAAATACCAGTAGTACTGGAACGCCTATAGTTACTGCTATGTCGGATAAGAATTCAGGACTGGTACAATACTCGGGGACTACTTTACCAACCATTAACGCAGGGTTAAGTAACCGTGTTGATGTAGGCAATTTCTACTTTTTTGCAATGATCAATTATTATGGTGGTTTTAAAGTACGCGTACCAAGGCCAACTCCAGCAGAAAACAGGCCTCTGGTAGGATCAAATAATTATTGGAGGGTTCCTGGTGATGAGCTGAACACA
The DNA here is from genome assembly GCF_041645105.1 of Pedobacter sp. GTDB lineage: Bacteria > Bacteroidota > Bacteroidia > Sphingobacteriales > Sphingobacteriaceae > Pedobacter. Next base: position 6,518 of record NZ_JBAZQQ010000010.1, read on the forward strand.
AATATTCCAAACCTGACTGATCTGAATAGTTTTAACCCAAGAGCAGCTTACCTTTATAACAGTAACTATGTAGTTAATGGTGACTACCTTACGCTAGGTGATGTGACAGTTTCGTACCGCTTAAATGATGTTAATTTCATAAAAAAAGCAGGTTTTAAGAATTTTGAAATCAAAGCCCAGGCTTCAAACTTATACACTGTTGGATTTAACAGCTATAATTTTAGTATGGCTACGGGAAGTTATGCCAAATCGTATTTAACTCCTACTTATACGCTTGGTTTGTTTACAAACTTTTAAAATTTACACTGATGAAGAAATTTAAATATATAGCCGCCCAATTGCTTTTGTGTTTCATGGTTCTTAGCGGTTGCGACAAATATCTTGATGTTGAACCTAAAGGTAAGCAATTGCTGAAAACGACGAATGACTTCGATCTTTGGTTAAACGCACAAACATTTACAACTGAAATTAATAGCCCTTATCTGGATTATATGACAGATAATATGGATTACCTAAATGTTAATACTCCGCCAATTGCTCTTGTTGACTTCGTTTACACCTGGGCGGCACAGTTTACAAGTGATGTATCAGCATCTGCCTATTTATGGGCTGACCACTATAAACGCATTAGTTTGTACAATACTGTTTTGTTAGGTATTGACGCTGCTGAAGGGGGGACCGAATCACAGAAAAACAGTCTTAAGGCGGAAGCCTTACTTGGCCGTGCATATTCTTATTTTTACCTGGTGAATGAATATGCGAAACCTTATGATGAGGCAACCGCAACTGGCGATTTGGCTGTGCCCTTTGTAACTTCAGATAATGTAAGTCAAAAAGCTCCGCCACGAGCTACTACTGCTGAAATTTATCAACACATCCTGAATGACATCAATGCGGCTATCCCGAATCTTCCTGAGGATAACAGCAGTGCAAGGTTCCGTGGTTCTAAGGCTGCTGCATACAGTGTTTTGGCTCGCGTTTATTTATATAGAAGGGAATATAGTGAAGCGCAGCGTTATGCTGAGCTAGCTCTTGCTAATACCCGCGCCATTATGATTGATTATACCAACCCTGTATCTTTTCCCAACACTCAAAATGTAGTGTCTCATCCAGATGCAATTTATGGTAAGGGATATGCTGCTGTCGGTATTCCCATAGCTTTAGATTTTAAAAGTACGTTTGCAAGTAACGATGCAAGGAGAACAATTTTTTATTCGAACTGGACCAGTACTGTAAGGGGGGCGACCGCGTTTTCTGCAGCTTCCGTTACACCAATTTTCCAGCTGACCAATTCAGGTACAACTGTGCAGGAAATGCATTTAATTGCGGCTGAATGTGCGGTACGCAGTACCGCTCCGAATAGCCTGGCTACGGCACTAAGCCATCTGAATCAGGTAAGAAGGAACAGATATACTGGTATGCCAATTGAGAGTAGAGACTTTGCTTCAGCTGATCAGAATATTGTGTTTAATGAAGTACTAGCAGAAAGAAGGCGTGAATTGCCATTCCATAGTCTACGTTGGTTTGATATGCGGAGATTTGACAAGGAGAATAGAATGCCAGCTGTAATTCGCACTAATGCGCAAAACGCAGTTATTGCCACGCTTGAGCCACACAGCCCAAGATATACGTTGCAAATACCTATTCAGGTGATGGCCTTCAACCCAGATATGCCCCAAAATCCATAACTATAAAATTAAGAGATGAAGACATATAAATTAAATTTATTGGCAATATGCACGCTGGCGCTATTGTTTATGGCTTGCAAAAAAGATAAAACTGGCCGCGAACCCTTATCAAAAGATAGGGTGACTTTTGATGTGCCGGCTTCTACAGATGTAGTAGCTAGAGATTATGATATTAGAAACGTTTCGGTTGTGAGTGTGGAAATGAAAGCGGTGCTTCAAGGGAACACGTCTTCGGATGTTCATTATGTTACTTTTGCCACCGATACCAGTAAAATAGCTGACTATAAGTTGAAGTATGGAAGTAATGCCCTTTTACTTCCCACAAAAAGCTATCTTTATTTCAAGCCCACAGTAGCCATCGCTCCGGGGACCAACATTTCAGAAGCGGCGATTTTAAACCTTGGTTTTCAAACAACGCTAGAGCCTTTCACTACTTATGTGCTTCCGTTGACTATTGCATCTATAGATGGTATACCGCAGGATCCAAAGTCACGCAAAGTTATTTATTATGTTTTTAACACAAAAGAACCACGGTATGTAAGCCATACAGGGTATACCTTAGGAGCAACAGCATCTTCATCACTTGGAACTAATACACCAATTAAAGCAGTGGATGCAACTACGGGTACAACCTTTTGGGCGAGTTCTAATACTGTACCATTGCCACAATGGTTGAATATTGATTTTGCGCGGAATGTTACTTTTTCGGGAATAGACTACTTCTTTCCAACAACTTTAACTACTGCAAACGGAGGTTTGACTACTTCTGCGAAAGTGGAAACGAGTTTAGATAATATAACCTGGGTTGATAAAGGAACACATACGATCAATGTTAACAACGCTGCAAGAATGCAGACTATAAATTTTCCTTCATTAACTACGGCAAGATATTTACGCTTCACAATTTTAACTGCAAACACATATGTAGCGTCAGCGACAATCAGTTATAACATAGGTTTTGTGGGCGGGATTTTATTGTTGAATTAAATAATGGCAACTCGATATTTGTAATAATTAAAAATGAAAAAATCAATATTTTCAATTTTGATGCTGCTGCCCTTTGTGGTAGCAGCTCAAAAAAGCTATATCATTTCAGGAAAATTGCCTGCTGTAAAAAGCCCGGCTAAAGCTTACCTGGTTCTTTTAAAAGACAATGCCTGGAAGGAAATCGATTCTGCTTCCATTATAGATGGAAAGTTTCGATTTACTGGAAGTGTAATGGAACCACAGAGCGCAATTATAGCAGTTAGACGAAGTGGAATTCCAGATTCAGGGACCCAAAGGGATTCAAGAGGGTTTTTTATCGAAAACTCCAATATTTCGATTGTAGGTAAAGATGCTGTCAGAGATGCAATCATCACGGGTTCAAAATCTGACCAGGAAAACCAGGAAAGAGAAGAACTGATTAAACCTGTTACCGCTAAAATCATCAGATTACAAGATGAATTCGGAAAGAAAAATGCTGATGGATCCTTTGTGAAATCATTGGAAGAGCGCAAAAAAGCAGGAGATAGCCTACAGAAACTGGTGGCTATGAACAAGCAGATCAATCTGAAGTTTGCAGAAACGCACTTGAATTCTTTTATGGGACTTTATACTTTTAATATGTATGTGCTCGACAATAAGTTTGATCCAGCAAAAGAAGAACCTTTATTTAACCGTTTTTCTGCAGCACTTAAATCTTCTCCACTTGGTAAGCGCACTGTGGAAAAATTAGTCATTGGCAAAAGGCGCCAGACGGGTGCTAAAGCAACAGACTTTACGCAAAATGACCTGAACGGTAACCCATTTACATTGTCTTCACTAAGAGGGAAATATGTGCTGGTGGATTTTTGGGCGAGTTGGTGCGGACCTTGCAGGGCGGAAAATCCAAATGTAGTAAAAGCGTATAATGAATTAAAAGGCAAGAACTTTGAAATTGTTGGCGTGTCGCTAGATTACCCGGGAAGCAAAGCAGCTTGGGCAGAAGCGGTTAAAAAAGACGGATTGCCATGGATTCAGGTGAGCGACCTTAAAGGTTGGAAAAATGAGGTGGCTGTAATGTATGGCATCAATTCCGTACCTCAAAATCTGCTGATTGATCCGCAGGGAATGATCATCGCTAAAAACCTGAGAGGTGAGGCACTTACAGAGAAATTAAAAGAATTGATTAAGTAAACCCTGTCTTTATGATGCTCATAAAATAAACTAACTATAAAAATCATGAAAATAAAAAGTACAATCGCTGTGCTCTTGATGTTATCGGTCGGAAGTAGTATGGCGCAAGATAAATTTGAGATTTCAGGTACACTGCCTGGTGCAGGAAGCGACAAAAAAGTAATCCTGAACTATGTGAACATCGAAGGGAAAAATGTTAAAGACAGTACCTTGTTGAAAAATGGCAAATTCCTGATTAGTGGTATGACTGCTTTCGGTAATAAAGCTTACCTGACAATGATGCCAGTGAAAAAAGATACAATAAACCGAAACAGAGGGGCTGACTACCAAAACTTTTACCTGGAAAAAGGCAGGTACAAAGTTACTGGAACAAATAGCCTGGCTAATGCAGTGATTACAGGTACACAGGCACAGGCCGACTACCTGGAATATGAACGTGTGGTTGGGGTACCTCATAAGGAATATAAAGCATTAGTACCTGCTTATATGAAAGCCAGATCAGCGAAGGATACTGCTGAAGTAAAAAGACTTTCGGATCAGCTTAAGCCCATCATGGCACGTATTGAATTAGGTTTGGATTCATTTATTTTTAGTCATCCTGACTCCTATGTTGCCTTGGATGCTGTTATGGACAATCGGACAATGGTAATTGATCCGGCAACTTTTGATAAATATTATACGCCTTTTAGTAAAAGAGTAATGACCAGCTTTACCGGTCAGAAACTGACTGCAAAATACAATAAAGCCAAACAGATCGCTATTGGAAAATCAGTTGATTTTACACAGACAGACGATAAAGGAAACGAATTTAAACTATCATCCTTAAGGGGGAAATACGTTTTGGTTGATTTCTGGGCCAGCTGGTGTGTCCCATGTCGTGCAGAGAACCCCCATTTGCTAAAAGCTTATAATCAGTTAAAATCTAAAGGTTTTGAAATTGTGGGTATTTCTTTGGATGAAACCAAGGCAGCTTGGTTAAACGCGGTGAAGCATGATGGTATGCCATGGATCCAAGTGAGCGACCTTAAGGGGTTTAAAACTGAGATTGCAGTGAAATATGGTATTAGTGCCATTCCGCAGAATTTTCTGATCAATCCGGAAGGAGTAATTATTGCAAAAGACCTGAGAGGTGAAAATGTGAATGAAAAGATTGCTGCGTTTATCAAATAAAGTAAAGGCGGATAGCCTCGTTATGGCTTAAATCGATCGGGTCGTTTTATGGCGACCCGATTACTAGAGTTCTTTCCAGGTTGTAGGCAGAGGTTTATTTATTTCAATTTGCTGATAATTGAGCCTCACCTTGCTTTTCCCATCACTGGTAATTGTCCTAAACGGCATTTTTATACCATCTAAGGTTCGATTGTTACTATAGCTGTTTATTTGTTTGTTTTTACCAATCTGGTAACTGTCACCCACAATATTGTAATTTCGATCTAATAGGTAAACAAACTCATGGCCATCAACCTGAAATTCTACTGAATATCCTTCTTTGGTAGCTTTGACAATCCCTCTTGCGAATGCTGCATTGTTTTGCTGCTGCAAGCCGAGTACACCGATATGGTCGTTATACTTTACTACCTGGAGACGTTCCTTATCACTAATAGTCTTTTTTCCATTGTTCCATAGCCAACCTCCGTTAGGGCCAATTTGCTCGACAGCAATTAACTTTCCTTGATGAAACATTTCATTGCGAAACCTGTTACCTACCAGGTCATTGTAAGAGCGGAGCTTGATGCCGTTGAATTCAGCATCGACGGTATAAGTCCTGATCCCATCTAAAGCATTACCACCATATTGTTTTCTGACTGCCTTTAATACTTCAGCAGCACTTGGAAGTTTTGTTTCAGTTTGTTTTTGATCAACGTTATCATCCATAAAATAGAAGCTGCCATCGATTACCGCCATCGCTTTGTTTTTGCTATCTGCCGCACTGGCAAAGAAGCTGTGCGTGGTACTATTTCCGTTTTCATAATTGAGGGTCAGTGTGCCGTCTTTTAAAACATATTTACCTTTTCCGTCACTTTTAGAATTGGTGCCACCACCAATATTATCACCTGCGATAACTGTAGTTGATTGTTTGTCAGTTGTGAAGTTTCCTGCGCCATCAAAATTGAGTACCCGCCTCGAACTTGATCCGATATAGGTCGTGCCAGTAGCTATGCCACCGCTTCCGCTGATGAATTTGAAAGTATAGGCTCCCTTTGGAACACTGTTATCCAGATTCATTTTGAACATCACATAGGTGCCTCCATCAAGATTTCCATTCTTTGTAATCGTATATTCGTCTTTATCTCCATTGCTGTATAGCAGATGAAGGTTGGATCCTTTAATTTCATATTTGCCCCTTACTGCAGTTTTCCATTCCTTTTTATTGAGCTGATCTGTGAACGTTTTGTCCTTGCGCAGCAGGATAACTACATCCGTACGATTCATGCCCCCGCCTAATGGGTTGAGACTAAGTTTGACTCCTGCATATACGCCAGGAAAGCTATTGGAAGATTGGCAGGCACTGGATAGGGCGGAAGCCATGAATAATAAAAGGTACAGGGTAAAGAAGTGGAACTGCTTCATCGAAAAAGGTTTAATAGATATAGGAAATTGACAACAAAAAAGATGCCTTATCAGTCAACCGTTGAAAAACCATCACTTTCAATTACTGACTTTACCCACTTTTGATAAATTGGATACCAAACACGATCCCCGTTAGAACCGTTACAAAGCATTATTATACCACTTTTGGTTGGTAAATGCATAAACAATTAATGTGATGAAAAGTAAGGTATGTTTTCTTCTATTTGGCATAAATGAAAGAAATACTATCTTGGACAATAAGTCCGCTCATGTTTTGACCTACATACTTAATAGTGTATTTTGAAGGTTTGGTGATGCTATATCCTTTTAAAAGATCGACAGTAATAGAAATACTGTCTTTAGAATTTACAGGTAGGTAACTGTCAGCCGGTGGCGGCATTATTCGTTTCGCCATAGCGCCTTTGTAGTCAACTTCTTCACCAGACTCTGATGTTATATCCAGGTATTTGCTGATGAATGGCTCAAAAGGAGTATGCCATTTGCAAAAATGTTGTGTAGTATCGGCATTATTATATACTGTAAATTTCAGCTCCGCCAATTCGCCAGCTTTAATGGTATCTTTCATTGACATCTTTGCCAACAGACCTTTTTCAGCTGTGCTGTCTAGGGCTGCAGTAGCCGAGGAGTCTGCCAGATTAGTACTATTTTGTGCGCTATTATTGTTGATTCCGCAAGATGAAAGTGCCAGTACAACAGCAGCGTATAACAATATATTAAAGTTTTTCATAGTGTAAAAGTATCTTTTTTGAGTCAGATTTCTCCATTATCTTTACGTGATGTTACCTTTATAGCGAGAGGCAAGATCTTCAGCGAATTGTTCTGCATGATACGGGACATTTCAATATTGGTCAAGCCATAAAAGATTGATTTTAAAATTAGTACATTAACAACAAAAAATGGATACATCGGTAAATGACCTTTTAGCAAGTAAATACAACATAAAATTATCAAAGCCTGAGGATGCAATCACAATTTTAGAAACGGGGCTTGCCGGTATGATTTTCACGCAGAATGATATTGGTAAAGAATTTTTTGATTTAAAAAATGGAATACTTGGAGAGACATTCCAAAAGCTTGTCAACTACCGGTTTCCAATAGCCGTTGTGCTTCATGCCGATCACGATTTTGGATTAAGGGTAACTGAGTTAGCGAGAGAACATTCAAAACATCCGATTATCAGGTTTTGTCAAGACATTGAAGAAGCGAAAGCATGGATGACCCAAATTGTTAGTTAATTGCTTTATTTCTTTTTACTGCCGACAAGAATTACGACTCCTGCAATTAAAACAATACCACCCACATAAGGAGGCCAATTCACATTTTTCTCTTTATCAGCGGATATTTGAATAGGTCCTGCATCAACTATTTTTTCTTTTTTTGTGTAAGTGAAGCCAGTCCATACTAGCATCGCAATCCCTAAGATGGTTAGAATTAGTCCAAGAGGTTTGTTCATATCAGTTGTGTTAAGTTTATATATTAACAGAACTGATAATAGAATGTTTGAAAAATTGAAGTATTGGTGACTGTCATCGTCTGTCTTAATGATTGCTGAAGAATTCAATTTTTTCAAGCCTGGGATTTTTATGATTGTTTTTGCAATAGATAACTGGTAACTTCATATATACAATCAATTTTTAGTAACATGGATATATACATCGAGCTGATTCTGACTTTATGTATAGTGCTAGGCATTATTATATGGCTCACTATAATGGGTAAGCGGAAGTCAAAGTATGGCTTAAACTTTATTAAAAGAGTTTGTTCTGTCTGCAGTACTGAACAGTCCATAATAAGAGTCCCTAAAAACAAAAATCAGATATTATTTGGTGGATACACATGTCCTACATGCCAAGCTGCGCTTGATAAATATGGTGATGTGATCTTATAAAAGTGTCTAAGTCTTATTATTAAGGTTACTAGAATCATTATTGTAGTAGTCCTACCGAGATTGCACAATCATGACTATGAGAATTGAAATATCAAAAACTCTAACACAAGATCAAGCTAAACAAATTGATTACTTCTGGAATGAAGTATATCCGGTTAAATTAAAAAATAGATTTGGATTGTTGTTAAAAGACATAAAAGAATTTAACCATCATATTTTACTTAATGAAACCGATGAAGTAATTGGTTGGGCTGCTACATTCTTACGAGATGAGGAGATATGGTTTTCTATCCTTGTATCCGCTGAAAATCAAAACAAGGGCTATGGGAATATGTTAATTGATAGTTTAAAGCAAAATTTTAAGAATTTATGCGGTTGGGTTATTGATCATAATAATGATTTGAAGCAAGACGGTTCAACCTATTCCAGCCCAATTCAATTCTATTTGAAAAATGGCTTTGTTTTAATGGAAGATAGAATTGAAACAGACATTATATCTGCGGTTAAAATTAAATATGAGGCAAGTCTTAAGTAATTAAAAAATGGAATTTAATCCAAGTAATAATATAGTCAGGCTCTGTCTTCAAGGTATGGAGATGGAAGAAAAAGCCAACCCTGAAGAAGCAAGAAGACTTTTTCTTCAAGCCTGGGATCAAGCGACAAACGATTTAGGAAAGTTTATTGCAGCTCATTATGTAGCCAGGTATCAAAAAGATATTTCCGACAAGTTAAAATGGCTTGAAACGGCTTTGCAGTTTGCATTAAAAATAAATAATGACAGCGTTAAGAGTGCTTTCCCTTCTCTGTATTTAAATATTGCTAAATGTTACGAAGACCTTAAGGATCCTGAAAAGGCTAGAGAAAATTATGAATTGGCCATTATATTTAATGATAAACCATCTGACAAAGGTCCTTTTTACCATGGAACGAAAGCAGATTTGCAAGTGGGCGATTTGCTGAGGGCAGGGGGAAGTTCTAATTATAAGCCAGGACTCGAAATGAATCACATTTATTTCACAGCTCTTGTTAATGGAGCCGGTCTTGCTGCTGAATTAGCAAAAGGCAATGGAAAGGAACGTGTTTATATCATTGAACCGACAGGAAGTTTTGAAAATGACCCCAATGTTACTGATAAAAAATTTCCAGGCAATCCGACACGCTCATATCGCTCACAAGCACCATTAAAAATTGTTGGCGAAGTGACTGATTGGGTGAGAATGGCACCAGAGGAACTTCAGAAATGGCGTGAAAAGCTTGCCAGTAATAAAGGAGACATTATTAATTAGCCTTTTCACTCGATTATGAAAAAAGCTGTCATTCATTATGATCAATTTTTCGGTCCATTATACTTTGAACCATATGCCATAGAGGTTGCGAAACGAATTGAAATCACCCCGAATTCTATCGTATTGGAAATTGCTGCTGGAACAGGTCGTGTTACTCGCCATATTCGGGATTGTATTCCACAATCAGCAAAACTAATCGCTTCAGATATTAGCGAGGACATGTTGGCTATAGCCAAAAAGAAATTAAGTAATCTTGATATTGATTGGCAAATCATAGATGCTAAAAAGCTTCCTTTTAGTGACAAAAGTATTGATCTTATTGTTTGTTGCTTCGGTTATATGTTTGTTCCTGATAAGCCGAAAGCATTTGAAGAAGTCTATCGGGTTCTAAAATCTGGCGGACAATTTTTACTTACAACCTGGGATAAGTTGGAGAATAACACTGCGTCCTTTACTTCAAGATCTATAGCAAAGAAATATTTGGAAGAACCATTACCTGACTCATATAATCTTGCTACTTCAATGAGTGATAAAACTGTCATAAAATCTTTATTAAAAGATGCTGGATTTACAAAAATGTCAATTGAACAAGTGGAACTTTTGTCTGTTAGCCGAACCGCAAAAGAAGCTGCATATGGTCTTGTAGAAGGAGGTCTTATTTATGATGAAATAAAAAAACGTAATCCTGCTTGGATAAATGAGATAAGAGTTAAAGTAGAAAAAGAGCTTGCTGAAAAATTTGGAGCTGCTCCAATGGTAGCTCCAATGAGTGCCATAATCAGTGAGGCCAGGAAGTGATACATATAAATCCTATAAGTATAAAAATCTGTTCTTAAATATCCGAAATTATATAGAAAAATCTTAGATTTTATCTAACTGTTACTAGCTAGATTGTTACAATCAATTAATCAGAAATTTATGTTCTATTAGTGTTTTATTCCTAATTTAGAATACTGCTAAAACACTAACGAAATGAAATAATGACATTTTCTTACGCAATTATTAAAAGCAGAAATCGTTAAAGCTGATAATAGTTCGAAATATTAACCTTGTTTAATATGATAGCTTCATAATCTTTACCAAATAAATATTGTCTGATGAAAAAACTGAGATCAAAAATTGTGAAAACGCTCAAAAAGGAATTTACTTTCGAATGCATCATTTCTTCCAGAATGAATCAGGTTATTCTAGATGTTAAGAATATAGATTTTGAGCAACATCTCGGACAGTTAATACAGCAAACTCAATTTATCATTGATAAATATTTTCCTCAAAGGGAGGATCACCTACTTCTTGTCATTCGTGCAATCGACGGAACAAACGAGAATAAATTTAAAATCTGGAAGTCTCACTAATACTTATTGTCCATTAGGTTTTAAGCTAGTATAGGACAGCTAATTTTTGATTAAAAATGAAAAAAATATACATCTTTTTAGCTGTTTTTATTAGTAGTTTATCAGCTCTAGCTCAAATTAGTATAAATACTGACATCGTAAAAATAAAGTTGCCAAGAGGAACAGTATTGGTAAATAAACCAATGACGGTACCCCAATCTGATGGGACGATTGAATTGGTCAAAGGGGGAGAATACCAGTATGAAAATATTTTTCTGAGTATCTGGCCATCTAAAAAGAAACAACTCCCAACTAAATGTTTAGAGGATATTAATTTTTCAAGAAAAAATAGAGGTTGGGGGTCAGAAAATAAGCCTATAGGAGAAGATCTGCATGTGAAGGTTCCTATAGGAATGAATGTATGGGCTTGGCAGGTAAAGTATAGTGAATATGTATCATGCCAATTTTATATAACAAATAAGGACAAGACCTCTAAAGTGAGTGGATGGATACAATTTGATCCTGGAGTTGATGAGAAAGCAAAAGTTTATCTTGAACGTATTCTAAAAGGTATTACTTTTATATAGTATCTGCCGGAGATAGTACTTATATTGGTCTGTCTTCCTTTTTTATCTCTTTGTTTTCAGGCGTTTCTTTAACTATAGTTTTTTCTACATAATTTTCAACCGAGTTAGAATCCTCTGGTTTGATTTTTTCTTTTAAAATCGTGTCCCAGAAAACGGTAGTTTTACTCTCTTTAATCTCGTCCTGCTTTTCTTTTCTGATCATAATATCAAATTTAATGAATTAATGTAGTGAAGACAAATCTCTCATATATTATTGTTATTGGGGTTAAAGCTATAAATTTGAGAAGATCAATATCAAAGAAGATAGGGTCATAAATAAGAATTAATAAAACAGACGATGATTAAATGCCTTTTAAAAGTACAATTAATAGTGTTTATGCTAATTACTATAAACACTATTAATGCAAAAGCTCAAAAGGGAGCATTGTATGAAAACTTTCCTGAAAGTTTTGAAAGCTCCGGAGAACAAAAAGGTATAGCAAAAAAAATGGTAGATCTTTCTTCTGGTAAATGGGAGTTCAATGGAGTTTCTATAGATTCATTCGTTGTTAACGATAGACCGACAAGTGGAAGTTTTGCTCTTAGAATGGCAGCAAATAATACAGAACCATTATATGCACAGATGAATTTTGATCTAATGCAAGGTGCTTCTAAAGTTACGGTTTGGTTTAGTTCTTATGGGGCTAAGGCAGATAAGAAGGGTGCTTTTAAATTAGAATATTCTACTGATAAAGGAAAAAACTGGATTCAATCTGGAAAAGATGTGGTGGTGAATAGCAAGACTAAACATGGATTATCTTTTCCTTTGAATATTTCAGGGAATGTTCGCTTTAGAATTGTAAAATTGCCATTGGGCAACGGAAAAGACGACCCTACTATTGAAAATGGAAGATTAAGCTTCGATGATTTTTCAGTTTATAAAAATTAGCTTAAAATTTAAAGAATAAATAAGCCACCAGAAAAAAAAATATACTAAAATAGATGAGAAGAGTTCTTTTTATATTGATCCTAATTATTGGATCGAATCAGTTAATGGCACAAAGTATCCGATTAGCCACTTATAATATTAGAGGGATATTAGCTAGAGATGTTCCAGTGAATATGTGGAAAGATAGAGTAGGGCTCGTTATACCTTTAATTCAGTTTCATGATTTTGATGTTTTTGGAGTTCAGGAAGCAAGTGAAGAACAACTGTCTGATTTAGAAAAAGCACTTCCTGGTTATGGAATTATAGCAGAAAATAAAAATAATGGTTTAAATACATCGGCTATATTTTATAAAAAAGTAAAATTTAACCTTCAAAAAAGCGGGCATTTTTGGCTATCTGCTACTCCAGGTGTAGAAGGAAAAGGCTGGGATGCGAAGCATCCGAGAGGTTGCTCTTGGGTAGAGTTAACAGATATCAAACAGAATTTTAAATTTTATTTCTTTAATACCCATTTTGATCATGTCGGAGTACAGGCTCGTAAAAATAGTGCAAAGTTAATTATAGAAAAAATTGACCAAATTGCTGGTAATAATGCTGTTGCGGTTGTTGGTGATTTTAATTTCGATCAGAGAGATGAGAATTTTGCCTACATCAAAACTTTTAATAAGCTTTTTGATTCCTATGAGGTATCTAAATTTAAATACGAACCAAACGGAACATCAAATAGTTTTAATATCACTAAGAAATCAGATGCTCGGATAGATCATATCTTTATAACTAAACAATTTGAAGCCTTAAAATATGGTGTTTTAACTGATAATTCTGGAGGAAAGTTTCCTTCTGATCATTTCCCGGTTGTAGTAGATGTTATCACTAAAAAGTAATTTAGATTACTTAATAAGTTTTTAAACAAAAAAGTCGGATAATTATCCGACCTTTCTGTTTATTTCATAGGTAGTTAGTTTACTGAACTATTTTACCATCTTTATCAATCTTTATGGATCCTGTTTCTTCTCCTTTTTTAACATCAATTTGATAGTATTGAGTTTTATCTGCATTGGTTACCAGGAATGCTGCTACTGGAGTAAGTTCTTTAGCTTCTTCAGATTTTAAAACTGCTTTTACTGGCTCTGGAAGGTCTTTTAATTCAACCGGAACCTTTGTAGTACTATCTTGGTATACCGCAATGTTAATTGGGTTTTTAATTTCGCTTGCTTTTACTGATGTTAATCCTGCTACGGCTAAAAATGCTGCTGATAAGATGATCTTTTTCATAATATTCGTTTTAATCAATTAATATTCTTGTTAATTATGAATAGGATAGGTTTGATAACCGTGCCGGAATAACGGTTTTTTGGCATGCAGTTGGTTGTCAGTGAATTGTGTTTTTTTTGTGTGTTTTTAGATTGTGGTACTTTTCTACAGTTTGTTGTTTGGTTCAACAAGATAATGTTGTGATCACTGAGGTGTAACGAAATCTTTCTTGTTTTTTCTTATAAAAGCGACTTGCAATTCCATTAATGGTTCTTTAAGTGCATAAAACTGATTGTCAAATTTTTCTAAGGGATTATTGTCATATGATTTACTAAAACCTTCTGAGGTTCCATTTTGATCCTTAGTTATTTGTTCCTTTTCTTTTTCAAACACATTATTTGCAGTTTGAGTTAACTCAGCAAACTTATTTGCGCCAACGAGTCTCAATACATTAGGAGCCAGCTTAGCAAACTGTCCGCTTGAATTATAATAGTATTGATTGAAGCCGCCATTATTTACTTCAGCTTCTAACCACCAGATAATATAGATTGCTTGTTGTGGCTTAGTTAGTGACAGGACACTAGCTAATTCCTGATCTGGATTTGTTGGCAAAGTATTCGAGATATGGTCAAACACTAGCTGAACCAGTAATGAATCTGGGGTACCATCTATTGTTTCTACTGTAAGTGGAGGTCGCTTGACTTGAGCTTCAATAACATTTGAACTATTAACTGCTGTATTCATCGAACAACTGGAGAATTCAATACTCATGACAAGACTGATCAAGATAACTATAATGTAGGCTTTTTGGCAATTCATACTTCTATCAGAATATTACTTAGTATAACTTATTTAAGGTTTTATTTAATTCTGCTTTAAAAGAAGAGGAGAATACCGCTTTTGCTACATCCATTTTTTCAGCGTCAAATATCATAGGTACTATCTCATCATTTTCGTCAAACTTCTTGTCACGATTTGAGTCTGTCATCGCTTGAATCAGGATAGTTCCAGAATGATTAATAGTTCGAAAGCTATTAATATCCATATTACTTGGAGTGATCTGTTTAAGATTTTTTCCAGTTTGGTCTGAGGTAAAAAGGTAAGTGGGGTCTTTACGGTCAAGTCTGCCATCTGCGTTGTAATCTTCAGATGTGGCGTTGTAAACCATTAAATTTTTAAGTGTCTGAAATGAGTTAATGAGTATTATTCTGTCTGAAACTAACAAATTAGATTTTTCGGTTTTGATATCGTAAAATGCAATGTTCCAGTAAGGACCAGTATCTGATCCCGAAGAATAACGTTTTAGTGATTCAGTATCTTTTTCTGAAGCCTTTAAAGTTAAGGGGTACATTACAACATTAGTACTATCAATAGGTACTATATCTTTAAACACAGAAATCATTGTCGAGGTCATTTTATCTGCATTCTTTCCGTTTTTATCCTGTATAGGAATACTTTCCTTTTCAGTAATGTTGCAAGAGATAATTAGTGGAGGAGTTGTTCCAAGCAGAATTCCTATTAACAAGGTTTTACTTATTGTCGCCATGAGCAGGTGTTAATTTAATTTTAGACGCAGTTGTGTTGTGAAAGTTACATTTAAAGTCCTCTATAAAATTGTATCACTTACAATCGCAATCCCAATCCGTATCCATATCAATTACAGTTACTACAGTTTGGGTGTCGTTGCAGGGTGAAAAGATAATTCTCACCAGCTGATTATCCCTGGTTGTTCCTTCCAAAGCATATTTTTTTCGACATGGATTGTTAGAAGAAGTATCACTTTTAACATAATTAATATGACCTTTTTTAAGTATCTCATCTACTTCTAAAGAGTCAATAGAACGGCAATTCATTCTGCATTTACCATGTTTGGTGAAAATAAGCCGTTCGGGTTTTCTGTTAAAAGAATCTTCCTTAGTTTCAAAATTCTGAACCTCTGTATTTTGGCTTTGGTTGCCGCATCCGTTGGAAAGGACTGATATGATCAAAGAGAGGAATAAAAGAATATGGAATCGAGTCATGAATGATATAGGCTGATTGTCTATTACAATAATAGTTTGTTTTGATGTATTATCCAATGGCTGTTTGTGCCAATCGTTTAACTAACTGTGAAGCGTTAATAATGGATACCAGTCGATTATCGGAAATCTTCTTGAAAAGTGACGTATACGCTTAAAACTATAAAAAGCAGTTTCATTTACATCTTTATGATGGAAATACAGGAGGTACTTATTACCTTTGTCCGAAATTAAACCTGTATAATGTATAAGAATTGGTGGAAAATTTTAGGAGCCGTATTGGTTATTTACTCAACCATTGCCGGTCTTTTATCTGGTGTACCTGAACTTCCTATTTTGTATGAGAGCATTAGGAATCTATATTTCCACGTTCCTATGTGGTTTGGAATGATTGTATTGTTTAGTGTATCTGTATATCACAGTATCAAGTTTTTAAGCAATAGTAATCCAGAACATGACCTTAAAGCAGTTGAAAGTGTTAATGTTGGTGTAATTTATGGCATACTCGGAATTGTAACTGGTGCGATATGGGCAAAATTTACCTGGGGACAAGCATGGAGTTTTGATGTTAAACAGAATTTCGCCGCAATTGCTTTATTATTGTATTTTGCTTATTTGGTTTTGCGTAATGCAATAGATGAAGAGCAAAAAAGAGCTAAAATATCCGCTATATATAACATATTTGCTTTCCCAATGATGGTGGTGTTGCTTTTTGTTTTACCACGTTTAGCTGATTCTTTACACCCGGGGAATGGCGGTAATCCTGGATTCAATGCTTATGACCTTGATAGTCGTATGCGCGCAGTATTTTATCCTGCCTGCTTAGGTTGGATCTTAATAGGATATTGGATTTATACAATTTTATATAGAGTACGTACATTAGAAAAAAAGAATATATTATAGTCATGAAGAAATTTTACGTTACCTTTTTAATGTTGGTATTATCCCTTCAATTGTTTGCACAAGATGGAGGTTCTTCCATCACTGATAGTATATATGCTTCAGGTAAAATATATGTTGTTGTTGCATGTATTGTTTTAATTCTATTGGGACTACTATTCTTTCTGTTCACAATCGAAAAAAGATTAAAAAAATTAGAACAAAAATCTTCAGGTAAAAACTAATTTTAAATCGTTTAATGCCTGTTTTTGCCTCTTTTTTGGTTTAGTGTGACAGGTACACTAAGTGATTTTGCATTTGTATTAATCGTTTTTTTTAGTGCAATTTTGTACTCATAATTGAGACTTATTTCATAATTCATAAAAAACAAATAATGGCTAATACAGCAAATGAGACAAATTTCTTTGCAGATGTCTGTAAGAATTTTGACAGTGCCGCACAATTTACCTCTCATCCAGAGGGCTTATTGACTCAAATTAAAGCTTGTAACAGTGTGTACCGTTTCCAATTCCCAATTCGCAGGGGTAATGGCTTCGAGGTTATTGATGCATGGCGTGTAGAACACTCGCAACATATGAACCCTACAAAGGGTGGTATACGTTACAGCGATATGGTAAATGAGGATGAAGTAATGGCACTTGCAGCGTTAATGACTTATAAGTGTGCGATTGTAAATGTGCCGTTTGGTGGTGCAAAAGGAGGGATCTGTATAAACCCTAAGAATTACACCATTGGCGAGTTGGAGAATATTACCCGTCGGTATACTACAGAATTAATTAAAAAGAACTTTATTGGTCCTGGTATTGATGTTCCTGCTCCTGATTATGGAACTGGGGAACGTGAAATGAGCTGGATCGCTGATACTTATATGACCATGAATCCTGGGCAGCTGGATGCTCTTGGTTGCGTTACAGGTAAGCCAATCGCTTTACATGGTATACGTGGACGTAAAGAAGCTACTGGTCGTGGTGTTGCTTATGCAGTAAAAGAATGTGTAAACGTTGCAGAAGATATGGCGAAAATTGGTCTAACGGCTGGTTTAGGTGATAAGCGTGTAATTGTACAAGGGTTAGGTAATGTGGGATACCATGCTGCTAAATTCCTTGCTGAGTTTGGGGCAACGGTAGTTGGTCTTTGTGAGTATGAAGGCGCAATTTATAACGAGAATGGTTTCAATATCGACGAAGTATTTGCACATCGTAAATTAACTGGTTCAATTTTAGGTTTCCCTGGTGCTACTGAGTTCAAGAACTCTATGGAAGGATTAGAACAACCATGTGATATTCTTGTTCCTGCAGCTCTTGAAAACCAGATTACCGTGCATAATATTAGAAACATCAAAGCGAAGATTATTGCTGAAGGCGCTAACGGACCCTGTACTCCTGATGCAGAAGTAATTTATACAGAAATGGGTGGTATTATTATTCCAGATATGTACTGTAATGCCGGTGGTGTTACGGTTTCTTATTTCGAATGGTTGAAGAACCTATCGCACGTTGCTTTTGGTCGTATGGAAAATCGTTATGCTGAAAATTCAAATGCTAATCTGATCAATACACTGGAGAGTCTGACTGGAAAAAGTATTCCTGCTGAGCATCGTTTAATGATTGTTAAAGGCGCCTCTGAGATGGAACTGGTAAATTCAGGTCTGGAAGATACGATGATTCATTCTTACCATGAGATCAGAGAGACTTTAAAGAATAAGCCTGGAGTTAAAACATTAAGAACAGCAGCTTTTGTTGGTTCTATTGATAAGATTGCAGTATCATATATGAATTTGGGCGTTTGGCCTTAAGCCATTCATGAATTTAAATGAGCCGCGATGCCTTTTTGGTGTCGCGGTTTTTTTATGCTTTTGTCAGAGAACTATCAATAAACTGTCATCATCGCGTTTTGAATGGTTACGAAAGGTTTTGGCTCCTTATATTTTTTATCTTTGTGGAGTTTCTTTTTTAATTTTTTATAGTCCATGAGAAAAAGTGCAATTATTGGTTTGATAACAATAGCATTATGCGTAGGTTTTTTAGTAAGCCTTAACGCTGATACAAATACCTATTCGACCTTTAGTGAAGCGGCGAAAGATCCAAAAGAATTTCATGTAATGGGCTATTGGGAAAAAGATAAGGGTACACATTATGATGCCTTAAAAGATGCTAATCGCTTTGAGTTTTTTATGAAAGACGAAAAAGGGAAAGTGAATAAAGTAGTATACGCAGGAACCAAGCCCCAGGATTTCGAGCGCTCAGAAAAATTGGTGTTGATTGGTAAAATGGATAACAATACTTTTTACGCCTCCAAGATCCTGATGAAATGCCCATCCAAATACAACGATGAACTTGTAGAAGTGAATAAGGATGGTATAGTAGAAAAATACAACTAAATTTAATGGATATACAGTTTATTGGAGAGAACCTCCTTCCCGGTAAAATCGGCCAGTTTTTTATTGTTTTGGCATTTGCCGCTTCTTTATTATCAACTATAGCTTATTTCTTTGCTACCCGGAATAAAGAACTTGGGGATCATTCTTGGACTCGTATTGGTCGTATTGCATACTTGCTAAATGGTGTAAGTATTTTAGGTATCGGAACTACATTGTTTTATTTGATTTTAAATCACTATAACGAATACTACTACGTTTATTCACACTCCTCAAAAGAACTTCCGGTATATTATATAGTATCCGCTTTTTGGGAGGGGCAGGAAGGAAGTTTTTGGCTATGGGCATTCTGGCAGGCATTGCTAGGGATTATTTTAATCTGGAAAGCGAAATCATGGGAAAATAGTGTGATGACTGTCGTTGGGTTCTCGCAAGTGTTCCTGACATCAATGCTGCTTGGTGTTGAGATTTTTGGTGAGCGCTTAGGTAGCTCTCCATTTATTCTGTTAAGAGATGCTGTAAATTTAAAAGAAATGGCGCCAGCAGTATTTGCTGACCCTGAAAACTATAAAAACTACCTTAAATTTATTACTGATGGTAGGGGATTGAATCCGCTACTTCAAAACTATTGGATGGTAATTCACCCACCAACCTTATTCCTTGGTTTTGCGGCTATGATCGTACCATTTGCTTATGCAGTAGCAGGGTTATGGCAAAAACGTTATAAGGAGTGGATCAAACCTGCAATGCCTTGGGCACTGTTTGCTGTAATGATTTTAGGTACAGGAATTATCATGGGCTCGTTCTGGGCATATGAAGCCCTGAACTTTGGTGGTTTCTGGGCATGGGATCCGGTTGAAAATGCTTCTATTATTCCTTGGTTAACTTTAATTGCCGGTGTGCACGTAATGATTGCGTTCAAGAATACAGGACATGCCTTTTTTACGGCGATAGTATTGGTGTGTATTAGCTTTGTATTAGTGCTTTATGCTTCTTTCTTAACCAGAAGTGGTGTATTGGGTGAAACATCAGTACACTCATTCACTGATTTGGGAATGTTCTGGCACCTGATTCTTTATAATGTAGTTTTCTTGTCTATTCCAACTATACTGTTAATTATCAGATGGAAAGAATTACCAATCACAAATAAAGATGAAGAGACTTATTCAAGAGAATTCTGGATGTTTATTGGTGCATTGGTAATTACAGTTGCTTGTATTCAGGTGATCTTTTCTACTTCTGTTCCTGTATTTAACCAGGCTTTTGGAACCAAATTCGCTCCACCAATTGATGCGATTAAATATTACAACCAATGGCAGGCACCATTTGCTATTCTGGTAACCATTATATCTGGTTTCGCACAGTTCATGAAATACAAGAGAACTGACGCAAAGAAATTCTACAGCAGCCTAATTGCTTCTATTGTTTTCTCTATTGTAATTACAGGTGCTTTTGTTTATATCACAAATGTATATCATAACCTGATGTATATCCTGCTTACATTTAGCTGTGTATTTGCGGTTATATCTAATGCCAGGATATTAGCACAAGCCTTTGGTGGAAAACGTAAGCTGGTTGGTGCAGCTGTTTCGCACATAGGATTTGCTTTATTGTTGCTAGGAGCACTTGTTGCTGCTGCTACAAACAGACCAATTTCACTGAATGTAAGTAACTTCATTCCGGTAAAAGATTTTGAAAAGGTTGAAAAACCAGGTGAAAATATTGTTTTGTACAAAAATGAGCCTAAAAAGATGGGCCGTTATACCGTAACATATGTTAGCGATACCACAGTTAAACCAAATACATTTTATAAGCTTAATTTTAAAGTGTATGATGAGAAAACCGGGAAGTTAAAAGAAGATTTTGAATTAAATCCGCATGTACAGGTAAATGAGAAAATGGGATTGATTGCTTCTCCTGATACCAAACATTACCTTACTTACGACATTTATACACACATTACCAGTGCTCCTGAGAAAAAAGAAGATCATGATCACAATCATGAAGGACATACTGAAGAAGAAAATTATAAGGCGCCAAGAATTGTAAATGTAGCAGCTGGAGATACACTACACACTAGTAGCGGAGTACTTACAGTTAAAGGATTGAATAACCAGCCAAAAGCGAAAAGCCTTATATTGGCTCCGGGCGACTTAGCGGTAGGTTTACCGATTGAGGTTGATGTGAATGGTAAGATTTATAAAACTGAGCCTATCTTCCTGATCAAAGGAAATAATACATTTGATTTTGCACGTAATATCGACGAATTAGGTTTAAGACTGAGGTTTACGAAAGTATTACCTGAACAACAAAAAGTTGAATTGCAGGTTTATGAAAAACCACAACAGGCGAAAGATTGGGTGGTATTTAAATCAATCGAATTCCCATATATCAATCTTTATTGGGTAGGTACAATTGTAATGGTTATTGGATTTGTTATTTCTATCTTTAGAAGACAAAAAGAAGTTAAAGCAGCTTAATTTACCGCTGCTTTTTATAACCATAAAATAATAATTGTATCCCTATGAAAATTGTTTGTTTAGGTTCTGGTAATGTAGCCACACACATGGCTAATGCTTTTAAAGATAACGGTGCTGATATTGCACAAGTATGGAGCAGAGACTTCGAAAATGCAAGAGAATTAGCAAATAAGACGGAAGCTCAGGCTGTTTCTGATTTAAAAGATATAGATGATTCAGCCGATTTATACCTGATTGCTGTAAAAGATGATGCCATAGAAAAAGTATCAAAAGCATTAAAAAATGTTAATGGTTTGGTAGTTCATACCTCTGGTGCAACCAGTATGGATGTATTGCAAAACCATCAGCAGTATGGCGTGTTCTATCCTTTACAAACTTTTTCTAAATCACAGCCATTAGATTTTATCAGGGTTCCTTTATGTTTAGAAGCTAACACAGATGAAAACATGAGCTTGTTGCAGCTGGCTGCTATGAAGCTTAGTCCTTTGATTTATGAGGTAGATAGCAAGCAACGGGCAATACTGCATGTGGCAGGAGTATTTGCATGTAATTTTGTGAATCATATGTACCAACTGAGTTATCAAATGCTTCAAAAGAATAACCTTGATTTTGAAATACTGAGACCATTAATTATGGAAACAGCAGGGAAAGTTCAAGATGCTATACCAGCCGATGTACAAACTGGACCAGCAGCAAGAAATGATAAAAAGACAATATTAAAACACGAAGAGCTCCTGAAGAAAATGCCTCACATGCAGGAAATCTATAAAATTTTAAGTAATAGCATTAAAAAAACGCATTAATAATGTAATTGCCGTTTTTGGTGCTTATTTTTGAACCATATTATGAGTATTTTTAAATTAAAGATAAATTTCGAAGAACAAGGAAAAGAATCAGTTGAACTACCTATTGCCGGCGGAGAGTCTGTATTGGATGTCTGCCTTGATCATGGAATAGAATTACAGCATAACTGCGGTGGAGTATGCGGTTGTAGTACCTGTCATGTATATGTGACTAAGGGAATGGATAACATCCAGGAAATATCTGACAAAGAAGAAGATTTTATTGACAGAGCAGTTCGTCCAAGAATTACTTCCCGTTTAGGTTGTCAGTGTGTAGTAAGCGCTGGTGATATTGAAGTTACCATCCCAGATCAGTCTGAATTTTTAGGCCATTAATTATAAAATTTAATAAATTAAAATATGGATAAGTTTGCCCTGCCAATATATTGGAATGATCATGAGGATATCGCTCAGGAATTATATGAGAAATTTGGTGATGATTTTAATGAAGGTAAGATCTACAGGATCAGGTTCACTGAGCTGTTAGAATGGGTATTAGCCCTACCTAACTTTAAAGGTACTAAAGAAGAAAGTAATGAAGGACATCTGGAACAAATCCAGTCGGCCTGGGTTTATGAATGGAGAGATAACCAGGATTAGTGAATGTTTCTTGAACAGCTAAAACATATTACAACCTTCATCTTTGATATTGATGGCGTATTGACTAACGGTGATATCATCGCGTCTGATTCTGGTGAGTTTTTACGGACTTTTAATATCAAAGATGGATATGCATTGCAGCTTGCTGTTAAAAAAGGTTATCATGTTTGCATCATTTCAGGGGGTAAGGGTACTGCTATGGAAAAACGATTTGAAGGCCTTGGTATCACCAATGTTTTTCTAGGTGTTTCTGATAAGGTTGCAGTATATAATAGCTTTGTTGAACAATATAAACTTAGTGCCTCTGAAGTTCTTTTCATGGGAGATGATATTCCTGATCTTAAAGTAATGGAGTTGGTAGGTATTGCAACCTGCCCGGCAGATGCAGCTCCTGAAATTAAAGCCCTCTCTCAATATATATCACCTTATGCTGGTGGAAAAACAGCAGTTAGAGATGTGATAGAAAAGGTACTTAAAGTACAAACAAATTGGTTTGATGAAAACCCATCTGCTGCCGATTCCGGCAAATAATCACGATTCCTATTCTTGTAACAATCATGTTACTAATTTAGGTTAAACCTAATTAGGTATTCGCTTCTCTAACATCAGAGCTTACGAGAGCTATAACCTTAAAGGATAGACTATGAAAAAATTAATGATTATTTGCGGATTGTTATTCAGTGCAGTAACATTTGCAAACGCGCAGGCCGGTGATCGTCAAATGCCGACACCAGAAGAAAGAGCAGAAAGAAATGCTGCACAGTTGACTAAGAAGTTAAATCTTACTGAAGATCAGAAAGCCCAGGTAAAAACCATTTATTTAGATCAGGCAGCAGCAATGACTAAGGCTAAAGCTGAGAGTAATGGTGATAAAGCAGGTATGAGGTCGAAAATGAAAGCGATGAATGAAGAGAACAATGCAAAAATAATTGCTTTGTTAAACGAAGATCAGAAAAAAGCTTATGAGACCTGGCAGGCTGAAAGAAAAGAAAATATGAAAAAGAAAGGTGAAAAAGGAGCTGGTAAAGGTGCTCCGGCTGAAGTAAAACAATAACTCAAATCAAATAAAAAAATAATAAAGGCGACCTTACGGTCGCTTTTGTTATTTTTGCCCATAAACAATTAAACATGTATATACAAAAGCTGCCTATAATACTCGCCTCAAAATCTCCCCGCAGACAAGAACTTTTGAAGTTAATGGACCTTGATTTTAAAGTAGTATTAAAGGAAGTTGATGAAAGTTATCCTGAAAACCTATTGCCAGCAGAAATTGCAGTTTATATCGCTGAAAAAAAAGCTGCTGCTTTTGCAGAAGAGCGTAAGGATAGTATAGTGATTACCGCAGATACAATTGTGGCTTATCAAAAGGAAATACTTGGTAAACCTGAAGATGCACATCACGCTGCAGAAATGTTGGGTAAATTATCTGGAACCAACCATCAGGTGTATACAGGAGTAAGCATTGCATACAATGATAAAATTCAATCTTTTTATGATGTAACTGAGGTGTTCTTTAATGAGCTTACACCAGCACAAATACACTATTACATCCAGAATAACAATCCTTACGATAAGGCTGGTTCTTATGGTGTTCAGGATTGGATTGGATTAGTTGCTGTTGAAAGGATGATTGGTTCTTATACCAATGTGATGGGATTGCCAACTGAAAAATTATACAAAGCTTTGCTGAGTTTTTAAACGCTCAATTGATACAATACCCCCATTTTTAAATCATAGGTAGACAAACTTAGTTGTTTGATTTTGCAGTTAGTGATTACATAATTGGTGATTAATGCAGCAATTACGATCATATCTACCCTTAGTTTTATGAGGTTTGGCATTAGAACTCTTTCGTCATGTGTCGAAGATATTAGATTTCTTGCCAGGCCCTGATATTTTGATAAATCGATGGGAGCAGACCTAAGGGCTTTGATATCTTCCTCAGGGTAAATCATAGATGCAAAGGTTTCAAATGCTCCTGCAGAGCCTATCATGTGCTCTGGTTGATATAGTGCGCATGCAGCAATTAGATCATTCAGCTCTGCATCCAGGTGTTTGTTGATGGAGGTCTGATCATGATTACTTATTGGATCGGATTTAAAATAAGCTTGCATAAGTCGTGCTGCACCTATATTGTAACTCTTTTTCCAGAATAAAGTATCCCCATTGCAAATTATGAATTCGGTACTTCCTCCACCAATATCCATAATCAAGGTCATACCTTTTATACTACCTGTTGCTTTAACACCATTAAAGATATAATCGGCTTCTTCGTCGCCTGTGGCGATATTAATTGTGATTCCCGCATCTTTTTCCGCAGAACTTATGAAGTCGGTACCGTTAGCAGCACTACGTATAGCTGATGTAGCCACAGCTTTAACAACATCAATGTTATGCAGGTCAATTTCTTTTCTGAAATTTTTAAGGGTATTTATTCCTCTTTCAAAAGCTTCCGGAATAATCATATTATCATTGATTCTTCCTTCCCCTAACCTTACAGGTTCATTTGTTTTGAATAGGATGTTTATACTGTTGTTAGACAGCTCGGCAATGATTAAGTGAAAAGTGTTTGTACCAAGGTCTATAACGGCTGCTTTCATGCTATTTATTTATGGGTATAAAGCTATTAAATACTTTTTCTAAAAAAAAAAGCCCGCATTAAGCGGGCCTTCGGAGTATTTAATTAATTATTCAAAATATTCTTTCATTTTTTCGAAGAAGCTCTTGTCATTCTTACCTGGTTGAGGTTTGAAGTTTGGAGACTCTCTAAGTCTTTCCAAGATTCCTCTTTCCTCAGCACTTAAGGCTTTTGGTGTCCATATATTTACATGGATAATTTCATCTCCGCGGTGATAAGAATTGATTTCAGGAATACCTTTGCCTTTAAGGCGTAGTAATTTACCGCTTTGGGTACCTGGTTCAATCTTAATTTTTGCTTTGCCATCAATGGTAGGTACCTCTGCACTATAACCTAGCGCTGCATCTATAATAGAAACATGTAAATCATAAACCACGTTGTTTCCTTCGCGTTTTAAGGTTTCATGTGGAATTTCTTCTATCAGGATGATCAGGTCTCCAGGAACACCTCCGTTAGGAGCAGCATTACCTTTTCCACTCATGCTCAATTGCATTCCATCACTTACACCAGCAGGTATATTGATCGTAATCGTTTCTTCCCCTCTAACAACACCTTCACCATGGCATGAACCACACTTAGCTGTGATCTGAGAACCACTTCCATTACAAGTAGGGCAGGTAGAAGTCGTTTGCATTTGTCCCAGTATAGTATTGGTTACTCTGCGTACCGCTCCACTACCGCCACATGTTTTACAAGTACTTACTGACGAACGGTCTTTAGCACCGCTACCATCACAAGTTTTGCAGACAATCTGTTTATTTACTTTTATTTTTTTCTCGGTGCCATTGGCAATTTCTTCGAGCGTAAGTTTTACTTTGATCCGCAGATTGCTACCTTTTGATACTCTTCTACCACCACGTGATTGCTGACCACCAAAGAAACTTTCGAAAGGGCTGCCGCCGCCGCCACCAAAGATATCACCAAATTGGCTAAAGATATCCTCCATGTTCATGCCGCCACCGCCATAGCCACCGCCACCTGATGCACCGCCTACGCCAGCATGACCGTAATGATCATAACGTTGTTTCTTTTCAGGGTTACTTAGAATCTCATAAGCCTCAGCTGCTTCTTTAAACTTCTCTTCAGCCGCTTTATCATCCGGGTTTTTATCCGGGTGATACTTAATGGCTAATTTGCGATAAGCCTTTTTAATTTCGTCAGCCGATGTGCTTCTGGATACCCCAAGCACGTCATAATAATCTCTTTTGCTCATAAAATATTAACTACCTACTACTACCTTGGCAAAGCGTATCACTTTGTCATTTAAAGTATATCCTTTTTCCAGTGTGTCTACTACTTTTCCTTTTAGATCCTCTGTAGGCGCAGGTATTTTAGTAATAGCTTCATGGTTGTCAGTATCAAAAACAGTATTGCTACTTTCTATCTCTTTAAGACCTTTTTGGGCCAGGGTATTTTTTAATTTAGTATGTATCAGATTTACACCTTCGTTGATCGAAGCGATATCAGTAGCACTTTCCATAGCTTTGTTAGCTCTGTCAAAATCATCCAATACAGGTAATAGAGAGGTTATAACGTCTTTGCCAGCAGTTTGCAGTAATTCTATACGCTCTTTTTGTGTGCGACGTTTATAGTTGTCGAATTCTGCAAATAATCTTAAATATTTGTCATTTAAAGCGGCATTCTCTTGTTGTAATTTTTCTTCTACAGAGAGCTCAGGTGTAGCTTCTTCATTCAATTCAGGAGCTTCAGTATTTGTCTCCTCTGTATCATGTATCAATTGATCTTCAGCATTGATTTCTGCTGCAGGGTCTTGATTTTGCATAGTTGTATCTTGATTATTGTTTTTTTTCTTCTTGCTAAACATAGTATAGTAGAATTTTTGATTATGAACTCAAAAGCTTTGCCAATACGCAATATCCGTCATGCTGTCAGTTTTAATTAAAAAACAACTAACAGAATGGCCGAATGAGAAAATTTTGTCAGAAAATTATATTAAACAATCTGCGCGTCTTCATGAACAATTCCTGTTTCACATTTAATGATTCTTGAAGGGAATGTTCTGATGATATGGTAATCGTGAGTTGCCATTAAAACGGCAGTTCCACTCTGACTGATTTGCTTTAACAACATTACAATTTCTTCAGAAGTATCCGGATCTAAGTTACCTGTTGGTTCATCTGCAAGGATAATTTCCGGGTTGTTTAATAGGGCACGCGCAATTACCACACGTTGCTGCTCTCCACCTGATAACTCATGAGGCATCTTTTTTATTTTTGAACGTAGGCCAACTTTTTCAAGTACATCTTTAATCCGCTCATTAATCAAGTCCTTGTCTGTCCAGCCAGTTGCCTTAAGTACAAATTCCAGATTCTTTTCAACCGTTCTATCAGTTAGCAATTGGAAATCCTGGAATACAATACCCAGTTTTCTGCGTAAGAAAGGTACTTCTTTAATGCTCAACTTTTTTAAATCAAAACCAGCTACCTGTCCGTCACCATTACCAATGTGAAGGTCGCCATAAATAATTTTAAGCAAACTACTTTTTCCGGAACCTGTTTGTCCGATTAAAAAAACGAATTCTCCTTTGTCTATATTCAAATTTACGTTCGACAAAACCAGATGCTTTTGTTGAAATACATCTACGTTTTTTAAATTTATAACTGTGCTTCCTGTCATGGTCTAGATATCTAATTTAGCAATTTGTCCAAAAGGCAAATCGTTTACAAAATTCATAATGTATGTCAACTTATCGCTCAAACCTAATTTGTCTAATGACTTATCTGGTCTGTCTACTCTGAAATAAGCCAATAAGGTAAATTTGTCGTCCCTTAATTGTACATAATCCGGAATTTTGGCAATGCCTTTTACTTTTATAACATACATCGTTCAAAAATAGTATTTCAAAATGAGAAAATAAGACATGAGACCTATTTATCTGATCCCTGATAATGATCCTGTGAGTGAATTTAGAGCTTGCTTAAAAAATTTATAGTGTTTACATTATCAGCATAGTCCCACAGTTTTGGATTTTGGCTTTGTCCAAAACCTAATACAGGAGTCTTTAGTTTAAGTGGGGCTTTACTTACCACACACTGAATGTCATCTGCTTTACTTTTAAGAATCTCTTCAACCTGTTCTATATTCGTATAGGTTTCATAATACAATACCGCTAAAGGAGAAGAAAGACTATCGCCTTCTGTTAACAATAAAAAGCCATTGTCGTAATGATGCTTAAGATTTACCAAGTAAATGGATTTGTTGTAGTCGTAGTTATTGTTGTATTTGAAATGGTTGATGATGTCATTAAACTTTTCAATAGGTTCAAAAAAGTTTTTGATGTCGTAATCTTCTGGTATATATAATTTAGAAACGTTTCTACACCCTAAACCAAAGTAATCAAATATGTCATGACCTAACAGCCCCAACTCTTCCGAAGTCTCATCTCCGGTAATTACAGCAACGCTATTTCTGTTTTTACGGATGATGTTTGGTCCTTTACCAAAATAAAAATCAAAATATCTGGAAGTATTATTACTGCCTGTAGCAATTACTGCATCAAAATCTTTTAAGCGATCTACATATACAATGTGATTGGCTAGTAAAGGTTCAATTTTAACCAATTCCTGAAGTAGGGCCGGCACCAGTTTATCATCTGTTGATGAAAGTTTAATTAGGGCAATATTTCCCGTAGCAAGAACTGCAATTACATCATGAAAACCTACCATAGGGATGTTTCCAGCTAAAATCAATCCTACTTTTTTTGCTGTTTCAGTTATATTAATGTCTTTAAACCATATTTCAAGATCATGTTGATTTAACATTTTATGAAGGGAATTTAACGCTCTGTTTACTTCGTCTGCGGTGAACCATGCATTGCTATTTGCAGCAGATAAAACCAGATTTTTGAACGCATCGCTGGGTTCAATCATGAAGTCACTAAGTTTTTTTAATGCAATAATTAGTTTTTCGCTATTAAGGATTGGCATATTTCCAATGAATTTAAAGTTTATGTATTATATTTGCTGTTGCAAAGGTAATCTTAGCAATAGATATAGACGAAGACATGGCTATTAAAATAACAGACGAATGCATTAACTGCGGAGCATGTGAGCCTGAATGCCCAAATAATGCAATTTACGATGCAGGCACAGCCTGGAGATTTTCAGATGGTACCAATTTAAATGGTATTATTGATTTTGGAGGTAAGGAAATGGATGCGGAAGCTGCTCAGGAAGCAGGATCTGACGAAGTTTACTATATCGTTTCCGATAAATGTACAGAGTGTAAAGGTTTTCATGATGAACCTCAATGCGCAGCGGTATGTCCTGTAGATTGTTGTGTAGATGATGAAGATGTTCGTGAAACAGAAGAGGAATTACTAGCTAAAAAAGCCTGGTTACATCAGGAAAACTAAGCTCAAAATATTAACTTGTGAAAGCCAGTCTTGATAAAGGACTGGCTTTTTTATGATTTGTCCTCATATTTGTTAGGTACAATTAATACCGGACATGCAGATTTTCTTGCTACGTGTTCGGCTACACTCCCCATAAGAAAATGATAAATTCCTGTACGACCATAAGTGCCGATTACAATTAGGTTAGAGCCCCACTCGTCAGATTGCTTAATAATTCCATGTGCAGCACTGTCAATTACACTGAGGTAAGTGGTTGGTATCCCAAGACTGTATTTGGCCTCTATTTCTTTTAAAAGTACATGACTGTTTTCTTCACTGTTATCATACGATTCTAAAAAAACAGGTGCCAGTGTTAAATCAGGATTGATATTGGCCGGTATAGGTTCAATAATATTTACTAGTGCTACCTCTGCACCAAATGTTTTTGCAACTTCATATCCTGTTTTAGCTGCTTTTTCTGAGCAGGTACTATTGTCTACAGCAATTAAAATCTTTTTAAGGTTCATGTCGTTAGTTTAAAAGTGTAATTATTCGCTTGATCTATTAATGCTAATAATAAATGTTCTATATAAAAATAACGAATTAAGCCCATAAAAGTTTAATTTTATACCATTGATTTTATTATTATGGAACAACAATACGGTATTTGCAGAGTTGCTGTCTCACCAATAAGGGCAGATCAGTCAGATAAAGCAGAGATTATGTCTCAGTTATTATTTGGTGATCATGTAGAAATAATTGAAAAAACTGATAAGTGGTGGAAGATCAGAAATGCCTACGATAACTACGAAGGATGGTTGGATCCAAAACAGATTGCTTTATTAACTGCTGAACAGTACGCAAAATGTAATGAAAAATGTTTCTTGGCACCGGCACAAGCTATCAATGAAATCATAGCTGCCGATGGAAGTAAATATTATATTCCTGCAGGAAGTAATCTGCCTTTATATTCAAATGGATATTGTTACTTAGGAGATGAATGCTTTGAAGTAGGCTTTATCCCTAAACAACCAGCTTTAGCTCCTGAAATTGATAAAGTAGTGGATACCGCCATGTTTTTTAAAAATGCCCCTTACTTATGGGGAGGAAAAACATTATTCGGAATTGACTGTTCAGGACTTACTCAGGTAGTGTTCAAATTAAATGGCATTAAGATACTCCGTGATGCACGTCAGCAAGGAGAACAGGGGACTACGGTTGATTTTTTACCTGAGGCAAAAGCTGGAGACCTGGCTTTTTTTGATAATGATGAGGGGCGTATTATTCATGTAGGTATCATGTTGAATGCAAGTGAAATTATTCATGCTTCAGGACGTGTTAGGATTGACCCTATTGATAATCAAGGGATTTATAATACAGAACTAGGTCGCTATACACATAAACTTAGGATTATTAAGAGATTTGGCTAAATATAGTATTGTTAAAAAAAGCTAAATAGATACCATCTTATTTAAAATGTATTAGTTTTATGGAATCGACAATTATTTGCATCTATATTACAAATACATTTATATGAAGCATCTTTTACGCTCTGTTCTAATAATTCTATTAACCACAACTGCTACTTTTGCCCAGAAGAGGTTGACCAATAGCCGTACAGCAGGTTCTTACACTTATATCTATAAGTTAACTGATAAAGAGGCTTTTTCTATTGCATCGACAACTAAAACTACATCTTCTCTCGATGATAGTTTCTTGCATACGTTAGTTGATTCATTTTATAATGTAAAAAGCAACGTTTATCCTAGAAAGCTGCCCTTTGGTAATTATTTGGAAGTAAAAGCAGTTAAAAATGAACTGTTATACAGACTACTGGCAGAGAATAACGTAAATCTTCAGTTTATAAATAATAGAAAAGATTTTCAATTTACAGTAACAGATCTGAAAGGAAATGAGGTTTCTGATGCATCCGTAAAAATTGGAAAAGGTAAAATTGTAAAGTACAATCAACAGGCTAAATTATATGTAGCTCCATCAGCAAAGAAGTTAGCTGTGATCGCAGTGAATCACAATGGAGTAAATAATTATTTCAATTATGAAGAGCAGGATGTTTACAGACCATATAGGCCGGCAAGAAAGTCTTCATTTTTTAAAAAAATATTTAGTCCGAAACCGCAACAAAGAGGGAAAGTAGTTAAACCAAAATATTCTGGCTACATGGTTTTTAATAAGCCTATGTACAGACCTTTAGATACGGTTAAATTTAAGGCTTATCTGGTTTATGCAAATGGAAAAGCATTAAAGAATAAACCACTTAGGGTAGAATTGCAAAGAAATGGAAATGTTCCGGGAACTGTATTGACAACTTTAAATCCATATCATGAGGGTGGCTATGAATACAGTTTTGTATTGGCAGATAGTCTAAAATTAACTTTAGACCGTAGTTATAGTATTGCATTAAAAGAACCTGAAAAAGAGGGTTGGGCAGATGTATATAAAGGACAATTTAGGTATGAGGACTATGAACTAAAATCAATAAGTTTTAACGTTAGAACAGATAAAGAAGAACATAATCCTGGCAATCCTGTTACCGTGTTTATGAAAGCTACTGATGAAAATGAGCTGACTGTACCAGACGGCCGCGTAGAAGTAGTTATGACTACTAATTCATCATCAAAGTATTATGGTCCTCATGTTTTCATAAAAGACACCTTATGGAAAACCAGTGTTGTACTAGACCCTGTGGGTGAAACAAAAATGGTATTACCAGATAGTATATTCCCTAAGGCCGACCTTAGTTTCTCTATGTCTTTTAGCTTTTTAAATAGCAATAATGAGCATAAAACAGCATATAAGAATTTGAGGTTTTCGAGGAAAGATCAGGAAATTAAGACTGAATTTGTAAAAGATAGTCTGTTCATTGATTACCTGGTAAAAGAGAAATCTATCAAGCAAAGGGCTGTCTTGAAGTCTATTTATTCTTTTAGTAATGAAGAAGATTCTATAATAGTTGAGTTGCCAGCAAAAATTAAGATGAACTATAAACTGGATCGTTATAAGGTTGAAACTGCTGATGGTTATATGAAATATATTGATTTTGACGATCTCCGACCAGAATTAAATATGTCAGCCAGACAAAGTAAAGATTCATTAATTATTGCTGTAAATAATGTTCACAAGGTTCCTTTTTGGTACACTGTTTTTTCAGGGAATAATATCCTTTTTAGAGGATATGGGAGTAGTCTCGATACCGTAGTTAGACATAACGGCACCAAAGCCGCACATATAAAATTGAACTACTTGTGGGGAGAAGAGGAACAGAATATTGAGAGGAGTGCGTTTTTTTCTCCTAACTCATTAAATGTTAAATTATTAGCTCCAGATTTGGTTTATCCCGGTCAGACTGTAAATATGCAGGTAAAGGTTACAGATATCAACGACAAACCTGTAGCTGGAACAGACGTTTCAGCATTAGCATACACGACTAAGTTTAAAAATGGGTATCAGGTGAACATTCCATGGTTTAATAAACCATTTTATGAACGCAAACAGAAGCCTCAATTTGAAGCTGATGAATTGAGGTTATCAGGTCAAATGAAGCTTATTTGGGATAAATGGGGTAAAGAATTAAAACTCGATACTATTGAGTATTATAAATTTACTCAGGCTAAAGAATTATACACTATACAAGAAGATTCTGATGAATCTGAAAATGCTGTTATTGCTCCATTTGTAGTCAAAAATGGTGCAATTGTTCCAATTCACGTGCTTTACATAGATTGGATTCCAGTATATTTTAGTCAGACTAATCAAATTCAGCGATATGCTTTCAGGCTTCCTGCTGGAGAGCATCATATTAGTATGCGTACAGCAGGATATACTATAGATCTTCCATCATATAGCCTTGTAAAAGGGAAAAAAACTATATTGAGTGTTGCCGCTGATGTATTGAATACAAAAGCAAAAGTTAAAGTCTCGAATAATGAACTCAGTGCTGAAGATGCAGCTTATTTAACAAAACATCTAATCCGGATTGAAGATAATTTTAATGGAAACAAAACAACTATAAAAGCAGGGGATAATACACATCTATTGAATCTTTTAGGTTCTACTATGCCTACTGCGAGACTTAGCCAAAATCAAAGATATATCAACTCAAATAATACAAGTAATAGTTTGTTGGTAGGTCCTCTTTCAGAGAATCTGCTGGAGTTTAATTCAGATCATATTAAGCTCAATTTTATTAAAGAGCCGGGCTATACTTATACTTTTTTGCCAGGTTTACTTAAACAGAAATCATATACTACACCTTACGGTTTTAATACCATATTAAATGGGGCTGGTGCAGATGATTACAAGCAATATCCATTAAAAAAAGAAGAGACAGATAGTATTTGGAATGAATATCTAGACCTAAGAAGTAGTACAACTATGCTATTCAATCAGAATAGAAGGTACAATCAGAATAATGGTAAATTGGTTATGAAGCTGGATACTTCTATTTCCAACCATATGCCATACCTGAAGAATATCATTATTTATAAACATGAAGAAGCTGATTTTATTCAGATCTACCCAGGTAATGTAGGTTATTTTAATGCATTGGAACCAAGTGATTACCGTGTTATTTATTTGTTTAAAGATAACAGGTACTTTGTAGTTGAAAAGATGACTATTAAGGGGGGCGGTACTAACTATTTTGAGTGGAAAGGGATGAAGATCAAATCTGCTGATAATTTAAGCAGGAATATTGATGAAAAGATTAAATCCGTGCGCACTGGCTCTAATGGTAGTATGATAGATGCAGAAAGAACCATTCTTGAGAACATTAATGATAAACATTTTGATTCCACCATTTTAACAGGGACAATGACTGGGCGGATTATAGATGCAACTAGTAAGGAACCGGTAATAGGAGCCATTATAAAGTTAAAAGGAATAAGTCATGCAGTAATGACAAATGCTGGTGGGCATTTTAGTATTAAGGTTCCAAAACGAGGTAAAATTACAGTGTCCTTTATAGGTTATGAATCGGTAGAGCTTCCGATCACAAATGGGGATATAGGTGTAATTAAACTCGATGAAGCTACTTCTCTTTTAAATGAGGTTGTTGTTGTTGGCTATGGTACCATGCAAAAGAAAAGTCTTACAGGTTCTGTACAGGTAATGGCTGAAGATGCCAAAGTTTATGAGTTTATGTCGACTGGCAAGCTAGCAGGAATAAATGTTGGAGGAGCCCCAGCTCCAAATATGAACATTATGATCAGGGGTGCAAATTCTGCAAATAATGACAAACCTCTGTACATTGTTGATGGCTTACCTTATAGTGGTAATGTAGATAAGTTAGATCCTCAAATGATTGCTTCAGTTGAGATTCTAAAAGGTGCCGATGCAACTGCTATTTATGGTGCCAGAGCTGCTAATGGGGTCATTATAATTAAGACTAAAGGAGGTAGTGCCATAACATTACCAAGTGGTGAGTTGGTTCAGCAGCAGGGGGCCATGCGGACTAACTTCTCTGATTATGCCATTTGGCAACCTAAGTTGTTAACGGATGCATCTGGAAAAGCTTCTTTTACAGTGAAATTCCCGGATGATATCACCAACTGGAATACCCAGCTAATTGCCATGAATGGTCGTAAACAAACTGGAAGTACACAAACAAATATCAAGTCGTTCAAAACGCTAAGCGCTAATTTTGTGTCTCCAACTTTTGCTTTAGCTGGCGATAGCATTAATGTAATAGGCAAGTTGATGAATTATAGCAATCTGGAGGAGACGGTAACCAGGAAGTTTCTTTATAACGATGCAGAGTTGCTAAACAGTAAGCTGAGTTTTAAAAATGCTAAAATTGATACGGTGACCATTGTTGCTAAGGGGGCTGGATTTAAAATGCATCCTGATCATTTGAATATTACAGATAGCCTTAAGTTTGAGTATACCATGAAACAGGACAATGGATATTTCGATGGTGAAGTCCGTAAAATTCCATTGTTACAGGCTGGAGTAACGGAAACGAAAGGTTTCTTTAATGCTTTGACACGTGATACTACAATCAACTATCAATTCGATGCCGGTTTGGGTAAGGTAAAGCTTAGAGCTGAATCTTCTTTATTCCCAATTTTGTTAGATGAGATTGAGAAAATTCGCAATTACGAGTATTTATGTAATGAGCAATTGGCTTCTAAGTTAAAAGCACTATTGTTAGAAAAATCAGTTAGAAAGTATCTTGGAGAAACGTTCAAGGAAGAAAAGAACATTAAGGAGATCCTTAAAAAGCTGCAAAATAGTAAACGTCCGGAAGGTACCTGGGGATGGTGGCAAAACAGTTCTGAGGAACTTTGGATTAGTTTGCATGTGGTTGAAGCATTGATAGACGCTCAGAAGCATGGCTATAAGGTAGAGCTGGATAGAGATAAGCTATACCGCTACCTTTTAAGTAAGATGGCGCAGGAGAAAGGATTTGATCAGGTATATGGAATCCGCTTGTTAAGTATTCTGGATGAAAAGTATTATATAAACGATTGGATTACTGCTGTTGAGAAGAAAAGGATAGTGTTGGAAGAAAGAAATAGGCTGGAAAGAAAAGCAGATTCAAGAGTGACAGTTATCGCAGATCAACCCCTGTATGAAAAACTGCTACTAATGCAATTGAAACAAAAAGCAGGAATGCCGGTAGATATGAAATGGTTGCTTAGCTTAAAAAATGAAACCATGTTTGGTAACATTTATTGGGGGGAAGCTGGTTGGAGATTCTGGGACAATAGTATTCAGAATACTTTACTGGCTTATCAGATTCTAAAGGCTAACGGAGGGTATACAACTGAACTAGATGGTATTCAGCGTTACTTTTTAGAGCAACGTAAAGATGGCAAATGGCGCAATATTTACGAATCTTCTTTAATACTACAAACCATTTTGCCTGATCTGATGGCAGCACCAGGTAAAAAGTTTCAGCCAGCATCACTGGTGTTGAACAAGACAGAAACAGTAACTGTGTTTCCATTTGATAAGGTAGTTGATGCTACTGCATTAAGCGTAAATAAGAAAGGAGATGCTCCGGTTTACTTCACTGCCTATCAGCAATTCAACAATCCTAAGCCTGTAAAAGTGGATAAGGACTTCAGTGTAGTAACATCATTTGAACAAAATGGAACAGCTGTTAAAAAACTAAAAGCAGGTACTGTGACTAATTTAAAAGTAGTTGTTAATGTGCGTGCTGATGCAGACTATGTGATGATAGAGATCCCAATTCCTGCGGGCTGTTCATATGAAAACAAAATGCAAAATTTTTGGGGTGTAGAGACACATAGAGAATACTTTAAACACAAAACAACGATATTTTGCAGCAAGCTAAAGAAAGGGGATTATACTTTTAATGTACAGTTGATGCCAAGGTACTCTGGTAATTACATACTTAATCCGGCTAAAGCTGAAATGATGTACTTTCCTGTGTTTTATGGAAGAGAAGAGATGAAAAGAGTATCGATTAAATAAGTAATGCTATGGGGTAAACTCCCATACCATTACTTGTCTGTCATCACCAGTAGAGATGAGGTATTTGCCATCACTGCTCCAAATCATCTTGTTAATGGAATGAAAATGGCCTGGAGTATTTTTCTCCAGGCTCAATATTTTGTAAAGCTTAAAGTTTTCACTGTCCCACAATTTTATGCTTTTATCCTGGCTACAAGTAGCAAAATAGGGCAGTGTAGGATGAAATACCACGGAATAAACACTAAACATGTGTGCTGGTATATTTTCTTTTAAACTATAATCTGGCAAGTTCCATACTTTCAATTGTGCATCTCTGCTTCCAGAAATAAGGTAAGTGCCGTCTGGCGAGTATTGTACAGCTGTGACAGCAAATTTGTGCCCTTGTAATTCTTTGATGAGTTCATAATCTTCTGAATTATAAACTCTGATGATACCATCTTTACAACCTAAGGCCACTTCTTTATCATCTTTGCTAAGTGCAATGGTACGTACCGTGTTCTGTATAACGGGGAAATGATATAGTAAAGTAAAGTCAGTTAAAGACCAAACCGCAATATTTCCATCTTCTCCTGTACTAATGATTTCGTTTTTATAAGCAATGGTTTTTATGTCGAAAACACCTTTTTGGTGATAGTTCAATGTTGCCTTCACTTTCTGTTCCGATAAATCATAAACGAGTATCATTCCACTTCTTTGGGCAACAAAAAGTAAGTCGTTATGAGTATGTAAAGCGTACACGGAGCTTTGTACAGGTAATATCACTTTGACAAAAGACATGGTGTCTAAAGACCATTCTACCACACCCTTATCATTACCAGCACTAAAAAAAGCATTAATCTTATTGGAATTAGCTAAAGCATAAATGGGGTTCTGATGGCCACTAAGGGTATGGAGGTGTGTGATCATATTTATTTTTTGTGTCTGCTTTCCAGATTTAATCCTATATCAGCAAGTGTTTTTCCTTTTTCCCTTAACAATACCAGCAAGTGGAATATCAAGTCAGAACTTTCATTGACAAAGTCAACATCAGTTTCATTTAGTGCTGCAATAACCGTTTCTACACCCTCTTCACCAACTTTTTGTGCGATTTTATTTAACCCTTTTTTCCGTAGTTTATTTACATACGATTCTTCAGAAGGATTTTCGTATCTGCTTTTGATAATCTGCTCCAATTCAAAAATGAAGTTTTGATTGTAATCTGTTTTAAAGCAGCTGCGAGAGCCTGTATGACAAGTTGGACCAACAGGCGAAGCCTTTATTAAAATTGTATCCTTATCGCAGTCAATATGCGTTTCCTTTACAAAAAGGAAGTTCCCACTTTCTTCGCCTTTAGTCCACAAGCGGTTTTTGCTGCGCGAAAAGAAGGTAACTTTACCCTCAGCCTGTGTTTTCTCCCAGGCCTCCTGGTTCATATAGCCCAGCATTAAAACTTCCAGGGTTTGTTCATCCTGTATAATAACAGGAACCAAACCCTGTGTTTTTTCGAAATCTATTTCCATTCTGATTTTTTGATCTTATAAATGACCCCAGGCTTACCACCACAAGGTTCATCAGTGTCATATTTCATTCCTAGCTTCTTGAACACATTTATTGAAGCAGGATTCTCTAACATAGCTGTGCCAATTATTTCTTCAAGATTTAATGTATTGAAGCCATAGTCTAAACAAACCCGTGCAGCTTCAGTAGCATAACCTTTACCCCAATGGTTTTTCAGCAGGCGATAACCAATATCAACCTGATCACGCTCTTCCAGATATTTTAATCCACACCAACCAATATATTCCCCAGTAATCTTATCAAACAGGCTCAGTCTGCCCATTTTATATTTTGTATACTGATCATAGTTTTTAAGCAGATTTAAAGCATCCTCAACACTCGTGAACATCACATCTCCTGTATACTGAATCACTTCAGGATCACTGTTTAAAATAAACATGTCCTGAGCGTCAGTAATGTTCATTTGCTTTAAAATCAGCCTTTCTGAGGATAATGCTATTTCCATATTTAAAGTCTTACAGGGATATTTTGTTTTTTTAATTCTTCTTTTAAAACAGGAATTGGAATTTCACCAAAGTGAAAAACTGAAGCTGCCAGAGCTGCATCCACACCTGTTTGCAAAAAGACTTCCGAAAAGTGTTCTATTTTACCAGCTCCACCAGAGGCGATAACCGGGATGTTGATAGAACGGGCAACCTTATCCAATAACAGGCAGTCGAAACCGTTTTTTGTCCCATCATGATCCATAGAGGTGAGCAGTATTTCTCCAGCACCCAGACTCTCAGCTTTAAGAATCCAATCTTCTGTTTGCAATTCTGTAATCAACCTGCCACCGTTTAAATGTACCATATTCCGACCGTCAACCAATTTAGTATCAACTGCAACTACTACAAATTGTACCCCAAAAGCTTTGGCCAGATCTTCAATCAACTGTGGGTTTCTTACAGCTGCGGAATTAATGCTGATTTTGTCCGCTCCTGAATTCAGTAAAGCTTCAGCGTCAGCAACCGAGGTAATACCTCCACCAATTGTAAAAGGGATATTGAGTTGTCGTGCTACAGATTTAACCATTTCAATGGTTGTTCCGCGGCGTTCATGTGTAGCAGTGATGTCCAGGAAAACCAGTTCATCAGCACCTTGCTGTGCATATTGCCAGGCAAGTTCAACCGGATCTCCTGCATCTTTCAGGTCAACAAAGTTTACACCTTTAACCGTACGCCCATCTTTTACATCCAGACAAGGAATAATACGTTTACTCAACATGCGCTTAAAGAGAAGTCATTTGCTTTAAATTCCAATCTTTAATCTCTTCTATTGTGATTCTATTCTCATAGATAGCTTTACCAACTACTACAGAACGAATGTCTAATGTGGACAATTCTTCTATATCAGCCATTGAACTAACACCACCAGAAGCGATCAATTTGATGAAAGGAGAGTGCTCAAGCAATTTTTTGTATAAATCCATTGCTGCTCCCCCTAATTTACCATCCTTATTGATGTCGGTACATAAGAAACGGAAAAAGCCCAACTGTAAACATTTATCAACATAATCCATCAGTTTTATTGGAGAACTTTCCATCCATCCAGAATACTTGATTACTTCATCTAACACATCAATAGCAATCACGATACGGTTAGCGTAATCATATTTTTTGCCCACTTCAGTACTCAATTCCTGTAAAAAGTCAGGATTGGTAATGGCCTGGGTGCCTACAATAACGCGGTGAATTCCAGCATCTAGTAAGTCAGTAACCTGTTTTATGGTACGGATACCACCACCATATTGAACGCGCATGTCAGTTTTTTTGATAACTTCAAATAGCTCTTTTTGATTACTGAAGTCACCTTTAGCGCCGTTTAAGTCAATGATATGTATAAACTCTGTGCCATTAGACCGGTAGGTCTCTATCATTTCAGCGATGGAAACATCATAAACTGTTTTCTTGTTATAGTCACCTTCTGTTAGGCGAACAACCTTTCCATCTAAAATATCAATTGCAGGAATAATGTACATTTTACTGTTTTAAGTTTGAAAAATTTTTTAATAAAAGCTCTCCGGCTGTACCAGATTTCTCTGGGTGGAACTGAACGCCGTAGAAATTATTTATTTGTACAGCTGCAGAAAATGGCATACCATAGTTTGCAGTCGCGATGTCAAAAGTAGCGTTATATTCAATAAAGTACGAATGCACAAAGTAAAATTGTGTACCGCTTTCAATTCCTTGAAACAACGAATTGTTTTTGTGCTCAATATTATTCCAGCCCATATGTGGAATTTTAATCCCCTGGTTCTTATCGAATAACCTTGTTTTTATGGGAACAATGCCCATTAAAGTTGCATTTCCCTCTTCTGAGTGTTCTGTAAGTAGCTGCATTCCTACACAAATGCCTAACACTGGTTTTTTCAATGCTTTGATAGGCGCAACTAATCCCGTTTGTTCCAGTTTATTCATGGCCGCACCGGCATGACCTACACCAGGAATGATGATGTGGGTATATTTGTCCAGGTCAGGTTCTGTGTTAACCATGCCATAAGCAATGTTCAGTCTTTCCAGTGCTGATGTCAGCGAAAAGATGTTGCCTGCTCCGTAGTTTACAATCCCAATCATTACAATACTCCCTTAGTACTTGGTAAGACCAATTTATCCGGATCACGTTTAATCGCCACCTTAATAGCTTTAGCAAAAGCCTTAAAAATAGCTTCGATTTTATGATGCTCGTTGTCTCCTTCAGCTTTAATATTCAGGTTGCATTTTGCAGCATCACTAAAGGATTTAAAAAAGTGATAGAACATTTCTGTTGGCATATCACCTACCTTTTCACGTTTAAAATCAGCATCCCAAACGATCCAAGCGCGACCACCAAAGTCAATCGCTGCTTGTGCCAGACAATCGTCCATAGGTAGACAGAAGCCATAACGCTCTAAACCTAATTTGTTTCCTATTGCTTTGGCAAATGCTTCACCAAGTGCAATTCCAGTATCTTCAATAGTATGGTGTTCGTCGATATGCAGGTCGCCAACAGTTTTTATTTTCAGGTCGATGCTACCATGACGGGCAATTTGATCAAGCATATGATCAAAAAAGTTCAATCCGGTATGAATATCAGCTTTGCCTGTGCCATCAAGATCAATATGAATACTGATTTTGGTTTCATTGGTATTACGTTCATGAGATACTACTCGACTTCCTGCGCGTAAAAAAGTATAAATATCTACCCAGTCCTGTGTTTGCAAGGCGATTACGTCGCCAAGTGTATCCGCTTTTTCCAGTACTTCATTAGCACCTAAAAGATCATTATTACGTAACCAGATGGCTTTAGCACCTAAATTTTTCGCAAGAATCACATCGTTAATGCGGTCGCCGATTACAAAAGAGTTTTTCAGGTCATATCCCTCAGCCAAAAAATGTTGCAGCAGACCAGTATTTGGTTTGCGGGTAAGGGCATTTTCGTGTGCAAAGGTTTTGTCAATGATGACTTCACTGAATTCCACGCCTTCACTTGCAAATGTTTTTAAAATGAAATTATGCACAGGCCAGAAGTTTTCCTCTGGATGTGAATCCGTCCCTAAACCATCCTGATTGGTTACCATTACCAGATCAAAATCCAGCTCCTTAGCTATTTTGGCAAGATAAAATAATGATTTCGGATAAAACTCAAGCTTCGCAAACGAATCAATCTGCTCGTCCTCAGGCTCAGTGATCAGGGTTCCATCTCTATCTATAAATAATACTTTCTTCATTTTATGGTTAAGGTTGTTGGTTTTTTAAAGTGTTTTTAGCGTTTCTAAGAGTGTTTTGTTTTCTTCTGGGGTTCCTATCGTTATACGCAGACATCCCTCGCATAATGTGACTTTAGAGCGGTCTCTGATGATGATACCTTCGTCTACCAATGAGTTGTATGTGTTTAACGCATCTTCTACCTCAATTAGTATAAAGTTAGCATCCGAAGGATATACCTTTTTAACCATTGGAAGGGCAGAGAGTGCATTGCTCAGGTTTTCTCTTTCTGTAACAGTGCTCTTTATCCAGTCATTTACCAACTCTATATTTTGTAAGGCAGCTAAAGCGATATCCTGTGTGGCCTGGTTGATGTTGTATGGAGGTTTTACCTTGTTTAAGACATCAATAACTGGTCTTGCGGCAAAGGCCATCCCTAAACGAAGTGCAGCGAGTCCCCATGCCTTCGAGAAAGTTTGCAAAATAACCAGATTCGGATATTCCGTTAGCTCCTGAATAAAAGTGCGTTGTTTCGCATAATTGATATATGCTTCATCGATAACCACAAGACCATTAAAGTTGGCGAGTATAGTTTCAATATCTGTACGGATAATGGAATTCCCTGTAGGATTATTTGGAGAGCAGATGAAGATTAATTTGGTGTTTTTATCGATCGCTTCAGCGATGCCATCCAGGTCTAACTGAAAGTTTGGAAGCAGGTTTATTTTGCGAACTTCAACATTGTTAATGCTTGCTGAAACTTCATACATCCCATAAGTTGGAGGGAGGATAATCACGTTGTCTTGCCCTGGTTCGCAGAAAGCGCGAAACAGTAAATCAATTGCTTCATCGCTACCATTTCCCAGGAAAGTATTTTCGATAGGCACGCCCTTAATTTTTCCAATAGCATCCTTTAAATCCAGTTGAAGTGGATCAGGGTATCTGTTGTAATTCTTGTCAGCTGTAGTGCCCGGATTAAGTGGAGAACCATAGCTGTTTTCATTGGCGTCCAGAAATATGCTGGCTTGCCCTTTATATTCGTCCCTTGCAGTAGAGTAGGGGCGAAGGTTTTTGATGTTTTCTCTTTGTAATTTGT
Source organism: Pedobacter sp. (assembly GCF_041645105.1). Lineage (GTDB taxonomy): Bacteria > Bacteroidota > Bacteroidia > Sphingobacteriales > Sphingobacteriaceae > Pedobacter. The sequence continues at coordinate 50,214 of NZ_JBAZQQ010000010.1, forward strand.
TAATGTCCATTGCAATATTTTTATGGCTATCGTCATACCGGAACGAGTCGGTATAACGATTTTACTAAATCATTTTTAAACGAATGCTTACTGCATTTTTATGAGCGTCCAAGCCTTCCGCTTCTGCTAGTACCTCAACCGTATTTCCTATGTTTCTTAATCCCCTTGGCGTGATGTGCTGAAAGGTGATTTTTTTAACGAAAGAATCCATTGATACTCCTGAATATGCTTTTGCAAAACCACTGGTAGGAAGTGTATGATTTGTTCCTGAAGCATAATCTCCCGCACTTTCAGGTGTAAGGTTTCCAAGGAAAACAGAACCTGCATTACTGATCAACGGAATCAATTGTTCAAATCGATCTGATGATAGGATTAAATGCTCAGGAGCATAAGTATTACTGAATTCCATACCCTGTTCCAGGCTATCTACAAGCACTGCATAGGAGTTTGAAATGGCCCTTTCTGCAATGTCTTTTCTAGATAATCTGTTCAATTGAGCTTCGATTTCGATTAAAGTATCATCTATGATTTTACTGGAAGTGGCTACTAAAATGGTCTGACTATCAGTGCCATGTTCAGCTTGAGCGAGAAGGTCGGATGCAATATATGACGAATTGGCAGTCTCGTCTGCGAGTACCAAAACCTCTGATGGACCGGCAGGCATGTCGATTGCAGTACCTGCAGCAGATTGTACCAGTTGTTTAGCCTGCGTTACATAACGGTTTCCAGGTCCAAAGATCTTATAAACCTTAGGTACGCTTTCTGTTCCGTAAGCCATTGCAGCAACTGCTTGTGCACCGCCAACCATGTATATTTTTTCAATGCCGAGTAACACGGCAACATACGCTAAATAGCAATTGGTTTTTCCGTCTTTTTGAGGTGGAGAACATACCACGATCTCTTTGCATCCGGCTAATACAGCAGGTATGCCAAGCATTAAAAATGTACTAGGTAGAACTGCCGTTCCTCCCGGAATATAAAGTCCTACACGCTCTATTGCGCGTGTTTCTCGCCAACAGGTAACACCGGGCATGGTCTCTATTTTATCTTCCCTGTATTGTTGACTTGCATGGAAAGCTTTGATGTTCCGGTAAGCGGTATCAATTGCAGATTTTGCCTCAGCAGGTATTGTTTCGGCAATACTTCTTATCTCGGCTTTTTCTATGAAAAGCTGTTCAAGTTGAATCTTGTCGAACGTAAGCGCATAGTCAAATAAGGCCTCATCACCTTCCGATTTTACTCGGTTTACAATGCTTTGTACCCTTTCTCCAATGGTTATGTCGTCTTCCAGCTGTCGCAAACAGATTGATTCAATCTCTTGTTTAGTTAAATCGTTATATCTGTAGATTTTCAATGTTTTATATTTTTAGTTTAACTAATAGTTAATGGTTGTTTTGCCGATTTTCCTATAAAATGGTCTGCATTTTAAAGAAAAATACCGTTTTTTTAAGCAATGATTTTTTCAATAGGCATCACTACAATACCTTCGGCACCGGCAGCTTTTAGGCTATTGATTTTTTCCCAGAAATCATATTCTGCAATTACCGAATGCACAGCAACCCAGTCTTCATCAAACAAAGGGACTACGGTCGGACTTTTCACTCCTGGTAATAAATCTACTATTTTTTTTAGGTTGGTTTTTGCAACGTTAAGCACTACGTATTTGGTTTCTTTTGCACGCATAACCGAACGGATCCGTTGTAGCAATTCCTGAACTTCCGGAAGTAAATCTGAACCTTCTTTTCCAATCAGTATCGCTTCAGATTTCATGACTTCCGAGAAAGGTTTTAGTCCATTATTTTTTAATGTACCACCTGTAGAAACGATGTCGCAAATCGCATCACTTAGTCCAAGTCCTGGTCCAATTTCAACTGATCCTGAAATCATTCTCACCTCAGCATTTACATTATTTTCTTTCAGGTACTTTTCAAGGATTACAGGATAAGAAGTAGCAATTGCTTTACCGCTTAACTGAGCAACTTCAGTGATGTTACTTTCGTTAGGAATGGCAATTTTCAAAGTACACTTACCAAAACCTAGTTTTTGCAGGTAAGTAACTTTAGCGCCAGCTTCAACAATTACGTTTTCACCAACAATACCTAAGTCGGCAATTCCGTCTTGCACATACTCAGGAATATCATCATCTCTCAGAAATAGAATTTCCAAAGGGAAATTTGTAACTGTTGATATTAATGAACTTTTGTAGTTTTCAAATGATAAACCGCAATTTTTAAGAATTTCTACTGATTTTTCGTTTAACCTACCCGATTTTTGGATAGCAATTTTTAGTGTTTTCACTTAGTGCTTTTAGAATTATTGATTGAACAAGAAAATATTTCGGAAACAAGTTTTGAAGTACAAAACATTACATATACATCGCCAATTGGCGATGGTGCAAATGTAAATGATGGTTCAAAAGGTGTTTCATATAATATCTTAAGTTCCTTATCAACAATGGCTAGCATTATGAGGAGCTGCAAATATAGGGATTGAAATGGCAAATCCAAATAAAATATACAAAATTAGTAGATAATTGCTGCCAGGATCTTGGTTTTAGTAAGTAAATCCAAACAACAATAGTCAAATTAGTTCAAGACATAGTCAAATTCGAATCTAAGTTTAACTATATCTAAACAGGGTGCAAACAGGGTCTAAACAGGGTGATAACAGGGTCGTTTATATAGTTTAAATACTATTGTCACCTTGTCATTATTAATTAAGTTTAAGTATCTCAGTGAATTTAATAGTCTGCGCTGCAGAATGTATGTTGAATCTCAAATGAAATATAGCTTTTAAGTATTTTTATTAGTAATGTTGCACAATACATTAATGCTTTTAAAATGATCAATAAAATAATATTAGCTGCTCTAATCTTTTCTATGTGTCTTGGAGTATTGAGCGTAAATGCACAAGAAAGTCCGGTTAAGATTACATCTAAGGTAAACAACGATAAAAGTGTAGATATTTCATTTGAGAAGGATGAGCCTGGCACACTTACCGTTCTCATTAAATTCCGGGAATTGACAAATACTGATGCTTCTAATGATCAGGAATTGACGATTAAAGGGTACTCTGGAAATATATTATCCCTGAAGCCAAAAAATGAGGGGCAAGGTATAGGCTATTCTTATACATCCAGATATATCAGAGGGAAGCTTGATCCAAAGTACAATGCTGATTTTATTTATGCTTTGCCATATAAAGCAGGAACAAAAGTGATGGTTTCGGAATCTGGATTTGTTGGAGCTAAATACTTTGGTAATGCTACCCCGGCTGACTGGAAGGCTTACCGTTTTTACAGTAAGACTCAGGATACAGTTACAGCAGTGAGGAAAGGGATTGTAGTAGAAATTAGGGATTCGCATGATACCGATAAAGTTGCTGATGTAGCTTACAGTAGCAAAAGTAATGACTTGATGATAGAGCATGCAGATGGCACACTTGCTACTTATAAAGGGTTTAAAAAAGGCAGTTTTGCTGTGCAAAAGGGTCAAACTGTTTTTCCAGGTTCAGTATTAGGGCTAAATAGTAAGGGAACAACTAAAAGTGGATTTGGTATTTCACTTATGTTGACATACCTGAAGTCGACAGAGATAGACCCCTCCAGAACGCTTCAGAATTCTAAAAGTTTATATGGTTTTATAACTCCACGCTTTGCTACTGTAGAAGATCCAAACGTTATTCTGGAATCTAGAAAGGAGTATGGTGTTTTACTACCTGCAGAAGTCCTAAAAAAAGAGCTTACTAAAAAGGAAATGAAGAAACAGGGTATTAAGTAATATTTTTGCTTCTTGGCACTTAATTTGATTAAAGGCAAATGATAATACTAAATTACGTTATTTTTGCATTTCAATCCTATTATTTTGAAAAGAGTCCTACTTTTTCTAATCCCTTTTTGTTTAACATTTAATGCTTGTAATTGGTTTAAAGAAACTCCAGAAGTGGGCCTGATGTTAGCCGAGCATTTTAACAATAAGCTTTATAAAAAGTTTGATACTGCAGAATACAATGTCATTTTTAAAAAACACCTGGATTCTCTTAAAGGCGGTTTTTCTAACCCAAATACCGTTGTAGCCTTTTATTTACAAAACAATGGTGAGCCAAGATTGGTAAATAAATATTTTGCCAATGGAGGATTGGATTCACTTGAAAATTATATCAGCAGAAGTGAAGAGCATGGTTTTAATCCACAGGTATTTAATTTTAAAAAATTGAAAACACTGATGGCACAATTGTCTGCGAATGACTTCAAATCGATATCCGAAGTTTATCCTGTAGTGGCAGATCTGGAACTGAATGCGGCAGAGAGCCTGATCAAATACAATAATTTCATTTATTACGGTAGTTTAAATCCACGTAAACTTCTTTCCCGATACTATGTGCCTGTTAAAAGACCTGACAGTTTAAGCATCACTGCCGTTCTGGCAACAGAAGATTTGACGAAATTACTTCATGATATACAGCCGGCCTCAGAAAGTTACCGTGAGCTGCAAAGTGCAATGCTCAAAAAGAAACGAACTGGTAAAGGGGATGATGAAGCCTTAAAAACTTTAAAAGTGAACATGGAAAGATTGAGGTGGAAATTGCCCGATCTTGGTGAAGAATATGTGGAGGTAAACATTCCGGATTTTTCATTGACCTGGTTTGATAAACAAGATACGCTAAGTCACATGAAGGTTTGTGTAGGTGCAGTCCGCGAAGCTAATTATTCGGATAAATTAAAGCTGTATGCAAAATCGGGTAGTCTGGATGATAAACCTAAAAACCATGAAACCCCAATATTGTATAGCAAACTGAATTCAATACAGGTAAATCCAATCTGGAATATTCCGGTTAGTATTGCTCGTAGTGAAATATACTGGCAGGCAGTAAGAGACCCTTATTACCTTTCCAATAATAATATTAAAGTCTATTATAAAGGTAAGCAGGTAATGGATCCGGATACCATTCAATGGAATAAATATTCTCGTGAAAAGCTTCCCTTTCAATTTAAACAAGGATCGGGTGAGGGTAATGCACTGGGTAAGTTTAAGTTTATATTCGACAATGGTTCTAGCATATATTTACATGATACCAATAATAAAAGTGGATTTGCGCGAGGAAATAGAGCGATCAGCCATGGTTGTGTTCGCGTAGAAAAACCCCTGGAATTTGCTGAGAGGATGGTAAAAGACAAGTATCAGTATGATCAGTTGAGAATGGAGGTAAGCTTGCCACCACTTGATACTACCAAAATGGAGGTCTACAGGAAAAAGCTAGCGAAAAAGGCAGATACCGTAAATATTTTTCAGTTAAAACCTAAGTGGTTTGGCCCCAAAAAACCAATTCCACTTATCATCAATTATGTTACTGCATGGTCTAAAAATGGAGTAATACAATATAGAGCAGACGTTTACGGTTTAGATGAAACTTTGTACGCAGCCATGAAGAAATTCATGTAAAATTGCTAACTTTGTTTTTTAATGAATTTCCTATATCCAGGTTTTCTTTTTGCGCTGTTGGCAATAGCAATTCCTATTGTAATACACCTGTTCAATTTCAGGAAATTTAAAAAAGTTTATTTCAGTAATGTACAGTTCCTGTCAGCAGTTAAAGAACAAAATTCATCCAGAGAAAAGTTAAAACACCTGCTCATATTGTTGAGTAGAACTTTGGCTATCATCTTTTTGGTATTGGCTTTTGCCAGGCCATTTATCCCATCTTCAAATCAAAGTATTAATAATGCTTCAGGTAGCCTGGTCAGCATATATATTGACAACTCATACAGTATGGAAAGCCTTAATAAAGAGGGTAGCCTGCTGGAAGAAGCAAAACGTAAGGCAAAGGAAATTGTAAATTCGTACTCACTGACAGATCAGTTCAGATTAGTTACGAATGATTTTGAGGGTAAGCATCAGCAGGTAGTAAATAAAGAGGAACTGATCAGTATGCTGGATGGTATAAAAATATCTACAGCTGCAAGATCTTTGCAACAGGTAATGAACCGTATCGAAACAGATGCCTCAGCGAATAAAAATGAAGCAACTTATCTGATCTCAGATTTTCAACAAACTTTTGTAGGAAAACAACCGATAAAGAAAAATGAATCAATAGACTATTCATTCATAAAATTAAATGCCAACAGCTTGCCAAATATATCGGTTGATAGTGTTTGGAGTATTTCTCCGGTTCACTTACCAAATCAGCCTGAACAATTTGTCGTACAGTTACGTAATTATAGTGAGGAGGATGCTTCAGATATTCCATTACAATTAACCATCAATAAACAGCAAAAAGCAATAAGTAATGTAAAAATTGCTGCGGGAAAAACATTAAAAGATACTTTGTCGTTTAGCGGACTAAAAGGAGGCTGGCAAAAAGCAACTATTACGATTAAAGATTTTCCACTTACTTTCGATGATCAGCTGAACTTTAGTTTTAAAGTAGCTCAGGATTTGAATGTACTCAGTATTAGCAGTAACCCCTCAGAGAAGTATATTCGATCACTTTTCTCTGCAGATCCTTATTTTAAACTTACGGAAATGCCAGAGTCGAATATCAGATATTCGGCTTTTGAAGATTATAGTCTGATTGTTTTGAATAGTTTAAAGGAGCCTTCTTCTGGATTAGCCCAACAACTTAAACTATATGTTGAAAATGGAGGTTCAGTCGTTGTTTTCCCTGATCTGGATGTCAATGCTGCAAATTTTACCTCGTTTTTAACCAGTTTGTCATTACCAGGAGTCCAGCAATTAAATATAGGCCCTGCTATTGCAAGTACCATCGACTTAAAACACTCTATTTTTAATGATGTATTTGAACAGGTGCCTCAAAACATTGATCTTCCTGTTGTGAACAGGTATTTCAGTTATGCTGAACGAAATTCAAGTAATAAAGAGAATATCCTTAAACTGCCACTTAACAGGTTTTTGTTTGCCAGATACAATATTGGAGCAGGTAAAATCTATTTATCAGCCAGTTCATTGAGTGATAAAGATGGCAACATGGCATTACATCCGGTTTTTGTACCCTTAATGTTTAAAATAGCTTTTGCAAGTACTAAAGAACAACAATTGTATTATACAACTGGGAAAGATAACTTGCTGGAAAGTGAGCGGATCAGTCTTTCCGGTAATCAAACTTTAAAATTGGTATCTGAAGACTTTGAAGTGATTCCTGAAGTCAGACAAACACCAGGCAAGACTTTATTATATGTAGCCGATCAGGTAAAAAGAGCTGGGTTTTACGATTTAAAAAAAGCAGATGAGCTATTATCGGTTGTGGCTTTTAATGATGACCGATTGGAATCGGATATGCATTATGCTAATGAAAATGAAATTAAAGCCTTATTTGGCAAACAAAATATAGCGTTTTACAATTCTAAAAAAGACGCTTTATCTATGAATGTGGAGTTAAAAAATAAGAGCAGCGAGTTATGGAAACTTTGCCTAATTTTAGCTGTTGTTTTTCTTGCCATTGAAATAGGACTGATCAGATTTTTTAAACTTTCAAAAAATATATAGACAACATGAATCTTCTCATCACAGGCGTAACCATTGCCGATCCCAATAGTAAGTTTAACAAGCAGAAATGTGATGTACGGGTAGAACAAGGTAAGCTAATAGCTATAGACAGTAAATTAAGTCCGGGAAAAGGTGAGACTGTATTTGATGGTGCAGGAATGATTCTATCTCCAGGTTTTTTTGACTTGAACTGTTCTGTAGGAGATCCTGGTTTTGAGACCAGGGAAGATATTGATACTGCTACTGCAACTGCTGCGGCTGGAGGATTTACTGGACTTGCAGTTCTGCCTGATACAAAACCTGTTGTACATTCCAAAGGTGAAGTAGCATATATCATTAATAAAGCAAAGGGAAATTTAGTTGATGTATTGCCTCTAGGCGCTATTAGTCAGCATTTGGAAGGAAAGGAACTTGCTGAACTATATGACATGCAGGAGGCTGGAGCTATTGCATTTTCTGAAGGTAATAAGCCTATTGCTGATGATGGTTTTATGAGCCGTGCCCTGCAATATGCTAAAGGTGTTGGATGTTTATTGATGGTTTATCCGGAGAATAAATCAATAGCAGGCAAATCGCAGATTAACGAAAGTAAAAATAGTGTGCTGTTAGGGATGAAAGGTGTTCCTGCATTAGCAGAGGAAATGCAGATCAGCAGAGATATATTCCTGGCAACTTATCATGATGCGCGACTTCATATCAGTAATATCTCTACAGCCGGCTCTGTTGCCTTGCTGAAAAAAGCCAAAAAAGACGGGCTTAAAATTACTGCAGATGTAGCAGCACATAATCTGGTGTTTACAGAAGAACTTTTATCAGATTTTGATAGCAATTATAAAGTGAAACCTCCTTTGCGTGGAAAAGCTGATGTAAAGGCTTTGCTAGCTGGATTAAAGGATGGTGTTATTGATGCGATCAGCTCGCAACATCGTCCGCATGAAATAGAATTTAAGAATGTGGAGTTTGAAATAGCTGCTTATGGTATTATCGCTTTACAAACCGTATTGCCTTTATTGCTTAAGGCCTGCTTAGATGCTTCACAGATTGCTGAGAAACTGGCTATAAATCCACGTACCATTTTAGGGATGACTGCCCCGGTAATAGAAAAAGGAGCAGAGGCGAACTTTACAGTATATCACCCAACAGAAGAGTGGATATTTAATGCAGCTAATAATTTATCTAAATCTGCAAATTCACCTTTATTAAATCAGAAATTAACCGGTAAAGTAAAGCTGGTATACAATAACAAACAATCACAATCATATGGATAATTATGTAAAAGCTGCGCTGGTTGCATCACTGGATAAGTTTTCAACAGCATCGGGAAATGATTCAGTAAAACTAAAAGACAATTTAATTGAAGTATTTAGTAAAGATTTAGGTTTTTTAGAAAAAGTAGAAGAGTTTGATGCTGCTTTTGATGAATATCCTGCATTTGAGGAGTTAAGAGAGGTTTTCTTCGATCTACTGATGATTAATTTCTTTGCTAATGACGTGAAGAAATTGGAAGAGGATTATCTGGATTCTGAAGAATGGGCTGATATTGAGGAGGAAACGATTGATAGAGGAACAGAATTATTGAACTTGTTGTTATACATTAACGAGTGTCACGATGAAAAGATTAAACCTGAGCTGGATGATTTCTTAAAAGAGTTTTTGCTAGTTGAAGAAGACGAGTTCCAGGATGAATTTCATATTTATGAAGACCTGATCAGCAACCAACAATTGGTAGATAGTAGTGTGGAAGACATTTGTAGTCACGCGGGAATGATTGAAGTAGCAGAAGAAATGGAAGAGTTATTTGTGCCATTTATGGTTTTCTTCCATCAACCAAAAGCTAATGCTGAGGTGATTGCTGATCTGAATAGCTATAGTGCTAATAAGGAATTCGATATAGCTGTATATGCACTGATTTCAGCATTCAACGAAGCTTAATTATAATCAAATTATGACTACAAATACATCAACTATAGAGCGTTTAAAGCCTGAGGCTTTAAAAAATGGGGTAGGTATAGGGTTAATTTCCCTGGTATTAGGTATTATTACTTCTTATTTGCTAGTAGGGGCTGAATCAATGATGACGGTTTTTGTTGTTCCTATGATATTTAGTTTAGTCATCCCCTTGATTGTTGCAGTATTTTTCTGCTTTGATCTTAGAAAAAAGATCGGTGGATTCTGGACATTGAGACAGGCTACATCTGGTATTTTTATCATGTTTATTACGGCTTATGCTTTATCTACTGTGGGAAGTGTGATTTTTAATAAATTTATTGAAAAGGATATGACTACAAGAATTCAGACAACTGTCGTAAATACGACATCATCAATGATGAAAAGCCAGGGGATAGATGAAGATACTATTGATAAGAAAATTGAAGAAATGAACAATCAATTCGATCAAAAAAATAAAGGTACTATCATGCAAACCATACAAGGACATGTTATTGGAGTAATTATCGTATTTGTTGTTGCTTTACTTTTTGGAGCGGTATTTAAAAAGGAAAAGCCTTTGCAACCTACATTTGATTAATCGGAAGACTATTCTATAAAATGAACAGGTCGCATCATAAATCATGAGCGACCTGTTTTGTTATGTGTTAAAATTGCTTAAAAATATAGTTTAACAATATAATAACACTATACTTTGCTATCATTTGGAAATTAATCTATAATATTGGCATCCATTATACCAAACCACGAGCCAGGGATTTTTTTTATCATGTCAGAATATAGTGATCATAAGGACGCTGATTTGCTTCATTTATTGAAAAATGGAGATCACATGGCTTATAAAGAAATTTATAACCGGTATTGGGGCATCCTATACCGACATTCGTTAAGAATGTTGCAGGATGCTGAGCAGACAAAAGATGTTATTCAGGATGTATTTACTATGCTATGGGTAAAAAGAGCGGAATTTGAATTTCAGGTTTCCTTATCTGCTTTTTTGTATGCCTCTGTTAGAAATAGGACTTTAAATCAGATAGATCACAGTAAGGTGAGGACAAAATACATGGATTCTTTACAACAGGCAATTGAAGAAGGAGAATGCAGTACTGATAACCTTGTGAATGAAAAGGAGCTTACAAAAAGAATAGAGGCTGAGTTGGCAAATTTACCTGAAAAAATGAGGGTAGTATTTGAATTGAGCAGGAAGCATGATTATTCCTACAAAGAGATCGCTGATGAGTTAAGTATTACTGATCATACGGTTAAAAAGCAGATGAGTAATGCGCTTAAAATTCTGCGTTCCAGAATCAATTTTCTGTTTTCTATCTTCTAAATAAAAATATTTCATTTTTATCTTATACAAAACGTTCGTTCAGCTTTCTTATACTTAAACAGCTATTTTTATGCTGTCGCCAGATATGAAGAACCAACAAGCGGAAACATTATACAAAAAATACCTTGCAGGTAACTGTACACCCGAAGAACGGGCAATTGTTGAAGCCTGGTATTTAAATGAAATTGATAAAAGAGAAAAGGATCAGCTAGAGGTAGATGATGAAAGTGTTAAGGCTGAAATGTGGGCAATCTTGGAAAAACGTACCAATACCGATATTCCTCGTAAAGGGATATCTCGTCGTTGGTATTCTTATGCCGCAGCTGCGGCAGTTATTCTTGTCGCTTTTGGTACCAGCTTATTTTTATATCTGGATAAATCGAATCCAGTTGTACAACAGGTAAAGATTACAAAACCAGTAATAGATGATAAGAACGCTGCAACATTAACACTTGATAATGGAGAGAAGATTATATTATCTGATGCTGTCAATGGAGATCTGGCCACGCAGACAGGTGTAGTAATCCGTAAAAATGCTGCAGGTCAGATTATATATGATATGCAATCGTCCCCTTCTTTTACGGGTAAGGATATGGTTGCCAGGAATAATACTGAACCCAGAAATGTGCTAACTACTAAACGTGGACAACAATACCAGTTGGTATTACCTGATGGTAGTAAAGTTTGGCTTAATGCAGAATCATCATTGCATTTTCCTACAATGTTTAAGGGGAGTGAACGTCGGGTAGAGCTGATTGGAGAAGGCTATTTTGAAATTGCTAAAAATAAAACCAAGCCATTTATTGTAAAAATTAAAGATGTTAATATAGAAGTGTTGGGTACGCATTTCAATGTAAGCTCTTATCCTGATGAAAAGCAGATTAAAACTACTTTATTGGAAGGTTCTGTAAAGGTAGCTACAGGAAATACACAAGATGTTTTACTGCCGGGAGAACAGGCAATTGTTAATCAGCCTAATAAGATAGAGGTGAGCCAGGCTGATATAGAAGAGGCTACAGCCTGGAAAGACGGGTATTTTAAATTCAACAAACAAGACATACGTTACATCATGCGACAATTGGCAAGATGGTATGATATAGAAGTGGTCTATGAAGGGGATGTATCTGAAGACTTGTATATAGGTAAGATCAGACGATCTGAAAATATTTCTGAGATGCTAAAGGTATTAGAGCTGAATCAGATTAGATATGAAATTAAGGGCAAAAAAATCACTATAAAATTTTAACCAAATAAAACCAAAACCAGCAATATGACCAAGAAACAGACTTAGAAAAGAAATGGCAGATCAAAAAGAACGGAAGGTGTTCCAGCACCTTCCGTATAGGATCAAGCTACAAAAAATCATTTGACAGATCATTTTATTATTTAATCCAATCCTACAAAAGTATGAAATTTAACTTATGTGGTAAAGCCTTTATTCAATGGGTTTTACCGCAAAAAATGTTTCTAATCATGAAACTTACGCTAATATTATTAACTATTTGCCTGCATGTCGGTGCCAAAAGTTTTTCTCAGAATATTAATCTTTCTGGAAAGAATATACCGCTCGAAGATGTGTTTTCGGCAATAGAAAAACAAAGTGGATACTTCTTCTTTTACAAGTATAATGACTTGAAACAAGCCAGGCCAATAAACATTCACATTAAAAATTCTACAATAGAGCAGGCCTTAACCAAAAGTCTAAATGGGCAGCCGTTTATTTATTCGATAAGTAATAAAACTGTTATCATTACAAGGAAGCGAGTAGTGCCAGCGGCTTTACAAGACACGATCTTAACGGTAAAAGGTAGAGTTGTGGACGGACAGAGCCCACCAAAGGTATTACCAGGGGTCAGCATAAAGCTGAAAGGAAAAACTACTGGCACAGTGTCTGACAAGGAGGGTAGTTTTACTCTGAAAGCTGTAAAGAATGATATTCTGATGTTTTCAATGCTCGGTTTTAAAACTGTCGAAGTAAGGGTAGGCTCTGCTGCTTATAAAGAAATCGTATTAACAGAAGAACAACGTGGCCTGGACGAGGTAGTTGTTGTTGGTTATGGTGAGGTAACCAGACGCGACCTTACCGGTGCGGTAGCAAGTGTTAATATGAAAGACCTTGAAAAGATGCCTGTGGTAAGGGTAGATCAGATGTTGCAGGGAAGAATTGCAGGTGTTGATCTGATTTCTGCAGGTGGTGAACCTGGTGGAGGTACATCTGTTCGTATTCGTGGAACAAGGTCGATCAATGCTGATAATGAACCTTTGTACGTGGTAGATGGTATTATCGATGCTGGAAGTTTGAGTGATATTAATCCAGCCGATATTGAATCGATACAGGTATTAAAGGATGCTTCATCTACTGCCATTTATGGCTCCAGGGGAGCAAATGGTGTGATCATCATCACTACAAAAAAAGGTATGCCTGGCAAGGATGTGTTTACCTACAATACAGAAGCTGGATTTGCTCAATTACCAAGGTATCTGGATATGATGAACGCCCGTGAATATGCAGAAATGGTCAATGAAAATACCTTATTGTCTAATCCTAACGCAGTGAATTTGCCTTATCCTGATGCTGCATCACTTGGTGAGGGGACAAACTGGACAAAAGAGGTTACCCGGGTTGCGCCATATAACAATCATACGATATCTGTTTCTGGTGGTGTACCTAGTCTGCGTTATTATGTTTCAGGAAACTATGCCAATCAAAAGGGAGTAATTAAAGCTTCTGGATTTGAAAGATATCAGGGCAGGTTAAATCTCGATAAGACTTTTTCTCAAAAGCTAAGAGGTGGAGTAAGGCTTAATTATTCATCGACAGTTACAGAGAACAACAAAGTTGATATCGGTTCGAACGAGGGCTGGTGGAATTCTACCCTGGCTATTCCGCCGGTAATGAATGTATATGATGGTGGTGAGGATGGTGCTGGTGATTATGAAGATTGGAATCCAGGATGGTATTCAGGCGGGGTAATCAACAGTCCGGTTGCTATGGTTAATATGATGAAGAATACTTCATATCGTAAAAACTTATGGACAAACTTCTTTTTAGAATACGAACCTGTTAAAAACCTGAAAATTAAATCTGCTTTCAGCAATACCAATTATTTCCTGAATGTAAGTCGTTATGATCCGGGAGAGTTACCAAGAAGAAAGTTTTTAGAACAAGGTGGTTATGCAGTTAAACAAGCCTATACTTATGAAAAGCTTTTAAGTGAAACTACGATCTCTTATGCTAAAAGCTGGGCAGATCAACACAAACTAAGCGTACTGGGTGGCTGGACCATGCAAAAAACAAAAGCCGTTAATCAATGGCAAAGAGGCCAGGGGTATTTGGTAGATGCTGTTGAAGACAACAATATGCAGGCTGCAGAAATTGCAGGAACTACAGTTACTTCGAATTTCGATGAAACAGCAATGGTTTCGGCTCTAGCCAGGTTGAATTACGATTATAAGAGAAAATACTACCTTACTTTTACAGGTAGAGTCGATGGTTCCTCTAACTTTTCAGCTAATCATAAATGGGCATTTTTCCCTTCTGGTGCGTTCAAATGGGCGCTGTTGCAGGAATCATGGATGAAACCATTTAGAAATGCACTAGGTGATGCCTCTCTTCGTATAAGTTATGGTACTTCTGGAAACCAGGCTATTCCATCTTATGGTTCTTTAGCAAAATTAACTGCTAATAATAATGGCTACATTTTTAATGGGATTATTCCTGTAAACTATTATTCAACAAATATTCCTAACGATAACCTAAGCTGGGAAACTTCATCGCAATGGAATGCAGGTTTAGATATAAAGATGGCCAATGAAAGAGTAACTTTTACTTTAGATGCTTATAATACAATAACACGGGATTTATTATTGACCGTTCAGTTAGCTCAGCAAGTGGGTTACCCAAGTAGATTGGTCAACTTAGGAAAGACTCGTAACCGCGGATTGGAGTTCTTAGTAAACACGGTTAACGTACAAGCGCTATCTGGATTTAAGTGGGGAAGTACTTTTACATTCTCGACCAATAAAAATGAGGTGCTTGACTTAGGGCCACTTGTTCGTGTTACCACAGAAACCAATTATGCTGCGCCCCAATATTACATGTATGGTTATGAAGTAGGAAAACCTGTTTCAGGATTGTATGGAGTGAAATATGCAGGAACCTGGAAATCGCAGGAGGATATTGATAATTTACGTACTGAATTTGTTTCTATTCCTACTTTTTATCAGCCGGGTAGACAACGTTATATTGATGAAAATAAAGACGGTGTTTTAAGTGAGGCTGATGAGGTTTATCTGGGACAATCTGAGCCTAAAATACATGGAGGTTTAGGCAATAACTTTACTTTTAAAGGTTTTGAGCTGGATGTGTTTATGCAGTATTCATGGGGTGCAAAAATGTATAATCCTATTGAATTTAAGCAAGGAACAGGTTATGTAGGACCAAATCAATTTCAATACATGGTAAACAGATGGCATCCTGTTAATAATCCATATTCTGATATTCCAAGAGTTGGTTCGCAGGATTTTGTAGCAACGGATAGGTTTTTACATGACGCTTCTTATATCCGATTAGCATCTGCACGTTTTGGTTACACATTTAATAAGAATAATATGCCGATAAAAGCATTGAAAAATCTTAGTCTTTATGTAACAGGAACCAACCTTTATCTGTGGACTAAGTACAATGGATATGATCCGGATGTGAGCAGTAACTCTTCTTCAACGGTAAGGAGAAAGGATGATGGTGCTTATCCAAAGAACAGAACCATTGCATTTAGTTTATCTACTAAATTTTAACTGATATAATTAGTTTTTGAATAAACGATTTGAATATGAAACGATATTTTTTAAAAATTGCTATTCTGTTTTCAGCGATTTTAGTCACCACAGGTTGTTCTAAATTTCTGGAAGAGGATATTAAAAATAATGCTGCTCCATCTAATTTTTACAAGAGTGTAGCCGAATGCCAGGCTGCTGTAAATGGAGTTTATCCAGTGTTGTACGACCTTTTTTCCAATATAGATTTCTTTATTGCAGCAGAGGGAAGTACAGACCTGGTGGTTATGATCACCGAAAGAAACCTGAATGGTAATTTTGGTTATACTCCTTCGGCACCGGGAGTTGGACAGGAGGTATGGAGACATGCTTACAAAGGAATTATGTATGCAAACAATACCATTACTGCAATTAAAAAATCGCCGATATCTGAAGATGATAAGAATAAACTGGTAGGAGAAGCTCTTGCTTTAAGAAGTTTATATTATTACTTTTTAACCAGCACATTTAGTGATGTTCCTTATTGGGATAAAGGTTTAGAGAATGAAGATGATGTGAATAAAGTAATTGTTCAGCCGCGCAGCAGCGCTGATTCTATTCGCAATGTACTAATTGAGGACTTAGAACATTATGCTCCTTTTTTAAGAAAAACTGCAGTAGGTAATGATCTTGGACGCGTCACACAAGGTTTTGCATACACCCTCATAGCCAAATTGGCTTTATTTAATAAGAATTGGGAGAAAGCAAAGTGGGCATCGGAGCAAGTGATCAACGATAAAGTTTATAGTTTGAATACTGACTATGCAGATATTTATAAAGTAGAGAATAACAAAGAGTCTATTTTTGAAATTCAGTATTCTTATTCTCCAACAGGAATTATGAGGTCTCATCAGATTTATAACTGGTGTATGCCTGCTCCAAAATCTGGAAGCACAAGTGTTTATGACGGGGTTGATCTGGGCAGTAGTTCTTCAACTACATATGGTGCCGTACTTCCTACCCGCAGACTTATTTCGTATTATACCACAACAGATACACGTAAAGCCAATGTATTGGCTTACTCATTTAATGGTAAGGAGTTCAATCGATCTAAAAACAGATCATTACCATGGTTAGGACCAAAATTCTGGGATGTGAATTCTATAAATATTGCAAGCGGTAGAAATATCATTTTTATGCGCTATGCAGATGTATTGCTTATGATGTCTGAGGCTTTGATCGAGTTGGACGAATTGGATGATGCCAAGTATTATATGGATTTGGTTAGGCTTAGAGCAAATACGAATGGTGTTTCTCTAACAGACCAGCGGACCATGCGTGAAGAGTTGAGAAAGGAAAGAGGAAGAGAACTAACGGGAGAATATGTTCGTAAATGGGATATTGTAAGATGGGGTATTTTTTATGAAAGTATAAAGTCTGTATCTGTAGATTACCCTGCTGCGGCAGCGAATGTAAAACCATACAATCTATATTATCCTATTCCAGCATTAGAAAAGGTTAAGAATCCGGCATTAGAACAAAATAATGGCTATTAAATATTTAGATATGAAACAATTATGTAGGTCCTTGTTTGTCCTGATTTTGTGTTTAAGTAGTTTTCACAACATTGCTTTTGCGAATGAGAAAGAGCTAAAGATTATGTCTTACAATGTACTTACCGGTTTTAATAACAATGATCATTACAAACAAAAATTTAAAAGCTGGATAGAAAAGGAATTGCCAGACGTTATCGGTTTTCAGGAGATGAGTAAGTTTACTGCCGAGAGTTTTAAGGCTTTTGCTAAAAGCTACGGGCATGAATATACTGTATTTATGGAAACAGGAGGCTGTTGTCCGATCGCTCTTTCTTCGAAATATCCAATTACTGATGTTAAAAAGGTTAAAGAACAATTACACCATGGCTTGTTAATGGCTAAAATTTTGGATTATAATGTGATGGTATTGCATCTAAACCCTTTTGATTGGGAAAAGCGTGCTGTTGAAATCCAAAGTATCTTAGAAATTGCAAAGCCATTGATGGCTCAGGAAAAGGTAATCATGATGGGCGACTTTAATTCGCTGTCGGCAGTTGATAGTCAGGTTTATAGTGCTGAAAGGTTGGAAAAAGCCATCAAAGGAAAAAGCAAAAACATCAATAATGGCAATTTTGATTACAGTGTTACTGGCGCAATTCAGCAAGCAGGTTTTATTGATACCTTCTGGCAGGTAAACAAGAAGTTTAGCCTTTCTTGTCCAACAAAGTATTATGCTACATCTGGGACAAACAACCCGATCAGGATAGATTACATATGGGTTAATGGAGTATTAAAAGAGAAGATCAAGAATAGTGAGATCATTTATAATCCATTTACCCATTTTGTATCTGATCATTATCCTGTGCTGTTAACATTGTCAAAGTAAAAATGATTCATTTAAAATAGAACATAGAAATGAGTATAAAATTAATATGTGCTGTTATGCTAAGTGTCGTGTTTTCGACAGTTAGTGAAGCATTTGCACAAAGTACAAAGCCTGGTAAAAAGGTGCTTTTAGAAACCTTTCTGGATGCGCAGAATAAGCCACAATATCCAATAGCAGAAGTTTATAGTCCATACGGAGAATGGACTTTTGATGGGGCTTTGTTAACGCCAAATGAGAAAATGGATATACGTCCTAAGTCGCCAAGGGTATTAGGTCCACGGTCAGCAAATTCTGAGAATGGTTATATCAGTACAAACTTCGATTTAAAAGGATTAACCTTGGTGAAGGTAGGATTTATAGGCTTTAAAGCTGATGAAGGCTATTTTGCTGTAGAGGTTTTTGTTTCAAAAGATCAGGGAAAGAATTGGGTATCACTAGGAGTTAGAAGAGGTGATCCGACAAAAGAAGAGGAGACACTAACTGAGTTTAAGATTAACAATAAAGGCAATGACGCTTATCGTGTAAAGATCGTGAATGCATCCGCTCCAAAGTCTAATCGCTTAAACAGGGTTAACATTACAGAAGTAAAATTTGAATATTCAGAATAACAATCAGATGATGAAATTACTAAATATAAAAATGGCTTTTGCGCTATTAATGTTGTTGGTTGTACAAAAAGTACATGCTCAGGTAAAGACTGAAAAAAACTTATCAGAAAATTTTGAACAGGCGAGTAAGAAGGGACGCTATCCTGAAGGTGAAGTTACGACTTCGAATGGGGTATGGATTTTTAAAGATGCATTGGTCTGGGATAAAGAACCAAATGATTACCGCCCAATGTCACCAAGACTATTGGCCGCATTTTCTATAGATGATGAGCCGGGAAGTATTACTACATCTTTTGAATTAAAAGGACTTAAAAGTATTAAAGTAGGCTTCATTGGACATAAGCCAGATCCAGGATATTTTCAGGTTGAGGTATTTGTTTCAAGAAATAAAGGCGAAAGCTGGGAATCTGTTGGTACGAGCAGGGGCAGATATGATAAAGGAAAAGAAACCTTTGGGGTATTTAAAGTAAATACAAAAAAAGATGAGGTTTTGAAAGTAAAGGTTGTGAATGCATCTGCACCAAAACTGAATAGGTTTAACAGAATTAATATCACACTCATTGAAATGGAGTGCCATAATTAAAACGATTAATAATTTAATTGATAGAATTTTATGAATTCGAATAAGACATTTATTAAAAATATCTGCTCAATTGTATTGGGGATATTTATCACATCAGGAGTCTTGCTTTCTTGTAAGAAGGATGTACCTGCTGAGGAAATAAAGGAAATTCCGGGATTTCCTGTGAATACGACGATCTCTAAGCTCGTAGAGAATGCAGAAAGTGGAAAGACCATTGAAAGCGAAGCTGTAATTTGGGGTTTTGTTGTTGGCTCTGGTGCCGGACAAAATGCAAATTCAATGGTTTGGATACAAGATGATCAATCCGGATTGGCCATTAAGGTTGCTGAAGAGGAATTGAGCAAATATGAAGAGGGAACTTTAATTTTTGTTAAAGCCAAAGGCTTAACGATTAAAAGAGAAGGTTCTTTTTTAGTCATGGGAGCTTTGGAGGCTGGAGTTTTAAAAGCGTTAAGCGGACAAAACTTAAAAGAGAGGATAGGACTTGGAGCTAAAGATCAAAGTATACCTGTTGATGCAATAGGTATTGCAGAAATAACGAACAATCATAACCAGAGATTGATCGCTTTAAAAGATGTAGAGGTGATCAATGAAGATATCGATGGTAATTTTGGACCTTCTGATAGTCAGGATAGCAAGCAGGTTGTTTTACAGGATTGTGGTGGTAATGAAGTCTATGTAATTACTGATAAGAAATCTGCTGTTGCAGCTCAAGAAATTAAAGATGGTCGTGGAAATATAACTGGTTTATTAACGGTTAATAATGGTAGGAAAGAATTACGCTTACTTCATGAAAATGACGGTGAGGGCTTAACTGGTATCCGTTGTGCAGGTTCTGGCGATATAAGTTTGACCAGAGTTATTGCTGGTATAAGAGCTTTAAATGAAGGGAATATAATAGCCCCAGGAACTGTTTTAAAGGTGGTGAATATTTCATCTGGAGTAAGTGAAACAGCGGGTATTACAGTTCAAGATGCCAGCAGTGGTATTTTTATAGCAGGACTAAATACTCAAAGCTATCCATTAGGTGCTGCTTTGATTATTAATGTGGCTGGTAAAACTGTAGCTACGGTTAATGGTCGTTTAGCCATTACAGGTGTAACTAGTGCAGATGTTCAAAATGCAGGTTCGTATCAGTATCCAGAGAAAATTGTAACAGTTGCCAATATGATTACAGATAATGTAAGTGAGACTCTGGTGCAATTGAATAACTTACAGGTTTTCTTGTATGATGCATTTACAACTGAAAAAGTATATCGCATAAGAGATAATTCTGGTAGAATAAACTTAAAAATAGCTAATGCCAGTGGTATAAATATTACTGATGGAACTGCTTCTGTTACAGGGTATTTTGCAATGTTAAACGGAGAAGCTGTGTTTAAAATACGTAAACAATCTGATGTTGTTTATGGAGGTACTGCACCTGCAAAGGATCCGGATTATATTTTGGAAACTTTTGAAACAGCTTCTGTAAAAGGATTGTATCCTTTAGGAAATGTTACATCGCCTAGTGGTGTTTGGGCATTTGATGGTGCATTATTGTATGGCCTTGAGCCTAAGGATTGGAGACCGATGTCTCCACGATTAGTTGGTGTTAACAACCGTGATGCTGCAATTCCTGGGCCTGGATTTATTCAGAATAAGTTTGATATTAATGGTTTGAAACGCATTAAGGTTGAGTTTGTTTCTCATAATGATCCAGCAGATATTGGTCCTGTATTCAGGGTAGAAGTTAAGATCTCGACAGATAATGGTACTAGCTGGACAAGCCTTGGAACAAAAGATGCTGGTAAGAGTGTAATTGTCACTGCAGATTTTTCTCCAAATATTCCAACGGATAAAAAGGTTCTGGTACAAATTATTAATCGGTCTCCACAGCCACCTGGAATAGCTACCCAGTTGTTTAGAGGTAACAGGATTAATATTCTCAAAGTAATCTTAGAACAGAAGTAAAGTTATAAAGAGGCTGTCCAAAATAATTGAACAGCCTCTTTATAATCAAAAATTTATACCCTCTTATATCTCAAAGATGAAAAAATACTTATTGATTATTTTAGTTGCTTTCGCATTGAGCTCTTGTAGCAAGAAATCAACAACTGAACCAGAAGTAAAACCGTCAATAGACCCACCTAAAGAAACGAAGTGGCTAAGCCCAATAAAAATAGCTACTTATAATATTGAGTATAACAATTCAAACCCAGCTAATCCCGCAGATACTTGGGTAAATAGAAAAACACTGGTAGCCAATGTATTTGATAAGTATAGCCCTGATATAGTAGGAGTACAGGAGGCTTATTTTAGTCAACTGAGTGATATGATGAGCTTGATGCCTGATTATGCTTATGTAGGTAAAAGTGTGAATGGGAGTGTGACTGCTGATAGACAGTTGACCGTCGATATTGTATATAAAAAAGACAAGATAGAAATTCTTAACTGGGATAGTTTTTGGCTTAGTAGCACACCTACAGTTGTTGGGAAAGATTGGGGAGCAGGGCAATTGAGAATTTGTACATGGGCACTTGTTAAAGATAAATCAACCAATAAACAGTTCTATTTTTTTAATGCTCACCTTGACTTTACGGGAACAGAAGCGCGCGAAAAAAGTGTAAAGCTCTTATTAGATACTATTCCTAAAATATCTAAAGGCTATCCGGCAGTGCTTACGGGTGATTTTAATTTTAGTCAGCACGATATCTTCTATTCGCAAATCAGAGCTGGAAAAATATTAATTGACAGTTATGAATTGGCAGCTGATCGTACTAATACGACCAGAAGTACTTTTAATGGATATGATGTCAATGCGACTGGAGATAGAAGGATTGATCAGATCTTTTTAAAAGGTGGATTAACATTGAAAGTAAATAGTTGGGCTATACGAGCGGATTCTTTTAATGGCAGATATCCTTCAGATCATTTTCCCGTTATGATTGATCTAAGTTTTGAAGATAACTAGAAGCTAATTTTTAAGCTGGCTGGTAAGGAATATAGAAGCTGAAAGTTGTACCGGTGCCCAATTCACTTTTAACACTGATTTTCCCTTTTTGCATTTCGACCAGCTGTTTACAAATGTACAGTCCCAGTCCAGTGCCTACCTGACCTTTTGAAGAACTGGTTTGGTAATATTGAGAGAAAAGGTTTGCCTGTTGATCGGGACTGATACCCATACCTGTATCTACTACATCAACCTGTAAACGGGCATCATTATGTAATTCAGCATTGATTGTAATCTGTCCTTCATTGGTATATTTTATTGCATTACTTAACAAGTTAACCATTACCTGTTTTAGTCGGAAGCCATCACCCAGTACGGTGGCTTCTTTAATACCTTTAAAGTTATAATGAATTTCAAGTTTCTTTTTAGTGGCGCTATAGCTCATACTCTCAATTACCTGTTCAATAGTTGAGTATGGTTTAAAAGGGTCACTTTCTATTTTTAGTTCACTAGTTTCCATTTTTGCGGCATCAAGAGTATCGTTTAAAGTACGTAGTAACATATCTGATGATCCTTTGATGGATGCTAACATGTCAGACTGACGTTGCGTTAACTCAGTTTTTCCGAAAATATATAGAAATCCTTTAATGGCCGTTAAAGGATTTCTGATTTCGTGAGTCATGTGCGTAAGCAATTCCATTTTTTGCTGCGCTATATTTACTGATCTTTCGTTTTCTTTTAACAACTGAAGCTCAGATTTATTGAGTTGAATAATAAACATAATCAGAAGCGCAGCAAACAAAACAACAAGGAATAAGGCCGCCAGATAAAATTTATTCAGTAGGGATGTAGTTTCCTGATAATTTTTAAAGGCCATTTCCTTCAACTCATCGGCCATTCTATAATTTAATTCTTTAAGATCATTTAAGATACGTTGTAATTCATTGCTGATGTGACTATTCAAGGATATGAGTTCTCTTTGCATATTCAGCATTTGGACGTTGTGCTGCTGCAATTCTCTTAGCCTCTTGGCATTGTCTTCTCTATTAAGAGCTACAATTCTTTGGGTAGTCAGATCTGTATTGTTAACATTATTGTTTTTGTGTATTTCAACGATTCTACCACTCGCTCCAGGTTTATTGGATATTGCATCTTTTAATCTTCCAAAAAGCCCCTTCTTTTCTGCAGATATATCTTTTCTTATGGTATCTGCTACACTGTTGACTTTCTTTTTACTTGATCTGGTTTTAGTAACAACTTCAACTGGATTGTTTTGAGTTGCTGAATTAAATTGGGCGTATACTGTAAGGAGAGAGTCGAAATTATGTTTTAACTCGAACAGTCTATTCGATAATTCAAGTTTCTTTGTATACCAGATTTTTACCTGGTCACCTTGTGAAGCTGTTAATTCTGTAACATCGGTCTGTGTTTTTAATAAAGTATCTATCTCTGTAAAGGCCAGCGATAGTTTTATTTTATACTCATTAATTTTAGGTCCATTGATGTCTAACAACGATTCCTGAAAGTCATCTTCAGCCTGATGTAATAATAAAAGGGCCTGTTCCGGTTTAAGATTATGCTCTACATTATTGGCTAATTTAGAGATGCGATCTAACTTATTCGTAATAGAACTACGTACAAAAAGAGCAGCAACAGCAAGAAGAATAACAAATAGAATAAATGTTAGGAGAATTTTCCTTGCGAGCGTTCTTGTATAGTTTACTTTCATTTGGGTGCAAAAATAAGGATAAAAATAAACTTTAGGATTATTAACTGAATGACTAATTTTATCGCGGGATTCATATGGGGCTATTTACTGAACGGAATGATAGTGAGCTTATTGCCATGTTTAAAAGTGGGGTTGATGGGGTGTATGAAGAAATTTATGACAGGTATTGGGATAAACTGTATTATATAGCACATAGGATTTTAAAGTCACAGGAGGCCACTGAGGAGGTCGTGCAGGATGTTTTCGTATTGCTGTGGAAAAAAAGAAATACATTAGATATCCGGTCTTTGCCTGTGTATCTGGCCGCAATGGTGAGGTATGAGGTTTATCGCTATTTAGCAAGGGATAAGAAGAATAAGGTGAATGAAATGGCTTATCAGACAACACTTATTGATTACACCTCAATTGAAGCAGATCTGGAAAATAAGCTACTACTGGAGATTGTAGAAACCCTGTCCAATCAACTTCCCGAGAAATGCCGCCTGGTATTTCAATACGTGAAATTGCAAGATCGTTCCTTGTCGGATGTTGCAGATGAATTAAATATTTCGCAAAAAACGGCTGAGGCTCACTTAACAAAGGCATTAAAAACAATAAGGGGGAATATCGGTAATTCCATGCACCTGCTTTTTTAAACTATTTTAAAATAGTTTCATTTTACACTAAGGGTAAATAGCTTCGCCTACACTCTATATAATCAAACGTCCATTTTTTAGATAATGAATAAAGAGGAAGCAAAAGGCTTAGCAAAAAAGTTTTTAGACGGAACTGCAACTGTTGAAGAAAGAGAAAATCTTCATAACTGGAATGGATTTGTAATTGATGATGCTGCAGAGGTGGTTTATACCGCAAAGCAAGAGGATGCTGATACTGTTAAAAATAGATTGTTTAACAGTATAAAGACTAAGATTGATGTAAATCATAAAATTGTCCGTAAAAACAGAATGGCCAGATTATGGTATCGTCTTTCTGCAGCGGCAGCTATACTTCTTGTTTCTGGTCTTTCGATATTTTTTTATACTACAGGAACAATTCCTCTTTTTAAAAATCATCATGCCGATGCTAAAAATATAGCTGTCGGTAAAAATTCTGCTGTTTTAACAATGGCTAATGGTAAACAGATAGACTTATCGCTTGCTTTGGACGGAAAGTTGGCAGAGGAAGCAGGCATCAGTATTAGTAAAACGTCAGACGGCCAATTGGTTTATCAAGTTATAGGAAAAACAGGGACTTCAGGTGGTGATAGTCATTTAAATACAATAAGTACCCCAAAAGCTGGACAGTACCAAGTTGTATTGACTGATGGTACTAAGGTTTGGTTAAACGCAGCTTCAAGCATCAGTTTTCCAACAGTGTTTGAAAATCTGAACCAGCGGAAAGTTCAATTAAAAGGAGAAGCATATTTTGAGGTTGCAAAGGATAAGTCGCATCCTTTTATAGTACAAACCGATCGACAGAATGTTAAAGTGTTGGGTACTCATTTTAATATCAGTGACTATGATGATGATTTAAAGACTAAAACGACTTTGCTTGAAGGAAAAGTAAGGGTTGCTCAACAGGCTTATGATAAGGTCAGCTTTAAATCTAATGAATTTGTTGTTTTAAATCCTGGTCAGCAGGCTATTTTAGCCGGGGGGGCTATTGAAGTAACGAAAGTTGATACTGAGGAGGCGGTTGCCTGGAAGAATGGATATTTTAAGTTCAAAAGCGAAACCCTATCTGAGATTATGATCAAACTGTCGCGTTGGTATGATGTAGATATCGTATATGAAGGTGAAATAAGTAAAGATCGCTTTGGAGGGACCATAAGTAGATATAAAAATATTGCGGATGTACTTGAAATGTTAGAATCAACAAAACTAGTACAATTTAAAGTTGAAGGGAGGAAGATTATAGTGAGATAGAGATTTACTAAAAAAGAACAAAAACCAGAGGCGGTGAGAGGCCCCTGGCTTAGCGTTCAGGAAAGCTAATGAATTGCGGAAACAATATATATCAACATAACCCAAACTAAACAAATTTATGAATTTTTATGATCTAACCCGTTATAGGTTGAAAACCTATGCCACGGGTCAAATAATACGTGTTATGAGATTAACCATCATCATAATAACTGCCTTATTTATGCAGGTAAGTGCTAAAAGTGTTGCACAAAAAGTTAGCCTGTCTGCAAAAAATGCGTCCTTAGTGCAGCTATTTAATGAACTCCGGGTACAAACCGGATATGACTTTCTTTATTCTGATGAAATGCTAAAAATGGCAATACCTGTTACCATACAAGTAAAGCAACAGCCATTGGATGTAGTTTTGCAACAAATGTTTAATAACCAACAATTGGTATATACCTTAAAAAATAAGGCAGTCATTGTTGCTATTAAAAAAACTACGTTGATAGAGAAGGTGACTAGCTTCCTTGCTAAAATTGATGTTAGAGGAAAGGTTACTGATCAACAAGGAAATGCATTGCCTGGAGCTACCGTAAAGGTTAAAAGCAAGGATAGATTAGTTATTACTGATGCAAATGGAGGCTTTACCTTATCAGGAATTGATGATAATGCGGTATTGATTATTTCTTATTTGGGTTATAAAACTAAAGAAGTTACTGTAAAGCCAGTGATGAACATCAGCATAGAAATTGCCAATGCAAACCTGGAAGAAGTTGGGGTAATTAGTACAGGATATCAGAAGATCAAAAAAGATCAGTTAACTGGTGCAGCCAGCAACATTGGTGAAAAAGATTATAACCAGCGTACAGCTGTGACTGGTAATTTTTTAGAAAATCTGGAGGGAAAGGTTCCCGGACTTATTTACAATAGTATCTCTGGAGAAATCTCCATTCGTGGGGTAAGCACTTTTGATGCAGTTAAAAGGCCATTGATTGTTGTAGATGGATTTCCTACAGAAATAGATTTGAGTACAATTAACCCTAATGATGTAGTTTCAGTATCGGTACTTAGAGATGCTGCAGCCACTTCAATTTATGGGGTTCAGGCATCTAATGGAGTAATTGTGGTAGAAACTCGCCGTGGAAAATCTGGAAAACCTGTTTTTACTTTCCGGAGCACGTTGGGCTATCAGGCTAAACCAGATTTCGGGAAACTGAATTATATTGGTTCTCAGGAGCTTATTCAGTTGCGTAAAGATCTGATTAACTCAGGTAATGATGCCCGCTATTTCTATCAGGAACTGGGCCCTATTGATCCGGTAAAATTGATTTTGTTTGATCTCGAAGATGATCTCATCACACAGGAAGAAGCAGATGCAAAACTTGCTGCAATCGGATCATATAACAACCTTAAAGATTATAGCAATCTGTTTTATCAAACCAGACAAACTAAACAAGTGAATTTGGATGTAAGTGGTGGAACGGATAAAAGTACTTATCTGCTGGGATTGAATTATATGACAGAGCGTCCACAGGAAAGAGCTTCTCAAAATGATAGGGTTATTTTAAATGCTGCTAATACTTACCAGTTGAGTAATTTATTCTCTTTAGATTTTAAAGCAACGTATACCAATAATAAACGTAAAAATGGTAAAATCGCTCCTTATGGAGATCTTTTACCCTACGAAAGATTGGTTGATGATTACGGCAATGCTTTGCCTTCAACTTTTGGAGAGGGACGGGATGATTTTTATGCCCTTAATAAGGAGTCTAGTGATAAGGTTAAAGCTTTGGGACTTTATGATATGTTGTACTATCCATATGAGGAGTTGAATGCCAATTCAAATAAAACGACACTCAATTCATTTCGTGCCCAAGGTCGTTTAAATACTAAAATAACTAGCTGGCTTAATTTAGATTTAGGTGGTGCTTACGAGAATGAGCAGGGAATAAACGATTTTTTACGTACCGATAAGACCTATAAAGTCAGGTATCTTGCGAATATTAAGGCAAAGAAAAGCTCATCAGGAGCACCTATGTTTACTGATATGCCTCAAGGAGATGTTTTAAGTAAGCAGACATTGAGCAATGCGGCTTATACTTTACGTGGTCAGTTAAATGCAAATTATTACTCAAAAGATAGAAAGCATAACTTCTCAGGAGTTATTGGTGTTGAACAACGTAGAACATTAGCTGAGTCCTTTAAAACCACTTACTTTGGCTATGACGGACAATCACTGATCAGTAAACCTGTAAATCTGGGATTGTTGAATACAACTACTCCACCAGCATTCTCTGAATTGGGAAATTATGATGGAACAAGATTTAAAAGCACAGACTATTTTGCAGAAACATCAAAAGACAGGAGGTTCCGCTCATATTACGGTCAGGGTACTTATGTATATGATCGCCGTTATGTGGCTACAGGAAGTTTGCGCATAGATCAGTCAAATTTATTTGGGGTAGATCCTAAATATAAAAATACACCACTGTGGTCTGCTGGTCTAAGCTGGATTTTGAATGAAGAAGAGTTTCTAAAACCGCTTACCTGGATCAGTACCTTACAACTTAGAGGTTCCACTGGTTTTAATGGAAATGTTCCCGGAAGTTTCAACGGACCTTTTTTAGTGCTTAATTCGGGACTAAATACCATGTTTAATACATCGCAGGTCTCTTATGATGTGCTATCGCCAGAAAATCAGTCGATCCGTTGGGAAACAACCAGTACTTATAACCTTGGCTTGGATTACGGGGTACTGGATGGAAGGATTTCTGGTACGGTCGACTATTACTATAAGAAATCAAAGGATGTTTTTGGTTCCATGGCCTCAGATCCTACATTAGGCTTTAACCAGTACGATGCAAATACAGCATCGATAGAGAATAAAGGACTTGAACTGATGATCAATAGTCAGAATTTTAGTTTAGCAGATTTTAAGTGGCGTACAGGTTTAACGGCTTCCTTTAATCAGAATAAAGTACTTGCTGTTCAAACGAAGGATAAAACTTCATCCTATGATATAGTCGATGGGACCGACCTGCAGAAAGGCTATCCGATGAATGCCTTATTTAGTTATAGATATGCAGGATTGAACGACAAAGGTCAGCCCGGAGTTTATGACAGAAATGGAAATATCAAAGTATTAAATACCTACGGTGATGCAATAGTAGATGTTGATTTTGAAGATTTAAAGTTTAGTGGTACCACTACGCCAAAGTATGCAATTGGTTTAAATAATCAATTTTCTGTTGGTGCTTTCGACTTCTCTTTCCTTTTTATGTATTACGG
Organism: Pedobacter sp.; assembly: GCF_041645105.1. Taxonomy (GTDB): domain Bacteria; phylum Bacteroidota; class Bacteroidia; order Sphingobacteriales; family Sphingobacteriaceae; genus Pedobacter. The sequence continues at coordinate 79,198 of NZ_JBAZQQ010000010.1, forward strand.
CGGCCATGTGATGCGTGTACAGCAAGCTGAACCGGATGAATCTCGTTTTATCTCTCCATTAAAAGGAGCGTCTAATTATTGGAAACAAAAAGGAGATGAGTTGCTTACTGACGTTCCTGGGCTTGCTAAATATGGTACCCCTGGATATTATACTTTTGCAGCTAGAAATGGCTTTACTTACGGTGATCGTTTTGTTAGAAAAGCAGATTATATTAGATTAAGAGATATTATTTTAACCTACAACCTGAAGAGTGAAACACTTAAAAAGGTTGGTCTGAATAATTCTCAAATTCGTTTTCAGGCCCAAAATCCTTTCAAATATACATTTAGTGGAAATAGCATAGATGCAGAGTCTATTGATAAAAGATCTGGTGTTAGATCGTTGCCACAACAGGCTTTTTATAGTTTAACACTGTCTACTAATTTCTAATAAAACCAATTGATATGAAAAAGACATTATCCTACATATTTAGTGCATTGTTATTAATGAGCATAGTTTCTTGTAAAGACTTTTTAGAAGTAAAGCCAAAGGGCGTGATACTTCCAGAAAAGCTTTCTGACTATGGAAATATATTAAACTCGTTAACAATGACACAAACTTTTCCAGATGCATTGTTGTTTTGCACAGATGATTTTTATGGAGAGTATTCGCCAATAGATCCGAGTATGCAAGCCAATATGTTTTTATGGCGTGAGACAATTGATATAAATGATCAGGTGAGCCCAATAATATGGGGCCAGTTATATAGAGTAATCTATGATGCAAATGTGATCATTAACAATGCTATGAAAGCGACAGAGGCAACAGATCAGCAAAGAAAACAAGTATTGGCTGAAGCCTTATTGGTTCGTTCTGATGCTTACTTTAATTTATTAACTGCTTTTGCTAAAGCTTATGATCCTGCAACAGCAGCTAAAGATCCCGGATTACCATTGGTTACTTCCAGCGATGTAACCGGAACGGCGCCGCAACGTTCCAGACTTCAGGTAACCTTGGATACCATTATTAACAACACTATACAAGCTGCACAACATTTACCAGTAAATAATATTAATCGCTACCGCGGTACACAGGCAGCAGCGTATGGGTTGCTATCAAGGGTTTACCTTTATATGGCCGACTATCCAAACGCGGCGAAATATGCCGAGCTTGGTCTTAAGATGAGCCACGAGTTGTTAAATTACAATAGCTATACTACAATAAGAGCGTTTCCGGTTACAGATTTAAATCCGGAGATTTTATGGCAAAGAGCCAGCAGTAATTATGCTGTCCCTGGTCAATTACTATACTCAGACGATTTGAAAACTTATTTCAATTCTAGTGATCTTCGCTCTCTGCTTACGTTTACAAATGCGAAAGGATTAAACCGAGCAACTCCTCCAGGAAGAGCCAATTTCGGAATTACATTTCAGGAACTGTACCTAAATGCTGCTGAGGCTGCGGCACGTGATAGAAATGTTCCGAAAGCAATGGGAATTATCAATGATCTTAGAAAGAAAAGGATTAAAACTGCTGACTATCAAGATTTGACTGCCAGTGATCCAGAAACGGCTTTGGTAATTGTACTTGCCGAACGGAGACGTGAATTGGCTTATAGCGGACAAAGGTGGATGGATATGAAGAGACTGGATAAAGATGGTCGTATGACTGAGGTGATCCGTATCGATAAAAAAACAGGGGCTGTATTGGCAACTTTAAAGCCCCATAGTAAACAATACACCTTCCAGATCCCGGTAAGAGTAAGAACCTTTAATCCTGATATGGAAATCAATTAAAATATTTTGTAATTAAACATATATATGAAATCAATTATTCTAACAACTGTCCTAACCACTGCATCTATTTTTAGTTTTGCACAGGATAATAAGGATTTAACAGACAACTTATTAAAGGATAAGCAAAAAGTTCTGGCAAAGTATATACCTATGGCCAATGGTGATTATGCGAATAAAGCATTTCATTTTCCGCTTGATTCATTGCTCGTTAGAGTGAACGCTTTTAACGCAGATTACAATAGTCAAATCAGCACAGAAAAAAATGCTGAACTAAGGGAGCTTAAGAAAAAGGACGCTTTGTTTTATAGTCATGCTTTGTTGTACAAATACCAGATTTATTATGGATCTGACTCTGTTGCTATGGAGAATATGTATCGCATGATGGAAGAAAAAAGATCTGCTCCGAATTTCTATAAGCTCATCGATTCTGCACGATTACTTGCTTTCCCGAAAAGACTTAGCACGGAAGAAAGGGCACGTATTGAAGCTATAACCGGCGAAAGTAATAACATGAACGATGCCGCATTGTTTAAAACTTCAAGAGCATATAGGGTCTGGTTACAGAATCAACTTGCCATTACGCAGCGAAAAAAATACCCTGCTGATATGAAGCTTGGTTATGGTGCCGACAAAGTTGCAATGCTTAAGACTGTAGCCTCCGAAATTAGTGATCCATATATCAAGCAATACCTGCTTTATACAGGAACGGAAACAGTGATTAAATCGGTAAAAAGTCCTGAAGCTAAAGAAAATGCATACAATGATTTTATGGCAATTGTAAGCAATCCTGTCTATAAGAAAGGTATAGAAGAGGTTTATACCAACTATAAAAATATGGCTGAAAATGCTATGTCGCCAGATTTTAATTATACTGATGTAGATGGCAAATCGGTTTCCTTGAAGTCACTCCGTGGTAAATATGTTTATATTGACGTATGGGCAACTTGGTGTGGACCTTGTAAAGCTGAAATTCCTTTCCTTGCCAAAGTTGAATACGATTATAAGGATAAGAATATTCATTTTGTAAGTCTGTCTGTTGATCAGATTAAAGATAAAGCGAAATGGGTTAAATATGTAAAAGACAATAAGCTTGGAGGCATCCAGATCATGGCAGATAAGGATTTTAATTCTGATTTTGTAAAGAAGTATAACATCAATTCAATTCCGAGATTTCTTTTGATTGATCCAGCAGGGAAAATTGTATCTGGTGATGCAAAACGACCTTCTGATCCTCAACTAAGGAAACAGTTTGATACACTGTTAAAGTAGGAATAAGCATTTTATTTTTAAAGGTTAATACAGATGCCGGCTTTCAATTGGAGGTCGGCATTTTTATATCAGATAAAATTTTCTCCTGATTTAATAGAAGGACATTTTATTTCTCTAAGTTTGCAAAGATTTTTTAGCGTTTATAAACACACATGGATATTTCTATTGTCATCCCATTATTTAATGAAGACGAGTCGCTTCCCGAATTAACTGCCTGGATAGCCAAGGTAATGCGGGAGCATAACTTTTCATATGAAATTCTTTTTGTAGATGATGGAAGTACAGACTCCTCATGGGAGGTGATTGAAGGGTTGAAAAAGGAGTATGATGCTGTTAAAGCCATAAAGTTCAGAAGAAATTATGGTAAATCTGCAGCATTAAATGTAGCTTTTGCTGCAGCTGAAGGAGATGTGATCATTACGATGGACGCTGATTTGCAGGATAGTCCAGATGAAATACCTGAACTGTTCCGTAGGTTAAAAGAAGAAAAACTTGATATTATTTCTGGTTGGAAAAAGAAACGTTACGACCCAATCAGCAAAACAATACCCACTAAATTGTTTAATGCAGCTACGAGACGTATGTCGGGTATAAAGCTAAATGATTTCAATTGTGGTTTAAAAGCTTATCGTAAAGATGTGGTTAAAACCATTGAAGTTTACGGTGAAATGCATCGCTATATTCCTGTAATTGCAAAATGGGCTGGTTTCAAAAAGATAGGAGAGCAGGTTGTAGAGCATAGAGCACGGAAATATGGAGTAACTAAATTTGGACTGAGTCGCTTTATTAATGGTTTTCTGGATTTGTTATCGATTTTCTTTGTTGGGAAGTTTGGAAAAAGACCAATGCACTTCTTTGGTTCCTTAGGTGTTTTAAGCTTTTTGATTGGCACATTTATGGCAATATGGTTGATAGGTGAAAAGCTTTATCATATTGCAATGAGTATTCCTTATAAAAGAGATGTTACCGATCAGCCTTTGTTTTACATTGCATTGGTTGCAATAATAGTAGGTTCACAATTGTTTTTAACAGGTTTTGTGGCCGAATTGGTCACCAGGAATGCAACGGAGCGTAATCATTATCTGATTGAAAAGGAAATCATTTAGGCAATGTTTTTTTCAATAATCATCCCACTTTATAATCGTCCTCAGGAAATAAATGAACTGCTCAGTACGCTATCTAAACAAACTTATCCGCAGTTTGAGGTATTGGTAATTGAAGACGGTTCCATAAATGATGCAAAAGATATAGTTGAGCAATACAGTAACAAGCTGGATATAAAGTATTTTTTTAAACCTAATGAGGGGCAGGGTTTTGCTCGTAATTACGGCTTTGAACGTGCTAAAGGAGATTTCTTTGTGATATTCGATTCAGATTGTCTGATTCCTGAAGATTATTTGGAAACCGTAAAGAATTATCTTTTTGAACATAAGTTAGATGCTTATGGTGGGCCAGATGCAGCGCATAAGAGCTTTACTCCAGTGCAAAAGGCGATCAGCTATGCTATGACTTCACCGTTTACTACAGGAGGAATAAGGGGGAATAAGAAGCACATTGGGCAATTTCATCCACGAAGTTTTAATATGGGTGTATCGCGTGAGGTGTGGGAAAAGGTTGGTGGCTTTATATTGACACGTTTAGGTGAAGATATTGAGTATAGTATAAGGATTCATGAGAGTGGATTTAAGATTGGATTGATTCCTGGAGCTAAAGTTTACCATAAGAGACGTACCAGCTTTGCTCAGTTTTATAAACAATTGCATTTTTTTGGGAGGGCACGGATAAATATTTATAAACATTTCCCTTCTGAGCTTAAACTGGTACACTTTTTTCCGGCTATTTTTACCTGTGGATTTATATTTACAGTGCTAATGAATATATTTTATTGGCCTTTAGCGTATTTATGTAACTTTATCCTTTTATTATACCTGATGTTGATATTTTTTCATTCATGGCAGGTCAATAAATCGTTAAAGGTTGCATTTTTGAGTATTATTGCTGCGTTTATTCAACTAACAGCTTATGGCTTAGGTTTTATGCAGGATTTTTTTAAAAGAATAGTATTAAAACAACAATGATAGAGTTTTTAAAGGAAAGTACATTTACTGTAAATGAGGTGATAGGGAAAGCCTGGACGGTAACACGTCGAAACTATTTTTCGATCGCTACACTTTGCTTTTTAATGTTCATTACTTCCAATGCATCTGGTTTAATGGCGTTTTTTCTTAAAGACGTAAATATGGGGCTTAGTATACTCATGGCTTTCTTTTTTGTCATGTTTTACTTTACGATCAATCTATCTTTGTTCAAATATATTTTTCATCTGTTGGATGATGAATTGAACGTAAGTATCGTAGATACAATCCCTACAAGGAAGCAGATTATACGGTTTCTTGTAGCTATGCTTTACTTTATGTTATGCATTATCGGGGTTTATTCGATTGTAATATTGATTGCTTTCCCATTTATTTATACCGGTATTAGGCTGGATATCATTACTAATATTGCAATTTCTGTAGGTATTATAGCCATATTTATTACCTGGATAAGAATTTCATTCTTCCCTTTCTTTATTATCGACAAAAACCTTCCACCTTTTTTATCCATTAAATTTAGTCTGGCTACTACTAAAGGAAACTTTACCAAAATCCTGTTGCTATTATTGGTATTAGGCGGTTTTCATGTATTATATTTATTTGTTAGTTATTTACAATGGCCTGTAGTGGCTTTCTTTATTAATGTGCTCAGTTCTTTCATTATTGTTCCATTATCAAGCGTAGCTTTAACAATTGCCTACAGGAAAATGATAAGTGAATATAAGGGAGAGGGTGACCCAGACATTATTCATAATATAGTTTAATATTTTTTATGGGATTAAAAGCGGCATTAAGCAAGCCATTTGCTGCCCTTGTGGTAAAGGGCATAAATAAGTGGAAAGGAAATGCAGTAAAAGCTCAACATGATATCCTTAAAAAGTTGGTTAAGTCTGCAAAGCATACCTCTTTTGGTAAAGATCATAAATTTGCATCAATCAAGACTTACGAAGACTTTAAGAAACTTGTTCCGATTAAGGATTATGAGGAATTAAGGCCTTATATTGATCGTGTGGTTGCGGGAGAAAAGGATGTAATGTGGAAAGGAAAACCGCAATATTTTGCTAAAACATCTGGTACTACTTCTGGTGTTAAATATATTCCCATTTCGGCAGAATCAATGCCAGAACACATTAAAGCAGCACGTAATGCTTTGCTTACCTATGTTCATGAAACAGGTAAAGTGAAGTTTATTGATGGCAAAATGATCTTTTTGCAGGGTAGTCCCATCATGAGCAAGAAGAACGGTATTAACGTAGGACGTTTATCTGGAATTGTAGCGAATCTGGTGCCTGCATATTTACAAAAAAACCGTTTACCTTCTTACCTTACCAATTGTATAGAAGACTGGGAAGAAAAAATTGATGCTATTGTTGATGAAACAATAGATCAGGATATGACCCTTATTTCAGGAATACCGCCATGGGTACAAATGTATTTCGACAGACTTTCTGAAAGATCTGGAGGAAAGAGAATTAAGGATGTTTTCCCAAATTTTGAACTGTTTGTGTATGGTGGTGTAAATTATGAACCCTACAGAGCTAAAATTGAAGCCAGCATCGGTAAAAAAATAGATTCTATTGAAACATATCCTGCATCAGAAGGATTCATTGCTTATCAGGATACTCAGGATGATAAAGGATTATTACTTTTGGCAAATGCAGGAATGTTCTATGAATTTGTTCCAGCAGATGAATTTTATAATGATAACCCTACCCGTTTGAGTTTAGGTGAAGTAGAGTTAGTTACCAATTACGCTTTGATTTTAAATACCAATGCAGGCCTTTGGGGTTATGTAATTGGAGATACTGTTAAGTTCGTTTCTAAAAATCCATATAAAATTATGGTAACCGGTAGAATCAAACATTTTATCTCTGCATTTGGAGAGCATGTGATTGGTGAAGAAGTAGAGCATGCATTGCTTTCTGTTGCTAATGAGGAGGGAGTAGGAATTACCGAATTTACTGTAGCACCCCAGGTCAGTACACCTGCGGGCGAGTTACCTTATCATGAGTGGTTTATTGAGTTTTCAGTTCCACCATCAGACATGGTATCCTTCAGTAAAAAAGTTGATGATGCTTTACAAAAGAAGAATATTTACTATTTTGACCTAATTGAAGGTAAAATATTACAACCCTTAATCATTCGGTCTTTACAAAAAGATGCATTTGTGAACTATATGAGGACACAAGGTAAGCTTGGTGGACAAAATAAAGTGCCGCGCTTGTCGAACGACAGAAAGATAGCGGATGATTTACTTGGTTTTATAACTCGTCATGATGACGAAGAACAGGGGAGAGCTTAATTGAAAAATATATCCATTTTAGGGTCCACAGGTTCTGTAGGTACCCAGGCATTAAACGTTATTGAAGCGAATCCTGATTTATACAAGATTTTAGCGCTTACAGCACATTCTAATTCCAATTTATTAATTGAGCAGGCACTTAAGTTTAAGCCACTATTGGTAGTTGTTACAGATGACAGTAAATATCAACTGGTAAAGACAGCCTTATCTGGAACAAATACCAAAGTTTTAGCAGGCGAAGCAGCTTTATGTGAAGCCGCCGCTTTAGAAGGTGTAGATTTAGTACTAACAGCAATTGTGGGTTCAGTCGGGTTAAGTCCTACGGTAGCTGCTATTAAAGCAGGAAAAGACATCGCTTTAGCAAATAAAGAAACACTTGTTGTAGCAGGTGATCTGATTACTGCGCTTGCAAAAGCTCATAATGTTAAAATTATTCCTGTTGACTCAGAGCATTCTGCAATCTTCCAATGTTTGGTTGGCGAATCTAATTCATCTATTGAAAAGATTTACCTTACTGCTTCAGGAGGGCCTTTTCGAGGAAAAGATGCTGAGTTTTTAAGAAGTGTTACAAAAGCACAGGCTCTTAAGCATCCGAATTGGGTAATGGGGGCGAAAATTACTATTGATTCAGCTTCTCTGATGAATAAGGGATTAGAGGTAATAGAAGCCAAATGGCTTTTTGATCTGGAGGTTGATCAGATTGATGTTATTGTTCATCCTCAGTCTATTGTGCATTCTTTGGTGCAATTTAACGATGGATCAATGAAAGCACAAATGGGATTGCCAGATATGAATTTGCCAATCCATTACGCATTGGCATATCCCGATAGAATTCATACCGATTTTAAACGTTTCAATTTTATGGATTATCCTGAATTGAATTTCTATAAGGCAGATCAGGAAACCTTTAGAAACCTGGAACTTGCATACACGGCGTTACGTAGGGGTGGGAATATGCCTTGTATCATTAATGCTGCAAACGAGGTTGTTGTAGAAGCATTTTTACAAGAAAGGATTGGATTTTTACAGATGAGTGACGTTATCGCCGCTTGTATGGAAGAAATTGCATTCGTTGAAAAACCAAGCCTGAATAATTATTTAGAAACAGACCGGTATACACGTATATTTGCCGGTCAACTGGTAACAAATTAGAACATTTTAAATCAAAATAGAATATTAAAATAAAAATATGAGTGGATTGATTATGGCGTCCCAGTTAATTTTGGGATTATCGATATTAGTAATTTTACATGAGTTGGGACATTTCCTGGCGGCGCGTGCTTTTGGAATTAAAGTAGAGAAGTTCTATTTGTTTTTTGATGCATGGGGTTTTAAATTGTTTAGCTTCAAAAAAGGTGATTGTGAATACGGAATAGGATGGCTACCGCTAGGTGGCTATGTGAAAATTGCCGGTATGATAGATGAATCTATGGATACTGAACAAATGGCACAGCCGGCTCAACCTTGGGAATTCAGGTCTAAACCAGCATGGCAGCGCTTAATTGTTATGCTAGGGGGGGTCTTTGTAAATATCGTTGTAGGTATTTTTATTTTCTGGATGCTTACCTTCAAGTATGGAGAAACATATATCGCTAACAGCTCTGTGCAGAACGGAATTAATCCTGGTAGCATTGGTAAAGAAATAGGTTTGCAAAAGGGCGATAAGATTATTGCCATTAACGGTAATAAGGTAATTCGTTTTGATGAGCTAATCAGTTCGAAAGTATTGCTTGGTAATACCAATTTAACGCTTGTTCGTGGTGATCAAACAATGGATATTAAGGTGCCTGAGGATATTCTTAATAAAGTTTCTGATTTAGGAATTGAAGCATTCATCAGCAGGATGCCGCTTTTAACTTCAACTGTAGATAGTATTATTCCTGGTAAATCGGCTGCAAAAGCAGGCCTTGAAAAAGGAGATAGAATTGTTGCTGTAAACGGAGTGCCAGTTAAGTATGATGCTGATGTGAGGTCATTAGTGCCTAACTTTAAGGGTAAGACTATACCTATAGAAGTAAACAGAGGCGCTGAGCATCTGTTTTTTAATGTACCGATTGATACTGCAGGTACTATTGGCATAGCTTTTAATTTTGATGAAATTAAAGAGGAAACGCTTAAGTATAGTTTGATGGCTGCATTGCCAATTGGTGCAAATCAGGCATGGAAAACTTTTAGCGATAATGCTAAAGGTATCTGGAAAGTTTTAACAGGTAAAATACAAGCAAACAAAGCGTTTTCAGGTCCTGTAGAGATTGCACGTAAAGTTTATGGCGGTGAGTGGATCTGGGCTAAGTTCTGGGCTTCTACTGGCTTTATTTCAATTGCACTGGCATTTATGAACTTGTTACCTATTCCGGCATTGGATGGTGGACATGTGGTGTTCTTACTTGTTGAGATGATCAAAGGAAAACCATTGGGAGAAAAGTTTATGGAACGAGCGCAGATTGTAGGATTCGTTATGTTAATCTCGTTGATGGTCTTTGTGCTGGGGAACGATATTTTTAAGGCTATTTTCAGGCATTAAAGTAGATGACAGATTATTTTAAATTTTATGAATTGCCAGTTAGCTTTAATCCTGACCAGGCAGTCGTAAAACAACAATTTTATAAATTTAGCAAGCAGTTTCATCCAGACTTTTATATCAATGAAAGCGAGGAGAAGCAAGCTGAGGTTTTGGAATTAAGTACTTTGAATAATAAGGCTTATCAGGTACTTAGTGACCCTCATAAACGGTTACAATATATCTTAGAATTAAAAGGACAGCTTGTAGAAGGAGAGAATTATGTGCTTCCTCAAAGCTTTTTAATGGAAATGATGGATGTGAATGAGTCCTTAATGGATTTGCAATTTGATCCTGATCCTGTTCGCTTAGCATCGTTAAAGGATGAGATTGCTACCATTGAAAAAGGAATTACTGATGAAATTTCAGGAATAACTGGTTCTTTTGATACACAGGATATATCTACACAGCAGCAAGCTCTTACTGCTATTAAGGACTTATATTATCGCAATAAATACCTTTTGCGCATTAGAGAAAGTATAAATAAATCAACTCCATCACTCTAGTGGTTGTTGAAACAGTGTAAAAAAGCATTTCTGGACTTTTTTACACTGTTTATTTGAGGTATTTTCGGCCTCAAACTCAATTGTATGAATACATTATCAATTTTTAGAAAAATAGCCGTTGCTGAAGGAATTTCTTATGTACTGCTGTTATTTATCGCTATGCCTTTAAAGTATTTGGCTGACATGCCATTGGCAGTTAAGTATACAGGATGGGCACATGGCTTGCTATTTGTGCTTTATATAGCATTTTTGGTTATGGCTTTTGTAGAATATAAATGGAGTTTTAAGAAGACAGCGATGTTTGGTGTGGCTTCATTGCTTCCTTTTGCCCCTTTTTGGGTTGATAAAAAATTAAAAGAAGAAAATTAAAATAAAAGTTGGTATTTATAATATCAATTTATACATTTGCAACCCGCTGAATAAGCAAATGCCCAGCTGGCGGAATTGGTAGACGCGCTGGTCTCAAACACCTGTGGGAAACCGTGCCGGTTCGACTCCGGCGCTGGGTACAGATCCCTCTTTACGAAAGTAGAGAGGGATTTTTGGTTTTCCATCCGGAATAGTTTTATTAAGTTGATCTTGAAATTTTCATGTAATTACACCCATTTTTTATCGCGATTTGTGTTTTTTGTTACTCAATTATTGCAGAGTATAATGCTGGTTTGGTGTATGCCTTAACACTGGTTTGCTACTGCTTTTGCAGTAACAAACCAGTGTTAAGGCGTTTTTTGTGCGATATCTGTTGCAATTTTAATGTCCAACATGGTTAATTATTGCACCTAAAAAACTTCATTATGGAAAAAGTTTAATTTCCTATATGCAATTCATTAAAAAAAATCTTAGCCCACAACATTGGAGATTGATCCTGAATCCACCCGACATTTTTTTGAAACAATACAATTGGCAAAGGTTTGTACAAAAATTAACCATTTCCGTACAAAAACGAACCCGAGTTATCATTAGCTAGATATAGCTTTGTGTTAACCAAATCGATAAACTTAAGCGAATATGAATGTATGAACATCTCAAACAGCTCGGCTGTGAACCTTCCCATGACTCCCCGAAAGTATCTTATGATCAGCGTTAGAAAGCTAAGCTACTCAGAACTAAATTACGCGCTACGTCTTACCTCCTACTAAACTTAACAACTATACAACAAACCTAAATTAAACCAGATGATCAAATTATTACACATCAAGCTCAAGGGCTGGTTGTTGGTCATTCTGCTGCTTTGGAGCCATGCTCAGCAGCTGTATGCCGAACCAGGAAAATTAAGCTCCAGTTCCCACGGACACACCAAGGAAATCTTTTTCCAGGAGATTACCGGAACGGTAAAAGATGAAAAAAACCAACCGATACCAGGTACAAGCGTCATAATCAAGGGCACCAAGACGGGTGTCCAGACCGATGTGGACGGGAAATTCACAATTAATGCCCAGCCAGGGCAAGTGTTGGTATTCTCCTCTATTGGATCTGAGAGCAAGGAATGGACAGTGGGTAGTGCCAAAGTCGCAAATATCATATTGAATTCAACCAGTAGTTCGCTAAGTGAGGTGGTGGTCAACGGTTATACCACACAAAGGAGATCGGCGGTTACTGCTGCAATTAGCACTATATCTGGACAGGAACTTTTAAAGTCTCCAGTGACCAATGTTAATAATTCGCTAGCCGGACGTGTGCCTGGATTAGTAGTTCAACAGACTTCAGGACGTCCGGGTATCAATTCTGCCGCACTCTATATCCGCGGGCAGGTTTCCCCGACAGCAACGGCCTTGATCATTGTTGATGGGGTAGAACGCACTTCGTTCGGTGATATTGATCCCAACGAGATCGAGAGCATCAATGTGCTCAAGGATGCCTCTTCAACGGCGCTGTACGGACTGAAGGGGGCCAACGGCGTATTTGTAGTGACGACAAAAAAAGGGATCGAGGGACCCGCTAAGGTAACTTTCTCGTCCAATTTTGGAATGATCAGCCCGACGGCGCGTCCCGATATATTGGCTGCCTATGAAAGTGCTATGCTACTGACCGAAGGTCAGCTAAATGTGGGCGATGCTCGTACCTTCACTGATGAAGACCTTGAGGCTTTCAAAGCGGGGAATGGCAATCCACTGCTGTATCCGGATGTGATGTGGTATAATGAACTGGTAAAGGATCATTGGATGCAGAACCAGCAGAACCTTACAGTATCCGGTGGCAGTGAGAAGGTAAAGTATTTCACTTCTTTTAGTTATATGAACGAAGAGGGTAATTTCAAAGAGTTCAAGACACCCTTGGATTATTCTACCTCTCCAAGTTATAGCCGCTACAATTTTAGGGCGAGAGTCGGCATAGACCTGACCAAGACCACCAATTTTGAAGTGAACCTGGCCGGAAGGAACGAACACCGATATAGTCCGGCGGGAATGAGCGAACATAACGATCCGGCGGGCGTAGTGAGCAATGGGATCGAGGGGCTTGTCGGCAGGGCGCTGAAAATGCCTTCCTGGGCAGCACCTTTTTTTAAGGAATATACCAATTCAGATGATCCTAAGGTCATTGCGATGGACGGAGGTTATAACCATATCGTTAACTATGGTTTGAGTGGGGTAAATTCCTTTAATCCTTATGCATTGCTGACTTATGGAGGATATGCCTTTACCGACAATAATGTTGCCGAATCGATATTTACTCTTCGCCAGAAGCTAGATTTCCTGACAAAAGGACTCAGTTTCAAGGCGCAATTTGGTTATGATGCAACTCAGCTTTCCGGGAAGTTGCAAAGGGGAAGTACCGGTTATCTGGAACTGAACCGTACGACTTTGGCACTGACTCCTGTTGGCGGTACCTACAATGACTTTTTCGGGGCACCAGCCTATTCGAGAGATGGTTATACCAAGACCAATCTCCAGTTGTTCCTAACCTATGGGAGGACATTCGGAAAACATAATGTGAATGCCAACCTAATCGGACAGCGCGAGCTACGAGGGTCAACAGGTGCTGCGGCACCATACGCTAACCAGGGTTTAATTTCGGAGGTTACTTATAACTATGGTAATAAATACTTTGTGACCGGGAGTGCTGCCTACAACGGTTCTGAAAATTATGCCGATGGATATCGTTATGGTTTCTTCCCAGCAGCAACTTTAGGTTACAATATGGCCAATGAGGAATGGATGAAAAGCATCAAGTGGATCAGTATGCTGAAGTTGCGTGGATCCATTGGAAGGGTAGGTATTCCCAGTCCCGGTACAAGCCGGTTCTATTACCAGAATAGATTTGGGGCTGGCTCTAACGTGGTATTCGGAAATCCAAACAGTAATTTCAGTGCTCCGACTTACACCCAATTACAATACGGTAATCCTTATATTACTTTTGAAGTGTCGCTCAAAAGAAACATCGGACTTGACCTGTCGCTTTTTGGTGATAAGCTAAACATTACGGCTGATCTTTTTGATGATGAACGATCGGATATCCTGACCACCAGATCGGCGACCAGTTTTGCTACCTATGGAGCGACTGTACCAAGCACCAATTATGGGGTCAACTATAATCATGGCTACGAACTCTCAGTGACCTACAGGAACAAGGTCAAAGATTTTACCTATGCTTTGACAGGAAATCTGAGTTATGCTCGTAACATGCGCAGGGTGCTGGATGAAGCTTCTGGCTTGGCACAGAATCTTCGGGTGTCTGGTACACCGATCGGAACATATTTCGGCTACCATGTGCTGGGCTTCTACTCGGACCAGAATGATATCGACAATAGCCCGATGAACAAGATTACAGCTTTCCCTTCGATTCCGGGCGATTTCAAGTACCAGGACACCAATGGGGACGGCATTATCAATAACCAGGATGTTATGGCCATTGGACATCCAAACATCCCCGAGTACAATGCCAGCCTGAATATGCAGTTCGGTTATAAAGGTTTTCAATTGTCGGTTTTGTTTAATGGAGTGACTAATGTGAGCTCCAACGTGGTTTTCCAAAGCGGAGGTATGAACCAATATTATACACCCATGTTGGACAGATGGACACCGACAAACACCAATGCGAGCTGGCCTGTGATGCGTCCAGGGTTAAACGCCAACCCTAACGAAAGCCTTAACGATTTTACATTACAGGATGCTTCCTATATCAAGTTGCGCAACGTCCAGCTGAGTTATACGCTGCCAAAAAAATGGTTGTCAATGGTGCGGCTGAATACTTTGACGGTTTTTGTTAGTGGCCAGAACCTGAAGACATGGACAAACTTCTATGGTATCGATCCGGAGAATAGTCTTTCAGGAAATGCCTATGCATCGTCTATTTCAACTATTCCTACCACCAAGATTGTCAACTTTGGGCTCAATCTTTCACTTTAACTTACGACCTCAGTCATGAAAAAAATCATATATCTATTGGTTTCGGTTATTGCCCTAACCAGCTATTCTTGCAAAAAAGATTTCCTGCAGCGGGATGTAGGGATCCAGAGCGATCTGGAACAGGTGTTCGAGGATCCGCTAACAGCCTCACGGTTTGGTGACTTTACTTATACCTTTTCAATCAATGATTACGGTAGGTTGAGCGGCTATAAGGGGATGACCTCGCAGTTTACTGATGAATCGATCGCTAATAATGGGCAGATTGAGGTTGCGGCAATGAACACTGGTCAGTTTTTGGATCCTGGAGCTTCCGATGTGACTGGTATTTATAGCCAGATGTACCGTGGTATCCGCAATGCCAACTTGATGATGGCTAATATGGACAAGACGCCTTGGACAAACTTGTACAATCCCAGTTATATCAAAGGTGAACAGCTTTATCTTCGAGCCTATTTCTATTTTGAGTTACTTAGACGCTTTGGAGGAGTGGTGATTTTGACAGAGCCCCAAGATTTTACCGAGGCCTCAACCGACCTTTCCAGAAACTCCTATGCCGAAACCCTGAACAGGGTGATGACCGATCTGGAACAGGCGATATTGCTCCTGCCACTGACCAATTCGGATTGGCCAAATCCAGCCGCACAGGCCAATCGTGCCACTGGAGCTGCTGCAATGGCACTGAAGGCGAGGGTTTTAATGTTTGATGCTAGCCCCTTGAATAATTCAGCAAATGACCTGTCCAAATGGCAAAAAGCGGCGGCAGCATCGAAGGCGATTATGGACCTGAACAAGTTTTCATTAGAGCCAACTTATGCCAATGTATTGACGCTGCCAAATTCCAATGAGTATATTAGAATATGGCCCCGTGGCGGAAGGGGCTTTATCGGTACCTATCTTAGCGATTTCCTGATACCGACTAGTTATGGTGGGGCTCAATCCAACCTCTCTCCGCTACAGAATCATGTAGACCTTTACGAAATGTCCAATGGAAAGGTGATCACTGATCCTACCTCTGGCTATAACCCGCAGAGTCCCTACATTAATCGCGATCCACGTTTCTATGTCAATATCCTTTATAATGGGGTGACCTGGCAGGGGCGTGCGGTACAAACCTGGCAGACAGAACCCAATGCTCAGGGAGTGATAACATACGGACAGGATATCAGTACGGCAGCATCTATTACCAAGACCAGCTATTACCTGAAACGCCTCTGGCCCGAAGCTTCAAGATCCGGTTCAACAGCCTCTGCCATGCTGAATTATGTGTTCTATCGTTATGCGGAGGTACTGATGAATTATGCTGAGGCTCTGAATGAGGAGCTTGGAGCAACCACAGAAGTCTACAATGCGGTGAACGCCATCAGGAAAAGGGCCGGTATGCCCGATCTGCCGACGGGTTTGACACAGGCAGAGATGCGTGAAAGGATCAAAAATGAAAGGGCGGTTGAATTTGCCTTCGAGGACATGCGATGGTGGGATATCTTGAGATGGAAAAAGGGAACCGAAATTGTTGCCCAGCCGATGAAGGGAATGAAAGTGATCAAAAATGCAAATGGAACATTCACCTATACGGTAGTAGAGTTGCCGGCATTCCAGAAGGTATTCAATAACCATATGTACCTGTATCCGATCCCAAGGGCTGAAATGAACAAGACTACTGGCGCACTGAAACAAAATCCGGGGTGGTAGCAAGCATGTTGAAAAAATTAAAAGAAATTAAAATGACAAGATATATCAAATATTCAGGCCTGGTGCTGGTAATGTTCTGCAACTTGATCAGCCTTGGAGCCACGGCGCAGGTGGCCAGACAGGTTTATAAGAGTAAGGAGATCGATCAGGGAGAAAAAGGGGGAGCGAAGGCCAAGGTGCTGTCGAAGACTGACGAAACCTCAACACATACAGATCAACTGATAGAAATTCCATTTGGTACCCGTAGCAAAGAAGAACTGAACTATGCGGTAAGCTCTTTGCGCTATGAGCAGTTAACCAAAGTGCCCATTAGTAACCTGTCAGGTCTGCTTGCTGGAAGGTTGAGCGGTTTTTTGTTCAGCTGGACGGGTAACCAACCTGGAGGAGGAAATGTTTCCTACCAGATCAGAGGAAAATCTTCCTATGCGCAGGGCGCTTCGCCGATCTTTTTGGTGGACGGTATCGAACGTGATTTCGAAGATATGGATATTACAGAGATTGAAAGTGTTACTGTCTTAAAGGATGCACCTGCTCTGAACTGGTACGGACTGAACGGTGGAAACGGGGCGATCATGGTAACGACTAAGAGGGGCAAGATCGGTACTAACCTGATTACAGTTGATGCACAGGGTGGTTTCCAGTCTGCCAGCAATATGATCAGACCGCTGAACTCATTTGATTTTGCGACGATGTATAATCAAGGACTGGCCAATGTGGGACAGGCACCCGCCTTTGATGAGGCAACGCTTGCTGGTTACCAAAACCAGAGTGATCCATATCTGTATCCGGACAATAATTATCTGGACCGTTTTGTAAAGAAACACGCGCCTACACAGCGTTATGGCCTTACATTCAGTGGGGGAAGCAATAGAGTGCGGTATTTCAGCTCGGTCAGTTATTTGGACCAGCAGGGCTTGTTCCGGGAAACAAAGACCCCGAACTATAATTCGAATTATGGCTATAGACGTTATAATTTCAGGATAAACCTTGACTATGATGTGACCAAGACGCTGACACTCTCGCTATTGGCCGGGGTAAGGAGCGAGGTAAGGAACGATGTGGGCGAGAGCGCCAGTACAGTGTTCAATAACCTGTACAACCTTCCGCCAAATGCTTTTCCGATATTGAATGCGGATGGTTCCTATGGGGGAACTTCTGTCTATCAAAACAATCCTCTGGGACAATTGCAGGGAACGGGTTTTACCAGGACCACGACCAATGTTTTGTTAGCCAGTATTATGGCCGACCAAAAGTTGGATTTCATCACCAGGGGATTGTCAGCGAACCTGTTTTTTTCCTATGATGGTTATGGTAACTATGGAGACGGACTTACCGAGAACTATGCAGTATTCAATCAAACAGTGACACCGGTGCAGACCTATCGGACTCCTTTGGTGATGGCCTACAGGACTGCTGCATTCCAGACTAATACCAAGAATAATGAATTTTGGCTGGGGTTGGATTATAAGCGTTCATTTGGAGAGCACAAGTTCAATGCTAGTGTAAGAGGGCAGCAGTATGTCAGTGCGGCGGTGGATCGGATCGACTATCGTACGCGTATGCTGGTAGGACGTATGGACTATAGTTTCAGATCCAGTTACATGTTGGGATTTACCGGTAGCTATTCGGGTTCTGAGAATTATGCGCCAGGCAGTCGTTACGGCTTCTTCCCTGCTGTGGCAGCGGGCTGGCTAATGTCGAATGAAGATTTCCTGAAGGACTCTAGGGTAATCGATTACCTTAAGCTCAGAGCATCTTACGGCCGTTCAGGAAATATTGGCCCGACTTACGATGCCAATGGAAATGTGGTCAGACTTCCATACCGTACCTTGTTCACAAGAGATGCCGGTCCTTTCTTGGGTACAACATTCTCTACCTCGACCACGGCCCGTCTGGTAAGCCCTGCAGGTAATCCTTTGACAACCTGGGAAAAGATAGACCGACTGAACCTGGGAACCGATATCAATTTCCTCAAGGGAGCACTGTCCTTCTCTCTGGATTACTTCAACGAGAAAAGAACGGACATTCTTGGACCTGCTAATCTTCCGGGTATCGTCGGAATTGCCGTTGCCCAGGTCAACTCGGGAAGGGTAGACAGCAAGGGCTTTGACTTTAGCGGAACCTTTAGCAAGCAGTTTGGTAAACTGTCCTTCAGCACCAACGCGAACCTGACCTATGCCAAAAATATAATCGTAAAGCGTATTGAGAACAGTTTGCCTACACAATCAACCATAGGACATTATATCGGCGGAGGAAACTATTATATCGCCGAGGGGATCTTCCAGAACCAGGCCGAGATAAATGCCAGTCCGAGGCAGACCCTGGCGAGCCTGGTGGTACCTGGTGACTTGAAATATAGGGATGTCAACAACGACGGGTTGATCGACGCTAATGACGCGGCTGCCGCAGACTATACGGATATCCCTAAGATGTACTATGGCTTTGGGTTGAATATCCGTTATGGACAGTTTGACCTGGGCATGCAGTTTCAGGGAGTAGAAGGTCGTACGGTCAACCTGGTTACTCATTTCCATGCAGGGCCAAATGGCCTTAATCAATTGCTTTTGGATAGTTGGACACCGGCTTCGGCAACCACGGCTACCCTTCCGCGGGTAGGAATTTCCGATAATGGTAATAATACGGCAAACTCAACTTTTTGGTTGTACTCCGGGGACTTCCTTAAGCTAAGAGCTGCGGAGTTCGGTTATTCAACTCCCGAGGCTTTTAACAAGCGTTTACGTTTCAAGGGAGCAAGGATCTTTATGAGCGGGAACAACCTGTTCACGATCTCCAAACTGAACAAGTTGGGGATTGATCCTGAGACACCCAATGCGGGACGTTTCTCCTCATATCCATATGTAAAAACTTATGCAATAGGTATCAATCTCAAATTTTAACAAAGATGAAGATGAAAAAGAAATTTAATGGAATTAAGATCCTTTTGGCACTTCTGCTACTAAGTTTGGGTGCTTGCAAGGATGATTTTTTTGTGCCTTCCTATAGTGAAGGCCCTGTGATCGAAGAGGCCATCTGGAATACGGATAGGCGGGTACGCGAGTTTCTGAACAATGGCTACAACTATATGCTGGCCAGGTACAATGTGGACGGATCGGGCGCAATGATGGCCAGCGGTAGCGATGAAGCGGTAAATTCGAACCTCAATAGCAATGTAAATATTTTTAATAATGGCAATTGGGGAACCCTTAGAACCTTTGATGAACAGTACACAAATCTTTACAACGGATTGTGGGTTGTAAACACATTTTTGCAGCGTTCGCCGACCGCTGTGATCTTTCCGGCCAGCGACTTGCGTGGATTGAGAGGCGAGGCTTTCTTTTTGAGAGGGCTGTTCCATTATGAACTGTTCAAGCGATATGGTGGAGTGGTATTGGCTACCAGACCTTTCTCGCCGGCCGAAGACTTGAACATTCCTAGGAATTCGGTGGATGAAGTCGTAAGGCAGATCGTGATGGACTGTGATTCTGCGATCAATCAGATTGCAGCAGCTTCTACGAGGGATTGGGATGCTGCCAACTATGGCCGGGCGACCAAGGCTGCTGGGATGGCTTTGAAGGCAAAGACACTATTGGTTTATGCAAGTCCACTTTATAACCCGAACAACGAACTTTCCAGATGGGATGCTGCTGCCAAGGCAGCCAAAGCGCTGATCGATCTCAACAAGCATAGTTTGTTGAGCACGGCACTTTTCCCGTCGCTATGGGATTATACGACTGCTGCCACTTCCTATAACAATGAGGTGATCTTTGCCACGCCTGCGAGTAATACCAATACCATCGAGGCGAACAATGCCCCGATCAGCTTTACGGGGGGACTGGGGAGAACCAATCCTACTGAGGATTTGGTAGATGCCTTTGAAATGATCAATGGAAAAATGATCAGTGATCCAACTTCGGGATACAATCCCCAAAATCCCTATGTAGGAAGAGATCCGCGGCTGAACCAGTTTATTGTATATAATGGGGCAACATTTAAAACAGGTAGTCTTTCGCGTGCGGTAGAGACCTATGAAGGGGGACGAGACAATGTGCCTTCAAATGTGAACAGCACCAAATCCGGTTATTACCTGCGTAAGTTCTTAAGCGGAAATGCGACCTATAACATTACCGGGACTACCAGCGTGCGCAGGCCATGGGTATTGTTCAGGTATGCTGAGGTATTATTGAACTATGCCGAGGCGCTGAATGAGTTCGGAGGACCAACCAATGAGGCCTATACGGCAATTAATGCTGTGCGTAACCGTTCTGGAATGCCTTCGCTCTCAGGATTAACACAGATGCAGCTACGCGAGCGGATCAAGAATGAACGTCGTGTGGAGCTTTGCTTTGAGGAACAGCGTTTCTTTGACGTGAGGCGCTGGAAAGAGGGAGAGACTTATTTCAACGGTCCGGTGAGGGGCATGAAAATTACCAAGGTAGGCGCTGTGCTCAGTTATGCTCCATTTGTGATCGAGAATAGGATTTTTACAAGCAAGAATTATTGGTATCCCTTCCAGCAGAGCGAAATCAATAAAGCCAGCAAGTTAATTCAAAACCCAGGCTACTAGCTGTGTTGGACAAGTCCACCACCATATAGATATTTAAACATCAAGGCCTGCAGCTTTTGGTGCAGGCCATAAATATATAAAAATACAAACGAGATGAATTGTATAGCTTTTTATGCTAGCCTGAAATCCCTATTGGTCCGGATCTTTGGCCAACAGGGTCAAATGCTTGTGACTGCACTCTTGCTGAGCGGTAGTGTCCACGCACAGAAGACCGATAAGTTTATGGGCGAGATTGTCAATTACGACGAAACGACCGTACCCAAGTATACACTGCCTCCGCTGTTGATCACCGGCAAGGGCAAGAGGGTGAAGACCATTGCCGAATGGGAATACAAACGCAGGCCCGAAATATTAGAGCTGTTCGAGGAGCATATATATGGAAGGACGCCCGTAGGTTTTGATAGTGTCAGCTTCAAGCTGACTAACGAGAAAGCATCTGCAATGGAGGGCAGGGCGCACCTGAAAGAGGTGTTGATCACCGCGTGGAACAAGGGAAGGTCGATCAGCTTTCCGATGGTACTATTTATTCCCAATAAGCGCAAGGGGCCGGTACCTGCATTTTTGTTGATCAATAACCGTAGCAGAAGGAATACTGATCCTGGCAGATTGGAAAAAAGTACGTTTTGGCCTGCCGAGATGGTGATTGACAGTGGCTATGCAATCGCTGCGTTCCATAATGGCGATGTAGCTCCCGATCGGAAAGATAGGTATCAGCAGGGGCTTTTGGAGCAGCTTTTTCCAGAGGAACTGGAAAAAGATAATGGGATGAAGGCAATTGGTGCCTGGGCATGGGCAGCAAGTCGTGTCATGGACTACCTACAGACAGATAAGGACATCGATTCCAAAAAGGTTGCAATTGTTGGACACTCACGTGGTGGTAAGACTGCCTTATGGGCAGGTGCACAGGACAGGCGTTATGCGATGGTGTTCAATAGCTGTTCAGGGAACTCCGGTGCGGCACTGGCTCGACGGAAGTATGGGGAGACAATCAGTCTGATCAATAAGCAGTTTGGACATTGGTTCAACAATAACTACAAAAAATATAGTAACAAGGTAGATAGCCTGCCGGTGGATCAGCACATGCTGATTGGCCTGATCGCACCCAGACCGGTATATACTACCAATGCAACCCAGGACCGCTGGGCGGATCCGTATGGATCTTTTTTATCGAATGTAAATGCAAAGCCTGTCTACGAACTTTATCGCCAAAAGGTCGTGCTTCCAAAAGAGATGCCTGCTGTAGGCAGTCCGATTGTGGAGTCGACGATAGGTTATCATTTCCGGGAAGGTGCACATGATCTGAATGTCTATGATTGGACAAATTTTATACGTTTTGCTAATTATAACTATAAGAAATAACATATGGGTTGAACTTGGCTTGTGACCGAAAAACTATTATGTATATATTTGGATTTAATCCTATGTATCAAAATTTTATAAACCACCTTAGAAAATACATTTCATTGGACAATAATGAAGTAGAATTACTTTTGTCCAGTGTAAAGCCATTAGTCTTTAATAAGAAAGATTACCTAATCAAAGAAGGTCAGGTTTGTAAAGCTAACTACTTTGTCGAACAAGGTTTACTCAGAATGTTTTTCATCAACAATAAAGGAATTGAACAGACTACACAATTTGCTTTGGAAAACTGGTGGATAGCTGATTACATGAGCTTAACAAACCAGAGTAATTCCCACTTTTATATCCAGGCTGTAGAAGCTTCGACAATAATTGCTGTTGAACATCATAAACAAGAACAGTTACTAAAACAATTACCACAACTTGAACGCTATTTTATGTTAATGATGCAACGTGCTTATGCCGCGGCACAGATGCGGGTTAAGTATTTCCATGTCTATTCTAAGGAAGAAAACTATCGTCAGTTTGTGAGTCTGTTTCCTGATTTCGTTCAACGTATTCCCCAATATATGTTAGCTTCTTATTTGGGACTTACCCCAGAGTATGTAAGTGAATTGAGGAAAAAACAAACATGATTTGATTTCTTAAACCAGTTTAAGTTTTTAAAATAGACTTAAACTTATCTTTGATTTATCATTTAAAATATACCAAAGAAATGGGAAAAAGAATAAACATTGCAGAACTTGAACCAGCTGCTTATAAAGCTTTAGCTGGTTTGGAAAGCTACCTGGCTACCACTGCCATTAACAAAACATTGAAAGAATTGATCAAGATCAGAGCCTCTCAGGTTAATGGTTGTGCATTTTGTATCAATATGCATACTATAGATGCGCGAAAACAAGGTGAAACTGAGCAGCGAATTTATTTATTAAATGCTTGGAGAGAAGTTGATGGGCTCTATACAGATGAAGAAAGAGCTGTTTTGGCTTTAACAGAGGAAATGACTTTAATTGCCAATGGTGGTGTTTCTGAAGAAACCTATCGAAACGCAAAATCCTTTTTTGATGACAACTTGTTGGCACAAATCATGGTGGCTATTATTACCATTAATGGCTGGAATAGAATGTGTGTTGCTACACATATACAGCCTGCATCATAATAAGTTTTTTAAGCAGATGGACTCAGGGATCTATCTGCTTTGTGTTTACCTGGGGTTTCTCCGGTTATCTTTTTGAAGAGCCGATTAAAGTAAGAAATATTGTCAAAGCCTAAGCTATAAGCAACGTCTTTAACTGAAGTGTCGTTAACGATTATCATTAACTGTGCTTTTTCTATTTTCTTTTGATTGATATATTTTCCAGGGGTACAGTTCATACTTTTCTTAAAAAGCCGAATGAAATGATCTTTTGTCAGGAAGCATAGTTTTGCCAGATCCTCAATATTTACAGGTTTGTTGATGTTGTGGTTAATGTGCTGGAGTGAATTAAGGATTCGTTTATCAATATCTGGGTTTTTACTCGAAGACTGCATCAGGAAATGTGCTATAATTTGTTTTAATATCCCTTCAGTTTCCATCTCATAAGCTAAAGGAATTGTTTTCTGCAAGGCAATATTTTTCACAAGATTGGAGGAATTGTCATACAATGTAGGATTGTAATATTGCAGCTCCCTTTGTGGGTTAATAACAACCAGACGCTTGATCAGTTGAATGGTTAAACTGTCAACTTCAATTTCCACAGGGAAATCTATTCTGTCGAAAATACTAAGTTGTTTACCCAAATCTTCATATATATGAATGTAATACAAGGACAAATAAGTATCGCATTCATAACGGTGTTTGGTATAAGAAGGGGTAAGGTATAAATGATTCTTTTTTAAGTTATAGACCTTATCACCATGGATAATTTTAGCAGTGCCTTCTTCCACAAAATGTATTCGGGCAAAAGGACTGGAGATATTTTTCCAGTTCCAGTCTGCCTGATGTACTGCATGACCTATATTCAGTAAAATGAAATTTAGTGTCTGACTATCTATGCTCATAAACAAGTTAATAAGCAATAAATGTAAAGCTAAATGTCGATAAAGTGCAATTTATTGTCGATAAGTAATGGTTATTGAAAACCTTGCATTTGTACCTTTGATATAAGTTCTTTTGAGCTAAACCAAATTTTTAACCTATTAATCATATGAACATAGAGAGTGATTTGTCACAGGCAGGGAGCATTTTTCCTCCTGTAATTTTCGGAACAAGTTGTTTGGGGAATATTTATGAAGCAACCGACTACACAACTAAAAAATCAATTGTAGCAGCCTGTATAGAAAATGCCAATGGGATAGCGATGTTTGATACTGCAGGTAAATACGGTGCAGGATTGGCCCTGGAATCATTAGGTAAAAGTTTGAGGGATTTAAAAGTAGATCCTGAATCCGTACTGATCAGCAATAAGTTGGGTTGGTATCAAACGGCACTTACTACTCCAGAACCTACTTTTGAAAAAGGCATTTGGAAAGACTTAAAAAATGATGCCATCCAAAAAATAAGTTATGCAGGAATATTGGAATGTTTTGAGCAAGGCAATGAATTGTTAAATGGATATTCCTCTCAAATGGTTTCTGTTCATGACCCGGATGAATATTTGGCCAAAGCTAAAAATAAGCAGGAAGAAGAGCTGCTTTATCAGGACATTTTAGATGCCTATAAAGCATTGATTGAATTAAAGATATCGGGTAAAGTTTTAGGTGTAGGCGTAGGTTCAAAACAATGGCGTGTAGTAGAGCGTATAGCTAAAGATGTTGATTTAGATTGGGTAATGATCGCAAACAGTCTTACACTGCATGATCATCCAAAAGAACTCCTTGAATTCATAGAAGGACTTCATAAAAAAAATATAACAGTTATCAATTCAGCAGTTTTTAATGGTGGTTTTTTAATTGGTAGTGATTATTATAATTATCAGCCAGTGGATAAAACCTCATTAGAGGGTAAAAGAAAATATGAATGGCGTGATAAATTCCACAAAATCTGTAAGGAATTTGATGTCACACCCGCTGAAGCATGTGTGAACTTCGGACTAAATATACCTGGAGTTACTAGTATTGCTTTAAGCACAAGTAAGTCCTATAAAGTAAAGCCAAATTTACAAATGGTGGCTAAAGAGATCCCTTTATTTTTCTGGGAAACATTATTGAATGAGGGTTTGATAAAGGTGAAACCAGACTTTAATAATGCCTCAATATAATATTCCCTATAAAAAAGGGATGAGGCTATCTTTTAAATGAGGATTGGAACTATCTGATGTTAAACGGTCTGACTTTGTTAATGCATTGAAGATTATGGAAGTCGGTTTAATCGAAAAAAAGGCACTTCATCAAATTCGATAGTAATATGGACGAATTTAAAACTTTGCTAACTGCTTGGTTTATAAATTCGTTTGTATCAAATACAACCAGATATTACTTAATCTAATGAACATGAATAGACTTGTATCTATATGGAGGGATTTCAATCAAATCTAAACTTCCTAAACGCATCATGCGTTGTGATTATCTTATAATACCAAATAACTAACCAAATATTAAAACTAAATCTTATGACAAAAGGGAATTCTGAAATGGAGACTGAAAGCGTATCTTTTTTCGGAAAAAAAATACAGCGACGACATTTTTTTCAGTTTGCTAGCGCTTCTGTATTGATAGCAGGGGTTGCAGGATGTAAAAAATCAGATGCTCCGGGGACAGGTAATCCTTTCGTAAATGTTGACAATACCATTGATTTTGCCGACCTAAACGATACTGGATTATTAAATTATATATATGCATTTGAACAACTTGAAGCTGCTTTTTATTTAAAATTAAAAGAAAGTTTTCCCGCTGCGTTAACAAATCTTCAGCGATTGTATTTTATCGATATTGCCTCACATGAAGTTGCTCATCGTGAATTTTACAAGAACTTTTTAGGTAGTAGTGCATTAGGGACTTTAACGTTTGATTTTTCAACTATAGATTTTACTGATGTTCAATCCGTTTTGGCTGCAGCGAAAATATTTGAAGATTTAGGAGTGGCGGCTTACAACGGGGTTATTGCCAGAAGTAAACAACTTCATACAGTTGTTATCGCCAGTCAGGTTGCTTCTGTTGAAGCTCGTCACGCTGCCTGGATTAGGAATCAAATTACTCCAAACAGTTTTGCAGATTTAACAGAAATGAATGCAATTGGTGCTGTAGCTATCGAAGGACGCGATGCCCTTTTAAGTCCGGCTGAAGTATTAAGTGCTGCATCTAAATATATCATCACAAAGTTGAATGTAATTAATCTTTAGAATTTACGATAATGGATATATTAAAATTACTCGAAGCAATTGAAAGGCCTGATGGTGAAAACGATAAAAAGCTGAGCCCCAGAAGGGAGGTGGTTAAAGATCTTTTCAAGTTTGGGAAAAAGGTTTCATTAGCTGTGTTACCATTTACTTTGGGAACTGCTTTTCAAAAAGCTAATGCGCAAACAACTAATACGATAGAAGTAGATTCTCTAAACTTATTATTAGGTATTGAGTACCTGCAATATGAATTTTATAACTACGCATTAACACAAACTACCACGCTAATTCCTGTCGCTGCAATTCCGGCAATTACAGCTATGAGAAGTCATCAAAAATCATATATAGATTTTTTAGTGAGCAGTATCACTGCATTGGGTGGGACACCAAGAATACAATTGGTTTATGCAAACTTTGAATATAGAATCATAGCAACTAGAAATGCGACAACGAATGTTCCACTAACTTACGTTTTCGCTGCCAATGCAGTGATGAGCTGGGTAAGGGCACTACTTTTACGGTCTCGATTCCAATGTCTGATGAATATTATGAAAGTGATTTTCATGCAGGGAATCCTATTTATGAACTTTCTATTACAGGAGAGGACAATGGAACAACTGAGGAAGGAGCTATGTTTGACAAAAATGAGCTTTTAGAAGATGACTTAACTGAAAATGGTAAAGAGGAAATCAAATTGCTGATTGTTGATGACAATAAAGAGATTGTAGACTATTTACAGGACTTTTTTAGCCAGACTTATCAGGTGTCAGTTGCATTCGATGGTAAAATGGCATTGGGAATGTTGGAAGATCAACAATTCGATATGATCATCAGTGATGTGATGATGCCGGAGTTGGATGGTTTACATTTCTGTAAGCGGGTTAAACAGAATATTTATACATCACATATCCCATTAATCCTTTTAACTGCCAAGACTGAAACTAGCCAACAGATAAAGGGGCTGGAAATGGGAGCTGATGACTATGTGACCAAACCTTTTTCGACCAATTTATTAGCTGCCAAAATAACTAATTTGCTGCGCTCTCGTAAACGTTTAAAGGAATATTACTCTGCGAATAAGGAGATTGTGCCTGAAAATATTGCATTCAATGCAGTTGATGAAGAGTTTTTGAAACAAGCGATTTCCATTATAGAATTACATCTTTCTGATTCAGAGTTCTCAGTTGAGAAATTTAGTAAAGAGATTGGAATGAGCAGATCTAATCTTTATTTAAAATTGAGAGCAATTACAGGTGAATCTGTTAAAGATTTTGTGAAAAGAATAAGGTTTAAGAAAGCTGTTGAGCTAATGCTATCTAAAAGACATACACTAGCTCAAATAGCTTATACATGTGGGTTTAATACTCCTTCTTATTTTTCAACTGCATTTAAACAATATTATGGAGTGATGCCAAGTGAATACCTTAAAAAAATAGAAGCGGAGAAACAATGAGTGTTGTTGCTCTTTTGCGTATTTAAGTTCATTGAATAAGTTGTAGCGATCTGTTGGATCCCATCCCAGATGGAACATTTCTTCTACAATTTTATCACTTTCGAATTCATACCGTCATATCATTGATGATTATTTAACCTTATAAAATAAACGCCATTAATGGTTCTAATTTTTTGTAAATTTAGAATAGGGAAAACTAATTCTAAAAACATGAAAAAGTTAACATTATCTGTAATGGCTTTGCTATTCTTTGCCGTTACAGTACGCGTTAGTGCTCAGGACGACGCCATGATGAAAGCCTGGCAAAGTTACATGACGCCAGGAGACATCCACAAAATGATCGCTAAAAGTGATGGGAAATGGAATTCGGAAGTCAGCATGTGGATGGTGCCAGGTGCTCCGCCAACAAAAAGTAAATCTGTATGCGAAAATACTATGGTTTTGGGTGGCAGGTATCAGCAGTCTATTCACAAGGGTACAATGATGGGGATGCCCTTTGAAGGGATAAGTCTACTGGGATACGACAATGCCAAAAAAATATTCTTATCAACCTGGATAGACAATATGGGAACGGGTATTATGCAGATGGAAGGAACATGGGATGAAGCGACTAATTCGATTAATTTTAAAGGGAAAAGTGTTGATCCTACTACGGGAAAAGATATAGATATCAGAGAGGTATTTAAACTGGTCGACGATAATAATCAAACTATGGAAATGTATTGCACAACGGATGGCAAGGAGATGAAGACTATGGAAATTAAATTTTCCAGACAGAAATAGTAAAAGGAGGGGTTTTTCATCCCTCCTTTTTTGCAGTGTTATTTTATCTTATCAATAATCTTTAACTTAGCGAAACCGAATGAATAAGATCTTATCTAAAGATTATCACCAATATTCGGTACACAACTCCCATATGATTTCATGAGTATAATATGAGCATAAATATAAATTGACAAAAACGGGTATAATTGAGATGATGACAAACACTGTAAGTAATATTTTAAGAATTGGTATTGTTGGCTATGGTAATTTAGGAAGAGGTGCTGAGTTGGCCATCCAGCAAAATCCAGATATGGAACTGGTTGCTATTTTTACTAGGAGAGAAACTACGGAACTGAGTACTGATTCTAAAGTAGTTTCTATTTCAAAAATAGAAGATTATAAAGACAAAATTGATGTAATGATTCTTTGTGGAGGATCTGCAAAAGATTTGCCTGAACAAGTGATCATGGTTTCAAAATTGTTTAATACAGTGGACAGCTTTGATACACATGCTAAAATTCCAGAATATTTTGAGCAGGTTGACCAGGCTTCTAAAGCTAATGGTAAATTAAGTTTAATCTCCACAGGTTGGGACCCTGGATTATTTTCAATGGCAAGATTATTAGGACAAAGTATTTTGCCTGAAGGTGAAGACTATACTTTCTGGGGAAAGGGGTTGAGCCAAGGACATTCTGATGCAGTAAGGCGTGTGTCTGGTGTTAAAAATGGAGTTCAATATACCATCCCAATAGAAAGTGCAATAGAAAAAGTAAGATCTGGAGAAAATCCGGAACTTTCAACGGCAGAAAAACATGAAAGGGTATGTTATATTGTAGCAAATGAAGGTGCTGATTTAGCTGAAATTGAAAATACGATAGCCAATATGCCTCATTATTTTGATCAGTATGATACTACTGTTAATTTCATTGCGGAGGAAGAGTTATTGAAAAATCACTCAACTATGCCTCATGGTGGGATAGTGTTCAGATCTGGCACTACAGGAAACGGTTCTAAACAAAGAATTGAGTTTAGTTTAGAACTGGAAAGTAATCCGGAGTTTACAGCTAGTGTATTGGTAGCTTATACACGGGCAATTGGTAAAATGGCAAAAGAAGGTCAAACAGGTGCTAAAACTGTATTTGATATTCCATTAGGATACTTATCTCCGAAATCAGCAGCAGAATTGAGAAAAGAGTTGTTGTAATATAAAGTCGCCTCTTGGAGGCGACCTTATGCTATTTAAGCCCCATCATCAGTTCCCAGCTACCTTAACAATGAAAGCCGGAAGAAGAATACAACTTTTGAATTATCAATTAAATGACTGATTATGTTTGTTAATAATTTGGGAAAATTTAGTTAATATTGAATGTGTTTTTTTTGCAGAAAGTACGGGGATTCATTATGCATCAGGAAAGAGTAAATAACTTAAATGAGGTTCAGCTGCTGATTGCACTAAAATCAGGAGATCGCCAGGCCTTTGAAGAAATTTACCAGAATTATAGTCCACGGATCTTTCTGAATATTCTTAAAATGATCAAATCAATAGATGATTCTCAGGAAATTTTACAAGATGTGTTTATTAAGGTTTGGGAAAAACGTGACCTAATAGATCCCGAACAGCCTTTTAAATCTTACTTGTTTCAGATCTCAAGGTACACTGTATATAATTTCTTTAGAAAAGCCAATCTGGATAAAAAGCTAAAGGCATATCTCAGCTTTGAAAATACGGAGCTGTATACACATATTGAAGAGAACATTGTTCAGCGTGAGAATAGTCAGCTTATAATGAATGCAATTGAAGAACTGCCTCCACAGCGGAAGCAGATTTATAAACTATGTAAAATTGAAGGTAGGAGTTATGCTGAGGTTGCAATGCAACTTGGTATTTCTTCATCCACTATTAACGACCATATTGTTAAGGCTACAAAATTCCTAAGAGAACGTCAATCTTCGTTTGGTACCGCACTTACGCTATCAATAGTTTCAAGTATTTTGAAAGATCTATAAAATTTTCGATTCAATCATTTATCTCTTTTCCTGTTAATTGTTTGATTAAAAAATATTTTACATAATATTTTTTTTAGAGCAGATGCTTTTTGTTTTCCAGGTGTAATAGCAGTAAATAGATTAGCCTTGGAGAATATAAAAGAAATAAAAGCAACTCTTAATAAGTATATAAACAATGAGCTGGATGAGGAACAGGCAAGGGCGTTTTTGGAATACGTCCAATCTGGTTCTGATCAGGAAGCCATGTTGTTGTTAATTCAAGAGTTTATGGACGGACCACAAACGCAGAATTTGCTAGATAAACCTGAGCTTTTGACCTTGTTGAATCAGTCTTTTACAAAGATTACAGATAGTATTGATACTAAACCGAAGAAAAGCTCAATTAGGTTGTGGTCAGGTATTGCTGCGGGTATTGCTGCTGTGGTAGCATTAATGATACTGGGTGTTTATTTCTTCAATCATAATAATGCAGAGCCAAATGATAAATTTGATTTAGTGCAAAGTGTAACTCCTGGAAAAATTGGAGCGACTTTAACATTGGCAAATGGAAGAAAGATCAATTTGTCTGAAGCTGGCGATGGAGAAATTGCTAAAGAAGAAGGGATAAGTGTAATCAAAACAGCTGAAGGGGAGTTAATTTACGAAATACTGGATAAGGCTGGTGATTTGAATAAAGAAAATACATTGACAACTGCTAAAGGTGAAACATATATTTTAATTCTGCCCGATAAATCTAAAGTGTGGATGAATGCGGCTTCTAGTTTAACATATAACACTAATTTAAATAAAGGAATCAGACAGGTAAAGCTACAGGGGGAAGCTTATTTCCAGATAGCCGAAGATAAGTCGCGTCCATTCATTGTTGAAACAAGAGAACAAAAGGTTCAGGTATTAGGTACTCATTTTAATGTGAATGCCTATTCAGATGAAGAAAAAGTAACCACTACACTTTTAAAGGGAAGTGTGAAGGTGTCGGGTAAGTCGGGAACAGAGGTACTAAAGCCGGGTGAGCAATCTTCTGTAACTGAAGGCTCAATTTCTATTACCAAAGTTGATACTGAAAGAGCGATTGCCTGGAAAAACAACAAGTTTCTTTTTGAAAATGACGATATCCGTTACATCATGCGTATGATTGAACGTTGGTACGATGTAGATGTAGTTTATACTGGGGAAATGCCTACAGAGAAATTTGGTGGTGGTGTATCTCGCTTTGATAATGTTACACAGGTACTTAATATTCTAGAATCTACAGGAGGAGTACGTTTTAAAGTCGAAGGGAGAAAGATTTTTGTTTCAAAATAATGATCACTCTAATAGCATGAACACACAAATATATAATGGACAAAATGTTAAACCTAAAATTTAAAGATGGAGAAATAATACGAAAGTATAACCAAGACTTTTAACCATAAAAAAACCAGAAGTGTTACTAGCACCCCTGGTTTATGTTTGGTCTATGTCAATAAGAATTAACCGTTAACCGCAGATACCCTAAGTTTTCGAGGACACAGGTATGCTGCACAACCAAACTATTACTAATGTATATAATTTCTACGAAGAAACGGGATATACCACAATGGTATGTCCGTAAATTTTTGCTGATTATGCGATTAACCACGGTTATATTAATAGCGTCGCTTATGCAGGTTAGTGCTTCAACACTAGCTCAAAAGATCAGTCTGTCTAAAACAAATGCCTCCTTAAAAGCGGTCATCAAAGAAATCAGGGCCCAAAGTGGCTATGAGTTCATTTACACAGAAAGTGTTTTTAAAGCATCTTTACCTGTAACCATTAATGTTAAAGGGGGCAATTTTGATGATGTATTGAGACAGGTTTTCAAAAACCAACCCTTAAGTTTTTCAATTGATAGTAAAACTGTTATTATCAAACCAAAGGAGAAAAATCTACTAGATGAAATCGTCGGTCAGTTTCAGACAACTGATGTGCGGGGTCGGGTATTAGATGAAAATGGGGAACCTATGTACGGGGCTACAATAAGGGTTAAAGGTACAAGCAAGGTAGCCACAACAGACGGAGAAGGTAGGTTTACACTAAAAGGAGTAAGTGAAAATACTATACTGGAGATTTCTTATCTCGGATACCAGGTCAAAGAAGTGAAAGTTACCAAAGATACACGAGAGGTCACAGTTAGGTTAGAAATAGCAGATAGTAAGTTAAATGAAGTGGTCGTTACTGCATTGGGTATCAAAAGAGAAGAAAGGGCATTAGGTTATGCAATTACAAAATTAGACGGTGATCAAGTTACCAATGCGCCATCTGGAAACTGGCTTGATGCGCTATCGGGAAAAGTTGCTGGTTTAAACATGATCAGGTCAAACGGAGGCCCTGCTGGTTCAAATAAGATTATCTTGCGAGGAGAGAACAACCTAACAGGAGGTGCAGACAATGAAGCTTTGGTTGTCATAGATGGAGTAATAGTCAATAATGGTAGTGGCAAGAGAACAGCGACAGGTGGATCTGCTGCAGGACCATCAGACGGAATTCAGCCAACTGATTTTGGAAGCGGAATTAACGATCTTAACCCCGAAGATATTGAGAGTATTACGGTCCTTAAAGGCCCAGGTGCTGCTGCTTTATATGGGCAACGTGGTGCAAATGGAGCCATTATTGTGACTACCAAATCGGGTAATACAAAAAGTAAAGGGGTAAGTATAACCTTAACCTCTAATTTAGCATTGGAAAGTCCTAACCGCTGGCCTGATCTACAATATGAATACGGACAGGGACAAAGTGGTGCCGATGCCTATGGATATGGTGTGAATAGTGCAAGTAGTTTGGCTTTTGGTCCAAGGTTTAACGGTCAGAAATTTGTTCAATATGATCCTGTAACTCAGGCCGCAGCTACAGAAGCTACACCATGGGTGCCTTATAAGAATCAGGTCAGGGAATTTTTCGAAACAGGAAAAACATTTACAAATTCTATCAGCCTGAATGGAAACATAAAAAAGAATACTACTTTCCGTGTTTCTGCAACACATGCTGATAACGAATGGATTATTCCGAATACTGGTTTTAAACGTACTAACGTCTCCTTCTCGGCTAACAGTAAGCTTACTTCAAAATTAAGTTTGTCTGTAAAAGCCGCTTACACGAACAGGGAAAGTGATAATTTACCCGGAATGGGATACGGGAATCAATCTGTAATGTACTGGTATGTGTTTTGGGTTCCAAATGCCGATATCAATTGGTTACGTAATTATTGGGTAAACGGTAAAGAATACAGAGAGCTTAAAGATGTTTTCACCGCATCACCAGAAAATCCATACGCTATTTCTTATGAGTTTATCAATGGTTCAAAACGTAACGGTATAACTGGTAATGCACAATTAAACTATGCTTTTACAAAAGAATTGAGCTTGCAACTAAGGGCAACTTTGGATCGCACAGATGATGATAGAGTGCAAAAACGCCCTTGGACGGCAGCACGTTTAGCTACTGGTTCTTATCGAACTCAAGATATTATATCTAAAGAATATACAGGCGATTTTTTATTGAAATATAACAAGCAACTGAATAAAGATTTCAATGTTACAGCAACCGTTGGCGGTAGTATGCTCAAAAACCGCTATTCCAAAAATGAAACACGTGCTGATGGACTAATAGAACCAAATGTATATAGTCTTGATAATGCAGCAAATCCTTTGGTATTTGTACCGGATACTTCACGTTTTTCGATGAACAGTATATATGGCTTATTTTCTGCTTCCTATAAAAACTATCTATATTTAGATTTAACCGGTCGTAGGGACTGGAATAGTACACTTGCGAATCCAATAAGGAAGAATAGTACTGGTTTCTCTTATCCATCTGCAAACCTGAGTTTTATTGCTTCCGATTATTTTAAATTACCTGAAGTTGTCAGTTTTGCAAAATTGAGACTTTCTATTTCGCAGGTTGGTAGTGGGGGGACAGTTCCTTACCGTACTGCATATTTATATGGCTTGGCAGCTAACGGAACTTATCCAAATGGTTCCTTGCAAAATCCAACTACAATACCCAATCCTGATTTAAAACCGCTAAAAACTACAGCTTACGAAATTGGTACAGACATTAAATTATTTAAAAACCGTCTAGGTATAGATATTGCCGCGTACGCCGGAAATACTAAAAACCAGATCCTGGAACGTATTGTAGATCGTTCATCTGGTCATTCCCGTCAAATTATTAATGCCGGACAAATTAATAACTCTGGTCTGGAAGTAGCAATTAATGGCACACTCGTAAAAAGCAGAAGCTTTAAGTGGACAACCTTTATGACTTTCGCCACGAATAAAAATAAAATCATTGCATTAGCAAATAACGATTCTACGGTATTATTGCGTTCAAGTGCAGTAGGTGGCGCACAAATTATTGCAAATGTAGGTGGTAGCCTGGGCGATATGTATGGGACAGGGTTTTTACGTGCTCCGGACGGTCAAGTAATCTATAATGCTACTACGGGTATTCCGCTACTTTCACCTACTCCTGTTTATTTGGGTAATACTATCCCTAAATACAAGGCAAGTATAGGTACTGAGTTTACCTATAAGCAGCTAAGGTTGAACGTGCTGTTTGATGCACAAAAAGGAGGAGTAGCTCATTCTTATACGCATGGCCGTCTGGCAGATTTTGGTAAGCTTTCGGCTACTTTGCCAGGTCGTTATAGTGGTATAACAGGAAAAGGTGTGGTAGATAATGGGAATGGGACTTTCAGTCCAAATACAACCATAGCTACAGATATCACCTCGTTTTATAATACTTCTATGGGAACAATTAATGGAGAAGGAGCAACCTATAAAACAGATTTCATCAAATTTAGAGAAGCGAGGTTAGATTATACACTACCTAAGTCACTTCTAAAATCAATAAAGGTATCCCGGGCAACTATAGGAGTATATGGGCGTAACCTTGTAATATGGTCTAACTGGCCAATGTTTGATCCGGAGTTTGGTACTTTAAGCGGTACTGATATTGTACAGGGATTTGAGATTGGACAATTCCCTTCAACACGCACTTTTGGTTTTAATTTAGTGGTTGGTATTAATTAATATAGCAATGAAAAGAACAATATACTTCATTACCCTTTTATGCTTTGTGTCAAGCTTTTTTGCTTGTGATAAAGGGTTTGATCGAGAAAATACCGATCCGATAAACATAATCAGCGCTTCACCTGATAAGTTATTGGCACCGGCTTTGGTAAACGTTTTAACAGGAAACCTGACACGTAACCGTAACTTTAATAACGAACTGATGCAGGTAACTGTAACGCAAAGTGAAGATGATTTTACTGTATTCAGATATAATTTCAGACCGAACATTGCAGATTATACCTGGAATATATGGTACCCTGAACTTACTAACTTTAGGGATATCTACGAGATAGCGAGTAAGCCTGAATACAATAACGATTCGTATAAAGGCATTTCTTTGGTATGCGAAGCATGGGTTTTTTCTTTACTTACTGATACCTATGGCGATGTGCCATTTAAGGAAGCTAATCAAGGGAAATTTGGTTTGGTAGAGCCAGCATTTGATAGTCAGAAGGAAATTTATACCGCTTTGTTGGCCAAGTTGGAAGAAGCCAATACTCTGTTGACAGTAAATACAGCTATTGATGTAGCAAGTGACCCAGTTTACAAGGGCGACATTATGTTATGGCGTAAGTTCTGTAATAGTTTGCACCTTCGCCTGTTATTACGTTTATCTGGAAAACAGGAGGTGGCAAATACCATGATTGCCAAAATCAAGGAAATGGTAGATACTAATCCATCGAAATATCCGGTATTCACTTCAAATGCTGAATCGGCTGTGCTCAAATGGAATGGAACTACTACCACTACAGATCCTTATACAAATCCTTATGCGATCAGTTTACGTGAAAATGATTTCACTATACCTTCTATGTGTAATTTCTTTATACTCAAGTTGGATGATTGGAAAGATCCAAGAATAGATATTGGTGCAGTATATGGTGCTAATGCGCGTAACCGGTTGGGTATAGCACCTGGATCGGGTGGATTTATTGGTATTGATAGTGGTTACGAACCTGGTAGCAAAGAACTAAGACAGGCCTATTTTTACTCCTTTGGTAATTCTGAATTTTCTTTGCAAAAAAGTGCGTTAACAGGCATCATTATGACTTATGCTGAATTACAGTTTATCCTGGCTGAGGCAGCAGCCAAAGGTTGGATTTCGGGTTCTGCGGAAACATTCTATTATACAGGGATTGCAAATGCGATAAATTATTGGGTGCCAAACTTTAGTGCAAATATCCTGGATCCTGTGTTTACAAATTACATAACCAATGCAGGAATTGGGTGGGACAATAGTTTGCCGCTAGATGCCAGTACTGGTGACAGTAAAATGGAGCGCATTCATATTCAAAAGTATTACAGCCTTTTTCTTACCGATTTTCAGCAATGGTTTGAACATCGTCGTACCGGGCATCCAATATTACCTAAAGGGGCAGGTTTAAAAAATGGCGGTAAAATGCCAGCCAGAATGAACTATCCGGTTTATGTACAATCGGCCAATCCAACTAACTATAGTAAAGCTGTGGCGAATATGGGAGGTGATGATATGAACACTTTGGTTTGGTGGCAAAAACCTTAATAAATAAGATTTTATTTAATTTAAAATATTTAACGATGAACAAGCTAATACTTAATATATCATTGCTGTTTTCAGCTTTGTTTCTTTTAGCTAGCTGTGAAAAAACCGGAAATTTTCCTGGTGGAGAAGTTAATCCGCATATAGCCATATACGATTTAAGAAGCTTTTATAAAGGAGCCGATTATCCACTGACAAAAGAGTCTATGTTAGGTTCAATTGGTGTTACTGGCGTAGTTGTTTCAGATCATAGTGGTAAAAACATGACTTCTGGTTTGCTGATGCTACAAAACAATTGGAGATTAAATGAACTTAGAGGTATTGCGGTTAATATTGGTGCTGATGCTGCAAATTATGTTCCTGGAGATTCGGTAACTATAAATCTGGTTGGTGGGGTGATGAAGCAGGTTGATGGAATGTTGCAAGTTACGGGTGTAAATGGTTCAGCTGTGGCTAAGGTCGCTTCTGGTAAAACTATCGCTGTTAATCGGGTTCCCAGTAGTTATATTCTGGCTAATCCTGAGAAATATGAAAGTACGGAAGTAGTAATTGTAAAGGGTGGTTTTGATCCTATACCAGCACCAACAGACGTATATAGTGGTGATAAATTGGTAAATGACGGGTTTGGTAATTTTAACTTACATACTGAAGCCGCTGCAACTTTTGCCAATACGCCTTTACCAGGGATGGCAAATTTCTTTGGTGTAGTAGAATATACAAAAGGTACAGATGGTAAATACGTACCTCACTTGCGTATACGTAGACCCGAGGATATTACCGTGTTAAGTTCTACTGTTACAAGAGCGGCTATTGTAATTTCAGGTTTTTTGGCGATGCCAGAGGGGACACCATCAACAAATGGTGAATACATGCAATTTTTGGCAACTCAAGATATTGATTTCTCTTTAACACCTTATTGTGTGGTAACCCATAATACCAATTCGGCCTATCAACCAACAGGTGTGCCGCTTAACGGTTGGGCTGCGGGTGGAAGACGTTCATACAAATTTGATCTTAAAGCAGGAACGGTTGCAAAGGGGCAATATTTTTATGTAGGAGGAAACTCAAACAAATTAATTAATGGGGTTGGTTCTACCAGTATTGCAAATGGCAAGTGGATCGTGTCTAAAAATACAGGAAGTTCTGCAGGTGATGGACTTGGTGACATAAATGCAGATTTGTTATTAAATGGAACGAGTGGTTTTGCTGATGGTATAGCTGTATTTGAAGGACTTACAGTTACAAAAAACACAACGCCTATAGATGTGATCATCACAGGAGCAAATGGTGCCATCTATAACTTAGCGCAAGGAGCTGGATTACGTATTGCTAATACAGATTGGTATGATATCGTCAACCCTGTAACATTAGAGTCCCAGCCTTTGTACAAACAGGGCTCAAATACTATTTGTTTAAGTAGACCGGCACCAACAAATGCAGGTTTCTTTTATAAACTTGGTGGGGTGTATAACATACGTTTGGGACGTTGGGTAACAGCAAGATCACAGAACAGGTTAGACTTAGAAATCACATCAGTACTTGATGAGCTTGAAAAAGAATTCCCTGTTGGAAACGGCACCACTAATGGATTGGTTCCAACTAAAGTTGTAGATTAGTCCACATAAAAGCGTAACACACATTTGATAAACAATAATTATGAAGAAGATCATATTTATCATTTCCATCTTTATGCAGCTGTATTTTCTACAGAATGTACAAGCTCAAAACAAACCTGATGTGAAGAAAACCGAACAGGTTTTGAGAATCATGAGTTATAATATCCATCATGCTAATCCACCATCTAAGCCAGGTTTTATAGATTTAGATGCAATAGCTAGGGTTATTAATGATGCTAAAGCAGACATTGTAGCACTACAGGAAGTAGAAACAGGTGTAAACCGTAGTGGACGTGTAGATGAAGCAAAAATGCTTGCCGAAAAAACAGGATTACATTATCAGTTCTTTAAAGCTATAGATCATGATGGTGGAGATTATGGTATTGCAATATTAAGCCGCTATAAAATGCAGGATGTTAAACTGGTGCCGCTTCCGCAGAAAATCACTGCAGAGAAACGTATTTTGGGTTATGTAACTATAAAGGTTGGGAAACAGAAATTTATACTCGCCAATACGCATTTGGATGCTACTAAGATGCATGACAACCGTGTGGTACAGATGGAAAGCATTTTAAAAGAGTTTGAAAAGAGTACTTTGCCGGTAATCTTATGTGGCGACTTAAACAGTGTTGCAGGAACAGAAGTGATTAACTTATTGGATCAACAGTTTAAGCGCACTTGTACAGAAGATTGCCCTGGTACCATACCGCATGATAATCCGCGACGTACAATAGATTTTATTGCTACTAAAAATGTTAAATGGACATTGTTGAAATATGATGTGATACCAGAGAGTTATGCTTCAGATCATCGCCCTGTTATGACTACATTTAGTATTGGTA
Organism: Pedobacter sp.; assembly: GCF_041645105.1. Classification (GTDB taxonomy): domain Bacteria; phylum Bacteroidota; class Bacteroidia; order Sphingobacteriales; family Sphingobacteriaceae; genus Pedobacter. The sequence goes on from NZ_JBAZQQ010000010.1 coordinate 119,273, forward strand.
AATAAGCAATAATCTTTTATGCTCGTAAAGCCCCCTTAGTTAGCGATCTAATTAATGGGGCTTTTTGGTGTAGACGAATGCTTATTGTTGAGGTATTTTCAATTTAATTTTTTATTATTGGCCGTATTATATTCTTTTTTATAGGGTTAGTAGATTATGAGGGATTTCAGTAAGTATTCAGACCAGGAACTTGCCGCTTTGTTGCGGTCCGGTGATACTGCTGCATTCAAGACTATTTATAAAAAGTATTGGGACAAACTATTAGTTGTAGCAGGGAAACGACTTGATGATCTGCAGGAAGCTGAAGAGGTGTTACAGGATATTTTTCTAAACCTTTGGTTAAAGAGGGCAGACTTCCAACTCCGTATCAGTTTTGATAATTACTTTGCTGTTGCGGTTAAATTTCAGATCATCAATAGATTGGCTAAACGTTCAAGAGAATCTATAAGAAATAAAGCATTTGCTGCTGGTAGAGTAGAAGCGACAGAACCTGTAGCTGTTCAGTTCGATTTAGCACTTTTAAAACAACAGCTTAATGAGGCAGTAAGTACTTTACCAGGCAAATGCCAGTTAGTTTTTAAGATGAGTCGGGAGCAGGAGCTATCCAATAAAGAAATTGCTACAGAACTCGATATATCCGAAAAAACTGTTGAAAAACACATGACCAATGCACTTAAAACCTTGAGGACGCGTTTCGGAAATTTACTTCCTGTATTGATGTTATTGATCAGATAATTTTATTTTAATAAATAAATCATAAAAAAGGTAGGGTTGTTTGAATTTGATTTGACTATCTATTTAAACACCACTGATGAAAGAACCTATTTCAGCTGAACGGATTAATCTTTTAGCACAAAAATGGCAGGAAGCGAGAATCACTGAAGAGGAGATGATTGAGTTCAATTCCTGGTATAGTTCTTTTGATGATCTGTTGGAAGTGGATAATGGAGAGGAAAGGGGACAGGCAGAAATTAGAATTTATGAGTCCATTGCGAAGAAAGCAATGATCAAATCGTCTCATAAGTTCCCTCTATGGCCTAAAATAGCCGTAGCTGCGGCATTTGTTATTATAGCAGGATTAGGCTTGTATCTGTTTCAGGTTTCACAAAGCAGTTTAAAAGATGCAGAGTTAAAAATTGCAGCTGCATATCAAATTAAACCGGGGGGAAATAATGCTTCGTTAATACTTGGAAATGGTAAAACTGTAGTGCTGAGTACTGACAAATCTGGTATAGCTCTGAATTCAGCAGGATTAACTTATGATGATGGAACTGCTGTGCAGTCAAATGCTGGTGTGGATCTGAAAGATGATTTTACCGTAATCACTCCGCGTGGTGGTAGTTATCATATTATACTTCCCGATGGCACGAAGGTTTGGTTGAATGCGGCATCTAGTTTAACATATAAAAATGCATCAAAACATACGATTAAAACCAGAACTGTTGAATTAAGCGGGGAGGGGTATTTTGAGGTTGCTAAAAATAAGAACTACCCGTTTGTGGTATTTTCAAAAGGTCAACGCGTAGAGGTGCTTGGCACACATTTTAACATCAGTAGTTATCCGGAGGAATTGATTATCAAGACCACTTTATTGGAGGGTAGTATAAGTGTAGAACCCACTAATGATACAGATGCAGTAAGGATCTTGAAACCAGGTGAACAGTCTTTGTTAAAAGGTAGTGTTATCCAGGTTAAACAAGCAGATATCGAAGAAGTTATTGCCTGGAAAAATGGCTTCTTTAGATTTAACGAAGAGCCGCTGACTAGTGTCATGAATAAAATTTCACGCTGGTACAATGTAGACTTAGCTTATGAAGGTGGAATCAAAAAATATCAGCACATCGTCTTAGGTGGTTTCGTGTCGCGTTCTAAAGATTTAGGTACGGTACTTAAAGTTATTGAACAGACGGATCAGGTACATTTTGAAGTCAAAGAAAGGAAAATAAGAATCAATTAATTAAACCAAAAACCAAACCAACATGAAACTTTCAAAAAGAGCACCTTAACCATACAGAAAGTATTATTAAGATGAAACAGGAGCGCTACCAACGCCCCATGTTTCAGTCTGATTGCTAAAAAATGTATTTACAAATTTCAAACACTGCGTTTGGCCACTCATCTGAAAAAAAGAAGGCAAAACGCAATAACCAGAATATCAAATGTATAAAATTTTTACTAAAATTTTATGTGCCCGGCATGGGCATATAGCCAGACTTCTGTTGCCAATAAAACATGGTTTTAGGCTGTCGGAAGCAAATAAAAGCAAATGGATTATGCGAATTAAACTCGTTGTTGTTTTATTAGTTGCTGGGATTATCCAGGTTAGTGCAGCTTCATATGCCCAGAAAATTACACTGAATGAAACAAAGGCAACTTTGCAGACCGTATTTGATGAAATAGGCAAGCAAAGTGGCTTTGATTTTATTTATGATGCGCAGATTTTGAAAAATACAAATCTTGTGACCATAAAGGTAAGACAAGAAAGTCTTGAAGAAACACTAAAGAAATGTCTGGATGGGCAACGTTTAACTTTTACAATTGAAAGTAATACTGTCATCATTAAGCCCCGTGATCGTTCTTTTTTAGAGAAAGTGAATAGCTTTCTGGCTGCAATTGTCATAAATGGACGTGTGGTAGATGAAAATGAAATACCTGTACCGGGTACAAGTGTAAGAATAAAGGGAACTGATAAGGTTGTTGTTACTGATAAAGATGGTCGGTTTACGATCACTGTCCCAGATGAAAAAGCAATATTATTATTTTCTTATGTAGGATATAGTTCCCGGGAATTGCCTGTAAAACAAGGTATGGTAGTAAACATGGTTGCCGAACAGAACAAGCTTAACGACCTTGTGGTCGTTGGATATGGTAGTACCAGACGTAAAGATCTTACTGGTTCTGTGTCTTCAGTGAATATGCAGGAGGTTAAAAATGTACCTTTTGTAAGTCTTGATAATGCATTGGCAGGTAAAGCTGCTGGAGTGCAGGTTGTGCAGGGGGATGGTTCGCCTGGTGGCGTAGCTAAAATACGTATTCGTGGCGGAGCATCTTTATTAGGTGGAAACGATCCACTTTACATCATTGATGGCGTTCCTGTTACTATTCAAAATAGATTTTTAAATACTGCTGCGGAAGTTATAAATCCAGTTGAAGCTACCTTGGCAAATGAAGCCGCCAATTTATCAGGAACAAGTGTTTCCGGTTCTTTTGCCAGAGGTATAAATAGTCTCGCTGGATTAAATATCAATGACATTGAGAGTATTGATATTTTAAAAGATGCCTCTGCTACAGCAATCTACGGTTCTAAAGCTGCTAATGGGGTAGTCATCATTACTACCAAAAAAGGGAAATTGAACCAGAAAGCAGTTTTGGAAGCAAATTATCATACTGGACTTGCTTCGCCTATAAAAGAAAAGCTTTTAAATAAAGATCAATATATCATGATCATGAAAGAGGCTGCAAAAAACTTTAATGACATCAGAGCTGAAATTGGCAGAGCTCCAAATGCGATTGCAAGTAACATTCTGAATGATCCGAACTTTTTTGGAACTAATAATACCGACTGGTTAGGTTTGGTATTGAGAAATGGAATTACCCAGAATGCAGATGTTTCTGTCAGAGGTGGTGGAGTTGCCTCTAGTTATTATACCTCTTTGTCTTATACTTCCCAGAATGGAGTAGTAAAAGGATCTGATTTCGATAGAATTTCAGGAAAAATAAACCTTGATAATCAGTTGAGTAAGAAATTCAGGATCAGTACAAATTTGGATTATGGTTTTACCAAAAATAACATCAGTAATGGCGTTTATCCTCAGGCCTTAATGGCTCCGCCAACAATTGCTCCATATAACGCTGATGGAAGTATACACATTATCACTAATACTGAATTGGGGAACGCACTTCCAGATTCAAGATTGTCTAGTATTCAAAGTCCACTTGCACTACTCACTGCAATCAATCAAGGTAAAAGCACCTCATTGATAGGATCATTGTCGCTCGACTATGAGTTGTTGCAGGACTTGAAGTTTAAAAGTACGGTGTCAGTTAACCACAGCAGTTATCATCAGTTGAATTATGCACCAAGTATATTGGCTTTGGGTAGCCAAACCGGGGTAAGAGGTTCAGCAGGAGGTGTTGGCACACAAGGACAGACAGAAAATAATGTTGTGTTTTTTGAAAACACATTCACATGGAACAAACAGTTCAATGAAGACAATAGATTAAACCTGCTTGTTGGAACGTCTTTTGAAAAAAATCGTTTCAATTCATTCTCAGCAAGTGGACAAGGATTTCCTGATGATGAGTTTTTGAATGGCTTATCTTCAGCGGCTATACCGCTTCCACCTTTTAATGCATCTGGACAAAATGCTTTACTTAGTTTTTACATGAGGGGAAATTATGCCTGGAAAGATAAGTACCTATTGACATTTACAGCCCGTGCAGACGCCTCTTCTAAGTTCCCTAAAGAAAACAGGGTAGGGTATTTCCCTTCTGGAGGTGCCGCCTGGAGAATATCTCAGGAGGATTTTATGAAAAACATTACCTGGTTGGATGAATTGAAACTTAGGGCAAGTGCTGGTTATACAGGTACACAGAATATTGGTAACAATCTTTTTTATACGCTTTATAGCCCGGTTTCTATTGGGGGAGAAAATGGCTTAATTCCTACTCAGTTAGGCAACAATACCATAAAATGGGAATCTACATTACAGAAAGACCTGGGGATAGATTTCTCTGTTTTTAAATCAAAACTGACCGGTACTTTCGGATATTACCAGAAAAATACCAGTGGTGTGTTATTCAATACACCTGTTGGCAGAAGTTCAGGCTTCGGAGAAGTGATTGCTAATGTTGCAAACATCCAGAATAGAGGACTGGAATTGGATTTAAATGCGGAATTCATCAATAATAAAAATTTCCAGTGGTCGGGTGGCCTTAATATATCCAGAAATAGGTCTAAAGTTCTGAAACTTTCAAATGTCTCTCCCGATCTATCTAATCCTGGGGTTTATACCTTCGGAAATGCAGTCTTAAAGATAGGTGAGCCATTAGGCTTATTATATGGAGTCCCTTCATTGGGTGTAATCAGTACCAAAGAAGAATTGGAAGCATACAAAGCTGTTGATATGCTTTATCAATGGGGTGCAAATCCTTATCTGACAATTGGAAGTCCTAAATTTGAACATGACGCTGAAGGGTTTAATAAGAAAGATATTATTGGACGTGCCGAACCTAAGTTTTATGGGGGCTATACAAATACAGTTTCTTACAAAAACTTTAGCCTGAGTTCACTCTTTACTTTTTCTTACGGAGGAGATATCCTGTATCTGCGTGATGCTATGAATAAGCAGGTAACTAACCTAACCAATAAAGGTACGCGTATATTAGATAGGTGGACACCGGATAATGTTGATTCAAGCAGACCAAAGTTGGCTTATCTGGTTTCATTAGTTAATTCTACACCATCCAGTGATGATGTGTATGATGCCTCTTATATAAAACTTAAGTCGGTAACTTTAAGTTATCAATTGCCAAAATCATTATTAAATAAGCTGAAGATTAACCAATGTTCTGTTTATGCATCAGGAATAAACCTGTTCAGCATTACAAATTATCCCGGCTTAGATCCTGAAGTAACAGATGATCCATATAGTATCATCGGAGGATATACAGATGCAGGGGCCTACCCGGCAGTAAGACAGTACAGTGTAGGTATTCGTCTTGGATTTTAAGTTTAATCAATGCTAAATTATCAGAAATGAAGAAATTACTCACCTATACTTTTTGCAGCATGCTTTTATTGTTGCAGTATGCATGTAAAAAAACACTGAACGCATTGCCCGAAAATGCAAAGGTAGATGCAAATACGATCCTGGATCAAAAAACTGCTGAAGTAGCACTCCGGGGGGCATATTATTTATTATATAATATTCCTGGACGTGGTACCAATATTACTTGTTGGGACAATCACCAATGGCTACCAGCTTATTATGCAGGATATCTTGCAGGGGCTTCTGATGGACCAGAAGAAGAAAACAGATATGCTGAAGGGTCGATGATTAGTTCCGTATGGAATGAATCTTATGCCACAATTAATGCCGCAAACGGAATCATCAATCGGTTAAATATACTGTCGGATGCATCTTTTGCCAACAATAGAAAAGAAGGGATTCTGGGTGAAGCCAAATTTCTAAGGGCATATAGCCATTTTAAAATTCTAAGCTATTATGGAGAATGGTTTAAATATGATAGTAAGTATGGTATTTTGATCCGTGAGGAATTATCTAATTTAGCTAATATTGCAAAAGCAAGAAGTAATGTAAAAGACAGTTATGATTTTATACTTGCCGATCTTGATTATGCAATTGACAATGCACCTTCACAAGGGCCAAACCATTATGCTACAAAATGGGCGGCGATGGCATTAAAAATGAGAGTGCTGATGAGTAGGGCACAAGCCGGAGATTATGATGAAGTGATTAGTATTGCTAATCAGATCATACAGAACAGTCCTTACAGTTTAGAAAATGATCCTAAAGATATATTCAGAAACAAAGGACTAGGTAGTAATGAAGTTATTTTAGGTATAAAACCTCAACCTAATCAGGAGAATAATAGCTACAATTTAAGTATTTTATATTCTCAATATACTGCTCAGATCACCGTAACTCATCACGCTACCAAAAGACTGTATGACTTATTTAGACCTACTGATCCTCGTAAGAGTTGGGTCACAGGTGATCTTGTTCCTGGTAATAACACAAACGGAGGTCATTTATTTAGCAAATATATTATAGCGAATGGCAAGCCAACTGTAGTTTCTGAAACGGCTTATGCATTTCGTTTATCTGAAGTATATCTGTTAAAAGCCGAGGCGATTACACGTTCAAAAGGTAATATGGATGAGGCAAAACTAATTCTTAAACAAATGATGCAACATGCAGGTGTTACAGATCGTAATTATGTTGATCAGATTAGTTCATATGATGGATTGGAACTGGAAGTGTTTTATGAGTTAAGTCGTAATCTGGTAGGTGAAGATGGTCAGGAATGGATGGCTTTATTGAGGTTTCCACTGGCAACCATTAAAACACTGAAACCTACAATTTCGACTATGTCTCAGTATATTTTACCTATTCCGGCTCATGAGTTTTTAACCAATCCTACTATTGGAGAGCAGAACCCTGGATACAATAAAAATTAGCTAATCTAAAATGGTAGAAATAAAATATATCTGGAATAATATATAAAACCTTAAATTCGCGGCTTTAAATAAGTTCATGATAAAATTATTTGTGGTGGGATACCCACTTGATATACAGGAAGCTGATCTGATCGAGATCTTTAGCATCCATGGAATGATACATAGCATACACCTGTTGATGGATAAATATACCCACAAACATAAAGGTTATGGGTTTGTGGAAATGATGGATCAGGCTGGAGCAGACAGAGCAATTGCTGCAATTAATGGGATGGTATTAAAGGGTAGAAAGATCAGTGTTAAACTGGCTGATGAGAATCGTGAGGAAAGACCAAGAACATTTAAACCAAATAGGTTTCCTGCTGGAGATGGGCAAAGCAATGAAAATAATGCTAAACCATTTAAAAGTAAGCGCCCAAGAAAATTGATTTCAAATACTTTCAGAGCGGAAGATTAGATAAATAAATAGAGCCTGTATCATAAAGATCAGGCTCTATTTTATTAATCCGGTGCAATCATGCCGAATTCTGCCCATTCTTCTTTTGTAGGACCATATAAGCCTGGAACAGGTAGCCCAGCCATCCGCATAATTACTGTCATTTGACCACGATGATGGGTTTGGTGGACAATAAGTACATGTAATACTTTTCCCTTTTCCCATAAATCACCATACATTTCTACCTGGTCCGTGAGAGAGGAATCGGTCCATTTTGAACGAACAGCTTTAACCAGCGCCTCACTATATTTCTCATATAGCTCAGTTAATTCTTTTACTGAAGAAGGCATGGCAGAATGTTCTAATAAATCTTCATTAAATAATCCAGCCCGATTACCCATTTCAGTAATTGTTTGGATAAGGTGCCAGGAGAGCCTTTCCAATGAACGTACATCCGGGTGTATTACAACGTTTTTCGTGTTTTCAGTCAGGGCCGAAAATACTTTAACAGAACCTGTTGATTCTGCATCCCAGTCTTTTATAAAATCTTCAATGCTACGATACATAGTTAATTTCTTGAGTTTAATACCACAAAAATATTATTTTCATATTAATATTACTAATATTTTTAGTTTTTTATTTGGAGTTACCAATTGATTTAGCTTAGTTTTGTATGGTAGAAAAAGAGAGGTTATGATTGAATTGGTTTATTTTTTAGAAGAACAAAATGGAACACCTGCTTATCAGGTGATTCAATTTAATCCAGGAGAACCCTGGCAAATTGTAGATGGCGATGAAATAATCGGACGTATACAAAAGCAGGAGGGCTTGTGGAGTCTTAATGCATTAAGCAACGTGCCCGAAGGTTTGTTAACCGGAATAGCTAAATTGATAGAGCAGCAGGCTTTTAATAGATTACCCTCTAAAATTAAAGAACATTGGGCCACTTATGTTCAGGAAGTAATTGCCCAAAATGATGCTTTGTATTTAATCGTTTGTAAGGATAATATAGATTTTGACAGATTCAAAAAGCTATTTTGGGGATATATAGGAGAACTGATTAAAGATCCCTGGGAAATTCGTTTCAGAGTTTACAATTCGGATATGTCAGATGATTTTGAAGTTGTTGTAAACTAATAAAACCATTATTATATTTATCTGTTCTTTTTAAAACAGATGTTGAACAGCATTATAAAAAGCAGATATACAGCGCTCACCTTTTATATGTTAGCAGGCATTCTGCTGATCAGATGGCTGTTTATAGGTCTAATGGGGCCTATGCCACAAGACGCTTATTACTTCTTTTATAGTGAACATCTGGCCTTATCATATTTTGATCACCCTCCGGGGATAGCCTATATCCTTTGGTTATTTACCAGTATATTCGGCAAAAATGTTATCGCAATCAAGCTGGCAGATTCAATAGTCACCATGCTGACAGTCTTTTTCTTTTATAAATTGTCAGACAGTTTTTATGGAAAAGAGAGGGGGTTAAAGTCAGTTCTGCTTTTCTTCTCAACACTAATGGTTACAGTGTTGTCATTAGTCTCTACCCCTGATACACCACTATTGTTGTTTTGGACAATTTCTTTATTCCTGCTTCATAAAGCTATTTTTCTGCATAAAAATATTTACTGGATATGGGCAGGTATTGCAATGGGCTTAGCATTTGATAGTAAATATTCTGGGATATTTCTTCCAGCAGGGCTGATGCTGTTTTTATTGTTATCAACCCGGCATCGTAAATTACTATTTACTATATGGCCATGGCTTAGCTGCTTGTTTTTTATATTGACTATATCGCCTGTACTACTATGGAATTTTGAAAATAACTTCGCATCTTTTAGGTTTCAGGGTGAAGAACGAATGCAATCTGCATCTACATTTATATTACAACCCAAAAATTTATTAGGACTAATAGGACATCAGTCGGCAATACTTGGCCCGTTTATTTTTATATTTTTATTTTATGGTTTATACATTTTGATAAAAAAGTATAAAAATAAATGGAGCGAATTATCTGCGGAGCAATTGTTTTTGTTGAGTTTCTTTTTACCTGTATTTCTATTATTCCTGAGTGTTTCTTTAGTTTACTGGGTTAAACTAAACTGGATGATGCCAGCTTATATCAGTGGTATCATTTGGGTTAGTCAGTATATCAATTTTAAATGGTTGAGAATACAGGTCGTTTTTTCATTTATAATCCATATTCTGTTAGCTATTGAAGTTCTTTATTATCCTTTTGCTATCAGATCCGATGATACCTGGTTTGGCTGGAAAGAGCTTTCAAACCAAGTAACAGCAATTGAAAAGAAGTATCCTGTAGATTTTATTTTTTCGGCTGATAGCTATAAGACAGCTGCGCAACTCAATCTTTTCCTGCCGGAATTTATTTATTCAGAAAATGTAATTGGTGAAAATGCTTTGCAGTTTGATTTTATTGGGACAAACTTAAAATTGTTAAAAGGAAAGAATGCACTTTTCATTGATTCACAGCCAAGAGCTGCAAGTGCAGAGAAATCAGGTTCAGTCCCAGTTGAAGTTTTACCATATTTCAATTCAATAATAGAACTGGAACCGATAATAATCAAAAACAATGGTCTTCAGGAAAGGAAATTTTTAGTGTACCTGTGTAAAGGATATAAGCCTTTGAAATGAATATTTACCGTGATTATCTAAATAATCCGCACATATTTACCATTAAAGTCTAATTCCAGTCAATTTTTGAACCTATTCCGTCAATTTTTGAAACCCTCAAACAACCTTGATATTTAGTTTTGTTATTACTGATAACCAAATTATAAACCATTTCAACAATTGAAGTATAATGAGTTTAATGACGAAATTTAAACGAGGTCGGGTATGTCTGATTGCAATGATTTTTACCAGTACAGCTTTATCTGTAACTGCACAACAATCTACAGGCATTGTATGGAAAACTACAGCAGAACCATTAAAAGAAATGGAACTGATCCGAAAACAGATTAAAGCACCTGCTTTTCCAGCAAGAGATTTTATGATTACCAATTATGGCGCAAAAGGTGACGGAAAGACCTTGAATACTGAAGCTTTTAAAAAAGCTATAGCAGCATGTGCCAAGAGCGGTGGTGGCAGGGTAGTCGTGCCTTTAGGGAATTTCTTTACAGGTGCAATTCATTTAAAAAGTAATGTGAATCTGCACCTGGCAGATAGTGCAAAGATCACTTTTAGTGTAGAAACAAAAAATTATCCAATTGTATTTGGTCGTTGGGAAGGCATGGAGTTGATGAACTATTCGGCACTAATTTATGCTTACGGGCAAAAGAATATTGCAATTACTGGTAAAGGAACTTTGGATGGCAATGCAACTTATAATGATTGGTACGATTGGAACAACGTGAAACCAAGAAAGCAGGTTAAAGCTAGAGATTTGTTACATGTAATGAATGAAAAGCAGATTGATCCAAGAAAGAGAATCTTTGGGGACGGAAGCTTTTTGCGCCCTAACTTTATACAGCTTTACAAATGTGATAACATTCTGATTTCTGATGTTAAAATGATCAACTCACCAATGTGGAATGTAAACCCTGTATTGTGTGAAAATGTAACCCTGGAAAATATGAAAATTATTGCACACGGTTCAAATACAGACGGGATAAACCCTGAGTCTTGTAAAAATGTTTTGATCAGAAATTGTTATTTTGATACGGGTGATGATTGTATAGCCATCAAATCTGGTAGAGATCAAGATGGACGTAGGATAGCAAGGCCTGCAGAAAATCATATTATTGAAAACTGTGAAATGAAAGATGGACATGGTGGGGTAGTTATAGGGAGTGAAATATCGGGAGGAGCAAGGAATATTTTTGCTATAAACTGTATTATGGATAGCCCGAATCTGGATAGAATTTTAAGATTAAAAACCAGTTCTAGCAGGGGAGGAACCATAGAGAATATTTTTATGAAAGATATTAAAGTAGGTGCATATGCAGATGCTGCCATTACATGCAATATGTTTTATGAAAAACCAGGTAAATTTATGCCAGTAATTAGAAATATTTGGGTAGAAAATGTAGATGTTGAAAAAGGTGGAGACTATGGCATTTTTGTAAATGCATATAAAGAATCGCCTGTGCAGAACCTTCAAATAATCAATTGTAATATAAGAGGTGTTAAAACACCAATGAAAATTGATTATGTGAAAGACTTAAAACTCGAAAATGTTAAAATTAACGGAAAGGATGTTTCTAAATAATATCCATTTAAAATAATACTCAAATCCCGGTAATAAGGTTAGATATAAAGCTTACCTCACAAATAATTCTGTGTCGATCACTTTGTTGTCAAATTCTGTTACCGGGTATTTACTTTCAATTAGCTGCAGCAACATTTCGGTCGCTTTTTTTCCCATTTCAAATGCAGGCTGCCTAACTGAACTAATTGGATATTCAAAAAGGTTGAGTACATCAGAATTACTAAAACCTGCAACTGTGATTTGATCTGGAACACTAATGTTGAACTTTTTAAGTACTTCCAATGCACCGATAGATAATCTGTCGCCCGCTATAAATATAGCATCAGGTTTATCTTTAAGATTGATCAGATCTAAAATTGCCTGCTCCGTTTCTTCAGGAAACATACCTCCATGCGGACAATGTTTAATATAGTCGGGGTTAACAGGAATATTATATTTATTTAATGCAGCTGTATAACCATGTAATCTTTCAATACTGATAGACAAATGGTCAGAGCTAGTGAGATGAGCAATTTTCTTTCGACCTAGATTAATAAGGTGTTCAGTTGCATCAAAAGCTCCCTTTTCATTATTCGCAATAATCTTATGCGTATTGATATCATTTGGAACCCTGTCAAAAAAGACAATCGGCATACCTCTGTCATGTAAGTACTTTAAATGTTCAGTATCTGCTGTTTCAGCAGAAAGTGAAACCAATAGTCCATCAACAGAACGGGAAGCTAAATGCTGTGTATTGATCTTTTCACGTTCGTAAGACTCATGTGTTTGTGTGATGATTACATGATAACCTCTGTCGTATGCGATTGATTCAATTCCACTGATGGCTTGGGAGAAATAGTGATTGGCAACTTCGCTTACAATAACGCCTATAGATTTACTCCTGCGTTCTTTTAAACTTAAGGCATTTGGGTTGGGCTGATAATTAATCTTTTCAGCATAATCAAATACCAGTTTTTTAGTTTTAGCACTAATCTCATAAGTATCTCGTAATGCCCTGGAAACAGTAGATGTTGAAAGACCTAAGGCATTGGCTATATCTTTTAAGGTTGGTGGCTCGAACATAGAATTAAATGAAATGCAATATAAGGTTAATATAAATAATATGGTAGGCTGTTAAATTAATCGGGAACGATTGCACAAATTTAACCCTCAATCTTCAAGGATTTGTCCCTAATTCCATGTAATTTGTTTGTTATTAAACCGAAGCTATTAACGAGAAGCTATTGATGAAGAATCTGTTGTCAACTTTTATTGGGGTATTTATTTCTTTTGCAGCATTTAGTAAAAATGTTACAACGGAAAGACTCTTTGATGTTCAAAATAAAATATATAATAGTTCAATTAAGGCTGAACAAATAGATAATAAAGACAATAATAGAATTGTTGTCGCTAAGGATGGAACGGGGCATTTCAAAACTGTGCAGGAAGCAATAAATGCAGTGCCTGATTTTAGAAACGCAACGACTATAATTTTTATAAAGAACGGTGTTTATAAAGAAAAACTAAATCTTTCTGCTTCAAAACGAATGGTGAAAATGATAGGCGAGAGTTTGGAGAAAACCATTATCTCTAACGATGACTATGCACAAAAGAAAAATCGATTTGGTGAAGCAATGGGTACTTCCGGCTCTTCCGGCTTTTATATTTATGGTGACAGCTTTAGCGCAGAGAATATAACATTCGAAAACACAGCTGGTCCAGTAGGACAGGCGGTAGCACTTTGGATTGGAGGAGATAAGGCCAGCTTTTTCAATTGCAGAATGCTGGGCTTTCAAGATACGCTTTATACCTATGGAAAAGGTAGTCGGCAGTACTTTTATAAATGCTATATCAGTGGAACGGTAGATTTTATTTTCGGCTCTGCAACAGCAATCTTCGAAGATTGTACTATCTATTGCAAGAAAGCGGGATACATTACTGCTGCCTCGACACCGGATACTTCTAAATATGGTTATGTTTTTAAGAATTGTAAAATTGAAGGTTCTGCAGATGAGGGAACCGTTTACCTGGGTAGGCCATGGCGTCCAGATGCAAAGACCGTATTTTTAAATTGCGATATGAGTGCTGTAATCAGGCCAGAAGGTTGGCACAATTGGGGTAAAGAAAGTAACGAAAAAACTGCATTCTATGCCGAATATAAAAATGAAGGTGTAGGAGCTGAATCTTCAAAAAGAGTTAGCTGGGCTAAACAGCTAACTGATGAAGAAGCAAAAAGCTATTCAGCAGTTGAAATATTCAAAGGATGGGATCCAAGGTTGTTAAAATAACCAAAATGGCAACGATTGCGCAGTTATTTTCAGCCTTTTAGTTTAAATCTTATGTAAAACTATGTAGACTTGTTATTGTTGAATAATAATCAAATATAAATTTTGCGTTTAAATATGAAAAAGACAGTATCTGCTGTATTAGCCCTCCCTTTATTTTTTTTGTCGTTTAATACAACTGCACAAACTAAAATTATACAGAAAGCCTATTCTTTTGATAATCTACCAGTAGTGGCTGAAACATCTTTTAGAAATGATACGATTAGTATCTTAAAATATGGTGCAAAAAGTGATGGTTTAACTTTAAATACTAAAAGTATTAACCAAGCTATTACAGATTGTAACAAACGTGGTGGTGGTGTAGTATTGATTCCTGAAGGATTGTGGTTAACTGGCCCGATAGAGTTAAAAAGCAATGTGAATTTACACCTTGCAAAAAACTCATTATTACAATTTACCAAAGATTTTAACGAGTATCCATTGGTAGAGGGCAATTGGGAGGGATTACCACAGATGCGTAACCAATCGCCCATATGGGCTGTCGGTCAGCAAAATATAGCTATTACGGGTTATGGTATAGTTGATGGTAATGGTGACGCCTGGAGGATGGTTAAAAAAGAAAAGTTAACAGAAAGTCAGTGGAAAAAGCTAATCGCCTCTGGTGGTGTATTGAGTGAAAATAAAAAGATATGGTATCCATCTGAAAAGTCTTTGAAAGGTTCTAAGACTAAAGATGTAGGAGTTATATCAAAAGAAAAAAATGCTGCTTTTTACGAAGAGATAAAAGATTTTTTACGGCCAAATATGGTAGTATTAAATAGTTGCAAAAGAATATTACTGGAAGGTGTGACTTTTCAGAACTCTGCGGCATGGAATTTACATCCTTTAATGTCAGAAGATATTACCATTCGTAATGTATATGCTAAAAATCCATGGTATGCACAAAATGGAGACGGATTGGATCTGGAATCATGTAAAAATGTATTGGTGGAAGGAAGTACATTTGATGTTGGAGATGATGGTATTTGTATCAAATCCGGGCGTGATGCAGCGGGACGTGCACGTGCTATGCCGACAGAGAATGTGATTATTCGTAACAGTACGGTTTATCACGCACATGGTGGTTTTGTAATTGGCAGCGAAATGTCTGGCGGAGCAAGAAACATATTTATAAGTGACTGTACATTCATAGGGACAGATATAGGTCTGCGCTTTAAAACAACCAGAGGTCGCGGTGGGGTGGTAGAAAATATATATGCAAGGAACATCAATATGAAAGATATCGCTGGTGAAGCAATCTTATTTGATATGTACTATGCAGCAATTGATCCGGTACCTCTAACTGGCGAAAAGAGAGCAGCACCAAAAGTTGAACTATTGCCAGTTACAGAAGAAACACCTGTATTCAGAAAGTTTTATATCAATAATGTAGTTTGTGATGGGGCAGAAAAGGCTGTTTTTGTAAGAGGTTTACCTGAGATGAATATCAGTGATATTTATTTGGACAACATAACTATTAAAGCAAAAGAAGGAATTGATATACAAGAGGCCAAAAATATACAAATTAGTAATGCACATTTGGATATTAAAGATGCAATGCCATTAATCTATATTCAAAATGGTAAGTCTATAAGTTTGAAGAATATTGGTTATACTAATGCTGATTTGTTAATGAGAATTAATGGCGACAAAAATGCCAATGTTGAGTTGTTGGGGACAGATGTAAAGCGTGCTAAAGCAAAAGTGGAATTTGGGTATGGCGCATCAGCAAAGGTATTGCGAATGAAATAATACTAAATAGCATAATATGAAGACTAGTACTAAATTGTTTTGTTTATTAACTACTGGATTTGCTTGTTTCAGTATGAATGTAGAGGCACAATCTGATAAGAATCAAAAGAATATCTCATCAGATCCTGTCGCGGAAAACATGCTTGCCTACCAACGAAGTGTTGGGGGCTGGCCTAAGGCAGTTGGTAAAGTGGTGGTAAACTATGACAAGGTATTGTCTGAAAATGAGCGGATAGCCATTAAGGCCGATTCGTTACGTAGTGATGCAACGATTGACAATAAAGCGACTTCAAAAGAAATTCGTTATTTGATTAAAGCTTATAAAGCGAAGCAAGACCCCCGATATTTAGCAGCGGTAGAAAAAGGCATTGATTATTTACTGGAAGCCCAGTATGAAAATGGAGGTTGGTCGCAATATTATCCAGATCATAGCTCATATCGCGGAGAGATCACTTATAATGATAATGCAATGATCAATGTGCTAAATATTTTGCAGGACATAGTAGAAGGTAGAAGTGATTTCGACCAGGTTAGCGGTTCTTATAAAATCAAAGCGGAGCAATCAATTCAGAAAGGTATTTCGTGTATTTTAAAAACACAGATTGTGGTAAATGGAAAGTTAACAGTCTGGTGTGCTCAATATGATGAGAAAACAATGAAACCAGCAAAAGCACGGTCATTTGAGTTGGTCTCATTAAGTGGTAGTGAGTCTGTAGGGATTACAGATTTCCTAATGCGGATTAAAAAACCATCTGCAGAAATTAAACAAGCTGTTAATAGTGCTATGGCCTGGTTTGAACGATCAAAAATTGAAGGTTATGAGCTTGTCTCTGTAGATGATCCTAAAAGCCCTACGGAAAAGGATAAAGTGCTTGTAGCAAAACCAGGTTCTGTGATTTGGGCCAGGTTTTACGATATTGATACCAATGAACCTTTTTTTTGTGGAAGAGATGGTATAAAGAAGAAGACCATAGCTGAAATTGATAAAGAGAGGCGTGTTGGATATGCATGGTACGGCACCTGGCCTGCAAAATTATTGGACAACAAATATCCGGCATGGCTGAAAAAAATATAGTGTAAACGCAAACGTTATCGGTAACGTTTGCGTAAATAATTACCTCGAAATACCGTTTTTAACTTATAATATTTGCGTAGACTTGTTTTACGACCATATTAAAACAAAATATGAACTTATCAAAAAAGACACTTACTGGCATCAAAGCCTCTGGTTTAACTTTGCCTACTGAAGAATTATTTAATCTTCCTGAAAGGGTATTACAATTTGGAACAGGGGTACTGTTACGTGGCCTGCCAGATTATTTTATAGATAAAGCAAACAGGAATGATCTGTTTAATGGTAGGGTAGCAGTAGTAAAATCTACTAGTAAAGGCGGTACAAAAGAATTTGATGAGCAGGATAGTTTATATACTATATGTGTAAGGGGGATTGAAAATGGTAAGCCTGTTGAAGAGAATATCATTTCTTCTGCTATCAGCAGGGTGTTAACAGCTGATCAGGACTGGAAGACTATATTAGAAATTGCTGCCTCTCCTGAATTGAGCATCATTGTATCAAACACTACAGAAGTGGGAATACAATTAGTAAATGAAAGTATTGACCAGACACCTCCGGTGTCTTTTCCAGCAAAGTTGTTAGCCGTGTTATTTGCCAGATATAAAGCTTTGGGAAGTGTGGAGCAGGCGGATCTTGCGGTAATTGCAACTGAATTGATTCCTGATAATGGAAAAAAATTAGAAGCCATAGTACGTGAGCTTGCTGTATTTAATAAATTGGAGGATGAATTTACTGCCTGGTTAGGAAAACATATCCGCTTTTGTAATTCATTGGTAGATCGTATTGTTCCAGGCAAGCCAGATGCTGTGGCATTGGCGAAATTGGAAAGTAGTCTTGGTTATAAGGATGAATTGATTATTATGGCCGAACCATATCGACTTTGGGCAATAGAGGGTGATGAGAAGGTTTCGAAATTATTAGGTCTGGAAGCAGCCGATTCTGGAGTAATAGTAAGACCAGATATTGAGATTTTTAAAGAACTTAAAGTTCGTTTATTGAATGGAACTCATACGTTGACTTCTGGAATTGCTTATCTATCCGGTATTGACACCGTAACTAAAGCAATGAACGATGAAGTAACCCGTAAATATGTAAATGAGGTGATGATGCAGGAAATTGTAGGTGCAATACCTTATCCTGTAGATCATGAAGAGGCAGTAGCTTTCGCGAACACCGTTATTGATCGTTTTGCAAATCCTAATATAGAGCACTTGTGGATCAACATCACTTTCCAGTATACCATGAAAATGAAAATTCGTGTGTTACCAGTATTGTTGAACTATTATAAATTAAATAATAAAGTTCCTGCTCATATTGCTTTTGGTTTTGCCGCATTCCTGTTGTTTATGAAGTCAACAAGAAAAGAAGGTAGTCAATATTTTGGGAATCATGAAGGTCAGGAGTATGTAATAACGGATGATGAAGCAGCTTATTTCTACGACAAAGCCGTTAATAATGAAGCAGATTATGTAAATTCAATTTTATCAGATCAGCAGCTTTGGAAAACAGACCTTAATGCACTGAATGGGTTTAGCGCTGCGGTAAATGAAAATTATAACAACATATTGAAAAATGGAATGGCCAGTGCAGCAGCATCTATTGATCAATCACTACAAGTATCAAAATAATGAAACAAAGAATATTAAAGGTCCACCCTAAAGATAATTTACTGGTTGCACTTACGGACCTTGTGAAAGGTGAAGAGGTAGTTTATGAAGGACAATCTTATTTGTTAACAGATAATGTACCTGCAAAGCATAAATTTACGACTACCGACCTGTCTGCTGGTGATCAATTGATCATGTATGGCGTATTAGTTGGTAAAGCCCAGATAGATATTCCTGTAGGTTCAATCATTACCACCAGTAATATTAAACATGCAGCTACTGAGTTCAATACAACAGAAGCACATATCGACTGGGAAAAACCGGATGTAACAGAATGGAAAGATAAAACCTTTAATGGTTTTCATCGTGCTGACGGACAAGTTGGGACTGCAAATTATTGGTTGGTTATTCCAATGGTATTCTGTGAAAACAGAAATCTTGAAGTTATACAAGAGGCTTTGATGAATAACCTGGGATATGGAAGAAATGAAAATTACCAGTCGCAGGCCAAACAATTAATGAGTCTTTATGAAAATGGAGCAAACGTTAATGAAATTTTAAATGCTGAGCTTACGTATTCGGAAAAAGAGGCAAAGCAGAAGCGTATGTTCCCAAATGTAGACGGAATTAAATTTCTAACGCATACAGGTGGTTGTGGCGGCACACGTCAGGATTCAGAAACGCTTTGCGGTTTGCTGGCTGGTTATATCACTCATCCGAATGTTGCTGGAGCGACAGTATTGAGCTTAGGTTGTCAGAATGCACAGGTAAGCATTCTTACAGAAGAAATTGAAAAAAGAAGCCGGAATTTAGGAAAGCCTCTTTATATCCTGGATCAGCAGACGATTGGTAAGGAATCCGAATTACTTAGTCAGGCGATTAAACAAACTTTTGCAGGTTTAATTCAGGCCAATGCAAACGAAAGAAAGCCTGCTCCATTAAGTAAATTGTGTATTGGGTTGGAATGTGGCGGATCTGATGGTTTTTCTGGTATATCTGCAAATCCGGCAATTGGTTATGCTTCAGATTTATTGGTAGCGCTTGGAGGTTCAGTAATTCTTGCTGAGTTTCCGGAACTATGTGGTGTAGAACAAAATCTAAGTGATCGTTGTGTGGACAAAGAAGATGCTGAGCGTTTTGAATATCTGATGAAAACCTATAGTAAAAGAGCTACAGAAGCTGGTTCAGGTTTCGATATGAACCCTTCGCCAGGAAATATTAAAGATGGATTGATTACAGACGCGATTAAATCTGCAGGTGCAGCTAAAAAAGGAGGTACTTCACCAGTAGTTGCAGTTTTAGACTACCCTGAAAAGGTGACTAAACCAGGTTTAAACTTACTGTGTACACCTGGTAACGATGTGGAGTCGACTACTGCTGAGGTAGGGTCTGGTGCTAACATCGTACTTTTTACGACAGGATTAGGAACCCCAACAGGAAATCCAATTGCTCCTGTTGTTAAAATATCAAGCAATACCAAGTTGTTTAATAAGATGAGTGATATCATTGATTTGGATACAGGACCTATTATTGATGGAGATGAAACCATTAAGGAAGCAGGTAGTCGTATTTTAGACTATGTAATTGGAGTGGCAAGTGGTACTACAACAGTAAGTGCTGTACGTCATATTCAAGACGACTTTATTCCATGGAAGAGAGGGGTTTCACTATAAACCCTCTTAAAGTAATTAAGAAATATATACATTATATATAATAAGCATTAAATGAAGAATTTTTTAGACGAGAACTTCCTGTTAGAGACTAAAACTGCTGAAAAGTTGTATCACGACTACGCTAAGCAGATGCCGGTGATCGATTATCACAACCATTTGATTCCTGAGCAAATTGCAAACGATATTAATTTTGAGAACATTACACAAGTTTGGCTATATGGTGATCACTATAAATGGCGTGCTATGCGTGCCAATGGAGTAGATGAATATTATATCACAGGTGGCGCCAGCGATTTAGAGAAGTTTAAGAAATGGGCAGAAACTGTTCCATATACTTTAAGAAACCCATTGTATCACTGGACGCATTTAGAGTTACAGCGTTATTTTGATATACATGAGGTATTATCAGGTGATAATGCAGAGCGTATATATAATGAGTGTACAGCTAAGTTGCAAACACCTGAGTATTCTGTACAGAACCTCTTGCGTAAAATGAAAGTGGAAACTCTATGTACTACTGATGATCCATTAGATAGTTTGGAGTTTCATCAAAAAATAAAAAATGATGGGGTAGACATCAAAGTGTTGCCTGCTTTCAGACCCGATAAGGCAATGAATGCTGATGATATAGCTGGTTTAAATGTTTATATTAATAAGCTTGCTGAATTAACAGGGGCGGATATTAATGATTATGACACGTATTTGTCGTCTCTTAAGGCCCGTCATGATTATTTTGCAGCAAATGGGTGTTCGGTTTCAGATCATGGTTTAGAGCAGATTTATGCAGAAGACTATACTTTGGAAGAAGTAAAATCAATTTTTAGAAAGATCAGAAGTAATGCTGTGCTAACTTTAGAGGAAAATTTGAAGTTTAAATCGGCTCTGTTATTTGAGTTTGCACTTTGGGATCATGAGAAAGGTTGGGTACAGCAATATCATCTTGGCGCATTAAGAAATAATAACAATAGGTTGTTGAGTCAACTGGGGCCAGATACGGGCTTTGATTCTATCGGTGATTTTAGTCAGGCTAAGCAACTTTCCAAGTTCTTGAATAACCTGGATTCGCAAAATAGACTGGCAAAAACCATTCTGTACAATCTAAATCCGGCAGATAATGAATTGATGGCAACCATGATTGGAAATTATAATGATGGTACTGTTGCAGGTAAAGTGCAGTGGGGATCTGGATGGTGGTTCCTTGATCAGAAAGACGGGATGATTAAACAAATCAATGCATTATCTAATATGGGGCTTTTAAGTCGCTTTGTAGGAATGCTTACCGATTCAAGAAGTTTCCTTTCTTACCCTCGTCATGAATATTTCAGACGTATTCTATGTAATCTGTTTGCAGATGATGTAGAAAAAGGAGAATTGCCTAATGATACAGCATGGATTGGACAGATTGTGCAAGACATCTGTTATAATAATGCTAAGTCTTATTTTGACTTTTAAAGGCATTTAACCTCTAATACTCAATTTTATTTTAGATAGGCCCTTGTAGTTTGATACTGCAAGGGCTTTTTTGCTTGCTTTCAGTTCTCTCTGACTAAGATCTATCACGGGGTGTTTTTCCACTTTTTCACAGTTTTTGTCCAGCTTTAGTGGTATCAGCTATGCTTATAATTACGGTATGATTACAGTCTGATCACTATCTGAAAACTAGGTTGCGCTACCCTTGAGCTACCCTTGCGATAGGGTTAGGCTACCTTAGGGGTATTTCAACGGTAGTGCAAGGGTAGTTTAAGGGTAGCTCAAGGGTAGCGCAACCCTGTAATCATCCTGTAGTTATCCTGTAATTAAGTAGTCCTTATTGTCTTATTTGGTTTGTTTTCGACCCTTTTAGAAAGCTGGTTGAATGGCTGTTTAATTTTTCTACTTGTGGATTAGCGAGTTATGAAATAAATGCAAATAATAGTAGTTATATGTTTGTGGGTTTATATTATTTTCCTACTTTTGCATCCCGCTTCGGAGGAAGGGAAACAGAGAAAAGGATATAGAGAAGGATGATTTGAGTAGCCAGAGAGTAGAGGTTGGTAATTTCTTTGAGTCGTTTAAAACCGGCGGAAAATAAAAAGAAAAAAAAGTTTTAAAAAACTTTGCAACTACCAAAAAGATTTCTACCTTTGCAATCCCAAACAGAACGGATTTATCAAACGGAGTTTGATAATAAGAATAACAAGATTGAAACGTTGAAGTAATCGAAACTGAAACCAGGAACATTAAGACCAGGACGAAACAGAGAGCGCGAAACGAAGATATATACAGAAGACCCGCGAGGCGATTCGAGAAGTTCATTAAAGAGATGTCATTTATAAAGCGTAGCGAGGTACGATAGTACGATTTCAAAGTACATGA
>NZ_JBAZQQ010000019.1:0-4897 GCF_041645105.1 Pedobacter sp.
ATCCGAATAGCGGTGGTCCCGGTACTTGCCTTGACGCACCAGGCCGCCCCATCCGGCGTCTCCCCAGATGCAAAGCGCCTTACCGGGTTGTGCTTTGACATCGGCGTCAATTCGCCCACTGAGACGATACTGCGGTATGCCGCCTTGATGGATAGCGTGATATAACGCTAAGCACGAATCCTTACCACCACTCCACGAACATAAAAATGAATGTCCTGCTATCGATTCCGGTTTCATCTTTTGTACCTTCCTTCTAATAAATTATTCCCGACTCTCTTGAAAATATCTCATACACTGAATTCATCGACAAGATCAAGCCGGTATCTCCGCACGGTCATTAGCAAACGATGAAGAAAGCATAAATCTTATTGAACATGAAACTGAATTTGTGTACCGAACCGACGATCAAATCGTGTATAGGGAACGTCGTAATCAAAATTGTTTTTGTACACCTGATAGAATAATATCCCGCGGAAATTGCGAAGAATATCCACGCCGATGCCTCCGAGCAGTACATAGCCCTCAGGATTATTGTCTCCATCATAAGGTTTGGATGTGTTTTGAATTTCACCAAGTATGAAACAGGGCGGTTTTACCGTATAGGCAATACTCGCTTCCCATGTCACTGGAAACGGAATGAAATAAAGTGACGGGCAGGCAACACCCACGGAATATGATAATCGGTTGAAAGTCTTATAGGCTGTCACCCTATAATATGGAATGGCGCCATCCGTGGGAATCAAATTCATTTCAAATCCGATATTCGTCCATTGTCTTCGACATAACATAACATTTAATTGTAAATATTTCCATTGATGTTGAACAGCCCTTGCCTGATTTGGATCGTATCCGACTATCATACCGCCGCCTTGTGGCTTCCATCCGAGTGCGTAAACACCTCCTTGCGGAGTGTATTTCATATAAAGGCCGACCGCAGCGCTAAATCGATGATAAGAAATTCTCAAATTTATGTTTCCCATCGGTCTGTCGGGATGAAGCGTCGGATCGAAATTACCGAATTTTTCGGCTAACAAATGATAATTCGGCAAACTATTTACCACCGCTGTGATCTCTCCGGATATTTTATCTGTATATATTGGGGACTGATTCAATACAAATGGTGTGGTCTGACAGATGAGCGAACCTCCAATAGTCCCGAGAACGGTTATTACAAAAATTTTAAAAATGTTCTTCATTGGTTAATCCTTCATAAGGTTAATTTGATAATTTGCTAACACGAATGCTAAGACGCTCAAAAACGTGCTAGCGTTTTTGAGTCGATCTTAAGCATATTGTTAGCAAATAATTTTATCTTACCCTATTCAATTGTTATTTCATGTTATTATTCAATTTTATAGTCTAAAAGGCGTAATTGATAAACTGTATCAGTCTCAGAAATAGTATAGTAATTTATTAATCCGAAATTTGGAGCATAATATTCATAGGTATTTACAGTTTCATTACTTGTTGTATTCGTATAACTGATGACAGCAACATTATAAA
Organism: Pedobacter sp.; assembly: GCF_041645105.1. GTDB lineage: Bacteria > Bacteroidota > Bacteroidia > Sphingobacteriales > Sphingobacteriaceae > Pedobacter. Next base: position 1,504 of record NZ_JBAZQQ010000019.1, read on the forward strand.
ATATCGTGTCGCATATAGTAGAACTTACTTTATTATATATTACTAAGCTGTCAAGAATAGAAAATTCAACTAATCTTTCAGATGTCAACCACTCAGGCCCACGATTCCATTTTTCTCCTTCATATACTGGAGACTTAATAATTAATTCAAGATATGGAGGTAATATTTCTCCTGTTGTGTTTTTACATGTATCTTCAATTCCACATGAGTACTTGTTTAAGCCTGAATTATTCCAATAGTAATATTCAAATAAATATGAATCAGGGGGATAATTTAGAATTCCCCATTTAGCTTTATATAATAGTTGTCTCTCATTATTTCTTATAGTATCAACAATTGTTCGTTGTAGAATTGCCCATTCACCAATATTTTCCATTTCATAAATCCAGCTATTACCAATCTGTAGAGGAAAATAGTTTGATAAATCAAAATAATCATAATCCGGCAAAATATCGCTATTGTTCTTATTGCATGAAAAAAACATTAAAAATAAAATACAAATGATCAGATATTTCATTATTTCTCCTTTCACATGTTTTATACGCCTAACATATGTTTATAAAGATCCTTTATTGGCAAAACAGGTTTCTCTATTCAGAAACAAGTTTCTTAATGAAGAAACCTGTGAGTTTCTCCCTTGCCAACCTTCCAGATTCATTTTGCTTTTCTATTTTCATACAGTTGTATTTTAATCATTAATAATCCGTTTGTCAAGTCCTCAGACCTGACACGGCTCGCCCGATTTTCGCCAGATGTTCTTCTCATTCGCGCACTCATGTCATATTGTCCTAATAGGTAGTCCATCATATTGAACCTCGTACAAGTTATAATGATAACGTCGATATATAATATGGTATCCATATCACTAATATTAATAACCAAAGTATTTCATTTCTTTCTTTTGATTGTTGTTTCTGTTTTACTTGCCCTTGCTTAAGCACAAGCCTGTTATTATAATCATCACATTCCTTGCTTTTTATCTTGTAGTATTCAAATTCTCGTTCGCTAAGATCTTCAAATTTTTTTTCTTTGATTGTTTGGAATATAGGGTCTTCACATGGACTGACTATTTCAGATTTATAGAATTGCACTGTAAATACATGATACTGAATAAATATCTCATTGACAATCTGAAGGTCTTCAATAGAATAATAGTTATAGCCATATTCATAAGCCACCTTATTGCACCAATATGTAAGTATATCAATAACATAATCTTTTTTTGATATTTCTCCGAAAATCATCTTAAAGTAAAAAATATTAGGATATGTATTATCTCTATAATATTCTTTAAACTTGACAAATGGATGTTTAGGCTCATTTATGACGGTATTATTTTGAGGATATGTAAAAGATTTATCTGAATATAATTCGGTTTGTTTTTTCCAATTCTCCGATTTGTCAATTAAGTCACTTCGAGTTAATATTTGTCCATCCGATAATTCTAATTTATCTACTATGGAAAATAAATAAAATGAGGTATCTATTTTATTTGATGGTATAAATAAAATTTGGTTATCTCTAAAACCAACAAACATTCCGACTGTTGATTGTTCAAAAATGTCAGTAATTGTATCTTCTGCTAAAATTGAAACAGTAATTGTCATATAAGCCACAAAGAAAATTAAGTAGTTTATGGTTTTCATATATCTCCTTTATGTAAATTGTATAACGGACAACGCTCAGCCACGCTGGATGACAAAGTGCTGTTCCTTTATTTGTTCTCATATCCTTCAAAAGCTCTCAAATCTTACTTTTGTCGAGCAGCTCTAAGCGTTGGCTGAAGCGGATTGTTATAGGAATGAACCATTAGATAATACTATATATTTTATCTAAACAAATGATGTTACTTAAAGGACAATATATCTTTAATAAAATCAATTAAAGACAAATTTTTACTAGTTCTAGTAATTTTATTTTTCTCATCTCACTTACTATTTGGAATTTCTTCAGAATATGAAATTTTATTAAACACAGAACAAATAACATCAGAATCAATATATGGTTTAAATGCTTTTTCCCATATACTCTGATTATGAATTAAAAGAGATAAATCCAATATATAATATTTATTATTAACATTCACCATTTTATCATAATATTTATCAATAAAATTGATTGTCCAAGGGAAAGATTCTATATTGTTTAATCCATTATAACAAGGATGGCCAAATTCAAAAGGTGCCCAAATATTATGTCCCCAATACCATTTATCTTTGTACATCTCCACCAATTCCTCGGACCATGGTAATGATTCGTTGCTACTTAACCCTATTATACTATCCTCTTCCTTATATTTTCCCCATAACCATTTATTTTCATACTTTTTTATCAATTCTAAAGAAAATTTTATTCCTCTATTTTGACTAAGTATTTCCCAAGACCACTCATTCTCATATCTTTCAATCAATCTTATCGAAAATGGCAATGATTCATTTCCACTTAATCCGAACAGTATATTTCCATCCTGGCCGGCCCCGCCTCCCCAATCCAGATATTTTTTATATCTTTCTATAAATTCTTCCGACCAAGGGAAAGCTTTATTTCTTGACAGATAATGTCCAGATCCCGGTATGTGTTTATTTTGGTATAAAAGAAAAAATTGATCCGTAAATATAATATCTGACCATGGCAAAGACTCATTACAGGCTAAAGATAACCAGTCCCAACTGTCTTTATGTTTTTTTATAAATTTTATTGACCACGGCAATCCTCTATTTTTACTTAACCAAGACCAACCCCATCTATTTTTGTATTTTTCAAGTAATTTTATTGACCATGGTGAAGTCTTGTTTATACTAAGTACTCGAGACCAATCCCATTTATCTTTATATTTTTCAATTAACTCAAGAGACCAAGGTAGAGATTTATTTGTACTTAATTTCTTCCAATCCCATTTATCTTCGTATTTTTCAATTAATTCTATTGACCAGTGAATGGTTTCGTTTGAGCATAAATTCCCCCAATCCCATTTATTTGCAAATTTTTCCAATAACTCTATTGACCAAGGTAATACCTTGCTCATACTTAAACTTTCCAATTCCAATTATCTTTATATTTTTCAAGTAATTCTAAAGACCATAGTAACGACTCGTTTGTGCTCAAATAATGCCAGTCCCATTCATCTTTGTATTTTTCTAACAAATTATTTGAAACACAATAATGGTAGGAAACCAGTGATTTAAAATATTTAACATGAGTGCTAAAAAAACTGACAATTTCTTCCTTTATATTGTCATCAATTTTACTTTCAATCATTTTTTATTCCAGTTTTTTAGATATTTACGCCGTAAAAATTTGTTATGGTAATAGTAAAATTAATTACATATTGCTGTACATGATGTTGAAGTTATTTCTTAGAATTTCATTGGTTGAATCTCTAAGTTCTTTAATA
>NZ_JBAZQQ010000020.1:0-4511 GCF_041645105.1 Pedobacter sp.
GCAAGGCAGGGCGAGGTCTCTGCCGTTGCAATGGTTACTGTCCTTCCTGCCGCTCCTCATCATATAGTGGTAGACGCACCTGATACTTTTATTTATGGGGATAAATATCTCTCAGATGGATTGGCTTCCTATCAAATTCTCGACCAATATAATAATGAAATTATTCCAGACCAATCTCTTGTAAAAACAACCATAAAAAAGAATACAATGGGGAACATGCTTGGCAGGCTGGTGAATGCTGGCGGCAGTGGGCTTAGTGCTCAATATACGGCTATGCTCAGACCTGTGTTGATTGGTGGCTATATATCAGAGGCAGGGCAGGTATTATTTTTTGAACGAGGCACATACACCATAACAGTAAAGTATGGTGATATTATGGGGACAAAGGAGTTTACTGTGATATTCAGAGAGCCGTATCAGAATGTGGTAGCATGGGCAGACTATCACATGGGAAATGTTTCAATCGATAATAAAACGGTAGAGATACAGTACGATATACTTGGTCAAGGATTCTGTGTCATCCCGCTACAAGGGGATGTATATACTATGTTTGATGCCCCTGGTTTAATGTGTAAGTTCTTCGCAATATGCAAAGGGCACTATAGAATACTTGAATATCGTCAAGAGCTTATCGAAAAGGATAAGCTCAAAACTATTCACAAAATATTTATAGGATTAATTCAACCACAAGGAGCAAAATAATGAAGAAGAAATACATTTTAGGAATTATTTTATCGTTGTGTCTGGTTGGCAATGTTTCCGCTGGATTTTTCCAGGGCGGTGGTAGTGCTTATACCCCTCCAAACCATACAGGGGATGTAACCTCTACAGGCGATGGTACGCAAACAATAACGAATAATGCAGTAACCAATGAAAAAATGGCTACCGTGCCTACTATGACCCTCAAGGGGCGTACAAATTTGGGGACAGGTGTGGTTTATGATATTCCCTTTGCTGATGTAAAAATAAACTTGAATCTTAATAATGTAACCAATAATGCACAGTATTATGCTGGTGGTGATGATGTAGCCATGGCAGATGGTGGTACAGGACAGGGTACGGCACAGCTTGCCATTAATGCCCTGACAAATGTTGCATCTGCTACAGCAGAACATGTGCTTACAAAGGACACAGACACAGGCAATGTTATTTTTAAGGCAGCAGCGGGCGGTGGGGCAGTGTCATCTGTGTTCACACGCACAGGGGCAGTTGTGGCAGCAACCAACGATTACAATTGGGGACAAATTGACAAAGGTACATCCAGCCTTGCCGATATTACCACGAAAAGCCATACGGCATTAACCGATATTGGTAGCAATAATCATGCTACGATAGATACCTTTTTGGCGTCTAAGGCGGCAGCCAGTGGGTTAGCATCTTTGGATGCTGCGTCTTTGGTTGCCCAGAATCCAGCCAATGCAACAAGCACCCAATCAGCAGGGCAAAACAAGATTCCCATTGCAGACGCTAATGGGAAGCTGAATGCTTGGGTTGATGCGACTGTGCCTGGTGGGGCGAATACACAGGTACAGATTAATAATGCTGGTGCATTTGGGGGCACATCTGCATGTACCATCAATATTACTTCTGGGACAATCACAACTGGTGCACATACAGTTAATGGTGGGTTAAGATTGCCAGAATCAGCGACAACTCCATCCACAGAAATAGGATACAGTAAAATATATACAAAACCAACTGCGTCAGGGGCATACTCCTCTGATGCACAGACTTCGTTTCTGTGTCATGCAGATGGCACAGGGAATGCTTTTGTAGATAGTTCTGGCACGCCTAAAACTATCACTGTTACAGGGGATGTTACACAAAGCACGGCACAATCGAAGTTTGGAGGCAAGAGTGTTCACTTTGATGGTACTGGGGATTGTTTAACTGTTGCTACTAGCACAGATTTCGAATTTGGAACTGGTAATTTTACCGTTGACTGGTGGGAATATCGGACAGCTGCAGGAGGCATTTCTATTACCAGAGATAATGTTCAATACTCTCCATTTATATTAGGGTATGAAGCAGCGGGGACTGTCTACATGACATCAAATGGAATAGGGTGGGATATTGCTTCAGCAAAAAATATGGGGGCATCGGTGGTCGGGGAATGGCAGCATTTGGCAGTTACTCGTTCAGGGGATACTTTCTATACATTCAGGAATGGTACGCAGCGGGATACTTGGACATCTACATTAGCTCTCTTTGCGACTACTGGGAACTTTCAGGCAGGAAGGTACAGCGCAGGGAACTATATGACAGGGTATATAGATGAACTTCGTGTATCCAAAGGGATTGCCCGCTGGACAGCGAATTTCACCCCTAACGCAGATAGTGTAGGTGGCACATGGTGTAAAGACGGTAGTGGTAACGAATATTCTGTAACCCTTTGGAAAGAAAATGCAACCAAAATAGGACTGAACGGGATTACAAAAGTACCTGTTTTTGCAGACAATGCAGCGGCAATTACAGGTGGATTGGCAGTAGGAAACATTTATCGTACAGGGGCGGTTACTGACCTGTTATGTATTGTTCATTAATAGGTGGAGGCAGTGAGGTAATTATGTTTAACATACCACAAGCCATAAGACTTACAAACCTAAGCAGGATAATATATCAAGTTTATACTCCGATGAAAAAGAGTCTGGCGGAGATAGGATTACAACCTAAAGATTACGAGTATATCGAACAAAAAGACACACAGATGCTTGTGATCCACAATAAAGAAACACAGGTGATTGAGATAGTTTTCAGGGGCACAAAAGGAATCCCCGATTGGATAACCGATATAAATTGTAAAATTGTCCATACTCAATATGGTGGTGTTCATGCTGGCGTGTATACTGGCTATCGGGCAATAGAGGATGACCTACTGTCGATATTGTCTGCCTACCCTAACTATAAGATTGATATTACAGGTCATAGTTTAGGATTTGGACTTGCAACTGTTTGTGCTTGTAGTTTAATGTCTTTCTATGAAGATAATATCTCCAGTATATATGGAATTGGTGGGATGAAGTGTCTAAATAGAGAAGGAAAGGAATGGTATAATAAAAATTTAGGGGCAAAAACATTTAGGATAGAAGATAATGATGATATTGTCACCCGACTTCCAATAAATTTTCAAAGTATAGGGGAAAGGATATTGTCTGACGATAATAAAACATGGAAGGATAAAATGAAGAATATTTTTCAGTTTAAGTTTTTTCGAGAAGAACATGATGCAGGGAAATACCTTGAAAATCTAAAAAGGAAACAAGAATGCTTCTAAGGAATAGATAAATGTATAGATATAAAGCAACCATTAAAAGAATAATTGATGGCGACACTTTAGTTGTAGATATTGAATTAGTGCTTGGGATTGACGCAAGAAAAAAAAACATATAAGACTTAAAAGGGATAAATGCACCAGAAATAAAATCAGCAGAAGGTAAGACAGCTAAAAAAAGGCTGGAAGGGTTGCTGTACGGGGAAGAACTTAATAGCAGTCCAAAGATTGAGATTGAAACAACCTTGATAAAAGATGTAGATAAATTTGATAAATTTGGCAGATTGTTAGGGGTCATTTGGTTTAACGGCGTGAATATCAATGATTGGCTGGTAGCAGAAGGATTGGCAGTGGTTTATCCTTAAAAAGCATTAAAGGCGGGGATACTGGCATGATGGAAGAAATCCAAGAGGGCACAATAAAAAGAGTCCATGACCGTATTGATGCGGTCAACTCTACCATTGACAAGAACTTTGAGAAGATGTTTGACTTCTTTAAGGAATTTCAGATCTGGAAGGCAGAAACAAATGTAAGGTTACAGCCATTAATTGGGCTGGAAACAAAACATGCTGTTGTTGAGGGTAAGGTATCTACAATCGGAAAGGTGCTTTGGGGAGTCGGAGCAGCAGCCTTATCATCATTGGGTTGGTTGTTTTCTCAGGTTATAGGTGGAAAACATTGAGTGCTTGTGGAAGGAATGAGATGATATAATAGAAGAAAGAGACAGAAGAGGAGAAGATACATGAGAGAAAATAAATGCGAAGAGCAGATGGATATATTCACTCATGTTGATGAACTTTCAGATATGGCGGAAAAACAAGGAAAGGTAATCTCTGGTATAATTATTTTCCTTGTAATTGCCAGTATTTTGGGAGGGTCGTTATTGGTATTGGCGTTATTGAGATGAAAAGGCGGGTGCATATGTGCAAAACAAGGATATTGATGTAATAGAAAAACATGTTATGGAATACGCAACAGGTCAGGACGCTATTAGGAAAAGGGCTCGATTGTTGACAGATACGGAGTTATCTGAGGCAGTAGAAAAAAGTCTTGCAATGTTAAAAGAGAGACTGCCTAATTCTGATGCTGCCATGATTGGTAAAATCATGAGAATGGCTAAAGAAAATAGACAACTGCAAGAAAGCCTATTTGCTACAGATAATATTCTTAATAATGCTTTTGATCGTATTATAGTTTCTCCATCAGATGGGATGATAATAAAACTTAGGATGATGGAGAA
>NZ_JBAZQQ010000011.1:0-123011 GCF_041645105.1 Pedobacter sp.
CAACGTTTCAATCTTGTTATTCTTATTATCAAACTCCGTTTGATAAACCCGTTCTGTTTGGGATTGCAAAGGTAGAAATCTTTTTGGTAGTTGCAAAGTTTTTTAAAACTTTTTTTCTTTTTATTTTCCGTCGGTTTTAAACGACTCAAAGAAATTACCAATCTCTACGCTCAACTACTCAAATCATCCTTCTCTATATCCTTTTCTCTGTTTCCCTTCCTCCGAAGCGGGATGCAAAAGTAGGAAAATATTATAAACCCACAAACATATATCCACTATTATTTGCATTTATTTCATAACTCGCTAATCCACAAGTAGAAAAATTAAACAGCCATTCAACCAGCTTTCTAAAAGGATCGAAAACAAACCAAATAAGACAATAAAGACTACTTAATTACAGGATAACAACAGGATGATTACAGGGTTGCGCTACCCTTGAGCTACCCTTAAACTACCCTTGCACTACCGTTGAAATACCCCTAAGGTAGCCTAACCCTATCGCAAGGGTAGCTCAAGGGTAGCGCAACCTAGTTTTCAGATAGTGATCAGACTGTAATCATACCGTAATTATAAGCATAGCTGATACCACTAAAGCTGGACAAAAACTGTGAAAAAGTGGAAAAACACCCCGTGATAGATCTTAGTCAGAGAGAAATGAAACTGACAACAGATAGAAGGATAAGCAATTGTTTGGAGGAAAGAATAACCAGGTTCTAATATTGTCCTGTAGACAATAGTACCAATGTGCAAGCCTCAATAGGCTCAATACCATTTGAGGTTAGTAAGTTTTCCAATTCTGCGTTTTCTGTTCCGGGATTAAATACTACCCGCTTAGGATTTGTTTCCAGTATATAATCATAATACTGCGACTGTAAATGAGGACCTATATATAGGGTTATTGTATCAATGTCTTTGTGTATTCTTCCAGGGCTTTCAATTTCGACACCTGCAACAGCTCCTTTCTTTATTCCTACATTGACAATATTATGTCCTTTTTCTGTAAGCATATGAGCTGCGCGATAAGCATAACGCTCAGGATTTGGGCTTGCCCCAATTATTAAAGTCTTTTTCAAATCTTATAATTTATATAAATAGCAGTTCCAAAAGAGCCTGTTATTATTATAAATAACAAAGGTTCTTTTCATGAATAACAATAATAATATCAATCTGGTTTTTCCTAAATAGCTTTTAGAACAGCGTTCGCACAGTTAATCCCATCTATGGCTGCTGATACAATCCCCCCCGCATAACCAGCGCCTTCAGCACATGGGAACAGACCCTTGACCTGCGGATGCTGAAATGTCTCACGATCTCTAGGTACCCGAACTGGAGAGGATGTCCTACTCTCTACCCCGACCAAAATAGCCTCATTGGTATAGTAACCTCGCATCTTTTTCCCAAATACAGGTAACGCATTTTTTAAGCTTGAAGCAACAAAATCAGGCAAGGTATCTTTTAGCATTATACTCTTCGTACCTGGCAAATACGAATTCTTTGGAAGATCTATAGAAAGTCTCCCTTCAACAAAATCAATCATACGTTGCGCAGGAGCCACTAAATTCCCTCCCCCTAATCGAAAAGCCCCTTGTTCAATCTGTGCTTGAAAATGCATCATCCTTAGTGGATCATCGCCCTTTACATCCTCCAGGTTAACCTGAACCACGGTGCCTGAATTTGCAAATGGATTATTTCTTTTAGATGGAGACCATCCGTTAACTACAATTTCATTTTCATAAGTAGCGCAAGGAGCAATAATTCCACCAGGACACATACAAAATGAAAACACTCCCCTATTACCAACCTGCTCAACTAAACTATAATAAGCAGGCGGCAAAAATTCACTTCGGGTGTCACAATGATATTGAGCTGCATCAATGATTGCCTGTGGATGTTCTATTCTAACGCCCAATGCAAAAGGCTTTGCTTCTACCAAAATTCCTTTATGATGAAGCAGTTCGTAAATATCACGAGCTGAATGCCCAGTAGCCAAAATGACAGCATCAGCAAACAACTTATGCTCATTATTAACCTCCACTCCTTTTACCTTTCCAAAATCGATTAGTATATCTGTTACTTTTTGATCAAAATGGACTTCACCACCGGCATTTAAAATAGTTTCTCTAATTGAAGTTATGATCTGTGGTAACTTATTAGTGCCAATATGTGGACGCGCGTCAACTAAAATATCTTCTGACGCTCCATGCTGTACAAATGCCTGTAACACTTTGTTAATATCACCGCGCTTGTTAGATCTCGTGTATAACTTTCCATCTGAATAAGTCCCAGCGCCACCCTCACCATAACAATAATTAGATTCAGTATTGACAACTCCCAGTTTATTAATAGCAGCAAGATCTCTTCTACGTTGTTTCACATCTTTTCCACGTTCTACAACAACAGGCTTTAATCCAGTTTCTATACATCGCAAGGCAGCAAATAATCCAGCAGGTCCTGCACCCACTATAATTACAGGTTTGGCATTACTGACATCCTGATAGTTAACATTGACAATTTCTGCCAAATTACTTTCATCAATAAATACTTTTACCTGTAGCCGGTAAATTACTTTTCTAGACCGGGCATCAATGGAGCGTTTCAGGATTTTATAATCCCTGATAAGTATTTCGTCTATTTTTAAGGCTGATGAAAGCTTTTCTTTGAGGATAGAGACAGACTCTATCTCTTCCGGAGCCATGGTAATTTCGATGTCCTTTTGCATAATTTAGGTCAGGTTTTTATCCTGAACAGCAACAAAGGTAGTGAATATTAGGAAAAACACCGATTTACAGGAAATTCTAAGCCACAAAAAAGCCAATCAAAATAGAGAGGCTTGATTGCGAATAACAGAGTATTCAACTCCTACTCCTAAAATTTCTTTGAGCGCCTCTTAACGCTAGATTAAGGTATTCCTTATGTTGCATTTGACAGGTCAGCACTAGCAATATTGTCAGTTCCTTTTCATCCTTAAATTAAAAGAAAACGTATCTAAAACGTTACTTTCCTAAATCGGAAAACAATCAACCTTTTCATGATTTTATAATTCCTGAGAGTTATTATACCTATTTTCAAGGCAGTTGAAAGTTTTTCTTTGAGGATAGACACATATACAATTCCTTAGGGGCTATAGTAATTCCGATGTCCTTTTGCATAAATCTTGTCAGATTTTTATCTGCAACTGTAACAAAGGTACGAATATTGAGTTCTAATGTGTAAATTAACATCTATTAAGCTGGAGATAAAACAGCTAATAAAAAACATGAGGCTCAATAAAGAAAGCTTCATTAGCAACGAAAATTAAAAAAAGATAAAAATGAAAAAAAGATTATTAACAATAGTAGGAGCTTTAGCTCTTGTAGTAAGTATGAGTGGATGTGGCTACAACTCTATGGTTAGTTTAGATGAAGGCGTTAAGGCGAAATGGAATCAGGTTGAAACCCAATACCAACGTCGTTCTGATTTGATTCCGAATTTAGTAAACACTGTTAAAGGTGCTGCAAAATTTGAGCAAAGCACTTTAACAGCCGTTACAGAAGCGAGAGCAAAAGCTACGCAAGTTACTGTTGATCCAGATAAATTAACTCCGGAAAATATTGAAAAATTCCAGGCTGCACAAGGCCAGGTTAGTCAGGCTTTAGGTCGTTTGATGATGATCACTGAAAACTACCCTCAATTAAAAGCGACTGAGCAATTTAGAGATGTTTCTGCTGAACTTGCAGGAACAGAAAACAGAATTGCTGTTGCACGTAAAGACTTTAATGAGGCTGTACAGACTTACAACACAAAGGTAAGGTCATTCCCTACAAACCTTACAGCTGGGTTATTTGGCTTTAAACAAAAAACTGGCTTCAAAGCAGAAGCTGGAGCTGAGAAAGCCCCGAAAGTAGAATTCTAATATCCCCTAACAACATTTAAGGGTAATGTGTGTTTTATCATAAAACATTCATTACCCTTATTCATATTGAGTAATCCTATCATGGGCATATTTACAGAACAAGACCAGGAGTTAATTGCAAACGCAATTTCGGATGCTGAAAAAGCAACCTCTGGCGAAATAAGAATAGCTGTTGAGAAACACTGCAAGGGTGACACATTCGATAGAGCAACAGCTTATTTTTCGAAATTAGGTATGGACAAGACTGCCAAACACAACGGAGTTTTAATTTACCTTGCTTATGAAGATCATAAGTTCGCGATTATTGGCGACAAAGGAATTAATAGAGTGGTGCCTGTAGATTTTTGGGAAACGACCCAAACTGCGATGAAAGCACATTTTTCTGGAGGAAATATAGTACAAGGAATAATAGCAGGCATTATGTTGGCTGGAGAAAAGCTTGCTCTGTACTTCCCTTTTGAAGGAGATGACATTAATGAGCTTCCTAATGATATCATTTTTATGGATCAAGACAAAAATAAATAGGCGATGAAGAGAATAATCATAGCCCTATTACTGATCGTTCTTTCCGCAACTGGTTATGCCCAGGACTTTCCTGCTAAACCAAATAAGCTCGTTAACGATTACACAGGAACACTTTCGGCTGCTGAAATTCAGCAATTAGAACAAAAACTCGTAGCATTTGATGACTCCACCTCTATACAGGTGGCCATAGCAGTATTAAAATCTGTTGGCGAGTATGACATCAATGATTATGCACTCCAACTCGGTAGAGCTTGGGGAGTGGGCACCAAAGGCAAAGACAATGGAGTAATGATTGTCGTAGCTCTTGGAGACAGGAAGATTTCGATACAAACGGGATACGGCGTTGAGGGTGTTTTACCAGATATGTATACCCGGAGAATTATTGAAAATGATATTAAGCCTTATTTTAAATCTGGGAATTACTATAAGGGTTTAGATGCAGGAACTGATGCCATTATTGCACTTAGCAAGGGAGAATATAAAAATGATCGCCCTAAGGCTGTAAAACGAGGTGGAGGTGCGGCAAGTGGACTTGTGGTTATTATTATTGTTATTGTCATCATCATCATCCTTAAAAAAGGTGGCGGCGGAGGCGGTGGCAGTCAAGTAATTGGAGGTCGTGGTGTTGCTGATGCTCTTTTCTGGAGCATGTTACTTGGCAGTGGCAGAGGTTCTGGCGGCGGAGGCTGGGGCGGCGGAAGCAGTGGCGGAGGCGGCTTCGGAGGCTTTGGCGGTGGAAGTTTTGGTGGTGGCGGAAGCAGTGGAAGTTGGTAACCTAATAAGCGCATGGAAATATTAAAATGGGAAAAGCTTTCGTCAAGATATCTTGTGAAAGAGAAATGGGCAACACTCAGAGTAGACACCTGTAAGCTGCAAAATGGCACCATCAAAGACGACTATTATGTTTTGGAATATCCTAACTGGGTTAATGCTATTGCTTTAACTACAGATAACAGGATAATTCTGGTCCGTCAGTACCGGCATGCAGCTGACATCGTTTCACTAGAAGTTCCAGGAGGTGTAATAGATGGGGACGAATCACCAGAATATGCAATCAGACGTGAACTTCTTGAAGAAACAGGCTACAGTTTTGAAAGTGCTGAACTTATTGCTACACTTTACCCAAATCCAGCAACAGCAATTAATGTAACTTACACTTACCTTTTAAAGGGAGGTACAAAAACTCATGAACAACACTTAGATGAACATGAAATTTTAAATGTGGAAGAATATAGCATTGATGAAGTTAAGCAATTACTTGCCGACAATAAAATAGACCAGGCATTGCATTGTTCTGCTCTGTTTTATGGATTAATGAAACTGGAAAAGCAATAATATCATCTTTAAGCAAGAAAGGCCGTTGAGTAACAGAACTCAACGGCCTTTCTTGCTTAAAATAAGCTTTTATCAACTCATTTTCAATTTCTTCTGGATATCATGTACATACCCTTTAAACTTCTTATCTGTGTCAATCAAATCCTCTACTGTTTGACAAGCATAAATTACAGTAGAATGATCTCTTCCACCAAAAAAGGCTCCAATAGTTTTTAATGATGATTTAGTATGGCTTTTTGAAAGATACATAGAGATTTGACGTGCCTGAACAATTTCCCTTTTCCGGGTCTGAGACTTCACCATATCTACAGGAACTTCAAAATACTCACATACCAGTTTCTGAATATACTCCATAGAAATTTCTTTCGATGTGTTCTTAATGAAGTTTTTTAGCATCTGCTTGGCCAATGCCAGGTCGATATCTTTTTTGTTTAGTGTTGATTGAGCCAGTAAAGAAACCATAGCTCCTTCAAGCTCTCTAACATTATTATCTATGTTATGCGCAACATATTCTACAACTTCTGAAGGCAACTCAATACCATCAGCATACATTTTCTTTCGAAGGATTGCAATCCTGGTTTCCAGATCAGGAACTTGCAGATCTGCAGACAGCCCCCACTTGAAACGACTCAGCAAACGCTCCTCTAAGCCTGCCAGATCCTTTGGAGCTTTATCTGATGACAAGATCACCTGTTTACCCGACTGATGTAAGTGATTAAAGATATGGAAGAAAATATCCTGAGTTTTCTCCTTACCCGCAAAATTATGTACATCATCCATAATGATTACATCCATTGCCTGATAAAAATTAACGAAGTCATTGATTGTGTTATTCTTCAATGAATCTACAAACTGCTGGCAAAACTTCTCACAAGAAACATAGATCACCAGTTTATCAGGCATATTTCTTTTAATCTCATTACCAATTGCCTGAGCAAGATGTGTTTTACCCAATCCTACGCCACCATATATCATCAAAGGATTAAATGATGTACCTCCGGGCTTTGCAGCCACTGCGTAGCCCGCAGACCGTGCCAGACGATTACAATCTCCCTCAATGTAATTCTCAAATGTGTAATTAGCATTTAATTGAGGATCTACATTCAGTTTTTTTAATCCAGGGATAATAAAAGGGTTTTTAATGTCTTTATTAATTGATACCGGAATCGGCATGGATTGTCTTTTTGCTTCTGCCCCATTTCCATTACTCGGCATATTGGTCGTATATGGCGATCCGCTATTCGATGATTTATCTACAACAATATTATACTCTAATCTTCCCTCATCTCCCAACTGCTTTTTAACGGTCTTTCTAAGCAGGCCTACATAATGCTCTTCCAGCCATTCATAAAAAAATAAACTCGGTACTTGTATCGTTAAAACTTTGCCATCCAACTTAAGTGCAGATATGGGCTCAAACCATGTTTTGAAACTTTGAGCCGGAATATTATCCTTAATAATCTGGAGACAGTTTTTCCATACTTCAGTACAAGTTTTTTCCATTGTCATAGCTATAATTTATTGGTTTACAGTAACGATGAGCGTATAAATATTACGGCCTTTCGAGAGATCGAATATTCAAAAAATTATCAACAAAAAAAACTTAATTTTCAATTATTTGGTAAGTGCTTATACTGCAATAGTATACCCCGATTAACCTCAATTTTTTATGTGGATAACTATTTATTAACGTAATTTTAATATTCTCCAAAAACGTTCCTCAACACATCGGCAATTTCTCCAAGTGTAGCGTATTCTTCTACAGCCGACAGAATGAACGGCATTAAGTTGTCAGTATTTTTAGCGGCTTCACTCAAATTTAAGAGTGCTTTCTTTACAGCTTCATTATTTCGTTCGGATTTTAATTTTTGCAGCTTATCACTTTGTATAGCTCTAATAGATTCATCAATGGTAAAGACATCGTTTATCCCCTCCTTTTCCTGGGTAAATTTGTTTACACCAACAATTATTCTTGTCGCCTCCTCAACTTCCACCTGGTAATCATAAGCCGACGCTGCAATTTCATTTTGTATATAACCATTTTCGATGGCATTAACAGAACCACCCATGGCATCAATTTTATCAATATATAATTGTGCAGCAGTTTCTATTTCATCTGTAAGGTTTTCAACAAAAAATGAACCAGCCAAAGGATCAACAGTGTCAGTCACTCCACTTTCAAATGCAATGACCTGTTGAGTACGTAAAGCAATTTTTGCAGCAGCTTCAGTAGGCAATGATAATGCCTCGTCGTACCCATTGGTATGTAACGATTGTGTACCTCCTAAAACTGCAGCCATTGCCTGATTAGTTACCCTAATCACATTATTTAAAGGCTGCTGAGCGGTAAGCGTTGAACCTCCTGTTTGAGTATGAAAACGCAACATTTGTGCCTTTACATCTGTAGCTCCCAGATCCTTGGTGATTTTAGCCCACATCCTCCTGGCAGCTCTAAACTTAGCAATCTCTTCAAAAAAATTATTGTGACAATTAAAAAAGAATGATAAACGCTTGGCAAACACATTAATATCCAGCCCTTTTTCAAGAGCAGCATTCAGATAAGCTTTTCCATTAGCTAATGTAAAAGCCAACTCCTGTACTGCGGTAGAACCAGCCTCCCTGATATGATATCCCGAAATTGAAATTGTATTCCATTTAGGCACCTCCTTACTACAGTATTCAAAAATATCTGTAATAATTCGCATCGAATGCTTAGGTGGATAAATATACGTACCCCTCGCTGCATACTCTTTTAAAATATCATTTTGAATCGTTCCGGAAATCTCTCTGATGTCTGCTCCTTGTTTTTTTGCCAAGGCAATATACATTGCTAATAAAATAGATGCAGTTGAATTAATTGTCATTGATGTGGTAATCTTTTGTAACTCAATCCCATCAAACAATATTTCCATATCTTTTAATGAATCGATGGCCACTCCAACTTTCCCAACCTCTCCTTCTGACATTTCGTGATCTGAATCATAACCTATCTGAGTAGGCAGATCAAAAGCTACAGAAAGCCCCATTGTACCTTGTTTTAACAAGTAATGATAGCGTTTATTTGATTCCTCAGCAGTAGAAAATCCAGCATACTGCCGCATAGTCCATAGCCGTCCCCGATACATATCTTTCTGAATACCTCTGGTATAAGGAAACTCACCTGGTTCTTCAACAGGCCTGTTTAACTTGGTGTAGACTTCTTTTATTTCAATACCTGATGTTGTGGTAAATTTCTTATTGCTCATATCTAAAACAACTGATGAATATCTTTTTTAATCAAATCCAATGTCAAATCGTACGGATTGGTTTCAATGCTTGCCATATGCTGCAAAACTTTCCTACTCAAATCTACTCCACTTGCATCAGCTGGCAAACTCTTCACTCCATTATTTATCATGGCAATAGTATCGTCTTTTAATTTCTTTACCACATTCCAGGTAGCCGCACTGATATACAACTGCTGCGTAATGTTATGCTGATATTCTGATCTGATTTCAATAAGTACTGTGGCCTGAAGTTCAGCCAATGAAATTCCCTGTTGATGAACCCTAATAAAAAGATTTAAAGGATTGATCCGGTCAATAAAAACGATTAAACGTTCATGAGCTTGTAGCCGTAATGACAACAAAGGACTTTCTTTATCCTTTTGCTGTTCTGAAAACTTCAACCTGAAATATGTTTTGATATCATCTTTTATAAGATAATATCCAGCAGCAACTGTTGTCACTCCCCCAACTACCAAAACACCTGCTTCAGTTAAAAATTTCTGTAAGTCCATTTCACTTTGTTTGAATACCGTAATAATTAATGGCAATGTCAACAAAAATGTACATTTTGATTTATATTTGCTCTATTAATAGATTTTTTAACGGCACACATAATAATATGAGTAATACTGTAGAGACTTCATTTGCCCCTGTAACTTTTACAGAAACAGCTGTAAAAGAACTTTTTAAATTGAAAGACCAACAAGAAATAGCTGAAGATTTTGGTTTACGTGTTGGTGTTGAAGGTGGAGGTTGCTCTGGAATGAACTATGTTCTGGGTTTCGACCAAAAGAAAGATGGTGATCAGGAATTCATCATTGATGGAATTAAAGTGTTCATGCACAAAGCTCATCAGATGTATTTGATGGGAATGCAGGTTGACTGGCAAGATGGACTCAATTCAAGAGGATTCACTTTCAGTAACCCTAATGCATCCAGCACTTGTGGCTGTGGCACCAGCTTTTCAGTATAAAATAGATTGTACATTGTAACATTATTATAAGTCCTGTTGTCTTAACAACGGGATTTTTATTTTAGCACCTGATTTAGCCGCCAAGAATGACTTATACTGAGAATATAAAGCTAGCCCTTCAGTCGATAACTGCTAATCGGTTGCGTACAATGCTTACAGCATTAATCATCGCCATAGGCCTATCAGCTCTTGTTGGCATTTTAACTACACTTGATGCAGTAAAGAAAAGTATGACTGAAGCATTCTCCAGTATGGGTGCGAATTCTTTTAATATCAGGAACCGTGGAACAGGTATTCGAATTGGTGGATCCGGTCATAGACCGAAGCCTTTCAAATCAATTCGTTATGAAGATGCCATAGCCTTTAAAGAAAGACTTAACACACCTGCAAAAGTAGCAGTAAGTGTTATGGCTACTGGTGGGGCAACGGCAAAATACGGAACTGAAAAAACAAACCCCAACATCAATATTCAAGGTATTGACGAAAATGGATTAAATTCACAAGGGCTTGAACTAGCTCTGGGACGGAACTTCAATCTTGCAGAAATCCAATCAGGAAATAACATCTGTATTATAGGCAATGAAATCAGTGAGAAATTGTTCAAAAAAGAATCCCCGATAGACAAAGTAATAAATGTTGGAAATAGTCGGTTAAAAGTTGTTGGCGTATTGGTTTCCAAAGGACAAAGCATGGGCTTTAGTGGCGACCGATCAGTATATGTTCCATTATTGAAAGCAAAATTGATCAACTCAAATGCCAATCCTTCTTATACCATTACTGTTATGGTTCCAGCTAACACTGTCATAGATAATATAATTGGTGAAGCCACTTCTGAATTTAGAAATATTCGTAAAATAAGAGTAACAGAACCCAATAATTTTGAAATCACTAAAAGTGATGCAATGGCACAGACATTGTTTGAACAATTAAATTATATAGTTTGGGGAGGAATTGCGATTGGTGTAATTACTCTAATGGGAGCTTCAATTGGCTTAATGAATATTATGCTGGTCTCTGTAACAGAGCGAACCCGGGAAATCGGTATTAGAAAGGCAATAGGCGCAAACCCTGCCGTGATACGCAAACAGTTTTTGTTAGAAGCAGTAATGATTTGCATGATTGGAGGCGCATTTGGTATATTTTTGGGAATAGCAATTGGCAACCTGATTTCGTTAAGTATGGGAGGCACTTTCATTATCCCATGGGAATGGATTTTCGGCGGCTTTGCACTGTGTGTGTTAGTAGGTATTGGCTCAGGATATTATCCGGCAAGAAAAGCTTCCAGATTAGATCCTGTAGAGGCTTTGAGGTATGAATAAAAAATAAGATCACATAAAAAAGCTCCTTAGTGCATCTAAGGAGCTTTTTTATGTGATTATCTTCCATGGTATTGTGTTTCGTAATATGCCTGATAATTTCCAGAGGTCACATTACTCAACCACTCTTCATTTTCAAGATACCAGTCTACAGTTTTTTCCAATCCTTCTTCAAATTGCAAACTTGGAACCCAGTTTAGTTTATTTTGCAGTTTAGAAGAATCGATAGCATAACGTAAATCATGCCCCGCTCTATCAGTAACAAAAGTAATGAGCTTCGCAGAGGTTCCTTTCTCACGACCAAGTTTTTCATCCATGATATTGCATAATAGATGAATCAAATCAATATTCTTCCATTCATTGTGCCCGCCTATATTATAAGTCTCCCCAGCTTTTGCTTCATGAAAAATCACATCAATAGCTCTCGCATGATCTTCTACCCAAAGCCAGTCGCGCACATTCTCTCCTTTTCCATATACAGGAACAGGTTGATTATTTTTAATATTATTTATAGCTAATGGAATCAACTTTTCAGGGAAATGATGAGAGCCATAATTATTTGAACAATTTGAAATCACTATATCAATACCATAAGTATCATGATAAGCTCTGACAAAATGATCGGAAGATGCTTTTGACGCAGAATAAGGGCTATGAGGATCATAAGATGTTTCTTCAGTAAACATACCTGTCTCACCTAAAGCACCATAAACTTCATCTGTAGATACATGATAAAACCTTTTGGAAGAATACTCTTCTTTCCAAAACTCCCTTGCTGCATTAAGCAGGTTTACAGTACCGATCACATTTGTCATTACAAAAGCACTTGGATCAGAAATTGACCTATCTACATGAGATTCAGCTGCCAAATGGATAACGGCATCAAATCTTTCACTCTGAAAGAGATCATTAATTTGTACGGCATCAGTAATATCTGCTTTAACAAACCTATAATTCGGCTTTTCTTCAATATCAGTTAAGTTCGCCAGGTTTCCAGCGTAAGTAAGTTTATCAAGATTTACGATCTCATATTGAGGATACTTATTTACAAATCTCCTAACAACGTGAGAACCGATAAAACCAGCACCACCTGTAATTAATATTTTCATTGGTATCTATTGTTTTTCTATTAGTAGTCTTATAATTGTTCTGGTAAACCCAGTGTTTTTGCTATCGTGGCAGTTTTATTCTTATAAACCTTCTCCAAAAGTTTATTCAGATCAGCTTGAAGATCAAATTGCAAATCTTCATGCATTTTATAGTACTTAGTTAAAACTGAAGCAATGGTTTTCACAAAATAAACGGTTAGTTTCTCATTAAACTTATAAAGAGATGAGTAGACGCTTTCATCAAAATCAATTGGAATCCTGTTAAGTAACTGAATTCTCAACTCCATTTCGCTATTCAAATCCTTAGTTACCTTTACATGATGGTTGATACTTCCATTCAGTTTTCGCATTTTAAGCAGTGAATCTTTAGAATTAGGCCTTTTTGCATTTAGTAACTCAGCAATACCCTCGACTATTAACTGCTGCAATTCCTCCTGTCTTCTCAACAGATCATGTTCATCCTCCATTAACTTAAAATGAAGATGTTCAGTTAAAACCTTGTCTTTTGCAATTAATCTGAGCAAGAGCTTATCCTTTTCCTTTTCAGGAAGGGACTTTATTTCCATTTTTAGCTCCTTGTGCTCACTTAATAACATTTAAAATGGATTATCCTGTAAATATTGTTCCCATTTCCATGCTGATGACATCATTTCTTTCAGATCAAGCTCTGCTTTCCAGCCCAGTTCATTTGAAGACTTTGTAACATCACCCCATACTTTCTCTATATCACCTTCTCTTCTAGCACCGATGGTATAGTTCAGTTTAACACCAGTTGACTGCTCAAAAGCATCAATAATCTGAAGTACAGAAGATCCTTTACCGGTACCAAGGTTAAACACTTCGTAATTGCTAATTGCTTTATCACTTTCCATGCGCTTAATTGCTGCCACATGTGCTTTAGCGAGATCAACTACATGTATATAATCTCTGATTGCACTGCCATCTGGAGTATCGTAATCATTCCCATAAACTGTGATTGGTCCACGTTTACCTATAGCAGATTGCGTAATAAATGGAACCAGATTTTGTGGAACTCCAATTGGCAATTCTCCAATTAAAGCAGTATGGTGCGCACCTACAGGATTAAAATAACGCAAAGAGGTTACTTTAAGCGAAGGCGTTACAGTACAAGTTTCTTGCAAAATCTCTTCGGCAATCTGTTTTGTGTTACCATAAGGTGATTCTGCTTTTTTAGTAGGTGCACTTTCAGTTACAGGTAACACATCAGGCTGACCATAAACTGTGCAAGAAGATGAAAACACCAAACTGATCTTACTATCAAAAGCATTGATCAGATTAATCAGCGAATAAAAATTATTTCTGTAATATTTTAACGGATGTTGTACCGATTCCCCTACAGCTTTAAATGCAGCAAAATGAATTACACCACTGATATCATTGTGTTTTAAAACAAAGTCTTTTACTTTTCCCTCATCACACAAATCAAGCTCAACAAATTCAGGTTTAACACCCGTAATTGTTTCCAGCTGCTGTAATATTTTTGGATTAGAATTTGAAAAATCATCAACAATAACAACTTCATATCCTGCATTATGCAATTCAACAACGGTATGAGAACCAATAAAACCAGTTCCTCCGGTTACTAATATTTTAGACATCTTTTTATTAACGGTTATATCCTGTAAAATCTTTATGTTCTTTATTGGTCAACGCATCCTCGGGTAGAGATTTAAAGTATTCATAAGTAATTTTCAATCCCTCTGCTCTACTTACTTTAGGTTCCCAACCTAAAATAGCTCGTGCTTTTGTAATATCTGGTCGTCTTTGCTTTGGATCATCAACAGGAAGATCTCTCAAAACCAATTTCTGACTTGTTCCCGTAAGCTTTATAATTTCTTCACCAAACTGTTTAATGGTAATCTCATCTGGGTTTCCAATATTTACAGGCAAAGCGTAATCACTATGCAATAATCTATATATACCTTCAATTAAATCATCAACGTAGCAGAAAGAACGGGTTTGAGAACCGTCACCAAATACAGTTAAATCTTCACCCCTTAAAGCTTGTCCGATAAAAGCCGGCAACACCCTTCCGTCGTTTAGTCGCATTCTTGGTCCATAAGTATTAAAAATTCTTACAATTCGAGTTTCCAAGCCATGAAAAGTATGATAAGCCATTGTCATTGCTTCCTGAAAACGTTTCGCCTCATCATAAACTCCTCTTGGACCTACGGGGTTTACATTACCCCAGTATTCTTCAGGCTGTGGGTTTACATTTGGGTCACCATAAACTTCTGAAGTAGAAGCAATCAGCATTCTTGCTTTCTTATTTTTAGCTAAACCTAGCAGGTTGTGAGTTCCCAAAGAACCTACTTTTAATGTCTGAATAGGAATTTTTAGATAGTCTATCGGACTTGCTGGTGAAGCGAAGTGCAGAATATAATCAAGCTCCCCTGCTACATAAACAAATTTTGAAACGTCATGATGAGAAAACTCAAAGTTTTCCAATCCGAATAAATGTTGAATATTCTGGAGATCACCTGTGATCAGGTTATCCATTCCGATTACATGATAATCTTCTTTAATAAACCTGTCGCATAAATGCGAACCTAGAAAACCGGCTGCTCCGGTAATTAATACTCTTTTACGTTTCATTAATTTATAAGCTTACGGCCAACACTGTTATAATAATATCCCAATTCAATCATCTTTTGAAGATCATATAAATTACGTCCGTCAAAAATGACCTTATTACTCATACTTTCTTCCATTCTTTCAAAATCAGGGTTCCTGAATACAGACCATTCTGTTGCAATCAATAAAGCATCTGCTTTCAGCAATGCATCATATTGATTTTCAGCATATGTGATTTTATCACCTACAATGTTTTTAACATTGTTCATTCCTTCAGGATCGTATGCAGTAACTGTAGCACCATGCTTAACCAATTCATCTATGATATACAATGCAGGAGCCTCCCGAACATCGTCAGTCTCTGGTTTAAATGCCAGTCCCCATAGTGCAAAATGCTTGCCTTTCAGGTCGCCTTTGTAATATTTCAACAGCTTGTCTACCAATACCGTTTTCTGCTTTTCATTTACCTGCATTACTGAGGTTAAGATCTGGAAATCATAATCATGCTCTTCAGCAGATTTCGCCAAAGCCTGAACATCCTTAGGGAAACAGCTTCCTCCATAACCGATACCTGGGAACAAAAAGCGTTTACCAATTCTGGCGTCTGATCCAATTCCTCTACGTACTGCATCAACATCTGCCCCAACTACCTCACAAAGGTTTGCGACTTCATTCATAAAGGTGATTTTGGTTGCCAGGAATGAATTAGCTGCATATTTTGTTAGTTCTGAAGAACGCTCATCCATAAACAAGATTGGATTCCCTTGTCTAACATAAGGACCATAAAGCTCATTCATTAGTTTTTGTGCTCTTTCACTTTTCGTGCCGATAACTACCCTGTCAGGTTTCATGAAATCCTCAACGGCAACACCTTCACGTAAAAATTCAGGATTGGATACTACGTCAATTTCTACGTTAGTATTTTCAGTAAAAACAGCTTGTACTTTATCTGCTGTACCCACTGGAACGGTAGATTTATTGACAATAACTTTATAGTCGGTAACCAATTTCGAAATATCCTTAGCCGCTCCTAAAATATATGATAAGTCCGCAGCACCATCTCCTCCAGGAGGCGTAGGAAGGGCCATAAATATAATTTGCGCATCCTTAATTGCGTGTGCAAGATCAGTTGTAAATGTTAACCTGCCTTGTGCTATATTTCTGTGAAACAACACATCTAGTCCAGGTTCATAAATAGGAACCTGCCCGGCCTGCATTTGCTTAACCTTGGCTTCATTTATATCTACACAGATGACATCATTTCCTGTTTCAGATAAACATGTACCAGTAACTAACCCTACGTACCCAGTTCCAATAACTGCTATTTTCATATATTAATCCTGTTTTAATTATATTAAAGTATCTTCGGCTAAGATAATAAATAAACACAAAAAATGCTTTGGCTTTACAACATTGCAATTCGGCTTTACGGCTTAATAATCAGGATATTTTCAATTTTTAATACTAAAGCGTCCTTATTTATAAAAGGAAGACATCATATTTTTGAGCAGATCGCAAAGAAAATAAACCCCAACACACCACACATCTGGTTTCATTTTGCTTCTTTAGGCGAATTTGAACAAGGGCGACCTGTTTTAGAGCTATTAAAAGAACAATACCCCCAAAAAAGAATAGTAATAACTTTTTTTTCTCCTTCAGGCTATGAAATCAGAAAAAACTACCCTTTGGCTGACGGGATTTTTTACCTTCCGTTGGATACACGAGCAAATGCTCAAAAGCTCATTAGTGCTTTCAAACCTGAATTAGCCATTTTCACCAAATATGAATACTGGCATCATTATTTCAAGGAATTACATAATAAAAAAATCCCTTTACTGATCATATCTGGCATTTTTAGACCCAACCAGATATTTTTTAAACCTTATGGAGCTTTTCACAGAAAAATCCTTAGTTATGTAAGCCATTTCTTTGTTCAAAATGAAGAGAGTATTGCACTTTTAAAAAGCATAAACATACAAAATGCTACTTTAAGTGGGGATACAAGGTTTGACCGTGTTGCAGAAAATGCAGCGAAACCCAGACAGCTAAGTACAATCGAAAAGTTTTGCGGTGATGCCCCTGTCTTTATTGCTGGAAGCACCTGGCCGTCAGACGAACAACTTATTGCTTCAATTTCAAAAACACATCCTGACTGGAAGTTTATAGTAGCACCACATGAAATTGGCATTAACCATATTAATGAAATAGAAAAGCTATTCCCACACGGCATAAAATATTCAACATATGCGACTGCAGATCAAAAAAGCGACTCCGCACAAGTACTTATTATTGATAACATTGGAATGCTATCCAGTCTTTACGCTTATGGTAAAATAGCCTATATTGGTGGTGGATTCGGAGTTGGTATTCATAATACTTTAGAAGCTGCAGCATTTGGCCTACCTGTTATATTTGGTCCAAAATACGATAAATTTCAAGAGGCAAAAGATCTGATTCAAATCGGAGCAGCCAAAAGCATAATTAACCAGGAGGAGCTGGAGAAGGCTTTTACAGCACTTACAAAAACTCCAGAATACGGTTTAATTGCGAGTAATTATGTAAATTCAAAAACCGGCTCTACAGAACAAATTGTAAGGTATTTATCTAAATACCTTTAGACATATCAACCAAAGCCCTTATGAATTTCGGATCATCGTTTAAACTCTCAACAAGCTGTACATGCTCGCCACCCAATGCTTTAAACTCCTCCTGGTATTCAACTGTGATTTCGTAAATTGTTTCCAGACAATCAGCTACAAATGCAGGGCTAAATACTAAAAGTCTCTTTTTACCCTCAGCAGCAAGTTTCTTTAAAACATCACTGGTATAAGGCTGTACCCATGGTTCTTTACCTAATCGCGATTGGAAACAAACAGTATAATCTTCTCTGGCGATATTCAGTTTTGCAGCAAGCAACCTGGCGGTATCATGACCTTGTGCAGAATAACAAAACTTATTCGTATCGTTCATTGTGTCACAGCAGTTATCCTTTTTAAGACAAAAGCTACCTGTATGATCGCATTTTAACAATTGACGTTCTGGCAAACCATGGAAGCTGAACAACACATGATCAAAAGTTTCGGGTTTGTATTTCCTTGCATTTTCAGCAAAGGTATCCAGCATCAACTCATTATCGTGGAAAGAACTCACAAAACTGATGAATGGTATAGTTGCCCATTTACTAACCAACTCCATAACTAATTGCATCACAGAGCCAGTACTTGCAGAAGCATATTGAGGAAACAATGGTATAACTCTGATACTTTCTACGAGGCCAGCCTTCATCTTTTCAAGCGCTGATTCTATGGATGGGGATTGATAACGCATGGCCAGTTCTACATGGTAATCATCACCAAGTTGTTCCTGTACCAATGCGGCTTGTATTTTACTAAAGTATAGTAAAGGTGAGCCGTTCTCATCCCAGATTTCTTTGTAGAGTTTTGATGTTTTGGGGCTACGGAATGGAACAATAATACCTTTAACCAACAAAGTGCGCTTAAAAGCATTAATGTCGATAACACGTTCATCCATTAGAAACTGATCCAGATATTTACGGACATCTTTAACTTCCGGACTATCCGGAGTTCCTAAATTCACTAACAATACACCCTTTTTTCCCATAATATTCGCCAAAAATAACCATTCAAACCATTATTCTGTTTTATCAGCCAATGGAATCGGAATAATTACTTTCTAATGATGATCTGTTTTTTTAATATGACAACAATTCTGCTTTTACTTGCTCCATTAACCACATTGGAGTGGATGTAGCTCCACAAATTCCGACTTTATCATTCGGAGAAAACCAATTCTTATCAATTTCTTCAATGTTTGAGATAAAGTAGGATTGGTCATTATATTTTTTACACACATCGTACAGCACTTTTCCATTAGAAGATTTCTTTCCGGAAACAAAAAGGATTTTATCATAATTTGCAACGAACTTTTCAAGATCACCATATCTGTTAGATACCTGTCTGCAAATTGTATCATTGGCATTCACTTCATACCCTCTTGCAATCAGCTCATTCTTAATTTCGTAAAATCGATCAGTACTTTTAGTGGTCTGACTATACAAAGTGAACTTTGCAGGGAGTTCTACATTATCTAACTCTGCGATATCTTGAAAAACGATGGCCTTACCATCTGTCTGCCCTTGTAGACCGATAACTTCTGCATGCCCATGTTTTCCAAAAATCAAAATCTGCTCATCATCATCATGGGAATTCTTTATCCTATTCTGCAACTTCAATACAACCGGACACGAAGCATCGATCAGCGTCAGTTCATTTTCAAGCGCAAGCTGGTAAGTTGATGGTGCTTCACCATGGGCACGGATAAGCACTTTTTCTTTATGCAGATTATGTAACTGTTCATGATCTATGATGCGAAGCCCTTTATCAGTTAAGCGTTTCACTTCCTCATCGTTGTGAACAATATCACCAAGACAATACAAATAGTCTTCATGATCTAATATATCCTCTGCCATATCAATTGCATAAACCACTCCGAAACAAAAACCAGAGGCTTTATCTATTGCTACAGCTAAATCATAATTTTCAGGCATATTCTCTTTTATTGAACAACTGCAAAATTACGCAAATTCTGTATGATATCTATTACTTAGGTTTAATTGATGTCAGGGTTCTCCTTAAGACAGCACGAAACATCAATACAAAAAGAAAAAGCATTTGTAAAGGGTGGTACAATAGACCGTATAAAGGATTTTGTGAGGTCATAAACGCGATCATTAACCGAGACATAAAAATGAGTCCAGCAGGAAGTGTCAGCAAAACTGGTTCAAAAATGATTAACACAGCCAGTGTTCCGGGAACAACAAGCAAAACATAGATTAATGCAGCGATGCTATTATTAGAAAAATGCATTAATAATCCTTTAGAAAAGTTCCTAAAGTCTACCTGAGTAATCTCATTTTGTATAAACTTATTTGCTAGTAAAACCTCCGCTTTGAACTGCTGTTGTTTAGCCTGTTTTACAATCTCTGTTGCAGCAGGCAATACATCACTTATCTTGTCATTCCAAATCATCTGCTTATAATATTCTGCATCAAAAAATAAGCAATCGTTACTGCCAGCAGCAAAAACAGGGCTGTTGCTTAAACGCACTAACCTTAAAGGAAAGAGATTCAGCATTAAGAAATCATTAATGGGATATATACATTGAGCTAAAAACCCAGATGCATTATAAGTAGGGATGAGACTTAAAACAGCCAGATTAAAAACTTTCGTTCTAAAAATCAGATTGTTTAGTAAACCCTGATGTATGGTTATTCCTGGCGTGATGAACAAATAGTATTCCCCTGTAGCCTGTTCGATGAGCTTCGCAATACTCTCGTCGCGTTGTACAATTACCTCAATATTTTTGTACTCCTGGCGATCAATTGAATTAAACAGCTCGCTTACATCAATTTGGGATTCAGAAGATAAAACAATTATAGATACTTTATCAGTAAAGTGTTTACCATAATACCCCAACTTAGGATTTGACAGAAAATTAAATAGGGTTACGCAAAATCTAAGCGTAAGAAATAGTAGTACGACAGACACAAACATCATCATAACATTCATATCTGCCATAGGTATTACATTTAAAGTTTTAACTTAAATAAACTCGATCTTCTTCACCATCCACATCCATAATAACATCCACATGCTCCTTTAATACCGTTGCCATTTTCAGGCCTACATAATCAGTGGCAATAGGGAATATCTTATGGCTTCTATCAACCAACACTACAGTTCTGATTTTCTTATGTGGTGTATTTAAAAACACTCCTAAACCATAAGCCAGTGTTTTGCCACTATTCAATACATCATCAACAATAATGATGACTTGATTTTTCCAATGTTCTTCCCCTAAATCTGTACTGGCAACAAGTTTACTGTTTTTTCTATCTAGCTCAACCTTTAGCATAGTAATTTTCAGATCAGAAATTTCCGACAGCACTGTTTTCAACCTCAGTGCCAACTTATAGCCCCTATCCCAGATTCCTGCAAGTACAATTTCTTTTTCAGTAAGGTTATCCTCTAATATCTGATAAGCAATCCTGTTTATTTTCTGCTGTATCTGCTGTTTATCAAGAATGAGTAATTGAGATGTTGCCATTATTTGCCTTGTTTTATGCTACAAAAAGAACCATTTTAAGAATCAAATTCAAATATTTAAAATATTTTATGAATCTTGAGACCTTTCTGTCTTAGCGATGTCTAATCATTAGTTTTTACTAATCCTTATTCGTTTTTGACCGGACAAGGATTCTTATCTGATTATTTACTTTTTAACTTTATAAGGATAGTAAATAAAATTGGCTCCTTCGGGCACAATTACAAATACACACATATAATCTTCTGGTTTTTTATAGCTTTTTAAAAATAAAGCTTTCTTTTCAGGAGTTATAATTCCTTTCTCAACAAATTCTTCAAAGGTTGAGGCTTGCATGGTCCATTCGGTATTCAGTTCTTTTCGATCCAGAATTACCTCACCTATACTTACCGTATGTTGGTGGGCAATGAAAATAGGATTCTCTGAAATACCTTCAACAATAATTTCCATTGCAATCTCCTTTACTGAGTCTGCATACAACTCCAAATCCTTTTCCAGGCTAACCAATGGACTTTTGCTTTGTTGCTCCTTGCCTCCTTCTGGTTGTTGCGGCATTAATTCTTCTATATCCATCAAAAATCCTATAATTAATTCCCTTTAAATTTCAAAAGCACTACGTTTTCCACATGTTGTGTATGTGGAAACATATCAACAGGTTTAATTCGTACTACTTCATATTTTTCTTTTAATAAAGCCAGGTCACGTGCCTGGGTGGCAGCATTACAACTTACGTAAACAATCTTTTCTGCTTCCATCTCCAATAAACGCTCTACAACATCAGCATGCATACCAGCTCTTGGCGGATCTGTGATCACCACGTCAGGTTTGCCATGTTCAGCAATAAATTCCCTGGTCAGAATATCTTTCATATCCCCGGCATAGAAGATTGCATTATTTATTCCATTGAGATCAGAATTAAATTTAGCGTCTTCAATTGCTGTAGGTACATACTCGATTCCTACTACTTGTTTTACACTACCAGCTACGAAATTGGCAATTGTACCCGCTCCAGTATATAAATCATATACCAACTCATTTCCAGAAAACCCTGCAAACTCTTTAGTAATCTTATATAATTCGTGAGCCTGATCTGAATTGGTTTGATAGAATGATTTTGCACCAATCTTAAATTTCAAACCCTCCATTTCTTCGAAGATATGATCTCTTCCGGCATAAGTAATTACTTCCTGATCAAAAATGGTGTCATTCTTTTTTTGATTTTCAATATATAACAATGCTGTAATTTCAGGAAAGCGATTTTTTAAGTGCTCCATCATAGCATCAATCTGCTCCTGCCCTATATAAGCAAAAACTACAACCACCATAATTTCACCAGTCGATGAAGTACGGATAATCAAATTACGTAGATTACCCTCATGATTACGCAGATCATAGAATGTTAAACCATGTTGCAAAGCATAATCTCTAACATCATTTCTGATACTGTTCGAAGGCTCCGCTTGTAAATAGCAATGCTGAATGTCTAATATCTTATCAAAACGTAATGGTACGTGAAAACCTAAGGCATTCATATCCATATTGGCATTAGAACTCTCACCTTCAGATCCTTCCACCTTTTCAGGCATATCTTCTTTATTCAGCCAACGTTTATTAGAAAAAGTATATTCCAGTTTATTCCTGTAATATTTATTTTCGACCGAACCTAAAATCGGTTCCATTGAACTGGTATCAATTTTAGCAAGGCGCTGTAAAGCTGCCTCTACATTCTTCTGCTTAAATTTTAACTGAGCATCATATTCCATCTGCTGCCATTTGCAGCCTCCGCAAGTACCGAAATGTTGACAAAAAGGATCAGTTCTTAATTCTGATTTTTTATGCAGGTTTTCAATTACTGCTTCCGCAAAGTTTTTTTTCTTTTTTATGATACGTACATCAGCAATATCCCCAGGCACAGTCTTTTCAACGAAAATCACCAGCTCATCTGCTTTACCAACACCTTTACCTTCTTCGGCAATATCTATAATACTTAAATCAGGAATGATGGTTACCACTCCAGCTTTTCTATTTCTACTCATTATGGGGGCGAATTTAAGTTTTTTTTCAGACATAAACCTTTCTTCCAGACATTTTGGGATGTCTGCTACTGAAGAAATTAATGTGTCAAATGCTACCTGCCAAAAATTCTAAGTATAAAACCCAAAACACCGTCAGCCGGTTCAAATATCACATCAAACTTCTCATCTACCAATATAGAAATTTCTAAAATCTCGTTACTCATCGTTATAAGAGTTGATACTACAACAAATATAACGCCTTTTATACCAAATACTGAAATGGTATAAGTTAACATTATGTAAAATAAAGCAATCTATTTCAGGATTTTAGCTAAGGAGTCTACAAAGCAGCTTTTACTAAAAATGGAAGTAGTTCTTTTTGGAAACTCACAAAATTCTTACGTACATCAGAATCACTAACTGATGTAAAGGCAAAAGAAAATACAATATTTTTACTGGCTTTAAGCAAAAATGCCAACCCTTCTCTACGTGATGGATGATTTTTAAAGTGATCAAGTTCCAGATAAGCAGAAAGCAGAAGTGATTCCAGCTGATCAGATAAATGCTTCAAAAATTCTTGTGAATTTGCATTCTCTCTAACGAAATCCCAGCCAATAAACTCATTACAAACAGTATATGTTAACCTACATGTCTTCATCACCAATGCTTTAAGGTGTTCCTCCTCATCTGCAAACTGAGCCTTATTTTTTAATATCTCATGCAAGTTCAAATCCAGGTAATCCATTAAAATGGCATCCAGAATCTGTTCTTTACTCTCAAAATACTTGTATATGGTAGCCTTAGCTATCCTGGCTTTCCTGGCTATCTCATTCACACTTGTTTTGTGATAACCATACTTCCTGAACAACTCTTTAGCGGCTCTGACTATACTTTCTTTTATTTTTTCTGGTTCCATTAATTGGTTACATAAATTGTATTTCCTGCTACAGTTACCTGATATTCTTTTAATGATAATACAGCTGGCACTTTTGCGGGGCTACCATCCTCAAGAGAATACTTTGCTCCTGAACATTTATCCGTTACCGTAAAAGTTGGATCATCCAACTCCACAGCACATTGTTTTTCCGGATTCACAGTGCTACACCTATCGTAAGCTTTATAACCGCTAAATTGTGTTCGATAAATGACAATGCCCGCAACACCGTAATTATCCAAAATCACCGCTCCTCCCGGACTACTTAACCTAATCAATCTTGGATCAGTCAGTTGCCCACTAAAATTAACCGGCACATTAGGAATATTCAATCGCTCTTTACCACATCCCACCAACAAGAAAACCAACACTAATGTGGCTAAGGCAAATTTCATTATATTAACGACGTCTTATACTGTTTTAAGAACTTGGCATCATTTTCTGAGAATAAGCGCAGATCCTTAATTTCAAATTTAAGATTCGCAATCCTTTCAATTCCCATTCCAAAGGCAAAACCACTATATTTTTTACTATCGATGTTACAATTTTCCAAAACATTTGGATCAACCATACCACAGCCTAATATCTCAACCCATCCACTTTGCTTACACATCTGGCAACCTGCACCTTTACAAATGGTACAGGAAATATCCATTTCTGCTGAAGGTTCTGTAAAAGGAAAATAAGATGGACGGAAACGCACTTTAGTACCTTCACCATACAATTCCTGTACAAAATAAAATAAGGTTTGTTTTAAATCAGCAAATGATACATTCTCATCAACATACAGTCCTTCAACCTGATGAAAAAAGCAATGCGCTCTGGCCGAGATTGCTTCGTTCCTATATACCCTTCCCGGCATGATTGCCCTGAAAGGGGGTTTACCTTCTTCCATCAT
Organism: Pedobacter sp.; assembly: GCF_041645105.1. Classification (GTDB taxonomy): domain Bacteria; phylum Bacteroidota; class Bacteroidia; order Sphingobacteriales; family Sphingobacteriaceae; genus Pedobacter. The sequence goes on from NZ_JBAZQQ010000011.1 coordinate 24,982, forward strand.
TCTCACTTGAACAGAGGAAGTATGTGTACGCAATGCAATATCACCTTTCTCACCACCTTTTTTTATAAAGAAAGTATCCTGCATATCACGGGCAGGGTGTTCTTCAGGAAAGTTCAATGCCGAGAAATTATGCCAGTCATCTTCAATTTCCGGTCCTTCTGCAACGATAAATCCAAGCTTATTAAAAATCTCGATTATCTCTCTCCTAACCAAAGCCAAAGGATGACGTGATCCTACCTCAAATCCTTCCCCAGGTAAAGTAAGATCCAGATCAGCCCCTTTTGAAGTATCAGTTACTTCAGCCTGATCTTTCAACCCTTGATATTTAGCTTCTGCCAATTGTTTGAATTCGTTTAAAACCTTTCCAAGAACTCTTTTTTCCTCAGGTGATACGGCTTTAAATTCATCAAAAATATCTTTGATAATTCCTTTTGTTCCAAGGAATTTTATGCGAAACTGTTCTAACTCATCAGCACTGTCTGTCGAGAATGCATTTATTTCTGTGGTGTATTGTGTTATCTTATCTTGTAACATGGGGCAAATATACAGCTTTTCTATAATTTATATTACGCCTAAAGCTTTACCTACCTTAGTAAATGCAGCAATTGCCTTATCCAAATGATGTTGTTCATGTGCTGCAGAAAGCTGAACACGGATCCTGGCCTTTCCTTGCCCTACAACAGGATAATAAAAACCAATTACATATATCCCCTCTTCCAGCATTTTGGCGGCAAATTCCTGCGCCAGTTTCGCATCGTATAACATCACCGGTACAATTGGATGAATCCCTGGTTTAATATCAAAACCTGCTTCCGTCATTTTCTCGCGGAAGTATTGGGTATTCTGCTCTAATTTATCTCTTAAGCCTGTAGTCTCACTTAACATATCCAATACTGCAACAGAAGCACCTGCAATAGCTGGCGCTAATGTATTGGAGAATAAATATGGGCGTGAACGTTGACGAAGCATATCAATAATTTCTTTTCTCCCAGATGTAAAGCCCCCGGATGCACCACCTAATGCTTTCCCCAAAGTACCTGTAATGATATCTACGCGATCCATTACATTAAAATGCTCATGTGTTCCACGTCCCGTTTTTCCGACAAAACCTGTACAGTGCGATTCATCTATCATCACCAAGGCTTCATATTTATCAGCCAAATCACAAATCTGATCCAGAGGAGCTACTACTCCATCCATAGAGAAAGCTCCATCTGTAACAATAATACGATGTCTGGCATCTTTTGCTGCAATCAGTTGTCTTTCCAGATCAACCATATCAGCATTTTTATATCTGAAACGTTGCGCTTTACATAAGCGTACACCATCAATAATCGACGCATGGTTCAATTCATCAGAAATAATTGCATCCTGATCATTAAATAAAGGTTCAAAAACACCACCATTAGCATCAAAAGCAGCCGCATACAATATTGTATCTTCAGTACCTAAAAATTTGGAAAGCTTTTCCTCAAGCTCTTTGTGAACATCTTGTGTCCCACAAATAAAGCGTACAGATGACATTCCGTAACCATATTTATCAATTGCATTTTTTGCAGCTTCAATTACACGCGAATCTGAAGATAATCCAAGATAATTATTTGCACAGAAATTAATCACCTCCTGACCAGTACTTACTTTAATGTCTGCACCTTGTGGAGTGACAATAATACGCTCACGCTTAAATAATCCGTCTTTTTCTATCTGATCTAGCTCTTGAATCAGAACTGGCTGTAATGTTTTATACATACGAAATATAATTTGATACGTCAAAGTTATACAATTCTTATGTTGTGCTGGTAAGCTTAATCAGGAATGTTTAGAAATCTACATGGATTTTTGCACGTATTCCCGATTTTGATACATCAGGATGATTTAAGTAATTAAATCTCATTACATAATCGACACGTAGTAATTTAAATATATTGCCTATCCCTACACTCCCCTCCATATAGGGTACATTACCCAATGCAAATGAAGTCTGAACACCATCATTATTTGTAGCAAAACGATACAGATCAGGATCATTCTCAGGTCTGTTTTTTGAAGTAATATCTCCGTAAAGCAATTTCAAAGAAGCCATTTCTCTTAGTTGTAATCTCTTGATCAAGGGAATTTTATTTAAAATCAACCCATTTAACGAATGGTCTATATTAATACTTGCGTATCTGTCACTCATAAACTCCATAAAGTTCATTAAATTATAAGACTGATTCTGATAAGAATAAGTTTGGTTGGCACGATGAATAGCTAACAAAGGAAATGGGACTTTCCCCAGTACCATTCCACCTTCCATAGTGATATCTGAATATCCAAATGGTGGCACAAACAATCTTTTATAGATATGAAGTGAAACGTTTTGATAATTGTAATCCCCTTTCAAAAATCCCTTAACCCCTGCCGAAGCTCTAAGCGTAAAGATTGGGTAACCATTCTTTATCGGTCTGCGAAATCTTTTACCTTGATAGAACTGCTCTTTCGGGGCCCAGCGCAACTCTGTTGTAAACTCAGACAGGTTGAGTCGATCTACAGTTTCAGATGCAGAAACCGGATGAAAAACCAATCCACCAGTAGGGTCCAATTCTTGATTTCTATATCCAACACGAAAGGATATATGGTTTTCTAATTCTCTGAAATACTCTCCGCTCCATTTTCTATTATACAACCATTTATCGTTCACTCCTCTTTTAAAGGAAAGTAGAAAATTATCATCTTCAACAAAATTCAGATCCTGACCCGGGATCTGTGTTTCGTAGCTATGTTTTATGGTAAAACTATGTATTGGAAACTGAAGAGGCCCTTCCGGTTTGAAGGAATAAGCCGCACTCATAGCATACTTCCATTTCTTATCTTTCATACCACGCGCAATATGCCCCTCTAAAACAACCTTATCACTAAATTCGATATTAGTACGCGCACTTAATCTTATCCTTGTCCCTTCTATGCTATTGAAACTATAAAAAGAACCAATTGGACCAATATCCACAGGCCCCGCTTTTTGAAAACCTGTTAAAATCAGTGCGCTTATCGCAGCCATTCTTTTAAATCTCGGAGATTTCTTTAAGCTATCTATATTGTTATAAGCATTTTGCTCTAAGGATGTCAAACCCTCAGGACGATTAAATGTTTCTGACCCTTTATTCTTTGCTAAAACTGGTTTTTGTGTTGGGAAGATAAAACCTTTCTCTGCAAACCTATAATCGGTGGTAAGAAGTGTTCGACTTCCAAACAGGTTATATTTATCTTTAAAGAGCCCTAAGCCCATATCTGTTACACTTTTGGCGATATAGTATTTCCCTTCCGCATCCTTTTTATAAGTAATATTTACTTCAAAATCATTTACGAAATTGAGATTTACATCTTTATTAAGTGTCAGTGTAACGTCTGCTACAGCATAATCTCCGTTAAGAGGAATACGCATTTCGCCCATAAACAACTGATCTTGTTTATTTCGTGGGCTAAACATCAAACGGACTACATGAGGCTTTACATCTTTTAAGGTATCTGCTATGAAATATTTATACAATTCTGGCGCCAGTGAAGCGATAGGACTTAAAAAACGCTGACTGCCAATACCGATATCATTATCATAAATATCAACGTGCTGATAAATTTGTTTCAGATATTCATCTATCCCATCTTCATCAAAAAACTGATCAATCCGCGATTGCTTCTCCCCCAGAATCTGACTCCGATCGTTTTCTTTATTTTTTGTTTCCAAACATAAGCTTAACCTTTCTCGCATAAACAACGGTATTAATGCTTTCCCAGGTTGTCTAATGGAGTCTGCTGTTTTGAGCAGAAAGGGAAATTTGCGGACAATTGAGGAACCACGAAGTTGATTACGTTTCATACTCAACGAAAGATTAAGCTTTTCATATTGTTTAAAAACCACATCGTTATTTTTCTGCTTCCTGTTATTCTCTCTATTGGCTATAACATTACGAATTAGTTCTACTGCCGGATTATTTTTATTGCTATATCTCTTCGTTTTCTTTGCAGCAACAATACTTACATCATTCAGTGTATTAAAAGTCTCTTCCAATTCGATATTCAACTGATACTCGCCTTTTTTTTGCAAACGGTAGTTGAAAGATTTGTAACCTATTGCAGAAAAAGTAATGCTATTGACCTGTTTATTGGTAAAGATTTTAAAATTACCGTCTCCATTGGAAAGTGTTTTAGCTTTAACCTCAGCAAGTGTAATGGTAACAGAAGGAATAGGCTGTCGGGTTTGCTTATCAATAATTTTGCCTCTGACAGTAGTTTGTGCAATTGCCGAAAACGTTACGGAACACAACAGAATCAATGATAGCGTGATTAGATGGAGATAAAATCCTTCAACACAACGACTTCTAACACAAACAATATTGAGCAGCAAGAAACAAAGGATTGTAATTAGAAAAGACACAAACATAAATCTCTATAATAACGAAAAAACTCCATCCAACCCCCGCGTTATACAACTGAATACCAGCTATGTAATTTCGCGCAAATATAATCAGGTTTTTCCACTATATTTAAGTCTTCCTAACAAAAACACGATATATTACTTAAAATACCTACTTATGGGTATTTTTGGCTAAAGAATTGTTAATATCAAATAGCATTAATAGCTCTTAACTTCAAATCTTCGTTATTTTGGGCATTTGACTAACTCTTTTACATGAAGCACTTTTTACTTGGATTATTCTTATTACTCAATATATTCAGCAGTTATGCGCAGCAATCAACGCTTAGCGGTTCAATTAAAGATACTGGTGGCGATGCCATTCCTTTTGTTTCTGTTTACATAAAAAATACAACGATTGGTACCTCAGCTAATGTAGACGGTGTTTATTCATTTAAAATTCAAAATGGAACTTATACAATCGTTTATAAAACAATTGGATATAAGTCCTTAGAAAAAAATATCACAATTACCGAAGATGCTGCTATTGACATTATCCTGCAACCTGAAAGCTATACACTGGCAGCAGTAAATATTATTGGCAATGGTGAAGATCCGGCATACGAAATCATCAGACAGGCTATTAAAAAGAGAAAAGAACATTTAACTGAAGTCAATGCTTTTACCGCCGATGTATATGTTAAAGGAGTTCAAAAACTTGTCGGCGCTCCAAAAAAACTGTTTCGCAAGAATATACAGAGGATACTGGATGTAGACACTAATGGAAAAGGCATACTTTATTTATCTGAATCCACTTCCCGCTTCTCCTATCAGCGTCCAAATCTTATTCACGAAGAGATGGTCTCCTCCAAAGTTGCAGGACACAACAGTGCTTTTAGCTTTAACAAGGCCTCAGATTTAACTATCAATCTTTACGATAACATATTACTGGAAAACAAATTTAGCTCCCGTGGCTTTGTATCACCTATTTCAGATAACGCCTTACGGTATTACCGATACAAGTTATTAGGCACAAGCACAGACAACGGAGAAACCGTACATAAAATTCAAATCATTCCCCGCAGAGAAAATGACCCGGTATTTAGGGGCCTCATTTACATAAAAGAAGACACCTGGCATTTGGTTAATGCCAATGTATTTCTGACAAAGAACACAGGTATAAACTTACTGGACACATTGAATATTTCTCAACAATTTTTGAAAACCGGCAAGACTTACATGCCATCCAGTATTAATGTTCAGTTCAACGGAGACGTTATAGGTTTTAAGTTTGAAGGTTATTATGTAGGAGTTTATTCAAATTATAACCTTCAACCCAATTTCCCTAAAAGCTATTTCAATGGAGAGGTTTTAAAAATCAATAAAGCTGCTAACGAAAAAGATTCATTATTCTGGCTTAACAACAGACCTATTCCACTTACCAGTGAAGAACAAAAAGATTATACAAGAAAAGATAGCATAGAGGTAGTAAAAACATCTAAGCACTACCTTGATTCAGTAGAAAGAGAAAGCAATAAAGTTGGTGTTTTTGGTCTGATCACAGGTTTTACTATCAAAAAACATGAGACTGGTCGCCGTTATCAGTTCGAGCCATTATATAAATCAATACTGTATAATACTGTAGAGGGCTTTGCCATTAAACCAGCTATTACTTACACTAAAGACCTTGGAGAACGTCGTTTTTATGATATCAGAGCCGAAGTCAGGTATGGTTTCTCTAATAAGTTACTTACAGGAAACATCAGTTCCAATTATTATTATCGGCCAGATAAACGTGCAAACATTAGTTTTAGTGCGGGCTCTGGCATCTATGATTTAAATAACTATGGTTCAATGAGCCAATTTGGCAACTCTACCAACTCCTTATTTTTTGAAACAAACTTCTCTAAGTTTTACAAGAAGGAATTTATTAATCTAGGTACAACAAGGGAACTTAGCAATGGATTACAAGCAAGAATTAAAGGAAGTTATGCACGTAACACAAATCTTAAAAACACTTCTACATTTAAATTCAGAGATCTTGAGAATGAGCACTTCACTTCTAACAACCCATTCACTCCAGATTCAGAAACGCCGTTATTCCCAACATACGAGGCCCTAACCATCACAGCAGGATTGAATTACACTTTTGGTCAGACCTATATTACCAGACCTAATGGAAAATTTTACCAGCCTAGCAGGTATCCGGTAATTGATTTTACATATAGAAAAGGAATAAAAGGGATACTCAGTAGTGACACAGATTATGATTTAGTTTCATTAGAAGTATCGCAAAATAAAATTAGTGCGGGACTATGGGGTTACTTTTCTTTCATCGTAGGCGCAGGTAAGTTCCTGAATTCTTCTCAGATCTATTATCCTGATGCCAAACATTTCACAGGTAACAACTCCTTGTTCTCTCTTCCTGAACTTCCAAAATTCTTATTCCTCGACTTCTATTTGTTTAGTACAGATAAAGAATATGTTGAAGCGCATTTTGAGCATAACTTCTCTGGTTTCTTCACAAATAAAATACCATTGCTGCGTAAGTTAAAATTAGAAGAGATTGTAGGAGCAAGCTATTTGAGCCAGCCAATAAAAAGAAACTATACCGAATTCTATTTCGGTTTTCAAAGACTGATTTTTAGAGCCGCCTACGGTTTTGCTTATGATGGTAGCAAAAGGGTAAATCATGGTTTCAGACTATCCTATGGTTTTTAAACAAAACGCATAAAATAAGACATAAAAAAAATGGAGCCCTTTTGGAACTCCATCTTTTTATAGTTTTAAAATAGCTCTTATTTAATCGCCATTTTTTTACGTAAATCTGAAGGAATTCCGTTTTTGTGCAATAAGAATGCTGTTGTTTTATATTTAACAAAGTTCTTAGTCACATATAAATATCCTTTGTAATCGTTAGTTGCACCCCAAGAGTTTTTAACGATATAGTATTCCTTACCTGCCTGATCCTTAGCAATACCAGTAATTTGCATACCATGATCATCAGTAGTTTCGTAATTATCGAAAGCAGCCTGACGCATTTCTACAGTAATTTCTTTCTCTGCTTTCGGACCGTTGAACATTGTTTTTTTCTCATCAATGCTCATATTTTCGAAATCTTTTGCAGGAACATAAGCAACACCATTTTTCCAGCTAAATCCTTTTTCACTTACATCAGAAGCCCATGCAACAGTAAATCCCTTTTTTAGTGCATTATCAATAATGTTGGTGATATCATCCATTGGAACATTATAAACCTGATCAAATGACCAGTTATCAGGAACCATTAAAACAGCTTTTTCATAATAAGGACTGCTGGTGAATGATCCTAATTCTACATAATCAGCAGGGTTAATTCCAACTACCTCTTTAGCAAAAGTTTTTGGTGTATATTCTTTTCCTTCGTAAGTGAATTTCTCAGGAACAGCACCCATACAAGAATCAATTGTAGCAATGTATCTATCTTTCCATGTAGGATCAAATTTACCATCAATAGCTTTCTTCAAGATAGCTTCTGTTAGTTTGTTCATTCTATCAGAAGAACCTGGGCTACCATAATCATTACCATTATAAGCTTCTTGTGGCATGGCACCATATTTAGCAAACATATTAGTTACATCATGACATGCACCACCATCACCTAAAGTCAGGGCACCATGCATACGTACATAATTAATACCTTTTTCAATATAAGTGTTACGAGCAGTAAATAATTCAGCTAAATCAACAGGTTTCTTACCCATACGAATCATTTCAGACTCCAAGAAAGAGTTTGTACAGTAACTCCAGCAAGTCCCTGATGATTTCTGATTTTTCACTGATGTAGCTTCAGCATTTATTACAGGAGTGAAAGTAAAGCTTGTCGCGCTATTAGCGCTTTGGTTATTTTTAAGCGCATTCACAAGATTGTCTTGCGCAAATCCAGCAGTTGTACCTAACAATAAGCCAGCAGACAACCACAATGATTTCATTGAAATTTTAGTCATTTTATGTTTAATATAATTAGTTAGTATATTATTTCTTGATTGAGGGTACAAACTTAATAATTATCCAACACAAAATAAGGGGTCTGAAACAAACACCGAATTTGTTACAAAAAAGGCTAGAAGAATAAAACTAAACTCCACTTTGAAAAGCAACTGTAGAGTAAAGAGAAAAGTATGATAAACAATCCCTGCACCTTGCTACTCTGCATCATGCTTAAAACAAAAAATACCTTCTCCGACAAGGCATAGGAAAATTTTACGCTCCTTCAGCGTAAAAGATTCCAGACTTGGAGGAGAACGGTTTTTTTTGCACTTTTGTATCCGCATTAAACGCCATTTGCACCGGTATCAATGAATTATGACATATCAGACACTACTTTATTATTGCTATAGTCCTATAGCAGAGGCAGAACAATTTGCCGATGATCATCTTAAATTTTGCAAATCCATAGGCCTAGTAGGCCGTATTATCGTTGCCGATGAAGGCTTAAATGGTACTGTTTCCGGCACTAAAGAAGCATGTGAAAGCTATATGGCTGCTATAAAAGCTGACGAACGATTTGCTAAAACAGATTTTAAAATCGACGATGTAGAAGTTCCTTCTTTCATTAAGATGCATTGCCGTTATAAATCTGAAATTGTACACTCTGGCTTAAGAGATCCAAACATTATTGATCCAAATAAGCAAACCGGGAAACACCTGGAACCTGCAGAATTTCAAAAAATGATAGATCAGGATGATGTGGTTATTCTAGACGTCCGTTCTAATTACGAGCATAACCTTGGACGTTTCAAAAATGCAATAACACTTGACATAGAAAACTTCCGGGAGTTCCCTGAAAAGATCAATGAGCTGGCACAATATAAAGACAAAAAAGTACTGACCTATTGTACCGGTGGTATTAAGTGTGAAAAAGCATCAGCCTTGCTATTACACCACGGCTTTAATGATGTTTACCAATTACATGGTGGAATCATTAAATACGGAAAAGAAGCCGGTGGAGAAGATTTTGAAGGTAAATGCTATGTTTTTGATAACCGCATTGCAGTAGATGTTAATACTGTAAATCCGAAGGTTGTATCTACATGTTACAACTGTGGCAAAACGACACCAAAAATGATCAATTGTGCCAATCCGGAATGCAATGAGCATGTTACACAGTGTGATGAATGTGGCGATGAGCTACAAGGATGTTGTTCTGTTGCCTGTACAACCAATCCGCGTAAGCGTAAATACGATGGAACAGGATATTATGTAAAAGTACCTCAACCTGTAAACGTAGCTGGGAAATAACTATCTTAGTATTTCATGAACAGGGCGCTGCTAAAATACTTCTTATATTGTATCACTTTCTTATGCGCTTTTAGCGCATCAGCAGAAAATATTAAAAGTATAGGAGTTCCCTATATTCAAAATTACCCAAAATCCATCTATTTATCGGGCAACCAAAACTGGTCAATAGCCAAAGATAAGTCAGGGATAATGTATTTCGGCAATACCGAAGGGCTTCTTAGCTACGATGGAAAGTATTGGCAGCAATATAAAATGCCAAACAAACAGATAGTACGCTCAGTTACATCCGATGCTAATGGTATCATCTATACTGGTAGTTTTGGAGAATTCGGATACTGGAAAGTAACAGATAAAAAATTAAAATATCATTCTCTCGTTCAGCTTATTCCAAAACAGCACAAGGTTGCCGATGAAATATGGAAAATATATGTAGCCGGCAAAAAGATCATTTTCCAATCTTTCAGCTCCATCTATATCTATCAGGACAAAAAAATCAGCGTCATCAAGACTAAAGGATCTTTTCTGTTTTTACACCAAGTAAATCAGCGCTTTATTATCGAAGAACTGGGAAAAGGCCTATTTGAATTAAAGGGGAATCAGCTTGTACCATTAAGTAATGACGGACCACCCTTACCAGAAAGCGTCCTCTCTATTTTACCTTATAAATCAGGTAAATTATTAATTGGCACCAGCAAATCAGGATTATTCCTGTACGATGGGCATAGTTATACACCCTTCAATACCGCAGCTAATCCATTTCTAAAAACTTATCAGCTCAACAATGGCGTGCAAATTCTGAATAAATATTATGCTTATGGCACTATTTTAAATGGCTTAATCATTATCGATGAAGAAGGTCAGATTATTCAAAAAATTAACAAATCCAGCGGACTCCAGAACAATACAGTTTTAAGTATCTATACTGATAATGAGCAGAACTTATGGGCAGGTCTCGACAATGGCATAGATCGTATCGAGCTAAATTCTCCTTTATATTTTTACTTTGATAAAACGGGTCTTTTTGGAACTGTTTATTCCAGTCTTATTTATAAAGATAAAATATACCTGGGCACCAATCAGGGGCTATTTTCCAGTTCCTGGACAGCAGACAATGGTCAGCCTTTTAAAACTTTTAATTTTAAACTGATACCCAATTCACAAGGACAAGTCTGGGATCTCAGTTTAATAGACGGCCAATTACTTTGCGGACACAATGACTATACGTTTAGGGTAACCGACAATTCTATTGAAAGAATTTCTGGTACGGGCGGTGGCTGGACGATAAAGAAACTAAACAATGAATACCTTATTCAGGGCACCTACACAGGTCTTGTACTTTATAAACGGGATGTTGCCGGCTTATGGAAATTCTATCATAAGATAGAAAACTTTTCGGAACCCTCCAGATTTGTAGAACAAGATGCCAAAGGAGACCTCTGGGTAAGTCATGCTTATCGTGGGCTATACAAATTATCGCTTAGCTCCGATTTTAAAAAAGTAACTGCAGTTAAATATTATGATGAGCGTAATGGATTGCCCAGCAGCTACAACATCAACTTGTTTACGCTTGAAAATAAGCTGCTTTACTCATCAGACAAAGGCTTCTTAACATTTGACGAAATTAGCAACCGGTTTACTCCCTATGAGGTTCTGAATAAAGTGATCGGTTCGTACTCAAAATCCAACAAAATTATTAGCGCAGGTGATAAAAAATATTGGTTTATTAATGACGGCAAAATGGCATTGGCGAGCTTTGAACAAGAGGGGAAAATCAAAATTGACTCTACCCGCTTTAGTATCCTCGATGGCCGGATGGTTCAATATTACGAAAACATCAGTAAAATCAGCAACCAGATTTACCTCATCAGTGTTGATGATGGTTTTGTAATCTACAACGCTACAGATACACGGGACAAGAAAACAGCCTTACCCGCGGTCCTGATCCGTAAGATAGAAGACATTACCGATACCTATTCCATCATAAGCGAAGTTGGAAGCAGCGGAGAAGGCGCAATAGAAATACCTTTCAGTAGAAACAACATCCGAATCTCGTACGCACTTCCTTATTACCGGGAAGCAAAAATTAAATTCCAGTATTTTTTGGAGGGATATTCCAAACAATGGTCCGACTGGAGTACAGCTTCCCAGAAAGATTTCACCAACCTTTCTCAGGGAAAATATAAATTCCTGGTAAGAGCTAAAATAAACGATCAAACCCGCAGTCAGGTCACTGCCTTCAACTTTACAGTGCTACCTCCTTTCTATGCCAGCAACTGGGCTGTCCTGCTATACCTGTTCATGTTTATTATAATTCTACTGGTTGGTAAAAAACTTTATGAAAAAAAGTTACTTAAAGATCAGCAAGCTATTGCTGCAAAACTACAGGAGGAAAAGGATATTTACCTGAAGAAGGAAACTGAGGCAACCGAAAAACAGATCATTAAACTACAGACCGAAAAACTACAGGCAGAACTTGCAGGTAAAAGCAGAGAGCTTGCTAACTCAGCCATGAGCCTGGTGTACAAAAATGAACTACTTCAAAAAATAAGTCAGGAAATGCTCAAACTAAAAGATGGCAATGGGAAGCCTCTTGCGGAAGAACAACTTAGAAAAATTCAAAAAGTAATTGATGAAGGGATGAATGACGAGCGAGACTGGAATTTATTTGAAAGCAGCTTCAATGAAGCGCATGAAAGTTTCTTCAAAAAATTAAAGGCAAACCATCCCGATCTGGTACCGAATGATCTGAAACTTTGTGCATACCTACACATGAATATGAGCAGCAAAGAACTTGCATCCCTGCTTAACATATCACTTCGTGGAGTAGAGATCAGAAGGTATAGGTTAAGAAAAAAACTAGAGGTACCTCACGATAAAAACCTTGTAGAGTTCCTAATGGAGCTTTAAACACTACATCATTACCTCTCATACCAGAAAAAAAGTAGCCAGTCAGCTCTTATGATTGTCTTTCCTTATTTCAACAAATTATCTTTGTTTAATCCCTAAATTCTGTGTTTTAGCTAGAACAAACTCCCATCCGGACTGTTATCAGATAATCTATATCTAGTGAATGATGTAATAATGTTGAGGTTACCAGATTTGGTATACCTAATAATCTAACGGAATTTTAACAATCATTTAACCAAAAACTTAAACGAGTATGAAAAGATTTTTTACAAGATTTTCTGTTTTAAGTCTCTTTAGTTTGTTTGTAATCAACACCGCCTTTGCGCAGAATATAACTGTCAAAGGTGTAGTTACAGATGGACAGGATAAGACGACAATTCCAGCTGTTAGTGTAACGATTAAAGGCACTAATAGCGGGGCCCAAACAGATGCTACCGGAAAATATTCCATTAGCGCAGCACCAAATAGCACATTAGTATTTAGCTATGTAGGATACGTAACACAGGAAATCCCTGTTAACGGTCAGTCAACAATCAATGTTGTCCTCTCAGCTACTTCACAATCACTAGAACAGGTTGTTGTGGTAGGCTATGGAACACAAAGAAAGCTGGACGTCACAGGTTCAGTAGCCAGCTTAAAAGGCGCAGAGATCTCTAAACAAGCTTCTACCAGTCCTGTGGGTGCATTACAAGGTAAAATAGCCGGTGTTTCCATTACCAACAACGGAGCACCTGGTTCATCTCCACAAATCCGCATCCGTGGTTTGGGTACCATATTTGGCAACCAGGCCCCGTTATATGTGGTAGACGGCGTATGGTATAATGACATTAGCTTTTTAAGCCCGGGCGATATTGATAACATGAGCATTCTGAAAGATGCCTCTGCCCAGTCCATTTATGGTATACGTGCAGCAAATGGAGTGGTACTCATCACTACAAAAAAAGGGAAAGCCGGCATGCCAACTACTGTTAATTATGATGCATATGCCGGATTTCAAAAAACAACCAATAAAGTTAAAATGGCCAATGCACAAGAGTATGCTACCTTTACCAACGAACTGGCCGGACTAAACGGTGGCGCCCCTGTCTTTAGCGATCCTTCTACTCTTGGTCAGGGTACTGACTGGTACGATCAGATCCTTAGAAACGGGTTTGTTACCAATCATAATTTATCAGTTGCCGGTGGCGGTGAGAAATCGACTTACAACATATCACTAGGTTTCCTGGATCAGGACGGAAACGTTAAAACCAATAATTACAAAAGATATACAGCAAGGGTTTCTAACGACATACAGGTGTTTAAAGACCTGAAAGTAGGCTACAACGTTACAGGTCTGTCCAGTAAATCAAGGGACATACCTACAACCATTTATCACCAGTTGTATGGTGCAGCCCCAAGTGTACCTGTATTTAATGCAGACGGTTCTTATGGCGATCCAAAAACACAGAATCTTGGTGATGGAGCCAACTATAATCCACAGGCTTCAATTGATTTTTTTAACCAGCAAACCAAACAATACAGCGTAACTGGTAATGTATATGCGGAACTGAAATTTGCCAAACATTTTACATTCAGAACAAGTTTTGGAGGAGAATTCGGACAAATAGAAAACAGGAAATACGCACCCGTATATCGTGCAACAGAAGCACAAAAAGCTGATATCAGCACCCTCGATCTGAAACGCATAGAAACGCGCAACTGGATTGTAGAAAATACGCTTACTTACGATAATACTTTTGCCGTAGATCATAAGTTGACGCTGTTACTAGGGCAATCTGCACAAAGTAATAAAGCCTATACCGTAAATGCCTCCGCTCAAAATGTTCCTTTCAACACCGAAGCCGATCTTTACCTGAGTTTGGGTGATGCAGCATCAAGAAGTGTAGCCGATCAAGGTTCTCTGATTAAATTTGCATCTTATTTCGCAAGGGCAAATTATGCATTCAAAAATAAATACCTGATCAACGCTTCAATGCGTGCCGATGGTGCCTCGCAATTTTTTGGTAGTTCGGATGCCTGGGGTTATTTCCCCTCTGTAGGTGCCGGATGGGTAATTACCAATGAGGATTTTATGAAAGATCAGAAAGTTTTCAGCTCATTAAAACTAAGAGGTAGCTGGGGACTTATAGGAAACGCAAGTGTCCCTATCAATGCTTCACAGCAAACACTTGCCCAAAATGGCAATCTTGTGGCCATCTTTAACAACACCCCTTACACCGGAAAAAGTATAAACACCTTAATTCCGCCTTCTATTGTATGGGAAAAAGGTATTGGAAGCAATGTCGGACTAGAAGCGGCGTTTTTAAACAACAGGTTAACTGTTGAGACCGATTTCTACAATAGAAAAACATCTAAGGCTATATTTAAGATTCCTGTTCTCGGATCTTTGGGAACTGAAGACAATCAGATGCTGGGGAACCAGGCCGACATACAAAACCGAGGTGTAGAATTCTCTGCCACCTGGAGCGATCAGACTAGTGGTGGTTTAGCCTACTCTATAAGTGGTAACATTAGCTACAATGCAAATAAGGTGCTTAATGTAGCATCCGGACAAACACCCATCTTTAGCGGAAGTACGGGCGTTACCAATGGTGCCCTTGCCACAAGAACTATTGTAGGTGACCCTATTGGCGTATTTTATGGCTATAAGGTGGCTGGAATTTTCCAGAATGCAGCCGAAGTAGCCAGTTATTTCCCTCAATCTAACGCAGCTCCAGGAAACTTTAAATTTGAAGATTTAAACGGCGATGGCAGAATCACTTCACAGGATAGAACAGTAATCGGTAACCCGAACCCTAAATATACTTATGGGGTAAATACCAGTTTTGCTTATAAAAATTTCGATCTCGCTTTAGATTTCCAGGGTGTGGCAGGTGTAGACATCTACAATGCTAACCTTGCTTACCGTTTCGGTAATGAGAACATAACTAAAGACTTTTTCGACAACAGATGGCATGGGGAGGGTACTTCTAATACCTATCCTTCTGCAAGGATAGGTGCGTCTCCAAATGCATCTCCAAACACATTTTTTGTTTCAAGCGGTGCGTATTTTAGGGTAAGAAATGCGCAATTAGGTTATACCCTGCCAGGCAATATCCTTTCTAAATGGAAAATACAGAAGATAAGGTTCTACGCCAATGCTCAAAATGCGATTAACCTATTCGGCTATAAAGGATTTAGCCCTGAAGTAGGACCAGTTCCGGTTGACAATGCAGAGAAAATTAAAGCCACATTAACCAACACCGCCTTGAATGCCGGCATTGATGCAAATGTGTATCCGCTTTTTGCAACCTACAATTTCGGTATTAACCTTACTTTTTAAACTGCAACAATCATGAAAAAATATTTAAATCTATATAAAAATGCAGCATTGGGTATTGGTTTAGTCCTTGGCATATCCATACTTCCATCCTGCAAAAAAGGTTTCCTTGACGTTCCCGAAGAAGGAAAACAACAAAGTACAGTATTCTGGAAAACTGCTGATGATGCAGCAGCCGGTGTAAATGCCATATATGGCAGCCTTCGGTCATGGGAAAACACAGCGTTCCCTGCCATCGCCATTGAAAGCACAGGTTCTGATGACGCCGACAAAGGCAGTACTGCTTCAGATGCCAGCTTCTTCCTTGATTTTGACCTGTTTACCATAGACCCTGATCAGGGCAACATTGGTGGCTTCTGGAACGGACAATACCGCAATATCAACTATGCCAATCAGGTGCTGGATAATGTTCCTGCTATTACTATGGACGAGAACCTAAAAGCAAGGTATCTGGCAGAGGCTAAGTTTGCCAGAGCTTATTCTTATTTTAGACTCGTGCGTGCCTTTGGTGGTGTACCATTGCGCTTACACGTTCCTAAAGATGCACAAACGGATTATAACCTGCCAAGAGCTGCTGTTTCAGAAGTATATGCTCAGATAGAAAAAGACCTGACAGAGGCTGCTGCTGTATTGCCTCCATCTTACACCACCGCAGATATAGGTCGTATCACAAAAGGCGCAGCCTTAACCATGCATGCCAAAGTTGCTATGTATCAGAAAAAATGGGCAAATGTATTGTCCCTTACCAATACGGTTATGACTATGGGCTATTCCTTGCTACCTAACTATGAGAAAGTTTTCAGAGTAGAAAATGAGAACAGTGTAGAATCAATTTTTGAAATCCAGTGTGCTTTATTGCCGAATAACAAAGATGCATCCAATTCGCAATATTCGCAGGTACAAGGTGTACGTGGTGTAACTGGCGGAGGATGGGGATTTAATGTCCCTTCTGCAAACCTGGCGGCAGCGTACGAGACCGGCGATCCCAGAAGAGATGCCACCATCATATTTAGAGGTGAAACTACCCCTTCTGGTGATGTAATTGACCCAATAGGCGATAACCCTATGTACAACCAGAAATCTTATGTACCTTTTAACCTGTTTGTATCGGGCTTTAATGAAGGTGCGCAACAAAATGTACGTGTGCTCCGCTATTCGGATGTCCTGCTGATGAATGCCGAAGCAGCTAATGAATTAAATAACAGTACACAGGCAATTTCCTCTTTGGAAGAAGTACGAAAAAGAGCCCGTCAGGGAAACGCGGCTATCCTCCCAAAAGTTACGACGACCGATCAAGCAGCACTTAGAGCTGCTATATATAGAGAAAGACGTGTAGAATTCGCTATGGAGTTTGACCGTTTCTTTGATGTAATTCGTCAGGGTCGAGGAGCAGAGGTGTTCGGCCCGAAAGGATGGAAAGCCGGCCGAAACGAAGTTTGGCCGCTCCCACAAACAGAGATCGACCTGAGTGGAGGCGTACTTACGCAGAACCCAGGCTACTAATATAAATGAATAGAGAGGTTGCTGATTAAGGTCAGCAGCCTCTTTTTATCCGTATCAATTATGGGAAAAAGCAAACTCTTCACGCTAGTATGTTTGGTGCTGACCTCCTGTTCTACCGTAGTTCCGGAGCCAGTAGAAGCACAGCAAAAAAAGAGGCAGACCATTCCGGTCGACCTCAAAATACATAAAAATTTAAGCGACGATCAGCTCCTGGACCTGGTACAAAAACAAACCTTCCGTTATTTCTGGGACTTTGCCCATCCTATAAGTGGCCTGGCAAGAGAAAGAAGCAATACAGCTTTTAATTACGGTGGCGAAGTAACAACGACTGGTGGTACTGGATTTGGCATTATGGCCACCATTGCCGCTACTGAGAGAAAATGGGTAAGCCGGGACAGTGCCTCCCGATTTCTACTTAAAATGGTTACCTTTTTAACCAAGGCTGATTCGTACCATGGTGTATTTCCGCACTGGCTAAATGGAGCCACAGGAAAAACGATTCCTTTTAGTCGCAAAGATGATGGCGCAGATTTGGTCGAGTCCTCTTTTTTATTTCAGGGACTGTTAACGGCCAAACAATATTTTAACGCTAATAATGCCGTAGAGCAAGAACTGCGAAACAAAATTACCTGGCTATGGGACGAAGTAGAATGGGATTGGTTCACCAAGGGTGGTGAAGAAGTACTGTACTGGCACTGGAGCCCCAACAACGGCTGGGCCATGAATTTTCCTTTACGGGGATACAACGAGTGTCTGATTACCTATGTACTCGCTGCATCGGCAAACAGATATCCGGTCTCTGCGGCAGTTTACCACAGGGGCTGGGCGCAGAGCAACTTTTTTATCAATGGCAAAGAGTTTTACGGACACAAACTCCCCTTGGGATTTGACAATGGAGGCCCATTGTTTTTTTCTCACTATTCATTTCTAGGTTTAGATCCGAGAGGATTGAAAGACAAATATGCTGATTACTGGGAACAGAACAAAAACCACACTTTGGTAAACAGAGCTTATTGTCTGGCCAATCCCAAAAAATACAAAGGTTATGGACCCAATTCCTGGGGCCTTACTGCTAGTGATAGCTGGCAAGGCTATGCGGCACATTCGCCCAATAAAGATTTAGGAGTGATTACGCCTACTGCTGCATTATCAGCTTTCCCATACACCCCTGAATATTCTATGCAGGCACTACGGTATTTTTATGAAGAAATGGGCTCAAAAATATGGACTGAATATGGTTTTACGGATGCATTTAGCGAACACCATAACTGGTACGCAAAATCACACCTGGCTATAGACCAAGGGCCAATCATTGTTATGATTGAGAACTACCGCAGTGGTTTACTATGGAAACTATTTATGAGCAGTCCGGAAATACAAAATGGCTTGAATAAGCTGGGTTTTAGCAGCCCGGCAATCCTTTCCACATCCAATAAATAACACACAATGAAATTCTTTTCTTTGCTATCACTATCCCTCCTGTTAGGTATTTATACCAGTTCAGGACAATATAAAAAGGTCGTTCTCCAAAATAATCAGAAAATGAACGTCTTTATCCAGTCGCTGATGTCAAAAATGACTTTAGACGAAAAGATAGGACAATTGAATCTGCTTACCGGAGGTGAAGCAACCACGGGATCAGTAATCAGTACAGATGTTGAAACCAAGATTAAAAAAGGACAGGTGGGTGGCATTTTCAGCTTAACTACTCCTGCCCGGATTCGTAAGGCACAGGAAATTGCTGTTCAGCAAACCCGGCTTAAGATCCCCATCATATTTGGTCAGGATGTAATTCATGGCTACAAAACCACCTTCCCTATTCCATTAGCACTGTCTTGTACCTGGGATATGGCTATGATTGAAAAAACAGCACGTATTGCTGCTACTGAAGCTACAGCAGATGGATTAAACTGGACTTTCTCTCCTATGGTTGATATTTCCAGAGATGCCCGATGGGGTCGTATTTCTGAAGGTTCAGGAGAAGATACATTCCTGGGTTCAGAAATAGCCAAAGCGATGGTAAAGGGATATCAGGGTGATGATCTTGCCAAATATAACACAATGATGGCTTGTGTAAAGCATTTTGCATTATATGGTGCTTCAGAAGCTGGTAGAGATTATAACACTACAGACATGAGTCTTGATCGAATGTACAATGAATATCTGCCGCCTTACAAAGCTGCCTTAGATGCAGGTGCAGGTAGTATCATGACTTCATTTAATGACATTAATGGTGTTCCTGCAACAGCCAATAAATGGTTAATGACTGATTTATTACGTAAAGAATGGGGTTTTAAAGGCTTTGTTGTAACCGATTACACTGCAGTAAATGAACTGATAGACCACGGCCTGGGTGATTTACAAGCTGTCTCTGCCTTGTCTTTAAATGCAGGTGTTGATATGGATATGGTTGGTGAAGGTTTCTTAACGACACTTAAAAAATCTGTAAAAGAAGGAAAAGTAAAAGTTGAGAAGATTGATCAGGCCTGCCGCTTGATATTAGAGGCTAAATATAAACTGGGCTTGTTCGAAGATCCTTTCCGTTATTGCAACGAGGAAAGGGCTAAAACAGAAATCTTAAAACCAGAGCATTTGGATTATGCACGTAAGGTCGCCACAGAGTCTTTCGTTTTGTTAAAAAATGAAAACAACACGCTTCCGTTAAAGAAGAGTGGTACCATTGCATTAATTGGCCCATTGGCAAATACTGGAGCTAATATGCCGGGAACATGGAGTGTAAATAGTGATCTTGCGAATACAAAATCACTTCTACAGGGCATGCAGGCTGCTGCTGGCTCGGACATTAAGATTTTACATAGCCTCGGTTCAAACTTACTTGCTGATGCCAAATACCAGGAACGTGCTACGATGTTTGGTCGTGATATTCCACGTGATAACAGACCTGAGGAAGTCGTTATTGCTGAAGCAGTAAAATTAGCTAAACAATCAGATGTAGTAGTTGCTGCATTAGGTGAAAGCTCGGAAATGAGTGGCGAAGCATCGAGCAGAACAGATATAGAAATTCCTGCTATTCAAAAACGTTTATTACAAGCTTTACTTAAAACAGGTAAACCAGTTGTATTGGTGCTATTCACTGGCAGACCATTGGCATTGAAATGGGAAAGTGAAAACTTGCCAGCCATTTTAAATGTTTGGTTTGGAGGCACTGAAACAGCGAATGCTATTACTGATGTATTGTTTGGTCTGGTTAATCCGTCTGGTAAACTGACTACAACTTTCCCTCAGAATGTTGGTCAGCTTCCTTTATATTATGCGCATAAAAAGACTGGAAGACCGTTAGAAGAAGGCAAATGGTTTAGTAAATTCCGTTCTAATTACCTTGATGTAAGCAACGATCCCTTATATCCTTTTGGTTATGGCTTAAGCTATGCAACTTTTGCTTACAGCAACTTAAAAGTAAGTAAAAACAGCTTCAAATCTGGAGAGTCTATTACAGCTAGTATAGAGATTAAAAACACAGGCATTGTTGAAGGTAAGGAAGTAGCACAATTGTACATTCAAGATTTAATAGGTAGTTCTACACGCCCAGTTAAAGAACTAAAAGGTTTTGAAAAGATCAGCTTAAAACCTGGTGAAAGTAAAACCGTTAGTTTTAAAATTACTGAAGAGGACTTGAAATTCTATAATACCGCTTTGAAATTTGTTGCTGAGCCGGGCGATTTCAAAGTTTATATCGGAGGTAATTCAAGAGATGTTATGGAGGCAAAATTTTCATTAGCCAACAAATAAAACATGATTGAATATATAGAAAGCCTTTCAAGGTCCTGAAAGGTTTTCTATTTATAGTAAATGACTTATTGAGTTTTTAAGGATCTCTATTTTCTCCTGTTCACAGACAAGTAGTCGCTCGTATAGCATCTTATTTTCTTCTAAAACCTGTATTAGTTTATCTAATGGGTTAAAGTTACAGTCTTGATGAAGGTTACTATTAATTGTCTGAGGTTTCTGACTTATGCCTGAAGTATAGGAATTCAAATAATTAACTACGGTATCTTCGTCGAAGTTTTTAATAGCATCCTCAGAAACATTCAAGGCAATTGCAACTCTGACTAACACTTCCGGCTCAATTTCTTCCCTGGTTTCCAATATAGAGATTCGCTTCTGGTGCCAATCCTCCCCCAATTGTATAGCAAGTGCTTCTTGTTTCATCCCGAGCATTTCTCGAAAGCGTTTTACATTTCGCCCCTGATGTATATTATTGAGAAGTCTTGTTCTTTCCTCAGCCATATTTCATTGATTAAATTATCTGACAAACGTAATAAGACTAATAATTTATAGTGACTACTAATTAAAACTTTGAGGAAAACACCAAGGAATTTAAAAAAGCTTTTATAAAATATGGTTTGTTCTTACTCATATGCACACTTTCAAAACATTATTCTGCAGTGATTACATCATGACTGATCTAATAAGCTAAAGGCACTTTAAAGGGCTAAAATAGACCGTTCGTATTCTACGATAGATCTTTTCTGAATTGGTTAGAAATTTAAGGTTATTGAATTTTGATTCATTAATTATCTCCCAATTTACAATTATGAATAAACCAGAAGATGTTACCATTACCTACATTCCACATAATTTTAATGTCGCGTGTACCATATTCAATTTATCCATTCAGCGTTTTCTTCAGCAATTTATTGATCATGTTTCATTTTATGATATGATCTTTCCTACTGAAGTTGATGCTTATGAACTTGCGACCCGTACACTTTCTAAGTATTCATATGACAAGAAAGAAACTCCTGATGATCAGAAAAATTATGGTATGATTGCAACTACAGATCTGGAAGGTTCTGTTCAAGCAGTTAAGGGCATGCACATGATCTCTCTACAAACGGGGTTAAATAACAAACAAAGAAGAGAAAAAGCAGAAAAACTGGTTCAAAAACTTTTCTTTCATATTGGAAAAGATAAAGTTAAATCTAAAACCCTATATCTGGGAAAGGACCAGACACTGACCTTAAGTCCCGACTTCTGTTTGATTTGTGAAATCCAACAGATCGGTCCAGTTGAACATCTTACCAATTTAATGGAGAACATATCCCTTGCTGATATGGAGGCTCGTACCAGCTTAGGTATGTCACTTGAGAATCCTGCGATGGGCTTTTACATGAAAGGTCATAAAATATATAATGATCTCCGTAGTAATGAAGCAGTACATCCATTAACATTCAATTACATAGATGATCTGCAAGAATTGAGATTGCATTTATTCATTTATAGATCCTTAAAATTAAGAGTACAAAAACATCAGGAACTACTAGACAAATACTTTAACCTTATAACCAATAAATTATGAACCTAACAATTACCATTGACATCCCTGAAGACTTTAAACAATTATGCGATATTTTTGATTTTGATCCTGAAGATATCTTTCAGGCATTTGCAAATAAGATATCCTTTCCGGTTTTTTATAGTCAGCCAAATAGTCGGCATCGCTGGGCAAATTTCTTCTTTTTAGACTATTTAGTTGATACCTGTCGTAATGATACAACAAAATGGGAAATACATAAAGCCTTTATGGATAAAATGGTCCACTCCATTTCCAAGAGTGATGACAAGAGTGAAGAAGCAAATAGGACAGTGATGAAGGAATGGCATCAATTCATTTTGAATAAACGTACAGAAGATTTAATCAACAAGCTTATAGATGAACGTAAAAATTAATAATAAACCCACATAATTTTCATTTATACTTCATAAATCAATAATTTTGCTACATGAAAACGTTCAATCTCACCTTCTCGTTGTTATTGCTTTTTGCTTTATACAGTAATGCCCAGGATTTTAATAAATATGAAAAAGGGAGCTTTCTGAAAGGAAAAGATAATATCGACTATAGGGTATTGTTTCCAGAGAACTTTGATGCAACAAAAAAATATCCTATCCTCTTTTTCCTCCATGGCAGTGGTGAAAAGGGGAATGACAATCAATCACAATTGACCCACGGGGCAAAGCTGTTCTTAAGGGAAGATATAAGGAAGAATTTTCCTGCAATTGTAGTATTTCCGCAGTGTAGTCCAGATAGCTACTGGTCAAATGTAAATATTGTACCTGACGGCAAAGGTAAAAGAGAATTTATTTTTCAGGAAAAAGGCGAACCTAGCAAAGCCATGAATGCTTTGCTAGGTTTAGTAGATAGTTTTTTACAAAAAACTTATGTAGATACACAACGTGTTTATGTGGCAGGCTTATCGATGGGTGGAATGGGTACTTATGAATTGTTAAGACGCAAACCCAGGACATTTGCAGCAGCTTTTTCAATCTGTGGAGGTGATAATGTAGCCAACGTACAGAAGTATAAGAACACCCCCTTATGGATATTCCATGGTGAAAAAGATGACGTAGTTCCGGTTGTTTTTTCGACAAGGATTGCAGATCAATTAAAAGTACTTGGCAAACCTGTTAAATTAACATTATATCCAGAAGCCAACCACAACAGTTGGGACGCTACCTTTGCAGAACCGGAGTTATTACCTTGGTTATTTTCCAACAAAAAGAAATAAGTTATTGAAATAGTCCGAAACGGTCTATACAAATAGACATTTATTCAGCTAAGTATCATTTTTATTGTAAAACATGTTTTTTTTTCAATAAAATCTAGCATTTCGTATATTCTTACTTATTTTGGAAGCTTCGCCTACAAAACAAACAAGATTAAATGCTATTTATTGTACTGTCAGGAATAATCACTTCATGTCTTTTAGTCCCATTTGGAAAATTTTTCAAATCCAAATGGAGTGCTGCCTTTTCTATTTTGCCGATCCTATTATTCAGCTACTTCTGCAGTTTCATTCCTTCTGTAATGGAAAGCAAAGTATGGTTTGAATCCTATAAATGGGTACCCTCTTTAGATATCAATTTTGATTTCAGACTGGATGGGCTTTCGCTACTATTTAGTTTATTAATTACTGGTATAGGATCCTTTATTTTTATATATGCTAGCTCATATCTTAAAGGACATCAATACCTTGATCGCTTCTATGGCTACTTATGCTTGTTCATGTCGGCCATGCTGGGTGTAGTATTATCAGACAATATCCTTTTGTTATTTGTATTCTGGGAACTCACCAGTATTAGTTCTTTCTTTCTTATTGGCTTTAATAATGACAGCAACGAATCCAGAAAAAGTGCACTAACAGCACTTGGTGTAACTGGACTTGGAGGCTTTTTTCTCCTTGCTGGCTTAATTTTGCTGAGCCAGATAGCTGGAACTTACTCAATACAACAACTAATCTTACAAGCCGACCAAATCAGAGGACATAATTTATATCCTCTTGTATTGGGATTGATTTTTATTGCTGCTTTTACTAAATCGGCACAGTTCCCATTCCATTTTTGGTTACCTG
Organism: Pedobacter sp.; assembly: GCF_041645105.1. Lineage (GTDB taxonomy): Bacteria > Bacteroidota > Bacteroidia > Sphingobacteriales > Sphingobacteriaceae > Pedobacter. The sequence goes on from NZ_JBAZQQ010000011.1 coordinate 49,754, forward strand.
GTGCGATGAAAGCTCCAACTCCTGTATCTGCTTACCTACATTCTGCAACAATGGTTAAAGCAGGAATTTTTCTGCTGGCCCGTTTTACACCAATTCTGGGAGGGACACCAGAATGGTCATATACCTTAATGATTGTTGGTGGTATTACTATGCTTTATGCTGCGATACATTCCTTGTTCAGAACAGATTTGAAAGGTGTACTTGCCTATTCCACTATATCAGCACTTGGAATACTCACTTTTTTAATTGGTCTTGGAACTGAAGCTGCTCTTATTGCCGCAGCGACTTTTATAATTGTCCATGCCTTATATAAAGCTGCTCTATTTTTAATCACTGGCATCATTGATCATGAAACAGGCACCAGAGACCTGACCAAGCTATCGGGGCTCCGGAGTGTATTATTTCCTGTTTTTATTGCAGGATTACTGGCTGCACTTTCCAGTGCAGGTCTCCCACTCTCATTTGGGTTTATCGGAAAAGATCTTATTTATGAAGCGACATTGCATGCTGATCAAAAAATCGCAATATTTCTCACTATTGCAGCAGTCCTTACCAATGTTTGCCTGGTTGCCGCAGGTTTTCTTGCGGGGATAAAGCCTTTCACTGGCAAATTGCCCCACCGTTTTGAAAAGATTCATTTGCCTTATAAGTCAATGTGGATTCCACCCCTGGCGCTTGCCATTCTTGGCTTTGTATTTGGCTGTTTCCCTGGAATAATAGGAGATTATATCATCTCCCCAACTGTACATGCTGTAGCCGGAACTGCAGTTGATTTTCATTTGAAAATATGGCATGGCTTTAACACCGTACTTATTTTAAGTCTGGTAACACTTGCAGCTGGGACAGGGCTCTATTACGTAAATACACCTGACCATAAAAAAATGGTATTTGTAAGGCGTTTTAACTGGATTTCACCTCATAACATTTTTAATAAATTGTCTGACGGTTTTGTTTCATTTTCCACGTGGTATTCGGCTACAATGCACAATGGCTTCCTAAGGTCTTATCTTCTTAAAATCATCATATTTGCTGAGGCTTTACTCTTGTATGAATTAATTATTGGAGGACCAATCTATATTGATTACAGTAAGCTATCAGAAATTAGTGTCTATGAAGCTGTAAATGTATTTATCCTGATGGCTGCTGTAGTGCTTACTCTTCGTACTTCGTCAAGACTCACAGCAGTTGTTGGCACTAGTGTAATCGGATATGCCATTTGTTTAATGTTTGTTTTTTACAGTGCACCTGACCTGGCCATAACACAATTTACAATAGATACATTAACGGTAGTCCTGTTTGTATTTGTCTTATTTAATTTACCGCCATTCCTTAATTTCTCAACCAACAATTCAAGAACAATCACCAGAGATGCATTTGTAGCCATTACTTTTGGAGCAATCTTATCAGTTATTGCTATCAAAGTGTTGCAGGTACCAACTGTTATAGAAACCAGCGAGTTTTACGGAAAATATGCCTATACACTTGCAAAGGGAAAGAATGTAGTTAATGTTATTCTTGTAGACTTCAGGGGATTTGATACCATGTTTGAAATTGTAGTGTTAAGTATCGCTGCTTTAGGTGTATATAGTTTACTAAAATTAAGGTTAAAATCTTCAGAAAGGGAATAATTATGAGAAGTACTATTTTACAAACCGCATCAAATTATCTGCTCCCCATCTTATTGTTGTTCTCTATTTTCTTGCTGCTACGCGGGCATTATTACCCTGGTGGCGGATTCGTAGGTGGCTTAGTTGCTTCTATTGCCTTTGTCCTTCATAGTTTAGCTTATGGAACAGATAGTACAATGAAAATTCTTCGATATAAGCCTTTATCACTGATTCCTGCAGGACTAATCATAGCTACATTAAGCATGTTTGCTCCAGTATTATTCGGATTGCCCGTAATGACAGGACTTTGGATAGAGCAGCCCATTCCTGTTATTGGAATGATTGGTTCCGCACTATTCTTCGACCTGGGTGTTTATCTGGTGGTAATCGGTGTAGTATTAACTATTTTATTCACCATTTCTCTGGAAACCAACTAATATGGAACTTATACTCGTCCTCCTTATTGGCGTTTTGTATGCCGCCGGTGTCTATCTGATTTTAAGAAGAAGTATGGTCCGCCTACTTTTGGGTATCATACTTTTGGGTAATGGCACCAACATTCTGATATTTCTATTGGGTAATATTACCAAGGGCAAAGCTCCCATCATCGATGCTGACCTAAAAACCTTTGCTGACATTTATGCGGACCCCATTCCTCAGGCATTGATTCTGACTGCAATTGTGATCAGCTTTGGTCTTACCTCCTTTGCTATTGTTTTATTAAAACGTGTATATGCCTTATTAGGCTCAGATGACCTGGATGACTTAAACACACCAGAAGAAGAAGATTTATGATTGATAACCAGATAATAGCAACAGTAATAATTCATTTATTTACCGCCTTATTGCAACTGGCATTCTGGCGGAAAACTGTAACACAACGTGTATTAAGTATTACCGGAAGTTTTATCGGGCTTTTATTCTCTATACATTTATTTTCTAAAGTACTTCATGGTGGCATCTTAACGATGAATGCCGCAAACTGGCAGGCTCCGTTCGGAATTGTATTTGTGGCCGACCTGTTTAGCATTACGATGGTATTACTTACCTCTATCGCCGCCCTGGCCATTTCTTTATTTTCTGCACAGGGTGTAGGCCGGGCCAGAATGCTATATGGCTATTTCCCTATTTTTCATTTTCTGATCATGGGTCTGAATGGGGCTTTCCTAACAGGAGATATCTTCAATTTGTATGTATGGTTTGAGGTAGTTATCATTTCTTCATTTGTTTTACTTACCCTTGGTGGGCGAAAGTCACAATTAGAAGGTGCTGTAAAATATATGGCCATGAATATTCTGGCCTCTATGTTCTTCTTAACTGGCATTGGTATATTATACGGTATAACCGGCACTTTAAATATGGCCGACCTGTCGCTAAAAATCCCATTGGTCGAAAACCAGACTATTGTAAACCTGACTTCAATGTTTTTCCTGATAGGATTTGGAATCAAATCGGCCGTATTCCCTCTTTATTTCTGGCTTCCTTCCTCTTATCATACGCCTCCCTCTGCTGTGGCAGCAGCCTTTGGCGGCTTATTAACCAAGGTGGGTATTTATGCTATGTTCAGAGTATTTACTTTGATTTTTATCCCGAATGATTTCATAAAAACCTTATTTATAATAATGGGTATTATGACTATTCTGACTGGGGCTTTTGGTGCAGTAATTAAGAACAATATCAGGCGTTTGTTCTCATATTTAATTGTGTGCCATATTGGATTTATTATTGGAGGACTTGGTTTATATACCAAACTGGCATTTACTGGTGCTATCTTTTACCTCATTCATGATATTATTGTTAAAACCAATCTATTTCTAATATCAGGACTAATCCAACAGTTACGTGGCACAATGAACATGTCCAGACTAGGTGGTTTATATGCAGAATACCCCAAATTATCTCTGTTGATCGCTATTGTCCTTTTCTCACTGGCAGGCATTCCACCCCTTTCAGGATTCTGGCCCAAAATTTACCTGATTGATGCGGCTTATGTTGGTGAAAACTACTTCCTTATTGCAGCCATCATTATCGGTAGTTTTGTAACACTAATGATGGTCGCTAAAATGTGGTCAGAAGTATTTTGGAAAGACGCTTCTACAGAAGCCCCAGTAACAGATGCTTTCAAACCTTTGAGCTCTTTAAAAAAAACAATGTTGGTACTTCCAATCGGGATACTAGCTATGACAACTCTTTTTATCGGCCTTAATGCCGAAATGGTTATCAGAGTTGCCGAACAGATAAGTAATGAAATGTTAGATACCAGTCCTTATATAAAGGCAGTACTGGGTAAATAAAATTTACGATATGATTAAGCACTTTTTAATGAACCTATTGCTCTCCTTTATTTGGGTGGCCTTAACAGGTTCCATGTATTATTCCAATTTTGTATTTGGTTTTGCACTGGGCTTTTGTATCCTCTGGATCATGAACCGGGATGAAACAGATCGACGCTATTTTTCACGTGTACCGAAGACCATTGGAGTTTTCTTTTACTTTCTATACGAAATGATTGTGGCGAATATTCAAGTCGCTTACGATGTAATTACTCCAAAATATTTTTTTAAACCTGGCATTGTCCGCTATCCACTGGAGGCTAATTCTGACTTGGAAATCAATTTATTGTCGACTATGATCTCACTCACTCCCGGAACTCTTATCCTCGATGTCAGTGAAGATAAAAAGTCACTGTTTATCCATGTGATGTATATGAAAGACAGGGAAACATTTATTGCGCAGATCAAAAACGGATTTGAGAAAAGATTATTAGAGATCATACGATGACATTAGCAACATATTTAGACTACGTAATTTTACCGATATTGACTATTTCAGTCATTTTGGTATTTATCAGATTATATAAGGGTCCTGAAGTGGTAGACCGTGTTGTAGCACTGGATTTGCTGATTACAATCGGTATTGCGCTGATTACCGTATACAGCATCCGTTCTCTGGAGCCCATTTTTCTGGATGTGGCTATGATTTTGGCCCTAATCGCTTTTTTGGGTACTATTTCATTTTCATTTTATTTAGATAAGAAAAAGTAATTATGACAGATATTTTAATTGGTGTAATAAGTACCATTGGCGCTCTGGCCATATTATTTGCTTCTATAGGGATCCTAAGAATGCCAGATTTTTATCTGCGTCTTTCAGTAACTGTAAAGGCCTCAACGATGGGCGTAGGTCTGTTTCTGACATGCGCAGCAATCATATTCCCTGATGTTTCTGTTACCACTAAAGCCATTGCAACTGTATTTTTCCTTGTATTGACTGCACCTGTAGGGGCACATATGATTGCAAGAACCGCGTATCACAAAAGAATTGCTATGTGGAAGGATACGGTAATGGACGAATACGAAAACAACATTGAAGAGAAAGACACTGAACAAAAAGAGCAGGAACATTAAATGCCCTGCTCTTTTAATTTTATCCTTTTCAGATCACCTATTCTGCCATATTGTGATAAACAGCCTGAACGTCGTCATCTTCTTCTAATTTATCAATCAGTTTCAAAACATCAGCTGCCTGCTCCTCTGTTACTTCATGGTGCGACAAAGCAATTCGCTCTAGTTTAGAGCTCTTCAATTCTATACCTTTTTCTTCCAGTGCTTTTTGTAGTGTACCAAAGTTTTCAAAAGGGCCTTGTGCAACCGCAATATCATTTCCTTCTTCATCCGCCTCTACGTATAATTCTTCTAGTCCGGCATCAATCAGTTCAAACTCTAATTCTTCCAGATCCATATCATCAGAAGGAACAAATCTGAATACCGATTTTCTGTTGAACACAAAATCAAGTGATCCCGTTTTACCTAAAGTGCCGTTTGTTTTATTGAAATAACTACGCACATTCGCAACAGTTCTGTTTGTGTTATCTGTAGCTGTCTCAATCAAAACCGCAACACCATGTGGCGCGTATCCCTCATAAACGATTTCTTCATAATTGGCCATGCTCTTATCAGAAGCTCTTTTAATAGCTGCTTCTACACGGTCTTTTGGCATATTTACCGCTTTAGCATTTTGCATTGCGGTACGCAAACGTGAATTGGTTTCGGGATGTGGCCCGGCATCTTTTACCGCCATCACGATATCTTTACCTATCCTGGTAAACTGCACAGCCATTTTGGCCCAACGTTTAAACTTTCTTTCTTTTCTAAATTCGAATGCTCTTCCCATTTTTTAATTTTATTACTAGTAGCCAGTATTCAAAGCCAGCCTCAAAACTAGATATTTATTTTTTTAAATTCTTCAACATATCTGAAGTTAGTTTAGACAAATCAAACTCGGGTTTCCATCCCCAGTCTTTAGCGGCATAACTATCATCTATAGAACGTGGCCAACCATCAGCAATCAACTGACGTGGATCATTTTCAGTGTAAGTTAACTTAAATTCAGGAATATGTTTTCTGATTTCTGCAGCAAGTATTTCCGGCGTAAAGCTTACACCTGTAAAATTATAACTAGAACGAATCGAAATTTTGGAAGCTTCCGCATCCATCAATTCTATTGTCCCACGTATTGCATCGTCCATATACATCATTGGTAATTCAGTTCTTTCGTTTAAGAACGAAGCATAACTCCCTTTCTTTAGTGCATCATGAAAAATATGAATGGCATAGTCTGTTGTACCACCACCTGGCGCAGCTTTCCAGCTGATTAATCCCGGGTAACGGATACTACGTACATCTAGTCCATACTTTTGAAAGTAATACTCGCACCAACGCTCACCTGCCAATTTACTAATACCATATACTGTATTAGGATCCATTACACTGAATTGCGGGGTAACATCCTTTGGTGAGTTAGGACCAAATACAGCAATAGAACTTGGCCAGTAAACTTTTGCTGTTTTATAAGTAATAGCCAAATCCAAAATATTCAAAAGACCATTCATATTCAGATCCCAGGCTAATTTAGGATTTTGTTCTCCCGTAGCTGACAATAAAGCGGCTAACAGATATACCTGCGTAGGCTTATATTTTCTAAAGATATCATTTAAGGTTTCCTTTTCAAGCACATTCACAAACTCGAAAGGGCCTGAATTCTTGATGTCATAATCGGGTCTGCGAATATCACAGGCTATGACATTATTTTCACTATAAGTTTTACGTAAAGCGGTTACCAGTTCTGTGCCGATCTGACCATTAGAACCTAATACCAATATTTTTTCACTCATAAATAAGTTAGGATTTGTACAAAAGTAAATAAATGAGCAAACCTATTCAAAAATGTTTATAACGACCAAAAGATAAAGACGATTATTTGTGCAACGTACAAGATTTATTTTTAGCTGAGTTACTAATGTTATATGTTAAAAAATTGATTTAGTAACAAAAACATTATATATTTACTTTATGGTGTATTTATAACACTATCTATTTTTATTTGCTTAATATTACAAAACAAAATATAGTTTAAACACATAATACCAACCTTAATAACCGAATATGAACAGAAGAGAAGCGGTGAAAAGTGTTGCCTTTTTAATGGGCGGGGCACTTTCAGCAACTACAATCGGCGTATTTCTGGAAAGTTGCAATTCAACATCCACTCCAACAAAGGGCAGTTTATTTACCGATAATCAGCAAAACCTGATTACCGAAGTTGCGGATATTATTATCCCTACTACAAAAACTCCTGGTGCAAAAGCCGCTGGTGTAGGACCATTCATTTCAATGATGGTAAAAGATTGTTATCCTGATGATGCCCAAAAAGCCTTTATAAAAGGGCTGGATGATTTGGAGAAACAATCGAAAGATGAATACAAAAAAGGTTTTCTGGAACTCAGTGTAAAAGAGCGTCAGGATTTACTTGGCAAGCTTAGGGATGAGACTGTCGCAGCAACTAAAACTGAAAAGGAAAACCTGGACAAGCAGGAACAAGCTGAAAAAGATAAGCAGCTAACAAATCCTGATGAAAAAGCAACATCACAGACAGAGAATACAGGTACAATATCCATTCTTCCTAAAGACAAACCTAAAATGGAACCTCGTTTCTTCTCTATTATCAGAGATTTAACCCTATTGGGATATTTCACTTCAGAAATTGGTGCAACACAGGCTTATGAATTCGTAGAAATACCTGGTCGTTATGACGGCTGTGCAGATATGAAGCCTGGGCAAAGAGTTTGGTCGTAAACCTTTTATATCATAAATAAATGAGCAATTTAAATGTTAAAGCAACAGCGCAGAATACTTATGATGCGATTGTTGTAGGATCCGGAATTAGTGGTGGATGGGCAGCAAAAGAATTAACGGAAAAAGGTCTGAAAGTTTTACTACTTGAAAGAGGCAGAAACGTTGAGCATATAAAAGACTATACCACGGCAATGAAAAAGCCATGGGAGTTTGAACATAGAGGTCGACTAACCGAAGAACAAAAGGAAAGTCACCCAGTACAAAAAAGAGATTATCCTTACCAGGAATTTAATGAAAGCTTTTGGGTAAATGACCACGATTGTCCATATACCGAGGTTAAACGTTTTGACTGGTACCGGGGTTTCCATGTTGGTGGTAAATCACTAATGTGGGGTAGACAGAGCTACCGTTTCAGTGATCTGAACTTTGAAGATAACCTTAAAGACGGGCATGGTGTTGATTGGCCAATCAGATATAAAGATCTTGCACCATGGTACGATTATGTAGAGAAATTTGCAGGTATCAGCGGACAAGCCGAAAACTGGCCGGCATGTCCAGATGGTCAGTTCCTTCCTCCTATGGAGATGAACTGTGTAGAGAAAGAAGTTAAAAAACGTATTGAAGCCAAATGGAGCAAGTCGCGAATTATGACCATTGGCCGTACTGCCAACTTAACTGTTGAACATGGTGGCCGTGGCAAATGTCAATACCGTAACCTTTGTAGCAGAGGTTGTCCTTTTGGTGCATATTTCAGTACGCAATCCTCTACATTACCTGCAGCTGTAGCAACTGGTAATTTAACCTTGCGTCCATTCTCACTTGTAAACTCTATCATTTACGATAAAGAAACTCAAAAAGCAAAAGGTGTTGTAGTTATAGATTCAGAAACAATGGAAACCACTGAATTTTTTGCAAAAATTGTATTCGTAAATGGTTCAACCCTTGGCAGTACTTTCGTTCTGTTAAACTCAGTATCAGACGAACATCCTAATGGTTTGGGCAATGGTAGTGGTCAATTGGGACATAACTTAATGGATCACCACTTCCGTGCCGGTGCAAATGGAAGATTTGAGGGCTTTGAGAATAAATATACTTACGGAAAGAGAGCCAATGGTATTTATATCCCAAGATATCAAAATATGGGTAACGACAAACGTGATTACCTGAGAGGATTTGGCTACCAAGGTGGTGGAAGTCGCGGTAACTGGCATGCTGATGTTGCTGAATTAGCTTTTGGGGGTGACTTCAAAGATCAAATGACTGTGCCAGGTTCATGGAATATGGGATTAGGCGGATTTGGTGAAGCATTACCATATTTTGAAAACAAAGTGTATATCGATAAAAGCAAGAAAGATAAATGGGGACAACCTGTTTTGGCTATTGACTGCGAATTTAAAGATAACGAGCGCAAAATGCGTGTTGACATGATGAATGATGCAGCAGAAATGCTGGAAGCATCAGGCGCTAAAGATATCAAAACATTTGACAATGGTTCTGCACCAGGTATGGCCATACATGAAATGGGAACAGCTCGTATGGGACATGATCCTAAAACGTCTGTTTTGAATAAATGGAACCAGATGCATGAAGTAAAAAATGTTTTTGTAACCGATGGTTCATGTATGGCTTCAGCCGCATGTCAGAACCCATCATTAACTTATATGGCACTAACTGCCAGAGCGTGTGACTTTGCTGTTAGTGAATTAAAAAAAGGAAACCTTTAATGGAGAATAGAAAAATTAGAATGGGCATGATTGGCGGCGGTAAAGATGCATTTATCGGCGCCATACATCGTATCGCGGCAAACATTGACGGACAAGTTGAGTTTTGCTGTGGAGCACTAAGTATTAATCCAGAAGTAGCCAAAGAATCTGGTAAAATATTGTTTCTTGATGAAGACAGGACTTACTTAAACTATGAAGAAATGATTACGCAGGAAAGTAAACTACCTGCTGACAAACGCATAGATTTCGTAACCATTGTAACTCCAAATTTTGCTCACTTTGCTCCTGCAATGATGGCATTAGATCATGGTTTTAACGTAGTAATAGAAAAACCTATCGCCTTATCACTTGATGAAGCAAAACAATTGCAACAAAAAGTTAAAGAAACAGGTTTAACATTATGCTTAACTCACACCTATTCAGGTTATCCAATGGTTAAGCAAGCCAGACAAATGGTTGCAGATGGCAACCTTGGTGCAATCAGAAAAATTATGGTTGAATATCCTCAAGGTTGGCTAAGCACACTTACTGAACGTGAAGGTAATGCTGGCGCTGCATGGCGCACAGACCCATCAAAAAGTGGAAAAAGTGGAGCGATGGGCGATATTGGCACACATGCTGCACAATTAGCTGAATATATTTCGGGCTTAAAAATCAGTAAACTTTGTGCTGATCTGAACATTGTTGTTCCAGGTAGAGGTTTGGATGATGACGGAAATGTGTTGCTTAAATTCGACAATGGTGCAAATGGTATTTTGGTAGCATCACAAATTGCTGCAGGCGAAGAAAATGCATTAAAAATTAAAGTATATGGTGAAAAAGGTGGATTAGAATGGCACCAAATGGAACCAAATACATTAGTCGTAAAATGGTTAGACCAGCCAGCACAGATTTACCGTGCAGGTCAGGCATATTTATCAGATATAGCTAAACACAATACCCGCACACCTGGTGGTCACCCAGAGGGATATCTTGAAGCTTTCGCTAACATCTATAAAAATTTCGTACTTACTTTAAGAACAAAATTAGCTGGAGGCACTCCAACAGCAGCAATGCTAGACTTCCCTACAGTTGAAGACGGCGTACGTGGAATGGCATTTATTGAAAACGCAGTGGCTTCAAGCCAATCAGATCAAAAATGGTTTGATTTTAAAATATAACGAATCATGACTACAATTAAAGGACCTGGAGTATTTCTAGCCCAGTTTATTGGAGACGAAGCGCCATTTAATTCTTTAGAAGCCATTTGTGAATGGGCAGCAGGACTTGGCTTTAAAGGGATACAAATGCCAACGCTTGATGCAAGGTTTATTGACTTGCAAAAAGCGGCAGAGAGTAAAACCTATGCAGATGAACTAAAAGGAAAAGTAGCTTCGTACGGACTGGAAATTACAGAGCTGTCAACTCACCTACAGGGGCAGTTGGTTGCCGTAAATCCGGCTTATGACCTTGCTTTTGATGCTTTTGCACCGGATGCTTATAAGAACAATCCAAAAGCAAGAACAGAATGGGCTGTACAACAATTGAAATATGCTGCAAAAGCTTCACAAAACTTAGGCTTAAATGCTCATGCTACTTTTAGCGGATCATTATTATGGCATATGTTCCATCCATGGCCTCAACGCCCGGAAGGTTTGGTTGATGCCGGCTTTACTGAACTTGCTAAAAGATGGACACCTATCTTGAATGAATTTGATACTTGTGGTGTTGATGTTTGTTATGAAATACATCCTGGTGAAGATTTATTTGATGGCATCACTTATGAAATGTTCCTGGAGAAAGTAAACAACCACCCACGTGCTTGTCTTTTATATGACCCATCACATTTTGTATTACAACAACTGGATTACATTCAATATATTGATTTTTATCATGAACGTATCAAAGCTTTCCATGTTAAAGATTCTGAATTTAATGCCACAGGAAAGCAGGGAACTTTTGGTGGTTACCAAAGCTGGGCAAACCGTGCCGGAAGATATCGTTCTCCTGGTGATGGACAAGTAGACTTTAAAACAATCTTCAGTAAACTTGCTCAATATGACTATACCGGTTGGGCTGTAATGGAATGGGAATGTTGCATTAAAGACGCTCAGGTTGGCGCCAAAGAAGGTGCAGAATTTATTACAAAAAATATTATTAAAGTAACAGACAGGGCTTTTGATGATTTTGCAGCTTCCGGTGGAAACGAAGATTTCAACAATAAAATCCTGGGTGTAAATCAATAAATTAAAATGAAACAGACACTATTTATCCTAGGCTGCTTTGTATTAGCAATAGCCTCATGTTCAAGTCCTGAAGAGCGTGCAGCATCTTCAAACACGACTACCACAACTGAAACCCCAGCAACAAGTACAGAAACAGCTGCACCTGCAACAGCAGTAAAGAGTGATGGTGAGAAATTAATTGCAAAATCAGACTGTATCGGATGCCACAACAAAGTGCAAAAGGTAATTGGCCCTGCATATGTAGATATTGCAGCAAAATATCCGTTAAACGATGAAAATGTTAACCATCTGGCAGATAAAATTATTAAAGGTGGCCAAGGTGTTTGGGGTGAAATACCAATGACTCCACATGCATCTTTAAGTCATGATGATGCCAAAACAATGGTGAAATACATCTTATCTCTTAAAAAATAACGAACCACACACACAAATGGGAGAAATCAACAAAAACCAGGATGCTACGTCGAGACGTAATTTCCTCAAAACCACAGCTATTGCAGCTTCTGCATTTATGATTGTTCCTCGCCATGTATTAGGCGGACCTGGATTTTTAGCACCTAGCGACAGACTGATTGTTGCTGGTATTGGTGCTGGAGGTAAAGGCTTCTCGGATATAAAAGCTTTTGCAGATAGTGGTAAAGCAGACATCGGTTTCCTTTGCGACGTTCATGATAGCAGAGCAGCAAACAGTGTAAAGGCATATCCTAAAGCAAAATATTACAGGGATTACCGTGAAATGTTCGATAAAGAAGCTAAAAACTTTGATGCTGTTTCTATTTCAACACCAGATCATAGTCACGCTATACAGGCCATTGCTGCCATGCAATTGGGTAAACATGTTTATGTTCAGAAACCATTAACACACGATATTTATGAGGCACGTGCATTAACTGCAGCTGCAGAAAAATATAAAGTGGTAACACAGATGGGAAATCAAGGCGCATCAAATGATGGCCCCAGGTTAATGAGGGAATGGTATGACGCTGGTTTAATTGGAGATGTTCATACTGTTTATGCGTGGACAGATAGACCGGTATGGCCACAAGGTATTCCATGGTCTGCTAATAAAGCTGCTGTACCTTCAGATCTTGACTGGGATCTTTGGTTAGGTACTGCTCCATACAAAGAGTATGTAGATAAACTAGTGCCTTTTAACTGGCGCGGATGGTGGGATTACGGGACTGGTGCATTGGGAGATATGGGCTGCCACCTTTTAGAAGCTCCTTTCAGTGTATTAGATTTAAAATATGCTACTGAAGTTCAGGCTAGTGTAGGTTCTGTATATGTTGATGAGTTTAAAAGAGGATACTTCCCTGATAGTTGTCCTCCATCAAGCCATGTTACTTTAAAATTCCCTAAAACCAAAAAAACCAAAGGAGATATCGTTGTACACTGGATGGACGGTGGTATACAACCTGAAAGACCAGAAGAGTTAGCCGCTAATGAATCATTTGGCGACGGTGGTAATGGTACTTTATTTATTGGAACAAAAGGTAAAATGATGGCTAATACTTATGGTTCAAACCCTCGTCTATTGCCTTTAAGCAGAAATGAAAATATAAAGGTAAAACAGAAATTTGAGCGTGTAGCTGGTGGTGAAAAAGGTCATTACGCACAATGGGTTGAGGCATGTATTGCAGGACATGGTAAAAAAGAGGTAAGCTCTCCATTCTCTATTGCTGGTCCACTTACTGAATCTCTATTAATGGCTAACCTTGCCATTAGAGGAACAGATATACAAGGTCCTAAAAATGATAAAGGAAAATTCACCTATCCTGGTAGAAACATCAAATTACTTTGGGACAATGCCAATATGAGAATTACCAATTTCGATGATGTAAACCAATTTGTAAAACGCGAATACCGTAAAGGCTGGACACTTGGAGTTTAGGAGCTATACATGCTCCTTTATCCTTAAAACCATAAATATGAAAAATTATATTTCAGCAATGATACTCACCGCAGTTATCTCTGGTGGTATTGCACAAGCTCAATCAAGTAAGAAGGGATTTACCAAAATATTTGATGGAAAAACTACTAAAGGTTGGCATACTTACGGTAAAACAACCGCAGGGTCAAAATGGACGGTTGAAGATGGAGCATTGCACTTTAATCCTGCTGGAGACAAAAGCGGTGGTGGCGATTTAGTGACAGACAATGAGTATAGTAATTTTCACTTGAAAATAGATTGGAAGGTTGCGCCAAAAGCCAATAGTGGGATTATTTTCTATGTGAAGGAAGATCCTGCTAAATATGCCAAGACTTACAGCACTGGTTTAGAAATGCAGGTTTTGGACAATGATGGCCATCCTGATGGAAAAATCACTAAACATCGTGCTGGTGATTTGTATGATCTGATTAAAAGCACATCAGAACCTGTAAAACCAGTTGGCGAATGGAATACTGCTGAGATCATTTGTAAAGATGGTAAATTAGAGCATTATCTTAATGGTGTAAAAGTTGTTTCTACTACATTGTGGGATGCTAACTGGACTTCACTTGTTGCTGGCAGTAAATTTGGCGGCTGGAAAGATTGGGGTACTTTTAAATCGGGTAAAATTGCGCTTCAAGATCATGGAGACAATGTTTGGTACCGCAACATCATGATTAAAAAGCTGTAAAAAATCAAAGAAATAAAAAATAAAAAACCAAACATGAATTTAAACAACCGCATCAAATTATCGGTCATGATGTTCCTGGAATTTTTCATCTGGGGCGCATGGTTTGTTACACTGGGGACTTTCCTTGGAAGTAATTTAAGTGCCACAGGTGCTGAAACAGGCTCTGTATTTTCAACACAATCCTGGGGTGCAATCATTGCTCCTTTTATCATTGGATTAATTGCCGACAGATATTTCAATGCTGAAAAAATCCTTGGGATCCTACACATTGTAGGTGCGATATTAATGTATCAAATGTATAATGCTACAGACATCTCGGTATTCTACCCTTATGTACTGGGTTATATGATTTTATTTATGCCTACACTGGCACTTGTAAATTCTGTTTCGTTTAATCAGATGAAAGACCCTGAAAAAGAGTTTTCTTCTATCAGGGTATTTGGAACAATCGGCTGGATCGTTGCGGGTCTTTTGATCAGCTTTGTATTTCATTGGGATTCTCCAGAAGGCATTACAGCAGGTTTATTGAAGAACACTTTTATGATGGCTGGAGTTAGTTCTCTTATTTTAGGACTGTTTAGCTTTGCACTTCCTGCGACTCCACCTAAAGTTGCAAAAGGTGAAAAAATCAGCATCAATGAGATATTAGGTTTAGATGCACTTAAACTATTGAAAGATAAAAACTTTGCCATATTCTTTATCTCTTCAATTTTGATTTGTATCCCTTTGGCATTCTATTACCAGAATGCGGGTGTTTTCCTTGCGGATATAAAAGTGACAAACCCTACAGGTAAAATGGCAATCGGACAGATCTCTGAAGCACTATTCCTGTTAGCTATTCCTGTATTCTTTGCCAAGTATGGTTTCAAAAAAACCATATTGGTTGGTATGTTGGCCTGGGCAGTACGTTATGTATTATTTGCATACGGAAATGCAAGTGATTTAAGTTTCATGCTAATTATAGGAATTGCATTACATGGTGTTTGCTATGACTTTTTCTTTGTATCAGGTCAGATTTACACCAACTCAAAAGCTGGAGAGAAATTCAAAAGCTCTGCACAAGGTATGATTACCTTAGCTACTTATGGCGTAGGTATGTTAATCGGGTTTAAAGTTGCCGGTCTGGTAACAGACATGTATAAATCTGATGGTATTACCGATTGGAAAATGATATGGATAATACCAGCTGTAATTGCTGTTGTAGTCTTCTTGCTATTCACTGTTCTTTTTAATGAGAAAAAGAAAATAGAACCAACCGTAGTATAACAATTTTGAGATGAGTAAAGATCTAAGCAGAAGAACTGTGTTAAAGAATATTGTTGCCGGAACCGCTGCATTAGGCGTTTCGGCAACAATACCTGCTTTTGCACTGCAACAATCAGAGTCCAATAAGCTAAAAGGAAACGTAAATCATTCAGTATGTCGCTGGTGTTTTGGAAAATTGAGTTTGGATGAACTGTGTATTGAGGCGAAAAAGATTGGCATCAAAGCGATTGACCTTGTGGGCCCTAAAGACTGGCCAACTTTAAAAAAGCATGGCCTTTATTCTTCTATGTGTAATGGAGCTGAGATTAATTTGGTGGACGGATGGAATGATCCTAAGTTTCATCCAACATTGATTAAAAACTATACGGAAATGATTCCTAAAGTTGCTGAAGCAGGCTATACTCAACTGATCTGCTTTAGTGGTAACAGACGTGGTAAAGATGATGAAACAGGGCTTAAAAACTGTGTTGATGGTTTGAAGCAAATAATGCCTCTAGCAGAAAAACATGGTGTTGTACTAGTGATGGAATTACTGAACAGCAAAGTAAACCATAAGGATTATCAATGCGACCATACAGCTTGGGGTGCTGAACTGGCAAAAAGACTTGGATCAGAAAATTTCAAGTTGCTGTTCGATATTTATCACATGCAGATTGATGAAGGCAATGTGATCAGTAATATTCAGACCTTTCATCCTTACATCTCACATTATCATACAGCTGGAGTGCCCGGAAGAAATGAAATTGATGATACTCAGGAATTATTTTATCCTGCTATTATAAGGGCAATTCTTGCTACGGGATTTAAAGGCTATGTAGCACAAGAATTTATTCCCAAATATTCAGATAAAATTAAATCACTTAGAGATGCCGTAAATATTTGCGACGTTTAAATTAAATCAATATGAACTCAAGAAGAACATTCATTAAACATGCTGGTCTTGCGGCAGCAGGAGCAATTTTTCTTCCATCCTTTGCATGTACTGCAGCTACAGCTAAAAGAAATGTAGGCTTACAGTTGTATTCACTTAGGGAGCAAATTCCTCATGATGTAAAAGGAGTAATTGAAAAAATTGCCAATGCAGGGTATAAAGAAGTAGAAACTTACAGCTATTCTAAAGAGGCTGGCTATTGGGGGCTTGATGCAAAGTCATTTAAAAATTTACTTAAAGCGAATGGCTTAACTTCACCTAGTGGTCACTTTGTTATTGATAATTTCATTACCAGTGGTGATAAAGAATTACTAAAACCTTTAATAGAAGGAGCTGCTGCAGTTGACAATCACTACTTTACTGTGGCATGGATGAGTGAACCGATAAGAAAAACTCTTGAAGATTATAAGAAAATTACAGCTCGCTTAAATGAAGCTGCAGAATTGGTAAAACAGGCGGGAATGAAATTAGCTTATCATAACCATGATTTTGAGTTACATAAGCATGAAGGAGGAACTACAGGTTACGAAATTATGCTGAATGGTACAGATAAAAACCTGATCAATTTTGAAATGGACCTTTACTGGATAGTACGTTCAGGAAATGATCCTGTTACATTTTTCAATAAGTATCCGGGACGTTTTGTAATGTGGCATGTTAAAGATATGGACAAAGCTAATCATGCACTAAATACTGAGGTGGGCACTGGTACTATCGACTTTAAGAGCATTTATGCACATGCAAAGCAATCTGGTCTTGAGCATCTGATTGTGGAGCAGGAGAATTTTAAGAAGGATCCGTTTGTAAGCATTAAGGAAAGCTTCGATTATGTAAACCGAGAACTGATAAAATAAGAAATAGCTTATTAAATTATAAGGGATTGGTTACTAAAAGCCAATCCCTTTTTTTATGAGTAAAAAAATGCCCATATTTGGGGACTTATTATTTCACCATAAAATACAATTGATAAATAATTAAAAACAAGTAAAACAACTAATTAGAAAAAATGAAGATTGCAGTAGTTGGAGCCACCGGCCTGGTAGGCACCGTAATGTTAAAAGTATTAGAAGAGCGTAACTTCCCGTTAACTGAATTGATCCCTGTAGCCTCTGAGAAGAGTGTTGGTAAGGAAATCACGTTCAAGGGTAAGAAGTATGCTGTTGTAAACATGGATACTGCGATTTCGATGAGACCTGATATTGCGTTGTTTTCTGCAGGTGGTAGTACATCATTAGCTGAAGCACCTCGCTTCGCTGAAGTTGGCACTACAGTAATCGACAATTCATCTGCATGGCGCATGGATCCGTCGAAAAAGCTGGTAGTCCCTGAAGTAAATGCACATGAGTTATCTGCCGATGATAAAATCATTGCAAACCCTAACTGTTCAACGATTCAAATGGTAGTGGCCTTAAAACCACTTCATGATAAATACAAAATTAAACGTGTAGTAGTTTCAACTTACCAATCTGTTACAGGCACAGGTGTAAAGGCTGTTGAACAGATGATGAATGAGCGTAAAGGTATTACTGATGGCCCTATGGCTTACGCTTACCCTATCGATTTAAATGTAATTCCTCAGATTGATGTATTCCAGGATAATGGATATACTAAAGAGGAAATGAAAATGATATTGGAAACTCAGAAAATCATGAGTGATAACAGTATTAAAGTTACAGCAACTACAGTACGTATTCCTGTAATGGGAGGTCACTCTGAATCAGTGAACATTGAGTTTGAAAATGATTTCGATGTAACTGAAGTAAAAGAATTACTGGCAGCTACACAAGGTATCATCGTAGTTGATGATCCGGCGAACCTTAAATATCCAATGCCAAAAGATGCACACGAGAAAGATGAGGTTTTTGTTGGAAGAATAAGACGTGATGAGTCATTACCAAATACATTGAATATGTGGATTGTAGCAGACAACCTGCGTAAAGGTGCTGCAACAAATGCAGTTCAGATTGCAGAATACCTGGTAAATAACAAACTGGTTTAATTCAATTAAAACCAATTCATATTAACGGCCATCATCCTGATAACAAATCAGCATGATGGCCGTTTTAATTTTAAAAGCTTATGTCTAAAAGATCTATTCCATCTCTTTTAATCCTGTTCTTCATCGGCAGTTTCGCTATCGCACAAACTCCAATACAGAAACTGGAAAAAGCTTACAACACCTTTCAATCAGACCCGCAGACAAAATATGCCATTTCATCACTTTGTGTTTTGGATGCCAATACTGGTACCCCCCTTTTTGTAAAGAATGAACAAATAGGTCTAGCTACTGCTTCAACCTTAAAAGTAATAACTGCTGCGACCGCTCTAAGTATTCTGGGAAAAGATTTTCAATATCAGACGACATTGGCCTACACTGGTAATATTACAAATGATGGTATTTTAAAAGGCAACCTGGTTATCATTGGAAGTGGTGATCCAACTTTAGGTTCCGATCGCTATCAGAATAAAGAAAATGTTGTTTTAACCGAATGGGTTAATGCAGTAAAAAAGACTGGGATTAAAAGAATAGAGGGAGCCGTTATTGGAGACGATCGAATTTTTGGAACCCAGACTACTCCTGAGGGCTGGACCTGGCAGGACATGGGCAATTACTACGGAGCAGGCACTTCAGGATTATCATGGCGTGAAAATCAATTTGACATCCATTTAAAAGCAGGTTCAAGACAGGGGGATGAAGCCACAATGATAAAAACAGTTCCAGAAATGCCCTATTTAAAACTGAGGAATGAGTTAAAAACAGGAGTTTCGGGTAGTGGTGATAATGCTTATTTATTTTTACCCCCTTACGGAAACACCGCTTATTTAAGAGGAACCTGGGGCATTGGAATCCGTAAAAGTAGCATTTCTGGTGCGATCCCAGATCCTGCTTATGATTGTGCCTATAGATTGCAGGATACTTTAAAGCTTTTAGGAATTGTAAGTACACAACCTGTTACAACAACAAGAATCATGGCTTTAAATGGACAGGACATAGCAAACATTACTCAGAAAATCAGTACCATTACCTCTCCTACCTTATCGGAAATTACTTATTGGTTTTTAAAAAAGAGTGTTAACCTATATGGGGAGACCATGTTGAAAACCCTTGCATTAAAATCAGGAAAAACGGCCAGTACAGCTGATGGCGTAGATACAGAACTGAAGTTCTGGGCTGCAAAAGGAATTGACAAAAATGCACTGAATATAATTGATGGAAGTGGTCTTTCACCAGCAAACCGGATAACAACCCTGGCTGTAGCAGACGTGTTATTTCAGGCTCAAAAAGAAAACTGGTTTGGCGATTATTACAAAGCTTTTCCAGAATATAATGGCATGAAAATTAAAAGTGGAACGATAAACAATGTTTCAGCATTTGCAGGATACTATACCAGCACAGCAGGAAATAAATACATTATTGTAATCAATGTCAATAATTATTCAGGTTCAGGAATAAATAAGAAACTATTTACCGTATTGGATGCACTAAAGTAATTGGTAAATTGCAGCCGTTTTAAGCATATAACATCCGAAAAACACATCATCAATGAAGAATATCCTTTCTGCCCTATTTTTTCTACTGTTTAGCTGTTCCGTTTTAGGACAAACATCAATTCCACAGATCACGAGTACTTCAGAGTTCAATAATCCGCTAAATAATATACCACCGGATATAGCTATTATTCCAGAACCTGTAGAAGTTTCTAAAAAGGAAGGATACTTCGTTTTACCAGCTAATGTGATTATTCAATGTACGGCTACCCCTGAAACACATCAGGTACTTACCTTTTTACAAGAAAAACTATCTGTTCCTACCGGCAGCTTTGTTACTTCTGTAAGTGGCAAATCCGAAAATGCACAGATACATTTATTAATAAATGACAAAATAAATCACACGCTTGGCAATGAGGGTTACCAATTGACGGTTACTCCAAATCACATCACTATTAAAGCCAATCAGGCAGCTGGTTTGTTTTATGGTGTACAAAGTCTGCTTCAATTGTTCCCAGCCGCGATTGAAAGCAAAGAACCATTCGAGGCAGAGCATACAAGAAGTACTGAACTAACAGAATGGAAAGTTCCTTGTGTTGAGATTACAGACTACCCACGCTTAGGCTGGAGGGGTTTAATGTTTGATGTTGCCCGTCACTTTTTTACTAAGGAGGAAGTAAAACAGTATTTAGATGCAATGGTACGTTACAAATACAACATCTTACATTTACATCTAACTGATGATGAGGGCTGGAGAATAGAAATCAAGGGTTTTCCTAAGCTAACTGAAATAGGCGCATGGAGTGTAAAAAAAGTAGGTGATTTTGGAACTTTCCCAGCTCCTGCGGCTGATGAGCCTCGTAATTACGGTGGTTTTTACACACAGGAAGACATTAAAGAGATCGTGCAATATGCCAAAGAACGTTTTGTTAATGTTCTTCCTGAAATAGATGTCCCAGGTCATAGTCTTGCCGCAATCAGCTCTTATCCTGAATTATCCTGCACGCCTGGTGCTGAAAATTATAAGGTACGCTCTGGAGAACGCATTATGGACTGGTCAAGAGGTGCACCACCAACTGCTTTGGTAGACAATACACTGTGCCCTGCTAATGAAAAAGTATATGCGTTCTTAGATTCTGTTATTACCCAGGTTGCAGCCCTTTTCCCATTCGAATACCTACACATGGGTGGAGATGAAGCTCCTTTCAATTTCTGGGAGAAAAATGAAGCCATAAAAGCACTGATGCTTAAGGAAGGTTTGAAGAATATGCATCAGGTACAAGGGTATTTTGAAAAGCGCGTTCAAAAGATTGTTGAATCAAAAGGGAAAAAATTTATAGGCTGGGATGAAATATTGAATGGCAATATGTCGCCCAATACAGCTGTTATGGCTTGGCGAGGAATGAAATATGGCATTGAAGCTGCAAGGAATAAGCATGAGGTGGTAATGAGCCCAACGGAATTTGCATACCTCGATTATATGCAAGCTGACGTAATCACTGAACCTCGTGTTTATGCTTCCCTTAGGTTAAGCAAAGCTTACCAGTTTGACCCTGTACCATCGTCTGTTGATCCTAAATATATTAAAGGAGGCCAGGCAAATTTATGGACAGAACAAGTGTATAACATCCGTCAGGCCGAATACATGACCTGGCCAAGAGGTATGGCTATTGCAGAATCGGTTTGGTCTCCTCCGGCTAAAAAAAACTGGCCAAACTTTTTCAGCAGAGTAGAACAACATTTTAAGCGTCTGGACGCAGCGGAAACGAAATATGCGCCAAGTGTGTATGACCCTATATTTAAAGTCAGCAGATCAGCAGATAAACAACTTCTGATTGATTTGAGTACAGAGGTTGCAGGATTGGATATTTACTACAGTTTCGACAACTCATTTCCTGATCGCTTTTATCCAAAATATACGGAAAAATTAACACCTCCAAAAGATGCGACCATGTTAAAAGTCATTACCTACAGAGGTAAAAAACAGATTGGTAGAATGATGAATATGCCAATTGAAGAATTGAACAAAAGGGCAGGAAGAAAATAGAAAGAAATTGAGATACTTTGTTCACATAGGTTACAACGGTTTAAATTATAGTGGATGGCAAAAACAGCCAGGAATAATGAATGTACAGGGTGTTTTGGAAAAAGCACTTACTGATATATTAAAGACTCCTATATTTATTAATGGTTGCGGCCGTACTGATGCACAGGTTCATGCCAGTCAATTCTTTTTCCATATGGATGTGGAACAGCCCTGGGATTTCGACCTGATGTTTAGGATTAATAAATCCTTACCGGGCAATATTGCGGTCTTCGATATCATTCCTATGGATGGACAA
This sequence comes from Pedobacter sp., assembly GCF_041645105.1. Taxonomy (GTDB): domain Bacteria; phylum Bacteroidota; class Bacteroidia; order Sphingobacteriales; family Sphingobacteriaceae; genus Pedobacter. The sequence goes on from NZ_JBAZQQ010000011.1 coordinate 72,092, forward strand.
CAGCATGCCCGATTTGATGCTGTACAACGATCGTATGATTATTTCCTGCATACCTATAAAAATCCATTTCTGAATGGATTGAGTTCATTTTACTTATTAGATAAGCTTGACTTTGATAAAATGAAACAAGCTGCTGCAATACTTCCTAATTACAAAGATTATAAAGCTTTTTGTACCAGCCCTGATAAATATGAACATACCCTCTGTTTTGTGAGATCTGCAAGTTTATCTGTAGATGAAAATGGAGATCACCTTCGTTTTCAGATATCCTCCAATCGTTTCTTAAGTAAAATGATCAGGATTATCATGGGACAATTGTTAAAGATTGGGAAAGGAGTTTTGAGCGTTGATGAATTTGAAAGTTATCTCATCGAAAATAGAACACCAGAACTAATCACCCCAGCTCATCCACAGGGACTTTATTTATCGAAAGTAACCTATCCTTATCTGGATTTGCCCCCAAGACAGCAATTTTCTTCTGTTTTGCAACAGCAGGCTGACTTAACCTGGAAAATACTTTAATTACTTAATTATTAAGAATTTACTCTTGTTTTTTTCATAGCTTTTCATTAACTTTAATAGAGGACTTCATTAAAAAGAAGGCATTCTATATGACAGTTATTCAAAAAATTGAGCACTGGGGTGACGTTCATCGTACCAAATGGCTTGATGTGATACGCATCGTATTAGGCATACTTATCTTTAGCAAAGGCATTGCCATCGTAAGCAATACAGCTGCATTACAAGACATGTTATTACAAAACAACACTTATGCTTTCTCGGGATTAATGTCTAGCCTTGGACTGCATATTGTTGGCTTTATACATCTTGTAGGAGGTATTTTAATCACTATTGGCCTACTTACGCGTTTTGCTGCTGTAATACAGATTCCAATATTGATCATTGCTGTATTTTTTGTAAACCTTTCAAGAGGGTTCTCAGTCCTTAACAATGAGTTATGGCTTTCAATCCTTGTTTTATTGCTACTCGTCTTGTTCTGGGTAGTGGGCTCTGGTCCGCTCTCCGTAGATCAGGCTATGAAGAAAAGACCAAATATCTATAGATAAATTAAGCTAGTCATAGACTTTATTGCCAGCTTAAAACTGCTGCCCTCATCGCATCAGCGGTGAGGTTTATGCCATTTATCTTAAGCAATGCACGTTGATAAAACACGTTGCGTTCATTGAGTTTGTTCTCAATAAACTCGATCATCTGTGCTTCAGTCAGATCTTTAAGCAATGGCCGTTTATCTTTTCCACTTTCCAGGCGCTTTGCTAAGGCTGCAGGAGACATTTCTATGTATAAGGATAAGCCATTTTCATTCATCCAGTCCATGTTATCGAAAAAGCAAGGAGCCCCACCACCTGTTGCTATTACAGCATTCGCCGGATAATCAAAAGTCTTTAACGTTTCACTTTCCAATTCCCTGAATGCATCCTCACCATGACTAGCAAAATATGCACCTATTGTGCTTCCAAGACTTTTTTCTATCTCATGATCAAGATCAACAAATGTATACCCCAACTTTTGAGCAAGCTTTTTGCCCATTGTACTTTTCCCGCAGCCCATAAAGCCTATCAGAAATATTCTCATCATTTATGCAAGTTTTACCCTTGGATCTGCAAAGGCATATAATATATCAACCAAAATATTAATTATCACAAATATAAAGGCTATAAAAAGAATAGAGCCCATAACAACAGGAAAATCAGACATTTCCAGTGCATTTACAGTAGTACGCCCAAGTCCGTTATAGCCAAAAATGTATTCTACAAAAAATGACCCTGCCAATAAAGAAGCAAACCAACCTGATATAGCTGTAATAACAGGATTCAAAGCATTTTTTAATGCATGTTTATAAATAATTACGTTACGGCTCAAGCCTTTCGCCTTGGCCGTTCGGATATAATCCTGAGCCAGCACATCTAACATAGCACTACGCGTTAACTGCACTATAATTGCTAGTGGCCTTAAGCCTAGTGTAACCATGGGAAGCCATAAGTTTTTCCAGGTCATAATTTCTCCTTTAAATGGATCATAACTATACAGACTACCTGACATATTAAGACCTGTATAATCACTTAAAACAAAACCAAAAAGCCAGGCTATGATAATTCCTGCAAAAAAAGAAGGTGCTGAAATTCCTAATATAGCAAAGGAGTTGGCCGCTTTATCAATCCAGGTATCCTTATTTACTGCTGATATTACGCCTAAAAAGACACCTATAACCGTTGCAAATACCATTGCAGTAAAAGCCAGGATAAAGGTATTGGGAACCGTCTCAGAAAGAATAGTTGTAACATCCCTTTTCGTTTGATAAGATCTCCTTAGGTAAGGCCATTTAAGGGCCAGTACATGATCGCCAACAGCAATCAGCTTTAAATAGTTGTATTTCTCCTTATCGGTTACAGTATCTTCATGATAACCAATCGGAGAAAGATCATTAAGATAAAGAAAGAACTGCGTAGGCTTAGACTTATCTAGTCCAAACTCCTTTCTTACTGCCTCAAGAGAAGAAACATCAGCCCGTTGTCCCATTGTCATCCTTGCCGGATCACCCGGCAGGATGTTAAACAAAATAAACACCACTACAATTACGCCAGCCATTACGGCAAATCCATACAAGATCTTTTTAATGGCGTATTGCAGCATATTTATTTACTAAAATATTGATCAGTCAATTTATCAAAAGTTGGCATCGTATTGAAATGCCATTTATTGATAACTACACCATTTTTAAGCAACAACACTCCAGGATTTGATCTAACCATGCTCTTTAATGGTACTGCATCAGCATAAAAAACCTCTGCAAACAACTTCATCCGTTTACTAAACTCATCAGCATCACTCGCTGAATTTGAAGTAAGTAAAACCGTTCTGATATTAAATTGTTCCGTTGCATTTAAAGCAATTGCATTAATCTTAGCAATAGCATTCTCATTTACATCCTTAAGATTATAGGCTACTATAACCAGGTTGTAATATGGATTTTCTATCAATTCCTTGGTATAATCTGTTCCCGATGCATCACTAATCATCAAGTCCATAATTTTAGGCGTATATCCTTTTTTTACAAGTACTTTCTCTGGTTCACCTACAATCTCCCATTTTTCATCTTTCCAGATTTCGGTTTTCAGGTAATCTTTATCGCTCATCACCTTTTTCTCATTAGTTGTTTTGTTGTGCATGTTATACATGATTGCATACTCATCCCCTTTTTCTCCTTCAGGAATTTTCATCAATTGAGGTAGATTTGCTCCAACTTTATAAGGTAAGAAGTCAATAACTGGAAGTGTACTATAGGTGTAGATACCAAATAATGTTGATGCCAGCGTCACAATAATTAATAATGCAGATTGTAACTTAGAATTTTCTGTAAGCGGCTTGATCAACTTATGTTGCATAAACAGATAAATGATCAGGACCAGTAAAACCAGATCTTTAGAAAACGACTGCCATGGAGTTAAAGGAATAGCATCCCCAAAACAACCACAAGAAGTCACCACTTTAAATGCAGCAGATACAAAAGTTAAAAAAGTAAAAAATATAATTACAAGCAATAATCCGCCTGTAACCTTTTTACTCCAAAAGCCAAATAGCAGTAAAGCGCCAAGTACAATCTCCAATACACAAAGTAATACAGCAATACCTGTAGCAAATTCGCCCAGGAACGACATGCGGAATACCTCAAAATACTCCTGCAATTTGTAACCGAAACCAAGTGGATCATTAGCTTTAATTAATCCCGAGAATATAAAAAGGATCCCAACAAATATCCTTGAAAAGTTTAACGCGATCTTCTTCATTACTGTACTTCCAATTTAATCAATGCAAACACTGAATAATTCAGCATATCCTGATAATTCGCTTTCACCCCTTCAGACGCAATTGTTTGTCCCATATTATCTTCAATCTGTTTCACTCTAAATACCTTCATCAGGATGAGGTCCGTTAATGAGCTAATCCTCATATCCCGCCATGCTTCTCCATAATCGTGGTTTTTATTGAACATAAGTTCCTTGTTTTCGTTTACCAGTTCCTCATATTTTGCTTCCACCGCTTTCAATTCCATTTCCAGCGGGTCACTTTCATTCAGTTCCAGTTGCATCATTGCTATTATACAATAATTTATAATGCCGATATATTCAGGAATAATTCCTTCCCCTACTTTAGAGATTTTCTTTTCTTCCAACGTACGAATGCGCTGAGCTTTGATAAAAATCTGGTCAGTAATAGACGCTGGTCTTAATATGCGCCATGCCGTACCATAATCTTTTGTTTTCTTTAAAAAAAGCGATTTACAAACCGCTATAACAGCGTCGAATTCCTGAGATGTATTTGTTGCCAAAACAATTAATATAATAAGTTAAAACCCGTTTTAATACCAGTCCTTTTTTATCTAAGTTTGCATTAAAACAATGGCTAAAGATACATTTTTAAACCGAAAGACCACACTAAACGTTAAAGGCCGAATCGTTGATTTGAGCAGTCCATCTGTGATGGGAATACTTAATCTTACCGATGATTCATTTTACAGCAATAGCCGTATCAGTTCATTAGAACTGGCTTTACAACGCGCTGAAACCATAATCAGTGAAGGCGGTAAATTCATAGATATTGGGGCATATTCTTCTAGACCAGGTGCAATTGATGTGACCGCACAACAAGAAATTGACAGGATTGTGCCCGTAATGGAGTCCATTGCAAAAAACTATCCAGATGTCTTGATTTCGATTGACACTTTTCGCGCTGAAGTAGCCCGTTATGCAATTGAAGCAGGGGCACATATTATAAATGATATTGCTGCTGGTAATATGGATGAAGCTATGTTTCAGACTGTAGCAGATTTAAAAGTTCCATATATTATGATGCATATGAGAGGGACACCACAAACCATGCAACAGCATACAGATTATGATCATTTGATGCTGAATATGATTAGTTATTTTTCGGTTAAAGTGGATGAATTAAAAAAATCAGGAGTGAACGATATTATTCTGGATCCAGGATTTGGTTTTGCAAAAACCCTTGAACAGAATTACGAAGTATTAAAGCACATGACTGACCTTGATATCCTTGAACTTCCTGTTCTTGCCGGATTATCAAGAAAATCAATGATTTATAAATTCCTTGGTGGTGGCCCGGAACAAGCATTAAATGGAACAACAACCCTAAACACCATCGCGCTATTAAAAGGGGCCAATATTTTAAGAGTCCATGATGTAAAAGCAGCAGTAGAATGCATTGCATTGGTTACAAAGATGCAACACCAATAATATGGCTAAATTTCCTAACTTGGCATTAAGAAAATAAAGCTGATTTTATAGACAGCATAATAAAACACAGGTGAAAACATTAGAATTTGATTTCTTAAAAATAACAGTTACAGATGCAGTAGATATCATTCTGGTTGCACTGATCATATATTACATTTACAACCTGATTAAAAACACGCTGGCTGTAAACCTATTATTGGGAATGGTTATTATCCTGGTAATATACTGGGTTGTTGCTGCCCTTAACATGAAGCTGCTTTCGAATATCCTAAATCAGTTCATGAATGTAGGGATTATTGCCTTGATTGTTATATTCCAACCGGAAATCAGGCGATTCCTCCTATTAATTGGAAAAAATACATTTTTACAACAAAACAAAGCCTGGTGGGGTTATTTATTTGGCAGCAAGAATATTGAACAAAATAACCTGATCAGAATTAAACCTATCATTGATGCTTGTAAAAGCATGAAAAAGACCAGAACAGGTGCTTTGATTGTATTTGTTAAGTTCTATGATGATCAGCTATTTGCGAATAGCTGCGAGCTAATCGATTCTAAAATATCAAAACGATTACTTGAAAGTATTTTTCAAAAGTACAGTCCACTTCATGATGGTGCTGTAGTTATTGCAGAAAATAAAATTAAAAGTGCCAGCTGCATTCTTCCTCTAACTGATAATGATAAACTACCTCCGCAATTTGGCCTCCGCCATCGTGCAGGTATAGGCATTTCAGAAACCGCTGATGCTGTAGCAGTTATAATTTCAGAAGAGACAGGAGAAATTGCCTATGCCAAACAAGGAAGAGTGCGAATGAATGTTTCATTCGGAGAATTAGAAAAATTATTAAATAAGGACTTCTAATTTTTTGCTATTAACTTGTTAATTAACATATATTAGCGCAAAAATTAAAATCATTAATCGATTAACCCTACACCGTTAATTAAGTATTTTAATATTCTTAATGGAGTTAAGTAAGTGTTTTTATAGCGTATGGCTAATGCTATGCTGCTTTACAAGTTGTGTATTTGCAAATTCTAATGTAGAAATCCCTGTCGCAAAAAATGGGGTAATAGATCTTCGCGAACAAAATTTAGAGAACAAAATCCCTCTTAAGGGCGAATGGTTATTTTACTGGAACCAACTGTTAGATCCTAAAAATATAGAAAATGGTAATGCTGAACTGGTAGACTTTCCTTACAGCTGGACAGATAAAAAAAATGGGAAAAGCTTACCTGCATTTGGTTATGGTACTTATTCTGTCAAAGTTATATTACCAAAATCACGACAGTCTTTAAAAATTGCTATGCCAGATGTTTATTCAGCATACAAACTATACGTGAATGGGCGTTTAGTGGGAAAAAATGGAAAAGTTAGTACTGTTGCCGATAACTTCATTCCATATTGGGAACATAAAACAATAGATGTGCCAGGTGGCGCAGATACATTAAACCTCGTATTGCAGGTTTCAAACTTTACCCATAGAAAGGCGGGGATTAAGAAAAACATCTGGATTGGCAATAAGGATAAGGTTATTTTAGACAGAAAACAAACCGAGGCCATTGATCTTTTATTGACAGGATGCCTGATTATGGGTGGTCTTTTCTTCTTAGGATTATACCTGATGGGTAACAGAGACAAGCCCATTTTATTGTTCGCTCTATTCTCTATAGTGTATAGTTATAGAGTAGCAGGAACAGACAATTATGTACTGCATACAATACTTCCAGATGTAAGTTGGGACCTAATGATCCGGCTTGAATATTTGAGTCTATTTTTAGGAATTAGTCTATTTACTTTATATACCAGATACCTATATCCAGGCGAAGTAAATAAAATAATTATATGGGCTATTGGATCATTGTGTTTCGGCTTCTCCGTTGCAAGTATGATAATATCGCCGTATTACTTTTCGCAGCTAACCAATCCATTCCTGATCGTAATGACTTCTTGCTTGATTTATATACCTTATGTATATATCATTGCCTACAAAAGAAAAAGACCAGGAGCAATTTACACGCTATTAAGTACGATTGCATTAATGCCTGTCTTTGCAATTACTTTACTTAATTATTGGTCATTCATTCCAACATTCCAACTATTGTGTTTTGTGTTATACATTAGTTTTTTCTTTCTTCAATCACTCATCTTATCTCACAGAGTATCTTTTGATCTCAAGAAGTCTAGAATTGAAGCAGAGGAAGGACTCAGGGCAAAAAGTGAGTTTTTAAGCACCATGAGCCATGAAATCAGAACTCCGCTAAATGCCGTGATTGGGATGAGCCATCTTTTGCTAAAAAACACCCCGAGAAACGATCAGAAAGAGCAGCTTGATGTGATGCTTTTTTCAGCAAACAACCTTCTCTCTATTGTTAATGACATTTTAGATCTGAATAAGATTGAAGCAGGGAAAGTTACCTTCGAAAGAATTGAAATGGATGTAGCCTCCATTGCAGGTAACATTGTTTCCGGAATGCAAAGTGCAGCCAATGATAAAGGAATTGGCCTGATGCTTCATGTAGATCAGAGATTGAACAATAAATTACTTGGTGACCCTACCCGATTATCACAAGTGATGACAAATCTTGTTCATAATGCTATAAAATTTACCAATCAAGGCTTTGTACAAGTGGCGGTAAATCTAACCACACAAACAGAAACATTTGTCACCTTAACTATTGAAGTAAAAGACACAGGGATAGGCATTTCTAAAGATAAACAGAAGATTATTTTCGAACGGTTTACTCAAGCTGACTCCTCCACCTCCAGAGGTTTTGGAGGTACAGGTTTAGGATTGTCTATCTGTAAAAGAATACTTGAATTACAGAACTCATCATTAAATGTAATTAGTACCGTAGGCAAAGGTTCTACGTTCTATTTTGTACAGACTTTTGAAAAAAGCCATAAGACCCTTGAACATAAAAAACAAGAACTTTTACCAACAGAAAGTGACAAACCTCTTTCAGGAATACATATCCTGCTTGTTGAAGACAATCTGATGAATGTATTAGTGGCTCAAAGATATCTGGAACGTTGGGGAGCAACAATCGAGGTTGCATTGAATGGGCAGGAAGCTTTAGATAAATTAGATGTAAACAGGCATAAATTGATATTGATGGATTTGCACATGCCTGTAATGGACGGCTATAAATCAAGCATGCAAATGCGACAGAATGGTGTTACCTTGCCTATTGTTGCACTAACTGCAAACCTGCCTGATGAAATAGAGGACAGGGTGTTTGCAGCGGGAATTGATGACATAGTGATCAAACCATTTTTACCGGATGAACTGTATAGAAAAGTACTATACCATATTTCCGAAAAGTAAACAAAAACAGAAGGGCTACCTTTTCAGATAGCCCCAGTCATTATTTTTTGTGATTAGCAGTATTGATCAAATGCTCCAATTAAGCTATCAGCGATCATTTGAGCGGGACGCCCTTCAATTTGATGACGTTCAATCATATGAACCAATTTACCATCTTTAAACAAAGCCATTGCTGGTGATGATGGTGGAAAAGGCATCATATACCCTCTTGCTCTATCAACTGCTTCTTTTTCCATCCCTGCAAATACTGTTACCAGCTTATCAGGATGTTTTTCGTTAGCTGCGGCCAGTCTCGCTGCCGGACGTGCATTAGCAGCAGCACAGCCACATACAGAGTTTACAACTACGAAGACAGTTCCCTTGCCAGTGATGGCATTGTCCACATCTTCTGCAGTTTTTAATTCTTCAAAACCTACTTTAGTAAGTTCTGCACGCATCGGTTCTACTAAATATTCTGGATACATATACTTTAGTTCTTTATTAATTTCTATTTCAATATACAAATGTACAGCACTTGTAGTTAGCATCAAAGGTTATCAGCTTTATGCTTTAGTTTTTACCGTTAAATTACTTTAGGATCAGATTATTCCATACTTTTGCATAACGAAATCCCGTTCTAGAACAACTTGGATTTCATAAACTTAAAAAATAATAATATGTCATCAGTAGAGACAACTTACGTTCCTTACAAAGTTAAGGACATTTCACTGGCAGAATGGGGCCGCAAAGAAATCGGATTGGCAGAGGCAGAAATGCCAGGATTGATGTCATTACGCGAAGAATTCGGACCATCAAAACCTTTAAAAGGTGCACGCATTGCAGGATGTTTACACATGACCATCCAAACTGCGGTTTTAATCGAAACATTGGTAGAACTAGGTGCTGAAGTAACCTGGTCTTCATGTAATATCTTCTCCACACAAGATCATGCCGCTGCTGCAATTGCTGCTGCAGGTATTCAGGTTTATGCCTGGAAGGGGTTAGACGAAGAGAGCTTCGACTGGTGTATTGAACAAACTTTACACTTCGGACCAGAGCGTCAGCCATTAAACATGATTCTTGATGATGGCGGCGATTTAACTAATATGGTGTTCGACAAATTCCCTGAGCTGATTCCAGCGATTAAAGGTTTATCTGAAGAAACGACTACAGGAGTACACCGTTTATATGAGCGCATGAAAAATGGCACATTGCACTTACCTGCAATTAATGTAAACGATTCTGTTACTAAATCTAAATTTGACAACAAATATGGTTGTCGTGAGTCATTAGTTGATGCGATCCGTCGTGCAACTGACGTAATGATGGCTGGTAAAGTTGCTGTTGTTGCAGGTTATGGTGATGTTGGTAAAGGTTCTGCAGAATCTTTAAGTTCACAAGGTGTACGTGTTATTGTTTCTGAAATTGACCCGATCTGTGCATTACAAGCTGCAATGGAAGGATATGAAGTAAAGAAATTTGCTACAGCTGTTAAAGAAGCTGATATCATTGTAACCACTACTGGTAACTGTGACATCGTTCGTGCTGAACACTTCAAAACCATGAAAGACAAAGCTATCGTTTGTAATATTGGTCACTTTGATAATGAGATTGATGTTGCCTGGTTAAATAAAAACTATGGTGATACTAAAGTAGAGATCAAACCTCAGGTTGATAAGTATACTATCGACGGCAAAGATATCATCTTATTGGCTGAAGGCCGTTTGGTAAACTTAGGCTGTGCAACTGGTCACCCAAGCTTTGTAATGTCTAACTCATTTACAAACCAAACATTAGCGCAATTGGAATTGTGGACAAACACTGATAAATATGAGAACAAAGTATATGTTCTTCCTAAATATTTAGATGAGAAAGTTGCACGTTTACACCTGGCTAAAATTGGTGTTGAACTGGATGTATTAGATCAGCATCAAGCAGACTATATTGGTGTTCCTGTTGAAGGTCCGTTTAAACCTGAAGCATACAGATACTAAGAAAGAATAAGCCTAAGTGAATCGGCTTAATGAACGGTCAAGTAGAACATGGTTTTACTTGACCGTTTTTATTAGCAATGGATTCTAGAAAGTATACCCAGGATTTTGTTCAAGGGCTCTATTTCTTTCCCATGCCTCCCGTGGAATTGGCAAACGTATAGGCTTAGTTTGAAGCCATGGTTTATTCGCCACATCTAAGGTTGAATAATTGGGTCTGTTGTCACGAATAAAGTCCAGGAAACGACCTCTGCGATTTAAATCAGAGAAAGCACCAGCAGATTCCCAGATAAATTCCATTCTTCTTTCATAAAATATAGCATCAAGAACATCGTCTTTACCCAAGGTAAGTGGTTTTGGATCTAATTTAGCACGCTTACGGATACGATTCACTTCAATCATGGCATCCTGACTGCGACCCACTTCATTTAAAGCTTCAGCGTAATTCAATACCACCTCGGCATAGCGCAATACAGGTGCATTTACGCCAGAATTTCCAATAGTTGCTTTTTGCCAATATTTAGTGAGAATATAACCCGATTTAGACCAACCGGCAGGAACATTAACAGGCATTACAAACGCTGCCATATCCTGATGAGGTTCTCCTGGACCAATGATAGCTCTCCAATAACGATCATCTTTGATTCTGCCAGTCTGATCCTTTTCAAATGCTTCTACCCAATGTGCCTGTGGAACAAAATTACTCCATGCTCCGGAACCTGTAAATTGAGATGGAGCTCCACGAGGTGCTGTTCTGTAAACAATGTTACTACCCTCGCCATCATTTCCTCCACGAAACTGAGTTGCGAAAAGCATTTCTTCATTTCCTTCATTAGTTTCCAAAAATACATCTCTGAAATTCGGTACAATATCATAGATTTTTAAATCATTGATATCCTCACTTGCCTTAACAGCGTCGGGCCATTTCTCCTGCCATAAATAAGCTTTCACTAAAAAACCTAAAGCCGCACCTTTGGTAGCACGCCCTAAGTCCTTTCCCTGCCAGGTTGGAGGTAAAACAGCAATTGCATCATTTAAGTCTTTCTCTACCTGCACCCAGATATCCTTAGCACTGGCTCTCGGAATTTCCATGTTTGAAGAAGCATCAAGCTCATCCAGCACTAAAGGAACACCACCGAAATAGTTCACCAGGCGATAATAATAGATAGCCCTTAAAAATTTTGCCTGAGCAACAATTTTTGCTTTCACGTCATCAGCTAAACCCTCCATTTTACTTACTCTGGAGATCGTTAAATTAGCACGACTTATTCCAATGTAGGTTTGACTGTACACATCTCTTATTTTTGTATTGCTGGCAGGCAAGTTCAGGGAATGGATTTCAATCCTCGCTGCAGATCCGTCCATTTCATACAAATCACCACTCATAGCCCACTCAATATCGGCAGCATCTATAGATACACCATAAGTTTCATTAGGCTGTAATTGTCCATAAACACCGGTAAGGGCTGATTGAGCATCTTTTTCAGTTTGAAAAAAATTAGCATCCGTTAACTGATCCTTAGGTGTTAAGGTTAGAAAGTCTTTGGTACATGAAGAAAAAATGCCTATGCTTATAAAAAGCATTATATATTTAAATCCTGTTTTCATTTTCGTTAAGATTATTTTTGAATATTATAGCGTAAGATTAATACCTGCGGTGAAAGTTCTTGGCATTGGGTAAACACCATCGTCAACTCCTGCCCTAATCGGGTTTGTACTACCGACTTCAGGGTCAAATCCGGAATATGAAGTGAAAGTGAACAGGTTTTGAGCACTTACATAAAACCTCAGGCTCTTAAAGGACTTTAATTTGTTAAAGACAGAGGAAGGTAAACTATAACCCAAAACAATATTCCTAACTCTCATATAATCGCCTTTTTCCACATAAAAAGAAGAAGCATTTGCATAATTCCCATTGGCGTCCACATATTTCAATGCTGGGATTTCATTTTTACCGCTTCCCGGTGTCCACCTTTCTAAAACATTTATAGAGCTGTTCACAACTCCTGTCCCACCAAAATACTTCATTGGATAGATAGAAAACTTATTAGAATGGAAGATCTCATTTCCGGCTACACCCTGTAGTAATATGTTTAAATCAAACCCTTTATAAGATAAATCCAGGTTCATTCCATACATGATTTCCGGCCATGGTGTCCCCAATTTCACTTTATCAAGGTCAGATAGAATATTATCGCCATTGATGTCTTTAAACTTAAAATCTCCCGCTACTGCATTAGGCTGCAAAGTTTTATTGACTTCTTGATTAGTCTGATAAATTCCATCTACCACATAACCTCTATAATATCCTATTGGCTGGCCAACTTCCGTATAAGAAGAGCTCATACTGGTAAAGTTAATTGTTGGTCCGTTGATTGGTCTGCCCACACCTAAACTAGTTACCACATTGGTTAACGTTGAAATATTTCCATTGACATCAATTTTCAATCCTCCTACTTCAGTTTTGTAACCAAGCAATAATTCAAAACCTTTGTTTTGTACCGCCCCTCCATTTACAGATGGAGCTGTAGTAAAACCAGCTTCATAAGAAACGGGAAGGTTAACTAACATATCCTTTGTGTTCTTAACATAATAATCGGCTGTCAGGTAAACCGAATTATTAAATAAAGAGGCATCTATACCAATATTTGTTTGTTCTGTAGTTTCCCATTTTAAATTAGGGTTCCCCGGTCTCGACATAGAGGCTCCTAAAATTAAATCCTGGTTTGGTCCGAACACATAGTTATCACTTGCAGTTCCACTTCTAATGGTGTTTAAATAACCGAAGGCACCTATGGCATCATTACCCAATTGTCCCCAGCTACCTCTAATTTTCAATGCATTAATAAAAGATACTTTTTTAAGGAAATTTTCTTCTGAAATGTTCCACCCTGCAGATACCGATGGGAAATTACCCCATTTATTATTTGGCCCAAAATTAGAGGAACCATCTCTTCTGATACTTACCGAAAATAAATAACGATCATTAAAACTATAATTTACACGTGCCAGATAAGAAGCCAGGGCATAATCGCCTCTTGTACCACTTGCTTCTCGCAAATCTGTTTTACTACCATTAATAACTTGTAATTGCTCATTAGAAAATTCCCTCCCCACAGCAGTAATCCAGTCAGTTTCACTTTTTTGTGCAGTTTGTCCAACAACAGCCGATATATTATGCTTGTCAATAATTTTGTTAAAGGAAAGTGTATTCTCAATTAACCAGGTTAAATCAACAGCTGCAGTTTCACTTAAATAAGCCTGAAGATTTCTATAATGTCCACGTTCTGCGGTAGGCTCCCAGGAAGTATTTCTATTGTTATCGTTGTCAATACCCAAACTTGTCCTGAATTTCAATCCAGGGATAATTTCATAAGCACCAAACACATTTCCGAAAACCCTTGAATTTTTTAAACGATTGTCCATTGACCTTGCCCGAAGCACTGGATTATCTCCCTGTGTGGTATAATAAGCGGAAGAACCATTGATGACTGCATCAGGACCAAGCGTAGGATAAAATTGCTGTGCCAGGTTAAAAATACCATAATTCATTACCTGGTTCTGCTGACCTTGCGATTGTGTGATGGTATAAGCAAGGGAACCACCAAATGACAATTGATCACTTGCTGCTAAATCTGCTGTAAATCTACCTGTATAGCGTTTATAGTTTGTTTCAATCATGGTTCCTTCCTGATCCAGAAAGCCCAGAGAAACGGCAGCTTTTAATTTCTTTGTACCTCCAGAAGCACTAAAATCATAATTTTGAACTGGAGCATTTCTAAAAACCTGATCAATCCAATTTGTACCTTCTCCAAAAGAAGCAGGATTTGCCCATTCAGGATTGGGCGTCATATTTGAATTGGTATAAAGTTCATTCGCTAAGGTTGCAAATTGTTCCGCATTTAAAAACTCAGGTTTTTTCCACAGCTGAGCCATACCAAGTGAAGAGTTAAAATTAACTTTTGCCTGCCCCTCTTTACCTCTTTTAGTGGTCACTAAAATAACTCCATTCGCCGCCCTTGAGCCATAAATCGCCGCTGATGCTGCATCCTTCAACACTTCGATAGATTCGATATCATTAGGATTAATAACAGATAAGCCATCAACTTTATCTGAACTCCGACCAGTTCCCATACTTCCACTACTTATTGGAAAACCATCAACCACATATAAAGGTTGGTTACCTCCAGTTGTACCAACGCCTCTGATCCGTACGGAAGAAGAGCCTCCTGGAGCGCCTGAAGTTTGTGAGACATATACACCAGGTATTTTACCCTGAATAGCAGATGTAAAACTTGGCGTAGCTACCTTTACCAAATCTTCTGACTTAATGGAAGATACCGCTCCTGTCATGTCTTTCCTACGTTGAGTTCCATAACCTACTACCACAACCTCATTTAAATTACTCGATTCGGGTTCTAGTTGAACTGTTAAATCGGTTTGGTTATTTACACCAACCTGTTTACTTTGATATCCGATAAAAGAAAAAACTAAGGTATCGGTTGATTTTGTAGCAATCTGAAAATTTCCGTTCACATCGCTGGACGTACCGCCACTGCTTCCTTTTATTTTTATACTTACACCTGGCAAAGTAATTTGATTAGTTCGATCTACAACTTTTCCACTCACATTTAGAGGCCCCTGGGCATAACCTACTCTTGGGATTAAAGCAAATAGAATCCCGAAAAGGAAACATGTTGCAGTAAAATTCTTTGTTTTCATCATTTTGTTTAGGGATTTAGATTTACACTGTATGGTTAATTATGCTTGTTTAATTAAATAATAGATTATTCGGTTACGTACCCGTCAATTGAGATCTGTTGTTTCTTTCATCCTTTATCCAGATGATTAATTCGCAGTACGTTAATTAAGATTGTTTTTAAGAGACAAAACGGTTACGTTACCGTAAATCTAAAATACCTTTTATTTTTCACATTTTAGTACCTTATGGAATAATGAATCGAAATTTTGGACGAATACAAAAAACAGGTCTTAAATCTGTTCGAAAATTAAAAAGGGATACAGTTAAAAAACTGCACCCCTTTTTGCTATAAAACATTTTTACCTTTTAAAAGCTAGCATTTAAAGCAATACCAACTGTTTTAGATAAAATAACATCATTTACATATCTTTTATCTAGAACCAGGTTTCTGGCAACAAGACTTATATTCAGATCTTTTAGTTTTTTATCGGAAATCTGATCTTTAAAGTTATAGCCAAATGATAAATAATTTAAATTGATAAAAGTAGCTTTTTCACTCCGCAATAGAACCATGTTTCCAGAATAATCAGGGCTGATTACAGGATGATTAAAATAAGCACTACCATTTAGATTCAAAGAAAAGTTATCATAAGAGAAATGCTGTTGCATACCTGCTTGAAGTACAAGTTTAAAATCAACATTAGAATTCAAGTCCACCTGATTACCTGAGACCATTTTAGTTTTATTCTTAAAGAAATTCAATCCAGTATTCCACCTAAATAAAGCATTTTTAAAAACATCTGCTGATCCCCAAACTCTCCACCCGCTATATGCTACTCTAGCTTGAACCACCATTGTCTCAAACCCATTACCAACCGAAGGTATACTTACGCTTATAAAGGCATTATTATCATTTTTATACCAATCAGCTGAGAGCTTTAATCTATCAAAAAATATAGTCTTCAGACCAAAGTTCCGCACTTTTACTTTATCTAAATCATCATTTAAATTCGCATTGATAAACATATTAGCGAATTCGTCAGTAATACCTATCATGTTAGATTCAGTAATTAAAGGGACAAATGAACGATATTCACCATAAGATCCAAACAAGCGAATTTCATTCACCTCATTTACATCTTTTAGTAAAACCTGTTTAAAATTCAAATCAGCATAGAAAAATGGTGCATAAATAGCTTTTGTCAATGATTTTTTATACTTGTCTGAACGAACACCACCTTTTAAGAACAAAACATCATAAAAGTTAACAGAAAGATCACCTACAAGTGTGTAATACTCAAGCCAACTTTTAGTTAAATTCTCAAATGAATTTGATTGTTGTCCATTAAAAAAACTCTTAGATACCACTTCGTAATCTGAATTGAATTTATGGTACTGAAAATTTGCTCCAGCTTTAAATCTGATCTTATCTTCATCTACGTTAAAACAATAACTTAAATCATCCTGAAAAGACAAATATTTATACTTGCCACTCCTCAATTCGTTTGAATGAGACTCCGCAGTATAACTGGTATCATAATAACGAGAGGTTTCAGTATTCAAGCCTTGATCAACGACTGTTTTCCCTTTTAAGACTTTAATTTCATTTATCAAACCCTTAACCGGTTTGACATTCATATAAAATGTACCATTCCAAACATCGTGTTTAATTTTAGCATGAGAATTCATTGTACTAGAATTAGCAAGCTGAATATTACCTATTTCCAGACTTCCTTTAACAGGGGCATAATTTGCATTCAATCCAAGATCTAACCATTTTAAGGGTGAAAACCGTAAATCTCCATTCAATTGAAATTGTCTGGTAAAATCATAACCTGTAATGTTTCTGGTCCCACTGTTAAATCCAGCAGATACACGCCATGAAAATTGATCTAGTCCTTCCGATAAAGCCACATGATAGCTTTGCAGCATGCGGTCTTCCTTATTAACCAACTCTTTCTTATAAAAGTTGTTTCCCAATACCGTATTTACATCTAACCTTAGCGGCTGCTTCAATTTAGCTGTCTTTGTAGTAATTAAAATTACTCCATTAGGTGTTTCGTTCTGAATACCAAGCTTAGCATTTAAACCTCCGCGGTAATAAGCAATCTGTTCTATGTTATTAATATTAATTGCATCAATGCTTTTCCATACAAAACCATCTACAATAAATACAACCTGAGATTCCAAATTCGTAGTATTGATATGGTCTATTCCCGGCAGTCTCCCAATTAGCATTTCACTTAATTGTCCACCAGGGAAATTCTTCAGTTCATCCCCTTTGATTATAAAGTCTGGATGTTCCATCCAAGTATTTTGACCTGATATATCTTGCGCACTCGCAACAAAAGTAAATATCATTGCGAAAAATGATAAGAGCGTTATTTTCATGTAAAATATTTTTTGAGCAAAAATAGGAATATTCACCACATATCATAAAGTTTTATGCTTATCCTTTATTTACAACCACAGTATTCTGTATGGCACTTCGAAGAATTATATTTTGCATATACTTATAGGTAATATCATCTTCCAAATTTTATGAAGGTTTGCTTAAGAAAAACTGCAGATTGCTCTGATTTTCTAAAATTGTAGATTACCGTTATATTTCATGATAGCTTTGTTGAAACCTTAACCAGCAAAAATGTCAGAACAACAAGATTTTACGACGGAATACCTTACCCGCAATGGATAACAGAATGCTATCTTACCGGGTAATGCTCCGGCGCAAATATCAACTTCCGGTAAAGCAATACGTGATCTTCTGGCAAGACCAAAATCAACCATGCCATATGTCATTAATGAAGAGCATTTACAGTTCCAATATCATTTAATTGCATTACAGCAATATAGCCATAAGCTATTTTTAAACTCCCCGATACCAGAACAGAAACTGATGGCAATATTTGGTAACTTTGAAGAAGAAGCACCTGTCGAAGTGATTAAAAAAATATTACAGGGAGTAGAAGAGCAAGGCAATGGAGCATTAAGTAAAAATCGATATAGAGAACAATTAAGAGGATTAATACAATTACGTAAACTGGGTAAAGAATTTAAAATAGCTATGGGAACGATCACAAAATTTAAAGTTGAAAAAGATCCTTTTTATCAGGATGGGATAAAAAAAGGAACTGAAAAAACTGAAGCACGGAAAAATCACGATTTTGTAGAGAACTTGATACTAGAACTGAATTTATCTGATGAAAAAATAGCGCGTATTGTAGAAGTATCAGATGAATACGTAAAAAAATTCGCAAAGAAATTGCTTCCAGAAAATAAAAGCATCATATTATTTTATCAAATCCGCTGGATCAATTCGTCATCATAAAGGATTTATCTTTCCTAAATACTCCCTGTTTGCTGCCTTTTATCATTTAAGGAAACCACATGTATGGGACCTAATATCCCACTTCTTTATTCTTGCCATGATTAATTGATTTAAAGTTTTTATTAGATTTTTTTGGGATTCGTCAGGAGACGAATAGTACCTTCTTAAACTATTTTTATACTGCTTCTGTAAGGAATTACTATGAGTTGGATTTTCCCGAACAAAGCAGAGCGAGAGAGCAAGGAGGTCCCTCTTAAATTCGACTTTGCTATTAAGCTGAATACCGCCATCCTATAAGCCTGACATTCATCCAAAAAAATGTTAAAAAAAGTTTTTCTTCTGTTATGTTTTTGATTCATAACCCAAAAGTAGGATGAAGAAAAAACGGCTTGTCGCAGGACGTCCCGATATGACGGTTTATGTCGTAATTGTCGTAATAATAACTTTGTTACACAATCACACCTCACAAAATATTAAATAACGTGAGTTCAGATAGAAATGTAAGACAGCGAACTTGTAGGAGCAATAATAGGGTTATAATAGTATTAACATCAAAACCAGCTGATGGAAATATAAGTGAAGGATAGGCTATATTAGTTTGTATTCTGCAAGGTACTTGCGTTTCCATCTCTGATAGCCTGGTAATGTGGCGACATAATCTCTATCCCTGCTGCATCAAAAGCCATGTGAATATTTTTATGAATTTCGGAATAAATAGCTGGCATCCGCTTAGGGTTGTTGATATAAGCATTCAACTGATAACACACGTACCAGTCTTCCAATCCGGTTTGCAATACAAAAGGCTGTTTCTCTTTAATCACTCCTTCAGAAGCCATTGCTGCACCAATTAACAATTCATGAATCTGATTCCATGGAAGGTCATAACCTAAGGTGACAGTGGTGTGGATAATCAAGTCATCCTGATTTGCCATACTACTATAATTCACAGTATTACCACTTAATATAGCACTATTAGGAATAGTAATCAGTTCATTTTTAAAGGTTAGCACCCTAGTTACCAACAATGACTTTTCCTGAACTGCTCCTGTTGTGTCACCAATCTTCACAATATCTCCTATTTTAAAAGGGCGCATATAAGTAATCACCATTCCTGCTACCCCATTACTTATAGCGGATGAAGAACCAAAGGAAATCAACAGTCCTAAAAACACAGAAACCCCCTTAAATATTCCAGAATCCGAACCTGGTATAAATGGCCATATAACTACTATCATAAAAGCATTTAATACTAGTTTAACTATATTATATGTTGGCCTTGCCCAGTCAGCATAGAAGCCATTGATATTAAGTCTTTCTGATTCTATTTCAGTTGCCAGAAATTTAATTGCCTTTTTAAGGTAATGAAATACCAGTACAACAACCCCTATGGTAATCAAATCAGGAATAAAAGCTATAATTGCGCTAAATATATTTTTCAAGGGGTTGAGTACAAAACCTATCAAACTATCACTCCACGGTTTGGTCCATGGGAAAAGTCTGAACACAATAGGCAAAGTCAGATAGACAAGAATAAATATTATGAATACTTTAATAAGATTAAGCAGCTTACGAATAATAAGCATTTCAGTTCTGCTATTAATCAGCTCATAATTTTTGATTTTAAAGCCTGAAATTTTTGCGTGTAACTTAACCCTTAACCAGGCATTAAAACGATTCGAGTATTTATTCAGGAAAAATATACACATCCCCAATATTGAAATTATTAGAAGACCAAGTGCCGCACGCTTTAACAGCTCCGTTACATCAGTCTCCTTTTTATATTTATCTATATTATTCAGGATAATTTCCTGGTAAGCTTTAGCCATCACCTCCCTATCCATCTTTACAGAATCTGCATCTGCCTGTGACAAACTCAATATCACATTACCCTTATAAGCGACTGCGATCAGACTTGAATCACGTTCAGTAATTAAAGAATCAGGTACAAAAAGCATATCTTCAGCTAATTCTTCAACTTTTGTGGACGTTCTCTCTGCTCTTTCTGCGGCAGACAAAGAGCCCAGTTTATTTTTAACAAAAAACAATGTATCCGAATGAGCCACAACAGGATATCCCTTAAAAATAGCTGTTTCGGTTTGGGCATAAGCTAAATTGTAAATGATAGTTAGAACTACAAAAACAAGCAGAGATCGTTTCGACATAGGTTATTTATTTTATATTTGTGCATGGCACATCTATCCGTAAATATCAATAAAATAGCTACGCTTCGCAATAGCCGTGGCGGTAATAATCCCGATCTTGTAAAAGTTGCTTTAGACTGTGAGCGCTTTGGTGCTGAAGGCATAACCGTACACCCCAGGCCTGATGAGAGACATATACGTTATCAAGATGTTTATGATTTAAAAGCTGTGATTGCTACAGAATTTAACATTGAGGGCAATTGCAGAGAGCAGAAATTTGTTGACTTAGTATTAGCAAACAAACCAGCACAGGTTACATTAGTACCAGATGCAGATGGACAAATCACATCCAATCATGGCTGGGATACCATAAAACATACCGATTATTTAAAGGAAATGGTATCCATCTTTAAATCTGCAGGTATTAGGGTTTCGATCTTTGTTGACCCTGTAGTAGAAATGATTGAAGGCGCAGCAATTACTGGTACAGACAGAATTGAATTGTATACTGAAGCATATGCTCAAAATTACTTCGGTAACAGAGAAAAAGCTATTTTACCTTATGTTGCAGCTGCCCATAAAGCGAATGAACTGGGTCTAGGAATCAATGCCGGCCATGATCTTGATTTACATAACCTTAAGTATTTTGCAGAAAGCATCCCTGGACTCCTGGAAGTAAGCATTGGTCATGCATTAATTAGTGACGCTTTATATTTTGGCCTTGAAAACACCATACAAATGTATCTGCAAAAGTTAAAACACTAAACAGAGTAAACTATGAAAGCACATATCCCTTTGTTCCTTTTATTACTGATTTTTATAAGCAGTTGTGGAAACAATGCAGTCCTGGAACAATCTGCTGCTTCTGACATTGTTGCTGCTTATCTAAAATCGAATCCTGTGTATGAATCGGAAAAGATAGATCTTGGAGAGATTAAATTCAAAAGTGGTTCAGACAAAAAAGAGCTGGCTAAGTTCAAAGAACTTAGTAACAATGGATATATAGAGATGCAGTTACAAAAACAAAAGAAAAAATTCCTGTCTAAAGACAGCTCCTATGTTTATATGATTACGCTGACAGACAAATCAAAACCTTACGTGTTAAAACAAGAGCAAAACAAAGCTATTGTAAAAGTAATGGAATATGTATTGGACAATGACAAGCCTGCAACCTTAGATAAGGTAGGAAATAAAACGGCCAAAGTAACGATCATGCTTAAAAAACAACAAAATTCTTTTACCGTTTTTTATAAAGACAAAAATACAGGCAGCAATTTCATCACTAAAACCTACAAATTAAAATATAATAAAAAGGAAGGCTGGGCAGTAGCCGGGGAATAGCCTATTAATTCTTACCTATTTATGAAGTGTTTTGACTGAAGCTAAGGGTATTTTTTATTACCTTTGCGCAACTTTTTATTCATACACTGCATGAGCTTAAATATTCATTACCAAGAGAACTTTAAAGACCGTCACATTGCACCTAACACACAGGACACCAATGCAATGTTAAACACCATAGGAGTTAAATCTATTGACGAACTAATTGAACAAACAGTTCCTCAATCTATCAGATTAAAACAGCCATTAAATTTACCAAAAGCTAAATCTGAGACTGATTACCTGGCTGCGTTGAAACAAACAGCATCTTTAAATAAAGTTTTCAAATCTTATATTGGTCAAGGTTATTATGATACGATAACCCCAGGAGTGATATTACGTAATGTAATGGAAAACCCAGGATGGTATACCCAATATACCCCTTACCAGGCAGAAATTGCACAAGGCCGTTTACAAGCCTTATTAAATTTCCAGACTACAGTAATTGACCTTACAGGTATGGAAATTGCAAATGCATCTTTATTAGACGAGGGTACTGCTGCTGCTGAAGCTATGTTCATGCAATACAGCTTGCGTAAAAACCAGGTGGCAAAGAAATTCTTTGTTTCTGAATTGTTATTCCCTCAAACGATTGATATTCTAAAAACCCGTGCCAATCCTTACGGTATTGAATTGGTTATTGGTGATCACCAGTCGTTTGAACTTACTGAAGAGTTTTTTGGTGCAATCATCCAATACCCTGCAGGTAATGGTGAAGTGTTTGACTACAGGACTTTTGCTCAAAATGCACACACTAAAAACGTAAAGGTTACAGTTGTAGCCGACTTAATGAGCCTTACCTTATTAACTCCTCCTGGAGAATGGGGTGCTGATGTTGTAGTAGGTACAACTCAGCGTTTTGGAATTCCAATGGGATTTGGTGGCCCACATGCTGCTTACTTTGCGACAAAAGACGAATACAAACGTTCTATTCCGGGCCGTATTATTGGGGTAACAATAGACAGCAATAACAATTACGCTTTGCGTATGGCATTACAAACGAGAGAGCAACATATCCGTCGTGATAAAGCTACTTCCAACATTTGTACTGCACAGGCATTGTTAGCGATTATGGCTGGTTTCTATGCAGTTTACCATGGTCCAAAAGGATTAAAATTAATAGCAGAACGCACACATGGTCTTGCCGTTACTCTTGCTACATCTCTAGAGAAAATAGGATACAAACAACTAAACAAATCTTATTTTGACACAATACAATTAGATTTAGGCAGCTTAGTTGACTCAATACACAGAGAATGTATAGACAACGAGCTTAATTTACATTACAACGGCAGCATTGTTACCATTGCAGTAGATGAGACTACTTCCTTTGAAGACATTAAATTACTGACTAAAATCTTTGCTAAAGTAAAAGCTGTTGCAGCTGATGCAGTAGAGATTGAAGATAAAAATATAAAGTCTGTAATCCCTACAGCTTTACAACGTACTTCTGATTACTTAACACATCCAGTATTCAATTCGCACCATTCTGAACATGAGATGTTGCGCTATATCAAATCACTGGAAACTAAAGACCTTTCACTTTGTCATTCAATGATTGCCTTGGGTTCATGTACAATGAAGCTAAATGCAACTACTGAAATGATTCCCGTAACCTGGCCAGAGTTTGGAAAAATGCATCCATTTGCACCTGCAGATCAAGTTTTAGGTTATTATAATGTATTTAATGAGTTGAACAAATGGTTAAGTGAAATTACTGGCTTTGCAGCTATGAGTTTCCAACCAAATGCTGGTGCTCAAGGCGAATATGCAGGTCTAATGGTTATCAGAGCTTATCACCAGGACCGTGGTGATCATCACCGTAATATTGCTTTAATTCCTTCATCTGCTCATGGAACCAACCCTGCTTCTGCAGCAATGGCTGGAATGAAGATCATTATTGTTAAATCTCTTGAAAATGGAAATATTGATGTTGATGATTTAAGAGAAAAAGCTGAAGCAAACAAAGAGAATCTTTCCTGTTTAATGGTTACTTACCCATCTACACATGGTGTATTTGAAGAAAGCATCATCGACATCTGTAACATCATCCACGAAAATGGAGGACAAGTTTATATGGATGGAGCAAACATGAATGCTCAAGTTGGATTAACTAGTCCTGGTCATATTGGTGCAGATGTTTGCCACTTAAACTTACATAAAACATTCTGTATTCCTCACGGAGGTGGTGGTCCGGGCATGGGTCCTATCGGAGTTGCAAAACACCTGGTTCCTTATTTACCAGGACATGCGGTAGTTGACATCAACAATGAGAAATCTATCCACGCAGTATCTTCTGCGCCATGGGGTTCAGCTTCAATATTAATTATCTCTCATGCTTATATCGCAATGATGGGTGCTGAAGGATTAACTAACGCGACAAGATATGCGATTACCAATGCCAATTATATGAAAGCGCGTTTGGAACAGCATTATCCAGTACTATACTCAGGAGCTAACGGCCGTTGTGCACATGAAATGATCCTGGACTGCAGAGGTTTTAAAAACTTTGGAATTGAAGTGGTTGACATTGCTAAACGTTTAATGGATTATGGCTTCCATGCACCTACAGTATCTTTCCCTGTAGCTGGTACATTAATGATTGAGCCTACTGAAAGTGAGCCTAAGCATGAACTGGACCGCTTCTGTGATGCCTTAATCGCAATTAGAAAAGAGGTTGCAGCAGTTGAAAGTGGGGAATTAGATAAGTTAGACAATCCATTAAAAAATGCACCACATACAGCAGCAGTTGTTACTGGTAATGATTGGAACCATAACTATAGCAGACAAACAGCTGCTTTCCCACTACCTTATGTAGCTGCCTATAAATTCTGGCCTTCCGTAGGTAGAGTAAATGATTCATATGGAGACAGATCATTAGTTTGTGCTTGTCCTCCAATTGAAAGTTATCAGGAAGATTTCGCTTAACAATTAGGTAACGAAAAAAATATCATAGATCAATTTAACCAGTCAAACCTTTTGATACATTTGCTGTCATATACAATGTATCAAAAGGCCATGACTGGTTTTTCATTTAAAAAAATCTAAAACAATGAAATTAAAACTTACATCCTTAGCACTACTCCTGGTAGTTATCGCAACTTCTGCTTTTAAAGCACCTGTAAAACCTATCACCTATAAAGTAGATGCTTCACAATCAACACTTACCTGGATTGGCAAAAAAGTAACTGGAAGCCATAATGGTACAATTGCTTTACAATCAGGAAGCCTTTTATTTAATGGTAAAAACTTATCTGGGGGAAACTTTGTAATTAACATGACTACAATTAAAGACGCTGATAAAAGTGAGAAACTGGAAGGCCATCTAAAAGCTGACGATTTCTTTGGTGCTGATAAATTTGCGACTTCTACTTTCGTTATTAAAAAAGTTGCCGCAGCGGGAAAACAAGTAAATGTAACAGGAGACCTGACTATAAAAGGCATAACCAATTCAATTACTTTTCCAGCTAGTGTAGTGTGGAATGCAGATGGTTCTGTAACAGCAATTGCAGAAAAGGTAATTGTTGACCGTACTAAATATGGCATTAAATACAGATCTAAGGGTATGTTCCCTGATGTTGGAGACAAAATGATCTATGATGATTTTGAACTGAGCATTAAGCTAGTAGCTAAAAAATAAGGAGCTATTTAGCTCAACTTTACTATAGGCTGCACCATTTATTATGATGCAGCCTTATTTATTTTAATAAAAAATAAAAGCTAACCATATAAACCTAATTTCCGACATATTTTATAACTTTATGTCCATACCCATTTTTGGATAGGGACCAAACAAATTATGATGGATAATATAATTAACCTTCTCGTTATTGATGACGATGATATTAACATCTTTATTATTAATAAAATCGTTGAAAAAACAGGCTATAATGTAAAAATGGTATCCAAAGCAAATGGCTTACTTGCTATTGACCATTTAAAAAACACAATAGATCAGAAAGACTTTCCAGATCTTATTTTAATAGATATTAATATGCCCATTTTAAATGGATGGGAATTTCTTGATGCTTATGAAGAGCTGCATATTTCAAAAAATATAGACATGTACATGCTTTCTTCATCTGTATATGAGAATGATATAGAAAAAGCAAAGACCTATTCAAAAGTTAAAGGCTTTATCTCTAAACCCTTATCTATAGAACGATTAATAGAACTCTTTAATGAACTTCAACTGGCAAATTAAGTGATTTGAAACTGACCGTCAGATAAACTCACATAACCTGTAGCTTTAGTTTTCGCATGATAAAATAAACAGTTCCAGTTCTCTGCTGCTGCTCTTTTACCAAATTCTTCCCTTAGCTCCATTGCTTTTCTTCCATCAAAATCATACTTAGCAATAAATTTGCGTAACAACTCCTCTGGTTCAGGCAAAACATCACCTCCAAAAAACACTTTATCTTTCCCGTCATCCAATAAATAAACCTGATGAAAAGGTGTATGTGCGCCGGTTAACTCATAACTAATTTCATCTGTTAACTGTCCAGAACCTTCAATAAATGTTAATTGTGCATTGCGTTGTAAAAACTCAAATATTTCAGTTTTGTAGGAAGATGAACTATTCGTAAAAGCACTCTCCCACTCTCCACGTTGAATTACATAATTGGCGTGAGGAAAGCTGAGTTCCATCTTTTCACCAACATGGTGAACCATACCGCCAGAATGATCAAAATGTAAATGTGACATCAGTACTAAATCTACGTCATCTGGTTCGAAACCTGCTTTTCTTATATTTTCATGTAAAATCAACTGTCCTTTATCATTACTATATCCCAATCCTGTATCAATCAGGACAAGTGAATTCTTCAACTTCAGCAGAAATGGTTGAATATGCACAAACAAAGATGCTGGACGGCTTTTAGGATCGTCCGTCTCCGGATTAAATGGGACAAACTTTTTGCTTATATCTACAGAATAAGAACCTTCGTATAAAGTGAAAACTTGCAATGTCGTAGTTATTAGTTAGAAGAAATTAAATGATATATTTACGAATCAATGCAAAGATATGGAACCTGCATGAAAAAATAGACAAACACATAACAATGAAGAAAAGATGGGTGCAGGCAAGTCGGGCAAATCCGGAAACAACAACTTTGCTTGCACAAAATTTAAATATAGACTACAGTTTAGCACAAATATTAGTTCAAAGAGGCGTTTCTACTTTTGACGAAGCTCGTGAATACTTCAGACCTCAAATGAGCAAACTACATGATCCTTTTCTTATGAAGGACATGCATAAGGCAATTGAACGTATTGATAAAGCTTTAAAAAGCAATGAAAAAATACTTATCTATGGCGATTATGATGTAGACGGAACGACCTCTGTAGCTTTAGCATTTAGCTTTTTCAGTCAATTTACCCAACAAATTGAATATTACATACCAGACCGACATAAAGAAGGATATGGAATTTCGACAACAGGAATTGATTATGCCAAAGCAAATGGTTTCAGCTTAATTATTGCATTGGATTGCGGTATAAAGTCTGTCGATAAAATTGCATATGCCAATGATCTGGCTATAGATTTTATCATTTGCGACCACCATTTACCCGGGGAGGAACTACCAGCAGCCGTGGCAGTGCTGGACCCAAAACGGGATGATTGTCCCTACCCCTTCAAAGAACTTGCGGGTTGTGGCATTGGATTTAAACTGGCCCAGGCCTATTGTCTATCCCATAATTTACCCGCAGAAAAATACGAAAGGTATATTGATCTTGTGATGGTAAGCATTGCCGCAGACATTGTTCCGGTAGAAGATGAAAACCGAATATTGGCATATCATGGACTAATAAAGCTGAATACTAATCCTTGTATGGGACTGAAAGCGCTTATAGAAGTCACTGGAAAAAGTAAAGATTATACCTTAACAGATGTAGTTTTTAACCTTGCACCACGCATTAATGCCGCAGGAAGAATGGATCATGCCAATCAGGCTGTCAAAATGTTATTATGCACCGAACGTGATCTGGCATTAGAGCAAAGTTTAATCATCAACATTCAGAATACAGACCGTAAAACCTCAGATCAGAGCATTACAGCTGAAGCACTTGCTCTAATTGGCGAATGCAATATTCTGATGAATAAAAAAACGACAGTGGTGTACCATGAAGATTGGAACAAAGGTGTAATTGGTATTGTTGCATCCAGACTTACAGAAACGTACTATCGGCCTACTATAGTCTTCACCAAATCAAACGGTCTATTAACTGGCTCAGCCCGTTCTGTTGCAGGTTTTGACCTTTACGAAGCCTTGCTAGCCTGCAATGACCTCCTTGTACAATTCGGAGGTCATAAGTTTGCTGCCGGTTTAACCATGAAACCCGAAAACATTAATCAGTTCACAGATCGATTTGAGGAACAAGTAAGAGCTACAATTACAGACGATCTGCTTACTCCTGAAATCAGGATTGACAATGAAATTAATCTTTCGCAAATAGACGGGAAATTTCAACGGATTATTGCCCAAATGGCACCTTTCGGCCCACATAACCCCGCTCCTGTTTTTGTTAGTAATGATGTAACTTTTGTAGGACAGCCTTTTGTTGTGGGGACAAAACATTTAAAATTATCTGTAAAGCAACAAAATTCCCCTATTTTTGACTGCATCGGATTTGGAATGGCAGAAGAGTATGCTCTACTGTTACAGCCAAACAAACCTTTTTCTATTTGTTATACCATTGAAGAAAATGTGTGGAAAGAACAAAAAAGGTTGCAGTTAAACATTAAAGGAATTAAACTAGATTGAGCAAATCAATAATCGTAATTCGTAAATCATAATTATAAATGATATTAAGAGCTGAACATCTGATAAAAAAATATAAACAACGTACTGTTGTTAATGACGTTTCGTTTAATGTCAGTCAGGGAGAAATTGTGGGTCTGCTGGGACCAAACGGAGCCGGAAAAACAACTTCCTTCTACATGATTGTGGGATTAATAAAACCCAATGAAGGCACTATCTTTTTAGATGAACAAGATATTACCAAGGATCCTATGTATAGAAGGGCACAAAAAGGAATCGGATATCTGGCACAAGAAGCATCCGTTTTCAGGAAACTTTCAGTTGAAGACAATATCATGGCCATATTGGAAATGACCAAAATGAGTAAGGAAGAACGCCATGAACAATTGGAAGAGCTAATCACCGAATTCAGTTTACATAAAGTACGTAAAAATCGTGGAGATTTGCTTTCTGGTGGAGAGAGAAGGAGAACCGAGATTGCAAGAGCACTTGCAGCAAGTCCTAATTTCATTTTACTTGACGAGCCATTTGCAGGAGTTGACCCAATTGCAGTCGAAGAAATCCAAACGATTGTGGCTAAGCTGAAACAAAAAAATATAGGTATATTGATTACCGATCATAATGTTCAGGAAACCCTATCTATTACAGACAGAGCTTATCTTCTTTTTGAAGGAAAGATACTCGAATCAGGCACACCTGAAGTACTTGCTGCAAACGAAATGGTTAGAAGATTATATCTCGGCTCAAACTTCGTACTTCGCAAGAAAAACTTATAATCCTTATTCAAAATATAACGCATGGCAATTGTAAATTCAATTTTCACCTGGTATATGAAAAAGCGAGTTCATCAGATCGAGCTTTTTATGAAATATCCTCATGATGTACAAGAAGAGTGGTTTCATAAACTTATATCCAGTGCTGAGGATACAGAATGGGGATTAAAATATGATTATCAATCTATCCTCAGTCCACAGCAATTTAAAGAAAGAGTACCAATACAAAACTACGATACACTAAAGCCTTATATTGAGCGCATGCTTAAAGGCGAACAAAATATCCTTTGGCCATCAGAAATCAAATGGTTTGCTAAATCATCAGGTACTACGAGCGACAGGAGCAAATTCATTCCGGTCTCTGCAGAATCATTACAGGAATGCCACTTTAAAGGTGGAAAGGATATGCTTTCTATCTTTTGTAACAATCGGCCAGACAACCAAATCCTAACCGGAAAAGGCCTGGTATTAGGAGGGAGTCACCAGATCAATCAGCTGAATGAAGATTCATTTTATGGTGATTTATCGGCTGTGCTGATTAAAAATCTTCCAATGTGGGCTGAGTACTACCGGACGCCCAATATCTCTATTGCCCTGATGGACAATTATGAAGATAAAATGGAAAAGATGGCTGAAGCAACCATCAAAGAAAATGTGACCAATATTGCAGGAGTTCCGACCTGGACTATCGTACTGGCAAAAAAAGTATTGGAAATGACTGGCAAAAAACATTTGCTGGAAGTCTGGCCAAACCTGGAACTTTATATCCATGGTGCAGTTAATTTTAAACCGTACAGAGAGCAGTTTAAAGAATTAATTCCATGTAAAGACATGTATTATCTCGAAACATACAATGCATCAGAAGGCTTTTTTGGTATACAAGACGAGGTAAACTCAGACGAAATGCTATTGATGCTGGATTATGGTATTTACTATGAATTTCTGCCTCTGGAAAATGTTGCGGATGAACATGCCCGCACCCTATCTCTTGATGAAGTAGAACTAAATAAGAACTATGCCATTATAATTTCTACCAATGGGGGTTTATGGCGATATATGATTGGAGATACAGTACAATTTACTAACCTTTCTCCTTATCGTATAAGAATCACCGGACGCACTAAGCATTTCATCAATGCTTTTGGTGAAGAAGTCATTATAGATAATGCAGAGCAGGCTATTTGCAAAGCATGTTTAGAAACCAATGCCGTTTTTAAAGACTATACCGCCTGTCCTATATATTTCAAGGGTGAAGAAGTAGGAGGCCATGAATGGATCATTGAATTTGACCAGAAGCCAAATGATTTTGAGAAATTCGTAGACGTTCTTGACACGACACTAAGAGAGGTCAATTCAGATTATGATGCGAAACGTTTTAAAGACCTTGCATTACGAAGACCAAAGGTCCACATTGCACCTTCAAACACATTTTACAACTGGTTAAAATCAAAAGGTAAACTGGGAGGACAACATAAAGTCCCTCGATTGGCGAATGACCGTACTTACGTAGAAGAGATTCTGGCTATAATTTAACAACTCGATTAATTTTTTTTACTTATTGTAAGTTTGCGTTTTTTTCATTAGCTTTAATAAGCTAAAAACGAATCTCTTATGAAGACTGTAAAACAATTACTCAGCACCAAATCTGTTCAACTTCATTCGGTAACACAGCAAACTTCTGTATTAGACGCATTGAAAGTTATGATGGAGAAAAACATTAGCGCTCTTCTAATCCTTGACGGACTTGAATTAAAAGGGATTTTTACGGAAAGAGATTATGCACGAAAGATTGTGTTACATGGGAAATCATCTGCTGATACGGCTATTCATGAGGTCATGACTTCCAATCCGATCACAGTATTACCCTCAGACAGCATTGATTATTGCATGGGAATTATGACTAATAAACACATCAGACATTTGCCTGTAATGGAAAACAATCAGTTGTTAGCCATGGTCTCTATCGGTGATATGGTTAAATTTATCATAGAAGATCAGCAGCAAACTATAACTCAATTGGAAACTTATATTAACAGCTAAATATAAATCGAGCAACTTTACACGAACATCCGTTTGAAAATACTGTCTATAAAAAATGCCCCAAAATTCAAATTCCGGGGCATTTTTTATGCGTTAAACAACCTTACCAAATCTTAACTCTTTTCTCAGGAGCAAGATATAAGGAGTCCGTTGCTTTTACATTAAATGCAGTATAAAACTCAGGAATATTCCTTACAACACCATTTACTCTAAATTGAGCAGGAGAATGAGGATCAGTTGCAACCTGGTTTCTTAAAGCTTCGTCAGTAGATTTACTTAGCCAAGCCTGTCCCCAACCAATAAACACTCTTTGCTCTCCTGTAAAGCCATCCATAACCGGAGCAGGCTTACCATTCAAACTTGCATTATAAGCCTTCAATGCGATCGTTAAGCCCCCAAGATCACCAATATTCTCACCTAAAGTAAAGTCGCCGTTCACATTCAGGTCTGGGAATACCTTAAAGCCACTGTATTGAGCAATAAGTGCACCCGTCCTTTTTTTGAACTCTTCATTGTCTTTTTTAGTCCACCAGTTACGCATTACACCATCACCATCAAAAGTACTACCCTGATCATCAAAACCATGCCCTACCTCATGACCAATTACCGCACCAATACCACCATAATTTACCGCATCATCGGCTTTCATGTCAAAAAATGGGGGCTGTAAAATAGCCGCAGGGAATACAATTTCATTCATGGTAGGATTATAGTAAGCATTAACCGTTTGAGGTGTCATGCCCCATTCCGATCTGTCTACAGGCTTACCTAATTTATTAATGGTTCTATTGTATTCAAATTCTGCAGACCGCACATTATTACCATAAAGGTCATTTTTTGCTACTTTTAATGCACTATAATCTCTCCATTTATCAGGGTAACCAATTTTAGGAGTAAACTTACTGATTTTAACCAGAGCCTCTTTTTTAGTCTCCGGACTCATCCAATCCAACTCTTTAATACTAGTTTCATAAGCTTTTAGTAAATTCCCTACAAGCTTTAACATACGCTCTTTTGCTTCAGGTGAAAAATGTTTGTCTACATACAATTTACCTACTATCTCGCCTAAATTACCATTCACTACATCAACAGCTCTGCGCCACTGTGGTTTTTGTTCTTTTATACCGTTTAAAACTTTACCATAGAACTCAAAATTCTCTTTATCCAATTCAGAATTTAAAGAAGATGCAGCATCAGTGATCACACTCCATTTCAAATAATTCTTCCAGGTATCAATTGGGGTATTTTTCAATATTGAACTCAGATCTTTTGTATAAGCTACCTGAGTAACCACCACACTATCCTGGTTTTTTATTCCTGCATCATGCAGCAAAGTATTCCAATCAAAACCAGATAACAATTTACTTAGATCTTTAACTGCATATTTGTTGTACAAACCTGCTATATTTCTTGTTTCCTCTTTTTTCATTTGTTTAGAGGCCAGCAAAGTTTCTAGCGCCATAATCTGTGCTGCTTTAACCTTTGCATCAGAAATTTTTGCCAGGTTCAGCATATTTTCAATATGTTTAACATACTTTTCGCGAATCTCTTTTGATTTCGCATCCGTTAACGAATAAAAATCTCTATCTGGCAAACCTAAACCACCTTGCCAGGTGTACAGCATATATTTTTTTGGATCTTTAAAATCTTCAATTACTCCCAAATTAAAAGGAATTTTACTGCCAATTTTATTGGCATAAGCAAAATAACTTGCTAAATCCTGATTTGAAGATAATGCGTCGATCTTTTTAAACTCAGCATCTAAAGGAGTTAAGCCTACAGCATCTCTGGTTTTCATATCCATATACGAAGCGTAGTAATCTCCAATCTTTTGTTCATCAGAACCATCCTTAGCTTCAGCTTTAGCCGCATTTTCTATCAACGCTTTTACATCTTCCTGAGCCTGATCATTGATCATATCCATGACACCGTAACGCGCTTTATCTGAAGGGACCTTAGTATTTTTCATCCAGGTACCATTAACAAACTCTGTGAAGTTATTGCCTGGGACAACAGTAGTATCCATGTTTTTAAGGATAATCCCCGACTGAAGATCCTGTTTGACTTCAGAATTGCTACATGCTGTCAGAAATAATGCTGTTCCGGCAAACATTAACAAACTAGTTGATTTACTCAATTTTACCATAAGTTTAAAAGTTAGTATTTTCAAACTTAGTAAAAAGTTATGGTCTTACAGCTAAAAAAATGTCGACTTCCGCAGCATTTTGGTCGCCTGCACGCTCACCATAAACCTCAAAATCAGCAGTGTATGCACGAGATATTTTAGAATTCCAGATTTCTGTCCATGCATCAAAAACAACCCCATCCGACAGTTTGCCCTTTGCAGTACATTTCAAATATGGTCCCTCTTGTATCATTATTCCTGTAAAACCTTCAGGTATATAATCAAGATTATCAACTTTATAACCTATTAATGTAGTATATGGCTGAGTGTAATCTCCTTCGTATTCAGTATAAATGCTATAAATATCATTACTTACGCGTTCTGGTAATTTTGCAGCAACATCTGTTGCCCAAAACCTTTCCCAAAGCGCAGGAATGTCTACCGAAGCTTTTCCTTCAGCATTGCTGGTTCTAACTTTAATCCCTATAACAGGGAAAGATCTAAATGTTTGATTTTCCATCTTTATGAATATATAATTTGCCCCTTCATCAGGTTTTCTGAATAATAAGACAAAATTAAAAGCTGTACTGACAACCCTATGTCAGTGCGTAATGGTAGAATCCTTTTTTAAAGAATTATTTGTAGCAGAGTCCGACTTTAAAGTTACATCAGTAGCTGCAGCATTGCTTGCTGTCTCAGGAGCCCTCAACCGCACTTTAGTGTTATCACAAGCAGCCAAGTTTAATACCAGAGCTGCCATAAAGATGATGCGTTTCATAAAAAATATCAAAATTTGATTTCAAAATTAAATAATTAAATCAGTTAAATGTCACTATGTCAATCCTGTATATAACTTATTATCTTTAAATTACAAAAAAATTACAGTTGACTCTAAAACCGAAATAGTTAGCAATTATCAATTTCTTAACAATACCTTAATAACCAAGCTTTAACTTTATAGTAATCAGAAGCAAATGGTTATGATCAGTACAAAAGTTTTATACAGCGCTGTTTTAAAAACAGAAAAAATCGATGATGCTCATAAATTCCAGTCCATACCACAACCGTCTGGCAGTTATCCATATCGGCTAAACGTTGACCATATTCGAAATAATGAAAAACTTGTTTTCCATATGGTAGGAGACACAGGTGGAGTGCATAAGCCTGATTTACAACAGACTGTTGTAAATCAAATGACAACTCAACATCTAAATTCAACACCTGATGAACAGCCATCTTTTTTATACCACCTTGGTGATATCGTATATCATTATGGAGAAGCAGAACAATACGACAAACAATTTTTAACTCCTTTTGAACAATATCCAGGTCCTATCTATGCGATTGCCGGAAACCATGACAGTGACGTAAACCCACAGAGTGAAGAAGCTTATGAAAGCTTAGATGCTTTTTATACCACCTTTTGCAATATATGTCCAAAAACAATACATTTTGGCAACAACAAACAACGTAAAAGTCAAATTCAACCTCATGTTTACTGGACTATGGAAGCCCCATTAGCAACTATAATAGGCCTTTACACCAATGTACCTAAGTATGGTTGTATAAAAAAAGAGCAAAGAAGCTGGTTTATAAAAGAACTTCAGCATGCGGCTAAACTAAGTTCAGAAAAAGCGCTGATTGTTTGTTTACACCATGCGCCGTACTCGGCAGACTTTAATCATGGA
Organism: Pedobacter sp.; assembly: GCF_041645105.1. GTDB lineage: Bacteria > Bacteroidota > Bacteroidia > Sphingobacteriales > Sphingobacteriaceae > Pedobacter. The sequence goes on from NZ_JBAZQQ010000011.1 coordinate 107,602, forward strand.
TCGAGCCTTAACATGATTGAGTTTCTGGAATCTGCTTTTGAAGAAGCTGGCGTAAAACCTGATATTGTTTTTAGTGGACATGTACACAATTACCAAAGATTTAATAAACAATACCCAGATGGAAAAACTGTCCCTTTTATAGTTGCAGGAGCTGGTGGTTTTGAAGAGCTACATACATTGGCAGACCCTACAGATCCAGAATATTATACAGAAAGCCCCCTACTTGATCAGGTAAATCTGGAAAACTATTGCGACAACAGGCATGGTTTTCTAAAAATCGCCATCGAAAAAAATCCCTTTAGTTTTATTATAAAAGGAGAATACTACACCGTTTCTAACAAAAATCCCGAAAACAAAAATCCCACTTTGTTTGACACCTTTAGTATAGATCTTACCGGTAGATAATCGGAAACATATTGTGCCTTATTTTTTTGTGTAAAAAAAAATATCTAACATTGGGTGCAATAGACTTCCATGCATACCGACCGATCAGATATTACTGAGGACAATGAACTGCTGACCAAACTCAGGATCGGCGATCAACTGGCATTTGCACAAATTTATAATCAGTACAGAAGTAAAATGTACGCTTACGCTTACAATCTTTGCAAATCGGCAGAGACTGCAGAAGAGATCGTTCAGGAAGTATTCATCAGGCTATGGCAAAAAAGAGAACAGATCAACACCGATTTAAACTTTAATGCATATATCAAAAAAATAACACTGAACCATGTACTGAACCACTTAAAAAAAGTGGCAAGAGAAAAAAGTCTGCAGGAAGAGGTTTTAGGCTATATCGAGGAGATCCGCAATACAACAGAAGACAATTTATTAGAAAAAGAACTGTTGAAAACCTACGACGAAGCTATCTCTCTCTTACCTCCTCAAAAGAAAATCATCTATCAGCTTAGCAGAAATGAAGAAATGACGCATGATCAAATTGCCGAGAAATTGAATATTTCAAAAAATACGGTAAAGAACCACATGGTAGAAGCCACAAAATTCATCCGTAGTTACGTAAATAAGCATGGTAGCATAGTATGCTTCATCATTGCGTCTTCAAATTATTTTCGTCCTCACTAGTCCCCTCTCCTTTTTCAGTTGTATTGTAATAAACGGGCAACGTTGCGCGTGATGCAAATTACAAAACAGTGCAAGAAAAAGAACTATTTAAATACCTGTATAACCAGTACCTGCATAATCGCTGCAATGCAGATGAACTTAAACAATTCTTTAATCTGCTAAACAAGCATCAGAATAAAGAAGAGATTATGGCCTTATTGTCCGAAACCTGGGATCAGACAGACGCGACTCCAGAAGAGGGATTAATACCACCATTTCTGCAGCCGGAGCCAAAACAAGTAAAACTAGATGCAGGCCATATTAAATACTATGGTTTAAAAAAATGGATTGGAGTAGCAGCTTTACTAATCGCACTTACAGGCCTGTATTTTTATCATGCAAATATCTCCAATCTGTTCAATCCTGTTACTAAATATGAACTTTCACATACATCTACAGAAAGGAAACAACTGGAACTTGCTGACGGCACACAAGTTTGGCTTAGTCCAAATAGTAAACTCAGCTATCCTGCAAAATTTGACGGCAATGAACGCCAGGTAACTCTTGATGGGGAAGCTTTTTTTGAAGTAGCACATGATGCGAAACATCCATTTATCATTAAGAGTGGCGATTTAAATACGACTGTTCTCGGCACTAGTTTTAATGTTACCGCATACACCAACCAACACACTATAAATGTAACCTTGGTTACTGGTAAAGTAGCCGTTGCCTTAAATGGCAAAAACGACACCAAACGTGATACAATTACTGCGAATCAGCGTCTGATCATTGACAAGAAAGCTTTGAGTATCTCCAAGGTAAACTATCCGGATGCCGCAGCTTTCCTTAATAAACGGTTAGGTTTATATGATTACAAGGGAACTGCGCTTCAGGAAGTAATTAAAGATCTGGAAAACCAATACAATATTCAAATCGATCTTGATACTGATTTGAATACAAAAACCTTTTATGGAAGCTTGGACATGACTAATTTACTAAATGACACTTTAAATAAACTATGTACTGTAATGGAAACTAAATGGGAGAAAGATGGAGGAAAGTATGTTATCATAAAATAAATGCCTGGCAATGTAAGAACACAACCAGGCAAATATCCAATTAATTAAATGCCCAAGCCTTGAGAACTATAGGGCAATTCAATCAATATCCAATTATAAAGTTATGAATCCTGTACAAATTTCCTGCTTTAAGACAGGAATTATTTAATACAGGCCTGGTAGCCTTAACACACAAAACAATTATATGAAACTTAATGGATCGGTCAGATTCCTGACCTTTATTGCCATCATACTACTGTTACTTATTATCGTGCAAACCCAAACACATGCACAGGAGCAACTCGACAAAAAAATTACCATAAGCCTGAATAATGAAGTACTAAAAACTGCCTTAGATAAAATCAGCAACACCAGTGGTATTAAATTCACATACAACGAACAAATAGCTGTGAGTAAAATAAAAATTAGTGTTAATGCGAATGACAAGCCTATTTCTACTATTTTGAGTACAGCATTTGCTGGACATCCACTTCAGTTCAGTGCCTTAGGAAAAGAAATATTTATACGCTTTAATTCCCCAAAAGAAAAAAAGCAGGAAGCCGGTCCGGCGGCCAATCCGGAAAAAAGCCAAGAAAAACATACTTTAAGTGGTACTATTAAATCGGCCAGCACTGGCGAAACATTAATAGCTGCAACTATTCGTGCTCTGGACACTAAGTATGCTACACAAAGTAACGAATATGGTTTTTACTCGCTCACGCTTCCTCAAGGAAAGTACACTATTACTGTAAATGCGATAGGTTCTAAAAGTTATATCACAACTATTAACCTGCAAAAAAACACCAGCTTAAATGTGGCTATAGAAGATGATTTAAACGAATTGGAAACTGTAACGATTACTACAAATGCAGCAAAAAGGAATATAGACAACCCTCAGATGGGAATGGAACGTCTGAGCATCAAGGAGACTAAAAATGTACCTGTATTGCTTGGTGAACGTGATGTAATAAAAACCTTACAGCTTTTACCAGGAGTAAAAACTTCCGGAGAAGGAAGCGGAGGATTCTTTGTGCGTGGAGGTAGTGCTGATCAAAACATCATTCTCCTGGATGAAGCGCCTGTTTACAATGCATCGCATCTACTTGGCTTTTTCTCTACCTTTAACTCAGATGCCATCAAAAATGTAACCCTTTATAAAAGTGGTATGCCTGCACAATATGGGGGCGGACTATCTTCTGTTCTTGATGTAAAGATGAACGATGGCAATAATCAAAAATATGGAGTTAGTGGTGGCGTAGGTTTAATCGCTGCCAGAATCAACGTAGAAGGACCAATTCAAAAAGAGAAATCATCCTTTCTGATTTCGGCCAGAAGAACCTATGCAGATATGTTTCTAAAGCTATCCAGTGACTCTGCATCCAGAGACGCCAAACTTTATTTCTATGATGTCAATTTAAAAGCCAATTACATCCTGGGTGATAAAGACCGGTTATTCGTATCTGGTTACTTTGGTAAGGATGTTTTAGGTTCCGACAATCTGATAGGAATCAATTGGGGCAATGCCGCTACGACATTAAGATGGAATCACGTGTTCAACAATAAATTATTCTCCAACACTTCACTTATTTTCAGCAACTATAACTATAAAATTCAATCCACAAATGATGAGAGCTCGTTGACCTTATTCTCGCAGATCAGAGATTGGAATTTTAAGGAGGATTTACAATGGTATGCGAATGAAAAGAATACCCTGAGCTTCGGGTTAAATTCTATTTACCATACCATAAAACCTGGTGAAGTACAGGCCACTGGCAACTCAGGATTAATTTCTCAAAATCTTCAGAATCGATATTCATTAGAAAATGCCATTTATGCCAGCAATACCTGGAAAGCCAGTAACGCACTTAGCTTTACTTATGGGTTGAGACTTTCAGCATTCAACATCCTTGGAAAAGGCGATTACTATACTTTAGATGACGCGGGTAATGTAACAGCAACTACCAGTTACAAAAAAGGAGAGCTTGTAAAAACTTATGTGAATTTAGAACCAAGGATAGCAGCTGCATTACAATTAAATGAATCGACGGCAATCAAGGCTTCATACGTTAGAAATGCGCAAAACCTGCACCTGATATCCAACTCTAACGCTTCCTCGCCCACAGACAGATGGGTCGCGAGCACCAATATCATCAAACCTGAATTAAGTGATCAGGTGTCGTTGGGTTACTACAAAAACCTGGGGAATGACAATTATGAACTAACAGTTGAGACTTATTACAAAACGCTTCAAAATCAAATCGATTATAGAAATGGAGCAGATATTTATACCAATAAGCCTATAGAAACTCAATTGCTATACGGAAAAGGAAGAGCATATGGAGCTGAATTCTTATTGAAAAAGAAGAATGGCAAGCTAACTGGCTGGATTGCTTACACCATCTCCAAATCAGAAAGACAGATTGATGGTATCAATGACAATAACTGGTATAATGCGAGGCAAGACAGAACTCATGATGTGTCTGTGGTGAGCATGTATCAACTTAACAAAAAATGGTCCTTATCTGCAAACTGGGTTTTTGCTACCGGAAATGCGGTCACCTTTCCTATTGGAAAGTACAAGCTACTGGGACATAGCTACTTTAATTTTTCAGATCGTAATGCTGACAGGATGCCTAGCTATCATCGCCTTGATCTGGGAGCTACAAAACTACTGAAACAGACAAAAAAATTCTCTTCAGAACTTAATTTCAGTTTATACAATGCCTATGGAAGAGAGAATGCATATCGCATAACCTTTAGAGATAAAGAAACAGACCCTAACAGAACGGAAACCATAAGAACAACCTTGTTCAGATTTGTTCCGTCAATTTCATATAATTTTAAATTCTAGTCCTATGAAAATAATACTTCGTTTTATACTTTTACTCATCATATCAATTCAATGGTCATGCGAAAAGGCTATAGACCTTAAGCTCAAAAACAACGTACTTAAATACGTAATAGAGGGCACCATAACCAATGAAGCGGGTTCTTGTAAGATATACATTAGTGAAACCAAAGATTTCGGAGATGACAATCAATTTAACGGGATTAGTGGTGCTATTGTAAAAATTGAAAACAAAGGGAATACTATTGTGTTAACAGAAACAGAGAAAGGCATCTATGAATCAGCAGCAGTAATCGGCATACCCGGTGAAACGTACAACTTAACAGTGAACATTAAAGACCTTGTGTTTAAAGCGAGCAGCACCATGCCTCAACTCGTCCCTTTTTTAGATTTCACACTTAAGCCTACTGATTTTGACACAAAAGAAGTAAAACCAATGATCAAGTTTAAAGACCCGGGAGAAACCAGAAACTTCTATTGGTTCCAACAGTATGTTAACGATAAACTACAGAAAAAATACCGCGTAATTAATGATGATTTCTTTACGGGACAAGAAGTTAACGACTTCCTGGAATTTTCAAACGAGACGGACAACAAGGCTTTGAACTTTAAAAGAGGTGATAAACTCACCGCGGAAATGCATTGTGTAGATGCGGGTGTATACACCTACCTGTTCAGCTTATTTAATGCCAATGGATCTGATACTGGTGCTGCTCCAAGCAACCCGGTGAGTAACATCAGCGGAGACGTTCTTGGCTTCTTTAGTGCACATACCGTACAACGAAAAACAGTAACTATACCTTAATAAAAAATAAGATGATTGAATTTGATAAAAGTATAACCGTCGTTACTTTATTCGGCTTTGTCATTTTACTCAGTCTGGTTGAGATGTATTTCAGTTACGCCCACGATAGTAAACACTATCAGGGGCGTGACACTTTAACCAACATGTATCTTATGACGGCAGCCTTTATGGTTAATGTAACAACCAAAGCTGGTACTTTTATGTTGCTCGAATACGTTTACAGGTACCACAGACTATTTCAAATCACCAACATTTACCTCTACTGGCTTGTATTGATTCTGATGCAGGACTTTTTATATTGGGTGTTGCACTACACCGGACACTATGTACGGTTCTTTTGGGCCATGCATGTTACACACCATTCCTCAGCATATTTTAACCTTAGCACTGGCTTCCGATCTACCGTTTTCGAGCCTCTTTACAGAGTGTTCTTTTATCTTCCACTTGCCTTAATGGGCTTTAGCGCCTTTGATATTCTGTTTGCTTATCTCATTACTCAAATTTACGGCAACCTCGTACATACGCAAACGATTGGCAAACTTCATCCAATATTTGAATACATCTTTGTAACCCCGTCCCACCACCGTGTTCATCACGCAAGCAACTTACGATATCTAGACAAGAATATGGGCATGGTACTTATCCTATGGGACCGTATGTTTGGCACCTTCCAAAAAGAAATTGATGAAGAGAAAATTATTTACGGACTAACCAAACAGCCAGAAGACACCGGGGCTGTAAATATTATCTTTCATGAATTTAAAGCTTTATTAGCTGATGTTAAAAGAGCCCCAAAACTAACTGACAAGATTAAGTATTTCCTTTATCCCCCGGGCTGGAGTCATGATGGCAGTACCCAAACTGCCCGTGTCATGCAACGTCAGCTATTAAAGTCAGAATAAGTTAAAACACTACATCCTGTAGCTCTGGGTTTTTATCAAATACACTTTTGGCATATGGGCAAAGCGGCATAATTTTTATTTTATTTTCCCGGGCGTATTTCACAGCCTCTAGTACCAGCTGTTTGCCAATGCCTTTTCCTGAATAGGCTTCGTTAACCTCTGTATGATCAATGATGATCTTTCCCGGGCCTGCCCAGACATAAGTCATCACTCCTGCTTCGTCGTAACCTTCAATAGCTTTAAAAAAGCCATTCTTTTCAGTATTATGCTGTTCAATCTCCATATCTGCTTAAGGCTTATGCGGGTTTGTATATTTACTTTGCGTGGGTAAGGGAACAAAGTCTGTCTCGCCCGGTACGGGTTTAAACGTTTGTTCAAGCCACATTGTTTTGGCTTCTTCAATTCTTTCCGTTGTGGATGCAACAAAATTCCAGTAAATTATACGTCCTTCCTCAAACGGTTCTCCTCCAAAAATATAAATGGTAGAATTTTCCTGCATATCAAATTCACAAAGTTTACTGTCTTTGGCCACTAACAACTGCTTGGGACCAAATGTATTGCCTTCACTCTCTACTGCACCTTCCAGAATGTACAAAGCACTTTCACCAAACAGATCTTTACCAATTTTAATTGTTTGCCGGGAAGTTGTCTTAAGCTCAAGAAAATAAAGCGGACTGTAAACCGGCACTTCAGATTTCCTGCCAAAAGCCTCTCCTGCAATCAATTTAAAATTCACCCCTTGTTCTGTCCACTCCGGCAACCCCTTCCCTTCCACATGAAAGAACTCTGGTTCCATCTCTTCCAGATGTTTAGGTAAAGCCACCCATATCTGCAGGCCATGCATCAGTTTATCCGAATTACGAAGATATCCAGGAGTTCGTTCAGAATGTACGATTCCCTTTCCGGCTGTCATCCAATTTACCTGGCCTGGTTTTATCTCTATTTCTGTACCCAGACTATCCCGGTGCATGATGCTCCCTTCAAACAGATAGGTAAGTGTAGATAAGCCAATATGTGGATGTGGGGGTACATCCATATTTTCAGTATCACTCATACATACCGGTCCCATATGATCTATAAAGGCGAAAGGGCCTACCATACGTTTCTCACGGAAAGGTAACAAACGACCTACCATAAAACTACCTATACTTGCGGGCCGTTCTTCAATAATCAGATTGATGTTTGACATAAAAGTTATCTTAGACTCTAATATAGCACAAAGGCAGGAATTTTACTGCAATTGCATAAACGCATTAATGTCTTTTCTTTTAAAATGAAGATCTAATTCGAAATGATTTTTTTGTGATGTTTCGGGATTAGCTTTTACAATAAGCCTGCTCCACAAGCTGATATATTTTTCAAACACTGGAAATTGCCCTTGTGCTTTCAGCTTTTCAAAATCAACATCCAGGTAAAAAAAATAAGGTGAATCTTTTCTTAAATCAGACTTCATTCTATTTTGCTCCGTACTTAGCATCAACCCATCGCCATTATTTTCTACGTAAAGCTGATACAGGGGAAATAGTTCTTTATTTACCTTATCCTTAGCAATTACATTTGCCCTGCTTAGATAATTATTCAGTCCGACGGCATTACCTGCGATAACGCTATTTATTCCCGGCACTTTTACAGTACGCGGTGTAAGCGTTTCTTCCTTTTCAAAATTATCATTGTATTCATAGGTAACTACAGTATCTGTCTGACTTACCAGATTTCCCATTTCCAGATCAACATAGCCATCATAATACTTCAACAAGCTATCCGGAGCCAGATTATAACTTTTAAGCTTAACTGTGGCATAGCTTTTATTAAAAGGCGCTGCACTAAACCACATTTTAACAATTGCATTTTTATCAAAAACACGGTGGTTGAAAACCTTATCTTTTACTACAAAATGCTCCGTACTAAAGTCTCCCTCCAGATGTAATTGCCCGTTTTTAAAATCACCTGTTCCCACAAAATCGTTAAGAACGTAGGCTAAATGTGATTTTAATGCTTTAAGTTTTGTTAGTCTATGATCGTCAGCAGACAACAGATTTTGCTTTTTAAGCAGGTCTATCAGAACATCATGTACATTTTCAGCATTTTGTGAATATCCGACAACAAAGTTATCAGCATTGAATGCAATGGTAAACCGACCGTTCGCATTACTGCCGGTTACATATTGCCCCTCATTTCTGAACGAGGTTATTCCCAGTTTCTGTTTTGCAAACAATTTTAATGACAGGGTATCTATAACTGACAAAGTACAAAAAAAGGTTTGAGCCGACTTAGATTTAACAGTATAAACAAAAATCTGCGAAGGTATTTTTAAACCACTTTCTATTGAGCTGATACTTTTTTTTCGATAATAGGACGGATTGCTGAGATAATCCATAGCGAGGCTACTGTAAAGCCGGTCAACATCAAGCTGAATTATAAACTCGGCATCTGCATGTATTGTATTCTTATAAGTGTTATATCTCCTTAGCGAAAGATAACTGTAAGCAATGAGCAGCAGCAGTAAAACAACTGCCGCTGTGATTGTTGCTATTCTTTTGAATTTATTTCTGTGCGTCTTCAACAATCGAGAAAAGATACTTTAAAGCATTCGGTTGATTAGCTGGGATATCCATACTCACTTGTCCGGATAACACATTTCCTTTAATTGGGTTCGATTTCAGATAAATATCACCTAACGCATTCAGTACACGGTTAGTCTTTTCCAGCTTTTCGGTGCCCCCTAATTCTTCAGAAGGAATTTTTCCTGCCAGCTTTTTGGCACTGAAATACGCGGCATAATTACTACTCATCAATGTTTTGCGATGTTTTGCGGAAACATGAGCGACATACCGGTTGGCTGCAATATTATCCATTTCCGATTTACTGGTACCAAAGAACATGATATTATCCTTAATGGTAAAATAAAGGGCCAAAGGACTTTTTGGTATACTCAGTTCATAATACCCAGCTCCTTTTTTTACAAGTTCCTTTTTTACGCCATAGGCAATCAGCTTATCAATCAGCCGGGTATCTTCAGAAGAGATCATGAGCAGGAAGTCTGGTAAAGTCTCTTTTTTAGTCTTCATTACTTCTTTACTCTCAAAATTATCCTCATTATATTCGTATGACTTGTAGCTTACTTCATTTTGTGAAAGGCCATTAAAGATGAACAATGCATCTCCCTTAACTACCTTTCCAATTGCAGCTTCATCCAGCAAGAGCGTAAACAGGTCAGCTGCCATACCTATTTCTTCGGCAAATATTGACCCATATATTTTTGACATTAGCTTCGGGTACTCTTCAAGATACGTCTTCGTGTCCAGAGCATATCCTAAATAGCCGATCATGTGGTCTTCGTTCACATACTTCAAAAACCGTTTGTTTAGTTTTCTTTTGTGCACTCTTTTTAAAACACTTGCGATTTCGTTACTGAAAGTCATACTGCTAGCCATACGTATAGTTTTATCTTCCAGGTAGAGCCTCGCATTGCCACTTCCATATCCATTAAAAAAGCTCAGCCCCTTCAAATAAGTACTGGGCATATAGGTATTAAAAAGCTTATCAACACCCGAAATCCAAATGGTGGCTTCAGCTTGAGCATCGATACTTTTTACAAAATCTTTATTATCCAGGATAGAACGGTTGTCTTTGTTTTCCATAAAGTCAGTCACCATCTTTTCGGTCCATTTCGCTATCAATGCATTTTTCTTACGGTCATCCTCCGAATAGACTGTGGTATGCCTGCCAGCAGTATCACCATAACCATCAGTTACAATCGCAACAGCTGAATCTGCCACCACCTCGGCATCAACGGGTACTACTATGGCTTCCTCTTTTACTTTTTCCTGTGCTACTTTTTTATAAGGTTTTTTCTTTTTTGCGCCATAACTTACGGATTTTGATTTTGACTCTTTTGCTTTCTTCACTGTTTTTCGTTCAACCTTAACGGGGGGCTCTGTTACCGCTTCAACAGCTGCTTCGATATTTTCGGTATACGTAGAATCGACAGATACTGCAGTGGCCGTATCAACTGCAATATCCAGGCTACGATCCATTAGATCTTTCAGCCCCAAACGTTCCCTGACATCAGGTTGGGAAAAATACTCTTTTTTACCGCTTGCCAGTACAAAAAAGAACATTTCACCGTTCCATTGTGCAACTTCGGTCGAGTCCGCATTGTAATACGACCTCATGTCTCCTTTTACATTAAATTTCTGGTTTGCATTTTTGTACAATGCATCTACTTGAGCAACATTTTTTACCGGGGCCAGAAAACAGTTATACGTAACACTATCATTGCTCTGGTTAAAATAGTAAAATGAAGAACCAAAGTTAAAACCTGCATCTTCAATTGCAGTAAGCGGATGATCAGATTTTCCAGCCTGTTTTGCTAACAGTTCTTTTCCAATAAACGAATTGTTAAATTCAGTCAACGACATCAGTTCCGTTAGATTTTTACCTTTGATTGTTGCTACGGCAAGCGCATTAGAGGGAATTTTCCGCATAAGATCCTGCGCGCTGGAGGTGGTAAATGTTAGACTGGCTAAAAATAATGCGGTTAAGCATCTGAAAAGAGAATTCATATAAAGATAAATTAAGTAGAAACGTTATTTTACTATTGCAATGCGATTAGATATATCGGTTTTCCCATTTATTAAACCCATAATACCCGTATTGAGCATTACTGCCTTTCTTGATTTTGATATTTTTGTCAGGGGATTAGTACTAAGTACAACTGGCTGTTCAAACCTATAGATACTTACATAAGCCGCATCTTTGAATATCTTTTTCACCTCAGGCTTTAACTTATTGTACTCGGTTACTGCCTCTCTGGTATGCTGATAACTGCGCTGAAAAACCCCGCTTTTAGGACTATAGGTATAAGACGAGTTACTAAGTCCTTTTATTTTTAATTTTTTGAGCACATTTTGGTTTACATGGTCAATGTTCGCAATATCTTTAAATGCGAATGATACACTTACAATAAAATTTTCAAAATCAACTTTCTTTTGAACATTGCTTATTCCGGGTGATTTTCTTAAATAAGCGACAACCTCATCCAGCTCTTTTTGAATGGTTTGTCTGGAGGGAACTTTATATCCTTGTATGCTATCCATTAGCATAACGGAGGCCACCTTTGTTTTACTCGCACTAAGATTTAAAGTAAGGTTAACAGTTCCGGAACCGGTTTTACTGAGATTAATCTCTTCTATGATCTGAAAACAGGAAGAAAAACAAAATAGAACAAATATGGAAAGCAGGTATTTATATTTTAAAAGCATTACTTTGACGTTTTTTATAGGTGTGCGGCAAAGATATCATTTTAGCAATACAATATAAATACCTGCTTTGCTGCTAGAATTTATAAGTATAATAGACTTTAACCATATCAAAATCATACTTTTGAGGCTGAATTTACTCCCTCTACATGAACAATAGTTATCCAAAAGCATTTTTACTATCAGTTGCTTTAACAGGAATTTTCTTTTTACTGGTTACATATTTATTCAGTGTACTAGGGGTTTCATCGCTTAGTGAGCCTGGATTATTCAACACTATTGCTTTGCAGTTTTTCATTCCAGGTATAGGTTTGTATTTATATGAATTTTTAAACAAAAAGTTTCCCAATAATAGTCTAGATAGTTTTAGTCTCTCTTTGAGTAATCTTGTTCTTGGAATTTGTGTTGCGATGCTTTTTTTTGGCTACCTTAAATTGTACACTTTAATCACATTTTTGATCCTTTTTGCATTATTGCTATATGTCGAATACAAAAACAAACTGCGGTTTATGTACAGATTCTATCGCACTTATGCAGCTTTACTTATTCCATTTTATTTATTATGCATTTTCATCAAAAAACAACCGCAACTGGTCTTCAATGAAAATGCAACATTAAAACTGAACCTTTTCTATTTACCTATTGAAGTATATTTCTTTTTTATGGGAATGCTTTTAGTGGCGATCTATCTGTTCGAGTTCTTTAAAAGCAAAAAGCCTGATACACATGGATAAGCTTCCTTTATATACGAAACAGCAGCTTGCCTTACGAAATGGACAAGATAAACCACAAATATGGGTAGCCTATAGAGGAATAATTTATGATGTTAGTGAAAGCAGATTGTGGCGAAATGGGAAACATTATGAACATTGGGCGGGACAAGACCTAACAGATGAATTACCTGATGCCCCACATACAGAAACCGTATTTGAGAAGTTTAAAGCTGTGGGTAAATTATCATGATAAAAAAAATGGCTATTCATTCGTTGAATAACCATTTTTATATAAAACTATTTTGCAATTATGCTTCGATAGTAAATGAACTTAAGTTTACAAATTCCTGTACACGAGCAGCAACTTCTGCTTCAGTAAGGTTCTTTATTTTCTCAGTTCCAAACTTTTCTACGCAGAACGATGCTAATGCCGAACCGAAGATAATTGCATTCTTCATATTGTTGAAGTTAACGGTTCCAACTTTAGCCATATAACCAATAAAGCCGCCTGCAAATGTATCCCCTGCTCCTGTTGGATCAAAAACTTCTGCTAATGGGAGTGCTGGTGCAGAAAATACTTTATCCTCATGGAACAATAAAGCCCCATGCTCACCTTTTTTGATGATCAGGTATTTTGGTCCCATTCCTAAAATTTTCTTGGCTGCTTTCACTAGAGAATATTCACCAGACAATTGACGAGCCTCTGCATCATTGATGGTTAAAACATCTACCATTTTAATGGTTTCCATTAAATCATCCATCATAATGTCCATCCAGAAGTTCATAGTATCCAATACAATCAGCTTAGGCCTGTTTTTAAGGCGATTAATGACAGTTTGCTGTACTATAGGGGTAAGATTACCTAACATTAAATATTCGCAGTCCTGATAGTTCTCTGGGATGATCGGGTCAAAATCAGCTAATACATTTAATTCAGTAGCTAATGTATCCCGACTGTTCATATCATTATGATATTTTCCAGACCAGAAGAAAGATTTCTCTCCTTCTTTTATCTGTAATCCTTCTGTATCAATGCCATGTTTAGTGAATGTATCTATATCTTCTTTATGGAAGTCATCTCCTACAACTCCTACTATTTTTACTTTATTATAGAAGTAAGAAGCAGCTAAACTTGCGTATGTTGCAGCCCCACCTACTATTTTATCCGTTTTCCCGAAGGGAGTTTCAATAGCATCGAAAGCTACAGTTCCTATGATTATCAGGCTCATATAAATTATTTAATTTTTTTTCACTGCAAATATTGCATAAATAAATTAAAACCCCTAATATTGCATTCCCAAAACGAACAAACGTTTATGTTCTTTAGAGATCAAAAAACGCCGTTTTGGCAACCAGCACTCCTTCTTAGCTCAGCTGGTTAGAGCATCTGACTGTTAATCAGAGGGTCGCTGGTTCGAGCCCAGCAGAGGGAGCCAAATACAAAGCCTTTCAGTGAAAACTGAGAGGCTTTTTTGGTTTTATGCAAAATCCATATTTTTTGGGGCAAGCGGAATCGTGGGATTGATCCTCAATCCCAAAGAAATCCTGTAAGAATCTTTTTTGAGCCATTTTTACATCGGCTAATTTCTAGATTATAATCTCAGCACAATTATCATTTTTAGAAAACAGAGATTGATGATATTTGACATTGAAATGTAACAGATATCGCACAGAAACTGCCCTACTGTCGATTCCTAAAAAAGCTATACACAAAAACAGTGTATGGAAATAACAGAAACAGAGTTTACAATTTCAGAGAGAAAGAGTAATCAGCAAAAATTTGATAAGCGCTTAATTCGTCATGTGCTTAGCCTAATAGAGCAAGGTGTGCCTCGTAGAGACATTATGAATGAATACGGGATGTCTACAGGCACCCTGATAAGGTGGATGCAGGGGCAAAATGTGGCTACAGTTAAATATGTTAGTTATACCCAGGCGGAAAAGCGTTCGGTAGTACGGGCGGTAGAAGAAGGGATGAGTATCAAACAAGCCCAAATAGCTTTTAATATTTATTCGGGTAGTGTAATTCGAAAATGGATTAGAACATTTAAAGAAGAAAATTCCGAAATTCACATTTCTAAACCTTTAGAAATGGCCCAGGAATCGAAAAATCAATCAGAGAACAAAGAACTCCAGGCTTTGCAAAAAGCTTTGATGGAGGCCAATTTAAAGATCAAAGCATTGGATACAATGATTGATATTGCAGAGGAACAGCTTAAAATAGATATCAGAAAAAAGTCTGGTGCCAAGCAGTCATCAAAATGAAACAGGACTTCCCAAAACTTGGGATTAAGTTGCTGTGCAGACTGTTTGGCAAAACAAGACATGCTTATTATGATCATCAGTGGAGAGTACAGGATGAAGGATTAAAAGACGAAATTGTCTTACAGCATGTACTTAAAGTTAGGGTAAATCAAAAGCGAATAGGAACACTTAAGCTACATTTCATACTGCAAAACACTTTGAGAGAACACCAAATAAAAATTGGCAGAGACTATCTCTTTAGTTTACTGCGTGAACATGGATTGCTTATACGGACAAGAAAAAGAAAAGCAATAACTACCAATTCCAGACATTGGATGCACAAATACCACAATCTGATCAAGAGCTTAATCATCAACCGTCCTGAACAGATATGGGTGAGTGACATTACTTATATCCAACTAAAAAATCAATGGGGGTACCTGAGTCTAATCACAGATGCCTATTCTAAAAAGATAATGGGCTGGGCATTTAGAAAAGATCTTTCTACCCAGGGATG
>NZ_JBAZQQ010000001.1:0-1417931 GCF_041645105.1 Pedobacter sp.
TCATGTACTTTGAAATCGTACTATCGTACCTCGCTACGCTTTATAAATGACATCTCTTTAATGAACTTCTCGAATCGCCTCGCGGGTCTTCTGTATATATCTTCGTTTCGCGCTCTCTGTTTCGTCCAGGTCTTAATGTTCCTGGTTTCAGTTTCGATTACTTCAACGTTTCAATCTTGTTATTCTTATTATCAAACTCCGTCTGATAAACCCGTTCTGTTTGGGATTGCAAAGGTAGAAATCTTTTTGGTAGTTGCAAAGTTTTTTAAAACTTTTTTCTTTTTATTTTTTTAGTGCTCTTCAACACTTTTAAAAGATTACCAATCTCTACGCTCAACTACTCAAATCACCCTTCTCTATATCCTTTTCTCTGTTTCCCTTCCTCCGAAGCGGGATGCAAAAGTAGGAAAATATTATAAACCCACAAACATATATCCACTATTATTTGCATTTATTTCATAACTCGCTAATCCACAAGTAGAAAAATTAAACAGCCATTGAACAGGGATGGTAAATGGATCGAAAACAAACCAAATAAGACAATAAGGACTACTTAATTACAGGATAACAACAGGATGATTACAGGGTTGCGCTACCCTTGAGCTACCCTTAAACTACCCTTGCGCTACCGTTGAAATACCCCTAAGGTAGCCTAACCCTATCGCAAGGGTAGCTCAAGGGTAGCGCAATCTAGTTTTCAGATAGTGATCAGACTGTAATTATCTTGTAGTTATGAACACGTCTGATATCCCTAAAGCTGACAGAATAGCGTTAAAGACTGGAAAAACATCCAGTGAGAGATCTTATTCAGATAGAACTGAAAGCAACCAAAAAAGCCCTTGCAGTATCAAACTACAAGGGCCTATCTAAAATTAAAATTGAGTATTAGAGGTTAAATGCCTTTAAAAGTCAAAATAAGACTTAGTGTTGTTATGGTTCCCAGTTATCTGCTCCAGCTAAAACATTTTTTATTATATAAACTTTAGCATCCTTTGCGCTCAACTGTTTGGACCATGGAACACGTGAAGTCAGCACCGCACCTGATCCTTTACTACCAAATTCAGCATAATAGGCTGTTTTCTCCTTATCAGGAAACATTGCGTCGCCTTTCCAGGGATTCCAGCCTTCGGGCGTAATGTGCGCACCCAACTCACAATTTATAAATACTGTTTTGGCATAAGGCCTCCATGGCCTACCCAAAAAAACCTTATTTACTTTTTGAGTAGTACTATTTACAGTAGAATTATTAAGAGGGTTTAATGCAACAAGCCTGCAGTTTAAAAAAACGAAACCAAACTTTTGTCCAGATCGCGTTGCCGCAGCCGTAACATAAGAGTTCGACAAACTATTAATTGTACAATTTTGAAACGCGGCAGTAGCTTCGCCAAAAATAAAATCTGTAGTACCTTCGATATAGCAGTCCTTATAAAACTGTCTGCTTTGTGAACTTGCTGCATAAAGCGTATCCTGAAAACCCAATAAATTACTATTTTTAATTACAAATCGATCACCTTCAACATGAAGGGCCACCGCCTGCCCTACTGGCCCGGAAGTATTGGCAATAGTTAAGTTTTCTATTTCTATGCCATTCCCTTGTATTAGTACCGTATAAGAAGTGAAAGTCGAGAACTTATCTTTACCAAAAACATCATTACCCTTCGGATAAAGCTTTCCAGAATAATCATCGTTAGTTATAACGGTCTTCTCTTTATCCTCCCCTATTAAAGAAATATTGGCCTTCCAGGATGGAATGACAAGTTTTTCCTTATAACTACCCTTTTTAATCAATATTTTCACCCTCGCTTCGCCAAGATCACGAACAGCGTTCACTGCCTCCTGTATCGTTTTAAAATTGCCGGTCCCATCTTGTGCTACTGTTATCTCCTTAAGTGTTGTTACTTGTGCAAAGAGTCCAGAGAACCAAGGCACTAAGCAACACATCATCAGAAACAATGTTCTTAATAAAAATTTCATACTATATATATGTATTATATACTACATCCTTTATTTAACAGAGTCAACTCGGAACCAATCAAAATCAGCATATCCAGAATCATTAGTCTTTGTCTCTCTGATACAGAAAAGGCCCATTTTTGCACCTATCCATTTTCCGGGTTCCGCCTGAAAATCTGTTCCTGCATCTATAAATTTAGTTCCATCGGTACTATAAGCAAATCTACACTTTGCACCTTTACCTACAGTTACGCGTAAATAAAGTGTTGAAATATCAATTTTAGCAATAATTTTCTCTACTTCCGAATTACCTTTTTCTGCTCCTTTACAAACAGCATAAACAAGATAATTACCATCTTTTTTACTTTTAATACTCAAGCTGGCATAACTCAACCCCATCACTATTAGCCCTGTTTTTTCATTCTCAAGCTTAGGATTTGGTGAAAAGTTCAACTTTGTTGTAGCCGTAAATTCTTCTGTAGGGAATTTTTGCATCAATATATTGGGAACGTCCCATAAACTCTTCGCATTTTCAGGTATCTGATCTGAAAACAAACGTAATGAACCTTTATTTGTGTTCATAAATGCCCATGTGGCTTTCGGATTTGCCTGCCATTGCCATTGCAAACCCAATATCCTTTCATTGAACTCATCGCTTTCTACCGGGGTTTGAATCGGATAAGTCCTACCCACATTAGGTTTCTTATAAGTCATTACCGGCTCACCAACTCCATCTCCATCTTTATCAACCCCTATTACTGGCCAGTCATTAACCCATTTCATAGGTTGCAAATGGACTACCCTACCATATTCATCCTTATCCTGAAAGTGAAGAAACCAATCTTCTCCCGTCTGTGTATTTAGCCAGGCCCCCTGGTGCGGGCCATTAACAGTACTCTTCCCCTGATCCATTACCACCTTACGTTCATAAGTACCATATATATTTTTTGAACGCAATACCAGTTGCCATCCTGTAGAAACTCCTCCCGCGGGTGCAAATATGTAATAATAACCATTACGCTTATAAAACTTTGGACCTTCAATTGTCGGATCCGTTTCATGACCATCATAAACCAATACTCCTGCATCTATAGTCTTAGTACCTTCAGGATTTAATTGCTTCACAGCAATCACACTTTTTATTCCAGCGCGACTTCCTGCATAAGCGTAAGCCAGATATGCTTTTCCGTTATCATCCCAAAACGGACAGGGATCAATCAAGCCCTTTCCACCTTCTATCAATATTGGTTCAGACCATTCATCGGCTGGATTTTTAGCTTTTGTTACATAAATCCCAAAATCTGGATCTGGATAATAAATATAAAATTCACCTTTATGAAAGCGAATGGCTGGTGCCCATACCCCGTTTCCATGCTGTGTTTTAGAAAAATGGTCAAACGGAGGTTGCCTTTTTAAAGCATGATTAATTAATGTCCAATTCACTAAATCTTTGGAATGCAAAACTGGCAATCCAGGCACTGCATCGAAACTAGAAGCTACCATATAAAAGTCATTGCCTACCCTTATGGCATCCGGATCAGAATAATCAGCATCAAGAATAGGGTTCTTGTAAGTCCCATTGCCTTGATCGGCAACCCATACTTTCGAAACATACTTTGCAGGAACAGATTGAGCATTGGCCCCCAATACACTGACTAAAAAACAGCTACAAAAAACTAAATATTTCATTATTTCAATTGATTATCTAAAATTAAAGCTACCAAACCATTGATATACACTTCTATATTATCATAAGCAGTACTTAAGTTACGTCCAGCTGCATTCGCAACCTTAGGATCAAGTCCTTTTGCTTTTTCCCATTCGTCAGGCATTCCATCACCATCAGTATCTAACAAAGCAGGTAAACTTTGTAATGCTGGCCAACCATCCACATCAGCGGGTGTATCTATAATTCCATTTGTACTACCATTCGATCCAGGTTTATAAAAGGTCTTATTGCGTGTATGTAAAACTGTTCTTGTATCTACCGCATCTCTTTTTAATACAGCACCAGCATAATCCAGTACTTTATCATAAGCTTCTAAAGCAGTATGGGTTTTTACATTATTATCAATTGCCAACGGAGCATTTAATTTCATTGCTACCTTATCTGCACTTGAAACTGTACCGTAACTTCCATGAAACTGGTTGTATACACCGAATGCCCAGTTATCATTTGTTGCCTGTGTACCTTCATTCACATAATTTCCATTAATATAAAACTTACCCCAAATGTCATACACTTCAGTACCCTCAATTTTATTTTTATCTATAGAAAGAATGCGTTCTTTCTTAGTCGTTGCAGGCCCTGGTTTATAATAGTTATTGATGACATTGATATTCATTCCCTCACCACCGTAAGCATTATTGGTAGGTCCCCAATTGTAAAAAACATTATTTCTAACATCAACCAGATCCGTTAATGCAAAAGCCTTACCTGCTTCTTCTCCGAATCTGGGATTACGACTATCATGATTGGCCATAAGATTGTGGTGGAAAGAAGCATATTTACCACCCCAAACCCCACCATAACCATGAGCACCTTTACCATGTACGGAATTCCTCAAACTTTCGGTAATCAGGCACCATTGCAAAGTGAAGTTTTCATTAGCATAAAACGACACACACTCATCTGTAGACCAGCTCATGGAACAATGATCAATAATAATATTTTTCTGGAACCTTCCACCCAAAGCATCTCCCTCTTGTTGCTCTGAATCTCCCATTCTAAAACGCATATATCTAATTATGACATTATCTGCGCCAACATTTACCTCATAGTTTCTTAGGCAAATCCCATCTCCGGGGGCCGTTTGTCCTGCAATTGTGATGTCTTTATTTCTGATAACAAGTCTGCTTTTCAAAGCTATAGTTCCTGAAATCTCAAATACTACAATCCTTGGTCCCGTTGCATCTATAGCTGCCCTTAAACTACCTGCACCGGCATCGTTAAGATTGGTTACTTTAATCACCTTGCCCCCTCTGCCTCCTGTTGTATTCCTTCCAAAACCTTCCGCACCCGGAAAAGCAAGTGCAGATTCTGAAATCGGCTGAGGTCCACTGGGGCCAGGAGGATTTTTATCTTCGTCCTTAGTTGGTGCATAATCAATTTTCTTCTTTTTTTCGCAATTGGTAAAGCTGAAAACAATAAACAAGACAATTATGCTCAATAGTATTTTTTTAATGGTCATAAGATTCATTTTTTTAACCGTCATCGTTTTACAATTCTGCTGGCAAGTTCGAGATTCAATTTTTTCAGCTCCGATAAAACCAGTTCAGCAATTCTTCGGGCACCATATTCATTAAAATGAGTATTATCGTTCATACCGGCTGGATAATTAGGATGTTGTCCTGGTATAAGTTGGTTAAATAACAATTTGGAATTTTCTGCTCCCATTTCCTGCATCAAAGCCATGCTCCTCCTATCCAGATCTATCATCGGAACCTTCAAGGCACTGGCAACATTTCTAACAATTGCCGAATATAGCTCGTGACTTTCCTTAACTTTTCCTTCCGAATCAAATCTGCGACGGGCTACAGGAGTGATCAATACTGGAAATGAGCCTGCTTTTAAAGTTTCATTAACGTACTTTTCCAGATAGCTTTTAAATTCTTGCTCTGTTGTATAAGTACTTTTAGCTTTAGCCTCATCATTATGCCCAAATTGAATAAAAACATAATCACCTTTTTTTAAGCTATCCGTTACGGCTTTCCAATGCCCTTCATTTATAAAAGATTTAGTACTTCTACCATTCTGTGCCCGGTTATCAACCTCTACGGATTCATCAAAGAAATAAGCGAATGGCATTCCCCATCCTGTTTCAGGATATTTGGAAACCGGCTTTATAGATATAGTGGAATCACCTACCAGATAAACTTTTACTTTCTTCGCCGGAGTAGTAAAGGCCATTAATAAAGAAAGGCAAAAGACCAGAAGATATTTGAACTTCTTACATGTGCTCATATTGAATATAATTTGGTTAAACAATCATACGAACTTGAAAATATTTTCAAGAAGGATGAATAGATTAAATCCGTGCAAACGATTGCACGGATAAGTAAAAAATAATTTAAAATGGTTTCCAGTTACCTAATATTTTTTCTAATGTATATTCTTTTGCTTGTTCGTCAGTCAGCTGCTTAGACCATGGTTGTCTTTGTCCTGGTTTATAGCCATCACCCGTACTTTTGTATTCTGCATAAAATGCGGTAGTTTCATTAGCTACGTTCCCCCAATTGTTCCAACCCTCAGGCTTAATATGAGAGCCCATTTCGCAAGTTATAAATACAACGTTAGCATTAGGACGCCATGGCCTGCCCAGATGAACAGTTGCTATTCCTGATACACCTGTTAATTTGCAGTTTAAATAAACATATCCATATTTTTGACCCTCTGGGGTTGATGCAGCAGTTACATAACCACTTCTTATACTATGGATGGTGCATTTATCAAACAAGGCTGTTGAGCCACCAAACATAAAATCTACTGTACCAGCAAGATAGCATTCCTTTAAATATTGTATAGTATTGTTGCCAGCATAATAAGTATCCTGAAAGCCTAAAAATCGACATTTATTAAATGCAGCATAATTACCACCAATATTAATGGCCAAAGCCTGTCCAGCATCTATTCCAGCACTATTTTCAAAAGTCAGATTCTCTGCCTTAAAGTAATTTCCGTTAATAAATACAGATGCCGAACCCGAAGTGCCATATTCTGCTCCCGATGCATTTAGTTTTGAAGCATAATTATCGAAAGTCAGAACTGTCTTTTCACTGTTTTCTCCTTTAAAATAAATATAGTTTTTGTTTTTAGGAATAGTTAGTACCTCTTTGTAAGTGCCATTTTTAATAGCAATTACATAATATTCTGTACCATTATTAGGGGCCGCATCAATTGCTGCCTGTATTGTAGTGTAATCTCCAGTACCATCCTTTGCAACTGTCTTATCAATTTTATCTGGAACAACTACAGGAGCTGGCGGAGGTATATATTCAGGTAACTGGTATTTTTCCACTTTCTCGCAAGACACCATACTAAAGAGCAGAACAAAACATATTAAATATCTCATAGTTTTAGGTTTATAATTTATATTGGTTATCAGTTATATTTTTCACCAGGCCGTTAATGTATACCTCAATATTGGTATATCCAGTACTTAAATCATGGCCATTTGCATCTGCTACCTTAGGGTTTAGTCCTTTTTCTACCTCCCAACTATCAGGCATTCCATCTCCATCTGTATCTATAAGGGGAGCAGTCGCATTTAAAACTGGCCATCCTCCAACATCTGTCTGCGAATCTATTATCCCTCTTTTACCAGTTTTAGAACCATTATAGGTGGCTGTTCCATCTTTAAGCTCCTTCAAAATCCGGGTATCTACAGCATCCCTTTTATGGCTTGCTCCTCCATATAACAGGACCGCGTTATAAGCCTGCAATGCAGTATGAGCTGTTATGGATTCTGATACAAATGGATTTGTCATTTTTGCCAATGCATAATTAGCATCTCCCAGCCCTGTTCCCTTATCCATTCCCCCACTCCAGTTGTCTGCAGTTACAGTCGCATTACCATCAACATAATTACCAGATGCATAAAACTTACCGAAACCGGGGCCATACTTTGTCAGATCCGCCTCCATTGATATTTCCATAATCCGACTCCTTCTGTTACTAGCAGTCCCAGGCCCTGGTTTATAATAATTAGCTACCAGATTGTATTCTCCATTTTCTCCACCATAAGCACTGTTTCCTCCCCAATTATAGATCACATTATTGCGATAATCTACTTTGTCAATTCCAAATGGACTACTTCCTGTCCCTGTCCTGTGCCCCCCATCAAAGCGAGCATTTCTACTGTTGTGATGCGCTAACAGGTTATGATGAAAAGTAACATTAGAGCCTCCCCATATTGCCCCATAACCATGATCATCTTTACCATGGAATGATTTATTTAAACTTTCCGAAAGGATACACCATTGCATCGTAAAATTCTTATTGGCATAAAAAGAAGAACATTCATCTATTGACCAACTCATGGAACAATGGTCAATTACAATATTCTGATGATAACGTCCCCATAAAGCATCCTGCTCATTTTCAGTCAAGTCACCCATTCTGAACCTCATAAAGCGAATAATTACATTATCAGCATCTATATTCATCTCATAATCCTGAATGCAAATCCCATCACCAGGAGCAGTTTGTCCGGCAATGGTTATATCTCCATTTTTGATTTGCAAACGTCTGCTCAATTTTATGTTGCCAGATATTTCAAAAACTATAATTCGTGCGCCAGTTGCTTCTATTGCGGCCCTCAAACTTCCTACACCAGCATCGTTAAGGTTGGTCACTTTAATAACCTTACCACCACGACCACCTGAAGCAGCCTTTCCATAGCCTTCAACTCCAGGAAATGCCAAGGCATTTTCAGTAACCTGACCAGGCTCCTCTGGTTTTAACGTTGGATCAATATATATTCCTGGTCCTGCAAATTTCTCTTGCTTTTCACATGAAGTAAAAGCCATTGTTGAAATCATTAACAGCTTTATAATGGTAGCTGAATTCATCATCTATTTATATTTTTTTAGGTCTGATTATTATTACTTCTTCCATAAATTTTAAGCAATACCATCCTATACACGCATAAATAAACGTCTATAAAAATCTGTAACTATTTGCTTAGAAAAGAGGGTTGTCCAATTCGGACAACCCTTGCATTTTAATTATCTCCAGCGTGGATCTCCAGCTGTTTCCTTACCAGTAAATGCATTATCAATAATCTTAAAGTTGCCATTGTCCGGATCTGCAAATAGCTGTGTACTCAGTCCACTATAACCAGTAGCAGTAAAGGCATTTCCTGTAATCGCAGCATCAGAAGTCGTGAAACAATTATTAGCAATTAGATTTGTACCTGCATAACGTATCCCTTTTGCAGTAACTGCTGGGGAAAGTGTTTTCCCAAAAATATTATTGTTAAATGAGAAGCTTCCAATCGTTTGACTATTATAATCTATAAAAATACGTCCGTTACCTGTCGTGTTGTTAAATGTACAATTCTCTATTGCAACAGATTGTGATGGAGTGGTGCCATGTACAATAAGTGCATAACCAATTTTATAGAAAGTACTATTCTTAATAGAAATGTTATTTATTCTGCTATTTGCAGCACCTGTTGCATGTATAAAGGCATAAGTTCCATTAGAATTATTATCACCAATATCATAAACCAAGCAGTTATTAACGGTAAATTTATCTATAGTGATTACGTTGGCACTTTGTACACGCATCGGACTGTTTACAAAGTTTCTTATAGAACAGTTTTCAAAGTTTATTTCTGCAGTTGTATTTGTTGCCCCCTGATTGAAAATATAATTACGTTTAGCTTGATTTGGATCTCCATTAGCATAACCAGTAAAATCAATATTCTCAAACTTCAATGTTCCTGTAACAGCAGGCAAAGTAATTCCATTAAAGGCCACAATAGGCTTATTAGGGCCGTCCTCACCATAGATAGTTAAAGAGATCCCTGAAGGAATAATTACCGGATTATCAGAATTATATTTTGAACCTTGGAAAAGGACAAAAATAGTTCCATTGGCGGCCGACTGAATCATCGTAGCCAAATCATCTGCAGGTCCAACGTTAATTACATTTGGCCCAGTTGGTAATGAAGATATAGTTGTAAAGCCATTCGTCCCCCTTATAGATGTATTGAAATACAATGTAGCGGTATAAGCTGTTGCCGGAGTTAGATTGCTAATTACTTTTTCTCCTAAAGTCGCTTCTTCTGTCTTAATATCGTATCTAGTTGACCCAATCATTATATGCGACACCTGATTAGGAATTTTCCATTTCAGTTTTGCAGTTGTTGTAGTAAGGTCGGCTATATCAACTGGATACATGATCTGTTCCGTCTTTGTTTTGAAAGCAACCATTGCCCATTCCGATTCCGGTTTGCCCCCTGTACTATCTGTACCTTTTATTCGGGCTGAATATTGGGTATTTGGTTCAAGCAGATCTGGAATAGCAAAGGAAAATCCGCTTCCATCTTTTATCACTGTTGCATTATAAGACTTAACAATTTCAGTGAATTTTAAACTATCCTTACTCAATTCAACAATGTAACTGTTTACACCTGGTTTACCTTTAAATGTTAATTTTGCAGTAACGCCATCTACAGATGCCAGAACTTCAGAAGGTCTAAACAATCTATTGTAACTTTCGTCCACTTCCCATTCATTCATCTTCCGACAGGAAGTAATAGTCAACCCAATTAGTAAGAATAGGATTGCTGTCGTAAATATTTTATTTAAACTATGTTTTTTCATTTTACAGCTATTTAGCATAATTAGAAACCGTATGAATTTTTTAATTTACCCTGAGAATCACTGATTACAGAATTTGGTATTGGATACAAATGCCTGTTTTGAACACCATTTGCATTCAGTCCGCTACTAAAAAGATTGATTCGCTCCGTGTAACTGGTAATATCATTTGCTGAATATCCAGACATCCAATTTACCTTTGTATAACCTGGAATATCTACTGTTCCTTTATCCTGATAGAAATTAATACCTGGTTTATCCAGGATCTCATTATTAGATTCATACTTATAAAACAATGCTTTTGGAACTGACTGATAGGGTGCAGTACCCGCCAACAGTTTTTTAAACTCTACCCTTTGTTCTTCTATTTTTGAAACCAGCAGATTCCATCTGATCAAGTCAAACTTTCTGATTGCTTCACCACCAAACTCCCAGGCCCTTTCATTTACAATAGCATTAAAGAAAGAAATTTCATCACCCAATGCATCTACATAAGCATCCACTTTTAAAGGGCGATCAGCCTCAGCAAATGCTCTGCGCCTAACTTCTTTTAATGCAAGTTTAGCTTCAGCAGTAGGCACACCATTTAAAGCATTCTCAGTTTCAGCCAACATCAATAAAACATCAGAATAACGCATTACCGCCCAATTGATACCATATCCAAATTTCCCTGCCGCAGCTTTATTTAACACACTCCAGCTCTCGCCCATAAAGCGTTGGTCCCATTTAGCAAAATTATAGGACATAGGGTTGGTCTGAAATACTTCCTTAATATCTGCAGCACCATTGCTATAAGTATAGTAAGCGATGGTATTATCTCTCCTAATGTCTTTCTGATCAAAAGAGTAAAAATAGTAAGCTGTCGTATTGACTACGTTGGCATTATTTCCAAAGCCATATTTCGCATTTGTGTAGAATCTGATCCCTATAGAATACCCCATTTCTCCACTCCTGCTCAGTCCGTGCGCTACTTCGAACATATTTTCGTTAAATGCTGCGTCTTGTTCAAAACGCCCCAACTTTTTCCATACATCTATATAATTAGTATTTAACTGATGTACTCCCCTAAGTTTGATTTCCTTACATTGACGATTTGCCAACTCATAATACTTTCTCCAATCTGATCCTCTTTCAGTTGGGAATCCAGGTTTATTACGGATAGAATAACCTCCTCTAAAAAGTGCAATTCTAGCAGTCAGACCTTTAACAAAACCCTTGGTTACCATTTCTGTAGAAGAATAGTTTCCTGTTCTTACCCATGGCACATATTGCTCTGCTTCACTTAAATCTGCTAACAGATGATCATAAATCACATCCCTATCAGTTGCAGGCAGATATACATTGGAAAGATCTGCTTTAGAAGGCTCAGATTTATAGGGTACATCACCCCAGTTTTTTACCAGCTCAAAATAAGCAAGTGCTCTAAGTGTCAATGCTTCTCCCATATAACCTTTCATCAGAGTCGAGTCTTTTGTAGACATTAAAGGACTCTTTTTTACTCCATCGATGAACAGATTTGATCTTTCTATCATTTTATAAATCAAAGACCATTCTCTGGCAATAGAGTTATTATCTGGCGTTCCCAGGTAATTAGAAAGACCTCTATTTGTATTTTCTTTGTAACTGCCTGCATCAGCCCCTACAATTTCAATATCGGAGTTAGTCGCATAGTTTAAAGATAACCTTGCCGAATACATTTGATCTTGCGTTAACAAAGAATAAATCCCTGTTAAGGCGTAGCTTGCATAGGTGGTTGAATTGTACACTACATCTGAAGTAAATTCTGATGGAGATGAACTATCTAAAAAGCCTTTTTTACAAGAGCTTGCTGCCAGGGCTAAAACAGCTATATAGATTATAAGTGTTGTCTTTTTCATCGCTAATTATATTAAAATGCTACATTAAGTCCGCCAATAAATGATCGGCTCTTTGGATAAGCAGAATAGTCTACACCAGGTGTAACTGGAGGGTTTCTTCTGGTATCAACTTCCGGGTCAAAGCCCGTATAATTGGTAATGATAAACAGATTATAACCTGTCACATAAAACCTCAAACTACTCATACCCAATTTAGCAGAAACCTTTTTGGGTATGGTAAAACCTAGGGTAAGTGTATTTAACCTTAAGAAAGAGCCATCTTCTACTGCCCATGAATGCAAAGGTGTTTGTGTCATTATAGGGCTCCACAAAGAAGCATTTTGATTCAGCTCCATTAATCTGGCTGGATTACCATTGGCTCCTGTAGCCACGTTAAAACCAGTTACCGGATCAATAGTCGTAAACCTGTTTGCCAGACTCATCTCTCCTAATATATTCTGGTACTTTCTGGAAAGCAGATAAGAAGAGAAATCCAGCTTATTCGCATTATAAATCTTATTGCCTACAGTCCAGTTAAATGCTGCTGATAAATCAAATGCTTTATAAGTTCCGGTAAGTGTAAAACCTCCTGTATGTTTAGGATTTGCATTACCTAATACCACCTTATCCTCAGCGGTAATAAATCCATCACCATTAACATCTTTAAACTTTAAAGTTCCCGGTCCAAAATAATTTGCCGAGATTATTCCACTATTGTCGGCTACACCTGAAGCAATATCCCATTTACGTGTTGTTGCATTCCAGTTAAAATCATTAAATCCATACATTCCTTCAGTGATATAGCCATACATCTGCCCTACTGGTTGCCCTTGTTGTATTAAGTAATCATCAAGTGGCTGTGCCGTACCATTCCATCCAGAGGTATAAGTTTTATAATTTACATCCCCATTTCTGAACTCATCTACTTTATTCTTGTTGAAACCAATATTAAATGATCCTTGCAAAGAAAAGTCTTTCCTTTGGATGATATAGCCGTCAATACTTAACTCGATTCCCCGGTTAGAGGTACTACCAAAGTTCTGGAACTGATATTGGAACCCTGAATTTGGAGATACAGGTGCTTGTACGAGTAAATCTTTAGTTGTATTCCAATAAGCATCAATTGTTGCGTTGATTTTACCTTTAAATAAGCTAATATCTGTACCTATATTTCTGTTGATGGTAGTTTCCCATTTCAAAGCAGGGTTAAACAAGGCGTTGCCGGGAATTAATTGATTTGCTTCTTTTTCCCCAGGATAATAAGGTTTGTTTTCGTTACTTGAACTATAATTTAACGCCCACATACCACTATTAATCCTATCATTTCCTGTACTACCATAACTCACTCTTAATTTCCACTGATCTAGCCAGTCCGACTGCTCTTTTAAGAATCCTTCTTCTGAAATTTTCCAGGCTACAGCTACAGAAGGAAAGTATGACCATCGATTCTCTTTTGAAAATTTGCTGGATCCATCTGCTCTGAATGTTGCTGTCATCAAGTACTTATTCAAATATGAATAATTGGCACGTCCAAAGAATGAGGACAGGTTAGTTTCAGGCGAAATATAAGTAACCGTTGGGATCGGTGTACCATACGCCATACTTGCCAAAACCTCTTCTGATGTCATATTTATTGGAAAGAACCGGGATTGGTTATTTACTGACTTATCCCATTTTGAAATAATCTCCTGCCCTGCCACAATATTTAAACTGTGATCTTCATTTATAAACTTGGTCTTGTTATAGGTCAGATAATTTGAAATCCTGTAACTACCGCCATTCATGGTGCTTATTTTTCCCACTGGTTGTGCGCCATAATTACGAGCATCAGGAGTTGCAGGTCCCGAAACCTGATCTGTTCGTTCATTCTTAAATTCGTATCCCAATTCTGACCTTAATGATAAGGCATCCGTAATTTTCCAGCGTAAACCTCCGTTGAAATTTGTTCCTAAACGATATTGCTTTTTGTACTCGTCATTTACAGACTTTACAGGATCATACAACAAACTACTTGTTTCAGCATCAATAAAATCATCATCATCTACTACCGACTGGTCAAACTCTCTTATGCCCCTGGTTGGTGCATATTTAATTGAGTTTCTTAATCTGGTATTAGATCCTGAGCCCGTATTTACCCCTGCACCATCAATCATCATATAAGATAAGCGCGTATTAAAATCTACACTTACCTTAGATGAAATCTCGGTATTCAGTTTAAAGTTTAGGTTATTCCGTTCATATCCGGAACCAAGCATTACACTTTCTTCCTTATTTCTGGTGAGTCCGAGATTGTATCTGGAAGTTTTAGATCCTCCATTCAGACCTATATTATAAAACTGTTGCGGCGCATTGCGACCAAAAACCTCGTCCTGCCAGTTTCTCCCTTTAATCGATTTATAAATGTCCAGATCCTGGAATACACCATAATAATTTTGAAAAGTTGCTGTCTGATCTAATTCGTACTGATAAAGCACGTATTCATAAGGACTAAGTACACTTAATTCTTTTGTGATGTTTCTAAATCCAGCGTAAGCGTTTGCAGTTACACTCACCTTACCTTCTTTACCTTCTTTAGTTGTAATTACAATTACACCATTGGAAGCTCTTGATCCATAAATAGCCGTTGATGCAGCGTCTTTAAGAAAAGTAATAGATGCAATATCTGAAGAAGATATATTGCTAATGTTATCAACCGGAAAGCCATCTACTATATAAAGCGGCGAGTTATCCTGAGAGATAGAACCACCCCCACGAAGTCTTACTTTAATATCGGCATCGGGAGAGCCTTCTGTGGCCACCACTTGCAGTCCGGCTACCTTGCCAATCAAAGCTTCAGCAACGTTCGCAACTGGCACTTTTGCCAGGTCTTCCCCTTTCACTATCCCTACCGACCCGGTTAAGTCTCCTTTTTTAGCTGTACCGTAACCAATTACGACTACCTCGTTCAGACCTTTTGTATCGTCTTCAAGTTTAACATTTAATTCTGTGCGACTTCCTACAGTCACCTCTTTGGTTATAAAACCGACATAGGTAAAAACCAATACTGCATTACCTTCTTTAGGAATACTGAGACTATAACCGCCGTTACGATCTGTCGTAGTCACACTAGTCGTCCCCTTAAGCTTAATGCTTACCCCTATTAAAGGCCCCTTGTCATCAGTAACTTTACCAGTAATTTTCCGGGATTGCGCCCATGCTGTACTACAGATAAGTAGCAGCATAAAAAATGGAAGTAGTAATTTATTCATAGTTTATATTTAGTTTCTTTTTATCAACCAAACATGCTATTCAATTCTACTTTTTCAGAATCTTAAAATTTCTCTCGTTTCCAGATGAAATAAGAAGCAGATGTTCGAATGGTTTAATATTTGGTTATTCGTTTTAACAAACTTACTGAACAGGGGCTTTTTTGAGGTTCAATAATTGACGAAATACATCCAAAAAATATCAAAAAGTTACTTCAAAAGCATTTTATAGCCCTATTTAGTTTTTAGCGGCTTTTGATTTTAAATATTCAGAAGGAGAGATCCCATATTCTTCTTTGAAGCAGGTACTGAAATATTTTGCACTATTAAAACCAACAGCATAGGCGATCTCAGAGATATTCTGACCATTAGCATCCAGAAACTGTCTAGCTCTTTTTAATCTCATTTCCCGAACAAATTCTACAGGTGCACGGTTGGTCAGACTTTTGAATTTCTTATAGAAGGTTGTCCGACCCATACCTATAGATTCTGCTACAGCATCGATGTTAAATTCTACATCTACCATACCATTTTCAACGATATCAATGATATCTTTCAAGAATGTCTCATCTCTTGAAGTAATCACGATTTCGCCCGGACTTAGCTCTATAGTTTTCTTACTGGCCAAAAGCGATTCGAATACCTTTTTACGCTGTTTCAAAAGGTTTTCTATAGATGCAAGAATAAAATCAGTTTGAAAAGGTTTGGTAATATAATAGTCGGCACCATATTTCAATCCTTCTATTTGGTTTTCAATGGATGATTTGGCCGTAAGCAAAATCACTGGAATATGACTGGTTGAATCATTGCGTTTCAATTTATCCAATAGCTGAATACCATCCATTTCCGGCATCATCACATCACTCATTATTAAATCAGGAATAAATTTAAGAGCCAGCTCAAAGCCTTCTTTTCCATCTCTGGCTTCTATTATTCTATAATACACAGCAAGCTGGTCTGCCAGAAATTTTCGAAGTTCATTGTTATCATCTACAAGAAGGACAAGTGGAAGAGCTTCATTATCTCTCTCGGATATCTCCCCGGGCTTCTCTAACACTTCATTAGAATTAGGCGAAATCAATTTAGGCAATACATCAAAATCGGTGACCAAGCTTTCTCCATTTTTATAATGCTCTATTCCCGAAGGCAATTTCAATTCAACTGTTAATCCTTCTCCACTATTATTTCTAGCTTCAATTTCACCATGATGAATGCCCACTATTTCTTTACAAAGCGCAAGTCCAATTCCAGTTCCTTCAAGGGTATTTCCAGGCGCTTTATCAATTTCATAATAAAGCTCAAAGATATCATTTAGCTTATCTGTTGGGACACCAATGCCTTGATCAACAACCCTGATAGTGAAAAATCCATCACCAGGGCTATCATCAATTGCAATTGTAATGATCTTATCTGACGGTGTAAACTTAAAGGCATTTGACAATAAGTTATACAACACAATATCTATTTTTTCTGCATCAATCCAGGCATAGAGCTCTTTTACATTTGCAGAAATTAAGAGTTCAATTTGTTTCTCGTTAGCAATCTCAGAGAAATGTGCAGCAATATCCTTCACCAAAGCCAAAACATCAGTATAAGCTATTTTAAGATTCATTTTACCACTTTGAACCTTTCTAAAGTCCAACAGCTGATTAATAAACCTAACCATCCGATTAGCATTTCTACGTACAACATTAATATATTCTTGTCCTTTTGGTGACAAATTCTCCTGTCTGGAAATCTCTTCAATTGGGTTTACGATCAGCGTTAAAGGTGTACGCAATTCATGAGAAATATTGGTAAAAAAACTAAGTTTAAGTTCTGTCAATCGTTGTTCAACAGTAATTCTATTGCGCAATCTGATCATCGTAAATATAATCCTGCGTGCAATCTCTATTAATCCACCAAGTAAAAGAGCATATAGAATATACGCCCATGTGGTACGCCATGGTGGTGGCGCAATTGTGATGGATAAAGTTTTTACGGGCAAACTATCATACAAATCAGTATTCGTACTCTTAACCTCAAAAACATAATCGCCTGGTGGCAAGTTGGTATATGTAGCTTTACGTTGATTCTTTACCGTATGCCATTCCGGATCAAATCCTTTTAAACGATAAGCATACACTTGCTTATTACTGGAACGATAATCTAATGCAGTAAAATCTATACTGATGATATTTTCATTGTATTTAAGCTTGATCTTTTTTGTGTCATTAATATCTATATTCAGAGGTGAGTTTTTATCAACAGATATTACATCCTTGTTATTTATCTGAAGATTGGTAAAAGCCATTTGAGCTTTGATCTTTTGATCTGTAACCGCTGTAGGATTAAAAGTAATATACCCATTTATACAGCCAAATAACAAATTACCATTAGGCAATTTTATAATTGAACCTTCGGAAAGCCCCGTTTTTGGCAAGCCATCATAGGAATCGTAATTCCGAAAACGTTCCTGTTCAGGATTTAGCTTTGCAATACCATTTTCCGTTCCCAGCCATAAATTATGGGTATTGTCTTCAATAATACTCAGAATATAATCACTAGGCATCCCGTCTTCTTTGGTATACACCTTAAATTTTGGTCCTTTTTCGGAAAATTCCAGTACCTTGTTTAATCCACCTCCAGATGTCGCAACCCACATCCTATCCTTGCTATCCCTATATATATACTGTGCATCATTATTACCAAGACTATTTTTATCCCCCGGGACTTTGCCATAGCTTTTGAAAATATAATCATCAGGATTTCCCTTATCCGGATCGAATATAACCAGTCCATTTGTGGTAGCTACCCATATTTTACCATTTGCATCCTGAGCAAGATGTCTTGCTTTCCAGGATCCTACAGGGTAGTTTTTAAAAGAGTTTCGGATATTTGCAAACTTCACCTTTTCTCCATCCTGCAAAAGTAAATTGATACCATACTGATACGTAGCCACCCATATCCTTCCTTTAGCATCCTCCAATACAGAATAAATCAGATCGCTACTTAAACTATTGACATCTTTCTTATCAGCCTTATAGTGAGTAAGCGTATAAGTTAAACCTCTCTTGTCATTAGGTATTGCCTTATATAAACCGTTTCCTTTTGTTCCTAACCAGATTGTCCCATCTCGTCCCTGGATCATATTATAAACCAAGCCTAAACTTCCTGGTGGTTTGTTTACAAAAATATTATCAACCTTTTTCCCCTGGTCATACACATATAGATTACCCGATTTTGAAGCGATCCATAAACGTTGATTTCTATCACTAAATATCCCTCTTATTTCATTGTCAGATTTATTAAGTGTTTCTGAGACCAACAAACCATGTTTAAAGTCATTAGCTTGAAAAATGATTTTTTCTATCCCCCGATCTCTTGTACTTAGCCACATTACCCCTGCGGGATCAAAATAACTTGAAATAACAATATTTGAAAATTGATGATTTGCTGATCCAGGTTTGTTGTAAAAATATTCAATTTCATCCGAAATAGGATTATAATAACCAAAGCCGCCACTCTTCATACTCATCCAAACCCTATTGTTATGATCTTCAAAAACCTTGTATTCCTTTGCCGTATTGAAGAAATTAGCATCATTTTCCTGAAAAAAATATTTAAAACTTCGAGTAAGGGGATTGTACTTAACCATTCCCTTTTTCTCAGGTTCAATCCACAACAACCCAGATCTATCTTCATATATAGAAAGCAATGGCAACTTCCCTGATATAATTGCAATAGTACGCTGAAGGTTTGCTCTATTTATGGTAATCAATTCCCCGACTGCAGTTGCATACACCACCTTTCCACTTTTAGCAAGGTGTAAATCGTTAATCCTGTTTTCAGATATTTTTACCTTAATGAAACTGCCTGAAGTTTTTTGATACCTTACCAAATGCCCGTCGCCTGTACCAAACCAAACATATTGTTGATCTTCAACAATACATGTATAGGCCATTCCAGCAGCATAACTGGCATCAATAGTTTTATTCTTATAGTTATCAGATGCACTGGCCGACAAACAATTAAGTCCCCCATGTGTTCCCACCCATACATTTTGCTGTCTGTCACCGTATATGAAATTAACCTTGTTAGAAAACAATTTGAAATCAGCTCTTAAATTGGCCTCATACCTCGTTATTTCCGGCTTACCTGTCGGCACATCTTTGATCGCAAAAATGCCCTTATCAGGCGTACTTAGCCATACTCCATTTTTTCCAGCAAGTACAATATTGGAGAATAAAACATTGTTAATTTTCTTTTCTTCGAGGATATTGGAAATAGACAGGAACTTCTTATTCTTCTTATCAAACCTGTATACCTGGTTATCGTAAACTTCAAGCCATAGATAACCGTACTTATCTTCTTTTATATTATCAACCCTGTTTATCTTCAGACTTGAACTATCTCCAGGTCGGGTTTTATAGGTTACGAAATTATGGCCGTCAAACCTATTTATACCGTCCCAGGTGCCGAACCACATAAAACCATCTCGGTCTTTCATGATATTCATTACCCCATCGTGCGACAAACCGTCTTCAGTCGAGTAATGCTCAATCTTACATTTAATTTGCGCATTACCTTTAACAGTTAATAACAGCAGTAAAAAAACACAATATAGCCCTGTTCGTTTAAGCATAATACAAACTTAATACATACTCAATTATATCTAGCACTAACAAGATTAATATATCTGGCACTAACAAGATTAAATACAATACATTAATAAAAAAAGTATATGATGGTTTAAAACTGTGCAATCGTTTTCCAGCATTAAAAATATGCGGCCACCATTGTACGACGCACATTTAAATATTGATCATCATTTCCTCTTAAATACTATTTAAAATAGTTCTAAATAAATTTGATAATTAAACCATTCGATATTACTTTTGCGCCCATAGAATTAATCTAAATAAATACATGAAATACATATACGCATTCGTACTTATCCCAATGCTCTTTTCGTTTAATCAGAAAGCCTTTTCTCAATTAGCCTCTGCACCTGCAAGAGGGAGTATAAAAGGTAGAGTAAGAACTAATGATGGAAAACCAGCTCCTTTTGTAAGCATTTTTATAGTAGAGAATAATAAAAAAACATTGTCAGATGAAGACGGTTCTTTTACTTTCATCAATTTAAAAGATGGCACATATACTTTAAAAACTTCATTTGTCGGACTTCAGGTTCAGTCGCAAAAGGTAACAGTAAGAGAAGGAGAAACCTCTACTGTTGATTTCATACTTTCCGAAAGCCTTGCACAACTTGATGAAGTTTCCATAAGTGGTTACAAGAGTCCAAATCAGAAGCCTACAACTTTAGGTAAAATAGCTATAGCGCCTAAAGACCTGCCACAGTCTGTCCAGATCATAGGTACAAAAGTTATTGCCGATCAGCAAGCGAACCGTCTTAGCGATGTAATGAAGAATGTTAACGGTGTAGCCCTCGGAGCCAATCGTGGTTCTGTGGGTGAAAACTTTTATGCAAGAGGTTATAGTCTGGGAGCAAATAACGTATTTAAAAACGGTGCCCGTACCACCATTGGCGGTATGCCTGAAGCCAGTACATTAGAATCCGTAGAGGTACTTAAAGGTAGTGCGGCCTTGTTATATGGCGGTGTTAGTGGAGGAGCTGTTGTGAATATGGTTACCAAAAAACCTAAGTTTGAATCAGGAGGCGAAGTATCTATGCGTGTTGGCAGCTATGACATGTACAAACCTATTGTAGATGTTTATGGGCCACTATCTGATAAAGTTGCTTACCGTGCTATCGGCTCTTATGAAAAAGCAGGCAGCTACAGAGCGGGTGTAACATCCGACAGAATTTATGTTAACCCATCTATCTTATATAAGATCAGTGAAAAAACCGACCTATTGGTACAAGCTGATTATTTAAAAAGCAATTTCACTCCAGATTTTGGAATCGGGACAGTAGGAAATCAGATTTCTCCACTTGGAAGAAATGTATTTGTAAATACCGCATGGGCATATAATAAGACCAATACAGGTACATTGCAAGCTGCATTAAATCAAAAATTCAATGATCATTGGAAATTGAGTGCTATTGCAGGTGTACAATCATATGATAGAGACTACTTCTCTAGTGAGCGCCCTTTCACAACTGATGGTAAATGGAATCGTGCGGTAACGCGCTCCAGAACAAGAGAATTGACATATAATGAGCAGATCAACTTAAATGGTACTTTTAAAACGGCTGGCATTGTACATCAACTTTTAATAGGTGTAGATGGTGACCAATCCAAAATCATTACTGGAGGCTTTACTAATCCTAACTTATTAGGGCCAGTAAGTGGTAAATATTATGATCAGGTGAATTTACTTGACCCTAATAGCTTCAACATAGCTTCAAACTTTAACAGACCACAAACTACACTACTAAATAACACAGCAGCAACAGTAAACAGATTTGGTGGTTTTGTACAAGATTTGATTAGCCTTACCGACAAGTTTAAAGTTTTAGCTGGTGTAAGATGGACATTCCAGGAAACACCTAAAACAACTATAACAACTTTAGAAAGTCGAAAAGAAACAAAAGGAGCTGCTGATTTAAAAATCGACAAAGCTTTTTCCCCAAAATTTGCATTGATTTATCAACCCATTAAATCAACCTCATTATATGCAAGTTATTCCAATAACTTCACTTCAAATAGTGGAATAGATGTAGCAACTAATGCTCCTATGGGTCCTTCTATTATTGATCAATATGAAGCAGGAATTAAAAATGACTTCCTTGATGGGCGACTATCATTAAATGTTACCGCTTACCAAATCATGAACGATAGATTTGCACAGCAAGCACTAGTTAACACAAGTGGGCAACCTAACCCAGATGCGAACCTTAAAGAATTTACTGGAAAAACGCAAAGCAATGGTGTAGAAGTAGATGTTACAGCAACACTTGTAGATGGTTTAAACTTTATTGCTGGGTATAGTTATAACTACATGCGTTATACAGAGACATTACCTCTTACTGTTTTGAAAACACCGACAGAAACTGATCCCAATAAGACAACAACTATTAGTGGTATAGTAGAAGGTGAGCGTTTAGTTGGTACCACTAAAAACACTGCTAATGCAAGTTTATTCTATACTGTTCAAAATGGTGGCCTAAAAGGTTTCAAATTAGGTGCTTCAGCATTTTATACTGGTGATCGTAACGGTGGGCGTAACACAAATAAAGCCGGAACTTCTTCAGGCATTATCCCTATTAAAGGTTTCACAACTTTCGACTTATCAGCTGGTTATGCTTTCAAAAGATTCAGTATCCTCGGTAAACTGTCAAACATCACCGATGAACTAAACTACTACATTCATGAAAACTATAGTGTGAACCCAATTCCGCCAAGACAATTCATGACTACCGTAACATATAAATTCTAAATTACATCTTAATCTACCTATAAAAAACGGGTTATCTCTACAGATAATCCGTTTTTTTGTCCTAGTATGTCTGCACCTCGCTTGAAAATAAAATCACCTTCTCCAAAGAGATTTAAGCCGCTTTTGTTCCTTCAACAAAAGATGCCAGACTCTGAGGAGAATGGTTATTTTATATTTTTATGTTAAATTATGTTAAGCCCTTGCTAGCTTCAATGCCTTTACATAGCTTAGCGTCCTGTTATTTTTAATTGACGTTATCGTATTATTACCTTATCTTTGCACAATGTTTAAAATTAAACACGTACTACTATTAAGTTTCACCATTATAGCCCTAACTATTGCGGGTTGCAAAAGCCAGTTTGAAAAAATCAGACTGAGCAACGATGTAGCCAAAAAATACCAGGAAGCTATGCGGCTGTATAACAAGAAGAATTATTCAAAAGCATTAATTCTATTTGAAGATCTTTCGCAAAAATACAGAGGTAGGGCTGAAGCTGAGGAGTTGAATTATCATTATGCATTAACACTTTTCAAGATAAAGGATTATACAACTGCAAGATATCAGTTTAAATCATTTGCTGATACTTACCCTACCAGTAAATATGCTGAAGAATGCAGATATATGAGTGCTTATTGTTATTATCTTGATTCACCAGCACCTAGCCTGGATCAGGAAAATACTTACAAAGCAATAGACGCTTTACAATTGTTCATCAACTTTTATCCTAAAAGCGAGCGTGCTGCAGATGCCAGTAAATATATAGGTTTATTGCGTGCAAAACTGGAAGACAAAGCTTACTCCAATGCCAAGTTATACTATGATCTTGGTGGTTATGATGTAAGTAATTACAAAGCCGCAGTTATTGCATTACAAAATGCACAAATTGATTATCCAGATATTAAGTATGCTGAAGAAATGGACTTGCTGATCATCAAATCACAATTTGCTTATGCAAAGAACAGTTTGGAGACTCGTCAGGAAGATCGTTTCAATGAAGCTATCGGATATGCAGATGAATTTATAGAAAACCATCCTGAAAGCAAATTATTGGCAGATGCTAAAGACTTGAAAAAATCTAGCATAGAAGGTATAGAAAATGCAAAACGATATCTTGCTGAAGTTGCTAAGAATCAAGAAAAATATAAAGCGTTATTGGCAAAGGATGCCAAATCAGACACTACAAGTAAGACTACAAAAACCCCCATCAAATAATGAGTACTAATAAACCAGCTGTACCGAATACTACGGTAACCAGAAATGTTAATGATTTAGATCAGAAAACAAAAAATATTTATGAGTCTTTAGTTATTATTTCTAAAAGGGCTAATCAGATCTCAAACAACATGAAGGAAGAGTTACATGGCAAACTTGCTGAGTTCGCTTCTTCTAACGATAACCTGGAAGAGATTTTCGAAAACAGAGAACAAATTGAAATCAGCAAGCACTATGAGCGTTTGCCTAAACCTACTTTAATAGCAATCGATGAGTTCCTGAATGATAAGATCTATTTCAGAAATCCTGCTAAAGAGCAACAATAAAAATACGCATAGGTATTAAATTGCATTCTTGCATACCTTAAAACCATGCTTAAAAATAAAAAAATAATTCTTGGCGTTTGTGGCAGCATTGCAGCTTATAAATCAGCTATACTGGTTAGGCTATTGGTGAAAGCTGGTGCAAACGTCAAAGTAATTCTTACGGCCGATGCGGCAAACTTTATCACCCCGCTCACTCTGGCCACCCTAAGTAAGAATCCTGTTTACACTCAATATTTCGAAGAAGAAACCGGTGTTTGGAGCAATCATGTAGAGTTAGGCTTATGGGCTGACTTTATTATTATTGCACCTGCAAGTGCTAATACTCTGGCAAAAATGGCCGGAGGCTTGTGCGACAATCTGCTTACAGCCGTCTATTTATCTGCCAAATGCCCTGTATACGTTGCCCCGGCAATGGATCTGGACATGTGGAAACACGAAAGTACAAGGAATAATATTGATAAAATATTATCATATGGAAATCAGGTTATACAACCAGGCAGTGGAGAATTAGCTAGTGGACTATATGGCGAAGGCAGAATGGCTGAACCTGAAGAAATCGTAAATTTTCTGTCTGACAAAATTAAAACCTCCCTTCCCCTATTGGGTAAGAAAGTTTTGGTAACGGCCGGACCAACTTATGAAGCTATTGATCCAGTACGTTTTATTGGCAACCATTCCTCCGGAAAAATGGGCTTTGCTATTGCAGATCAATTTGCAAGTTTAGGCGCAGATGTAACCCTGATTACAGG
Source organism: Pedobacter sp. (assembly GCF_041645105.1). GTDB lineage: Bacteria > Bacteroidota > Bacteroidia > Sphingobacteriales > Sphingobacteriaceae > Pedobacter. The sequence continues at coordinate 25,054 of NZ_JBAZQQ010000001.1, forward strand.
GCCAACTTCCGAAAAAAGTAGTCAGCTGTTAAAACGTATCGATGTGATTAGTGCTGCCGATATGTTGAAGGCCTGCAAATCAGAATTCAAAGAAGCGGCAATTACAATAATGAGTGCAGCAGTTGCAGATTATACACCTGTTAAGCAAGCCGAACAGAAGATAAAAAAAACAAATACAGAGTTTAGCCTCGATTTAAAAAAGACAGAAGATATACTTGCTACACTTGGACAATTAAAAACTGCTGAACAAATATTGGTAGGCTTCGCATTAGAAACAGAACACGAAGAAGAATATGCCAAAGCTAAACTAACAAAGAAAAACCTGGATCTTATTGTTTTAAATTCATTGAATGATAAAGGGGCAGGTTTCAAAATGGATACCAATAAAATCACTATCTTTAATAAAGCAGCCGAAAAAACAGTTTATGAAATGAAATCAAAAGCTGAAGTTGCCGTCGATATCTGTAATGAAATATTAAAACTGGCTAAAGCATGAAACGTTACTCCTTTTTATTTCTGATATTTTTCTTCTGCTATAACTTTTCAAATGCCCAGGAACTCAATACTAGAGTACAGGTTTTGGCCCCTACTGTCCCAAACATCAATAAAAGAAATGTAGAGGTACTTCAAAATGCGATCAGAGATTTTTTAAATAATAATAAATGGAGTAACGAAACTTATACAGCTAACGAGAGGATTGAATGCAATTTTGTCATCACGTTAACAGCTTGGGATGGAAACTCTGCTTATAAAGCTGAAGCACAAATACAATCCAGCCGCCCTGTATATAATACAGCTTACAATAGCACATTACTAAATATAAGCGACAAAGATTTTGACTTTAATTATAGTGAAGGGCAATCGCTTGACTTCTCTGATCAGAACTTCATTTCCAACCTAAGCTCGTTGCTTAGTTTTTATGCTTATACCATTATAGGTTTGGATAAAGACAGTTATAGTAAACTTGGTGGCACGCCTTATTATAATAAGGCTCAAAATGTTTTAAATGTTGCCCAGGTTGCAGGCAATAAAGGTTGGCAGGCCTTCGATGGCTTGAAAAACAGGTATTGGCTTATTGAAAACCTTCAGAACAAAGGCTTTGAAAGCCTTAGGCAATTTATTTATGCCTACCACCTCAATGGATTAGACCGTTTACAGGAAGACCCAGCCAGAGGTGCCAGAAAAATTATTAATCTATTATCTGATTTAAAGCAATTGGATAAACAAAAAGTAGGCTCCATATTCCCTAATATGTACCTGGCAACTAAAGCAGATGAGTTGGTAAACATTATCTCATTAACTGATCAACAAGAGAAAATAAAAGCCTATAACTTGCTTTCAGAAATTGACCCTGCAAACCTCAATAAATATGAGGCACTAAAAACATCCCGCTAAACTTTTATTTACAGCATCTTAAAAAAAATGTTAAATTATTTTGCATCTACGAATAGATTCGTATATTTGATTACGAAACAATTCGTAGAACAATATCATGGCAGAAATAAATCATCTTAAAGCTACAGAAAGTGAACTCGAAATCTTACAAATTCTGTGGGAAAAAGGGAACTGTACAGTTAGAGAGGTTCATGAAATTTTAGAAAAGAGCAAGGAATCTGGCTACACCACCACTTTGAAATTAATGCAGATTATGCTCGAAAAAGGCTTAGTAGCCCGCGACACCTCTGCTAAAACTCATATTTATCATGCTTTGCAAAATCAGGAAAAAACACAACAGCACCTGGTCAATAAAATGATTGATAATGTGTTTAATGGTTCTGCTGCGCGTATGGTGATGCAAGCATTAGGCAATCATAGTACAAGCAAAGATGAAATAAATGCAATAAAGGAATACCTGGATCAACTTAGTAAAAGATAAGCTATGGAACCAATTTTAAACAACTTGATTAAAGCAGTAGGCTGGAGCATCTTACACTCTTTATGGCAGGGAGCTATAATTTATGGATTATTATTGCTAATTGCCATGACTGTCCCTAAACTGAAATCCAGAATAAAGCATAACCTTGCTTTTGGTGCCATTGCGCTCATATTTATCTGCTTTTGCCTTACATTTTTTTCCATCTTTAAACTACCGACATCTACAACGCACCAACATAGTACTACATTTTTTATCCCTGCTGAATATTATCAATCAATTACTTCTCTTCCACAACTAATTAGTAGTAAAACAGAACTCTTCTTCCCTTACATTGTTGGTGTTTACAGTATGGGTTTACTATGTCAGTTACTGGTACTTGGAATAGGCTATAAGCGTATGCTTGACCTTAAAAAGGCGGTTCACTTCTCTGTTCCTGCCGAATGGGATGCTTCATTTAAAAGACTTATTTTACAATTAAAATTTCGTCAACCTATCGGATTCTATTTGTCTGATAAAATAAATGTACCTCTTGTAGTCGGATATTTTAAACCTATCATACTCTTCCCTATCGGTTTGATATCGCAACTTGACATGGACCAGGTAGAGGCTATTTTAATTCATGAGCTATCACATATCAAAAGAAACGATTACCTGCTCAATCTCATTAAAACCGGCATTGAAACATTGCTATTCTTTAATCCATTTATATGGTTAAGTGGAAAATTCATAAACATTGAACGGGAACATGCTTGCGACGATCTCGTATTGAAGTTCACTGGAAATCCGATGACCTATGCTCATGCACTTCTAAAACTCGAGTTATTGAAAGATAAATCAGCACCAGCATTCTCTATGGCTGCCTCAGGAAAGAATCAACATCTATATCAACGTATTAAAAGAATCACTGATATGAAAAATAATTATATGAACGTAAGACAACAAATGTTTGTCATTACATTAACCATTGCCACAATAATTTCACTAGCATGGATAAAACCCTTAAAGGCTGAAAAAACAATTACAAAAATCAGTAAGCAAACACGTACAGAGATTGCAGGTTTCAGTATTCAGCAAACTCAAACTCCACCAAAAGCCCCCCCAGTTCCTAAATCTTCTACCGGACATAACATCACAGCGATATGCATTCCTCAACCACCGACACCTCCTAATGCTCCCCATGCTCCTGAGGTTTCTATTCCTGTGCCACCAGTCCCCCCTCATCATATTGGTCAGGATACAACAAGGAAGAAATCGAAATACCGGATCATTACAATCGATGAACAAGGCAATAGGAAAGAGTATAAGTCTGTAAAAGAAATACCTCAAAAAGAACGTAGCCAGATGCTTAATGATACTTACAAAATTGATTTGGACAATGAAATAAACATTAATGTCGACTCTATATTAAACAAAAGCCTGGCTTTCCTGAAGTCTCCTGAATGGAAGAAATCTATGGCCGAAATTGGAAATTCTGCAGAGAACATTGGCAGTTATTTTAGTTCAGCTGATTGGAAAAAACAACAAGCTGAAATCAACAAAAACGCAGAGAATATCAGCAAGTACTTCAATTCAAAAGAGTGGAAAAAGCAACAGGAAAACATTCGCCGTAATGCTGAAAAAATAGAAAAGAACGCTGAAAAAATAGAAAAACACATAAACAGCAAGGAATTTCAATTAAAAATTGAAGAGGCAAAAAAAGCAATTAAAGAAAAAGAAGCGCAAGATCATAAACCATAGCATACCCAGCCGATCTATACCATTTAATTACAAGCCAGAAGAATAATCTTCTGGCTTTTTTTGTGTTGTTCGTCACTAAGTTTTCCTAATTTAGCAACATCATATGTTACAAAAACTTTCGATCCGTAATTACGCTTTGATAGACAGCGTTGAGCTTGAACTTGATAAAGGTTTAAATATCATCACCGGCGAGACCGGAGCTGGTAAATCAATCATGCTTGGTGCATTATCATTGATATTGGGCCAACGTGCCGAAACAAAGTATTTTTTCAACCAGGAGAAGAAATGTATCATTGAAGGTTGGTTTCTGCTGTCTGACCAATTGCTAAAAGGATTATTTGAAGAAAATGATCTGGATTTTTATGAGGAAAATACCTTAAGGAGAGAAATCTCTACTGATGGCAAATCGAGAGCATTCATTAATGACACACCTGTAACACTCACTGTTATGAAGCAGGTTGGAGAACGGCTGATTGACATACATTCCCAGCATGCTACACTAGAAATCAGCGATCCTACCTTTCAATTATCTGTTGTTGATACACTTGCCGGACATCAGCAGATACTCAGTGATTATCGCATCAAGTTTAAGCAGTATAAACAGCAACAGCAGCTATTAACCAATTTACAGGAAAAAGCTGCTGAAGCCAGAAACAAACAAGACTATGAACAGTTCCAGTTTAATGAATTAGAAACTGCGGAACTGCAACCTGATGAACAGGAGAAGCTGGAAACAGAATTACAAATGCTCAATAATGCGGAAAGTATTAAAAGGAGCTTACTAACAGGATACAACTTGTTAAGTGATGAAGAGGCAGCAGTATTGCCTATTTTAAAAGAAGTAATCAGTCAGCTGCAACAGATAGAAAAGTTTAATGCTGATTATGAGGCATTAAATGAACGATTACGTTCTTCATTGATAGAATTAAAAGACATTACATCGGAATTATCTACACTGGAAGAAAACATAGTTTTTAATCCTTCCAGAATTGAAGCTATAAACAATCGTTTAGATCTTATTTATGGTTTGCAACAGAAACACAGGGTAAATTCTATTCCCGAATTACTATCCATACAGGAACAGTTATCAGAAAATCTGGCTAATATTTTAAGTGGCGATGAGGAAATTGAGCGCATCATCCAGGAGCTTGAATTGATGAATACTGAGCTAGAACAAATCGCAGGAAAACTTAGTCTTAACCGCAGTAAAGCAATTGAGATTACTGAAAAAAGTGTGGGTAAAGTATTGCAGCAGGTTGGAATGCCCAATGCAAAAATTAAGATAGAGCAGTCGACAGCAAAAGAGCTCAACAAAGACGGTAATGACCTCATTTCTTTATTATTCTCAGCCAATAGCGGACAAGCACCTGCTCCTGTTGGTAAAGTTGCCTCAGGTGGAGAACTCTCTCGTCTCATGCTGGCTATTAAATCCATCATGGCCAAACACACTTCACTCCCTACCTTGATTTTTGATGAGATCGATACCGGGATTTCTGGAGAAACAGCACTACGTGTTGGTGATGTTATTGGCGAACTGGAAAAAAACATGCAGGTCATCTGTATTACCCACCTCCCTCAGATTGCAGCTAAAGGGAATGCTCATTATTTTGTGTACAAAAATGAACAGGGAGAACGTACTACAACAGGTATCCGCAGACTAGACAATACCGCTCGTGTTGATGCTATTGCAGAGATGTTAAGCGGTAAAAAACCAGGTGTATCTGCAATGGAAAACGCCAAAGATCTGCTGGGCTATAAAAATTAAAACAAAAATACTATGTATAACTTATTAAAAGGTAAACGTGGCATCATTACCGGAGCATTAGATCAAAACTCTATTGCCTGGAAAGTTGCAGAAAAAGCACACGAAGAAGGTGCATCATTTGTATTAACAAATGCTCCTATCGCGATGCGTATGGGAGAAATTAACGCTTTGGCAGAAAAGACGGGATCGCAAATTGTTCCTGCTGACGCAACTAATGTTGATGAACTGACCAACCTGTTTACCCAATCACAAGAAATATTAGGTGGCAAGATAGATTTTGTACTACACTCAATAGGTATGAGCGTAAACATTCGTAAAAAGATCCCTTATACAGAATCTAATTACGATTACTTCATGAAAGGAATTGATGTTTCAGCAATGTCATTTCATAAGATGTTGGCTGTTGCTAAAAAGCTTGATGCAATTGCTGAAGGTGGTAGTGTGGTAGCACTTACTTATATGGCTGCCCAACGTACTTATCCATTTTATACTGATATGGCTGATATTAAAGCAATGTTGGAGTCGATTGCACGCAGCTTTGGTTACCATTATGGATTAGAGAAAAAAGTCCGCATCAACACAGTATCTCAATCCCCAACCAAAACTACTGCTGGTTCAGGTATTAAAGGGTTTGGTGATTTTTATGACTATGCTGATGCTATTGCTCCACTAGGTAATGCTGATGCGGAATCATGTGCAGATTATTGTATCACTTTATTCTCTGATTTAACACGCATGGTTACTATGCAGAACCTTTTCCATGATGGTGGTTACTCTTCTACTGGAGTAAGCGATATCGTGATGAAGAAAATGGGTCTGGAAGAAGAATAAAACCAAAAGAACTTTATAAACAAAACCCCGCAGCTTAAAAGCTGTGGGGTTAATTATTTATTTCTTAGCTGATTTAACTGATTCCAATAATGCAGCAAGCTCTTTTACTTTCGTTGGATTTTTATCTGCAAGATTACTTTTCTCAGCAAGATCTGTATTCAGATTATACAACTGAGCAGTAGGTAGATTCCCCGTTTCTATTCCAACAGCTTTCATATAAGGAGTACCACCATTTGGTGTAATGTATTTCCACCCGTCTTTGACTATAGAAAGTGTTCTTACTCCCTGCTCTACAAATACTGATCGCCCATTTTGAGATTTTCCCATAAAAGCTTCTAATAAATTCTCACTATCCGGTGCATCACCTGCAGGAACAGGCTGATCAATCAATTTAGAAAATGAAGCAATCAAATCCATCTGACTTACCAAAGCTGAAGACACTTGAGGTTTAATCTGCCCAGGCCAGCTGATGATAAAAGGAACACGTGTCCCCCCTTCAAATGAACTATATTTTCCACCCCGAAATGCTCCTGCAGGCATATGTCCATTTTGTTTAGCTACAGCTTCATCCTGATAACCATCATCCAGCACAGGGCCATTATCACTGGTAAATATGATCAACGTATTCTTATCAATCCCCAGTTCTTTCAATTGCTTCACAATCTCACCTACAGTCCAATCCAACTGTAAAATAGCATCACCTCTTAAACCAAGGCCACTTTTCCCTTTAAATCTTGTGGCTGGCATTCGTGGCACATGTGGTTCTGTTAAAGCAAAATACAGGAAGAAAGGTTGTTTCTGCTTTCTCTCAATAAATTCATGTGCTTCAGTTAAAAAGGTAGTAGAAAGTTCTTCATCTACCCATCGGGCCATTGTACCACCTGTCATGTAACCTATACGACCAATACCGTTCACAATAGTCTGATCATGTCCTTGAGAGGATTTCATTTTTAACAATTCAGGATGTTCTTTTCCGGTTGGATCATTCCCTATTTTTTTTGCATAATCTACTTCAATCGGATCTCTTTTATCCAACGCAACTATTTTATGGTTTTGTAAAAAAACGGTTGGTACCCGATCGGCTGTTGCCGGAAAAATGAAAGAATAATCAAAACCAACTTCATTCGGTCCTGGTTTAATGTCTCCATTCCAATTCTTAGCCACAGTTTCACCAAGTCCAAGATGCCACTTGCCAACAATTCCAGTCTGATAACCTGCTTTCTTAAAGAGATTAGGCAAGGTTGTTTTATCCGTAGGTATAATTAAGGCAGCATCTCCCGGTAAAATCCCTGTACCATCCTTACGCCATGGGTATTCACCAGTCATCAGTGCATATCGAGATGGTGTACAAGTGGCAGAAGTAGAATGTCCATCTGTAAACCGAATACCATTCGCCGCCAATAGGTCTAAATTAGGCGTCTGGATTTTTTGAGCACCATAACAGCTTAAATCACCATAACCCAAATCATCGGCGATAATGTAAATAACATTAGGCAATTGCTCCTTCTTTTTAACTTGAGCAGAAGTATTAAATGCCATGAATATTATGGCCAGAAATAAGCATTTTTTATGCATAATATTACAATTAAGAGGCTGTGAATATACAAATATAGGATTCATATTCATTTGCTTCTTGCCATACTCCTAGTTAAATATTACATTCGCAATCAATGAAGACATACCTGTTCTTATTATTGTTAATTTTATCTACAGGACATTTGGCTTTCTCTCAAAATTCGTTTTCAATAACGGGCATTGTCAGAGATCAAAAAGAGACCCTACCAGGAGCTGGAATTTATCTAAGTGGATACAAGGTTTCTACAGTAGCTGATGGAGAAGGAAAATTCAAGATCAACAACCTTCAACCTGGAAATTATAATGTACTTGTACAAATGGTTGGTTATCTCCCCTATTCAAAAAATATTATTATTTCTGATCAATCTGTTCAGGTTGAACTTCTTCTAAAAGAAAGCACAACTATCCTAAATGAGGTAGTCATCAGGGCAGATCCAAACCGTCCTAAATACATCAAACAATTTAAAGAGTTCTTCATTGGTACAAGCCCCAATGCGGCACAATGTAAAATATTAAATCCACAGGTATTAAACATTGATTACGATGTTACCAAAAGTCTGCTTACAATTACTACTACAGAGTTTCTAATTGTTGAAAATAAGGCCTTGGGTTACAGACTAAAATATATGCTGGATAACTTTGAATATAACTCCAGAACGCGCATCATTTATTTCTCTGGCCATCCTTTTTTTGAGGAATTGAAGGCGTCCGGAGCAAAACAAAAAAAGTATATTGACAAGCGTGAAACTGCTTATTATGGTTCTTCACAACACTTTTTCAGATCCCTATATGCCGGGAACACAATAGAGCAAGGATTTATCATAAATAAAATGATAAAAATACCTAACCCCTATCGTTATCCTGATAGTGTTATTGACAAGAATCTTATCCGTTTAAAGACTCCGGCAAAATCAACGGTCATTAGCAAAGCGACAATGCCTAAAGACAATGTCATGATCGCTTTCTGGCAAAAGCAACAGGATATGCCTAAATACATTGATCATCTCGACCGGAAAGAGATCTCACCTGCCAGCCTTTTATCTGTCTATAACCACAACCTAAAATCACTGGACTGTAATGGTGCCCTTGCCATCAGCTATACCAAAGAAAGAGAGTCCTTAATATATTCAAAAACAGGATTCTGGGTATTCAGGCCATTAGAAATTCCGGACTATCAGATATCTATTGCAAATTTAACAGAAAATGGTGTGCGCTTTTATGAAAACGGTGGCGTAAATAATTCAAGAGCTATGCTTTTCGAAGGTTTTTGGGCTTACGAAAAAGTAGCCGATATGGTACCTATGGATTACATCCCTCGCGCAAAAAATTAAATAGCCGCATTGCTATTTGCTAAAAATATTAGTATTTTTAGCAAATGAATTTAGACGAAGAAAAACCGGACAATTATGTAAAAGGTCGTGGCGCTCAATTCAATCCTCATAACCGTTTTGCAAAAAACGACTATGTAAAGGAACATGAAGAAGGCATTGACGAATGGGAAGAAGAAGATCAAAAGACCACCTTTATCTTTGGAAAATCTAAATCAATAGTCAATAAAGTAGACAGTCCAGATGTAGGTATGGCTTATTCTTTAAATCCTTATCAAGGCTGCGAACATGGCTGTACTTATTGCTATGCAAGAAATGCACATGAATACTGGGGTTTTAGTGCCGGCCTGGATTTCGAACGAAAGATCATCGTAAAACAAGATGCTCCTGCACTATTTAAAAAATTTCTGGAACGCAAAGGATGGGATGCATCAGTCATTTCTTTATCTGGCAATACCGATTGCTATCAGCCAGCAGAAAGGAAATTCAGGATCACCAGGCAATTGTTGGAAATTGCATTGGAATACAAGCAACCTATTGGCATGATCACTAAAAATGCACTCATCTTAAGAGACATTGACCTTCTAACCGAAATGGCAAAACTAAATCTATGCATGGTTTATGTTTCCATAAACAGTCTAAATGAACAACTGAGGCAAAAAATGGAACCGAGAACTACAACGGCAAAACAACGTTTAAAAATTGTAGAGCAACTAAGTAATGCCGGTGTACCAGTGGGCGTTATGGTTGCTCCTTTGGTTCCAGGCTTAAGTGATCATGAAATCCCTGCTATTCTAAAAGCTATAACCAATTGTGGCGCCACAGCAGCTGGTTATACTGTGGTTAGACTGAATGGGGCTATAGGGGGGATATTTGAAGACTGGCTACGCAAAAACTATCCTGATCGCTTTGATAAGGTATGGCATGCCATACAATCCTGTCATGCTGGTAATGTGAACGATAGCAGATTTGGTGATAGGATGCGTGGTGATGGCAATATTGCAAAATTAATAAAGGATAGCTTTAAGCTTCACTGCCGAATAAACCATCTCAATGAAGTAAAACCAACACTGGACTCCAGTCTTTTCAAAGTACCTAAAGTCCAGCTCAGTATGTTTTAAGATAAAAAATTATCGCATTCACGATAAGCCTGAATTACCCGCATTTCTCCTTCTTTACCTGGTTTCGAATTGCCATGCTCCATCCCCATTACACCTTTATATCCTTTGTTATAGATGTGTTTAAACAGATTCTTATAGTTAATTTCTCCTGTTGTAGGCTCCTTGCGACCAGGATTATCACCAATTTGAATATAAGCAATCTCGTCCCAGCATCGGTCAATATTCACAATTAACTGTCCTTCAGTCTTCTGCATATGATAAATATCATAAAGGATTTTACAAGACGGACTATTCACTGCTTTACAAACAGCATATGTTTCATGTGTTTGCTGCAAAAATAGCTCCGGTGTATCACTCAAAGTCTCTAATACCATAATCAGATTATGTGGTTCAAAGATCTCTGCCCCAGCACGCATCGCATCAATAACATTAGCAAACTGATTGCCGTATGGTAGTTTGCGTTCATAAAAGCCAGGAACTACTGTCAGCCATTTGGCATTACACCTTTTTGCAGCCTCCACCGAAAGTTTGCATGTTTCAACAAACTTATCTTTAAATTCCTTCTTACCAGTCGTTAATGATGTTTTCCAGTTATCTCCACCGTCGACAACAAAAACACCCATCCTCATGCCTAATTTTGCAAGCAAGTCTCCTATTTTTGTCTGTAACTCAACCGGTCTTTTTAAAAACCCATTATCTTCTATAGATCTGAAACCCTGGTCATGCATGAACCTGATCTGATCTAAAATATCATTACCAGCATTATTTTTAAAAGTTCCCTCATGTGGGGCGTAATCTAAATTAAATGTTTTTCCTGCCAATGATTCTTCTGTCTTTAGCCCATTTTCAGCTGCTGCAACAGCAGCCAGAGAAGATCCTGCTACAAGTGCTCCCGCAGCTGTAAAGCTATTTCTAAGAAATTCAATTCTGTTCATACATTAGTTTATCTGGTGTTTGATTACAAATTAAAATGATTATTTTACAATCATTTTTTTAAAACCCTTTGTTAGGGTATCGGCAACACTACCATCTTTTTTGTGATATATAATATAGGCTTCCATGCCTTTTTTCGATTTCACAAAATCGAGTGCTTCCCTAACATTCATAGCCATAATTGGACTATCATAACCATCAGCAGTAATGGCATCTTCTGCGTAGATCGTTACACTAATTAGCGCATTGCTTAAAGGATAACCTGTTTTAGGATCTATTAGATGTGCTATCTTTCCAGATCCTTTCTGCAGAAACTTTCTGTAATTACCTGCAGTAGTAATTGCTCCCTTATTAATGCTGATCACATGTCTGATTACAGGTTCCGCATTAGATGTTAATGCAGGTCCTTCAATACCAATTCGCAAAGATGATCCATCAGGCTTCGGGCCTTTCATTCTCAACTCTCCTCCAATCTCAACAACAAAAGATTTAATCCCCTTTTTTATTAAGTGGTCTGCAAGTACATCAACACTATAGCCCTGAGCTATTCCATTCAGGTCTACACTAATACAAGGCTTAGATTTTGTCAGACGGTTCCCTTTTAAATATAGGTTGCTCATACCAACACAGTGCAATATTTGCTTAACTTCAGCACTATCCGGGAATTTATCAATTCGCTTAGGTCCAAAACCCCAGGCCTGAACTAATGGCGCAACGGTGACATCGAACTTACCATTTGTCGCTTTAAACACTTCAAAAGACTTTCGCATTACAGCAGCAAAATGTGGGTCGAGATCTAATCCATCATTCGACTTATTAAACCTGACAATTTGGGAATAAGGCTTATAAAGCGACATAGAAGAATCTATTACGCTCAAAATACTATCTACAGCATATTTGGTAATTATGCTATCTGCAGCAAAGTACTTAACAGAATAATCTGTACCCTGGGCATAACCATGAATATTGTACTCCTGCAGATCGTTCTTCTTTCCATTAAAAAGAAAAACGATCAGCGGGAATAACAAAAAAAGATATTTAGTTATATAGAACACTCAGAATTACAGAACTTTTGTTTTACCTGGTATAGCAACTGGATAAAGACCGTTTTCATCAGGCAATAACTTTGGTTTTGCATTCCAGTCTAAAACATCTGGCATTAAGCTGTTATTTGCCTGTAATGCAGTATCCCATTTAATGATCTGACCAGAATACGTAGCATACCTCCCCATAATTGCAGTTAAGCAGCTTTTAGCAACACGTTCCGCATCCCAGAATTTAAATTGTCCTTTACTAATAGCATCAAATAATTCATCATGCTCTGTTTGATAAGGGTTGGCATTACCTTTTGTCGGGTGACTAAATATTTCTTTCCCTTTGCTATTCCATAGTACACCGTTATGTCCTGCAGACATATATGTACGCCCTTTTGTACCCTGAAATGTCTCATCAACACGGTTTGAAGTACCTTCAAAATGGCGACATTGACTATAAATTACCGAACCATCAGCATAAGTAAGCTCTACCGCATGGTTATCATAAATCTCTCCGTAATCCTTCCCTGTTCTCCAGGCACGACTTCCGGTTCCTTGTATGGATACAGGATAAGCATTTTTAATCCAGTTGGCAACGTCAATATTGTGTACATGCTGTTCAACAATATGATCTCCACACAACCAGTTAAAATAATACCAGTTACGCATTTGATATTCCATTTCAGTCTGGTTTGGCTGACGTTTTTTAACCCAAACACCACCACTGTTCCAATACACCTGTCCACTAACGATATCACCGATTACGCCATCCTCGATGCGTTTAATTGTTTCTCTATAATTGGTCTGGTATCTACGTTGTAAACCGACAACTACATTTAATTTTTTCTGTTTCGCAATTTCCGCTGCTGCTAAAACCTTGCGTACCCCTGGTGCATCAACAGCTACAGGCTTCTCCATAAACACATGTTTGCCTTGTTTTACGGCTTCCTCAAAGTGCATCGGTCTGAATCCTGGAGGAGTTACCAACAGTACTACATCAGCTAGTGCTATCGCTTTTTCATAAGCATCAAAACCTACAAATCTACGATCCTTTGGCACATCAACTTTATCCTTAAACCTTTCAGACAATTTCTGATAACTGTTGTTTAACCTATCTTCAAAAGCATCTGCCATGGCTACCAATTTCAGGTTAGCTTTAGTACTCAAAGCCTGAAATGCGGCTCCGGTCCCCCTATCACCGCAACCAATTAAAGCAATTTTAATGGTATCATCAGTAGAGGAATGACCACCTGCAAATGCAAATTGATTTAACATAACACCTCCTGTAACTAATGCAGTAGCTTTTAGGAATTCCCGGCGTTTATTTTCACTAAGATTGTCATTGTTCATTTTCGTCTATATTTGGTTTTGAATTGTGTGTCTTGTTAATAATCAGCAATTGGAGCTCTATTGTAATAAGCATCAATTTCAGCCTGAGACGGAACCTTTACAGGTCTAACCAGCCGCATGCCAATAAATGGTGCCTCTGGAAACCACCAGTTACTTTTCGGTATCTGAGGGTCCAGCTGTTTCCATACTGGATCTGATGCCAGTCTAGCAGCAGAACGTAACTCTTTTGGTCCATCTTCATAGGATCCCCCTCTGATTGAGTTTGCATATAACTTTTCAGGAACAGAAACAGGGTTATTTGCTTTGTCACCTTTTACACTGGCATAGAAATCTGCTTTATACTGATCATATGTCCATTCAGCCACATTTCCATACATATCAAACAATCCCCATGGGTTTGGCTTCTTTTTCCCCACCTCACTGGTTTTACCTTCACTATTTGCTTTAAACCAGGCATACTCACCTAATGTCGAAGCATCATCACCAAAAAAATATTCAGTTGTATTTCCGGCACGACTCGCATATTCCCATTCTGCCTCTGTTGGCAAACGATAAAATACACCTGTTCGTGCATACAACCATTTACAGAATTGAATAGCATTATAATGTGTCATAGCCAAAGCAGGATGATTTTCCTTACCCATACCAAAAGTCATATCCAAATATGGCTTTGTTGGTCTTGTTACTGCATCAACATTTGCCGGAACAGCACCAATGCTTTGTGTAGTCTCATAGTCTTTATATAAAAAAGGCTCATATATATCCCAGGTTACTTCATATGTACCCATCCAGAAAGGATCAAGCTTGACCTTATGTACTGGCAGCTCATCGGCCTTCCCTTTTTTACTCCCCATTAAAAACTCACCACCCGGAATAGCTTTCATTTCAAAGCTTAGTTTTGTGCCATTTATCTGCTGAGTGTAGCCCTCCTGCTTTTCTTGTGCCGATGTCTGAAAGACACAGATAATCAGCGGCAATGCCAATGATAATTTAAAATTCATTAATAATGATTTTTGATATAAATGATATTTTCCTAACCTATTTAATATCTAAAATAGAGGCATTTATTTTAATAACCAAAATCTAACCAAACATAATTTCACAAATTGTGTAAAAAACACACTAAGTTGCCAATTATGCTTATTTAATCAAACAAAAAAACCCCGACAAGCTTTCGCTTATCAGGGTTTCTTCTTGTAGATCCGGTATTTTACTCTACGCTTCCTTCTTCTTTTTTCTTTTTCTTACCCGGACTTCTGTTTTCTACAACGATCTTATCATTTTCTTTATCGTAATCGATTTCCAAAATATCACCTTCATGAATTTCACCTTTAAGGATCTCTTCAGCAATTGGATCTTCCAGATATTTCTGAATAGCACGTTTAAGTGGTCTGGCACCAAAATTAATATCGAAGCCTTTATCCGAAATAAATTCTTTAGCCTTATCTGTTAACTTAACTTCATAACCTAAATTATGAACACGTCCAAACAAAGATTTCAATTCGATATCAATAATCTTGAAAATCTCTTCTTTACCTAAAGTATTGAATACAACTACATCATCTACACGATTTAAGAACTCAGGAGCAAAAGCACGTTTCAAAGCATTCTCAATTACACCTCTTGAGTGTGAATCAGCTTGATTCGTTTTTGCAGAAGTAGAGAAACCTACCCCTTGTCCAAAATCTTTCAACTGACGTGCACCAATGTTAGATGTCATGATGATAATTGTATTTCTAAAGTCTACCTTACGACCTAAGCTATCAGTAAGCTGTCCTTCGTCTAATACCTGTAAAAGTATATTAAATACATCAGGATGTGCTTTTTCAATCTCGTCTAATAGGATTACTGCATAAGGTTTTCTGCGTACTTTTTCAGTCAGCTGTCCGCCTTCTTCGTATCCCACATATCCCGGAGGCGCACCTACTAAACGTGATACCGCAAATTTCTCCATGTACTCACTCATATCAATCTGAATCAGTGAATCATCACTATCAAACATGAAACGGGCAAGCTCTTTAGCCAATTCTGTTTTACCTACACCAGTTGGGCCCAGGAAAATAAATGAACCGATAGGTTTTTTAGGATCTTTCAATCCAGCCCTGGTACGTTGAATAGCTTTAGTTAATTTCTTAATGGCATCATCCTGTCCAATAATCTTAGTAGCTACAGTATCGTACATATTCAACAGTTTAGCACTGTCTGTTTGTCCAACACGCTGTAAAGGAATACCAGTCATCATTGAAACAACTTCGGCAACATTGTCTTCAGAAACAGTATAACGTTTTGTTTTTGTTTCTGCTTCCCATTCTGCTTTAGCACGATCAAGTTCTTCTAACAGATTCTTTTCAGTATCTCTTAATTTAGCAGCTTCTTCGTATTTCTGACTTTTAACAACTTTATTTTTTTCTACTTTGATCTCTTCTATCTTGTTCTCGATAGCAATAATATTATCTGGAACATGGATGTTTGTTAAGTGAACCCTTGATCCTGCCTCATCCAATGCATCAATTGCTTTATCTGGCAAGAACCTGTCAGTAATATACCTTGAAGTTAAGGCCACACAGGCATTAATTGCTTCATCGGTATAAGTTACACCATGGTGATCCTCATATTTCTCTTTAATACGGTTTAGAATCTCAATGGTTTCATCAGGAGAAGCCGGTTCAATCATTACTTTTTGGAAACGACGGTCCAAAGCTCCATCCTTCTCAATGTACTGACGATACTCATCCAGCGTTGTAGCTCCAATACATTGTATTTCGCCCCTAGCCAATGCAGGTTTGAACATATTTGATGCATCCAACGATCCCGAAGCACCACCTGCACCAACAATAGTATGAATCTCATCAATGAATAAGATGACATCTGTAGATTTCTCCAATTCGTTCATCACTGCTTTCATACGCTCTTCAAACTGTCCACGGTATTTAGTTCCTGCAACCAGTGAAGCAAGATCTAATGTTACTACACGTTTGTTAAACAATACCCTCGACACCTTGCGTTGAACAATGCGCAATGCCAATCCTTCTGCTATTGCAGATTTACCCACACCTGGCTCACCAATCAGAATAGGATTGTTCTTTTTCCGACGTGACAAAATCTGCGATACACGCTCAATTTCTTTTTCACGACCAACAATCGGATCCAATCTACCTTCCTCAGCTGCTTTTGTTAAGTCTCTTCCAAAATTATCTAATACCGGAGTCTTAGATTTAATGTCAGATACTTTTTTAGGACTGCTAAACGCTTCTTCTTCGCGATAATCATCGTCACCACCGGTTGATGCGCTATTTTGCGTTTCATCTCTAAAGCCGTTTTTATTCACTTCAACCTCCTGTTTAAATATCTCGTAATTGATGTTAAACTGTAGTAAAATCTGTGATGCAATATTATCATCATCACGAAGTATAGAAAGCAGTAAATGCTCTGTACCTATCAAATCACTCTTGAAGATTTTCGCCTCCAGGTAAGTGATCTTTAAAACTTTTTCTGCTTGCTTGGTTAAGGGTATATTGCCAAGATTAACTGTAACACTAGATGTCCCTCTAACCGAATCTTCTATTGACCGACGAAGTTTTGAAGTATCTACACCCAATGATTTCAATATCTTAATGGCCATACCATCGCCCTCGCGAATAAGGCCTAACAATAGATGTTCCGCGCCTATGTAATCGTGACCTAATCTCAGGGCTTCTTCCCTGCTAAAGGAGATTACATCTTTGACTTGTGGTGAAAATTTAGCTTCCATATATACCTTTCTAATTCGGGAATGCTCTAAACTATAAAAATTGTTTTATAAATATGCACCCGCATTTTTTTTAATTTATCAACAATTAAGCCATACACCTAATTTTATGTGTTACAACTGCCAGTATATCAGAAAACTTACGGGATTCTGACTTTAAACACACCAAAGCACATTAAAAGAAAAATTAATTAGCTTTAGGATTAGATGTAAACAGGCTTCAAAGGTTAAATAAATCCATTTGTACGCTAATTGTAATCATAATCTCTCATTTTCCGATCCCTGTCAAAAATGCCGCCTAAAACAATAATACCTAACAAAATGGCAGACTAAATAATGTTTCTCTTATAAAGCTACCAATAAAAACAAACAATCTCACATTCTTACAACTACTGATTATTAACTAATTAACATATCAAAAAATCATGCTATAAGCGGAGCCTTTGCTTTTGTTGTAATAGCATTTTTTCCAATTGTGTATAAGAAACTTTTTGCACCGCTACTCCGTTATCAATTGCCAATGAAGCCGCTGTAGCCGCTGATTCTCCTAAAATCATAAATACAGGTTCCATTCTGACTGAACCAAAAGCAATATGAGACGTAGACAAACATACCGGTACCATCAAATTGGTACATTCTTTTTCCTTTGGAACTATGGCTTCATAAGCTATACTATATGGCTTAGGCGCTTTAACACCAATATCCCCTTCATTCTGAACAAAACCTGCTGATGTTACATATCGTTGTGTATTATGTGAATCTAAAGTATAAGATCCCATACCAATCGGATTTGGTACTTCTCTTTTACTTAAAATTTCATGCTCAGTCATCACATAATCACTCACCATTCTCCTTGCTTCTCTTATATACAATTGATGTGGCCAGTTCCCATTGTCCTTGAACTCGTCCTTTGCCAGGCCCCAGTTATTCAGTCTATCCTGTAAATTTTTAGGCACACGTTTATCTGTTGCCATGAAATACAGTAAACCCTTCTGATAGTTTTCATGTTCTTTGATAATCTTTTGACGCTCTTTATAAGAGGCTTCAGGATAAGCGTAATTCATACCAATATAATCCATACTAAAAGGCCCATGATTATTTGTATCAGTTTTCCTATTTGGAATGGGATCGAACTTATCAAATAATTCTTTCCAACCACTTTGAAATATCCTAACCAACAACTCATAATCTGCAGGATTGTAACGGTCTGGTTTTGGAAACTTAATTCTATTCTCAGGATAGTTGGTTAAACATAATCTAAAACAATACGCTTGCAATTTTTGGTCACCTTCCCCTTTTTTCCCTGGGTCATCTTTAGAGATGCCAGTGAGCAATCCACTTTTCTTATCACCAGGCACCTTATAAGGATCTATTTGTTTTGAGAAATAATGTCCATGATGAAATACTTCTGTCTGAACACCATTCCAGCTTTCTCCATACACGCTATTGGCTTCCCTTCCAACGTGATAACTTACTTTGGCTGCAGCCATCAAGTCACCTTCATAAGTTGCATCAATAAATACCTTACCATTGAACTTTTTACCGCTTAAAGTAGTAATGGATGATATCTTTCCGTTTATCTTATGAACACCCTTTTTCCTGTCAAGCCATTCATTACGATGCACATTAAGTTTATTTTCTTTCACAAAATCTTCCATTACCTTTTCTGCCACATGAGGTTCAAAAATCCACATAGTCCTTTCATTACCATCAATTGCCGGCGTGCCCTGACCTTTATTACCATATCCTTCTTTTTTCTGCCATTTCCATGCAGCATCGGTAGTGTAATGCATATAGATGCGATGATAAAATTCCCTCGCTAATCCACCAATAACCTCTTTATTTCCAGTATCAGTAAAGCCAAGTCCACCAGAAGATAGACCACCAAGATGTATGTCAGGGGAAACAATAATAACAGACTTGCCTAATTTCACTGCCTGCACTCCAGCTGTTACTGCAGCAGATGTACCACCATAAATGACAATATCCGCATCATAAATTTTCTTTTGAGACCAGGCCGGACTGGCCAATAAGGTAACAGACAGCACTAAGGCTGCTAATTTATTCCTCATACTTTATAAATTTGGTTAGTTGATTTTGTTAATTATACAATACTACACAATCTTTAAAATTAAAGAAAGCATTACACATTTAAACAAATCTACTTAAAGAGGCCCTGATGTGGTAGTGATGAGCTTGCTTAATGCCCTTTGCTTCCTTATCTTTGCGTGCCGGACATTAAAAATGTCCAACCATATTATAGCTTAAGTAATCAATGCCTTTTTTAGGCAGTAAAGTATATCATATAAATATGTCAGACGAAAAAATAATATTTTCAATGGCGGGTGTAAGCAAAATTTACCCCCCTCAGAAACAAGTTTTAAAAAACATTTACCTATCCTTCTTTTACGGTGCCAAGATTGGTGTTATTGGTCTAAATGGTTCAGGTAAATCATCCTTATTAAAAATCATTGCAGGTCTTGATAAATCTTTTCAGGGCGAAGTAGTTTTCTCTCCAGGTTACTCTGTAGGTTACCTTGCACAGGAACCAATATTAGATGATAGCAAAACAGTTAGAGAAGTAGTTGAGGAAGGTGTTGCCGAAATCACAGCGATCTTAAAAGAGTATGAAGAAGTTAATGAAGCATTCGGATTAGAAGAGAATTATTCAGATCCAGATAAAATGGATAAATTAATGGCTCGTCAGGGTGAGTTACAAGACAAAATTGACGCTGTCAATGCATGGGAATTGGACTCTAAGCTGGAGCGTGCGATGGACGCATTGCGTTGTCCTGATCCGGAAACCAAAATCAGCGTCTTGTCTGGAGGTGAACGCAGAAGGGTTGCTATGTGCCGTTTACTGTTACAAGAACCTGATGTATTATTATTAGATGAGCCTACCAACCACCTTGATGCCGAAAGTATCGACTGGTTAGAGCAATTTTTAAAGAATTATAAAGGAACTGTTATTGCAGTAACCCACGATAGGTACTTCCTGGATAATGTAGCGGGATGGATT
The DNA here is from genome assembly GCF_041645105.1 of Pedobacter sp. Classification (GTDB taxonomy): domain Bacteria; phylum Bacteroidota; class Bacteroidia; order Sphingobacteriales; family Sphingobacteriaceae; genus Pedobacter. Next base: position 45,371 of record NZ_JBAZQQ010000001.1, read on the forward strand.
CTTGAGTTAGACAGAGGCGAAGGTATTCCGTGGAAAGGAAACTACTCTTCATGGTTAGACCAAAAAGCAAAACGCCTTGCACAAGAAGAAAAAACTGAAAGTAAGCGTCAAAAAACCTTGGAACGTGAGTTGGAATGGGTGCGTATGGCACCGAAAGCCAGACATGCAAAATCTAAAGCACGTTTATCAAACTACGACAAACTGGCTTCTGAGGATGGCAAGGAAAGAGAAGATAAACTGGAGCTATTTATTCCAGCCGGACCAAGGTTGGGGAATGTAGTCATCGAAGCCAATGAAGTAACTAAAGCTTATGGCGACAGGATTTTATTTGAGAACCTAAGCTTCTCATTACCTCCAGCTGGTATTGTTGGAATTATTGGGCCAAACGGTGCCGGTAAAACGACCTTGTTCCGATTAATCACAGGACAGGAAACTCCTGATGCAGGTACTTTCCGCGTTGGAGAAACTGTAGCACTAGGCTATGTAGATCAGATGCACAATGATTTAGATCCTGAAAAAACAGTATATGAAAATATTACGGATGGCCTCGATAACATACAGCTTGGTAATAAAGCCGTAAACGGAAGAGCTTATGTATCTAAGTTCAACTTTAATGGTGGCGATCAGCAAAAGAAAGTAGGTATTCTTTCAGGTGGTGAGCGTAACCGTGTACACCTGGCAATTACCTTGAAAAAAGGTGCCAACGTATTATTACTGGATGAGCCGACCAACGATATTGATGTAAATACACTTAGAGCATTAGAAGAGGCTTTAGAGAATTTCGGTGGTTGTGCAGTAGTAATTAGCCACGACAGATGGTTCTTAGATCGTATCTGTACACATATCCTTGCTTTCGAAGGTGAATCTCAGGTTTACTTCTTTGAAGGGAATTATAGCGATTATGAAGAAAACCGCAAAAAACGCCTTGGTGATGTAACACCTCATCGTATCAGATATAAAAAACTGGTTTAAATCTCCATTTATACCAAAAGACCGGTATTGCTTATAAGCGGTACCGGTCTTTTATGTTTTTCTTATTTATAACGTTGTAATATTTTCTCTAATAAGACTTTTGTCTTTAAGATGCCCTCATCCTCAGGCCCCTTACCAGAATATTCAATTCCAACAAGTCCGCTCCACTTTGCAGCTTTAATGATCTCGAACATACGATAATAATCAATATCACTTTCATCACCATTTGCAGCAAAGTTCATTGATTTAGCACTTACACCTTTAGCATAAGGCATCATCTCTTCTACACCTTTGTATTTGTCATATTCTTTTCCACCACCTAATGCAAAATTTCCAAAATCAGGTAATGTTCCACAATAAGAACTATTTACTTGTCTAATCACATCAACCAACCATGCACCATCAGATGAATAGCCACCATGATTTTCAACAATCACATTGATCTTTTGCTTCTTACCATATTCCGTTAGTCTTCCTAAACCATCTATAGCAGCGGCTTTTACTTGTTCGGCAGTCCCTTTACCTCCGGCATTTACACGTATTGTTTTACAGCCCAGGTATTTAGCCGCATCAACCCATTTATAATGATTTTCAACAGCTTTTAATCTGGCAGCATCATTAGTATCTCCTAAATTACCTTCTCGGTCAACCATTATAAGGTGATTTTGGATGCCCTCATTCTTGGTTCTGGTTTTCAACTCTTTTAAATAAGCAGGGTCTTTTTCTTTATTCTCGAAAAAAACACTAACGTATTCTACAATATCAATCCCGAAATCCTTTTTGGCTTTCAAAGGAAAATCAAGGTTATTCAATTTCTTAGCAAATAAGGTTTTGTGCAAAGACCATTCGGCCAGAGATATCTTGAAAAACTCCTTTTTACCTGCACTAAATGCCTCTAATGGAATTATTGAACCAAATGCCGCTGCACCGGTTAATAAACCTAAATCTTTTAAAAAACTTCTGCGATCTGTTGTCATCATTTATGTTTAAGGTCTACAAGATATTAATTTTTGCAATTATCTATTACTTCGCATTACAACAATATTTCAGACTCTTATTTAGGGTTAAAGAAACTGTTAAAATACAGAAGTTAATATTTTACAGCATTGCCCCAACATTCCCAGTTTGCAGCAAATTTATAGCACTTTGCAAACTAAAATTAAATTTATGGTAAAGCGTTCCATTCATTTTATCCTCGCTGGTTAAGAAACGAATAAGGTCTTTAAAATAAACCATACCCAAGCATTTTCCTGCAATGATAAGCGGCGAACTCTCCTGATTCTTTTTGAGCAAAACATCCAAAGCGTCCAGTACCATTATTTGAGGATGTAAACCAATATCATCACTTAATTGAAAAGAAGAAGTTTCTGGTGGTAAGATAAATGAGCGAATATGTTCAGATTCAGGTATACTAGAAATTGAAATTGATACAGGTTGGTCGACATAATCATTTAAGATTGCAATCGTATACTTAGAAGGAAGGTACTTACTTTTGGCAAAGCCAAACACTCGTTTTAAAGTGGTCACACTAATATTTCTATTTAAAGATTCATAGATATCCATTGAAATATAATGGCAGTCGCGGGGGGTAATATTTGATAACCCTGTTTTTAAAATTATCCGTTGTCTTAATTCTTCAATAATCATATCATCTAACCTATTAATTTCGTATCTGATCTTGATCTTTAACGCGCCGGCATAAAGCTCAATTAGGCTCTATAAATACCCATACGAGGAAAATTGAACAAATATATCTACCAAAATATCACAACAGTTAAATCTACAAGTCTGAAATATTCAACGATTCAATGGTTATATAAAAACGGGGATATTTATACCTCCTATTTCTGAGAAAAGAAAGCTTTTGGCATCAAGCCTGTTTCCTTCTTAAAGGCATTATAAAATGTAGTCAGACTCTTAAAACCAGATTCATAAGCCACAGCTTCAATAGTCATTCTATTAGATTTAAGGGGATATTCCTTGATAAAAAAATCAATACGATAGCTGTTGATCCAGTCGCGAAAATTCCTTTTCAAAAAATTATTGATTACGAAAGAACACTGATGAACAGGAATATTAATTTCATTAGCCAGATCAACAATTTGAAAATTAGGTTGAAGATATGGCTTTTTATTTTCCATAAAAGATTTCATCAAATCTGAATAGGCTGATAGCTGATCAGGCATGAGATTTAATTTCTTAGCTGACACGACAGGCTTAGCGAGCTTCTTAACTTCTTCTCTATCATCCCCTACTACAGTTTCATTATCCTCCATGTCCACAGCTACAAACAAGTAGCCGTAAAATAATTTCGGCTGATGCATGACAAAAATTACAATTGCCAGAAGAGCCACACAATTAAACAGTATAAACAAGGCATTAAACAAAGGTTCTTCTGAGTTCCAGATGACCAAAGGGAAAAAGCTTGTCAACTGAAAAAAAGTCGCCGTCCTTAAAAAAAAGTAGATCCATTTTTTACCATCAGCACTAACCTTTTCATCAATAACCTTTGACTTCAAAACAGTAACCCAGGTCGCAACCAAATAAGCCAGCAATAGAAAAGGCCTACCGAGGTAATAAAACCAGGATGGAAATAGTCCGCTCTGTTCTGTGATAAAAAGCTGTTTATTTTCCAGAATTTGTGCGACAATGGCATCCCATTTAACAGCGGGAGAAAAAGACCAGGGTAATACATGTACAATTGCCAGAAAAAATGGAACAAAATGAAACCACTCAAATTTCTGAAGTCGAGTACGACCAGCAATAAAGCCAGTCGCATACAGATAAAAACAAGCAGGGGCAGCATAATAAACCGGAATAAAAAGCTGGCAAAAAAAAGGATAAATAGCCTTTTCATTAGAGCTTACTACCAAGAAGACTAATACCTGCCCAAATCTTGAAATAAAAATAACTGAGAGTAAACGGTTTAATAATTTCACCCCACGTTTCGCAAAAAACAAGTGAAGCGGAAGCAAGAGCAAGAAAAAACAACTTACACTTGAAATAAAGTCCAAAACCCCCATATTTGAAGGTGCAAGATATATGTTTTTATTTTAAATAAGTATAATATTTTTCTAAATTCGGACAATATAAAATTAAAAATATACTTTAGCAATCGTTTTTTGTCATTACAGTTAAGAAAAACTATCTATCAGTAGTCTTTATAAAATTGATCTATTTAGTAACAAATCAATAAGTTGAATAAAGGATTACAGAATACTAATCCTTTATTTACGGTTAAAGAAACTGTTAAAATACAGAAGTTGATATTTTACTGCATTGTCCCAATACTCCCAATTGTGAGCACCTGGTCTGATGATAAAATCGTGCGGAATATTCTTGTAAAGCAATTCCTCATGTAATTTCATATTTACATTGTAAAAGAAATCATCTTTACCACAATCTATGATTAAGGCCAATCTATTGGGAACCAACAAATGAGTCATATTCACAACAGCATTTTCTTTCCATCGTGCCGCATTTTTATCATAGTCCCCCAATCTTTTTGCTAGAGCCCAGTTTAATGGAAAACCAGTAATATCCACACCCCCACTCATACTTCCTGCTGCTCCAAAAACATCCTGATGTTTGAAGGAAAGATACAATGCACCGTGCCCGCCCATACTTAATCCTGTGATAGCTCTACCTTTACGATCTTTAATTGTTTTATAATTTTTATCAATCCAATTGACAAGCTCAGTGGCCACATAAGTTTCGTATTTCCATTCCGGATCAACTGGGCTGTCAAAATACCAACTACTTACATTACCGTCAGGACATACAATTATTGTCTTATAATCATCAGCATGCTGCTGTAGAGCAGGCACTTTTAAAATCCAATTTGAATATGAACCTCCAGCACCATGCAATAAATATACGACCGGCATACTATTAGCCTGCGTATACCCATCAGGAGTAATAACTACAGCTTTAATATTTTTCTTCATTGCGGCACTATAGGTTACTACTGTATCTACCTTAGCAGCAAAAGAAAGTTGGACGCTGAATAGCGTAATAAAGCATAAAAAAAGAATTTTCTTCATAAAAACTATTGTTGGTTGGTTACGTCTTCAAATAAAGTAATTTAAACCGCTTTATTAAAATGTTTTAAGCTTTTTCTCAGTAAATTAATTCCAATATCAATTTATTCCTCACCAATTTTCAGAAAACCATCATAATCCAAACCATACAATTCAGCAGCCTTCCTGATCAAATAATCCTTAGGATAAATAAAATCATCCTCTATCCTCTTATATGTTGTTAACGATAGCATTAAAATTTCAGAAATCTCCCTTTCATCTTTTTGAGCACGTTCTCTTAAAAGCCTGAATTTCTCCCCTAATGTCATTTTCATAATATTCATATAAATCTCGATGTGAACAACATAAAACTCGTATCAACATCATTCTCAAACATAGATAAAACAACTTATATAAATATAAAATTACATTTAAATTAATTCTTTAACCTTTTATACAAATAATCGACTCAATCATCAATTTATTGACGCCTTAATGCATAGCAGTTCTAACGAAAGTTAGATAATTAAAACAAGGTCAATCATAGAAATATAATAACTTTACAAAAATGACCTGAATTAAAAAAATGGACTTATTCAGCAGTGAAACAGATGAACAACGCAACTTACTACCATACAATGGTACGGTAATCTATTATGGCAGATTAATGTCAACTCAAACTGCCAATCATTATCTGGATGAATTATTGAACAATATAGAATGGAAAAATGATGAGGCTGTCATTTTTGGTAAACACATATTAACAAAGAGAAAGGTTGCCTGGTACGGTGATAAAGAATTTGAATACACATACTCTAATACCACGAAAAGAGCGTTACCCTGGACTGCCGCATTGCTTGAATTGAAAGAAATTGCAGAAAAAACATTAGGAGAAAAATTCAACTCATGCCTCCTTAATCTTTATCATACCGGAGAAGAGGGCATGGCATGGCATAGCGATGGTGAAAAAGACTTGAAAAAAAATGGTGCCATTGGATCTATGAGTTTTGGCGCAGAAAGAAAGTTTGCCTTTAAACACAAAGAGAATAAGCAAACCGTCTCCTTAATCTTAGAACACGGTAGCTTACTTGTAATGAAAGATGAAACCCAAAGCCATTGGCTGCACAGACTCCCCCCTACCAAACAAACGCACAAAGCCAGAGTAAATCTTACTTTCAGAACGATTGAGAATAAATAAAAAGGAAGAACTAGATTAACCTTTTAGCACTGGATTTTCTTGTTTTGGAGGCCTTGGTCCTCTTTTATAAATCACCAGTCCATTTAAAAAATTACGTAAAATCTGATCTCCACATTTCTTAAAATTGGGATGATCATCAGCTCTGAAAATATCACCAAGCTCACTTTTACTCACCTTAAATTGTACCAATTCCATTATCTTAATGATATCGTCATTTGTTAGCGATAACGCTACACGGAGTTTTTTAAAAATATCGTTATTACTCATTTTACATTGCTATTTCAATCTTAACCTTTTTGTTCTTTATTCTCTCGTTAGCCAGCGCCTTTAAAATATTATTTACCATTTTACGCTTTACAGCTACATAAGAAGCCTGATCTTTTACTTCAATCAAGCCAACATCTTCCTTTTGCAAGCCTCCTTTTTTCAAGAGCAGGCCTACAATATCTATCTTGTTTACTTTATCCTTTTTACCGGCGGCAATGTATAAGGTCTGCCACTCACTATCGCGAGGCAATTTAAAATCACCTTTAAGACTTTCTGTTTCGATTTCAGCTTTTAAGAATGGATATTTCTCATCATCAGCAATAATCAGATATGCCGTACCTTTTGCATTCATACGTGCGGTACGCCCATTACGGTGCAAAAAGGCATCTTCTGTATAGGGCAATTGATAATGAATAATACACTCCACCTCTGGAATATCCAGACCTCTTGAAGCAAGATCAGTCGTGATCAAAATTTTGATGCTGCCATTTCTAAATTTCAATAATGCACGCTCACGTTCATCCTGTTCCATACCACCATGAAAAATATCATGTGCAAGATCCTGATCTATTAACAAATCACTAATACGATCAACAGTCTCCCTATGGTTACAAAAGATCAGCATGTTTTTATTGCCAACTTTACAGATCAACTTTAACAAAGTTGCCAACTTATCCTCTGCAGTAGTTGTTACTTTTTTTTGCTTTAAATCTGGTGCGACCTCTGCATTTTGCAGATAGTTTATCTCTACTGGTTTACCGATCCCTGTAAAATCAGGAATTTCATCCATGGCAGTAGCTGAAGTTAAGAATCTTTGTTTCAAGGAAAGTAACTTACGAATGATATAAGACATATCTTCCTGAAAACCAAACTCCAATGCTTTATCGAATTCATCCAACACTAATGTAGTAACGGCCGACTCGTCGAAATTTTCATGTCGCAAATGATATGCAATCCTTCCTGGTGTGCCGATTAATACCGCAGGTGGTTCTTCAAAGTTATTTCTTTCTGTTTTTACAGGATGGCCCCCATAACAGCAGTTCACTTTAAATCCGGTAGACATTTGTCTGAACACAGATTCGATCTGTAAGGCTAACTCCCTGGATGGCACAAGAATTAAAGCTTGTACACCTTGAGACTGCGCATTTAGGTTGTTTAATACCGGAAGTAAAAAACCTAGTGTTTTACCAGAACCTGTAGGTGCCAGCAAAACTACATCACTCCCATTTTTTCCCGCTGCTAATGTATCCAGCTGCATTTGATTCAGGGAAGTAATCTTTAATTTCTCCAATATCTTTTCTACCATCATTTGGTAAAGATAGTGGAATTAGAGCATTAAAATTTTAGATATTTCTTCCTTAGATACCTCAAAGAACTGTTTAATCGGGCATCCAGGTTCATCAGCATGTGCCCTCTTTCAGAAATCCAGGTATGCATCTTATTATTAACCCGCTTAATTGGTACATAAACCTGCTCTTCTACCATTTCATCATAATCAACTGAAGCCAGGCTACGTTGCAATAAAGTAAATTCATTTAACAATTCTGCTTTCATAATGCTTATATTTAGTTAATGGTTCTGTTTATTTAACGGGAGCACCCCCGCCTTATTGTAACAACTCTACATCAAAAGAGTTTAAATATAAATTAAAGTGTTGACAACTAGATATTTGTTAGCAATTAAACAATAACAACTTAACACGTTTTTAATTTTATCCACCTATTTTTAGGAAACCTGTATACGGGTTGTTTAAATATTAACACCAATAACGTATGACCTGGAAGAAATTTAGCGGCGAAGTTATCCACTCGTCCATTTTAGAAGAAGTAGAAAATGCCATCATCAGAGAGAGTGACAACGGTTACCGGCTTAAAGTTTGCATCGGAACTGACTCACAGGTAAAGGGTGCCTACACAGATTTTGCTACTGTAATTGTTTTATTAAGAGAACACCATGGAGGGTTTATGTACATCCACCAGGAAAAAACGGCTCATAAAATGAGCATCAAAGAGAGAATGCTGTTTGAAGTACAGAAATCAATTGAAACGGCATACTCTATTTGCGACTTATTAGACTTATATCGTGTTGATCTGGAAGTTCATGCAGACATCAACACCAATCCGATGTTCAAATCCAACAAAGCCTTAAATGAAGCAATGGGGTATATTTTAAGTATGGGTTTTATATTTAAGGCTAAGCCAGAAGCATTTGCCAGCTCAACTTGTGCTGATAAAATGGTACATTAGAACTTACCATTTTTGATGAGGGCCAACAGCCGATGGCGCAACCACTGCTGGAGTTATGACTTTTTTCATCATCGCTTCTTTAAAACGTTCGGCAAAAACATTTAGCTCTTTGGCTGTGGCCTTTACATAGCCATTCCATTCTGCTGAATTCAATTTGCCAGGTTTAGTCTCTAATGGGATTCCTACTGCAGTGGATGGCACAAAATTCCCATACCGATCCCTTTGGTAGGAGATAAAATTGAAATCAGTCATCCAAAAACGGTATTTGCCGTCTTTTGATTCTACATAAAAGTTATAAAGAACTTCGCCTGATGGGCGACTCAAAACCAACGCTGTTTTATTGATGATCAGTTTTCCCGTGATATACATCAATGAATCCGTATCGGCCGACTTCAGTTTTAATGTTTTCGGTGTTTTTTTTAGAAAAGCTTTTACTCTGGATTTTAAAGAATCAGCTGACACCTCTTTTAAGTTCACCACTTCATAATAGATGAGCTTACCCCTGTCATCAGTAGACAATGCTTTTTCCTGTGCAAATCCTGTCGCTGTAAAAAACAATAAAATAATCAGAGTTGAAAGTTTCATAACATAAAGATATAAAAGAGCCACCGGATATATCCCGGTGGCTCAAGATAATATAATCGAGACTAAAATGCGTATACTGCAGCCAGGGAGAATTGTGAAGCTGATTTTGTAGCTGTAATTCCATCACTTTTAAGAAAACCCTGTGATAAATCTTTATCATTATCAAAACGAACCTCTGGAATAAAAGTCAACCCACCTGCTTTAATATTTGCAGATAAGGTTCCAGATAATACACTCGCATCCGGGGCTCCTGAAATCCCTTTGAAATTCATATACTCTGCTCTTATTCCCAGACCTACTGAAGGAGTAAAGGCATATTGTGGATACAAAGCTACACCTGTATATCCTACCTTATCATCACCAGCGCTAAGATTTGCAGCATTTAAACCTATTTTAATTTTCTCATCAACCTGATATGCTGTAGTCAGGTCAACAATTGTACTATAATTTCCATATGCATCCAGGCCATGTAAACCATTGATATAGGCTGTCCAGCCTTCAACAGGAGACACCATTAGTTGTGCACCAACACTTGACACCCCACGAGATGCGGAATAAGTGTTCCATTCATTAAACAAACCCAACATTAAGCTGACCTTTTCAGAGAATGCATAGGTACCTTTAACACCGGCATTCTGAAAAGGTCCTGCTCCAAATAAGTAAGAGGTAGAATAGTTGAAGTTAGCTGCAGGGGAAATCACTTCGTACCCAATGAAAGTCCCCATAAAACCTGCAGTCATACTAAACTTCTCAGTAAAGGCATAGTTTACATACAAATTCTGAATATGAAACGATTCACCATCAGCACTCGGTACAAGTGACTGGGCTTGTCCTCGTGGTCCAAAAGACAATTCCCCAACAAATGATGCTTTACCGGTAGTTTTCTTTAATGCCAGATCAATCATGCCGATAGAAACCGAATTATGCTCATTTGCAAAATACGTACTGATATTAGGCGCTTTAGCAAAATCGTATTTGAAATACGTATCTACTGATCCGGAAATTTGAAGCGGTGCTTCCGTCGTCTCTTGTGCATAAGTAGCAGAGGCCAATGTTAAAGATGCTAAAGTTAATACTGATCTTAATTTCATAATCTGTTAGGTTTGGTTTGGGTTTAGGTTGATTTTGTTAGCGTAATGATTAAGAATCAAGGACTAAAGACTAGCTTACTCTTTAATCCTTGTTCATTATTTCTTAAAAAGCATTCTGAAGCTCCTCACCGGTTGATTCCACGATCAAGGTACCTTGTGAGTATTTTTCATTGTGCTGACTAGCATCTAATCCTTCTTCTTCTTCTTCAGAAGTAACGCGAATTGGCTGTACAAGGTTAATTAGTTTGAAGATGATAAACGACATCACAAAGCTGAACACAATAACTATTGCAGCACCTTTTACCTGAGTTAAAAAGAATTCTACATTCCCGTACAATAAGCCGTCTACTCCTGCTGCATTCACAGTTTTAGTTGCAAATACACCAGTAAGCAACATCCCAACAATACCACCTACACCATGACAAGGGAACACATCTAATGTATCATCCAATGAAGTTTTTTGTTTCCATGAAACGGCAAGGTTCGATATTACAGCAGCAAATACGCCGATGAAAATACTAGAAGGAATACTCACAAAGCCAGCTCCTGGCGTAATTGCTACCAATCCAACCACAGCACCGATACAGAAACCTAACACCGATGGTTTTTTCCCTCTTGACACATCAAAAAACATCCAGGATAAACCAGCAGAACCAGCTGCAATGTTAGTTGTTAAGAATGCTGAAACAGCCAATGCATTTGCACCCAATGCTGATCCTGCATTAAAACCAAACCAACCGAACCACAGTAATCCTGTACCAATTAATACATATGGTATATTAGCAGGTGGCACTTCTTTGTGTTCCAAATGGCTTTTTCTTCTTTTAAGTACTAAAGCACCAGCTAAGGCTGCCATACCAGCAGAAATATGTACCACAGTACCTCCCGCAAAATCAAGTACTCCCATCTTAAATAGTAGACCATCTGAATGCCATGTCCAGTGTGCTAACGGCGAGTATACAAACAATGCAAATAGTACAATAAATAGAATGTAAGAAGTAAAACGAATACGTTCTGCAACTGCACCAACTACCAGTCCTGGAGTGATGATTGCAAACATCAGTTGAAATACTGCAAATAATGAAAGAGGAATCGTTCCCCATGCTGGTCCGGAATTTACTCCCTGAAAGAAAAGGAATGTTAAAGGATTACCAATAAGACCTCCGATTGAATCCCCAAAAGCAAGACTGAAACCTACAACTATCCATAAAACAGTTATAACTCCTGCAGCAACCACACTTTTGATCATTGTAGAGAGTACATTTTTACGATGAACCATACCACCATAGAAAAATGCTAAGCCTGGAGTCATTAAAAACACTAAAGCTGATGCAATTAGGACGAATGCAATGTCTGGTCCGCTGTATTTTCCTTCGTCAAAGTTCGGAAGCAGGGGAATAAATAGTGCAATAATTGCAATTGCAAGTAAAACTGCAAAGGGACCCCACTGTTTGAATAAAACTTTTGCCATAATATTTGATTTTTATTGTTAATAATGTTTGTTTGTCTAATTACTCCACAAATAAAGCGTTTTATTTTTGTAAAATTCAAAACACACCAACAAAAACACAGTAAAATCAATAATTTTTACACATAAAAATTGCAAAAACTATAAAACTATAGTAATTTATATGGCAAAAATCAAAACCAACATAACATTATAGCAAAAAATGGAGTTATTTTTTGATAAATAAATAAAAATCACACTAATTGAGATATTTATTGAAAAATATTCTGCCAAAAGACCAAAAACAACAAACAAAAGATATAAAAAACACAAAAACAACAAAACAAAATCACCAATTGACCTAAAATGAGATTAAATTTTAGACAGAATGATAAACACGAGCAAAATACACCTCTCAAAAAGGCGAAAAACAGAATTAATGAATGATTTTATTGATTTTACCTATTTAGGCAAATATTCGGAGCCTTGAACTACTCCTCTGCGTTCAATTTCCTTATCAATATAAGTTTGGATAGCAGATTTATTCAATCCCCAGTTGGGTGCAATAAGTAAATCCCAATCAGAAATTCCAAATAAGCGCTGAATAACGATATCAGGCCTTAATAATGGAATCAATTTGCATAACAGATCAGTATATTCTTCAAGACTGAATAGCTTGAAAGGTTCTTTCTTATATTTCACACCCATTATAGAACCTTCAACAATATGAAGATGGTGGAATTTAACGAATTTAATTTGCGGGAATCGGTTAATTTCATGAATATACTCCAGCATCATTTCTTCAGTTTCCCAGGGAAAACCAAAAATAGTATGTACACAAAGGTCTAGCTTTGTATTTTCAAGCAACTTTACAGCTTCTACAAACTCCCCATGACTACAGCCTCTATTGATCTGATTCAGGGTTTCGTCATATATAGACTCCATACCCATCTCCAGATCTACATCAAACCGATCGGTGTAACTTTCCAGCAAGGCTACCTTTTCCGCATCAATACAATCAGGTCTTGTTCCTACAGAAAAGCCTACAACATCATCAGTATTTATAGATAAGGCCTCATCGTACATCATTTTCAAATAATGCACAGGCGCATAGGTATTCGTATTAGGCTGGAAGTAAACAATAAACTTATCAGCTTTATAAAAGCCTTTCCCTCTTTCCATCCCCTGTTCTAATTGTTCGCGGATAGTAGGTAACTTTCGGGAAAGCTCCGGTGTAAATGAATCAACGTTGCAATAGGTACAACCACCATAGCCTTTACTGCCATCGCGATTAGGACATGTAAATCCTCCATCAACAATTACTTTAAACACACGCTGCCCCTTATACTTTTGTTTAAGATGCGTACCGTAATTATTATATCCCTTAATACCTAAATCTAACAGAGTTCCCAATTTGCTTTTATTTTCTGCAAAAGTACGGCTTTTTAATTTATTCAAATAAGGATGATGATCATTACTACTTATTTGCTTGATAAATCCTTACATAATCAACCTCCATTACTGCTGGAAACACATTTTCATCAACTCCTTCTTTTCCACCCAGGTTCCCACCTATTGCAATATTCAATAAAAGATAAAACGGATGATCAAATGGCCATTCAGCATTCGTTTTATGCTCATTAATTACCGTATAATATACTTTATGATCTAACATAAAATCCATTTTTTCAGGTGTCCATTCAACAGAATAGGTATGAAATTCTGTATATGGATTCTTTATAAAAGCGGTAGTACCTTTCTGCGTTCCTTTAATATGGTTATATGCAGATGTATGAATTGTACCAAAGATGGAATCCCTGCTAAAACCTACGTGCTCCATAATATCAATTTCTCCACTTTCGGGCCATCCTACTTCATTGATATTAGCCCCAAGCATCCATGACGCAGGCCATAAACCTCTCCCTGCAGGCAATTTCGCATTAATTTCTATCTTACCGTAAGTCCATTCTGCCTTACCTTTAGTACTTAAACGTGCCGACGAATACTTTTTCCCTTCAATATCAGCTTTTCTCGCTGTTATGAATAGTTTTCCATTTCTCACTACCGCATTTAAAGTATCGGCTTTTGTATAATACTGCAATTCATTATTACCCCAACCGCTTCCACCAACTTCATATCCCCATTTGGTACTATCAGGCAGGCCGGTATAATCAAACTCATCAGACCATACCAGCGTATAGTTATCTATAGATTTTTTCGAATTCTTTACCTGACAAGAGGTAATAACAAGCATGCTTAAAACGATTATTAAAGTATATCTCAACATTACTAAAATTAATAAAGATTAATCATTCCAGACATTTCCAGAATTTAATTGTTTTTTTTTAAAAAATGAGGGCGTATTAAGGGCTACCCAAAAATTGTATTTTCCTGGCAGCCCCTTAAATTTATTTCGGATATCCGTCGTTCTGTGGATAATTTGGTCCAAGCAAATTCAACTCTGACCTTGGTATAACCCAATTTACCATATAAGGTCTCATTACTCTTCTGGCATCCGAACGATATGGGAATGGATCTGAAGGAGTATTGGCATGACCCGGAGCATTCTCGACCGTCAAGTCACCTGCCTTTCCATAACCAGCATGATCTACAACATAGTTATAAAGCTTCCCGGTTCTTTTCAACATATAAAATCTACGGCCTTCAAATGCCAGCTCCCTGGCCCCCTCATCTAATATATCTTCAATAGTTACAATCCCTGTTAACCTAGCCGTATTGGCTCTGAAGCGTACTTCATTCAGATAGAACAAGGCCTTATCATTATCATCAAGCATCATATTGGCTTCCGCAGCATAAAGATAGGTTTCAGCAGATCTGTATACCATCAGGTTTTTTGTCTGCGAATCTTCTGTTGGAATGCCATCATCCGGGAAATACTTTTTACAACCTGCATTTAAGCGAATAAAGAAAGCATTCCTGTCTGCTGCCACAGGAGCAAACTCCTGCCACGTTGCATGGACAATTTTCTGTCCCAATACTTTTCCCGCCGGTAAAGTTGCGGCATCATTATATACATAATCTTGTATATAATATGAACCCTTCATCCTGGTATCATTTGGATCTTCTTTTAACAGATCACGTAAATAGTTATTCAACGTTAACCATCCAAAGCCTCTCCCCCCTTGTTCAATACTATACTTCGAACCCGGAATAAGCTCAGCATAATTTGGCATCAGGTTAAAGTTTATTTTATAAGCAGAGCCATTTACCTGACGTTTCCACTGTAATGCCCACAATGCTTCTGAATGGTTTAAATCACCTTTAAAAACCAATCCAGTCTGAGCAACCAAGTTATGACGACCAGAATTTATTACAGCTTCCGACTGCAATTTTGCCTCCAACCAGTCTTTCTGCCAAAGTGCAACTTCTGCTTTCACATGACGGGCAGTCCCCTGCGTAATCCGTCCTGTTTCCGTTGTTGTCCATTCCAGATTGGCAATAGCAAAGGTCAAGTCATCCTTAATCAACTTATAGATATCAGCCTCCGGAGTTTTATCCTGAATAATATTTAATGCATTCTCTGGCGTAGTCGGCTCCGTAGTCACATAAATATTATTAAACAGTTTAAACAAAATAAACACAGAGTTTGCTCTAAAAAATTTAGCCTCAGCCAGTACTTTATTTTTACGCTTTTCATCCATAACCTGAATCTTCTCTGCCGCCTGTATCAGCGCATTAGAACGATCCACAATACGGTAATAAGTCCTCCAATAATCTGAATAAACACCGCTATTATCAGCATGAGTACCCGATTTCATCAAGCCATAATTGGAAATCTCTCCACCACGTGGAACTGTCAGATCATCTCTGGAATCAATCACTATTGGATTTGAGCCATTATTAGCCTGGTTCTCATAAAAGGCACGTTGTATGTTATACAAGCCTACCACTCCAGACTCTAACCCTTCCGGAGTATTGTAAACAAAATTTGCTGTAAATTGAGAAGTAGGCTCCTCTGTCAGGAACTTCTTACAAGAAGAGAAACTCATCACAGCAACTAAGACTACAATTGCTATCCTGATATTTATATAATGCTTTTTCATTTCTAATTTCTTTTAGGGTTAATTAAAATCCAACTTTCAGACCCAATGTAAATGCCTTTGTATCTGGAAAATCATTTGGATTATTCTCCGGACTATAGGATTTATAATCTGTAATGGTAAACAGGTTTGTTCCTGTTAAATAAATTTTAGCATTGCTTACACCTGCCTTATTGATCAATGATGATGGCAAGCTGTAACCCAATGAAAGTGTTCTTAACCTTACATATGATGCATCTGCAATACCCAAAGCCGTAATGTTCGACGGAGCATTGTTATAATTAGGACGTGGATATTTATTTGATGGACGTTCCGGTGTCCAGTAATCTACTTTGATACCATTCCTTACAGATTGGAAAGTTCCACCCTCATTAAAACTTGCCAGATATGGATTGTAACGGGTTGCACCCTCTACAATATATAAATCTGCCAGCAATTCAAAACCTTTGTATTCAAAATTAGTAGAGATTGAACCGAACCATTTTGGATCTGTACCAATAATCACATTATCCTGATCATTGATGATGCCATCACCGTTTACATCTTTAAGTCGGATCGCTCCTGCATATAAAGTCGCTAAACTTTGGAATGGTGTTACCGTACCTCCTTTTGAACCTTGTGCCGAAGCCAACGCTTCTGCATCAGTCTGGAAAATACCATCAAAAACCATGGTACGTATTATATTTATTGGACGACCGACATATCTGCTTCTACCTAAATCATCCTTGGGCTTTCCATTGACATCAACAATTCCCGTTTTAACAATTTCATTGGTATTTCTAGCGAATGTACCTGTTACTGACCAGTTCATTTTAGAATTTCTAATCAGTTGGCCGGTTAATAACAATTCTATCCCTTTATTCTTAGATGCTGCTCCATTGGTAATTGTAGAACTAAATCCCGATGTCCCACCTAATGAGATATCAGCTAGTAAGTCTGTAGTTTGTGTATTATAATACTCCATTGATCCAGTAATTCGGTTTCCAAACAATCCGAAATCAAAGCCTGCATTAAAAGTGGTCGATGTTTCCCAGGTTAAATTGGGATTAGGTAGCACAGTCCCCGGAAGATTCCCTCCTACAATCACCCCACCAAATATATACGGGTTTGCATCTACTACACCTAAGGTGGTATATGGATTTAAAGACTGGTTTCCAACAGCACCATAACTGGCTCTGAATTTCAACTGATCAATAACCTTAACATCTTTCAGGAAGTTCTCCCTATGCATTTGCCATGCAACGGAAGCCGCAGGAAAGAACCCCCATTTCTTGTTCTCTGCGAATACCGATGCACCATCACGACGAGCCGTTAAGGTTAATAAATATTTATCCATTAGGTTATATCGTGCCCTACCTAAAAAGGAAGACAATCTATATTGTTCTTCTGCACGTGTTGTTTTAAAATTCAAGGCATTGGTAATCCCATCAAAACCCAACAAATCATTCCCAAACCCTGTTCCCGTCATTAACGTCCTGGAAGTATTGCGTTGATTTATTGATTGTACAAAGGTGAAGTCCAGCTTGTGAATTTCATTGATCTCTGTTTTATAATTAAGAATATTTTCTACCAAAAACTCTTCTCTCAGCACATTTGCAAGTGTAGCACTTCCATTGGGAGTAACACCTGCCGAATGTAGTTTAGAAAGATAAGTACCTTCATCTGCAAACTTCCTGCTAAATAAAGTATTCAGTTTATAACTGAAATTTTCACTGAATTTATAGTTTCCAACAAGATTAAGGTTATAAAAATTGTTTTTAATCTCGTTATCAGACTCACGAATATTCCACAAAGGATTTATTGTGCTGCTACTTGCATTTGCTCCAGCCACATTTCTCACCAGGTTTCCGTTCAGGTCATAAGGACCTGTGAATGGAGAAATAGTTATAAAGTCCAGGTTGGCCGATTCCCTTCTTTGCTTATCTGTTGCAATATTGATGTTAGCTTCAATACTTGCCCTGTCATTGATTTTCTGATCTATGTTGAATCTGAATGAACCTCTTTTATAAGCAGAAGATGGTATTAAACCCGATTGATTAAAATAAGTAGCACTGGTAAATATTTTTGTATTGTCTGTACCTCCACTTAAACTTACCGTATTACTGCTTAACCAGGTATCCCTTAAAACTGCATCCTCCCAGTTCACATAATTACCAGCTTTAAAGTTGATATACTCCGGCGCTTGCGCTGAACCACCAAAGTTAACTTCATCTGTACTGTACGAGCCATCTGGATTATTTGTTCTTTTTGCTTCTCTTCTAAATTGAGCAAACTCTTCTGCATTATACAGGTCAAAGTTCTTCGTCAGTCTTTGCGCAGTGAAATAAGAACTTATACCTACCGTCATTTTACCAGTAGCACCTTTTCTTGTAGTAATCAGAATCACACCATTTGATGCCCTTGCTCCATAAATAGCTTGCGCCGAAGCGTCTTTTAAAACCTCTATTGAAGCTATATCTTCGGGATTCACATCGTTGATATTTTCTATCGGAAATCCATCGAGTACAACTAAAGGATCATTTCCTCCACGGATAGAGTTTCTTCCCCGGATCTGAATATTGGAAGTACCACCAGGCCTGGCCGAACCTAAAGTCACCTGCACTCCTGCAGCCTGTCCTCTAAGCATCTCTGCTACGTTGGTTGTCGGAATTGCTGTTGCCTTTTCCATACTTACCGTAGAAACAGCGCCTGTTATATCAGATTTCTTTTGGCTACCATAACCAACTACAACCACTTCCTGCATTTGCTGATTTGATGATTGTAAAACAATATTTAAAACTGTTTTGCCGGCGACAGGCACTTCCTGCACCTGGAAACCTATATAAGTAAATATTAATACATCATTATCAGCCACTGATATTTCGTATTTACCATTTACATCTGTAGATGTTGTTTTTTGCGTTCCCTTTACTTTAATACTTACACTTGGTAAAGTAGAATTGTCCGAACCATCTACAACCCTTCCACTAATCATCTTTTGCTGTGCAAAAGAACTGACGGAAGAAAACAGGAGAATAATTAATGTCATTAACCCGAGCACTTTTTTGTAGTTCTCTCTCATAAATTTGCTTGTTTTTAATTTAATTGGTTTATTTTGGTTAGCAGTTCAATAGTAGTTTAGTTTAGTTGTCCTATGAACACATATGTAATTCAAATTTATTCAGAAGCTTTTTAAACCTCGAAAATCTGCCTACTATAAAAACAATACAATGTATTTTAATTTATAACTTAGCCTGCTCAGCCCTACTACATTAATACTACACAAACTAAAAAAACCGCTCTTAATACCATTTCATGAAGAATCTGTTGTTAATTGTTTTAATAAATCTCTCGGTATCCATCTTAAGGGCTCAAAATCCAATCGGCTTACCACAGATTGTAAATTACAGCAATACGACCTATAAAGGAGGCATTCAGAACTGGGATATCCAGCAGGATAAAAGTGGCATCATGTACTTTGCAAACAATGAAGGCCTCCTGACTTTTAACGGAAGATATTGGAAACTTTATCCGCTTCCAAACAAAACTATCATTCGCTCCTTAAAAATAGATACCAGTGGAAGAATATATGTTGGAGGCCAGGATGAGTTCGGTTATTTTTACCCAGATCAAAACGGAGTATTAAAATACACTTCCTTAAAGCAACTTATCCCATCAAATTATAGACAATTTTCTGATATCTGGGACATTGTCATACTAAAAGACCAGGTCTTCTTCAGAACCGTAGAAAAAATCTTCCAACTAAAAGACAAGGCAATCAAAGTTTATCCCTCAAATGAAATTTGGGACTTTATAGGTAAAGTCAATGATCAGCTTTACGCACAGATTAGAGGAAAAGGCTTATTCTGGTTTAAGAATGGAGCATGGCAAATCATCAATGAAGACGCTAACCTGAAATATAACACCATAACAGCAATTCTGAATTATGATGCAGAAACCACGCTGATTACAACATTAAAGAATGGAATCTTCCTCCTTAAGGACCATGTACTTACCAAAAAAATAACAAATGCCGATAATATCTTCAAAAACGACAGGATTTTTTGTGCTATCCAGCTCAATAATGAACAATTTGCATTAGGCACAACTTCTGCCGCCTGCATTATCATCGATAAAAATGGAAACGTACTTCAAAAGTTCTCCTATGATGAAGGCCTGCAGAAAAATAATATCAGAAGTCTTTTTATCGATTATGATCAAAATCTATGGTTAGGCCTCGACGATGGAATTGACTTTGTAGCCTATAACAGTCCGGTTAAACAGATATTCCCGGATAAAAACAAACAAGTAACGGGCTATTCTACAAGAATTTTCGACAAAACACTATACCTGGGCACCTCCAATGGTCTTTTCTATAGTCCGCTTAGTCCTGGCATAAAAGACATCAGTTATTCCAAAAACTATTTCCAGGAGGTAAAAAACACCAAAGGTCAGGTCTGGAGTTTAAATGAAATCAATCAGAAGCTATTACTTGGACATGAAGACGGTGCCTTCATCATTGAGAAAAACAATGCCATGCCTATTTATAGCAATATAGGCACCTGGCTGTTTGAGGCAGTCTCCTCCCTTTATCCTTCTTCTGGAATTATTTCCGGCACCTATAATGGCTTGCATAACATTGAGTTTTCTAATTCAAAATTCACAGATAAAGGCACAATAGGCGGACTTACCGAACCCTTACGTTTTGTTCACTATGACCAAAGCAGTAATACAGTATGGGCTTCACATCCTTATCGTGGTGTATATAAACTGGAATTGAGTAGCGATAGGAAAAACATCATAAAACAATATCTGTTCACCCAAAAAGAGGGCTTACCATCAACCCTAAACAATTTTGTATTCCATATTAAAAACAGAATTGTTATTGCGACAGAAAAAGGTGTTTATGAATATATATCCCAGAAAAACAGATTTGTACCTTCTGACTTTTTTAAACCCATTTTTAACAACAATCCGCTTCAATACCTTAAAGAAGATAATGATGGCAATATCTGGTTTGTAAGCAACAATGAAATTGGAGTAGTCGATTATCAAAAAAACTCAAAAAAAGGCCCATTTACTATTGTTCATTTCCCTGAACTAAACTCAAAGCTAGTGGCAGGTTTTGAAAGCATCTATCCCTATGATAAAGAGAATATTTTTGTAGGGGCCAACAAGGGAATTTACCATATCAATTATCTAAAATACACGCATAATGTTAAAAAGCTCAATGTTCTACTAACCGAAGTGGCACTTTTCGGTAAAAAGGACAGTATTATTTACGGAGGGCATACTCCAGCTACTATTGATGCAACTCCTGTACAGATTAAAAACAGCTTAAACTCTCTTCGTTTTGAGTTCTCATCAACATTGTTTGAACAACAAAATAACATCGAATTCAGTTACCAATTGGAAGGATTCGATAAAAACTGGTCAGACTGGTCGGCCAAAAGTGAAAAAGACTATACCAATCTGCCTTATGGCACTTTTAGTTTTAAAGTAAAATCCAGAAATAACTTAGGTAGCGAAACTGCCCCAGTTACCTATACTTTTACGATTCTACCTGCCTGGTATCAAACGAATATTGCGTTCCTAGTCTATTTCTTACTTATTGTCATTTTCCTTTACCTACTTATCAAATGGCAAGCAAAAAAGCATATTAAGGCTCAACAGCAACTTAAAAAAATACATCAACTGGATATTGAAAAATCTGAGAGTGAAATTATACAATTGAAGAATGAGAAGTTAGAAAGCGAAGTTAATTTCAAAAATAAAGAGCTGGCCATTACAACTATGCACCTTGCACAGAGAGGGAAGTTACTACTCAGAATAAAAGAAGATTTATATGCCTTACAGAAACCTGAAGGAGATGAAAAGAATACAGAAAAGATAAAAGGCCTGTTAAAATTGCTGGATGAAACAGAAAAAAGTGATAACGACTGGAGCCAGTTCTCCTTACATTTTGATCAGGTTCACAATAACTTTCTGGCCACGCTAAAACAGAAGTTTCCACATCTTAGTCAGAATGACCTTAAAATGTCTGCTTACCTGAAAATGAACTTATCATCAAAAGAAATTGCCCAGCTATTGGGTATTACGATCAGAGGTGTTGAAGTTGGTCGCTACAGATTAAGAAAGAAACTGAATCTTTCTTCAGAAGTCAACCTTTTTGACTATTTATTGCAGGTAACGAACTTGAAATAACAGAATCATTAAAACACAAAGGCTACCTCAAATTAATGGGGCAGCCTTTGTGTTTTAATAAACTCTACTGAGAAAATTACTTTAACAAGCTATCAATAGCTGTTATCACTTCTGGTTGTGAAGGCATTGGTGCATCCATATCTACCATTTTAAAATCTTTATCAATCAACAGGCTTCTAGGAATACCTACAATATTATAAGCCTGAAGTTTTGACCTGTTGATTAACCACTGGTATCCATCTGCTTTACGCTCTTCTACACTTTTTTTCCATGGCTTTTCATTGTCGTCAATTGAAAGCGAGACAAAAACCACATTCGGGTTATCTTTATACTGTAGTTTAAGCTTTTCGTAATATGGCATTTCTTTCATACAAGGCCCACACCAGGTTGCCCAAAGGTCAACATAAATCACTTTACCTTTTAGGCTACTCAATGATACCTGATTCCCGTTCAGGTCAACGGATATAAAATCCACTGCCATATCGCCTTTTCCGAAAGACATTAATTTCTGCAACATTTTTCGTGCAGCAGCTTTATAACTTTCCGTTTTAAACTGAGCAATTTTTGGCTCAAAAGTAGCCAGCACTTTTTTGTCGCTTACTTTTTGCATATCTTCAACCAACGTACTTATCGCATACCATTCACTAATAGTTCGAATGTCGTTCGTTTTGCCTTCCTGTTTTATCACCTCTTCAGCAATATCCCGATATACCACCAATTTCATCAAAGAAGGATCAATAAAACCCTTACTATACTTAGCCACTGTTGAAGCAATTGCTTTTACATAATTCTCAGCATAAACTTTAGCTGCTGAATCCTTTAATTTAAATACGTAACGGCCATACACTTCTCCACTATAGATACTATTGATCAGATCTGCTTTAATACGAGCATTTTCCAGGCGGATAAACTCCTTACTTACATTTTTTATTCCTGCTAACTCCTTAGTACGCAAATTAGCTTTCTCCTCAACTATAGCTATGGTAGCTTCCGGGCTTTCCTTTAGATTCTTACCTGCTTCAAGAAATGACCCTCCTTTAGGAAAAGGCGTATTCTTCATATAAATATTTGCTGAGGCACCCTGCCCATTAAACCTAGCTAATCCAGGATTGCTTTGATCAATATACACTTCTAAATTGTCGCCTGGAGAAAGATAAAGCGTATTACGACCCAAACGATAGTAACTGGCATGAGCTGCTTTAAATTTAATACTAAAATTCCCATCTGCATCAGGCACAATTACTCTTTCTGCTGAAGGAGGGAGTAAGTATTGAAATTCTGACAAATCCGCGATCTCAGTTTGATTACTAAAGCCTTTCAATTGACCTTTTATGGTAATTAAACCCGATTTCTGCTGTCCAGATGCACCACCCATTATAAATAAACCCAGGCAGGAAATTACGATCAGTTTTTTTAACATTTCTATTTAATAATTCAATTACAACATTTTAAATTATAGCTTTTTATCAGCTAACAACATTTTAATCATCAATTCTAATTCATCTTCATTATCTCCATCAGTTCTGAAATTTGAGAAGACAACACGACCTTGCTTGTCTATTAAGAAGTTTACAGGTGCAGCCCCTCTGTTATCCAGATTACCTTTTACTCTTCCTTTAACATCTTCTAAGGGCGTAAAACTGTAACCACTTCCTTTCATAAACGGAACTACGTAATCATTTTGTTCTGAGACAATATTAATACCCACATAATCAAAATCCTGTCCTTTAAACTTACTGACAACATTTTCGAAATGTGGGAATTCACCCCTACATGGACCACAACCGGGAAACCAATAGGTTAGTAATACTACTTTGCCTTTATAATCGGACAATGATGTCTGGCTGGACGTAAAGTAATTTTTCAACGAAAAAGGTGTTGCAGGTTTAGCGTTATCATTGATATACTTCATAATATCAGCATCTACCTGATGTGGATCCTTACCTAATTTTGCCCCCATACCCATGATTGCCCAGATTAACTTCGTGTTCGGTTGCTTAGCAAATGAAGTAATCAATGACGTATATGCAGTATTGGTTTTACCCGCTGAGCTTTCCATTTCTGCTTTTAAAAAAATAAGCTCTTTGTTAAATTTAAAGTACCTCGGAACCTTTACCTGATCTAATTGAGACATAGCTTCCGAAAGCTTGTTATTTTTTGCTAAATCACCGGCATCATTAACACGTTGCGCTTGCAGCTTTAAATTAGCCCACTCCTTTTCATGTTTTTCAATCTTAGCCATATCCTCAGCCAGGGCTAAAGCCTTTTTTGCATCCTCCATCAGCAATAGATCAAAATAGGAAGTCATACCACTTGAAGACCAGTTAAACTTTGCTGGCGAATAGCTTTTGCGCAACAACTCAAAATATTTCAACTTATCAGCAATAGCCTTAGAACGAGTAGCATACCAGTATAAAGCCTGAGCTCCGCGATCACTTTCAGGGAAACGTTTTACAACATCCATTGTTAAATCATGATACATTTGCGGATCTTTATCCTCAAAACTACTTGAATAATAAAATGCATAAGCTGCATTTTGAGGATCGCTCTCTGCTGCCTTTTTCAAGTACTCATCTCCACTCTTAAAATCGCCCCAGCGTTGTGCATCTATCCATAGCCCATCCCAGGCTTCTGCAAATTTGGGATCAATAGCGACTGCTTTTAACAAATATGGTTTTGCTTTAGGACTTTCATCATTTAAATAAGCTTCGGCTATGGCATAAGGTACTATGGCCGACTTAGGAAATTTCTTCATCCATTTGTCGTACTGCGCAACTACACTAGCATTATTTACATCAACTGCCTTCAGATAAGCATTATGGAAACTTAAACTATCTGGAGCAGCCTCTACAGCCTTAGCCAACTTTGAAATTTCGCTTTTACTGGCAACTACTTCTGTCTTTTTATGCTGAGCTATAGCCAGACTTGGTATAGCCATACCGCAAAGCATGGCTATTTTTATAAATCTTTTCATAAACTCTTATTAATAAGGATTTTGTACAATCTGACCTTTACCAGCATCCATTTCAACACCATTAATAGGTACCGAAAAGCGTTTTGCACTTAAAGTATAAGTCTTAGGTGCATTTACATTTACCCCACTGAGGCTTACGTCAAAGAAATCACGAGTAACAGTAACATCATCTGCTGGATATTCATTTACGCTGAAACGGCGGATATCATACCACCTCATTGAAAAAGGCATTTCTCTTCTCCTTTCTTCCAGAACCTTTTTGATAGCATCGTCTTTATCTGTGGCGGTCAAAGAAATATCTGTTAAAGGCATGTCTTTTCTCATTCTCTTTCCTCTAAGAATATTTACCGCTTCCATAGCACCTGATATATTTCCTTTACGCGCCAACACTTCAGCTTTGTTTAACAAAACCTCCGAAAAAGTGGGTCCCTCAGGAATATACTGTCCATCAGAGAATACTGTATATCTGAATGCTGACGGGGTTATTACAGCAAATCTTCTTCCTCCGTTAGAGATCATAAAACTCTTATAACGCAGATCATTTTGTTTATCATGATAAACAGACAGCAAATCTTCACTTGGCAAATACCATTGACCACGAGTAGCAACATAACGTGTATAAAAAAACTCGGACCAGTATAAATATTTAGATGCCCCCCAATCATTCTGCTCAACATATTCCAATTTAGCTTCCGGACTGGTGTATGACTTTGACAGCCCCTGCTTTAAAGTATTGTAGTCTACCAATTTAGCTACAGTACTTGTCAGTGCAATATCTGCTTGTGCTATACTCTTGTCATACTCACCGGTAAACAAGAACACACGACTCATAAACGCAGCTATTGCTTTCTTACTCACTCTCCAGGCACGTAATGGATCAACCTCATCATTTGCTACTTTTTGCGCCTCAGAAAGATCTGCTAATATGAAATCATAAGTTTCCTTTAATGTGGACCGTTTTAAGGACTCATTATAATCTACCGTTTTCTTAAGTGGTAAACCTAAACTATTTAAATTTGCATTATTATAAGGTGCGCAATAATAATTGGCTAATACCCAATAAGCATATGCTCTTATAAAATGTGCATCAGCTTTTACACGTTGCTTACGTGATTCATCTCCAGCCACTTCATCAACATTTGCAAGAATAAGATTGGCAGTAAATATCTTTTTATATTCACCCGTCCATAAAAGATCTGAAGCAAGCGCAACTACTCCATCAACACTATTTACATAGTATTGAATTTCATCCATAGTAAAAGCAACTACGTTATTTTTATATAGATCCCTGGGAATCCCTGTATCATCCGTCGAATAAACGGCAGTTGCACTATAAACTAAAGCAAAAGCTGTCGCATTGTCTACCAAGGCTTCCAGTTGATCAATTGTCTTAATACTAGCTTGTTTTTTAGGCTCTTCTGAAAGGTATTTTTTACACCCTCCTAATAGAATGATCCCAGTTATTATCAATATCGATTTTATTAATTTCATAATGTATAGGTCTTAGAATTGAAGGTTTACACCAAAAGTATAGGATTGAACAGGTCTGTTTGTACCAGGTAACCAATCAGGGTTATACCCTTTACTATTGGCATGCCATATCATACCCAGATCACGAGTTTGAGCAAAAACTTTAACATTGTTCATCTGTATCACTTTTGCCAGTTTTTTCGACAGCTTATATTCCAATGTCAGTTCTTTAAGTTCTATATAAGAAGAGCTTTCTACCAAACCACTCAAAACTGGAGTATAACGATCCCACAGATAAAGATTAGTTTCATCAGGATTACCAAAACCTGGAATATTTGGATCACCAGCCAATACATCGCTGATATATTTATTTACAAAAGTTTTATCATAACCTACCGTTGTAGAATAATTGAAAGTAGGGTTGCGGTATACACCCCCCATTTTCCCCACAAATATGGCCGTAAGGTTAAAATTCTGCACCTTGATGTTATTTACCCAACCTAAGGTATGTGGTGGTGTTTCTGTACCTTCATAATTCAGGAAAGGCAAGCCCAATCCCCTGTTATATAAACTCACATCATTAAACGACTGCGAAGTACCATCAGGTCCGGCAACATAAGGTACTCCATCCCTCATTCCCAGATAATCAAACGAGTAAACCGAATTTACTGGTCTTCCTTCTACAAAGGCTCCATCCATCATCTGATAAACGTATAATGATGGATTATACAAGCTATTGATGTTGTTATAATTATAGGCATAGTTAAATGAGGTACTATATTGAATCGGCGTATTTGGAATTGCAATATTGGTCCCCAATGAAATTTCAATACCTCTGTTTGTAATCCCGGCATTGTTAAATTTCTGACTTGTTGTTCCTGTTGCAGATGGTAAAGCTACTATACCAATAATTCCCTCTCCCTTTTTGTTATAAAGGTCTATTGATCCAAACAACTTGTTGTTTAATAAAGCGAAATCAACCCCAAAGTTTGTGCTCGTTGTTTGTTCCCAACGTAAAAATGGATTCCCATTATCAGCAACAGTACCTGTAATTGTTCCCGTACTTCCGTTCAGTGCTGAACCAATACTTAAAAGTGCCTTTGTAGATGTACTACCATCTACATTGCCATTTTTACCATAAGTTAAACGAAAATCTAACCTATCTATAAAATTCAGTTTATCCATAAATGCTTCATTCTTCGCATTCCATTTTGCACCAACAGACCACAATGGCGACCAGCGCAGTTTTGGATCATCAGTAATAAAGTTAGAAGCATCACTTCTCACACTTCCTGTAAGAGTATACTTATCATCATATGTATAGGATGCATTACTATAGAAAGAAACATACTTAGTACGTCCCCAATCAAAGACAGTATTTCCACCTGGAACAGTAGCATTCTTACCTTCAAAATCCTTAAACTGATCAACAGAACTGCCATAACCATATGGAGGCGTGGCAGCCTGAAGCTTATCCGAATAATAACCGTAAACATATGGATTGGCACGTTGATTTGTGGTATATTGTGCAATTTCCATACCTGCAATTGCAGAAATACTATGTTTGGTTCCAAAGTTTTTATCGAAATTGAGCTGATTTCTTAACAAATAACTTTCCACGTCCATATGATTAACATCATATTTGGCTCCGTTAGATCTGGTAAACTCACGCCCCTTTAAAATACCACCTTTTGGAATATAAGCTTTCCCTAAAGTTTTAGTATTATCATTATATTCCGTCATGCTGTTCGCCAACTTTCTAACATAGAAGGTACTTTCATCATAAAAATCATTATAATCAGTCTTTGCTCTTTCATATTGAAACTTAGTATCAAAAGTTAATCCTTTCATGACTTTTAAGTTCAGTCCCGCCTGAATTCTTGCATTCAGTGTCTCACTTTTCAAATTGCGGCCTTTCACCTCACGTAATAAGTTATATGACCAGTCAGAATATGTAAATTTATCATACGGAATAAGTGAAAGTTGCTGGCGGTTATAGTCCTTTAAATTCGTTCCATAACTCCCGTCAGAATTTAACAAGATTTCATACGGAGAAAGCTCTTGCATTTCAGCTATTGTTGCTCCACCATTTTCCTGGTCTTTATACTGTAAATTAGCAGAAAGGTTAAAATTCAGAATCTTAGAAATCTTATAATCATTGTTAAAATTAAGGTTCACACGATCATAGCCATTTTTAATATAAGAACCTTTATTATTCTCATACATTAAAGACACATACGTTTTAGATCGTTCAGTGCCCGACTGCAGATTTACGTTATACTGGCTTAAAATTGCTTTACGCATCAGTAAATCCTGAAGTTGCGACCTGTTACTGATTTTACTTAAACGATCAAGTCCAGCATCCATTTCCGCTTTACTTATGGTACCTGCATCATTGGCATACATCAACTCTTGCGCCAGGGTAAGCGACTTATCAATATCTCCAAAAGATCCAGCAAATTGATCAAAGACCCAATTGTTTTCAAAAGCTTTACGTTCATAAGCGATATGATCAGCCGAATTAGCTTGCATCAGCACCTGGTCAAGGTCTACCCTATTTGATATTCTTGAAAACACATTAGCTTCAATTTTAAGCTTCGTATCAGCTTTTGTCTTTTTGGTAACTATAACAATTACCCCATTTGCAGCACGTGCACCCCATATTGAAGCTGCCGCAGCATCTTTTAAGACCGTAATTGATTCAACGTCATTAGGATTTATGTCAGAGAAATCACTATTTGAAATCGGGAAACCGTCAACTACAACCAAAGGCTTTCTGTCTGCATATAAGGTAGTATTACCACGGATTAAGAAATCCACACTACCATCCGCATTTTCTTTAGCCTGCATACCTGCAACTGTACCTTGTAATGCTGTGGATAAGTTTGATACCGGTCGACGGTCTAAAGCTTCTCTACCTACCTGGCTAAATGAACCTGTAGCGCGTTCTTTTGATATTTTCTGATAACCCGTTACCATCACACCCTCCAGACTTGATGATTCTGGTTCCATCTGTATTTTTAAAGCCTGTCCATTACCTACATTGACTTCTTTGTTTTTATATCCTATATAAGACACAACAACAGTTGTATTTTCCTCTACACCAGATAACTCAAACTGTCCGTTGCTATTGGTTATAACAGCTTTTGTTCCATTCTTTACTTTAACCGTAGCACCAGGTAGTGCACCACCATTTTCATCTACTACAACGCCTTTTACATTTATAGATTTAAAAAGATAAGCGATCTTTTCTAAAACACTTACTCCCTTTTTTCTCACCACAATGGTATTCTGGTCAATTGCATAGGTTAAAGGTTGATTTGCAAACACATCATCCAGCAATACTTTAAGATCTGTATTGCTAGCATTTACATTTACTCGCTTTGCAATCTTTAATTCATTAGGCTCATACAGAAAATCATAGCCACTCTGGCCTTTAATTTCTTGAAATAGTTGCTGTAAGGTGATATTATTTCTCGACAGATTGATTTTCTGTGCAAATGTTGATGCACTAACCTGAAGTAAACTAATCAGGAGAACGATGCAAGTTAAATTAATTCGCATGATGGTTCGTTTTGACGGTACTGGTATTTTTTGCCATATATAGGCACTATAAACCTGCAAAAATTGTAGGTAAAATTTCATACTTTTGATTTGATGGGGTTAGTTGATATGGTTGTTAACTGCAATTTGAAGGGTAACCCTATAAAACTACCGGGAGTGGCTCGAATCACTCCTGGTTCTTATATATTACCCAGTTATACGTAAAGATCTATGGCATAACGGTAATTCTCCTTCCTTCCATTTTAAAGTGAATATTTCCTGTGAGTTCGAATTTCCTTAATACTTCTGATATATTTTTAAAGCGGGATATTGAGCCCTCGTAAGAGCGGTTGTTAAAGTCCTTCGCAAAAACGATTTCCACATCATACCAGCGTTCTATTTTGCGCATGATACTGCGCATATCTTCATTTTTGAATATAAAATAACCACTTTTCCAATCTACTTCAGCTCCTGCATCTACAGCTTTAACGTTTAATTGCCCTGCGTTTAATAAGGCTTGTTGCCCAGGTTTAAGTATAACATCTTCTGCATTATTTTTCACATTACCGGTGCTAACTTTTACCCGTCCTTCTAATAAAGTGGTTTTTGTTTCTCCATCATTAGAATAACTACTGATGTTAAAGTGTGTACCCAGAACTTCAACCTCTTGTTCTTTTGTTTCTACTATAAAAGGTTTATTTGCTTTTGCCACTTCGAAGTATCCTTCTCCAGTCAGCTCTACAACCCGCTTTTTATGACTTGTAAAGGCCGCTAAAAATTTCAATGATGAATTTGCATTTAACCAAACTTTTGTACCATCAGGCAAATTCACCTGATATTGTCCACCCTTTGGGGTCGACACTATGTTAAATCCTTGCTCAACACCATTTTTTCCTTTAGTTTGAGAAGCTACCTCATAAACAATTTGTCCATCTGCCGTTTTCTGAATAGACACACCCGCTTGCTCTGCAATTTTTCCGGTGGCCGCATCTGTTAATTCAATCTTACGTCCATCCGCAAGGGTTAATACTGCATGGTTACCTCCAGGCTTCAGATCGTATTTCGTAAAATCCGATTTCCCTGATCCTATAAATATATTTTTATTGGTATAAAAGAAAAGAGCGACCGACAAAGTGATCAGCACTACTGCAGCTGCAGCAACACTACGCCACAGCTTAATCATTTTGTTTTGCTTTTGAATTGGCAATTGTTTAAAACGACTATCTCCAACGATTCGTTGAAATAGCATATCAGACTGTAAATCAGTGAAAGATTTCTCGATCGGACTGCTATTCCATACCTCTTTCATAAAAGCATATAGTTCCTCATTATAACTTGATTCTGAGACCAAATCCATCAGTTCATTATAATCTTTCAGCTGAATCTCATTAGTTGAGTATGCAATCAATATTTTTTGCAGTCGCCTTTTGTCCATTTTCTCTTTATAAATCCTGATCTTTACGCAGGATATAATAGTAATACACGGCAAAGCAAGCATATAACTAGTCGAATTGTAATTATTTTTTCAAATTACATGTAAATTCATAAAATGAATGTAAAAACATATGATGAAGATCAGCTTATTGCGGATTTGCTAAATAGCGATGAAGCTGCTTTTGCCCTTGTGTTCAACATTTATAAAGCCAAGCTTTATAGCTTCGCCTTTCGGTTTTTAAAAAACCGTGAATTGAGTGAGGAAATTGTACAGGAGACCTTAATTCTTTTGTGGACCAACCGACTTACACTTGATGTTAAATACCCTTTAGGTTCTTTCTTGTTTACTATTGCGCGCAGATTAACCTTAAATGCATTAAGAAATGCTGCCACTGCAGATGCTGCCAGAGAAAAACTTTGGACAGAACTTAAACAGGCACATAATGAGACAGAAGATGCCATTCTATTGGCCGATTTAGAGGCTTTTACTGAGCAAAGTATTGCTAAATTACCGGCTCGTCAGCAATTAATTTTTAAATTAAGTCGCTATGAAGGCCTTACTCATGATCAGATTGCTGAATCATTGAACATCTCTAAACACACCGTAAACAACCATTTGGTAGAAGCACTTAAAACACTTCGAAAACAATTCCAGGACTCTGGAATATCTTATAGCCTATTAATCGGCTGGTTCTTCTTGAAATAATGTAATTATTTATCGACCCGCATGGCTTCAATCTCAGCAAGGTACCGGGTCATAGCAGCTTTATAAGTCAGATTCTCTGCTTTTAAGCCAGACAAAAAATCTTTAAGATCGTTCAGGTCACCTACTGTAAAGCCCATCCTTACAAACAACTCTTTATCGCTTTCCCAATTATCAAGATTTACTTTCTTAGAAGCCATCTCCTGATACAAAACCAGCCCCTTTACAAAATCCTGATAGGAAATCGTTTTTTTAAACGCTGCAAAATAATCGATCAGAGTTCTATAAGTGGCAGGCTTCCCTATCCTTACCTGATCAAGCATTAAACTACCCAGCATCGGCCCTTTTAGAAAGACAGTATCTATACCCTCAAAATTGCCACAATGCTTGAGGATTTCAATATCCCGTTTTAACAAGCTATCAGTATCTGCGGTTTTATGTTTTACAAAATAAGGCTCTTTGTCCAACACCTTCTCACAATCAATTTTCTGCTGTGAATAAACTGTGGAGCAAGAAAAGAGGAGCACAGAAAGAATCAGGTATATTACAGGCATAATTCATCAATAAGTTACAAAGATAAGCTTTGTTGTCATCCATTCACCAGGCTAAAAAATGCAATTAAAATGCATTTTAAATGACTACAGGTCATATAGAGTCATACCATACTCATAGGAGAGTCATACAAGACTCATACAAGCCATAGACAAAGAGCAAGCAACAAATTACAAATCAACAAGTTATACTTTTTGATTTGTAAAAAAAACGCAAAAAAAGTCCGTGTTTTATAAAACACGGACTCGCTCATTTCTTTTTTATTTAGTTGCGTTTAACTTCAACCCTTCTGTTCAATACTCTACCTTCTTCGTTATCATTAGAAGCAACTGGTTGTGTTGCACCAAAGCCTTTTATAGTAAGGTTCGCAGAACTCACACCTGCATTTTGCAAATATTGTTTTACAGAATTAGCTCTATCTACAGAAAGCGACATATTATGTGATGCTGACCCCTCAATTGATGAGTGGCCATTTAGCACAAACTTCACAGATGCATCTTTTTTCATTTCAGCTGCAATTTTGTCTAAAATAGCAAACGACTCTGTTTTCAACACACCTGAGTTAAACTCAAATTGTACGTTACTAAAGTTGTAATTAGGTTTTTCAACTACCGGCGCAGGTGCTGGTGCTGGTTCTGGAGCAGGCTCAGGCTTTTTCTCTTCTACTACCGGTGCAGGCTTTTCTACTGGTACAGGTTTAGCAATAGCTTTTTTAGTTTTGCAAGACTGTAAAGAGAACGATAGCAAGGCAATAGCCGCCAATAATAAACTGGTTCTTAAATATTTCATTTGTTTTTTTGTGTTTGTGTTCGTAATAATAAAAATTAAGTTTCACATCTTAAAATGAATACCTATTTAAAACGAAGTTATGACACAAGTAGTATCGATGAGGTTAAAGAGTTTTAATAAACCGCTAATCTGCTAATTGCTGAAATACTAATTAAGGCTTTTCTATAGTACCAAAAACTGTAGTCTTCCATTTTATATAGCCCAATTTCGCACATTGCTCTGCAACTTCGTATTCTATATTAGAGGGTACATCGTTCACAATTTTCCAACGTATGCTGTACTTACTATTGTAACCAATGTAAACGACTACATCATCAAACAATGGCTCAACGTTTTCAAGACCTTTAAGGTGTGTATCCTGCAATTCTTTGGCAAAACGCACTAATCTTTCGTTCATCACTTTTGCCAACGGAGGTGCTGGCTTAACATCTGGTTCTATAATCGCAAGGACAGTTACGGTCATCGGCTAAATATCGGTAATACTACTTTTTTTAGCAAAGCTAATTATTATTCGTGAAATAATTACCATTAAAAGGTCATTAGTATAAAAATTCATATTCGGGTCCCCAACAATCAGATACATTTCAACATATCATGTAACAGCCGAAAAAATCAATTAAATTTGCTGTATGAGTAATGCTGCTTCTTCCAATTCTATTTTCGACAAAATCTTATCTTTCATTGATTATACCAATCAGCCTATATTTCTTACAGGAAAAGCGGGTACAGGGAAAACCACTTTGCTGAAAAGGATTAAGGAAACCAGTACTAAGAAAATGGCCGTCATTGCTCCTACTGGTGTGGCTGCCATGAATGCTAAAGGCACTACCATCAATTCATTTTTCCAACTTCCTCCAGGTTCTTTTTTTCCTGGTGATATCAGTTTAGAGAACCTGCAATCGGGCTTTATCTCTATTCAATCAATGGTATCTGACCTCAGTTATACCAGGGAGAAACTAAGTTTGTTTAATGAACTGGAACTCTTGATTATTGATGAGGTATCAATGGTACGTTGCGATTTGCTGGACGTTATTGATGCTATCCTCCGCTCGGTAAGAAAAAACAATGCTCCTTTTGGAGGTGTGCAACTCTTATTGATTGGTGATCTTTACCAGCTTCCTCCCGTTACTAAAAGGGAAGACTGGAGCTTTTTAAGCAGAGCATATCCTTCTCCATACTTTTTTGATGCCTTGGTGATCAGGAGATATCCTGTTTTACAAATAGAGCTGACCACTGTATTCCGGCAAACGGAACCTGAGTTTATCAATATATTAAATGACATCAGGAACAATCAGATTAATGAAACCGGACTTGAATTGCTGAATAAAAGATATCTTCCTGAGTTTAATGTTGCCGATGAAGTAAGTCCGATCATCATCACATCGCATAATGCGGAAGCCAATGCAATCAATAAGGGAAAGCTGGATGAACTTGCAGGGGAGGAATACACATTTGAAGGTGAAATCAGCGGGGAGTTCAGGGATCTTGGTCTACAAGCTGAACAAACTTTAAAGCTTAAAGAAGGTGCACAGATTATGTTCATTAAAAACGACACGGGCGAAAACCGCAAGTTTTATAATGGCAAAATTGGAAAGGTTAAATCTATTAAAGGCGATGACATCTATATCTCCTTCCCTAATGAGGATGATTTGCTACTTGAAAAAACTTCATGGCAATCTTTTGAATATAAAACTGATAATGAAGAAGCTATTGTTCAGCAACAGGTCGGCGAGTTTTCGCAATACCCGATTAAACTGGCATGGGCGGTAACCATTCATAAAAGTCAGGGTTTAACGTTCGACAGCGCCATTATAGACGCTGGAAAGTCCTTTGTAGCAGGACAGGTATATGTGGCTTTAAGTCGTGTAAGAACGCTAAATGGTCTGATCCTAAAATCAAAGATCAGTACTGACAGTTTAAGGTCCAATACGGAAGTCATCAATTACATGAAGCCAGTTAAAGAAGAAGAGCTGGACAGCATTTTGATTAAGGAACAGGAAAGCTTTATTCTGCAATTGGTGTTGAACCACTTCTCATTTTCTCGGATTTATACCGGACTGGAAGTCATGGCTTCTCATCCAGAGGTAGTAAAATCTATTCTTCCTGAATTTAAGTCTTTATTGGCGCAATTAAACAAATCGGTTAACGATTTAATCGGACTGTCTGACCGTTTCCAGAATCAGGTAAAGCAGCTTCATCAGCAACATGGCTTTAAAGATCAAGAGGCATTGCAAGCTAGAATTGAGTCGGCATTAACCTATTTCAGTAAAGAGCTTAACCTGCAACTGATCAATCAGCTCAATAAGAACATCAGGGTAAAACCTAAAAACAAAATTCAGCAGCAACTGCAGCACCTCATGCAAAAGTACAGAGCGGTGATAGAGAACCGAATGGCATTAATGCAATATGGAGCAGGGCTACTTAGAGAACCTATTGCTGCAGCCGATTATATTTCCTGGATCAATAAGCATAA
Source organism: Pedobacter sp. (assembly GCF_041645105.1). GTDB lineage: Bacteria > Bacteroidota > Bacteroidia > Sphingobacteriales > Sphingobacteriaceae > Pedobacter. Next base: position 81,378 of record NZ_JBAZQQ010000001.1, read on the forward strand.
GGCTCCTAAAAGTTCAAAACCTAATGCCGCCACTAATGATCAGCAAGCTGTGAATCTGCAACTGTTTTAATTAAATAGCACTTAGCTTGTTTCTTTTTGCCTGGTTAAATAATAAATAGGGATTCCAACTAGCACAATAATTAGCCCAGGCCATGTAAATTGTGGTTTAAACCAAATTAACAAAAGACAGAAAGTAATACCCAGAATAATATATAAGGCTGGCAATAATGGGTATCCAAATGCTCTATATGGGCGTTCGGCATCGGGCAATCTTTTTCTGAGAATAAAAATTCCACCGATAGTAAGTACATAAAATATCACTACTACAAAAGAGATCATATCCAGCAAGTCGCCATATTTACCACTAAGACAAAGAATAGCGGCGACCAGGCATTGTGCCCAAAGTGCCCATTCTGGTACACCATGCTTGTTTAATTTCCCTGCATTTTTAAAGAACAAACCGTCTTTTGCCATAGTATAATATACTCTTGATCCCGCAAGGATAAGCCCATTGTTACAACCAAAAGTTGAAATCATGATCATCACTGCTATTAATCCCGTACCAATACTACCGAATATGACTGTAGAAGCAGTTACTGCCACCCTATCTTTTGTAGCATGTGCTATTTCATCCATAGGTAATACCGCAAGATAAACCAGGTTGGCGCAGACATAAATAATGGTCACAATAAGTGTCCCAAGAAACAGACTAAGCCCTATATTCCTTTTCGGGTTTTTCATTTCACCTGCAATAAATGTCACATTATTCCAGGCATCACTACTAAAAACAGAACCCACCATAGCAGCAGCAATACCTCCTAACAAAGCTGTTCCTGCAATTGGCGTTACACTGAACCCAGCAGCAACATTACAGCTATCTACTAATGAGGCCTTCGTAGCCATCCAGGCATTGGTCCAGTTAGCACTCCATACTTCAGGCTTAAACATGACAAACCCTGCTATGATCAATCCAAAAAGTGCAAGTAATTTAGTGGAAGTAAAAATGTTCTGAATCCATTTCCCTCCTTTTACACCACGGGTATTGGAATAGGTAAGTAAAGCTATAATGGCTATAGACATGATCTGAGCGGAACTTATAGAGAAATAAGTTGGAACATTACAAGCATCAAGACCTGTCTGGATCTTAAGTAGTTTATTGTCTTCACTCAATGCAGGAATCAGATAAGCTGCAAATTTGGAGAAAGCGACACCCACTGCTGCAATAGTACCTGTTTGTATCACTGCAAAAAAGCTCCAACCATATAAAAAGGCAATCAGTTTGTTATAAGATTCTTTAAGATAAACATATTGACCACCGGCTTTGGGATACATTCCGCTCATTTCACCATAACTTATAGCAGCAGTCATGGTCATTAAGCCGGTAATTACCCAAACTGCTATTAGCCATCCGGCGCTGCCTACATTCCGTACAATATCTGCACTAACAATAAATATACCTGAGCCGATCATTGATCCTACGACCAGCATTGTACCATCTAAAAGGCCCAGCTCCCGCTTAAAAGAGCCATCCTGATTTTCTTTTTCCATTATTTGTTGGTTGGTTTGGTCTAGGTTGATACTATATGCTACGCTCAACAAGCTCAGCCTTTTCTACAGCTAATATATTTAAAAATCAACACCATACACTATAGCAAAATATTTTTTTATCAATAAAGTACATTTTAATTCCCGGCAATCAGTAATAGATCAGTTATCAGAAAAACAGGAGATTCAAAGTGACTATATTCCAACTAGACTCCAACTATTTCGCGGAAAAGTCGGTATCAACTTGGAATATAGTTGGAGTATAGTTGGAGTCATGTCCTTAACAAAGCGAAAAAAATGTATAACTATATACGGATTAAGATAAAACAAAAAACCTTCTGAAATACAAAAAAATGAGTGTTGAATTATATTTTTAAAAAAGGTTGCAATCAATTGATTAAAAATTTGTTAATTACGTTTACACCGTTATTTTTGTTATAAGCTCCGATTGAGACAAACACAAAATTGAGCCACCACTTGTTATAAAAAATTTAACCAAATATAAATTAACCACCTAAAACTAGAAGAATTAAAGTATGGAGTTTCTACAAGACAATTTAATTTATCTGATCCCTTTAATGGGCTTAATTGGCATTCTGGTAATGGCCATTAAAAGTGCATGGATAAATAAGCAGGATGCGGGCGACAAAAATATGCAAGAGCTTGCGGGCTATATTGCAGATGGGGCTATGGCCTTTTTAAAAGCTGAATGGCGGGTATTGAGCATTTTTGTGGTATTTACCGCAGCTTTACTGGCTTACTCAGGAACTATTCATGAAGTAAATGGGATAGCTTTACACTCAAGCTGGATCATTTCTATTGCTTTTATTATTGGTGCTGTATTTTCTGCTACCGCAGGATATATCGGAATGAAAGTAGCAACCAAAGCGAATGTCCGTACTACACAAGCTGCAAGAACTAGTTTAAAACAAGCATTAAAAGTTTCTTTTACCGGAGGTACTGTAATGGGCCTTGGTGTTGCTGGTTTGGCCATTTTAGGTTTAGGTGGACTGTTTATTGTTTTTCTTCAGATATTTAATGTTGTTAGTGCTAATAGCACGGAATTGAAAACTGCAATTGAAGTGCTGACAGGATTCTCACTTGGTGCTGAGTCTATCGCTCTTTTTGCTCGTGTTGGGGGTGGTATTTATACCAAAGCTGCAGATGTGGGTGCCGATTTAGTTGGAAAGGTTGAAGCTGGTATCCCTGAGGATGATGTACGTAACCCTGCAACAATTGCCGATAACGTAGGTGATAACGTGGGCGACGTAGCTGGTATGGGGGCCGATTTATTCGGTTCTTATGTGGCAACAATTCTTGCAACAATGGTATTAGGTCAGGAAATAGTGTCATTGGATAGTTTTGGTGGTATGGCTCCGATTTTACTTCCAATGGTTATTTGCGGACTTGGCATTTTATTTTCTATTGTTGGAACCTGGTTTGTACGTATTAAAGGCGAAGATTCAAATGTTCAAACCGCATTAAACCTTGGAAACTGGGGTTCTATTGTCATCACAGCTATCGCTTCTTATTTTATAGTGATGTGGATGTTGCCTGCACAACTTCATTTACGTGGTGTTGATTTCTCTAATATTGATGTGTTTTATGCCATTATTGTTGGTTTAATAGTGGGCACCTTAATGAGTGTGATTACTGAGTATTACACTGCAATGGGTAAGGGCCCAGTTAATTCCATCATTCAGCAATCGGGTACGGGTCATGCTACCAATATTATTGGTGGTTTATCTGTAGGGATGAAATCTACTGTAGCACCTATCCTGGTTTTAGCCGGAGGTATTATTTTCTCTTATGCTTTTGCTGGTTTATATGGGGTAGCGATTGCGGCGGCTGGTATGATGGCTACAACTGCAATGCAACTAGCTATTGATGCCTTCGGACCAATTGCAGATAACGCAGGTGGTATTGCCGAAATGAGTCAGCTCCCTCCCGAAGTACGTGAGCGTACAGATAATTTAGATGCTGTAGGAAACACTACTGCTGCGACAGGAAAAGGATTTGCTATTGCTTCGGCTGCATTGACCTCATTAGCCTTATTTGCGGCATTTGTTGGTGTTGCAGGTATTTCAGCAATTGACATTTATAAAGCACCTGTATTGGCAGGCTTATTTGTTGGTGCAATGATTCCTTTCATCTTTTCTGCATTATGTATTGCCGCAGTTGGTAAAGCAGCAATGGATATGGTTCAGGAAGTTCGTCGCCAGTTCCGCGAAATTCCAGGAATTATGGAATATAAAGCAAAACCTGAATACGAAAAATGTGTTGCCATATCTACTAAAGCATCTATCCGTGAGATGATGTTACCAGGTGCAATTGCTTTACTGGTACCGATCATTGTTGGCTTTGGCTTTAAAGGTGTTTTCCCTCTTGTAAGCTCTGCTGAAATTCTTGGAGGTTTACTTGCAGGAGTTACGGTATCAGGAGTTTTAATGGGTATATTTCAATCTAATGCTGGCGGGGCATGGGACAATGCAAAAAAATCATTTGAAAAAGGTGTAGAGATTAATGGTGAAATGCATTATAAAAAATCAGAACCACACAAAGCTTCTGTAACAGGTGATACTGTTGGAGATCCTTTTAAAGATACTTCAGGCCCATCTATGAACATCCTGATCAAACTAATGTCTATTGTTTCATTGGTCATCGCGCCATACATTGCTGTAGGTGTTTCATCAGATAAAGCAAAAATTAAAGAACCGGTTAAAAAGATCGTTGTGGCAAATGTTAAACCTGCAATCATCAAATACCAATAGTTTTAAAAACAATAAAAGGGATTTCTAGAAAGAATCCCTTTTATTTTTAGATATATTTTATTTAGGTTTGACATTAATATGATAAATCTTATTCACTACTAACTTATAAACCTAAACCATAATTTATGAATTTTAGAAAGTCAATTGACTTACTCACCAGGGAAGCAGCTGAAAGCGGTGAGGGAACACTAAAAAGAACACTAGGACCGGTAAACCTGGTAGCCTTGGGCATTGGAGCTATTATTGGCGCAGGGCTTTTCTCTATTACCGGCTCCGCAGCGGCCAACAATGCTGGCCCTGCTATTACCATTTCATTTGTCATCGCAGCATTAGGATGTGGTTTTGCTGGATTGTGTTATGCAGAGTTTGCATCCATGATTCCAGTAGCAGGTAGTGCTTACACGTATTCATATGCTACTATGGGCGAATTTGTAGCCTGGGTTATCGGTTGGGATTTAGTTCTTGAATATGCCTTAGGAGCTGCAACAGTATCTATTAGCTGGAGCAGATACCTGGTCAAATTTTTAGGCTACTATGACCTTCATCTCCCCCCGGAGATCACAATGTCCCCCTTTGAACATGTAACAACTTTGGATGGAGCAGTTGTTTATGGTATGTTTAATTTACCTGCTGTATTTATCATTGTACTCATGTCTTTTGTTTTGATCAGAGGGACAAGTGAATCTGCTTTTGTTAATGGTTTAATTGTTGCAATTAAAGTAGTTATTGTATTTATCTTTATTTTCCTTGGATGGAAATATATCGACACAGCTAACTATACTCCATATTTTATTCCTGAAGATGAAGGTGTTCACAGTAGCTTCTTTACCCACGGCTGGGGCGGCGTAATTCGCGCTGCGGGAATTGTATTCTTTGCTTATATCGGTTTCGATGCAGTTTCTACTGCTGCACAAGAAGCTAAGAACCCTAAGAAAGATATGCCAATTGGTATCCTGGTTTCATTGTTTATTTGTACTGTTCTGTATATTCTTTTTGCTCATGTAATGACCGGTGTTGCCAACTACAACCTGTTTAAAGGTCAGGATGGTATTGCGCCTGTTGCGGTAGCTATTGACAATATGGGTCTTAAAAATGCTGCCGGAATCGTTCAGCCTGCTTATCCATGGTTAAACAAACTGATCATCCTTGCTATTCTGGGCGGTTATGCTTCTGTAATCCTGGTGATGTTACTGGGACAATCCAGAGTATTCTTTTCGATGAGTAGAGATGGCTTATTACCTAAAGTTTTTTCTAAAGTTCATCCAAAATACAGTACTCCTGCAAAAAGTAACTTATTGTTCATGATGTTTGTCAGCCTGTTTGCTGCGTTTGTACCTGCAACAGTGGTTGGAGAAATGACCAGTATTGGTACATTACTTGCCTTTATCCTGGTTTGTATTGGTGTAATGATTTTAAGAAAACGTATGCCTGACTTGCCAAGAGCATTTAAAGTACCATTGGTTCCATTAATCCCGATCTTAGGGGTATTGGTTTGTTTATCGATGATGGTATTTTTACCTCTTGATACCTGGGTACGTTTATTGGTTTGGATGATTATCGGTGTAAACGTGTACTTGTTCTATGGTATGAAAAACAGCCTTTTATCAGACAACAACCAGGCTACATTAGCTAAGAGTACTAAAACTGTTTCTTACATCGGTCTGGCTTTAACAGTTCTATTAGTCGTAGTAGCCATTATTCACCATTATATTACTGATGGTAAGGACACGAACTTATATTACTTCTCATTGATATTTGCAGCTTTACACTTTATTCTTTACGCTTATAAAGCAGCTAATTCAGATAAGGTAACCATCAAAGAGATCAAATAATTAATAGGATCAGGTAAAAAGCTTCAAAATAAAAATGCCCCCTTAAAGCAAACTTTTTGGGGGCATTTTGTTTATAAGAAAACCTTTTTTGCACTATCGTTTATCCCACCAAACTTTAGAAAGGAACGAATCTCCATTAGTTAAACGACCTACCGCAGCATTGTAATTGGTGGTATTTAACTGGGACTCTTTAGTAGAATAAATGGCTCTGCGTGGAATCTGACCATTAGTAGATCCCAGATTACTTCCCGGAGTTAATACTGGCAAGCCATTTCTTCTCCATTCTGCAAAAGCCTCATAATTTCTTCCGAAAAGATGAATCCATTTTTGGGTCATTATTCTTTCCAGCTTCTGTTCATCAGTAAGTCCGGTAAATGACAACACATTAGTATTATATGTTGGAGGAACAGTAGTAATATTATATGGAGGTAATTGAAGTGCAGCAGCAGTTCCTGCTTTAAAGAAACCTTCGGCATCCGTAGATAGTGCACCCCAACCCAATAACGCCACTTCTGCTTTGAAAAAACATACTTCAGAATAGGTTAATGAATAAACTGGGATAGGTGCAAAACTGGAACTGAACCATGTACTCAACGAAGCTGTTGAATAGTTATTTCTAATTACCTGAGACAATTGTGCATCATTTAAAGCTGCTCCTAGCCCAACATAATCTGGTTGTCCCCCATTAACATTATTTACCGTTAACTGCGCCAATAATGGCAACCTCGGATCATTATAGGCTTTCAGTTTATCAACCAATGCAGAGGCAAGATACCTTAAATCGGAACTTCCGGTAAGAAACTGGCGTAGCATAGGATTGGTATTTACTGGCTGCGCATTGTTAAACGTTGGTACAGCAGCATTATCTGTATTTGAACTGAACAGTAAAGCCGGCTTAGCCATGGCTGATTCAACAGTAGCTCTGGCTAGTGTTGGGTTTGCATAGCGTAATCTTAAACCTAATCTTAATTTTAATGAATTGGCATATTTACGCCATGAATTGGTAGCTGTTGCTCCTTTATAAAAGAAATCTGCTGTACCATAGTTCTCATCTGCATCATTCAGATTATCTAGAGCAGCATCTAGCTCTGCAATTAAGGATTTATATATACTTTCTTGTGTATCAAATGCAGGTGTAACATTAATAGAACTTGCATCCTTCGAAACCTGCGAATAAGGAACGTCACCAAAAAGATCTGTGAGACGTTGCCATATACTAATCTCATAAATCTTGGCAATAGCCAGTTTTGTTCTTCCTGTTGCATCATTTTCCTTACCAGCCAATTCTAAACGGATTTGTCTCAGGTCGCGGATCAAAGCATAATGTTGCTCCCATATTGCATCTTCTGATGATTCTATATACCTCGATACAGGTACTACAGCTCCACCGGCCCAGTGTTGCACCCATGAACCAAATTTATTATTAGGTAACTCCCCGCCTTCAGCAAAAGTACCGTCTTTCAATACTTTAGAAAACACCAATGCCGGGTCAATTGTGGTAATAGAAGTAGGTGGCGTATTCAGTCTTTCAAAATCTTTAGTACACGCAGTAAAACCAATGGCAATTGATAAGCTATACAAAGATATTTTGATGATATTTTTCGTTTTCATAATTTCTAATGCTAATGGTCAAGTTAAAATCCAATACTCAGGTTAAATCCAATGTTTCTAAGCATAGGTAATGATGTAGACTCAATACCGATGGAAGAGTTGGAAGTATTAAAGGATGCTGATTCTGGTGAGAATCCATCAGTTTTACGTTGAAAATAAAACAAGTTACGCCCATATACACCAATTGCGGCATTGCGGATTTTAGTAGTTGGTAAAAACTTCGCAGGTATCTGGTAACGCAGACTCAATTCCCTCATAGCAATATAACTTCCATCATTTAACATCTCTTCGGATACCATAACTTCCTTATCACTAGCTACAACATTCCAATAGTCCTGGGCTTTTACCGTTTTGGTATTGGCTACTCCAGTACCACTCCAACTGCCATCAGGATTCTTTTTGGCCACTACTCCAGTTGCCAGATAAGAACCGTCCCTGCCTGCTACAGTTTTATTTGTTGTTCCGTAAATGATTTCCTCACGATTACTTTGAGAGAAGATCATACCACCCTGACGAATGTCTACCAATGCATTTAAAGTAAAGCCTTTATACGAAAAGGTGTTAAAAAATCCACCCAACCAGTCTGGTTGCGCATTACCTATAGTTTCCTGTACTCTGCTTGTTGTTGTTAAAGGCAAACCAGTAACTGGATCAATCAAACGGTTTCCGTTCTCATCTTTTAACCATGCAAACTGGGTACCTATCAATTGTCCGAAAGGTTTACCTACTTCAGCAACAACATTTATCCCTCTGTCTGAACCTAGCAAAAATGTTTCAACCCCAGGGTAAAGCGACATTACTTTATTGGAGTTTTTATTGAAGTTAAATGTTGTTTTCCAGGTCAATCCAGATTCGGTTTTAATCGGCGTAGCGTTTAGGGAAAGCTCAATACCACGATTACGAATCTCGCCAGCATTAATCCTCATAATAGTATACAAGCTGGATGGTGAAATCGGTACATCAAGAATCTGATCTTTTGTAGAGGCCTGGTAAGCAGTAAAACCAAAGCCTACCCGGCCTGACCACAACTCTAAGTCTGCTCCAAACTCAATTGATGTGGTCAACTCATTGGTTAAATTCTTATCTGGAAGTACAGTTGTGAATGACGCCAAGGGAATGCCACCATGATTAAACTGATCTAAACTATAGGTACCTGTTAACTGATATGGGTTCCCCGAACTTCCTGCTTGCGCCCATGACCCTCTTAGTTTTAAGTAGCGGACAACATCCCCACTAAATTTGAATGCTTCAGAAGCGATAAAGCTGGCACTTACAGAAGGATAGAAAAATGAGTTATTATCTTTTGATAAGGTAGAAGACCAATCATTACGGGCGGAAAGATCCAGATATAAGTAATCCTTATAGGAAACCTGTCCAGAGCTATACACTGAATTGATTTCAGACTCCGTTAAGCCGAAAATATAAGAATTGGTTAGTGTATTGTTAATGACATACAGGTTTGGCACTACAAACTGACTTCCAGAGTTACCAGTTTGGCGTAAATAACGGCTCAGGTGACTGGCCCCAACGTTAATCGTAAAACCTAGTCCATTGTCAAGTTTAAAATTACTATTTAACAGGGCGTCATAATTATCTTCCCGAACCCTGATAACAGTTTCACTCATATCTCCCTTACGGTTCAAACTCTGATAAGTATTCACCGCACGATAACGTAATCGCTGGTCAGTATAAAAGTCTGTACCTCCTGTAGCAGTTAGCTTTAACCAGGGTGCAAAGTCGTAAGACAACCTAAGAAAGCCAATTACGCGGTCTCTACGATCAGTGTTTTTCGTCTCATTAATTGTCCAGTATGGGTTTGCAGTGGAACTATTAGTAGCATAAGTTTTTTCCAAACCTGCAAAAATATTAGTGTAACCCAGTTGCTTTGCTACGTCATTGGCCGTCCATTTGTATTGCGACATGATATCCATAGGGATACTCCTTGGCTGACTGATCAGCAGATAAGCCGGGTTATCTGAGGCATCTGATAAAGTCGGTCTGTTTGTTGCGTCCTGCATGATGTAATTAACCTTGGCATCCAGACTAAATTTATCTGTAATCTTAGCTTGTGTACGCAGGTTAAAATTATTCCTGTTGATCACATTTGTAGGTACATATCCATCAATATAGGTATTGGCATAAGACAACCTATAGTTTACCTTTTCATTACCTCCCTCTACACTTATATTATTGGTGTATTGTTTTTCAGTTTGAAAAAATGCGGTGTAGGTATCCGGTTGTGGCGTAAGTGAAAGAAGGTTTCCCCATTGATCTTCATAGCTTTGGCCTTCCATTTTTGGTCCCCAGCTGGAACGCGTTAAGCGATCTCTTCCTGAACTCATTTTTGGTGTTCCTGAAATTCCTCCTGCAATTGCGGCGGCCATGGTTATAACACTTCCATCTGCCTTTCTCAGGTGTGTAAAATTTCCGTTTAAACCTTGTGCATATTCATTCTGAAAATCGGGAGCAACCAGTGCATTGCCCAATGACAAATCACTATTGAACTGGATGTTCATTCCTTTTCCAGCTGTTCCAGACTTGGTCGTAATTAAAACTACACCATTACTTCCCCTTTGTCCATATAAGGCAGAAGCATTTGGCCCTTTCAATATTGAAATACTCTGAATATCATCAGGATTAATATTAGAAATACCATCACCATAATCGGTACCTCCTGTACTCGAAGCAGAACCAATATTCTGATTATCAATAGGAACACCATCTACCACGTATAGGGGCTGACTGTTTCCGATCAATGAGTTGTTCCCCCTGATAATTACTTTGGATGACCCTCCTGAGCCTGAAGCAGCCCTGCTCACCTGTACTCCGGATACTTTTCCTGATAATGAATTAGCGACATTGGCTTCCGCCCCTTGTGTCAGCTCATTACCTTTTAATTCGGCAATGGTATATCCGAGTGCTTTTTTATCACGTTTTATACCCAAAGCGGTCACTACTACCTCCCCTAAGGCAGCAGCATCTTCATCCAATACTACTGCGATGGAAATTTTATCGGTCAGATTAATGGTGTAGCCATCCATTACTTTTGGCTTAAAGCCAACCGAGGTAAAGGTGATGGTATAATCCTTTCCGGCAGGGATATTGCCGATAGAAAACATTCCCTGGCCATTGGTGCTGGCTCCTGCTCTAAAATTTGTTGTTTTGTTTTCTATCCTCACAGAAACTCCTGGAAGTAGGTTGCCCGTAGCATCCTTTACAATTCCTGTTGCTGTTGCACCGGTCTGTGCAAGCGCTGTAACATTGCATAAAAGCAAGAAACAGTAGCTGAGAACGATGTGGTGGAAAACATTTCTGTTTTTTAATAAAAATTGTCTCATAGAATTTAGTTTACATGATTTAATTTTATTGATTAGTTTTTGGGTTGTTTTGCTGGTTGTGGGCTTAGTAGAATGTAGGTGCTGTCTTTTCTTTCTATATTTAAGTGGTTTAACAAGGCGATTTCATTTAAGATGCGCTCTACAGTTTGGGGATCTCGTTTAAATGATCCTGTAAAATACATGCCTTTTACCTGGACTTTTTCGAACTGAATAATTGCAGAAAAGTCGCTTTGTAATACGCCGAAAATTTTATCCAGGGATTGGTTACGGAATGATACTTCCGTAGATGTAAGCTCAGTTTGGCCATTTGGCATTACAATTTGCTTTTTCATCTGCTGATCCATATCCTTAATCAGCGACAAGCTAAAGTCTCCCTTTTTAACAAGCAGTTTATTACCAGGGAACATATAGGTTCTTTTCATGTTTTTGGTGTTCATACTACTATCGGGGCCGACCACAATTTTACCGCTATACAGCAATACAATAATATTATCTTCGTCCTCTTCGGATGAAATTGTAAAGTCTGTACCCAATGCGGTAGTTACTGTTCCACCAGCATATACATTAAATGGACGTGTTTTGTCTGCAGCAACTTTGAATCTTGCAGCTCCTTTCAGGTTAAAATCTCTTCTCTGTTTGCTAAGCTGCTCCAAATAGCGAATCTCCCCACCAGGTTTTAAATAAATAACAGAACCATCAGCAATTTTCAAAACCATATCCTCTTTGCCATAGTTGATTTTAACCAAAGTGTAGGCTGTAGTCGGCCCGCTTTGCTTTGTCTGTTTAAGCAAATTATTGTTGGTATCAAGACCTATCCACCATCCTAATCCCAATATCAATAGTAAGGATGCTGCAATTGAAAGGCTTCGGATCAGGTCAGGTCTCTTTCTTTTAACCTGTATTTGCTCAGAGACTGTCTTTAACAAATTCTTCTTCTTGGAAGCAGACATCAAAGATGTTTCGTCCATTTCATCCCATAGTTCTTGAGGAATCAACTCATCCAATATTTGAGGATTTTCTTCAAGATACTTCGCTACCACTAAAGCCTCTTCCACAGAACATTCGTTCCTGAAAAACTTACGCACAAGTGTATTATCAATCATCATATATTAACAATACGATTGAGAGAAGCCTATCCCCTAATAGTAAATTATTTTTTTATAAGCAGAATGCTACAGAAGAGCTAACAAGGTCATTACTAATGTGAAACGACGTAAATATTTTAAAGCAAGACCAATATGGTTCTCTACAGTTTTAGAAGAAATACCCAATCTTTCTGCAATTTGCTGATGTGACAGATATTCAGTCCGGCTCATCAAAAACACTTGCTTCCTAACGGGTGGCATACTTTCAATAGCCTTATTAACCAATTGCAGAACTTCCTTATCCTCAAAATTATCTTCTGTAAAATCTCTGATTTTTTTTTGTTGTAGATTGTCAAGATATCGGCGTGCACGCGCTGCATTTCTCAATTCATCAATAAATATGGTTCTGGACATCCTGAAAAGCTGAACATTTAATGGATAATCCAATGAAAGGTTCATTCTTTTTTCCCACAAACGAACAAAGACCTGTTGTACAACCTCGTCTGCTATTTCTTCAGATCCACATTGCCGGAATATGAACGTATAGATCTTTTCACTCCACAAGTGGTAGGCCTCTTCAAAGGATTTTACGCTGCCATTCTTGATAGAAAGGAGTTCGTTCATTAAATTGAAATAAATACATGTACAAACCTTAAAATGCAACTTATTCTTTCAATAAAGAAATTTGTTTTTAATTTATATCCAAAATCAACAAAAAAAGCAACAAACCATCAGGTATACCCTCCAGTTCATTGCTTTTTAACGACTTGTATTGCGATAATTAATACGCCAATCTCAATTCCTCTCCCACTAAACCATTCTCTTTCAAGATTGCTTTTATCATATCCGTACAAGGCACCGTCGTCATCACCTTTAACAACTTATCTTCATAAGAAAACAACCAGTTCTTTTTACCAAATAGAAGATTCAAAACGGGTTTTACCGCAATCATTTCAATTCTACTCTGTACTGATGTTTTAAAGATGACCGTATTCATAACTATGTTTTCAATTACACCTCAAATATGCACCTTATATAGCCCCGCAAAAACCCATAACTGGCCGAGGCACTAAAACCCTCGGTAAAACGAGAAAAATAGTCGGTAAAATAAAACTGTCCACCCAGCTCTGCATCATGCTTAAAGAAAAAATTACCTGCTATGAAAGGACATAGGAACTTTGCCTTTTTCAGGCAAAGATTCCAGTCCAAGAGGAGAATGGTTATTTTTTCGCTTACATTTGTAAAATAAATCTACGCCATGGAATTTAACCTCAGTCAAATCCTCTCTACTTCAATGATTCTTTTTGCTATCATTGATATCTTAGGCGCCATCCCTATTGTGATCGAGCTTAGAAAAAAGGCCGGACATATCCAATCAGAAAAAGCAACCATAGTAGCAACAGTATTGATGATTATTTTTCTCTTTGCCGGCGAGACTTTACTAAAAGTCATCGGTTTAGACGTAGCCTCATTTGCGATTGCAGGCTCCATGGTTATCTTTTTCATTGCTATGGAGATGATACTTGGCTTAACTATATTTAAAGAAGGAGACGCACCTGAGACGGTATCCATTGTTCCCCTTGCATTTCCGCTTATTGCAGGCGCAGGTACTATGACAACCTTATTGTCATTAAAGACCGAGTATGCCACACAAAACATCATTATAGGCATTCTGGTCAATATGATGTTTGTCTATTTCGTTCTAAAGAATACCGAACGTTTAGAGAAGCTTTTTGGCAAATCAGGACTGAATGTACTACGTAAAGCTTTCGGAATCATTTTGCTGGCAATTGCCATTAAATTATTCAGAAACAATACTGGTTTATAACCTTAGGTTACGAATTATAAATTAATACAAATTATACACGATTAAGCCCTTACGCTGTTTTTATCAGGCGCGCGACAAACATCGTATCTGCTTTATGATTATATCCTTTAATAAGCTCCATCTTTTCGAGTTTTAAAGGAAAGTTCTTAAGCAAATAATCAATTACATCCTCATTTTCTTCCTTAAATACCGAGCAGGTAATATAAATCAATGGCTTATCAGCTTTAAGATACTTTACAATGTTAGTGGCAATTGCTTTTTGTAATTTTGAAAAATAACCTATTCTATGTTCCTCAAAGTAATATAACATTTCAGGAGTTCTTCCCCAGGTTCCGGATCCTGAGCATGGAGCATCCAGGATAATGCCATCAAACTCATAATGATGCAGTATCTGATCATTATTCTGAAGCAAGTCCAGCACCTTTTTCTGGTATTTTTTTAACCCTGCAGCCCTGAAACGTTCATCCAGATTATTTAAACTATTTTCCCTTACATCACTAACCAGCAATTCTACTTTAGGCTCAATATCATGTAACAACAGAGATTTCCCACCTGAGGCAGCACAGCAGTCCCACCATTGATCCCATGGCTGAGGCAGGAAGAAAGTACCTGTTTGCTGAGAAGAAAGATCCTGCACCTCGTATAAGCTGTCATCCGTCAAGACTTTATCCAATTTAGTCCCGTTTGGAACTGCAATGGTATGTGTGCCGATTTTTTCCGCAACAATCCCTTCACTGTCCAATTTAGTCGCTATATAATCTTGCTGCCCCTTAGCAGTCCTGATAAATAAATCAGGCTGAGTAAAGAAAGATTCAAAAAATTCCTGTTTTACAATACTTTCCGAAAGTGCTTCATGAAAACTAAACACATCAGAAAGTTTAAATTCTGGATAAGCACCCTGAATTAATTTGATCTTTTCCTGAACCTGAAGATTAAGATTATCCTTTAAAGCAGGTAAATAAGCTTCGATAACCAGGCTTGAACTTTGATTACAAAGGAAATCAGCAATAGCAAGTCTTAAGGTTCTTTCTTCAGCTATCAGTGCTTTTCCCAATCTAAAAAAGCTATAGATATAGCGTGATGCCCAGCGACGGTCTGAGGATCCCATCTGCTTATTACGCTTAAAATAAGCAAATAAAAAGCGATGCAATGGCGACATGCCATCATAACTATTAAAGATCTGATCAAATGCTCTGATCTGGTGTTCTACTTTCATTCAACAATGTTTAGAGCAAAATTCTTATATCGTAACAACATCAGACTGGTATTGATGTATCCAAACTCATGATCGTATTTAAAATGAAAAGAGTTATGTAGTCCTTTATAGTTTTCTTTAGTCAGATATTTGATATAATCTTCCCCATAAGAAGATAGTAATTTTCCGAAATAATACCCAATATCAAATCCTTTGAAAGCAAACTCTCCGGGTTCGAAGGTAAATAAAGCTCTGTATTTTTTTATAAAAGTTACTACTTCAGGTCTGGTGTAATCTATCTTATAAGAAGCAGAAATCATGGTATTTAAAGCCTGTAACTGATCGGTATTGTAATCTTGTTTAACCCAATCAGGATGCCCGAATAACGACACATTCAAGCCTGTCCTTTTTAACTTCATCAGTTTATCCAATGTAGGTACAACAAACTTTTTATCAGATGAACTAAGCAAAATCACATATTGCTTACCTTTTACGATTTTAGTCTCCATGGTAAATACCGAAGCATATTCCTGAAAAGTAAAAGCTTTTTTAGAATTGGCAAAATAAGCTCTTAAAGGCTTACCAAACACTTCATCACTTAATCCTTTCGGATTGATGAGTACAATGATTGTATTGGCAGGATTAAAAGTTTTAGTGATATAACTACCAACCTTTTCGGCATGCAGATTAATGTTGTTGACAATCGAAATAAGGTTAGGATTTGCAAAATCAGATGGCTGGGATGCAGCCAATGGATTTACCACTGGAATACCTCTGGATATGGAGTAATTAGCAATATACTTAATCCCATCAGGAAATACAGGGCCTACAATCAGGTTGCTGCCTGCTATCCTATCATTACTGATCAGATCTGCAATTTGTTTATTATTGTCCTGCGTATCGTAAACCTTAAGCTTAAAATTCTGGCCATTTGCTGCTGCTGAATCTACCCCAAGCTTAAAGCCCTGATAAAAATCAATTGCCATGGCAGCCTTTTCAACTTCAGATTTTGTCGCAGTTTTCAGGTTAATTTCATTTAGCCTGAAAGGGACAAGTAAGGAAATATTAGCCTGCTTGAATTTCTCAGCAGGCTTATCTTTTTTCTCGACTTGTTTTGGTGTTTCCGGCTTCTTTGTTTCAGGTCTTATTTTTGGAGAACAAGCTGAAAACAATAAAGCCGAAATTATAATGATCCAATATTTATTCCCACTCAATTGTGGCTGGTGGTTTTGAACTAATATCATATACAACGCGGTTAATTCCTTTTACTTTGTTAATTATTTCATTAGAAATTTTAGCGAGTACGTTATATGGTAAGTGGCACCAATCTGCCGTCATACCATCAACAGATTCAACAGCACGTAAGGCTATGGCATTCTCGTAAGTACGTTCATCACCCATTACACCTACTGACTGAACAGGAAGGAATATTGCACCGGCCTGCCATACTTTATCGTATAAACCAGCTTCTTTTAGATTATTAATATAAATGGCATCAGCTTCCTGAAGGATAGCTACTTTCTCTGCAGTTACTTCACCAAGAATCCTGATCGCTAAACCTGGTCCGGGGAAAGGATGACGTCCGATGATAAAATGCTCTAATCCTAGTGACGTACCAACTCTTCTAACCTCGTCTTTAAACAATGTTTTAAGTGGTTCAACAACTTTTAGCTTCATGAAATCTGGCAAACCACCTACATTATGGTGAGATTTAATTGTTGCAGATGGTCCTTTTACTGAAACAGACTCAATGATATCAGGATAAATTGTACCCTGTGCTAACCATTTCACATCTTGTACCTGGTGAGCTTCATCATCAAATACTTCGATGAACACTCTTCCTATTGCTTTACGCTTTAATTCAGGATCTGATACTCCGGCAAGCTGACTTAAGAAACGTTCTTTAGCATCTACACCTTTAATATTTAAACCCAGGTGTTTATATTGTTCCAATACAGCCTCAAACTCATCTTTACGCAACAAACCATTGTCTACAAAAATACAGTGCAGGTTTTTACCAATTGCTTTGTGTAATAAGATTGCAGCAACACTTGAATCTACTCCACCTGAAAGTGCAAGAACAACCTTGTCATCACCCAATGTTTCTTTCAATTCAGCAATTGTGGTTTCAACAAATGCATAAGGCGTCCACTCCTGATTACATCCGCAGATGTCTACCAGGAAGTTCTCCAATAATTGTTTACCATCTATACTATGTGTTACTTCAGGGTGAAACTGAATTGCATAAGTATCTGAACCCTTGATCTGGAAAGCCGCTACTCTTACATTGTCTGTACTCGCAATCAACTCAAAATTCTCAGGGATGCTTGTAATGGTATCACCATGTGACATCCAAACCTGCGAATCTAATGCTATGCTATTGAAAAGCTTATTTCCCTGAGCTACAAAGTTAAGGTTTGCACGTCCATATTCACGGGTCGATGAAGCCTGAACTTCTCCGCCCATGTGTTGCGCAAAATATTGTGCACCATAACATACCGCTAATACCGGGTAGTTACCATGGAATTGTTTTAAATCTATTTGTGGTGCATCTTCCTGGCGTACCGAGTATGGACTACCTGATAAGATGATACCTTTTACGTCTGAGGTAATCTCAGGAATGTTATTGAAAGGATGAATTTCGCAATAAACGTTTAACTCGCGTACGCGACGTGCAATTAACTGTGTATATTGGGATCCAAAATCGAGAATTATGATTTTTTCTAGCATGGCCAAAGTTAAGAATACTTAATGACTTCCACGCCAAATCTCGTTAAAAAATCGACGCCTTCATCACTTGGCAATCCTTTATAAGCTGCATAGGAATCTCTGTAGTAAACGGTCTTTATACCGGACGACAAAATTAAGCGGGCACAGGCAATACATGGCGATAATGTAGTATACAATGTTGCACCTGCTATTTGTGCTCCATTCTTCATTCCATATAATATTGCATTTTCTTCTGCATGAAGTGCCAATGAGCAACTTCCCTTTGAGTCTCTGGCACAGCCTGCATCTCCCCATTCTTCATCACAATTATGCGTTCCTGCGGGTGGCCCATTATATCCAATGGAGATAATACGGGTGTCTTTTGTTAACACAGCTCCGACTTGTGCACGTACGCAATGCGAACGAAATGCCAGGTCGCCAGCTAAATTCATAAAAATATTGTTAAAACTCGGTTTTACTGTCATGTTCTTCAATAAACTCATGATACTTTTAAAATATCACAAGCGTTGTATTTCTATATTTATAATAAAAGGATGGAATTTTATGAAGCTAATTTATGTTTAAAATTGCATATTAGCACAAAATATAACGTTAGGTGAATGTTTGAAGCTATATTACAAGGGATTGGTGCAGGGGTTTTATTTTCGTTTTTGACAGGGCCGGTATTCTTTTCAATGATCAAAACAAGCATTGAAAAAGGATTCAAAGCCGGTTTTTCATTGGCTATAGGCGTTATTTTAAGTGACATCATTTTTATTACCTTAACGATATTCAGTACCCAGTATGTAAGTTATAAAACTGAGTATTTTGAATATGTGGGAATTATTGGAGGACTGTTTTTATTTGGTATAGGCTTATACTATTTACTCCATAAGGTTAAGGTTAATTATGATATTGCCGAAATCGCAAAGGTAAAAAAAAGAGGTTATGTGCTTAAGGGTTTTCTAATGTGCCTGCTATCACCTACAACTTTGATGTTTTGGGTCATGGTTGGTGGAATCATATCTGTTCAATTGCATTATAATATGCAGGAAAAGATTGTCTTCTTTGTTATGGCCATGGCCACTCAACTTACTGTTGATGGCTTTAAGACTTATTATGCAGCCAAATTAAGGCATAAAATCAGGGAGAAGACTATAAGGAACCTGAACAGGATTGCAGGAGCAGTGATATTGTTATTTGCGATCAGATTGTTAATTGATGTGGTTATTAAGTATTATCAGTAGAGGGGGCAAAATTAACCATTCTATTCGGAGTCTGGCATCTTTTGCTGAAAAAGCAAAAGCGCCTCAGGCCTCCTCATAGAAGGTAGATTTTGCTTCAAGCATGATTCATATAGCATGATGCGCACAAGCGGAATTCATGTAAATAAAAATCCCCTGTTTCATTTGATAGAGACAGGGGATTTATTTAAAACAGCTGTATTTGTTTTTATATCTAACTGCTAAATATACGCTCTCTGATTGTTTCCTTCTTTCCAGTTTACAAAGGCTTTGTTTACTACCTTATTACCACCTGGAGTTGGATAGTTACCGGAGAAATACCAGTCGCCGCTGTGATTAGGGCAAGCAACATGAAGGTTATCTAAAGTTTGATAAATCACTTCTACTTCAGCCACAGTTCCTGCCGGAGTAATGATCTTAGCAATCTGAGCTGAGATCTCTTCCTGTTTAAATGGTCTGTAGATATCTTTAACGTGATTTACAATTTCTCCCTTCGGCAACAATAAAGAAGCTTTACATTTCTCATAAACTTCATCGATAACGTTTTCCATTCCTCTTTCTTTCAGCAATTGTATCGCAGCTTCAAAGGCGACAAATTGTCCCATTCTTGACATGTCAATACCATAGCAATCCGGATAGCGAATCTGAGGTGCAGAAGAAACAATAATGATTTTCTTAGGGTGCAGCCTGTCGATAATTTTAATGATACTTTGTTTTAAGGTTGTACCTCTTACAATTGAATCGTCTACAGCAACTAAAGTATCAACATGGTTCTTAATAACGCCATAAGTTGTATCATAAACGTGAGCTACCATATCACCACGATCAGCATCCTGAGTAATGAAAGTACGTAGTTTCACGTCTTTAATAGCAAGCTTTTCAACGCGTGGACGCATAGAAAGCAACTCATCAAGAGCAGTATCATCTAGTACCTCTTTACGGTGAAGTAAGGCATCTTTCTGTACTTTTCTGATATAGCTATGTAAACCATCTACCATTCCGTAAAATGATACCTCCGCAGTATTAGGGATGAAAGAGAATACTGTATTTTTCAGGTCGCTATTTACTGCGTTCAGTATCTGATCACAAAGCAAAGCTCCTAAATGCTTTCTCTCTTTATATATTTCAGCATCACTTCCTCTTGAGAAGTAAATGCGTTCGAATGAACAGGCTCTTTTTTCTTCAGGCTCTCTGAATATTTCCTGAGTAACTGTTCCATCTTTTTTCACGATTAACGCATGTCCAGGTTCAATTTCTTTAACATTCTTAAACTGTATGTTAAAGGCTGTTTGTATAGCTGGTCTTTCTGATGCTGCAACGACGATTTCATCATCAGCATAGTAATATGCCGGACGTATACCTGAAGGGTCACGAAGTACAAAGGCATCACCGTTACCTACTATCCCTGATATGGCATATCCACCATCCCAGTTTTTAGCCGAACGACGCAGTATTTTAGCAATGTCCAGGTGTTCAGAAATCTTATGTGTGATTTCAACATTATCCAGACCTTCTTTTTTATATGTATCAAATAACTCCTGATTTTCATCATCCAGGAAGTGACCTATCTTTTCCAGAACTGTTACAGTATCGGCTTTTTCTTTTGGATGCTGCCCAAGCTCGTACAATTGCTCCAATAACTCATCAACGTTGGTCATGTTGAAGTTACCAGCAAGCACAAGGTTTCTTGTCATCCAGTTATTCTGACGTAAGAAAGGGTGGCAATTTTCAATACTGTTTTTACCGTGTGTACCATACCTTAAGTGGCCTAGTAAAACCTCACCTATAAAACTTACATTTTGTTTCAACCACTCCGCATCTTGCATCAATTCAGGAGTTTCTTCTTGAATATCTACAAATTTACTCTGCACATATCCAAAAATATCAGCCACAGCATTTTGAGCCATAGACCTGTACCTGCTGATGTAACGGTGACCTGGTTTAACATCCAGTTTAATTGTGGCAATCCCAGCTCCGTCTTGTCCCCGGTTGTGCTGTTTCTCCATCAAAAGATAAAGCTTGTTGAGTCCGTAAAGAGATGTACCGTATTTTTCCTGGTAGTATGAGAGCGGTTTTAAAAGGCGGATAAAGGCAATTCCGCATTCATGTTTGATTGAGTCACTCATTCGTGTTGCTATTTGAGCCGCAAATTTACCGTTAATAATTATCAGAACCTAGAAAGAAATGGAAAGAAAATCTTGATAAGATTAATAGGATAAAAATCAAAAACCAGCTATACAGCCTGTTACGGCCATATTTAATAGGTTATAGATAATTAAAAAGCTTTTCCTTTTTAATCTTTTAGCAAGTCAACATTATGTAATTTTTACACGACAGCCCCCAAAGGGGTATTAAAGGATCATCATCAGAAACTTTTATTTTAAGAACGATGCATGTTCAGAAACAATTTGCTTTCCAAAAAAGATAGATGCACTCGCGTCAAATGCTTTCGGATCTCCTGAAGTAAAAAAATGCTGCTGTCCTTGTTTAGAGATTTTGCTTTCTATTTCCGGATGATGCTGTAAATACAAAGCCAGGCTATCTGCTACAATATCATCCTGCGCCAATAAACTGATATGCTTTGGCAGCACTTCTTTTATCTTAGGGACTAATAATGGGTAATGTGTACAAGCAAGCACAATGCAATCAATATGCTCATCCTTAGCCAGCAGCTGATCTACATATTTCTTTACAAAATAGTCAGCACCAGAATTTCGGTGTTCATCGTTTTCGATCAGCGGAACCCACATCGGACAGCTTTGCTGTGCTACTTTTATATCTGGAAAAAACTTATTGATTTCCATGAGATAAGATTCCGAATTAACGGTACCACGAGTCCCCATTACACCTATACTTTTGGTATTTGTAAAATCTCCCACAATTTCTGCTGTTGGCCTTATTACACCTAAGACTCTATGATCAGGGTATTTGAATGGCAATATATTTTGCTGTATTGAACGTAGTGCTTTTGCTGACGCAGTATTGCAGGCAAGTATCACCAATGGACAACCTTGTGCAAATAACCATTCTACACATTCAAGTGTATATTGATAAATCGTTTCAAAAGAGTGATCCCCGTATGGTGTGCGTGCATTATCACCGAAATAAATATAATTGTATTCAGGCAGTTTCCTGGCAATAGACTTGAAAACGGTTAATCCGCCATAGCCAGAATCGAATACCCCTATTGATTGTTGAATGTTCATTGTAAAAAAAAACGGGACTGAGTTTTATGACTCAGTCCCGCAATTTAATTATATTTATTATTATTTCTTAGGTGCAGCTGTTGTAGTAGAGATACCTAATTTAGTTTTCACAGCATTTGTGATGTCTTCACCACCATCCCAATAAATCAAAGCCTGGTTTGCAGTATCAAATACATAAGCAAAACCTTTTTCTTTAGAAACAGCTTTAATTGCATTATCAGCTTTAACTTGAATAGGGTTAAACAATTCAGCATTTTTAGCTTCTAATTCTTGTTGTGCTTTAGTTCTTGCGTCAGTAATACGTTTTTCAAGATCCTGAAGTTCAGCACCCATAGTTTGTAATTCTTTACCCACTACTTCTTTATTAGCCTCACTCATTGTTTTTTCTTTGTCTTGAGCTGCTTTAAGTTTGCTTTGGTACTCAGTGATCATTTTTTCAATCTCGCCTTGTTTAGCTTTCTGAATAGTCTCTAATGTTCCACGTGCTGTTTTAACCTCTGGCATCGCCTCAATGATTACTGCAGAGTTTAAGTGTGCGAGTTTTTGTTGTGCATTTGCAATGTTAGCAGTAAACAATAATCCTGCTGCTAAAAAAAATGCGCTAATTAACTTTCTCATTCTATTTGTATTAATAATTGTTTCTAATTTATGTTTAATATATTTATTTTATTGCTGAATCAGGCTTATATCCCAACTTTTTAATTACATCGTTACTCACATCGTAACCAGTACTGGCATAAATCATCATTGTAGCCTCACTACTTTTGTCGAAAATGAAATCAAGCATTTTAGCTTTTGCAATTTCGGCTACCGCTTTGGTTACACTCTCCTGAATTGGATTCAGCAATTTTGTCCTCGCTTGGAATAAGTCCCCTTCAGGGCCAAAAACCTTGCGCTGAAATTCTTTCGCTTGTTTTTCCTTTTCTATAATCTCGTTCTCTCTTCTTTTGCGCATCTCATCTGTCAGCAAAACCTGATCTGCCTGATAAGCTTTGTACATTTTATCAATCTCAACAAAATTATTGTCGACCTGTTTTTGCCATTGTTGCGACAAAACATTTAACTGGTTTAATGACGACTTATAGTCTGGCAAATGTTTCAAGATATACTCTGTATCTACATAAGCAAACTTCTGAGCAGATGCACCAATGCTTACGAATAGCAAGATGCAAATTATAATATACTTTTTCATATCTGAATCTTTTAAATTAATAGAGTTAGTTAAATCCTCCAAGCTGTTGAGCAATACTGAAGTGGAACTGTCCTTTATTTGCATCCGGTGAACCAGGGATTTTATCAAATCCATAACCCCAATCGATGCCTAACAATCCAAATATCGGTAAAAATATCTTCGCTCCAAAACCTGCCGAACGCCTAACATTAAACGGATTAAAGTCCGAAAACTTATCCCATGTATTACCACCTTCAGCAAAGGCTACTAAAAACGCTGTTGCCTGCTGACTTGCAATTACCGGATATCTTACCTCCATTACATATTTTGTAAAGATTGGACTACCTGATTGCTGAGCGATATTAGGGTTTGCACCTACTGGAATTACAGAGTTATTGGCATATCCACGCATAGCGATCAATTCTGATCCCTGAAGGAAGTCAAAGCCTTGCATACCATCACCACCTAACTTAAATCTCTCAAATGCCGACTGTCCAACTGCACTGTTATATGATCCTAAGAAACCAAACTGCGCCTGTGCTTTTACGACAAACTTACCAGCTAATCTTTGGAACCATTGTGATTCAAATTTCCATTTGTGGTACTCAGTAAATTTATAACGTTCCTTATCTGAGGCAGTCTCATAATTCACATTGTTCAACAAGGAATATGGAGGTGTTGCCTGAATTGTAAATTTAAAGAATGAACCACCTGTAGGGAAGATTGGGGAATCTCTTGAATCCCTGCTCAGTTCCTGGGTTAAGTTAAAGTTATATGAAGTACCAGTGCTAAATAAGAAACCACCGTAGTTATTCAGGATATACTGTTGTGCGTTAACAGCGTGTACCAACTGGAAGTAGTTATCAGGGAAGTTCAATCTTCTACCTAAACTAACAGTAACACCATTTAAACGAATTTTAGAATATTGACTGCTTGATTCCTCAATTGTACCGTAATAACTTCTTCCGCCGTTAGACTGCAATGAAGTAAAGGCACTGATTCCAAAGCTGATTGGTTTTTTACCACCTAACCATGGCTCAGAGAAAGAGAAACTATATGACTGATAGAACTTACCATTTGTTTGTCCACGTAAACTTAATTTCTGTCCGTCTCCTTTTGGTAAAGGTTTGTAAGCACTTAAATTAAACAGATTTCTTAATGAGAAGTTGTTAAATGTTAAACCCAATGTACCGATGATGTTACCACCACCAAAACCACCTGAAAGTTCAATCTGGTCTGAAGGTTTTTCCTCAACATGATATTCAATATCTACTGTACCATCTGCCGGATTAGGCTTAGGAATAGGGTTTGTTTTAGACTCATCAAAGTTACCCAATTGTCCGATCTCACGCACACTACGAATCAAAAGGTCTTTTGAGAATTTCTCTCCTGGCTTAGTACGGATATCACGTAAAACAACGCGGTCATTTGTAATGGTGTTACCAACAACTGTAATACGATTATTGGTATACTGAGGACCTTCATAGATTCTCATTTCCATTTCAACGGTATCACCATAAATCCTGGTTTGAACCGGATCAACGTTAAAAGTCAAATAACCATCATTCAGGTAAATACTAGAAACGTCATCACCATTCGCACTACCTCTTAATTTCTTTTCCAGTTTCTCTTCACTGAATACTTCTCCTTTTTCAATACCCAAAGCTCTTTGTAAATACTCTGTGGTGTATTTGGCATTACCGGCCCAGGTGATGTTACCAAAATAATATTTAGGCCCTTCAAATAAGTCTATTTTGATTCCAACAGCTTTGTCGCTATACTGGTAAATGCTGTCTTTCAAAATTACCGCATCACGGTAACCTTTATCGTGCATCTTGGCAATCAGCTTTATTTTGTCCTCATCATATTTTTCCTTATTGAATTTTCCGGAACCAAATACTTTATAAAATGCCTGTTGTTTAGTTTTCTTTAAAAACTTGCGCAATTTTTTCGATGAAAAGTCCTTATTTCCAGTGAAAACAATCTCATGAACTTTAACCTTGCGACCTTTGTCGACAATAACCTCCAGGATTACGCTATTCTCCTGACTTGGATCTGGTTTTGTTTTATACTCAACATTGGTAAAGAAATATCCTTTTCCCAATAAGAACTTTTTAACGGTTGCAGTGGTACTGCTATATAAATTATCATTAATGATTGCCTTACCTGGTTTTTCGCTTAATTTTTCAAGGATGTCTGTCTTCTGCGACTTACTAACTCCTGTAAACTCAAAAGAACCCAAACGAGGGCGTTCAACAACTTCAATATCAAAATATACGGTATCTTCTACAAGCTTAACAATATCCAACTGAATATCGTCAAACAGGCCCTGCGCCCAAAGATTTTTAATTGCATTAGCTGTAGCTTCACCAGGAAGCACTACACGCTCACCCGGAATCAATTTTGAAAGGGTGATAATTACTTCTTTATCCAGATACTTTGTACCTGTTAAAGTAGTACCTCCAATAACATACTCTCTAGGATTGAAATAATCGAGATCTAACCCTTTAACTTTTAAAGTAGGAGTTGCAGGGTTTACCTGAGGACGCGTAATTTGTGCCATTGACGGTAACCCAATCAACAACAATAATATAAGTTGGTATATTCTTTTCATTTACAATCTAAAAATCGATGCTAAGTTATTATAAACACATGTTAAAAAGTGTTAAAAGTAAAATTAGTTAAGCTGCTCACTAATTTTACCGAAGCGGCGTTCGCGTTTCTGATAGTCTACGATAGCTTCAAAAAGATCCTCCCTCCTAAAGTCTGGCCAAAGGGTTTCTGTAAAATAAAGTTCTGTATAGGCCATTTGCCACAACAGAAAATTACTGATTCTATGTTCACCGCTTGTTCTGATCATCAATTCCGGATCGGGCATATTTACCGTGTTCAACTGAGCCGCAAAATGCTCTTCATTAATATCTTCAATACTCATTTTCTGATCTTTTACCTGTTGTGCCAGCCTTTTTGCGGCTTGAGTAATTTCCCATTTTGCACTATAGCTTAAAGCCAGTGTCAAAGTACAACGGGTATTATTTGCAGTTTTGTCCATAGCACTTTTCAGATCGTCAATACATTTCTGAGGCAGGGATGCTATATCTCCAATGGCATTAAGCCGGATATTATTTTTAGTAAGGGTTTCAGTTTCCTGATTGATGGTTGAAATTAATAATTCCATTAAGGCATTTACCTCATCAACAGGCCTGTTCCAGTTTTCTGTTGAAAAAGTATAAACTGTAAGATATCTGATACCTATATCTACACAACCTTCAACTATATCTTTTACGGATAAGACTCCACTTTCGTGGCCAAACACCCTGAATTTACCTTGATTTTTAGCCCATCTGCCATTCCCATCCATGATGATCGCAATATGCTCTGGCAAGCGTGTAGTATCTATTTGTTCTTTAAATCCCATTTATTTCCGCAAATATGCTTAAAATGTATAACATTTTTGGGACACAAAGGTATAAGATATGCCAATACCTACAAACATATATGTATCTCTTTTTCTAAAATCGCCTCTTTGTATGCCTGGGGCACCTATTTTGGGATCAGTTGGATCTGAAAGAAATTCTCGGATTTCTGGATAAGACTTACCATCCCAGACAATTGGATCTTGATATTTACCACTCACATCGTCAAGATAATCCGTATAGACTGTCCGATAACCAATCTGCGAAAACAGCCCCCATTTCTCTTTTAACCTCAGCTTAACCCCAACTCCATAAGGGACGGTCAAGGCAAAATTTCTGTATGCCTGCTCCTGGCCTTCTGTATTGTAAAACCTCAGGTTATACTCAACATCATTGTTTGATCCATCTTTATAAACTCCTTTCGGATTAAAAAAAACAGCTCCTATTCCTGTAAAAATATATGGTGTAAACCTCTTGGTACCTCCTCCGGCAAAATAATTCAGAAAATTAAAATCAACCTGTAAACTCAGTTCATTTAAAGGAGTTTTAAAATTGAGATTCCGATCTCTGAACTGGCTGTTATCTGATTCAGCATCATTCGCTTTTATCTTCCCGTAGGTATAATGAAACCCTACTGCCCAATATGGATCAATATTTAACTTTGCATAACCTCCTAATGACAAACCACTTATTTTTAAAAGCTTATCCTGATTAAGATCGCCAATATAACCTGCACCACCTCCTCCTATTCCGAGCTCAAAAGTTTGTGCGCAAACCGTTGAAACTCCAGACATAAAAGTGATTAACCAAAGGAAATGCCGTATATATTGCATGTTAATAATTACGGGTATCTATACCCCAAAGTAGTTTATTCCTTAACGTTGTCAGGTACCCTTCATTGTTTAACCTGATCAAATTCACGTGAAATTTAGCTTTGTTAAGTGTAACCTTTACCGATCGGTCTACCGTTTCAGTTCTTGAATCGCAAGACACCAGGAACTTAGCACTTCTGGCCTCTACTTCAAATGTCAAAGATACATCATCAGGCACAATTAAAGGTCTGACATTTAAATTATGAGGTGCAATTGGCGTAATGACAAAGTTCTGAGAACTGGGATAGATAATTGGTCCCCCACAACTTAAGGAGTATGCTGTGGAGCCTGTTGGAGTCGCAATAATCAAACCATCAGCCCAATAAGAATTGACAAACTCTTCATTCATATAAGCGTGAATAATCATCATGGCCGAATTGTCTCTCCGGTGAATTGTGATGTCATTCAATGCAAAATTCTCTTCTCCAAACAGTCCGTAAGTAGATTCTAAACTTAAAAGAGTCCGTTTATCAAGTGAATATTCTTTATTCTTTAAGGCTTCAATTGCCTTTGTGATTTCATTTTTATTGATACTTGCCAGGAAGCCTAACCTGCCGAAGTTAATTCCGATCACAGGAATTCCTGAATCCCTAACCAAAGACAAGGTATCTAACAAAGTTCCATCACCACCCAAACTAATCAGCACATCTGTCTGATCAATCAGTTCTGCATGTTGGGTAAAAACCGTTATATGTGCTGGAAGTTTAATTTTATCTTTTATAAAATCCAGATATTTTTGATAAACAAGTATGGGGGTTTTATATTGATCAAGGACATTAAAAACTTCCTGAACATAAGGCAATACACTATTATTGAATTCCCTACCGTAAATTGCAATCCTCATTTAATGTTTAGTTTTATCAGTAGATAATTATTTATTTAGATATTCAGATAGTTCATAAAAGAATTGAATCTATCTTCAGTTCCGTCATCTGTCTTAGTACTATTAAATACAGCTTGCACCTGGTAATTATATCGTTCAAAAGAAGAGATAATACCTGAAAGTTCTGTTTTATTAATTTTCAGTGTTACTTCCAGTTTTGTTGAATCTGGAAATGACTGTACATAGGAAGAGAGGATTTGGGCATTATCGGCTTCAACGATTTGCGCCATATGGGCGAGAGAATTATTTCTGTTACTGATTTCAAGGACAATAATTCCTCCCGGTTCTTTCACTGCAAAAATATCCGCTGTGTAGCTTAATATAGTGTTTATGGAAATTAATCCGATATAATTTTTCTTATAATCGAGCACTGGTACAACAGACAAATTTAGCAGGGTAAATAATCTGATCACATCATAAATGTGTGCATCTTCGTATACAAATGGATTTAAAAGAGCCAATGACAGATCTCCAATAGGTGTATCCACTTCCTTAACCTCTATTAATTCATCTTCTGCAAGCAGGCCAAGAAACTGACTCTCATTCACAATGGGTAAATGAGAAATTTTGAACTCAGTCATCCTTTCCATCGACTTCTGAACGGTGTCTGATGTCCTTAATGGAGGGATTGAATTAGATATGAGTTCAGTTGCCAGCATTATTATTTAAGTAAAATTCTATTTAAAAATCTATCCAGATAATCATTAAAAATCTCCGGACGCTCCATCATCGGTGCATGTCCGCATTTATCAACCCAGTTTAACTCTGAATTTGGTAACAGTTCATGAAACTCTTCAGCAACCTCTGGTGGTGTAACTTTATCCTGTTGTCCCCAGATTAAAGATACAGGAATGGTAATTCTGGAAAGATCTTTAGACATATTATGTCTGATTGCCGACTTTGCCAGAGCCAGTATCCTGATTACTCTTGATCGTTCATTTACTGTTTTATAAACTTCATCTACCAGTGATTTGGTAGCAGTTGCAGGATCATAAAAAGTAAACTCTACTTTTTCACGGATATAGTCATAGCTTTCTCTTTTCGGGAAAGATCCCCCAAAAGCATTTTCGTATAATCCAGAACTACCTGTAAGTACAAGAGCTTTCACCATTTCCTGGTGTGCCAATGTAAATACCAATCCAACATGCCCTCCCAGTGAGTTTCCTACTAAAACTGCCTGATTTAGCTTTTTATGTTTTAAAAATTTGTTAACGTATTTAGATAAACTCCTTACCCCAAGTGTGAGGATAGGCAATTCATAAATTGGTAAAATTGGTACAAGTATATGATACCTGTCTTTAAAATAATCGATTACAGGCTCCCAATTGCTCAATTCACCCATTAATCCATGAAGTAATACCAGGGTTTCACCTTTTCCGGCTTCTATATATTTAAACCCGCCTTCGTCTATTACTTCGTATGTCATATATGTATTTTGTGTAATAATTATTGCTACTAAGTTAGTAGAGTAAAATTAATTTAATGTAATTTAATATATTAATTTAATGAAATAACTGAATTCCTGCAATTTATGTTAGCATATTTTATGCCAAGTGTTTCTTAACAAATTCAGCAATTAATTTGCCATCTGCCTTACCTGCCAGCTCTTTATTAGCCATTCCCATTACTTTACCCATATCCTTTACAGATGAAGCACCTGAATCCTGGATCAATTTTACAATAATGGCTTCAATTTCTGCTGCATCAAGCTGTTTAGGAAGGAAAGTGCTGATTACTGCAATTTCTTCGTCTTCGATTACACTAAGATCTTCTCTCCCCTGCTGCTTATAAATATCCGCAGATTCTTTTCTTTGCTTTATTAATTTTTGCAACAATTTCAGCTCAGTCTCTTCTGTAATTTCTTCAGCAGATCCTTTTTCTGTTTTTGCCAATAACAATGCGGCTTTAATAGCCCTCAAACCTCTTAACCTTGCCTGATCTTTAGCCAGCATTGCCTGTTTTATTTCTTGATCTATTGTATTTGATATCATTGTTTTCTATTTATTTTCTATCTATTATCGTACCTGTTGCCTGTGCAGTAGGCATAATCAGCATATCATTAATGTTTACATGTGCAGGTCTGCTCACTACAAACCAAATCGCCTCTGCAATGTCATCTGCTATTAATGGCTCTACACCATCATAAACCTTTTTGGCTCTACTTTCATCTCCTTTAAAACGAACTTTAGAAAACTCCGTTTCAACCATTCCAGGATGTATTGCCGTTACTTTAATGCCATAAGTAAGTAGATCTATCCGCATACTTCTACTCAAAGCATCAACGGCATGTTTGGTAGCACAATATACATTTCCATTAGGATAAATTTCCTTCCCGGCTATAGAACCTATATTGATGATATGCCCTGTCTGCTCTGCAACCATCCAGTTTGATACAATTTTAGTAGAATAAAGCAATCCTTTAATATTGGTATCAATCATGGTATCCCAATCACCAATTTCGCCCTTATGAATAGGGTCTAGTCCCTGACTTAGTCCGGCATTATTGATCAGTACATTAACTTTCTTCCATTGTGCCGGCAGGGTTTCTAAAGCGTATGAAAGGTTTTCGAAATCTCTTACATCAGCAACAATACTTTTTACCTCAACGGCATACTTATCAGCCAGGTGTCTAGCATTTTCCTTTAGTAATTCTTCTCTTCGTGCTACAAGTATTAGATTATATCCCTGTGCTGCAAACAAATGTGCACATGCCGCTCCTATGCCCGAAGTTGCTCCTGTAATTAGTACCGTTTTCATGTGGTATATATTTTTGCATTGTCATCCTCGCTTACCTCTTCGAGGCATCTCTGACAAGCAAATCTATAATTTTTTCACCAGAATCTATTGTTTTTTAACACCAACACCTTACTCAAAAAATAAACTGAAGGTAACATGACGTAACATTAACTTATCAATAGGCTTTGAATAGGGACTAGCGTCATTCTTCAAGATATCGTTCAGGGCGTAGGACAGTTTTAGTTCGGGAGACATTTTAAAGTACTCAAAATAAAGATCGAAGCCGAATCCGGCTTCATAAGACAGGAAGTTCTTTTTGTTCTTTAGAAATTTCTCCATAGCGCCAAAAGAAGCATCATTGGTTCTCTTTTTCGATCCAATGTCTATTGAATATTTTGCACCCCCGATAATGTAAGCTCTAAAATTATTCCTCCTGTCAGATTTTAATTTGATACCTAAGGGAAATTCAACCATTGTCGACTGCACTTTCTTTTCAATAATGGCTTCCTCCCCCTCAAATTCATAATAAGCCAAACGGTCATTAAAAACAAGTGTTGGTGTAAGTCTTAAGTCAGCATTCTCTCCTAAACGTTTGTTCACTACAAACCCAATTCCAAAGCCCGGAGAGGGTTTGGAAGAAAGGGACCTCAGTCGTGTACCTGTAAAAGGTATACCTTCATCAACGGATTGAAAAGGCTCCTGCCAGTCCCTCTTTTTTAAAAACTTAAATTCTGAAGAGACATATTGAAAAGTAAAACCAAAATGCAGATTATCATCATCTACCCCCCCACCCCAATTCTGGGCATTGGCAGTTTGCATAGCCATTAGACCTACAAATAGCAGATAAAAGTTTTTTTTGCTCAGCATTTATTTCAATTAAGCCTTCTTTTTAGTTAATCAGCTTATTTTATTCCCGTGTAAATTGCACATATACCAAAGGTAAGTCGAATGTCTTTACTCTTTTTAAAACCTACCTTATCCATCAGCTTAATAAAATCATCCCCATCAGGAAAAGCGGCAACAGATTCAGGCAAATAAGTATAAGCACTTTTATCTTTAGAGAACATTCTTCCAAAAAAAGGAAGCACCTTGTTTGAATAAAAATTATATCCTTGTTTAACCGGGAATGCCCTTGGCTTGGAAAATTCTAGAATAACAATTTTACCTTCAGGTTTTAATACACGGTACATATCCGCCAGTCCCTTTTCAAGATTCTGATAATTTCTTACCCCAAAAGCTACAATTATGGCATCAAAATGATCATCAGAGAACTGCAATCCTTCAGAGTCACCCATCTGAACAGAAAAAATATGCTGCAAATTACGATCAGTGATTTTTTTTCTTGCTACATCAAGCATCCCTTCGGAAATATCTACCCCGATAATTTTTTCGGGTTCTAATATATTAATGGCTTCAAAAGCAAAATCACCAGTACCTGTCGCTACATCCAACATAACCCTGGGTTTAATGGATTTAAGTTCCTTAATTGCCTTTTTCCTCCATAAAACATCAATACCTAAAGAAAGAAAATGATTTAAAAAATCATAAGTTCCAGATATATTATTGAACATTGTAGCCACCTGTTCTTTCTTGGTAGCATTTTGAGATTGGTAGGGTGTAATGTTTTCGTTCATAGTAAGCCGCAAAGATAAGTATTGTTGAAAACTAATTTTCTACCTTTGTCAAATGATTATAAAATCAGCAACATTTATTTGTAGTAATACAAAGGTTTCGGCACTACCTACCGCAAACATGCCCGAATATGCTTTTATCGGACGTTCAAATGTAGGAAAATCCTCATTGATCAATATGCTGGTAAACCAGCATGGACTTGCTAAAACATCGCAAAGACCAGGTAAAACCCAACTTATTAATCACTTTTTGATTAATGAGAAATGGTATATTGTAGATTTACCTGGATATGGCTATGCCAAAGTTTCCAAAACCAGCAGAGAAAGCTGGGAGAAATTTATCCGTAATTACATCACCAAACGTGAAAGTCTGCAGTGTGTATTTGTATTGATCGATAGCAGGTTAGAACCACAAAAGATTGATCTTGAGTTTTGCTGCTGGATGGGAGAAATTCAAGTCCCTTTCGCATTGATTTTTACGAAAGCCGATAAACAATCTGCTGTTAAGACAGATAAAAATGTGGCACTTTTCAAAAAAGAGCTTTCAGGATGGTTCGAAGAAATCCCTCCTTATTTTGTAACCTCAGCAGAAAAAGGTCAGGGTAAAGATAAAGTACTCGAGTTTATTGAAGAGGTAAACAAGGATTTCGTTATGCCTGACTTATCATCATCTCCAGGTTTTTAATTAAAATTTTACATGAAGAAGTATTTTTCGTTGGTACTGTTTGCACATTCAATCTTTGCATTACCATTTGCTATGATTGGTTTTTTTCTGGGTGTAACAACTACTGACAATCCCTTTAACTGGCTGAAATTAGTACTTGTGCTGTTATGTATGGTCTTTGCCCGTAATGCAGCTATGGCTTTTAACAGGTACCTGGATAGAGATATAGACGCTAAAAACCCGCGCACAAAAATGCGTGATATTCCAGCTGGTAAAATATCAGCGAAAGAAGCCCTGACATTTGTGATTATCAATTGTGTTCTTTTTACTGCGACTACATTTTTCATCAATAACCTATGCTTTTATTTATCTCCCATAGCCTTGTTTGTAGTCTTATTTTATAGTTATACCAAAAGATTTACGGCATTATGCCACCTGGTACTTGGTCTCGGCCTTGCTCTTGCACCTATTGGGGCATATATAGCAGTAACAGGGGTATTTAACATTGTACCTTTATTTTATTCTTTTGCAGTGCTTTTTTGGGTTAGTGGGTTCGACATTATCTATGCGCTGCAGGATGAAGATTTTGACAAAGGTGAAAAACTACACTCTATTCCAACTGCATTAGGTGTAAAAAACGCTTTAAACCTATCAGTTTTTCTGCATGTTTTATCTGCAATATGTGTAATACTTCCTATCTTTTTCAGTAGTTTTAGCTGGGTATATTATATTGGTGTAGCCTTCTTTTGCATGATGTTAATTTATCAGCATCTATTGGTAAAACCTAACGACCTCAGTAAGGTTAACAGGGCTTTTATGACAGCTAATGGTTATGCCTCTGTATTTTTTGCGATCTGCTTTTTGCTGGACGCTTTTTTAAGAACTCATTATAATTTTTAGATCCAATGATCAACCTAAGCATACCCAAGAAAATAAGAAACTACATCCCTCAGGACCTTCAGATTGAATGGAAGAATCTTGAACCTTTATTTAACGAATTGCTGGAACGCCCGATTAATGATGTGATTGAGCTGGAGCAATGGCTTAAAGATAAAAGTGAACTGGAAGCTGCTTTAGAAGAAGACTTTGCCTGGCGTTATATCCGTATGAGCTGTGATACGGCAAATGAAGAACTCGTTAAAAACTTTCAATACTTTGCCACAGAGATTGAGCCTAAAATTTCGCCAGTTGCGAACTTACTGAATCAGAAGTTTAACAACAGTCCTTTTATTGAAGAACTGGATCATGACAAATATTTCGTTTACATCAGAGCAATCAGGAAAGCACTTGAAATTTATCGCGAAGAAAACGTTGAATTGCTAACCCAATTACAAGTCAGTCAACAAAAATATCAGGGCATTACAGGTGCAATGACTGTTACCATAAACGGACAAGAATATACACTTGAACAAGCCGCCAACTTTATTAAAGATACTGACAGATCTGTCAGACAACAGGCATGGGAAACAGTACAGCAACGCCGCATTGTTGATAAAGACGACTTAAACATGTTGTTTGATGAACTGATAGGCATGCGCCACCAGGTAGCATTAAATGCTGGCTTTGAGAACTACAGGGACTACATGTTCCAGGCATTGGGCAGGTTTGACTATACGCCAAAAGAGTGCTATGAATTCCATGAAGCTATTGAAAAGAAAATCGTTCCGATTTTAAAAGAACAAGCTGAAAAGAGAGCAGAACTGCTTAACATTGAAGTTCTGAAACCTTGGGACATGGATGTAAGTACAACAGGTAAAGCAGCATTAAAACCATTTAAAAATGGTGAAGAGTTAATCGACAAAACGATTGCTTGTTTTAATGCAATTGACCCTAAACTGGGACAGATGCTTTTGATTATGAAAGCTAATCAATTGTTTGATGTAGAAAGTAGAAAAGGTAAAGCCCCGGGTGGATACAACTATCCATTGGCAGAAACTGGTGCGCCTTTCATTTTCATGAATTCGGCTAACTCATTCAGAGATTTGACCACAATGGTACATGAGGGTGGACACGCCATTCATACTTTTCTGACTGCCAACCTGGAACTGAACGATTTTAAACATTGTCCTTCTGAAGTAGCTGAACTAGCTTCTATGAGCATGGAGTTAATATCTATGGATAACTGGGATATTTATTTCGACAACGAAGAAGATCTGATACGGGCAAAGAAAGAACAACTGGCCGACGTACTTAAAACACTTCCCTGGGTTGCAGTAATAGACCAATTTCAACATTGGATATATACCAATCCTGGTCATAATGCTACCGATCGTGAAGAGGCATTTAAACAAATTTATACCAGGTTTGGAAGTGGTTTTGCGAATTGGGACGACCTGGAGAAAGAATTCGGTAATATCTGGCAAAAGCAACTTCACCTATTTGAAGTGCCTTTTTATTATATTGAATACGCAATTGCTCAACTAGGTGCCATAGCTATCTGGAAAAACTATAAAGAAAATCCACAAAAGGCATTACAACAATACCTTGATGCACTTGCTTTAGGTTATACCAAACCTATTAATGAGATTTACGAAACTGCTGGCATCAAATTCGACTTCAGTCTTGATTACATTGATCAACTTGCATCTTTTGTTAAAGAAGAATTAGAAAAACTAAACTAGCTTATGCTTCAAAAACTGCTTCGTAAAAAATCAATAGATAAAATACTGGCGGATGCCGAAAAGGGTTATGGTGAACATGGTTCATCATTGCACAAAACGCTTGGGGTAAGAGACCTTACCGCCTTTGGTATCGCCGCCATTATTGGAGCAGGTATTTTTAGTACAATTGGAAAAGCTAGTGCCGATGGTGGCCCGGCTGTCATATTCTTATTCATCTTTACGGCTATTGCCTGTAGCTTTGCAGCATTTGCTTATGCAGAGTTTGCTTCAATGGTACCAGTTTCGGGTAGTGCTTATACTTATTCTTACGTTGCATTTGGCGAGGTTGTAGCCTGGGTTATTGGCTGGTCCTTAATTATGGAATATGCCATAGGCAATATTACGGTGGCTATTTCCTGGTCTGATTATTTTACAGGACTCCTCTCTTCCATACATATTCCGGCATTAGGAATTAAAGGAATTCATCTGCCTGATTGGATGACAATGGACTATCTGACTGCTTACAATGGACATAAACATGCTGAAGCATTGATCAACGCTGGTAAAAGCTTTGCCAATCTTGATGATGCAACAAGACTAGCAAATAATGCCTGGATGACAGCGCCCAAAATTGGCAGTTTTCATCTGGTTGCTGATTTACCTGCATTAGGAATCATCATCTTTATTACCTGGCTGGTATACAGAGGAATGAAAGAATCCAGAAATGCGAGCAATGCCATGGTTATTGTAAAACTGGCAGTTATTATGCTCGTTCTTGCTGTTGGAGTGTTTTATGTAGATACAGAAAACTGGAATCCTTTTGCACCGAATGGAGTTTCAGGGGTTTTAAAAGGAGTATCTGCTGTATTCTTCGCTTATATAGGCTTTGATGCCATATCAACAACGGCTGAAGAATGTAAAAACCCACAACGCGATTTGCCACGTGGAATGATGTGGGCCATTATCATTTGTACGGTATTGTATGTAGCAATCGCTCTTGTTCTGACAGGTATCGTAAATTATAAACTACTGGCAGTAGGTGATCCCCTGGCGTTTGTATTTGATCAGATAGACCTAAAATTGATGAGCGGCATTATTGCAGTCAGCGCAGTTTTTGCAATGGCTAGTGTATTGCTGGTCTTTCAAATGGGCCAACCAAGAATTTGGATGAGTATGAGCAGAGATGGATTACTGCCTAAGTCATTTTCGAAGATCCATCCTAAATATAAAACACCTTCCTTTTCTACTATTGTGGTTGGCTTTGTGGTTGCCGTGCCTTCTTTGTTTATGAATCTTACAATTGTAACTGATCTGTGTTCTATCGGTACATTATTCGCTTTTGTACTGGTTTGTGCAGGGGTACTGGTATTGCAGAACAGACCAGATGTTAAAAGAGGTAAATTCAAAACTCCCTATGTAAATGCTAAATATGTAATACCGGTTATTTTTCTGGCTTTGATAGCTGTAGGATTTACATCTTATGAAAAAGAAACTAAATCTTTTATTTTTAATACCCCGGTAATTAATGACCCAATAAGGATTGTGACCTCTCTAAATGATTCAGAAAGAGGAATTATTAAACAAGAAATTGTTGATGCTAATATAAAGGTCGGCATACGCTCAAACAACGATGTTGATGCAGAGGCTTATCTAAACCGCTTAACTGAACAGGAATACCAAAATTTTATAGACAACTCGGCCATAAGTCCACTAAAAAAATATGAAACAGGTTGGGAACTGTTCAGACATAAAATCCCAATGTGGATTTTCTTATTTATCAGTGTTGTGATTACTTATTACTGTATCACTAAAAACCTATCCCTTATCCCCGTACTAGGTTTACTGAGTTGCCTTTATATGATGTGTGAGCTTGGAATTTCCAATTGGATAGGTTTCGGTATCTGGTTGGTTGTAGGCCTAGTTGTTTATTTCCTGTATGGATATAAACATAGCAAACTCAATACAGAAAAAGTTCACATTTAGAAATATTTTTATTGTTATAGTCGTATTTTGAGAATATATCTTTACATTAGGCAAACGAATTTTAACGTATAACTTATTGCTCTTTTATGTGTTAGCATACGTAAAATTGAGCTTAATATCGCCTTCCTAATTATCCCTATAGTTTTCTGATCGGAGGGTCAGACAACAAGGCTCCTCCCGGAGCCTTATTTGTATAAAGATAAAGTTAAGAAATATTGAAATGACCTACCTAGACAGGTAACCTGTTCAATTCAATATCGTCAGGAGTGACAAAAATCAACGGAACCTTTTCCACATCAACATAACTGGAATCCAATCCAAAACTTCGTTCTTCAGAAAGACTCAAGCGCTTAAGAATGAAATAATAATCCATAATACTACGTTCGTAAAAACTTAGTTTAGAGAATCTAGACAAATGCTTTTCTAAAAGTACAAAACGGAAATCGCCGGCAATTTTATGTTTATTTAAAGAAGTGTATTGACTGGTGATATCAACTTCACCATTCTTCACCAATTCCTCAACCACTTTTCTAAACAAAAGGTTCACACGCTGCTCAACTCTAAATCCAAGCTTAAAATCTATCCTGATTAATTTGCCAGGAATTAAAAATTCAACTTTGTAATCTTTAGTAAAGGGCTCATCTACTACATCTACGTGAACCAGCCAGTAAACATCAGCTCTTTTAGGTTCCTTTTGTATAATTGAATAGATGATTTTTGATTCAATCTCAGTTTTAAAGTTGGCACTGGTTAAATAAACCAATTGAGAAGAATATTTTGGAACAGAGATATCTTCGCTTAGCTCACTGATGATCTGGTAATAATCCTCAATCTCCACATACTTAACGAATCTATTTTTAATCTTCCTCGAGACATACCAGCTCCACATTACCGTGAATAATGCTGAACCGATCAGCACAGTTACCCATCCACCATGAAAGAACTTAGACATGTTACCTACCAGGAAGGTAAGCTCCAGCAATAAATATATAGTCAGGAATATTCCTATCACATAAACAGGTACCTTTTTGCGCTTCATATAAGCAGCGATCAATATCGTTGTTGATAAGAAAGTAACATTGATAGCTAAACCATAGGCGCCTTCCATTGCACCTGAATTTTGAAATATTAAAACAACAGCAATACAACCTGCCCATAGGATCCAGTTGATAGAAGGCACATAGATTTGTCCTTTCTGGTTACTTGGATAATTGATTCTTACTTTTGGCCATAGATTTAGTCTTACGGCCTCAGAAATCAATGTAAATGAACCTGTGATCATGGCCTGACTAGCAATCACCGCAGCAACTGTTGCCAAAGCAACCATAAACAATAGATATGGTGCCGGGACAATTTCGAAAAACGGATTTAAGCCCGTATCATAATTACCATGATGTAAAATCCATACACCCTGCCCCAAATAGTTCAGAATAAGCATAATCTTAACAAAGATCCAGCTAATTCTAATATTAGAACGCCCACAGTGTCCCATATCCGAATATAAAGCTTCCGCCCCTGTAGTACATAGGAAGACCCCTCCGAGGATTAATAAAGCCATAGGGTTATCTACCAGCAAATTAAAAGCATAATATGGATTTAATGCTTTAAAGATCGATAAATCCTGAACTACAAATAACATTCCCAATACACCTAAAGCTCCGAACCATAAAAACATAATTGGACCAAACAGCTTACCTACAAGGTTGGTTCCAAATTGCTGGATGATAAATAATCCAGTTATAATCGCTATAACAATAGGAATTACACTTACTGTAGGAAATTTTAGCTGAAGACCTTCAATGGCAGAGGTCACTGTAATACTGGGTGTGATAATTCCATCTGCGAGCAAAGCACAACCACCCACAACTGCAGGAATAACCAACCATTTAGCATTTTTTCGCACCAGGGAATAAAGTGAAAAAATTCCTCCCTCTCCTTTATTATCCGCTCTTAAAGTTATAAGGACATATTTGATCGTGGTCTGAAGTGTTAGTGTCCATATTATACATGATAAGGCACCTAATACCAAGTCTGGAGTAACCACTTGTCCGCCTCCAACTACAGCATTAAAAATTGCCTTAAGT
The DNA here is from genome assembly GCF_041645105.1 of Pedobacter sp. Lineage (GTDB taxonomy): Bacteria > Bacteroidota > Bacteroidia > Sphingobacteriales > Sphingobacteriaceae > Pedobacter. Next base: position 121,782 of record NZ_JBAZQQ010000001.1, read on the forward strand.
GTATAAAGAGGCGAAGTTCCAATATCACCATATACAATCCCTAAACTAACTAATAAACCACCAGCTGAAAGCGCGTTAAAATTCTTATGAGTTGACACTATATAACGTTATGATTTTATACTATTTTAATTAAGTAGCGGGCAAAAGTACAGTAAATAAACAAAATTCAATCCATTAATGTTTAAGAAGATATCAAACATTTTCAAAAATATAAAACGATATTAAACGGCTAAACATGTTAAATATTGTTAAATGTTAAAATAGTAGATGAATTCATTGATTATTTTATTTTATTATTTATATTTTTGGCAATACCAAACATGAAGATACAACGAAAAATAGCGGCTCTCCTGAACATTTCTTGCATAATATGCATGAGTGTTTTGTGCAGCGTTAGTGTTTTTGGTCAAAAAGCAGATAGTTCGGCTGTTGGAGTAAGATCTAAAAAGATCAATAAGACTCCTCAAATTAAAGGAAGTGTGCCTACTTACAAACCTAAATACAACTTTGGGTATGTTCCATACAATGACCTGGTTTCAAACAACAAAGTTTCAAACAATATTAAACCTGAAAAAATTCTTACCGTTGTAAAGGTATATCCTAATCCGGTAGATGATCAGATTAACCTGATTCTTCGTATGGATAGAGAATCTAATCTTTCAGTTAAAATAATGGACTTGTTAGGGAATGAAATTGTAACACTTGCCAATGAACGTATTCCTGCAGGTGAACAAACAAAAAGCTATACCATTCCAAACCGCTTAAATGCCGGAATTTATTTCCTGAAAATTATGTCAGGGAATGAAACCGTTGTAAAACGAATCTCCGTTTTATAGTCTCTGTACAATTGCTCCCCATTTATTTCTTTTGTATTTTTGATCCCATAGTGGCTTAATCCTTGTAGCTACATCATTTAAAATATCCAGCATGAAGATAATTGCCATAGGTCGCAACTATGCCGAACACGCAAAAGAATTAAATAACCCGATCCCGGACAAGCCTGTCATCTTTTTAAAACCAGATACAGCTCTGTTAAAAGACAATAAACCCTTTTATATTCCCGATTTCTCATCAGACATCCACTATGAGCTTGAGGTCGTTTTAAAAATATGCAAAGAAGGAAAGCACATTTCTGAGAAATTTGCACCTAAATATTATGAAGAACTTGGCTTAGGAATAGATTTTACTGCCAGGGATATTCAAACAGCACATAAAGCTAAAGGGTTACCATGGGAGCTCGCTAAGTCATTTGACCACTCTGCAGCAGTAAGTAACTTTATCCCTAAAGCAGATATTGAGAACTTATATGACTTGTCCTTTGAATTAAAAATTAATAATGAAACCAGGCAAAATGGTAATACCCGGGATATTCTTTTTTCATTTGAAAAGATCATCAGTTTTGTATCTCAATACATCACACTAAAGAAGGGAGATTTAATCTATACAGGAACACCAGAAGGAGTTGGACAAGTGAAACAGGGCGACAAACTGGAAGCCTGGCTGCAAGGACGCCAATTACTTAATTTTGATATAAAATAGCATTGATGATTAGAAAACATTTCCTGCTGCTCATTGCAACCTTATTTTCATTACCGGTTTTTAGTCAGCAAATATTTAGTAACAATAAGTACCCGCTTGTAGATTTCAGATCACCTCTTGACATTACGCCAGCGGCCCTGTCGGGTTCATTCGGTGAAATCCGTGGTAATCACTTCCATTCTGGAATGGATTATCGTACCAACCAGCGTGAAGGTTACCCGGTGTACGCCATAGCTGATGGATATATATCAAGACTACGTGTTCAAAATAGTGGATTCGGTCTGGCTTTATACATAAATCATCCAAATGGCTATACGTCTGTTTATGGGCATTTGCAAAGATTTGGACCAAAAATAGCACAACAGGTTAAAAGCATACAGTATCAGAAAAAATCATATGAAATAGATGAGTTCCCCAATGCTCAATTAATTCCTGTCCGTAAAGGTGATGTTATTGCTTACACAGGAAATTCTGGTAGTTCAGGCGGCCCGCATTTACATTTTGAAATTAGAGATACAAAAACTGAAGCAACCATTAACCCACAGCTTTTTGGCCTTGAAATACCTGATAACATCCCCCCTGTTATCCACTCTATGTATGTGTATAGATTAAACAACAAACCATTTAATGAATCTGTTCCTAAACAGTATTTCCAGGTTCTCGGTGCAAATGGGAAATACCACTTAAACAAAGTAAGCACCATTACACTAGGAGGTGAAGTAGGTTTTGGAGTCATTACGACAGACAGACATAATGGTTTATCAGGGACAAATGGCGTTTATTCAATTGAGCTTGAAATGGACGGAAAATATGTTTACACTTCCGCTTTAGAAAGATTTTCATTTGAAAACAGTAAAGGAATCAATTCACATATTGACTATCCTACTTATATAAATACTAAAAAGAGTATTCAAAAGAGCTTTGTAGATCCAGGGAATCCTCTAAAAATCTATTATAATCTGGTTAACAATGGCCGTATAACTTTTAATGATGGCAAATTGCATCAAATGAAATATACCATTACCGATAGCAAAGGAAATAAAAGCACTTTAGCTTTTAATGTACAATCAAATGCGAGTTCTATAATAGATACACCAGAACCTAAAAATGCAGGATTAAACTTTGCTTATGGGCTTGCCAATGAGTTTAACAATGATGAAGTAAAGGTCATAATCCCTAAAGGCAGTTTATACAATGATTTGAATTTTGTCTATAAAAAGTTACCTAAACCAGCATTAAATGCTTACTCGTCCGTACACCAGATCCATAACAATCTAACTCCTTTACATACGGGTTTTGAACTGTGGATAAAAGCTGATAGCACCTTATTGCCATATAAAAATAAAGCTGTTATTGTAAACACAGGAAGAGCATCTCAGGGTGGTTATTTTGAAAATGGATATGTGAAAGCCAAACCGCGTAACTTTGGTAGTTTTTTCATCTCTATTGACACCATCCCTCCTACCATTACACCAGTTAACATAGAAAATGGCAAAAACATGGCTGGCATCAGTAAAATGTCATTCAAAATCAGAGATAACCTTTCGGGGATTAAAAACTTTAATGGATATATTGATGGCAAGTGGATATTGATGGAATTTGACACCAAATCGGCCTCCTTATGGCATACTTTTGATGAAAGTACGGCCCCTGGAAAACATACGTTGGAAATTATTGTTACGGACATGAAAGACAACATTAAAAACTATTCAATTACTTTTTACAAATAGCATTATGAGCGAATTAAAAGAAGGTCAGAAAGCCCCCGCAATTTCTGCGAAAGATCAGAACGGCAATGCGGTAAGCCTGGAGCAGTTTAAAGGAAAAACTGTAGTTCTTTATTTTTACCCTAAAGATAACACGCCGGGATGTACAGCAGAAGCTTGTGATTTCAGAGATAATTACGCAGGTCTTACAACCAAAGGTATTGTTGTTTTAGGTGTAAGTGTGGATGATGAAAAATCACATCAGAAGTTCATTACTAAATACGATCTGCCCTTTACATTACTTGCAGATACAGATCAGAAAATTGTACAGGATTATGGAGTCTGGGGAGAAAAGAACATGTATGGAAAAAAATATATGGGTACCCACAGAACTACTTTTATCATTGATGAAAATGGTGATATCATTCACATCATAAAGAAAGTTGATTCTAAGAATCCAACCGCTCAGGTTCTGGAATTACTCGACAAATAACACTAAAATATGCCTTATTAGAAAGGCATATTTTATTTTAACATTGTATTTTTGCTAGCGCTGACAAGCTTTCTGACCTTTTCATATAGCTCTTTAGCTTGAAAAGGTTTTGATATAAAGTCATTCATTCCGATGCTCAGGCATTTCTCCTGCTCTCCTTTAATAGTGTGGGCAGTCATAGCTACAATAGGAATATCTTTTTTACCAGATTTCATATTACGAATATGCCGTGTAGTTTCATAACCATCCATTTCAGGCATTTGCAAATCCATCAAAATAATATCATAATCTGAGTACTCATATTTATCCAGGGCTAATCTCCCGTTTTCTGCCGTAAAGGTCTTGTACCCCTTTTTCTGCAGTAATTTAATCACCAGCTCACGGTTCATCATATTATCTTCAACAATCAACACACGAACATCTTTACCAAAGTCTGACGCATCATTCTCATAGGAATCTAAACTGTTAAATTCCTCTAAATGTCCACCTGCATGTGATTTAAGAAAAGATAAACTAAAATAGAACTCAGAGCCCTCACCCAGCTGACTTTTCACCTCTATTTCACTATCCTGAATTGCTGTTAAATGTTTTACGATACTAAGCCCGATTCCTGTGCCCCCAAATTTACGTTGCATATTACTCACTCCCTGTTCAAAAGGGTTAAATATAGTCTCCTGCATATCTACGTCAATACCAATACCAGTGTCATGAACTCTAAACTCAATAATAACATGGTCTTTGTGATCCTCCATTAGTCTTGCGGAAATAAGTACACCACCCATATCAGTAAACTTAATTGCATTTGAGGTTAGGTTCTGAAGAATTTGAGTAAGTCTGGCTGGGTCACCAAAAATAGATTCAGGTATATCTTCATCAATAGTATAGTTTATTCGTATTTTCTTTTGTTTAACATACGACTCATTGCGCAGGACCATGGCATGAATGGTATCTTTAAGATTAAAAACAGAGGGCGAAAAACCAAGATCCCCGGTTTGTATACTTACAAAATCAAGAAGATCATTTAAAGTAGCCAATAGAGTTTCACCCGACCTAATAATCATACCCACAGATTTAAGGTCGTCCCTATCTTTTAAAGAATGCTGCAGACAGTCCGCAAAGCCCAGTATTGCATTCATAGGTGTTCTGATTTCATGGCTCATATTGACCAGAAAATAATCCTTTGCACACTCATTACGTTCAGCATTCAACCGTTCCTTTTCAAGCTCTACCTGGAGTAAACCAACTTGCTTTAACTTCTCTGCAAACTGATCTGCAAGCTGGTTAAAATTGGAGGTCAGCATACTAAACTCATTTTTTGAATGGATATCTTGCGGACCGGACTCTTCTTTCTCTTTAATGAATTGCATCCTAAGCGCTACCTGTTCAAATCCAGTCTTAAGCGCTGCAATCACTGAAAGTATAGATAAGGCAGCAAATAGTCCAGCAAGTGTAAATACTACAACTATAGCTATGGAAAAGGCCCCAGTAGGAAAGATCAACATACACACTCCTAATACGACACATAAAATAATGGATCCAATTGAAGTATATAGTCTTTTAGAAATTCCTATATCCTTCAGCCCCTGAAGTAAACCAGAAATGAACATAAATAGTAATGCGTTAAATTTATTAAACCCCCTGTAGATTAACAATTAGGATAAAATTAGTTAATACACAAGCCATTAACGCTATTCATTTTGTTCAACTCAAAAATACGGCTCCCATTAAACGCAAAAAGGAATAGCCCTTAAGCTATTCCTTTGCCTTCAATTACATGAAGATAGTCTTGATAGTCTTATGCCTTTTTGCCAACTTTGTGTCCTGCAGAAGCAAAATAAACGATATATAAATAAGCTGGTAACATTGCATATAAAAATGCGTGTTGGAAATCGATATGTAATTTATCTTTCATAAACCCATACACCAATGGCCAGATAGCACCCCCGGCAATACCCATAATCATAATGGCCGAGCCTGTTTTCGTAAATCTACCCAAGCCTTTAATACCCAATGGGAAAATAGCTGGCCACATTAATGAATTAGCCAGACCTAGCAAAGCAACAAACCAAAAAGATATTACACCTGTTGTAAATACAGAAAGTACTGTAAATAAAATACCAACAGAAGTACAAACCCTAAGTGCGGCTTGTTGACTTATAAATCTAGGGATAGTTAAAATACCTATTAAATAACCCAACAACATAAAACCTAAAGTAAATGCCGTGGCATTATCTCTAAAGACATGTGGAACTGTACCTAATTCCCTTGCATAAGTTCCGATAATATCTCCCGCCATTACTTCTACGGCTACACAAAAGAATATGGCTAGTGATCCTAAAAATAAATGTGGGTAATCAAATATTGATCTTTTAGCGTCTGTATGTGCATCATGCGTAACTTCTTCCTCATCTACATTTACTTCCGGTAGTTTCACAAATTTAAGAATCAGTGCAAATACACCTAAAGCAACGGCCAATGCTATATATGGTGCATGCAATTGATCTAGCAATTCATTTAAAATAGTTTGTTTCTCTACCTCAGTGACAGCTTCTAATAACCTTGCCTCAGATGCATTAGCTCTTTTTAAAAGCAGGGAGCTAAGTATAACAGGCGCAATAATACCGGCTGTTTTGTTACAAAATCCAGCAATTGAAATGCGTTGAGCAGCGCTATCTATTGGCCCAATAATACTTAAATAAGGATTCACGGCAGTTTGTAACAAGGCCATACCTGAGCCCTGAACAAATATTGCAATTAAGAAAAGCGTATAACTACTTTTTTCTGCGGCCGGAACAAATAATAAAGATCCGATACCCAAAACTACCAAACTTGATACTAAACCATTATGAAAGCCGATTTTTTTTATGATCCACGAACTAGGGATGGCAAGAAAAAAGTAAGCAATGTAAGATGCAAATGTCACTAAATATGCCTGTAAGTCAGTTTCGAGATTAAATGCTCTTTTTGCAAATGGGATAAGAGAGCCATTAGCCCAGGTAACGAAGCCCAAGATAAAAAACAATGCACAGCAGATTACCATTGGCAATAAGGCCGTTCTGTTTTGAGGTTGAGTAGAATTCATGGTTTAAGTTTAAGGTTTTGTTTTATGTGTGGAATAACTTGTTTAACTATTTTAAAAACTTCAAGCTCTAAAAATATAAATTTTCATTGAATTACATACTTATTTAACTTTTTTAGCGCAAACGTTTGTTTAATTTGTTTCAGATCATCGAACATAAGCATAAATGTTCCCCTCAACATATTTTTAATTACATTTGTCGTATTAATCAACAACCCCAATTAATGAAACATAAAATAAATGAATTAGAAGATATCGCCACTCAGGTAAGAAGGGATATTGTTAGAATGGTGCATGCCTGCCAATCGGGTCACCCGGGAGGATCGTTGGGATGTGCAGATTTTATGACTGCATTGTATTTTGAAATCATGAACCACTCTACTGATTTTAAAATGGACGGAAAAGGAGAAGATTTATTCTTCCTTTCGAACGGACATATTTCTCCTGTTTTTTACAGTGTTTTAGCAAGATCAGGATATTTCGATGTAAGTGAGCTGGCTACTTTCAGAAAACTAAACACAAGGTTGCAAGGCCACCCTACTACTCATGAAGGTTTACCTGGTATCAGGATTGCTTCTGGATCTTTAGGGCAAGGTCTGTCTGTAGCTATTGGTGCAGCGCAAGCTAAAAAATTAAATAAAGATCAGTCTACAGTATATATATTACTTGGTGATGGTGAATTGCAGGAAGGACAAAACTGGGAAGCCATTATGTATGCTCCTCACAACAAGGTAGACAACCTGATTGCTTCTGTTGATTATAACGGCCAACAGATTGACGGACCAACTGAAAAAGTTTTGTCGCTGGAAAACCTTCAAGCTAAATTTGAAGCTTTTGGATGGCATGTAATTAACTCAGATGGTAATGATATGGATTCCATTGTTAAGGCTTTACATTATGCCAAATCGTTAACAGGTAAAGGAAAGCCAGTTTTAAACTTAATGAGTACCCAAATGGGTGCTGGTGTTGATTTCATGATGGGATCGCACAAATGGCACGGTGTTGCTCCGAATGACGAACAACTTGCCGCAGCATTAGCTCAATTAAGTAGTACCCTTAAAGATTATTAAGCATGAAGAAGTATACATATACTGAAAAAAAAGATACTCGTTCTGGTTTCGGCGCAGGTTTGCTTGAAGCTGGAAAAAAGAACCCTGAAGTTGTAGCACTTTGTGCTGACCTTGTTGGCTCTTTAAAAATGGACGCCTTTATTAAAGAATTTCCTGAACGTTTTTTCCAAATAGGAATCGCCGAAGCCAATATGATTGGTATTGCAGCTGGTTTAACAATTGGCGGCAAAATTCCTTTCACAGGAACTTTTGCAAACTTTTCAACAGGAAGGGTTTACGATCAGATCCGCCAATCGGTAGCTTACTCTGATAAAAATGTAAAAATCTGTGCTTCACATGCTGGCTTAACATTAGGTGAAGATGGTGCTACTCACCAGATTCTTGAAGATATAGGTTTAATGAAAATGCTTCCGGGTATGACGGTAATTAACACTTGTGATTACAATCAGACTAAAGCTGCGACTATTGCAATTGCTGAATACGAAGGCCCAGTATATTTACGTTTCGGCAGACCAGTAATCCCTGTATTTACTGATCCTGATCAGAAATTCGAAATCGGAAAAGCATGGATGGTAAATGAAGGTAAAGATGTAACCATCATTGCTACCGGCCACATGGTTTGGAAAGCAATTGAAGCTGGCGAAAAACTTGCTGAACTTGGCATTGATGCTGAAATCATCAACATCCACACCATTAAGCCTTTAGATGAAGAGGCAGTTCTGAAATCTGTAAAGAAAACGGGCTGTGTGGTTACTTGTGAGGAGCATAATAAATTTGGGGGCTTAGGAGAAAGTGTGGCGAGATTACTTTCTACAGAATTACCAACACCACAAGAATTTGTTGCCGTGAATGATAGCTTTGGCGAAAGTGGTACTCCAGATCAATTGATGACTAAATACGGTTTAGACAGTATTAACATTGTTGAAGCCGCTCAAAAAGTAATCAAAAGAGCTAAATCTTAGGATTTAGAAACAAAGACTAAAGAAAAATAAATGAAGCAGGTTGAAGATTCAGAGATTTTAGAAAAGTTTGCAAACTTAAAAACTCGTGATGAAGCCTTTAACCTGCTTCTAAATAAGTATCAGCAAAAAATTTACTGGCATATCAGACGCCTGGTAATTGATCATGATGATGCTGATGACCTGGTTCAGGATACTTTTATTAAAGTATGGAAGAACCTGGAAAAATTCCGTAGCGACTCCCAGCTTTATACCTGGATTTATAGAATTGCTACAAATGAAACCATTACTTTCCTTAACAAAAAGAAACAAAGGAATAATACTCCTTTAGATGAGGTTTCGTCAGAACTAGCAGAAACGCTTGTTGCTTCTTCACATTTCAACGGGGACAAAGTTCAGCTAAAACTTCAGCAGGCATTACTCACGCTTCCTGAAAAACAGCGTCTGATTTTTAACATGAAATATTTTGACGAATTAAAGTATGAAGAGATTTCGGAAATAACCGGCACCAGTGTTGGCGCACTAAAAGCCTCTTTTCACATCGCAGTTAAGAAAATTGAAACTTTTATGCTAAATGAAGACATTACCTTTTAAACCTTTTGGCTTATAATGCATCAATATACTTGAGATGGATAATAAAGTAGAAAATAACGATCATTCTTTTTCTGTACCTGAAGGATATTTTGACCAATTACCTCTTCAAATTGAGAATGGCATATTTCTGGAAAAATTAAAATCCAGAACCGCTGATACAGGCTTTAATACTCCTGTTAACTATTTTGAAGGTCTTACACAAGCAATCAATACAGAAATACTTGCTGATCGGTTAAAAGTAGTCGCGCCTATAAATGAATACCCTACTGTTCCTGCTAATTATTTTGAGCAGCTGCAGTCTAATATATTATCTAAAACAGTTAATGAGAACAACAAGAAACAACCAGCCAAAATTGTCAGGTTATTCCGTTCTAATATCTTAAAATATGCTTCAGCAGCTTGTTTTATTATTTTAAGTGCAGCTGGCTTATACTTTTATGAAGCACAAGATCACCCTACTAAATCTATTTATTCAGATCTACCAACTGAACAAATGTTATACGATATAGATGAACAGGTTATAATTGATCATATTGAAGCAAATAACCTAGATCAGGCAAAAAAAAGCGCTTCTGATATAGCTTTGGAAACCTATATCCTTAATAATTATACACAGAGTGATATTGTATCGGGTTTATAAACATCATCAAATGAAACATCTAATCATCGTTATGCTCTTTCTTCTTCCTACTATCACCATGGCACAACGGGGGGGCGAACGCAATAATGAAATTGATTCCTACAGAATTGCCTATTTAACGCAGAAACTTGACCTTACAGCTGAAGAAGCTAAGGTTTTCTGGCCTATTTATAACGATTGGCAGAAAGAACAGAAAGCGTTGCGTAAAGAACGTGCACAGAAAATGATCAGCTTTAGAAAAATCACAGAAATTGAGGAGCTGTCAGACACTGAAATACAAGCATTGATCACTAACGACTTCAGTTTTAAACAACGTGATTTAAATCTTGATAAGAAATATTATTATAAATTAAAATCAAGTCTGCCAATTAAAATAGTTGGTAAATATTATAGAGCCCAGGAAGCATTCAAACGGGAATTACTGGCCAAATACAGAAATAGCGGGCAAGCAAGACAGAATTAATTCTTATTTTTGGCAATGCTTACACAACGCCAATTATTTTTACAACATAACGCCCAGACTACTCTTGAACCTCTTCTTTTAGAATTCAATAAAGCCAATGGCATGTATCTTTATGATAGCCAGGGCAAAAAGTATATGGATTTAATTGCCGGCATTGGAGTAAGTAATGTTGGCCATTGTCATCCGGCAGTGGTAGCTGCTGTACAGGAACAAGCTGCAAGTTATATGCATATCATGGTTTACGGAGAATTTGTACAAAGTCCCCAGGTAAATTTTGCAAAAGCACTTGCTGATGTATTACCCGCTAACTTAAATTGTACGTATTTCGTTAATTCAGGAGCTGAAGCTGTTGAAGGAGCTATGAAATTAGCCAAAAGATATACTAACCGATCTGAAATCATTGCCTGTTATAACTCCTATCATGGCAGTACCCAGGGTGCACTAAGCTTAATGGGGAATGAAGAATTTAAACAAGCCTACAGACCTCTTTTACCAGGAATTAGCTTTATCAACTATGGGGCTCTTCCAGACCTAGATCTGATTACCTCAAATACAGCTGCTGTTTTTGTTGAAACTATTCAGGGTGAAGCAGGTATAAGAGTAGCCGATCAGGCTTATTTTGAGGCACTAAGAAAAAAATGTACAGATACAGGAGCACTGTTAGTACTTGATGAAATCCAATGTGGATTTGGTCGCACAGGAAAAATGTTCGGTTTTGAACACTTTAACGTCGTTCCAGATATACTTTTATTAGCCAAAGGAATTGGTGGAGGAATGCCAATCGGCGCATTTATCAGTTCCAGAGAGATCATGATCTCTCTGGCAACAAACCCTATATTAGGACATATTACTACTTTTGGAGGTCACCCCGTAAGCTGCGCCTCCGGTTTAGCTACTTTACAGACCATATTAAATGATGATATTGTAGCTGGTGTAACAGAAAAGGGATTGCTCTTTAAAAAATTATTGAAACACCCGGCAATTAAAGAAGTCCGCGGTATTGGACTTATGATGGGTATAGCCTTCGAAAATTTCGAAATCAACAAAAAGGTTATTGATGCTTGTATTGCCGATGGACTGATCAGCGATTGGTTCTTGCATTGCAGCAATGCCATGCGTGTGGTACCACCACTTATAATTACAGAAGCTGAAATTGAATGGGCTTGTAGTATAATTCTGAAAAATATTGAAGCAATAGCCAGAAATTAGAAATAACTGATAAATACTAACTCATTTTTTGCCGTTTAATCAGGTATGCCTGAAGTATTGGATGGAATCCTTGCGCAATATCCGCATCAACCATATCTATTTTGTATTGTATGCATTTCAGCTGAATAAGTTGCCGGTACTCCTGCACCCTGGCAAGATATGCGTCCTTAACTTTTGATGTATGTGTTTTTAACACTGCGCCGGTTTCCATATCTACAAACTCATACGGACGGTTCTCAAAATTAAACTCAACCTCTTTTGATTTATCTGTCACATTGAAGATCACAACCTCATGTTTATTGAATTTAAGGTGCTGCAAGGAGGCAAACAATCCATCGATATGACGCTCATCTTGTACTGTACTCAGCATGTCACTAAATACGATAACCAAAGATCTCTTATGAATTAAATCTGCAACCTGATGTAAGGCTTGCTCAAGATTTGTCCGCACATCTAGTTGCTCTGTCTTTAAAATCTCTTCCAGCTTTGCAAATAGAAATTTCTGATGTGTTGTTGTAGATTTGGCCTGAGTATTCAATATCAAATGATCTGTAAACAAACTAAGCCCGAAAGCATCGCGTTGTCTTTTTAACAGATAAATGAGCGAGGCGACAGCCTGTACAGAAAAACTAAGCTTATTATATTCCTTTAATGGAAAATACATTGATGAGGATACATCTATTATGAACTGGCACCGTAGATTCGTTTCTTCCTCGTAGCGCTTGCTAAACAGCTTGTCAGTGCGTGCAAAAAGCTTCCAGTCTATATTTTTAACATTATCACCAACATTATAAAGTCTATGCTCTGCAAACTCAACTGAAAACCCATGAAACGGACTTTTATGTAAACCGGTAATAAATCCTTCTACTACCTGCCGCGCAAGCAATTCAAGGTTGGCACTAAAATGTAAGCTTTGTTCATCAATGGGCGACTGCATAGTGTAAATATAAAAAAAGCGTTCATAATGTTATGAACGCTTTTTTTATTGCTATGATATAAGTTATTACAACTGTTTATCTAATTTCTGAGCAAGTACTGATTTAGGCACAGCACCAACTTGTTTATCTACAACTTCACCGTTTTTAAAGTATAATAAAGCCGGGATGTTACGGATACCAAACTGAGTAGAAATTTGAGGGTTGTTATCAACATTAACCTTACCTACAATCGCTTTTCCTTCGTATTCTTTTGAAATTTCATCTACAACAGGACCTACCATGCGACATGGACCACACCATTCTGCCCAAAAGTCTACTAAAACGGGTTTATCTGATTTTAACACAACTTCCTCGAAGTTAGCATCTGTGATTTCTAAAGCCATAATTCTATTTTTTTATATTAGTTCTCTAATTTAGTTTGCCGAGCAGGATTGCTTTATAACCGTGTAGCTCTTGCAGACTACAAATATATCATCAATTGTAATGCCATCTATCCGGCTAATGCCATTATGACATTAGTTCAACTTTGAACTTACGTTTAAAGCTTCCAGCTGCTGTAAAAAATCATTCGTAGGATTGATCTTCATAGACTTTGACGGTAATTTAACTACGACATTCTGTTCGCGATCGTATACATCAAACAACAATTGACAGTTCTGCTGCTCTGTAGTAGCCTTATTATTCTCTAAAATAGCCAGTACCTGACTCATAAAATCGTCTGTGACACGCTCTATGGGAACTTGTATGGTCACACTCTTAGCCAGTTTGTCTCTCAATTCCGAAAGCAAGTTGATCGAGGTGATTTTAAACTCCCAGTCCCCCTCTTTTCTAAAACGTTCACCTACTCTGCCACGAATCTGAAGAAAATATCCATCTGTTAAAAACTGTTTAAACTTGATAAAATCATCTCCAAATAAAGCAAGCTCACAAGTATCATCATAATCTTCAAAAACCATGGTACCAAAAGGCTTTCCTGTCTTGGTCATACGCTGTGCAGCAATAACTACCAATCCACCCACCACAAGCTCGCGGTTTTTTATCGTTTCAAACTCTGCAAGTACTTCTTCGTTAGTATCTCCAGTCCTAATCTTATTCACCAATGCCAGATGTCTAACCTTGTTCTGACAAAACTCCTTCAGTTCAAGTTTATAGTTATCTAGCGGATGCCCTGATAAAAAGATACCAATAGCATCCTTTTCCCATTTCAGCCTGTCTATTAAACTCCATTCAGGTGACACAGGTAAAGCTGGCTCCAGAATCAGGTCAGCTACAGAACCACCGAACAATGATGACTGTGAAGAAGACTCATTATTCTGGAAGTCGTTTGCATATTTGATCACCTTCTCGATACCATTCAGTTTGTCGTTAATACCAACAAAGAAATATTGAGCCCTATGGTAACCGAAACAATCAAAAGCCCCACTATACACAAAACTCTCGTACGCTTTCTTGTTAACAGTTCTGGTATTAGACCGCCTGGCAAAATCATAAAGATCCTTATATATGCCCTTTTCATTACGGTCTTCTATGATACTCTCTACGGCCTTTTCACCTACCCCTTTTATACCTGACAGACCAAAACGAACCTCTCCCTGATTATTTACAGAGAATTTTGTACCCGACTCGTTTACGTCAGGACCCAACACCTGAACTCCCATCTGCTTACATTCTTCCATAAAAAATGCAACCTGCTTAATGTCGTTCATGTTGTTTGATAAAACGGCAGCCATATATTCCGCTGGGAAATGTGCCTTTAAAAATGCTGTTTGATAAGCGATCCAGGCATAACAAGTAGAGTGTGACTTATTAAAAGCATAAGATGCAAACGCCTCCCAGTCTTTCCATATCTTTTCCAGCTTTGCTGCATCATGACCTTTTTCCGCTGCCTGCTTAACAAACTTAGGCTTCATTTTATCCAGTACGTCCTTTTGCTTTTTACCCATGGCCTTACGTAAAACATCGGCCTCACCTTTAGTAAATCCTGCAAGTTTCTGGGACAAAAGCATTACCTGCTCCTGGTAAACTGTAATTCCGTAAGTTTCCTTTAAATATTCTTCACAGGCATCTAAATCATAAGTAATCTCTTCTTCACCATTTTTCCTACGAACAAAACTTGGTATATACTCTAGTGGGCCTGGACGATACAAAGCATTCATCGCAATTAAATCGGCAAATACAGTAGGCTTTAACTCCTTCATGTATTTCTGCATCCCTGTACTCTCGTACTGGAAAATCCCGATGGTTTCACCTCTTTGGAAAAGCTCGTAAGTTTTCACATCGTCAATCGGGAAATTATCCGGATCAAGATCTATATTATGTCTATGTTTAACCAGTTTGACTGTGTCCTTAATCAGCGTTAATGTTTTCAACCCTAAAAAGTCCATCTTCAATAACCCAGCACTTTCAACTACCGAGTTGTCAAACTGGGTAACATATAAATCTGAATCTTTTGCAGTAGCAACAGGAACAAAATTGGTAATATCACTAGGGGTAATAATTACCCCACAGGCATGAATACCTGTATTCCTTAACGAGCCTTCTAATATCTGAGCCTGCTCCAGTGTTTTAGCACCAAGATCCTTTGCACCAGCAAGGTTTTTAAGCTCCAGAACCTTCTCATATTCATCTGCACGTAACGCTTCTTTAAGTTTAGCTTCATCTAGTGTGAAGATCTTTGCCAGCTTCATGTTTGGAATGAGCTTCGCTATTTTCTCAGCTTCAAACAATGGCAGATCCAACACTCTTGCTGTATCCTTAACAGATGATTTGGCAGCCATGGTACCATAGGTAATAATCTGGGCAACCTGATTTGCTCCGTATTTCTTGATTACATAATCCATAACCCTGCCACGACCCTCATCGTCAAAGTCAATATCAATATCCGGCATGGATACACGGTCGGGATTCAGAAAACGCTCAAAAAGCAAATCATACTTAATCGGGTCAATATTGGTGATCCCCAAACAATATGCTACTGCAGACCCTGCAGCAGACCCCCTTCCCGGACCAACAGAAACATCAAGGTTTCTGGCCTCTGCAATAAAATCCTGTACAATAAGGAAGTAACCTGGGTACCCTGTTTTTTCAATCGTCTGAAGTTCAAAATCTAAACGCTCAGTGATCTCTGGTGTGATTTCTCCATATCGTTTTTTAGCACCGACATAAGTTAAATGTCGCAGGTACTTATTCTCCCCTCTTTTACCTCCGTCTTCCTCATCTTCTTTTACAAGGAACTCATCTGAAATATCAAATTTAGGTAAGAGCACTTCCCTTGCTAATTTATAGATCTCAATCTTATCTACAACTTCCTGTATATTCACGATAGCCTCAGGCAGATCTGTGAACAGGTTTTTCATTTCATCAGGCGACTTAAAATAATATTCCTGATTGGGTAATCCAAACCTGAAACCTCTACCTCTACCAATAGGAGTTGCCTGTTTCTCACCATCCTTTACACACAATAAAATATCATGTGCATTGGCATCCTTTTTATTGATATAATAAGTATTGTTGGTAGCAATCAGCTTAACATCATGTTTCTTAGCCAGGGCAACCAGTGAGGTATTTACAATATCTTCATCCTCCTGACTGTGGCGCATTAGTTCCACATAAAAATCATCACCAAATTGCGATTTCCACCATAACAAAGCTTCTTCAGCTTGTTTTTCACCAAGATTCAATAGTTTACTCGAAATCTCGCCATAAAGATTACCAGACAATACAATAATGTCATCCTTGTACTGTTCGATAACTGCCTTATCTATCCTTGGAATATAATAAAATCCTTTTGTATAAGCTATGGATGACATCTTAGCCAGGTTATGGTAACCTGCCTTATTTTTGGCCAATAATACGACCTGGTAGCCATTGTCTTTCCTGCTTTTATCTTCATGGTTCTCACACACAAAGAATTCACAACCTACAATAGGCTTAATAATTGTTTCTTCAGGAGTTTTTCCTTCGGCCTTAGCAGCCTCATTTCTTGCTTCCACTCCTTTATTATGGTTAAGAACCTGTGCAACAAAATGAAAGGCTCCCATCATATTGGCATGATCAGTCATGGCCACAGCTGGCATTTTAAAGCCTGCAGCCGCTTTAATCAAGGAAGGGATGTTGATGGTAGATTGCAGTACTGAAAACTGCGTATGGTTATGCAAATGCACGAAATTTGCCGAAGCAAGTTCTCGCTTATTCTCATTAAGTGTACTTTTAGAAACCTTGGGGACTTCTGTTTGCTGTAACCGCTTTCTGATTTCATCAGAAGCTGATTTAAGGTTAATGTGATTTAAACCAACCCGCTCAAATACTTGTGGCGTGTTTTGTTTAAAACGTTGTATATAGGCTGGATCAGCCTGTAGTTGTTCAGGTCTGAAAACCTCAAGCTTAACCAGCTGTAAGAAACAACGGGTAGTAGCCTCAACATCGGCAGTAGCATTGTGGGCTTCTGAGAAAGGCTCACCAAAAAGATACTCGTGAAGCTCAGTTAGAGTAGGTAGCTTAAATCTACCTCCACGTCCACCTGGAAGTTTAAGCAACTCTGCTGTGGTTTCTGTACAGGTATCCAATACAGGCATGCTGGCCATAGGACTCTCAACGCCCATCCGGTGAAACTCGCAACCCATAATATTGACATCAAAGCCAACATTCTGACCCACCACAAACTTAGCTTTGGATAAAGCTATATTGAATTTTTCAAGTACTTCGCTCAATGCGATTCCCTGTTCTGCAGCTAGTTCAGTAGAAATACCGTGAATACGCTCTGCATCATAAGGAATATTAAAGCCATCTGGAGTTACAAGGTAATCCTGATGCTCTATAAGATTACCAAGTTCATCATGTAATTGCCATGCAATCTGAATACACCTGGGCCAATTGTCTATGTCAGTAATTGGCGCATTCCAATTGCGTGGTAAACCTGTGGTTTCGGTATCAAATATTAAATACATAGCTGGTAATTATTCTTGCTTTCTGAAATGAAAATGATTACCCCAAAAATACGGATTTTTAGCTGCCTTTGACTAACGTAATTGTAATTTTAGGCATGCTCCTTTTCGAGCTCCTGATGCACAGGCTTATGTCCCTGAGAAACAAGTTTACTAATATTATAGCCTCTTTCTTTACAACGGTCTACAATCCCCTTAAGCAAGTCTTTCGGCAGTTCTGGTTTTCGGGACATGATGTATAATCTCTCGTGTTTTGGATGTCCAATCACCACATAAGAATAATCCTCCGCCAGTTCAACCACCCAATAATCTACTTTAAAAGGCCATACCAGTTGTGCCTTAAAAACTGCATTACCAGTCTTCTTGGTTACAAAAAGTTTAGATCGGATATATTTTCTCTTCTGCTCGCCTACAACATTGTAAGTAGTGAATACAGCATAATAACCATCAGGATGAATCACATACGTTTCTATTTTCCTTCGCCAATGTTTATCCATAAATGTTGGAATAGAATACAAAGAATACCACTTTCCAGCGTAAGCCATAATATCTACTCGTTGTACTGGTTGGTTGTCCATAAGCTCTCCGGTTGTTTGGTATTTGGCAAATGTAAATTCTTTATCATAAAACCCCTAACCAAGAATAAAGTTTTTAAAAGCATTTTTTAAACTGGGGTAATTTTATAACTTCGACAGAAGGTAACATACATAAAAAAATAAAATTTATGAAGATAACAGTTGTAGGTGCCGGCGCTGTAGGCGCCACTTGCGCAGATAATATTGCCAGAAAAGAATTAGCTGAAGAACTTATTTTACTAGACATCAAAGAAGGCTTTGCCGAAGGTAAATCAATTGACATGATGCAAACCGCAGCATTACTAGGCTTCGACACTAAAATTAAAGGTGTTACCAACGATTATGCCAGTACGGCAGATTCTGAAGTAGTTGTAATTACCTCTGGGCTCCCACGTAAACCTGGAATGACCCGTGAAGAATTGATTGGTACAAATGCAAATATTGTAAAGGGTGTAACAGAGAATATCCTAAAATATTCACCAAACACCATAATCATTGTGGTTTCAAACCCAATGGATACGATGAATTATCTTACCTTAAAAACATCCGGACTCCCTAAAAACCGTATTCTTGGTATGGGCGGTGCGCTGGATTCATCAAGATTTAAATATTACCTGAGCCTTGAATTAGGCTGTTCACCTGCTGACCTTAATGCAGTAGTGATAGGTGGTCATGGCGACACAACAATGATTCCTTTGATCAACCATGCAACCTGGAACAGCATTCCTGTAACACAATTGCTAAGCAAAGAACAACAGGATAAAGTTGTAAAAGCAACCATGGTTGGCGGAGCTACATTAACAGGATTAATCGGCACATCAGCATGGTATGCCCCTGGAGCCGGAACAGCAGCAATGGTTGAAAGCATTGTTCGTGATGAGAAAAAACTCATCTCGTCGGGAGTTTACCTTGATGGTGAATATGGACAAAAAGATATATCACTTGTTGTACCTGTCATCATTGGTAAAAATGGCGTTGAGAAAATCCTTGATTTTAAATTGAGTGACGATGAACAAGCTGCATTTAACAAAAGTGCTGATGCTGTACGCAATATGAATGCAGTATTAACAGACATGAATCTAGTTTAAAACAAGATAAGGAGTACAATATTAAATGAGAACAATTTCTGTTCCGCTCACCTTAATAAACTTACAAGACGATGGTTTCCACTTATTAGTGGAAATTGTTGTTTTTGGACAAAACATATTAGCTGTAGTTGATACCGGGGCTTCAAGAACTGTTTTTGATAAAACTTTTATCGAAACTCATATCACAGATTTGGAAAACAATGAAGAAGAAGTACATGCAACTACACTTTTCACCACATCAAGCACATTACAGGCAACCATTCCAAAGTTAAAAATCGGCTCGCTGATCATCAAAGATTATGAAGCCGTTGCGTTGGATCTTGAGGCAGTAAATCAAGCCTATGAGGGATTAGGACATGGTCCAATCGCAGCAATCTTAGGGGGCGACCTGCTACTTAAATATAATGCAGTAATCAATTACAAAAAAATGAAGCTAAAAATGACCATTCTCCGCTGAGGCGGGAACAAATCGCGCTGAAAAAGCGCAAATTATTCCTATGTCTCTTCCGAGAAGGTTTTTTTTTTGTAAAAACACACATAACCAAACAGGGCCGCTGAATCAGCGGCCCTGTTTGGTTATCTTAATGAAATAAAAATCACCTTCTCAGAGGAGACCTGAGGCGCTTTTGCCCTTCAGCAAAAGGTACCAGGCTCCGAAGAGAATGGTTATTTTTACCCTTTTTTAAGCATCAATTTTTGCGTACTTCGCATTTCTTTCTATAAACTCTCTGCGTGGTGCAACCTCATCTCCCATTAACATAGAGAAAGTATGATCACATTCAGCAGCATTTTCTATAGTTGCCTGCATTAAAGTACGGGTAGCTGGATTCAATGTAGTATCCCAAAGCTGTTCAGCATTCATCTCACCCAAACCTTTATAACGTTGAATATGTACACTTTCTTCCTTACCTGCACCTTTTAAACGTTGTACAGCAGCATCACGTTGTACATCATTCCAACAATATTCAAACTCTTTACCTTTCTTCACTTGATACAAAGGCGGAGCAGCAATGTAAACATAGCCAGCCTCAATAAGTGCTTTCATATATCTGAAGAAGAAAGTCAGAATCAATGTGGTAATGTGAGAACCATCGATATCAGCATCCGTCATAATCACAATTTTGTGGTAACGAAGCTTCGTCATATTCAATGCTTTATCATCTTCCGGAGTTCCTATACTTACACCTAAAGCTGTAAACATATTTTTGATCTCATCATTTTCATAGATCTTATGCTCCATTGCTTTCTCCACATTAAGGATTTTACCTTTCAAAGGAAGAATAGCCTGGAAGTTACGATCACGACCTTGTTTTGCAGTACCACCCGCAGAGTCTCCCTCCACCAGGTATAGCTCACATTTTTCAGGATCACTATCAGAGCAATCGGCAAGTTTACCAGGCAAACCTGAGCCACCCATAACACTCTTGCGCTGAACCATTTCACGTGCTTTACGTGCCGCTGCACGAGCTGTTGCCGCAAGAATAACCTTGTTAACGATCATTTTTGCTTCTTTAGGATACTCCTCAAGGTAAATACCTAAAGCTTCACCAACAGCAATATCCACAGCACCCATTACTTCAGAGTTACCCAACTTGGTTTTTGTCTGACCTTCGAACTGAGGTTCCTGAACTTTAACAGAAACAACAGCAGTTAAGCCCTCTCTAAAGTCATCACCTGTGATCTCAAATTTTACATTTTTAAGCAAACCTGATTTATCAGCATAAGCTTTCAATGTTCTGGTTAAACCTCTTCTAAAACCAGCGATATGTGTACCACCCTCATGAGTATTAATGTTATTCACATATGAATGAACATTTTCAGAATAACTATCATTATACTGTAAAGCTAATTCTACCGGAATTCCGTTTTTAATTCCTTCTACATAAATAGGTTCAGGAATTAATGATGGACGAGTACCATCCAGGAACTGAACAAACTCTTTCAGGCCACCTTCAGAGTGGAAAAGCTCAGTTAAAGCCTCCCCTTTATCGTCAAGCTCACGCTCATCAGTTAAAGTTAATTTAATGCCCTTGTTAAGGAAAGATAATTCTCTTAATCTGGATGCTAAAGTATCATAACGATACTCAGTAGTTTGAGTAAAAATAGTAGCATCCGGAGTAAATGTTACAATTGTACCCCTTTTATCAGTATCGCCAATAGACTTTACATCATATAAAGGTTTACCAATATTATACTCCTGTACCCATATTTTACCTTCACGGTGAACTTCAGCTCTTAAGTGTGTAGACAATGCGTTCACACAACTTACCCCCACACCGTGCAAACCACCAGAAACCTTATAGGTATCTTTATCAAATTTACCACCGGCATGTAATACCGTCATTACAATCTCCAAAGCTGATTTCTGCTCCTTGGTATTGATCCCTGTTGGGATACCACGGCCATTATCTTCAACCCTAATTGAGTTATCTTTTAATATCGTTACATAAATAGAGTCGGCATGTCCTGCCAATGCCTCATCAATTGAATTGTCTACTACCTCATATACAAGGTGATGCAAACCTTTAATTCCAGTATCGCCTATATACATCGAAGGGCGCTTACGCACCGCTTCTAATCCTTCTAGTACCTGTATATTATCTGCCGAATAATTTGACTTTGGATCCTTTTCTTCGCTCATATTTTTTTATTATACAATAAGATTCAAATTTAACCAATTATGGTCAATTTCCGGCAAATGTGGATAACTATTTGACCAAATAATGGCCTAAAAACATTCTAAAAAACAGAATCCTTAGGATAGTAATTTTGAAATTTTATATTTGTTGAAATTTATCATAAAAAGATAAGCCGTACGGTATTCAAATGAGCGCAAAAGGGCGTAAAAAGAGATAACGAACGCTACATTTGACAAAAAAAGATAATTATACTTAAATGAAAGCAACATTAAAATTAAGCGGTATCGCTACAGCAGTAGCCATAGTTTCAGTTATGGCTTCGTGCCAGAATAAGGACGACAAGGGTGCTACAGTTAAAAAAACAGATTCTACAGCAGTAGCTAACAGCGAAAAAATCGTTTATGTAAACTCGGATTCTTTGTTAACAAAATACCACTACTTTACAGACCTTAAAACAAAGCTTGAAGCTAAATCTAAAACTGCTCAGACTGACCTGGCTTCTAAGCAACAGGCTTTTCAACGTGAAGTTGCACAATATCAGCAACAAGCGAACACTTTACCTGCAGACCAAAGAGCATCAACAGAAGAAAGATTAGCACGTAAGCAACAGGAATTACAGACGTACACTCAAAATGCTGGTGCAGCCATCCAAAATGAGCAAGCTGCAGAAAATGAAAAGCTTTATGATAAAGTTGCTGACTACCTAAAAGAGTACGCAAAAAAGAAAGGCTACAAAATGGTATTGGGTTATTCTAAAGGAAACGGTACAATACTATTTGCTGACGAAAGTTTAGATGTTACAAGTGAAGTAATTATCGGATTAAACGAAGCTTACAAAAAGTAATTAAATATTAAAATTTCAAGGAGCCCGATCATTAAATGGTCGGGCTTTTTTTTTGAGATTCACATTAATCTTATTAAGTGTCTCAAATCTGGGACAACCTTTAGACAGTCTTCACTTAAGTTTCACTAACCTCCAACAAACAAACTTAACTATCAGAAAACAAATCAATTAACACACAACACCTACTACCTCTATTCTATATTTTTCAAAGTTTTGGCATGGTTATTACAATACACCCATTGAATTTTAAACAGAAAATTATGAAAAAATTATTCATTATAGGTCTTGGGTTAACTGTTAGCAGTTTGGCTTTTAAGGCGAGCGCACAAACATCACAATCAGCTGCAAATGATCAAATGAGAATCGGTATCAGAGCTGGTGCAAACTTGATGAACATGGGAAAACTTCAGGTAGCTGATCAAAATTACTCAACAGATTCAAAAGTTGGTTTTCAGGTTGGGCTGTATGGAGATCTACCTATGGGTGGAGGCTTTGCCTTCCTTCCAGAGATTATGTATATCCAAAAAGGGGCTAAAATAAAGGAAACAGTTCTTGGAACTACCGGAGAATTTGACACTAAAGTCAACTATTTAGATATCCCATTACTAATTGGCTATAAAGCAACTCCTGAATTAACTGTATTTGCCGGTCCTCAGGTATCGTTCTTGCTTTCTCAAAAATCAACAGGTTTGGTAAATAACGATCCTCAAACAGAATCAACGGATACAGAAAATTTCAGTAAGTCATTAGCCGGCGCTGCAATAGGTTTGGGTTATGACATTACTCCAAACATCAACCTGAACGCCAGGTATATGATGGACTTCCAAAATGCATTAAAGGATGATGTGAATCAGGATAAAATCAAAAACAAAGGATTTGCATTATCATTAGGTTATACATTTTAAATAAACACATTACATAATAATTTTGAGAGCCTGTATCATCATTGATCAGGCTCTTTTTATGTTACGATAATCTGTAATTTTGTTTAGCCATGAAATATGAAGAAAAAGTAAGAATTGAACTTGAATTCTGGAAAAGAGAAATGATGCAAAAACCCTCTTTTCTGAATAAGGTAACGAACAACGTTCAGAAAAAAATCAATAGCTATATTCCTCAAAAAGTTCATCAAGCTATCACTACAGCAATGAAGGGAATGGTAAAAACTGTTTTGTATGGCTCTACTTATACGACTACTGCTACGCCTTACCCAGATATGAGCCTGGTTCAAAGAGAAGCATTGATTTCACAAAAGATAGATAGTTACTGCAAAACCGGAGCGGCAGAAGGTGGCATAACGGGAGCCGGAGGGTTCTTAATGAGTATGGCTGATTTTCCAATCTTAATTGGAATTAAAATGAAACTCCTCTTTGAAGTTGCTTCATTATATGGTTATAATGTAAAAGACTATCGTGAAAGATTGTATATTCTTTACATATTTCAACTTGCTTTTTCAAGTAAACAAGGAACTACAAAAGTATTCCAGCACATTCAAAACTGGGAATATCAATTAAAAACATTACCTGAAAAACCTGAAGAATTTGACTGGCTAACCTTCCAGCAAGAATACCGCGATTACATAGATCTTGCTAAACTGGCTCAATTATTACCTGTAGTCGGCGCCGCTGTTGGTGCTGTCGCCAATTATCAATTGATAAAGAAACTAGGTAAAACTGCAATGCAGGCTTATAGATTACGTTTATTAGACCAGACCAGGTTGAACTAATCCTCTTCCTCAAACAAACCACCAATTAAATCATCTGTTTCTCTTCTGTCCTTCTTCGTTGGCCTTCCTGTTCCCCTGTCTCTTTTTAAAGTAGGTGCATGAAAAACTGATTTAAAAGCATAAGTCTCCTCTTCGGGAGTAATATCTTTATACTTGGTTACCGCAATCTTCGATTCTACTCTGTTATAAAGTAATTCGACCACCTCAATCACTTTCTTCTCTATCCCCTTTGATACCTGATAAACATCACCCGGTTTTACTATAGCTGATGGTTTAAGATTCTGACCATTAAACTTAACACGCCCCGCTTTACAAGCCTCTGTTGCTAAACTTCTGGTTTTAAACAACCTGATTGCCCACAAATATTTATCAATCCTTAATTTTTCCTGTTCACTCATAACACCCCAAAAATAGTGATAATAACAATTTTATTAAATTTCCTGAGGAAAATACACAGAAAACATAGATCAATACATAAAATTCATTTATTTTGTCAAAAAATACAATCAATCATGATAGCAGAATTAAAAAAGTTAGTAGAAGCCGCTTGGGAAGACAGAACCTTACTAGAGTATAGTGAACATTGCGAGGCAATTGAAACTGTAATCATGCAGCTAGATAAAGGTGAGTTACGCGTTGCAGAGCCTGTACTTAATTCCTGGGGTATCAATGAATGGATTAAAAAAGCAGTTATACTTTATTTCCCGATCAGACAAATGAAGGAAATAGAAGTTGGCCCTTTTGTTTTCCATGACAAGATGAAATTAAAAACCAATTATAAGGAAATTGGCGTAAGAGTTATTCCTGGTGCAAGTGCACGTTACGGAGCATATTTAGCTAAGGGTGTAATCATGATGCCTTCTTATGTAAATATTGGGGCTTATGTTGACGAAGGTACAATGGTTGATACATGGGCTACTGTGGGATCATGTGCACAAATCGGAAAACATGTACATTTAAGTGGTGGTGTTGGTATTGGAGGGGTATTAGAGCCTATTCAAGCTGCTCCGGTAATTATCGAAGATAACTGTTTCCTTGGTTCAAGAGCAATTGTTGTTGAAGGTGTACGTGTAGAAAAAGAAGCAGTTCTAGGTGCCAATGTAGTATTAACAGCCTCTACAAAAATTATTGATGTAACAGGTCCTTCTCCTGTAGAATATAAAGGTATTGTTCCTGCCCGCTCTGTGGTAATTCCAGGTAGCTATGCTAAAAAATTCCCTGCAGGCGAATACAGCGTTCCTTGTGCTTTAATTATAGGAAAACGTAAAGAATCAACAGATAAAAAGACTTCTCTTAATGATGCATTGAGAGAAAACAATGTATCAGTATAATATAATGAAGATTGGTTTTGATGGAAAAAGAGCAGCGAATAACCTTACCGGCTTAGGAAACTATAGTCGATCGCTTATTGCCCACATGGCAAAATATTTCCCTCAAAACCAATATTTCGTTTATACCCCCAAGGTAAAAGACAATCCTCAAATCAGTTTTTTTACTGATATCAAATCTATCCACCTGAAATTACCTGATACAAAAGGCATTTTATGGCGGGCACTGGGAATAAAAAAACAACTCATAAATGACAAAATAGATTTGTTTCACGGCTTAAGCCATGAACTTCCAATAGGTATTCGCAATACAGGTATACCGTCTATAGTCACCATCCACGACCTCATCTTTATCAGGTATCCGCAAAATTTTAGTGCAATTGATCGTTTTATCTATAAAATAAAAACGAAAACTGCTTGTAAAAATGCAGACCGCATCATTGCCATTAGCGAACAGACTAAAAGGGATATCATCGAGTTTTATAAAACTGACCCTGAAAAAATTGAAGTCATCTACCAAAGCTGTGATGATAGTTTCAAATCAGCAGCAACAGAGGAAGTTAAAGAACAGATAAAGAAGAAATATAATTTACCAGCTAAATATATTCTCAATGTTGGTACCATAGAAACCAGAAAAAACCTGATTGCACTGGTTAGGGCATTAAAAACTATTGATGAGGAAATTAAGCTAATTGTTATTGGAAAAAAAACGAGCTATTTTAAACTGGTTGAAAATGAGATCCATAGACTCAACCTACAAAATCGCATTGTATTTCTTCAGCATATTCCTTTCACTGATCTGCCCGTCATTTATCAAATGGCATCGGTATTTGCATACCCTTCCGTTTTTGAAGGTTTTGGTATCCCCATCATTGAAGCTTTATATAGCAAAGTTCCCGTTGTTGCGGCTACCGGCTCTTGTCTTGAAGAAGCTGGCGGACCAGATAGTCTATATGTGCATCCTGATGATCATACCGCACTATCAAAAGCCATTAACGAGATCTTAACAAATCCATCGCTGAAAGAAGAGATGATAGGAAAAGGCCTGAGTTATGTTCAAAAATTTAATAACGAGAATATCAGTAGTCAAATGATGCAGTTATACCTTAAAACTCTTGGATAAACTGTAATTTTACCTCATGCTAAAAACAGAAATTGAAAAAGCACTTGCTGTTTTAAAGAATGGTGGTGTTATACTCTACCCTACCGATACCGTATGGGGTTTAGGCTGCGATGCTACAAATGAAGAGGCTGTTGCTAAAATAAATGAAATAAAAGGGCGCACAGCTGATAAAAGCTTTATCATTCTATTGGATACAGATGCTAAATTGCAAAGTTATGTAAATGAAGTACCCGATGTTGCTTACGACCTGATTGAGTATGCAGAAAACCCACTTACATTGGTTTTTCCAGGAGCAAAAAATTTAGCAAAAAATGTCATAAATGCAGATGGAAGCGTAGGAATAAGAATAGCTAAACACGACTTCTGTCAGCAGCTAATCCAAAGGTTCCGCAAACCTATTACCTCCACCTCTGCGAATGTATCAGGTGTACCCACCCCAATGTTTTTTGATGAAATCAGTGATGAAATAAAAGATGCTGTGGATCATGTGGTAGACTGGGAACAAGAACTCAGAACCAATAAAAAGCCGTCAACTATAATGAAATTAGCACCCGGAGGTCAATTTTCCTTTATTAGAAGGTAAGTTTTACTACTTTTGCAATCTCATCAATGGAACAACATTTACAACACCCTGTCTTTAAAGCCCTTGCAGATATTGCGAATACGCATCATATCGAAGCGTATATAATTGGTGGTTATGTTAGGGATATTTTCCTTAATAGACCGTCGAAAGACATTGATATTGTTGTTCTTGGAAACGGAATTCATTTTGCAGAACTCGCTGGCAAACACCTGAGAAGTAAAGTCGCTGTATTTAAAAATTTCGGCACAGCAATGCTGAAATTTCAGGATCTTGAAATAGAATTTGTAGGTGCAAGAAAAGAATCTTACCGTTCTGATTCGAGAAAACCGATTGTCGAAAACGGAACAATTGAAGATGATCAGCTCAGGAGAGATTTTACCATCAACGCGCTGGCTATATCGCTTAATAAAGAGAATTATGGACAGCTGATCGATCCTTTTAATGGGATCGCAGATCTTAACAATAAATTGATCAAAACACCTTTAGATCCTGAACTGACTTTTTCTGATGATCCTTTAAGGATGATGCGTGCAATTCGTTTTGCAAGTCAACTTAATTTCACAATTGATGAACAGGCTTTAAATGCTATCAAAAAGCAAAAAGAAAGGATCAGCATAGTTTCTAAAGAACGTATAACTGATGAACTGAATAAAATTATCCTATCAGAGGTACCATCTGTCGGCTTTAAATACTTATTTGATACTGGATTATTGCATCTTATATTTCCTCAAATGGCACAACTTTACGGAGTTGATATCATCAATGGAAAAGGACATAAGGATAATTTCTATCATACCTTACAGGTGCTCGATAACATTTGTAAATCTACTTCAGACCTTTGGCTTCGCTGGGCAGCAATACTGCATGATATAGCCAAGCCTGCAACAAAAAGATTTGAAGAGGGGCATGGCTGGACCTTTCATGGTCATGAGGATAAGGGGGCTAGAATGGTTCCTAAAATATTCGCACAACTCAAACTTCCATTAAATGAAAAAATGAAGTTTGTGCAGAAAATGGTACAATTACACCTACGCCCTATTGTACTTGCACAAGAGGTGGTTACAGACTCGGCAGTTCGCAGGCTTTTATTTGATGCAGGTGAAGATATTGAGAGTCTGATGCTACTTTGTAATGCTGATGTAACTACAAAAAATGAGTACAAAGTAAAGAAGTACCGTAATAACTTTGAGCTGGTTAAACAAAAACTCAAAGATGTAGAAGAACGGGACAAGATCAGAAACTGGCAACCTCCAATTTCTGGCAATGACATTATGGAAACATTTGGGTTAACTGCAGGGAAAGAAGTTGGACTGATTAAGAATGCAATCAGAGAAGCAATTCTGGAAGGTGAAATAACAAACACATACGATAACGCATTAAAGTTTATGCTCGAAAAGGCTAAGGAGTTCGGACTTCAACCCATAAAGCGTTAATACAATTATATAAAGTATATTTTATTTTTTAATTTTATACCTAGAAAAGAGGCTAAAATGGCAATTTATAGATTTAGAATAACTTTCGAAGATTTCGATGAAGTAGTTAGGGAAATAGATATCAAATCGACCCAGACATTTGAAGATTTACATAAAGCAATTCATCGTTCAACCGGATATTCAACGGAAAAATCATCGTCCTTTTTTGTAAGTACCGATAATTGGATAAAGGGTGATGAAATTGCATACTTGCCTAATCAGCGTAAAATAGACAGAGGTGTTGCGCTTATGGAGAATGCCAGACTGAATAAATTTATTGATGACCCTCATCAAAAATTTTATTATATCTATAACTTCGATCGTCCATTTGACTTTCACGTAGAACTGATTAAAATTATTCTGAATACTGATCCTAATATCGAATACCCTTTCTTAGTAAAGAGTTCTGGAGAAGCCCCAAAAATCATCGAAAAAAACAATCTTGATGCTGTGGCTGTATCTTCAAATCCTGTATCAACAGATTTTGACTTTTTAAATGAGATGGACTTTGTTCCTGAAGATACTGAAGAACTTGAAGCAATGGGTGGAAGAGGTATCAATGCTGAAGAAAAGTCTGACGACGCTGAGGAAGAAGAGACTGCTGATGAGGATGATGAATTCTCTGACGATGATAACTTCGGAGATGAGGAATATAAAGAAGATGATTATTAGTGCCTATCATGGCATTAAATAAAACCCTGATTGTCGTTGTCGGCCCTACAGGAATAGGAAAAACTGCCTTGGCTATCTCTATAGCCAGGCAATACCATACAGAAATCATTTCAGCAGATTCAAGACAGTTTTTTAAAGAAATGGAAATTGGCACAGCTAAGCCTTCGGCAGAAGAACTTGCTGCTGCTCCTCATCACTTTATCAACTCTCACAGTATTGAAACCCTGTTTAGTACGGGTGATTTTGAAGTACAAGCCATCGAGCTGATTGAACAATTGTTTAAAAAACACGATACACTTGTGATGGTAGGTGGCTCCGGACTTTATATTGATGCGGTATGTAAAGGACTGGATGATCTGCCTGAAACTGATTTAAATATCAGGGAAAAGCTCAATCAACAACTTGCTGGCGAGGGCTTGGAATCTATTAAAAAACAGTTGAGTGAATTTGATCCTGAATATTATCAGAAAGTTGATCAGGCGAACCCTCAACGCATGATAAGGGGATTGGAGTTCTATTTATCAACTGGCACAAAATTATCAGCACACCTAACTAATAACAAAAAAGTCAGATCTTTTAATATCCTTAAAATAGGATTAAATATGGATCGTGCATCACTTTATAACCGCATAAATATGCGGGTAGATAAAATGATGGAAGCGGGCTTACTTAATGAAGTTAAAGGATTACTGCCTTTTAGAAAAAATAACGCACTAAACACCGTAGGATACTCGGAGTTATTTACTCATTTAGATGGAGATATCAGTTTAAAAGAAGCTGTAGATCAGATTAAGCAAAACACCCGAAGATTTGCCAAGCGCCAGTTAACCTGGTTTAGAAGAGATGACAGCACCGCCTGGTTTGAACCGGGACAAGATGATACTGTCATCAATTACATCAGTAAAAAAATAGATTAAGCCTGAGCTGTTGGCCCACCAAAATTCATTGGAAAACCTGGAGGCTCTTCCTGCGTTTTAATACGCCCGTTTGCTGCTTCATATTTCTCTACATTATCCAACATCGCTGCTACCAACCTTTTGGCATGCTCTGGTGTTAATATTATTCTGGATTTCACTCTTGCTTTAGGTACGCCAGGCATAACCCTGATAAAATCAAGTACAAACTCAGTATTTGAATGCGTTATAATGGCAAGATTTGAAAATACCCCTTCTGCGATTTCTTCAGAAAGCTCAATGTTTAATTGGTTATCGTTGTTTTGTTCTTCCATAAAACAAACTTAGAGAAAATTTTAGTGTGGATGGCAAAAAAAATCCCCCAACTAAAAAGAAGGGGGATCTTTAAAAGATATCTAAATATTAAGCATCTACTTCTTCTTGTTTCGAAGCTAATAATTTATCGTATTCTTCTTGAGAACCTACAATGATACGCTCATATCCACGTACACCAGTACCTGAAGGGATTAAGTGTCCAACAATTACGTTTTCTTTCAATCCAAGCATGCTATCACGTTTACCAGCAATTGCTGCTTCGTTTAACACTTTTGTAGTTTCCTGGAACGATGCCGCCGAGATGAACGATTTCGTACCTAATGAAGCACGTGTAATACCTTGCAACATAGAACTTGCCGTTGCAGGTCTTGCATCACGAACTTCAATCTGTTTCAAATCTTTACGTTTCAATTGAGAATTCTCATCTCTTAATTTACGTAATGAAATGATCTGACCAGGTTTCACAGTCTCAGAATCACCAGCTTCAACAACAACTTTTTTGTCGTAGATCTCGTCATTCTCGATCATGAAGTCCCAACGATCCGCAGAGTTGTTCTCTAAGAAAGTTGTATCTCCCGGATCTTCAATATGAACCTTCTGCATCATTTGGTGTACAATTACCTCAAAATGCTTATCATTGATTTTCACACCTTGTAAACGGTAAACCTCTTGGATACCATTCACTAAGTACTCTTGTACAGCCGCAGGGCCTTTAATAGCCAGGATGTCTGCAGGAGAGATTGAACCATCTGATAAAGGCATACCTGCTTTTACAAAGTCATTATCCTGTACAAGGATGTGTTTAGACAATGGAACCAGATATTTTTTAACCTCACCATCTTTCGATTCGATAGTCATCTCACGGTTACCACGTTTCACACCTCCTAAAGTTACCACACCATCAATCTCTGTTACTACAGCAGGGTTAGATGGATTACGTGCTTCGAAAAGTTCAGTTACACGTGGTAAACCACCCGTAATATCCCTTGTTTTTCCAGTTGCACGAGGTATCTTAACAAGGATCTGTCCTGTTTGAACCATATCACCTTCATCAATTGCAATGTGGGCACCAACCGGGATGTTATATCCTCTGATCAATTCACCTTTTTTGTCAACGATTCTTACTGAAGGGTTTTTAGTTTTATCACGTGTATCAATAATTACTTTCTCACGGTGACCAGTTTGCTCATCCGACTCTTCACGGAAGGTTACACCTTCGATAATTGCATCAAACTCAATCTTACCGGCAAATTCCGAGATGATAACCGCGTTGTACGGATCCCATGAACAAATTCTATCACCTTTAGTGATCTTAGTGCCATCCTCAACATATAAGAATGAACCATAAGGAATATTGTTTGTCATGATTACTTTACCAGTACCTGGCTCAACAATCTTGAATTCACCTGAACGACCTAATACAATCTGAGTATCACCATCTTCAGTTTTAGTTGCTACAGTACGAACGTTCTCAAATTCGATCTGACCATCAAACTTAGCAATGATCTGAGATTCTGCAGCGATGTTCGATGCAGTACCCCCAACGTGGAACGTACGTAGTGTTAACTGTGTACCCGGCTCACCGATTGACTGTGCAGCAATTACACCAACAGCCTCTCCTTTTTGAACACGTTTACCAGTTGCAAGGTTACGACCATAACACAATGCACAAACACCTCTTTGATTTTCGCAGGTTAACACCGAACGAATTTCAATACCCTCAAGCGGAGATTCTTCAATTGTCTTAGCAATTTCTTCAGTGATATCCTGTCCGGCACCAACTAATAATTCTCCATTTAAAGGATTGAATACATCATGTAGAGAGATACGACCTAATAATCTGTCATATAACGGTTCAACAATGTCTTCATTATCTTTCAATGCTGTAGTATACATACCTCTTAATGTACCGCAATCCTCAGAATTAACGATCATATCCTGGGCCACATCATGTAAACGACGTGTCAGGTAACCAGCATCGGCAGTTTTTAACGCCGTATCCGCCAAACCTTTACGAGCACCGTGGGTAGAGATAAAGTACTCTAATACCGACAGACCTTCTTTAAAGTTTGATAAGATCGGGTTTTCAATAATCTCACCACCTGAACCAGATTTCTGAGGCTTAGCCATCAAACCACGCATACCGCATAGCTGACGAATCTGCTCTTTCGAACCACGGGCTCCAGAGTCCAACATCATATATACAGAGTTGAAACCTTGGTTATCGCTCGACAACTGATTCATCACGAATGATGTTAATCTGTTATTGATACGAGTCCAGATATCGATAATTTGGTTGTAACGTTCATTGTTGGTAATGAAACCCATGTTATAGTTGTTTCTTACCTCATCAACTTCGTTAGAAGCTTGCTCTAATAGCGCTTGCTTCTCAACAGGGATGTTTACATCCTGCAAGTTAAATGATAAACCACCACGGAATGCCATTTGGAAACCTAATTCCTTAATGTCATCAAGGAACCTTGATGCACGAGCCATACCTGTGATTTTAACAACCTCACCAATAATATCTCTTAAAGATTTTTTAGTCAACAATTCGTTGATATAACCTACTTCTTCCGGTACCATTTGGTTAAACAATACGCGACCTACAGTAGTTTCAATCAATTTATTAGCGATTGTACCGTCTTCTAATTTAACATTTACTTTTACTTTGATAAATGCATGAAGATCGATCATCTTCTCATTGTAAGCAATGATTACCTCTTCTGGAGAATAGAAAGAAAAATCCTGACCTTTAACTACACGTGTTTCATCAGTTCTACGGCCTTTAGTAATATAATAAAGACCCAAAACCATATCCTGAGAAGGTACTGTAATTGGGGTACCATTTGCAGGGTTCAGAATGTTGTGTGCTGCAAGCATTAATACTTGCGCTTCAAGGATTGCGGCGTGCCCTAATGGTAAGTGTACTGCCATCTGGTCACCGTCAAAATCCGCGTTAAAAGCCGTACACACTAATGGGTGTAACTGGATCGCTTTACCTTCAACCAATTTAGGCTGGAACGACTGTATACCTAATCTGTGCAACGTAGGCGCACGGTTTAGTAATACAGGGTGTCCCTTTAAAACATTCTCAAGAATATCCCAAACTAATGGATCTTTTCTGTCTACAATTTTCTTTGCAGATTTTACTGTTTTAACGATACCTCTTTCTATCATCTTGCGGATGATAAATGGTTTGAATAGCTCAGCAGCCATATCTTTAGGTAAACCGCATTCGTGTAATTTAAGGTTAGGACCTACAACAATTACCGAACGTGCCGAATAATCCACACGTTTACCTAATAAGTTCTGACGGAAACGACCTTGTTTACCTTTCAGGATATCTGAAAGAGATTTCAAAGCACGGTTACCTTCAGTTTTTACCGCATTTACTTTACGTGAGTTATCAAATAACGAATCTACAGCTTCCTGTAACATACGTTTTTCGTTACGTAAAATTACCTCTGGAGCTTTGATCTCGATCAAACGCTTCAAACGGTTGTTACGGATAATCACACGACGATATAAATCGTTCAAATCTGAAGTCGCAAAACGACCACCTTCCAATGGAACTAAAGGACGTAATTCTGGTGGAATAACAGGAACAATCTTAATGATCATCCACTCAGGGTTATTCTCAATACGAGATCTTGATCCACGGAAAGCTTCAACCACCTGTAAACGTTTCAAAGCTTCGTTTTTACGTTGCTGAGAAGTTTCGTTTGCAGCCTGGTGACGCAGGTTATATGATAATGTATCTAAGTCAATACGTTTTAATAAATCTTCTAATGCTTCAGCACCCATTTTGGCGATGAATTTATTAGGATCTTTATCATCCAGGTATTGGTTTTCTTTAGGTAACTTATCAAGAATATCTAAATATTCCTCTTCAGTTAAGAAATCCATATACTGAATACCTTCTTCTGCCATAAAACCTGGCTGAATTACTACATAACGCTCGTAGTAAATGATCAGATCAAGTCTTTTTGTTGGTAAGCCTAATAAGTATCCAATTTTATTTGGTAAAGAACGGAAATACCAGATATGCGCAACAGGAACCACCAAATTGATGTGTCCCATACGCTCTCTACGTACTTTCTTTTCTGTTACTTCAACACCACAACGGTCACAAACAATACCTTTATAACGGATACGTTTATATTTACCGCAATGACATTCGTAATCTTTTACCGGACCAAAAATACGCTCGCAAAACAAACCATCACGTTCAGGTTTGTAAGTACGATAATTGATAGTCTCAGGTTTTAACACCTCACCACTTGAGCGCTCTAAAATAGCCTCCGGCGATGCCAAGCTAATGGTAATCGAGGTGAAATTGCTTTTTAATTTATTATCCTTTTTGTAAGACATAGCTCTTTTGTTTGAAAGTTGAAAAATTTAAAAAGTTGGGATGCTAAGCACCCCAACAAAATAACTTTCAACATTAGTCTAACGTAATATCTAAACCTAATCCACGTAACTCATGCACCAACACGTTAAACGATTCTGGTACACCAGGAGTAGGAAGGTTCTCGCCTTTTACAATCGCCTCATAAGTTTTGGCCCTACCGATAACATCATCTGATTTCACAGTTAATATCTCTTGTAGAATATTGGCAGCACCAAATGCTTCCAATGCCCAAACCTCCATCTCACCAAAACGCTGACCACCGAACTGGGCTTTACCACCCAATGGTTGTTGTGTAATCAATGAGTATGGTCCGATCGAACGGGCGTGCATCTTATCATCAACCATGTGCCCTAATTTCAACATGTAGATAATACCTACAGTTGTTGGCTGGTCAAATTTCTCACCCGTTAAACCATTATGTAAATAGGTTCTACCTGAAGCAGGAACACCAGCTTTAGCGATCCAGTCTTCTACCTCGTCATGTTTAGCACCATCAAAAATCGGAGTTGCAAATTTAACACCCAATTCTTTACCGGCCCATGCCAATACAGTTTCATAGATCTGGCCCAAGTTCATACGTGAAGGTACACCCAGTGGGTTCAACACAATATCAACAGGAGTTCCATCTTCAAGGAATGGCATATCTTCATCGCGAACAATACGAGCAACAATACCCTTATTACCGTGACGTCCAGCCATCTTATCCCCTACTTTTAACTTACGTTTTTTAGCTACATAAACTTTAGCCATCTGTACAATACCTGATGGAAGTTCATCACCAACACTGATGGCAAACTTATCACGTTTGTAAGCACCAAGTTCTTCGTTTACACGAATACCATAGTTATGCAACAACATTTTAATCTGATCATTTTTATCATCATCAGTAGTCCATTTGTATGGATTGATGTGAGCATATTCAAGATCAGTTAAGCTCTTCTGAGTAAATTTAGCACCTTTAGGGAACAACAATTCTTTATAAACGTTGAATACACCTTGAGATGTTTTGCCATTTACAATCTGGAACAACTTGTCAACAAGTTCATTTTTCAGATTCGTAGTAGCAATCTCATAACGCTTGTCTAATTTCTCTATCGCTGATTTTTCTTCAGCTTTAGTAGTTTTCTTAGCTCTTGAGAATAATTTGGTATCAATTACAACTCCTTTAATCGATGGAGGAGTTTTTAAAGATGCATCTTTCACATCTCCTGCTTTATCACCAAATATTGCACGTAATAACTTCTCTTCTGGTGAAGGATCAGACTCTCCTTTAGGAGTGATCTTACCAATAAGGATGTCACCTTCTTTCACCTCAGCACCAACACGGATAATACCATGCTCATCTAAATCTTTAGTAGCTTCCTCAGAAACGTTAGGGATATCTGGTGTTAACTCCTCTTCCCCACGTTTTGTATCACGTACTTCTAATTCAAACTCTTCAATGTGTAATGAAGTAAAGATATCTTCACGAACAATACGCTCGCTAATTACGATCGCATCCTCAAAGTTATACCCTTGCCAAGGCATGAAAGCAACCTTTAAGTTTCTTCCTAATGCCAACTCACCATTTTCAGTAGCGTAACCTTCACAAAGTACTTGACCTTTAACAACTTTCTGACCTTTCTGAACGATTGGTTTCAAGTTGATACAAGTATTCTGGTTAGTTTTCTTGAATTTGATCAGTTTATAAGTTTTGCTATCACCTTCGAAAGAAACTAAACGATCGCTGTCGTTTCTAACATATTTAATAGTGATTTCATTAGCATCAACATACTCAACAACACCATCACCTTCAGCATTGATCAGTGTTCTTGAATCGCGGGCTACGCGACCTTCCAAACCTGTACCAACAATCGGAGCTTCAGGACGTAACAATGGTACGGCCTGACGTTGCATGTTCGATCCCATCAAAGCCCTGTTCGCATCATCATGCTCAAGGAAAGGGATCAACGATGCAGCGATCGATGTAATCTGATTAGGTGCCACGTCCATTAAGTCTAATTTCTCAGGCTCAATAACCGGGAA
This sequence comes from Pedobacter sp., assembly GCF_041645105.1. Classification (GTDB taxonomy): domain Bacteria; phylum Bacteroidota; class Bacteroidia; order Sphingobacteriales; family Sphingobacteriaceae; genus Pedobacter. Next base: position 159,133 of record NZ_JBAZQQ010000001.1, read on the forward strand.
GTCCCCCTCATAACGTGCTTTTACACGTGAAGTGGTGAAGTTACCTTTATCATCATAAGCAGCGTTTGCCTGTGCAATCGTTTTACCGTCTTCATCTTCAGCAGATAAATAGATAACCGGTTCATCAACAACAACGATACCATTCTCAACCTTTTTGTATGGAGTTTCAATGAACCCTAAGTTATTGATCTTCGCATGAACACACAGAGATGAAATCAAACCAATGTTTGGTCCCTCCGGAGTTTCAATAGTACACAAACGACCGTAGTGCGTATAGTGAACGTCACGAACCTCGAAACCTGCACGCTCACGTGATAAACCACCTGGGCCTAAGGCTGACAGACGACGCTTGTGCGTAATCTCTGCCAGAGGATTCGTTTGGTCCATGAACTGCGATAACTGGTTAGTACCAAAGAATGAATTAATAACCGACGATAAAGTACGGGCATTAATCAAATCTGTTGGTGTAAATACCTCGTTATCACGAATGTTCATACGCTCACGGATGGTACGGGCCATACGTGCTAAACCAACACCAAATTGAGCGTATAATTGCTCACCTACAGTACGAACACGACGATTCGACAAGTGATCAATATCATCCACCTCTTCTTTAGAGTTGATTAGTTTAATCAAATATTTAACAATAGCAATAATATCTGCTTTTGTTAAAACCTTTACATGATCAGGAGTATCCATTTTCAACTTACGGTTGATACGGTATCTACCCACATCACCTAAGTCATAACGTTTATCCGAGAAGAACAAACGCTCGATAATACCTCTTGCAGTTTCCTCATCAGGTGGTTCTGCGTTACGCAAAGCACGATAGATGTTTTCAACAGCCTCTTTTTCAGAGTTAGAAGTATCCTTTTGTAAAGTATTATATATAATGGTATAATCAGCTTGGCTAGCACCATCATCTTTAGATAAGATAATCGTTTTAACGCCAGCGTCAATGATCATATCAATATGGTCATCTTCTAAAACAGTATCCCTGTCAAGGATTACCTCATTACGATCGATAGAAACTACCTCACCAGTATCCTCATCCACAAAATCCTCTACCCACTTACGCAATACTCTTGCAGCAAGTTTACGGCCGATGTATTTCTTCAGACCAGATTTGCTAACCTTCACCTCATCGGCAAGATCAAACAACTCAAGGATGTCTTTATCAGAATCGTAACCAATAGCACGTAACAACGTGGTAACAGGGAACTTCTTCTTACGGTCGATATATGCATACATCACGTTATTTACGTCAGTAGCAAACTCGATCCATGAACCTTTGAAAGGAATAACACGAGCAGAATATAACTTAGTTCCGTTAGTGTGACGGCTTTGACCGAAGAACACTCCCGGAGATCTATGTAATTGCGAAACAATTACGCGCTCTGCACCGTTAATCACAAAGGTACCTTTAGGAGTCATATAAGGTATGGTTCCTAAATATACATCTTGAATGATGGTTTCAAAATCTTCGTGTTCAGCATCATTACACGAAAGCTTTAATTTAGCTTTCAATGGAACACTATAAGTTAACCCACGGTCAATACACTCAGGTATATCATAACGTGGTGGGTCAATAAAATAATCCAGGAACTCTAGAACAAAGATATTTCTGGAATCTGTGATTGGAAAGTTTTCAGCAAACACCTTAAATAAGCCCTCTGTATGACGGTTATCTGAAGTAGTTTCAATCTGAAAAAATTCTCTGAATGATTGCAACTGCACATCTAGAAAATCTGGGTAATCTATGATATGCTTACTACGTGCAAAATTTACTCTTTGGTCGACTTTATTTGCCAATGGACTAAAGTTAATTTAGTTTAAGAATAAACTATTTGTTTGGTTTGCCGCTCAACTATTCCATCAACCAAACTAAATGAAATGTTTATAAACAGGTATAGACTCCGACTATAAAGTCGGAGTCTACGTTTAATTTATATCGAATTTAAGTTCTTACTTAATTTCAACTACAGCTCCAGCTTCTTCTAATTGTTTTTTCAAAGCTTCTGCTTCGTCTTTAGCAACACCAGCTTTTAATTCTTTAGGCGCGCCATCAACTAAGTCTTTAGCTTCTTTCAAACCTAAACCAGTTAAGTCTTTTACCAATTTAACAACTGCTAATTTCTGACCACCAGCTTCTTTCAATATAACATCAAAAGTAGATTTTTCTTCAGCCGCAGGAGCAGCGTCACCGCCACCAGCTGCAACAGCTACTGCAGCAGCAGCTGGTTCAATACCGTACTCGTCTTTTAAGATTTGAGCTAATTCGTTAACTTCTTTAACTGTTAAGTTTACCAATTGCTCAGCAAACGCTTTTAAATCTGCCATTTTTATAGATTTTTAAAAATTTACGTAATAATAATTATTTAATATGAACTTTTAAGGTGTCCCTTAACCTTCTCTTTCCTGAAGAGTTTTAACAATTCCTGCAATTTTGTTACCGCCAGACTTTAATGCCGAAATAACGTTTTTAGCTGGTGATTGTAATAATCCGATGATATCTCCAATAAGCTCTTCTCTTGATTTCAAGCTTACTAAAGTATCTAATTGGTTATCACCAACAAATACTGTTGAATCGATATATGCAGCCTTAAGCTGTGGTTTGTCAGATCCTTTTCTCAAGGCTTTGATCAGCTTAGCTGGACCATTACCTACTGTTGAGAATAATAATGCTGACTGACCTTTTAGCGCAACAAAGATTTCTGATGCATCGCCATCTAATCCTTCGATCGCTTTTTTGATCAAAGTATTTTTAGCTACTTGCATTTCAATCCCGCTTTCGAAACATTTGCGACGAATAGCGTTAATCTTCTCAACAGTTAAGCTTGATGTATCGGTGATATAAAAATTACCGAATTCCTGCATCTTCACTTGAAGAGCCGAAACGACTTCATGTTTTTCTTCTCTGTTCATAATTAGATCCCCGCTACTGATTTAGTTTCGATTGCAATTCCAGGACTCATAGTTGAAGAAACATGAATGCTCTTAAAATAAGTTCCTTTTGCAGCAGATGGTTTTAGCTTAGAAATTACCTGAAGTACTTCTAATGCATTTTCATATATTTTTTCTGCTGGGAATGATACTTTTCCTACCGAAGCGTGAATGATACCACTTTTGTCAACTTTAAAATCAATCTTACCGCCTTTTACATCAGTTACTGCTTTACCAACTTCGTTAGTAACAGTACCTGACTTAGGGTTTGGCATAAGGTTACGTGGACCTAAAACTCGGCCCAGTTTACCTACTTTTGCCATACAAGCAGGAGTAGTGATAATAATGTCAACATCAGTCCATCCACCTTCAATCTTGGCTACATATTCATCTAAACCTACAAAATCTGCACCTGCCGCTTTAGCCTCTTCTTCCTTATCAGGAGTACAAAGAACTAATACACGTACAGTTTTACCTGTTCCGTGTGGTAAAGTAGCAATACCACGTACCATTTGATTGGCTTTACGTGGATCTACGCCTAAAGATACGTCGATATCAACCGATGCATCAAATTTAGTTGTAGTAATCTCTTTTACCAAAGCAGCCGCATCCTTTAAAGAATACGTTTTTCCAGATTCTAGTTTAGCATGTGCCTTTTTTTGATTTTTTGTTAATTTAGCCACTGTTGTAAACTGTTAATTGTTAATTAATTTGACCAAGGTGCATCACCGCTAACGGTGATTCCCATACTGCGTGCTGTACCGGCAACCATACTCATTGCCGATTCGATAGTAAATGCATTTAAATCAGTCATTTTATCTTCAGCAATCGACTTAACCTGATCCCAAGTCACCGAACCAACTTTCTTACGGTTGGGCTCAGCAGAACCACTCGCTAGTTTAGTCGCATCCTTAAGTTGGATAGCAACAGGAGGGGTTTTGATGATAAATTCGAAAGACTTGTCAGCATAAACAGTAATTACAACTGGTAATACTTTACCTGGCTTATCTTGGGTACGAGCATTGAATTGCTTGCAAAATTCCATTATATTCACCCCCTTAGCACCTAACGCAGGTCCTACTGGTGGCGATGGATTTGCAGCTCCACCCTTGATCTGTAACTTAACAAGTGCACTGACTTCTTTTGCCATTTTCTGTTTTTGTTAATTTGTAATACTCAATGTTATAATGTTGGAAGCAAGTAACATTTAAGATCTTGATATTGTTTTAAAAAAATAAAACTATTCTTTTTCAACTTGCATATAGTTAAGCTCCAATGGAGTCTTTCTTCCGAAAATCTTAACCATAACTTTTAATTTCTTTTTCTCTTCGTTAACCTCTTCGATTACGCCGGTGAAACCATTAAATGGTCCATCCATAACTTTCACGTTCTCACCAACATAGTAAGCTACGTTCATGGTTTCGCCTTGCTGGCTCATCTCATCAACTTTACCTAAAATGCGGTTAACTTCTGCCTGGCGCATAGGTACAGGGTTTCCTCCCTTATCCCCTAAAAAGCCAATCACACTATTAATATTCTTAATAATGTGTTCTAATTCTCCATCTAAAGTAGCTTCTATCAAAACATAGCCCGGATAAAAATTGCGTTCTTTTGCAATCTTTTTACCATCCTTCATCTGATAATATTTTTCCATTGGTATCAATACCTGCGGTACCAAATGAGAAAAACCTAAACGGCTAATTTCAGAATCGATATACTGTTTTACCTTCTTCTCTTTTCCGCTAACAGCTCTAACTACATACCATTTCAACTGACTGTCCATTTAGCTCTTTTAATTAGAAAGTGATTTATAAAAAGTCTCTAAAACAAAAGTAGATCCTTTATCCATCGCAAATATTACTAACGCAATGATTAATGAAGCTACCAAAACCAACACTGCCGAATTTTGCAATTCGCCCCATGTAGGCCAAGTAACCTTGTGGGTCATTTCATCGTATGATTCTTTAATAAATTGAACTACTTTAGCCATAATTATCTTTTTGCACGGGAACAAGGATTCGAACCCTGATCAAAGGTTTTGGAGACCTCTATTCTACCATTGAACTATTCCCGTGTATATTAATTCTTGTCTTAAGAATTGGCAATCTTTAGAACAAAGTACTCAGGCGATAAAGCCTAAGTACTTTGCTTTATATTCTCTACTTCCCGAAGGAGGTATTGACTATTTTAAAATTTCAGTTACCTGACCAGCACCTACTGTTCTACCACCCTCACGGATTGCGAAACGTAGACCTTTTTCCATTGCGATTGCGTTGATCAATTTAACTGTGATCGTAACGTTATCACCTGGCATAACCATTTCAGTTCCTTCAGCTAGTGAAATCTCACCAGTTACGTCTGTGGTACGGAAATAGAATTGTGGACGGTATTTGTTAAAGAATGGAGTGTGACGTCCACCTTCTGCTTTTGATAATACATAGATCTCAGCTTTGAAATCTGTGTGAGGAGTTACTGAACCTGGTTTACAGATAACCATACCACGACGGATATCAGTTTTCTCAATACCACGTAACAATAGACCTACGTTATCACCTGCTTCACCATAATCAAGGATCTTACGGAACATCTCAACACCTGTTACAGTTGATTTAAGATTTTCTGCACCCATACCCAAGATCTCAACTGGATCACCAGAGTTGATTACACCACGCTCAATACGACCAGTTGCAACAGTACCACGACCAGTGATCGAGAATACGTCCTCAACAGGCATTAAGAATGGAAGATCAGTTAAACGTGGAGGAATTGGAATGTAGCTATCAACAGCATCCATTAATTCCATAATTTTTCCAACCCATTTCGGATCTCCGTTCAAGCCACCAAGAGCTGAACCTTGAATAACTGGAATATCATCACCTGGGAATTCGTAGAACGATAATAATTCACGAACTTCCATTTCTACTAATTCTAACAATTCAGGGTCATCAACCATATCCACTTTATTCATGAATACAACCAATGAAGGAACACCAACCTGACGAGCTAATAGAATGTGCTCGCGAGTTTGTGGCATCGGACCATCTGTAGCAGCTACAACGATGATAGCTCCATCCATCTGCGCAGCACCAGTAACCATGTTCTTCACATAATCCGCGTGACCTGGACAGTCAACGTGTGCATAGTGACGAGCTGATGTTGAATACTCAACGTGTGATGTATTGATAGTGATACCTCTTTCTTTTTCCTCTGGAGCAGAGTCAATAGAATCAAATGAACGTGCCTCAGACAAACCAGCATCAGACAACACTTTAGAGATAGCTGCTGTTAGGGTTGTTTTACCGTGGTCAACGTGACCGATTGTGCCGATATTTAAGTGCGGCTTGCTGCGGTCAAACTTTTCTTTTGCCATGTTTTTATACTTATTAGTAGGTTAACTTTTTATTTATTATTTGTTTTGATACTATTTCAACACGAAAAACCTTGTTCAGCTGCTTTCTATAACAGATTCACAAAGCATCTCTTTTTTTGAGCCAAAGATGGGACTTGAACCCACGACCTCTTCCTTACCAAGGAAGTGCTCTACCGCTGAGCTACTTCGGCTTTTATTCTTAGCCTGCATTTTTCTAACCAGTAACAAAGGTTAAAAAACTGCCTGCAGACTGCCCAGCTTTCTTTTTCCAATTTGAGCGGAAGACGAGGTTCGAACTCGCGACCTATAGCTTGGAAGGCTATCGCTCTACCAACTGAGCTACTTCCGCTTTTATTATAGTGGGGGGAGAAGGATTCGAACCTTCGAAGTCTTGCGACAACAGAGTTACAGTCTGTCCCATTTGGCCACTCTGGTATCCCCCCTCTTTCAATTTCAGAACATAATTCTAAAATTAGAAAGAGCCTCCTATCGGAATCGAACCAATGACCTACTGATTACAAGTCAGTTGCTCTACCAGCTGAGCTAAGGAGGCTTATATAACCCATTACTATAATTTAGTAATGTTTTCTACAATATTAATCTTTCACAGAACTTCCCTCTTTCTTACCGGGCCAACGCCCTCTCTGAATGGGAATGCAAATCTACAAGAATTTCTATACGAAGCAAAATTATTTTCAAAAAAAAATTGGCAGAACTAAATCTGCCAATTCATTATCAAAAACCGAAGAAATATATATCTAATAATCAGATACTTCATTCGCGTTCAACAAAATCTTATGTTCGCTCAATTTAGTTCTGGTCTTATCTTTATGTTTAGTGATTTGTTTTTTTAATGATTCTATCGCCAAATCCGTTGCCTCTTCAAATGTTTTACATTGTTCTTTTGCAAACATTGTACCTCCCGGGACAATGAGTTTAACCTCACTTATTTTATTAGCCTCATCATCTACATTTTCTAGTTTTAGGTATACTTCGCCACTAATGATCTGATCAAAGAACTGATCCAGCTTATCAACTTTCCTTTGAATAAAATCTAACAACTTCTGGTCTGCATTGAAATGGATCGATTGAACTGTAATTTTCATGTTTTCCTCCTTTTTTACGCCTTTGGATGGGCCTGTTTATATATTGTTTTTAATCTTTCTACTGAATTGTGTGTATACACCTGCGTGGCAGCCAGGCTGGCATGCCCCAATAATTCTTTTATAGCATTCAAATCAGCCCCCCTGTTCAACAAACTCGTTGCATAAGTATGTCGTAATACATGCGGACTCTTTTTGTCTTGTGTCGTTATATATGCCAAACAACGCTGAACTATTCTTCTCACAAATTCAGGGTAAGCCTCCGCTCCTTTATTAGTAACGATTAGGCGTGCTGTTTTGTTATCAAAATTTTGTAATGTTTTTAATTCGATATAAGCTTTTAACTGATCACTCAAAATCCGGCCTATAGGAATGACCCGTTCTTTGTTTCTTTTACCTGTTACACGAATCGTGGAGTCATAAAAATTGACATCAGAATCATTAAGCGAAATGAGTTCTGCCAGACGCATCCCCGTTCCAAATAAAGTTTCAATTATCAATCGTTCACGTATAGATGAAAAACTGTCATCGAAAACCTCTTCAGAGTCGAGCAAAAGACCAAGTTTCTCATCATCAACAAAAACAGGAAGCTTTTTGGGCACCTTTGGTGCTTTTATCAACTTCATTGGATTTGCTGTGATTATATTTTGCTTTACAAGGTATTTGTAAAAGCTGCGTAAGGTTGATAATTTTCTACCCACAGAATTTGCAGAGAGATCATTGTCCATTAAAGACACCATAAAATCTCTCACATGTATATACTTCACTTCCGGCAAAGACAATTCATATGTCTCTAACATGAAATCACCAAACTGAATCAGATCTATTCTGTAAGACTGTATGGTATGTGAAGAATATCTCTTCTCGTGCTGCAAATAGGTCAAAAATTGTTCAACCGTCATAGATGATCTTGTATTACTCGTTTTTTGAATATACAAAATATTTATTCAATACATGTCTTTTAAAAACAAAAAAAAACGCCACCGAATAATCGATGGCGTTTTAATTTTATATTAAACTTTTAAGAACTAGATTGTTCCTTCAAGTTGCATGTTCTGCTTATAAATAGCGTGTTTCACTTGTATACGACGAGCTACAGATTTTTTCTCATAAGCTTGGCGGCTACGTAATTCTCTTAACACCCCAGTTTTTTCAAATTTCTTTTTGAAACGTTTTAACGCCTTATCTAGTGATTCGCCGTCTTTAATATTAATAATGATCATAACGTAAAAATACCTCCTCTCGTTGTTTTTAGGATTGCAAAGATAGAACTTTCATTTGATATGAAAAAGTATTTAGCTATATTTATTCATCAATCTGTCTATTATGAAATCTAAAAAACCAATTTACATTACTATCGGCATCCTAATCCTTATTCTAGGCGGGTTCATCTATTACCGTTACTACTTTGTATTTGGCGAAGGCGTTAAAGCTGGCGAACTGAATTATGTAGTTAAAAAGGGTTACATGTTTAAAACCTATGAAGGCAAGTTGATCCAATCTGGGATACGGTCCAGACAAACAGGAAATATTCAGTCAAATGAATTTGAATTTTCTGTAAGTGATGAAGCCATTGCCCAAAAGATGATGCTGAATAGCGGCAAGGTATTCGAACTGCATTATAAAGAGTATGTCAACTCCCTACCCTGGAGAGGTTACAGCCCTTATGTAGTAGACAGTATTATTTCTATAAAATAATAGGTATATAAAATAAATCCGGGTATCATTTCAATACGCCGGATTTACCAGTTTTAATAGATATTTGGTTAGAATAGTCTTTTTTATAAATGGAGAAAGCTAAGCTTTAAGTACTTCTCTTGCTATTACAATTTTTTGTATTTCAGATGTACCCTCTCCAATGGTACAAAGCTTACTGTCGCGATAAAACTTCTCTACCGGAAAATCTTTAGTATATCCATAGCCTCCGAAAATCTGTACAGCTTCCGTCGCACATCTAACTGACACCTCAGAAGCGAAGTATTTGGCCATTGCCGATTCTTTAGTCATAGGTAAACCCCGGTTCTTTAAATCAGCAGCCTGTCTGATCAGTAATTCGGCAGCCTCAATTTCTGTTGCCATATCAGCAAGTTTAAAACTGATACCCTGGAAGCTTGCGATAGGTTGTCCGAACTGGTGACGTTCTTTTGCATAAGCAACAGAAGCTTCATAAGCTCCTTTGGCAATACCCAGCGCTAGAGCTGCGATAGAAATTCTTCCACCATCCAGTACTTTCATAGCTTGCTTGAAACCTTCCCCTTCCTTACCTAAAAGATTAGCAGCAGGCACACGGCAATTATCAAATATCATTTCCGTTGTTTCCGAAGCTCTCATTCCCAGCTTATTTTCTTTTTTGCCGGCAGAAAAACCAGGTGTCCCACGTTCAACAACAATTGCAGAAATACCTTTAGCATCTCCTTTATCTCCTGTGCGTACCATTACAACAGCCACATCACCTGATTTACCATGGGTAATCCAGTTCTTTGCACCATTAATAATATATTCATCGCCATCCAGAACAGCGGTTGTCATCATTCTTAAAGCATCCGATCCGGTATTCGCCTCAGTTAACCCCCAGGCTCCTATCCACTCAGCAGTGGCCAGCTTAGGTAACCACTTTTGTTTCTGCTCTTCATTACCAAACGTAAGGATATGTCCTGTACATAATGAGTTATGGGCCGCCAATGATAAACCTACTGAACCACAAACTTTTGCCACTCCGACAATTACATCCACATACTCCTGATAACCGAAGCCAGAGCCGCCATAAATCTCAGGAACCAATACACCCATTAAGCCCAGTTCACCTAATTGCTTAAAAACTTCAATCGGAAAATATTGTGCTTCGTCCCATTCCATCAGATTGGGCTTTATATTTTTTTCGGCAAAATCTTTCACCATCCCTCTTATCATCTCCTGATTTTCTGAAATACTAAAATTAAAGCCTACGGAATTATCCATCGTTTCGAACATATTTTATGGTTTGAATTTGGGCAATGATAATCAAATAAAACCACAGCAACACAACTTAAAAGCCCGATTATAGGTAGAACGAAATGGTATTTAGTTCATTAACCTTACCCTTTCATTTTAGGGAAATCAAAAAGGTCAAAAAAAAATATTTATTTTTTTTTCAAAAAAACAGATAAATATGGAAATCTATAAAATAGAATACGCTGATTCGATTTAGTATGATGCCAGCAAATAAATTTTATCGCTATATGGCGCTAATCTTAAACGTCCATTTAAAAAATCGAGGGCAATTATAAATGAATATCCTGCAACTTCAGCACCTAGCTGCATAACTAATTTTGAGGCAGCAACAACAGTTCCCCCGGTTGCCAGCAAATCGTCATGAATCAAAACTTTCTGTCCTGGCAGCAAAGCATCCTCATGCATTTCTATGGTTGCCGTACCATATTCCAGGTCATAAGTCTGCTGCACCGTAGTATATGGTAGCTTTCCAGCTTTCCTTATTGGCACAAAAGGCACATTTAAAAGTTCAGCAAGTTGTGGTCCAAACAAAAAGCCCCTGCTCTCAATTCCAGCAACAACATCAATATCCATTCCCTTTACCTGTGCAGCCATTGCCCTCGTGATCTCTAAACATAAAGCAGGATCTTTTAATATCGGAGTAATGTCTTTAAAAACGATACCTGGTTTTGGAAAATCGTTTACATCTCGTACAGTTAATTTTATTTTCGATTCGATCATGTTCAAAATTCAAGATAAGCTGCCAGACGGTCTATCGTTTCCTGGTCTAAAATGGCTACTTTATTTAAGTCTGCAATATTACTATAATTTCCGTGCTGTTTTCTATATTGTATTAACGCATTTACCTGCTTATATCTAATGTAAGGATGAAATTTAAAATCCTCAAAGTTAACTTTATTTACATTTATCTTTTTGATCCTCGAAACATCAATCTGCACCTGATCTTTAATTTCAATATACTTTACTGAGTCCAGGCCATACACTTCCATTAACTGTTCTTTTTTATAAAAGCCCCCGATACGGTCTCTATATTTTATAATGCGATTTGCAAAGGCCATTCCAATCCCTCTTATTTTATCCAGTTCAGTTGTATCCGCTCCATTAATTTCAATGACAACGGGGATCCTCTTTTCATAGACATGTTTTTTAACAACTCCTACAACATCCTCCTTAATAACCGAATGATCCTCTGCAATTCTTATGTATGGTCTCAATCTTTCATACATGGCTTCATTAATGGTATACATTTTCTGCAAATCTTCAGCTTTTCTAAATCGTCCACCTTTCTCTCTATACCTTACAATTGCAGAAGCCTGCTTTTCAGATAAACCAAGCTGTACCCAATCTGCTTGTCCAATTATATTCGGATCAAAAATAAACAGTACTGACTTATCCCTTTTAGTATTTTTAAACCCCTCTTTATTTCTATTTATAGTCGAAAACTTTTTCTGTTCAGCTAATATCAACTCCTGAATCGCCATTTCATCAGCTTCTGTAATGGGTTCTTCCTCTTTTATTAAACTATATACATAAGGTACAAGCATTGTCAACCCAATAAGTGCTACTAAAGTCATCAATCCATTGTATTCCTTTCTATTAAAACCGAAATAAGTATCCAACAATTTACGCATCAGCTAATTTAGGCAAGCCTGATTGAAGCATCCACAATTAAGCCCATGTTTATTCCAGGCCATATATTTCCGGTATGTAACCAAATTAAAAATATTAGTCTTATTTTTGAAACTGCATTACATTCTATAAAACAGATTTTAAATGAAGATCATAACTACCAAAGAGTTTGCAAAAGCTACTAAAATAGATAAGCTAGGTGTTCCCGGTTTAGCGGCTTTGCTCATGGAGATGATGAAATTAAATGACATCAACAAAGTCTTTTCTAAAAATGAACATTTTAACGGACTTGAGTTTGTAGATAAAATACTGGAAACGATAGGCGTTAGTATTGATTTTGACGAAGATGACCTTAAGAACATACCTAAAACAGGCGGATTTATTGCCATAGCCAATCACCCATATGGAGGTATTGAAGGCCTTGCACTCGTAAAATTACTATGTACGGTAAGACCAGAATCTAAGGTAATGGTTAATTTTATCCTTAAAAAAATTCCTAATCTGAGCGAATTCTTTGTAGCAGTAAATCCATTCGAAAATGTACAACACACCTCAAGTATAAGTGGATTAAAAGCGACCTTCGATCTTTTACAAAGCGGAACTCCTATCGGAATATTCCCCGCCGGAGAAGTTTCGACATTCAGTCTGGACAAACAGGAGATTACCGACAGATTATGGCACCCGGTAGTAGGGAAACTGATCGCAAGGGCGAAGCTGCCTGTTGTTCCTATCTACTTTCATGGTAATAATGGGGTTTTGTTTAATATCCTGAGTTTTATACATCCGACATTAAGGACTGCAAAACTTCCGTCTGAATTTTTAAATAAACAAGGACTTAAGATAAAAGTGAGGATTGGCAAGCCTATTCATATTGAAGATATATCATACCGGAACAACACCAATAAGCTACTTGATTTTCTAAGGGCACGGACTTATGCATTAGGTACCGGACTTGAAGAAGAGAAGAAGTTGTTTAACCCTATCAACCTTTTCAAAATTAAGAAAAAGCCAGAGCCGGTTATCGAAGAAACAGATCGCAATGTGATTGTCGAAGAGATTGAAGGACTGGAAGGCTTTAGGGTCTGGCAGGAAAAAAACTACGAAGTATATATTGCGCCAACAGTGGCCATCCCTAATATATTAAGAGAGATCGGTCGCTTAAGGGAGATTACCTTTAGAGAAGTTGGCGAAGGGACAAATAAAAAAATTGACCTCGATAATTACGACATCTATTACAATCACTTATTTATATGGGACAAGGAGCTTCAAAATATTGTAGGTGCCTACCGTATCGGTAAAGGCGATGAAATTTTAAACACTATGGGTCGCAGAGGATTTTACCTTTCAGAACTGTTTAAAATTAAAGAGCCATTCTATCCATTATTGAGAAAAGGTATTGAGCTTGGCCGTTCATGGATCAGAAAAGAATATCAGCTAAAGCCCTTACCCCTGTTCTTACTATGGAAAGGTATTTTAAAATACCTATTGGATAACCCTCAGTACAGGTACATGTTCGGACCGGTGAGCATCAGCAACAACTTCTCCAAGTTTTCTAAATCGCTGATAGTTGATTACATCACCAAAAACCACTTCGATTATGAGCTGGCACATTACGTAAAACCTAAAAACAAGTTTAAAGCGGACTTGTCGGCCATTGATAAAGATTTGCTTGTTGAAAGTAGTGAATCGCTAAAAGACCTCGATAGCCTGATTTCTGATATTGAAAACTCTCATATCAAGATCCCTGTTTTATTAAGACAATACATGAATCTGAATGCAAAAATCATTTGCTTCAATATAGATCCTAAGTTTTCTGACTGTCTGGATGGCTTCCTGGTAGTGGACATGCAAAATATCCCAGCAGAGATGTTGGAAAAGGTAGGAAAGAATTTCTAAACAAAAAAGCCACGACATCCATCGTGGCTTTTTTGTATCAACTAAACCTAAACTTTATAAATACTAACCAAATATTTATGCCACAAAAGTATGGTCGTCATGTTAAGGGTTTGTTAATTACTGATTATTATAAAAGTTTTTAAGGGTAAAAGCTTAATATACATCTCAGGTTAATTCTATGTATATTTAAAGTAAATACAACATTAACTTATTATGAACCGTCTGCTCAAAATATTCGGTACGCTCATTCTTATAATGACAGGAGGATTTATTTACGGTCAAAGGGATAGCTATCGCATTAGTTTTGAGTTCTCTAATAACACGTTTAATCTGGAAGTTGACTCTTCTATCATAGTAGGAAATGATCCTGCGCTAGACAAAACCGAAATTCTCTCCTACTATGACCGGGTAAATACAGGAAAGTACACGGCTGTACTGGACAGTTTACTAGCATATAAGAAATCTCATCAATTAAATGACTGGTTATACTATCAGCTGATTCGAAGAACAGCCCAGGCTATTAGTCCCAAAAAGGACAACTATGAACGCTATACCTTTTACAAATGGTTTCTTTTAGGAAAATCCGGTTATGATGCCAGGCTAACTTTGTCAGACAACAGGATCATATTTTATGTCTACAATGATGAAGATATATCCGACATTCCTTTTGTCATGTTTATGAGTAAAAAGTACATGTGTCTAAATCGTCATGATTATGCTTATGCGGACCTTAATAAGGTCCCTCCTCACGAAATGATTAGTATTCCTGAATCAAAGAAAGCCTTTTCTTATAAAGTCACGAGGATGCCTGATTTCAAGCCGGAGGACTATTACGAAAAGAAAGTACAGTTCAATTACAAGCATAAAACTTATCACTTTAACATCAAACTAAACTCAGAAGTCGAGAATATCTTTGTCAACTATCCTGTTGTTGATTTTGAATCCTATTTCAACATACCATTAAGCAAGGAAACTTACGGATCCCTTATTCCAATGTTAAGAAAAAACCTTGAGGGGATGAAACAGAAAAAGGGGATTGATTATTTAATGCGCTTTACCAGATATGCTTTTTTATATGAGGACGACGATAAGAACTTTGGCAAAGAAAAGCGCTTGTCGCCAGAGGAGACTCTCTTTGCAAAATACAGCGACTGCGATGATCGGGCAGCCCTTTTCTTTTTTCTTGTAAAAGAGATCTATAACCTGCCTATGATTGCATTATTATATCCTACTCATATTACTATGGCCGTTCAATTTGATAAACCTATAGGCCAACCGATCTTGTACAATGGAAAAACCTATTCCTTCTGTGAACCTACCCCTCAAAAAGAAGATTTGAATATTGGACAGATTTCCACTGATCTTAGAAATGTTCCGTACAAGGTTGTTTACGCTTACGAGCCAATTCATAAATAAGCTTCAGTTTTTTCTATTTTATGGGATAAAATCAATAAGGAAAAACCTAAATCAAGTGCTATACATAAGGTTTTGTTCGGTCATACTAAATAGTAAGTCCATAGTAAGTCCATGTTAAGTCCATAGTAAGTCCATATTTTTAAATAATTACTTGGAATTACTATAGATATAACTTATATTTATAATGCAGTTATTATTAACTATAGTCTAACCATTTATAAATTCAACTTAACCTCTATTCATTATGGCTTACATTGATGGCAAATTTATTCGTGGGACAGCTGGAGCTGTCATTTTTAAAAAGGTAGGAAAGAAACAAGTAGTTGTAGGGAAATCAAAAAAGGAGTTCATTGATATGACTCCCGCAACGTATAATGCAGCTTACGTTTTTGGAAGAGCCAGCACATTAGCCTCCTATATCAGAGGAAGTGCTGAACCAATTATAGGTTTTCATGATGGAGGAATGATTTCCAGATTTACTGGCGAATGTAATCAGATTGTACAAAAGGCATCGACTGACAAAGAAGGAGTTTTCGATTTTCGTCAGGATTACTTTAACCGCTTAAACGGTTTTGAGTTCAACAATATGTCACCGGTAAAAAACTATCTGTTTGCACAGCCAATAGTTAGTCTTACTGAGCAAAATGTAACGATAGATTTCCCAGAGATTAAAGTTCCGAAGGATTTAAAATTCCCTCCCAATGCCAGGTATTGTACCGTAGCATTTAGTGTAACATTATTTGATCTGGAAAACGATCAATTTCAACTTCAGGACATACAATCTTTTGAAATTGAGATGAAAGCCAAATCATTTACACATCCCGCACAACAGCTAATTTTTGAAAGCTCAGCAGGTTCATTGTGTGTTGTTACGCTTGCATTATACTATTCAGAAAAAACATTTGCAGGAAATGCTGTAATCAATAATAAAGACTTCTGTCCATCTGCAGTATTAAAGGCAGAGTTTTGCCCTGGAGAACAGACTAAACAGGAAGGTTGGATGGAGATGGTCTTCAATGAGAAAAAGAAACATAAGAAGGCAAGTAAGCCTAAAAAGAAAAGTGGCGACAAGACAGAATGATCGACAAATTATTCCTAAAAAATAAAGCAGGCTACCCAATTGAGCAGCCTGCTTTCTATTCGATCTCCTTATAGAAATCTTTAATACTATAAGTTTGCTAATAAGTTTACACCATCAACTGTAGCCCATTTGCCACCAGCTAGCACAGCACCTGTTGCAGTTGTAGACACACCCCAGTTTGTTCCTGGGAAACTAGCAGCATTTAAAGTAAATGCACCGCCAGAATTTTGTGAAAGGAATAGAACGGGTGTATTTGTTACTTTTACGCTTGTTAATTTAATCTTACCACCAAGAACTTGGTCTGTATAAGTTGCTAGATCACGGACTTGCACGGCAGAACCAAAACCAGCCTCAACTGAAGCATAACCATCAATATTGATATTGCTAAAATCGCCATTTCCTTGTGCCTTGAACTGTATAGCATCATATTGTTTTTCGTTTAGCGATTCAGTAGCTGTATTAGCTGCTCTTTTAAGGGTAATATTGGTCACCTTAGGTGAAAATGCATTGTTTACACCCTTTGCTTCAATCTCCATTGCATAATTGCCAGTACCTGTCTGGTAAGCAAACCAATTTGTGTTATTTTGACCTCTCCAGCCATCTTGCCAATCGAATGAATCATCACCATTGCCATAGGAAATTAAATTTTTAGCACTTACAGTACCACCGTAAAATTCGAATCCATCATCATTTCCTTTGTATGCAACTAAGTTTTCCAACACCGTTCCTGAACCAACAGAATAAAATGAAAAGCCATTGTGCTCTCTACTATTGTTAGCAAATACCAATCCAGCATATTCTACTCTCACATATTTTAATGAGCCGCTACTATGTGTAGCATTAGCACCACCATAGGATTGTAAAAGACCATCTTCTGAGTTTGCTGTTTGAGTTCCCGGCGCAGTAGCAGAATTTACAATTGGAGCATCTCCATACATAATAATACCAGCCCATTGTCCACCTAATTTAGTTTTAGCTGTAAAAACAATTGGCTCATCAGCTGTACCATTGGCTATTAATACGCCACCTTTTAACACTACTAATCCATCTTCCCCATCAGCTTGGTCTGCAGTAAAAGTACTTCCTGGCTCAATTGTCAATGTAACGCCAGGTTGAATCTTAACTAACCCTTTTAAAGTGTAATTACCATAAGCTAGTGTTCTGTTAGCTGTAATATCACCGGTTATTTCTCCTTCAACTGGAGTTTTTACTATTGGATCTTCATCATCTTTAGAACAGCCTGTAAAAATTATAGCTGAAACCGCTATTGCATAAAGTAATTTTTTCATGTTTATTTAATTTTATAATGTAAATATATACCAGTAATGTTTTTAATAGGTTAAGGATGTTTTACCATTACATCAATCCATTGTTAATAAATTGTAAACTAAATTTAGAGCGTGTAACCCAGACCGATAGACACTCCAACACCTCTTTTGTAATCCTTAACAGTTAGGTCATTCTCAAATATTTTAATTGTACTTTCCTCACCCAGATTGATTCTATAAGTTGGATTTAAGATATTTTCAACACCAATCTTTAAATCCAATTTAGTAGAGATCTTATTGTTCCAAATGAAATCCAATTTACCAAATGGTTTTTCATAGTAATTATCCAATCCATTGGTTCCAACCGCATAAATACGTTCACCATAAATATTATAAGCAAGCGTCATTGTACTTTTCCATTTTTTGGTAAAATCTACCTCGTGTTTGATATCTGCATTAATTAACCAAGGAGATGCACCTTGTAACTTTCTTGTATTATCATCACCAATGGCCGCAGTTTCCGCACTGTTTTTAGCTACATCAATGGTTGTTTTCGTGTACATCAAAGAGGTGTTGAATCCAACGGAGAAGTTTGAAAGCGACTCGTTAATTCTGGACAACTGTAAAAGAAATTCTAACTCAGCACCGTATAGCACAGCCTTTTTAGAGTTGTTATAAGTAATCTGCAAACCACCACTTCCCGCTGTTGGTTGAAATAACCTTTCAATTGGATCCTCTATATATTTTGCAAATGCCGTTACAGCAAACATTTCTTTGTTAGTAGGAAACAGTTCATACTTTATATCAAAGTTGTAGTTTTTACTGTTTACAATAGCGGGATTACCATTTTCTATGGTAGCGTCAGGATTGACAAACTCTAGAGGGAAAGCTTCCATGATTACAGGCTTTGTCAAAGTTTTTGAAGCTGATAACCTGAAATTTGCTTTGTCCGTTAAACTGTATTTTAAATTTGCCGCTGGTAAAATATCAAAATTGTCTTTTATGATTTTTTTAAATGGTTCATTAAAGCTTCCCGCTTCCCTAAATCTTGTAACCCTTTGAGATTGCTCAAACCTAGTCCCAACGTTTAGATTCAGTTTATCATTAAGTACAAATGCCAAATCAACATATCCTGCATTAACACCTTCTTGCATTGATGCTGAATAAGTAGCATTACTCCCCTCCCTGTAGGTAAAGTTGCCTTTACCAATTTCACTAGCAAGTGTTGCATCTGGATTATTTGTATTGAATGTAATGAGATTTGATGCCAAATTTTGTGAAACTACAAATCTTGATATTGAAGCAATTTTGTTAAATGAACCATTATAACCCAAGCTAAGCTTGTGTGCTTTTGACAAATCTTCATTACCAAACTTCCAATTATACTCCAACATTCCGGAGCCAAAAAACTTGCCATTGAAATCCATATATTGTCTATACAAACTATTTCCACTGTAGCTCAATGATGTAGTATTTTCATCTATACGAGAGCCTTTAAAAGACTTCCTGTCCGGCAATTCATATTGTGTTTTCGAATAAGAGGCTCCAGCTTTAATGCTGTGTTCATCGTCCTCCGTTAACTTGTAATTTGCAAATAACTGTCCTGTAAAAAAATCTGTTTTTTGCAATTGATTTAACCTGATGAAAGAGTTGTTTACTGTTGCCTGGCTATTGGTATAACCTAACTGGTCCTGAATCATATTCTCTGTACCTTTTAAGTAAAAGGCATTCATATTTAAGCTTAGCTTTTCGCTAGAATAATTTAACGCACCTAACAAAGAAGAGTTAGTGGAAAAACTATATTTAGTAGTATACAAGTTATTATCGTAAATACCTTGCGTAGTACTAAAAAATCTGTCTGAACCTTCCCTCGTTTGAAAGCTATTATCGGTATTTAGGGAAATCAAATATTGAAAAGAGCGGTTATTTTCAAGGTTGATTTTTTGTGTATGCAGAATTCCAACACTTGTATTAAGTGGTGCTTTACCATTATCAACATCAAATCCAGAACCAAATTGAGAAAGCGCTTCATTGGATGACATCATATAAGCGGATGGCGCCTTTCCAAATGCTTTCGGCATGGCTCTTTTATCTCCATTAAATCCCAAATAGCTGCTAAATGATGTCGCGTCTTCTGCCCTCAAGAATCTTTTAAATGTAGTATTGGAAACGAACCCTGTTCCAATATTGATTTTAGTAATGCTTCTTTCGCCTTTGGCGGTTACAATATTAAATGTTCCACCGGCAAAGTCACCATACAAGCCTGAATTAAAAGTCTTGTAAGTTTCCAATACACTTACAATATCCGTTGGAAATAAATCTAGTGGGATGATTTTTTTAAATGGGTTATTTGAAGGAACAGCAAGACCGTTGATCAATAAGTTATTGTACCGGTCTTCCAAGCCTCTTACAAATAATCCCCTACCGTCTACTTTAGTAATACCAGTGATTTTAGTTAATCCTTCTTCAACATCACTCACACCTTTTCGGGACATTTCCTGGATTCCAATACCTTGCTTGATTTCAGTTGCATTTTTCTGACTCATCAGAATGGCAGTCTGACTCTCCTTGCCAGCTACCCCGGTTACAACCACTTCATTCAGTTTTTGTGAATTAGACTCTTCAAGGATGATTTCAACCGATGTTGAACCACTACCCTTAACTTCTACATCTGCTATATTTTTAGTAGTGTAGCCTACGTAAGAAGCTTCAATAGTATACTTTCCTGCTGCTAATAAATTCAGAACGAATTTACCATCGGAATCTGTTGAAGCACCTTTTGTTGTTCCTTTAATTTTCACGGTAACACCGATCAGTGTTTCGCCCGTTTTCTTATCAGACACTTTACCAGAAATTTTTCCCGTTTGCGCAAATACTGCTGCACTAATAATTACAAATAGAACCGTAATTATTGCTTGTTTGAGATTTAGTTGTGATTTCAATTTGCTGTATTTTAATTTCCAGCAAAGCTATTACCACAATGTTAGCTATATGTTAGCCTCAAATTACCATTCGTTTACCGACGTGTTAAGAAATCGTTAAATGGCTTTCAGATCAATATCTTATGCCAATTTTTTTACAAATAAAGTGTAATAACCAAATTGGCCCGATTAACAAGAACTTAACATCTTCTAAAAATGAAGGCTTCTTTCCTTCTATCTTATGTCCGATGAACTGTCCTATCCAGGCGATCACGAAAATCACCAGACATACCAGCCAGAATGCAGGTCCGCCAGCAGCTTCCCAATATTCCAGTTGGACAATGAAGTAACTCATCAAACCAACTACCCACAGCATCAGAAATGATAATGCAGGTGACAAAATAAAGTAATAATATAAAGAAAAAGCAATCAGAAAGGATGCCCAGTTTAAAAAGCCATTGTATTTACCCAAAAACTCGAGGTGAGGAAAAGGGATTGCCCACACTAAACCCAACAAACTAAAAACAATTAAGGGCACACAGATCCAATGTATCAGTTTGTTCGTATGATCCTGATGACTTTCTGCATATTTATCAAAAAGCACATCTACCGGTCTCTTAGGTTCTACCTGAACTACTTTATTTTGTCCCTTCTTCATGTTTCTACTATTATTCTGTAAAAATAAGAAAAGCGATAGGATAACCTATCGCTTCATATTAATTATTTAACTTCTTAGGGTTATTTGGCAAACGCCACAGATCTTGTTTCTCTGATTACAGTTACCTTAATCTGACCAGGATAAGTCATTTCGGTTTGGATCCTGTTTGAAATATCCGCTGCCAACAATTCTGCCTGCTGATCAGTAACTCTTTCGCTCTCTACCACTACACGTAGCTCTCTACCTGCTTGAATTGCAAATGTTTTCTCTACACCTGGGTAAGATAATGCCAGCTCTTCCAATTCTTTCAAACGCTTGATATAGCTTTCTACAACTTCACGACGTGCACCTGGACGGGCTCCTGAAATTGCATCACAAGCCTGAATAATTGGTGAAATCATTGAAGTCATCTCGATCTCATCATGGTGAGCTCCAATTGCATTACAAATCTCCGGATGTTCTTTATATTTCTCAGCCAGTTGCATACCTAAAATTGCGTGTGGCAATTCTGGGTTATCATCAGGCACTTTACCTATATCGTGTAACAATCCTGCACGCTTAGCCATTTTAGCATTTAAGCCAAGTTCCGCAGCCATTGTAGCACAGAAGTTTGCTACCTCACGTGAGTGATGTAATAAGTTCTGACCATAAGACGAACGATAACGCATACGTCCAACCATCCTGATCAACTCAGGATGAAGACCGTGGATACCTAAATCAATTACGGTACGTTCACCAATCTCTACGATTTCGTCTTCAATCTGTTTTTTAGTTTTGGCAACAACTTCTTCAATACGTGCCGGGTGTATTCTACCGTCTGTAACCAAACGGTGTAATGCCAGACGTGCAATCTCTCTTCTTACCGGGTCAAAGCCAGATAAAATGATAGCTTCAGGAGTATCATCAACGATGATCTCAATACCTGTAGCAGCTTCAAGTGCACGTATGTTACGACCTTCTCTACCAATTACACGACCTTTTATCTCATCACTTTCGATATGGAAGATAGAAACTGTATTTTCTATTGCAGCTTCAACAGCAGTACGCTGTATGGTCTGAATTACGACCTTTTTAGCTTCTTTAGTAGCAGTAAGTTTAGCTTCGTCTACAATATCCTTAACCTGGATCATAGCTTGTGTACGCGCTTCCTGTTTCATGCTTTCTACCAACTGGTTCTTTGCTTCATCAGCACTTAAGCCAGCAATAGTCTCCAATTGTTTAACATGTTGGTTCTTTAAAACATCTACCTCTTCTTGTTTTTTAATTGCAAGCTCGGTTTGTTTTTCCAGGTTCTTTTTATGGTTATCTAGTTCCTGCTCTTTGCGGTTATAATTCTCTAAACGTTGGTTAATGCTTTGCTCTTTTTGCTTGATTGCATTTTCCCTTTGGTTGATCTGGTTGTTTTTACTATTTACTTCCTGCTCATGCTCGGATTTAAGTTGCAAAAATTTCTCTTTTGCTTCTAGCAGCCTGTCCTTCTTTAAGATCTCAGCTTTGCTTTCCGCGTCTTTGAGCATCTTTTTCACTTTGGTCTGGGCTGCAATCTCCTGGGTCTTTAGTAAATTCCTTAGCAGGAACCTCCCTACCAGAATCCCGACAGCAAGGCCGGCCAGTACATATCCTATTATTCCTAATATTTCCATTCTCTATTTGTATTTATTGTTTTAATCAGATACAATCTTAATGATGTTTTATACATCCATATTAGATTTAAATCCTATCTGACTATTTATTTCTTTGTTTACATGTGGTTTTTCTAACTAAAAAAAAACCGCAACTATTTTAATAAGTCTCAATTTTAAAAACCTCAACGAGTTATAATTAGGATTTAAGTCATTTTCAGATACATATAATGCAAATGAAATACACTCTCTTAATCCTATAAATATTGAAGTGTTAAGTTTTAAAAAGTGAAACTCAAAAAATAGCTACGGCTATATCTTTGTGCTAATCTTAACTTGTAAAAAGAACAAACCTTATTTTAAGAAAAATCCGTTTAATAAACTATCCAATTCCTCCACTTTCTCGGCAACTGCAGTATCCTGGTTTTGCACTTTATTTTCTACTCTCAATACTGCTGTTGCATAATGCAGCACTGCCATAGAAAGCAAATCCTGTTTATCTCTGACCGCATAATTTTCCTGATAGTCTTTTATACGCTCATTAATAATTTTGGCTGCCCGCCTTACAATTTCTTCCTCTTCCGTATTTACCTTTAACGGATATATACGATCGGATATGGTTATTTTTATCGAGATTTCTCCCATTTCTTAGCTTTGTTTCAATTCAAGCATCACTTATTTTTTAAGTAACACAACACACTTATCTATTTCACGCACAAAATCGTTAATTTTTTGCTTTATATCAAGTGTCTTTTCACTTGTTCCCTCAATACTTTTCGCCAATTTTAAAACTCTTAGCTTTTCTTCAAGGTCCGTATTCTTGGTTTTTGAGGTATCAAGTGCAACTTTTACCGATTCATTTTCCAGCTTAAGCAACTCATTCTCTTCTTGTAATGCACTACAAAGCTCTATTAAACGAGCAGTTTTCTGCAATACGGAGGTTAATTGATCTGCTACTGATGACATGAATAAATATTTATATTTTTTACTTTCTAATTTCTGCTTTTGCTGTTTGTGCTAAGTTATGAATAATCTTTTGCATAACATTATCAATTTGTTTATCAGTTAACGTTTGTTCTTCATCTTGTATAGTGAAGTTCAAAGCGTACGATTTCTTACCTTCTGGCAATTTATCGCCTACATAAACGTCAAACACCTGCACATTCTTAACCAACTTCTTCTCTGACTTAAAAACAATGCTCTTTAATGTATCAAAAGTAACAGCTGTATCCACCAACATCGATAAATCTCTTCTTACTGCCGGATATTTAGGGACTTCTTTATTAATGATCCTGTTTTTCTTTACCATATCAAGCATCAGAGCCCAGTCAAAGTCTGCATAATAAACTTCTTTATCTACATCAGCTTTCTTTCTGTCAGCCGCAGTTGCAGCTCCAAAACTCACAATAGCTTTATCGCCTCTGAAATACTTCAATCCAAAAGCAAAGTTCTCATCATTCAATTCTTCAGTCTGATAGGTAGTGATTCCTAAGCGACCTATAATTCCATCAACAGCTGCTTTTAAATGATAGAAGCTTACTGGCGAAGGCTTCTGGTTCCATTGCTCAGTCTGGTTATTTCCTGAAAGCAAGATCAACAGACGCGGGCGCTCCACATATTTGTCATTAATCAGGTGATATGTTTTACCGAACTCATAAAACTTAATATCAGGTGTTTTTCTATTCTGGTTATAAGCTACGCTCTCTAATGCTGGCATCAGCAGATGTTGACGCATTACATTTAGATCAGAACTTAATGGATTCAGAATCTGTACCGCTTCTTCAGGGTTCTTTGAGTAAGCACCTTTTGTTAAAGAGTTACACCAAATCTCTAAATAACCATTTGCGGTAAGCATATCAGCAATCACATGCTGTGTCTGCTCTTTATCTGGCTTTGAAGTATACGAAAGTGAAGCATTTATTTTGCTTGGAATTTGAATGTTGTTGTATCCATAAATTCTAAGTACTTCTTCAGTGATATCGCACTCGCGTGTTACATCTACTTTAAAAGTTGGAACTTTCAGACTCAATACTTCTGCTGTTTCTTCAGCAACGGTAATTCCTAAAGCTTTAATAATAGACTTGATCTCCTCCGAGGCAATATCAGCACCAATTAACCTGGTAATATTTTGATAAGTAACTTCTACATCAAACGGTTTAATAGGAGTTGGGTATAAATCCGACACCTGAGAAGATACTTTTCCTCCGGCTAATTCAGTAATCAATAATGCAGCTCTTTTTAAAGCTGTAACAGTCATTTCAGGATCAGTCCCACGCTCAAATCTGAACGAAGCATCAGTCTTTAAGGAATGACGTTTTGATGTTTTACGTACCGATACCGCATTGAAATAAGCACTTTCTAAAAAGATATTGGTTGTACTCTCGCTAACACCAGAACTCTTTCCACCAAATACACCCGCAATACACATTGGCTCTTCTGCATTGCAAATCATTAGATCTTCTGCCGAAAGCTTACGCTCTACTCCATCTAGTGTTACAAATGGAGTACCCTCTGCACATTTCTTAACGCTTACTTTTCCACCTTTTATCTGATCTGCATCAAAAGCATGCAACGGCACACCAAGGTCATGCAACACATAATTGGTTATATCTACAATATTGTTGATTGGTCTGATGCCGATAACTTTCAATTTATCTTGCAACCAATCTGGCGAAGGCTGAACAGTAACACCACTAATAGTTACACTACTATAGCGCGGACAAGCAGTTGTATCTTCCACTGCCACATCAATCACCAGACTTTCATTATCTGTTTTAAAGCTTGAGATATCCGGCATCTGAACTGATGTACGGAAGTAAGCGGCTAAATCTCTTGCTACACCTAAATGGGATGTTGCATCCGCTCTATTTGGCGTTAAGCCAATTTCAAAAAGATAATCGTCTTCTAATTTAAAATATGCCTTTGCCGTAGTACCTACTACAGTGTCTTCTGGAAGCACCATAATCCCATCATGTGATACGCCTAAACCAATTTCATCTTCAGCACAGATCATCCCTTCAGATGCTTCTCCACGTATTTTAGATTTATTGATTTTAAAAGGTTCTCCTTCATTAGGATAAACGGTTGTTCCTACTGTTGCAACAACAACTTTTTGTCCTTGTGCCACGTTAGGGGCTCCACAAACAACCTGAATAGGCTCGGGCCCACCCACATCTACCGTAGTTACACGTAAGCGATCTGCATTTGGATGTTGCACGCAACTCAATACATGTCCAATGAACAATCCTTCCAATCCACCTGCAACAGGCTGTACTGTTTCCAGACTTTCTACTTCCAAACCGATACCGGTTAAGATAAGTGATATTTCCTGTGGTGTTTTATCTGTTTGAATGAATTGTTTGAGCCAATTGTATGATATCTTCATGTTGCGTATTCAATATAAAACGCAAAGATATTATTTAAAGCGGAAAGCAGAAAGCCTAATCCCCATACATTAAATAAAACACAAGAAAACTAGCGTACATTAAGACCACTTAATATCACAGCGCAAGCTCCAGCTCCAACAACTATTAAAATCACCCCAATAATTAGCAATATTAAAGCAGGCTTTAGGGGTTTATTATTTACCGCATCGACGATTAATCTTATAAAACCAACCAAAAGCAAAATACCTACGATAACCCAGTAAACTAAAAACAACTCCATCTTTAATGTGTTAATTTATAAACAAATGTTTTAATTGACATTTAATTCCTCTCTTATAGAATCTATTTTGTTGTCCCTATAAAATATATTCATCGTTTCAAAAGGGATGATTTTCATCTTATCACTTACAATGTGAACACATGACTTCTTTACAGCTCGCACATCAAAATCCAGGGGATCCATGAAATTCATAATGATAATCCTAAAAAGATTATCGTAACTAAGGTGATCAGACTTCACCCTTGGCAAACAGCACATCAGCTCTCCAAATGTATCTTCAGCACAATCAACAGATACACCTGTACTGAACAAGTTAAGCATATGTTCCTTTAGCTTTTCATCATGCTCAAAAACGATTGTATTTTTTGAATTGTTCAACAAATCTTCAGGATTAATCAGGTGTGTCATTGGAATCACTTCATCACCTAGCTTCAGGGCATAAGCCATACATAAAGCATCCGGATTACAAGGCACGGGAATTAAGTCCTGAGGTGTAAAAACAGGATATTGTTCATATATTTTCCGTCTTACTTCTGTCAATGTAATCCGTCCTGCCTGATCATTATAATTATCATTTCTTCCCGCTACCTGTGTAGGCTGGAAAGTTACCCCCCTCACACACTTCTGCTTTAATGCATAATCCAGGATTTCACCAATTTCATGATCGTTAACACCTTTCTGTAAAGTAACAACAAGAGTTGTAGACACATTAAACTGATTTAAATGATCTATTGCTTTCTTTCTTACTTCTGTCAGGTCTTCTCCTCTTAACTTTTTCAGTACCTCAGCACTAAAGCTATCAAATTGCAGGTAAATCTCGAAATCGGGCATATATGAAGCCAAACGTTCTACAAAAGCAATATCTTTTGCAATCCTGATTCCATTGGTATTCACCATTAAATGTTTAATAGGCTTTGTTTTGGCTAGATCTAGTATTTTAAAAAAATCGGGATGTACCGTAGGTTCACCACCAGAAAGCTGAACAACGTCAGGTTCCCCTTCATTGGCGACTACAACATCCATCATTTTATTGATCTCTTCTAAGGTACGGTGCCGTCCATAGTTAGGAGAAGACATAGCGTAGCAAGTCGGGCAGCTTAAATTACACCTGTCAGTCACTTCAATAACAGTCAGACAAGAGTGCTGCTCATGATCTGTACATAATCCACAGTCATACGGACAACCATAATGCACTTTTGTATTAAACTTTAAAGGCATTTCAGATTGCTTATTGTAATTCCTGATCTGCTTATAATACTCCACATCATCAGCAATCATCACCTTACTATCGCCATGTGTGCGGCAATGCTTTAGCATAAACACCTTTTCGTCTTGAAAAACTATTTTAGCATCACAAAGCATTAAGCACTCCGGACAAAGGCTTTTAGTGTAGTCGTAATAAATATAATCTCTTGTCTTCATGGATTAGGTTTTACCATCCTGGTGATGAATTTATAATAATAAAGAAAAATAAATAAAGCCGACCAATGGATACTGCTTAAATTTAAGAAAAGCGGATGATAGGGTTTGATAAACTCTGTTAAAAACCGAAATAGAAAATACAATACCATGAACAGTTTAAACCGATCACCATTCAGCATTTCTTTTTTTCTGATCGAAATAAAAAAGCCCAATAGCAATATCATATAGATCATTTCATAAAGTGCAACAGGATGACGTTTTAGTCCATCACCCAAATCCATCCCCATAAAAAAGGAAGTTTCTACACCATAAACAGGCTCTTCAATTCCCATTAAAAAACAACCTATACGGCCAACAAACATAGCGACTATAATAGGAATCACATACACATCACCCGAGGCCGTTTTTACACCAATCAGTTTCTTAATCAGCTCTACGCCAAACAGACCACCTAATAATCCACCTGCAATTGTTTTGCTTTGATACAAAATATTGAATGTCAAAATATTTAATGTCTCCGGCGTTTCCAACACCGCCACAACTCTCGATCCTATCAAGGCACCTATCATAGCACCCAGCATAATCCACAACCTATTTTCATCAGAGATCGGATCCTTTATCCCTTTCTTTAAAAAGTAATAAAGCCTTACTCCTATAAAAAAAGCCAGTAGCTCAAAAATATAGTGCCAGTGATATAATTCACCAAAAAGCGTAAACTGAACCGGGAACGTCAATTCTTATAAGTTATATGATTTGTTTAATGATTAGAAAAACAACCTTGCCATGATCGGCAAATGATCTGATGGGTACTTCTGATCTTTACTATCCGTAAGGGAAGCATACTTCTGTACCTTAAACCCCTTGTTTATAAAGATATAATCAATTCTATCCTGTAGTTTTGCATTAAATTTAAAACCATTGAACGTTCCTTCAGGACCATAAGCCGGTTCAATTGCAGCTTCTTTAGTATCTGTTAAAAATGTTTTTAGAGTAGCTATTGCTTCTGTTTCCGGAGTAACATTCAAATCACCTGTTAAAATAACCGGCAGTGTTGGTGCAATCTCCATAATCTTCTTTTTGATAAGTTTAGCAGCTTCAATTCTGGCTTGAACACCAACATGATCATAATGCGTGTTGAACACGATAAAGTCTTTCTTGTTCCACTTATCATGAAGCTTAACCCAGGTGCAAATTCTTATTATTGCAGCATCCCAACCTTTCGAAGGCACATCAGGTGTTTCCGAAAGCCAAAATGTACCACCATCTTTTTTCTTGAACCTGTCTTTATCGAAGTATATAGCGGTAAATTCGCCACCAAGCTTACCGTCATTCCTACCCACTCCAACTCTTTCGTAATTTGTATTTTCTGAAAGCTGATCAACCTGTAAAGCCAGAGCTTCCTGAACACACAATATATCAGCATCATGAAACTTCACCAATGCCTTTACATTATCTTTTCTGTTTGGCCAGGCATTCACTCCATCATTTGTATTGTTATAACGAATGTTAAAACTCATTACATTAATGTAGTTCGCTGGTTTTCTTTGAGCACTTACAGTCAGACTCAGCAATAAGAGCACTGAGCATAGTTTAATCGTCATTTTCATCTAGCCAAGATACAGCTCCAATATTAAATTAATCCTTCGTCGCCGAAACTATAATATAACTTATTTGTTACAATCAAATGATCAAGCACATGTAAATCCAGCAAGCTTCCTGCTAAAACCAGCTTTTTGGTAACATCAATATCCTGCTCACTAGGTGCTAAATTTCCGGAAGGATGGTTATGTGCCAGAATCACATTAGAAGCATTATGTTCAAGCGCTATTTTAAAGATAATTTTCGGATCAGCTATTGTCCCTGCTAAGCCTCCACTACTAATTGGCTGTTTGCCGATCACACAATTAGCGTGGTTCAGCATCAAAATCCAAAACTCCTCATGATCCAGGTCTGCAAATACAGGAAGTAATACTTCAAAAGCCTCTGTTGAAGAGGTTATTCTAACTACCTCCTTTTGAGTACTCTCTTTTCTCCTTCTTCCTATCTCTAAAGCAGCCACAATAGCTATTGCTTTTGCTTCGCCTATACCTTTGAATTTAGACAAATCCTTTACAGTAACTCTTCCAAGTTTATCCAGATCATTGTTGTAAGTAGCCAGCATTCGTCTGCTCAGATCTACAGCCGTTTCATCCTTATTTCCTGATCCAATCAAAATAGCGATCAACTCTGCATCAGTAAGCTGTCGCCTCCCTTTTAATAATAGTTTTTCACGCGGACGGTCTGCTTCCGCCCAAGATTTTATTCCCAGCTTTTTCCGATATGGTTTCATATAAAAATACCTTTAAACAAAAAAACGGGATATGCATTGCATATCCCGTTCTATAATATTATAAAGCTATGTTTATTTTAAGCCATTAACAAATTTAGTCAGCTTAGATTTATTGTTAGCTGCTTTGTTTTTGTGGATAACATTCTTTTTAGCTAAACGATCCAGCATAGATACTACTTTAGGAAGTAATTCTAATCCTGTTTTTTTATCTTCTGCAGCACGCAATCTTTTGATAAACGTACGAGTTGTTTTTGCCTGGTACCTATTACGTAAACGTTTAGTTGCGTTTGCTCTAATTCTTTTTATTGAAGATTTATGATTTGCCATTTTATGTTATTAATATTTTTATTTTTGGAGCTCACGCCCTTTTATTGTTCTATTTTTCGGACTGCAAATATAGAATTAATGTTTTTAATTTACAAAGCCATTATGCAAATATTTTTAAATTACTTACTTTCATACCTTTTGCTCACCACATCCCAGTCTATTGTATTCCACCAATTGGCGATATAATCTGCGCGCTTATTCTGATATTTTAAGTAATAAGCATGCTCCCAGACATCCAGCCCTAATAAAGGCGTGCCTTTTACTTCAGCAGTATCAAATAGGGGATTATCCTGGTTCGCAGTAGAGGTAATCTTCAAAGTTCCTTTATCATTAACCAACCAGGCCCAGCCGGAGCCAAAGCGTGAAGCCGCAGCGGCTGAAAACTGTTCCTTGAACTTATCTACAGATCCAAATGCTTTATCTATAGCCTGTTTTAAGCGACCTTGTGGCCCTGCAGAAGTACCCGCCTTTAGTGTATCAAAAAAGAAATTATGGTTCCATGCACCACCACCATTATTACGTGCCTTGGCCGACAGCTTCGATGCATTATTAAAAAACTCTTTTGCTGTTGTATATGGTATTTTTTCAGCAGCAATGGCTTCGTTTACATTTTTAACATAGGCAGCATGGTGTTTTGTATAATGAATCTCCATGGTCTGCGCATCAATATTAGGCTCGAGTGCATTATAAGCATACTTTAAAGGAGACTGCGTAAATTTAAAAGCAGTAAAGTTATTATCATTACTATCGATAAAATCAGTTGCCTTAGCAATTCCTCCATTTAGCAAAACAGGAGTACCTATTGCCATAGCTAATGAAGCTGTTAAAGTATTTTTAATAAAATTCCTTCTATTGTTCGATTCCATAATTTCTATTGTTTTATTGATTACCAAGCTTGGTGAGAGTCTTTAATATAAAGAAACTGATCTCGCGGAAAAAAGTTTACACATCTTCTAATTTTTACATAGTCTCAACAATTTGAACAATGATTACTATTTCCAGTATAATGCTCTTTTTTTGAACCTAATGATTAATTTTTATCTTTGATCATTCAATAAAGGGGCTAATTATAGCTTTATTGCAGAATATCATACCCTAAGAAAAACGTCATGAAAAAACGCATAGCTATATTTGCCTCAGGATCAGGATCCAACGCTCAAAAAATAATGGAGCATTTTAAAAAGAGTACAGAAGCTGAGGTAGCCCTGGTACTGACGAACAATCCTGATGCTTTTGTTTTACAAAGAGCGGATAATTTTGAAATTCCATCTCATATTTTTGACAGACACGAATTTTATCACACAGAGAACATTATAGATCTGTTAAAAAACCTGGAAATAGACCTGATTGTTCTTGCTGGATTCTTATGGCTAATTCCTAAAAGACTTATTGCTGAATACCCTGGACGTATCATTAATATCCACCCTGCAATTTTACCAAAATTTGGAGGTAAAGGCATGTATGGCGACTATGTTCACCATGCTGTGATGGCTGCTGGAGAACCTGAAGGTGGTATCACCATTCATTATGTAAATGAAAACTACGATGAAGGGGAATACATTTA
This sequence comes from Pedobacter sp., assembly GCF_041645105.1. Classification (GTDB taxonomy): domain Bacteria; phylum Bacteroidota; class Bacteroidia; order Sphingobacteriales; family Sphingobacteriaceae; genus Pedobacter. The sequence continues at coordinate 191,339 of NZ_JBAZQQ010000001.1, forward strand.
TCAGGCTAAATATCGCATCGAAAAAGATGACAACCTTGAAATGGTTAAATTTAAAGGGCAGCAACTGGAGCACCTTCACTATCCAAGAATTGTAGAAAGTGTTATCAAAAAAATAAAGAAGTAGGTTACAGATTATGATTACTTTACCGCTTTAGAAAAGGCCATACCACGTGATGCGGGCCAAACTTCTTTAAAGCCATACAATTCGTACAGTCTATAGGCATCCCCGTCAGCAATAAGACTGATATAGCAGGATGGAGGCAAAGATTCATCTATAAAGTCTTTAAGGTATTGCATAATCAATTTACCAAGGCCCTGCTTTTGGTGTGCGGGTAAAACGCAGATATCAACAACCTGGCAATGACAAGCCCCATCGCCAATAATACGACCCATACCTACTGGTTGGTCATTGTTTGATACATCCAGGATAACTACACTGCAAATCGAGTTATTTAATCCAATTTTTGCAGCTTCGAGGGTTTTAGGGCTTAAGCCACTTGATACCCTTAGATGGATATATGTTCCAGGATCTACATCTTGGTATTTCGCCTGGTATTTCATAACCTTTTAACTATTCGCTTTGTACAATAAATAATAAGGGCAAAGGTACTAAATTTTCAACTTATCTGAATACAAGAATACTTGCAAGCATCATTACATAATCTTTGGGAAGGTGCTCTGTATCGGCTATTATTAATCATTTCAGGATTATTATAATCTTTAAAAGTAAGTTCCCGGTTGAATCATAACCTTGTATTTTAATTTTCTCCATTCTGCATATAATAGACCTAGTGTATTTGTTTATTGATTAATAAATTTAATGAAAAAAAACCACCTAAAGTCCTTAAGATGTAACAACAATGTATAGATATAATTGTATAAATTCATTGATAAGAATCAAATCGCAATGCATCTAAAGCTTATTTCCTAAACGGACTAGAAAATAGACAACCTTCTCCTACACCAAACCTAGTTTAGAATACCACAAATAATCATTTGACAATAAAAGAAAAACAGGTAACTTTGCGGCTCAAAAGTCAACCACCAGTGATTCTCAAGCAATTACACCAAATTAATTGGAATTTGATTGGATTCAGGTTAGAGCATAGGCAAGCATAGGTTATGAAAAGCAAGGACTAATCCTTGTACATGTACAGCATTTTGCAACCTCTATTACCTCATCAGTTGGAATTTTTTATTGACATTACGCTTATGTATATTAGCGGATACCAAACTTACACAATGATTGTAGCATATTCATCATTAGACGAAGCCCGTAACTCAATACTTAATTCTAATGAAGTTAAGTTTATCAAACCATCAAAACCTAGTCACTGGGAAAGCAAAATAATTGAATGTGCGATAATGTGTAAGGCTTTGAAAACATTAGCGGAACAGTTTCCCAAGGAACAAAAAAACTATCATTTTCATTGGAAAATTAGGTTGTTTTGGCAGCCAACTACTTATAAAATTTCTTACGATAGAAATACTTATACATTTGAAATTTCAACAGGTGGGACAACATTTACAGATAAATCAACAGAAATCAAAAATCGCCCTGTAAATCTCTATGATAGCGCTGAAAAGTATCTTGATTATTTAATGACCCAAGCCAAGGCGGAATTACCAAGTTCGCAGTATGAATTTTTAGATAAGCGTTGTAAGGAATTGAAATCCTATAAAAAGTAAATCAATGGTAGAAGATAAAATAGATGACCAGGCACATTATGTGATTGATAGCGCTGTTGCGATATATCAATTTCCAAATTCAAGAGATTTTAATTTTTTTCTACATTCTAAATCCAGATGCTATTTCGCACTACCTAACGTTTAACTTATCCCTAAGAATACATCTCCATTTTTTCACGTAAATGTATATCCTGCCAATTACAATGCATTAGAGACATCAATTTTATGCTCTAAACTGAGACCTGTTTAAATAATCTTCAAAAACAGAAATAAAATATGAGCAAAACCTTGACACTTCTGTTTGTCGATTATATAAATCCATTAACGTTACTCTATTACCTATATTTGAAGCAGCATATACACCATGTGCAATCTTGTTTCTGTAATCGATAATTTCACTTAAACGTCCTGTGAAAGCAACATCATGAAAAATCGGTTCTGTAATTGAGAACGTCTTCCATACACTTTGGAGTTGAGAGCGTCCAAAATTCTTCCCATCAGTAGGGATCAACGTATTATTTATACTGCATATCGGATTTAACTTAATCTTATCAGTTATATCATACCTTTTATCCCATTTTTTCGAAGCAACACTTATAAGTGCATCAAACTCTGAATTTAGGACTAAACCCAATATCGAATGTTTTATATCGTTCACATTTAAGTTTAAACTATTTATATAATCTATAGAAGACTTCAACGTGAGAGTAACAGTGCACTCGATGGCTCCATATAATTGAACAAACATTTCTCCCTTTAAACTATTAAGATGTCTTGGCGTAGGGGTAGGCGCTACAGGAATTAAAGGACTAATAAAATCTAAGCATTGCCGTATTTCGGTCAATCTTTCGGCTGATTCGGCTTTGACTGCAGTTAGCATAATATTTAGCCTACAAACTTATCTTTACAAAAATTAATTCTTTGTAAAACTTTGGCCTTAGAATTTGTAGCACCTGTGGTATAAACCTTAAGTTCATCACTTTCAATCCAATCTTGGGCATTATTTAAATTTAAGTGCAACACCTCCCCCAGAGCTAATGCTGCACCAACTGATACCCCTTCAAATAGATTTGTCGGTGTAGTAGTCCGACCTCGAGTTATACCATTTGGCAGATTTGATAGTTCCCTAAACGTCTTTATAAATATCTCTTCACCCTCTTTGTAATTAAAAGATTTTACTGCAGATGCCATAAAGTTATTTAGAAAATCTACAACGCTGTGATCAAAATTCTCATAATTATAAAAGAAAGCGAAGAACCTTAGGACAAACTCCTCTCTTGTACCATCATCCTCCTGAGTTCTGGTCAATTTTACTACATTCTTAAAATTATCATCATTACATAATGATTTAATAAAATCATTAAACTTACCTCTATAAACACAACTACGAATCTCTTGATTCGTCAAAGCTACACCTCCCGTATTTAATCTCTCAAATAAATCAAATCGCACTTCAAGATCACTTTTATCCGTTAACGTAGTTATTTTTAACGGCTTAAGCAAAAAATCAAGTTGAACAGACTTTGGCAACTCCGAAAACTTCAAATTATTAAATAGGTTGAGTTTTTGCAAATGCACTAATTTCAACTCATCTTCAACATTAATTTTCTGTCTAGCACTCTCTGAACCTGCAAACTGTATTATTGAACTAAGCCTTTGCACACCATCTATTAACTCCCATGAACCATCAGGATTGGTTGCCATAAATAAATTCGGCAATGGTATTCCCAAAAGAACAGATTCTATCAATGAAGATCTTTTGTCATTTGGCCAGCGAAATTGCCGTTGATATTCTGGAGCAATATCAATAATAGATTCTGAGACCATTGATATCAACTCCTTTACACTTATATCGTAAGAATTAAAATCTACTTTTCGTTTCTGCTCATTTAATTGTTCCATCAAATCCATATGCCCATTTTTATTATTTAAGAATCTTATCTTTAAGATAATTATTTCACGAATTATTGTTTTAAACAGGACAGTACCGTATCCTCAATTTTAGGGTCGACTCTACCTGTAATTTTTGTAATTTTCCTCTCTACGGATACTTCATATATATCTGTAAAATTCAATCCTGGCATACCTTCATGTAGCAACTTATCAAAGTGACCAGAATAAATCTGTTTATCGCTACTTTCACAATAGTAGTGCCCTGTATTACAGTTCAGAGCAGTAAACCTTACAATGAGATTAAATTTCTCCGTTTCCTTATTAGACAATTGATCAATGATCTCTAAAACCTCCCATGCTTTGATAGAATCAAAGGTTCTCACGTATTCAGCCTTATTAAAAGGGCTGTAAAAGTTATAATCAACTTCTAAATTATTCTCTTTTATAACAGTTAAGAACTCGATGTAAGACTTATACACAAAACTGCTGTATTTATTAAATGAAGACTCTAGTCCTTCTTTGTTCTCACTAGTAAAAAAAAGGGAAAATAGACGATCAGAAACAACATCTGTTTCTGTACTGCTGTCAATTAACAACTGTTGATTGGAGACTACAGGACGAATAAATATACTAAATGATGCGGCTTTCTCTAAAAATACCTCGGTCGTAATTTTCGGCAATAATGCCTTAGCTTTCTTCGAATTAAACGATACAATGTTACCCCTAGTAACACCTTCAAAAACATCCAATGCAGTCGCCCTATACAATGAATCAAATGAAGTTAAAACATTTCCTAAAATTGAGGTATTCGCTACACCAAAGTCTATATCTTTACCTTCTTGTAAATGAATATTAAAGACTTGACGTAATTGTTTTTCAGCGATCAACTTTGTCCATTCCAATGGAGATGGCTCACTGTCATAAACCAACAATTCATTTAACCTCTCTTTAACAAGACCTCCGCCAAAAATCGCCACAGAACGGTCTTCTAATGAAATATTAAAATTGGTAGTAATTTCTTGCAACTGCACACTCTCTTCCTTATTGAAAAAGACATTATTTGAAGGCAAATAACCATCAGGAATTTCATCAAAACGTAAAAAAGCAGGATTCAATGGTTTCTCTAAACTTCCTTCAAAATATGTTATATATTCCTTTAAAGACGTCCGAATAAAGTTTACATGTGATATTTCCGCTAATAGAAATTTGGTTAATAGTTTCTTTGTGGTCTGAAAAAGCAAGAATCTATCTAAAACTCCCTCGTCGTCACAGTCAACCCATTCTAGAACGAAAGGTATATTTTTGTCATCAGCATAAATTAAAGTCGAAGGAAACTCGTCATAAAATAAAACGCCCACCCTTTTCAGGCCAGAAAATGAAATCTCTTTAACTTTTATCCCCTGAACAATACTCATTGCATTATTGGCTTAATCACGGTAAAACTACTTGACAAATCAACTTCTGCAGCTTCAAAAAAACTAAAATGACCATTTTCATCAGAATCGCTGCAAACTCCCTCTTTCTCTAAAAGTATTCCTTTACTCAAGTGAGTACCTAATTTTTTATAAAGGTACTTTTTTCCCTCACATATCTTATTTAAACGGGCTATTGCTCGATCCTCTTCATCAAACATTGACAAAGCATATCCTACACAATCGTCCTTTGGTAAACTTTCGTATGCTGATGTCAAATATCTTGGAATAAAATTGTTAGTATTTTGAATGGATTCGAATGTCCACCGATATGCAATCTTATTTTTAGGTAGGCAAGAATTTATCACACAATGGCTAAATCCACTGATAGGCTCTTCATATTTATATTTCATTGGCGAGTGCTGTCAATTTAGGTATTTAGTAAAGTTAGTATTAAAATAAGACTTTTAAAAATTAGTCAATTTATAGTCATGATTAAATACGCATCAACTTCCTCTTATCTTCATCATAAAAACGTTGATTTACAACAAAAAAGTCATCCACAATAGATGACCTCTTAATCTTTGCATTAAAACTCATTTACCCTCATGCTAAGAGGGGAAATCTATCACAACCTAACTCTTATTAGGCGCAAGATATTATAACGCCTTAGACCTCATTATTTACCATTAACGTCATTTCGCATCCCCTAAAGAGACGTCATACGTATCCCCATGACTTATCACTTTTTTAACGTTGCTTCCATCAATGTTACAAGAATAAATATCTGCACCATCAAGATTACTATTAGGCGTACCTAATACATTAAAAAAAATAGTTTTTCCATCCGGTGAAAGAATTGGAGGTAGACCATCAAGGTTAACACCGGATGGTAATTGTAGATTTACTTTCTTCTGATTACTCCCATCATAATTTGCTGTCCAAATTTCCCATTTATAATTAACCCCTGGAAAACTCTTTGTAAAAACTAAAATATTTAATGCGGCGCCTGTTACTGGTGATTCTGCTTTTGCCTCTTTTTTACAACTTATTTGAAATAACAGAATGGATACTGAAAATGAAAGTAATACAATAGTGCTTAATAAAATTTTCTTCATGTTTGTCTATTTGGTTTTGTTTAGCCTACTCTTTCTGAAAGCAGTTTTCGGCATCCCTGCTATAATATCACTCTAGGTCAACAAGTTCCATTTTTATTTTCAAAATACGCTCTGCTCTTTCCTTTTTCTTTTGCTCAAACTCATTTAAATTTGACTTCGCATTTGACATCATTAAAACCCCTATCAACATAGTTACAGGCCCCAATATTAACAACCAAAACATTGCGTTGGCAGCACCTATAGTAAGGCAAATAGCACCAATGGCAATTATTACACCTCCGGACCCCATTAAATTATTGGAACCTCTTTCTACATTTTGTAGTTCTCTACCTTCTATTTCTAACAACTCCCTTTTTAATTCTTTTATTCTTAATTCTTTATTCATGAATTGCTCAATTTTCGATAAATATAAAAACATTTACTTAGACATGTATAAGTTCATGAGATTTTTGGGATTGCGTTCTTGTGAGCAATTATGGCAGATAAATCAAATACATCTGAAATTGACCTTTTTGTTATTGCAAGAGTAAAAAAGATGCGTGAAGAGGCTGGTTTAACGCAGTCGCAACTGGCATTTAAAATGGATGTATCTTATGGTTTTATTGGCCAAGTCGAAAGCAGCAGTCATAGGGCAAAATATAACATTAACCATCTTAACAAACTGGCCAAAATCTTTGATTGTGATTTTAACGCATTTTTTCCAGACAAACCTTTTTAATTAAAAAAGGCACTTTAGATAACTAAAATGCCTAATTAGAAGTAGATCACTATTTAAAACCTTATCATCCCGACTTTATCCTGAACCTCGCAGTATGTTTCTTCTGACTCCACTTGGGATAACTTGTTTAACCGGATTAGCCCATATTGGTTCTTTTATTCTTATTTTTAACATATTGATAATTCCTTCTATAGCATCCACTTCCATTGGACTACCTTGCTTGTACATCGCATTAACACGATAACGGACGATTTTAGGTATTATATTAACATCATAATTATGATAACTTTTATAATACTCAATTATTGATAACTCTTTAATTTCTGTCTGCATTTCAACTTATATTAGAAACCCAATTGGGTCAAAGCATTAGGATTTTTATTAAATTTTTAAAATCAAATATTCTTTAATTATTACAACCAAAATGTTGTGTTTTTCTAGGTTACTTTTCTATTTAAAAAGTAACCTGACATTGAAAACCAACAAGTTGCACAACTTTAATTGGAATTTATTTGGAAAATCACATTTTAAGGCCTTTTAAGCAAGGCTAGTGAATGTAAAATATCACTCAATCAAACTGATCTAATATTTGATGAACTTAGCAACGGGCTAATGCATGCTGATATATCATCGCTATTTTTTCTTCCAGTTCTTCAACCAACTTTGAATTCCTGATGTATTGAGTTGAGGCCATAATTTTTTTAAGCCTGTTTTTAATATTGGTGCTTTGATTAGGGTACCGACACAAGTACTTGCGCCCTTTTGCCACATCTACCATATTTAAGGCCTTTCTCAAGCCTCCTATTGCTTCAATGCCCTTCATCATTAAAAATGTATCAAACCCACCTTTAACAGAGAACATTTCAAATGTTGGTTCACAAACATCACTCATCTTCTCGACAGATTCAAAAGCATCTTTCCAAAATAATACAACGTTATTGTACTGTTCAAAAAGATACTGTACAGTTGGTTCCTTGACCTTAAGCATACCTATCAAACTTTTTGGTGTATGTTTATATTCAAACCTCAAAATATTTTCATTTACGAATGCTTCATCCACCTCCACTCCTCTCTTCCTTTTCATTTCCTTGATTTTACCGTAAAAGCTTACATATCTCAAAGTATTACTAAAAGACAACCCATTATGTAACTCATTCCTATTTAACCTACTTAAATCAACTAAAAATGGGTAATATTCCTTAACTGGATATACCGTCCGTATGTTTGCTGCTATATCAACACCCTTTACAACACCTTTATACAAGTCTATACCAAGAACATCACCTAATTTTTCTATTGCAATCTTCAATTGTTCTTTGTCTGCCGACTTCAGGTTATCTCCGACACTGTACTTAGTTAAACTTCCTTGTACTGTTAATCCCATATTATCTAACCTTATCATCATGTTATCAATCTCCCATCTAAACACCTTTATTCCATTTTTCTTAAATGTATATTCAGGAATACCTAACCTTTTTTCCAAAGTATAAGAATAATCATCTTCTAACTCTGTTGCATCTATTTTTATTTTTATTGTATCTATCATTATTATAAGTTCAAATTATAAATTTCATGTTAATATTGTACATGGGCTGTTAAAGTAGAAATATCTAACAGCCCATGTGAATTATAACAATGCATTAATTACTTCGTTTATTTCTTCGATCATATGATCGAAAGCACCATCCCTCAACATCTGCAAGAGAAGCAAACGGGATGAGTATTTATTGTTAAACACATACACCTCCAACATTCCTCCATGAGACATTTTAAACAAAATAGCATCGTCTTTCTTCAGTGACCTGACTAAACCAAAAGCCTGTGACTGTATCGATGTTTCAAAAATTATCGGTTCGTACTCCAATAATGACCCTATTTTTTTTACTGAATAAGCAATGTAACCACTGGCGTTATCAACAGGACCAATTTTATTTAAGTCTATTGCCTCAAAATACTCGAAAACCAAATTTAACATGTCGTGATTACCAAACTTAGATAGCGCCTCTATAGAGTACACTTGCTTTTGATCGTTAATAGCCTTTATCTGAAAATTATAAACAGAATTAATTACCATAATAACCCCTCCTCGATGTTTTGCCAGTAACAACATTAATTACCTCCTGATTTATGTCATCCATTGGTTTGATGGGATTGCCCATCAGAAACTCATCGACATCAATCTTCCTGAAAAAAATCAACTTGCCTTGGGGACAACTATATTTTATTCTTCTTGTCGCTGTTAATTTATAGGCATAGGACTTAGAAAATCCTGTATACCTACAAAAATCAACCATATTAAATATTTCCTTTTGATTTAGGAGGAGGGACTCACCCCTTTCTATTGTTACTTCTTTTGTATTCATCTTTTTTTCTTTATTTAAAGATTAATGGCGCCTTAATCTTTTGTAAAGTTGAGAATACAATCCCGCCTAAAATAGAACTACACCCCCATCGGATGTAGGTGTGGATTTCATTATTTAAGATTTAATACCGCATCAGAGATATGAAAAATTGTTATCTGACGATCTGTAGGGGCTTTCTGTTTTTTCACTCGCTTCTTTGACTGATTTAGATCTTTTCTAAAAATATCCTGATCAACATTAGCGATGTAGGTGTTAAAATACCTAACTATAAAACTGTTCCTATCAGCAGCAGTACCCTCATCCTCAATAATCCTATCAATCAATTCGATTAAAGTCACTTTGTTAATATAGTTACTATCTGCCGGATCAATCCATCGAATTTTTGCAACATCATCAGACTCCTTTTGAAGAAGTGCATGCTTAAACTTTATATAGTTGCAACTTCTATCAATAAAGCATTCATCAATCAAACGCTTATACAGAAGACTAATCTGATCATCATTAAGCATCTTTAAGGGAACCGGTCTATATGCCTCATCTACCCCTGCTACTTTCGTTGATCGCTTAATTTCGTCATCCAAAAAAACCTGATACTTAAGCATGTCCCAAACTTGGGCAATATCATTTAAGTCATTCCACATTGACGAAGTATCAACCTCTTGATGATAAATATGAGTTTCTCTATTTGCTTTGAACTTAACCAACATTGTTTCTATTAAGCGATCTGAAACCTTTGCCCTTTTTATAAAAGATTTGACAGCACCTAACTCTTTATTTATATAAGCTATCTTCTCTTTCTTCCGAAGATTAACAGTGTTCTCGGCATATCCTTTCAAAAGTTCATCTATATGTCCGTAAACTTCCGGAAAGTCATTTTCTCCAATAATCTTTTTACCACTATGTAACCAAAACCTCCAATTATCAATGACCCACCTATTATATGCCACTTGCTCGTTTAGCCCATTAGGTTTTATCGTAAAGAAGGTAGCCTCTAGACAGAACTCATGAAAACCAACGTAGTAGCACCGACCTACATGTTCAACGTACTTTAACTTATCTGCATAACTAAATTCCTGCCGATCACCAAACTCTGCATTTCTGTTGGCATACTCCTCAATGTTATCGTATTGCTTATCTCTAAACCATTCAAATATAAAATAGAGGGTAGCAGGCCAACGTTCAAATTTGACCTGATTACCTTCTATATATTCCTTACGCAACCCCTCCATCTGTTCGTCATACATATCACCAATATCATGGCGCATCATATCATCATTAAGGTCAACAATACTCTTATCGACAACTTCCTTAGGGATTTGATCAGGCTTGTTACTATTGTTCATTTGAGGGTCGGCATTACACATTTTTTCACTAACTAATATCGGGAAACAAAACTACTGCATCATTCAATGTTGCATTCACAATTTTAGCATAAATCATTGTAGTTTTTAAACTCTTGTGACCTAAAAGTTTTGAAACAACAAAAATATCTTTTGTTTTTATAAGCATGATAATTGCAAATGTGTGTCTGGCACAATGAAACGTTATGTGTTTATTAATCCCCTCCTGCTTCACCCAGTCCCTTAAAACCTGGTTATGATAAGCACTGTACTCCAACCCTTTAAATATCCTTTCTTCATTATCTCCGAATTTCCCTAACAATCTTACAGCTTGTTCGGTAATAGGAAGATGATGTAACAAATTGGTTTTTTTTTGTATATAAATGATCTTCCATGTTTTCTCTTGCTCGAAATATGTGATGTCGCCCCATTTAAGGTTATGCATATCTGACCACCTCAATCCTGTAAAGCAATTAAAAATAAAGGCCTTTTTAAGTAATGGCAGTTTACACTTGGAACGCATTAAAACAATGAGTTCATTTGTAGTTAAATATTCTCTAAACGTCTCATCCATCCTGATATTTTCGACCCTATTGCTCGGGTTATCGGTCATAAATCTCCCTTTGACTGCCCGATTCAATGCTGCTTTTACTTTAGTTAAATAAATATTGGCTGTATTATTTGATAATTCTGCATTGCTGCTTTTAATAGATTTGCATTTCAACAAATATTCTTTAAACTCCTGTAAAAAGATGTCGTTACAATCTTTAAATTTTATATCACCATCATTTAAAAAGCACATCAAATGTTTGTAAGTTGCTTTCCACGTAGTGTAACTTCCTTCGACATTGCGCTTTTCTTTCATAAGTTTTTTAAAATACAGGATGAAACTACCCTGACTTTTGAATGCATCTGTCCCTAAATGCCCACCACTATCAAATTGTGCTTCTCTCTGCACTCTTAACTTCTCAGCAAACAACAGTCTTTCTCTATTGTGCTCTTTCTGTTGCTTCGTTTTAACTATTGCATACACATAGGTATTAAGTGACTCCCTAAGGGGCTTACTCTCATGATAAGCCTTATGATATGTTAATAAAAATAGTGCTTGAAGACCATCTTTTCTTACTGGTCCTTTCTTTAATAATACTGACATTTGTTTACGATTTAAGTTTGTAATTAATATTGAGCAAAGTTACGCTACTCAAATATTATGGTTAAATTTATTAAGTCAAACTATAATCATATAACTTTAACAGTTCTTATATATGCTACTAAAAGTTACTATATGACAAATGGGATATTGATGCAGGTTCTTTGTAAATTTTCTACCAAAAAAATTAATTGGAATTTAATTGGAATTTTGTGTTTCTATAGGCTAAAACAGGCAGTCATCTGCTACATCAAACCCCGTTTGCAATACCATAAATAAACATTTGACAATAAAAGAAAAACAGGTAACTTTGCGGCTCAAATTTTTTCCCCAATGAGTCAATCCATAAAGATCAAAAACGCTTTAATTTCAGTTTATTACAAAGACGGCTTAGAACCTTTGGTTCGATTACTTGCCGAGCAAGGTGTCCAATTATTCTCTACCGGAGGTACTGAACAGTTTATTAAAGACCTGAATATTCCTGTTACTGCTGTTGAAGACCTTACTGGCTATCCTTCAATTTTAGGTGGTCGTGTAAAAACATTACACCCTAAAGTTTTCGGTGGTATTTTAAACCGCAGAGGACTTACTGGTGATCAGGAGCAGATTGCGGAATATGAAATTCCTGAAATTGATCTGGTTATTGTTGACTTATACCCATTTGAAGAAACGGTAAAAGCCGGAGGTTCTGAATCTGAGATTATCGAGAAAATTGATATCGGCGGTATTTCATTAATCAGGGCAGCTGCAAAAAACTTCAATGATGTTGTGATTCTTGCATCTAAAGATGACTATTCAACTTTACAACAACAGCTTGAAGCGCAAAATGGTGAGACTACTTTAGCACAACGTAAAGCTTTCGCAAAAAAAGCATTCCATACTTCTTCTCATTACGATACTGCGATCTTCAATTACTTCAATAATGAAGAACCTTTAAACGTATTTAAACATAGTATCAATCAGGCACAAACTTTAAGATATGGTGAAAACCCACATCAGCAAGGGGTATTCTTTGGTGATTTAGACGCAATGTTTACCAAATTAAACGGTAAAGAACTTTCTTATAACAACCTGGTTGACGTTGATGCGGCTGTTGCTTTAATCGATGAATTCGATGCGCCGACTTTCGCTATTCTAAAACACACCAATGCTTGTGGTGTAGCTTCAAAAGCTACTATCCTTGAAGCATGGAATGTAGCACTTGCATGTGACCCGGTTTCAGCTTTTGGTGGCGTATTGATTGCCAACAGGGAAATTGACCTGGCTACTGCAACAGAAATCAACAAATTGTTCTTCGAAGTATTAATTGCTCCTTCTTATGCGCCAGAGGCTGTTGAGCTTTTCCGTGCTAAAAAGAACAGAGTGATTTTACAACGCAATGAGGTTGAATTGAGCAAAACACAGTTTAAAACTTTATTGAACGGTGTAATTGAGCAGGATAAAGATTTAATTATCGAAGGTCCGGAGCAAATGACTTCAGTAACTGAAAAAACAGCAACTGAGCAAGAGCTTAAAGATTTATTCTTCGCTAATAAAATTGTAAAACATACTAAGTCGAACACCATAGTTTTTGTTAAGAACGACCAGTTATTGTCAAGTGGTGTAGGGCAGACTTCAAGAGTTGATGCATTAAAACAAGCAATTGTTAAAGCTGATGCTTTTGGTTTCGACTTAAAGGGTTCTGTAATGGCTTCTGATGCATTTTTCCCCTTCCCTGATTGTGTGGAAATTGCTGCTGAAGCAGGTATCACTGCAGTTTTACAACCAGGTGGTTCAATTAAAGATGCAGATTCTGTAAATATGGCTAATGAAAAGGGAATTGCCATGGTTACTACAGGAGTGCGTCACTTTAAACACTAATTTATTTGTCTGCGAATACAATAAAAAGCCGTAGTTTTACATTAATATAGAACACAGAATTTTTAATACTTAACTTATTACCTATAAATGGGTCTATTTAATTGGTTTACACAAGAAGTTGCTATCGATTTAGGTACAGCAAACACCTTGATTATACATAATGACAAAGTAGTAGTTGATGAACCTTCAATTGTTGCTTTTGACAGACAGACAAATAAAATCATAGCCATTGGGAGACAAGCCATGCAAATGGAGGGTAAAACCCATGACAACATACGTACCGTAAGACCCTTAAAAGATGGTGTAATTGCAGACTTTAATGCTGCTGAAGCTATGATTAAAGGGATGATCCGTATGTTGAACGGTGGTAAGGGATGGATGTTCCCATCTTTAAGAATGGTGATCTGTATTCCTTCAGGAATTACCGAAGTTGAGAAACGTGCGGTTAGGGACTCAGCGGAAATTGCAGGAGCTAAAGAGGTATACCTGATTCATGAACCGATGGCTGCAGCTGTAGGTATCGGGATTGATGTGGAAGAGCCGATGGGTAATATGATTATTGACATAGGTGGTGGTACTACTGAAATTGCAGTAATCGCATTGTCCGGTATTGTTTGTGATCAGTCTATCCGTGTTGCCGGAGATAACTTCGATTCTGATATCGTAAATTATATTCGTCGCCAACACAACATTATGATTGGTGACCGTACTGCCGAAAAGATTAAAATTGAAGTCGGCGCTGCTTTACCTGAATTACAAGATCCACCTTCAGACTTTGCTGTACAAGGTAGAGATCTGATGACCGGTGTTCCTAAACAGATCACTGTATCTTACACAGAAATAGCACACTGTCTTGATAAATCGATCTCGAAAATTGAAGAAGCAATTCTTAAGGCCCTGGAGATTACTCCTCCCGAACTTTCAGCGGATATCTACCAGACTGGTATTTATTTAACTGGTGGTGGTGCTTTGCTTCGTGGTTTAGATAAACGTGTTGCAGCAAAAACAAAGCTTCCGGTTCACGTAGCAGAAGACCCTCTTCGTGCTGTTGTTCGTGGCACTGGTATAGCCCTTAAAAACATTGGCGGCTTTAAATTTTTAATGCAATAATAAGATAACGATGTTTGATTATAGATTTGCGATTTATGGATAAAGATTATATTTATAAATCGTAAATCATAACCCATAATAAGAGATGCGTAACCTTTGGATTTTCATAAACAGATATAACGCATTTTTCTTTTTCATTATTTTTTTCACAATAGGTATTATCCTGACTGTAAAAAATAATGTTTACCAGCGTAGTGTAACTGTAAACTCCACCAACGAAATCGTTGGGGATGTTTATCAGAACATGAATGTACTTAAAAAGTATCTTAACCTTGGTCCTGTAAATGATAGCCTTGGTGCTGAAAATGCAAAGCTAAAAACAGAACTCCTCGCCCTTAAAAATATTGACTCTGCAAAGACAGGTGTTGTTAAGGATACACTGAATAATCCTCAGTATACCTATTTGTCGGCAAGGGTTATTAAAAACTCCATTACACTTCGTAATAATGTCATCACTATAAATAAAGGTAGTGCTGATGGAATTGCTCCTGATATGGCTGTAATTTCACCTGGACAAGGTGTGGTAGGTTTTGTAATGGATGTTTCCGAGCATCTGGCTACTGTCCGCTCCCTCCTTCATAAAGACACCAAAATAAGTGTTACCCAAAAAAAAAGCAATGCATTGGGAATATTGGTATGGGGCATAGGCAATGCTGATTTTACAAAAGCTTTTGTAAAAGAAATTCCGAACCATTTCAAAATTAACCTAAAAGACACTATCGTTACTTCAGGCTTTTCAAGCTTCCCTCCAGGTATTCCTGTGGGAACTGTGACAAATACTGCTGTAGCCACAGGAGACAACTTCATGTCCGTAGAAATAAAACTTTTCAATGATTTCAGTACCTTACAGTACGTTTATGTAGTCCTTGATAAATATGCAGCCGAACAAAAAGAATTAGAAGCCAAGTTGCCCCATGAATAGCAGATTAGTATTGATAAATATCGTCAGATGGGTTGTACTCCTATTAATTCAGATCCTCTTATTAAGGAACCTGAGTTTCTATAACCTGGCTACACCATTTGTTTATATCCTTTTTCTACTGCTGATTCCTTTTGGAACTCCTAACCTGCTGTTATATCTTATTGCCTTTATTACTGGTCTAACGCTTGATGCTTTTTATGACACTTTAGGTGTACATACTGCAGCATGTGTTACCTTGGTTTTTGTCAGAATATCTTTTATATCATTAACGATGAACAGGGATGGCTTTGATGAACCAGAACCGACATTAGGGAACATGGGCTTTAAATGGTTTATCCTCTATGCTTTTCTATGTACCATATCCCATCATCTTGTACTTTTCTTTTTAGAAACATTCAGATTAGCTGAGTTTTCTTACACGCTTTTGAGGTGCTTTTTTAGCGCTATATTTACCTTGTTTAGTGTTATACTTATAGAATTTGTATTCTATAATAGAAAAATGCGCTAATGGATAATCTGTTTAATAGGAAATATGTTTTACAGGGATTATTCATTGTTGTTGCTTTAATTTTACTTGGAACATTATTTTATATACAGGTAGCGAGTGATAAATATTTTATTTCTGCTGAGAGTAATGTACTCCGTAAAATCTATACTTTCCCTGCGCGTGGAGTAATATTTGACCGTAATGAAAAAGCACTGGCACAAAATGAAGCCGTTTATGACCTGATGGTGATTCCCAACCAGGTAAAACCATTTGACACAATGGCCCTGTGCAATTTGATTGACATTGACTTGAAGCGCTTTAAAAGAAATTTTAATAAAGCTTTGGGTCAGTCAAGGTATCAACCCAGTATTTTTGAGAAACAATTATCTGTACAGGTTTACGCTAAATTATCTGAACAACTTTCACGATTTCCTGGCTTCTTTGTACAAAGTCGAACCATCCGCCATTATCCAGATAGCGTAGCAGCTCATTTCCTCGGCTATATCAAAGAGGTATCTCCAAAAGACATTAAAATTTCAGAAGGCTATTATCGTTCTGGAGATTATATTGGAAAATCTGGTGTAGAAAAATCTTACGAAACCTTATTAAGAGGCGAAAGAGGTGTGGTCAATATGATGTATGATGCCAGAAACGTACCTAAAGGTAGTTATGCTGAAGGTAGATTTGATACTGCTGCAGTTTCTGGAGAACGCCTCATTTCATCTTTAGACATCAAGCTTCAGAAACTGGGAGAAGACCTGATGCGCAATAAGATCGGTAGTATTGTAGCCATAGAGCCAGCATCAGGAGAAATTCTAGCCTTTGTGAGCAGCCCTAGTTACGACCCCAATTTAATGGTTGGCCGGAACCAGGGAAATAACTATATGGACCTGTTAGGAAATCCAAATCGTGTATTTAACATCAGACCTATACAAGGATATTATTCTCCAGGATCTTCATTTAAACCCTTAGATGCTTTAATTGGTTTGCAGGAAGGAGTTATTGATCCGAATACAACATTTAATTGTCCTGGTTATTTTAAAGTGGGAGGCCATACCGTTAAATGCGAGCACGTTGATGGAAATATTGCTTTAAGAAAAGGGCTTGCCCGTTCTTGTAATACCTACGCCTGCTATGTGTTCCAAAAATTACTCACACAACGCAAATATGTAAACCAACGGGTGGCTTATGATGAATGGCAAAAGAAAGTTAGAAAATTTGGTTTAGGAGAAAAGTTAGGAATTGATCTGCCATCAGAAAAGGACGGACGACTATATGACGCGGCCTATTATTCCAAAAAATACAGTAAATACTGGAATCACGGAACTGTGATTTCTCTTGCTATTGGTCAGGGGGAAATGGATGCGACTCCATTACAGATGGCTAACATTATGGCCATTATTGCCAATCGTGGCTACTACATCAAACCTCACCTTGTTAAGGCAATTGGGAAAAACAAGGTGATCAAAAAGGAATATGTAAAAAAGAACTATGTAGATGTTGAGGCCAGACATTTTGAACCGGTAATTGATGGGATGCAAGATGCTGTAAATGCACCATGGGGAACGGCGATCAGATCAAGAATTGATGGTATACTCATGTGTGGTAAGACTGGTACTGTGCAGAACCCACGTGGAAAAAACCACTCTGTATTTATCGGATTTGCACCAAGGGACAATCCTAAAATTGCTATAGCAGTTATCGTTGAAAATGCAGGTTATGGAAGTACTTATGCAGCACCTATGGCCAGCTATATTGCCGAGCAATATTTGAAAGGATCAATCGCTAAAAACAAACTGGACCAGGTAGAATGGATGAAAAAGCAGGTGATTTTACCAGAGCTTCCTAAACCTAAGGTTAAGCTAAAACCAAAAGGTCTGGATTCGGCAGCGAAGCCTATAACTCCTCCTGCGGTTCACATTGAACAAAATCATAATGTCAATCCCCCTATCCCTATTACACAATGATCAATCAGCAAAACAGCAATAGGTTTTTCTTTAATGTAGACTGGATTACAATCCTGATTTACGTAGCACTATGTACTATTGGTTTTGCTAATATTTTTGCTTCTGTTTATAATCCAGATGAGTCGACAGCATTCAACTTTGCCACCAATTATGGTAAACAGCTCATTTTTATTATCACAGGTTTAGTATTGGGACTTTCCATTTTATTGCTTGATGCCAAATTTTTCAGCATATTTTCTCCCATTATTTATGGGATTACCATCTTGCTATTGCTAGCTGTATTGGTTATCGGCCGTAACGTTGGGGGTAATCAGGCCTGGATTCCTATTGGTTCTTTTCGTTTGCAACCTTCTGAACTGGCAAAATTCGGAACAGCACTCCTCATGGCCAGGTATATCAGTTCCTTTAATCCAAAGCTAACAACTCTAAAACCTGTGTTGGTCGCCGCGGCAATTATTATTCTGCCTATGTGCCTGATCATGTTGCAACCCGATGCAGGTTCAATGCTGGTATTCCTTTCTTTCATGTTCCCTTTATATCGTGAGGGCTTACCGGGCTACCTGCTTATCATATTTTGGGGAATGGTGGTTTTATTTATCCTGAACCTTTATCTTACTTCCTGGCTTCTCATCTCGCTAATTATAGCTTTAGGAGGCTTGTTCATCTACTTCAACAGGAAGAAGCAACGTAGGATGATTACCATTGGCATTATCACACTTTCGGCTATTGGCTATTTATTTATTGCTAAGCTCATGTTTGAAAATGTACTGCAACCACATCAACGTACACGTATAGAATTGATCCTTGGGCTTAAAACGGATCCAAAAGGAGCTGGATATAACGTAAACCAGTCTAAAATTGCAATTGGCTCTGGTCAACTTACAGGCAGGGGATTTTTAGAGGGAACACAAACTAAGTACGGTTATGTGCCTGAACAAAGTACAGACTTTATTTTTTCAACTATAGGTGAGGAATGGGGTTTTGTAGGTTGCTTCGTAGTAATTGCCTTATACATATTTTTACTGCTCAGAATTATTAACCTCGCAGAGCGGCAACGTTCTACATTTTCCCGGGTTTATGGGTATTGCGTAGCCTGTATTATATTTTTCCACGTATTCATCAATATCGGAATGACTATAGGTATTGTCCCTGTAATTGGAATTCCACTGCCCTTTATCAGTTACGGTGGCTCCTCTTTGTGGAGCTTCACCGTATTGTTATTTATCTTTTTGAAACTGGATTCAAACCGAATGGGCTTTATTTAGCTTCGAAACGTTGATTCAATAATTCGTAAAACTTATCTACCGTACCTTGCTTATCTGCCCAGTTGTTTTTTACAGCATAATTGTTCCGTAAAAAGTTGTCTGCAGTTTTAAAATCAGGCATTTTATTGATCAGTTCAATCGCCTCAGCGTAAGCTAAATTGTAACCATTAAACAAGTCTTTGATATAAAGTAATTTTTCATTCAGATTAATCGCCTGCTTCAGATCGGTTACTTTAGCTTTGTTGCTATTATCTTTATTCAAGGTGTTTGACACAGAGCTTTTGCTAGCCAGCAAATCATTTAATGTAGGCCTTACCTGTACTACGTCTGATTCAACGGCTTGTACATTTATCTTTTCTTCAACTTTTTCAAGTGGTTTTTCAAAAACCGGAGTAACAGGCTCAGCTGCAATTGGTACTACTATTGCCTTTTCTTCAGATTGTTCAGCCACGGAACTTACCTGTACAGGATTTGGTTCCGGACTGGTAACTATTTGTTCAGAATTTTCCTGCTCTTCAACTCCGTCATTAGACTGATAATTTTGAACTTCTGCTGATTGCTCTCTTAATCTCTTTTTCTCAGCAATAATTTCTTCTTCTTCCTGACTTAAAGGTCTGTCGAAGATAGTTTCAACTGATTGTTGCTCAAATTCAAACTTATCATCTTCAATATGATCATTCATTAAAAACTCAAACTTTAAAGGCTCTGGGGAACCTGCTGCTTCTTCCTCTTGATTTACAGATTGCAGTTCATTCGCAGCATACTCGGCTTCCAGTTCTTCAAGTGTCTTTTCTTTCACCATTTTAACCTCTTCTTCCGGCTTTGCAATTTCCAGATGCTCTGGAGCTTTTTGGGTTTCAACGACTTCGCTTAGTATTACTGGCTCAATTTCAGTTACAGCGATAACTTCCGATTGATCTTCGCTATGTTCAGGAAGTTCTTTTAAAGGTTTATTGCTATTAAATTTCTTTACAATTTGAACATGATCTGATAAAAAGTTTGCATTTGCCAGGAACAACTCCAGTTCCAAATCATTGAGTTGACCCGGATTACGTGCTAAAAAATCATATTGATCTTGAAGTTCATTTAATATTTGTCCTACTTTTTTGAAAATACCCTCTTGGTTCATCATAATTTAATAACGGAAAAATTGATGTTTTATGTTAGTAACTTGACCTTCAAAAGTACTACAAAATTCTGATATTAGCAGGCTCTAAAATCCTATTAAGCATGTTATTCAGCGAACAAAATTACAGACGAGGAGAGTATTGCGGCAGCATTGAAGTAATTTGCGGCTCTATGTTTTCAGGTAAAACGGAAGAATTGCTAAGAAGGTTAAAGCGCGCACAGATTGCTAAATTAAATATTGAAATCTTCAAGCCTAAAACAGATACCCGATATGATGAAACGGCTGTAGTTTCGCACGACCTGAATTCCATTGAATCTACGCCTGTCGACAGCTCAACAGCTATCTTACTTTTAAAAGCAGATACTCAGGTTGTGGGTATTGATGAAGCGCAGTTCTTTGATGATAACCTACCCGAAGTATGCAATCAGCTTGCAAAAAAAGGAATAAGGGTTATTGTTGCCGGTTTAGATATGGATTTTATGGGTAAACCATTTGGCCCTGTTCCGGCATTAATGGCCATTGCTGAGCTGGTTACTAAAGTTAATGCAGTCTGCGTTAGATGTGGTAGTCCTGCTATATATTCTTACCGCACTGTTGCTAATGCAAACAGAGTTCTGTTAGGTGAAAAAGACAGCTATGAACCGCGTTGCCGTCATTGCTATCATCTGGGAGACATTATTGAAACACCCTTCTTATCATAATATCATAATCATGCCATAGATTATTTATTATTGGCTTCTCCTATTAAAATTGCAGTCCTTTGCAGGTTGAGCAAAATGAGATGAATATTGTTATTGAGAAAAAAGACATTAAAGAGGTTTACGAAACAGCTATTATACAGCAAACTGCTTTTTGGTCTGAAGTAAAAACTAAGCAGGGTTTACAATCAGAAGCATTTAATTTTAAAGTTGAGAATAAAAAAATTTTCGGCAATGCTTTAAAAAACACTTATACACATGCCGATTTTCTGGTATTGTTACAGCCATTGGATAATGAGTACTCTGTGGCTTACGTACCCTATGGACCAGAAATAGAGCCCAATGAAGAAAATCAAGGTAAATTCCTGGAAGAGCTCTCAGAATCCCTAAGGACTTATCTGCCATCTAAATGTATCTTAATCAGGTATGATCTGGCCTGGGAATCCCATTGGGCTAAAGAAAGTGATCGCTTTGATGAACTAGGAAACTGGAATGGTCCTCCAGAAAAGAAATACCAGGAGTTCCGTTTTAATTTCGATACGGTAAACTGGAATCTGAGAAAAGCAAACTCCGATATTCTTCCTTCCAATACTATTTTTTTAGATCTACAAAAAGACAATGATCAGATCCTACAGGATATGAAACCTAAAACGAGGTACAACATTAACCTCTCCTACCGTAAAGGTGTAAATGTTAAAAAAGTAGGGATGGAAAACCTTCACATATGGTATGCTTTATACCAGGAAACAGCGCAAAGAAATAGAATACATATCAATGACATCAGCTATTTTAAAACAGTTTTAACAGCGCGTGCTGAAAACACAGCCTCACCTGCCGATGTAGAACTGTTGCTTGCAGAACTGGATGGAACTCCTTTAGCAGCAATGTTCCTGGTGATATCAGGTAACCGGGGCACTTATCTATATGGCGCTTCCTCATCTTCAAACAGAAATTACATGGCTACCTATGCACTACAATGGGAAGCAATGAAAATTGCAAAAGAACGTGGCTGTATGGAGTATGATTTTTTTGGTGTCGCACCTCGAGCAGAACCTTCACATCCGCTTTATGGTTTATATAAATTCAAAACAGGATTCGGTGGTGAACTTTATCATAGAATGGGGTGCTGGGACTATCCCCTACACCTGGAACAATATAACAGGTTTATCGCAGTAGAAATGCAAAGTCAGGGTTACCACCTGTAATGAAAGTTAAAAATAACCATTCTCTTCTCCGTCTGGCACCTTTTTCTGAAGGGAAAAAGTGCCTATGCCGGCTCAAAGAAGGTGATTTTTATTTCAAAGCGCAATAACAACATGCTATATGCATCCTGCTAAAACAAAAATTACCTTCTCTGAAGAGCATAGGAAAATTTTGTCCTCCTTCAGGACAAAAGGTTCCAGCGATAAAGAGAACGGTTATTTTTGTCCGTTATTTCTGTCTATTATTTTTGAGTCTCAGCTTCAGCCTTTGCCTCTGCTTTAGCTTTCTTCTTAAAGAAGCCTCTCAACAAAAAGTTATGCTGCAATGCTTCCATATTTTCATCTAACTTCTTACTGCTTGTTTCCAGATTATGCATAATCCCTTTCACCTGATCTGCAGTTTTCTGATCATTGATCAATAAACCTACAGCATTGTCCGTCTGATTAAATTTAGCTGTAGCTTTATTCAGATTATCAGTCATTACAGATGCCGAGGCGGCTGTTTTCTGCAATTCATTGATAGACCTTTCCAACTGTGCAAACACTGCTGTATCGGTCATCATCTTATCCGCTAAACCACCTTTGGTATTCAATGTTTTAGAAAAAGCAGTCATTTCAGCAGCCATTTTATTTGCAGAGGCAGTCGTTGCTTTCAAATTCTCTACTATAGCTTTAAAATTATTAGCAACCTGTTCATCAGCAAGCAATGCACCAGCAGTCCCTTTACCATCCACCAGGTTCTTCGCCAATACCTTAAAGTCAGATGTGACATCAACGAGGTTTTTATTATTTACCTGAAAGGTCTTCATGATATCATCAGTAGAAAGCGTATTTGCAACCTGTAACTGATCACCATCCTCTACAAATGGAAATTTAGGACTACCACCTGTAATCACCACAATTTTGTTTCCGATCAATCCATCAGAGCTGATACTTGCAGCAGCATTTTTATGGATATACTTATGGGCATCCTCCTCAATATTCATAAAAACCTGAACCTGAGAAATTCCATAAAACTGAATTTTTTTGATGGTTCCGATTTTAACACCAGAAAACCACACATTATTTCCGGCTTTCAACCCCTGTATATCATTGAAGACAGCATTTACAGTAAAGCTCTTTACAAAGGCTTTTCTCTGGCTCCCTAAAGTGAATACCCCTAAAACGAATATCACCAGTCCCAGAAGTATAAATACCCCTACTGTTATCTGTTTACGGTTGTCTGTTGCTTGCATATATTATTGAATAAAATTATAATCATAAAAAGGTTTCACCCTTTCGTCGCTTGTGTTAAATACATCTTCAAATGGGCCGATACGCTGGAACTGTCCATCCAAAAGCATTGCTACCCTGTTTCCAACTGCTTTAGCACAAGTTAAATCGTGCGTGATCACAATAGAGCTGGTATGAAAGCGCTGTTGCACTTCATTAATCAGGTTATTTATTTCCAGGCAGGTGATAGGATCTAAGCCTGCAGTTGGTTCATCATAAAGCATAATTTCTGGCCGTAAGATCAAAGTTCTGGCAATACCAATTCTTTTTCTTTGTCCGCCCGACAACTCCGATGGCATTTGGTTAATTGTTTGTAATAAACCAACAGCATCCAGCATTTCCTCTACCGCCATATTTACCTCAGCTTTAGTCAGGTTTCTTTGGTTTCTCACCAGGGGAAACTCGAGGTTCCCTCTCACCGTCATACTATCATATAGCGCACTATTCTGAAAAGAGAAGCCTACCTTTAACCTGAGGCTTAATAATTCTTTATAAGATATCTGATCAACATATTGGCCCAATACTTTCACCATGCCTGCATCAGGGCTAAGGAGACCAACAAGGATTTTTATCAATACAGATTTCCCTGTCCCGGATTTCCCGAGTACTACAAGATTTTCTCCTTTAAATAGGTCAAGGTCTACTCCTTTAAGTACATGATAATTTCCGAACGACTTTTTCAAGCCTTTGATTTCAATCACCTTTTCGGTGTTTTTAAGTACAGGTTTTACTTCCATCATAATGCTTAGCCTCTAAATAAACCGAAAAACTGTACTGAAACTACCTCTTCAATGAAGATCAGGAACATCGCTATAACTACGGCAGAATTGGCTGCTTTTCCAACACCTTCAGTTCCTTTTGAGGAATTATACCCCTGATAACAACCTACCATACCTATTGTAAATCCAAATAAAACAGCTTTAATTGTTGAAGCCGTAATATCGAGAAAAGTAATTTGTTCCAATGAAGATTGAAAAAATGCCTTAGCACTGGTACCTTCACTTAAAGAAACGTTTAGTAAAGCACCCAGCATTCCCACCATAGCTGTATAAAAAGTAAGAATCGGAATGGTAATGGTGGCAGCAAGGACCCGGGTAGTAACTAAAAACTTAAAAGGATTAGTGGCCGAAACTTCCATGGCATCTATCTGTTCGGTAACCCGCATAGAGCCCAATTCAGCACCAATACTTGAACCCACTTTACCGGCGGCAATAAGTCCCGTTAACAGAGGTGCAAGTGTCCTAAGTAAAGCGATCCCCACTAATGAGGGCAACCAAGAGGTAGCTCCAAACTCAGATAATGATGGACGTGATTGTTTAGTAAATACAATACCAGTAATAAATCCAGTGGTAGAAATGAGCAATGCGGAACGATAACCAATTTCATAACATTGTCTAAACAACTCTTTCCATTCATAAGGAGGAAGAAAACCTTCTTTAAAAAAGCGGGCTATGAATTTATAAACATCGTATAAAGTCAAGAACATACGAGCCAGTTTTCCTGGCCCCTTTATTTCTACTTCTTCTTCGGGTATGGATATATTTTCAGCTTTGTTCTCCATGAATAAGGCTTAATTTCATAAATTGTCTCTTAGAGGTATCAAAAACACAAAGGCTCTTTCTCGTCCGTAACGATTGAAGCAAACCTTGAGCCATAATTCTGTAAAGTTAGTTCTTGCAGTACAAATACAATGCAATTTTCTAATTAGAAAGGTGTTTAGCTTTTATTTAGAATAATTACTTCCACATCATACTGACAAAACAGATCCAAAAGTCAGTAAAAAAAAGCAATTAATTGATAATAATTAAAAATAATCTAGTTTGATTTGGAATAAATCTAAATAATAATCACCTTTGTGCTAATCAGTTTTTAATATGCAAGATTTAACCATTCAGCCAACTATCGATTTTGTTGAAGTGTTTAGCACTAAATCAGGTTCTATTTATCAGTCTGACGCTGAGAATTGCTGGTATATTGATTTTGCAGGGAAACTGGCGCGCTTCGATTATCGTAATATTTTAAAATTAAAGAAGGCTGTTTATAATATTGATATTGAAGACATCCTCTTAAACAGTGAAAAATCACCGGATGTAGAGATTATCTTTATCTGTGCCTGCGATCATTGCTATGTGTTATCCTTACTGGAAATCATTGCTTTAAAGGAGCTTCTGCAAGGAACTTTTGTGATGTTAGAATTGAATCACATTATTTACGATCGTCTACATCGCATCATTATCTAATCTTACTAGAATTAGATTCTTTCCATATTAGCCTTATTTTCACTATTTTAAATAGTTAGCAGTATTTTTGTATTAAGAAATACGAACAATAGAACTTAATACATATATACAATGAAAGACATTATGCGTGTTAAGTGTTTACTCTCATCAGATGTAGAGACACTTATAAATCAACAAATAAAAAAAGAAGCTCATTCCTCAGCAATATATTTATCAATGGCTTCATGGTGTAACCGTAACGGTTATGACTTTTCTGCAGATTATTTCTTTAAACAAGCTGAAGAAGAAAGACAACACCAACTGAAATTCTTTAAATATGTTTTAGATATGGGTGGTAATTCAATTTCTCCTGAGATTACTAATGTTAAAGCTGAATACAATTCATTCCGTGAGGTTTTTGAAGAGGCTTTAGAGCAGGAAATTGCAGTTACTCAATCTATCAAAAATATTGCTGCACGTTGCTATAAAGAGCAAGACTTTGTTACTATTGAATTCTTAAATTGGTTCTTTAAAGAACAAAGAGAAGAAGAATACAAAGCTAGAAGAGCACTAGAATTGTTTGACGTTATTGGCGAAGAAGGAACTGGCAGATGGCAGATCGACAAACATGTTGGTCAGATTAAATACGAAGAAGCTTAATATAGCTTAGTTCCGGTATTCCGGCCATATTATAAAAAGCACTTACTCCTGCAAAATGCAAAACAGTAAGTGCTTTTTTTTGTTTAATGATTATCCCACACACACCATGTCAAAGAAAAAAGATAAAAAGAAGAAAAAAGACAAAAAGAAAAAGGAATGCTGTGAAAAGTATAAGGAAGGGAAACGGTGTAAAAACTGTCCCAATGGCTAATCCTGTTACTTTATTACGGTAAATTCTCTTTTCAGTTTGATGTCTTCCGACGAACTGCCTATCATTATAATAAATTTTCCTGGCTCAACTGTCCAGTTCATATTTTTATCGAGGATCGCCAGGTCGTCAGGTTGTAAATTAAATTTTACTGTCTTCGTTTCTCCAGGTGCCAGACTTACCCGTTCAAATCCTCTTAAAACAGATTCATAGGTAGTGACGCTGCTCACAACATCTTTTAAATATAGCTGTACTACCTCGTCGCCTTTACGCGATCCTGTATTTTTCACATCCACACTTATTGCTACTGATGCCTGTTGGCGAACCTCTGTTTCATTTAGACGCAGGTTATTATATTCAAAACTGGTATAACTTAATCCATAACCGAATGGATACAATGCTCCAAGTACCCTTGTTGTACCATTACCATTTGGATCATCTTTCTTTCCTTGTGCAGCCTGAGAACCTTGTTTAAAAGGGAAATTAAGTTCAATCTGTCCAATCGATTTTGGATAAGTCATGGTTATTTTACCTCCAGGATTATTTTCTCCGAATAAAGTTTCTGCAACCACTTTTCCGGCAGATGGGCCCGGGAAGCCTGCCTGTAAAATTGCGGGCAAATAGCGGTTTTCCCAATTAATTGTTAACGGCCGTCCATTTACCATTACTATCACCACTGGTTTTCCAGTTGCATAGAGAGCCTGTAAAAGAAGTAATTGTCGACCAGGCAAGTTTAATCCGGTCCTCGATTTACTTTCTCCAACCTGCTTATCTGTCTCTCCCACTACTGCAATAACAACATCTACATTTTTTGCATCAGCTACAGCCTGATCAATTTGAGACTGCTCTTCTCTGGTCAATGCTGTTGGAATGATTTCACTTTCAGGCCATGTCGCATCAATCACATCACATCCTTTACTATAACTCACATTTGCCTTCTTTCCTACGAAAGCCTTAATCCCATTCAAAATAGAGATGATAGGGTTATTAGAAGGCCCATACCTGCTAGTTGTATAATCCTCCTCTGCAGCCAAGGGGCCTGTAACTAATATATTCTTATAATTATTAATGTTTAAAGGCAACAGGTTCTTTTCGTTTTTCAATAATACCATAGACTCTCTGTTGAGTTGAAGAGCCATCTCCTGATCTGCTTTAGTATTAACTTTCTGATCTGCCTCTGCTGGACTTTTCACATAAGGATCATCAAACAGTCCTAATTTAAACTTCACTCTTAGTACATCACCTACCCTTTCATCCAGCGTCTTCATGGATACTGCACCTTCCTTTATCAATTCCCTTAATGGAAGAATAAAATTCTCGGGCATGGTAAAATGAGTACGTACATTTAACCCAGCTTCTATACACTGTCTTACCGCTTCTTTATAATCTTCTGCAACATGATGCTTACCAGAAAGGAACTCTACGGCCTCGCTGTCTGAAACAACATAACCTTTAAAACCATACTGCTTACGCAATAACTCAGTCAGAAAATAATAACTACCCGTAATTGGTTCGCCATTCCAATCATTATAGCTACTCATGATACCCATCGGCTTAGCTTCCTGAATAACCCGTTTAAAAGGGTACAGGAACATCTCATGCATCTCCATTGGTGCAACATGCGGATCGGTACGTGCTTGTCCGTCGCGACCACCCTTAGGCACACTATATACTGCATAATGTTTCAATGTTGCAGCAACCCCCTGATCCTGTATACCCATGGTCATTTGCTTTCCAAGTTCTGCAATCAAAAATGGATCCTCTGCATAGCACTCCACTACCCTGCCCCATCTTGGATCCCTGGCCACATCGAGTATAGGCGCGTATACATTTGTATAACCCAGTGCTCTGGCTTCCCTTCCAACAGTGCTTCCTGCTCTGTATACCAAATCCTTATTCCAGGTGCTACCTATATTAACCGGAGCCGGGAAAGGTGTTGCCCGATCGTGACATAAACCATGAATCCCTTCATTCGTAAAATCAACAGGAATGCCCATGCGTGTTTCTTCAACGAACCATTTTTGAACAGTATTGATGGCTTTGGCGTGTTTACTATAGGGAAATGAATACTGAGTTTCTGCTTTCTTATTATAAGGCAGGCTATTTAATTGTTCATCAATATTAGCGATTCCATCTTTCCATATTTTCGTCTTCCATTCTGCAGTTGGCATTTCATCTTTCAAGACCCTCCCGTAGCCATAGAGTGTGGCGGTCTGACAGGTTTTTTCGTCAACATTCATCTGGCTCAGCAGGTCATTTACCCTGGCATCTATAGATTTTGATGGATCTTCGAAAACATCCATTTTACCATTCTTATTAAAATCTACCCATCCTTTATGGTAAATATTTTTTTTCTGTGCATTTGCGACTGTACTTACAAACAGTAAGCCCGCTAATACGATGCTTCCTTGTTTCATCATGTATTATTCCTAAAATGTATCAGGAGGCTAAATTAATTCATTAGCATCAATGTAAATTGGCTTTTAGGTCAACCATTTTGGCCTATGAAGTCTATTTGCTACATTTTTTAAGCTTATCCATCAAGTCTTCCGGGCGAATGGGTTAACTCATTTTCAGATTGCGGCTTAAATATAAAGAAGCTGACCAATGCAAGAAAAACAACTCCAATTCCTCCGAACAAAGTCAGCAATTGAAAGCCACCAGCCAATGCATGATGTGTAATATCGCCAGCAGGATCTAAAGTTCCAATCACTGGATATTTTTCCAAAAGACCGGCAAAATTTCCCGCCGCGATTTTTTCAGCTGCTGAATGAAGCTGAACCTGATCCAAAGTTCCTGAAAATGCAATCTTCAAATGGATAAATACACCTTTACTTAACAAGAATCCCATCAGAGCGATATTGATTGCCAGTGTGATCAGTCTCGCACTCATATCTATACCTGAAGCCATACCTGCACGATCTGAACTCACTGCACCTGTGGTAGTATTGGTAACTGTAGTATTAGACAGTCCCAGTCCAATGCCCGACAACAACATGCCCGGTATCATAGTCCATGACCCTATAGGTGCTATACGGATGCCAAACCACATCAATATAAAACCCAATCCGATAATAAAAAGTCCTAATGGTATAACAATGCCGGGGCGGAATTTCATCAGAAGCCGCTCAGCGAGTGGTGGAACCACTAAGGTAGGCAAAGTATAAGCCAGCAGCACCGTACCGGCCATAAGGCTGCTGTATCCTAAGACACCCTGAAAGTAGATAGGAAGGTAAATTATAAATGGCCAAAAACAAAAGTTCATGCCTATAGAACCAATGATGGCCCCAGAAAAGTCACGTATCTTGAATACCGTAAAATCAAACATTGGCTGAACGCTTGTCTTTTCTGCATATAAAAAGAGCAGAAAACAGGCTAAAGATGCTCCCAGAATGAGTAGAGCGTAAAGACTTGAAAATCCCATTGCAGGTCCCTGTGTAATGTAATAAATCAGTCCAAAAACAGCTAGAGAAAGACTGACCATACCTAAGGTATCCAGCCGCTGTATTTGAGTCGACCGTGATTCCCTTACCCCGGCCCATGCAAGTCCCAGTGTAAGCAAGCTGAGCGGAACATGCACCAAAAACACCCATTTCCAACTTGAAAATGTGAGGATCACACCCCCAATCAAAGGCCCAAAGCCCAACCCTATGCCAAAAATAATACCCCAGGCGGCAAAGGCCAGGCTACGTTCGCGCCCATCTTGGAACTGGTGAGAAAGGATTGCTACCTGGCAGATCAGCATAATCCCTCCGCCAAGTCCCTGCAAAAAACGCCCAACGATGAGCAGGGGCATTGCTGTAGCCAGCCCACAAAGCAGAGAGGTTATACCAAAAAGCACCAACCCGGCTATAAAAACAAGTTTACGGCCATAGCGGTCAGCAAGCGTGCCAGAAGCCATCAGTACCGTAGTACAAGCAATGGTATAGGCATTCATGATCCATTGTACATCACTGAAACTGCCCTTTAGTAATTTTTCGAGTGTTGGTAATAATACCGGCACACTTGATATTTCCAGTCCAAACATCAACGAGGAAAGGCAAACAGCGGCCAGGGTCAATGTATTCTTTTTCTCTTTAAACATAGTTTTTATTTTTGAGGTCATTTTCAACAAAAGTAGACCGAAAAAGACCTGCTTATTCGGTTCATTTCTATGATAAAAAGGTATGTTTGTATTATGGTCAAACAAAATATGCACCAGCAGGTGGAGCTGGAATACCTCAAAACTGATCACTGCCCGCTAGGTGACCGGCAGTATAGTTTCTTTGAAATGGTGTACCTCATTTCTGGTAAAGGTACCGTGAGTATCAATGGCAACCGCATGGCCTATCGTGACGGGAACCTATTACTGCTCACGCCCAACGACCGCCATACTTTTGAAATAACCGAAGTAACAGAGTTCCTGCTGATCCGGTTTAGTGATAGTTACATTCGCAGCTATCCCTGGAAAAGTATTCATCATCTCGAGTGTCTGCTCTTCTATGCCACCCATCTATCAGGTTGCGTAATGCGATGCAAGGATGACAGCCGTCTGGTTGAAATGATTGTCGAATCGCTACTGTTTGGAATGAAGCTTGGAGGTGTTTATCAACAGGATCTGGACATGAACCTGGTGAATGCACTGATTGTTATTGCGGCAAGGAACATTTCAAAGATAAGGCCTGAAAACGTCCGTACCAATACAGATAAGCGCATACTTCAGATCATCAACCATATCGAGCGCCATATTTTTATGCCAGATCAACTGACTGCGGCTGTGATAAGTCAGACTTTTGGAATTTCACAGGCTTATCTGGGTATTTATTTCAAGAAGCAATGCGGAGAAACTATCCAGCAATTCATTACCAGCTATAGGATCCGGCTGATCGAATGGCGGTTAAAGTTCAGTGACCTGCGGATCAATGAACTGGCTGATGAATTCGGTTTTGCCGATGGCAGTCACCTGAACAAGTTCTTTAAGAAGCAGAAAGGCATAAGTTTGACTCGATACCGGCAGCATTTAATCTAAAAAACGCTTGATTTTTTAAGCATACGCTGTGCACTATCAGAAGCAATCAATAATCCTCCTGCCATCATAATGATATCTTTTATAACCAAACGGCCAGCACCAGAAAGATAAGGAAAACCATGTTCAGGTCCACCCAAGGCTGGCACCCAGGTTTCTGGTGTTGTAATTAAGAAACTAAGAGTAACAAGTGACATTCCAAAAGTAAGCAAGCCCCCTATAAGGCCTAAACGATCATTAAAAATGCCTGCAAGGGTAATCAATCCAATAATAACGATTACCGTTCCCAAGCCATAAGAAAAGACATAAGTGCCATTCTTTTGATGCCACTGAATATTTTTTTCTACTACTTCTCCTTCTTTATTTTTGTACTTTTTGTATTCTGAAGATGGCTCATTATAAAAAAAGCTCATTACCGGGCTATTTGCTACAAAGGGCACAATACCATCAGCTTCATATTGAAAAGCTTTTAGTCCGCCGATCCATGCCATTACCACGAAGATTGCGATTCGCATTAAATTTAAAAACTGTCTTTGGGAATTTGCTAAAAGAGTCAACATATACATTCAATTTTTTATTTACAAAATTGAATAATAGCTCCACATTTTACAATGGACGAATATGGATATTACCTGGACAAATCTGCCACAATAGATATCCCTACATCCTCTCTGAAAGTTGTTGGTGTAATGCCTGCATGCTTTTTAAAATAGCGACTGAAATAATTCTCATCATCAAAGTTAAGTTCCGCAGCAATCTCTTTCATACTCTTATAAGTAAGGTGAATCTGTTTCTTAGCTTCCAAAATTACCCTTTCATGTATCAGCTGTGATGGAGACTTTAAAAAGTAAGTAGCACATTGTTTTGAAAAAGTATTTGGTAACACTCCCAACTGTTCTGCATAAAATGAGGGAGATCTTTCTCTTTTAAAATGCTCTTCAAGCAGCGCCTTAAATTTCCCTATCGGATGATTGAGCACTTCCTCTTGAGAGAAGTTTGTTCCAGCTTTTTTCACTTTACTACTTAAGGCAAGCATTAACTGTAAGTAAGCTCTCACAACTGCCTGAGAATAGCTATCCCTAAAGTCCAATTCCACAGCCAGCTTATCAAAGAGATCATGCATGTCAGAAAATTCCTCATCGTTCAATACAATGAACGGCTGATCATAAATATTATTAAACAGCAGACCATTACAAGCTACTTCCTTCTTATGGTATTCTATGCAATAAAAATCACCATGAAAAAGAAGCCTACGCACTGGCATCTCATTAGGTTCCTTGAATACTATAGTTTGATAAGGCGTGGTAAACAAAACAATGTTACCTGAAAATTCATAGTCTGTGAAATCAACATTAACACCGCCATTTCCCTTGAACAAATATATATGATAAAAAGGATCGGACAATTGAATCCCGGAACGCCCAACACTAACTTGCTCAACTGAGCAATTCTTATAAACATTCTTTTTTTCCTGCTTCATATAATTCCCAATATACCAAAAAAGGAGATTAGTAAAATCTAACCTCCTTTATCTATGAAAAACCAGCTTTTCAGTTTTTACCCTTTAATCTTCTGATACCTTAACAAAGCTTCTAAAAAGTAATAATCAGCATAGATCAATGGCACATCGATTTCAGATTTATGAGGCAAGCTGCCTACAGAATGTTTCAGGATAAAACCTCCATTAGTACCCGGTTTAGCCAAATACTCGCTTCCAGACAAAGATTTCAGCATTAATTCAGCCTGATTAAAATACTTCTTACCGTCCTTAGCAAAAGTACTAAGTTCTAATAATGCTGAAGCAGTTAATGAACCCGCAGAAGCATCACGGGGAATGTACGACAGCTTGTTAGCATTGTAATCAAAATCTGGCTTATATCCTTTTTGCTCCGCATTAAAATCCCAATATGGAATTTTATCCTTTGGTAAATTTGGATGATTGATGTAGAAGTCCGCAGCTTTCTGAGCTGCATTTAAGAATCTTTTGTCTTTAGTTTCTCTGTACATCATTGTAAAGCCATATATCGCCCATCCTTGTCCCCTGGCCCAGGTAGAGTTATCAGAATATCCCTGATTAGTTTGTTGATGTAATACTTTGCCATCAGGCGCATAATCCACCACGTGGTAAGTACTAAAATCTGGTCTGAAATGATACTTCATTGTATTTAGAGCATGACTTACTGCTACATCTTTATATTTCGGATTTCCTGTCAATTTAGATACATAGCATAACATTTCCAGGTTCATCATATTATCGATGATCACAGGGAATTTCCAGGTTGTTTTTTTGTCCCATGAAGCCTTAGTATTCCATGATTTAATCAAACCAACTTTAGGATCAAAGCGTGTTAATGCAGACTCTGCCGACTGAATCAGAATTTTATGATACAATTCTAATTTCTTAGGATCTTTTTCAAATCTGATAGCATTTCCATATGAACAATACATTACAAAACCTACATCATGGTGTTGCGTTAAAAACTGAGCTTGTTCTAAAGCTTCAGTCCACTTCGTAGCAGCAGCTTTCCATTCCGGTTTACCTGTATATTCATAAATGTACCATAAGCCTCCAGCAAAGAACCCCTGTGTCCAATCCCAAACATCTGTACTTCTTACAGACCCATCTTTATTGGTTGTACGTGGAAATTGTGTAATATCTGTTGAAGTTTTCAGCAAATTGCGGTATTGTTTTTCAGCAACTGAAAAATCTTTCTTAAGTAACTCTGTTTTAGGTGTAAGCCATAAATAAGAAGATGTAGAAACAGTAACGACCAGGGCCGCTGCCATTAGCAGGTAACGCCTTTTCTTCTTGAGATTGTTTAACTCCATTTGTCTTGTTTTGATATAATAAATAATCTAATTGTGAACTAAGGTTTGGTAATCGTGATTGGTAATTGTCTGACTACCGATGAACTACCGTTAACGGTGTTATTTGAAGCTACGAATGTCACCTTATACTTGCCTTCTGTATACATAGGTGCAACCGGATAGCTATTTATTAATTTGTTGATATCTTTGATAGGCAAACCAGCATCTGGAGACACTTTGCGCAAATCTACAGGTCCCATGATCGCCCAGGATTCTGCCCCAGCTGTAGCAGCACCCGCACTTGTAGCTCCAGTAATAACCAATGTTCCTGCAGCAGCTATACCAGCGCTATAAACCCATCTGTATCTGTTTGCATTTTTCGCGACATCATAAGTACTTAACCATCCTAAGCCAGGCGTATTTACACCATAATTAGTGATACTTTGATTAGGCGCAGCGAAATTAGCCTGCGTATAAACAGTATTATCTGGCAAAACATTATTTAAAGAAAGCGCACTGATTGTCCATTTATTTTGAATGGTTCCAGCAGTGGCAGTATATTTAAAGGCTATAAACACAGGTGCTCCCTTGTCAAAATCAGAAAGATCAATTACACCTGAACTTACAGCTGTTGTAGTCCCTGTTGACCAGGTAGCGCGACTACTGATGTCTGTCCAATTGGCTTTAGTAATATTGTCCATTGTAGCAGCCGTGTCTTGTGTAACCACCCCCTGAATTGTTTTTGATTTTGCAACAACTCCATTAAAATCTGATGACACGAGTAGTTGCAAAGAATTTGTCTGTGTACCTGTAGCTCTTATTGTACTAAATGTAAGTTGAGGAACACCTTTTGCGGAAGTGCGATCTTTAAACTCATAACGCTGTCCAATAGCTCCCGAAAAGAAAGTGATCACATCAGGGTTTCCATTGAATTGATATACAATTGTATCCTTTTCTGTAAAACTATCACTTGTCTGTCCATTTGTTTTTGCACTTGACACATCAAAAGAAACTTGTTTCTCCTCAAGTGTTTTATCACAGGCCGCTAACATCAATACGCCGGCCAACATGCTTATATTTAAAATTTTCATAATTTCTATCTTAAAATGATTACCAACCTGGGTTTTGAACTGCCAATTTATTTACTGTGGTTTCTGCAGAAGGAATTGGGAACAATACATGTCTTGGCTGCACATTCGAACCGGCCAACCCTCCATAAGAAAACGAAGCTCCGTTCTCTCTGATTTCTGTACCAACAGCATTCATTGTACTCACAAATTTCCCCCAGCGTATTAAATCTGGTCTTCTAAGAGACTCGAAACAAAGTTCCATAGAACGTTCATTTTCTATTGCCAACTGAAAATCGCCTGGTGTCAAACCACTTAGATCAACTACTGATGTTGCTATAGTAGCATTAGCAGTAGCCCTTAAACCTACATAAGTAAATACTGCTCCAGTTACACCTGCAGATGAAGCACCGGAAGTATGAGTGGGAGCTGTTGCTGTAGAAGTACCAGCAATAGTCACAGTATACAGATTATTTCCATTAAAAACTTGTGTATTTACAGTATAGTTTACTCCGGTTGTCCACGGTGTACCAATTGTTACTGTTGGCACTGATGTGTAACCACTACCTGGATTAAGTACTGCAACTGCAGTTACTTTTCCTGATGTGTTATGAACAGCAGCCTGAGCTGTGGCTCCTGTTCCACCACCACCTGTAATAGTTACTGGAATGTTATTTAAGGTACCAAGGTATCCCGTATTCCCTGTAGTTACCAGGTTAATGGTATTTACGACTGAAACACTGGCTCCAACTGTGGTTGGACTTAAGCCATATGCTCTTCTTCGCACCTGATTAATAGCATCATAAGCCAATGGGGTAGGTCCATTTATATGATTCTCTGCTTCTGCAAACATTAATAGCACATCAGAATATCTTAACAATGGGTAATTGATAGGTGTTGTATTCTGATTTTTATTGTCTAATACATAAGCCTCTCTTCTAAATTTACCAGCATCACGGTTATAAATTTGCGCAGGTGTATAATAGTTGTAGTAATATCTGTCCGGATAGCTGGTATTATAACTAAATTGAGCTAAATTCCAGTCACGTCTCAAATCTCCAGGCTTAAAAAGGTTAAACAAGCGTGCAGTGGTATGTAAAAATCCATATGAATAGCCAATTGTAGTTCCTATAGCTGTTGTCGCCTGCATCTGGATGCCGCCTGTATTGCCAACTCTACCTGTTGATCCTTTGCCATCAGCGCCATTTCCTTTAAATTCAACTTCCCACATGCTCTCTTTGATCTCATAAACATCTCTATGCATATTTATAAACGTTTGTCTATAACTTGGGTTTAAGCTATGATCACCAGAATTCATTACTTCTAGAGCCCATTTTCTTGCATCATTGTATTTCGACTCATCTTTTAAAGGTTCACCCGCCATTGTTAAACATACTCTGGCTAGAATCCCCTGAACAACAGTCTTAGAAACACGACCACTAAATCCAAAATCAGTAATTTTAGATGTTAAGCTTTCAGCTTTTTCCATATCACTTAAAATCTGTGCATAAACATCCTTAAGAGGAGTTCTTGGAATCTGTACATCTTCAGCAGATGGTGATTTTGTCGGTTCTATTTTCAGTGGTACATCTCCAAAATTACTGGCAAGTAAGAAATAATAATAACCGCGCATAAATAGGGCTTCTCCTAAAATAGGTTTACGTCTTTCCTCATCCATTTGTGCAACATTTATATTGGCGATAAGCAGATTTGCTCTTTCAATACCAACATAACACTGTTGCCAAAGCGCTGCTACGGTATTATCAGCATAATCGAAATTATAAACCATTACACCTAGTGTTTGTGCGCTTCTTTGATAAAAAGCCTCATCAGAGATATTATAAGTACAGTTTAAAAAATCACCATACATAGAACCTAACGAAAGGGGGTAATACACACCGGCCAAAGCATTAATCAGCTTGGTTTCAGAATCATAATAATCTTTTTGTACCAAATTATCAGTGGGTACAGTATCTAAAAACTTTTTGCAGGAGGTAAACCCCAAGCTCAATATGATGATAGAAAATAATAACTTTTTCATTTGATTTTGTTTTTTCTGTGAATGTTTTGATTTCATTTAACACAAAACTTAAAAAGTAATGTTTGCACCAAAGGCCAATGTTCTAGCTCTTGGGTAACCACTATAATCAAAGCCTCCTGTAAGTACAGAATTATAGGTACTTACTTCCGGATCAAGACCAGAATATTTTGTCCATGTATACAGATTTTGGGCAGACAAGAAAACGCGTACTGCACTAATCTTAATTTTACTTAACACTGGTTTAGGGACGTTATAACCTAAGGATACCGTTTTCAATCGAAGGAATGAGCCATCTTCTATCGTTCTTGAAGAATAACCGGCAACAGAAAAACCACCGGCACGGAAATTTGATGAACCTTGATTTTCGGGCGACCAACGATCTGTATAACTGTCAAACTGCTGCAAGAACCTTGTAGCTCTACCACCTTCAAAAACCAGGCGATTATTATTTTGGATATCGTTACCGTAAGACCATTGGAAGAAAACGTTCAGATCAAAGTTTTTATAAGTCAGATTATTTGAAAATCCTCCTGTATGTAAAGGCAAGCTCTTGCCAATAACTGCATAATCTGCTGATGTTATGGCACCATCTCCATTAATATCTTTGTATTTAATATCACCAGGCTGAATAATGTTACGATTTGAGCCATTTGAAGGCACATTGTCTTTTAAAAGATACTCACCTGTTGATGATTGTGTAAAATCACTGTATTGATAACTTCCTTCCCAGATAAAGCCATACATTAAACCCAATGGCTCACCAATTTTGGCGATATAAGAAGGTATATTGGTGTACCCATTATCCCAATTGGTTGTCGACGGCAAAGTCAACTGATCTTCAGTTAATTCCAACACCTTATTTTTATTAAAAGAAATGTTGAAACTACTACTCCATTGGAAATTTTTATTACTGATGTTAACTGTACTCAGACTAAACTCCAAACCCCTGTTAGATACTGCACCAACATTTTTAAATGCTGAAATATAACCTGAAGAAGTTGGAAGTGTTGCTTTCAAAAGCAGATCTTTTGTATTCTTTTTATACACATCTGCT
This sequence comes from Pedobacter sp., assembly GCF_041645105.1. Classification (GTDB taxonomy): domain Bacteria; phylum Bacteroidota; class Bacteroidia; order Sphingobacteriales; family Sphingobacteriaceae; genus Pedobacter. The sequence continues at coordinate 229,996 of NZ_JBAZQQ010000001.1, forward strand.
GTTAGTGATATCCTATTGTTGAAAAAGGCAACATCCACTCCTGCATCATATTGATCTGTAGTTTCCCATTTTACTTTTGGATTTCCAAGATCCTTAGGAAGAATACTGGTTACATAGATGTCATTCCACGGATATGAACTTCCTGGTGCAACATCTGTTGTAGATAAATAAGCAAAATCACTTACCCTGTTGTTACCAGTTTTACCATAACTAGCTCTTAGCTTACCATCTGATAATATCTTGTTGTCTTTAAGAAAATCCTCTTTAATAAATCGCCATGAGGCTCCCACAGAGGGAAAATAACTCCATTTGTTATCGGGAGCAAATTTAGAAGAGCCATCTGCACGATATGATGCTTCCAAGTAATACTTAGATTTATAATTATACTTTGCTCTTCCAAAAAAAGAAGCAAGGTTCCATAACGAACTACCAGCAGTGGTAATAGGTCTTACCTCCCCCTCATCTAAACCGCTAAGGCCAAGCTTCTCGTTCGGTAATAAGATTGCTCCAAAACCAAATGCATCACTGGTATTTCCCTGAGCTGAAAATCCACCGAGAATATTTAAATTATGTTGCTTATTGATAGTTTTAGTCCAGGTCAAAGTGTTTTCATTCGACCAGTTATTATTATTTGCTTCAGTTATGGAACCATTCACTCCGCTGGTTCTACCTGGCGAAGTATTAGGGCTACCCAGATAAGTTTTGGAATTATTAAATGCCTCATTAATCACTCTGGCATTGTTCATTCCTCCTGTTATCCTCAGTTTTAATTCTTTAGAAATTGCATAATCAAGATATGCGTTCAGGTTTAAATTATAGGTCTTATTATTCCTTAACATATTTGCCTGATTCATAATAGGATTATATTTATAATCTGTTCCACTACCAGTTGTTTCGTCGACTCCCTCTTCTACAGTATATTCCGATACTGGTGAATAGCCCCAAACACTATATAAAATCAAAGTCGTTCCACTTCCCCCGGTACCTTGAGATGCCGAGTTCCCTCCACGCAATAAATAACTATAGCTACCATTTAACCCAACCTTAAGTTTACTACTTAAGGTTTGATCTAGTGAAATTCTACCCTGATATCTTTTATATGTTGTATTGATGATCGTTCCTTTCTGATCATTAAGGTTTCCCGAAACGGAATACACTGTTTTACCAGTACCACCTCTTAGGGCTAAAGAATAATCCTGTCTTATACCAGTTTGGAAGAAAGGTTCCTGCCAATCTGTAGCTTGGACATTTCTATAATCTTCCAGGGTTCTGTTAGGTCTTGTTAATAAAGTATAAATGGGAGTTGGATCAGAAGGCGAGCCCATTGCTCCCGGAACCAATTCCAACTGCAACTTCGCAAATTCGTATGGACTCATCAGCTTCATAGTCTTAATGTTGTTATCCATACTCACAGTTGGGCTAAATGAAATTATCGGCTCACCAACCTTTCCTTTCTTGGTAGTAATCATAATTACACCATTAGCTCCCCTTGCACCATAAATTGCTGTAGCAGATGCATCTTTAAGCACATCTATTGATTCTACGTCTTTAGGATCAAATACATTTAAGTTGAAACCTTCAATTGGAAACCCATCAACAACATAAAGTGGGCTGTTGCTTTGAGTAATCGAATTGGCACCTCTTATTACGATATTTACAGAAGAACCCGGTTGACCGTCTGAAGAGTTGACCTGTACCCCTGCAACGCGACCGGCAAGTGCTTCGTCTATAGAACGAACTGGAGCTTTTACCATATCATTCATGTCAACCTGTCCAACCGAACTTACCAGATCTGCTTTTTTACTTGTACCATAACCAATTACCACAACATCATTTAAGGATTTGCTGTCTTCGGAGAGTATAACATTTAATATGCCTTTATCTCCAACATTAACTTCCCTTTTCAGGTAACCGATATAGGTAAATACAAGTGTGCTGCTGCCGGTAGATGGAACCTGAATGGCATAACGACCATCTTTATCAGTGGTAGCACCAGTTTTGGTCCCCTTAACCAATACACTAACTCCTACTAAAGGAGTATTTGGTCCTTGCTCTGTAACGACGCCTACAATCTGCCTCGTTTGCTGGCCAAAAGATATGGCCGAATAGAGCATAAACATTAAAAAAATGTAAATTTTTCTCATACTTAAAAAGTTTAAATTTGGTTGTTAGTAATAACCTACGAGATCATCATTAGCAAATCTACATAGGAACATTCCACTGAAAGCGGTAAAAACAAGTCTATTTAAGGGGGGTAATTGATCAATTATCTATTATTTGCAATTCTATTTTGTCTAAAAACAGACCTGGTTGCCATTTACGGGCATTGATTTCAAAATCTTTTAAACACAGTGTATAATTCCCACCCTTAGGTAATACAATAGTGCCTATATTACTTTTTACTTCTCTGTAGAAAAACAAAGTTGGGTTAATCTTCTCCTGATCTCTTTTCAATTTTATAGGTATAGTTTGCCCTGCTACTTCTAAAGCACCTTGCTGATCTGCCCCTATCCATTCTGGCTTCGCGTGCCCACCTTTCTCATTAGATGTTACAGTCACTTTATACTTACCTGGAGTATTAGCCTTAAAGGTCCAGGTAGAGAATTTTTGCGAGGCATCATAATGACTGTCAATACGATAAAGTGAAATACTGTTATCCTTCCCTTGCGTGATTAAAGTGTTAGTTGATATTTTCTCCGTTGCAAATGCTACAACAATAGTTGTAGCAAGTTCTGTTTCTGAGATCCCTGCCAGGTTAATATTCAAATAATGTCCGTCATATTCAAATGGTAATATTTTAGCATTGCCCATCAGATATATCTTCTCAGGTTTTGTAAGCAGTCCATTAATCTTTAGCTGGTTATTTTCGGGCCATTGGGTAATATTAAGATATAACTTGCCAGGCTTTTGAGTGACATAGCCCCAATCTTGATCCCAGGCAAAAGGAGAGCCACTGGTATTGTATACAGCTTCCCCATTTTTTTGCAGCCATTTTCCCACTTGTAAAATGCTATCTGTGGCCTCTTGGGGCATTAAGCCATTAGGCTTAGGACCCATATTCAACATATAGTTACCATTACGACTCGCACAGGCTAACAAAGAGCTTAATATCATCTTAGGCGTTCTCCAATGCGTATCGTCCCTTCTATAGCCCCATGAGCCATTGGTTGTACCTACCATTTCCCAAGGCATAGGTAAGTCATCACCAGTAAAGAAATTATCGTCTGGTGTATAGAAATCAAACAACATCCCTCTATTTGCTTTCTTTTCGTTGACTTCCGCTCCAATACGTGAACTTATGATTATTTCAGGTTGCAAATCTTTACAGATTTTAACAAAATTCCGAACTTCATCATTATTTAAGCCGGTCCCCATATCAAACCATAGGATATCTATTTTTCCATAATTTGTTAAAAGCTCTTTAAGTTGCGGATAGGCCTTTTCCTTTAGATATAGCTCTTTATTCATCTGCTCTGGCTTAAAGTCTGTCAGGTTCATCCACGAATGCTTACCACCATTCAAAATCGCATTTTGAGGATGTTCCCAATCAATGTTATGAGAGTAATAAAGTCCGAACTTTAAGCCTTGCTTATGACAAGCATCTTTTAAAGCTTTCACAATATCTCTTTTATAGGGTGTGCTCATGATATCATAATCTGATGCTTTTGAATCAAAAAGAGCAAAACCATCATGATGTTTAGACGTTAATACTACATACTTCATTCCTGCAGCCTTAGCTAACTTAGCCCAATCATCTGCATTAAACTTTACCGGATTAAACTCTGGAACCAGTTTTTTGTATTCATCGAGTGGTATATGGAGTGTATTTTGAATCCACTCTGGAATAGATGGGGTCCTTTGGCCATTGTAATATCCTGAAAGAATGGCATACAAACCCCAGTGGATAAACATTCCATATTTAGAGTCCTTCCACCACATCATACGCTGATCATATTCTTCTTTTGTCTCTACCGGGAGCTTGACTTCAGAGGTTGTCTTTCCATAGAAATAAGCATCAATATTAGAACGACTACCAATATTAGTCCGATCTAACACATTTTCGTTGGTACCATTTAGCTCTTGTGTAAAAGCGCTGTAACTTAGCATTGTAAAAATAAATGCACTAATCAGGTTCTTATAAATCGAATTCATTTGCTTAATTTTTTTCAAGTTCCATTAGCTGAGAAAAGCCATGTTGACATTCCAACGTAACAGATGTTTGATTATTTATATAGGAGCTTTGCACTTTTGCACCACCTGTTTTTACCTTCCAGCGACCGTTCAAGTGTAGAGTCAACATTGTAGGTTTACTAAAACATTCAAAAAGGTTTTTATTCTTCTTATCTATAGGGAAATTTAGATCAGGTTGCGCCACGCTTAGGGCAATTTTGTCGGCTTCCTTTTGCTGTAACATCACGATACAAGGAGCTGAAACTGTGGCTAGCATCTCTTTTCCTGAGAATGCTTTATGATTAAACAAAACATATCCGGTTAGTTTTTCAGGCTTGTAGGCCACAATATGTGCATTACTGTCTGCCTGTAAAACCTGGAAAGAGTGATCTTCCTTTATTTTTTGATCAAAGTTCAATTGATCAGTCTTAGTCATAAAAGGATAAATCACATACTGATAAGCAGCATCCTTAGGACTTAACCCGTGATTGATCCACGCTGCTGAGAAATCTCCATAAGTGTAAGGTAAATCATCAGGCTTTATTCCATTTTTTAAAGCTTTATTAACGGAATACTCACCTTTAAATGAGCGCTGTTTACTTTTTTGCAGATCAACATTTCCTAGTAAAATATGGTACCCACTTCCTTGCTGATCTACCAGCCAGTTTCCTGCTTTCCCCGCAAAAGGAAAGTCCTTTACTGCTCCCGACTGTTCCGTGTATACTGGCACTTCTGTTTTTGGAAGTAACAGTTGAAAAAGGTTTGTTTGCACAGGATAGGCAGGGTCAACAGCTGATATATCGCTTCCTATACAAACTATTTTCTCACCAAAAGAGAATACAGATTTATTCGCTTTAAGCTTTCCAGAGAAAGGCCCGTTGGGGACGCCCTCATCTAATCGCATAGCAAACACTCCGCAGCCATTTAAAGTAGCAGCTCCTGTAAAGACCTGTTTTGAAGTAAACTTTAAAAGTGGCCGCGGACTTTCCAGCTTTTCGAATGGGAGATGGATGATTGTTGCGCCTGGATATCGGTTCCAGTCCCAACCATCCTCCGAGAAGCCACTACCTTCCTCACCTCCTTCATTTAACAATTGTATAGTTCCATTTGCAGGATATCTTCCGTACCGATTGTTAGCAGCATATATCTCAGAAGCCCATAAGTACTTGCTATAACCTTTTATAATTGCTGCCCAATTATCACTGCGTTGAACTGCTGTTGATCCATAAGGAAATACCACATAAGGAGCCGGTTCTTGCTTCCTGATTCCGGCCTTATTAAAGATATCTGTATTGACTTTATCCTTTACTCCCCAGAGCCTGATATAGGTGGCAGCAAGTTCGTTGTCGATTTTTGATGTACCTTCAGGGTTCCCACTCATAGCTAATACCAAACAGGCATTTTTTAACCCTTCAATAGAATTTGAATGAAGTGGATGGCGACCGGCATTACCAAATCCCCAGCTATATAAATGACTATAAGCTATAGCAGATAAAAATGCTTTCTTAAAATTCTTGTGCCCTGTTTCTCCAATTTTGAAACTGGTTCCGGATAAAGTCGATATGATGCGAGGTACCGAAGCAAATGATCCATAAGCATAGGCTGGATAATGTCCGCGATGATGCCAGGCTGTTCCATCAGGTTTATATGCTTCTGCCTTATCTTGTTGTCCTAAAACAACGTTTATATAATTGGAATAGGCATCAAGCCATGCGGCTTGTATGTCTTTATTGTCGGAAAGCAGGCTAACCAGAAGACAACCATAAGCCTGTGTATTTAAAAAATCAAGGTCCACTGTGAAACTATCATTAGGGCCTAGCATTTTCCCAAGGTTATTTAACCACTGCAAACTACCAGTTACCTCTGCAATTAACCCTGCTTTAGCCAAAGGTTGTTTCATTAAATAGCATGCTTCAGTTATCTCTCTTATGAAGTATCCAATCAAACTACGGCTACCACCATTAGCGCCTCTTTGCCATCCCTGGTCTAAAAAATAACGTGTTGCCAGCAGGAACATACTTTCCAGTTTTCTCTTCTCATCGCTGTTATCAGGAGCTATTGAATATGCCCTGGCAATAGATTTCATTACTTCCCCCAGCGATTTAGCAGAGTTTTGCAACCGTTGCCCTTGCTGTGCAACATCATGATAAAAAAAGTCATCTCTATGAGTTAGAGGTGGGCCTATGACAATCCTCTTATCTTCACTTTCCCGGATGCCTAATTTAACAAATGCTGTAACAATGCCTATATAATTATACTTGCTTACACCGGTTAGCAGTTCCTTCGAAATTTTCTGCTCAATCTCAAAAATCCCTTGTTTTTCTTTAACTGTAACTGCCGCTGGTTTTAGTTGTTGAGCCAGGGAATCATGATAAAGGCTCGGCATAAAATGGTCAGAACCTACAGGTACTTCTCTCTTAATGAAAGGCACTAAGTAATCGGGACTTTGCATTCTGTCGTCTACATACTGTGAAAAAACAACATCGTCAAAGAAAAGGCTTCCCGATAATGCTGTAGTTGTTACTTTAAATGAATCAAAATCTACAGCTGCTGTTTTTCGGGGAGTATGTCCTTCCATTTCATAAAAAGGAACCATCATTGTACGCCAGCCATAAAAATTAAGAGGGATGGTAAACCATACTCCATCTTTACCCCCTTTGCTAAAACTAATTGTAGCAGTTCCCTTCTGTGGCTTTTCACTATATACAGAAAAAACAAAAGTAGGACTTGTTGGAAAGTCATAATCAAACTTCTGCATTCCTTTTTCTAAAATCCTAAAGTAGGAAGTTGATATTGAAGCATCTTTACTTTTCCAGTTCCATTGCAATGCTTTATTTCCATATCGGTAATGCCTGCCACTGATAGAAATGATACTTCCTTCGGATGCCTTATAATTTTTCAGTATATCATCCTGCTCAAATGACTCAACAAAAGGTCCTTCTTGCGAAAAACCAGTAATACCAATTAATACAAGACAAAATGTTAAAAATAGATGCCATAGACTAGCATTTATCCAAAGGAACTGCGTTCTCATTCTTCTTACGGTTTTACGTTTGGTTTATATGGGCTAAAATAAGAACAGAGTGTATAAAGCAGGGGTGGTTTTTCATTCTATTAAGAGGGAGTTTATGCTCATTTTTAATGCATAAACTTTCTTAAGCCTCATCACTGCCCTCTACATGTTTTCTATAAGCAGAAGGCAATTGGTTAAATAGTGCTTTAAATGATTGACGGAAATGCTTTTGATCATTAAAGTTCAAAGCAAAGGCTATTTCTGATACAGACATGTTGGTAGTCATCAGTAACTGAGCTGCCTTTTTTAACTTTATTGTTTTAACAAGCTCGGCAATTGATTGTCCTGTTAGTGCTTTTAACTTACGATACAATACAGACCTGCTCATACCTATCTTTTTCACCAACACATCAATTGTAAAATCAGGTTCCATTAAATATTCGTCGACGATAGTTGTAAAGTCCCTTAGAAACTGCTCATCCGGAGAAGCTGTCTCTGCAAATGAATTGCCTGCTGGTTGCATGATATATTCCCGGTGATATTTTTCGACAAGTTTTTTCCTTGATTCGATGAGATGATGAATTCTGATACTCAATACATCCGGATCAAATGGTTTGGTGATGTATGCATCAGCACCTAATTCATAACCAGACTTCTCAGATTCGGAAGTTGCTTTTGCTGTAATGAGCAAAATAGGTATATGACTTGTGAGTATATCTGACTTCATTCTCCTGCAGAACTCCATTCCATCCATTTCAGGCATCATCACATCACTTATTACCACATCAATGCTTTTCTGACTAGCTATTTTGATAGCTTCTGCTCCATTTCCTGCATTATAAACATTATAAGCAACACTAAACAAGCCTGAAATAAATCGACGCAGATCGTCATTATCATCTACGACTAAAATAGATGGACGCTTTTCATCAAACGTGAAGGGTGTTTCAGGCAATTGAGGTAAATCATATTGCCAAGGCATATCCGGACTTATCGGTTTTACAACCTCAGAACCATACACATCATAACCTGAAGGCCTAAGTTTCTTTATAGGTAGGCTCGCCTTGAATATACTTCCATGGCCTTCAACACTCTGCACTTCCACATTCCCTTGATGCATGGTTACAATATTCTTAACCAAGGCCAGACCAATACCAGTTCCGTGCCCCTGTTTAACTTGATAAAACTCATCAAATATCATTTTAATATGAGTATCAGATATTCCTGTTCCGGTATCCTGAACCTCAATATTTACAAAGTTTGAATCATTTGTTGTTACCCTTAATGTTATTGTACCACCATTAGGTGTAAACTTGAATGCATTAGATAAAAGATTGTAAATAACTTTTTGAAATTGCAGTCCATCAAACCAAACCATGATTACAGGATCTGTACTTTCAAAATAATAATGAATTTCCCTCTCCCTGGCATACTCGTCAAAATAGGATTTTATTTCTTGCAGGTAAGGTATAATATTTTGTTGCGAAACCTGTAGTGTGGTTGTCGCACTTTCACTCTTTTTAAGATCTAGCAACTGGTTAATGAGCATCATCAGCGCCATTGCATTTTTGTACATCACCTGATGTTGCTTTTGCACATCATCATCTCCTTTTCTCAACTGCATCATTTGTTTTAAAGGACTTAGTATCAAGGTAAGTGGTGTCCTGAAGTCATGAGAGATATTGGTAAACAGCTGGTTCAGATACTTCATTTTTTCCTTTTCGCGTCTTTCAGTTGCCAACTCATTACGCACTTTAAGCCGCTGCAATGTTTGCCTTCTCATCAGGAATAAAATAGAACATAGAATGATAGCATATATGGAATATGCCCACCACGTTTTCCAGGGTGCCGTCGCTATATTTATTTTAATGCTTGTACCATTTTTATTCCACACTCCATCATTATTAGAGGCTTTTACTCTAAAAATATAAGTCCCTGCATCCAGGTTGGTATAAGTTAGTGAATTGGTATTTCCCAGATCATTCCATTCTTTATCGAAACCTTCTAGCTGAACTGCATACTGGTTTTTTTGAGGCTGCGAATAATTAAGCGATACAAATGTAAAGTTCAACATATTGTGATCATGAGCCAGCTCTATTTCCTCTTCTCCATCCCAGGCATTGATCAATTGGTTGTTTACTTTTATGGAGGTAATATATACAGGTGGGACGTAAGTATTGGTGGTTATCTGATCGGGATTAAAGAAGCAGAAACCATTGGTTCCGCCAAAGTAAAGCAGTCCAACTTTGTTCAGCATACTTGCTCCGTAATTGAACTCTTTTGAAGGCAAACCATCAGATTCATCAAAGTTCTTTATTTTACCAGAAGAAACTTGTAATTGACTGAGGCCATTATTAGTACTTAACCATAAATTGTTCTTTGCGTCAGGTAAAATACCATAAATAACATCATTGGGTAAGCCCTCTGCAATTCCGTAATGTTTGCTTTTTTTAGTCAGGAGATTAAAACTATATAGACCGTCACCTTCAGTCCCAACCCAAAGCTCATTACCTGGTTTATTATAAACGGACAATACAGGTACCGCTGCACTATTTTTAGTGGCTTCATTAAATACTATTTGCTTGCTTTGCAAGGTTTTTATATCCATTTCGGCCAGGCCAACATTACTTCCTATTAAAACCTTTCCACTTTTTGAAGAGGCTGCTATCAGATAAACAATATCGCCTATGATCTTTTCATTCTGAACAATACGTGTTATTTTTCCCGTAAGAGGATTTAATCTATTTAATCCCCCACCCGATGTACCAATCCATATATAGTCCATCTCATCCTGAAATAAGGAGACCACCCTATTACTACTCAGGTTACCATCAATACCACTGTTGATTTTTTTAAACCGATATGGCCGGGCAGTTGTGTTCAGATAATTTAGTCCTCCATCATGTAAACCGATCCATAAACCACCGGTTTTATCCATTAACATTGTTTTTACATTATTGGCACTAATGCTATTAGGATCTTTTTCGGAGTGGGTATAATAAGTGAAGATACCCGTCTTTTTATTATAAAAATTGATACCGCCACCTTCTGTACCAATCCAAAGGTTATGTGCATCGTCTTCGATAATGGAACTTACTACTTTATAATTAAGGGTACGGTTATTATTACCCGCTGTCACATGTTTAAACCTATTGTAACTGCTGCTGTAATAATTTATTCCACCAAAGTAAGTGCCCACCCACATATCACCCATTTGATCTCTACAGATACTATAAACTGAATTCTGACTCAGGCTACTGCTATTGTTTTCATCATGTTGATAGCGTGTGATAGTTTTATCGGCTATATTAAAAATGTACAAGCCATTATAAGTCCCAATCCATAAGTTGTGGTGGCCATCTTCCTGTATGGATCTTACAGGATCTGTAATAAAATTTTTCCCTATTTTATAATGTTCAAAAGCATTGTTTCTTTTGTTAAGAATGGCTAGTCCACCTTTATAACCCAACAAAAGATTCTTCTGTTTATCCAAATATAAAGAAGCGATAAAGTTGGTATTTGTACCTGCAGCCTCGGGAAGACGAAAGCGTACGAAGCTATTTGACGCAGGCCGGTATTGATCAACACCATTATTGGTCCCTACCCAGATGTTTCCGTCCGGCGTTTTTAACAAGGCCTGTATAATATCGGCAGACAAACTACCTTGATCCTTTTCTTTATGCTGATAGAGAACCTTTGTCCCCTTTTTTATATTCAGTTTAAACAAGCCTTGTGCCGTTCCTATCCAAAGGTTTCCTTTGCCATCTGGACTAAGCGATAATATATCATTTTGCTTTTGGTTACTTTTCTGCGTTAATTCATAGCGGACAAAATTATCAAATAGCGCATTATACCTATTCAGTCCATTTGCTGTACCTATCCATAAATTTCCATACTCATCCTCACAGGACGTTCTAACCACATTATGACTAAGACTGTTTGTATCTCTTGAATTGTATCTATACTTTAAAAATCTTACTCCATCATATTTATTCAAACCATCTCTGGTTCCCAACCACATGTATCCCTTACGATCTTGTAAAATGCTCAATACTGAGCTTTGTGAGAGTCCTTGATTTAAAGAAATGTTTATGAATTTAATATCCTCGTATACTATTGCTTTCTGTGCATTTATACGGATGGATATAAATAATAGCCCAACAAATATTGTAAATTTCCTGAAAAGCATTTCTTTGCGGCCTCCTAACATTGCTGCCGAAAATAATCAAAAAATTCATGAAATACCTACTTTTTCATGGTGACCGTAACTGGCTTACCACAATACTCTTGAATCGGCATTTCTACTTCGATTTTCTTAGCCTCAATGGTTAACCTTATCTTTTTTAATTCCGGATTCATTGTTGGATCATTCATGGTAATCTTATATTCATTGCCCAAATCTTCAATCATTACAACTGCTGGATCTGAGACAGAAATCCGCATATTCTTAGCTATCAGTGATTCCTTACCACTATAGAAAACAGACTGAACTATCTTTAGGTCTACACTTTGTATGGCTTGAATAGTAGTATCATTACGCAATACCTTAAATGGTAAATTACTTCCCGGTATGTTTTTTCCACAATAAACAACATAACCATAAGAATCGTTAACCGGAGCATGACCATGATCAACCCAAAGTCTGAGTATATTAGTCGTGGCTGGCAGTTTAGCAATATTAGGTAAGTTTGACTTATTACGTTTTACCCATTCATTTTTTACATCTTTTTCATAGGTAAAATAGGCTTTCTTTACATACTCCGGTAAAACAGTATAGGCAAAACCATCTTTTTGTTGCATCCATAAAGTCTTTCCCTTGTCAAAAAAAGACAAAGGGCCTTGGTCAACATTCATAACTTGACTTTTGCCATCTTTAATAACATATAAATTCTCTTTAAAATCTACTGATGTCTGATCAATTGTGGTTTGAATATCCCCAGCCAAAGAAGGGCTCAGATTACTTACTCCAGCCCCCAAAGCAATCATATAATCACCATAAGTAAAATATGATTTATATGCTTTAACACCATATATGGTCTCATTCTTAATACCTTTTGGATTTCCTTTATCGTTTACACCATTTTTGGTTGAAGCATCCATCTTTTCAAAGATAAATCCTGCAACAGCATTTTCACCTCCGTTAGTTGCCGCGCCAGCGAAGTTGTGTTTACTTGAATAACCTCTCCAATTGGTTACAGGGGTGATTTTATCCATTCCTTTTCTTGAGGTCACACCTGGAGATGCAGTTATATCCCAAGCGCCAATAATTTTATGGTATTCATCTCCCTTTTTCATGAAAAAGGTAAGCCCATCTGCATTGAAAAAATTGTATTCATCAGCAAAATTAATAGCCCCTTCTAATCCATCACAGCGTACAGAAGCCATATTGATATGTATATAATAGTCTTTATTCCGCTTTACCAGATCGTCATTGTTGAAGAACCAACGTGTCCCGGAATACTCTCCCGCCGGATAATTTTCCATATTGATCTCCATTTTACTGATCTCCTTTTTCAATTGCAGAAGTTCTTTCTGTTCTTCTTCAGAAAAAGAATCCAGCCAATCCTTAGTGACCTGATTGATTAAAGAAGCATACTTTATGTTTTTCTTTTCTTGATTGTAGTAAACCGCAGTATATCGGTCGGTGCATAATGGGGTATATCCATTATAATAATACCAATTCCCACCACGAAAGAAATTCATTATCCAACCGGTATTCTCTGTACTTAGTTTTCTGGCCCAAGTTGAACCTCTAAGATTACTTAGCATGCCTAGTGCACTATTCATACCATCAATTGGATAGCCCCAAACCAAACTTTGTTTACCATGTCCCCATCCTGCCCCATCTACGGTAAAACCTTCATTCCAAAAGGCTTTATCATATGTTGTTTGCGATACTGCACTGATGCTTTTCTGACTTACTTCACTTAACACATCAATCATAGGGATAGATTTATACATCATTGCGGTTGGCAAAAGCGGGCGGTATGCCAATGCATTACCCCCAACCCACCATACATGGTTTCTAAAACGTTCTACCTGCACTACATTATTATCCGTACTATCCTGACGCAAAGGCTGTGTCCAGCTTTGAAGCGCAAGGACTTTAAGCATATCAGAGATTTCCTTTAATTGCTTGTTACCAGCGCTATTCAGGTCTGTAGCATCCAGCTGAGGCAGAAAGATAAAATAAATATTTACTGCGGCAGTAGGAATTGCGAAACAAGAAGCATGAAAACGGCTCCCCTTATTATTGCGGCTAATCTCCAGTCCACCATAATGTAGTATCGCCTTACAATACTTATCAGATAATGCTACATTAGCCTTTAACTCCTTAGAACGAACCGCATCAGCAATACGCCATAGACGTTGTGAAGCTTCGATGAGAAACACACCAATATCCTGTTGCGTATCGTGACTACCTTTCGTAAATGCTTGCTGAGCTACATATTGTTCTTCTTTAGTAACCATATCAGCGAACCTCCCTTGATCATCCAAACTGTTTATACATTCCTGCCAGGTCAATTTAGTTCTCAAGTGATCACGACGATATCCGCTAAGGGCATAGTTTTGTCTGAATTTTTCTATTGCCGCTTCTTTTGCCTGATCTTTAATCTGCAAGGCCTGACTTTGATATTTAAGGTAATTATCAAAAGCATATTTCCGTTCTGCTTGCTGTGCAAAGGAAAAATATACAATGCCAGTAAGACATAAAGTAAGCAATAACGTTTTATTCATCATGTGGTTAAGTTTTGGTTATTATTTTTTAAACGGGATCACCATATTCCATGATTTAGTGGCATTTTCAAATCCACCAGGCCCATCCATTGTCGCAAAGAAAATATATGCTGGTTTTCCTTTTTCAAAAAATATAAAGGGTCTTTCCAGCTGTCCTTGCAATTCAATCTTTCCATCTTCGTAAGCTACAGTCTTAGAATATGCCTTTGGGTCTTTGTCCATTACCCACTTGATACCATCTTTAGAATGTGCCATCACTCCACCGCCACGTTCTCCTGTAAATTTTGCCACATGATCCTTGAAAATAGCATGATATCCTCTAGCGTCTTTCCACAAGAAAGGATCTTCAGCCTCTCCTTGTTCTTCGACATTAAAAATTGGCCGATCTTCATTCAGAACACGATAAGGTCCGTTTATATTGGGAGCATAAGCCATTCCAAGCGCCATATTGGAATATTTCCCATCCGTGGTATGAGCACGTCCCTTAAAAATCATCATTACTGAACCATCTTCTTGCACCATAGGTGAAGGATTTGAAGTAAGGAAGCTATAGAAAGTATTTGGTTTCGTTTTCAAAATAGGCTCATCTAATCTCTTCCATGGTCCATAAGGACTATCAGAAACTGCCAATCCTATTCTTTTATTGCTCCTTCCAACAATACACCATTTACTATCCAAAGTGAGTTGATCATATTTAGGTTCCTCAAAAGGATGTGTTGAGCCCATATAGATCAAGTAATATTTATCCTTGAAGAATAGTATTCTGGGATTGTGAGTAGAACGACCATCCCAGTATTGTGCCCCCCGGGCAGGTAATGCAACATCTGAAAAGGTATATGGACCTTGTGCAACATCAGCAGTTCCGTGTATAATTTCTGAGGCAACCATCCAACCTGGATGAAAAGGCAATGATTTCGGAAAGCGTGAGGCATAAATATGATATTTCCCTGCCTTATCCTTAACAATGGAGCTACCCCAAACCCAATAGTTTTCCATCTGCATTGATGGAACTCTGAATGCCTTTCCTAAATTTCCGAAGATCTCATTTTTGGAATTTTTCTTCAGTTGTTCCAAATTTTCTATTTTTTGGCTTTTCACAGACATGGAGATCATCAAGCCAAAACAAAGCGACAAGATTTGTATATAGGTCTTTTTCATTATACATGAATCGTTTATAAGCTTATAGTTGAACCAGCTAACTCATTTTGTGGAAGGTTAAAAACAAATGGGACTTCCTTCCCCGTTTTTGTATGCTTAATACGTATGGTCATTGTTTTCTCTTTTTGCAGCGGATCTGCTACTGAAACCACGGTTTTTCCTTTAATATTTTTCACCATTAATATACAAGCCTTATCTGCTTTAACTTCCATGGTTGGTAAAACTACTGTTCCCGCTTGATAAAAAACTGCTTGAAGTATATCTAATGACTCATGAAAAGTAGCTTGTAGGTTTGCTGTATTAGCAAGAATTTGTATAGTTGCGGGGTTGTATTTCTTGATTTCCGATCCGGATTTTACCCCTGGTAACACAACGTAAGCATATTTTTCTCCCTCGGGTTTAGCCCCATGGTTAATCCACAGTTTAAATACATCTCCAGAAACTTCATCTTTTGAATATGAATTATTAATCTGATACCAGTTTCCTATTTGTCTTTGTGTACTTAAACTAATGTTTCCTCCTTGTGGGAAGTAATAACCAATCCCATCATGCTGCAACCAGGCCTGTCCTTTTTCATTAATTTCAAGTGTTTTACCCTTTCCAATTTGAGTCTCATTTGCTGAATTCGATACTGGTCCATTTAACCAGCTTTGATTAACTGTAGTTGTAATATTCTGAACTGTATTACTTTTGATCCCTGCACCAAGACATACAATTTCATGATCAAAAAAGAACCATGATTTCTTTGCTTCAAGACTATCATAATTTAAAACATAAGCACTGGCTCCATACAAACCGTCGGAAACTCCACCAGCAAAAGTGTTATGCCCATCTTCACCCCAGAATTTAGTTAAGGGTCTGTCGACAGCATAATCTCTACTGGTTACACCAGGAATCTTATCCCATTCCCAGATTGGCATAATATTATAATACTCCGGACCCCGAAGCTGTATGTTTGTTGCACCATCAGATAAGTATCTTCCTATCAAGTTCTCTTTGTTACCCGCTTCACTTCTTTTGGTTCTTGTACTTACCATTCGTACATTAAAGGAATAAGAAGGTCGTAAATGAAGTGTGTAATCGCCTGTCCAAAACTGTTTATGGTATGGAGCAATTTTATAATCCGGACTTTGTGTACTATCCGTTCTGGCTATAGCTGCATTCCAATCATCTGCATGTGCAGGGTCTATTATTTTAGCGACATCCAAACGAGTTTTCTCTCCATTCTTTCTTAAAATATTTGGCCTGCTTATCCCACGTCCCTCTACATTGAAATCCATATAACTACCTCTGATTGCTTTTAGAAAGCTCTCTCTGTAGTATTTTGAAAACAACTCCAGTTTTTGCGTACTGATCGCATAAGGCGTATCTCTAACATAATTGGCCAGTTTTAAAACACCTGTTATAAATACAGCTCCATAGCTTGAAATCTGCAACTGCGGACCATGCTGTAA
The DNA here is from genome assembly GCF_041645105.1 of Pedobacter sp. GTDB lineage: Bacteria > Bacteroidota > Bacteroidia > Sphingobacteriales > Sphingobacteriaceae > Pedobacter. The sequence continues at coordinate 246,529 of NZ_JBAZQQ010000001.1, forward strand.
GTATGCATAATCATACTGCAGACCTTCCTTTTGGTAAACAAGCTGCACGGGGTAAAAAAGTTCCTCCACAGATTTATCTAGCAAAGCCTTATCATTGGTTAATAATGCACGATAGAAATAGTGCAAAGCGATGTCCGTTTTATTGGCCCCTGTCTTAGCTTCGACATCACCGCGTTTCATCCTTTCTATTAATCTGGCCTGAAGTGCAGCATCTAGCTTCTTGCTTCCAGAATGCATCATAATAAGCAGTTCGCCTAAAGCTTGAGGTGTAGCTATTTCATTGTGCCACCAATTACTACTTTTAGGGTCTGCACTATACCAGAACTCTAAGGCTTTAGAAATCCCTGTAAATACTTTTTCATCGCCATAATACCGACTTTTCTTCTCGATATAAGCTTGTATAAGTTGCTGTACTCTTAGCAAATGATCTCCTGGTTGCCATTTTGTAATTGTATTGGCAGTATAGTCAATATCCTTCCAGCTACCATCATCCTGTAACTTTACAAAACTCTTTTCTGCGGCTCGATCTATAAACCGCAGTGGCGACTTGAGGTCGGCCACTATCCGCGCCATGATCACATCATTGGTATTTCCTGTTTGAGCTTTTACAGAATGGTAAGTCAATACTGAGCATAAAAGTATAAAAGTTAAGGTTAGTTTCTTCATTTGATTTATTTGTAGACTGCCAGTCTTATTGATACAATTTTATTTAAACACTTTTATAACTACGGATACATTCTTTCCATTTCACGACCTGTCGTTTCCATACGGTGCTTCATGATTTGGTTTTTATCTCCATAGGAACTTGTCCAATGTGGGGTATCCAGTCCTTTTTCCCAATGCGCAAGCTTAACCAGCATTTCTTTTGTCTTTCCAGAATGTTTAACTGCAAGGTTTATGGTTTCAGATAAGTCTTTAGAAAGATCGAACAGTAAAACATTCTCTTTAACTTTGATCAGTTTCCAATTACCTTCTCTCATCGCAGCAGCGACTCCTCTCCTCCAATAAAGCGCTTCATGCGGTACCTTTTTATTTTTCCCGTTAACGTAAGGAACCAGATTTATACCATCTAGCTTTTTTGTCCCTTTTTGTTTACCATTACCTGCCGCTATAGAGGTAGGCAATATATCCAATGAACTTACCGGTTTATTATAAGTTTTATTTGGAGCAATATGTCCCGGCCAACGCATCATCATGGCTACCCTTATACCACCTTCCCATTTGGATCCTTTCATCCCACGTAGCGGGCCGTTATCTGAAGAGTTTACAGTAGCTCCACCATTGTCATTGATGAAAATAATCAGTGTATTTTTGTCAAGATTTTGCTGTTTTAACGTTTCCATTACTTTTCCTACACCATCATCTAATGATGTCATCATTGCTGCATAAGCACGTCTTCCCGGATCTGCGATACTTGTGAAACGATCCATCAGATCCTTTTTTGCATTCATTGGTGTATGTACTGCATTATAAGAAAGGTACATAAAGAATGGCCTTTTACTATTTTCCTTTATAAAATCTGTTGCTTTATCTGTTAACATATCTGTCAGATAAGTGACCTTACTTTCTGGAACAATCTCATTATTATTGTACAATGCGAGTTCATTGGATGGCTTATTTTTATAAGCAAAGAAATCTCTGTGACCTCCTATAAAACCATAAAACTCATCAAATCCCCGGTTTAAAGGAAAGTGTTTCTTCTCTTCGCCCTGATGCCATTTGCCTATTGCTATTGTTTTATAGCCATTGGCCTGCATTTCGTTACCGATAGTTTGTTCTGCAGGATCCATGCCTACATCTGATAATTTATATCCCGAAGCAACCAAATTAGAAGTGTTATGTTCAAAACCAAAACGTTGCTGATAACGTCCGGTTAACAAGCCAGCTCTTGAGGGAGCACATACCGATGCAGAGACATAAGCATCTGTAAAACGTACACCCTGTTTAGCAATAGCATCAATATTTGGCGTTGGGATTTGAGTGCCACCGTAGCACCCAAAATCCATATATCCGGCATCATCACTAACGATGACGATCACATTTGGTTTATCTGAAATTTTATGCTGTGCAAAAATCGGATCCACAATACAAGCAATGAGCAATGCTGCAATTATTATTTTCTTCATTCTATTTTAATCCTTTTATTTTCCTTTAACCAATTCAAATTTTGATGTCAACCCATCTGCACAAGGCACACTAACAAGTGTATTCCCATCTGATTGCAATTCAGTAATTACACCATTCTTTTGAGTATTAGAATTTTCTATTTTAACACTCCAATTACCTTTTATCAATAGTTTAACAACGGAAGGCTTTGCGGGCGACCTATACCAATTGCGCGAATAAATACTTACTTCTTTCCTTTTGCCATCAGCTGTTAAAGGACTATCATCCGGTCCTTCATAAAAGGCAAGATCAGGATCTGTAACAGATAATTTAAGCATTTGCTTTTCCTTTTTATACATCAATAAACAAGGTCTGCTATTATCCAACAGCAGAGAATCTACAGTTTTAACATGGCTACCAAAAACGGCCAATGCAGTAATCTGATCTGCACCATACCATACAATATGAGCTATGCTGTCCTTTTCTAAAACCTTATACAATGGTTTTTTGCTTTTCATTACTGCTGCAGTATGTTCCATACTTTTCTGATCTGTCTTTATCAGCATCGCATATTCATATTCTTGATTTACTGGCGCTTTACCGTGTTGAAATATCAATTTAGCAAAATTACCTGTAGTGTTTTTCTGGTCTTTCTGATCGCGGGATGTTTGTGTCGATTTTGTCAGCGAAACTTTATTCCCATCAGGTATATAGTAACCTATATTGCGGTTGTCAATAATTGTTATTGGTTTTCCGGCTGTTCCATTCGCAACAAATGGGAATTGATTTATAGTTTGCCCATTAAGGTTCAATGCATCAGCTGAAGCCTTTAAATAATTTTGAAAAAGGGTTGTTTCGGTAGAATATTCCTTGATAGTATTATTAATATCTGAACCTAAGCATACTATAAGGCTATCAAACATAAACCATGATTTTGTTGCTCTGAAGCTTCCCATATCATACTTATCGTGTCCATGTATTTTCATAGCAAACAACCCTTGCTTATCCAATGTTGTCCCACCTGCAAAGCGTTCATCAGATATTAGCATTTCTTCTATCCCACTAAAGTCATCCGCATTGATAATGCTCGCTCTTAACTTCTCTAAAGGTTGGTGAAGGGTTGTTGTCCCCGGAATACTATTCCAATCCCATCCTTCATCTTTAAAGTTACTGCCATTATCTGTCTTTGTTTCGGGAAAAAGCACCTCAAGATGCCCATAAGCCAGGTATCTTCCGTACATATTGGCTCCAGGATAGGATTCATTACTTATAAAGTAACGATTGTGTCCACGTACAGTAAGCAACCAATCCTGACGACGGTGGATATCAAACAATCCATAGTTCATATTCCAATGTCCACTTATATAGCCTGCAGGTACAATCTTCATAGATTTAAATCTATTAGTCCACTTGTTTGTTTTGCCATCATTCAGCTTCAAATAGATACCAGCCATTGTAGTATCTATCTTTGAACTTCCATCTGGTGTACCCGCCATTGCCATATATGCGAATGGACTATCAGGGATGCGCCATGTCCCAGTTGGATGTCGACCGGAAACACTTATTGGCCACTTGTAGGGATTAGTATATTGATACATCATCATCAGACTATTCCGAAAACTTTTATGCGATTCCTTTTCAACACTTAATCCTGTACTACTAAGTGTGTACAAAATTGGGGCAACACCTGTAAATCCTCCTATGCCATAAGCCGGATAAAGATTGGCATGGTGAAATACTGCACCATCAGGTTTAAAGGCACCTTCTATGGTATGATCGGGAGCTATATTTTTAGATAACCATTTTGAGTAAGTCTGAAGATAACGGAGCTTTTCAGGCGTATCGTCCATGATTAATACCGCAGAAAGCATACTTCCAAGCAGGGTATTGAATACATCAATATTAGATGATGGTAGTTGATCTGGCAGTTGAAGTGTTCTGCCCAGGCCACTAAGCCAGGCCATACTTTTAAAAGTTCGTTCCAGCTTGCCTTCCTTTTTAATGTTTTCTTTCATTAACAAGCATGAAGTATAATAACCTTGCAGATTATAGCCATGATGATGTAATGCACCCATACCACTGCCATAAGTCCAACCCTGATCTTCGAAATGATCAAGCAGATCATTAAACATAGTTTCGAGTTTGAGTTTTGTATTCTGATCTGATGAGGAATGGTATGCTTGTGCCAACTGTAGCATGAATTGGGTATATCGCTTTACGCCCGATAACTGGTTTAACTCTTTAACGTTTGCCGGCGGACTTAAAGACACCAACTCTATGTCATTCATAGAATACACAGGTCTTCCAATAATCTGATTGCCTTTTCTCACAATATTCCACCAGGAAAATTCAGTTTCAATCTCTTTTAATTTATTTTCAGTTAACTCCTTTTTTGAAGGAGCTACAATTTCCTGATAACGCTTGTTAATCTTTGCCATATCGGCAAGATCATTTTTGTTAAGCATTGATGGAAGTTTAAGAAAATGTGGTGTACGACTAAAGGCATATAGAGAATTCCAATGTGCATTTGCTGCTTTATCCGCTTCTGGATTGATAAAAGGCATTTGCTCATCCCGCATAGGCGAACGTGGATTGATCGTTACATCATACATCAGTTGATCTATAAAGAGTGTCCCCTTTTTTACTGATGCAGGTGCTTGTATTTGCATGCTATTCATTGCAACTGCAGGTTTACCTAGCATATCTCTATGGTACATCACCCATGCTGTTCTCCATCCTTTAAAATTTAAATTGAATTCAAAGCTGCAGGCAGTCTGGTTTGCATTACCAAATGTGAATACCAATTTATCATTAATTGGAACTTCATTGTATACCCAAACTACAAATGTACTTCGAGGATTTTGTGCAACTGCTTTAAAAGCGTCGTTCTCTATTTTGACTATGCTTTTACTACCCGCTGTCCATTCCCATTTTATACTCTGCTTACCTATTTTAAAATGTGTATCACTAAGGTTTATGTTCCCATTAATACTACGCCAATCACGGGGGACTGTACCCTCACAGATATCGGTTTGCATTTGTGCATAGGTGCTTGCAGACTGAAAGCAGATCAATAAAATAAGATAAAGTAAACGGCTCATACTTGGTTTTGTTTTGGGTTTTTATTCCTACAGGATTCAAATATTGCATTTAATCTACATACAGCTAGGGGAGAATCAGTTCAAATATAGGGGGGTAATATGACAGCAAGAGAATTTACTCAATAAATACGACAATATTCTTAAAGAACTGAATCTCCCCCTACATAAGCACAGGAGCCCCCTACAGTCTTATATTGAAATACATAAGTTTGGTAAGTGCTATTTAAACCTGAATCAATTAAACCAAAAATAAAAATGTTATGAAAAAACAAATTTTAACTACCCTTTTATTAAGCTTCCTAGCCATTACCTCTATCCATGCACAAGGTGGGAAAATTAAACCGACCGAAGTAGTTTTTATACAGGGAGGAAACACAGCTGATGAAACATTTGGCACAACAAAACCAGATATGATTTTAGTAGCGCGCTCTATCACCAATACCCATTGGTCGAGAACTGGATTTTTGAAGTTTAAAATTCCGCAAGACATAAAGTCTTTAAACTCGGTTGATTTAAACATTTCTATAAAGGTTTACAAAAATGCGGAACAACCAGATTTAAAGTTTAGCTTAAATGTACAGGCAGTACCTGAAAATACATGGAGCAAAACAACCATCACATGGAATAACGCACCAAAAGTGGGAGAGGTATTAGGGAACGTAATATTAGATCAGTCACAAGATGATAAGCTATCAAAATTAACCATAAAACTAGATGCCAAAGCAGTAGATTTATTGTTGAAAAAGTCGAAGGATAGAGAAATTACACTTGCCTTAACCAACAACATATCTACAGCACTGGGTTCTATTGTATCAAAAGATGCTTTTTTAACTATAGAATAAGGAAGAGTTACTTATTTATGCTTTTAGGGATCTGATCCAAGCCATAATAAGTGTGTTGGATCTTACCGTCTATCACAGTTACGATTCTCAAGCCAGAAGGGTCTTTGCCTAGTGGTCTGCCTACAGGTCCAGTAGTAACCATTTCCATTTCGCCATCTTTACCGAAAGAGTTTCTATGAAGGTGTCCTGCAAAAATATGGCTCACGCCATTTTCTTTGTAAAGGTTCAGGTATTTCTTTCTAATTGGAGTTGGGATATTAAAATACTGATCTTTCTCATCTGGATTTTCAAGAAAGAAAGGATGGTGCTGAAATACAACGATAGATTTACACCCGGATTTTTTAGCTTTTTTAAATGACGACTCCAACCATTTGTACTGTTTTTCACTCTCTTCTGTTGCGCCTGACGCGTCGGAGATAAGACCTGAATTGACTACAATAGCAAAAAGGTCACCTTTTTTGAAAGTATAATAATCAGCTCCAAACTCTTTACGATAGGCAGCTAATATTTCTGGTGTAGGTTTGTTAGCTACATCATGATTTCCCGGAAGGCTGTACAATCTAATGGATGGGTTTAGTTTTGCAGCAATTCTTTTATACTCTGCAATCTGAGCCGGATCTCCCATCAGGTTTACAAGGTCCCCAGTTATAATTACAAAAGCCGGGCGCAGCTGATTTGCTGCGGCCACGGCTTTTTCAAAGTTTTCAGTTTCTTTGGCAAACTTCTGATCATTTTCAAAAAATCCAAACTGAGTGTCTGTCATTTGAATAAAAACCAGGGGTTGTTTAGTTACTTTTTGTGCAGTACTTCTGGAAAAAGACAGAAGTAGTAGCGCTGCAACAATAATCAAACTCTTATACCTTAGAAACTTTACTGTTTTCATATTTCATTTTTTTTTGTGTGTTTACTAAGATAATGAGAAGAATTAAGTTTTATAATACTACTTGTCCCCTTTGCTTATTTTTTTCATAAAGCTTTTGCTTTTACGCTTAATGATTTCAGCAGCGAGCTCATCCATCAGCACCTTATCTTTTGGATCTTTAGACTTTGAAAACAGGTACATTCCATTTCCTCCTTCATAATATGCGATTGGAGACTCTTCAAAGGCTCCATTTCTTTTGAAAGCTTCTATATATGCCTTTAATCGTCCACTTTTCTGTTCCTTAGAAGCATTTAGACCATGAGAATCAAACTCCATCTCTACCCCCATACCTAATTTTTTAGCCAGATCACAAGCCTGATCAATACGACTATCTGGAATCTTCTTATTGAAAAAATGATTAGGTTGAAGCCATGCAAAATCAAACTTAAACTTTCTCCATTGATCAAATCCTTTTGCATTCCAATAAGGTATCCAATAGAATCTTAGACCTTTAGATCGGATATAGTCACCCAAGGGCTCCAGGATCTCGGCACAACCGTTCACATCCTCATCCACCCAGTAAAAGCCTTCCAATTTCAAATTATTATATCCCGCAGCTTTATAACGTTCCAGGAATCTATCAATATACCATTTACCTGCAGTAATTCGATCCTCATGTTTCGAAAAATCCATATCCTTTCCGTCTACCTGTCCCCAGTCTTTTTGATTGAAGATAGGTGATGGAATACCAACCACAAGCTTATGCTTAAACACCAGCTTTTTCATTTTCGGTTTTTGCTCCTGAATGGCTTCGTTTAAAGCGTAAAATGCCTTGTTCTTTTCGAAGTTACGGTCCAATAGCCATTCCCATTCAGTTTTACGAGCATTTAACTTGTCGTAACCTGGTGCATAAACACGCCCTTTACCATCTTTGAATTCTAAAAAAAGAAATCCATCATAAAGCCAGTTTTTCTTTCCTTTACTATCTTCATGGATAATATATGGAAGAAATTGCTCTTTAGTCCATTCCATAGGACGATGGGTTCCTCCCTGGTAAATTAAAACCAGATCGGCAATATTGGTTTTCCCGTATTGGCCTTTACCAGATTCCTGTGCCCATGCAGTAGTTGTCAGGCATAAAATGTAAATAATAATTAATAATCGCCTCATTTGTATGTGTTTTATGTGTAATTATTAACATCTGCCATGCCCTTAAGAGAAGGACATTAGCAGATGTAGGGTACTCTGTGTGTTTCTATTTTATTTAATGCTATTTAGGTCAATGCAGTCAAATTCATAAGCTGCTATGCTCCCGTTCGTAATCATTACATAAAGGATCATTTTATATCCATCTTTGGATACCTTCAGTGCTACATCTCCAGTAAAATTTCCATTTGCCACATTGGCAAGAACAGGCGATTTGAACACGCAGATATTATTATAGCTGGCGCTTGCAGGAGCTGTAGAAAGCAATAATGGATCAGTGACATTATATAAGAATGCATTACCAGCTATATTTGAACTGACATTTACAGCGGCCAGGTATCGTGCATTATTAAATTCCGTATAATCCAGACTATGAGTAGTCACGATACCAGATGCAGCAAGATCTACTGTACTTATAGGTTGGCCCGTCGCACCGTTCATATATGCAAGATCACTGGTTTGTCCGGCTACAAATATATTATCCGTAAGATTCGTCCCTGTAGATATCGCATCTGCCATCAAAGTCCATATTTTTGTTCCGCCATATGTAATTGTAGTTGGGGTTTGTGATAATAATAGCCCATTTACGACCTGCCATCTTAGTATGGTATTGTTTGAATTTGCAGAACCCATAAAAATCAATGCATTCTTACTCAAATCTCCTTTTACAGATACTTTTCGCCCAGCCAGATAAGTCGTTGAAGTCCATTCAATAAATTTAACAGGGGACTGATCAGTTACGTCATTATATTTATAAACATATAAAGTATTCGGTAATCCATTTACCAGATTTGAAACCAGAACATGCCCTGCTTCATCGCTGGTTGCAAAGAAGTTCGGGAATTGTGTACTAAGCACAGGCGTGGGAACCATTGTTCCTACAAGAGCTCCTGTATAACGATCAAGATACTTATTTGCAGCCGCACGCGTATTTACTGCAAGATAATTGTCAGTTATAGCAATAGACGTAGTGAAATTATCAATACCATTTATCCCAAGCTCGGCAAGCGATTTTGTCCACAACAGCTTCTGACTTCCAGGACGGATTCCTGAAGCTACTTTTTCAGGAGTAATAGGTTTTACTACATACTGGACAACCTTACCGCTTTCAGCAGTTACAGTATAAGTAACAGGTTTACTAAAGTCCTGTGCTACGTTTACAGCTGGAGAGATGGTTGCATGTGGGGTAATATTAATCACAGGAACCAACCCTGTTAAACTCGCCCCACCCGATACAAGCCCAACAATCTTTTGAGATTCAACCAAAAATCCTGTAAGGTTAGCTGCTGGCAATGCAAAAGAATTGATTACCGCATCACTGCTCTTCCTGATCTCTCCAACTAAAATGTGTTTTCGTTCAGTACCATCAGCCGAGCGTATGATAATCTCTGTGGGCTTCGTTAAGTCTGCTTGATCGGAACCATTAGAAATTACCCTTACCGTAGTAGGTGCATTTGCCTTAATTTTCATACTGCTGATATCAATTGGATTGTTCGATTCTGCAGGAAAGTGTGTGGAAAAAACAAACTTAATTGTATCTCCGTAAGGAGTAGCTCTTTCAGGATTAAAGAACCCAGTCCCATCTGCAAATGTAACATATAAAGAATTTGAGGAAGCGCTGAAATCTCCTTTATTCTCATCCTTTTTACATGAGTAGACAAGCAACATAACTAACGTCATGATTCGAAATGAAATATACTTATTCATATAATTAGGTTTTATAAAGTAAATGTTAAATCAACAGTCGCTAGTTGCACTTTGCCGCTTACCACATAAGTGTAAAACAACTTAAAACTACCCTTATATGTCTGATAAACAGGATCAAATTGACCTGAATAGGCACTTTCGCCCCTTGATAAATCATTCTGAATAGCATATGCCTCTGAACCAGGAGCACCAGTTACCTGAACCTTATTATTTAAAATTGTCAAACGCAACTTCATTCCACTTAAAGGTCCGGCTACCTCAAGTACATTTGCGGAAATTGATGTAGGGCTCTGTACTTCATCTATTTTTACAACCGAGACTCCATCACTTGTTACCGTTCCGTAAGCTTTATATTTTGCCTCATAAGCATTGCGAAATCTAGAAAAATAAAGAAAAGCTATTTTTTTCCCTTCATTGATTTTCGTATCAGGATTTACACTTTTAATACTAATAGGTAAAACATATTTTTTACCCACAAAAGTATTTTCAGTGATATTTGTCAGGTGAATATTTAAATCTTCCCTTTCATTTCCTTTACCGATTACAACAGTTCCTGAGGGAATGCGATAATTAATGGCTGGTAAAATTTCATATCCTGGATTAGTGGTTTGAAAATCCGCAAAGGCATTTTGATCGACCTCCAGATTAACAGTCACACTATTCTCTTGATTTACTCCTGCCCTATAAACGCCCAATTTGAAAACGGACTCCCCAAGGAGCGCGGTTTGTGTACTCAGTCCCGAGTTGGGAATATATACTGTACCCTCTATTTTAATGGCGTCTATACCCTTCTCACAAGAAGATACCGTTAATAGCCCTAAAAACAATATTGTACTTAAAAATCTATATTTTTTTAACATAATCATGTCTATTTAAGATTAATTACCACCCTGGATTCTGAACCAAAGCAGGGTTTTTATCAATTTCAGTTTGGAGGATTGGGAACAGATTAAACTTCATTGGGAAGACTCTTTCTTCAAATGCGGTGCGTTTGTAAAAACCAGTATAGGTAAAATTATTGGTCGCAACTGCGCCAGCATTTACATCCATACCCCACATTTTGCCCCCATCACCCCATTTTCTCAAAGGATCTCCATTGTCGGTTGCATGTGCTCTCCATCTTCTTCTAGAGGTAAAATAACGGTCGCATTCAAATGCAAGTTCTATTTGACGTTCAGTTAAAATATGCTCTCTTTGTTCCTCTTTATTTCCCCTGATTTCCGGGTATACGCTAAAAATATTCGGTACACCTGCGCGTGATCGGATTTTATCCCAATATTTTTCAATATCAGGGTGACCAGGATTATATTCATTCAAGGCTTCTATATAATCTAATAAGACACTGGCATAGCGGATAAATATCTCAACCCTTGGGTTCGAAACATGTACTCTATCTCTGAGATTACTTAAATAATCGACATCTTTTAAGCATAAATATCCTGTACGGGAATAAAAGGTGTAAGAACCGGACGATCTGGATGCTCCGCCAAAATACAACTCTGCTCTGCCATAACCATTCTTTTGAGTTCCAGTACTATAGTAATCACGTTTATCGATATCGCTTGGTAACTGAGGAATGATTCTTTTGTTATAAAGTATATTGGCATAGAACCTGGGCTCACGATTTGCATACATATTCCACTCTCCAGCCCAATGACCCCATGCGTCTCCACTACGGATATCATCAATCATGGCTACACGCTCTGTCGTAATATTCCTGTTTTTAGGATTCCAATTATCGCCACCAGTAGTGGTGAAACCTTCCTCTACGTATCCTGACAGTGGATCATCAATCGAACGTCCATTCTTCATAAGGAAAGCATCCACGACTCTTTGAGTTGGACCTACACCCCCCAGGTTATTTGGTCCTGGAGAAGTATGAATTTCCCAACCTGACGCATAATAGCCTGCTCGCCCCCAAATAACCTCACAATTCCATTTCTTTAACTTAACATCTCTAACGGATTTCAGGGGATTAAAAATACCATCACCATTTTCATCGTTCCTATATAGTTTCAAGTTTGCGACTGGATTATTTTCAGCGAGCTGAATCACTGCATAACTAGCTTCTGCTGCCTTTCTCCATTTATTCTCGTCGTATGTGGTGCTAGTTAAAGGAGTGCCGTCATGATTTTTAAAATTAGCATAATCGACATTCCCATTCCATTGCGGACTTGCAGCCATAGTCAAAACAATTCCCTTTACGGCTTTACAAACAATTTTATTGGGCTTACCTAACCATTGCTTATCATTTTGCCAATCTAAAGGCAAGCCTTGTTCTGCTTCGTCCATCATCTGCACGATGTAACTTACACATTCATCATATGGCGTCCTTGGAATCGCTCCAAAATCAGTATTTGAAGGTAGCTCGCTTTTTATAATTGCAATAGGCCCATATTGTCTGAGTAATAACCAGTAGAAATATCCACGTAAAAATTTAACTTCAGCTTTATACTGTGTTTTTAAGGCATTACTTAGCTCTGGATTTTTATCTACATTATTTTCAAATACAAAAGATGCACGAATTGCTTTATAGTACGTTGCCCATTTATTGTAAAAACCTGAACCAGTATTCCAGTTTCCAAGATTAATATTATAAGTGTTATATACATTCCAACTTAAATCTATTTCATCTGCTAAACCTAACCACGGATCATCCTGATAAAGATTTGCAGCAGGTATAGAAGCATATACATTATATAAAAATGCTTCTGTTTCTTTACGTGAATTCCAGATCATGGCATCAGTTTTCATGTCATCAGGCTGTTTATCAAGAAACTTCTTGCAACCCGTTACTGTCATCAGCCCAAACATGCATAGCATGATATATATGTTAAAATTTCTTTTCATCTTATTTAATTTAAAATTTAGCTCTGATACCAAGATTCATCTTACGCTGAAGAGGATAATTTCCAGGCCCTTCCAACTCTGGATCCCACATTTTCCATGGAGCCCAAACTGCAACATTATTAGCCAGTGCATAAAGGCGTAAACTTTTCAACTTGATACTAGACAGAACTTTCGCTCCAAAAGTATAACCAACTTCTACGTCTGATAATCGCAGATAACGACCATTATATATAGTCTTGGTTGACCTCTGCCAGTTGTTGGATGAAGTACCATTATAAATACGCGGATAAAGTGCATCCTGACGAGGGTTATCAACAGTCCAGCGATCTAAAGCCTCCTCAAATAGATTAAGTTTCCCTACTCCCTGAGCAAATGGAACATACGACCCGCCCAATGCATAACTTACTCTTCCCTGACCTCTTAAAAAGACACCAATATCGAAGCCCTTATAGTCTACCTGAAAACCAAATCCATAATTAATTTCCGGCAAATTGGAGTATCCGATAGGCACTTCGTCGTCCACATTTACTTTTCCATCTCCATTCACATCCAGGTACTTAACATCTCCTGGCCTAACTACTCCATATTGCTGCTCCGGACTGTTCTTAATATCTGCTTCACTAACAAAATAGCCTAAATCAATCAATCCAAAAACCTGGTTATACTTATTACCTGTGCGCATTCTATAAGCATAATTTTTATTCGCTTCGTCTTGTGAAAGTATTTTGTCTCTGGCATAGGTAAAATTTCCATAAACCCTGGTTCCCACATCACCGAAACGCTGGTTAAATTCTACTGTACCATCCACTCCGCGATTCAGCATTTCCCCCATGTTTGCATAAGGTGCAGCTACATAACCAGTAATTGCAGGCAATGATGTACGTTGTAATAAGATATCTGTTCTTTTTTCGTGAAAATAATCGGCTTCTATTGAAAGTGCGTTTTTGAACATCTTCAATTCAAAACCTATGTTTTTCTTCAAGCCTTTCTCCCAGGTTAATGTTGCTACTCCAATACGGTTCTCTCCTGTTCCTCCATAATTTGTTGGTGTTTCACCAAATATATACCCCCCGAGTCCGGCACCATAAACAGATAAGTAACCATAGCGGTCACTCCCTGGCAAAGCCTCAGAACCAACCAATCCTATTGATCCTTTGATTTTCAAAAGATCAACCGTTCCTTTTAAGTTCTTAAAGAAAGACTCATTCGAAACAATCCATCCTGCTGCAACAGCGGGAAACCAACCAAAACGCTTCTCTGGCGGAAAGTTCTCAGAACCGTTATAACCAACGTTAAACTCAGCAAAATACCTGTCATCATAATCATAAGTAGCCCTTCCCGCAATACCCTGACGGCGGTATGGGAGAGATAGAATTGCAGAACCAGCATTCCCTAGAATATAATCACGTTGGTAATACATCATCATCCCTCCTACATGATGTTTTTCTCCAAATGCTTTATTGTACAAAAGCTGAGCTTTCATTTCTTTGGCCCTGTTACTGGTCAAGCCATTAGAATAGCCTAAAAACTCTGTCCCTACTGTAACCTCTTTAAAAAGAAGGTCGCCACTAACAGGATCTCTTCCCTGCACACCATACGTAGTACTATTCTTTCTTCTGCTAATAGTAGTTGTATTATTTGCATCAAATGAATAAGAGAGCCTGAACTTTAAACCATCTAAAACAGATTTAAGATCTTGATTTAAGGAGATCTGACTGGTGAACTGATTTCTAAATTCCGTATTGAATCCAGATCCCATCAAACGCTCTACCGGGTTTGATTCACCAACCTGTGTAGGCGCAGCCCAACCCATTATATCATTCCCATTCAGATCCTTACCAATTGGAATTCTAACTGGATTTCCTATAGGCGAGGCCTGATATGCCCAATAAAATAATTCACCAGCTGGTGTAAAAGTTGATGAATAAATCGTCCCCCCTACTCCAGGAGTTCTCAAATCAGTAAGGTTACCTCCAATCTCAAGTTCAAGGATGGTTGATTTAGAGAGGGTAACATCAATGTTTGCCCGAAAATTATAACGTTGAAGATCTAGATTGGATTTGTAATCGTTATCGGGATTATCCTTCAAATTACCATTTTCTTTGATGTATCCTAAACCTACAAAGTAACGGGCAACTTCACCTCCTCCTCTTACATTTAGGGTAGCATTTGCATTCTGCGCATATTTCTTATAAGTCTCATCAAACCAATTTACATTTGGATATAAATATGGATCTATTCCACTCCTGGTATTTTCAATATATTCCTTAGAATAATTTTCTCTACCTAATGCTTCATTGTATAAAGTAGCATAATCAGGTCCATTTAAAAATTTTGGTAACATCGGCAAATCGGATATTCCGTATTCTGTTTTGAACTCAATTACCGGCGCCTGTGCAATACCTCTTCTGGTTGTTACCAATACCACACCGTTAGCAGCTCTTACTCCATATACAGCAGTAGCAGAAGCATCTTTCAGAATTGAAACAGATTCAACTTCTTCAACTGAAATGTCATCCATACTTCTTTCTACACCATCCACAAGGATTAATGGCGACCTGTTTGCTCCGAATGTGGCGATACCCCGGATCCACAAGCCTCCACCATCCCTTCCCAACTCACCAGAGCGCTGAACCACAACAGCCCCTGCCATTTTACCAGCCAATGCATTAGTTAACGAACGAACTGGAATCTTTAAGTCATCCATCTTTACTGTAGAAATGGCTCCAATCACACTGGCTTTCCTCTGGACGCCCATACCAACCACCATGACTTCATCCAAATCACTAAGTTTTTCCTTAAGTACAATGTCAATAGCAGTCTTGGCCTGTACTTTAATTTCCTGTTCAATGTATCCTACCATGGAAAACTTTAAGATATCACCAGGACCCGCATCGATGGCATAATATCCTTCCGTATTTGTTGTAGCCCCTTTTGTTGTTCCAACGACAATAACACTAACACCAGGCAGTGGCTGTCCATTAACATCTATTACTTTTCCTTTGATATCTACCACCACAGGAGCACTAACATTCTTTAAATTTGGAGTAATGATATCTTTAGATTTAACAATGATGATCCTATCCTGAATGGTATAAGTTAATGGCTGATTACTAAAAACATCCTTTAATACTTCATCAAGATCAACGTTGGTCACATCAATATTTAATGGTTTAGCTTTCTGCAAAACTTCATTACTGTAAATAAAGTAGAAACCGGTTTGTTTTCTAATCTCTTTAAATACCATTTTTAAATTGGTATTACGCTGGCTAATACTAATCTTTTGTCCGAAAGAAGCTGCATTAACGTGCATGGTAAGTACTAAGAGTATAATACCTGTCAATTTCATAATGCGAAATACTTTTGATTCAAGAAGCGCTATACACTTCTTGTATAGGTAAATTCCAGGGCATAGAATGCCCTTAAAATGTAGATTTTGTTTCATACATTTGTTTGTTTGGGTTTTTGGTTTACACTAAATCTATTGAGTACAATCAAGGGTTAGCCCAGACACTTAAAGCATTTCGGCCGCAATCCGGAATGCTTTTTTTATGGCTACCCTGCTCGGTTTAATCAAGTAGGATTTTCTTTCATACTTCTTGGTTTTAGTTTTTGGTTTTATTATTTGTTGTAGTAATTGTTCTTCCTTCTATTTCGAATTTCACACCACATGCTTGTTCCAGGGCCATTAAAATCCTCGATGCTTTTACATCACGAGGGATTACGCCGGTAAAATAAACATTAGGCCTTGCTCCAACATAATTTACTTCTACATCATACCAGCGTTCAATCTGTCGTAAGACCTTATCTATATCTGTATTTTCAAATTGAAAAAGATTGTTTTTCCAGGCCACAACTGCTTCCGGATCGGCCAGCTTCATTACTTTTATACTGCCATTTCTTAGCTGACTTTGTTCTCCGGGTGTTATAAATTTCTCTATACGTTCGGTTTTAACACTTACTTTACCTTCCAATAATGTTGTTTCCAGAATCTTTTCATTTGGATAAGCCATTACATTGAAGTGCGTACCAAAAACTTCTACAGTTTGCTGGTCACTCTTAACTCTAAAAGGCTTGTTCTTATTGGATTTAACTTCAAAATACGCTTCTCCAACCAATTCGACTTTCCGTTCATTAAGAGTTGTAAAATTTACAGGAAACTTTACTGATGATGATGAATTTAACCATACTCTTGTTCCATCAGGAAGGTTAATCTGATATTGCCCACCTTTAGGTGTTGAAATTGTATTGTAGGGTACTGTTGAATTTACATTAGCTATAGCTGTTTCTTTAATTGTATAGATTAACTGTCCACTTGTATTTTTAGTAATTAGAATACCTGATTGAGTTGCAAGTTCACCATTTTCAACATCAGTTAAAGAAATTTCGGTTCCATCTGCCAAAGTCAAAACAGCTTTATTGCTTCCAGGCGAGATGTCTGTTGTCTGACTTAATTGTACTGTTGTTAATCCCGAGGACGGATTTATAATGAAAAAGTAAAAACTAATGCTGGACACAATCAGTATCGCTGCTGCTGCAGAAATATATCGAAGCCAGTTTTTACGTTTTGGCATCTCCTCCTGATCTATACCCGCATCAATTCTTTGCTTAAGAAGACCAGCAATCTCCATTGTATTCTTTTCCGGAGACCAATCCGATAAGCCAACTTCTTGATGATACCATAAGTTTAACTTCTCCTCTTCCTCTGGAGTGGTCTGTCCTTGTAGGTATCGATCTAGTAAATCAACTATTTCCTCTTTGTTCATATTTGGTTCCCTTATACTTACATGTAGCATAAGATCCACCTTGGTAGACATACAAAAAAGAAAACAATTGCAAATCACTGATAATCAAACAGATTATTTACAAAAAAAACACATCTCAAGAACTACTAATTGCAAAAAAGGCTGAAAATAGCCAGCACCAACAAACTACCTGACTTTTCATTTAACACCAGGCGAAATAGATTTAGAGATCTGTTAATCTGCTTTTTCACTGTTTTATCAGATATATTTAAGTGCTCTGCAATTTCAAGGTGACTCATTTGCTCAATCCTGCTCAAAACAAAAATCTCCCTCATCTTTGGTGGAAGCTTTGAGATTTCTTTATCAATAACTCCATTTAGCTCCTCAACATTTATGTATTCATTAACCATATCTGTGCCTTCTTCAAAGATTGACTTGAGAGAAGAGAGGTAATTATTTTTATATAAATTATTCCGGATATAACTCAGGCTTCTGAACCGAACTGCACCATGCAGATAAGAAGAAAGGGACATGATGTTTGCCTGTTCGGACCTGCGCCTCCACAAAGAAATAAAAACCTCCTGAACAATATCTTCGGCTTCATCTTCATCTCTTACAATTTTACCAGAGTATAGAAACAGCTTCTTCCAATATCTAAAATAAATCTCATCGAAGGCAGTTCTGTCATCTTGAAAAATCAAGATTAACAGTTCTTGGTCTGTACATCTATTTAACTGAGTTAAAGCCATTCATCTAACCTTTTTTTATAAATCTATATATAATATTCAATAAGTTCAATATCATATTTAATATTTTTTCATTACCACATCTCACTTCATATGTCTAATTATGAAAAACGATATTTTTTATAAAAAACCTTAAAATAAATAATTTAGTTTATACATTTAGCTTACAATTAGAGTATATTTTACAAAACAATATTCGTTAATTTAAAAATAGATCAACATATAGTTTTATTTATTAATAAAAATTAAAATCATTACCATGATAAGATTCATCTTTGCCTGCCCTATTTTTTTGATGATAACATTTGTTTTACTTTCGTCTTCAAATTCAATAGCACAAGATCAGAATACAAACCAAATTGTCCTAAGCAATACGAAAGTTAGATGGGCTTTCGATTTAAAAAATGGCTCACTTATTTCATTTAAAGACCTGGGTAGCAATCAAGACTTCTTGACATCAAAAATACAAGACGCATCTATTTGGCAATTCACTTTCACAAAAAAAAGTGGAAAACGTTCACTGACTAACAATGATGCCACAAAATTTGAATTCGTACACCGTTCAAAAGAGATTGTCGAGTTAAAGTGGGGATCATTCAAAGATCCTGCTTTAAAAAACCTGCAAGTATTGGTTACAGTTAACCTCAATAAAGAAGGTAGTTCATTCTGGAACATTTCTCTTACTGGAATATCGAATATCTCCATGGAAAAAGTGATTTTCCCAAGAATATCCGGACTAAGAGATTTGAAAGATGAATATCTGGTTGCTCCAAATTGGATGGGCGAATTAATTAAATCCCCCCGACGTCAATTATCGGGTAATTTAAGAAATTATGAGTTATACTATCCAGGACACCTATCGATGCAGTTTATGGCACTTTATGGAAAAAGTGCAAAAGGACTTTATGTTGCAGCAAATGACACAAAATCTTTTAGAAAGGATTTTGCATTTTCTTATCAAAATGACGGGAACTTATGTTATCAACTTACGCAGTTCTTACCTCTTGATAAAGACATAGATAACTATACATCCTCATACGCTGTAGAAATCGCCAGTTTTGAAGGGGATTGGATTTCAGCAGCAAAGAAATACAAATCCTGGGGGACCAAACAATATTGGGCAAAGGAAAGTAGATTAAAAAATGGACTGACTCCAGACTGGTTGACTAAAACTGCTTTATGGGTATGGAACCGGGGAGAATCACAAAATGTCCTGGAACAGGCTATAGATTTAAAAAAGCAATTAGACCTGCCTGTAAGTGTTCTTTGGCATTGGTGGCACAATGGTTCTTATGACGATTCTTTTCCGGATTATATTCCACCTAGAGAAGGCGAAAAGGCATTTGTCACAGCTGTAAAAAAGGCAAAAGAAAATGACGTAAATGCAATTGTATACATGAACTCCATTAAATGGGGAAACAATATGCCCAGTTATTATAAGGAAAATGCAGAACCTTTTACTGTAAAGGAACAAAATGGAGAGAGTAAATCATTTGTTTACAATATTTTCACTAAAAAAGCCCTTACCTATATGTGTATGACCACAGCTTTTTGGAAAGAAAAGTATGGGCGGATTGCAGATACTGTGTTAAGCAAATATGGAGTTGGAGGTATATATATGGATCAGGCCTGTCTGAGTGCTTTATGTTATGATCCAACACATGGACACCCCCTTGGAGGAGGCAATTACTGGGTTCCCAATTTTACTCAACTCACTAAACAAATCAGAGAGAAAACGCAAAGAAAAGAGCCCTACATATTGGCCGGAGAAGGTGGTGGTGAAAGCTGGCTACCTACACTGGATGCCTTTTTAACTTTACAAGTAAGTAGCGAGCGTTATGCGGGTATTTCTGAAAAATATACTATCCCATTATTCCAGGCAGTATATCATGAATATGGAATAACATTTGGGAACTACTCTTCTTTACTTTACCCACCATACGATGAATTATGGCCAGCTAAATATGCATTAAAAAAGACCAATGAACCTTTGGATAAAAGCTTCAACCAGCAATTTCTAATGGAACAAGCACGATCTTTCGTTTGGGGTATGCAACCCGCTATTGCTAACTACAATAGCCTCTTGAAAACAGAACGAAAAGCTGAAATTGATTATTTACTTTCTTTATCCAGGTTACGAAATAAAGCACTCAAATATTTACTTTATGGCTCATTCGCCCTCCCTCCTCAAATGGATGTTCCACAAAAAGAAATTGCAATATCTAAGCTCTCAATCTATGCGGGTCAGGATGAAAAAGTGACTGCTTTCAAAAAAAGCTATCCTACCATCTATTCTGGAGCTTGGAAAGCTGCAGATGGCTCAGTTGCAATTACACTTGCAAGTATTCAAGAACAACCATATGCTTGTAAATTTAGTCTTACAGCTTCAGACTACGAACTAAAAAGTACTGGAGAAATATATCTGTTAAATGAAAAAGGCCGTTCCAGAATTGGGAATTATACAAGAGGAAAAATAAACATTAACATACAGCTGAAGTCCATGGGCCTTGCGATTATTGAAATCATTTAGTGCTCAAGATTCATGACAGCTTAAAATAGTCGACATAAACAATAAAAAAAAGTTGCAGTAAAAACTGCAACTTTTTTTGTTTAAATCTGAGCGCTTATTTGTTGTATTTTATAGATACATGTCCTAAACGACTATTCACTGAAGCAGGAAGAGTCCCCCCCGTTGCGGAAGTCGCACTTCCTACAGACTTATCTTTAACACGTACTCTGATATACAAGTTTGTTAAACCAGAAGCTTGTTGAGGGAACTGGAAATTAACTACTTTAAAACCTGGCACCTGAGTAAGTAATGTACTTGTAAAGTTTACCAGATCTTGAAAAGTAAATTCACCTACTTGATTCCAGCTGGCACTAGTAAAGCCAGTTGAATTCCATTCAACTACAAAATTTCGCGGTCCACCGATATCACTATTGCCCTCTAGTTGTAAAGATATTGGCTTAGAAATCCCAAGCGTAGAAACTTGAATATTCCAGGAGGCACCCGCATTCTTTGAAGCATTCCACCAGGTTTTTGCTGTCCAGGCGCCATTCGTAATTAATCCCTTTACAGTATTCGGTTCTTGGATCAGTCCATTATAATCACTTGTCCCACTAATACCAGTACTGCTAAAGTTTAATGCAGTTGTTTCGCTATGTGTTAGTGTTCCTGTTCCAATATCAGGAGTTAAAGGGTTACTACTCAATGTTGCTCCAGCAGAAAGTTCTGATTTAAACCTGCTCCATTCCACCAAAATATTCGAAAATCCAGATGTACGACTCTCAGCTAACTCTATGTCAGCTCTTTTTAAAGGTCTGATTGAATAATCCCCGATATTGCTTCCATAACGTTCCATCTTTTCAGAGACAAGTACACCTGTTACATCTCCAGAGCCTTGTGGAACCATTTTTCCATCACGTCTATAAGTAACATCATTATTCACAATCATTGCTAAAGTATTGCCGTTAATATCTCTTAAGAAATTTGGATAAGCATCCGTTCTTGCCACATAACCTTCTGTAATATTAGAGAAACTACCTAGTGGAACAGCGATTTCAACGTCTTTAAGTTTAACAAGCGTATACAAATCATTGGGAGTTAGATCCTTAATATACAATGACCGCGGGGTAACATCTGCACCTTCAACTTTAGACATCACATTAATCGATTCTAAATTGTCTAAAATCACGCGAGCAGGATTCACTTCCTTACGCAACGTTAAGCCTTTAAGCCATATTTTTACCCGGTCATTTTTGACAAAAATATTATCTCCACCAGTTTTTGTCCTGACTAATACACCAGAAGTTCCATCATTATTCTGAACATAAACTGTTATCGCATTTTCGGTCTTATCAATTTCGTGCTTATTCGTGGGTTTATTCGGATTCTGACCTATGTTCGGATTCCCTTTGTCACTAATTATTGTTCCTTCAATGTAAATATCATCAGAGATTACACCTGCTGGCACTGCAGTTTTTAAATAATTAAAATCCTTTAATACAGCATTTGCAAAATCTCCAGCCACATTTTGAGAAACAATTATGCTGTCCTTAACAGTAGTCCCCAATGCATCTTTATAAGAGAACAAAACTTTACCTGAGCGTAATGCAGCAGATGAGTTCTGGCCTACAGTAAAGTATAAATAATTATCCTTCATTTTCAAATCACTTATCCAATCTGCCCCTTCATTATACGTGATTTTTTGCACCAATTTATCAAAAGGGATATTGGTAGTAATCGCTGTTTTCATTACACCACCAGCTCCTATGCCATTGGCCGTCGCATCAGTTATATTTAAAGAGGGGGTTAAACCCTTTTGCTGAAAGCTAATGGTACGTGTTTTACCAGAAGCACTAAGCACCAGATTTACAGAACGCGGTAACTGGTCTTTATTACTTTCAAAAGTGACAATAAATTCTCCGTTGCCATTTCCGCTGGTTTTATCAAATGTTACCCATGATGTTTCATTCTCGGTAGTGAGGGTCCAGTCTTTATCTGCAAAAACTAAAATTCTCGATGTACCCGCAGCATCAGCTACACGTACAATTTCATTATTAATAGCAATATCAGTACTAAACTCTACTTGATCGTTCTTCTTACAACCAAATAAAATTGTCATAGCAACAAATAAAAGGGCTAATAATAACCAACCACTTTTACTTAAGTTAACTGTTGTTGTCATATAGCAGTTGTTTATTTTCTTAATTTCATTAATATAGGCCTGTGATCCGAGTGTTTTTTTGTAAAGTCATCATAGATAAACTTACAATGTTCTAAACTCGATCTTAAGTTTTTACTTAGATAGATGTAGTCAATACGTGTTGATTTAAAATCGTTCCCTGTTGGGAGAGATTTCATCGCATCAATCAAACCGGAGTCTAAAATCTTTTGCTGAACTTCAAAATCTAAGTATTTCCCATCCTCCAGATTATGATGATTGGCATGCTTTTTTTCATTCTCAATTAAACGATTAAGATAAACTCCATCTGCGTAGTTAATCCTATCCAATGGAGATAATGAATTTAAATCACCCATCAGGATCCAATTCTTCTTTTGATTTGAATCTTTTATTTTGTGCAGAATAATCCCAATTTCCTCGCGACGCTTCTCATAATTATGTGGATTTAAGTGAGCCACCAAAATATTGTATTTCAACACATTCGCAACTATAAACCCATGGGTCATGGTCTCATTTATCTTTTCTGCATTTAAAATGGGGTACTTT
This sequence comes from Pedobacter sp., assembly GCF_041645105.1. Classification (GTDB taxonomy): domain Bacteria; phylum Bacteroidota; class Bacteroidia; order Sphingobacteriales; family Sphingobacteriaceae; genus Pedobacter. Next base: position 269,925 of record NZ_JBAZQQ010000001.1, read on the forward strand.
GATGTTAAACCTACCGGATAACCTTTCAATTTGACAATAATAGAATAAGGATGGCCGAAACTTCTGGCCAATTGATTTAAGCTTTCCTCAGTAAATTTATTACATTCCTGTAAAGCCAATATGTCCGGGTTTTGCTTCTTAATCCAGTTTACAAATACAGTTTTTCCTTTAGTAGTATCTGTTTTCATACCTTCCAGAATATTGTAACTTAAAACACGAAGTGTATCCTGGGCAAACAAATTGCCGGTAATAAAAAATGCTATAGTGAATAGCCAAATTTTATATAATGATTTTCGTTTCATTGTATCTCTATTTTAGATTATTTGTATGCTGGATTAGTAAGATTACCCCATGAGCGACTGATTTCTCCGTCTGAAATTGGATAATACTCATGGTAAGGGCGTAAATTTTCTTCGATACTTACATATTCAGTAGCAGTAGTCGCTTTAACCGCATCATAAAATATACCCCATCTTACTAAGTCCCATTTTCTTCCATACTCTCCCATTAATTCTCTGGCACGTTCTTCTTTTACCTCTGTAAAAAACTCCGTTTTACCAGGGTACGAAGCCAGTACATAATCTTGAGAGGCTCTACCTTTTACTTCATTTATTGCTGATATAGCTGTAATGGGATCATCCAGTTCATTAGCACATTCAGCAATCATCAATAGTGCATCTGCATACCTGAATACCTTCTGATTATTTCCGTCTGCGATGTTATCCATTTCCGGACACCAAAACTTAGGTCCCATCCATGGCTTCCCTGTTCCATTGTTTGCCATTGGCCTTTTAAAGTAGGCCCCATTATAGGTGTACGCTAAAATTATTTCCCTACGCGGATCATAAACATCATATAAAGAGACGAAGTATTTGGATGGTGTTATAGAAGCGAAAGGATTTGCTTTTGAACCTAATTCCGGAATATTAACACCGTCATAAGTACTTGTACCAGAAGCTTTAGTAGGCATAAAAAAGGCAGATACGGTGGTAGTTTTCTTTAGTCCCAATGCAGCCCAGGTAAACTGCACTTCAAATATAGATTCAGGTGTATTTTTATTTCTGAAATAAGTATCCGTTAAAGGATACTGCACTAACTGTCCGTATATTTTCTGAACCTCTTTTAAAGCTGTTAAGGCTGTTGTATAGTCTTTATTCCACATGGACATTTTAGCAATCAGCATATAAGCCATTGGTGCAGAAATTCGATTATCGGTTACATCTGAAGTTCGTTTTAAGGGTAATGACAAAACACTTTTTTGTAATTCATCAATTAAAGCTGTACGTGTAGCTATAGCAGGCATCCGTCCAATTTTCGAAATTTTGTCTAAAACTTCTAAAGAAGATACGTCCTCCGTATAATAAGGGATATCACCAAATGTAGCCGTTAATATATAATAATATAAAGCCCTAAGGGTTATCGCTTCGGCAGCTATCGCCTTCTTTCTTTCATCCGGAATTTTTTCAGATCTGTCAATACCTGCTATTGTTGAATTACAATACATCACACCTTTATAGCACTGTTGCCATAAACTTTGGCCCATACCAGGATTTGCGGGAGAGATCTCAAATTTGGCGTCAAGTTGCGAGGAATTTAAAAATGCTAAATCTGTCGTCGCCTCATTTGCGATCATAAAATTTGCATTATAAATACTTGTTAAAGGTATATAACACCCATTTACAGCCGCTAAAGCCTGACCTTCATTATTATAAAACTGAGCGGGGGTAACAAAACTCTTTGATTGTTCTTCTAAAGTTTTTTTACAAGCGACTAAACTGAGCATTAGTATACCTGCAATCAAAAAAGTATATTTTATATTCTTTGTTTTCATTGGAGTATGTTTTATTCTGAGACGTTCATATTGATTCATAATCTTTAGAATTTAATTTCAGCACTAAATGTAAAAGTCCTGCTATTCGGATAGGCTCCATTATCTACACGACGCATGGTTGATCCACCACTCTCTGTAGAAACTTCAGGATCATATCCGTTATAATACTTCCACAGATATAAATTATTACCATTCGCACTTAAGGTCAGCGCTTTTAAAGCATTATTTGTTTTTTTAGCTAAATCAAATGTATAGCCAAGAGAAACATTTTTTAAGCGTAAAAATGTAGCACTATGCACAAATCTATCGTTCGGTATATCGTCTTTAGAGTCTGCTCTTGGATAATCAGATTGTGGATTACGTGACTCGTGCCAGGCGTTTACCATATACTTATATTGATTGCTTAAGTAGGTACCCGTTCCCATAAAGGTTTCGGTAACATTGTAAATTTTACCACCTAAAGAATAGTTTAAGAAAACATTCAGATTGAACTTATAAATTCTAAATGAATTTTGAACCCCGCCATATAAATAAGGGTCTGCCTGTCCTAAATAAACCAAATCAGCATTATCTAACACACCATCATTATTCTGATCAATATAACGCTGACGCCCTGGAGTATAAAAGTTAATCGCTGATGACGCGTACTTTTTATCGATCTTGTCCTGATCTATTTCTGCCTGGTTTTTCCAAACACCACCATACTGCATTCCCCATAATGCATTTAAAGGTCTATCTTTCACATAGCCATACATCATATATGTAGCTCCATAAGGATTGGCATAGGCAACAATTTTATCTAAACCACCGATATCATCAACCATTTGAGAATTATGCGCAAATGTTAATGTGGTATTCCAGGAGAAATTTTTCCGATTCATATTTCTAGAATCTATAGTTAGCTCCAAACCTTTATTTGATGTTTTACCAATATTTGCCAATCTACTAGGGTAGCCTGTATGCGTAGGTAATTGAACTGTTAACAATAAATCTGATGTTTTACTGAGGTAAGCATCAAAGGTTACATTGATTTTATTTTTAAACAACCCTAAATCAATCCCAGCATTATAACTGGTGGTTTTTTCCCAGGTCAGGCCTTCATTTGAAATACGCGTAGGGTAATAAGATACCGGGATTGCCCCACTAAATATATAACCAGATGACGATGAAGACAATCGGGATAATGATTGATAATTTGATATCGCATCATTACCTGAAATACCTGCACTCAGCCTTAACCCAAGCTCACTAATCCTTTCATTATCCTTTAGGAATTTTTCTTTCTTAATGTTCCACTTTAATGCTGCAGAAGGGAAATAACCCCATTTATGATCAGCAGCAAAATTGGAAGCCGCATCAGCACGGGCGGTTAATGTCAGATAGTATTTGCCGTTATAGCTATAGTTTACACGAGCCAGATTTGAAACTTTGCTTTTATCTTCATAACTGGAGCCTGCATTTAGCGTTTCTTTAGAAGGTATTGCACCTAAATCATTTGTCTCTATCTCATCAATAAAATATCCGTCGCCACTGGCAAATAAATTTGCCTGCCATAATTGCTGGAAGGTAAATCCATACAATACATCCAAACTATGTTTTTTGTTAAATGTTCGTGTATAGTTTACTGTATTTTCATTTAGGATATTATTATTCCTGAATCCAGATTTATAGGCATAAGCACCAGTACTTTTACTCGCTCTGGATGGTAATGTAGATGGATAAAAGTTATCATCAAATCGGTTATAATCATAAAACGAAACAGCTGACCTGACTTTTAGGTATTTTATTGGCTTTATTTCGACAAAGACATTAGTTGATAAGCTTTTCTTTAATTGATCTTTCCGTTGTAAAGAAGAGTTTGCCAATGGGGAATCAAATAAAGTACCACTATACCATTGTGTATTCCAATCATTAAAACTACCATCTTCTTTATATGCCGGCATGGTTGGGGATAAAAATATGGTCGATCTATACCATAGAGAGTTTGAACCGACATCAGCTTTATTCACATTCTGATTGATATAAGAATAGTTTAAACGAATACCTGCATTAATATATTTACTGAAAGTCCGATCGTAATTAAGCCTTGCCTGATAACGTTTCAAACCACTATTTATAATAATACCCTGGGTATTGTTATAATTCCCTGAAAAGTAAAATTTAGAGACTTTATCACCTCCGGATGCAGTAAAGGTATGATTTTGATAAGGAGCTGTTCTGGTAATTACATCAGTCCAGTTTGTGCCTTCACCTAAAGATAAAGGATTAGGATATGGATATTCTTCAAGTGGTTTCACTCTATTAGCTGTGCTCGAAAAGTAAAACCTGTCATTTTGTAATTGTGCAAATTCTGTAGCATTCATTAAATCCAGGAATCGTGGTAATTGAGATACCCCAATATCAGAACGGAATGAAAGATTTGATTTGCCGTTAGCACTACCAATTTTAGTCGTAATAATAATCACCCCATTACTTCCTCTTGAGCCATAAATAGCTGTTGAAGAAGCATCTTTTAAAACTTGAATAGATTCAATATCCGCAGGATTTAATTCATTTAAATCTCCAATACCGTCCATTACGCCATCAACTACGAATAAGGGTTCATTTGTGGCTGACACCGATCTTGTACCTCTAATACGGATTGATGTTCCAGCACCTGGTTCACCCGTTGTTGATACAATTTCTGCTCCTGCTACCCTTCCTTGCAGCATTTGATCTACACGTACAACTGGAACATCTTTGATATCATACATCTTCACCACAGATACAGAACCTGTCAGATCGCTTTTCTTAACACTACCGTAGCCAATAACAACAACTTCATTTAAGTTCCCTGCATCTTCACGCAATAAAATGTTTAATGGAGTAGATGCGCCAGCCTTGACCACAACATCAATAACTCTTTGTGTTTTATAGGATACAAAAGAAAACTCTACCACATACTTACCTGGCTTAATGTTTCCACTATAATTACCTTCATTATTAGTTGTTAAGAGCCTATTTAATTCTACAATTCTAATGTTAACACCTGGTATAGGCTGCGATTTATCGTCAGTTACCTTTCCAAATAACTTACCTGTTTCTTTCTTTAATAATCTTATAGAATTTTGTTCTTCTTTGAAATCGATATCAGAATTTGCCAACAATGAACTTAAAACTATCTGCAGTCTAGTATTTTTAAAATCATGGACTTTTTCTGTCTTCTTAGTTTTTAATCCTGGTAGATTACTGTCATATGCAAAATCTGTTTTTGACGTTTTTTGGATGCTAATAATAGCATCGTTAATTGTTATTCCACTATTAATCTTTATAGTTATTGGTTTATTTAAAACTTGAGCAATAGCGCTTATTGATATCAATTGCAAGGATGTCAATAAACATAATAGCGATAGAAAGTACTTAGCTCTCTTTAAAAGAAGCAATTTTAGATTCATATTTTTCTGAGTATAGTTTGACTTTTATAAGAATGAGGTTTCTTGTTATTTACTTGCTATTGTATAATTATTCCATTTTCATCCCTCCTATATTTATTGTCGTTGATAGCACATATTAACTTCAAGATTTGTTCATCTGTCTTACCCGACCTAAGTGTTATATTGTATCTGTATTTGTCTTTATTTGGATTAATACATTTAATCTTTAAGCCGTAAACATTCAGTACTGCCTGGGCCAGTTCTTCAAAATCGGCATCTTTCAACACTACATTTCCATTTCTCCAATCACCTGATTCATTCTCAGAGACAGTAGAAAGTTTATAGTTCCCATCATTTTTATTAAATGAAAGTTGTTGATTGGCCATAAGTTCTTTCAAAACTTCTTTACCATTACTAACACGAACTTTTCCTGTAGCTACTTTTACTTTTATATCCCGGTTCTTTTTGTAAGAGTTAATATTAAATGAAGTTCCCAGAACCCGTACTTTTAATCCTGAAGCAGTTATAATAAAAGGCCTGGAGGTATCTCTTTTTACATTAAAAAAGGCTTCTCCCTCTACTATAACAAAGTCTCTTTTGTCTTTGGCAAAAACTGCCGGCACCCTGATCTTTGAATTGGCATTCAATGTGATTACTGAGCTATCCTGAAGTATAATTTTTTTGATTTGTTTAGCCGTTGTAGAATAAGTATAGAATGAAGTATTAATATTTTTACCTGGCGCCTGCATTACATATTGCTTTGCAAAAATGCCAGCAAATGCAACTACAAAAATGCTTGCAGCGATTTTCAACCAGCTGTAACTATTCCCTTTTTTATGATTATTTACCTGCGCGGTTATACTGGCATACATCTCCCGCTGTAGCATTTTTTCATTCTGAGGATTCTCTAAACCAGGAACATCCTTTTCGGATTCTCCAAAATCATCATACCATGCTTGTAAAAGACCTTCGTCTTGTTTGTTGAGTTTACCTTTTAAGTAATCTGAAAAAAGTTTTTTCGCTCTCTTTCTTTTCATAAATAGAGTTCTAATAGAAGTCCTTATAATAGAAGTAGAACTTAGAAGAGAATCTTCCCGAGAAAAAGAAAACTATTATTTACAAACCGAAATGATTAGGATTAAACATTGATTAGAACAGATACAATTAAGAAAACTGTCACGTAATCATTTGGGAAATCTTCTGCGATTGCTTTTTTAAGCCTGTTTAATCCCATAGAAATATTGTTTCTCACTGTTTTTTCTGAAAGGCCTGTTTTTTCAGAAATTTCATCTATTCCATAATCCTTAATTCTCAGATCGAAAACAGTATGCATTGAGGCGGGCATTTTATTGATTTCTCTTTTTACAGAATTCAATAAATCATTTGTTTCTAAAGAATGATTCAAGATTGTTTCTTGCAAACTCAATTGATAGATGATTTGATCAAAAGCTCTTGTATTAATTAGGTGTTTACGATAATAGGCTATGATCTGATATTGGAGTGCTTTACGTAAATAAGCTTCAATACTTGTTTTAAGTATTAGCTCATCACGCTTTTGCAAATAGTAAATAAAAACGTCTTGCACCAAATCTTTAGCAAGCTCTTTATCTTTAACTCGATTATAGGCAATAACATATAATTTTTTCCAATAAGAATTGAATAGCTCTTCAAACTTATCATCTAATTTTTCAGAATCCTGTTTAATACTCAACATCTTATTAAATCCCTTATTATTATGATTACCTGGTCAAAAGATATTTAATAGATTTCAATTGAAATTAAAATAGATGTTCAACAATAGTTTTAGCTTCAATTTCACAATCAAAACATTATTATTTATTACAAAACGCTTCACATCTCATCTTTTTGCCAAAAGAACTAAAACAATATTAAACTTAAGTTAGCTAACTTTTAAGTTTAAAAAAAAATAAATTTTATGATTTTTTAAAAAAATGATTGAGATGGACTATGTGGGCGAATTACAACAATGAAAATTTAATAGGTCACCTATAATTCCATTGTGTTCCCAATATTATGAACTTGACGCAAGTTGAAGGATTGGATCTTTTATTTAGGATCCTTCCAGGAATTTAATCAAAAGCTCGATGCGATTTTCGCGTACACATCTTGACTTTGAACATCTCCTTTCTTGCAGATTCCCATGATACTGATTCTCTGGACTACTCCTTCTTTAGTTCCCAATACAGTGATATAAGTTCTACCGGCAGCAATGGTCTAAAACCAAATCATCATACTTCCTAAAGCCCTTAGACTTTAAGAAGTATGATGGTACTAACATTACAAAATAGGAGATCAGTATTGCATTTACCTAGAATACGAATCCATATATGAAACAGCTACTCTATAATAACGATTGAAATAAGGGTAACTATTTAACGGTTTCGGGTGATAATAATGATGCAGATTCCTCATCCAGATACAAACTGCAGTTTGGATGATTTTGAAGAATACTTGCCGGATATTGATTATTTACCGGTTGCTCCAGACTGTCCTTTACTCCCTGTGCTTTGCGACGGTCGGGCACAGAGCAGATTATATGTGTAGATTTACAAATCTGTTTTACAGACATGCTGATAGCCTGACGCGGAACATCCTCAACACTAGCAAACCATCCTTCGGAGAATTGCTGTTTGCGACATGGCTCATCCAGGTTCACAACTAAATAAGGTTCTTCCGTATCAAAATCTGCAGGTGGATCATTAAATGCCAAATGACCATTTTCGCCTATCCCAACCAGCGCCACATCAATCGGATGTTCGGTAATCAATCCGGCCAGTCTTACACATTCCTCAACAGGATCAACCTCACCATTTATCAAAACCGTAGAATTAAGGGGGTTAACTTTTTCTAAAAAACGTTCTTTAAGATATTTCCTGAAACTTGCAGGGTGTGATACTGGTAAACCTATATATTCATCAAGGTGAAACATATTTACTTTGCTCCAGTCGATCTCTTTTTCTTCAATCAGTTGACGGATAGTTTCAAATTGGCTTGTTCCTGTTGCCAAAATGATATTAGCAAATCCCTTTTCTTCAATTACATTCCTAATAAGCTCAGCAGCTGCCTTTCCGGCTACAGTGCCCAGTTCACTGGGATTTTTTGATTGGATAATGTTCATTTTGTTAAATTGTATTTTGGGGTTAATAATATGCTTTACTACTTTGCTTTTCGTACACCTGTTGTACCTCCAACTTTCAATTCAAGATCTAAAGGTTTGTTAAACTTCCAGGCACCACCGGTAAAATCAGGGATATCGATTGAGCCCGATCTGTTGGCTACAGACCATTCACTTAATGGGCCTATAGCACTCCATGCTGCTGCATCATAAACGTCCATATCCATTGGCAGGCCATTTCTCAAACAGTCTATTAAACGCCAGTCCATTAAGAAATCCATCCCGCCATGTCCTCCGATTTCCTTCGCCATTGCACCTACTTTTTTAGTGATAGCGGGAGTATATTGCGCTTCCAGTTTTTTAAACGTGGAATTGTCCAGCCAGCCTTCATGACTGGTTGCTATTTTTGGTTCCAGCGGATATTTCTGCGCTATGCCTTTTGTTCCGCTAACCAGGTGTATTCTGGAATAAGGTCTAGGAGAAGTTACATCATGCTGCAACATGATGGTCTTTCCTTTCTGTGTGCGTATGGTAGTTGTATTCATATTTCCACGGAAAGGTTTACCTACGTATTGTTTAAAGGACTCATCTTCAGCAGCCCTCTTCTCTGCCAGTTGTTCCATCATAAAATCATTAGAAGAAACAGATACCAGGAAGTCCAGGCGGTCGCCACGGTTAATATCGAGCACCTGACATACCGGACCCAGTCCGTGTGTAGGATAAAGATTTCCATTTCTTTTTGCATTCTCCTTTAACCTCCAAAGATCATATCGCTTATCTTTTGAAAAGAGTCCTTCCAGAATATCATGGATGTATGCTCCTTCACAATGCACAATCTCTCCAAAAAATCCCTGTCTGGCCATGTTTAGTGTTAACAACTCAAAGAAATCATAACAGCAGTTTTCCAGCATTACACAATGCTTTTTGGTTTTCTCCGACATCTCCACCAGACGCCAGCAATCTTCAACGGAAGTGGCCGCAGGAATTTCAACAGCTACATGTTTTCCATGTTCCATGGCGTACAATGCTATAGGGGTATGTAAATCCCATTGTGTAGCAATGTAGATCAGGTCAATGTCTTCCCGTTCACACAATTTCTTCCAGCTTTCCGCATTTTCTGTATAAAATACCGGATCATGACCCATGGTTTTGATTCTAGCTTTAGTTTCTGCAGCGCGCTGGGGCCTGACATCACACAGACCGCTAATTTTTACGCCATCTATATAACTTACGCGCTCAACTGCAGCCGAACCCCTGTTTCCTAAACCGACAAAGCCAATACGTACGGTATCAATTTTAGGTGCAGCAAAACCACACATATTAAACTGCTGCGCACGGGTTCTGCCTGCTGCTTTGCGAATGTGATCAAGTTCGCCATTACCTTCCGTTTTCATCACACTACAAGCTGTCAAGGCTGATGCACCAACAGTTCCAAGGCCAAAGATGCCCGTATACTTTAAAAAACTTCTGCGGTTACTCTTCATAGTTCTGATTTAATAGGTTTTACTTTCTGTAAATCTTACAAGTTTCTTGTTTTGTGTATATTTTTTTAAAGCCTCAAATTCGGCCGTAATTCTTGTTTTTTGTTTAGTATCCATCTGTTTTCCCGACATACTTCTCGTATCCTTAAATACAATAGTAGCTGTAGAAAGAGCGGTAGCCAGCGACACATCACCCCATTTTAAAATCCCTGGAATGTGAATGGCCATATTGTAAAAGTCAATTCCTTTCCGTTCATCGAACCTGTAACTATAAGGGGTATTGATCAGTGTTGCCTGCTGTACCTCGTTAAACACGGTATAGAGTAAGGAAGCTATTCCCGTTTCCTTGTATCCCTGAATATTGAGGATGCACTTTTTATCACGCTGTTTTAGCCATTCTCCTACCAATTGCAAGTCGCTTACCCAATTACCTATAACCGTATTCCCAAACCACTGTGCTGATCTTGAAAGGGTATGAAAGGGAGGTAATGCACCATCTATTTTGACAGCAGTTTCGGAACGTTGTTCACCTGTGCCCCATACATCGACCAGCAAAACACCATGTCCTTTTTTTATTAAATCCGTTATATCTGAAAGTGGAATGCTGTCCTTTCCACCACTATGACTCAATAAAGTATAGCTGTTTCCTTTTTCCGGAGCCTTAAAAAGAAAAGGGATAAAACTACCAGTTGTAGTTTCCAACACAAATTTCTGCCATCCCTCCTCACGCTCATAAGATTTTACATCTTTAATTTTTGCGGATAAGTTTATTCCAAGAATATGCGCTAGTGCTGTTGTTTTGGTTTTCAAATTCGGCTTATGGTCTTTCATCATTTGCTGATGCAAGTTCTCCCCCTGTTGTTGGCAGAACCCCGCAGTAGTCACAATTTCTACAGGTCTTTCACCTTCCTTAAAAGTAGCCAGTTCTGCCGTAGGCAATGGCTTTACCGCTGGTGCTTTTAGCTCATTTCCATCACCCTTTCCTTTTAACTGAAGATTAAACCAACCCAACATCGCATCCCTCATCTCCGGCCAGTAGCCGTGTCCGGTGTCAAAAATCTGGTAAGCAATTTTATCTTTAGCCTGATAAAATTCAAATACAGGAACTGCAGCGTTATAACTTTTCAGCATTTCTGAAGAGAAGAACGATTTATTGGTATCATTCTTTGCACTAAAAATCTTCAATGCCCTGGGTGCAATCATACCTAATACAGCATCTTCTTCAGTAAAAGTTAATGCTTGTGGCAACAATTCACAAACGCAATTGCTATTCATGATGTACGATTGAAATGTCCCGACACTAACTACCGGAATAGCGGCTTTAATCCTTTCATCGAGGGCAGCAAGCCACATGGTTTGGTTCCCGCCACCACTAGCCCCTGTTGCACCAATTTGATTTTTGTCTACATAGCTCAAAGAAGAAAGCAGATCTACTGCCCTGATGTTATCTGTGAGCTGCATACCTAATAAGGATTCGCCGGCATTCATTAATGATGCGCCCAGATTAGCCCCATGATATTCCTGTTTGCCATCTTCCGTACATCTTTCCCCCGTACCCCAGGCATCAATTACTAAAGCTACATAGCCTGAACTGGCCAGCACCTGGGCAACAGATTGAAAAATTTCCGATCTGCGTGCATCAGGCCAATGCCCATGTGTAATTACAACTGCTGGAAAAGATCCCTCTCCTTTTGGCACATATAAACTTGCAGTAGCATAAACCTCTGGCCTGGTTTGGAACAGGATGTTTTTAATACTAAAACCATCCATTTTGACCTCCCCCGTTTCCTGCATTTTTAAAGGCAGCGTATGATTAATATATACACCTACCTTTTTCTCAATTTTAAGTTTAAGGTGTTGTTTGTACTGTACCCATTCAGATTTTGAAGAGGGTAGCTGCAATGATGCCATCGACGACGCTGCTCTCTTCTTTAAATTTAAATCGACCAGATCATCCTGCTGCCCCAAAAAAATCTTAGGCAAAGCCTGTCCTTTTACACCCAGATCAGCAGTAATCAATACACCAACAATCATAAATCTTAAAATCAGCTTATTCATCTATTACATTTTTAATCTACATCCCACCATACTCGTGTTGCCGCATTGTCCGGGCCACCAAGTAGTTTTCTACCTCCTGCTAAGCCTTCAGCATTCGTCGAGGCCTCGACAGATGAATATGGTAATCTCTTAATAAAGGTACCAATTGGCAAGTCGGCATTGTCAGACTGTAATAGTGGGTACATCACCGGATAACCCGTTCTACGGAACTCCGACCAACCTTCAATGCCATCAGGAAAGACAGCCAGCCATTTTTGTGTACCGATCTGTGCACGTTGAACAGCTTCTGTTGTACTCCATTTGATGGGGGTTGTAGCTACCGCTGTAGAATTGGCAACATCACCTGGCGCAACCGGAACGGCCGCAGAACTGATATAGTTCTGAATAACCGCCAAGTCGGTAACTCCCCATTGCTGCAAACTTAGTTCAATTCCTTTTTCATAATATTCCTTTGCTGTTCCGCCCCCCATATTCCATCCGTTCAGCACACCTTCAGCTCTTAAAAAATAAGCTTCGGCAGCAGCCATAACTTCTTGTCTTGCTGCTAGATTTGGCGTCCACGCTGTCTTGTTACTATTGATCAATACCCATTTCGGCCCCAAATTAGAGGTTTCTGCGGGTCTGTTTCCAGGCAAATTGATAGCCGTAGCTGATGAGCCATTTCTTAATCCTTTAAATTGGCCACTGTTAATCGCAGGTTGAAAATAAATACCCAGGCGGGGGTCTGCGTAACCTTTTAAATAAGAAGCCATCGTTGAACTCATGCTGAATTCATTATTTGCTGCATTGGATGCCAAACCATTGGCATCATCTCCATTTAGAGATCTTTCAATACTGGCAGTTTGCGCGTTAGTGGTCATCACCCCTGCCAAAACCGCAGCTTCAGCTTCTCTTTTCGCTTTATCAGGACTAATCTTCGAGATCCTTAAAGCCATTCTTAAACGTAAAGTATTGGCAAAACTCACCCATTTACTGATATCCCCACTATAAATTAAATCCTGTGAACCAAAAACATTTCCTCTGGCACTAGCTTTAAGATTTACAACGGCCGAATCCAGACGTTTAAAAAGATCGTCATAAATTACTTCCTGGCTATCATAAGCAATTACCGGACTTGTTCTGCCTGCACCAAAATAGGGTACAGGACCAAACTGATCGGTAAACCGGGTAAAAGCATAAGCTTTAATAATATTCGCCAATGCGTACTCTTCCGAAGCGGGGGCAGCATTGTTAAAAATAGCTTGCAATTGCGGCATTGTCAGCACATAAGTAATAATAGCAGGCCGGGATAACCATCCGTCATTTAATGCATATCTATCCGTTGTAAAACTGGTAGTCGTTAATGCATAATATTGCGAATATAGATCAGGCATCAGAATAGAGATGGTCTGTGTATATGGTCTGTGTATGGTAGCTGCCGACTGGGCACGGGAAAACATAAACCCAAATTCTCTCGGTCCCACTTCTGTTATTTTCGATGGATTTGTATTGATTTCTTCGAAATCTTTGGTGCAGCTGGTAATGCTGATCAGCAGCACAAAAATGAAGTAATATATTCTTGACGTTTTCATATGTATATATTTTAAAACGAGACACTTAAATTTAAACCAAAACTACGTGTGGAAGGGAGTATTCCACTCTCTATTCCCTGGTAATTGCTGGTACCGATTGCCGCTTCCGGATCAACAGGAAGTGTGCGTTTTTCCATACCTGGTATGTTCATTAATGATTTTCCACGGTATAAAAAGAAAAGATTTCTTCCGGTTGCCGAGATCCTTGCACTTCTGATTTTGCTGTTCTTGATGTCAAATTTGTAACCGATAGACAATTCTCTTAATCTAAAGTTTGTAGCATCATAAGCGAAAAATTCTGCATTGGCATTTGTTCCTTGAGATACCCCCATCCAGAAAGTCTCTGCGTTGATAGCTTTTGTATTCTCGCTGCCATCCGCTAAAACACCTGGGAGCACCAGTCCGCCTTCTCTAAATGCAGTCGTGTAACCAGCAATCCCCAATTGCCCCATCAAAGCATCCGTACCTGAAATCACAGTTCCTCCTACCCTTCCATCTATCAGGAAAGACAAATCAAAATTTTTGTACTCAAACTGGTTGGTCATGCCCAATGTGTAATCAGGGTTAAAATTGCCAATCTTTTGCAATGCCTGAATTACTGGTAAGCCATTACTATTGATCTTATATCTTCCATTTTCATTTTTCTCCCATATCTGTCCAAAAAGATCACCATATGCACCTCCTGGTTTTACAAGTAAACTGGCAAAGGTAGTAGCTGTTGTAATACTCGCTGATGGAACACCAGGTAATAGTGATAACATCTCATTCCTGTTTAGTGCAAAATTAAAGCTGCTGTTCCATCTAAATGTTTCATTTTTAACTGGAACACCTTTAATCATTAACTCAATTCCTTTATTTTCTACATTTCCGGCATTTACATATTGGTTATTAAAACCTGAGGGCTGTGGAAGTCCGATTGAGATCAGTTGGTTAATGGTATTGGTTTTATACAACGTAGCATCCAAAGTTAACCTATCCTTTAAAAAACGTAATTCAGCACCTAATTCCCATGCTTTGGTTTGTTCAGGTTTCAGGTCATTAATATATCTGGTCTGATCACGGGCAATAAAGCCACCTCCCGCCCCTGGGCTATAGGTGTAAGTCTGTTGTAACAAATAAGGATCAGCATCGTTACCCACCTGCGTATAGGCCCCTCGAATTTTAGCAAAGTTTATCCATTCCGGAAGTGTAAACAACTCAGATAGTATTCCTGATAAGCCCACTGATGGATAAAAATAACTATGTGGAGAAGGAAGTGTTGACGACCAGTCATTTCTGGCACTTGCATCTAAAAATAACATCTGCTTATAATTCAGTTCTGCATTTCCATAAACAGACTGGATTTCCTTTTTTGCAACAATATTGGTGAATGCCGGCGTAGTTGCAAAATTCAGGTTAAACACATTCGGGATACGTAATCCATTAGCTAATGACTGGGTGTTATAACCGCTATTGTTTAAGAGTGACCCACCAACATTATAGCTGATCCCAAAGTCTTCTCCAATTTTGTTATTTCCAGAGAGTAACACATCAATATTTCTTTCCCATCGGTTAACCTGATTTTCCTGATATCTGCCCCCAGGTAAGGTATTAATAGGTAATGTACCTGCATAAAATGATCCAGCTATCTTATCATCATATCGATCCAGACTATATCTTCCTTGAATAGATAGCCAATCTTTAATCTGATATTTTGCGGTACCCACCAGCATAACTCTATTTCTTTCTTCGTTTAGAGCCGTCCTGTTTACATCCCAGTATGGATTTTGGAAGGACCCACTGTTTGTCCAATACACCGGTTGAGGTTGCTTTGTATCCGGGTTAATGGTTTCAAAGTTTTTTAACGCATCGGAACTCATATCCCTTGGCATAATTAAAACTTCGTTAGTTACACCATTATCTCCCAAACGTGGTTTGTTTCGTATTTTTTGATTTACATAAGTAACTTTTAAGTCTGTGGTTAATTTAGGTAGGACTTCAGCATTTAAACGCATATTAAGCGTATTGCGGTCTAGTTTATTATTCGGTACAATACCGCCGATGGCATTATTACTATAAGAAGCATAACCTTGAATTTTATCTGTTCCTCCCGAGATATTTACAGAGTTATTTACCGTTGTTCCCGTATTATAGAAGTCTCGTACATTGTTTTTATAGGTAGTTGCCGCTGCACCCCAGCTTCCCGCTGAGGATGTTCCTTTAACCCCACCATTTCCCTGTCCATAAGTATTCTGGAAATCCATCAACATCAGTGCTTTATCCATAGCAATTCCACCATTATAATTGATAGACACTGATCCGCTTTTTCCTTTTTTAGTGGTAATGATCAAGGCTCCGTTTGCGGCTCTGCTACCATATAACGCAGCAGCGGCAGGCCCCTTTAAAACTGTGATAGACTCTACATCCTCCGGATTAATGCTAGCTGCACCATCACTACCCGAATAACCACTGGCTGTACTTTTTTGCTGCGTTGCAGGTGTATTGGCTGATCCACCACCACCCTGTTCTGTAGTCATTGTATTATCAATAGGTACACCATCAACAACAATTAATGCATTATTATTACCACTAATTGACCTGTTGCCACGCAATACTACTCTTGCTGCCCCCCCCGGTCCGGTAGCAGCAGGTGTAACCACCGCACCCGCAATCTTACCAGTCAAACTATTCATCACATTCCCTGATGGTTCCTTAACATTGGTCAGATCTGAATTATTGAGTTGTTGGGTAGCGTAAGTAAGAGACTTGGTTTTACGTGTAATACCTAATGCAGTAACTACAACTTCTTTCAAATCTGCTGCAGACTCATTCAGGATCACATCTATTCTATTTCCAGATCCTACGGTAATCTCTTGGCTTTCATAGCCGATAAAAGAAAAAACGAGAATTTCTCCTCCTTTTACCTGTAATGAGTAAATTCCTTCAGTATTAGTTGAGGCGCCATTGGCAGTTCCTTTTACTTTTACACTAACACCTGGTAATGTTATTTTTGTAGCTGCGTCCGTCACCTTTCCTGTGACTGTCCTGTTCTCCTGTGCATTGGTCATGCCTGGGAGAAAGGAAACAAAGGCTACCATCAGTAAGAGCAACTGCGATAGTTTATTGATTGTTTTCTTCATGATTTTTGGTTAATTAAGTTCAGTTGTTGATGAAGTACCTCATAACAAATCACTCATAAACTAACCGAATAAACAAGCTTGCAGCTATAAAAATCAATGAGAACGTTATCGAAAACAGTTGCAAAAAATCACAAAACTAAATAAACATTTATATAAACCTCCCTTAATTAATCAAACAAAGCATTTTGAATAAATATTTTCAACTATTAAATGTTAAATCGACAATTATTACTATATTCAATACTGATTTACAAGGAAATCAAACCAGATATACTAAACTAAATTTCGTGACAACCAGCTCTGTATCTCAAAAGATACTGATGCTTTTTCAAAAACTGATCAGGATCAAGAAGTAATAGAATTTAGCCAGACCTTAAGTTTAAAACGCAGAAAAGGCCTTTATTCAAAAAATAAAGGCCTTTTCTAAGTGTGGTATGGGCCGGGATCGAACCGGCGACACATGGATTTTCAGTCCATTGCTCTACCGACTGAGCTACCGTACCATCTTATTTAAACATGTTTCTTAATCATGTTCCCCTCGGTTGGGAATGCAAATGTAATATCTTTTTTGATTACTCTGACATGTTAAATTACGATTTATTCTTTAACCGCTCGCTATCACAGCATTAACTTTTCATTACTTGTCGCTTTTAGCCCTATAATTGTCGCATACATACTGCACCTGTCATATTATTCTTATCCAAATTTGTAAAGAAACAAAACTACCTTACATATGAAGAAGCTAATTCTAATCAATCTATCTATTGCTCTTTTAATTCTATTAGGTGCATCTTGTCAACCTGGTCATAAAGAAAGTCAAAACATCTCGAGCATTTCAAAAGATACAACTAAAAGCCAGAGCATAAAGCCCGTTGAAAAAGGCTATGCAGAAGTAAACGGACTAAAAATGTACTACGAAGTATATGGTAGCGGGAAGCCCATTGTGCTTTTACATGGTTCTTTTATGAGCATCCCTTTAAACTGGGCACAAATGTTACCGTTACTGGCAAAAGACAGGAAAGTAATAGTGGCAGAAATGCAAGGCCATGGCCGCACAAAGGATACTTCCCGAGAATTTAGCTACGAAAACATGGCTGATGATATCTCCGGCCTGCTTAAGCACCTCAAAACAGATAGCGCAGACATATTGGGATACAGCATGGGTGCTGGAGTAGCCTTCCAGGTAGCTATTCGTCACCCAGAACAAACGAGGAGGCTCATAGTATTATCTGGCACCTATGCACATGATGGATGGTGGCCGGATGTAGAGGCTAGTTTTTCATCTATCACAGCAGATATGTTTAAAGGTTCAGCAATACAAAAACAGTACGATAGTCTTGGTAACGACCCAGTCCATTTCCCCGCGTTTGTTAAAAAGGTAATCAGCATAGACCTAAAACCATATGATTGGTTTAAAGATGCAAAAAACATTAAAGCACCTATATTTATGGCCATTGGTGATGCCGACGGGGTAAAGTATGAACATGCTTTAGCATTGTTCAGAGCCAAAGGTGGAGGCAAAATGGGCGATATACATGGCCTATCTCGATCGCGACTGGCTATTTTACCAAGTACAACACATATAGGCATGATGCAACGAATGGATTGGCTTGTACCAATGATTAATGATTTTCTGGACTCGGACCTCAAAGCCTCTCCTCCAACATTTTAAGTATCAATAAGACCATCAATGTTTTGTCGGCTTGTAAATACAGACTTTCAATTGTATCATTTAAAACTATTTAGCTCCTAAGGTGCTAAAACGTCACAAAGCTGTGGCGTTGCTTAAATTCAACAAATTCAAAACCATTCTGGTAAAAATCAAAACTCAGTGGAGATAGTAAACATTAATTTCACCTTTCGTTAACAAACTGAGAATATTTTAACCGGAATAATAAACGTGAAAAAGACTTTAAGCATTTTACTAGTGGCAGTGGCTATTGCATTTAATGGACATGCATCTATTCAAACGGACAAAACACCTGCGCCATGGCTAAAAAAAGCAACTGATGTGATCAATTATCAGTTGAAACAAGCCAGTAATAAATACAGCCCTGGACAAAACCCTCGTTCCACAAACCCAGATGGATCAGTGAGATTAGCCAACTACAAAGATTGGACTACCGGTTTCTTTCCAGGATCACTTTGGTATGGCTATGAACTCACTGGTGATAAAGATCTGGCGAGCCAGGCAAAACGTTTTACACTTGCTTTAGATTCTGTAAGATATATTAAAGATACGCATGATGTTGGTTTTATGTTGTATTGCTCATACGGCAATGCATATAGAATTACGGGTGACAAAACCTATTTACCAGCCCTTGCAGATGGCGCACAGAACCTTTATAATCGTTTTAACCCTAAAGTTGGCGCTATCCGTTCATGGGATTTTTCATGGTGGCATTTCCCTGTTATTATTGATAATATGATGAACCTGGAATATCTGTATTGGGCATCAGGTCAATTTAAAAAACCTGCTTATGCTGATGCAGCAAATACCCATGCATTAACTACTATTAAAAATCACTTTAGAAAGGACTACAGTTCTTATCACGTTATAGATTATGATGCTAAAACTGGAAATGTTATTGCTAAAAGGACACATCAAGGCGTAACGGACGAATCAGCATGGGCACGCGGTCAGGCCTGGGCCCTTTACGGATATGCGATGTGTAATGAGAATGCTAAAAATGCAACATTTTTAGCTCAGGCAGAAAACATAGCAAAATTCATTATGAACCACCCAAGAATGCCGAAAGATAAAGTACCTGTATGGGATTTTGATGTTCACAATGCATTAGATGTTGAGGAAAAAGCTCCTAGAGATGCTTCGGCAGCTGCAGTCATTGCTTCGGCACTCCTTAACCTGAGCACACAAGTGAAAGATGGCCAGAAGTATTTCAAATACGCAGAAGATATCTTGAAATCTTTATCATCTGATGCCTATTTAGCAAAACCAGGCGAAAACAACTTCTTTATTCTAAAGCACAGTGTGGGTGCATTTCTATATAACTCTGAAATAGATACACCTCTGGACTATGCCGACTATTATTATCTTGAAGCCTTAAAAAGATATGCTGCAATAACAAAACTCTAACATACCCTTCTATGATTTTATTAAAAAGAATATTTATTGGTGCAGCTATTTCGACATTAGCGTTTACATCCTATGCACAGGAGCAACAGCTAAATAAAGAAAGTTTTGCTAACATCAATTTAGATCAGCCAGGGTTAGAGAATGTCAAAAAAGCAGTATCTGCTACAAAATACGAAGCAGCAGCCTCTTCATTGTTACAATATTACCGTGCACGAACTACAGTTCGCCATCTTAATTTTAATAGCGATGACTTCATAAAATTCAAAGGCAAAAAAGTAAATGCTGAAACAAAACAATTGGCAGATAATATATTGCTTCACAAATTTAAACCGCACAAAGGCTATCCAACTTACGATTATGGTAAAGATATTGACTGGCAATATCGTCCGGTGAAAGATCAACTACTTACTACTTTTTTGCATAGAACTGCATTTTGGGAAAACTTAGGCATTGTTTATAGAAGTACTGGTGATGAAGCCTATGCTAAAGAGTGGGTTTTTCAGGTTAGAGACTGGATCAGAAAAAACAAACAAGGTGCTTATTCCGATGATAAAGAATATGCCTGGAAAGCATTTGTTGTTTCATTCAGACTGAATCATTGGAGTGGCCTTTTTAATCTATTTTTACAGTCGCCAAATGTTACTCCGTCTTTCTTAATGGAGTTTCTTAATTCGTACAACGAACAGGCGAATTATGTGATGGCAAACTATACAGATATAGGTAACCATCGTTTATATGAAGCACTACATTTAATGTATGCAGGAAGTAACTTTCCAGAATTGAAAGGTGCAACATCTTGGCGAAAAAGTGGAATTGAGGTATTGAATACAGAAATTGAAAAGCAAGTATTACCAGACGGCATGCAATTTGAACTTTCGCCTGGATATCATATTGGAACCATTAAAATCTTCTTAGATGCCTTGCGCATTGCCCAATTAGCCGGTATAGCGGGAGAATTTCCAAAGACATATAGCAATCATGTAGAAAAAATGGTATTGGCTGTTGGTAAATATTCGTTCCCAGATTATCAATTCCCTTTGTTTGGAAATGCTTTTATTACTAATAAAGCACAAATGTTAAAGAGCTATAAAGACTGGGTAGCAGTATTTCCTGAAAATAAGGTAATTGAGTATTATGCTACAGACGGTGCTCGTGGTCATAAACCAGATTACCTTTCAAGTGCTTTGCCAAATGCAGGATTTTATACATTTAGAAATGGATGGGATACAAATTCGACCGTAATGCAAATTAAAGCAGGTCCACCAGCTGGATTCCACTCTCAGCCTGACAATGGTAATTTTGTATTATGGATAAAGGGACGCACTTTCACTCCTGATGCAGGGAGTTTTGTATATGCAAACGTTGGCGGCCAGGAAAATTCAAAACGTGATTGGTACCGTAGTACTAAAGCGCATCAAACACTTACGCTGAACAACAATAACATTGAGAATAATGCTCGGCTAATAAAGTGGGAAACAAGTGATAATCTTGATATCCTAAGTTATATTAATCCGAGTTATGTCAACCTTCAACACCAACGTACATTTCTTTTTATAGATAAAAGCTATTTTATTATCATAGACCGCGCAATTGGCGATGGAACAGGTAAACTTGATATCCGTTTTAATTTAAAAGAAGATAATAAACCTGTTTTCGATCGCGCTAATAACCTTATTTATACTACTTACAATGACAATAATAACTTGTTAATACAATCATTTAATAAGTCAGCAGAATTAAAGGAAGAGGAAAGTTTTGTATCCTATGAATATCAAAAGGAGACATCACGTCCGGCATTTGCATTTGAACAACAGAAAGAAGATAGAGACCCTAAGTCGTTTATTAGCATTATCTACCCATATTCTAGTAACAAAGCCCCTACAATTAGTTTAAAGGAAAACTCTGGTAACGATTATGCAACCGGCAAATTGAATATCACCCTTACAATTGATGGAAAAACAAAAAAAATCATACAACAATTATAATTGAACAAGTCTTTAGCGCTTTAAAGCAATCGAAAATATGTATTTAAGATCCTTATTAATTTTATGTGTGCTATACTTACAGATTGGTGCTTCAAAAGCACAAAACACAATCACCAAAGAGAGTTTTAAGGCAATAAACTTAAATTATCAGGGGCTCGAAAAAGTTAAAACTGCTGTAGAGGCAGCTAAATACGAAGATGCCGCAGCTGCGCTGTTACAGTATTACAAAACTAAACTAGGCTCAAGAAACCCCGACTTCAGTAATCTTGAAGTTCCGGTTGATACCACTGGTACACTTGATGCGAAAATCCTTGAAACTGCAGACAATGCTTTGAAACACCTTTTTAAAACCCAGGAAAGCTATGGCTTTTTTGATTTTGGGAAGAATATCAACTGGCAATTATGGCCTGTTAAAGACAATGAAGTTCGCTGGCAGCTACACCGAGTAAAATGGTGGCTACCAATGGCTTTAACTTATCATAGCACTAAAGACGAAAAATATGCTAAAGAATGGGTATTTCAATTTGAAGATTGGGTAAAAAAGAATCCTCTGGGCTTATCAGCTGATAATGATCGCTTTGCCTGGAGACCATTAGAAGTATCCGACAGAGTGCAAAGTTTAGTACCCACTATAAGTATTTTCATCAATTCCCCTCATTTTACACCCGCCTTCCTGATGGTTGTCTTAAACAGCTACCAGCAACAAGCTGATTATTTACCAAGTAATTATGCAGCAGAAGGTAACCACCGTTTATTTGAAGCCCAACGAGCTTTATTTGCCGGTGCTTCATTCCCTGAACTTTTAGATGCTTCAGAATGGCGAAAAAGTGGAATTGATGTGTTGAACTCCGAAATAAAAAAACAGGTATATGCTGATGGTGTCCAATTTGAACTATCTCCTGTATATCATGCTGCTGCTATAGATATTTTTGCAAAAGCCTTTAAAGGGGCTCAAAAAGCTGGTTTGGAAAATGAATTTCCGGCAAGCTATAAGCAAACGGTAGAAAAAATGGCATTGGCCTTTGTCAACATCACCTTTCCTAATTATAATCAACCGATGTTCGGAGATTCCTGGTGGACAAATAAAGAGTTTAGGCTAAGGCAATTTACTGCATGGTCTGAACTGTTTCCCGAAAACCAATTTATCAAATACTTTGCGACTGATGGTAAAAAAGGTGATAAACCAAACTGGTTTTCTAATGCCTTAAGTAATGCTGGGTTTTATACATTCCGAAACGGATGGGATAACAGTTCTACCATTATGATGCTTAAGGCTAGCCCTCCGGGAGAGTTTCATGCCCAACCTGATAACGGGACTTTTGAACTTTGGGTAAATGGAAGAAACTTTACACCTGATGCGGGTTGCTTTGTTTATAGTGGAGATAAGGAGATTATGAAACAACGAAATTGGTTCCGTCAAACTCGCGTGCATAGCACCATGACTTTGAATAACCAAAATATGTTGATCACTAAAGCTCAACAAAACAAATGGACAACAAGTAAAGATCTGGATGTACTCACCTATACAAATCCAAGTTACACTAATTTAGACCATCGTCGTAGTGTTCTATTTGTAGATAAGAAATATTTTGTAATTGTAGATCAGGCAATAGGTTCTGAAACAGGTACTCTTGGCATACATTATCAGTTAAAAGAAGATAGTAATTCCCAATTCGACAAAAAGACAAATAAAGTTTTTACCAATTATAGTGATGGCAACAACCTGCTTATTCAATGCTTAATTCCTCAAAAAACAGAGTTAAAAGAAGAAGAAGGTAAAGTTTCTTATCAGTATGGAAAAGAACTATCTAGACCAGCATTGGTATTTGAGAATGGTAAGACCAATAGTAATAATGCTTTTTTTATCAGTGTAGTTTATCCTTATACGGGGAACAAAGCACCGAAAATTACACTTACTGAAAAAAAAGGGAATAATTATGCAAAAGGAATGCTTGATTTGGTATTAACCATTGACGGGAAATCAAAACCCTTAAAATTAGATTTAAACAAGTAGTAGTAACAAGACTTTTATTGTAAACGTATCCCAGTATAGGACAGACAAAGGACATGCTTTTATTACCATAGCTTTACTAGAGCATTACTAGGGCGTTACTAGGGCCTTGCTAGGGCCATTAGCCCTAAAAAAGCCTTAGTAATACTTAAGTAAGATAAGATTAAGATCCTTAGGAACCCGTCACCAGACCAAAAGCTAGTTAAAAACAAAAAGATCGTCTTCCACCTCAAACTTATTTTTCTTTGCCTGAAAATACGCTGTGGATAAAAGGCTAAGCTCTGTTTCAGGCTGTTTCAATTCCGGATGCTGTTCAAAAATAGCATCCATTATACCGTTTATTGCAGCGAATGATTCTACCAGATAAGGTTTGGCTGTAGATTTGTTGTTAGAGTTCTACAAGCATGTGCAGTCATACATTTTACCAGAACAATATGATTAAATACGTATTAATTGCTATAGGAATGTTGTTTCTGTTTGGTACGGTAGGTAGTTGTACAAATATGGATGCTGAGAAGAAAACTGAAATGGATGCCACAGCACAGAAAGAAGTAAAAAATGCAGCCAGCCAGATCCTGACTTCCTGGCTCGCCCAAGGTATTGAAGGTGTCCAATTCCTTAAGACCAGTGAATGGAAAATCGATGACCGGATTTTTCTGAACAGCAGTAATGATAAAGGATACTTATTGTTACTTAATCAGGATAAGGATCCACAGGCAACACTGGATTATGTTCAGGTACTGTATGCAAGCAAAGAGGAAGGAAAATGGAAGGTTTATCTGGAATCTCTGCCCAATTTGGTAATTCCCAGAAAAAAAGAAAACGGATATTTTGTTACTAATACGTTCAGCCAACTCGCTGAAGCCGGAGAGAAAGAAATTGGCCGGCAATATAAAAGTGATCATATAGAGATCAATGATGAGCTCATCAACAAGGAATTCAATGAAGATCTAAAGAAAAACCACCGACGTTTTTTAGCCAGAAAAATTAAGAATTAACTAGATCGGCACCTTAGACCAAAGAAGAAAGAATTACATTTACTACTGCTATTGACGGAAAAACCAGATGGATTAAAATGAGAACACTAATTATATCAAGCTTAGTATTACTGTCGGGCCTGGCTTCCTGCCAGCAAAAACAATCATCAGGTACAACTATTAAAAGTCAGGTAAAGATGGATCAGAAAATGCTGGATATTTATAAGCAGGTAAAGACATACAATTATAACCCCTTTTATGAGGTAGAATTCAGTCAGGATGCCTGTGGTTACGAAATTTTAATCAATGGCGTACCCCTGCACCGCTATTTGTTATCGGGTAGTGCCAATGAGCAGCGTATCCCAATTAATGATCATATATTAACAAGTGGAAAACAGGAAATTATCATACGCTTGTTTCCGCCCCAGCTTTCAGACCAAAGCTGGTCACCGAAACTTGTCGATGCTTCTAAATTTAAGATCAAAGTGATTCACCATGCCCCTGATGCTCCTACAGAAACCTATAAACAAGTTTTTGAATTCAGTACCTCTAATAAACCGGGAACAGAAAATTTTCTGGACAGCGGGCAAAAGATTTTTGAATTTAAAGGCTATTTTGATGCAGAAATTCCTTATCAGTTAGAAGGATGGAAAAATTCCGAGAACCTGAGTAAAGAGAATAAAGATGAATTACTGAAAGAAGCGGTTGCAGCATATAACAATTTCAGAAATGTACTGATAAAAAAAGATGAGAATGCTTATGCATCGTTGATGTATGATAAAGAAGTGGAACTGGCAAAAGCCTTTTACTGGGTTACTCCCACAGATTCCAAAGAACGCTGGGACGAAATGAGCGGCACAGTCCGTGAAAAAAGGGAGATTCTACCCTTGAAAGATTTTAAAATGGTGCTATATGCAGGTGGAAAAGTGCTTGCTTTACAGCCAACGAGCGAAATGTATAAAGATTATCTGTCTGCCATTCATGCCCAGACTGAGGATGATGACATCCAGGTTTCTTTCCTGCTTCATAAAAAGGCCGGTAGTGATAAACTGACACCTATACGTTAACAAAACGGATCAACAACAAAAATGCTATAAAACAAAAAAGCTTCAGATCTCTCTGAAGCTTTTTGCAGTGGTATGGGCCGGGATCGAACCGGCGACACATGGATTTTCAGTCCATTGCTCTACCGACTGAGCTACCGTACCATCTTATTTAACATACTTCTTAAATATGTTCCCCTCGGTTGGGAGTGCAAATGTAGTGTCTTTCTTCGAAGATTAAAATCTTTTTTGAAAATATTTTAAAATAGTTCATTTTTATCTGAATACACAATAAATTTCCCTATTATATGCATGCATAGTAATTTGTTTTAAGTGAAATACTTTAACTTAGCAAACGATAAGATAGAATTTAAAATGGTGTCACAAATCCTATTCATAGCCCTTACGCTGGCTGCAATAGCTCTATTTAGCTATAACTTAAAAAAGGTTATCCGCAATATCCGTTTTGGAAAAGCGGTAGACAGGTCGGATCAGCCTCAGAAAAGACTTATGACCATGCTAAAAGTAGCATTCGGACAAACAAAAATGTTTTTTCGTCCCATACCCGCTCTACTTCATCTGGTAGTATATGCAGGCTTCGTGATCATTAATCTTGAAGTACTGGAAATTATGATTGATGGTATCTTCGGTACGCATCGCATATTTGGTGGATTAGGAATCTTTTACAATGTTCTAATCGGATCATTTGAATTCCTCGCCCTTGGTGTATGGTTGGCTTGTGTAATCTTCCTAATCAGAAGAAACATCATCAAACTGAAAAGATTTAGTGGGGTAGAAATGAAAAACTGGCCTACATCAGACGCCAATTACATCCTCATTACCGAAATATTATTGATGACTGCGTTTTTAACCATGAATGCTGCAGATGCAAAACTGCAAGCCATGGGCGCAGGACATTATGCAGCATACGGAGCATTCCCTGTTAGTCAATTCTTACAAAACCTTTTACCAAATACTGAAGCTGCGCTGATTGCCATTGAAAGAGGCTGCTGGTGGTTCCATATTGTTGGCATATTTGCTTTTTTAAACTACTTGCCTTATTCTAAGCACTTTCATATCATGTTTGCTTTTCCCAATACTTACTTTTCCAACCTGGAGCCAAAAGGAGAATTTACAAACATGCAAAGTGTAACCAATGAAGTTAAAGCAATGCTTGATCCCTCATTTACACCTGCAGAAGCAGAAGTTGGGCGTTTTGGAGCAAAAGATGTGAATGATCTGACCTGGGTTAATCTCATGAACGCTTATACTTGTACAGAATGTGGCAGATGTACTTCAGTATGTCCGGCAAACATTACGGGTAAACTCCTGTCTCCTCGAAAAATCATGATGGATACACGTGACAGAATGGAAGAGGTAGGCAAAAATATTGATAAAGCAGTTAAAGCAGGAGACAAGGAAGCAACTGGATTTGACGACGGCAAGTCCTTAATCGACACATATATCAGTCGAGAAGAGATTTGGGCCTGTACAAGCTGTAATGCGTGTACACAAGCCTGCCCTATTAACATTGACCCGCTGGCTATCATTACAGAGCTTAGAAGATATGCTGTAATGGAGGAATCGCAGTCGCCAGCCAGTATTAATGCAATGCTGGGCAATATAGAAAACAATGGTGCACCGTGGAAATATTCGCCGGCCGACAGGTTTAACTGGGCTAAGCAAGATTAGTGGGTTAGCATTACTGAAGCAGGACTAAAGAACCAGAGAAGAAAGAACAAGGATTAAAGAGCAAAGATTTAAAGACAAAAGCTGAAAGATCAAAAAATGAGTGAGCAATTAAACTTTACCGTGCCAACAATGGCCGAAATGATAGCAAAAGGCGAAGAGCCAGAAATCTTATTCTGGGTAGGCTGTGCTGGTAGTTATGATGAAAGAGCACAGAAAACCACACGCGATATTTGCAAAATATTACATCATGTAGGTATGAAATATGCAGTATTGGGCACTGAAGAGAGCTGCACTGGAGATCCTGCAAAACGTGCTGGTAATGAGTTTCTGTTCCAAATGCAGGCTATGACAAACATTGAAGTACTTAACGGTTATAATATCAAGAAAATAGTCACAGGCTGCCCCCATTGTTTCAATACCATAAAAAATGAGTATCCAGGATTGGGAGGTACATATGAGGTTATTCATCATACTCAACTGATACAACAGCTGATTGACGAGGGTAAACTTAAGGCTGAAGGCGGGGAAAGTTTTAAAGGTAAAAAGATTACTTATCATGACCCTTGCTACTTAGGCCGTGGAAATGATGTATACGAAGCTCCAAGAAAAGCGCTTGAAGCCCTTGATGCACAGCTTGTAGAAATGAAACGTTGTAAATCTAATGGTTTATGCTGTGGTGCCGGTGGTGCTCAAATGTTCAAAGAACCGGAAAAAGGTAATAAGGATATAAATATCGAAAGAATTGAAGAAGCCCTTGAAACTCAACCTCAGATTATAGCTGCTTCTTGTCCTTTTTGCATGACGATGCTTAATGATGGTGTTAAAATGAAAGATCAAGATCAGAATGTTAAAGTTTTAGATATAGCAGAAATCACTGCAAGAGCAAATGGATTGTAATCCTCTTTTTATATCATCCCTAAATTCCGGCAGCAACGGAAACTGCTACTATGTAGGCAACCACGAAGAGGCCATACTGATTGATGCCGGCATATCATGTCGGGAAACAGAAAAAAGGATGTTACGTCTTGGCCTTTCTATGCAAAAAGTAAAGGCCATATTTATTTCTCATGAACACACAGATCACATAAAAGGACTCTGTACGCTCGCAGCAAAATATAATCTACCTATTTACATTAATCAGGGCACACTGGCAGCCTGCAGATTTAATTTAAGGGCGGATCTCATTCGGAATTTACAAATTAATACACAGGTACAGATAGGAGAGCTGCTGGTTACTAATTTCTCCAAATTACATGATGCCTCTGAGCCATGTAGCTTCGTTGTATCATTTGGAGAGACAAAAGTTGGTATATTTACAGACATAGGCGCTGCTTGTGAACAACTTACTTTTCACTTTAAGCAATGTCATGCTGCGTTTCTTGAAGCTAATTATGATGATGAGCTATTGCAGAGAAGTGCATATCCATATTTTTTAAAGAGACGCATTAGTGGTGGAAAAGGACATTTATCAAATCTACAGGCATTGGAGCTCTTTAAAAGCCATAAGCCTCCTTTTATGAGTCATCTGCTTCTTTCTCACTTATCAAAAGACAACAATTGTCCCGAACTTGTATCAAATCTATTTACTCAACATGCAAATGGCACAGAGATTATTGTGGCCTCCCGCTATCAGGAAACGGAAGTTTACTCTATTTTTGAGCCAGCAGCAGTGCATTCATTTTAATCAGTCGCTCTGATAAATCTACGAGGTCCTGAGGTTCAATATTTTTTAGTGGGATCATCATATAGGTTGCCATACTGTCAACATCCCCTCCTTTTTTATCTTTATAAGTTTGCACAATTACATTCTCGCCACTCGTCCGCAAATATAATTGCCCATTTTTATCCGTCCCGTAATAATCCAGGTCTTTAAATTTTGCCAGATTGAAAGAAAAGTATTCTACTTTTCCACTAGCATAGTAACGTCTGTACCTACAGAATCCGGTGTTGGTAACATTAAGCTGATAGCGTTGGATCTGCTCTGCCCCATGCTCACTATCATGATGTTCAACAAGCTTATTCTGAATATAGATCATTTGCTCATCTATCAATGAAGCAGTACTGAAAGCCGTCAAGATCAAGCAAAACAAGATAGAGAGGAACATTCTTAAGCCTAATGTAAACTTATTCATGACGTCAAAAATTTAGCTGCATCAAATTAAATAATTTATTAAATTTGACCTATGAGTTTTTCTCCACAATCTAAAATTTGGATCTATCAAAGTAACCGTCCATTTACAAATGACGAAGTTCCAGCTATACAACAAAAACTGGACGACTTCACATCTCAGTGGAAAGCACATGGTCACCAATTAAAAGCAAAAGCAGAAATTGTACATAAATTCTTTATTGTATTTACAGTTGATGAAGCGAATGCGGGTGTTACGGGTTGCTCAATCGATGCTTCGGTTCGTGTAATCAAAGATATTGAGCAAACTTACAATGTGGATTTGTTTGACAGATTTAACATCGCCTATAAAATAGACGACAAAGTAATTGTGACCAATAAAGAAGACTTTGAAACTCTGGTAAGTATTAATAAAGTTGGACCAAAAACTATTGTTTTCAACAACCTTGTACAAAACCTAGATGAATTTCAAAATAAGTGGGAAACAACTTTTGAAGAGAGTTGGCATAGCAAAGTCTTTTCAAAGCTATAGTAGTTTCAGTTTTTCAGGTTATTTTTCTTAGAAGTCCAGAGGCCCCAATCTCTTCATGTTTTTCATGATCAGATACTGACGGTGTTTGATATATGTTGTTGGCTTTTTGGGAGTCCATCTTCTTGGGTTCGGGAAACAGGCAGCAATCAATGCAGCTTGCGAGCGCGTCAGCTTGGTACACGATTTACTGAAATAAGCTTGTGCAGCGGCCTCTGCACCATATATACCATCCCCCATTTCAATTACATTCAGGTATACCTCTAGAATACGTTCCTTACTCCACAGCATTTCTATAAGCAAAGTAAAATAGGCTTCAAACCCTTTGCGCACCCAAGAACGGCCCGGCCATAAGAATACATTCTTTGCTGTTTGCTGCGAAATGGTGCTACCACCTTTAATCTTTTTGCCTTTTTTGTTCGTTGCAAAAGCCTTCTCGATAGCCTTTACATCAAAACCTATGTGTTTTAAGAACAACTGGTCTTCAGCCGAAACAGCAGCCCGTTTCATGTTGTCGGACATATCTTCAAAATCAACCCACTCCTTTTGTAATTTAAAAGCCTTACCATCAGTTTTACGTTCTATATTACGCAATACCATGAGTAAGGTAATCGGAGGGTTAATAAAGCGATACGCCAGCACCCAGAGGACGCTAACCAGCAAAAACCATAGAAAGATTCTGGTTACTATTGATGATATTCTTTTAGTAAGAGATTGCTTTGATTTACTATTCGAACGTTTCTTTTGTGCCATCGCTCAAAGGTAATAAAAAGGCATAAAAAAAAGGCTTCCCGGAATCCGGAAAGCCTTTTTTTTATCTTTGTAAGAAGATTACTCAGCTACAACTTCGAAAGGAACTTTAACTTTCACTTCTTTGTGTAAGTTTAAGTTGGCAACATATTCACCAACAAATTTAGGTTCAGTTTCGAAAGTGATACGGCGACGATCAACTTCAAAACCTTTTTGTTTTAAAGCGTCAGCAATCATAATGGTGTTTACTGCACCAAAAATCTTACCTGTTTCACCAGCTTTAGCACCGATAGACAATTTAACCTCAGCTAAACGTTCTGCGATACCTTCAGCATCTTTCTTAATTTTATCTTGTTTAAAAGCTGCTTGCTTTAAGTTTTCTGCTAATACTTTTTTAGCTGAAGGAGTAGCCAAAGCACCAAATCCTTGAGGGATTAAGTAGTTACGACCATATCCTGGCTTTACAGTAACGATATCATCTTTTTCCCCTAGGGATTTGATATCTTGTTTCAAAATAATTTCCATCTCTCAGCTCCTATTTTAATTGGTCAGCAACAAAAGGTAACAAACCAATGTGACGTGCACGTTTAACCGCTTGAGCCACTTTGCGTTGAAATTTCAATGAAGTACCAGTTAAACGGCGAGGTAATAATTTACCTTGATCATTGATGAATTTTAACAAGAAGTTTGCGTCTTTGTAATCAATATATTTGATTCCGTTTTTTCTAAAACGGCAATATTTTTTTCTGTTATCGTCCACTTTTGGAGCAGTAACATATTGTATTTGATCTTTAGCCATTATCCTGCAACCTCCTGTTTTGGTTTTTTGTTAAAAGCTCCACTACGTTTTTTCTCATTATATGCAACCGCGTGACGGTCTAATCTAATGGTAAGGAAACGCAATACACGCTCATCGCGTTTAAGCTCTAACTCCAACTTGTTAATTAATTCACCTGAAGATTTGTACTCTGTAAGGTGGAAAAATCCGCTTGCTTTTTTTTCAATCGGATACGCTAATTTTCTCAAACCCCAATTGTCCTCTTGAACAATTTCGGCTCCGCTGTCAGTAATGATTTTGCTGAATTTGGCAATAGCCTCTTTAGCAACTTCTTCTGACAACAACGGGGTTAGAACGATAACAGTTTCGTACTGATTCATTGTTATTTATTTGTTTTTTAATTAATCCGCTCTTAATGCGGGATGCAAAAGTAACAATAAATTTCTAATAATCAAATGTTTTAATGCTTACCAAACAAGTAATTAACACCAAAAGCAAGCCGCTGTACCCTTAGTGCCACAGAATAATAATCAGTTATTGGAGCTTTTGGACTATATCCCGCAAATACTTCAATTTTTTTGTTCAACACAACACCAGTACTGAGTTGTAAAGAGTAGTTAAACTTATTGATTTCCCTATCACTGTTCTGAAGGAGAATGGTCTTGTCCAAGTCTCTTGTAACCACAATCTTATTATTACTGATTTTTGAAAAATTAAGTCCCGCGCCAAATCCTGCAAAAAACTTTAATTTATTGGTATTATATATATTGTAAATAAACTGAGGAGTTAATACAAGAGAAGCACGGTCAAAAGTATGGCTTCTGCTGTTGCCTATATAGTCAGGTACTGACACTCCATACTTATCCATCATAAACGATATTTCTGTTCTAAAAATCAGTTTCCCGATTGCAGGATTTATAAGAAGATCAATCCCCCCATTTAACATTGGAGAGTAAGAAATTTTAGATATAGCATCCTCACTTGCAAGCTCCCCCAGTCCCCTATAGCTAGCTGAGCTTACACTAAGAGCTGCACCGGCAAAAAACCTGAACCCTTTGTATTTAGACTTAGGAGGTTCTTGATTATTAATCGCTGAAACAAATTTCAACAATTTCCTTTCTGTATATTCCAAATTGGAAACATCTTTTTCTTCAATGGGCCTACCTGGATTACTCTTCATCATTTGAGCCAACAGTTGCCTGACATACATATTGTCATTTACTATAGCATTTGTCTTGACTGTGCTTAAGTATGTATTTCTAATCAACTCAACAGGCTCCTGATGATCTTTACTCATCATATAATAGCGTTCTTTCACATCATCTTCATAGGAAAAAAGAGTCAAATTCTTCCCATCCTGCAACACCTTCAGAAATACTGTTTTTCTTGTGAATGAGGAATCCGGACCATAACTCAAATTGGCAACATCGATCTTACTCATACTAACATTTACAGCAAAACGTCTTTGATGCTCTATATCATCAATGCCATACCCTGCGCAATTCCCCAGGCTATATGTTTGTGTACTGCTATTTAATGAAGTTCTGAAATCCACATTTACAGGATTCTTACTCCTTTCTTTATAATCAATATACCCTTTAAGCGTATCTTTTGAATTGGTAATTACATATCCTTTTTGAAAATTAGCTTGAGCAAAGCTCAATACAGGAATAGTACACAAGAGGCCAATGAGAAAGCGTTTCATTTAATTTGGTTTATAATTCAGGACAAAATTAATTTTAATTAACCATATTTTCAAATGACTATAAAACAGTCAACAACAAAAAAGGTCGCCCTGTAAAGGGCAACCTTTTATAAGTACTAACCAAATACTACATGCAATTACATTTGAACCGTTTTGGTAACAACCTGATCTGCAGACCTGATGATAAAAGTCAACTCTCTTGCATATCCACGTGCTACATCAAATTTCTTAACCAAAGTTGAGCCTCCTTTAAAAACTTTTTGATATAACTGACCACTATGTTGATCTAAAATCTCAACTTCGATAGGTCCTTTAGGAGCGTTTTCAACATTTAATACTAAAACATCATCCATCTTAGTTAAGATTGGATTAAGCATATTAAGGATTACTGGCTCAGAAACCAAAACACTATCTCCTTTAATTTCTATTTTATACTCAGTAGCTTGTGCTTCTGTCAATAGTTTAAAGGTATAATTTCCATTCGGAAGAGAACTCAGATCATAAGTTTTAGATGTTCCCTTCTTTGCATTTAATTTCTTTTCATACAAGGCTTCGTTGTTGGCACCATAAATAGCCACATCAACAACCTGCGTTTCATTCATAGCAAAAGTTACAGTCTTATCGTTTACACGTTTAATGCTAAACGAAAACTCACCATCACTTGCATACAGACCAACAGAACTCATTAATAATGCTGCGATCAAACTGATTTTAATAAAACTTTTCATAACTAACTGTTTTAATTACTTTATGATACAAATTTACCCCACATTAAAATGAAAGTCTTATTGCATATATCCACATATCTATGCTATATTACCCTTCATAAAGACCAAAAAGAGAATACACCTATTTTATTTACACTGAGAGAAGGAAAAATGAAGATAAAAACCAACAAGCCGGGCTTCGAAATCATCGAATCCTCATTCGGAAGCTCGTTTTATTATTCAAAGTATGCTGAAAAGCTAAATAACAAATCACATGTGTGGCATTACCATCCCGAGATTGAAATGGTCTTTGTAAACGGTGGTTCGGGGAAACGACAGATTGGAAGTCACCTTTCTTATTATACAGATGGAGATTTAATACTTATCGGCAGCAACCTTCCACATTGTGGTTTTACAGATGATAGGACGGGCAATAAGAATGAAACAGTTATTCAAATGAAACCGGATTTCCTTGGGACAGAATTCTTAAGCCTACAGGAGACAAAATACCTTCCCGAATTGTTTAACAAAGCTAAAGGAGGTATTGCCTTTGGCGCTGCAACAAAAAATGCCGTGGGAGAGCGTATTGAGATGATGGATAATCAACAACCTTTTGAAAGGTTGCTCACCTTGTTAACAGTATTAAAAGAACTGGAAAGCGCGAAGGATTATATGATATTAAATGCGTCAGGTTTCTCAATGGAAACTCAGGTCCAGGACAATGACAGAATCAACATGATCTTTAATTATGTAAAAGACCACTTCCATGAAGAAATCATTCTTGCTGAAGTAGCAGAAATGGC
Source organism: Pedobacter sp. (assembly GCF_041645105.1). Taxonomy (GTDB): domain Bacteria; phylum Bacteroidota; class Bacteroidia; order Sphingobacteriales; family Sphingobacteriaceae; genus Pedobacter. Next base: position 304,739 of record NZ_JBAZQQ010000001.1, read on the forward strand.
CAGCATGACTACCCCATCTTTCTGCAGGTATTTCAAAAAAACTACTAAAAAGACATTTACCAAGTTTGTAAATGAGTACCGCATTGTACATGCCGCCAAACTATTAGCTGAAAAACAAATCAGCATAGCAAATATTAGTTACGAAAGTGGTTTTTATAATTTCAGCCATTTCAATAAGCTATTTAAAGAGTTTACTGGTAAAAGTGCATCCGAATACAGAAAAGAATTGAAGTCAGTTTTAAAGTAACAATACCGACACTTTTCCTTACAATATGGAATTAAAAGTTTACTTTTTACCAAACAAGTAATTAACCCCAAGTCTCATCCTTTCTACATTAATATTAAAAACGCCATAATTGCTGATCGGCATATATGGACTATATCCCGCCGAAATCTCTATCTTTTTATTCAAAACCACTCCCACGATTCCCTGAAAAGAATAATTAACGGCCTCCATTTTTAACGGGTTTTTAAGCACATCGGATTCACCCCTAACCGTATTTAACGCTACATATTCATCATTGCGGTTTAACATAAAATTCACACCACCTCCAATTCCGGCAAACACCTTAAAATGATCGGCATTATACATATTATATATAACCTGAGGTGTAATCACGGCAAGAAACTGATCAAAAGAATGCCTGTAGTTATCATCTCCCCGATGAAGTGCAATTTCATTTTTACTCATTTGTAAAGACAACTCTGTTCTAAATAGCAACTTTCCAATTACCGGATTGAAAAATATATCTATACCAGTTGTCAGCATAGGTAGATATGAGACCTTTACCTTTGCCGTCGGGCTCGCAAAATCATGCATTCCTGAATAACTTGCCCAGCTCCTGTTCAGTGCCAGGCCGGCAAAAAACCTACTGCTACTATGTTTAGACTTAGTTAACTTTTGCTGATTGATCTCAGCAACCAATTCCAACAACGCATCTTCATTGTATTCCAATTTCGATAACTTTTCTTGATCAACTGCAATTCCAGGATTAGACTCCCTCATCACATCAAGCAATTGTCTGATATACTGATTCCCATTTACAACTCTTTTAACGCCCTCTTCCTGCATATATACGCGCCTGATGAGTTCTGAGGGCGTTCCATTTTTAGACTTCAGATAAAAGCGTTCCTTAACATCATCAACATAAGAATACAAGGTTACATTTTTACCGGCTTGCAATACTCTTAGAAATACAGTGTCTGTTCTTGAAGAAAGATCTGGAACATTTGACAATCTATCAATATCCGTTTCACCCATTGTAATATCTACCACAAAGCTTTCAAACGACTCCGCTTCATCAATACCATAAGCGTTACAATTATTTGAGGTGAAAGTCTGGATTTTGCCATCCATGGCTGACCTGAAATCAAATGTAGTTGGATTTTTCTTTCGCTCTTTATAATCTATAAATCCTCTTAAAGTATCGTTTGATTTTGTCACCACATATCCTTTGTCGAAATTCTTTTGCGAAAAACCAAGTATAGGGGATGCGATAAGCACCACAGTGAGAAAGCGTTTCATAATTTTTAAATTCGAATTTTTTGCTAAACTTAGCCTAAAGTATCCATTTCACAAAAAATGAAAGGCAGTTTGCGCATTTTATTTTCCCACAAATTACCCTAGCTCCATAAAAAATTTCTAATTTCGTGGACGCATGGAAAATTTTATAGTATCAGCCCGTAAATACCGCCCGGCAACGTTTGAAACCGTAGTTGGACAGCAGCACATTACAGGCACTTTAAAAAATGCTATAAAGAACAATCAACTGGCACAGGCCTTTTTATTCTGCGGGCCAAGAGGTGTCGGTAAAACGACCTGCGCACGTATTCTTGCAAAAACGATCAACTGTACGAATTTAACCGCCGAACAAGAAGCATGTGGTACTTGTGAGTCTTGCGTTTCTTTTCAGACTGGTCATTCCTTTAACTTTCATGAGCTTGATGCTGCATCCAATAACTCAGTTGACGACATCAGAAGTCTTATTGATCAGGTACGTATACCGCCACAAGCAGGAAAATATAAGATTTACATTATTGACGAGGTTCACATGCTTTCGGCAAATGCATTCAATGCTTTCCTAAAGACACTTGAAGAACCACCTTCTTATGCTATTTTTATATTAGCAACAACCGAGAAGCACAAAATATTACCAACTATATTATCCCGCTGTCAGATCTTTGATTTTAACAGAATTCAGGTAGATGATATTTCAGGTCACTTAAATAAAATCGCACAACGCGAAAACATAGCTGTAGAAGCAGACGGACTTCACATCATTGCACAAAAGGCAGATGGAGGTTTGAGAGATGCGTTATCTATGTTTGATCAGATTGTAAGTTATACCAATAAAAACCTAACTTATAAATCGGTAATCGACAATCTTAATATCCTGGATTATGATTACTACTTCAAACTTACTGATTACCTCAATAACGCTGATGTAAGTAATTCACTAGTATTGTTTGATGAAATATTAAATAATGGTTTTGATGGCAACAATTTCATTAATGGATTGGCTAGTCACTTCAGAAATCTATTGGTTGCAAAAGATCCTCAAACCACCAAGCTGTTAGAAGTTAGCGAAAGTATCAAACAAAAATACATCAGCCAGAGCCAGCAAACATCTGCATCGTTTATTCTTACAGCTTTAAATCTTGCTAATCAATGCGATCTGAATTACAAGAACAGTAAAAACCAGCGTTTGCAGGTAGAAATGGCCCTGATTAAAATGTGCCATATCCCCTCGGTACTTCAGCTAGCCAGCCAACCACACAACAACGCAACTGACACAGATCAGATTAAAAAAAAAACTAATGTAAGTTCTGTTGATTCTGTTCCAGCAACAAGTAATACTATATCAAATCAACCTCATTCTAGTGTTAGCATTCCTGTACCAAGTCAGCCTCTAGTTCAAACACCATCACTAACTGTAGCTGAAACAAAGCCTGCTGTTGCTCCATCAGCAAGCATACCACTTCCTAAAAGAACAGCACCACCATCCGGAAAAATAGCATTACAGCCTTTATCAGCCTCAATACAGAATAAAGCTGCAACCTTAATCCCGTCTTTAAATGGGATAGAAAAAAAAGCAGAAGGAGGAGAAGGTGATGAGCCAAAATACATTACTGGTGACGACCGTGAGTCCTTTACATTGGAACAACTGACTTTCTATTGGAATCAATACACCAATATGGTAAAGGATGCCAATAAGATCAATATTTACACACTGATGAGTACCTCAGCTCCTATCCTTGAAAGCCAGGAAGAAATCATGGTACATATTGAGCATAAATTACAAGAAGACCTGTTACAAGATGAGATGATTGATTTGCTTAACTTTTTAAGACCAAGGCTTAAAAACTTCAGCATTTACATTAAAACAAAACAGGTTGTTAAAGAGGTAGTAAACAGGCTATACACCAGTACAGAGAAATACCAATATCTGGTAGAGAAAAACCCTAAACTGGAAGAAATGCGCAGAAGGTTCAACCTTGATGTGAACCCATAAGTTATTTTCCTGGTTTGTCATTAATCGGATAGCCCTCTTCATCAAGGTCGTCCCGATCGTCTTCAGCGGTACGTGATAAGATTTCATCCTCCGGACTCAAAACAACACTTTCTCCAGAATTATCTATGCGCATACCTGCCCCATCTAACCGTTCGTTTATCTCTTTTATATTGTCATATTCCGATCCGATATAAGGATTGGATTCATCATAGGTAGAGATACTATCCTCACCATTGGGCGCTGAGGTATCATAAGGAAGTGGATGGTCATATTCCGTATCTTTGCCTTTCACATCAAATTCAAAGCTATTTTTATCTTTATCAAAAGATAAATTTTCAAAGTCCTTTGTCTCCCCTAAACCCATCGAATGAAGTTTATCATCTGCTTTAGGAGTACTTTCCTGATTATTTTCGCCCGTCATCATAATGGTAAGTTTTATTAATACAACCAAAATAGGGTTACAAATGTTTTTTGTTAAAAAATAAAAAGATTAAAATCCATTCAAATAAAAAGGGGCTACGTCCTTAGACCAGCCCCTCCTTAAACAGGTAATTATAAATTACCTTATAAACTTGCCAAAGCAGTGTTCAATGTTTGACTTGGGCGCATTGCCGCAGCAGCCAATTCATCATTAGGATTATAATAACCACCAATATTTTGTGGCTTTCCTTGTGCTCCGATTAATTCTTCATTTATTTTAGCTTCATTCTCTGCCAATACTTTTGCCAAAGGAGTGAATCTAGTTTGCAATGCTACATCTTTTGCTTGTGCAGCCAATGCCTCAGCCCAATATAACGTTAGGTAGAAGTGAGAACCACGATTATCAATTTGGCCTACTTTACGTGCTGGAGATTTATCATTAGCAAGGAATTTTTCTGTAGCTACATCTAAAGTTTCAGCAAGTACCAATGCTTTTGCATTGTTTTGAGTTTGTCCCAAATGCTCTAAAGAAACGGCTAAAGCTAAAAACTCACCTAATGAATCCCAACGTAAATAACCTTCCTGAATAAATTGTTCAATATGTTTTGGTGCAGAACCACCAGCTCCTGTTTCAAATAAACCACCGCCATTCATTAATGGGACGATAGACAACATTTTTGCTGAAGTACCAAGCTCAAGAATCGGGAACAAATCCGTCAGATAATCACGAAGAACGTTACCAGTTACAGAGATCGTATCTAGACCTTTACGGATCCTATCCAATGTAAATTTAGTAGCCTCAACAGGAGAAAGGATGCGAATATCCAAACCATTCGTATCGAAGTCAGGTAGATATTTATTTACTTTCGCAATGATTTCTCTATCGTGTGCTCTTTGCTCATCTAGCCAGAATACCGCTGGTGTATCAGACAAACGTGCTCTGTTCACCGCTAGTTTAACCCAGTCCTGAATCGGTGCATCTTTAGTTTGACACATACGGAAGATATCGCCCTTTTCTACTTTCTGATCAAAGAAAACTTTACCTTCAGCATCTGTTACACGGATTGTGCCGTTTGCAGTAGCTTGGAAAGTTTTATCATGAGAACCATATTCTTCTGCTTTTTGTGCCATTAAACCTACGTTTGGCACAGAACCCATTGTAGTTACATCAAAAGCACCGTGTGCTTTACAATCATCAATTGTAGCCGTATATACACCAGCATAACAACGATCAGGAATCAATGCGATAGTATCTTGTGATTTACCTTCTTTGTTCCACATTTGTCCGGAAGTACGGATCATTGCTGGCATAGAGGCATCAACAATTACGTCTGAAGGAACATGTAAGTTGGTAATTCCTTTATCAGAATTAACCATAGCTAAATCAGGGCCATTTTCAATTGCAGCAGCAATAGCAGCTTCAACTTCAGCCTGCTTAGCATTTCCTGCAATTTTAGCATAAACATCACCTAAACCATTTCTAGTATCGATGTTTAGTTCTGCAAAAAGTTCCGTGTATTTAGCAAATACATCAGCAAAATACACTTCTACAATAGCTCCAAAAATGATAGGATCAGAAACCTTCATCATTGTTGCTTTTAAGTGTGCAGATAATAAGACACCTGCAGCTTTAGCTTCAGCAATTTCCTTAGCAACGAATGCTTTTAAAGCAGAAAGGCTCAGTGCAGAGCTGTCAATCACTTCACCTGCTTTTAAAGGAGCCAAACCTTTCAATTCAGTTACTGCACCATCCGCAGCAACAAATTCAATTTTAAACTGAGTAGCATCAGCAACAGTTACTGATTTCTCAGAACCATAAAAGTCGCCCTCTGTCATACTTGCAACTTTTGTTTTGGAATCTGCAGACCATGCACCCATTGAATGCGGGTTAGCTTTTGCATAATTTTTAACCGCTTTAGGTGCTCTACGATCTGAGTTACCTTCACGTAATACTGGATTAACAGCCGAACCTAAAACCTTTGCATATTTCGCCTTTATTGCTTTCTCTTCTTCAGTCTGTGCATTATCAGGATAATCAGGGATTGCAAATCCTTGTGATTGTAATTCTGTAATCGCACCAACCAATTGAGGAATAGAAGCAGAGATATTAGGCAATTTTATAATATTAGCCTCAGGCGTAGTTGCCAGCTGGCCTAATTCTGTCAATGCATCTCCAATCTTTTGATCTTCTTTTAAAAACTCAGGGAAGTTGGCCAAAATTCTACCAGCAAGAGAGATATCTCTGCTTTCTACATCAATACCAGCCGAAGCGGTAAAGGCTTGTACAATTGGTAAGAAGGAATATGTTGCCAACATTGGCGCTTCATCTGTTTTGGTATAGATAATTTTTGATGTGTTTGACATGTTTTATAAATGTTTTATAAATACGATTAATGAATGAAAATAAAAGCTGGAGTTTATGACAACTTGCTTTTGTTAAAATCGCCTAAAGATATAATAAACAGATGAATTTTAAGCCATTAAAATGTTATAAATCGGTTAAAATCAGTACAACAATTCATATGAGCAGATTGAAAATGTCGACCATAGTAAGAGAGAATTGACTAAATATGCTAACATTGCGATAGTAAATAGCCACATTCTTTGTATGTATTTCTCAAGGTAAATTTTAGCTTTGCTTTAGATGAAAACATTTTTTACCGCCTGTTTCACAATGCTTTGTTTTTTAAGCATTGCCCAGACTAAGCAAGACACAACAAGAAAACTTGAAGAAGTAGTAATTCGGCCATATTTTTCTACGGAACCTTTATTGAGGTCGACCGGCTCCATTGGTTTGATTAATCAAGCAGATCTAGAAAAGCAACCTAATGGTTCTTTTGTATCAGTAATAAACACCATTTCTGGTGTCCGTATGGAAGAGCGCTCTCCTGGCAGCTACAGGCTATCCATCAGGGGAAGTTTATTACGTTCTCCTTTCGGCATTAGAAATGTTAAGATCTACTTTGATGATTTTCCTTTAACAGATGCTGGTGGCAATACTTATTTTAATGCATTAGATGTATCGGCAACTCAAAGCATTCAGGTATTAAAAGGTCCTCATGGGAATATCTTTGGTGCCAACTCTGGTGGGGTGATATTGGTCCAGTCGACCGGCAGCACCCCTGATAGCACTGCATTAAGCCTAAAACTTGAAGGTGGTTCTTATGGAACCTTTAGGGAAAACCTATCTTTAAATAAGCGATTCAATAAGTACAGTTTTAATATCACTCAGGCTTATCAGCGTAGCGATGGCTACCGTGACCATAGCGGAATGGATCGTAAATATTTCCAGACTACTCACAAATGGGATTATGCCAAAAATGCAGCTTTAAAGGCATTGGTCTTTTATTCTGATTTACATTATAACACCCCTGGAGGATTAACTGCTGAACAATATGCTTTAAACCCTAAATTATCAAGGCCTGCAGGTGGTATTTTTAAAAGTGCTATTGAGCAGAACGCGGGAATTTATAGTAAAACAATATATGGAGGTATTTCTCATGATTGGCAGATCAATGAGAAATTTAAACATGTACTAACCGTATTTTCTACATATACTGACTTTAAAAACCCTTTTATCACAAATTATGAAGAGCGTAAAGAGTTTACCATAGGTTTGAGGTCATATGTTGAATATCAACAACGTTTAACTGATGCAAATTTGAAATTCAATCTTGGTGTAGAAAGTATGCAAACTTCAACAGATTTCGACAATTATGCAAACAATTCAAGTCTGCGGGGCGACCTTACAGTTGCTGATCAACTAAAGGCAAGATCTAATTTTGCTTTTGCACATTTTACTGCAGATTTTTTTGAAAAGTGGTTATTAGAACTATCGGGCAGTGCTAATTTTTATGGTTATGGATATGAGAGTAGTTTTCCTGTTGTAGTTGCAAAAAAAACTAACAACTTTAATGTTCAATTTGTACCAAGAGCTGCATTATCTTATCTGGTTGATCCACGTTTATCATTAAGGGCATCAGTAAGTAAAGGCTACTCCCCACCTACTCTATCTGAAGTAAGGGCATCAGACAATGTAATCAATGTAGACTTACAACCTGAACAGGGCTGGAATTATGAAACAGGGCTGAAATATAAGACTTTAAACAGCAGACTTTATATTGATCTTACAGGATTCTTTTACAACCTCAAAAATGCTATCGTAATTCGTACAAACGATGGTGGCTCAGATTATTTCATCAATGCTGGAGGAACTAAACAATGGGGATTAGAAAGCACCTTAGCTTTCTGGGCAATTCCTGTCAACTCTTCAAACTTTGTAAGAGGACTGCAATTCCGCAATGCCTATACCCTAAGCCACTTTAAATTCGACGAATACCAAGCTAAAACAGCCGATTATTCAGGCAACAACCTAACAGGAGTACCTAAAAATGTTTTAGTGAGCAGTATAGACGTACAATTCCCCAAGGACTTCTATGCTTTTTTGCAGCATAACTTTACTTCACAAATACCCCTCAATGATGCGAATACAGTTTACGCGAAGAAATACCACCTTTTACAAGCAAAAATTGGCTGGAGAAACCTTCGCATCGGTAAAACCCCTATTGAACTTTTTATAGGTGCAGACAATCTTTTGAATGAAAGCTACAGCCTGGGTAATGACCTTAATGCAATGGGTGGCCGTTTCTTTAATGCCGCAGCAAAACGTAATTTTTATGGTGGATTAGCAGTTCGTTTCAGCAAAAACTAGCTTTTATAAAATTATCAGCCATTATAAAAAAGTATTATTTACTAACTTAGCCAGAAACCAAATAAAGTATGTCAAAGATTTTAACCTTCTTTTTAACTGTATCGTTACTAGTTGTATTTTTCGCAGCCCCTGTAAGCGCCAAGAAAAAAAAGATTCTTGTCTTTTCTAAAACGGCCGGTTTTCATCACTCTTCTATTAAAGTCGGTGTAGCTGCAATTCAAAAATTGGGTTTGATAAACAAATTCGAAGTAGATACAACTATTGATGCTAAAAAATTCACTCCTAAAAACCTGAAACAATATGCAGCAGTTGTTTTCTTAAACACCACAGGTGATGTGTTAAATGATGAACAACAAACTGCTTTTGAAAAATACATTAAAAATGGTGGAGGCTATGTAGGAGTACATGCAGCTACTGATACAGAGTTCGACTGGCCATGGTATGGTAAACTTGCAGGTGCATGGTTTGTAAATCACCCAAAGGTTCAAGTAGCAACGCTAAACGTCGTAAACAGAAATACAATTTCCACAAAACACTTACCTGAGAACTGGATAAAAAAAGATGAATGGTATAACTTCAAAGATATCAACAAAGACATTAAAGTATTGATTACAATTGACGAAAGCAGTTACCAAGGCGGTAAAAATGCTCCTCAGCACCCAATGTCCTGGTACCATGATTTTGATGGCGGACGCTCATTTGTTACTGCCCTCGGACATGTTGAAGAGTCATATAGCGACCCGCTTTTTTTACAGCACTTACTCGGTGGCATTCAGTATGCCATGGGGATAAAGAAAATGGAATAGATATTTTATACAGCGGCTTTTCTTATTGGCCGCTTTCTTTTTAATATAGGTTTTGACGGATATTCTCTATGTCTTAGGTTATTAAAAATTAATGCGACTGCAAATAAGATGAGTACACCAGTCAATACCGGCGACAAAACATACAGATAGCCTAGCTCTTCTATTTTTTTTCCACCTGTAACTGCAATTAATGCAGTAGCGCCACCTGGCGGATGCAGAGTCTTGGTGATTTGCATGGCTACGATGGATAAAGAAACGGCTAACGCACAAGCAAGCCAAACTTCATTTGAGATAAGTTTAGAAACTGTAACTCCAATTATAGCACACAATACATGTCCACCAATTAGATTACGAGGTTGAGCTAGTGGACTATTCACAAGTCCATATACCAACACAGACGAAGCACCGAATGACCCAATCAGGAATAAATTATCACTGGCTACCAAGTATTGACTATTTAGCAGTCCTATTAAACCAATCCCTACAAATGATCCAATAAAAGTAAGTACATGCTCCTTCGCATCTATCAATGTTTCACGGTATAAAATGTACCTCGCTCTGCGGTATTGTTTCCTTATTATTTTTTTTGGCATTTATTTCCCTATTTCGCCGCAAAAATAATACAATATCTAGTCATATACGAGTTATTATTACAATTGTCATTTTCTTTATAAAACCCTCACTCAACTGAATACATTTCAGTTCTTTAAGTAAAAACATTAGAAAAGCACCTCTATAAGAGCATAAATTGAAGCATTTTGGCGAAGTTATTGATGCATTTTCAAATATGGTTATTGCCCCATCTATTTTACGCATTCTTACGATATTCTGTCTGATTATTATAACAGTCTTTTGTAGTTCTTGTAACAAAACACAGAATACAACAACTGCCTTTTATTATTGGAAACAGAGTTTTAACTTGGATGAAAAGCAAGATAACTTACTTAAAACAACAACATCCAATAAGCTCTACGCTCGTTTTTTTGACATTAAATGGAATAACAAAAAACAAAACCCTTATCCCGAATCCATTATTAGCTTTAAGGATAAAGCGTCTTCCTTTGAAATTACCCCAGTTGTATTCATTACTAATCAGACTTTTGAAAAATTACACCAATATGGTGTCGATAGTCTTGCATTAAAATGTAATGATCTTATTAGTCGCATTGCACTTAAACATGGAATAAATTATAAAACCATACAAATAGATTGCGATTGGACCTTGGGCACAAAGGACAAGTATTTTAATTTTTTAAATTCATTGAAAGCGCTCAACAAGAAAACATTAGAAGTAACCATCAGGCTGCATCAGGTAAAATACCAGTTTAAAACCGGAGTGCCTCCAGCAGATCGTGGTGTTCTTATGTTTTACAATATGGGACAATTATCAGCAGACTTAAGTGCACCTAATTCTATTTATAATGCGGCAGATGCAGCGAAATATGTGAATAGTTTAAATAACTATCTCTTGCCTTTGGATATTGCATTACCTGTATTTTCATGGGCATTACAGATCAGGGATCATAAAATAATTCAGATATATGGAAAAATGGGGCGGGCTGAATTAAGTAACACAGAGAATTTTAGTCCAATGCAGCAAAAAGACTCTTACAAAGCTATACGCTCCTTTTTTACTGGTGGTATTTACGTAAAAACGGGCGATCTTTTTAAACTGGAAGAAACAAATAAAGTATTACTACAACAGGCGGCAAAACAACTGGCCGCTCATCTTAATAAAAATGAAAAAAGAACAATCATCTACTATGAGCTGGGCAATCTCAATTTATCAGCATTTAAAGCACAGGATTTCAAAGAAATTTCTGCTTATTTTTAGTCTCGTTGGCCTAACTGCAGGTGGGGGAATAGTATGGGCATGTGCCGACTATGGCTATGATTATGAATATTCGAGTTTTAGTCCGGAAGCATTTGTATCTAAAGAATATACGCCTTTCTTTTATGCCGAATATATTTCTTATTACGGCGAAACCTATCCTTTTGTAACAAGTAATACTCGGTTTAACAATGTAAATATCGACGACTGGTACACTTACTTTAAGAAAAAGGTTGATAAGAAATCTTTGGAATATCTGTTAACCAAAGCTAGTTATAAGGGTATTGATTCGGTGTATGATAACATTAAAGGAAAAATAGCAGTGCTTCCAGATCAAATGCCACAATTAAGATCTTTAAAGTTAGACAGCAAAAAGGCCAATGCTTTTTTCGACTATTTGTTATTAGCTAAATCTGCTGAAGCTTTTGCAACTGCAGATGATAATTATTACTGGGACCTTAAAGCCCCCGAAGCTCCATCTGTTAAGCTGGAAAAACCTATGATGGAGCGTTTTAAAAATGTAAAAGACCCATTTATTAAACAAAGATTATGGTTTCAAATGGTCAGGTATTATTACTTCTTAGAAAAGGGAAATGCTGATGTATCAACCCAGACTTCAAAAACACTGAGCATATTTAACAGCTATAAAGATACTTTTCCAAAAAACATGATGTACTACCGTACTTTAGGTTATGTTGCAGGATGGTATTATAAAAAAGAGGACTATGCACAATCGAACTACCTCAATAGCTTGTGCTATAACTATTCCTGGGAAACTAAAATACCAGCAGAATGGAGTTTTCGTCCGCAAGAAGAAAAAGATTGGAATAAGACTCTGGACTTAGCAAAAAGCACAGCCGAAAAAGTTACGTTATGGCATTTACTAGGTATACATTATGACCCGCAAAGGGCCATCCAAGAAATCATCAAATTAGACCCAAAATCAGAAAAGCTAGACCTACTATTGGCTAGGGTTGTAAATAAAACAGAGTATCTTCTTGGAAATCTTTATCAAACAGAACCTGACTCAGCAATAAAAGAAAGCTTAAAACAAAATACAGCTTTAATAAGTGACATCGCATTAAAAAACAATACTGCCAAACCCTACTTCTGGAACATGGCTGCAGGACATTTAAAAGTGATGAACAATGATTATGCAGCAGCAAGAAGTTTTTATAATGCCGCTAAAAAGCAACTTCCCAAAGGAGATAAACTTATTCTTGCTCAATACAAAATACTAGACTGGACTTTATATGTAAATGAACTTAAAAAAATTGATGCTAAGGTCGAGAGCCAAATTATGGAGCCTTTAAATTGGTTTTCGGATCTTAAAATAGAGAAGGATAGTGTTCCATCTTTGAGATTTTACAAAGCATTAAACGAGAGTATTGATAAGATTTCTGAACTATATAAAAAGCAGGGAGATTTTGTTAAAGCAAACGCCTTTAAAAGCTATAATGACTTTTATACAAATAATAATAGAATAGAGCAGATGAAAGTGTTGTTGCAAAAAGAACAGAAAACACCTTTTGAACAGGCTATGCTTCGTTATTACCCTTTCAGTACGAGTGACCTTTATTACCACCAGGCACTAGTTCTTGCTTATCAGGATAAAATTGATGAGGCCATAATGATGATGGAAAAATCCGATAGTGAGGGCTTCTTGATGCCCGCCAACCCTTTTAATATAAGGATAAATGATTGTCATGATTGTGACCATGCGAAGAAACAAAGCAAAGACATATATAGTCTTGATTTATTAAAAACCATACAAAGTATGAAAGCTGAAATAAAGCAAGGTAAAAACGTCTATAATAATGCGCTATTACTTGGCAATGCTTTTTATAACATTACGTTTTATGGTAATGCCAGATCATTTTATATGGCTAAAACAATGCAAGCCGAAGGTTCAACACCGTTTGAATTGCCAAGTGCTTTCAGATCGATGTTGTTATCGAATAAAGTTTCTGAGAAGTATTACCTGATGGCAGCCAATGCGGCTAAAACTAAGGAGCAGAAAGCAAAGTGTGTTTTTATGGCAAGCAAGTGTGAACGCAATGAAAGTTATAACAGGATTTATAATAAACCGGAAAATGCAAACGCAGGCTATTGGAATGTAGATATTGAACCCGTTTTCTTTGGAAAATATTTCTCTACTTTAAAGAGTCAGTACAATGATACCCAGTTTTATAAGGAGGCTTTAAAAGAGTGTGGCTATTTTAAACGCTATGATGATAAACATTAGATTAAAAAAATATTTAACCGCATACAATAATATGCTTTATTAAGCGTCTATATATTTGAGAGCGTTAATTTAGATGGGCGGGAATGACCGGTAGGGTTATTCCCGCTTCTTTTTTATAAGTATTTTACTTTTTAACTATTTTGCCTTTCTGGATTACAAATTCCGGTTGATCAAAGGTTTCCAGAGATTTAGTCGGATCAGCATTGAGAATCAATAGATCTGCTCTTTTTCCTGCACGAACTACTCCCCTGTCTTTTAGTCCTGTCACCAAAGCACCGTTTAATGAAGCTGCTTCAATTACCTGAAGATTAGACATTCCACATTTAACTGCTAATAGTTTCATTTCATCCAGCAAAGGAACACTTTCATTCTTTGAAGGAAAAATCCAATCTGTTCCAGCTACAATTTTAACTCCTAACTCATTTGCACGACGGGTAATCAGTGCTGCATTCACCATCTTGTTATTCTCTGCATGGAAAACAGTTGGGTCTAAAAAAGTACCACGCCTTTTCATTTCCGATAACATCTGGTCACGAACATTAGTATCCAGTTTTAATCCTTTATATAGTTGCGCCCATGCTGCGCCTATTTCAATCGTATCGCCTTTAATCTGCTGAAAAACCAGATCATTGGCATGCGACATACTATTTACATTAGATTGAGCGACATCCATTGGCTTGGATGGGAATATAGCACCATGAGCCCAGGCCAATAATCCTTGCTGATGTGCTTCATTGGTAATTTCACGAATTAGCTCTTTGCTAAGACTTGCATATATTTTTATTCCTGTAACACCTGCTTTCTTTGCATCTGCAATCGCAGGTTTTACATCTGCTTTGGAGCTAATGGACCGATACCAGGAAGTTTTACCTAAATCTTCTTCACCTTTTCTACCCGCACCCATCATCGCAAAATATCCAGGTCCAGCAAATTGTGCAGCATAATACATATCAGGTCCGGGCACCTTACCTTCCTGAACTTTCTTTTTACACTCAGCAAGGAAAGGCGCATTACCTGCCATATCTCTTACTGTAGTGATACCATGAAGCAACAGATTTTTCATGATACTGTCTGTTGTAGCATATGCCTTTTTAAGATCTGTTAAATCACCTGTTCCTAAATGCACATGTGAATCCATCAAGCCAGGAGTAATAAATTTACCTGTGCAATCTATCACTCTGGTTTTTGCATCAATTGTTTTCGGCACAGCAGCAGATATTGAATAAATCTTTCCTTCTTTAATCAGCACTGAGCCTTTAAACGGCTTCACATTCGCATCACCATCAATAATAGTCGCATTTTTTAATAAGATTGACGCAGGAGTCTGAGCATAAACTGCTACCTGCCACAATAAAAGTGACATCAATATTTTGATCTTAATCATCCGTTTATTTTTAAAAGTTTAGCCTGTTCTATTTTATAAATTTCTCAAGCGCCTGCTCCAATGCAGGCCCTCTTAAATTCGTCGCAATGATTTTTCCTTTGGGATTTATTAAAAAGTTAGCCGGAATCGCCTTAATCTCATACAAACTATTTACCGCAGCTTTCTTATCATTTAATAATTGAACCCATGGCATTCCATCTTCCTGAACTGCTTTTCTCCAATCTGCTTCTTTAGCATCTAACGACACCCCTAGTACAGTAAAGTCTTTTGCTTTGTAATTATCATAAGCTTTTACTACTGTAGGATTTTCTTTCCTGCATGGCCCACACCAACTAGCCCAAAAATCTAACAAAACGTACTTACCCTTAAAAGAGGTTAAGTTAACAAGCTTTCCATCCAGGTCTTTCAACTCAAAATCCGGAGCCTGCTGTCCAACTGCAATTGACTTTAACCTGTTTACTTTTTGCTGAATCTGTTTCAGATAATAGCAGTTTTGAATAGAAGGATCAAACTCTTTTAAAAAGGTTTCCATTTTTGGGACATCGTCAGTAGACATGGTATATAAACTTGCCATCACCGCTACAGGCATACTCTTACGATGTTTTGGAATAAGTGCCGTTATTTCCTCTTGCTTTTGCTTGAATAATTTATCCAGTTTATCTCCCGCAGCTTTTAATTTCGCCATATTTTCAGGAGTCTTCGCTACGTTATTATACAAATTGAACGCCTCATTATAGGGCTTAGTCGCAGCTTCAATAGCTTTATTCGCTTTTAAATTATCGTATATATTATTATACTCATCACTACATGACGAACCCTTAAGCTTAGTTAACGTCATATTTTTCTCTTTAACTGTTGCCTGGATTTCAATTTCAGGACTACATACAAAAAAAGATATCACAGGTCTATTCATAGAAGGACCTAGCTTACCCAAAGATGGTGCATGCAAATAATAATACCGCATGTCTCCGATCTCCATATCTGCTACAATTTTAAATTTACCATTATGAGCCTCGGTTTTCATGATAACACTCTGGTCAACATTTAACAGCACCAATTCATTATTCCCAAGGTTTTGTATCTCTCCCTGAATGGTTACCTTTTTAATTTGTGCATTGGCAGTTAAGGCCAGCAGAAGGCTGAAACCCAATAGTATTTTTCTCATGATCAATCGCTCTTATTTTAAATTTGTATGTAAAATCTCTTCCAACTCTTTTTCCGAAATGTTTTGTGCAATCACCTTTCCTGACTTATCCAAAAGAAAAACTGTTGGTAAGCTTGATACACTATATTGACTTGCGACTGGAGAATCTTTTATGCCGGTTAGCTCCGATACCTGAAGCCAGGGTAATTCGTCCTTCTTTACCGCAGCCTGCCAAAGATTCTTTTTATCATCCATAGAAACAGAAATGATTTCGAAGCCTTTGTTTTTGTACTTATTATAAACAGGTTTTATTTTCTGATTAGCTGCCCTGCATGGTGTACACCAGGATGCCCAAAAGTCGACCACCACATATTTACCTTGTAATGAAGATAGTTTTACACTCTTTCCTGATAAATCTTTGATACTAAAATCAGGGGCTGTTTTCCCTACCAAAGAAGCGGCATTTTTCTTATTATACTGATCGGTTAGCTTTGTATAAACATCTGAATAAGCCAATGATGGAGAAAAAAGTGCTTTCATTTCTGTCAGTTGTTTCAGGTTCATCACATCAAAGTGTGGACGCATCACATGGAGCATTGCTAATGATGCTGGATACTTACGGATGTATTTATACTTTATTTCCATCTGCTGGTCATTTAGCACATTCATCTCTTCCCCCTCTTTTACTCTTTCTTCTTTGGGCAACTTTTCGTATCGGAGGGACAATTCCTGTAGTTTGGTATTTAAGACTTCACTTTCTGCTTCATATGCTCTTTGTATCCCCATTTCAGTTCCTCCGATTACTTTGTCCTTAGTTTTCCAATCAGGATACATCAGTACATTGTATTGCTCATTTTCAAGGAATAGTGACAATGATTTCCTTACTTTCTTAATTTGTATGGATACTGATAGCGGATGATTTACTTTCCCTTGAAAGCTAAACTCGCCATTGATTACTGTAGTGCTATCTAATAGCTTCCTTCCCTGATCAAAGCTATAGAGATAGGCCATAGATGGCTGGTTTAGACCAGCCATCTTTCCTTTTATCTGATATCCTTTTTGGGCAAAAGCAATTGTAATTGTAAAACATAACAATGCGAATGTGCCAGCAATACTTTTACTATTAAACATAATTACCTTGGATTTGGAAGAATTCCCGGATTGATTTTCATTACATTTCCCGGAATTTGTTGTACAAAAATATTAGAACCAACTTCCAGCTTATAAGATGCAGCGGTATTATCACGGGTATAAGTACGTCTAAAACGACTATCACTATCTAATCTTCGCATATCAAACCAACGCAAGCCTTTACCAAATAGTTCTCTTCTACGTTCTTCAATCACTAATTTTAACGCCTCATCCGATGTAGATGCTGTCAAATCTGCATAATCATCTTCTGTAAACCTCTTCTTTCTTAAATCATTCAATAATTTAAGTGCTGGAGCAATCTGACCAGCACGAGCTTCAGACTCTGCAGAGATCAACATCATCTCAGGAACACCAATATTAAAATTAAGGTCTGAAGGAATATATAGTGGATAAATATCAGGGTTAGGTTTTCCATTCCTATCCAATGTAGTAAAGCCAAATACATAACGTAAATCTTTAGTACCAAGTAGATTCAAAAATTCAGGAGAAATAGAATGATCTCTTAAAATGTTTGCAAAACCAGTAGTTTTAAGTGAAATCATTTCTGGATGCTGGTGATTTAGAGGCTTGCCATTTATGCCTGCAAGTGGTTTTAAAGGATCTTTAAATTTTAGCGTATTATAATCTAACAAAGTACTTTTTAATGCTAAAGCCATATTGGCATATTTTTTTGCTCCGGGAAAATTATCCATGCTTTGATAGACTCTTGCCAATAGTGCAAATGCAGCTGTTTTGTCATTTCTATAGACATTCTTGGCTTCATCAGGTAATTGATCTTTAGCTTTCAATAAATCTTGCAAAATCAATTCATATACCGCAGCAACAGTTGCTCTTGTAGGTTTTGCTTCCAGATCTGCAACCGTAATCAGTGGAACACCCAAATCTGTATCTGCTTTTCCTGCATTATAATCTTTTGCATACAAATTCACCAGACACCAGTAGGCATAAGCACGGTTAAAATACGCATCACCTAAAACCTCTTTACGTTGTTTTTCAGTACCATCATCCAGTTTTGTTACGTTCTCAATAATGATATTTGCATTAAAAATATTATTGTACATAGGATCCCAGCCACTATCAGTTTCTGTAGATAAATAAAACTCCGGCATCCATTGGTAGGCTTTAGTAGTCGCCTGCGTTAATGAAGTTTTAATCCTATCATCCCTAAGAAAAATATTATCAGATAATCTTTCTAGCATTGCATTACTATTACTGGAATAAGAAGGATTAGAAGAGAGTTCTTCATAGTCCTGAATAAATTTAGGAATGAATTTTCCTTTTGGTGTTACCTCCAGAAATTTCTCACAGCTAGAAAATGTAGTTGCAGCAAAAAATAAAAGAAAACTATATCTTTTAATCTTTATGTATATTGATGTTTTCATTTTTAAATTGAAATAATTAAAGACCTATATTAATTCCAAATGTGGTGGTAACTGGCTCAGGCAATGCATATATGGATGCGACCCTCGATCTTGAATCTGTACCAATTACTGCTTCAGGATCAATCCCGTATTTATTCTTTTTAAACAAATACAGATTGTTCATTTGTGCCACGATTCTAATTGATTTAAATGGTGTGGATTTTAACAAGTTACTATTAAAACTATATCCAAATTGCACTTCTCGTAAACGTATGAATGAAGCGTCAATGATACTATTGGTGGATCTAGTTGCAGCTCTACCATAATAATCACTTAAATATTGCATTTCAGGAATTGCGGGGATATCTGTAATCAACTCATCCCCGGCTTTACGCCAGCGTTGAGCAATTTGATTATTATAAGCACCACTCCAATCATACCCATACATATCAGGCATTTCACGACGTACCACATGTCCATAATTAAATACCAGAAATGCCATGGCATCAAAGCCTTTGTACTTAAAAGTGTTGCTCCAACCTCCTGTTAATTTAGGTCTTGCTGTTCCACTGTAGATCAATGAGCCTTCAACAGGCTCATAAATTTTATTACCATCAGCATCATACACCTGAGGACGTCCCTCATGATCTAAACCAGCCCATTTATAACTCCAAACAGACTCACGGGCATAACCTTCTAGAAAAGGAACTGTTCCATTAGGGCGGTTAATTGCGGGATTGGCATCAGTAATCCTATTAAAAGTTACCTTATTTTTATTGTATCCCAGGTTCAAATTACTAATCCAACTAAAGTCAGGTGTTCTGATGATGTCTGCTTTTAATGCCAATTCGATCCCCTGATTAACCATGTTAGCAGCATTAACACTTGCACTGGTCATTCCAACTGTCGGGTCAAGATCCTGACTTCCTAGTAAATCATAGCTATACTTTCTGTAATAATCCAATGAAATTGATATACGTCCCTTCAACATGCCTATATCAGTACCTAAGTTAAAGGTTCTAGAGCGTTCCCACCTTAATTTAGGATTTGGAGGTGTATCTAAACGAGCTACATTATCATTTATAACATTATTAAAAAATCTTCTTGCAACCAAAAATGTGGTAGATTGAGTGTTTCGATCAAAGTTCCCTGTTAAACCGTAAGTCATCCGCAAACCCAGGTTTGAAAACAATTCTGATTTAAAAAATTCTTCATTACTAATATTCCATTGTCCGCCAACAGACCACAATGGCGTTTTTCTAAACTTAGGATCAGCTCCAAATAAGTTAGAATGATCAGTTCTATAGCTTCCACTGAGAGTATAACGATCATCAA
The DNA here is from genome assembly GCF_041645105.1 of Pedobacter sp. Classification (GTDB taxonomy): domain Bacteria; phylum Bacteroidota; class Bacteroidia; order Sphingobacteriales; family Sphingobacteriaceae; genus Pedobacter. The sequence continues at coordinate 324,640 of NZ_JBAZQQ010000001.1, forward strand.
AAGTATAAGCTAGAGTAGAATAGAAAGAATATTCCCGGTTATCTACAAAAGTAAAAGCGTTATAAGAATCTGCATAATAGTTATGCTTTTGATCATCATACCACCATATTATTCCATCTGAAGCTAGTTTAGCCGCATCAATATTCCGAGAAGTTAGTAGATCGTCATTATATCCCAATTGTCTCACCAGACTAGTCTGTGATACCGTTTTTCGTAAATCAAAACCTCCAATCACATTCAAATAATGCTTTCCTTTAAATGTATTTGAATAATTAAGTTGATTACGGAAGGCATAGTTTTTATAATTTGCAGTACCTAAATCCAAAATATCACCGTATGGTATATTGTCATTAACTAGATCCCCTTGTTCATCAGTAGAACTCATGTAATTGACCAGATCACGTACATAAAAACTATTCTTATTTTTCAAATTCTTATTGTCCGATGTTGTTTTTTCATATATAAAGTCATTCGATAAACTTAAACCCTTAACAATCTTCCAATCTGCTCCAACTCTTGTTTTTAAACCCCAGCCGGAAGTTTTATTATTAGCGATGTTGTTCTCCTCCAATAAATTGAATCCATTATCCAAATACCCTAACCCCATAAGCCGGTCATTTTCAATCTTATTAAAATCCGAATAATCATAAACGTAATTCCCTCCTTCATCCAATAGCATTTGGTATGGCAATAAGCTACGGGTTGCAGACTCTATACCTGAATAACCAGATTTTCTAGAGGTATAAGTGGCAGAAAGATCTGTACGAAGGCTTAAAAAATCAGTTACATTATAGGTATTTCTATTACTGATGGTAAATGCATCTGCGTCATTCCCCTTAAATCCAGATTTATCTGATTTATAGTTCCCAGATAAGAAGCTTTGGATTTTATCAGAACCACCAGACAAAGAGAAGAAGTGACTTTGGCTTACACTTGGGCGTAACAATAGATTGTCAATCTGATCTCTGTTAGATAAACCAGCAAGCTTTGCTAAGCGATCATCTCTTTCCTCTAAAGTGATGTCTTTACGATCAAAATCATTAAAAATTCCAATAGATTGAGAATATCCAGAAGGACTTCCATCAAAAATGGGAGCCATGATATAAAACTTATCATATTGTTCCTTTTGGTAGTCAATTATTGCAGGTGCATCAGCACGTCTCAATTGGCCATAATCAGGCCTATTGGTAATTCTTGTATTTCCTGAATAATTAACCTGTATTTTACCCTGTTTTCCTTTTTTTGTGGTGATGACGATGACTCCATTTGCTGCTTGCGAACCCCAAATAGCCGCAGCTGCAGCATCTTTTAGTACTGTTATATTTTCAATTTCATTAATATCAGGCTGGATGGTACTGGCAAAACCATCAATAATAAAAAGGGGTTGAGTTCCTGAGCGCAATGAGCTACCTCCTCTAATCTGTAAATCATTTGCACCATTTACTCCCTTATACACACTTAATCCCGGTATCGTTCCTTCCAGTAAACGATCTAGCGTTACATTATTTCGCTGTTCAATGTCCTTTAAATTTAATCCCGAATATGCCCCCGTTGTATTTTTACGTTGCAAACTTTGATATCCAGTTACCACTACCTCATTTAAAAAAGCTACATCTTCTTTTAAAGAGACATCTAACCTGGATTTTCCATTAACATTGAGTTCTTGCTTTTCAAAACCAACATAGGTGAATTCCAACACATCATTATCATGCACATGTATTACATACTTACCATTTATGTCTGTAGCTGAAATTGTCTTAGCAAGTTTTGCTTTTACCACTACCCCTGGAATTCCTCGTCCATCTTTATCTGTAACAATACCGCCTATATTATGAGGATCAGCATCTTTTTGCACCTTTAGGTTATTAACCCTTGGCTTAATCACCAAATGATTATCTATAAGCTCATAAGTATACTTATTGGCAAGAATAATTTTCATCAACTCATCAAGTGTAGCATTTGATACATTAATATCAATTTTCTTAGCTGCATTGAATTCATCATTGCTATAGAAAAAATCTAAACCTTTTTGTTGCTCTTTCATTATTCTGAAGAGTTCGCGAACAGTTATCTGTTTCTCTGAAATGGTAAATTTCCCCGACTGTGCAAATGCACTTACAGGCAGTGTGCAAATAAAAATGAGGTATAGCAGGAAAAACAACCTGCCAAGTTTTAATAAGCGCTCTATACGCCTACTTTTAGTAAAAGTTTGGTTCATAAATTAAAGGTTAGTTGATTAAGTATTAAGATTTCGTGATATACAATGTTTCGTTTCGGATCTCGAACTTTACATTGGTTGATGTTCCGATAAGTTTAAGTAAAGTATTAAGTGTGTTATTCTTTTCTATTGACCCCGTAAAGCGTAATGCTTTTGCCTCAGCATTCGTAAATACAACTTTTATATTGTACCACCTGCTAAACCTTTCTGCTATTTGCTCCAACGGCATATTATCAAACACAAAAACTCCATCCTTCCATGCGTAATCACTATAGATTAAAGCGGTTGGTTTAAGTGCTGGTAATATACTTGGCTTTTGACTCCCAATTCTGATTTTTGAACCGGCAAGCATACGCTGTTTATTCCCCTGCTTATCGCTCACATTAACAATACCTTCTACCAAAGTTGCTTCGGCATAGCCTGTTCCTTTATAAGCCAAAACATTAAATGCTGTTCCTACGGCTTCTACATCCATGTGATCTGTCTTAACTATGAAAGGATGCTTTTTATCTTTTGCTACTTTAAAGTAGGCCTCTCCAGTTAGCTTTACCTCTCTTATAGCTGCATGACTAAAATCAACCCTATAAGTAAGTTCAGATCCTGAATTTACCCATACATGAGTTTTATCAGGTAAAATAATTTCATATTGCCCGCCATCCGGAACAATAAGTTTATGATAACCTTCTTGCCCGGAATTGGTATTATACACCAGCATCTTTCCATTATTTGTGGCTACCGGTAAATTTTCACCTCCTGAAATGTCAATCGTAGCTCTATTCTGCAAGCTCACCCGCTTTCCATCAGGAAGTACAAGTTCTGCCCGATTTCCTCCTGGATGAATAATCTGAGCCGTAAGATTCTGCTTTTGATCTTTAATTATAGTGGTATAAATTACCAGTCCAACTGCAACTACCAATAATATTGATGCCGCATAATTAAGAAACGAAAATGATTTTTTAGGTATTAATAGATGAACAGGAGCTTCAACAAGCTGTTGTTTTACTTTTCTCCATGCAGCATCAGTGTCCGGTTTTTTTGTCCCCTTATTTTCAAATAGCCTTTTTACTGCAACAAGATCATCATGTTCCTGCTGATTTTTTAAGTCTAAAGCTAACCAGGAGTTAAGTTCATGCTCCTCCTCAGGAGTTAACATTCCTGAGGTTATACTCCTAACCATTAGTTCCTTTATACGCGCTTTATTGTTGCTATCCATCTGCTCCATATACTACCATGACAACTCAACAAAAAAAAAGGGTGATGCTTATTTGAAATATTTTATATTATTCTTTTTCCAAAGGAATTAAAGGAAGAAAACAAGGAAAGTTAAATCTTTAAGTTGCGGTCTAAGGGTAGAAAAAGCTTTGGTCATTTGTGTTTTAACTGTATTTATAGAAATGTCTAGTTGGGCCGCAGCTTCTTTATAGCTTTTATCTTCCAATACACAAAGTAGAAACACTTTTCTACATTGCGGAGGGAGCTGGTCAATAGCATCCATTATCCTCTGTCTTGTTTCCTCTGCAACTAATGAATCTCTTCCTGCGTCGGCTTCGGTATGTGTAGCCCCATAGTTCTCTGCATAATTCTGCCGTATCTTTTGTGCTTTTACATAATTCAAGGCGGCATTTTTAACTGAACGATATAAATAATGTTCTTGCTGAATTTCAAGGGTATTAGCCTGAATTGCTGTCCAACATTTAACAAAAACATCTTGCACCACATCTTCTGCCGCTTCCATATCTTTAATAACGATATTGGAATAATAACACAGCGTTTGATAATGTTCCCGAAAAAGCTTTTCAAACTGTTCGTGCATCGGGGTATTTTTAGGTTATTTCATTGCTATAATCTTTCCGGGTTCCATCTTAAAATGTATCCCGCCTGCCTTTTCCAACAAGCTTAATACTTTCGATACATGTTCAAAACGAGAGATCTTTACATCAAATGTTTTACTGGTATCAATATCCTGATAAACCACGTCTACATCATACCAGCGAGAAATACTTTTCATGATACTTTCCAAAGGTTCATTTTTAAATATAAACAGCCCATTTTTCCAGGCTAATACTTCAGCGGTATCGGCCCTAACTATATTTATATCCCCCCGTTTTATAATCCCTTGTTGTCCGGCTTTTAGAATAACATCTTCTGATGAGGTCGCTTCTTTTCCAAATGCTCTCATCTTTAAACTACCCTCAAGAAGTGTTGTCTTTGCAATATGATCATCAGTATAATTATTGATGTTAAAATGCGTACCCAAGACTTTTATCAACTGATGGTTTGTACTTACACGAAAGGGGTGCATTGCTCCATTTGTTACTTCAAGATAAGCTTCGCCACTTATTTCTATTCTCCTTTCCTTGTTGTGAACAAGGTTTAGCGGGAATGTAAGTCTTGATCCGGCATTCAGCCATACCCTACTCCCATCTGGCAAGGTTATTTGATAAGTTCCTCCTTTGGGCGTCGTAATCGTATGGAAATCTTCATTTAGATTTCCTGTAACTTCAGGGCTGGCTTCGTACATCAACTCGCCATTTCCAGTTTTACGGAATATCAAGCCTGATTCTTCTCCTAAATCACCATCTGCGGCCTCATTTAGAACAATCGTCCTACCACTTGCTATCGTCAAAACAGCCCTGTTTCCTCCTGGAGGCACATCATTATTGATCAACTCTGCAGCTATATCTTTTAGTTTTACACCAGGATAATTTTTATGAAACATGGCAGCTATCCCAGTAGTTATTAAGGCGATACAAGCTATTGAAAGATAAATAAATGCTTTACGTTTATAAAATGGAAGTTGGTTTGAAGAATCAGATTGTGAGGTACTATTTTCCACGTTTTAAGTTTTTTTACTAAGCAATGATACGTTAAATCGACGAATCAGCTAACCAATTATATATATAATTTCTGAATTAAATACAATTACAGCTCAGTTTTTGAAACAAATAATTAAGTAATTTGTTGTCATTTGATAAAAAATAATAAAAATTCATCCTAAAACCTAGTAAATGAAATCATCGATCTACGCATTAGCACTAATTGGAATGATAGCTGCCTCATGCACTAATGAAAACAAATCTAAGGTGGCTAGTGACACTACCGAGATCATAGCACGTGATACTACTTTTACAGCTTCAACTCCTAAAACAAGCAGTAGTGATTGTTATGAATATATTAAAAACAGGGATACAGCTTCCCTTAAAATAAACATAGAAGGTGAAGAACTGACCGGGAATCTTAATTACAATTTATTTGAAAAAGATCGTAATTCAGGAACAATTGCTGGTGAAATGAAAGGTGATACCATTATTGCTGAATATACATTTGATTCTGAAGGTATGAGATCAATACGGGAAGTTGTATTTGTAAAAAGAGTCGATGGTAATATTTACGAAGGCTATGGAGAAGTAATGGAAAAAGGAGGTAAAATGGTTTTTAAAGACCGCTCCACTTTAAAATTTAGTCCAGCTATGGTATTCACTAAAACGAATTGCGACTAAACATAATTACTCAGATTCTTTGTTTGTAAGAGCTAAAACTAAAAAGGGATTTATCAAAATCCCTCAAACTTTTCCCAAAAACCATCTACTGGCAGCTTTGCAAATATGTTTACCGGCTCCTTTTTAACCGGATGAATAAACTGTAGTCTTCTGGCATGTAAACAAATACTGCCTTTACGGCTACCGCGAGGATAACCATATTTATTATCCCCTACAATCGGACAGCCCATGGTTGATAATTGTACTCTAATCTGATGAGAACGACCAGTTAAAGGATCTACCTCAATTAAGTAATAACCATTTAATTCGCCAATAAGCTTGTAACTCAATTCAGAACGCTGACTTCCAGGCACCTCTGTATTATAAGGAGTTACTACATTTTTTTGTGGATTTTTAATCAACCAATGAACTAACGTTCCAGATGCTTTTGCAGGTCTGTTACGTACTACAGCCCAATAAGTCTTTTTAACCTCCCGGTTTTTAAATAATGCATTTACTCTTTCCAGAGCTTTACTTGTTTTAGCGAATAGTATAACGCCACTCACAGGCCTATCCAATCGGTGGACAACCCCCAGAAATGCACTATTGGGTTTATTATATTTGATTGCAAGGTATTTTTTAACTTGCTCATCCAATGGTTCATCACCAGTTTCATCTACCTGTACAATATCTCCTGCCCTTTTCATCACGGCAATCAGGTGATTATCTTCGTAAAGTATGTCCTTATCTGTTACAGGCATTATTAATATTGCTCCTTTTCATTTGGAAAATCATTGCCTTTAACATCTCTGATGTAAGATTGCGCCGCTTCTTTTATTCCTTCATATAAATCAAGGTACTGACGTAAAAAACGAGGTTTAAATCCTTTTGTCAATCCAATCATATCATTTACAACCAAAACCTGTCCGTCGCAATCGCCACCAGCACCAATGCCAATAGTAGGAATATGTAGACTCTCCGAAACTTCTTTACCTAATGACGCTGGGATTTTCTCCAGTACTATTGCAAAACAACCTGCCTCCTGCAATGCCAGGGCATCGGTTCTCAATTTCTCTGCTTCAGCTTCACCTTTAGCTCTTACGGTATAGGTACCAAACTTATATATAGATTGAGGGGTAAGTCCAAGGTGCCCCATTACCGGAATACCTGCGGTTATAATACGTTGTATAGAATCAACTACTTCTGTTCCACCCTCTAACTTTACACCATGTGCACCAGATTCTTTCATGATACGTATTGCAGAGTTTAAGGCTTCTTTAGAATTACCCTGGTATGAACCAAAAGGTAAATCTACGACTACAAAAGAGCGGGAAGCTCCTCTAACCACTGACTGTGCATGATAAATCATCTGATCTAATGTAATGGGTAGTGTGGTTTCATGACCTGCCATAACATTAGAAGCTGAATCGCCCACTAGCAATACATCCAGACCTGCATCGTCGAGAATCGTAGCCATAGAATAATCGTATGCAGTTAACATAGAGATTTTTTCTCCACGTTGTTTCATCTCCTGTAATATATGAGTAGTGATTCTTTTTACTTCTTTATTTACCGACATACTTTTATAGTTTTTTGTTGAGCAAAATTAGTCTTTACATCCGTAAGTAAAGGGATTTTTATTGAAAATTATATTGATATTATACTTGGTATGAAACACTCTGATGGCTATTATCTGCCTAGATTATAATAGTTTTAGGAAATCTCAAAAAAATCTTGAATAAAACACTGTAAAAACATACCTTTGTACTCCGAAATGAATGAGTTACTTAACAGCATTTTTGTTAACAACGTAATCGGGTTTAAAACCGTAGTCAAATCCTCATTTTTCTCTTTTTTTACACCAATTATTTCTGATTATAACTACAATGACTAATTACACCAAGTTACCAGCTATCTTGTTACTTGCCGATGGCACCGTATATTATGGTAAAGCTGCCGGAAAAATAGGCACAACCACAGGCGAGATCTGTTTCAATACAGGAATGACAGGATACCAGGAGGTCTTTACAGATCCTTCTTATTTCGGACAGATTATGGTAACTACCAATTCCCATATCGGAAATTATGGTATACACAGAGAAGAAATCGAATCAGATAGTATCAAAATAGCAGGACTGGTTTGTAAAAACTACAACATCGGTTTTAGTCGTAAGGAAGCTTCTGAGTCTATCCAGGATTATTTTCAGGATGAAAACATTGTCGGTATTTCTGATATTGATACTCGTGCATTGGTACGTCACATCAGAAATAAAGGTGCAATGAATGCTATTATCTCTTCTGAAATTACTGATCTTGAAGAGTTAAAAAGCAAGCTTGCTGAAGTTCCATCAATGGATGGTCTGGAATTGTCTTCACAGGTTTCTACAAAAACTCCTTACTTCTACGGTTCTCCGGATGCTAAATATAAAGTTGCAGCCCTTGATCTTGGAATCAAAAAGAATATCTTACGCAACTTTGAAAAGAGAGATGCTTATGTACAGGTATTCCCTGCTAAAACAACTTTCGAAGAAATGGAAAAATGGGGCGCTGATGCTTACTTCATTTCAAACGGCCCTGGCGATCCTTCGGCAATGCCTTATGCAATTGAAACTGTTAAAAGCATTTTAGCTGCGGATAAACCAATGTTCGGTATCTGTTTAGGGCACCAGTTGTTGGCTGAAGCAAATGGTATCGGAACAATGAAAATGTTTAACGGACACAGAGGTTTAAACCACCCTGTTAAAAATATCATTAAAAATCATTGCGAAGTAACTTCTCAGAACCACGGTTTTGGAGTAATTCCAGATGAGGTTCTAAAATCAGATAAAGTAGAAGTAACACACCTCAATTTAAACGATAAATCTATTGAAGGTATTCGTGTAAAAGGTAAAAAAGCATTCTCGGTTCAATATCACCCTGAATCTTCTCCAGGCCCACATGATTCTCGTTACTTGTTCGATGACTTCATCGATATGATTAATGGTGAACTGACTTGGTAATTCTTTTTACCTGATCAAAATATCATATTACAGACATTTTAGGAGGTTTGGCAAAATAGCATTTTCTATTTGGCCGAACCTTCTTACATTTATAACATGGACAATAGAAATGCCATTATCAGTGTTAAAAACCTGGTAAAAAAATATGAAGATTTCACCGCAGTTCAAGGCATTAGCTTTGAGGTGTATGAAAATGAAATCTTTGGACTCCTCGGCCCAAACGGAGCCGGAAAAACCACAACTTTAGAAATTATTGAAACCCTGCGTGAGAAAACTTCAGGTGAAATCACTGTTGATGGTTTTTCTGTAGATAAAGAAGCTAATAAAATCAAAAGGATCATAGGTGTACAGCTACAAGCTGCCGGATATTACCCAAACTTAAACCTTGTAGAACTAATGGAACTGTTCTCCGGCTTATATGGGGTTGACATTAAGCCTATGGAAATGTTAGAGAAGGTAAACCTTCAGGATAAGGCAAAAGCTAAATACAAAGCACTTTCTGGTGGACAAAAGCAACGTTTTTCTATTGCCACCACACTTATCAATTCTCCAAAAATCATCTTTCTTGATGAACCTACTACAGGACTTGATCCACAGGCACGTCGCAATTTATGGGATCTGATTATCCATATCAGAAACAATGGAACAACGGTTGTGCTCACCACACATTACATGGATGAAGCTGAACAATTATGTGATCGAGTGGCATTTGTTGAACGTGGAGAAATCATAGCCCTGGATACACCTGACAATTTAATAGACAAGTTGGTAAACAGTGGTTTTGAAAGAAAAAAGGAAGTTAAAAAAGCCAATCTGGAAGATGTTTTCATCAACCTTACCGGTAAAGAATGGCGGGAGGATAATTAAAATAAACATGAGTAAACCTTACAATCATACTAAAGCTACACTAGCACTTGCCAAAGCAAGTTTTCGTTCCATTATGCGGAGCCCTTCTGCAGTGGTATTCACCCTTGCATTTCCCCTGATTTTTATCCTTGTATTTGGATTTTTAGGCGGTGGAGGTGTAAAAGTCGATGTAGCCATTGCGCCTGGCTCAGACCTGGATAATCCAGTTGTAAATGCATTGGAAAGCAACAACCTTGTACACGTATTAATTGACAAGACTCCTGAGGAGATAAAAACAGGTTTAGAAAAAGGGCAAATTGACGCTGTGATATCTGTACAAAGGAATGAGGCAGGCAAACCTGCCTATCTTGCCGATGTTAAGTATACTTCTGCTTCTATCGACAAAGGAAGTATTTTTAAATCTGTACTGCATGATATGCTTTATACCATCAATACCCAAAACACAGAACCTGCTATCGCAAAATTACACGAAAGTACTGTTGAGGGGCGTGTATACCGCACAATAGATTTTATACTCCCAGGACAGCTAGGCTTTTCGTTGTTGAGTACAGGGGTATTTGGAACAGCATTTGTATTTTTTAATCTACGTCAGAATCTGGTTATTAAACGCTTTTTTGCAACACCAGTACGTAGATCCAGCATTGTATTCGGCGAAGGAATAGCCAGGATAGGATTTGCATTGTTAGGTGCGCTTTTTATCATCCTTCTTGGACATTTCTTTTTTGAATTCACATTGATCAATGGTGCGGTAACAGTATTAAATATGTTGCTGCTCTCTATTATGGGTTTGATAGTTTTTATGGGCTTTGGCTTTGTCGTGTCAGGAGTTGCCAGAAGTGAAAGTACCATCCCTCCCATTTCTAATATTATTACCTTACCTCAGTTCTTATTATCAGGGACTTTCTTTTCTATCGATGCTTTTCCATCATGGTTACAACCTATCAGTAGAGCATTACCTCTAACCTACCTGAATGACGCAATGAGAAAAGTTGCTTTTGAGGGTGCTGGCTTATGGGACGTAAAACATCAGATACTGATTATGACCATTTGGGGAATTGGCATCTATGCCGTTGCTGTTAAAGTGTTTAAGTGGGAATAACATTCTTTACTGCTTAAATATTCACATTAGGATAATTAGATTTTTGTAGTTAAATTCATTATATAAATTAATGAATTCAACCTATAACTAACAAACAACTTTCTACTTATGAAAAAATTAGCAGCAGAATTTATTGGTACCTTTTGGTTGGTACTAGGCGGTTGCGGAAGTGCCGTTTTGGCTTGTAATTATCCGGACGCAGGTATCGGCTTTTTAGGTGTTGCCCTGGCATTTGGATTAACTGTCGTAACAATGGCTTACGCAATCGGACATATTTCAGGGGCACACTTGAACCCGGCAGTTTCAGTTGGCTGCTGGATTGCCGGTCGGATGGAAAGCAAAGATCTTATTGGCTATATTATAGCGCAGGTTTTAGGTGGTATTGTCGCAGCCGGGATTTTATATGTGATTGCTACTGGAAATGGAAGTTCCATTGGTGGTTTTGCCAGTAATGGTTACGGTGACCTTTCTCCGGGTAAATACAGCATGGTAGCAGCCTTGGTATGTGAAGTGGTTATGACCTTTATTTTTCTATTGGTCATACTAGGTTCAACAGATAGCAGAGCACCAAAGGGCTTTGCAGGATTGGCAATTGGTTTATGCTTAACCCTAATCCACCTGATCAGCATCCCTGTAACCAATACTTCTGTTAATCCTGCAAGAAGTACCAGTCAGGCAATTTTTGTTGGTGGTGAAGCTTTAGGTCAACTTTGGTTATTCTGGGTAGCTCCCATTGCAGGTGCAATTTTAGCAGGGATAGTATATAAAGCATTTTTTGCAGCTGATTCTGAGACTGCTTAATCATAAATAAAAACATTAAACTTAAGGGCCGTAAGTAATTACAGCCCTTTTTTGCTTATAATTTAAAAATTATTATACCTTTGGATATTGTCTTAGTAATTGTACTTTATACACTAAGACCATTTTACTAATAAAAACCGATAAAAATGAGTTTAATAATCGATGTTCATGCGCGGCAAATACTTGACTCCCGTGGCAATCCTACAATTGAAGTAGATGTAATTACAGAAAATGGCATTCTTGGTCGTGCTGCAGTACCTTCAGGTGCTTCAACAGGTGTTCACGAGGCAGTAGAGCTTCGCGACAATGACAAAGCTGTATATATGGGTAAAGGCGTTTTAAAAGCTGTTGCCAATGTAAATGATATCATTGCTACTGAATTAAGAGGTGTGGATGTATTTGAGCAAGTTGCAATCGATAACTTACTAATCAAATTAGATGGAACAGAAAATAAAGGAAAACTAGGTGCAAATGCAATTCTAGGTGTTTCTTTAGCTGTTGCTAAAGCTGCTGCTCAAGAGAGTCGTCAACCGTTATATCGTTATATCGGTGGCGTTAATGCAAATACACTACCTATTCCAATGATGAACATTGTTAATGGTGGTTCTCACTCTGATGCTCCTATCGCATTCCAGGAGTTCATGATTATGCCGGTTGGTGCTTCTTCATTCTCTGAAGCATTAAGATGGGGAACTGAAGTATTCCATAACTTAAAAGCTATTTTACACGATAGAGGTCTTTCTACAGCTGTAGGTGATGAAGGTGGTTTTGCACCAACTTTTGAAGGTACTGAAGATGCTGTTGAGACTATCTTAAAAGCAATTGAAAAAGCAGGATATACTCCAGGTAAGCAAATCGCTTTAGCGTTTGACTGTGCAGCTTCTGAGTTTTATAAAGATGGCAAATACGATTACACTAAATTTGAAGGAGATAAAGGCGCTATCCGCAGCAGCGAGGAGCAAGCTCAATACCTTACTTCTTTAACTGAAAAATATCCAATCATCTCTATTGAAGATGGTATGCACGAAGATGACTGGGCGGGATGGAAATTGTTAACTGAGAAAATCGGTGACCGTGTTCAGCTTGTTGGTGATGATTTGTTTGTAACGAATGTGAAAAGACTACAAACAGGAATCGACTCTGATACTGCAAATTCTATTTTAGTAAAAGTAAACCAAATTGGTTCTTTAACTGAAACCATCAATGCAGTTTCATTAGCACAAACTAATGGTTATACTTCTGTAATGTCTCACCGTTCTGGCGAAACTGAAGATGTAACTATCGCAGATCTTGCTGTTGCTTTAAACTGTGGACAGATTAAAACAGGTTCAGCTTCACGTTCTGACAGGATTGCAAAGTACAACCAGTTATTACGTATTGAAGAAGAATTAGGTGGCGCCGCAAGATTTATTGGCAAAAACTTTAAATATGCTATAAAATAATTTATACCATTTTTTTTACAGAAAACCTCCTTGTGATCCAATTACAAGGAGGTTTTTTATTTTGCATCCTGCTTAAAGAAAAAATCATCTTCTTTTTTATATCTTTGATTATTATGAATCGCATATTTGATCTTCTACGTAATAAATACTTTCTGTCTGTAGCAGCTTTTGCAGTATGGATGCTATTTTTTGACAGAAATGATATGGTTTCTCAATATGAATACAGATCAGAAGTAAACAAACTTCAAGAAGAAAAAGACTTCTATGTAAAAGAAATCTCTCTGGTTAAAAAAGATCTGAACGAGTTGAACACCAATTTAAACACTGCTGAAAAATTTGCGAGAGAAAAATACTTTATGAAAAAAGACAATGAAGATGTCTTTGTGATCATTAAAGAAGCTCCAAAAAACTAATAGCTAAACTTTGGTAAAGCAAGTTTAAAGCGAACAACTACTACTCTAAGCAAAAATATAAAGGCAATAACCGATATAGTTGCTACATCGTCTTTAAGATTAAAATACTTTAAAGCATAAAATAATATCCCTCCTAAAATACAAGCCGTAGCGTATATTTCTTTATGAAAAATTAAAGGAATGGTGTTGAGCAAGGTATCTCTGATTACCCCACCAAAACAGCCTGTGATAGTACCTAATGCGACACATATCCCTGGACTCAGTCCAAACATAATCCCCTTTTGAATACCCAGCATTGTAAACAAGCCAAGTCCTAAGGAGTCGAATAGAAAAAGGGTAACCTTAAACTTTTTAATATGAGTCTTAAAAAATATGGTCATTAAGCTTGTAACCAAAATCAGCAGACAGTAATTCACATCTCTCATCCATGCTACAGGGGTATCGCCAATCAAAAGATCACGAACAGTTCCTCCCCCTATAGAGGTGACAAAAGCAATGATCAGCACACCAAAGGGATCTAATCTCCGCTCCATAGCTGCAAAGGTTCCCGAAATTGCAAATGCAATCGTTCCAAGCGTTTCAATGGTTTCCATTGTATCAATCTGCATAGCCTTAATATAACTAAATTTCACCGCTTCTTTTACGGAAGAACCACTCTATAGTGAGTAATGCCATAATCAATGCAAACAACCATTTAAAATTAATCAATTCTTCGTACCTGCGGTCTTCATAAGTCAATGTTTTAATCTGCTCGTTGCCTTTAATGGCATCCTTGAGATTTAACAAATCCTGTGGCATAAACATTTTTCCTCCTGTCTGTGCCGACATTGTATTTAGCAATTGATGATTGGCTACAGTTTGCTGGTATTCAGCAATCATAGAATTAATATAAAACATACCCTGCGCGGTATGGGAGGTATTACCGAGAGAGGTCTTGGCCACATAACTGTAATTTCCCGCCGGCAATGTTCCCGCATCCAGCTGATAGGCAGCATCAGTTCTGGAGAACAGAAACTTATACACCTTACCTGCTTCATTTTTAATCAGCACATTCACGTCTGGCGTATTTACTGGAACATAACTTTCATTATACAACACCGCATTAAGGATTATATTTTCATTTTCCTCAAAGGTGTTTTTTGTAGTATAAACTTTAAATTTTCTCTTATCATCCTTAACAGATAAATATTGAACTGTTTTTGAGATTAGGCTATTAAAAACGTTAGTTCCCTGTTGAGCTTCCCCAGCCTCTGAAAGTTTCCATCTCCATAGTCCTTCACCTATTAAAAAACCAGTTTTACGGCCATCATCCTGCATAAAGAACAACTGTGGATAATCTGTATTAACTTTCCCAATACGTTGTTTTAATACTACCGAGCTATTCCCGTTTATTAACACTTTACCAAGTGGGGCCGACAAAGGGTCAAAATTTTCAATTTGCTTAACCATCATAAGATCTAAATCAAATGCAGTAAAGCCGGTATTCAAGACACTAAATGTTTCCTGAATAGTGCTCGTATTCCCACTAATATTTATTTGTTTCTGAAACTGATTAAACAAATTCAAATTACTTTGTGCACCCAAAATATACCAGACGGCGACATTTGTTGCTTTCAATTGATTCTGAAATACAGCAGCGTCGCTTGAAGTCAGGGGTAGTTGATACAAAATTAACAAGCCATAATCATTCAATTTTATAGTATTCAGATCGTCTACAAATGATACCTTAACTTCAAAATTCTTATTTAGTTCTATAGCTTGTTTAAGCGCTGTAATATCAGGATGAGGAGAGGCAGCAGCTATCAGCACTTTCTGCTTCCCATCAATTACGTCTATAAAAACAGGCTGTGTATTGTTCTTTACCGAAATTTCATTCCCTATCGGACTCAATTGTATAGTATACTTCTGCAAGCCTACTTTTGTAGCCTTAAGTTTAACAGGGATATTCTTTACAAAAGCATTAGAGTTTATAGAAATTCTTTCCTCCTGAACCTTTTTCCCATCTTTGATTACAGAGAGTATACTTTCTGCACCATTAGCCTCATATGCCTGGACCTGTACTTCGATTGTAAAATCATTATCTAAATAAACCAGACTATTGTGATTTACATTGGCAATCAACAAATCCTTTTTAGGGATAGTATCCCCCATTGCAATAGTATATACAGGCGCCTTTAGCTTATTCAGATCATAAAGTGGACTTCCCCCCCGATTAAATATCCCATCAGAAGCCAAAATTACAGCACCAACATTTCTATTCATGTATTCATCATTCAACTTCGAAATTAGTTGAGCTGCATTGGTTAGCATCCCATTATTTGAAAAATCAAAACCGGTTTTTATACTATCACTAAAACTATAAATCTTTACATCATATTCGTCGGACAATTCTGCAGCCAGCTGTCGCATTTTTTCTTCGTACTGTTGCTGCTTAAAGTTCCCAGGTTTAATGTTGCCGACAGACAATGAGTTATCCTGACCGATTAAGATAATAGGTTTCTCGGGCTTATAAGAAACGCTTCTAATCAAGGGAGCAAAGAGCAAAAAGCCAATTAAAGTTATGACAATAACACGAGCAGTAGCCAGTCCATAGCGCAATCTTTTATCAAGCTGGGGTGTTTTACGATATAACAACCATGCAAATACCAGCCCAATCAGCAAAGCAGCCAGTAACAATAAAATAGTATATCCGTTAAAAGAATCGCCCATATATGTATTTGGATAAAGATGCTAAAATTTAAAATAAACTGCTAGCCATTTTATTTAAGTTTGTTCTACCTATTACGAAAAAATATGAAAGGCTTTCTAAAATTCATTTTATTATTTACTATGACGACCTCAGCCCTGGCACAATCTAGTTTTAAAGATCAGCAATTAAAATTCGAAAGGGTACGGACTGCTTATGATCAAAAATGGAATATCCTTAAGAAAGAACTATCAAATGAAGCTATAAAAGGAGCCTTTAATATGTACATTCTAGCTTACAAAAGCGAAGGAAAGTTGGAAGTCTGGCTACAGAATAAGCCTCAGAAAAAATACAAACTCTTTAAAACTTATAATTTCAGTGCACATTCAGGTACGCTCGGACCAAAGGTAAAACAGGGGGACAAGCAGACTCCAGAAGGGTTTTATAATATCAACGTGTTTAATCCTAAAAGTAATTTTTACCTATCATTAGGAGTAAACTACCCAAACAATGTTGATTTGCAAAGAAGTGGTAACGAAAACCCTGGAAACGACATCTACATTCACGGTGACCGTGTTACCATCGGTTGCATTCCATTAACGGATGAAAAGATTAAAGAAGTATATGTATTGGCTGTAGAAGCCAGAAATAATGGTCAGCAACAAATTCCTGTACACATCTTCCCTTTTAAAATGACTGATATCAACCTAAAAAAATATGCTGCCCAGTACCCAGGGCAAGTAGCTTTCTGGAAAAACTTACAGCCTGGATATTCCTATTTCGAAAAACATAAAGAAGTACCATCTGTCAAGCAAATCAAAGGTAAATATGTAATAAAATTAGAAATGATATAATATAATAAAGGCGCTCAATTGAGCGCCTTTATTAATAGAAAAAATCTTTATAACATTCCTCCGCAAACAGACAATACCTGTCCGGTTACATAAGAACTCATGTCTGAGGCCAGGAATACACAAACATTTGCCACATCCTCAGTTTCACCTGCTCTTTTCAAAGGAATACCTTCTTCCCAACCTTTAACAACTTTAGGATCCAATACATCAGTCATTTCCGTACGGATGAAACCTGGTGCTACAACATTGGTACGGATATTACGTGAACCCAATTCTTTAGCCAATGATTTTGAAAACCCAATGATACCCGCTTTAGAAGCTGCATAGTTTGCCTGACCTGCATTCCCTTGCACACCGACAACAGAACTCATATTGATGATAGAACCCTTACGTGCTTTCATCATTACCTTAGAAGCCGCCTTACACACGTTAAATACAGACTTAAGGTTCACATTGATTACATCATCCCAGTTTTCCTCACTCATACGCATTAATAAACCGTCTTTCGTGATACCAGCATTATTCACAACAATATCCAAAGTACCAAAATCGGCAACGATATCATTGATCAACTGATCTGCTTCATCAAATTTAGAAGCATCAGAACGATAGCCTTTCACTTTAGTACCAAAGCTCTGTAGCTCTTGTTCCAAAGCCTGTCCTTTTTCTACGGATGATAAGTAAGTAAAAGCCACGTTGGCTCCTTGCTCAGCAAATTTTTCCGCTATTTTGCGGCCTATTCCTTTAGAAGCACCTGTAATCAGTGCTGTTTTTCCTTCTAGTAACTTCATATATGTTTAGTTATGATCTATTTATTTCTTTATTGCTGGTTCCTGTTGACTTAAACAATGAAAGCTTCCCAATCCCCAGATAATATCTGTTGAATCTATTCCTACTACTTTTCTATCAGGGAATACACTTCTGATAATCTCTAAAGCTTTCTCATCATTAACATCCCTAAATGTAGGAACAACAACTGCAGAGTTTGCAATATAGAAATTTGCATAAGAAGCAGGAAGCCTAGTATCCTCATAAATAACAGGCGAAGGCATAGGCAACTCCACTATATTCAAAGGTTTACCGTTTAATAATCGCATTGTTTTTAGCGTTTCCAGGTTCTCCTGAAGTAATAGGTAGTTCTCATCCAATGGATTACTTTCTACTACAGTCAATACAGTATCTTCGTTCACAAAACGGGTAATATCGTCAATATGACCATCTGTATCATCACCTACTATTCCATCTCCCAACCACAATACTTGTTCAGCACCATAAAACTCAGTTAAATACTGTTCAATCTGCTCTTTAGTTAAATGTGGATTTCTATTTTCATTTAGCAGACAAGCTGTAGTTGTTAAAATCGTACCAGCTCCGTTAAACTCAACCGCACCGCCTTCCATTACAATATCAGGATTGAATAAAGGCAATTCAAAATGCTTTGCTATTTTAGTGGGGATCACATCGTCCAGGTCATATGGAGGATATTTATCGCCCCAGGCATTGTAACCCCAATCAACCACAGCCTTTTCGGTACCTTCAGGATTTAATAAAAATGCAGGCCCATGATCACGGCACCAGGCATCATTTGTTGGGTTCAAATAGAACTCAATATTACTAAAATCAGCACCTACTTTTTCCAATTCTGCAATTGCAAAAGCTTTTGTGGCTTCATCATTAATATTGATTCTTACTTTTTCACCTTTGGCCACTACCTTAATGAACTGGCAATATGGCTCATATATAGTTTCCAGTTTACCAGGCCAGGAAGCTTCCTTGTGTGGCCAGCTTAACCAGGTAGCTTCATGCTTTACCCATTCAGCAGGAAAACGATATCCCCCCTTTTTAGGGCTGCTGTTAAATATTACTTCGTTAAATGATGACATTTCTAAATCTTAAACGTTCTCTTAATCTTCGTCAATAAACCTTTTTGTAATTGGCTGATAAGAGTCTATTCTACGATCTCTTAAGAATGGCCAGTGCTTACGGAAGAAATCAGATTCAGATAAATCCAATTCTACCACTTCCGTCTCTTCCTGATCATGTGAACCTAAATAAAGCAGTTTGCCTTGTGCATTAGCAGCAAAACTTCCGCCCCAAAACTTCATAGCTCCATCCTGTTCAAAACCAACACGATTTACACTCACTACAGGAACACCATTCGCTACAGCATGTGAACGCTGAATGGTTTGCCATGCATTATATTGATCATTATTTGTTTCTTCATCCTGATCTGTTGCCCAACCAATAGCAGTTGGATAAAACATAATCTCCGCTCCTTTCAATGCTGTAATACGAGAAGCTTCAGGATACCATTGATCCCAACAGATCAATATACCAATTTTAGCAAATTTAGTCTGGAAAACTTTATACCCTAAATCACCTGGAGTAAAGTAGAATTTCTCATAAAAAGCCGGATCATCCGGGATATGCATTTTACGATATTTACCAAGATAACTACCATCAGCATCTAAAACTGCAGTAGTATTATGGTACAGCCCTGCTGCACGCTTCTCAAATAAAGAAGCAATAATTACTACACCTAATTCCTTTGCTACAACCTGCAAAGCATCTGTAGATGGGCCGGGAATAGCCTCAGCCAAATTGAAGTTATCATAATCTTCAACATCGCAAAAATATAGAGAAGTAAAAAGTTCCTGCAGACAAACGATTTGTGCACCCTTTGCTGCTGCCTCTCTAACCTTTAAAATTGCTTTATCTAAATTTTCTTGCTTATTACTGGTACAACTCATCTGTACCAATCCAACCTGTACTTTAGCCATTCTTTATCAACAAATAATTTCGTGCAAAGTTAGCCAAAAAAAACAAAATACGGACTCAAGTAATCATAAGATGCCTCTTCCCAGTAAAACGGTAATTATGAGGCGATACTATCCCTATATTCTCCTTGTAGCTCAAACAAACATTTGGCACAAAGGCATCCATCATACAACTCGCTAATGTACTGTACTTCATTCAAATCTAAATGAACCACACTACACTGGCATTTCGTATACGAATTGGCCTTACACTCTATTGAAGTGTTACAACGTTCGCATGGTATGATTTCGTGTTTTGCCATTTGCAGAATAATAGAATAAGAATTAAAGAACAAAGATACAAGATGCAATGTTAAGACACAATCCAGCTGCAGTTTGCTTTGGCGTTTTGCAAACAAATTGCAATGTGTTGATGAAGGCCTTGTCTGGTTTGCAGTCCCTTCAGGCTGCCTGAGCCCGCGCAGCCTTGAATCAATACATTCATTTTGTAAATACATTAAAACAAAAAAGAGTAAGAATTGCTCCTTACTCTTTATATTTCAAATTCTGCTCAACAATTTATCCTGAACAGCTAATACAGCCCTCTTCCATTGAACAAACCGGACCTTCTACAATCTCCTCAGCACTTTGCTCAATATGCTCCGGAATTACCGGTTCCATATTTTTACCAGCCTGATTCTCTACAGTAAATTTAACTGCCTGAGAAGCTGCCTGAGTACGCAAGTAGTACATTCCAGTTTTCAATCCTTTCTTCCAGGCATAGAAATGCATTGAAGTCAGTTTTGAAGTATTTGGTGCATTGATAAACAGGTTTAGTGATTGCGACTGGCAGATATAGGCACCTCTATCGGCAGCCATATCAATAATACTACGCATTTTAATTTCCCAAACCGTTTTATATAATTCTTTGATATAATCTGGAATCTCAGCAATGTCCTGGATAGAACCATTAGCTAAAATAATTCTGTCTTTCATAGCAGGAGTCCACAATCCTAAAGCTACAAGATCCTTTAACAAGTGTTTATTCACAACAACGAACTCACCACTCAATACCCTTCTTGTATAAATATTAGAAGTATAAGGCTCAAAGCACTCATTGTTACCTAAAATCTGAGATGTTGAAGCAGTAGGCATTGGCGCAACTAGTAAAGAGTTGTATACACCATCCTTAACTACTTTCTCACGGAGAGATTCCCAATCCCAACGACCGCTATCAGGTTTTACATTCCAGAGATCAAACTGGAACTTACCTTCAGATAATGGAGAACCCGCAAAAGTTTGATAAGGACCATTTTTAACTGCCAAATCATGGGAAGCTGTCATCGCAGCAAAGTAAATTGTTTCAAAGATCTCTTTATTCAGAATCTTTGCCCCCTCACTTTCAAAAGGTAAACGCATTAAAATGAATGCATCTGCCAATCCTTGAACACCCAAGCCAACAGGTCTGTGGCGCATATTAGAATTTCTAGCCTCTTCTACAGGATAGTAGTTATAATCTATAATTTTATTCAGGTTAATGGTAGCCTGATAGGTTACATCATATAATTTTTGATGATCAAATTCTCCGTTAATAACATACCTGGGCAAAGCTAATGAAGCCAGGTTACATACAGCAACTTCATCTTTAGAAGTATACTCTATAATTTCAGTACAAAGGTTAGAGCTTTTTATGGTACCAAGATTTTGCTGATTCGATTTACTATTAGCAGCATCTTTATACAATAAATAAGGTGTACCAGTTTCAATCTGTGAATCTAATATAGCAAACCATAACTCCTGAGCTTTAACTGTTTTACGTGCACGGCCTTCTTTTTCATAACGCTCATATAAAGCATCAAATTCCTCACCAAAACAATCGGCTAATCCTGGTGCTTCATGTGGACAGAATAAACTCCAATCGCCATTCTCTTCCACACGTCTCATGAACAAATCACAAATCCAAAGCGCGTAGAACAAATCACGCGCACGCAATTCTTCTTTACCATGGTTTTTACGTAAGTCTAAGAAACTGAAAACATCAGCATGCCAAGGCTCTAAATAAATTGCAAAGGCACCTTTACGTTTACCACCACCCTGATCAACATAACGAGCAGTATCGTTAAATACTTTCAACATTGGTACAATTCCATTACTCGTACCATTAGTACCACCAATATAAGAACCAGTAGCTCTGATATTGTGAATACTTAAACCAATACCACCAGCACTTTGAGAAATTTTAGCAGTTTGTTTTAAAGTATCATAAATACCTTCGATGCTATCATCTTGCATACTTAATAAGAAACATGATGACATCTGAGGTTTAGGAGTAGCAGCATTAAACAATGTTGGCGTAGCATGAGTAAACCAACGCTCACTCATCAGGTTGTAAGTCTCAATAGCACTATCGATATCTTCCTTGTGAATACCTACCGCTACACGCATGAAAAGATGTTGGGGGCGTTCTACAATCTGACCATCAACCTTTAATAAATACGATTTTTCTAAAGTTTTGAACCCGAAATAATCAAAACCAAAATCCCTGTCATATATAATTGTACTATCCAGAATATCTGAGTTTTTCTCAATGATTTCCCAAACATCATCTGCAATTAAAGAAGCAGATTTTTCTGTTTTCGGATCAATATAACGATACAGCAATTCCATCGTTTTAGAGAACGATTTGGTAGTGTTTTTATGAAGGTTAGACACTGCAATACGAGAAGCAAGCAATGCATAATCAGGATGTTTTGTAGTTAAAGAAGCTGCGGTTTCAGCGGCAAGATTATCTAATTCAGAGGTCGTAACACCATCATATAACCCCTCAATTACCTTCTTGGCAACATCTATTGGATCTACGAGTTCCGCATTAAAACCATAGCATAACTTCTCTATCCGAGCCGTTATTTTGTCGAATCTTACCGCTTCCTTGCGGCCGTCTCTTTTTATTACAAACATATTTTTCAGGTATTTATAGTGCGTACTGGGTTTCAGAGCTGCTAATCCAACAGAGGCACCAAATTATAATTTTTGTTATTTTCTTATCGTCTAAAACTGATAAGTACTAAAAGTCATCATCTAATGAGAATGCCGCAGCCTTATCTTCAGCAGAAGTCAACACACCACTTTTCTGATAATCACCTACTCTTTTCTCAAAGAAGTTGGTCTTACCTTGAAGGGATATCATTTCCATAAAGTCAAAAGGGTTGGTCGCATTGTATACCTTACTATATCCAAGTTCCTGTAACCATCTGTCGGCTACAAACTCAATATATTGAGACATTAATTTGGCATTCATTCCAATTAACGCAACAGGTAATGCATCAGTAACAAACTCTTTTTCAATCTCAACGGCATCCTTGATAATTCCATGAACCTGTTCTTCGCTCAGTTTATTTTTAAGCATACCATAAAGCAGACAAGCAAATTCACAGTGCGAACCTTCATCCCTTGAAATTAGCTCATTACTAAAGGTAAGTCCAGGCATTAAACCACGTTTCTTTAACCAGAAGATAGAGCAGAAACTACCACTAAAGAAGATCCCTTCAACAGCGGCAAAAGCTACCAAACGTTCTGCAAAGCTACCGTTGTCTATCCAACGTAATGCCCATTCTGCTTTTTTCTTTACACAAGGGACAGTCTCAATTGCATTGAACAATCTATCTTTTTCCTCAGGATCTTTAATATAAGTATCAATTAATAGAGCATATGTCTCAGAGTGTATGTTTTCCATCATGATCTGGAAACCATAATAGCAACGAGCCTCAGGAAGCTGCACTTCACTCATAAAGTTTACCGCAAGGTTTTCGTTAACGATACCATCGCTGGCAGCAAAAAAAGCAAGAATATTAGAAATAAAATGCCTTTCCCCATCATTCAGGTTATCCCAATGCTTCTGGTCATCAGAAAGGTCGATTTCTTCAGCAGTCCAAAAACTCGCTTCACTCTTCTTATACATTTCCCAGATTTCAGGGTATTTAATCGGCAAAAGAACAAATCTGTCTTTGTTTTCTTTTAATAATACTTCTTCTTCTTGCATAAGCAGCTGTGTTAATAGGGTAAAAGATAAATTGATTCATAAAGCTTCAATAAACCCAGCAGCCAGAACAGCCATACTCAATTGTAAAAGTTTAAAAGACATCTTATCCTCGCACAACCCTAAACAACTAAATATTACAGCTTTATTAAAAAAATCCTGAGTGGTTTATTAAAGAACTTTATGTAAACAAATATAAAGTACAAGCCACTGATAAGCGAGCAATAGTTGTTAACAAGCGGGCATTTTTATCAACACTAAAAGGAGAAATTGACACACTAATTACCCTAAAAACTTGTTATCTATTTCTTTTTAAGGATAGAAAATCTGAAAAAACAGTGTTAATAAATTCAAGAAACTGACTATAACACAGTTAAAGTTAAAATCACTAATCTTCTTCAGGAAGATAACTGATTTCGACCTTTGCAACTCCCTTCCCAAAAATACCGAGCGATTTTGCTGCAGCTTCAGAAAGATCTATTTTGAATTTTCTAGAATGCGGACCACGATCATTTACTTCAACATCTATCGATTTTCCATTTGCAGGATTTGTCACTGTCACAATAGTTCCGAAAGGAAGCTTCATATGTGCAGCTGTCATCTTTGCTTTTCGATACCGAACACCACTTGCCGTTTTTCGACCTTCAAATTTGCGATGGTAATATGTTGCGTAAACTGTTTTTGAGATTAATTTAGAAGATGGTTTGAATGAGGTTGCTACTGATGAATCCGGAGCATCATTAGAAGCCAGGTCATCTGAAATATTCTGGGAAAAACCCATAAAAGAAATTAGCATACCACATAACAATAAACAATACTTCATATTTTTTAGAGTTGGTAAGCTGGCAAACTTAAGTAAACTAAGTCCGTAAAAACAAAAAATGCCCGACAATTTATCATCGGGCAAATAAAAATATCATAATAAAATAGATTATTTCTTATCAGGCACAAACTCCATGGAAATTGAGTTCACACAGTGACGTGTATCCTTAGCTGTAAAACCTTCGCCCAAAAAAACATGTCCTAAATGTCCTTTACAATTTGCACATACAATTTCAGTTCTCATGCCATCGGCGTCAGGGATTCTCAAAACTGCATCTTTAATCTCATCATCAAAACTTGGCCATCCACAATGGGAGTCAAACTTAGACTCAGAACGATACAAAGGAGCATGGCAGCGCTTGCATACATACACCCCTTTCTCCTTATTATTCAGCAACTTCCCTGTACCCGGATATTCAGTCCCCTTACGTACAATTACATCTTCTTCTTCTTTTGTTAATTTATTCCATTCCATATTCTTTGTTGTATTTTTTGTATCTGCTTTTTTGGGTTGCTGAGCACAGGCCACAAACTGCATTAAAACCAACACAGCGGAAAGCAAAAACACTTTATTAATAGACTTATTCATAACTGCATCCATTAGCTTATACAATATACGTTGTAAAATGCCTTTTGGTTTATGAAAAAGCAAAATACGCATCACCCTTTTGTAATAAAAGCAAAAAGCTCCAATGAAATAATATCACCGGAGCTTTTAAATTATACAAGAAGATCTTATTATATGTAATTATTTCTTTAACAGTTTAGCCATTGCAGCACCAATCTCAGCTGGACTTTCTACAACAGTAATACCACATTCCGCCATAATTTTCATTTTAGCAGCAGCAGTATCATCAGCACCACCAACAATTGCACCAGCATGCCCCATTCTACGTCCCGGAGGAGCAGTCTGACCAGCAATAAAACCAACTACTGGCTTAGTGCCGTTATCTTTAATCCAACGGGCAGCCTCAGCTTCCATTCCACCACCAATTTCACCAATCATGATGATACCTTCAGTTTCAGGATCGTTCATTAACAATTCAACAGCTTCTTTGGTAGTTGTTCCAATAATTGGATCACCACCAATACCGATTGCTGTAGTGATACCTAATCCGGTTTTTACAACCTGATCTACAGCTTCGTAAGTTAAAGTACCTGATTTAGATACGACACCTACTGTACCTTTTTTGAAGATAAAACCTGGCATAATACCAACTTTAGCTTCATCTGCAGTGATTACACCAGGACAGTTAGGGCCTATTAAACGGCAATCTCTGTCAGAAATATATTCTTTAACCTGAATCATATCCTTAGTAGGAATACCTTCAGTAATACAAACAATAACTTTAATCCCAGCTTCAGCAGCTTCCATAATTGCGTCAGCAGCAAATGCAGGTGGAACAAAAATGATAGATACATTTGCGCCAGCCTTATCAACTGCATCCTTTACGGTATTAAACACCGGCTTATCTAAATGAGTTTGTCCACCTTTGCCCGGTGTTACACCGCCAACAACATTAGTTCCATACTCGATCATTTGAGAAGCATGATAAGTACCCTCATTTCCAGTAAAACCCTGAACAATAACTTTTGAATCTTTATTTACTAAAACACTCATGTATCTTTATTTTTTTGTGCAAATCTAAGCTAATTGAAATGGATTGTCAAATGCAATCCAAATTTTATTAAATTTATTAGCACTATTCCTATTGAATCATTTTCTTGCCCCTTGTATCTGGTATAAATCAAACAATTACCATTAATACATCACCGACAATCTACCATTCAAGGACTGATAAAACTTCCAGCTATACGCAGCACATAAATTACCGAAGAAAATTTCCCTATGACATCAGCAACATAAGCTTTAGCAATTGCAGAGCAAAAAACCAGATATTTAAAGAGCGGAAGTTTTATATATTTGACAACAGCAATGCGATAAGCAGTTTACTTTATGAAACCATTAAAAATCTATTTCAAAATACTAACCATTGGAAACGGCAAACTTCTTAAAAACAAGAATGCCGTAAACAATCTCATTGTAGATGTAATCAATAAAAATCCTACTCGCCCCGCATCGGAACTCAGACAACTGGTATTAAAAGAACTAGCTGATACCGAAAATGGTAAACAGGCACTTCAAACCAGCAGCAGCTTCTTTATTAGCGAAGCAACTGATATAGAGGCAATAATTACTTTCTTACCAAACGAGCGAAGTATACAGGACCAGTTCTACACACAGTGGAGATATGTTCAGATTTCCGAACCTTACCGATTGGTTCAATACCTGGATGAAAATAAAGTAATTGTTTATAGCGAAAAGACAAAGGTATTACATAGCATTAAGCTAGATAAAGATATTACTGTAGTAGTAAATGATGACTAAAACTGAATCTCACTAAACCATTTCTTGTAAATCTGCTGATATGTCCCATTTTCTTTAAGAAGGCTTAGCGTTTCATTAAACTGGTTTTTAAGGGCAACATCCCCCTTCTTCATAGCGATTGCATATGAAGAGTCTGTTTTAGGGAGAAACATTCCTATTTTAAGCTTTTTATTATTTTGCAAGAAACCACCTGCAATCGGAGAATCATCAATTAACAAATCAATTTTACCAGCCTGTAGTTTTCTATATAATTCCTTATTTGTAACAGCATATACTATATTATTAGCAGGAAATTTAGCCCTGACATATTTCTCTGCCTCCGTTGCCTCTCTTACTCCAATTGTCTTCCCTTTAAAATGTTGAACTGTTAAATACTCATCTTGCTGACCTACAACAGCACATAATCTAAAATATAAATAAGGATTGCTAAATTCAAGAATATGCTCACGAGACGAGGTTACAGTTACTGCAGAGCAAATGAGGTCAAGTTCACCTTTAAACAATTTCTCAAGAATAGTAGACCATAAGGACACTTCATATTGAACTTCTAAATTCAGATGACGAGTAATAGCCTGAAGCAAATCGACTTCAAATCCTTCAAAATTTCCAGAATTATAGTCTGAATGCATCGGAAATGGAGCAGCCGAGTCCAATCCGACTTTTAATATTCTCTTGTTGACCATATAACACAGCTTATTACCTCCAATCAACGCAATAAACGTCACCAAAGCTTAACTTTACCTACAAATAACAGCAAAAAAATTTTAAATACTGCTTTATTTAACCCATATTTACAAATAGAAACAAAACAACGACTCAACTCTCTATATCGCTCACTAAAATGACCCTAAAAAAAACAGAAACTAAACGCATTTCTTCTTAGAAACTCAAAATAAAATTAACTCACTCACAAAAACACAATATTTTAGCTCAGAATCGCCTCATTATTCAACCCCTGTATCGAGTTTATTTAATACAAAAAAAGCAAGTTTTTCAAAATCCTGTTTCTTTCGTGTCATTTCTGATTATGAAAAAAAATAAACTTAGAACTACAGCGTTAATAAAGTATAAATAAGCAATATGGTTCAAATGTTATGACTCCGAGAAGAATGAAAATAAAAAGAAATAAAATTAACCGCACAAGTGCCTTAAAATAATATATTTACATCCAATATGCCAAATATGAATTATCCACACGAAAATCTTTTACCCGATGCTCTTCCGGGTGAACTATGGGCTCCAATTCCAAAACTGGATGCACCATATGAGGTTTCTAATCTAGGGAGAGTGCGTAGACTGGAGAAAAACTCCATCGATAAGAAAGGTATAGCCAGGAAAAAACCAGGCATGATCATTAAGACAATAATTTCCGAAAGCAAGAACTTGCAAACAGGAGATTCTGCAAAATATGCCGGAATAACATTATCTGCCGGCAACAAAAGACATTACCTAAGTGTAGCCAGGCTTGTTTATTACTGCTTTGTTTCACCATTTGACCTTAACAACAAACAACTTCTGGTATTCCCTAAAGACGGGAATAATCTAAACTTAAAAGCCGAAAATCTTCTTTTAGGCACACCAAAAGATAAAGCAGCAAGGATGATTGCTTCAGGAAGAAGAAAAAGCTTCTTCCCCGAATTCAGCGAAGAATCAAAGCAAAAAAGTCGTGAAAAAATAAAAGCAACAAAAAATGCTAAAGGCACATACAACGTCAGCCGATACTCTTTAACTGGTCAACTGATCGAGACTTATTCAAATGCAAGGGTTGCAGCCGAAGCGATGAACACAGCTCAAGGTTATATTTCAATTGCCGCAAGAGATACAGGAAAAGTTGTTACAGCATGCGGATACTTGTGGAGACGTGGAAATGAGCCTCAACTCGACATGAAATCTATGCTAAAAGAAAGATGGTACGGACACTCTCCTCTTGCAAAACAGCAACACATCATAGGCCAGTACGACCTTGAAGGCAACCTGGTTAAAACCTATACAAATACAGTAGAAGCTGCCAAAGCTGTTAAAGTCCATAAAAATGGAATCAGAAATGTAATCAACGGCAGAGGAATGACTTATGGCGGTTTTATATGGAGTAAAGTAATCAGAAAGAAGATTACAGTCGACCCAAAAATTACCCTCAGCAGATCAGGAATATCCCAGTATGACCTTGATGGACGCTGGATAAAAACGTATAAAAACTGTGTAGCTGCTGCAAGAGAAACACTGGTAGACAACACTAATATCCATCTGGCAGTAAATGGACATACACTTACAGCAGGTGGTTTTTTATGGCGGAAAGGTCAGCAGCTCCGTATAAATATCAATGAACTAAGAAAGCATGATCACTATACTGGTTCAAGCCTTGAAAGGCATATGAAAAGGAAGAGAGAACTCGCTACACAATAAATGCTATTCTTTAAATCAAAAAGCCAGGATCATTGATCCTGGCTTTTTGATTTAAAGACAAACGCCTGTAAAAAAACAGGAAGTCACCACACCATCTTTGTAGTGCATACATATTTTTTTATCTTTACATCGGGGAAGAAATTCGGTTCAGATGAGCTGAAAGATAAAATGATACCATCCAAAACAAAAGCGACTTTTAATGACGAAAAATCTCTTTTACACCAAATTTCTATAGGTGACGCGCATGCTTTCGGTATTATTTTTCATCGGTACAGCCCCAAAGTCTATCATTACGCATTAAAAATTATCAAATCTGAAAATCTTGCCGAAGAAATTGTTCAGGAAGTATTTGTAAAAATATGGAAACTTGAAGAGCAACTGAACGAAATTAAAAATCTTGATGCCTATTTAAACGTACTCACTAAGAATCACACCTTAAAAGTATTACGTAGAATAGCCCTTGAAACTAAAACGAGCAGGATGATGAGAGATGATTTCAAGGAAGATCATAATGAAACTGAAGAATATATCATATTTAAAGACTCCGAAAAAATCTTAAATCAGGCAATTGAGAAATTGCCGGCTCAGCAAAAACTAGTTTATATGCTTTGCCATCAGGAAGGATTAAAATATGATGAGGTTGCTGAAAGACTGAACATCTCCAAACTAACCGTAAAGACACATATGCAACACGCGTTGCGTTTTCTACGCAATTACGTGAGTACACATACCGACATTGGAATCGTTGTTATTCTGATGACGTTACTAAGTGAATCTCGGTAATATTTATTTTTTTTAATTCCCGTTACTCCTACCCGCTTAGCTATGGGTCCTTATAATAAAGGGAGCTTAAACAATAACCCATGAATACCAGATTTGAACATTTGTACAAACAATACGTTGATGACACCTGCACTAAAGAGGAACGGGAAGAATTTCTATCAATGATAGCGGAAAATCCGGATAGTCATAGCATGGGAAGCTTATTAGATAGCACCTGGGATAATCTGAGTACAAAAGAGCTTAACTTTCCTCAGGCAGATCATATACTGGAGAACATCTTATCTCAACATCCAAAAGCTACTACAAAAAAGATCTCTATCTATCATTACATTACTGCAATCGCAGCAATGGTTGCGATAATTACAACAGGTGTGTATTTCTATCAAAAAGAAAAGAATAATCATATCTCCCAGGCTGACACAGCAAACATTCAAGCAGGGACAAACAAAGCAACATTAACACTTGCCGATGGTACAATAATTAACCTTGACAGTGCTACAAATGGAGAATTGGCAGAACAAACAGGTATAAAAATCACCAAGACAGCTGATGGTCAACTTATTTACAACATTACTGACCATAACACAAAAAACGCAGTCCCAACTGAACTGACTTACAATACGATTACAACACCTCGTGGAGGGCAATATCAGGTAAATCTACCTGATGGAAGTAAAATCTGGCTTAACTCAGCATCGTCTTTAAAATATCCAATACTATTTGGCAAAGATCAACGCAAGGTTGAATTAACAGGCGAGGCATATTTTGAAGTTACATCAATAATAAAAGATGAACGGCATATAAAAATGCCTTTTATCGTAAAAACGGATAAACAAGAAGTTGAAGTATTGGGCACACACTTCAACATCAATAGTTATACGGATGAAAACCTGACCAGAAGCACCTTATTAGAGGGAGCCGTAAGAGTAACAAGCTTATTAACAGATCATACATCATCCATATTAAAACCGGGTCAACAATCTATTTTAAACAACAACACTTTGAAAGTACAAACGGTAGACACCGAGGAGGCTGTAGCCTGGAAAAATGGCTACTTTCAATTCAACGAGTCTGATCTTGGCAGCATCATGAGACAAATATCTCGCTGGTATAACATCGATGTTGTTTTTGAGGGACGCTCTCCTAACGATCTTTTCCACTTTAAAGCTCCTAAAGATCAAAACCTCACTGAATTATTAAAAATATTTGAACTCAATGGTATTAACTTAAAAATAGAAGGGAGAACGCTTATTGTAAAATCGTAACTAAAAAGATTTTACCTGTATAAAAAAACCGGAAGTGTTTCGACCACTCCCGGATAAATGTTCCAGGTAAATAAAAAATGAATCCTGATAGACCACATTAAATTATCAACCAGATCGTACAACCAATACTGAATCTCTTAAAAAAGAGAACCGGAATAGCTACGACGAAACCTAACAAAAATATGAATAAAATTTTAGACGCATTAAGGGTCATGAAATTAATTATATGCTTACTAATCATAAGTTTTCAGGCGAATGCAATTGCATTTAGCCAAAGTATTAGCTTGATCGAAAAAGATGCAAGCATAGAAAGTGTTATTAAAAAAATCGAAAAACAGAGTGGCTACTCTTTTTTTTACAAAATAGACTTACTAAGGAACAATGCTTCAAAAATTAACATTTCACTAAAAAATGCAAGTGTTGACCAAGCCTTGCAGCAAACATTAAGTAATCAACCGCTAACTTTTGTAATTGTAAACAAAACGGTTATTATAAAGTCTAAAACAGAGACAAGTTCTTCTGAAGCCAGAAAACCGATTCGTGGAAAAGTTACAGATGGTAAAAGCCCGCTTCCAGGAGTATCCGTTAAAATTGATGGAACAAATAATGTTACCACTACAGACGAAAACGGAAACTTCAGTTTAAATCTTACTCCAGGCACTTACCGTATCCTGTTTACTTATGTAGGCTATGAAAGCAAGCGTATAGAAAAGGTGGTTACAGCTGGCAATGATTCAGACATCAATATTGTATTAAATCCTGCCATCGCGCAACTGCAGGAAGCTGTTGTAGTTGGCTACAGCACTAAAAAAGCAAGCGAAGTTACAGGGGCCTTACAGACTTTCAGTGCTAAACAACTGGAAGGTGTGACGAGTAATAGCGTAATCGCTCTATTAAAGGGGAAAGTTGCTGGCATGTATATTACAGAACCTTCAGGCGACCCAAACAGCAAGCCTTCTTTGGTAGTACGTGGACAAGGGACTCTTCCCATTCAAGGTAGTACAACTGGTCGTGTAACCAATAACCTTAACCCTTTAGTTGTAGTTGATGGAATTATTTATGCTGACGTAGCAAACCCTACTGACATCATTTCAACAACAGATATTGAAAGTATTACTTTATTAAAAGATGCTGCTTCGACAGCTATATATGGCTCGCGCGCAAGTCAGGGTGTATTGGTAATTACCAGCAAAAAGGGGGTTGCAGGTGTAACTAGACTTGATGTTAACAGCACAATTGGTATCAGTCAGCGATACAAGGGCAATCTTGAATTCATGAACAGTCATGAGCTGTACGATTATCAGCGTAAAATGTTAATAAACTCTTTTAAGATTAAAAATGAAGGTTTAACAGAAAACGACTACTTAGCAAAATATTTACCTGCAGCTTCTTTATTAGACACCTATACAAACTGGAATAACGAACTTTACCGTGATGCCACAAACAAAGCAGTAAATGTAAGTTTATCTGGTGGAACAGATAAAACACGCTATTATTTTGGAGCAAGCCGCTTTGACGAGCAAGGCCCTTTAAAAGGCAATGATCTTTTAAGAAACAGTTTCAAGCTGAACCTTGATCATAATATAACAAAAAAACTTAGCATTACTGCTAATGTTAACGCCATTTTTGATGAAGGTAATAAAAGTCCAATCAGTGGAATTACACCACTTTATCTATTGCCATGGTTTACCATGTACAATGAAGATGGCACACCTAAAAAAATATTAGGAGCAGACGTATTATCAAACACTTACCAGAACCCTGTTTATGATTTACCATTTAATAGTAACATCACAAAATCTCAACAGCTAGTTGGTGTATTCTCTGCTAAATACAAAGTGTTCGACTGGTTAACTTTATCATCTAACAACTCCTACAACACTTCGTTTACGAATAACGACAATTACGAAGACCGCTTATCCCTAACAGGGACAGCTGACAAAGGAAGACTTGCGCAAAGGAAAAACAGTTCAAATTCTTTCATGACTTCCAACCTCATTACAGCACGCAAGCAATTTAACTTACATACCGTAGGTGGTTTAGCTGGTTTTGAATACAACGAAAACAACTCTGAATATAATGCATTAGCTGTAAAAAACATGCCGACAGGTGTAAAAGTTCCTTCTGCAGCATCAGAAGTATGGAATACCTATAGTGGCAAATCATTCAGTGGAGAACGTTTTTCAAGGGCATCTTATTCACTTTTCTCCGAAGGTAACTACAGTTATGACGACCGCTATTTTGCAAATGCATCATACCGTATGGACTATTCTACCAATTTCGGGATAGACAATAGAGCTGGACATTTCTATTCACTAAGTGGCGCCTGGCTCGCCTCAAATGAGAAATTTTTACGTGGCAACAAGTACCTGACCAATTTAAAACTAAGAGGTAGTTACGGTACCAGTGGTAAAGTTGCCGGTGAAGACTTTTTAACAGAAAGCTTTTATAATTTCAATTACCAGTATGGAGGTGATCCTGCTGCTGTTATCAATCAGCTCGGAAACAGACAGATCACATGGGAACGTGCATATGTAACCAACCTGGGAATTGATTTGGGTTTATTCAATAGGATAACCTTTTCTGCTGATTTCTACAGAAAAAACAATCAAGACTTACTTCAAAGAGTTGCAGTATCATCATTATTTGGTGTACCAAGTCAATATCAAAACTTTGGAGCTATGTTAAACAAAGGTATGGAACTGGTACTTTCCAGCAAAAACCTTACCGGCGAATTTACTTGGGAAACAAGCATGAACCTTACCTTTAACAAGAACAAATTAACCAAACTATATGGAGGCAACATCTCTTACGGATATGCAGGTATACTAAAAGAAGGGGCTGATATAGCAGATGTTGCTGCTTATAAATGGTTAGGAGTAGATGAGCAAACAGGTGCACCTCAGTTTGAACGTTTAGAATTTGATCCCGCCACAAACAAATATAAAAGCACAATCGTTAACACAGTTGATGCTATAACAGCTGGACTAAGTGGAGAAGCTAATAATGCTCAACGTCAGAACATAGGTACTACCACCCCTAAATATTATGGTGGCATGCTCAACAGCTTTGGTTACCGTGGGTTTGAACTATCTGTATTACTAAACTTTGCAGCTGATTATCTGGTATATAACAACTCCGCAAATACCTATTTCTCTTCAGAGGGCAATAATGTCTTAAGATACAATCAAATCAAGCCTTTACACGGAAAGGTAATCTGGGAAAAACCAGGAGATAAAGCTACCGAACCCATGATTTATCGTGGCCGTACTGATGGAGCTGGGACACAATATATTTCCAGGTACTGGGAAGATGCCAGTCATATCAGAGTACGTAATGTAAGATTAAGCTATTCGCTTCCTGATAAGTTGATCAACAAAGCCAAATTAAACAGAGCAAGTGTTTACCTGAGTGGAGACAACCTGTACATTTTTACCAAAAAATCATTCACTGGGGTTGATCCTGAGGGTGGTTTGGCTGGAGACACCAACAGCTATGGAATCAGTGCGGGATATGGTGCCAGCCGTAAATACTTATTGGGCGTACAGTTAACATTTTAATGAAGCAGACAATGAAAAGAAAATTCATACTATCCATATATATAGGCTTTGCAGCAATGGTTTTGTTTAGCTGCAAGAAAGCAATCAATGAAAACATCAGACCATTTAATGATAAAGCCGACACTGAACTTTTAAGTACACTTGATGGATTAGCCATGGCTACCAATGGCAATTATGCCCTTATGGTAACTAAGTCAGCCGGAGATGCACAATATGCATTGAGTTGGTACAATTTAAGTGAACTAAAAGGGAACAATCTTTATGCTGTTGTACGGGCTTATCCACAAACCAGAGATGATGCTTATACTTTTACAAATTCACCTAGTCAGGGCCCAACTACTGCATTTTGGAGGATGTCTTACCGTATTGTATTTGGCACAAACAAAGTTATTGATGCCATTCCAGAAGGACAGGGAGCAGCCTACGATCAGATTAAAGGAGAAAACTATTTCCTTCGTGCAATGGCGTATTTTAACATGGTAAGGGTATATGGTCGTCCATATTATCAGAACAGCGAAACATCACTTGCTGTACCGCTTTCTTTAAATTCTATAATCCCTAATGACTATGCACCGGCTCGCAATACAGTTAAGGAAGTTTATGAGCAGATCATTTCTGATCTGGAGAAAGCAGCTGCTTTAATGACTCAAGTCAAACCAAACAACTATGCCAGTAAAGAAACAGCATGGGCATTATTATCACGCGTATACCTTTATATGGGCGGCACACCTGTTAACCCACAGATAGATTATAACACCAAAGCTATTGAATTCGCAGATAAAGTTATTGCTTCCAATAAATATACTCTTTTACAAGGATCAGCTTATAGCAATTCTTTTGCCGTAGACAGTAAAACCAATAAGGAAGCTATTTTCAGTTTCAGACATGATAATTCCAATGGTAACCAAATTAATGAATTCCTGACACCAAGAGACGTATTTGGAAACTTAAATTTCGGTGAATATGGAGCTTCATCTGATTACATGGCTATTTTAAAACAGAACCCTACTGATTTAAGGCAAAACTTCATTACAATAGAGAACGACAAAAGGGTAACTACTACAGATAAAAGCAGGAATACAATCAAAAAATTCAATTTTGAGCAAATTAATCCTCCAGGTGGTTTCGTGTATAGCCCAGAGAGCAGAAGTGGAACACCATACATTCGCATTGCCGAAATGTATTTAAACAAAGCTGAAGCATCTGCTAAACTAGGACATGACAATGATGCTTTAATCGCTCTTAATGCCGTTAGAACCAGAGCTACAGCACCAGAGTGGACAACCACAACACTTGCTACTGCAAACATGAGCATTTTTGAAGCTGCCTTAAATGAACGTAGACTGGAATTAGCATGGGAAGGACATTCGTCTTATGATTACTTCAGAAATGGGATGGACATGACTAGAAATTATACGGACTATTTCAATAACGCTCCAATAACTATTAAAGCCGATGATAAACGTGTGGTTTACCCTCTGCCCCCAGGAGAAATTGAGAAGAACCCAAATCTGGTACCAAATCCATAGTAAAAATATTATCCCGGACTGCTCTTAGGTCCGGGATAATAAATTCAGTTCCAACTCACAAAACCCATCAATATGAAAAAACTACTTATTGGAATTGCTTGCTTAACCAGCTTACAAGCCATAGCTCAAAACCGGGAAATCTCATTTAAAGAAGCTGACTGGAAAACCCAATTGGCTACCGCTAAAAAAGATAATAAGATCATTTTCTTTGATGCTTATACCAGCTGGTGTGGCCCATGTAAAATGATGGCAAAGGATGTCTTTACCCGCGACAGCGTAGCAAATCTATTCAACCAAACCTTTTTAAATGTTAAATACGACATGGAAAAAGGTGAAGGACCTGCTTTAAAAGATCAGTATGGGGTTAGTGCCTACCCTACTTACTTATTTATCAATGCTGATGGAGAAGTGGTTCACAAAATTGTAGGTAGCATGCCCGCCAATGAATTCATGACAGAAGCTGCTAAAGCCTTGAACCCTGAAAGCACTGCTTTTGGCCTTGCTAAGAAATTTAACGCTGGGGATCATTCCGAAACAACTGCCATTGCATATATGGAAGCATTGGAAAAGGCTTATGAAGCTGGCAAAATGGGTACTGTTGCCAAAACATATTTTGATGGTTTACCAGAATCTTCTTTACTAGATAAAAAGAACTGGGAATTAGCATTAAAATATCTGAGCAACCCATCCTCAAAAGCTTTTGCCTATCTATATACACACAAAACCGATTTGGAAAAGAAATATGATGTAGCTAAAGTAAACATGTATTTCGAACGCAGCTTAAATATGTCAGTTTATGGAGTGAAAAGTGCTTATGAGAAAAACACAAATCTGAAAGAAGCTAAAGAAATTGCTACTGCCATCAGAAGAATACAAGCTAAACCTACACCTAACGCTGCGACCATGCTTGCACAATTAGACCTGATTGAATTTGCTGCTGCAAAGCAATGGGATAGGTTCACAGCAAAAGTGGAGTCAATACTCGCCGATAACAGTTTCCCTCGTAAACCTGGTTTTGTAGTAACGGCAGCAAATGATGTGGTTACCGCAGCGCCATTAAAATATAGCCATACAGCTGCTAAATGGGCTAATCAATTAGAGAAAAATAATACTGACCTTTTCACAAGTATCCAACTGGCCGACCTAAGAAAAAGAATATTTAAAAAACAGGGTAAAACTACAGAGGCAGAAGCAATGGCCAACAAGGCAAAGGACTTAAGGAAAGAGGCTATGCAAAAAAAGCAGATGACTCCTCCAATGATGAAAGACTAAATAATAAAAAGACTAAAAATTAACTTAAATAAATAAACAAAACACCATGATTAAAAAAGGTTTAACACTGGCAGTTGCCGTCTTATTAATGGTAAGCAGCAGCTTTGCCCAAAAAGGAAAAACCGTAACTTTCACCGGAACAGTTAAGTTTCCAGATACAGAAAAAAAATATCCAATTTACCTTGGCAAATACGTAGGTGAAGGGTTCAAAAGGGCTTTCGTGGCAATTGACAGTACTACCTTAGATGCTAAAAATAGCTTTTCATTTAAGGTTCCTGCAGACAAACCAGATTTTTACCAGGTACGTGTATATTATTTTGACCGCATTGATTTCTGGGCTAATAAAGACAACATTCACGTAAATGTAAGAGGTATTGACACGGCTAAGATGAAAATCAAAAACCCACCATACATTTATATGGAAAATACATCAGCAGAGAATGATGTGATTAATGATGTAAACCTGGTAAGCTATCTGAACTACCAAAGCATGATTGCGGTTGGTCAAGAACAATACAAAGCTGGTCTTTCTAAGGATACATTATGGATCAATCACGCCAAAGGAGGATTTGACAGAATCAATGTAGATAGAGACATCAGAACCAAATATCTAATCAATAAGTACAAAGACCAACCATCTGTACTTTATGCATTGAATGGCTTAAGCTGGAAAAGAGATGGTGAATTGCTGATGTCAACTCTTGATAACCTGATTAAAAAATACCCTTGGTTAACTCAGGCTAAAGCAAAGAAAAAAGAAATATTGGATAACATGGCCCAAACAGCTAAAATTGCTAATGGTCAAAAAGCACCTGATTTTTCTTTCCCAGATGTTAACGGTAAAAAATGGGGTCCAAAGGACTTCAAAGGTAAATACCTTATTATTGATTTCTGGGCTTCATGGTGTGGTCCTTGTCGTCAGGAAATCCCTCACTTAAAAGAAGTATACAAAAAATATAAAGATAAAGGATTGGAAATCTTAGCTGTATCAGTAGATGCTAAAGAAGATGCATGGAAAAAGGCAATGAGTGAAGAGAGAATGACATGGCCACAAATCAATGCTAAAGAATCTAAACCTGTAATGGCATCTTATCTATTCAGCGGCATCCCTTACTTGGTAGTTGTTGATAAAGAAGGAAACATCATTGAGAAAAACGTTCGTGGCGAATCATTAGATAAAGCCCTTGAAAAAATATTTGGCAAGTAACAATTAAGTACCTTATCAAAATGAAAAAGATATTATTATCATTATTAATCCTGACCAGTTTATCTGCAACTAGAAGCTATGCCCAAATGGCTGCCGCTCAAAAAGTAAAATGGGATGTAGAAAAAAATGTTGAAATCAATATGGAAATGGATATGGTATGGGACATTTTCACTAGCAATGAACAATTGCAAAAAGCCTCAAATGGTTATGTAAGTGCCATAGAGGTTGTAGATCCGAAATTCCCCATGTCTAGGAAAATAACCTTTTCAAACGGAGGAAATCGTTTTGAAAACATTACACAAAGTGAAGCACACAATAAGCTAATTGCAATAAGTCTTTCTGATACGCATCTGCCTAAAGGAATTAAATCAGCTGAATATGCCATATTCATTAAAGCTAAGGACAGCAAAACAAGTGTAATGTGGAGAGCAAAGGTACAAGGTAATGAGGAGGCTAAAAAAGCTTTAACTGCGCAATTAAATGCAGAATTCGACAGCTATGCTATCGGACTTGAAAATCTGAGTAAAAAATCAATTCCTGCAGCACGCATGAATTAATATAAAGGGGTTCTATTACGAACCCCTTTTGTTTATTTTTCTACTCCGGTAGAGTTGAATTGCAAATCATACAGCTTTTTATAATAACCATCCAATTTAAGCAATTGCTGATGGGTTCCCATTTCCTTGATTTCGCCTTTATCCAGTACCAAAATCTGATCTGCTTTCTGAATAGTCGACAACCTATGGGCAATTACAATAGAGGTTCTACCTTGCATCAAGTTTTCAATCGCCCTTTGAATGAGCATTTCAGTTTCAGTATCAACTGAAGACGTAGCCTCATCCAATACCAAAATAGATGGGTTATAAACCAATGCTCGGATAAAAGAAATCAATTGAGCCTGTCCAGCAGAAAGCGTAGCTCCTCTTTCCATCACATTATAATGATAACCTCCAGGTAAACGTTCAATGAAATCGTGAGCACCTACTTTCTTAGCGGCATCAACTACCTCTTCCATTGTTATGTCAGGGTTATTAAGTGTAATGTTATTAAAAATGGTATCAGAGAACAGGAATACATCCTGCAAAACAGTGGCGATATTCCTACGCAGATAATTTAGCTCATAATCCTGAATTTTAACTCCATCTATCTTGATCTCTCCTTTTTGGATTTCGTAAAAACGATTTAAGATGTTAATAGTGGATGACTTACCTGCCCCGGTAGCACCGACCAATGCAATCGTTTTTCCTGCCGGTACAGTAAAGGAAATATTCTTTAACACATAGTTCTCATCAATATAGGCAAACCATACCTGGTCAAAGGAAATTGCCCCTTTCATTTTTTCAGGAACAAAAGAACCCTTATTTTCCGTTAACTCATCTGTATCCAAAACTTTAAAAACACGCTCAGCCCCTACCATCCCCATTTGTAGGGTATTGAATTTATCTGCGAGTTCACGAATTGGACGGAACAGCATATTGATATATAGAATAAACTCAGCGATAATTCCAGGAGTCACATCCAAAGGTTTAGCTAATATACTTCTTGAGCCGTACCAAACTAACAGGCCTAATGACATGGCCGAGATGATCTCTACAACCGGGAAGAATATAGAATAGTACCAGTTAGAACGAATATTTGCATCGCGATAACGGGCATTAATCTTTACAAACTTCTTATACTCCTGCTCTTCTCTCGCAAAATACTGGATGATTGATACCCCAGAGATATGTTCCTGTAAATAAGTATTGAGGTTAGATACCTCAGTACGGATTTGCTGAAAAGCAGATTTGATAGCTTTTTGAAAAATGGAGGTAGCTACAATCAATAAAGGCATTGGCAATAAAACAACCAGGGTTAGCGCCCAGTCTTTATAAACCATCACCCCAATAATCACAATTACCATCAAAATATCACCAATAATGACAATTAAACCTTCGGAGAAAATCTCGGCAATGGTTTCAAGATCAGAAACAGTACGCGTAATCAACTGTCCGATCGGGGTATTATCGAAGTACTTTAAACGCAATTTAGAAATATGATTAAATACATTAATCCGCAAATCACGAATGGCAGACTGCCCAAGAGTATTAGTGAGTAGTGTGTGACTAAATTGTATTCCAGCCTGTAGCACTAACAAAACAAGCATCAGAATGGTCATCGTTAGCAAACCATTATAATGCCCCTTCATAATGTAATTATCCAAAGTATGCTGAATAAGAAAAGGTCTTGCGGGGGCAATCAGTGCCAGTAATATGGTTAAGATTATAGATAAAATAAAGATTCTGCGATAAGGCTTTACATATTGAAAAACTCTTTTCAATAAGCTAACATTAAATGCATCACCAGTTATTTTAGACATTTTTATTTCACAAAAGGATAAACAACACTTACTAAATACAAACCACAAGCAGGTACAGATTGTCCGGCACTACTTCGGTTTTTACTCTCTAAAATCTCTTGAAATTGCTGCAGGTTCAATTCTTTTTTACCGACCAGCACCAAAGTACCAACAATGGCCCGAACCATATTTCTCAAGAAACGATCTGCCCTGATGGTAAATAACAAACCTTCATCTTTTTCCTGAAAGTAAGCTTCAACTACTTTACAGTTATTCGTAAAAGTCTGCGTATGAGATTTACTGAAACAGGAGAAATCCGTATGTACCAATAAAAGCTTTGCAGCTTCATTCATTGCTTCCATATCTAGTTTCCCTTTATACAACCAAGAACGATTTAATTTAAAAGGATCTTTATGAAAATGGAGATGATAATGATAAGCCCTTTGTGTAGCAGCAAATCGCGCATGAGCTTCATTCTCTACTTCAAATACCCGTTTTACCGATATTTGGTAAGGTAGCAATGAATTGATCCCTGTAACAGCATTTAGAGGATCCGGCACTTTAGCAACAGGCTTTCCTTCTACTGCGGGAACTTCAATATTTAAATCAAAATGTGCATAAAACTGCGTTGCATGCACCCCGCTATCTGTTCGTCCGCAGCCCATCGTAACAATGGGCTGCCTGAAATAAACTGATAAAGCTTTGTCAAGGCATTCCTGTACAGTAAATGCATTGGGCTGTATTTGCCAACCATGATAAGTGGTGCCGTCGTACGACAATTCGATAAAATACCGTTGCATGTTCAATCTTACAAAATTATCTTTTTAATCGGATATCGGATTGGTAAGTATCTCTGTTTTGATATATTTGTTGAAATTATTGAACTGATATGATACAAAGAGTACAATCTATATGGCTTTTATTGGCGACTTTGACGTTGATTTGTTTATTATTTTTACCTCTGTTAACAAAAACTGTTGACAATATAGAGTACCGCATTTATACTACTAGTCTGCATCAACATGTAAAAGTAGGAACTGCTGAAGGTATAAAAACAGAAATATCTATTGTTCCAATGGCGCTAAATATTGCAGCTGCATTATTTTGTTTTGCCAGTATATTCCTATTCAGAAACAGGAGTATGCAAAAAAAGGTAATCCTGGTAGCTATTTTAATAATTATTGCATTAAGTGTACTTTGTGGCATCAATACGCAGCAATTACCTGGTGGGATGGCAGGAATATCTCCTGAACCCGGGACATTTTTGCCTTTAATTGCTATCATTTTTTCAATGCTTGCAATAAGCGGAATTAAGAAAGATGAGCAATTATTGAAGTCGGCTGACAGGCTCAGATAATTAATTGATTGATTTTTATTTAGTTACATATAAATAAAATACCAAAAATTAAACTTACCTTTGCGGCTTAATAAATTATAATACATGATAAACCCATTTAGTAAATTGGGGATAAGTGATGACGTTGTTAATGCTGTAAAGGATTTAGGTTTCGAAAATCCAACACCTATTCAGGAACAAAGTATTCCTGTGCTGTTAGAGGGCAATAACGATTTTGTTGGTTTGGCCCAAACAGGAACAGGAAAAACAGCCGCATTTGGTTTGCCGCTGTTAGAATTGATAGACTTCAAGAGCAATAAGCCTCAGGCATTAATTTTATGCCCAACCAGAGAGCTCTGCTTGCAGATTACTAGCGACATCAAGAATTTCTCAAAAAACATCAGTGGTGCAAATGTCGTTGCCGTTTACGGTGGCGCAAACATTATGCAGCAGCTGCGTGAAATTAGAAACGGTGTACAAATCGTAGTGGCTACACCGGGCCGCATGTTAGACATTATTGGCCGTAAGGCTATAGACTTCAGTAACGTGAAGTTTGTAGTTCTTGATGAAGCTGACGAAATGTTGAACATGGGTTTCCAGGAAGACATTAATGATATTTTGTCTACTACACCTGACGATAAAAAAACATGGTTATTCTCCGCTACAATGCCTCCTGAGGTAAGAAGAATAGCTAAAAACTACATGGACTCACCAGTTGAGTTAACCATGGGTACCAAAAACACTGGTAACGTAAATATCGAACACGAGTACTATACAGTACGCGCAAGAGATAAATACGCTGCTTTAAAGCGCATCGTGGATTTCAATCCGGAAATTTTTGCAGTAGTTTTCTGTAAGACTAAATTGGATACACAAGATGTTGCTGAACACTTGATTAAAGATGGTTACAATGCTGATGCTTTACACGGAGATTTATCTCAACAACAACGTGATAAAGTAATGCAACGTTTCCGCGAACGTAACATGCAATTATTAATTGCTACTGATGTTGCAGCTCGTGGTATCGACGTAAACAACGTTACTCACGTAATCAACTATTCTTTACCTGATGAAATTGAAAGTTATACCCACCGTAGTGGCCGTACTGGTCGTGCCGGAAAAACTGGTATCTCTATCTGTATCGTAAACTCAAAAGAGTTAGGTAAAATCCGTCAGATTGAAAGAATCATTGGAAAACAGTTTACTAAAGCTACTCTTCCTACTGGTTTTGATGTTTGTGAAAA
Source organism: Pedobacter sp. (assembly GCF_041645105.1). GTDB lineage: Bacteria > Bacteroidota > Bacteroidia > Sphingobacteriales > Sphingobacteriaceae > Pedobacter. The sequence goes on from NZ_JBAZQQ010000001.1 coordinate 368,438, forward strand.
ACAATTGTTTGCTTTGGTACACAAAGTTCACAATGTAGAAGTTAACGAAAGCCAGATTGAGCAGTACATGCCGCGCATTATGGATGAGTTTGCTGAACTAAGCAAAGATGAAGTGATCAAACGTTTTGCTTCTTTAGAGTTTAACCGCTTTTTAGAGTATTACAAAAATGCACCGGATCTGAACAATGTTGACGATAGAGGTGAGCGTGGAGAACGTGGTGAGCGCGGAGAAAGAGGCCCAAGAACTAGCGAAGGTTATACTCGTCTGTTCATAAACCTTGGTTCTGTTGATGATTTCACAAGAGGTGATTTATTATCATTTGTATGCAACAACGGTAAAATCAGCGGAAAAGGAATTGGTAAAATTGACCTTAAAGGTGTTTACTCATTCTTCGAAGTTGAAAATGCATCTGTGGAATCTTTATTCAACAACTTTAAAGGTGTTGAATTTAACAACCGCGGTGTAAGAATCGAAAAAACATCTGATAGCGATGGTGGCGGCGGTGGTCGTAGTCGTGGTGGATCTGGCGGTGGTCGTCGTGAAGGCGGATACGGCGGAAGACGCGAAGGCGGTGAACGCAAAAGCTATGGTGGCGGAAACAGACGTGAAGGCGGAGATCGTGGTGGTTTCAGAGATTTCTCTGGAAGAAGCCGTGAAGAAAGATCTGGTGCTGGTGCTGGCAGACGCGAAGGCGGATATGGCGGCGGAGACAGAAGACGTAGATCTTAATCGCAATCAATACATACTAAAAAGCCTCCGGAAATTCCGGAGGCTTTTCTTTTTTACCCCTATTTAGTTTTTTGTTATAGGTCTTGTTTTAATCTGAGATGCCTCTAAATAAACTTTTGCACCTTTTTTATTGATGTAATACTTTTTGTTTTTACCATCAATATATACATCGGAACCATCAGGAGCCATTTTACCTTTAAAAGTCTGATCTGCAACTTTTGCTGTACCTTTTACAGCTACTTCTGCAGTCTTATTCCCAACTTTTGTGGCTGTTTTACTAATTGCTTTTCCGGTATGATCTAATGCCTTACCTACTTCAGTCTCTTTTTTCTTCTCCTGTGCACTTACATTAAAGCTTAGTGAAGCACAAATAGCCAAGACCAATAACCCTAAAAAATACTTTGTTTTCATAGTCAAATGATTTTAATATCAACCAGATAACAATAGAAGACAAGATATTGTTTGCGTTTAATTCAATTGCTCGGTAAGTAGACGCATTTCAATCTGAGGCGAATGCTTTTCATATAGGATAGCGTACACTGCACGACTGATCGGCATATCAACTTTATACTTCTTATTAATGAAATGCATACAGCTTACAGCATAATAACCTTCAGCAACCATATTCATCTCCAACTGGGCCGACTTCACTGTATAACCTTTACCAATCATTTTCCCGAAATTTCGATTACGACTAAATTGCGAGTATGCTGTTACCAACAAGTCGCCAAGATAAGCTGATTCCATGATATCTCTGGAAATAGGATGAACTGCATCTACAAACCGTTTAATCTCACGAATAGCATTGGAAATTAATACCGCCTGAAAGTTATCACCATAACCAACACCATGACAAATACCACTGGCCACAGCATAAATATTCTTCAGCACAGCAGCATATTCCGTCCCAAAAATATCATCAGAAACATTCGTTTTGATATATCTTGTATTTAAGAGATTGGCAAAAAAACCAGCTAAGCCAACATCTATCGAAGCAATTGTTAGATAAGATAATTTCTCTAAAGCTACTTCTTCAGCATGACAAGGGCCACTAATCACTACAATATCCGCTAAGGGCACCGCATACTTTTGATGAAGGAATTCACCAATGATCTGATTTTCTTCCGGCACAATACCTTTGATTGCCGATATAATCTTTTTACCTTGAAGCTGATCAGGTGTGACATGCTCTAACGTTTCCTTTAAAAAAGCAGCCGGCACATTCAGAATAATATAATCCGCCTCTTTAATAACAAAAGCAATATCATTAGAGATATTGTCTTCAGGGACACGGATTTCAACTGAGCTTAAATAGTTTGGATTATGCTTATATTTCTGAAGATGTGAAATGGCTTCAGGATTCCTCATCCACCAGTAGATCTCTTTTGCAGAAAAGTTATCCGTGAGCATTTTTATAATAGCAGTAGCCCAACTACCCCCACCAATCATTGCGACTTTAGGTATCATACATTATAAATAAAAAATCCCGGCTTAATGTTTTAAACCGGGACTAATTTACTCATTTAAAAAGTATTGATAAAGCCTACTTCTTACCAGGCTCAGCAAACAACTGATCCTTAGAGACTTTCTTTACCTTCATACCATCCTTTAACTTGTTCTGAATAGCAGAATATGGACCTGTCACGACTTCCTGTCCAGATTTAAGTCCTGTTTTAATGATGATAAACTGATCATTCTGAATGCCTGTAGTTACCTCAACTTGTTTAACAGTTTCATCCTTATTGTACAGATAAACATATTGCTTGATTTTTTTATCTGTCAGCTTGCTTTTTTGTTTATCCTGGCTATCATCATTTTCAGGTTTCTTATCATCTTTCTTTTTGTCAATTGTAAAGACAGACTGGATAGGAATGGATAAACCATCAACCATATCACTTTCGATATCAACAGTAGCCGATAAGCCTGGTCTGAATGGAGAAGGAAGATCCTTAGCTCCACTGGTAATTTTATCATAAGACTCGGCAAGAATACGAACCTTCACAACAAAGTTAGTCACCTGATCTACCGAACTTGTTGCAGTACCAACATCTTTAGAAGAACTCGCAATTTCAGTAACTGTACCTTTAAATTTTTTATCAGCAAATGCATCAACTTCAATAGTTGCATTATCGCCTACCTTAACCCTATTGATGTCATTCTCGTTCACATCTACATTTACTTCCATGGACGAAAGGTTCGAGATACGCATAATCTCCGTTCCAGCATTTTGAACTGTACCTAAAATACGATCTCCCAATTCTACAGAAAGCTTTGAAATCACACCATCAACAGGTGCAAATATTGTAGCCTTAGCAAGATTTGCACTTGCCTCCTGTACATTTGCACCAGATTGCTCCAGGTTAAACTTAGCTGCACTTAGCTCTTCTTTTGCTCTACCCAAATTTGTTTTTGCTGTTAAAAAAGCTGCTTTGGCAGCATCAAATTCCGAAGCCGAAATTACCTTTTTATTAAACAACTCAACATTACGCTTGTAAGTAACTTCTCCATTTATAAAATTAGCTTCAGCTTGTTTAAGCATTTGCGCTGCACCTGCAACACTAGCTTTCTGAGAGCTATAAGAAGCAACTGCACGGTCGTAACCCGACTTAAGCACATCTGGGCGGACTTTAACTAACAATTGTCCTTTTTTTACAATATCGCCTTCTTTCACTAAAAGCTCCGTTACCTCACCTGACACCTCCGAGCTAAGCTTCACTTCTGTTTCAGGTTGTATTTTTCCACTAGCGGTAACCGTTTCTATAACCTTTCTGTTCGCAACTTTTTCTGTGCTTACTTTCTCACTCTTATCTCCTCCAATCTTTCCCGTGTAAACTCCCAGTCCAAGAAGGGCAATGACAACACCTACTATGATTAATATGGTTTTTAATTTCATTCTTGTATATATTATGTGAATCTGTATGGATGTTAAAAAACAATTGGTTTACCTAAATAATAATCAATCACTTTAGCTCTGAAAAGTAAGTCATAACGTGCTCTGATCATATCGATCTCGGCTGTATTCTTTTTAGTTAGCGAAGTGCTGTAGTCAAGAGAATTAACCAATCCAACATTATAACGTTGTTCGATTACTGAAAAAGCTTCCTTTTGCGCTTCAAATGCTTTGGTAGCCGAAGCATAAGTGCTTTCAGCAGCTTTTAAATCTGCTACTGACTGGTAAATAATTTTACTCAAATTATTTTTGGTAATCTGCTCATCAGCTTGCGTCTGCAATAAATTGATTCTTGCTTTTTTAACACTCGATTTGGCTTGCAAACCATTAAAGATTGGAATGCTCAAAGTCAATCCCAATCCTTTACCAACATTATTTTCTATCTGGGTTTTAAATGGAAAATTCTGAGGTATGTTTGGTGCTCTATTGGGATCAAAACTCGGTAAATTATAGCTATAAATATAAGAAGAACCATAACTTCCACTAAAAGATAATCTAGGATACAAATTACCTTTTGCAACATCAATTCCTTTTTTAGCGGCTTCGGTTTGTAAGGCTGCTAATTTGATATCAGGAAAAATTGCCATTACCTCTTTATAAAGCTGTTCAGCATCATATACATTTGTTGGACGACTGTATTTAGCTACATCAGGCGCCTGAACAAGAAACCTTGTAGATGAGGGGATATCCATTAATTGGGCTAAAGAAATGAAGGATATATTCAGTGCATTATCTGCTGTAGTAACATCTAATTCAGCCGTTGCTACCTGCGATTTCGACTCTGCCAGGTCAGCCAGTGTTTTATTCCCTACCTCCAAAAGCTCTTGCTGCTGAGTTAATTGTTTACGAGCAACTTCCAACTGTTCTTTTGCAGCTTTTAATCTATCCTTATTATATAAAATATCCATGTAAGACGTCACAACCTGCAATATCAGATCATTCTTTACCTTATCTGTACCAAGTTTCCCTGCATCCAATAAGATTTTGTTTTGCCTGATCTGGTTGAGTTTAGAAAAACCAGCAAATAAATCGACACCAAAATTTACTCCAGGGCTCATACTATAAGTCTGTGTATTTTCATAAACTCCGGAGCTGATATTATTACGACCCCATCTCATCCCCTGATCAATTCCAGCACTTAAAGTCGGATACCTGGCCAGTTTCGCCTGTTTTAAATTCTCTTCTGCTAAATCTTCGTTCAATTTTGACTTAGTTACCTGAAGGTTATTCTGAAGTGTAATTTCGATTGCTCTCTGCACTGTAATCACCTCCTGAGCAACTGTTTCTTGTGCAAAAGTGGTGACAAAACCAAATGTTAAAGCCAGAAGAAGCTTTGGAAAGGTATTATAGGAGATGACTGTCTTCATAGAATTTTTTCACAATATTAAGATAAACAACTTACATTTGAACATGTACCTGGTCAAATCTCCATTTTTATTAAAATGGTATTACCCTTCTTTAACATGGAATAAAACCCGAAAAGAAAAAGTTATTTATTTAACCTTTGACGATGGACCCATCCCCGATGTTACACCTTTTGTTTTAAAAACTTTAAAAGATTTCAATGCAAAGGCTACATTCTTCTGTATTGGCGACAATATCAGGAAGCATCCTGATATTTTTAAACAGTTAAAAGAGGAAGGACACCAAGTAGGAAATCACACTTTCAATCACCTTAAAGGCTGGAAGACTGAGGATAAGACTTATCTTGAAAATTTTAAAATGTGTCAGGAATTGACCCAAACCAATTTATTCCGTCCGCCTTATGGAAGGATAAAAAAATCACAGATAAAACTTATTCAGTTGGCCATTTCCAATTGTCAGTTTCCAGTTCAAACTGCTAACGCTAAACTACAAATTGTTATGTGGGATGTCATCACCGGTGATTTCGACCTCAATCTTTCTCCTGAGGAATGTTATCGGAATGCAATTAAACACACTACCAGCGGCTCAATTGTTGTTTTTCACGATAGTTTAAAAGCATTCGATAGATTGGAATATGCACTGCCACGATTTCTACAATATTTCACTGATAAAGGTTTCAGTTTTTTAACATTATAGCACTGAACGATTCACATCCAATAAGCACAATTTAGAACGATTCCAAATTACTTAATCGCCTGCCTAAATTGCACTTAAAGGTTGTTTTTTGCTATTTTTGTTTTAAACAAAAAATTCGTTTTTTTGTCCAAAAATCACGAGTTAATACGCCAAAAATAGTATTCTTTTTGTGAAGAACTGGTGGATATTTTGATCCGCAAAGTTTTCGCAGAAAAATAAACAAACCAAGATGAGTATTTATAACGATTATATCCAGGAGATTGAAGACAGAAAAGCTCAAGGTCTTCACCCTAAACCTATTGATGGAGCTGAATTATTGAGTGAAATCATCACTCAAATCAAAAGTGTAAACAATCTTAGCAGAGAAGAATCTCTTAATTTTTTCATATACAACACCCTACCTGGCACTACCGCAGCGGCCGCTGTAAAAGCACAATTTTTAAAAGAGATTATTTTAGGCGAAGCCGTTGTTGCAGAAATTACGTCTGATTTTGCGTTCGAGTTGTTGTCTCACATGAAAGGTGGACCATCTATTAAAGTTTTATTAGACATCGCATTGGCTGACAATGGAGATAAAGCTAAGAAAGCTGCAGATGTTCTTAAGACGCAAGTTTACTTGTACGATGCCGATACAGATCGATTGAAAGAAGCTTACAATAATGGCAATGAGATCGCTAAAGAAATATTGGAGAGTTACGCAAATGCTGAATTTTTCACCAAACTTCCTGAAGTACCAGAAGAAATCAAAGTGGTAACTTTTATCGCTGGTATTGGAGATATTTCTACGGATTTATTGTCGCCAGGTAACCAAGCTCACTCGCGTTCAGATCGTGAATTGCATGGCAAGTGCATGATCACTCCCGAGGCTCAAGAGGAAATCCAGGCATTGCAAGCACAACACCCAGATAAAAGTGTGATGTTGGTGGCTGAAAAAGGCACCATGGGTGTGGGTTCTTCACGTATGTCGGGTGTGAACAATGTAGCACTTTGGACAGGAAAAAAATCTAGCCCTTATATCCCATTTGTAAACATTGCTCCAATTGTTGGGGGTACCAATGGTATTTCTCCAATTTTCTTAACAACTGTTGATGTAACTGGTGGTATCGGTATCGACCTTAAAAACTGGGTAAAGAAAACAGACGAGAATGGTAATGTCGTTCGTAATGAAAAAGATGAGCCAATTTTAGAGGAAGTTTACTCTATCGAAACCGGAACTGTTCTTACGATCAATACGAAGACTCAGAAATTATACAATGGAGATCAAGAGCTGATTAATATTTCAAAAGCACTGACTCCTCAAAAAATGGAATTTATCAAAGCTGGCGGTTCTTATGCTATCGTATTTGGTAAAAAAATTCAAACTTTTGCAGCGAGAACTTTAGGCATCGAAGCGCCAACAGTATTTGCTCCAGCGAAAGAAGTATCTATCGAAGGTCAAGGCTTAACGGCTGCAGAAAAAATATTTAACAGAAACGCTGTAGGCCTAACTCCTGGTAAAGTTTTACATGCTGGTTCTGATGTTCGCGTAGAAGTAAACATTGTTGGCTCTCAAGATACAACAGGCTTAATGACTGCTCAAGAATTAGAGGCGATGGCTGCTACAGTTATTTCTCCAATTGTTGATGGGGCTTATCAATCAGGTTGCCACACTGCGTCTGTTTGGGATAAAAAAGCACAGGCAAACATTCCTAAATTGATGAAATTTATGAATGACTTTGGTGTAATTACTGCTCGTGATCCTAAAGGCGAATATCATTCAATGACAGACGTTATTCACAAAGTATTGAATGACATCACAATTGACGAATGGGCAATCATTATCGGTGGCGACTCACACACTCGTATGTCTAAAGGCGTAGCTTTCGGTGCCGATTCTGGTACAGTGGCGTTAGCATTGGCAACTGGTGAGGCTTCCATGCCAATTCCCGAATCGGTAAAAGTTACATTCAAAGGCGAGATGAAACAACATATGGATTTCCGTGACGTTGTTCATGCTACACAATTGCAAATGTTGCAACAATTTGATGGTGAAAACGTATTCCAGGGTCGTATCATCGAGGTACACATAGGTACATTATTAGCAGATCAGGCCTTTACATTTACCGATTGGACAGCAGAAATGAAAGCAAAGGCTTCTATCTGTATTTCTCTGGATGATACCCTAATTCAATCTTTAGAGATTGCTAAAAGCCGTATTCAAATCATGATAGACAAGGGGATGGACAACCATAACCAAGTGCTTCAAGGATTGATTAATAAAGCAAACAAACGTATCGAAGAAATTAAAACTGGTATTAAGCCAGCTCTAATGCCAGACGATAATGCAAAATACTATGCGGAAGTAATTATTGATTTGGATTTGATTGAAGAACCAATGATTGCTGATCCGGATGTAAATAATGCAGACGTTTCTAAACGCTATACCCACGATACCATAAGGGATTTAACTTTCTATCGTGGCGATAAAAAAGTAGACCTTGGTTTCGTAGGTTCTTGTATGGTACATAAAGACGACTTAAAAATCGTTTCTCAAATGTTGAGAAATGTAGAGCAAAAAACTGGCACAGTGTCATTTAAAGCGCCATTGGTTGTGGCTGCTCCAACTTACAACATCATCGATGAATTAAAAGCAGAAGGCGATTGGGAATACCTCCAAAAGTATTCTGGATTTGAATTCAGCGATGCATTACCTAAAGGCACGGCAAGAACCGAATATGAGAATATCATGTATCTGGAGCGCCCAGGTTGTAACTTATGCATGGGTAACCAAGAAAAGGCAGCTAAAGGTGATACGGTAATGGCTACTTCTACACGCTTGTTCCAAGGTCGTGTGGTTGAAGATAGAGATGGTAAAAAAGGAGAGTCCTTATTGGCCTCTACGCCAGTAGTTGTTCTTTCTGCAATCTTAGGCCGTATTCCGAGTATAGAAGAATACAAAGTAGCTGTAGAAGGAATCAATTTAACAAAGTTCAGCCCTATTTCTACAAAACAATAAGAAACAAATAATCACATATTTTGTTATTAATATCAAGAGGGTATCCGATGTGTCGGATACCCTCTTGATTTATGTATGAGAAAACACACATAGAATTGTTTTAAATTAAACAATTCTCAAAAAAACCGTCAGAAATTGTTTAATTTAGTTTGTTTTATTACTGACTGTAATCTTTAAAAAATATGGCTTTTGATATAGAAATGATCAAAAAGGTGTATGCAAACTTCGGTCCCCGTGTAGAGGCGGCTCGTAAATTAGTAGGCAGACCTTTAACACTTTCAGAAAAAATACTTTATACCCACCTTTGGGAGGGAAACACGAATACTTCTTACAACAGAGGTGTTGACTATGTAGATTTTGCTCCTGACCGTGTGGCCATGCAAGATGCTACTGCACAAATGGCTTTGTTACAATTTATGCAGGCAGGCAGACCACAGGTAGCTGTTCCTTCTACAGTTCACTGTGATCACTTAATTACAGCCAAATTTGGTGCAGAAATTGATTTACCTGCAGCAAATACAGAAAGTAAAGAAGTATTTGACTTCCTTGCTTCAGTTTCCAACAAATATGGAATTGGTTTCTGGAAACCGGGTGCAGGTATTATCCACCAGGTTGTTTTAGAAAACTATGCTTTCCCAGGTGGAATGATGATCGGTACCGACTCTCACACTGTAAACGCAGGTGGTTTAGGTATGATTGCTATCGGTGTTGGTGGTGCTGATGCTTGTGATGTTATGGCAGGCTTACCATGGGAACTTAAATTCCCTAAACTGATTGGTGTTAAATTAACAGGAAAACTTAATGGATGGACATCTCCAAAAGATGTAATTCTTAAAGTTGCAGGTATCTTAACTGTAAAAGGTGGTACTGGTGCAATTGTTGAATATTTTGGTGAAGGTGCACAAAACCTGAGCTGTACAGGTAAAGGTACCATCTGTAATATGGGTGCTGAAATCGGTGCAACAACTTCTACTTTCGGATATGATGAGAGCATGGAGCGTTATTTACGTGCAACAAACAGAGCTGATGTAGCTGATGCTGCAAATACAGTAAAAGAACATTTAACAGGTGATGCTGAAGTTTATGCAGAACCAGAAAAATATTTTGACCAACTGATTGAGATCAATCTTTCTGAGCTTGAGCCTTACCTGAATGGTCCTTTTACTCCTGATTTGGCTACACCAATTTCAAAAATGAAAGAAGTTGCCGCTGCTAACGGATGGCCAACTAAAGTAGAATGGGGATTAATTGGTTCTTGTACAAACTCTTCTTACGAAGATTTATCAAGAGCAGCATCTATTGCTAAACAGGCGATTGATAAAGGTTTGGTAACTAAAGCTGAATTTGGAATTAACCCAGGTTCTGAGCAAGTACGTTACACTGCGAACCGTGATGGTTTATTGAAAACTTTCGAAGACCTGAATGCTAAAATCTTTACCAATGCTTGCGGACCATGTATTGGTATGTGGGACAGAGTTGGTGCAGAGAAACAAGAGAAAAATACAATTGTACACTCGTTTAACAGAAACTTTGCTAAACGTGCTGATGGTAACCCAAATACATTTGCTTTTGTAACTTCTCCGGAAATTGTAGCAGCAATTGCTATTGCAGGTGATCTTGGCTTTAATCCTTTAACTGATACCTTAACCAACAGTAAAGGTGAGCAGGTTAAACTGGATGCACCAAAAGGCGATGAACTACCAGTAAATGGTTACGCTGTTGAGGATGCAGGTTATCAACAACCAGCAGAGGATGGAAGTGGTGTACAAGTAATTGTTTCTCCAACTTCACACAGGCTGCAATTGCTTGATCCATTTAAACCTTGGGAAGGCACCGACCTTAAAGGCTTAAAATTGTTGATCAAAGCAAAAGGAAAATGTACAACGGATCATATCTCTATGGCTGGTCCATGGTTGAAGTTCCGTGGTCACTTAGACAACATTTCTAACAACATGTTGATCGGTGCTGTAAACTTCTTCAACGATAAAACTGATAACGTTAAAAATGAATTGTCTGGCGAATATGGCCCGGTACCTGCAACACAACGCGCTTACAAAGCAGCAGGAATTGGCTCTATCGTAGTTGGTGATGAAAACTATGGTGAAGGTTCAAGCCGCGAGCACGCAGCAATGGAACCTCGTCATTTAGGCGTACGTGCAGTATTGGTAAAATCTTTTGCCCGTATCCACGAAACCAACCTTAAGAAACAAGGTATGCTTGGTTTAACATTTGCGAACAAAGATGATTATGATAAAATTCAGGAAGATGATAGCATCGATATCATTGGCTTAACCACTTTCTCCCCAGATGTTCCTTTAACATTGGTATTAAACCATGCTGATGGATCTAAAGAAGAGATTTCTGTTAACCATAGCTATAATGCTCAGCAAATCGAATGGTTTAAAGCAGGTGGTGCATTAAACATAATTCGCAGAGAAGCTGCTGCGAAAAATGATTAATCAATAACTGATTATATTAAAAGGGGTTGCATAGTGCAACCCCTTTTTTTATTCAAATTCATATCCACAATCAAAACAATGATTGGTTTTCTTAGCTGCAAAAGGATAAACCAATAATAGTATAGACACAATCATGGTTAAGATACTAAAACGCTTTTTTGTAGCCTGAACATAACCAACATTGGAAGATCCGCAGTTCGGACAAACATGATCACTCTGTATATCATTATTCTGAGATTCCGGTACATCTACCGTTGCTTCTCCTAAAGCAATCTGAACATCTTCATCTTGAAGAATACTTCTTGCTGTATTCACATCTTTCTCAAACAAATGTAGCTTTATCCCTCCCAAAGCCTGGGTATATAGCGGATTAATGGTAATCATATTCTCATCGGATAGAAAGCATTGCACACCACTATCCATCAGCCTTGATTTTATAATATTGGCTTCAATAGGGTTATAATAAGTCTCAAATACTACGATCTTGTCCATTCTTTCTGTGCTTGGACATTAATATAAGGAAAAATCAGCGATTTAAGAAATCTTTGAACCAAAGCCCCGAATCCTTGATGATCCTTTGCTGTGTTTTAAAATCATTGTAGACCAAACCAAAGCGCGCATTAAAACCCTCGGCCCACTCAAAATTATCCATCAATGTCCAAGCCATATAACCAGTAATATTAAGTCCCTCCTGCTTTGCCTTTAACACCCCAGCCAAATACTGTTGAAAATAATCTATTCTTTCCTGATCATTAACTTTCTGACCGACTACTTTGTCATGATAGGCCGCCCCATTCTCTGTAATCATTATATTTCTGATTCCTGGATAGGCTGAAAATTGCTTAATAATATTATAAAAGCTATTGGGATTGATTTCCCAACCCATAGCTGTATGTGGCCTTTTCCGACTTTTAGCTTTTACCTCCCATGCCTGTACCACCGGAACAAAGGCATTGTACTTTATAGTGAGGGGGAAATAATTCTGAATACCGATAAAATCGAAATCAAAAGTTAAGCGTTCGGTATGTCTCCAAGTCGAATGCTGAATAGAAAACTTCTCCAATACCTCCCAGTCGGCCGTAGGATAGCCCATTCCAAGCAGAGGTTCAACAAATAGTCTATTCATCAGACAATCTACCCGCTTTGCTGCAAGTAAATCTGATTCACGTTCTGTATATGGGATAATCTCCGAGCATGAAAAGCTTGTACCTATGTTTGCATCCTTAACCTCTGCTCTTAATATCCTTCCTCCGTCAGCTTGTGCTATAGCCGTATGATGAACAGCAGAAAAGAAATTCGTCAACCCGGTTTTGCCAGGTGCATGAACTCCTAACATATACCCCAGAGATGTAAAACCGAAAGGTTCATTGAGTACAATCCAATTCTTTACTTTATCGCCATATTCTTTTGCGCACAATCTTACAAACTGATTAAAACTATGATTTACCGAGAAGGCAGTCCAGCCCCCTTCATCCTCAAGTGCATCCGGTAGATCCCAATGATACAAAGTAACATAGGGTACAATTTCTTGGGCTAAACATTCGTCGATCACCTGATGATAAAAAAGAATCCCATCTTTATTTACTTTCCCTTTTCCGGTTGGCAAAATACGTGGCCAGGAGATTGAAAAACGGAATACCTTGAATCCCAATAATTTTACAAGGGCAATATCATCCTTATAGCTATGATAAAAATCACAAGCAGTCGTTAACTGATGCCCCTTTTTAATCTTGCCAGATCTTCGGGAAAAAGTATCCCAAATGGATAAACCCTTGCCATAACTCTCAGCTGCACCTTCAATCTGCGCTGCAGCGGTAGCTACGCCCCATAAAAAATCATTCCCAAAATCAGATGCTTTGATCATATATCCTAATAATGAGCAATATGCTAATCATTTATGAAGTTACTGTTAAACTTACAAACCCTTAATATTTTAATTAACTTAACATCAGAAACATACTCCTATTACCATCTTATATATTAAATTTGATCATGAGAAGAATTTATTCAACCATAGCTTTAGTCTTAATAAGTAGTTTTTTATTTGCTCAGGAACCAGTAGGCACATGGTATGGCAACCTAAACCTTAAAGGTTTACAGTTACCCCTGGTGTTTCACATTACAAAGAATGGAACTGAATACAGCACAAAGATGGATAGTCCTAATCAACGTGCTATAGGTATGCCTACCAGTAAAACAACATTAGAGATTAATATTCTAACCATTGAGGCTACCAATATAGGAATGAAATACACAGGTGTATTTATGCCTGACAGCAACAAAATAAATGGGATTTTTGAACAAGGGCCAACACGGGCTCCCTTAACGCTAAGCAACAAACCCAATACAAATTTACTGGTCAAATCCGGCCCAAGACCTCAGGATCCTAAAGACTTCCCATACAAACAAGAAGAGATAACCTTTACAAATGCCAATGGAGGTCATACGCTAGCAGGAACATTAACCTTACCTGCCGATGGTAAAGCCAGTAAGATAGTAGTATTGATTAGCGGTTCTGGTCCTCAGGATAGAAATGAAGAATCACCAGGCCTAAATCATCGTCCCTTCCTTGTACTTAGTGATGCGTTAACCCGGCAAGGGATTGCGGTACTCAGATATGATGACCGCGGCGTAGGTAAATCGACCGGCGTATTCCAAATGGCCACTTCAGCCGATTTTGCTGATGATGCAGAAGCTGCAGTAAAATATATATTATCGCGCCCTGAGCTTAAAGAGATGAGCATTGGACTAATCGGACACAGCGAAGGTGGTATGATTGCCCCTATGGTTGCCAGTCGCAATTCAAATGTAAAATTTATTGTTTCTATGGCTGCACCTGCTATTCCTATATTCCAACTTTTTACTCAACAACTTGAAAGTTTGCAGAAGCAATCAGGTATGTCAGCAGCTAAAGCAGCACAAGAGGCAGCGATAAATTTAAAGATCTTTGCTACAATTAAAAACACAAAGAACCTTCCACTTGATCAAGCATCAACAGAGGTTGAGCAAATCTATCGTAAAGAATTGAGTCAGCAAACGATAGTTAAGCCAGACAGTGCTGCTATAGAAGCAAACTTCAAACAAACAATTAACAGTCTAAAAATGCCTTGGTTCAGGTATTTCATTGCTTTTGATCCTGCTGAATACCTAACTAAAGTTCAATGTCCGGTATTGGCCATCAATGGTAAGCTCGACTACCAAGTCTCGGCCAAAGAAAACCTTGCTGCTATTAAAGCCGGATTAGAAAAAGCAGGAAACAAAAATTTTGAAATTGTTCCGATGGAAGGCTTAAATCATTTATTTCAAAAAGCAATCACCGGATACGGGGCTGAATATGAAAAAATTGAAGAAACGATTAATCCCGCTGTACTCCATAAAATAGCAACTTGGATTAATAGCATATAATTCCTGATTTTACAAATCAGGAATTATATACACTTGCAGAATCAATTTAATGATAAGCCAATCTGCTTCAATAATAAAGCTGCATTAAAGGTTTTACAAGGTCCTTCTTTCAATTTATAATCGAACTCCATTTCACCTTCTGTAATCTGTATATCGAAATGATAATTACGAACCTTTTCAGGATAATCCTCCTGCATTTCTGACAGCTGCAAATCATGCGTTGCGAATAATGCAGGGGTATTTTGTTCAATCAGTTTTTCGATGAACACCTTTGATCCCAGGTATTTATCCTTACTATTCGTACCCCTTAACATCTCATCAATCAATACAAAAGAATTCTGATTGGCCTGTATGGCATCTAAAATCATTTTTAACCTATTCAGTTCTGCTTTAAAGGTAGAAGTCTGATCATTTAATGAATCCTTAATACGCATATAAGAAAGCACCTTAAAGATAGACAATGACATCTGTTGGCCACATATGGGTGCACCAGCAAAAGCTAATGTCATGTTAATCCCCACAGTTCTTAAAAAAGTACTTTTTCCTGCCATATTGGAACCTGTCACAATATCCACTGTTGGCACATCCTTAACTTCAAAAGTATTTAACACCCTTACCTGTTCAGGAATCAACGGATGCCCCAATTCTGTTGCTTTAAATTCAAATGATGGCATTATAACAGGATAATTCCAATCGGTCTGGTTATAGGCTAGTGTTGCAAAAGATATGAGTTCTTCGAAACGACTAATTCTGGTCATTCCTTCAATAGTCTCCTGAGCCGATTCATCATACCATTTACATAGCGATATAGAGCAACGGATGTCCCACACCATAAAAATATTCAGAAAAGCACCTACAATCACGTTCAATCTGGCATCAAAAGCCTGTATAATTGTCGACAACTTACGGATCTGTTTGCTGATTGGAACTGGGTGAGTATTATGAGTGAAAAAATTTTTAATATACTTACTTTTCCATGTCACATCTTCTGTCCACTTAATACTACCTGCAAAAGCGCTCAGCATTGCCGATTCCCCACTAAAACCATAATATACCTGATTGATGGATTTAAAATTAAAAAAGGTAAGGGCCATATTGATAACAGCAAATACTCCAAAAAGCTGCCATGCCCAGGTACCAAAGAAAATCCCCATACCAAATAAGACAATCATGATAAAAGGGACAACCTTTATATATAAACGCAATGAGGCTTTACGTGTGAATGCAAGTTGTTCCGGCAATTGCTCCTGAAGTTTACGGATAATAACTTTTAGTTGTCCTGGTTTATGATTTTGAAGTTCCGCACGAAAATGGAAAGTCTGGTCGATATGTTCCTTTAATTCGGCAATAGCTTCTTGTCTTTGTTCAATTTCTTGCTGATTTCCTGGCTCGGTTAAGCTTCTGGCTAGAATATCAAGCCCCTCCTGTGTATTACAACGGTTAACAAACGAGTAAAGTGAGCCTGGGCCGAATATATCAAGATCGGAACTATATGGGTGATACTCATCCGCATAAACAGTCCCGTCACTATAACCATTCTTACTTTCCTTAAGTTGAGCTATCTCATTTTTATAAACCCATAACAGTTTCTCAGCGTAGACCAATTCCTTTTGTACTTTAACCTGTTTCTTTACAAGAAACAAGAACAATACTAATGGCAGAAAAGCCAAAACTGCAAAAAACCATTCGAAACCAAAATTTATGATCAGGGCAACAATAGCGATTTCGGCAATAAAAAGCCCTAATCTTGAAAAAGAGATCCCATTTAGCTTCCGTTTAAGCTGATTGATGACTGTTTGTTGTGATTCTACGTTATTTTGATACCTGGTTAAGATGCTATGTTTTGTATTTACCATTATATTTGAATTCCTGAATAATTGAGGGGGCATTTAAACTTTGACCCCGGTATGTATGAGATGTTACGAATTGTTTAGATGATAAAGATAAAATAAATGAAGATCACTTTACTGGTTGTAGGTAAAACAGAAGATAAGTACCTGATTGAAGGGATTGAAAAATACCTGAACAGATTAAAACATTACATTGGCTTTACGCTGCAGGTTATTCCTGAGATTAAAAACACAAAAAATCTTAGCGAGGCACAGCAAAAGGCTAAGGAGGCTGAACTGATCCATAAGCAGATCAGCAATCTGGATACTGTTATTTTAATGGATGAGAAAGGAAAAAAATATACTTCTGTTGCGTTTTCAAATTATTTAAACAAACAAATGATTGGCAGTGTTCAACATTTAGTATTTATTATTGGTGGGCCTTATGGGTTTGATGAAAGCATTTATAAGCGAGCGAACGGAAGTATGTCGCTATCAGACATGACATTCTCCCATCAAATGGTTAGATTATTCTTTGTGGAGCAGCTTTATCGTGCTTTCAGCATTTTAAAAGGAGAACCTTACCATCACGAATAATTTTAAAATCATTGTGGAAATTATGTTCCGCAAGCATCATTTAATAAAAGGAGGATATTATGTTACCCGGAGATTATAAAAGAAACTACAAATTCAAGACTGATAGTAAAAAAGACCGGCTATCTTATATCATTGCTATCGTTATCTCAATTATAGCTTTTTTAGCCATCTGGTTTCTAGTTTAAACGCCAGCGAAAAACACCAAAAATCGGACAAAAGCCAGAATATCAATGACTCAAGTTAATGAATTCTTTAGTCATTCTAAATAGTAAGTCCATAGTAAGTTCATAGTACCTACATGTTAAGTCCATGTTTTAGCATAAATACATGGATTTATTATGAATTCATTATACATTAAATATAGAGTTATCATACACTATATCCGAATTACAATATGGCTTTAGTACCAGAATCCATCTGGTTTTTATATACATTTATAAAATTGTGCCCATAAAAAAAGGCATCCTTTTGGGATGCCCTTTTAATAGCTTATAAAAATGCAGGCTTAATTAAACGCCTTTTTTACTGGTCATATTAGCCTTTTTAGCTGGCTGTGTAGTTTTACTAGGCACTTTTGCATTTGATGCCTTAGGCGTAGCCTTTGGTTTTTTATCTAATTTATCATCTGCTTTCAATGTATCATGTTCATCATCAACAGCAGGAGCTTCTTCTGTAAACAGAGGAAGATCTTTAAGGATATGATACCAGCTTACGATTTTCTTCATATCAGAAGCATAAACTTTTTCTTCGTCATGACCTGGGGCCACTTCTTTGAAGAATGTTTTTAAAACACCAGATTCAGCTTTTGCATCAGGAACATTACCTTTAGAGGCTACCATATTTGCTAAAACATCGGTTAATTTTAAATCATCATCCTCACCATATACTGTAATATCTTCTAGCGATGCAAGTTTAGTTGTAGTCATATTAGCTACAATTTTAACTTTTTGAGCATCCAGACTTTCAAGAACATATCCTGCTTTATTCTGACCAACAAGTTTAAATAAACCTGGTCTTCCAGATACTGCTACAATTCCTCTTAAATTCATATTGTCTATTTTTGAGTAGATTAGAATTAATCTTCTATTACTTCAATTCCTATAATCTTGTCACCTTGTTTAATGCTGTCTACAACATCAACATTTTCCACTACTTTACCGAAGCAAGTATGATTTCTGTCTAAGTGTGCAGTATTGTCTCTGCTATGGCAGATAAAAAACTGAGATCCGCCTGTATTTCTACCAGCATGAGCCATAGATAAAACACCGCGGTCATGATATTGGTTCTCGCCTGTTAGCTCACAATCAATTTTATAACCTGGGCCACCAGCACCAGTACCAGTTGGATCACCACCTTGAACAACGAAATTAGGAATTACCCTGTGAAATGTTACGCCATTATAAAAACCATCTTTAGCTAACTTTAAAAAATTAGCAACTGTATTTGGTGCATCCTGATCGTAAAATTGTACGGTCATATCACCTTTATCTGTTTTAATTATTGCTTTGCTCATGATAAAATTTTTGTAGAGGGCAAACTTAGAGAAATTTGCGCTGATATGCAAAAACAGAGCTGGGGAGTTTAATGTAATAAAGTTACTATTCTTCGCTCAACTTTATTTCGCTTGGTAAAATCCCAAAATAGCGTTTAAAAGCATCTGTAAGATGGCTTTGGTGATTAAATCCAACTGCGGAGGCTACCTGCCCTACTGTTTTTTTCTCTTCCAGAATCAACCTTCGGGCTTCTTCCATCCTCAATCTTGTTACATAACCATAAATTGTAGTTCCAAAATATTCTTTAAAAGCTCTTTTAAGTTTAAACTCATTTAGCGCAATTTGCTTTGAAAGCTCAATGATAGTTGGGGGATAAGTATATTGTGCATCTAAAATATCTCTTGCATGTTCAAGCTTACGCAGGTCATCCTGTTTAATTACATATTTATCAACTTCTTCAACACCAGATTGCATTTGTTCAAGTTGAAGCATCAGTAATTCCAAAATCCTCGATTCAGTATGCATACGTTTTAATTCACCTGTTCTTTTGCACTCACAGATATCATTGATCACCCGTTTCATTTCAGTGGTCACAGGTAAATCTTTAGCAGAAAAAGAAGTGTATTTTCCCTTTAAAATCTCCCGCACAAAATCTGTATGTAACAGAGAATGCTGATTTATTAAATGAAAATAATAAGGTTTTGAGAGCACCAATAAGAAATACTTATACTCTATATCAGGCACCATAGGATAACTCCCTTTTATGGAAGGGATGTAACGGATATTATGTCTGCTGCCTGTTCTTCTATTATTTTTCAAATCCTTTTTCTCAGGATTAGGATGCGTATCGTAGAAAATAAACTGTGAAGTAATGGTTTCACCTTCCACCTCAGAGAATACTTTTACATTGCTATTAAACTGCATGGTAGAGTGCACGAGAAATAGCCCACCTGCACTAAGCTGATAATTTACCAGCTTTTGTGCAGGCAGACTTTTAATATTTACACTCTTTTCTGAAAGTGGGGTATTGGGCGTATAGTTATCCGCTATTTCTTCGATAAACAGCCAATCGTCCGACCCCTCTATTTTAGATTTTATCTTCATAGGAGTGTATCTATTCTATCTTATTATAATGAAATTAAGCTACACTTACCTCACCAAATACTTCTCCGAAGTTAGAAAAAGTTTCATTAGCGGTAGCAATTGCTTGTTGTTCTTCCTCCTCATTATTTGCATTAGCATTTAATACGGCAACAAATTTACCCCACATTTGTCCAGTCTCGGCTCCGTAACCAGAGAAAAATGAGAATCCTTTTGTAATACCAAACTTCTCCAACATTTTCACGATGATTGGTCCACCCATGATTGAGCCTTCCATTACATATAATGCTGCAAGAGCCTGGATGGTATTATCTATTTGAGGCGCATTTGCTTCAGGCAGATCATTTACATTTGCTCCCAACTCTTCAATATCTTGTTTGATATGAGAAGAATTACGACGCTCAGCAATATCTGGTAATAATTCATTTGTGATATATGGAGCGATAGCCTTTTCAACCTGGTTGAAATAAGCATAGAAATGCTTTAAAAAATCTGCATAGTCTGCATCACTACGGATGGCTTTCATTTTTTGCACTACCTTTTTTTCAAGATTTAAGTGTGCTTCTTTGGTCGCTTCTTTAATTGAGGTACTTAACATATCTATAAATTTAATGGGTTAAAATAAGGTTATTTAATTTGAAACTTGGTACTTCCTTTTGGTACAACTACATATTCAAACGTATAAAACATGTGAGGTGTATTCATGAACCATTTATCTGCAGTAAAAGCATCTTTATAGCCACTAATCATTTTAATTTTTGCATAGTCGCCCTTAGCTGTGCGAATGATTACAGTACGTTTTTCTGGCATAGCATAAATCACATGTTGCTTATCTGCAGAACCATCACCCCTTATTGTTCCTTTACTGTCATATAAGCACCATCCTATTCCACTACCATAAACTCCTTCTGCATCAAGACCAATTAAATTCTTTCCGGTCTTGAAATCCGCATCAGCAGGTACATCATTCACTTCTTCAAATGGTTTCTCTAATATAAGAATACCACCTTTAGCAGTACTTCCTACCCCATAATTAGCTTCATCATTACCATTATTGCCACTAAGCATACAAGTCATTGTACCACCAAAAGCCAAGTCCCAATCGGCCGACTTCACCTGTGACTCTGCAATTTCTTTTTTAGTTTCGAAATTGAAATAGAAAGTCTTTGCTCCAGTAACAGCAGGCGCAAAGTTTTCTATACGCTCCAGTTTATAATAATGAGTAGGCTCTTCTTGTTGAGGTTCTTTATCTTTTTTACAAGACGAAAGTACTCCTGCCGTCAGCATTAATAAACTGAAAATTTTAATAGTTTTTGAATTTAGATAGTTCATATTATTTAATTGTTAAATGGATAAAAAATATATAATACATTGATTTAGTCTTTGGTTGAAAGATTTGTACTACCATCTTCCTGCACAAAGTATCTGAAGGTCAGATATGGCGCAGGCCAGTTGATATCACTCACGACAGCCGGGGCTCCTTTGTACATGCTGATCAATTGCAGTTTTGCATATTTTCCATCAGCAGTCTTTAAAATATAAGTCCGGTTTTTTACCGGAATTGCGATATGAGTATTCATTTCATAGAAATACCAGCCATTTCCATCTCCAAGGTCTAATCCCGAAGTATTAACACCCTTGCTCGCAAATTCTGCATCAGAGGGTGCTGTCTTTATTGCATCATAAGCCTGGTTTACCACCATCAAGGCTCCCTTTCCAACACCACCATAACCGAAACTTTGGTTATTCGTAGCACTATTTGGTGATATATAGGAGTTGTATTCATTAGCAAAAGCGATGTCCCATTCGGCAGTAAGAACCTTGCTTTTACCTACCTTACTATTGGTCTTAAAGCTGAAGTAAAACGTTTCAAATGCCTCACCTCCACCAACAGTATTGCCGACATCACCTTCAACATCTTTTACCACGGTGCTTTTACCATCTTCCAATTGAGGTTTCAATTCTTCTTTAGTACAAGAAATGCTGAACACAGCTACAAAAGCCAGTACTAATGCTTGTTTTAAATAGTTAGATTTCATCATTTTATTAATTTATTGATTAACATAATTCTCTTAGTTTTCCTGTTTAAAAAACCTCCAGCTCAAACCGGCCAGAATGGTCCTACCATGCTGTGCAGGCATGAGCTGATCGCGGTAATTCATCAGGTTGTCGGCCGTCAGCTGAACCTGTAAACGCTTATTGTAAAATGATTTCTGTACCGATGCATTCAGCAAAAAAAAGCTTCGTACATAGGTATCATAAGGATCAAGGAAATTATTTGCTTTATTATCTTCAGAAAAACCATACTTACTACGATAGTTTACCCTGAAAGTTCCTGTAATACCAGACGGTTCATGAGCATAACTGATCTTCACATTAGCCATATGGCGGGAACGATTGTTCAGCCCAAAATAGTCCTTACGTGTTGATGGTCGTACTTTATTAAGATCCGTATCATATATAGAGTTGTACAAACCAGTACCATTTTTTATCGAATCTATTACACCCTTATCTATAGCATACAGCAACTGATAACCTGCCGATAAGGAAAGTGATTTGGTAGCCAACCAACTTAAACCTATCTCGGCTCCGGTAGTATATGCATTGGCGATGTTGTTGTAAGAATAAATCAGTTGTCCGTTTGTTTTAACTGCCACCTGCTCGTAGTTAATAAAGTCCTTCATGTCATTATAAAATATATTCACATCGAACTTTAAACTTCTCGTGGGACTATAGTTAAATCCGCCACTATATGAAACAGAACGTTCTGGTTTAAGCTCCCCGATATTTTGGGCCGATGGAAAGACATTCTGAATCTGTCCGGCATCCTGCAATATTTTTATTTCAGACCAGAATTCTTCAGCTCCCAAAACGGTATATCCTGTTTGGAGATTCGTAAATGCATGGTATAACTGTTGAAAATTTGGGGTTTTAAAACCCGTAGCCACCGCAGCCTTAAGCCTGAAATTGTCAAACAGCTGATAATCCAATCCTATACTCGGATTAACTTTTGAGCCATATTTGTCATGGTAATCATATCTTGCACCGGCAACAACCGAAAATTGCGGAGCAAGCTGCCAATTTGCTTGCGTATAGGCAAAATAATTGGTCATACTTTTTGAGCCTCTGTAAGCAGTATTATCTAATGATTCATAAGCCGCACCTGCACCTCCAGTAAGTTCAACTGCATCTGATACCTGTTTAACAGCCTGTACTTCGGCTCTATGGACATATTGCTCGAAACGATTACCGGGGATAACAAATCCGCTGTTTAAATCTGTAATATCCTGTGCTGTCTTATAGCGGGTTAAGTAGTACTGGCTTTTTAAGCTGAATCCGTTACTGAAATTATTATTTAAAGCAATTGAACCATTGAGATCCTGCTCATCCAATACATCTTTAGATGGTTGCGCACCATAAGAGATATAATTATCAGAATATCTTGTAACATACCTTCCATTAAAGCTCAAAGTGCTTTTATCACTTAACAGATAACGTCCTCTCCCCTGAAATGCAAAACTTTCAAATGGCGGTGCGGTTTTTCCCTCATCGAGATATGGGTTGGCATTAAATCCATCCGTACGGTAATAGTTACCAGATAAATAAACCGAACCATTTTTACCTGCGAATGGGGTTTCACCTTCCAAAGTAGCATCAAGCATATTGAAACTCCCATAGCGTAGGGCAGCCATTCCCTGGGGATAATTGATGTTTTTACGGGTTACGATGTTAACTACCCCTGCCAGGGCTTCACTTCCGAACAGACAAGAAGAAGCACCTTTGATGATTTCAATCCGCTCTATATTAGATACGGTAATACGTGAAAGATCAAAGTTCCCATTATTGCGGCCAACCATTGGTTGTCCATCAATCATAATCATGGTATAACCGCTGTCGAAGCCCTGCATTTGTAGACCTACAGCTCTGCTTCCAGAGCCTATATCGTTAACGATAGCCAAACCTGTCTGCTCTTTTAAAACCTCATCAAGCCTTCGGCTTCCCATCATTTCTATTTCCTGTCTGCTAATTATTTTTGATGGCATGGCAGTTCGGGTCATATCGATGAAATTTTCCGGATTACGGTGAAGCCCATTCACACTCACTTCATTTAACTCCTGATCTCCGCGTTGTAATTGGATGTTTAAAGTCAAAATCTTATTATCCTCAATGTTTACTTCTTGTTCATATTTTTTGAAACCAATAGCATTGATATTTAAGGTGTAAGTCCCAGTATACAACTTACCATCAAAAGAGAATTTACCTTGAGCATCAGTAACCGCTTTTTTATAATCTGGTTGCATAACAACTGTAATTCCCTTAAGAGGTTTACCTGTTTCATCAACAACCAGTCCCGTCAATCCAGCTTTAATATTATTGGCAATTGCTGAGCTGGCTACAAAGATGAAGACCAACAGAAACTGCCATTTTAAAATTGTTGTTTGAAACATTATTACTACTGCATTTATTTTTAATCAGTCTAAATAAGACTGCAAATATGCTTACATTTGTCGTGATAAAAGCAACAATCCTGTAATAATTTTTAACCATTTCGGGAATATTTTAATGGAATCGGGATGTTTTTATGGAATTAGAGATGATAACCTTGTCTTTTTTGCCATAAAACAATTCAACATAAAAGACTTGAGAACAA
The DNA here is from genome assembly GCF_041645105.1 of Pedobacter sp. Lineage (GTDB taxonomy): Bacteria > Bacteroidota > Bacteroidia > Sphingobacteriales > Sphingobacteriaceae > Pedobacter. Next base: position 392,709 of record NZ_JBAZQQ010000001.1, read on the forward strand.
TTGATTACAGAAAAACAAAAAGATAGAATAAGAAATCACCCACAGCAATAATAAATTATACCAAATCCGTTAAACAATTGTAAATTATTTGGAATGGTTTTAAATAAACCTTCCTTTGTAAAAGAAATTATGAACATAAACACATTAATATGCAAAAGCTTGTAGTTATTTTACTCTCATTAATACTAGGATTCAATATATCCGGCAAGGCACAAAAACGTATTATCACTTTAAGTGGCGCACTTACTGAAACAGTAGATGCTTTAGGCTATGGTGCTCAGATTGTAGCGGTAGATGTAACCAGTACTTACCCTGCTTACATCAATAAATTACCTAAAGTAAGTAAAGACCGTGCAGTATCTGCAGAGGGAATTATATCCTTTGCCCCTGATCTGGTTCTTGCTCCTGAAAATGCAATCTCTAAATCACTGGAATATCAATTGAAATCTGCGAAGATTAAAGTAGTTATTATTAAACAAGAATTCAGTGCTAAAGGGGCTCCGGTCTTTATCAAACAAGTTGCCGCAGCTTTAGGGAATCCTGCCAAAGGAGAACAATTGGCAAAACAAACAGAGATCAGTATTAACAAAGCCCTGGCTGATGTAAAGAAGAATTCTAAATCACCTAAAGTATTATTTTTATATGCCCGTGGCACCGGAGTAATGATGGTTGCCGGCAAAGACACCAGTATGGACGCAATCATCAGATTGGCGGGTGGAAAAAATGCTGCTCAGGGTTTTTCTAAATTTAAGCCATATACTACCGAGGCGCTTGTAAATGCCAATCCTGATATCATTCTGATGTTTGATTTTGGTTATAAGAGTTTAGGGGGCATCAACAGCATTTTAAAAATGCCTGGAGTAATGTTAACCAATGCCGGAAAAAATAAAAAGATTATAGAAATGAACGGAGAGTTGCTGATTAACTTCTCTGCGAGATTAGGAGAGGCTATTAGTGAATTGAATAGTAAATGGTAAATAAGAAGTTTATATTATATCTGTCATTAACGCTTTCATTAATTCTTGCAGCAGCCTTTTCCATGAGTCTGGGGGCAGTAAAAATTCCTTTAACAGACGTAATGGTTATTCTTGGTAAAAAGATCGGACTATTTAGCGGCAGGGAAATCCCAGTTCAATTTGAGGGGGTCATGAATATCGTGCGTATTCCGAGAGTTTTACTTGGTATACTGGTTGGTGCAGCGCTTGGGATATCCGGCACAGCAATCCAGGGCATTTTCAGAAATCCACTTGCTGAACCTGGGCTAATAGGCATCTCTGCTGGTGCCTCTTTGATGGCAGTTATCATTATTGTACTTGAAATCAGTTTGCTGACTGCACTAAGTAATATCCTTGGCTATTACCTTCTTGCTTTCGGAGCTTTTGGCGGAGCTGGTATTGCAGCGCTTATTGTCTACCAGATTTCTCGCACAGATGGAAAATCAAATGTGGCGACCATGCTATTGGCAGGAATTGCAATTAATGCACTTGCAGGAGCCCTTACAGGTTTAATCACCTTTGCAGCTGATGATCAGCAATTGAGGAACATTACCTTCTGGATGCTTGGCAGCTTAGGAGGTGCTACCTGGGAAAATATTATGGCCGTATTTCCTTTTATCATCATTCCGGTATTGCTGTTACCACGGATGGGCAAGGCATTAAATGCTTTTGCACTTGGAGAAAACCAGGCAGCTCAATTGGGACTGAAAGTCAATACCATAAAAAGAAATGTAGTGATTTTGGCTACTATGGCGGTCGGGGCTGCCGTTGCTGTATCAGGAATCATTGGCTTTGTAGGTTTGTTGGTACCACATACCATCAGATTACTCATAGGGGTAGACAATAAACACGTGCTTCCTGCTTCTGCCCTGTTAGGTGCACTAATGCTTACCCTGGCCGATATGCTTTGCAGAACAATTATAGCACCTATAGAATTACCTATTGGAGTAATCACTGCACTGCTAGGCACACCTCTATTCTTGTATATTTTAATTAAAGACAAAAAGAAACTCGTATTATAACATGTTGGTAGCAGATTCATTAACATTTAAGGTAGGTAAGCGGGCATTGGTAAAAGACATTTCTTTTAGCTTGCGACAAGGAGAATTGCTGGTTATATTAGGTGCGAATGGCGCTGGGAAGTCGACCTTATTCCGTTTGTTAAGTGGCGACAGACCTCCATCTTCTGGAAGTGTAAAGCTGCATGAAAAAGAACTTGGCACCTATTCATCTTCAGCTCTCGCGTTAAAACGTGCTGTACTCAACCAGCAGAATGTTGTAAACATGGCCTTTACTGTTGAGGAAATTGTGATGATGGGCAGATATCCTCACTACCGTAATAATCCATCCATAGGCGACAATGAAATCTGTACTGAAGTAATGGAGTTGACAGGCATTACAAGCCTTGCTGAACGCTCTTACCTCAGCTTATCGGGAGGTGAACAACAGCGAGTTCAATTAGCAAGGGTACTTGCTCAGATCTGGGATGTACCAAATGCATTGTTATTGATGGACGAACCAGTGGCCAGTCTGGATTTACAATACCAGCAGCAAACCCTGGCTATTGCCAAAATGTTGACTAAACGCGGCTTTATGGTCGTTAGTATTTTACATGATATAAACCTGGCAGCACAATATGCTGACAGGATCATTATGCTTAAAAATGGGAGAAAGTGGTATGATGGAACAGTTGCAGAGGTCTTAAATACCAAAAACATCTATGAGGTATTCGAAATCAACTCAGATGTGTACACCAATCCAAGAACATTAAAGCATTTCTTTATTCCCAGGAATGTTTTAATCGATGCTAATATCGGATAGTAAAGGCAGTCCTGTGGATTCCCTTTCTACAATGGTTGGTTCCAGAACAACATTACGAATACCGTCATTTGGGTTTTTCTGTTTAATCATCTGTAAAAACATGTCCGCACATTCAAGTCCCATTTGATTAGGGTGCTGATCTACGGTAGACAGGGTTGGCGTGATGTAAGCAGAAAATGCTTCGTTTGAGAAACCGATTACTCCTATCTTCGGTGGTACCTGATTAACTTCTTTTAATTTTTTTATTACACCCAAAGCCGTAAAGTCATCTCCGGCAATGATCGCATCAGGCAGGTTGTCTCCACGTAGTAGCCTGCCCGCACCATATCTACCATCTTTTATAGAAAGTCCACCGAGAATAAGTTGTTCTTCATTTACAGGTAGATTGTTTGCCTTCATTGCGGCTCTAAACCCCTCTAAACGATCATCGAATATCTTGACCTTATGCATAGTAGTTACAAACGCTATATTCTTATAGCCCTGATCAATCAGGTGTTGAGTAGCCAGGTAACCAGCATTAAAATCGTTCAATGTAACCGTTGGCACTTTTAATTCTGTGCTGACCCTATCAAATAATATCAGTGGTTTATTCTGTTTTATGATTTCCTGAAAATGAGAAACATCAGTAGTTTCTAAGGATATTGATGCCATAATCCCATCCACCTGTGCTTCCAGCAAAGTCTTCACTCCATTTATTTCGTTTTCTACAGACTCGTTAGACTGGTAAAGGATAATCCGATAGCCGCTGTCTTTTAACCCCTTTTCTATACTATGAATAACTGATGCAAAGAAGTGAGCCTGCACACTTGGCACAATAACACCTACAATAAATGTTTTACCTGACTTTAGTGCAGAGGCCAATTTATTTGGACTATAATTCAGCTTTTTCGCAGTCTCAATTACCATCTGCCTCGTTGTTTCGCTGATTGCGGGAAAACCACTAAGTGCTCTGGATACTGTTGACACTGTGATATTCAGTTCTTTGGCAATATCGTAAATCGTTGTTTTCTTTTTCAAGATGTGGCTATAGCTATTTTGTACAATTATAATAAAAATATGTTTAGACCGGAATGCGGCTAATAACGATCAAACTACAAAGAGCCTGATCATATGATGATTCAGGCTCTTAGATTATCTTTCTTAAAGATGATGTTTTAAGATTACCAATATACGCTGTAAAGGGCAACAAGTAGTCCAACTATAATTAAGGCCCCCACTGCAAATGCAGTAGTTGTTTTAAACATAGTAGCATCAATTTCAAGACCTTTAGGATCTTCTTCTCCTTTATTCTCTATTAAACTGATAATGATCATACCAACAATACAGAATATAAATACAAAGCCCATTCTATCTATAAATGGAATTTCATAAATACCTACTGAATTTTTAACAGCAAATCCTACTTCCGACAACCAGGAAAGATCTGTCATGCCCGGTAAAAACTTAAGTAGTAACGATAAACCAAAACCACCTATTGTAGCGAAAAGCGCTGCATTTGAGGTTGATTTTTTCCAGAAGAAGCCCAGGATAAACATCGCGAAGATACCAGGAGATACGAAACCTGTATATTCTTGAATGTATTGGAAACCACCTTTTTTATCGATACCTAAATGTGGAGCGATCAGCACACCTAAAATCATAGATACAACGATAGCTATTTTACCGGTTCTAACCAAGTTAACTTCAGATGCCTCTGGTTTAAGTACCTTTTTGTAAATATCGAGTGTAAAGATCGTTGCAATACTATTTGCTTTTCCAGCTAGTGAAGCTACAACCGCAGCGGTTAATGCTGCAAACGAAAGCCCTTTTAATCCGGCTGGCAAAAGATTAAGCAATACAGGATACGCTCTATCTGGATTCACCTCTCCGTTCTGTAGCATTTCGGTTTGGAAAGCTCCATCTTTGTATAGTACATAAGCTGCAATACCTGGAAGTACTACGATAATCGGCATTAACAGTTTTAAAAACGCTGCAAATAAGATACCTGCACGTGCAGTTTTAAGATCTGCACCCAATGCACGCTGTGTGATGTATTGATTACATCCCCAGTAATTCAGGTTTACAATCCACATACCTCCAACCAGCACACTCAACCCTGGTAAGTCAATATAATTCTCATTTTCTGGTTTTAGAATCATATGGAAATGCTCCGATGCCTTTTCTGTCATAAGACTATAACCTTCCAAGATGCCAGATGTTCCATAATGCTCAGAAACCAGACTTAAAGCAAGATATGTTGTTGCCAAACCACCAAGAATCAGGAAAAACACTTGAATTACATCCGTATAACCAATTACTTTCATCCCGCCCAGGGTAATGATAATAGCAAATGCTGCAATGGCATACATACACAATTCAAGGCTGAAACCAGAAATACTGCTCACTGCCAATGCGCCCAAGTAGAGAATTGAAGTTAAGTTAACTACTACATACAATAGCAACCAGAATACAGCCATAATCATAGCTACCGTTCCGTTGTACCTTTGGTGAAGGAACTGCGGCATGGTTGATATTTTGTTTTTCAGGTAAACCGGTATAAAGAAAACTGCTACTACAATTAATGTAGCTGCAGCCATCCATTCGTATGTAGCAATAGCAAGGCCCATTTTAAAGCCTGAACCACTCATCCCAATAAACTGTTCTGCAGAAATATTTGAAGCGATCAGAGAGGCTCCGATGGCCCACCATGTTAAAGAACCCTCGGCTAGAAAGTAATCTTGTGAACCACTAGCTGCGGACTTTTTCTTATTGTAAATGTACAGCCCGTAGGCTGCGACAATTACAAAGTAAACTAGAAATACGATGTAATCCTTGGTATCCAGAATATTGGCTTTCATTTAATTGGTTAGGTTAGGTTTTTGATTTATTTAAGGCTTTAAATATAACGATTTATTAGATTTTCCAAATACTCTTGTTTTCCGCTACGAACTTCAGGCTCACCATGATCAGCAGCAAAATTCCTTAAATCTTCCAAACTCAATTTACCTTGTTCAAACTCGGCTCCTTTACCGCTATCAAACGAAGCATACCTATCAGTTCTAATCTTTTTATAATCTGATTTCTGAAGAATAGCATCAGCAGTTACCAATGCCCGTGCAAAAATATCCATTCCACCCACATGCGCATAAAACAAATCAGCCATATCAGTAGAGTTTCTACGGATTTTAGCATCAAAATTCACTCCACCTCCTTGTAAACCGCCTCCTTCTAATATGATGAGCATAGCTTCTGTCAGTTCATTGATGTCATTTGGAAACTGATCGGTATCCCAACCATTTTGATAATCTCCGCGATTTGCATCTATTGATCCTAACAATCCGCTATCAACAGCAACTTGTAACTCATGTTGGAAAGTATGTCCAGCCAAAGTAGCATGGTTTACTTCCAGGTTTAATTTGAAGTCTGCAAGCAAATCATATTCCTGTAAAAAACCTTTAACCGTCGCTGCATCATAATCATACTGATGTTTAGATGGCTCACATGGTTTAGGCTCAATAAAGAAAGTACCTTTAAAGCCTTGTTTGCGCGCATAGTCTTTAGCTGTATGCAGGAATTTAGCCAAGTGCTCTTGTTCACGTTTCATATTGGTATTCAGCAAGCTCATATACCCTTCTCTTCCTCCCCAGAAAACATAATTTTCTCCACCTAATGCAATTGTAGCATCTAATGCGGCTTTAACCTGAGCTGCACCATGAGCCAGCACATGAAAATCAGGGTTGGTAGAAGCCCCATTCATATAACGCTTATGGCTGAACAAATTGGCTGTTCCCCAAAGCAATTTCACACCACTACTGGCTTGTTTCTCTTTTGCATATTCAACCAGCGTCTGCAGTCTGCGCTCATTTTCGGCAATATCGTCTGTATAATCAACAACATCCACATCATGGAAACAATAATATGGTAATTGCATTTTGGTAATAAATTCAAATGCAGCATCCATTTTATCCTTTGCTCTTTCCACAGCATCTTTCTTTTCATCCCATGGGAATATATGTGTAGCTCCTCCAAATGGATCGCCACCGTTTCCATTGAATGAATGCCAGTATGCGCAAGCAAATTTAAAATGCTCGTTCATAGTTTTTCCGGCCACTACTTTATTGGCATCATACCATCTAAAAGCAAGAGGATTATCACTCTGCAAGCCTTCGTATTTGATCTGGTCAATTCCCTTAAAAAACTCTTTTTCTCCTGTTACTACTTTTGTCATGTTTAATATGTTATTAGGTCTATTATAATGCTTTGTTTAAAAGTTCTTTCCATTGCGCATATATCGGCTCATATGCTTCAGTATTTTGTGGTTCTACATACCTGATCAGCTCATGTTTAGTAAATGCTTCTTCAGGGCTATTGTAAATTCCAGCTCCGATTCCTGCCCCCAATGCAGCTCCTACACTGCCGTCGTTTTCATACAGCTCTACCGGGATTCCGGTTACATCCACAAAAGTCTGTGTAAATAGCTCGCTTAAAAACAGATTGGCCATTCCGGCCCTGATTACTTTTGGCTGCATCCCATTCTCACGCATAATGTCTAGTCCGTAACGGAATGAGAAAGCGATGCCTTCCTGTACGGCTCTAAAAATATCTGCCTGAGTATGCAGATTAAGATCGATACCCAATAACTGAGCTCCTGTATATCTATTATTAAGCATACGCTCAGCGCCATTGCCAAAAGGCAATACTTTTAATCCTTTACTACCAATTGGCGCTGTTGCAGCCAGCTCATTAAGTTCAGTATATGATAAATGAGGTGCAAAATTATGCTTTGCCCATCTGTACATACTTCCTGTACCATTGATACACAACAACACTCCGGTATGTTTCTTTTTGCTGGAATAGGTTACATGTGCAAATGTATTTACACGTGATTGCGAATCGTAGGTCAGGTCTTCACTAACTCCATAAATTACACCTGATGTCCCTGCTGTTGAAGCGACTTCACCCGGTTTAAGTACATTGAGTGACAATGCATTATTTGGTTGATCACCTGATTTGTAAGCTACAGGAATTCCTGCTTTCAATCCCAATAATTTCGCAACTTTATCTGTAAGTGCCCCATGCACTGAGAACAAAGGTTTTATCTCTGGAATTAGATTTTCATCAAAGCCATAATAATCCATCAATTCTTTTGATAGTTCATCCTTTTGGAAATCCCAAAAAACACCTTCTGACAAAGCTGCCACACTGGTGGTGATTGTTCCAGTCAGTTTCATACCAATAAAATCGCCAGGCAGCATTACTTTATCAATCTTTTGGTAACATTCAGGCTCGTTTTGCTTTACCCATGCCAATTTAGAAGCGGTAAAGTTTCCTGGAGAATTGAGCATACTTTGTAAACAATGCTCCTGACCTATGGCATTAAATGCCTGATCACCCAGTTTTACAGCGCGACTATCACACCAGATGATACTATCCCTTAAAACGTTTTGATCTTTATCCACCAATACCAGTCCATGCATCTGATAGGCTATACCTATGGCACTGATGTCATCAGGATTAAAGCCTTTCTCTGCTGTTACTTTAGAGATTGCTTTAATAACATGATTCCACCAACCTTCAGGCGACTGCTCTGCCCATCCAGGTTTCAGTGATTTAATTTCTGCTTCCTCTTCAGGGTATTGAGCGGTTGCAATCCTTTTTTGGGTAACTGCATCGACCACAGATGCTTTTATAGAAGATGTGCCAATATCAAGGCCTAATAAATACATATGCTCAGTGTTGGTTTTATTTATACGTTGTTGGTTTTAAGCTTCCGATTGCAAGTTATGCAACCGTTTGCATAAAAGTAATTGAAAATTCCTAAATCCCATACTTTTTTTTGAAAACAATACTAATTTATCAAAATGGCACATCGTTAATCTCTCATAATTTCCTTCTTTTTATACCGTTATATAAGTACATTCGTTCCATAAGTTGCTTTATGAATTCAAAACGATTAAGTCTTTTATTTTTTTTCTTGTTACTTAGCGTTGGCCTTAGAGCGTCGTCTATTCTTATATATATGGATGAGGATCAGAAGAACCACCTCAAAGCCTATGGCCTTGCTTATTGGGGGATAAAACAACAGGCAGACGTGAGCTGGCTTCTAAACTACAGGGGTGGCAGTTTTTTAATTAAGTATAATAAAATTGTGGAAGATGAATGTAAAGCCCGTGGAGTATCCTATCAGGTACTTCCTGACGGCAAAGTGACTTCTATTCTTAACGAAATCAGTGATCCCCAGGTTAATATGGAAATGGTAAAATTGGAAAAAGCTCCTAAAATGGCTGTATATTCTCCAAAAAGCAAATTACCATGGGATGATGCCGTAACACTTGTGCTGACCTACGCTGAAATACCTTACGATATAATCTATGATGATGAGGTATTGAAAGATAAACTTTCGGGATACGATTGGCTACACCTGCACCATGAAGACTTTACCGGGCAATATGGTCGTTTTTGGAGTTCCTTTAGAAATGCGACATGGTACAGGGAAGATGTAAAAAATCAGGAAGCTGCAGCTAAGCGCAATGGGTTTAAAAAGGTATCTGAAATGAAACTGGCAGTTGCAAAAAGAATAAAAGAGTTTTGTACAGGAGGAGGCTTTTTGTTTGCCATGTGTTCTGGGACTGACAGCTTTGACATTGCTTTAAGTGCTGACGGGATTGACATCTGTGAAAGAATGTTTGATGGTGATCCTGCTGACGCACAGGCACAGGCTAAACTTAACTTTAACAGGACTTTTGCTTTTAAAGATTTCCAGCTCGACTTGAATCCTTCTAATTATGAGTTCTCGGATATTGATGTGACCCAGACCAGGACATTAAAAGAGGATAACGATTACTTTACCTTATTTGATTTTTCGGCCAAATGGGATCTTGTACCAACTATGCTCACTCAGAACCACGATAAGGTTATTAAAGGATTCATGGGACAAACTACAGCTTTTAGAAAGCGTTTGGTGAAACCTAGTATTACTGTACTGGGTGAAAACAAAGGAGCCGAAGAAGTACGTTACCTAAATGGCGAGATTGGGAAAGGTCAGTTTACTTTTTATGGTGGACATGATCCTGAAGATTACCAGCATGCAGTTGGCGATCCTCCTACAGATTTAAACCTGCACCCGAATTCTCCGGGATACAGATTGATATTGAATAATGTATTGTTTCCAGCCGCTAAAAAGAAACCTCAGAAGACCTAATCATAGAAATTCCACTGCACACCGAATTTGAACAGCATTCTGTCTTGCATTGGATACTGATTGATAGTATAATACCCTTTACTAGGGAAGCCCTGATTCACGTAATCACATTTTACAAACAAATTCGCTTTTCTTAGGCTTGCTTTTACCCAGACATCAACAATTGGTGTTGAACCAGATGGGGTATTGTTTCCTACATAAAACTGACTTGAAGCCGGAGAATATGAATAGTTCTTATACGGCGTATTGTAACGCACATCAAAACCTACATGAGTCTTAAGTGCCTTGAAAAAGGTTTGTCTAACATAAAAGGTATTAAATGTATAGAACTCTGGAGTTCGTAGTATAGATGGATTATCTGTTTTCTGATATACGATATAACTCTCCAGATTGAACCTGCCGAACTCGAACTTCTTACCTATTGCAATCTTCAATAGATTGATACTTCCGTTAACCTGAGCTGGCATAATGGTAATGCTATCTACACTGCTTGTATTTGCATCTGTAACTCTATTTTTAAAATACAGGTAGTTGGTAATCAAGTAGTAATTTGCGGTAGCATCCAATTTCAACTTATCATTCAGATACTTAAACGATAAGTTAACCGTTTTGGTCCGGTCGAAATCGTTAAGCCAGCTATAATGGTTACCGAAATATCTGTTGTATATTTCTTCAGGTGACTTGTTTTGAAAATACCCTCCCAATACTACCCTTCCTACTTTATTACTCAGCAATACATTACTTTTAGCTTCGTAAAGGAAGTCGCCCATATTCCTGCCTTGAAATATCTGTTCTACATCGACATTTAAGTCAATACGATTACTAAATCTATATCCAGCAGAGCCCAGCAAAGTTATATTTTGAAAAGTTGAGGTATAATTATAAAAGTTAGTTCTGTCTTTATACATCCCTAACTGATTATATTTATAATACTCATGCCTTATTCCGGCATCCAGTTTCAACTCATTTTTGATTACTGAACTTGATTTTGCTCTTAGGAAAAAGCTATATATAAACTCATTATAAATCCTGGAGTAACTGGTACTATCGTTCGTAAAAGTGCTATCTGCAAATCCTTTTGGAATTACTGAATGATCATCAACTTCGTCTTTTTGAAAGGCGTATGAATTTTTATCGTACTTAAACGTATAGGTAATTTTATTAGTTGGTAATATCTTGTCAGATATTTCCTGAGCAGTACTATCAATACGTCCAACGAAATACGACTGTTTAACTAACAGCGATCCCTGACGCCATATTTGTCTTGAATTATTTAAGTTGGTTCGCTCTGCTATTCTATTAATTATCTGATCAGCCGGAGCAGTATAAATTTCCTTGTTGGCTACCGAACCATTCTCTGCTGCTTTTAAAGTATTAAAAACGGCGTTGGTCCATAAGTTATAACGCTTATTTGGTGATTGGTACCAGGTGAAAAGTGCACCATTCAGATCATCTCCCCTTTGTCTTGAATATACTCCATTCGCTCCAATCCGGTTAAAGTTGGCCCCTATATTAAAATTCTTCTTTACGTTTTGCGAGTGTATAACTCTAAAAACCTGTTCTGCATCGCCAGCAGCTACATAATACAAACTGGTAAAAGGAGTCCTGGCCTGATAATATCTAATATCATCGTGTGTAAGTGCATAAAAATCCAATGCGTGAAAACCCGGATTGAAGCCGATTGTTTTTACAGGCTCAAATAACATAGGCATAGCTGCCAATCCTAAATTTCCTGTACTTACAGTTGGCATGCGTGGCTGAACTAATGCACTGAAATTATGGAACCCATTTAGACTGGTATCTAAAGCCAGCGTTTGAATACTATCTTTGGTTAGCTTGAGCGTGGTATAGCGTACATATTTCGAAGTAAACACTACTGAATCCAGCCCCTCTTCCTCTTTCTTTCTTAAAGAATCCAGCTCTTTATTGTCTCTTACTGTAGTTTTTAAATCCTGTGCCAGCAAAGGCTCTGCACCAATACTTAACAGTAGTAAAACAAATAAAACAATGTGTTTATACATTATAAGGTAGAGATTAACTGGCTCAATATTTTAGTCATCTTCGGTTCAGCAATTTTAGCAGTCTCCAGAATTTCTTCCAAACTTACAGGTTTTAATACATCAGTAAAACCCTCATCTGTTAAAACTGATATGGCAAATACCGGTACTGCCATATGGTTCGCAACGATTACTTCTGGTACGGTACTCATGCCTACTGCATCACCCCCGATTATGCTCAGGTATTTATATTCCGCTTTAGTTTCTAAATTAGGGCCAGTTACAGAGACATACACTCCCTGGTGACAAGCTATCTTTTCAGCTTTAGCTATTTCCATCGCAGCAGCTATCATCTTACGGTTATAAGGCTCACTCATATCCGGGAATCGCGGCCCCATATCTGCATCATTATGCCCTCTTAGGGGGCTTTCAGGTTGTAGATTAATGTGATCATTAATGATCATCAGATCACCTTTTTTGAAATCAGAATTCAATGAACCCGCAGCGTTAGAAACAAATAAACGTTTGATGCCTAAAGCTTTCATTGCCCTGATTGGGAAAGTGATCTGCTGCATGCTATAACCCTCATAATAATGCAAACGACCCTGCATTGCGATGACCTTTTTACCTTGTAAAGTTCCAAATATGAGTTTTCCAGAATGAAACTCCAGCGTAGAAATTGGGAAATTGGGAATATTGGAATACATTAAATTATATTCCACCTCTATTTCACTAACCAGTCCGCCAAGACCTGTTCCCAATACAATTCCAAACTCTGGTTCAAAGTTATCGGTTTTGCGCTTTATATATTCAACGGTTTCGTGTAGTGCTTGAAACATAGTTTAAAATCTTTTGATCAAATGTAACTTTATCTTCTTTCTGCAAATCAATTTCTATTGACAAATAAAAGATCGGTAAATTTAACAGTAATTCTTTGAAAGTAATACCTAATAAACGCTGTGCGTCCTTTTCTGTTGTTATAATGATTTTTTCTTTTCCAGTTGTGTTATTAAACGCATTTACAAGATTTTCGATATTCTGCTTGCTAAAACTATGATGATCCGGATAATCATGATGTTGAATATTTGCGGAATAACCTTTCAAATGATTTAACAAAGGCAAAGGATTGGCTATACCGGTAATTAGAAACACTTCAGTATTGTCACTAATGACATTACAGGATTTTGTCTCTTCAGAAAATAAATGCTTTAAATTTCCGTAAGTGATATAAGAGAAAGTGGTTAACTGATTCGGCTTAGGGTTGAATTTTTGAGTACATTTTGATCTTTCTGTGCGCTTTAGCTCTTCTGGTCCCTTAGTAACCATCAATACATCTGCTCTTTTATATCCATAAAAAGGTTCTCTCAGATTTCCTGCAGGTAATAAAAATTGTGGATTCTGAAGTTTTTGGTATTCAAATAATAGAATACTTAATCCTGGTTTTACACTACGGTGTTGATAGGCATCATCCAATAGAATAAGATCATGATTATCTTTCAGCAGATTAATTCCTTTTACACGGTCTTCACATACAGCCACTGTAATATGTGGGAATTTGTTATAAAACTGCATAGGTTCATCACCTATGCTTTGAGCTGTTGCAGTCTGGTCGGCCAGGATAAAACCTTTGGTTTGTCGGCCATATCCTCTACTCAATATCGCGATTTTATGCCCATCGAGTAAGCGGACCAGATATTCCGTAACCGGGCTTTTTCCTGAGCCTCCTACAACCAGGTTTCCTACACAAATTACGGGGAGATTAAATTGGGTTGATTTGAACAGGCCGAGATCATACAGCTTATTTCTGAATATAATTACCATCCCATACAGGATTGAAAAAGGGAATAAAAGTAATCTCAGGTATCTAATCATGCTCAAGGTTCAAAAATAAGAATTATTACAGCGTATTTGCATGAATATATTACAGAATGAGCATTACCAACGAAATAAAAATAAACGCTACCTTTGCAGAAACAACTTATTATAACATGCTTAAAGGATTTTTTAACGTACCAGTTCCTGTTAACGAGCCCATTTTGGGTTACGCTCCGGGAAGTAAAGAACGTGAACTTTTAATGGCAGCTATTGCCGATGCCCGTGCAAAACAGATTGATATACCAATGCATATTGCGGGTAAAGAAGTACACACGGAAAATAAAGGAAAGGTTACTCCTCCACACGATCATCAACATGTACTTGCTCAATTTAGCAAAGGTGAAAAAGCACATGTAACTCAAGCTATTGATGCTGCTTTGGCTGCTAAGGCTGATTGGGAAAATCTTGCCTGGGAACATCGTGCAGCTGTATTTTTAAAAGCAGCAGATTTAATTGCTGGTCCTTATCGTTATAAATTAAATGCAGCAACAATGCTTGGTCAGTCTAAAAATGCTTACCAGGCTGAGATCGACTCTGCTTGTGAGCTGATTGACTTCTTGCGTTTTAACGTGAGCTATATGTCTGAAATCTATAAGCAACAGCCTCCTGTTTCTCCGAAAGGTTCCTGGAACAGAGTTGAGCAACGTCCGCTTGAGGGTTTTGTATTCGCTTTAACTCCATTTAACTTTACAGCTATTGCAGGCAACTTGCCTACTTCTGCTGCTATGATGGGTAATGTTGTGGTTTGGAAACCAGCAAATACACAGATCTATTCAGCGAATGTTTTAATGGAAATCTTTAAAGAAGCTGGCTTGCCTGATGGTGTTATTAACCTTGTTTATGTTTCTGGTCCTGATGCAGGTGATGTCATTTTTAGTCACCCTGATTTTGCGGGTATACACTTTACTGGTTCTACTGGCGTTTTCCAAAATATCTGGAACACGATTGGAAACAATATTCATAAATACAAAACTTATCCGCGTATTGTTGGAGAAACTGGTGGTAAGGATTTTATCCTTGTTCATGGTTCTGCTGAAGCTGAAGCTTCAAGCACAGCAATTATTCGTGGGGCTTTTGAATATCAAGGACAAAAGTGTTCTGCAGCTTCTCGCGTTTATGTTGCTAAAAGCGTTTGGCCTAAGGTTAAAGAATTTATGTTACGTGACCTTGCAACCTTTAAAATGGGTGGCACAGAAGATTTCGGAAACTTTATCAATGCAGTTATTGACGAGAATTCATTTAACAAGCTAGCTAAATATATTGACGAAGCTAAAAATGATAAATCTGTAGATGTTATTGCTGGTGGTGGTTACGATAAGAGCAAAGGTTATTTTATTGAACCCACTGTTCTGGTTGTAGATGATCCGAAATATACAACAATGTGCGAAGAGTTGTTCGGACCTGTTTTAACTATCTATGTTTATGATGACAAAGATTTTGACAAGGTTTTAGAGATTATTGACACGACTTCAATATATGCTTTAACGGGTGCTGTTATTGCTCAGGATCGTTATGCTATTGAGAAAGCTACTCATGCGTTAAGAAACGCTGCTGGTAACTTCTACATCAATGATAAATGTACTGGTGCAGTGGTTGGTCAGCAACCATTTGGTGGTGCAAGAGGTTCTGGCACGAACGACAAGGCCGGTTCTATGATCAACTTGTTACGTTGGGTATCGCCACGTACGATTAAAGAAACTTTTGATATGCCTAAGGATTACCGTTATCCGTTTTTAGGTTAAAGGGAAAAAATAACCATTCTCACTCGGAGTCTGGCATCTTTTCTGAAGAAGAAAAGCGCCTGAGGCCTCCTCGGAGAAGGTGATTTTTCTTTCACAAAGTGCAGAAAAGCCTCCTGACAGTGAATCAGGAGGCTTTTCTTTTTCACGACGTTTTAGTTCAAAATAATTAACATATTTACAATATTAGAGAATGTTGAAAAGCGTAAGCTTTATGCCAGATATAACTTAGATCGAACAAATGGATAAATATAAAGGATATAATGAAAGTGAACTGATATCCATGTTACAGCAAGGAGATCAGCAAGCTTTAAGCACTTTATATTACCTACATGTCAAACAACTCAAGTACTATGCTCAGCGTACAGCTCAATCTCCATTTTTAGCTGAAGACATTGTACATGATACATTTGTTAAAGTCTGGGAGAATCGATTGTTAATTGATCCCTTAAGGCCATTTAAACCTTATCTTTTTACCATTGCAAAAAGGAATTTGCTGAACATGCTTAAACGGGCTCAGCATGAAACAGCTATTATGTCGGAAATCAGGGGATATTCATCTGATGATGAAAATACAACCGAACTTCAGGTAGATTATAATGAAAGTAATGCGCTTATTACAGAAGCTATAAGTAACCTTAACGGACAGGTTAAGGAAGTTTTTGTCCGTTGTCGCCTCAAAGGACTGACTTACAAGCAGACAGCCCAGGAACTGGGGATAACCGAAAGTACGGTCAACAAACATATGAACAAGGCGCTGACTTTAATCAGAGAATATATGAACACCAAAAATGCAGTTTCCATCCTTCTGACCTGCATTTCCTTGATAAAATAGATTTATTTACTTTTTTTTTCTAATTGACTGGATGCTTATTGCTTCCCAATTGTATTAGTTATAAAAAGCAGTAATACCTTGAATACAGAAATTATCAGTCTATTTCAAAAATATTTGAATAAACAATGTAATCCGCAGCAGCTTGAAATGGTTTTGCGCATCATTGAAGAAGGTCAACATCAGGCAGAGTGGGATGCAGCATTATCTCAGGACGCAATTGAAGTGATGAATGCTGAAGATTTGGATTTAGCCATTGGTAATGAACAGATTTTGAATTTGAATGAACGCATTCTTTATACCATAAATAATTCTCCTGCGGTTATTCAACTATCAAACCGCAAACGTATTTTACGTCGTATAGCTATTGCAGCTTCTGTCCTATTGTGTTCTGCCATAGGTTTATATTTTTACAAAATAAATCACAATAAACAGACTCAACAACCCAATACTTATACCAGCGATATTGTCCCCGGTAAGCAAGGTGCGACACTAACACTCGCCAATGGCAAAAAGATTATACTATCTCATGCTGTAAATGGTGAACTTGCCAAAGAAGCAGGAGTAGTGATTTCCAAAACAGATGATGGCCAGCTTGTTTATGACATTATTGATAACGGTGTCGAATCTAGCCGTATTAATACTTTATCTACTTCTAATGGTGAGACTTACAAGATCCGTTTACCTGACCATAGCGAAGTTTGGCTAAATGCGGCTTCAACACTTAAATTTCCAACATCATTTTCTTCATCAAAACAACGTAAGGTTGAATTGATTGGGGAAGGCTACTTTGAAATTGCAAAAGATAAATCCAAACCCTTTATTGTAAAAACGGCCGAACAGGAAGTTGAAGTTTTGGGTACACATTTTAATATCAATTCTTATCTGGAGGAAGCATCAGTCAAAACGACCCTGATTGAAGGTAGCATCAAAATATCTGGAAAAAGTAGCTCCAGAATTTTAAAACCAGGTCAACAATCCACCTTCTCCGGAAAGGGAGATATTCTATTAACTGATGCCGATGTAGATGCTGCCATTGCCTGGAAAAATAACCAGTTTATGTTCGACAGTGAGAACATCCAGGTAATTATGCGAATGATTGCACGCTGGTATAACGTAGATATTGAATATGTCGGAGAGATATCAGATGAAAAGTTTGGTGGTGGGGTATCCAGATTCGACGATGTTTCTAAAGTGCTGAAGTCTTTAGAATCCACTAATAAAGTTCATTTTAAAATTGAAGGTAAAAAAATACTTGTTTCAAAATAGTCCTACATAAAGGAATCAAATCATCAACAGAATAACCAATCAACATTATAATAACCTAAACCAAAAAACATGAAGAATTTTCTACTCCTGGATAGCTGAGCCAGCTCATAAGATATAAAAAGCCAAAAGTGCGTCTAACACTCCTGGCTTTAATCTGGTTCCGTTAATAATAAATTATCAAAGTTTAATGCAGCATACCCAAGCTTCGAAACAACAGGTAAACTGCTCAAAACCAAACTAAACAAATGTATAAAAATTATACCAACAAAACCGGTATGCCGGATAGGCATATCGCTAAACTATGGCTCATTATGCGATTGACCACCGTAATATTAATAGCTACATTCCTGCAGGTTAGCGCGTCCGGCTATTCGCAGAAAATAAGTTTATCTAAATCTGATGCCTCTTTAAAAGTGGTTCTAAAAGAACTTAGAAACCAAAGTGGCTATATCTTTTTGTATACAGATAACCTCTTGAAAATGGCTAATCCCATTGATATTAAGGTGAACAATGCGGATTTCAATGAGGTACTTAAAAAGGTATTTGAACACCAACCCCTAACCTATTCCATCAATGATAAAACGATTACGATAAAGGAAAAAGACCGATTGCTCATAAATGTGGCTTCCGTAATTGATATCTCAGGAAAAGTTACTGATAAAAATGGCGAACCTATAGCTGGGGTTACTATAGGTATAAAAGGAGGCAAAACGATTGCCTTAAGTAATGGAAAAGGTCTCTATTCTATAAAATCTGCTAATGACAATGGGATTTTGGTTTTCTCTTATTTGGGATTTACAACTCAGGAGGTGGCAATTAACGGGCGAACTGTAATCAACGTTAAGCTAATGGAAGAGGTCAACAAGCTTGATCAGGTGGTTGTAATTGGTTATGGTACTGTAAGCCGTAAGGATTTAACAGGATCAGTAGGTTCTGTGAATATGGTGGATATGGCAAAAGCGCCAGTTACCTCTTTTGATGAAGCTTTAGCAGGCCGTGTAGCGGGGGTTACCGTTTCGGGGGCAGATGGACAGCCTGGAGCAGTGAACAATATTGTTATTCGCGGCCCAGGATCTATTACCCAAGACAACTCTCCTCTATATGTTGTTGATGGTTTCCCTCTTGAAGATTCGGATAACAGTAACATTAACCCTGCGGATATTGAATCCATTGATATATTGAAAGATGCTTCTTCTACCGCAATTTATGGATCAAGAGGTGCGAATGGGGTTATTATTATTACTACAAAAAAAGGAAAAAAGGGTGCACCTGTTATCAATATCAGTTCCTATTATGGATTGCATGACAATAGCAAACGGATGAAAATGCTCTCTCCATATGATTTTGTAAAGGTTCAGCTAGAGCAAACACAAGGAGCTACAATTAATACTGCTGCCAATCTTTATACACCAGGCGATCTTCCGGTTACGGACCCTTATTATAAAGCAGACGGAAATACCCTAGAATCATATCGCTCCGTAAAAGGGACTGACCTTCAAGATCAATTTTTTAGAACTGCTGCCGTACAAAACTATGATATGTCTGTCCGGGGTGGCTCTGATAAAACCTTATATTCTATCTCCGCAAATATCAGGGATTCTGAAGGAATTATTATTAATTCTGGTCTTAAACGCTATCAAGGACGGATTTCATTAGATCAAACTATCAATAACAAATTTGTTGTCGGTACCAACATCAATTACAGCCAGAATACAACTTATGGCACCATACAAATTCCTGTTGATGGAACATTTAATGCCTCTTTAAGTCAAATGTATTCTGTTTGGGGATACAGACCTGTTACTGGTTTGGAAGAGTTGGATCTTGAAGACGAATTGTTTGACCCTATCGTTACGGGTGACGACTATAGGTTTAATCCCATAATTTCAGCTAAAAACACTTTAAGAGAAAATAAGGCTACAAGTTTTTATGCAAATGTTTATGGCGAGTACACCATTTTAAAAGGTTTAAAGTTAAAGATTACTGGTGCAATGACCGACAGGCTTTCCACTTCGCAATCATTCAATAATTCATTAACAAGTGCCGGCAGCCCACTTAATAGTTCTACAAGAGGCGTAAATGGTTCTGTATATGACGTCTCTACTAAGAATTTACTAAACGAAAACACACTAACCTATAGAAAGACTTTTAATAAAGATCATAGCATTACAGCTTTAGCTGGTTATACAGTACAAACCAACAAATATTTTAGGAGAGGTTTTTCATCTAGTTTAATACCAAATGAAAGCCTGGGAATTGATGGTTTAGACGAAGGTATTACACAAGTTGGTAGTACAGCTAGCAGTCCATGGGGATTGATTTCCTACTTAGGACGTTTAAATTACGCTTATAAAGGCAAGTACCTATTCACAACGTCCTTTCGCTCAGACGGTTCATCAAAGTTTGTTGCAGATAACCGCTGGGGATATTTTCCATCTGCTGCATTCGCATGGAATGCCAGTAAAGAATCCTTTTTCAAGAACATAACTTTTATAAGCAATGCTAAATTCAGAGCAAGTTATGGCTCTACTGGGAACAATCGTATTGGTGATTTTGATTACCTGACCCGGATTTCATTCCCGCTTTCCTCTGGGTATCCTTATAACAACTCGACCACCACTAAAGGGGCAATGATTACTGCAATTGGAAACCCTAATTTGAAATGGGAAACAACAAACCAGGCAGATCTGGGGGTTGATTTAGGTTTCTTTAAGGAGAGAATTAGTTTAACAGTGGATGTTTATGATAAGCGTACAAACAACTTATTATTAAATGCTGATTTACCAACTACAACTGGTGTAAGTTCAGCTTTTAAGAATATCGGAAAAATGCGAAACAGAGGTTTGGAGATTAGTTTAAACACGGTAAACCTGAACTCAAAAGCTTTTACATGGTCTACTAATTTTAACATCAGTTTCAATAAGAATGAGGTCCTTTCTTTAACTGAAAACCAAAATGCATTAACCAGACAAGTACGTTGGAACGACAGTTATATTGGGGTGTATAGCTATATATCTATGGTTGGACAACCATTGGGACAGATGTATGGTTTGGTATCTGACGGTCTTTACCAATTATCAGATTTTGACATCGATGCCAATGGTGGATATATTTTAAATAACAATGTTATTGCTAATGGAAATGCAAGGACGACCATTAAACCAGGGCATATTAAGTACAAGGACATAAATGGTGATGGTATCATTAACACAAGTGATTACACCATAATTGGTCGTGGTTTGCCTAAACATACTGGCGGACTAACTAACAATTTCTCTTATAAAGGTTTCGATTTGAATGTTTTGTTTCAATGGTCTTATGGTAACGATTTAATTAATGCTAACAGGTTAATATTTGAAGGCAGTAGTCAAAGGAACTTAAACCAGTTTGCCACTTATGCAAACCGATGGTCTTTAGAAAACCAAAGCAGTATCATTCCAGTTGTTGGTGGTGCAGGTCCAGCAAACTATTCGACCAGAGTAATTGAAGATGGCTCTTACCTAAGGCTAAAAACGGTATCACTAAGTTACAATGTGCCAAATTCTTTAACTCAAAAACTAGGAATAAAAAATCTTAGAGTATACAGTTCGGCTCAAAATCTAATAACCTGGACAAATTACTCCGGACCTGATCCAGAAGTATCTGTTGGCTTTTCTAACCTAACACAAGGTTTTGATTATGCAGCATATCCACGTGCCAGGACAATTATTTTCGGTTTAAATCTTTCTTTATAATTCAAAGATTATGAGACATCTAATAAAATTTTACATCATAGCATTCATTTCGATCAGCACTTCTTGTCAGAAAGTTCTGGATACGAAACCAACTGATTTTTTAAGTCCGCTTAATTATTACAATACAGCAGAAGAACTGCAAAATGGCCTGAACGGTGTATACAACGTCCTTGGAAGTAAAACACTTTACGGAAGAGATATCCTATATGGATTTTATGCACAAAGTGACGAAGAAGCATTTAATATCTGGCTATCTAGTGGAGCCCTTGCATATTGCTTTTATCAATACACCGCTTCTACTCCTGAAGTAGGAACTTTCTGGGCATCGTTGTATACTGGTATTAATGGCGCTAATACTTTGTTAGCCAATATCAATAAACCTAATATGCCTGAAGCTCAAAGAGAAAAAATAAAAGGTGAAGCCTTATTTTTACGCGGCTATTATTACTTTTTATTGGTGACAAACTTTGGAGATGTGCCATTGATCACCACTCCATCAAACTCTGTAACAGATGTAAACATTAAACGCAGTCCCGTAAAAGAGGTATATGAACAGATTCTATCCGACATGACGACGGCTGAAAAGCTCCTGCAGAATCAAAAAGTTACAACTTTAGGTTATAGTGGTAAAGTCACTAAAACTGCTGTGCAGGGGATTCTGGCAAGAGTCTGCTTGCAAATGGCAGGGTATCCGCTATTAGATAAGGCAAAGTACAATGATGCAAAGGCATGGTCTTATAAAGTAATCACTTCAGAAGAGCACCAATTAAACCCCGACTACTCCAACATTTTTATAAAATTAGCCAAAGATGAGTATGATGTTAAGGAAAGCATTTGGGAAGTTGAGTTTTATGGATATGGCATTGGTGGAATAGATGAAACTAATCAGGCGACAGGTCCTTTTATTGGTATTTTATGTTCTGATGAAAAGGTAGGGTATTCATCTGGAAGGGTTAATGCGACGAAGAAACTTTTTGACTCTTATGAGGTTATTAACCCCGCTTCTACTGCAACCATCCGTCCTACTCTTGATTTACGTAGAGACTGGAATTGTGCCAATTACAATTATGGAACTACTACAACAGCTAAATATACTGCGGTAACAAATCCATGGCTTATGAATGCAGGAAAATGGCGCAGAGAATATGAGCTTAGTCCGATGGGTAAGGTAAACGGCATGAACATAACACTTCTAAGGTATTCTGATATACTTTTAATGTATGCTGAAGCTGCTAATGAAGTTTATAGTATGCCTACTGACAGCGCATATACTGCTATTAATTTAGTAAGAAGAAGAGGATATGGCAAAGTACTTAATGGTAATGTGGTAAAAACAATAGCTGTTACCGCACAGGGGACAGGCTATACAACTGCACCTGTGGTAACCATTACAGGGGGCGCTCCATCCTTGAATGCTACAGCAACTGCAGTTATTTCTGCCGGAAAGGTAACAGCAATTAATGTGGTTACGAATGGAAAAAATTATCAGGGAATACCTACAATCACATTAACTGGAGGCGGTGGAACCGGGGCTGTAGCAACAGCAATACTTTCTAATATGAATGATGCGGATATCCCATTAGGATTAAACAAAGAAGATTTCTTTGATCTTATTGTTGATGAACGTTCCAGAGAACTATGTTTTGAAGGTTACAGAAGACCTGATCTTTTGCGCTGGGGAAAATTTGTTTCTATGATGGAATCTTATGCCTCTTATGCTAAAGGTGCCGGTGCTCCTGCCGTTGCTTACAGAGCGGCAGAAAGTATTACCACACGGAATTTGCTAATGCCAATCCCTTCGAAAGAAATAACGCTGAATAAATTACTAACTCAAAACCCTGGATGGTAAATATTATTGATATGAAAAAAGTATATCTAAGCATATTCATAGGGCTACTATTTAGTTCCTGCGATAAAAATGAAGTTCATGAACCGACTTTTGATGTAAGTGTTGACAAATCCAGCTATAATCTGGGCGATACAGTAAAGTTCAAGTTTTCGGGTTCAGTTGATTACCTGACGATGTACTCTGGTGAACCAGGGTTTAAGTACGAGAATAAGGATAGGACTACTGCACCAGGGCAAGTATTACTTAATATAAAGGCCAATTTAAGAAATGGTACGCAACAAAATACACTCAGTTTATTGGCTACAAATGAGCTTGGTACTGCAAGAGAATTGGATGATGTAATGTCTGCTCCCTGGACTGATATTACGGATAGATTTACAATGCCTACGGCGACTACAGGAGTATCTGTCGATATTGGAACCGCGGATCTTACTGATCTAAAAAAAGCTGGCAAGCCATTATATTTAGCTTTTAGATATCGCGGGGTAAATAGTACGAATACCGTACAACCAAATTGGACAATCACGGTATTTAACCTGATCAATAAGGTCGATGAAAAAACATCGTTAACAGTGGGCGCCTTAAGTGCGATGGGCTGGAAAGCTATAAGTGTTAAGAACCCAACTTATGGCTGGACTACAAGTGGAGGACTGTTTACCTCAGCTCCCGCTAAGAACTCTGGAGACACCGAAAACTGGGCAGTTTCAAAAGCGCTATATGTAGACGCTGTGAATAAAGATTATGGTGTATCTATTAAAGATATGATTACAGCTATGCCAAATCAATTTGAATACATTTACCTTACCAAAGGCACTTATAAAGTCACTTTTGCAGGAAAAAACAGCCGTAATAATCAATCTGCTGATGTAGTTAGAGAAGTAGAAATCACCATAAAATAAGGTCAATTAATGAAAAAAATTAATATTCTATTGTTTGCTGCTGGTATAGTACTATTGCAGTTAAACGCTGTTGCTAAAGAAATAAAGCCTGTAGATGTTTGTATCTATGGTGGAAGTTCGGCTGGGATTATTGCAGCATATACCGCTAAGAAAATGGGGAAAACCGTTGTTATTATTGAACCGGGCAAATACCTTGGCGGATTAACTACCGGGGGTTTAGGGGCAACGGACATAGGCAACAAATATGCCATTACAGGATTAGCAAAAGACTTTTACAGGAGATTAGGACAGCATTACGGAAAGTTTGAACAATGGGTTTTTGAACCACATGTGGCTGATAAGGTATATGCTGATATGATTAAAGAAGCAAAGCTGGACATTGTTAAAAACCATAGATTAATTGGTGTAAAAAAACAAGATGGTTATATCACCGAAATAAGTTTGGAGATGTCTGACAATCCAAATGCTGCGACGAATAAAACTGTTAAAGCGAAGATGTTCATTGATTGTACTTATGAGGGTGATTTAATGGCTAAAGCAGGTGTTTCTTATACCTATGGAAGGGAAGCTAATAGCACTTATGGAGAGACTTACAACGGCGTACAATTATCAGATTTTCACCAGATTCCGGATGGTATAGATCCTTATGTTATCCCTGGCAAACCGGAAAGCGGGTTACTTTATGGTATTGGAAAAGGCACTTTAGCACCGACTGGCTCTGGCGATAAGTTAATTCAGGCTTACAATTTCCGTTTGTGTTTAACCCAAGATAAAGGCAATCAAATTCCATTTAGCAAGCCTGAAAACTATAATCCTTCGGATTACACCTTACTGCTTCGTGTAATTGAAAAAGAAGGTTGGAAAGGTATTTTTGGAGATTTTAAATCAAAGACAAAGAGTGGTGTTCTGGAAATAGAAAACAAAGGCAATTTCCTGATTAAGAATATGCCAAATGGAAAGACAGATTTCAACAACTTTGGTGGTTTCTCCACTGACATGATTGGGGCAAACTATGATTATCCAGAGGGAGACTATAATACGAGGAAACAAATCTGGAAAGCTCATGAAGACTATACCAAAGGGATGCTATATTTTTTAGCTCATAACAAGCAAGTTCCGGAATCAGTAAGAAAGGATATGCAGAGCTGGGGGTTTGCTAAAGATGAATTTAAAGATTTAGGGGGCTTCTCTAACCAATTATATGTTCGTGAAGCACGCAGAATGGTTGGCGAAGTAGTCATGACACAAAAGCATTGTGAGGGTGTTGAAGTAATTGATGATGCTATCGGAATGGCTGCCTATGGAATGGATTCGCATAATTGCCAACGTATTGTTGTAAATGGAATGGTAAAGAATGAAGGTGATGTACAGAAACGTGTGCCTAGTCCTTTTCCAATTTCTTACAGAGCTATTGTACCAAAACAAACAGAATGTAAAAACCTGCTTGTTCCAGTTTGTTTATCGGCTTCGCATATTGCCTTTGGATCTATTCGTATGGAGCCGGTATTTATGGTAATGGGGCAATCGGCCGCCACCGCAGCAGTACTGGCTATTGACAAAAAATTACCTGTACAACAGCTAAACGTTAAGGAAATCCAAAAACAGTTAATCGAAGATCCCCTATTGAATAATGGTACTAAAGAAGTTCTGGTCGACAATGATGATAAAGAAAATGTAAAAACCACAGGCGACTGGAGTAATGTTAAAGGCGGATACGGCCATGGTCTGTTTATCAACAAAGGAAAAACAACAGCTATAAGTACGGCTAAATTTATTCCTGAAATTGAAAAAAATGGAAAGCATGAGGTCTATGTGTATGTCCCTAAAATTGCGGGAAGATCTAGTCAAACTACTTTCAGGGTATTTGATGGTAAAACAGATAAGTCAATCTTATTAAAGACCATAGATATCAAAGAACTTGGATTAAGCTCTGGCGAATGGGTTAGCTTAGGTGCCTATAAGTTATCTAAAGGAAAAAATGCTTTTGTAGAAATTTCGACTGAAGGTGCAGATGGGGTTGTAACTGCCGATGCGGTAATTTTTAAACCAATATAAATACCGTGCTATAAAAACGCTTCCCTTTCAAGAAAAGGAGGCGTTTTTATACTTTATAACAAAATATGACCATTCTTAACTTTGACCTGTTAACTGCATATAATACACTACTGTCAACACAACTCCCAAGAGCAAACCAAATACTGAAACAGCATTGACTTTTGCACCTTTATACCAATCTACGATAATAAATAGCATGCCTAATGGTGGAATTAAAGCCAATAAAGAATAAGCTTCCATCATTTCTTTATTCCCTGGTTTTTTATGTTCTGTTTTTTGCATTTCTATAAGTTTTTATAGCATACACCAATATACTGCTTTTTAAAAATCTACGTGCAATAATCCTGCCTAAAAAAGCTATTAAAAAGACAAGGCCTCTGACTTATGTCAAAGGCCTTGTCTTTTTATTTATAAAATATTACCTGTTATTTATGAGCTTGCATTTTAAATACCGGAGAAATATCTTCGGCTCCAGATGCACTTACTTGCAGGTCTTTAATTAAGCCCGTTTCCAGACTATATGCCCAGGCATGAACTGCAAGATCCTGACCCGATGCCCATGCATTTTGCACGATAGACGTACTCATCACATTCGCAGCACCTTCTATTGCATTAAGTTCAACCAAACGGTTTGATCTTTTTACTGGATCTTTAATCGTTTGCATCTCACGCTCATGCATTCTGATAACATCTTTGATATTTCTTAACCAATTGTCAATTAGACCAACCTGTTTGTCGCCCAGAGCAGCATTTATACCTCCACAACCGTAATGACCACAAACGATAATGTGTTTTACTTTTAATACGTTAACTGAATAATCTAACACGCTCAGCAAATTCATATCCGTATGTGTAACCACATTTGCAATATTACGGTGTACGAAAATATCACCAGGCATTGTATTGGTAATTTGATTGGCCGGTACACGGCTATCAGAACATCCGATCCAAAGAACTGGAGGAGCCTGACCAGCTGATAGTCTTTCAAAAAACTTCGGATCTTCTTTAAGCGTTGCAGCTACCCAATCTTTGTTTCCTTGTAATAAACCTTCGTATGTTATTTTGTCTGTATCTTGTTTTTCTAATTTAGCGCACATAATAATTTAATTATTAATTTCTTGTATAACTTCTTCGTTCTTTTTTGGGAATGTATATTGCTTCTTGATATTCTCTAAGACAACAATCGTCCCTTTTGTATAAGCATTATGCTTAAAGTTAAAAATGGTCTCCAACACATCAGGATCGATATATTTGGAATTAGTCCCATCAATAATTACATTGGTTTCTTTAGGAATTTTATTTAATGCAACCTGAATGGCAGCTTTGTTTAGGAAAGACACTTCTTCTGCAAGTTTTATTCTGATATTCTTTTTATCCCCTTCTTCATGGATCTTATAGAAATAAGAGTTCCGCATATTGGTACGCAACAGATAAAACACAGAGAATAGCATACCTACAGCAACACCTTTCAACAGATCGGTAAGCAATACAGCTACAATTGTGATCACGAATGGCACAAACTGATCCCAACCTTTATGAAACATATGTTTAAATAATGCCACTCTTGTAAGTTTATAACCAGTTACTAATAGTATAGCAGCTAAACATGCCAAAGGTATCATATTTATCAGACCTGGAATAAAAAGTAAGGATAAAAGTAACCAACAGCCATGAAAAATTGCACTCATCTTAGTTCTTCCGCCTGAATTCACATTTGCCGAACTACGTACAATAACTGATGTCATAGGTAAGCCCCCTATCAATCCACTAAAAATATTTCCTGTCCCCTGAGCCATTAACTCACGGTTTGTTGGCGAAACCCTTTTTATAGGATCTATTTTATCAACAGCTTCTATACTTAAAAGTGTTTCTAAACTAGCAACCACAGCAATTGTAGCCGCTACAACCCAAACCTTACCATCTAATATAGCAGAGAAATTAGGTGTAGTAAACAAGCCAATAAATTCAGACCAACCATTTACTACTGGTATTTCTACCATTTGTGTTGCACCAAGTGCATATGGAGTACCTTGAAAAGCTACTGCCAGTAAAATCCCTAAAACCACAACCAATAAAGGAGCTGGGATGATACTTAACTTTTTGACCTTAGGCCAAAAAATAAGTACGGCAATCGATAAAGAACTGATCACTATAGCCGCAATTCCGAAGTGACTTAATGCATTTCCAATTGCTGAAAATGTATTTTGGTTATCACTTTGAAAAAAGCTCTCATCACCAAAAAAATCTGAATCGACACCCAATGCATGTGGCAACTGCTTAAGGATTAATGTTAATCCAATAGCGGCAAGCATGCCTTCTATAACACTTGAAGGAAAATAATTTCCGATTGTTCCCCCTTTTAATAAACCTAAAATAAGCTGCATTACTCCTGCCAAAACTACAGCAAGTAAAAATACCTGATAACTCCCTAGTTGTCCGATAGCCCCCAAAACAATTGCCGTAAGTCCGGCAGCAGGTCCACTAACACTGAGTTGTGACCCACTAACACTGGCTACTATAATACCCCCAACAACACCTGTAATAAGTCCAGCGAACAACGGCGCACCTGATGCTAAAGCAATACCTAAACATAAAGGCAAGGCCACTAGAAATACCACGATACTTGCAGGTAAATCCTTTTTTAAATTCTTTTTTAATATATACTTCTTCACTTCCAATCTTGAAAAGACTGAGTTTCCTCTTTGCATAAAACTGAATATTAATGTTTTAACTAATTTTAAAAAATTGCACAATTATCCCATTGAGAGAATTGCATTAAAACTAGCAGAGGTTAGGAGGCGGTGTAGGTACAGATGGATGAAACGGATCAAAATACCGTTTGAAGTTATCTATAAATCCACTATTGACACCAAAAAGACTAAGTACAGCTAAAAAGCTGTAATCATAATATACTTCAGTTCTAAAATCACTAAGCTTGACTTTAGCTTTTCCACTATCACCATCTGAACTATGCTCAGCTTCTAGCTGCATAATTACAGAAATCATCATATCCTTATCTATATGGTTGAAAAAAACAGGAGCACCAGAAATAATCATCTTTGCTGAAAAGATGCCAAGAAAGGTGATGACAATCAGTAAACGATATTTACTTAGGAACATTTATCTCTGTTTTTATTTTCACTTGGGGTCAAAAATAATTCCAAACTGAAAAAACCAACAACTTTTCGTGTAATAAAAATGTAATTTAGTTGTTATAAAGACTTTATTTCAGGGGAGGATAAATCAAAATCTAGCTGATATTCATAGAATAATGATCCATTAAATGTAATTTAGCAATTTTAAAAAACTTTTGCCCATTTATGAGACGAATATTATTTTGTTTATTGCTTTCTTGCCCTTTTATTACTCTTGCACAAAGCAATAACGCTCCTTCTAGCAAAGATCCACATGAAATTACGATAACGGGGTATCTTCAGACGCAATATCAGAGAGCACAATCTGAAGGTATATTATCTTATTCTGGTGGTGATTTTTCAGAAAACTCTAAAGATCGTTTCATGATCCGAAGAGGTCGATTAAAAATTGACCGGGTAGATAAGTATTCAAATATCGTTTTTCAACTTGATGCTACTCAAAATGGTGTTGCCTTAATGGATGCTTTTATACAATTGCATCACCCAGATGCTAAAGACTTTCAATTTACAGCAGGGCTTTTTAACCGTCCATTTGGATACTCAATTGTTTACTCATCGGGTTATAGAGATTTCCCGGAGAGAGCAAGAGTATTTCAGACTTTAATGCCTCGTGAAAGAGACCTGGGAGCAATGGTAAGTTTTGATCCCCAAAACAAAGCTCTTAAATTTTTAACTGCAGACTTAGCAGTAATAAATGGAAGTGGATACTCATCAAGGGATTATGACTCTAAAAAGGATATTGTTGGAAACTTGGGTTTTAAATTTGACAGTCTGGCAAACAAAAAATTACATATTGGCTTTGGTGGTTCCTTCTATAAAGGTTCGGTACGCAACGATACAGAAAGCTATTATACAAATACTGCCGGCGGTTTTGTTCAGAACACAAGTCCCAACTTTGTAGGTTACAACGCCAAGCGAGATTATTTTGGAGGGAACTTACAATTGCAATATGACAGCAATTTAGGTTCTACATCCTTGAAAGCGGAATATGTTGGTGGTACACAACCAGGTGTAGCTAACTCAGATAAAATTCCAGGTACACTTGCAAGCCAGAGTTTTTCTACGCAACCCACCACAGATCTTTACTTACGTGAATTTTCGGGATATTACTTATGGCTAAGTCACCAGATAGCTAAAAGCAGATTTACGGCTCTGCTTGCTTATGATTCTTACGACCCAAATACAAATGTAAAGGAGAAAGAAATTGGAGCTCCTGCTAGCAATACAACTGCGGGAGACATTAAGTTCAATACATTGGGTTATGGTATGACCTGCCAGATTAATGGAAGAATAAAACTAACCGTATATAATGAACATGTTGTAAATGACCGTACCCAATTAGCTGATTATTCGGATGATCTTAAAGATGACGTGTTTACAATGAGGTTGCAATATCGCTGGTAAAAAGTATATTTATAAAATTTGATAAAATCATCTTTTAATGAAGAACAAAATAGAGTTATTACAAGAAAAAGTAAAACAAGCTCAAGAAGGCGGTGGAAAAGCCAGGATAGAAAGTCAACATAAAAAAGGTAAACTTACTGCAAGAGAAAGAATCCATTTTTTAATGGACGAAAACTCTTTTGAAGAAATCGGAATGATGGTTACTCACCGTAGTACCGATTTTGGAATGGAACGGGAAAAGTATTTGGGAGATGGTGTTGTTACTGGTTATGGTAATATAAACGGTAGACTAGTTTATGTATTTTCTCAGGATTTCACGGTTTTTGGTGGTTCTTTATCAGAAACTCATGCCGAAAAGATATGTAAGATCATGGATATGGCCATGAAAAATGGCGCACCCGTTATTGGTTTAAACGATAGTGGTGGTGCCCGTATTCAAGAAGGTGTAGTTTCGTTAGGTGGATATGCAGATATTTTTTATAGGAATGTACAGGCATCCGGAGTAATCCCTCAGTTATCAGCAATAATGGGTCCTTGTGCAGGTGGCGCTGTTTATTCTCCGGCTATCACTGATTTTATACTCATGGTTGAAAATACTTCATATATGTTTGTTACTGGTCCCAATGTAGTTAAAACTGTAACGCATGAAGAGGTTAGTTCCGAAGAACTTGGAGGCGCATCTACACATGCTACTAAATCGGGTGTTACTCATTTTGCTTGCAGTAATGAACTGGATGCCATTAACCATGTAAAAAGATTATTAGGCTATATGCCGCAGAATTGTGAGGAGATACCAGCAATACTACCTTATGACCCAGCGGATGAAAGTCGCCCGGCATTGAACAATATTATGCCGCAAAATGCTAATCAACCTTATGATGTAAGAAGTATTATTGAAGAAGTAACAGATTCTGAAAGCTTTTTAGAAGTACATAAAGATTATGCAGAGAACATAGTGGTTGGCTTTGCTCGTCTTGCCGGAAGAAGTATTGGCATTGTAGCTAATCAGCCTGCTTATCTTGCAGGTGTTTTAGACATTCACGCTTCAACAAAAGCAGCACGCTTTGTGCGCTTTTGCGATTGTTTTAATATACCATTGCTTGTTTTAGAAGATGTGCCAGGTTTTTTACCAGGTACAGATCAGGAATGGAATGCCATTATCACAAATGGAGCCAAGCTCCTTTACGCATTCAGCGAAGCTACTGTTCCACGCATTACTGTAATAACCAGAAAAGCTTATGGTGGAGCTTACGATGTAATGAATTCAAAACACATTGGAGCAGATATGAATTATGCATGGCCAAGTGCTGAAATTGCTGTAATGGGTGCAAAAGGAGCTGCAGAAATCATCTTTAAGAAAGAGATCACCATAGCAGAAAATCCTGAAGAAAAATGGCTGGAAAAAGAAAAACTTTATTCAGATACATTTGCCAACCCATATCGTGCTGCTGAACGTGGCTTTGTTGATGAAGTAATTGAACCTGCTCAAACTCGAAGTAAATTGATTAAAGCTTTTAAAATGCTTGAGAACAAGGTTGTAAATAATCCACGTAAAAAACATGGAAACATCCCACTTTAAGTGTAATGAGTGACATTCAAATTGAACAAATCAGACATGACATCACCTGGCGCATCCGCCATGAAGTGATGTACCCTGATCTTCCTTTTGATTCAATTAAACTTGAGGAAGATAAAAACGGGATGCACTTTGGGTTATTTGCTAATGGTCAGCTTACTTCTGTTGTATCGTTATTCCACGAAGGTACAGTGTATCAATTCAGAAAGTTTGCAACAATTGTTAGCGCACAGGGAAAAGGTTATGGTGCATTATTACTAAATCATTTGATAAATTATGTTAAAACAGCTGGTGCTGAAAAGTTGTGGTGTAATGCCAGGGTTTCAGCAACTGGTTTTTATAACAAGTTTGGATTTATTGAAACAGATCAAAGATCTCTAAGTAATGACATAGATTTTGTCATTATGGAGTTACAACTTAATAATTAACTTGAGGCTTAGACCTCGATTTATATATTTGCTTATAATAAAAAACTGAATAATGGCTAAAAAGAAAGACGACAAGCAGACTCATGTTGCTGTAGTAAATAAGAAATCGCTCCAATTTTTTGAAGAATATATCAATAATCCATCTCCAACCGGCTTTGAATATCCAGGTCAGAAATTATGGCTTGATTATTTAAAACCTTATATAGATGAAAGCTTTATAGATAATTATGGTACTGCAGTTGGTGTAATTAATCCTAAAGCTGATTTTAAAGTTGTGATTGAGGCACATGCTGATGAAATTTCCTGGTTTGTAAATTATATTACTTCAGATGGGTTGATTTATGTAATCCGTAACGGCGGTTCTGATCACCAGATTGCCCCTTCTAAAAGAGTAAATATCCATACTGATAAAGGAATGGTGAAAGCTGTATTCGGATGGCCCGCTATACATACACGTGGTGCTGGTGAAAAAGAAGAGGCTCCCGCACTAAAAAATATATTCCTGGATTGTGGCTGTACTTCGAAAGAGGAAGTTGAAAAATTAGGCATTCATGTTGGTTGTGTCATTACTTATGAAGATGAGTTCATGGTGTTAAATGATCGCTATTATGTAGGCCGTGCGCTTGATAACAGAGCTGGTGGTTTTATGATTGCAGAAGTAGCTCGCCTACTTAAAGAAAATAAGAAGAAACTTCCGTTCGGATTATACATTGTTAACTCTGTACAGGAAGAAATTGGCTTACGTGGGGCAGAAATGATTGCACACAGAATTAAGCCCGATGTGGCTATTATTACTGACGTAACTCATGATACAACTACACCAATGATTAATA
Organism: Pedobacter sp.; assembly: GCF_041645105.1. Taxonomy (GTDB): domain Bacteria; phylum Bacteroidota; class Bacteroidia; order Sphingobacteriales; family Sphingobacteriaceae; genus Pedobacter. Next base: position 426,350 of record NZ_JBAZQQ010000001.1, read on the forward strand.
AAATTACTCAAGGTGACCTGGCTTGTGGAAAAGGCCCGGTAGTATCTTATGCTCCTGCAGTTCAGGTGAACCTGAATAAATTACTGATCGAAACGGCTGAGAAAAATAACATTCCTTTCCAGCGTCAGGCTTCATCACGTTCAACAGGTACAGATACAGATGCTTTTGCATATTCTAATGGTGGTGTACCATCTGCATTGATCTCTTTGCCCCTACGATATATGCATACTACTGTGGAAATGATTCACAAAGAAGATGTAGATAATGTAATCAGTCTGATTTATCATTCTTTGTTAAACATCAAGAAAGATCATGATTTTAAATATTCGAAATAACATATCTATCAGGATAACGAATATATACCGATAAAGAAAGGTGCATTTGACTGTAATCAAATGCACCTTTCTTTTTTTTTAACTCTGTTTTATTACTTTTATAGACCTTCAATTAAAACAACCTTCTATGAATGATCAATCAGCAAAGTTTACAGAAAAAATTAAAGCCTCTTACAAGCCTGTAGGTTCTTACATATATTTAGGAGCAGGAATATTGGATGGCCAGGTATTGGCTGATGCTGAAGTTAACCTGCCTCTACATATGATGAATAGGCATGGGTTGGTTGCAGGTGCTACTGGAACAGGTAAAACCCGTACGCTACAACTACTTGCCGAACAATTATCAGACGCTGGAGTCCCTGTTTTTATGCTAGATGTAAAGGGAGATTTATCAGGATTAAGTCAACCTGGACCAATCAACCCGAAAATCGAGGAAAGGGCTGGACAACTGAACAAGCCATTCACACCAGCTGGCTTCCCATTAGAACTTTACTCCCTCTCTGGGAAACTAGGTGCACAAATGCGTGCCACGGTATTAGAATTTGGACCCACCTTACTTGCAAAAATTCTTGATCTTAACGATACACAAACCGGCGTACTTGCGGTTATCTTCAAATATGCGGATGATCATAAAATGCCTATTATCGACTTAAATGATTTAAAAAAGTTAGTTGCTTATCTCTCTGATGAAGAAGGAGCCGAAGAGATTAAAAGTACGTATGGCAAGATATCAACAGCTACTTCAGGAACTATCCTCAGAAAAATAGTAACTATTGAACAACAAGGGTTAGGTGGAATGTTTGGTGAAACTTCATTTGATATTGAGGACCTTTTTGAAAAAGTTGATGGCAAAGGAACTATCAGTCTTTTAAACATCTCTGATGTACAAAATCAACCTGTTTTATATTCTACATTTCTTCTCAGTCTTCTTGCCGAAATATTCTATAATATGCCAGAAGCTGGTGACTTAGATAAACCAAAGCTAGTATTCTTTTTTGATGAAGCGCATCTACTATTTAAGAACTCTTCTAAAGCATTTTTAGAACAAATTGAGACTATCATCAGATTAATCCGCTCTAAAGGCATAGGCGTCTTCTTTTGTACCCAATCACCATCAGATGTACCCGAGAGTGTATTGTCGCAATTAGGTAACCGAATTCAACATGCATTAAGGGTTTTCACACCAAATGATGCTGATGCCTTGAAGAAAACCGTAAATACTTACCCTCGCTCAGATTTCTATAAAATAGATCAGATATTAACGGCCTTAGGTACTGGTCAGGCTCTTGTTACTGTTTTGAACGAAAAGGGTATTCCTACAGAAGTGGCAGCAACCATGCTTACCCCTCCAAGATCAATCATGGGTCCATTAACGAATGCAGAATACACTGCACTTACGCAATCAAGTTCAATGACAAGAAAATACCAGGAAACGATTGATCCTGAAAGTGCTTATGAGATACTCACCAATCGCATAAATGAGAAACAATCTGCTCAGGAAACTGAAGTTCAACAAGAAGAAACACCTAAAAAAGGTGAAAAGAGTCTGGTTGAACAAGTTATGGGTGCAACTATTACAAGACAAATCGGCAAGGAAATTGTAAGGGGTATATTTGGAATGCTTACGGGAAAGAAAACCAGAAGTAGTGGCGGGAAAGGTATATTTGGATTTTAACTCAAAAAACTCTCCATACCTAAACCAAAAAATGTATTTTAGCCCAAACATTCCAACTGTTCACATTGATTATTAACCTTTTCATTATTTTATTTATCGAATGAAACCCACTTTATTAATACTAGCTGCCGGAATGGCAAGCCGTTATGGCAGCATGAAACAAATTGATGGCTTTGGACCGAACGGTGAAACCATTATTGATTACTCTATTTATGATGCTATTAAAGCAGGCTTTGGCAAAGTAGTCTTCATTATTAAAGAAGAATTCCAAGATAACTTCAAAGCTATTTTCGAACCCAAATTAAACGGCAAAATTGAAACAGAATATGTATTTCAAAACTTCGATTTAAAACAATTTGGTATCGAAGAAGAAATATATCGCGAAAAACCATGGGGAACAGCACATGCGATTCTTTCTGGTCGAAAAGTGATTAACGAACCATTTTGCGTTATCAATGCAGATGATTACTATGGTTTCGATGCTTTTAAAAAAATGGTAGATTTTCTGAATGATGAAGCGACAGATAGCAATTATGCAATTGTTGGCTATCATATTGGAAAGACCTTGTCCGATTTCGGATCTGTATCTCGTGGTGTTTGCAAAACCAATGAAGACGGTTATTTAGATGAAATTACTGAGCGTACTCAGGTATATAAAAAAGGAGATACTATTGTTTATGAAGAAAATGGTGTTGAATATCCTCTAGAGTACAATACTCCTGTTTCAATGAATTTCTGGGGTTTCACCCCTGCAGTTTTCAAATTAACTGAAGACCTTTTTAAAATTTTTGCATTAGAAAATAAAGAGAAGCCTAAAGCTGAATTCTTTATTCCATTAATTGGTGAGAATCTGGTGAAAAATAACACTGCAAACTTTAAAGTGATTCCTACTTCTAATCAATGGTTTGGAGTAACTTATAAAGAAGATAAGCCTTTTGTACAAAACTGTATTGATGAGCTTGTTAAAGATGGAACTTATCCTGAGAATCTTTGGAATTAAGTTTCAATAAAATATAAAACAGAAAGCCCCCTGATCAAATGATCAGGGGGCTTTCTGTTAATTTTGAAGTATGATTACTTTTTGTCGTCTTTTACTTCTTCAAAGTCAACATCAGTAACATTATCGCTATTGTCAGCAGGTTGTCCTTCTGCTTGTGCATTAGCACCAGCTTCAGGTTGTGCTCCATCCTGACCAGCTTTATACATTTCTTCAGAAGCTACATTCCATGCATTTTGCAATGCCTCCTGCGCTACATCAATATCAGCAAAGTTTCTTGCAGCATGTGCATCTTTCAGTTTTTGCAAACCTTCTTCAATAGGTGCTTTTTTATCTGCAGAAAGCTTATCGCCAAATTCTTTTAATTGTTTCTCAGTCGAGAAAATTAAAGCATCAGCGCTGTTAATTTTATCAGCTTCTTCTTTAGCAGTTTTATCTGCCTCAGCATTTTGCTCTGCTTCATCTTTCATCCTTTTGATTTCATCATCAGTTAAACCTGAAGAAGCCTCAATACGGATTTTTTGCTCTTTACCAGTAGCTTTATCTTTAGCAGACACGTGTAATATACCGTTTGCATCAATATCAAATGCAACTTCTACTTGAGGAACTCCACGTGGAGCTGGTGGAATGCCGTCCAGGATAAAACGACCAATTGTACGGTTCTGAGCAGCCATAGGGCGCTCTCCTTGTAAAATATGAATTTCTACCGAAGGCTGGTTATCAGCAGCTGTAGAGAAAGTTTCTGCTTTCTTAGAAGGAATAGTTGTATTAGCTTCAATTAACTTAGTCATTACACCACCCATAGTTTCAATACCTAAAGAAAGTGGAGTAACATCTAATAATAATACATCTTTAACTTCTCCAGTTAATACACCACCTTGAATTGCAGCACCGATAGCTACAACCTCATCAGGGTTAACACCTTTAGAAGGCTCTTTACCAAAAAAAGCTTTAACAGCTTCCTGAATAGCAGGCATACGTGTAGAACCACCAACCAAGATGATCTCATCTATATCACTTGTTTTTAAACCTGCATTTTTCAATGCTGATTTACAAGGATCAATTGTACGTTTAATTAAATCTGCAGCTAATTGCTCAAATTTAGCACGGCTTAATGTTCTTACAAGGTGTTTAGGCCCGGTAGCATCAGCAGTGATGTAAGGAAGGTTTATCTCAGTGGAAGTTGTACTAGACAATTCGATTTTAGCTTTTTCAGCAGCTTCCTTTAAACGTTGTAATGCCATTGGATCCTGGTGAAGATCCATGCCATTTTCATTTTTAAATTCAGCAGCTAACCACTCAATAATAATGTGATCAAAGTCATCACCACCTAAGTGAGTATCACCGTCTGTAGATTTAACTTCAAAAACACCATCTCCCAATTCCAATACAGAAACGTCATGAGTACCACCACCACAGTCAAACACAACAATTTTCATGTCTTTGTGTGCCTTATCTAAACCATAAGCTAATGCCGCTGCAGTTGGCTCATTGATGATACGTTTTACTGTTAAACCAGCAATTTCACCTGCTTCCTTAGTAGCCTGACGCTGAGCATCATTAAAATAAGCTGGAACTGTAATAACAGCTTCAGTTACTTCATGACCTAAAAAGTCTTCAGCAGTTTTCTTCATTTTTTGCAGAACCATCGCTGAAAGTTCCTGCGGAGTATATTTACGGTCGTCAATCTCAACACGTGGAGTGTTGTTGTCGCCCTTAACTACTTTATAAGGTACACGGCCTGCTTCTTTAGTAACTTCAGCAAAGCTGCTTCCCATAAAGCGCTTAATTGAATAAATTGTTTTAGTTGGGTTAGTTATGGCCTGACGCTTAGCCGGCTCACCAACTTTACGCTCACCATTCTCTGCAAAAGCAACAATGGATGGTGTAGTACGTTTACCCTCACTGTTGGCTATAACTACAGGTTCGTTACCTTCCATTACGGCTACGCAAGAGTTTGTTGTTCCTAAGTCTATACCAATAATTTTTGACATCTTATTTATCTCTGTTTATGTTATGAAATCTTTTTATTTAAAATCTATTTAACAAGCAATGTGCCAATCAGATTTTGGCAGAAAATCATCCCTCTAAGGAATAATTAGTGAAATTTATGGCTGAAAGCTGTTACAAAAGTGTGACAGTATGACAGAAAACAGTCTGTTTCTATGACCTCAAATCAAACAATCTTTCCAAATGATGGTAGCCTATTCCAAAATAAGCCTTTGTTTCTTCGATCTTTTTTAAAATCTCAGCTTTTTGTTTTGCGTCCTTACTATTTGTTCCTTTACCTTTAATCTTAATGCCTACTACCAATACATTCTTAGGCGTATGTGCATCAGATATAAACTCAAAAACTTTCGTCTTATATCCAAAATATTCAAGAACCAAAGCTCTGATTCCATCAGTTACCATTTCAGCCTGGCGTTCCAGAAAAATTCCATATTTGGTTAAAAAGTTCAGTTCGTTTTTCACCTTTCCTTTTTCTATCTCTCTTCTGATTTGCTTATGACAACATGGGGCAACAACAATCAATTCTGCATTAGCCTGTATCCCTTTATAGATCGCATCATCAGTAGCCGTATCACAAGCATGAAGCGCAATCAACAAGTTGATTTGATTTACATTATAAGCCTCTATAGTCCCTTCTACAAACTCAAGTTTATTAAATTCAGACTTACGAGCGATATCATTACACAACGCTACCAAATCTTCTCTAAACTCGACTCCGGTAACCTTGGCATCAAGTTTCAATACATGGCGTAAATAATCATACAAAGCAAAAGTCAAATATCCTTTACCTGAGCCCATATCTACTACATTCTTTATAGTTCCTAATGGTAATTCTTTTATTAGTGAACTTAGTATCTCAATATATTGATTGATCTGACGATATTTATCTTGCGCATTTTTAAATACTTTTCCCTCACGATCTGTAATTCTCAATGCTTCAAGATAAGGTTTTCCAACAGGTTGGATTAATCTCTTCTTCTCCTTATCATGAGAAAATGAAGGCTTCAAATTTGATTTAACAAGCTTTTCTCTTAAAGAGATCAACTGCTTTTTTCCATGTTCCAAAATAACTTCCTTTTCTGTAGTAAAAAGTGTAGCAATCTTAAAATCATTACTCAAAAGATGATTGATCAAACCAATCCCTTCTGCAATTTGAAAATTCTTAAAGATATCTCTGGTTTTATACCGATAGGTAAACGAAAGCATATCTGTTCTCTTAATCTTTACCTTACGAACATAAATATTCTTCAATTCCTTTTCATTTCCCTGGTAATTACCCAATGAAATTTTTAAAAAAATATTTGAGGAAATACTTTCGGTTAACTGTACCTGAAATTGCTGTAAATGGAGTTGGTTGGACATGAATTTGAATTACTTTGCAAAGATAACCTTTTGAATTTAATTGTAAATTGGCTTTTATGAAGCATAACTACTTAATTGCTATACTGCCCCCACCAGAATTGAACCTACTAATTGACGAGGTTAGAAAAACCTGTTCAGAAAATTTCAAAGTATATAAGGCACTACGTCCACCTGTTCACATTACCTTACTCTTCCTCCCAAATATGGACGATGCTTCAGAAACACAATTGATCAACAGTTTGGAGGCAGCCAGAAACTTCAAACCTTTTACACAAAAACTGGAAAACTATGATGCCTTTACTGACAATGAAGTCGTTTTCATAAAAGCTCTTCTCAACAAAGAAATAACAAACCTATACAGAAACATTAAAAAAATAGTAGGTGCTGCTTCAAAAGACTTAAGAAGTCAGATCAGTCCTCATATTACTATTGCATATAGAGATTTAAAAGGTAAGTTCCAAGTAATACACGAATACTATAAAAACGAGAGATTTGAAGCCAGCTTTCAGGTCGATCATTTTACTTTGCTCAAACACGATCACATACAATGGAATATTCTAAAGCACTACAACTCCAGACCCGGCGATGAACAAATGCAGTTAGATTTATAAACAAAAAACCCTGACCATTATCCGATCAGGGTTTTCTTTATGATGATAAACGAATAATTATTCGCCTTTATCTTCAGTTTTTGCTTCTGCTGCCGGAGCCTCTGGAGATACCTCTTCAGTTGCAGGAGCTTCTTCAGCTACAACTTCTGCTTTGTCAGCTTTCGCTACAGGAGCATCAGATTTTTTAGCTTTGCTTCTGCCACGACGAGTAGTTTTCTTTTCTTCCGTTGCAGATTCTTTACCATAAACCTCATTGTAATCAACCAATTCGATCAATGCCATTTCAGCATTATCACCTAAACGATTGTTTAATTTGATGATTCTGGTATAACCACCTGGACGATTAGCAACTTTCGCTGCGATATCACGGAACAATTCAGTTACAACTTCCTTATCTTGCAAATAGCTAAAAACAACACGACGTGAATGCGTAGTATCAGATTTAGATTTAGTGATAATAGGCTCAACATACATACGTAAAGCTTTTGCTTTAGCTAAAGTAGTTGAAATCCTTTTATGCTTAATTAACGAAGAAGCCATGTTTGCTAACATCGCTTTACGATGTGAATCTGTTCTTCCTAAGTGGTTTACCTTTTTACCGTGTCTCATTTTTTGATTTATTCAGTGTATACCGTCTCTACTATTTCTATGCGAGGGAATTATACACTATTAACAATATTGTTATTTATTTTTTGCTAGTTATTCTTCGTCTAGTTTAAACTTAGATAAGTTCATACCGAATGATAAACTTTTCGATTTAACAAGCTCTTGAATCTCAGTTAATGATTTCTTACCGAAGTTTCTGAATTTTAACATGTCAGCCACATCATAAGAAACAAGATCAGCTAAAGTACGGATATCAGCTGCTTTTAAGCAGTTCAATGCGCGAACTGAAAGATCTAAATCAACTAATTCAGTTTTAAGAATCTTACGCATATGTAAAATTTCCTCGTCTACTTCTTTAGTCTCTTCTTTTGCTTGAGATTCTAATACTAAATTCTCATCAGAGAACAACATAAAGTGCTGGATCAAAATTTTCGCAGCTTCTTTAAGCGCTTCTTCAGGATGGATTGAACCATCAGTAGAAATATCTAGTATTAATTTTTCATAATCTGTTTTTTGTTCAACACGATAGTTTTCAATCGTGTATTTTACATTTTTCATTGGTGTAAAGATTGAATCAATTGCAATCACACCAACAACAGCATCATTTATTTTATTCTCTTCTGCGGGTACATATCCGCGGCCTTTATTAATGGTAAGCTCAACCTCTAAAGTAACGGATTTCTCCATGTTACAAATAACGAAATCTGGGTTTAGAACCTCGAAATTATTAGAGAATTTAGTAATGTCTCCAGCTAAAAACTGCTCTTGTCCATTAATTAAGATAAAAATTTTCTCTGAATCACCAGCGTCTCCTGATTTTTTAAAACGAACTTGTTTTAAATTAAGAATGATTTCTGTTAAATCTTCTACAACACCTTTAATTGTTGAAAATTCATGAGATACGCCTGAAAAACGAATACTTGTAATGGCATAACCTTCTAAAGAAGAAAGCAAAATTCTTCTCAAGGCATTACCAATTGTTACACCGAAACCGGGCTCTAAAGGACGGAACTCAAATGTACCATCGAAATCAGTCGATTTCTGCATGATTACTTTATCGGGTTTCTGAAATGCTAAAATTGCCATTTATAATGTTTTTAGATCGTTATTAAAATTATGTAACGCAAAAAAGTTAATTGCCTGTAAAAGGCAATCAACTAAATATATTACTTAGAGTATAACTCTACTATAAGGTTTTCCTTGATATTTTCTGGTATCTCGTCGCGGTTTGGATAAGCTAAAAACTTACCAGACAATTCGCTTGCGTTCCAATCTAACCAATTAAATTTATTGATAACTCTACCAGCTACTGAATTAGTAATAGCTTCTAAAGTTTTAGATTTTTCGCGAACTGCAACTACATCACCAGCTTTTAATTGATAAGATGGGATATTAACTACTTCACCGTTAACTGTTACGTGTTTATGGCTAACTAACTGACGTGCAGCTGAACGTGTTGTAGCAATACCTAATCTGTAAACTGTATTATCTAAACGAGCCTCTAATAATTGTAATAAAGTATCACCTGTAATACCACCGCGTGCTGACGCTTTAGTAAATAAGTTACGGAACTGACGCTCTAATACGCCATAAGTATATTTTACTTTTTGTTTTTCCATTAACTGTACAGCATACTCAGACTGTTTACCTCTTCTTTTAGAAGCACCATGTTGCCCAGGAGGGTAATTTTTTCTGTCTAGTACTTTATCAGGGCCGAAAATTGGTTCTCTGAATTTACGGGCGATTTTGGACTTTGGTCCTGTATATCTTGCCATTGTTCTTTGTTTTAAAGTATCATGCAACCTTACGCTGCAGACTCTTAGCTTTAAAAATTAATAAATTAAACTCTTCTCTTCTTAGGAGGACGACATCCGTTGTGCGGAAGCGGTGTAATATCTTTGATAGAGGTTACTTCTATTCCTGAAACTTGCAATGTTCTAATTGCAGATTCACGACCAGAACCTGGACCTTTAACAAATACATCTACTTTACGTAAACCTAAGTCAAATGCTACTTTACCGCAGTCAGATGCTGCTTGTCCAGCTGCATATGGAGTGTTCTTTTTAGAACCCTTGAATCCCATTTTACCTGCAGAAGACCATGAAATAGTTTGACCATTGTTATTTGTTAAGGTAACAATGATATTGTTAAAAGTAGCATTGATGTGCGCCTGACCAACAGGCTCAATAACAACAATACGCTTTTTGGTAACTTTTTTACTCTTAGCCATAATTATTATTCAGTACTAATTTTATTTAGTAGCTTTTTTCTTGTTTGCAACTGTTTTTCTCTTGCCTTTACGTGTACGAGAGTTGTTCTTAGTACGTTGACCACGTACCGGCAAACCTTTTCTGTGACGTAAACCACGGTAACAACCGATGTCCATTAAACGCTTAATGTTCAATTGAACTTCTGAACGTAAAGCTCCTTCAACTTTAATACCATCGTTGATAATGGTACGAATTGCAGATAATTCATCATCTGACCAATCCTGTACTTTCTTGTTAAAATCTATGCCTGCCTCCGTTAATATACGTTGCGCAGTTGCTCTTCCTACTCCGAAGATGTAGGTTAGCCCGATTTCACCTCTTTTGTTTCTTGGTAAATCTATACCTGATATCCTTGCCATATTTGTATTTAGCGATTTTGATTTACGATCTTCGATTTACGATCTACGCTCAAAAGGCATTAACCTTAATCCACGCAATCTACTTCCGTAAATCTTAAATCTAAAATTTAATTAACCTTGACGTTGCTTAAATTTAGGGTTTTTCTTGTTGATAACGTAAAGCTTACCTTTACGACGAATAACCTTACAATCAGCACTACGTTTTTTAATTGATGACCTAACTTTCATTTTATTTATATCTATAAGTAATCCTGCCTTTTGATAAATCGTAAGGCGACATCTCTAATTTGACTTTGTCCCCTGGTAAAATTTTGATGTAATGCATCCTCATTTTTCCAGAGATATGAGCGATAATCTCGTGGCCATTCTCCAGTTCTACCCGAAACATGGCATTTGATAGTGCTTCTCTTATTACACCGTCTTGTTCAATTGAGGCTTGTTTAGCCATATAATATTGATTTTTACTTAATTAGCTGCTATTAAACCGGGATGCAAAATTAAATAAAAATATTTAATTATTTACCTTTTTTCTTTTAAAACTTCTTCAATGAAAGAAAAGGTAGATAAAACATCTGCATTACCCCTTTTTACTGCAACAGTATGTTCAAAATGTGCTGAAGGCTTATTATCCTTACTGGTAACTGTCCAGCCATCAGACCAAAATTTAACACCTGCTGTACCCGCGTTGATCATTGGTTCTATCGCTATCACCATCCCCTCTTCCAACTTAATTCCACTACCCCTTCTACCATAATTAGGTACTTCGGGTTTCTCGTGCAATTTAACACCAACACCATGACCAACTAATTCCCTTACAACTCCAAAACCATTTGCCTCTGCATAAGCTTGTACAGCATAGCCTACATCACCTATCCTAGAGCCCACAACAGCTTTATCAATTGCAAGTCTTAAGCACTCTTGTGTAACATCTATTAACATCTTCCGCTCTGCATCTACTTCTCCTATTGAAAAAGTATAAGCTGAATCACCGAAGAACTTATTCTTAATTACACCGCAATCAACAGAAATCAAATCACCCTCTTGAATTACATAGTCTCCAGGAAATCCATGAACCACTTGTTCGTTTGGTGAAATGCATAATGAATATGGGAAACCATTATAATTCAAAAACGCAGGAATTGCTCCATTGTCCCTAATAAATGTCTCCGCTAAATCATTCAGTTGTTTTGTTGTAACCCCGGGACCAATAACTTTGGCCACTTCAGCCAAAGTTTTTGATACCAGTAAAGAACTTTCTCTTATTAGTTCTACTTCTTCTTTTGATTTATAATAGATCTTAGACATTCTATTATTAAATCACTGCATTACTACCACTCGCAGCAGGAATCCCTGTACGACCAGTAACTCTACCAGTCTTCATCAATCCATCATAATGACGCATCAATAAATAACTTTCAATCTGTTGTAATGTGTCCAAAACAACGCCAACAAGAATCAACAAAGATGTACCTCCATAGAAATGAGCAAATTCAGTTTTAATTCCAAACTTGACAGCTACAGAAGGTAGAATTGCTATAATAGCTAGAAAAATCGCTCCGGGGAAAGTAATCTTAGAGATCACATCATCAATAAATGATGAGGTAGATAATCCGGGTTTAATTCCAGGAATGAATCCTCCATTCTTCTTCATGTCATCAGACATTTGAGTTGGGTTCACAGTAATAGCAGTATAGAAGAAGGTAAATGCAATAATTAAAAATGCAAATGTCAAACTATATGCCAATGAAGTATAATCACTAAATTGAATCAACCAGGTATTCTGCAATGAAGGAAAGAAACCAGTTAATGTAGCCGGAATGAACATCAATGCCTGAGCAAAGATAATCGGCATAACACCCGCAGCATTAACCTTTAGTGGAATGTATTGTCTCACTCCTCCAAATTGTCTGTTACCTACAATGCGTTTTGCATACTGTACAGGAACTTTTCTAACGCCCTGAACAATCATGATTGTAAACATCACAACTGCAAATAGTGCTACTATTTCCAATACAAGTGCAATCAGTCCACCACCCTCACCAATCACTCTTGAACTTACCTCTTGATATAAAGCAATGGGTAAACGAGCGATAATACCAACCATAATGATTAGTGAAATACCATTACCAATTCCTTTATCTGTAATCTTCTCACCAAGCCACATTACAAATAATGTACCTGCTGAAAGAACAAAGGTCGCCAGGATGAAGAATAAAGTATGATCAATTACAATAGCCTCAGGTGGAACCTGAGTCTTCACATAACCAATTGCCTGAACAGCGGTAATGGCTATTGTCAGATAGCGCGTAATCTGATTAATTTTCTTTCTTCCGCTTTCTCCTTCTTTTTGCATTTTCTGAAAAGAAGGAACAGCGATACCTAATAGCTGAACTACAATAGAGGCTGAAATGTAAGGCATCACACCTAAGGCCAATATAGATACACGAGAGAATGATCCACCCGCAAACATATCCAACAGACCTAAAATGCCTGACTTTGTATTATCGCCTAAAAGTGTTGCATCTACACCTGGTAATACCACGTGAGATACAAACCTATAAACTAAAAGAATCATGAGCGTATAAAGTATACGCTCTTTTAATTCTTGAATTTTCCAAATATTACTTAAGGTAGTAAACAGCTTCTTCATTAATTACAATTTTTCGATTGAGCCTCCAACAGCCTCAATAGCTTTTTGTGCGGTTGCAGAAAAAGCATGTGCTTTAACTTCTATCTTAGATTTAACTTCACCACGACCTAAAATTTTAACTAAGTCGTTTTTAGATGCTAAACCATGCTGTTGCAAGATAGCAAAATCTATACTTGATAAGTTAAATTTTTCTGCCAAACCTTGTAATACATCTAAGTTTACACCAACGTATTCAACACGGTTAATAGGCTTGAAACCTACTTTAGGCACGCGACGTTGCAATGGCATCTGACCACCTTCAAAACCGATTTTAGTTTTGTGACCAGAACGAGATCCAGCACCCTTATGACCACGAGTGGAAGTACCACCGCGACCAGAACCAGTACCACGACCAATTCTCTTACTATTTTTAGTAGAACCTGCTGCAGGTTTTAAATTACTTAAGTTCATTTTTAAACTTATTGTGCTGCCCTTCGCTTTCACTAATCAGGGACAACGGTTAAACAATATACAAAGGTTGCAAATGTAATTATATTAACCACATTCACAACCTTATTTAATAATTTATATACTTTCGATAGCGATTAAGTGATTCACCTTTCTAACCATTCCAATAATGGCGTTAGTGGCTTCAACTTCTACACTTTGGTTCATTTTAGTTAAACCTAAAGCTTTCATCGTTCTTTTTTGGCGTTCGCTTCTGTCGATAATGCTTTTTACCTGGGTTATTTTGATCTTAGCCATAATATTATCCGTTAAAAACTTTATTTAAATCAACACCACGTTGTTGTGCAACAGTGTAAGCATCACGCATTTTTGTTAAAGCATCTACAGTTGCTTTTACCACGTTGTGAGGATTTGATGAACCTTTTGATTTTGCTAGTACGTTATGTACACCAGCACTCTCCAATACAGCACGCATCGCACCACCAGCAATTACTCCGGTACCTACAGCTGCAGGTTTGATTAATACAAAACCGCCTGAGAATTTACCGATTTGCTCGTGAGGTACAGTACCATTTAACAAAGGAACTTTAACTAAGTTCTTTTTAGCATCATCGATCCCCTTTGCAATTGCTTCTGTTACCTCTTTTGCTTTACCTAATCCGTAACCTACGATTCCGTTCTCGTCTCCAACAACCACAATGGCTGAGAAGCTGAAAGTACGACCACCTTTGGTTACTTTGGCAACGCGTTGTATGCTAACTAAACGATCTTTTAATTCGATCTCGCTAGTCTTAACTCTTTTTATATTGATAGTTGACATTCTTATCTAATTTTCAGATTAAAATTCTAAACCAGCTTCGCGAGCACCTTCAGCCAAAGACTTAACGCGACCGTGGTATAAATAGCCGTTTCTATCGAAAACAACTTGTTTAATACCTGCTGCGATTGCTTTTTCGCCTACTAGTTTTCCTACAGCTACTGATTGCTCAGATTTATTTCCTGTACCTGAAAAATCTTTAGATAAAGATGAAGCTGATACAATTGTAATACCGGTTACGTCGTTAATGATTTGAGCATAAATACCTTTATTGCTTCTATAAACCGATAAACGTGGACGGCTGTCAGAACCTGTTAATCTTTTTCTGATACCTTTTTTTATACGATCTCTACGAGATAATTTTTTCCCTGCCATGATGATTATTTTTTAGAAGCTGATTTACCTGCTTTTCTTCTTAACACTTCGCCTACAAACTTGATACCTTTACCTTTATATGGCTCTGGTGCACGTAACGAACGGATTTTCGCTGCTACTTGTCCTATCAACTGCTTATCAATACTCTCTAAAATTACTTTTGGAGTCTGACCTTTTTCTGAAAGTGTTGTAACTTTAATCTCTTCTGGTAATTGGAAAACATAGTGGTGAGAGAAACCTAAAACTAAGTCCAATGTATTACCAACGTTTGAAGCACGGTAACCAACACCTACTAGTTCTTGAGTTACTTTATAACCTTCTGTTACACCAACAACCATATTATTGATCAAAGCACGATATAAACCGTGTAATGCTTTGTGTCTTTTTTGTTCTGATGGACGTTGTACGGTTAATACGCCGTCTTCCTGACTAACAGTGATATCTGTATCTACTGCTTGAGTTAACTCTCCTTTAGGCCCTTTAACAGTTACTACATTCTCTTTAGAAACAGTAATTGTTACACCTGCAGGTACATTAATTGGGGCTTTTCCTATTCTTGACATTTTGCTATCCTCCTTTAATTAATAAACGTGACACAAAACCTCGCCACCAATATTTAGTTTAGCAGCTTCCTTATCAGTCATAACACCTTTAGATGTAGACAAAATTGCAATACCTAAACCATTTAATACTCTTGGCATATTTTCTACGCCGGCATATTGCCTTAAACCTGGTTTGCTAATACGTGTTAAAGTGCGGATTGCAGGGATTTTAGTAATAGCATTATATTTCAAAGCTATTTTAATGATTCCCTGAACTGTATTGTCCTCAAATTTGTAGTTAGCAATGTAACCTTTGTCAAAAAGTACTTTAGTAATTTCCTTTTTTAGGTTTGATGCAGGAATCTCTACAATTCTGTGATTTGCCTTGATGGCATTTCTTACTCTTGTAAGATAATCTGCTATTGGATCTGTATTCATTTTTATATAGTTGTGATAGTGGTTTCCTTTCCGACCTATTCGGAACGACCTTCCATCGGTTAAATTTTTGTTTACGGTTTAAGGAATTGAACCCCAAACACAAGTAAGCTGGTAATTACCAGCTTGCTTTTCTTACTCCTGGGATTTTCCCTGCTAAAGCCATTTCGCGGAAAGTTACCCTTGAAATGCCGAAAGTACGCATATATCCACGAGGACGACCAGTTAATTTACAACGGTTGTGTAAACGTACAGCCGATGAGTTTTTTGGTAATTTATCTAATCCTTCGTAATCACCTGCAGCTTTAAGTTCTGCACGTTTTTCCGCATACTTAGCAACCAATTTTTGGCGCTTAATTTCGCGTGCTTTTACACCTTCTCTTGCCATTATTGCTCTGTTTTTTGATTTTTAAATGGTAATCCAAATTGCTTTAAAAGTTCCAATGCTTCAACATCAGTAGTAGCAGATGTTACAAATGTAATATCCATACCTAAAATCTTGCTGATTTTATCGATGTTAATCTCAGGGAAGATGATTTGCTCAGTTACACCTAAAGTGTAATTGCCATGACCATCAAAACCTTTATCATTGATACCTTTGAAATCACGAATACGTGGCAAAGCTACAGAAATTAAGCGATCTAAAAACTCATACATGTTATTGTCACGTAAAGTTACACGTACACCTACTGGCATACCTTTACGCAATTTAAAGTTTGAGATATCTTTTTTAGACTGTGCTCCAACTGCTTGCTGACCTGCGATAGTAGTCATCTCTAAAATAGAGCTGTCCATAATCTTTTTGTCAGTTACTGAAAAACGTCCAACACCTTGGTTGATAGCAATTTTCTCTAACTTAGGAACCTGCATAACGCTTTTGTAATTGAACTTATCTTTAAGTGCAGTTACAATTTCCTCTTTATATTTACTTTTTAATCTTGGTACGTAAGCCATTATTTGATCTCCTCTCCTGATTTTTTAGATACCCTAACTAATTTCCCATCAGCATTAAGCTTTCTGCCAACGCGCGTAGTTGCACCTGTTTTAGGATCAATTAGCGCTACGTTAGAAATATGAAGAGCAGCCTCTTTTTTAATGATACCACCATTAGGGTTAGCAGCATTTGGTTTTGTATGTTTTGATACAAGGTTAACACCTTCAACTAGGATTCTGCTTTTAGAAATTAATACTGAAAGCACAGTTCCTTGCTGACCTTTTGAATCGCCGGCGATAACCTTTACTAAATCACCCTTACGGATTTTTACTTTTGGTGTAGTTACTTTATTTTTCATTTTATAATACCTCCGGTGCTAATGATACAATTTTCATGAATTGTTTTTCACGCAGTTCTCTTGCTACCGGGCCAAAAATACGTGTACCGCGTGGCTCATCTTGTGCATTCAATAATACTGCTGCATTGTCGTCGAAACGGATGTAAGAACCATCCTTACGTCTGATCTCTTTCTTTGTTCTTACTACAACTGCTTTAGAAACTGTTCCTTTTTTGATGTTTCCAGAAGGCAATGCACTTTTAACGGTAACAACAACTTTGTCACCAATAGAAGCATAACGCTTCCCTGTACCACCTAGTACACGGATAACCAATACTTCTTTTGCGCCGCTATTATCGGCTACGTTTAATCTTGATTCCTGTTGTACCATGTTATTTAGCCCTATCTAAAATTTGCACTAATCTCCAGTTCTTGTTTTTACTCAGCGGACGAGTTTCCATGATCAGTACTGTATCTCCAATACCGCAATCGTTTTTCTCGTCATGAGCCATAAATTTGGTAGTTTTCTTTACGAACTTACCATAGATCGGGTGTTTCACTTTACGTTCTACCGCTACAACAATAGATTTATCCATCTTGTTGCTCACTACCAACCCGGTTCTTGTTTTTCTTAATTGTCTTTCCATTTCGACTCTAAAGTTATTTAGTTTCAGTAGCAGACTCAGCTTTACGCTTAGTCACTTCAGTATTTAATCGGGCAATATTTCTCCTAACCTTGCTAATGCGGCTTGGGTTCTCTATAGCCGAAATTGTATGCGCAAACTTTAACTTTACTAAGTTTTCAGTCTCTTCTGCAATCCTGGCTACTAGCTCTTCTTGTGAAAGCCCTGTAATTTCTGAGTTCTTCATTTTATTAATTTTTAATTGGCGGGTCCAGAGGTTGTAATAACAAGTTACTTACAACATTCAACCCTACTCTAATTATGCCTCTACGTAATCTCTACGTACTACAAATTTTGTTTGGATCGGTAATTTTTGAGCTGCTAAACGCATTGCCTCTTTAGCAACTTCTAAAGGAACACCTTCTGCTTCAAAAATAACACGTCCCGGTCTAACTACGGCTACCCAATATTCTGGAGCACCCTTACCTTTACCCATACGTACCTCAGCTGGTTTCTTAGTTACCGGTTTGTCCGGGAATATTCTAATCCATACCTGGCCTTCACGTTTCATGAAACGAGTTACGGCGATACGGGCTGCCTCTATCTGACGACTGGTAATCCATGTCGACTCTAGAGATTTGATCCCGAAAGACCCGAATGACAATTCAGCACCACGAGTTGCTAAACCTTTCATTCTGCCCTTCTGCATCTTTCTGAACTTCGTTCTTTTTGGCTGTAACATTTTATCTTAATATTATCGTTAAACGATCTGTTAACTATTATTTACGAGGACCTCTGTTCTGAGTATTTCCGCCTCTATTATCTCTTCCTTGACCTGGACCACCTTGACCTGGACCTCTTCCGCCACGATTACCACCACCGCGGTTATCGTTTCTTCTGTCGCCACCGCCACGGTTGTCTCTGCCGCCAAAGCCACCTTCTGGTCTGCCACCTTTACCTGGTGCATTGCTTGTTGAACCAATGTTAGGAGAAAGATCACGTTTACCGTAAACCTCGCCTTTACAGATCCATACTTTAACACCTATTTTACCATAAGTAGTCAAAGCTTCAGCTAATGCATAGTCAATGTCTGCACGGAAAGTATGCAAAGGAATTCTTCCTTCTTTATACTGCTCGCTACGAGCCATCTCAGCACCACCTAAACGACCAGAGGTCATAATTTTGATACCTTCAGCACCCATACGCATAGTTGATGCGATAGTAGACTTCATTGCTCTACGGAATGAGATCCTTGCTTCTAATTGTTTTGCAACACCTTCTGCAACTAATTGTGCATCAAGCTCAGGGCGTTTAATCTCAAAAATGTTGATTTGAATTTCCTTTTTAGTCAATTTCTTCAACTCTTCTTTGATCTTATCAACCTCAGCTCCAGCTTTTCCAATCACAATACCCGGACGAGCAGTGTGGATTGTAACCGTGATACGTTTTAACGTACGCTCGATAACCACTTTTGCTACACCGCCTTTTGCGATACGTACTGAAAGGTATTTTCTTATTTTTTCGTCCTCAACTAATTTATCAGCATAGTTGTTGCCACCGAACCAGTTAGAATCCCAACCTTTGATGATTCCTAACCTGTTACCTATTGGATGTGCTTTTTGTCCCATTTCTGTTAATTAGTTTGAGTTTCAACGTTTTTACTATCTACTACCAAAGTTACATGGTTTGAACGCTTACGAATTCTGTAACCACGTCCTTGTGGTGCTGGTCTTAATCTTTTTAACTGACGACCACCGCCTACCATTATCGTTTTCACGAATAACTGGCTTTCTTCAGGGCGAGAACCTTCATTCTTAGTTTCCCAGTTTTTGATAGCTGATAATAAAAGTTTCTCAACTTTTAATGCTGCTTCTTTATTGGTAAACTTTAAAATATGTAAAGCTTTCTCCACACGCTCACCTCTGATAAGATCTACAACCAAACGCATCTTACGCGGTGAGGTTGGACAATTGTTTAATTTCGCTACTGCTTCCATCTTCTAATTATTTTTTCTTTTCAGAGTGACCCCTAAATGTTCTGGTTGGAGCAAACTCTCCCAGCTTGTGACCAACCATGTTTTCTGTTACGTATACCGGTATAAATTTATTACCGTTGTGTACTGCAAATGTATGTCCCACAAAATCTGGTGAGATCATTGATCTGCGAGACCAAGTTTTAATTACAGACTTCTTGCCTGAATCATTCATAGAGACTACTTTCTTCTCTACGTTATGGTCAATATAAGGTCCTTTTTTAATCGAACGAGCCATTATTTCTTCCTTTTCTCTATGATGAAACGATTTGAGTATTTTTTAAGTGAACGTGTTTTAAATCCTTTAGAATAAACACCATTCCTTGAACGAGGCTGACCTCCTGATGAGCGACCCTCACCACCACCCATTGGGTGATCTACTGGGTTCATCGCTACTGGACGTGTTCTCGGACGACGGCCTAACCAACGGTTACGACCAGCTTTACCTAACACTTCATTTGCATGATCTGAATTGGAAACAGCTCCTATTGTTGCTAAACAAGTAACTAAGATAGATCTTACCTCACCTGAAGGCATTTTTAATGTAGCATATTTACCATCACGTGCTGCCAATTGTGCATAAGCACCAGCACTACGTGCTAACTGAGCACCACGACCTGGATGAATCTCCACATTGTGAATGATAGATCCCAATGGGATATTGCTCAATTTTAATGTATTTCCTACTTCTGGAGTTGCAGTATCACCTGATACTACTTTCTGCCCAACTTGCAATCCTTCCGGAGCAATGATATAACGCTTCTCACCATCTGCATAATGTAATAATGCGATACGTGCAGTACGGTTTGGATCGTATTCAACAGTAGCTACTGTTGCAGGAATATCAAATTTCTCACGTTTAAAGTCAATTAAACGGTAAGATTTTTTGTGACCACCACCCATGTAGCGCATAGTCATCTTTCCTGTATTGTTACGTCCTCCCGACTTTTTAGAAGATACAACCAATGATTTTTCGGGCTTGGTTGCTGTAATCTCCGTAAAACTGGCACCTACTCTAAAGCGGGTTCCCGGAGTGACTGGTTTAAATTTTCTTAAGCCCATAGTTATAAATTATTCAATTCTTATTAAATATTCGAGTAATAATCTATTGTTTCACCTGCTGCCAGGGTTACAATTGCTTTTTTGTATTTCGGAGTACGTCCTGTAACCAATCCACCTTTAGTATTTCTGGATTTGATTTTACCGTCTACAACCATTGTATTAATGGCTACAACGTTAACACCGTACATTTTCTCTATAGCCGACTTAATCTGCAATTTATTTGCTTTGTGTTCTACTTTAAAAGTAAAGCGGTTAGACTTTTCTGTTAATGCAGAAGCTTTCTCTGTTAATATTGGTTTCTTTAAAAATTCCATATTACTTGGCAAATGCCTCCTCCAATGTTTTAACAGAATCCGCAGTTAACAAAAGCTTGCCACAGTTTAATACATCATAAGTATTTAACTGATCTGCAGTAATCACTTTCACTTTCTGAATGTTTCTGCTTGATAAATAGATATTGTTATTTTGTGAAGGTAAAACCAACAATGTCTTTTCGTTAGTCAAGTTTAATGCGCTAACCAAGTTGATATAATTTTTAGTTTTGATCGTATCAAAAGTAAAATCTTCTAAAACCACAACATTGTTGTCTTGAGCTTTGTATGATAAAGCAGACTTACGTGCTAGTGATTTTAATTTCTTGTTCAACTTGAAGCTATAATCACGTGGCTGAGGGCCAAAAACGCGACCACCACCATTAAACAATGGAGATTTAATACTTCCGGCACGAGCACCACCAGTACCTTTTTGTTTATATAATTTACGGGTTGAACCAGCAATCTCATTACGTTGTTTAGACTTGTGAGTACCTTGACGTTGATTAGCCAAATACTGCTTTACATCTAAATAAATTGCGTGGTCTACAGGCGTTATGCCAAAAACCGACTCAGGAAGTTGCACCTTGGCACCTGTCTCTTTTCCTGAAATGTTTAATACTTTAACTTCCATCTGCTTACTTATCTAAGATTACGTAAGAACCCTTAGCTCCTGGAATGGAACCACTAACTACAACTAGATTTTGATCAGCATAAACTTTCAAAACTTGTAAGTTCTGAACTTTCACTCTGTCTCCACCCATTCTACCCGCCATACGCATACCTTTAAATACACGAGAAGGATACGAAGCAGCACCCAATGAACCTGGAGCACGCATCCTGTTGTGCTGTCCGTGAGTTTGCCCACCAACACCACCGAAACCATGACGTTTTACAACACCCTGGAATCCTTTACCTTTTGACGTACCAACTACATCCACAAAATCACCTTCATTGAAAATACTAACCGTTACAGTATCACCTAAAGCAAGTGATTCTTCAAACGGCTCAAATTCAACCAGCTTACGCTTTGGGGTAGTGTTTGCTTTCGCAAAGTGGCCTTTAAGAGGCATGGTAGTGTTCTTTTCTTTGGCTTCGTCGAAACCTAACTGAACTGAAACGTAACCGTCTTTCTCTTCGGTCTTTACCTGTGTTACAACACAAGGTCCAGCTTCGATCACAGTACATGGTATGTTCTTACCATCCGCGTCGAATATGCTGGTCATTCCTACTTTTTTTCCAATAATACCTGACATTTTCTTTTTTTAATTTAACACCCATCGAAGCAGTAGGGCTTCGTTCAAGGTGGATACACATCCCACTTAAGGGAGGGCAAAAATAAGAAAGAAATCTTAATTTTCAAATAGTTAGCTAAATATATTTTCAAATAAATGCTAAATATTTGATTTCATTGGATAGCATGTAATTAAAGCAAGTTTTAACCAACTAACTTATCACTCAAGCTATATAATATAATGGATAACACAATCAATCCTATTAAAACATAGAGGTAATCACGCTCTATAAGGAAGCTAAAAATAGAAAAAACGACTCTTGCTACAGGTGTAAAAATCAATAATATTGTTCCAAACTGAACAATTGAAGCTCCATCAAAGCGCTTTAATCCAGTAAAAATTGCAGTCATAGATGACAGCCCTGACTTGCCTGAATCAAATTTAGCATAATCTATCTGAGCAGAATGATTACCTAACAGATAAATCACAGCTCCTATAAATACAACAACCATAGAAGAAATCACCCCTGCCCTTAAAAGGGCTCCAAGAATAACCTGAATGTCCTTATCGGCAAAAAAATTTTTACTCTCTTTGTTCATAACTTACCAGATAAACCATTATAAATCATCTGAAGTGCCAAAAATGTTACTACAACAGCAAATACAACTTTTAACTTATCAGTTTTAGTCCTCACCAATATTTTCGATCCAATGGTTGCACCGAGCAATACACCTATTGTCACAGGCATTGCAATTCCAGGATCAATCTGACCCCGATGAAAGTAAACTACTGCACTTGCAGCTGCTGTGACCCCCATCATAAAATTACTTGTAGTGGTAGAGACTTTAAAAGGAATCCGCATGATGTTATCCATCGCAATCACCTTTAGCGCTCCAGAACCAATCCCGAGCAAGCCAGAAACAATCCCTGCAATGAACATCATCAAAAAACCACCTATAACATTATGTACAGCATAGTTCTTTAATCCCTCATCTGTAGGATAAGTACCGTTCAGCTTGAAAAAAAAAGCTAGTTTACCCGAAGTATCATTATCAGAGCGATCTACCTTCTTACGAACCATCATCGCAGCAGAGAACAAAAGTATCATACCAAAAATAACGGCTATATAACTTGGATTAATATAAACAGTAATAACGGCTCCAATAATCGCACTTATTGTAGTAGCAACTTCCAGAAACATGCCTATTCTGATATTTGTAATTCCTTCTTTAACATAAGCAGCAGCGGATCCGGAGGATGTAGCAATTACTGAAATGATAGACGCGCCGATAGCATAATGAATATCAACACCTAATACCAATGTCAGCAGTGGAATAATGATAACTCCACCTCCCAATCCAGTAAGCGAGCCTACCAGTCCGGCCATAAAAGCACCTATTAAAACTATAATTGTAAATAGTAATACCGACATTGCTACAAATATACTATCTACAACCTGAACACAATAAATTTAAAATATCATTGTTAAATTAGACGTAAACCAATCTATACATTATGAGAAAAGTCATACTCTCCTTTATTTCGGCTTTAATACTAAGCTTCAGTGCTCAGGGCCAGACCACAAGTGATTCAACAAAGGTCATTGATCCAAGTCTCAGAGGTCAATATCAATTGATGCTTTCAAAATCTAAAACTCTAAATGGATATAAATTAATAAATCCTGCCCGCATAAGCGCCTTCTGGAAAAATGTAAATGACAGTTTATCTACCAGTCGAAGACATATTGCAAATGCTACAAAGCAAATCAAACAACATGAAAATGAGATCGCGAGCTTAAAAAAAGAAATTAGTGGCAATGAGAGTTCTCTTGCCAGTTCCAACGCAAAAGTTAATGAGATATCATTTCTGGGGATTTCATTTACAAAATCGACCTATAGTACTATGGTATGGAGTTTAATAATAGGTCTTGCGGTTGCGCTTACTATAGTCATATTCAGATCTGCCAAACATATCCATGAAGCAAAATACCGTAGTAACCTTTATGAAGAAATTGCCCAGGAATACCAGGCTTATAAAACTAAAGCGAACGACAAAGAGAAAAAGCTTGCCCGTGAACTTCAGGATGAACGAAATAAGCTTGATGAATTAAGAAACCGCTAAAGTTGAAATGCAAAAAGGCCTCCCCGAATAATCAGGGAGGCCTTTCCTTTTAAAATTCAGTATAGTTATACTTTAATTTCAACTTCAACACCGCTAGGTAATTCAAGTTTCATTAATGCATCAACTGTTTTTGAGTTAGAGCTATAAATATCTAACAAACGCTTGTAAGCACATAATTGAAACTGCTCACGTGCTTTTTTGTTCACGTGTGGTGAACGTAAAACAGTGAAGATTTTCTTTTCTGTAGGCAACGGAATCGGTCCGCTAACTACTGCACCCGTAGGCTTAACAGTCTTAACGATTTTCTCAGCAGATTTATCTACCAAGTTGTAATCGTAAGATTTCAATTTAATTCTGATTCTTTGGCTCATGTTATTTGTATTTATGAACCCTTGTTAGAGCTATTAATAACAAGGGTCTGATTTATCTTAAATTAAGAACAAGGAACAAAACTAATGCATAAACACTATATCTTTTATCCTTGCTCTTTATTCTTATAATTAATCTATTGCTTTAATTCTGCCTTTTGATTTAGCAACAACTTCTTCCTGTACGTTTCTAGGAGCTGCTTCATAGTGATCAAACTCCATTGTAGAAGTCGCACGACCTGAAGTAATGGTACGTAACTGAGTTACATAACCAAACATCTCAGAAAGAGGCACAGTAGCTTTAATTACCTGGGCACCGTTACGGGTATCCATACCTAAAAGTTGACCACGACGACGGTTCATATCACCGATAACATCACCCATGTTTTCTTCAGGAGTAAGGATCTCAATTTTCATGATAGGCTCCATCAATACCGGATTACATTTAGGTAACGCTTCACGGTAGGCCATTTTAGCTGCAAGCTCAAAAGATAAAGCATCTGAATCGACTGCGTGGAATGAACCATCAATCAAACGAACTTTCATGTCAGGTAGTGGATAACCAGCTAATACACCATTAGCCATTGAAGCTGCGAATCCTTTTTCTACAGACGGGATAAATTCACGAGGAATAGAACCACCAGAAATTTCGTTCACAAACTGCAATCCACCTTTTTCGAAATCAGCATCAATTGGAGAAATAACAACCTGAATATCCGCGAATTTACCACGACCCCCAGTTTGTTTTTTATAAGTCTCACGATGTTGAACGGTTCCATTGATAGCCTCTTTATAAGCAACTTGTGGAGCACCTTGGTTAACCTCTACTTTAAACTCACGTTTCAAACGGTCAATCAAGATATCCAAGTGAAGCTCACCCATACCAGAGATTACGGTCTGACCAGTTTCCTGATCTGTCTGAACTCTAAATGTAGGATCTTCTTCAGCTAATTTACTTAAACCAACACCTAATTTATCAACGTCAGCTTGAGTTTTAGGCTCAATCGCTAAACCAATAACTGGCTCAGGGAAGTCCATAGATTCAAGAACGATTGGATGTTTCTCATCACAAAGTGTATCCCCTGTTTTGATATCTTTAAATCCTACTACCGCTGCAATATCTCCTGCTTCTACGTTAGGAATTGGGTTTTGCTTGTTAGCATGCATTTGGAAGATACGTGAAATACGTTCTTTACTTTCAGAACGGGTATTATAAACGTATGAACCCGCATCAAGATTACCCGAATAAACACGGATAAAACATAAGCGGCCTACAAATGGATCCGTAGCAATTTTAAATGCTAAAGCTGAAAATGGCTCTTTAACATCTGGTTGACGAACAACTTCTGCACCTGTTTCTGGGTTTGTTCCGGTAATACCTTCAACATCCATTGGCGAAGGCAATAATTCCATTACGTAATCCAACATAGTTTGGACACCTTTATTTTTGAAAGATGAGCCACAAACCATAGGAACAATTTTAGCATCTAATACTGCTTTACGTAATGCATCTAAAACTTCACGCTCTGTGATAGTTTCAGGAGCCTCGAAGAATTTCTCCATCAATGACTCATCGTATTCTGCTACTGATTCAAGTAATTTCTCTCTCCATTCAGCAACATCGTCCAACATATCTGCAGGAATAGGAATCTCAGTAAAGGTCATGCCTTTATCATGCTCATTCCACTGAATACCACGGTTGTTGATCAAGTCAACTACACCGATGAAAGTTTCTTCACCACCGATAGGTAACTGCAATGGAACTGCATTACTACCTAACATATCTTTAACTTGTTTAACAACTTTTAAAAAGTCTGCACCAGAACGGTCCATCTTATTAACGAAACCTAAACGAGGTACATTATAGTTGTTTGCTAAACGCCAGTTAGTCTCAGATTGAGGCTCAACACCATCAACTGCAGAAAAAAGGAACACTAAACCATCAAGTACACGTAATGATCTGTTTACCTCTACGGTAAAATCCACGTGTCCAGGAGTATCAATGATGTTCATGTGATACTTTTGATTTCTGTATTTCCAATCTACAGTTACAGCTGCTGAGGTAATGGTAATACCACGTTCTTGCTCTTGTGCCATCCAGTCTGTTGTAGCAGAACCTTCGTGAGTTTCACCTAACTTATGGTTAACACCAGAATAGAAAAGAATCCTTTCGGTAGTTGTGGTTTTACCGGCATCAATATGCGCTGCAATACCGATATTTCTTGTAAATTTTAAATCTCTTGACATTTTATGATTCTAGTAAGATTAGAAACGGAAGTGAGAGAACGCTTTGTTGGCTTCAGCCATTTTATGCGTATCTTCTTTTTTCTTAACTGCTGCACCTTCACCCTTAGCTGCTGAAACGATTTCACCTGCTAATTTCTCTTTCATTGTTTTTTCACCACGTTTGCGAGCATATGAAATTAACCATTTCATACCTAAAGCAATCTTACGGTCAGGTCTAACCTCTGTAGGAACCTGAAAGTTAGCACCACCAACACGGCGTGACTTAACCTCTACTGCAGGCATTACATTAGCTAAAGCACGTTTCCATACTTCTAAACCGCTCTCACCAGCTTTTTTCTCTGCTAATTCTACAGCATCGTAAAAAATTGAATAAGCGATAGATTTCTTTCCGTCAAACATCATGTTGTTTACGAAACGCGTCACCTGAACATCGTTAAATTTCGGATCAGGAAGAATGATTCTCTTTTTTGGTTTTGACTTTCTCATTTGTTTTTCCTCCTAATTATTTCTTTTTACCTTTTGTTGGTGCTGCAGCAGCTTGTCCTGGTTTAGGACGTTTTGTTCCGTATTTAGAACGACGTTGGTTACGACCAGCAACTCCTGAAGTATCTAATGCTCCACGGATGATGTGATAACGTACACCTGGCAAATCTTTAACACGACCACCACGAATCAATACGATTGAGTGCTCCTGTAGGTTGTGACCTTCTCCAGGGATGTATGCATTAACCTCTTTACCATTGGTTAAACGTACACGTGCTACTTTACGCATTGCTGAGTTTGGTTTTTTAGGGGTAGTGGTATATACACGTGTACATACACCTCTTCGCTGTGGACAGCTGTCCAATGCTGGAGACTTACTCTTGAACTCCAGTGCTACTCTACCTTTTCTAACTAATTGTTGAATGGTTGGCATTGTTTTTTTTTGTTTTTCTATTTATGTTTAAAAACTCTACCCTCTAAATAAGGGAATGCAAAGGTATGATAATACATTTTATAAATCAAGGGGTTAACATAAATTTAATCACTTAAAATACAAAGGCATAACCAACTACCTTCCGGTATTGAGAAAAAAAAGAAGCTCTTAGGGGGTAAAAAGAAATCCAAAGCCTACGAAATCGGCCTCAGTTTGATGTATATATATTTTAGCCTGAATAGCAGCCCAATCTACCACATTATATTTTAATCCTGCTGTCCAATAAGTATTAATATCCTTTAAACTATTAAAATGTAAATAATATCCATACTTAGCCATCATAGCCAATCTACCCATCCACAAGTCGGGCCCAAAAGCGGCTCCTACCCTCCATCTATCAAACGAACTGGCATTAGACTGGTAAGTTTCTCCATTCCTAATGGGATCGTAAATAGTATGGTAATACACCGCGTCGACCCCGGTTCCCAAACCAAGAACAGAGTTCAACCTGTAATTATACCCTACATATAAACCTGTCTTATACAAACCCTCTTTACTTCTATAAACACCTCTGCGCCCAAAATTAATCCCAAAATCAACACTATGCTTCTTAAAATCAAGCGGCTTTCTCCATGAAGTGGTGTCACCTGCAACTTTCTGCTTCGTACTTAAAGATTGTATAATACCTATACTAGCACTACTCACATTCATACCATTATTTGGTACCCGTGTACCCGCATTTGAAAAATGAAGTATATCAATCCCTGCAGAGAGTTTTGTTGACGGTGCTATTTGCGTAGCTACTTTAAGTCCTATTCTAGATGAAAAGTTAAGGTGACTACCAACTAATACATTCTCATTTGTAAACCAGGTTTCACCTAAATAACCCAAACCTAAGCCTGGCGATACCAATACTTCCGTACTACCCGTCTTTAACAGAGAAAAATTGAGTGCAGCCAACAAAGCATAAGAATCACCAAATCGGTCTGGTCTAGGGTCTGATACCATAATGATATCACTCATATCCTTATAATTAAAGACTAAATCCAAACTCTTCAAATTCAACATCTTCATCCAGGGTCTGGGATTCCCAGTTGTATTCAAATGATAAATCAACTCTCCACCATATGCGGTACCACTTAATTTATTTTGAGCCGTAAAAACACCTAATGACATTTGTGGAGTAAATTCTATGCTGTTACGGGTATCTCCTTTTTCCTGTGCATGCACAGCACAAAAAAAAGCAAAATGACTAACGAGAAATATAAGCACCTTGAGATTAAAGTTTTTTAATTTTCTTTTGATACTCATCTTATACATAGTTTGGATCAGAATTAATGTTCAGTAATTAAACTAATGAAATGTATTTAAATATAATCTTTCTACTTTTTTTCTTGCCCAATCAGTCTTACGTAAAAACTTCAAACTCGAATTCATAGTTGGATTGTTATTAAAGCAGGCTACTCGTACCAATTGCCCTAACTCCTCCCATCCATAATGCCATACTAACTGTTTCAATATAAATTCAAGCGACTTACCATGTAATGGATTATTCTTCTGTTCTTGTTCGGCCATGGTGCAAAAATAATAAGAATAACTAGATTTGTATATGGATTTAAAACTAGGTGATTTTGTTCGTTTTGTAGACGAGAATATTGAAGGGTATATTACCCGAATTATTGATAAGGATACCATTGGCGTAACTGACTCTAATGATTTCGAAATACCGGTTCTGGCATCAAAGGTTACACTTGTTCATGGCGATGTGCACGATAATGATATTGTAAGCACCAAACCCACAACTATTATCCCACAGGCTGAGTTTAAAAAAGATGGTATTCATCTTGCATTAGTGGCAGATCAACATAGTGCCTCTGTAGCACACTTTCATATCATTAACGAAAGTTCGTACCAGCTTTTAGCCAGTCTTACTACCGAAAAACAGGATAATTTTAAAGGAGAGTTTGCTGGTACTATTGCACCAAACTCTGCAAAAAGGATTTATTCGGCACAATTGGGTGATATTCAGATTTGGCCAAAATTCAGACTAGAAGTGCTAACCAGTACCTCTGCCAATATTGAACCTAAAGCACCAATAATTTTCAATAAAAGCATCAAAGGAAAAGACCTTTCAGTTGCAAAAGAAGAAGTTGCTCTCCTTAAGCAAAAGGGATGGGTGATAAAACTGGAAGAGCCTGAGGAAGATCTGGATCTGAAAAAACTGCAGAAAAAATTTCAATAATGTCAAAATAAAGGGCAAAATAAACCATTCTATTCACAGTCTGGAATCTTCTGCCCTCTGCGCTAAGAGGGCAAAAGTTCCTAAGTCCGCTCACAGAAGGCAAATTTTGCTTCAAGCATGATGCATATAGCATGGGGTAATATACATCACACGATATGCATTATGCTATATGCACCCTGCTAACAGGAAAATATACCTTCTGTGAACAGGCATAGGCGCTCTTTGCTCCCCTTCAGGAGCCTAAGAGATGCCAGACTGTGAATAGAATGGTTTATTTTCCCCTCCAGGAATTATTACTCGAATCAACATCCGGCAATACATGCTTAGGATCCAATACTACTGAAACAACCTCTTCATTGGTAGGATAAAATACCGTCCATACCTTGTTCCTCATCCAAACATCCACAGAAATCTTAAGTATATCTGTTTTACCACTTTTAGTTTTAACTTCAAGAATAATAGGCATTGGCATCTTTTCGAGGTTTGCTACAACAATATTATAACCTGTTTTTGATCCTTTATCATTTACCTCATTTACTGCGGCAATCGCCTGATCCATTTTCCAGTTCTCTAAAAACCAACCTCTCCAAAACCAAGCAAGGTCTTCACCAGCTGCATTTTCCATGGAACGAAAGAAGTCAAAAGGAGTAGGATGTTTATAAGCCCATTGTTCGATGTAATTTTTAAAAGCATAATCAAACCTATCAGAACCAAGAATTTCGTTTCTTAAAATTTCCATTCCCCATCCTGGTTTATAATATAAGTTTAAGCCAATATTCCCTTCAACCATTGCGTCTGGACTTAGCATAATCTGTTCAGCCAGCACCGAGCCCATACGCATAGCTACAGTATGCATATCAGTACGTCCGCCATCATATTCTCCATTATTAAATTCAGCGGTTGACAGACCATTAATAAAAGTATTCAACCCTTCATCTAACCAACCGAACTTACGCTCATTACTACCTACAATCATGGGAAACCAGGTATGACCAAACTCATGATCAATCACACCCCAGGCTGCTGCACCTTTAGCTTTCCACCCACAAAAGACAATGCCTGGATATTCCATTCCCCCTACATTACTGGCTATATTTACAGCCATTGGATAAGGATATTCAAACCATTTATTAGAATAATGTTCAACAGAAGCTTTAACATACTCCACCCCTCTGCCATAACTATTCTTCCCATTACTCTCTACTGGATGAGCCGATACCGCGATAGATTTCTTACCACTAGGAAGGTTGATACGAGCTGCATCTAAAACAAACGCTTTTGAAGAAGCCCAAGCCACATCTCTAGTATTTTTAATCTTAAATCTCCAGGTTAGCTTATCTTTTGCCGGCCTCGATTTAGGATCTGTCACTTCAGATTCTGATCTGATAGGAATGGTTTTATCACTCCCCTTTGCCTGATTCCATCTCTTAAGCTGCTCTGCCGTAAAGACTTCCTGTGGATTTAATAATTCTCCAGAGCCCATCACAATATGACTTGCAGGTGCAGTAACAGAAAAATCAATATCACCATACTCACAATAAAACTCTCCTGCGCCCCAATACGGCAAAGTATTCCATCCTAATACATCATCATAAACACATAACCTCGGAAACCATTGTGCAATCGAATATATCTCACCATTCTTTGTGGCTAAATGCCCCATCCTGTCAGATCCATTTACAGGGATTACAAAAGAGAAATTCATTTTTATGGTTATTACATCACCGTTAGCCTCCATTGATTCATTAAGACGAATCTGCATCCTCGTATCTTCAATAAGCGTAGTATACTTTACGGGTTTCAATTTTTGATATATAGTAATCCCGTCAATTTTATAACCGCCATCCAATTTCTCTCCTCTAGAACCATATCTACTATTACCAGAAATTAATGCATTCCCTCTTGAATCAGTAGAAAATAAATTCTGATCCAACTGTAGCCATAAAAAAGGTAATCGATCTGGGCTATTATTTTTATAAGTAATAGTAACCGTTCCTGAAACGGTGTTCTTTGCATCATCTAAATCAGCTGAAATACTATAATCCGCACGATTTTGCCAATATTTAGGCCCGGGGGAACCATTTGCGGAACGAAATTCATTACCATTTTGGGTATAAAAAAGAGGGCTAAATGCTACGTGAGGATCGTAATTACTTTTTGGAATATCCCCTTGCTGTGCAAAACCAGAAAAACTACAAACAATAAGAGCAGTCCACAATAAAGTTAATTTATGAATCATATTAAGTTGTCAATTACAATTTAATAAAGATATAAAATGAAACCGACCTGCTCTTTATTGTAACGGTTTTATTAGTTAGCCTTGAGTTTAGGCATTGAAGATATCCTCTTATCTTCAGGACTTAGTTTAAGCCATGCATGATAAGATTTAACCGTATAATAGGCATAATTAAAAGGCCTTTCACTCTTTACGAGTTCCTCAGGAGGTCTGTAAAGAGCCATGAAGTTCTTCAGATCATCCCCCTTTAGTTTTACCAGATTTGAGACATACTCCTCCGTAAAAACAGCATTTATTTCAGCCTGGTAACGATCACGTTCCTCCAAAAGTCTAATTTTTTCCTGCTGTCTTTTATATTTACCGTAACCAAGATTAAACAACAAACCACCAGCTCTATCATTATTTTCCTTTCCTTGAAGACCATCAGTCGCAACACGAGTATAACGGTTAGCAAAAGGGTCTGGGGCAAGTATAGATGAATTCACTTTAGCACTTACAATTTCAACCTCTCTCAAAGTTGTTGAGTTTCCCGGCATAAATACAATTTTAGGATCCAGGTTGATTAGGAATAGGGTATCTGTATGGAAGCCAGGAGAAGAAAACTGAAGTAAATCTCCAATTTTCGCTGGAATTGTGAATTGCCCTGCTGCTCTTGTCGATACGACCTGACTGTTGGTTAAATTCTTAACTATAACATGCTGTAGAGGAAAACTTTTGTTATCAAAGTCGTATACTGTTCCCGAAACAGTTGTTTGTCCCAATAATTTAAATGGTAAAACAATAACAATAAACAAAAGGAGCTGTTTAATCATAACCAAATATAAAGTTGTTTAGATAGTTAACGTATCATTTAACAAACTTTAACAAGTAAATGTTTGCTAATAAGCCCTGCTACTTATCATATTATTTTAGCGTATCAGCGTATGCATCTTCGTCAAAGCTAATCAGCACGGGTTTACCATCTACTTCAATAACAGGACGTTTTATCGCACTAGTATTTTCAAGCAAAGTAGCTACCGCAGATTTTTGATCAACAACGCTTTTTTGTACATCCGGATTCAAGTTTCTCCAGGTAGTACCCTTTTTATTTAAAAGAACTTCCCATCCAAAAACATCACACCATTGATTCAGTTTTTCAATGCTGATACCTTGCTTTTTGAAATCATGAAATTCAGGAGTAAAACCATTTTCTTCTAACCACACTCTGGCTTTTTTAACTGTATTACAATTTGGTATTCCATAAACTATCATAGCTGCAAAACTATAACTTAATTCATCACTTTTTTAAAGGATTTTGTCACATTTTTAAATTTAGTAATAATAGCTTTAAAATAAGCTGGAATAATGAACCGCGCAAAAAGACGTTCTTCATTGGAAATATCTGAGCAGAAATGTTATGTTTACAGTAATTAGGCTAACTTTGACAACAAATTTTATTTCTGCAATCAGCTAATTAAATATAATCGTTAATATTGTTGAATATAACACCTATTGATTTTAATTATCATCCCACGATATGTTTAAACTGACTTTTAAACAACAAGTATTAACAGGTTTTACTGTTTCCTTACTTTTTGTCTTCGCTTCTGCTATAACATCTTATTTCAGCATCGACAAGTTAAATGATGATACGAAATGGCAAAGCCATACCTATGATGTTATTAACCACCTGAAAGATATTGAATTCCATGTCTTAAATTCCGAAACAGGCATAAGGGGTTATATAATTGCTGGTAAGCAAGAATATCTTGGTCCTTATAAAGAAAATGCAGCAAAAATATTACCTACAATTG
Source organism: Pedobacter sp. (assembly GCF_041645105.1). Taxonomy (GTDB): domain Bacteria; phylum Bacteroidota; class Bacteroidia; order Sphingobacteriales; family Sphingobacteriaceae; genus Pedobacter. Next base: position 460,298 of record NZ_JBAZQQ010000001.1, read on the forward strand.
AGGTCTTGAAAGAATCAATTAGTGAGACTTCAGCGCAGAAAGAAATGATAGATTCACTCAACTTTTATGCACACCAAAAAGTTGATGAGATGAAAGAAGTTCTACGCATATACGATATCGAAGGGCAAAATAGTGCCGGACATCGGGTCATGTTTGGTCCGGGGCAAATGTTTAAAAACAAAATTCTTGAATGGAGTGGAAAAATAATCCATGAAGAAGAAGAGTTACTCATCAAAAGAAAAGAAGAGATTAATAAAAGTAGTTTCCGCAGTGAACTGGTTGTCGTACTAAGCTCATTTATTATATTTGGTTTAATCGTATTTTTATTATCATACATCAGACGAACCTTTGATCAACAGAAAGAGACTGAAGATCAGATCCGAGATGCTAATCTTGAACTTGGAAAAATATCTAGCCAAAACGAGCAAAAAAACTGGCTGCTTTCTGGTGCAACTGTTATCAATGAGGTCATGCGTGGTGAACAAGAGATTGATGAACTTGCGAACAATATTATTTCAGGAATTTGCAATTATATAAATGCTCCGACAGGTGGCCTTTACATTGTTAATCCTATAAAAAATACTTTAAAATTCGAAGGAGGTTATGCCTGGCATAATTCAAAAAATACACGTCAGGAATATCATTTCGGAGAAAGTCTTGTCGGCCAGACTGCAGTCGAAAAACAACCAAAATTACTTAAGCACATACCAGCAGACTATATTAAAATACATTCTGGTTTAGGGGAATCCGTACCAACCAGTATCTATCTTCTCCCGATTGTCTTTGAAGAAAGCACCATTGCTGTAGTTGAACTCGGTCTGACTAACAAACCTGATGAATCATCATTATTATTCTTAAATACAATTACAGAAAGTATTGGAGTGGGAATAAACAGTGCAATTGCCCGTATAAAACTAAGAGCATTATTCGAGCAAACCCAACAACAGGCAGAAGAACTGGAAAGCCAACAAGAAGAATTACGCACCACCAATGAAGAACTTATCTATAAATCAGAACAGCTTCAGGCATCGGAAGAAGAATTGAGAGTTCAACAGGAAGAACTTCGTCAAACCAATGCCGAACTGGAAGAAAAAGCGCAACAGCTTGAAGAGCGAAATTTTGCAGTAAATCAGGCTAGGGAAGCAATGAGCTTAAAAGCGGAAGAACTTGAAATTTCAAGTCAATATAAATCAGAGTTCCTTGCAAACATGAGTCATGAGTTAAGAACACCATTAAACAGTATATTAATCCTGGCTCGTATATTAAAAGAGAACCGCACTGAAAACCTTAATGAGGATCAGATTAAATACGCTGGTGTTATTCACAATGCTGGGACCGACCTCTTGACATTGATTAATGATATCCTTGACTTGTCTAAAATTGAGTCCGGAAAAATCGAACTGTCCATAGAGCCACTAAAGCCTATAACGATTAAACTGGACATGGAAGCCTTGTTTTCAGAACTTGCCAAAAGCAAAAAAATCAATTTCCATACACACCTTGATACTTCTTTACCTAAACAGTTTTTAACAGACCAACCAAGGCTAGAACAAATCATTAAAAATCTGCTTTCAAATGCGTTTAAATTCACTCCAGAACATGGAGAGATCTTACTAGACATTAATAAAGCAAAACCGGAAACAACATTTTTCTCACAACAATTAAAGAGCTATGATGGCAGCATCATAGCAATACAAGTTAAAGATTCGGGAATTGGAATTTCACCTGATAAACAAAAATTAATATTTGAAGCCTTTCAGCAAGCCGATGGTTCAACCAGCAGAAAATACGGCGGTACCGGATTAGGTTTATCTATTAGTAAAGAACTCGCGCATATCCTTGGTGGAGAAATCCAGGTTGAAAGTAAGGTAGGACAAGGAAGTCTATTCACACTGTATATTCCTGATAAATTAGAGGCCATAGAGCATGAAAATAAGGATGAGAAAATCGAAGAAGAAGAAAAAGGGATTACACCTATCAGTCCTGATCCACTGTTAACGCTCCCTAACCCGGCTGAAGGTCAAAAACTACTTATCATAGAAGATGACCTTGTTTTTGCAGATGTGCTTAATGACTATGCCATTGAAAAAGGCTTTAAACCAATACTTGCTCATAGTGGTGATGTAGCCATTGATATGGCCTTCTCCGAATTGCCAGATGCCATTATACTCGATATTATGCTTCCTGTAATGGATGGCTGGACCATACTTAAAAAGCTTAAAGCTGACCCAAGAACAAAGCATATTCCAGTGCATATGATGTCTGCAGGAAATGAAAAAGAAGCAAAGGCAAAAAAAGAGGGTGCAATAGGCTTTTTGAAAAAGCCCATACAAAAAGAACAGCTTGACGAAGCTTTTGAATTACTAAGTACAGCTTATTCAAAATACAATTTAAATACAGTGCTCGTTATTGAAGATCAGGAATTGCAAAGTAATATGCTTACTCAGCAACTGACAGACCGAGGCGTAGAAGTAAAACAAGCTTTCACAGGTAAAGAGGCACTAACACTATTAGATGAACACGAATTCGATTGTATTATTCTTGACCTTAAACTACCTGATATCTCTGGATTTGATCTTTTAGATACTATAAAGGCTATCCCTGCATTAATACATATCCCTGTAATCATCAATACAGCAATGGAGCTTGACCAGGAAAAAATGGCACATATCATGAAGTATACGGAAGCCATGGTGCTAAAATCAAATAAGTCTAATGACAGACTTATGGATGAAGTGAGCCTATTCATGAATAAGCTAAAGAATCATAACTCTACTCCGATTTATCCGCCTTCAATTAGTTCAAATACGAACCATAAGCCTTCCTCTACGATGGAAAAGGTATTAAAGGATAAAACGATTTTAATTACCGATGATGATATGCGTAATATTTTTGCTTTATCAAGTGCGTTGCAAGAGTATGATTTAAAAATAGTAATTGCCAATAATGGTCGTGAGGCCATTAACCGACTAGAGGAACCTAACCAGATTGATCTTGTGCTAATGGACATCATGATGCCAGAGATGGACGGCTACGAAGCGATGAGGGCTATCAGAAGTAAAAAGGATTTTGCCAAATTGCCTATTATCGCCTTAACGGCCAAGGCTATGAAAAACGATAGAGAAAAATGTATTGATGCTGGTGCAAATGACTACATCTCTAAACCAGTAGACATTGATAAATTACTATCTATGTTAAGAGTTTGGTTAAGCTAAACTTGAAACTATGCATAAAGAACACGAAACCATATCTTACGAAGAGCTGGATAGTCTTGTAGCTTTTATCAAGAATGTCCATGGCTTTGATTTTGCTGATTATTCGGCAGCCTCATTAAAACGAAGAGTCAGTAGAATAATGGAGTTACAAAAGCTCAGTCTTTTCGATCTCCGTACTTTATTGACCAATGATGAAGCATACTTTGAATTATTTCTAATTGAAGTTACAGTAAATGTAACTGAGATGTTTAGAGACCCTTCTTTTTATAAATCTGTAGCAACCAATATCATTCCATATCTGAAATCTTATCAGCGCATAAAAGTATGGAATGCAGGCTGCTCTACCGGTGAAGAACTTTACTCATTCGCAATATTATTTTCTGAGGAGAATTTATACGAAAGGTGTTTTTTTTATGGAACTGATATCAATACAGATGTATTGGAACATGCTAGAAATGGAATTTACAACTTACAGAAAATGAAACAATACTCTGAAAACTTTCAGAGAACTGGAACAACAAATACTTTATCTAATTATTATACTGCAAAATATGATGCAGCATCTATTAATCATTCACTAAAAAAAAATATTCTTTTTTCTATTCACAATTTGGCATCTGATTCCGTTTTTAATGAATTCCAGGTTATCTCCTGTCGTAATGTCCTTATTTACTTTAACACTGATCTACAAAAAAGGGTGATTGAACTGTTCTATAACAGCCTAGCCAATTTTGGCTTTTTGTGTCTGGGTTCTAAAGAAACATTGAGAAGTACCGAACTGGGCCGTTTTAAGATCATAGATAAGAAAAATAACATTTACCAAAAAATTGCCTAGCAATAAAAATCTCCCTAAGAATTCAAAAAATGGAAAAAATAAATATATTAATCGTTGATGATATCCCTGAAAATATCATCGCACTTGAGGCTTTACTACAAAGAGACGACATTAATATTATAACGACTACAAACCCTAACGAAGCCTTAAGAATATCTTGGGAAATGGATATTGCAATTGCAATGATTGATGTTCAGATGCCAGAAATGGATGGCTTTGAACTTGTAGAAATCCTAAAAAGTAACCCAAGGACCAAAGAAATACTAATCATATTTGTTACTGCTATTTCTAAAGAAACTAAATATGCAGTTAAGGGATTAAATACAGGGGCTGTCGACTACCTTTACAAGCCGCTTGACCCTTATATAACATCAGCAAAAGTTGATTCTTTTATACAATTTGTAAGACACAAACGTGAAATCCAAAAAAAGAACCAGGAGCTTGAAGCTTATCAGAAAGAATTAATTAAAGCCAAAGATCTAGCCGAACAAGGTAAACGAATAAAAGAGAACTTTCTTGCCAATATGAGTCACGAAATCCGCACTCCTATTAATGGCATCATTGGCATTTCACAACTTTTAAAGAAGAGTAATCTTACGGATCAACAACATGAGATGGTTAATCTGCTAGAAATATCATCCAACTCATTACTTGGTGTAATCAATGATGTGCTTGATTTATCAAAAATAGAGTCTGGCAAGTTTAAAATTAACCGTACACCTACTGATCTTTCCAGGATATGTAATGATGTGATCGACCTTCTACGTATCTCTTCTATTGAAAAGAAACTGGATCTAATCATAAAACTTGATTCTGATCTGCCCAACACGGTAATTGCAGACTCTCTTCGTCTAAATCAGGTACTGATGAACCTTATAGGAAATGCTATTAAGTTTACCCACAAGGGTAGTGTAACCTTAAAAGTGGAAGTACTAGATACAAAAGGAAACAATGTACAGATTAGGTTTTCTGTTATTGATACAGGAATTGGAATAGCCAAAGAGAATATTGATAAAATTTTCGAGACATTTGAACAAGCAGATGAACAAACCACCATTAAATTTGGCGGAACAGGTTTAGGACTCGCCATTGTAAAAAATCTTGCTAAACTTAAAGGAGGAACACTAGAGGTACAAAGTGAAGAGTTCATAGGCAGTACATTTTCTTTCACCAATTGGTATGAAATCGTTAAAGAAACAAAAGCAACTAAAAAGATGAACGAAGAACAACTTCTCCCATTTAATAATGCCAAAGTACTCGTTGCAGAAGATAATCCTGTTAATAAGTTCCTTATTGAAAAAATACTTAAAAGCTGGAACGTAAATTTTGATATAGTTGAGAATGGGAAAGAGGCAATAGAAAAACTCCGGGAAAACGACTATAATCTTATTTTAATGGATACATTTATGCCTATTATGAATGGCCTAGAGGCAATTAAATTGATAAGAGAGGGCTATGCAATTGGGAAGGAAAAAATACCTATTATCACATTTTCCGCCGCTGTAATGGAAACGGATAAAGAAACTGCAATAGCTGCGGGTGCTAATGATGTAATCAGCAAGCCATTTGAGGCAGCTGTTCTTCACAAAAAAATAAAGGAGTATGTAATTACTGATTAAAAGCAGTCATTGTTTTAGCAGGACCAATTGTAACAAAGCTTTTGATTAGTTCTACACTTTTATCAATCAATGCGGGTAATTCGGGCCACTCATCTTTATCAAAAGGAGAAAGAACATAGTCGGCCTGTTGTCCCCTGCCAAAGTTATCGCTGATACCGAAACGAAGTCGTGGGTAACCTTGTCCGCCACAAAGGCCTTCAATACTTTTTAGTCCATTGTGCCCGGCACTACTCCCCTGTAATTTCAAACGTAATTTACCCAGAGGTAATGCCAGATCATCCACTATTACCAACACATTTTCTATTGGAATACGCAGCTCTTGCATATAATAATTTACAGACTTTCCACTTAAGTTCATATAAGTAGTAGGCTTGATCACATGAATCTTACGTCCCTTAAAGCCAACTTCCGCATAATAAGCCAGACGGGTATTGGTAAACTTACCCTCCAGCTGATTTACCAGTTCATCCGCTATCATAAAGCCAATATTATGGCGTGTATATGCATATTCCGGACCTATATTTCCTAAACCAACAACTAAATACTTCATTTTTTCAAATATAATAGTAAAATATAAATCGTTATTACAACAAGTACATAAAAAAAGCAGTACCGATTTGGTACTGCTTTTTATTTAGCCTGCTATACAGAATTATTTTTTACCTGCTGCTTGCTCTGCTTGTTTTAAAGCTCTTGACATACCAACTGAAACTACTGTATCTTCACCAGTATTAGTAATTAAATAATCACCTTTTCCAAGATCACGTACACGGATAGAGTTACCTACTTCCATCTTAGCGATACTTACTTCAATTGTTTGAGGCATGTTTGTAGGTAATGCTTTAACACGAAGCTTACGTAATTTCTGAACTAATTTACCCCCCATTTTAACACCTGGAGAAGTTCCAGTTAATTTAACAGGAATTTCCATTACAATTTCCTTATCATCAAATAACTGAAGAAAATCTACGTGTAATAGCACGTCTGTTAATGGGTGAAATTGTAAGTCTTTAATGATAGCTTTAGTTTTAGCACCATTGATTTCAATTTCTACAAAGTTCGCTTCAGGAGTGTAAATTGCGTCCTTTAAATCAGTGATTAATACAGCAAAGTGAATTTGCTCTTTACCACCATACAATACTGCAGGAGCCTTACCTTCGTAACGAAGCTCTTTAGCATCGCGTTTCCCTACGTTCTCTCTTGGAGAACCGCTAATTGCGATTGTTTTCATTTTATATATATCTATTTGTTAAAATTATTAAACGTTAAACAGGTCACTGATAGAGCCATGTTCATTTACATTAGCTATAGCCTTTGCAAACAATGGAGCTGTACTTAACACCCTTATTTTAGGACTTTCTTGTTTCAACGGAATCGTATCGGTAACGATCAATTCTGTTAACATTGAATTTTCAACAGTTTCATATGCCTTTCCAGATAATACTGGGTGTGTACAAACTGCTCTTACACTGTTGGCCCCATTTTCCATGATTAAAGCAGCAGCTTTAGCAAGGGTACCAGCAGTATCGCAGATATCATCAATCAATACTACATCCTGTCCTACTACATCACCTATAATAGACATTGATTCTATTTCATTTGCACGTTTACGTCTCTTATCACAAATAACTACCTCTGCATTAAAGAATTTGGCAAAGGTACGAGCGCGATAAGAACCACCCATATCAGGTGATGCAATGATTAAATTATCCAGTCCCAAACTTTTAATATAAGGAACAAAGATGATCGATCCGTCCAGATGGTCCACAGGGATATCAAAAAATCCTTGAATCTGTGCTGCGTGCAAATCCATGGTCATGATTCTGTGAATACCCGCCGATCTTAATAAGTTGGCAACCAATTTTGCTCCTATTGCAACTCTTGGCTTATCCTTCCTGTCCTGTCTAGCCAATCCATAGTAAGGAACTACTGCAGTAATATAATGTGCTGAAGCTCTTTTAGCCGCATCAACCATTAATAATAATTCCATTAAATTGTCAGAAGGCTGATAAGTAGACTGGATGATAAAAACATCACAACCTCGTACCGTTTCGTTATAAGAAGGCTGAAACTCCCCGTCGCTAAACTTATTTAAAGTTACATCACCAAGTGGTCTGCCGTAATGTTCGGCAATTTTTGTTGCTAATTCTTTAGTACCTGTTCCGGCGAAAAGTTTAACTGGGTTAAATTGCAAAGGCATGATTAAAGGGGATCAATGCTGGTTAAATAAAAATCGGATTGTGAAACAAACCACAATCCGAATAATGTTTTGTTGTCCGACCTGGATTCGAACCAAGACAAACGGTACCAAAAACCGTTGTACTACCCTTATACTATCGGACAATCTTTCCTTTTTAAAACTCCTTTCGAGAAAGGGTTGCTTTGAAATGGAATGCAAATGTAAGCAGTTTTTTCTTTAATGCAAGGGCTGAAGCATTTTTTTTTGAAATAATTTCGAACAAATTTAATCACTATAAAATAACTCCCTATAAATGAATGAATTGTTTTCTACATTATTTAAAAAAATATTTTCTCCATTATGAATCCAAAATAACGCGAAGCAAAATTAAGAACTAAAGAATGAATTAAGGATTGCTTTATCGTTGGCTTATATCAAATTAAAGAAAGAATAAAGCAGTTAGCAATTTATTATATTAGGCAAAACCATTCCGATCTATGCTTTCAGGGCTATTCTTAATGATAAAAAATGTTAAACTCATTGTTACATTGCACTAGTATCAATCTATTTCTTTATTTTCGGCTGCATTTTATTCGCCTAATGGCGCATATTTAACTATTCAATAAAGAAATGAATTATTCGAAAATTAATAATCTTACAGGTTGGCTTTGCTTTTTAATTGCCGCCGTAACTTACATCTTAACATTAGAACCCTCTGTAAGTTTTTGGGATTGTGGTGAATTTATCGCCTCTGCTTTAAAAATGCAGGTTGTACACCAACCTGGTGCACCATTATTTTTAATGATTCAGCGCTTCTTTTCTCTATTCGCTTTTGGTGACGCAGAGAAAGTTGCTTACTTCATGAATGTTGGATCTGCAATGGCAAGTGCTGCAACGATATTATTCCTCTTCTGGACAATAACTGCTTTAGCTAAAAAAGTTCTGATTAAAGAAAATGAAGAAATATCGAAAGGCAACCTAATCTCAATAATGGGAGCTGGTGCTGTTGGTGCTCTAGCCTATACTTTCTCAGATAGTTTCTGGTTCTCAGCTGTAGAATCTGAAGTGTATGCATTATCCTCTTTATTTACCGCTATCGTTTTCTGGGGAATCCTTAAATGGGAAGCAAAAGCCAATGAGACAGGTGCAGATAAATGGTTACTTTTCATAGCTTATATTATGGGCTTATCAATAGGCATTCACTTATTGAACCTACTAACCATCCCAGCAATTGCTTTTGTTTATTATTTCAAGAAAACAGAAAAGCCAACTACTGCAGGCATGATTAAAACAGGTATTATCGGTATCCTTATACTTGCGGTTATACAATATGGTATTATACAATACCTGGTATCATTTGGCGCATATTTCGACCTGTTCTTTGTAAATACATTAGGAATGAGCTTTGGCTCTGGAGTAATCGTATTTGCAATACTGGTAATTGCTGGCTTAGTTTATGGGATCCGCTATTCTATCAAACACCAGAAAAGAGTTTTAAACCTGGCTTTACTTTCAACGGTACTGATCATATTCGGTTATTGTTCATTTGCTATGATTATAATCCGTGCAAAAGCCGACCCGAACCTTAACAACAGTGACCCTGATAACGCATTCTCATTCCTTAGTTATTTAAACAGGGAGCAGTATGGAGACAGACCTTTGTTGTTTGGCCCTAACTACAATTCGCAAAAAGTTAACCTTACACAAGGAAAAACACTATATAGAAAAGGTGATGATAAATATGAAGTAGCTGGTAAAAAGACTGACTATGAGTATGACAAAACTACGCCTTTCCCAAGAATGTATAGTGATGATGGTCGACATGTTGGCTATTATAAAGACATGATGGGCTTTGATGACAATCATTTCCCTGGTCTTTTTGACAACATTAGTTTCCTATTTAAATACCAGATTGGTCAAATGTACATGCGTTACTTCATGTGGAATTTTGCAGGTCGTCAAAATGACGATCAGGGTCAGGGAAGTTTGTATGAAGGTCAATGGTTAAGTGGTATCAAACCAATTGATGCTATTATGCTTGGTGATCAGACTAACCTTCCTCCATCTATTGTAGACAGCAATTCCTACAATCGTTTCTTCTTCCTTCCCCTTATTCTTGGGTTAATGGGTGCGATCTGGCAATTTAGTCGCAGCCAAAGAGATGCCGGAACGGTTGCTTTATTATTTTTCTTTACAGGTTTAGCCATTGTGCTTTACCTAAACCAGAAACCACTGGAACCACGGGAAAGAGATTATGCTTATGTTGGCTCATTCTATGCCTTTGCCATTTGGATAGGCCTCTCCGTATTAGCTATTCGAGAATGGGTATTCAAAAAACTTACCCCAGCAAACGGAGCTATATTAGCTACAGCAACAGGTCTATTAGCAGCTCCTGTACTTATGGCTGCTCAAGGATGGGATGATCACGACAGATCAACCAAAATGGTAGCCCATGATATTGCGGTCGACTACCTGCAATCCTGTGCACCAAACGCCATTCTCTTTACTTATGGTGATAACGATACCTATCCATTATGGTATGCACAAGAAGTTGAGAATATCAGACCTGATATCAAACTTGTTAACTTAAGTTTATTTGATACCGATTGGTATATCAACGGATTAAAACGAGTTACTAATGAATCTGCGGCATTACCAATTTCAATGAAACCCTCGCAATACGTTCAAGGTGTCAGAGACGTAATGTATTACCAGGATTATAAAATTGCAGGTTCAGTAGAATTAAGCAATATCCTTGCTATACTTTTATCTGAAGATCCTGAAGATAAACTTCCATTACAAGACGGCAGCAGAGAGAATTTTATTCCTACAAAGAATTTTAAGCTGACGGTAAATAAAGCTGACGTGATTAAAAATGGTGTAGTAAATGCTGCAGATTCAAGTAAAATTGCACCTGCACTAGAATGGAGCTTTAATAAAAATTATGTAACCAAAGGTACTTTGGCATTCTTTGACATCCTGGTACATAACAACTGGGAAAGACCAATTTATTTTGCCAGTACAGTTCCGTCAGACCAATACAATGGCCTTGACAATTATTTATATAATGAAGGACTTGCTTTACGTTTACTTCCTTTAAAGGCTGATACATCAGCTCAAAAAGCAGAACTGATCAACACGCCTGTTCTTTACAAAAATGTAATGGATAAGTTTGTATGGGGTAATGTTAAGAATGCAAAATATCTTGACCCTCAATCTGCTGATGATATTTCTATTTTCACTAACATTTTTAACAACACAATTTCTGGGCTAATCAGAGAAAACAGAGTAGAAGATGCTAAAAAAGTTGTGAACCGCTATTTCGAGGTAATGCCTGATAAATTCTATGGTATGCGTTCTATGATGGGTACATATTTTATGGCAGAAAACCTTTACTTACTTGGTGATACCAAAAGAGCAAATACTTTAATAGAAAAATCTGCTGCTTATATCCAAAAAGAATTGACATATCTTGCTGATGTCTCTGCTAGTAAACGTAAGTTTGTTGGCGGACAAAATGTTCAGTTGGGCTTATCATTCCTGCACCAAATGTCTAAAACAGCTGAACAGAACCAGCAAACAAAACTTAGCCAAAGTCTGACAAGTCAATTTGAAGGTTTAGAATCAAGATTCTCGGCTTACTTCTCACAACAGTAAGATATATAAGGTAAATTATTTTACGCTGATAAACTAACACCATGTGGCGTTAGTTTATCAGCGTTTTTTTTTGCCTTACTCTATCGCTCCTGTTTTGGCTAGACTTAAAATAGACAAGACCTTCCTTGAACTAAACGAAGAAACGAAAGTTCATTACAGAATAATAATTAAAAAACAAAACAATAGAAAACTTCTTTTTGTTTCATTTTAATTATTTTTTATTATTTTCACTTTCAATTTATCATTTGCAAAATCCATAACTATTCGTTTAACTGTTTAACTGGATTTTCGCTACTCAAAACCAAAAACCAATCATTAATAAACGAATTAAGTATGGAAAAAATAAAATATCACCCCTTCACAAAAGCGGCCTTTATCCTTCTATTTTTTTCAATCCTCGCAGTAGGATGTTCAAAAAGTAAAGTAGGACCAGATCAGCCGGAACCGGAACCTCCAATATCTGGGATTAAAATAATAGAAATAGCAGTCCCAACATCTATAACGACTGATTATAAAACAGAAATAAAGATCTCAGGAAAAGGTTTTGTACAAGGTGATGAAATCATGTTAACTTCAACAAAAGATTTATCTCTGATTTACAATTCAACAGTAAAACAGGTATTGGCAGATGGCATTACTTTCATTATTCCTAATGATTTTCCGGAAGGAAGTTACAAACTCACTTTAAAACGCAAAGACGACTATCTTTACCTGGCAAGCACTACTATTGATATTATCTTTAATGTAAATATTCCAGATAAAACAGGAATGACGATTAAAGGTGTAATCCATGCACAAGGTATTGGACTTGCAAATGTTGTCGTTTCTGATGGAGTGGAAGTTACTAAAACTGATAGTGACGGCATATATTATCTTCCTTCTAAAAAAGAAAACCATTATGTTTTTGTTTCTATTCCTGGAAATTATGAAGTAGATAATAACGGAAGTGCACCATTGTTTTATAAGACATTAACTAAAGCTGCAAACCAGGTTGAGATAAAAGACTTTAAACTAACACCCGTGGATAACAATAAACATGTTGTTCTGGCAATGGCTGACCTTCACCTTGCGAATAGAAATGATGACATTTCTCAGTTTGAAAAGGGATTTATGCCTGATGTAAACAGCGTAATACAGACTTACAAAAACAGTGGAATTAAAATCTATGGTTTAACACTAGGGGATTTAACATGGGACCTATACTGGTATTCAAATAGTTACTTCCTATCTGATTACCTAACACAAATGAATAAGATAAATGCACCTGTATTTAATGTCATTGGCAATCATGATAATGACCCTTATGTAGCGGGTGATTTGCTGTCTGAAGGTGCTTACCGAAAAATTATTGGCCCAACTTATTACTCCTTCAATTTAGGTAAAATACATTATGTTGTCTTAGACAATGTTGAATACATAAATGCAGATGGTATGTTTGAAAAAGAAGGAGCAAGAGACTACAAAGGCAAGATCATTAGTAGTCAGATGGAATGGTTAAAGAAAGATCTGGCAATGATTGAAGATAAATCTACTCCTATTATTGTAGGAATGCACATCCAATTAAACAACAACCCAACCTTAAGTGCCGGAAAACCAGTTTCCACTCTAAGACTGGATAACTCCGCTGAATTTAAAGCAGCTTTTACCGAATTTTCTAATGTGAACGTATTAACAGGACATACTCATATTAACTACGCTGTAGACAATGCTACTGGTACATTCATGGAACATAATACTGCAGCTGTATGTGCCACTTGGTGGTGGACTGGTAAAAATGGCTATGCAGGTAACCACATTGCCAAGGATGGTAGCCCGGGTGGCTATGCAATCTGGGAGTTCAACAATAAAGATGTAAAGTGGCAGTACAAAGGAATTGGGGAAAGCAGAGATTACCAATTCAGGGCTTATGATTTAAACAAAACCCATATCACAGCCGCTGCATTTGCTCCGGCATCAACAGATACAAAATTGAGTCTTTACACTAGAGGATATGGGACAGCAAATAACAATAATGAAATATTGATAAACGTTTGGGGCTACGATGAGAAATGGAAAGTTGAGGTAACAGAGAATGGAACTCCTTTAACTGTTACCAGAGTTTCTGCTTATGATCCATTACATATTATATCCTACGAAGCTAAACGTGTAAATGCAGATGCAGTGCCAACGGATGATTTCGTTTCAACAGCAACAGCACATATTTTTAAAGCTAAGGCCAGTAATGCAACCAATACCTTACAAATTAAAGTTACCGATAGATTCGGAAAAGTTTATACAGAAAATATGATAAGACCAAAGGCATTAACATACTTAATGAAATAGGTAATCATAAATACATACTAATAAAACTAAACAGCCTGTATCATTCATCATGATACAGGCTGTTTTATTTAGATACGACCAGAATAGGCAGATAACTCTTTTATTCGTTAACGACTCCCATTGCACAGAATTTTTCAATTCTGGCAGAAATCATTTTTTCTGTCTTTTCTTTTTTAAGCACTTTAAGATCTGCAATAATCTGAGCTTTTACAGTCTGCGCAATTAGTTCAGGATTTTGGTGTGCCCCTCCTAGTGGTTCCTTAATGATACCATCGATAAGTTTATTCTTAAACATATCATCAGAAGTTAGCTTTAAACACTCTGCAGCACGCTCCTTATAATCCCAGCTACGCCATAAGATTGATGAGCAGGACTCAGGAGAGATCACAGAATACCAGGTGTGTTCCAACATATATACTTTATCACCAATACCAATTCCCAATGCTCCACCCGAAGCGCCTTCACCTACTACAAAGCAAATGATAGGAACTTTTAATACCGACATTTCAAGTAAATTACGTGCAATGGCTTCACCTTGTCCACGCTCTTCAGCCTCTAGACCAGGGTAAGCACCCATAGTATCAATAAAAGAGATAACAGGCTTATTGAACTTCTCAGCCAAACGCATCAAACGTAAAGCCTTACGGTAACCTTCCGGATTAGCCATACCAAAATTACGGTATTGTCTTTCTTTTGTGTTTTTACCTTTCTGATGTCCAATAATCATTACCGTTTCGCCATTAATTGTTGCAAAACCTCCAATAATAGCCTTATCATCCTTAACCGTTCTATCACCATGCATCTCGATGAAATCATCACAGATCATACTGATATAATCCAGCGTCTGTGGCCTTTCAGCATGACGGGACATTTGAACTTTTTGCCAACCTGTTAGGTTGTTATATAATGTTTGCTGTGTAGCGTCTAGTTTTCCTTCAAGCTCTGTTAAGGTAGCAGACATATCTACTTTGGTTTTTTCCGCAACTTGCTTAACCTTTTCTATTTGTTGTTCTAATTCAACAATAGGCTTTTCAAAATCGAATGATGTTTTTATCTGTTCCATAATCGGGCTGTAAAAATAGACATTTTATTTTAAAAACGTTATTTATTTCAACCACCGTTAAGTGGTGCGCTACTGTACACATGGTACTCGCCCGCAGCAAGCATTTTGTTATAAATCGAAGTACCTAGCGTGATTGTTCCTCCACTAAGTACATCATACCATAATCCTGATGTACCAAAATCAATACTAACATTCTTGTTATTTACATCAAAATTACCGACTACCATCACAGTATTGGAACCTTCAACCAACTTCACATACTTAATATCACCAGATAAATTATAACTCGCATTTGTAGCATTAAAAATAGCATTCTTCTTTTTCAATCCTATTAGCTTTGCATAAGTATCATATAAAGCCTTACGCTCAGATTGTTGAAAATACTCCCAATGGATAGGTTTATTACCCGTCCGTCCGTTATAATTTATACTGATATCATATCCAAGTTCTTCAAACTGCCAGATCATTTTTGGTCCAGGAACAGCAAATAGAAAAGCCGCTGCCATTTCTTCTCGCTTTAAAGCTGTAGTCAGATTTTTCACACTATAAGAAGTTGTCACATTTCCATAATTCAAGTTTTTATACATGGTACGTTCTTCATCATGACTTTCAATAAAATTGATCAGGTTTTCTGATCTGGCGAAACCATGACGGGCAGAAAAAGCCCATGAGAAATCAGAGTTGCTAACCCAGCCCATAGTTGCCTCGTTCATATTTACATTCAGACCATTCCAAAGCATCATACCTGCATCAGCTAATATTTTCTCTTCCGCAGCATCAGCAAAATGTTCCAATATCACGTAAAAATTATTAGCATCAATACTTTTAATATGATTATTGTAATCATTCCAGATTGCGACCCTGCTTGCGTCATAAGCACTAAAAGAGGCGTCATCTGTTGATACCTTTTGTGTAAAACCTTTCGATAAATCGAAGCGAAAACCATCAATTTTATACTCTTGCATCCAAAACTTCATAACATTTTTAGCAAATATTTTTGTAGCAGTACTTTCATGATTAAAGTCGTAGCCCACATTATATGGATGAGTATCAGACCGGGTATTAAACCATGGACTAATGGCAAGAGGCTTACCCGAAGGTTGATCAAAATAAAGCTGAACCATGGGCGACTGCCCAAATGAATGGTTCAAAACCATATCCAAAATCACAGCAATCCCTTTACCATGACATTCATCAATAAAATTTTGTAGTGCTGCTTTTGTACCATAATACTTATCCGGCGCAAAGTAAAAAGAAGGATTATAACCCCAACTTAAATTTCCTTCAAACTCATTTACTGGCATAAGCTCAATAGCATTGATGCCCAATCCTACTAGATAATCGAGCTTCTGCAAGGTTGATGCATAATTATGCTCTGCTGTAAAATCTCTAATTAACAACTCATAAATGACAAGATTATTCTTTGCAGGCCTTGTAAAACCTGCTGTATTTTTCCAGGTATAGGCAGGTTGGTTGGCTTGCATTACACTCACAATACCAGTGGTTTTACCTTTCGGATACGCCTTTAAAGAAGGGTAAGTAGTGTTATCAATATGAATATCATTTGATTCATCGAGTATCTTTTCACAATAAGGATCCGCCACCTTCAAGCTTTCATCAACCAAAAACTGGTAAGCATATTCCGTATTGGGATTCAGGTTATCTATCTGTACCCACCAGACGTTTCCATCCGCAGTATTTCTCATTGGCAAGGCTTTCCAATCATTAAACTCACCAATTAGTGCTATCGTTTTCTTGTATGGGGCATACAGGGTAACAATAGCTGATGTACCATTATTGATAAATACAACACCATCCTTTGCTGCTGCTGGCAGAACCGGGTCGGGTGTAACCGGAGGATTAGGAGTAACCGGAACAACTGGTCTTGTTGGCTCTGGCGTAACCTTTCCTTTTTTGCATGCGGTGGCCAATACTGATAAAATCAGTAGCACCAGATAAAATCTTTTCATTAGTTTATGGTTTAATTTTATTGATCTCTTCCTTCAATAGCCAATTTATCCGCTAAATTCTTATCCGTCTTTCGCGGCTCTCTGATAAAAACGTAACAAATAATTGCAGCAATAATCATTAAGCCTCCCCCCATCTGTACGGCTAAAAGCCTGTCGTTATGTAGCGCTTCGCGCATTAGCCAGCCAAAGCCCAGTGAAGCAATAATTTCGGGCAACACAATAAAGAAATTAAATATGCCCATGTAAATGCCAATTTTATCCTTTGGCAAGGAACCACTCAACATGGCATAAGGCATAGATAAAATACTAGCCCATGCTATGCCTACCCCTGTCATACATAAATAAAGCATGTTCTTATCTTGTACCCAGGCTACACTGATTAGGCCGAAAGCACCACACAATAAACACAATGCATGTGTAGTTTTACGACCTAATTTGTCGGCAATTTTAGGCAATACCAATGCAAACAAAAAGGTTACTACACTGTAGTAGGCCAGCGTTAAACTACCAAAATCAGCTCCGTGAGCATACACCGGATCACTGGCATCTTTGCCGCCAAATACATTTACAGCAACAGCAGTAGTATAATAAAACCACATTAAGAACAAGCCCGGCCAGGTAAAAAACTGCACCAACGAAATAATCTGCATCCTTTTCGGCATATTCAATAGCGAGTGCCAGATTTCTCTTGCGCCGGCACCGAAACCTTTATTGCTTTCCAGGACCTTCTCTTTAAAGTCGACATCTGAGGGTGGATATTCTTTGGTAGTAAAAACCGTATACAATACCGCAGCCAGGAAAAAGAAGGCCCCTATATAGAAAGAGAATTTCACGTTTTCAGGGATATTGCCCTGACTGGCCGTATTGCTCAGATGAAAAACGTTGTTCATTAACCAGGGTAGTGCCGACGCGATACTTCCGCCAAGCCCAATCATCATACTTTGCATGATAAAGCCTCTGTTGACTTGAGAATCAGGTAATTTATCGGTCACGAAAGCTCTGAAAGGCTCCATCGCCACATTCCCTGCAACATCCAAAATCCATAGCAAACCTGCAGCCATCCACAACGCACTGCTATGTGGCATAAAAATAAGCGCAATGGAACTCACAATAGCGCCAATCATAAAATAAGGTCTTCGTCTACCCCATTTTGGGTGCCATGTGCGATCGCTCATATAGCCAATTATTGGCTGAACAAGCAAACCAGTTAAGGGAGCAGCTAAAAACAATAATGGAACCTGATCCGGATTTGCACCCAGATTTTCATATATGCGGCCCATATTGGCACGCTGTAAATCCCAACCAAACTGAATGCCGAAAAAGCCGACGCTCATATTAATGATTTGGACTAAACTTAGCTTTGGGTTTTCGGTTAATGTTTTTAAGCTCATCTATTTGGTTTAAAATTCTATAATCTGTGCAGAAACAGGTAACACACTTACAGGAATAGTAATTCCAGCAGGGATGTTTAATTTTCTATCGGTTAGCAAATCAGTAACGGGTACCGAAGCTTTAATTTTTAAGACTTCTTCCGGGAGTGCTATATTCGCTTCTAACGTTTGGTTACGATCGAAATTCACAATAATCAACAAACGCTGCTTTGCGGTATACCGAATATAGCCGTACATCTTGTTGTTCATGTTACCAGAAACAGGTATTTCATAAATCTGACCACGTTTAATGGCATCAGACACAGAAACAATCCCCATTAGTTTTTTATAGTAATTACGTAACTCTTGTTGTTCCTTATTTAATAGAGCACCATCAAACGCGCCATTGTTCATCCATTTTTGATGTTCCGGAACACCCCAATAATCGAAAATACTGGTACGGTTATCATCACCACCAAAGCCCTCCACTCCTTTACCTGGCTCCCCGACCTCCTGGCCAAAGTACAACATTACAGGTCCGGCAGACAAGGTTGCTGAAACCACCATCGCTGGCAGTGCATATAAAGGATTACCTGCAAATCCAGCTGAAGCAATTCGCTCTTCATCGTGATTTTCCAGGAAGCGCAGCATACGGTCGCCAAAGCCAGCAGTTTCTACCTGCCAAACTCTTGCGATTTCTTTAACATCCGCCTTGTGTTCATCTCTGATAAGTCTTTTAAGCCCGTCATATAAACCTACTTTATCATACAAATAATCGAAACGACCTTTATTTAAATAGGTGGCATAGACAGCGGCATTATAAGCTTCGCCGATGAATAGCATGGATGGATATTTAGCTTTTACCTCGGGGATCACCCATTCCCAGAATTCAACAGGCACCATTTCTGCCATGTCGCAGCGAAAGCCATCAACACCTTTTGCAGCCCAATAGAGAAGAATATCCCGCATTTTTAACCATACCGATGGTTTAGGATCAAAATACTGCTTCTCTCCATTAAGATAATCTACCCCATAGTTTAGCTTTACCGTTTCATACCAGTCATTTTGCGAAGGTGCTTTAGAGAATACATTATTACCTGTCGCCTTAGCCGGCATTTCATCAAATTTCAAATCTTTTAAATCGTACAGTGGATCGTTCTTATCCAGTTCTCCCGGTACTACAAAATGCTCTCCCGGAATATAATAGTAGTCGTTGGTTACGCTAAAGGCTTTTGTGGTATTGTCTTTGATTCCAAAGTCTTCCACACCTTTTGGTTTCATACGAGAATGATAATGGCGCGCTACGTGATTAGGAACAAAATCAATGATCACTTTCATACCCATTTTATGCGTACGGCCGACTAAAGCCTCAAACTCATTCATCCTTCCCTTTACATCCACTGCCAGATCAGGATCGACATCATAATAATCCCTGATGGCATAAGGCGAACCTGCCCTACCTTTAACCACATCGGCATCATCAGCTTTTATGCCAAAGGCGCTATAATCGGTCATACTTGCATGGGCAATCACCCCGGTATACCAGACGTGGGTAACGCCCAGTTCCTTAATACTTTCCAATGCTTTCACATTGATATCATTAAACTTACCACTTCCATTCTGTTCAATGGTGCCATAAGTAACGTTTGCTGTTTGTTTGTTCCCGAACAACCTCGGCAACAACTGGTAAATTACCGGTTTATTTTGCGCCTGGCCAATAGCCGGATCTGCAATAATCGTCAGTAAAATCAAAATAAGGATTCTTAGGTGCGCTGTCATACCAATAGTTCGTTGTAATTAATCGCCTTTTCTCCATTAGGAAATGTATAAGGCTGATTAAATATACTGATCTCCAATACCTGATCTGCATTATTTACAATTCTGATTTGGGATGCAGTAATATGTACGTTTAACTGAATACCTCTAAAACCAATGTTAAAGGAGAATGACTTCCAGGCTTTTGGTAAAAAAGGTTTAAAACTTAGTTGTCCGTTACGCACACGCATCCCCGCAAATCCTTCTACAATACTCATCCATGTGCCGGCCATTGAAGTAATGTGTAGGCCATCTTCCGTGTCGTTATTGTAATCATCCAGATCTAAACGTGCCGTACGCAGGTAAAATTCATAAGCTTTTTCTTCATCACTTAATTTAGCGGCCAAAATACTGTGAACACATGGTGATAAAGAGCTTTCATGGACAGTCCTTCTTTCGTAGAAGTTGTAATTCCTTTTTAAGGTTTCCTGATCAAATTCATCTTCGAAGAAATACATTCCCTGTAAAACATCAGCTTGTTTGATATAGCAGGAACGTAATATCCTGTCCCAGCTCCATTTCTGGTTCAAAGGGCGCTCGCTGGCTGGCAAATCTTTAACCAGGATTTGTTCTTTATCCATAAAACCATCCTGTTGAAGAAATACCTGCTCTTTTTCATCGTAAGGATAATACATCTGATCCGCCACAGCAGTCCAGTCTTTAAACTCCTGATCTTCATTAAGCTTTGTTTTTTCTACGATTGCTTTATATTTTTCAGGATGCTGTGCTTTAACAATATTCGCAGCTTCCATAGTATACCTTAAACACCATGCGGCAAGCTTGTTGGTATACCAATTGTTATTGATGTTATTTTCATATTCGTTGGGACCTGTAACCCCAAGCATTACATACTTTTGTTTATCTACACTCCAGTTTACGCGCTGTTTCCAGAAACGTGCGATACCTATCAATACCTCCAGACCATATTGCGCCAGGTAATTTTCTTTACCTGTATACCTTATGTAATTTAAAATAGCAAAAGCTATAGCCCCGTTTCTATGGATCTCTTCAAAAGTAATCTCCCATTCGTTATGACACTCCTCGCCATTCATCGTTACCATGGGGTATAAGGCAGCACCTTTATTAAAGCCTAGCTTTTCAGCATTTTCAATCGCTTTATCCAACTGTTTATAACGATAAACCAGCAGGTTTTCGGCTACCTCCTGTGGGGCAGTAGATAAATAAAACGGAATGCAATACGCTTCTGTATCCCAATAGGTAGAGCCTCCATATTTTTCGCCGGTAAAACCTTTAGGCCCGATATTCAAACGGGCATCTTTACCGGTATAAGTTTGATTGAGCTGGAAAATATTGAACCTAATGGCTTGCTGGGCTTTAACATCTCCCTCAATCACCATGTCACTTTCTTCCCATTTTGCAGCCCAGGCAGCGATTTGTGCTTTAAGCAATTGATCAAAACCTTTTGCGACTGCGTTTGCCATTTTTGTTTTGGCAACTGCAAGTAGTTCTTCCTTATTATAATTTTGTGAAGAAAGGTTTGCTGCAATTTTATAGATATCAACAGTACGGTCTTGTTTCAGGTATACTGCGACAGTTTGTCCAAGATATTTTTCTTTAGAGACAGGTTTTAACGTTTGCTTTTGGCCATTATTAATGATGGCTGTATGGCTTGCTGTGCATACGTCGAATTCTGTCTTTTTGGTTCGTAACACCAGATAATCCGTATCATTTACCTGCTCTTGTTTTACTTCATTCCAGAATTTCTCATCATAATTAGCATCCTGATTTTTCACGTCACCGTCAACATATGAAGTAATCAAAATACTTCCTTCAAAGTTAACAGCAGTAATCTTATAATGTAAAGCTGCCAGTTCATCTTCGGCTATGCTACAGAAACGTAACGCTTCGACCTGAATAATTTTACCACTTCTTAGTTCAGCGGTGAAAGTACGGCTCAACGTACCTTGCTGCATATTGAGTACCCTTTTGAAGTCTGTTACGTTAGCGGTAAAAAGATCCAGTACTTCGCCTTCAATAGTGATGTCGATACCAATCCAGTTGGCAGCATTTAATACTTTGGCAAAATACTCCGGGTAGCCATTTTTCCACCATCCTACACGGGTTTTATCTGGATAGTATACTCCAGCTACGTAATTACCCTGCAGGGTTTCTCCAGAATATGCTTCTTCAAAATTAGCACGCTGGCCCATACGTCCATTGCCAATACTGAACAAACTTTCTGATACTTTATTTAAATGAGGATCAAAACCTTCCTCAATAATATTCCACTCGTCTGCTTTTATGTAATTCTTCATCTTTATACTGCTCTGGTACACTTACCGGCTAACCGGTTGGCATACATTATCCTTTTTCTATTTCCTGACTTTTCAAAGCCGAGAGTTCGGCAATTGTTATTTCTGAGAGGTCTTTTATCACCAGCTTTGCACCTGGTAAATTTTCGGGTTCACCAATGCCTACCACATGCATTCCGGCTGCTATAGCTGCTTGCACGCCTGCCAGTGCATCTTCAAACACTATGCAGTCTTTATTAGCTGCACCAAGTAGCTCTGCGGCTTTCAAAAATACTTCCGGATCAGGCTTGGAGGTGGTCACCGCGTTCCCATCTACGATAGCATCAAAAAAATGAGTGAGGCCTGTCCGTTCTAATATCAGTGAAGAGTTTTTGCTCGCTGAGCCCAGTGCTATTTTAATACCCCAGGCTTTCAAATCCTGCAACAACTCTAAAGAACCTGGTAATACTTCGTCAGTAGTCATTTTACTAATCATGGCTACATACCAAGAATTTTTAAGCGAGGCAAGTTCTTCTCTTTCCGCTTCGTTCTTTTCTATGCCTCCCCAATTCAGGATCATATCCAGTGAACGCATGCGATTTACCCCTTTCAGCTGTTCATTTTGCGCATGTGTAAAGTCAAAACCCAGTGAATTTGCCAGTTGTTTCCATGCCTGGTAATGGTATACGGCAGTATCCACCAGGACACCATCAAGGTCAAATATGCAGGCCATATGTTCTGTTATATTACTCATTTAATTCAGTTCAAGTACCAATGTTGTTTTTGCGGGCACTGCGATTGTTTTAAGTGTATTTAATTTTTCGCCATTGATGATATTGGTTGCAGAAGATGCATTTCCAATACATTCCGCAAACCTGGAAGTCTCAAGGCTTTTTGCAGTCTCTTCTGCATTTACGATGACCATTACAGTTTTGCCGGCATCACTTGCTGTAGCACCTTCCGGCTGATACCTGAAGTAAGTATATACTCCATTTTCAGGAACAAACTGCATCATTTTACCCGTTTGTAAGGCCGAATTATTTTTACGGTAATTAGCCAGTGTTCTTACAAAATTGAAGGCTTCATTTTCTTTTTCTGTACGTCCGGCAGCTGTAAACTTATCTGTTTTATCGGTTGCCCATCCGCCGGGAAAATCTGAACGTACCAATCCATCTGGGTTAGAATAATTCTTCATCAGGATCTCTGTTCCATAGTACAATTGTGGGATGCCCCTCATGGTTAACAACAAAGCCATACCTGATTTATACTTATCGATGTCTTCATTTACCATGGAATAGAATCGGCTCATATCATGGTTATCCATAAAAATGACGTTACGCTCTGCATCCTGATAAAGAAAATCTTGTGCTACTGTAGAGTATAGTCTGAAAACGCCATCTGTCCAGCCCGACTTACCATTCAATGCCTCGTAAATGGCATTTTTAAGGACGGCATCTGTTATGCCCGGCAGTTCCGTATCAAAACCACGGTTTACGGTATTGCCACCGGTAAAAAACGCTTGTGCCGCAGCCGTATGTACCAGCGTTTCTCCGAAAACGGATAATGTCGGAAACTCTGCTTTTATCTTTTGTGCCCAGTCTTTCATGTAATCAGGATCGTTGTACGGATAGGTGTCTAGTCTTAATCCGTCAATACCCGCATACTCTACCCACCAGATGTGGTTTTGAGTGATATAATTTTGCACATATGGGTTCCGTTGGTTAAAATCAGGCATGCTAGGTACAAACCAACCGTCCAGCATTTTCTTTTTATCCGCGATAGAGGTATATGGATCCATCACAGGTTCATCACGATAACTTGTTTGGGTATAAGCGGGCCATTGATTTACCCAGTCTTTCATTGGCATATCATTATAAAACCAATGTCCTGTCCCCATATGGTTGTGCACTATATCTTTAACAATTTTCAATCCTTTCTGGTGAGCTTTGTCTACATAGCTTTTGTATAGCTCCAATGTACCATAGCGTGGATCTATTTTGTAATGATCGGTTGCCGCATAGCCATGATAAGAAACCAAAGGCATATCGTTTTCTATTTCCGGAGTCATCCAAATCGCGGTTACCCCAAGGTCTTTCAGGTAATCTAATTTATTGATCAGTCCCTGAATATCCCCACCGTGACGGTAATACATGGAATCACGGTTCAATTTAGTTTCACGCATTCCTTTTACTACATCATTCTTAAGGTCTCCATTGGCAAAGCGATCAGGCATCAGCAAATAGATCAGATCTTTATTACTTACTCCTTGTATCCTTAATGGATTAGTTTCCTTATTTTTAAGTTCATAACTATATTGCAGTTTTCTTTTCCCTGCCTGCAAGAATTCAATTGGGAATTTCCCTGCTTTGGCATCCGCAGCAACTTCAAGATCAAGGAAAAGGTAGTTTGGATTTTCAACCTTATTTACCTTTACCAGCTTAACGCCTGGATAATTTAAGTTGACATCAAGCTTGGAAATGTCTGTTCCGTGTACCAGTAACTGTAGTTTAGGATTGTTCATCCCTACCCACCAAAACATGGGTTCTACACGTTCCAGTTTCTGGGCATTTACCAGGCCGCTTAAAAGAGTAAAAAATAATGCGATAAATAGTTTTCTCATGTTAAATGGGTTAGGCGCTTTTACTTAAAGAATGTCCAAGCAGCATCAGGAAAGCAATACCGACAAGGAATATTCCAGGTCGGCATTACTTAGTTAATCTGTTATTTGTTATAGAAAATATAGTCTCCAGTCAAATCGTTGAACTGTATTTTGTAAGTACCCGGCTTCACATTGATATTCTTACCGTCCCTTACAGCCTTGCCGTATTTGCCATTTACATTAGCTTCTACAGGCCCCCAGTTCACATCCCATCCAGTGTCAATTCTAAATTTCATTTCAGTATTTGCTGTGATAGTTTGCGTAATTGTCCAGATGTGTGGATTAAAGGAAGTCTTACTCATAGCAGTAATGTTCGCCCAGTCATTAAATCCTCCTATGATCCCAATAGAATTATAGCTTGTTGCGCCTGAGGCATCATATGGAGTGATGGAGAAAGTCAGCGCATTGATATCGATTTTCACCGTATAGTAACCTGCTGTAGCAACATTATATGTTCCAGGATCAGGATCAGATCCTTTGGCTTTCAGCTTAACACCGTTACTACCGTCGTTGCCATACTGTGTTTCCCAACTGCCAACAACCGTAATGAATTTAAAGTCTCCTGCATTTAAATAACCTGTATAAACGTATTTACCTCTGTTCGTTTCATCGCGATACATATGGGTTGGATTACCGTTGTCCCAGCCAAATTCAGACGCATTACCTACCATAAACAGGCTTACATCCCTAAGTACAGAAACATCATTGGCATAATCAGAGAACTTTTTAAATGTACCAGAAGTAGCCTCAACACTCCATTTTAAGGTAGCAACAGCCGACTGATCTGCTAAACCAGCAGTGGTCAATGCTGCATCAAAATCTTTATAAGATACATTCAGGTTAGAGTCCAACCCGTTATTATTTGAAGTAAGCTCAAATAATGGCGTTTCAAAGCTACCATCAGGTTTGATGAATTTAACTTTGTACGTGACATTTGCACCAGCTTTTCCGGCAAAAGATTTTTGCCATTTAAAATTAAGTGTTTGCTCTGTTAATATGGGATTGATGGTGATTACATCAGCACTTGAAACGGGACCGTACAATATAAAATTGGATACGCCATCACCAAACCTGGTTACAGAAATGTTAAAAGTATCGCCATTCACTTTTACTGTGCCATTATCAGCAACAATGCGCCATATTAACTCTGCTTTAGCACCGTCTGCTATTCCTTTTGCTTTCAATGCATCGTCCAGTTGTTTCTGGGTTAAAGTAAGTGTATTGGCCTTGCCACCATTATCTGATGGAAATTCTATGATCGGCTGATCTATCGAGCCAGTCTTTAATGCAGCTACCCATTTATAAGTGGGGGCTGTGCTTACACCTGGTTTTGCGGCTGTCCAGGTAATGTCAATTGTTTTACCCGGTGTTGCTGAGTTAAGCACCAACATGGTATTGTTGGCAGGTGCCGTTGCGGTAAAAGTCCCCAATGCCTCTCCTTTTGATGCATCATCATAAGTTGCCTTTTTACATCCAAATGCAATTGTTACAAATGCAAGAAGCGTATATAATATTTTGTATTTCATCGCCTTAAGATTAATTGAATACCGTATAAACTACTTCTGTTACCGGACCGCTGGTTGTTATATCAAGTCCATTCGCATCTTTTACCGTACCTGTAAACTGGTAACTGAACTTGCCCAGTTTAATTCCAGCCGGAATGGTAACTACCCGATCAGGAATAAAAGAGTAAGAAAAAAGAATAGCTGACTCTTTTACCGTTGCAATACCTTGTTTCGAGCCAACCGGATCACCTGCTTCATTATAGAAACTTAAGTTCACCTTTATATTCGTCATTCTTTGCAAGTTAATATCGGTAGCCAGGCTCTGGTGAAAATAAACAGTAGCCATATCCGTATAATCCAGCTTTGCAGGGAATATCCTGAACTGCGAAGCGGTAAACACTAAAGGGTCAAACTTAAACGGTTTATAATCCGGTGTTTGCTTCGAGCCATCTTTAGATTTCCCCAGGAAACCGAAGTTAATCAGCTCAGCCGGACTTTGTCCGAAAAGTGTAGTCCCTGTAAATTTAAAGGTGAATATGTTGGTTGCAGTTTTAGTCATCTTGGCGTCTTCAGAAGAACTACCCCACTGTCCGTTAGTACTTGCATCTTTTCCTCCCCCAATACCATCGTTAGAAAATGCCCACACATATACGTCGTTAGCACCCTCCAATGGAGTACCAGTAACATCTAAGGTAATCGTCACCTCGTCCTCAGCAGTAAAAGTCGCCGGGCTAAAAGTAACCTTTCCTTGTCCTGATGCCCACATTGCACCAAAACAGCATACCACTAATAATAATATCTTTTTCATAACCGCTCTACTTTTTGGTGAATTCATACTGGTAAGAAAGGATAACCTTTCCGTTCAATTTCTTATCTCTTTTGATGATCAGTTTTCCCGCTTTTAGGCTTACATAAGAACCTATGCTCAAGCTGTTGGTTAATGTTCCATTTGTTAAAGAAATGGAAGTCGGGGCTTTTACGTCATCTACAGTCCAATTGCCTGATGTTAAATCGGCTATTTTAGGTGCATTACCAGAAGTAATGGTAAATGTAGACGGATTACCTTGTGCATCGCCTAAAAAAGAGAGGGCTAAATCGGTATACGGATATACTGAGGTAATGTCCAGTTGTTTGTAAGGGAAGCCCTTTGTACTGGCATCCTGATCAATTTGAGTTACTTTGGTTAAGCCCCAGTTTCCCTGGATTGATTTGACAATATTTTGTGGCTCCCCAATTGGTGCAAACTCTTCAGGCTTGCAGCTCCATATCGAGAGGATACAGATGGCGAATAGGATATATTGAATACGTTTCATACGTTTATCTCTTAAAGTTTAGAATTAAAAACAGTTGCCTTCCGGATTGCGTTGGAAAGTCAGGTTTGTAGCCATTTCTTCCTGAGGGAATTGTAAAAGGAAACCCGGGCAGTTCCAAACTGATCCACGTTTGTCTACATTCTCCCCGCTTCGTGCGCCAATACGTTTGATTTCAGAAAGCCTAACTCCTTCCCCGATAAATTCAAGGTTACGTTCAAGTCTTGAATTGGTAATGATAAAAGCAGGTGTAGAAATTGCCGGGATACTTTTTGTACCAGCATAGGCTCTGTTCATGATATCATTAACATCTTTAACTGCAACATCAAGGTTGGCATTGTTTTCAGCAGCAGATTCCGCCCTGATCAGCTTAAGTTCCGTCAAATAGACAACCGGAATATTAAATCTGTCTTTATTATATTTTGTAAGTGGATAAAATGCAGGGTATTTAACAGCATCTAAAAAAGTCTTTCTTACATCATTTGGCGTATTCAGCAAATCATAAGTTGCTTTTGTGAATCTAATATTAGGTAATACAAAATCCGAACGCATATTATCCCTTAAATGCCCACCAGCCTCAAACACACCTCTAGTTGAAATGATCTGGAAAACAGCTTCTTTAGACATTCCTTCCGAAAATCGTGTAGTATAAGTGGGATCCAATATAAACTTATTGGTAGTAATGACTTCGTTAGCATAATTATATGCATTTTGAAAGTCATTCATTTGGAAATATACTTTAGCCAACAAGCCCTTTGCTGCCCATTTTGTTGCAAATCCCGTATTCTCACCTGTTAATTTTGACTCTGCCGATTTCAAATCGCTAATGATCTGGTCATAAACTTCCTTTACAGTAGCTCTATTCTTAGACTCGGTAGACGTAGCTATACGTAAAGGAATACCTAGTTGAGAATTGTCAGTTGTGGCGCGATAAGGTTGGGCAAACAACTTTACGATTTCAAAATGAAGTATAGCGCGAATAAATAATGCTTGTCCTTCAATATCATTTCTATTTGCAGGATTGGCTTTATCCAAAAACTTAAGCACAACATTTGAACGATAAATACCTTGATACAACTCTTTGTACATGTCCTTCTTGTAATCCCCAAAAATGGAAGATTTTCGTTGAAAGGTCTCACCAAAATCCCCACTTTGCTGACTACCATCAAGTTGGTCAGCAAGCAATTCACTCATTACTTTTATCCTCCCACCAAATGCAAAATCGCCACCCACACTTTGATATCCAGCGATAAGTACAGTTCTCAATCCTGCTTCATCGGCTATCGCTTCCTCTTCAGGTATCTGCGATGCTGGAGGTGAATCAAGAAATTTTTTACATCCTGTCCCTGTACCAGCTAATACAGCCAGAACAGCCACGACTTTTATAATATTTTTATAGTTGATTTTCATCTTCGTTTTATTATAGTCAACAATTAAAATGATGTAGATAGGCCAAATGTTACACTCTTTTGTTGAGGAGTCGTCAAATAAGTGACATTAGGACTCATGTTTCTGTCCTGCGGATTCGCAAAATCTCTGGCTATTTCGGGGTCACCTCCGGGATACTTGCTAAAGGTGAGCAAATTCATCCCTGCCGCAAATACTTTTAAACTCTGTAACCGTAACTTTTGTGCAAAACTGACAGGCAATGCATAAGAAAGTGTAACTTCTCTTAATCTAACAAAGGTAGCATCATATAGAAACAAGGTTGAATTGTACTGCCATTCGCTTGCTAGTCCGGGATAAGCATTCGTATTTAAAGTTAACCTGGGGAACCTAGCGATATCGCCGGGTTTTTGCCAGCGGTCGGCAATATCTGTACGAATATTCCAATCCGTAACAATACCTAACTGACGCTTTGCAGATCCATCATAAAGATTACCACCAATTGCAAAAGTAAACAGGGTATTTAACTCAAAACCTTTATATGAAAAAGTATTCGTTAAACCTCCTACATAATCAGGTAATACCTGTCCGGTAATTACGCGGTCATCTAAAGAGAAGGTCTTAGTTTCGTAACCATCTTTATTCAGCCAAATTGGTAATCCATCAGCTGGGTCAACCCCTTTATA
Organism: Pedobacter sp.; assembly: GCF_041645105.1. Lineage (GTDB taxonomy): Bacteria > Bacteroidota > Bacteroidia > Sphingobacteriales > Sphingobacteriaceae > Pedobacter. Next base: position 490,141 of record NZ_JBAZQQ010000001.1, read on the forward strand.
CCTCACCAAAAAATTTACACCTAGTGGATGGCCTATGGCTAACCGGGTATCATTTGTTCCACCAGACACCGCGTCGGCAGAAAACCCATTTAAATCCAATACCTTATTGCTATTCTGCGATACATTTAATCTCGTCACCCATTTAAACTTATCTGACTGGATATTAATCGTATTTAAACTTAGCTCCAGGCCCTCGTTTAAAATAGTTCCAACATTTACCCAACCAGTTAAAAAGCCCGTTGAAGGAGATACGGCACCGTTAAGTAATGCACCTGATGTTTTTTTATGATAATAGGCCAGCTCTCCACTAATCCTATTGTTAAATAGGCCAAAATCAAGACCAAGATCGAAGTTGCGACCTTCTTCCCATTTCAGATTTGGGTTAGCTACGTTACTTGGATATACAGAAACTCCTCCATTGTATATGCTTCCCGGACCATAATAGGCATCATATTGTGCAGAAGGGAACTGAGAACTGCCGACTAAACCATAGCTTGTTCTTATTTTTAAATTTGACAGCACTTTATTTCCTTTCAAGAAGTTTTCTTCACTGATATACCAGGAAGCAGATGCTGCAGGAAAATATCCATACTTGTTATTCGGTCCGAACTTGGAAGATCCGTCCCTCCTTGCAAGAACCTGTAAGTAATATTTATTGTCATATGAATAGTTGATTCTTCCAAATAAAGACTCAAATGTATCTCTAAGATCTCCGGGCACATAAAAGAGAGGCGTAGATTTTAGGGTATTCATTGCTTGATTCAAACTTTCACGATCTTTATTGAAAGGCCCGTCAGCCTCTCCATAAATTCCATTGGGATGACGGTGACGGTAAGTAACTTGTGTTTCTACACCGGCAAGAAACGAAAGCTTATTCTTATCATTCAATTGCAAATCGTAATTAGCCGTTCCGGTTAGCGTATTGTTAAATATCTTTGTTGGCCATGAATTAGCATATCCTCTCGATTGATTTCTAAGCTCTGCGGGTTGAAACTGGTTCTCTTTAACATTCATGTTATCGATGTTCGCAATCGCTTTGATACTTAAATTCTTTACAGGTTTAACTTCAAAAGTAACCCCGGCAATTACGCGGTCAGTAACCGCTTTCCAATCTAGCAGATTTACATTTCTTACTGGATTCGCACCACTGTTGAAATAAGAACCATCAGCATTGTAAACGGGATAAATTGGTAAAGCTGTGGACATTGCATCACCTAAACCGCCACCCCAGGCTGCATTTACCCTGGTGTTCGTTCCTCTATCGTATCCTACATTGATGCTGGTATTGATATACGAATTTGCTTTAACGTCCAGATTGGTTCTGAAACCATATCGTTCGTAACTGTTACCTTTAAGAAAACTCTGATTATCACTGTAATTCGCAGACACGAAGGCTTTTATGCGCTCTGTCCCCTGACTGTATGAAATGCTTTGATCATTCGTATGTCCTGTTTTCGTTAACAATCCCCACCAATCAGTATTATTTTTTTCAGCTGTTTCCCAGCTTATTCCATTTGGCAAAGTAGCCAAACCTACATTTCCATCATTTGCCCATGCTTCCTGACGCAATTGCAACCACTCCGATCCGCTTACAAATTCCGGACGGTTAGCATAGGTGGTTAAACCGTATTTGGTAGACAGATTGAAAGTCGGTCTGCCCAACTTCCCTCTTTTTGTAGTAATTAAAATCACCCCGTTTGCACCTCGGGAACCATAGATACCTGCTGCACCTGCATCTTTCAATACCTCTACGGACTCAATGTCATTAGGATTAATGGTTGCCAGTGGATTCTGGTTCATTCCGCCCCGATTGTCACCAATAAACGGATCTGAAGTAATTGGAATACCATCTACTACATAAAGTGGATCACCACCGGCAGAAATTGAACCGATACCGCGGATCCTGATTACAGAACCACTTCCAGCAAGTCCGCTACCTTGTGTTACCTGTACACCTGGAGCCTGTCCCTGCAAACTAGCTTCAAAACTTGGTGTAGGAATAGCGGTTAGCTTTTCGCCGGTTACTTTAGAGATAGATCCGGTTACTTCGCGACGTGTTTGCGTGCCATAACCTACTACCACTACTTCGTTTAAACTCTGTTGATCTGGCTTCAAGCTAAAGTTGACAACTGTGTTACCGTTTATCTTTACTGTTTCTTGTTTAGGCTGGTAACCTACGTAGCTAATTAGCAAAGCTACAGTACCATTATTTAAACCTGTAATCTTATAAGTTCCGTCAGCATTGGTGAGTGTACTTTTACTGATACTCTTGATCTGTACAGATGCGCCTGGTAGTGGGATTCCGGTCTCATCCAGTACTTTTCCAACCAGGGCTCCGGTCTGGGCATTTGCCCCTAGTGCTGTTAAAACCAAAAGCACCAAAAGGTAATGCTTTTTTAGGTAAAATACTTTCATATTTGAACTCGTTTTAAGGTGTAATATTCGGTTAACGTTAAGTGTATGTAACACTTATGGTAAATTTACAGTCGCCAACGACAATTCAAAATTTTATATCATATTTTTTTTTAACACCATATTTTATACTTCAAATTGCAAATTATTTGCAAAATTATTTGCAAGCTCATTTTGATAAAAACCACCAAACAAAAAAGCAATATACTGAACAACAATTAATTACAAAGTAAAATCAGCAAAGAAAGTGTATTTATTACACTTTACGTTTTTTAGCTCTTTTATCGGGATCGTTCCCGGGATCGTTCCCGGAGTTTTCAACACTTTTTGGAGAGACCGTTGAAAGGAAGAGCAGAAATTCTGCGTAAAACAAGAAAACCGTCAGATTTTTTTTTCAAAATGGACGTTTTTCAAGGCCTAAAAAATCATGTTTTTTAGCACCGAAATCTCCACCGTTTTTCAGCTTGTTTAAAGGGAGAATTTGTGTCCCAGATTCGGACCAATCAGAACCTTTCAATGGGCCCATAAAGCGGCCATAACAAATATGCGCTGTTGGCAATAATCGATTTCGAAAATTTAGTTAGTTATTTTCTGTTGAACGTCTTTTAACCAGTTTTGAATTCAGTACAATTTTTTCATTCGGATCTACAGATTCTGGATTCTCGAGCATTTTAAACAAAAGGTTTGCAGCTTCTGTTCCAATCTTTGTAGCGGGCTGTGTAATCGTAGTTAAAGAAGGGTTTAACAATGGTGCTATTTCCAGACTAGAGAAACCAATCACTTTTAGCTGGTCTGGCACAGATATATTTAAATCATAGCAAGCATAATAAGTAGCAAAGGCAAGTCTTTCTACCGAAGTAAAAACACCATCCGGTTTTAGCTCTTGCAGCATTTGCTTTAGGATCACATTATTCTTAGCATAGCTATTTGTACAATCGACTACATAACGGTCATCATAAGGAATGTTATGTTTCAGTAAAGCATCAATATATCCCTGCATCCTGAATTTACCTATCGATAGGTTTTTATTGATAACCAGATAAGCGATGTGTTTACAGCCTTGTTTAATCAGGTGTTGTGTTGCAGAAAAACTACTGTCATAATCATTGGTAATTACCCTTGGAGTGATGATATCCTCGTAAACCCTATCAAAAAAAACAAGTGGCAAGCGTTTTTGGGTTAGTTCGTTCAGATAAGTATGATCGTTTGCCTCACCGGTTACAGACATGATAATGCCATCGGCCCTGCCATTGTGTAAGTGCCTGATGAAGGATACTTCTTTTTCATAAACGTCGTCCGTTGAATAGATCAGAATGTGGTAACCTTTGTCGCGTGCAATTTTCTCTATACCACGTATGGCTTGAGAAAAAAAATTGTTGGCCAGCTCAGGAACAATTACGGCAATGGTTTTACTCCGTTGCTCCCTAAGATTACTTGCATAATGGTTAGGTTGGTAATTGAATTCTTTTGCTTTAGCCAGTATTCTTTCTTTCGTTTCCTTATTGATATCGCTATTATCCCTAAAAGCTCTGGAGACTGTCGATGTTGACAAGTTCAGGGCTTTGGCCAACTGCTTGATATTGATGTTTTCCATCTATGTATAGATAATGATTGGTATAGAACCATTAATTTAGCGGTAAATATAATTGAAAATCCAAACCCTTTGTGATTTCGTAACTAAATAATAATATCAATTGATATAATAATATGATGGTACTGGCATGATGTATGTGTTAATTATGTTACATTAGCAAATCGACAAGAAGATATAACACTACCCAGCAGGGAATAATTTATGACAAAAAAGGTTAAGTTCACGAATGTCAGTAAGTCGACATTTTACGTGACAGTGCGGAAAAGGGTAGATGCTTATTTTACTGACAACAACATTTCCATCCATGCAAACCCAGCGATGTGGTTTAAAACAATTTTCTTTCTGATAGGAATACTAGCTATTTATTTATTGATCCTTCTTGGAGGTTTTAATCCGGTAGTAACCCTTGTATTATGTGCCCTTCTGGGCATGTTTGGAGCTTTTGTAGGCTTTAATGTTTGCCACGATGCCATCCATAAGGCTTACTCCTCTAATGCCAGGGTAAACCAGCTTTTTAGTTTTGTATTTAATCTTATTGGTGCCAGTCCCTATGTGTGGAACATCTGCCACAATATTGTTCACCATACTTATACCAATATTGCGGGACATGATGAGGATATAGATGTGGCGCCCGGACTAATTCGTTTCTCGGAATCTGAAACGGTAAATAAGGTGCAGAGTTACCAGCATTATTATGCTTTTCTACTGTATAGTTTTGCCATGCTTTCCTGGGTATTCAGAAAAGATTACAAGAAATTCTTTCAGAAAAAGATTGGCGAACAGGTTGCAAACCATCCTAGAATAGAATATTTTAAGCTTTTCTTTTATAAAGGGATCTACTATTTCTTATTCATTTTGCTGCCTTTATTAGTGATGAACATTACCTGGTGGCAGTTTGTAATTGGCTTTCTGGTAATGCAATTTTCGCAAGGTTTGGTACTAGGTCTTGTTTTTCAACTTGCACATGTGGTGGAAGGCACTAGCTTTCCTTTTCCTAATGAAGAAGGAAATATTGAAGAAGCCTGGGCTGTCCACCAAATGCAAACCACGGCAAACTTTGGGGGCGACTGCAAAATCACCAGTTTTTTTTGCGGGGGCTTGAACAGACAGGTGGAGCATCATCTTTTCCCTAAAATATGTCACATCCACTACCCTGCCATAGGTGCTATTGTAAAGCAAACGGCTGCTGAGTTTGATCTTGATTATATTGAAAGTCCAACTTTTGGTGCGGCACTTGTTTCTCACTATATAACGCTTAGAAGGTTAGGTAAGGAGACCTACAGTGAAACCCCTTACATAAACAGGCCTGATCAATATATGAACAGGCCCGCTATGGTATATTTAAAAAAATAAGTTGATCAGATTATTTTAAATAACCACCCTTTTTGAGCACTTCTGCCCAAACCTGGTAGCCTTCCGGCTTCAGGTGCAACCCATCGTGTGTGAGTTCTGCTTTTAAATGATTCTCAGAATCCAGAAAATGTGTATACAAATCAATTACGGTTACTTTTTTATCTGCAAACTTTCTGATTTCAGAATTGAGCCATAAAATATGATCGTCTTTACCGTAATGGTTTTTAAATTTATTAAACGAACTATTTACAGGTAATAAGGTATAAAAATAGATTTTAGTCTTTTTTGAGCCTGCTTGTATCCTCCTGATGATATTTTTATAATTCCTTAAAATAATGCTGTCAGGAATATTCCTTGATATGTCATTAATACCAATTAATACAAAAACTTTCTTAGGCTTTTCTGACACCACCTGATCAAGGCGTTCTAATACACCAAAAGTAATATCTCCGGAAATCCCTCTGTTTTTAGCATTGGGAAGATCAAGCAATTTTGCCCAATTGGTACCTGCGGTAATGCTGTTACCCAAAAACACGAAGTCATTTTTATTGATGCCTTCTGCTTTAAACTCTTCTACTTTTTTAAGATAAGCTTTAGGTCTGTAAGTGCTATCCCATGTTACTTTCTGAGCACTGGCTGCACCAGTTGTAAATAGCATGATCAAACTTAACCCTGCTATAATTCTTTGACATCTGTGGTTCATACTGTGTTTTTTTAAAATTACAAGTTACTGTTTATGCAACTCCTAAATTTTTTTTCTCCCTGTTCCAGGTTAATGCAGTAAAGAAAATAGATAAGATACAGGCACCGATAATCAGCTCAAATCCACCATCCCAACCCCATTTATCTACTACCAGACCAATGGCTATGTTAGCGAATAAAGCCCCGCCCATATAACCGAAAAGACCTGTTAATCCAGCCGCGGTACCCGCAGCTTTTTTAGGAACCAGATCAAGGGCCTGCACTCCTATCAACATTACAGGACCATAAATCAAGAAGCCTATAGCAATTAATGCAGCATTATCAACCCAAATGTTCCCTGGCGGATTTTTCCAATATATTAGAACAGCAATTGTTACCAATACCATATAAATAATAGTAGCCGGTGCTCTGCGCCCTTTAAATACTCTATCACTAATCAGTCCGCATAACAATGTACCTGGAATTCCTGCCCATTCATAAAGAAAATATGCCCAACCTGATTGTTTCAAAGAGAAGCCCTTTGCTTCTTCAAGGAAGGTTGGCGACCAATCTAGAATACCATATCTAACCAGGTAAACAAATGCATTTGCAAAAGCGATGTACCACAGTACCCGGTTATTAAATACATATTTAAAAAAGATCTCTTTCGCTGAAAGTTCCTTCTCATGATCTACCGAATAATTTGCAGGATAGTCATTTTTATATTCTTCAATTGGCGGCAATCCACAAGATTGTGGAGTATCTCTAACTAAAATGTATGCAATAACTGCAAAAACCAAAGCTATTAGACCTGGGAAATAAAATTTACTATGCCAATCTGCAAAAATCTCGATTGCAAGAATCGCAATTGGACCTACCAAGCCTCCACCAACGTTATGTGCAACATTCCATATTGACATCATAGTACCCCGCTCTTTTATTGAATACCAATGCACTACTACCCTGCCACATGGAGGCCACCCCATTCCCTGAAACCACCCATTGATAAATAGTAATATAAACATCACTGTTATGGATGAAGTAGCAAATGGGAACACTCCCATAAAAATCATGGTAAATGCAGAAAGGACTAATCCAACAGTAAGGAAATTACGGGCATTGCTTCTATCAGAAACATTACCCATTAAAAACTTACTCAAACCATAAGCGATAGAAACACCAGATAAAGCAAAGCCCAACTGTGCCTTGGTATATCCTTGATCAATAAGATCCGGCATCGCTAACGAAAAATTCTTGCGAACTAAATAGTAACCAGCATACCCCAAAAAGATTCCTAAAAAAACTTTAAAACGTTGCTTCTTATACTCAGGATCAATCCTGCTTAAAGGCAAAAGCTCTTTATGTGGAGCAGGAGAAAATAATTTATTACTCATTAAATGGTTAGTTTTACTTGTTTAATCGTTTTTGGTTTTGTTGATGAGAGAACGTTAAAGATTCAGCATGTTTGGTTATGAACATGCTGTTTTGGGTTTTGTGAAATCTAGTTAACCAATAGGTTAGGATAATCAGAAATGATCCCATCAACATTTAACTGCTTCATGGCTACAATCTCCTCCTTAGTATTCACTGTCCATGGAATAACCTTTATCTTCTTTTCATGACATTTCTTTACCATCTCTTCATTAACCAATTTGTAAAGAGGGCTTAAGATAAATGGATTAAATCCAAGATCAGCTAAATTCTCTTCAACTGTCTTTTTGTTATTGATCAGGAAAGAAGTTCTTACATGTGGGTATTTCTTATTTAATACCTGCAATGTTCTTTTATCGAACGACTGAATAACGACATAAGGAGTGATTCCTTTTTTCTCAATTACATCCATCAGTAACTTCACAAACTCTTCCGGTCCCGGGTGTACAATCCCATCGCCTTTTGCACTACATTTAGTTTCTATGTTATAGAACATTTGCTTTTTGCCTTTACTGTAAGCTTGCGCATCATCAATAAGATCAGATAGCAAAGGAATATATGATTTCACTTTCTTTTGTTCCGGGAAACCAGCATTAATTTTTGTCCCCAGGTCAAACTGCTTCAACAGACTATAATCCATCTGGTATACTGCATATTTCTTAGCATCAGATTTTGGAATTTCTTTTCCATCAGGTGTCAGCATAAATGAAGGACTCAGGTAATCGTCATGAGTCACTACAACCTTGCCATCTTTGGTAATATGTGTATCCATTTCTAAAGTAGTAATACCCAAATCGATAGCATGACGCATTCCGATAATTGTGTTTTCAGGCATCAGCCCTCTGGCTCCTCTATGCCCTTCAGTACTAAAGGCCGGGAATTCTACTTTAGTCATTGTATTTGATTTTTGCACGGTTTTACAAGCCGACAAACTTAACAAAGCCACTGTGGCTACACAAATTACTTTCTTCATTGATTTGTATTTGGTTATTGTATCTAATTATTTAAGCATTAACGATTATTGTATATTTTTCACCAAAGCGATCAGTAACTATGACCTTCACATTTTTTACCTCAGGACCAAAATGTGCTATAAACAGGTGATCTGTTTTTTTCGGTTCAGCAAAAGAACGGGTAACAGGGAGTTTATCTCCTTTGTACAATTGTACGGCTAAAGGATCGAAACCTTTTTGTTGTTCCATTATTCCCATTGCTTTATCGTCCAGAAAATATTCTACTTTCCATTGTGGATCCCAGTTCCAGACATTGGCAATTGCCCGTTTTTGATTGGTTAAAGGTTCAACAAACAGGTTAAACTGTTTGGTTTTATCAAACCCCGTTGATTTATAATACCACTTTAAGTCGGTTCCATCTACTTCGTAAACTCCATAACCACGAGGAGTTCCATCACCACAAATCGGGCCTGTCCACCATGCACCGCATACTGTACCATGGTTGTGTTCGTAGATGTTCTCGTTTATTACTTTGTTGAGATTATAGTGGGTATGACCAGTCATGATATGTACATTGGTATACCCCTCTAGTAATGCATATAAAGCTGCATTATTTTTAACTGAATTATGAATCGGGATATGTGCATTAATGATCAATAACTGATCCTTAGCAACATACTTCAGGTCCTTAGCAAGCCATTCAAGTTGATTTTCTACGATATAACCATCATAATTACGTTCAGTACCTAAATACCGTACATCATCTAATACAACATAATGTGCCTTACCTCGGTTAAATGAATAGTAGGTCGGGCCAAATACTTCCTTAAAGGTTTTATCTGAGGTTTCATCACCACCCATTCTATAATCCATATCATGATTACCCAATGCCTGGAAAAAAGGGATGCCCATATCCGCGACAGCTTTATTGTAATCTGGGAACAAAGGGAGATTATCCCATACAATATCTCCTACACAAATACCGTGAACCAATGCATCTGGTCCCATAGATTTCACCAATTGCTGCACGTCAGGAACAGAAGTATCCATCATTTGCTTCACATCTTTCTTGGTTTTTACCTGAGGATCCGCCCAAACGATAAAACTATGCTTAGTATCGTTCTTTTTTAATGCCTGAAGTATAAAATCATATTGATTGCGACTTCCCAGAGTTTCGTACTGTCTGCTGATGCTATAGTCTGTTTTAAACTCATAACCTGCAGGTGTACTCATAAAAACATTGGTAGCCATATCGTCCGTTTTAATGGTATAATTACCTTTGGAGTCTGTTAACACCACACTATAGCCATCAGATATTACTACATTGGCTATACCTCTTTTACCATCAGTAACTCTACCTTTAATTTGCTTATCTCTCTTTAAATCCGAGAATGCACTAGTTTGTAAACTGATAAACGCACCCCCTGTAATTAAACCGAGGGATTGTATAAAAGATCTTCTATTCATATCTTAAATGACTGGTGATTTAGTTTTCGTATACAGCAAAATCATCAATATTGAGACGCCCATTTTTTATAGATGGATCTTCTTTTGAAGAACCTAGACCTAACTTATTAATACGGAAACGAACTTTACCTTTAATGTCAGGGTTAAATGTAACTACTTTTAAGGCCGGTGCTAGGTCAGAAATATCTGTACCTACCTGAGTCCATGTTTTCCCCTTATCCATAGATGCTTCCAGCCTCCAGGTACAAGTAAGATCCTTTTGAAAACTGCCATAAGCAACCTCTACTTTTGAAGCACCATTTGGCAAATCAAAATTCATTTGTAGATATACAGATCTGTCTTTATTTTGTTGCATCCTAACAGATTGCTTTCCGTTAAATCTATCTTTATTTTCAAGAGCCCCCAAAAGTGCATCATCAAAAGTCCAGTTGCCGCTTTTTAAATCAACCTTTGCAGATTTATATCTTGATTTAGCAGAAGTATCAGGTGACTCGAATTGCTCAGGAAAGTTGGCATAAAGATTTCCTTTTTGCGCAAAAACATAATTTGATGCACAAAGCATTATTAGAAGGAACATTTTTTTCATCTAGTTTGGTTTTGAGTGGCTTAAATCTTAATTTTTTATGGTAGCCTAATTAAAAAAGGAGCTATTTAAATTAACAGGAGCTATAATGATAGCTCCTGTTGATAAAAATTAATATTTGTTTTTAGTTTACAACCTTTGTTACATCTGGTCTGCTAGTGTCCGGTCTTTGTTCAATTAAAGACAATGGAGAATTTTTAGCAATTGGCCATGTAGTATGCGCCCTTTTAGTTGTCCATTTTTTTGTCGTCGCATCATACACTCCACCTAAATAACTAAACTGACTATCGACAGCGACTACAAACTTTGCAGTGTTCTTTCCTTGTCTGAAAAACGGTTGATATGTGGTTCCATCATACACATTATACATATCGTTATTACTAATAGAATAACCAACCCCTGCACCATAAACATCCCCACCATTTCCGCCAAAAAACACCACATCTGAAGGTACCGTAAATAGACTCACATCTGTAGTCGCAAAAATTGAAATACCTGCTGCATTTCCACTATTAGCCAGAAGATTACTCGTTTTATCTCCAATGCCATCATCCCCGTCTTCATTACTATAAAGCTTACTAACAATCCAGTTTGCATTACTGATATCAGTTGAGGTTTGGCCTGCGATTTGTTTCAAAGCACCGACATAAAAGAATGTCCCTTTTGCCACGGTTCCCTTTGTAAGTTTAAATTTATAGGTCCGTACCCCACCTCTATTCCATCCATTAACAGGAAAATCGGAACCAGTTGCTCCTGCATTATTAGAGGTATACACACTGAAAGGTTTTTGTCTAAAATCCAAATCCTGAGTTGCCATAAATTGTATGTACTCATAGTTAGCATCTGTACCAGATGGATTTGCAAAATAACCTGTAATAATTGCAGGATTTGGACCCAACGGAATATTAGGATCCACTATTATACTAGTAGCTTCAAAATCTGCCTCTATACGTGGCCATATCTGAGAAACACCTGTCGCTGTTGGGATTACAATCCCTTTTACATTAGCTGTCCAAGGTAACAATTCGGACTTAAAATTAGCAGTATTATTAACCTGCATTTGAAGATCTCCTAAGCCATCGTTTAGTATTTTTGTACCTTCAAGCGTTTCTACACCAATATTAGGTTCAAAATTACCATTATACACCGCTGCATAAACCCCTTCGAAGTTATCAGGTTTAGCAGACAAAGCTACAGTAGATATTGGTATAATAAGTACATTAATACCAGTCGCCACTCTCTTAACATTAGAGGCAGGAACTCCTGTTATTTGTAAAATGCCGTTTACTCGCTTTAAGGTGCCTCCCTCAATATCAATATGTACTGAATCTCCAGGCATATAATTTGCTGCGGCTGCACCAATATTAATGGCCATTCCCCTTAAAGAATCTATTCCATTACCAGTCATTCTTAAATTTTGGATAAACAATAAGCCTTCTGGCAAATTGTGACCCGAATGATCAGAGGTAACTTGTCCTTTTACGGAGACCGCTTCTCTCGTAACTTGTCTGGTTAAAATCACATCATTTCCCCTATAAAGCTTTTTTAAATCAAAATTGGAAATAAATGGACTAGGTGTGACAATCATATAATCACTATCCCTTTTACATGCAGACAAAATAGCCAGACATGCCCCTACGATCAGTATATGTTTTTTTAAAATCTTTTTCATAACTATTTTTCTAAATATTAAGAATTAGGGTTTTTGCCACCAAACCAATGTATTGATATCATCTGCACCTTGAGCGGCAACAGCATTCTTATAGTTAGTCGGATTTGTCGATTGCGTTACTAGTGGGTAATTTAACCTAGCCGGCATTACACCTCCATTAGCTAAACCCGGTCCCTTTGGTAAAATAGGATGTCCTGTACGCCTATACTCAAACCATTGTTGAAAATCAACCAAAAACATCGCATAATACTTTTGAATATGTATCATCTCCATCTTACTATTTCCTCCTATGCTAGCATCATCTAATGGTAAAGCTGGATTCCATTTTAAGTTTGCATCAGTAATATACTTTATGAAATTAGCATCTGTCGGACCTGTATATAAAGTTGGCATCCAGTAAGAAATTGCATCAGCCATTCCTTTATTATAATAACTCTCCGCAGAGCCAATGATCCAACCTTTTGCTGCGGCCTCAGCCAAGATAAAACTTACTTCAGCACTATTCATAATGATACCAGTATTTGGATCTGTTTGCAAGGTAAACTTGTTCTCTGCATCTGAATTAAAATGAGCCTGTATGATTACACCAGAACCTGGCAAAAACCCACTTGGAACACCCACATATCCATCTACTCCTTTATCAATACCGAAACGAGGTACACCGCCAGTACCCAAAGCAGGATCAACTCTTGGATCTTCCCAAGAAACCAATTTACCTAAGAAGAAGTCGCAAATAGGCATGTTTCTAAAATCAACCGCACGTATACCTATCATATATGGAGAAGAATAAACAGCACTACTACTATTAGTTCCATTCCATAAAATTTTAGCTGTCTGTGTATTATTTTCTATAATCGGATATTCAGCAGGGTTAGTATCAATCATCTCTTTAATTTTTGCTTTTACCGTACTTGCAACTTCTATTTTCCCAGAAGCACGAAGCAATAGTCTTAAATAAAGCGAATTACCAAACCTTCTCCATTTTGAGATATCTCCTTTATAAACGGGATCACTTGCATCTATGGCTGTACCCTCTTTCAATAAGTCATTTGCTTCTTCCAGCTTTTTAAACATATCTTCATAGATATCTTTTTGCTTATCAAACACAGGCTGCATATTGCCAGTCCTCCCCATATTCGCCTCGGAATAAGGTATATCGCCATAAGTATCAGTTAATAATGAAGATACCCAGGTTTGTGTAATCAGCGATATTCCCTGGTATGATTTATTTAGACTCTCTGGTTTACTAGCAATGGTATAGATGTCTTTAAGATCCGTCATATTTGTATACCAGGCATTCCAGGTATAATCCGCCCATGTTCTTCTTACATCATAACGAAAAACCTTACCCTCAGCATCGCTAATTTCTACTGAAACCTGCATCAACTGATTGTTGAAGTTCCAGTTACGAATCATATTAGCATATAATATGTTGACTAATGCAGGCTGTAGCAATCTTCGGGCCTCTACTTCTCTCTCACCAATAGGATCAATATTTACATCGATGAAATCCTTTTTACAGGATAGCGTTGTTGACAGACCCAAAACCGTTAAAAGTGTATATACAATAGTATTTTTAATCTTTTTCATAATTTCTATAAATTAAAGGCCCACAACTAAACGTACACCATAAGTTCTCGTAGATGGCAATTGGCCTGTTTCAAATCCTTGAACGATATCCGAACCAGCCATGGTTCCAAACTCAGGATCGAATGCAGGCCACGGCGACCAAATAAACAAATTACGCCCATAAACACTAAGTGTTGCTTTATTAAAACCTATAGATTTTAATAATTTTTTATTAAGAGAGTAGCCAAAACTTGCTTCTCTGAATTTAACATAATCTGTTCTAAAAATACTTCCTTCAGCTTGACCGCTTCCATATACCGATTCATAAAAAGCAGCAAGGTCAGTAGCGATTACATCATTTTTACGGAATGTACCATCAGGGTTCTGTAAAACACCATCTCCAATTACACCATTATATCTTCCAGGTAATGTAACTTTATGTTTACCCAAAGAAGCCATTCTTGAGAAGGTAAGTGAATGACCAACTCCCCCAACCTGAGCATCAAACAAAACATTCAAGTTAAATTGCTTATAGTTAAACCCTGTACCAAGACTAAATCTCATAGTTGGCATGGTATTACCAAGATATAGCAAGTCAGGATTTTCTAAAGCTACTCCTGTCTCAGGATTAAATATGATCTGACCATCTGGTGAGCGGAGGTAACCTCTTCCATATAAATCGCCCATGCTACCACCAACATTTGCCACAACCTGGCCACCACCCAATGCTCCTGTACGGAGTACAACAGAACTATCTGCCAATTCTTTAATTACATTCTTATTGGCAGAAAAAGTTGCAAAAGTTGTCCACTTAAACTTTTTTGTTTGTATGGGGGTACCATTAAGTGCAATCTCAATTCCTTTATTATCTACTCTACCAACATTAACGATCTGCGTATTGTAACCAGTAGATTTATCTACGATTCTATTTAATATTTGGTTTTTGGTATTACCTGCATACACAGCAACATCTAAACCTAAACGATTCTTAAACATTTTTAAATCTAATCCCAATTCAATTGTAGTCGTTTTAAGCGGCTTCAAATCATAATTAGGCAATGCTCTTGGATTGTTCATTGAAGTGTCAGGATAAATTCCATCTGCTGCTTTTAAATAATAATATGCAGTTCTATATGGAGTATTACTTCCGCTACCTACCTGGGCTATTGAGGCTCTTAACTTAGCAAAGCTAAATGCCTTTGGGAGCTTCCAATAATCAGAAGCCACAAAAGCTAAACTAGCAGATGGATAGAAAAAACCTACGTTGTCTGTATGTGTTAATGTTGCCAAAGTACTATTCCAATCCTGGCGACCTGTAATATCTAAGTATAAAAAGTTTTTATATCCAAATGAAGCGGAGGCATAGAAACTATTGATTCTATATCTTGCTGTATCTGGAACATAAACCAAAGGGTTTTCATTGTTATCCAATCTATACTCATTTGGGATTACCAAACCGTCTGCACGAGTTTCCATCCTACCATATTCATTGCGCATCTGACTACCACCAAAATTTGCTGTCAAATGTAAATCCTTATTGATTTTCTTATCATATTTCAACAAGAAGTCGGCATTGATCTCATAAGAACGCATATCTGATACACGATAAGAACCATGTGCAAACTTATTTCCAGATGCATCCCAAGGGCGGCGAGTGTTACGAATCTCATCATTTAAATCTATCGACGCCCGAGCCATTAAACTAAATTCTTTATTAAATTTGTAATTAGCTTGAATATTACCTAAAATTCCATTTCTTCTTTGCGCATTTATATATTGCTCTGAAATAGCATATGGACTCTCCGGGTTAGTCGTTGTAAGATTAATCAATTGTTCATATTGCTTACCAGGAGCCCAATAATCTCTATACCAATCAACATTTACGTTTGGCTGTGCAAACATAAACCAGTACATCAGTGATTGGTTACCATAACCAGTAGCAGGTAAGTTATCACTATGCCTGTTACTATATTGTGCTTTTAGATTTATACTTAGCTTTTTAGTTAGGTTGGTGTTTGCATTAAAGGAAACAGTAGTTCTTTCGTAGCCTGTATTTGGCACAATCCATTCATTGCTGCCATGACTTGCAGAAAAACGCATCGCAACTTTCTTATAAGTACCATCTAAACTTATTGAATTCAATGATTCGAATCCAGTTATAAAAAAGGCATCAATAGGGTCCTTATAAGCTACCCACGGAGTCCTTTCCAGACCTTGTTTTTTTGTTAATGGATCGTATTGATAGTACATTCTTCCACCATCAAATGGAGCTCCCCAGGTTGAACTAGTCCCATTAGTACTCGCCCCATCAGGAGAAGTACCATATGAGAAATAAGGAACGCCAAAAGTACCTGCACCAAACTCTTGTTGTCTGTCTGGTCCTCTGTTAATATCTTGCCATGAGCTGTTTGACGTAAAGGTAATGCCCATTGTCTTCCTATCTTTAGTCGCTGACTTAGTAGTAATGATAACTGCTCCGTTAGCACCTCTCTGTCCATATAATGCCGATGCTGCAGGGCCTTTAAGTACAGTAACACTTTCTATGTCATCGGGATTTATATCATTAATCCCACTACCAAAATCCGCAGGCATGATATCACCAGATGTACCGTATACGCCTCCACCAGTAGCAGCTGTACGTTTCGAACTACTTGATGCCACAACACCATCAATTACGATAAGGGCTTCATTATCACCTGTAAGGTTATTTTCACCACGCAAAATAATTTTGTTGGAACCAGAAGGACCATCATTACGAACCATGTTCAAACCTGCAACTTTACCTGATAATGCATCAGTCCAGTTACTTGAAATGGCATTGGTTAACTGAGTACTATCAACTGTAGTTGTGGCAAAACCTAAAGATTTCTCTTCACGTTTAATGCCCAATGCGGTAACAACTACCTCGTTAAGCTCAGAACTTGAGCTCTTCAACTCAACAGCCATAGCTGTCGTTGCATTAGTAACCATTCGTTTAACAATAGTATAGCCCAACATATTAAAAGAAACTTCTGTCCCTTTCACTACGTTAACACTAAAAGCGCCTTTTGAATCTGTTACACCTAAAACTTTTCTCTGGCTGTCAGAAATAGTTACTCCCGGTATAGGCTGACCATCTTCAGCATCTTTGACAGTACCTTTTACATTAACTGTTTCCTGAAAAAACAGCTCACCTAAAGGCTGTGCTTCACTCGCCTTAAGCATTTGTGGCAATTGTAAAAAGACCAAAATGCCTGCTAATGCGAGGTACTTGAGAGGCCTTTTAAATTGCACGTTGTTAGTAAAATTTTTAATCATAATGCTAGTTAATAATTTGGTTAACGTTTTTTTTTATTTTCTTTATTCCAAAACACAATCTTAAAATCTGCTCCATTTCCTCTGCAATATTTCGTTTTATTTCGAATCTTTCATTTGCTGCAAATATCAAGGTTGCAATATTAAATACATGTTAAGTCTCGATTAAGTTAGGCTATGGCTTTAACTCCAGCTTTATCAAAACCTTCTTTTAAAGGCGTATATAATAAATACTGGCTAACCAGCGCCGTAAACTCTTCTATCTGCCCATTTATCCACTGGTCATCTTTACCTAATTCTCCCGCCATTAATTTTGCTACGGCTGGAGCAAGTGTTAATGCCCCTTTTGCATCCAGAAACAATAGACGCATCCTGCGGGAGAGTACATCTTCAATTGTACGCGCCATTTCATTTCGAACCATCCAAACCACTTCTGCTTTAGTATATTTAAAACCAACTTGTAATGCTTCTCCTAACTCAGGGCTCGTTTTCAAAAGGTTACGAATCCCCTCTGCATCCGCGCCATACAAACTAAGCGTTCCCTCTTGAATTTCAGGCATATACCCATGAATCTTAACATCTTGAGTTACACACTTTTTCGTTACCAGCTTACCCAATTCAATTGCCTTATCTACTACATCCATCGCCATCCTGCGATAAGTTGTCCACTTACCTCCTGTTATTGTAATTAAGCCTGATTCACTTATGATGAGCTTATGGCTTCTGGAAATCTCTTTTGTACTATTGGTATCTTTACCAGGAGCTGCCAATGGGCGCAAGCCCGCAAATGCGGCAAGCACATCATTCCTGGTTGGCTCTTTAGTAAGATATTTCCCTGCAGTAGTTAATATAAACTCAATCTCTTCGTCTAATGGCTTTGGCTCTAATGAATGTTCGTTTAATGGAGTATCGGTTGTACCAACCAACACTTTTCCATGCCATGGCACAGCGAATAAAACACGTCCATCCGGAGTTTTAGGAATCATCAAAGCACTATCACCTTTTAAGAAAGACGGATCCAGCACCACGTGTGCACCTTGACTTGGACGAACAATAGCTCTACCAGATGGCACATCCATCTTTAAGATCTCATCCACAAAAACACCAGTAGCATTAATTACTACTTTCGCTTTTAACGTATAATTTTTCTTAGTCTCAGTATCTATAAAACTTACACCGTTTATAATTCCGTTCTCTTTCGTTAAATCAGTAACCTTAGTATAATTTAACAAAACACCACCATATTCAGCCGCAGTCTGCGCCAGGTTCAAAGCTAATCTTGCATCATCAAACTGCCCGTCACTATAGCTAACTCCACCAATCAAGCCCTCAGACTTCAATCCTGGTATTGCACTTAGCACTTTCGAAGCTGACAAGAAGGAAGATTTCTTAAAACCACTCTTGCCTGCGAGCAAATCGTAAAGCTTTAAACCGATCAGGTATTTATATTTAGATAAAAACGAATAAACAGGAATAATAAATTCCTGATCTTTAACTAAATGAGGCGCATTTTTCAATAACAAGCCTCTTTCATGCAAAGCCTCATATACTAATGCAACATCACCTTGCGCCAGATAACGGACACCACCATGAACTAATTTAGTACTGCGGCTTGAAGTTCCCTTTGCAAAATCAGATTGCTCAAGCAGTAAAGTACGATAACCTCTACTGGCTGCATCAACAGCTGTTCCTAACCCTGTTGCTCCACCTCCAATAATAATAACATCCCACTCTACTTGCTCTTCTACCTGACTAATAAATGATTCGCGTTTAAACACCATTTTGTTTCTTTTCAATTTTAAATATCAATATTTCGTAATCTTTCGTTTACAATATCAAATATAATAAAACGAAACTAAAAAAAGACAGATATTAAAAAAAAACAAATTGGTAATATTATTTTTTTAACGTTAAGTTTGTTAAAAAGCGCATTTTGAAATTAAAATAATGCTTATATTACTTCATAGATATAGACACACAAATGATTAACATAGCCGAAAGACATCAGTATATTTTAAATAAAATTCAAACAGATGGCGCAATAGACGTCCAATCGCTCTGCAAAAAACTAAACGTTTCTTCCGTAACCATACGTAAGGACCTGAAACTACTCGAAGATAAAAACCTTTTATTCAGAACGCACGGAGGAGCAACATTAAACAATCCATACACGGTAGATAGGCCAGTAAACGAAAAAGAGCATTTGCAATCTGCTGAAAAAATGAGAATTGGAGCTTTAGCCGCAGGTCTGATTGAAGACAACGATTCCATCATTATTGCCTCAGGCACTACAGTATTGGCCATGGCACGTTGCATTAAGCCTAAAGGCAACTTAACAGTACTCACCTCTGCCTTAAATGTAGCATTAGAACTACTTAACCATGCCGACGTTGAAATTATCCAGCTAGGCGGTCTGGTGAGAAAAAGTTCAGCATCTGTTGCAGGACCCTATTCAGATAATGTATTGGGTAATGTTTTTTGCAGTAAATTGTACCTGGGTGTCGATGGGATAGACTTAGAATTTGGCTTAACCACAACCAGTGCATCTGAAGCGCACCTGAACAAACAGATGATAGAATCTTCTCAGAAGGTAATTGTATTGGCCGACTCAACCAAATTCGGAAAACGTGGTTTTGGGAAAATCTGTGGAATTGAAGCTGTAGACCACATCATTACAGACTCTGGAATTCCTGATCAGGTAAAAAAAGGACTAGAAGGGCATGGCATAAAGGTTTCTATTATATAATAAGAAACCTTGAAACTTACTTTTTACGTTCTGTAGTATATCGTACCAATTGCTCAAGTCCGGTTCTGGCATCACCGGGCTCAAAACTATGCAAGATATCAAAAGCCTCTTCTTGATATTGGACCATTTTTTCATTAGCATAATGTACACCTTCCTTTGCGTTTACAAAGTCTATGATCTCCTGTATTTTTTCAGGTTCTTCATTATGGTTTTTTACCAGGTTAATGATTCTTTTCTTTTCAGCCTTCTCAGACCTGTTTAGTGCATAAATAAGAGGTAGCGTTACTTTCTTCTCCTTTATATCGATACCCAGTGGCTTGCCCACATCATCGGTTCCGAAATCAAAAGTATCATCCTTAATCTGAAAAGCGATCCCCACCTTTTCACCGAACATCCTCATTTTCTCTACCGTTTCCTCGTCAGCTCCTGCAGAAGCCGCTCCACAAGCACAACAAGAAGCTATTAACGAAGCTGTTTTTTGTCTGATGACATCAAAGTAAAGTTCTTCGCTTATATCCATCCTCCTCACCTTTTCGATCTGTAATAACTCGCCCTCACTCATTTGTTTTACTGCTTCAGAAACAATTTGCAATAAGCGGAATTCAGAATTATTCACAGAAAGTAATAAGCCTTTGGCTAATAAATAATCACCTACTAAAACGGCAATTTTATTTTTCCAGAGTGCGTTTATAGAAAAAAATCCACGTCTTTCATAAGCATTGTCCACCACATCATCATGTACAAGTGTCGCGGTATGCAACAACTCTACCAATGCTGCTCCTCTATGGGTAGACTCAATAATACCGCCACATAACTTAGCAGCAAAAAAAACAAACATTGGCCTGATCTGTTTCCCCTTACGTTTTACAATGTAATGAGTAATCCGATCCAACAATGGTGCATCGCTATGCATAGAAGCTTTAAACTTCTCCTCAAAGGCATCTATTTCTGCAGCTATAGGCAGCTTTATCTGATTTATCCCTGGCATCTTTATTAGGCTTTCATCGCTTTAGAAGGACAGGCAAAATCAGTCCGTTTTAAACTTGTATTTTTTATAGCACCATAGCCACCAGCAATATCAATCACATGATCTACCCCTCTTGCTTTAAGGATAGATGCAGCAATCATAGAGCGATAACCACCAGCACAATGAATATAATAGGTTTCTTTTTGATTGACCTCATTAGTCCAATCATTTATATAATCAAGAGGACGTGCCATTGTCAACTCCAGATGCTCAGCTTCATATTCTCCGGGTTTTCTCACATCAAGCACTTTAATAGCCGCATTCGCTTTAGCTATTTTCTCGAATTCATCTGCAGAAATAGATGCTATACTATCTATATCTTTCCCGGCCTCTTGCCATGCTGTAATTCCGCCTTCCAGATAACCGATCGTATTATCATAACCAACTCTTGCCAAACGGGTAATCGCTTCTTCTTCTTTACCAGCTTCAACAATCAATAATAAAGGTTGCTTTAGATCAGTAATCAACGCGCCCACCCATGGGGCAAATTGTCCGTTCAGTCCAATGTTAACAGAAGAAGGTATAAAAGCTTTAGCGAATACCTGTGGATCACGCGTATCCAGTACCAGTGCGCCTGTTAAATTCGCCATACTTTCGAACGCTGAGGGAGTTAAAGGCTTAAGCCCTTTTTCAAAGACATCATCCACACGCTCATATCCATACTTATTCATCGCAGCGTTCTTGGCAAAATATTGCGGAGGGGGCAAAATACCATCAGTAACCTCTTTTATAAACTGCTCTTTTGATGTTGCTTTAAGCGCATAATTTACCTGCTTCTGATTTCCCAATGTATCAAAGGTCTCTTTACTCATGCTCTTACCACAAGCCGATCCTGCTCCATGTGCAGGATAAACCAACACATCATCAGGTAAACCCATGATTTTGCTATGCAGAGAATCATACAAAGTACCTGCCATATCTTCAATAGTCTGATCCCCTTGCTGCGCAAGATCCGGTCGCCCCACATCACCAATAAATAAGGTATCGCCACTAAAAATGCAATGTGATTTCCCTTCCTTATCTGTAAGCAGATAAGTAGTAGATTCTGACGTATGACCAGGTGTATGCAATGCAGTGATCGTCAGTTCTCCAATTTTAAACTGCTCACCATCTACAGCTATGTAAGATTTAAACGAAGTCTTCGCGGTTGGTCCATAAACAATTTCTGCACCTGACTTCTCTGCCAGATCGATATGCCCGGAAACAAAATCAGCATGAAAATGCGTTTCAAAAATATACTTGATTACAGCATTGTCCTTCTTAGCCCTTTTAAGATAAGGTTCAACCTCACGTAAAGGATCAATAATTGCAGCCTCCCCATTACTTTCAATGTAATAGGCAGCCTCAGCTAAACACCCTGTATAAATTTGCTCTATTTTCATTAGTCTTACTTATTGATCCCCAAATTTAAGATTATAAACCCTGCACAAAAAACAAATGCATAAGTTTTACTTTAGGCGGTCAATTCTCCCCTAAGCGACTGCTCCATTAATTTAGCCACTTCAGACTTATCATGTCCTTGAGCCATTAAGTACATCAACTTTGTAATTGTAGCTTCGAAAGTCATATCGTATCCACTGATTACTCCCATCTGCTGTAATTCCTTACTTGTTTCGTACTTGCCAAGTTCTACGGATCCCCGTTGACATTGAGAGATATCAACAATAATTTTACCGCTATTGATCGCTTCTCTTAAGCAATTAATAAACCATGGGGCAGTAGTCGTATTTCCGGAACCAAAGGTCTCCAAAACAATCGCATCCACTGGCGAGTGTGTAATGGCCATTACTGCCTGTTGTGATATTCCTGGATACATTTTTAAGACCCCTATATTCGAATTAAAATCCAATAGTACTTCTAATTCCTTTTCAGGTTGTGGCAATATATAATTCTTGAAGAAATTCAAATGCACCCCCGCCTCGGCCAATATTGGATAATTAGGAGAACGGAATGCCTCAAACTTCTCCGAGTTATATTTTATAGAACGATTGCCCCGAAACAACTGCGAATCGAAATAAATACAAACCTCTGGAACTTTAGCTTTCCCATGTAGCTTCATAGCTGCAATTTCCAATGCCGTAATCAAGTTCTCTTTCGCATCGGTTCTGATCTCGCCAATTGGCAGCTGAGAGCCAGTAAGAATAACTGGCTTACTTAAGTTTTGAAGCATGAAACTCAATGCTGAGGCTGTAAAAGCCATTGTATCTGAGCCATGCAATATTACAAAACCATCAAATTCATTATAGCGGGTATGAATCAGCTGCGCTAACTCTGCCCATATAACCGGATGCATATTTGATGAATCCATAATTGGATCAAAAGAATGTACCTCCAGTTCATAATTCAGTCTGGCCAGTTCTGGCACATTCTGCTGTATCTGCTTAAAATTAAAAGGAATTAAGGCGCCAGTATCGGTATCGTTTACCATCCCTATAGTTCCACCTGTGTATATGATGAGTATTTTGGTCATTGTTAAATCTTAAAAATGCTAATAGAGTTTGCAGTAGTAACGGCTGCTATTTCTTCAATACTGGTTTCATAAATCTCGGCCAGCTTCTGAGCAATATGCACCAGATAGCTACTTTCATTTGGTTTACCTCTATATGGTACTGGTGTCAAATATGGTGAATCTGTTTCCAAAACAAGATTCGCCAATGGCACTTGCTTCAAAACTTCATCCAATCCAGCCTTTTTGTAAGTCACCACACCTCCTATACCTAAATAAAATCCAAGTTCAATTGCTTTATTAGCCTGTTCAAGGTTCCCAGTAAAACAATGCAAAATCCCTCTTAATTGATTATCCTTTTCCGATTCTAGTATTTCAAAAATCTCATCAAACGCTTCCCTGCAATGAATTACAATTGGAAGATCAAGATCCTTTGCCCACTTAATCTGCTCACAAAAAGCTATCTGTTGAAAAGCAAGTGTACCTTTATCCCAATGCAGGTCTATACCAATCTCACCTATAGCATAAATATCCCTATCAACCATGCTCTGACATATCTCATCCAAAACCTCCTCATAATTTTCTTTTACATCACAAGGATGTAAACCTGCCATGGCAAAGCAGTTTTTAGGATACTTTTTTACCATACTGTCAATTTTTGCAATTGATTCAACATCAACATTAGGCAAAAATAAGCGATCAACCTTATTTTCAAAACAACGTTGCATGAGCTCATCTAGTTTATCCCCATCTGTTTCATAATACAAATGGGTATGGGTGTCTGTAAAAAGCATTGGCGAAGTTAACAAAAACCATCGGAGCTTAACAAATAAAAAACCCGGTATGCTTTTGCGTACCGGGTCTCTTTATTATTTTTTCAGTTTTCTATGGAGCAACTGGTGCAATTGTAGCACCTGCCTGACCAGCAACTGGTTTTTTAATGTCTGACAATTCAACTTCAAATACAAGTGGAGAGAAAGGACTGATACCACCCTGAGGCATACCACCCTCGCCATACGCAAGGTTTGAAGGAATAATTAAAGTGATTTTTCCACCTTTTCCAATTAACTGTAAACCTTCATCAAATCCAGGGATTGCTCTGCCTAAAGTGATTGGACGAGGGCCATACTGGGCCATTGCATTGAATTTACCTGATGCTTTAGCAATTTTCTCGTCTGAAGTATCGAAAACATTGTCTTTACCATCAGATTTTTTAGTTGTCAATTTACCAGTATAGTTAACCATCATTGTATCACCCAATGCAGGTTTTACAGCATCACCAGGTTTGCTGATTACATATTGTAAGCCAGAAGCTGTTGTTGTAGTTTTCAGGTTATTATCTGCAATGTATTTTTTGATTTTACCTGCTTCAGCACCTTTCTTCTTGTCCATGGTAGTTTTATAATCCTTTTCAAAGAAATCTCTTGCTTTGTTTTGGAAAGTAGAATCTGCTTCATTAGCACCTTTAGCCAATACTTTCTCTACTTTAACAGTAAACACGATATACTTATCTTTTGTACCTGCAGGTTTTGGCTGACCAGAACGAGCCGCCATAGTATCAAGATCTAACTTAAATGTAGCACTATCACCTTCTCCAAACAATGTTAACACATCGTTCATATCTCCATCATACATTTTCTTAGCAACAGGAAATACCTGAGGTTGCTCCATATCCCATGTATTGAACATCACAGAATCCTTTTCACTTTTCTGGATGAAGTTCAACTTAACGATATCACCTTCTTTAATTTTCGCACCACCACCATCTTTGTGAATGATATACGATAGGCCTCCCGGACCTTTTTTATAATTGTTACAAGCAGCTAACCCAAGTGTTGCCGCGAAAAGAATTAAGATACCTTTCTTCATGTGTTCTTTAAAATTATACTTTTTATATGTTTACTTTCTATAGTTAATTGCTACAGACTACTGTAGCAATTGGTTTTTATACTCTACTAAAAGTGCTTTAAAATCCAGCACTGTGTCTTCTAAATTCTTTTCAGAAACCCCTCCAGCGGCATTTCTATGCCCACCACCATTAAAGTATCTCTTACAAATCTCATTCGCAGGAAAATCTCCTGTGGAGCGCAAAGATAATTTAACTTTATCAGTTCTTTCAATAATAAATGCAGCCAATTTAATACCATTAATTGACAATGCATAATTTACAATACCCTCGGTATCACCTGTCACAATATTAAATGATTTCAATTCCTCTTTACTTACCTTAATAATTGCTGTATTAAACTCTCGGAGTATTTCTAGTTTTTCACTTAAACAGTGACCTAAGAAACGTAAACGGTTTTCAGTTGCATTATCGTATACCAACTGATGAATTCTCCAATGTTCTGCACCAAGGTCGATTAAATCCGCTGCAATGCGGTAGACAGCGGCATTTGCAGATTCGAACCTGAAGGAGCCTGAATCTGTCATGATTCCCGTATATAAACAAGTCGCAATATCCTTGTTCATCATTGCTCCATCCCCCAGTTCATTTACAATAAATTCATAAACCAACTGAGCTGCAGCACAGGCATTTATATTCCAATGACGATAATCATCAAAATCCTCAGGATCCAGATGATGATCAATCATAACTTTATAAGCATCAGATGCTCTAACCAAATCACCAAGCTCATTGATTCTGCTAAGGCTATTAAAGTCAAGACAAAATACAAGTGAAGCTTCTGCAACCAATTCTGCTGAACGTTCCTGCTCATCCGTGTAAATAATCACATCAGCATTATTAGGTAGCCAATGCAAAAAGTAAGGATAATCTGTAGGTGTAATCACTTTAACATGATGTCCTTGCTGAATCAGATAGGCATATAAACCTAAAGATGAACCCATTGCATCACCATCAGGTTTATGATGAGTAGTAATTACAATTTTCTGTGGCGTAGCCAGTAATGATTTTATTTCTGAAATTGATAGCATAACTTTCGCAGCAAAGCTAATAATTTAATGATAATTGAAGCCAATAATATTTCGACCTCTTTTAGCAAGATTTTAAAGGTAATAAATCAGCGCTTTAATATTAACAGTATAAAATGTAATTTTGCAAAAAATTAAAAATCAAGATGAGTACAAACAGAACATTTACCATGATTAAGCCTGATGCAGTTGCTAATGGCCATATTGGTGCAATCATTAATGATATTACTACTGCAGGTTTTAAAATCATAGCATTAAAATACACTAAATTAACTGCAGAAACAGCTGGTGAATTTTATGCTGTTCACAAAGAACGTCCTTTTTATGCTGACCTTGTAAGCTTTATGTCTTCAGGACCAATCGTTGCTGCAATACTTGAAAAAGACAATGCTATTGAAGATTTCAGAAAATTAATAGGTGCTACTAACCCTGCTGAAGCAGCTGAAGGTACTATCCGTCAGAAATATGCAAAATCAATTGATGCAAATGCTGTTCACGGTTCGGATTCTGATGAAAACGCACAAATTGAAGGTGATTTCTTCTTTACTGCTGTAGAGCGTTTCTAAGAACATTAATATTTCTTCATCGTTATGACCATAACGAATCTAATATTAAAATAAGCACCTCAAAAAAGGTGCTTATTTTTTTGTAAAGTTTGTACCTTTCAAGCACAACAATAAAACAAATGAAAAAGACTTTAATTACACTAATGCTTCCACTTTGTGCACTTACCTTAAATGCGCAGACTAAAGCGCCGGTTAAAAAAACAACCACAGTAAAAAAACCGATAACATCAGCAAAAAAAGCTAGTACTGCAGGACCAATAGTTTTCAAGTCGACACTAGACTCCGCAAGTTATGCCTTTGGCAATACTATGGCAACCAGTATGAAAAACGACGGGTTAGCTAGCTTGAACTATGATTTATTAGTAAAAGGATTAAAAGATGCCTTTGGTGGTGCAACTCCTTTAATTTCACAAGAGAAGTCGCAGACAGCAATCAGCAACCTATTTATTACGGTTAGTAAACAAAAACATGCACCTGCAATTAATGAGGGTAAAGCATTTTTAGAAAAAAACAAACTGCAATCAGGTGTACAGGTTACTGCAAGTGGGTTACAATATCAGGTAATCAACAGAGGAACCGGAATCAGACCGAAAGCTACAGATACAGTATTGGTAAATTACAAAGGAACCTTACTTAATGGAAAACAATTTGACAGCTCATACGACAGAAATGAACCACTGGAACTACCATTAAACGGTGTAATTGCAGGATGGACAGAAGGAGTTCAACTGATGCAAACCGGATCAAAATACAAATTCTTTATTCCTTATAACCTTGCATATGGAGAACGTGGTGCTGGCGCAGATATCCCTCCATACAGTACTTTGATATTTGAAATTGAATTACTAAAAGTAAACGGAAAATAACCGATATAAAACCATTGTCATAGTTTATTGTTAATCCTATACATCAAAACTAAAATCTATGACTGTAAAAAGGTATTTTCCATTGGCAATTATTGCTTTACTTTCCTCGACTCTTATGAGCTGCGAACTTGTCGAAGGCATCTTTAAAGCAGGAGTATGGACGGGTATAATTATAGTAGTGCTGGTACTTGCACTCATTATATGGTTAATAAGCAGAATTTTTGGCGGATAACCGCTTAAAGAAAAACAAGATCAGTAATCACTTCAGAACCGGCACGTTCATTAATTTTTTGAATGATGCCGGTTCTCACCATTAAAAGCTCGTTCTTAATTACCGAAGATTCAATCCTCACGAACAATTTCTTTTGTGAGACATAGATTTGCGTAGTACGGTTAGCAATTGCCTTTCCCATCAAGTCAGGCCATAAAGCCACAACTGATGTCTCATCAAATTTACCCTTTAACTTATAAACATTCAGCAACTTGCCGATGCCTTCTTTTAATGTAATATCATTAGGCTTACGCATGATTTATCCCCCCGTTATTTACCTCAAATAAAGTAATTGGCACATCAATTTTATTAAATACTGCCAAAACCCGTTCTCTTCCTGTATCTGTAATGAAGATCTGTCCAAAATCATGATGTGAAACCATCTCCATCAGCTTATGCATTCTATTGTCGTCCAGTTTATCAAAAATATCATCCAGTAACAACAAAGGCTTAAAACCTTTATACTTCTGAAGGTAAGCATATTGTGCCAACTTCAGAGCAATTAAAAAAGATTTCTGTTGTCCCTGAGAACCAAACTTTTTTAAAGGCATATCCGCAATGGTGAAAATCAAATCATCTTTATGAATTCCAGTCGTAGTTCTTTCCAAAACTTTATCCTTTTCTATAGATTGTAAAAGCAATTGGTCAAAAGACGTATCATGAAGCTGACTCTGATACTGTAAGCTTACTCGCTCCTTATCATCTGTTAAAAAATGATAATACTTATCAAATAATGGAATAAACTCCAGCATAAACTGCTGTCGCTTCTTATAGATCTTAATCCCAGAAGCGACCAATTGTTCGTTATAAATCTCCAATAATGTCGGATCATAACTGCGTGTTAATGCGATTTGTTTGAATAAAGCATTACGGTTCAAAAGATGACGATTATACATAATCAGTTCATCCAGATAATGAGTATCCGTTTGAGAGATCACATTATCCATGAAACGCCTGCGCTCCTCGCTTCCCTCCATAATAATATTGGTATCATAGGGAGAAATCATCACCAAAGGAAATAGTCCGATATGGTCCGCCAACTTATCATATTCTTTTTTATTCCTTTTAAATTGCTTTTTCTGATTGCGTTTTACGCCACAAGTGATTTTCTCATTCTTTTCCTGTCTTTCAAAATCACCTTGAACAAGAAAAAGGTCATGACCAGTTTTTATTTGCTGGGAATCGATAGGATTAAAATATCCTTTACATAGGCACAAATAATGAATGGCATCCAATAAATTGGTCTTACCAGCTCCATTATCACCTACAAAGGCATTTACAGTTTCCGAAAAACTAACATTTGCATCTGTATAGTTTTTAAAATTAAGAAGAGTAATGTTTTTTAACCACATAGTATCTGTAGCCAAAGTTACCGTTTAGCTTTGTTAATCCTATGATTTGTTTTCTGCAATGCTTGAGGTTTTATCTCAATTTATTAACCTTTCTATTGGTTCTAATTAACGATCAGTTCATTAAATTTATTAAATACTTTTAAAAGAGGTTGATACTTTGATGTAAAAATGTATTTTTGCAGTCCTTAATTTTTTAAAATAAAATGTCTACAACAGAGAAAGAAATAAATCAGCCGGTAAGAAAGGGTTCTTTTTTAGAAGAAAATTCGAAAAGCCTTTTGTTCATTGCAGGTGCAATTGTAGTATTAATTGGTGTATATTTCTGGTATCAGAATGTATATCTGGATAACAGAGCGAAGGAAGCTTCTGCTAAAATGTACAAAGCAGAACAATACGTAGGTGCAGCGGATTCATTAGCAAACAAAGCCATTAATGGCGAAGGTGGTTACCCAGGTTTAGAGAAAATCGCAGACGAGTATGCCAATACAAAATCCGCAAACCTTGCAAACCTATACCTTGGTGGTATTTATTTACGTAAAGGTGATTATAAAAAAGCTACAGAAGTCTTAGGAAAATATGCTGAAACTGGAAGCGCTGTTGCAGATCCATTGGCTCTTGGTTTATTGGGTGATGCTTATAGTGAGCTGAAAGATTTAAAACAAGCAGCAACTTATTATAAAAAAGCAGCTGATAAAGCAAGTAACAAATTCACTTCTCCTATGTTCCTTAAAAAACTAGGTTTGGTTTATGAAGCACAAAAAGAATTCAAAAATGCTCAAGAAGCATATACTAAGATAAAAACTCAGTACCCTGAAAGTCAAGAAGCTACTATGATTGACGAGTATATTGAGCGTGCATCAGTACAAGTGAAATAAAAACAGCTTAAATTTTAAAGAAAAGGTTAACCAATGGTTAGCCTTTTTTTGTGCCATATCACCAAACCTTTCTGAAATTTTATCTAAGTTTGCAGTATGGCAACTCAATTAAAGAACCTCTCTGATTTTTCACATACAACGATACCTAATGGTAGTGCATACAAATTTGCAATTGTAGTTGCAGAATGGAACGCAGAAGTTACAGGCAGTCTATATAACGGCGCATTAGAAACCCTACTTAAACATGGTGTATCTGCAGACAATATTATCTCTGTAGCTGTTCCTGGCAGCTTTGAACTTACTGCAGCGGCAGAAATCCTTTTGCAGAAACACAAGAATCTTGATGGCGTAATCTGCTTAGGCTGTGTAATTCAAGGAGAAACCAAACATTTTGACTTTATTTGTGACGCTGTAGCCAATGGTATTACGCAAGTGGGTATTAAACATGCTAAACCAGTTATATTTGGTGTGTTAACAACTAACGACCAGCAGCAGGCTTTAGATAGGGCTGGAGGTAAGCATGGCAATAAAGGCGATGAAGCTGCAATTACAGCATTAAAAATGGCAGAACTTACCGCAACAGTATAACTATTTTGATTATCTTGCTAAAAGCTGTAGATTAGTAGTTTAAATAACAAACTCAAAACGATATTACTGATGAAGAGAATTGCAATACTATTGCTTGGCGTATTTTTTGCAATAACTGTCCTGGAAGCCTGTTCTAACAAAATATGCCCGGCCTATAGTTCCTATCCAGAAGGAAGAAGAAGACGATAAAGACGGGTAGATAATTCATAAAATCATGCAGTGGAAAAACATTACTGATCTGGAACAGATTAGTCAGATACAGAAAGAAGAAGGATATAGTTTGATCTTTAAGCACAGCACGCGTTGTTCTGTGAGTTCAATGGCCAAAAGACGTTTTGAACAGGACTGGTCTGTTATTCCTGAAGACACCTCTTTGTACTTTTTAGATCTGATCAGCCACCGTGATATTTCTACCCATATAGCTGAAACTTTTCAAGTCCACCATGAATCGCCGCAAATCCTATTGATTAAAAACGGCGATTGCATATTGGATGCTTCACATAGTGACATTTCGGCCGAAGAAGTGGCAGAAGTGATTAGTAATTAAAACTAACTGTTTTCTTAATATCAGGATGTAAACTAAACATCACCGGACAGGTATTAGCTGAACGTTCAATAATCTTTTTATCTTTATCTGAATAGTTATTTGCAGGAAACTGGAAGTCAACTACAATCTCTGTAACCCTTCTTGGGTTTTCAGCCATGATCTTTGTGATGTCACAAGTTGTCCCATCAATATTAAATCCATGTTCATTCGCTGCAATACCAACAATAGTCAGCATACAATTGCCTAATGAAGTAGCTAGCAAATCAGTTGGAGAAAATGCCTCCCCCTTGCCTTTATTGTCAACCGGTGCATCAGTAATAATTTCATTTCCAGAACGCTGATGTATAGATGTGGTTCTTAAACCACCATTGTAAGTTATTTTTGAAGTACTCATATGGTAAAAATAAGCATTACCTATTTAAGCAACATAAAAAATCAAGATAAATTATGATTTTAATCTGATGCTTATTGACACAGGGTTTTATAACAATTCAAAC
Organism: Pedobacter sp.; assembly: GCF_041645105.1. GTDB lineage: Bacteria > Bacteroidota > Bacteroidia > Sphingobacteriales > Sphingobacteriaceae > Pedobacter. The sequence continues at coordinate 521,865 of NZ_JBAZQQ010000001.1, forward strand.
CTATTGCGTAACTTTGCCTCATGATCGCACTTCCGGTTGTTTCAGAGAACCCAGTACAACGTAAACCAGATTGGCTTAGAGTTAAGCTACCTGTAGGTAAAGAATATGCACAAGTACGCAGCTTGGTAGATACCCATAAGCTACATACCATCTGCGAAAGTGGTAATTGTCCAAATATGGGCGAATGCTGGGGAGCAGGCACTGCAACCTTTATGATTCTGGGCAATATTTGTACACGTTCATGCTCCTTCTGTGCAGTAGCAACAGGCAGACCTTTAGCTGTAGATACAGACGAGCCTAACCGTGTAGCCAATTCTGTTAAACTAATGAAGGTAAAACACTGTGTAATCACTTCAGTTGATAGAGATGATTTGAAAGATGGAGGTTCAATTATTTGGGCTGAGACCTTACAAGCCATCAGAAGAGAAAGTCCTGAAACAACATTAGAAACATTAATCCCTGATTTTAAAGGTCAATGGGACAATCTTTACCGTGTTTTAGAGGAACGTCCAGAAGTAATGTCTCACAATGTGGAAACCGTAAAAAGGCTAACCAAGCAAGTGCGTATACAAGCAAAATACGACAGAAGTTTAGAAGCGTTGAAGCGAATTTCTGAATTCGGCTTAAGAACCAAAACAGGTATTATGCTTGGACTTGGAGAAACTGAGGAAGATGTTCTGGAAGCAATGGATGATCTTGTGGCTAACGGTGTGCATATTTTAACACTAGGGCAATACCTGCAACCTACACGTAACCACCATCCTGTGGTAGATTGGATCCATCCTGATCAGTTTGCCAAATACAAGGAAATAGGATTAGCAAAAGGATTAAGATATGTAGAAAGCGGACCGCTTGTACGTTCATCATACCATGCAGAAAAACATCTATTCGACTTTTAGTTTTAATGAGTTTTGCTATTTAAAAAGCTTTTGACCGTTATTGGAAGTCTTGCGGCTAATTGTGAAGCTGTAATGTTATAATGGCTTACAGCCAATTCATCTCCTGCTTTGCCATGAAAGTAACATCCCAATATTGCAGCTGCTTTTGGACTATAGCCTTGTGCAACATAAGCAGTAATCAAACCGGTCAGAACATCTCCCATTCCACCTTGCGACATAGCTGGGTTCCCTGTCGGATTGATACAAACATCCCCCTGCTGGTCAATAATAAAGCTATATTGGTTTTTCAATACGATAACAAGGCTCAGCTTTTTAGCCATTATTCTAGCTGTTTGTAATCGCTCCCACCAACTTTTGTGCTTACCAAACAAACAATCAAACTCTTTTAAATGAGGGGTCAATATTGAGTTTTTAGCAAGATGCAACAAGAGATCTTCTCGTTTAGATAGAATGTTCAAAGCATCCGCATCAGCTACCACCGGAGTTTTTAAAACAACCAGCTCTTCCACAATACATATCGCTTCAAATAACTTTCCAAGACCAGGGCCGATTGCTATCGCATCATATTTTTTTAATGATTTGATCTTAACCAGATGAGCTCTGTCCAAATACATTGCTTCGGGCAGGAAGGTATTCAAGGCGGTTAAACCATTTTCAGGGATGGACACGGTTGTTAAACCCGCTCCACCATACACACAGCCACTTGCACTAAGCAAGGCTGCTCCCATGGTCTTTGCATCACCTGCTATGATCAATGCATGCCCGTATGTCCCCTTATGCGAAAAAGGCTTCCTTCGCTTTAAGATAGCACTGACATCTGCTATTTCAATTAACTTATAGGGAGAGCCATCTGTTTCTGCGTTAGATTGATCTAATCCTTCATCAACAACCTGAAGTTTGCTTGAAGGATCAGAATCGGGCAGAAAATCGCTTACAAACACTGCCATAACTGTTGATTTTACAGGCCCATTTCCTTTTTAAGGAATTTGCCGGTTAAGCTAATCGGGTTTTGTATCAAGCCCTCTGGAGTACCTTCAAAGAGAATTCTTCCCCCTCCAACACCGCCTTCTTCACCTAAATCAATTACCCAATCGGCCACTTTTACCACATCCAGGTTATGTTCAATAACCAGTACCGTGTTTCCACGTTCCACAAGTTCATTAAGCACACCTAATAATACATTTATATCCTCAAAATGCAGGCCAGTTGTAGGCTCATCTAAAATATAAAATGTCTTGCCTGTATCTTTTTTTGAAAGTTCAGTAGCTAACTTAACACGCTGAGCCTCACCACCAGAAAGTGTAGTAGAAGATTGTCCTAAAGTAATATAGCCTAACCCCACATCTTTCAGTGTTTTAATCTTTCTGTAGATAGCAGGCATATTCTCGAAAAAGTCGCAAGCCTCCTCAATACTCATATCCAGTACATCACTGATCGACTTACTACGATAACGTACTTCCAACGTTTCACGATTATATCTTTTACCATTACACTCTTCGCATGGCACCTGCACATCAGGGAGAAAATTCATTTCTATCACTTTCATTCCGCCACCCTGACAGGTTTCGCAACGTCCGCCTTTTACATTAAAAGAGAAACGGCCAGGTTTATACCCCCTGATCTTTGCTTCAGGTAACTGCACAAACAGATTTCTGATGTCAGAAAAAACACCGGTATAAGTAGATGGATTGGAACGTGGTGTACGTCCAATTGGCGCCTGATCAATTTCTATAACTTTATCAATTTCCTTTAACCCATTGATCTTTTCGTATGGTAGAGGATGTTTCTTCGCTCTAAAAAAATGATGATTTAATATTGGGTATAAGGTTTCTGTAATCAAGCTGGATTTACCACTACCTGAAACACCTGTTACAGCAATGAACTTACCTAAAGGAAAATCTACAGACACATCTTTTAAATTGTGCCCACTAGCTTTAATGATAGAAAGCTTATGTCCTGTGCCTTTTCTTCTCTTCTTCGGCACCTCAATTCCTTTCTTTCCATTCAAATAAGCAGCTGTAAGCGTATCAGATTTTAAAATATCGGCTGGAGTACCTTGCGCAACAATTTCTCCGCCACGCAAGCCTGCAGCAGGCCCTACATCAATCACATGGTCAGCCTCCAGGATCATGTCTTTATCATGTTCAACCACCAATACTGTGTTTCCCAGATCTCTCAGATTCTTTAAAGCACCAATTAGACGCTCATTATCACGTTGGTGAAGTCCAATACTTGGTTCATCCAAAATATACATCACATTCATCAGTTGTGACCCTATCTGTGTAGCAAGCCTAATCCTTTGTGCTTCTCCACCTGAAAGCGTTCGCGCAGTGCGATCAAGGGATAAATAATTTAATCCCACATCACTTAAAAAACCAAGCCTTGAACGGATTTCTTTCAAAACTTCTTTAGCAATGGTGTTTTGCCTATCATTTAACCGGTCTTCCAACCCTATAAACCAGGTTTTAACAGAACTGATATCCATTTCTGCAAGTTCAAAGATATTTTTGCCATCTATTTTAAAATTCAGGCTTTCTTTCTTCAAACGCGCACCATTACACACAGGGCACGTCTTTAACTTACGGAAACTCTCCATATCATCTACCGCCCCTTCACCTTTACGCTCTTGCTGTTCCTCCAACAGTTTAATAATACCATCAAAAGTGATCTGGTAGTTCTGTACGTTCCATTTGTTATATTCCACAGCCACTGAAAGGAGCTCATGAGAACCATTCAATATAATATTGATGATATCATCTCCTAGCTTTTCAATTGGTGTAGATAAAGAAAAATTATACTTTTTTGCCAGGGCTTTTAAAACCTGGAACATCCATATATCTCTGTATTCACCCAAGGGCGCTAAGCCACCGCTCATAATACTGAGCTTAGGGTTTGGCATTACGGATTCTTTATCTACGACGAAGATATACCCTAAACCGTCACAGTTCTCGCAGGCCCCATAAGGAGAGTTAAAAGAAAAACTATTCGGCTGAGGCTCGTCATAGGAGATCCCCGTAGTTGGACACATCAAAAAACGACTGAAGTGAGCTACATTATTTTCCTTATCACTAATTTTAATAATGCCTTTACCTAAACGCATCGCAGTTTGCAAAGAATCCTGTAAGCGTTTAAGATCTTCACGATCAACAATCAGACGATCTACAACAATCTCAATATCATGGATTTTATAGCGGTCAACTTGCATTTTAGCCGTAATATCTTGGATTTCACCATCGATACGAACCTTTACATAACCCTGTTTACGGATCTGCTCAAACAACTCCCTGTAATGACCTTTACGTCCTTTTACAACCGGAGCCAGGATATTAACAGGCATTTTATCAAACTTCTTGAAGATATTTTCAAGAATCTGATCTTCGCTCATGCGTTCCATTTTTTCACCGGTATTATAAGAATATGCATCCGCAGTACGTGCATATAGCAAACGCATAAAATCATAGATTTCGGTGATAGTTCCCACTGTAGAGCGCGGGTTTTTACTAGTGGTTTTCTGCTCAATGGCAATAACCGGACTCAGGCCAGATACTTTATCTACATCCGGACGTTCCATTCCTCCCATAAATTGGCGGGAATAGGCACTAAAGGTCTCCATATATCTGCGCTGCCCTTCAGCATAAATGGTATCAAAAGCCAAAGAAGACTTCCCGCTACCACTTAAACCAGTAATAACTACTAGTTTATTCCTTGGAAAGGAGATATCAATATTTTTAAGATTATGTACCCTTGCACCATATACTTCTACATCTCTTTGCTCGCCAAGGTCAACAGTATTTTTGCTCATATATATTTATAAAAGATGCTGAATCTTTATTTTAAGATTGCAATTCTTTACACTGCAAAATTGCTAAAAATTTTATCAAAACAACGGTGCAAAACTAAAAATTACATTCACATTGTCATCACTTAATTTAAGTTTACCAGACTATTGTAGTACCATCTTCTGTTGGATGCCCGGTACAGACCAATACCCTTCCAGCAGCAATTTCATCATCCATCAACACCTCATTATAATCCATTTCAACCCCACCCTTGATGCAATTGGCAGTACAGGTACTACATATCCCGGCATGACAACTGTAAGGCAGCCCGATTTTGTTTTCGAGTGCTACATCTAAGATTGTCTTATTGTAAGGAACATCTATATTATAAATATTGTTCTTAAAATTTAATACAACATTGTAGGTATTGGTGTGCTTGATAACTTTTTCCGTTGAATCGTCCTCATCTACCTCGTCCTCTGGCAAAACAAAAGTTTCTCTTTTAATCTGTTCTTGATCAAAACCAAGGTTCAATAAGGTAATCCGACATACGTCCATATAATCGATCGGTCCACAGGTATACAATAAAGCATCCATTTTCTCGAACTCCAGATACTCTTTAATCAACCGTTCTATTAGTTCCCCATTTAGGCGGGCCATTAGCAGATTTTGCGACTGACTAAGTACATAAACAATTTTAAACCTTTCTGTATATTGCCTTTGCAATGCATTCAGTTCATCATAAAACAATGTCTGAGCCACTGATCGGTTGCTATAGATCAGAATAACCTTACTATTTTTTTCCCTGATCAATGCCGTTTTTATAATAGAAAACAATGGAGTGATTCCAACACCAGCACCAAAAAGAAAGACTGTTCTTTGCTTTAGTAGTTCTGGTTTATAATTAAAGCGACCATTTGGCTCCACAGCTGTCAGCACATCCCCTACAGCAGTTTTATGGTGTAATAATCTAGATATTTCACCATTCTCTACTCTCTTAATAGCAATAGCAAGAGGCTCATCAACATCGGGTGAACTACACAGGGAATAGGACCTCCTTAATTCTTTTCCAGCTACATCAAAGACAAGGGTTAAAAACTGACCTGCCAGATACTTTGGTTTTTCACCATTTACCGGCTCAAAACGAATAATCAGCGTTTCTCCCGGGCAATAGGTCATTTCAGTTATTTGCAGTTTCAACAATACCATATGGGGGTAAAATAATAATTTTCCTACAAACCAAAAAGCCGTTTAGTATAAACTAAACGGCTCCCCAATTTGCGAGTATCTTTAACTGTTTATTCAACAGTTTTGTCTTCAGCTTTTCTATCACGTTCGGCATTGTAAGCCAATAATGTACGTGGTGCTGTATAACCGTAATCATTAGGATTCTCCACGATTTGTTTCATAGAAATCAATTTATAAACATAACCACCAGTTTCCTGATTTAGTTTTAGTTTAAAATAGTTATCCTGATTTTGTTTGGAGATTTGACGTCTCATGTGGCCATCACCTACATTATAAGCGGCAGCAACTAGCGTCCAGCTATCAAAAGTCCGATATAGTTCTTTTATGTATTTAGCGGCAGCTATAGTTGATTTACGTAAATTGTTTCGCTCATCAACTTTTGCATTAACTTTCAAACCATACATACGGGCTGTTCCAGGCATAAATTGCCAAAAACCTGCTGCACCTTTAGGCGAGACACCACTATTTAACCCTGATTCAACCAAAGGCATATATTTAAAATCTTCGGGAATGCCGTAAGCGGCAAGGATCGGTTCGATTATCGGAAACCATTCTGCAGCTTTTCTGTGCAGCTTATTGGTCTGTAAATTACTGAAGTAATGTGCAGCAAGCGTCCTCTTCATTTTCCGCTCTACTTTGACATCACCAAGTGGCAATGTCTCGTCTGCAAAGTTTAATTGATCCATCAATGAAGCTTCCTTCGTGATGTTTGATGTTAGTGTATCTGTACTTGTTATTTTTTCTTCTTTTGAAATACTTTTCGCTGCTTGGGGCATGTTGTAAGCAAACACTTTTGCCATAACCAGTAATGATATTATTACCGTACATGTTATTATGTGTTTCTTTATCATTTTCCTCCTTTTTTTGGTGAATAATTTAAAAACGTCGGCAAAGATACAACATATTAATCTAATTATCAATGAATTACAAAACAAACCCTCAAAATCAATGTTTAAGCATACTTAAAGGACGTTTCTAAAAGCCGTGAAAAGCAGTATTTTCTCGGCTAAATATAAAACTCCCGGAGTCTAACGCCTGCCAATTACTCACTAAGAAAACACATATACACTAAGTAGCTTTATTTGTACTCATAGCCACCATGCTTAAATGGCATAAAATCTTGTAAATTGATTTCCCAATTCACCAAAATCTGGTACTAGTCAGACGCTTAATTGCAGTTCTCAGACAGTATAATTAGGAATGAGTACTTTTTTTCGTAAATTTGTCGCCCGCATAAATTATGTGGATAAAAGCGTATCATGATAAAAAACAACAACAGGAACAGTCGGGATGACAAGTCCAAACCGGGAAACCGAAGCACAACAGGCAGAAAACCAGCTGGAGCGTCGTCTTCATACAAGGGAAAAAGCAAGTTTGACGATAAAGAAGGAAGAGACAATAAGTTTGGTGGCAACAAGGATTTTAAGCCTAGAACACTAAGAGACGGAGAAAGCAGAGACTTTAAACCCAGAGAGGGAGAAAAAAGAGATTTCAAACCAAGAGCGGATAGAGACGGAGATTCAAAAGATTTCAAACCAAGAAGTTCTGGCAGTGATTTCAAATCAAGAGGTTCCAGAGATGGCGACAATAAAAGCTTCGGCTCTAGAAGCACCGGCCCCAGAGATTTCAAATCTGGCAGCAGAGATAACGATAACAAAGATTTTAAACCACGTTCTTTTAAAGATGCTGGCTCAAGAGAAACCCCAGCTGGAGAAAGCAAACGTAGTTATATAAAGAAAGATCATTTCAATACTGAAGGAGATAAACCTTTCCGCAAATTTGATGATAAAAAAAGTCAGTCTTCAAGAAGCACTGACAACAGACCTTTCAGAAAAAGAGAAGATGATGGTGCTAAAACCGGATTCAAGGGTGCAGGCAATCGTCCTGAACGTTCTTTTGATCGTACTGATCGCGGAGAGCGTTCTGAACGCCCAACTCGTCAGGAACGTAATAACACATGGGCAGGTCCTGAAAAAGCTCCAACCATGCGTGGTAGAAAAAATGCACCTGTTCAGAAGGACGATGGATTAATCCGTTTAAACAGATACATTTCAAATGCAGGGATATGTTCTCGCCGTAAAGCCGATGAGCTTATTGCTGCAGGTGTAGTTTCTGTAAATGGTGAAGTAGTATCTGAACTGGGACATAAAATTGACCCGGCAAACGATCAGGTGCGTTACAATGGAGAATTGCTTAAACGCGAAAAGAAAGTTTACGTGCTATTAAACAAACCTAAGGATTACATCACTACTACTGATGACCCTCAGGAACGTCGTACAGTTATGCAATTGGTCGACAAAGCAAGCAGAGAACGCATTTATCCTGTAGGCAGACTAGACCGCAATACAACAGGTTTATTGCTTATGACTAATGATGGTGACCTTGCTGATAAGCTTTCTCACCCGAAAAATGGCATCACTAAGATATACCATGTTGAATTGAACAAAAGTTTAAGTCAGGGCGACCTGAATAAAATTCAATTCGGTTTGGAGCTTGAAGATGGTATTATTAAACCAGATTCTGTATCTTACGTAACCGGAGGATCGAAACGTGAAGTAGGTATACAAATCCATAGTGGCAAAAATAGGATTGTACGCCGTATATTCGAACACTTAGGATATGATGTAGTAAAACTGGACCGTGTTGTGTATGGTAACCTTACAAAAAAAGATCTTCCACGTGGAAGATGGCGTTACCTGGAAGAGCATGAGCTAATCCAGATTAAGCACCTGATAAAATAAAAAACATAATATGAAAAAGATCCCCTCGCTTTTATTGCTAATACTTTTAACACTGCAAAGCTTCGCACAACAAAAGGACTACAATTTAATCATAGGGACTTACACCAGTCCAGGTAAAAGTGAGGGGATCTATATATATAACTTTGACATTAATACTGCTGATTCTAAATTCAAAAGTGTAGCCAAAGAATTATCTAATCCCAGCTATGTAGCTGTTAGCAACAACAATAAATTCCTCTACTCTGTTTCTGAAGGCTCAAGCAGCACATTAGGTGCTTTTGCTTTTGATGGTTTAAAAGCTGAATTAAGCTTTTTAAACAAACAGTCAACTGGCAGCCGCGGCGCTTGCTTTGTACTTGCTGATGAGAAACATGTTCTTTCTGCCAACTATGGAGGCGGAAGCATTTCTGTTTTTGGAATAGAAACCAATGGTAGTTTGACACCTTTAAAACAATTAATTCAGCATACAGGAAAAAGTATAGATCCGCAAAAAAGACAGGAAAGTGCTCATGCACATCAGGTCCAATTTACACCAGACCATAAGTATGTAGTTTGTATAGACCTGGGTGAAGATCAGGTATACATATATAACTACAACAAAGAAGGAAAAGAAAAGGTACTAAGCATTAACAATATCGTTAAAACTACTCCAGGTTCTGGCCCACGACATCTTACATTTAGTCCTAATGGCAAATACGCCTATCTTGCACATGAATTTAATGGCAGCATTACGACTTATGCTTATAATAATGGAAAACTGAACAAAATTCAGGAAATAGCGACTACAGATAAGGACTTCTCTGGAAGGATTGACGGAGCCGATATCCACATCTCTCCAGATGGAAAATTCTTGTACGAAACCAATCGGGGCGATGCCAATACCATTTCTGCATTTGCCATACAGGCTAATGGTAAACTTAAATCAGTTTCTCGTATAAGTACATTGGGTAAAGGACCCAGGAACTTTACAATTGACCCGACTGGCAAGTACCTGTTGATAGGCCACCAATACACTAATAACGTTGTCATCTTTGAACGCAATAAAAAAACCGGCATCTTAAAGGATACCGGTAAAAGAATTGAGTTAAATGCTCCTGTATGTTTGGTCTTTGCTCCTATTAAATAGGAAATTTAAACTTTCACCAACTTTGTTGATTCCGCAATAACCTTATTATAATATGCTACATAATCCGGTAGGATTTTCTTCAAGTCGAAGTCCTGAGCCCTGGCAAATGCATTTTCCTTAAACTGCTGTAAAACTTCATCATTTTCGAGAATACGAACAGCCTTTTCAGCCATATCATCTATATCACCAACATTACTCATAAAACCAGAGAAACCGTCTACATTTAATTCTGGTAAACCACCAGAATTAGAAGTAATTGCAGGCACTTTACAAGCCATAGCTTCTAAGGCTGCCAGGCCAAAGCTTTCAGAATCAGAAGGCATTAAGAACAAATCCGAAACGGATAAAATCTCTTCTACAGCATCCTGCTTACCTAAAAAGCGTACATGCTCACAAATCCCCAGATCCCTGCACAATTTCTCATCAGATGCACGCTCCGGACCATCACCTACCATTAGTAATTTAGATGGAATTCTCTGCAAAATCTTCTGAAAAATACGAATTACATCTGCGGTACGCTTCACCTTTCTAAAATTGGAGGTATGAATCAATATCCGCTCATTATTAGGAGCAATAGCCTTTTTAAAGTGATCTTTTGGCTTTAAACTAAAACGTGAGAAATCTATAAAATTGGGAATGACCTTGATTTCATTTGTGATATCGAAGTGATCTTCGGTATCCTTCTTCAAACTCTCAGAAACAGTAGTTACGCCATCTGATTTGTTAATCGAAAAAGTAACCACAGGCTTGTAGGTTGGATCCTTCCCAACAAGTGTAATATCTGTTCCATGTAAGGTGGTTACGAAAGGGATATAAATACCATAAGTTTCCAGAATCTGCTTTGCCATAAAAGCAGCTGAAGCATGTGGGATCGCATAATGTACATGTAGAATATCCAGTTTTTCGAACCTTACTACATCAACGAGTTTACTCGCTAATGCGGATTCATAAGGTGCATAATCAAACAGAGGATAATCTCTTACAGATACTTCGTGATAGAAAAGATTAGCAGAAAAGAAATCCAAGCGTGCTGGCTGACTGTATGTAATAAAATGTACCTGATGGCCTTCATCGGCTAATGCCTTTCCAAGTTCAGTAGCCACTACGCCACTACCACCAAAAGTAGGGTAACAAACAATACCTATTTTCATAAAAACAAATTAGTTTCATGAAGCTATCATGAGCATATATCCGCTATCGTTATGCTCACGACGGTTTCATTGAAATTATTTAACGCTGCAAAGTACAGTACTTAAAACGATGATTGTGTTAAACTAATGCAATTATTTAGCTAACTTCTCATTTCTTCCTGAATAACCAGATACATCTCATTTGGTCTTTGTGTACCAATGTAATACTCTAAGCCATCACGGTCTGTAAGGACAACGGCATCTTTACCTGAAGAATAAAACCTAATACTGCCTTTACGGTGCAAATTGTACACCGGATTATTTAATGAAAAGCTGCTATAAGAATCTTTTCTAACCTTTACTATTGAATTTAAATCAATCACAACTTTTCTTGCTGACCACAAGCCATCAATGATAATTTTCTTATCAGCTATCATCGTTTTATACTGAATCAGAAAAAGCAATAATATAGAAACGCCTATAATGCCAAAACCTACCACCAGAAAAAGATCCTGGGTATTATCGCGATCACGTTCATAAACGTAAGCTGCAAAACAAAATGCCGCCATTACCAACCTGATACAAATTCTAATGTAATCCCGGCCAATATATTGTTTTTCAAAAAAAGCGTATCGGTTTCCCATGTGTGCGTGTATTTTCAATAAAGTTACTGGTTTTTTTATTGCATCCTGCTTTCGACCTGCTTAAGATTGTTTAGGAATTGTAATATGTAACTGCTGCAACTCAAAAACAGTAACCTTCCTGGTACTATTAGTAAGCTTATACCTATTATCCTGCCTCCAGCCTACAATCCAGATGATCTCGCCATTTCCATTTATCAATATTGGAATTTGCTCCTTTTCACTAATTGGGATTTTCTCATCAATAAAAAAATCACTTAGTTTTTTAAAGTTTTCCATTCCTAATGGCATAAACCGGTCTCCATCCTGCCACTTTCTCAACACCAATGGGAACACAAGCTTATTAGCATCAACATAGGCAATATCTCTATTTTTCTTAAAGTTCAGATCATCGGATGAACTGATAAGAATCTGACTTTCACCAAATCTTATCAAGCCATTATCAGCATGAATAAGTAAATTACTTAATGCCTGATCGGTCAACTTATCTATAATCAGAGACGTTCTATCTATAACAATCCTGTGCGAATTACTCAGAAAGACAGTACCACTTTGCTTATCTAAACGCTCTAAAAGTTCAGCAACAACAGGTTCCGTGAAATCAAATGGCCTGAGCAGTTCAAAAAGCAATAATTGTTTAGGAATTAAAGCTTTCACTGCTTCTATGGATAAATAAAATCTTCCTTGTTTTTCTTTTAATATTTCTTGTTTTAATCTATCCACGGTCTGCTGTAAAACCATTTCAGTTTCAGCAAAACGTCTGATGTTGTGACTAAAAGTTTCCTCAAGATTAGGGTTGATCTCTTTAAGTTGAGGGATCACATTCAGTCTGATTTTATTACGTGAATAGTAGGTACTCAAATTGGAGCTGTCTTCCACATAATCTATTTTATTTTCTTTGATGATTGATGTAATATCTGCCGCTGAAAGAAACAGTAAAGGTCTGATCAGCTTATCCTTTTTAGGCAAAATCCCATGTAATCCCGCAATACCAGTTCCACGTGTAAGATTTAACAATACCGTCTCTATAGCATCGTCCTGATGTTGTGCTAAAGCAACATAATCATATCCCTCTCGCAGTCTAAGCTCCTCAAACCACTCGTAACGAAGTGTCCTCGCTGCCATTTGCGTAGATACCTTATTTTTTTCTGCAAAATCTTTCGTTTTAAAATGAGTCACATAAAACGGAACCTCGAGCGTTGCAGCCAGCATTTTTGCAAAATTTTCATCTCTTTGGGATTCCGCTGCCCTTAAATTAAAATTGCAATGTGCAATACCAAATTCAAATCCAGAGAGTTTAAATAGCTGAGCCATTAAAACAGAGTCCTTACCCCCACTTACAGCTAAAAGGATTTTATCTTCTGGCTGAAAAAGCTTATGTTGACTGATATAGGTTTGAAAATTTTGCAGGGGTAACATGGTTTCAAAAATAATGAATAATAATCCATGATGATATCATAACCTTTAAAAAAACAAATTATAAAACTAACTTTGTATTGTGCAAAAAATACACTATTTCCTACTTCTATTATTATTATCCAGCTCTGTGCTTGCACAGCAGAAGACCAAGATCATTGTCGAAAGCTGGCAAGCAACAAATGTAGATGCAAAAAAGAATATTTCTTATTTAAGAAAACCCGTATTCAGACAAGATAATGCGACCTTGACTTGTGACAGTGCCGTTTTTTATGTAAATGAAAACGTTTTTGATGCTTTTAATAATGTACACATTAATCAGGCTGATACAATTAACATTTATTCCGACCGACTAAATTACAACGGGAATACAAAAATTGCACATTTAACCAGTAATGTAAGAATGGTAGACCGTGAATCTGTACTGACTACCAATATACTGGATTACAATATGGCTACTAAATATGGCACCTATATTACCGGTGGTAAAATTGTAAGTAAGGATGTAACTTTAACCAGTAAAAACGGTTATTATTTTTCAAATACCCGTGATGCTTATTTCAGATATAATGTAGTTGTAGTAACCCCAGAGAGTGTGATCAATTCAGATACCTTGCGTTATAACACATTAACCAACTGGACTTATTTTTACGGACCTACCAATATCAAGGGTAAAGACGACAACCTATACACCGAAAACGGCGCCTATAATACTAAAACACAGTATGCCTATTTCGGAAAGAAAAATTTGTATACCATGGGATCAAAATCCCTTAAAGGAGATAGTTTATACTACGATGGTATTGCCGGATACGGAAAGGCAGTAAGAAATATAGTTTTTAAAGACACTACTGATAAAACAGTGATGTATGGTCAACTTGGTTTTTACTATAAAAAAGATGAAAGAACCTTAGTTACCAAAAACCCTTATATAGGCTTAGGTACTGCAGATTCCATTATGGTAAACAATATAAAACAACCAGACAGTTTATGGATGGGAGCTGATACATTGGAGACACAAATGGTTCTAAAAAAATCACTGACATTAATTTCCTCACCTGTCATTAAAAAAGATAATGAACTAGGTGAAGAAGACGATCCTGAAGATAAAAAGGTTAGTCCTGCAGCCCCCAAGGCTATCCCAAATGAAAACACTTCAGCTCCAAAAAAGCTTGATAAGGACATTAAAAAGAATGCAAAGGCAAGAAAAAATACGCCCAAAAAGCCATTGGAAAGTACTGAAATTAAGCAAGGAGCAGATAGCCTTTTAAAAGATAGTACACTAATGGACAGTCTGCAACTGCTTAAAAAGACAACCCCGATACCAAAAGACTCCGTGTTAAAATCGAAGGCGGACTCCATTTTAAAAACAGGTAAAGACAGCGTTTCAAAAGCTATTAAAGCTGCAGCTCCAATAGTAAAGGGGAAAATTGATACTGCTCTAAAGGGAAAAGTAAACCCCTTACCAAAAGGGAAAGCAGACACAACTTTAAAGGGGGATCTTGCTAATAAAATGAAAAATGTTGCGGTCAAGGATTCTATACCATTCAATCCTGAAGACACTGTACGAACAAGGATTATTAAGGCTTACCATGATGTAAGGGTTTATAAGTCGAACATGCAGGCTAAAGCCGACTCCTTATTTTATACTGCAGCAGACTCCACTCTTCGTTGGTACCGGGATCCTATTCTTTGGGCAGAGGGTTCACAGCAAACTGGAGACACCATTTACCTGCAGTTAAAAAACAAAAAGTTAAGAACATTGCAAGTCCTGCAAAATGCTTTTCTGGTAAACGTCAACGCTGATTCTGCGAAATACAATCAGATTAAAGGAAAACTAATTACTGCTTTTTTCGATGACGGAAAGCTCCAAAATATGTTTGTGGATGGAAATGCAGAGAGTATTTATTTCAATCAAAATGAAAAAAAGATCTATACTGATATGAACCAAACGGTAAGTAGTCGTATAAAAATCTTATTTAAAGATAAAGAAATTGCAAGGATTGTGACAATCAGAGAACCTGAAGGAATCAGAACACCCGTTCCTGAATTAAAGGAAGATGTTTTTTTAACTGGCTTTACCTGGAAACCAGAACTCAGACCACGATCTAAAAAGGAGGTAATTAGTGGAAGAGCCAAGGCTAAGTCGCCCGCAAAAAAAGCACCCGCAAAAAGTACACCTGTCAAAAGCACTAAAGGCACGCCAGCTAAAGATACAGTAACAATCCCGCCTAAAAACACTAAAATCCCAGTCGCCGCAACAGATTCTTTAAAGAAAACAATTGTTGATTTAAAGAATAAAGTGCTGGAAAAACCTGTTAGCCCAGGACTTCAAAAGGACAGTACCGCAAGGAAAACTATTAAAGAAAGTATCGTAAAACCTGTTGTTGACAGCATTTCAAAAAGTGATACGACTAAGGTTGCTCCTTTAAAAAAGTAATCAGTTTATTCATGGCTAATGCCCTGTGACTAATTTGATTTTTCTGTTCCATACTCATTTCTGCAAAAGTTATATCATAACCTGCAGGCTCGAAAATAGGATCATAACCAAAGCCTTTTTCACCAGAAGGACTAGTCCTGATCACACCATTAATGATACCTTCAAAAAGAAAAACCTCTCCATTTCTAATTAAGGAAATAACGGTTCTGAAACGTGCCTTTCTATTAGACTGTCCTTCCATTTTCTGAAGCACCAGATTAAGATTTTTCTGATCATCTTTTATACCGGAATATCTGGCAGAAAAAATACCTGGTTCCTGATTTAATGCTTCTATTTCTAAACCACTATCATCAGCAAAACAGTCCATATGATAATGATCTGTAACGTATCGGCTCTTCAATGTGGCATTTTCAGCAAAGGTATCACCAGTTTCAGGAATATCAGTATCGCAGCCAATATCGTTCAGATTTAACACTTTATATTCATTCATCAGCATATTACGCACTTCTTGCGTTTTATGCTGGTTATTTGTCGCAAAAACAAGTTCTCTCATATTATAATCCAAGATTTTGAAGGCTTCCCCATAATGCCTTTTTCCCAGCAGGGTTCTTATCTAATATTCTTAGCTCCGCAGAGAATATCATTTTTACAGGTCCTTCCATCACAATAACATGTTCAGGATGTGCTTTGCTCATAGAAAGATCAGCAGGAGTAACACCAAAAGAGAAAATCAAAGTGCTTGAAAAGTGTGACTGCAATTGTTCAAACCCTACCCCTTTGTATTTTGCATAATTAAGTAAGGCAAAATCATTCGCACTTAGGTTTATTGATTTTACAATTTTACGCAACAATTCACGCCCGTTCTCATCACTTACATCATTTTGCTCATCGTTAACCAGAATCAGAATATTACGCAGGTTCTTACCTAAGTATTTAAACGCTATCGATTGAGGAACTATAATATCAACTGGAGTTTCAGCAACTATAGCAGCAGAATTAACAATAGACTCAACTGAAGAAGTGACATTTTCTTTAGATGAAAGTCCTGGTTTATCGGCTTTTACACCAAATTCAACACCCTGATTACCAACATCATCAACTAAATAAACATCGTCTGTAAAAAATAAATGTAAGGCTGTTCCATCAGCTGTCAATTGGCTATCCATTAATGATAATTTTACTAGGAATATTTTTTCTGTTAAAATTAGTTAAATATCTTATTATAGTGCCTTTATTTATTACTTTTATGCCTTAAAAATATACACTATATATCTTTTGTGAGAAAAGCTTATTGCATTTTAATCTTATGTTTTTTTATTAAAGGTGCATTTGCACAAAATGTAGCAACCATTAATGGAAAGCCTATTAGCAATAAGGAATTTTTATGGTTTTATAAAAAGAACCATAAAGGCAATTCAACTACCTCGGTGAAAGATTTAGAAGATTATTTAAACCAGTATATCAACTTTAAGCTTAAAGTTTTAGATGCAAGAGGTATGGGTTTAGACACCGATACTGCGTATCTTGCGGAAATGAAAAACTATGAGTCTGCATTGGATGCTCAAAAAAGAACTTCCAAAACAAGTCAGGCCCATAAAATGATGATGAATGAGTACCGAGATGCAGCTTTAATGTTTAATGTATCGGAAATAAAGGTATGGAATAAGCCTATTGATGATCAGGAACGAATTGAAAAAGATTGGATTGATACACTAAGAAAGAAATATAGTGTGAAAATTAATCAAAATGAGATAAGAAAACTGGCAAAGTTGGATTAAACTAGTCAATAGCAATTGAGAATATTAAATTTGCAAAAAGAATACAATTGAATAAATATATAATGAAGAGAATTTTTTTGATCGCAAGCGGATTAATCTGTTTGTTTTTTAATACCCAGGCACAAAAAAAGAACATAGATAAAGTCGTAGCGGTATTAGGAAGCAATATTATATTGTTATCTGATTTAAATCAGCAATATGCACAGTTTCTTAATTCTGGAAATCCAGATGATCCAAATGTAAAATGCTATATACTCCAGCAAATGCTTGCTCAAAAACTATTGAAGCAGCAGGCGGAAATTGACTCTGTTACAGTAGATGAATCTCAGATTGATGAAGAAGTAGAAAAGCGTATGCGCTACCAGATTCAAAGAGCTGGTGGGCAGGAACGTTTAGAGCAATTCTTAAACCGCTCCGTATTGCAATATAAAGATGAGATCAGACCCGACATTAAGGAACAGCTGATATCCAATAAAATGCAGCAAAAAATTACTCAGGATGTTGGCATCACACCTTTAGAGGTGAAAAAATATTTTGATGGGTACAAAAAAGACAGCTTACCAGATATTCCTACAGAGTTCGAAATCGGTGAAATTGTAATGTATCCTAAGCTTACCAAAGCTGAAAAACAAAAGTTCCATGATAAGATTGATGCATTACGCTTAAGAATAAAAAGCGGTGAAGATTTTGCTTTCCTTGCAAAATCGTATTCTGAGGATCCGGGATCGGCACCTGATGGTGGAGATCTGGGTTTCTTTGACCGTACCAGAATGGTAAAAGAATTTACCGCTCAGGCTTTTAAATTAAAAGCAGGTGACATTTCTCCTGTTTTTGAAACCGAACATGGTTTCCATATTCTACAGGTAATAGAGCGTCGTGGTGAACAGGTAAACGCACGTCACATCTTAATTCGCCCGGAAACTACACCGGCAAGTTTGGAACGCATCAAATTTAAAGCTGATACCATTTATCAGAATCTTGTTAGTAAAAAAATACCATTCTCTTTTGCAGCATCACAGTATTCAGACAATAAAGAATCCCAATACAATGGGGGTATGATTCTTTATGCTGACAACGTAACGGCAAGAACAACATTTATACCTGCTGACAAGCTTGATCCTAAAGTATTCCTGATTGTAGATACTATGAAAGTGGGTGAAATATCAAAACCTACCTTATTTACCGATCAAAGTGGTAAAGATGGCTATAAGATTCTTTATTTGAAATCTAAAATCCCACCTCACAAAGGGAATCTTGAGCAGGATTATGCTAAATTTAAAGAAAGAGCACAACAGGAAAAAACAGATAAGATCTTAAGTGAGTGGTTCGAAAAAAGAAGAGAAAACACTTATATCCGTATTGATGAGGACTACGACAACTGTGATGAGTTAAAAATCTGGTCGGCTAAGTCTGCAAAAAAATAACATTTATGGAGTTTGACAATGACATTAAAGCTGTTGATGCTTTGCATCAATCCTACAAAAGCATTAAAGCTGAAATAGGAAAAGTGGTGATTGGACAGGACGAAATTATCAAGTCTGTCCTGATCTCAATTTTTAGCAATGGACATTGTTTGTTGGTTGGTGTACCAGGATTAGCGAAAACGTTATTGGTTCAGACTGTAGCAAATGTATTAGACTTAAATTTTAACAGGATACAATTTACTCCTGATTTAATGCCGAGTGATATCATTGGCGCTGAAATTCTTGGTGAAGACCGTAATTTTAAATTCATTAATGGCCCTATTTTCTCTAACATCATTCTTGCTGATGAGATCAATAGAACCCCACCAAAAACTCAGGCAGCATTATTAGAGGCAATGCAAGAAAAAGCTGTCACTGCTGCAGGATTAACACATATCTTACCTAAGCCCTTCTTTGTTCTTGCTACTCAAAATCCTATTGAGCAGGAAGGAACCTACCCCCTACCTGAAGCACAGCTGGACAGGTTTATGTTTAATGTTCATTTGGGATACCCTTCATTTGAAGATGAGCTGACTATTGTAAAAAATACAACCAGTAATAATGAGGTTAAACTGAACAAGATTATTAATGCCAGTCAGATTCAATATTTCCAAAAACTGGTAAGGAATATTCCGGTAACAGACAATGTAGTAGAATATGCAGTAAAACTGGTTAGTAAAACACGTCCAAATACCTCTTTGGCGACTGAAGAGGTAAACAAATACGTCAACTGGGGTGCAGGGCCCAGGGCTTCACAATTCCTGATTATAGGTGCTAAATGCCATGCTGCAATTACAGGAAAATATGCTCCTGACATTGAAGATATACAGGCAGTAGCAGAAGCTATCTTACGACATCGTATTGTACGTAATTACCGTGCAGAAGCCGAAGGCTTATCGATAGAAAACATCATTAAGAATTTATACTAGTCTCTTTTTTGCTGCATGATACGTGTATACTGATTAGGATAATCGGTAATGATACCATCAACACCAAGATTAATCAAATAATTCATGTCTTTGGCAGTATTTACCGTCCACGGAATAATCTTTACACCAGCAGCATGGCAACGGTCTACCAAACCTTTTCCTACCAGCACATAATATGGACTGTAATAGTCGGGTGTAAATCCTAGCGCCTGTATACCATCTTCAAAGTCTTGCTTTTCATCAACCATCAGAGATGTTTTAATACTCGGATAATGCTCTTTTAAATATTGAAGCGTACGCAAATCAAGTGATTGGATGATCACTCTTTTTGTTAGTTTCTTTTTCTTCACTATTTCCATGATCCGCTCAATAAACACTGAGGCATCTGGCTGAAACTCCCCATCTCCCTTTCTGATCAAGGCTGTTTCTATATTATAAAGTGGCTTTGCCAATCTATTCTTCTTTACATAAGCTTCCACAGAATCTATTACTTCCTCAAGCAATGGCTTATATGCTTTAAATTTCATTTGTCCAGGGAACCTTGGATGTAGCTTTGACCCTACGTCAAACTTTCTGATCTCCTCATAATCCATTTTAAACATGTTGTATTTCTTTTCATCCTTAAAAGAAATAGGTTTACCCGCTGGAGTTTTACTGATCTCGTTATTAAAATACGGTTCGTGAGAAAGAACAACCTGTTCATCTTTAGAAATCACAACATCCATGTTTAATACATTAGCGTCAAGATCCAATGCTTTGAGCATTCCCTCAATGGTATTTTCTGGCATAATACCTCTTGCACCCTGGTGACCTATCAACATAAACTTTTGAGCACTGACAGGAGTAAATGATACGAATATGAGTGTAGTAATTATAAGTAGGTTCTTCATGAATATTTTAATAACGGCATAAATTAAGGATTTATTGGCTTTAAACAAAAAAGGTACCATATCTGCATATAGTACCTCTTCATATTTAAGAATCATATTAACGTTCTGCTGGCGAAAACACCTGAACAATAATGTTCCAGTTATGATCAGCCTGACGCTCATATATGAAAACATAGTTAAAGCTTTCTCTTAAGTCCGCTTTATAATCAACAGTAGCTATACCATATGTATAAGCCAGATCTCCACCATCAGCTTTATCTACCTTAGTAGTTTTCAGCGCTATTTTACTGATCATACTATTAAAGAAAGGCAGGATATTGTCTTTGCCAATCATTGGCTCATATCCTGGGAACAGCAAACGTGCGTCTGGATTTAAGAACCCAGCAAAAGCAGGCATTCCATAAGACTTTAAAGTAGTATTCAGCGTTTTTTCTGTAGTAGCAATGATATCTGCTCCAGCAGCTCTTTGCTTATCATTTAAAAACTTAGGTTTATAAAAGTCTTTAGGTTCAATAAATACAGGAGTTACTTTATTCAAAGGCTTATTGCTGCTAGTTCCTAGATCAAGAGCAAGTTCCCATTTAGAACCATTGGCTTTCCAAACACTTAAATATTGACCATAAGATGTTTTATCCCCTTTTTCCGTGTACGGGCCTGTGGTAAAACCCCAATCTCCACTTCTGGAAACTTTAGCATAAACAGGTGTCCAACTGATGTCTTTACTATCTGGATGTGACGCGTAAAATGTTTTTGCATTTACGGGGTTTGGCCTAAATGCCAATCCATCTGCAGCAGCAAATGAAGCATAGGCAGCCTTAGAGCCACTTTTAGCCAGGGTTGCAGCAAATTCCTTTTCGGCTTTTACCAGAGATTTTGTGCTTCCATCAGATTTTTGGGCATAAGCACCAACTGTTAGTGAAGCAACAATAATTGTATAAAAAAATTTGTTCATCATAATGTATAGTTTGCGTTGCGAATATAGGATATGGATATAATTCTCTTTAAAAAAGTAATTAACAATTGCACATATTAAGCTTTAGTCCAGGTTGTGCCGTCCTTACTGTCTTTTAACTGTATCCCCATACTTTGCAATCCGAGGCGTATTTTATCAGAAGTTGCATAATCCTTATTCTCCTTTGCAGCTTTACGGATATCAATCACCATATCCAAAACTGCATTAAGTTCAATATTAGAGCTATCCTCATCCTTTAATCCGAAGATATCGAATACAAAATCGTTCATCAGCTTTTTCAACTTATCAAGTTCAGCTGTTGAGATTTTCCCTTTCCCATCATAAACAGTATTGATGATCCGGGTAGCTTCAAATAGTTCTGCAATTACCACAGGACTATTAAAATCATCGTTCATTGCTTTTACACAATTCTTTATAATAGGGTCAATTTCAAAGTCACTATCTGCCGACGAGCTTAACTTATCAAGCAGGCTCAGTGCATTCATTAAACGTCTGAATCCTTTTTCCGAAGCGTCCAAAGCTTCATTCGAGAAATCCAGCGTACTACGGTAATGCGCCTGAAGCATAAAAAATTTAACCGTCATTGGACTAAACCCACGTTCCAGCAAAGGATGATCACCAGTAAAAAGTTCGCCAGGAAGAAAACCATTACCAGCAGATTTAGACATACGTGTACCATTTACAGTGAGCATATTAGTATGCATCCAGTATTTTGCAGGTTGTTTATGGCTGCAGGCTTCAGACTGTGCAATTTCATTTGTATGATGTGTGGCCGCTAAGTCCATACCACCACCATGTATATCAAACTCATCACCAAGATATTTCGCACTCATAGCCGAGCATTCAATGTGCCAGCCAGGAAAACCTTCACCCCACGGTGATGGCCAACGCATCAATGTTTCTGGTTTTGCTTTTATCCATAGCGCAAAATCAAGCCTGCCTTTTTTATCATCCTGTCCACCAAGCTCGCGCGTATTGGCCAGCATATCTTCCAGATTTCTATTTGTTAATATCGTATAGTTGTATTTTGTACTGTATTTTTCAACGTCAAAATAGATTGTTCCATTAACCTCATAACCATAACCATTGGCAATGATCTCTTTGATCATTTCAATCTGCTCGGTAATGTGTCCTGTAGCAGTAGGTTCAATACTAGGAGGAAGGGTATTAAACATACGCAGCACATCATGAAAACCTAAGGTATACTTCTGAACAATCTCCATAGGTTCAAGCTGCTCCAACTTTGCACGCTTTGCAAATTTATCATCCCCCTCATCACGGTCGCCCTCTAAATGCCCGGCATCAGTTATATTACGAACGTAGCGAACTTTATATCCACTATATTTTAGATATCTAAATATTAAATCAAAAGAAATGAATGTACGACAATTCCCTAAATGAACATCACTATATACAGTAGGTCCGCAAACATACATGCCCACATGAGGCGCGTTCAGCGGTTCAAAAACTTCCTTCTTTCGTGTCAGGGTATTGTACAGTTGTAAGCCGTTATTCATTCTGTAAAGTTAAAAAATTTATGGGTTTAATATTAAATCACTGCGAACAGGAAAGTGATCTGACAATTTAGCAGGTATAATGCGGTAATTCAGTACATCTATTGATTTTGTCGTAGCAATATAGTCGATCTGAAAATTTGGAAACTTACCATTATAAGTCTTCCCAAAACCTGTCCCTTGCTCTTTAAAGGCATTCTTTAATGACTTTGTCATTTGCCTTACTGCATAAGATGCCGGAGTATCATTAAAATCACCAGCCACTATATAAGGAGTCTTACAAGTTTCCATATGTGCTTTCATCACATCAACCTGTCCACTGCGTTTTAGAAAAGCATTCCTTAACATAATCATTATCCTTTTTGAAGGATAAAGCTTAGGCTCCATTTTATACTTAACCTGATCCAGGTAATTATAGTCTTGCTTATCAAATGATATAGATTGAAGATGAACATTATATACCCTTAACATTTTCTTTCCAATCATCACATCTACAAAAATGCTTGAATTTCCATAACCATTAACAAAAGTAATCTCACCTTTATTTTTGATTGGATATTTAGAGAAAATAGCTAATCCTGTAGCTTCATAATCATTCTCAGATGAGGGGACAAAATAATAATAAGGTTTATTTAAAATGCGTTTTAAGCTATCAGTAATATCGTAACTCCCTTTTCTCCTTGTAAAATATTCCTGAAAGCAAATGATATCAGGATTTTCCTCCTCAATCAGATTAAGCATTTGTTGTTTTACCGGATCTATATAGTTTTGTCCATACGGCTTAAAACTATGCACATTATAGGTCATCATTCTGATGTGTTCAGCATTAGTCTTCGCCCCTTCTCCGCTTTCACCGATAAATCCAAATGTTGCAGTTAAGGGAGTCCAACCTATCAAAATCAATACAGAGGTTGAAGCTGCAAAAGTCCACCTTTTCCGCAGACACCACCAAATGATCATTAATATATTCAGCACTAAGAAATATGGATAAGCTAAACCAAAAAAAGCAATATATTGAAACCTACGTGGATCTATTCCGCCCGCCAGCATCCCAAGGACCAGACCGATAAGCAGCCCCAAGGCTATCAGACGAACGCATTTATCCAGAAATGTAGGCTTAGCTCGTTTCATTAGTCTTTACTTGCCTTAAATAGCGTTTCTTTCTCCTGTTTACTCAGTTTATTATATCCTGTTTTAGAAATTTTATCCAGTATACGATCTATTTCTTCCTGATTTACACCTTCGTTTTGCTTCCTGCCTGTTTGTTTTCCAGAATCATTTTTAACAACCCTAAGCTTAGGTTTACGCTTAAATATTTTACTCCAATCGGCCCCACCTTTCAGCAATTTAATATATGTAAATCCAAGTACAGCACCACCAATATGTGCAAAACTGCCCCCTGCATCTTTAGACGCAATTCCTATCAGATCTAAAACGATATAAGCCAGGGCCAGATATTTAAGTTTAACCTCACCAAACAACAATAACCTCATGCTATAATCAGGCAATAAAGTTGCTGTTGCAACAATAACAGCCATCACAGCGGCAGATGAACCAATCACGGTAGCATCCGGCCTTACTTCAGCAAAAACAGGAAAAATATTATAAGCAAGAAGGTAAAGCAGTGCTCCGGCAATGCCACCAGCCAGATAGACAAAATGGAACTGACGAGGCTTTAAAAAATCAAGAAAGATATTACCTAACCAGAACAACCAAAGCATATTAAAAAGGATATGCCATAAACCATCATGAAAAAACTGATAAGTTATGATGGTATAAAACCTGGTAGGCAATTTCGATAAAGAGGCAGGGAAACCCGCATATTCTCTTATAAGTGCATCGTACATCACTCCACCCTTTCCAGACAAGAAGAAAGGAATATTAAGCAGTGCAAAAACAACAAAAATAAGGACATTGATACCTATATAAAAAAATACAGGATTGCCCGATTGGAATACTTTATATTTTAAATCTTTTAACAGGTTACTATTCATAATAGGTATAAAATCTATCGTTGTTTCTATCTCCCCATAATTTGACCATTATAAACCCTACGAGTGCCCCGCCAAGGTGTGCATAATGTGCAATAGAATCACCGGGTATTCTTGCTACACCTAAAGAAAGTTCCATAAGGATATATACTGGAATCAGATATTTTGCTTTAATTGGAACAGGAATGAACATCACATACATCTGTGTATTCGGGTATAACAAGCCAAATGCCACTAACAAGCCAAAAACAGCGCCTGATGCACCGACCATAGGAAAGCCATAAATCCCCATTAATGTCTGCTTTTGAGCATCCATTACTCCCCCAATATTAATATAGCCCTGAACTCCCTGGTTTTTTAAGAATTCAAGCTGAATCGGATTATTGTAGATCGCTCCAGTAATGTTATATACTTCATAAGCCTGAACAGCCATTTGCAAAGCTACAGCACCTAAACCTGTAATCAGATAAAAGTTTATAAATCTTTTTGCCCCCCATCTTGCTTCCAGCACCCCTCCAAACATGAATAGTGCAAACATATTGAAGAAAATATGCATAAAGTCTCCATGCATAAACATATAGGTAACCAATTGCCAGATTCCAAAGTACTGAGAATCGAAATAATATGCACCTAACAGGCGATCAAGATCTATACCTGTATTTTGAAGAACATATTTGGCTGCAAAAAACAGCACATTTATGATCAATAAGTTCTTTACTACAGGCGGTATATGGATATTATTCATGTATCTATTTATCAAATTTTTTATCAAGCTCAGCCAGACCAATAGTTTGGATTACCGGCTTACCGCTAATGCTAAAGTTAGGTGTTTTACAAGCAAAAAGCTGCTCTATTAATGTATTCATCTCTTCCTGCCCCAAAGCTGTACCATTTTTTATCGCACTGTTTCTCGCCATACTTCTGGCCAATGCATCTCTTTTATCTAATTTTAATTCCTGCTGCGAATTTTTAAAGCCTTCTATCAAGTGTTCAAACAATTGAGTTTCATTAATATTCCCACCTCCAAGATCCACAGGAATCCCTTCAATTACTAACGTATTTTTACCAAAATCTCTTACTTCAAAGCCTAAACTTTTAATATCTTCTAATAAACCTTTGGCCAGTTCGTAATCATTAGTACTTAACGTTACTGTTTGGGGAAATAGACTTTGCTGGGAAGCACCCTTTCTATCTTCCAGATGCAAAGTAAAACGTTCATATAAAATCCGCTCATGAGCAGCCTGCTGATCAATTAACATAATACCTGATTTAATCTGCGAGATGATATAACGGTTATGCAATTGCATCAATTGTTTTTGTACAGGTGTAAACTGATGCTCAGTTTCGGCAACAGGTAATTCTAATGATGACTGCTCAGCCTGATCGTGATTAGCGATTTCATATAATGAACCCCAATTTTTAGTACTTGGCGACATATTCCCTCCACCACCGCCATAGCTTTTCGGAAAGCTAGCATAAGCCGCTTCTCTTGAGGCTACTGGCTTATCTCCCGCAAAAGGATTAAAATCAGGATTAAAGCTGATGCTGGGGGGTACAATTTCTTCAGGTGATTTATGCGTAATCATACCACTAAAACCAGTTTCCTGATCAAAATCAATTGTAGGACTGATATTAAACCTTCCCAATGATCTTTTTACTGCTGAATGTAGAATTGCATAAATAGACTTCTCGTCCAGGTATTTGATTTCGGTTTTTGTAGGATGTACATTTACATCAATATTAGCCGGATCAATATCAATAAAAAGCACATACAAAGGAAAATGATCATCCTGAAGCAACTCTTCATAAGCTCTGTTAATTGCATGATTCAGATATGCGTCCTTTATAAAACGGTTGTTTACAAAAAAGAACTGTTCTCCCCTGGTCTTCTTTGCATACTCAGGTTTTCCGATATATCCCTTTAAATTAATGATACTCGTTTCTTCTTCAACCGGAATTAAGCGCTCATTATAATTATTTCCAAATAAGTGTACAATCCGCTGTTTCAAAACAGAAGAAGGTAAATGAAAAATTTCTACCCCATCATGATGAAGTGTAAAAGCAATTCCCGGATGTGCCAGTGTTACACGCTGAAACTCATCAATGATGTGGCGCATTTCAGCAGGGTTACTTTTTAAAAAATTACGTCTTGCAGGCGTATTATAAAAAAGATTTTTAATGCTGATACTTGTTCCGGCAGATGTGGCTACAGGTTCCTGCTTTATAAATTCAGAACCTTCAATTTCAATTGAAGTACCAATCTCTTCATCATGTTTACGGGTTTTCAATTCAACCTGTGCAATAGCAGCAATAGAAGCCATTGCTTCACCTCTGAAACCCATAGTACGGATAGCGAACAAATCCTCAGCTTTACGAACTTTAGAAGTCGCATGACGCTCAAAGCACATTCTGGCATCAGTAACACTCATACCAGATCCATTATCTATCACTTGTATCAGCGCTTTACCTGCATCCTTAACAATCAATTGTATCTTATTCGCACCTGCATCAATCGCATTCTCCAAAAGCTCTTTAACTGCAGAAGCAGGCCTTTGCACTACTTCACCTGCTGCAATTTGATTGGCTACACTATCGGGTAAAAGCTGTATAATATCTGACATCTATAATATCTTCGGTAAAGTCGCTAATTTAGGCAAAATACGGCTCATGTTATCCTATCTTTTTAGATATTTGTTCCGTAACATTCAGATATTACCATAAAATTACCATTATATTTATGTTCGCAAACATAGATTTAAATCTATTATTCATGAGAAGAAATAGCCTTGCAGGCATTATAAGCATTAGTTTTTTTGCCTTATTTACATTTACCGCCTGCGCACAGCAGGACCATCAGCAAAATGAACAGATATTAATGGTATCCAAAACCATTATGAATAGTACTATACTATTGAATAATCAGGAAAACACTATACCCTTATTGAATCTTGATAAAAGAAACATTGCTTCAGTAAACCTCGGATTTACCAACCAATCGGTATATGATAGTTTGCTATATAAATACGCAAAGGTAACCAGCTTCTCATCAGCCGACTACTCTTCCTCTTCCACTCTAAATGATCTGGAAGATGACTTAAAGTATTTCAATACGGTTATCATCACTTTACCATCTACCGCAGTAAACGATTCCCGTAATATCAATTTCATTTTAAATACAGCCAAAAGTAAGCAGGTTATTCTTTCACTATTTGGTGAAGGCAGAGCGCTAAATGTTCTTGATGGAATTAAGTCTCCTATCATCTGGACTGCAGAAAACACTCCTATTTCTGCTGCTATTGTTCCACAAATGATTTTTGGAGGTATAGCCATTACTCAGAAACTTAATCAAAGTTTTTCTCCAAAGTATACCATGGGCACAGGCTACACAACAAATACTATCCGTCTAAAATACACATTACCAGAAGACGCAAATGTAAATGCTAACAACCTACGGGAAATAGATAAGATTGCCAATGAAGCGATTAACGCAAAAGCTGCCCCTGGGATGGTGGTCCTGGTAGCCAAAGATGGAAAAGTTATTTTCAATAAGGCTTATGGCAACCATTCTTATGATAATATCAGACCGGATCGTTTATCCGATATCTTTGACCTTGCATCTTTAACTAAAACTACGGCGACAACACCAACCATTATGCGATTGGTTGAACAAAAAAAATTAAACCTTGATACGAGTATTGCAACCTATATCCCTAGAGCAAGAAATACTCCAATGGCCAATATAAAGGTGCGTGAAGTTATGCTCCATCAGGCAGGCTTTACACCATACATTCCCTTTCATAACAACATACAACCAGGCGATTATAGTCGCGACTCCAGTGCTGCTTACCCAACAAAAGTGGCCGACAATTATTTCATCCGAAAAAACTATTTTAAGGATGTAATGTGGCCAAAAATGCTGAATTCTCCAATAAAAACAAGAGGCACTTATGTTTACAGCGACATCAGTATGTATGTCATGAAAGAAATAGCTGAACATATTACTGAAACTCCATTGGATCAGTATGTACAGGAAAAATTTTACAAACCACTTGGTATGCAAACTGCAGGTTTCTTACCCAGGAATAGATTCCCAAGAGAACAGATTGTACCTACAGAACAGGATAATTATTTCAGAAAAACACTATTACAGGGTTATGTCCATGACCAGGGAGCTGCACTAGCAGGCGGTGTTTCGGGCCATGCGGGATTATTTGCAAGCGCCAATGATGTAGCGATCATTTATCAGATGTTACTAAATAAGGGCAGCTATGGTGGACAACAATATTTCACTCCTCAGACTGTAAATATGTTTACTACGAAGCAGTCTAACGTAAGTAGAAGAGGATTAGGTTTTGACAGATGGGATCCTGATCTGACAAAAAAATATCCTTCCGAAACTGCATCACCACAAACTTTTGGGCATACAGGGTATACAGGAACATGTGTATGGGTTGATCCTTCAAGGGGTCTGATATATATTTTCCTGTCCAACCGGGTATATCCTGCAGTAACGGATAAACTGATTACGATGAAAATCAGAGGAAGAATACAAGATGTAATCAATGAAGCAATTGATAAGGCACTTTAATCCCAAATCCAGCCTATAGTTGATTTCTGGTCACTTTTCCTTTTACAATAAACATTCTTTTGATCATATCTTTATCGATCACAGTATCACCTTTAAAATTTGGATTTGATGAACGCAGAATAATCTTGCTTTGATTTGAATGCTCAAATAGCAATTTAACTGTAGTGATACTATTTGCTCTTTCATCACCCACCAGGAGATAAGCTTCTCCCCATTGGATGATGTTAAAATTCCTGACCTCTCTTACTGCAATGATCTCGCCACTTGCATATTTAGGATACATGCTATCTCCATATATTGGCAGATAAGCATCACAATCATTAAATGGCCTGAAATTTACGTAATACTCCGGTGGTTCCTTTAATGTGTTAAAACTTTCGAAAGAGATTTCTGAAAGGTTCACGTTAAAATATGGAACTCCTTTCTTCATCGCAGAAATCTCGTCATTGGAGAACCCCTCTTCAAACATCTCTCCTTCACCCGTTTCCAGCCAATCCGGATTTACATGATAATATTTAGCAATATCATCTGACAGCCGTCTACCAATATTTCTTTTGCCGTTCTCTATAGCCGTAAAGTTACTTACATGTTTAGTAATGGGACTATAAAACTCTTCCTTAGTCATTTCCATTACTTTTCGCACCTCACTTAACCGAGATCCAATTTTATTCACCTGCAAATCAATGTCTTCCAAAATAATCTCATTAAAACATTCTTTTGATTTCAATATCTCATCAAAAGAACGCACGTTTACCATACAACAATTGCTAATGTAATAAACTTAAATATTAAAAACACCATTATAAACTGTAGTATGAAGAAGCAAAAAACACCAGTAGCAAAGGCTAAAACAGTAGCCGAAAGCATTGAAACAATTGAATTAAAAAAAATTACACATGCTATTCTTAGAAAAATCAAGGCAGAAAAGATCATCTGTTTTGGAAGTATCGTAACTGCCAAAAAGAAAATCAGCTGCTTTTCTTCGGAAGGGGAAGATATAAATCCAGAACCAAACAGTTATTGTCTGCTAGTTATACCCTCAGCAGCGGAGGCTATTCCTGATATTTTAATACAGCAAAGGCTGGAAGAAGAACTTAAAGGTATAGCCAACATAACGGTCATAGTTCACCGTATGTTAGAGATCAATGCTGCTTTACAAAATAACAGTTCATTTTTCACTAAAGTTTATAGAAAAGGGGTATTACTACATGATAATGAAGCTGAACCATTTATCGCAGCTGCAACTGGCAAAAACATCAGCGAGCGTATTTCTAAACGAGAAAAATTCTGGCACCAATGGTTTGCACTCTCGCAAAGCTTTCTAATGGGGGCACATTTTTATTCCGGAGAACAGCGCAACAACCTGGCTGTTTTTATGCTTCACCAAAGTCTACAACACTGCTATTCTGCAATGCTCAGAGTATTGACTGGATACCGCAGCAATAGCAACAGCTTAAAAAGATTGAGCAAACTTATAGATAGTGTTCTTCCAGATTCTTCATTTTCACCCACCGAGCCTACTCCAGAAAGCGCAAGATTATCAGCATTGCTAATGAAGGGGTTTAGTGATGCGCGATACAATGATAAATTTAATATAACCAATAACGAGCTAAGTGCTTTAATCAGGCGAATAGAAGATCTATTAAAACAAGCCAATCTAATTTGCCAGGAACATATTAAGAATCTAAAATCAGGAAAAGTAGCTTATACAGGCTAAATATATCATCTGAAACGCATATACCAACAACAAGATAACCCTCCTGCTCTCAGCGTGCATTGCTCTAGGCGCCTTAGGCACTTTTAAAATCCAATCTCACCTAATCTGCACCTGTTTGCAATAAGGCTTAGCAACCTGCATAAAGAGTTTGCTAAGCCTCCTTTTTATTTTTTTAACCCAATTTCTCTTAATCTTTCATCAAGATACTCTCCTGCTGTCATATCCTCATAAACTTTAGGATGCTCAGCATCAATACAAGATTGCAGGCTTGTTAAGTCCATATCACTTCTCGGATGCAAGAAGAAAGGAACAGAAAATCTGGAAGTTTTCATGAGTTCACGAGGAGGGTTTACCACTCTATGCGTTGTTGATTTCAGCTTATTATTGGTTAGACGCTGTAACATATCACCAACATTTACCACAATATCTGTATGATGTGCTTTAATAGGCAACCATTCATTACTTCTGGTCAGCACTTCTAAACCATCGGCACTCGCCCCAATCAATAATGTAATCAGATTAATATCTTCATGAGCACCCGCACGAACTGCATCATCTGGTAAAGCATCCGGATTTTCGATAGGGAAATAATGAATTCCTCTTAAAATGGAATTTCCATTATGCACATGCTTATCAAAATAATCAATTGGCAGATTTAAATAAGTTGCAATTGCCCTTAATAGATGTTTTCCATTAGCCTCCAATCGTTGATAAATCTCTCTGGTTATCTCATTAAATCCAGTAATTTCTTCAAGAAATTCATTATCAGGGTACTGGTCTTTTATAGGGTCGCCATCCATTACCTCCTGACCAATTTGCCAGAACTCTTTTAAATCGGCCGTTTTTGCCCCTTTGGCAGTTTCTTTGCCTGGACTCGTATAACCGCGTTGACCAGCCAGTTCCACTTTCTCGTATTTCTTCTTTTGTTCAGGAGAAAGACTAAATACCGCTTGAATATTACTATAAAGCTTATCAATTAGCTCTTGACTAACGCCGTGATTGGTAATGGTCACAAAACCAGAGTCATTAAAGGCTCTACCCAATTCATCAGAAAACTTTTTTCGTTCCCCTTCAGTTCCATTGATGTATGAGCCCAAGTCTAAACATGGGATATAAGGTGTAGACATAATGTTATATTTTAATAAGTAACAATAATCTAATTTAAGAAACTATTGTTGATAAAACTTAAACCGGGTTCACAACTGAGATAAAAACCTACAAATAAATATTTTAAGTTACCAACACAAACTATTTAAACAGTCTTTCGAAAAAGCACAACAGACATTTGGTATAACCTAATTTTTTTAGGTATTTGTTTCAAATCAAATACTCACATTAAAGAGAGAAAGAAGACAAATAAATTAGATTTTTTTAGGATTTAGAATAGACTGAATATGAAGCAGCTGAAAGGCTTTGATCTTGTACCAGAATTAGACGTATTTTGATTCAGAATTGATCGAACAAACACGAAGGAGAGACGAAGGAGGTACGAAGCAATTTCGACTTTACCTTTAAGGCCGATCGAGACTCCCTCCAAGTCCGAACTAAGTCCAATTTTCAAGAATTTTAAACGCTATTTTTTCTTCGATATTGAAGCAAGAATAATTAAAAACAATTCAGTATCTTTCAGAAAATACTTATCGAATATACTGAAAATTTTCAGGACTGCAAATCTATTAAAACCAAACGCCCTAAAATTCAGTATATAACTGTGGTAATCCAATAACACACAGACAAAGTCAAAAAACATAATGCAAAGGGCATGATTATTGTTTTATTGAGCTTAACGGGGGTGATTCCTCATTTTATTTATAATAATCATGAAGTATTTATCGATTATGATCTTAGTTCTCTTAATGACGAACAATGTTGATGCACAAACAAAATTACAGAAAGCGACTTTCGGTATGGGATGTTTCTGGTGCTCAGAAGCCTTATTTCAAAGACTACATGGCGTTGTCAGTGTTCGATCAGGATATGAAGGTGGTTCAACAGTGAATCCTACTTATGAAGATGTTTGCAGCGGCATTACAGGTCATGCTGAAGTGATTGAAGTGACTTATGATCCAACAAAAATAAAATATGACGATTTATTGGAAGTATTCTGGAAAAGTCATGACCCAACTACGTTGAATCGTCAGGGGGCAGATGTAGGTACGCAATATCGGTCGGTTATTTTTTATCATAATGAGGAACAAAAACAAATAGCAGAAAAATATAAAAAGGAATTAAATAGCACTAAAGCATTTGGCAAACCTGTTGTTACAGTCATAAATAAAGCTGCTCCATTTTATGTTGCTGAAAATTATCATCAGGATTATTTCAATAAAAATGGTAACGAGCCTTATTGCAGATTGGTCATTTTACCGAAAATGGAAAAATTAGAAAAAGTGTTCAAGGCGAAATTAAAACAATAAGCTATCTATCTTTTAAACAAAACATTTATCACGTGAAAAAACAAATCATCATTCTCGCAGTTGTCTCCATCTTCACATGGGGCTGTAATTCAGAAACAAAACAACAATCCACAATTGATAGTAATGTTGTATCCGATGGTATAGACACAGTTGCAGTTGACAAAGTTCCCGATGCAGATATGCACAATGCACAAATTTCGCTGGACTGGAATGGTACTTATAAAGGCATTACCCCTTGTGCAGACTGTGAGGGTATAGAGACAGAGGTTACTCTGAATAAAGACATGACTTACCTTATTAAAACAAAGTATAAAGGTAAAGGCGACAAGATTTTTGAAGAAACAGGAGACTTCAAATGGGATAAAACTGGCTCAATAGTTATTCTTGAAGGATTAAAAGACCGCTCATCTCAATTTTTTGTAGGTGAGAATACCTTAACTCAACTGGATATGGACGGTAACAGAGTTACTGGAGATTTAGCAGAAAACTATATCCTTAAAAAATAAAATCATGGAAAAGATCATACAGAAGCAATGGGAAGAAGTAGACAAAAAGCTCTATAAGGCAGTTATCTTTAAAGATTTTCAGGAAGCATTTTCTTTTATGCTAAAAGTTGCCTTTTTAGCCGAGAAGAACAACCACCACCCTAGGTGGACCAATGAGTGGAATAAGGTTGAAATATGGCTTTCGACACATGATGCTGGCGACGTAGTCACAGAGAAAGATAGAAACCTTGCAAAAGAAATTGACAAGATATTAGAAGTAAAATAATCCAAACTATTATATCAATAAGCAAAATTGCCTGCTCATTTTTAAAAATGAGCAGGCAATTTTGTTTTGTTTAAACCAATGTTAGGGAAGCTTGACTCCTCTGTATTTAGAAACATCTACCACCGGGATATTTGAACCATATTTAGCATTAATAGCTGCAATAAAAGCATTAGCCGTTATCGCATAACCCAAAGGAGTTAAATGTGTACCATCCAATGAAAAAAGATTCCCCTTGATAAAAGCAGCGCTTACCGGAATCCCATTAACCATTTTACCTGCACCATATTCGTTTAGCATACTATATGCATCCATAATTGCCAATCCTTTAGCATTGGCGATATCCTTAATGGAATTGTTATAAGAGGTAACAAAATCATTTACCACAGCAATTTCAGCTTTATCTAATACAAAATGACTTTCAACAGGGTTTGCAGGATGTAAGCCATATGGGATATTTGAACCATTCGGTGTCCCCATTACCCCTGCAGAGCTTAATGTTAAAGTAAACAGATCCTCAGCTGTTGCAGGTCTAGGTATCCCTGCGCCTGTCTGAATATAAATATCCTTTACATCCTTACCTGTTGGAGTAGCATTAATAGCGGCAAGCAAAGTCTGCAAGGTAACTGTATTAAAATAAGCAATTTTTGTAACGTCAGGTATGGTGGCCACCACTCCTTTAGCACCTGTTGAAGTTAACTTTGTGATCACCTCAGCATATTGACTTGCAAATGCCCCCTTAGGAGTTGGTGCCGTTCCAGTTGCCCCTGCGCTGGCATAGCCAAGAATATCATTGTTTCCAAGCCAGTTACTAAAAAATGTCCAGGGCTTAGCCGTGACAAAATCAAGATAAGGAGTATTTATCGTTGCATCAGTTAACAAACGCTCATAGTAATTATTTTTGGTACCATAACCTGGAATTTTCGCATGTGCCAGCTGAATACCTGGTATACCGAAATTCTCAATATTGCCAGTATACTTTGTATATAAATTAACACTACCAACCTGACCTCTAATGGCCAAATTTGAAGTCTCAGGAACAATAGTAGGCACACCATTAACAAGTGCAGTTAATTTCAGATATCCCGAACCGTTAAATTGAGCTTCAGGAAAAAAAGGAGTGCTAAAACTACCCCCGCCAACAGCTTTCATTTGTGCAGCAATCATTTCAGGATAAGAATTCTTTTGTCCTTCCAAATATAAACCGGCATCTGAAAAACCTGCTGTAAGTGAATTACCCAATGCAATATAACGTGTAAAATCAGCTGTTCCTTTGGTTGGAGCAGGAGTATCTATAGTAGGTTTACAAGATGCCAAACCCAGGATGGCCAGTGCCAGAACACTTTTATAAAAATATGTCGATTTCATAATGTTGCTGTTAGAAAATTAGAATTTATAGGATAATGCTACACCAGGGATGTAAGCAACAGTTTTAAAAGTGCCACTAAGACCTGTTTCTATATTAGTTTCAGTTCTTGATTTTATATTTTCATACAAGAAAGAGAAATCAATCCCGAAACGCTCAGATGGTTTCAAACCGATACCCGCACTTAATAATAATCTGTCAGCATCCGGCACTTCAGGCGTAACGTAACCTTCGCCAACGGGCGACAGTGCATAGGCAACCCCTGCTCTAAGTGTAAGGAAAGAAGTCGTTTCATTTTGAATACCCACTCTGAAAGTAGCAGCATCATGATAATTACGTTTAGATAAGGTAGGATCACCTTTATCATAATAAAAATCAAGATTCTTATAAGCATGCCACCATACCCAATTTACATCAAGTGCGATAGTTGTTTTTTCTGATGGATAAAATCCAAAGCCAACAGTAGTTGTAGCAGGCAAAGGCAACGTTGCATTAAATTTAGTAGGCAATAATGATTGTACAGAAGCTGGTGCATTAAAGAAGTTCGCATCCCCATTTTCTACTTTGGCCGTTACCTGCGAACGGTGAGTTACACCTACAGAAACACCTGATACAGTTTTAATAAATATACCTGCATTCCAGCCAAAATCTTTTGAATGACCTTTTAACTGTGCGGTAGTTTGCACACCATTATTGGTATAAGGAACAGCCTTTTGGAGATCTACTTTACCTAAAGCATATACCAATCCCCCACCGATTCCGATGTTATCAGTAATTCTCAAACTCAAGGTCGGCTGAATATAAATGGCCTGCAAATCAAGAGAAGTAACTGTATATTTCCCTGTCCAATCTTCATTCCAGTGCATTGCTCCACCAAATGGAGTATATACCCCCAGTCCAAACCTTAAACGATTCTCTGGAGATCCAAAAACTGCGTATGCAGCTAAAGGTGTAGGTATTTTGTTTTTGTTATACTCGGTTGTTGCAGAACCTGTCTGGTTAAAAGCTGTCTTAAGCCAAATGCCATGTGCACCTGCCTGTACCCCATTTCTTTTAAGAAAAGAAACAGCACCGGGGTTAAAAAATACCGCTGCTTCATCAAGAGCAAGCCCGGCACCTGCTCCGCCCATTGCTGTTTGCTTTTGTCCCTGAAGATTTACCTGGAATGATTGGGAAAATCCCAAAACAGGAACCGACAGTAAAAAACTCAATAAAATCTTTTTCATAAGTAAGTAGTTGTTTAGTAGAGGAGTAGATGTTTTAATAATTTGGTTAGTTAAAAAATGCCTGTTATACTTAAAACAAGATTGTTTATCGTATGTTTTAGCTAAGATAAAACTATGCAAGCATAATAAAAAGAATAATTTTCATTTAAAAGTCATAAGCTTCAGAATTATTACCACTCATTAAAATAACATACTTATCTTTGCTAACACTGTTATTATTTCAATTTAAATAATGCAGAAAACTTAGAAAAAAAAGATATAAACAATAGATTATGAGTTTAATAGAAGCACTTAACTGGCGCTATGCCACTAAAAAAATGAATGGTACAGCGGTTCCTCAGGACAAAGTTGACCAAATTATTTCTGCTGCTCACCTTGCACCAACATCATCTGGCTTACAGCCATTTAGAATATTTGTAATAACAGACCCGGAATTAAAAGAAAAAATCAAAAGTGTAGCATACGGACAGCAACAAATTACTGATGCGTCTCATGTATTGGTTTTTGCGGCATGGGATGGTTATACAGAAGATCGGGTAAGAGGAGTATTTTCACATACCAATGCAGAACGAGGAGTACCAGACTCTGCTACAGAAGCCTACTTAAATGGTCTATTGGGAAAATTTTCAGAAATGACTCCTGAAGACCATTTCCATCATGCTGCAAAACAAGCTTATATCGGGTTTGGGGTAGCTATTGCAGAAGCAGCCCTTTTAAAAGTTGACGCGACACCAATGGAGGGATTCGAAGCTGCAAAAGTTGATGAATTACTTGGATTAAAAGATCTTGGATTACGCAGTACTACAATTCTTCCTCTAGGTTACAGAGATGATGCAGAAGACTGGTTGGTAAACCTTAAAAAGGTTCGTACACCTTTACAGGATTTTGTAACAGAATTAAATTAAGATCATCTTTCAGACCTAATCATTACAAGAGGCCGTTCAATAAAGTATAATACTTATTGAACGGCCTCTTGTCTTTTTAAAAGATCCTCGAGCGCTAAAATCTCCCGTATTAAACTGTCAAAAAATGTTAAAGATGCGAGCATGTTAAGCGATTCATTTCATAAATGAATATATTAGCAATATTAATCGTATATAAACATTTTGATGAGATTCATAAATTCTGCTATCGCACTCCTATTTGCTATTACTGCTGTCCATTTTTCAGCCTTTGCACAACAGGACAGTGTTGTTTTAGATAACATTTTAAAGAAAACAAAAAAACTATCGGATGAACGTCCGGTAGAAAAAGTATACCTGCATTTTGACAAACCCTATTATTCTGTTGCAGATACGATGTGGTTTAAGGCTTATCTGACCATGGAACAAAATGTGCCTTCTCAATTGAGCAAAATTGTTTATGTAGACATTATGAGCAGTAAGGACTCATTGGTCCAAACCTTTAAGCTCCCTGTTGTTGGAGGAGTAGCGACAGGGAATGTCCCCCTTAGTCCTGGTAATTATCAGCAAGGAAATTATTACATTAAAGCCTATACAAGGTGGATGTTAAACTTTAGTGACGATTACTTTTTTAGCAAAACCATTGCAATAGGTGAAGCAATTGAAAAACAGTTAAATACACATTTTAGTTTTAAAACTACTGAAACGGATAAAAGCCAGGTGATTGATGCTATTTTACAGTTTAAAAATCGAGACAATGTTGTTCAGGGAGGAAAAGCGGTAACCTGGAAAGCGCTATCTAATTATGATGAGGTTGCTAAAGGAAAAGGAGTTACCGACCAGAACGGTTTTTTAAGAATAAAAATAGACCCAAGAAGAGCTGATAAGATCAAAAATGGTGAATTGATCACAGAGATTACCATGACGGATAAAAGCGTACTAACAAGTTCATTTAGCTTTAAGCCTAGTACCTCGGCAGAGTATGATGTTCAGTTTTTTCCCGAAGGTGGTGAACTCATTAATGGAATCGCTTCAAGAGTTGGTTTTAAAGCATTAAAGCAAAATGGGGCTGGGGTTGACCTAAAAGGCGCTATAGTTGATAATGCCGGAAATAAATTGATCGATTTCAGTTCCAGTCACCTTGGGATGGGTTCATTTTATATGAATGCAGAAGAAGGAAAGACTTACAAAGCAAATATTACTTTTAAAGATGGCTCAAGTAAGTCCTTCGATTTGCCAAAAGCCATTTCTTCAGGTATCGCTGCTCAGGTAAACAATACTGATTCTTTAGTCTTTAATCTTAAAATCATTGCCAATGATGCTTATTTCGAGGCCAATAAAAACAAAAATCTATTTATAGTAGCCACAAATGGTGCTGTTATTTATTACGCGGCCAAAACAAAGTTGAATTCACAAGTAACTTCAGCCAAGTTACCTAAAGATAAGTTTCCAGCAGGTATCGTACAAATCACCTTATTTAATGAAACAGGTGAACCTATAAGTGAAAGACTGGCTTTTAATTATCAACCCAATTCCATCAAACTCTCCTTAAAAAGCGACTTAGCTACTTACAAACCCCGTCAGAAAGTTAAGCTTGCTGTAACGGCCAAAAATGGGGCTCAGTTTGCTGAGGGAGATTTCTCTATATCAGTTACTGATGAGCAGAAAGTACCTGTTGATGAGAACTCAGAAATTACTATTTTGAGTTCATTGCTGCTTACCTCAGACCTTAAAGGTTATATAGAAAAACCCAATTATTATTTCAACAAAACCAATGCAAAGAAATTGGCTGACCTGGATGTATTATTACTGACGCAAGGATTTAGAAGATATAGTTACAAGGAAATCCTTTCGGATAAAAAAACTCCACTTACCTTTTTACCAGAACAAAGCATGACGCTTACCGGTACCTTAAGAGACCGTACAGGTATGCCTATAAGAAAAGGCAACCTGCGTTTAACAGTACCAGGCACACGAATTGGAGTGGAAACCTTAAGCAGTCCATCTGGAATATTCACCTTCCAGAACCTTAACATCCCTGATTCTTCTGAGGTAGTGATCAGTGCAAAGCACAATCCAAATGGAAATAATCTAATGATTATATTAGACGGTCAGCCAGCTCCGCAACTAACTAAAAACCCCTATCAGGCAGAAGAAGTAACCAATATAGACAGCACGATGTCTGCCTACTTAAACAACAGTAAAAGACAGTACAGCTATTTACGTCAACTTAAAGAGGTTAAAATTGAAGGGGCTAAAGCTAAAAGGCCAAGCCATGCTGATCACCCGGCTTTATCAGGATTGAGTTCTATTTCAGGAACATTGATAGAAGGCGAACGATTTAAAGGATGTAATATGCTTGCTTTATGTTTGCAAACTATGGCTACGGGGTTAATCTTCTATGAGAATAACTTTTATGTAAACCGAGATTACCAACAAGGCAGCAGAGTACCAGTACAGATCTTCTTGAACGGCATGCCGATTGATTACTTAGGTCTTTCAAGTGTACAATCTAATGAAGTAGAGAACGTAGAAGTATTTACAAAAGACGAATTGGGTACAGTAAATAGAATGTATAATACAAACGGGGTGTTGGTTATTAACACGAAGAAAATACCTAAGGGTGAAAAGATGAGTATGGAAGATTTCAAGAAACTTATCCCAGACCCAAGTCTATTGAAATTTAGTCCGAAGGGCTATAGCAAACAACGGGAGTTTTATGCCCCTAAATATGTTAATGCAGCTGCAACATATAATTTCAATGATTTAAGATCTACTATATACTGGAATCCAAAAGTAGTTACAAATGCTACTGGTGGTTTATCTCTGGAATATTATAATGCTGACGGCAAAGGAACTTACAAAGCAGTTATTGAAGGTGTAGATAAAGATGGTCATGTTGGTCGTTTTGTATATCGCTATACAGTTAAATAATTAAAATATGTAATTAAACACAAAAAGGGGCAACATGCCCCTTTTTGTGTTTAATTATCATTCTTCTCCTTCTCAAATTTGCATTTAACACCCGTTTCAGTCATAATCCAGGAGGTATATTGAGAGCCCTCGTCATGTTCGCAGTTCCAATAATCATATCCATTCAGATACCGATTAAACTCTTTACTAATTCTAACCTCTGTACCTACTGGAATATTTAAAACAAGAACGACTTCCTGTCCGCGCCAATTGGCCATTTTTGGAATATGCAGTATTGGGTTAAAATTTAGATTGGCTCCCTCCTGTAAAAAGTCGTAATGAATGTTCTGAGCATTTTTCAAGGCCACTTCAAAAGTTTTTCCTCTCGATTTAAATGCTGTATTTAAAGATACCTTCCCATCTAAACTTTTCTCCATTCTAAAGCTAATACTCCTGGGCATATTGAAATCATCGTCGAGGCTAGACATTATTTTTCTGCCTTTATACCGTGTTGCATCTATGCGATAGTTTAAGCTATCTTCTTTGGTAAAGTACCTTGCCTTATTTATGTTCAGCGAATAAACTGGAAAACTATTCAAAGGTGTAGTTTGTGCAAATTCTGCCCCCTCCTTAAATTCTGTAGACACTCTTGCCACATAAAATATTCCAGTGAATACACCAGCTATCCAAGCTAATAGTAGCCCGTAAGATAATACTTTACTAACAGGACGACCATTAAACCCTACACGTATTGAAAACAGGATAAGACCTAGCAATGGAATAAACAGAATAATAAATGCAGCTATAGACATAGGAAAAAGGTATTCTTCGTTGACCATGCTAATCGGAAAATAATTTTGCACATCAGAACTCCATAGCCCTAAAAATACAGCCAGTACAACGATTAAAGCTAATAAGAAGAAAGAAGCAAAAGCGATAATCCCCCCAACTATGAATTTAAAAACAACCTTTCCTGTACCCTGTACAAACTCACCGATACCTTGAATAAAACCTGCTATGAAACCACGTGATTGCTCTGCAAGTGGGTGTAAATGTGTATTAGCAAAACCTCTAAGATTAGTTTCCTCACCACGCATTTCCATTTTCTCTATTCTGGTTGTGGCTTTCGGAACCATAATCCAAAAAATGATATAAACCAATAAACCAGCGCCAAATATGAAAATACTTAGAAAAGTAAATAGCCTGATCCACTTGGTTTGAATATCCAGATAATGACCAAGTCCAGAGCAAACACCAGCAACCATTGCCTGATCGGTATCTCTATATAATTTCCTTATTGAATTGTAATGACTTGAAACTTCAGGTTCTCCTTCAGTATCTTCTAAAGTTTCAAAATCCCTTACTGAACCCATCTGTTTTATCACAGACTGTACGTCTTCAATATTGATCACCTGTTTTTGTTGTGCAGCCAAAATCTCGGCAAACATCTCAGCAATCCTATTTTCTATATCCGTTACAATCTCAAAGTCATCCGCACTTTTCGAGAAATGATTTTTTACCTCATTCAAATAATTGGTAAGCATTTCATAAGCATCTTCCTCGATGTGAACGATGGAGTTACCTATATTTATATTGTGTGTCTTCTTCATGATTCTGTTTGATTAGTAGGTTTTTTAGATTCATTATCTGCTTCTTTTCTGGATGTATTAATGGCATAAGAAAGCTCTTCCCATGTGGTATCCAATTGCTTTAAAATTCCTCTTCCTGTATCTGTAAGTATGTAGTATTTACGAGGTGGCCCCGAAGTTGATTCTACCCAGTTATAGCTCAGTAAGCCATTGTTTTTTAATCGGGTAAGCAATGGATAAAGCGTTCCCTCAACAACCAGAAGCTTAGCCTGCTTCAGTTCAGCGATAATATCCGAAGCGTAAATTTCGCCTCTCGATATTATAAGCAGCACACAGTATTCAAGTATGCCCTTTCGCATTTGTGTTTGCGTATTTTCTGCTATCATAATACAAAGTTATATGTTTTATATAGTAATATGCAATACATAGTACTATAAAAATAACACAAAAACACACAAAACACTGATAATCAAATCAATAATTTCAAATTGATTGATTTAACTCATGAAAATGAAATGAAAAAAGGATAGCAAAATCAATTTATTAACATTTCTTAGTATTGATATATTCTGGCTCACAATTTGCTTTCTTTCTCATACATCTACTAAAACTGCTACAATATGTTGGTCAAACACTATTCGATCTTTCAGATTTTCGCAAGGCGAAAAGAAGATTATTCTGAACATGTGAAGAATGCGCATAAAGCGGTGGGAAAAGAGAAAACAGCAAAAGCGGGGCATCAGATCACACATAAAGAGTGGATTAATGTAGACCGTATTGTAATGCTTACTCTTATTCTCGGCGTTATTATCGCTGCTATTATATTTTCTTAAAGAAATTACAGCAGAAGGGTATCTATACGATAAGCTTGTACCCTGCTTTGTTGTGGAGACCAATTATATATGGTAAAATGTCCATCCTGTGAAGCGACCAAAGCAGTGGCATCTCTTTGATCATGGACAAATTGTGCAGCAGAAAGATGCCTGGTACCACCCAACTTAGCAGGATGCATAACCACTCCTGATCCGCCTAGTATAGGTTCAGAAAAGGATAATTCATCAATATTTTCTTTGCCCTTTGCCCGTCCTATCTTAGCACCAAATGCAAGGAGCTCATACTCATCGTTAATAATTGTTGCACCATCTACGGCAGTTAATCCAGATAAATGCTCAACCTCGCGTCTTAAAGCAGTTTGCCAGAAAATCTGACTGGCTTCTTTTCTATCCTGTTGCAACAG
Organism: Pedobacter sp.; assembly: GCF_041645105.1. GTDB lineage: Bacteria > Bacteroidota > Bacteroidia > Sphingobacteriales > Sphingobacteriaceae > Pedobacter. The sequence goes on from NZ_JBAZQQ010000001.1 coordinate 565,546, forward strand.
TTTAGACAAGCCTGTAAACGATGGCTGTACAGCATATTGAATAGGCTTAATAATAGATTGCAACCAATTATTATTTACAGTTGGGACAACGAGGAGTGTTCCCCCACGACCATGTGCACGCATAGAAACAGCCAGCTGAATCATTACATTCACAGAATCATTCCAATATGAAGGAGCAGTAAGATCAAGTAAAGATAAGAGCATTGGTGGACAATCGGGCAAATTTGCATGATCACCATCTACCATTTTTACCTGGTCGCCTTTAAGCACAGCAATATTTGTGAATTTTCCGAAGCCATAAATCCTACGATGTTTGATAACCAATAAAGCTGGTTCAGAAACATCAAGAACAAAGCAAAAATTAGGGATGCTTACCGTTGTACCCCATACATATAACTCTCCCTCTTCTATCCATATACCTAAATGGATCCCTGCCCGTTCTACACCTGGAGCTATTTTAGTCAATGTCCCAGGGTTTAAAGGTAAACGTTGTTTAAAAAGCAAAGGATTACCCGCCTGTTCCGGTGGTAAAAAAGCTAAAGATATTTTAGGAGAGTGCCCTTCTTCTTTTCTAAGGCTGGCCCAAAAAGCGGCATCAATCAGAGCTTCAGCAACATTAGCTGTTGGCAATGGAGCCAGATCTTCTTCACCATTTTCAGTAGCAGTAGCCAGATACTGCGAAAATATTGCCTCCACTTTTGGTGCAATGATTTTGGCGGCTTGGTACGTGGTACGGTAAATCATGCTATAAAGTTAATTGAATTATTTATTATTTTATATTTGTACATGCTATCTTATACCGAAGAAAACTACTTAAAAGCATTACTGATGCTGAGCTTCAAGAATGAGGACCGTCCGGAAGCAGGCACAAATGAAATGGCAGCCTATCTAGGGGTTAAACCGGCGACAGCTACCGACATGCTTAAAAAACTGAAGGAGAAAGATTTGGTAAATTATCAGAAATATGGCAAAATTCTGTTAACTGAACTGGGTAGAAAAAAAGGAATGTCTATTTTACGTAAACACCGTTTATGGGAAACCTTTTTATATGCAAAATTAGACTTTAGTTGGGATGAGGTACATGAAGTAGCTGAACAACTGGAACATATCCAGTCAGAAAAACTTGTAAATAAACTAGAGGAATTCCTTGAATTTCCTGATTTTGATCCACATGGCGACCCTATTCCTAAAGCCAATGGCGATTTTCCAATAATTAACAGGGTACTACTATCGGAGATCATAGCAGATGAGAATTGTCATGTTGTAGCCGTTAAAGATACCTCTACCATTTTTTTGCAATACCTTGAAAAATTAAATATTACTATAGGCACAAAAATTAAAGTTCTGGAAGTAATAGACTTTGATGGCTCTTTAAACCTTCAAATTGAAAACGAAGAACCCAGAAGTGTATCGATGAAGTTTGCTGAAAGTCTCTTTGTAAAGAGATAATATTAGATTTGTACTGTTTCTCCTTTAATTCCACCAAATAATATGTCTACAGAGATAAAATGTCCCAATTGTTCCCACACCTTTCCTATCGAGGAAGTGATGGCAGAAGAGTATAAAAAAGATCTTCGTGAAAAGATGGTTTCTTTTACCAAACAAAAGGACGAGGAATACAGCAAAAAACTGAGTGAATTTGCACAGCAGCAAAAGCAACAGGAGCAGGCATTTGAGTTTGAAAAAAAGAAGCAAGCTCAGCTTTTCGAAGAAAAGATGGAGGCTGAAAAGAAACAATTGCAAAAAGTTTTGGAAGAAAACTTACGTAAAAGCATCGCTTCAGACTTTGAAAACAAGCTTCAAATGCTAGACAATGCTAATAAAGAAAACGAAGAAAGACTAAAACTTGCTCGTTCAAAGGAACTTGACTTCTTAAAGAAAGAACAAGCGATGAAAGAGAAAGAAGCTGAGATGGAACTTGAAATTCAACGCAAGTTGCAAGAGCAGCGCGGAGAAATGGTTGAACAAATTCGCAAACAGGAAGCAGAAAAAACAAACTTAAAAGATACTGAGCACCAATTAAGGGTAAAAGAACTGGAAAAACAACTGGACGACCAGAAGAAATTGGCTGAAGAAATGAAACGGAAAGCCGAACAAGGTTCCATGCAGTTACAGGGCGAGGTACAGGAACTTATTTTGGAAGAGCTTTTACGTAATGCCTTTCCGTTCGATCTGGTAACAGAAGTTGGAAAGGGTGTTCGTGGTGCTGATTGTGTACATCATGTTCGGAATCAGTTTGGCCAGGATTGTGGCAAGATCATTTACGAAAGTAAACGTACAAAAGACTTCTCGATGGAATGGATTGAGAAACTTAAAAAAGACATGCGTAGCATGGGGGTTGATGTCGCTGTAATCGTAACCCAGGCTTACCCTAAAGGAATGGACTGTTTCGGAGAAAAAGACGGGGTATGGATTTGTTCTTTTGATGAGGTAAAGGCTGTTTCGTATATTCTTAGGGATGGTATTGTTAAACTTTTTAGTGCAACTAAATCACAGGAAAACCGCGGTGATAAAATGCATATGCTTTACGATTATCTAACGAGCAGAGAATTTTCTGAGCAATGGAAAGCCATCAGAGAAGGTTTCATGAGCATGAAGTTATCTATTCAAAAAGAACGTGACGCTATGGAAAGGCTCTGGAAAGCCAGGGAAAAGCAACTAGAGAAAGTCATGCTAAATGCAACCCACATCCGCGGATCTATTGAGGGTATTGCAGGAACAGATAGTATACAATTAAGTTTAACAGATGATGATGATGAGCCTTTATTGCTGGATTAATCCATAAAAGTCCAGGCTACAATACGGCTTACTTTCTGCCCTTGTGCCATCTCAATCGTTTTTAACCGAGCTACATCTGCAGTCTTTAAAGTACTGTAAATGAAAGGCAAGCTTGCGCTTTTTGAAACCAGACTAGTAAACCACAAACATTGATCTGCGATAGCTGTGCTTTCCTCAATCATTCTCCGAATGAAAGCAATTTCACCCCCTTCACACCACAATTCAGCTCCTTGTCCGCCAAAATTTAGCACTTGTTCTTTTCCTCTGTGTTTACCCAGGTTTTGCAGCTTTCTCCGCGTACCAGATTGCGCTTCTGCAGCAGAGGCATGAAATGGTGGATTACACATACTGAAATCAAACCGTTCCCCCGGTTTAACAATACCTTTAAAAATATGCTGCTTATTATGCTGCTGCCTGCAGGTCAAATCATCTTTCAATTGCGGATTAACCGATATGATGGCTCTGGCAGACTTAATCGCTACGGGGTCTAAATCCGACCCGGTAAAACTCCACCCATATTCCTGATGACCTATAATGGGATAAATACAATTTGCCCCAACTCCAATATCCAAACCCTTTATATTTTTCCCTTTGGGGATTATACCTCCATTACTTTCTGCAAGCAGATCGGCTATGTAATGAATATAATCGGCTCTTCCAGGTATAGGAGGACAAAGGTAATTTGCAGGAATATCCCAGGTCGAGATCCCATAAAAATGTTTTAAAAGTGCTTTATTCAACATTTTTACCGCTAAAGGATTAGAAAAATCGATAGACTCATCACCATGAGCATTGATCGCAACAAATGGATATAAATCCGGTAAACTTTTAATCAGTTCAGGGAAATCATATCTGGACCGGTGTTTATTTCTGGGATGAAGGATGTTTTTTTCTACAGACATTCGTTTATGAAATTGAGCAAAGGTAAACGTTTTATGGAAACTTGGATATGTAAGAAAGCATGAGTTACTTTGTATAATATAGTTATCGCAAGCAATTTAGAGGATATGAGGAAGTTTATAAAAGGTTTTGGCTATGCATTTTCCGGATTGGGTTATGCTTTTAAAAGCCAGCTCAACTTCAAAGTCCATGTCTCCTTTGCTCTTTTAGTTGCTATTTCCGGGTATTGCTTTAAGCTATCATCTTCAGAATGGTTGTGGATCATTGCTTCCATTGGACTTGTATTGATGACTGAACTAATTAATACGGCAATAGAACAATTGGTTGATCTTGTTTCTCCTGAAATACATCCAAAAGCAAAAATCATTAAAGATGTAGCAGCAGGGGCTGTACTAATTACAGCTATTACTGCAGCAGGGATAGGCCTGGTTATTTTTATTCCAAAAATACTTCAATATGCTGCATAAAACCAGGGGCATTGTTTTAAAAACGACTTTATACAGCGAGAGCAGTGTTGTTGTACAAATCTTCACAGAGAAGTTTGGCATTCAGTCGTACATGATTAACGGGGTAAAAAAACCAAAGGCAAAGATCCGGATGAATATGCTGCAACCTTTGCACCTGGTTGAAATGATTGTTTATCACAAAAACAATACGAGTATACAGAGAGTCTCTGAACTTAGACCTGCTCCTATTTTCAGGAGTATTCCTTATGATATCATTAAAAGCACTATTGTACTTTTTTTAAATGAGGTGCTGTACAAAAGTATCCGCCAACAAACTACTGACGAGTATTTATTCGATTTCATTTTTAGTTCAGTATGCTGGTTTGATGAATCTGAAGAATTGAATGTAAACTTCCACCTTGCTTTTTTACTTAAGCTTTCCCGCTTTTTAGGATTTGCACCAAGTACACAAACTAAGAGCGATCAAAGTTATTTCGATTTACAGGAAGGCGAATTTAGATCTTCTATTCCTGTGCATCCATATTTCCTTGAAAAATCAGATGCTTCACTCTTCATTTCCTTATTTTCTATCCCTTTTGAAAAAATAAATGAAATAAATATGGAGAACCAAACCAGACGCAGCATCCTTGATAAAATACTGGTTTACTACACCTTACACACAGCTTCTTTTGGAGATATTCGTTCTCATCAGATTTTAGAAGATGTTCTTTCATAAAAAAGTTCATCTTTTTTTGCAAAAATGATTTAAGGATGTATATTTGCAATCCCAAATCGAGGGGATCCTCGATAAAAATTACAGCAATGTTCAGCTGGTTTTAATAAACAAAAGAACACACATGGGAGATTAGCTCAGCTGGTTCAGAGCACCTCGTTTACACCGAGGGGGTCGGGGGTTCGAACCCCTCATCTCCCACCATAAAAACAGCAGCTTAGCTGTTTCAAAATAAAAAAAGCACAACCAAGGGAGATTAGCTCAGCTGGTTCAGAGCACCTCGTTTACACCGAGGGGGTCGGGGGTTCGAACCCCTCATCTCCCACCATAAAAAACCGTTTTCAGCATCTGAAAACGGTTTTTTTATGCCAAATCCATATAATTGCCTCTAGGCAAAACATATAAATTCAAGTCCGCAGCTAGTTCATTCCTCCTGATTTTAAGCCAATTAAATTGTTTCTTTTATTTCGATTTATATTTCTTATACTTGCTTTATGTTTCGTTTTTCGATTAACCAAATATAAAAACAGAAATAAAGAAGAGCAGGCATTCATGTTTCATTTGTTAACATGATGTTAAACATAGCTTCAAGGACTTTATTTAATTTAGGCGTCCAATGAACGGCGAGAAAGAAGACATTCAATTAGTTAAAGAGATTAACGAAGGCTCTGTTCAAGCCTTTGAAATGATCTATTCCCGTTATTCTGAAGCTGTATATTATACCATTTACAAAAAACTAAAAAACAAGGATGATGTAGATGATGTATTTCAGGATTTCTTTTCTTCTCTCTGGAGAAAAAGAACCTCCTTAAATGTTAAGACATCATTCAAAGCATGGTTATTTACTGCTTTAAGAAATCATATCCTAAATCACCTACTCCAAGCCAGTACTCGTGAAAAAAACATGAGGGTTTATACGAACTCTTATTCAGAAGAAGATCATGAGTTTAATGGCAAAATGGAAATCCTCGATTTACCTCAACTTGTAAATGCTGAAATAAATCGTCTGCCAGAAAAAATGCGTACGGTATGGACACTAAGAAAAGAACAGGATTTATCTATCTCTGAAATATCTGAACAATTAAAAACCTCAGAACAAACCATTAAAAACCAACTCAGCACCGTTACCAAAAGACTAAAAAGCTTTTTAACAAAAGTTCAATTATTTTTAATCTTCTAATAGTACCATCATATAATTGCTTTGTCTCTTTATACAAAGAACCAATAAACCAATTATATAATGAAACGATTAGCTGCTGTTATTTTTTTTATATTTCTTATAGGTCAGATTTCTACAATGGCCCAAAACTCAAAAAAAACTGAACTGCTTAAAGTTGCTAGTTTTAATATTCAATATGACAACTCTAAAGATAAAGTAAACACATGGGTTAAAAGATTACCGAGCGTAGCCAAGGTATTTAACAAATATCAGTTCGATATTGTAGGCGCACAGGAACCATACCTTAGTCAGATCAAAGGACTATTAGAATTAATCCCAGGCTACACTTATATCGGAATCAACATCTTAGGTGGAACCGATATATTAAACAGGCATTATACCCCAATTTTTTATAAGAAGGATAAATTTGAAGTGCTAGATTGGGGCACCTATTGGTATTCTGAAACACCTGATGTGCCTAGTAAAGGCTGGGATGCTTTCTCCATGAGGATTTGTACCTGGGCAAAATTCAAAGAAAAAGAAAGTGGCTCAGAATTCTATTTTTTCAACAACCACTTAGATCATATAGGTATTAAAGCTCGCCAGGAAAGTGTGCAGTTGTTGCTTACAAAGATCAAGGTAATAGCTGAGGGCTACCCAGTTATTGTAACAGGAGATTTTAACCTCAACCAGCATCATGCCAACTATGCCACACTAAATAACTCAGGCCTTATAAAGGACAGCTACCATTTGGCTAAAAACCGTAGAAACAGCGAAATGACAACCTACAATGGTTACAAGCAGGACCTTAACGGATCCAATCGTATAGATCACCTTTTTGTCTCTCTTAACCCGGCAATAGAAGTTAGGAGCTACCGTATACTTACAGATATGCTGAAAGGGATCTATCCTTCAGACCACTTCCCTGTAATGCTTGAAATAAACATACCAACAAAAACCAAATAAGAATATGAGATTTAGAAACAGTATCTGCAGCTTATTAGCTCTGCTTGTATTGGCATCATGCAGTATTAGTAAAAAAAACAAACCATCAGCAGCCCAATTTGATTCACAGGGACACCGTGGTGCTCGAGGTCTAATGCCAGAAAATACAATCCAGGGTATGCTCCAGACCATTGACTTAGGAACAACCACACTGGAAATGGATCTTCAAATCTCAAAAGATAAAAAAGTAGTAGTTTCTCATGATTCATACATGGGTTTTAAATTCTGCACTACGCCAGAAGGGAAGGAGATGACTTCTAAAGATGGTTATTCAAGATTATTGTACAACATGTCGTATGATAGCATCCGCAAATATGATGTAGGCCTTAAACCACATCCTGATTTCCCTAAACAGAAAAAAATGGCGGCTTATAAACCTTTATTATCTGAGCTAATAGACTCGACAGAGGCTTATGCTAAAATTAAGAAACGCACTATTTACTACAACATGGAGATTAAAACTAATCCTGAATACAAAGGGAAAGGTCACCCTCCAGTAAACGAATTTGTAGATCTGGCAATGAAAGTTATCCTTGATAAAGGGATAAAAAATCGCACCATGATTCAATCATTTGATGTAAATGCATTAAAAATAATCCATGCCCGTTATCCTGGCGTTAAAACATCTTTCCTTGTATTTAAGTCAAATACAAAATCAATAAAAGAACATATAGCAAGACTGGGCTTTAAACCAGATATATTTAGTCCACAGTATGACATCGTTACACCCGAATTGATAAAAGCTTGTCATGATGAAAAAATCAAGGTTATTCCCTGGACTGTTAACGACCTTGATGGCATTAAAAAATTAAAAAGTATGGGCGTTGACGGAATCATATCTGATTATCCCAATTTATTTAATCTTGCAAAATAAATAAGACTGCCAATAGTACTTAGTTCAGTTCGCTTTGTCTCTTTGTATATAAGCCAATAAAGCCGTGAAAAATCAATTAGAAGAACTGGTAAAGAAATACTTAAATGGTCAGTGTTCCGAAGAAGAGCGCAGGCAAGTAGAGGATTGGTACGAACAGCTTAATGAAGATGATGGAAGAGCTTTTTCAGCCTGGACTGACACAAACATAAGCTTAAAAAACAATCTGTTAGCTAAAATAGCCGCTGATAAAAAACAGAGAAACAGAACTTTGGTATTCCTTAGAGCTGCTGCCGCAATTGTAATTTTAATCAGTATTGGCATTTTATTTAAATTGAATATTAAAGAAGCGGATACCAAAAAAGATTTGTTACAATTTGCAACTTCAGAAAACATCAATATAAGAGGGCTTAAAGAAACCCGCCTGATAATGGATAAAAGCAGCAGTTTCAATTTAAAAGGAAATGCAGGGATTACCTATGAAGGAGATGAATTACGTATAAATAATGATTCACAAAAACAGGCTGACCAAAAACTAAAAATGAATGAGCACGGATACAGTACACTTGTTGTTCCTTATGGCCGTCGCGCTGATGTATTATTAGCTGATGGTAGCCGGGTTTGGCTGAACTCTGGATCACGCCTGGTTTATCCAAATACATTTAAGGGAAGTAAACGAGAAGTGTACCTACAAGGTGAAGCGTTTTTTGAGGTATTCCATAATAAAGAACAGCCTTTTCATGTATACGTAAAAGATGTTGATGTAAAAGTGCTTGGTACCTCTTTTAATGTAAGAGCTTATCCTGATGAAAAAAACTTAAAAACCACACTGTTAACGGGAAGTGTAGAACTATCTGCTGAAAATAATAAGAATAGGACGCGCCTGATTCCCGGACGAATGGCCATTTATGAAAATGGAAGTCCGTTTAATGTCCATACTGTAAACACTGAAATACAAACCTCATGGAAGTCAGGTTACCTGTATCTCCGTAATGAACCGCTTCAAAACTTACTTAAAACCCTGGAAAGGTATTACAATGTACCCGTAGCACTTGAGGACAGTGAAGAAGATAGATATTTTTCGGGACGCTTAACCCTACAAAATGATATAAAAGAAGTTATTGATATTATTGCATTAACAACTGGTTACCACTCATTAAAGACAGAAAGGGGGTGGATACTAAGAAAGATAAACAACCAGGAATAAATAGAATGTTTAATAAAAAAGGCGAAAGATGCGCTAACATCTCCCGCCCATAATTCATTTAATTAACCGTTTCAATTAATTAAAAACAATCACCTAAATTATGCAAAAAACAGGCATAAGCCAACATTTTCTGAAAAGAAGATATAAGCTCCTATTGCACATGATCAAGCTTGTCACCATCTTAACGTTTATAAGTATCCTTACTGTTTATGGGAAATCCTATTCACAGAAACTTACTATAAAAATAAAAAACGCGAAAATAACTGAGGTTTTTGAACAGATTCAAAAAAAGAGTGAGTATAGGATTTTTTACGAGGAAGCACATATCGCAAAAATCAATAATAAAGCACTTAACTTAAACCTTGTTCAAAAAGCAGTATCAGAAATTCTTGATATTGCACTTAGAGAGTCAGGTTTTACCTATAGGATTATCGGCAAACAAATCACGGTATTTCCTATACCCAAATCGGCGACCAAACCTACAGTAAGTATCAGACAGGAAACACCAGGCCTGCTTACAGGTAAAATCTTAGATGAAAAAGAAGAACCAATACCTGGAGCAACGGTACATATTACAGAACTTAAACGTACCGTACTCGCTAATAACAATGGAGTATATAATGTATCTCTCCCTGCCGGCACTTACACTGTAGAAATACGATACATGTCCTTTATTACACAAATCCGGAAGGAAGTCAAAGTCACTTCCGGCAAAACCACTACTATTGATATACGTCTACAACCCGAAACAAAAAAACTCAACGAAGTAATCGTAACTGCACTCGGTATTGAAAGAGAAGAGAAAGCACTAGGTTACGCAGCACAAAAAATAGATGGAAAAGAAGTTTCCGATTCGCCAACCAGCAACTGGCTAAATGCGCTATCTGGTAAAGTAGCTGGTTTGAACCTGAACAAAATTGGTGGACCTTTAGGTACCAGTGATGTTATTTTAAGAGGTGATAATGTACTCGCTTTAGGAGGCAGTGGCGCGCTGATTGTGGTAGACGGTATTCCCATCAGCAGTTCACAAACAGGAACAGGTGACGGGCCAATTATTGGCTCTGATAGTCCAGTTGATTTTGGCAGCTCACTAACCGATCTTAATCCAGAAGACATTGAAAACATTTCAGTTTTAAAAGGCCCGGGTGCTGCTGCTCTTTATGGTTCAAGAGCTTCAAATGGTGCAATTATTATTACGACAAAGTCTGGCAAAAAAACACCAGGACTAGGTATCTATGTAAGCAGCCATTTCACTTATTATGAAGTCAACAATTATCCAGATTATCAATTCGAATATGGACAAGGTACAGTTGGACAAAACTGGTATTCATATTTAAATAGTGTTGACGGAAATAGTACCAGAGGAACAACGGGGGCATGGGGCCCCAGGTTCTTAGGACAACCTTATTTCCAATTTCACTCTCCTTATGATACAGATACATATTCTAATCCTATTACAGCACCAAGAACAGAGCGAGTACCATGGGTAGCGAATAAAGAAGCCTATTCAGGATTCTTTAAACCTGCGATTACACAATATAACTCCGTTGCTATTGCAGGAGAAGGATTCAGAGCGTCTGCAGCATATCATAAAAACGAATGGATTATTCCAAATACTGGTTTTGAAAGAATGTTACTCTCACTTTCCGGTAACCGTAAAATCTCTTCCCGTATCACATTAAACGGAAAAGCAAATTACACCCGTAAATTCACAGATAACCTTCCAAGTCAGGGATATAATAACCAAACAGTTATGTACTTCATGATTCAGCAGGTTCCCAATGTAAATATAGATTGGTATAAACAGAGATGGATGCCAGGACTGGAAAACATTCAAGAGTTCTCTCCATTCTGGAGTGGCTTAGACAACCCTTATGTTGTTGCCTATGAAATGACAAATGCCAGTGACCGCCATAATATGATAGGTAGTTTACAGGCAAGTATGCAAATAAACAATAATCTGGATTTCAGTTTACGCTCAGGTGCCGATATGAGCTACGAATTCCGTTCTCAACAGCGTCCACAAAGCACTTACCGCTGGAAAGAAGGCATGTACAGGCAACAGAATGTATTCCGTATTGAATCTAATACAGATTTCTTACTGAAATATAAAAACACCTTGCCTGGCAGAATCAAATATACAGTTAGTGTTGGAGGAAACCAGCGTTACAACGACTATAAGTATGACAATATGATGGCCGACAGGTTAACATTGCCTGGCGTTTACAATATTGCCAATAGCCGTGACCCTGTTGTACCAAGAAGTGACAGACAGAAATTTATGGTGAACAGTTTATATGGTTTTGCTAATTTTGATTATAGAGGTAAGGTATTTTTGGAGTTAACCGGACGTAATGACTGGTCATCTACCTTACCCATTCACAATTCTTCATTCTTTTACCCAAGTGTAAATACCAGCTTATTGCTAACAGAAATACTAACGCTTCCAAAATGGATTTCTTTTGCTAAAGTACGAGGCTCCTTTGCTTCTACTGGTGTCGATTCTAAAAGTCCTTATGCATTCTTAAATAACTATGGACAAACAGATTTCCCGGGATCTTTAACCACTCCCGGAACTATGCCAAACTCAAACTTAAAACCTCAGTTTACCGATGCTTATGAAACTGGTTTTGATTTAAGGTTATTTAAAAACAGGTTGAGTTTAGATGTTGCCATTTATAAAGGAAGTACACGCAATCAGATTATCAATTTACCAGTTGAACCATCAAGCGGCTATACCTCAGCAATGACAAATGTGGGTAAAGTACAAAACAAAGGGATTGAAATTCAGTTAAAAGGAACACCTGTTCAAAGCAACAGTGGCTTAAAATGGGATGTGAATGTGAACTTTGCAGCCAACCGTAATAAAGTGGTTGATGTAGCATCTGCTTTAGGTGCTGAGAGTAAATTAAACCTATATCAGATTTCATGGGCAAATCTTTACTTAGTTGCAGAAGAAGGCAAGGCATTAGGACAATTGTACGGACTTGGATTTAAACGTTCTCCTGATGGACAAATGATTTTCAAGAACGGTTTACCAGTATATACAGATGAGATTCAAAACTGGGGCAATACCAATCCTGATTTTACAGCTAGTTTAAAAAACAGTTTAAGCTGGAGAGGTATTACAGCATCAGTTATGCTTGACGCACGTGTAGGTGGAAAAATGATGTCTTATTCTCATGCTACCCTTTCTCTTGGTGGCAAGCTGACCAATTCTCTTCCTGGTCGAGAAAATGGTATTGTTGGAAAAGGTGTAGTAGAAAATACTGACGGCAGCTTCTCTACAAATACAACCAGAGTTCCTGCAGCTTTATATTATGCCCAATATTATAATTACACCGTAATGGAATCCAATTTATTCTCTTCTTCATTTTTAAAACTAAGAGAAGTTAGTGTAAGCTATAAAGTGCCAAAAAAATACATAAAATGGCATGCTATTAAAAGTGCAAGCGTAGCACTTACCGGTCGCGATCTGTTGATTTTTTCAAAGTTCCCACTCTTTGATCCAGAAACTGCTACACTGAACAGTGCGCAGGTATTACCAGGTATAGAGATTGGACAATTCCCATCAACAAGATCCTTTGGTCTTAGTTTAAATATCGAGTTTTAATTTCAGACGATTATGAAAAAGAATAGAATTATCATCTGCCTGCTAGCTGCAATCACCTCCTTATATAGCTGTACAACTGGCTTAGATGAACTGCGGGTTAATCCAGAGGGAATTACAAATCCTGGTGCATCATCGTTTCTGAACAACTCCCTATATCAGACAGTAACACATATCAGCAGACAGGCACATACCATCAATCAACAACTTGCCCAGGTTGCAGTTTTACGTGAGCTTACAGGCAACAATCAGATACACCGTTACCAAATCAACTCATCAACATTTAACAGCATGTGGGCTACACCATACAGACAGTTGTTAAACTTTAGAGAGATGCGTCGACTAGGGACACAACAAGGAGATCGTAATTACACGGCCATTGCCTATACTTTGGAAGCATGGCTCATTTCCGAGATCACGGATATTTATGGTGATGTACCATTCTCTGACGCACTAAAAGGCGCCGAAGGAAACTCGACCCCAAAGTTTGATACACAAAAACAAATCTACGATTCCATATTTGTGTTCCTAGAACGTGCTAATGATTTATATGATCTTAGTAAACCCTTAACAGGCGACGACATCCTATACAATGCAAATGTAACAGCCAACGTAACCAAATGGAAACGCTTTACCAATGCACTTTCATTACGTTTATTGATGCGGGTAGAGAAAAAAGGTCCGGTTTATCAGGATAAACTAAGAGCCCTACTGGCCAATCCTGTGAAATATCCATTAATGAGGAACAATGAAGATGGAGCTACATTGGTTTATACTAACATCACTCCATTTGTCAACGCCTTTTATGATGTCCGGGATTTATCCTTCAATGGACAGATCATGTATTCTCATTCCTTTATAGGAAAACTGGCCTCAACAAATGACCCCAGGCTCCCTTTATGGGCTACAACGGTAGGCAATGGCTATGTAGGGCTGCCTGTAGGATACCCTGCATCAGATCCATCCTATCGCACAGGAAGTTATTCTACTTTTATTTTAGCCTTAAAACGCTCTAAATATTTCGGCGACATTATGCAGTATTCTGAACAGGAATTTCTGATGGCAGAAGCTATATTAAAAGGTTATGTGGCAGGCAATGCTAAAACAAACTATGAAAATGGTATCACTGCCTCACTTAATTATTGGGGCATTACAGACGCTACTACATTTTTAAACCATAATGATGTAAAATACGATGGTACATTAGAACGCATCATAGGACAAAAATATGTGGCCTTGTTCGAAAATGGATTTCAACAATGGCATGATGTCAGAAGAACTGGTTTCCCTACACTGGTTACAGGTCCTGATATGCAAAATGATGGTCGCCCACCAGCCCGTTTACAATACCCGCTTAGCGCAGCGCTTTACAACAAAGCAAATTATGACGAAGTAGCAGCCCGAATTGGCGGAGATAACCTAAATGTAAAAGTATGGTGGATGCAATAGTTCACAACTATTCTCTAATCAATAAAAGAACATAGTATGAAGATGATTAAAAAATATCTGTATACACTGCTCGCAGGAATAGCCTTATTTTCCAGCTGCGAAAAAGATGTGTATCACGCAGATCCGCTCTCTTTAAAGAACATAAAACTGCTGTATCATGATATAGATATCACCCTATCCGAAAGTAGGATAAGCGGGGTGGTTATTTCTGATATAGACAACAAAAATCACCTGCCTGGATATATCATTATACAAAATCAGTTAGATGGTATAGCAATTGAAGTAAGTGACGCTGATAAATATAAGTTAGGTGATTCAGTAGTGATTAATGTAAGTAACAAACTACTTACTCGCTTCCAGGGTTTATTACAAATTAGAAATGTTGATGCGGATAAAATAATCAAAATCAGCAGTAACAAAAAAGTAAAACCGCAACCGGTAAGCATTACCAATTTATATAATAACCTAAGCAGGTACGAGAATACTTTAGTCCAGGTATTAGGTGACATTACTCCACAACCAGGCCCAGGTGAAACATTTAGTGGCGAAAAAACAATGCAAGAACTTAGCTTTGATGTTACGCTTAATACCTCAGCCAATGCTTCATTTGCTCATCAGTTACTCCCCAATAACGCTTCATTTACAGGTATTGCTTTAGGCAAACCGAACGGGGTCGAAATACGAATAAGAAATATTGCCGATGTAGAAAACCCAAGTGGAAGAGTGTATCCTGGATTCCCGGAAAGCTTTGAAACAACAGTTGGATACAACGCAGGTGAATTCACTGTACCTCTCCCTTCCGGTCTTTGGAAATTTAACAATGCGGGACTTAGAAATGAAACCACAGATAGGATTGTTACCGGTAAAAATGCCATCAGGTTTAACCTGAACAACACGACTTCATGTTATGGTCAGATGCAGTTTGACGTTCCTAACGGAGCCTCCAAAGTTACTTTGTACTATGCAATATGGGGTGGAGATCCGGGTTCTACCTGGAGATTGGAGTACTCCACAGACCAGGGTACCACCTGGAAACAAACCGGGGAGCATATTACGGATGCCACTGCTGTACCTAAGCTTAAAACATTTATGCTGGATATAAATGTACCCGTAAGGTTCCGTATCAATAAACTAGGCTTAGGAACAAGCACTTCTACCATAAGTAACGGAAGGTTAAACGTTGATGACTTTGCTGTTTATCAACCTTATAGATAATATGATAATGAAAAAAGTATTTTTCTGGTCCTTATTACTATCGTTAATAAGTTTGGCCACCATATCTTGCAAAAAAATAGACCATCGTATAGAGGAAACGACATCTGATGATACCCCTACCAAAGTAGCTGATACCACTTTTATGCCTGTAGATATGACATTCCCAGAAGCTCGTTTTACAGAAAAAGAGAGTTTCAGTACAAATCAGGCCTCAAATAGAATTTTAAGTAGATTGATTTCACTACTAGACGCAAGTAATGAAGGTACATTTGTTTACATTTCTGTTTATCAGATTAACCATGATGATGTGCTTGACGCTCTTAAAAGAGCAGACAATAGAGGGGTGCAATTACGTATTCTGGTTGATATGAGCAGGTTGGAAAGTCAACGTATCAATCCTAAAGCACTGAACTTTTTAAGAAATCCAGCTTTAAGTAATACTCAGGTTTGGGACACTAATAATGACATTGCTGATGCTGCCCTAAATGAAAACAAGTTTGCTTTGTTCAGTGAAATTGAAACCACCTCAGGAATTAAGCAGCATATTGTATTTCAGACCTCTCATAATTTTACGGAAACAGATTCACATATGGGCCATGATGCACTTACGCTTTCTCATGAAGGGCTATATGATGCTTATCTTGTTTATTGGAATGAGCTAAAAAACAGGGCCATATCTGGAATGAAAGACTATAATTTCGCAACTTACAAATCAGTGCCAGATGGCATAGAAGCTTATTTCTTACCACAAAGAAATGATGGGGCTGCAATAAGTGGAGATTTAAGTCTTGATCTGCTTAACAAGATCAGTAACCCTGCAACTGCAGAAATAAAAGTAGCCATGTCATTTTGGGACAATACCCGCATCGCTATTCTTACCAAACTGGTTCAGTTACAACAGGCCGGTGCAAAAGTAGAACTGGTGATAAAAAGTAATATCTCAGCTACACAATCCAGTTTTGAAGCATTGGAATCTAATGGTGGTTTTATTCGTATGTTAAATGTGAATGATAACAACAGGCCATTAACCAATATGGATAATCGTTTTACACTTATAAAGGGCACCTTCGATGGCTCAGTTTCTAAAGTTGTGATCACAGGAACTTTATCATTCACCGGAAACTCCTTAAATAACAATAATGAAACGGTTTTATTATTAAAAAATGATGAGATATATGATCAGTATGAAGAATTCTTTGGTGAGTTAAAGTCACTTCCAGAGTACCGTACAGGTGGAATAATCTATCAAGGTTTTCCTGAAACCTTTGAAACTACAGATCCCAATTTTGCCAATGTTTATAAAGCAGGAACCAATGTGATCAATTTATCAACCGGTCAATGGAAATTTAATGATAGTGGATTCAGAGGGGATGCAGTTGACAAAATTGTGAGTGGCCGATATGCCTGGAGAAGTAATTTTAATATTAACTACTCAATTTACCTGGGTATGGAGTTTGATGTTCCAAATGCTTCCAAAGTAAGTTTCTACTATGGTGCATGGGGTACTGCCGCTACTGGTGCTGCCTGTACTTTTGTATTGGAATATTCAACAGATCAAGGTACAACCTGGACACAAACAGGAAACCCAATCACTCAGGCGGTCTACACTCCAACACTGGCTACATTCCCTGTAGATTTCAATGTTCCAGTAAGGTTCAGAATTCACAGAAAGGGACAAGTAGCAACAGGTGCAGGAAATGGTCGTTTAAACATTGATGACTTCTCGGTATATAAACAACCAACGAACTAAATAATGCAGGGAGTATTGGAAAACTGCATTCAATACTCCCGCATTATACCAGACAAACATTGTTAAATCACAATAAACAATTATGAAAAGAATAACGATTTCAGTGGTAATTTTACTTTTTATTTTACCATTTTCCAGTTTTTCACAAGAAAATAAACTCTATGCTAAATTCCCGGAAAGTTTTGAATCAGACAATAAACTAAACTACCAGATTGATGATGTACACTTACCTAGTGGCACATGGAGACTGGATAATGCTGTTATTCAAAGTCAGAAATATGAAAACCCAACCACAGGGACTCATGCACTCCGTATGGCGATGAATCATACAACATCAGCCTATGCGCAAATGATGTTTGACCTTCCAAAAGGAGCTTCAAAAGTTTCATTCTGGTACAAATGTTTCGCATTAGACAAACCAAGTATGTGCCAGCTGGAATATTCAACAGACAAAGGTAAAAACTGGCATGCTGTAGGCGACTTGATTGTTGCGACTAATAAAAACAAATATACAGAAGCTGTATTTGACCTTGAAATTGAAGGGCGTGTTCGTTTCAGGATTAACAAAATAGGTTTAGGAGATGGCTCTAAGAACCCTGATATTTCTAATGGTCGCTTGAATATAGACGATTTCGCAGTTTACTACAAATAGCCATATAAAGAACATGAAAAAATACTTATTTGCATTAATCATTTGCTGCTTATACGCTTGTGGTAAAAAAGAAAGTGATCCTAATGATCAATGGTTGGCTCCACTCCGAATAGCCAGCTACAATATTCAATATGACAATACAGTTCAGGCACCTGCAAGTGTATGGAATAACCGGAAAGACATATTTAAAAAATTGGTAGAGCAACATGATTTTGATATCATTGGTGCACAAGAACCTTACCTGGTACAGCTAAATGATCTGAAAATATTATTACCTCAGTATGCCTATGTAGGTGTAAGCATTACTGGCGAAACCAGTAACTTGAGACAGCATTACACACCTATCATCTATAAAAAAGATAAGTTTGAAATCCTGGACTGGGGCACATTCTGGTACTCTCCCAATAGTGCTACGCCAGGTAGTATTGGCTGGGATGCCTATTCACCCAGGATATGTACCCGTGCTTTAATGAAAGATAAAACAACTGGTAAAATATTCACAGTTCTAAACTCTCATCTTGATCATATTGGAACTACAGCAAGAGATCTAAGTGTTCAGATGCTGTTATCGTTAATTCCTGCTGTTTCTGCTAAATATCCGGTTATTCTTACTGGTGACTTCAACTTTAACCAAACCAGTGTAAATTATTCCAGAATAATGAACTCAGGCTTACTAAAAGATAGTTATAATCTTGCACAAAGCCATGCCAATAAAGACAGGGGAACACATAATAATTACGATTTAAACAGCAATACGACAACAAGAATAGATCATATTTTCCTATCAACCGGGAATGGATATACTGTAAAAAGCCATAATATTATTACAGATAATTTTGACGGAAAATATCCATCAGATCATTTCCCTGTAATGATTGAACTGCTTTTAAAGAAATAAATTTTATATATTCAAACAAAACTGGCTGTATGAAATCATATAACCAGTTTTGTTTTTGGGTATCTCTTATAACTGAGGCACCAATTTATAAATTTTACCCGGCGACTCAACAGCAATATAAATAAAGCCATCAGGAGCCATTCTAACATCTCTTACCCTTCCAATATTCTTAAATAGGATTTCTTCTTTCACAACCTTGTTATCTTTAAGCACAGAACGCTGAAGGAATTTAAACCTTAAGGAACCTGAAAGCAAATTACCTTTCCAGTTTTTATACTTATCGCCTGTTACAATTGCTAATCCACTAGGTCCTATTGAAGGTATCCAATAATGAATAGGTTGTACCATCCCTTCTTTTGCAGTAAGGTTGCTGATAGGCTTTCCATTATAATTGATACCATAAGTAATAACAGGCCAACCATAGTTTTTACCCGGCTCCTCAATATTAACTTCATCCCCACCACGCGGTCCGTGTTCATTAGTCCATATTTTACCCGTTACCGGATGAATGGTCATGCCTTGCGGGTTTCTATGGCCATACGCATAGATTGAAGGGCTAACACCCGGAGTTTTTACAAAAGGATTATCAGCCGGAATACTACCATCGCTTTTAATCCGGTGTACTTTACCCAGACTATTTCCTTTTATCTCCTGTGGATTTCCTTGTTCATTTCCACGGTCACCAACTGAGAAATACAAATATCCATCTTTACCGAATTGCATTCTTGAGCCATAATGATGTTGGGTTTTAGAATATGGTTCTGCAACGAAAATATCTTTTTGCTCCGATAATGTATTTCCATCCAGTTTTGCGCGCATAATGGCCGTTGTAGCCAAAACAGCACCATCCACATTCTTTGATTTAGAATAAGAAAGGTATATCAGTTTGTTTGAAGCAAATTTTGGATCTAAAGCAACGTCCAACAATCCTCCTTGTCCTTTAGCAAGTACTTGTGGTGTACCATTTATAAGTTGTAAAGATTTATCTGCTTTCACCTTGTAAAACTTCCCATTTCTGTCAGTTACAAGCATTTCACCTGCAGGTAAAAACGCCATTCCCCAGGGAATATCCAATCCCTCTGCAACAGTCTCCAGCTTTATGGTCATTTCCTCTGTTTTAAACACATCAGAGATGGGTTCAGTAGCAGTCTTCGTATACTTATCTACATTCTTAATCCCATTCAGGATATAGTCGGCAAGGCCACTGATTTCCTTATCTGTTAAGCTTTCACCGAAAGCAGGCATCCCTTCATTGGCATGACCGAATGTAACCGATTTAACCAGATCTTCTTTTTTATTGCCAAATTTCCATTTACGGTCGACAAACATGTCTATTTTCTCGCCATGGCAACCGGCACAAAGATTCTTATAATTTGTTGCCGGATCCGCAAGTAAAACTGTCTCTTGATGAGCTATAGTAACCTGAGGACTCCTATTTGCTACATCATTAGTTCCATTTCCGAATCCAAAACCTATCATTAGCCCTGCACCAGTAAGTGCGAATACACCAATACGCTTTATATTAACCATGCTCAACTATACATTTTGGTTGATGAGTGATTGGGAAATTACAGGAATTAGCAATAAAGCACATTTTATGTGCTTCATCATGCAAAGCATTAGCCTTTTCAATTTGTGATTCATCAGTAATAACCACAACCGGATAGAGTACTACCTCTGTAAAATGCCCGCTTCCATCAGCATTTTCTGTCATTTTGCCAACAGGAGTGTCCTTATAGTCCATCACAATGATCTCATTTTGAGAACAAAGGTGCAGATACCACAACATGTGGCATGATGAAATGGAAGTCAACAACAAGTCTTCAGGATTATGTTTGGTTTTATCACCAAGAAATGCTGAGTCAGACGACCCGAGTATATCAGCCTTATTATCAATTGAAATAATATAGCTTCTGTCGTATGACCTGTAATCCATTGTTCCCGAGCCTTTGTTGCCTGCCCATGTAAGTGTCGCTTGATATTGATGTTCTTTAGCCATAACTGATCTCTTTTAGAATATTTACCAATTTAAACATTCTTATTTATCATTGGTAAATATTCTAAAGAATTCCTCCCATAACCGGATCACTAAAACTTTCCACACCAGTTTCTACCCTTCCAGCATAGCGCTCTTCAAAAGCATCAAGGCCATCAGCTAACACACTAAAGTCGTACCAGCCATGGCTTTTTTTAAGATCAAGAACAAGCTCTGCAGTACCAGAAGCTGCAATTTTCTTCCTAATTGCCGCTTTTCCATAACCCTGATCTTTAATTGTAATACTCAATGGCTTAGTCTGCTTATTTATTAGCTTTAACAGTATACCTCCTGTCAACTTCCCATTAACCTGGTGATAAGTACAAAGTACTGTTAGTCCACTGAGCTGAGCATTTCCTTTAAATTCTCTGAAATATCCATTTGGACCATTTACCCTCAAGTGATAATTTCCACCTTCAAAGTACTCTACCGGCCAGCTATACGTTAAGGTATCTCCTGCAATTGCTGCAAATGACCAGTTTCTACAAATTTCGCTGGTTTTATTATCTTTAAATTTCACAGGTGCATAAACCGTAAATGGTACACCTGCAGCTTTTTTGCCAAATACAACATTTCCAGCTTTGAATTTGATCTCAAAAGCATTTTTATCTGAAGTCAATTTCCCATCCGAGTAAATTTCA
Source organism: Pedobacter sp. (assembly GCF_041645105.1). Classification (GTDB taxonomy): domain Bacteria; phylum Bacteroidota; class Bacteroidia; order Sphingobacteriales; family Sphingobacteriaceae; genus Pedobacter. The sequence goes on from NZ_JBAZQQ010000001.1 coordinate 586,895, forward strand.
TAAGGGAGTGCACAAGAAGGTCTGATACCCTTTTCCTGAACAGACATCACATCACTTCCACGTGGGTTAGCTTTAAAAGTAGTGATATCAGCTGCCGACAATTTCTTAAATCCAGATGGCTCAGCTTTAAACTTTGCATTATATATCGTTTCAACCATATTATTACGGTCCAGGAAGTTTATTTTACTTGGTTTCTCTCCATTAAAAGGGTTAAATACTGAAGTCAGATCACCACAAATAGTTCTACGCCATTTGCTAATATTATTCAGGTGAATTTCCTTTTTCAGCTTATTACTAAAAAACACCTCCAAAAATTGCAAGGTAGAAGTATGGTCAAACACTTCAGAACATACCCTTCCTCCCCTGCTCCAGGGCGAGGCAATTAACATCGGAACTCTAAATCCTAAACCAATGGGTGCTTCCCGTGCTGCCTTTTCCGGAACACCTTGCTTCAGTTCATTAGCTAATCTTACATGTTCTATTTCAGTGTCAATGCCCTTAGAGACCAAGCCCGTTTCAGGCTTATTTTCATCAGGAATTGAGAATGGAGGTACATGATCAAAATAACCATCATTCTCATCATAAGTAGTTATGAAGATGGTTTTTTTCCATATCTCAGGATCTTTAGTCAAAATATCAAGCACTTCGGAAACATACCAGGCACCATACCATGGAGCACTAGGATGATCAGAGAAATTCTGGGGACCTGCCAACCAGGACACCGCAGGTAATTTACCGGTATTTACATCAGTACGGAACTGATGTAAAACATCACCTTTAGGAACAGTAACCTCTCTTTTGGTTTGCCCATCATTATAAGTCAATGTTGTTATCTCTCTATAACCTGGATCACCAGAATTAATGACAAAAGCATTTTTAAACAATTCCTTTTGTTGATCTGTGAGTTTATTATACGCATCCTTACTCCATTTTTTTAACTCTTCAGTTGCATTATCCAATGCTTTCATTTTATGGCTCAGGTCTGCCTGTATTTTCTTTGCCGCAGCCTCAGAAGAAGGACTTGCCTCTTGTAACTTATTGATTTCATCAGGAAGTGTGTCAACAAGTTTTTGGAGATTTTCTACATTACGTTTAGAGAACTTAACATTATAGGCTGCAAAAAACTCGAGCAGATTGCACCCAAAATTCCCCAACCAGGCGCGTTCTTCTCCTTTATATCCGCCACCGCAGCTCAAGTCATTCTGATAGAATCTCCAGGCTACTTTATTTTCCTGTAATAGTTCAGGAAAAGTCTTCCATGGCAACTTACCATAACTAAAATCATCATTTCTAATATTCACCTTCTGTAAGCCGTCGAGGTCATAGCTAACCTTACCTGTCCAGAAGAAAGAACGGTTGGGTGTCGTACTGGTCATACCCGAACAAAAGTTCTGATCACATACAGTAAAAGCATCTGCCATAGCATAATTAAATGGCAGATCTTCACGATTGTAATGCCCTAAAGTAAGAGGCATACCATTATATTTTTTATTACCAGACTTTTTAGTGTTCAGCCATTGGTCGTACTTCCCATTATTGTTGGCATCAACCTGACTAGCCCTTGAATGAGGCAAAGAGCCAATCCAGGTTACTTTAGAATCTTTTATATTTAACCGGAATGGAGCATAAGTATCTCCAAGTGCATCTGTTTGCATCCATACAGGTTTCTGATCGGGCAAGGATATAGCACGTGGATCATTAAATCCTCTTACACCTTGTAAAGTACCAAAGCAATGATCAAATGACCTGTTTTCCTGCATAAGAATAACAATATGCTCGGCATCTAGAAAGGTACTGCCTAATTTCGGATCAATTGCCAAAGCACGTTGTATAGATGCAGGCAACATAGTAGATAACCCTGCTGCCCCTGATAGCAACAAAGATTTCCTAATAAATTCTCTTCTGGATTCCATAATTAATAACTTGTGTGTGTTTATTACTTAATGTTTTATTAAGTTTCTAATTTCAGGTTTTCAAGTTACGAATCCGATCGTTTAATATAAAATTTCTGTTAAAAAAAGATTAAATCGCTTTCATTTGATTAATCAACACTTTCATTTCATTTCAATTGATAAGCCATTATCGATTTTTTAAAGAAGGTAGGAATGTATAAAATCTTCTTCACGGGGTCATATCCCAGATCAGCTGTATTTATCTTTTCTTTAGTGGTATCCAACAACAGATCATATTTACCATTTGCATATACATAATATACATAACCGCTCCAGCTTGTTAGCAGAAAGTCTCCATTACCCACGGGTTCCAAACCATCGCCGCCATGAGGGAGTTCGGCAATATTGGTCACGTTCTTTTTGGAATCTGCTTTCATAACCGTTTTTCCTCCAGCAATAAAAAGATCATTACCTATGGCTTTTAGGCCATTTACTCCGCTTATATTTTCCATATATACAGAAGGGATATTCTTTTCAATTTTATGAATAAGCTTTTTCCTTGTATCAGAAACATATACTATTCCCTTGTCACTCACCGTGATGTCATTTAAAAACACGGCACCTTCAATAGGAATCTTCTTGATCACCTTCGCCTTAGCAATATCAATAATTACCACTTCTGTTAAATCTGCGGCATACATTGTATTACCTAATCTTGCCAGTCCCTTTGGCGCATTCAACCCTGTAATCCAATCAAGATCAATAACTTTACCGTCTAACCCAATTTTAGCCACCCCACCAATGCCGTCCTTATCAGTCGGACTGTTTCCCATAACAGAGGTATAAAGCACTTTATTTTTTATGTCCGGCAATACCGATTCTGGCATATTAATTACACTATCCGTTTCCCAGATCTTTTCAATACGATGTTGAGCTTGAGCGCTTACCGATGCAGCCATAATAAAGGCCAGACCAAAATACTTCTTCATATACTTTAACATTAAAATGAGCAATTACGGTTTTAATTTACATAATTAATTCAATTTCTCGATTTACATCACAATAGCATACTGATTTCATAAAAAATTACTGTTCCATATTAGCCTTGTTATCAGCGATCTTACCCATAAATTCCAATTTCCCTTCAAAATGCGGCTATAACAGTTCCAACTGTCATGACACGATTTTTAAAGCTTTCTATAAACCTTAACTTTAATTGGATAATTAACAAACAGCCAATCAAAACATAAGAAAGCAACACGTAATTATGTACAAAAAACACATTCTAAGTATATTCTGTATTACAGCTACCCTAACTTTTAGCAATATTGAAGGAATTTATGCTCAATCTAAAATGGCCGATTTAAAAAACTGGCCAAAAGGGACTTCACCCAAGGAAATCGGTAATAGGATTGCAGAACATTTTAATGTTACTCCACACACCAATTTCAACAGAACTACCCCTCCCCGGGTGATTACCTACCCTGAAAGCTGCACCTGGTATGGCGCCCTCACTTTTGCGGGAGAAAGTAAGAATAAACAACTTATTAAGAAGTTACAAAAGCGCTTTGAACCATTATTTAATGAAGAAGCTAAAATGATTCCAATACCTGACCATGTAGATTACTGTGTATTTGGTGCTGTTCCATTAGAACTCTATATACAAACCAAAGAAAAACGATATCTGGATATGGGTCTAGCCATTGCCGACAAACAATGGGGCCCACCCGAAGGACCAAGAGTAGTCAAAGAATCACAAGGATACTATGATCAAGGCTATACCTGGCAAACCCGGTTATGGATAGACGATATGTTTATGATCACTGCTATACAGGCTCAGGCTTTCAGGTCTACGGCCGATCAGAAATATATAGACCGCGCAGCTAAAGAAATGGTATTTTATCTTGATCAGTTGCAAAGACCAAATGGTCTTTTTTATCATGCTCCTGATGTTCCATTTTACTGGGGAAGGGGAAATGGCTGGATGGCAGTGGGTATGGCCGAATTATTAAGGTCACTTCCAAAGAACAACCCTAATTACGATAGAATTATGAAAGGCTATAAAGAAATGATGAGCTCTTTGTTGAAATATCAGACTGAAGATGGAATGTGGCGACAATTGGTTGATAAACCAGAATCCTGGGTCGAAACCTCAGGAACTGGAATGTTTACTTTTGCATTTATTACAGGTGTAAAAAATGGTTGGTTGGATAAGGAGTTATATGGAAAAGCTGCGCGTAAGGCCTGGCTTAAGCTGATTACTTATATTAATGAGAATGATGACATCACTGATGTGTGTGAAGGTACCAACAAGAAGAATGATTACCAATACTATTTAGACCGTAAAAGAAATGTAGGGGACTTACATGGGCAAGCCCCTTTACTTTGGTGTGCCTCTGCACTGTTAAGATAATCTTAAAGATGGCTATTCATGTGCATCTGACCTTATTGGGCTGGGAGTTTACCTTCACCAGCCCAATTTTTCAACAATTCGTAAATTGTTCCATTTCTTTGAGCTGCTGTAGTGACCTGATTAACAGCAGCACTTCCCAGACGATCATTTAATTGGGCTATATATAAACTTCTAGGTAATACAGGTATTCCCCAACTCTCCCAATAACCTGCACCATTCTTCTTCACAGCCACACAACCTATTCCCCAGTTCATTGCACCTTTAGGACTCTCTACCTTGATCTCATAATTAGGAGATTTACAATTCCAGAACATGGTTTGTGCACCTGCCCATCCATGACCTGTGCCCATAGCTTTTCGGTTTTGAACGATGATTTGACCACCATAAATATTATCAAACAAAACTCCTGTAGCCCAGCGATGATGTGGGCCAATATCTGCCTTTGTATTTATAGAATAACTATCCAAAAAAACATTTGGTCCTGGAACTGTTGAACCGGTTACATAATCATGCCGTCCCCCGCTGGTATAACAACGCTGAAAAAGATTGAAAGACGCCCCCCCCTCAAGGTTAAAGGAATACTTCCTACCTCCTGTAGTTTGCGATTTGGGGTCGACCATTGCACATTCTTCAATAGTATTGTTTACAGACATACCTGTAAGCGATACACAAGCATAACCAAAATACTGTGCAGTAACTTGTTTTACCCAGCAGTCTTCTGCCCTATTCAGCTCAATTCCATTCCAACCATGTAACTCATCATTGTCGTTTGCATAAACAGACACTAATCTGAGATTCTCTACCCCACAATTGCTGATTCGACCAGTTATATTCGTTTTAAATATATACCCACCTCCATATTTGCTCTGCATGGGATCAACAACAGGAGCATTTAAGGTAACCACATTACCGTTAATCTCTTTTATTCTACGTTCAAACCGAATGGCATAATTACTAAAAGTCCAGCCATACTGTGCCATAGCCAGATCATCGATCCATAATTGATTTGGTGTACGATAAACAGCAATCTGATCACCAATAGTATATCCTGCAACGGATTCAACAGCAAAGCTCATTGCCCCTGTAGGCACATACTCAGTAGTGATTTTCTTCCTTGTACCACTAATTTCGGGCATCCCGGAACCTGAACCGTTTATCTCAATAAGATTATGTTCAGCTGTTTTAGTCGCCTTAATAACCGTTCCCGATAAACCTTGTCCCACTCCCCTTAACACCACGCCACTTTTATCAATAACCAATGTTCCATTTACCTCATAAGTACCTGCCTCCAGCAATACAGTCCCTCTATATCCATTACCATCCTGAGGAAGATTTTTAACTTCATCAATTGCATTTTGAATATGAAGTCTATTATCACCAGCAACCGGAGTAATGGTTTTCTTAACAGGGACATCAGGTAAAGCTACTCCAGCCCCTTTATAACCAGCATTAGAAAAATCAGGGATAACATTATCCTTATTCGTTTCCCCTTCATTTGCGAACTTATTATAGGCCAGTTTATTTGCGGAATTGAGGTAGAGCAGAGCGGTTGCATTTTCCGGTGGTTCAACCACTGGCGGAGTTACTACAGGCGGTTGCGTTTCATCTACTGGAACCGTTTTTTTCTTACAAGAAGAAGCATTAAAAAATACTAAGCCTAATAGGCAACATGTGAACATTCGATTCATAATTCAGAGCATAAAATGAACAAAAAAATAGCCTCTGGAATTTTAAAATAAAATACACAGAGGCTGTTTAAAAAATCAAACCTTATTAAATTGGCTTTCTGAATGGGTATACCGTAGCACCATAAACATGTACCACACCATTCGTTGTGATATAACCACCGGACCTGTTTTTGGTCACACCATTAATTAATATCGGCGCTAAATCATCATTATTAACCAATTGCAGATCCATCTTCCCTTCCTGGTCAAAGCCAAGTCCTCCATTTAAATAACCAAGCATAGATATCTTGGACGCCACTTTTCCAGGAGGCAATAAAGTTTGGGCAGTAGAATTGGTAATTGTAAGTTTATCAAAATTATAATCACCCTGCAGCATTAAGTAAAGGAAGTAGTTTCTTACATCTTCTTTTGGATAATCTTTCCAATCTGTGGCGGGTCTCGTCACCGGTACTCCAGTTGTGGGATTAACACTCGTCACAATAGGAAAATCAAACCATAAACCTTTTGTCACTTTTTTGGTTTTAGAATCCCAGACCATAATTGCTTCGTTATGTAAGAAAATAAAAGTCCTGCCTGACTTTTCAAATTCTGCATAATCGATTTCGGCATAATCAAGCCCTTTTCTCATCCACTTGAAAACAGTGTCTTTTGCTGCAGGATCATAAGAACCCCGATTTTCGAGAAACTGCCTCGCTGAAATACCAATATGTGGATCCAGAGTTTCATGTTTATAATCATACTTCTTTTGCAGGTCCATATCAAACAATGTACATCCTGACAATAGTATGATTGATAAGAATGCAAACATTCTCGCTAATAAAATTATCTTATTCATAACCTCTAATTTTTAATCTGTGTAACCTGGATTCTGTTTCAATTTGCTATTTGAGTTCAGGACATTTCTATTAATTGGCCAATAAACCCTTTTATCTGGATCAATAAATCCCGGAGCATTTATATTTCCGCCATCCAATTGCCTCCTTTTAAGAATAGGGTCCATTACTTCTTTCACATGATCGGTACGAACGAGGTCAAACCATCTTTTCCCTTCACCGAACAATTCTAATTGTCTTTCATTTAAAATAGCATCTTCCATTGCCTCTTTATTAGCAACCAAAGGATCAGTACCTAAATATTCAGCTACCCCAGCTCTTTTACGAACAATATTCAAAAACTTCAATGCATCGCTCAATTGGTTATTTCCATTCAGAGCTTCTGCATAAAGAAGGTAAATATCAGCCAATCTGTACATCACCAGGTAAACGGGCTCAAGCTCTCTTGAGGCAGGCCATTTATCAGCCGCCGTAGGATTTGCGGCAGTATTATACCATTTTATAAAACGATCTCTGTTGGGTTTAGTTTGGGCAAGAAACACATCAGCAGTTTGTTGAGGACGAATATCTGTAGTACGAGTTGTAACTTGATACTGCGGCTGATACCACTTCTCCCAGATATCCTCATCGATTACGATTTGCTTATTATTAGAAGTCCATGATGTTTGCATGCATGCACATCCATTCTTTTGATAATCCCAATGTATACTCCAGATTGCTTCTTTACTGTTTGCCGGATTGGTAAAAACATTCTTCCAGGTTGCTGTAGCTTCAAGATTTGCAATGGTTGGGTCAGCAATATTTTTAGCAAGAAATAAGTTTTTAATCCATATAATGGCATTAACATAATCCTTTTTCCACATATAAACATCTGCCAGAGTAGCACAAACCGCAGCGCGGCTTATTCCATAAATACCAGATGATGGTGCATTACCTGTTGCAAATAGATCATAAGCTTTCTTTAAATCCGGAATAATTACTTCATCGATCACCTTATCTTTTGAAACCCTTTCTCCTTCTGAAGGTGCTTTAATATCCTCATAAGGTTCCAATCTCACTACCGCATCACCCCAAACACGAACAATATAAAAATAACTCATGGCACGCATGGCATATGACTCTGCCATATAGCCATCAAAAAATTTAGTTGTAATTTTCGGATCTAGTGCTGCAGCTTGTGGGATATATTTGATGTTATTATTTGCTCTGCCAATTACTGCGTAAAGACCTGTCCAGTCAGAAAACTGGTTGGTTGGAGTTATGCTATTTAAAACAATCTCATCTACATAATCCTTCGTATAGATAACAAATCTGTCAAAGTTATCTGCACGGTACTCCCCCCAATACAAATACTTTTCCGTGTATTGTTTATCACCTACCATTTGTAACTGAAATGCAGAATACATCCCTGCTATAGCGGCATCAACATCAAATTGACTTTTATAAAACTCTCCTAAAGTCACCTGCGTTAATGGAGCTTCAGTTAAAAATTTCTTACAGGCACCAAACAACATTATGGCCCCTAAAGCTGTTATTGCTATTATTTTTTTCATCTCTATTAGAAATTAACATTTACACCAAAACCAAATTCTCTTCTCTTCGGATATTTCCCTGTATCATCACCAGGTGTTAAAGGGTTATTGGTACTAAATTCAGGATCATATCCTGTATAATTTGTCCATGTTAATAGATTCATACCATAAACATATGCAGTTACTCCTTTTAAATATATCCTTTTTGTCCATTCTGGATCTAGGCGGTATGATAATCTTGCACTAGATAACCTAATAAAAGAGCCATCCTCTATATATATACTATTTTGATCAGTTTTAAGATTTCCTCTATTATCCTTTTCAATATAATATGGATACTTCGCGATATCCCCTGGTTTCCTCCAGGAATTATAAACCATATCCGGAGAGCCTGCCCCTGTATTAGAAGGTTTGTTTTGGGTTTGCAATAGTGAATTGTAGATTTTTCCTCCAAAAGATCCGTTAAACAAGAATGATAGTGAGAAGTTTTTATAGCGGAAGTTGTTCATAATCCCCATGTAATAATCAGGAGTTGCATTTCCCAAGATCTGGCGATCAGCATCATCAATAACTCCATCTTCCTTCAAGTCTTCCCATTCGGCATCTCCACCTTTTAGTTTACCATCAGGTGCGTATTTACTTCTAATATTACCAACATATTCTTTCCCATCCAGTGTATAAACAGGATTTCCATTGAGATATTTTGGTTTACCATTCTCTAAAACAACTGTTAACTTATTCCAGTTATCATCATAAGCGTTTGACTCATCCCATTGATATACCCCAAGATTCTTCCAACCATAAAAATTACCGATCCGACCACCATCTTCAGCGTACCATTTATTACCTGGGAAAAAGGGAATACCATCAGCTAGCTTTACAATCTTTCCCCTTTCAAAAGATATGTTACCTGTTACATTCCAATCAAAATTCTTATTTGTAATAGGGGTTCCACTCAATACGAACTCAAGGCCTTTAGTTTGTATGGTTCCTAAATTCACCTGAACTTTGCTGAAACCTGTTTCTTTGGCCAGTTCTCTCGGATAAAGAAGGTCTTCAGTACGTTTTACATAATAATCCGCAGTTAATCCTAATCTGCCTTTGAAAAAAGTCAGATCCAAACCAACATTATTCTGAGTAGTAGTCTCCCATTTGATAGATTCATTGCCTAATATACTAGACAATCCTGCACCGCCAACACCTGCATAATTCCCGAAAAAGTCGACCTTAAGATAAGACTCATAGTCTCCAATGCGATCATTCCCAAGTTGACCAAAACTGTACCTAACTTTAGCATCATCCAGGAAAGATTTACTCCAACTCATAAACTTCTCGTCCGAAAAACGCCATGCTGCTGATCCAGAAAAGAAACTACCCCAAAGATTATCAGGACCAAACCTCGATGATCCGTCTCTCCGATACGTTCCTTGTAAAATATAACGTCCTTTATAATTATACCCTAATCGACTAAAAATAGATGCAGTTGTATTTGCAGTGGCACTTGAATAACTTTTAGACGAAGTGAGGTAATCTGGGATTGTTACTAAAAGCGATTCACTTACACTATTTAAATACTCTGTATGAATACGGTCAAACTTCCTTCTATCAGCACTAAAACCTAATAATGCAGTAAAATTATGATCTGTTTTAACTGTTTTATTATAATTCAAAAACGCCTGATATTCCCAGAAAAATGTTTTTGTCATTTCATTTCTTCCCGCATTCTTATCCTTGTTTGCAGAAAGAATTCTTGGTGAGAAATACATATTCTGAAGATTATCTAGTTTAGCATTAAATAGGGTTGTAAATTTCAAATCGTTAATAATCTGATAATCTAACTGATTGTTAAGCTGTGCTGAATATGTTTCATCCTCATCCCTTTCAAACAATGCGTTGGCAATAGGATTTCTTTTGGAAGCAATATAACTTGTTAAACTACCATCCGGATAATAAATTAAAGAATAAGCAGGCCTATCGATTACCACCTTTACAGTATTACCAATGGGAGTTTGATTTCCTTTTTGCCAGGAGAAAGACATGTTATTTGAATACTTTAATTTTGGAGACAGTTGATAAATCACGTTAACCCGTGATTGTATTCTTTTCACCCAACTATTCAGAATAATCGACTTATCGTCTAAATAATTTAAACTTGTATAATAACTCAATCCTTTTTGACCACCGCTAACACCCATTTTAATCTCTTTCTTCTGAGCCAAATTACCCAACAGTAAATCCTGAAGATCATTATCAGCATTAAAACTTGGGTTAATAGAGTCCGTTGCATTTGTTCTTCCTTGTATTGCTCTAAACGCTCTCACCTCTGCTGAATTACTTACAGGAATACTATTTGACAACCGGCCGAATACATGATTATAGGTTAGGTCGATCCTTGGTTTACCCTCAATACCTTTTTTTGTGGTAATTAAAATTACCCCATTTGCAGCACGTGAACCATAAATTGAAGCAGAAGCAGCATCTTTTAATACCTCCACATTAGCAATATCAGATGGATTTATGTTTGCACCATTTTCATCGATTACACCATCCACAATATACAACGGGCCATTACCACCATTTAAAGTTGATGTACCCCTAATCTGAATTGAGCCATTAGCGCCAGGAGCTCCACCACCATCATTTACAATCAATACCCCAGCGGCTTTCCCCTGTAAGGCGTCGAAAAGATTTATTGGTTGACGTTCTTCAATATCTTTTGAAGTAACTGATGAACTTGCACCTGTTAAATCTTTCTTTTTAGATACTCCACCATAACCAGTTACTACTAACTCTTCAAGATTGCTTAAATCTTCTTTCAAGCTTATATTAATACTTGTTTTAGTTCCGACCGTTACTTCCTGTGGTAAAAACCCGATGTAAGAGAAAACCAGAACTGATGATGAACCAGGAACAGTGAGACTGTATTTACCACTATTACCTGTTGTTGCACCCATAGCCGTTCCCTTTACTTTAACCGTTACACCCGGCAATGTTTCTCCTTTATTATCAGTCACTACTCCTGATATTTTAATGGTCTGAGCGTAGGACTCTGCAGCAACCAGTTGCAGGAGGGTTGCGAAAAGCATTATCAGCATTAGCCGACCCCATTTTAACCTATACACTTTCGTATTACAGGAGATTGCTCTAGTAGAATTTTTATTCATATCGTTATATTTGGTTAAATTCAATATCTATTTGGATATATTCGTTATATGCAATTGACTAATAAGTTTCCAATTTTTAATTGCTTAGATTGGCCAAGCTGTCAATTATATTGGCGTGCAAAATCAATTACTTTTTATCAGTAGTTGATCCCCCAAACCGCTTATCCATAAAGGACCAATTCCAGTCGCCTTAAGTAAATTTTTGTGGAGATTATCCAGCTTATTTGCACCTGCATCTGGCGAAGAATAAAATGGATATGTACCTACAAAAGCCCCATTAGCAGGACTAGCTGGATCAGCAGTATAAGTACCATATTCATTTATAGACAGTTTGGTATCAGCAATTAAAAACCCTGTTGGCAGACCAGTAACAGAGCCCATGCCAAATGCAATGTTTCCAGCATAAGTAAAGTTCTCTGGAACATCAGTAAACCTTATTAAAGATGAACCGATTTTCAACTGCATCACATTATTTGCGATTGTGCAATTTGCTGGAGGAACTGTTCTATTATTCCCTCCTTTTCCAGCACCAATATCAAAACCTTGTGCACAATTAACAATGGTATTGCCAATAATCTTTACATTTTTGACCTGAAAATATCCACTTGGTTCTGAGTTAGGAACTCCATCCAATATAGAAATCGCACACGTTTGTCCAGTAGTTGCAATGCCTTGTAAGTAATTATTATATACCAGGTGGCTTTCTCCAATAATCCTTATTCCTCCCGCGCTGCTAACATCATTCCCAATCAAGTAGTTCCCATACACTTCAGAATTATTACCGTGTCTGAGACACAAAGTTCCCCTACTTTCAAAAAAGAAATTATTTCGAATGGTATTTCGGCTCATCTTATTAGAAATAATCTCAGTTTCTCCATTACACTTGTCAAAAATATTCTCTTCTATTACATTTAAGCTTTCACTTAAATAATAAGCACTAGTTCCTACCCTGATTGTCTCACCTCCATTAGAACCAAGTTCTGGCCTGGAGCCAAAATAATTATGATCAATCCTATGATTTAAAGCATCATTTGCACCCCATATGACTACGGTAGGCCCCAGATGTGCTTTACCTTTAATGTAGCAATGATCAAGACGATGGTTTTTACCATTCAGGGAAACCCACCTGTAATCTATTGACTGATCAGCAGGATTATAATCTACTATTGAAGTGTTTGTTAATCTACAATGCCTGGATGCAGAAGTAAAATCAACTACATTTAATTTAGAGGCGCTAAGATCTCCATTCTTAAAATTCAATCCATTAACCACTAACCAGCTTCCATCAATTACCAGTGATGAAGTTCCTTTTAAAATCACCAAGCCTTCCTTTTCTGCAATCAGTACAATTGGTTTCTCAGCAGTGCCAGTTCCCTTAAAAACTATTTTCTGATTTATCCAGTCGCCCGATTCCATCATAACCGTATCTCCGGGTTTAAGACTCAATGCAGCAATATCTGCTGCTGTTTTCACCTTTTTACATGAAATACAATCTTGATTTTCCTTGCCCGGAATTTCAGTACGAGGAGGTTCTACTGCTGGAGGCTTTTCACTTTTTTTACAGGCCGCTATCATAAATATTGGTATTGCAATTAATGGAAAAAACCAGTTACATTTTAATTTCATAAATACCTGTTTATATTGGTAATAAAAAATGATTAAATCATCAACACTAAACTGATCAACATTTTTTGATTTTTAATCCAACATATTAACGAAGTACTCAACTATTCCAGCAGTTCTATAATTGAAAATTAAGCCATCCTGCTTATGCGTCCTGCTATTGAAAAGTTACCTTCTCTGAAGCGCATAGGAAAATTTTGCCCTTTTAGCGAAGCGGGCAAAAGGTTCCCGTGATGAAGAGAATGGTAACTTTTCACATTAAAAAAGCCCCAGCAAGTCTTTTTTGGAAAGCGACTTATAAATTGAGGTCTCTGTTTTAATCAGCTCACCTACAAGATCTTTTTTAGTATCTTGTAATTTCATGATCTTCTCTTCAATCGTATCCGGGCAAATTAACCTAACTGCTACAACATTTTTCTCCTGCCCAATACGATAGGTACGGTCAATCGCCTGATTTTCTACTGCTGGGTTCCACCATGGGTCAACGATATAAACATAATCTGCACGGGTTAAATTTAGTCCTACCCCACCAGCTTTCAAACTAATTAAAAATACACGTACTTCAGGGTTATCCTGAAAAGAGTTAACTACAGCCTCCCTGTTCCTGGTCTGCCCAGTCAGGTATTCATGCGCAATTCCCCTTTCATGTAATTCCTTTTTAATCAGATCCAACATTCCCACAAACTGAGAGAAAACCAGGATCTTATGATGTGATGCCTTATTCTCAATCTGTTCCAACAAAGTCTCCATTTTTGAAGATGCATTACCATAAAACTTATCATCCTTCAATAGTTCAGCAGAATTACAGATTTGTCGCAACCTCGTAATTCCTTGCAAAATATGCATACTACTCTTCTTTAAATCATCCTCAGAAACTCCCTCAATATAATCCTTTACATCCTGTACCGCAGCTTCGTAAACTTCCCGCTGCTCCTTTCCCATTTCACAATAAATGACCATTTCTGTCTTATCAGGCAATTCCTTCGCTACCTGTTCTTTTGTTCTCCTCAGAATAAAAGGGCTAATTCTTTGCTGTAACTCCTTAGCCCGCTTACTATCTTTGAACTGGTCAATAGGCACAGAATACAATTCCTTGAACTGCTGCTTGGTCCCCAACAATCCAGGACAAGCAAATGAAAGCTGTCCATACAAATCAAATGTATTGTTCTCAATAGGTGTACCTGTTAAAACAACCTTATTTCGCGATTGCAAGAGCCTTACGGCTTTATAGCGTTGTGAATCGGGGTTTTTAATATTCTGCGATTCATCCAGAAAAATATAATTGAATCGATATGCTTTTAGAAAGCGAATATCAGCGAGTAAAGTGCCGTACGAGGTGAGTACAATTTCATAATCATCAAATTCATGTATGTCCTTTAATCTGTCTGCCCCATAAACGGTACGGATTTTAATAGATGGCGCAAACTTAGCAACCTCAGCTTGCCAGTTAAAAATTAAAGAAGCAGGAACAACTACCAGATTTGTATTGTGGGCTGACTTTTCACGTTGACTGAGTATAAAAGCAATAATCTGTATAGTTTTACCCAGGCCCATATCATCAGCAAGACAAGCACCAAAATTAAAATCGTCCAGAAAATTAAGCCAGTTCAGACCATCTTGCTGGTAAGGACGTAATTCTGCGTTTAAAGATTCAGATATTTTTACAGAAGTAATCTGATCTGGCCCCGAAAGTTTCTTCCGATACATCGCCAGCTGATCTTTTACAGACTCATCAAAAAGCTGTTCATCATAAAGCTCAGCAATCATATTATAATTGATCTTATGGGTATGAATACTTTCGTCCACCACCTCACCAGCATTAAAATAACTGGTAAACTTCTCTACCCATTCATCAGGTAAAATACCCATAGTACCATCGTCCAGCTTAATAAACTTACTCTTGTTACGGATAGATTTATGCAGGTGTTTTAAAGAAATGGCCTCACCATTAGATTCCACTTTAGGCACCGTTTCAAACCAGTCAATCCCACTGATTACCTTAATAGAAATCTCAACTCTATATTGGCTCAGGTTATTGTTGTTGAGCTTATTAAATCCCATAATGGTGATCCCTTTACTTCGCCATGCCTCAAAAGCATCCAAAAACCATTCGATATCCAAAAAATGTTTACGGTGCATATAAAAACAATCAGCAGCCAATCCATCTTTTATCTGTTCTGCAAAAAAAGGATGTTGCTTTGCAATGTTTGTTATAAACTGAAGCTCTTCTTCCTGATCACGTCTTAATGTAAAGGAATTTCCATACTTATCCTTTGCAATAATCTGCTTTTTTGAGAGGATAGGAATTTCTGTATTGCTATAACGTATTACAGGAGTGATCAACACGAAATCTTCTGATTCCGATAGATATATAATCTGCTCATTTTCCAGATCAAATCCCTTTTCTTCAATCTGTGTCTTTGTAGCAGGTTTTAAATAAGCGTAATTGATTTTTACCTTTTCCTCCAATCTGGATAGTATAGTTTCATAAAAATCATCAAACTTAGTTTTATGAATCAACATCTTACCGTAATGCTTTTTAAAGAAATCAATTACCCTAAGGAAGTCGGGGTTATCAATCAGATAGAGCTTGTTAATGAGCTGAATAAAATAATGATGTTTAATAACAAGATCCTCAATAAAGATGGGCAAACCATCGAGGATCAGTTTTCCAGAAACTTCATAAAAATCTCCTTTCTCACTTACCGACAATAGCAAATCGATCCCCAGAATACGGAGTTCCACCAATTTAATAGAGTTTGCAGAGATATTGGCCGAAACTTTTGAATCGTGCAAATACACATTCAGGCCAAGCGGATTTTTAGCCAATGCTTTTAGTCCCTCAAGATCCGAAGCCGAGGCTTCATCATTATAATTATTCTGAAACTTTAATACACCGTGTAGGAATTTCAACTCGTCACTACTTTCTGAAGTCCAGATCAGCGCCGAAGGATCAATCAGTTTCAATGGGTTTTTAATCTTCCCATCTTTACCTTCCAGCCCTTCAAATAAAGAAACATTCAGATGGCTATAAAAGCGGTGCTGACTAAAAACTATAATGGTCTTTACATCTCTTTTGGTCATTCTGCCAGATATTGCCATTGGCAATTCATTAATAGCTAACAAAGTCTCATTAAGCTCTATTTTTGTTTGCTTATTAACAGGAAATAACGCTTTTACTTTAGGGCTGATACTCAGGCTATCTTTAACATATTCTATTTGAAAATGCGTATCCAGATCTTTTTCATTCTCCAACCCATAGTCCTTAGCAAACTCCCTTAGTTTAATAGATCGAAGGGGTTCATCAAAAAATATACGAAGTGAAGCCCGATCCATAATGTTATACATTACCCTTGTCTGGTGTTCACATAAACCATTAAAAACAGAAATGCAAGTACAAGAAAGCATCACACGGTCTGTTGTCTGTACAATAGTAATTGTCTGATTGTTTATCAAATCAGAGTGATCCCTAAATACAGCAGAGTTAACCGTTATCTCTGCAGGAGAAAGCTCATAAAACCCCTTTACTTCTGTATCTATACTTACTTTATTATGCTTTAATATGCCGGAAATTGTTAATCCGGAAATATTAAAATTTTCTAAAATATAATGATGTGTTAGACCACTGATTTCGTTCTCCACCTGCAATTAATAATGTAAATAATAAAAAACTAAATTAAGCGATGATCTTTCTAATTCGGCTTAATAATCTGTTTATTTGTATTAAGTTAATAAACACACAAATATAAACTTGATTGTTATGCTGCTGAGTATTTTAAACTCCATATTTTGCATTGCCTTTATTTTATTTGCTTATGTAAATCTAAATGACAGTGATTCATGGCTTTGGGTTCCAATTTACATGATTGCATCTGTTTGCTGCGGATTAGCAGTTTTTAATTATTTTTACCCTGCTATATACCTTATTGCTATATCTTTTTATCTGATATATGCCTTATATTTATTTTTTGCTAAAGATGGGGTACGCGATTGGATTGTCAGATACAAAAGCCCCAGTCTGGTAGAAAGTATGCAAGCCACAAAACCTTATATTGAAAAAACAAGGGAATTTTTTGGTCTGTTAATCATCAGTGGCGCACTCGCAATAAACTATTTTATAGCTATTAATTAATCCACTATGCTGTTAATAGATACAATCGGTTTAAAAAAACTGAGTGATGTATTTTTTTTGATCTTGAGAAGAAACCTAAGTCCAGCTGTTCTGGAATGGCTACTGAGTAAAACTGACTTAATTATAAAGGAAGAGAAATCTATACAATTACACTTATGCTTTGCACATCTTCCTCGTTTTGCTACCAAGCAAACATTTGAAGTCCTTGATCAGGAAATTAAACAAATTGAGGCTCAGCTAGCCGGATTTACAATTTATGACTGGACCTTAGATAAATTTGCCAGAGTATGGTTGTTGATGCAAATACCATCAGCACACAAAGAAACCTATCTAAAAAAAATCAATAGTCTGTTTGCTACCGCAGAGATGAATGAGCAAATTGCACTTTATACAGCTCTTCCCTTTTACAGTTATCCGGAAGAATGGCTGAACAGATGTGAGGAAGGGATAAGAAGTAATATAGGAACAGTATTAGAAGCTATTATGTACCATAACCCATATCCTGCTCGGTTCCTTTCTGACCCCTCATGGAACCAACTGGTTTTAAAAGCCTTTTTTACAGAAAAAAATGTAAACCAGATTGTAGGTCTGAAGGAGCGTATGAATGAAAAATTATCCGCTACGTTACAAGACTATATCCAAGAGCGACTGGCGGCGAGCAGAACGGTCGCACCCGAGATTTATCAGCTGACAGAACAAATGAACCCATAAATAAACAATGAATTATGTGCTGTAACGAAAATTTTGAAGAAAGGAATAAGGGAGAAAAGGTAACAACTTCCCTTGATTTGAACGATATCAGCGGAATGAGGTTTTTCGATCCGCATATACACATGGTTTCCCGTACTACAGATGATTATCAGGCAATGGCCGATGCAGGTATAGTAGCCTTGATAGAACCGGCTTTTTGGCTGGGACAACCCCGTACAGGTGTACACAGCTTTACTGATTATTACAGTAGTTTAATAGGTTGGGAAAGATTCAGATCTTCACAATTCGGCATCAAACATTATTGTACTATTGGATTAAACTCCCGTGAAGCAAATAATGAAGCACTGGCTGAGCAGGTGATGGAAATTCTCCCTCAATTCATTTTTAAAGAAGGTGTGGTTGGCATTGGGGAAATAGGTTTTGATGATCAGACAGCCTTAGAAGAAAAATACTACCGTCTACAGCTAGACCTGGCAAAAGAAGCAGGGTTACCGGTTCAGATTCATACACCACATCGTGATAAGAAAAAAGGAACCCAACGCAGTATGGACATTGCCATAGAGCAAGGTTTAGAGCCACACATGGTTATTGTAGACCATAATAATGAGGAAACAGTAAAAGAAGTGCTAGACAGAGGTTTCTGGGCTGCCTTTACCATCTATCCATTTACAAAAATGGGTAACGAAAGAATGGTTGAAGTCGTTAAACAATATGGTTCAGAAAGAATTATGATTAATTCTGCAGCAGATTGGGGTATCAGCGACCCTTTGGCTGTTCCCAAAACTGCAGCTTTGATGAAAAGATCGGGCATCAGTTTATCAGATATTGAACTCGTTACCTATCGAAATGCAGTTACAGCTTTTGGCCAAAGTGGACAGATTGACGAGCAGGATTTTATCAGTGTTAAGAACATTGACCAAAGCCAAAAGTTCGCAAGCAACTCCGTATTACGAGGTGGACAACAGCCAAGAATAGACAAAAATTCAATTATTATTTCTTAATTATAACATGAATAGATTAATAGGATACCTGCGTTTAATGCGTCCCGCAAACGTAGTTACAGCAGTAGCTGATGTGTTGGCAGGGATAGCTGTAGCAGGTTACTTTATACCATCAACTACCGGAAGTTTCGGATGGGGAGAACAAACCCAAATACTTCCAATCCTACTTTTATGTATTTCAACCATTGGTCTTTATAGTGGTGGCGTTATACTAAATGATGTTTTTGATGCAGAACTAGATGCAAAAGAGCGTCCGGAGCGACCTATTCCAAGTGGTCTGGTTTCCAAAAAAGCAGCTACCATTTTTGGGGGTATATTTTTCTTTATTGGTATCTTTTCAGCGGGTCTCTATAATCCCAGTTCTCAGTATCTTGCTGCAGCAATTATGTTTTGTTGCCTGGTTTACAATAAATTTTTAAAACACAGCTCCATCTTTGGGCCAATAAATATGGGACTTTGCAGAGGACTTAATTTATTATTGGGGATCAGCATTATTCCTGCCGAGATCCAAAATTGGTGGTTTCTAGCAATTATTCCCATTATTTATATTGGTGCAATAACAATGATAAGTCGAGGAGAAGTTCATGGTGGGAGTAAGAAAACACTTTTTTTTGCAGCTATTCTTTATGCTGTAGTAACAGCCTGTATCCTATACTTCGCTGCTATCAATAAGAATATAGCTACTACTCTGGCATTTATTGTTCCATTTAATTTGATGATTTTCACTCCTCTTTTTATTGCCATGCAAGATCCTAGCGGACCAAGAATTGGAAAAGCAGTAAAATCGGGAGTAATTGCATTGATATTGATGAACGCTGCATGGGCCTCAGCTTTTGGGATGCTCCATATTGCAATATTCATCGTTATTTTATTACCAGTATCCATTTTATTAAGCAAAGCTTTTGCCGTTACCTAGTCGCCAGCAACCATGAGTTATTTACAACAATCATTTAGTGTAAAATTCGATTATAAAATATACTTCACAAGCGCATTATTTAACTCGAGTAACACGACCCTTGCAGATTTCTTTAAGGAAAGAAAAACGGAAGGTGGTCAAAAAATCTATTTTGTGATAGATCAAGGTGTGTATTTAGCACACCCTAATCTTAACAATGAGATTAAAGCTTATTTTGAGCCCTTACAGCAAGTAAAACTGATCCCTGATATTCTAATTGTTCCAGGTGGAGAAGCTTCCAAAAATGACACAGCATTATTTGACAAAATTGTAGAGGCGGTAGATAATCATGGCATAGACAGACACTCTTACATTGCTGCCATTGGTGGTGGTGCGGTGCTTGACCTGGTAGGTTATGCCACAGCGGTTTCACATCGTGGTATCAAACACATTCGTATTCCCACTACTGTGCTTTCACAAAATGATTCAGGAATTGGGGTTAAAAATGGAATTAATTACAAAGGCAAAAAAAACTTCATGGGTACCTTTGCACCACCTACAGCAGTTTTTAATGACGATCAGTTTTTACAAACTTTGAGTAACAGAGATTACCGTTCTGGTATTTCAGAAGCCATAAAGGTAGCGTTGATTAAAGATGTCGAGTTTTTTAACTGGATAGAAGCAAATACAGAAGCCCTGAAAAACAGAGATCAGGAAAATATGAATTACCTGATTAAGTACTGTGCAAAGCTCCATTTGGATCATATTGCAAGTGATGATCCATTTGAAACAGGATCTGCCAGGCCGCTCGACTTTGGCCATTGGAGTGCGCATAAACAAGAACAGCTGAGTAACTTCAGTGTTCTACATGGAGAAGCCGTAGCAATGGGTATAGCACTCGATAGCACCTATTCCTTTTTAACGGGCTTACTTCCGGAAAATGAATTGCAGCGAATTCTTAAAACATTAATAAATCTTGATTTTGAAATAACCGATGCCTTTATTAAAATTAAGGATGAACAATCGGCCATTTTAAAAGGTTTGGCAGAGTTCCAGGAACACCTTGGGGGCAAGCTAACCATCACACTTTTAACTGCTCTCGGAACTGGAAAAGAAGTACACGAAATGAATCATCAGTTGTTAATAAAAGCTAGCAAATATGTTGCTGACTTTGCTAAAAACCACATGATCTTAACCGCTGGCAGCAATTAATATGAAAGTAAATACTGGACACCTGACTTATTGTACAAACATCCATGCTGGAAAAAACTGGACTGAAGATTTTGATAATTTACAGCAGAATTTCCCTGCTATAAAACAAAATGTTTCTCCGGATCAGCCCTTGGGATTAGGCTTAAGGCTTTCAAATGAAGCTAGTATTCAATTAAGTAATCCTCATTATCTATTACAGTTAAAGCAGTGGCTACAACAAAATGAAGCATATGTTTTTACCATGAATGGCTTCCCTTATGGGGATTTTCATCGCGCCATTGTTAAAGAAAATGTGCATACCCCAGACTGGACTACGCAAGAGCGTAAGGATTATACCATCAGGTTGTTTCACATCCTTAAATCATTACTACCTGAAGGTATGGACGGAGGAATCTCTACCTCCCCACTAAGCTACAGACACTGGTTTAAAAGCTCTTCGGATTTTGAAGCTTCCAAGCAAACAGCTACGCTAAACATTATCGAGGTAGTCAAAATATTAATAGAAATATCAAAGGAAAATAACCAGCTCCTACATCTTGATATTGAACCAGAACCTGATGGAATGTTGGAAACAGGAACAGAGTTTATAGATTGGTTCGAAAATGATTTGCTCGTTTTAGGAATTCCTCTGATTGCTAATCAGTTTGGCTGTTCAGATCATGATGCTGAAATGCTATTGAAAAAACACATATGCTTATGCTACGATGTTTGTCACTTTGCTATTGGTTATGAAAGTCATGAAGTTGTATTAACTGAGCTGGAACAAAAAGGTATCCGAGTTGGGAAAATACAGATCAGTGCTGCGCTGAAAGCAAATTTAATGGGAACGACTGAAGATAAGGGCTTAATAAAAACAAACTTTGCAACATTCAACGAACCCACATATTTACATCAGGTTGTTGCTCTAAAAAAGGATGGGAGCTTAATCCGCTATACGGATCTTCCAGCTGCACTTGAGGCAGAGAATGATGATGATGTATTGCAATGGCGTTCACACTTCCATGTACCTATCTCTATTCAGGAAATTGGTTTGCTGCAATCTACACAGGAAGACATTGTTAAAGTACTCCAATTGCAGAAAGCAAAACCTTTTACCAATCACCTTGAGGTAGAAACCTATACCTGGGAAGTTTTGCCAGAACAAATAAAATTACCCATTGCCCAGTCTATCAGCAATGAACTAAATTGGGTTATAAACGCTCTCTCATAGACCATAAGCCGTTAAGATGAAGAAAACTGTAGTTATAGATGTTGTGGGGTTATCCTCAAACCTGATTGGAAAACATACTCCATTTTTAGAACAATACATTAAGACCAAAAAGCTGAATAACATTACTCCTATGCTACCTGCTGTAACTACTGCAGTACAATCTACATACTTAACCGGTAAACTACCTAGTGACCATGGTATTGTGGGCAATGGATGGTATGACAAAACGGATGCGGAAATTAAGTTTTGGAAACAATCGAACAAGCTGGTACAGGCTGAAAAAATTTGGGACCGTGCAAAAAAAGAAAATCCAGGTTTTACCTGCTCCAATATGTTCTGGTGGTATAATATGTATTCCAATGCAGATTATTCAGCAACCCCAAGACCAAATTATCTTGCCGATGGCAGAAAAATGCCTGATTGCTATACTGAACCGGCAGAGTTGAGAGATGTATTGCAAGATAAGCTTGGTCAGTTCCCCTTGTTTCAATTCTGGGGCCCTGGAGCCAATATTAAATCATCCAAATGGATTGCCGATGCATCCATATTAACTGATTCACAATATGATCCTACACTGACCCTTGTATACCTCCCGCACCTGGACTATTGTCTGCAAAAATTTGGTCACGATTTTAGTCTTATCGGTGAGGAGCTAAACCAAATTGACAGTGTTTTAAAAGACTTAATCACCTATTACGAAAGTAAAAACGCGAATGTTATAATTCTTTCGGAGTATGGCATAATCCCTGTAAAAAATCCAATTCATTTGAATCGTATTTTTAGAGATGCGGGACTTTTACAAATCCGCGTTGAGCGAGGTTTGGAATTATTAGACGCGGGGGCTTCAAAGGCCTTTGTAGTGGCCGACCATCAAGCTGCGCATGTCTACATCAATGATCCAACCGTTATTGAAAAGGTAAAAAGTATTCTTGAAGAAACACCTGGCATTGCTTTAATTTTAGACAAGGAGGGCAAACAGACTCATGGTCTGGATCATGAACGTGCAGGGGATTTTGTATTGGTGGCCGAATCACAAAGCTGGTTTACTTATTATTTCTGGTTAGATGATGCCTTAGCTCCTGATTATGCACGATGCGTAGATATACATAAAAAACCAGGCTATGATCCTGTAGAGATGTTTATGTCGTCCAAACCAAGAGCTGCATATAAACTATTAAGAAAGAAAGCTGGCTTCAGATATATTATGGATGTAATTCCATTAGATGCGAATTTGATAAAAGGCTCACATGGAAGTATAAATACCCCTGTAGAATTCCATCCAGTACTCATTACCGACAGCAGTATTAACCAAGAAAATATAAACGCTACACAGGTTTATGATGTAATCTGGAAGGCCTTGAACTTATAAAATAAAATATCTAAGTTTGGTTTACACCCGAATAGGTAAACCGTATGAGCTCAAGAAGAGAATTCCTAAAAAAAGCCGCAATATTATCAGGAGCAGCCGGACTGCCCAATGTAATGCCAATGTCTATACAGAAGGCAATGGCTATAAGTGCCAACCCCGGAAGTACTTTCATGGATGCTGAGCATATTGTATTCTTAATGCAGGAAAACCGTTCTTTTGATCACATGTTCGGAAAGCTTAAAGGGGTCCGGGGATTTAACAATCCCAGAGTTTTTGCCCAGGCTGATAAGAATAAAGTATGGCTACAAAAGGATGAACAAGGTAATACTTATACTCCATTTCATGTCGACATTAATAAGACAATGATTACCTGGCAAGGTGGCCTCCCTCATTCCTGGAATGATCAGCTTGCAGCTCGTAACCATGGCAAATACGATAGCTGGGTGCCTGTAAAAAGTGCCATGTCTTTAGGTTATTATGATCGCAGTGATATCCCCTTTTATTACGCAATGGCTGATGCATTTACCATTTGCGATCACCATTTCTGCTCTTCATTAACAGGTACTACACCCAATAGGTTATTTTTCTGGACAGGTACCATCAGACCAGAACAAAATGGAGAGTCCGTTGCAACTGTAAATAATTCACAGGCAGAATCCCGTGATAATGTTTATGTAGACTGGGATACTTTTCCTGAAATCCTGGAAGACAATAACATCAGCTGGAAAATATATCAGAATGAATTATGGACTTCAAGATTAAAGGGGGAGGGCATTGACAGTTGGTTGGGCAATTATGGCGACAATGCGATTGAATATGTGAAACGCTATAACGTTAAGTTTTCCGCTTATTTCAGAAAAAATGGTGATCAATCTGTTAAACCACCTTTAACTGCCGAAGAAGTAAGAGCAAAATACGATAAGCTGTCGACAAGAGAAAAAAACCTGATAGACAAAGCTTTTGCAACCAATATCAATTCACCTAATAATTATCTGGCGCTACAACCTTTCTCGTTTACGGATGATATGGGGCAGCAACAAAACATCGCCATCCCCAAAAACGACATCTTTTATCAATTCCGATCAGACGTAGATAATGGCAAACTACCTACAGTTTCCTGGCTTGTAGCACCCGAGAAATTCTCTGATCATACCAGTTCACCTCTATACGGTACATGGTATGTTTCTGAAGCTATAGATATCCTTACTAAAAATCCCGAGGTTTGGAAGAAGACCATTTTCATTCTTACTTACGATGAAAACGATGGCTACTTTGACCATATACCTCCTTATGTAGTACCAAAACCTAATGCAACAGACACAGGTAAAGTTTCTGCTAAAATTGATGTGGCAGTAGATTATGAGTTTAAAAAAGATAGTCCGATTGGATTAGGTTACAGAGTCCCTATGCTAATCGCCTCGCCATGGAGCAAAGGTGGCTATGTAAATTCACAGGTATTTGACCATACCTCATGTCTGATGTTTCTAGAACATTTTTTAAGCAAAAAGACAGGAAAAACCATCAGGAGTAATAATATCAGTAGTTGGAGACGTGCAATATGTGGTGATCTGACATCTGTTTTCCGTCCAGCTATCGGAGTTCAGACTGATGTACCTCCATTATTGAAAAAGGAAGAGGTAATTATCAGTATTAATAATGCAAAAAATAAACCCGCCCAGGTAAAGCCTAATCCTTTAACTCTTCAGGAAATAAAAGACATCAATGTCTATCCATCTTTTTCTCCATCCTCTCCTGCTGTCATGCCAAAACAGGAGAAAGGCACTAAACCAGCCTGTTCGCTTCCTTATCAACTATTTGCAGACTGTAAACTAGATGCTAAGAAAGAAAACATCACATTGACCTTGAAATCGGGTAAAGGGAACTTCGGGCAAAAAGTTGTTCCTGTAGGTGCCCCATTTTTATTATATACATCAGATATATACAAAGGACAAGCAGGGAAAACCTGGAACTATGCCGTTATTAATGGGGATGAAATTAGTGATCATATCAGGCTGAGTCACTTCGCTAATGAGCAGTATGACCTTAAAGTAACTGCACCTAATGGATTTTTCAGAAACTTTAAAGGTAGTAAAAACGATCCTTCATTAAACATTAACTGTCTCTATGAAAGCTCAGGCCGTTTAACAAAAAAGACAACAGGAAATATTGAATTATACTTAGAGAATCTAAGTAGTCAAAAAATTGAAATTGAAATAACTGATGATATATATAAAAATATGACTCAGAAGGTGATCATACTGGGAGCCAAGCAGAAATCAAAATTAATACTGGATTTAAAAAGTAGCAATTGCTGGTATGATTTCAGTATAAAAATAAAAGACAACCCTATGTATTTAAGGCATTACGCAGGGCATGTAGAAACTGAAAACGATTCGATTACCGATCCTTTTATGGCTGGTCTGTTGTAATCGGATCTTTAATTTTCCGTATGTTTCTCAGGATCAAGCTGAACCTCTTCATCATTTACTTTTTTCGCTTGTAGAATAGGATAAACGAACCATATAGCAGCCGCTAAAAATAGAATTCCTGAAAGCCTAAGTGCATAAATAGCTGACTCTAGTTTATTTGCCTCCATAATCTTAAAGGCAACTAGCCCGATAATGCCCAAAACAATAAGCCACACGGCTTTTTGAAGCTTCAATACCTTTATCATAATGCACAGTATTAAGTTTAGATTATCAATATTTAACAAATATTGAACCAATTTTTCGCCTTACTATGGTGCTTGCAGTCCTATATTCTTCTCTTTAAATGCCGTATGAATTTTAGCTGCAAATGTCGCTGCATGTTCGGTATCACCATGTAAACATATCGTATCTGCTTTGATGGCAATATCAAGGCCATTTACACTGGTCACCAATCCTTTTCTTACCATTCGTAAAGACTGTGCTACTGCTTGTCCTACGTCACAAATTAATGCATTATGTAATTTCCTGGAAGTCAAATTTCCATCATCCTGATAAGTCCGATCAGCAAAGACTTCATTTGCTACCCTCAATCCAATTTTACTCCCGGCCTTTATTAACTCAGTCCCTGATAACCCATATAATACTAATGTTGGATCAATCTTATACACTGCTTCTGCAACTGCTTCAGCAATGCCTGCATTTACAGCCGCCATATTGTAAAGTGCTCCATGTGGTTTAACATGATGTAAGACTCCTCCTTCTGATTTTACAAAGCCCATCAATGCCCCTATCTGATAAATAACCAAATCATAAGCTTCTTCAGTACTAATTGCCATTTCCCTTCGGCCAAATCCTTGCAAATCGGGTAAACCAGGATGTGCTCCAATCTCAACATTATATTTCAAAGCCAGTTTTACAGTCTTTTTCATAACTGCTGCATCCCCCGCATGAAAGCCACAGGCAATATTAGCAGAAGTGATATATGGAAAAATAGCTTCATCATTACCAATTTGATAATTCCCAAAACTTTCCCCCATGTCGCAATTCAGATCTACACTATATTGATCCTTATTCATAAACTGATCTCTTTAATGTTAATGCTTGTTTCAATTGTTTGATTTGCTTTTCTCTATTCAATAGAGCCGTTCGAGCCTCTTCCAGGGTAACCAGTTTAAAACGGATTTGCTGTCCACTTTGCATTTGCGCCAGTTTAGTCAGATCAGCTGTGATAACTTGTAGAATACGTGGATAACCACCTGTAGTCTGATGATCAGCCATTAACAAGATCATTCCGCCATCGGGTATAACCTGTATTGTTCCAAAGGTCACAGCTGATGAAAGCATTTCTTTTGGCTGACTTAATTGTAATGCTGGCCCTTCCAGACGATAGCCCATCCTATCAGCAGCTTTACTAATCATATATTGTTTATTAAATAAATCTGATATAGTTTGTTTATTAAAAGACTCAAACTCCGGCCCTTCCATGACTCTTATCTCTGGATTATTAAGATCAGGATACATCCTTAGGTCAGCCGCCCATTTAAAAGAATTACCTGTTTGTTGATATGATTTTTTAAAGGATAACTCATCATCAGCTTTAAGTGCCCTACCCTTATAACCACCTATCCCCGCTTTTAAATACGTTGCATAACTGTCAAGTACTTTTGGCAAATCTAAACCACCAAAAAAGGCTATATATGAACGACAACCTTTTACAGGAGTACTAAAACTCAATATTGCACCTTCGGGTATAATGATTGGTCGCCACATATTTACAGGCTCTCCGTTAACTGTCGGATTTAAATCTCCACCTGTTATAGCCACGAGCTGTGTAGTTTTAAAAAGTAACTTCGGACCAAGTAATGTACATTCTAATCCAGCTTCACTAATGTCATTTCCCAACAATAAATTTCCTATTTCAAGAGCCAGTCTATCCATAGCCCCACTTACAATAATACCTTCCTTACGATAGCCCGTTCTACCAAGATCTTGTATTGTAGTTAGCATTCCACCTTTTAAAACTTTAATCCCCATCATATTCCGCTTTCATTTCATCAAATTCATCCTCAGTTATCGCGACAAAGCGCAGTTTATTTCCAGCTTTGATTAATGCTGGAGGGTTCCTGTTTACATCAAATAGCTTCAATGGGGTTTGTCCGATGATCTGCCATCCCCCTGGAGTTTCTATAGGATAAATACCGGTCTGTATTCCGGCAATTCCAACAGAACCTGCCGGAATGTTAGTCGAAGGGACTTCTTTACGCGGACTAGCGATCTTTTCATTCATCCCTCCCAGATAAGGGAAACCTGGCGCAAAGCCAATCATATATACAAGGTATTCCTTCTCAGTATGTACATCAATAATTTCTGCCTCAGAAATCCCCGCATTTTTTGCTACAAAAGTGAGGTCAGGGCCTTGAACTCCCCCATATAAAACAGGGATATCAACAGTTATTGCAGGAATAGAATTCTTCTCTTCACTTACCTCATCGAGCATTTCCTTTAAATGGATTTCAACAGTTTTATAATCTGTAATCAAAGGATCATAAAATACCGTTACAGTAGTAAATGCTGGTACGTATTCAATAAAACCATCAAAGGAATATTCTTCCAGAAAATCACCTATTGCAATAATGTGGTTATGAATTCTTTCAGAAATCGCTTGTCCGAGTTCAATGACAACTGCGCTGTCTCCCAAAGGGTAA
Organism: Pedobacter sp.; assembly: GCF_041645105.1. Taxonomy (GTDB): domain Bacteria; phylum Bacteroidota; class Bacteroidia; order Sphingobacteriales; family Sphingobacteriaceae; genus Pedobacter. The sequence goes on from NZ_JBAZQQ010000001.1 coordinate 615,704, forward strand.
TACAAAATAGATTCGGCAATTTCCATGAGATAAGATGTTGCTAGTTGTAAATATATAAAATCAAGATACCAAATATCATTCCGAGAAATAACAAATAATTTTTACAATCACCAAAAAAGCCCTTGAATTTACGTCCAAGGGCTTTTCTTTTTTAAAATGATCCAAATTATAACGTTTCCATATCGATTACAAAACGATAACGTACATCACCTTTCACCATCCTGTCATAAGCTGTTTGGATATCCTTTATATCGATCATTTCAATATCAGATACAATATTGTTCTCCGCACAGAAATCCAGCATTTCCTGAGTTTCGGCAATTCCTCCTATTCCAGAGCCAGCTAAGCTTTTACGGCCACCAAGTAAGCTAAATGCAGCTACCTGAGCTGGTTCAGGTGGAACACCTACACAAATCATTGTACCATTAGTTCTTAATAAAGAAAGGTAAAGGTTAAAGTCGTGAGGGGCTGACACCGTATCAAGAATGAAATCAAAAGAACCAGTCGCAGCTTTCAACTGCGCAGGATCAGTAGTAACCACAAAATTGTGAGCACCCAGTTTCTTAGCATCAGCTTCTTTGTTAGGCGAAGTACTCAATACCGTTACTTCAGCGCCAAAAGCAACACCAAATTTAACCGCCATGTGCCCAAGTCCACCTAAGCCTAAGACCGCTAATTTGTGCCCTTTACCAACTTTCCAATGTCTTAATGGAGAATAAGTAGTAATACCTGCACATAGCAAAGGAGCAACAGCCGCAAGGTTTAGCTTATCTGAAACATGCAATACAAATTCTTCTCTAACTACAATAGTGTTAGAGTAACCCCCATAAGTTGGCATAGAACCATCACGTTCCATCCCATTATAAGTTTGGGTATTTCCCTCTAGACAATATTGCTCAAGGTCTTGTTTGCAGTTTTCACAAACCTGACAAGAATCAACCATACAACCAGTACCTGCAAGGTCACCAATCTTAAATTTAGTTACCTTATCACCTACCTTTACCACACGTCCCACTATCTCATGACCAGGTACCATCGGGAATATGCCCGGGAACCAATCGTTTTTAATCTGATGCAAATCAGAATGGCAAACACCACAAAACAATATATCAAATTGCACATCGTGTGGCCCTACCTCACGCCTGTTGAAAGTCCAGGGCGCCAATGGTGTTTTTTCGTCCTGTGCTGCATATCCTTTAGTCTCAATCATCTTAATAAGTTTTAAAAGTATAACTCATACTTACACAAATATAAAAGTTAAACGAGAGAAATTATGCATTAAATCCACCGTCTATAGTAAGAGCAGTTCCTGTGATGAATTTCCCTTCTTCACTTGCCAGGAAAGCCACCAGACCAGCAACATCCTCTACTGTACCATATTCAGACAAGGCCATTCTACTCCTTAAAAAATCTGCAAGGTCAGTATCCGAAGGATTCATATCAGTATTGATCGGTCCCGGCTGAACTAAATTCACAGTAATTCCTTTTTTACCCAAATCTCTGGCAAGCCCCTTTGTAAATCCAGTGAGTGCAGATTTACTCATCGTATAAAGTGTAGTCTCCGGGTTTGCTGCATTGTCGGCCATATTACTCCCAATTGTAATGATACGCCCACCTGCAGAAAAATGATTCGCTGCTGCTAGCGAGGCCGCATAAACTGCCTTTACATTAATTCCCATAATTTGATCATAATCTTCCAGTGTATGGTCCTCAAAAGCTTTACCAATATACATACCAGCGTTGTTTACCAAAACATCTATTCTTCCGAATTCATTTACAACTTTATGAACTGCATTTTCTACAGCTTGTGGATCTGCACTATCTGCTTCAATAGCTAATGCCCAACCACCAGAAGCTTTGATTTCTGCCACTATTGCTTCTGCTTTTTCTCTGGATTTTGAATAGGTAAATGCTACATTGGCGCCTTCGGCTGCTAATCTTTTTGTAATTGCGGCTCCTATGCCTCTGCTACCTCCCGTTATTAGGGCTACTTTGTTTTCAAATCGTTTCATCTTCAACTTTTTAATAAATGATCATCAAAAGTAAATTTCAACAACTATATTTGCTAGTATACATTAAATTGTTAGGTACTAACAAATAAGTAAGAAATGAGAAAAGAAACATCTACGAATGCTTTTAATGAAAAACAGATCAATGACATCTGTGGTATGGCCTATTCATTATCGATCTTAGGAGGAAGATGGAAACCAGCTATATTATGGAGGCTATCTGTTCAAACAATGCGTTATAGCGACCTTAAAAATTCGATTGCAAACATTTCAGAAAGAATGCTCATTGCACAATTACGCGAACTCGAAGCTGATGGAATTGTAAAACGCACCATTTATCCGGTAGTACCTCCAAGAGTAGAATATGAGCTGACCGAACTTGGCCAAACGATGAGGCCCATGCTTCAGGCAATGTCGGACTGGGGAAACCTCCATAGGGACATTTCAAATGATGATAAAGAACTCTTAGAAGTTTCATTCTAAAACCTTAACTTTGCAACCTTAATTTTTGGAGATACTTGATTGATGTATAGGGAATTTAAACAACTAGAACTAGCTAAAATAGGTAAAGAGATACTTGATTTTTGGAAAGCGGAAAACATCTTTGAAAAAAGCATTTCAAGCCGCCCTAAATCAAACCCTTTTACCTTCTATGAAGGACCGCCCTCGGCAAATGGAATGCCTGGTATTCACCACGTAATGGCAAGGGCTATTAAAGATATTTTTTGCAGATACAAAACCCTTAAAGGTTACCAGGTTAAGCGTAAAGCAGGCTGGGATACACATGGTTTACCAGTAGAACTTGGAACTGAAAAGGAATTGGGAATTACCAAAGAAGACATTGGTAAAACCATTTCTATTGTAGCATATAATGAAGCTTGTAAAAAAACAGTAATGCGCTACACAGATGTGTGGAACGATCTAACCGAGAAAATGGGTTATTGGGTGGATATGGATGATCCATATGTGACCTACAAATCCAAATACATGGAATCGGTATGGTGGCTGTTGAAACAGATTTATGATAAAGGCCTTATTTACAAAGGTTATACGATTCAGCCTTACTCTCCTAAAGCAGGAACTGGACTAAGCTCGCATGAGGTAAATCAACCAGGAGCCTACCGTGATGTTACTGACACTACAATAGTTGCCCAGTTTAAAGCGATTACAGAAACATTACCTGCATTTTTACAGGACTTTGGGGATATCCACCTGATGGCATGGACAACTACTCCATGGACCTTACCATCTAACACGGCATTAACGGTTGGCCCTAAAATAGACTACGTTTTAGTAAAGACTTTTAACCAATATACTTTCCTTCCAATTAATGTAATTCTTGCTAAAAACCTGGTTGGAAAGCAATTCAATAAAACCTATTTCGAAAGTAATTCAGAAGAAGATTTCAAGAATTTCCAAGCTGGTGACAAAAAGATTCCTTATCAGATTTTTACAGCATGCAAAGGAAATGATTTGGTTGGTATTAAATACGAACAATTATTGCCTTATGTTCTGCCCTACCAAAACCCGGAGAATGCTTTCAGAGTAATTTCTGGCGACTTTGTTACCACTGAAGATGGTACCGGTATTGTACACACTGCTCCTACTTTTGGAGCTGATGATGCTAAGGTAGCTAAAGAAGCTGTTCCTGAAGTACCACCAATGCTGGTACTTGACGAGAATGGTATCCTTGTGCCTTTGGTTGATCTACAAGGCAGGTTTACTGCTCATGTGGGCGATCTGGCTGGTAAATACGTTAAAAACGAATACTACGACGAAGGTGAAGCTCCGGAGAAATCTGTAGATGTTGAAATTGCGATTCGTTTAAAAGAAGAGAACAAAGCCTTTAAAGTAGAAAAATATGTTCACAGTTACCCACATAGCTGGAGGACTGATGAGCCGCTTTTATATTATCCTTTAGACTCCTGGTTCATTAAAGTTACTGATGTAAAAGACAGAATGTTCGACCTGAACGAGACCATCAATTGGAAACCAAAATCTACAGGTGAAGGTCGTTTCGGAAACTGGCTTAAAAACGCCAACGACTGGAATTTATCACGTTCAAGATATTGGGGTATACCATTGCCTATCTGGAGAACGGAAGATAAAAAAGAAGAAATCCTAATCGGTTCTGTTGAAGAACTATATAACGCAATTGAACAGTCAATTGCAGCAGGTTTCCAGAAAGAAAATCCTTTTAAAGGTTTTGAAATAGGAAACATGTCGGAAGAGAATTACGACTTGGTAGACCTGCATAAAAACGTGGTTGACGATATCATTTTAGTTTCCCCTTCTGGAAAACCGATGAAACGTGAAAGTGATCTGATCGACGTATGGTTTGATTCTGGTGCGATGCCTTATGCACAATGGCATTATCCTTTTGAAAACAAGGATAAGATTGATGGTGGTAGTGATTTTCCAGCTGATTTTATTGCTGAAGGTGTAGACCAGACTCGTGGATGGTTCTATACTTTACATGCAATTGGCACTTTGGTTTTTGATAAGGTAGCTTACAAAAACGTAGTTTCTAACGGCCTAGTATTAGATAAAAATGGGCAAAAGATGTCTAAACGTTTGGGTAATGCTGTTGATCCTTTCATCACGATTAATGAATTTGGACCTGATGCCACACGTTGGTACATGATTTCGAATGCAAACCCATGGGATAACCTGAAGTTTGACAGTGAAGGAATTGCCGAAATCCGCAGAAAGTTCTTCGGAACACTGTACAATACTTATGCTTTCTTTGCACTTTATGCAAATATAGATAAGTTCAAAATTGACAAGTCTAACATGACTCCGATTGAGGATCGTAGTGAACTGGATCGCTGGATTCTTTCTTTACTTCAAACCTTGATCGCTGAAGTAGACGAAAGTTATAACGCTTACGAACCTACTAAAGCAACCAGAGCAATTCAAACCTTTGTTGATGAGCACCTGAGTAACTGGTACATTCGTTTATCTCGCCGCCGATTCTGGAAAGGGGAAATGACTAAAGATAAGAAAGCAGCTTATGAGACACTGTATACCTGTTTAACAAGTGTTGCTCAGATCATGTCGCCTGTAGCACCATTCTTCTCTGATTGGTTGTTTAAGAACTTAACGGAAATGGATGAGTCGAACCATTTCGAATCGATTCACCTTAGCCTTTGGGATGAGGCAATTGACAGCAGCCTGATTGATACTGAACTGAATGAGAGAATGCACCTTGCACAGGACATTTCATCAATGGTATTGTCCCTACGTAAGAAGACAGGTATTAACGTTCGTCAGCCTTTAGCCAAAATATTAATCCCTGTATTAGATAATAAATTTGCAGAGAGAGTAGAACTGGTTAAGGAGCTAATCCTTTCAGAAACCAATGTCAAAGCAATAGAGTACATTACTGATACTGCGGGCTTTATAAAGAAAAAGATTAAGCCAAATTTCAAAACTTTAGGCCCTAAAGTGGGTAAAGACATGAAACTTGTAGCCGAATCTGTAAACAATATGACGCAGGAAGAGCTTACAAATTTCGAAAGTACTGGAAAATTTGTTGTTAGCGGCACGGATTATGTGATTGAGCTGAACGATGTGGAAATCATTGCAGAAGATATTCCGGGATGGCAGGTTACCAATATGGGAAGCTTAACTGTAGCACTTGATGTATCGATTACGGAAGCGCTTAAACAAGAAGGTTTATCACGTGAATTGATCAACAGAATTCAAAATTTAAGAAAAGAGTTGAATTATGAAGTAACAGACAGGATAACGGTCAGTTTACAAAATCATAACCTGATTACAGAAGCGGTAGCACAAAATAAAACATACATTTGCTCGGAAATTCTAGCAGATAACATTAACTTAACCGAAACATTAAATAACGCAAACACGATTGTAATCGATGATGTTGAACTACAAATTCTGATTGCACAACAATAATTTTATTATGGAAAAAGAGAAAACAAGGTATTCTGACGTTGAATTACAAGAATTTAAAGAACTAATCCAGGAGAAATTGAGAATGGCAAGAGAAGAATTTCTTGACCTTACCAATTCGTTAAGTAGTCCTAACTCTAACGGTACTGAAGATACTTCAGGAACTTATAAAACATTAGAAGACGGTTCAGCAACATTGGAAAAGGAGCAATTGAATCAACTTGCTGCACGCCAGAAGAAATTTATCGAAAATTTAGAAGCTGCTTTGGTACGTATTGAAAATAAAACTTACGGTATATGTCGCGAAACTGGAAAATTAATCCAGAAAGAACGTTTACGTGCAGTTCCGCATGCAACTTTAAGTATGGAAGCTAAACTGAAGCAGTCATAATGAAAGGCTATATTAAACCTTTATTAATTATTTTCTTTGTTTTACTGGCAGACCAACTGTTAAAAACCTGGATTAAAACCAATATGTACTTGGGCCAGGAATTCAAAATCATTGGCAACTGGTTTATTATCCACTTTACGGAGAATAACGGCATGGCCTTTGGCTTAGAGTTTGGCGGTGAATTTGGTAAGCTTGCTTTATCCTTATTCAGAATAATTGCTGTTGCTGGAATTGCCTATGGATTGCATTATCTTATCCAAAGAAAATACCACAGAGGCTTGATTCTAAACGTAGCACTGATCTTTGCTGGTGCTTTAGGTAATATCATTGACTCTGTATTTTATGGTAAGATATATGGTTACGCGACTTTATTTCATGGCCGTGTAGTAGATATGTTCTACTTCCCTATATTACAAGGACATTTTCCTGACTGGCTTCCAATATGGGGCGGTGAAGACTTCATCTTTTTCAGACCTGTATTTAATATAGCTGATGCAGCAATTTCTGTGGGTGTAGTCCTTATTCTTATCTTCCAAAAATCTTATTTTAAAGAAGAGGTCATAGAAGAAATAGGCCCTAATAATGAGATGGTTGAAGAATAATTGATATTTTTTTGAAGTATAGATATGGAATCGGCATGATTCTTTCATCTATACTTCAAATACACAAATGAAATATACTATTATGAAAAAATTATTAAGCCTTGCCATCGTTGCCTTATTTAGTTTAAGTGCTGTGGCTCAACAAACAGCAGATTTACGTAAAAAAATCAATGTAAGCGGAACCGCTGAAACAGAAATCACTCCTGATATTTTATACATCAACATCTCTTTAAAGGAATACCTAAAAGATGGAAACAGTAAGAAAAAAGTAAACATTACTGATCTTGAAAATGACTTGTTTGATGCTGTACAAAAAGCTGGTATCAGTAAAGAAAACTTAACCATTAACAATTTATCAAGTTATTCAACTGTTATTTCTAAGAAAAAAGACCCTGAATATCTGGCTAGCAAACAGTATCGCTTAAAAGTAACAGATCTGAATAAATGGAATAATATCATTGGCAGCATAGACCCTAAAGGAATACTAAGTACCAATATTGACAGCTATGATTATTCTAAAATTGAAAGCTTAAGAAAAGAGCTTAAAATTAAAGCCATCTTAGCCGCTAAAGACAAAGCCACTTATTTGGTTGAGGCACTTGGTGATAAACTGGGTAGTGCAATCGATATTCAGGAAATCAATAACGACGTATTTCCTCAGCCTATGTATCGTGCAAATGTAATGATGATGAAAGCTGAAAGTGCAGACATGGCTGGAGCTCCGGCAGCTGAAATTGATTTTAAAAAGATAAAGTTAAGCTACACCATGAATGTAGTATTTCAAATCAAAGGATTATAAATCTGACCTGTAGAGTATACAGTTTAATTCAAAAAACATAAAAAAAACCTACCAATTAGATTTGGTAGGTTTTTTGTTATTATGAGCATATCATCTTTATTAAGCGCTTAAAAATAGCATACAATTAAAAAACTAGAATTATGAAAAAGTTAATCTACTCATTAATCTTAATCTTTACACTGGGACTAAGCGCAAATACTGTAAGTGCGGCAAGCAACAACAGGGCGAAAACTGAAATGACTGCAGAACAAAAAGTTCAACTTGAGAGGATTACTAGTCGTGTAGAAGAAATTAGAAACATGGATAAATCAGATCTATCCAGAGCGGAGAAAAAAGAACTACGTAAAGAGCTTAGAGAATTAAAATCTCAGGCACGTGCAATGGGTGGTGGAGTATACCTTTCTGTAGGTGCAATTATCATTATTATCTTATTACTGATCCTTATTTTATAGTATTTATTAACTAACCTATAATACTTTTATTACCAATTAACATCTACCTGTTAGAAACAAAAAGCTTCCTTTAGGGGAAGCTTTTTTTATGTATAAGGTTATTTAGATACTAGTCGATATACTCGAATCCCGTATAAGGGACAAGTACTTCAGGAATTTTAATCCCTTTATCTGTCTGGTTATTCTCTAAAATAGCAGCAACAATACGAGGCAAAGCCAATGCACTTCCATTTAATGTATGTGCTAATTGTGTCTTTCCCGTAGTTCCTTTAAACCTCAATTTAAGCCTGTTGCTCTGATAAGTTTCGAAGTTCGACACTGAAGACACTTCCAGCCAGCGTTGTTGGGCAGCACTCCAGACCTCCATATCGTAAGTCATAGCAGCTGTAAAGCCCATATCTCCTGCACATAATCTCAACACACGATAATGTAAACCAAGCTTCTGTAACAACGACTGCACATATGCACTCATTTGTTCAAGTATTTCGTAAGACTGATCTGGATGAACAATCTGTACAATCTCTACCTTATCAAATTGATGAAGTCTGTTTAAACCACGCACATGCGCACCATAAGAACCTGCCTCACGACGAAAGCATGGTGTATAGCCTGTGTTCTTTACAGGTAGTTCTTCTTCTTTTAAAATAACATCCCTGTACAGATTTGTTACCGGAACTTCTGCAGTGGGAATAAGATAAAGATTATCAACTCCAACATGATACATTTGTCCTTCTTTATCTGGCAATTGTCCTGTTCCAAAGCCTGAAGCTTCGTTAACAAGGTGCGGCACCTGCATTTCGCGATACCCCGCAGCGGTCGACTGATCTAAAAAGAAATTGATTAACGCACGTTGTAAACGTGCACCTTTACCTTTATAAACTGGAAAACCAGCTCCGGCAATCTTTGTTCCCAATTCGAAATCAATAATATCGTATTTGGAAGTCAGCTCCCAATGTGGTAAAGCATTTGCAGATATTTCTGCCGCAGTACCATGTGTATAAACAATTTCGTTTTCTTCAGCTGTGCTCCCTGCCGGAACCAAATGGTACGGTAAATTAGGCAGTTGGACAATCAGGTTGTGTAACTTCTCTTCAGCAACAGCCAGTTCATCAGAAAGATTTTTAATCTTTTCTTTATTAGCCGTAGTCTCTGCTTTCAATGCTTCCGCCTCATCCTTTTTACCGTTACGCATCAATTCACCAATCTGTTTTGCGCTCGAGTTTGCAATAGCAGAGAGATTGTCTAACGAAGTTTGAGATTGTCTTCTTTCTTCATCAGTTTTAATAATTTCATCAACCAGCTCTGGTTGTTTAAAGTTTCTCAGGTTTAAGCCTGCTAAAACTTTATCTCTGTTTTCGCGGATATAGTTAACTTGCAGCATTATATATATTTTTGAACAAAGATAAGATTGATTTACAATTTTCAGGCTCAAGAGCAGCGTTTTTTATAAGGAGATTAACACAAGTATATTTAGTTCCATATATGTTGATAATTTATTTGATGAACTACAGCGAAAGCCTTATCCAGTTGTGGTTTCTGCATTAATTAGTAAATTTGGGGGCATTGAATGAGCAATCCAGCTTCATAAATTGTAAAATAAATACAAATGGGTAAACTTTTTCTTGTCCCTACACCAATTGGCAATCTGGAAGACATGACTTTCAGGGCCATAAGGATTTTAAAAGAAGCGGATGTGATTCTTGCTGAAGATACACGAACCAGTGCTCCTTTATTAAAACATTTTGGAATAGATAAAAAAGCTTATTCACATCATCAGCACAATGAGCACCAGGCGACAACAGAAATTATCCGTTTTTTAAAAGAGGGTAAAAACGTTGCTTTAATTTCAGATGCCGGAACCCCTGCAATATCAGACCCTGGCTTTTTCCTTGTAAGGGAAACCTTAAAGCACGATCTTGAAGTAGAGTGCTTACCGGGCGCAACTGCATTTGTACCTGCATTAGTAAACTCTGGTCTACCTTGTGATGCTTTTGTATTTGAAGGATTTTTGCCAGTAAAAAAAGGACGACAAACCCGTTTAAAAAAGCTGACAACTGAAGAAAGGACAATGATCTTTTATGAAAGTCCACATCGCTTGCTTAAAACATTGGAGGAATTTGCACAATATATGGGGGCAGATAGACAAGCCTCTGTCAGCAGAGAATTAACCAAACTTTACGAAGAGACTGTGAGAGGCACTTTAACAGAAATTAAATCACATTTTGAAAACAATATATTAAAGGGAGAATTTGTAATTTGTGTTGCCGGAGCAGAAGAAGAAGTAAAGAAAAAAAACAAATATAAAAACGAAGAGGAGTAACCTCTAAAGACATACATTACCATAAGAAACATCATGAATTTAATAGATAGATTTTTAAGTGACGAACAAGATCCTAAAGCCGTTGAAAAGGTATTAGGGAAACTAAATGATATGCTCACTGCCAACGAGGAACTCATTTATATGGCGGTACAAAAAAAACCTGCTGTAAACTTGCTTCCCGATTGCATTGCTGTAAGTAACAAACGTATTTTTTATTGTGAGCCAGGCAACTTTGGCATCACTATGAACTTTAAGGATATTTCATGGAAAAGTGTTAAAGAAGTTTCTTTTAAAGAGGAAATCTTTGGTTCTAAATTTATCTGCGTTCCTTTACATGGTGAAAATATCATCACTGAGTATATTCCGAAAGTACAAGCCCGCAAGTTGTACCAGGCAGCATACGAACAATTGGAAGATTATAAAGAACAACAAAGGCAAGCTGAACTGGAAGAAAGACGTTCAGCAACTTCTCCAGTTACTGTAAATACAGTTGCAACAGAGCCTGCTGAAGAACCAGTGGCTTTGTTTTCAGCTCCTCCTGCTGAACCTATTCATGTTGAAGAACCTGAAGATGAAACGACATTGAAGCTGAGGAAATTAAAAAGTCTGTACGACAAACACCTCATTACACAGGAGGAATATGAAGCGAAAAAAGCAGACATTTTAGACAGCTTATAAGCAGCAAAAATGAACTTTAAAAGTACTGCCCCACTGGCCCTGCTAAGCGCATTTATAATGTGGCTGGCCTGGCCACCAATTCCCTATACCACTCCATTATTATTAATTGGACTAGTACCTTTACTTATTGCAATTGATAGGATTATCCTTAAAAATGAGGGTAAAACAGGTAAGCAGGTTTTCCTTACTGCCGGACTTACCTTTTTACTATGGAATACGGCTTCTATTTATTGGGTATATAATGCGATCAGTGCAGTAAACAATCCTATAGTATCTGCATTTGTATCACTTATTCCTTTTGGCCTTGGCGCATTGCTCATGACATTTGCTTTCTGGATGTATTACCGGCTACAGAAGGTAAGCAGTAAGAAAGTTGCATATGCCGGACTAATCGCCTTTTATGTGGCGATGGAATATCTACATCAAAGCTGGGATCTCGCATTTCCTTGGATGACCTTAGGAAATGGGCTATCGGGCATGCACCAATTGGCACAATGGTATGAGTACACTGGTATATACGGCGGTTCAGTATGGATATTACTAAGTAACATCCTTGCTTTTGAAGCCTATAAACAATTCAGATCTGGTGCCAATGGGTATTTAAAATTCAGACCTGCTTTAATATGGGCAATTTTTATCATCCTGCCTATCGCCTTGTCATTAACTAAATATTACCAGTATCAGGAAAAGTCTGTCCCTGTAAATGTGGTTACAGTACAGCCAAATATTGATCCTTATCAAAAATTCGGAAGCCTTTCTGCTGCCGAGCAATTAAACATACTAACACATCTTTCCGATTCTGTAGCACAGCCAAATACGGAGTATTTTATATGGCCGGAAACTGCTATTCCTGAAAGAGTAAATGAGGATCAGATCAGAAGTAATTCTGATTTTAAGATTGCCCAAAACTTTTTAGAAAAGTATAAAAATGGCACTTTGATAACTGGTATAGAGAGCTATAAGTTTTATACGGATCAACAAACTTTATCGGCCCAGAAATACGACAACGGTACTTATGTTGATGCCTTTAATGCTGCTGTGCAAATAGAAAACTCAGCTAACGTTCAGTTTTACCATAAATCGAAACTAGTCCCTGGTGTAGAAAAAATGCCATTCCCAACCGTATTATCGATATTGAACCCTTTATTTGAGGGCTTTGGAGGTACAGTAGGCGGATATGGATGGCAAAAAGAATCAGGCGTATTTTTCGCCTATAGTGGTATTGGAGTAGCGCCTGTAATTTGCTACGAATCTTTATGGGGGGAATGGATTGGAAATGCAGTTAAAAATGGCGCTCAGTTCATCGCAATCATTACTAATGACGGTTGGTGGGGCAACACCTCAGGAAAAGACCAACACCTCTTATACGCCAAATTACGCGCTATTGAAAGTCGCCGTTATGTAGTCCGTTCTGCAAACACAGGAATCTCTTGTTTCATCAATCAAAAAGGTGATGTAATTAAACAAGCAGGCTGGTGGACACGAACTGCTTTAAAAGCAGACATCAATCTGAATGATGAGCTGACAGTTTACGTAAAAACCGGTGACATTATTGCTAAACTGTTATGTGTTATAGCACTAATATTGGCTGCGATCATTCCATTTAGAAAATTGGTTAAAAAAACTGCTTAAGACATAGTATGAGTTAAAAACTCATACTAACCTACGACAAATATTTCCCTACAATAGGCATTCTGCGCCCCATGCCAAATGCTTTGGGTGATACTCGCAAGATTGGCGGGGTTTGATAACGTTTAAACTCCGCTGTATTTACCATTTTAATGATCCGTCTGACTAAAGCCTCATCATACCCCTGGGCAATGATCGCAGATGAACTTTTCTTCAATTCGATATATTGGAAGAGTATTTTATCAAGCGTATCATAATCAGGCAAAGAATCAGAATCTTTCTGGTCCGGCCTAAGCTCTGCCGATGGCGGTTTTACAATTGTGTTTACAGGGATTACGACACCATCTTTATTGATAAACTGTGCAAGTTCATATACCTGAGTTTTATATACATCACCAAGTACACCAATCGCACCGCACATATCTCCATATAAAGTACCATAACCTACTGCACATTCACTTTTATTCGAAGTATTCAATAAGATATACCCGAACTTGTTAGACATGGCCATCACAATTACCCCACGACATCTTGCCTGAATATTTTCTTCAGTAAGGTTGAAAGGCAGGCCTGTAAAAACAGGAGCCATCACTTTATCAAAGACATCAGCAACATCCTTTATAGGAATAATCTCATGCTTACACCCAAGGTTCTTTGCCAGTTCCAAAGCATCCTGAACAGAATGATCCGAAGAATATTTAGAAGGCATCAATACTCCCATTACATTCTCTGACCCTAAAGCACGACAAGCTAAAGCACAAACTATTGCAGAATCAATACCACCAGACAAACCTAAAACTGCCTTTGTAAAACCAGATTTCACAAAATAGTCTTTGATACCCAATACTAATGCCTCATAGATCTGCTCAATATCTGGTACCGTCTGTTGCTGTATAGGTTCTAGTCCTTGAATTTTATTATCCTCAAAATCATAAATACGCATGTCTTCGATAAAATAAGGCATTTCATCGATCATGTTTCCTTTGGCATCAAAAGCCATCGAGCCTCCGTCGAATATGATTTCCGTTTGTGCCCCTATCTGATTTACATACAATAAGGGTAAATTGTATTGTTTAGCATTTGCAGAAAGAACAGCAGCACGTGCTTCATCATGAATATAAGAAAATGGAGATGCAGCAATATTAATCATCAGCTTTGGTTTCTGTCTGGCCAATTCATCCATCGGACAAGAAACATAAAGCGGATTATTATTGATATTCCATAGATCTTCGCAAATGGTAACAGCTATTTTAACCCCTTTAAAATCTACACATTCAAAGTTTTTTCCAGGCTCAAAATAACGGTATTCATCAAACACATCATAATTGGGTAGCAAAGCCTTTTTTACGATCCTTTTTACTTGTCCATCTTCAATAAAATAAGCCGCATTATACAAATCCTTACCAGCCAGAGCTTCGTTTTTAACGGGTAAGCCAACAATGCAGGCAATTCCTTTACAATGTGAAGCTATTTGATAAGCAGCCTTCTCACTCAAGTCAATAAACTCATCAAACTCAAGGAAATCTCTCGGCGGATAACCACATATAGCAAGCTCTGCAAATACGATCAGGTCTACCCCTTTAACCTTTGCCTGTTCAATGCTTTCAATGATTTTATTGGTGTTATATTCGAAATTACCTATGTGATAATTGAGTTGTGCTAATGCTATTTTCATTTTTTATGCGCTAAGATTATCCAGGTTTTGTTCTTAAAAGAAAACGCCAAAGTTAAGACCAATATAATGATTCCTTACTTTTCGATCGCTATCACTTGCAATATCAGTAAAGCCATTATTTAAGGTCAAACCTGTTGTTATACTTGTATTCCCTGAAACATCAAATTCACCTCCTACACCTAAAATCAATCCGGCTCTGTAAAAATTAGTCTGTTTAGAAATCCCTTTATTTTCTATAATGACTTTACTACCGCTTCCTGATTCAGATGCATTCTGTTTGGCACCAATATTAAATCCGTTAGATAAGCCAAACTGCCCGTACCATTTAATCTCCCCAATTTTATCAGTTTTCAATTTCAAAGTAAGGGGGATTTCGATATACTGAAGCTTATACTTCAGATCATAAGCCACCTGTGAACCTGAACCATCATAATAAGGTTTTACATTTACTTCAGTACTCTTGCCATTGATTGTTGTAATGGTTAATCCAGTCGCAAAAGCATAGTTCTCCGCAAAATTGAAATCCGCAAGTAAGCCATAAGAAAAACCTAATGCCACACTATTCGTTTTACCTGTTTCTGGTTTAATCCAACCTAATGTAGGATGTGCTGTTAAACCTAATCTGAAATCATATTCTGGAAGTGACCGCTGAGCAAAAAGCTGACTTGTGAAAAATAGACAGCATAAACCTATAAATGTTCTTTTCATTACTTGTTTTTATATTAAGGTGCTATAGCATGAATAAACTTCGTTTATATTTGTTCATCATGAACTACTATAACGTTAAATTCAGCCAAAGCTATCTATTTTTTCTGTTTATATTAACTTTTCTTTCCTGTAAACAGGGTACTAAACCTGATGTAAGCACAATAAAACTAGATTTAAAAATTGAACGTTTCGATCAGAACCTGTATCAAGGCAAGTCTAAAGACCTTGAGCAAATCAGCACACAACTTCATAAAAAATATGGAGTTTTTTATGAAGATTACATGCATAAAATGGTAGGTAATTATGATTATAGTGATACGCAAATACTATCGACCCTATACAACGATCAGGCATATGAAGATTTAAATCATGAAAAAGACAGCGTTTTCAGCAATCTTGCCCCCATAGAAAAAGAATTAACACAAGCTTTTAAATACATCAAATACTATTATCCAAAAGCACAAATTCCACGCTTCATTTCTTTTATTTCAGGCTTTGCGGTACAAACACCAATCGGCAACGATTACATGGGGATAGGTCTCGATATGTTTTTAGGGAAAGACAGTAAGTTTTACCCCGCAATTGTTGAAAGTGTACCACAATATCTTTCCAAACGCTTTGCACCGCAATACATCGTTCCAAGAGTAACAGAAACGTATGCCAGGGAAGAGCTTTTTACGGAGCGTGATGAAGACCGTACTTTACTTGCTAAAATGATTCATAATGGTAAAATTCTGTATTTCATGGATCAGGTTCTCGCAGATGAGGTACCAGACTCTGTTAAGATCGGTTATACCGAAAAGCAGCTAAAATGGTGTCAGACCTATGAAGCCAATATCTGGGGCTATTATCTGGAAAATGATTTACTGTTCCAAACAGATTATCAAAAAATACAGGTCTTAATAAGTGAGGGTCCCTTTACTCCGGGTTTAGGTCAGAAAAATGAATCTGCCCCAAAGCTTGGGATATGGACTGGCTGGCAAATTGTTAGAAAATACATGAAAGAAAACCCATCTGTTACCCTACAACAATTGATGGCAGAAAAAGACCCTCAAAAAATATTACAGGCATCTAAATACAAGCCAAAGTAATTTAACGTTATAATTATATGGCAAAAGTTGGAATCGTATTAGCAGGAGGAGGCATCCGAGGTATTGCACATTTAGGTGTATTAAAAGCCTTTACTAATGCAGGAATAACCTTTAGCCATATAACAGGAACCAGTGCCGGCTCTATTGCAGGTGCATTATATGCCGCAGGTCTAGACCCGGAAGAAGCACTGAATATTTTCTTGAAAACCAAATTATTACGTTTTTTAAGACCAACCTTGGGTTTAGGATTGATCAATTTTGAAAATACAGCAGAATTATTAAAATCCTATTTACCTCAGAATTTTGAAGATTTAAAAATCCCACTTACCATTGCAGCTACCAATTTTAGTGAGGGGAAACTGGTTTACTTCAATAAGGGGCCACTCATAAGAGCCGTACAGGCCTCTAGCTGTGTCCCAGGTATCTTTAAACCTATAATGATAGATGAAAAAATGTATGTTGATGGCGGTTTATTGAATAATTTCCCTATAGAACCACTTCTTAAAGATTGCGACTTCATCATCGGATCATCCTGCAATCACTTAAACCCGGTTGATAAAATCACAAATATTACCGCATTACTGACCAGGGCAACATTAATGTCAATCAATAAAGACATGGAAGAAAAAACAAGCCTATGCGATATCCTTGTAGAACCAAAAGGTATGGGTAGCATCAATATTTTTGATACCGCCAAAGCAGAAACGATTTATTGGCTAGCTTACGAAGAGGCCCTTAAAACAATAAAAAACAATGAAAGGTTTAGTGAATTAAGCCTTTAAAGCAATCAGTGTATCTCCAATCAATACAGGAATCGTTTCGCAAATATTACGCTGTAAACAGAATTTCACATCTTCCTCAATATTAAGTTGAGCAAGACGATGACTGTGTGAAGATTTATGCAGATAAGTTCTAAGATCATCTTTAGCCAACAGGTAAATATCTTCTGCGACTACACAAGAGTCGTCAAAATGCGTAAAGTCCTTACGCAATTCATTTACTACCGCACCCGCAAAAAGGGTGTCTTCCAGATTAAATTTATCTTTCCAGCCAGCACAAAGTAATAAAACATTCTTTTCCTGAACCTTAAGCCACTTGCACAATGCACTCAAATTAAGGAATGAACCAACTACCACCTGATAAGCCTCTTCGCGTGCCATGTGCATGGCCTTCGTACCATTAGTTGTAGTCAATACGATAGTCTTACCTTTAACCCTTTCACTAGTATAAGAAAATGGAGAATTGCCAAAATCATAGCCTTCAACAACTTCTCCATTTCTCTCTGCAGCCAATAAAAAACCTTTGTCTGCATAATTTAAACAATCTTCTACATGCGCAACCGGTATAATCGCCTCAGCACCGTTGTCAATACCATACACTATGGACGATGTCGCCCTTAAAATATCAATAACAACAACTATACTACTACTAGTATCGTATAAATTCAGTAGTGCGGGCGTTAAACAAACTTCTATGCTTTTTTGATCAGGCATCGGCTGGGTAATACAGAGATTTAAAATACGGTTATTTAGAATTATTTATAAAAAGGGAATTTAACAACTTTAGCTTTAATCTGGCTATTGCGGATATTGATGAAAATTTCCGTTCCCTCTTTAGCTAATGCTTTATCAATATAGCCCATTCCAATTGCTTTTTGCAGAGATGGCGATTGCGTACCAGAAGTAACATTACCTACTACTTCACCATCAGCATTTACAATTTCGTAACCATGACGAGGAATTCCTCTGTCGACCATTTCAAAACCGATAAGCTTACGTGCTACGCCAGCTTCCTTTTCAGCCTGCAAAGCCTCAGAATTGGTAAAAACCTTAGAGAATTTAGTAATCCAGCCTAAGCCTGCAGAAATTGGTGAAGTCGTATCGTCAATATCATTACCATATAAACAGAAGCCCATTTCCAGACGTAAAGTATCTCTGGCTCCTAAACCAATAGGTTTAATGTTAAATGGTTTACCAGCTTCAAAAATGGCATTCCAAATTTCTTCAGCATGTTCGTTTTCAAAATACACCTCAAAACCACCAGCTCCTGTATATCCTGTCGCAGAAATCAACACGTTATCAACACCTGCAAATTTTGCTTTTACAAAATTGTAATATTCCATCGATGCCAGATCCACATCGGTCAAACTTTGTAAAGCTTCAGCAGCCTTGGGTCCCTGAATAGCAAATAAAGAAGTCTTATCTGAAATATTGTGCATTTCAACACCTTTAGTATTGAACTTCTGAATCCAGTTCCAATCTTTCTCAATGTTAGATGCATTTACCACCAACATATAAGTTAAATCGTCTATGCGATAAACCAATAAATCATCAACAATACCACCATTTTCATTTGGCAGACAAGAATATTGGATCTTGCCATCATATAATTTTGATGCATCATTGCTGCATACACGTTGAATTAAATCCAATGCATTTTCACCTTTCAAGATGAACTCGCCCATGTGACTAACATCAAAAACACCTACACCATTTCTTACTGTAGCGTGCTCTGCATTTATGCCCTCATATTGTACAGGCATATTGTATCCGGCAAAAGGCACCATTTTGGCACCCAATGAAATGTGTTTCTCAGTTAACGGGGTATTCTTCATACAGTTTAATATAAATAAAAGCGCCGCAAAGGTATATAAATTTAGGCACTAATTAATTTTTGGTAGACTTTCAACATCCTTTCCGAAATAACATTCACATCGTGATCCTTTTCTACTGTTTTACGGGCATTATCGCCTATCTCACGCCACTTTTTAGGGTTAGTGATGCATTGCAGAATAGACCTGTAAAATTCATCTGCAGTATTGGCAATAAGGATATCCTTACCATGTTGGTATTTAATCCCCTCTGCCGCCATACTTGTCGCAATAATACATTTGCGCATAGCCATCCCTTCTATGATTTTAACACGCATACCACTCGCAGAGAGAAGAGGTACAATCATGATGGACTTAGAGTTGATAAATTCTACAGCATCAAATATTTCTCCTTCAACTACCAGGTTTTCTGATTCATATTCGTAAAACTCTCTCGGCATATTCTTACCGGCAATATAAAATCTTAACTCACTGTTTAGCTTTTCTATATCTGGCCAGATCTCGTCAAGAAACCATTCAAGCCCTTCTTTATTTGGTCGCCAATCCATCGCACCCAGATGAAATAGTGTAGGAAATCCTATTGAAGAATGATCCGTTACATATTGGTCAAAATCGATGGCCACCGGAAAAACATCAAGAGGTACTTGACAGCCAAATTGCACAATATGTTGCCTATCGCGTTCGCTAATGGCAAAAACCTGATGAAACCTATTAATCTGTTCAGTTTCATAATGTTTTAAACGACGCGCCAGAAATTGGAGATACTTTCTTCTTGGTGTAAACTGTTCCCTCATCGCAATACGTTCCCAAACATCAAATTCGATATTATGGGCACGATAAACCACCTTAGCATGACTGTTTGCTTTTACAACATCCAGGTAAGGCACTACAAACAAACCCTCGAACTGAATAATATCAAATACATTTTCTTTTAAAATATCTTCCAGAAGACGCTCAGCATCCTCATTAAAAAACCTGGAAACGTTATATGATTCATTAGAAAAAATATTGGTGAGTGCGTCCCATACATTTACTTCAATATCAATACTATGAGAATGGAATACAATCTGCTCAAAAACAGGATCATAAATATCATCCACATCAATGCTGTGTTTACTGGTATTGATACTAAATAAGGTGATTTCTACTCCAAGTTTTAGCAGCCCCTTAATGGTATTGTAAACCACTATGGGATAACCACTATTGGGTGGGAAAGGAACTCTATTTGTAAGGATAAGTGCTTTCAACAACGTGAAAATACGAATTATCCTTCTATTTCAGAAAATAAGGCAAGTTGAGGTGCACTAACTGTGAAAGTTTTACGATGATATGGCGATAAACCATGTGTCAATGCGGCGGTTCTGTGCACTGTTGTGGGGTATCCCTTATTCTGATGCCATTGATAATAAGGATATTCATCAGAAATTCGTTCCATAAATTCATCCCTATGGGTTTTAGCCAGAATAGATGCGGCAGCAATATTTAAATATTTGCCATCCCCTTTAACTACGCAAGTATGAGGAATATCAGGATATTTCTTAAACCTGTTCCCGTCGATACTAAGATATTGAGGCTGCACCTTCAGCTTTTCTATAGCTCTGTGCATAGCCAAAAAAGAAGCATTAAGAATATTGATCTGGTCGATTTCTATGTTATCTACTTCAGCTACAGCCCATGCAACTGCTTCTCTTTCTATAATTAACCTAAGGTCCTTACGTTGTTTATGACTAAGTTTTTTGGAATCGTTCAGCTCCCCGGCAATAAAATCTGCTGGTAAAATTACAGCAGCTGCAAACACAGGTCCGGCCAAACAGCCTCTGCCTGCTTCATCACATCCCGCTTCTATAAATTCTTGCTGATAACAGTTTAATAACATAGTGACCAAAGTTAATAAATTCGTAAACTAAACCGATATATTCTGAGACTTCACATCAAATGCATCTCGCAGACCAATTGCCACTAAGTTAAAAGCATACACAGTTAACATAATAGCTAATCCGGGTAATAGCGCCAGATATGCATCCCCCATAATGATATAAGCATAATGTTCCTTGATCATTGTTCCCCAACTAGGCATAGGAGGCTGTGCCCCAAAACCAAGGAAACTAAGCCCCGTTTCCAGCAAAATCGCAGCTGCAAAGTTCGCTGAAGCAACTACAAGTATTGGTCCTGCCATGTTCGGTAAAATATGTCTGATAATAATTCTTGGGGTAGAAAAACCCAATGCCCTGGCAGCCTCAACAAATTCTACCTCTTTAAGGCTCATTACCTGCCCACGGACTAGCCTTGACACATCCACCCAGGTAGATAATCCAACAGCAATAAAAATCTGCCAGAACCCCTTACCTAAAGCAAAGGATATGGCAATAACCAATAATAAAGAGGGCAAAGACCAGATCACATTCATAAACCAGCTGATTGCACCATCCGTTTTTCCTCCAAAATAACCTGCCATTGCCCCCAGGCTGACTCCAATAAAAAGAGAAATCAATACCGCCATAAGTCCTACAGAAAGCGACACCCTGATTCCCAATACCAGGCGACTTAACAAATCGCGCCCATAGGTATCTGTGCCTAGCCAAAAAGTTTTCTGATACTGCTGCTTACCCGAAAGCAACGGAAATTCAGATTCTTCCACCTGCTCATCATCACCAATGTATTCCCTTGCATAAACTTTACCATTTGCAATCCGATATGAAGTGATGGGAATACACTTAAAATTAGCTTCCTGCCCGTACAACATACGCTTGAAGAAACCTACCTCTTTAATATTTTTTCTACTGATTACTAAGAAGTTGAAAGTCCTGCCTGGTTTCTTATTGCTCAATTGCAGATACATGGTATTGGCCATTGGCGTTTTATCGGGAATGATCAGGTAGCCCAAAATCCCCATAAAGAATAATAATGCAATAAATAACAAGCCCCCGAAAGCCATTTTGTTCCGTTTAAACTGCTTCCATACTTTTGCCGAAGGGGTGTTAACTTCCATTATTTTACCATTCTATCTTTCCAATTATACTTCCCACTATTCCCAGCAATACCAATGTATACGATATACAAGATATGCATCAGATTCAAAATAGGCAACATCACCAACAGGTTCTTTCTTTTAGCAAATGAAGTTACATCATACAGAAAAATAAATTCAACCAACATTTTAGCTAATAGCTGAACCAGAGCCAACTTAAAATAAAAGCCACTAAATACACCCACGCCCAAATTTACCAGTATACTGAGGTTAAACAACCATATACATACACCCAGTACGATAATAGATCTATTTTTATATCTCGTACTTTTTGATGCCCAACGTTTACGTTGCTGTATAAATTCTTTTAACGTAGCTTTAGGGTGTGTGTACACTACGGCAGCTTCATTCTTCAAAAAGCCGATACCATTTTCAAATCTAGCGGCCATTTTATGCAATAACAATTCATCATCACCCGAAGCCAGGTCATCTATACCTTTAAATCCCCCTACTTCATAAAAGGCATCCCGCTCATAAGCCAGGTTTGCACCATTACAGGTGGAAGGCTTCTTATTTCCTATTGTAGATGCTCCTAACCCTATTAAGTATAAAAACTCTAATGTTTGTGCCCGCTCAAAAAAACTATTTTCCTCAAAATAAGTGACAGGAGATGAAATCATTTTATAATTATGATCCTCATAAAAACTCACAATAGTACTTAACCATTCTGGCCCAATACGACAATCAGCATCTGTAGTTACAATTAAAGTTCCTGAAGCTGCTGCGATGGCGGTTTGAATCGCTTTTTTCTTGTACGAATTTAATGGCTGATCTTCATTTAGCTGAATCAGTTTTACACCAGAAGATGCATAAGAACGGATAATTTCAGCCGTATCATCTGTAGAGTGATCATCGATAAAAACAAGCTCTGTCAGTTCCTTATCATAACGTTGAGCAATCAGATCTTCTATAGTCTTAGCAATATTTTCGGCCTCATTACGCGCTGCAATAAGTACAGAAACTTTTGTCGTCAATACCTTGTTTTTAGGCACATAATAGACCAGTTTATGCCAACCTCGTATAAAAGCAAGCACAACAAACAGGTATAAAACTGTTAAGATTAAAGAGATATAACTAATTACGCTGAATACTTCCAAAAAAATTAAGTTTAAACACAAAGTAGGATCCTAATATAGCAGGAATTATAATATTTATGAGCCATATACTTGCAGTACATGCAATAACTGCTACCTCGTGACTGGTTACAAAACTAAAAAAATAAGCAGCTGTTACGCTCCTCACACCTATATCAAAAAGATCAAGAGAGGGTAGTGTCGACTGCACAAAAAACAAGATGCTAACCATCATTAGAATATCCAGATGATTAATTTCAGGGATCAGCCAAAAGAATAAAATAAAATACTGTGAGCTGAAAACAATATACCGTGCCAGACAAAACAATAGAATTTGAAGTAATTCACGCTTACTATACCGAGCAAGAATACTATAGAACTTCTTATATTTTCGGGTAAAACGTATAGATAATAAAATCCCGTTTAACCATTTAATGTTAAAATAAAACACAATAAAAAAGACACAAAACATTGCCGACAACACAAGCAGAGCATAATACAACCTGTAATCAAGAGGAACAAAACGGTAAATAAATATACTCAGGGCTATTGCTCCAAAAACATTCGTCAGCACCATTTGCCCTATATTTCCTACTGCCATAGCTACCACACCAATAATCCGTCGCTTTGGAGATAGAAAAAACACACGGCCACCATACTCTCCCAATCGGTTAGGTGTAAATACTGCCCATGTTAATCCACAAAAAACAGACTCTATAGACCTCCATAAAGTAATGCTTTCTACCCTGGCAATAAGTCTTTTCCACTTTACAGCTTCAAGTCCCCAATTAAAAAGCATCAACAGAAAAACCAACCCCATCACCAAAACAATCTCCTGCTTAGGAATTTGCTCCAATAGATTCTGGAATTCCTTTAAATTCTCATTGGAGGATAGCTTCTTATAAACAAACCAAAATGCAAAGATTACAATTGTGGCTTTAAGAATGTATGATAGTATTTTTTTATACCTGGATGTCAAACTTTTTACTTTTACTCTGTGCAAATATGCTTAATATTGTTTTATGTTGGCTGAAAAAAAGGAAAGAGTGATCATGGGTATAGATCCGGGAACCTCAATTATGGGTTACGGGATTGTACTGGAGAAAGGGAATAAAATTGAATTGATCACCCTGGGCATTGTAAGAATGGATCATCTGGACGATCATTTTTTAAAGCTACAGCGCATCTTCGAAAAGACGGTAAAATTAATTGATGAGTATAAGCCAGATACCATGGCTCTGGAGGCTCCCTTTTATGGGAAGAACATTCAGGTGATGCTAAAATTGGGACGTGCACAAGGCGTTGCAATGGCAGCTGCCTTATCAAGAAATATCCCTGTCAATGAATATGCTCCGCGAAAGATCAAGCAATCCATTACAGGCAACGGTAGTGCCGGAAAAGAGCAGGTTGCAGCAATGTTGCAGCGCCTGTTAAATTTCAAGGAAACTCCTGAGTTTTTAGATGCGACCGATGGACTTGCAGTAGCCGTTTGTCATTCTTTTCAGAAAATCCCAACAGGAGGTAAAGGAAAAACTTACTCCGGTTGGGAATCTTTTGTGAGCGATAACAAAAAGAGATTGAGATAATCCGTTTTACTTTATTCTGAATTTATGCCAACAGTTTTTTCTTCTGTTGTCTTTTATAATAACGATATCCAAAATATGCTCCTGCAATCAGCAAAAGTATAGACCACATATTGAACAAGATTAAAATGAATTCTTTAAAAATGAACCATCCATTTTGAAGGTTAATAACCAATCGTTGAAAGAATGGAGGATGATAGTCCGACAGATTATCATTTCCAACTACAATTTGTTTCACTGTATGGTCCTGATAAAAACTAAGTGTAACATCGCTGTATTGAACTCTGCTATTGATAGACATATTCCTCACCTTCTTATCAACATATTCATCTTTCATAGCAAGTTGTTGTTTCACATTCTTTTGAACCGTAGCAGGTTCCTTTTTTGCTTTTTCCATTGAAGCTGTTGCTTCTGCTCTGTTAATACTTTTTAATTCATTGACCAGGTAGTCCAAGCTCTGGTCATCAAACTTCATTGACTGATGGTCAACAAACACAGCCATTCTTGCTACCTTATTGGTGAAATCATCCAGTTTCTCTGATGGCACTTTAGCAAGAATCATTCCCTCAGTACGGTAAGCTGTAAGCTCCAGTAAGGAATCTGTTTTATATTTCACCTTTTCTGTATTCTGTATAGTACTGCTGATAGACACTTCGGCTATAGTGCCACCTCCCGCCTTTAACACAGCAGAAAGCTTTTCCTTCGTATCCTGAACATCCTTAACCCTAAACTTCATGTCAGCGGTCTTAATGATCTTAGCCTCCATTACAGCCTCACCGTTTTCAATTTTCTCTATGGCGTCAGCTGAAGACTCCTTCTCCATATTACTGCAGCCGAAAGCTGTTATTGCGAATACGCAATAAATAAAATATTTTTTCATCTATCTAGGTTTTGTTTTTAAGTGATCAGCTAGAGCCTTTGATGATTGAACTAATTATTGCCCCCGGGTACTTTATAATTAATTTGGTCATATCAGGTTTCTCGCTTAAGATTATACGTTTTACAGTTAATACCAGATCGCAAGAAAAGTAACCTATTGAAAAAGAAATCACATAAATATTACAAAAAAAAATATCCCTATTGGACAAAACCAACAGGGACATTTTTTTTCAGAAAGACGAGATATTAAGCGTCTAATATTTTAAATACGCCTTTACAAGCGATTACAGATCCAATTAATAAAATTACCCATGATACAATTGACAGCGTCATTGAATCAGCAGCAAAGCGTAAATAAACGCCTAAAATACCGATTAGAATTCCTACGACCATCAATTTATAAATTGAAGGATCGTTAGCTCTTTTCATGCTTTCCGTATTGTGTTTTATGTTCTGTTCCATACGATTTCTATTTATGCCACAAAAATAGGATTAATTACCTATAAATCAACATTACATTCAATTATTTAAATTATCAGTCAGAGATAAAATAAAGCGAGGGTACCCATAATTATGAATACCCTCGCTTATTATCTTTATTAAGCCAATTAGCCGTTCAATGCTGCAGCACCACTTACAATCTCTGTAAGTTCTGTGGTAATTGCCGCCTGACGAGCCTGGTTGTAAGAAAGCTTTAATGCTTTTAATAAATCACCAGCATTTTCAGTTGCTTTATCCATTGAAGTCATACGTGCACCGTGTTCAGATGCATGAGAATCCAATACCGCTTTATACAATTGAATTTTAATCGATTTAGGGATCAACTGCTCAACGATCTCTTCTTGAGAAGGCTCAAGGATATAATCGATGTTAGAAGCTTTGACCGCTGCTTCCTCAGGCTCCGCTTTTGGCAGAGGTAGCAATTGTTCAGTAGTTAAAATCTGAACAGCAGCATTCTTAAATCTGTTATAAACCAATTCTACTTTATCAAACTCGCCCTTTTCAAAGCCAGCCATAATTGCATCAGTAATCTTAGTTACATTTTCAAAAGTAAGGGCCGAATAAACATCGTTGTTATTACCAATAACATTGTAATTACGTTTCTCATAAAAATCCTGAGACTTCTTACCGATTGCTACAATGCTTACATTACCATTTTTGTATTGCTCGCTATACTTCTCGGCAATTAAATTGTTTGTAGTCTTAATCACGTTCATATTGAACGCACCGGCTAAACCGCGGTTAGAAGAAACTACTACAATCAAAACCTTATTAGGTTCACGTTCCTGGATAAAAGGTGAGGATGATCCTTCTAAGCTACCTGAAAGATTTCCCAGGATCTCTTTCAGCTTAGTAGCATAGGGACGTAATTGTATAATAGCATTTGTAGCACGCTTCAATTTAGCAGCCGAAACCATTTTCATGGCTTTGGTAATCTGCTGTGTTGACTGCACAGATGCTATACGAATTCTTACTTCTTTTAAATTAGCCATTCTTTGTTAATGTTCAGTATGGGGTAATTAGTATTTACTTGAAAGCTCTTTTGCTACAGTTTCCAATACACCTGTAATGGTATCATCTAACTTACCAGCTTTTAATGCTGCTAAAGTTTCTGGATGACGTAATTCCAGTTGTTGTAAATATTCTGCTTCGAACTGTCTAACCTTATCTACAGGAACAGAACGCATTAAGTTTTTAGTACCAATATAAATGATCGCAACCTGTTTCTCAACAGTCATTGGAGAGAATTGTCCTTGTTTAAGGATCTCCACGTTACGGGCACCTTTATCTAGTACTGATTTTGTAGCTGCGTCAAGGTCAGAACCGAATTTAGAGAATGCCTCTAACTCACGATATTGAGCCTGATCTAACTTCAGAGTACCAGCAACTTTCTTCATTGATTTGATCTGTGCATTACCACCAACACGTGATACCGAAATACCTACGTTAATAGCCGGACGGATACCTGCATTAAACAAATTCGACTCTAAGAAGATCTGACCATCAGTAATCGAAATTACGTTAGTAGGAATATATGCAGATACGTCACCAGCCTGAGTTTCGATAATTGGAAGAGCAGTTAATGAACCACCACCTTTAACGATACCTTTAATAGACTCTGGAAGATCGTTCATATCACGAGCAATCTCATCGTTTGAGTTGATCTTAGCAGCACGCTCTAATAAACGACTGTGTAGGTAAAACACGTCACCCGGATAAGCCTCACGACCCGGTGGACGACGAAGTAACAGAGAAACCTCACGGTACGCTACAGCTTGTTTAGATAAATCATCATAAACGATCAATGCTGGTCTTCCAGTATCACGGAAGAACTCACCGATAGCAGCACCAGAGAATGGAGCATAAAACTGAAGCGGAGCTGGCTCAGCTGCAGAAGCTGCAACAACTACAGTATAAGGCATTGCACCATTTTCCTCTAAAGTACGAACGATGTTAGCTACTGTACTTGCTTTCTGACCACAAGCTACATATATACAGAATACAGGGATACCTGCTTCATAAAATTCTTTTTGGTTGATAATGGTATCGATACAAACCGCAGTTTTACCAATCTGACGGTCACCAATAACCAACTCACGCTGACCACGGCCGATTGGAATCATTCCATCGATCGCTTTTATACCCGTTTGTAATGGCTCAGTAACTGGCTGACGATAGATAACACCAGGAGCTTTACGCTCAATTGGCATTTCATAAGTTTCACCAATGATTGGTCCTTTACCATCAATTGGCTCACCCATTGTATTTACAACACGGCCTAACATACCTTCACCAACTTTGATAGAGGCGATTTTCTTAGTACGTTTAATCGTATCACCTTCTTTGATTTTGTCTGATGGGCCTAACAATACCACACCAACATTATCTTCTTCAAGGTTTAAAACAATTCCTTGCAAGCCTGTTTCAAATTCAACTAACTCTCCTGATTGAACTTTAGTTAAACCATAAACACGGGCAATACCATCGCCCACCTGCAATACGGTACCAACTTCTTCAAGTTCTGCTTCTGATTTGAAGCCCGCCAATTGTTGCCTGATAATTGCCGATACTTCGTCTGGTCTTACCTCTACCATAATTTTATATTATTTCTTTTGTAAATTCAGTAATTATTATCTGTTATTTCGCTTTATAGCTGTTTATGCTTTCGCCTAAACTATACCTTGAGCAAATTCCTTTTTTAGTTTGCTTAAACCGCTGGCAATACTTGCATCAAACTGCTTATCACCAACTTTAAGTATAAAGCCTCCAATTAATTTGTCGCTAACTTTTTCTTTAATCACAACTTGATTAGCTCCAATCTCTCTTTTCACTATTGCTTCAATCTCAGCTCTATTTTCTGCAGTAAGCTCAGTAGCCGAAGTAACTTCAGCTAATACAATACCTTTAATTGAATTGTATTGAGCAACAAAAGATTTTGCTGTATCAAATAGGATTGCAGAGCGGCCTTTGTTTACCATTAGCTTAAAGAAAGCATTGGTAACTTCGTTTACCTTAGGTCCAAATACATTTTCCAGTATTCCTGCTTTTTTATTCAGAGGAACAATGGGGTTTTTAAGGATAGCCTCAAGTTCAGGATTCTTATCAATCACCTGCGCTAAAAGTACCATATCACCTTTAATTTCTTCCAAAGCATTACGCTCTGTTGAAAGATCAATTAGTGATTTGGCGTATCTCGATGCTGCTTTATTTTCTGACATTTTTTCCGTTATATCTCGTTAAATAAACTATCAATTAGTTTAATTCAACATCTTTTAAAAGGTTAGCCACTAAGTCTTCCTGTTTAGCTTTATCCTGAAGCTGGTTACGCAATACACGTTCAGCAATATCAAGAGATAAAGTTGAAACCTGATTTTTCAATTCAGCTAATGCCGCTTTCTTTTGATTTTCGATTTCAATCTTAGCTTTTTCAATCAGCTTAGCACCTTCATTATGAGCCTGAGTTTTAGCTTCATTAACGATATTATCTTTAAGTGTCTTTGCTTCTTTCAAAATCAAATCACGCTCAGCACGTGCTTCTTTCATCAACTCCTCATTTTGAGCAGTTAAACGAGCCATTTCTTGTTTCGCTAATTCAGCTTTGTTTAAAGCCTCATCAATGCTCTGTTCACGCTCTTTAATTGAAGCCAATACAGGTTTCCATGCAAATTTCGCCAATAAGAACATTAGCAATAAGAATGCAATTGATTGATAAATAACTAAGCCGAATTCAGGTAGTAATAAGTCCATTTAAGTATATATTATATTTTTTTCTTTTTTAACAAAAAAATGTACCGGGTATTAAACCCGATACAAATTCAATTCTAGCCATTACCCATTAGGGCAACTACCACTGCGAAAAGCGCAACAGCCTCAACGAAGGCAGCAGCGATTAACATTGCAGTTTGGATTTTTGATGCAGCTTCTGGCTGACGAGCAATCCCGTCCATAGCTGAACCACCAATGCGTCCGATACCTAGACCAGCGCCAATCGCAGCTAATCCTGCACCAATTGCAGCAATACTTCCTGTAATCATGATTTTATATATTAATTGTTGTTAAAAAATAATTCTTATTAATGGTGTTCTTCAATTGCCATTCCGATAAACAGAGCTGACAAAATTGTAAATATAAACGCCTGGATAAATGCAACCAGTAGTTCGATCGCGCCAATGAATACCGCAAATGCGATAGAAACAGGAGCAATATATATGCTATTAAATACAAACACAAGGCAGATCAATGATAACACCAAAATGTGTCCTGCGGTAATGTTAGCAAACAAACGAATCATTAGGGCGATAGGCTTGGTAAAAATACCGAACAATTCAACCGGAACCATAACTACATACATCCACCATGGTACATCTGGCATAAAAATGTGTTTCCAGTAATACTTATTACCGTTAAATACAGTAATCAGGAATGTTGCCAAAGCAAGAATCATAGTTACCGCAATGTTACCAGTTAAGTTTGCACCTCCAGGTAAAAATGGAACCAGACCTAACATATTGTTAAACCAGATAAAGAAAAACACAGTTAACAAATATGGCATGAAACGTTCATATTTATGACCAAGATTCGGTTTAGCGATATCATCACGAACAAATAGAATCACTGGCTCTAACCACGACTGTAATCCTTTTGGAGATTTACCCTTACGTTTTCTGTAACCAGAAGCAACATTTAAGAAGACAACCAACAAAATAACAACCGATAAAAGCAAAGTACAAACGTTCTTTGTGATCGACAAGTCCAAAGGACGTGCATTCAAAGCATGATGTTTCTCATCTAAATCCACATACTGTCCATGTGCATTCGCAACATCAGATGCATAATAGATTTTCTCATGCAATTTAACAAAACGTTGTCCTTTACGCTCCACTACGACTGTAGCTTCATCATCGTGATTAAAATCTCCTGAACTAAAGTTCACCAGACCATCTTTTGTGTACAATATTACAGGAAGACTGATATACACATCACCTATAACATGCCAACTATGAGAATCGGCAATGTGGTGCAATGCAAACTTGCCGATATCAAACTTCTTCTCAGCCTTAGTCTCGGCATGAGCACTTTCTGTTGTTTGTAAACTATCAACCTGAGCAAAAGCTGCAGATGGAACGGTAAAAAACGCTAAAAAAAGCGCAAAAACAACAATTAACCTATTAACTTTAACTTCAAAAACGTGGCTACAATCCATTTAGTCGCAGATTTTTACTATTTATTTTGGTGGCGCAAGTTACGTAACAAAGAGTATATTTCAAAGAAGCTGAACAATAAATATAAAGAAAAAAAATTCAGCACGAAAACCATACCCTTTTCTTTAGTGTTTAGACTGTAAATCAGTACAAAAGCCATAGAGAAAATCATCTTCAATGCAATTGACCCCATAATAGCCATTATACCTACTTCAGGATTCCTTTTTATGCCAAGGTCTGCTACTACATAAGCAATAAATGTAATACCCGCCAAAAACCCAAATACAATCCAGAACTTGCCGGTAAGAATAGTAACACCAGGAAAAATAATGGTTAGTATATAAGCTATGCCACCAAGAACGGCCGTATACAGCAAATAAGAAAATGTAAATCGTGCTAAACTCAAATCAGTAAATTTTCACAAAAGTATATATTTACTGTGGGTTTAAATAATCATTCATTTTTATTTAGTTGTCTTACCACCTGATACAAAGATAAAACCACCCCCAGCAAGCTTAGTATTGCAGTAAAAATAGGCGTCTTACTATTTCTATAAGCATCAATTTTATATCCTGCAAAAGCAAAAAGTCCAATCGTAATCAACATCTGAAAGCTAATAGAAGTGTATTTCGCAAAATTATTTAAGCCTTTTTTGGGCTCTTTAAGATCTGTCATAAATCCGCTATTTATAAATAAAACAGGTTTTGTTAAGAAGTTATTGCCGAATAAAATACTTTTGCATATAATGTTAATATTAATAAGCTTTAAATCTCCCTATAATTGAAAAATTACGCTATCCGCAATTTAAAGGTAATACTATTTACTTTAAGTGCCTGCATCATCTACTCATGTGGCACCCAAAAAGACAATGCAAGCAGCAGAAGTATTCAGAATTTAACTGCACGATATAACTACATTTATAATTCTAATGTTATCATTACCAATCATCAGCAGGAACTTGCAGAAAACCACAGGGAGAATTACGACCAGATCCTTCCGGTTTATCTGGGGCCCGAAATAGATAGTAGCTTTATTGTTAAAGATGCTGCTGGAGGTAAAGGAATTGATGATGTAATCAAAAAAGCAAAAGTTATCATTCTGGAAAAAGCCTATAGCAATTATCTTGACGAGGCTTATATCCTACTAGGCAAAGCGCAATTTTATAAAGGCAATTATTTTAACGCTGCAGAATACTTTAGTTACACCACTAAAAACTACCGTCAAAATACAAAAAGCTATATCGAAGCCTTAAATTGGAAAGCCCGAAGTTTGATGCAGGTTAGAAGATTAAGTGAAGCTGGTTCCCTGCTAGACACCCTGGCTTATACCATTGCAGGACTTAAAAATAATACTGCCGAACCATTGGCTACATTGGCCCAGATGGCTATATATCAACATAAATATACTGAAGCGATTTCCTTTCTCAAAGATGCCATAAAAGCAAGTAATAACAATCCGAATAAGATTAGGTGGACATACATCTTAGCGCAGCTTTCGGAACAGCAAAAAAACTTTGAAAATGCTTTATTATATTATCGTAAGGTAGAGAAAAGCAATGCTCCATTTGAAATGTATTTCAATGCCAACTTAAACCGCATTAAAATAAATGCACTATCAGGTGGCAAAAGATTAAACAGACAAGATGAATTACTCAGACTTTTAAAGGATGATAAGAACACTGATTATAACGATCAGGTGTATTATCAGATTGCCGAAAGCCTGACGGCTGATGGTGATTTCGAAAAGGCAAAGAAATACTATCATCTCTCTATTCAGAAAAGTGAGAAAAACCAATACCAGAAAGGCCTGTCTTATCTAAAGATGGCTGATTTGAACTTTAAGCACATACATAACTACCTAAATGCTAAATTGTATTATGATAGTGCGGTTAATACATTACCAAAAAACTATCCTGGTTACGATATCATTCTTAAAAAGAATCAGAACCTCGAATACCTGACCCAGCGCTACCAGATCATTTCAAAAGAAGATACATTACAAGTCATTGCCAGCTTACCAGAAAGCGACCGTAAGGCTAAAATTGAAGCCATTTTTAATCCTGTTGTTGCAGCTGTTACTACCGTACAAAGTAATACTGTAAACAATCCGTTTGGCAATGAAACAGCGATTAGAAACAAATCTCAAAGCAATAGCACCTTTTATTTCAGTAATTCTGCTGCAGTAAGCTCAGGCTATTCCGATTTCAAAAGGAAATGGGGTAATCGCAAACTGGACGACAACTGGCGCCAAAGCATCCGTTCATCGGCACAAGCTACCTCTCAAGATATCGCCAAGAATATGAACGACGGGGCAATAGCTCAGGATAATCAAGCCACACAAACTGGGCCAGATAAAACAGCGCTGATTAACGAATATACAGATGCAGTACCAACTACTCCAGAGCTTATTATCAAATCGAATCAAAAAATTATAGATGCCTATTATGATATTGCAAGCTTCTATCTTCAGGAACTAAACGATCCTGAGGAAGCCGAAGAAGTATATCAGGTTTTATTAAAGCGTTTTCCTAATAACAACCATTTGGCAGCAAGCTATTACAGTCTTTTTCTAATTGCTAAAAATAAAGATGTAACCCGCTCAAATACCTACAAGAATAAAGTTTTAAAAGAATATCCAAATTCAATATATGCTAAAACTATTCTAGACCCTTCGTTCTCTCTGAAACAAACAGAACTAGAAACTGCAGTTAATAAACAATACAACGAGACTTTTGAGCACTACCAAAATCGCGATTTCCCCGCTGTAATTCAAAAGGTTATCGAAGTATTGCAACCAAATAAGAATAATTATTTATCACCACAATTTGCCTATTTAAAAGCAATAGCTATTGGCCGCACCAGCAATGTCGACTCCCTGCTAACAGCTTTTGAAGGAATTACAACGTCCTATCAGGACGATAGAATCATTACTCCATTGGTAAAGGAACATATTGCTTATATCAATGAACACATAGCCGAATTTAAAAGTCGCCGTATAGCTTTACCTGGTTCTGATCCAAATGAGCCTCTATTTCAGGCAAAACAACCTATTACAGCCCCTGTAAAAATTTCGCCACCAGCAGTTAACACACCGCCAGCCAAAAAAGAAGAGGTTATTGCAGCTGTGGTACCTGTAGCACCAATTGTAGAGAAAACCGCTGAGGCAGTTATTCCAGTTAAAGAGCCTAGTATTTTCAGCACTACAGCTTCAACTACTTACTATTATGTAATTGATGTTGCGGATGCCTCTTTAACCCTCAGTTCTTCCCGCTTTGGTATCGGTCAATTTAACAGGGGAAATTATTCTGAAGCCGGTTTAAAGCACCAATTAAAAGAATTTGACAATGATCAGCTAATATATGTAGGGAACTTTAGTAATTTTGACGACGCAAAAGCCTATGCTGAAGGTATCACGCCATTGTTGGGCAGGATCATGAAAGTGCCCGCCAACATTTACAAAGGCTTCATCATCAGTAAAGAAAACTTTGATAAATTAACCAGTAAAGATTTGTTAAACAAATACCTGGAATTCTATAAAAACAATTATTAAGATGAAGAATCAACTTTCGAAAGAAGATATCAGAAAGTACAACTTTAGAATATGGAAATTATTGGCAGCAGGAATTGTATTCTTTGCATTGTTTATAGTAGCCATAGGATTTGGTCTATTTGGAGAACTCCCTTCTTTCAGAGATATAGAACATCCAAAAAGTAATCAGGCATCGGAAGTACTGGGTGAGGATAACAGGGTACTGGGCACTTATTTTGTACAAAACAGATCTGACATTAGTTACCAGGAGATTTCTCCTAATGTGATCAATGCACTGATTGCTACTGAAGATATTCGTTTTAAGGAACACTCAGGTATCGACTTTAAACGTACTTTCACCATCTTTTTATATGCCATTATAGGAAAAAAACAAGGGGGTAGTACCATCACACAGCAATTGGCACTTAACCTCTTTTCGGAAGAAGGAAGACAGAAAAATATCCTAAAACGTATTCTACAGAAATTTCAGGAGTGGGTAATTGCCGTAAAACTGGAACGGAACTATACTAAGGAAGAAATTCTAGTGATGTACCTGAACACTGTAGATTTCGGTAACCAGGCTTATGGTATTAAATCGGCAGCAAGAGTATATTTTAATACCACCCCTGATAAACTGACGGTTTCGCAATCGGCCACCTTAATTGGTATCCTGAAAGGCATCAGCAGATATTCTCCTACCCGTAATCCTGATCGTGCTTTAGCACGTAGAAATACAATCATGGGGCTAATGGCTAAAGCTGATATGCTTAGTCCGGAGGAACTTGAAAAGCAAAAAGAAAAACCACTTGGCCTTCGCTTTAATGCAGCTACAGTAAGTGACGGCATTGCACCGTATTTCAGGGCAGTCCTAAAAAATGATATCAAAAAGATTTTCCAGGAACGTTCTATCCTGAATAATGGTGTCCCATATGATCTGGACCGAGATGGTTTAAAAATCTATACGACCATAAATTACGACATGCAGGTTTATGCTGAAGAAGCTCAGAAAGAATACATGAAAACTTTGCAGGCCACATTCGAGAAAAGCTGGAAAGGCAGAAATGCTTTTAAAGGCAAGGAGATGCAAATTGAGCAGGGTATAAAAAGATCAGATCGTTATAAAGCACTTCAAATGGAAGGTAAATCTGAAGCTGAGATTAAGCAAGATTTTAATACACCTACAAAACTAAGTATCTTTACCTGGAGGGGCAACATTGACACTTTAATGAAGCCTATAGACTCAGTAAAATACTATAAAATGTTGCTTCGTAATGCGATGATGGCAATGGACCCTCAGACAGGATTTGTTAAAGCCTGGGTGGGTGGTATCAATTACGAGCATTTTAAATACGATCAGGTAAAAATGGGGACCAGACAAGTAGGTTCAACAGCCAAACCTTTCACCTATGCCGTAGCGATTGAAAATGGATATTCTCCTTGTTTCAGTGTATTAAACGAGCCGGTAACCATAGAAACTCCTGGTAGTCAACCATGGACACCAAGGTCTTCCGGTACAGTTCCTGGTTATCTGACACTGCAAAAAGCATTAGCATTATCACAGAACTATATAGCCGCCTACTTAATGAAACAAGTTGGTCCAACCGCTGTAGCTACATTGGCAAAGAAAATGGGTATTACCTCTGATGTTCCTGCATTCCCATCTATAGCCTTAGGCTCATTCGACGCTTCAGTATATGATATGGTTGGTGCTTATAGTGTTTTTGCCAATAAAGGTGTGTGGACCAAGCCTACTTATATTGTCAGAGTAGAAGATAAAAACGGCGTTGTTCTATACAGTGAAAAACCTATTCCAAGACCAGCAATGAACGAAGAAGTTGCTTATGTAATGACCCGTATGCTAAGAGGTGTAGTTACCAATGGTACAGGATGGCGTTTAGCTGGGAGATATGGTGTTAAAGCTGCAATAGGCGGTAAAACAGGAACTACACAAAACAACTCTGACGGTTGGTTTATGGCGATAAGTCCGCAAATAGTAGCCGGTGTATGGACAGGCTGCGAAGACCGCGCATTCCACTTCACCAGTACTGCTGGTGGTGATGGTGCTACAACAGCATTACCAATCTTTGCTGGTTTTATGAAACGTGTTTACGCAAATCCTAAACTAAAAATTACGCAAAAAGACTTTGAACCACCTAAAAATGGTGTTTCAATTACCTACGATTGCAACCAATATCAGCAACAGGAACAGCAGACCGAGCTTGATGAAAAACTAGGTTTTTAATAACCCCAACTTATTTCCAAAACCATGAGTGCTTTCGATTATAAAAAGGCCTTGACAGATATTCCCCATAAACCGGGTGTTTACCAGTACTGGGATCTGGAAGATTCACTTATTTATATTGGTAAAGCCAAGGATTTAAGGAACAGAGTTGGCTCCTATTTCAATAAGGATAACCAGATGAACGGTAAAACCAGGGTGCTGGTTTCAAAAATCCGTAAAATCACCTTTACCATTGTTGATACGGAAATTGATGCCTGGCTATTGGAAAACAGCCTGATCAAGAAACATCAGCCCCGGTATAATATTATGCTCAAAGATGACAAGACCTATCCATGGATTATCATCAAAAAAGAGCCTTTCCCAAGGTTGTACTGGACAAGAAAAATGATCAAAGATGGCTCAACCTATTTTGGCCCTTACGCTTCGGTAGGTATGATGCATACTATTCTCGACCTGATCAAGGAAACCTATCCCCTGCGGACCTGTAACCTGCCACTTACACCTAAAAATATAGATGATGGCAAATTCAAGGTCTGTCTGGAATATCAGATCGGTAATTGTAAAGGACCTTGTCAGGCTTACCAATCGGCTCCGGATTACGATTCGAACATCGAAGAGATTAAAGATATCCTGAACGGTAAAATTGGCAATGTAATCAGAGATGTGAAGCAGGTTATTAAAACTGCTGCAACAGATCTGAACTTTGAACTTGCGCACCAATATCAGCGCAAATTGCAGGTACTTGAGAAGTACCAAAGTAAATCGACTGTCGTAAATAGTGCCATTACCAATATTGATGTAGTAAGCATTGCCTCTGATGAACGATATGCTTTCGTAAATTACCTGAAAGTAATGAATGGCAGTATCATTCAAACACAGACTATCGAGATTAAAAAGCGATTGGATGAAACTGATGAAGAGCTGTTAACTATTGCTATGGCCGAATTCCGCACCAGATTTAACAGTACCTCAAAAGAAGTCATCGTACCTTTTGACATTGTACTTGAAGATGAAAATCTAAAATTTACAGTTCCAAAACTCGGTGAAAAGAAGAAATTACTGGAGCTTTCACAGAAAAACGTTTTGTTCTTTAAAAAGGAGAAGCTCAATCAATATGAAAAGTTAAATCCTGATTTGCGTACAGACCGGATTCTGACACAAATGCAGAAAGATCTTAGTTTAACGAAATTACCAAAACACATTGAGTGTTTTGACAACTCTAACTTCCAGGGAGCTTATCCAGTATCAGCTATCGTTGTATTTAGAGATGCAAAACCTTCTAAAAAAGACTACAGGTTTTTCAATGTAAAGACTGTTGAGGGCCCGAATGATTTCGCGACGATGGAAGAAGCTGTATACAGGCGATATAAGCGCATGCTAGAAGAAGAGGAGGCTTTGCCTCAACTGATCATTATTGATGGCGGCAAGGGCCAGTTATCCTCTGCTATGAACAGCTTAAAGAAACTAGGCATAGAGAAACGTGTAACGGTCATCGGTATAGCGAAAAGACTGGAAGAACTCTTCTTCCCTGGTGATCCTTATCCACTTTACCTGGATAAGAAGTCTGAAACCTTAAAAGTCATTCAGCAACTACGTGATGAAGCACATCGTTTTGGAATTACCGCTCACCGTAAAAAAAGAGATAAAGGAACACTCAAAACAGAACTTGAACAGATACCAGGAATAGGAAAAACCACTGCAGATAAGTTATTACAGCATTTCAAATCTGTAAAAAAGATTAAAGAAGCAACAGAAGCTGAATTGCAGAAAGTATTGAATAAAGCACAACTAAAAGCATTACAAGATTATTTTCTAGAGCATGGGTAAAAGGAAAACAGGACTGGACAACAGATGGGCCTGGAACTAAAAAATTGTTGCAAAAGCAAAAAGCCGGAATACAATTGTCAAACTGTATTCCGGCTTTCTTATTTTATATGAGCAGCTTTTACTCCTTGTTCAGAACTAATACTCCCACAAACTCTGTTCGTAGTCAGAAATAGATTTCTTAATCCTTTCCGATTCGTATAATTTTCTAGTGTCTTTAGGATCAGTTTGACCTAAAATATCAACTATATTTTTATTCGCCGGATTTGTTTCCTTAACAATATAACTAGAGAACAAACGTCTTACAAAGAAGTCATCAAAAGTAAGTTGTGAAGCATCATTAAGAGGGTTTGTTAATCTTTGTTTGCTTAACAGTTCTCTAGCATCATCAAAATAAATCCAGAATACGGGTTGCCAGTTACCTTCTACCATTTTCATTGGAGCAATACCAACAATCCTTGGCTCGAATATAGATCGCTTAACATCAAGGATCCAATCCTCTTTAATGCGATATTTCAAAAACTCGTCAGAGCGCAATCTTCTCAATGTTGGAGCGGCAACTTTACCTGTTACAGCATCAGCCTCACCTTCCACTACTCCTCTTGCACTTTGTAATGCCTGATTAGCAGTCAGGGCTATTTTAAACGAATCATTATCTTCCAGAATTTTACCTGCTGTAGTATC
This sequence comes from Pedobacter sp., assembly GCF_041645105.1. Lineage (GTDB taxonomy): Bacteria > Bacteroidota > Bacteroidia > Sphingobacteriales > Sphingobacteriaceae > Pedobacter. The sequence continues at coordinate 655,130 of NZ_JBAZQQ010000001.1, forward strand.
CTTCGGAGAGTAAGCTGTAAGCTCTTCATTAGAAATAGCTTCCAACAAGACATCTATCAATTTGGCATTTTCGGCCTTCAGGACAGAATTAATAGTGTCCCTTAAATCAAGCTCACGCCAAACCCTTTTCGAATAATAAACATCCTCTTCACGTACATCTGCAAAAGGCACCATCACATTGCTGTCTATATCCATTCTCACAGAAAACCCATCTTTTGGTGGAGTTTTTATCTTCACCTTGGCTTTTTTAACTGTATCAACAGGAACAGGCGTTGCTTCTTTAGGAGCAGTCTCTACAGCAGTTTTTACTGCAGGCTTAGCCGCCTGGTTTCTGCGTTGCGCAAAAGAAACTGAAACTGAGCACAAAAACAGGAATAAAACTGTATATAAAACCTTTTTCATCATCTCTTCTATTTAGCAATAAATGTTATTCCATCTAAAACCTTTTGTCTACCATCAGGCCCTTCACAAACTATATCCTTAAAGATGATCGTAGCCCCTGGCTTAAGAGAGTTTAGCGCACCTTTAACTTGTCCACCGAAACCGCCACCACTGTTTAAAATAGTAACTGCATCAGAACGCGGATTGATAAATGTAGCTGAAAATCTGATCACTTTAAACTTAACATCAAAAACAAAATCTTCCAGTTGAGTATCTATAGAACCTGCACCTTCAATCCATTCTAAAGGAACATTACCACCAGATTTACCTTTAACATTTGCTCTTGGTATAGGCAATGCTTTAACTCTAAACTGCTGTGTACCTAAGTTTAGGGATTTTCCGCCATTACTCGCAGAGACATTAATACTCAAAGTTTTTCCAATCTGGTCACCACCCACGTTTACAGAATAGTGCCCGCTACCAACTTTCGACATAGAGCCTCCAGAGATGCTTGCATTTACACTTTCCAATGGAAATCCTGCTGCCGAAACAGAGAATGGATTTGGAATACCTGCATAAATTACGTTCATTTTATCTGAAGACACCGTTGCCGATGGTTTTGCTACCTGGTAACTTTGTTCTGCCGTAGGATACTCTTTTACAGTGCCATCAGTTTGTTTAACCCGGATTACACCTTTCCATTTAAAAACTCCAACACCTGAAGTACTACCAGTATAAGTTCCTTTGCCATCTTTAACAGCAAGGCCATTTCCACCTACAAAGATTTCAGGAGTAGAGCGGCTATCACTAGCTGTTAAAAATACCTGAGCTGTATAGGGTTGTCCCTGTATCACGTATGAACTAGGTGCTACAGCAACTGCTTCAAACTGATCTAGATTAACCAATGCTTTATCCATGTTACCAAATAGTTTTTTAACTACTTCTGCTTCTGCATTTTTAACATCTGATTGGATCTTCGTTAAGGTTGTATTAGCAGCTGTAAGCGGCATGCCCTCACCGAAATTAATATCTTCCCATTTTTTATTCCCATTTATACTCTTTTTAGCATCTAATGCTTCCAATGTAAATGTAATATGTTCACGATCCTCTTTATCCAGCAAATTGATAAGATTTTGTCTGGTTTCATTGATCTTAGCTTTAAGTTTAGCACCTTCTTTATCATTGATCATGATACCCTGAGCGATGTCAAGGTTCGATCTTTCTACAAGATCGCCAGTTTCCTCATCAATACCACCACCTGCTTCTTTGAATTTTTCCTTAAGTTTTTCAACATAATTATTCAGTTCATCAGCATAAGCTTTTGCTTTCTGTGCTTTTTCCCAGATAGGTTGCGCCCTTGCCGGTTCATCTTTTAATTTTGTATTCTGAAACGATGCGAACAACTGATCAATGCTTGTACTAACGTTAGTTTTAGAACTAACTAAACTATCGTTAAAATTCTTAAAAGCATTTAATATAGTATCTGAAACGTTTAAGGCAAGCATAGCTAACAATACCAAATACATGATATTGATCATCTTCTGCCTAGTTGATTGTTTTCCTCCGGCCATTTTATAATTAGGTCTGTTTGGTTAAATAATAACTAATTGATTACTAATTATACACGTGGCTGATTCATAGCAGACAGCATATTGCCATAAATCGCGTTTAGTGAAGATAAGTTTTTAGCCAGTTTACCAACTTCGTCTTTAAATTGTTTCGAATCTTCCATAGACTCGCTGAAGTTGTTCATCGTTAATGACAAGTTCTGATAGAACTTATTCATTGATTTCAAGTGAGCACTTGAATCCTGTAATTCCAACTCATATACCGCATTTAACGCCGAAAGATTTTTAGCTAATGCATTTACCTGATCATGATATGCCGTTGCACCAACATTGCTTTCGCCCATTTCTGCTAATTGAGAAGTTGCCTTTTCAAAAGCACCACTTAAAGCATCAAATTTCGAAGAAGCTGTTTTTACTTTATCAGTAAATTCGTTTGTAGCAGTCGAAGCATCAGCAACATTAGATATTGTAGCTACTTTATCACCAAAAGTACGCAAACCATTACCCAGGCTTTCGATCAATTCAGGACCGATCTTAGCATCTGTTAACATTTTATCCAAAGCAGCAGTCGAAGAAAAACCTGTTGCAGCAGCAACTGGTCTTGCTGAAGCCTTAGGCAGTTCGCCATCAAAATCATCCCTTAATTCAGGATAAACTCTTTCCCATGCTGGCTCTGGTTCAGGTTGAATAAACCCAGTAAGCGCAAAGAGAACAGCTTCTACTCCCAGCCCGATACCAATCATATAGTTACCCCAAACACCACCAAGGTGAAGGATCTTGAAAAGTGCACCAAGTATTACTACACTGGCACCAAGCGATATTGCCAGGTGCATCTTATCAAATTTTTTGTTTGCAGCCATTTTCTTCGTTAATAAGGATTAGATTATATTTTTTTAGTTTTTAGTTTCTATAGTTGATATCAGTACCAGGATATGAGCTAACACATCTGAAACCAATATATGATCTCGCCTGATCCTGATATTCGTAAGTACCAACAGAGTTTTGAAGGAAAAAGCCAATGTCTTTCCACGAACCACCTCTCACTACTTTACGTTTCATGTATTTACTATCGCCAGCTTTAGCCACATAAGTAAAGTTAGGGTTAAAGTCTAGCAACATAGGAGCTGCCGATTGATTGTAAGCTGTTATTGTCCATTCCGCAACGTTTCCAGCCATATTATACAATCCATAATCATTAGGAAAATAAGATCTTACATTAACCGTATACAAACCACCATCATCAGAGTAATTTCCGCGACCAACCTTAAAGTTCGCCTGCATACAACCTTTTGTATTACGTACATACGGACCACCCCACGGATACTTTGTTTTTACGTTACCACCTCTCGCTGCATATTCGAACTGTGCATCACTTGGCAATTGATACTCAGGTCTTGAATTTGCTGGCAATTTTCTTGATTGCGCTACTGATTCATAGAAACGTGTACGCCAAACGCAAAAAGCACTTGCCTGTTCCCATGTAACCCCAACAACAGGATAATCATCATATGAAGGGTGATTAAAATAAGTTTTCACCATCGGATCATTCTGAGAATATGAATAATCTACTTTCCATACCAATGTATCCGGATATACTGCTACTGAAGGATGGTGATTTGGATTTGATGGGTCTGGATTATCTGTATAAGTGATGATAAAATCCTGTCTCTTTTTTGACGGGTCTTTTCTACCCTCCAAAGCAAGATCAGTACTTACATAACTATAAGCATATTTAAGTTTCCTGATGTCAATTTCATTTCTACCTGGTAAAGCATCGGCTCCGGAATAATACATATCCCCAAGTTTGTCACCCATACCACCTTTCTTTTTACTCCAAAGTAAAGAGCCATTCCCAACCTTTTTCCAGTCAATATTTCTGTTTGCGCCTAAAGCATCCGCACCATCAGCACCTTTTGGAGCTTGTATAAAGAAACCTGGTGCAGTTGTTGGGCCTAATGTAGTAACGGCGACAGAATCTCTAACCCAGTTTACAAACTGTCTGTATTCGGCATTTGAAATCTCGGTCTGGTCCATGAAAAAAGCACTGAATGATGTCATCCTGCTTGGAGAATTCTGTGTATTGTTAATATCCTCATCAGACATTCCAATTAATGTCCTGCCAGGTGGGATATATACCATACCCAAAGGAATCTTATTATTCCTGAATTTCTTATTATAAACACCTACCAGTTCACCCTGTCCCCCTTTTCCACAACTAGAAAATAATGCAGCAACAATAATAAACGCACCGAAGTATAAATTTCTCATATTAGCGTTAAGCAATTTTATAACAATTTTATCAATAATGATTGATATAAACAATTATTAAATGATAAAAATATGACCTAATGTTAGAAAAACAAGCACATAGCCAATTTTAAACACGCAAATATAACGCATTCGAAACTTATTAAACTATAATAAAAAGAAAAAAATTATTTGTTAGATTTCTTTATATAATTCTCAATTGCCATTATCATTGAAGGCGCCTCTGGTGAAGGAGCTGCAATATCAACAATAAGACCGGCATCAGTAACAGCTTTATGCGTACTTACACCAAATGCAGCAATACGTGTGTTGTTTTGTTTAAAGTCAGGAAAGTTTGTATACAAGGACTGTATACTTGATGGACTGAAGAAGGCGATAATATCATAAAACACCTCTGCAAGGTCAGATAAATCAGATACCACAGTTCTAAATAATACTGCTGGAGTTAAATCATATCCACTCTTTTGCAGGAAATTCATCGTAGCTTCAGTTGCTACATCTGAACATGGGTAAAGGAACTTTTCATCAGCATGTTTCTTTAACACTTCTGCTAAATCTGCTGCAGTTTGTTTACCGAAGAAAATTTTTCTCTTTCTATATTGAATGTATTTTTGCAGGTATAATGCTGTAGACTCAGAAATACAGAAATATTTTAAATCTGCAGGCACCTCATATCTCATTTCTTCACAGATTCTAAAAAAGTGATCCGCTGCATTTCTACTTGTAAAAACTACTGCTGTAAAATCACCTAAAGCAATTTTATCCTTTCTAAAATCTCTGGCGGGAACGCCTTCGACGTGGATAAACGATCTAAAATCAATTTTAAGGTTATATTTTTTTGCCAAATCAAAATATGGAGACTTTTCAGTTTCCGGCTTTGGCAAGGTCACCAATATACTTTTAACCTTACGTAACCTATCTTCTGTCTTTTCTTGCATTTTTATTTACCTAATTACAGCGTTATAGTCCTATTGCCTTGATTAATATTAATATAGGGCAGATTTCGAGGGCACAAAAGTACAAAAACAAATAGACTTTTGAAAACCTGTAATGAGATAAAATGTTAACTCCGGCTCTTATAAATTGAAAAACAAACACAATTATTAATAAAATAAAGGAAATAGCAATGTAGTAAGGTCCATACTTTAAAGGAGATAAGGCAAAAGCGATCACTAAAGGAATAAACATGAGCGCAATATTAAAATAACTTAAATATAATATGGAAACATACTCGTTTATGGGCTTTTGAATGTTAAAAAGGTAACCTAGCATTCGTAAAAAAACTATTTTAAGCACATAAAGGACGATAATAAGTACAGAAATACTTAAGTAAAAACGAAAACCACTGTCAGAAAATGACATGTGATAATATTGTGTCACCAGATAAAAGAACATTCCTATAGTGAAACCAAACTGTACAAACAGCATTAAAAATGGCCATGATGTAAAAAGGTTATCTTCTTTATTCAGGTTATTTAATATCCTGTTACTAAAAAAAGATTGCACAATGGTTTGTAATTGTTTAGAAAAAGAAACTTTTAATGAAGCAAACAATACCAATAGAAATACAATTATCCCCAAAACCCAAAGGTTCCCCTTTGGCACGGGCATCCCCGTTCGGTATTGACTAAATTTCTCTGAAGTTTTATAGTCTTTATAGCGATTAAATAGGTCAGAACGACCATATACCTTTGCCTTTAAAATACTATCAATAATGATGTTTTTATCTACTAAAGAATCAGGGAGAATCCATGTATGCGAAATGATGGAATCCGTTACGAACTTCTGTCTGGCTAAAAAAGCAGCGTCACGTGCTACTCTTTGATAATAACTTCTTTTTGCCAATGCGGCACTGTCTATTACAGGCAGAGGATTTACATTCTGAGCTTTTACACAGTTAAAACTCAACACAAAAAATAAGCAATAGACAAAAAAGGCCGGCTTTAAAATCATTGCTACAAACTTAGATAAAAATCGGCAATACTTGAAGTTAACCTATTCAGAAATCACCATTAATGGAACAGTAACTTTTGCGGCCACCTTATGGGTATGACTGCCATTAAAGATCATTTCAATAAAATTACGGGAACGATGTAACATCACCAACATATCAACCTGCTGATGACTACACATCTCGCATAAGCCATCATCCGCCTGATCATGTTCCATGGAAGTATAAAAAATAGGATGATTGGCCCCATTGGAAAGTTCTGTCAAAAATGCCTTCTCTATCGATTTTTTATTCTTAATCTCTCCTTTGTGTATATGCACAACCATAATAACAGCCTCCATTCTTTCTGCTATAGGAATCAAACTATAAACACTATCCAAATCTCTCTTATGATCTTTGTAATCTGTAGCAAAAGCTATTTTCTTCACCTCAGATAAAGGGGCATCTTTTGGAACAATTATCAATGGAGAGTTTAGGATCTCAATCATACTTTTACAATGGTTCTCTACTAAAAAACGACCAAAACCTGTCCTATGTGCTCCAATAACTACCATAGAGAATGTTTGCTGCTGTCGCAAATCAGAAACTACTTCCAAAAGCCCTCCTAGTGTTGCTAAACAATCAATTTGTGGATAAAACCCTGTATGATGATCCGAATCCTCCAAGCAGATTTTTAACTTTTTCAGCTCTTTAAGACTATCAGAAACAAGTGAACTGTTAGCTTCTAATGGCCATAAAACATTTGCTTTATCTGTTAAGTTAACAGCATTACATAATAATACATTAGTTTTTAAATGCTTTGCCAGATGATAACCATATTCAACTGCATGGTTACCAGTTTCAGAAAAATCAGTCAATAACAATAACGGACTCATAGTTTATCATTTAATATTCAGACAAATAACTTACACAAAGGTACCCATTTAAACAGGCCAAATTATGATATCAATCATACTATAGCCTGATTGATATCAGATAAAAGAATAAATTAGGAATATGAATTTTCCAAAAAAGATGGGAAGCTACGAGGCAACAGCATTTATGTTGGAGAGTTGGCTTGCATTTAAATCTAATTAGCCAACACTTCGTCCAGATTTTTCAAAAAAGACACCGCATTCTCAATATTGAATAACATAGGGGGTTTAATCTTTAAAACATTGTGTAATGGCCCATCTGTACTGATGAGGAAGCCACGGTTCCTCATTTGCTCTACAATCTGATCAATTTCAGGAACTGCCGGTTCCAGCGTTTGTCTATCAAGAACCAATTCGGCTCCCACAAATAAACCTTTGCCCCTTACATCGCCAATGATTTCATGCTTTTCCATCAGTTTTTTAAGCCCTCCAATAAGGTAATTACCCGTTACCGATGCACGTTCCTGCAAGTTTTCCTGCTCAATTACCTCCATCACAGCTATTCCAGTTTCCATAGACACTGGATTACCACCATAGGTATTAAAATACTCCATACCGTTATTAAATGCCGCAGCCACTTCTTCTGTCAGCACCACCGCAGCGAGCGGATGGCCATTACCAATTGGCTTTCCAAGCACGACAATATCCGGTTCAACATCTTGAAGTTCAAACCCCCAGAACTGCTCTCCTACTCTTCCAAAACCCACCTGTACCTCGTCGGCAATACACAAGCCACCAGCTTCCCGCACATGTTGGTACACCGCTTTAAGGTAACCATCTGGCAAAGGAATCTGTCCGCCAACCCCTAGCAATGTCTCACAAATAAAAGCAGCAATACCGGTTCCTTTATCTGCAAGTGTTTTAATGGTTTCCGCAATATCTGCTGCATATTTTTCTCCAGCCTGCTCATCTCCATAACGGTAATTTCCACGGTATAGATCTGGGTTCATCCCCTTATGAATATAGGACTGCTGCCCTGCACCACCTGGACCATCAAACTTATATGGACTCATCTCTATAGCAACTGTAGAAGTCCCATGATAGGCGTGATCCAAAACAATAATATCTTTTTGTTTAGTAAAATGTCTGCTGATCCGAATCGCCAGATCATTCGCCTCACTTCCTGAATTACAGAAATAACAAACCTTTAATTTAGGGGGTAAGCTAGCAGTAATCATTCTGGCATAATTGACTAGGCTATCGTGTAAATATCTGGTATTGGTATTCAGTTTTGCGATTTGCTTTTGCATAGCCCTAACTACTACCGGGTGACAATGGCCTACATGACTTACATTGTTGACACAATCGATATAGGTATCTCCTTTATCATCGTACAAATACTGCAAAGCACCTTTAACAATTTTTAATTTCTTTTGATAACTGATGCTCAGGTTTGCACCGACCAGTTCTTTTCTATCTTTGATTAATGCAAGATCATCAGCTTCACTTCCCAATATTGAAGCATAACCACAAGACTGATTAAATGCTTCATTAGCCTTTAATGGGCTGATCTTGATCCATTGATATAAAAGTACCCAGGCATCATGCTCAGATACGAAATGATGGGTATTATTACTTTCAGTCCTCTGTTTAGCAGAGGTGACCACACTTTTACAAAGACGTGCAGCAATCAGATAATACAAAACAGAAAGTTCAGTTTCCGTTATGGGATATACCCTGTGATAGCTTTTTAATAAGGCCACAGCATTTCCCAGTGGTGTCTCACTTTTAAACATTGCATAAGTACAAGCTATTGCCACGTTATTGATGAGTTCAGATTCCACCATATCACCAAAATCGATGATACCACATACCTTACCATCCTTTACCAGTACATTGTAGTCGTTGGCATCGTTATGGATGACCGCCTTTCTTAACAAATGACGCAAAGGCAATACTTCCATCTCATATTGCAATAGAAAATAATCGGCTATGGTTCTTTTTTCATGGTCGATAATATGGTGCAGATCCGTTTTGCAATTTAATACCTGAGCCAAATCCCATTCGTTAAAGCGATAAGCTGCAGGATGAGAAAAGTCTTTAAGATGCGCATCCATTGTAGCCAGTAAAGTTCCGAGGCTTTCAAAAACAGATACAGGAGTATGAGCTAAGTCGCCCATAAAAGTCCCTTCAAGAAAAGACAGTACCCGGAGACATACAGTTGTATCTTCTGAATAGATAAGGGTAAGGCTATTTCCTGCCACATTAAAGATAACCTCTGGGATAGTGATTTTTTCGTCTTTACGGAATAAATGCTCCATCGCCCTGAGCTGTGCATCTATAAAGGAAGGGTCAGTAGCATCTGCAGTTACTTTGGCAATAAACTTTCGGCCTGAGCTATCCTTAAAAAGAAAGTTCTGGTCTTCATAGCCTTGTATTTTTTCAATAGACGACACCGCTATTGCATAGTATTTATGGAGTAGTTCTTGTGTATATTCTTCGGAAATTATCATAAATCATTCTCTTTTATCAGCATTAATAAGTGTGCGGCCGACCAGCTGAAGTTCCTGGCATTTAACCCTTTTCCGCTAACCGGGTGATAGTTTTCACGGATGGGAGACTGTCCGGATAAACCTTCTGCATTTTGTAACAGCTTGTTTAAAAAATCATCAGCTTCTTTATGATAGCCATATTTATGCAGACCATTTATACCAAAATATACCTGATCCAACCAAACTGGCCCTCTCCAATAACCTTTAGTCGGGTCAAACTTTATATGGTCTGCAGTTAACGTAGGCAGCGGCACTTTGGTATTAAACTTACTCTTATTTTGCATAATGAGCAAAATTGATTTAGCCTGTTTAGGACTAGATAAGCCAGCCCAAAGCGGTACCCAACCCTCAGGCCCCTCTGCTGTAATCCACTCTCCACTAATTAATCTATCGTAATAATACCCTTTTTCTATGTGGTAAAACCGCGCATTAATCTGCTTTGAGAGGTGCTTTCGTTGGCCGAGCCACTGTTTTGACTCCAGATGTAATCCTAACACCTCTGCAATCTTAGCCAGATATTCCTTTTCGGCATACAAATAGGCATTCAGATCTATAGATTCCTGATCCAAGGACCATGCGTAATCGTTGTTCTTAAAAAGTTTGGCTTGATCAAAACGGACTGCGTTATCCATTCCACTTTCCCATGCTGCTGCAATTCTGGTTCCATCAGTTGCGCCGTATTCACATAAACCATTTTTATCATGGTCCCGGTTTTTATACCACCAGTTATGGTAGATCACCAGCTTAGGGTAAATGCTTTTTAGAAAATTTAGATCATGAGACTGCTCATAAACTTTCCAAACACCCCATGCAGCAAGAGGAGGTTTGGTATCACGCCAGTTATTTTCCTTTTTATCAGTATAAATGCAGTCGGCAACCATTCCATGTTCATCCTGGTAATCGAACATAGAAAGAATATTACTCTTTGCCAGCTCAGGATTAAAATAACTGATTCCTACAGCCTGTTTCCAGCTGTCCCAACTCCAGAATCCATAAAAACCTTGATAATTGAGTGATGGAAATACTCCATCATGTAATAGATCTTTTGCCTTACTTCTCCAATTGCTGATTAGTGTAATGATAGATTTCACTGCAATTTTCCTTTGCACAGCGTCTTTCAACAAACCATCTGTTTTATTAAAATAGCTATTTAAATAACCATCCCATCGCTTTTCATTAGCATGAAGTAATGACTCAAAATCAATTGACTCTGCTTTTATCATTGTCTTTCCCTCTAAATCGTAACGTTCTTTCCTGTTAATAGAATAGCTTTTTCCTGCTTTTAAACTAAATACAGGTTTTTTGATCAGATAACTGTCCTTATTCAATTCAAAATTGAGCTGCTCATTACTCTGAAAAAGAATCTGAAAACAATGTTGATTAAAATCTATATTCAGACAGTTATTTTCCTGCTTCAGTTTCGCATTTTTTAACAATATACCCCCTGTCCAAACCAATTGCAATTGCTTTGTCTGATTTGAAAGGTTTGTAATTGTCGTATTAACCATTGCTTCACGGTTTGATATAAAGATCAACTGCAACCTGATGTTTATATCATCAATTTTTAGCTGCTGTTCCAATAAGCCAGGGTAATAATGAATAGAGGCACTCGCCTTACTAAGGTCGACCATTTTGCCTGACTCATAAACAGAAAGCTTTGCAGTAGCATTTGCAAGCCACTGTCCACTTAAGTCCATCACCATTGGGCCTATGAAGGCACCATAATCTAAATGATCTGAGGGCAAGGTATAAGCGTGCCAGGCTCCAAGATCAGAAAACACATTTGTTTCAATGGCAGATGGATGTTTTACCTGATATGCCAGTTTTAAAATATCTGGAAATTCCCTTCTCGAAATTTGTCCAAAAACACTAGTCAGTGTTAAGCTAAATAAGCATAGGATACCATACTTCATGCTATTTTATTATCTTCTTGGTTATTACTTCCTGTTTAAATATGGGACGCAGAATAAAAGAATATTGATAATCCTGATATGGAAGGCGATATTGCGGATGTGTCTGCGCACCCCAACTGTTATCGCCACCAACTCCCATTTGCTGCAAGTCTATGTTCCACCATATCATATCCTCGTTGACCATCGATCCCCCATGAATATTTTCCTTTGCATGCCTATCAAAGTCAAGGTTTTTCATATCAAAGTGCAGTATACCTGTGCTTAGTTTTGACTGCGCAATAGCAATTAGACCAGAGCCCTGTTTATTTCTCAATGCGACCCAGCGAACATCAGTACGATAACCACTTTCTTGAGCCCGGGGATAAGGGTAAAACAATTTGGCGGCCTTCATTTGATATAGGTCTACATCTGCTGCATAATTACGGTCATTGTAATTATCAAAAGGACCACGCCCCAGCCATGCCGCTTCGTCATATTCAGCATTAAGGACAATTCTCATTCCAATTCTTTGTGGTTCAGGATGCTTCTCCTTTCCTGTTTTTAATCGGTAACTGATCTCTACATCTCCACTTTCTTTAACAAGGTAACTCATGTTACATATTGCATCAACTGTTGGGAGGATATACGAGGCTTCGACAAGATAACCAGCAGCGGTATTGTTATATTTAAATGACTTCAACGTAGATTTCTCGAAAGCATGTTGCCATACAGCACTTCTGATTTGCAAGCTGTTACCAATATCATTGTCTGTAGCCGCACGCCAGAAATGAGGTACCAGTGCCTTTTGAACAAGCTCCTTACCCTCAATCTGGTAGCTATCCATCAATCCAGTGTGCGGATTAAACCCAACAGCAAAGTCTTTACTTTTAAACTGAACCTGGTTGGCAATTTTTCTTAGTTCTAACTTTGCGTATGGCGATTTTGCACCTTTTATTGCTTCATTTACGGTAAGGTGTGGAAGTTCGAATTGTTCCTTAGCAATCACAAAACACTGGGCCAGCAATGCTGTTTCTTTTTTAGTTTGAAACTCCAGGCTCATAAAATATTCAATTCCGGGCCGGGGACTAAAAGAAGACACGTCTAAACTAATATCCATTTCTTTTCCAGGTAATAGCGAAAGTTCATTCAGCTCCCCTTTTGCCACAATTTCAGCATTTCCTTTTATGGTCCAATACAATTTGTACTCCGAAAGATCTGTAAAATCAAATCTATTTTTCAGTTTAAAAAGATACTTCTTTAAATCAATAACTTCAAAAGCTACATTCTGATAAACTTTTTGTAATTCATATGCCTGAGGGTGAAAACTACGATCAGCGGCTAGCAATCCATCAGCGCAGAAGCTGGTATCGCTAGTCAGGCCTACGATTCCCATGTCTCTGCCAAAACCCCAGATTTCATTTCCCTTTTTATCTTTGATCGCAAAAGTCTGGTCAGAAAAATCCCAGATGAAACCACCTTGCAGCTGTGGGTACTTATAAATCAGATCCCAGTCGTCTTTCAGATTACCTCCGCTATTACCCATCATGTGTGCATATTCGCATTGAATAAGTGGTCGATTGCGCCATACTTTCACATAATTTCCCATAACAGTGATTGATTTATACATAGGGCAATAGATATCAGAATATTGCTCCTCCTTAGCTGCCTCATACTGCACTGGCCTACTCTTATCTCTAGCTTTTAACCAGGTATAACATGCTTTCAGATTATCACCGAAACCACTTTCATTACCAGTAGACCAGGTGATAATACTTGTGAAGTTTTTATCCCGTTCATACATCCGCTGCACTCGGTCCAGATAAGCATTTTTCCATTCCGGCTTATCCGACAAAGTTGCTTGTGGTGTAAAACTCATCCCATCACATTCAATATTTGCTTCATCTACTACATAAAGACCGTATTGATCACATAAAGAATACCAACGTTCTGAGTTGGGATAATGGCTCGTGCGTACTGCATTTATATTCAACTCTTTCATCAAACGAATATCTTGTAACATATCAGCTTCAGTGATCACTTTTCCTGTTATCATGTTATGTTCATGCCTGTTTACTCCTTTTATTTTAATCGCCACACCGTTTACAAGAAACAGTCCGCCTTTAACTTCTATAGTCCTAAAGCCCATTGGGTGGATGATCGTTTCGATGATATTATTTTTCTGATCCAGATGTGTGATGCTGAGTTGATACAGATTGGGATGTTCAGCATTCCATGCTTTAACATCCGGAATTTCTGTCTTAAAATAAAGTCTTTGATCATTTTTTACCTGCCTACTGGATTGATAAACCACCTTTCCTGAATTATCGCTAAGCTGCACTTTTATCGATCCCCGATCCGCTTTATATTTTGGAATTCTATTGAACACTGCTTGCAATTCAAACAATCCATTTTTATAAGTTCCATCCAGGTTACCTTGCACTTTAAAATCCGCCAGATGAAAATCCGGCCTGGCAATCAGGTATACGCTACGCTCAATACCGCTCAACTTCCACATATCCTGCCCCTCCAGATAAGTTGCATCACTAAAACGAAACACCTGAACAGACACGGTATTGTGGCCAACTTTTAATGCTTTTGTAATATCGAATTCAGAAGGGGTTTTACTGTCTTTACTAAAACCTATATATTGTCCGTTAATCCATAGATAAAAAAAAGAATTAACAGCACCAAGGTGCAAAAATATCTGTTTCCCCATCCAAGATCGGTCGATTACAAAATCCCGTTGATATGAGCCAACCGGATTATAATCCTGAGGGACGAAGGGCGGGTTGACAGGAATCGGATATTCTACATCCGTAAAAATATATTTATCAAACCCTTCTGTTTGCCAATTTGCCGGCACTTTTATTTGTGCCCAATCTTTTGTTTGTGCAGTATTTTTAAAAAAATCTAACGACCTCAACGAGGGGTTCTGTACAATTTTGAAACGCCAAGTTCCATCCAGAGACATCTTAGCCGCCTCCTGGGGAATAAAATAAGCATGTGCCGGAGCAGTATTGAACGAGGGCTTTTCAGGATTTTCCCAATCATTTTGCTGTGCAGTTAAAACCTGAGGAGCAAATAAAAAAAAACAGATCAGCGTTCGGAAATTTCTATAAAAATTCATCAGCAAATGATAATAGAGGCTGTATCAAAAATTCAGTATGCAAACCGAATTAATGACACAACCTGGGTACGAGAATAATTAATTTGCTTGTGGGTTGTTACTAACTTCCTTAAGCGGAGTTGGATAAAAAGCTTTATCGGCTGTAAACTTACGCCCGGCAGCCTGCATTGCCTGCCCTAATATTCCCCAACGTCTTATATCGTAAAAGCGGCTTCCTTCAAGTGTAAACTCCATTATTCTTTCATGGACAATCTGATCAAATACAGCTTGTTTATTTCCACCTGCTCCATCTGGTAGTCCTGCTCTGTTACGCACTTCGTTAACATAGATCATTGCATCAGCGCTTCCCTGCTCGTTCAATACTTCGGCATACATTAATAGCACATCTGCATATCGCATTAGAGGGAAGTTTATCGCATTAGACATACCTATACGGTCAGGCGTGGCCGGAATCCATTTTCTAAATGCAATTGTTTGAGAACCTACACCGAAAACTTCATTATAAGTACTTCCATAAACTTGTGGACTTGCCGGGTTGTTAAAATAAGGATCATTGAAGTAAATGCTTTGATAAACCCGTTTATCATAAGTACCATTAGCAATTTTACCTTCTTTTAGCAATTCTGTAAGCAAACGCGACGTTCCATAGATTTCTCCATATCCACCCAGCTCAGATGCAGCAACCCAATCACTTAGATAGGAACGGTAAACTGCGCCACTGGTTGCATCAGCTGTTTGCTGCAGTTCAAAAACAGACTCGATGCTATTTTTTGTAACCCCGTTAAACATATTTCCAAAATCAGGGTCCAACTTGTATTCTTTTGAAATGATGACCTTATTTAACCAGTTCTTCGCTTCAGTATAATAGCTAACCGCTCCCGTTTTATCCTCACCAGCACGATACAGATATACCTTTCCTAAATAACCCTGAACTGCACCTTTGGTTACGCGACCAAGCTCAGATGATGCGCGTTCAGACCTTAAAGAAAGATCAGGTTCAGCCTCTTTCAAGTCTTTTAATATAAATTCATATACATCAGCACGTGAAGAAAATGGCTTAGCAAGATCTGCATCTGAGGTAGGAACCTTATCCCTGATAATGACATTATTAAAGTTGTTCAGCAATTTAAAATGATAATAAGCCCTTAAGAATTTAGCTTCAGCAATGATTTGCTTTTTGCTCATATCATCTATTGCTGAATTACTCATTTTGCCGACATTCTCAATTACTTGATTCGAGAAATTAATGCCTTTATAATTCTCTCTCCAAAGTAAATCAATTGCATAATTCCCTGATGTAAAACTGAAATTATAATGCTCTGTCCACCATGGATAATTAAATGCATCTGCTCCGGGAACAATATAATCTTCCCTATAAAATTCACGTACTGAACGTGCTTCAACATAATTATCCCAGCCAACAAAGCCCTCGAGCTGCGAATAAGCTGCGGCTAGTCCTGAAAGAGCACGATCTTTATTGGTCCAAAAATTATCAACAGTTAACTGATCCGGAACCTGCTGGTCCAGCTCACTTTTTTTGCATCCTGTTATTGCAAACAATATGATGCATATTCCTATATATAGTTTATTAGATTTCATCTTAGAAAGTTTAGTGGATTAAAATGTCAATTGAACTCCTGCCAGTACACGCTTATTTTGCGGATACAACATTCTGTCTACACCTGTATCCAGAGCACTAAAAGTTCCAACTTCAGGATCTAGTCCGGAGTACTTTGTTATAGTAAACAAGTTTTGTCCGCTCAAATAAACTCTAAGTTTTGATACTTTTATTTTCTTTAACAAATCTTGAGGGATAGAGTAGCCTAGTTGGACAAGTTTCAACCTTAAATAAGATCCGTTTTCAAGAAATCTAGTTGATTCACGTACATTTCTGTTGGGGTCTCCCAATACTGCACGCGGCATACTAGTGTTAGTATTTTGCGGGGTCCAGGCCGACAATGTACTGTTTAAGAAGTTTCTTCCAGCATCCATTCCTTCCAGCTCAAAACGGTTTCCATTATAAAGTTTATTTCCACCTACACCTTGCCAGAAAAGTGATAAGTCGAAATTCTTAAAAGAAACACCCATATTTAAGCTGTACTCATACTTTGCAAAACCAGATCCCTGGTATGTTTTATCGTCCTCATCAATAACACCGTCGCCATTTGCATCTCTGAAACGTATATCACCAGCACGGGCATCCGGTTGCAATGCATCTCCCGAAGCGTTTTTATAGTTAGCAGCTTCGGCATCAGTCTGAAACAACCCATCTGCTTCATATAAATAAAATGCACCGATCTCCTTCCCAACAATCGTTTGAGTAGGAATATGATCAGTTCCAAACCTTAAACCTGTTCCATATAATACCTGATCTGCATTCGCCAGACTTAGCACCCTATTTTTCAACAAACTAAAAGCGCCCCCCAAATCGAAGCGCCAGTCATTCTTGTCGAATTTATAATTTGCTTCTAGTTCCAGACCTTTATTTGAGATTTTTCCAACATTTAAAATAGGATCCTCCAAACCTGATGATGGCGGAACTTCCTTAGTAATTAAAAGACCATCAGTGATATTTTCATAATAATTTAATGCGCCTGATACAGAACCTCCGAACAAACCAAAATCAAGACCCAGGTTTTTAGACTTAATAGTTTCCCATTTCAGGTCTCTGTTTAATAAGGTATAACTAGCTGAGCCCGGCCATGGCGTTGCTCCGGTACCTTGTACATATCCTCCACTCCAATTGTTAACGGTTGTAATTAATGCCTGATGGTCATAATAACCTAAAGCACCTTCATTACCCAACTCTCCATAACTTGCTCTAAGTTTCAGACTATTCAACCAATCTACCTCTTTTAAAAAGCTTTCTTTATGCATATTCCAGCCGACAGAGACAGAAGGGAACACGCCATATCTTCTATCTTCACCAAATACAGAAGAACCGTCGCGACGAACGGATACCTGTAATAGATATTTGTCATCATAGGCATAGTTCAATCTGGCCAATGTAGACAGACGTACATACTTATTATTTGAACCATCTGCATTAAACGTTCCACCCAACCCTGCTCTTATGGTATTGAAATCCGGATTCGCAAATCCTCCAGGCACTTCTGTTTCTACGATTTTACCGTTTACAACAGTCCTGATAACAGTTTTTCCATCTACTGATGCACTTAAAAACCGATTGGTTTTCTCCTGTGCAGTATAGCCGGCAAGTAGCTTAAAGCTATGTTTATCAATATTCAGATCATAATTTAACAAATGCTCCATCAAACGTTCTTTGTAATTGGAACTGCGGTTATATACGTATGGATAGGCTACCAATGGATCATTTGCATTAGATCTGAACGGAGGTTTATGCTCATAATCATCTGTCTGTGCATTGATATAGCTTAAATTACTGGTAAAGCTTAATCCTTTATAGAGTTTCAGGTTAAGTTTAATGTTTCCGGACAGATACCTTGTTTTTGCATTTGCATCCATGAAGTGGTCTGTTCCAATAGGATTCTGAAATTTAGGCAAACCATCAATAGTGAGCGCATATCCATACTTTTCATTGGTATCGAAAACAGGTAATAATGGGGATTGAAAGTAACTGTCTTTTAGATTAAACTTCGCACCTTCAGTAATTGTTTCCGTATATACGATATTACTGCTCACGTTCAGAATACCTTTAGTGAAATCGTTTCTTGACTTAATTGATTTCTTATTGAAATTAGAACCGATGAAAGTTCCTTTATCATCAGTAAGGTCACCAGTAAGTGCATAGGTCAGATAATCCCCACCACCACTTAATCCTATATTATAATTTTGTGATACGCCTGATCTGTTGATCAGATCCTGCCAATTTGTATTAACGCTACTGTTTTTTGCAATGTACGCTGGAAAATCTGCTGGATCTATTTCTGCATTTGTATACATCATGTTATGCAGCTTTTTATAACCATCCGCGTCTAAAAAATCATATTTTCCAGTTGGATTAACTGAACTATAAGCAGCTGAAAAATCTATTAATGGGGCTCCTTTTTTCCCTCTTTTAGTCGTAATCAAGATTACTCCATTAGCACTATTAGATCCATAAATAGAAGCAGCAGCGCCGTCTTTCAGAACTTCTACAGAGGCTACATCATTACTGTTCAAGTAATATGGATCACCGGGAACACCATCAATAATATACAAAGGTTGATGAGAACCGAATGTTCCGATACCTCGAAGACGTACATCAGAGGACTGTCCCGGATTTCCCCCCGGACTGCTTACTGATAGTCCTGCTACCCTTCCCTGTAAAGCATTGACCGGATTACTGGAAGCGACTTCGTTCAGCTTCTCTCCACTTACAGAAGTGACTGCACTGGTTAAATTACTCCTCTTTTGAGTTCCATAACCAATAACTACCACTTCTTCAAGCCCCTGCATATCCATTAACAATTTAACTCTTATGTTACTTTGATTAGCGGGGATTTCCTGGCTTTTAAAGCCTATAGCAGAAAAGACAAGTATGTCATTTGCTGAGGCTTTGATTACAAAATTTCCTGCAACATCAGATACTGTTGATGTCGTGCTTCCTTTTATTTTAATATTGATACCGGGAATAGGCTGATCTATTTCATTTACCACTTGTCCTTTGACCTGATTACCCTGAGCAAAGCTTTCGCTTGCATTAAACAATAAGAGCAGCCCAAAAAGAAAGTGAACTGGCCATCGTAAATTTTTAATCATAATATTTGGTTTAAAGTTGATTAATTTCAGACCTGGCGATCTGGTTGGTTACTCAAACCTAATATTAACCTACGAAAGAAACGATCTTTCACACCCCTACATCATATGTAATTTACCCCTACACCACCTCTACAAATGGTTTTAACATTACTTAAAAGGCCTTTAAAAAATCATTAAGGCTATCGTTGGTCGACAATCCAAAATGTTTTCGTAATCGATACCGGGCCATCTCTACAGACTTGTCTGAAATGTTATTTAATGACGCGATTTCCTTTATAGAGAGATTTAGTCTGATTTGGGCGCATAGTCTTCTCTCATTTTGAGTAAGCTTTGGGAACTTTTGTTGAAGATTGTAAAAGAAATCCTGGTATTTAGTTTCAATTTGTAAATTGAAATCTTCAATATATTTCTCGCTATTCATATCATACCGGAATTTATTGATCAATTTATGCAGTCGTGGAATAAGATCCAGGCCACCACCTTTTTCAAGCACGATCAGCTCTTCTATAAAATTACTGATGACCTCGTTCTTATGAGTCATGTACATAGAGTAATTTTTTAGTTCACTATGGTTAAATTCAAGCTTATTACTTAGCAACTGCTGTTTCATTTCTGATAATTCTGCATTTTTCTTTTGTCTGCTCCGTAATTTATTGAATAGAAGAAAGCCTATGATAATTAACAATACGACAATGATGGCTAAGGTATTACGTTGATAAGACTTCAAACTCTTTTCGAGGTTCAGCTCTTTTATTTGCTGTTCCTTTTCTTGCGTTTCACGTTTCATTGTAAGTGTAAGCAAGGCATTAATCTTGTTCTGAGATAAAAGATCCTCCTTTACACTATTGTATTTCTGGATGTATTCATAAGCATGTTTATAATCACCCCGAACCTGATACAATTGGGAGAAAATTTTATAATAATCCAACAGATTCTCTTTTTTAGAATTGGAAGTTGACTTTTCGATATATCCAAATGCTTTATTAAGAGAAACTTCCGCTTCCTGATAACGACCAAGCCTTACAAAAGAATAGGACATCTGATTTTGTATTTCTGCAAGAGAAAGTAACTCTCTTGTTGAATGCTTCAACGCTAATTGAAAATATCGGATAGCCTGCTTATAATCACTGGCATTATTACTGCTTATTCCAAGATTGTTATAAGCAGCACTAATTAACTGCTCTTTATTAAACTTTTTTGCAAGAACCAAAACCTGATTAAAATATTCAGCTGCTTTTTTGAATTCATTCATCAGCTGATAGGTTAAACCGATTCCATTTAAGGAAACTGACGCTTTCTCTTCATACCCGGCTTTTTTATATAGATTATAAGCCATAGTATGATACTTTAAGGAAAGCTCTGCATTTCCTACATCATAATAGGTCCAACCTAAAACGGTATAAGTTGATCCAATTTGTTCTACAGTACCCTTTCCTTTATAAATTTCCAGTGCATTGAAACCATATTCAAGAGCAAGCTCATAAATATCATTATATAAATACCCTTCTGCCAGAATAACCAAAGCTTCTGCTTGTTGTATTTTTAGTTTATTTTCAAAGGCCATCAAATATGCTTTATAAGCATATGCAATGGCCTGATTTGTAGCATCTCTATTTAGTCTCTTCGCTGTTTTATTCAAAGAAACTATCTTTTCAATTATAGAATCTTGCTTGATCCCGGGATCAGAGGACGAAGTTGAGGATCCAAAACAAATTGTATAAAAAAAGAAAGCGGAGAGGAAACAACTTATTTTTAGCATTTACGGTTAATTTTCTTGCGTTGAAATGCAAGGTAAATAAACTAAATATAGTTATTTAGCCATATTTCTATTTTTCTTTCTTTAGATTTCTAAAATTTTTAATACGATGAAAAGTTAAATAATTGCTATTATGGTAATCATTAGCACCACCGGCACCATCATCAAAAGCAGTTCTGGACAAGGCAATAATATCATTACCATCTATTAACCAATTTGCATATTGAAAGCCATGGTGATCATAATCTTCATTTTGAATGATGAAGCTGTTTACAGCCCAATTTTTAAGGTCAGCAGAAGAGCATAATGCTAAGGTATTACGAATTCTATCCAGTTGCTTAATCCCTCTATATTTTTCAGGAACATAGTTAGCTAGTGTCCAATATTTTTTTGACTTCTTATCATACCGGATACTAAACTTTTTACTGCCTCCTGGAAATTCTATAAACCCATTGATCGGATCAAAAGAAGCTACTTTACCATCAGCACTAACTTGAGTAACCGCCGCATATTCTTTATGTTGATCCAGGGTATGGACCCTTAATATATTCAAGAGTTCTCCCTTAGGTCCGACAACACTATTACCCTCCAACCAGCCCATAAACTGACGATCCAGATAAGCACTGTCTGGCTCTAGCAAGTTAGTTTTTGTCCAGTTCTTAGCCTGTAACAAGTCTTTAACTTTTTCTATAGAGATTGTCAATGCTTTATAAGTACCGGGCCATTTTTTTGGAGAACTCGAATCTTCTAGTGACCTCCATAAACGGCCATTATGGTCAGCAATTGGAGTTGGTGCGGCATGATATTTACCCTTTAAAATTAGGCCGTTATTCTCATCTGTTGGGCTGGTCCATGTATAACCTCCATCAGTTGATTTCCTGATCACAAAATTCCCATTAGCTTTTATGGGGCCAATAAAATAGACGGCTCCCTGATGTACAAAAAGCTCTGACCAAAACTGATCTAAATGTGCTATATCTTTCCAGGTCTTTCCTTTATCATCAGAACGATAAATGACAGATTGATTTTCTCCGGTTTGCTTTCCAAAAAAATCATGACTTGCCAGGTAACTGCCATTAGACAATATACATAGACCAGGAGAGCCTATATATGATTTGCCTGCAGCATTCTTATACGCCACAATTGTTCCCGGAACCTTATTTTGTGCTACTGTTATCCCCCCGCAAAGAAGGCAGATTAACAGAGCTATGAATGGTTTTATTTGATTAGTCTTCAATGATTATCTTTATTTGTTTAATGATTTCTTTTCTACCTTCTATATTTTGATTGATTGCCTTAAAAACCACATTATAAGTCCCTGCTTTAGTAAAAGTTTTAGCATAAGATTTCGGCATCTTTTCCGCAAGGTTTTTAACCCCAATCGCCAGGTCTGGCCCCATATCAATACTTGGGGTAATGTTAATTGGTACACTTACTACCCAATCCTCTGTATTTTCTGCCGCGTAAGCTGTTCCGGCACTCTGTCTAAGCGTCATCTGACTTGCTTCTAATGAAGCTCTATTCGGCATTTTATTAGGCGTTGAAAATAAATTCCAATTAGCAATAGTATGTGTAAAAACAGATGTTTCACCAAGATCATTTGAAGCCAATAGTTTAAAGTTGCGTACTCTATTTAAATTACCTGTACCATACAGATTCTGATTTCTTACGGTATGTTTAACAGCAAGATAAATGGTTTCCGGATTTTGAAGATCCAGGTATTCAGATATATCACCAAAACCACTATTCACCCAGGCTCTATTATCGGCAGGGGTTGCCAACCTGAACTTACTGGAAACATCAATCCAGTTAGCCTGGTTAACACCATTTATCGAATAATCTTTATTGAAATCCTTAGACATTAGAATCGCAATTTGATTAGTTTGTGTGCCATCCAGCGTATGTGTCTCAAAGTTGATCAAAAATTTTGAAGTCATGATTCTCCCATCGGTGTGATCATAATCATTACCTATGGTTCCGCTAAATATCGAGATGATGTCTACATCTCCCGTAAAGTTAAAATCTACCTGTTCATTTACTTTATAGGTTGTTTTCTCTGTTGTTACATTAAATTCAGGCGACTTCACGTCATCCAATTTCTTACATGCAAATGCCGATACAATCAACATAGTACATAATATTGCTTTCTTCATTTCGATTGCTTTTAATATCCTGGGTTCTGGATTAATTTTGGATTAACGCCAATTTCATAACTCGGAATTGGCCAAAGTATATCTCTGTCTGATGCATTAGTAAAATAAGCCTGAGCCCTTACAATGCTGGAATATGCCGGTGTTACCTTTGAATCTGCCAGACTCTCTTTCATTTTTTTTGTGAGTATTCCCCATCTTACCAAATCGGCTTTTCTCATGTTCTCAAAAGCTAATTCCCGGGTTCTTTCTAATTGAATCTGCCCTAAAAAGGTTCCATGATCAAGTCCGGTTAAATCACATATAGTATTTGGTGTAAATTGATTGCCCCCGTATCCTCTTCTTCTCACCCTATTTATTGCATCATAAGCATCCTGAGTTGGTCCATCATTAATTTCATTCTCGGCTTCAGCAAACATCAGCAATACATCCGAAAAGCGAATTATTGGATAATTTTGCGGAGTACGACTGGCATGTTTTGGTTTAAGAATTTCAGACTCCCTCCGAAACTTTCCAATAAATTTATTAAAATGATATCCCGCTGCAACATTAGTCGGCGTAGCAGGATTCCCAGAACTATAAGTAAATGGTGATATAGCCCAATCTCTTCTTAAATCCCCTGTTTCGAAAGCTTTATTGACATATGCAGTAGTCTGCAAATAAGCAAAAGCTTGTCCTTTATCAGTATCATCGCCATTCTGGATACCATTTACAGATCCAACAAAACCACCCAAATTAGCATAAATACCTATTCCATTACCAAAAAACTCCAATTCGAAAATACTTTCTCCTATGTCATATTTATCTGTAGCATAATTTACAAATACTTGCTGATAACTAGGATTAAGTGTATGAACTGAAACTCTCATTACTTTCTTTGCCCATTTTCTGGCTTCCTGATATTGCGTTTTATCATTTAAAGGATTACCGGCCATATACAAACATACCCTGGCCAACATGCCATAAACTGCCGATTTGCTTACTCTACCTCCATTGCCTATAGCAGTAATATCCTGTACCAGTTCCGAGGAGGTAGTCATATCTGTTACAATCTGTTGATATACAATTTTCGCATCAGTTCTAGGAACTTGTAAACCTTCGATATCAGAATTTTCTATAGACTTTAGTATTAATGGGACTCCTCCAAAATTTGATACTAGTTGAAAATAAAAATAAGCTCTGAGAAATAGGGTTTCACCTTTAATAATATCTCTCTTGTTCTGGGGTACACTTGTCGCTTTATCTATATTAGCGAGCAGTTTATTTGCCCTTTCTATTCCCGCATAATAGTCTCTCCAAAAATTTAAAATTTTAGTGTCGTTTGGAGAGGTCGCATAGTCGGCTACATCATTTTGGTCCCTGTAATTATAGACCTCATCTGCGTCTAGCCCCATGCGTCCCAAATTATTCAAGAATGTTCCTCCTTTAATAAAGGTAGAATACACTCCTGTTAAAGCCGTTTGTAACTCAGCTTCTGTATTATAATATTGCTCCGGGGCTAGTGAGTCTTTAGGTTCTACATCTAAAAAGCCACTGCATGAGCTTAAGCTTATCGTAATTATTGCTGTTAAGATCTTAATGTATTTCATTGCTTTTCAAATTAAAAAGATGTTTTAAACCCTAATGTGAATATTTTCATACGTGGATAGGATGAGTAATCCAATCCCGGAGTTAATGCACTATTACGTGTAGAAACCTCCGGATCCATTCCTGAGTAATTCGTCCAGGTAAATAGATTTTGAGCAGAGGCATATATACTTATATCTTCTACTTTAAGTTTTTTAGTAAGCACAGATGGGAGCGAATAAGATAATGCTACTGTTTTAAGACGTAAGTAAGAACCATCTTCAAGTGTTCTGGAGCTATAATAACCACTTGGTCCTTGTCCTTTTGCCCTCGGAATATTACTATTCTGATTCTCGAAAGTCCAACGGTTTGCATAAGTTGCAAATTGGTTTAGAGCAGACCTACTGGCATCATTTCCTTCGAGATAAATGCGGTTTGCATTCATCACATCATTACCGTAAGACCATTGGAAGAAAACATTCAGACTAAATGATTTGTAAGAAAAATTATTATTAAAGCCTCCGGTATGAATGGGTAAACCCCGGCCAATAATTACATTATCCTGTAGGTTTACAATACCATCACCATTAACATCAACATATTTAATGTCTCCGGGGTTGATAACTGAACTCCCATTAGTAGGAATTCCCTTTTTTAAGGTATACGATCTGGCATTGTGTTGTATAGAAGGATCACTATTATTTTGCCATGTAAAATCATCAATCTGATACAAGCCATCAAACATTAATCCATAGAATTGTGCAATAGGCCCGCCCAACTGGGCAATAAAAAGATTGGTTTGACCATGGTTGCCCCAACTTACTGTATTCAATAACCTTGTCTCATCTTCTGCTAATGCAAGGATCTTATTTCTATTGAAGCTGATGTTGAAATCAGATTCCCATCTAAAAGATTTACCATCTATATTTATAGTGGAAAGGCTAAATTCGAAGCCTTGATTGCTCACTTTTCCTATATTTTTGAAAATATTAGAATATCCACTGCTATAGGGAACATTAGCTTTAAGCAATAAGTCTCTGGTGGTTTTTTTATACCAATCAACAGTAAGGTTAACTCTATTTTTAAATAATGATAAATCTATACCTAAATCAACTTGTTCTGTGGTTTCCCATTTTAGATTCTTATTACCAAAAGTATTTAGTTGTATACCTTGACTAACTGAATTTCCAAAAGAATAATAGGCGGTATACGGTAAACCCATTTCTGAGAAAATCGCATAATTACCGATTCTATTATTACCGGTAAGACCATAGCTGGTTCTTAATTTAGCATCGCTAATAAAACTTAAGCTATTCATAAATTTCTCATTTTTCAATTTCCATGCAAATGCAGCAGAAGGAAAATAGCTCCATCGGTTTTCCTTAGCAAACTTGCTCGATCCATCGGACCTAAGTGATGCAGTAAGCAAGTATTTATCATTTAATGAATAATCTACACGTCCCAGGTAAGACATTAAGTAATTTTCTGAGATCGTAGCTGTATTGGCTCCGGGCGTTCCCTCATCAATACCATAAAGACCGAGCAGTTCATTTGGAACATACTCTCCAGACAATCCAAATCTTTTAAAGATATCACCTTGTATAGTCCAGCCAATTAAACCTGTTAAAGACTGACCCTTTTTTAGTTTAGGTCTATAGGTAAGTGTATTTTCATTAACCCAGGTTTTATAATTTGTAAACCTAATACCGCCATTAACTCCTTTGGTATTTGCTGTAGATAGCGAGCTACCCCTTGAGGTTAAAGCATTGTAAAAGCTACTTTCTTCTAAGGTTCTGGAATTGAGTCCCCCCTTAACTTTGAGGGTAAGATTAGGTAAAATTTTATACCAAGCGTTGCCATTAAAATTAAAATTCTCGTTACTTCTATCATTTACAGAATTGCTGTAATCGATAATGGGATTGAAACGGGCGTCATTTCCATCACTGTCAATAAACTCATTTTCGAGGTCCATAGTACTTCCGTAAGCGTTCAACGGGCGATATCCCCAAACCCTGTAAAGTAAAAAGCTGGCATAAGGTTGAGTTCCTGAAGTATTAGTAGAAGCTAAATCACCATAGCTTTTATCCTTGGCATAATTAATCTGAAGGTTAAAACTTAGCTTTTTATTTGCATTATGATTGAAATAAGCCCTGCCTTGATAACGATTAAATCCAGAATTAATAATTGCACCTTGATGATCAGTAATATTACCGGAAATAGAAAATTTAGTTGAAGTATTACCACCATTTATGGCCAGACTATGGTTTTGTACTAATCCATCCCTGAATAATTTATCCTGCCAATCTATGCCCTTAACATCTTTATAATATTCAGAAGTTATACCATCCTTTAAAAAAGCCTTTTCTGCATAAACCGGATCAAACTCTGCCTGATATTTTACAAACTCATAAGGGCTCATCAGATCCATCTTTTCCGTTACCTTTTGTATTCCAAAATTCGCATCATAGGAAAAGGTAGTCTTACCAACTTTACCATCCTTTGTTTCAATAACTACGACTCCATTGGCTCCGCGTGAGCCATAAATTGCCGTTGCCGAAGCATCTTTTAAGATATTGATAGATTTAATATCCTGAGCATTTATGGATGCCAGACTAGGATCTTCCATCGGGAAGCCATCAATTACATACAGCGGTGAGTTACTCTGCGTAAGAGAATTCCCTCCTCTGATTACAATGTTTGAGGGGCTACCTGGCTGACCTTCGTTACTGGTTACCTGTACACCAGCGACACGACCTGCAAGAGCCTGATCAAAAGTAGCAACAGGTGCCTTTTGTATATCCTTTACTTTCACCTCTGCAACAGACCCCGTTAAATCACTTCTTTTAACCTCTCCATATCCAATGATCACCACTTCATCTAAGGCACTTGTGCTCGGTTTAAGCCTAATCGGATCATTATTAACATTTGCCACAGGTACATCGATGGGACTATAGCCGACATACATAAAAGTTAAAACATCAGATTTTGACACGCGTATAGAAAAATTACCATTTCTATCAGTTACCGACATTCGATTCTTTTCACTTTTAACGACTATTGAAACCCCGATAAGAGTTTCATTTGTCTCTGAGTCAGCCACTTTCCCTTTAAGCAGGTAAGTGCTTTCTTGTTTATTTGCTGGAATAGCTGGAGTGGGTTTATTATTGAGTACGATTACTTTATCTCTGCGTATCTCATACCCGATATTTTTACCTTTCAATAAGGTATTTAAAACAGTACCCAAACTGGTATTTTTCAAATCAATGCTTACTTTTTCTTTATCGTTTAAAAGTTGATTGTTGTAAAACACAGTAAGACCTGTTTGTTTTTTAATTTGTAGAAAGGCCTGGGCTAAGGTAATGTTTGTCCCCTTTACGTTTAATTTTACATCCTCTCCTTTATCTTGCCCAAAAGCTCCTGCATTAATAAAGCATGCTAAATAAGAGTAAACAAGAGCAAATTTGAAGAAGTGGCCCATTGGGCTCGTGCTAATAAGTTTCATTTTTCCCATCGGAAACTGGATTATTTGATTTAATATAAATACCTATTGAGGGTCAATTAGAGTGAGTATTTTAAAATTTAAAAGTGAATTGTTCTTTACCAATCCTGAGATAACTGATATGTAGACTGGTTTTATTTTGCAGCGGTATGGAGTATCTATTGTATCCTTTATTAAGTAGAACTTTTTGCTTGCTAATGATTTTTCCGTAAATATCACGAATTATAAGTTCTCCTTCCGGAACATTAGACTGATCCCAAAAGAAGACCACTTCTGCATTACCATTCTCTGCATTTCGGTAAGCCGTTAGCTTTTTCTTGTTTAAAGTTTTGTTACCTATTGAAGGGCTTTCATTTGCCTTAATAGCTGACAACAAAGTTGCGGGTGTATAATCTGCATAATTCTCAAGCCGACCAAAAGTAATGAAGTTTGAATCATGGCTTCTTGGTACGCCATCGCCATAAGCTGTTCTGGAAAGATAGATGATAGTGTTACCGTCGAATTGCCAGTCAGGATATTGAAAGCCTGTCAGTTCAATTGATTTTGTAGCACTAAGATTTTGATCATCCTCCATCAAGGTTTTAGCCAGATGCCAGTTATTAAGATCAGTAGAAGCATATAATGCCATTACGTTACGTTGATTGGATTCCACTCCGTTGGTATTGTCATTAAGCATTGCCCAATAGATATTCGTTGATGTATCTTTTCTGATTACGAATTTGCAGGAACCACCAGGAAAAGTAAAGAAATTACTGGGAGAGAAGGTTGCTATCTGTCCGCTATT
The DNA here is from genome assembly GCF_041645105.1 of Pedobacter sp. Lineage (GTDB taxonomy): Bacteria > Bacteroidota > Bacteroidia > Sphingobacteriales > Sphingobacteriaceae > Pedobacter. Next base: position 684,200 of record NZ_JBAZQQ010000001.1, read on the forward strand.
AGTGATTTCTATTTTGCCTGACCTATCGAAAAAAGGTGTGGAGTTTACCCTTAGTATATCCCATATTTTCCCATCTGGTCCTTCTACCATATTACCTTCCACCCATCCAGTTGTACTAGCAGAACCCGCAGGATCCCAGGCACTGTTAAAGGCTATTTCATTACTTTTTGTCCACTTTGTAGCATCTAGCAGATCGTCATTTTCATCAATAGATATGGTAAATGCTTTATATCCTCTGTATCCTACTAAAGTATTGTCCTCTAAATTCTCGAAAGCACGATAAAGTCTGCCTCCAGATTTTAGTACTGGCGTAGGTGCTCCATGATATCTAGGCGCTGCACCTGAAGCACCTTCATTAAACAATAAACCTGTGGATGAAGAAACTGGCTGTGTCCAGGTAAGTCCGCCATCTGTAGTTTTGCGAATAGCTATACTAGCCATTGCAGCACTGGTTCCAATTAAGTAAACCGCCCCCTTATGTTCAAAAAGATTTGCCCAATACATCCCGGAAATATTAGAAACAAGCGACCAAGTTAATCCATTGTCAGTTGATTTATAGATGCTCGTATAATTTGATCTTCCTTGCGCATCACGAGGCCGGTTTGGGCCAAAATAATCATGCGCAACCAAAAGAGTTCCATTTGCCAGTTTTAGAATAGTCGGACTACCTACATAAATATTGCTTGCAGGTGGCTGGTATTTGACAACACTCAGCCATTGAGATGGTGCTTCCGCAGCATTACCAGTAAGCTCTATATCATCAAAATCTATAATAGCATTAGGAGCACCAGAAGGATAAACAAACTTAAATTTATTAATGCTTGTTCCGGCAGTAGTCGCAGCACCTTCATTAATTACCTGCTCATTTCCTACCCAAAGATCAAACTTATCATCGGCTACCATTGCCTTTTTGCCATTTGGTGTTGTATATATTTTGGGAATAGTATCACCGGTATTATTGATATAAAGAGTAACAATCTGCTCACCTGTATATTCTTTGCTATTGATAGAGAACTTGGCTTGCGACGATGAAACTAAAAGTTTAATGTTAAACTTTGTGTGAATACTGGCAGTTACAGGTGCTGTGACCTGACTAGGATTTGAAAAGCCAACATCTGTTCCATCACCCAGATAAAATGTAGCATCATAATTTTGATTATCATTCACTGTGGCTGGGACAGAAACATTAAGTTTAAACTGCATTTTCACAAAGTTGGGAGCGCTACCCGCTAAAATGGTACTTCGAACAAAAAAAGCCGAAGAAGCTCCATTTTTAGAAAACCTTAAGGCATTGTTTGTGATGGTTGATGGAGCATTGCCGAAATTACTGATACCATCTAATAAGTTAGCTGAAGAACCTATATATGCTGTTCTATTAGTAGAAGAATTAAAGTCTTGTTTGAAAATCTGCCCTTCCGCATAGCTAGTATACAGGGCAAGAAAAGCTAGTAAAATTTTTCTCATTGCTTGTTTAGATTTGGTTATTACTACAACTACACAAGCGGGTTGAAATCGGGTGACAGAGAAATAAAAAAAATTATTTTAGAATAAGTTTATTACCTATTAACTGATATTGAATATTACTTGAAGTTTCCAGATCTTTTAAAAATCCAGTAAGCTGATCCTTTTCCAACATCCCTGATAAACGGAGTTCCTCCAATTTAGGACTTTCAACAATTACGTTAAGACCAAACCAGCGATTAATCACCTCGGAAAGTTCTTCTATTCTTGCATTTTGAAAATAATACGTTCCATTTATCCAGCTAAGCACGAACTCTTTATCAAAATCATTTTTAGAAAACCCTGAAGAAGAATCATAGACCCCTTGTTCTCCCGGCATTAATTTCATAGAAGTATGACGGCCTGCACTAAGCATTACAGCTCCTTCTACCAACGAAGTTTTAGTTTTAACACCATCATAAGTATTCACATTAAACTTAGTCCCCAACACCCTGATATCAGATTGTTTAGTATGTACAATAAATGGTCTAGAACTATCTTTTGCTACTTCCAGAAAGGCCTCCCCTTCTAAATAAACTTCACGGGTCTTTCCATTAAAACGAATTGGGAACCGGAGCTTTGAAACAGAGTTTAGTCTGACTTTTGTGCCATCAGATAAAGTAACCTGATAATCTTGTTTGGCAGGAACGGAGAGTGTAGTAAACAGATCATTTTGAGCTCCTTCTATACCCTCTAAGCCTTTGTTAGAGGTGCGAAGCTTGATCCCTCCATAATTAAGTTGTTGATTTTTTTCTTCTTTATTTAGCGTGATTACCTCTCCGTTTTCTAATTGGAGTTGTATTTGATTAGCATCAGCGGTTGTCTTGTTTTGAGCCAACGGTTCTATTTTGTTGCTATAATTTTCTAACCCAAACCAAAGAAATAAACCAGCGATAATTAATATACTGGCTGCAGCGGCATATATTCTGAAGCTGTTTTTCTTTTTTTGTGCTTGTTGTACCCGATTTTTTAAAGCTTCTAAATCTGACTCCGGATCAATGGCTGTCATGAACTTCTCTGCACCTAAAAATGCACTTTGCTCTTCCAACTCATCCCAAAAGGTTTGATTAGTTATATCAGCCTTTAATATTTTTTGCAAATGGATCTCGTCTGCCGGACTTAATGTGCCAGTCAGTTTCTCCATATATAATTGACGAATATAGTCTTGATCAGTTATCATTAATATTAATACACCAAAAGGGCTATTTTAGGTTAGTTTTTTTAAAATAAATTTAATGTTTCCCGTAAACTTTTGAGTCCGGTCTTCAAATGTGTTTTCAGAGAATTGATACTAATCCCCATTATATCCGCGGCCTCCTTATATTTCTTATCCTGAAGGTAAACCAGTTTTAAAGCTTCTTTCCTCTGTTTAGATAAATCATTAAGTGCCCCGTCTAATTTAGTGTATATTCTATCAGTATGGTTATTCTCCTGTTGTTCATCATTATTATTAAATAGGAAATCGGTCAACTTCTCTTGTCTTTTCGATTGGGTTTCTTGCTGTCGTATATAGTTTAAACACTTATTTTGCACTGAGCGAAATAGATAACCTTTAATGTCGCCATTTAAGCGCATGTATATATTCTTCTCCCACATTTCTAGAAAAAAAGCTTGCACAAGGTCTTTGGCTTCTTGCTCGTCGCGCAAATAGAAATAGGCGTTAACACAAAGTAGCTTATAGTATTTTAAAAAAATAGCATCATAAGCTTTTGTGTCACCCGTCTTTAATTGTTGTAACAATTGCTGGTCAGACTGAATGTTCATATCACTATGGGTAATAGGTATTCAAGGCAAATTTGGTTGTTTTTACTTCAAGCGATATCAAATATATAATGCAAACAGGACTGTTCTCTTACTTTTTTTGTCCTTTTTATATAATATATTATCATGATTTAATATTACCAAAATAATAGAACTTTCAGTACATCAATTGAAATTTAAATAGTTTAGGTTGCGGAAAAAGTAAAATAATCAATATAAGTTCCCATTTTTGGGGAAATTTCGAGTTACCGTTTAACAAATACCAAAAATATTGAAATCAACTCCCGAAAAACCTGAAGAGCAGAAACTCAAAAGAGGTTTACAGAACAGACATATTCAATTGATTGCCCTTGGTGGCGCCATAGGAACCGGGCTATTTCTAGGTATTGGTCCCGCAGCAGTATTGGCAGGTCCTTCTGTAATTCTGGGTTACACACTTGCCGGTATTATTGCCTTTTTTATCATGCGTCAGTTAGGTGAGATGGTAGTCGAAGAACCGGTTTCGGGTAGTTTCAGCCATTTTGCTAATAAATACTGGGGGCATTTTGCCGGGTTTGCTTCAGGCTGGAATTATTGGGTATTATACATCCTGGTAAGTATGTCGGAGTTGACTGCAATCGGCATTTATGTGCATTTTTGGTGGCCTGAAATTCCACTATGGTCATCAAGCCTTTTCTTCTTTATAGTCATAAATGCCTTAAACCTCACTTCCGTAAAAGTATACGGCGAGGTAGAGTTCTGGTTTTCAATTATAAAGGTTATCGCTATTATTGCTATGATCATTTTTGGTATCTATTTGCTTTTTAGCGGTCACGGAGGAGAGCAAGCGACGATTCAAAATCTATGGAATGATGGAGGTTTTTTTGCTAAAGGATGGTTTAGCGCCGATGGAAAAGGAGGTTTTCAAGGATTGTTTGCCGCAATTGCACTCATCATGTTTTCATTTGGCGGACTAGAATTAATTGGGATAACTGCAGCAGAGGCAGATCAGCCAGAGAAAACAATACCGAAGGCCACTAATCAGGTGATTTACAGGATTTTGATTTTTTATGTAGGTGCGCTTGTCATCCTGTTTTCTTTATCTCCCTGGAAAAACATTACTACCGATAGTAGTCCTTTTGTAATGGTTTTTGAGAGTTTAAAGGGTTTTCAATTTAGCTTTTTAGGCAAAACCATTTACTTTACAAGTGTGATTGCTAACGCCCTTAATCTTATAGTACTAACGGCAGCGTTGTCTGTTTACAACAGCTGTGTTTACAGTAACAGCAGGATGTTATACGGATTGGCAGAACAAGGGAATGCGCCATCTTTTTTATCGAAGCTGAATAAAAACTCGGCACCTATAAATGCAATTCTAATATCAAGTTTGTTTGCTGCAATATGTATTATCATTAACAAAATTATGCCAGAAAAGGCATTGGAGATTTTGATGTCATTAGTGGTATCATCACTGATTATTAATTGGTTAATGATCAGTATTACCCATTTAAAATTTAGAAGAAGTAAAGATGCAGATCAGATAAAAACCAAATTCCCTTCTTTTATCTATCCATTATCGAATTATATATGCCTTGTATTTTTAATAGGCATTTTAGTAATTATGTGGATAACAGGCTTGAAAATATCAGTTGAACTGATTCCTGGATGGATTTTATTATTGTACATCTGCTATGTGCTGGTTAACCGAAGCAAAAACAATAAAGCGATTAAGTAAAACAAGTGCTTTACTTAATCGCTTTAAAGATTTATTTGCAATCCGTTCCTGCTTATTGCCAGCCCGGGTTCTGTTTCAAAACTGTAGGGTTTAATACAATTTCACTTTGAGGAATTGAATTTAAGTAATCGCGTCCTAGCACAAATCCATAACCAGTAGGAGCGATATTTTTGTATGGGTCAAGAAAGCCATTATTATCAACTGGGAAGGTATTGCTGGTAAATTGAGCAGCAAAAAGTCCTTTGGGTCTTTTACCATAAATCAGCTCGTCAGCAGCAGCCCAGCGCTGGATGTCAAAAAACCTGAACCCTTCCAATGAAAGCTCAACCCTACGTTCCCGTCTGATTTCATTGATCAGGGGTGAAAGCGTTGGAAAATCCCATGCTGGGTCAGCGGTGATACTGGCAATGTCTAAATTTGGCATACCCACTCGGTCTCTAAGCTTTTTAATCGTATTGTTGATGTCATCTTGAGTAATTGTACCTAATTCTGCTTTCGCCTCTGCATAATTCAGTAATACTTCTGCATACCTGTAAACAATCGAAGGAGTTTCTTCATACTGCTGAAGATGAAAAATCATGTTTGGATTGTATCCTTTCAATACAATATATCCGGTAGGTGCATTATAATCCCCTCCTGAATTGAGCTTGTCATAAACTTCTTTGTAGTATTTATTCGCTGCTCCCTCTGTAATCTTCCAAACCTCATCTGGCGAAGCAATGGTTTGAAAAAAGCGCGGGTCACGGTTCTGTCCTTCAATTTTTATGGTAGAGTAACCATTAAAAAGTGGGCTTACTGTTATTGGTTTCCCATCAGTACACAAATAAGAATCGGCGAGTTGTTTGGTAATGGTATTTCCTGTAGGCAATTCCATTCTGAAATTTCTATCATTTACGAATGCCGCATCCCCCCTCGTTAACCCGTTATCGTACTTCTTCCAAAACATGACTTCCCTATTGGAAGCGTAGTCTCGCAGAGAGAACAGATCTTTATAATCTGTAGCTGGCTTACCAGTTGTATAAACATCATATATTTTGGAATCCATAATTTTCCCCGCAGCTTCCACAGCCTTATTAAAGTATTTATTAGGATTAGAATTAGCTACGGCAAAAGGACCTCCATTATGATACTTTTCCCATGACCCCTCATATAATGCAACCCTACTCTGCATCAGTAAAGCCATCCATTTATTTACCCTTGCAGCACCTGTAGTTTTATCTGCAGTGAGATACTTCGCAGCAGAATCCAATGATGATATAATATTATCTGCAACAATGTTACGGGGATCTCTTGCTTTGTAAAGCTCAGGAGAATCGGTAAAGAGTTCAGTTGTAATCCATTGCATATCTCCGTAGCTTTGCATAAGAATAAAATAGTTCACTGCTCTAAAGAAGTAAGCTTCTCCCAGATACTGTTTGTACTGATCTAAAGTGTAACCTTTTTCAACTCTTTTATAGTTGTCAAAAAAGTAATTTACATTTCTTACACTGCTAAAATTTATAGTTCCAGTGGTGGTCAATAACCTTGACCCCTCTAACCGCTGGTCAATACTTAACCTGATTTCATTATCGGTACCGAAATCACTTCCATAATTACCATATATTGGGAACGTGGTATTCGTGTAGAATTGATTGAGATAAGTCTTAAGCTCGTCAGGAGTCTTAAAATAATCCTTGGCGAGTACTTGGTCTAAAGGCTTTAAATTTAAAAAATCCTTTTTGCATCCGGCTAGGGTTATACCCAATGCCATGAAACTGATAATTATTTTTAAAGATTTCATAATAGTTAGTTAAAAGGTTAAGTTAAAACCAAGGGTCAGGAATTTAGAAATCGGATAGGTTGCCTGTACAGAATTACCCGTATTGTTAGCAAATACCGTTTCAGGATCAAGCGTCTTAGGTAAACTGGTAAATGTCAACAGATTTTCTCCGGAAACAAAAACCCTGGCTTTTTGCATGAACACTTTATTTGCAAATTTATGAGGCAATGTATAGCCTATCGTAACATTTTTTAACCTCATGTATGCCCCATTAAGTACATATCTGGATTGAACCCAGCGATTTTTATTCGTTTGTTGAGCATTAAAATAAGGCTTTGCAAAATAAGCATCTGTATTCGGTCCAAGGATATTTGTTTCATCAGCAGGCCTCCAATAATCTAATGATGGAGAATCTTTAAGGATTGAAGATGATGAGAACGCTGCAGTCAGACCGTAAAACAAACTTGAATTAGCATGAGGATAATAATCTTGTTTTGCTACACCTTGCCAGAACATATTGAAATCGAAAGCTTTCCAGTTAATACCTCCGGTAAAACCAAAATTAAATCTTGGAGAAGTATTACCGATAATTGTTAAATCTCCATGATCATTTAATGTTCTAGATCCCTCGGTAATAGCATTATCACCTATGGTAAGGTTCTTATATTTCATGTCGCCCGGCCCCCATGCGGTACCAAGCTTAGACTGATCTGGCATAGACTCTCCCGGAGTCTGAATCAGACCATCTGTCACAAAACCCCAGATCTCGCCGTAGTTTTTACCTTTATACCAGGTATCAATCAATCCTTTTTGATTGTTGTACTCTAAAATCTTCGTCTTATTGTCACCCAGGGTAAGTCTTAGGTTATAGGCAAGGTCAGCAGAAATCCGATCATTCCAACTAACAGACAATTCAAAACCTTTGGTCACCAGGGATGCATTGTTACGAGGTGGTGAAGGTGTGCCCAAAATATAAGGAAGTGTTTCTCCTGGTCCAATCATATCCTTTGTTTTCCTGTCGTACCAATCAAAGTTCAGACTAAGACGATTATTAAATAGTCCGGCATCTAAACCAAAATTCAGTGTAGTAATGGTTTCCCAGGTTAATCCTGGTATAAGCAAACCAGGGGGAAGTATATAAGGAGGCCTTTGCCCGTCAATGATCCAGTTTGTATTAGGAATACCTGTGACTCTTGACAAATAAAGATAGTTATCATCATTGTTTTGATTACCCAATGATCCATATGATCCTCTTAATTTTAAAGTATTCACATAAGGAGCTATAGGTTCCCAGAAATCTTCTTTGGAAATGTTATATCCTGCAGACGCTGATGGGAAAAAACCCCATCTCGACCCCTCTCCAAATCGCGAAGAGCCATTGTACCGTGCACTAAACTCCAACAAGAACTTCTCTTTGAAGTTATAATTCAGACGGCCAAAAACACCCTGTGTTGACCAATGATATATTTCGTCTTTTGCATCTCTCTCACCAAGTGATGTAACTATGGATGGTACTCCCTCAGTAATCAGATTTGCACCCGTTGCGTAGAGATAATAATATGTCTTTAAATCCTGCTCATACCCTGCCAATATTTTAAAATAATGATCATTAATCGTTTTTTCGTAGGAAGAGACTACGTTGAATAATGAATATGTCGGTTGTGCGAAACTAGCCTGATAACTTGAAACAGGCTTCCCGATGTTCCCGAATTTACCATCCCCAAGTTCTACCAAAACTGGCTTAGGGTTAACAGCCCCTCTGCTTGTTATAACATTATGATTATATGAAACATTCGTTTTCCAACCTTTTACAGGTTCAAACTCTCCTCCAAGTGCCAAAAGTAAATCATTGGTTTCTGTTCTGTCTCTTCCCCCATCCTGCATCATTCTTACCAATGGATTTTGTATGGTACCATTTATATTATACATAGGTGTCATTGGAGACCAGGTAATAAATTCACCAAAAGTGTGCTCTCTTAACACGGTAGTAATACCTAATGGATAGTCGGAATGGCTTTTTGCATATTTAAAGCTGGAATTCATTTTTAACCAACTCGTAATCCTGGCATCAACATTGGCGAGTAAATTATACCGGTCATACATGTCATTACCGTAGCGATACAACCCCTCATCCTTAACAAATCCACCTGCCATGTAATATTGTATATTCTCACTGCCGCCAGAAACATTAACATTATGTTTCTGATTAAATGAATAATCCCTAAACATCTGTCTTGCCCAGTCGTTGTTGGCATTACCATTTCTTCTGCCCAGAAAAACGGTATTAATCGGATTATTAGGATCATATTCAGTCGTATACGTACCTGCCAGGTAGCCTTTAATGCGTTCCATCTGTTCATTTGGATAGGTTGGAGGAAGCCCGGCATTTGCACTGGCCTGATTATAGGCAGTTGCCCAGGTCAAAGAGTTTTCCTGACTGATTCTTTTTGCCGGAGATGCAAATGACAGGTTATTGTTATATTGAACATTGACCTTTTCACCCTTTTTACCTTTTTTAGTTGTGATCAGAACCACACCAAAAGGCGCTCTTGAACCATAAATTGCTGATGCTGATGCATCCTTCAAAACAGATACACTTTCAATAGATTCCGGATCAATGTTATTGAAATCGACCTCCACACCATCAACTAAAATCAGAGGACTTGCATTTCCATTAATCGAACCGATCCCCCTGATATTCCAATTACTGGATGCTCCTGGCTCTCCTCCTCTCGAATTCATTGAAATGTTAAGATTCGGTGACGTCCCCTTCAAAAGATCCGCAACTTTTGCTGCAGGTCTGTTTGCTAATTGTTCGCCTGAAACAACATCAACCGATCCGGTAAGGTTAGTTTTCTTCTGAGTTCCATAGCCCACAACAACAACATCATCTAAGGATTTGGAATCTTCTTCCAGGCTCACATTAATAGAAGTCCGATTATTTACTGGCACCTCACGCGTTACATAACCGATATAGGTAAAAACCAATGTACCATTTCCATCAGGTAAATTAAGTGCATAACTACCATTTGCATCGGTGCTTACGGCAATTTTAGTCCCCTTTAGTTTGACACTAACACCAATCAGTGGCAGTCCGTCCTTATCTGCAACTTTTCCTGTGACCTTAAGTTGAGTTTGTTCAATTACAGGTTCCAGGTTAACCAACGCAGCCGGATCTTTAGTTACACGCTTTCCAAGCACAATCCGATCATCAAATACCTCGTATGAAATCCCATTGGCATTCAACAGTCTGTCAAGTACTGAACCTAGTTTCTGGCCACTAACGGAAAGAGAAACTTTCTGATCTATTTTGATTACATCCTTGCTGTAAACAAACTTAACATCAGCTTTTTGCTCCAATACTCTTAAGGCAACTTCTAATCTATCATCAGCAACCGATATTGTTACCGGTCTGTCCAATACAGTCTGGGCCTTAATTTCTTTGGCAAAAGAAATACCAGTGAATACGACTGCTATGATTAACTGTCTTAGTGTATTCTTCATAATTCTAGACCATGTATTATTTTTTTGTAAATTAATTTTCATAAGATCATTAGTTTTTTCTGTTAAAATGAGACAATTCAGTTAAAACTGACCAGGTAAATTCTACCCTCCTATTCCGGAGCAAAGCACTACGGATTTTAGGTTTAGAAGTAATCTTCTTGTTAATCATATTGGTTCTTTTAGTTTAGTTGTTTAAAATTATTTGGTTATCATCTATTTCATATTTCAGATTCAGGGATTTTTCCAGCATTTCCAAAATTGCAGGCAGGCTCTGATCTGTAAAATCTGCTGTTAAGGAGTAATTAAGAAGTAATTCATCTGTACTATTGATATTCATCATGAACTTTTTATTGAGTGTTTTAAGTACATCTCTAAGTGGCATATTATCAAAAGATAAGGTTGTTTTCTGCCAGATTCGTACAGGAGATTTTTTAAGCTCATCTCCCTTCTTCAAGACATTATCAGCCTTAAAAAAGGTAGCTTTCTGATCAGGCGTTAACATGATCTGAGCATCATCATCCTGTTTTTGAAGACGTACGGACACCTTTCCTGTGACCACCGAGACTTCTTCCTGAGCACCTTCAACTGACCTCACAAGAAAACTGGTTCCCCATACCCTGGTAACTATATTGTCGCTATAAATAATAAAGGGCCTGTTAGCATCAGGAGTGACTTCGAAAAATGCTTCACCATGCATATGAAGTTCCCTACTGGCTGCCAGAAATTTTCTTGGATACACAATTTTGCTGTTCGGATTCAACCATACAATGCTACTGTCTTCAAGCATCACCTTTTGAATACTTTTTGAAGTATTAAAGACAACTATTTCTTCTGACATAGATCTCAACGGAGATATAGTATCGCTACTCCTAAAGAGAAATAAGCCCAATACCAATAATACCGTTGCTGCAATTCCGGTTATCAGATAGATATTTTTCTTTGAGCTTCTATTTCTGTTGACTATTGTTTGACTTGCTTCCAAGTCGGCAGAGATATTCTTCCTGATGCGCGAAATTAAACGCTGTCTAAGCTTCTGTAATTGTTCGGGAGTTAGAAAAGCAATAATATCCTGATCCTCATCAAAAGAATTATACCACTCATGAAGTCTACGAATTTCCTGCGGGTTGCATTCATCATTCAAATACTTCTTAACTAATTTTTGTAAAACATCATCATTCATATGGAGCTTTTTCTATACTTTCAGTTTGTTGCTTACTTATATAGACAGTTTGCTCTCCCCTAACCCTTGCTCAATAGAGAAAAAAAATTAAAACAATGAGATTACTACAATGATGATTCCAGCAGTATGCGTTTTAAGCCTGACTTTTAATCGCTTGATAGCCTTTGTCAGATGGCCTTCTACTGTTTTTTCGGAGATACTGAGCAATGTTGCAATTTCACTGTTAACAATATGCTCGTTACGACTAAGTTCATAGATAGACCGACATTGCGGAGGAAGGTTGTTAACTTCTATTTCAAGATTTCTTTTTAAATCATTAAGAAGAATGGTATCCTCAGTAGAGTTGTCATATGCATAGGTAAGATCCAGAGAATTTTTATAAGATTCCCTTACTGATTCTTTTTGAAAATAATTGAGTACCAGATAGCGTACTGTGGTCAAAAGATAACCAGACAATGAAGTATGAACTCGAATATTCTCTCTTTTAGACCACAAAAGGGTAAATAAATCTTGAACGATTTCTTCAGTCTTTTCATGAGATTTTAAGCGTTTATAAGCGGCTGAATATAAGACAGACCAATAACGATTAAAGATTTCTTCAAAGGCATGATTATCGCTCTCAACAAGCAATGCACATAGTTCCATATCAGAAAGCTCCTTCAAGTTCCTCATAAGTTAAATCTAAGTAAAAAAACAGATCATTTGATCTTAGATTTAAATTTTTTAAAATCTATGGAAATGAATTTTGAAGTTGTGCTATAATAGCATTTGCAGCAGGCGTATTCATACGTTTCAGTTCTTCAATCATTTGTTCCTGCTCTTTTAAGGACATTTTTCTCTCAACTTTTTGAAAAGAAGATTCTGGTGCAAGTGAAAAAAATATATCATCAGTCCATTCATTTCTTTTCCCATCGATAACCAAATGAATCCGATCTGTTAGTCCATTATTACTCACAGCATGCTCTTCATTTGCATTGATATACCAACATGTGCCCTCATTCATCACAATCCGTTCTCCACCTAACATGAAATTGACATCTGGGTTTGTTACAATTGGAATATGTAAGCGAAAGTCACCATCCTCATAACCTAAAGCATGATCTTTATGTGGCTTAATCACTGCCCCTGCATTCAGTCGCATTAATCTTACTGCAACTTTTTCAAATTTAAAAACTTCAAGAACTTCTTGCAGGTATTTGCATGAACCTATTATTTCTGTAGCCTTTAGAGTAGAATTATTGTCCATTGAAGCATAAATAGTAGAGGCCATCCCATCTTTTGAATATAGGGCAAGACTAGTCCATGATCCATCATAGTCATTCTTATTGTAATGGGCAATCCAAATGTTATCTTGAATACTTTGCATTTCTGCTTGAAGTAAGGAAACATTAAATTCAAAAGGGAGTTTTAATTGTTTAATAGGCCCATTGTCTGCAAATTTATCTGACATTTTTTTAAACGTTAATCCTAAATCTTTTTTAAAAATCACATTTCCGAGTACCAGTACATCAAGTGCTGTTTCAATAAAGAAGGCAATGGCTTCTTCAGGTGTTTCTACAATTGGCATCCCTTTTTTGTTTAAACTGGTATTCAGCAAAATTGGTATCCCTGAACATCGTTTAAATTCATCTAAAAGAGCCGCAAAACGACTATTCCATATCCTATCTACAGTTTGAACTCTAGCTGTTCCATCCACATGTATTACATTCCGCAACTGATTTGCATACTCCTTTTTAACCAGATCAACAAGGATCATGTAAGGGCTTGGCCTTCCACTTTCAAAGTATTCACTGGCATATTCTACTAGAACAGCAGGAGCAAAAGGTCTGAAGTCTTCCCTAAATTTAATATTTTTATTAATATGGTCTTTCAAACCGTTTATAGTAGGATGTGCCAGAATACTCCGATGTCCTAATGCACGAGGGCCAAATTCTGCGCCATCTTGAAACCAGGCTACAGTTTTACCGTCAGCGAGAAACCTGGCTACATCCATGAGGAGCTCTTTTTCTATCTGCTTAGTTTCAAATACCATCCCACTATCTTTAGCTGTTTTAAGAATTTCTGATTCAGCATAAGTTTTCCCAAAGCAGGTATCTCCATTATGAAGTACTTTTTTCTGATTTAAAAGTACCATCCATCCATAGTAGGCACAACCTAATGCGATACCATTGTCTCCCGCAGCAGGCTCAAGATAAAGGTTCTTTATTTCCTTTGTCTTTAACAATCGTGCATTCGCAACCGCGTTTAAAGCTACTCCACCAGAAAAGCAAACATTTTCATGTGGAAACCTGGACAAACGATCTTTAAAACAAAAAACGACAGCCAATTCAACATTATCCTGAGCCCAGCGTGCTACATCAGCATAGTATTGAAAATTATTTTTAAAGTCTTTTTCATCTTTACAAGGTCGATCAAAAAAGTGCTGCCATTCGTTTCCAACAAATACACGACCATCCTTAAATTCAAATGCACAGCTTGGCCAACGTCCAGGTTTCCCATATGGAGCTAAGCCCATCAACTTTCCTACATCATCCATATCACGGAATACATACTTGCTGATACTAGAGTAGAAACCCCCAATAGAGTGTTTAGTTGTTTGATGATAAAAAAAGCTATTCGAAGGTGTATCAAACTCACTAAAATCTTTGAAAACAGGTAACAACTGGTACCCGTCAAAAAAATAGAAACTATCCTTTTCACACCAGAATTTTTGTTTACTAAGAACAGCCAGGTCCCTTGGTAGAACTTCAGCTTTATCGATATCAATACACTGCGGATAAGGACTCCCAGCACCATCGATTACCATAACTACACACTCTTCAAAAGGACATGTTCCTACAGCACTATAAGCATGAGCAAGATGGTGTGAGATTGAGAATAAATTTGGCTGATTATTGTGGAATAATCTTTTTCCTTGATAACGTTCAGCGGCAGGTGTTTCAAAATTTGCACATTGTACTACAAGCTGCACTTCATCCAAGGTAATACCCGCGGCATCTAAACAGTACTGTATGGCTAATGAATCATTTCCCCCATCATGCTTACGTCGGGAAACCCTTTCCTTTTCTATTGCTACAAATACTTTCCCATCTTTGAGCAAAACAGCAGATCCATCATGGGAAAGGCCCGTTCCAAGAACATATATAGGTTTAGACATTCATTTAATCTCTAATCCATTTTAAAACCAAGGGAAATTCTGGTTTACCTTCCTTTTCAGCCCTTTCTTTTCCCAGCGCAATTCCTGTCCATTCTAAAAATGGCAGACCAATATAAATTCCATTACTAAAATTATCAATCAGCCACTGCGAATCATCCTTATAACCATTTTCATGAAAAACAATCTGCTCAGGAATACCAATATGTTTCAGCGCTGCATAAGACCATAATATAGCACCTAATTCTTCTCCTTCCGTTGGCCAGTTCTTATCGGCTGATATGTTGCCAATATTACCACGCTGTTCACCTGTAGCAACAGCAAGGTGTCCAGCTTCATGGAGAAGATCACCGGGATAAAGTAACCTGGAATAATCAACATATATACAATTAGGTCCAAGGCTTAAACCAGGCAAAAATGTTGGTTCAGACAGTTCTCTTTCAATAACTGTAATCTCTATCTCTTTCAGGAAAGATAGAATCAATTTCAGTTCCTTATGATCAGTCACGAATTACTTATTTAAATTTATCCGAAGGTTCAACTCAAAACTTCCATTGGTATAAGAACTTAATGCGGAGGTTTGAGTCGTGTATGTTCCACTAATCAGATACTTCTTTTTGTAATCCATTCCTAAGCCAAAAGTTGCACTCTCTGTACTGTGGTACATACCCAGTAAAAACACCTGTTTATTGGCGATACTGAGTTGCGCACCAGCATCCCAGATATTATCAAATCCCTTAACGCCACGATAAGCAATTTTAGGTTCTACATCTACTCCTTCAGGGCCTTCACTGATCCCTATTTTATAGCTCACAGCTGAATAAAAAGTTGCTACATCCGCTAATTTGATAACATCCTTTTTCAATATGCTTTTTAAGTTAGGAATTGCTGCCTGGACATTTAATTTATTTGAAGTATAGGCAATCCCAAAGTCTCCATCCAGGTAGGTTCTGCGATCATTGTACTGCCCTACCAATGGGTCATTAGGATCACCATAAGCATCTTCATTTTCCAGACGCTGGCTCAAGAATCCCAGTGACACCCCAAAGTGTAATTGGTGATTATCCTCACTTAACTTCAGGTGATAGGCATAGCTACCTACTACTCTGGTTTGTCTTTGCAAACCTTCACTCTCATTGTTTATGGTTAAGCCGAGGCCTAATTTATTAAAGCCATAATCGGCGGTCAGACTTTGGGTTAATGGTGAGCCTTCAACATTACTCCACAATTTACGATAAGCTCCATTCAATTTTAAGCCTTGTCCAGCCCCCGCAAATGCAGGATTAATCAAATACTGATTAGTATAATACTGTGCTGACAATGGATTTAACTGTGCTTTTAGTGTTGAACT
Source organism: Pedobacter sp. (assembly GCF_041645105.1). Classification (GTDB taxonomy): domain Bacteria; phylum Bacteroidota; class Bacteroidia; order Sphingobacteriales; family Sphingobacteriaceae; genus Pedobacter. The sequence goes on from NZ_JBAZQQ010000001.1 coordinate 700,123, forward strand.
ACTTATGGCCATAATGGCCATAAGTAGTAATGTTTTAGATATGATTTTCATTTCTCGGAATTCCTTAATCGTTTCTTACTATTGTGATGAAGCCTCTAAATGCTCTTCTATTAGTGCCAAAATCAATGATATAATAATAAGTCCCTTCAGCTAGAGCAGTACCATTAAAAGTTCCATCCCAACTGTTATCGTAACCTTTTTTACTGTATATCATACGACCCGCCTTGTCAAAAATCTTCACCTCATTATTAGGATAAAAGTCAATGTTGTCAATTTTCCACTTATCATTGTAACCATCATTATTTGGAGAAAGGATATTGGTCGCTTTCACTTTCTCGTAATCTTCTTGTACAGTAAGCGTAAAGGTTTTGGTTTCTGAACAACCGCTGGCATTAGTAACAGTTACAGTATAAGTCGTAGTCTCACGTGGCCTTACTTCAATTGTTGCAGAGCTTAGTCCACCAATGATACTGCTATGACTTGCCCATGTATAACTGGCTCCTCCGGTTGCACTTAACAATACAGATTCCCCCTTACTAATTACCATCCCTTTATTACTGTTGATTGAAACAACAGGCAAGGCATTTACGGTAATTACGAAAGTTCTACTGTACGTATCTATCCCACCGTTGGCTGTTCCACCGTCATCTTTCACCATTACTGTTACAGTTGCTGTTCCTGCTACAGCCCCAGCTTTAATGCGGTAGCCAAGCGTTCCGGTAGTACCAGTCCCTGAAACATTTAAATTTTCAAATAATTCGGGGTTATTGCTGCTAACAGATAATGTAGTTGTTTGTCCTGCATCAGGTCCGGCTGTAATGCCCGTTAAAGCAACATTTTGTACAGCTGTATTAAAGCAAATGGTTTGATTAGCAATTGTAGCAAGTGTTGGAATTTCATTAACATTACTTAAAGCAATTGTCATTACTTTATCCAGGCTTAAACCATACTGCGTGGTACTTCTTACACGTACGCTATAAGTTGCTTTGTTTTCAAAATCAAGTACCGATGCTGTATTGATCTTATTTCCAGCTATGGCAAATAAGCTATTATCTGTGTCACCCGTTCCAGAAACCAGTGTAAATGTAAATACTGCACTTGGATCATCAGAAGTACTGCTTAACGTACCTGCATTAGTCCCTGCGACACTATTTTCGTAAAGTGTTACACCTGCCAACGTAATACTTGTTGGCGCTCCAGGTTTTATTTTCAGGTTGCCTGGCATGTAACCGATGGTGTAATTTGCAGCAGCAGCCCCACTAACAGTTATCGGATAATCTCCAATAGGACTATTTGTAACCGCAGAAGTTGTAAATATTGGTTGAGTTGTTAATACCGAGTTGGTCTCCCCGTTTGCAAAACCGGTATAACTAGCCGTAAACACTGGATTTGCAGTACCGGCGAATTTCTCCTTAGAGTCAGCCGTAATGGTTAGATTTCTTCTATTAACAGTTAATTCACTATTTTCATAATTGATAATATAGTTATTCAGGCCTGTTCCTGTTGCAGTCGAAATTATAATTGGATAAGTTGAACCTGCTACAGATGCCGTGGCCATCGCACCATTACTACTCAAAGTTACCGAGGTAACTGTATTGCCATTGATTAGTCCTGTTTGAGTAAACTCTGTTCCAGTAAAATTAACAACATCACCGTAAGTTTTAGCTCTAGGCGAAGCAGTAATAGTCAGAACTTTCGGATTAACCGTCAATACACCAGGCGTATTCGTTACAGTATAATTCGCTAACTTATTATTTGGATCAACCAGGGTTGCGATAATTGGATAAGTACTTGCTGTAGTTGCAGTAATGCCTGCACCTGTACTGTTCCGAGTGACACTAATATTATCACCACTCAGATTACCTGTAATAGTCCCGGTAAAATCACTCATAGTTAATAAAACTCCATATTCTTTATTACGATTAGAACTTGTAATAGTCAAGGTTTTTTGATTAACTAATAATGTTTGAAGAACAGGTACGGCCGCATTAAAACTTCCATTTCCTGACTGAGTAGCAGTAATTACTGTACTTCCAGCCTTCAAAATAGTAGCAGTATTTCCAGTGATACTAACTATTGATGGGTCTGTAGCAGTATAAACCACAGTTAATCGAGCTGATGAATTGGCATTACCCAATTGAAAAGATACACCTCCATAGGTTTTAGCAGCAATGGCATTAAAAGTAATCGTTTGATTTGCCTTTGGCACTGCTGTAACATTTGCACTACTAGTTGCCCCAATGTTTCCTGCTTTATCAATAGCCTGGATACGGTAATAATAAGTAGTGCCATTAGTTAATCCTGTATGTGTAAAGACTGTTGTCCCAGCTGTAATATCTGGTAATGCTGTAGTAGGATTAGCCGTTGTTCCATATAAAATACGGTATTTAGCCAGGTCGGTTTCAGTATTGCCAGTCCAGTTTAATTCAATCTGTGCATCACCAGATGTCGCAGTTAAATCATTAGGAATTGCTGGTCCAGATTTATCAAAGATTATAGTACCAGTTCCTGTTGAAACAGGAATACCGGCATTACCTGCAAGATCATTAAAAGCAATATTATAGGTAACGGGACCTTCAATATCAGTGCTATTAAAAATATAGTTTGCTGTCCAATTGTTACCTACTGCAGTTGGCACTACCGTATTTCCTGCAATTGTTACTACAGGTGTTTGTAGTGCTTCACTTGAGGTGAAGGTCAGTTTAGCGGTATTGCCAACTGTGGCAAGTGTACCTATTGCATTATTGGAAACAATATTTACCGCTGTTAAAGTTGCAGCCTGTGTATCAAAAGTTAATGCTGGTGAAACACCTGCTGCTCCATTGTTTCCTGCCACATCAGTATACAAACCTGCCGCTACAGTAATACTCGCGGTTCCAGCATTGATGTTCTCTGATGGTGTGAATGTTGCTGTTCGTACTAAACCTGAACCTGAAATCGCACCTAAAGTCCCTCCGCTAACAACAACATCACCGCTTGAACCATCCCAAACAAATGTTATTCCTGGATTCTCACTGAAGGTAAATGCAATAGTTGCAGTTTGTCCGGATTTTAAGGTAGACACATTACTGGTAATGGCTAACGTTGGTGAAGTTGTATCAATCGTGATAGATAGTCCTGCTGAGGCAACACCTGTATTTCCAGCAATATCTCTCGCCTTGGCGGTAAGAGTGTGACTTCCAGAAGATAGACTTGAGCTGGTGATTGACCAATTTCCAGTCGCAGCAACAGCTGTACCAAGTACAGTTATACCATCTGTATCATACAAAGTAACAGTGGCACCTATTTCAGCTGTTCCCGTAATAACAGGGTTAGTTACATTAGTTATATTATCAGAAGAAGATGTTCCACTGTCGCTCGCTGTAGCCAATACTGGCGTAGATGGTGCTAACGGAGCTTCTGTATCAAAAGTTAAAGAAGGTGTATTACCTGCCGCTCCATTGTTTCCTGCCACGTCAGTATATGAACCTGCCGCTACAGTAATGCTCGCGGTTCCAGCATTGATATTCTCTGATGGTGTGAATGTTGCTGTTCGTACTAAACCTGAACCTGAAATCGCACCTAAAGTCCCTCCGCTAACAACAACATCACCGCTTGAACCGTCCCATGTAAATGTAGATCCCGGATCTTCGCTAAAGGTAAAACTTATGGTTGCTGTTTCTCCTGATTTTAAGATCGACACGTTGCTACTAATGACCAGTGTTGGTGAAGTCGTATCAATCGTGATAGATAGTCCTGCTGATGCAACACCCATATTTCCAGCCACGTCTGTAGCTTTTGCCCTAAGGGTATGATTTCCTGAAGATAAAGTCGAGCTGGTGATTGACCAATTTCCATTCGTAGCGACAGCTGTACCAAGAACAGTTGTACCATTTGTATCATATAAAGTAACAGTAGCGCCTATTTCAGCAGTTCCCGTAATAACAGGTGTAGTGACATTAGTTATTTTATCAGTATCAGAAATACCACTATCACTTCCTGCAGCCAATACAGGAATAGATGGTGCTAACGGAGCCTGCGTATCAAAAGTTAAAGAAGGTGTATTACCTGCTGCCCCATTGTTCCCTGCTATGTCTGTATACAAACCTGCTGCTATAGTAATACTCACACTTCCCATATTGATGTTCTCTGATGGTGTGAATGTTGCTGTTCGTACTAAACCTGAACCTGAAATCGCACCTAAAGTCCCTCCGCTAACAACAACATCACCGCTTGAACCGTCCCATGTAAATGTAGATCCCGGATCTTCGCTAAAGGTAAAACTTATGGTTGCTGTTTCTCCTGATTTTAAGATCGACACGTTGCTACTAATGACCAGTGTTGGTGAAGTCGTATCAATCGTAATGACTAATCCTGCAGAGGCTATACCTATATTTCCTGCAGCATCTCTTGCTTTTGCAGTAAGAGTATGAGCTCCCTGGGACAGGGTTGTCGTTGTGATCGACCAATTTCCACCACTAGCTACTCCCGAGCCAAGTACGGTTGTTCCATCGGTATCGTACAATGTTACTGTAGAACCTGATTCTGCCGTTCCGGTAATTACAGGTGTAGTTACGTTGGTTATTTTATCCGTAGAAGAAACCCCGCTGTCACTTGCGGCAGCCAATACTGGTATAGACGGTGCAACTGGAGCCTGAGTATCAATAATAATTGCTTTATTTAGCCCTAGTGAGCCAGTCGCGCCAGGCAAAGGTAAAGTGAGTATTGCAATATTTCCATCTTCATCCAGGATAGATCCTCCATTTAATGACAATGATGTCGTATTAACATAATCAAGGTCTAGTGAGTTTTGACCAGCAGCTATAACATACTTGAAATTGAGTGTTTTTGTGGTGCTACCAGATTCATAACTTGCAATAGCATTACTATTTAAGGCTAATGTTGGAGCCCCTGTTACAGTAACAGGTACAGAAAAAACAACTTGTATAGATATTTCAGCACCAATTCCATAAGCTTTATCTTCTGTAGTCGAAGTTACTTTTGCAACTGAAGGAGGAAGCTGAAAAATAGGTTGAGTACCAGGAAAACCACCTGCAGGATCTTCGGGAGTCAGCATAGCAGGAGTAGTCTCGCTAGTCGTCCAGTTACCAGTTCCCGCCAAATTCGCTAATATTTGATCCTTCGTACCTACAATAGGTCCCGTATAGATAATGTAATCGCCATGAAGTGTCGTCCCAGTAAAAGCCGGAGAAAAATTTCCTGCTAAAGAGGGTGGAAGGTAAGAAGAAGTTGCTGTTACGGTACCAGAACTCTGCCATGGACCATTTGCCCCACCCCCTGGTGTATTGGTTGCCCAATTGGCAAATCCATAAACAAATGATGGACTCTCTGTTGACCCAGTATAAACAAACCAATTATCACCTCCTGATGCCGTTACTAAACTTGACCACCCAGTTACAACAGATGTACCATATGCCTCTAATCCAGCAACTGTTGGAGTTGTTAAATGAGCTGTAATAGAAGCTTTAAATACAGTTCCAGCAGGAATTGGCGTTGTTATAGTCCAGGCAATTAACCCTTCTACAGTAATATTGCTTGTATGAAAGCCATCTTCAGCCTTCCAACCTCTGTCTGTAATATAAATAGTTTGTCCTGAAGGGATTGCTGCCAGGGTAACAATTGCCAGTTCTGCTGGATTGTTAACTCCATTAAAACCAATTATGGCGATATCTCCTGTAGTAACCTGTGCGTTGCCTTTAAATCCACAAAGGAATAAACAGCAAAGCAGGAGCAGTTTAGTAAAATTTCTCATAGCATTATCTTAGATCAAAGCGTAATTGTAAGTATAATTGGCATACAATTTTGGTAATTGCGTACCAATTATAAACGTCAAAAATTAATTTCTTGATGGGAAAATACCGTTCAAACAAATGATATAGTTCATTCCTAAATAAGGATTTCTGATAGAAAAAGGTAGATTGTTTCCAATCGGTTGAACTGTTGTTGTAACTGCTCCCGAAGCAGGATTTAAATTAACATCAGGTGTTCCTGTAGAATAAATTGACACAGCATCTGTATTAATATCTTTAGCTGCAGCCAATGCAGTCCCTGCTACTGGAATAGCAGTATTGGCTGGCGAACCACTTGCCTTTAAGGTTACATTTGAGGTCGCGATATGCGTGTGTCCCGGCAATTCATTAATTGTAATTCTTACATTTTCGCTACCAGACACTTCTCCTAAATCAATATAACTTAATCCTGGCCCCTGCCCCGCTCCAACTGGTACTCTTCCAGCAAGGTTTGGCAACGCAAAAGTCGTTTGCCCATCTCCACCATATGTTGTACCTAAAATTGAAAAAAGTGCGGTATTTTGAGCAATAGGCATAATTTGCCCTTGACAAAAAGCCCAGGTTCTTGGTGCAAAATTTCCTGCAAACATTTTGATTTCTCCTATAGTTCCTTCCATAAATTTTCGTTTTAATTTATTCCTTATTATAATTTTAATTTAAATTCTTAAACACATCTCCTTGTTTCAAGCCCATTGCACATAATTTTTTGCCGCTGAAAACCCCATTCTCAGTTGCAACAACATTAAGCAATAACAACTGCCTATCAGCTGTATACACCATTGGCCCATGATATTGATCAATATGAAATATAGTACCAGGAAGAATTGTACCAGGCTCAAAAGCCCCGTCGACTCCTGACACCTCTAGAACTTGGATTTGCTGTCCTTGTAAATATGTAATCGCACCATTGTAAATAGGATTCGCAGCGTTTACAAGATTTTCAATCTCCTGTGCTGACTGCTTTTCCCAATTAATTGTGAGATCTTCAACTCGCGGCCGTTTGTAATAACTATTTCGAACAGAAGATGTAACTGCAATATATTTTCCTGTTAAAATATTCTGAAGGATCTCTCTAAGATTATTTAGCATTAGTAAAGCTAACCTTGTTTTCACCAAACCATAGTTCTCACCTGGAAACAAAAGCAATTCCTTACTAAAGGAAATTGGTCCTTCATCAAATTCTGAAGTCATTTTGTGAATACTCAGACTAACTTCTTTCAAGCCATTTTTCAATTGCCAGAATAAAGGATCAGCCCCTTTATATGATGGGAGCTTGCTAAAATGCACATTAAACATTCCTTTTCCCGAAATATTCAGAATCCGTTCAGGTAATTTAAACGGAAAAGTCATCACAAGAGAAACAGAACATCCTGTATTCAATATAAATGAGTCTACCTTATCCGTTTCCTGCAAATCGGCATCACTCACTTTTAGCAATGGAACGCTCTGATTATCAGCATATTCAATAGTGCTAAACAGATCATGATTTTCCATCTCAGGGATAACTATCCCAACAAGCTGAGCATGTTTGACTAATTCTGAAACTATTTTAACGAACAGTGAACTATTCGTAAATATGAGAATTTTCATTAATTAAGACGATAGGAATTGATTTTGGATATAAACTTAGAAAAAAAAATAAAATATTGTACAATAAAATATTTTTTATTCCGTTTGTTGATTTTTTTTCTAACTTTTGCCTTTATAAAAGTAATCCCATGGTATCAAAACGTAGGTCATTCTTAAAAAATTCTTCTATCCTGACAAGCTGCATCCTATTAGGAAGCTCATTAGAGGCAGCAAGTTCATTTTATAAAAAAAAGGAGGTCTCTTTAGGAAATACACTCTCCATCTTACATACCTCTGACCTTTCAGGTCATCTTGCTCCTACAGCTGGTCCGTTTGGCGGACTAAAAAAAGTAGACCAGATTTTTCTTAGACGCAATAAAAGCACTTTAAAAATCGATTCAGGAAACTTTCTAAAGTTAGGAAGTGAGCTAAATGAACATATAGAAATCATAAAGCGAATGAATAAAATGGGCTATTTTGCTACAACGCCAGGCCTTAACGAGCTAAATATGGGACAAGAACAACTTGCTTCCATTTTACCCATCATGGATTTTGAAATGGTGAACTGTAATTACAAATTTAGTAATACGATATTATCCTCCAGAATAAAACCTTACTTCACTTTTAATGTCGGAAAAATTAAAATTGGAATTACTGGAGTCGGTAATTACATTTCTATTCCAGGGATACAAGTGAGCGAACCAATACAAGCGGTAAATGATACCGCACGAAAACTTAAAAAAGATTTACAATGTGACCTGATAATCTGTTTGACACAATTTGGCCAGGATCAAAAAAACTACAATGATAAAAAACTCGCAGAAGCCTCTAAATACATTGATTTAATTATAGGTGGAGAAATATGCAAAGTTGCAAAAGTCGCGCGTTCATTGAAAAATGCAAATAAATATGATGTACTCATTAGCCAGGCAGGCTCAAAAGGAAAAACTGTTGGCGAATTAACCTATGAATTTAATCAATTCAATACCATCACTAGTTTAAAACATAATTACAGCATATCAGGGATGAGTGAATACGCTACTTTAACGCAAAAAAATGAGGTATTCAGACTACTAACTTCTGTTGGTTAATTATCCTTAAAACCTGGGCCTGCCATACAAGTCCAGGTTTTCTTTTTAACAAACAAATATTATACTTTAGTAAAGCTCACATACTGAACAAAACGAGGCAAATTTGATTGATTTTTACCCGCAGCGTGAGGAATTGTATTACGCCAAAGAATTAAGTCGCCTTTCTCACCAGGAACAGGTACAGATGTTTCTGTTAAACGCATATATGTATGTGCCCTCTCTAAAGAAGTGAAATCCTTTATCCAATCCTCAAACTTATTATTAAAACCAGGCACAACTTGCAATGCTCCCCTCTCGACCGGAACGTCATCCAGATAAACAAGTGCCTGTACACCAAATTGAACAGTCTTGGACAAATCAAGATCCCAATGCAATTCACCATGTTTAAACTCCCAACCTTCAACTTCCGGGGGATTATAACCCACCTTTTCTGTATTAGGAATGATTTGATCACTATTATAAAGATCTGCAAATATTTTACGTATTTCAAGATCTTGCCTGATTGCTTCCATATCTTCATTCTGATATAACTGAACCATAATTCCTTGCCAATCCGGATGGGACATATACCAGGTTGCTGGAAAATCTAAATGTATATTCAAGTATCGACAGATTTTTTGTCTCACCTTGTCACACTTTAGATCATCGACAACTTTGGGGACTACTAAATAACCATTCTGTTCCCAGAATTTCATCTGGTCAGCATTCAATACCTTAGGAACAATCCCTCCATTTATATCTAAGTTATTCCTTGTAGCTTCCCATTTTTTAAATTGTTGATCCGCAGCATGAACAAATTGCGTTCCTTTAAGCTTAATAACCCATTCTTTAAAATGTTCAAAGTCCTTACACTCAGAATACAAAAAAGAATAGAATTCAAATTTTCCAAGCCCATAAAAGCTTAACCATACATTTTCGAGATAATCAAAATCTGCAGGAACATCTGTTGGTATCCGCAGTTTCCTATTTTGATGTACTTGAAAGACTAATTTGCTAAAGTTGCATTCTGTCATTTAGTATCCTATTTTTTGACTAAAGTACGAATGATAATATATATTTATTCGCTGTGATAAGGTTATTTAAAAATATCGTCAAGTTTCTTATGCAGCTCTTCATCCCTCAAGTTAACAGCAATAATTTTACCCTCAGGATTAACTAAAAAACTTGCAGGGATTTGTGAAACCCCATATTTTTTGGCCACATCATTTATAGATCCTTTCCTATTAATTACATGGATAAATGCGGAACTTTGATCTGCATGTATGGCCTTAATCCATTTATCTCGGGAGCCTGGTTCATCTAGTGAGACAGCTAATACTTCAAAGCCTTTTTGTTTATAATTCGAAAAAGCCTTTAACACATTCGGGACTTCTTTTCTGCATGGAGCACACCAGCTTGCCCAAAAGTCTATAAAAACGTACTTCCCTTTTAATGAAGATAAAGTCGTATCCTTTCCAGTAGGAGTGTTAAGTGTAAAATCAGGAGCCTGGTTACCAGGCTTTACCCTAACTCCGCTTTCAAAAATTTCACGAATAGATTTCCCTTGTATAGATTGCTTTTCCTTTGCCGCAAGCCCTTCAAAGTAAGGTTTTATTCTTGCGGGACTGAAAGGTATTCCCCCTCCTTCTATAAGACAATAATAAATAATTACTGATGTTGGATTTTCTTTCACATAGCCAAGATAGATTGACTCTCTACTTCTATTTATTTCTTCCAAGAGAAGTTTTCTTAATTCAGCAAGTTTAGCAGTGTCTTTTAAGACACTTACCTCCTTTATTCTTTTACCCAAAGGCTCAATAACATCTTTTAAAAATAAGTCGTTTTTAATTTTAAGTGTTTCAAATTCATTATGACTACTTGATCCTGATACCTTAATATGATTTAACTGACCATCAACAGCATTAATTTTAATGGATCCACTCTCCAAAAAAATCGGCAATATGAACGGCACATTAGAAGGGCCCTTTTCTTCCTTTAAATATTTTATAGATGCCATAGTAGGATATGGGACTTTCCCTGAAAAGCTAAATTTCTGATCTACTATCGTTGCAGTATCAGTTATGTATTCATTTGGAAGCGGATATAATAGAACCGCTTTTTTGAATTTAGTTTTAATTTCAGAGAGGTCACCCTGTATACTAAAATATCCGTCTTTTTTTTGCCCAGACACAATTTGGCCAAATGAAACTAAAAGGATAAAAAATATAATATTTTTTTTCATAATAATTTAGTTAATTAAACTACGGGTTATTGATTAAACCAGGGGATGAAAGCATCAACTTTTCAGAAAACTTAAGTTCTAATCTCTCGTACTTTAGTTTATAAGTACTCTTTATTATACCTGTACTTGTATAAACTTCATGCTTGTAATCAAAACTCTGATTAAACAATGGATCAACAGATAATCTTCTCATGTCAAACCAACGCAATCCCATTGTTGCAAATTCCCTTCGGCGTTCATTAATTACAAATTTAATCATCAGAGTCTGATCAGTTGGAATACCTGTTGCAGCAAGGTTTGTCGGCATCCGATTGTTACGCAATGTTAATAGGTCTTCACGTGCACCTTCCAAATCGTTAGTACGCGCCTTAGCCTCAGCACTTAGCAGATAAACATCAGGCAATTGAATACCTATTGAATTACCAAAAAAGCCTGCACGCGAGCGGTAAAGACCAGAAGGCAATGTTTGTGTCGGACCAGGAGCAGTTACAGCGTAGGTATTACTGAATAGTTGCAGGCGTAAATCCCCAGGTTGATATAACGCATAAGTTTCCGGTGCAATAATCAATGGTGCGGCACGCCCCATCCACATTACCCCTGGAACAAGCTGAGCATTTAAAGTTTCGGGATACCCATTTCCTTGTGAGGCTATTGATTTCACATTGGCATTAATAAACACATAACCTGCTGGCGCATTTGATATCGTTGCAGTATTGTAATTTACCCAGCTGAAAACGCCACCTGTAGAAAATGCTGTAGGTAAATGCTCAATTGCATTTTTAAGTTGCAGTAAGGCATCAGCAGGTCTTGCCATAAAGATATATACTTTTCCAAGTAAAGCTTCTGCCGCGGCTTTAGTGAAACGGTTGGCAGTTGTTTGTACCAATGGCAAATTAGGAATGGCTTCGTTCAGATCCTTGATGATCTGGTCATAAACCTGTTGAATGGAAGCGCGCGTAAAATCCTTTCTTTCAAAATCATTTTTCAATATAAGTGGTACAGCAAGCGCGGTTTGAGCAGTTGAAGCTACATATGGTTTTCCAAAATAATTTACTAATATAAAATAGGCAAATGCACGTTGCGCTTTGGCTTCTGATTGGTACTGTTTCTTTAAAAATTCATTGTCCCCTTTTGCTTGAGGAACCTCATCAATGATTTTATTGGCGGTATAAATTCGTCTGTACATTCCTTCTACCTCATACATGTCTTCATTAGGTAAGTAAATATCATCTTGCCATTCAAACAGCTTTTGATTACGCGTTCCTGCAGTACCGAAATAAGCAGCATTGTTATAATGCGGCTCTAATGCAGCGACATCATCTCCAAGGATATGTTGGGCATTCAGAAAAAAAGCATCTGTAGAAAGATAAACAAAAGTGTTGTCCTCCAACAAATCGTTATAATCTGCAAGTTTATCTGCGATAAGGTTTCCTTTTGGCTTTACTTCCAAGTAATCTTTTGTACAGGAAGCAAACAGCAACAGAATAAATATGTATATATAGTTTTTCATTTTTAATTATTTATTATAGTTCGGTATGCAATTAAAAGGTAAGATGTGCGCCAAGTGTAATGGTTTTCTGATTAACAGGAACAGAACGTAAGCCCGTTACATACATCGCACTACTGTTTCCTATCCCATTGTAGAATTCAGGATCTATACCGTATTTATTTGCACGCCAAAGCATTACATTATTAAGCTGAGCGCGCAAACTAAGATTCTTAATTTTCAAATCTTTCAAGATCGAATTAGGTAACTGATAAGAGAATATGATGTCTCTCATTTTGATGTAGTCACCTTTAACTACATTAATATCTGCTGCAGCGTAGTAATTTAAGTCAGTTCTGGAAGCTCTGTCTGCAGAAGGATCAAATGCAGGAATATTTGTAATGAGTTCATCATTTGACTTTTTCCATCTATTTTCAAATTCTGCATGGATATTCCCTGTAATGAAAGAATTACCAATAATTCTTCCTGTATAGAATTCATTAACATCTCTTCGCAGTACAAAACCCAGATTAAACACCATATTAAAGCCAAGACTAAATTGACGGTATTGAAACAGATTATTGAATCCGCCGGTTACCAATGGATTTGTGGAGCCCATATTTACGAGGTCTTCCATTTTTGCAATACCTGGACTTTTGGTAATTGTACCATTGGCTAAATGGATTTGAGGATCACCAACAGCATCTAATCCGGCATACTTGTAGGCAAATAAACTAAAGGGCTGATAGCCTGTTATTAAACCCAAAGTTTGCGGTTGATAATACTGTTCAGAAGCCCCTTTAATAACTGTATTGGCAAATACAATAGGATATTCAGAATTAAGCGAAACAACCTTTCCTTTATTAAATGCAAAGTTGAGCTGGCTGGACCAGGAGAAATTATCATTTCTAATATTCACCGAATTTAAGGTTATTTCTACTCCTTTATTGTTTATTGTACCGGCATTACCATAAACCGATGCATATCCGGTAAAGGCATTTTGAGGTACAAATCCTAATAGATTGGTCGTATGTTTATGATAAATATCGATTGAGCCACTTAATCTGTCATCTAGCACACTTATGTCTATCCCGGCATTAAAACTCTGTGTTTGTTCCCAGGTGAGTTTACTGTTTCCGGGAGTAATGATTTTTAATGGTGTAACCAATCCTGCTGGAGCACCAAGTGCAAAGCCAGCTCCCAGGATATCATACGAGCCCCCCGATCCCGGGATCGGGGAGTTTCCAGTAATACCATAGGTTGTTCTTACTGCTAAACGATTAACCCATTTAACTTGATCCATAAAAGACTCCCCAGAAAGCAACCAGCTTCCACCAACTGACCATACCGGTTTTGCTTGGGCAGCAACGTCTGCTCCAAATAGGTTAGACTGGTCATATCGGGTGCTGGCGTTAACCGTATATTTTCCTGAGTAGGTATATGCACCGTTCATATAGTAAGAACGGAATCGGGTGTCGAGGTAACTCTGAGCAAAAATATCATTTACTCTATAAGTACCGTTCGTATTGATAATGGTATTTGCAAGACCTAAACTGGTCGTGTTATAATCTATCGGTTTGTAAGATAAGATGTCGAGATCATACCCCCTGAGTCGGGTTTGTACCTGTGAAAAAGTCTGCTTCTGAATTTCAATCCCAACTATTGCAGTCAACTGATGTTTATAGTTGTCCCAGTTGTTATCATAAGCAAATTGATTCCTGATAGTCCAGTTTCTTCGTTGCCCATTTACATTAGCGTAATTGCCACCTGTTGTCGGCACAAAGGATTTAAGTGCCGGAGTGGTAACCGTCATCTTTGCAATTTCTATTTGACCAAGATACCCGCTAGCATCATCATATATTTCTGTTTGTGTATTGTTTAATACTGCTCCATAAGTTCCTTCAAAACGAAGTCCTTTTAAAAGTTTTGCAGTTACACCAGTTAACAGCCTTGTATTGTAGCTGGTTCCTTTCGTAAATCCAGAGTCAAAATCATTTTGAGGGTTGTATGATAAATTTAACTTCCCAATATTAGGAAGTCCAATGCTTTTATTTTCATACGATGTTCTTAATGCATCGCTCATATTAATCCATGAAATATCATGTCCATTACCTTGTTCATCTACAAAAGATGCATAAGGCACAAAGCGGTTATCTGGGGCAATTGCCCTTTTCGTGTAAGTATTGTTATAAGTTAGATTGGTAGTTAAAAACATATCCAACCATTTATTAAACTTATAATCCTGACGGGCATTCAACTGATAGTTTTTGTCTTTTGCGCCAGGAGTAGGGCTTTGGTCATTTGTATAACCCAATGAAGCGTATACAGCATATTTATCTGATGATCCTGATATGGAAGCTGTATGGTTTTCAAGCACGGTTTTTCGGTACCATTGATCCTTAATCTGCTGTACATTGTTAAATACCGCTAAGTCCTGAAGGCTGGAGCTTTTGTAGCTAGAAGGAATACTGCTCTGTTGTCCATAAAGCAGGTATTCATGTGGGAGAATAAAATTCTTCCCACTAGTAACATCTGCGACATTGATAGTTGCCCAGTCGGTCGCTCCTGCACGTATATAACCAGGCATGTTATATAATTCCTGAACAGTTTGGATATATTCCGAACTTTTTAACCTTGGAAACACATCTATCTCCGGTTTTCCACGGAAACTATAAAAGAAGTCGTAATTCACCTCTATTCCATTTGTGTTTTTCTTACCGGTTTTGGTAGTCACCACAATCACACCATTAGATGCTCTTGCTCCCCATATTGATGATGCTGTAGCATCTTTAAGTACGGTAATATTTTCTACGTCATTCGGATTGATCTGATTAAAGTTATCTACAGGAATTCCATCAACCACATATAAAGGTTGGGTTGCCCCATTTATCGAGGTAAGACCTCTTAACATAACGGGATAAAAGTTCTTATTAGTCCCATTGCTCATTGACAAGCCAGGAACCAGACCATCTAAACGGTCCAATATATTCATGCTAGTACTTCTACTGGCGAGAACTTTTACATCTGGGCTAGAAAAGGATCCAGTGCTCCGTTCCTTGGATATTACCTGATAACCTGTATTGATGGTTACCTCATTGAGCTTATTCTCTTCCTCTTGCAAAATGATAGAAATTAAGCCAGATCTATCTGCGGTATTTACTTCCCTGGTTTGGTAACCCACATAAGTAATAACGAGTACAGCAGCATTGTCGGTAATGTTAAATTTAAATTGTCCATTGCCATCCGTGATTACGGCAGTATTCGTTCCTTTGATTTTTACAGAAGCACCAGGTAGAGGTTTACCGTTATTATCTGTTATTACCCCCTTAATTTCATATTGCGAAAAAAGTCCAGTTATGCTTTCAGCCATCGATTTTCTCTGCTCTGTGATCACGACGGTCTTCTCTTGAATGGTGAAATTCAGAGATTGGTTAACAAAGCATTTTTCCAGCACATCTTCAACACTGGCATTTTTAACGTTGATGTTTACCGGATTGGTCTGACTGATGATCTTTCTATCGTATAGAAAGTCATAGCCACTTTGTGCTCTTACTGCCTTAAAAATAGTTTCCAGAGTCACGTTTTTCTCATTTAAAGTGATCCTTTGAGCCAAGGATGTAGCACTTACCTGAAGAAAAGAAAGAAATAGGAGAAAAGTGGTTAGCCGCATAATCAGCATTATTTTATGGATATGCTCTTTAAACATCCCGGATTTATTTGTATAAATTTTATACATCTTACTTCGTAGTTTTTTAACAAACTTTCTTATCAAAAAAGCGATTGGCAAAATTGCTGTATGAAACAATTTTACCTAAGTTTGTTAGGTTTGGTTAAGCTGAAGACCTGCTGTTTGAGGATACAGGTACTTAGCTGATTAGAGTTAATACAATTTAAATTCTATAGTCATAATGCCAAACTTTTGCCGGAATGTGTAGCAAGCACTTCCGGCTTTTTATAGCATTACCAATGGTCCTTTATTTGGTCACGGTAACCCTCCTTCCTTCTATTTTAAAATGAACCTTCCCTGTCAATTCCATTAGTTTTAATACAGCTGATAAATTTTTATTTCTGGAAACCCAGCCTCCCAGCTCAAGGTCTTCTGGTGCATCTGCACTATAAACCACCTCTATATCATACCATCGTGCTATCTTCCTCATTGTGGCTTTAAAATCTTCATTCCGAAGTACAAAATCACCATTCTTCCAGGCAACAACACTTTCAATATCTGCCGACTTAACGAATATATCTTTGTCATTGCTAATAGCCTGTTCACCTGGTCTAAGTAGCTCAGATTGGCCATTGTCAGACAATTGCGAAACTTGTACTGCACCTTCTAATAGGGTAGTTTTAACAAACTGCTCATCATTATAACTGTTTATGTTAAAATGTGTGCCCAATACTTTTACCATTTGATTAATAGTTTTTACAACAAATGGATTCTTTTTGTCGTGTACCACTTCAAAATATCCTTCCCCAAAAAGAGATACGCTACGTTCATTATTCGCAAACCGAATGGGAAAACGCAGAGAAGAGGAAGCATTTAACCATACTTTGGTACCATCAGGGAGCAATATCTGGTATTGTCCACCTTTTGGTGTTGAGATTGTATTGTATAAATCATTTGCCGATATGGAATTATGTTTTGAAGCAGCAGTATAAGTGTAGACCAGTTGTCCATCGGATGATTTAGTGATTTTTATATCAGGCTGTCCTGATATAATTCCACTTTTAACCGTATCTAATAACACATTGGTACCATCTGACAATGTCAAAATAGCTTTATTTCCTCCGGCATTGATATCATTTAAAACAAATTCACTATCTCCAGGTGAAACCTGATCTGTATAAAAGAAGCTGTAAAAACTAATGCTACCAATAATAATAATCGCAGCAGCAGATACCATCCAAACGTATAATTTGCGATATTTTGACCGTTTATCTACACTCAATTTTGTATTAATAACCATCTTTATTTCCTGTTTCAAATAAAGTTGCTCCTCCTTAGACAGAGAATCGGAAACATCGGGGATTTTATCGAAGCTGTCATAATATTCATTCAAGAACTTATGTTCTATGGTACTGGACGACTTATTTAGAACCTTTTTAGCAATTTGGGCAAGATATTTTTGCTTTTGATGTTTAGGCATACGGGGCTTTTAATATATAGTCTACAAAAAATCAAAATCTCCCGAAAAAAGATGATTTTCTTTTAAAGATGTGATTTCCACCTTATATTCGGCTGCCGATACTCATCAGAATGACCCCATATGCCAATCTTACAGACCCAGAATTGTTGCTTTTAATAAAGGGTAGTAATTATTCTGCATTTGATGAGTTATATGAGCGACACTGGCTTTCGGTATATAATGTTGCCTATAAGAGATTGAAAGACCGAGACCTCAGCAAGGAAATAGTTCAGGATATTTTTGTAGACATCTGGAACAAGAGGACTATAAAAAAAATATCAGACCTTCTACCTTATCTTCATACGGCTGTTAGATACAAGACATACACATTGCTTGCTAAAAACAGGACATTGCCACACTTTGTAGAGCCTTTTGAGGCGATGGCTTTATCTTCATATAATGCTGATTCAGATTTTAAAAAGGAAGAACTGGAACAAATTTTAAACAATTGGTTAAAAACACTACCTGCAAAAAGAAGTCAGATTTTCAAACTGCATTTTATTGATGATGTATCTACAAAGGAAATCAGCATCCAATTAAACATTCCTCAAAAGACAGTTCAAAATCATTTAAATCTGGCTCGACATGATCTTAAAGATTATCTTTCCACCTATTTTCAACTTATTCTTATTACCCTTTGCACTGTATTTTGAAAAAACCACACAGTTAATATGAATATATTATAACTACCATGGAATTAATCCATTGATACATATCTTATTTTTATATCTTACTTTTGTCAAATGTCCGGAATTTATATCCACATCCCATTTTGCAAAAAAGCCTGCACCTATTGCGATTTTCATTTCAGCACCTCATTAAAATATGTAGATGAAATGACCGATGCGATATGTAAGGAAATCATACTTAAAAAAGGCAGAATAACCGATCAGATAGGTAGCATCTATTTTGGTGGCGGTACTCCTTCTGTACTTCCATATAAAAACTTCGAAAAAATATTTGATACCATTATTAAAAACTTCTCAGTTCATTCAGGAGCCGAGATTACTATTGAGGCCAATCCCGATGACCTGGATGCTAAGAAAATAGCAGATCTAAGAACGCTTCCTGTGAACAGGTTCAGCATAGGTATCCAATCCTTTTTTGAAGAAGATCTGATCTGGATGAACCGCGCCCATAATGCCAGAGAAGCTGAAGACTGTGTAAAACGCAGTCAGGATGCCGGATTTGAAAACCTGAGCATTGACCTGATTTACGGCTACCCACTATTAACTGATATGAAGTGGTTAAGTAATATCAATAAAGCTATAGAATTACAAACACCGCATTTGTCAGCTTATTCATTAACTGTAGAGCCTAAAACTGTTCTTGCTAAATCTATCAAAAAAGGATTGCAGCCACCGGTAAATGATGAGCAAAGTGCGTCACAATTTATAACGCTGATAGAAAAATTAAAAACTGGTGGATATGAGCAATATGAAATCTCGAATTTTAGTATGCCTGGGAAATATGCTGTTCACAATACCAATTACTGGCGAGGTGTACCCTATTTAGGAATTGGTCCTTCTGCGCACGGTTTTGATGGACTGACCCGCTATCTTAACATCCCAAATAACGCTCATTATTTAAAACACCTCCTAAATGGAGAACTTGCAGAAACTGTAGAGGAGTTAACTGATTATGACCGGTTTAATGAATACATTATGACTTCATTACGTACGATGTGGGGGACCGACTTAAATAAAATAGCTGCAGATTTTGGAAAACTATTTTTGAACGACACTTTAAAATCGATACAACCATTTATTGAGAAACAATGGTTAAACAATCTGGACAATCACCTCGTTCTGACACAGGAAGGTAAATTATTTGCAGATTACATTGCATCTGAGTTATTTTTGATTCAGGATGACCATCTTTAAAGCATCAATATGTTAAACATGAATAATAAAGTTGTTTGGATTACAGGAGCATCTTCTGGCATTGGTGAAGCATTAGTTTACGCCTGTAGCAATGCGGGAGCTAAACTCATTATTTCATCACGTAACAGAGATGAGTTATACAGAGTTAAAAGCGCTTGTAAAAGCCCGGTAAATATCCATGTACTTCCTTTAGATCTGGAGCAAACAGATACATTAACAGGAAAAGCAGAAGATGCAATTCGCATTTATGGGCATGTTGATATCCTAATTAATTCAGGAGGGATTAGTCAAAGAGCATTGGCTTTAGAAGCCACTTTACAAACTGAACAACGCCTCATGAATGTAAACTTCTGGGGAACAGTAGTACTAAGTAAGGCGGTGTTACCAAACATGATCAATCATGGCGGGGGCAAAATTGTCTGCATCAGTAGCCTAACAGGCAAATTCGGAACAAAATTCCGTTCTGCATATGCTGCTTCAAAGCATGCTTTGCATGGCTATTTCGATTCTCTACGTTCTGAAGTGTTTGACAAAAATATCCAAATCACCATCGTATGTCCTGGCTTTATTAAAACGAATGTATCTTTAAATGCTTTAACAGCAAATGGGACACCTCAAGGCAAAATGGACGAGGGGCAGAACAATGGTGTATTGCCTGAAGACTGTGCACAGCAAATCCTGGCCGCCATCAAACAAAACAAAGAAGAAATATATATTGGTAAAAAAGAGGTGAAAGGTGTTTTGTTTAAACGCTTCTTTCCACTCAGATTTTCAAAATATATGAGAACAGCACAGGTTACCCGGTAAAACCAGATAAAAGAAATTACCTATAGTATGTTACGTTAATCAGCAACACACCTAAACCCTGTATTCTCTAGCCCCGTATCAATAGAAGATTTCATCTTAGAACTTACTCTATACCCCTTGCAATAAGAGGAATGGCACATAAAAGAACCACCTCTGATCACCTTTTTAGGAACTGTAGGTTCCTCTGGATCATAACTTTTTGCCGGTCCTTTAGGGTTATCTTGCTTGCCTTTAACTGTTTTATAATAATCTGAAGTATACCAGTCAGCTGTCCATTCCCACACATTGCCAGACATATCGTATAAACCATAGCCATTTGCGGCGAATGATTTTACCGGGGCAACGCTTGAAAAACCATCTGTTTTTAAGTCATTATAAGGAAACTCTCCCTGCCAGGTATTTGCTTTGATCTTGCCTTTAGTAAGGTCTTCATCACCCCATGGGTATTTTTTATTTTTAAGTCCACCCCTGGCCGCATATTCCCATTCTGCTTCTGTAGGTAAACGCTTACCTGCCCATTTTGCATAAGCGGCAGCATCTTCCCAGGAAACCTGTGTAACCGGATAATTGTCTTTCCCAACAATATTGCTTTTAGGTCCTTGCGGATGTTTCCAGCTTGCCCCTTCAGTCCATGCCCACCACTGTGAAACATCGTTAATATTTACCTGATTAGTTGGTTTTTTAAAGGTTAATGAGGCTGGCTGCAGCAATTCATCAGCTGGTTTTGGTGTTCCTGGAGGCAACTGCTTCTTTAATTCTTCCCAATCTGGCTTACGTTCTGCCAGTGTAACATAGCCAGTAGCTTTTACAAAACGAGCGAACTGTGCATTGGTGACTTCCGTTTCATCTATCCAGAAACCTTTAACAGCTACTTCATGAGCAGGATATTCATCAGGTCTACCTTCATTATCTGAAGCCCCCATCATGAATTCTCCGGCGGGAATAAACTTCATTCCATCATGAGAAGCCTTTGTTTGCTTATCGCCGGCACCCAGTGAGTCTACTCCGGGTATAACTCCGAAGCGTTTAGGTAGTTTGGCGCTACAACAAGTAGAATCTGCTTTTGCGACTCCTGTAGAGTCTGCGGTTTCAGAATCAGTATTAGTGGTTTTCTGGTTACATGCGGCAATAACAAATACTGCAAATAAGGGTAAAAGGATTCTTTTCACTTAGCTAAACTAATGATAAAAAAAGTAACATAAAAACAACTTACCTCATTACGCCTATTTTACGGCCATCCCAATCAGGAAATAGTACTTTATCATTAGAAATATTAAGATGCTTATCCGCTACCTCACTAAAAACAGATCTAAAATCTGTCGTTACTGCAAGGTCCCGACCATCTTCCAGGTTCTCGACAGATAATGGATTAACCAAACCATGTACTAACCCGCCACTTACCCCATTACCTAAAATAAAGTTACATGATGCACGGCCATGATCTGTACCACCTGTTCCATTTTGTTTTACTGTACGTCCAAACTCAGTCATCGTCATTACAGTTACATCATCCTGCAAAGTGCCCATATCTGTCCAAAATGCCATGATGCTATTGCTTAAATCACCAACATTCCTGGCAAATATACCTGTATCAGTACCCTGATTATAGTGTGTATCCCATCCTCCAGATTCAGCAAATGCAACTTCCATACCTACATCCATTTTAATTAACTGGGCAATCTGTTTTAAAGAATTGCCCAGCGCAGTATTCGGATATACCGCATCGTTTGCTGGTTTATAATTTTTTACATCTACTTTTTGAAGCATTTTTATCGCATCGAAACTTTCCTTCCCTGTTTCTTTTAACAGGCCAGACGAGGTGGTATCATACAAATCTTCAAAGCTTTTAGCCGCCATATTTGCACCCTTAACATTACCTCTCATCTGAATATTAAAATCCTGCAGGTTACTTATGGCCACTGCAGGGTTTTCACCATAAAATGAACGTGGTAATGAAGAAGTTAAACTTACCCCCTGGAAAGGTGTTGCTGCATCATGGCCAAGCAAACCAACAGCACGATTTAACCAGCCACTATCGGTACCCTTTCTAAACGGAGTTCCAGATTCCATATAATCCTGTGCATCAAAGTGCGAACGGGTAGTATTTGGTGAACCAATACCATGAACAATCCCCAGTCGTTTATCCCTGAACAGGGGTTCAAAAGCTGCCATTGAAGGATGTAAACCAAATCTTCCATCTAAATCTATCAGCGATGGGGTTTTACCCTTTGCGGCTGACATAAACAATGTTGGTCTTGCCTCCTTTAAATACTTATCTGTAAATGGTGTAACAGCCATAAGGCCGTCCATTGCACCTCTTTGAAAGATGCAGACCATTATTTTTTTCCTTTTAAACAAGCCTGGTGCTTTAGTTCCGGCTACTGCTTCTGCTAAAAATCCAGGAATACCGCCTAACCCAATGCCAAATAAAGCAAGTCCACCTGCTTTTATAAATCCTCTTCTTGATGTCATGATACTGTTTTTAAGATTTATTTACGTTGAAATTCAGGAGAACCTATGATTACGCCAACGACTTGCGCCAACATGGTATTGGTTCCTGTTGCATTAACAACTTTAATTGCTTTCTTACCATAGCCTTTATTTGCAGCTTTAGCTTCTGATTTATTGGATGACTCCATCATTTGCATATCTGTTGACATGCTATCCATTTTTTGCGGAGGACTGGCCTTAGCCGCAGCAGTTTCTACTTTTGCAGCCAGATCGGGATCATTTAGCATCGGTTTTAAACGTTTTACCGTTTCTTCCACATCTCTTTCAGGCATAATCAGCTTACAATACACTTTCAATGCTGCCTCCGCACTCTCAGGCTCACGATTATTATTTAAAGCAGCCAGATTAATTTTGATGCCAGGAATACGTTGAGTAGCCAACGCAAGACCAAAGTTCATCCTATTTAATAAAGAGCCGGTATTTATCCAATACTGACCTTTATCTGGAAATCCAGTTGGCGCCTGATAATAGTACAACCTTTGTCCCATTTTATTAATCCAGCTGTAAAGCTGATAAGGCTGAGTAAGGTCGGCATTTAAACTCCGAACTGCACTTATGGCCAATTCAAATGGCGACTTAGTTTTTTCACGTAATGATTCTTTAGTCCAGAATTCAGGGGCAGAAACCATCGTCAACATGATCTGCTTAATATCACCATTAGATTTGGTAAATGTTTTACTCATTTTATTAACCAAAGAAGCCGGAGGATTATCATTGACAAAACGCGTAGCAATCTTGGTTGAAATAAACTTTGCAGTAGAGGGATGATGCGCGAGCATAGTTAGAAGCTCTACCCCTTCATCATATCCTCTACCAGCTTCAAAGCGTTTACCTAAGACTACTTTTTCACCATTATCATGTCTCGTAGGCATAAATATAAAGTCGCCATCAAAAACAAATCCGCGTTTCTCCAGCGTACTTTCACCAACTTTCTCTATCAGATTTTTTGCTGGAGAACCATATCCGTTCAAGCCCATTGGCGCAATAGTCCAACCTGTTAATACTCTTGCAGCTTGTGTAACATCATTTTGTGTATATCCTCCATCCACACCTAAAGTATGTAACTCCATTACCTCACGAGCATAATTCTCATTTAAGCCTCCTGCTTTCTTTTTCTGTGGAGCTTTTTGTTGTGCACTTTTTAATCCTGCCGCATTCACACCAACATTCACTTTGGTATCATTACGCTTCTTAGCAATACTTCCCCCCATCTGCATATCCATTCCATCATTATCCTCTGTAGGTTGTCCACTGCTTGATGAGTTATCCAGATACATTAACATTGCAGGAGATTTGGCTGTAGCAAGTAATAAAGTTTGAAATTTGCCGGTAACATTTGGCCTAATGATATCCCGTTCATAAGATGGGATAAATGGTGCGCTTTGACTTTTGGTTATCGAAACATTAAAGTGATTAAACCAGAAGTCGGTTAGTAATTCCCGTAATTGGTTGTTGGTATAAGTAGCTCTTAATATTTTTTGATTGAATAACTGTCTGAAAAGTTCTCCCTGAGGCTTATAACCTTTTGAGTCCATATAAGCTTTCAATTGTTGTCTGTATTCTTTCCCGTCTCCCTTATTTACAGAGTCCTTATCAATAAAGCCTTCTTTAACGGCCAAACGGACCGCCTGTCCAGGACGTGGGTATATATTTTCTACTTCTGTATTGGTGAGATTGATATCAGAATATTGACTTAATGCTTTATTCAACTGTTCATCCTCGATCTTTCCATCCAGCTGTTGCAAAAACCATTTTTCCAGTCCCATTTTAACTACTTCATCAATATCCTCAGCTCTTGCACCATAAGTAAATCGACTTAAAAGATGTGCTGCCGCCTGTCGTTCATTTAGCCCTGCCTGCTTATAGGGGAATGAAGATTTTACCGCAACTACTTTTTCGTTCTTAAAAGCAGTAAACAAGACGGTTAAAAAAAGGACAATTACAAATGAACTAATAACCTTGGCTGGAGTTTTCATACAATGTCTTCTATTTGATTTATAACGGTATGACAACAAAAATGTGATAAGGATTAAAGCTAAAAATAAAAAAATACACTTACGCAAAAAAGCCCTTAAAAAATGTAACCATTTTTTAAGGGCTTTTTTATCATTTTATTTATTTACATCCAATCTGGCTTTGATGCATCTTTAAGATAATAATCAAAAAAACCCATTACTTTTCTTGTAAAATCTTCCAGATTTTCTTTCTTCTGCAGCAAATGACCTTCGCCCTTATAATTCAGCATCCACGCTGGTTTATTTAACCTTCGTAGTCCGTTAAAAAACTCAATCCCTTGCTCCCAAGGTACTGATCCATCCTGATCATTATGCATCATGAGAACAGGGGTTTTAATATTTGGAAGACCAAATAACGGCGAATTGCGCATATACGCCAATGGATTATCCCACAGTGTCACACCCATACGGCTCTGAGTATGTTCATACTGAAACATCCTGCTTTGACCGGTTTCCCAACGAATACCTCCGTAAGCGCTAGTCATATTAGATACTATTGCTCCAGCCACTGCTGCTTTAAAAATATTTGTTTTAGTAATTAAATATGCTGACTGATAACCTCCCCAACTATGTCCATTAATACCTATACGCTCCTTGTCGATAAAATTATAACGCGTCGTTAGCGATTGTACACCACTCACAATTGCATCATAAGAACTTGCGCCAGGTTCAGCAGTTCTGAAAACTACATCTGGAATAAAAACCAAATAGCCATTACTCGCCATATATGACCAGTTTACTACAGATTTTATAGCCAGAGGTGGATTATAACGGTGTAACAGGTCACTTCTTTTTTCATAAAAATAAACAACCATTGGATATTTTTTATTCGGGTCAAAATTCTCTGGCTTCACTAAAATCCCTTGTAAAGAGTCTTTATTAAAGCTTTCCCATTCAACCAATTCGGAAGTCCCCCAGTTATATTCCTTCTGTTGAGGGTTAGTAATAGATACCTTTTTTATATCCTTAAAATTCAGATCAGAATAATATAATTCAGGATATTCAGTAAAATCTCCCTTCCTCCAAAGGCAAGCAGTTCCATTTTCTGAGACCTCCAGTCCGCCGTAAGTATGATCGGACAACACCAACTTTTCGAAAATTCCACCCGGCTTAAGCACATAATATCCATCTTTCTTCGTTTTTGATTGAAAAGCTGTGAAATATTGAGTTTTGCTCAGATCAATGTAACGCTCAGTTTTTTTCGGTTTTATATATCTGAAAACAATCCCTTGTTTGCGACCAATTTCCTGAGTTAGACAAACAGCTGCATTTTTACCCGATGCATCTATTTTCCACAAGTCATGTTTACTATGCACCAAGAACCAATGATTTTCTGAATCCCAACCAGCGTCACCATAATGAGTAGAGTGCATTGGCATATCCAGTTCATCATTGTAAAAAATATCCTTAATATCCCTTGTCAGGTTTCTTTTCTCTAATGTCTTTGTATTCATACTATACCAAGCACTATCAGCAGGCTCATACCAACTAATGTACTGCTTATCGTAAGAGATTTTTGGTGTATAATATTTCCGCTCCAACGCGAGTTTACGGTTGCCAGTCTTCATATCAACGATATAAGAATCATAAAGCTTGCCTGCCTCAATGCCTACCAAACGCTGATATTTCAAATCACTAAAAGCAATAGATATACTTTCATCATCACCGGATGGAAATTGCAAATAAGGTACTTCAGTATCACTTAATTGCACGGCTTTTCTGCTGCTGATAAAGTACTGGTAAAAATCACTTGATCTCATCCCTACACCTCTTTTATCCATAGGTGGGATCGTTGCATTATCCCATTTCCAGATATCAACCAGCGCTTTCTTTTTAATCACTGTATCCTTTACAACATTTGGTCTGGCTTTGAAATACACTTTTTCTCCATTCGACGAAAAGCTAAGTTGTTCATTACCTGACAACCTATAACCTAAGGGCAGGCCTTTCGTTAAATTACTTACCGAATCCAGTATTTGTCCACCTTTTGTTTTTACAATATAGATCTTGTAGAGTGTATCCTTTGCAACAATACTTTCTGAAAGATATGCCAAACGATCTGTGTTCTCAGAAAAAGTAGCTAAAGTATAATTTATATTTCCTGATGCTACTGTTTTCTTTTGACCTGAAGGAATATGATATAAGCTTAATCTTGTTAAGTTTTTCTCCTTCTGCAAAAGCATCAGGTATTTATAATCATCAGAATATTTATGCTTCATCACAGATTCGAAAACTACAGAATCTTTAGACACGGGATTGTAAAGCACCAGGCAATTCAGGCTCGTAACCTTTGTAGGTTTTGTCGCTAATCCTGGTTTAACTAACACTGGTTTAGTTAATCCGGGTTTAGCCACTACTGGTGAGTCGACCTTTCCTTTGCGAATCAATTGAAGCAAACTTGGAGATGATTTTATAAAACTAGCCATTATAAATGAGGGGCCTTTAAAATCAACGACTTCCCCGGTCAGCATGTTACGCAACACAAATGCTCTGTTCTTACCCGTGGAATCAGAAGTTGTGATATAAGTAGAAAACCTGGAATCTGAACTGAATTGCAAATTAGCACCTCGATAGATGGTATCCAACTTAACTTGATTACCTAAAAGTAGGACCTGGTAAGAAGCCTTGTTTTTAATCTCATACCCGAACCATTTTCCGTCTGGCGAAATACTCTCGCCTGTAAGAGATTTCCAACTGTTATAAGTTGTTTGATCTAGTGTTTTTTTAGATTGTCCAAATGCGACATTTGCAATCAGAAGAAATAGGAATAAAACCTTATACTGCATATATAATTTTGTCATTAATCGAATTGAATATTAATTCCTGTTGTACTGAGGAATGCCTGGATTAACACTGATTAGTTTTGGTGGTAAAGGCAAAATATATTTTGCATCATTGGCCTTAAGTGTCCAGGTTTCTGTACCCGCTGTATGTACAATATCCTTTTTCCAATCTGCTTCTCTATTTAACCGTTTCAGATCAATCAAGCGTGTACTTCCAGCAAAGGCAAATTCCCTGCGTCTTTCTTCCAATACGATTTTCAAGGCAGTTTTTGCGTCTACCAATGGCAAATTGGTATTACCCTTAATCCTCATATCGCGCAACTTATCTAACTGTGCTAATGCATTTGCAGCATCCCCTTTTCGAGCGTAGCCCTCAGCTGCGATTAAGAACAGTTCCGAAGTATTAAATCCAGAATTAAACAACACATAAGGAACCCACATACTTTTGCCAAGAAAACTGTAAGTCTGATTGTTAAGTTTAAAAGAGTTATCAGCAAAGAAAAGTGCTCTACGCTGATCAATTGCTCCTGTAGGTAAATTATGCTTATACGTTTCGAGCAGATCTTCACTTGCATAAACATTTCTCGAAAGGCCAATAAACCCATCACCATATCTTGCGTAGATGCTCTCTGCATTATCTTTCGCTTCAGGATAAACATCTTCAGTTACTGCGTTATAAATCCTACCAAAACCTATTCCAGTACTAGTAGTTTTTATGCTATACTTAGTCATATCTGTCAACTGATTATTGTCCAGCAATGCTTTCTCGGCAAATATTCTTGCATTCTCATAATCTCCCATGTATAAATACATTTTAGCCATAAATGCATTACCAACTTGTTTAGAGGGTTTAAAACGATGCGGAGTGGTTGCAGATAAATGAGGCAAAGCTGCGTTCAAATCTTTAAGAATCTGATCGTAAACTTCTTGAATGGTATTTCTTTTATATACTTTATTGATGTCTTCAGATAGCACTAAGGGAACCCCCAAATCGGTGGTAGCCGATTGCGAATTATAATCGAGCGCATAAGTATTCACCAATATTAAATATTCAAATGCGCGACCTACTTTAGCTTCTGCAGCCAAGGCTTCTCTTTCTTTTGGAGAACCATCTGGGACATTTAGCACATTATTAATCACCACATTAAAAGTGTAGATTCTTTTATAGGCACTTTGCCATAAATAATCGTCAGCACCATCACTAAATATTGCTCCAGAGGCAAAAGAGTACAAGTTTTTTTGATTTTCCTGCGCCTGATCGTAACGTCCAAAAGGCACCGATAAATCACCCAGTAAAATATCATCTGTAAGATAAACTACATAAGGGTTATCCGCAACCATCATTGTCTTATGGTTGAGCAGTTTTACATAATCATCGTAAAACTCTGGGATTTGGATTCCTTTAGGTTTAATATCCAGATATTTTTTACATGAGGGCATTAAAAACAGACACAATACCGATAATGCTAATGTTATTTTTTTCATGATTTCAGCGTTTAAAAATTTAAGGATAATCCAAGTGTGTAAGTAGTTGGAGGCAATAAACCTCTGCTAGGCGACAACGCGCTACCATTCCAAACTTCAGGATCCAGACCCTGACTGTTGGCAGCCCAACGCCAAGCATTTTGCACCTGACCAGAGATGCGCATATTGCTCATTCCGTACTTGCGGATTAGTTTCTCTGGCAATTCGTAACCAATAGAGATGTCACGTAATTTAATATAATCTGCCTTTTCTACATGCTTATCAGCGGCATACCATATATTTTTCATGTTAGCACTTGCGTTTGCTTTATAAGCTGGCGATTTAGATGGATCTAATTCATCCCCAGTCTTTTGCCAAAAATTAGCCGTCAGCCTATCCGAATTAGTTGAAAGTCCTGTTCCAACAATATAGTCTCCAAACATACCACGCATTACATGACCACCATAATAAACGAACATGAACGATAAGTCAAAATTCTTATACTTAAACCTGTTCGATAAAGAAGCTGCAAAAGGAGGAGTTGTTGTTCCTTCATATTGAAGATCCTCAAGCTTAAAGTCGGCAAATGATTTCACAATTTTTCCATCCTTATCATATCCCTGAGGTGCCCCAGTATTGTCAAGTCCAGCCCAACGTATAGAGTATAGTCCATTTATTGGCTTTCCCTCCCTAATCTGATCTGCTTGTACATAAAAAATTGGCGCACCATTTGTATTTTCTATTCTTGTTAACTTGTTTTTATTATAGGAGAAATTCATCCCTGTTCTCCATGTAAAATTCTTGCTTGCTATATTTCTGGAGTTTAAAGAGATCTCTAAGCCACGATTATACATATCCCCATAATTTACGGTCAGTGCTGTCCAGCCATAGGTAGGATCAGAAACTTTTGTTCTCAACAAGTCGGTTGTATTTTTATTGTAAAACTCAATACTACCAGTCAATGCCGATCTAAGTACACTAAAGTCTACCCCAAGATTGGTTACCCGTGTTTTTTCCCATCTTAAGCCCGAATTTGGAGGAAAAGTCACTTGCGATGAAGGCTCATTGATATAATCATTTATACCTGATTCAGTCACTGTTAAATAAGGCCCACTCATTTTAGCGATATTACCATTGATACCATAAGTTGCCCTGGCTGATAAACGATCCAACCAATCTAGCTGATTCTCCGAAATCAAATACGAAACACCCGCAGACCATAATGGACGATACTGGTATTTTGGATCTGTTCCGAACAAGTTGGATTGATCCATACGAATACTTGCACTAGCCGTAAGACGACGGTTGTAAGTATATGAAGCATTTCCGTAAAACGACACGTAACGATTCTCACTCTGGAAAAAACCTGTACCCATACTATTATAAGCGAACCTGCCTCCTAAAGCTTCCGTACCCGTTAAATTTGCCATAGACTTTTCATCTATCGCCTTAAAAGAAAGGCTATTATCATCATATCCAACTTTATACATACCTGTAGATGATGTTTTAACCTTACGCTGTTCCGCGCCTGCAATGACTACAAATTCATGTTCATTGCTGATCATTTTATTGTAGTTCAATTGAGCCCGCATGGTATGTGAATCACGATCACCACGAGTTTCTTTAATCTGTCCACCTGTTGGGATATTCAGAATAGTCTCTCCATTCTTAATCTGGGTGGCGTTATTGATCATGTTTCTAACAAAAAAAGAATCTTTATTATAGAATTGCTTTTGGAAACTAGTTCCTAATTCTTTCTGATATTTTAAATCTAATGTCAGTCCATCTACAAGTTTAAAATTAAGTCCAACATTAAAATTCTGATATTTATCATTAGACTCAAAACGTTGATTGTTTAATTCCTGAATCGGATAATAACTTTCATCCAACAATCCAAGTCCTGTTAACCTATCCAGTTCCCCTTGAGACTTCGCCTGATACCATGGCAATTGGTTTCCATTTTCATCCTTAAACTGTAAATACGAAGCCTTTGATGCTCCAGTATACACACTCATTCCCAAAAATCCGTTGCTATAATCCGCTCTTCTGATACTTCCTAAAACAGCTGCATCTAAACGCAACCAAGAAGTAATATCCAAGCTATTTTTAAAGTTATAGCCAATCCGATCATTGCTTTGGGCTCTTTCGTACGGTGCTTCTTGTAAATAGTTTGCAGAGAAAGCATAACGATGTTTTGCAGTTCCACCTGAAAGGGACAAGTTATGCTGTTGCTCTGCCGAATTTTTTCTTAGAAATTCGTCTACAAGCTGCCCCCTTCTATCTCTATTCCGATAAACATCCAATTTCCTTTTCAACTCTGGATTATCTAAGTCATTTTTGTAATCAAAAAACAACTGACGTACCTCATTCACATAAAAACCTCCAGAAATAGATCCTGGATCCGTTTTGAACAGCGTTTGTTGAAAATCAACGAACTCACTACTTGTCAACAAATTATTATAATCCGTATCAGGAAGTGGAGTAAATTTAACACTCCCATTGTAAGCAACTCTCAACGGACCCGCTGTTCCCATTTTTGTAGTGATCACAATAACCCCATTTGCTGACCTTGCACCATAAATGGAAGCCGCCGTAGCATCTTTCAACACTGTAACACTCACAATATCTGCAGGATTAATTGCATCCAAACTTCCTTCGTATGGAATACCATCAACCACATAAAGAGGAGCTGTAATACCTGCGAGTGTGGATTTTCCTCTCACCTGAATGGCACCCTTATAAGAAGTTAATCCAGCAACTTGCCCTTCCAATCTATCCAGAATATTTGTTTGCAACTTACCCACCAAATCTTTCTGAGTAACTACCCCATAAGAGCCAGTAGCTCTTTCTTTTGGAATTTGCTGATAACCGGTAGATACGATTACCGACACTTCTTCTAACTGCTGTTGATTTATCGCTAAGCGAATAGTAATGGGAGATTGATTTACAGAAACTTCCTGTTGTAGATAGCCAATAAATGAAACTACCAAAAGCGCCGACTCATCTACTCCCTTAAATTCAAAATCGCCTTTGCTATTGGTTGTCGTAACCTTATTGGTTCCTTTAACTTTTACAATTGCTCCTGCTAGCGGTTCGTTCTTCTCATCCAACACCTGGCCACGCACATCAATTGCAGTGAATAAAGCACTAATTTTATCCCCAATTGTAAGCTTTTCCTTTTTGATAACAACAGTATTATCAAGGATTTCGAATGCTAATTTCTGTCCTTTCAAACTTTCATAAATGGCCTCTTTTAAAGTTACATTCTTTAGATTGACCGTAACTGGGTTAGCACTTTTCAATAAATAATCAGCATAAACAATATCATATCCACTTTGTTCTTTTATTTCCTTAAATACTGCTTTTAAAGAAACATTAGTCTTTGAGATAGTAATCCGCTGGGCACGAGTGACAGCGCTTACCTGTAAAAGACAAAAAGTCATGATAATTATGATTAGTTTCATAATCAATAGTATTTTTTTTGTTTGTTGCCACAGAGGTGACAGGGTTAAATTGAAATTATTCAATTTCATACTTTGCATAGTTTGCAGCCTTACTTGAGGGGGTGCTGAGCATCCATAAACATTGATTTAATGCTCAATATTCCCTAAGTTTGACTTGGTTTGAGTGATATACAATAGTTCCACAATTATTTGATCCAAAGGCACCATTTTGCTTGTCTTTGGAAAGGTGAACTCAAATCTTGCCGGGCGGTGCTTCGAACCACTGTCCGGCTTTATAATGAGTTACCTATTTGGCAATCAATTCCGTTTTCGTAAAATTCTGGTCATAGTAAATTAGTTTGGTTTTAGTTCATTGTTATTGATAGAACACTTATCCCACATGTAAGGAGTACATGTATTTGAAAAATAAAAAAATAGATTTTTGGGCATAAAAAAAGTAGAAACTACTTCGCCTTTTTTACAATCACTCGGTTCCCTTCAATTATAAAATCGACTTCGTTGGTTGCTTCCAAGACCTTTAATAGACCTGATATACTTTCAAATCTCGATATGGACCCTGTGAGTCTTAAATTCTTAACATCATCCTGAAATATAACTTCCACATCATACCAGCGTTCAGCCTGTTTCATGATACTACCAAGTAATTCGCTGTTAAAAGTAAACTTCCCGTTTTTCCAGGAAGCCACATTAGCTGCATCAAGCTCATTAACTGTCAAGTTTTTATAACCGCTAAGCACTGCTTGTTGGTTAGGTTTTAGAATCACTTTGGAAACACTTGCATGATGAGCATCACTTAATACAGCCACACTTACAGAGCCCTCTAAAACAGTAGTTTTTGTATTAGCCTCATCAACGTATCCATTAATATTAAAATGGGTACCAAGCACAGTAACTTCCTGCCCTTTAGATACCACAACAAAAGGATGAGCTTTATCTTTAACAATTTCAAAATAAGCTTCTCCGCTTAACTCTACTTGTCGATTAGCTGCTCCTGTAAATGTTGAAGGGAACTTCAATTCACTTGCAGCATTAAGCCATACGCTACTACCATCAGGCAATACCACTTGATACTGTCCACCTCTAGGTGTATTTGCTTTCAACAACTTCATTTTCAAAGCCGATTTCGATGAGCCCCCCACAGTGTTAACCACTTCAGTTCCGTCATTATAGGATAGTCCATTTTCGCCAACAACAACCCCAGTCTGCGCATCACTTAAATTGATTACACTACCATCATCCAATGTCAAAATAGCTCTATTACGACCAGGTGCAATATCATTGACATAAGATGAGATTAAATTTTTATTGCTATGCTCATCCCGGAAGGTATAAAACCAAAATGCCAACCCTATTATTATAGTTAATGAGGCTGCGGCTACTATTCGATTAAACGTAAAAAGCTTCCTTTTAGGTACAGGAGAAAATTTAACAATATCCTTCCAAATTAATTCCTGAACAAGATTCAGATCTTCTGAAGAATTAAACACCTCATTCCTTTCCCCACGTGTGTTGTACCAAGACTCCACAATTGCTCTTTCTTTGACATCGCAATTGCCATCTAAATACTTTTGTAAAAGCTCTTCGACTACTTCCTGGTTCATCATTTTAGAATACTGTCCTTATAATTTATACTGTTAAGACACCTAACTTCTTTCATGGGAGTATCCTCAACAAAATAACCAATGAGATAAGAGGTATTTTAAACTTCTTTCTCAAAATCGTTACGGCCTTACTCACCTGCTTTTTTACGGTTAAATCTGAGATACCAAGCCGCTCTCCAATTTCAGCATGTGAAAGTCCCTCTCGCCGACTCATTTCAAAGACCTCTCGCATTTTTGGAGGCATATTTGAAATTTCCTTCTCTATCAAACGCTTTAAATCATTGTAACGAACCAATTCATCTGTTTGTACGACTTCCCGATCAACAAAATCGCCCAGGTCAGCCAGATAATTTTCCTTTATTTTACCATGACGGATGATATTCAAAATCCTATTACGAACAGACTTATACAGGTATGCATTTAAATTAATAGTAGGCTGGAATTCCGAATGCTTATTCCACATCATTGTAAAGACCTCCTGAACTACATCTCTTGCCTGATCTTCTTCCCTAAGCATATGCCTTGCATGAAGATAGAGTACAGACCAATACCGTTTATAAATTTCAGTAAATGCTTTATGATCCCCCCTCCTTAACAAGGCTAATAAATTCTGATCTGTATAGGTACTGTGAATGATCATTTTATTCTTACCGACAATTGCTTCAATGATTATGCAATTTTATCAATTTTAACTCAGATTGTTGTTATCGCATAACCAAGTAAAGTCCTAAAAACATCACGCCTGCATAAGAACTGACTAATTCCGTCCAATTGTCAGTTGTTTTTAATTTTTTAAACCAACATTGGCATCGGATTTATTGTTTGTTAATTTAGCTTAATCTTAACACCTTATTTATATGAAGTTCGAATTAACTCCTATTGATATCGTTAATGACATCAGCAAATCAGATTTTGAGAAACACTATCTGAACACCCGCAAACCACTGATCATAAAGAATATGTCTAAAACATGGCCTGCCCATGATAAATGGACTCTCGATTACATGAAGGCAGTTGTTGGCGACAAGATGGTTCCGCTTTATGACAGTTCTAAAGCCGATCCCTCTAAACCAATCAATGCTTCGGCAGCTGAAATGAAGTTTGAAGATTATATTGAGTTAATCAAAAATACTCCTACCGATCTACGTATTTTTCTTTTCGATCCTATTAAACAGGCTCCTAAACTCCTGGAAGATTATAGGGCTCCAAAAGATTTAATGGGAGGCTTCCTGGACAGCTACCCCAACATGTTCTTTGGTGGAAAAGGTTCAGTTACCTTTTTGCATTATGATATAGATATGGCTCATATATTTCATACCCATTTTAATGGTCGAAAGCATGTTATTTTGTTTGAGAACAAATGGAAAGAACGTTTATACCAAATTCCTTATGCTACTTATGCATTGGAAGACTACGATGTTGAAAATCCTGATTTTGAAAGATTCCCAGCTTTAAAAGGTGTTAAAGGTATAGAAGCATTTTTGGAACATGGAGACACATTGTTTATGCCAACTGGATACTGGCACTGGATGAAATATCTGGACGGCTCCTTTTCGATTAGCCTCCGTGCATGGGATAAATCATGGGCAGTGAAAGCAAAAAGCTTATATAATCTGACTATCCAACGGAAGTTTGATGATTTCATGAAAGCGAATTTTAAAGATAAATACATGGCCTGGAAGGAAGAACTGGCAATAAGAAGAGCGAACAAGGCATTGAGCAATCATTGGCCTTCATGAAAGTAGCGTCATATCTAATTCTATGGTATATTAATTTGTAAATTTTAATATACATTTGTTACAAATGAGATCGGGGATTGGCATTAAGCAGTTCACAAGTATCTTATAGGAAAGATATGAGCTTTATTTTAAAGCCGGTAGATACCGTAGAGAGCATCAGCCCTGCTGATTTTAAAAAAAACTATCTGGATGCACGTCGTCCTTTGATCATTAAAGGCTTAACTAAATCCTGGCCGGCAAGGGAGAAGTGGACAACTGATTACCTGAAAGAGATAGGTGGAGATTTAAAGGTTAGTCTGATGGACAATTCAAAAGCAGATCCATCTAAACCGATCAATGCTTCAGTAGCAGAAATGAAATTTGGAGATTATCTTGACCTGATTAAAAGAGAGCCAACAGAATTGCGCATTTTCTTTTTTAATCTTTTTAAACACCATCCAGACCTGATCAATGACATTGTAATTCCTAAAGACTTGATGGGTGGCTTTATTGAAAGTATGCCTGCAATGTTCTTTGGAGGTTCTAACTCTGTTACTTTTTTACATTACGATATCGATTTACCTCACCTTTTTCATACCCATTTTGGTGGCAGAAAGCACATCATATTGTTCGACAATAAATGGAAGAAAAGACTCTATTGCATACCTAATGCGACATATGCATTGGAAGACTATGATGTAGCTAATCCTGATTTTGAGAAATTCCCTGCTTTAAAAGGCGTAGAGGGTTACGAAGTATTCCTGGAGCACGGAGACACTTTGTTTATGCCAACGGGTATGTGGCATTGGATGAAGTATTTAGATGGTTCTTTTTCTCTAAGCCTTAGGGCCTGGGATGCCTCGCTTACCAGAAAAGCACAAAGTGTTTTTAATCTTGCTATTAAAGGCGGGGTTGACAGCGTATTGAAAATGGCATTTAAAGCTCCTTATGCTAAATGGAGGGAACGTCTGGCTGTTAAAAGAGCCGAAAGTGCTCTGGCGCAGGGAAATCCAAAATAAGTAAATAGCGGTATTTTTACAACACTATAACATTATTAATACCGCAAACTTTTACCTTCGATAAATCGTTTATACTGAGTATATGAGAGGGTTTCATTTTTCTGACTTTAAGCCTGAACACTTACCAAAGGGAGGCTTTGATGAGTTACTAAAGCTGTTTACACAACTGCTGAATTATACTGCGGGTGATGCCGGCGAAGCTCTTTCTTGGATGAATGAACTGGACAAGAAGTATAACCTGACCAACAATGAGTATGGTATGGGAAACTTTATAGATGAGCTGAAAGAAAAAGGCTATATCAAAGAAAATCCAGCAAACGGTGATTTAAACATTACAGCAAAAGCAGAACAAACCATCCGGCAATCGGCCCTCGAAGAGATTTTTGGGCAGCTGAAAAAAGCCGGCAAGGGTAACCATAACAGCAATATATCTGGTATAGGTGAAGAAAAGAATGCTGATCGCAGGGAATATTCATTTGGCGATAGCCTAGATCAGATTGACATGACAGCCTCTATCCACAATGCTCAGATTAATCATGGTATTGGAAACTTTACTTTAACGGAACGTGATCTGGAAGTGGAAGAAAAGGATTATAAAACCCTTACCTCAACCGTATTGATGATCGACATTTCTCATTCCATGATCTTGTATGGTGAGGATCGCATTACTCCGGCCAAAAAAGTAGCAATGGCACTTGCTGAATTAATCAAAACCCGCTACCCTAAAGACACCTTAGACATTGTAGTTTTTGGCAATGATGCCTGGCCAATTACAGTTAAGGATTTGCCTTATCTGCAAGTTGGCCCTTTCCATACCAACACCTTTGCTGGCCTTGAACTTGCGGCGGACTTATTACGAAGACGTAAAACACATAACAAGCAGATCTTTATGATTACAGATGGTAAACCCACCTGCTTAAAAGAAAATGGTCAATACTATAAAAATAGCATGGGACTAGATAGGAAAGTGATCGGAAAAACCTTGAATATGGCAGCTCAATGCAAAAGGCTCAAAATTCCAATCACAACTTTTATGATTGCTCAAGACCCTTACTTACAACAGTTTGTAAGAGAATTTACCCAAATTAATGGAGGAAGAGCATTTTACAGCTCTTTAACAGGATTGGGTGAGTATATTTTTGAAGACTATATTAAAAATAGAAGAAAAACAGTAAGATAATCGCCTAAGGATAAAAAACACATGGATTACAAAAACATAAAAACTCTGGGCGAACTTAAGGCCTCAAAATATAAATCAATATCTGTAAAAGATGAGCTCCGTAAAAACCTGATCAAACAGCTTCAAACTAAGTCTGAAGGGTTTGAGGGTATTTTAGGTTATAATGATACCGTAATTCCTGAATTACAGACCGCAATTCTATCGCGCCACAACATACTCTTACTAGGTTTACGCGGACAGGCAAAAACACGTATTGCGCGTTTAATGGTGAACTTACTAGATGAATACATACCATATGTTGAGGGGAGCGAGATTTTTGATGATCCTCTTCATCCCATTTCATGGTATGCTAAACAACAGATATTAATACATGGTGATAATACTGCAATTGGCTGGCAACACCGTTCTGAACGTTATACAGAAAAACTTGCTACACCAGATGTTACTGTAGCTGATCTTATTGGTGATGTAGACCCAATTAAGG
Organism: Pedobacter sp.; assembly: GCF_041645105.1. Taxonomy (GTDB): domain Bacteria; phylum Bacteroidota; class Bacteroidia; order Sphingobacteriales; family Sphingobacteriaceae; genus Pedobacter. The sequence goes on from NZ_JBAZQQ010000001.1 coordinate 738,394, forward strand.
CTGCTAATTTGAAACTAACCTACAACGACGAGCGAGTTATCCATTTCGGATTGATACCCAGAGCACACCGCAGCATATTCGTAATTAATGAACTCCCCGATTTACAAGCAAGAATACAGGTTGCTTTATTTAATATGCTTCAGGAAAAGGATATTCAGATCAGAGGTTTTAAATTACGCCTCCCCTTAGATATTCAATTTGTATTTACAGCCAACCCTGAAGATTATACCAATCGTGGTTCAATTGTAACGCCATTGAAAGACAGGATCGAAAGCCAAATTCTTACCCATTATCCAAAAACACTTCAGATATCTGGGGAGATTACTGCTCAGGAAGCAAAACTTAGTCCGGAGCAACGTAAAAACATCCATGTTGACACATTGATAAAAGACCTTATTGAGCAGGTCGCTTTTGAAGCACGAAGTAGTGAGTTCATCGATCAGAAATCTGGCGTATCAGCACGTCTAACTATTTCTGCATTTGAAAACCTGATGAGTACTGCAGAGCGAAGAATGCTTATCAAAGGAGAAAAAAATACAGAAGTACGGTTGTCGGACCTAATTGGAATTATCCCCGCTATAACAGGAAAAATTGAACTGGTTTATGAAGGGGAACTTGAAGGAGCATCTAAGGTTGCACATACCCTAATCGGCAAAGCCATAAAAAAACTTTATCCAAGATATTTTCCAGATCCGGGAAAGGCTATCAAACAGAAAGCTGCAAACCCTTATCTGAGGGTGATTGAATGGTTTACAGAAGGGAATACGCTAGATATTTCTGATGATCTGAGCTCAGCTCAATATAAAAAAGAACTGCTTAAAGTAGACGGTTTAGAAGAGTTAATCAGTAATTTACATCCCAAGGCTACGGAAAACCAGCATTATCTGCTGATGGAATTGGCTTTACACGGTCTGGCTGAATATTCACAATTGAGCAAAAAATACCTGGATAGTGGTTATGGCTTTTCTGATATGTTTGACAGCCTGTTTAACATCAATTCTGAAAGTGAAGACTAACACATCTTTTTAATTTAAAAACACAAATACATATCTATGGGCCGGTTACCCCTAATCATCTTTCTATCTGTCTTCCTATTAATATTCGACTACTATTGTTATAGGGCCATTTTATCTGTATTCAAAAAATGGAGCCCAAAAACAAAAAAGATATTTACTATCCTATGGTGGACTTATACCTTTGGTTTGGTGATTGGAATTTTTGCAGGCATATACTTAAACATTTATCTGTCATTAAGAGCAGTAATTATGGTTGCGTTCTTCTTGACGGTAGTCTGCAAAGTAGCTATGCTTCCATTTTTACTGATTGACGATTTGAGAAGAGGGGTAATCAAGTTGTTAAGATTAAAGAAGAAAAATCAAAAAACAGAGAAATCACTTACAGTGGCGACAAATGGAGCAGAACCAATAAGTAGGTCTGCCTTTCTTGTGAAAGCTGGAATGCTTACTGCTGCTGTTCCATTAACCTCACTAACCTGGGGAATTGCTTATGGAGCTTATGACTATAAAGTAAAACGCCAGAAGTTAATTTTACCCAACCTACCTAAGGCATTTGACGGGATAAAAATGGCACAGATTTCTGATGTTCATTCAGGTAGTTTTTACAACCGTAAAGCAGTTCTTGGTGGTGTAGAGATGTTGCTTGGCGAAAAACCTGATTTCATTTTCTTTACAGGTGACCTGGTGAATGATAAAACCGATGAAATGCGTAATTATCAGGATATCTTTGCAAAGTTAAAAGCCCCTTTGGGAGTTTATTCTACACTTGGAAATCATGATTATGGTGACTATCATTATGGCAGAGGTCCATCTGCAGCTAAAGCTAAAAACCTCCAGGATCTCATAAAAATTCATGAATTAATGGGTTGGGATTTATTAATGAATGAACACCGCAGATTAAAAGTTGATGGTGAAGAAATCGGGATTCTAGGTATAGAAAACTGGGGTATGGGCCGATTCCCTAAATACGGACGAATGGATCTTGCGGTGAAAGACACGGATGATCTTCCTGTAAAATTATTGCTATCTCACGATCCATCGCATTGGCGTGGTCAGGTCCTTGAAAAGTATCCACAAATAGATGCCATGTTTAGTGGTCATACCCATGGGATGCAGTTTGGTGTTAGAACAAAAGATTTCCAATGGAGCCCTGTTCAATATATTTACAAAGAATGGGCAGGTTTGTATCAGGAACAACATCAGCAGCTTTATGTAAACGTAGGATATGGGTTTTTAGGCTACCCGGGCAGGGTTGGAATTTTACCGGAAATAACGATATTTGAATTGAAACGAGCCTAATTCAAACCCTTAGCTGCGCATGGTAAAGAAAATACTGTTGCCAATTCTGGATTTCCTGCTTTTCAGCAATTTATTTATTGCCATATGTGCCGTTGCTCAAGGAATGGTGACTTATCATTTGCTAAATGTTAAGCCTGACAAATACATTCTGGCGATCCTCTTTTTTGGTACGCTTAGCGTTTACAACTTCAGTATGTTGCTATCTAAGCCTAAAAAGCCCGAGAACTCACCTTTTGTGAGGGTAAGATGGATTTTTTCTCATCACCGGCTCATTATATCCATTACCTTAATTTCAGTGCTCTGTCTAATCCCTCTGGGACTACTTTATCTGAGTATTGAGGCAAAGTTACTGATGATCTTTACTTCTGTTCTTGCATTGGGTTATAATATCCCATTTTTAACGCTTAACCATCAAAAAATAGGACTTAGAAATATCCCAGGTATCAAACTATTCCTAATTGCCCTGGTATGGTCAGTCAGTTGTGTACTGCTTCCTATTGTCGAACTGGAACACAACCTAGAGATCAACATTTCTACAGCGGAAACATTGCTACTTGTCTCCAAGCGCTTTTTATTTATAGCAGCAATAACGATCCCTTTTGATATCCGTGACCTATTTCAGGACAAGCTTTATGAATTGAAAACGATTCCTGTAATGCTTGGCGAAAAAAAAGCATATATCTTCTGTCAGGTCCTGTTAGGTGGCTATCTTTTACTGCTTTTCTTGTTCGATAAGAACTTAAACGCAGACAATATAGCCTTAACATTAACCTTGCTTTTAACTGGCTGGCTAATTTTGAAATCAAGTATCAGGAAAAATGAATATTATTATTTCTTTTACCTGGATGGAACAATGCTTTTACAATACCTGATACTTGTGTTAGTCAGCTTAAAGTTTTAAGAAGCAGGATTAAATCGATACCCTACTCCCCTAACTGTTTGCAACAACTGTGGATTATCAGGGTTTTGTTCAATCTTTTTACGTAAACGCACAATATGCATATCTAAAGTACGTGTGTTTACATCAGAATTATAGCCCCAAACTACAAGCATCAGTTCATCTCTGTTAATGACCTTATTAGGATTACGTAAGAAATAAAGCAGAATTCTATTTTCTAAAATAGTCAACTCTATTTTTTTACCATCTTTAAATAAAGTGTGAACATTTGGATGGTGTTCCATATTTCCGAAGCGGTGGATTTCAGAACGTTCATTATTTAGAATAAACTTCACTTTATTGTCCAACATCGCAACCAATACGTCCATATTAAAAGGTTTGGTTACATAATCAGAAACACCGAAGTTATATGCATCAATTTTATCTACGTCCTGTGCCTTTGCTGTCATCATGATAATCAGGTTATCAAAGCCCTGTTTACGTACGCTTTCACATACTGCGTCACCCTGTTTACCCGGAAGCATCCAGTCCAGCAATACAATATCCGGCTTATCCGTCATAATCATCCGTTCTGCGGCTTCACCGTCTCCAGCTTCCAAAACTTCATAACCTTCAGCTTTTAAGCGATGTACTACTAAAAAACGTAAGTTCTCATCATCTTCAACTATCAGTATTTTAATTCCTTTAGACATATGCTTTAATCATTATATGGTAATACAATTTTAAATTCAGATCCTTTATTTACTTTACTTTTCACGGTGATTTCTCCCTCCATGAAGTTAACCAGTTCCTTACAAAAAGCAAGCCCAAGTCCCACACTCCCATTTTGGTTATACTGATTCTGAATTCTGAAAAACTTCTTAAATATATTATTTATTTCTGATGCAGGAATACCGATCCCCTGGTCTGTAAACCTAAACACCACTTTCCCCTTAATTAACTTTGCACTAATGTGTAACCTCTTCCGTTCAGGTGGTGAATATTTATAGGCATTTTCTGCCAGGTTATCAAACAAGGAGCCTAGTAACACCGGATCTGTTACGAATGTACTAAATCCGCTAACCTCATAAGTAAGCTTAAAGTCAGGATGTTTTAAACAATGAGATTCTACAGTACTTTCAAGAAAATCAACAATTCTGATTTCATCACGATTTAGTTGTATTGACCTATTTTCAATCTGAGTAAAAGCCAATAGCTTGTTCATTAAACCATTTAATTTATCGGCTTCTTCATCTAAGATTTTCCCGTATAGTTTAAGCTCCCGTTCGCTTAATGAACTGGCACTTTTAATATTATTACCTGCAATCTTTATCACACTGACAGGGGTTTTGAATTCGTGTGTCAGGTTATTCACAAAATCGTATTGCAACTTGAACATTTTCTGGTTAATGTTCAGGTTTCGATAAATTAAAACGGCAACCAAAACCAATAGACCATAAAAGAAGAAAGTACCTAATGCAATGGGTAAGAAGTAATTAAATATTTCACGTTCTACCACTGATTTCGAAGAAATAAAGTAAAGCTTATAATCCGAAAACGGACCTGGCAAAGTGATCTCTGTACTTAAATATACTTCGGTCGTATCCAGCGGATCGTAAGTAAGCTGCTCAATTCTGATAAATTGATATAGATCTGGCCGGGTATTGATAATTTTTAGCTTGTATGGATCTAACTGAAAAGAAAGCATGTCTTGTTGATAAACCGGACTTGGAGACAATTGCTTTCTCATCATCTCCTTATAAACCTTTAAATCTTCAAATCTGGGGATATTGAGATAGGTAATTTTATTAGCACGTACAGTACTAAAATTGCTAAACAGTTCATCTTGGTTTGGAATATTAGCAGTATCCAAACTTTCAATATAGGATGCCAGCTTTAGTGCAAGCGTATTAAATTCATTACCAACTATAAAATTCCTGGTGTTATTTCTTGAAAACAGTTCGACAGAATCAATGGGGACCAGACTTCCGAACTGATAGATATTTTTTGGCCCAAAAGAGAATTTACCTGTATTCAAACCATCACTAACTGGCAAATTGCTAACTTCTGAATCATAAAAAATTACTTTAGATACAAATGGATATTCCAGCAAAACTGTATCAACAAAATGTGCTGCCGTTGCTGAATCCAGGTAACCATTATAAAAGGAAACTTCAGGAAGCTTCTTCTGAAAAAAGTCATTGTAAGGTTTTATGCTTTGCTCAAGGACATTTACCTTTTCAGACACAAATTCATTTTCAATGTATTTTGTACTAAACCTATAAGCAAGACCTAAAGAGAGTAGAAACAAAACAGACATCAGAATGATGAAAGTAAGTATCAATGAAAAATTCTTACGGTAAACGCCTTTCTTCTCTAAAGCCATATAATGAATTTACTTCCTTTTCAGGTTAAATTCTAAAAACTCATCCAAAGAAGTATAGAACCTATGCCTGATTGCCTCATTCTTACCTACAAAAATATCACCATCATTTTCAATGTAAGTCACGCTAACATTGCGTTTCTTTAGATTTTTAACAAATTGCATCGTTTCACCAGAGTTGTTATTAGGATCTTTAATATCCTGAGCAAGCAATATTGGTGCATTAATTTTATCACTCATAAACAAAGGTGAAACCTGGCGCAATTTATCGATATCAGTAAGGGGGTTCCCGATAATTTCATAGTACATCTGTAAAATGGGTTTACGGTATGGTGGTATCGATTTTAAGTAAGTGAAAAGGTTAATTACTCCAGAATTTGAAACCGCACATGCATAAGTATCTTTACTTAAGCAAAGTCCATTTAATGCAATATAGCCTCCCAGGCCAGTTCCATACAATGCTACTCTTTTAGGATCGGCAATTTTATGATCAATCAGCCATTTCACTCCATCATCAATATCATCCTGAATTTTGCCACCCCATTCTTTAAACCCAGCAGCTACAAAACTTTTGCCATATCCCGAAGACCCTCTGAAGTTCACCTGAAATACAGCATAACCCCTATTTGCCAAAAACTGAACTTCAGGATTATAACCCCATAAATTCCTTACCACCGGACCATCGTGAGGTAATACTACTACAGGCAGATTTTCAGCTTTTTTATTCAGAGGAGTAGTTAAATATCCATGAATCAGTAATCCATCTCTGGCGTGGAAACTTATCGGTTTCATTTCAGACATTTCGTCTTCATGAATTGATGAATTAAAATCGCTTAACTTTCGCAGCTTTCCTGTATTTGCAAAATAAAGATAATAAGAACCAGGGTTACGGTCTGTAAATGTTCTTAAAATAAATATATTTTCCGCGTCATCTCTGTCAAAAATCCTGGTTTCGGTTTTTGGAAGCAATTTATCTAGATTCTGGTATACCTTCCTTACAGAATCATCCAGGAAATGCTTCTCCTTTTTCCAGGTTTCGTATACCACGAAAGACATTTTATTCTTTTTCCGCGAATACTGCGCTTCCGTTATATTCAAAGTATCATTACAAAAAAGGTTTTTAACTTCCTTTCCTGTATTACAATCAACTTCAACCAAAGCAGTTTTATCACGGTTTATGTCTGATATAGCGTAAATAATATTCGGTTCACTATGACTAAAAGCAACAGGCCAGAAAGTATCTTTAAAATTGCTGGTTAATACAGATTTAAATGGCTGGTTCTCATTAGCTCTATATAAGATGGTCGTATTCACGCCATCACTGCTCATAGCAAGCCTTAACTTTCCTTCCGCATCTGTACGCCAATCAATAATGTTCCCAGGATTTCTGGCTGCCATTTCCATACTACCGTCCCGTACATTTAAACGATAAACATCAAACACCGTCGAATCTCTTTTATTTGAAGAAACAAGTAAATATTTATCATCGATCAGTTGATCTTCAATAATCCTTAAACGGCTCTTTTCATTACTTATAAGTTGACGTTCATTGTTTCCTTCCTTATCAATAATGTACACATCGGACTGATTGGTACCTGCATCTATTTCCTTATAATAAATAAGTTCATTATTGCTTACCCAAAAATAGAAACCAATATTTTTTCCTTTGAGTTGAGTTATGGTTTTTCCTTCCCCGGTTTCTATATCTTCAATGTATATATTTCTGTCTGCTCCCTGTAGTTTAAGGTAAGAGAGCTTTTTTCCGTCCGGGGACAACCTATACGCTACTTTCCCCTGTGATTTAAAAAAATCATCAACAGGAATAATTCTGGTTTCTTTTTGCTGTTGACAAGCAATTGTAAGCGCTACCAGAATAAAGAAAAAGTACCTTTTAAATTCAATCATATCGTTAACAAGTTTACAAAGCTACGCAACACGATCTTTGTAAAGGGGGAATACACTAACATTGTTACTTTAAAAGGAAAAATAACCGTTCTCTGCTTCGGCTGGCATCTTTCCGAAGAAGAATCGGAAAGCGCCTATGCCTCTTCAGAGAAGGTGATTTTTCACTGAAGCATGATGCAGAGTTGGGAGGCATGTATTTTTTTTGATGCAGGTTGCAGAAAGGATATTAGTTTCCTGAAGTAGGATGCAATGTTAAAAAGGAGAAAAAGTGATTTTTTTTAGATGCTGAATGCCCCGAATAGGATAGTCTTAAATAGCTTTAATATTGTTCTTATTTGCGACCTATATCAGTTGGGTTTTGATCGAACAAACCCGAACGAGGTACGAGCAAGGTCCCTCTAAAAATCAGCTTTGTCATTAAGTCAGATTGAACCTCCTTTAATGCCCGGCAACGATCATAAAAAAAATGCTTATTATACTTAAAAAGGATTATTCTTATTTTGATAAATAAATATACAAATTAATAAACTATCATTTGAACCAAACTGGCTAATGTGTATTAAAATCGTTAATTTTAAACTCCTGATTTAACTACCCTTTAATGAAATCAATATCAATTGTCTTTATATTTTGTTTCAGTTCGGTATTTTGTCTGGCGCAAGACAACGTTGATGAGGCCCTTGCGTATCAGCACTACCAGCAAGGTCAATATCAACAGGCTGTTGTATTATTCGAAAAACTATTCAACAAAACAAAGAGTAACACTTATTTTGAGTTTTATTTTAATTCATTACTGAACTTAAAAAGATATGATGAAGCTGAGAAACTGGTTAAAAAACTGAGCAGACAGGATGCCAGGAATATTCAGTACAACATATCCCTGGCCAGGGTTTATCAGGATAAAGGACAAGTAGAATCTGCGAATAAACTTTATGCCCAGGTTATCAGCAACCTACCCGCTGATGAATTTAAAATCAGGGAGATTGCCAATTACTTTTACAATTTTAAGGCTTACGATCTGGCGGCATCTACTTTTCTACAGGGAAGAAAAGTGCTTAATGACAACAAGCCTTTCACGTATGAACTTCTAAGTATTTATCGCTTTAAAAAGGATAAAAACATGCTTTTACAGGAATATCTGAATGCATTACCAGAAATGCCTCAGCTTTTACCTCAGGCGGAAAGTGTATTATCATCCGTATTTGAAGACAATACTGATTATCAGGTTTTGCAATCAGCATTATTAAAGAAAATACAAAAAGAACCGCAAACTGAAATTTACACCAAATTACTGATTTGGCAATATTTGCAACAACAGGACTATGAAATGGCATTGAGACAGCTTATTGCACAAGATAAGAGGTTAAAGGATAATGGTGCAACCTTGTTTAATACCAGTAATACATTCCTTGAAAATAAGGCCTGGACTACAGCAATAAAGGCTTTTGAATATTTAATAAGCAAAGGGAAAGAAAACCCATATTACCTGCCAGCAAAAGTTGAAATGATTAATGCAAAATATCAACTTGCAATCGGTGGGCATTTTGATAAAAATGCAATTGCTGAACTTGCAATGGCCTACCAAAGTATCATTGATGAATATGGGAAAAACCGGCAGACACTTTTTGCATTAAAACGAATGGCCAATCTACAGGCCTATTACCTTAAGGATCTGAATAAAGCTGAGCAAATACTTGAAAACATACTAACCATAACAGATATTCAGGCAACAGAAATGGGACAGGTTAAACTTGAACTTGGAGATATATACATTCTGACTAAGCAACCCTGGGAGGCCTTTTTAATTTATGAACAGGTAGCGAAGCAATTTGAAAACCAGGATATTGGTAACGAGGCAAGGTATCGATCAGCCAAACTTTCCTTCTATCAGGGTAATTTTGAATATGCAAAATCGCAAGCTGATGTTTTAAAGGCTTCAACGTCTCAACTGATAGCCAACGATGCTTTAAACCTTAGCTTGCTGATATCGGACAATCTTCAATCGACCTTAGATAGCAATGCACTTAAAATGTATGCTGATGCAGAGATGCTGCAATTTAGGAACCTTTCAAGCCAGGCACTTGCTAAATTAGACAGTATAAATATTGCTTTTCCGAACAACAGTCTCGCGGACGATATCCTGATGACAAAATCAAAAATCTATATTAAGAATAATGAGATTGATCAGGCCCTAAAGGTTCTTACAATACTAACAGAACAACATGAAACCAGCATCTGGACAGATGATGGGCTTTTTACTCTTGCTGATCTTTATGAAAAAAACTTAAAGGATTTGGAACAAGCAAAAAAGCTATATCAAAAATTAATCAATGATTATCCTGGCAGTATGTTTACTGCTGAAGCACGTAAGCGTTTCCGCAAACTTCGCGGTGATAATGTTGGCACTTAGTATTATCTTTGCGCTATGCTTTTATACAATATAACTTCAATAATTGATGACACAGTAGCTGATAGCTGGCTGAAATGGATGGAAGATGTACACATCCCAAGTGTTATGGCATCAGGAAAATTTGTATCACACAGGCTTCTAAGGGTACTGGACTCCCCAAATGAGGGTGTCACTTATTGTGCTCAGTTTGTTGTGGAGCATATGGCAGATTATCTGGATTACCAACAAAACTTTGCACCCGCCCTACAGAAAGAAGCTCAGGTTATCTTTGAAAATAAAGCGGTTTCCTTTCGTACATTAATGGAATATATCGCCTAATTAAATATGCAAATTACTAAAACACCACTAGAAGGTCTTCTGGTTATTGAACCAAAAGTATGGAAAGATAACAGAGGATATTTTTATGAAAGTTACAGTGCTAAACTGTATGCTGAAGCCGGAATTGATGTAGCATTTGTACAGGATAATCAATCTTTTTCGCAAAAGGGAGCCCTTCGCGGTTTACATGCACAAAACAGGCCTTTTGAACAAGGAAAACTGGTTAGAGTTTTACAAGGTAGCGTATTAGATGTTGCTGTAGATATTAGAAAGGATTCAGCAACATATGGCCAACATTTTACTATTGAACTAAGTGGAGAAAACCACAAACAACTTTGGGTACCGCCCGGATTTTTACATGGTTTTTTGACACTGGAGGATCAAACAATTTTCACTTATAAGGTGAGCAATTATTATGATAAAAATTCAGAGATAGGCGTCATGTGGAATGATCCTGAACTAAATATAGAATGGACTAAGTATATGCCTGGTTCAGCGTTTTTATTATCGGATAAAGACCAGGAATTGGATAGCTTCAAAGAATTTAAAAGTCCATTTTAAACCATCTAAATTATACTACATAAAAAAAGATGAAGGGTTTCTTCATCTTTTTTTTATGCTTGTTATTTTCTATCTTTTATTGTTTGATCAGATCATATAATTCATCCAATTTTGGAGAAAGTACAATCTCAATTCTTCTATTTTTACTTCTTGTTTCAGCCGAAGTATTTGGACCTAGAGGCTGGAATTCGCCTTTGCCGGTCGCTGTCATACGCACTGGCTCAACTTTACTTACTTCTGTTAAATATCTTACTACAGAAGTAGAACGTAAAACACTTAAATCCCAGTTATCTTTGATTTGTCCAAGGTTAGTGATCTTTTGAGAATCGGTATGCCCCTCTACTGCTATATTGATCTCCGGTTGTTGTTTTAGTACATCAGCTAACTGACTAAGTGCCTGTTTACCTTTCTCATCAATAATGATACTACCAGAAGGGAATAACAATTTGTCCATTAATGAAACGTACACTTTGCCATTACGAATTTCAACCGTCAAACCATTTTTAGTGAAGCCAAGCAAAGCTTTTTGTAATTTTTCTTTTAGCTGATTGGTAGCTGCATCACGCTTGCGCAATATCTCTTCTACTTCCTTCAGTCTTTGTTCGCGTTTCTTAAGGTCTGAGCTCAGCTTATTGATCTCATTAGAACTATTACTACGCAACTTACTATAGTTGTCGTCCATTTCCGAATAACGCCCCTTTAAATCTTTTAAGGCACTACTTAATCCTGTAGTATCTTTTCTCAATTTAGAGATCAGCCCTTCTAAATCCTCATTCATTAATTGCGACTCATTCCAGCCCTTATTTAAAGAATCTTGCTTAGCTAACAGTGATTTATATTTTTGTGGAGATAAGATAACACAAGAGCTAAATGCACTGGCCAACAGTGCAACAAATAAAAATAAACTGATTTTCTTCATTATTGTAATTGGTTATTAAAGGATTATATCTGCAAAGCTGGTTAAGCTTTTAAAGCAGGTGATGGTTTATTTGTGTTTAGTACTACTGCTGTACAGCATTTCTCAAAAATACGATAAAAGGATAAACGCTTTTAAAAGCATTTTTCAACTTATTAACGATTCCAGGTTTAAAAAATTCTTCGTCCTTAATAGGAAAAGTTGCGATAAAGCTTTTTAATTTCAAAATCTCTATTTGAGGATGATCGGTTTCATAGCCTTTAGGTGCCTTTTTCAATTTGTCTTCCTGACTTAACTGAAAGGTATTTTTAAAATCTTTTGCTTCTATGATTTCCAGAAATTCTGAGGTATTGTAATCTATCTCTTCTCTTATTTTTTTTAGATCTGTTGCCTCAGGCATCCAAAATCCGGCTGCAAAAAAACAAGCTCCAGGCTGAATGTGCAGATAGTACCCTGGTTCATTTACGCCTTTACCTTTAACGGCGAAAAAAATCCCATAATTATTCTTATAAGGGTCTTTATTCTTACTAAACCGTACATCTCTATAAATTCGTAGCAAACACTTTTTCGATTGTGTCTCTGCAGAAAATGCCGGGTCTGCTGCTGCAAGCTCTGGAATGAGCTGATCAACAAAAGCCAATACATCAGATTTGGCAATTTCGTACCTTTCTTTGTTTTCAGCAAACCATTCGCGATTGTTATTTGCAACTACGTCTGTTATAAAGTCAAGTGTTTCTGGCTTGATCATGGCTTATCGTAATAGGCGTTATACTTTATTTTTGGAGATAGGCAATGTAATAAAATCACCCGGGAATATCGATAATTGAATGGAGATAAAATCACAGTCCCTCCAAAAATAACACCTACATATAACCAGAAAGCATCAAATTCAAGATAACCTCCTGATAAAATATAAGTGGCTATAGACAGGGTAATCAATTCGGCACAGTTCATTGCATAGCTTATATACATGGCTGCATAAAAATAGCCTGGTTCAATTTCATAGCGTTGGTTGCAATGTGGGCAAAAAGTATTAGTATGTTGAATATTAAAACCGTATAAACTACCTGTAAAAATATTACCTCTTCGGCAATGCGGACACTTGCCATTGACTATAGCATACAATTTGGATGTTTTTTTTTCCATTTTTAACGGGATACCAGCATTACAAAATGCTGTAGAAAGAAGATTTTACAAATGTGAAACGCTCTGAGTCGCTTTTTTACGATATTTCATATACCATAAAACGCCTACACCTGTAATCAAAACATAAGGAATGGCCAAAAGATACAAAATCCCTGTATTTAACCCCTTGCCTTGTGTATTACCATTTTTAGTGCCTTGTTCGGCATTTACAGAACACATTGCGCATTGCGCATTGGCTGTGTTACTAACAGAAATGGCAGACAACACAATAAATATGAAGACAAATGCGATCCTTTTCATTCGAAACTATTATTCTTAAATTCCTAAAAGCAGGCCTTAGCAGCTCTGTTGCTGGCAAATATACAGATTAACATATGAAGCTAATTAAAAATTGTGTCATAAAAAAGCCCCACCGATATATGGTGAGGCTTATAGAGAACATAGGTAGATTTTTATTATTGTAATGTTCCCGTAAACATAAAATCAGGATGTTCAATGCTTATAAACTGGCCTAAAACCGCACCTGTTGTTGGATGTAAAAAATAATCTAGTTTGAAACTATCTACATTTATTCTTTCATCAAGTATTGGCCCCAATGGTTTATTAACGTTATTATAAAAGAAAGCAGAATTTCCATCAAAATCTGGAACAATGGTAAATTTAAATGTACCATTATTATCTTTTGTATAGGTGTAGGGGTATGTTATGTTAAGAGAGCTTGTACCAAATGGTGTATTCATTCTTACAATCATTAATTTAGATACACTATTAAATGAAAATGACATCGCCCCTAAAGTTACTGCAGCTCCGCCAACATTAATGCCTGCATTTCTTATTCTGGTAATAACTTGTGCCCTTCTTGTGATAAAATCTGTTCCCCAGCCTGGAAAAGTTGTGGCATTAGGTAGATTAACAGAAGTATAAGCCGATCCCAAAACTGCACTTAATGGCAATACAGGTACAGGGGAAACGATTAGTTCTATTTTATCCCCAGCTGTGGTCACTAAGAACAGCTTTTTCGCCCCAGAATCCCATTTTACATCAGTAAATATAAGTCCAGCTTCTTTTATAGGGCTTGGTAATCTTATGCCCTGATCAGAAAAGGAGAAGATTCCAGTATTATTAACAACGGAAGTACCCATTAGTGAAATAAATGAAAATGCTCTCGATCTTACATCAGGACTGATAGAAACCTGAATTTTCCTATTTCCATCCTTTGGATCAAGAAAATAGGTGAAAGGATTATCTTTCAAATATTGTGTAATCCCTGCAATGTTATCAGAAAACTGGTTACTGGTATAAAAAGCTTTTTCCTCTGCTGTGGCTTTTATTAAAATCAATGGTGCTTTTCTTTTTTTACCTATTAATTTAATGGTATCTCCAACTTGTTCTCTGATTTCAAATTCAAAATCAGATCCATATCCCACAGCATAATTGCCATCAAAAGATTCATCATCGGGATCTTGTAAAAGATGTAATAATGTATAAGTATCAAAAATAATAGAAGGTGCCATTACTTGTTTGATTCTATAGGTACTTTGAATATTTTCTAATGCTGCATCTTCATCATAATCAGCCCGCATTATAACCTTATTATCCTTGTCAAAAGACATGTAGAAGTTATAACTTCCCCCTACAATAGTGGTATTCAAATATGCTACCCAGCCATTCGGACTGTTAACAAGTTCATTCCTATATTTTTCAAGGTCAGCAGCCACCCGTTCTTCTGGTCTCTTCCCATCGATCAATTCTTGATCATTTTTTTTACAGGCCTGCATTATCAATAATGCAAAAAGACCCATTATAAATATTTTTCTCATGTTAAATCTAAAGTTTAATTTACAATAGGTTATCGTTGAATAGTGGCATGAAATGCTAATTGGCCGGTTGTACTATCAAAAAATCCCATTCTTGCATTTTTCGACCCCGGAAAAATATTTTCAACCCAGCTGATTGTAAAAGTCTTAGTTGTAAAATAATCCAAAATAGGTTTCATTTGAACTTCTATAAGTTTTCCATTAACATAAGGTGGGGTTGTCCCTTGCGTTGCCGCCAAAGCTAATTTTACACTCCCAGGATCTCCTACAGTTATGGTAGCCGTTAAATCATACCAAAAAGCGAAACCACCTGCTACAAATTTTAAAATCATCCTTGTTCGATTAGCTGTAACGTCAGTAAATACAAGCTCAACAGTGGATGTAAGTGGAAGAGTTGGCCGTGCTGCAAGCACTAAAGCAGCGGCATTGGCATATGCTGCAGTAAATGCAGGAGCTTGATTGGGTGCTGTTCTATCTGCAGTAAAGCCTTTGAATGATCCCTCATTTAACCAGAAAGAAAGAGGTAATTTTGTTACTGGAGCATAAGTTTCTATTGCCGTTCTAACTTTATCCTGTAATGTTCTGAAATCTAAACCAAATGAGCTTTTATAGTAATCAACTACTGCTTGTTCCTTTTTTCTCAATTTCGTTACTGCAGTAGGGTCAGTTGCCTGATTCAAATACCACTCAAATTGATTTTGTCCTCCAACCAATAAAGTAGAGGCCATTTCCGCAAAATCTTCATTTTTATTATTTCTTGAATATCTGGTAATAAAACCGAAGTTCCGGGCAACAGAGGTTGGATTAGCTGCCCCAACCCAGGAAGCACCGACATAATTACCTGAAATATCTTCAAAAGATGGTGGAACGGGAATATTCTGATTTAAGATGTGAACAAATTCATGATGCATAGTATGAAATGCAGCAGGTCGTTCTGGAGTTCCCATCACACTTTCAAAACTATTCCTATCATAGGAATTAACTACGTATAAATTGATTTGTCTTCCAGCATCAGCTGTTCCCAAAGTCAACTGATTATCTGAATATTCTCCACTCCCAAACAGCGCAATCTCTTTAGGCAATAATGGCAGTAGAAACCCTTTACCAGTCATTTCTAAGTATGGTTTAATAAAAACGGCGTCTACTCCTTCCATAATTGGCTGAACTTTATCCTCTTTTACAGGAGCTACTTCTTTACTAATATCAGCCTGATATCTGTCGAAACGATATAACACCTCAATATTATAAGGATTTAAAAAATTGTTATCCAACCATTCATCCAGGCTACCTTTTGCATAAGTATCTAAATTTGATTTAGTAATATCAACATTTAAATCCTTCTCCTTTTTACATGATGCTATTACTGTTAATAGCAAAATCATATATAAAAATATCTTCTTCATAATCGTTAATTTATCTTGGATTAAGTGCTAAACCTGCTTTAGTTGCAGGAATTGGTAATTGGAAAACCCTACGCGGATCACCCGGTTTAAGTTCTATGAATGTATTCCCTCCATTCTGGTCAACAATGTTGTGTCTTACCGTAAGATCATGCCTTATGATATCAAACCAACGTAACCCTTCACTTACAAATTCAGCTCTTTTTAAATCCAAGATTGTTTTAATTAAACCTTCTTTTGGGTCAGTAATTTTATGGAAAGTAGCAATCTTAGCTAATGTAACAGCATGAGTAGTCGCATTATAATTTGTAATCCTGGTACTTAGAAAAGTATTAATATCTTGCAATGCCTGATCAAACTGATTACTTGATGCATAAGCCTCAGCCCTGTTCATGATCAACTCATCCGCGGTAAGCAAAGGAGTCATGATATAGGGTTGACCAAATCCTGAACCAATTTTTGATTCAAAAAATAATTCATTGATTTTACTTGTGGTCCAAAAGGGATCAACATATGGGGTTGATTTATAAGCGTAATTACCCCCAGAAACATTTGGTCCGAATAGCACAGTATTGGTAACAGTTTTCCATAATCCATAACGGATTTGAAAATTTCTTGCCCATACAGAATTAGCCTCTCCCAATAATAAATTAGAATTCTGTGAAGACTTGGTAAATTCAACTTGCATAACACCAGCACTCATTGCTGCATATGTGCTATTCCATGGTCTTAACATTCCTTTCGCCTGGTCTGGAGTTATTAGTACTTTGTTTGTATGCTCAATAACTTTAGCATAATCTCCTTTAAACAAGTAGAACCTTGCTGCAAGTGCATTGGCCGAATTCTGATTATAATGGTACTTCTGAGCAACCTTATAAACTGAGTTATCAACTAATGCCAGCCCCTCTGTTAAATCGCGCTCAATTTTATCGTAAACCTCTGCAACTGTACCTCTTTTATATTGAGGAGAAACTGTAATCTCAGGTTCCGTTACAAATGGGATGCCTGGTGATTCATTAGCCTGACCTGGTTTATATATTTGTGCATATAAACTAACCAACATAAAATGAGCATAAGCCCGAGCTAATAATGCTTCCCCTCTATATGGTCGGAGATCAGTCTCTTCAGGATGTTCATCTATATATTTTAAAGCGGTATTAGCAGAAGCAATAGCTAAATAAGTTTCGTTCCAGTAATTATCTGTTGAACCACCAACATCTACCCCGTTCTCAAAATCTTCCCAAAAATAAGCCTTTGTCCACGATTCAACAGAACTATTAGTCCTATAATCAGTTCTAGGTCCTTTATCTTCAGCGTTATCAGAAGAATTCTCCATAAACGAGAGGCTTTCTGCTTTAGGATATGCAGACACTAAAAGTTGTGCTACCTTTTCTTTTGAGTTTAACTGTGTCCTTAAATCTGGAGTCTTTTCCAGAAATTTTTTACATCCAGAAGCCATGAAAACCACCATCGCAACTAGTATGATATATTGATATCTTATTGATTTCATGATCTATATTTTTAAAATCCAACCTTTAATGATAAAGTGTATTGTCTAGGAATAGGCATAGCTACACCACCAGAACCAAAAAACTCTGGATCCTGACCATTTAATCGTTTATCAGAATATATTAGCCAAACGTTATTTCCAACCAAACCAACAGATGCATTTGTAGCCCCTATAACTGAAGACCATGCTTTAGGCAACTGATAAAACAGCATAACTTGTTTCAGCCTTGCAAAACCACCATCGGCGACCCGCACAGATGAATAATTATAGGCATTGTAAGGCCGCTCTGTACCTCCAAAATTGCCCACAACAAACTTATCTGCTATTGCTGGCACATTGGTAAATTGTTCATCACCAGGCTTTGTCCAACGACTTAAAAAATCTTTAGATGTGGCCGTCAGATCGGTATAACTGTCACTAAAATTGGGATTCAATCTTACTTTATTACCAGCGCTGAATGTCACTAAAGCTGATAATGTAAAGTCTTTGTAAGTAAACTTATTAGAAAAGCCACCAGTAATCTTCGGATCAACCTGTCCTTCGTATTTCAAGTAACGTAATTCATTACTTTGAAAATAAACATCCGTAGATTTTCCTTGACCCGTTTCATCAATAAATGTTGGAACCCCAGTGTCATGGTCTAAGCCATCAAAAACAATGGAAAATAAGCCACTTTGTGGATAGCCAAGTCTCGAACCACCTGTTGGTGTAACCAACTGAAATATTGTCGGATCATAGTCTAAACGAGTAATTTTGCCTTTATGGTAACCAAAGTTTAAGTTTGTACTCCATTTAAATATGTCCCTGTCAATCACTTTAGCATTTAATGTAAATTCAATACCCTTAGACTTCATATCTGCATAGTTGGCATTCTTTAATCCTTCGCCACCAATACCAGCAGTTGGAAAAAGCCCGATCAGATCAAAGCCATTACGATTATAAAGATCGATTGATACTGAAAATCTATTTTTAAGAAAGCCTAGATCAAAGCCAAGATTTGTATCATAAGTTTTCTCCCAAGTAAGCTCAGAATTCTCTAAACCATCTATATAAATTGAGGGCTCTTTATCAATATCGTCCGTTCTTCTTGTAGTTTGATTTCTCAAAATCATACTTGAATTTTTAGCATTTGCAGTACTCGCAGTTAATCCGTAAGTCGCCCTGATCGTTGCCCTGTTTAGCACGTCCTGCTTTTTGAAAAAATCCTCTTCATGAAGGTTCCATGCCCCAGATACGTTCCAAGTAGGTAACCATCGTGCAGTTGGTGAGTCACCAAGTAAATTAGATCCATCATAACGTCCCGTTGCATTAAAACTATACTTTCCTTTATAAGAGTAAGCTGCCTTAATCGCATAAGATAAGAAACGCTCATAGGCCATTCCCATTCCATAAGGATAAGAGTTGGCTTCAATAGCCTGTTTATAGTAATCGGAATTTATAAATGGTATACCACCATTATCAAATTGATAACCTACTCCATTGCTAAAACGATCCTGTCTATCATTAGACCTCATTTCAACAACACCTAGAATATTTAAGTAATGATCTTCTTTAAATATCTTATCATACTCCAAATCATGACGCATAAAATAATTAACTAAACCATTTGAAGTCACATTATAAAAACCTCCCCCGGGTAATACAATACTTGGTAGTGAACCAGGTTTTGATGGATCTTTATATAAAAACTTGTTATTTTCAATTACATTACTGTTATAATATGCACGATACGCATTTGCAGCATTCGAATATTCAGTTATACTATGTTCTCTATCAGATTTTACATATCTATAAGCACCTGTAAATGCATATTTCAGGCCATCAATAATCTTATACTTCAATCCCCCCTGAATCTTTAGATCTATCAATGTTGTCTTAATACTATTATTTTCCAGTTCCTGTAAAATATTAAAAGGCGCATAATTCTGAACAAAATATTCTTTGTTCCCGTACACATCATAAGGTGTAAGCGTTCTACTAGTATTTAGTGCATAGTTAAAAGGATTGATATCAAAATCTCTATCAACCTGTCCCAAAACCGTGTTATCTTCTTTATTTACTGTTCCTGGACTACGCTGATCACGGATTGATCCTTGCGATAAGATTTCTACCTGTAGCCTGTCTGTAATATCAAAATTACCTCTTAACATCCCCGTAAAACGTTTTACACCATCTGCAACTGTCCAACCGTTATCATGTAAAAAACTTGTTGAAGCATAAAATTTTGACTTTGCTGTACCAGATGATATACTTATTGAATGATCTTGCATCAAAGAATTACGGAACAGAACATCAAACCAATCTGTATTAGCATTAGCATAACGATTTAAGAATTGTAAACGACTCGGAGCATCATTTCTCAATCCAAATTGACCAGTAACTGGATCGTAATCATACATCAAATCATACATTTTACGATATACGCCACCATTTTCAGATCTAGAAACATCTGAATGTCTTAACCAACCTTTATTTTCCATATCCAGATAAACTTGCATCTGATCTGCAGAGTTCATGATATCAAACTGGTTGTAATTTGGCTTCAGATAAGTAGTAAAATTCCCTGAATAAGAAATTACAGCCTTTCCCTCAGTATTTTTACCTTTCTTAGTAGTTACAACAACAACACCATTCATTGCTCTCGCACCATACATAGCAGTAGCAGCGGCATCTCTCAAAATTTCAAAACTTTCGATGTCATCAGGGTTTAATCCTGCCACTGATGAACCGATTAATGTTGCCGCATCTCCGCTGGATAATTGCTCATTAGAAATATTTACCAAATCCTCAAGCATAATTCCATCAACCACCCAAAGTGGTTTATTATCCCCGTTTAGGGATGATGCACCACGAATACGAATTTTTGGTGCCGCTCCAAAAGTACCGGAAACGTTTTGTACTGATACCCCAGCAACTTGCCCTTCCAGCATTCTGCTGACATCCTGAATACCACTTCTTTCTGCGTCAACAGCTTTTATCTTAGTTGATGACCCTGTAAATAGCTTTTTGTTTAGCTCTTGATAACCAGTAGAAATCATTACTTCCTTTAATTGACTTACATCTTCTTCCAGAGATACATCAATTGATATTCTTCCAGCAATGGGCACTTCTCTTTGTTTGTAGCCAATTGCAGAAAAAACTAGTGTAGCTCCTTCTTTAACTTTAATTTGGTAGTAGCCATTACCATCAGTAGAAACACCATTTACTACGTTTTTTTCTTTCACACTAACACCAGGTACGGGTTCTTTGTCTTTTGAAGAAGTAACACGTCCTTTAATGATTAGATCTTTATTAGTAGCAGAAACAGATACTTTTTTTAGAATGACCTGTTTACCAATAATGCTGTAAGTAATTCCTTTTGCCTCTAAAGGTTCAAGATCAGAACGAATAGAAATTAACTTTTCGGGAGCATCAATGCTCATGGACTTGCTAATTTGGGTCGCATCGTAAACAAAGCTAACTTTGTAAGCAGACTCAATTTTTTTAAGATAATTTTCTAAGGACACCGCCTTAAGTACTTCCCGTTGTACCCTTTCGGCACGGGCAGACGACATACAGAGGAACGCAAATATAAATATGCCCTGCACGAAATACTTCAACCCCCACATGGTTCTTTTGTAGTTGTTCTTCATAAATGAATGTTAATTTAGGTTAGTTAATAGTTGATATTAGGATGATTTAAAGATTTTTTACATATATAGTACTGTCATTTTTTTCTATTTGAATTGGATATATTTGTTTAAGAACCTTTAGAACTTCGTCTATACTATTGTTCGAAAAGTTGGCATTTAATTTTTTAGCATTAGCCATTTCTGCGAGTAAAACAACTTTCACTTTGTAATAGTCACTCAGCTGCTTACAAACTTCTTCTAAGGGCATATCCACAAACTGAAGCTCATGTGTTAGCCAACTAGTTGAATTCAGACCATTTTCTTTACTTAGTAGATTCTTGTTCAAATCATAAGTAAGTGCCTCGCCGGCACTAAGGATAGATGACTCACTTTTAGTATTAGGTGTAAACATTACCCTCCCCGTTTTTACAGAAAGGTTTATTTTATCAATGGTATAATTAATATTAAATGAGGTTCCAAGAACTTTGACCACAGAGTTGTTTATGCTAACCTGAAATGGGTGCTTCGCATCTTTTGTTACCTTGAAGAAAGCCTGGCCACGAACTAAAACAACAGGTCGGATGTCTTCCTTAAACTTTTGTGGATAACGAACCGTAGTATTTTCGGCCAGATATACTCTTGAGCCATCTGCAAGTACGACTGAATCTATTACCCCGGCTGTTGTCTCCTTAATCAGAAACTCTGTCTTGCCTTGTTCAATCAAATACCAGGTTGATATTCCTGCTACTAATAGAACGGCAGCAGCTGTACTTAACCAGCCATACAACTTTCTTGATTTCCCAATGGCAGTTAAGCCCATTTTTGCTTTTAAGTTTCTCACAGAACGCTGCTCATCCAACGCATATAAAGAAGTAGTTCGAGCAGAAAGTTCCCAAAGCCTTTTTATATCCTGATACTCCTTCTCTCGGTCAACAGATAAGCTTCTCATACGATCAACCTCTTCCAGTAAATCCTGGTTTTCCGGGTCATTTAAATGCCTCAGGACAATATCTTGAAATCTTGATTGATGATCCATGTATGCTCCTTTTATACAATGACAAATAACGGAGCTAAAACCCCTAGTCCTTTTTTAGAAAAAAATAATTATTTGATATTTATTTTTTAGGACTGTACGGATTAGTACAAGAAGGTACTTAAAATAGATAAATAACGAGGTTTACTAATTTGTGAAGCACCATTCGCATGGTTTAAAACACGGAATCTTAAGACTTTCAAAGCATGCCCCATGTGATTTTCGACCGTCTTTTCAGAAATATTAAGATTTAAAGCAATCTCTCTATACTTCATTTTCTCAAGTCTGCTTAATTTAAACACCTCACGACATTTTTCGGGCAACAATTCAATCTCCTTATAAAGCAAAACAATCATTTCATTTTCCTCATCAAGATCATCGATCTTTTCAGTTGAAAGACTATCAGCAATCTTTAAATGGTGTTTCTCGAGACTCTTTTCTCTATTTAAATGGTTGATTGAAGAATTTGTTGTACTTCTGTATAAATATCCTTTTATAGAATCTATGTTTAAAAGGAGCTCTTTATCTTCCCAAATCTTTAAAAAAATATTCTGAACAATTTCTTCAGCAACAGGAATACTTTTTACATACTTTTCAGACACTAATATTAGTTTCTTAAAATTATCCAGATAGAACTCAGTAAAAACATCTGTATCTCCCCCCTCAATTAATAACAGTAAGTCTTTTCCGGTAATTATTGATGCTAACCTATTAGGTGTTCCCATATCAAAATACTGCAGTAGTGAGTCGTTAAATACTAAAGTACAATTTATACCGGTACTAACTAAATCAAAACAGATAAAAAAAAGGAACCCTAAGCTTCAATTTAAAAAATTACTTAAATTAAAAAAGTTGTAACTCTAAAGGAACTAGTGCAGGTAATAAGGAGAAATCATTAAGTACACAATCACACCGGTCACAGCAACATACAGCCACAATGGGAAGGTTATTTTTGCTATCTTTTTATGTCTGTCAAAACGCTCTGCAAGAGCACGAACATAAGTTATCAATACCATTGGTATAATAGCAATAGACAAGAGGATATGTGTTAATAGGATAAAAAAGTAGATGTATCTGATCGTACCTTCTCCTCCAAACTTAGTTGAAGGTGTAGTCATGTGATAAGCAATATACATCAATAGAAATAAGATTGAACAGCCAATAGCACATTTCATTAAGGTCTCATGTAGCTTTAGCTTTCCGTTCTTTACAGCTATAACTGCTATAACAAGCAAAATTGCTGTGCAGCCATTTATAGTAGCATAAATCGGCGGTAAAAATGGTAATGGTGTAGCGTTAGGAATCTTAACAAAAAATAAGACGGCTACTGCCACAGGAATAATTATAGAGAGCAATATGATCCATTTATTGTATTTCTGCTCAATTGAGCTTTTGTTATCCATCATATCATATACAGACTAACGTCCATCATTATTGTTTCTTAATTCTTCTATGATCAGTACCTTGATCTCGTCATCTAATTTCGACAAGTCTTCATTACTGGTAGCTTCATAGTAGCCGCGGATACGGTGTTGGTAGTCGAGTAAAACAAACATGTTGCTGTACACAAACTTCTGTTCAGTACCTGCCTTTTCTTTATGCGCATCAATGCGCAAACCTTTATTAACAAGGTTGTAAATAGTTGTACTATCTCCTGTTAACAGATCCCATTTTCCAGCTTTAGCACCTATATTATCTGCATAGGTTTTTAATACTTCCGGGTTATCATTTTCCGGATCAATTGTAAGCCCGATAAAATTAACCACATTGTTCTTTTTATAATGATTCTCCAGATCCTTCATCGCCTTATTGGCAATCTGAACGGCTTCTGTGTTACCTTTGGTGTAAAAAAGATTAATAACCTGAATTTTTCCAGTATAGCTTTCCAGACTAACAGTATCTCCTTTCTGATTTACCAGTTTGAAGTTGTCAGGTTTATGATAAATAGTATCAGGTATTTGCTCTCCTCTAACGGAATGGACAGTAGAAGCGACTTTTTTAGGGCCAAAAATGGCAAGTGGCTTATACCTATTTTTGCCCTCTTCTTTAAGTATATTATATAAAAATCCTGGTAACGCTAAAATGGTTACCAGGATTAATATTTTTTTTATTGAAGAACCCTTCATTAAACTAGCGGCATGTGAAGATGCAAAAAGTCTCCCTCAATTAGCATCAATACAATAAAGTACACAATGAAAAGGAAAACTATTGACACAGATAGTATGAGTCCAACCTTTTCATATTTTAAGTGCATAAAGTATGCAATGATGTAATAAGCCTTAAATAGAGTTAATATGATATAAACATAGTTTCCAATATGCTGACTCATATGTCCAGCTGGAATTGCCCAAAGAGCAATGATAAACTCAACTACTGTAAGTGCTAGCAGAATAAAAAACACCTGCCATATTTTCTTTTTACCTAATCCTCCGTGATCGCCATGTGCATGTTCGCCATGAGCGTGATCTGTATGTAATTCCGACATAATATTATCCTTATATAATTAAACCAAGTAGAAGAAGGTGAATACGAATACCCATACTAAATCCACAAAGTGCCAGTATAAGCCTACCTTTTCTACCATTAAGTAATGACCGCGTTTTTCAAAAGTTCCATTAACAACCATACACAGAAGGATGATATTAATAACTACGCCCGTAAATACGTGGAAACCGTGGAATCCTGTAATTGTGAAGAACAAGTTAGAAAATTGCAATGCAGATACCTCTGATACCTCACCAGTAAATAAATGTTTTAAAGTCTCCATTGGAGGTATTTTACCCCAGCTAAATCCTTCATGGAACAAGTGCGTCCATTCTGCTGCCTGACAACCAAGAAACATAAAACCACCGATAATAGTAGCTACCATCCACCAGGTTACTTCTTTCTTAGATCTTCTATGACCAGCCTCGACAGCCAGTACCATAGTTACCGAGCTCATGATCAGGATGAACGTCATAATTCCCACAAATACGAGTGGGTAGCCGCCTTCAGCTAAACCTGGAACCGATT
This sequence comes from Pedobacter sp., assembly GCF_041645105.1. Classification (GTDB taxonomy): domain Bacteria; phylum Bacteroidota; class Bacteroidia; order Sphingobacteriales; family Sphingobacteriaceae; genus Pedobacter. The sequence continues at coordinate 763,608 of NZ_JBAZQQ010000001.1, forward strand.
GAAAAACCAGATCCGGATCTGGCCAGGTAAATTTACTAAAGCGCTGCGCACCATAATAAACCAACAATGAAGAGAATGTGAATGCATCAGAAACCAGAAAAAACCACATCATTATTTTGCCGTACTCTACCGACCACGGCGAGCGGCCACCACTCCAGGGAGTGGTTTTTACCTGATCTAATTGTGATAATGAACTCATTTTTGTAAATAGTAATAGTTTGTTAAAAATTCTAACTGTTCAAAAGTAAAAAAACATAAAGATATATCCACAATATATCTATAAAATGCCAAAATATAGAGGCAATATCCATCCGGAATGTGTTCCTCTCTAACGAAATCCCTTTATAAGCCCCAAATAAGCTACTTAATATAAAGCCTAAACCAAGGAAGATATGTAAAAGGTGCATTCCTGAAACTACATAAATCATAGAAATAGCAGCATTGTTGTTCACAAATGCAGCACCAGTATTAAATAATGTTCCCCAGGCATCAACCTGCAGATAACAGAAAGTGGTACCTAGCAACAATGTACCCCAAAGCAGCATTTTCTGCTGGCCAATGTTTGCGTTCTTCAATGCCTTTTTCGCCATGAATAAACATAAGCTACTCAGCAATAAAATTGCAGTACTGTATATAAATACATCAGGCAATACAATACCATGCCCTTTGCCCTTGGATGCGGCAAACACGATATAATAACTTGTAAAGCCACCAAACATAATTGTTGATGAAACTACAAATAACCAAACCACAAACTTTCGGGGCTTAGCATTAAAAGCCACATCCATCTTTAAACCCTCTTCTTTTAATGTGTGTACCATTTAAAAAATTATTTAGCTATAAAATCAAATAACAAAACTAACTGGACCAATGGCAGGTAAAAAAATGAGCAAAACATCACCTTTCTGGCACTGTCCAAATCCATCTTCACCAACAACTTAAATCCTAGCCAGGCAAAAATTAATCCTGCCAACAATGAAACCCCTGCGATGTAATAACCACCGAAGCCATAGAAAGTCGGTAGTAAACTAACAGGAATCAATATTAAAGTACTTAAAAATGTGATGAAAGCACTTACCTTATCACGTTTAGTAGTAGGCAGAAGTCTAAATCCAGCCTTTTTATAATCATCATCCAATACCCAGGCAATAGACCAAAAATGAGGAAACTGCCAAACAAATTGAATCAAAAACAAAATAACGGCTATCTGATCAATTTTACCATGAGCAGCCACATATCCAATCAATGGAGGCAAAGCCCCAGGAATTGCACCTACAAATACAGCAATTGGAGACTTACGCTTCATTGGCGTATAAGCAAAGGCATAAAGAAAAATAGAGAATACCGATAATAAACCTGTTTCAATATTTAATCTTCCTAATAAATAGGTACCTAACAACCCCATAACCAGTCCAGAAACTAAACCCTGACCAGTGGTCATATGCCCAGCTGGCATGGGACGATCTTTAGTCCTCGTCATCAATTTATCGAGATCCACTTCAATCACTTCATTAAAGCAATTTGCAGCAGACGTTACTAAAAAACCACCTATAATCAGAATTATCCAGTTAGTCCAATTAATTCCAGGAATAACCCCTTCTATAGGCACCTGTGAGCCAATCAAAAAAGTAACTGACGCAGAGAACACTACCAGGAACGTTAACCTGAATTTTATGAGCTTAGAGAAATCTGAGAAAAACCTTTTCAATTTTTTTATAAATTAATTCTGTTGGTTGTAAGTACTTGATCTGTAAACCAACAAATACAGATAGTATTGTAGACTAAATAAAACAGTTGAAAACAAAATATGCATAGCCTGTGCATAAGGTGGAAGCGCAAAGTTAGACAATATTAAGCCTGTTGCAATCTGAATAATTAAAACTATTCCAATACTATTACCAATGCTTAATGCTACAGTCTTTCCGTTAAATCTATCTTTCACAATTTTATAAATTATGATATTTATAACCAGTACCAAAAGTGCCAGATCGCGATGATAAGAAAACATATCTCCTACTTTCGAAACCCATGTATTCCGTCCGCTATACATCATCTGTTTTGAAATCGAATCAATAGCTTCACGAACTTCAGTACCTATTACGATTTGTATAGTACTCAAAACAATCGATCCAAAGATTAATACCTTAAGCCATACCAACTGTCCCATTACAACAGTAGGTTGTTGATCAAGTTGTTTTGCATAATTATAGGTATATACCAAAATACCTAATATGACCAATGCCAAAAGCATGTGTACCGTAACGATCCAAGGCATTAAATTTGTCGAAACAACTATAGAGCCTAACCACGCTTGAAAGCCAACTGTAATAACGTTTAAAATACTAAGAACAGGAATTCTTATCGCTCTTTTCTTATATCTAAATGCAGAAACGGCTAAAGCTAGTAAGAAAAACCCCGTAATTGCTCCCATTAACCTGTTTATATATTCAGTCCAGGTTTTTGCTACATTAAATGTTTCAGGTTGAAGTATAGATTCATCATGTCTGATGCTATCTGCCAAATGTCCTTTACCCATTTTTTCCAGGGTTTTAGCAAAGCGTTCATTTTTTGCAACACGTTCCGCAACATATTTTTCTTTATAATCAGCAGGAAGCTGAGAAGCATGTGTCGGTGGTATGTATTGCCCAAAACACTTAGGCCAATCTGGACAGCCCATACCTGAACCCGTACTACGTACAACTCCACCTGCTAATATGACAAGTAAGGTTACAACTATTGTAATAAGGTTTAGCTTGATAAATCTATTTTCAGATTTAAGAACCATGGTATGTGATAGATTAAAAAAAATGAGGTATCTGTGGTAAGTATTCACTTACTGCAGATACCTCATTGTATTAGATACTATATATTAGTCTAATTTTGACGCATCAGCAGGAGGGTTTTTAGATTCCCATTCCTTTTGTATACGTTCAGACTCAACATTACCTTCAAAATCATGAGGCATGTTAGAACTCATTGTTTGCGAGAAAGGAACTGTCTGAGGGATGAAATCCTGCTCTGCTCCTGGCTTGCTATAATCGTATGGCCAACGGTATACCGTAGGAATTTCTCCTGGCCAGTTACCATGTATACGTTCTACTGGTGTAGTCCACTCTAAAGTATTAGCCTCCCAAGGATTTTGCGATGAAACCTTACCTTTAAAGATAGAATAGAAGAAGTTGAATAAGAAAGCAACTTGAGCTAATCCTGCGATAATCGCAGCCCATGTAACCAAGATATTTACAGTAACCCATTTCTGCATAAACTCAAACTCAGTAAATGCGTAGTAACGACGTGGCACACCATCAAGACCTAAAAAGTGTAATGGGAAGAATACCAAATAAGCACAAATAAAGGTAATCCAGAAGTGTAGATAACCTAATTTATTACTCATCAATCTTCCAAACATTTTAGGGAAATAATGATAAACACCCGCAAGCATACCAAAAATAGCTGCCGATCCCATTACAAGGTGGAAGTGAGCAATTACGAAGTATGTATCATGCAAGGTAATATCCAATGATGCGTTACCTAACCAGATACCAGTTAAACCACCTGAGATAAAGAAAGAAACCATTCCGATAGCAAACAACATAGCTGGTGTAAATCGGATATTTCCTCTCCATAAAGTAGCCAACCAGTTAAAGGTTTTAACCGCTGAAGGAACAGCAATAATCAACGTGGTAATCATAAACACACCACCCAGTAATGGGTTCATACCCGTTACAAACATATGGTGACCCCAAACGATAAATGAAAGAACAGTAATACCAATCAATGAATAAATCATCGCATGGTAACCGAAAATAGGTTTTCTAGAGTTCACAGACATGATCTCTGAAGACAATCCCATCGCTGGCATAATTACAATGTACACCTCAGGGTGTCCAAGGAACCAGAATAAGTGTTGCCATAAAATTGGAGACCCACCTTCGTTAGGAAGAATCTGCGTACCCATCACGATATCTGAAAGATAGAAACTTGTACCGAAACTTCTATCGAAGATTAACAATACAACACCAGCTACCAATACAGGGAAAGACAAAATACCTAAAACTGCAGTTAAGAAGAATGCCCAGATTGTCAATGGCATTTTCCAAAGATCCATACCTTTAGTACGCATGTTTAATATTGTACTCACATAGTTGATACCGCCCATTAACGAGGAAGCAACAAAAAGGATCATACTGATTAACCACAAAGTCATACCTAAACCAGATCCGGAAATCGCTGTTGGTAAAGCTGATAAAGGAGGATAAACCGTCCAGCCAGCACTTGCAGGTCCTGTCTGTATAAAGAATGAACCCATCATGATTACACAAGCAGCAAAGAAAAACCAGTAAGAAAGCATGTTCAGGAATGGCGAAGCCATATCCCTTGCACCAATCTGAAGTGGAATTAATAAATTACTAAATGTACCACTCAATCCAGCTGTTAATACAAAGAATACCATAATGGTACCATGTATAGTTACAAGTGCAAGATAAAAGTCTGGCTTTATACGTCCGCCTTCAGCCCACTTTCCTAAGAAAGTCTCCAAAATAGGGAATTCCTTATCTGGCCATGCAAGTTGTAAACGAAACAAGATTGACAAGCCCATTGCAATAACAGCCATAATAATACCTGTTATCAGGAATTGCTTGGCGATCATCTTGTGATCCTGACTAAAGACATACTTCGTTAAGAAGGTCTCTTTGTGATGCCCATGATCATCATGGTTATCGTGGTTATGTGTATCGTGTAATGATATAGTTGACATAATGTGCTATTCCAGTATTATTAATTATTTAAAGCTAATTGTTTTGTTTTAACCGCTGAAGTATCCTTTGCTGCAGAATCTGCAGGTACAGTAACAGCTGCAGAACTAACAGGTATGTTAAATTCTTTTCTCAAATCATCAGTTAAATAAGTTGGCTGCTCTTTTAACCAAGCCTCATACTCTTCCATAGAAACAACTTTAACTTCTTTTTGCATTTTATAGTGACCGTCTCCACAGATCTTGTTACATAAAAATAAATATTTAAATGTTGGATCATTGGTTTTAGCTTTCATCTCCTCTGTTGTGATCGTTGGAGTAAACTCAAAGTAGGAAGTCATACCAGGTACAGTATTCAATTGTACTCTAAAGTGCGGCATGTAAAAACTATGAATTACATCTTTACTACCTAATATTAAACGCACTGGTTTACCAATTGGAATTACCATTTCATCTGCCGATTGGTCATCAAAAGCGTTTTTATCTTTGAAATCGATACCAATTCCATTTGTAGCAGTAATTAATTTAAAGTTTTTATTACCTACAACGCCATCTGCTCCAGCATAACGAATAGACCATGCAAACTGTGAAGAAATCACTTCAATATTGATAGGCTTATTATTAGGATCCTCGATTTTAAAGAAAATTGATCTCCAGGTAAGGAATCCCATTAATACCAATACTGTTAAAGCCAATGCTGGTACAATTGTCCAGATACGCTCAATAGTATTGTTATGAGGATAGTAGTATGCTTTTCTTTTCTTATTATATCTATATATATAAGTAAAAACAAATAAAATAATATGCGTTAAAATAAACACGATAGTAGTCATGATCAACGTCACGTTGAACATCTGATCAATTTTCTTACCATGCTCTGATGCTGCCTCAGGTAAGATCATTTTACCATGAACTGTATATTCCCAATATACCCCATATAAACCTACGATAAGGAACAATGCAAAAAGCACAGCGTTAACCGTATTCCAGTTAATACCTTTAGGTTTGTCCTGAGCCTCACGGGTCAATTCATATACCTTTAATGCTTTTCCAATTATTGCTATGAACAAGCATAGCAGTAAAAATGCCAGGGTATAAAATATTGCCGTTTTATAAACCGGCCCCATATCTACGGGCTTTGTAGCGGCCTCAGCGGCTGCAGCTTGTGCAAATACGCTGGTGCTTGCAAATGCAGATAAGATTACTGCTAGTGCCGCTATTGATTTGTTACTTATAAATTTTCTTAAACTCATTTCCTTAAAAGTAGTAACGCTGTACTTCTATTATATTATTATTTTTTATTCTCTATAAAAATCACCGGACTACAAATGGTGATTTAAACTTTCTTGTAAAAATGGATGATTCTTAGGAATCAAAGGTTTTTTACTTAGAGCAGTTAATACTGTAAAAGTAAACAATCCTACAAAACCTACTGCAGTACCAATCTCGATGAAACCAAAAGCATGGTGTTCTTCAACTGTACCTGGCATAATCATCTGGTAATAATCAACCCAGTGTCCACATAAAACAACGATGGATACCGTCAATAATATGTTCTCCTGTCTCTTGTTATCCCTGTCCATTAACAGTAATACCGGAGCTAAAAAGTTCAATACAAGGTTCAGGTAAAACCAGAACTCATAGTGTTCAAATCTTTTGTAGAAGTAAACTGTCTCTTCCGGCATATTTGCATAGTAAATCAAAAGGAACTGTGCGAACCATACATAAGTCCAGAATATAGAAAATCCGAAGATAAACTGACCCAAGTTGTGTAAGTGACTATTATTTACCCAGCTCATGTAACCTGCTTTTCTTAACAGGATCAACATGATGGCAATAATTGCCAAACTACATACCCACATTGCTGCGAAGTTATACCAACCAAACATAGTTGAGAACCAGTGTGCTTCTAATGACATCACTGTATCGAATGCAAAGATTGGAGTAGTAAATCCGTAAATTACAAGGAAGATACAAGAGTATTTAAAGCTCTTTCTATAAGAGTTTAAACCACCTTCTAAATCTTCATTATTAGACAACTTAGCTAAATACATAGCAAAGAAGCTATAGATTGCTAAAAATACAATCTGGCGGCCCATAAAGAACGGTACGTTCAAGAAGGCAGATTTACCATCGATTAATTTATCATAGTTAGGGCTGTTTGGATCAGTTAATCCATCAGCATGCCAGTGGTGATACAAATTGTGAGTATACAAACCTGCTCCCATTACTATAAGCAAAATGATTACCGCTATAGGTAACACTTTAGCCATAGCCTCAGGTACCCTTAAAATTGACGCAGACCAACCAGCCTGTGCAACGAATTGAACAGCCAGGAAGAATGCTCCTGACATACAAACACAAGCAAAGTAATAAGCCATCAGCAAAAGATTAGCAAAAGTACGCTCATGAAGCGCCTTAGCTGAAAAACCATAACCTATAGCCGCTAAACCGATTACAATAGCGATTATACTTAAAGTTTTAGCTTTGCCTGTAAACTCAAACTGCTCAGTTAAATTATAATTGTGAGTTCCCATCTATTATTCTTTTCTATTGTATTTGTTGTAATTGTTGAACATACATCACTACTTTCCATCTTTCTTCTGGAGATAGTTGAGAGGCATGTGATCCCATATTATTTAGACCATACATAATTGTATGATAAATTTTTCCCCCTGTTAAGTCTTTCATCAGACCACCACGAGAAGAAGCTGCATCGCCATGATATGAAGGAATTCCACTAACCTTTTCGATTTTTACCAGGTGACCTTGACCATCACCTTTTTCTCCATGACATGGAGCACAAAATACAGTGAAATAATGTTTTCCTGACTCCAGGTTCGCTTCTGTTAATGCAAGTGGGTTAACTAACGCACTTGATGCCTCATAACCTTCTTTAGTATTTGGAAGATCATACTTATCAAACCCTACCGGTACAGTATGTGCTGGAGGTGTCTGAGCAGTTTGTCCTTTAAAACTCTTCAAATCTTCATTTGTAGTAGAAAGCGGTTGGTCCGGGTTAGGAGCAAGCGGATCATACATGTTCCTTGCGTATTCTAAACCTGTGCTTCTTTTATCCTTGCATGCTGAAAATATAACAGTTCCAGCAAGAATACAAAATGAGGCTACAACTATTTTACTCTTATTCATAGCTAACATATTTCCTTTCATTATGCTTTACTTCCAAAGCACCAGCTTCCTTTAATAATTCATCAATCTTACTGTGCTCTGTATTTTCTTTTGCATCAATTGCAATAACAAACCTATCGTCAGTTGCTCTTAAGTCCATTACTCTAGGTGCTCTTCCCGGAAATAAGTGAGTCGATGCATAATAAGAACCAACCAGGCCAAAAGCACAAAATAAAATAGTTAGCTCAAAAGTAATTGGAATAAAATCCGCTAAAGGAAAGTGAGGCTTACCACCGATATTAATTGGCCAGTCTACAACTGTCGCGAAATATACAAATGAAAGCATGGTACATGTTCCAGTTATTCCAAAAAAGAAAGCTGCAATATCCAATCTTGAACGCTTAACTCCTAGTTTGGCTTCTATGCCGTGAATAGGCATTGGCGTATAAACATCATGTATTTTAATGTTGTTTTCCTGCAATTTATCGATGCCATGCATCATTTCATCAGGATCACCAAAACTGCCTAAAATATATTTGATATTATTCATTGTTATATTTTTGCGTAATCTTCTTGTTTAACACTATCAAATTTCTCTAACGACTCTACATATTCTGATACGTGGGTCGGATCAAGATGACCTTCTTTTATCTGTCTCATTTTCTCTTGCTCACTTGCGCTCTTCAGCAACAATTTAACCTCTGCAATTGCAATTGAAGGCAATACCCTTAAGAACAATAAGAACAAAGTAAAGAACAAACCAATTGAACCAACAAACACACTCACGTCAACCCATGATGGATAGAACATTGCCCAACTTGAAGGAACATAATCGCGGTGTAATGAAGTTACAATAATTACAAAACGCTCAAACCACATACCGATGTTTACTACAATAGATAAAATCCAGGTAGCAGCGATGCTGGTACGAATCTTTTTGAACCACAACAACTGCGGTGAGATTACGTTACAAGTCATCATCATCCAGTATGCCCACCAGTAAGGACCAGTTGAACGGTTGATAAATGCATATTGCTCATATTCAGAACCTGAATACCATGCAATGAAAAACTCAGTTAAATAAGCCACACCCACGATCGATCCTGTTAAGATGATGATCTTATTCATCGACTCAATGTGGAACATAGTGATGTAGTTCTCAAGACCTAATACTTTACGCGCAACCAATAATAAGGTTAACACCATCGCAAATCCTGAGAAGATCGCCCCAGCCACGAAATAAGGAGGGAAGATTGTTGTGTGCCATCCCGGAATAACCGAGGTAGCAAAGTCCATGGATACAATTGTGTGTACAGAAAGTACTAGTGGTGTAGAAATACCAGCTAAGATTAAACATACAGCCTCAAAACGCTGCCATGTTTTCACATTTCCTGTCCATCCGAATGATAAGATAGAATAAATTCTGCGTTTTGTACCTGTTGCACGGTCACGGATAGTCGCGATATCAGGTAACAGACCTGTATACCAGAATAAAAGTGATACCGAGAAGTAAGTAGAGATCGCAAACATATCCCATACTAATGGTGAGTTAAAGTTAACCCATAATGATCCGAACTGATTTGGTAATGGAAGTACCCAGTAAGCTAACCAAGGTCTACCCATGTGAGATACTACGTACGTCGCCGCACAAATAACAGCGAAAATCGTCATCGCCTCTGCAGAACGGTTGATGGAGTTACGCCAGTTCTGACGGAAGAGTAATAGTACTGCAGAAATCAATGTTCCTGCGTGACCAATACCAACCCACCATACGAAACCGGTGATGTCCCAAGCCCATCCTACTGTTTTATTTAATCCCCAAGCACCGATACCAAACCAGAAGGTGTAACTAACAGCTACCACCCAAAGTAAAGCTCCACACAATGCTACGATAAATCCTATCCACCAAGCCTTATTCGGCTTATTTTCAACCGGCATTAAAATATCATCCGTAATCTTAGCATACGTGATATCATTACCGGTGATTAGTGGTTCTCTTAATATTGATTCGTTATGTCCTGACATAATTTATATTTCTTTTAATATCAGCTATCCGCTTACGCTTGTACTGTTGTATCTGTATTTCTAATTTTCGTCATATAACCAATACCCGGTTGTACGTTGATCTCTTCAAGTACATAGTAAGTACGCTCACTACGTAATGCTTTTGAAACTTCCGATTCTGGATCATTGGAATCACCAAAGATGATTGCATTCGCAGAACAAGCTTGTTGACAAGCCATTTTGATATCGCCATCTTTCAACGGACGTTTTTCAATTTTCGCCTGCAATTTACCTCCCTGGATACGTTGGATACACATCGAACATTTCTCCATAACACCTCTTGAACGTGTTGTTACATCAGGGTTAAGTACCAACTGAGTAAATTCATTGTTCAAATAGTTATCAAAACGTGAATCATTCCAGTAGTTAAACCAGTTGAAACGACGTACTTTATATGGACAGTTGTTTGCACAATAACGTGTACCTACGCAACGGTTATAAGCCATGTGGTTTAAACCATCAGACGAGTGAACAGTTGCCAATACCGGACAAACAGTCTCACAAGGAGCATGATCACAGTGCTGACAAAGCATTGGCTGGTGTACAACCGATACATTGTTCATTTGCTCTTCTTTAAGGTGAGCAATCTCTTTCTCTTTAGTTACAGAGCTAATGCCATTACCATGTCCATGACCTGCATGTTCAGTGGCAGCAGAAGCATCCTGATTGAAACTGTAATAACGGTCAATACGTAACCAGTGCATTTCTCTGCGCTTACGTACTTCATCCTTACCTACAACAGGAATGTTATTCTCAACGTTACAAGCAACAATACAAGAACCACAACCAGTACAAGCATTCAAATCGATTGCCATTACCCAGTTGTTACCTGGTGTCTCATATTTATCCCATAAATCGTAAGTTTTATGCTTAGCGTGGTCATTACCTGAACCAGCAGCTGGATTCTTTTTGTATTCAGCAAATGTAGCCTCACGGATTACATTTCTTCCTTCAAAAGAGTAGTGTGTTTGTGTTTGAGCAAGCTCTTCTCTTCCGCCTGTTGCTGCTAATTTAACTGTAGTAGCATACTTTAGAGTACCATTGCTAAAGCTTACAAATGGATAAGCATTTTTACCAACATTGTCTCCTGCTTTACCTGCATTGGTACGACCATAACCTAATGCTATCGAAACAGTACCAGGTGCCTGACCAGGCTGAATTAATACAGGTAAGTCAATGCTGTAACCGTTATCAGCTTTTACTGAAACAATATCAAATTCTTTAAATCCTAATTTCTCAGCATACTTAGGAGCTATAGCAACATAGTTATCCCAGGTTACTTTAGAAACAGGATCAGGAAGTTCTTGTAAGAATGCGTTGTTAGCATGTTTACCATCACGCATCGGTACACTTGAGTAAACTTGTAACTCAATGTCTTTAGCCAGAGACTTACTATTAGCAATGATTGCAGGAACAACTGCAGCCAATGAAAGACTAAAAGTATAAGTACCAGCAGCTTTTTCAGCACTAGCAAATACACCTTTTTGTAAAACATCTTTCCAGGTAGATCCTACAGTGGGTAAAATGCTTTTCTCCCAGTTGTTACGCACATACTGATAGTATTCTTTAACTACATTATCAGACCAGATCAATAAACTTTCCTCTGCCTGACGTGAGTTAAACACAGGGTTGATTGTTGGTTGAACAATAGAGTAAACACCTTCGTATGAACTTGCATCACCCCATGATTCCAGATAGTTATGGTTCATTGCAACTACATCACATAAAGTAGCCGTCTCATCCTTACGGTCAGAGAAAGACACTTTCAATGCAACTTTTGCTAAAGCATCAGTAAACGCTTTCACGTTTGCTACATCGTATGCAGGATTGCTATCCAGGAATAAAACAGCAGCAACTTCACCTCTGTTCATCTCATTAATGAATTCAGCAAATTCTGCATCATTTCCTGCATAAAGCTTACAAGGATTATCTAAATCAATTGTAGTACCATAACTACCGATAGCGGAGTTGATGGCATTTACAAGGATCTGTGTAGAAACATCATTTGATCCTGAAACTACAAGTGCTTTACCTTTATTTTGTAAAAGTTCTTTACCTACCAACTTCAATGCCTTATCAGCAGTTGTGTTGTTAGGCAATGCAGCACCTTCTAAATTAGAACCTGTGATGGCATTATATAAGGCAATTAAAGCAGGACCTTCTTCCGATAACTTAATCGGAACACGTGTATCTGCATTTGTACCTGTTAAGCTCATGCCCGCCTCAAATTGGAAGTGACGAGACATTTTGCCTTTTTTCAACGATTTTTGATCTCTGTTAGATACATACTGAGCAGTAAATTCTTCACCGCTAATCCAGGTACCTAAAAAGTCAGCTCCAAAACTTACAATCAGGTCTGCCTGATCAAATTTGTATTTAGGAACCACTGCTTTACCAAAGCTATTCTCATTTGCTTTAATAATTCCTGTATAAGAAACCGCGTCATACTGAACGTGTTTAGTATTAGGATAAGCTACAGCGAAATCAGCAATAACTGCTTTAGTTGACGGACTGTTCACTGATGATGAAACAATACGGATTTTCTTTCCAGAAGCCTGAGCTTTGTTCAACTCACCTTTAACAAACTCATCTACCTTAGTCCAGGTTGCATCAGCACCCTTTACCAATGGAGATCTAAGTTTAGATACATCATACAAGTCTAAAACTGAAGCCTGTGCCTGAGCATCAGTACCACGGTTAAATACACCTGCATTTGTATTTGCATCAATCTTGATTGGTCTTCCTTCTCTGGTTTTAACTAAAACCGGTTGACCTTTAAAGCTTGACACATAATAGTTAGGAATACCCGGCACAACCTCTTCAGGTTTAATTACATAAGGAATTGCCTTATGAACCGGGGCAGTCTGACATGCCGCTAGTGTCACCGCACCTAATCCAAAGCCCAATGCCTTTAAAAAGTCGCGGCGAGGAGTCACGGTACTTAACCCTGCTTCATTTAAAACATCTTCTATTGGAAGGGGCTCAGCAAATTCGTTTTTGTTGTTTTGAACAAAATCCGGAGTGTTGTTATACTCTTCTAAGCCTTTCCAGTATTTTTTATTGCTTTCCATTTAGCTATATTACTGTTATCGAACGTTCTTTGTTATTAAACTCTATTAATAGTGACACTTGCCACACTCTAAACCACCTAGCAATGCAGGAGTAATTTTCTCGCCTTTTTTGATTTTCTCATGGGCTTCAATCACTTTAGCATAGAAAGCGTTGTCTTTACCTGAAATCTCAGCATCTTTATGGCAGTTAACACACCATTTCATCGTTAACGGAGAATACTGATAAATTTCTTCCATCGTATCAACCGGACCATGACATGCGAAACACACAGGCTCATTAGGTTTTAAACCTCTCTCTTTTCTGATCGCTTCTTCACCAACCACAACGTGTTGTGAGTGATTAAAGTAAGCAAAGTCAGGCAAGTTGTGTACACGTACCCACTCAACAGGCTTTTCTTTCGATTTATCGTAAGTAAGCGTATTTGGATCGTAACCTATAGCAGTATAGATCTTCTGAATTTCAGGAGAGATCTCACCGTTATATTTTTCAGTCGCCTGTACTGACTTGTGACAGTTCATACAAACGTTAACTGAAGGTATAGTAGCATTTTTAGATTTAAATGCACCGGCGTGACAATATTGACAATCAATCTGATTAACACCAGCGTGCAATTCGTGAGAGAATTTAATTGGTTGTACCGGCTGATATCCTGTATGTACACCAGTATTCCACATTCCCATCCATCCGAATGAACCTAAGCTTATAATTAAGCACAGGATAAAGAAGAATACAAACTTCTTGTTTTTAAATAATTTACGTGTGCCAGCTGCGAAAGAAAGATTTTCTTCCTCCACAATTTCAACACCCTGTTTCTTTAAGATCAAACGCTCCAGCATTTTCACAGCGCGACCTAAAACAATCAGTACTGCTATAGAGATTACTATAATCAATGCAATACCTGCGATAGACCAGCTAGAAAAACCAGTAGAACCTGATCCAGCTACTGGAGCATTTGGGTCAACTGCCGGCTTAGGCTCACCAGCTTGTGCATAAGCGATGATGTTTTTAATCTGATCGTCAGTTAAAGTTGGAAACGCAGTCATCTCCGCCGGAGAGAACTTTGCTGCTTCAATTGCTACAGGATTACCAGCATCAACTAAAACTTTCCAGTTTCTGATCCATTGGATTGCAAATGCTTCATCCAATTCTTTCAACTTTGGAGTTAATGCCGGACCAGTACTATTACGATCCAGTTGGTGACAAGAAGCACATTTATCTTTAAATAATTTTCTTCCCTCTACTACATCTTGTGCTTTCGTTGCAGAAACGATTAAAACAGATAGAGCCGTAAACATGAATGCCGACTTCCAAACTCTTCTAATGATCAATGAGATATCCCTCATAATGAGTATTTTATGCTATTTTTTAAAAAACTTTATAACCGTTTATGATGTTTAAACTTAGGGTCTTCACCAAAACGTCCACAAAAGTAAAATTTATTAACGTACCAATGACAAATAAATGACAGTAAATACAATTTATAACCAATCTAAATAATGTCGTTTTATTGCTTTAAACAAAGAAAATCACCAATTTTTTCTAAAACTGGTGACCCTTTGCATGCAATATCCCATTACAGGATTTGCAAATTCAAATTACATTTTTAATATCCATGCAAATATCAGAGGTGCCACTATCGTCGCATCAGACTCCACTATAAACTTTGGAGTATTAATATCTAGTTTACCCCATGTGATTTTCTCATTTGGTACTGCTCCTGAATATGACCCATAAGAAGTAGTAGAGTCAGATATCTGGCAGAAATAACTCCAGAAAGGAATGTTAGGCATTTCCATATCCTGATAAAGCATAGGTACTACACAAATCGGAAAATCTCCGGCAATACCACCACCTATCTGGAAAAAACCTACACCTTTACCAGAACTGTTTTTAATATACCAATCTGATAAATATCCCATATACTCAATACCACCCTTTACAGTAGTTGCAGTTACTTCCCCTTTCATTACATAAGAAGCGAAAATATTACCCATAGTCGAATCTTCCCATCCAGGAACTACAATCGGAAGATTTTTCTCCGCTGCAGCAAGCATCCATGAATTTTTAGGATCAATCTCATAGTATTGTTCAAGATCACCACTTAATAGCATCTTATACATGAACTCATGAGGGAAATAACGCTCACCAGCTTCTTCTGCATCTTTCCAGATTTTATTAATGTGCTTTTGTAATCTTCTGAAAGCCTCTTCTTCAGGGATACATGTATCAGTTACCCTGTTATAGTGGTTTTCTAACAAGTCCCATTCATCCTGCGGACTTAAGTCGCGGTAATTAGGAACACGTTTATAATGTGAGTGCGCAACAAGGTTCATGATATCTTCTTCCAGGTTAGCTCCTGTACATGAAATGATGGATACTTTATCCTGACGAATCATTTCCGCCAATGAAATCCCCAGCTCAGCGGTACTCATTGCACCGGCGAGCGTAATCATCATTTTACCTCCTTCATCTAAATGTGTTTCATACCCTTTAGCAGCATCCATCATGGCCGCAGCATTAAAATGGAGGTAATTACGCTCCATAAACTGAGATATAGGTCCTCTTGTACTCATCTTGATCTATTTATCTATTTTTTTAATGGTGCAAACATAGCATATTTTACTCAATTTCGGCCCTTTTACACCGATCAATTGGCTATACAATCCATACTGTTACACTAACTCAGTAATAATCTTTTGCAAATACTATATTTACTTACATAAAACTACAGCAAAACCCCTGTTTTCAACCCATTTATATCGACTTTGGTAAACAAACAGTCGAGGCTTTTTTTAGTCAATTTTTCAAAACATTTAAGATATGGCCTCAAAGTTGCTGAACTGATCGCATTACTAAAACTTTACATTACCTCAGGCCGATGAAGAACATTTCGATTTGCACTATATTCGTTTTAATTGCAACAAACGCATTAGGGCAAAAGAAACTTATTGAAAGATATTTATCTAATAAAACAGATTCATCGCGTAGAGCTAGCTTTATGCCTGTTCCAATACTAAGGTATTCTCAGGAAATAGGCTTTGAATTTGGCGCAGGCCTCCTTTATTCAACCTACCTGGACAGAAAAGACCTCAGTAACAGAAGCTCCAATTTTTCGGGTCTTGTTTCTGTCTCTACGAAAGGACAATATAACGTTTCCTTAAAAAGTGATATATGGAGTAAACAGAATAAATATCACTACATTTCCGAAGTCCGCTTTAAAAGAATGCCATTTGATTTTTATGGTATAGGAAATGAAACACAGGACGCCAATAAAGACAGATTGGTACAAAGCTCAGTTAAAGTCGTAATCGAAGCAGAAAAGAAAGTATCGCCAAATATGTACACCGGTCTTTCTATAGGCTTTGAAAATTACCATTTTAATGATCAGGAAATAGGTGGAATATTCACAAACGACCAATCTATCCTGCATAAAACAGGTGGCTCAGTTTTTTACGCAGGCATTTCCCAGACCTACGACACAAGAAATTCGAATAATTACACCACTAAAGGCTTAATGGCAAAATTATCCCTACAATATGCACCTGACTTTTGGGGAGGAGAAAACTTCACAGGCGCATTAATCAAAGCCAATGTCCGAAACTTTTGGTCACTCTCTCCAAAATTAGTACTAGGTGTAAACGGACTTTTCCATTCTATACAAGGTAAGACTCCTCCATTCTATCTATTGCCACAAATGGGTAATGATGAAATGATGAGAGGCTACTATACTGGCCGTTATCGGGACAGGAATCTCCTGGCTGCACAAGCCGAACTAAGGTACCGGTATAATAATCGTTTTGGTGCAGCTGTATTCGGTGGTGGTGGACAAGTATTCGAAAACGGAGGATTCGCTATTAAAAATTTTAAACCTTCTTATGGTGCTGGAGGAAGGTATTTCTTTGATCCTGAAAAAGGGCTCAGCGTCCGTTTAGATTATGGGATTGGTGAAAAACGGGCAAATGAAAAACGCCAGACAGGATTTTACATCAGTCTGGCAGAGGCATTTTAAAAAACAGTGTTAAAACTTGATCTTAAAATGTTCTTTAACTTGTCCTTTTCTAAAGTAAACCAACCCTATCCAGAACAAATCAACAGTAACCATAACATCAGGATGGCGCTTAATCTCTTCCCAGGCTTCTTTCATTCCCTTGCTCCAGTATATATCATCAAATATGAGTAATGATCCTTCATGCACCTTCGGCAAGCACCATTTAAAGTAATTCAAAGTAGCCTCTTTTCTATGATTTCCATCAATGTAAACAAAGTCCAGCTGATCTTTTCCCGCTATGACTTTTGGCAATAGCGTATCAAAATTGCCAACCTGAAGCTCAATGTTCTTCAGCTCTAATTCCTTAAAATTCCCATCAGCTACTTTAGCTGTTTCCGGACAGCCCTCAATAGTTAAGACCTGTGCATCGGGACAAGCCTTACTTAAATAAGACGTAGTTATACCTAAACAAGTTCCAAGTTCAATAATATTATCCGGATTAACATCTTTAGCCAGGCGGTAAATCAACTGTGCAAGGCGGGGAGTTTTTAATGCATTCTTAGCAATCTCCTTTACCTGCTTAGTCCTGTTCTTATTAAGGTGAGAACCTGCTCCAAGGTCTGTAACAGTAACAATTGAATCGTCATTTAAAAGTTTTTTTCGCTGTTCCTCGATACTTTTGTAATCTATTTTGGACTTAAAATCGTAAATTACCTCATCGGTAAGTTTATATACAAATGGGGAATGCGTCCCGTGTCTGCTTTTAGCAGTCAAACGGTGCTTCAAAAAGTCGACGATAAAATTAAAAATCATAGCCACAAAAATAGGCATTCAAAGTTGCATGTTTAATGGAAAATAATAAAGAAATAAATGCATTAGTAAAACTCCTCGATGATCCAGATCTGGAAGTTTATGAGCATGTGGAGAAACGCTTACTTGAATATGGAACACAGGTTGTAGATTTCCTCGAAAACGAGTGGGAGCATTCGCTTGATTCTTTATTGCAGGAACGCATAGAAAACATTGTGCACAAAATTCAATTTAACAGTGTAAAAGAAGACCTTAATTTATGGTATCATAGTGGAGCTTTTGATTTATTAAAAGGAGCCTTAGTTATTAATCGTTACCAATACCCAGATCTTGATGAACAGAAGTTGATTATTCAAATAGAAGAGATTAAAAGAGAAATCTGGCTAGATCTTCAATATGAGATGAGTTCAATAGAAAAAATAAAGCTCATCAATCATGTATTCTATAATGTGTATGGCTTTAGCGGAAATACGAAGAACCATCACGACCCTCAAAATTCATATATCAGTCAGGTAATTGAAAGCAAAAAAGGAAATCAGATTTCCCTCGCAATTATTTACTCTACCCTTGCCCAAAAATTAGATATCCCAGTATATGGAGTAAATCTACCTCAACATTTTATACTTGGTTATATTGACGAAAGCAGAAAGGAAGAGCATGAATTTGGGGTGCTGTTTTATATCAATGCTTTCAATAAGGGGGCAATCTTTGGAAAGCACGATGTAGATCAGTTTCTGCGTCAATTAAACCTGGATCCATTGCCCGGTTTCTACGCTCCATGCAGCAATGTAGAAATCATCAGAAGAATCATCAGAAACCTAATTTCTGCTTATGAAAATCTAGGTTCAACAGAAAAAGTGGTCGAATTAAAGCAATTACAGGAAATCCTAAACGGTGACAACCTGTAAAAGCCTTTTATAAAAACTTATTGCCTTTTAACCAGCCTTCAAGATTTAGAAACCAGTCTTCAGTAGTGGTCGGGTTTTTCATACCAAAACCATGGCCTCCTGCCTGATAGATATGCAACTCTGCTTTCGCTTTGGCTTTTACCAACGCCAGATTAAACATAATGCTATTTTCTACAGGAACAGACTTATCGTCGTTGGCATGTACCATGAAAGTTGGAGGAGTTTCTGCATTCACATACTTATCATTTGAAAAATACTGTAGCATCTTCTCGTCAGTACCTGCTAAATTCTTTGCAGAGCCAGTATGTGCTGATTCAGTAAATGAAATCACAGGATAAATCAGAATTGAAAAATCAGGGCGTAAACTGACCCCCTCTTTATTCTCAATCTTGACATCTTTATAATGAACAGTTAAGCTTGATGCCAGGTGCCCACCTGCCGAAAATCCCATCACTCCAATTTTAACAGGATCGATATTCCATTTAGCCGCATTCTTTCTTATATTATAGATAGCTTGTTCTACATCCTGGAGTGGACCTATAGATCTATCTGTCATAATCGCATCACTTGGCAATCTGTATTTCAATACAAAGGCCGTTACTCCAATAGCAGCAAATCTTTCTGCTACCTGATATCCCTCATGGCCCATTGCCAGCCCTGAATAACCACCACCCGGACAAATGATCACTGCCGTTCCATTCGCCTGGCCCTTCACAGGCTTAAATAAAGTTAATGTAGGTACAGACACTTTTGTAATACCAGGGCCTCTTTCTCCACGCATAGTGGTTACCTCCTGATAATCCGCAGGAGTTGATTTCGCCCCGGGAATAGCACCCGAATAAAGCGGCAATACCTGCTGCCCCATTAAACCATTTGCAGATAACAATACTGTCATGAATAATGCGCTTATATATTTCATTTAAAACTCCATTAAATAGGCCTTTAAAAAATCATTTAGTTCACCGTCTAATACAGACTGCGGATTAGATGATTGGAAGTTTGTCCTATGATCTTTAACCCTCCGGTCATCCAATACATAACTTCTTATCTGTGATCCCCACTCTATCTTCTTCTTACTACCTTCTATCAATGCACTTGCTTCCATACGCTTGCGCATTTCTATCTCATATAACTGAGATTTTAGCAAGCGAATGGCATTTTCCTTATTCTGAAGTTGAGATCTTGATTCCTGGTTTTTAATGATAATACCAGATGGTTTATGATGTAAACGTACAGCAGTTTCTACCTTATTCACATTCTGTCCGCCTGCACCACCAGAACGGAAAGTCTCAAACTCAATTTCAGAATCTTTAACTTCAATTTCTATGGTGTCATCTACAAGGGGATAAACATATACTGAAGCAAAAGAAGTATGCCTGCGGGCATTTGAATCAAATGGAGAAATCCTAACTAAACGGTGTACTCCATTTTCACCTTTTAGGTATCCATAAGCAAATTCACCGGAAAACTGTAAAGTAACAGTCTTCACACCGGCAATCTCCCCTTCCAGATAATCCTGCTCAGTTACTTTATATCCATTCTTTTCTCCCCACATCAGATACATCCGCATCAACATATAAGCCCAGTCACAGCTTTCCGTACCACCAGCACCTGCCGTGATCTGCATTACTGCAGGAAGCTGATCTTCCTTACTTTTCAGCATGTTTTTAAGCTCGAGATCTTCGATTGCTTTTAAACAAAGATCATATTGCTCCTGCATTTCTTCTTCAGAAGCATCTCCACTTTGTAAAAAATCAAAAAGCACTAATGTATCTTCAAGCAAGGCATTCGCCTTTTGCCAGGCATCTGTCCAAACTTTCTTGGAATTAATCTCTGCGATATGTTTTTCGGCCTTTTTTGGATCATCCCAAAAATTAGGCTGCAGGGTAAGTTCCTGCTCAATACGAATATCCTCTAGTCGGTTTTCGACGTCAAAGATACCTCCTCAGCGACGCTACTCTGTCCCTTAAATCCTGAATATGTTCTTTAGTCATTTCACAAATATAGGATATAAAACAAAACAGGCTATATCCTTTTAATTCATTTTTTGATATAGCCTGTTTCCTGAAAATTTTGCACTCCTTTAATTAAAAAGGCCTTTTAACTTATCCATTATTCCATCATCCTTGCCATCTCCATTTACATCTGTTTTTTCTGTAAACATCCTGGTCACATCAGAAAGATCAAACTTCCCATCGGGCCCTGAAACTTTAGCTATAAGATCCTGAATATTAAAAGAACTATCATTTGGATCATTTGTTTTGTTCACAAGCTTCCCTACAATAGAAGGAATAACTGAGGCTGCAATATTTTTTGCCGCATCCATATTAATACCCATCGCTGCTAATTTATCTGTAAAACCCGATGCGGCCTCCTGTGCTACTACACTTCCTTCCGCATTTCCGCCCTTAAAAGCATCTAATAAATTACCCACATTCCCGGAAGACAATTGTTGCTTAAGGGCATCAACAATCGACCCGGAAGCCGCAGAAATAGCAGCTTCATTTTTTTCGTTCGGAATATCACCATTGTTTACAATAGCATCCTGAACATTTTCTTTTACCAACTGACTTAAATTTTCTAACATAGGTCTCTTTTTTAAACGTTTTACTATCTTGTATCGTTAAATAAATATAACATTTTTTAATTATGCTTCCTACTATAAATTTTACGGAAACCGCTGCATATAAATACCTTGCAGATCATTTCATCGACATCAACAAGAAAAGTATAAAAGATCTTTTTACGGAAGATGAGGGCCGATTTGAAAAATTCTCCCTTTTATTTGAAGATATTCTGGTAGACTATTCAAAAAACAGAATAGATGACACTACAATTGCATTGCTTATTCAGTTAGCAAGAGAGTGCAAACTTGATGAGGCAATTAAGGCAATGTTTAGTGGTGAAAAGATCAACCAGACTGAGGGTAGACAAGTACTCCACATCGCATTACGCAACTTGAGTAACGAAGAAATCCTGGTAGATGGAAAAAACGTTGTTCCTGAAGTGAACAGTGTACTTGACAAAATGGAGAAGTTCAGTAACCAAATTATTTCAGGTAACTGGAAAGGTTATACCGGCAAAGCTATTACAGATGTCGTAAATATCGGCATTGGAGGTTCTGATCTGGGGCCAGTAATGGTTACAGAAGCATTAAAAGCTTACAAAAATCACCTTAACATGCATTTTGTTTCCAATATTGATGGAACACATATTGCTGAAACATTAAAATCAGTTGATCCAGAAACGACTTTATTCCTGATTGCTTCAAAAACGTTTACGACGCAAGAAACCATGACAAATGCAAATACAGCACGCGACTGGTTTATTGAAAACGGTGGTTCTAAAGAAGATATTGCTAAGCACTTTGCGGCCTTATCAACCAATGCAAAAGATGTTGCAGCTTTTGGAATTGATACTGACAACATGTTCGAGTTCTGGGACTGGGTAGGTGGTAGATATTCATTGTGGAGTGCAATTGGATTGCCAATCGCGTTAAGCATTGGCTATGATAATTTCAAACAATTGCTTGCTGGTGCACATGCTGCTGACCAACATTTTGAAAATGCTGAGTTTGAAGTTAACGTACCTGTTATATTGGCTTTATTGGGTATTTGGTATATCAATTTCTTCGATGCTGAAACACAAGCAATCCTTCCTTACGATCAGTACATGCACCGTTTTGCAGCATATTTCCAACAAGGAGATATGGAAAGTAATGGTAAACATGTAGACCGCAATGGTAATGATGTGACTTATGAGACGGGTCCAATTATCTGGGGCGAACCCGGCACTAATGGACAACATGCATTTTACCAGCTTATTCACCAGGGTACGCGTATTATCCCTTGCGACTTTATAGCACCAGCACAAAGTTTAAATCCAATTGGTAACCACCACCCTATCTTATTGTCAAACTTCTTTGCACAAACTGAAGCATTGATGAATGGAAAAACAAAAGAGCAGGTTGTTGCTGAATTAAAGAAAGACGGCATGTCTGATGCTGAGATAGAAAAGCTGGCTCCTTTTAAAGTATTTGAAGGAAACAGACCTACAAACTCCATCCTTTTGAAAAAAGTTAGCCCTTATAGCCTTGGAAATCTAATTGCTATCTACGAACATAAAATATTTGTTCAAGGTATCATCTGGAATATCTTCAGTTTTGATCAATGGGGAGTAGAACTTGGTAAACAACTTGCTAAAAGCATATTACCCGAACTTGATGGCGATGCTGAAGTAACATCTCATGACGGCTCTACCAACGGTTTGATCAATCAATATAAAAGCTGGAGGTAATTCAAAAAGCAAATATTTCTTTTATATATTTCAATATCAGTAAATTAAACCTTTACAAAGGATTTTGTTCTAATAAATAAATGACAAAAGAACCTGCATATTTTATGGAAAATAACATATGCAGGCATCTTAATAAAAATGTTAAACATTAATTGTTATTAAACAAACTAAAAAAATATACAGATGAAAACAATAAGAAATATTTTCGCTTTTGCTGCATTGTTCATAACGATGCAGGTGAATGCCCAAACAGACAAGGAAACTACCATTAAAATCATTGAAAACCAGAACTATGTATTTAATGCTAGTTCAGCAATGCCTATGGCAAATCATGATGTGAATAAAGTACTGAGTAGAATGCCGGGAAGCATGGGAGCTGGAAATATTCAGCTTTCTGGAAGTCAGTACCAATTAGTTGTGAATAAAGATAGTATTGAAGCTTATTTACCTTACTACGGTAGAGCTTATACTGCAACAATGAATCCCGACGACTCAGGTATCAAATTCAAGTCTAAGGACTTCACTTATAAAGCTGACAAAAAGAAAAAAGGTTCATGGCAAATTGTGATGAAGTTTAAAGACACAAAAGCAGCTGAGTCTATGGTATTAAATGTTTCAGAGAATGGTTATGCTACCCTAAATGTGAACAGTAACAACAGACAACCCATATCTTTCAACGGCTACATGAGTGAGCCTAAGGAAAAGAAATAAAAAATTTATCAGCAAAATCGAGATATCTTCCCCAGTCATAAGACGTAATATTATGTACTCCTGATCGGTTATGATATCCAAACTGTCCTGTTTGTATAGGCTGATCTACCATAGGTGGTTCTAGGCTTGTAAATACCTGTTTACCGTACATCTTATAAATTGGTCCTGAATAATAAAGCGACAAATATTCTCCCTTTGGGTCTGCCCATAAATCCTTGGCAGCACTAGCTACATACAAAGGTCTTGGCGCTATGAGTGCCATTAATTCATGGAAGTCAACAGGCAACTGATCTTCTTTGTAGTTATAATTCTTAAAATTATAGGATACCCAATGCGGAAAAGCTCTATTGACCACCTCTATAGTTTCTCCAAATTTACGTCGGGTTATTGAAGCCCCTGCTTCTCCTGAATTATTGGAGATAACCATTGCAAAACGTTCATCCAATGCTCCTGCCCATAGCGCAGCTTTACCTAATCTGGAATGACCTATTACAGCTACTTTACTTCCATCAACATCCTTATCCTTAATCAGATAATCCAAGGCACGACTTAGTCCCCAGGCCCAAATGCTAATCGCCCCGCCTGGATTGTTTTTAAGCTGCTCCCGATCTTTTTCATAAAACCATTTATGGAAGCTTTCCGGCAAAGAATCGATGTCTTTACGATCTAGTTGCAGATCTCCATAATAGGCTGTTGCGAGTCCATACCCCCTTGCAATAATATCCTCAACGGGCCACCTTTCTGAATTCCATCCACGACTTTGTTCATTTGCAAACCCATTATCATCATATCCCTTTCTTTTGGCATAGCGAGTCCAGTTTTTTGTAATCGAAATTCCAGGATCTAAATTAATACTCTGATTACCTGCGAAATTTAAGCCTAAAAACACCGGTACTGGTCGACTGCTCTTATTGGGCAAATACAACAACAGATTCAATTTTTTCGTGCGGTCCTCAGATAAAAATATAGTAACCTCTTTACGTGTAGCTGCCCCATTTAAAGCTTGTTTATCTATAGATAGGACCTCATATTTAACTTTGTTTTTATGCTGAATAGCTTTACCGTAGACATACTCTTCAAACATTGATAGAATCTCAGGACGCCTTCTTGTTTCCCATTCTTTTATGGTATTAACTGGGCTACCATTGTTGAATCTTAATATTTCCGGGAGTGTATATTTCGGAACCTCCTTTTCATCATAATTGATTGCCTGCGCCTGAACAACGAAGTTACCGGCTATAAATAAGAGTAAAAAAGACAAATATTTTATCATCATTTTATTTCTTAGGCTGCAGCTTCACCTCAAACATATGAGGCCACTTTTTACCTGTAACAAATAGACGTTTGCCCACCTTATCCCATGCAATACCATTCAACACATTATTTGCTTTCTCGTCCTCATCTTTAAAATAATCAGCAGGAAGTAAGCCTGAAAAGTCTATTTGCTTTTCTACAATCCCAGTCTTAGGATCAATAACCACAATATAGTTATAGGTATATACATTGGCGTATATCTTCCCATCAATATATTCCAGCTCATTCAATGAATCGACAGGGCCATTATGATCATAAACAACTATCGAACTTTCTTCTTTATAAGTGTCTTTATTCAGAAACCAGATTTTATTAGTCCCATCAGATTTAATCAGCTGATTACCATCAAAACAAAGACCCCAACCTTGCATACTTACCCCATATGGGAAAGTAGATAATTGTTTAAATGATTTGGCGTCAAATACCAGCCCTAACCGACTCTCCCAGGTCAACATCACTACTTTATCGCCAACTAAACTAGAACCTTCACCAAAATACTGGTCATCCAGTTTAACCTGCTGCAATACTTTACCTGTAGTCACATCTACCCAACGTAAAGAAGAATGTAGTTTTTGTCCTGTGCTTTCTAAAAAGCGGCCATTATGGAACTCCAACCCTTGTGTATAAGCAGAGGTGTCATGTGGGTATGTATTGACAATCTGATAACTGTACAAATCTGGCTTAACAGAGGATTTAAGCTCAATATTGATCGTAAGTGTATCTTTTACCGAACCATTATCAACAACAGCTGTAATCAACTTATAGCCCAATGAAAGACCTGCAGTATTTACTGAGATCTCATCAGCATTGTTCTTTTTGCCTACTTCCTTACCGTCAATTAGATAAGTAGCCTCAGTGATACTAGTTCCCTCAGGCACATCCAGCGCAATTTTCACCTCTTCACCCACACCAAAAGCCTGCCCTTGCTCAGGCATTTTAAATGATATATTCGGTGCAGATGATTTCTCATTGCAGGAAATAGTAAACAATAAACTAAACAACAAGCAAATTAGAGTCATTGCTTTAAACGTATTTTTAACTTGGCCAAAATGCATCTTCAATATGATTAATTTTATAAAGGTGTTCATTTTCAAAAACAATTGCAATAATATCAAAACGAATCTCTCCCTGATGATTTTTCATGTCAATATAAACTGAAGAAGCAAACTCAAGCTGACGCTCTTTTTTATAATTCACAAATTCTTCAGGTTGCCCATATTCAATGGAGCTACGGGTCTTAACTTCCACAAAAACAATCGTCCCCTCCTGATTAGCAATCAGATCAATTTCAGCTCTTGCACATCTCCAATTGGCATCTAGAATCCTGTAACCCTGGTTTTCCAGATAAGCGGTCGCTATCTCTTCTCCCCGTTTACCAAGATCATTGTGTGCTGCCATTTCTATTTCAAAATAGTGATGCCTAAATGTTTGGAAATCTCTCGCTCAACTCCTTTCATCGCCATAAACCTCTGTAACAGAATTTCCATATTTACAGGATCTTGTTCTGTTTTTATCTCATTGGAGATATCTGTTAATATCCCTGCTATCTTCGTTTTTTTCAAGTGAAACAAACCACCCAAAATAGTAGCTTTAAGATTCTCACTTTCATCTTTCACATAGATATCATGCTTTTTTTCCCAGTTCTCGCTTAAACTATAAGGCGAAGTGGAAAGTGTAATCGCAAGATCGGCAATATCCCTGTCCCTACTTTTTATAAACTGACTTGCTACAGGTAAGTGTCCGTTATCTATCTCTTCTCTGTAACTCTGAATGATACTGTTACAGAGCTTATCTTTGAATACAACATCCGTAAGATTCTGTATAATGAACGATCCAATATACATATTATCGATTTTATCCCAATTCACCAATTCGTGTCCAAATGCGAGCAATAACCTAACGATTTCACGCTCCTGTATCTGATCATTATTTGCTGGTTCTGCAGGTTCCGATGGTTCATACGGGCCTCCAGGATTCTCAAAAAGATTCTCAGGTGGGCCATCCTCGTAAGGTTGATAATTATTCTGATGCTGCTGAAAAGATTTCGTCTGTGGGCTTGGAGAATTTGCTGAAGCTTTTTTAAACTTAGCAACCTTGATTTTGTTGAGTTCTGAAAGCAATGTTCTTTCTTCAACCTGTAACAAAGTACTACATTCCCTTACAAAAACAGCAGCCTTAATCTCATCCGGAATTTTAGCGATACTTTCAATGATATCCCTGATTACACCAGCTCTTTTAATAGGATCTGTACCTGCTTCTTTAAGCAACATTGTAGCCTTATACAGGATAAAGTCTTCCCTATTATTTTCAATATACTTTTTAAATGCTCCGGAGCCTACATGGTGCATATAGGAATCAGGATCATGTCCATCTGGGAAAAGAACGACTTTAACATTAAGCCCTTCTTCCAGGATCATATCTAATCCACGCAAGGAGGCTTTTATTCCTGCAGCATCACCATCATAAAGAATAGTTACATTCTGTGTAAACCTACCAATCAGTCTGATCTGTTCTGTAGTTAATGAAGTACCAGATGAGGCCACCACATTTTCAATATCCGCCTGATGAACAGCAAGTACATCCGCATAACCTTCAACTAAATAACAGTTATCGAATTCCCGAATCGCCTTTTTAGCATGATACAAGCCATAAAGCACGTTCGACTTATGATAAATATCACTTTCCGGGGAGTTAACATATTTAGGAACATTTTTATCCGTTTTTAAGGTACGTCCGCCAAATCCTATTACCCTACCTGTAAAGTTATGGATAGGGAACAAAACCCGACCTCTAAACCTGTCGTAAAGCTTCCCTTTATCATTCCGAATGGCGAGACCTGTTTTTTCCAGGTATTCTTCCTTATGACCTGCCCCAATTGCATTTTGGATTAAAGAATCCCAATTATCAGGCGAATAACCGATCTGAAACTTCTTTAGAATATCTTCTCTGAAACCTCTCTCCTTGAAATAACTTAACCCAATTGCGCGGCCATCATTTCCCGTCCATAATTCATTAGCAAAATAGCTTGCAGCATATTCAGAAACAATGTATAAACTCTCCCGTGCATTTTGGGCTTCAATATTTTGTGGAGACTGCACCGTCTCCTCTACTTCAATATTATACTTATTTGCCAGGTATTTTAGTGCTTCAGGATAAGAGTACTTCTCGTGATCCATAATAAAATGGACCGAATCCCCCCCTTTACCACAACCAAAGCATTTGTATATTCCTTTGGTTACTGAAACATTAAAAGAAGGTGTTTTTTCATTGTGAAATGGGCAGTTACCGATTAAACTGGAACCCCGCTTTTTTAGCGCAACAAAATCACCAACAACCTCCTCAATACGAGCAGTGTCCATAATTTTGGTAATGGTATCCTGATTTATCATATTCTTAGCCTATTCTTTAATCTTGTAAAGTTAAGAAAAATCCATTGCAGGAAGCTACTTCTCTAAGCGGTAATCCTTTTGCAGTACCAATACGCTGGCACGCTCTGGCTTCTTTAATGGCACATTCCAATTCCCCTGGTAACTAACTTTTGCAGGCAGTTTCTCTTCGCCAAAATACTGCATTTCAATATTCATCTGTACATTAAAATCAAACAGCATATTACTGTACTTCATATCTACATATCTGCCCAAAATTTCAAAACTACGTTTATCAAAAATTGTGGTCAGTTCTTTAATCATCAATCCGTCTTTAGTTCCCTTATTTAAATCTGGTTTTATCGTAACCTTAAATCGATAAACAGGAATTGAGTCCAGGTAAGTCGCACTATAGAAGTTATAATCGTAATACTGTCGCATATTCGCCGTAAAAATTGCCGTCTTATCTCCAATAAAAGGTAGTCCTTTAACCGGACGTCCGGGAGAAAATATTAAGGTCTTCAATTTCTCCTTATAACCGGCATTTGCATTCTCCGCCTTCCCTATTCCAGAACCTGATGTATAGGCCGACTGATAAGCATTCATAAAGATATAGTCGAACATTTCAACTGTATACAGTTCGTATTTTCCGTTTTTCTTAAAAACATGACCTGTATCTTGTTTAGAAAGATAAGTTATCCATGGAGCTTTCGAATTTCTTCTGATTTTACGATACAGCTTCCCTTTCACCTTATTCTTTTTATCATAAGTGAAAATGCTATTTTCAGCCGTAAATGCATACTTTTTCATGTTTCGGAACGACTGATAAAAACTGGTATCGGTAGTTACCGCACGAATAAAAGTTTCAGCACTTAAACGTTCTGCAGTAATGTTTACTGCAGAATCCAATTGAATAGTTTGTATCGTATCAGGATTAAAACGAGGAACGACCTGACTAAAACCATCAAAACAAACTAGTAAAAAAGCTATAAGAAAAGTTATTCCCCTCATTAATTACCCAACTGTTTAACCGCCATATAAGCCATTAAACCGGTCGAGACTTTTAACGCATCCTCATCAATATCGAAATTAGGTGTATGTACTGAATAGCAGGTATCTTTCTCCTTACTTCCTGTACCTAGCCTATAAAAACAAGCATCAGTAATTTGAGAATAATAAGCAAAATCTTCCGCAGCCATCCAGATATCTAAATCAATCACATGCTCTTTGCCAAGATATTCTTCAGCAACAGCACGAGCATTAGCCGTCACTTTCTCCTCATTAATCAAATATGGATAACCATCCATGATGTTAAATTCACAGCTTCCGCCCATACTCTCGGCAATACCTTCTGCCATCTTCTTCATCAGTCGTTTAGCTTCTTTACGCCATTCTTCATTTAGTGTTCTGAAAGTCCCTTCCAGCTTCACCTCATTAGGAATAATATTAGTTGCGCCATTAGCAATCACCTTTCCAAATGAAAGAACAGATGGGAGACGAGGATCGGCATTTCTACTCACAATTTGTTGCAAAGCCACAATGATATGCGAAGTAATTAGCACAGGATCTATATTTTGATGTGGTTGAGCCCCATGTCCACCTTTACCACGTACTGTTACATAAATTTCATCTGTTGAAGCCATATAAATACCAGAACGGAAGCCAACCTTACCTGCATCAATTAGTGGCATTACATGTTGTCCTAAGATGTGCTGAGGTTTTGGATTCTCTAACACTCCCTCTTTAATCATTATGCTTGCCCCACCTGGCAAAATCTCCTCACCTGGCTGAAATATTAGTTTCACTGTACCACCAAACTCCGCCTTCAAAGTGTTTAATATATAGGCTGTACCCAACAATGAAGAACTATGTACATCATGACCACAGGCATGCATTACTCCTGGGTTTTTAGAAGCATAAGGCTTATCGTTTGCCTCCAGAATTGGTAATGCATCCATATCCGCACGAAGAGCGATTATTTTATCCGAAGGTAAATCTCCCTTAATTAAACCGACAACACCGGTATTGGCCATTTCAGTAAATGGAATTCCCCATTCTGTCAAAATACCTTTAATAAAAGCCGAGGTTTGAAACTCCTTAAAAGATAGTTCCGGATTAGCATGTAAGTGCTGGCGAAAGCCTACAACCTGTTCAAATATATTACCTGAAAGTGCCTGAATCTTGTCTTTAATCATTGTTATAGTTTAAGTTAGGTGCATTAATCTTTTCCCTGAAAATAAACAAGGTAGGGAAGGTTCCTCTTAATTCATTCATAAAACGCTGTGCTTCCAGCCGCGTTCTAAAATCACCAACCCGTAAATAGTAATTGGGTTGCTTATAGGTGATATAAGTATTTAATTCAGGATAGATGTTATTGAATCTACTTTGTTCGTTAAAAACCTCACGTCTGTCAGACCCATAAAAAATCTGTACCCTGTAGCCCATTTGAGATACAATTGTTCTCCCAGGCTTACCCGTACTTACTGCTACAGGAGCTGTAGTCGGTTTCAGATTCAATTCAATACGTTTGGCAATTAAACTGTCGATTAAAGGATCTTTTACCACAGATACAGTCCCTTTATTCTGGGCAACAGCAACAGTGGACAAACAACACAATAAAACAGTTAATATTTTCTTCATCAAGGGGATTAAAAAAAGAATGCCGAATTTTTTACAAAACTCGGCATTCTATATGTTTATTACAAATTACAATCCTGCTCCGTGACAGTTTTTGAATTTTTTTCCACTTCCACAAGGGCATGGCTCATTCCTACCTACAGTTACTTCTTTACGAATTGGCTGTTGAGGGGCAAGTTCACGGGTATCTTCCATCCCATCAGCACCGCCTGTTGGTTGTCCGAACTCTGGTTTAGACATAGTTAATCTGCTTGATGCTGGTCTTGGGGCCTGTGCCTCACGTACATCATTAGGATCTGTTTGTATTGGAATACCACCTTTATATAAGAAGCTTACGACCTCTTTGTTCACTGCATTAAGCATATTTTTGAACAAATTGAATGCTTCCATTTTATAGATAATCAATGGATCTTTCTGCTCATAAACCGCATTCTGCACCGATTGTTTCAATTCATCCATTTCACGTAAATGCTCTTTCCAGGACTCATCGATCAATGCAAGTACGATTGTTTTTTCAAATGACTTCGTGATTTCACGCCCACCATTATCTATTGCTTTTTTAAGACCAACAGGAACCTGTATGCTACGCAATCCATCAGTAAACGGAACAACAATCTGTTCAATCTGCTCACCACGTTCTTCAAACACCTGGTTCAATACCGGCATTGCCTGAGCAATGATGGCATCAGATTTTCTTGTATAAAAAGCCGAAACTTCTTCAAACAATTTATCTGTTAAATGATGAACACCTTTTGATAAAAATTCATTCTCATCAATTGAAGTATCAGCAGAGAAATTTTTAATTACTTCCAGCTTAAAGCCTTCGTAATTACCTTCTTCTTTATATTCACTCACGATGTCTTCTGCAACATCAAAAGCCATATTGCTCATGTCTACATCCAGACGATCACCAAACAAGGCATTTCTACGTTTAGCATAAATTACAGAACGCTGTGAGTTCATTACATCATCATATTCCAGCAAACGCTTACGAATACCAAAGTTATTCTCTTCAACTTTCTTCTGTGCACGCTCAATAGACTTGGTAATCATCGAGTGCTGAATTACCTCACCATCTTCAATACCCATTTTAACCATGATGTTTGAGATTCTTTCAGAACCAAATAACCTCATTAAGTTATCTTCAAGAGACACGAAGAACTGAGATGAACCTGGGTCACCCTGACGACCGGCACGACCACGTAACTGTCTGTCAACACGACGAGACTCATGGCGCTCTGTACCCACGATCGCTAAACCTCCAGCGTCTTTAACCCCTGGGCCTAATTTAATATCGGTACCACGACCAGCCATGTTGGTAGCGATGGTAACTTGTCCAGCCTGACCAGCTTCGGCAACAATATCTGCCTCTTTCTGGTGCATCTTCGCATTTAATACGTTGTGTTTGATTCCACGAAGTTTAAGCATTCTGCTCAGCAATTCCGAAATCTCAACAGAAGTTGTACCTACCAATACCGGGCGACCTGCCTCAGTTAGTTTTACAATTTCTTCTGCTACAGCATTATATTTTTCACGTACCGTACGGTAAACGTAATCCTGATGATCTTTTCTTGAAATAACTCTGTTCGTAGGTATTTCCACTACATCCAGTTTATAGATTGACCAGAATTCACCTGCTTCAGTTGTAGCAGTACCAGTCATACCACATAGCTTATGGTACATTCTAAAGAAGTTCTGCAAAGTTACCGTTGCATATGTCTGCGAGGCATCCTCAACTTTAACATTCTCTTTGGCCTCAATTGCCTGGTGTAAACCATCTGAATAACGACGGCCATCCATAATACGACCCGTCTGCTCATCAACAATCTTGATCTTTCCTTCATCAACGATGTATTCTACATCAATCTCAAATAAGGTATAAGCTTTCAACAACTGATTCACAGAGTGAATACGCTCAGCCTTGATCGAATAATCACGCATTAAAGCATCTTTCTGAGCAATTTTTTCTTCGCTGCTTAATGATGATTTTTCAATATCAGCAATCTCAGTACCTACATCAGGTAATACAAAGAAATGAGGATCTTCACCAGATTTGGTGATCAGCTCAATACCTTTTTCAGTAAGCTCCACCTGATTGTTTTTCTCGTCAATATAGAAAAACAGTTCAGCATCTACTTTAGGCATATTCTTCGACTGATCTGCCATATAATGGTTTTCAGTTTTCAATAAGGTTTGTTTAACATTACCTTCACTTAAAAACTTGATCAATGCTTTATTTTTAGGTAAACCACGGTGTGCACGCAACAATGCTAAACCACCTTCACCCTCTTCAGTCCCGGCTTTACCGTCATTAATTAATTTCTTAGCTTCATTTAAAGACTTCGTTACAAATTCTCTTTGTGCAGCTACCAAACGTTCAATCCTTGGTTTTAATTCATGAAACTCATGCTGATCTCCAAAAGGTACAGGCCCTGAAATGATTAAAGGTGTACGTGCATCATCAATTAAAACTGAATCGACCTCATCCACCATTGCAAAGTGCAATTTACGTTGCACTAGTTGGTCTGGAGTCTGCGACATGTTGTCACGCAGATAATCAAAACCAAACTCATTGTTAGTACCATAAGTAATGTCAGCCAGATAAGCATCTCTACGCTCTTGCGAGTTAGGCTCATGCTTATCGATACAATCAACCGAAAGACCATGGAACTCAAATAGAGGGCCATTCCACTCAGAGTCACGACGAGCAAGGTAATCGTTCACCGTTACAATGTGTACCCCTTGTCCAGACAAAGCATTCAGGTAAGCTGGCAATGTACTTACTAAAGTTTTACCCTCACCAGTTGCCATCTCAGCGATCTTACCACCGTGTAATACCATACCACCGATCAACTGTACATCATAATGTACCATATTCCAGTGTACTTCTACACCTGCGGCTTCCCATTTGTTAGCCCAAAGTGCCTTATCACCTTGTATAACTACATTCTTTTTGCGAGCAGCATAATCGCGATCGAACTGGCTAGCCGTAACTTCCAGCGTTTCATTTTCAGAGAAACGTCTTGATGTCTCCTTAACTACAGCAAAAGCTTCTGGCAAGATCTGTTGTAATACGACTTCAAGTTCTTTATCACGATCTTTAATCAATGCATCGATCTGATCATAAATCGCTGTTTTTTCAACGAGCGACAACTCACTACCTTCTGCATCTGTTTTTAACGCTGCAATTTTACCATCAATATCAGCTAATGCTTTAGCAATAACATCCTTAAAGTATATTGTTTTATTACGCAGCTCGTCGTTACTTAATGACGATAACTTCGCATATTCTTCATTTATTTTGATAACTATAGGCTGTAATGCCTTTATATCTCTTTCTGATTTGCTTCCAAATACCTTGGTTAAAAATCCTAACATATTATGTTTTGTGTTTGTTTTTTCTTAAAAGTGATCAATTTACAACAACCAAGCCATGCAGCATAATAAGCCACAATGTCAGTTGCGAGGTGCTAAAAGTACAAAATATCCTATACTTCAGAATTTAGCGTATGTATTAATTTAATGAAGGAGGGAATTATGGGCTATTGTTTTTAGTCTGTTCCTTTATCGTAAGGTCTACTATTACATAGTTATTAATTCTATGTTGCTCTATCCGTTTCTCAGGTAATATACCTATTGAGGTAAGTGCGCTGTAAGATAAAAAGAAAGGATGGTGTTCGTCATCAACCTGTTTTAACCTGATTGTTGACGCATCTTTATTTAAAAGCTGACTATTGCAAAACTTAGTTACCAAACGCATGCTCTCAGCCCGCTCCGCCTTTGCAAGGTGGGTCAAGCTAAAAAAGACTAACGATAAGGTAACAATATGCCTCATAAAAGAGTTGTTTTTTTAGTTATCATGCAATGTTTCAGGAGCCAAATCTAATTTTAATCTTTTACATAATGAAATTAAGGATAGTTAAAATGTTATTATAACTCATTAGTCATTATTATAAAGAATAGCTCATCGTCATTTTTTACGAAATAATAAAAGCTTCGATATAAACTTAAAATCCTTCGTATTATAGGTAAATAACTCCAATTCTGTTTGAATTGCCGTAGCAGCAATGATCGCATCAGCCAGTGCAAGACCATGACTCAATCTATAAGTTTGTACGAGATCAATTGCCCTTAGATTTATAGCTTCATTGATTAACAGAACGCTGAATCTGTTAATTTTTTTACTAATTGCATTAAGATCAGCTTTATTTGTCGCCCCTAATATCAGTTCCATTTTTGTAATAGACGATATTAAAACATTTGAAAATCCAATATTTTGTTCTAGCAGGTATTTCGTTTCCTGATGGCGTTTTTGGCTTATATCAAAGTAATCAATTAATACATCTGTATCACAAATCACTCTTTCCTTTGCCATCCGGAAGATCTTAATTGATGTGCATTTAATCCTTTACCTGTAAAAATCTCATGAAGCTCTGAAACGTCGATAGATTCGTCACCAGGTATTACTTTAACGCCATTTATATAAAAATCTTCTTTACTTTTCGGAGAGGTAGCTTCAGAAACAGAAAACCCTAAATATTTCCCAAGATCTTTTAAAGCCTCCAGGGTTTTATTACTTTTATATTTTATGGTTACTTCTTTCATAGTTAAGCCTACGTTGTTCATTGCAAATTTAACGAAATCTTTCATAATATCCACATATGGATATTATCGACAATACTATTACCGATATTGCCAACCAATTAGCTTTTTTACACAAAAACCATGTCCGACTTCCGTTTAACAGTTTTTCATACCGTTGCCAAAAGGCTCAGTTTTTCAAAAGCTGCAGAAGAACTGTATATCAGCCAACCTGCTATTACTAAGCATGTGCGCGAACTGGAACAACAATACAACAACAAACTATTTGAACGTAAGGGAAATAAAATTGAACTTACTCTGGCTGGAGAAACATTATTAAATCATACGGAAATCATCCTTAACATGTATAGGTCGATGGATTTCGACATGAACAGCCTCTTACAGAAACACAAAGGACTACTTAATCTTGGAGCAAGCACCACCATCTCACAATACATCATTGCCCCAATACTTGCGGGTTTTAAGAGAAAGTTTAATGAGATAGAGTTAAAATTACTTACAGGTAATACAGAACAAATAGAGAGTGCTTTAATTGACAAAGAAATTGAACTAGGCATTGTAGAAGGTCGTTCAAAAAACCAGGAAATTAGTTATACAGATTTCATAAAAGACGAGATTGTCCTGGTTTGCCATAAAAATCATCCATTAGCAAAAACTTCTGAAATTGATCCATCAGCACTTCCTTCCTACCAATTTATTATACGCGAACAAGGATCGGGCACAAGACAAGTGGTGGACCATTCACTAAAAACAATAGGACTACGAACAGCTGATTTACCTATTGAGATTCAGCTGGGTAATACCGAAAGTATAAAATCTTACCTGATGCATTCATCGGCAATAGCCTTTCTGTCGATACATTCAATCAGCCAGGAGCTCTTGAATGGAGAATTACGTATCATAGAAATCAAGGGGCTCAGTATAACAAGAAATTTCTATCTTATTCATCTCCAGGGCAACCAAAACCCGATTGTTAATAAAATGATGAGGTTTGCTATGCTTCATTATAACTTATAGTAATAAGCCATAGGCATTAGGAATAATAATCCACCACATAACCGAGGTAATTTTGCTTTCGAAATAAGCAAGATTTATGGAGTCCTCAAAAAAAAACCTCATTCAAAAAACAGCCTTTATTGTCACTGCGCTCCTGTCCTTATGCCCTTTTATAACGCCTGTAATTTCCTTAACACTAGGAATACTATTTGCACAACTCATACCCCATCCCTATTCAACAGCCAGTCAAAAGGCAACCCAGCAATTATTAAAGATTTCTATTATTGCCCTTGGTTTTGGCATGAACGCATCAAGCGTAATCAAATCTGGTCAGGAGGGAATATTATTTACGATTGCGTCTATATTTATTGTACTTACCATAGGCTATTTCATCGGCAGATCCTTAAAAATTGATTTAAAGACATCTTCGCTAATCTCTGCTGGAACAGCAATATGTGGAGGAAGTGCTATCGCAGCATTATCACCAGTAATCAGAGCAAATGAGAAACAAATTTCAATAGCATTAGGAACAGTGTTTATACTCAATGCGCTAGCCCTAGTAATATTCCCAACCATCGGTCATTACTTCCGTTTATCGCAATCACAGTTTGGTCTATGGTGTGCAATTTCTATACATGACACCAGTTCTGTTGTTGGTGCAGCCAGCAAATACGGGGAACAGGCCTTACAAATCGCGACAACCGTTAAACTAGCAAGAGCATTGTGGATCATCCCTGTATCTCTTGCTGCTACCTATTTGTTTAAAACAGATAAAACTAAAATTCAGATTCCGTATTTTATCGGGTTATTTATATTGGCTATTGTTGCAAACACATATATTCCTTTCTTTGCAAAATCAGGACATTATACAACACCTCTAGCAAAAGCATTATTAAGCCTAACCTTATTCCTCATTGGTTCAGGCTTACCAATTAAAACATTAAAAAATATTGGCCTAAATCCTTTTTTACAAGGAACTGTTTTATGGGTTATTATTTCAGCTGCCGGTCTTTTTGCAGTTATAACTTTGGCATAAGACTTCATTATTTGAAATAAACTGTAATAATTTAGCTAAAGCGGTATATTTGCTGTCGATACACGTTGCATCACAATTAAAACAACAAATCAGACATAGATGAATATCTTATTATTAGGTTCCGGCGGCAGAGAAAGTGCTTTTGCCTGGAAGATCAGCCAGTCTTCGCAATGCTCACAACTGTTTATCGCACCAGGTAATGGCGGCACAAATGCTTATGGTAAAAACATAAACATTAATCCCAATAACTTCGATGCTGTAAAAGCGCTGGTCCTTAAAGAAAACATAGACCTGGTAGTTGTTGGTCCTGAAGAGCCTCTTGTAAATGGAATTCACGATTTCTTTATCAATGATGATGAGCTGTCAAAAATCCCCGTAATAGGCCCGAAAAAAGAAGGCGCCATTCTGGAAGGTAGTAAAGATTTCTCTAAACAATTTATGGCACGCCATGGCATCCCTACACCTGCATCCGAATCGTTTACCAACGAAACTTTGCAGCAAGGGCTGGCTTACCTGGAGAACCATAGTTTACCAATCGTATTGAAAGCAGATGGATTAGCCGCTGGTAAAGGCGTAGTTATTTGTCAGACTGTAGCTGAGGCTAAAGACGAATTGCAATTGATGCTTGGAGGTAAATTTGGTACAGCAGGCTCACTTGTTGTAATAGAAGAATATCTAACAGGAATTGAGCTCTCGGTATTTGTACTTACTGATGGCGACAACTATGTAATTTTACCAGAAGCAAAAGATTATAAAAAGATTGGTCAGGCTGACACTGGTTTAAATACAGGAGGTATGGGTTCTGTTTCTCCAGTTCCATTTGCCGACAAAAAGTTCCTTGATGCTGTAGAAGAAAGCATCATCAAACCAACAATTAATGGTCTTAAAAAGGACAAAATTGATTATACGGGCTTTATATTTTTCGGTTTATTTAAAGTTGGCGACAAACCAATGATTATAGAATACAATTGCCGCATGGGTGATCCGGAAACGGAAAGCGTGATGTTGAGAATTGAAAATGATCTTGTAGAACTATTCATGGCTACGGCGAAGAGAAAACTGAAAGACTATAAATTAAACATCAGCCCTAAAAATGCAGCAACAGTAATGATAGTTGCCGGTGGATACCCAGGTGATTACGAAAAAGGGAAAGCGATCAGTGGAATTGAAAATGTACGTCAGTCTCATGTATTCCATGCTGGAACAGCACTTGAAGGAGGCGTAGTGAAAACTAATGGCGGACGTGTTTTAGCGATATCAAGCTTGCAGGATAGTCAATTCGAAGCCTTACAATCAGCAACAGCTGACGCAGCCCGCATTTATTTCGACGGTAAATACTTTAGAGAAGATATCGGATTTGACCTGGTATAAAACAGGGTATCTTAAATAAGAAAAGGGTCTAAGCTAATTGTTTAGACCCTTTTAAGTTTATGCTATTCTATATCTTTAAAAGACAGAATAAAATTAAGGTTTCAATTTCAATCCGGAAATCCCTGTAACCACTTCTTCTTCCTCTTCTTTTCCTTTCTTACCTTTTTTCTTCTTTTTCTTAGTATTACCACCATTCAAGCGATCTTCTAATACCTTTTCAAACTCTGGTAACTGATCTCCTTTTAAGATTGTCCTGATGTTATCATTTGTATCATTCTGAAGCTTATAGAACTTAGTTACGTCATCTTCCTTTGATGTACCGGCTTGTTGCCTTTTAATTAGCTCCAATTGCTGCTTAGACATATCGAATACGTAATTATAAATTACACTTTTCTGAGTTGGAGTTAATTTCAGTCTCTTTTCCAACTCGTCTACATTCTTAACAGTCATCTCCTGAGCTGTAGGCATCTTTGGTTGCTGTGCTTTTCCATGCAAATTAACAGCTAACAACAACGCTACAACTAAAATATATCTTCTCATAATCTTGTCTTTCTACCTGCGCAATTTAAAGATTATCAATCTCAAAACCAAAACTACATTAAGCATAGAACAAAGCAAACTACACAAGAAAGTGTTATAAAACCTACCAGACCTTGAA
The DNA here is from genome assembly GCF_041645105.1 of Pedobacter sp. Classification (GTDB taxonomy): domain Bacteria; phylum Bacteroidota; class Bacteroidia; order Sphingobacteriales; family Sphingobacteriaceae; genus Pedobacter. Next base: position 803,321 of record NZ_JBAZQQ010000001.1, read on the forward strand.
ATAATTACAAGATGATAAGTATATAATTACAGGATGAATACAGGGTTGCGCTACCCTTGAACTACCGTTACGCTACCGTTGAGATACCCCTAAGGTAGTTTAACCCTATCGCAAGGGTAGCTCAAGGGTAGCGCAACCTAGTAGTTAGATAGTGATTATCTTGTAGTTATCCTGTATTCATTCCTTTAAATAATACATTAGTAAATCAACAAAAAAGGGCGAATAGCCCGGAAAACCCGAGCTATTCGCCCTTTTTTACATTTGTGAAAGGAAAATGCTTATTTTCCCTTTCCTAGAATCTCTGCAAGTTTTGTTTGCAATTGCTCACCTCTAATATTTTTAGCGATGATTTTACCTGATGGATCAATTAGGAAGTTTGCAGGAATACCACGTACACCGTACATTTTTGAAGCTGCATTATCCCAACCTTTCAAATCAGATAGTTGTGTCCAGGTTAAACCATCTTTTTCAATAGCATCTAACCAATTTTGTTTCTTACCAGGATTATCCAATGAAACCCCTAGAACAGTAAAGTTTTTATCTTTAAAAGCATTAAAAGCTTTTACTACGTTAGGGTTTTCAGCACGACATGGACCACACCATGAAGCCCAGAAGTCAAGCAATACATACTTTCCACGGAAATCAGATAATTTAACCGGTTTATCATTCACATCATTCTGTGTGAAATCCATAGCCATTTGACCTACACCTGTTTTTTGTGCAGAAGCAATTTCCTGAGCAATACTTTTACCCAGATCAGATGCTTTTACTGCAGCAGAAAACTTATTGAATTCTGCTTCTGTTCCCTTAAGATCAGCATCAATATCCATAGTTTGTTTATAAGCTACTAAACCTACATAAGAATTTAAGTTAGCAGCATAAAACTGTTTGTTCAGCGCATCCATTTCTTTTCTGATAGCTTCATCACGACTATAAACAGTCTTCATATAAGCCTCATCCTTGCGTTGTTCTGGTGTTTTGCTATAATACTCATTCATTAACGCCATATTTTTTTCGCTGGCCGACTTAGTTAATGCTTTATATTTTGCATTATCATCATTTACTTTTGAACCAGATATAGTTGCATATTTTACAGAATCCTTAGTAGATACAACTTGTATTGCACCTGGCTCCAGGTAAAGCATGATCGCATCAGTCGCTACACCACGTTGTGCAGGAGCTGAATCATGTTTAATCCTAATTGAGGCCTGTGTTACTCCAGCTACTGAACCGGTAAAAGCAAATTTACCTCCAACAATATTTACTGAATCGATAACCTGGCTGGCTCTTGGGCCATAAGCCAAATATGCTTTTGCAGGCGAACCTAAGTTGCCAACCTTACCGTTGACGGTGAATTTTCCTTGGCCTTGAGCCATTACGGCAACAGGCAATAAACAAGCGGCGATCAATGCGATCTTCTTCATAGTATTCTTTTTTGAAATAATAAGTTTGGTTATTCTAAGTTCAAATGTAAAGAATAGACCTAAAATATAACGCATAGTTTATTGTAATATTATAGTAGCTTTTGGAAGGTTCGCCACCAAAGATCAGGCATTTCACCATTCACAGCAGTGGTATAATCGTCGTAACGACAAGGCACAAGATGAAAGCGTTCATTTTTAGACATTCCTGTCGGATATGGCACCTGCATCCACCAGCGATCAGATTTTTTACTTTTGACAAAAAGCATTTCCCCTGATCCATCGTTCAGGCTTGCCCTATAAATTATGTAATGAGATTTCGGCGTTAACGGAAAATCCTTTTTACGGTTATAATATCCATCCACAAAATACCAGACCATTTGTGCAAGAAGCATTGCAGTCTGTCCATTCTGATCAAAAGCAGGGTTAAACTCATAAAAACCAATGGAAGTTAACTTATCACTCATCCCAGCATAACGGGCAATAGCACAGGCCTGTTCCCCATAAAAGCCATTAGGACTGGCATTAGCATTGGCTCCTGCATCAGATGAACGTATAGCCCCCATATCGAAACTGATCATACTTGCATTACGGATTATAGGTTCAGTAATGGTAATATCATTAGAAAATTCTCCCAGACGGTGAACATCAAAATAAAGCTTGCTCATCACCTTTAAGCTATCTTGATTCACAAAGTAAGTCTGATAACCAATATTGCTAAAATTGAACAGATAATTTGGTTGATGTAAAAGTATTTTGTTCAGATAAGTATCTGATTTGGCTGCAAGACCATCCTGATCTTCTTCATCAAGATCAAACTTACTGTCGACTACTACCAGATCTACCTTTTGCTCCAGGCTCTCATAAGCAAGATACTGCGCATAGGTCAGGTCTTGTCCCCCGCCTATAATAATCGGTACAATATCTAATTTGATCAGTTCAGAAACAACCATCTTTAGCGCGATATAAGTATCAGAGATGGAAGCTCCTGCTTTAATGTTTCCCAAATCGATTATGCGGGTAGTAAATGCTCCCTCATTCAAGCTATAAAATTGTGCTCTAAAATAGTCCGGGGCAAGCGCACAGCCTTCATTATTTACTGCGGCACGATCATCTTGTACCCCAAAAATGGCAATATCGTATTCTTTTCCCTCCAGATCAGGGAATTTATCGGTAAAGAATCCAACCTTTAAACCTAGCTGACTGGTATAGAATCCCTGTTTTGGTGTAAAATCATCGGGGTTTACGGGAGAAAAAAAATCTGATAAAGACATATTGTAATATAATGTATGCCATCAAATATCTATTTTTGGGCGCATATATTAATGAACATCCTAAAAAAAGTGAAATGATATTGGTTACCGGTGCCACTGGGTTTTTAGGAGCTGAGCTTATTCATCAGTTAACTGCCCAAGGCATAAAGCTCAAAGCATTGAAGCGTAAACAGTCTGTTATTCCTGATTTACTTAAGGACAACCAGCTGATTGAATGGGCAATTGCCGACATTAATGATCTATCTGATCTTGAAGAAGCATTCGATGGTGTAGACCAGGTATACCATTGTGCCGCCCTTGTTTCTTTTAACCCAAAAGACAAAGCAAAGTTGCTTAAGATTAATATTGAAGGAACCAGCAATATTGTGAATTTGTGCCAGGAATTGAATGTCCGGTTACTGCACGTTAGCTCTGTTGCCGCTTTAGGTAATGCTAAAAAAGGTGCATTAATTACCGAAGCGGATTTCTGGGAGTATGACGCTAAAGCTCATTCTTATGCAATTTCTAAATATGAAGGCGAAATGGAAGTCTGGAGGGGGATATCCGAAGGACTTGATGCCGTTATTGTAAATCCGAGTGTAATTATTGGCAAAGGAGCGGGTTTTGAAGGTAGCGGCGCGATCTTCAAACTGGTAAAAGATGGCCTTTCTTATTATACAAGAGGTGCAACAGGAATTGTTGATGTCACAGATGTTGCCAAATGCATGATTGCTTTAATGAACAGTAATGAAACCGCTGAACGTTTTACCATCTCTTCAGAAAATTACCATTACAAACAATTTTTCGGAGAAATTGCTGCAGGGTATGGTGTTAAAGCTCCATCTAAAGAAGCAAAACCATGGATGTTAAACATTGCCTGGAGAGCTGCTAAACTAGGCTCCTTATTTACAGGAAAACCAGCCTCACTAACCAGTGATGCAGCCAGAAGCAGCCTAAATGAAAGTCTCTACAGCAATGAAAAGATTAAAAAAACCATTGGTATAAATTTCAAACCGCTAAAACAAAGTATAGAAGAGATTTGTAAACAGCATTCTTAATTTCCATCTGAATTACATTTTTCATTAATTCTTACGAAAGTATCAGCGTTTTATTCATTTTCTTCCAATTTTGGCAAAAAACCATAATCGTTTCCTATCTTTGAGGCAATTATTAGCACCATATAACCACCTAATACCATTACTCCTTAAAGGATGAAGCAGAAGAATTTTTACATCATAGATTTTGACAGTACATTTACCCAAGTTGAAGCTTTAGATGAGCTTGCAAGAATCTCTCTAAGTAAGCATCCTGAAAAGGACGCTATTTTTCAAAAAATTGAAGACTACACCAATCTTGCAATGGAAGGAAAGCTTTCATTTGGTGAAAGTTTGGCACAAAGGGTAAAGCTGCTGGAAGCTACAGAAGATCATTTGAAACAACTGATCAAAGTACTTAAAAAGAAAGTATCTGCTTCATTTTCACGTAATGCTGAGTTCTTTAAAAAACATGCTGACGAAGTACTCATTGTTTCTGGTGGTTTTAAAGAGTTTATTACCCCGGTTGTAAGTCAGTATCACATTAAAAAAGAGAACATTTATGCCAATACTTTTGTAACTACTGGAGATGGAAAAATTATAGATTATGACCATTCCAATCCTTTAAGTGAAGAGGGTGGAAAAGTAAAACTAATGCAGCAAATGAACCTTGAAGGCGATTTGTACGGCATTGGTGATGGTTACTCTGATTTTCAGCTTCGTGAGAGTGGCTTAATTAAAAAATTCTATGCTTTTACTGAAAATATTTCCAGAGAAAGCATCGTTGAAAGAGCAGATCACGTTACTCCGAGTTTTGATGAGTTCTTATATGTTAATAATCTGCCTAGAGCTATCTCCTACCCCAAAAACAGGATTTTATGCTTGATTATCGGTGAAGTAGATCCTAAAAGTATTGAGCTATTGAAGAAAGATGGTTTTTCTATCCGTCATAAGACCAGCTTCGAAGAGAAATATGTTGCGGATGTACATATGATGTTACTTGCTGATGGAGAAAAAATAACAAAAAACCAATTAGAAAGAGCTGTTACATTAAAGACGATTGGTTATCTTGGAAATTCAAAAAACAAGATCGATCTGCAGAAGTGTACCGAACAGGGAATTGTGGTTTTTGATGACCCTAAAGGTAACCCACATAACAATATGTTTATTCCTAAAAGGATAATCGACTTCATGAATACTGGCACCACACATTTGAGTAGTAATTTCCCGAATCTGCAATTGCCGAGAATAGATAAGTCACACAGGCTGATCCACATCCATAAAAACGTACCTGGGATTATGGCGAAAATCAATACCGCTTTTGCTTATCACGATATTAATATTGTTGGTCAGTTCCTGATGACCAATTCGAGCATTGGTTATGTAATTACTGACATCAACACGGAATACGATAAGCAATTGTTTAAATTCTTAAAGAAGATTGAACATACTATAAAATTCAGGGTACTGTATTAACAGGGTAAGCCATCCATTCCTTACATTTGTGGTAAACTAACTTATTAAATGGAACTTACACCACAGATTAAAGAAAAACTGGATAAGCTACAGGAAAAGTATGCTGCCATGGGGCAGGATATGGCATCTTACCTGGACGGTTTATTATATGCAGATTTTTTAACTTATTGGGATTATATCCACCTCGATACCTTATTAAGTCTGCAAAATCCAAAGACTCCCTTCCCAGATGAAGAGATCTTTATCATGTACCATCAGATTACGGAGCTTTACTTTAAGCTTTCCTTACATGAGTTTAAACAGGTAGCAGAACATCCAGATTTAACTGTTGAGTTTTTTACTACAAGAGTAAAACGCATTAATGCTTACTTTAATGCATTAACGACTTCTTTTGAAGTCATGGTTGATGGAATGGAAAAGGATCAATTTCTGAAATTCCGTATGTCTTTATTACCAGCAAGTGGCTTTCAGTCTGGTCAATATCGGATGATTGAAATTTCTGCCTCAGATTTTAGCCGATTAATAGATAAGAGCAAAAGAGAAGAGCTGGCAAATGCTACAATTGAAGAACAGTTTGAATACATATACTGGAAATTTGGTGCTACAGAATTAGCAACCGGTAAACAAACGCTTACACTAAAACAGTTTATCAATAAATACGCAGCTCAGTTTTTACAACTTATAAAGGACAGGCAGCAAAGTAATTTTAGTGCACTTTACCATAAATTTCATGGTGAGGGGTATGATGTAACTGCCCTGGCCGAGGAACTGAGAAAGCTTGATTTATTTGTAAACGTGGAATGGCCATTATCGCATTATAAATCTGCAGTCAGGTATTTGGAGCGCGATCCTGTTGATATTGCAGCAACCGGTGGTACCAACTGGCAAAAATACTTGCCTCCGCGCTTTCAAAAAAGAATTTTCTATCCGTTTTTGTGGACTGAAGAGCAAATGGAAGAATGGGGCAAGGGCTGGGTGCTTAGTGTTTTAAAGGAACTTCGCTAACAACAATTTATACTATTTTACAAATAAAAAACATAAATAGTAATACTATTTTCAAAATACATTTATAAAATAGTGTTACTATATTTGCAAATCATTTACAAAATAGTACTAGGAATTTTCACAAAAGGAGCGTTTATCCTTCTCTTTATGCCCATCTCGACAAAAAACAGATCACTGTTTTAACGGGAATGAGACGTACGGGAAAAACCACATTGGTAAAACAATTGATGATGGAATCGTCAATAGCTCAAAAATATTATTTTGACTTAGAACGAATGGATAATCGTCTTTTGTTTTCGGAGATCAACTATGAGACCATCATCTATTCTCTAACTCAACGGGGTGCAAATTTCACTGAAAAGGTATTAATTGTTATTGATGAAATCCAATATTTACCCACTTAGTTTTACTGAATTACTTTCATTCAATGGGGTTCTGGAGACAAAGATTACATTAAATAGTGCAGAAAAATTTGTGCGGACAGAGTATGAGAGGCTAAAAGGTTATTATGAAACCTATATCAATTACGGGGGATTTCCTGAGGTTGTCTTATCAAACTCTATTAATGAAAAGAAAGACATGATACAGGATATCATCAGTAGCTACATCAATTTTGATATAGCTCTGCTCTCCGATATCAGAAATCCCACCAATCTGTACAAGTTAATAAAACTATTATCAATACGAATAGGCACAAAACTAGATATATCTAAGTTAACCAGCTTAACAGGTATATCCAGATATACTGTAGAGAACTACATGGATTTATTGGAACAAAGTTACTTAATCCGCACTATACCTGTATTGTCAAAAAGCCCAGACAGAGAAATCACCAAGGCAAAAAAGATATATTTTCTAGATAATGGGATTGCCTCAATTTCTGGTGAAGCAGGCAGTGGTGCCCTTTTTGAAAACGCCATTTTTAACCAGCTACACCACAAGGGAGCTATTAACTATTATCAGTTGAAAACTGGAAAAGAAATTGATTTCATCCTGGATCAGGAAAGATGTTTTGAGGTAAAAGAAACCGCAGATGAAGCCGACTTAAGAAATACAGTACTTTTAGCTGAGAACCTTGATATCAAAAAGTGTAATGTAATAGGCCGACACCCGGTTAAACTTTTTGATGGCTACATATGGGCGGCTTTATTCATTAACAAATGAATAAATATCTCACTAATAATGACCACTGTGAAGGCAATTTTTGTTAAATTTGCAATAAGTAATTACTACTACAATGAATGATACACTTGATATAACGATCACAAAAGCTGAAAACAGCAGACTTACAGTAACTGATTTTTCTCAGTTGCCTTTTGGGAAGGTATTTTCTGACCATATGTTTATTGCGGAATATGATAACGGCCAGTGGTCAAACCTACAGGTCCTGCCTTATGGTCCAATCCCAATGAGTCCGGCTATTTCTGCGTTACATTATGGACAAGCTATTTTTGAAGGTATGAAGGGATATCGTCAGGCTAATGGTAAAATCAGTGTATTCAGACCAGAGAAAAACTTTGAGCGTTTCAATAAGTCGGCCGCACGTATGTCTATGCCAGCTATTCCTAAAGAAATCTTTATGCAAGGTATTGCAGCATTGATCGATATTGATGAAAAATGGGTTCCTGCACAAGAAGATTATTCTTTATACATTCGTCCGGTAATGTTTGCAACCGACCCTTATCTAGGGGTTAAGCCTTCTGATAAATATATCTTTGCTTTGTTAACTACACCTACTGGTCCATATTACAGCAAAGCATTAAAAGTTAAAATTGAAACAGAATATACACGTGCAGATGATGGTGGTGTTGGTTATGCCAAAACTGCTGGAAACTATGCACGTTCCTTATTCCCATTTGCTGAAGCTCAAAAAGAAGGTTTTGATCAATTGATCTGGACTGATGCTGCATCTCATGAATATATTGAAGAAGCTGGAACAGCTAACCTGATCTTTGTGATCAATGGTAAATTGGTAACTCCTTCAGTTAGAAGTACTGTTTTAGATGGTGTAACCCGTGATACAATTATTCAATTGGCTAAAAAAGCAGGTATTGAAGTTGAGGAAAGACGTATAAGTGTAAAAGAGATCATTGAAGGTATTGAAAATGGAAGCCTTACTGATGCTTTTGCAGCAGGAACAGCAGCAACCGTTACACCTATTGGACAGATTGGTTACCAGGGTAAAGTTTATACGCTAACTGATCCTTCAACACGCACTATCTCTGCAGGAATTGCTAAAACCCTTAACGACATCCGTTACGGATTAATTCCAGACGAGTTTGGCTGGAATTGGGTTTTGTAATCTATAGATTACAAATAAAGAATATATAGGCGCCTTTGAATAATGGCGCCTATTTTATTTTAATCCTTATCCTTTATTTCGTTAATCCCTTTTCCTAAGACGTTGCTCCCTCCTCTTAATACGCTCTTGCCTATCCGCTTTTCTCTTTTCAAAGCTAGCTATCTTAGCTTTTATCTCTTTTTCCTTTTGTGGAGTAAGTCCTACACTATATTTTACTCCCTGAAGTAGCGTTTTCCAGATAAAATTAAAAAAAGAAGCTGTTTCTATGCGCTCGTGCATAACCGGAGCTTTAATCAATACTCCATTAGCATCAGGATTATCAGACCTGATGATTAATGCATTTGCAAGAAAAGACATCAACCCTTGTTTTACAAGTCGGCCCTCCCCTTTTGCTTTCTTTAATAGCGACACAGAAAGGTCCTTATAAGCAAAGGTCACTTCCCCTTTCGCCAAATGGTCATTAGCCTGAATATCAAACTCCAGTTTATTAATATATCCACTATTAAACTTCACTAATCCAAGAGGCCTGGTAATACGATTTAGCGCTTTTCCCTCCATATTATTTAAGCTTCCGGAATAAGAAAAATCACCATTCTTTGCAGTAAGATCAAACTTGAGATCCACATTCAATTTACCCGATCCCATTAGTGAAGAGCTCAGATTAGCTTCCATAAAGTGATTTTTGGCTTTAATCTTCTCGTCGTTGGTTACATTAGAAATTGTTCCCCAGGTTCGTTCAAAAGTAACAATACCCTTATTTTGTCCATCCTTATCAAACTCCGCGTAACTTATGTCAACATTCTTTATGTTCAGCTTTTCTATACTTAGTTTATCCTGAGCTCTTTGAAGTAATTGATGCGGAAATTGCCCCTTTTTGATCTCTACTTTTCTAGGTAACGTATTGTTATTTACTACTGCCAGAGACCCATTTGCAATATTCATTTCTTTAGCAAACAATTCGTGTTTTAATATATACAGAGGTAAATTAATTCCTGTAAAACCAATATCACTGATCTGCATGTTATACCGATCTTTCGCGTACCCCAAATCACTTCCAAACTCGCGCTCTGAATAACGCGGCTCTACATTAAAGTTTTTAACATTTAATATCCCGGAAGAAGAAGCGAAATCAAGTTGGTTAAATTTAATGTAGTATAAGCTATCGGGAGTTGAATAACTATAATTATTCAGGTTGATGACCACATCTTTTAGGAGATAAATCCTACTCTCATCCTTAGCAGAATTAGCATCTATAAGCCAATCCTTAAGCGTTACATTTAAATTTTCAATAGCATCAATTTCAGGTTTTTCACCATTATTATTAACGTATTTAAAACTTGCATTCTTAAAATCTACAGTTTGAATACGCAGTTCTTTAAGATATTTTGAAATGTAATCATAAGGAGATTGCTTAGGTTGAGGGAGTTTTTGATCATTAAAATCAAATTGCCTGTTCACCATTTCAACATATGGGTTATCAAACAACAGAAGGTCAATATTTAACCGTTTATCCCTCCATAAACGCCAGGGATGGAAATTGCGGATAGCCAGTTTTTTAAGTTTTATATGATACAGATTATTAGGTGCTTTTCTGGTGGTAATCATGCGATGGTAAACCGCAGTATCCGGCATAATTGTAACATCCGTTAATGATGATATTCCAGTAAGTGCATTGACATTAACCCCCGAAAACTCTATTCGATAAAGGCTATCTGTTGTTTCCAGAACCAACTCCTTTATCTTGGATGTAAAAATAGGTTTAAGTTTAGCTCCCAAATACAATGTAAAAGCTGTTAGCAATAACGCTACGAACAGCAAAGAAGCAGCAAACCATCTTAAGATCATATATTTCTTTCCAGCTTCTACGGCCATAAGCAAGTAAGTCGTTTAGCCTAATATACATATTTAGCGGGAAGAGACAAGGCGCTTAATCTTTAATCTTTGCTTCCTTTTCTTTACTCTTTTTTCTTTGTTCTAATCTCTCTTCCTTCTTCTCCTTAATTTTCTCCATGGCCTGTTCAGGTGTTTTAACAGGAACGACTGCGAGGCCTACCGTTTCACGCATTCCGATAAAAATGCTTTTCCACATCATGTTAAAGAAAGATGCTGCCGGAGTTCTTTCAAAGGTAATATTTGCCGTTCGTGCAGGTTCATCCTTGCTGGGATTTGCATCTTTTATCAGCACCTTGTTAGCCAGGAAGGACAAAAAACCTTTCTTTTTTGGTGGCATTCCCAATTCCCCTTCTTTCAGCAAGTTGATTTTAAGATCAGTATAGTAAAAATGAACTGTACCAGAAGAGCCTTTTGCATTAGCACGTATATTGAAATCGGCTTTCTGCATTTTCCCACTTTCTATACCGACAAGGCCCATATTTTGTGCCATAGGACTTAAAACCTGCAAATTCATTGGTGCTACATTCCCATTATAGCTAAATGCAGCATTCTTATCCGTAAGATTAAAATCTATCTGTACATTTATACGGCTTGTTTTCATCACTAGAGCAGTAAGATTTGCTACCGCATGATTATTCTTAGCAAGTGCCAGGGTATCATTGGTAACATTAGCAATCTCTCCACTTAGATTCTGAAAATATACTGTTCCTCTTTTCTGACTAATGGGGTTATATTCTGTATAGGCAAGGTCAATATTCTTTAATTCCACAACATTAATAATAGTTGGGATAGTTAAACGTTTTAACGCGACGTGAGGAAAGTTCTTTACTTTGTCTAAACCCGGAGGAGGAGGCAACTCTCGATTAACAAAAATATTTACTGTTGCTGGCCCTATTTTCAAAGAATCTGCCTGTAGTTTTCCTTCTGCATTTAGTAGAGAAAAGTTCACACCCTCCAAACTGATTGTATTAAACTTGAGGTCATAACGGTCCTTTCCATAACGATATTTACGCGTGAAAGTAAGATCCGGATGCATTGGAATCATTTGGAGTCCCTTAATATCGACACCTTTACGCAGTGCGGAACCGCTGATTGTATCAACTTTAATGGTATACATTTTATCTTTACTTAATGATTTATACCCTATCAGTTTCATTCCTATATCCTTTGCATAATAGAATCTTGTGGTATCAAACTGAGAAACTGAATCCAATCGGAACTCATTAACGTTTATACTTAAATTTTTAACACCATGCATTTTCCTTCCATTATCTCCATTAATATAATCGAAATCTGCATTAATGATTTTGATGGCCTTAACATCAATAGATTTGACCCTGTTAGAAATAAGCTCATATAGCGTTTTATCTTCATTGATCTCAACAGGAGGTTTCTTAATAGTATAATGAGTCATATTGATCGATGGATTATCCATAATGATCGACTTTATCTCTACATCTCTTTTAAAATATGCAGTCAACAAGGCAACCCTATTTAATTGCAGTTTTTTAAGCTTTACATGAAACAAATTAGCTGGAGCAACTCTTAGTTCTTTAAGCTGATTATAAACAGAAGTATCTGGAATTAAGGACACTTCGTGAAGCGCTACAGTCCCAGTTAGGACATTCATACTAATGTCTTCAAAATCGAGTTTATAAAGATGAAAAGAGCGATTATACACTCCATCTTTAAGTTTTTGAGAGATCATCGGTTTCCATCTTAACATAAGTAATAAAAACCCTACAGAACTGATAAAAATCAATATTAGAAGTACAATTACCCACTTTTTAGGTCTATACTTCCCCGAGCCATTTTTGTAAAAAAACCAATGCATATAACCAGTTCTAACAATTTCGACGCCACAAAAATGTTTTGTGGCATTTCCATTACTGCCAATCTGTCATTTTTAAATTAAATTCTGTATTTTTGATGCCCATAATAATGTTAACCATTTATGATTGATTTACAGCTTACAGATAAAACACACGATGAAGAACGCCAGGGAGAAGCTTTGGTTATAGATGCACCTTTAGTGCGTAATGGAAGGAAACTGTATATTGAAAGCTATGGTTGCCAGATGAATTTTGCTGATAGTGAGATTGTCGCTTCTATTTTATTAGATCAAGGCTTTGAAACTACCGGTGACTATAAAGAGGCTGATGTCGTATTTATAAACACCTGCTCTATTCGTGAAAATGCAGAGCAGCGCGTACGTAACAGGCTGTCGCAATTCGGTGCTGAAAAACGCAGGAACCCTAAATTGATTGTAGGCGTACTAGGTTGTATGGCTGAACGTCTGAAATCAAAATTTCTTGAAGAAGAAAAGTTGGTTGATGTAGTCGTTGGTCCTGATGCTTATCGTGAACTTCCACAATTATTAAGTGAGGTAGAAAGCGGTCATAAAGCGATTAACGTATTGTTATCCCGTGAGGAAACTTACGCAGACATCAGTCCGGTTCGTTTAAATGGAAATGGCATTACTGCTTTTATTTCTATTATGCGTGGCTGCGATAACATGTGCTCATTTTGTGTAGTACCCTTTACAAGGGGGCGCGAAAGGAGCCGTGATCCGCATTCTATCTTAGCAGAAGCAAAAGATCTTTTCGATCGTGGATATAGAGAAGTAACTTTATTAGGTCAAAATGTTGATTCTTACCAGTGGAGTCAATCTCAAACTGAAAAAACAAAATCAGACGACCTTAAAGACGAAATCAATACATTAACCGGTGATGCATTATTAGATGCGCTAAGTAAAGAAAGCGAACTACCTACCCACCGTTTAAAAGCCGGGATTGAGCATGCTGAAGTAAACTTTGCTCAATTACTGAGCATGGTTGCGGAAATTAGTCCGGAATTAAGAATTCGTTTTTCTACTTCTCACCCAAAAGACATTACCGATGAAGTATTGTATACGATAAAAAAGTACGACAACATTTGCAATTATATACATCTTCCCGTGCAATCTGGTAACTCAAGGATTCTAGCCTTGATGAATCGGACTTATACACGTGAGTGGTACATGAACAGGATTGATGCGATTAGACGTATTATACCAGGTTGTGCGATCTCTGCAGACATTATTGCTGGTTTCTGTACTGAAACCGAGGAAGAGCATCAGGATACGTTAAGCATCATGCATTATGCCAGGTATAATTTTGCATATACTTTCTCTTACTCAGAACGTCCTGGAACCTTGGCTGCACGTAAGTATAAGGATGATGTACCGGAGGATGTAAAAGCACGCCGCTTAGCAGAGATTTTCAAAAAGCAACAAGAAGACTCTTTAGCCTGTTTACAAGAATTTGTTGGGAAAACAGTGAAAGTATTAATCGAAGGCTTTTCTAAAAAATCTGAAAAAGAATATAGGGGTAGAAATGACGAAAATGCAATGGTTGTTTTTCCAGTTACAGAAAAAGTAAAACCAGGAACATATGCGTATGTTTATATAGAAAGTTGCACGTCTGCTACTTTAATAGGAAGAGTGGTTGATGAAGAGAAACAATCTTAAACAAGCCAAAGAGACACTTTAAATGGATATACAAGATATTAAAAACCGCTTTGGAATTATAGGAGGCTCTCCGCTACTAAACCGTGCGATAGATATAGCCAGACAGGTTGCACCAACTGATATGTCTGTATTAATAACAGGAGAAAGTGGTAGTGGTAAAGAGGTTTTCTCGCATATCATTCATCAATTGAGTACTCGCAAGCATGGAGCTTTCATTGCCGTAAACTGTGGTGCTATTCCTGAAGGAACTATCGATTCAGAACTTTTCGGACATGAAAAGGGCTCCTTTACAGGTGCCCACGAAGCCCGTAAGGGCTACTTTGAAGTTGCTAATGGGGGGACTATTTTTTTAGATGAAGTTGCAGAATTGCCCCTTGGTACACAAGCACGTTTATTAAGAATCCTTGAAAGTGGTGAATACCTGCGTGTAGGTTCATCCAAAGTACAAAAAACCGACGTACGTATTATTGCTGCAACAAACGTAGATGTATACAATAGGGTTAAATCGAACAAATTCCGTGAAGATCTGTATTATAGGTTAAACACAGTTCCACTACGCATACCCGCACTTCATGAGCGAAAAGAAGATATATATCTGTTGTTTAGAAAATTCTCTGCCGACTTCAGTGATAAATATAGAAGTCCGGGTATACAACTTGAGCCTGAAGCGATACAAATCTTAAGCAATTACAGCTGGCCAGGAAACGTAAGGCAGCTAAAGAATATAGCTGAACAGATTTGTGTGCTGGAGAAAGAAAGAAATGTAAGTGCCTCTGCATTATTAAATTACATCCCAAATGAAAGTGCGGCCAATTTACCTATGGCAATAAACAATCCAGGGAAGGAAGATTTTACAGAACGAGACATTCTTTATAAAGTCCTTTTTGACATGAAGAAGGACATGATGGAACTGAAAAAGTTAGTTGCCGAAATTATTCAAAGTGGAGGAAACACAGCTCATATAATTGCTGATAACCCGCATTATATCAATCAGCTTTATCAGGATGTAGATCAGACAGATGGACATGAAGCTACCCTGACTATCAAGAATCCATCTCAGAGTTCACCAGTTGATTACAACTACACACAAGATGCAGAAGAGGTAGAAGAATCTCTTTCACTTGTAGACAAAGAGTCTGATCTGATTAAAAAGGCATTAAAAAAGCATAAAGGTAAACGCAAATTTGCTGCACAGGAATTAGGTATTTCAGAACGTACTTTATACAGAAAAATTAAAGAACTGAACTTAAATTAAGATGAAAAGATTATCCATATTGTTTTTGTTGGCCATTGCACTTAGCGGATGTAAGATCGCCTTAAACGGAGCTTCAATTCCTGCAGAAATGAAGACTGTCAATGTACAGGTTTTTGAAAACAATGCTCCCCTGGTAGTACCATACTTAAGTTCACAGTTTACTGAAGAACTAAAAACAAGGATACGTAATCAAACCAGTTTAAGTATTAATGCAAATGATCCTCATGGTGTTTTCTCTGGAAACATTACGGGATACAGTGTTACACCAGAAGCGATCACTGATAACAATAATCCTGTAGCAGGAGCAAACAGACTCACCATCTCTGTTTCTGTAAAATATACGAACAACCTGAATCCTAAACAGAGTTTTGAAGAGACATTTTCAAGATATAAAGTATTTAAGCTAACAGGAAGTCTTCAATCTATGGAACAAGGATTAATTAAAGACGTTACTGCTCAGCTTACAGAGGATATTTTTAACAGGGCTTTTGCACAATGGTAGGCTAATTAAAGATCAATTATTAACTTAGCAACGTGGAGCAGGAATTAGATATCAAACAACAACTGGCGGAATGGCTTTCCAAGCCTGAAAGTGTAACCAGGGAAAATGCTCCTGTGTTAAAAGATTTAGCATTGCTATATCCTTATTTTCAGCCGTTACACTTATTAATTGCCAGAGCTACGCTACAGTCGCCAGAACAAAATAACAATCTGGCAACAGCCGCTTTATATACCAATGGGCAGCAACTTCATCATTTCTTACATGGTGATAAAGAATCTGCACGTACCGATTTTAATATCGTTCATCTTTCTCCGGCTCAAACTAGCGATCAACCCGAACCTATTGAGGTATCCGCAATAGATGAAGTTCAACTTGAGCCCCAAGCAGAACAAGAAACTGATGATCAGGAAGTTTTCGAAGAAATCACCGAGATTGACTTAAACAATTTCAAATCTCAGGAGATTGATAACGGCCCAGGATCATCAGCAGAAAAAGAAGAGGTTGATGATATGGTTATTGAAAATATTGTCTCTTCAGATTTCTTTGCCTTTCAGGAGAATTTTGTAGCAGAGACAGTGATCCCAGATCAGGAACATCCTGATTTCAAAGCTTCACCAGCACCGGAACCTACAAAACAGGAAGAACCTATTGTGATCAGTAAATATGATGATGATCAACTTCCTTATACATTCTTATGGTGGCTGGCCAAAACCAGGAAAGAACATCAACAAATATTCCAGCCTTATGCTTCTCCTAAAAAGGGAAAGCAAGAAGGAGAAACACAGCCTGCAAATATGCAAAGGCCTGGTGAATTGCAGCATCAGTATGTAGAACACATATTCCATCTGCAAAGTCCTTTTAATAGCGATGAAGAAGGTTACACTACAGAAAACTTCAGAAATCCTAGTAAGGGAGATGAGATCATTGAAAACTTCATTAAAAAAGATCCTCAAATCAGTCCGCCAAAACCAGAGCAGATAGATAATGAGAATAAAGCTAAAAAAAGTGCCGAGGATGATAATGATCTGGTATCCGAGACACTAGCAAAAATTTATATTGAGCAAATGCTTTACGACAAGGCTATAGAGACTTATGAAAAATTAAGTTTGAAGTTTCCAGAAAAAAGCCGTTACTTTGCCGACCTTATCCAATCTATAGAAAAGAAAATTTAACCATATAACATATTATGCTTTTTTTAATTATTTTATTAATCATTGTTTGCGTTGCTCTAGGCTTATTTGTATTAATACAAAATCCTAAAGGCGGTGGCCTAGCTACTGGTGGTGGCGCGGGCAGCAACATGTTCGGCGTTCAACGTACAGGCGATGTTCTTGAAAAAGGCACCTGGGTATTATTAACATTAATTGTTGTGCTTTCATTATCGATCACCACAATTGCTAAATCTGGAGGTTCTTCAGGTAGTGGAGCTCCATCAAAAATCCAGGAACATTTAGACAAAACAGTTGCACCTTCTCCAATTGGAAGTAGAACGGCTCCTGCTAACGCTCCTGCAGCAGCAGATACAACAAAGAAATAGAACTTTTAAAGTTTAAGATAAAGCCTGGTATAAATTATACCGGGCTTTTTTGTGTTCTGCCACTCTGACACAAAAACTCATTGTTAAAATCTTATAGCTGACAAGGCAGTGCAAATTTGTCAAGCATATTTGTATTGGCATAAAAACTGATGTACGAAAGCCGAGTAGTTAATACGTTTTAAATTTTAACTTAAAAAATAAACTAATATCAAGTTATGGCTTTAAACCTTAAACCCATTTCAGGTTCTGCAAACAGAGTTATTGTTGAGCCTGCTGCGGCAGAAGAAAAGACGGCATCTGGAATCTACATTCCTGACACTGCAAAAGAAAAACCATCCAAAGGAACTGTTGTATCCGTTTCAGACGAAGATTCAGAAGGTAAAAAACCATCTGTTAAAGTAGGTGATGTTGTACTTTATGGTAAATATGGTGGCACAGAGCTTCCTATTGATGGTAAAGACTATTTGATCATGCGCGAAAGCGATATCTACGCTGTACTTTCTTAGTACCTGGATATTAAATGATTGGCATGCCCCGTCGAGGGCTATATAGCTAAAAACACAAATTAATTAATCATTAAACAATAGTATCGACAGGTATATCAGGAAAATCCTGAGAAATACCGGCAGATACTTACTACTAAAACAATGGCAAAACAAGTAAAATATAATGTAGAAGCCCGTGACGCTCTGAAAAGAGGTGTTGATACTTTGGCTAATGCTGTAAAAGTAACTTTAGGTCCAAAAGGACGTAACGTAATTATTGACAAGAAATTTGGTTCACCAGCAATCACTAAAGATGGTGTTACTGTAGCAAAAGAAATTGAGTTGAAAGACCCAATTGAAAATATGGGTGCTCAAATGGTTAAAGAAGTAGCTTCTAAAACTGCGGATATTGCAGGTGATGGAACTACAACTGCAACTGTATTGGCTCAGGCAATAGTTACTGCTGGTATTAAAAACGTTGCTGCTGGTGCAAATCCAATGGATTTGAAACGTGGTATCGACAAAGCGGTTACTGCAATCGTTGAAAACCTTAGAACTCAATCACAAACTGTAGGTGAAGACAATAACAAAATCAAACAAGTAGCTTCTATTTCAGCTAACAATGATGAGGTTATTGGTGCTTTAATTGCAGAGGCAATGGGTAAAGTTGGTAAAGATGGTGTTATTACTGTTGAAGAAGCAAAAGGAACTGAAACTGAAGTTAAAACAGTTGAAGGTATGCAATTTGACCGTGGTTACTTATCTCCATATTTTGTAACCAATGCTGATAAAATGGAAGCGGAATTAGAAAACCCTTACATTTTGATCTATGACAAAAAGATCAGCAACATGAAAGAATTATTACCTGTTTTGGAAAAACAAGTTCAAACTGGTAAGCCTCTATTGATCATTGCTGAAGATTTAGACGGTGAGGCATTAGCTACTTTGGTAGTGAACAAGATCCGTGGTTCTCTGAAAGTTGTTGCTGTTAAAGCTCCAGGTTTCGGTGACCGTCGTAAAGCTATGTTAGAAGACATCGCTATCTTAACTGGTGGTACTGTTATTTCTGAAGAAAGAGGTTATAAATTAGAAAATGCTGACCTTACTTATTTAGGTACTGCTGAGAAAGTTGTTGTTGATAAAGACAACACTACTATCATCAATGGTGCTGGTCAGTCTGACGATATCAAAGCGCGTGTTAACCAGATCAAAGCTCAAATTGAGACTACTACATCTGATTACGATAAAGAAAAATTACAAGAGCGTTTGGCTAAATTAGCTGGCGGTGTTGCTGTTCTTTATGTTGGTGCTGCTTCTGAAGTAGAGATGAAAGAGAAAAAAGACCGTGTTGATGATGCTTTACATGCAACTCGCGCAGCGGTTGAAGAAGGTATTGTTGCTGGTGGTGGTGTTGCTTTCATCCGTGCTATTGAAGCATTAGAAGGTATGAAAGGAACAAATGATGACGAGACGACAGGTATCCAAATCATTCGTCGTGCTATTGAAGAGCCTTTACGTCAGATCTGCCAGAATGCTGGTATTGAAGGATCTATTGTAGTTCAGAAAGTTAAAGAAGGTAAAGCTGACTTTGGCTATAATGCACGTACAGATGTTTATGAAAACTTAATTGCAGCTGGTGTTATCGATCCAACTAAAGTTGGTCGTGTAGCATTGGAGAACGCAGCTTCAATTGCAGCTATGTTGTTGACAACAGAAGTTGTATTGGCTGATGATCCAGAAGAAGCTCCTGCAGGTGGCGGTATGCCTCCAATGGGTGGCGGCGGCATGGGTGGTATGATGTAATCATTAACCACTCGTTAAATATTTTAAAAACTACAGGAATTTCCTGTGGTTTTTTTTTATTCCTATCATTTTATTCTAAAACTCTTAATTCAAACAAAAAATTAATTACTTTTATACAGCATCCTGTATATATGGTAAGACATTTACTCTTTTTTACACTTGCTCTCTTTTTTATTCAGGTTTCTGAGGTTTTTTCTCAGATTAATATAGGCAGAGTTGAACTTGGTCCATATAGCCCGGGATCAAGTATTGCCACAACTTTCACTTTGCAAAATACTTGTATAAAGCCTGGTAATAATTTCGAGCTCTATCTTGTGAGTCCTGATGGGACAGAAATACCTGGTAGTATTGGCTCCTATAATGGTTTTTATACAACTTATGTAAACGGTGTAATTCCCCCCGGAACGCCGGCTGGAACCGGATATGCGCTTAGAATCAAATCTACAAATCCTGTATTTATCTCCGGAAACTCTATTCCTTTTGAAATCAAAACAGGACAAATTGCTAATCCAATTATCGACTCCGAAACAAAACCAAGTGATAATCCGAGGACGTTTGGTTTATGTGAGGTGGATAATAATACACCTAATGATTTCGAATTTACGAATGAATCTTTAACAAATAATGTTATTGTTGACGTTATAAATGAATCAACATTCCCAAATACAATATCAGCTACCTTAACTTTCACGAGTACAGGCGACGCCAGCTATAAGACATTCAATGCTGCAAAGACACATTACACCTTGTTTGCAAAAGCGATAATGCCAGATGGCTCGATAGGTACAAAGGCCTACATTTTAATTAACAACCCAGTGGTTACGGCATTTGAAACCTCGGGAGGAATAAATGTATGTTTTCCTGAAGGAAAATTTGAATATGAAGTGGGGCCAAATATCAAACAGAACTTTCCGGGTAACATTTACAAAATAGACTGGGGTGATGGAACAGTACCAAGTGAATATACTTACTGTGACATTGTTGATCAAAATTTTCGCGTTAGTCATCTTTTTAACAGATCTTCCTGTGGGTTATCTTACACTTCTGGAGCTCAAACATTTTACAATGCTTTTGCAGTAAATGTGGGCGTAATAAGCCCGTTTTGTAACGCTATTGGACGGCCTCTTTCAACTCCTGCCAGAGTAATTACGAGACCTATAAATTCCTTTGATCGACCAGAGGTTGCCTGTTTAGGCAGTGTAACTTTCAATAATACATCTGTTGCAGGAGAAAACCCAATCGCCAACGCACCGGGATGTGCACCAAGCACCATGCGCTATACCTGGTTCGTTGATGGAGTTGAAGTAAGTAATGACTTTAATTTAACCTATAATTTCACGACACCCGGAATAAAACGGATCAGACTGGAATCCAGATCAGTTGGAGGCGTCTGTCAGGCTGAACCGATTGAAAGAACCATTTGTATTCAAAACCCTCCAAAACCTGACTTTATAATACCAGTAAATAGAATTTGTTTAATTCCTGGAACTCTTACTCCTGAAAACACCTCAGTACTAGATAATAGCTGCCTAACGGCAGTTCCAATTTATACCTGGAATGTAACTGGTCCTTCAGTCGTAGCATATTTGAATGGTACTGATAAAAACAGCCCCACACCACAGTTTAAATTTAACCAGATAGGCCGATACATCATTTCTTTAACAATACAATCTGGGAACTGTGAGGTGACCAGCACCGTTCAGGAGGTGATTGTTGATAGTGACCCTATAGTCGATTTATCTGATGAGGCTAAAATTTGCCAGACAGGTCCTTTAACATTTGATCCAAACGCAACAATTACAAGGACGATTATTACTGGAAGTGTAGATAATCCATCACCACAAGTGGATACTTATATATGGGAAGTCCTTGGACCTGGAGCATACAATTTTGTGGGTACCAGCAATGCCAATAGTAAATATCCGACTATAAACTTCTCTGATTACGGCACTTATACCGTAAAACTCACATTCAAAAACAGCTGTAACACCAGAATTGAAACGCAGGTTATTAATATCTATGAATCTCCGGTACCTGGCATAATTGCCTCACCTAATCCTATTTGTTATGATGCCGACATAAATTTACAAGGGAACATAACGAATAGAACAGCACAGACTAGGTACCTTTGGATTGGGAATGGCACATTTGCATACCCAGACCCTAGTGATCATCTAAAAGCAGTTTATACACCAACTACGGCTGAACGTATTGCAGGAACAGCCCATATCAGATTACAGGTAAATACTGGCCTTCAAGCACCTTGTGCGATAGTTGAGGAATCCATCGATGTAACTATTACTCCAAATAATACTACAACAAATCCGCTTCCATCTAGAACCACAACAATTTGTACTGAGAAAGCAGTAACATTTATACCAACTTCAGTAGTACCAGGAAGTAATTTTACGTGGATTGCAACAAATGAGGATGGAAATGCAACAGGCTTTAGCCTTGCAGGTAATGGAGCCATTAATCAAACCATTACAAACACCAGCACTACTCAAAATGCTGTAGTAGTTTATACCATTACACCATCCACAGCAACATGTATTGGTGTCCCCTTTACTTTTACAGTTATTGTTACTCCAAAACCGGTGATAGATCCAATAACTGACAAAACAATTTGTCATAATAATCCATCAGGGATCGTATTAACCTCAAATATCCCTACTCGGTTTACCTGGACTAGTGTACCTTCTTCAACAGATATTCAAGGGAATACCAATGGAACAGGCTCAACTTCATTAATAGGGGGGAAAAATAGCTTTACCATCAATGAGGCATTATTAAATAGTTCCTTCTTACCGGGAACAGTCACCTATACTATAAAATCATACTCTGCTGATGATTGTGAAGGGACTACAACTACAGTTATTATAACCGTAGATCCAGCAGTTACTGTAGCCTATGCAGGACCAAACGAGCGTATCTGCGATACAGAAACTTACCAATTAAAGGGAAATAAAGCTAATGTAGGAACCGGAAAATGGGAGCTTGTTTCTGCATCTTTAGGAAGCCCCCAAATTACCGATGACACAAACTTTCAATCTACAGTCACAGGCCTACAAACAAATGGGGTGTATATTTTTAAATGGGTTATTTCCCCTACAGGAACTTGTCCTGGCACCGAGAGTCAGGTAACTATTTCCGTTACTCCAAAACCTATGGTAGATCCTGTCGCCGATAAAACCATTTGCCATAGTAATTCAGCAGGAATAGTATTAACCTCAGACATTCCAACTCGATTTACCTGGACTAGCGATGCTTCATCCGCCGACATTACAGGGAATACCAATGGAACAGGCTCAACTTCATTAATAGGGGGAAAAAATAGTTTTACCATCAATGAAGCATTATTGAATAATTCCTTTTTACCAGGAACAGTTACCTATACTATAAGGTCATACTCTGGTGATGATTGTGAAGGAACTCCAACTACAGTTACTATAACCGTAGATCCAGCAGTTACCGTAGCCAATGCCGGAGGAGACGAGCGTATCTGCGATACAGAAACTTACCAATTAAAGGGAAATAAAGCTAATGTAGGAACCGGAAAATGGGAGCTTGTTTCTGCATCTTTAGGAAGCCCCCAAATTACCGATGACACAAATTTTGAGTCTACAGTTACGGGACTACAAGCAAATGGGGTGTATATATTTAAGTGGATCATCTCTCCCACAGGGGCTTGTCCTGGCACCGAGAGTCAGGTGACTATTACTGTAAATATTCCTACTGTCCCTGGAATTACTACTGGTGCGCAAACAGTTTGTCAAAACGACAATACAGGCACAATTACCCTAAGTGGAAATAACGGTTCTGTTTTAGGATGGCAAATGTCGACTGACAATGGAGCTACATGGCAAGATGTTCCAGGTGTAAACACAGCTTCAACTTATAGCTATACCGACTTAAGCACTACCACACAGTTCAGAGCTATTGTCCAAAATGAAGGATGTACAATAGCATACTCAACATCTACAACAATCTCTGTTGCTCCTCCAACAACCAGAGCTAATGCTGGCGTTGATCAGATTTTATGTAATGAAACCTCTGTATTACTAAAAGGGAATCCTATAGCTTCTGGAGAAACAGGTATATGGACGATGGTTAGCGGTGATCCAAATGCAGTGATTACCCCTGGCTTAAATTCTGAAGCTTCTGTAACTGGCCTCTTGCCAGGAATTACCTATATATTTAAATGGACAATCACCGGAAATGCACCATGTAACCCAACTGAAGATGAAGTCACTATTCGCAACAATAAACCTATTGATCTGAATAGCCTTACTACATCAAACGCAATAGTTTGTAACGGTCAGCAGATAACTATTGTCGGACATCTACCAACAGGCGGTGAAGAAGGCCAGTACCAATACATTTGGGAAAGTCAGATTAACGGCAGTCCATGGGAAGTAATGACAGGAAAAACAGCGAAAGATTTAACTATAATACTTACTACCACTGGAATCACCAGTTTCAGAAGAACAGTAAACAGTGGAAATTGCACATCCATTAGTAATGAACTTCCAATTACCATTCAGCCACCTATAGGAAATAATAACATTGCTAACAATCAAACTATTTGTAGTGGATTAATACCGATGTTAATCACTGGAACTCTTCCGACTGGAGGAGATGATCATTTCTTCTATCGATGGGAAAGTAGTCTTGACGGAAGTAACTGGACAAGTATCCCAAACATTATAACCCCCGACTATCAACCTCCAGCACTAACACAAACTACTCATTACAGACGTATAGTGAGCACAGTTGAATGTAGCGGTTCCTTAGAAAGCATTAGTAATGCCATAATCAAAACTGTTACGCCAAATGCTAAAGCTGAATTTACCTGGGGACTAAAAGATACCGATTGCTTCCCTTTTACTTTACCTATTCAAGTAGTTCCTTATCCAGATAGAAATGATACTTATACCTGGCATATAAATGTTGATGGCGTAATCCAAACCACAACTGGCCCGAATTTCCCAGGATATACCATTGAAAGCAGTGGCAAATCTGTAATTGTCCGATTAGTGGTTACCAGCAAGTTGGGCTGTTCAACTGATGAAATGAGTCATACTTTTAGTACCAATCAGGCGGTACAAGCTTCATTTAATGTTAGTGATGACGAATTTTGTGGCCCTTTTCCTGTAAACTTTACCAATACATCATTACTAACAGCCGGAGCCAGATTTGAATGGGATTTTGGAAATGGACAGTTCTCTACAGCAGTGCATCCTACCATGACTTTTGAACCAGATCCTAGTGGAGAAGACATTATTTACACAGTCACCTTAAAAGCTATTACCGATTGTGGAACCAGTCCAGTAACAAGAGACATACTCGTAAAAGCAAAACCAAAAGCAGTATTTACGCCAGATAAAGTAGAAGTTTGTTCTCCTTATAAAATCACCTTTATAAATACTTCTCCCGGAAACACAAACAAATATTATTATGATGTTTATGGTGATGGATCTAAAATAATAGAGAAAGATGACAAGTCTCCTCTGGAATTTGTTTACGATGTAACAGAAACTACTGTATTCAATGTTAAAATGACTGCCGTAAACGAATGCGGTACTAATGAAAAAATACAGACTATACGTGTATTCCCTCAAAACATGATTGCTGTTCTTCATGTTAAGCTGGATGAAATAAGAGGGTGTGCTCCTCATATCGTAAATTTCGAAAACAATTCTACTGGCGCAAGCAGATTTGAATTTGATTTTGGTGATGGAAGTCCGATCCAAACTACCTTTGCTCCTGGTATCGTTCCACATACTTATAGGAGAAGTGGAAAATTTACTGTGACCATGACTGCCTATAACATTTGTTCTAAAATTACGGACACAAAGGACGTAGAAGTATTTGCACAGCCACAGGCAGATTTCGAAGCAGATCAGACCTTAGGTTGCCCTGGACTTGTAGTTAAATTTAAAAATAATAGTGTAGGTGGACTTGGCAACAGTTACCTATGGGATTTTGGAGATGGTAATTCTTCATCAGACTTTGAACCGACACACACTTACACCGGAGACCAAGAATATTATACCGTAAAATTAATTGCTACAAATCAGCTAACTTGTAAAACGGAAGTGGAAAAACCCCAATACATCCGCATTGTACCGCCCCCACAAGCAGCCTTTAATGTAGTGCCTTCAACTGTGATCAGTATCCCTAATTATACGTTCAAATTTGAAGATGAAAGCACCAACAACCCTATCACTTGGGAATGGAATTTTGGAGATGGAACAACTTCGGAATTAAAAAACCCTTCCCATACCTACTTGGATACTGGTACATATAGAGTCACCTTAAAAGTGACTAATCAACAAGATTGTCATACTACAACCTTTAAAGACGTAACCATTAAAGGCGTTCCTGGGTATTTATTCGTACCCAACTCGTTCATTCCTGGAGGCGAGATTCCTGAGCTCCGATTATTCAGGGCAAAAGGTTCCGGTATAAAAACCTGGAGATTCAGCGTATTTAACAAATGGGGACAGATCGTATGGGAAACTTCATTACTAGATGAAGGCAGACCGGCAGAGGCCTGGGACGGCACGTTTAAAGGTCAACCTATGCCACAAGGTGTTTATTACTGGAAAATTGATGTGGAGATGGTCAACGGAACCGAGTGGAAAGGCATGACCTACGACAAAACTCCACCGAAACGAACAGGTGCAATACATTTAATCAGATAAAGGATGAGCGGGAGATTAAAATATATGACAGCTTTATTAACCACTGTGATGAGCCTACCGGCTTTAGCCCAGGATCATGTATACTCACAGTTTTTTAATGCCCCAATTTATCTTAACCCTTCTTTAACAGGGCAGTTTGAAGGGGATATCAGGATGAATCTCATTTACAGAAATCAATGGTCAGGGCTTAGTGGTGATTTATCTTACATCACAGCATCTGCAGACATGAACATCTCTAAATTTGGGGGCGGTGTTGGAATAATGTTTAACCGCAGCAGCGAGGGAACAGCATTTCTGGTAAAAAACAATGCCGCAGCGACTTATTCTTACAGTGTAGGCGGTGATGATTTTGTTGCTTCATTTGGTATACAGGCAGGCTTTACCAACCGACAGATAGACTGGAGCAAACTCGTATTCTCCGATCAGATTGATATGCGCCTGGGTTATATTCCAGGAACCGTATCCGCAGCACAACCACCAGATGTAGACAACAAAATCTTTTTCGATGCAGCAGCAGGAACAAATATTGTATTTAGGAACTTAATGGCGGGAGTTGCTGTACATCATATCAATCAACCAGATGAATCCTTTAGTGGCACTGTAGCTAAATTGCCTATGCGTATTACCGCCAATGCGAGTTTTAGATTACCACTGAGCAGTGGCACTTATTATCAGGATGAAGGCTCATACCTGATTCCGTCTGTTGTTTATTACAAACAGGCTAGCTCTTCGTCTTTAAGCGCCGGAGCACAGTTTAAATTTAAAGGACTTAATGCAGGGTTATGGTACCGTAGCGGTGGTCAGAATGGCCCTGATGCCGTAGTTGTTTCATTGATATTTGATTTGCTAAAAGGAAACCGAAATGGCGAGAAGCTAAGATTAGGAATCAGCCATGATGCTACAACATCAAAAATCAATTATACCAATACCAGTGGAACAACAGAAGGAAGTATTGGTTACGAAAAATATTTCCCTAATAATTCGGGATATAACAAATTTAACGGTCTGAGATGTTACGATTTCTATTGATGAAGATATAATAATTAGATGCAAATCTTTGTTATATTAGACTCTATAAACTGATATGGAAAACATTCTCGATAGTAATCATTTCCTCACACAGAGTGAGGTAAATAAGTTTTTAATGGCAACTCTGCTTTGTGGTCTGATTGGCGCTGAAAGAGAGTTCAGAAGTAAGCAGGCGGGATTAAAAACCATGATTATGATTGGTCTTGGTTCAACCCTTTTCACTATACTTTCTGTAAAAATAGGAATAAGTAGTCACGACAGAATTGCTTCCAACATTGTTACCGGAATCGGATTCCTCGGAGCAGGTGTTATTTTTAAGGAGGACAACCAGGTAAAAGGCCTCACAACTGCTTGTGTAATTTGGATTGTAGCCGCAATTGGTATGGCCATTGGGTCTGGCTACTTCGAGCAGGCCATAGGTGTAACTGTAGTGGTATTGCTGGCCCTACTCATTTTCCCTTTTTTAGAGGAAATGGCTGAACGTCGTTTTACAAAAAGAATATATCGCATTGTTAAACGTTATGAAGGTGAAAGTCTTGAAAAATACGAGAACGACATTAAAACTTCCAAATTAAAGCTTTCCAGGGGGAAACAGGAGCTTGCAAATGGTATTATCAGTGGTACATGGATCGCGATTGGGAGTCCGAAAAACCATAAAACATTTGTAGATAGAATGCTTCAGGATAAAAACATCATTGCTTTCGACTTTTAAGTCGTATCATTCCTGTAACGTATAAAAAATATGATCAAACTATAGTAGATTTGTATTTATGCAAAGGGAACAAATCTCGGTATTCGATATATTTAAGATAGGTATTGGTCCATCAAGCTCCCACACTTTGGGGCCATGGAGAGCAGCGCAGCAATTTACAGCTTCGCTAAAGAAAGAAGAATTGCTGACTCAGGTAGAACAAGTGAAAGTCTTGTTATACGGCTCTCTGGCCAAAACAGGAATTGGTCACGGAACTGATGTTGCCATCCTGTTAGGCCTTACAGGTGCAGATCCCGTAACATTCGATGTAAATGCAATTGATTCGACCATTGCTTCAATTAAAGATGATCAGTTGCTATCCCTTTCCGGCGAACAATTGATTTCCTTTAAATATAGTGATGACATGATCTTTCTATTCTTGGAAAGTCTTCCATTTCATCCTAATGCAGTTACTTTCCAGGCATTTTTAAACAATGGAAAAGCCTTTTCTGAAACCTATTATTCTGTAGGTGGTGGCTTTGTGGTAAAAGAAGGAGAAACAGGAAATGAAAAAGAACAGGTAGACCTCCCATTCCCTGTGGATAAAGCAAGTGAGCTACTTCACTGGTGTTTATCTACTGGTCTTAAAGTCTCCGAGATTGTAATGGAGAACGAGCTATCATGGCGGAAAGAGGAAGAAACCAGGAAAGGTATTATGCAGCATTTCAAAGTGATGAAAGACTGTACTTACAGGGGTTGTCATACTTCTGGTTTTTTACCTGGGGGACTAAACGTAGGTAGAAGGGCTGCAGCATTAAATAAGAGATTAATTGGCAATAGCGTTTATACAGATTATACGAGCTGGATTATGGCTATCAGAAGTGGCGGAAATGATTTCAATTATATATTAGATTGGGTAAGCTGCTTTGCACTTGCCGTAAATGAAGAAAATGCTTCTTTTGGTAGAGTTGTTACTGCTCCAACAAATGGCGCTGCTGGTGTAATCCCTGCAGTTTTACAATATTATATTGCTTTTTGCGACGGCTATACGGACGAAAAGATCACACAATTTATTGCTTGTGCTTCTGAAATCGGCAGTATTTTTAAAAAAGGAGCTACAATTTCAGCTGCAATGGGTGGGTGTCAGGCGGAGATCGGTGTATCATCAGCCATGGCAGCTGCAGCGCTTACAGAGTGTTTAGGAGGCTCACAGCGTCAAGTATTGATGGCAGCAGAGATTGCTATGGAACATCATTTGGGTTTAACCTGCGACCCTATAGGCGGCCTGGTACAGATTCCTTGCATTGAAAGGAACACTATGGGGGCTATCAAAGCAATCACAGCTTGCCAACTGGCATTACAAAGTAATCCAGACAAAGCGAAAGTAAGTCTTGATGCGGTTGTAAATACGATGTGGGAAACTGCACTGGATATGAACTCTAAATATAAAGAGACATCGGATGGCGGTTTGGCTACAAATATCCCAATCAGCTTACCTGAATGTTAGTTTAAGAGTAATTAAAGCCTGCAGCATTTAAAAACAAGTTAGATTTTCTGCTGTGCTTTAATGGCAAGATATCTGTTTACTACATTTATCGTTAATTGATCAGGAGGTGTAAGGATACTAAGTATCCCATGTTTAGCCATTTCCCGAACCATTAACTTCTTTTCATAAGCAAACTTATTGGCAATGGTCTGGATATAAATATCTTCAACATCCTGCACCTGCTTCTGTGTGATTTCTTTAAGTTCTGTATTTTCAAAAAATACAACAAGAAGTAAATGATACTTTGCTATACGCTTTAAATATGGAAGCTGCCTGTTCAATGCAGACATACTCTCGAAATTGGTAAATAATACAACCAGGCTCCTTTGTCTTAATACTCCTCGTACGCTGGTAAACAAAGCTTCCATATTAAGTTCGAGGTATCTTGTTTTTTCTTTATAAAGCACCTCCATTATTTTGCCCAACTGTGTAGGTCTCCGATCTGCAGGAACCACATTTCCAATTTGCTCCGCCACAGTAATCAAACCAGCCTTGTCTTGCTTTACAAGCGCAACATTAGAAAGTACCAGACTGGCATTTATAGCGTAATCCAGTAAACTCAAACCTTCAAAAGGCATTTTCATAGACCTCGATTTATCAATGACGCAATATACATGCTGAGCCTTTTCATCTGTAAAGGAATTCACCATCAGCTCACCCTTTCTTGCGGTAGCTTTCCAGTTTACGGTACGGTAATCATCTCCTTGCACATAGTTCTTCACCTGATCAAACTCCATACTGTGGCCTAATCTTCTTATCTTTTTAATACCAAATTCTGTTAATCTGTTTGATATGGCCATCAATTCGTACCTCCGTAACTGTAAAAAAGATGGATAAACAGGGACTGTAGCCTCATCTCCAATGTTAAATCTGCGCGATACAAGACCTAAAGGCGACTGCACATACAAACGAGTCTGACCAAAGACATACTCCCCTCTTTTAGTCGGCCTTAAAGTGTAAATGATGGTTTTACGTTCACCTGCTTTTAAGTTACTTTTAAACCATAGGTCTCTTTTTTGAAATTGAAAAGGAATCTCATCAATGATACCGATATGAATACTAAAGGGATAGAAGTTTTCTATATAAATCTTTAACTCATTTTCATCTCCGTTGCTTAACCTTTCTGGAATATCCCTTCGTAAAAATACATCTCGTTTTGTGCGGTACAACAAAATCCCATCAATTAATACGAGTAGCACAAACACCAGGAAAATTACACCAGGCAGATCACCAAGCCAGGGCAGAAAGAAAGAAAAAAGAAATAAACTTACACACAGCCCTATCCCGACAAAAAATCTTTTGCCCAGAAAAAGGTCTTTGTAATATTTTATAAAAAATTGTCTCAAATTATGGCTTTATCTAGGTACTTCTATTTTCTGAATAATCTGCATTACAATATCATTTGTGCTTAAGCCTTCCATTTCTTTATCTGGAGTCAGCATAATTCTGTGCGATAAAACCACTGGCGCTACCTTTATAATATCTTCCGGTGTAACAAAATCGCGTCCCTGCATGGCAGCAAAAGCCTTCGCTCCATTGATCATCGCTAACGATGCACGTGGTGAAGCACCAAGATAGAGAGACTTATTATTACGGGTTTCATGCGTAATCTTTGCCACGTATTCAATCAATTTAGGCTCTACATGTAAAGTCCTTATAATTGCCCGACATGCTTTAATCTGTTCAACACTTAAAACAGCCTTAACTGATTTAAGCTCATCATCAAGCTTACGCTGATGCTGATTTAGTAAAATAGTCGTTTCCTCTTCAAGCGTTGGGTATTTAACCTCTATTTTAAACAAAAACCGGTCTAACTGTGCTTCAGGTAATCTATACGTCCCCTCCTGTTCAATTGGGTTTTGGGTCGCCAATACCATAAAAGGTTCATCCATAGGGTAAGTGTGTCCGTCAACCGTAATTTGTCGCTCCTCCATCACCTCAAACAAAGCAGATTGCGTTTTTGCAGGGGCACGGTTAATTTCATCCACCAATACAATATGTCCGTATATAGGTCCTTTACGATATTCAAATGATGAAGAACGTGGGTCAAAAACAGAAGTACCAATCACATCCGAAGGCATTAGATCTGGTGTAAACTGAATCCTTGAGAAAGAAGCATCAATACTCTTGGCAATCAACTTGGCACTTAAAGTCTTCGCTACACCGGGCACACCTTCTAAAAGCACATGGCCATCAGCCAATAACCCAGCAATTAAAAAGTCGATCGTATCTTTCTGGCCTACAATGATCCTGCCCAAGGTTTGCCTGATTTCTGTTACGGCAGTATTAAGTTGTGTAAGGTCAGTTCTTTGGTTAAACATTTCTGCTTCCATAATTATCGGGCTTGTTTATTAAATTTCTCTATTAATTTATGCAACTGAATAAGTGCATGGTCGTCAATCACAATTGCACCATTCAATCTATTTATCATCTCTATTAGCTTACGCACTATCTCCTCATTTATACCAGACTTAAGAATAAGATCTGATATAAATTCTTCATCCAGCACTGTAGTTTTTAGTCGATAATTGCTTCTCACGTGCTCTAAAAAGTAGGTAATCTTTTTGTGTGCAATGTCGCGGTTATCCCGTTGTTGATAGTAGACCTTACCAACAACTTCAACAAACTCAACAGAAGTATTTTTTAAAGGCTCAATAACAGGAATAATACGCTGTCTACGTTTCATCTCAAATAATACAAATATCAATAAGCCTGAAATGGCCAGATAATAAGCCCAACGCAGGTTGTCATTATTAAACAATACGCGTAAAACAGAGGAATCATCAATAGTACCTTTGGTATTGTTTTCATCCCATATTACGTGTTTTGCATCCGGTAAGAAAGAAAGCACTTTGGATATATAGGTTGCTCCCGAAGGATTTAAAATATTGTAATTGCTTAACAATTGCGGACTTGGCAATAGATACAAGCCACCCTTACCAAATGTATATTTTACATAATTGATCTCTCCATCAGCATTTCTTCCTAAAGCACTCGCCCTTATGGTATCTACCTTACTAAAATACTGATCGCCCAGACCTTTATTAAAAATATAATCCCTTTTACCTTTTAAAGCTGGATCTACGAAGTTTATAGGAGTACCATTTTTATGAGCATAATCATATACAGAGTTCATAGTCAGGTTCAACGTATCAGTTAAAAAATCACTTAACTCATAGGCTGCAATGAAAACATTATTGCCCTTTTCCATATACTTAACAAGCTCCAGATAATCATACTTATCCATGTTTACCCTCCCCGCAATAAAAAGGTAATTAGAATTGACGAACTCGTTGTCTTTTAAATTATTATAAACAGGCAGTCTTGAGGGAGCAATCTCTGCTTTTGGAAAAATTTTTCCTAGCTCCTGGTATAAGATATAAGTGCCGAAAGGTATTTTGTCCTCTTTTAAATAAGTAGCTGTCCAATTTGTAGGTTTGGGCTTGTAATACTGTGCTACCAAATAACCAATCATGACTATAGCACTCCAAATCAAATACCGTTTCAATCCGTTCATAGTGCTTTCACATTAAATCGTTCAAAACTTCCCTTAAGTACTTTAAATATTTCCTTGTCAATAGAGAAATCACCATACCAGATATATTCAAAACGAAGCGTCAGCATTTTAAACTCCTGTTTTCTTTCGAGATCTTCAATTTCATCAATATAAGTCTGATTTGTTTTTTCAGGCTGCCAGTCGATTAACTCCTGATCATTAAGCAACTTTAACGAACGCAGATATAATAAGCGAACGGCAAGTCTGTAGTTCCCGTTAATAACTGCCTTATTAATCTCATCATTAAAGTCGATCTCGTGAATGTTCTCCATTGCTTCACCATAAGGAACATCAACGGCTTTAGACTTTCTGGAGAAGATCATCAAATCCAATCCAGCAATCTTAGTCAAGCTAAAAATGATTAATGCAGAAACAACAGCAATAACCAAATACTTAACAAAATCTCCAGAATACTTGTTACTTAAAGCTCCATTGATCATCTTCCAAATCCAGCTCCAAAAACGATTCCACCAACTGGTATCAACCGAAACTGACTGATCATAACGAAATTCTTTTTGGAGGCTGTAATCTTTTATTTTCTGAAGATCAAAGCTTCTAAGATCAACTCTGGAATTGTCATTTCTGATCTGGGCTTCCTTTAAAACTTCCCTTTTCACCTGGGCTACAGCGGGATAGACTACTGAGAAAATAAAACCCAGAAAAATTAAAATGAGCGTCTTTTGCATTAATATTCTTCTAAAGGAGGATTCTCATTCTTTTCTTCTCCAAATTGATGAATACGATCCATCAAACCTGCACTTTCCTGTACTTCTACCAGGTTAAAATAACACAATGCAATTCCTACTGCCGGAATTATCATAAAGACATAAGTAAGATTTTGAAAGATAGCACCAATTATAATCAATGCACTATTCCATTCCTTAACAGCTGGAATAAAAGTGCCAATCATGGTAAAGAGCATCCCAGGGATAGCAGGGATCATCATACAAGCATAAGTAATGAAATAAATAACAAGTATAACTGCTGCTGTATTCCACCACTGATCCTTAAGTAATTTAAATGCACGGCCAAATGAATAATCAAAACTAGCATTCTCCAGAATCATAATTGGATAAAATAAACACATAGCAGGCCAAACATAGATCCCAGGGACGATACAAAACAAAAAGGCTATACAGGCAAATAATCCAACTCCCAGGCTACTAAAAAAAGTCCTGAAATAGTAATATTTAAAATATGCCCATACTTCTTCCGGGCTGGGAGCCACTTTACCCTTTTGAATATATAAGGCAATAAAACTTAATATTGAAACTGTGATGGCGGTATAACTTCCAATTGAAACAAAGATCATCAGAAAATAATTCCAATTTAGAATATCAGAAAAATTTCTGGATGAAAAAGGGCCATTTTGTACCGCAGGAGTATTTTGCATGGATATCTCATGCATTGCAGAGGCGACAATTCCCGCCAGGATGAAAAACCCGCATAAATAAAGGAATACCTTTAATAACGGTTTAAAGTTCTGCTTGATGAAAAGAAAAGTATCACCTATGATTCCTCCGAAATCCCTAAGCTTCTTAAATTCAATTTGTTGTGACATAATAATTATTTTGATTACGTTGATTTAACTGTGATGGATAAATGATCACATACCAGATGATGAAAATAAATGATCCTCCTAAAATACCTATACTTAGCCATAAGGGCATATTTGTATGACGAGTTATAAAACCTTCAAAAAAAGCTGCAACGATCAGTATCGGGACAATTCCTAATGCCATTTTTGTCCCGTCCTTTGCACTATTTTTAAAGGCTTGCAAACGGGTATAAGTTTTAGGGAAAAGTAGTCCGTGGCCAAGTACCAACCCCGCAGCACCAGCCATTACAATTGCAGATATTTCTAAGGTTCCATGAATCCAGATTACTAGTACCGAAGCAGCACCAAGACCTTTACTAAAAAAGAAATATTGAAAGGAACCTAGCATAATTCCATTTCTTAACAGCATAAAAACAGGCCCAATGGAGATGAAAATCCCACTAACAAACATCAATAATGAAACATAAATATTGTTGGCGGCGATTTGAAGAAACATAGAAACTGGCCCCTGTTGTTTATAAACACCAAAAGGATCACCTTTTGCAATATTTTCGTTGGTCATATTCACATAACTATCGCCCATAATCAGTCTTACAAAAGCATCATCATATTTGGCTGACAAAACACCGATGGCGCATGAAACGGCAAAAAAAATAAGAGAATAAAGTAATTGACGACGATAGGTAAAAAACAAAACTGGCAGCTCATATCTCCAAAAGATGGCAAAGCGATTTGCTTTTTCCTTTTTATTCTTATAGATAGACTGATGCAGAATAGAGGCCAGTCCATTTAAATAAACTGTGGTTTTAGATTTAGGGTAAAATGTTTTTGCATAAGCCAGGTCATTGGTAATATCAATAAACCGCTCAGCTAGTTCATCAGGATTGCTCGTTTTCAACTGCTCATAGGATTTCCATTTCCCAGAATTCTGCTTCACAAACAATGCTTCTCTCATAAAATTGATAAGGTGTTAATTTTCCGTTAAAATAGCACAAAAAAACATTTTACAACAATTAATTCAACATCAATATTATATTTGAACTTATATGGAAACAATAAAAGTTAACACTAGTCAACATGTTGACATTGACTATCCCGTTGCGGGATTAGGTGAACGCATTGTCGCAAGATTAATTGATCTGGGTATATTTATTGGTCTATATATCGTTTTTGTATTATTGGCCGCGATAGGTGGAGTTTCGGGTTTATTAAACAGCAGTCCATCTGTAATTCTAACAATCATCATTATTTACTTTGCAAGCTTTGTTTTCTATCACCTCATTTGTGAAATTTTCATGAATGGTCAAAGCATTGGTAAACGTATCATGAAAATAAAAGTGATTAGCCTTGACGGAAGCCAGGCAAGTATTGGTCAATACTTTATCCGTTGGCTGTTTCGCTTGGTTGATTTATACTTAACAGCACAGGTTGGAGGATTAATCTGTATCGCTGCATCAGATAAAAAACAGCGAATAGGTGATATTGTAGCTGGAACTGCAGTTATCAAAACCTCACCTCAGGCCGATTTTAATCATATTGCTTTTCATCCTGTTGAGGAAGAATACATACCTGTATTTAATAATACCAGTATGCTTAATGACAGAGATATAGAGTTAGTTCACGAAGTGATTGCAACTTATTATAAAACGTATAATACGGATCTTATTTATACAATGTCTGCAAAAGTAGCGGCCTTACTTTCAGTGAGCATACCCGCCGGAATGAATGAAATGGATTTTTTAAAAACAGTGGTTCAAGACTATAATTACCATACAGCAATTGCCATTTAAATTACTTTGATTACCCCTTGCTTAAGAAGCTCAACCCATTCAGCATACATTTTTGCCGAATAGTGCAATCCATCTTTAGCTAAAAGGTCAGTTTCTGAACCTGCCTTACGTGATGAAGTAGTAACATCCGTATAGCTTACATCTAAAATAGTGGTTTCCTCATAATTAATTGCATTGAAAGCATCTATTTCTTTGGTTACGAGTTCCTGATCTCGTCCGCTATTAAAAGCATAAGGAGTTACCCCCCAATCCGGAATCGACAATACAAATACACGGGCTTTATTGCCATTGGTAAAGTCTATAGCTGTTTGCAATAAAGCCTTAAATTCTTTCCGGTAAGACACTAAAGATTCCCCTCTATATTGATTATTTACACCAATAAGTAAAGTTACTATATCAAATTTCTGATTTAAGCTTGACTTAGCAATTGCATTCTGCAATTCACTGGTTGTCCAGCCTGTAGTTGCTATAATCTCAGGTCTATTTACGACAAAGCCTCTCTTACTCAAAACATTAGCCAATTGATATGGAAAGCTATTTTCTATGGCCACCTCTTCACCTATGGTGTAAGAGTCACCCAAAGCAAGATAGGATACTGATTTGTTCATAAAATTCTAATGTCAATGATGATGCCCATAAATCATTTTATATACATAGCTTATTAAAATAAGCGCTCCGGTAATTAAAAATGCGATTTTAATCAATAAAGAAACATCTCTCTTTGTAAAATACTTTGCAGGCAATACGATGATAAAAGTCAGAAGTAGGGGAACTGTTGCAGGATATAATTGAAAGCTCTCCTGAAAATCACCTTTTAAAAGTGCTAAAAAAGAGCGTTGAAAACCACAGCCAGGACAATCAAACCCTGTTAACACCTTAAATGGACATGGCAGGAAAAAATTATCCGCCTGATCTAATAAAAAAGACCAGGCGGATAATATATATGTACTTAGCACCAGCAATTATGCATTTGGAGTTGTTGGTGGTTGATTAAACGGATCATTTGTCCCAGACGGATTGTTTCCACCGAATGGATTATTCCCGCCAAAAGGATTGTTTTTATTAAAAGGATCGTTAGGGTTAAATCTATTCTGCGCTTCAGCAGCTGATGGCCCTTGATACTGAGCATCACCAAAACCAAGCAATGGAATAAACACAAAAGGGAGTAATATCATACCTACTGTATAACCTTCTGTTTTCCCAAAACTCTTACTTAATAGGTTGTAAAGCCAAACTGCAAACACAATATTCACACATGGAATAATTAACCAAAGTATCCATATAGTTGGTTTTCCTACTATCTCAATAAGAACAATTAAATTGTAAATAGGAATAATTGCTGCCCAGCCTGGTTTTCCAGCCTTTACAAAAATTTTCCATAGTCCTGCATATACTAATACTAGTATGGCAAGGTAAAAAATAATTACCCCAGCGCCAATGCCTGCTCCAGCCGCTGAATACTCCGAGTTGTAATCCATAGTTTGTTGTTTTTTTTATTGTTTATCTAGTAAAGATAAGATTTGTAATAAAAAATCAAAACTATGTTTTTACATGCTAATGACTCAAATCATCCTTTCAAACTATCTGCATTTCAAATAAAGATGCAATATGAGATTTCAACTTTGACTTAACTTCTTCTATGTCAAGCTGTGCACCTAACTCCCTATTCATAGAGGTGACATCCTTATCATCAATACCGCAAGGAACAATATTTTTAAAATAATCCAGATCAGTATTCACATTAAATGCAAATCCATGCATAGTAACCCAACGACTACACCTTACTCCCATTGCACATATTTTGCGGGCCTTTTCATTATCCGCATCCAGCCATACCCCAGTAAACCCGGCATAACGACCTGCAGTAATACCATAATCTGCCAATGTTAAAATAACCGCTTCCTCAAGTGTCCTTAAATACAAATGGATGTCTGTAAAGAAATTATCAAGGTCTAATATCGGGTAGCCTACGATTTGTCCGGGGCCATGATAAGTAATGTCACCACCCCTATTAATTTTATAGTATGTGGCTTCTTTTTTCTGCAATCCCTGCTCATCCAGCAATAAGTTTTCAGGTTTACCACTTTTACCAAGCGTATAAACATGAGGATGTTCGCAAAAAATCAGGTAATTTGGCGTGTCAAGTTCAGTATTATTAGTCCTGTTCTGAATCTTTAAAGCAACGGTCTTATCAAAAATGGCTTCTTGCTTTGTCCATGCATCCTGGTAATCCGTAAGTCCCCAGTCAATAAATTCGACATTCTTATTCATCTTGCAATTATTATGCTACCACGTAGCCAAGCATATAGCCATCCTGGGTCTTAAAGTAATGAACAGTAAGTTCTCTCGTTCCCTGAGGCAAATGTACCATAGCCGTCAACTCTCCCTCATTTCTTAATTTAAAGGGCTTAATATAAATATCGCGCTTAAACTCCAACCCTTTAGTCCCATTCCATTTATAAATTGCTTCTTTAGCAACCCAACAAACGTATAAACCATCAATATTGTCGCCAATTTGTTTTTGTGCCAGTTCAATATCCGACAGAAATTTATGCTTAATACTTTTTATCTTATGCTTGATCAGCTCAATATCAACTCCCACTTTTTTAGTTTTCCCAATAATCACAGAAGCATAATCATAAGAGTGACTTAAAGAAATATGATATTCTAGATTAGGAAGATAGGGCTTGCCATGCTCATCCATCCTGCAATCAATATATTCAGATGTGTTTAGCATTGTCCTCAATAATACACGGGTGCTCAACCAATGCAACAGGCGCTTACCATTGTTCAATGAAGAAATAAAATCAAGTTCATGTTGTTTCAACTGTAAGCCAGAAAGCAGTTCTGCTTCGGTTTCCTCGATTTTCCATACAGCAAGTATGGTCTCTTCGTCAATATTTTTATTAAAAACTACAGGCATCTCTATTTTAGAAAACAATGCAAAAGTATCTTAAATTAATCATAATTTCGTCCAAATTAGATAAACCTGCAAAACTTCCTGACTTATAATCACCGATAAGCATATGATGCAGGGCCCATTATCTTTAAATAACTATACATAACACCGAAAAATGATCCTGTCTGACAAACGAATTCTTGAAGAAATAGATAAAGGCACAATTATTATTGAGCCATTTAAGGCTGAAAACCTTGGAACCAACTCCTACGATGTACATCTGGGTAAATACCTTGCTACCTACAAAGACAGGGTGTTAGATGCAAAGTCGCATAATAAAATCGAACACTTTGAAATTCCTAAAGATGGATATGTGCTGGAGCCCGGAACCCTATATCTTGGTGTAACGCTTGAATATACAGAAACTCATGCCCATGTGCCTTTTCTTGAAGGAAAATCGAGTACTGGCCGACTAGGCATTGACATCCATGCAACAGCAGGAAAAGGAGATGTGGGTTTTTGCAATACCTGGACATTAGAAATCTCTTGTACACAACCTGTCCGCATTTATGCAGGCATGCCAATCGGACAGCTCATTTATTTTGTTGTTGAAGGCAACATTGAAACTTTATACAACACAAAAAGCAATGCAAAATATAATAACAAAACCACTAAGCCTGTAGAAAGCATGATGTGGAAGAATAAGTTCTAAAAATTACAATATATTTTTCTAATAAGAAAGCCTCAATATTTGTATATTGAGGCTTTCTTATTTATGCTCATTTTATGAAACTTAAACTCGTTATTCCTGCTTTATTGATGTTAGGAATCTGTTTCTCATTTTCCAGCAAACTGGCACAAGATCCCTTTTCTGCTCTCGTAAAGCGCTACCAGGAATACGCTAAAACCAATGCACAAGAAAAAGTACATCTTCACCTGGACAAACCTTATTATGCCATAGGAGATGATATCTGGTTTAAAGCCTATGTAATTAATGCTCAAACCTACGAACCAACAAACATCAGCAAAGCATTATATGTAGAATTGATCAACGAGCAAAACAAAATAGCAACACAATTAAAACTACCCTTGGAATCTGGCATCACATGGGGAGATTTTAAATTACCTGATACTTTATCTGAAGGCAATTACCGAATAAGAGCATATACGCAGTGGATGAGGAATGCCGGCCCAGAATACTTTTTTGATAAAACCGTAAAAATCGGAAACTCATGGGCCAATAAAGTATTCACTAAAACAGCCTACAATTTCAGCACTGAAAAGGATTATGAAAAAGTAAATGCGAGAATTCAGTTTTCAGATAAAAACGGACAACCATATAACAATAATGAAGTTACTTATGAAGTCCAGATGAACAATAAAAACCTGGCTAAAGGTAAAGCCATTACTGATGCAAATGGTGAAATAAACATCAACTTCACTAATAATCAGCAAATGGATACTAAAGCCGGTAGTATCATTGCAACATTAACACTACCCAATAAAGAAAAGATAGTTAAGAATATTCCCATAACAACAACTTCGAATGCTATAGACGTTCAGTTTTTTCCTGAAGGTGGCAACTTTGTTGAATCACTACCAAACCGTCTGGCTGTAAAAGCGGTAAATGCAAGAGGAATTGGCGAAGACATATCCGGTACAGTATTGGATAACGAGGGTACTGAAATAAACCGCTTTGAAACTCAACACAGAGGTATGGGTAGTCTTGTATTAAATCCCCAACCAGGTAAAACTTATTCTGCAAAGGTTAAATTTAAAGATGGTTCGGAAAAAACGTTCCCAATAACTAAAGCACAATCCAGTGGTTATGTTCTTTCAATCAATAACAATAACCCAGATAAAATCGCAATAAAAATCCTGTTAAGCGCCGATCTTATTGGTAATACAGAATTAAAACTTATAGCCCAAAGTGGTGGGAACATCTATTTTACGACAAAATCTCCCTCTCAGAAACAAATTATAACAGCCAGTATTCCTAAAAAAGACCTTCCTTCAG
The DNA here is from genome assembly GCF_041645105.1 of Pedobacter sp. GTDB lineage: Bacteria > Bacteroidota > Bacteroidia > Sphingobacteriales > Sphingobacteriaceae > Pedobacter. The sequence goes on from NZ_JBAZQQ010000001.1 coordinate 844,588, forward strand.
GAATTGTGCAGTTCACCTTATTTAATGGCAGCAATATTCCTGTTTCTGAAAGACTTGCATTTATAAACAACACGGAAGACCGCATCAATACCACCATAGAAAATTTAAAACCTAGTTATACAAAAAGAGGAAAAGTAGATCTAACTATTTCAGGTAAAATTGCTGATAAACCTTTGCGTGGCAGCTACTCTATAGCAGTAACAAATACAGCATCTGTAAAGCCAGATCCTGAAAATGAAAGCAATATTTTAACAAGTTTATTACTCACATCTGATCTTACAGGTTATGTTGAAGCACCAAATTATTACTTCCTGAGTAACGATGTAAAAACTGCCCAGAATCTGGACATTTTAATGCTTACACAAGGGTGGAGAAGGATTTTATGGAAAAATGTCATCAATAATACGCCACTGGTAAACTCCTTCAAACCAGAAAAATCTCTGGGAATAAGCGGTGTCATCACCAGCTATGGTGGTAAACCTTTACCAAACAGCAAGGTTTCACTGTTCTCTTCTTCAGGTGGCTTTTTTGCTATTGATACATTGACAGATGACCAAGGCAGATTCAATTTTGATAAACTGATATTTTCGGATAGCACTAAATTTATCGTTCAGGGAAGAACTGCCAAGAACAAAAAGAGTGTGGACATCAAGTTGGACATTGTACCAGGACAAATCGTAACGAAAAACAAAAACACTGGAGATATAGAAGTAAACGTAAATGAAGCACTTCAGGGCTATTTAAAAAAGAGCAACAATTATTTCGACGAGTTAACCAAAAGAGGGCTACTGGAGCGAACGCTGGTGCTCAAGGAAGTAAACATTGTTGAGCAGAGAAAAGCATCTGAAACCTCAGCAAACCTGAACGGTTCGGGACGTGCGGATTTTATAGTGACTTCCGATATGTTGGACAATTGTGTTACGCTCGAACAATGTCTTATTGGCCGGGTTGCAGGATTAATCATACAAAATGGCGAACCTTACCTGATGAGAAACCTGTCTTCAGGTAGCCCAATGCAAATCATTTTAGATGGCATGAACGTGGGTTCAGACTTCCTGGATAATATTATACCTTCAGATGTAGAGACTATCGAAGTTTTGAAATCCGTTGGTAATACCGCAATTTATGGTTCACAAGGTGGTGGTGGTGTCTTAATTATAACCACTAAAAGAGGGGGAGGTTATTCATCTTCCAGCTTTGCCCCTGGAATCATGACTTATGCACCAAAAGGATATCCTCACATCAGACAATTCTACTCGCCTAAATATTCTCCGACCGAGCCAGACAACAGGGCCGACTTACGCAGTACAGTTTATTGGCAACCACACTTGTTGACCAATACAGACGGGAAAGGTCAGTTCAGCTTTTTCAATACAGATGAGGCTGGAACTTATAGAATTGTAGTAGAAGGAATAGATATGGCAGGCCGTTTAGCCAGAGCGGTATATACCTATGAAGTAAAGTAAAGAATGTTATGAATACAATTAAAGTAAATATAAAAGATCATTTAAGCCTGATCACTCTTGACAGGGGCAAATCAAATGCCTTGAATCGTGAGATGATTACAGAGTTAAATGACATATTAAATAATATATCGTCAGATCCCAATATTGCCGGGGTAATCATCAGTGGAAAAGAGCCATTCTTTTCGGCTGGATTAGACCTGATTGAGCTCTACAATTACAATGAGGAAGAAGCAGAATCATTCTGGCATCTGTTCCTGAATTTCATAGCGAATATCACTGCTTTTAAAAAGCCTTTGGTAGCTGCCATTAATGGTCATAGCCCTGCTGGTGGATGTGTAATTGCATTGGCATGCGACTACAGAGTTATGGCAGAAGGCAAATACATTATTGGATTGAATGAAGTTCCAGTAGGCATTATCGTACCCAATAGTATCTTTAATCTATATGCTTTTTGGTTAGGTTCTGCTACTGCTTCTCGCAGTTTACTGGAAGGAAAACTGTTTACACCTGAAGAAGCACTTAAAGTTGGCCTGGTAGATGAACTGGTAAATTCTGCCAGCATCATTACCGCAGCGGAACGCAAAATAAGGAATTATATGGCAATGGAGCCTAACACCTGGCAACAAAGTAAACTGAGTATTAGAAAGGATCTGATTGCCAGTACTAGTGCTGACCAGTCTGAAGCTTTAAAGGTAATGCTGCAGCAGTGGTGGGCACCCACAACCAGAAACATCTTAAAAACTATTATTGATAACCTTCAAAAGAAATAGATATGTTTAATCAGCCTATGTTAAGAGATGATGCCTTAAAAGGTAGAACTATAGTGATTACTGGAGGTGGAACAGGCCTTGGTAAAGCAATGGGTACTTACTTTCTTAAGCTAGGTGCCAATCTGGTTATCACCAGTCGCAAATTGGATGTGCTCCAAAAAACAGCAAAGGAGATGGAGCAGGAAACCGGAGGAAAGGTTCTTGCTTTGGCCTGTGATGTTAGAGAATATGATCAGGTAGAAAATGTGCTTGCCGAAAGCATAAAAACCTTTGGCAAAGTGGATAGTCTCCTGAACAATGCAGCTGGTAATTTCATCTCTCCTACGGAGCGTTTATCGGCTAATGCTTTCTCTAGCATTATTGATATTGTACTGAAAGGCTCCGTAAACTGTACGCTGGCTTTTGGAAAACACTGGATTAAAGAGAAACAAGCTGCAAGCATTGTAAATATAGTGACTACGTATGCTTTTACCGGATCTGCCTATGTTGTCCCTTCTGCTTGTGCAAAAGGTGGGGTATTGGCCATGACTCGCTCTCTAGCAGTTGAATGGGGTAAATATGGTATCCGGACCAATGCTATTGCACCAGGCCCATTTCCTACAAAAGGAGCGTGGGAAAGATTGCTACCTGGTGATTTAGCTGAAAAGTTTGATTTTAAAAACAGAGTACCTTTAAAACGTGTAGGTGATCATCAGGAGCTTGCAAACCTGGCTGCTTATCTGATTAGTGATTTTTCTGGTTACATCAACGGAGAAGTAATCACTATTGATGGAGGAGAATGGTTGCAAGGTGCTGGGCAGTTTAACGGATTAGAAGCTGTCCCAAATGAAATGTGGGATGCTTTTGAGCAAATGACAAGATCGGCGAAGGGAAGTTAAAACTAAGTTTACCACTTGATTAAAGCACTTGCCCAGGTAAAACCTGAGCCAAAAGCAGCAAGACATACCAGGTCTCCATCTTTAATTTTACCAGCCTCCCAGGCTTCACATAATGCTATTGGCACAGAAGCAGCAGTGGTATTGCCATATTTTTGAATGTTGTTAAATACTTTATTATCCGGTAAGCCTAACAATTGTTGCACATACTGACTGATCCTTAAATTAGCTTGATGTGGAACCAGCAGGTCAATATCTGCAGCAGTTAATTTGTTAGCTTTTAAAGCCTCATTAATTACCTCAGGAAATTTTACCACAGCCTTTTTAAATACCGCAGGCCCATCCATATAAGGTAAAGCAGCACCACTTTCCAATTGTTCAGATGTCATAAATAAGCCGCCAAGCTCCTGATCAGGGTAACCTGGCTTATCTTTCAACCATTTATTGGCATTCGATCCAGGATAAAACATTGCCAATAGCTCTGCATCTGCCCCATCACTATGTAAATGTGTACTCAATATGCCCTGGTCTTCTTTTTGTGCTGGCTGCAAAACAACTGCTCCTGCACCATCCCCAAATATTACAGAAACATTTCGGCTACGTGTTTCAAAATCCATAGCAAATGAATGCTTTTCGCTACCTACTACCAATATATTTTTATACATACCGGTTTTAATAAATTGATCAGCAACAGATAAAGCATATACAAAGCCAGAACATTGATTTCGGATATCCAATGCTCCAATCTCTTTCATTTTCATTTCGCGCTGTAGCAAAACGCCACAGCCTGGAAAGTAATAATCAGGGCTAAGGGTAGCAAAGATGATAAAGTCTACATCCTGCGCAGTAATACCAGCACGTTCAATTGCAATTTTAGCCGCCTCAACCCCCATTGTAGTAGTCGTTTCTTCTAAGCGATCTGCAAATCGTCGTTCCTTAATCCCAGTACGCTCCTGTATCCATTCATCACTGGTATCCATAAATCGTGATAAATCAGTATTGGTATAAACATTTTTAGGAACGTAATAACCTATTCCGGCGATCTTTGAACGATACATAATACTTGGCTTAATTACTAATTTTAAGCAAAAATAACTTTAACTACAACATTATTTTGAAATTAGCTTAAATTTGTAGCATGTCAACAGAAACCAAAGAGGAAACATTTACACTAAAGGAAATATTAAGTTCGTTAAAAACTGTTCATCGTTTAATTCTTTGGAACGATGATGTGAATACTTTTGAGCATGTTATTCATTGTATGATGCAATATCTTGATTACTCAGAAAGCCAAGCAGAAAAAATTGCATGGGAAGTCCATACTAAAGGTAAGTGTGCAGTTCTGGAAGGTTCATTTACAGAAATGGAAGTTTACCGTAAAATACTACAGTCAGAAGGACTTACTGCGACTGTTGACTAAAGTTTGTAGTATTACTACAACTATTAACCTCTACAAAATCTCTTTGTAATAAAATAGTTACGCCCCGTTTTTTAAACTTCGTTATTGTTTTTTTGTCCATCTTAGACAAACACACAAAAAAGAACCACATTAATGACGAATTACGCCTGCAATTTTTTGCTTCTAACTTTTGCTATCTTAACTTTTCAAATAAAAGCAAATGCACAAAGTACTGGTGATGGAAAGATTACCGCTAAAGTTGTTGACGCTCAAAGCAATGAAACCATTCCATTTGCATCAGCAATAGTTATCGACAGAAAAACAAAAGCAGTTGTAAAGGGAGTTCAGGCTGATGTAAATGGCAATCTAACAGTAAATGCTCTTCCTAAAGGTACTTTCACTTTTAAAGTGAGCTATGTCGGCTACCAGACTATGGTTAGAGATTCCGTTTCGATCAGTGACACACACAATAATATAAATCTTGGTACAGTTAAAATGAAACCTGCCAAAGGTACAGCATTGAAGGAAGTTGCCATCACTGCTCAAAAAGCTACTATGCAATTGGGTATTGATAAAAAAGTTTTCTCTGTAGACCAGAGTTTAGTAAGTGAGGGTGGATCTGCATCTGATCTTTTGCAGAATGTTCCCTCGGTACAATCAGATATTGATGGAAACATAAGTCTTAGAGGTTCTACGGGTGTAAAAGTCTTAATTGACGGAAAACCCTCTATGATAGCAGGTGGCAATGTAGCTCAGATTCTGCAATCCCTACCTGCCAGTTCCATTGAAACAGTAGAGCTAATTACTAACCCATCAGCAAAGTATGATGCAGAAGGACAATCTGGCATCATCAACATTGTTTTAAAGAAAAACAAAAAATTAGGATTGAATGGCTCAGTTGCACTTACTGCAGGGAATCGAGACAATTACAATGCAAATACAAGTTTGAGTTTTCAAAACAGCAAAATAAACGTTTATGGAAACTATAGCTACCGCAATGGAAATAGGTTCGGAAGTGGTTATAACAATCTAGCATACAACCCATTCAGAACAGATACGGCTTATGCAAATCAAAGCACTGACTCGAAATCAACTGACATTGGACATAACGTAAAAGCTGGATTAGATTATTATTTAGGTGAAAAAAGTATTATTAGCTTCACTGGTGGTTTTAACCAAAGAGACAATGACAGGAGAGAGTTCATAAATATTGAGATTCTGAAGCCAGATTATATTGCGCGTGACCTGAGCAATAGAAATAATACCAATAAAGGCGGGGGACATACCTATGACCTTAACCTTGACTTTGTACAGAAATTTAAAAACCCTAAGGAAGAACTGACCTTCAATTTCAGCTATTCTAATGGTACAAATAATAGTAATCAGAACCTATCGACGGATATGTATTTTTATAATGGAGCTCCTGTAAGCAATCCCATTGAAATTCAAATCAATGATGGAACTGGTACTAACAACAGCTACAACATACAAGTAGATTATTCGCTACCTGTTAGCAAAACCGGAAAAATTGAAACGGGTTACCGCAGTCAAATCAGGAATGTAGTCAACAATACTTTCTCTACTAACTATGATTATACCAGCGATCTTTATGTTCCGAATTATGCGTTAACTAACAATTTCGATAGTAAAGATCAGGTTCATGCTTTATATGTAAACTATCAGAATCAATATAAAAACTTTGGTTATCAGGTGGGCTTAAGAGCAGAAGATGCTGTTCTTGACACCAGACTTGGTTCTTTTGACGAAAATGGTGCCTTAAGTTATACTCCTGGAAAAGTAGATTACAGACGTTTATATCCTAGTATATTTTTAACACAAAAACTGAACAAGGAACAGCAGCTGCAATTGAGTTACAGCAGACGTGTTAACCGTCCTAGGGGCTGGGATACCAATCCATTTGTTGATGTGTCTGACCCTCTCATTCGCCGTCAGGGTAATCCAAACTTAAAACCAGAAGATGTTCATGCTTATGAGTTGAGTTATAGCAAATACTGGAAAAAAATCACTTTTATTTCCACAGCTTACGTGCGTCAAACCAATGACGTCATCCAACGAATCAGAACAAATGTTGATGATTATATCCTTGTTACACCACAAAATTTAGCTAGCGAGATATCAAGCGGATTGGAACTTATTGGCCGTTTTGATGTAGCTAAAGCATGGAATGTTACAGGAAACGCAAACCTATACCAAAGAAAATTAAATGGGATTCCTGTAAATAGTGCTGTAGAAAGTTCTGGCTTTAGCTGGAACGCCAATTTAACGAACAACTTCGTGCTACCTTATAATATCACTTTACAGGTAAAAGGCGATTACCGTTCAAAAGAGATTATGGCACAAGGTACAAGAAATGCGATGTATGTAGTTGATGCTGGTGCGAAATACGATTTTAAGAATAAAGCCTCTTCACTTAGCTTAAATGTAAGAGATGTTTTCAATACCAGAAACTGGAGCATGACTACTACTGCAAATGGTGTTATTACCGACTTTAAGCGTAACATGAGAGGTACAGTAATGAGCCTAACATATTCTTACCGTTTTGGTAAAAATAGTTTTAACTTTAAAAAGAATAAAAAATCAGACCAGCAGGAAATGCGTTCTGACGAAGAGTCATTTTAAACCGAACATAACCAACCTAACCAATATTGAAAAAGTATTTATCCTTTATAATTGGCTTTTTATTGCTGATAAGCGTTACTAATGCATACGCTATCGTTGAAAAGGGCATCATAACCGGAAAGGTCATTGAACAGCAAGGTGCACTCCCGATTCCGTCAGCAGTAGTAGCAATATATGAAGCAGGTGCAGAACAACCATTAAGGACAACTTCAACTGATGAAAATGGGCTTTTCAAATTCGAAGCCTTAAAACCTGGAACTTATAAAATTAAAGTAAGCTTTGTTGGCTTTGCAAGTTTAACTGTTAATGAGGTCATCATTGCCGAAAAAAGCCTTGAACGTGATCTGGGGAGTTTAAAGCTAAGCAGCGAACAGAATGATTTAAGTGAAGTTACAATTACAGCGGAAAAACCAGTTATTGAGTTTGCCGCTGATATGATTACTTATAATGTAGACAAATCTATATTAGCTGAAGGAAGCACGGCAAATGACATCCTTAAAAATGTCCCAATGGTACAAGTTGATATTGATGGGAATGCAACTATTGCTGGTAAACGTTCAACAAGAATTTTTATTGATGGTAAACCATCTGATTACATGACTTCTAATATTGCAGATCTGTTAAATGTCTTACCCTCTGATGCAATCCAAAAAATAGAGGTCATGACAAACCCACCTGCAAGGTATTCTGGAGATGGAGAAGGAATTATCAACATTGTAATGAAAAGGGGTTTTGCGATTGGTTTTAATGGCAATGCTGGTATTACAGCCGGAGTACAAGGTAACACAAACATGAACACTAATGCCTCCTATCGCAGTAAAAACTACTCATTAACAGGAAGTGCAGCTTATAGAAGTGGTATTGGTAAAAGTAATTCTAATTCTTACCGTGAAAACTTTGATCTGGTTAAAGACACTACATTCTATTACGATAATTATACCGACAGCAGAAGTGAAAGTAATGGAGGGAATTTCAGAGCTGGACTTGATTGGGACATTTCACCTTCACAAAACTTAAGGGTAAGCACCAACTTCAACATCAACAATAGTGATAGCTGGTCTGGTACTGATTTTAATTTCTTAAGTGAAGAACTTGACTTAAGACGGGTACGTAAACAATTGAGCATAGCTGATGGAAATAGTTATAATGTTGTGTTTAATGCTGATTATAGCTTGACCGCAAAAGAGAGCGGAGAGAAACTTACAATTGGCATCACCTATAATAACAACGCTAACAGCAGTTTAAGAATACTAGACCAACATTATACCTTACCCACCACCCTCAAACCATCACTTAGAGAGACTGGAACTGATATAGGTAATGGCGGGCTCACTTTTAATCTGGATTACGACAAACCCGTATTTAATAAGCGTGATCGGTTTGAAGCAGGTTTAATGTTTACACAGCGGAAAAATGACAATGATTTACTGGTTAGAGACTTTAATTTTACAACGGATGAATATATAATTTCTCAAAAGCTCAGTAATCAGTTTTTATACAATGAAAGAATAATTGCCGGCTATAGCTCTTACAATTATAAAACTAAAAGTTTTGGTGTTAAAGCCGGGATCAGGGCTGAATTGACTGATGTAGATTTCGATCTCTCCTCTGGTGCGAACTATAACATCAAACCTTACCTAAGCTTATTCCCAAATATTTCTTTAAACCACTTTTTCAAAAAAAGATACAATATAGGCGCTACTTACAGTGTACGTGTAAACAGACCAAGGGAAAATACCTTAAATCCACAAATCAATGACAATGATCCTCTGAATATATCGTTTGGTAATCCAGGTCTGGTTCCTGCATATACTCATCAAATGGACATCAGTTTTGGGGTATTTGGTGAAACATGGTCCTTCACACCCCGACTATCATATTCTACCAGCAGTGGCGTAATCGAAAGATACCGATCTGTAGAAGTCGTAAATGGTGTAGCCTCTTCCGAAACAACTTTCTATAATGTAGGTTCAAATGATATATTTGGATTAATATTGATTGGGAATTATAAGCCAAGTAAAAAATTGTCAACTAATGCTAATTTAACACTCACACAAAGCAATTATAAGTCTTCTCTAAACTCAGCCTTGAACAGAACAGGGTTGAGCTTAAGAAGTGCCATGGGACTCTCTATACAGCTGCCTCTTAGAACTGCATTTGAAGCCAATGTAAATTATGCAAACAATGTAAATGCACAAGGACGAACAAAAGGCTCAATTACCACCAGTATGGCTGCCCGAAAAACATTTCTTAAAAACCGACTGAGTACGCGCATAACTATTTCAGACCCATTTGGCAGGCGCAACGACATGTTGTATAGCGAAGGTCTTAATTTTAACCTTCAAAGCTTCACCACCCGTAACACCAGTAATGTAACGATGAGCGTTAACTATCGATTTACAAAAATTAAAAAAGTACCTCCTGTCCCTAAACCCAAATAGCAGGCTAAAAACAGAATTTCGTATATTGCGCCCATGGAACAGCATAATCCCTGGATAACGATTGACAGCCATAAGATTTACGAAAATCAATGGATTGGATTAACTGAGCATAATGTAATTAACCCATCTGGTGGTAAAGGCATTTATGGCGAAGTACATTTCAAAAACTATGCAATTGGCATTATGGTATTGGATGCAGAGCATAATACCTGGCTTGTCGGACAATATCGCTTTCCATTAAAAGCATACAGCTGGGAAATCCCGGAAGGTGGTGGACCACTTGAATCTGATCCACTAGAAAGCGCAAAACGAGAACTTTTGGAAGAAACAGGTCTTACGGCAAATGAATGGACTGAAATGCAACGCATTCACTTATCTAACTCAGTAAGTAACGAACTGGGCATTATTTACATGGCAAGGGATCTTAATCAGGGTAAATCATCTCCTGAAGAAACAGAACAGCTAGAAGTACAGAGACTACCTTTTGATGAAGCTTATCAGATGGTAATGAATGGCGAAATTACTGACAGCATGAGTATTGCTGCTATCTTAAAAACAAAAATATTGATCCTGGACGGTCACTTATAACATATACTTACTGAACTAATTTTATGAACAAGTTTTTTGGCTATATCTTCAGCCCGGTTTTTTACATCTTTTTCGGGTTGTCATTAGTTGTTTTTCATCCTATCCAGTGGATTTGCTACAGATTTTTTGGTTACAAAGCGCATAAAGCTTCTGTTGATGCCCTTAATTTTTTTCTAACATATAGCGACCTCTTAATGGGTAGCTCTATTACTCTTGTAAATGACCAGAATTTACCACTTAACCGTCCTATTATCTTTGTAGCCAATCACCAAAGCATGTACGATATTCCAGGGTTAATCTGGTTCCTGAGAAAATTCCATGTGAAATTCATTTCTAAAATTGAATTAACAAAAGGGATTCCTTCTATTTCGTACAACCTAAAATATGGTGGTGGAGCAAATATAAACCGTAAAGATAGCAAACAGGCAGTATCTGAACTGATAAAACTTGGCAGACGCATGAAAGAAAACAACTGGTCTGCCATGATATTTGCTGAGGGCACCAGGGCCAAAGATGGGCAAATGAAACCCTTCCAGGTTGGGGGCATTGCTACACTATTAAAAGTTGTTCCCGATGCGCTGATTGTACCAGTAGCGATTGAAAACTCATGGAAACTAGTTCAATATGGAATGTTCCCATTAAGCTTTGGTGAAAAATTAAAGTGGACAGTATTACCTCCTTTAAACACAACAGATAAGAATCCGGAACAGATTGTACTGGATGCTGAAAATGCAATAAGAGTTAAGCTAAACCAGGTTAAAGCGGTTTAATTAAATATTCTTATTATCAATATGTCTGAAAAACTCCTCCCTGTAAGTATCACCTATAGGAATAATTTTACTACATATAGTAATTCTGCTTCGTTCAATGCTTTCAATTTTATCCAGTGCTATAATATATGATTTATGAACCCTGATGAATTGATCCTTAGGTAAGGTTTCTTCCATCTTTTTCATATTCTGTAAGGTAATTATCCGTTCGTTCTTTGTAAAGATAGAAATGTAGTCTTTCAGACCTTCTATATAAAGAATATCATCCAGTTCTATTTTTTGAATTTTATGCTCTGTTTTTACAAAAATAAAATCCTGTATTGGGTTGGGTACCGGGGCAACAGCTGCAGGTGTAGATGTAACTCCAAATAAGGGTTGTATCGCTGAACCAGAAGAAGGCTGTGATTTCATGCGATCATGCACTTTCTCCACAGCTTTATAGAAACGATCAAAAGCTATAGGTTTTAACAGATAATCCGATACATTAAGATCATAACTTTCCAATGCATACTGAGAATAAGCAGTAGTTAAAATGTAACTTGCCTTACCATTAGCAATCTTTAAAAACTGTATCCCTGTAAGTTCGGGCATCTGAATATCCAGAAACACCAGGTCAACCCCTCCTGCTTGCACCATTTGCAAGGCCTCTATGGCATTTTCTGTACGTTTAACCAATTCCAAAAAAGGAACTTTAGAAACATAATCCTCAATAATATCCAGCGCTAATGGCTCATCATCAACGGCAATACATTTTAACTTTGTCATATATCAAGCATTAGTTCTGTAGTATAATGAGTTTCCGAATTTACGATATTTAATTTATACCGTTCAGGATAAAGCAGCTGTAATCTGCGCTCTACATTGTTCAAACCCACACCACCCATGATATCTTTATTGTATTTATTCTTTTTATTACTCACACTGAAATGCAGTATCTTCTGATTAGCAATGATATTAATCCTGATTGGATCATTAGGGTCATTAGCAACGCCATGCTTAAAAGCATTCTCCACAAAAGAGATCAGAATCAAAGGCACAACAGGCTGATCATCTATCTCTCCATTTAATGTAAATTCTACCGCTGCACCATCTTTAAAACGTAATTTTTGCAGCTCTATATAACTCTGAACATAAGCAACCTCTTTACTCAACGATACCCAGCTATCGTTACTCTCATAGATCATATAACGCATAATCTCAGATAGTTTTAAAATAGCATCAGCTGTTTTTTCTGACTTTTGATAAGCAAGAGAATAAATATTATTTAATGAATTGAATAAGAAGTGAGGATTAAGTTGCGATTTTAAGAACTGCAATTCCATATCTCTTTTTTCGCTCACTAAGTCACGCTGAATCCGCTCACTGCCAAACCAATCTATAGCAAGTTTTAACAAAGCACTTACAACGACAAAAAAACCCGATACGAAGATGGAAAACACGACATATTTAGTCAGTTCAAGGTACTCTATTTTACCTGTACGCTCATCAAAGTAACTTAAAAAGAAATCACTGTTAAGACTAGCCACTACGATTTTTATAAGTACCATAACGCCAATGAGCATAAATATGGAAACCATATACAAGCCATATTTTTTCTTTTGCTTGACCAGTATCGGAATGAGCAGTGTATAATTAATATAAAAGATAGACAGATTGATTAAAGCAAAATAAGCAAATCTAACTCCTGCCTCATACAATGTCGGTTGTTCATGCGCGCCGAAAGTATCCCAGAGTAATACAGATAGGATAAGTATCCAAAATATAAGATGTACAGCTAAGGGCCCTTTGCTTTTCATTTAAACCGGTTAGTAATTATGATTTGATCTATCAAATTACACAAATCTAATTATTTTAAAATGCAGGTGATCGACGAACTGGCATTTTTCTTCTACGAACAGGTAATATTGGTAAGATTCTTCAAAAGCTTCCGTTTTTTACTGTTTATCTAAGAAATTATACAATTGGTCTAAAAGATTTTAGCAGCCTGTTTTTAATTATTCTATTTGTTTCATCAAATAACAACAAGAAATTAAAAACTTAATAAAAGACATATGAAAACTTTAGCAAACACTTCGCCTTTCTTATTGCTTCTGGTACCAGTCTTTATAATGATATTATTAACCTTTACAAAGGCTGGACCTAGTAATCCAACTGAGGGTATAGTATCAAAAACACCTGCCTCGCAGAACAGTTTTATAAAGGTAAGTATTCCTTTTTTCAGACAATAGATCTGTACATTCTTACCTGAATGCATCATTCCAGGCCCTTACATAGAAAATTTAGTTTAGTTAATAATAAATCTGGCGGTGGATACCGCCATTTTTTTTGTTGAACATTTTGAAAACTAAAAAATTAGTTATAGATTTATACTAAGATTTTAGTTATACCGCAAAATACGCGTTAAACGGAATAACAAGCCAATATAAAATTTTCAACAGAATAAAATATGGAATTAAAGGACTTAACTAAAGCAGAAGAGCAGATCATGCAAATTCTCTGGCAACTGGAAAAAGGCTTCGTTAAAGAAGTAGTAGATCTTTTGCCTGAGCCTAAACCGGCTTATAATACCGTATCTACCATCATTCGTATACTGGAATCAAAAGGGTTTCTTGGGCATGAGGCTTTTGGTAAATCTCACCAGTATTATCCCTTGATCAGTAAAGAAGATTATAAACGTCATGCAACAGAAAAACTATTGGACGGATATTTTGAAAGTTCTGTAGAAAGCATGTTCTCATTTTTTGTAAAGGAAGAAAAGCTTGACCTGAGTGATGTAGATGAAATTCTTAAAATGATTAATAAAATTAAAAACAGACCAAGATGAGTTGGGCACATTACATACTGCAAGTCAACATTTACCTGGTGGTATTTTATGGCTTCTATAAGTTATTGTTAGACAAAGAAACTTATTTCACCCTTAATCGAATCTATCTAGTCTCTGCAGGCATATTATCCCTTGCTATTCCATATTTAAGATTTGAATGGTTTACCAAACAAGCAGTTGTACAACCTGTATATATAAGTGTAGGACAATTAATGAGTCAGGTAAGCATTGTTGAAGATAAAAGTACTGATTTAAGCATAGGCAACCTCATCGTTTTAGTCTATCTGACTGGCACTTTATTTTTTGCCTCCAGATTCATATTTAACCTATGGTTGGTGAAGAAAAAAATGAAGCGACAAGAGGATGATGATGCCTTTTCATTCTTCCGCAGTAAAAGAATAGGAAACAGCTTACCTCATTCTAATACAATCCATAGACATGAAGACATACACATTCGCCAATGGCATAGTGTTGATGTCATTTTTTTTGAAGTATTAAACATCTTTACCTGGTTTAATCCCATCATTTACTTTTACAAAAATTCAATTAAAAGTATCCATGAATATCTTGCAGACGATGAAGCAGCCAGATTTCAAGGAAGTAAAGATGAGTACGCTTTGCTATTATTAAGCCGTGCATTCGGCGTCCCGGTTAATACATTAACAAATAATTTTTTTAATAAATCATTAATAAAAAGAAGAATATTTATGTTACATAAACAAAGATCAAGGAAAGTAGCCATTCTTAAATATGGCCTCTTCATCCCCCTTTTTGCAATTGCCCTGATCATGTCTTCAGCTACGATTAGCGATAATGAGAAGATTCAAAGCGTTACCGATAACATACCTTTAAACACTCCACTCGAAGTGATCAATAATGTAGTGACTGCTACAGTTGAACCAATCACACCGAAATTGGTAAAGGAAAAACAAGCTTCTATTCAGGGCTTGCTACATAAAATGACTGGATGGGATGATTTTTACAAATTTGTAAAGATGAATATCAAATACCCTTCAATGGCACAAAGAGATAAAATCATAGGCACTACCATGATTAAATTCACAGTTGCAAATGGACAACTTGAAGATGTAGGGATTGTGACAAAATTAGGAGGAGGTTGTGATGCAGAAGCGCTAAGATGTATTGCCCTATTTGATGGATACAAATCAATTAAAGATGGTAAATACACCTTAAAAGTTAAGTTTTCACTTAGTAATAGCAAAGAGCCTATACTAAATACTAAAATTTCACCTTTAAAGGGATATACAGCTTTAAATGATGTTGTTGTAACCACAGCTTTAAATGATATTGTAGTAATAGGATACGGAAACAAAACTAATGCTCCAACAAATAATGATGGAGAAAATAAGATCTTTGATTTTGTTTCTATAGAGAAACAACCTCAGTTTCCAGGGGGTATGACTAAGTTTTATGAATATTTGAGTAAAAGCCTTAAATATCCAACTGAAGCAGTCAAGAACAAAGTAGAAGGTAAAGTCTTTCTGTCGTTTATTGTCGAAAAAGATGGTACGCTGAATGACATTACGGTTATGCGAAGCCTGGGAAGTGGCACTGATGAAGAAGCAGTGCGTGTATTAAAAGAATCACCAAAATGGATTGCCGGTATACAAAAAGGCAAGGCTGTACGGGTAAAATATAATATTCCAATCAGCTTTAACTTAAATAAAACATCTCAGAGTACAGCTAGCCCAACAATCAAAAAAGATCCATCACCTATAAATAATATGGGCGTCAGTTTTGGTGACAATAATAGTGGAGAGATGAAGTTTGGGGATAAAGCCGGGAATCAACCACTTTATATAGTTGATGGAAAAACTATTGATAATTTTAATATTGCAAATATAGATCCCAAAACAATTGAATCAATAAATGTATTTAAAGATGCTAAAGCAACAGCTTTATATGGGACAAAAGGTGCTAACGGGGTGATTGTTATTGTCACAAAGAAAAACAAAATACCAGAAAAAACTTCCGAATTACAAGAGAAGAAAGAGTAGCATAAACAAAAAGTACTACGCAAAGAGACCCGGTCAATGTGGCCGGGTCTCTTCGTGTAGTACCTTGTCTCGTTCTATAAAACTATTAAATATCTTCCTCAGATACAAATTTTGCAGAATAAAAATCTCTATTCATGCGTGCTATGTTCTCTAAAGATATGCCTTTAGGGCATTCTGCCTCACAAGCTCCTGTATTGGTACAATTTCCAAAACCTTCTGCATCCATTTGTGCAACCATACTCTGAACCCTACGGTAGCGCTCTGGCTGGCCTTGTGGTAATTGTGCAAGCTGTGAAATCTTTGCAGATACGAATAACATTGCTGAAGCATTTTTACAAGTAGCCACACAAGCACCACATCCGATACAAGCTGCAGCTTCGAAAGCTGAATCGGCCTGCACCTTAGGAATAGGAAGGTTGTTGGCATCTTGTGCATTTCCTGTATTTACCGAAATAAAGCCTCCAGCTGCAATAACTCTGTCGAATGCAGATCTATCTACAGTTAAATCTTTTATTACCGGAAAAGCCTTTGCTCTCCATGGCTCAACAACGATGGTATCACCATCTTTAAATGAGCGCATGTGTAACTGACAAGTTGTAATTCCTTCTTTTGGTCCGTGAGGCCTGCCATTGATAAACATAGAGCAAGCACCACAGATCCCTTCTCTACAGTCGTGATCAAACACAACAGGCTCGTCACCCTTAGAAATTAATTCTTCGTTCAATACGTCAAACATTTCTAAGAAAGACATATCAGGAGAAATCTCCGATAGTTTATAATCAACCAAACTACCTTTGGCTTTTGTATTTTTTTGACGCCAGATTTTCAGCGTTAAATTCATATTTCCTGTACTCATGATATTGAGATTTTAGTACTTAGCTATTATTTATAACTTCTTTGTGCGACCTTAATGTTTTCAAATTTCAGCTCTTCTTTATGCAGCTCAAATTTCACGCCTTCCTTATATTCCCATGCAGCTACGTAAGCGTAGTTTTCATCATCACGCATTGCTTCGCCTTCTTCAGTCTGATATTCTTCTCTAAAGTGACCTCCACAAGATTCGTTTCTGTTTAGCGCATCTATACACATCAGCTCTCCTAATTCAATAAAGTCGGCCACACGACCTGCTTTCTCCAACTCGGGGTTAAACTCATTCGCTTCTCCTGGCACACGAACATCGCTCCAGAACTCTTTACGCAATTGCTGAATTTCTGCGATCGCTTCAGTTAAACCTTTAGCATTACGTGCCATTCCGCATTTTTCCCACATGATCTTTCCTAATTTCTTGTGGAAATGATCAACAGATTTTGTTCCTTTAATCGCAAAGAATTTGTCGATAATTCCTCTTGCACTAGCTTCAGCCTCTACAAATGCCGGATGATCCTGAGGAATTGGTTTTGTAGCCAACTCTTTAGATAAATAAGCACCAATAGTGTAAGGAATTACAAAGTAACCATCGGCTAAACCTTGCATCAATGCAGAAGCACCTAAACGGTTCGCCCCGTGATCGGAGAAGTTTGCCTCACCTAAAGCATATAAGCCTGGCACAGTAGTCATTAAGTTATAATCTACCCACAAACCACCCATGGTATAGTGAACCGCAGGATAAATACGCATTGGCAATTCATAAGGATCTTCTCCAGTGATCTGCGCATACATATCAAACAGGTTACCATATTTTTCCTTAATCACCTCACGGCCTAATCGCATACAGGTTTCTTTATCGGGATTATGAATATTTTGTACGTTAGCCTCAATGCGGCCATAACGCTCAGTATTGGCTTTAAAATCAAGATAAACCGCAAGTTTAGAGTTACCCACACCATAACCTGCATCACAACGCTCTTTAGCAGCACGCGATGCCACGTCACGTGGAACAAGGTTACCGAAAGCAGGATATCTGCGCTCTAAGTAATAATCTCTTTCATCCTCAGGAATTTCTGAAGCTTTGCGTGTATCATCTTTCTTTTTAGGAACCCAGATACGCCCATCGTTACGTAACGACTCCGACATCAGGGTTAATTTAGATTGGTGGTCACCAGAAACCGGGATACAAGTAGGGTGAATTTGCGTATAGCAAGGATTACCAAAGAAAGCTCCTTTTTTATGCGCTTTCCATGCTGCCGTTACGTTACTACCCATTGCATTTGTAGAAAGGTAGAATACGTTTCCGTAACCACCACTGCAAAGCAATACAGCATGTCCTGAATGACGTTCGAGCTCGCCTGTTAGTAAGTTACGGGCAATAATACCACGTGCTTTACCATCAACCGTTACAACTTCAAGCATTTCGTGACGGGTAAACATTTCCACTTTACCCATACCTACCTGGCGTTCTAAAGCACTATAAGCTCCTAAAAGCAATTGCTGACCGGTTTGACCCGCAGCATAAAATGTACGTTGAACTTGTGTACCCCCGAACGAACGGTTGTCTAACAAACCACCGTACTCTCTCGCTAAAGGCACACCCTGCGCCACACACTGATCTATAATATTTGCACTAACTTCAGCTAAACGGTGTACATTAGCCTCACGTGCACGGTAATCACCACCTTTTATGGTATCATAAAACAAACGATAAGTACTATCACCATCATTCTGATAATTCTTTGCTGCATTGATACCACCTTGAGCCGCAATAGAGTGAGCTCTTCTCGGTGAATCCTGGAAGCAAAAACATTTAACCTTATAACCCATTTCAGCTAGGGTAGCTGCTGCTGAAGCACCTGCCAACCCCGAACCTACTACGATAATTTCTATGCTTCTTTTATTGGCCGGATTAACCAATGGCATAGAAGAACGTAATTTAGTCCATTTCTCTGTTAACTCTCCTTCAGGTATATGAGCATTTAATTCTGCCATGTTGTTTAAACTTTAAGATCTAAAATTATTTAATAAGCCCCAGGTACATTGCAATTGGCATAGAAGCGAACAGCAAAGAAATGATGATTGAATACCATACTCCCAGTGATTTGATAATTGGTGTATACTTCTTATGGTTCCATCCTAAAGTCTGGAATGCAGAAGAAAAACCATGCAATAAGTGGTAAGCCAGTGAAACCATTGCCAATACATAAAGTAAAACCAATAAAGGATCTTTAAAGGTTTCAACCATTACAGCAAATAAGTCATGATTACCATTCGCATCTATCGTAGGAATACCAGTAAAACGAGACATCACCCAAAACTTGTTGATGTGAACAATTAAGAAGATCAATAACAAAGTACCTAGTAAACCCATTGAACGAGAATACCATTTACTGTTTGCCGAGCCATTGTTAACTGCGTATTTAACCGGGCGTGCTGCCTGGTTTTGAAACACCAACCGGAAGCCCTGGATAATATGCGCAAGCAAGCCTGCGAATAAAACGATTTCCATAGCTCTGATTAACCAGTTAGTACCCATAAAATGTGCACCCATGTTAAACGTTAACCCGCCATCATTTACAAAAATCAAGGCATTGATAAAACAATGCACTAAAAGAAATGAAATGAGAAACAGGCCCGTAATGCCCATTATTAATTTTTTTCCAATTGATGAGGAAAAAGCCTTTCCGAAACTTGCCATTAGATTGTTTTTATATTTCTGATTATGTGCAAAAGTATTTAATAAAAGAATTAATTTGTTAATTCCAAGCAACAATACGCTATTTAGAAACATTCTAATATTACAATTGGATGATAAAAGTAATTTTTCATGAATTCTACCTAAAAAAGAAACGGGGTACCTGATTATTCAGATACCCCGTTTTTATATTTTAGTATTCTACTTAGAAAGAATAAGTAAAGTTACCTTGTGCTGTTACCCCCGAAATGGTTGTCATACCGTTTCTTGATTGTGGCAAAGCTTGTTCTACATCTTTAGCACTATTTACCGGCCTTCCATTAACTGCAGTAACCAATAAGCCTTTAGGAATCTCTAACGAATCGAAGATTTTACCTTGCTCTACTGCAGTCACTACAACACCACTCTTAGCACCAAATTTACTTTTAAGCTGTGCTGAGGCAGGGGCAAATGAAGCACCTAGATTTTCTATGCTCGCACTACCAGATGCCTTTGCAACTGCATTTGACTGTGTAGTACTGCTTTCCCCTTTTAAAGTTACTCTTGTATCTTTCAACTGTCCGTTCCTTGAATAAGTCAATTCTACTTTATCGCCAGGACTTAACCGGCCAATTTTTTCCTGAAGATCAGGAGAATCATAAATAACTGCTCCATCTACTTTTTTAATGATATCACCTTTTTGGATACCTGCCGCAGCAGCACCACTCCCAGGAAGTACTTCATTTACATACAAACCAGAGATATCTTTAACATTCAATTTCTCTGCAGCATCTGCATCCAATGCAGAAAACGTTACCCCAATATAACCACGTTTAACCGCACCATATTTTCTAAAGTCATCAAGAATTTTTTTAGCCAGGTTTACCGGAATAGCAAATCCATAGCCTACGTTTGTTCCAGTTTGAGAAGCAATCGCTGCATTAATGCCTATCAACTCACCGTTAGCATTTACCAATGCACCACCACTGTTTCCAGGGTTAATTGCTGCATCTGTTTGAATATATGATTCAATACTATTGTTTACAGGAGCTTTTCCTGTTCTTTGGTACTCTTCATACTCTTCCTCTGTGGGTTGTTGATTTCTGGCCAGAATTCCAATATTACGGGCTTTAGCACTTACAATACCAGCAGTTACGGTAGTTTGTAAATCCAAAGGGAAACCTACTGCTAATACCCACTCACCAATCTGAACATTATCAGAATTACCCATTTTCACAACAGGCAGATCAGTTGCTTCAACTTTAATTAATGCTAAATCCGTGTTTGGATCTTTACCAATTACTTTTGCGCTAACTTTCCGTCTGTCAGATAATATGACTTCGATTTTATCTGCATTATCTACAACATGGTTATTAGTTACAATATAACCGTCTGGTGTTAAAATTACACCTGAACCAGATGCTGCTCTTGGTGCACGAGGCATTTTACGACCACCACGACCAAAGAATTCTTCAAACATATCCATTGGAGATGATGAACGTCCTTGCCCCGAATCCGAACCTGTATATGATGTTTTAATGTGGACAACAGCTGGCGAAACTGCCGCAGCTGCTTCTACAAAATCAACAGCACCTGCTGATGATATTTTTGGG
The DNA here is from genome assembly GCF_041645105.1 of Pedobacter sp. Classification (GTDB taxonomy): domain Bacteria; phylum Bacteroidota; class Bacteroidia; order Sphingobacteriales; family Sphingobacteriaceae; genus Pedobacter. The sequence goes on from NZ_JBAZQQ010000001.1 coordinate 865,536, forward strand.
TTACTAGCGAACAATACCTTTTGTTGATCCGCAAATGACAGCATTCCGTCATTTTTTTGCTCTAACAACTTGTAGCCACCAATTGCAGCTGCACCACCTATAAATGCAACCAACGCGATTAATCCTATCTTTTTCATTTATATATTAGTTTAAATTTAACCTATTAAGAAAACTTAAATATTTTTCTTTCATTGATCTATTCAAATTTAATACCATATCACCGATATTTGCATCTGTAAACAGTCATGATTACTGTTAAAAAATGTTAAATAGGCAGTAAATAATAAAGATGGACATTCATTTCTATAAATATCAGGGAGCAGGAAACGATTTTATACTTATTGATCACAGGATGAGTCCTTTAAAAGACATTGATTATGATCGCGTAAAACTACTGTGTGACAGGCGATTTGGCATTGGCGCAGATGGGTTAATGTTTTTAACTACTCATAAACAGTATGATTTCGAGATGCATTACTTTAATGCTGATGGCCGACCAGGCAGTATGTGTGGAAATGGAGGCCGATGCATCGTTGCTTTTGCCAGACATCTTGGAGCTATTGGACTGGAAACAAACTTTTTGGCAGTCGACGGACCTCATTATGCCAAAATTTCAGAATCAGGAAATTGGGTAGACCTTCAAATGATAGATGTTAACATCATCAACAAAGATGGAGACTCATATGTATTAAACACAGGCTCCCCACATTATGTAACGCTAAAGGAAGACCTGGAAAATTATGACGTTTACAATAACGGCAAAGCCATCCGCAATAACGATACCTATAAAAAAGAAGGTATCAATGTAAATTTTGTGGAAGACAAAGGCGATCATCTATTTGTACGCACCTTTGAGCGTGGTGTAGAAGATGAAACTTACGCTTGCGGAACGGGAGTTACAGCAGTAGCATTATCAATGGCACAACATCAAGGCAAAACCGGGCATATCGAAACCCCTGTTAAGGTTCTGGGAGGCAACTTAAACATAACATTTGATTATGATGGCCAACAGTTTACTCATGTTTTTTTAGGGGGACCAGCAGAAAAGGTATTTGAAGGGGAGGTAAGTTTTTAACTCCCTTTCAGTTTAATCTCTTTCAGCCAAATGTGCTGCTACACCAATCTTGATCTCACCAAAAGAATAATCCCTACCCAGTCGTTCCCTGATCGGGTTCATCTGCAATGTTTTTAATTCTTTAATCGCATCCAGAATTTTATCTAACTTTTTCGAGCCAATAATATCCTTTGCTGAAATTTCTTGTAAAGCAACATAATGTGCCAGATGGCCTTCTATAGTACCAACAACCATTTTACGTTCCTCAGCAATCTCAGCGATAGTCTTTCCTTCCTTCAAAAGAATTAACGATAACTCTTTAGTATCAGCCTTTGGCACGGCTTCTTTTTTAACTGCCTTTGATTTCGTAGCACCTGATTTTGTAGCTTTCCCTTTTTTCTCTGTAAAATCCAGTTTTCCAGGCATCGCAAATACCTTTTGCATTTGAGCAGCTCTTTCCGACTGACTTAACAGACCATTCACGTCATCCTTTGTAAACTCTTTACCGTTAATGGTTGCACTCAACAACCCAGTCGCTTTACGAACCTTCTTTACCTGCTCATAGAATAAAGCCTCCATCTCCAGTAATTCGGTTAAATAAGCGACAACCTGCTTATCCTGCTTTACTAATTCCATACGCTCAAAAATCCTTGTAGAAAAATCAGAAAGCAAAGGATTAAAGTAATTTTCCGCAGCAGTAGTCCTCTCTAGTAGCGTTTGCAAACCTGCTTCAGATTTATCTTCATATAATCTCCTGATCTGGGCCAGAAACTTATTGGCATTTCCCTTCAGTTCACTCAATTCTTTTAACAATTGTGCCGCCCACTTTACATGCTTCTGTTTGGCCGACTTATTTATGTCTTTAGTATAAGAATGTACATGTTCATAAACATAATTATCAAGCGGAGTTAAATCGAAACATTGTAAGAGGTACGATCTCAAAAAGTTTTCACTCTCTTCCTGGATTCTGCTCTCCAACGTAGTAACCTCTTGTTTATTCTTAGAGAAAAAAGTCACATTCTGATCCTGTCTGATTCCGGAACCTGAAATAAGAGACGTTAATATCAAGCCATCTAAAGACCTCAATCTGGACAAGGCAACATAGATTTGCCCAGGAGCAAAAGCATTCCCAATGTCTATAATAGCCTTATCAAAAGTTAAACCCTGACTTTTATGCACGGTAATTGCCCAGGCCAACTTCAAGGGGTATTGCGTGAAAGTACCAATCAGTTCTTCCTTTATTTCTCCAGAAACTTTATCAGTGGTATACCGTATGTTTTCCCACTTATACTTTTCCATTACAATTTTTTCATTATTACCCTCTGTCTGCACTTCGATCATATCAGGTTTAAGTGCTATAACAGTTGCTATCTTGCCATTAAAAAATCTTTGTTCACCAGTAGGATCATTTTTTATAAACATCACCTGTGCACCAACTTTCAGTTCCAGAATATGTTCCGCGGGGTATGAGTACTCACTAAATTCATTCTCTACCTTTGCCACATATAAATATGAAGGATCCTTTAATTCCTCTAATCTTTCTTTATTTAAAGCATCAGCTTTGTTGTTGTGAGTCGTTAATGTGATGTATTTATCATTCAGAGAAGGCTTAAAATCAGCCTGATAATACTTTTCAAGCAAGGCGACATCTTGTTGCGTTACCTCATTATTTCTTAAATTATTCAGCAGGTTAATAAACACATTATCAGCCTGTCTGTATATTTTTTCCAATTCTATGTATATAGGTGGTTCATGATATAAAGCATGGGCATCAAAAAAATATGCGCTTTTATAAAACTGTCCCAGTAAAGTCCATTCATTAGATTTTACTACCGGGGGCAATTGATGCAAATCCCCAATAAACAACACCTGCACCCCTCCAAAACTAGCTGTATTGTTCCTTCTGATGTAACGCAGCACCATATCTATTGCATCAAGTAAATCAGCACGAAGCATACTCACTTCATCAATAATCAACAGCTCCATATCCATTAATACCTTACGCTTTGCAGCAGTCATATTTAAATGACGAACTATTGATTTCGGGGTATTGTATTGCTGATTGTAATGATCTCCATCCGCAGCAGGCTGCTTTGGCAAATAAGCCCCAAAAGGCAGCTGAAACAAGGAATGTATTGTTACGCCATTTGCGTTAATTGCTGCAATACCGGTAGGCGCAGCAATAACAGCCTTTTTATGTGTCAGACCAATTAACCTTCTAAGAAAAGTTGTTTTACCGGTCCCTGCCTTCCCCGTAAGAAAAATATGTTTTGATGTATAATTTACAAATCTGGCCGCAAGATCAGCAGGATTAACAATTTCTGAATTCAGCATACTGCAAATCTAGGAAGAACTTACTACTTTATCCTCACTAATAGGTAACCATTATAATTAAACCAACGATCTAACTCTTCCTTTTTATCTGCATTTATAGTAGTATTCAGTGTTGTAACAACTAATTTCACTTCCATATTACCAACCTTATGGACAATAGAAAGCAACTCTGTTGGCAAATAAAATTTCCCTCCAGAACCTTTTAATTTACCCGCCTTAAGCAGATTCGTCGCCTCTATTGACATTTTTAATATGTCAAAATCAACAACAGTATCACCGACAATAACCTTTGTACTTTTACTCTGTTTATCTCTCTCAACACGCAATTCAACATTGCCAATTTTCTGAGAAAATTTATCGTTATAAGATTCAATAGGAATTAAATAATCGTAGCCTTTAATGTCTGTCAATGTTCCTGTTTCAGGCTCAAATTGCTTATAATCAAAACTAGCAGCATACTCTGTGCGTTTTACTTTTAGTAATGAATATGCAGTATCTATCTTATTCCTTTTAATAGCATAACGGTATTGAGCAGTATCTTTTAGCTCCATTTCATGCTCTAATTCCCTTAAATTTACCTTTGTGAAAGGTTGTAGCACAGTTAATCCGTGCCTATCTACCAAGTAATCAATAACTGCGCTACGTTGTTTAACATCCTCTTCTTCATTAGATTTCATCAGCATATTTAACCGCTTCACCTGTGAAAACTTAGACACTGAAAAGGCACTTTGAGGACCATATGTGGATAATATTGCAAGAATACTCAGACTTACAGGAATGATTTTAATGCTTTGTTTTTTGCTAAACAGAAAGTATATTGTGATTAGTGTAAGCCATATTGCAAGAATTACAAGAATGTACCTTGACTCCGTAATTCCATAGCTACCAACTCTTTTCCAAACTGCAAGCAGGAGCAACACCACCAAGGGAATCATCATCACATAGAAAAACCTGGAGAAAAGTTTTATCCACCCATTTCCTTCTTTGTCCTTAATAGGCTGAATGAGTAATAAAGAAAGAATGCCAAAAACAGCATAACCCAATATCAAAGTTGACACCAACCCTTTGGGAAGCTCCCAATTGACGATGATTTTAGCTTCATATACCAGCAAAATAACCAGGTAAATAGTCATAAGTGGGATTAACACATACTGCGTAAATATTTTCAATCCTTTAGGATAACTATCATCCTTATCAAGCTCTTCGAAATCTGAAGGAATTCCTGCAAGAAAAAAAATCGTCATAAAGCCTGCTGTAACAACAGCAAAAAGGCGCATGTAAACTTCCCATTTAATATTGACGTTAAAGAGCCCATCAATAGCTACCAACGCAATCGCAAGTCCGGCAAAAAGTACCCCGGCATATAATGCTGAAGTAAGAATCCTTAAAAACAAGGTTTTATTATATTGCCAAAAGCCATTTGCACTGCCTTTATTAATGAAAGGTGAATATGCAACCAGTAGATGAAAGGCAAATGCCAAGAGAGCAATTCGATATACATCAGCCAGGTAAAATGCAGGCTTTAACATAAAATGCAGACTGACACAGATAAGCAGGCCTATAAGACGCAACACCCATTGCTTCGCTACGCTAAATTTATTTGATTCAGCATATAAATCAACAGTCAACAAAACTGTTAATGCCAGGTTACATGTACATAAGAATAGAATCAATTCTTCTTCAGTTCGCTTTGAGGTATCTACCACAAGACACCATGCAATTGTAGCGGCAATGGCCACCAAGACTTGCAGTGGAAATCGAAAAACTACTTTAAGAAAGCTTGACCATAAAGTACTGATAGAGGGAAATTTGATTTTCATAGGGGGTAAAGTAAGTTAATTTACCAACAACTTATAACCTTTACCATGTACATTTAAAATCTCAACTTTTGGATCATCTCTTAAATATTTTCTTAATTTACTTAGAAAAACATCCATACTACGTCCATTGAAATAATTATCATCATGCCAGATGCTTAACAAAGCTTCCTCCCTGGTAAGAACCGCATTCTTTTTAAGACAGAGTAAACGCAAAAGTTCAGCTTCTTTGGTAGACAACTTTTGCTGCAATCCATTATAATGTATCAATTGGGTGGTATAATCAAAAGTATAATCCCCTATTTGAAACTGATTTTGCTCAGGCTCCTGATTAACAGACTCTTTTACAGCAACACGCTTTAACAGGGCATTTATCCGTAGCAGCAATTCTTCAATTCTAAACGGCTTAGTGATATAATCATCGCCGCCAAGATCATAAGCTGAAGCCTTATCTTCTATCATAGCTTTTGCTGTGGCAAAGATTATGGGAATCTCCTGATTAATCTTTCTAATCTCTTTTCCTAAGGTAAATCCATCTTTCTTAGGCATCATTACATCCAGAATACATAGATCAAAACTTTGTCTGCTAAATGCTTTCAATCCTTCTTCTCCATCGGTGCATAACACTACTTCAAATTTACCCTTCAATTGAAGGTAATCCTGCAAAAGCAATCCAAGGTTTGGATCATCTTCGACCAATAGAATTTTTTTCATCAGTTATGGTTTAGTGGTAAACTTATTTCAAACGTGGTCCCTTTATCTCTCTCACTATGCACTTTTATTGTTCCATTCATCTGCTCTACAATATCCTGTACATAATTTAAACCCAGACCAAAGCCTTTAACATCATGGAGATTTCCTGTTGGGACCCGATAAAACTGATCAAATATACGTTTTGAATGCTCCTTGGTCATTCCAATTCCCTTATCGGCAATCTCTATGATCAAAGTCCTTTCAGTACTTCTGGTTTCAATTGTAATATCAGGGTTTTCTGCACTATACTTATTGGCATTATCAATTAGGTTATAAAAAACATTAGATAAATGCAGCTCATCTCCATACACAAACGGATGAACAGCATTTAGGTTCAAGCTTACTTTTGCATCTTTCTTTTGTAACTGTAAGCTCATACTATCTACAACAGCAGCAATTAAGTCATGAATATTTACATCTTTATGTTCCAGTTTCAATTCCTTTTTTTCTAAGCTTGCAATACTCAAAACACGTTCTATATGATTTCCCAGACGTACATTTTCATCATATATAATCCCTGCAAGCCGGCTGATTCTATTCTTATCTTCAGCAATTTCAGGATCTTTTAAAGCCTCACTGGCAATCATAATAGTTGCTACAGGTGTTTTAAACTCATGTGTCATGTTATTAATGAAATCATTCTTCATTTCAGAGATCTTCTTTTGCTTAAGTATTGCATATATAGTATAAGCGAAAATAAAAATCAACACAAGCAACAAAGCCGCTGATGAGGCCATGGTGGCCCACATATTACTTAAAATTAATGAGTTTTTATTCGGGAAGTATAAGTAAAGCATCCCAGGATCACGGAAAATCTCATTGCTAAACAAAGTTGTACGGTAAGTATTCTGAGGCAATAACTCTTCGGATTGGTTTGATGCCCTATGATAAAGTACTGAATCCTTATTAGCCAATTTTAACCAAAAATCGTAGGTCGAATTTACATTCTGATTCTGTAATTCCTTTTTAATCAATGTATCCAACGATGCTCTGGATACCCTCTGATTAATTGGGACATATACTTGCCGCATTTCTTTGGCTATATCCTCGAGATAATTCAGATCTTTCCCTTCTAAGGCAAGAGTATCCTTCATCAATTCATTAAGGCCAACCTTATATTTCTGCTCTGCAATCTGATCTTCCATTTTAAATTTCAATGCAGTTTCCGGTGCAATACGCTCAATAGAAACAGTCATCGGATTTAGTGTCCTAGGATTTACAGCCAGATACCTGATACTATCGGGAATCCGCCCTGGTGTCATAGAAAATGTCGCCGTCTTTCTAGATATGACCGTCTGATTTACATTTCCACTTACATTTCCAAAAGCATCAACACCAAAATCAACCTGAACCTGTAACGATGAACTCCCTTTACTTTCAGGATTAGATATTTCCTGATAAACCTCCTCACTGATTAACTCGGGCTTTAGAAAGGTACGCCTCACTATACTATCACGCATGTTCAGGTCAGCAACAATTCTTCTCTGCTGATCTAATTTACGTTTAGCCTCCTGTTCTTTATACTTCTCTTTAAAATCAACGATCTGTTGTGCTTTACCTCTAAAGTCCTGTTCTCTCTCTTTCCTGATCTCATAATCCTTTTTTGTGATATGCACAGCCGCATAGCGTTTTTGCACTTTACTTGCCACTGCATTCAAAGCTTGCTTTACATCCTGTTCAAAAAGCTGAGATTTTAGATAATAGGCCTCCCTGATGTAATACAATTGCATTACAAACACCCCTAGCAAGGCTACAGTCATCAGTCCGGTAATTAACCAAAGGCTTCTTTTCTTCATTATAGAATACTCAAAAATAAAGAAGCATTCACACAAAGCTTCCTTATTTAACAAAATTTAACACGGAGATGAAGCAAAATCACTATATTTATTAGACCTATTAGTGATAATAATCAACCGTTTAACTAAAAAATCATGAAAATATTTTTGATCTGCATACTGACACTGAGCACAGCTTTTAATAACTTAAAAGCACAAACAACCGAATTATTAAATGGTGCCTGGGAATTTAATGAAGGCGAAAAACTTCATCATCTTTTCTTCCAGGATGGTTTCTACTTTCATACAGTTCAACAAGGAAATCAATTTATAGGGACTGATGGCGGTCATTTCGAGGTAAAGGGCAATGCTATTGTTACAAAAGCATTATTCGACAGCATTGATTCAACCGGAGTTGATAACATCAAAGAAATACCATTTTCTGTTACTGCGACACAGCTTTCTCTTTCTGTACCTCAAGGAGAGGCTAACTTTCAAAGGGTAGATAATGGAAAAGCTGAACTGGCAGGCATCTGGCGCATTACTGGTCGTAGGCAGGACGGAAAGATAACAGCCATACATCAAACCGGGACAAGGCAAACTTACAAATTGTTAACTGGAACCAAATTCCAATGGGTAGCAATAGATCCCGCAAAAAAACAATTTTCGGGAACAGGAGGTGGTAGCTACACTTTTAAAGACGGTAAATACACAGAGAACATTCAGTTCTTTTCCAGAGACAATAGTCGCGTGGGTGCTTCTCTGATTTTTGATGGAAAGTTGGAAAATGGCGATTGGCACCATAGTGGTTTAAGCAGTAAAGGAGCAAAAATCTACGAAATTTGGAGTAGGGTTGGCAAAGCTAATTGAGCTCCTCAATAAATACCTAATTTAATAAAGCATCAATAGTATAATATAGCTATATAAATCAACTGTGTAAAAGCAGGTCCTGAATAGCCTTTTAAATGACTCCAGGTCATACAAAGTCATACAATACTCATAGGAGACTCATTAGAGACTCATAAAGGCAATAGACCATGACTAAAAACAACACTGATAATCAGTTGTTTAATCAAAAAAAATGCCGGAAGATATTTCCGGCATAATCTGTAAATTGTTTACTTTAAAAAAGCTCTTAAAAAGGAAGATCATCTTCCTCACCTGGTGCACTATTTAAATCTGCTGGTGGTGCATATGCTGGAGTAGATGCTGCGGCTGCGCCTGGTGTTAACGCATTAATACGCCATACTACTAAACTGTTAAAATAAGATGTTTTTCCGGTTTTATCTGTCCACGGACGACCACGTAAGTTGAATGAAACCTCTACATCATCGCCTTGTTTTAAGCTATCAAATAAAGCTGTTTTATCTTGTAAAGCCTCAAACCTGATGTATTCAGGATAAGTAGGGTTTTCTGCATATTCTATAATCAGGTCTCTTTTCTTGAAAGTCTCGCTCACCTGCTGTAATGCACCGATTTCATGCACTTTTCCTTTTAATTCCATAACAAATACTCTTTTATTCTACTACGAAGTTCAAATCTCTATATTTTTATTGATAACTTCGCACAATAAATTATGCAAGTTTTCCACACAAAAAATAAGGTTATTATAACCTGCAACAAGCGCCTATCTTCTTATCTGATAAAAGAGGTAGAAGACCTTGGCTATGAAATCGTAAGGGATTTTTCAACGGGCTTGGAACTGAACATCACCTTAACAGAATGCATTAAGCTAAATCTGAACTTAAGGTGTGCCAGTCAGATATTATATTGCCTGAAAAGCTTTAAAGCAAATAATCCAGATGAACTATACAGGGAAATGGTAGAAATGCCATGGGAAGAACTGATTGATTTTTCTGGTTATTTCTCAGTAACATCAAATGTGGATAATCCAACCATTACAACTCCATTATTTGCTAATTTAAAGGTAAAGGATGCTATTGTTGACAGAATCAAGGAAAAGAAAGGTATTCGCCCTAATTCCGGCTCCGATGCGAACAAAGCAGTAGTTCACTTATACTGGAAGGATAGTGAAGCAGATATATTTATTGATACTTCTGGCGAAACGCTGGCCAAACATGGTTACCGTAAAATCCCTGGAAAGGCACCAATGTTGGAGGCTTTGGCTGCATCAGTAGTATTAAGCACTAAATGGGATCAGAAATCACCATTTGTGAATCCAATGTGCGGTTCTGGAACACTGGCTATAGAAGCTGCTTTAATTGCTACGAACCGTCGCCCAGGCTTATTCCGCATGAATTATGGTTTTATGCACATTATGGGCTATGATGAACAGGTATTTTTCGCTGAACGCAGAATCCTAAAAGATCAAGTTATTAAAAACGTAGACTTGCAAATCCTCGCAACAGATTTATCTGAAGATGCGGTAGAGGTAAGCAGAAGAAATGCAAAAACAGCCGGAGTAGATACGTTAATTACTTTTGAAGTATGCGATTTTGCCGATACACAAGTTCCAGACACCGGAAATGGTGTTGTAGTATTTAACCCTGAATACGGAGAACGTTTAGGTGTGCATTCTAAACTGGAAGCTACCTATAAACGTATGGGCGACTTCATGAAGCAACATTGTAAAGGTTATTTCGGATACATCTTTACTGGAAATCCTGATCTGGCTAAAAAAATCGGATTAAAAGCGGCACGTAAAATCGAATTTTATAATGGTAAACTGGATTGCCGTATGTTAGAATACGAATTGTATGATGGCAGCAGAAGACCGGAAGATGAAAGACCTGTTAAACATACCGAATAAGAACTAATTCCGATGAATCAAATCATTGACCGCACTATACAATTTGTTAAAGAAACCTTAGCGGGTGCTGAAGCAGGCCACGACTGGTTCCATATAGAACGTGTTTATAAAAACGCAATTGCAATTAATAAAATTGAACAAGCAGACGATCTGGTAGTCGCACTCGCAGCATTATTGCATGATATTGCAGACGCGAAATTTAATAACGGAGATGAAGAAATAGGACCCAGATTAGCTGTTGAATTTTTAAGCACGCTTGATGTCACGCCTCAAGTCATAGAACATGTACAACAAATCATTAGAAACCTAAGCTACAAAAGTAGTTTAGGTATAATTACATTTCAATCAAAAGAAATGGATGTGGTTCAGGATGCTGATAGATTAGATGCAATTGGTGCAATTGGTATCGCTAGAGCCTTTACTTACGGAGGGTATAAAAACAGGGTGCTTTATGATCCTGAAATAAAACCGCAGTTAAACATGACTAAGGAAGAATATAAAAATTCAACCTCGCCCACAATCAATCATTTCTATGAAAAATTGTTGCTACTTAAAGATCTGATGAAGACTGATGAAGGTAGAAAAATAGCACAACAGCGCCATGATTTTATGCTTACCTACCTGGAGCAATTTTATCAAGAGGTTTAATCCCCAGTTTTTATTAAACTAAATTAATTAGTATATTTTACTACATTTGTTAGTAAAATATACTGATATGTCTGAACGGATTAGAGAGAAACTAAACATCCTGGCCGATGCGGCCAAATATGATGTCTCTTGTTCATCTAGTGGAGGAACGAGAAAAAATGACAACAAAGGACTTGGTAATAGTCATGCCTCTGGAATCTGTCATACTTATACAGAAGATGGACGATGCGTTTCTTTATTGAAGATCTTACTAACTAATCATTGCATTTACGACTGTGCTTTTTGTGTATCAAGAAAGAGCAATGATATAGAACGTGCTGCCTTTACAGTAGAAGAAGTTGTTTCGTTAACTATAAATTTTTACAGAAGGAATTTTATTGAAGGGCTTTTTCTTAGCTCCGGAATCTTTAAAAATGCAGACTTTACCATGGAACGTCTGCTGAAAGTAGTTAAAAAGCTGAGACTCGAAGAACGTTTCAATGGATATATTCATTTAAAAACCATCCCTGGCGCTAGTGAGGATTTGCTTAGAGAGGCAGGCTTATATGCAGACAGAATGAGTATTAACCTTGAGATGCCTACAGAAAGCGGATTAAAACTCCTTGCGCCCGAAAAGAGTCATGAGGATGTGAAACGTCCATTAGCACTTATTCAAAATCAAATTATACAATTCAAGGATGAGAAAAAACTAATCAAAAGCACACCAAAGTTTGTACCTGCGGGACAAAGTACACAAATGGTTATAGGTGCCACACCTGAAACTGATAAAGATATTATGCAAATGGCAGATGTATTTTATAAGAATTTCTCACTGAAAAGAGTCTATTACTCCGGGTATATTCCTATAAGTAATGATAACCGCCTACCTATGATTGGTAGTCAACCTCCCCTCGTTCGTGAAAACCGACTTTATCAAACCGATTGGCTAATGCGATTTTATGGTTTCCATGTCAATGAACTATTAAATGATGCGAACCCGCAATTAGATGCAGACATAGACCCAAAGCTTAGCTGGGCACTTAGAAACTTACAGTTCTTCCCTGTTGATATCAATATTGCTGCCTATAAAATGATCCTGAGAATTCCAGGTATCGGTGTAGAGTCAGCTAAGAAGATAATACAGGCGAGAAAGTTCGGAAAACTAAGGATTGATCAGCTCAAGAAAATCGGGGTAGCTTACAATAGAGCAAAACACTTTATCAGGTGTTCAGATACTCCGTATCAACTTAAAGACTATCAAGGTACTCAGATCAAATCATTCATATTAGCAGAAAGCCAGAGCAAATATCTAAAAAACGATACTCAACAATTGAACTTGTTTTAAAGAAAAATGATTTACTTAATCGATGGAAGTCTAGAAAGTCTTCTTTGTGCTGTATTTGAATGGTTTGAACGAAAACCAGGACAAATCTCAATTCAATTAGAAAAGCATCATCAACCAGATGTCTTCAGACCAGTACTAAAAATATACAACGACAGTAACAAGGCAGATAGAGTATGGAAAGGACTTCAAAAGAAATTAGATAAAAATTGGATGAGGCGTTTTTACTGTACATTTCTTTCAGAGTCTACAGAAGCCTATCAACACTTATTTGAATTTTGCTGTTATATTTTCTTTAATCCTAATGGAGCAACCTTCAATTATGGAAACCCTTTCGTACTTTCCCTCTCCCAAATTTCCAGAAAAGTAGAAAGGGAAAAGCATAGAATGGAAGCTTTTATAAGGTTTCAGCATGCCGAAGATGGTATTTTTTACTGTGGTATAGAGCCGGATTTTAATGTATTACCTCTAATCATGAACCATTTTAGAGACCGGTATGCAGATCAAAAATGGCTAATTTATGACCTTAACAGACATTACGGCTTATATTACGACCTTAATAGAGTGGAAGAAATAAGCCTTAACCATGATGAAGAAAAAAGACTTCAAGTCCCAGCAGCAAGTATTCTGGCTGACAATGAAAAACTGTATGCGACATTATGGAAAGACTATTTCAAAAGTACTAATATTGCCGCGCGAAAAAACACAAAACTACATGTACAGCATGTGCCAAAAAGATATTGGAAATATCTTACTGAAAAGATGGGTTTATAAAAATTTTATCTTGTAAATTGCTCCTCAGGCAAGCATATGCTCCTGCCTTAAATTTATAGGAATGAAATTAAGTGTTTTAGTATTAATTGCTGCGTTCGCAGTGGGTCTCTCTATCGGTCTGGTTAATTATTATTTCCAGCAAAGCTGGTATTATATGCTAGTCTCTTTTGCAGTTACTTTCATTACCAGTTTCATTGTATTTTATTATTTACTTGAGAAGTATATTTACTCGAAAATCGTCTTGATCTATAAAATGATCCATAATTTAAAACTGGGTAAAGACCTTAAAGATGCCTTAGGCGAATACGTAAGTTCTGATCCAATTAATGATGTTGAACAGGAAGTAAAAGAATGGGCAGGCGCAAAGAAAAGAGAGATTGAAGAGCTAAAAAAACAGGAAAAATTCAGAAGAGAATTTCTTTCAAACGTTTCACATGAATTTAAAACACCTCTGTTTGCCATTCAAGGATATATAGAAACTATTCAGGATTGTTTGAATGAAGACCCGGAAATGGCTGCCAAATTCCTGGACAAAGCCGATAAGAATGTAGAACGATTAAGCTACCTTATTAATGATCTCGACTCCATATCAAAGTTAGAAACCGGTGAGGTACCTATTAACTATGAGCGTTTTGATTTTGTACCACTGGCTAGGGAAGTGATGGAAGGTCTTGAAGACACCGCAAACAAAAAACACATCACCCTATCATTTAAAGATAAGTACACACATCCTGCATTTGTAAGAGCAGATCGCGAAAAAATCAGACAGGTTTTGATCAATCTGATTCATAATTCATTAAAATATGGGAAGGAAAGCGGGTCGACCGCCATAAAAATCTTCGAATTACATGATCAGTATCTGATAGAAGTAACAGATGATGGTATCGGAATTGATGAAAAGCACCTCGCACGTTTGTTTGAACGTTTTTATCGAATAGATTCACATAGATCAAGACAAGAAGGCGGAACAGGGCTCGGTCTGGCCATTGTAAAGCACATTCTAGAGGCTCATGAGCAAATTATATCAGTAAGAAGTACCTTACAAATCGGTACTACTTTTGCCTTTACCCTTGAAAAGATTGGCTAACAGTCTGATGTATTTGTAAAAATAACTTAACACTTAACACTAAGTTAACATTACACTCATACTTTTGTATCATATTTTAAATCAATATGAACAGCATTTTTAAGTTCTTCACACCGAAAGACAAAAAATTCCAGCCCTTATTTGAGCAAGCTGGAAGCAACGCTTTAAAGATTTCTCAGGCCTTATTGCTTGCGTTAAGTGCAACAGACCTGGAAAAAAGAAAAGAACACATTAAAGAAATAGAACGTCTGGAACATGTTGGCGACGACATTACCCATTCTATTTTCCTTGAACTTAGCAAGAACTTCATCACCCCTTTCGACAGGGAAGATATCCATGCGTTAGCTAGTGCAGTTGATGATATTGCAGATTATATCCATGCATCAGCCAGCAACATAGAACTTTACAATGTAACTAACATCGGCGACGCAATGATTAAACTTGCTGAGTTATTGGTAGAGATGTGTACGGATCTTGAGAAAGCTATTAAAGAATTAAGAAGCTTCAAAAACATCCGCGTTATTGCAGATGCATGCGTACGTATCAACAGTGGAGAAAATCAGGCAGATTATGTTTGTAACCTTGCCATTGCACGTTTGTTCGAATTTGAAACAAACGCCATTGAACTGATTAAACAAAAGGAAGTGCTCCAAACCTTAGAAACGGCTACAGACAAATGTGAAGATGCGGCGAATGTGCTGGAATCTATTTTGGTAAAGAATGCTTAAACCTTTAAAAAAATGGTAACTACTTTATTGGTCGTTGTAATCTTCCTGGCCATTGCCTTCGATTACATAAACGGCTTTCATGACGCTGCAAACTCTATTGCAACCATTGTATCTACAAAGGTACTCTCGCCATTTCAGGCGGTATTGTGGGCTGCAGTATTCAACTTCGCAGCATATTTTTATTTTACAGATCACAAAGTTGCCAATACCATTGCTAAAACTGTAGTAGAAAACTTTATTACACTTGAAGTGATCCTTTCAGGTCTCCTTGCAGCTATTGCCTGGAACTTATTTACCTGGTGGTTTGGTATTCCTTCCAGTTCTTCGCACACGCTAATAGGCGGCTTTGCGGGAGCAGGGATGGCAAAAGCGTTTTCTATGGGCGCGGATGTGATGTCGGCCATTAACTTTGCGCCAATTCTAAAAGTTGTGGCATTTATTGTACTTGCACCCGTAATTGGTATGATCATATCAGTAATCATATCCATTATAATTTTACATATTTCAAAAAATGCCCGGCCATCAGTGGCAGAGAAATGGTTTAAACGCCTTCAGTTAATTTCATCTGCTGCATTAAGTTTTACACATGGTGGTAATGACGCTCAAAAAGTTATGGGTATCATTTATGTTGCCATGGTTGCGGGTAATGTATTGAATTCCGGTGATGCAATGCCTGAATGGATTCCTATTTCCTGTTATGCGGCCATTGCGTTAGGAACGATGAGCGGAGGATGGAAAATTGTGAAAACAATGGGATCAAAAATTACTAAAGTAAACGCCTTTGAAGGTGTTGCAGCTGAGACTGCTGGTGCTGTAACTTTAGGTATCACAGAACACTTTGGTATCCCGGTTTCTACAACCCATACGATTACAGGCTCTATTGTTGGTGTTGGTTTGTTAAAAAGGGTTTCAGCAGTGCGCTGGGGAGTAACAGTAAGTTTGCTTTGGGCATGGGTATTAACAATCCCAGTTTCAGCAACACTTGCAGCAATCCTATTCAGTGTGATTCACCTTTTCTTTTAAGAATTTAAAATCATATAACACAAAATGCCAGTTTCATAATCATGAAACTGGCATTTTTGTTAGAAGTCTATTTTAAAGGTCATCTTGCCATTTTCCTTTGCAGGTTGCTCCCACTTAGGCCCATTTAAAAGTAATCTTATTGCTTCCTGTACATATTTTTGATCGGCAACTTTCAACACTTTTATATCTTCCGGTGATCCGTCTTTTCCTATTTTAAATTCTAGCTGAACAGTTTGGCCTATTAGACCTTCATTTTTAAAAGCATTATTCTTGTCAATGTAAGTCCATAATTTATCCCATCCGCCAATGGGGTTCGACACCAGGACAGCTTTGTTAACCCTACTAGCCGATCCTCTGATCATCACACCGGCAACCCGCCCTGAAAGCGCGGCATTAACTCTGGAACTATCTGTAATACTCACTTTCTTTTGCGCACCATACCCTACAACTGCCACCTCATTCAAAGTTGAAGAATCTATATTTCTTGTTTGTATTTGTAATGGTGCCGCTGCAACAGACAATGACTCAACAAAATGCTTGGGTTTGACTGGATGAACAGAAACAACAGTTTCGTTTAACTGATCTGCAGCCGCAGGAGGCAAGCTTGCCTTTGGTTTTACTCTTGCAGCATAACTGTTCGTTTTTGCCGCTTTAACAGCTTTATCAATTTCCTTTTCTCTTATTTCATCAACAGATTCACTAGCTATAACTGGTGCAGACTGAACAGCAGGAGGCACAACTTCTGGTGTAACGGGAGCAATAGTCACATCAACCTTTTTAGCCCTGCCAGCCAACTCTTTCTGATAGTTATTTTCTTTCAACCAGAACATCACACTAACTGCTACAAACATAACCGCAGCAGCAGCAGCAATACTTAAGCGCTGCCAGGTAATTACGGAAGTCTTCTTAAAATTCTTATGTTCAGCAACCCTTTCATGCAATTGCTTCTGAAGTAAAGAAATAGACTGCAAAGAACGTTTAGGCGATGTACTTAAACCCGCTAATGCTTCTGCCACAAAAGGATCTTCTAAAGCCTCACGCTCCACCCTATTCATGGTCTTAGCATCAAGTTTACCATCAAGGTAATCCTCTAAAACATCTATATCTAACCAATCTTTATTCACCGTTATTCTTTTCTATACAAATTTTAAGATTTCTTTTCCCGTTCTGAATATAACTCTTCACTTTCAACAACTCATACCCTGTGATATCTGCAACTTCTTTATAGCATTTCTCCTGCAAATAAAACAGATCAACACTCACACGCTGCTCTTCAGTAAGTGTTTCCATACACTTTTCCATAACGGTTAGCTTCTTCTCTTTTGTATCATCAATATCAAGATGCACAAAATCTGTGTTTTCCACAAAAGTATCATCTATTGAAACCGTAGTATTTTTAGATTGTTTGCGCAATGCCATTAAACAGTGGTTACGGGTAAGCACATGTAGCCAGCTTTTAAAATTCTGAACTTCATGAACCCTTAGCTTCAGCACAAGCTCTTCAAATATCTGCATTACAGCATCCTTACTTTGCTCTTCATCTTTCAGATAATTTAAGCAAACCCCAAAAACAAGATGCATATACCGATTATAAAGAGTACCCAACATCTCCAGATTGCCACTATTTTTATAGTGTGCAATTAAAGTAGCATCATCTTGCTCCTGTTTAGCTGTATTATTTTTTATAAACTTCAATGGGTATTTAAGGCATAATCTGTTCAAGTATAAAAATATTTTCTGACACTGGTATGGAAATTCTTTAAAGCTAACATCATAATCAAAACAAAATGAAATGAAAAGATTATTGCTACCTCTAGTTCTACTGATATTTATGGGCTTCCAGGAAAGTCACGCTTCAGTGAAAGTAATTACCGGGACAGTTATTGACAAAATGTCCAGACAACCTATACCGGGAGTACAAGTCAGTACAATGAACAACAAAAAATATGTTGTAACCAATAAGGATGGCAAATATAAGATAACCATAGAAAATGAAAGCAGCCAACTTAAGTTTACTTATATCGGTTACAAAACTCAGACTATAAAAATCGGCAACTCATTAATCATAAATATCGAGCTCGAAGCCACAAACCTTAGGCTTAAAGAAATGGTCATTAAAAGTCAGGAACCACAATATGAGATGCAAAAAGCAGATCCCGCCCAAAGATCTGCTCAAAACATAGTTATTAGGGGAATGTCTTCCGTGCATAAGGGTATTTATATCCAACAAAACACTGAAAGCTATGCAACAGTTAAAGAAAACGGCTTCCAAAACCCCTTCAAAAATCCATTATCAACTTTTTCCATTGATGTTGATGCAGCATCCTATAGTAATGTACGTCGCTTTATAAACAATGGCTCATTACCACCTAAAGATGCGGTAAGGGTAGAAGAGATGATCAATTATTTTGATTATGAATATCCACAACCCAAAGGAAATGCACCTGTAAACATCATAACAGAAATTTCAACAGCACCATGGAACACAAAGCATAAACTAGTACAAATCGGCTTGCAGGGCAAGAAAATTGCGACAGACAATCTTCCCGCCTCTAACCTTGTATTTCTAATTGATGTTTCCGGCTCTATGAATGTGCCAAACAAACTGCCTTTATTAGTTTCTTCTTTTAAACTTTTGGCCGATCAGCTTCGCGCTAAAGATAAAGTAGCTATAGTTGTTTATGCTGGTAGATCTGGATTAGTCCTTCCAGCTACGGCAGGCTCCGATAAATCAAAAATTAAAGAAGCCTTGAATGCCTTAAGTGCAGGTGGTTCAACAGCAGGTGGTGCTGGTATTGAACTTGCATATAAAGTGGCTGGACAAAACTTTATTAAAGGAGGAAACAACAGAGTCATTCTTGCTACAGATGGCGATTTTAATGTAGGAGCTTCAAGCGATAAAGACATGCAAACTTTGATTGAGGAAAAACGTAAAACAGGTATCTATTTAACCGTACTTGGTTACGGCATGGGCAATATAAAAGATAGCAAAATGGAAACACTGGCCAACAAAGGCAATGGAAATTATGCCTATATCGATAACATAAGTGAAGCCCGAAAAGTGTTAATCAACGAATTTGGCGGCACCTTGTTTACGATTGCAAAAGATGTCAAGTTACAGGTTGAATTTAATCCTGAAAAAGTACAGGCTTACCGTTTAGTTGGCTATGAAAATAGATTATTGGAAGACCGTGATTTTAATGACGACACAAAAGACGCTGGAGAAATGGGCTCTGGCCATACAGTAACTGCTTTATATGAAATAATCCCAACAGGTGTTAAAAGTAGTTTCGCTGGTGCTATTGATGATTTAAAATATCAGGAAAACAAAAAAACCAAAACCAATGGCAATAGCAGGGAGATGTTAACTGTAAAACTAAGGTATAAAGATCCCAATGGCCATACCAGCAAAATGATACAAGAAAATGTTGTTGATCATTCCTCTCCTCTTATAAACACCAGTAACAACTTTCGCTTTGCTACTAGTGTTGCAGAATTTGGAATGTTAATCAGGCAGTCAGATTTTAAACAAAATGCTTCATTTGAACGTGTGATACAAACTGCTTCCGGAGCAATGGGGGCGGACAGAGAAGGTTACCGTTCTGAATTTATTAAACTGGTTAAATCTGCCAGATTAATGGCCGGAGATTTGCTATCTTCGATCGAAAAATAACCAACAGACAACAATGAAACACATTAAACTTGTTTACACTACCTTTCTGGCCTGCTTCCTGGCAATTAATTTACCGGCACAAGCTCAATTGAAAATTGGAGATATCTTTAAAAAAGCAACAGGCAGCGCAGGATCAACAACCGGAAGCCCAAGTACATTAGAAATTGCTTCCGGTATTAAACAAGCACTTGAAATAGGCACATCACGTGGGGCAGATTTGCTTTCAGCAAAAGATGGATTTATGGGAAATATGGCTGTAAAAATCCTATTTCCTCCGGAGGCGCAAAAGGTAGAAAAGACACTTCGTAGCATTGGCATGGGCAAACTTGCCGACAATGTAATTTTGAGTCTGAACCGTGCAGCTGAAGATGCAGCAAAAGAAGCAAAGCCTATTTTTGTATCTGCAATTAAACAAATGACTATTACTGATGCAACCAACATATTATTAGGTAAACAAGATGCTGCAACCAATTATTTTAAAAGAGTAACTACAGCACAGCTGATGGAAAAGTTTAAACCAGTAATCAATACTAGTTTAGCAAAAGTTGGAGCAACGAAGTATTGGGGGGATGCAACTGGACAGTACAACAAACTTCCATTGGTAAAACCTCTAAATACAGATTTGTCAGATTACGTAGCACAAAAGGCTATTGACGGTATGTTTATACAGGTTGCACAAGAAGAACTTAAAATCCGAGATCAACTCGGAGCAAGGTCTACTCCTCTCTTACAAAAGGTGTTTGGTTACGCAGATAAGAATAAGTAAAATAAATAGTTTACTTTTATAGGGTAAATACTAACAACATAAAAGTATATTGGATTTTAAAGATTTTAATTTTAACCCTGAACTACTAGAAGGGTTATTAGCAATGGGGTTCCGTAATGCAACTCCAATCCAGCAACAGGCAATTCCACTTATCTCAGCTAAGAAAGATTTAATTGCCTGTGCACAAACAGGAACTGGAAAAACAGGTGCTTACCTTCTCCCAATCATGAATATGATTGCAGGGACAGAAGAACGTCATAACAATACATTGATATTAGCACCAACGAGAGAGCTTGCGCAGCAGATAGACCTGCAGGTGGAAGCGCTCTCTTATTTCACAAATATAAGCTCACTCACTGTTTACGGTGGTGGTGATGGAATTGCTTATGAACAGCAAAAAAGATCAATGCGTGAGGGTGTAGATATTATTATCGCCACACCGGGCCGTTTGATATCTCATCTTTCATCGGGCGTTTTAAAGCTTGATCAATTGCAGCACCTGGTACTTGACGAGGCAGACAGAATGCTGGACATGGGCTTTTATGATGATATTGTGAAAATTGTAAGTTATCTTCCAAAAGTAAGGCAAACGGTAATGTTCTCCGCAACCATGCCTCCAAAAATCAGAAAGCTTGCAGCAAGCTTATTGCACCACCCAGAACAAATCAGCCTTGCTATTTCAAAACCTGCAGAGGGAATTTCACAACAGGTGTACATGGTTCATGATGAACAAAAAGTACCATTGCTTACAAGTCTGTTAAAAACAGATGAATATAAAAGTATTATAGTCTTCGCTTCTACCAAGGAAAAAGTTAAAAATCTTGGCAAAGTATTTAGGAAACTAGGTCTTAAAGCCGAATCTTTCCATTCTGATCTCGGTCAAAAAGAAAGAGAAGCTATATTATTGCAGTTTAAAAACAGACAGTTACCCATCATAATTGGGACTGACGTTCTGAGCAGAGGTATTGATGTAGAAGGTATTGATCTGGTTGTTAATTTTGACGTTCCTCATGATGCAGAAGATTATGTTCACCGAATTGGACGTACTGCAAGGGCAGCGACTAAAGGTACTGCTATTACTTTGGTTAACCATAGGGATAAACGCAAACTGGCTCTTATTGAAAAGCTAATTGAGAAACAGGTAGACAGGATGCCGTTACCAGAACATATTGGCGAGGCTCCTGTGGAGAAGCCTGTAGATCCAGATTCATTAAAAGCTGAAAAGAAATCTGGTTCAGCTAGTGGAAAGCCAAAACGTAAATTCTGGAAAAAGAAACCAAAAGCAGAATAAGATAAACAGGTTTCTGTGTATCTTTACTTTTATGCAAAACCTCCCTCCTTTAGCCGAACGTATGCGCCCACAGAATCTGGACGAGTATGTGGGGCAACAACACCTGGTAGGACCTGATGCAGTTTTAAGAAAAGCCTTACAAAGCGGACAACTTCCATCAATGATTTTTTGGGGACCTCCGGGAGTTGGCAAAACAACACTTGCCTATATCATTTCTCAAACGCTAGACCGTCCTTTCTTTAACCTGAGTGCGATTAACTCCGGGGTAAAAGACATTAGAGATGTGATAGAAAGAGCAGCTGCGCTTAAAGATAGCTTTATGGGTCTACCCATCCTATTTATTGATGAGATTCACCGCTTCAGCAAATCGCAACAAGACAGCTTGCTGGGCGCTGTAGAAAGAGGCTTAGTAACTTTAATCGGTGCCACTACAGAGAATCCATCTTTTGAAGTAATCTCAGCTTTACTATCCCGATGCCAGGTCTACATCTTAAAAGCATTGAATGAAGAAGAACTCTCTGGACTATTGCAAACGGCAATTAAAGAAGATGTTATTCTCAAAGACAAGAAGATCAACATTAAAGAGCATGAGGCTTTAATTCGTTTATCTGGTGGAGATGCCCGGAAATTGCTCAATGTCTTAGAAATTGCTATCAATGGTATTGGTGGCAGCAAAATAATGCTAACCAATGAAAATGTGTTAGCCCATGCGCAGCAGAATTTGGCCTTATATGATAAAGCGGGTGAACAACATTACGATATTATCTCTGCATTTATAAAGTCCATCAGAGGCAGTGACCCTAATGGGGCAGTTTATTGGCTTGCCCGGATGATAGAAGGTGGTGAAGATCCATTGTTTATTGCTAGAAGATTGGTTATACTAGCTTCTGAGGATATTGGTAATGCAAACCCTAACGCATTATTATTAGCGAATAATTGCTTTCAGGCTGTCAACGTGATTGGCTTTCCTGAATCAAGGATTATTTTATCTCAAGCTGTAACTTATATGGCTTCATCTGTAAAAAGTAATGCAGCTTACGAAGCGATAAATAAAGCGCAAACCTTGGTTAAACAAACCGGGAACTTACCTGTGCCTTTACATATTCGGAATGCGCCAACCAAATTGATGAAGAACATTGGTTATGGCAAAGACTATAAGTACTCACATGGTTATGAAGGCAACTTTGCGCCACAGGAATACCTACCCGAGGAATTAAGTGGAACTAAATTGTATGACCCGGGAAGTAATCCCGCTGAAGAAAAATTAAGGGAGCAGCTTAGAAAAAACTGGAAAACAAAATACAACTACTAATCCTATAATATATGCTCGCAGTCTTTTTAGGTCATCAGTGGAAAGCTTTCTGGCGCTCAAGAAACAAAGGAAGCAGTATCGCTGCAAATATTTTTATTGGACTCGCCATATTATATCTACTTGTTTTAGCTATAGGTATTGGTGTCGGTATGGAAATGATTATTGAAAAAGTCTTCCCAGGTAAAGACACGATCTTTGTATTTAATGGTTTTATACTTTACTATTTTGCGGTTGACTTTATAATGCGCATGCAGCTACAAGAATTACCTACATTGAGCGTAGCGCCATATTTACATCTAAAAATCTCAAGAGATAAGCTTGTGAATTTTCTGAATATCCGCTCTTCATTCACCGCTTTTAATATTTTACCTCTATTTATATTTATTCCCTTTTGCTGTACAGCCATTGCTGCTATTCATAGTGTTTTTGCTGCTTTCATGTATGTCGTCACCATCTTATCCATCTGCATATTTAATAACTATGTAGTTATGTATGTTAAACGCCTAACCACACTTAGTATTAAAGCAATCTTACTTGTTGTATTGGCAATTTCTGTTGTAGCAGCAATGGAATATTTCAAAATCTTTTCTATCTCAGCAGTATCAAATGCTGTATTCGGATTTATTGCTTTATATCCCATATCAGGTTTTACTTTTACCATTGCAGCAATACTTGTCCTGATGCTAAATAAAGCTTACTTAAAAAGGAACATGTACCTAGAAGAATTAAATACTGCTGAGGTAAAAAAAATGAGTACAGATTATCCTTTTCTGGATAGATTTGGTTCTGTAGGAGTCTTAACAGCACTGGAACTTAAACTTATTTTAAGGCATAAAAGGACGCGTACTATGGTATTCATGACTCTTTTTTTCCTATTTTATGGCTTAATTTTTTACAGACAAGACTTAATAGATCAGGATAGAATCAATACAATCATTTTTGCTGCTGTATTTATGACGGGCACTAGTATTTCTATGTATGGGCAGTTTATGTTTGGCTGGCAGGCTGCGCATTTTGATGGTCTGATGGCAAATAAAATCAATCTTAAGGACTTTATTACTTCAAAGCTTTTATTCTTCACAGCAATATCATCCATTGTAATGCTAATTACCTGTCTCTATGGGCTCATCAGCTGGAAAATACTGTACATTCAGCTTGCTACCTATTTATATAATATTGGAATAGGAACCATAATCATTCTTTATTTTGCTACAAGGAATTCAAAAGCCATTGACTTAAATAAACGAGGCACATTTAATAATCAGGGTGTTGGCGCCAGTCAGTTTATAATGGTTATCCCATACTTTGTACTACCATATGTGTTTTACCTGCCATTTTCTTATTACGGCCATCCTTATTGGGGCATATCATGCTTAGGATTGGCTGGAATAATCTTCTTATCAACCCGAAACTTTTGGATAACATTCCTCGTAAAAGAATTGAATAAAAGAAAATATAAAATTGGTGAAGGATTTAGAGAGCGTTAACATGAAGCCCTTTAAATGATTAAGGCCTATAAAAATTATGATCTTAGAAATTACAGACTTAAAAAAAGTTTACGGAAACAGAACGGTTGTAAACATTAGTGATTTAAAAATTAATGTTGGAGAGACAATTGGTCTGGTTGGTAATAATGGTGCTGGAAAAACCACATTATTTAGAATGTTGCTCGATTTAATCCGACCGACTTATGGAAAAATATTATCAAAAGGAATAGATGTAGCTACCCATGATGGATGGAAAGATTATACCGCTTCGTATCTGGATGAAGGCTTTTTAATAGACTACCTGACGCCAGAAGAATATTTTATATTTATCGGCAGTTTACATAATCTAACTGCGGTCCATGTAATGGATTATCTGAAACAGTACGAAGAGTTTTTTAATGGAGAGATCGTCAACAGAGGCAAATACATCCGAGATTTCTCAAAAGGCAATCAAAATAAAATTGGAATAGCAGCGGCTATCATGCAAAAACCAGAATTGCTGATATTAGATGAACCATTTGCCAATTTAGACCCCACGACACAAATCCGTCTCATCACATTAATTAGATCTCTTAAAACAGAACAGGCCATAACGACAATCATATCCAGTCACGATCTGAACCACGTTACCGACGTGTGCGATAGAATTATCCTGCTAGAAAAAGGACTAATTATAAAAGATTTCAATAAAGACGAAAACACATTAGAGGAATTGAAAGAATACTTTTCTGAATAAACTAAAAGTGTCTAGAAAAACAGTCACAAAAAAGTCACACGCACTTTTTTTTGGGTCAATCTTATATCATTCATCATTGTTTGGAGGATTTCGTACATCATATTTCCCAATGAACAGCTTTTTATACTTAAGCAAAAAATCTTGGCATTAGGTTTGACTAATCGAATTTATAACAAATGAATACAATTATGATGACTTCAAAATTTAAAATAGCAACATTTAGTATAGCATTATCTCTTGGTGCGATGGCATTTCAAGGTTGCGATAGTTTAACAAAAACACAAAAAGGAGCAGGTATTGGTGCTGCTACTGGTGGTGTCATCGGTGCAATTATTGGCAAAAAAGCTGGTAATACTGCTGTTGGCGCTATCATAGGTGCCGCTGTAGGTGGTACTGCTGGTGGTTTTATCGGTAAAAGGATGGATAAACAGGCTGCAGAAATACAAAATGCTATTCCTAATGCAGAAGTAATCCGTGAGGGAGAAGGTATCATTGTTAAATTTGATAGTGGTATTCTATTTGGATTTGATAAGGCTGATTTAACTGCTCAAGCAAAAACAAACGTTAAATCATTAGCAAGTTCAATTAACCAATATCCAGGAACAGATATTAAAGTAATTGGCCATACAGACAATAAAGGTACTGAGTCTTACAACATGGGACTTTCAGAAAGAAGAGCCGCAGCTGTTAAAGCATATGCAGTTTCTCAAGGTGTACCAGCATCTCGTCTGATCACTTTAGGAAAAGGTTTTTCTGAGCCAATCGAAGATAATTCAACAGAAGCAGGAAGAGCTGCAAACCGTAGAGTTGAGGTAGTTATCGTTGCCAATGATCAATTGAAAAAGGAAGCTAAAACTCAAGGAAAATAATTTAGTCTATTTACATCTACCTATAAAAGTAAAAGCCCGTTGTACTAAGTACACGGGCTTTTTACATTTTCAATTTGTCGATCTATGAACCGTAGATATCTTCGAAATAATGAATGGCAAGTGATTTTAACAATAGCTCTTGTTCCATCATTGCAAAAGAGGGAACAGGTTTTACTAGTGTCCAATGGGGCCAACCATCCTGATCTAAGCCTTCAAGTTCATAGAATCCCATTTCGCTTAACAAGCGACAGGTAGCAATATGCATTAGCTCTTCCTTTTGACGCTTACTGTATTTGCCAGGTCCTTTACCAAGTTCCTGAACACCTATTAAAAACAGTACGACCTTCAAGTCAGGAATATCAGAGTCAAACTCCTGTGCTATCTTTTGTTGCAAAACTTTCCATTTTGCATGTGTTTCTGCAGGCTTCATGGTACAAAGATACAATTTCGAAGCCCAGCTTTGTGATAATAAATGAATGAGAATTGAAACCTTATTGCTAATTTTAGAGCTATGGAGAAAGCAATCGTAACAGGCTTATTGGCCTTTGGTATGTCGGGAAAAGTGTTTCATGCACCATTTATTGATGCACACCCCGGATTCAAATTTCACTCAGTATTAGAACGTAATCAGAAAAATGCAGTACAAGAATATCCAGGTGTAAAAAGCTATGATAATTTTGATGAGCTGATTTCAGATCCGGAAATAGAACTCGTGATCGTGAATACACCAAACTTTACTCATGTTGATTATACTCGCAGATGCCTCCAGGCCGGAAAACATGTATTGGTCGAAAAACCATTTACACCAACCTCAGCAGAAGCAAAAGAACTATTTGATCTGGCAAGAAGTGTGGGGAAAAAGATCTTTATTTACCACAACAGAAGATGGGATAGTGATTGTACCTCTATTCAAAAAGTTGTTGAAAGTGGACAATTGGGCCAAATCAATGAAGTACATTACAGATACGACCGCTATAGGAAAGCCATTGGTCCTAAAACCTTTAAAGAAGAACCAAATCCGGCGAGTGGTCTATTGTATGACCTTGGACCTCACTTGCTAGATCAGGCAATCAGTCTGTTTGGTAAGCCATCCTCTTTTTATAAAGTACTTGGGAAACATAGAGAAAATACTAAAGTTGACGATTATTTCATGATACACCTGGCATATCCAAACGATCTTAATATTTTCCTAACTTCAAGTTTATTGGTAGCCGATCCACAAAAAGCATTTGTACTACACGGTTCAGCTGGTTCTTTTGTTAAAGGCAGATCCGATGTCCAGGAGGAACAACTACTAAAAGGAATGAAACTTAGTAATCCAGTTTATGGAATAGAGCCTGCTGAAAGTAAAGGCCGTTTAACCATTATAGATGATCAAGGAAATCCTCAGGTGAGCTATGTAGACTCTGAGGATGGCAATTATATTGGATTGTTTGAAGCTGTTTATCAGGCTATCGTAAATGATGTCCCTTATCCGGTTACAGAGGATCAGATCATAACGCAATTAGAGATTCTTGAAGCATAGCCAATGCCAACTACTCTTATTTTACTCATTCCAATATTTATAATTATAGTTTATACTATTTTACGAGCACGTACGTCAAAAATAGCTGCGATAATTTCACTCAGCGACCAGGAACACGACCTGCTAATTAATCATGTTCAATATTATCAGCAGCTGAATGCTGCTGATAAACAAAAATTTGAACACAGGATAGTTGCTTTTTTATCATACATACGTATTGAAGGAGTAGGTACAATAATTGAACCTATAGATAGAATGTTAATTGCTTCCAGTGCTATTATACCAGTGTTTGGCTTTGATGATTGGAAGTATAAAAATCTATCAACTGTACTCCTATACCCCGACACTTTTAACAAAGATTTTCAATTTGAGGGTGCCGAAAGAAGTATTTTGGGAATGGTTGGTGAGGGCTATATGAACGGACAAATGATCTTATCACGTGCCGCACTGTTCCACGGATTTTCTAATGTCACTGATAAAGAAAATACAGCAATCCATGAATTTGTTCATTTGCTTGATAAATCAGACGGTGCAATAGACGGAATCCCGGATTATCTAATGAAACATGAATACACCATACCCTGGGTAAAAATGATTCATCAGGAAATGCAGAATATAGAAAAAGGTAAATCAGATATTAATCCTTACGCAATTACCAATGAAGCTGAGTTTTTTGCCGTAGTATCTGAATATTTTTTCGAAAAACCAACACAACTAAAAGCAAAGCATCCAGAGTTGTATAAGATCCTGTCACAAACCTTTTTACAAGATCGGGCAAATAATTAGCTTATAAACTACCTAAAAGAGCAACACCGAACTCTGCTGGGATTTCAATATGCGGAATGTGTCCACACCCATCAAATTCAATAATTTTAGCCCCTGGAATTTTAGTAGCAGTTTGCTTCCCTAAAAACCTGTATTGACCATATAAGGCTTGCTGATCAGGGCTTAAAAAACCTTTCCCTACAATTGTTTTATCTTCCTTTCCAATAAACAAAACAGTTGGCACCCTTACATTGATAAATTCATAGACAACTGGCTGCTCATATATCATGGTATAAGTCATCGCTGCAACCTTAGCTGCTCTTGGAAAATCGGCACTATTGGTAACACCAGCAGCAATACGAACCAACTCCTCATACTCGGGCTTCCATACCGTAAAATAAGAGCTCTGGTAATACTTTCTAACACTTTCGGCTGTAGCTTTCAATTCGTTTGAATACTGCTGATCGGTAGAAACATAAGGCACAAATTTGCGATAATCTTCCAATCCTATAGGATTTTCAAGTAATAGTTTTTCCGTCTGCTCCGGATACATTAATGCAAATCTTGTAGCCAACATCCCTCCCATTGAATGGCCCAATACACTGGCTTTCTGAATACCTAAAGCATCAAGCAGTGCTTTATTCCATGCTGCCATCTGGTGAAAGCTATAATGTATAAAAGGTTTAGATGACTTTCCAAAACCAATCTGATCTGGTACAATTACTCTGAACCCTCTTGAAGTTAAAGACTTTATCACACCTGACCAGTAATAGCCTGCAAAATTTTTACCGTGAAAGAGCATTACTGTTCTGCCATTAGACAATTGAGTAGGTGCAACATCCATATAAGCCATCCGTACATCCTGCCCCTCAATAGAAATCGGGAAGTATTTTACCGGATAAGCATAAGCAACATTCTCTAATGTTATAGATAAGGTATCTGTTTTTTGTGCTAATACCGTTAAAGTAGAAGTACAAATTACAAATAGAGCAAAGGTTATTCTTTTAATAAACATAGGTAGTTTTTAAATCAATGATGATTTTTGAAAGATCTAAACTTACACATAATTTATTTTTAGAGAGTAATTTAAACCAAAGATTACAATTAAAGCGTGTAAAAAATAAGAAACCGAGAATAAAATGAAATTTGAAAAGAGATGTAAACAGTTTGGAAAAGACGTATATATAAGAAGGTCTAAACAGTGTAACAATTAGATAAATGACCCTGTTATCACCCTGTTTAGACCCTGTTTGCACCCTGTTCAGATATAGTATAATTCAATCACTATTCAATATCAGAACAAGGGCCAATTCTTGGATAAAAATCCTATAAAAATGGAACAGCAATACCGAATGTAATATTGCGTCCCGGATTATAAATCCCCACAGGCTTATATCTGCTTAGATGATTATAGTATACTTTATTTAATAGATTTTGGCCCGTTACCCAAATATTAAATGATCCTTTCTTAGTTGCAATACTTGTTCCAATACCAGCATCTAATAGCGTATAACCATTTGTTTGTGTTTCAAAATTATCAAATCTAGCCTGTTTAAAGGTATTTGTTACGCCAACCTTAATGTAGCTATCTTCCAACCCTTTAATACTTGGCTCGAAACGGACCTCATTATTGATGCTTGCCGCAGGAATAAAAGGCAGAGGCTGGTCTGTAGCACGATTGATTCCTTTGGTGTAAGAGAATGAGTTTTCGAAGTGCAGGGATTTTATCAAGTGAAAATCTACCGATGCTTCACCACCCAGCAGATCAGCATTGGTTTGTACATATCTGTAAATGGGTAAGACATCAATACTCCCATCTTCATTTTCAAAGGGTTTCGTTTCTCCATTAAAATTACCTGCATAAATGTAATTAAAGATCCGATTGGCATAAGCATTTAGGCCGAAACTTATGTTTTCACCTGTGTACTCTAGCCCTAGATCAAACTGCATGCTGGTTTCCTGCTTTAGATTACTATTTCCAATTTCGTAACGGAACGTGCCTTCATGGCGACCATTTGAAGCTAATTCGGCAATATTTGGTGCTCTAAAACCGGAACCAATATTCCCCTTTATCACCAGTTCCTTCGCAATTTCAAAAGCAAAGCCCATCGATCCAGATAGGTTAGAAAATTTATTGTCAAAGCCTGTAAAAATCTCCTCTCCCTCAAAGTTTAAAGCTTCGCCATTCATCTTTTTGTAATCGTAACGCAAACCCGCATTAATTGCTCCTTTAGTAAAGCTACGTTTCAAATAAGCAAAAGCACCAATATTATTACTAGTATAATCAGGGATCAAGAACTCATCCCCTCTATTAATATTGTTCTGGTACATGCCCTGAACACCTATTGCTGGCTGCCATTGCCCCAAGTTAGGAAAGTTATATTTTACATCATAAGTATAGGATTTAAGGTTCAAATCTAAACCTGGTTCCTGCAGACTTTCTTCAAACTCTTTCCTGATGTTACTTTGATAAGCAAATACCGTTTTCAATTGTCCTTGACCCAAAATGAAGTTACTATTTAATGCCGTGCGATAATGTGTAATATCCTGATATGGAAGGTTGAGCTTCCTTTCTCTAGCTTCAGACTGGGTAATCACATCGCCATCCTCATTCAGGTAATTCCCATTTTGATCTGGTCCCTCTTCAACCAAACCAACATTGGTATGGAAACGCGAGAAGGTAAGATGGGAATAACCCCAGCTTTTATTTAAACCGATCATGCCATTAAAATTAAGTTCATTAAATCCAGAATTTGGCACTGTAGTATTTTTATAACCAAATCCATAAGCATTTTTATAAGATGCACGACCACGATACACAAATCCATCATCATTCCCTTGTAACATTAAGGAAGAAGCGGCAAGGCCGTTATTAGTGCTATATGTTGAATTAAATGTCCCATTGTGTACTCCTGGAGCAGGAACAAGATCGTCAATCACATTGATCACCCCACCAAGAGCATCGGATCCATAAAGTAAACTTGCCGGGCCCTTTAATATTTCTACCCTTGCAGCCGCAAATTGATCTACTTCTATCCCATGCTCATCGCCCCACTGCTGAGATTCTTCTCTCGCACCATCTACCATTGTTAAGACCCTATTGTACCCTAACCCTCTAATAATAGGTTTAGAAATTGCACCTCCGGTACTTACTTGTGACACCCCTGGTACTTTCGAAATAGCATCAACCAAATTTGAACCTCCAGACTGTAATAAGTTTGTTTTAGCTATAGTAACAACAGATAAGCTGTTCGTTTTATTTTTTGAACTAAATGGTGAACCTGTAATTACAACTTCGGCACTCTCAATTATAGAGGGATACAAAGAAATAGTCAGGTTGCTTTGTCCAGACAAATCAATCGCCTCGGAATGGGTTTTATAACCAACAAAACGTACTTCGAGCAGAAATTTTCCTTTTGAAGGAATATTTCTAAGAATAAATTCACCTTGGTTATTGGTAGTAGTATAAGCTTTTAAATCAGTAATGTAAATGGTCGCCCCGCTTAATGGATTATGTGTGGATGCATCTATCACTTTTCCACGTACCTCAGCAAGACTAGATGCTGAACTCAGAAATGGAAAAAACAGACACAATGTTATGTATAAAAGATGTACTCTTTTCATTTGAAAAAAAATGTTTAAATGACATGACCAGCCCATAGGTATATATGGAGCCGTCTTAATGATAATTAAGAACTAATAAGGATGTTGTAACCTTGTATGAAATTTAAACAAAAGGAGGACCGCGAAGCGCAAGGTTGATGAGCCTGGTGTAGGAATTACTTACTTCACCATAAAACTTTTGAACTGGTTTACTAAACAGATAGACCTGAAAATGAGCTTTTGAAGTAGTGTAGTTTTTTTCAAAATGGGCTTCACAGATTAAACAATGATCTGTTTGTGTAGTAACATGCAGCTTATGTCCGCAGTTCGTGCTATTTGATGAACAAGTATGTTCATGAACATGATGATCATGATGGTGAAATGCCCCAAAAGGAGTAAGTGCTATGGCAAATACCCAAAGCAACAAACCCGAAATGATATGATTTATATATAATCTCCTTTTCTCCAATTCCCTACAAAGCTAATTAAATCTGTAAAAGTAGATTTAATTGATTTACAAGATTGCCTTTAAATGACCACGAGAAAGAAAATATGCTAAACCTTTTCATAAAAAAAGAAGAGCAACCGCCACAATTGCTCCCCTTATTTACCTAAAACTAAAAACTAATATTATGACAGTAAAAATGGCAAAAGGTTTCATCTCCAAAATCTTTTTTTGTCATTTGTAAATAATATTTTACAAACAAACTATTAAATAGTAAATCGCTATCAATTTAGTAGATTTAGTAAAAAGGGCAAGATTATGAATAGCAACGAACAATTGATTCATCATTTCTACACCAGTTTTCAGGATAAAAATGTAAAGGCGATGCAAGACCTCTATGCTTCGAATGCTAGTTTTAACGACCCCGTATTTACTAATTTGAATGCTGATGAGGTAAAGTCTATGTGGGCGATGCTAATAATGAACGGGAAAGATATGCGCCTCGAGTTCAAGGATATTAAAGGAACTCAAAATGGTGCAACAGCGGTATGGGATGCATGGTATACTTTTTCTGCCACAGGCAAAAAAGTGCATAACCATATAAATGCATCATTCCTGATTGAAAATGGAAAAATAATAAAACATACAGATCACTTCAGTTTCTACCTATGGGCAAGTCAGGCTCTTGGCCTGACAGGAATACTATTAGGCTGGACCAGCTTTCTTAAAAACAAGATCAGGTCCACCGCTAAAAAAAATCTACAAAGGTATATGGATAAAGCTGCTTAATCAGTTTTCAAAAGTATCACAATTTCATCGACTGATAACTTTTGTTGTTCTCCACTATGCATGTTCTTCAAAGTAAGCTGCCCAGTTTGCATCTCATCACTTCCAATTAATATTACAAATGGAATATGCTTGTCGTCTGCATAGCTCATTTGCTTTTTAAGTTTCGCTGAGGACGGATACAGCTCGGCAGAAACATTGGCGCTACGCAAAGCTTGTAAGATCGGCAGCGCGTACAATTCGGCCTCCTTATCAAAATTACTGATCAGAACCTTAGTACCTGCAGCAACAGAATCAGGAAAAAGATTCAATTCCTGCAACACGTCATAAATTCTGTCAGCACCAAAAGAAACACCTACCCCTGTTAATCCTTTTAAACCAAACATCCCTGTTAGGTCATCATATCTGCCACCACCTCCAATACTTCCCATGGCAGCCTCATTTGTCTTTACTTCAAAAATACAACCTGTATAATAGTTTAATCCACGTGCAAGCGTAA
The DNA here is from genome assembly GCF_041645105.1 of Pedobacter sp. GTDB lineage: Bacteria > Bacteroidota > Bacteroidia > Sphingobacteriales > Sphingobacteriaceae > Pedobacter. The sequence goes on from NZ_JBAZQQ010000001.1 coordinate 899,377, forward strand.
TATCAAGTTCTACATCAGGCTTAAGTGAAGCCTCTGCTTTAATTAGTGCTTTTACATATTCGAATACCGCTTCAATTTCTGATATACCAGTTAAACCAGTTGCAGAAGTAGCCAATACAGTTTTTAAACTAGCTAATTTTTGTTCATTAGAGCCCTCCAGCAAAATGACAGGTTTTAACTTCTCGATATCTTCAGGAGTAAATCCACGCTCAATCAATTCTTTGGTTACTCCATCCAATCCAATTTTATCAAGTTTATCAATGGCTACTGTCATGTCGATAATCAGTTCCGGTTTACCAATTACTTCCGCAATCCCTGATAATATTTTACGGTTATTAATTTTGATAGTAAAATCTTTTAAACCCAGGTTGCTTAAAGCCTCCTGATAAATTAAGATAAACTCAGCCTCGTTAAGTAAACTATCAGAACCTACTACATCCACATCACACTGATAAAACTCCCTGTAACGCCCCTTTTGAGGTCTATCGGCACGCCAAACCGGTTGCACCTGGAAACGTTTAAAAGGAAGACTAATGTCGTTCTGGTGCATCACTACATAACGTGCAAAAGGCACTGTCAAATCATATCTTAAAGCTTTCTCACTAATAGATGAAATTATGGAGTTTGAATTGGCTTGTGCCAACAAGTCCGGTTTTACCTTAGACAGATAATCGCCACTATTCAAGATCTTAAATATCAATTTATCACCCTCATCACCATACTTCCCTGTTAGTGTGGAAAGGTTTTCCATAGATGGAGTTTGTATTTCGGCATAACCATATTTACGGAAAACCGTTTTAACAGTATCAAAAATAAAGTTACGTTTTACCATCTCCTGAGGGGAGAAATCTCTGGTTCCTTTTGCTAAAGAGGGTTTGATATTTGACATAAGCGCAAAAGTACAAAACTAAGGCGCATAAAAAAAGGCTGTCTGCTTTACACAGACAACCTTTTAAACATTTAATGTATTTTGATTAAACCAATAGTCTAATTGGTTCTTCAAGCAATCCTTTTAATGTCTGCAAGAAAGCAGCACCTGTAGCGCCATCAACCACACGGTGATCACAGCCAAGGCTTAACTTCATTACATTACCTGGTACAACTGCTCCGTTTTTAACAACCGGAATTTGTTGTATTGCACCAACTGATAAAATCGCCCCATCAGGAGAGTTAATGATTGAGGTAAACTCATCAATACCGAACATACCCAGGTTAGAAACTGTAAAAGTAGAACCTTCCCAATCTGAGGGTTGTAATTTTTTAGCTTTTGCTTTCTGTCCGTATTCTTTAACCTCTGCTGAGATATGAGATAACGATTTACCATCAGCAAAACGAACCACAGGAACCAATAAACCGTCTTCTACAGCCATTGCTACACCGATATTTGTATGCTCATTAAAACGGATCTTATCACCTAACCACGAAGAGTTAACTGCTGGATGTTGTTTTAAAGCAACAGCAACAGCTTTAATGATGATATCGTTGAATGAAACTTTTACTGGTGATACTGAATTGATAGCTGTACGTGCAGTCATTGCATTGTCCATATCAATACTAATATTTAAGTAGAAATGTGGAGCTGTAAACAAGCTTTCTGCTAAACGCTTAGCGATCACCTTACGCATTTGCGATACTGGTTTCTCAGTAAACCTTTCTTCACCTACGTATTGAGGAATAACAGGTGCAGCGCCTTGAGCCGGAGCGACAGCAGCTGGAGCAGTAGCAGCGGCAGGTTTAAAGTTCTCGATATCTTTTTTAATGATACGACCACCATCTGCGCTACCAGCAACTTGTGCAAGGTCAATCCCTTTATCCTTCGCAATTCTTTTTGCCAATGGAGATGCTTTTACGCGATCACCACTACCAGACGACACAGGAGCTTCTTCTTTAGCTTCAGCAGCTTTTTCAGCTACAGGAGCATCAGCACTTTTATCTGCAGCAGGTTTAGCCGGAGCATCACCCTGAGCAAGAATACCACTGATATCAGTTCCTTCAGGCCCAACAATGGCGATAATACCATTAACTTTCGCAGCCTGACCTTTTTCTACACCTATATGTAATAAAGTACCAGCAGCATAGCCCATTACTTCCATAGTAGCCTTATCGGTTTCTACATCAGCAAGGATATCATCATCTTTAACTTTATCACCAACTTTCTTATGCCATTCAGCAATTACGCCTTCAGTCATTGTATCACTTAGTAAAGGCATACGTACTACTGTAACACCCATTTTCTCCAGGTCTGCTTCTGATAAAGCAGCGCCAGTAGTTTCAGTTTTACTTTCTGCAGGTTTTTCTACTGATTCAGCAGCTTTTTCTTCTTTAGCAGGAGTTGATGCAGCACCTTCTTCAGCAGCTAAAGCAGCCTTATAGTCTTCACCCTCCTTACCTACAACAGCAATAATAGCATCAACGGGAACAGCTTTACCTTCTTCTACACCAATGTACAATATGGTACCATCCCAATATGACTCTAAATCCATGGTTGCCTTATCGGTTTCCACTTCGGCCATTACATCGCCACTTTTAACTTTATCGCCAACTTTCTTATGCCACTTAGCCATCACACCTTCAGTCATGGTGTCGCTCATTTTGGGCATTCTAACTATTTCAGCCATTCTATAATATCTATTGAAATGCGTTCTTAATTAATCTTTTACGTATGGATAATCCTGTTGCACATACACATCATTGAATAGTTCTGATGCATCAGGGAATGGAGACTCTTCAGCAAATTTCACAGCTTGATCAACAATATCCTTAACTTTAGCTTCAATTTCTTCAATCCAGGCCTGATCTGCATATTTCTCTTTCAAAACAACTTCTCTTACTGCCTCAATTGGATCTTGAGCTTTATATTCTTCTAATTCGTCTTTTGTACGATATTTAGCTGGGTCAGACATTGAATGCCCACGATATCTGTATGTCCTCATTTCAAGGAAAGTTGGACCTTCACCTGATCTTGCACGTTGAATCGCTTCGTCCATTGCATTGTGAACAGCAACTGGATCCATACCGTCAACCGGAGCACATGGCATATCAAACCCTAGACCTATTTTGTAAATATCAGTCATGTTAGTGGTACGCTCTACAGAGGTTCCCATTGCGTAAAAGTTATTCTCACAAACGAATACTACAGGAAGTTTCCAAAGCATAGCCATATTAAACGCCTCATTTAAAGCACCCTGACGGACCGCTCCATCACCCATGTAACAAATATTAACATTACTTGTGCCTTTATATTTTTCAGCAAATGCAATACCCGCTCCCAATGGAATCTGTCCACCAACAATACCATGTCCACCATAGAAATGGTGTTCCTTGCTAAATATGTGCATTGAACCACCTTTTCCTTTTGAACAACCAGTCACCTTGCCATACATCTCGGCCATGATGCTGTCTGCACTTACACCCAAAGCCAGTGCATGAGCATGATCACGATAAGTAGTAATCATAGAATCTCCTTGCTGCATAGCAGAAATAGCACCTGCTACCACCGCTTCCTGACCGATATATAAATGACAAAATCCACGAATTTTTTGTTGTCCGTAAAGTTGACCGGTTTTCTCTTCGAACTTGCGCATTAGCAACATCGACTCAAACCACTTCAAATAGGTATCTTTATTTATTTCTACTGCACTCATTTTGGGGTGTTGATTTTTTTACGAGAGCAAATCTACTTTTTTATTGCAATATATAGAAGTAATTGATGTAAAATGCACACTATGGTTACATAAATTCACATTGTAAATATATGTGCTAACAGGGTCAATATTAGCACATATCCCTAAGTTAACAAATTAAAAGCAAACAGATCATCAAGAACGCAATCATATGTTGCAGCTAAGACGCTACTAACAGAAAGTTATATGGCACAACATTTTAGCTGTCGTTTGTTAAAATGTTAATAACTTTCAATATAAATGTATTGACATTTGGATAACATTTGTAAAATGTATATGTTTGCCATCCAAACAATAAGCCCATAGTGGTGTACGTTTAAGTGTAAGTGTTCAATACCCAAACTTAACAGTATAACATGATAAAAAAGTTTTTGTTTTCTACTTTAATCGGTCTTTGCAGCCTTACAGCAGTCAACGCACAGACAAAAACAAAAGAAACCAATAAATTAGCAGATCCTGATAATTTAGCTTCACAATACTTCTCACAAGTTATGGGTGTTGCCGTAGACGCTACATCGAATGTAAAATTGTATAAATTCATTTACGAATGGATTGGTACCCCTTACAGATTTGGTGGAAATACACAAAAGGGAATTGACTGTTCAGCCTTCACAAAAGCAATTTATGATAAAGTTTTCAACACTACCATATTACGTAATTCACGTGATATTTTTAGTATGGTTGACCCTTTACCTAAAGATGAGTTAAAAGAAGGTGATCTGGTATTCTTTAAAATAAAAAGCAGAAGCATCACGCATATTGGTATTTATCTTGGAGATAATCGCTTTGCTCATGCATCATCAAGCCGCGGGGTAGTGATCAGCAATTTAAATGAACCTTATTACTCAAGATATTTTTATAAAGGCGGCCGTATTTTAGACGGCGTTAAGGAAGACCTTATTCAGGAATAGTTTCCATAAAAACCTTTAACAATACTAGTCCTTCTAAATTTAGAAGGACTTTTTTTATCTCTATCGCAAAATGAAATCCCCAATCACAGCCCTTTTAATTACCACAAGCATCTTTGTTATGCTTAGCTGTACAAATAATACAGCTAGTGATTCAATACAATTTAAACAGCAAATACCAACAGATACTCTAAAATTTAAAATCCCAGATACCCTTTCCATTACAGCAGTAGGCGATATCATGATCGGATCTGCCTACCCAGAAAAGACCAATCTTCCTCCTGACGATGGGGTAAACAGCTTTAAAGAAGTAGACTCCTTTTTAAAGGGTGATATTGTTTTCGGAAACCTGGAAGGCTGCTTCTTAAACAATGGAAAATCTACTAAATGTAAAGACCCAAATAGCAATAGCTGCTTTGCATTCCGAATGCCTGAGCGATATGCTGGCATCATTAAGAATGCAGGTTTTAATGTTTTGAGCATAGCGAATAATCATGTTGGTGATTTTGGACTTGCAGGCAGAAAAAAAACAGTCACTATTCTGGATTCATTGAACATTGTATATGCTGGTCTGCAATCTCATCCTTTTAGTATTTTTGAAAAGGACAGTATAAAATATGCTTTCTGTGCATTTGCGCCAAATGAGAACACCGTTTCTATTAATAAAATTGATAGCGCAAAACAATTGGTAAACCGTTTAAAGACTCAGGTAGATATTGTCATTGTTTCTTTTCACGGTGGTGCTGAGGGAGCTAAACATGAACACGTTCCAAAAAGAAAGGAAATCTTTTATGGCGAGAACCGTGGCGATGTTCATGCTTTTGCACATGCAGTAATTGATGCTGGGGCAGATGTAGTATTAGGTCACGGCCCACATGTAACAAGGGCTGTTGAAGTCTATAAAAACAAGTTTATTGCTTATAGTCTTGGCAACTTCAATACTTACGGTATGTTTAGCCTGAAAGGTCCAAATGGAATTGCCCCACTGGTTCAGCTTAAAATAAACAGTAAAGGTGATTTCCTTTTTGCCGATATTATCTCTGTGAAACAGGACAAGATTAACCGCCTGCAATTAGACCCCGAAAACGCTGCTTTCTATAAAATTAAACTATTAACGAATACAGATTTCCCTGGGCATCGTTTTGATTTCTCTAAAACAGGCCGGATCCAATTGAAAGATTAAGACTCGTCCTTAGTATTTTTAACCAGGCCAATCCCTGATACAAAAAATATCAATCCAATAATCCCAGCTACGATTAGCTCTCTGCTCTGCAGGCTATGCTTTACAAAACCGTAACCTGCATAAATAAGACCTATGATACCTAAAATAGTTAGTATAGTCCCAAAAGTACGTTTAACATTCATAGCAATTAGTTTTAATATGCTATGCTATTACAATATCTGTGCCCATATAACTAATTCAATACAAAGCACATTAAATCTTCTATAGCCCAGGAATTCTTTGTATCTTAAAGCTCATATATTTCAAATCATAAACACATATTATGTATAGCACGTACATCATTATTTTTCTACTTCTGGTAATTCTTCTCAGCTCATTCGTTACTGTTAAGCAGGGAACAATTGCGGTTATTACAATTTTCGGAAAATACAGAAGACTATTAAGCCCAGGGTTAAGTTTAAAAATCCCTCTGATAGAAACCATTCATTCCCGTATCTCGATTCAGAATAGATCTGTAGAATTATCTTTCCAGGCGGTTACGCAAGATCAGGCAAATGTATATTTTAAAGCGATGCTGCTTTATTCCGTAATCAACCACGACGAAGAAACTATTAAAAATGTTGCTTTTAAGTTTGTCGATTCGACTAACTTAATGCAGGCATTGATTCGTACCATAGAGGGTTCAATTAGAGCCTATGTAGCCACTCAGAAACAGGCGAATGTACTTGCACAACGTAATGAAATTGTAGAGCATGTAAAACATCAAATTGACCAGGTATTAGAATCCTGGGGTTATCACTTACAGGATCTTCAGTTAAACGACATTACTTTTGACGAGGAAATTATGAGGTCGATGAGTCGTGTTGTAGCCTCAAATAACTTAAAGGCTGCTGCCGAAAATGAAGGTCAGGCTCTATTAATCACTAAAACTAAAGGTGCAGAAGCTGATGGTAATGCCATTAAAATTGCGGCAGCTGCAGAACGTGAAGCAGCACAACTACGTGGACAGGGTATTGCTTTATTTAGAGCTGAAGTTGCTCATGGTATGACTAAAGCTGCACAGGAGATGGAAGCTGCTGACCTTGACATTTCTGTAATTCTATTTACGATGTGGACAGAATCTATAAAACAATTCGCTGAGAACAGTGAAGGCAATGTGATCTTCCTTGATGGATCAACTGAAGGCATGAACAGAACTATGAAAGAGATGATGGCTATGCAAATGCAAAAAACTACAGATAACAAGAAACAACAATAATATACTGATTGTTACTGGACATAAAAAGGGCAGAATCATAATGATTCTGTCCTTTTTATGTCTTATTTTATCTTAAATTTATTCAGGATAAAAAACGATCTATGTTAAAATTCTGTTTTAGTTTTTACAACCTCATTCCCTTTAGTTTTTGTTAGGTTCATCAGATCCGCTACAATTTTCAAGCTTTCATCCTGTATAAAATCGTAGTTCTCTTCCTTCTTAACTTTATCACCTTTCTTAACCGGAGGAAGTCCTCTGGAAGCTCTTAAAGCATTTATTTTAGCAAGGTTCTTAGCCTCTACACTATCTCTTTCTGCTTTCAATTTGGCTTCATTTAAAGATATTGAGGTATCATCCCCACTCTTCTTAGCTTCCGCAAGATCTTCTTGCAACATTTTATAATCCAAAGACTTATCCATTCTTTGTTGATGTAATTTAACCAATTCAGATTTAACAGGGGTAAGATTGGCCACTGGCGTGAAATTTGATTTTCTTACTTCATCCCAAGGTAAAGCTGACGGCTCTGTATCTTCACCTATTTTATCCATTGGGTACAAGGAAGGAAACTCAACGTCGGGCATTACACCTTTATGTTGTGTACTACTTCCTGTTACACGATAAAACTTAGCCATAGTCAGGTTGATCTGTCCTAATTTAACTCCATTATCTGTTTTAAGTGTTACACCCCCCTTGTTAACTAATGCAGCTAATCTTTGTAGAATAGATGGATTAACCAACCTGTTCATATCAATAGAGGATTGTACCGTTCCTTTACCATAAGTTTGTGTACCCATGATAATTCCTCTTCCGTAATCTTGAATTGCACCTGCAAAGATTTCAGAAGCAGACGCGCTTAACCTATCTACCATTACACCTAAAGGTCCGCTCCATACTACTCCAGCATTAGTGTCTTCACTAACCTCTACAGATCCTTTAAGATCTTTTACTTGTACCACAGGCCCTTTATCGATAAACAGCCCTGTAAGATCAATAGCTTCAACTAAAGATCCACCACCATTTGCGCGAAGGTCCATAACAATAGCATCTACTTTATCTTTGTTTTTAAGGGTATCTATCAATAACCTCACATCACGGGTTGTACTTTTATAATTAGGATCACCAGCATTAGCGGCTTTAAAGTCAGCATAAAAGGCTGGAACTGTGATTACACCGATTTTATATGGTTTACCATCAGATAAAACTGTCTGAACTTTCTTTTTAGCTGATTGCTCTTCCATAACAATCTTCTCTCTGGTCAACTCAACAATTACTGGTTTAGATGACATTTCCTTTCCAGCAGGGATGATCTTTAAGCGAACTTTAGTTCCTTTTGGCCCCTTAATTTTAGAAACTGAATTGTCAATTCTCCAACCAATGATATCTTCAAAATCAGCACTACCTTGTGCTACAGCAATAATTCTGTCACCAGCACTTAAAAGCTTGCTTTTAAAGGCCGGGCCTCCTGGAATAACTTCTGCAATTTTTAATATTTCATTTTCAAGTTGAAGTTTTGCTCCGATCCCTTCAAAAGATCTGGCCATATCTTCATTAAACTGCTGTGCATTGCTGGGGTTAAAATAGTTTGTATGTGGATCGATAGTCTCTGTAAAGGCATCCATAACTGTTTGAAAAACATCTTGACTATTTAACTTTGAAGTCTGAGTTTGAAGGGCTCCGTAACGCTTTGTCAATGTCTCAATATTTTTGGCATCTGCTGTTCCTGCAATCTTAAGATTTACAAGGTCATACTTAACTCTTTTCTTCCACAGGTTGTCCAACTCAGTCTTAGATTTAGCCCAAGGCATTTTCTCCCTATCGAAAACATAAGTGTCATTCGAATTATAATTCTGCTTTGCCTTGATCTCTGTTGAAGCAAAACTTAAGAATTCATTGTATCTTTTTAAATATACGTTGAATATATAAAATGGCGCGTTTAGATCCCCGATACGAAAATCATCATCCAATGTAAACCTGAATTTTTCAAACTCCTTAATATCAGAAGCAAGGAAATAATTCTTATAAGGATCTAGTTCCTTGATATATTTATCCAGTACCAATGAAGAGATAGAGTCATTAACTTTAATCTTTTTGTAGTTGTAATTCTCAATTAGCGTTACAATTTCTTTACATACAAGCGCCTGCTTTTCATCAGGTACAATATTACTTATACCCTTTACCATCGGCTGTGGTTTTGGGGAAGCATGGCAAGCAAGAACGGCGGCAGTAAAGGTTACCAGTAATATCTTTTTCAACATCTCTTTAACTATTTTAAAATCCATTTTTATATATAGCACTAATATGGTACCAATTTCAGAAATAAACAGAAAAGAGACAGTAATAATACTGTCTCTTTTCTGTAAACATACTAAAAGTTTTAATTTACTATAGTGTCAGTTATATTAAAAACTGTTTTTATATTCAATTTATTGTATTGAAAATTATTTTTTAGCTATTGCTTTAGCAGGAATCTGAGCTCTTGCTTCTCTGATCTGATTTTTAAAGCGACTTAGATTTGAAGATTTGGCTAACAACTCGGCCCTATTCAGATCTTTAATAGCAAGTGTATATTCCTTTTTCTTTGTTTTTACTTGTGCTAATCCCAATACCGAATCGATATAAGCATTATTATCGCCAATCTGTTTAGCTAATATACCTTGCTGGGTATAGAACCATAACGACTGAGTTAACTTATCTGATGCAAAATATATTTTACCAAGCTGTGCATAAGATTCCATTTGTCCTGTTTTACTCCCTATTTTTGAATAGTTTTTTAGCGCCACGTTTAGCGTTACCTGTTCTGCTTCTGAATAATGAGATAGCAAATAATGGACATTTGCCAGACGTAATAAGGCAGAACCATATTGTGTGAATTTTTTTGAGCTATTATACTCAAATGCTGCCTTACCAAACAAGGTAATTGCATCATTTAGGTCACCCCTCCGTTCATTTTTCTCTGCATCAGCAAAATAAATATCTCCGTCATTTTCATTTATATTAGACGTAACAATATTTACAGCTCCATTATATGGAGGGATTTGCTGTGACAAGAAGGGTCCGGTCTGACCTTTAGTCAGATTAAAAATAAAGAGGCCAATAACTAATAAGCAGATTTTGTTCATTACCACAAAGATATAACAAATTTAGTCAAACGGCTGTATACTAAATAAAAAGGAACAAAATCAGACCTTACTTAAAGGAAAATAGCCCAGATGCAGAACGTCTTCGGGAGCATTAGTCAGCAAATCTATCTGTATGTTAAATTTACTTTTTACTGTATCAGAAAGTACATCCGCAATATCGAACAGATCGTCAACATCAACACCATACTTATCATCAATATGAGATACTGCACCCTCAAATCCTGTATGCTTATAAAAAGCTGATTCCTTGGCCAGTTTGCTAGCTTCACCCAAAGTCTCAGCCACTACAAGCATTTTATAATGGAGTTCATCAAACTCACCATTTTTATATCCACCGAGATTGATAAAGAACAACTTATTAGAATTACTCTCTAAAGCATTTTCAAAAGGCACAATACTCAGACTGTATCCATCAACCTTTGTAACTTCCCTCCAGGCATCAATATGTATTTTTCCTTTCGCCTCAGGCCAAAAGTCAACAATTTCATCTTTCAGATCTGCAATAGATCTTCCTATAGCAAAAAACACATCATGTTGCTCGGTATACCTACCAGACGGCTTACATCCAAGCAATATCATAAATAACTTAAATGGTGTAGTTTGCTCCATTGTCAATAATTATTTAAAATCCTCAATCAATTGTTTACACCTTTCTTCAATTTCCAGAAATACAGGTTCAAACAAACGGTCATCGAAGTAAGGGTCTGTAACTTCCATTTCATCAGATAAGAATAATCGCACTTTATTACGTTGCTCATCATCAGCCGCCATACTTAATACGTCCTTAAGGTTATTTTTGTCCATTACAAGGATATGATCATAGAGCTCAAACATGTTTGTATTAAAGTGTCTGGCTCTTTGTTTTGAAATGTCATACCCAAAGTTCCTGGCTACAGAAATACTCCTATGATCAGCAGGTTTATTTATATGCCAATCCCCAGTACCGGCAGATGCAATCTCCCAGTTTAATTTTTCATTATTGACAAGATGCCTCATAATACCCTCAGCTAGTGGCGAGCGACAAATGTTACCAAGGCAAACCATTAATATCTTCATTTTTTATTTATAAATATCGTTAAGAATATTAGCCAAACAGATCCCACCTTTCAGTAGCTGCTCATTTAACAGGTCTACAAAATCAAAATTATACTTATAACTCAACCTTTCATCAGGCTTAATATTTGCATAAATACGATTACTAGCCAGGTAAGAGCCATATACAAAATCTTTTAATGAACTATTTTTCCAGGTATTCAACTGGTTGTCCGTTGGAAAATTTATAGCATTGGCATATTCTGTATAGCTTAATTGTTGATATGCGATCAGTGATTCATCCCAAACCCTATGCAGATTAGACTTCTCTCCAAACCAAAGTACAGATGCTCTATTTCCGCCTAAATCTTCTTTTCTACCTGTATGCATCGGCTGATTTAAATCTCCAACCAAATGAATAAGCAAGCGCATAGCTAGTTTCTTCTGATCTTCAGTGCTTTGTTTATTCTTTAAAATGGAAACCATCTCAGGAATCTTATTGTAAACATTAGCTTCCTTGTCAGCATCCAATAAGTCAAATATACCTTGTTTATCCAAACCTGCAGGTAGATTTACAAAATGCCAGTTGTATAGATAATCGTATGCCGGATCAGATTTTATAAAATCACCCCAGTTACTCGCCATAGCCAAACTCTCATTACCAAGTACTGACTTTACTCCCTTTGCAGCTTTTCCACTTAAGTGTTTTTCTGCAATTTGCCCGACTATACGATGTCCAAGCATCCCCCATGCACCAGCATTTAAGGGCAGATATAAAGCAATTGATAAAGCCAGTATAACTTTAAAACTGCCTTTCATTATTTTTGTCTTTAATTCCATTGAAATAGATTATTTATAAAAACAGGCTGTACCATCCATATGACACAGCCTATTTTTATAATGCCTTAGGTTCACAAATTATATGTTCTTTTAGAACCAGATGGCATGCCCTCTGGTTACCCACACTTTCCAGATCCAACTGATCTGCTGATGAAGATTTGATATAAAAAATCTTTTCATACCGACCTATTTGGTAACAGCCTGACACTTTCTGCTTATAATTTTTCTTAGTATAAGTACCCGATAAAAATAAACTGTCACCTCTAACTTTATATACCCCTTTTGCATACTCTTTCCAAATTCCATTATTAAAACAGGAATCAGTATAATAATTTACTTTGGAATGTGTTGTAAGATCAACGTAAAATGAATCGCAGGTAAACTTAAATTTATGTTTTGTATAGTTTAACAAGTTATCAGCATTTGTTATACTGTCTTGATTCCATACACCTTGTAAAAACTCTTCTCCTCTTCCCTGTACGTTTGGTAATCTCCTACATGATGCAGACACACATAAAATAAGAAGCAAATAAACCATCAATCTCAACATACCCATACAATGCTCTATTCAGCAATTATTTTAAACTGCCAACCATATCCTCAGGGCGCACCCACTGGTCAAATTGCTCACCAGTTAGTAGTCCCAGCTCTATAGCTGCATTTCTTAAAGTTTTGTTTTCTTTATGTGCTTTCTTCGCAATTTTAGCTGCATTTTCATAGCCGACATGTGGATTAAGCGCTGTAACCAGCATCAATGAGTTTTCAAGATGCTTTTTAATTTCAGGAAGATTTGGTAAAATCCCTGCAGCACAATGATCATTAAATGATACACAAGCATCGCCAATTAGACGACCTGACTGTAAAACATTAGCAGCCATTACCGGTTTAAATACATTCAGTTCAAAATGGCCTGTCGCACCACCTATGCTCACTGCAACATCATTTCCAATTACCTGAGCACATACCATCGTCAATGCTTCTGGTTGTGTTGGATTAACCTTTCCGGGCATAATAGATGAACCTGGCTCATTGTCTGGAATGATAATCTCACCGATACCAGAACGAGGCCCAGAGCTTAACATCCTTACATCATTAGCAACTTTCATTAATGAAACAGCAATACGTTTGTAAGCCCCAGAAAGTTCTACCATTGCATCATGCGCAGCTAAAGCCTCGAATTTATTAGGTGCAGTAACAAAAGGTAACCCAGTTAATCCGGATATTGTTTTAGCAACCAACACATCATAACCTTTAGGTGTATTTAATCCTGTACCTACAGCAGTACCACCCAAAGCCAATTCACTAATCATAACCAACGCATTTTTTATCGCCCTGATACCATTAGCCAACTGCTGTGCATAACCAGAAAATTCCTGACCAAGCGTTAATGGAGTTGCATCCATAAAGTGGGTACGTCCGGTTTTAACGATATCAGCAAACTCTTCAGATTTTGCAACAAGTGTTTTATGTAACTTTTCCAAACCTGGAAGTGTAACTTCTACAGCTTGTTTATATGCTGCAATATGCATTGCAGTTGGATATGTATCATTTGAAGATTGAGACTTATTTACATCATCATTAGGATGAAGTACTTTTTTCTCATCGCTTAATGCACCTCCATTTAAAACATGTGCACGATAAGCAATAACTTCGTTTGCATTCATATTGCTCTGTGTTCCAGAGCCTGTTTGCCAGATGACTAATGGGAACTGATCATCCAGACTACCAGCAATGACCTCATCACAAGCCTTAGCAATTAAATCTGCCTTATCTTGTGTTAATACACCTAATTCTGCATTGGTCAATGCAGCAGCCTTTTTCAAATAGCCAAATGCATGAATAATCTCTTTAGGCATTGAAGCCTCAGGACCAATTTTAAAGTTATTTCTTGAACGTTCAGTTTGAGCACCCCAATATTTATCAGCAGGCACCTGAACTTCACCCATCGTATCGTGTTCGGTTCTAAAATTCATTTTGTTCTAAATTTAATCTTGTACAAACTTAAGATTTTTATACTTTTTAATGATGTGTTTATTGTCAGATGTTAAATAGAAGTCAGAGAAAATATAAAAACTAACAATGTTTAAAACTCTTTTACGTTTTAAGGGGTAAAATTCCTTATTTTTCGGCTTTTAATCTGTATTATATTTCATGAAGTTTCGTCAGCTAACTCTAGCCTTATCACTAACCATTTTATCCCTCTCGTCACTCTCATCTTGTTCAAGCACTGAAGAAAAGGCCAAAAAAGCTGAAGCCGATAAAAAGGTAAGGGTTCCTGAAGACGACAAGGCCGACAGTTTATATCTGGCTTACAATCCTGCAAAAGGCGACAAATGGATTGCAGGCTTTGTACAAAACCTACATAAAAAGTACGGTTTCAATGGAAACATGTTGGTTGCTAAAGATGGCAAAATCATATATGAAAAAGCAGTAGGCTGGGCAAATTACCTGCTTCGCGATAGCCTAAAAATAAACTCTGAATTTGAACTGGCATCAATCACTAAAACTTTTACAGGGATTGCCATTATGCAGTTAGTAGAAGCTGGCAAATTAAACCTGACCGACGATGTCAAGAAGTTCTATCCTGCTTTCCCTTATGACGGAATCACTATAGACTTGTTGTTATCTCACCGCAGTGGAATGATGAATTATGTATATTTTATTGACGACATCTGGCGCAAGGAAAAACGTGATATGAAAAAAGGAGTTTCTAACCAGGAAGCAATGCAGGTGATCATTGATAGAAAACCCAATCCTTATACGAAGCCCAATAACCGTTTCCATTACAACAACTCTAATTTTATGGTACTTGGTGCAATCATTGAAAAGGTGACCGGTCAACGTTACTCGCAATACATGGCAGAACATGTGTTCAAACCTGCCGGAATGAAAAACACACATGTATATTCTAAATCAGAGTATGAAAAAATCCCAGTTGATGTAATTGGCCATGATAGAACCTGGAGGTATTCTGTAGCGCAGAATTTTTTAGATGGCCCAGTGGGGGATAAAGGCATTTACAGTACATTACATGACCTTGTATTGTATGATAAATATTTAAGAAATGGCCGGCTCTTGACTGACAAAAGCCTAGATTCTGCTTATAAGGGACGTAACAAGCCAGTAAAAGGGCATTTCAACTATGGTTACGGATGGCGCATATTTGATGGTGACAAAGGCAAAAAGGTAGTATACCATACAGGTTGGTGGCATGGATTCAGACACATTTATGTGCGTGATCTTGAAAAGAACATTGTAATTATATTTCTGGGCAATTTGACCAATGGTAGTTTAATGCAATTAGACGACTTGTACAAACACCTAGGTGTGCCGGTTATCCGCAAAGGAGCCTACTCAGGAGCAGGTTCTTTACCTGGTAGCGACGAAGATTAATTAAGAAATCTTATCGAAAGCAATACCTGTCCGTCTTTTAGACAGATAGGTTTTCAACAAACTATTTTCCGGCAGTTCCAGATGTGGATCTGCCGAGATGATCTCAATTACCGTGTTTCTGGCTTCTTGTAAAATGCGTTGGTCCGTCGCAAGATCAGCTATTTTCAGATCTAATACCCCGCTTTGCTGTGTTCCGGAAATATCACCAGGTCCACGTAGCTTAAGGTCTATTTCTGAAATCTCGAAACCGTTATTCGTCTTCACCATTGTTTCCAATCGCAATCTTCCATCTGCACTCAGTTTATTACCTGACATCAGAATACAGAATGACTGCTCTGCTCCACGCCCAACTCTTCCTCTTAGCTGATGCAACTGTGAAAGTCCAAAGCGTTCAGCATTTTCAATAATCATAACCGAAGCATTTGGGACATTCACACCAACCTCAATTACCGTAGTTGCTACCATGATCTGGCTCTTACCATCAATAAACTGCTGCATCTCATATTGCTTATCAGCATTACTCATCTTTCCATGAACAATACTAATCTGGTAATCAGGTCTGGGAAACTGATAGCCCATTTGCTCAATTCCAGCTTCCAAATGCAGAAGATCCAATTTTTCACTTTCCTTAATTAAAGGATAAACTACATAAACCTGTCTGCCTTTAGCAATCTCCCGCTTCATAAAGCCAAACATTCTTAGCCTTTGCCCTTCAAATAAGTGCTTGGTTTCAATTGGCTTTCTACCTGCAGGAAGCTCATCAATAACCGATACATCTAAATCCCCATATAAAGTCATGGCCAATGTTCGGGGTATTGGAGTTGCTGTCATCACCAATATATGTGGAGGTACAGTGTTCTTTCTCCACAGTTTGGCTCTTTGCTCTACACCAAAACGATGTTGCTCATCAATCACAACCAGCCCCAGATTTTTAAACACAACTTTGTCTTCAATCAGGGCATGGGTTCCGACGAGAATATCTATTACTCCTGCTTCCAATTCAGCATGTAAAACAGTACGTTGTTTTTTTGTTGTGCTGCCCGTAAGAATGGCTACTTTAACCAGGCGATCTTTTAATAGCGAGCTGATAGATTCATAATGTTGACGGGCCAATATCTCTGTAGGAGCCATCATGCAAGCCTGATAGCCATTATCACTAGCCAACAGCATACTCATCAATGCCACCACTGTTTTACCACTTCCAACATCCCCCTGTACCAACCTATTCATTTGTATTCCACGCTGAGTATCAAGTCTGATTTCTTTAATTACTCTCTTCTGAGCCCCCGTTAGCTCAAAAGGTAGCACTTCATTGTAAAATGTATTTACACGCTCACCAACTACAGGGAACAGATGTCCTTTAAACTTTAATTCTCTAAGTTGCTTATTGTGCAACATCTGCAACTGAATGAAAAAAAGCTCTTCAAATTTTAATCTGTTCTCAGCCTTCTTTAAAATAGCTACATCTTTTGGAAAATGAATATTTAAAGCAGCTTCCTTTCTTGAAATCATCTGGTACTTTTCAAGAATATATGGAGGAATTGTTTCACGAACTTCAGCCAGATGTTGTTCAATTAGCAAAGTCTGCAACTTCTGAATACCCTTACTATCCAGAAAAAACTTCTTTAATTTTTCAGTAGAATTATAGACAGGTTGTAACCTAAGGTTCCCTGTCATTGTCGCCGCCCTGGGATATGTCTCCAGCTCAGGATGAGAAATACTAAAGCTGCCATTAAAGACTGTAGGTTTACCAAATACGATATAAACCTTCCCTTTTATTACATGTTCATCGACCCATTTCAAACTTTGAAACCAAACCAATTCAATTGAGCCAGTTTCATCAGTTAATCGTACTACAATTCTTTTTTTATGCTTTTCTCCAATTTGTTCTTTACCAGTAATTCTACCTAAAATCTGCACATAGGGAAGATCTGGACTTAACTCATTAACTTTATAAAACCGCGTTCGGTCAATATAACGGAATGGAAAATGATTCAGGAGCTGATTATATGTAAAAATACCAAGTTCCTTTTGCAGGAGTTCTGCACGCTTAGGGCCTACGCCCTTTAGAAATTCAATAGTCGTATCTAAAGTAGAAGCAAACAAATCTTTATGGTTTTCTCTTAAAGGTAAAGATATCTTTTATTATGCCCCAATTAAATATAATTACAGAGATAAGAAGCAATGAATAAGCGAATAATTTATGTACGTCAACTTCTTCACCAAAATAAAATATAGCAACAGCAAAAGCAATGATGGGGTTAGAATAAATAATTATCCCTAGTGTTGATGAGGGGATACCTATTAAAGCATACAAACTCAAAAACAACGGAATAAGGGTAAAGAATATAGCGATTACAGATATGTTACCCCAAAACCATATATCCTGAGGCATTCCTTCATGTTTCATTAAGTAAAGAGGCAGCATTAATAACACAGCGATGCCGATCTGGACTGCCAATACATTAAGTTTATCCAAATGCTGTATTTTACGCTGTATAATAAGATAAAAGGCATACAAGGTAGCAATAACCACAGACCATACTACTTCAATCAATGAACCAGTAGCCAGTAGTAATATGCTAAGCAAGGCAATCCCTAGCGATATCAATTTTAGACGAGATAAGGACTCTTTTAAAATCAAGTAACCACCAAAGGCCGTTATAAGGGGACAAACCATATAGGCAAAAGCAGCAGATTGCAAACTAACATTGTTAACTGCATAAATGTATGTGTACCAATTAGAGGTAAGCAATAAAGTGGAACCTACAAGTTGGAATAAGATATTACGTTTAGCTCTGGTATCAATAGATGAGAAATAGGTCAAATCCGCTTTCAACTGCTTTCTCCTGAATAAAAGAATAGCAATCCAAATAAAAACAACAGAAGTAAAAATACGATAATACAGAATTTCTTCTGAAGGATATGCCTGCAGATTTCTTAACGGAATAGAGAAAAACCCCCATATTGCAAATGAGAGAATCCCTGCAAAGAAATACCTTAAATTAGATTTCGGCAAAACTTAGCCTTTAAACGCTGTAACTGAAATCTCCACATTCACTCCTTTCGGCAATCCTTTTACAGCTACAGTTTCACGCGCTGGAAAATCTTTTTCGAAGTAAGAACCATACACTTCGTTTACCGCAGCAAAAAGATCCATATCAGACAAAAATATAGTGGTTTTAACAATGTCTTCAAAACCATAAGAAGCTTCAAGCAATACAGATTTAATGTTTCTCATAACCTGATGTGTTTCCTCCGCAATGGTCGATTTCACCAATTCTCCTGAAGCAGGATTGATAGCTATCTGACCAGACAAGAATAAAAATCCACCAGCAAGCACAGCTTGATTATAAGGTCCAATAGGGGCTGGAGCATTAGTTGTGTTAATGATCTTTTTCATGAGTTTAAGTTTATTTTAATCTGTGATCAGCTTAGTAAAAGCCAATCTATAAGTTTCCATATAATACCACCAATAAACATTACAATAGCAATTGTGTTTATGATATGCATGATTTTAATATTGGTATTAATAGGTCTATTGGGATCTTTTTTCCTAAACAAGTACATCATACAAAGGTATGAATAAAGTCTTATCTCTGTCGTATATACTCTTTTATGAGAGACAATTATTACAAAAAAAAGAGGGCCTCATTTCTGAAGCCCTCTTTTTCGTATTATAATTAGAAATAATTAGTTCCTAGCTGATTCAACACGACGGTTTTGGATACGACCTTCTTCAGTATCGTTAGAAGCGATTGGATTAGCTTCACCAAATCCTTTAGTTACAACTTGACTAGAGTTAACACCAGAGTTAACTAAGTAAGTTTTAACAGAGTTAGCTCTGTCTTTAGATAATTTCAGGTTGTATGCAGCAGTACCTTCGCTTGAAGCATAACCGTTAACAGTTACTTTACCACCGTTTTCACGCAATACTGAAGATAATTTATCTAAAGTAGGGTAAGACTCAGTTTTTAAAACTGAAGAGTTGAATTCAAAGTTGATAGTTTCAAAACCAGTTAAGTTACCTTGGTTAATTTGAGTAGGCTCTGGTGCTTTAGGTAGAGGACATCCTGAACCATCAACAGCAGTACCAGCTGGAGTACCTGGGCATTTATCAAACTGATCAGCTACACCGTCACCATCGCTATCTTTTTTCAAATCTTCAACAGATTTTTCAACAGCAGATACACGAGTTTTTAATGCTTCAACTTCATTACGTAAAGATGGATCTTTCAATTCATCATACATTAAAGCTAATGGGTTAACCCAATCCAAGTTTGGTTTAGAGCTAGAACCTAATGAGAATTCTAATCCAGCATATCCGTAAGAGAATTTATCTTTAGAAGTTCCTTTAGCATAAACACCATCAAAGTTATCGCCATCAATAAAGTGCATAGTATAACCTAAGTTAAATGAAACACGGTCAGACACTTTAAATTTGATACCAGCACCTACAGGAATGTAAGCTTCTTTGATATTGTCTTTATCGCCATCATCACCCCATGTACCTTTTTTATCAGCACCGTCAACAATTGGATTGTAAGCAACAACACCGTAACCAGCAGTCACGAAGAAGTTAACTGAATTCTCACGACGTAAGAAATCTACAGTTGCTACGTTAACAACACCTCTTAAGTCAGCCGAATAAGCAATCTCAGTAGAGAATTCTTTTGGAGTTAAACTTGGGAAATCTTTGTTAGTTCCAGATACTTTACCACGGAAAACGTTACCTTCTAAGCCAAATGCATGACCTAATTGTTTTCTTAATGAGATACCGTAACCTAAGTTAACATCGAAGTTACTAAAGTCATTTGATCCACCAGTTGCAATGAATGGTGATAAAACACCAGCATTAACACCTATAGACCAAGTTCTGTACTGGCCTCTTCCACCAAATACCTTGGCTGAAGATGCAGTCTCCTGAGCTTCAGCAAGAGTCGTAACTCCTAATAACGCTACAAAAGAGGCTGCTAGACCCTTTTTTAAAGTAGAATAATTCATAATTTTCTTTTTTAAGGTTAAACAAATCTAAGAAATGTATAATTTTTTTGTGTAGCAAAATTAAACAAATTTTTAAATTCTCAAAACAGTTGTACAAACACCGTTCCAAACTTCAAAACCCATCGTTAAATAACCACAATTATAGCTCTCAAGACTATTTTATCGTATTTAAAGCAATTATTACCTATCATTTTAAAACTTCATTGAATAAGGCGCTGAATCAAATGGTGTTCAAAATACACTTCATGAATGTTTTCTTTTTTCGTCAAATGGTCAGGGTAACTTTGATTATTGTCCTAATCAGTCATACAAACAAGTCCTATTTTTAAGACAACAAACAATCTATCGCTAAGAGACGCCATATCAAGCCCAGTCATCAGTAAAACGATAAATATTAAAATCGACATTCTCCATTGCTAAGCTAATTGCATGATGTAGTTTTTGTTTGTCAACATCTTTCATACGATTATGCTGGATAATTTTAAATGCCTTTTCCGCAAGCAAAAATGATTTACGCTTGTTTTCAATCATTATGGGCTCAAGCAACCAGTTACACAATTCTATAACACCTTCGTTTTTATCTGCTACAGTTTTAAAAATTGGAATATGCTGATGTTGCTGATGAACCAATTTCTTTAGATTGTTGGCAAACGAATCAGCCCCTTCTCTGTCAGCCTTATTCACCACAAACCCTTGCGCAACCTCCATCAATCCTGATTTTATATGTTGAATTTCATCTCCGGATTCTGGTACAAGAACAACAACCGTTTTATCGGCCAATCCAGCAATCTCTACTTCCGACTGTCCAACACCTACTGTTTCTACAAGAATCAAGTCAAATTCTGCTGACTTCATCACATCTACAATCTCAATTGTTTTTGCAGATATCCCACCAAGAGCACCACGGGTTGCAAGCGATCTGATATAAACATTTGGGTTATTAAATTGCTGGGACATCCTGATCCTGTCGCCCAATAATGAACCAAAGTTAAACGGGGATGTTGGGTCAACCGCAAGAATGGCAATCCTTTTACCTTCATTTGAAAAATGACTTGTAATTGCATTTACCAAAGTACTTTTACCTGCACCCGGAGGCCCGGTAATTCCGATCACTGGAACCTTTCTCTCCACCGAAATTTTTCTTAATAATTGAGCTGCTGGCGGGATATCATTTTCAACGATGGTAATAGCCCTTGCCAAGGCTGTGAAGCTCCTTTCCTGCATTCCTTTTATAAGAGAATCTTCGTTTTGCATCAATTAAATTATCTTTGCTACAAAGAAATACATTTTATTCAACATTTATTAAACGCTTTCTCCAAAAACACTTGATTCAATATCGAAAATGCCTAATAGAAAACCAAGCCATCCAATGAAAGTCACCGGCTTTACCTTTATCAGAAATGCGATAATAAATGATTACCCAATAGCCGAAGCCATTCGTTCAGTTTTACCTTTGTGCGACGAGTTTGTTGTTGCATTAGGCAATTCTACAGATGACACTTCAGAACTAATCAAATCAATTTCGCCTGATAAAATCAAAATAATCGATACGATTTGGAATGACTCACTACAGGTAGGTGGACAAGCCTTTGCAGAAGAAACGAACAAAGCCATTAAAGCAATTTCACCCGATACTAATTGGATGATTTATATACAAGGTGATGAATGCATACATGAAAAGTACCATGATGTGATTAGACAGGAAATGAGAGATACTCTAGATGATCAAGAAATAGAAGGCTTACTTTTAAAATACACACACTTTTATGGCTCCTACGATTACTATGCGGAGTCCAGACGTTGGTATAGACGAGAAATACGCGTACTAAAAAATCTACCAGACATCAAGTCTTATAAAGACGCACAAGGTTTCAGAATTAATGGTAAAAAACTAAAAGTAAAGTTAATTGACGCTTTCGTGTACCATTATGGGTGGGTAAAAACCCCAAAGGCCCTGTATGGGAAAGCCAGAAATTTCAACCAATTCTATCAAACCCAAGAATGGGTGGAACAACATTTTCCCATCGAGGGAACCTTTGCCATGGAAAATGCGGATCGATTACTCAAATTCAAAGGCACCCATCCTAAAGTTATTCAAAACCGCATTACTGCAACCAATTGGAAATTTGCTAAAGATTTGGAGCAGTTAAAGCAAAAAATGAGTCTTAAAAGAAAAGTTCTACAAAAAATCGAAGACCTTACCGGACTTAGACTGTTTGAATACCGTAACTATAAGATTGTTAAATGATCTTAATACTAAAATACCATGACTAAAATCTTATTCGATTGCGAGCGGTTGAAATATCCAAATACCGGACTACATACATTTTGTACTGACCTAGGACAAGCACTTATAGATAATTCGTACCCAAATCAGGAAATAACCGCCTATATTCCTTCTTCTGAAAAAAACATATTTGGAAAGGATGCACACTATAAAATTCAAAAGGCTTGGCATAAGATTTTCGTTCCAGGAGCTTCAAAATTTGATGTATGGCATTCTAGCAACCAAGTATCAAGATATCTTCCTACATCATCCAGGACTAAAATGATCTTAACAATTCACGATCTTAATTTTATGATCGAAAAAAAAGATCGTCCTTCAAAAATAAAAAAACACCTTAGACAGATACAATCACGTATAGATAGAGCGTCAATAATTGTTTGCATTTCCAATTTTGTTGCAAAGCAAGTACAAACTGCATTTGAAACCCAAGGTAAACCTCTACTAGTAATATATAATGGTTGCACTGTTAAAGACTATCCATCTTTTGATACTCCAAAATACAATCCCATAAAACCTTTTTTATTTACAATAGGAACAGTGTTACCTAAGAAAAATTTTCATGTTCTTCCAGCTTTATTACAAGATAATAACTATGAGCTGATAATTGCTGGAAACCTAAGTTCTCAAGAATATCTCAATAAAATTATAGAAGAAGCAAAAAAACACGATGTTAGTGATCGTGTTAAAATTCTCGGTTCTATTTCCAACCAAGAGCGAAGCTGGTATTACAAAAACTGTGAAGCTTTCTTATTCCCCTCCATAGCAGAGGGGTTTGGCCTTCCCGTAATTGAAGCTATGTATTATGGAAAAGCCATTTTTCTGTCCAATCACACCTCCCTTCCCGAAATTGGTGCTGATGCAGCCTACTATTTTGATGATTTTGAAGCCGAAAGCATGCAAGAAGTGTTAAAAAAAGGACTAATAGATTTCAGTTCAGGAAATATGACTCAAAAAGCAAAGGAACGAGCGGCTCATTTCAGCTGGGATGAGACTGCAAAATCATATCTCAAACTATACAAAACACTATCAGACATGCATTAATAATATTGATCTAAAAGATGGTCTCAAATGCTTACCTTTGAAAAATTTTAAAATTTTTAATGAAAGACTATCTTCGATTATTATCCTACGCCAAACCTATAGAAAAATTCGCAATACCCTATATTGTTGCAACCCTTCTTTATATACTTTTTAACACCTTAAACCTAGCTTTACTAGCTCCTTTATTAGATACTTTGTTTAATAGTGATAATGCTTCGGCGGGAGCGAAAGTGGCTAAAACACTTCCATTAGAAGAAAAATCATGGTGGGATATTATGGCCCGCTTCAAGGAAATTACAGATTATTCTATAGCTAATTATGGCAAACAGGGCGCATTAAAGTTCGTCTGCATAGTCATAGTAATCTCTGTATTATTTTCTAACATTTTCAAATACTTCTCCAACAGAATAATGGAGGACTTACGTATCCATACTTTACTAAAACTACGAAAAACTGTATTTGATAATGTGATGAGCCTCCATATTGGTTTCTTTAACAGCCAACGTAAAGGCGATATTATTGCTAAAGTTTCCTCCGATGTTCAAGTGGTTCAATTTACTGTCACCAATACTTTACAAGTGATATTCAAGGAACCAGTTACATTAATCGTATATGTTATCCTTCTTTTTACCATCTCAGCTAAATTAACTTTCTTTTCTTTATTAGTCATTCCATTATCAGGATTCATCATCGCCAAAATAGTAAAACGTTTAAGACAACAGGCCACCAAAGCACATGAGACATTTGCGATTATGCTTGGCTATCTGGACGAAGCTTTATCAGGCGTCAAAATTATTAAAGCTTTTAATGCCACAGAATTTGTTAAAAACAGATTTCATCAGGAAAATATAAACTATTCAAATATTACAAGAAAAATGGTACGTAGACAACAACTTGCCTCTCCTGTATCTGAATTTTTAGGTGTCATGATGGTGGCTGGAATTGTATATTTTGGGGGTTCATTAGTCTTGTCAGGCGAATCTACTTTAACCTCTGCAGAGTTTATAGCTTATATTGCCATATTTTCCCAGGTTATGCGCCCTGCAAAAGCTTTAACAGACGCTTTTAGTGCTATCCATACTGGCCTTGCTGCAGGCAAACGAGTTTTAGATCTTATAGACACTAAACCGGAATTGATTGATAAACCCAATGCTATCACTATAAGTTCTTTTCAAAACGCAATCACATTTAAAGATGTTTCCTTTGCCTACGGCGAACGACAAGTGCTAAATCGAGTAAACATAGAGATCCCGAAAGGTAAGACAATTGCTTTAGTAGGCCCCTCTGGAGGTGGTAAATCAACATTAATGGATCTTGTACCTAGATTTACTGATCCCCAACAAGGGAACATCTATATTGACGGAATAAATGTTAAAGATGTTAATACTAACTCTCTAAGGAATCAAATGGGTTTTGTGAATCAAGAATCAATTCTGTTTAATGATACCATATTTAACAATATTGCGTTTGCCAAACCCAATGCCACTTTAGAAGAGGTTACAGCTGCCGCAAAAATTGCAAATGCACATGACTTCATTATTGAAGCTGAAAATGGCTATCATACATTTGTAGGCGACAGAGGGATTCGTTTGTCTGGTGGACAAAAACAAAGATTATGTATTGCCAGAGCGGTATTAGGCAATCCTCCTATTATGTTATTGGATGAAGCTACCTCGGCTCTTGACACCGAATCAGAAAAATTGGTGCAGGACGCACTTTATAAATTAATGGAAAACCGCACCTCATTAATTATAGCCCATCGTTTATCAACTATACAGAATGCTGATGAGATCATTGTCCTTGAAAAAGGCACTGTAATAGAGCATGGGACACACCATGAATTAATGAAAAACGACGGTTTGTACCGGAGATTAATAGACATGCAAACCTTCGAAGAATAGTATGAAAAAGATTCTATTCTTCATGCCCGATAACCCATTAAAAAAAAATGCGGGCAACAAGATCCGTGCACTAAGCTTCCTCCGTTATTTTAAGTCCAGAGGTTATCAGGTCGATTTTGTAAGTGAATATTATTGGGGAGAATGGAATAACCAAGACATCATTGATTTTGAAAACAGCGGATTGGCACACAACACCTGGGTACTCCCCAGAAAGGCATCTAAGAAGAATTTGCTTTACTATTTTTTTTGCTATAAGCTACCAAATTTCTTTTATCAAAATAGATGGGGGATACTCCCGGTAAATTTCCCAGAGTTAGTTACTTACCGCTTACAAAAAGCGTTTAACAAAATCATCAAAAACAACCATTACGACTATGTGTTTTTAAACTATGCAAGTTGGGCATCTTTAATTGAAAACAACAAGCACATTACAAACGCACAAACGATACTAGATACACATGATTTTTTAACCGCTCAGAATCAAGATAAATTCGATATTGGCGCCTCTTTTAAAGAAGAAATTAGAAGACTCTCTCTTTTCAATAAAGTACTAGCCATTTCCGTAGAAGAGCAATATCTTTTTAGCCAATTTTGTAAGAATGAGGTTATCATGGCCCCTATGATGATTGAAGCCCCCTCTCCTAGTTCGATTCCAGTCGCAGACCGGAAGTTTGATCTCATCTACATAGCGAGTAAAAATCCTCATAATATAGAAGCCGCCAATTGGTTCATATCAAAGGTATACCCACTTTTACCCCAATCTTTAAGCATCTGTATTATAGGACAAATCACAGCATCAATTAAAAGAAACCATCCAAATATCACCCTTATTCCATTTGCTGAGGAGCTCACGACTTATTACCATCAGACCAAAGTAGCAATATGCCCAATGCTATCAGGCACAGGCACAAAAATAAAGGTTATAGAAGCGCTTTCCTACCACTTACCTGTAGTTTGTAATACCAGAGGTGTGGATGGCCTTATTAATAAAAATAATAATGGATGCCTTGTAAGTGATGAACCTGAAGAATTTAGCAGACATATCACTAGCCTACTTCAGCAGCGTGAAATCTATCAAGAACAGACCTTATTTGCGAAAGAAGCGTTTGAATCCGGCTATGACCAGAAATCTTGTTATTACAAATTAGATCAGCTATTTTAACTATGACGCTATTTTTCACCATTGCAACGACCAATTACCTCCCATTTGCAGTTTCTTTATTAGATTCAGTAAAACAACAACATCCGGAATTTGAAGTCTGCATTTGCCTCACTGATTATTTAACGCCAGAAACTATAGCTCAAAATAAATTGATGAGTAAATATCCCATTCTTCAACTGCATGAATTAGCGGCAGAAGAATTTGATTTTATTACTCAAAACTACAATCCGATGCAACTGGCAAATAGTGCAAAAGTTTTATTTGCCAAACATCTACTTAACAAACCGGGAATAACGCAAGTTATCTTTGGAGATTCGGACATGCTGTTTTTTGGTCCTTTGCCAGAAAGTGTCCTCAATGAGCATGATATTATTTTTACCCCTCATTTTACCACCCCACCGCCAATCGAAATGAAAAGGCAAGAACTGGAAGTGCTAAATGCAGGTCTGTTTAACGGGGGATTTTTTAAGCTCAAAAAATCGGCAGAAACAGATAAATACATCAACTGGCTTAGAGAACGGTCTGTACTGGAATGTATATACGATTTTAAAAGAGGATACTATGGCGAGCAACTTTGGCTCAACTTTGTCCCTCTTTATTTTAAAAACGCCCATATCGAACAAAATCAAGGGTTAAATGTTGCTTACTGGAATTTACACGAGCGTACCATCATACTGAAAGAAGGTGTATTTATGGTGAATAAGACTAGTCGCCTTTCTTTTTTCCACTTTAGTGGTTGGGATTATAACAATCCCTTAGGTATTTCTAAATGGGCATTATTTAATCTTGAAATGCGCCCAGATATCAAGCCATTGCTCATCAAGTATCATGAAGTATTAAAAAACAATGAGTATGAGCAGTACATTACATTACCTAATTATTACACCACGAAAAATAACTCGCAAAAGAAATCCTTATTTAAAAAGTTGAAGCAAAAGCTTTTTAAGAAATAACTCCTATAGATGACTAGTCCCATAATATCCATCATTATTCCTACATACAATTATGGTCATTTGATAGCAGAAACCTTATCCTGCCTTCAAAACCAACAATATGCGAACTGGGAAGCTATAATTATCGATGATGGGTCTACAGATAACACAAGCATAGTTGTTAGCAAATTCGTACAGGAAGATTCCCGCTTTATTTACTTGCGGCAGGTAAATAGTGGTGTCTCCGTTGCAAGGAATACAGGCCTGAAACATATTCGAGGAAAATACGTCCAGTTTCTTGATGCAGACGATCTGGTATCAACCGCAAAAATACACATACAAGTTGATTTCCTCGAGAATCATCCAAACGCTGATCTCGTCAATGTACGCACTCGTTACTTTCATACGGACCATCCAGATATACTTTTCACAGACCTTAGCCTAAGCAACACCAGCACGCGTAAAGAAGTGAAGGGACAAGGCTTTGAACTAGTCCTTAAGCTTGTAAAAAATAATCCAATAGTAATTCAAAATCCAGTTTTTAAGCGAGAAATTTTAAATACAATAGAAGGTTTTGTAGAACATATGGATTATTTGGAAGACTGGGACCTGTGGTTTAGATGTGCCATAAATAATTATTGTTTTGAACACTTGGATAATCCAGAAGCATTAGCGCTGGTAAGGGCACATTCCATTAGCGCTTCTCAGCAAGACACAAAAATTAAAGAAGGCGAAGGCTATCTGAGAAACAGAATGAAGCAATTCATTCAACAATCAAAGCATTTAACGCATGATCAGAAAGATGTTGCGCTTAATCTTAATAAACAAGAATTAATTAACACTTATAAGCACTTAATGGCCGAAACAAGCCTCAGCAACATTAAGAAATTTAAAGCCTTTTACGAGCAGATACAAAATCGCCTCTTATTTCTTAGCTGCTTAATAAAATCCTTGAACCTAAGAAGAAAATTGAACAAAAAGTAAGAGTATAAATTCCTTAAAAACACTTCGGCCCTAACTTCATAGACTTAAGCATCTTCTTTACAAAAACACGTGCATTAATAAAGTACTCGATTTTTTTCATTTCTTTCTCTAGTTTTTCAAAAGCCTCATAGTCCTTAATTAAGAGAGGAAAGTGCTCTTTCATGACCTTATCCCGCTCTTTCTTCATTGCTGTATAGTTGTCTGCTCCAGAACTAATCCCATCTTCATTGAATAGCGCAATAAATTTATCAATATGCTTGAAAGAGCAATTAAATTTGCAAACTGCCAACACAAAGAACTCCCAGTCAGACACAATAGCATAATGCTCATTATAAAGCCCAACTGTATCGAAAAGTGTTCTTTTAATAAATGTTGATGGATGAGGTATGCTTTCTCTGAAGAACACATTAAATGTCAATTCAGATGTAGGAAACCATTCTCTTCGCTTATCTCCATTCACGAAAACTAAATTCCCATAAACCAGATCGGCTGTTAAACCAAGGTCAACCACCTCCTGAATTATGTTTTCATTGACCAAAACATCCCCACTATTGATAAACAACAGATATTCTCCCGTAGAATCCTTAATTCCTTTGTTCATCGCGTTATAAATCCCACTGTCAGCCTCACTAATCCAATAAGCTATTTTGCGCTCCTGAGCTTTAATTACGCCCTTACTACCATCCGCAGAGCCTCCATCAATTACAATATACTCGATATTGGAGTATGATTGATTGACCACAGATTGAATAGTTTTAGCTAATCCTGTCTTATTATTATAATTAACAGTTATAATTGATATTTTTGGGGAAATGTTAAGCATTTATTCCTTTTAATAGATTCCAGCAAAAGTAATGATAAAAGTCCTCTTTGACCATCAAATATTTAGTCTTCAGGTTTATGGTGGCATATCTAGATACTTTACTAATATCATAGAAAATTGTGAGACAAGCAGGGAATTAACAGTTACCTGCAAATTACTCTACTCTATAAACTATTATTATAAAGATGATTCATCTTCACTCAGAAAGAGCATCTTCAAACTACTGACAAGAAAAAAATCTGGAATTTATCAAAAAAATAAAAAATATTCTAAACATTTGATAAAACAAGGAAATTATGACGTATTCCATCCTACCTATTATGATACGTATTATCTCTCCTACCTAAAAAAACCTTTGGTAATTACAATTCATGATATGATTCATGAACGTTTTCCTCAATTTTTCCCTATAGATGATCCAATTGTAGAGCAGAAGAGGATTCTAGCTAATACCGCAGACAAAATTATTGCCATATCAGAAACAACAAAGCTTGACATTATTAAGTATCTTGGTATAGCAGAAGAAAAGATAAAAGTTATCCCTCATGGCATAAACAGTAATGATTTAGATTACGAAATCGTAGAAAATCTTCCTGAAAGGTATATTCTATTTGTAGGGAACAGAGGGGGCTACAAAAACTTTTCCCTACTGATGGAAGCTTTTGCTCAACTTATTAAAACAGATAACACTCTATATTTAGTCGTTGCTGGCGGGGCTTTTTCTGAGGAAGAAATCAAGTTACTTTCAGAGCATAATATCTTAAAGAAGACCATTCAATTAGCTGCTACAGACAAGCAACTTAATACGTTGTATAAAAATGCCATTTGTTTTATTTTTCCTTCCAAATATGAAGGTTTTGGTATTCCTATACTTGAAGCATTCAAAAATAATTGCCCTGTGCTTTTAAGTAATTGTAGCTGCTTTCCAGAAATCGCCGGTGATGCAGCACTTTATTTCGATGCTGAGTCCAAACATTCGCTTATAGAGCAGGTAACCCTAATACAAGAGAATAAAGATCTAAAAAATGATTTAATTACTTCTGGGGCTTTAAAACTACAATCATATACACTTGATAAATGCGTGAAGGCAACAACTGATTTGTACAAAGAGCTGGTTCAATAGAACTCCCTATAATTTCGATTTAATATAATCAAAATCCCTTTGAAGCAATGACTCTCTGTTACATGGATTATTTTTTCTTTCAAAACGAGAGAGTTTCCTCTTCATAGTTCTAATCAAATAGGGCTCTTTCTTATAGTCGATAAACGGGTTTCCATTTAAAAGTTTCTTAGTAAAAAGATGTGTACTAATTCCATCAGTCCAAAAATGATACCCTAATCTTTTGGCAGTATGTTCAAGAGCAGTAGCTGTGTAAAAAGCAATGTGCTGCCCGGTTTCTTTCGAGATGTACCACCAATCAGAAATACTCTCTAGTTCCATGGGCTGTAATACAGTAGTAAAAAAGATACTATCTCCATAATCTCCAATACGGCCTATTTCTTCTATTGGATTTACTAAATGTTCAAATACCTCGAAAGCCGTTATTACCTCAAAATCTTTCTGCTGTATACAGTCAGATAATTCAAAATACTTAGCAAATAAATTCTCACAATAAATGTCATGATGATAAAAGTCCAATCCTTTATCTCTCATCATACGAGTAAACATTCCATATCCCCCTGCATAATCCAAAAACCTTTTGTCCTGGGAAAAATAGGTTTGAATCAATTTTAAAGTCTTATTTCTTAATTCCTCATTTCTGGAAATCAAGCCAATATCCAATTTAGTAATGGCAGAAGAATAAGCTTCTTTTAACCAAAATGGATCCTCTGTCTGAATAAATCCGGTATCCAAACATCTATAATACTTTACATCGTATTTATTTAATACCTTGGCAGTAAATGCCAATTCCGTTGCACCACCGGTAATTTTACTCTTCATAAAATTCTTTAATAGGATTATCTTATTTTACTACTCGAACATAAACGCAGTCTGCAAGTATACGATTTAGTCTCACTTCGACCAACAGAACTAATCTAATAGCTAACAAATACTCTGCATTTCCAATATATTTTACATTATTCATTGTATCTTCACGACATAATGAAAGACTACTGTACCAAATCTCCTGTATTATTTTTAATATTTAATAGACCTGACACGACAAAAGCTGTGTTTGAGGAAATTAGAAATGCAAAACCTCCTAAATTGTATATTGCAGCTGATGGTCCAAGAACTAATAGATTAGGTGAGCTAGATCTTTGCCAACAAGCAATTGCTGTCGTGAATAATATTGACTGGCCATGTGAAGTAAAAACGCTTTATAGAAATGAAAATTTGGGTTGCAAAGAAGCCGTCGCATCCGCAGTTACCTGGTTCTTTGACCAAGAAGAAGAAGGAATTATCCTTGAAGATGACTGTCTACCCTCAAAGAGCTTTTTTAAATATTGCGACACTTTACTTGAAAAGTATCGATTTGATACACGTATCAGACACATTACTGGATGTAATTTACATTTTGGAACCAAGTGGGGAGAAGCAAGCGTTTTCTTTTCAAGAAGAACAGAGGTTTGGGGATGGGCAAGCTGGAGAAGAGTTTGGCAGGACTATGACAAAAATCTTAGTAGGCATACAGAAGAAGAAATGCGAGAACAACTCTTCAAAATATTTTCCGATCCTTTTATTGTTGACAGCTGGATGATTGCGTTTAATGGTGTTAAAAAGGGTGAAATAGATACATGGGATTACCAATTGGCGATTCATAATTATTTAAATAACGGTCTTTCTGTTTGCCCCAATGTAAGCCTAATTACCAATATTGGATTTAGAGCAGACGCCACACATTCAACGAATCCGAATGATAGATCTGCAAATATCCTACTCGGAGAAATAGATGAAATTACATTTCCAAAAGACATGATTTCAGACACTGGTGCCGACTATGCAATTGCTAAACATGAGTTTAAATTAGAAGAGAAATGGAAGGAACATAATCATCCAAAAAAACAATTCAAAAGATGGATTAAAAGTAAATTCAAAAGCCCATCCTCACAAAACAACTTATAAAAGCTCCGTCTGTAAGATTTTCAATAGACTCTGCTTCACATTAGAAGCAGAGTAACTTTCTATAGCATATGCTTTAACTTCATTACTAGACTTTAAATAAGTCATATCATCCATGCCTAATGCACGATTAATCGCTTCATTTAAACCAAATGCAGATAATTCCTCCATTTCGAAAATAAAGTTCTCTACAGGAAAGCCACAGTATTTACTTACAATAGGTACTAAACCAGCACTCATAGGCTCTATAGTACCACCAGGAAGCCCATCTGTATAACTTGGTGCAATACAATAACTACAATCTTCAACAATCTGTTTCATCTCCTCTGAATTCATTTGAAGATTTTGACGTAAAAACACATTGGGACTCTCATATAATAGGTCATGATAATAACTCCTTAATTCTCCATCAAGACCTAATACAACAACATAAAAATTCAAATCCTTCCGTTCTTTTGCTACTTCAAGTAGTATCGATATTCCTTTCGTAACCAAACGAGAACCGCTTAGAAATAAAAAGCTGTTACTACGCCCTTGTTTCGGTTTAAAGTCCTTAAACACTCCTAAAATGTTATTATTTAAAGAATGTAATCTTCTTTTGACTCTAGATTTATGATCCTCGAATATAAAGCCATGCGCTAAAATGATTGAAAAATCAGAATTAAAAGTTGAATAATAGCAATTGTCATAAAGTATATTACCTTGCTCCGGCAACCATAAACCAGATGTCTTATAAAAATCATTTACACTTTGCAAACTCATCGCATTCTGTAAATCCGGATGCGCACCAGTTATAAAATGAATCCTTGGAATCTCTCTCTTCTTACTATGAAAGGATTGTTCGAAATTCCGACCAAATCCGAAAATCACGGAGTAATACTCATAATCTATATCGAAACCTCCCTGGTAGTCCACAACATCAACATTATACCCAAGCTCAGAAAAGCTTTCAGCAACGATATGAGCTGTCATATAGTTTTGATGTGCAAAATCATTAGGCTCTCTAAAAGGTTTTATTATATAACATATCAATACATTCTTATCATAGTTAGTCTTATATAAATTTCTGATAGGCTTCTCAAGTGGCTTCGTTTTATTTAAGCCAAAAAGTTTATTTACTCTTTTGGTTATACTCCTTTTTATATTCATTATTTGAAAAATATGGTTGTCAGTTATAAAAAAGAGATATAATTCTTTCAACTATAACTTTATACTTTTTTACCTCAAAGCTAGAAAAATGTATAACAAAAAACGCATTGAAGATTAATTTCTCCAATGCGCTTTACAATATAATTGTATAAAGTTTTACAACTTCCTTTTCACCTCAACTTGTTCGTAAGCTTCAACAATGTCACCTACTTCAATATTGTTAAAGTTCTGTATGTTCAATCCACACTCGTAACCTCTTGACACTTCTTTCACATCATCTTTGTAACGTTTCAAAGAAGCTAGTTCACCAGTGTAAATTACCACACCATCTCTAACAATACGGATCTTACTGTTACGGGTAATTGTACCATCTAATACCATACAGCCGGCAATTGTACCAACCTTAGTAATTTTAAAGGTATCTCTAATCTCAACGTTCGCAGTAATTTTCTCTTCAAACTCAGGAGCCAACATACCCTCCATCGCAGCTTTGATCTCATTGATCGCATCATAGATGATAGAATATAAACGAATGTCAATCTGCTCCGCTTCAGCCAATTTACGTGCACCAGGGGAAGGACGTACCTGGAAACCAATAATAATCGCATCAGATGCAGAAGCTAACAATACATCAGATTCTGAGATCTGACCCACCGCCTTAGCAATGATATTGATCTGTATCTCTTGAGTAGAAAGTTTCAGTAATGAATCAGATAGTGCTTCAATAGAACCATCCACGTCACCTTTAACGATCAAATTAAGCTCTTTAAAGTTACCGATAGCTAAACGACGACCGATCTCATCCAAAGTAATGTGTTTCTGAGTACGAAGTCCTTGCTCACGCATCAATTGTAAACGTTTGTTTGCAATATCTCTGGCTTCAACTTCACTCTCCAACGCATTAAATCTATCACCTGCAGTAGGTGCACCTTGCATACCCAATACCTGTACAGGCACCGATGGTCCTGCTTTATCTACCTTTTGACCACGTTCATTAAATAACGCTTTTACTTTACCACTATAGCTACCAGCAAGGATAGGGTCACCTACCTTTAAAGTACCTGCTTGTACTAAAACAGTAGTTACAATACCACGTCCTTTATCAAGTGTAGCTTCAATTACACTACCTGTAGCACGTTTGTTCGGATTAGCTTTAAGGTCAAGTAATTCAGCCTCTAATAAAACTTTTTCTAAAAGTAAGTCCACGTTCAAACCACTCTTACCAGAAATCTCCTGAGACTGGAAGTTACCTCCCCAATCCTCAACCAGGATATTCATAATTGATAGTTGTTCGCGTATTTTATCAGAGTTTGCACCTGGTTTATCAATTTTTGTGAAAGCAAATACCAACGGAACGCCCGCTGCTTGCGCGTGATTAATAGCCTCTTTTGTCTGAGGCATCACAGCATCGTCAGCAGCAACCACAATAATTGCAATATCCGCAACCTTCGCACCACGAGCACGCATCGCCGTAAAGGCCTCGTGACCCGGAGTATCCAGGAAAGTAACTTTTTTACCTGTCGCAGTAGTTACCATATAAGCACCAATGTGCTGTGTAATACCACCGGCCTCACCAGCTACCACATTCGCTTTACGAATATAATCTAGTAGTGATGTTTTACCATGATCCACGTGTCCCATGATGGTAACAACTGGAGCTCTTGGTAATAAATCCTCTTCAGAATCTTCCTCTTCAATAAGGATGTCACTTTCATCATCCGGTTTAACGAATTGAATTTCGTAACCAAACTCATCAGCAACAATAGTTAATGTTTCAGCATCCAAACGTTGGTTGATCGAAACAAACATACCCAGACTCATACAAGTCGCGATAATTTTTGTAACCGGCTCATCCATCATGGTTGCCAGCTCATTTGCCGTTACAAACTCAGTAACCTTAAGTACACGTGATTGTAACTCTTGCTCCATTGCTGCCTCATCAGCTGAATGAGCCACATCATCACGTTTCTGACGACGTAATTTAGCACGTTGAGCAAATTTACCAGATTTACCTGCTCCACTTAAACGTGCAAGTGTTGCTTTAATCTGATCTTGTATTTCTTTTTCCGTAGGCTCTTCTTTTGGTCCGGAAGAATGTCCTCCTGGTTTATTGTTCCTAAAGTTAGGCCTGTTGGCTGTATTATTAGTATTGTTTCTAAAATCTGGCCTGTTAGTAAAAGTTGGTGCAGGTTTAGCAGCACCTGGTTGTCCGCCTTGTGCTGGCGCTTGTCCTTGACCCTGATTCTGACCACTATGTTGCTGCTGCTGACCAGGATGTCCACCAGGAGTTTTCTTGCGTTTACGTTTTCTTTTCGCATCAGCACTTTCTCCTGAAGAAGCTACAGGCTGTGATTTACGATCAGGTGTTACCGGCAAGGTAATTTTTCCGATGATGTTTGGTCCTGATAATTTTACCGAACGTGCTTTGATCACTTCAGTTTCTTCAGGTTTTTCAACTTTAGGAGGTTCAGGAGTTACTTTTGGCGCAACTACAGGTTCAGGAGCTTTAACCACTGGTGCCTCAACAACTGGTTTTGGCTGCTCCTCGGCTTTAGGTGTTTCCACAGGCTTAACAGGTTCAGGTTTTATTTCTGCAACAGGCTGTTCAACCGGCTTCTCTACTTCCTTAACCGGCTCAGGTACTTTTTCAACCGGAGCTACAGGAGCTACAGGCGTTTCAGCCTTAGGTTCCGGTGCAGGAGCTTCCTCTCTCTTAACAGGGCGTGTTTTAGCATTTAAATCATCAAGATTGATCTTTCCTACTATCTTCACACCAGGTAAAGAACCTTCATCAACTTTCTCTTCTTCCTTCTCAGGAGCAGGGGTTTCAGCTACTGCCTTCTCAGCAGGAGGTGTATAAGAATGAAGGTTTTTAACTAAAATCCCCTCATTTTCAAAATCAACATTCTTTTTAGGTGCCTCAGCAACTTTATCAACTACTTCAGGCTCATCACGACGAATTTTACCAATAACAATCTGATTGGCTTCTTCTTTTACGATCTTATCGCCCTGAAACTCTTTCAACAATGCGTTATACATGTCGCGGGAGAGCTTAGTAGTGGGTTTATTCTCAACAGAAAAGCCTTTCTTTTCTAAAAACTCAACGGCCGTAGCAATGCCTACGTTAAGTTCCTTAACTGCTTTAAATAAAATTATTGGTTTGTCGTCTGACATTGATATCCTATTTTTTTCTTAATTCTTATACAAAAGTAACGTTTATTCTTCTTTATTTCATGAGTATGTCATTTGTTTTATTCAAACTCTGATTTTAATATACTCATAACTTCTTTGATGGTCTCCTCTTCTAAATCGGTACGTTTCACCAACTCATCAACAGAAAGTGCTAATACACTCTTAGCTGTATCACAACCAATCGACTTTAGCTCATCAATGATCCAGCTATCGATTTCATCCGAAAATTCTTCGATATCCACATCTTCATCTTCTTCACCTGCTTCGCGGTAAACATCAATTTCATAACCTGTCAATTTACCAGCAAGTTTAATATTATGTCCACCACGTCCAATTGCCAATGAAACCTGATCTGGTTTCAAATAAACTGAAGCATGTTTAGTCTCATCATCTAATTTAATAGATGTGATTTTTGCCGGGCTTAATGCCCTTGTAATATATAGTGAGATGTTGTTTGTAAAGTTAATTACATCAATATTCTCGTTTTTAAGCTCTCTAACAATACCATGGATACGTGAACCTTTCATACCAACACAAGCTCCTACCGGATCAATTCTGTCATCATAAGACTCAACGGCAACCTTAGCACGCTCTCCTGGTTCACGAACAATTTTCTTAATTGTAATTAAACCGTCGAAAATCTCAGGAACCTCGATTTCAAATAAGCGCTGTAAGAACTCAGGAGCAATCCTTGAAATGATAATCTTCGGAGTTGCATTAACCATATCAACTTTCAAAATCACCGCACGTACAGAATCCCCTTTCTTGAAATAATCAGCGGGAATCTGTTCTGTTTTCGGCATCATCAACTCATTACCTTCATCGTCAAGAACCAAAGTTTCTTTTTTCCAAACCTGATAAACCTCACCGGTAACAATCTCACCAACCCTATCCTTATATTTTTTAAAGATTTCGTCTTTCTCTAATTCCAGTACTTTAGAAACCAGTGTCTGACGGGCAGCTAAAATAGCCCTGCGGCCAAAGCTTTCCAAAGTGATCTGCTCAATGTAGTCGTCACCAACTTCCATATCCGCATCTAATTGTTTCACTTCTGCCAATTCAATTTCTAAATCATCGTCTTCAGAAAAGCCATCTTCCATAACTTTTCTAGTACGCCAGATCTCTAAATCTCCGTTATCAGGGTTAACAATTACGTCACAATTCTCGTCTGTACCATACTTTTTCCGCAGCATACTGCGAAATACCTCTTCCAGCACACTAATCACTGTAGGACGGTCGATGTTCTTGAAGTCCTTAAACTCTTGGAATGAATCGATTAAATTAATATTGCTCATTTTTATTTAAATGAAATTAAAACCTTTGTTTCTGTTATATTATCAAAGTTTATACTGGTTTCAACCAACTGAACTTTCTTACCTTTTTCTTTAACCTTGGCAGCAATGGTTATGCTGTTGTCATCAGCACTTAACAATTGTCCTTCTTTGATCTCACCACCAGCTAGTTTTACACTTAACTCCCTACCAATATTTTTAACATATTGTCTTTTCAATCGCAGCGGCTCACCTACACCTGGAGAAGAAACCTCAAGGTTATACGCTTTCTCAATCGTATTTTCCTCTTCCAAATGAAAGCCTACATGTCTGCTAATGGCTGCACAATCCTGGATACTAATCCCCTCATCGCCGTCAACATGAATAATAAGCTTATTGTTTGGTAGCATTTTTACCTCAACTAAAAAAAGTTCCGGCCTGTCCGAAATCTTCTCTTCAACTAATTCTATCACTCTTTTTTCTACCTGCATAACCAATTTGCCAATAACAGAAAAAAGGGGACTTCTGCCCCCTCTTACCTCTATTACTGCGCAAATGTATGAAATATTTTTGGAAATACCAAAAGAGGGTAAAACAAGGCTTGACGGAGACAGACTGAATATTTTCTTCGGCAATGCATAATAGTAAGTCCATGATAACTCCATACTAAGTCCATGTTTTATAATTAAAATATGGACTTAGTATGAAAATAATATAAAAGGACTATGGATGTACTATGAAGTATAGTCAAGCCGTTACACAGCTTTAGTTCAATTTCAATGCGACGGAAATAAATGAGTGCTAATGCAAAATCAAGCACACTAAAGAACTCCTCACCTGCTCAGCGCCTTCTGTAAAGGGCGAACACCAGTGGAAAGCTCTCCTTTTAACAGAGCTTTCAAATCGCCAAACTTACTATTCAAATGTGTAATCACTAAATACTCCCTCCCTTTTACAAAAGACCGTTCTGGAATAAAAACAAGATTACTATCCGTTAACTGGAATTTTCCATTAATAGCATGCTCTTTAAAAGTCGTGTCCAATACGCCTGGCATTTCCAAAATTGAAACAAGACTTTTAAATGTAGAGTCGTCAGCACCAAACTCTTGCAGCTGGTTTAATCCTACCCGATCTATATGATTGAAAACAATTGAAGAACTGTCAGCAGAAAAGTCGATCAAAAGTGGCTTATTATTTGTTGAAGAACAGCCAAACAGCAAACAAGCAAACAACAAAACAGTTATATGCTGTAATAAACATCTATTCATATCACTAAATTAATCATTATGAGACTAATTATCGAAATCTTACTCATGGGCCTCGTTGTTTTTATTGGCGCCCGACTTGTTCCTGGGGTATCTATTGACGGATACGGAACTGCAATTATTGCCGCCATCTTAATTGCACTGGCAAATGCCACCATAGGGTTTATTTTAAGGATACTTACATTTCCTGTTAATTTTTTAACCCTTGGTCTAGTTTCCTTTATTATTTCTGTACTAATGATCTTATTGGTATCCAATATCATGAGTGGATTTCATGTTAACGATTTCTGGGCGGCAGCATTTCTTGCAATTGTAATAGCAATCATAAAAGCAATTTTTGGAGCTATTGCAGGGTCGGATAAAGATTAACCAAAAAATAAAAGGCGGATATCCAGATCAATCTGAATACCCGCCCTAATTACATTTTTATTTTCTATCTAATGATCTCTCTTGAGATTACCATTTTCTGGATTTCAGAGGTCCCTTCATAAATCTGAGTAATTTTTGCATCGCGCATTAAACGCTCAACATGGTATTCTTTAACAAATCCATATCCTCCATGAATCTGAACTGCTTCAACAGTTACATCCATTGCCACTTTAGACGCATATAGCTTTGCCATAGAACCCGCAAGTGTATAAGGCTGTCCTTGATCTTTTAACCACGCGGCTTTATAAACCAACATTCTGGCAGCCTCAATTTGTGTTGCCATATCAGCCAGCTTAAAAGCAATTGCCTGATGTTCAGCAATTGGCTTTCCAAATGATTTGCGTTGTTTTGCATATTCCAGCGCAAGTTCGTAAGCACCTGCAGCGATACCTAAAGCCTGGGCTGCTATACCAATACGACCTCCTTCAAGTGTTTTCATCGCAAACTTAAAACCAAAACCATTCTCACCAATACGGTTCTCCTTCGGAACCTTAACATCATTAAACATCAAAGAATGGGTATCAGAGCCACGAATACCCAACTTATTTTCTTTGGGGCCCACTGTAAAACCTTCCATATCTTTTTCAACGATAAAAGCATTAATGCCTTTATGCCTTAAAGATTTATCTGTTTGTGCAATAACCAGATAAGTTGAGGCCGTACCACCATTTGTTATCCAGTTTTTCGTGCCGTTTAAAAGATAATAATCCCCCATATCTTCAGCCGTCGTTTGTTGCGAAGTCGCATCGGAGCCAGCTTCAGGTTCTGATAAACAGAAAGCACCGATCTTTTCTCCGGCAGCCAATGGCTTTAAATATTTTTCTTTTTGAAATTCAGAACCGTAAGATTCTAAACCGTAGCAAACAAGCGAGTTGTTCACAGAGACTACAACAGAAGCTGAGGCATCGATTTTAGACAGCTCTTCCATTACCAAAACATACGAAAGCGCATCAAGACCACTTCCGTTATATTTTTCTGACACCATCATCCCCAGAAATCCGAGTTCGCCCAATTTTTTCACTTGTTCGGTTGGAAATTTCTGATGCTCATCTCTCTCGATGACGCCAGGCTTTAGTTCATTCTGCGCGAAATCCCTTGCCGCCTGCTGTATCATCAATTGTTCTTCACTTAATTGAAATAGCATAATAATATTGTAAAATAATAAGTTATGCCAAATTTATATATTATCAAGCAGATTACTATGGCTGCATAACAATTATTTCAATAAATGATTGTTATCATCAGGGAATACAAGAATAGGGTGATATTTCTTAGCTTCTTCAATAGGCAAAGAACCGTAAGACATAATAATCAGGATGTCACCTACCTGAACTTTTCTAGCTGTAGCACCGTTTAAACAAACCGTACCACTACCGCGAGCTCCTTTGATCACATAAGTCTCAAACCGCTCGCCATTATTATTGTTTACGATTTGTACTTTCTCGTTAGGAATAATATTGGCCGCATCCATTAAATCCTCATCAATGGTGATGCTTCCAACATAATTCAGTTCCGCCTGTGTTACTCTAACGCGGTGTATTTTCGATTTTAATATCTCGATAATCATGTTGCAAAGTTAACTAATTTTATGAATGGGTAGTTTTATCTATTTTCAATTGAGTATCATATTATCGATAAGACGGGTCTCACCAACCTTTGCTGCAACAAGGGCAACAATGTCATGATGACTTTTATCATTTTCTGGCAGTAGAGTTTCACCGTTAGCAACAATGAAATAATCAAGCTCTACACCCGGAGTATCATTGATAATCGCTTTCGCCTTTTCAACCAATTCCGGGATACTCCAATCTGAAAAACTGTCTTTCACAAAAGATAATGCCTTGCTTAATACAAGTGCATTTGTCCGGTCTTTAGCTGAAAGGTGAATATTTCTTGAGCTCATTGCCAGGCCATCATCTTCTCTTATAATCGGACATGACACAATCTGAATCGGCATATTGAAATGCGCAACCATATTCTTGATCATAAGAACCTGCTGAAAGTCTTTCTGACCAAAGAAAGCAACATCAGGATTTACAGCATCGAATAATTTCTTTACAATCTGCGTCACCCCCTGATAATGTCCCTTTCTAAATTCCCCTTCTAACAGGAATTCAGCAGGGCCAAGATCTATATGCCATACCTCTGGCTCAGGATACATTTCAGTTACGGAAGGCATAAATACCACATCGCAACCAGCTTCTTCAAGCATCTTCATATCATGCTCCAAGGGCCGGGGATATTTCTCCAGATCTTTAGGGTCGGTAAACTGCGTTGGGTTCACAAATATACTGCAAACCACCACATCAGCCTGCTGCTGCGCTATGTTAATCAGCGATACATGTCCTTTATGCAAGGCGCCCATGGTAGGCACTAAGGCAACTTTCTGTTGGTCCAACTTAATGGGCCCAAGCAACGACTTTAATGCCGCTATGGTATTTATTACTTTCAAACCAGCGTATAAAATTTCAGGGTGCAAAGTTGGTTATTTATACATTCCCAACAAAACATCTTGCGTATAATCTTGATAAATGTTATTATTTTGCTTACCTTTGCCCCTTGATAATCTTTTCTTTAACATAAATTTTTATTTAGAATATGGAGATGGCAAAAACGAAGCTACTGATTGTTACACACGAGATGTCGCCTTTCCTTGAACTCACAAAGATTTCTGAAATTACCCGTCAATTACCACAGGCAATGCAGGATAAAGGATTTGAGATCCGCATTTTGATGCCGAGGTTTGGGAATATTAATGAAAGAAGGAACAGATTGCACGAAGTTATCCGTTTGTCAGGAATGAACATCATTATCGACGACAATGACAACCCATTAATCATTAAAGTTGCTTCTATTCCAGCTGCACGTATGCAGGTATACTTCCTTGACAATGAAGATTACTTTCAGCGCAAGTATGTATTTAGGGACAAAGAAGACAAGTTCTATGCAGATAATGACGAAAGAACAATTTTCTTCTGTAAAGGCGCATTAGAAACAGTTAAGAAATTAGGATGGGCTCCTGATATTGTTCATTGCCATGGCTGGATGACGTCATTGGTACCCGCTTATATCAAGACTACTTATAAAAACGACCCTACTTTTAAGAATTCAAAAGTTGTTTACTCTATTTATGAGAACTGCTTCACTGAAACTTTAAATGCTGATATGCATAAAAAGGCAATCATGAATTCTATGACTGCTGATGACACTAAAATGTTTGAGAATGCAGACTGCAACACTTTACACACTGGAGCGATAACTTACTCTGATGCAGTTGTATTAGCAGCTGAAAACATAGATAGCAATGTGTTAAAATTTGTTAAAGATTCTAATAAACCAACTTTAGCTTATAATTTAACAGAAAATTTTGAAAACTTCTATGCTTTGTATGAGGAGATTTCAAG
Organism: Pedobacter sp.; assembly: GCF_041645105.1. GTDB lineage: Bacteria > Bacteroidota > Bacteroidia > Sphingobacteriales > Sphingobacteriaceae > Pedobacter. The sequence goes on from NZ_JBAZQQ010000001.1 coordinate 942,722, forward strand.
TGAAGAATTGGCTTCAATAGCATAAACTAAGGCATTATTAAATCATATATGAAATTTACAAAACAAGACTTATTAACCATGTTGATAGGTCTTTTTCTTTTTGCATCTTGTAAAGACTCCAATACTATCGGATTGGATCTGGATAGCGAGTTCGAAATCAAGGGTAAACTGATGGACACTACAACTGTTAAATCAAAAACTCTTACGGATGATCCCACATCTGGTGTCGGATTACTTAGACATCCATTAGGCTTTCTAAATGACGATACTTTTGGCACTACAAATGCCAGTATTTCTATGGCAGTGGGAATTCCTGGTAACACGTATTATGATTTTGGTAAAGATCCTGCGATTGACTCTGCTGTACTTGTATTGCCATACGCTCCTCAATTTTATGGAGATACCACAACCTCTAATTTCACCATTAAGGTAAATCAGCTTACAAATGATATTTCTAAAGAGACTTCATACCTGACTAGTAAAGATTGGCCTGCTGATGATGCGAATGTATTAGGAAGCTATATTGGAAAAGTCAAACCAAGTACGAAATTTAAAGTTACTGATATTGTAAGCGGGGGGCCTGACACCCTGAAATCAGTAATCCCTCAGATCAGAATTCCCCTGAACAAGAACTATATTCAAACTCATATTATTGAACTGGATTCTATAACCAGATCAACTGCCAATAACTTCTTTAAATCATTTAAAGGCCTTAAAGTAAGTCCAACTTTAACAGCTGGTAAGGGTGGAATTATGTTCATGGATCTTTATAACACAGAGGGCAAACTTGAAATTTATTATAAAAAACAAAATAAAACTACCACAACTGCAAGAGATACGGCAATGGTAGCCTTTCCAATCGGAAGAAACTCCGGTCCTGTTACTGCAACCATAAAACATGCCTATATAGGAGATGTAAAAACTCAAGTAGAGGACAACAACCCTAATTCTAGTTATAGTGTAACCTACTTACAAGCTTTAGCTGGATTAAAAAACAAAATTTCTTTCCCTTATTTAAAGGATTTTCTTGCCAATTCTAAAAAACCGGAAAACGGTGGTGGCCCAAACACAAAGATCATTGTAAATAAAGCAGAATTAGTGGTCGACTTAAGCAATGGCTCAGATGCTTTACCTTTTAGCGCATCACAGCGCCTTGCTTTATACAGATTTGACATAGCTGGACAAAGAGCTAATGTACCTGATAATGACAACAGCATTCAGGGCGTCTACAACGGAGATCCCAGAGCACTTGGAAATGAACTTTTATTCGGTGGCTATTTCGATTCTGTAAACAGAAGATATATATTTACCATTACAAGTTATGTACAGGATTTATTGGACGGTAAAACTGAAGACTACGGAACTTTCTTAGCTCCTAGTTCATTAACTGAATTCAACATAAGCCCCCCTGTGACTTCAGCATCACGCTCTGTTATAAACGCATACAAGAAAAATGCCGCTCCAACAGACAAGAGATTGAGATTAAACATTTATTATACACAGATCAATTAAATATATCTGTATATATCGTCAAATCCCCCGAGATTAATTAATTTCGGGGGATTATTTTTTTATACTAAACAAAAACCTATTGTATGTGTGGAATAGTTGGTTACATCGGCCATAGAGAAGCCTGGCCTATTGTCATTAAAGGACTTAAAAGATTAGAATACCGTGGCTACGACAGCGCGGGTATTGCCTTAATTAATAACACAGGATTAAACATCTATAAAAAAGCCGGCAAAGTACAGGAGCTTGAAAACTTTGCTGAAGGAAAGAACTTATCAGGAACGATTGGTATCGGACATACCAGATGGGCAACACATGGTGCACCATCTGATAGAAATTCACATCCTCATACATCAAACAACGGCAAGCTGACCATTATCCATAACGGCATTATTGAAAACTATGCTACGCTGAAAGAAGAACTGCTAACCAGGGGTCATGAATTCAAAAGTGATACTGATACAGAAGTCCTGGTTCACCTCATCGAAGAGATTTATAAAAACGACAATACCGATCTTTTAGAAGCTGTCAGATTAGCACTTAATGAGGTGAGTGGAGCCTATGCAATTGTGGTGATGGACGAAGATCAACCAGAACAATTAATTGCCGCAAGAAAAGGTAGTCCGATGGTAATCGGTGTTGGCGAAGGAGAATACTTCATTGCTTCTGATGCTACTCCTATTGTAGAATACACTAAGAATGTAATCTATTTAAACGATAATGAAATTGCTTTTATTAAGCGGGATGAATTATTGATCAAGCGTCTGGATAATGTTATCCAAAGTCCATACATCCAGGAGTTAGAACTAAAACTGGAAATGCTTGAAAAAGGTGGCTATGAACATTTCATGTTGAAAGAAATCTTTGAGCAATCTCGTTCTATCAGAGACTGTATGCGTGGACGTATATATCCAAACGAGGGACTAGTGCAACTTGGAGGGATTAAGGAATATGCTGAAAAATTAAAGAACATAGACCGCATCATTATAGTGGCATGCGGCACTTCATGGCATGCGGGATTGGTTGGTGAATATCTGATCGAAGAATATGCGCGCATCCCAGTTGAAGTGGAATATGCTTCTGAATTTAGGTATCGTAATCCTATTATTACCGAAAAGGATGTAGTAATTGCCATTTCTCAATCTGGTGAAACGGCAGATACAATGGCTGCTATTGAAATGGCCAAAGAAAAAGGAGCAACTATTTTTGGTGTATGTAATGTTGTTGGGGCATCTATCCCAAGACTAACCGATGCAGGCGTTTATACCCACGCGGGTCCTGAAATCGGCGTAGCCTCTACGAAGGCTTTTACAGCCCAGGTTACTGTGCTTACGCTAATGGCATTCTATATGGCTCAACAAAAAGGGACTATAACTCGTTCTAAAATGGTAGAGCTGCTAACAGAGTTGGATACTATCCCTGAAAAGATAGAGATAGCGCTACAATCTAACGAGATGATTATGGAAATTTCTGAGAAATTCAAGGACTCAAGAAATTGCCTGTTCCTTGGAAGAGGAAGCGGTTTCCCTGTTGCCCTGGAAGGCGCTTTGAAGCTCAAGGAGATCTCATACATCCACGCCGAAGGTTATCCCGCTGCGGAGATGAAGCATGGTCCTATCGCCTTAATTGACGAAGAAATGCCTGTTGTTGTAATCGCCACTAAAAACTCATCTTATGAAAAGGTGATCAGCAACATCCAAGAGGTAAAAGCCAGGAAAGGAATTGTTCTTGCCATTGTTACTCAGGGAGATGTTGAGGTTAGAAAAATGGCTGATTATTGCATAGAAATACCTGATGCAAGTGAAGCGTTTTTACCTTTAATAGCAACGATACCATTGCAATTATTGTCTTATCATATTGCCGTACTTCGTGGTTGTAATGTTGACCAACCAAGGAACCTGGCAAAGTCAGTTACTGTAGAATAATAATGTCAGGCTGTATCCGATCCAATCAGATACAGCCTTTTACTAACGTAGTCAAAACGGCAAATCTCCGGATGGGTCTGTTGTACCAGGTGTACCTGTAACATCAGTATACTCTGTTTCGCTTTTTGGCGTAGTGTTCTCTGTACTAATTGGCGTTTGCTCGAAATCGCTTTTCCTACCCAGAATAGTAAAATTCTCAGCAACAACCTCTGTTACATACTTCTTAACCTTTTCTCTATCTTCAAAAGAGCGTGTACGTAATTTACCTTCAATATAAACGAGTTTACCTTTTGACAAGTACTTAGAAGCAACTTCAGCAAGTCCTCTCCACAAAACAATATTATGCCACTCCGTTTGCTCTATTCTTTTCCCGTCTTTATTATAGGTCTCGGATGTTGCTAATGGAAAACTTGCAACAGTTACGCCTCCGTCTAAATGCCGGACTTCAGGATCTTTTCCCAGATGTCCAACTAAAATAACTTTGTTAATGCCTGACATGAATTATGGTTTTTCTAAATAATTAAAATTAGTTTTTATAAAATTGGCAATCACTTTGGGATGTGGTAATTCATTAAATTCTTGCAGCGAAACCCATTTTATATCTGCATCCTCACTAAAGTTAATGATATAATTATCTAAACCAAAAAATTGAACATATATAGTTTGGTGTGTCAATAAATGTTTTTGCTGACTTAAGGCTGTGATATTAGTATTGTTCCCGAATAATTTTTGCAATTGTTCAGAAAAACTAGCGGATGCCTCCTGATAATTTTTCTCAGTTTCAATCAATGGAAAATCATAAAGCTCTTGCCATATGTCTCCAGAGTTTCGCTTCTTCACAAGAATCCTGTCTTCTTCTCTAACTACAAAATAATTAAAATAGCGCGTCCGCTTCTTTAACTTATTCAACTTAACAGGCAATGCATTTACCTTGTTTTGTTGATAAGCATAACATTCGGATTGCAATGGACAAACGCTACAATCAGGCGATTTTGGCTTGCATTGTAATGCGCCAAATTCCATAATAGCCTGATTATACACCGAGGCATCCTGATCTTCGATAAGTTCCTGGGCCAATGTCAAGAACTGCTTTTTGCCATTACTGGAGTTTATGGGTTCTGCTATGCCAAAAAAACGCGACAATACCCTGAACACATTTCCATCAAGCACAGCTTTACGTTCATTTGCGGAAAATGAGGCGATAGCTGCCGCTGTATAATCTCCTATTCCTTTTAATTTTACCAGTGAATCGTAATTTGTGGGGAATATACCATCATGCTGATCGCGTATCTGGATGGCCGTAAATAGCATATTCCGACCTCTAGAATAATACCCCAGCCCTTGCCACAGTTTCAAAATCTGAGTTTCTGTTGCCGCAGCAAAGTCAACCACTGTAGGGTAATTTTCCAAGAACCTGTTAAAATAAGGAAGTCCCTGTTCAACCCTTGTTTGCTGTAAAATAACCTCAGACAACCAGATCACATAGGCGTCATTTGTTCCACGCCAGGGCAGATCTCTTTTATATTTTAAATACCAGTTTAGGACTTCAGATTGAAAACTCATGCTGGTAAAATTACGGTGTAAATATTTGATTTTCGTAAAACTTGCAATCCGGTGATCGAAGATCTGACAAATAAATCATCTTTTATTTTCCTATCTCATTAAAAAGCAATACTTTTGCAACCCCAAAACATTTATAAAATACAACACACAGTAAATTAATAAAAACAAAAATATGACTAAGGCAGATATTATTTCAGAGATATCAACGAAAACAGGAATAGAAAAGGTAGATGTACAAGAAACCGTTGAGGCATTTTTCAAGGTCATCAAAAACAGTATGATCGGTGGCGAAAATGTTTATGTTAGAGGTTTTGGTAGCTTTGTTGTAAAAAAGAGAGCACAAAAAACAGCTAGAAATATTTCTAAAAATACCGCTATTATTATCCCAGAACATTTTGTACCAAGCTTTAAACCGGCAAAAGTATTTGTTGACAAGGTAAAAAACAGCACTAAAAAACTTAGCGTAGAAGCTTAATAGCCATGATAAAAAGTATCCGTTCCAAACAAATTGTATTAATAGGCGCAATAGTGATGCTTGTAGCATTTTTGTTTACGAGGGATATTAAAGGTCTGGTAAAACCAAAAGAAGATACTACTGCAGCTGTTCCTGCAGGCGGCGAAATGGCTCCGGCAGAAACAGCTGTTATTGATTTAACACAGGTATCTACTTCAAGTAAAAACATGTTAAGCGCCAGCCTTTCAACAGAGATCACCTCATTAGAAAACGCCTTTAAAACAGCTTCAGAGAGCAAGAAAGTTTCTGCAGCTAAATTACTGGCTCAGAAATGGGATGATCTGGAGCAAGCAGTTCCAAGTGCTTTATATCTGGAAATCATTTCAGAGAAAGAGCCTACCTTGAATAACTGGTTGTTAACAGGTGAAAGGTTTATGAAAGCTTTCGAAAATACCCGCGATAGTTTATTGCAACCTGCATTGTTACAAAAAGCGAACACTGCTTATACACATGCAATGGCAATAGATTCGACTAGCGCAGACGCTAAAAGCGGCCTTGGTATTACCATCGTTAATGGTATGGGCATGCCAATGCAGGGTATAGCCATGCTGATGGATGTAGTAAAAAAAGATCCTAAGAATTTAAAAGCAAATATGAGTTTAGGAACTTTCGCTATGAAGTCAGGTCAGTTCGACAAAGCAATCATAAGATTTAATGACATTATTGCGATCAAGCCTTCTCCAGAAGCTTACTTCTATTTAGGTACTTCTTACGAGAATCTTGGAAAAAATAATGAAGCAATTAATGCTTATTTAGAAAGCAAGAAATTAGCTGCTAATGCAACTTTATCAAAATTCATTGACGATAAAGTAAGTGCATTACAAAACAAAAAATAATAAACAGATTTAAAATATTTAAAATTTAAAACTATGCCAAGCGGTAAAAAAAGAAAAAGACATAAAATGGCTACTCACAAACGCAAAAAACGTTTAAGAAAAAACAGACATAAGAAAAAATAATTTTTCTTAATGTAATTGCTCAACAACTAAGGCTAGGATTTGATCGTAGCCTTAGTTGTTGGTAGCAATGTTTTTTTTTATTGTCCATGTGTTAATAAAGCAGCAATGCTTTAAAATCTGTAGCTTTTGGTAAAGGAACTAATTATAGATTCATCTCCTTCGGGAGTAACCATAGCTTTAGTTGAAGACAAACAACTTGTAGAACTTCACAAGGAGCAGATCAATAACAATTACGCTGTTGGCGACATTTATTTAGGCCGCATAAAGAAAATTATGCCGGGCTTAAACGCCGCGTTTGTTGATGTTGGTTACGAAAAAGATGCATTTTTGCATTATTTCGATCTTGGTCCTCAAGTTCAATCTTTAATAAAGCTTACTAAAATTAAGCGTAACGGCTCCGTTAATGGCACACTATTAGATAATTTCAAATTAGAAGAGGACATTAACAAAGCAGGTAAAATATCAGAGGTGGTAAACAAAAACCTTATATTACCTGTCCAGATCGCTAAAGAACCCATCTCAACAAAAGGACCCCGTTTAAGTTCTGATCTCTCTATTGCAGGAAGATATATTGTATTGGTACCCTTCTCTAATGTAATCTCTATTTCTAAAAAGATTAAGAGCAATACCGAACGTAATCGCTTAAAAAAGATTATCGAAAGTATTAAGCCTAAGAATTTTGGTGTAATTATTAGAACCGTGTCTGAAGGAAAAGGTGTTGCTGAATTGCAAAAAGATCTTACTGATTCTGTAGCAAAATGGGAAAACTTCATTAAGAAGTTACCTGATGCAGAACCTTCTAAACGTGTTTGGGGTGAGATGGACCGTACTTCAACGCTGATCCGTGATATTTTAAGTACAGACTTCACGAATGTTTATGTAAATGATAACAGCCTTTTTGAGGATATCCGCTCTTATGTGCATGAGATATCTCCGGAAATGGAAAAAATTGTTAAACAGTACAAACATAAGGAGCCTATATTTGAACATTTCGGTATCGAAAAGCAAATAAAAAATGCTTTCGGAAAAACGGTAAACCTGGCTGGTGGAGCATACTTGGTGGTAGAGCATACCGAAGCCTTACACGTTGTTGACGTAAACAGCGGTAATAGAACTGCGAGTAAAGAAAATCAGGAAGAGAATGCACTTCAGGTAAACAAAGAGGCGGCTAAAGAAATTGCCCGTCAACTACGTTTACGTGATATGGGTGGTATTGTCGTTGTCGATTTTATCGATATGCATAAGCCGGCAAACAGAAAAATATTGTTCGATCACTTAAGAGATCTGATGATGTTGGACCGCGCTAAACATACCATACTCCCTCCAAGTAAATTCGGACTTGTTCAAATTACCCGTCAGCGTGTAAGACCGGAGATGAACATCGTAACCAGCGAGAAATGTCCTACCTGTGACGGTACGGGAGAAATCAAGGCAAGTATTGTTTTAATGGATGACATTGAAAACAATCTGACCTATATTTTGCAGGAGCAAAACGAAAAAAATATTACGCTTTGTGTACACCCATACATCGAAGCATACATTAAAAAAGGATTGATTTCTTTGCAGTGGAAATGGTTCTTTAAATTTGGACAGCGTATAAAGGTTAAGGCTGTGCCATCTTATAATCTCACTGAATTCCATTTTATTTCTTCAAAAGACGAAGAGATCAAATTATAATAACAATGTATTTTGTTTAAATAGGCCTGATTTCATTAAAGACTTCAGGCCTGTTTTTTTAAACAGTTCTTTATCTCCCGCATATTTCTAAATTTTAGCCTAAATTCGTATGTCCCTATTGAACGCCACCATCACAATGGTATAAACCCCTTCAATAAGGTAATTTTCAATATTAACCCTAAAAGTTAAATCATTTGGCTAAAACGAAATCGGCATATTTTTGTCAGAGTTGCGGATACGAATCCGCAAAATGGCTGGGTAAATGTCCCTCCTGCAATGCATGGAATACTTTTGTTGAAGAAGTAATTGAAAAACCTACTAGTAAAGTTCCAAGCTGGCAAACCAGCTCAGAAAGCAAAAGAGTGAGCAAACCTAATAAAGTAGATCAAATACAATCCATTACAGAGGAACGGATCTTAACAGGTGATGTTGAGTTAGACCGGGTACTTGGTGGAGGGCTTGTTCCAGGTTCGGTAACTTTAATAGGTGGTGAGCCGGGAATTGGGAAATCAACCTTAATGTTACAGCTTGCATTAAACATCCCGGGCAAAAAGATTTTATACATTTCTGGTGAAGAAAGTGAACAGCAAATAAAAATGCGTGCTGAGCGAATCACTGATCGGCCCACAGCTGATTGTTATATTCTTACTGAAACTTCTACTCAAAACATATTTAAGCAGATTGAGTCGCTAGAACCGGATATTATTATTGTCGATTCGATACAAACATTGCATTCAGCACATATTGAATCTACCCCTGGAAGTGTTTCACAAGTCCGAGAGTGTACTGCCGAATTATTACGTTTCGCAAAAGAAACCGATACACCTGTTTTTCTAATCGGTCACATCACAAAAGATGGCACTATTGCTGGACCAAAGATACTAGAACATATGGTTGATACTGTTTTGCAATTTGAAGGGGATAGACATCATGTGTATAGAATATTGCGTTCAATTAAAAACAGATTTGGCGCTGCAGCAGAATTGGGTATTTACGCAATGCACAGTACAGGATTAAGGCAGGTTTCAAACCCCTCAGAAATATTGCTTTCTCAACGTGATGAAGAATTAAGCGGAATTGCAATATCAGCTACATTAGAGGGCGCCAGGCCAATGTTAATTGAAACACAAGCCTTGGTTAGCACTGCCGCCTATGGAACCCCTCAGCGTTCTTCAAATGGATTTGACACCAGAAGAATGAATATGCTGCTTGCAGTATTGGAGAAAAGATGCGGATTCAGATTGAGTACACGGGATGTATTTTTAAATATTGCAGGAGGGATTAAAGTAGAAGATCCAGCAATTGATCTAGCAATTATGGTCGCTATTATTTCTTCTCATGAGGAGATTTCTATTCCGTCGAAAATATGTTTTGCTGCCGAAGTTGGACTGTCGGGTGAAATCAGGGCAGTGAATAAAATAGAACAACGAATATCCGAAGCTGAAAAATTAGGTTTTGAACGTATCTTCATATCAAACTATAACATGAAAGGTTTAGTCATTGAGAGATTTAAAATTGAATTAACAGCTGTAAGTAAAATAGAAGATGTCTTCTCCATCCTTTTTGGATAAATTGTAGAAAATTGAGGTGCTAAAGCCTCAGCCATACACGCAACGAGCATTATTTTACCCAATTGACATAATGAACAAAAAAAATAAATCTACATATAACGCTGTTTAACAGACGATTATCTTATAAAGAGAAATCTTTTAAAAAACGGCCTATTAATTGTCTAAGTATTCACGTTAGCGTTCATTTATGAATTTTAACAAAACAATAGGGATGATTATCCTCGTTATCGTCAGGTAACGAGGATTTTTTTGTTTTAAAATCTTTGTCTTGTGCCATAGATTTTTTTCAAAAAAGTATGTGTGTTGTAGAATAAAATTAGCACATATAACTATATTCTAATCCCTTAACCAAATTAAAACTTATGCACAGGACTTTAAAAAACCTCAGTTATTTATGTATTGCTGTATTAAACGTACACTGTACATCCCTTGAAAAAGAGATCCTCAATAAACCAGTAACGACATCGCTGGCTGCTAGCCAAACTTTAGCTGGCTTGGTTAATCTTGGCCCTCAAGTATTCGAGTCTTCCATCAACGGAAGTACACATGCAACAGACAATGCCAGCAATAGCTGGTTTTACACCATTCAAACCGGGTCTCCAGCTAGATTAATTGGCTACAATGGGACAACAGCCAGTCTTGCTGTAAACTTACCTTTAACGGGCGTTACTGGCTCCTGGTCAATGACAGTAGCGACAGACAATAGCGTATACATTGCCAGCAATCAAGGAATTCTCCTCCGTTATGACCAGACTACTCAAACTGTAACAACTATAGGAAAACCTGCAGCCACAGAAACTTACCTATGGGACCTTGCTACAGGTAAAAATGGGGAAATCTTTATAGGTACCTACCCAGGTTGTAGGGTATATCGTTACCATCCAAGTAGTGGTTTCACAGATGTAGGGTCAGGAGCATTAATAACCGGAGAGAATTATGTAAGAAGTGTGGAATACCATGAACCAACTGATATGGTCTATGCGGGAGTAGGTTCACATACTGGCTTGATCGAATTAAATCCAAGAACCGGACAAAAGCGAGAAATGCTACCAGCTCAAGATAGAGGCCTTACAGGATTTGTTTACTACTTAAAAGTAATTACAGGGTTAACAGGGGGCGACCGCTTATTAGCCTCTATAACAGGAACACCAAGTAACAATAAAACTTTGGTCTATAATATTCAAACGGGTCTATTTGAAAAAAATATACCTACAGCAATAGCAAACACTGCTATTAAATCACCCACTAACCAAAAAATATATTACAGTACATCATCTAGTTTACTATCATATGAAATTACTCAACCCACAGCAGTTCCGGTTCTTGTAAGCAGCACCAAAAATTCACTGGCCAGATATTGGTCTGGAAATCAAGAATTAACATTGCTCAACCCCGAAATGAAAATAGTTAAAGTCAATGTAAGTAATGGCTCAACGACCTCCACAAATTTGAATATTCCCCCTTTACCAATCCAAATACAAACTACGGCCGCTGGACCAGATGGCAAAGTATGGACAAGTGGCTACCCAATCGGAAGCAACGGACTTTACAATCCTGCAACTGGGACTACAGTTAACTATAATGGGCTACCACAGGCAGAAAGTATAAGCTTCCAAGGAGATCAGGTATTTTTTGGCATATATGGGGGTGCAAAAATCTATCGCTATAATAGCAATAACCCATGGTCTATGACAAGCGCTAACCCTAAATTAATAGGAAGCGTTACTGGTCAGGACAGGCCATTTGGCAACGTAAGCGTCCCTACACTTGGAAAAATGTTCTTTGGTACAGTACCCGGGTATGGAATTCTGGGCGGTTCACTAATAGAATATAATTCAAGTGATGACAAGATCATCAGTTACGCAAACATTGTACTGGATCAATCTATAGTTAGCCTAAACTATGCAAACAGTACAATTATAGGAGGAACTTCCGTTTGGGGTGGATTGGGCATTCAACCAACGCAAACCCAAGCTAAACTTTTTGGATGGAACCCTGTTACCAAAATTAAAACTTTTGAAATTGTTCCTGTAACCGGAGCTAAAGCGATAACAGCATTGATGCAAGGACCAAATGGTAAAATTTGGGGTATGGCTGATGGCACGCTCTTTATCTTTGACCCAGTTACTGGCGTAGTAGATTCAACTCATGATTTGTTTCAAGTTAGTCAGGCCACAAAAAACACCACTGTTTGGAGAAATGCATCTATGGTAATGCACCCAACTGGAAGAATCTTTGGTTTAGCTTATGGAGAATTATTTGAATTAGATCCAACAACCAAAGCAAAAACTACAATCTCTAGCAGTGGAGGGGTTTGTCTGACTTTGGGAATAAACGGAGAACTATATTTCCAAAGAGGTATAAACTTATGGAGTTATAATCTATAATCCAATCAAAATTAACAGGATAGAAATATCCTTTAAGGAGCCGCGAAGATACTTTAAAGCATAGGTGATTTGATTTTCTACAGCGCGTTTTGAGATTCCCAATTTCAGCGCAATCTCATCATTGTTTAATAAGTTCTTCCGGCTCATTAGAAAAATCTCTCTACATCTTTTGGGAAGTCTATCAAGATGGTGATGCAGTTCTTCTTCAAGATCTGTATAGGCCAAATTATAATAGCCTGCATTTTCGGAAGAAGGACCGGAATATATTGATAGATCTTCTTCATAACTAAGATTTGATTTCCTATTTGCCACGATATGCTTATAAACAATATATCTGCTTGCAGAAATTGTATAAGCCTTAAATGATTTTATAATCAGTGTTTTTCGGTTTTTCCAAAGTGATAAAAATACATCATGAACAATTTGCTCACAGACCTCCCTATCTTGTAGATAGGAATAAACATTATTAAATATTATAGATGAATAGCGCGAAAAAAGGATGGCAAATGATTTTTCGTCATCATTTTTAATCTTTAGCCATAGGTTTTCATCTGCGATCATTCTAAAACGATTTGAGCCTAAATTACATTTTAAATTGATTAAAAGAAATTTCGAATATTTTTAAACCAGCTAATTAAGTACATATAACTATCATAATTCTATTAATGATACCGAAGTAATTTTTACCAGGATATTTTTTTTAGAAAAGTATGTGTGTAGCAGATTAAAAATAGCACTACTCTTATAGCACAACAAAATCGCTCCCAAACTTATTAAACAAAATTTAGCCATGACGAAAGAAGAATATATTTTGCTTTATGAAAAATACCTGAAAGGTATTTGCACAGCTGAAGAGCAAAAACTTCTGGACACATACCAGGATAATTATTCTTTAAACTTTCATTTTCTTGAGGTCCATGATAACCAGAAAGACAAAGAGAGAAATGCACGCATTTATCAGCAACTCAAGAAAAGTATTGACAATACACAGCCTCCTAAGTTGAGTTGGTATAAACATCCCTTCACAGCTGCCGCAGCACTTATTGGTATTTTATCTATCGGAGCCTACTTATTCTGGACTTCCCCTAAAATAAATAAGCAAGAGAAAGTATTAGCCTCGCAAACAAAGATGAATTCCGGCAGTAATAAAGCTGTACTTACTCTTGGTGATGGCTCTCGACTTATTCTTGACAACGCCTCTAATGGTATCCTAACCAATCAAGGTCAATCAGTAATTTCCAAAGAGTCAAATGGGAAACTGGTATACAATACGAGTGGAGTATCTCAAAGTTATGCTGTCGAACAAAATTTAATTACTATACCCAGAGGAGGCGAATATCAAATTGTATTACCTGATGGAACAAAAGTATGGCTAAACTCCGAATCATCATTAAGTTTCCCTGTAGTATTTAAAGGAAATACCCGCAAAGTGACACTATCTGGTGAAGCATATTTTGAGGTTGCTAAAAATAAAAACAGTCCTTTTAGCATTTCTGTAAAAGGCACAGAAATAAAGGTATTAGGTACGCACTTCAACGTAGAAGCGTACGATGATGTAAATACAACTTTAGTTGAAGGCTCTGTACAATTGAAAAATAAAACACAGTCAGTCGTTCTAAAACCGGGAGAATCTGGATTAACACAAAATGACGGCCGATTTAAAATAGAACAAGCAGATCTGGAATCTGTTACAGGCTGGAAAAATGGCTACTTTGTTTTCCATAACAAAGAACTGAAAAGCATTATGGAGCAGGTTGAACGATGGTATGATGTAGATATTGAATATGAAGACGATGTTCAAGACAAGAAATTCTATGGTAAAGTTTCCCGCTCAGACGATTTATCAGAATTATTAAAAAATATGGAATTAACAGGAATTGTTCATTTTAAAATCCAAACAGATAACAAAACAAAGAGAAAAAAAATCATAGTAACGACTTAATAACGCTCTCAAATTAACCAAACCCTAACCATTATACTAACCGCGTATGAGAAGAATCTTGACCTTATTTTTATCAGGAGTAGTTTTATCCACCACCTCCTGCAATAAAGAAATTGAATTTATTCCCTTGGCAATGCCAACACCAAAAGAAGAAGTTGCCGGCAATTTTGAGCCATTTAACGTAACTATAAGTAATGACACTTATAAGAAAGGAGAACAGGTGAGGTTTTATTTTACCGGAGATACCGAGTCTATAGACTTCTATTCCGGTGAGTACTTACGTCAATATGAATATAAAGACAGCAGAGTTATTGATGGTGTTTTTAACAGTCCTACGATATCATTCAACACATTGATCAATCCTCTTCCGATTTTAAAAAACTTTCATTTTTTGGTATCTAACGACTATAATCCTGGTCCAATACCTTCTTATTCGGATCTCACAAATTCAACCTGGACATCTATTGATTTCACCTATCCAACAGTTGCCAATAAATGGACGGCTTCGGGCACATTAGACTTATCTAATTACGTAGTTCCAGGAAAGCCCCTGTATTTTGCATTCAAATATGTAAATAGCTTTAATCCAACTAGCCCTTCAGTGCATTTACCATATTATTGTTATGCACAAGCAATTAGTTTTAAAAATAAAGTAACAAATGATAAGTCCGTTGAACTCAGCAATCAGACCACTTCAGGTTTGATAGAAATTCAACAAAATATGACTACAAAAGGTACGTACACCTGGTCGGCGGCAGACCGCTTCTATTTACTTGGAAACAGAAATGCACCTGCAGGTACAGAGCACTGGGTAGTCAGTAAAGCAATTTATCCCATGCCAGTTGAGACTGGAGGTGATAAACCGATACCCATTAAATCTCCAGGAGGAACCAAACTTATTTCCTATACACAGGTATATTCAGAATCAGGTGTATATAAAGCGTATTTTATTGTAAAACAGAAGAATCTTGATGGTACATTTTCAAACATGATCAAGACCGTTGACGTAACCGTTACTGATTAACCTCTATTATTAAGTAATTGCCATAAAAAGCTCCTGGTACTAGAGATACCAGGAGCAACAAAATGGCCTTATGAATTGATCTGTACAAACCAAAAAAACCAGAGTTTAAATGTATAAAATTTATGCCGCACTGCATTATTGTAATAATGCTTGTTCAAAAAAATATTTCCTCATTATGAGACTAATAGTCCTGATTTTGATTACTACAGTAATGCAGGTTTCAGCTGAAACTTATGCTCAGAAGGTAACGTTCAGTAAAAAAAATGCCAGTCTTCAAGAAGTCATCAAAGTAATTGAAGTCCAGACTGGATATAATTTTCTTCTAAGCTCTGAATTACTGAAAGAAGCCAGACCCATTCATGCGGAATTGAAAAATGTCACATTAAAAGAAGCCTTAAACGTCTGTTTCAACAATCAACCATTTAACTATGTTATAAATAATAGAACAATAGTTGTTAGCAGAAAGCCAATACCTTCAGCTCCTCCTACCCAGCAAACTATTGCCATAAATGGTAAAATTACTGACGAAAATGGTCTCCCTATACCAGGGGTATCTATACGCATTAAAAATGCTTCTGGAGGCACATCATCTAACGTTCAAGGTAATTATAACATAACCGTTCCAAATAAAGAGGCTATACTCATATTCAGCTCTATTGGATATGTTACTATAGAAACTAAAGTGGCCGACAGAAAACAGATTAACATCAGTCTTAAACAAGCAGCCCAATCATTGGACGAAACAGTAGTTATAGGCTATGGAACAGTAAGCAAGAAAGATTTAACAGGTTCCGTTGGGCAAGTGAACCTTGAGGATCTTAACAAAGCTCCTGTAACTACCTTTACCCAGGCTCTTGCAGGCCGTATTGCAGGAGTCAGTGTTTCCTCAAGTGATGGACAGCCTGGCGCTATGCAAAACATCGTCATCAGAGGTCCGGGTTCTCTATCACAGGATCCTTCCCCACTTTATGTTATAGATGGCTACCCTGTTGAAAACTTTGATCCCTCCAGTCTAAACACCAATGAAATTGAAACAATAAACATATTAAAAGATGCGTCTTCCGCAGCAATATATGGTTCCAGGGGGGCAAATGGCATTGTCATTATTGAAACAAAAAGGGGTATGATAGGTAAGCCCAAACTTAGCTTTAACAGTAGTTTTGGGTTCCAGAAAATCAGAAAGAAAATTGATGTTATGGATCCCTATGAGTTTGTAAAATATCAGGCGGAATTTAACCCTGGAGTTGCAAAAATCAGATACTTTACCAATAATAGAGATGTGGAGTCATATAATGGCGTCGAGGGAATTAATTGGCAAGACCGTCTTTTTCAAACCAGCCCGACACAGATGTATGATATGGCTATAAGAGGTGGGAATGCCGATACCAGATATTCTTTATCCGGTTCTCTTTTTAATCAAAAAGGCATAATCATCAATACTGGTTCTAAAAGAAGGCAAGCAAGAATGTCTTTAGACCATAACTTAAGTAAAAAACTTAGAGTAGGTGTTACAGCTAACTATGCTTTCACTGAAAACTATGGGGCTCAGGCTGCAACACTTGCCGGTGGGGCAACGACAAATTCCAACTCTATATTTTACCCTGCATTCGGTTACCGTCCTATCTCAGGAAGAGAAGATATTGATCTGACAAGAGATGACCTGGATGACCAGGCAGACCCGAATAACCCGAATGAAGTTCGTGTTAACCCAGTTAAACAAGCAAAAAACACTTATTTGGTTTCTGGCTTCAAATCACTTAATGCCAATTCATTTTTGAGCTATAACATTAACCCTTATCTGGTATTAAGAGTCACCGGAAACATAAGCACAGTTGACAGAGAAACAGAGAGCTTTTTTAGCACTAAAACTCCTCGCGGATTAAAAATACCTCAAAACCAGAATGGCGTGCAAGCAAGCGTAGCTAATTTCAGCACAGAAACGTGGTCAAATGAAAATACACTAACCTATAACAGAACTTTTAACAAGAAACACAAAATAAATGGATTACTGGGTTTTTCTTCCCAAAAAAGCAAATCAAAAAATTACGGCTTAAGTGTAATAAAAATTCCAAATGAAAACCTGGGTATGTCTGGATTAGATGAGGGTAAACCATTGGAAAATATTGCAGGTAGTACAAACTCTACTATGGCTTCTTTTTTTGGACGCGCCAACTACAGTTTTAATTCCAAATACTATCTGACCGCTACCTTTCGTATGGATGGCTCTTCAAAATTTCCTCCGGCAAACAAATGGGGCTATTTCCCTTCAGGAGCAATCGCCTGGAATATTAGTGAAGAAGACTTCATGAAAAAAATAAAAGTAATATCAGCTGCAAAGCTTCGGACAAGCTATGGTATTACAGGCAATAACAGGGTAGGTGATTTCAGTTATCAACAAAGACTGGCATTCCCAGCTACCAGTGCATACTCATTTGAAAATGCCGAGCCAACAAAAGGAGTTATTATTTCGGAAATGGGTAATGACAAACTTAAATGGGAATCAGGTCATCAGGCCGATATTGGGCTTGATTTAGGTTTTTTCAAAAACCGTGTTGAATTGGTAGTAGACGTTTACAGACGTACCACGAAAGACATGCTCCTTTTTGCGGAAAAACCATACGCAACTGGTTATCCTAACGTATTTGAGAATATAGGAGAATTACAAAATGATGGATTAGAGATCAGTATAAATACAAAGAATATTAAAACCAAAAACTTTTCATGGGAAAGCAGCTTTAACATCAGTTTCAATAGAAATAAAATACTCGCTCTAACAAGAAACCAGAATGAAATGTTCAAAAACAATGGATTCCACTTCTCTTACACTGAGTCATTATACCTTTCTAAGGTCGGGATGCCTGCAGGTATGTTTTATGGTTACCAATGGTTAGGGAATTACCAATACGCTGATTTTAATGAACCTTCTCCAGGCGTATATGTCCTTAAAGATGATATTGCTGACAATGGCAGCGGAAGAGCAAATGTAAAACCTGGTGATATAAAATACATGGATGTAAATGGTGATGGAACGGTGAATGACATGGATAAAGGCCTTATGGGTAGGTCTCTCCCAATTCATTCAGGAGGCTTCAATAACAATTTCACATACAAAAATTTTGATTTGAATCTGTTTTTGCAGTGGAATTATGGAAATACCATTTACAATGCTAACAGATTAATCTTTGAGGGTAATGGAATCAATGTATATGACCTTAACCAGTTTGCATCCTATAGCAACCGATGGACACCCGAGAATCAGAACAATACCTATTTCAGAACTTCAGGTGCTGGTCCGGTTGGCAGAAACTCAACAAGAGTTCTAGAAGATGGCTCTTACTTAAGATTAAAAACAGTTTCAGTAGGATACAACCTACCTAAGAATATTATCAACCCTCTATTAATAAGCAACTTGAGGGTAAATTTTTCTGCGCAAAACCTATGGACACTAACCAATTATACTGGTTTTGATCCTGAAGTTGCGGTGAGAAATTCTGTTTTAACCCCAGGACTGGATTATTCAGCTTATCCACACACCAGAAGCTTTGTCTTCGGAATTAATGCCACATTTTAATCAACCATAACTTTAAGATAATGAGATTTATATATTTTTTTCTAACCTTACTTGTTTTGACTACAGCAAGTTCGTGTAAAAAGTTTCTGGACACAGAGCCTACAGATTTTTTCGCTCCAACTACCTATTACACAGATGAAGAACACTTAAATTTTGGTTTGGCAGGAGTTTATGATATGTTAGGCTCGACAAAATTATATGGTGCACAATTACACAGCAGACATAACTTTGAAGCCGACGAGGGCTTTTATAACTCTAACGCTACGCTTACCGGTCCTTCAGTACACAATTATACTGCAAACGACCCTGAAATCAGAGATTTTTGGCGTTTCCTTTACATTGGTGTTACCCGGGCAAATTCATTTTTACAAGCTATAGACCGCAACACTGAAATACCTGAAAGTTTTAGAGATCGTGTCCGTGGAGAAACCTTATTTCTAAGAGGATATTATTACTTTTTGTTAGTTCAGAATTTCGGTGGCGTACCTCTGGTACTTACACCAACAACTAGTCCGGATGACATTGATATTCCTAAAAGTACAGAAAAAGAAGTATACGATCAGATTATAGTAGATATGGAAAAAGCCGAGGAGCTGGTTGATCCGATTCAAAAGATAGGGTTTGGTGGTAGAATAAGTAAATCTGCCGTACGTGGAATATTAGCAAGAGTTTGCTTAAACATGGCAGGTGAACCAGTTAAAGACATTAGCAAATTTGAACGAGCGTCTTATTGGGCAAAAAAAGTAATGGATGATACCCAGGCAGCTCATAGGTTAAATCCAGACTTTAGCGATATTTTTATCCGATACGCCGCTGATAAATATGATTATCAAGAAAGCATTTGGGAGGTAGAGTTTTTTGGTAACAATGCAGGTGTCAATCAAGAAGGAGGTTGGGTCGGCGCATGGATCGGGATCAGGAACACCGGGGCCAATAAAATAGGTTTTGGCTTTGGACGCATCCTGGTTACAAGCAAACTGTACAACACTTATGAAAAGAACGACTTGAGAAAGGACTGGAGCATTGCTAATTTTTATTATCACGCTACAACAGGAGAGAAAATTTTACTACCTGATCCAGCCCCAAAAGACCTAAATAGTCGCTACCCAGCCAAATACAGAAGGGAATATGAAGTTGTACTGCCAAAAGCAGAACAACAAACACCTATTAATTTCCCTCTTTTACGTTATGCGGATGTATTGTTAATGTATGCAGAAGCTGAAAATGAAGTAAATGGAGGTCCAACCACAAAAGCATATGATGCCATTAATTTAGTAAGAAGAAGAGCTTTTGGCCATTTATTGAATAATGATGATGATAATACTGCTCATGATATACCACCTGGAAAGGGAAAATTCGAGTTCTTTAAAGCTATAGTAGATGAAAGATCCAGAGAACTATGTTTTGAAGCATTGCGAAGAGCAGATCTGATTCGTTGGGGAATGTTTGTAGAGACAATGAAAGAAACACTTGCCCAGATGAATAATGATTTACTACCTACAGAAAGCTGGAAAAGCTTAACTTTTAGAAACGCATCCAGTAAGTATACGATCTATCCCACACCTACTTATGAATTAGAATTAAATAAAAAACTAATCCAACATCCATTATGGAGATAAGTAAAACCCTTGTTTTAAAATGTATTTCCGGGATACTTTTCTTCCTATCTGCAAGTCTAATGGTCATTGGCCAAGACAAAACACAATTACTCAGTAACGGCCAGTGGATTAGCAGGATTAACAAAAGTCATCCAAGGATGTTTATCAATAAAACATCATTAAACATTTTAAAACAACGTGTTGAAACAGATTTAAAGACAGAATTCGAAGCGCTCTGTAAATATGTTGATGGGTTACCGGCAGAAGCGCCGGTAACCTTGAAAACAGAGTTGTTTACAAACTATGGTCCTAACAGCAAATTAAAACCTATAAAAGCCAGTTTACAGGCGAGGAATGCCTTTACTTATAGCGGGGCAGATGAAGCTGTCCAGGCAGCGCTAGCTTTCCTGATCACCAAAAAACCTGAATACTTACAAAAATCTAAAAGTTATTTAAAGCTTGCTAATCATATTTTTTCATGGAGTGCCGATAATGAAATATGGGTAGATTTAACAGGGAATACTAGAATCAATGCTTTAACCGCTTATGATTGGCTTTATAATGACCTCAGCGAAACCGAACGCAAAGAAATACTCTTACCAATCTTAAACTATATAAAACTGGCGCAACCCAGTGGTGGATTCAAGTTTCGAAGAACACTTGGAAATCATAAAGATGGCAACTACGGAGAGGGGGCTTTAGAATGGTTTGCAGGCTTAGCCGCATATGGGGATGGTATTGATGATGTCCTAGCTGAAAAAATGTTACGACGTGGAGCCGGTCTGTTTGTAGATATGATGGACTGGCGTGATGACATCTCTGCCGGATCGGGGCTTCTGTCTACCATTACTCCTACTTATTCTTTTATCAATTATCCATATACTACTTTCAATTTCCTGCACACCTGGCAATCTGCATTCAATGAAGATATTACAGGACGTTGGACACAAATGCTGGATTATGGAAATTGGTTTGACTGGGCAGCTATTAAAGTAACCAAAAACAACAAAATGATATTTCATGGCATTGGAGATGTTGAGCACCGCAATAATAGCATGTTTGTGGATGAAATGTATACACATCTTGCACAAACCATACATTTCTACAGCAAAAAGCAACCTGAAAAGATGAAGATATGCTATGAACTTCAATCCAGGCTCGCCAAAGAAAAAAGAATCATTAATACTCAACTTTTCCCCTTTTTACCCTTTTTGCTTAGCAATTTTAATCCGGAGAAACTGAATGCAATAAAAGCCGATCCAATTATTGGAAACCGTTATTTTTATAACAATAGCTTTGGTATTTTACTGATGAGATCAGGAAAAGCTGAACACGACACCTATGCAAGTTTTAGATTTGGTTCTAAATATGCCAACCATCAACATTACGACGAATTAAGCTTTATTATATATAAAAACAATTTCCTGGCCCTTGATGCAGGAAGCAGAACTGAAACCGATCACCATCACAATTTTGCGCCTCAAAGTGTGGCACATAATACCATACTTATCCATGAGCCTAAAGAAGAAATGCCACATTTCTGGAAAGCATGGAGCTATAAGCCTGATGGTAAAATTTATTATAATCATGGCGGACAAAACAACAACACCAATACTAAGGCAATTGCCTTACAAAGCACAAAAGATTTTATTTATGCCGCAGGTGATGCTACAAAAGCCTATTCTGCAGTAAAGTCTAAAGAAGTTACCCGTCAGTTTGTATACCTTAAACCAGACCTTTTTGTTATTTATGACCGTGTAACTTCTGTTAAAGAAGATCAAACCAAAGAGTTTATCCTTCATTTTCAAAATAAGCCCATGCAAATAGATTCAAAAACCTGGTATACCGAACATGACGGGCACCTGTTTGTTCGCACTTTGTTGCCAGAAAAAGCGAATACAAATGTCATTGGCGGCCCAGGAAGAGAATTCGAAGCCTCTGGCCGTAACTGGGAATTACCCGGAGGCAGCGATTGGGATAAAGAACAAAAACTTACCGGAAAGTGGAGAATAGAAGTTAGTCCACCCAACCCTGTTCAGGAAACAAGGTTTCTACACTTGCTTCAGGCAGCTTCTGCCAAACCTGCTAATATGATAAATACCCGGTTAATCAAGGGGCTTAATGAAGATATTTTAATGTTAACAGACCCAGCTGGCACAAAATGGGAACTTAAATTTAACCGTCACAACAACCTCTCCCTGAAGTTAAAACAAACCTTGGCAAGCGGTACGATCAAATTCGATGGAGAACTAAAAAACAGTATTGAACCACAACCATAAAACATACAATGAAACCCGAACTTCTAAAATACCACCTCACTTTATGCTTAGCATTAATCGTGTCAACATTGTTTGCACAGGATTACACGCGATACATAAGCAAAGATGATGAACTGTTGCGCCAGAATAATTACGAAAAGAAGCTGGAAGCCTACCTAAGAAACTACTTGATCAATGAGTATCCTGAACGCTCTGCCAAAGCCTGGAACAAGGATTATAGTAGTCAATATGCTTTTGAAAGAAGTGTAGATCCAAACAGAGAAAGATGGAGAAATAAAGTCTTGAAACCACCGGTTTTAAGGAAAACCGGGCCATTAATAAGAAAACCCTATAAAATTGGTGACCTTGACGCAGAATGGGTGGAATTACCATTAGGTGGTATATCCGCTGAAGCGATCTTTGCTTTACCAAAAGGAGCAAAAAAGAACAAACCAGTACCGCTTATTATTGTACAACATGGTAATGGCAGCTACCCGGAAACCACCTTCGAAAACGGACCAAACTATCATGCTTATGCTACAGAACTTGTTAAAGCAGGTTATGCCGTTATTGCGCTCTTTAACTTAAGAAGTATAGAAAAGCGGAATAACATTGAACGTTTATCACGTCTGGCAGATATCAGTTTACCAGGAATAGAATTTTCAAGAATGCAAAATATGCTTGACGTAATTCTGGAAGAACCGGGAATTGATAAAGAGCGTGTTGGTATGTGGGGGCTATCTTATGGTGGTATGGCGACTATGTTCTGGATGCCTCTTGAACCAAGAATTAAAACAGGAATTATTGCAGGCTGGTTCAATCATCGCCTGGAAAAAATGGCTGTCAATGACCCAAAATCCTATAGCAGCTTTGCCCTACTTAAAGAAGAAAATGCATTTTTTACAGGATGGCTAACTGAATTTACAGATTATGATGCTATTTCTATGCTCTGTCCAAGGCCTATTCAGATACAACATGGTAAGAAAGATAACATTGCCAATTGGCCTAAAATGCTTGAAGAATACAACAAGTCAAAGACCGATTATATCAAGCTTAATATTCCAGATAAAATAGATCTCGTCCTACATGAAGGGGGGCATGAATCTATGCCGGAACAAGGGATCAAATTTTTAAACAAATGGCTTAAATAAATATATAAAATGACTAAAACGTTCAAATCGGCTATCAAATTTCTCATTGTACTTCTTTGTATAGCATACAAAACACATTCACAGGAAGTCCCGAAAAAAACCTCTGTTAATCCAGTAAACTTAGGACCTCAGCTCTTTCAGTCTTCCCTTAACGGAAGTACTTTTATGACTGATAAATCAGGTAAAGTGTGGTTGTACACTGTCCAAACCGGAACTCCATCAAAATTATTGGGTTACGACCAGAAATCAGGGAAATTAGAAACCAATCTAAATTTACCCGGTGTAACAGGTTCTTGGGCCATAGCCGGATCAACAGATGGCATTTTATATATTGTCTCAAATCAAGGGATAATATACAAACATGAGCCAGGAACAAATAAGGCTACGTCATTAGGCAAAGCATTGGCTACAGAATCTTATACATGGGATATCGTAGCTGGTAAAAATGGTGAAGTTTTTATTGCAACTTATCCTGGATGCAGAGTAATGCGTTACCATCCGAATGATGGATTTAAAGATATAGGGAATGGCCCATTGATTCCTTCAGAAAACTATGTCCGTGGCTTGGCATACTATGCTGAAAATGATAAAATTTATGCTGGTATAGGCTCTCATACTGGTTTAATAGAACTTGATGTCAGAACTGGCCAGAAAAAAGAAATATTACCCGTTGAAGACCGTGGACTTACCGGGTTTGTTTCTACACTTAGTATCATTAAAGGATTGAATGATGGAGATCGACTGTTAGCCAGTATGACAGGAAAAACATTGGTTTATAACCTTAAAACTGCTCAGTATGAAAGTCCGATAAAGAATGCTGGTGCCAGAACAGCAACTAAGTCTTCAGCTGATCAAAAGATTTATTTCAGTACCGCATCATCATTGTGGTCCTATGAAATTACAAAGACAGGAGCTACACCTGTACTGGTAGGAAATTACAAAAACTCTCTTGCCAGATATTGGGCATCTGACGAGGAATTAAACTTACTGACGTCAGATATGAAGTTTGTAAAGCTAAATGTAGCCACAAAAAAAGCAAATGTAATTGACCTAGAAGTTCCTCCATTGCCTATACACATCCAGACAACCGCCAAAGGTGGTGATGGCAGAATATGGACTAGTGGCTACCCGATTGGAAGTAATGCAGCCTATAACCCTAAAACAGGTAAAACAGAGAATTATTCAGGTCTTCCTCAGGCAGAGAGTATCAGTTTTCAAAATGATCAGATCTTTTTCGGAATTTATGGTGGTGCAAAAATTTATCGATTTGATACAAAAAAAGCATGGTCGATGGCTGATGGTAACCCTAAATTAATTGGAAATGTATCAGGACAAGATCGTCCATTTGGAAACCTAAGTATTCCTGCATTGGGTAAAATGTATTTCGGTACAGTTCCTGGCTATGGAAAAAATGGTGGGGCTTTAGTTGAATACGATTCCAGTACCGATAAGCTAACCCCATACATAAACCTGATCGAAAATCATTCAATTGTTAGCTTAACTTATACTGGTAAAGATATTATCGGAGGAACCTCTATCTGGGGAGGTCTTGGTATAAAACCCATTGCAACAGAGGCCAAACTATTTGGGTGGGATCCAATAAAAAAAATTAAAACTTTTGAAATTGTCCCCGTTTCTGATGCAAAAGCTATCACATGTGTAATGAAAGGTCCAGATGGAAACATTTGGGGAATAGCAGATGGAACCTTATTTATTTTTAATCCCTCAACACAGAATGTCATCAGTAAACATGAACTTTTCGATGTCCCGGAAACTAGAAAAGCAAACCATGTATGGAAAAATGCTTACTTAACCATACATCCCTCCGGGAGAATTTTTGGTGTTGGGTATGGCGACTTATTTGAGTTAAATGTAAAGACTAAAGCAAAAACCACTCTTACTAAGGGAGCCGGGTTCTCTCTTGCTACAGATGATAATGGTTACCTATACTACAATTCCGGCATCAACCTTTTTAAATATACCCCGTAAAATAAACACACATCATAAATCAATTTAACACTAACCAAAAAACAAAAATTATGAAAACACTATTCACAATGCTATTACTTTCAGTTTGCATGCTTGGAAATGCACAGACTAAAATTAAATTCAGTTACTATTCTGTTGAAACACTAGACGCTATAGGCGCCACACAGGAACAAAAAGACAAAATTGCTGTGATCAGAGTAGAGAATGAAACGAAGATCAGGGCAGTAAAAAATGACGCAACTTTAAATGAAGAACAAAAAAAGGCTGCATATGCTGACATTTACAAAGCCGGAGGCACAAGATATTTTGAGGTACTTAGCAAAGAGCAGAAACAAAACTTGAATGCTTATATTGCTAAGTTAAAAAGTGAAAATAAATAATCAATAGCAACAACAATGCCCCCAGATATGATCTGGGGGATACTTTAATTTTATGAAATACATATACATTATCTTAGCCTTATTTATTGGCTTTACTTCCAGTGCCCAAAATAAGGTATCTCTAAATTATTATTCACAAGAAACACTAGATGCCTTAGGTACAACCAAAGAGCAGCAAAAGAGTCTTTTAGATGTAAAAGCCAATACCGATGCTAAACTAAAGGAAGCGAGAAATAACTCAGCTTTATCTGAAGAGCAAAAAAAAGCTGCTTATGCCGAAGCTTATAAGCTCGGCGGACAGCAATATAGTAACATCCTTAACCCTGAACAAAAGACTAAACTCTCAGCTTTACATCAAAAAATTGCGAAACAAAATGAAGCCTTAGGAATCAAAGCACCTGTAAATACGGGTTATAAGAATCCCTACTACGATGGGAGAATGAATTTATTTGAAAATCTGCCGGCTACTCAAAAAGGAATTGTATTTCTTGGAAACAGTATCACCGAACGTGGAATGTGGAGCGAATTATTCCCAGGAAAAATTATCCAAAACAGAGGGATTGGTGGTGATAATACTTTTGGCATATTAGCTCGATTAGACCAGATCGTTAAATATAAACCAGAGAAAGTATTCCTCTTGATTGGTGTAAATGATATTGCAAGAGGAATCCCTGTAGATACGATATTATCAAATTATCAAAAAATAGTTAAGGGAATTCTAGCTGGAAGTCCTGCAACAAAAATCTATATACAAAGTGTCCTGCCTATGAATGATGATTTATTAAAAACTGAACGATATAAATTTAAAGCTGACACCATTAAAAAATATAACACAGCGCTATTTCAAATGGCAAAAGTCTATAAATCTATCTACGTGAACATCCATGACATATTTCTGGATGCAAAGGGAGCTTTAAATAAAGATTACACTGATGATGGCATTCATATTAATCCGAAAGCTTATGCCCTATGGGCAGAATACCTGAAAAAACAAAAACACCTATAAAAGGTGCTTTTTAAAAGTGAGTAAGGGTTGTAGCAAATGTTACAACCCTTATTTTTTATTTCGATAAGTACATCGATTTATCTTTAACTAATTTTCTGAAGTATGGATCTTCCGTGTCTTTAATGAATCTGATTGACTCACCTGTCGACTTCATTTCCGGGCCTAATTCTTTAGTTATCTCGGGGAATTTATAGAAAGAGAATACCGGTTCTTTAATTGCATAACCTTCCAGCTTACGCTCGATAGTAAAGTCTTTCAATTTATTCACTCCTAACATCACTTTAGCCGCAATGTTAATGTAAGGAACATCGTAAGCCTTCGCGATGAAAGGAACCGTTCTTGAAGCTCTTGGATTTGCCTCGATCACATAAACCTTTTCATTCTTTACTGCAAACTGAATGTTTAACAATCCAACTACGTTTAATGCCTTTGCAATCTTTTTAGAGTAAGTCTCCATATCGTTCATTACCTTTTCAGACAAACTGAATGGTGGCAATACAGCGAAAGAATCTCCAGAGTGAATACCCGCCGGCTCAATGTGCTCCATTAACCCTACGATGTGAACATCTTCTCCGTCGCAGATTGAGTCTGACTCCGTTTCTTCTGCTCTATCCAGGAAGTGATCAATCAATACACGATTACCAGGAAGATCTCCTAATAATTTCACTACTGCCTTTTCAAGGTCCTCATCGTTTATCACAATGCTCATCCCTTGTCCACCCAATACATAACTTGGTCTAACCAATACCGGGTAACCTACTTCATTTGCCACAACAATTGCTTCTTCAGCATTTTCTGCAACGCCATATTTAGGATAAGGAATATCAAGTTCTTTTAACAAATCAGAGAAACGTCCTCTATCTTCAGCCACATCCATATCATTGTATGAAGTTCCGATGATTTTGATACCATTCTCATGCAGCTTTTCAGCCATCTTTAAGGCGGTCTGACCACCCAATTGAACAATTACACCCACTGGGTTCTCTAGTTCAATGATCTCACGTACATGCTCCCAGAACACTGGCTCAAAGTATAATTTATCAGCCATGTTAAAGTCTGTAGATACAGTTTCAGGATTACAGTTGATCATGATTGCTTCAAAACCGGTTTCCTTAGCCGCCAATAGACCGTGTACACAAGAGTAATCGAACTCTATACCTTGACCGATTCGGTTAGGTCCAGAACCCAATACAATTATTTTCTTTTTATCAGATGGATGAGATTCGTTCTCTTCCTCGAAAGTTGAGTAGTAATATGGTGTTTGTGCAGGGAACTCCGCAGCACAAGTATCAACCATTTTATAAACTCGTTTGATACCTAATGATTTTCTACGCTCATAAACCTCATCTTCAGTTACATTCCCAAGTAGGTAAGCAATCTGAATATCAGAGAACCCTTTTTGTTTCAATGTGAAGAAGAAATCTTTAGGGATATTGTTTAATGAGTAGCGTTTCAGTTCTACCTCCAGGTTCACTAGCTCCTGGATTTGCGATAAGAACCATTTATCAATACGTGTAACCTTACGGATCGACTCCAAAGGCACACCCATGCTCATTGCATCTTTAATCAAGAATAAACGATTCCAGCTAGCATGCTCAAGACCATGCATGATCTCATCAATACTGCGATTATGTTTACCATCAGCACCTAAGCCAGCTCTGCCAATTTCTAAACTCTGACAAGCCTTTTGCAGCGCCTCTATGAAAGTACGTCCGATGGCCATTACCTCTCCTACAGATTTCATCTGTAAGCCCAGTTCCATGTTTGCGCCTTTAAATTTATCGAAGTTCCAGCGAGGAACTTTCACAATTACATAATCAAGTGTAGGCTCGAAATATGCAGATGTAGTTTTAGTAATTTGATTTTCTAACTCGTCAAGGTTATAACCGATAGCAAGTTTAGCAGCTATTTTAGCGATTGGATAACCCGTTGCCTTACTAGCTAAAGCTGAAGAGCGAGAAACCCTTGGGTTAATCTCGATCGCAATGATCTCGTCATTATCAGGGTTAACTGAGAACTGTACGTTACAACCACCAGCAAAGTTTCCTATCGCACGCATCATTTTGATAGCCTGGTTACGCATATCCTGGTAGCAACGATCAGATAATGTCATTGCAGGAGCCACTGTGATTGAATCACCTGTGTGAATACCCATAGGATCGAAGTTTTCGATGGAACAGATAATGATCACATTGTCATTACTATCTCTCAACAACTCCAACTCATATTCTTTCCATCCTAAAACCGCTTGCTCTACCAAAACCTCATGGGTTGGAGAAGCCTCAAGTCCACGTTGTAAAGCCTGATCAAACTCTTCTTTCTTGTGCACGAAACCGCCACCAAAACCACCCAGCGTATATGAAGGGCGAATTACAAGTGGATAACCAATTTCCTGCGCTGCTTCTTTTCCTTCAAGGAAAGAGTTTGCAATTTTCGAAGTAGCAACCCCTACACCTATATCTACCATCAACTGGCGGAAAGCCTCACGGTTTTCAGTTTTTTCGATTGCAGCAACATCAACACCGATTACTTTAACTCCATATTTCTCCCAAACCCCACGCTCGTCTGCCTCTATACAAAGGTTCAATGCAGTTTGTCCACCCATTGTAGGTAATACAGCATCAATTTTGCGTTCTTGTAAGATCTGCTCAATTGAATCCACAGTTAAAGGCCAAAGGTAAACATGATCGCCAATCACCTTGTCGGTCATAATTGTTGCAGGATTAGAGTTAATGATCGATACTTCGATCCCCTCTTCCTTTAATGATAATGCGGCTTGAGATCCTGAATAATCAAATTCACAAGCTTGACCAATGATGATAGGTCCAGATCCGATAATTAGTACTGAGCGTATGGAGGTGTCTTTAGGCATAAGGCTTTAAAAAGTCTAATGTTATAAATAGTGGTAAAAAATGCAGTTTCTGATCAGAATAGTTGAGAGGTATTCCTGTGATAGGATGTAATGCTCCGACTTATCTGTCGGGATGCAAAGATACAGTTTTGCACATTAAAAATAAGGTATTTTTTAAAAAACCATAACAAATACGAAAGGAGACCTTGAAAACCTGCTAATACGCTAAGAATAAAACTCTTACTACTGAAGTTTAACCACTCCAACATCCGTAGTTACACTATCTATTACGGCCACATTTTTTATAGATGCATCCTGATATGGCGAAATCGCTTTTACAAGGATAGTATATGTTCCTGTTTTAATATTTTGAAAAGCAAAATTCCCATTGCTAACAGTTGTTTTTAAGGTATCAACACCTAGTACAGCAAAAACCTCTGATGCAGCTCCGGCTGGGAGTACTTTTCCACGAATATTTCCAGTTTTAATAAAAGAGAAAGAAAACAGAATAATAGCTAGTCCTGTTATCATAAAATAATTTATAGCTGTTCTTTTCATCTATTTATTGTTTTTAATACACCCTTTAAACAATGCTCTATTTGATAACGCAAATTAGCACTTTTTAATACATCTCAGCGCTTTAAAGTTTCATAAAATTTGATATCAGTTTTTTTAATCAAATCAGGTCATTACTTTTGACCATGCTATTTGAAGCCCATCAATTTCTTCAATTAATCGTTGATCAGTTTAAACATACTACATGGCCTGAATGGCTGGGAGTAATCACTGGCTTCACATGTATCTATCTTGCAACTAAAGAAAGTATTTTGAGTTGGCCCATATCTATCATCAGTGTAATTGCTTATGCTTTTGTCTTTTTTGAAGCAAGGATGTATGGAGATATGGCACTTCAGTTTTATTTTCTGTTTACCGCTTTATATGGATGGTACTATTGGAGGAAAAAAGAGGTAAACAATGATAAACCAATCGAAAACTTAAGCAGAAATGGATGGTTACTGGCAGGACTTTCCATATTGGTCTTATCTGCTTTACTGGGTCTTTTCCTCGACCACTTTACCAATACAGATGTTCCTTATGAAGACGGCTTCTGTACTGCTATGAGCTTTGTTGCTCAAATGTTACTGACCAGGAAGATTTTGCAAAACTGGATACTCTGGATTATTGTTGATATTTGCTATATCCCATTATACATCTATAAAAACCTAAACCTAAGCGCAATATTTTATGCGTTTCTGGTGGTCATTGCTATTAAAGGATATTTAGACTGGAGGAGGAACTACCGTGAACAAGCAATTTAAAAAGATAGCAATTGTTGGACCTGAAAGTACAGGAAAATCTACCATTACACAGCAACTGGCCGCACATTACAACACTTTGTGGGTACCTGAATATGCACGTTATTATTGCGCAGCACTAACAGAACCATGTAATCTGCAGGATGAAATTAATATGTTCCACGGACAAGTTGCCCTTGAAGAATCAATACTGGCAGTTGCACAAAAAGACCTTATATTTTGCGACACGACATTCCTTACCGTAAAAATATGGAGTGATGAGGTATTTGGTGAAACCCCAGAAATTGTATCAGAGGCTCTTCCGAAATATCATTATGATTTATACCTTTTAATGGACATCGACCTACCCTGGCAAGAAGACCCCTTACGTGATTTTCCTAATAAACGTGAACACTTTATGAATGTCTGGCATCAAGAGCTCAAAGCGCTGAATGCAAACTACAAGCTTATTGGCGGAATAGAAAACAGGCTGGAAAATGCAATTGCCGCAGTTGATCAATTTATCTCTACAACGTAACAAAAACTTCATTTCTTGGTATTCATCAAATAAGCGAGTACATTTGCGACATCAAAAGGGGGTGCCTTGTTTTGCTAAAACACAAAAACAGGCTGAGAGCATACCCATTACATCTGTACAAAGATGTATGCACCTGATCCGGATAATGCCGGCGTAGGGATTGGAGTTATGGAGTTTAACTGGACTGTAAGTACCCCTTACTTGCAGTGGTTTTACTAAAAATTAAAAAATTGAAAAGATTAATGATTGCCGTAATGGCGATGTTGCTATTGCCGGTTCTGGCAACAGCTCAGTTCAGTATTTCAGGAACAGTATCCGAAAAATCAAGCAAAGCACTACCTGGAGCATCCATAAGGCTTAAAAATAAAGCTACAGGTATGACTACCGATGGACAAGGAAAATATCAGTTTGACAATTTAAAGGCCGGGAATTATACCTTTACAGCAAGCTATATCGGGTATAAAACGATTGAAAAAACAATAAAGATCAGTGCTGATGAAACTTTAGATTTTATCTTGATTCCAGCTGCTTTCCTTGCTGATGAAGTGATTGTAAAGGCCACTAGGGCGACAGAAAAATCGGCTACAACTTACAAAAACATCGACAAAGCAGAAATTGAAAAAAACAATTTCGGTCAGGATTTACCTTTTATCTTAAACAACACGCCCGGTGTTATTGTAACTTCCGACGCTGGTGCAGGTGTGGGCTATACAGGAATACGTATCCGTGGCAGTGATGCAAGTAGGGTAAATGTGACAGTGAATGGCATTCCTTATAATGATAGTGAAAGTCAAGGTGTTTTCTGGGTCAACATGCCTGATTTTGCTTCTTCTGTCGACAACATCCAGATTCAGCGTGGTGTTGGTACCTCGACCAACGGTGCTGGTGCATTTGGTGGTAGTGTAAATATTCAAACAACATCCTCGTCTGATGTAGCCTATGCAGAACTTAATAATACTTTCGGTTCATTTAATACCTTAAAAAACACAGTTAAACTAGGTACGGGATTAATCGATAATAAATGGAGTTTTGATGGGCGCTTATCCAGAATAAAATCTGATGGATTTATTGACCGCGCCGCGGCTGATCTTAAGTCCTACTTCTTAAGTGGTGCTTACCACGGAAAAACAGATCTATTAAGAATCAACGTATTTGGCGGTTCAGAAAAAACTTATCAGGCATGGAATGGCGTTCCAGAAGCAAAATTGAGAGGTGATTTAGCAGGACTGCAAACGCATTACGAAAACAACTTAGATTACTTATATTATACTGAGGCTGATCGCGATAACTTATTCAACTCGAACAACAGAACATATAATCAGTTTACCTATAAAGATCAGAACGATAATTATAATCAAACACACTACCAGGCTTTATATGCCAAACAGTTTAATGAGCAATTCTCATTTAATGGAGCCTTGCATTATACAGATGGTAAAGGCTATTATGAAGAATATAAAAACCAGCAGAAATTTACAAAATATGGTTTGCCTAATGCAAATGTGGGTGGTATTGACGTGACAAAGACCGACCTGGTCCGTCGTCGCTGGTTAGATAATGATTTTTACGGCGTAACTTATGCCTTTAATTATACACCGAAATCTGATTTAAGCTTTACACTTGGTGGTGCATACAACCAATACAGAGGTAAACACTTTGGCGAAATCATTTGGGCTCAATATGCATCAACTGCAACCAACGACTACCATTATTATGATGGCAATGGAGATAAGGATGATTTCAACACCTATGCAAAAGTAAATTATAGCCCAATTAGTGAATTAAGCTTATTTGCAGATCTGCAATACAGGAATGTTAGTTATGACATCACTGGCCTGGACAAAAACCGCAATACCCTTGATTTCCACAATACCTATAACTTCTTTAATCCTAAATTTGGGGCTACCTATTTCTTAAACACCGAAAGTAATTTCTATGCTTCATTCAGCGTTGCGAATAAGGAACCAAACCGCGATGATTTTATCAATTTAAAAGCAGGATTAGCTGTGCCCAAATCAGAGCGTCTAAATAATATTGAAGCAGGATATCGCATTAAAAACACTGATTTCAATGCTGGTGTTAACGTATATGGCATGTTTTATAAAGATCAACTGATTTTTACCGGAGAGGTGAATGACGGGGGTGATCCTTACCGTCAGAATGTAGACAAAAGCTCACGTATTGGTGTTGAGCTTGATGCTTCTTACATCATCAGTTCTAAGTTTGCAGTGAATGCCAATGCAGCTTTAAGCAGAAACAAGATCAAAAACTACATCGATTATGTATCTGAATATGATGCCAATTTTGACCTGATCAATGTACAAGCCACTAACTATGCAAACCCTGATATTTCTTTCTCGCCCAACACCGTACTTTTTGGAGAGCTGGTATACAAACCTTTAGCAGGATTGGCTGTGGCATGGCAAAGCAAATATGTGAGCAAGCAGTTTATGGACAACACCCAAAATGACAATCGCAAATTGGATGCTTATTGGGTTAACAATGCCCGTCTTGGCTATGACTTTAGCTTAAAAGGGATCAAAAACATCAATGTAGGTTTATTGGTTAACAACATCCTCGACAAGAAATACGAGAGTAACGGATACACCTACAGCTCAATTTATCCTTGGGCTACGGTTACTGAAAACTTTTACTTCCCACAGGCTGGAACAAATTTCCTACTTTCGCTTAATCTAAAATTCTAAATCCAACAGTATACATTATCATGAAGAAGTACATCGAGAAACTACAGTTTATTACACACGATATTCAAAAACTTAGTCATATTGAACAAGCACAAATTGCCTGCTCAGCTGGCGCCAAGTGGATTCAGTATCGTTGTTTAACTAAAAATGACGATGAACTTCTGGAAGATATCAATGCTATTGCAGAAATCTGTGACGATTGGGGAGCTACCCTGATCGTTACAGATCATATACATTTAGCCGGCAAGGCCGACATTCAGGGTTTTCATATCGAAGACTTTGATGCTGATTTTGGAAAATTACGCGAAAAATTGGGAGAAGACATGACTATTGGCGGCTCTGCCACTACCCTTGAAGGATTAATTCGTATAGCCCGGGAAGGTGCAGATTACGCTGGTTATGGCCCCTTTTACACCACTCTCACCAAACCTAACAATGCTCCACTATTAGGTGTTGAAGGTTATGAAAAAGCAATGACAGCCCTAAAAAATTTGAACATTGATTTACCAGTACTTGCAGTTGGGGGTGTTACCCTAAGTGATGTTGATCCGCTGATGAACACTGGTATTTTTGGCATAGCGGTATCTGCTGCCATAAACCAGGCTGAAGATATGAGAGAGGCGTACCTTGATTTTTACGATCAGGTGAGATAGCCCCTTTTCAAATTCCGATAAATTACGCTGAAGTCAGGCGCTCTCCGATTTGTTGTCTCCACATCGCGTAATACAACCCATTCAGAGCAACCAGTTCATTGTGTGTGCCTTGTTCTATCACATTACCTTTTTCAAGCACATAAATCCTGTCTGCATGTTTTATTGTAGAGAGCCTGTGTGCTATTAAAATAGTGATATGGTTGTCGATATCAGACACCTCCCTGATCGTCGCTGTAATCTCTTCTTCAGTCAATGAATCCAATGATGAAGTCGCCTCATCAAACACCAGAATATCCGGCTTGCGCAGCAATGCACGGGCAATAGATAAACGTTGCTTCTCACCTCCTGATACTTTCACACCACCTTCACCAATCACGGTGTCTAAGCCTTTATCTGCCCTTGCCAAAAGATTCTGACAAGCAGCTTGTTTCAATACCCGCATACATTCTTCATCTGTAGCATTCGGCCTCACAAATTGTAAGTTCTCCCTGATGGTTCCAGAAAACAATTGAGTATCCTGGGTTACAAATCCGATTTTCTCCCTCAGCACATCCAGGTCTATATTTTTTCCTGTGATGCCATTGTATTTGATATCTCCTGATTTTGGACCATATAGCCCTACCAACAACTTAACTAATGTTGTCTTGCCAGATCCCGACGGGCCAACAAAAGCAACTGTCTCACCAATTCCGGTTTTAAAACTAATTCCATTTAATGCATTTGTCGTAGCTGATTGATGTTTAAAGCCGACATCTTCAAACTCTAACTCGGTAATTTTTGTCAATGTCGCCGGATTGTCTGGTTTCTTATCTTTAGGCATTGACATGATTCGCTCAAAATTATTGAGTGACACCTCTGTCTCCCTGTAAATATTAATGATATTTCCCAACTCCTGAAGCGGACCAAAAATAAAGAAAGAATATAGAAACAGAGAGAAGAACTCGCCCACCGTAATCCGTCCAGCAAAAATCAGGTACATCATCAGGAACAGTAATCCATTGCGCAACAGGTTCACAAAAGTTCCCTGTATAAAGCTCAGACTACGGATATACTTCACTTTTTTAAGTTCCAAACCTAGAATTTTAATGGTAGTTGTATTTAAGCGGTTGATCTCCTGCTTTGCCAAACCTAAACTTTTAACCAGTTCGATATTGCGGAGCGATTCTGTAGTTGAGCCTGCTAATGATGTTGTTTCTGCAACAATAGTCTTTTGTACTTTCTTAATTCTCTTACTTAAAACAGAGCTTAAAAAGCCAAGCAAAGGAATCGCGGCAAAATAAACTACTGCAATTACCCAATAAACCGAGATAGCATAAACGGTAACAAAGATGATTCCTACAATACTGGTAAATAAAACATTAATTGCTGCCTGCACCAGCTTTTCTGTATCGATTCTGACCTTTTGTAAAATCCCAAGCGTCTCACCACTTCGCTGATCTTCGAACACCTGATAAGGCAACTCAAGTGAATGTGCCAAACCATCAGAATAAATCTGAGCCCCCAATCGTTGCGTAATTACATTTACATAATAATCCTGAAAGTTTTTGGCAATACGAGATACCATTGCGGCCCCCATAGCTAACAGGATAAGTACGCCAGCACCTTTTATAAACTCATCTGTGGTAAAATCTTTATAATTGGTTACATATTTATCGATAATCAAACGAAACACATAAGGATCCAGGAATGAAAATATCTGGTTAACCGCGGCCAGAAACAAGGCCAGAAATATTAGTCCTTTATAGTTTTTTAAATAGCTAAATAAAATCTTCATATGTTTGTATTAAGGGGCAAAAAGCACTAAACAACAAGAGCAAAGATTAGGTTGTAAAGATCGTAAATGATTCAAAAAATTTGTCAAAAATAAAGAAAGGGAATGAAGCATTATTTTCATTCCCTTTTATTTACAAGTAGATTATAATCCGTTATTAAACGGTCATGATATCTTTTTCCTTTGCTTCTGCGTGCTTATCAACCTTAAGGATGTAAGCATCAGTTATTTTCTGAACTTCGCCTTCTCCTGTTTTGATCTCATCATCAGAGACACTTTCAGTTTTTAATTTTTTAATTTTCTCATTGGCATCTTTACGGATATTGCGAACAGTAATTCTACCACGTTCAGCTTCCTCTTTAACCTTTTTAACCAAATCCTTTCTACGCTCTTCTGTTAGAGGAGGAACAACCAGACGGATTACAACACCATCATTCTGAGGGTTGATCCCAATGTTTGCTTCCATGATGGCTCGCTCAATTGGCACCAACATATTTTTCTCCCAAGGCTGAACAAGTAAAGTGCGTGCATCTGGTGTATTGATAGAGGCTACCTGAGATAAAGCAGTAGCACTACCATAATAATCTACAAATATGCCGTCTAACATTCCTGCAGAAGCTTTTCCTGCGCGGATTTTAGTCAATTCAGATTCACAATGGTCAATCGCCTTGTCCATGTTTGCCTGGGCATCTTGTAATTGTTTCTTTATGAGGTCATTCATCGTTTGTAAAATTTAACCAAAATTATAAAATTTATTTAGCATCAGTTCTTAACAAGTGTCCCAATCTCATCACCATTTGCGATTTTCATGAAATTACCTGTTTTATTCATATCAAAAACGATAATCGGCAATTCATTCTCTTCACAAAGTGTAAATGCAGTCATGTCCATTACATTCAATCCTTTGGCGTAAACCTCTTTGAAAGATATCTCTTTATATTTTACAGCACCAGGATCCTTTTCAGGATCAGCTGTATAAATTCCATCTACACGTGTCCCTTTCAATACCACATCTGCTTTAATTTCAATTGCACGTAAAGCTGCCGCAGAATCTGTTGTAAAATAAGGATTTCCTGTACCAGCACCAAAAATTACAATACGTCCTTTTTCAAGGTGGCGTACTGCTCTTCTGCGGATAAATGGCTCACAGATTTGTTCCATTTTAATTGCAGTAAGTAAGCGTGTTTTAAGGCCTACTTTTTCCAATGCATCCTGTAATGCCATACTGTTAATTACTGTGGCAAGCATTCCCATGTAATCTGCCTGAGCACGATCCATACCTGATTTTTCAGCACTTAATCCTCTAAAAATATTGCCTCCACCAATAACGATTGCTATTTCAAGGCCTTGTGCATGTACTGCTTTAATATCTTCAGCATACTGTCTTACAACCTCATTATCAATACCATATTGCTTTTCGCCCATCAGCGACTCGCCGCTTAGTTTTAGCAGGATCCGTTTATATTTCATGGCTCCAAAAATAACTAATTGTTTTAATTAATGAGTGATCAAATTTGCAAACCATCCACAAATACTTCCTTAAGCTCAAGTTCCGACGTCAGTAACAGCAGGTTAGCCCGATTTCCAATTTGCAAAGATCCTAGCTCATTAACCATTCCCATCAGTTTTGCAGGGTATAAAGAAGCCATATCTATGGCATCATTTAAAGGAATTCCACAATATTGCACACAATTCTGAACAGCTTGCAACAAAGTGATATTTGATCCCGATAACGTTCCGTCAGCAGTAATAAACTTATCCCCTGAAAGCGCATGTTGATAAGGCCCAGTATTACACGCTGAGACTGCATCAGTAATTAAAAACAAACGTTCTTTCATCTGCTTATAACTCATTTTCACTACTTCAAAGTCAACATGATTACCATCTACAATAATACTTGACATTGCAGTAGAGTGATTAAATAACGCTACAGGTAAATTAGGAGCCCTGTGATGAATCGAAGGCATCGCATTGAATAAATGTGTCGTTGTCTTAAATCCTTTGTTATAAGCCTCCGTAGCCTGCTCAAAATTAGCATCGCTATGCCCTAATGACAAAAGCACTTGATTATCCAACAAATAATTAATGACTTCATCATCCTGAAGTTCGGCAGCCATGGTCATCATTTTCACAGTGCCGTCAGCATATTCAATCAAACGTTTTACTTCATCAAGTTCTGCCTTATGGATATAAGCTTCAATATGTGCACCTCTTTTCTTGGGGTTTAGATAAGGACCTTCCAAATGCAAGCCTAAAAAACCTTTTGTATTGGATCTGTATTCTTTTGCAGCATCCAGACATTGGTAGATAACCTCCATCGTATTTGTCGCTACACAAGCCAGAAAACTCGTAGTTCCTTTACTCATCAAGTCATCATCCATCTTCCTTAGACTGTCTACTGTAGGATAAGCAGAAAAGAGTGCCCCACCTCCACCATAAATCTGAAGATCAATAAATGACGGACATAATAAGTCACCAGCCGCATCAATCTGTTGAAATCTATCAGGAACCTTTTCATTAGAGATCTTAGCGATCCTTCCATTTTCAATCAGTACAGTCTGATCAGAAAGCAATGTATTTTCTTTAAGAAGCTTACAGTTGGTAATTGCGATCATAATATTTCGGTTGTTGTATCCAAAGATAAGGTGAAGAAAATTTGTGTACAATAATTATCTTAGTGACGAAACGCTCAAAATACAAGTAGAATCAATCTTATAAACAACTTTCTCAATGAAAAGTAGCTTCTCCTATTTCTTTTATCTTTTATTACCTGCATTATTATCAATTTCTCTACTTTCTTGTAAGCAAAATCCAAACAAAACTGCTGCTTTTGTACAGCCTTCAATCTTAACTAAAGGTGGCAACTTTGACTTCGCAAAAGTCACTTTTAATGAAAACATCGAACAGTTAGTCTCTAAACTACTAGACACTACAGAAACCGGCTTTAACGGAAATAATTACGAAGTATTTCTATATGGTAAAAATGAAGATTTTAGCGGCCCTATCAGAGACCAGCATTATTTCAAGTTTCCGGAGGAAAGGTATGTACTCAAAACTATTGTAACCGACAGCATTGCACAGTTTGACTCTATTTATTTTAATCAGGTGGTTTTAGAAACAGATGCCCAGAAAAAACTTACTGCAATAATTGGAAAAACCAAATTCGAGCATAAAACGGGGTTAGACTCTTTACTGAACAAACTTTTCAAAAAATATGGAAAAACCTTTGAAATGCAGGAGCATGACCGAAAAAATGCTGAAGTAGAGGCTGAATTTACAAAGAACATGACACCTGAGCAAAAGGAAATGTCCAGACAAAGCACTCCAGTAATGGACTATGCGGCCTATTTATTAGACTATGGCAATGAGGGTTATGTAGTTTGGATGTTGAAAGATCGCATTATACAAGTTTCATTTGATACCGACCGTGAGATTTCGATAAGCAGCACAGGAGAATATAAGAATATAGAATATCTGTATGTCGACTTTCTGGTCCTGACAAAGAATGAATACAAAAAAACAGGAGAGGCACAACTTGAAAATGCAAAGCTCACTAAAGCGGGATTACAACCATTTAAAGTATATAACCTGAAGGACTTTGACCCTATAAATCCAGAGAGGCTCGAACTTCTGGAAAAGGCTTGGGGTAAATAACAGCTATTGCTTTTTATTTTTACCCTAAAACAAAAGAGGGCATCTAAAGACGCCCTCTTTCAAAAAATTAATTAAATATTAAGCTCCTAATTGTACGCGTTTGAAAGCAACAACAGTTAAACCGTTAGCAACTTCATTTAAGAATTTACGTACATCTTTAGATGAATCTTTAACAAATTCCTGGTTCAACAAAGTATTGTCTTTGTAGAATTTATTCAATTTACCAGCAGCAATTTTTTCAACCATTTCTTCTGGCTTACCTTCTGCACGGATTTGATCTTTAGCAATTTCAGTTTCACGCTCAATAGTAGTAGCATCAACATCAGCTTTATCTAAAGCAACAGGGTTCATAGCTGCAATTTGCATAGCTACGTCTTTACCTGCTTCTTCAGCACCAGCAACAGCTTGGTTTAAAGCAACCAATACACCTAAACGGTAGTTACCGTGGATGTAAGGAACAACTAAATCACTAGCAACGGTTTCAAATTTAGAAATACCAATTTTCTCACCGATTTTACCTGTATTTTCAACGATAATATCAGATACTTTTTGTCCGTCAATTTCAAGCGCTAAAAGTTCCTCTACTGAAGCAGGATTAGCATCGATAGCTAAATCAGCGAATTTGTTAGCTAAAGCTACGAAGTCAGCATTTTTAGCAACAAAGTCAGTCTCGCAGTTTAATTCAACTACAACACCACGTTTACCATCAGCAGTAACTTTAGCGATAACAACACCTTCATTAGAATCACGATCCTGACGAGATGCAGCTACTTTAGCTCCTTTTTTACGTAAAAAATCAACCGCAGCTTCGAAATCACCGTTAGCTTCGATTAATGCTTTTTTGCAGTCCATCATACCAGCACCAGTTTGTTGGCGCAATTTGTTTACATCAGCTGCAGAAATTTGTACTGTAGACATTTTATTTCCTTTTAAATTATGATCAAAAAATAAGGGTTGTGCACGACTTGTTGTAGTATAAACTGCAACGCACCATACACAACCCCGTTATATTATTTAAGCTTCTTCGCTTGTACCTTCTTCAGTAGTATCAGCTTCAACCTTTTTTCTTCTTGCACCTGGCGCAGCGGCTTCCGGAGCATCAGCAGCAGCTTTAGCAGCTACCGCTTCTTTTTCAGTTTCCTCGTCTTTTTCGCGTTTGCGCTCATCTAAACCTTCTTCAATTGCTTTGATGATTACATCAGTAATTAAGAAAATAGATTTAGTAGCATCATCATTCGCTGGAATAGGGAAATCGATGTTAGAAGGATCAGAGTTGGTATCTACCATTGCAAAAGTTGGAATGTTTAATTTCAACGCTTCACTAACCGCGATGTGCTCTTTTTTAACGTCAATTAAGAAGATAGCAGCTGGCAAACGGTTTAAATCCGCGATACCACCTAATAAGCTTTCTAATTTGATACGCTCACGTTGGATCATTAAACGCTCTTTCTTAGAAAGAATCGAGTAAGTTCCATCTTTAGTCATTTTATCGATGGTAACCATCTTTTTAATTGACTTACGTACAGTCGCAAAGTTAGTTAACATACCACCTAACCAACGCTCAGTTACGTAAGGCATATTTACTTTTTTCGCTTGCTCTGCAACGATTTCTTTAGCTTGTTTCTTAGTAGCTACGAAAAGAATCTTACGACCAGATTTAACGA
The DNA here is from genome assembly GCF_041645105.1 of Pedobacter sp. Classification (GTDB taxonomy): domain Bacteria; phylum Bacteroidota; class Bacteroidia; order Sphingobacteriales; family Sphingobacteriaceae; genus Pedobacter. Next base: position 984,877 of record NZ_JBAZQQ010000001.1, read on the forward strand.
TCTGTTTGATTGCTGAAGCAGCTTCTTCAGTTTTAGTTAAAGTTTTATTTAAATCTATAATGTGGATACCATTGCGCTCCATGAAAATGTATGGTGCCATTTTTGGGTTCCATTTACGGGTAAGGTGACCAAAGTGTACACCTGCATCCAGTAAGTCTTGATATGTAGTTCTTGCCATTGTTTTGTCTCCTTAAGATTAACGTTTACTGAATTGGAATTTCTTACGTGCTTTCTTGCGTCCTGGTTTCTTACGCTCAACCATACGCATATCACGGGTCATCAACCCTTTAGCGCGTAATGCTGGTTTTTTCTCAGCATCTAATTCAACAATAGCTTTAGCAATAGCTAAACGAACAGCTTCTGCCTGACCTTTAACGCCACCACCGGCAACATTTACAGTTACATCATACTGACCAACTAATTCAGATACTGTGAATGATTGGTTAACAATGTATTGTAAAGGCAATGTTGGGAAATATTCTTTGTGATCTTTACCATTTACGGTAATAGTGCCGTTGCCTTCTTTTAAGTAGATACGGGCAACTGCAGTTTTTCTTCTTCCTGAAGTGTTAGTAACTGACATCTCTTCTTTAATTAAAGTTTAATGGTTTTTGGTGATTGTGCTGCGTGAGGATGCTCAGCACCAGCATAAACAAAAAGGTTTGTGTACAATTTTGCACCTAATTTAGTTTTAGGTAACATACCGCGCACAGCCTTCTCAATAACACGTTTAGGATGTTTCGCCATTAACTCTTTTGGAGAAATGAAACGCTGACCACCTGGATAACCAGTATAAGAAATATAAACTTTGTCGTTCATTTTATTTCCGGTCAACTTAATCTTGTCTGCATTAATAACGATAACGTTATCACCGCAGTCTACGTGTGGGGTGTACTCAGGCTTGTTTTTACCACGGATGATCATAGCGATCTTCGATGACAAGCGCCCCAAAATCTCGCCTTCAGCATCCACAACAACCCACTGTTTGTTAACAGTTTTTGCATTGGCAGAGACAGTTTTGTAACTTAACGTATTCACTTGCTTGTATTTAATTTGTTAAACAATTATTTATTCCCCCTAATTTTTAGGGACTGCAAAGATAGATAGAAATATTTAATTGTCAAACACTTGACGGTATAAAAATTCTATCACACCAAACTCAACAACCAACAGACACACTTCTATAACAAAAACACCCAAGCAATACATCCTGCTTCGCCTCCCTGCTTACAGAAAAATCACCTTCTTTGAAGAGACCTTAGGCGCTTTTGCTTCTTCAGCAAAAGATGCCAGGCTCTGAATAAGAATGGTTATTTTTCCTTTTGTCATTGAAATGTTTTTATTTTTTACTCTTCAAACTTTTCCTCAACATTCTCCGTTATAGTTGCAGTTTGTTTGGTTTAGGTTGATCTGTGGTGGATCGACCATCTTTATAACAGGGACGTTTCGAAAGATCGTCCCTGTTTCCTTTTATATACGAATCATTTCATTTTCTCAATATCTCGCCAAAATTTCTTTCAAAAACCCAGATTGTCTTTATTAAATATTATTCCCCTTACTTTTTTAATTTACAGCCGATTAAAGATAATCTAAATGTTTAAACACATAATTTATCTTAAAATCTATGAACTAATTAAGCTCCTTTGGCATAATTTTTTCTGATGGCTCGGTTAATCATTTTTAACCCTAATTATTTATTATGAAAAAAGCATTATTACCAGTTTTATTATTATTTACAGTATTAGTAACTTCCTGCAGCAAGAAAAAAGAAGAGGTTCAAAACACAGATAAATCAGCTGAGGTACAAGGAACTTACCAGGGAAAACTATCAATTGGCTCTGTTGATTATCCAAATGCAAAAGTCAAAGTAACGAGAAAAGCGGCTAACGAAGTAGTTGTTCAGCCTATTGGCGATCCTTCTTTTACAGAACTTACCTTTTCTAATTTCCTTTATATTGATATGAATAAGACTTATATGTCAACCTCTGGGACTAGTAGAGCTCTTTCATTTGCGTTCTTATCGGATTCAAATATAGAAATGACATTATTAAACAACTTCCAAGATGCTTTATTCAGTTTTGAGGGCACGCGTGTAAAATAACAACTACAATCATTTTAAAGGTTGATCATTGATAAAACGATGATCAACCTTTTTTTTATCTCAAATTTGTGTTTCTTACATTCATTGCTTATACTTTCAATCACTTACTTAACTAAGCAAACCTAAATGTGGGTTACTTGTAAATAGATTTTAAACAAATATCAATAGAATCCACCTTCCCCAAACTATTCGGCGCTATTTTTGTTTATATTACAAGCAAATGCGTATCAATGCCAATGCATACGCACATTTACAAAATCAAAATAGTATTAAGATGAAGAAAGAAACAAAAATAATCGCGGGCGTACTAGCAGGTGCGGCCTTAGGCGCGGCAGTAGCATTAATATTAGCTTCTGATAAAAACGAAGAAATGAAAGACAAGGTATCTAACTGGTTTTGTGACCTAATAGATGCTTCAAAAGATAGAATAGCAGATGTAACTGACCAAGTAAAAGATACCATTTCTAAAGTAAGAGCATAGTAAAGATTAATGAAAGTCGCTTTCCATGGTGCAGCACGTGCCGTTACAGGCAGCAAACACCTGATTACACTAACTAATGGTACCCAAATCTTGTTAGACTGCGGTCTTTTCCAGGGTATGGGCGATATTACTGATCAATTAAATGAATCCTTTGGATTTGACCCTAAAAAGGTCACTTATCTCATTTTATCACATGCGCATATTGACCATTGTGGCCTATTGCCACGTTTAGTCGCAGAAGGTTTCAATGGTTCAATTTTTTGCACCCCCCCAACCAGAGATCTTGCAGAAATCCTTCTGCTTGATTCAGCAAAAATACAAATGCAGGATGCGGAATATGCCAACAGAAAAATGAAGACAGAGGAAGATCAGGAGATGCCTCTTTATAATGATAAAGATGTACAACAAACTCTTCAACAGTTTAAAACCATACCATACGAACAGGATTTTAAAATAGACGAACATATATCAGTCCGTTTTACCGATGCTGGACATATTGTTGGTAGCGCTGCAATCCACCTACATTTAGAAGAAAATGGTAAGCAAACCCGGATTACTTTTAGTGGTGATGTTGGAAGATATGTTGACTTACTATTAAAAAGCCCTCAAAGATTTCCGCAAGCAGACTACATTATCATGGAATCTACCTATGGAGACTCTCTACATATCGATCTCGAACCAATTGAAACGATGCTTGGCAAAATTATTACTCATACTTGCCTGGAAAAAAGAGGGAAGGTAATTATCCCTGCATTCAGCGTTGGTCGAACGCAAGAATTGTTATACGCTTTAAATGCATTGGAATTAAAAGGGATATTACCCAACATACCATACTATGTAGACAGTCCACTATCCCTTGAAGCAACAGAGGTATTGAAAAAACATCCCGATGTATATAATAATGGTGTAAAAGAAGTGCTGAAAGTAGATCGTGACATCTTTGGATTTAAAGGGCTACGCTTTATTGAAAGCGTTGACGAATCCAAAGCCCTAAATAATGATCCACAACCTTGCGTGATCATTTCTTCATCAGGAATGGCCGAGGGCGGCAGGGTAAGACACCACATCAGGAATAACATCAGTGATCGCAAAAACACCATTCTCATGGTAGGTTATGCCAGTCCAGGCTCCTTAGCAGGTCGTTTAATTGCCGGACAAAAGCGGGTATGGCTTTTCGGACAAGATTATGATGTACTTGCCGAAGTTCAATCTATTAAGTCGATGAGTGCACATGGTGACTATGAAGATCTTTTACAATTTCTTTCTGTTCAGAACCCAGAAAAAGTAAAGCGAGTGTTTTTAGTCCATGGCGAATATGATGTCCAGCAAAAATTTGCCCAGCGCATTGTAAATGCAGGATTTAAAAACGTATCTATCCCAGAGTATCATCAGGAATTTGAGCTTTAAAACAATCTCTTTTCTATCTTTGCCGCATGGACGTTTTTGGAGAAGCCTTAAAAGATCAGTTTTTAAAACCACCGGCAGAAACCCTATGGGTACACAATTCTTATGATGAACCAGAAGAAATGCCTGTCGACATTTATTTCAGAGACGAGCATGAAATGCCGGAGCTGGAACTGAAAGCCCTTGAACTTTGCAAAGGAAAAGTACTGGATGTTGGCGCTGGAGTAGGCAGTCATGCATTAATTCTTCAGAAAAGAGGTTTTGACATTACAGGAATGGATATTTCAGCTTCTGCGGTAACCATTATGCAACAAAGGGGCTTGAAAAAAGCAATAGAAGGGAATATCCTTAACTATAAGGTAGCAAATGGCGAGAAAAAATTTGACACCTTACTTTTTATGATGAATGGCATTGGCCTTACTGGCTCTATCCCTGGCTTAAAAGCCTTCTTAAAGCAAGCAAAAAATTTAATTAATAAAGATGGGCAGCTTGTTTTTGATAGTTCAGACTTATCTTATTTATACCTCGAAATCCCATTTCCTGAAAGTGGTTATTTTGGTGAAATAAACTTCAGATACGAATACAAAAGTATAAAAGGCAATTGGTTTAAATGGATCTATGTAGACCAGAAAACCCTTATTGATATTGCGAAAGCCACAGGATGGGCTGCAGAAATTATTTTTGAAGATGATTCTGACCAATATTTAGCAAAACTAACGCGTGTTGATTAACACACGTTAGTCTTTAGCAAAATAATTTTATACAAGTGCAAGCTTATGCTCTTTCTTCCCAGATTGCAGCAATATTAACAATTGTTTCAACGGCTTTCTCCATATCCTGGACAGAAGCCCATTCTTGTTTCCCATGAAAAGCATGTTCTCCGGCAAAGATATTTGGGCAAGGCAAGCCCATAAACGATAAACGAGAACCATCGGTACCTCCTCTGATACTTTGCTGTTTAGGGGTAATTCCTGCACGCTTAATAGCCTCAATACCGTATTCAATAATCTGCGGATACTGATCTAATACCTGTTTCATATTACGATATTGCTCAGTAATTTTTAACTCATAAGTAGAACTTGGGAAATCCTCTATAATATTTTGTACGGTAGCATCCAGCAATTCTCCATTTGCCGCTAATTCATCATCATTAAATGCACGCAAAATAAAACGAGCTTCCGCCTCTTCTACATTACCACTAATACCAACTGGATGAATAAAGCCTTCTTTCAATTCCGTAGATTCAGGAGAAAGACAATCGGCCGGCAACGAACTTATTACATCAGACAAGATTTTAATCGCACTTTCCATCTTCCCTTTAGCAAAACCAGGATGTGCACTTACCCCCTTAATTGTCAGCACAGCTCCATCGGCAGAGAAAGTCTCATCCTCAATTGAGCCTAAAGTTTCGCCATCAACAGTATAAGCAAAATCAGCTCCTAGCTTCTCAAGATTAACCTTGTCGACACCACGACCAATCTCTTCATCAGGGGTAAATAAGATCTTAATAACTCCATGCTTAAATTCAGGATTCTGCATTAAAAATGCTGCAGCCTCCATAATCTCAGCTAATCCTGCTTTGTTATCCGCACCTAGTAAAGTAGTACCGCCTGCAGTGATGATATCATTACCTATTTGATCTTTAAGGTCAGCATGTTCTTTCATTTTCAGCACTACCAAATTATCATCTGGCAATACCAGATCTTGTCCCTGGTAATTTTCATGAATAATTGGTTTCACATTTTTACCGCTGCAATCTGGTGAAGTATCCATGTGCGAGCAAAAACAGATTACCGGAACTTTTTTATCAGTATTTGAAGGAATCGTTGCATATACATAACCATACTCATCAAGATGCGCATCAGTTATACCTAGGTCTAATAATTCCGCTACCAGAACTCTACCCAGGTCCTTTTGTTTCTCAGTTGACGGCACAGTTGGTGACGTCGGGTCGGACTGCGTATCTATCTGAACGTATTTTATGAACCTGTTTTGAAGGGATTTGTTTTTATTTATATATTTTAGCATACTCTTATAAAAGCACAAAGTTATATAAAGATTATAGTTTTGACCACATACTTAAACAAGATCTATCTGAAACTAGGTTTAACTTCGTTACTGGCCTTATTACTTTGTGTTAATACACGGGCACAGTCAAACTTTCACAAAATGACCATTGGTGCAGGAGTTGGAATTACACAATCTTTTGCAGATGTGGTAAAGAACGATTTTGGCACTGCAGGCTATGGAACATTTGATTATTATTTCAGCCCTTTCATAAGTTTAGGCTTTGAAGGACAAATGGGAGAGATTAATGGTGGTGATGCCTTTAAAGATCCTTATAAACGCCAATTTACCAATCGTTACAAAGCCTTTAACTTTAATGGAAAAGTATCTCTTGGCGCCTTAATAGATTACGAACGAACGGGGTTTGCAAATGCAATAAAAGGACTTTATATAGGTGCAGGAGCGGGAGTTATCATGAATAGCATGAAATTTATTCAGCGAATAAATAAAAGTGATGGCTCTACATTTCCTGGATTGGATAAATCAAAAGACTTATACATTCCTTTAAACCTGGGAATCAATTTCAACTTCATGAACAGGAGTGGATATTATAAATACGGCATCAATGTTAACTACCAAAGCAATATCACTCTTGGGGAAGGTTTAGACGGTTATGATGACTCCTCTATTACATTTAAAAACGGCAACCCCGATATTTATACTTATTTTTCCCTCGGCTTTAGATACCACTTCGGATCGATAGGTCTTTCTTCAAAAACTTTATATTAAAACTGAAAACATTTCAATGGAATACCTTAATACGCCTGTCACATCAATTATCTTATTGGTTACTGTTTTAACAAGTATTTATGCCTTTAATGACCATAATTTATATGGAAAATTTATGCTGCATCCTTATAGTGTATCTAGGAGATATAAAATGTATACATTAATTACCAGCGGCTTTATCCATGCCGACTGGATGCACCTGATCTTTAACATGATTACGCTTTTCTCTTTCGGGCCTACTTTAGAGCGTACGATAGGATCATTAAACTTCGGAATTATTTACTTTATAAGCCTTATAGCCAGCGATATCCCCTCTGTGCTTAAACACAAAAACGATATTCGTTATAACAGTTTAGGAGCTTCAGGGGCAATTAGCGCGGTATTGTTTAGCTGTATTTTGTTTTTCCCATTCTCAACCATGATGATATTTCCACTCCCAATTCCGATTTGGGCAATTGTATTTGGTCCTTTATACCTACTATATTGTGTCTACGCTGCAAAACAAGCCGGAGATAATATTAATCACGATGCCCACTTCTTTGGTGCATTATCGGGCTTAATTATAACGGTCATATTGGTTCCAGGAGCGATTCCAACTTTCTTAATGCAACTAATGGCCAAAATTGGCTAATTAGTTTCTGGTAAAGCTGATGGCTCAAAGTAACTAATAGGCTTTGTAGGATCTTTAATGATCTCAAACAAGTTATGCCCCCATGGTTTCCAGAAATCCTGTAATACCTGTGCATAGGTCTTATGTTGCCAATGATCAAACAATGGCTTATTCAATGTACCCTTTAGTGGCATTGCATCAATATATATCGCCCCCTCAACAGGCATAATTGCATATTCAGGTAAGCGATTAAACAGGTATGCAGAGTAAAAGAAGCGTGCGCAAAGTTCTTCAAACTGAGGAGCAGACAAAGGTTTAGTTCCGATTTGCTCTAATAACTCCTGATGATATTTCTTATTCGTGCCATTGTCCTGCAAACAAGCAATAATGGCAAAGTCTTTTAGCTTTAAAGAAAATGTAAGGGTATTGATTTCGTCTCTGAAACTGAATGCTGTGTCCTTATCTTCCAAAGGAACAACAACGATAGACCAGGGTATGAAGTTTTCAAATACCACTTCTCTATATATACTCTGAATCATGGTATTTAGATTGCCAAATTTATGCATCAATCCCTGCGACATATTCACCCCATCAGCACTTAGTTGCTGCAGCCTTACTGCAGCGTTCATCTCAATGTAGATCAGACTATATATAAATTTTCCAATCCATTTAAATAGATCAGCTTCATCTAAATGAGAAACCCCCTTATACCCTTCAGCAAAAGCAGCAGAAATTTTAGATTCCAAAGGTTGTATAAACTGGGTTAAAACCTCAGAATTGCAAGGAACTTTTAAAGTGTTATACGATCTTACACTTTCATCAAGCAGCTTGATTTGTTCTTCCCCACTAAACTTTGCTACCTCTAGTAGCCATGCTGGTAATATATTGATTTCTTCCAGAGGCGACTTAAAGGTATCTCCACTTAAAAAGCAGTTTTTATATTTAAAATCGAAGTTTTTAAAAGGTTGGTATATGGTGCTGTTCATAACTGGCCACAATATTAGGCATATTATTTTTACATTCGCTTTTGTACACTTTTTTTAACTTTTATATTACCAAAAGACTTTTGCCATGAAGATCGCTTGCAATGCTTACAATCTGGAACTGAAACACCCTTTCTCAATCGCTAAGTTTTCGCGGACAAGCACCCCAATCATGCTAATCAGACTATCTTATGAACATAATGGCGTCGTTGTTGAAGGCTATGGTGAAGCCTCTATGGTACCTTACATGGGCGAAAGTGTTGAAACTTCAAAAGCTTTTTTGAAAAAGATAGATTGGAAATACTTCAATTCTCCATTTAATTTTGAGGAGATAAAGTCTTACTTAGATAGCCTTGAAAAAGGCCATCCGGCAATTAAAGCGGCAATTGACATTGCATTAAATGACATCAACGGAAAAATACTGAATAAACCCTGTTATGAAATTTACGGTGCTGACCCTTTAAAAATGCCTCTGACATCTTACACCATAGGTATTGACAGCACAGAGATCATCAAAGAAAAGATTGCTGATGCAAAGGGATTTAAGGTCTTAAAAGTGAAACTGGGTAGGGATAATGACAAGGAAATCATTAATACAATAAGAGGGGTAAGCGATTTACCTTTATATGTAGATGCCAACCAGGGATGGACAAATAAGAAAGATGCAATAGAACTCATTTACTGGCTACATGACCATGGGGTACAATTGATTGAACAACCAATGGATAAGGCCGATTTGGAGGGTAATGCATGGCTTACAGGTCGCAGCCCAATTCCTATATTAGCTGATGAAGCTGTGCAACGTTTATCAGATTTGGAGGGATTAAAAGGAGCCTACCATGGCATCAATATCAAATTAATGAAAAGTGGCGGCATGTATGAAGCCTACCAAATGATTCTTAAAGCAAGATCTTTAGGTATGAAAGTATTGATAGGATGTATGAGTGAAACTTCTTGCGCAACACAAGCAGGCATGGCCTTAGCCCCTTTATGCGACTGGGCTGACCTGGATGGCCCCTGGCTAACTAAAAACAATCCTTTTACCACACCTATTATGGAAGATGGAAAACACCAGCTAAATGACCTGGCAGGTTTAGGATTGGAAGGGATAAACCCTTCCTTATTTAATTCCTGTTTTTAAGTGTACTGCGCATTTCCTTTACCAGTTTTATCTTTAGGTAAACAAAAAATGCACCAGTAGCTACAAATAGAGCTATTGGTAAATATTGGGCATTGTTATATCCCCAAGTTATTCCAAAAATGGAAAGAATGATACCCAGGTTATAAAAAACGTTTAATGCAATCTTCTTTCCCATAATTAGTATACAGGCATGTTAGGATCAAAAGCTTCCTGCCATGCAAGGATTCCGCCTTTTAAATTATATAAATTGGTTAAACCTAATTGTTGCTCAAGTTGCATTACAGCTGCAGCACTTCTCTTACCACTTCTGCAATGAATAATTACAGGCTTATCTTGGGCGATTTGGTCGGCCTCAATTAAAATACCACCTAAAGGGATATTCAAGCCATCAAGATTTGAAGTGTCATACTCAAAAGTTTCCCTTACATCAATCAGTTGAAAATCTTCTTTATTGTCGATTTTTTCTTTCAGCTCCTGAACGGTTATTTCTTTTATCATGTTATTTCGATTTTTTCAAAGATAATTAAATCACGTGTCATACGGTGTTTTACTTCTAGAAAAATACAAAGTCGTGGCAATATACAATTAAGAGCGAACGATTTTCTGTAACAACTAAGTGGGCTGCGCGTTTAATAGTTAGTCTTTATTTAACTTTGATTTTCTTCCATTATGAACGCGATATCACGTTTCTTCTGGTTTTGTTCTGGTGCACATATTTCAACACTTGAAAAACACCCTACAGAACACAATAAGTATATAGGCATTGGTGCCACCATATTTTTTACCGGCCTGTTCGCAGCACTATCTGGCGGCTATGCCATGTATTTTGTCTTTAAAGGAGATGCCGGAGCTGTGTTGTTTGCACTATTGTTTGGAATTATATGGGGACTAGCCATTTTTAACATGGATAGATATATTGTTTCCAGCATCAATAAAAGCGGAAGTACAGGTAAACAGCTCCTGCAAGCTACACCTCGTATTTTATTAGCAATCATGATTGGGATTGTAATTTCCCGCCCATTGGAACTTAAAATATTTGATAAAGAGATTAAAGAACGACTTAAGGTTAGCTATCTTAATAACCAGCGATCAAACATCGATACACTAAACGCAGCTTTTGAGAATAAATACGCCATAGAAATAGGCAAACTAAATGACGCCAAAGCACAAAGGGATTCAATGGACAGCGGTATAAAAGCTGACCGACAAAAGCTTAACTTTGAAATATTTGGCAATAAAACAACCGAAACATCGGGCATAATGGGCTATGGCCCATATGCAAAGAGGAAAGAAGCAGAATTAAAACAACGTGAAAGCGATTTGGACACTTTAACTTCTTATGTCCGTAACCTTGAAAAATTTGTTGATGGACGTAAAGAATTTGATGGGCTGATGACAGAAAAGTTATATACGGGAAAACAACTGGACAGCTTAACCAACATAGCAGGTTTTGCCGATCGAAATTGGGCACTAGGACAGCTCAAATTTAACAGAGACGGTAGCCGAGATACGAGCACAGCCCTGGCAGTAACATTTATCGGGCTCCTATTTATATTCTTTGAATGTTTGCCTGTATTTGTTAAATTGATGAGCAGTAGAGGCCCTTATGATCATTCTGTACAGAACATTGAAATAGCACAGACCTATGAATCAGATAAGGATAAAGATTTTGAAATCGCCGTGATAGATGGCGTACATGATACCCGCATAAGTACTGAAATTGAAAAACGAAAAAACAAATTATACGAATAATGAAGAAAACCCTTTACACATTAGTTGCCTTACTTTTTACCCAGCTAACCTTTGCTCAAGACATCAATAAAATCATCACCATAAAGTATGTAGATCGATTGATTAAAACATTGAGCAGTGATGAAATGGAAGGAAGAGGGCTATACAGTCCTGGAATAGAGAAAGCTGCGTCCTTTATAGAATCAGAATTTAAAGCTATTGGATTAAAACCCATGGAAGGCGAAACTGGATTTAGACAATCATTCGAAATTGAAGGAAAGCCGGCATTTAACGTAGCTGGTATTATCCCCGGCAAATCGAAAGCTGCTGAACTGGTAATATTTTCTGGTCATTATGACCACCTTGGAATTGTGAAAGGTGATGCGCAAGACAGTATCGCCAATGGTGCTGACGATGACGCCTCAGGTATCACTGCAATGATTGCTCTAGCTAAATATTACAAGAAATTAAATAACAATGAGCGTACACTCATCTTTGTGGCCTTTACAGCTGAAGAGATTGGTGGTTTTGGATCAAAGCATTTTTCTAAGAAACTTAATCCAGATCATGTAGTAGCTATGTTTAACATAGAAATGATCGGAAAAGAAAGCAAGTTTGGAAAGAATACAGCCTTTATTACAGGCTTTGATAAATCTGATTTTGGTAAAATATTACAAAAGAATCTGGTTGGAACAGAATTCACCTTTCACCCAGATCCCTACATCCGCCAAAACTTATTTTATAGAAGTGATAACGCTACACTCGCAGCGTTAGGTGTTCCTGCTCATACCATTAGCACTGATCAAATTGATACGGACGCATTCTATCATACCGTAAAAGACGAATATAGCACATTAGATACTCAGAATATTCTGGCTACAATTAAGGCTATTGCTAAGAGTGCAATTACGATTATAAAAGGGACAGATACACCAAGTAGAATTCCAAGACTTATAGAAAGCCACGACTAAAGGGGCTTGTGCATCACATAATCATTCATGAGGAAGCCGTTACCTATATCGAGGTCTACGGTTTCCTTTACTGTAAAGCCAGCCCCCTGATAAAATGCTACCGCTTTATTTTCTCGGTTAACATTCAGCTCCAACGACACACCTCCAGCTCTTTTCGCAAGATTTACGACCTCGTTAATTAGTAGTTTCCCAACTCCCATGCCATGAGTTTCAGGCAACACATATAGTTTATGCAACTTAAAAATATGATTTGCTGAATCTATAATGGAAAAAACAGCAAAGCCAAGATCTCTATCATCTTCTTCTGCCATCAGAAAAGTATAACCTTGTTGAAGTTGCGACAGCAATTCTCCCTTATTATACATTTTCTTTAGCATGTAGTCGATCTGTTCATTGGTAATCAAATTACTATAAGCATGAGGCCATGTCCTATAAGCAATATCCTGTATGCTCTCTATATCCTCTTCCTTTCCCTTTCTCAACAAGATCATAACACTTCACTGATAAACAAATATGATGTGGTAAAAATAAACTCAACAAAACCGTCATCAATAACCACAAAATCGCCATCCTCCTCCTGCATCAGGTTACTGGTCTCGAAATAAGACATTACCTCAATTTTAAAGATACTTCCCTTAGGTTTCCAAACTTTGAATCCGGATTTTATGGCATAAGCCTTTTCTGTTTCAGTAAAAACAACAATATTGATTTCATCAATATAACTACCCAACTCTCTTAAATTACTTTTAGTATCAATTACATTGACAGCCTGATATTTTTCAGTAATAAGAAAATCAAGCACGGCATCCAATGGCTCAACTTTAACGTCGATGATTTTGGTATTTTCCTGAACGCTTTTTAAGCCAGAAGAATTGACAACAGCATCAACTTTTAAACCCATGCTGATTACCTTTTCGTATTCGGTATCATTAACTATTAAAGTAGGGCTCCACTCTAATAGCTGGCCCAAGTACTCTTCGTTAAACGCAGCTAATTCGTGAATATAAAGTGCTGGTTCTTGCTTCTCTCTGATGATATGGTGTGACGACATGATATTATTTTATCGCAAAATAATCATTCTACTTAATATCCTCCCATATCATCATGAAAATATTCGGCACAGATAATCCGAGAGGAAAGAGGTCTTAAAGAACTACAGTACTGATCAGTTAGATATTTTTAAAATGATCATTCATTACTTTAGAATAATCCAGTAGGGCAATTTCAGGCGCTTCCAATTCCGGATGCCACATCTTCTCCCATTCAAAACTATAATACCCCTTATATCCACTTTTGGCTAAAATATTAATCGCTTCAAATACAGGAGTCTCTCCTTTTCCCAAAAAGGTATATTTAATCTTTCCATCTACAATTTTCATATCCTTAATATGTGTATGATCAATATAATCTTTTAATACTTCGTACACTTTTACAGGCGATTCTTTAGTTTTCGCCCACATATTGACAATATCCCATATCATCCCTACATTAGGATGCTTTGCAGCTTTCATGATTACACTAAGGTCATCACTATGAACAACTGCACCATGCGATTCCAATAGCACTTTTACTTTACTCCCCTTTGCATAATCTCCTAACTCTAATAACCCTTTCGAAATAAGATCAATAACTTGTTTCTTATCAACTTCTTTAGGAAAGTCATTAGGAAATACGCGAACATAGGGACAATTCAACTGCTGTGCTAAATCAATAAAACGCTTAGCTTCACTCAAATTCTTATTCCTTTTAGTAAGATCACCATAATGCAATGCAGCCGATGAGCCTAGTCCAACAAATTTCAATCCTTTATCTTCAACCACTTTACGAGAAGCAAGTATCTTCTTGGGACTACTAAACTCCGGACAATTTGGTAAATTCAATTCTCGTTTTATTCCCCTAACTTCTATTCCATTATAATTACTTTCCGCAGCAAAGTTTACAATACGTTGAAAATCCCAATCAGGGCAGCCAAGAGTTGAAAAAGATAATAACGGGGTATTTGTTTTTGGAAAATTAAACGCTGTCCCAACAAATGCGACACCTAATAATCCTGTGGTTTGTTTCAAAAAATTCCTTCTGGTAGAATGACTCATAATTTTAATTTATGGTACAGAAATACAATATTCTAATGTACAATAAATTCATGGTCCCGGAGGAACTTCAGAAAACTTTGAGCCCTATGAAATAGTTTATTCTGATTATTTCTTAGCTTAATCCGTATTTTTCAATTATCGATTGACTTTTTTCGGGATAGTAAGTAAGTCCGAATTTTTTGTCCAATTCAGCTACGCGTTTTGCAATACCTGGATCTTCGAAAGATATTTTACGTTCAATTACCTCCGGTATAATCTTATGATATAACTCTTCTAAATAATCTTCAAAATTTTGATTAAAATACATGTCAATTAGTCGTAAATTTTCTTTCCCCGAATTCCATACTACATGAACAATCCCTCTGGGTCTTAAATGCCAGCTTCCAGCAGGAACTGTGACCACCTTATCGCCCATTAAGACCGAAGCAGTTCCTTCAAAAACATACATCAGTTCATCCAGCCGGTCATGTTTATGAGGAGAACCTGCAATTTTCTTAGGCGCTAAAATGGCCTCTACGCAAGAAAATTGTGTATTAGTCTGTGCGCTACGAATCAATGTCCTCATATTACTACCAAGAGGCCCAACTTCAAGCGATGCTTTTGGAGGAATTAAAAAAGGTATTGGAGCAACTGTTGTCCCTGCATCAACTTCTGATTTCTTACCTGGAGTACCACATGAAGCTAAAGGAAGGCTACACAGTGCCGCAGCAAATAAGCCCATTTGCTGCATCGCTTCACGTCGGGATGTTTTCTTAATCTTCATAATTTACCTTTTAAACTTGTTATTTTCAAGCAGCATAATTGGTATTTTAATATCCTTCCAACCAGGAACCATTACCATGTGGTTGAAAAACAAGCTGCAATGATTTCATTTTCTTCCCTTTCCACTATACTATAAGTCTTTACATAGGGCAGCAAAAAGGTGAGTCGAAAAACTGCTAATCTTCATAAACAAAAATCGATTGGTTAATTTTCTTTTCTAAAACACGAATATAAGTCTCATTTAATATGCTTAAAATCATATATATACTCATGAATTCTTGTAAAAATATGGCATTAGATTGAATAGAAATAGTAAAAATCAGCCATTTTTTAAATCAATCATTTACTAAAGGGGCAGAGTAAGCTACTAAAGTCCCATTCCCCTGAACCAATATAACTCATCTTCAAATTAATTCGTTCCTTTTCTAGCCCCTTGAAAGAAAAAAGCCAGCAGTTATGTATAACTACTGGCAAAGTAAGTGGTCCCGACGAGAATCGAACTCATATCTAAAGTTTAGGAAACTTCTATTCTATCCGTTGAACTACGGGACCAAAGCTGTCTAAAATTAAAACAACAGGTCGCAAATATAGGAATAAAATACTTGAGCCATAATCATTTTTTTATAATGGCTTACACAAAACATACAGGAGATAAAATCGCCTAACATTCTTCCTTTTTCTTTGTTTATTTAATAACCAGTCTACAAATTAATAAGTTTGTGAATGCCCCAAACCATTAACACTTATGAGAAAAATCTGCCATGGATAGCCGCATTGGCCATTTTCATGCAATCTTTGGATGGGACTATCTTAAATACAGCATTACCTTCTATAGCGAACAATTTAAATCGTTCACCAACTCAAATGCAATCTATTGTAGTTTGTTACACGCTTACACTTGCACTGTTGGTTCCTCTAAGCGGATGGCTGTCCGATAAATTTGGCTCAAGAAAAATATTCATTTGGGCCATTGGATTGTTTGCCCTGGGCTCCTTAGCTTGTGCAATTTCACAGACGTTACCTCAGCTTATTGCCGCTCGAATGTTACAAGCTGTAGGCGGCTCAATGATGGTACCAGTTGCCAGATTAGCCATATTATACACCTATTCAAAAGATAAGCTATTAGGCGTTATTAATTTTATTACTATTCCCGGTATGGTAGGCCCAATCATTGGCCCCACTTTAGGCGGCTGGTTAGTAGATATTGCCTCATGGCATTGGATTTTCATTATCAATATTCCAATTGGCATAATGGGCATTATATGGGCCCGCAAGACGATGCCAGATTATAAACACCTGACCAAAGGCTTCGACTTTATAGGCATGATTCTTTTTGGAGGTTCATTGGTCGTGCTCACCATAGGAATAGAACTAGGTTCAGAAGGTGTAATAGGCGGCTGGACACTAGCAGGAGTATTTTTATTAGGCTTTTTAATGATGAATGGCTACTACCGACACTACAAAAGATCAAGTAATCCCATAATCGATCTGGAGCTGATCAAAATCAGAACCCTCAGAATCGGTGTTTTTGGCAACCTCTTTACTCGTTTAGGGATTGGTGGAATGCCTTTGCTTTTACCCTTGCTATTTCAGGTAGGACTTGGGCATTCGGCCATGGCATCTGGAATGATGTTGATTCCAGTAGCCCTATCATCAGTACTGGTTAAACCTTGGGTCGTACCAATAGTAAAGAAATTGGGCTATAAGAAAACATTGATTATAAATACCTTAATCATTGCATTAGTAATAGGTCTGTTTGCCCTCATTTCAACAGATACTCCACTACCAAACTTAATTCCTTTACTTGTGATTTTTGGTGCCGTGAACTCCATTCAAATGGCTTCTATGAACACGCTTTCCTTATCTGACCTCAACACAGAAACGGCTAGTGGAGGAAATAGCTTATTGATGGTAATGCAACAGCTATCGATGAGTTTAGGCATCTCCGTTGCGGCCTTCTTATTGTCTAAATATCAAAATGAAATAACAGATATGTCAGCCTCCATAGTGACGGCCTTTAAGTATACTTTCCTGACTATGTCTGTATTAACAGCGATCGCCAGCCTGTTATTTTTACGATTACAGGCTGACGATGGTAATGCATTAGCGAACAAAGACACAGGTCCAGGTGAAATTACCTGATTACACTGCCATTAATATGTTTGGCGATTGGTGCTACAAAAGCAAGTTTGCCGTCTGCATCTTCCGACATTAAGATCATACCCTGAGATACAATACCTTTGATTTCACGCGGAGCAAGGTTAACCACTAAGCTTACCTGTTGTCCGATCACATCTTCAGGCTTATAATATTCGGCAATACCAGAAACTACTGTACGCTGATCAATTCCTGTATCCAGTGTCAACTTTAACAGTTTCTTAGTCTTTTCAACTTTCTCTGCAGCAACAATAGTTGCAACACGAATATCAACAGCTGTAAACTGTTCAAATTGAATATCTTCTTTAGCAGGAGCTGCAACAGCCGAAGCAGTAGTGTTATCCACCTTACTCTGATTCAGTTTATCTATTTGTGCCTGTACTTCTTCATCCTCGATTTTCTCGAACAATAAAACAGGTTCATTCAACTGGTGTCCTCTATGTAAAAGGTTCATTTTACCAGCAGCTTCCCAGGTATGTCCGCCATAATTCAGCATCTTCATCAATTTATCTGCTGTGAAAGGCAAAAATGGTTCGATTAATATTTCAAGATTTGCTGCGATCTGTAAACTGATGTTCAGAATGGTACGCACTCTGTCTTCATCAGTTTTAATCACTTTCCATGGCTCAGTATCCGCCAGGTATTTATTACCTAAACGTGCAACGTTCATCACTTCTGTTAAAGCCTCTCTGAAACGATAGTTTTCAATAGAAGCACTAATTTTTGCAGGTGCCGCAGCCAATTCATCAATTACCAGCTGATCTTCAGGAGTAACATGCATACACATCGGCACTTTTCCATCAAAATACTTGTGGGTTAATACCACCACGCGATTGATGAAATTACCGAATACAGCTACCAACTCATTGTTATTTCTAGCCTGAAAATCTTTCCAGGTGAAATCATTATCTTTAGTTTCTGGCGCCGTAGCCGTTAAAACATAACGCAATACATCTTGCTTATCCTTAAACTCTACAAGGTATTCGTTTAACCAAACGGCCCAGTTTTTAGAGGTCGATATTTTTTGTCCTTCAAGGTTTAAGAACTCGTTTGCAGGAACGTTATCAGCAAGGATATAATCCCCATGCGCCATTAACATTGCAGGGAAAATTATACAATGGAAAACGATGTTATCCTTTCCGATAAAATGTACCAGTTTAGTCTCTTCATCTTTCCAGTACTGTTCCCAGTTTCCTTTTTCTACCTCATTTTGATTGATGTAGTATTCTTCTGCTTTAGGATTCCATACATCCAGACGGGCATAGTCAAACAACTCTTTAGTAGCCGATATATAGCCTATTGGGGCATCAAACCATACATAAAGGACTTTCCCTTCAGCATCCTTCACAGGGACTTTTACACCCCAGTTAAGATCCCGTGTCATGGCACGAGGCTGTAAACCTGCATTTAACCATGATTGACATTGTCCAAAAACATTTGGTTTCCATTCCTTATGGCTATCAATATATTCTCTTAACTGATCTTCATATTTATCAAGAGGTAAAAACCAGTTTTTTGTTTCTTTTCTTACTGGAGGTTCACCAGATAATGTCGACTTCGGATTGATTAAATCTGTAGCATTTAATGTGCTGCCACAGTTCTCACACTGGTCTCCATAAGCATTCTCATTACCACATTTAGGACAAGTTCCAGTGATGTAGCGATCAGCTAAAAATGTTTGCGCTTTTTCATCAAAATACTGCTCCGTAACCTCTTCAGTAAAAACTCCTTTTTTATATAATGTTTCGAAAAAATCAGAAGCTGTTTGGTGATGCATTAAAGAAGATGTCCTGTGATAAATATCAAAAGAAACTCCAAACTCTTTAAAAGAGTCGCCAATGATTTTATGATACTTATCAACCACAACCTGTGGGCTTACACCTTCTTTTTTAGCCTTTAGCGTAATAGGAACACCATTTTCATCAGAGCCACAAATAAATTTAACATCCCTTTTATTGGAACGCAGGTATCGTACATATGTATCTGCTGGTAAATAAACACCTGCCAAATGTCCTATGTGTACCGGTCCGTTAGTATATGGCAATGCGGCCGTAACGGTATATCTTTTTATCTTACTGTTATCCAAAACTATTTCTATTATTTTGGCAAAGATAAGCGTTTTACACAGGAATGGAATTAGCATATAGTTATTTTGATTATTTTAGCTAAAATTAGATTTGCCAATGATTACCCAACCCCCATATTTAAAAAAAGGAGATAAAATTGCAATAGTTTGCCCAGCGAAGAAACTGCCAAGCAGTATTGATAAGGCGATAAAAATTCTTGAAACATGGGGACTGGAAGTTATCATAGGAGAAACTGTAAATGCTTCGCACCATCAGTTTGCCGGAGATGATTCTCTAAGGGCTGCCGACTTACAAAGATTTCTCGACGATCCGGAAATTAAAGCCATTATTGCTGGGAGAGGTGGGTATGGTACTATCAGAATTATTGACGAGCTAGATTTTAACAAATTCAAAGCCAATCCTAAATGGATTGTTGGTTTTAGTGACATTACAGTATTGATTTCGCATATATTGGCAACATTAAACATACAAAGCATACATGGACAGATGCCTTACACCTTTGCTGATGCAACACCAGAATCATTAGCTTCAATGCACGGAGCCTTATTTGGAGAACAACTTCATTATGAATATACGCCCACCTTTCCTGGCAGAACCGGCAAGACCAAAGGGGTTTTAATTGGTGGAAATTTAACGTTGATGGTGATGATGCAGGGTTCGGCTTCGGAAATAGATTATACTGATAAGATTTTGTTTATTGAAGATGTTGGTGAGCACGAGTATGCTATAGATAGAATGATGCGGATGTTAAAGCGCGCAGGAAAACTGGACAAATTAAAAGGTCTGATTGTTGGTGCTTTTAATGAACAACCACCCGAGTCCATTCCTTTTGGGGCTAGCCCTGAGCAAG
This sequence comes from Pedobacter sp., assembly GCF_041645105.1. Lineage (GTDB taxonomy): Bacteria > Bacteroidota > Bacteroidia > Sphingobacteriales > Sphingobacteriaceae > Pedobacter. The sequence continues at coordinate 1,005,044 of NZ_JBAZQQ010000001.1, forward strand.
TGATATGGGACTTAGTAAAGGAATATGATTATCCGGTATGTTTTAACTTCCCCGTGGGGCATATAGATGATAATAGGGCTTTGGTAGTGGGAAAAGATATAAAGTTAATCAATCAAGGTGATAAAATTTTAGTCGCTCAATCCTGCTAATAACATAATCTTTAAATAAAAATGGCCGGAAGAAAAATCTCCCGACCTTGACTGCCGAAATGCAGCTTTTTATCAATTAAAACGGAGGAAAATCTTCTAAAAAGCCCGTTTTATGAAATCCCTCAACTTTATAGCTGACTCCATTTACGATCAAATCGAAGGAAATCAAATCTGCAACTGCTTTAGAAATTGGAGCAACTGTTCCATTAGTAACAACTTTTCCATTTGCAACACTAAATGTTGGAATGGTAGTTTTAGTTGATGCAATGTTTGCAATATTAGTCCCAGAAAAACTCTGATCATTCAAATTTACAGGAATCTTCCCTTTAACAGCAATTACTGTACTTCCGGACTTTATCGTTCCCGATGTCTGAATCCACATCTCTTTCCCATCGTCTGCTGAAGTATTGAATGACAGCACCGAATAATACGTTCCTTGATTATTCACTTGCACATACCAATCACCAGCCATTTTTTCCATGGAAGTTCCTCCAGCAGGCACATCCTTCTTACAAGCGGACGCGAGTACAACCATTATTAAAACAATAGTTGTATTTATAAATATATTCTTTTTCATCTTTCGTATTCTAAAATTTATAACAAGACCATATTATTTACCCCACCAAACTTTGGTATAAATTGGTACTTCTGCAGGTGTATTTGAGTTTCTACTTTTTTCATTATCCGGGAATACAAATCTTCTTGGAAAATTTCCTGGCCCCGTAACACCATTCGGAGAGTAAACTAATTGTCCAGCATAAGTAGTTGCATAAGACGGATCTTTAGAATAAACAGGGCTAATTTTGGGATAACCAGTTCTATTTTGCTCTAAGAAAGCCTCAAGTGCATGAGATCCAAATAGCGAAGCCCATTTTTGAACAATGATTGCTTCAATTTTAGTATCTAAACTACCACCTGGATAAGCGTATACACCAGTCAACAGAGCCCCTGGTGTTAAACCCACCTGTGCAAAGGCAGCTGTCACCCCCTTATCATACATGGCTTTCGCTCCGACACCTCCAAAATAACGTTCCAAAGCTTCTGCCTGCATAAAATAAGACTCCGCTTCGCTAATCAACCATGCCGGGTCAGTAGATTTAATAGTTGGATTAGTTGCACCATTTGTAGTAGTCAAATAATCTCCTTGATGAGCTGAAACAATGACACCATCGTCTGTTACAAAATAAGCTTTATCCCTTGGATCAGCATTTTTTGTCAACCAGGTAATTAATGTTTTACTTGCTTTTAAGTTATCAGGCGTATTTAATCTTCTAAAGTTATATTCAAAGAAAGGATTACTTTTATTTGGCGTGTTCACAAAGACGTCCGCTCCGGCGTTCCCTTCCAAGAACTCAGCATTACTTGCATATAGAGCCTTTACCCCAGCATCAGCCTCTGTAGGTTTAGCATTTACCATTCTAAGATACATCTTAAGCTTAAGTGTATTGGCGAATCTAACCCAGCCATCCATATCTCCTTTAAATAGAAGATCCGTCTTCATCTGAGCATCAGTCAAATCTGTACTTTGAAAATCTTTTGCTAAAGCTGCATCAATTTCAGCGATTAGAGACTTATAAATAGTATATCCATCATCAAATTTTGGTTGCACATATACCGTAGGCTGCAAAGCTTCAGTATAAGGAACTTTATCAAAAAGATCAACCAAAACTTGATAGGTATAAGCCTTCATCACTGTGGCCATTAAGTTATAATGCCATTCCTGCTTATCATTAGCAATTTCTAAAGTCAATCTATAATCATTCAATGCACCGCTATATAACTCAGTATATGCTCCATTAATAAAATTGGAAGTATTACTTAAATTATAAGCATCCACTGTACGGAATTGACTTGATCCACTATTCTGAGTCCAAAATTGCGCCCACATTCCCCCTATAATTGAAAGATCCCCGTTGATACGTCCGACACTAGACATCACTCCTGAAGGGAACAAAGTTTCCATGGTAGCATCCTCAACTTTTGGGTTATTAGGACTATTATTGATATCCAGTTTATTACAACTCGATGCCAAAAACAGAGCCGAGAGCACTATTATATGTTTATAATTAAATATCTTTTTCATAATTGTAGACCGTTAAAATGTTACGTTTAAAGAAAGACCAAAATTGCGTGTAGAAGGTCCACTCCTAAATTCTCCTAATTCACTAAACAAATCATTGCCATAATTAGAAACCTCAGGATCGATAACTCTATTCTCTTTTGGCAACCAGGTAAGTAAATTTCTGCCATAAGCAGTTAAAGAAGCCCTATTTGCACCAATTTTACGTGCAACTGCAGCAGGCAATGCATAGCTTAAAGTCAGCTCTCTGACTTTCAAAAAGGTTTTGTCTAGTATTCTGTCTTTATAAGCTCTGGCCTTTCCGTTACCAGTGTAGAAATAATCATAAAAATTAGTTTCACTTATTGGTGTGGTATTTTCAGCATATCCTGTAACATTTCCAGATGCATCTTTGACCTCTGTAACCGAATTTGGAACTACAAAAGTTCTTCTGTCATTATACAAAGTGTTAGCAGAGTTACCCACAAAGTTTAACAAATCAGCTGTACCTGAATAGAATACTCCTCCCTTTTTAAAATCTAGGACAAGACCTAAAGTAAAGTCCTTATATCTGATACTGTTATTCAATCCCATAACGAAATCCCTTTGACTCGTACCATAAGAAACAAGATCTGCGGCTACAACAGGAAACCCAGTAGTACTTACTATAGTTCTTCCATCTGGTGTTAACTTAGCCACAGGAGCTTCAATCAAACCTAAAGGTTGTCCAACTCTGGCCACAAACTGTGCATCATAAGCTGTATTAATGGTAACCTTATCCAATCCATCAGGAAGCTCAAGTACCATATTTCTGTTTCTTGTGAAAGTGTACATAATATCCCATGTGAAGCTATCGGTTTTAACAGGCGTGCCATTCAGTGCAATCTCTACACCCCTGTTCCTTACTTTACCAAAGTTTACCACTCTAAAATTTACTCCGGTAGAAGGAGCTGATACAATTGGTAAAATCTGATCTTTTGTATTTCGACTATAGTAAGAGAAGTCTATCCCTAAACGATTATCAAAAAATCTCAATTCAGCTCCAAATTCAGCTTCTGTACTAATTTCTGGTTTTAAAAATTGATTATTCAAAGTATTAGAAACACTATAAGCTGGAACACCATCAATTGGAAAAGTAATATTTCCAAAGCCAAGAGTTACATCCGTTTTTGTTAAAGTATTAAAAACTCGGTAAGGATCCGTATCACTTCCTGTTTTTCCATAAGCAGCTCTAAGTTTCAGCAAACTGATTTTTGCGCTTGACAAATCTACCACTTGAGAAAGTAGTATAGATAAATTTGCTCCCGGATAAAAATAACTTCTACCATCAGGTGGCAAAGTTGAACTCCAGTCATTTCTGGCATTTAAAGTTAAATATGCAAAGCTTTTATATCCCAAAGTAGCAGAAGCATATAACCCAAACAAACGTCTTTCAGTAGAATTTTGTGTGGACACTGGGCTATTTGCAGAATTCTCAATTTGATAGAAACCCGGAATTGCCAAATCCTCTATTCCTGTATAAAGCACTCTAGAACCTCTATTATTAAAATTGAATCCGATCAAACCATCTATATCAAAATCAGCATTGAACTTTTTATTGAATAATGCATTTATTTTAGAATCAAATTCAAAATACTTTTCAGAGCCCTCAATTACATTACCAACACTTTCTTGTCTGACAACTTCTTCATCATTCCCACCACCATTCCAGCTGCCAGGTGTTGGATTATTTTTTGCATTCCAGATTTTATCCGAAATATTATTTACATCAATACCTTGTTGCAATTGAAACGTTAGCCAGTCATTTGCTTTAATTTTCAAATCTGCATTACCATAGAATCGATCACTCTTAAAAGTAGAACCATTTTCAAATACTGAAAAATATGGGTTCTGAGCAAATGGGCTAAAATATCCGTCTACATCATAAAATTTGTTATTGTAATCTTTAAATGCTTTAATTGGAAAATCCACTGGAATTTGCAATATATCTTCATAAAAAGATGAACCAATCCCTGAAACGGCCTGTCCTGTTTGTACAGCTCTGGTATTTTTACCAATATAATTTGCAGATGCACTCAATGAGATTACTTTACTAAACTTAGAAGAACCATTTAAGCTAAGGGAATTTCGCTTATAAGTATCATTTGCACCAGGTAGAATCCCGTTACTATACACATTTCCATAAGAAAAATGAAAAGTAGAAACATCACTACCTCCGCTTAAGGAAATATTATTATTAAACTCCTTTCCAGTATCAAATGCATCTCTAAAATTGTTTTTAACAAAAGAAAATGGCTTTTCTTGTCGTTCTCCATCAATTTCGGAACCCCAAGGTCTCACTACACCATCCAGTTTTCCTCCCCAGCTACCATTTTCTGCAATATAAGCCTGTTTCGCAAATCCTTGCCCATACTGATCCTGAAGATCAGGAACAATGGATACCTGGGTAAAAGATGCAGCTGAAGAAAAATCAACTTTTAATTGCCCTGCTTTACCTTTTTTAGTAGTGATCAAAATAACTCCTGAAGATGCTCTTGAACCATAAAGAGAACTAGCCGCAGCGCCTTTTAAGATACTAATACTTTCGATATCATTTGGATTGATATCATTTGCGGCATTACCAAAGTCATAATTTTCCTGCAGATCTCCAATACTATTGGCACGGGCAGCTTGTCCAGGACGAGAGTTGTTAACTGGGACTCCATCAATCACATATAGAGGTTGATTATCTCCAGCTATAGAAGAAAAACCTCTCAAAATCACTTTACTAGATCCTCCGGGCTGACCAGAAGTTGAAGAGATATCCACTCCTGCAACTTTTCCCTGCAATCCCGAGACAAGATTAGTCGGATTTGCTCTTGTGATTTCTTCAGATCCAACCTGTGTCGCTGAATATCCTAAGGTCTTTTTCTCTCTGCTGATACCCAAAGCTGTTACCACAACCTCTCCCAATTGCTTCGCATCCGTAGTCAAAGTAACATTTACCACATTACTCGAACCAATAGCAGCTGTTTGCGTTGAATATCCAATAGAAGAAAATTCGAGTGATTTTTGCCCCGATGCAACCTTAAGGGCGTATTTACCACTTGCATCTGTTGATGTACCTGTCGAAGTACCAACAATTTTTACAGAAACTCCCGGGATTGGTAGCCCGTCATCCTTTCCTGTAACTGTACCAGTAATTGTTCTATCTTGTGCCATCGCAGCTCCTGCAACGAACACCAAAATGAACAAACTTTGTAGAAGTTTTTTCATAAAAAATTAAAATTTAGGTTAGTTAATAATAATCAAATATACCAAATATGATATGCAAGCATAAGGTGCATACAAAAGACTATCTGTTTATGACAAAAAAATGACACAAATTTATAACAACAATATTCGAGAAAAGGTATTTATTCAAAATATTATTTCGAATAAACAATCTTAAACGAAACTAAAAATCACAACTATAACTGTATCATTAGCTTTACAGAATATTTAACAGTTTTTAACGTTTAACCTCATTTTTTTTGATAAACACTATTTTAATAAAATCCAAACTCTAGTAAAACCCTAGATTTACCTATTAACAACAAAAGATCAATTCACCAGAAAAATAGAATTAGCAAACAACAGCTTTCCATTCTCCCAAAATGAACGAAAAAGAGCATTCGCTCCAAAATAGATTATCGTCCCTTTTCCTAATGGCTGAACACCAAAAAGCATCCCATTATCCAGCTTCTTAATAACTCCAGCACCAGCTATGCCCGCTACATAGCTATCACCTTTTAAAACTCCCGTATTCCATCCTGATTTCAGAAACTCATACAGCCTATCGTCTGTTTTCAATGTATAATAATTATTCCCAAGACCCACAGAGATCGGATGACTCAAGTCAAGGTCGACTTTAAAAATAGCCCCAGGTATAACATTTGATAAATTAGCTCGCTTACGACTTACGTATTTAGGAACTTCCTCCAACGAAATTTCATCTTTTAAAAACTCTTTCTTTTGGATCTCAAAAGGCTTTCTCCCTATTGCACTTAATATCGCGTCTTCGAGTAAAATCAACTTACCACCAATCTTTATCCAATCTTGCAATTTCTCCCCCAACCCATCACCATAATTCCCATCAGGTAAAATCAAAGTATTCACCTTATTAATATCAAGAGCTCCTATATCATCAAGACCAATAACCATAACCGGACACCTCAGTTCCTGTTCCAAAAAGTGCCAAACCTCACCCATACTCTGAGCCGAAATTTCAGGATCAGTTACAACAGCAATTTTTGGAACATTCAATACAGGATAAGCAGAGGACCCAAAATCTTTACCTTGATCAACATAACCACCCATTACCGGGAAAAATAAAGACTTATGTATTTTTTCAATCTCCGCGATTTTTACAGGGAGCTCTTTAACCAATCGTTCATTTTCAGTCCTATATATAAGCAACGATCCAATTGGAAAAGATTTACCGCCTACAGTAAAGCCTTCTTCTGCAAGTCTTACTTTAATCCCTGCGGCTTGCAATGCAATGAGGGTCTTCGCATCTTCTACTGATTCCCAAGGCAAAAGCCAGGCATAAGGTTTCTGACCTGAGATGACCATACTTTTGGGTATTTCAAGCGCTTCATACTTCCCTTTAATAGATGCTTGACTTGCATAAGCATTTAAACCGAAAGCATAGGGAAGCGCCCATGCAGTAATATCATAAGTATTTGAATCCTTAACTGTAGTTTGTGGCTCAAAAAGCACATTGGCTAAAACTGCCGAAGGCTGCTGAAGATTTATAATAAGATCATTACGGTCTATTGTAAAATTCCCTGTTTTTCTTGTTTCATAACTATAACCGCTTCCCGACTCCATGCCTCCATACGCAAACTCTACTCCATTACGTCTTAACAATTCGGCGAGACGTCTTATTTTACCTAGATTCTGACCTTTAACTATATAGCTTTTAAAAAGACCTGGAGGCTTAACCATTGCCGTTTCAAAATACCCTTTAAATTCATTTACCAGTTTATCGGAATGTTTAGATACCGTCTCCAGTGTGGCCATTGCTGCTGTAAAATGATGGTCTATTCGATCTTTCAATGTCAAAGTATCACCATCCAAGGTAACAACGGCCAATCCTGCTCCTATACCTCCTTGCTCATAGGTCATGCCTATGGCGCCATTATATAAAGGATAAGTATCTCCATAAGAAGGATACAATAAATCAAACTGCTCTTTGGTAAAATACTTCCAGCCCTTCTGATCAAAGTATTTTGCATTATTCTTTCCTACAATAATCTGGAACTCCCTTTGCCATGGGGTTATATCCTGATGAATGGGTTCGGCCGCAGGGGCGAAATAATAAGGCTCATTATAATTTTGTTCATGAAAATCAACATGTACCTCAGGCATCCATTCCTTATACAAAAGCAATCTTTGTTGGGTTTCAATTTGCGATTGCCAGGCCCAATCTCGATTAAGATCAAAATAATAATGATTAGACCTACCACCTGGCCAGGGTTCAATGTGTTCTCTTGCCATTGGATTGGGATTAGGCTTAACCCCAACAACACTGTTAAAGTAATTGACATACCGTTCACGACCATCTGGATTTAAACAGGGGTCAATAATAACTACGGTATTTGCTAACCAATTCTGAATATTTGATGTTTTTGCCTCCACAAGGGCATAAATGGTTCTCAAAGCAGCCTCAGTCGAACTCGCTTCATTACCATGCACATTATAGCTTAGCCATGCAATAGCAGGCGGTTTAAAGCCCTTGATTTGAATTTTCTCTGCTCTACTTAGGCTTTTATTATGCTGTCTAATCTGTTCAAGCTTCTCCATATTGTTCTTTGCCGACACAATTCCAACTAGCAACTCGCGCCCTTCATAGCTCTTACCATAACTGATAACTTTAATATTCTTTCCAGATTTGCCCAGATAATTAAAATAGTCCAAAACCTTATCATACGGTGTAAATTTAGAACCCAGCGGATAGCCTAAAAACTCGTCTGGCGACTTTACCTGCCCCTTTATAGAGCTCCAACCTAGCAATAAAAACACAAAGAGAATCCGGAAGTCTTTCATAGCAAGGAATTAATATACCTAAAGTACTAAAGAATATTTTTTGTTTCTCGTTCATCTGGTTATTTTTACAGCTTCACACATTAATATGTATATGTTTAGCATCGAATCTATATATCAAAACTATCTCAACCATCCAACAGTTTGCACTGATACCAGGAGTATTGTTGATGGCTGCTTATTCTTTGCGCTTAAAGGAGATAAATTTGATGCGAACACTTTCGCTGCTCAAGCCATTGAACAAGGTGCTGCATATGCAATTATAGACGATAAAACTTATCAAGTAAACGAAAAGTGCATTCTCGTGCCAGATGTACTAACAGCATTGCAGGACTTAGCCAGATACCATCGTGATCAGCTCAACATTCCTGTTATTGGATTAACAGGTAGCAACGGCAAAACCACAACCAAAGAGCTGATTAATGCTGTTCTTTCGCAGAAATACTCAACCTTTGCCACAAAAGGCAATTTAAACAATCATATTGGCGTCCCGCTATCTATCCTTTCTATTACAAAGCAAACAGAATTAGCCGTTATAGAAATGGGTGCAAACCATCAAAAGGAAATCGAATTTCTTTGCAGCATTGCACAACCAACCCATGGTCTGATTACCAACATAGGCATGGCTCACCTTGATGGTTTTGGTGGATTCGAAGGCGTGAAAAAGGGGAAAGCGGAACTGTTCGACTATCTTAAAAAGCACCAGGGCATCACTTTTGCAAATAGGAATAGCACCTATATCATCGAGATGATTGAAAAAGCAGGATTACAAAAAGTGATTTATTACGGTACGGATGCAAGCAACACCATTTCAGGCAAGCTTATTAAATCAGATCCTTTTATAGACCTTTCATGGACCAGTGGTGCAGACTCATTCAAGACAGAAGTACATTTAACGGGCACTTATAACTTTGAAAATATATTAGCCGCAATTTGCATTGGACACTTTTTTGAAGTTTCTCCTATTGATATTAATACGGGTTTATCTCATTATCAACCTAATAACAACCGCTCTCAAATAACTAAAACCGCTACCAACACCGTTATCTGCGATTTTTATAATGCCAATCCAAGTAGTATGGCAGCCGCGCTTAATAATATCGAATCATTGAGCAGTAATCATAAAACCGTTATTATAGGAGACATGTTTGAACTAGGTGAAGAGTCATTTGCACAACATCAATTCATCATTCAACAAGCAGAGAAACTACATATAGATACGCTTATTTTTATAGGCAAACACTTTCAGGGCGCAAAACAAGACTATAAGGGACACTTCTTCACAACTCCTGCAGATGCCCGGGAGTTTATCACTAAACACCCTATAAATAACAGTTTGGTTCTTTTAAAAGGATCAAGAGGAATGGCACTAGAACAGCTTTTACCGCTATTATAAGCTAGTTCACTACAGCCACTTTTATTCCTACATCACTAATCTCCGTCAAAGGATTATCCCGCATATTTTGTTCTAATTCCAGCTCATATTTGCCTGGAGCAGGGAATTTAAAATTGGTCAGCAACGGAAAAGTATAAGAATATACGTTTCCAGAGCCTGAGCCATTCCATGCTCCATCGGCCTGTGCCAATTTAAATTCATAACGCCTATTACGTTTTTTTTGTGCTGTTTTCAAATTCAACAGCACAAAAATATTAGAGTAACGGTAATCTGAAGTATGTCTCAGTTTAAAGTAAATATTATACGCTTTATTGCTATCTGTAATATCAACAACAACCTTAACCTTATCTGCATAGCTCCAGTTTCGAGCAGGCATAGTATGATTTATATCTGCAATATTGCTCGTATCACAGCCGCCAAACAATAGCAAAAAAATGGCAGCAAACAAAACAAAAAAACTACGATTCTTCATTCTTAGGCTTATCCGAGGGCTTTTTTCTACGATTATTCCTATTCCTGTTATTTCTGTTCCCTGCAGGTTTTTCTGCACCGGACTGCTCTGTTACTTGAGCCACTTTAGGCTTTGGCTGAAGTTGGGCCTTTGGTTGCCCTTGTCCACCAACATTCTCTTTCTTCGCTATATCCTGCTTGTTTTTACCTTGCTGAGGCCTGTCAGTTCTATCAGGTCGTTCTGTATTCTTTTTGTTGCGATTCTGATTGTTATTCCTATTGTTATTTTTATTCCCCTTATTACGAGGTTTATCATCCAAACGGGTTAAACTGTCTTGTCCAACTACATTTTCATAATCAGGAATTTTATCAATCACCGCAGCAGGAGTTAACTCAACAGCTTCTTCTTTAAGGTTATTAGGCTTTTGTCCTTTCTTATTCATGGCCATGATCTCCTTTACACGGTCAACCTTTAAAGGAATCCAGTCTTCCGTATTCGGATAACTAAACCACATTAATTTCTTAAATATATCTGTTTTTTGATGTCTTGCGACTCCTATTTCAGTCTGTAAACTTTCAATACGATCCGGAATATCTTTCAATGCATCCAAATAAGTATCCAATTCGTAGTTTAAACAACACTTTAATTTACCGCATTGTCCGGCTAATTTCAGGGTATTTAAAGATAAGTTTTGATACCTGGCTGCAGCTGTAGACACCGTTTTAAAGTTCGTTAACCAGGTAGAACAACAAAGCTCCCGCCCACATGAACCTATCCCACCTAATCTACCTGCTTCTTGTCTCATCCCGATCTGCCTCATTTCAATCCTTATACGGAAAGTTTCAGCCATCTTTTTGATCAGTTCCCTAAAATCTACACGACCTTCAGCAGTATAAAAGAAAGTCGCTTTGGTTTTATCTCCCTGATAATCAACGTCACTTATTTTCATAGATAAGCGTAAATCAAGGGCCAGTGTACGAGCTTTATGCATCGTTTCCCACTCCATAGCCTTTGCAACTTTCCATTTCTCAACATCTGCCTCTGTCGCTTTTCTATAAACTTTTCTTGTTACCTGATCTACGGCCGTCTTACGACGTTTCATTTGTATCCTTACCAACTCTCCGGTAAGTGAAACATGGCCAATATCATAACCACCAGTCGGCCCTTCAACTGCTACCAGTTCTCCAATTTCAAGATAAATGTTATCATTATTTACAAAGAACTCTTTCCTTGCTCCTTTAAATTTAACTTCTACTACCTGAAAAGGCTTATAATTTGAGGGCATGTCTAAATTCGACAGCCAATCGTAAACTTCCATTTTTCCGCATCCGCCAGTGGCACAAGAGCCATTACTTTTACAGCCTGCGGGGGCGCAACCGCCTCCTGTAGAACAACTTCCACATCCCATAATTAATTATATATATTGAGTCCCTTTCGGGAACGTTTTAAATTTGATTATTTTAACCAATTGTAAAGATACATCTAAAAACAGAATTTTAGGGTTAGCATTTCGTTCAATATGGTAATGTGCCTTTTCAAGTTCTGCAATAATTGCATCAGCCATGTTCAGATCCAAAACATGTGTAGATAGTTTTTTAGCTGTTTCCAATGCCCTGGCAGGCAATTTCACCAATTCATCAGCCCCACTAAGCAACAAACTACATTCACGTAAAAAACTGATCCCATACTTTAAAAAGTTTTTCTGATTTTCACGTCCCCATGTTGCTGCTTGTTCTACAAATACAGTTAAATCCAACACACGGTTCCCATACCCCATTCGCAGCCACTCCGCAAATTTATCTGCATTCTCATTATGCGTATTGGCAACAAGCGATTTCGCTTCTATTAAGTTTCCATCTGCCAGGAAACTGTATTCCGTAGCTTGATTTTCTGGCAACCCGTGCCCATCCATCAGATAAGTCTCTATTGTTGCGTGAGAAAGCTTAGGAATTTTAACGATCTGAGTCCGCGATAAAAGTGTAGAAAGGATTTGTTCCTGATTATTTGCCACCAGGATAAATAAAGTATTTTGAGGTGGCTCTTCAATAATCTTTAGCAAGGAGTTCCCTTCTTTATCCAAATACTCAGGTAACCACATGATCAGCACCTTAGTTTCTGCCTCAAAAGCCTTGTAGCTTAATTTTTTAATGATATCATGACATTCAGCAATGTTGATGTTAGCCTGTTTATTCTCTGCACTCAATTTAGAACGCCAGATGTCCATATCAAAATAAGCATCAGCGAGTAACATACTTCTCCATTCTTCCAAGACATCCACGGCTGTTTTCACATCTTTGGAAGCGAAGAAAGGATAAGAAAAATGCAGATCAGGGTGGATGTATCTTTCGTACTTACGACAGGAAGAACAGACCCCACAGCTGTCATCAATTTGTTTATCCAAGCAATTGATATATTGTGCATAAGCAATAGCTAAAGGCAAAGCTCCGCTTCCTTCTGACGACAGAAATAATTGAGCATGACTAATCCGGTTTTCAGCAACCGTTTGTATCAATTGCTGTTTTATATTTTCTTGTCCGACGATCTCTTTAAATTGCATTTGGTGCAAAATAACATTTTTTGTTCGATATTTCTTTTGCTACCCTTTTGCTTTTCTTTTGCTATTGTTTTGCTATCCTTTTGCTCACACCAATAAAAAGGCAGATTCAAGGCTGTTTTAGAGCAACTTGAATTGACTAGTCCGCCACTTTATGATTTTACTTATCTTTGCCCACATGCCCAGAATTATTGCATTTGATTATGGAACCAAGCGTATCGGAATAGCCGTTACCGACCCCCTGCAGATTATAGCAACGGGACTGGACACTATACATCCTAAAGATATTATTGAATACCTAAAAAAATACCTGCTGGCAGAAGAGGTTGAAGCTTTTGTTTTAGGTGATCCAAAGCAAATGGATGGCTCGCCTTCTGACTCTGCACAACACGTAAAGGGTTTTGCTAAGACACTTAAAAAAACTTTCCCTAATATTCCACAACATTGGATAGATGAAAGATTTACTTCAAAGCTTGCACATGAAACCATTATGCAAAGCGGGTTAAAAAAACAAGATCGCAGAAATAAAGAAAGGGTTGATACCATATCTGCAACCATCATTTTGCAATATTTTATGGAACAGCATCGTTAATGAGAGCATAGTTCCGAATTGAATTTAAATATGAGTTTAATTAATGACGATATGCAGCAACTGCTGCTCAATTACTGCGAACCTGAGAACGCATTACTGCAAAAGATAGACCGGGAAACGAACCTTAAGGTTCTGATGCCGAGAATGCTTTCCGGACACTATCAAGGTCGTGTTTTAAGTATGCTCAGCAAAATGGTTAGCCCATCAAGAATTTTGGAGATTGGCACATTTACAGGTTATGCTACACTATGTCTCGCTGAAGGATTGAATGAAAATGGAATCCTATATACCTTAGACATCAATGAAGAGCTGGAAGAAATGGTTCGGGCTAACTTTGCCGCATCTGAGTACAATAACAAAATAAAATACATTCTCGGCGATGCCAATGAAACCCTAAATGGCTTAAATGAGACATTTGACCTTGTGTTTATTGACGCTGATAAGAAAAACAACGGTACTTATTACGACATGGTTTTTGACAGGGTACGTCCTGGCGGACTCATCATTGTTGATAATGTACTATGGAGTGGAAAAGTACTGAACACCAATCAAGACAAGGACACTAAAAATATCAGTACTTTTAACGATAAGATTTTAGCAGACAGCCGTGTAGAGAAACTTATTCTTCCTGTTAGGGACGGATTATTTGTCATCAGAAAAAAGTAAATATGATAAAAACAGCACTGGTTATTTCACTATTATTTACTTGCTTCAGTTTTAGTGTAAAAGCCCAAACCACTGACGAGTATATTGAGACTTATGCAGAACAAGCTCAGGCCCTGATGCGTGAATATAAAATACCCGCTAGTGTTATTCTTGCTGTAGCCATTCATGAATCAGCTGCCGGAACAAGTAAAATTGCACGCTACTTAAACAACCATTTCGGCATAAAGGGAACCAATAGTAATACTGAAATCCGCTCTGCTTATAAAGATTATCCAACTGTTAATGAATCTTACGAACATTTTCTGGATTTCTTAAAAAGCAGGACATCTTTCAAGCAACTCTTTGATAAGTATAATCAATATGATTATAAAAACTGGGCAAGAGGGATACAAAGAGGCGGATATGCCAGAAGCAGAAGCTGGGCTTCACAGATCATTGGAATTATAAAGAAAAATAATCTATACGAGTATGATGAGCGACCTGAGGACTATATAGAAGCTGCGACACCAGAACCTGTATCCCATAAATCAAAATCTACAACGTCCTCCAAAACTTACATGGTTAAACGCGGCGATAGTCTATACTCCATCGCTAAGGCTCGTCGAACCACCCCAACTGCCATCATGAAAAAAAACGGATTGAAAAGCGCTGCTATTAAACCCGGACAAAAACTTAAATTATAATGAACAATAAATTCCTAGCCCTAGCCCTCCTTTCGATTGTATTTTTAACTGCCTGTAAATCCAGAAAATACAGTAACAACAACAAGCAGATCGAAAAAGCCGCTAACAAAGCAAATCCTAATGCAAAATCATATACCACATTAAATTATATTGAGTCCTTTAAAGATGTCGCCATTGAAGAGATGAATAAATACGGCATTCCTGCCAGCATCACTTTAGCACAAGGAATCCTTGAGTCAGGAAATGGCAATAGCTCACTTGCTAAATATGCAAATAACCACTTTGGTATCAAATGCACCTCTGATTGGAAAGGAAAAGGTTATTATAAAGACGATGACAAAGCAGACGACTGTTTTAGAGTATACAAGGACGCAAGAGAATCGTACAAGGATCATTCTGAATTTCTAAAAAGAAAACGCTACAGCTTCTTGTTTGAGTTGGATAAGAACGACTATAAAAACTGGGCCCGTGGCCTAAAACAAGCTGGATATGCTACAAACCCTAAGTACCCGGATCTCCTGATTAACCTGATCGACCGTTACCAGCTTTATAAATATGACCAACCTGAATCTGAAAAAGATAAAATAAGACGTGAAGACAGAGTATTTTCAGAGATCAATGCCAATATCCCTAAAGAAAAAGAGAAATTCACCCCAGTTGAAACACCACCTTCAAAACAAGTTGTTAAAACACCAGATACTTTACGAATATCGGCTCCTGTTGTCAGAGACAGTACTACTCAAAACAATACCGCTCCTATCTTTAAACCTAGCACTTACACCGTTAAACAAGGAGACACACTTTACAACATCTCTAAAAAATTCAACATTACGATAGAGGAGTTAAAGTCATTAAACGGAATTAGTGATACTGGAATAAAAATTGGTCAAACAATCACCTTAGTTAAATAATGTTAATATTATTACACAGATAGCCTTATCTTGTAGTTTTGTATTTGAATGAAGTTTTATAGCCTTTTACTCTTTTTTTACTGCTTAATGTTTAAAGCATTGGCACAGCAACCAACTGTGAGGGGCTTTGTCGTAGATAAGGATTCTAAACTTCGACTGGCAAAGGTTTACATTTACAACTCAGCTAATGATGAGGGGATTTATAATACCCCAAAGGGAGAGTTTAACATTAAAGCTAAACAAGGGGATACGCTATTTGCCGTTTTACAGGGCTATGCATTAGACACCGTCGTTATTCATAATCAGAATTCTATTTATTTTCAATTAAAATCTTTTGGAATTCCTCTTCGGGAAGTCGCCATTGTGGGTGATAAATTTACACCCATGCAACGCCATGAAAAAACGTTAAAAGAATACAAGTACGCATTAGACAAAGGGAAAGCAAAGGATTTACTGAACCTTGGCCTGGGTGGCGCAGGATTGGGTATAGATGCTATTTACAATCTATTAAGTCGTCAGGGTAAGAATGCACGCCATTTGCAAAAAATAATTGAGAGAGATTATCGTGAAGCAATTATCGATTATAGGTTTAAGCCTGATTTTGTAAAACGGGTATTACAGATTGGTGATTTTGAAGCGGAAGACTTTATGCAGCAATACCGCCCATCGTATGATTTTGTCCTCAGCGCCTCCGATTATGCTTTTGTAGTTTATCTAAGAAATAACTACGCCAATTATAAACGTAATCCCTCCGCATTTAAACTGCCTCCATTGCCCAAAGTAAACATAGAAAAGTTTTGAAAGCTTTCTTTTTAATCGTTTCAAAAATCCCAGCCAATGCAATGGCTGTTTATCCATTCATTCTTTTAAAGAATAAATTTCAAAAAGAAGATCTGGTATTGATAAATCATGAAAGGATACATCTTAGACAACAACTGGAATTACTGATAATCCCTTTTTATCTTTTGTACCTGATCAATTATGTAATCAACCTGATCAAATACAGAAATCATTACCGTGCATACTTAAATATCTCATTTGAAAAAGAAGCTTACGCCTGCGATCAGAACCTTAATTACCTAAAAAGCAGAAAGTTTTTCTCCTGGATAAACTATTTCTAAAACACCTACTTTTAATGCCATTTATCCAATTAGTTTACTATTAAACTTTTAATACCTCAGTTTTTTGTTTTTCTTTGTACTAATGAAGAGTTTTTATACCTACTTATTATTAGCTTTTACCGGTACGACTAGCTTATATGCTCAAGAGATCGATACTATTCCGATTAATACCAAGGGTCTCGACATTAAACTGAAACGCAGTCCACTGCCATCAAGAACTGGAACCATTCCTTTTAAAACAGTGGAGATAAATCCTATAGTAGTAGATGCTAAGGTAAACTACTGGAAAACCAGAACTTCTGTAGGAATTAACGTAAACCAGGCAACCTTCTCAAACAATTGGAAAGGTGGGGGTGTAAATTCACTTGCAGTTGCTGGTTTAGTAAACTACAAAGCTGAGTATTCTAAAGATAGCTATAGCTATGTGAGCGAACTGATTTTGGAATATGGTAAGGTTAAAAACAAAGACCAGTTGCAAAAGAAAACTCGTGACCGGATTTTCTGGGATAACAAAGCAGCAATTCAGTTATCTAAAAACTGGTATTTCTTCGGTTCGATTAACTTTGAATCGCAGTTTGACTCTGGTTTTGCATATTCCAAAAATGCAGAGGGTAATGAATTTCCAAACTTGATTTCAAAGTTTATGGCACCAGGTTACCTCACAGAATCTTTCGGTTTTGAGTACAAGCCTAGTAAATACTTCTCTACTAGAATTGGTACTGGTAGTGCGAGGCAAACATTTGTGTTAGATACTGCCGTATATATTACCAAGGATGCGAACGACCCCTTTAATCCGGCAAAAGACAAAAAGGCAGAGACAAAGTATGGTGTAGATTTTGGCAAGAAATTTAAAAATGAGCTCGCTTTTCAGATCGTAATGAACTTCGAAAAAGAGGTTTTCACTAACACAATGCTTAAATCAAGGTATCAGATGTTTATTCCTTACGACAGATCTCTGGTAAACATAGATCATCGTCTTGATGTTTCCATAACCTCTAAGTTAAACCGACTGATGAATGTTTCACTCACTGGAGTAGGCTTATTTGACCGCGACAATGATACTAAGATTCAAGGAAGTCAAACTCTGGCACTTGGCGTAACCTTTGTCTTCCCTCGCTAATACTTTTTTATTAAACCAAAATTTACCTCCAAAATTAATACCTTTGGGGCTACAAAAAATTGAACACTAAGCATTAAAGAAAATGTTTGAAAATTTACAGGATAAGCTAGATCGTGCGTTTAAAGTTTTAAAAGGACAAGGAAGCATTACAGAGATCAACGTGGCAGAGACCATGAAAGAGATCCGTAAGGCTTTATTAGATGCCGACGTAAACTATAAAACAGCCAAAAGCTTTACCGATGAGGTAAAAGAAAAAGCTTTAGGCTTAAACGTACTCACAGCTGTTTCACCAGGTCAGTTACTTACAAAAGTAATGAACGATGAACTTACCGCCCTGATGGGTGGCGAAGTTACTGAGCTTGACCTGAAAGCAAACCCTACCATCATATTAATCGCAGGTCTAAACGGTGCTGGTAAAACCACCTTTACCGGAAAACTAGCCAACTTCTTAAAAAGCAAAGGGAAGAAACCATTATTGGTAGCGGGTGATGTATACAGACCTGCAGCGGTTGATCAATTACAGATTCTTGGAGAGCAAATTGGTGTCCCTGTTTATGCTAATATAGGGTCTAAAGATCCCGTAGGTATCGCAATGGAGGGTATTGCTGAGGGAAAAAAACAAAACAATAATGTAATCATCATAGATACAGCAGGCCGTTTAGCGATAGACGAGCAGATGATGGATGAAATCGCTGCTGTAAAAGAAAGTACAAAACCGCACGAAATCCTGTTTGTTGTTGATGCCATGACCGGGCAGGATGCGGTTAATACAGCAAAAGCGTTTAACGACCGTCTTGATTTTACAGGGGTGGTGCTGACGAAATTAGATGGTGATACTCGTGGTGGTGCTGCCTTATCTATTAAATCGGTAGTAAACAAGCCAATTAAGTTTATTGGTACCGGCGAAAAGATGGAAGCCCTGGATGTATTCTATCCAGAAAGGATGGCTTCACGTATTTTAGGTATGGGTGACGTGGTTTCCCTTGTTGAGCGTGCGCAACAGCAGTTCGACGAGAAAGAAGCGGCAGAACTTCAAAAGAAAATCCGTAAGAATAAATTCGACTTCAACGATTTTTACAACCAGATACAACAGATCAAGAAAATGGGTAACATGAAAGATCTGATGGGTATGATTCCTGGTGTTGGCAAAATGATGAAGAATGTTGACATTGAAGATGATGCTTTTAAAAATGTGGAAGCCATCATACAGTCGATGACGAAATTTGAACGTGAGAACCCGGATAGCATTCAACAAAGCAGACGCTTACGTATCGCTAAGGGCTCTGGAAATAAAATTGAAGAAGTAACGAAACTGATTAAACAGTTCGAGGATATGCGTAAGGTAATGAAGCAATTCTCTAACCCTGCTACCGCAGCAAGGATGATGAAGAACATGCCTAAAATGCCACAGCGCTAGAATATAATAACAACCTAACCGATCCCGGCCAATAACAGGCTGGGATTTTTTATGCCCTTTAAAATATAAATCCTCATTCCTTACCAACGTAATATCAAATCAGCATAGATTCACAAGGTGACATTTAAAATTTAATTATGCTGATAAAAACTTATGGGAGCGCCGTTTTTGGTGTAAACGCCTTAACCATAACCATTGAAGTAAGTATAGGCGGAGGAAATAGGTATCACATTGTTGGGCTGCCAGATAATGCCATTAAGGAAAGCTTGAGAAGGGTAGAAAGCGCGATACAGTCTGCCGGCCTTAAAATGCCCAGACAGAAAATTGTAATCAACCTTGCCCCTGCGGATATTAGAAAAGAAGGTTCAGCATATGACCTCCCTATTGCCATAGGCATTTTAGCCGCTTCTGGACAAATAGAAAGCTTAGAGGTAGAAAAATACTTCATCATGGGCGAACTTTCTTTAGACGGGGGATTACAGCCTATAAAAGGCGCTTTACCTATAGCAATACAAGCTCGTGCAGCCGGATTTAAAGGTTTCATTCTCCCAAAAGACAATTCAAGAGAGGCGGCAATTGTAAGTGATCTGGAGGTTTATGGGGTTCAAAACTTAAAAGAAGTTGTTTCCTTTTTTAATGGTTCTGTAAAAAAAGAACCTGTATTAGTTAATACAAGAAATGATTTCTTAAATCACATCAGCAATTATGAGCAGGATTTTTCTGATGTCCGTGGACAGGAAAATATAAAAAGGGCACTTGAAATTGCAGCGGCTGGAGGACATAACTTAATTCTGATTGGACCACCAGGTGCGGGAAAAACCATGCTAGCCAAGCGCCTGCCAACAATATTACCTCCATTAAATATTCGTGAGGCCTTAGAAACAACCAAAATTCATTCTGTTGCAGGTAAACTAAATGCAGCTGAATCATTGATGACAGAACGGCCTTTTCGAAGCCCTCATCACACAATCTCAGATATGGCACTGGTGGGTGGTGGTGTAAACCCCCAACCAGGTGAAATATCGCTTGCACACAATGGCGTATTATTTTTAGACGAATTGCCAGAGTTTAAACGCAGCGTCCTGGAAGTAATGAGGCAACCACTTGAAGACCGCTGTGTAACCATTTCACGATCCCGTCTGAGTGTAGAATACCCGGCCAGTTTCATGCTCATTGCTTCAATGAACCCTTGTCCTTGTGGCTTTTATAATCATCCGGAAAAAGAATGCATCTGTGCCCCTGGTATTGTTCAAAAATACCTTAGCAAAATCTCTGGTCCTTTATTGGACCGCATCGATTTACATGTAGAAGTTACTCCCGTAAATTTTAACGAATTAACATCTGATACGGAGACGGAAAAAAGTGTCGATATAAGAAGTCGGGTAATTGCTGCACGTGGAATACAGGAAAATAGATTCAGAACAAACAACAATCTACACTACAATGCGCAAATGAGCCCAAATATGGTGCGAAATATTTGCCAGATAGGTAATACCGGACAGCATCTAATTAAATCAGCAATGGAGAAACTTGGTCTTTCAGCCAGGGCCTATAACCGTATTTTAAAAGTATCAAGAACCATTGCTGATCTTGCAGAAAGTGAAGAAATTAAATTGGAGCATTTAGCTGAAGCGATACATTACCGCAGCCTGGATCGCGACAGCTGGACTGGTTAATCTAAAAGATCATCGTCTTCATCGCTCTCTTCATCCTCTTCTTCCGGCACATAAGCCATGATGGCTTTACCTATAGCATTTATTTCTTCATTAGGCTCAAATAGAGGCAAAGCTGTTTCATCATCTAGCTTTAACCATTGTTCTTCAGTATCCTTTTGAATCTGAACATATTCTTTCCCGTCTTTATAAACTACATAAACATCATTGCCCTCTGGAAATATGGCATAATCAGTTGTTCCTATAGTAATGTCAAATGGTTCTTGCATTGTAATTTTTATTTATTGTATTAAAAACGGTTAGCGTAAAGTCGAATAATTATAAAACTGAAGCTTTCCCGTTCCGGTGATTTCTATTGTTTTTGTTTCATCTGCTCCTGAAGCGCTTTTTAACTTCAGGGTAATGGTATTACTTCCTTTTTGTAAAGGAATACGTGTATAACTGATATTTGCAGGTAAAGATTGCCAGTTTCTGGTATCCGCCTTTTCTGAAAGCAAGCTATATAGCTGCATACCCACGCCAAGACCTTCTAACAAAGAATTGTTCTTGCCATCTTTGCCACTACCCTTTGCACTTTGTCTTAGCACATATTCAGCACTCTTTTTAACAGCTAAACGAGTCAGCACTTTTCCCATCTCTTTCATAAAACGCTGGTCAAGGGTTTTAAAAGCCAGCTCATTGATATCTTCAGCTTTTTCAAATGAAATGGTTTGTTCTCCGTTACTTAAAGTCGCTGAACTATAATAAGGACTGCGCGCAACATACTTAGGATAGGTAGCCCTAAGACTTTCAACACCATTCAAACTGAAATTACTGTTGCTGTATTCGTGATAAAAAGGAATAACGATAGTTCCTCCAAGATTAGTAAAAAACAAATCACCATTGCTCCCTTTAATCAACGAGAAAAAAAGCTCTTCCTGTTGCTTGATTGGAGCCATACCATTCTCCCAGAAGAAAATCAATTCACCTCCTTCGGGAACCTGGGTCCGACTATACTTCATACTAAAGAGATCTTCAAATCGGCTCAATTCTGCGGTAAATCCATTATAATCGGCCATCCTTAAGACATCTCGTTTAAGCGCTTCAGGCATTTTTATGCCATAATAGGTTTGGTCTTTGCTTTTCAAATAAACCTCTACTGAATTTCTGTAGGCAATAAAGGCATTGTTAACATCACCGTCATGTTCGTAAATTAATCCCTGAAGCATTAAGGAGAATGCATCTTTCGAATACCGGTTGTCCTTATCATTAAATTTATCCCCTTGTTCCTGTGATTGCAAGGTAATCCTTCTGGCTTCAACAATAGCATCCTCTGTTTTATTCAGATATACATAATTTAATGCTTTATAATAGTGGATCATAAACTTCTCGAAATCCTCTCCTTTATAACGCTGTGTCATTGGATTCACTAAAGTACCAACTACCGCGTCCATTGCTCCGCCCATCCCATTTTCAAGCAACTGATCAGCCTCATTAAAATATTGATTGCTTGTTTCAAAATCTCCAGAAAGGTGGCTTGCTTTCCCTTTTTCCATTAGGAATAAAAGCTTATTCCGTGGCTTCTGTAAGAGCTTATTCTTATCCAATTCCTTTACCGCTTCAGCATAATTACCAGCAGAAATCTGCTTATAATAAGACGCAATCATATCATTGTAGCTAGAACAGCCAAAAAGAAAGAGCACCAGTCCTGATAAGAATGATGCTCTAAGAATATTCCTGCGAATTTGTACCATATTATATTTAGTCAGTAAAATGCCGACTAATTTTTAACGTATTTAGCTATTTTCTTATCTCCGATCCATACCACTTCATTGGTTTGAATATCTGTTAGCTCTAAATTAACTTGATAATAAACTACCTTTTTACGTTTATGAGAATCTACGATAGAGTTAATAGATCCTTGAAGGATATAATCTGCACCATTTTCTAACCCGAATTTCTTCATTGTTGATACAGAAGCATTATCCTGCTGATCCGCTTTTTCCGCACGAAGCTCTTCTCTCTTTTTTCCTCCTTGCACCAATCTAACGCGTTCACTTTTAACGAATGACTGTTCTACGTCCTTAACAAATGTCTCTGCATCAATGTGTTCATGACTTTTATTCTTTACTACGCCAACCACAACAACAGGTCTTTTACCTTGTTTCTCTTCCAGGTGAGTAGACAACCATTTACCACCTAAAACAGTTTGAGTCATCTCTTCCGCTACTAACCTGGAGTCGGTATTGTTCCAATTCCCACTTACATCAATTGCCTGGTCAGTATTTACTCTTGTAACCTGACGTGAACATGATGATATGATCACTCCTGAAACGGCAATCGCCGCGATAGTCATTATCTTTTTAATCTGCATATTTATGAATATAAAGTTTTTATTATCTATTTACCAACCCCATGGGCGACTGTTTCCCCATCCATAACCAATGTAACCGCCATAACCAAAACGGCCACCAAAGCCGTAATTACCATAGCTTATCGAAGGATAAAAGTACGGACTGTTATAATAATATCCACCATTCAGATTCAATTGAAAGTTTCTTTCTTTTCTCAATTTTCTGCGCTCTTCCCTGGCTTCATACCAATCGTAGGCTTTATAAGTTTCCTGGACAGTCGTACCCTGATTTCTGGTTA
Organism: Pedobacter sp.; assembly: GCF_041645105.1. Taxonomy (GTDB): domain Bacteria; phylum Bacteroidota; class Bacteroidia; order Sphingobacteriales; family Sphingobacteriaceae; genus Pedobacter. Next base: position 1,028,533 of record NZ_JBAZQQ010000001.1, read on the forward strand.
AAGAATCGGCAAGGTTCATATATTTCGCACGACTTTCCTGATGCCTGGGATTCTGATCTTTTAAAAGATCTGTTTTTTGTGCATAACCGTTAGTTGTAAAGTATAGCCCTACAACGCAACTCATTATAAAAATCAAATTCCTTTTCATCCTCATACTATTTAATTAAATCAGACAAGAGTTATATATAAGACGCAAATCCAGGTCTAAATGTTACTCGCCTTTAATTCCTTTATAAATTCAATAAACTTATCACTTGCATAATTAGCAGCTCCAGCTTCGTTATAAGAAATCCGCCCCTTTTTATCAAATACGACTGTAGTCGGTAGCGAACCCTTAAAAATTACTTCGGGAATATTACTTGCAACCTGATACAATGGCAATCCATATCCTTTTTTATCCATGTATTTCTGTGATTTCGCAAGGTCGCTGTCAGCATCTACCATAATAAAAACTACATCTTTATCATTTTTAAACTGCTCATATAGCTTATTTACAGAGGGCATTTCGGCCAAACAAGGAGGGCACCAGGTGGCCCAAAAATTTAAAAAGACAACCTTATCTTTCAAAGTCCCTAAATCCACTATGTTTCCTGAAGCATCTTTAAATTGAATCCCCGATAAATCTTTTACTTCTGAAGTAAGTGCTGTCTCTTTAGGTTTTTCTGTCCCTGGATTAAATAATCCAATCTCCATCAAGCCCCTGATCATTAATGCTTTTGCCGATGGCACAAAAATAAGCACCAGCAAGAAGCCAATAAACAAGGCATTTATAATATTCTTTTTATTCAAAATTCTTCTCATCTATAGGTAAGCGCTTTTTTGTAAAGTTACGAGAATATCTTCTGAAGCCTCCAGCACAGGATGGCTTTTGACATTCCATTGTTAATTTAATCAAATTGTTACATTAATATATCATAACCCGGCTTCGACAAAAAGAATATGCAGCTAAAAATCAGCCACTTACAAACAGATTGATTCTTTTTTTAAAAAACTTGTAACGAATGTTAACTCCTAGATACTTACTCTACGAAAACACAATAAAAATCGTAAAACCTAAAAACATTATATTATGAAAAATCTAATAAGCACCATCGCAGTTATTGCAACACTTCTATTTACTATTCATTTAAAAGCGCAGGAAAAGCCGGCAGAAAAATCACTATTATGGGAAATAAGTGGAAAAGGACTAACTAAGCCTTCTTATATTTATGGAACCATTCATATGATATGTGGTCCAGATTTTATCATTAAAGATAAGACGAAAAAAGCCCTGGAAAAATCTGAGTCACTAGTAATGGAATTAGACTTTACAAATCCGACAGAAATAGCAGACCTTCAAAAATCTATGATGTCGACCGTCCCCTTAAGTAAAAAACTAAGTCCTGAACAATACAAATTATTAGATTCTATTCTGACTTTAAAGACAGGAGCAAAGTTAAAAACAATGGATCAGTTAACATTAATGGCATTAACTAGCTTTGTTATATCAAAAACACTTCCTTGCACAGAGATTAAATCATACGAATTTGAATTTATTAATTTAGCGAAAGCTCAGCATAAACAATTATGCGCATTAGAAACCGTAAAGCAACAAACAGAGTACTTTTCAAAAGCATTTACAGATGATATGCTGGTTAAACAAATTGCTAATTTTGATGATTATAAATCCGTATTTGTAGAAATGATTGATGCTTATAAAGCGGAAGATCTAAATAAGCTAGATAAAATATTAAAGGATAAACGCTTTGGTAGTACTGAGGATAGCGATAAATGGATGTTGCAAATAAGAAATGAAAAATGGGCAAAGCAGATCCCCGATATGATAAAAACCAAAGGCTGTTTCTTTGCTGTAGGAGCTGGTCACTTGCCAGGAAAAGAAGGTATCCTAAACTTACTGAAAGCGCAGGGTTATATTGTGAAACCAATATCGAATTAAGGTTTGAAAACAAGAGAGAAAGAATTTCTTGAACAGATAGAAACCCATAAAGGCATCATACACAAGATTTCAAAGATGTATATGGATGATGAAGATGATCAGAAAGATCTTTTCCAGGAAATCATCTGCCAGCTATGGAAATCGTACGACTCCTTTAACCACCAAAGCAAGTTTTCATCATGGATGTACCGTGTAGCCTTAAATACCGCTATTGTATATTTCAAAAAGCAAAAACGAAAAGAAGATCTTTATGAAACAATTGGTAAGGAAATAGAAATCCCTATAGATGATGCAGAAACAAAAGAAATACAACTAGCCCACTTTTATAAAGCTTTACAGCAACTAGATAAAATAGAGAAAGCATTGATGTTCTATTTCCTTGAAGACTATTCGCACAGGGAAATAGGAGTAAATCTGGGCATTAGCGAGGGAAATGCAAGGGTAAAACTAAACCGAGCAAAAAACAAATTAAAAGAACTTATAAAAAAACAAGGATATGAATTTTGACGATATAAAATCTGCCTGGAATAGAGAATCCAGTTCAAACATAACAATACCAAATAAGGTTGAAGAGCTTAAACGGGCTGAGTTACCGCTTGACAAGATTAAAAGGAACATGAAGAATGAACTTATTACACAAATTGCAGCGGTTGTCTTACTTGGATTTTTCCCACAAATCTTCCATTTCAAACCGATACTTTACACTCCCTTCTATGCAGTTTATATTTTACTTGTGATAACCTGCATCTACTTCTTCGGGCGTTTTTATTTCTTCTACAAAAGGATCAGTAAGGTTTCTTTAAGTACAAAAGATGCGCTATATGAAGTTAATTATGATATAAAACTCAACATGGAGTTGTATAAGCTATTTTGCTATATGATGTTCCCCTTTGCATTTGTTCAGGTGAGCCTTTTATTAATCAATAGTAAGTATGAACACTTTATCCAGTTAATCGAAACTACTGTTTCCAGCAACTCATTCTATTTGTATTTCACAATTGCAACAATAGGAACTTATGCCTTTTTACACCTTTGCGCTATTTATTGGTTAAAATCCTATTATATGAAATATGCTAAAGAGATCGAAAACTTATTAAAGGAACTAAAAGAAGAATAAATTTAGAAATCAAACTTTATCCTTACACCTGTGCCCATTAGGTACAGGTTTTCTTTTGTAAACTCTTTCATAGGTAACTTCATAAATGGCTCTACAGACAAAGCTTTACTTCCAGATATTGGTTGTTTAAAACCAAAAGAAACATTATAGAAACCTAAATATTTACCCCCTCTGATTTCTCCAGAAGGTACTGGTTCTGAAACTTCCCTTGTTTGAAACAATGCTTTAAATCCAGCATTCCCAATCTGCTCAGCGGCTGGAGCATACTCCACTCCGCTCTTCAAATAATTATTATTCTGTTTCTGATTTAAAACAGCAAAAGCAGATACGCCAAGATTGGTATAAAACTTTTTAGACAGATAGTATTTAACCCCTAATGGAATATCTATCCCAACCAGGTTTGCATCAACAGATTTCAGGCTTTTAGTTTCCTGAACCATTGCTACAGGTTCAGACGGAGCATTCATCTGCCCACCACCAGTCGACATGCTTTTCGTTGCACCAACTTCATTATACGAGATTCCAGAACTTATCGAAACCTTGTCAGACAAAGCATAATCCATACTTAAACCGTATCCCATATTGAGCTTTTTAGCATTCCCTATAGAAGGTGCAACCATCAATCCCATTTCCCATTTATCGCCCTTTTTATTGGTAGATTTTAATGCAGCGACAGCACTGTTAGACTTTACTTCAGCATCCAAAAACTCCTGAAAACTACGTGGTTTTTTCTCTTTAACAGTATCAATCTTTTTCACAGGCACTTTCGCAATTCCTTCCGAAACAACGGCTTTGTCTAATTGATCCTTTTTATTTGAGGTACTAAGAGAATCTGTATTTATCACAGGCCCCTGCACAAATGAATTGGCAGGTTGTACCATAGGAATGATTGATTTCGAATTAACAGGCTGCTTTAATTTAACGATTAAAACATTCCCTGGCACATTATTCCTTATCCTTTGTTCAACTATATTCTTATTCTCTGTTAATTCCTTTTTTAAATTTTCAACTGCTGGAGTTGATACCTCTGGAGCCATATCCGGCGTCACTTCCTTCTTTTGTTCAGTCGGATCATTCTTCACATGTTGCGGTGTAGTTTTATCCTGAATATTACCACCAGTATAAAATAACGCGAAACCAATTAACAATACTGCAGCAGCGCTACTTAAACTCGCCATCCAGATCCACCCGATCTTTTTCTTTCCCTTTTTCTCAAACCGCTCCCATGCACCAGGTGTATAAACCTCCTCGTGTTCCGTTAAACGTTCCTTAATATGAGCAAATAGCTCTTCATTTAACGGTTTCATATCCTTCGGGTATTTTGAATTGTTGTCGGATCATATGAATTCAACAGGGAGTTTTTATAAAGTTCTCTCAACTTGTTCTTTGCTCTTGTTAAATAAACCCTACATGAGCTTTCGGGCATAGATAGTAACTTTGAAATCTCTTCATGTGAATAGCCTTCAATTTCGTACATATTAAAAATCAATTTATGTGTTTCAGGCAACTGATTCAGAAGTCTCATGATATCCTGTACATTTAACTGAGAGATAGCATTCAGCTCGGTCACAGGTTGCTGTTCTTCCACAATATCATCCACATATAAAAAAGTCCGCTTGCTCCTTAAAAAGTCTATTGCCGTACGTGATGAAATTCTGGCAATCCAGCCTTTGAAAGCTTTTAACATCTGATCGCCTGATTTTGGTGCATTAAATTGGCTTATACTCTTAAAAACCTTAATAAAACTATCATTAACCAACTCTTCCGCATCATTTCTATCATCCACATAGCGTAAAGTAACACCCATTAAATAGCCATAGAATGATTTATATACCATCTCTTTACTCTTATTGTCGTTCCTTAAACACCCCGCTATCGCGTTCTCAAAATTGAGCATTATTTATTTCAGCAATTAAGGGTTAGGTTTATAAATAGTCCATCGGCATATTTATCTAATTTAAAAGAGGATATCCCATTATATCAACAGAATATCCTCAAATATAGGTAGATATTATTTGTGTGTGTAAATTGCTGCTCCTAATTTTAAGCTATCTATTGTTGCTGCAGAGTTCCCTTTCGCATAGATGGTATAGATTTTACCTCTTTCAATTTTAACATTTGGCAAAGTAGTTTTAACTACCCCTCCTTGTTTGATATTGAAAGTAATGCTTTCTCCCGGATCAACGGCAGTGAAATCTGTATACTCATAAAATGCTTTTTCAGTAAACAAATCAGTATCCTTTCCTTCAATTCCAAGTTCAAGACCAGCTCCAACCGCGCTAGTCATCGCATTGTATAGATTGATAAAACGAACTTTTGCTTTATCTGCCGCTGGAGCACTTAAATCATCTTCCGTTCTTAAGAATCTTTTTTCATTTGTTTTTACGGTATCCAAAATAAAAAGGGAATACCCTACCCCTGGGGCCATATTAAATCTCTCATGAGCCAAAGCATTACGACCATCTCTTTTGGCTATACTTAAAGTTCTTGATCCAGGAAAAAGATTTAAATAATCAATCTTATCATTAAATTTCAATCCTCTTTTATTATTTACTCTTGTCTGATCAATATAAAAATCTAAAGACATCGTATCCGGAAAAGCATCAATAACAGAAAGGCCTGCAACTTGCTGAGGTTCGTATTTATCTTTAGAACAAGCCGCAAAAACTGTTGATATAGCAGCAACAGCAATAAAGGTTTTAAATATTGTTTTTAAATTCACGTTTTTCATCTTCATCTCTTTTAAAGGTTACTTCATTAAGAAGTATATGTTTTTCATTATGACTATAGGTTAATGGCCATTAACACTCTTTTTCCTATAAAACGAGACTTACTTTAAAAACGCTACAGGCTCCTCTATTTTTATTATCCTTAATTTTGATTCTGAATAAATATTGTAATTTTAACTAACAACATAATCTATAAAAAATGCAAGAAGCAAATTCACTAAATCAGGTTGCAGAATTCCATAAAACATTTAAGCACCCGATAAAAGAAACACCAGGAATTCCCGCTATTGAAAGAGCAAACTTGAGGGTTTCACTATTAGCAGAAGAGCTTAATGAATTGAAACAAGCCATCGAAACAAATGACTTTGTTGAAGTTGCAGATGCCCTCTGCGATCTGCAATATGTACTTTCAGGTGCAATACTAGAGTTTGGCCTGGCTGATAAATTCAAATCTCTATTTGATGAAGTACACCGTTCCAACATGAGTAAGGCCTGTAAATCAGAAGAAGAAGCCAACCAAACCATACAACATTACAGAGCAACACAACAATGCGATGCCTATCACAAAGAAGAGGACTCTTTGTTTCTGGTATACAGATCCAACGACAATAAAACTCTAAAGTCGATAAATTATTCTCCAGCTGATTTGCAAAGTATCTTATAGATAACAGGTAACAAGAATAAAAAAAAGCGTGCTGCAATATGCACCACGCTTTTCTTCAAGAAAAAATCACCTTCTCACATAAGACATAGGAAATTTGCCCTTCTTCAGGGCAAAGATTCCAGACTTCGAAGAGAATGGTTATTTTTTAAATTAACTCAACACTTCTGCTAACAAAAGCCGTTAAATCTGCTCCAGTCAACATACCTTGTGCAAGTAAAGCCAAATCTACGGCCTGTTTAGCCAGTAAACGTTGCTCATCTTCATTATCAGTAGCAATGATCTTTCCGATCAGTTTATGGTTCCCATTGATTGCTACTTTGTAGCTATCCGGCATATTTCCATAAAAGCCCATTCCTCCTCCCATTGCAGCCATATCTTTCATACGACGCATAAATTCATCCATCGTAACAGTAACTGGCAATTCCTCAGGATTCAAACCAACAATCTCAACCTGATACCCTGGTTTATTAATAGCTTTATCAAATATTTCAGCAACCTTTTTAGATTGATCTTCTGTCAATACCGATTCTACATTCTCATCCTTATCAATCAGCTTACTGGCAACGCTAGAATCTACGCGTTTTAAAGACGTTTTTTCAAGCTTCTGCTCTAAGTGCTGCACGAAATGGTTATCTATCGGAGAATCCATTAATAACACGTCATAATCCTTTTTATTGGCCGACTGAATAAAACTATCCTGTTTAGCCGGATCATTCGCATAAATGTAAACCACCTGCCCGTTTTTATCCGTTTGGGTATCTTTTACCTTCTCACGATATTCTTCAAAAGTGAAGTACTCTTTTTTTGTATTTGTCAACAACGCAAAGTCTTTCGCTTTCTCATTGAATTTCTCTTCGCTAACCATACCATATTTCACAAACAGACCAATATCGCTCCATTTTTCTTCATAAGCTTTACGGTCTTTATTGTACAGTTCCTGTAACTTATCCGCAACCTTTTTAGTGATATAGCTATTGATCTTTTTCACATTGCTGTCTGCCTGTAAAAAGCTTCTTGAAACGTTTAATGGAATATCTGGTGAGTCAATTACCCCATGCAACAACATCAGGAACTCCGGAACGATATCCTTTACTTCGTCGGTAATGAATACCTGACGTGAGAACAACTTGATTTTATTGCGCTGCATATCAAAATCATTCTTCACCTTAGGGAAATACAATACCCCCGTTAAGTTAAAAGGATAATCAACGTTCAAGTGAATCCAGAACAAAGGTTCTTCCGAGAAAGGATACAGTTGCTTATAAAACGAAAGGTAATCTTCGTCTGACAAATCTGCAGGTGCTTTAGTCCAGATTGGGTTAGTTGTATTGATGATGTTGTCAACCTCTACACTTTTAGTTTTAGGCTTTCCTTCCTCATCTTCACCATCTGGTTCTTGTTCTGTTTTGGTACCAAATTTAATTGGAACAGGTAAGAACTTACCATATTTATCCAGAATCTCTTCCAGTTTATATTTGCTTAAGAACTCTTCAGATTCGGCATTAACATGTAAAATGATTTCCGTTCCTCTTGTAGTTCTGTTACCTGCAGTAATTTCATATTCAGTACTACCATCACATACCCAACGTGCAGGCTCTGCACCATCCTGGTAAGAAAGCGTTTGAATCTCCACCAAATCAGCAACCATAAATGCAGAATAGAAGCCTAAACCGAATTTACCGATGATTTCATTTGCGTCTTTTGCATCTTTAAATTTCTCAACAAACTCGCTCGCTCCTGAAAAGGCAACCTGGTTGATGTATTTTTTAATCTCTTCAGCTGTCATTCCCAAACCATTATCAGTAATTGTAATGGTCTTTTTCTCCTCGTCTAACGCAACCTCTACCAGAGGATTACCCAGCTCACCACTGTATTGTCCTAGCGCAGCTAAACGTTTAATTTTTTGTACCGCATCAACGGCATTTGATACAAGCTCTCTTAAAAAGATCTCGTTGTCTGAATACAGGAATTTCTTGATAATCGGGAAAATGTTCTCCGTATGAATGGAAATACTTCCTTTTTCTTCTATGCTCATATATAAACTCATTTTTAAGTACATAACAGCCTTATCAATGCTCATTCCAAACTCAGATTGTTGTCAAAATGACAGTTCAAATAAAATTATAATCGCATGATATAATTTCCCTTACCTTTGCCCATTAATGGAATACAATGTTCATACTTTGCCTAATGGCATCCGCTTACTTCATGTACCTTCAGCATCTGCAATATCACATGCCTGTATCATTATAAATAGTGGTTCCAGAGATGAGAAAACAGAACAATCCGGTCTGGCTCACTTTATAGAGCACCTGGTATTTAAACGTACCGAGAAACGCAATACAAATCAGATTTTAAACCGGCTTGAAAGCGTTGGAGCAGATTTAAATGCCTATACCACTAAAGAATATACTTGTATTCACGCTTCCTTCCTGAATCCATATCTTGATAGAACATTGGAACTATTTAATGATATTATATTTCACTCTACCTTTCCGGAAGATGAATTAGAAAAGGAAAAGAGTGTTATCCTCGATGAAATAGCTTCCTATTTAGATCAACCAGAAGAAGCCATTTACGATGATTTTGAAGACCTTGTTTTTGCCGGTCACCCGCTAGGCAGAAACATCCTGGGCACTACAGAGAGTGTAAATAAGCTTGGTAAAAAAGATATAAAACAGTTTATTAAAGACAATTACCATACGGATAAAATTGTAGTTGCAGTGCTAGGGAATTACCCTTTAAATAAAGTGGTGAAAATCGGCTCCAGGCATTATGCAGACATCCCGCCAAATTTACATACCCAAACCAGAACTGCTCCTGCATTGGCCCCTGTAGTAACTCAGACCTATCAAAAACCTATTCAACAGGCCCACGCTATGATGGGTGCACAAGCTTATTCCTTACACCACCCGTATAAAACAGGCCTATTGCTGTTAAACAATCTGCTTGGTGGTACTGGAATGAGCTCTATATTGAACTTGCAAATCCGGGAAAAATATGGAATTGCTTACACAATCGAAACAGGTTACAGCCCCTTAAGCGATACCGGAATTTTTAGCCTCTATTTTGGAACTGATAAAGAAAAAGTAGCTAAAGCATGGTCACTTATTCTTAAAGAATTTAAAAAAATAAAAGACAATCCGCTAACAGAGGTTCAACTTCAAAAGGCAAAAAACAAGTTTATTGGTCAAATTGCATTAGGCGAAGAGAACCGTATTGGATTGATTGTAGCTATGGCTAAAAGCTTGATTGACTACGATAATATTGATTCTTTAGAAACTGTATTTAAAAAGATTCAGGCCGTTAGCACTACTGATATGGCAAATATTGCTAACGAAATATTAGATGAAAGTAATCTTACGTCTCTAACTTTTTATCCTTTAGGGTAATTTTGTATTTTTGTACTATGAAATTACCCATTATAGCCTACGGAGATCCAGTCCTTAAAAAAGTTTGTACACCTATTGAGGAGAACTATCCGGATCTGAAACAGTTAATCAGCAACATGTTCGACACAATGTACAATGCGCATGGCGTTGGCTTGGCTGCTCCACAGGTAGGGTTACCTATACGCTTGTTTATCGTTGATACCGGCGCAGATGAAGACGATAAAGACAAATTCAAGAAAGTATTTATCAATGCAGAAATCATTGAAGAAACAGGGGAAGAATGGGCTTTCAACGAAGGCTGCTTAAGTATTCCAGACATCAGGGAAGATGTTATGCGTAAGCCTAATATCCGCATCAGATACTATGATGAAAACTGGGTACAACATGAAGAAGCCGTTACAGGAATGCCTGCACGTGTTATACAGCATGAATACGATCATATCGAAGGAAAACTGTTTACAGATACATTAAGCCTGTTGCGCAAAAGAATGCTGAAAAGCAGGCTGGAGGCAATTTCTAAAGGAAATGTTAAGGCTGATTACAAGATGCGTTTTCCACAGCAGAACAGGAAGCGTTAATTACTTTCGCTCCTTGCTTTATCTCCTTTAAAGATAGACTGCATTAGTTTACCCCAGGCAAAAGGATTTAGTAATGGATTGGTCTGAACCATGTTCTTGTTTAAAGCACGATCATGGTTTAACCTATTGTTGATGCTTTGAATCTCTCCACCATCCCTTGGAAGGGTCATGATTAAACCGCTAAGACTTGATGGGGAAAGATTTCTTGCTGCAATTACATAATCGTCATCAGCAATCTTCATTGACATAAAGTCTCTGGTAAATTCTTCAACTGTAGCCCATGGGTACACTCGCACGGTAGGTAGATTTACGATTTCCGCTTTCATTTTAATCATAGCTGTATATTTGCTATCATTAATTTGCGATGGAATAGCCAGCAAAAGGTCTTTATAACCAATTGCTGTATATAAGATCGTATCTCCAGGATGAGCAATAAAGGAGAAATACCCTTTATAATTTGCAGCATAACGCTGCTCTTTATTCGTCAAATTCGTAACCGTAACATAAGGCACCACCGTATTACTATCCACATCGGTAATAATCCCCGTAAATTGAATCAATGGTTTGTCTCCTGTATTTTGTGCAAATACAGAGGAAACAAAAAGAAACAATATAATGGTTAATGCATACTTCATGTTACAAAAATAGCTGTTATAAATAAAACGGCTAGTTAAATTGTGTTAAATCATTTTAAACGGGTTCAGCCAGGTTAATTGCTTCAACCGCAGTAATTTCAGGTACAGCTTTAAGAATAGCTTGTTCAATTCCTGCTTTCATGGTCATAAAGCTCATTTTGCATGATCCACAGTTACCCAATAATTTCAATCTAACTACATTTTCCGCCGTAATCTCTTCTATAGCAACATCCCCGCCATCGGCGATTAAATATGGTCGGATAGTTTCTAATGCCTGCTCTACTTGTTCTGTTAAATTCATTTTCGGTAAATTAAAATATAAAAATAGTGATTTTTTTCCTCATTTAACAGCTTTTTAAACTGTCAAAGAAAGATCGCCCATTGTTTGAGCATTATTTATGGCAATTTGTTGAGCGACCTTACCTGCAATTTCAGCAAAAGAAATCGCCACTTTATTTGTACGGTCCAGCGCTGCAGGCACCCCTTTATCTCCCCCTTCACCAATACTCTGTACTATGGGAATCTCACCAAGGAAAGGCACAGAGAATGACTTTGCAAGCTCTTTCCCGCCATCTTTCCCAAAAATATAATACTTATTTTCTGGCAATTCTTCAGGAGTAAAATAAGCCATATTCTCTATCACTCCCAAAACAGGAATGTTAATTCCCGGCATCCTAAACATAGACAGGCCTTTACGCGTATCAGCCAAAGCAACTTGTTGCGGAGTTGTTACAATCACTGCACCAGCAATTGGAAAACTTTGAGTAATTGTGATATGAATATCACCTGTACCTGGAGGGAGATCGACAATAAGGTAATCAAGTTCACCCCAATCGGCATCATTAAAAAGCTGTTTTACAGCATTTGAAGCCATTGGTCCTCGCCATGGTACAGCCTGGTCAGGATCTGCAAAAAAGCCCAGAGAGAGTAATTTAATGCCATATTTTTCAATCGGCATAATCAAAGTCTTACCGTCTTCAGTCTCCCTTGCCGAAGGCTTTGCACCAACAAGATCAAACATAATCGGCACTGAAGGGCCATAAATATCTGCATCAATCAACCCAACCTTCGCACCGTCAGCAGCAAGGGTAATCGCCAGGTTACTGGCAACAGTAGATTTACCTACACCTCCCTTACCTGAAGAAACCAGAACAATATTCCTGATCGCTTTCAGTTGGGTCGTATCCATCGGCTTAGTCACTCTTGAAGTAATGTTGATGTCGATTTCGGCATCCTGACTCACAAAATGCTTAACAGCATTTAAACATGCATTTTTCAGCATATCCTTCATCGGACAGGCAGGAGTAGTTAATTCCAGAGTAAAACTTACTTGTTTTCCGGATATTTTTAAATCTTTGATCATGTTCAAAGTCACCAGATCTTTTTTAAGATCCGGATCCTCAACATTTCGCAAAGCTGCTAAAACTTGTTCTGGGCTAATAATCATTAGCCAAATTTAACAAAAGACCTCCATAATAAATTTTAAATGCCCCTTTTTATTGTAATTTTAACACGAAATAAACATTTGAGTTTAACGTTAGCAATAAAATCTATTTTATAGCATGCATCTTCCTAAATTAAACATCCCTAAAAAGTACATTAGAGCCGGAGCGTGGGTATTGGGGGTATTTCTTCTTTTGCTGACCATTACCGGAATTATTGCCTATAACAAGAGGGAAGCCCTCTTGAAAAAAATGATGGCTAAAGCCATAAGTAAAGCAGACAAAGATTACGGGTTAAATGTGAAAATCGCTGAGTATGGTTTTAACGGGCTCAGCACCGTTCACATGAAAAATATTTCCGTAGTTCCGAAAGATAGAGACACGTTAAGTACAATAACCGACATGACCATTGGTGTCAAACTTTTTCCTTTAATTTTTGGTGATGTGAAACTCTCAAAGATTGATTTACATACAGGGAAGCTAAATATTGTTTTCCGTGACACCATAAGCAATCTTGATTTTTTCCTGAAAAGGAAAAAGAAGGATGATACAGAAAAGAAAACAAAAGCTGATCTATCTAATCTTGCACATGACCTGCTCAATCAGGTTCTCTATAAGATTCCAGATAACATGACGATTAAAGACTTTTTGTTGAATGTGAATGATAATGACACAGCAAAACTTACATTTCTAACGACTCGTGCTACTATTGATGACGGCGAATTAAATTCAACAATTTTAGTGAACGACAGGGAGTCGACCTGGCATATCAATGGTATTGTCAAACCAGGAAAGAAACAAATGGACATTATGCTTTTTGCTGATAATAAAAAAGTAGAACTCCCTTATCTTGAAAGAAAGTTACGCGCAAAATTTAGTTTCGATACAGTGCGGACGGAAATGAAAAATGCAGACTATAGTGGTAATGACTTTAAAATATCGGGCTCCTGGTCAATTAAAAACTTATTGATCAATCATCCAAAAATCGCTTCAAATGATATCGTAATTGCTGATGCTAAAATTGATGCAGATATGCTGATTGGGAAAAATTACATCGCACTTGATAGTACGTCTACAGTATTCCTAAAGAAAGCTGCAATTCACCCCTATTTGAAATATACACTTTCACCTAATAAAATCTATGAAGTAAAACTTCACGCACCTGAGCAAGATGCACAAGAAGTTTTGAGCGCATTTCCACAGGGCTTATTCGAATCACTGGATGGCATGCAGGTAAAAGGAAAAATCCGCTATGACCTTAATTTTTACCTTGATAGCGCCTTACCTGATAGTGTAAGGTTTACTTCTGCACTCACACCAACAAACTTTAAAATCCTGAAGTGGGGCAAAACGGACCTGCAGAAAATAAACAAAGACTTTATTTATACCCCATATGAGCGTGGTAAGCCAATGCGTGATATCCTGATTGGTCCTGCTAATCCGAACTATGTTTCACTCTCTGAGGTCTCGAGCAACTTTAAAAATGCCATCCTCACTTCCGAAGACCCCTCGTTCTTTAGTCATAAAGGATTTGTACAGGAATCAATCCGGAAATCTTTTGCAGTAAACTTTAAAGCAAAGAAGTTTGTCCGAGGTGGCAGTACAATTTCTATGCAGCTGGTAAAAAATGTCTTTCTGAGTCGACAAAAAACACTTTCCCGTAAAGCTGAAGAAATTCTCATTGTATGGTTAATAGAAAATAACAATTTAGTTAGCAAGAACCGTATGCTGGAGGTTTACTTCAATATCATCGAAATGGGTCAGAATATTTACGGAATCGGTGAAGCAACAAGATATTACTTTGGTAAACGACCTTCCGACCTTAATATTGGAGAGGGTATATTTCTGGCTAATATCGTTCCCAGACCTAAGATTGCGCTATACAAATTTAAAGATGATGGAGGGCTTAAAGACTACCTTTATCCTTACTTTAAATTTATAGGAAAGATTATGGCCGGAAGAGGACTAACCCCTGTAGATAGCAGTGGTTACGGCTTTTATAACGTTCGCTTACGCGAAGGCCTGAGGAAATACATATTACCAGACTCCACAAGCATTGATACCAATGAATTAGATAGTGATGATCCACTACCTGCTATTGAAACTCAGGATGCCTCAAAAAACTTATTCGACCGCTTATTTGGTCGCCATAAGAAAGACACCACAAACGTACAACCCGCTAAAGCTGATACAACCAAATCGAAAAGGGAATTGAGGCAAGAACGTAGGGAACAACGAAAAAAAGAAAAAGAGCAGGAGAAAAGTGCTCCGTTTTAGGATTAAAATATGACCAATCAAATTCAAATACAGGATAAACCCTTTGAAATCCTTTTAGAAAAGCACAATATCAGTAAACGCACACGACTAATCGGCATACAAATGAATGTCGACTATGAAAACAAGTGTCCTATATTTATTGGGGTATTAAATGGCAGTTTTCTCTTCATGGCAGACCTGTTGAGGGAGATCGAGATTCCCTGCGAAATTGGCTTTATAAAAGTATCGTCATATGAAGGAACTGCTAGTAAAGGAATCGTTAAACAAGCTTTCGGACTCCCAGATAACCTTCATAACCGTGATGTAATTATTGTAGAGGATATTGTAGACACGGGCCTAACACTTAATTATGTACTGGACGAGGTCCGTAAGCAAGGCCCTGCATCAGTAAAAGCATGCACATTATTATTAAAACCAGATGCGCTAATTGCACCTATAAAAGAACTTGAGTATACCGCTTTTGAAATCCCAAATGAGTTTGTAGTAGGTTATGGTTTGGACTATGATGGACTTGGAAGAAACCTCAAAGATATCTATCGGGAAAAAACTGTTCCCTCTCATTTACTATAAATGTAGTTTTTTTTTCACAATTTTGTCGCAAATAAACATTTAAGCAATACCAATGACCATACACAAAGAAGGTTACACCACCATCGCATTATCAGTTCTTTTTATTTTTATCCTGAATGCATTTATTGATTACAGATATGCAGACATAACCTGGTTAAAGTGGTTAATCTATATCCTCTCATTCGCACTATTTATTATTGTACTTCAATTTTTCAGAAACCCTTCACGTACTTTTACCAATGGAGAAAATCTGGTAATTTGTCCTGCCGACGGAAAAGTTGTAGTTATTGAAGAAACCGAAGAAGGAGAATACTTTAAGGACAAAAGACTGCAGGTATCTATATTCATGTCGCCGGTAAATGTGCACATCAATAGAAATCCTATTTCTGGCGTAGTTAAATTTTTCAAATATCATCCTGGAAAGTATTTAGCTGCCTGGAATCCCAAATCATCAACAGAAAACGAAAGAACAACAGTAGTTGTTGAACATAAAAATGGAACTCCTGTTTTATTCAGACAAATTGCTGGAGCATTAGCAAGGAGAATAGTATGGTATGTGAAAGAAGGTGATCAGGTAGAGCAAACCAAAGAGTTTGGGTTTATCAAATTCGGCTCCAGGGTCGACATCTTTTTGCCGGTTGGCACCAAGGTTAACCTAGAACTTAATCAGGTCGTAAAAGGCGGGATTACCGTTCTAGCGGAGCTTTCGTAACACAGCATCACAATCATTAAAAAAGGCGGGTAAAAATTTTTACCCGCCTTTTTTAATACGCAATACTGTCCTGATACAAATTTAATGATCCGAAATTGATCTTTGTGTTGGATAGGCAAAGTCAGACCTGTACATTTTAACAATGTCAATCAGCTTGAAATTAATCTCTTCCTTTACCCTGACATACTTATTAAAGTCCATGTTATTTACCAGGTAAACCACCTGAATATTTAAAGCAGAATCGCCGAAACCATCAAACGTAGCATAACCATCCTTTGTATCTGGATGAGCTGTCAGGAAGTCTCCAATGGCTTTAATGATCTCTTTAATATCAGCACTGTCCGTTTCATAAACAATTCCCACATGGAAGTTTACCCTTCTATAATTCCTCAATGTAACGTTTTCAAGCACACCGTCAATCATTGCCCTATTTGGAATAACAATAGTTGTTTTATCCGGGCTAATCAACCAGGTACTTCTAAAACCTACCTTTTCAATCGTCCCCTCTATACCATCTACCTTTACTACATCCCCAACAGTAAATGGTTTATCCAGAAATATCGTAAACGAACCGATCAGATTTTCCAGGCTCTCTTTTGCAGCAAGTGCGATTGCAATACCCCCAATCCCCAAACCAGTAATCAACGTCAGCACATTTACTTCGAAAACAAAGCCCAGCAGGACAAAAAAGCCCAAAAAACAGATCAATGTTTTAGTCAACTCCTTTAAAAAAGGCACCAATTGATCATCTGCTTTATTATTCGTAATGGATGCCTTATGCTTAAGCACAAAGGCTATAAAATCAATAATCCTAAGAATAATCCAGAAAATAGAAAGAATAATCAGGAACAGAAAGATCTTATCCAAAAAATCACCAATAGTAACAGCTGCCTTTGTCTTAGCTCTATGCCATAATACATGATTCAGCGGATGCGTCAGATTGTTAATCGCAATGTATATGGTACAAAATGTAATAAACGACTCTATCGGCCTTATAAGCAAAGAAACAAACGTTTCGCCTCTTATATCTTCTGCAAACTTTTTAAAAATCTTAAAAAGAGCAAGACTAAAAAACCTGGATACCAATCTTTTGAACAGCAGTCCAAGTAAAATAACTACAACAAAAATGCAATATTGCTTAATGGTATTGCCCCAGAAAATTTGTTCAAAAAATTGATTATCCACTTTATATCTAAATTAATTGTTTCAACGCAATTTCAAATGCTGTTTTAGAAAGCTGTGTTTTTGCGTCAGACTCATCATATACTGCTTTCATGGCGGCAAAAATTACACTAGAAGCATCTGTAAAAATAGCATCATCACTCATTTCTACATTCTTTTGCATCAAATATGCAAAAACCCTCGCCATACCACAATTTGCAATAAAATCAGGAATTACAGCAACATGCTCATCAACATGTTCCATGATGCTTCCAAAGAAAATCTCCTTATCCGCAAAAGGAACGTTTGCACCACAAGCAATCACCTCCAAGCCACCGGCAATCAGCTGATCAACCTCCGCTTGCTGCACAAGCCGTGATGCTGCCGCAGGAACAAATATTTCTGCCCCTACATTCCAGATCTGCTTACTTGCTTCTTCAAATGAAATAAGATCCGAAGAAACCAAAGTATTTCCAACCCTGTTGTTAAACAAATCTATTATTTCTTCTTTGCTAAAGCCATCTGACTTAATCAGTCCTCCAACACGGTCTATAATACCAACAATTTTCACACCATTCTGCGCCAAATAATAACCAGCAGCGGCAGCAACGTTCCCCCATCCTTGAATAACAGCTCTCTTACCAGAAAGTTCACCTCCCCAGATGCCGTAAAAATGCGCTATTGATGAAGCTACACCAAAGCCCGTAATCATATCCGCAACTTTATATTTCCTTTTTACATCAGGAGTATAGTTTAAATCTTCAAGTACTTTTGATACCCCATAGCGCAATTGCCCAATCTGATGGATGCGTTCGTTTTCTCTGGCATGATAGTGCCCATTGATTACACCTTCTTGAGGATGCCATAAACCATAATTCTCGGTAATAGGAATAACTTCATGAATCTCATCGATATTCAAATCTCCACCTGTGCCATAATAATTCTTTAACAGAGGCATTACTGCTTTATACCAACGCTCTAGTACTTCTTTCTTCCTTGGATCAGCAGGGTCAAAGTTTATTCCTGATTTAGCACCCCCAATAGGTGGGCCAGATACGGTAAACTTAACCTCCATAGTTTTTGCTAAAGACTCTACTTCTCTTTTATCTAATCCTTTACGCATCCTGGTTCCACCTCCGGCAGCACCGCCACGAAGGGAATTGATGACCACCCAACCTTCAGCCTCAGAATCCTTGTCTTTCCATTCAAAAACAATCTCAGGACGTTTCTCCTCAAATTTTTTTAACAGTTCTTTCATTATATATTTAAGTTAGTTGGCGCAAATATATACAAACAAAAAAACCTCACCGACATGATCGGTGAGGTTATATATCTTTTGTTAGAAAAATTAAATTCTCTTAGATTTGATACGAGCTGCTTTACCAGTTAATTCGCGCAAATAGAATAATTTTGCTCTGCGAACCTTACCATGGCTGTTCACTTCGATTTTAGCGATATTAGGAGAGTTAATAGGGAATATACGCTCTACACCTACGCCGTTAGACATTTTACGAACGGTAAACGTTTCGCTTGCGCCCACGCTATTACGTTGCAATACTACGCCTTGGTAAATTTGAATACGTTCTTTATTACCTTCGCGAATTTTATAGTGAACACTCACTGTATCTCCTGATTTGAAGGCAGGAAACTCATTTTTTGCGATTACCTGCTCTTCAACAAATTTTACTAAATCCATGATTTTAAGCTATTAAGCCGACTTTTTGTTGTTTGAAAATCGGACTGCAATATTAGGAAATATATTTTAAAAATAAAAGCCTTTTTTATTTTTTTCCACATTCTTTAACATTTCCACAATTCAAAATAAAAGGCTTGATCAATCAATTTAATTAAAAACATAAGGTATGAGCCTAAAAAAAGCCATATTGACCTGTCTATGAACCTTGACGTTCGTAAATTAATGTTTTTAATTTTTTTGCAGTGATCTCCGAATTCTCCAATCCTCCTCTTTTCATACTGAAAAGAATTTCCATTTTTCTCACGATCTCGTATGGAATGTCAGTTGCAGAACCAAGCTTAATACTCCGGTAGTTATGAAAAGTATTCGAAGAAATATCCAGCTCTCTTGGAATGATCTTCCTAGCAGCAGAATACTCGTAAACATTTAAGCTATATAAGTATTCATTTATCTTGTATTTATACTTATTTACCTGATCCATCCTTCTTGTTGTAAAAGCTCTGTTAATGGTTTGCACTTTAGCTCTTTATTAATTAGCTCTCCCTCCTTCAGCTCAAATAACTTTTCAAATAAAATCACCTTTTCATGCGGAATGTCTTGAAAATCACTAATCAAAATATTTTGTAATTATGAAAGGTATTGGTAGAAACCCCTAAAACACCTGGGATTATTTTTACAGCCTCTCTATATAAAGGAACAGGCAATCGTAACAAAAAATCGTTGATCTTATACTTTCTAGCTTTGTTATGCATAAAATGGTCTGGTTAGTTCTTACTATCTTTTTTTAGTGTGAACTTAATAAAAACAAACCGAACAACAAAATATTTTATGAATATTAACGAATATAACTCAAAATAATTAGTGATTTTGACGAAATATTTTACGCAAACACCCTGAATAATTAATCTTCAAGAAGATCCGGTCTGCGATTTTGAGTGCGGATTAATGCCTGCTCATGGCGCCATTCATTTATTTTAGCCTCATGACCACTTAACAGAACGTCTGGAACCCTATGTCCCCTCCAATCAGCAGGCCTGGTATAAACCGGAGCATCAAGCAACTCTCCTTGAAAGCTGTCAGACAAAGCAGAGGTTTCATCATTCAGCACTCCGGGAATTAACCGAACGATTGCATCAACAAGCACCGCAGCAGGCAATTCCCCTCCCGACAAAACATAATCACCAATGGAGATCTCACGCGTAACAAATAAATCACGGATTCGCTGATCAATGCCCTTATAATGCCCGCAAAGGATCATAATATTTCCTTTACCAGAAAGCTCATTTGCAATAGTCTGATTGAAAGTTTCTCCATCAGGACTCATAAAGATCACTTCATCATACGTACGCTCTGCCTTAAGTGCTTCTATACAACGTGCAAACGGATCAATAGACATCACCATGCCACTTCCTCCTCCATAAGGATAATCATCTACACTTTTCTGCTTATTTGTTGCATAATCTCTTAAATTATGAACAACAATTTCAGCAATTTCCTTTTTTTGTGCCCTCTGAAGTATAGAATGGGCAAATGGACTTACCAATAGATCAGGTAAAACAGATATAATGTCGAAACGCATTTTGTAAAGTTAAATTAATTTGACAGATATATATCCAATAAGCCTTCTGGTAAATCGACTAATAAAGTCTCTTCATCCTCGTCAATCTCCACAATCATATCGTCGTTTAATGGAAACATAACCTCAGTTCCTTTATATAATACTGTAGCAACAAATTGTTGAGGATATTCGTTCACATCAATGATTTCTCCTAGCTCTCCTTGTTTTTCATCCGAAACGGTAAAGCCTTTTAAATCAAAATAATGAAATTCATCATCGGAACGGTCTGGCATTTTAGTTAATGGCAGATAAATCTTCTTTTTAACTAATACTTGCGCTTTATCTATATGATCAACATCATCAAAATAAAGGTTTCCTGTATTGTTGTTTTGCAACTTGCAGGCCGACACAAAAAACGGCACCATTTTACCATTTATCTCAGCAAAAACCACATCCAAATCCAGCAACTCCGGCTCATCATATTCAAAAAATAACTGAACCTCTCCTTTTAACCCTTTTGTCTTGGTTATATACCCTATGTAAAACGCTTCTTCTTGTGTCATATACTTTAAATAAAAATAGCGAAGAAATTCATAAGAATGAATCCTTCGCTATCCAATCAGCATAAAAAATACTATGCTTCTTCTTTGTTTTCTTCAGCAGCAGGAGCAGCCTCTTCAGTAGCCGGAGCTTCTTCAGTAGCAACTTCAGCAGCAGGAGCCTCATCAGCAGCAGCTTCAACAGCTACTTCTTCTTCAGCAACAACTTCTTCAACTACAGGTGCATTTTTAATTGCAAGAGCAGCAGCACGATCAGCATTTTTCTTAGCTTCAGCAGCTAAAGCCGCTTTTTTAACTTCATCTTTAGATTTAGTTAAGCCATCTTTTTTACCTTCGATACGACCTTCTTTTGCACTTAACCACTCAGCGAATTTAACTTCAGCTTGTTCAGCAGTTAATGCTCCTTTTTTAACACCACCTTCTAAGTGTTTTTTGTATAAAACACCTTTGTAAGAAAGGATAGCACGACAAGTATCCGTAGGTTCAGCACCTTTGTTTACCCAGTCTAAAGTTTTGTCAAAATTAATTTCGATAGTTGCAGGATTGGTGTTTGGGTTATAAGAACCTAAACGCTCAATAAATTTACCATCTCTTGGTGAACGGGAATCCGCTACCACTACGTGGAAAAAAGGTTTCCCTTTTTTACCGAATCTTTGCAATCTGATTTTAGTTGCCATTTCTTCTTTTTGTTTATGTATTCAACATAGTTCCCGGAGCTTCATGCTTGCGGGGATGCAAAAGTAAGTAAAATACTAATGATTAACAAGATGCAACAGTTTAAAAATCTTTTTCACTAAATTCAGTGTAACATTAAATCATTAAAGAAGTCAAAATTAAAAATAATCACTATGCTAATTACAACAACAAATGCCATTGAAGGTAAAAAAGTAGTTAAATATATCGGCCTTGTAAGTGGAGAAACCATAATAGGTGCTAACATTTTCAAAGACCTTTTCGCAGGAATCCGCGATATAGTAGGTGGAAGATCAGGATCTTACGAACAGGTGCTAAGAGAAGGGAAACAAACCGCTGTTAATGAGATGCAACAACATGCAGCAGCATTAGGTGCAAATGCTATTATTGGTGTGGATCTGGATTACGAAACTGTAGGTAGTGGCGGTAGCATGTTAATGGTTGCAGCAACAGGGACAGCAGTAATCATCGAAGATTAAAAAGAGAATAAAACAAGAAGAGCCCGAATGGGCTCTCTTCTTGTTATAATGATAAAATCTCCACCAGCTTTAACCAGGCCGGACTAACTTCCTGGGCATCTATATGTTTTATAGCATGATCAAAAGGAGTAAACACCAATTCTCTATTGACTTGTCCAACCATCACGCCAGAACTGCCGCTCACCAATCCTTCAACGGCAGCAACCCCCAAACGGCTAGCCAATACCCTATCCATGCAACTCGGCCTTCCTCCACGTTGAATGTGACCTAGAATAGAAACTCTTATATCATAATTTGGGAATCTCTTTTTTAAGACCTCTCCAACATTAAACGCTCCCATCTCATCTCCTTCAGCAACCACAATAATTTTTGAAGCTTTATCCTTACGCCCATTCTCCAATCGGTTAATTAATCCGTCAACTCCCATGTTTGTTTCAGGAATAAGAATTGCTTCTGCTCCTACTCCAATTCCACTCCTTAACGCGATCAGCCCTGAATCTCTACCCATTACCTCTACGATAAATAATCGATCGTGTGATTCTGCAGTATCTCTGATTTTATCTACAGCATTGATTACCGTATTAATTGCAGTATCATAACCAATTGTAAAATCTGTACCCTGTAAGTCATTATCAATGGTACCAGGCAATCCAACAATTGGAAAATTAAACTCCGAAGCAAAAAGGTTGGCTCCTGTAAAAGTTCCATCACCACCAATGACTACTAATCCATCTATATTATGTTTCAACAATTGCTGATACGCTTGCTCCCGTCCTTCAGGAGTACGGAAAGCATCACTACGTGCAGTTTTCAAAATTGTCCCGCCACGCTGAATAATATTAGCAACAGACTTACGGTCCATTTCAATGAAATCACCATGAACCAACCCTTCAAATCCTCTTAAAACTCCTGTAACTTTTAAGTCGTAGTAAATTGCCGCTCTAACAACTGCCCTAATGGCAGCATTCATTCCGGGAGCATCACCCCCTGAAGTTAATACTCCAATATTTTTAATCTTGTTCATTTATTTTAAAGACGATTTAAGCTTTTTGCATTACAAGGCCGTGAAAATAGTTATAATCTTTATATGTTGTTCAAAAATTCTACTTCTTTAAAATTATATTGCTTTTCAATGCCATTGCTTCGAATCACCAGTAGCCCTCCAGGGGCAATGCCAGTAATTACCCCTTCAAAAATTCTGTTCTCATATTGGTAAAGCCCATTTTCATTAAATCTATACAACCCTTTAAGGTAATTATCCTGTAAAAGATTAAAGCTTCCTGATTTTAATTTTAGGTACTGACACTCCACATGGCTACATATTTCTTTTAAAAGCTCCATTAGATTAACATCCCGTTGTAAAATTTTGCAAACAGATGTCGCTCTATTTAGGAGCGCTGGGTCAAAAATTAACTGGTTTACATTGATACCGATTCCAATAATACTTGCTTTAAAACTGACTCCAGACAATATATTTTCTATTAAAATTCCACCTATCTTCTGCTGATTATAATACAAATCATTCGGCCATTTCACTTTTAACATAGGCCCCAAAAAACCCCTAAGAGCATCTCTAATACCTATGCTTACAGCCATATTAAGCATAAATTGATCCTTTATTTGCAAAAATGAAGGACATAAATACAGGCTAAAAGTAAGGTTCATTCCAGGCTCTGTATACCAGGTATTCTCCTGCTGCCCTCTGCCGGCAAACTGGTAGTCTGCCATAATAACAGTCCCCTCGGGTAATGGCTCGGAATTTGACACCATATCCTTTAAAAAGTTATTAGTAGAATCAACCTCAGATAATCTAATCAAATTTTGACCAACAAATAATGTTGAAAAAGTGTTATTTTGCAAGTTGATTGTATATTTGTTTATCAAAATTAAAACATTTTAATGGTAAAAAAGAAAATTGGAAACCTTTCTACATTCCTCTCAGAGATCGCTGTACATGGCATACAGGAAAAAAAAGGAAACGACATTGTAAGGTTAGACTTAAGGGGACTCAACAGCTCTGTTTCTGATTACTTTATCATCTGCAACGCAGATTCCGCAACTCAAGTAAAAGCAATTGCCGACAGCGTAGAAAAAGAAATCTATAAAAATACGCAAACGAACCCTTGGAGAAAAGAAGGTCAGGATCATGCTGACTGGATTATCCTTGATTATTTTGACATAGTAGTACACATATTTAAAACTGAAAAGCGCGAATTTTATGGAATTGAAGACCTTTGGGGTGATGCCTTGTCTACGTCCTATCAAAGCGCATAATCATATAACCCCATTTTTTGAATTATAATGAAAGAGAATCCAAATACGAAGCCCAAGTTGATTAAGAGAATCCCTAATATTCCTAAGAAACCTCAAAAAGGTTCTAAATTCAACATCTTTTGGGTATACGCCGCTATTATTTTAGGTCTGATCATGCTACAGGTTATGTTTAGCGGTGATACCGCTAAAACCATTTCTTACCAGACCTTTGAAAAAGAAATGTTGATCCCTGGTGATGTAGAGAAAATTATAGCCTATAAACATGAAGATGTAATTAAAGCCGAAGTCTTTATTAAAAAGGACAAGCTGAAAGAAGAAAAATATAAGCAATATTTAAGCAAAAATAACTTTGGAACCGCAGAGGGACCAACCGTTTATTTTAATGCAGGAACAATGGACGGACTAGACGCTGATCTAAAAGCATCTCAGGCGAATGTCCCTCCTGATCAACAAATCCGTGCTGAAAAGCAAACCAGACAGAGTTCATTTAACTCTTGGTTCTTAACTATTATCCTTCCTGTATTATTGTTTATTGGGTTCTGGATTTTTATCATGCGCCGTATGGGTGGTGGTGCCGGTGGTGGTGGTGGTCAGATTTTCAATATCGGAAAATCTAAAGCAACACTATTTGATAAAGAAAGTCAGGTAAATGTTACTTTTAATGATGTTGCAGGTCTTGAAGAAGCCAAAACAGAGGTAATGGAAATTGTCGATTTCCTTAAAAACCCTAAAAAATATACCAACCTTGGTGGTAAAATCCCTAAAGGAGCTTTATTAGTAGGCTCTCCTGGTACTGGTAAAACACTATTGGCAAAAGCAGTTGCAGGTGAGGCACAAGTACCTTTCTTCTCTCTATCAGGATCTGATTTCGTAGAGATGTTTGTAGGTGTTGGAGCATCACGTGTCCGCGATTTGTTTAAACAAGCGAAGGATAAAGCGCCTTGTATTATTTTTATTGATGAGGTAGATGCTATTGGACGTGCCCGTGGCAAAAATAGTATGATGGGTGGCAATGATGAACGTGAGAATACATTAAACCAGTTATTGGTTGAGATGGATGGTTTCGGTACAGATTCGGGAATTATTATTCTTGCTGCAACCAACCGTCCTGATGTTCTTGATGCTGCATTATTAAGACCGGGACGTTTTGACAGACAGATATCAATAGATAAACCTGATTTAGTTGGCCGTGAACAGATCTTTAAAGTTCACCTTAAACCAATTAAAACGGATCAAATTGTTGATGCCAAAAAACTTTCGGCACAAACACCAGGATTTGCAGGTGCTGAAATTGCAAATGTTTGTAATGAAGCCGCTTTAATTGCTGCTCGTCGTAACAAGGAGTTTGTAGATATGCAGGATTTCCAGGATGCAATTGATCGTGTTATCGGTGGTTTAGAGAAGAAAAATAAAATCATTTCTCCGGAAGAGAAACGTATAGTAGCTTACCACGAAGCAGGCCATGCTATTGCAGGCTGGTTCCTGGAACATGCAGATCCATTGGTAAAAGTATCTATAGTTCCTCGTGGTGTTGCAGCTCTTGGTTATGCGCAGTATTTACCAAAAGAGCAATTCCTATATACTACAGAGCAGTTAACTGATGGTATGTGTATGACTATGGGTGGACGTGTAGCTGAAGATATCGTTTTCGGTAAAATATCAACAGGAGCACAGAATGACCTTGAAAGAATTACTAAGCTATCCTATGCTATGGTTACCATTTATGGTATGAACAGCACAATTGGTAACGTTTCTTTCCATGATCCGCAAAATGAATACAACTTCAACAAACCTTACTCTGAAAAAACATCAGAAATGATTGACCATGAAGTTCGTTTGATTATTGAAGGAGTATATACAAGAACAAAAGACTTGTTAACAGAAAAGAGAGATGGTTTAGAAAAACTAGCTCAAAAATTGATAGAAAAGGAGATTCTTTTCCAGGCGGATCTAGAGGAAATTCTTGGCAAACGTCCTTTCGACAATCGTACTACTTACGATGAGTTTGTAAATGGAACGGGTGATCAAAAACCTGCTGCTGAAGGATTAGTGCATGACGGTGTAAGTCCAGCCGACCCTGCAACACCCATAAACCCGGCACAAACAGAATCTTAATTATAATATTTATGGGGCTGCCGTTTAAAAAAACGGCAGCAAATCCATTTTTTTATGCAGGAAAACATTTCTTCAAAAGAGCTCATGCTAAAAAAGATAAGAAAAGCTCTTCTCGAAAGAAGAGACAACCCTTATCCGAATTTAGAAGACACCCCTCTTTATTCTGAAAATGAAGATCACAGGGAGTATCCTGAAATCTTATTTGCAGAGCAACTTACAGCAGTTTCAGGAAACTTCATTTACTGCGAAAACGGAATAGAATTTATTGAAAATATACTTCAGCTTGCCGAAAGGTTTAACTGGAGGAAAATCTATTGCTGGGAACCTGAATTGCAGGACCTCCTTGCTACTTATGAATTTCCTTTTTATCAAACCGATAAAGACTTCGAAATGGCAGAGGTTGGAATAACCCTTTGCGAAGCTTTAATTGCCCGTAATGGCTCTATTATGGTCTCTAATCAGAATGCAGCAGGCAGAAGGTTAAGCATATTTCCACATCATCACATTGTAATTGCTCGGACCGGTCAAATGGTCATGGATCTGAAAGATGCGTTTAAACTCATCAAAAATAAATATGGTACAGAAATCCCTTCTATGATCAGTACCATAACAGGACCAAGCAGAACAGCAGATATTGAGAAAACTTTAGTTCTCGGTGCACACGGCCCTAAGGAATTATTCGTATTTTTAATTGACGATTTTTCTTAATCTAATAAATTAATCTTAATTTTATACTGTACACCAAAACAGTATACGGTTCAAAATGGGCATTAAAACAAAGTTACACTCGGTTATAACGGGTACCGGAAGCTATATTCCTAAAAACATCATCTCTGGAAATGCCTTTTTAAACGCTTCATTTTACGACAATGGCGTAAAACTGGAAAAAGAAAACACTGAGATTATCAGTAAATTTTCAGAAATCACTGAAATTAACGAGCGTCGTTATATTGATGAAGATCAAATTAGCAGTAACATTGCTGCGATTGCCGCACAAAGCGCAATTGACGATGCAAAAATCGATAAAGAAACACTTGATCACATCATATTCTGTCACAACTTTGGGGATGTTAAAAGCGGCAGCAACCGCATGGATATTCTGCCCTCACTTGCAGCAAAAATAAAACAGGCCTTACAAATAGAAAATCCGGATTGCGTGGCTTATGATCTTATTTTTGGGTGTCCGGGCTGGGTTCAAGGCGCAATTCAGGCCAATTATCTGATCCAAAGCGGAGATGCTAAGCGTGTGATGGTAATCGGTGCAGAAACACTTTCCAGGATAATTGACCCACATGATCGTGACAGCATGATATTTTCTGATGGTGCAGCCGCTGTTATTTTTGAAGCACAAGAAGACGAAGAACCTCTAGGAATCATTGCACACAAAACTCAAACTTATGCTGCTACTCATGGCTCTTTGCTAGTTATGGGCAAGAGTAATAATCCTGATGAACAAAATGGCAATGCCTATCTAAAAATGAATGGCAGAAAGCTTTATGAATTCGCAGTAACAACTGTTCCTCAGGTAGTAAAAAAAGCTATAGATAAAGCAGGAATTAGTATAGAAGATATTAAAATTGTCTTTATTCATCAGGCAAATGGTAAAATGGACCATGCCATTATGAAGCGTGTATTTAAGTTGTATGGACTGGATACTGTTCCTGAAAACTTAGTCCCAATGACCATTTCATGGCTTGGAAATAGCTCCGTAGCGACCATTCCTACCCTATTAGATCTGGTGAGAAAAGGTAAAGTCGAAGGATATAAAATAACCAAAGGTGAATATGCCATATTTACATCTGTAGGTGCAGGAATGCACATAAATGCCTTTGTATATCGCTTCTAATTTATCGATTTTAAGCTATCCCTTGCCTCGCTTTCAATACTGTTTTCATATTGATGGCCTTTCATGTTGATGGCCGTATTGAAGCTTGCTTTGGCTTGATTATAATTTCTTTTTTTCATATAAATCTTACCCATAAATAAAGCAGAGTTTGCAGCGAAGTATGCTTTAAGCCCCTTCCCATAATTAACGGCCTTCTGGTAATTTTCAAGGGCTGCATCTTCTTTGCCCAGTTCATCATTGTTCCTGCCTAGTCTATAAAAATATTCTGTCCTATCTTTAACCAGATTTAAATCCGTTTCTTTAATCCCCGAAAGCACCTCTAGCGATTTGGTGTAATAACCACCATCAAATAGTAACCGAGCCTTTAACAAAGCTGTATTCGGTATTGCTGAGTTAACTTCATTCATTGCTTGTTTATCCCTTTCATTAAAAGCATATCCAGAGCCTTTTACTTTTGTTGTAAACTGAGCATACCCTTTTGTATCACCAGAAATCAATTCAATCCAGCCCAAATGCAGGTAAGCATCTTTTATATAATTTACTCCTTTATTGCTTTGTAAAAACCGATTGAAATAACTTGCAGCAGTTAAATCAAGTTTATTCAGCTTCGCAATTCCCATTAAATAATCCAGATATGGGAAAGGCTGATACTGCTGCCCGGATGGTCTATTTGCTAAGGTAGTTATTGCTTCTTCATTATGCCCTCTTTTAGTACTCACGTACGCTTTAAGATAAGATTTCAATAAACTGGAGTCAGACACCCTTTCAAGATATTTCGTCATTTCTGCGTACGCATTCGCACTATGGGCAACATCTACTAAAACAAATGAATAGTAAAATACTACTTCTTCGTAAAATGGCTCATAAACAGACTTAGGTAAACTTGATGCCAGTTTTTGCATCATGGCCACTCCAGTTTTAACATCGCCTTTAATACCAAAGGTAGAAAGTGTCCGCTTCATAAACCCTTCGGGCAAACTTCCCAACACCGCATTAACTATCCCCAGTCCTTTTGCATTTAATGGAAACCCAGGATATTTCTTAGCATTATCCTGCAAATACGAGTTTGCTTTCTTAATTTCTAAAGCTGCATTAAACTGCTCACCAAAACGGGCTCTTATTAATGCCCATTGGAGATTAATTTCAGCCTGAGCATATAAACTATAGGGCGATTGCTCTGTATCGTCCTCTATTTGATTCAACCGTATGCTTTTATTCCCTTTTAAGCGATCGAAATCAGTTTTACTAGCCATAGTCAGCAATTGAAAAAAATCAATATAATTTTCCAGTAAAGGCACAAAAGAATTGCGCGGATTAACCTTCTTTTCAGTAGCTATGATTTGTTTCGCAGCATTCAGCTTCAGCTCAAATATTAACCCATAAGCTTTCTGACAATTCGCATTAAAATCAAATTTAGCAAACAATACTCCTGGTAAAAGCAACAGGAAAAATGTTAAACAAACATTCTTTCGTAAAAAGGGTCTCTGCATATTTCTCTTTTCTTTAGCCGTAAATAAAGCTATAACGCATATTTAAGTACTGATGTATGAATTCCAACTAAATTTAAGCACAAAAAAAGGTCAGATGGAATTTCTGACCTTTTTTATATATTTTGAATGCTTTTTAAGCCGATGTAACTTCTTGTGTTAAAGCCTCATCAACTAAAATCCTACCGCAATGCTCGCAAACGATGATTTTTTTACGCTGACGGATATCTAACTGACGCTGAGGTGGAATCTGGTTGAAACATCCTGAACATGAATCACGATCGATCGTAACAACTGCTAATCCATTATTAGCATTGCCTCTTAATCTTGTATAAGCTACTAATAGTCTTTCGTCAATCTGAGTTTCAGCTTTATCTACTTTCTTAAGTAAACCTTGCTCATCTTTTTCAGTTTCTGCTGTAATAGTTTCCAACTCACCTTTTTTAATCTCAAGATCTTTTTTTCTTGATTCTAAATCAGCTAAAGCTTTATCATAGATTTCAGTTTTTGATGTAATATCAAATCCGAATTCTCTGATTTTCTTCTCACAAACCTGAATTTCTAACGTTTGTATCTCCACCTCTTTAGTTAAGGCATCATACTCACGGTTATTTTTAACGTCTTTTAATTGAGTCTCGTACTTTTTGATCAGGCCTTGAGCATCCTTGATCATATTTTTACGTGTTACAATTGCATCCTCCGTATCATCCAACTCACCTTTGAATTTTTGAATACGGGTTTCCAGACCTGCAACATCATCCTCTAAATCGGCAACTTCCATTGGAAGTTCACCACGAATCTGACGTATTTTATCAATCTGGGTATGCAGGGTTTGTAATTCGTATAATGCTTTTAGCTTTTGCTCTACAGTTTGTTCCATTAAATGAAATAATTTATTGGGTTTGTGTTATGCTCCGTTAAACGGATTGCAAAGTTAGGAAATTTTTCTTGAATAATATCTATCAACAAATCGGATGTAAATTGTTCACTTTCAAAGTGTCCGATATCTGCGATCAACAATTTTTCATCAGCATCAAAAAACTCATGGTATTTAAAATCAGCTGTAACAAAGGCATCTGCCCCGGCAGCAATGGCTTCTTTAAGCAAAAAGCTACCTGAACCCCCGCATACGGCCACTTTACGAACCTTTTTAGGTAAAACCTGGGTATGCCTGATTACAGTTGCATCCATATTATCTTTTACCATTCTTAAAAACTCATACCCATCAAGGCTTTCTTCCAGCCAGCCAATCATTCCTGCACCAACATTATCCAGTTTATTATCTAATGGATAAATATCGTAAGCAACTTCTTCGTAAGGATGATGCTCAAATAAGGCAAGCATTACTTTTCTTTCGTCCTGAACTTTAAAAATAGTTTCAATTCGAACTTCGGGTTCCTGATGCTGAATCCCTACCTCACCCACAAATGGATCTGCTCCTTCTCCACCTTTAAATGTTCCGAATCCTTCAGCATTGAAACTACATTCGCTGTAGTTAGAAATACTACCAGCTCCGGCAGCAAAAAGAGCATCCCTGAGCACTTCAGATTGGGCAACTGGGCAAAAAGTGACTAGTTTCTTTAAAATTGCAGTCTTAGGACTTAAAATTTTCGTGTTTTTTAAACCCAAACGGCCACTAATTACGCCATTTACGCCATATGCAACGTGATCCAGATTGGTATGTATCGCATATAAAGCAATATTATTTTTTATTGCTTTCAGTACTATCCGCTCTACATAGTTTTTACCGGTAATCTTTTTCAGCCCTTTAAAAACAATTGGATGATGCGTAATGATCAGGTTACAATTATGTAAAATAGCCTCATCAACAATACTTTCTATACAATCTAAAGCAACTAATGCTCCCTGAATTTCCTCATTTGGATCTCCTACAATCAAGCCTGAGTTGTCATAATCCTCCTGATAGTTTAATGGAGCAAAGGCCTCCAGGTGCTTTATTAAAACAGATAACCTCATAATCTGTAAATATACAATAGATTTTAATTATTGCAGGTTACCCATTCTTACCAATTGCAGACTTTCAAATACCATTTTTTGATTGTATTCGTAAGCCAGACTTTTGTGATTAATCAGATCTATAATTGTACCTATAAAACACAATCCTGCGGTACAAAAGTATAAAATACCCATACCAATTTGTCCAACCAAAAACCTGGATAAACCAAAAACGAAGAAGCCAAGAATACAATACAAAATCATATCATCCGGGTTTCTTCTTTTACCGCTGTAAACCATTAAAAACGCCCTTAACTGTTGCTCGCTAAATCCTGTAGTTGCACTTTGCAAATAAGAAAATTCCTGTGGCGAGATGCCTGGTAGCGACATAAACGGTGAATCAAACATATCTTTCCTCCTTATATTTTAAGTTTAATACCTTTCGGTTTTTCAATTTTATTTTAATCAGAACCACTATCCGGTTCAAAATAATCATCAATGCCGGAATGCCAAACCAATGGTCGTTCATGCTTGCCTGAAAATTACCCTGAAGCAAATGCCCTATCGACCTACCTATACCACATCCGGGACACCAGTTAAAACCCATATTCGACAATGGACAAAGGGTAAAATGCTCATCACCTCCATGTGTATGCAAATCTGCAGTCCCCAACAACAATAAAGCTATTGTCCAGAAAAGCAGTTCAAAAGGCATACGCATTAATATTTTCATCTTATTGCATTAAAAATTTAAAGGTATGCACTTCTTTCAAATATTTATCTTCCTCACTCCCTTTATCCCTTTGATTAAGGAGTTGAAATATTGTTACATCTAAAAACCATCATAAATCCTACATTTGTATTGTGAATATTCGCGACCTGATTAACAGATACAAAACAGACGAGCGTATTGTAGCATTGGCGAAAGCTCTTAATGCGGGCAAAGGCTCTAAACTTCAGCTGAAAGGCTTAGTAGGTTCCGCCGATGCAACAATTGCAATTGCTTCGTATTTTTTATTACATAAACCTCAGTTATTTATTCTTCCTGACAGAGAAGAAGCTTCTTATTTTCTGGCCGACCTTGAAAGCATTCTGGATAAGGAAGTATTACTTTTTCCATCGTCATTCCGTAAAGCCTTTGATTTTACACAGGTGGACACAGCAAATGTACTGGCAAGAGCAGAGGTATTGAATGAGTTGAACCATCAATCTGAATATGGAAAAATAGTTGTTACTTATCCTGAAGCTATTGCTGAAAAAGTAATAGATCGAGCGGTATTAGAGAAAAACACACTTGAAATTAGCCTGAATGCTAAATTAGGTATCGATTTCATTAATGAATTTCTGATAGATTACGACTTCAATCGGACAGAGTTTGTTTATGAACCCGGACAGTTTTCTATTCGGGGAGGTATTGTTGATATATTTTCATTCTCTCATGATCTGCCTTACCGCATTGAGTTCTTTGGAGATATTGTAGAAAGCATCCGGACATTCGAAATTGAAAGTCAGCTTTCAGTTGAGGATGTAAAAACGCTGACTATTATCCCTAATGTACAGTCTAAATACCTTACAGAAAATAACATCAGCATTCTTGACTATATTGAAAAGGACACTCAATTATGGTTTAAGGATGTAGAATTCACTTTAGATATTGTAAAAAGCGGCTATAAAAAAGCTGTTGAACTTTGGAAAGCACTTCCTGCAAAAGAAAAAGAGGAAAATCAGGATTGGATAGATCCTAAATTTGCCTTTACTGACGAGAAAATGATGGGGGATATGTTCCATGATTTTGCTTTGGTTGAATTCGGAAAACAGTTTTTCTATAAGACAGAGCATATTTTTCAGTTCGAAACCAAACCTCAGCCTTCTTTTAATAAAGATTTTAACCTACTTATTCATAACCTTAAAGAGAATGAAAAAGGAGGTATACACAACTTTATTTTCAGTTCTTCTGTTAAGCAAACTGAACGTTTATATGCCATTCTAGACGACATTGATAAAACAGCAAAATTTACCCCGGTAAATATTCCTTTGAGAGAAGGTTTTATTGATGCACAGCAAAAACTAGCTTTTTATACTGATCACCAGATTTTTGATCGTTTTTATAAGTATAAACTCAAAAGAGGTTATCAACGTAGTCAGGCCATTACCTTAAAGGAATTAAGAGATCTGAAACCTGGTGATTTTGTAACGCATATTGACCATGGAATAGGAAAATATGCTGGCCTTGAAAAGGTAGAGGTAAATGGTAAAACGCAGGAAATGATTAGGCTGGTATATGCCGATAATGACCTCCTGTATGTAAACATCAACTCTTTAAACCGGATCGCAAAATATAGTGGTAAGGAGGGAACCGCTCCAAAAATGAACAAACTAGGCACTGAAGCCTGGGACAAACTCAAAAAAACCACTAAAAAAAAAGTTAAAGACATTGCCCGTGATCTGATTAAGCTATATGCTTTAAGAAAATCTCAGGTAGGTACGGCATTTAGTCCGGATGGATACCTGGAAACTGAATTGGAAGCTTCTTTTATTTATGAAGATACTCCAGATCAGGAAAAAGCTACTGCTGATGTTAAAAAAGATATGGAAGCCCCACACCCAATGGATAGGCTAGTTTGTGGGGACGTTGGTTTTGGTAAGACAGAAATAGCCATAAGAGCTGCTTTTAAAGCAGTTGCAAATGGTAAACAAGCTGCTGTTTTAGTTCCAACAACCATTCTTGCTCTGCAGCATTTCAAAACATTTTCAGGGCGGTTAAAAGAGTTTCCATGTACTGTTGACTACATTAATCGTTTCAAAACCAACAAACAAATAAAAGAAACTTTAGCCAAGCTGGCCGAAGGTAAAGTCGATATTGTCATCGGAACCCATAGGTTGCTCAGCAAAGATGTAAAATTCAAAGATCTGGGCATCATGATTATTGATGAGGAACAGAAATTTGGTGTAAGTTCGAAAGAAAAATTAAGGGCTCTACGTGTAAATGTAGATACTTTAACGCTTACTGCAACACCTATTCCAAGGACATTGCATTTTTCTTTAATGGGGGCTAGAGATTTATCTATCATGAGTACGCCGCCACCTAACAGACAAGCTGTAAATACAGAATTACATGTTTTTAACGACAAATTGATCCAGGAAGCTGTACAATATGAGTTAGATAGGGGTGGGCAGGTGTTTTTTATCCATAACCGGGTTAATGACTTACCACAATTGGGTGGATTGATTAAAACTTTGGTACCTAAAGCACGTATTGGAATTGCACATGGACAATTAGACGGCGATCAGCTGGAAGACGTAATGCTTGATTTCATTAATGGTGAAAAGGATGTATTAGTAGCCACAACCATTATTGAAGCTGGGTTAGATATCCCAAATGCCAATACCATAATCATTAACCATGCTCATATGTTTGGCTTAAGCGATCTTCACCAGATGAGGGGCAGGGTAGGCCGGTCAAATAAAAAAGCTTTCTGCTATTTGTTGAGTCCGCCATTATCAACCTTAACTTCTGAAGCTCGTAAAAGACTTAGTGCGATTGAAGAGTTTTCAGACCTTGGGAGCGGCTTTAATATTGCGATGAGGGATTTAGACATCCGTGGTAGTGGAAACCTGTTAGGCGCAGAACAAAGTGGGTTTATCGCTGAAATAGGCTTCGAGATGTATCATAAAATTCTTGATGAAGCCATTCAGGAGCTTAAAACGGATGAGTTTAAAGATCTTTTTAAAGAAGAACCACTTCGTCCATTCGTTAATTTTACTCAGATTGATACAGATCTGGAACTTTACATTCCTGATGATTATGTAACCAATATTACAGAAAGGTATAATCTCTATACAGAACTTTCAAAAATTGAAGATGAAACGCAATTAAAAGCATTTGAAAGTTCTTTAAAAGATCGTTTTGGACCCGTGCCAAAGCCAGTAAAAACGATGCTAAATGTATTAAGGTTACAGTGGGTGGCTAAAAAACTAGCTTTTGAAAAGATAACTTTCAAAAAAGGGGTTTTACGTGGCTATTTTATCTCTGATAAACAATCGGCATTTTTTGATTCAATAATGTTCAATAAAATATTGCACTTTGCACAAATGCATCCACGTATATGTAATCTTAAAGAAGTCAAAGATTCATTGCGTATTGCTTTTGATAACCTTAATACGGTTGATGAAGCTGTAGAAATGCTGCAAATGGTAGTCAACTAAACTGTTAAAATGAATCCAAAGCTATTACAAGACCTGGTTACCATGCAAATGCCTTTTGGCAAATATAAGGGACGTATCATGTGCGATTTACCTGAATCTTATCTCGTATGGTTTCAACAAGAAGGCTTTCCTTCGGGAAAGCTTGGAGAGATGATTGCTACATTATATGAAATCAAATTGAATGGTTTAGAATACCTGTTAGAGCCTTTAAAAAAGAAGAGATATTAATTAATATCTCGAAAATTCTGCAATTTTATCAATATTTAAACCGACGTAACAACTTAACAGTTAAGCAATTGCATATATATTCATAATAGTAAGTCCATAGTAGGTCCATAGTACCTCCACATTAGGTCCATGTTTTACTATATAAAAATGGATTTAGTATAATATTATCATTGAGTTTTTATGGATTTGGAACAGACCAAGACAAAGCCTTATTACTGTTTCATCCCAATTTTAATATAAAACTGAAATAAAGAGCTCTAGTGAAGAATTAGATACAGATATACATAAACGATAGGTGCAGCAATTAAAAGACCGTCAAAACGATCTAAAAAGCCTCCATGGCCTGGCAGTATGTTTCCTGAATCCTTTACATCCAGACTACGCTTCAGCATGGATTCAACCAAATCTCCAAGTGTTCCAAATGAGACAATCAATACTGCCATTCCTCCTAATACAAAAGGACTCAGTTCTGTAAAGAACAATGATATAATATAAGATACCAATACACTGGTCAAAACACCTCCAAAAAAGCCTTCCCAGGATTTTTTAGGCGAATGTCTTTCAAATAATTTTGTCTTTCCCATCTTCATTCCAAACAAATATGCACCAGTATCACTAGCCCAGAGCATCAGTAAGAAAGATAGTGGCAAATGATAATTATATGTTGCATGGTTCTGTATGAATCCTAAAGAATAAAAAAAACAAAATGGAATAATTACATAAATAATACCCACATAGGTATAAGCAATATTTGTAAATGGAGATTTATCTCTTTTATATAATTCTGCAATAAATACAGAGAAAATAACAGGTATAATTAACAGCATAAACTTCGTTTCAAGCTGTAATAACTGATAACTTGCCGTAATTAAAAATATTAGTGCCGATACAAATAAAGCAAAATACTTATGTGGTTTGATACCAGCTGTCTTAATCATATTGAAAAATTCAAACAGCGCTGCAAGACTTAAAATGAGATAAAAAAAGGTAAAAGTATAACCACCTAGAAAGATGGATCCTAACATTACAATTGTAAAAAAGAAAGCAGTTATTGCTCTTGTTTTCATTCAGTTTTTGTTTTAAAATATCGAAATAGTAAAAAGGTTAATATCGCACTAATAATATATCCATACCAGGCAATATTCAAAGTTTTATCTGCTTCCGACAAAGGTATATTGTTTTTTTGCATATACCATGCTGCACATACAGCATAAGCGTTATTTACAAAATGTCCAAACATGGCATACCATAAACTACCACTCCAGAAATACAAATATCCAAAGGTTGCTCCCAACAAAAGACGTGGCATAAATCCGTAAAATTGCATGTGAATAGCACTGAATATGAATGCAGAAAACCAAATAGCTGCATGTGGATTGCTAAACATACGTCCAAATGCACGTTGCAAACCTCCTCTAAACATCAGCTCCTCAGCAACAGCAGGCAATAAAGCAATCATCCCAATATTGATGATAAAAACACCAATATTTTCCATTTTTAACAATGCAAGTGTGGTTTTCATTGCCTGATCTTCGGCATTTTTCATCCATATTTCGACACCTTTTAAAGCTTCTGGAAATACCATATTCTTATTGAACTGAGTTACTAATTCCAAAAGAGGAACAGCACAAATCATCAATACAATAACCAGTAATAATAATTCAATTTTAGGTTTTTTAAATCCGTAAAATACATTGGTTTTTTGACCTTCTGTTTTTGCTAGTAAAAGAGCAGGTACAAGGAAAAGACCTATCTGTTGTGTAGATAATAATATCCTTTGAGCAGCAATATAATACTCTTCACCACTTGATAACCAGGATATATCAGTTAAAATACTGCCACCGTATTGTAAATATACGAGGCCAAAACCTATGATAGAAAATACAATCATGCCTAGAATAGCATAAACAACCAACATCATTATTTGTACCAGAGGCCCGTTTTCTTCCCTTGTATTTTGCATAGAGTTCATTATTCCTATAATTTGTACCTTTGTACCGAAAAATTTGGTTTGAAGATAGAGAAATGTCCGTAAAGATAGGAAATATTGATTTGGGAGAATTCCCTTTGTTACTCGCTCCGATGGAAGATGTGAGTGACCCTCCGTTCCGTTTTGTTTGCAAACAGAGTGGGGTAGATATGATGTACACGGAGTTCATTTCTTCAGAAGGATTGATCAGAGATGCTGCAAAAAGCAGGGCCAAACTTGATATTTTTGAATATGAAAGACCAATTGGTATTCAGATATTTGGAAGTGAAATTGATCACATGCGTGAGGCTACTGAAATAGCTACACTCGCAGGGCCGGATCTAATGGATATCAATTATGGATGTCCTGTGAAGCAGGTAGCCTGTAAAGGTGCTGGTTCTGCATTGCTACAGGATATAGACAAAATGGTAAAGATGACAGAAGCTGTTGTTAAAGCTACTCATTTACCTGTAACTGTTAAAACCAGACTAGGTTGGGACGATACTACTAAAAATGTTGAAGAAGTAGCTGAACGTTTACAAGACATTGGAATACAAGGCTTAACTATTCATGGCCGTACACGTGCTCAATTATATAAAGGCCAGGCAGATTGGACACTAATACGTGAAATTAAACGTAACCCAAGAATTAAAATTCCAATTTTTGGTAACGGTGATGTAGATAGTATTCAGAAAGCAGCTGACTGGAGATTGGAATATGAAGTTGATGGAATTATGATTGGTAGAGCTGCTATTGGTTACCCATGGATATTCAGAGAAATAAGACACTTTTTTAACACAGGAGAAATTCTGGCGGGACCAACTATTGAAGAACGTGTAGCAGTCTGCAGAACTCATTTTGATAAATCCATTGCATGGAAAGGGCCAAGAGTTGGTATTTTTGAAATGAGAAGACATTATGCTAATTATTTTAAAGGAATGCCCGACTTCAAATCCTATAGGATGCAATTAGTTAAGGAAGAGAACATTGAAACAATACATAGTATTTTAGATGAAATAGCTGATAAATATCAACATCTTTGCCCAAATGGCGAAATGGCCTGATTTTTGAAAACTAAGATTTAATAAATAAGCGTTAAAATGGTAACAGCTATTACTTTAGGTGTAAAAATATCGGTTGAAACAACTTACCAGGAAGATCATTCTGACCCGGTGAACAACCATTTTTTATTTGGTTATCGTATTACAATAGAAAACTTAACAGACTATACTGTTCAGCTTAAAAGAAGACAATGGTTCATTTTTGACTCCAATGGCAACCAAAGAGAAGTTGAAGGTGAAGGCGTAGTAGGAGAACAACCTGTTATTGAACCTGGAGAAAGACATTCTTATGTTTCTGCTTGTAATTTAAGTACGGATATAGGTAGCATGAGTGGCAATTATTTAATGCAAAGATTAGCAGATAACAAAGAATTCACCGTTGCTATTCCTGAATTTGAACTCATTGTCCCTTACCGCTTAAATTAAACTATTTATTTCTGCCAAATAGGATAGAAGCATAGTAAATCAAATTTGCAAGTGATCCTAATGCAGCCACTACATAGGTCATTGCCGCCCACCATAAAGCATCTTTTGCCTGTATGTGTTCTTCATTGGAATACAATACTTCTTTATTGTTTTTAAGCCATATTAAAGCTCTTTTACTGGCATCAAACTCGACAGGCAGGGTTATTATACTGAATATAGTAATTAATGTAAGTCCAATCACTCCAATCCCTAAAACAATAGGATTAAAGGTAAAAGCAATCAGTAAAACTCCTATAATTAATACCCATTGCAAAAGATTGGAAGTAATGCTAACTACAGGAACCATATTAGAACGTAACCGCAACCAATGATATGATTTAGCATGCTGAACAGCATGTCCACATTCATGAGCAGCAACAGCTGCTGCTGCAACACTACGTCCGTAAAAGACATCAGTACTCAAATTGACTGTTTTATCTTCAGGATTATAATGATCAGATAAAGCTTTATCTGTACTCATTACTTTCACATCAAATATTCCATTATCAAATAGCATTTTTTCCGCTATCTCTTTCCCCGAAAAACCTGAATTTAACTGCATTTCGGCATATTTGGAAAACCTATTTCTAAACCTCCACTGCACAAACATGCTAATAATCAGGATCGGGATAATCAATACAATATATGTTCCCATTTTATATAACTAATCATTCCCTTTATAATTTATATCAAAAAGTATTCCTATTTCTTTTAAAATGATTATAAATCACTTATAATTATCTATATAGAGTCTCAGCTGATAGTCAGGGTACTAATTTTTTTAATCTATTTAATTTCAATAATGAAAATAACTATCAATTAGTACACATTTGATAATTCCATATAATTTAATCACTTTTGATAAAAATATTAGTATGGAAGCTATTTTAATATCAATATTGATCATAATATTAGTACTCATTATCGTGCTATTTTTCAAGAAACCTGCTGTAAATAATAATCTTGAAGCTTTACTACAGTTAAAAGAACAAGAACATCAGAAAGCTTTAAATTACTTAAAGGAAGAAAAACAAAAGACTGAGGATGAACTAAATGACCTTCGTTTAACGTTTATGTCCGAACGTAGTAAAACCATAAAAGCAGAAGAAAACCTATTGGCTCAGCAGCAAAAACATAATGAGCAGGAAAAATATATTGCTGAATTACAACAACGTTTTAAACTGGAATTTGAAAATATAGCAAATAAAGTTCTCGACGACAAAACAAATAAATTTACCTTACAAAACAAGGCTAATCTGGATATCATATTAAATCCTTTAAAAGAAAATATAAAAGCTTTTGAGGAAAAGGTAGACAAAGTATATAAAGCCGAATCTGATGAAAGAAATATCCTAAAAGGGGTGATATCTCAGTTAATGAATCAAAGTAAACAGATTCAGGAGGATGCTAATAATTTAACGAAAGCATTAAAAGGCGACCAGAAAAAACAAGGAAACTGGGGAGAAGTTATCCTTGAACGGGTTTTAGAACGATCGGGTTTAACTAAAGATAGAGAGTACCGTATTCAAACTAGTTTAAGCTCATCAGAAGGCAGTAGAATGCAACCAGATGTTATTATTGACCTTCCAGACGAGAAACATATTGTAGTCGATTCTAAGGTCTCTTTAATAGCTTATGAACGATTTGTAAATTCGGATTCAGATGAGGAAAGAGAATTACATATTAAACAGCATATTCTTTCCATTAAAACTCATATCCAAGGCTTATCTGGTAAAAACTATCAGGAATTATATCAAATCAATTCTCCTGACTTTGTATTGTTATTCATTCCAATCGAATCATCCTTTGGAATTGCTGTACAAAAAGATGCAGAACTTTTCAATTATGCCTGGGATAGAAAAGTGGTTATTGTTAGTCCATCTACATTACTGGCTACATTACGTACTATTTCCAGTATATGGAAACAAGAAAGACAAAATAGAAATGTCCTTGAAATTGCTCGTTTAAGTGGAAGTATGTATGATAAATTTGTTGGATTCCTTGCTGATATGGAAGGTATAGGCCGTAATATTAAGCTGAGTCAAGATGCTTATGATAAAGCAATTAACAAGTTATCCACAGGCTCAGGTAATCTTTCTACGACCTCTGAGAAGATCAAAAAATTAGGTGCCAAAGCAACAAAGCAAATTGACACCAAATTTTTAGATCCTGTTTTATCTTCAGATGAAGACTTATAGTTTAAAGGCATTCCAGCCTTGTGCTTTTAATTCATGTACCACATTAGATTTTGAAATCATTTTGCAACCTTCATTTTTCTCGGTGATATGACCGATGATACTGATGTCTACATCATGTTTCAATTTTTCGTAATCAGCTTGTTTTATGGTAAATAGCAATTCATAATCCTCACCACCATTTAATGCACAAACAGTAGGATCAAGCCCTAATTCTCTTGCAGTTTCATAAGTCATTGGATCAATAGGAATTTTTTCCTCATACAAAGTAACACCCTTTTCAGATTGCTGACAGATGTGTAAAACCTCTGAAGCCAAGCCGTCAGAAACATCAATCATGGCCGTAGGGACGATGTCCATTTGTGCCAATAAATCCACAATGTCACGTCTACCCTCAGGCTTTAACTGACGTTCTATGATATAATCTTTTCCTTCCAGATCTGGTTGAATTTTAGGGTTTTCCAGAAAAATCTGTTTTTCTCTCTCCAATATCTGTAAACCTACATAAGCCCCACCTAAATCACCAGAAACACATAAAAGATCACCTTCCTGAGCACCATTTCTGTAGCAAACAGTACCTTTCTCAGCATAACCAATACTTGTTACACTTATCACTAATCCCTGTTTGCTTGTCGATGTATCACCACCAATCAAATCAATGTTAAATCGATCACAAGCAAGCTGGATTCCTTTATAAATTTCTTCAACAGCTTCTAAAGGAAATTTACTTGACAAACCTATAGAAACAGTAACCTGGGTAGCTATTCCATTCATTGCATAAATATCACTTAAATTAACCTGTATAGCCTTGTATCCCAAATGAATAAGTGGAACATAAGCCAAGTCAAAATGTATTCCTTCAAGCAATAAATCTGTTGAAACCAGTACTTCCTTATCTTTAAAATTTAAAACCGCTGCATCATCACCAATTCCTTTTAGGCTACTTTCATGTTTTACTTTAAAAGTTTCTGTCAGGTGTTTGATCAATCCAAATTCCCCTAATTCAGCAATATCTGTACGTTCTTTATTCTCAAACATTATCTTATTCTATTTCAGTAAATTAACACTTTATCCACATAGCTTATAGACCCAAACTAGCAGATATTTCTAACATTCTTTCAATTGGTTTACGCGCTTGTACAATGATATCTGCAGGTACAGTTACCTCTGGTAAACCATTTTTTATACACAAATACAGCTTTTCAAGTGTATTTCTTTTCATATATGGACAGTCATTACACGCACAGCTGTTGTTTGGAGGTGCCGGAATGAAAGTTTTGAGTGGATTAGCTTTCTCCATTTGGTGAATGATTCCACTTTCTGTTGCTACAATGAATTCCTGAGCATCGCTATTGATAGAATATTTTAATAATCCTGTGGTTGAGCCAATATAGTCTGCCATTTGTAACACAGATTCCTCGCATTCCGGATGCGCAATAAACTTGGCATTAGGATGACGCTCTTTTAACTTAGTAATTTTTTCTCTTGAGAAAATTTCGTGAACCATACAGGCACCATTCCATAAAACCAAATCTCTACCAGTCTTTTTCGCAACCCAGGCACCCAAATTTTTGTCTGGCCCGAAAATAATTTTCTGATCTTTAGGTAAACTTTCTACAATCTGAACAGCATTTGTAGAAGTACAAACAATATCACTCAATGCTTTTAGTTCAGCTGTACAGTTCACATAAGTGATGACCAGGTGATCTGGATATTTTTCTTTAAATTTCTTGAATAAATGAGGTGGACAGCTATCTGCTAATGAACATCCAGCTTTTAAATCCGGTAATAGAACCTTTTTTTCTGGAGAAAGTATCT
Source organism: Pedobacter sp. (assembly GCF_041645105.1). Classification (GTDB taxonomy): domain Bacteria; phylum Bacteroidota; class Bacteroidia; order Sphingobacteriales; family Sphingobacteriaceae; genus Pedobacter. Next base: position 1,072,352 of record NZ_JBAZQQ010000001.1, read on the forward strand.
TTGCCGTTTCTGCCATAAAATGCACTCCAGCAAAAACAATTACATCAGCTTCTGTTTTAGCAGCTTCCTGAGAAAGTCCCAAACTATCTCCAATATAATCTGCAATATCCTGTATATCAGGTTCCTGATAGTAATGTGCCAGGATAATAGCATTTTTTTCCTTTTTTAATTTCTCAATCTCATCAAAGAGATCCAACGTTGGATCAATATGCTCTTCGATATATCCTTTTCTATTTAATTCGGCTAAGGTGTCCATTTTATCTTGATATAATATCCAATTTTTTAATCTCTACTCCACATTTTATTTCAGTTATCAACCTTTCAGTTTTCAATTTTAAAACAAAAAAGTTTTTTTCTGATTTTGTAAAGGTACGGAGTTTAAACACTTCAATAAATTATAATTATTTTAATATAAATAGATTTCTATTGTTTATTAGTCTGTTGATATTGTTTGTAAATATCATTTTTTTATGCTGATAATTGAGTTGTTAGCAATTTACTAACATTTAGATTACATTTTGATTCAAAATATCTGCTGATTTTCAATGAGATATTTATATGCCCATTTTTTTATCAATATGAATATGTTTATTGTTAGTTTGTGTGTAAAACGTTAATAAACTAACGGATCGTGACGAAAAGTAGTTGAAATATTGTGGCAAATTATGTTTTTAGCTTAGCTTTAAACATTCAAAAATATTTGTTCTGTTTCTATAGACAAGTAATCAACATTAATATCAACGTTGTTAACAAAGAGGGATTAAAGGGTTGATTTTAGTGATTAGAACAAGATATAGAGATTAGAAGAGGTAAAGGAATTCCTTATAATAAATTGAAATACAATAGTATAAGAATGAGAGAAGTAGATTTTCTGGTTATTGGATCAGGTATTGCCGGTCTTAGTTTCGCTTTAAAAGCAGCTCAGCATGGTAAAGTTTTAATTGTTACTAAATCAAACGAGGATGAATCCAATACAAAGTATGCCCAGGGTGGGGTAGCTGTTGTTGTGGATAAAGATGATTCATTTGAGAAACATATTGAGGATACTTTGATTGCGGGTGATGGTTTGTGTGATGAGAAGATTGTGGAAATCGTTGTAAAAGAGGGACCTCAACGGATTGAGGAGATCATAGATTATGGTATTAACTTCGATAAGAATGGTACTGGAGTATATGATTTAGCTAAAGAAGGAGGGCATTCAGAACACCGTGTATTACACTATAAGGACGTTACTGGATATGAGATTGAGAGCGTTTTATTAAGGCAGATTCATCAAAATAAGAACATAGAGATATTAACACATTACTTTTGTTTGGAGTTAATTACACAACACCACATGGGACAGCATGTGGATAAGAGTTCCGAAGATATCAACTGTTATGGCATATATGCTTTTAATACAGAGCGTAACGATGTGGAAAAGATCTTAGCACGTGTGACTATCATGGCGTCTGGTGGTGCGGGACATGTTTATTCAAGCACTACAAATCCTGTAATTGCCACCGGAGATGGTATGGCAATGGTTTATCGTGCTAAAGGAAAAGTTAGGAATATGGAGTTTATTCAGTTCCATCCAACAGCATTATATCACCCTGGAGAGTATCCGGCATTCCTAATTTCGGAGGCTGTCAGAGGTTTTGGTGGTGTATTAAGAAGAAAAAATGGAGATGAATTTATGTACGAATATGATAAGCGCGGGTCATTAGCGCCACGTGATATTGTAGCCCGTGCTATTGATGCTGAAATGAAGAAATCTGGAGAGGACTTTGTTTACCTTGATATAAGAAACCGTAAAAAATCAGATATTTTAGAGCATTTTCCTAATATATATGCTAAATGTTTATCAATTGGCATAGATATGACCAAGGATTTAATACCAGTGACACCAGCAGCACATTATATGTGTGGGGGAATTATGGTCGATGAACACGGTAGATCCTCTATAAAAAACCTTTATGCTTGTGGTGAATGTTCTTCTACAGGTCTTCATGGAGCGAACAGATTGGCTTCAAATTCGCTTTTGGAAGCTCCTGTATTTGCGCACCGCATATATGAAGATGCTATTAAAGTATTTAAAGATAATATCATTCCAGACCATATTCCTGACTGGAATGCGCATGGTGTAACGCAGTCAGATGAGGATATTCTGGTTACACATAATTTACGTGAAACACAGAAATTAATGAGTGACTACGTAGGTATTGTCCGGTCAGATTTCAGATTAGAAAGAGCTATGCGTAGATTAGCTTTATTGCATGGAGAAACAGAAGAATTTTATAAAAAAAACAAGGTTTCTGTTAAGCTTTGTGAGCTTCGTAATGTAATACAAGTAGCTTTTTTAGTGATAAAAGCAGCAATGGTTAGAAAAGAAAGTAGAGGATTACATTATACTACAGATTATCCAACACATTCCTCACAATTAACAGATACAATTTTTTAAGATATGGCATTGATATTACCGGTTAAAGATAAAAATCCCAAATGGGGTAATGATTGTTTTATAGCACCAAATGCAACAATAGTTGGTGATGTTTTGATGGGTAATAATTGCTCAGTTTGGTTCAATGCAGTAATTAGAGGCGATGTAAACAGTATTACTATTGGAAATGAGACCAATATACAAGACGGTGCAGTAATTCACGCTACGTATCTTAAAGCCTCTACAATTATAGGTAACAGAGTGTCTATAGGACATAATGCTATAGTACATGGTTGTATACTTAAAGATCATATTTTGGTAGGTATGGGTGCCATTATTATGGATAATGCACTGGTTGATGAATATTGTATTATTGCAGCTGGCTCAGTGGTTTTAGAAAATACACGTTGTGAAAGTGGATTTATTTATGCCGGAACTCCAGCAAAAAAAATAAAACCCATTACTGAAGAGCAACGGGCTTTATTGAATAAACTACCAGATAATTATATCATGTATTCAGACTGGTTCAGGTAATTATTCCTTAGGAATAGTTACCGTTTCATTTCTTTCCCAGTTAGCTCTGATGGAAAGTTCTTTTGGTTCATTCCATATCTTTTCGGGCTGCAAACCCAGGGTTACATTACCAGTATCCCATTTACCATTTTTATTGGTATCATAGCTTATTCTAAGCCAGTATTTTGCGGCTTTATAATTAGCAAATCTAACTGTGGTATCCTTTGTTACTATTAAGGTGTTTACAACGCCTTTAGCCTCATTGAGTACCTCTAGAATATAACTTTTATTAGCTTCAGGTGGAACAATTTTTACTATAAGTGTTCCATAGTCATCTTTGCTTGCTAGTGTAAAAGTTTTATTAAACTCTTTGTTTTTGGCATTAAAAATGGCTGTAAATGCACCATCACTAAACTTAATATCATAATTTTTTTTGGCCCTCCATGGATAAGTTAAATAGTAGGAGAGGAGGTCAGATGTATCTTTTACCAGTGTAAAGTTTTTTCGATCAACAGAGTCTTCAAGTAGTGTTATTTTAGTGATATCTGTACTTTCAATAGGGAAGTTGAAGGTAAGCTTTAAAGGTTTATTTGGGTTTAATAATCGTCCTTCTATATTATCTGTTGCAGTTAAAACCCTGGTATAAGTTTCTTTTTTACCCCTGGTAAAATTAGCAGTTTGTAAGACTTTACCGTCCTCTTTAATAGCTACTTTAACTGAATCAAAACTAAGATCCTTTAGCCAAACCTTTAATGAATCATTGTTCTTACTGAATTTTATGAGTTTTGTAGCATCTAAATTAGGAGGATCAGTAACCACTGCTTCTGGTTTTTTAAGCTTTTGGTTAAAGGATAAGCTCAAGCTTCCATCGGTATTAAGTCTTCTGTCAACTATTCTAAATGTGCTTGCATCTTCTTTAAAAAGGGCAAGGTTCACATTTGATTTAACGGAATCAAGAACTATAGAATCTTTGATAAAAGCTATTTCATCAGAGGCTTGCTGATAGATCCGGTCTCCATTCTTTTCCTTAAGAGCATATATTTTGTAAGTATCTTTTCGAAGGTTGTTTAATGAATAATTACCACTGCTATCTGTCGTGGTAAAGATAGATGGTTTTTGTTTTCCAAAGAGGGTATCTCTATTTAAAGGAAATATAAATACAACAGCATCTAATTCAGGTAATCCGGTAACCGAATTGGTTACCTGGCCTTTTATACTTAATGAATCGAGTTGTGGGCCCGTCGAAAAGACATAAGTAAAGTTTTTAACTATATTACTTTCATTTACATCCGCTATTGCTTTACCAAAATTCAGTGTGTATGTAGTATTTTTTTCCAAAGTATCCTGAATACTTATTTCGAGTTTTTTTCCCTTTGTTTTTAGAATAGGAGGGCGCTCCATTTCAGGAGATACACTAAACTCTTTGAATTCATTTTGGATTTTAAAATACTCATCAAATTCTACAACAATTTTTGTTGAGGTAAAATTTACGCTAAGATCTTTTGGAGTAATTTTCAAAATCTTAGGAGGCTCAGTATCTCTTGGCCCTCCCTGGGGTTGCTGAATACTCGCACAAGCATAAAATACTATGCTTATCGAAAAAAGGGTAATAAAATTCCTTAAGTTTTCTATAATTCGTTTTTTAGCCATTTAGCTGCGCTGTATTTAATTTTAATATGTTTTTAATGAATATCATTCAGGAATTCTAAAACGTCCTTATATCTTATTTAATGAAGTCTGTTTTAAAGATGTACAATATTCATATAATTTATTATAAATCAGTAGTTTATGTATTTTCTGTTTATTTTTATCTATTATCTGCTGATATGAACCATTAAAACTGAGATATCAGAAGGAGTAACTCCAGAAATTCGGGATGCCTGACCTAAAGTTCTCGGTTTTATCTTTAATAATTTCTCTCTCGCTTCTTTTGATAAAGATACCAATTGCGAATAATCAAAATCTGGATTGATGTCTTTATCTTCCATCTTTTGCATTTTGTTTATAATTTCCTGTTCTTTCTCAAAATAGCTTTCATATTTTATTTTGATTTCAGCTTGCTCAATGGTCTCTTGGTCGAAGTCTTTGAGTAAATTATCTAGAGCAGTACTTACTTTTCTTACATCATTAATACCTACCTGAGGTCGGCTTAGTAAGCTAATTATTTTGACATTTTGGTTCAAAGGGGAAGTACCTAGATTTTCCAACATGTCATTAGTTGCAATCATATCTACACTTTGTTTTCTTGCAAAAGCAACAATTGCATCAGAGTTTTCAATTTTTTTATTGACAATTTCCAGGCGTTCATCATTGATTAATCCTAAGGCATGTGCAATAGGGGATAGTCTGATATCTGCATTATCCTGACGTAATAATAGGCGATGTTCTGCTCTTGAAGTAAACATTCTATAAGGTTCTTCAGTACCTTTTGTAACCAGATCGTCTATTAAAACACCTATGTAAGACTCTGATCTTTTCAGAATTAGTTCATGTTTGTCATATATCTTCTGATGGGCATTGATTCCGGCTATAAAACCCTGACTAGCAGCCTCTTCGTATCCAGTTGTACCATTTATCTGACCAGCAAAGAATAAATTACTGATTAATTTGGTTTCAAGGGTTAGTTGCAGCTGTGTAGGTGGGAAAAAGTCATATTCAATGGCATATCCAGGTCTAAACATCTTAGCGTTTTCGAATCCAGGAATCTGAATTAATGCGCGATATTGTACATCTTCTGGCAAGGAAGTAGAGAAGCCATTTACATAGATTTCACAAGTATTCCAACCTTCTGGTTCAACAAATATCTGGTGTCTTTCGCGTTCTGCAAAGCGATTAATTTTATCTTCTATTGATGGACAATATCTAGGACCAAGGCCTTTAATACGACCGGTAAACATTGGAGATTTCTCAAATCCTTCTTTTAAAGTTTCATGAACTTTTCCATTGGTATAAGTAATCCAGCAGCATCGTTGTTCCTTTGATCGCTCTACATTTGTATAGGAGAATCTACCTGGATTTTCATCGCCCCATTGTTCTTCCATTAATGAATAGTTCAACGAGCGACCATCAATACGAGGAGGAGTGCCGGTCTTCATTCTGCCCGCTTCAAATCCTAATTCTGTAAGTTGTTCTGTTAAGCCAGTCGCAGCTTTTTCACCTGTTCTGCCTCCTCCAAATTTCTTTTCTCCAATATGGATTAATCCATTGAGGAAGGTACCATTAGTTAATACAACAGATTTTGCTTTTATCTCAACACCAATAGAAGTTTTAACACCAACAACAGTATTATTTTTGATTATTAGGCTACTGACCATGTCTTGCCAGAAGTCTACATTTGGTGTACGCTCTAGGGCTAGTCTCCACTCTTCTGCAAATTTTTTTCTGTCATTTTGTGCTCTTGGGCTCCACATCGCAGGACCTTTAGATAAGTTGAGCATTCTAAACTGCAATGTAGTTTTATCACTTATAATACCAGAATAACCACCCATAGCATCGATTTCTCGTACAATTTGACCTTTTGCGACTCCACCCATTGCTGGGTTACAACTCATCTGCGCAATGGTTTCCATGTTCATTGTGATGAGTAGGACGGAGGAACCAAGGTTAGCCGCTGCTGCCGCTGCTTCACAACCTGCATGGCCTGCGCCTACAACGATTACATCATATTCTTTAAACATTTCGTTTTTTTATTTTAAGTGTTTCACGTGGAACGTATAGAGCTTGTACTTGAAATTTAAGAATCGTTCCACGTGAAACATTTGAATTATAAAATTAATTTACCAGACTTTTATCCTTTTAAACGATTAGGAATATCAGTTATTACTATTGTTCCGAAAGGGTCAACCAACGCTCTGTTATTTGTTCCAATTCGGTGTTTAAATTTTCTATCTCTTGTGTTTTATTTTGAAGTTCCAAATAATTTGCACTGTCAATATTTGAAAGAGATAACGTTAAATCTTTTATTTGATTTTCAACTTCTGCAATTCTTAATTCCAGTTCAGTGATTTCTTGCTGCTCTTTATAACTTAATTTTTTTACTGGAGCAGTTGGAGTAGAAGGGGTAGAATTTTGTTTTTGTTTTTGCTCAGGTTTTTCTTTTGCCGTATCTAAGCTAATCCTATACTCTGAATAATTTCCATTATAAATTGCTACGTCACCATTACCTTCCATAATGAATAATTGCTCACTCATTTTATCAAGTAAATACCTATCGTGAGAAACTAAAATTAGGACACCTGGGAAATTCTCAAGGAATTCTTCTAAGACATTTAATGTGTCAATATCCAAATCATTGGTTGGCTCATCTAGAATTAAAAAGTTTGGATTTTGCATCAAAACTTTCATCAAGTGTAAACGTTTCTTTTCACCACCACTTAATTTCTCAACCATCCCATGTTGTTTTTTAGGGGGGAATAAGAATAATGTTAAAAGTTGTGAAGCAGATATGGTTTGACCATCTGCCATTTTTATATATTCGGCATCAGATTTTACAATATCAATTACGCGTTCTTTTTCATTAAAAGACAAACCGCCTTGTTTATAATATCCGTATACAGTGGTTTCGCCAGTACTTACCTTTCCTTTTTCTGGCACTAAGTATCCTGTTATGATATTTAGTAAAGTAGATTTGCCTGTTCCATTTTTACCAGCTAAACCAATGCGGTCCGCACGTTTAAATGTATAACTGAAATCATTAATAATGGTTTTATCATCAAAAGATTGCCCGATATGATCAAGTTCAAGGATTTTATTTCCTTGTCTTGACATTTTAACATTTAAAGTAACTTTTTGATTATCAGATCTTTGTTTTGTTTTTGCATCAAGATCATAAAAGGCATCAATTCTGGATTGTGATTTTGTTGTACGTGCTGCAGGCATTCTTCTCATCCATTCTAACTCCTTTTTAAGTAAGTTTTTGTTTTTTTGAAAGGTGCTTTCATCAGCTGCTTCTCTTTCTGATTTCTTTTCCAGGAAGTAAGCATAATTTCCATTGTAATTGTAAATCTTGCCTCTGTCAAGCTCTACAATAGTATTGCAGACATTGTCCAGGAAGTAACGATCGTGAGTGACCAATAACAATGTTTTATTACCTGATGTCAATAATTTCTCCAACCATTCTATGGTGTCAATGTCCAAATGGTTGGTAGGCTCATCTAATACATAAATTTCAGGGTCTTCGATCAACAGTTTAGCTAATGCCAGCCGTTTCTTCTGTCCGCCAGATAGGGTAGATATCTTTTGCTGTAAATGAGTGATACCCATTCTGCTCAGAATAGTTTTTATTTCATGCTCGTATTCCCAGGCATTATGTTCACTAAGTTCCTCATACAAGCGGTTTAGTTTCTTCTCATCCGGGTTAGGATCTTCAATTAATTCCTCATACTCTTTAATCAGCTGTTGCTGTTTATTTTCCAGTGAAAAGATGAAATCGCTAATAGAATAACCATCAGTAAAACTAGGTTCTTGATCTAGAAAGCCTATTTTAACAGATTTATTCTTTACAATTTTTCCTTCCAGTGGGCTGAACCTTTCGGCAAGAAGTTTTAGTAAGGTGCTTTTTCCAGCACCGTTAATACCCACCAACGCTACGCGCTGCCCGGTTTGGATGCCCAGGGTTAAGTTTTTGAATAGCCATTCATCGTGATAGGCATGGCCTAAGTTTTCGGCTGCAATAAGTGTGCTCAAAGTCTGTGTTTAACGATATTATGATAAGAAATTACTACAAAAGTAAGCAATAATTATTTGTGGTATATAATTGGAAGCTTTGAATCTACGACGTAGAAGTTTTATTGTTTTAGCAAACCAAATGTAACAAAAATGTTATATTTAGAGTCGATGCTTTCCGCCTGTCGATTTTGGGTATAGGCGAAGCTGAAAAGTCGCTTCATTAGGGCTTTTCTGAGCGAAAAACAGGCGATAGTCTAATGTCTTTATCATAAACTAACTAAGTCGCGTTAAAACGGCTAAAAACGACGTGTATGAGTTCTTGCGTTTTTTTAAACTTAAAAGATTTTTTAAGCTCTGAAATCCTTTAAAAACTTAGGATTTTTATTGGAAATTGAATTAAGAATTATTATGTTTTCGCGAAAATTTCTGGTTGTGGTAATTATCTTTACTATTTCTACGCTTAGTTGTTTTTGCTGCTGCTTTTTTTAGCAGCTCTGGTATTTGGTCTTTAATCTTTAAATAAAAGCGAGAGATAATGGTCTTCTTTTTCTGTCATCTTTAACTTTTCTGCTTTGCTTTTATCTCTGTATCCGAGAAGGTGAAGCGTACCATGGATAATAACCCTGCACAATTCCTGGGCAAGAGCATGCTTAAATGTAGCAGCATTTTCTTTTATTCGATCAATACTTATAAATATATCTCCAACAATGGTTTTAAGCTCTTCAGAGTTATCAAAAGTTATCACGTCGGTATAAGTATCATGATCAAGATATTCCTGATTTATACGCAGTAAATACTCGTCTGAACAAAGAATGAAGTTTAGTTCTTGTAAAACATACCCTTCTTCTGCAATCGTTGCTGCCACCCAGGCTTTGATTGCTCTTTTATTTTTAAGGATATAACTGGTTTCTTCATTAAAAAAATTGATACTTGCCTTACTCATCAGATATAATTTATTGCCCCGAATTTAGCAATTTAAAATATTCGGTGATTTTATTTTTATAATAATGGTTTAGATTTGGTGGTAATTTTTGCAACCATTCTGTTTCATTTTTTTCATTAGCTTTAAATTTATCCAGCATTTTCTGATAGGATGGAGGGAAATCTTTTCCTGCTTTACTTTCTCTTTTTGCATCCTGATCTTGTTCGTGCTGGGCATTTTCTGCATTTAAAAGTTTGGTCAGCAATTCTTTCTGACGATTCATAGTTTCTTGTTCCAGCCTTTTATTCACTAATTCTGCCTCGGTGGCTTTCATATCCTGAATCATTTGATTGAGGTTTCCCAGTCCGCCTTTTCCGTCTTTATTTTCTTCTCTGTTTATTTTTTGTAATGCCTCCCGGATCATCTGTTGTTGTTGAGCCATTTTAGCAAATTCTTCACTCATTGTGCCTTTGGGTACAGCTCCTTTGTTACCATTTTTTTGCATCTGATCCCGGGCTTTTTGCATGTTATTGTTCAGTTGTTGCTGCATTTGTTGCAACTGTTTCATGCTTTGCTTTTTCTTTCCTTTGCCGCCGCTCTTACTATTCTTCATCATGTCTTGTAGCTGATTAAGTGCTTCACTAAGCATCAACGACAGATTATTTACGGAGGTCATTGCATATTGCTGATTTTTATTGGCACCGGAGGTATTTCTTTCACCCAGGTTTTCTAAACTTTTGTCGATATTAAAGTTGATTTTTTGCATTTCCTCATTTACCGTGCTTTCTATTTGAGGAACACGCTTACTTAGCGAATAAAGGCTATCAGCAATCACTTTCATATTATCTTTTATTTCCCTTTGTTTCTGAACATTGCTGGTATACTGTGGGTCGGAGCTATTCAACCTCCTTAAGTTGAGCATTACTTTTTCCTGGTCAAACGAGGTTTTTAGAAGATTCTCCAGTAAACGACGTAACTCTTGTGCATTTAAATTGTTTTCCATTTCCGCAGAGTCGTCCTGCATCTTTTTCAATTTATCTGCTTGCTGTTCCATTTTTTCAGCAGCTTTTTGCTGACTTTCAGCGGCTTTTTTGGTTTCCTTTTTATCTAGTTGTTCTTCACTGTTTTTCTGCTCCTGAGCGATGTCATTCATTTCTTTTTCAGGAGCACTAAAAGAATTGGGGCGTTCTAATTCCTGGTTTTTTTCATCCAGTTTTTTAAGCTCTTTTTGAATTTCATTAAGTGATTTTGACAACTCTTTTTGTTTTGATTTTATATCATCAGGAGCTGTGTTCTTTTCTAAACTCTGCTTTGCCAGGTCCTTTTGCTGTTTGGCCAGATCATTCAGACGATCTATATTGTTTTGCAGACTTTGCTCAAACTCCAGTTGTTTATATAACTCTAAAATGCGATCAAGCTCATTTTTCAGCGATTTATTATCCATTTGCATTTTAGACAATTCTTGCCTCGTCTGGTCTTTATTGTTCTGGTCCATCAGATTTTGCAATTTCTCCAGCAATGCTTTGGTTTTCTCATCCAATACATTCTTAAACAGATCGTCAATCTGTTTCTGTTTGTCGGCAAGCTCTTGTTTAAGCAGGTTATTTTCTTCCTTTTCGACTGTGTTTTTTTTGTTCAGATCATTGATCTCTTTTACAGCTTGTTCTAATTGTTTTTGCTTTTCGAGCAATTGTTCAATCTGTTTTTTGTCATCAAAGGAGATCTGTTTTTTATCCAATAACGTTTCTCCCATCTTCTTGCTTTCCTTCTCAACCTGTCCAGCCAGTTTAATGGTTTTTTCCATTTTTTGTTTTAATGCCAGGCTGTTTTCGTTTATTCTTTCAGCTATTTCTCCAGAGCTTGGAATCTCATATACCTTAAGCTCTGATTTCGTGGTTTTTGGACCATTTACAGCATCGTTATCGGAAACTTCAAAATAGTACTCCAGGCTTTGACCAGGTTTAATCAGCGGTTCATTTAGGTCCCAGACAAAGAAGAAAGCATCGTCATGCCTGTTTTTTTTTACAGGAATGGCTTTACTTACTGTCATTTTTGTTTTGTTATTTTCCTTGATGATATATTTAAATTTAAGAGACGTAAATCCATGGTCATCTGTAATATTTCCATTAAAATAGCGAGCCTTGCTACTTAGGGAATCAGGGGTTTCCGTTACAGTAATTCCTGGAAAATCATCTTTAATCACATTAATTTGATGATTAAGAGAGTCTTTACTATGGATGAATTGGTTTTGAGGCACAATACCATATTTAGCACTTTCTCTTATGACCCCTGTATAAGAAAAAACATTATTTAATGCCGTTAAAATCAGGTTTTTACTGCCAATATTAAAAGTCAGCTTATTACTATTTTTTGTTTCCATTTTCCAGGTAACACGGGTTCCTTCCGGGATTAACAAATCTCCGGCATTGCGAATGCTTTCATTTTTTTTATTCAGGTATGCCGGGTAGGCCAGATTTGCCGTAATGTTGATTACTGAAGGTCGGAGCTTTACTTCAATTGTATAAGGAACAGAATTAAATCCTCCTGCCTGGAAAATTATTTTGTGGTTCTTTTGCAGGTTTTTAAACGTATAATTAAATATGGTGGTATTTTCTTTTTCAAGTTTATAGGTGTTAATCCCATCATTAACATACACTTCCTGCGGAATTTCATTGCCGTTTAACTTTAGCTTTAAGTCTATATCATCACCTTGTGCCACGATAAGCTTATTCGTTAACAATTGAAAATCGAACGGTGCTTTTGGTAAGATTTGTTTATTGTACTGTACAAAGCTGCTGGTTCCTTCTTTTAGAATGGCAGGAGCGATGAGTGCAATCAATAATATTACTGTTGCTGGAGCAAGAAAATACTTGATGTATTTCTTGTTTTCTGCCAACTTTATTGCGCTTGAAAAAGGTATTGGGTTAAGTTCTGCTATTTTCTGATCTACCCCTGCAAGAATGAGTGTACTGTTTCCTGGAGATTCATCTGCCATCACTTTGAGTTGCAAGGTATTTAGCAATTTGTCCTTTACATTAAAAAAGTGATTACCAATAATAGCAGAGGCTTCTTCTATACTTAGGTTTTTGCTTAGCTTAAAATATGCGAATGCAGGTTTAAGGACAAGAATTGATATGATTAGTGCTGCCAGTGCTATTGATCCAAAAAACAAACTGGTTTTTATTATAGCCCCAGGCTGGAAATAGTAAACAAACACAAATATAAGCAGGTACAACGCCAATAGTAATGCCAGGGCATAAATGCTGCCACGCAAAAGTTTATTAAGGTAAAACTTTTGCGTAAACTCGTTAATTTTAGAAACTAAAAGTTCGTAGTTACTGTTCATTTATTTTTTCCTATAGCCCTGTTCAAGGGCAGTTTTTTGATAAAAATAGAGATATAATCTAATGTTTTAATTAAAGTTTATCGATTTATTAACTATATCAAAACTGGATTATTATTTATAAAATGATATTTTAGTAAAAAAAACACACACATGAAACATTTATTATTTGGACTTATCCTTACTTCAATAGGACTAAATGGCGCTTTTGCGCAGAAGAAAATGAAAGCAGTTAATACTTGGAGCAAAAATGAGGTGATTGCACACAGAGGTGCTTTTAAAGCAAAAGGACTCCCTGAGAACTCCATTGCTGCATTAAACGAGGCGGTTCGTATTGGTTGCCATGGTTCTGAGTTTGATGTACACATGACTGCAGACGGCGTTTTGGTTGTAAACCATGATCATGATTTTTTTGGTATTCATATTGAAAAATCTACTTACAAAGAGTTGAAGGCAAAGCAACTTTCAAATGGAGAGTATATTCCTACGTTAGAGAGCTATCTAAAGGCAGGATTGAAGCAAAAAACGACCAGATTGATTCTGGAGATTAAGCCGTCTAAAACTGGTGCTGAATATGATAAGGTTTTAACAGCTAAAGTTGTTGCAATGGTACATCAGCTTAAAGCTCGCCCATGGGTTGATTATATTAGCTTTAGCTATCCAATCCTGGAGCAGATAAAAAAGTTGGATACACAGGCAAATGTATCCTATCTGGCTGGAAATGTATCTTTAGAGAAACTAAAACAAGATGGTTTTTATGGAGCAGATTACCATTATTCAGTTTATAAAAAGGGAGAGTGGTTTGCTAAAGCAAAAGAATTAGGATTGACTATAAATGCCTGGACTGTAAATGATGCTGCCGATATGAAATGGCTGTTAGACAATAAGGTTGAGTTTATTACTACTAACGAACCTGAAATGCTTTTAGAGCTTATTAAAAGCCGCAAATAAAGCTTGTAAAATAAAAAAGCATCGCGGGTTATCCGCGATGCTGTACAATTTATGTTTTTAATAATCTAGATTACTTTAACATTAATCGCATTCAACCCTTTTTTGCCGCTTTCTACGTCATACTCAACTTTATCGTTTTCACGAATTTCGTCGATAAGGCCTGTTGAATGTACAAAGATTTCGCTATCACCGTTTGCAGGGATAATAAATCCGAAACCTTTAGTTACATTAAAAAATTTTACTGTTCCTTCTTGCATTGTATTATTTATTAAAAATTAAGTGTGCAAGGTACATATTATTTTTTTATAATGTGCAAACGCTTCATTTTTTGATAAATATAAAATAGAATGGGATTTTAAGCTTTGTTTTTACGTCCTGTAACGATCAAATTAATTTCGCTTGAGTGCTGAATTCCAAGGGTTTCTCCAGGAATTGTTTTTAAAAGATTTTGTAGGTAAACGTTAATTATGGCTTCCAATGTTTTCTTTCTAGGCTCATAGTTTTCGGGTTGATTTACCCTGAATTTGCCCAGATAGATCTTTCCTTTTTCATCCACCACCGCAGAGAACTCATAGCCGAAATCGTCATAAGCTTTTACGATATCAATGCGATATTTAGGGAAAAGGTAATCGTAGGATTCTGTTTTTCCATTCAATTTATCAACGCTGCTGATTTTCTTTACACTGATCATGTCGCTTAGTGGGATAAACTGAACGGGTTGCCGGCCGGCAAATGCGCTATCCACGTTGCCTGGGTTTCTGTTAGACTTTTCTGAGAGCTCTTTGATATAGAGTGTATCGGCCTTAGTTGTTTTTTGTAATTCCCCTACTGTTGTTTTAAGCACATTGTTGATGTAATTTTCTGAGTACCAGGTAATGTTCACATCCGAACGTATATCTTTTGATATCTCACGCCCAGTTACATGGAGTCTTTGGAAGACCATACTGTCTTTACTGATCTTTTTGATTCTGAACCATTCCTTGGCAAAATTATACACATCCCCATGATCATAGTGGAAGTAAAAGCTCTGCATACGCTTTTTCTGCGGGCTATAAGCTTGTATTGTATCAGGATCTTTAAATTGAATGATCCAGGTTGGTTCTTGCTGAAATCCTAGTTCATTAAAAGAAAGACCGGTACTAAACCGACGCTTTACTTCATAAAATTTTATCCCCATAATGGAGTCAAAAGATATGCGCCCCCTGAATTTTGAAGGCTCTTTAGAATTACTGGTACAACTGCTGATCAACAGTAAAATGCCTGCTGCGATAGTTAGGATGCCGGATTTCGTCATGTAATGGTAAAGGTATTCGTTTAAGGCAAAGGTATAACAATCCTTTAAATTCTTTGTTTAAGCTTAAAAACCCTGATTATTAGTTCATTGTTTCTGTAGATCGTGAGAATGATGTTTTTGCCGTCTGCAGACTTAAAAAGGGTATTTATTTCATTTAATTTATAATTGGCAACGGGGACAAAGTTTATGGATACGATCTCGTCATCGACCATCACTCCCGCGATTTCGGCAGGTGAACCAGGTTCTATTCTGCTTACATAGTAATGTAAAGATTTATTCTCCTGAGCGTACACTTCTAACCCCGACATATCATGTTCAAAAGGACGATTAAACTGGGACCCTTTCCTTATATACATGGACTTATCCTCATAGTCGAATACGATGTTGAACCTACTTAATACATCTGCACCCAGATTGCCGTTTCTATCTCTAAGGAAGACTTTTGCAGCAACGTCATCATATATGGGGTAAGATGCCAGTACATTTTTTAGTTTAAAACTCCCTATTTTTAACGAGGTTAACCGTCCGATACTTCCATCAATTGGGCCGCTCATACCTACACCCAAATTAGCTTTTATAGCATTTGAGGGAACGGGGAATGGTTTTTCATTTAATCTCTCTAATGAAATAGCATGACTAGCACCATTGTCTACCAATGTTTTTATACTTATTTCACCATAACTTGGGCTTTCAATATTTATGTTTATATAGGGTTTGTTTCCAATGAGTTCAATAGGAATTCTTTCTCCTTTAATTTTTCCACCTGCGCTAGGGTTTTTGAACAATAATCTCTTTGAAGTATATTTTATCTCGACCACAAAGCTATTAAAGAAATAATAGCCTAAAAGACCATAAATTTTCATTCCGAGATAATTGGATAGACCAAAAATATCCTTTTTAAGGATAGCTGTAGGGATGTTATTGATGGAGGCTTTCCCTAATTGTGCAGCGATATCATTTGAAACATAAGCATCAATTTCGTTGCCTTTGCCTAGTCCGGATATTTTGATGGATCTGGATATTTTAATACCAATGCTGTCAATTAAAGTTGGATCAGTTATGATCAGAGGGCCTACACCAGTATCTAGAATAAAGTTGAAAGGGCCCTTGTTGTTGATATAAAGGGGGACTATAATCAGGTTTTTAACCAGAGTAAACGAGATTGCATCCTTATTTTTATCTCCCTTGAAGTGAAACTGTTGGCCTTTGGTGGTTAAGACTGTGCAAATTTGTATCATCAGGAGACATACATACACCCTGAGTTTATTAAAATTAATGTTACACATTAACAATTTCATTAAACTAAATTAATAAATTAGTAGCAGTATGATTAGATGCGCAAGTAAATATCTTGCTGTATTCGGGCTTATTTTTTTAATGAGTTGTTCTACCGAAAGACAGGTTTCAAAGAATTTAAAAAAGGTTTTTAAACATTCTGAAGTGTTGAAGCAATATTATGTGGGGTTTGCATTATACGATATGTCTGCAAAAAAAATGCTATTTGAGAAACATGCAGATCAATATTTTACTCCAGCGTCCAATACCAAGCTTTTTACCTTTTATGCAGGATTGAAAATGATCTCTGATTCGATTCCTTCGCTTAGGTATATAGAAGAGGGGGATTCTTTGATTTTTTGGGGGACTGGTGATCCTTCATTTTTGCAAAGCAAGTTGAAAGGAACCAAGGCTGCTGATTTTTTGAGACTTAGCAACAAAAAGCTTTTCTATGCTCCTGGCAGATATACTGGTCATTTTTATGGAAGTGGGTGGCAATGGGATGACTATAATGACTATTACCAGGCTGAAATCAATGAATTGCCTATCATGGATAATTTGGTCAGTGTGACTAGTCGGAATGGTAAACCTGTGTTTTTTCCAGCTGTGTTTAGAGATTGCTTTGTCGTTGATTCACTATCAAGTAAGAAAGCCTTTACAGTGACCCGAGACTTTATCGACAACCAATTTAAGTATCCTAATGTTTCCCTTAAGGAAGGTTACCGACAGCAAATACCTTATAAGGTTAATCTCCCAACTACGTTGTCCCTGCTGTCAGACACTTTGAATAAGCAGGTGACTGTGACCAACAGAAAAATGCCGCTCAATGCAAAAACAGTATATAATTTAAAGAGAGATTCGGTGCTGAAGGAGTTGATGTTACCAAGTGATAATTTTATTGCCGAGCAGTTGTTGTTAGTCTATGGGAATCAGCTTGGTGAAGAATTGAACACAAATAAGGTCATTAATCATGTTTTGAAGACCTATCTATCAGAGCTTCCGGATAAGCCCATTTGGGTAGATGGCTCTGGTCTTTCACGATATAATTTGTTTACCCCCAGAGATATGGTTAAAGTGTTAGAGCTGATTTATACAGAGATAAATAATCCAGAAAGATTGTATGATCTGCTGCCTGCGGGAGGTAAGAG
Organism: Pedobacter sp.; assembly: GCF_041645105.1. Classification (GTDB taxonomy): domain Bacteria; phylum Bacteroidota; class Bacteroidia; order Sphingobacteriales; family Sphingobacteriaceae; genus Pedobacter. The sequence continues at coordinate 1,089,884 of NZ_JBAZQQ010000001.1, forward strand.
CGGGACATTAAGGAATACCTATCCTAAGACCAATCAACCATTTGTTTTTGGGAAAACAGGCACCCTTTTTGGTGTGCACAATCAGAGTGGTTATGTGCTTACGAAAAGCGGGAAAACCTATATCTTTTCTTTTATGAATAACAATTTTGTTGTACCAACGACTGAAGTAAGAAAAGAGATGGCCAGAATTATGACCTATATACACGAAAAATATTAATGCTCTGGAATTTATAATTTTTGGAAAGGTATGTCCATCAGGGAATAAGCCTGCCAGCCAATAAAGTCATAATGCCACCATTCGTTTTGTAATACTCGGAACCCAAATTTCCGCATGATTTGGATGAGGAATTCCCTGTTTTTTATAACCTGTGCAGGTAATTTATTATAAGTTACTGAAGCCTGTTCTGCAAAGCTGTCGTATGTGGTTGGCATCTTAAGCTCTTTGCCCGTTTTTAGATCGATTAATGTAAGATCTACTGCGCATCCACGGTTGTGCCTTGATCCTTTATTCGGATTGGCTACAAAGGCTTTATTTGACGCTTCTTTATAAAAGGCAACCGTAATCCTGTAAGGACGGTAAGCATCAAAAACTTTTAGTCCGTAACCCTTTTTTTTAAGCTCTGCCTGTACTTTTTGTAGTTGTAATACTACAGGTTTTCGGGCGAATGCACGAGCCTGAGGGTACATTCTGCGCTTCATAAAGTTATCAGTAGTTGCATATTTGATATCGAGGACAAGTCCAGGGATATGATTTTTAAGTTCGAGCAATTGATGATTGCTATTCTCTTTGCAGGATTTTAAATAATCGGTATAGGATTCTACCTTTAAACCGTAAGGATTCAGCTCTTTTTTTTGTGCATAAACAGAAATACAGCAGCCGGCTAATAAAAGCAGGAAGATTTTTTTCATCATGCTGAGTGGATTACTGATTTGCAGCTACGAGTAATTCTATGTCTTTATATGGCAAATTAAACATGTTCGACAGATCTTTACTGGTTAGGTGCCCCTGATAAATGTATAAGGCCTCCCTAATGCCAGGCTTGCTCCATACTAGGTTCATCAGCCCGCCCATATCACCTATATCAACCAGAATGGGAGTAAAGATATTCGTTAATGCATAAGAAGCTGTTCTTGGAACTCGGGATGCGATATTAGGGACACAGTAATGAATGACATCATGTTTTCTAAAAACAGGGTCTTTATGGTTTGTAACTTCTGAGGTTTCAAAACAACCACCCTGATCAATACTGATATCAATCACGACAGAATTCGGCTTCATTCGCGCCACAGTTTCCTCCATTACAATACATGGGCTCCTGCCATGCGATGCACGAATGGCACCAATTACTACATCGCAGGTGGTAATGGCTTTATCCAATACGATGGGTTGCATAACAGACGTAAACACACGGGTCCCGAGGTTGTTTTGAAGTCTTCTGAGCCGATAGAGAGAGCTGTCGAACACTTTCACCTCTGCGCCAAGAGATATGGCCGTACGTGCAGCATATTCACCTACGGTCCCTGCACCTAAAATAACAATTTCTGTTGGGGGCACTCCTGTAAAGCCGCCCAGCATCAAGCCTTTTCCTCCGGTTACATTACTCAGGTACTCCGCGGCGATAAGAATTGACGTCGCACCCACAATTTCACTCATGGAGCGTACCACACTTAATATACTTCCCTCGTCTCTCAGGTTTTCAAAACAAAGAGCATTAATCTTTTTACTTAATAACGCTTTTAGATAAGACTCCTTAAGATTTCCCATCTGCAAGGCAGAAATCAGCGTCTGCCCTTTGTGCATTAGTGCGATTTCTTCAATTGTTGGTGGGGCTATTTTGACGATAATGTCGGCATCGAATACTTCCTTTTTATTGAAAGTTATGATTGCTCCTTGTTCGCTATAATTATTGTCTGAAAAGTTTGCTCCATTACCAGCGCCGGCTTCAATAATTACTTTGTGGCCGTTGTTTACCAAAAGGGCTACCGAAAGAGGCGTTAAAGCAATCCTGTTTTCCTGGAATGAAATCTCTTTTGGGATGCCAATATACAAACTGTTATTCTTCTCATCTATTTTTGCCATTGCCTCTTTTGGTTGTATCATCCCTTTTTGAGCAATAGAGGCCATACCTTCGCGTAATCCTGTAGCCATTATTAGTTATAATTTGGACTGAAATTTAAGCAAAATACCTGAAATTAAGCATGTTTGATTTTAATTTTTCGAAATGGACAATAACCTGGTATTTTCATTTATAACATCGATTTCAATTTTTAAATAGTGTTCCGGTATTAGAGACTCTATTTTAGCAGGCCATTCTATGAAACATTTATTTCCAGAATAAAAATACTCCTCGTAGCCTATGTCATACGCTTCCTGAAGATTTTTAATTCTATAAAAATCAAAATGATAGATAATATCTCCGTTTGCTTCATATTCATTTACAATAGAAAAAGTAGGGCTGGTGACCACTTCAGTTACCCCAAGTACTTTTGCAAGCGACTTGATTAATGTTGTTTTTCCAGCACCCATTTCACCCTCGAAGATGAAGATCTGTTCTTCACCTGCAAAGGAGACAATCTGTTGTGCGGCGTTTTCGAGCTCTGTAAGTCCGTTAACTTCAATTTTTATACTATTCATGCTACAGCAAATTTAAAACATTTCGGCTAAAAATTACTGAAGGTCCCTTACTTTGAACTGTATGTAGCAATGGGTATAATCATCTCTTCAAGTGATATTCCCCCATGCTGAAAGGTCTCATTATAATAGTTTACAAACTGATTGTAGTTGTTCTGATATACAAAGTATTTGTCCTCTTTGGCAAAGATATAATTAGAACTGATATTGATCTTTGGCAGTTGTGCTTCGTGTGGATTTTTAATCAGAAATACTTCTTTTGCATTATAATTCAGGTTTCTACCCTGCTTATAACGTAAGTTGGTATTGGTATTTCTATCTCCGATTACTTTGCTCGGGTTTTTAACCCTTATTGTACCATGGTCTGTAGTGATTACAAGTTTTACTTTCTTCTGAGAGATCTTTTTAAGCAAATCCATTAGTGGTGAATGCTCGAACCAGGAAAGTGTTAATGAGCGATATGCCGCATCATCATTGGCCAGTTCTCTGATCATTTGCATATCTGTACGAGCATGAGAAAGCATATCTACAAAGTTGTATACAATGGCATTGAACTCATTTTGCAATAAATTGTTTACTTGCTCATTTAAAGCTTTTCCATCATCATAAGTCAGAATTTTGTTGTAGCTAAACTTGCAGTCCTTACGCAGACTACGTTTAATCTGGTCAGCAAGGAAAGTTCCTTCATGCATATTTTTACCACCTTCATCGTCGTCATTCTGCCATAGTCCAGGAAATCTTTTTTCCATTTCGAGTGGCATAAGGCCAGAAAAAATGGCGTTCCTTGCATATTGCGTTGCTGTTGGCAGGATACTCGAATAAGTATCCTCTTCATCCATCCTAAAGAACTCGGTAATCAATGGATTTATGATTCGCCATTGATCATAACGGAGGTTATCAATCAGGATAAAGAAAACGGGAGTCGTGCTGTTGATCAGCGGAAATACTTTCTTTTTTAGAAGGTCGTTAGACAGTAATGGAGCCGTTCCTTTCCCATTTACCCAACCCAGGTAATGGTCTTCAATAAATTTAGAAAATTGAGTATTAGCCTCAGACTTCTGCATTGTTAGGATTTCATGCATCTGAGGGTCATCCAGTTTCTCCAGTTCCAATTCCCAGAATACTAGTTTTTTGTAAACATCAACCCATTCTTCATAACTCAGTTTGTCGTTAAGGGTCATCCCCAAACGTCTGAAGTCTTGCTGATAAGCCATAGAAGTTTTTTCACTTACCAGTCTTTTGTTATCGATGATCTTTTTAATAGTCAGTAAAACCTGTTTAGGGTTCACTGGTTTAATCAGGTAATCGTCTATTTTGGAGCCGATGGCATCTTCCATCAGGTTTTCTTCTTCGCTTTTTGTAATGAGCACTACTGGAACATCATTTCGGATATTTTTGATGGCAGTAAGGGTTTCCAATCCACTTAAGCCCGGCATATTTTCATCGAGAAAAACCAGGTCGAAATGCTCCTTCCCAAATGCTTCAAGGGCATCATTCCCATTTGTAAAAGTGGTTACATGATATCCTTTTTCATTTAATAGTAATATATGTGGTTTTAATAAGTTGATCTCATCATCGGCCCAAAGAATCTTTGTTTCTTGCATCATCGTATGTGTATACTGTAAAAATAATTCCTCAAAAAGAGTCATCTCTTTCTTAGTTGTGGATAAAAATAGCAATTTTTGTACCGTATAATTTATTTTTAAGTCTTGAACAAAAAGAAAATCATCAATGATCCGGTATATGGCTTCATAAATATTCCTTCTGAAGTTTTATTTGATCTGATTTCGCATCCATATTTTCAAAGACTAAGGTATATCAAGCAATTGGGGATGACCCATCTTGTATATCCTGGAGCTTTGCACACCAGGTTTCATCATGCTTTAGGCGCGATGCACTTGATGAGCCTTGCTATTGAAGTCCTTAGAGGGAAAGGGCATGATATTACCGTTGAAGAAGAGGAGGCGGCTACGATTGCAATTTTACTTCATGATATTGGACATGGCCCCTTTTCTCATGCATTGGAGCATACTCTGGTGAATGGGATAAAACATGAGGACATTTCCATGTTTATGATGGAAAAGCTAAACGAGGAGTTTAAGGGACGATTAACACTTGCTATTAAAATCTTTACGGGTGATTATCATAAGCATTTCCTTCCTCAGCTTGTTTCGAGTCAGCTGGATTTGGATAGGATGGATTACCTGAACCGGGATAGCTTCTTTACTGGGGTTAGCGAAGGAGTAATCAGCTTTGATCGCATCATTAAGATGTTTAATGTATTGGATAATCAACTGGTGATTGAAGAAAAGGGGATCTACTCGATTGAGAAGTTTCTTATTGCCAGAAGGTTGATGTATTGGCAGGTTTATTTGCATAAAACAGTAATTGCTGGTGAGATGTTACTGGTAAAAATATTGGAACGTGCTAAAAAACTTGCCTCACGTGGGGAGACTTTATTCGCCACCCCAGCGTTACAGCATTTTTTAAAAAACGATATTACTGAAATCGAGTTCTTCTCAACAGAAGAGCATTTGCTACAGTTCTCCAAATTGGATGATCAGGATATTTTTGCTTCAGTAAAAGTGTGGGTAGACCATTCTGATAGTATTTTATCGAAGCTTTGCGCAATGCTTACGCAAAGAAATCTTTATAAGGTAGAAATTAGTAACGATGAACCCGATGAAAACCGGGTGAAAGATTTACGCGAGCGGATGGGGGTATTTTTAAATTTGAACGAAACGGATATTTGCTATTTTGTATTTACCGATATCATTAGAAACCGGGCGTATAATGCTGGGAGTGGCAATATTAATATTCTGTTGAAAAACAATACGATCATAGATATTGCGAAGGCCTCGGATTTATCTAACTTAGAATCTTTAGACAAAACTGTAAAGAAACACATACTGTGCTATCCAAGAATTATTTAGCACTTTTTAACAAAATAACTGGCATTTAATCCCGTTTTTTATACTGTTGATTATTAAAACTAGTCAATAACCTAAATAGGTTTATTTGTTCATATCAATTTAACATATAACTTTGTAAAATGCAATTTACTGCCAAGCAGATAAGTGAGTTTATAGATGGTACCATTGAAGGGGATGAAAACGTTCAGGTTGGTGAGCTTTCCAAAATAGAAAATGGTAAGAAAGGTTCTTTATGCTTTTTATCTAACCCTAAGTACGAGAACTATTTATATCAGACAAATGCGTCAGTGGTAATTGTAGGAAAAGATTTTTTGCCTTCTCAGCCGGTCAACAGTACAATGATCCGTGTTGCAGATCCTTATAGCGCTTTTTCGGTTTTACTGGAGAGGTATAATGAGGTGATCAACCAAAATAATTCACAAGTTGGTATAGAACAACCATCTTTTATTCATCCGACTGCAAAAATCGGTAAAAATGTATTTATCGGGGCATTTAGTTATATCTCTGAAAATGCAGAAATTGGGGATGGTTCAAAAATTTCTGCTCAGGTATTTATTGGTGCTGATAGCATTGTAGGAAAAAAATGCTGTATACACCCCGGTGTAAAAATTTATAACCGCTCGGTCCTGGGCAACAATGTAATTATCCATTCGAATACTGTAATTGGTAGTGATGGCTTTGGATTTGCTCCACAAGCTGACAGAACGTATTCTAAAATTGCCCAAATTGGTAATGTGGTGATCGAAGATGATGTAGAGATTGGCGCCAATACAGCTGTAGACAGAGCTACAATGGGTTCTACTTTTATCAGAAAAGGCGTTAAGCTGGATAATCTAATTCAGATTGCACATAATGTTGATTTAGGTGAACATAGTGCTGTGGCAGCGCAGACTGGAATTTCTGGTAGTACAAAAGTAGGCGAGCATGCCCTTATTGGCGGACAAGTGGGAATTGCCGGTCACCTTACACTTGCTAAAGGCACACAGATTGGTGCACAAGCAGGAATAAACTTTAATACAACAGAAGAAAATAAACAATGGCATGGCAGCCCTGCCCAGCCTTTAAGAGATTGGATGCGTGCATCTGTGATTTTTAAGCAATTGCCTAGCGTTGAAAAAAGAATAGCCAGCCTTGAATCCAAAATTAAGGAGCTTAACTTGATCATCGAACAAAACAGTACAATATCAAAATAATAATGAACGTTAAACAAAAGACCATAAAGAACGAGGTTTCGGTACAAGGTGTTGGCCTGCATACCGGAGCAAATGTTACGCTCACATTTTGTCCGGCACCGGAAAATTACGGGTTCAAATTTCAAAGAATTGACCTTCCTGGAAGTCCGATTGTAGATGCGGATTGTGATAATGTTACTGATACTGCCAGAGGAACTACAATTTCTCAAAATGGTGCTAGTGTAAGTACAGTTGAGCATGTTATGGCTTCTTTAGTAGGGATGGACCTGGATAATGTGCTGATAAAACTTGATGGACCCGAAACACCTATTATGGATGGGAGTGCTATTCAGTTCCTGGATGCTTTGGAAAGTGCCGGGGTACAGTTGCAGAGCCAGGATAGAGAATATTTCCAGATTCCTCATAACATAACTTATACTGAGCCTGATAGAAAGGTTGAGATTGTTGCAATGCCTTTGGATGATTATAGGTTCACTTGTATGATTGACTATAATTCACCTGTTTTAGGGAGTCAGCACGCAGGAATATCCAGCATTGCTGAATTTAAGAAAGAAATTGCTTCTTGCAGAACATTTTGCTTTTTGCATGAATTAGAATATCAGTTGCAAAATAACCTGATTAAAGGAGGTGATTTGAATAATGCAATTGTAATTGTAGATAAGGAAGTTACTAAGGAAGAATTAGATCACCTTGCCAAAATATTCAAACGCAAAGCAATCGAAGTTGCCCCTCAGGGTATTTTGAATAATATGGAATTAAGGCATCAGAATGAGCCGGCAAGACATAAGTTGCTGGATATGATTGGTGACCTTGCACTTGTTGGTGTTCATTTAAAAGGCCATATTATGGCAGCAAGACCTGGTCATGCTGCAAACGTGGCTTTTGCTAAAAAAATCAAAGCAGCTATCAAAAAGGAGAAGAATAAAAAGGTTCAGCATGTGTATGATACTAATGTTAAGCCACTATATGATATTGTTCAGATTATGGACATTCTTCCTCATCGTCAACCATTTTTGTTTATTGACAAAATTTTGGAATTGAGTAAAACCCATGTTGTTGGTTTGAAAAATGTGACCATGAATGAAGAGTTTTTTAAGGGACATTTTCCTGGTGCACCAGTTTTTCCAGGTGTTATTCAGATCGAAGCCATGGCCCAAACAGGAGGGATATTGGTGCTTAGCACGGTTCCAGACCCCAGAAATTATTTAACCTTGTTCCTTAAAATTGATAATGTTCGTTTTAGAGCGCAGGTTTTACCTGGTGACACGATTGTTTTTAGGTGCGATTTAATGGAACCGATCAGACGGGGAATTGCGCAAATGAAAGGTGTCGGAATGGTAGGTGGAAAAGTTGTGGTCGAAGCAGAAATGATGGCCCAGATCGTAAAAGTAAAAGAAAACGAAACTACATGATACAACCCTTAGCGTATATACATCCTCAGGCAAAAATAGCCGATAATGTAGTTATTGAACCTTTTGCGGTAATTCATAAAGATGTTGAGATAGGTGAGGGGACCTGGATTGGCTCTAATGTAGTGATCATGGACGGTGCCAGGATAGGAAAGAACTGTAGGGTTTTTCCCGGATCGGTAATTTCGGGTGTGCCACAGGATTTAAAATTTGCCGGTGAGGTAACTACTGCTGAAATTGGCGACAATACAACAATCAGGGAGTGTGTTACGATTAATCGTGGCACAAAGGATAAGTGGAAGACTGTTATTGGCAGTAACTGTCTTATTCAGGCTTATTCGCATATCGCGCATGATTGTGAGGTAGGCGATTATTGTATTTTCTCAAACAGTACAACACTGGCAGGTCACATTACTATTGGAAACTATGTGGTTCTTGCGGGATTGGTTGCTATACATCAGTTTGTTAAGGTGGGCTCACATGCATTTGTTACTGGTGGTTCATTGGTTAGAAAAGACGTGCCTCCTTATGTTAAGGCGGCCAGAGAGCCTTTGTCCTACGCAGGAATCAATTCTGTAGGTTTGAGAAGGAGAGGGTTTTCTTCTGAGAAGATTAATGAGATACAAGAAATTTACAGGGTTTTATTTGTGAAACATAACAATGTTACCAAGGCTCTGGATATGATAGAAGCTGAATTTGCCCCTACGGAAATCCGGGATGAAATTGTAGATTTCATCAGGAATTCAAACCGCGGTGTAATGAAAGGCTTTGGCTCTGGAAGTTAAGGTACTTATTAAATGACAATCAGCTTAGGAAACGTTGGACGGCGGTTTAATCAGGAATGGATTTTTAGGAATGTAAACTACGAATTTCTTGCTGGAGAGAAATATGCTGTTTTAGGACCTAATGGTTCTGGGAAGTCAACATTACTAAGTGTTTTACATGGCAATCTATCCCCATCTGAGGGGTCAATAAGTTATAAGGCTGATGCTGATATCCCGGTAGAAGAAATTTATCGGGATATTAGTTTTGCGGCACCTTACCTGGATCTGATCGAAGAGTTTACACTTCAGGAAACAATTCGATTTCATTTTAAATTTAAGGCTTTTTACAAAGGGATGGACGCAGCCGCGGTGTTGGACCTGCTTGGACTGGCGAAATCACAGGATAAGGCTTTAAAATACTTCTCTTCGGGTATGAAGCAACGCACCAAGCTTGTGCTTGCTTGCTGTTCAGATACTCCTGTTCTTTTGTTGGATGAACCTACCTCTAATCTGGATAAACAGGGAATGGCCTGGTATCTTCAATTAATTGAACAATTTTCAGCAGAAAGAATGCTGATTATCGGATCAAATCAGGAATCTGAGTATTCCTTTTGTAACCATTTTGTTCATTTGACGGATTATAAATAAGTAATTTTATATTTGAAATTGGGTGTGAAAGAGGCTTTTCAGCGGTTAAAATACCTTTGTGAAAATATTTTTAAATTACTATTGTATAATTAATAAATAGTCTTTACCTTTGCGGCACGAAAAAAGGCCGAAAGTTTGGGCTTTATTTCAAATGAAATGGCAAAAGCATCAGAAGTAAAAAGTGGTAATATCCTTCGTTTTAACGGAGAATTGGTACAAGTAGAAGAGTTTCTACACCGTACTCCAGGAAATTTACGGGCTTTTTATCAAGCTAAAATGCGGAATGTTAAAACCGGTAAATTGGTTGAGTATAGATTCCGTGTTGATGAAGAAGTTGAGATTTGCCGTGTTGAAACCAGCGATTACCAGTATTTGTATGAAGATGGTGAAGCACTGGTGGTAATGGATAACAGTACTTTCGAACAGTTTAATATTCCAAAATTGTTGTTCGGTAAAAGTATTCGTTTCCTGAAAGAAGGAATGAACGTTATCGTAGCATTTGAAAGTGAAGAGCCAATTATGGCACAGACACCTTCACATGTTGAATTAGAAGTTACGTACTCGGAGCCTGCAGTTAAAGGTGATACTTCTACAAATGCGTTGAAATATGCAACTGTAGAGACAGGAGTTGAAATAAAAGTCCCAATGTTTATCAATCAGGGCGATAAAGTTAAGATTGATACACGCAATGGTGACTATGTTGAAAGAGTAAAATAAGAATTTTCATAGTTTAGTTTTAGGTTTAGGTTGATTGTGGCTTCGGAGTGGTTCCCGAAGCCATCTTTTTTATGCTCTTTTTTGCGTGAAAATTCAATATGTGCCTCTGAGGCTGGAACCTTTGCCTGAAGAAGGCAAAATTCCTAGGCCTCGTCAGCACAATATTGAATTTTCTTGGGTGCAAAAATTGGATGCAAAAAAGAAATGCTTCGGGGTAAATAGGTCATTTCATGTATGATGCAGATTTCGTTAATGTATGATGCAGGCTTTCTGTAAGAAGCTTTTAGGTTAATTGTTATATTTGTTTAATGACTAAAGCAGAGATCCGGAAATTAGCAGAGGTACAAAGAAAGGCGCTTTCTGAAGAAGAGGTTGATGCTTACAGTAAGCGTTTACTGGATCTTTTTTCTTCTTTAGATCTTTCTTCGATTAAAGTTATTCATGTTTTTCTTCCAATTGCTGAGAAAAATGAACCAAATACTTTTTTGATTATTGATTGGTTAACGGCTCATTATCCTGAAATGCGTATTATAGTGCCCAAGGCTGACTTTAAAAGCTCTTTGATGATAAATTATGTGTATAAGGGGAAAAATGAGCTTGTGAAGAATATTTATGGCATTCTGGAGCCTGATATGGGGGAGCTGCATTCCGGGGTTGTAGATATGGTTCTCATACCGATGTTGGCTTTTGATCTGCAAGGTTATCGTGTTGGGTATGGAAAGGGCTTTTATGACCGGTTTTTACAAGGTGTTGATGTCCTTAAAGTTGGTCTTTCATTTTTTGATCCTATTGATCGGATCGATGACATAAATGAGCATGATGTCAGGTTGGATTCTTGTATTACACCGGATCGCATATATCGGTTTTAAGGAATGCCAATAGGCCTTTTTTAACTTCTTCTCCTTAGGGGGGTAACAAATATTTAATCTTTCTGATATATCTCCAAATGGTTTGATTTTAAACTAAAGGAGAACATTATGAAAAAGATAATATTTATGGTATTTGCGGTTTTATTAACCGGAATTACATGGGCACAAACAAAGCAGGATACTTCTGCTAATAATAGAGGGCGATTGCAGATCTCTGCATTTGGAGGTTTTAGTATGCCAATGGGCAATTACAAAAATGAGATCGGTAGAACTAAGAATGGCTATTTTGGAGGATTGGCGATTGACCAGTATTTTAAAGGGAATAAGTGGGGAATTGGCATTGATGCACGTTTTTTAAATCACGATATCAGAAAGTTCGACAGTGTATTTTTTGACAATGGCTATATCGCTACCGATTATATTAATCATGCCTCTTTTCAGCATATAGGGGTTAGTATTGGGCCTACTTACAAATCTAAGTTTGGTAAAGTGGACCTTGAAGCTTTTCTTAGAGCTGGTGTTTTGTTCCAGGGATTCCCTCAATACAAGCAATCTATTTATATCAACCAGGCTGTAGGACCTGCATTAAGTGTGTTTGACACTTATTATACTGATAATCCTAAACGGATTACAAAAGCTTTGATGGGCTTGGGCGGACTGCGTTTATCTTATGCGTTGAATGATAATTGGGGCCTTTTTGCGCAAGCTGATTATTTAAGAACCTTCGGAAAGAAATTAGGTAGCGATTCCAGCGAATTTCATATTACAAAGTATGAAGTGAAACAAGCTTTGACAGCCTCTGATGTGCTGACAGAAAAAGCAGGAGTAATTACAAACATAAACACCTATTATGAAGAAATACCTACTACACAAAAAACATTTATACAGGCGGTTAATGTTGGCCTTGGAGTTAAATATACATTTGGAGCCAAACGGAAAGCTACGCCTGTAATTCCGGTTACTAAGACCGTAGCTCCTGTAAATATAGTTCCTAAAGATATTATGGTGGTGGTTAAGGATAAGCAAACCGGGCAGGCGTTAAGTGGGGTTACAGTAAAAATATCACACAATAGTATTGATCATACATCGATTAGTAATGTTGATGGACAGGCAGAACGGATAAAGGGTGCAGAGAAAGGTGTTTATCTGATTACAGCTGTAAAAAATGGAATTGCTGCTGAACCAGTAACAATTGGTATTCCTGATTTCGATAGGTCTGATAATGTAATTTATAAAGAGATATATCATGATGATCCAAGGTTTACATTAATTGGAGAAACGGTTAGGGCAAATGATAATTCTAAATTACCAGGTATTGGTACAGTATTAACGAATACTTCTAATAGTAAGAATATGACACAAATTTCGGATGGGGAAGCAAAGTTTGTTTATCAACTTGAGCAACAGTCTGATTATAATATTGTAGCCAATCAGGCCGGTAAGTTTTCACAAACTGAAAGTGTAACGACTAAAGGACTAGATAGGAGTAAAACGTTATATGTTACTTTGAAACTTGGCATAAATAACCTGGATGCAGGAGCCGTTTTTGTACTTAAAAATATTCATTATGACTTCGACCAGTCATTTATTAGGGAAGAGGCGGGAAGAATATTGGATAATCTGGTAAATGTAATGTCGCAAAACCCGACATTGAAAATTGAACTTTCTTCTCATACTGATAGTCGTGGTAAAGATGCTTACAACTTGCGTCTTTCTCAACTAAGAGCTGATGCGGCTGTAAATTACCTGGTTAATAAAGGTATAGAACGTAGCAGGATGGTTGCCAAGGGATATGGGGAGGCTCGCTTACTGAATCATTGTAGGAATGGTGTTCAGTGCAGCGAGGATGAGCATCAGGCAAACAGGCGCACAGAGATAAAGGTGTTGAAATACTAAGTTAACCGCGCTGGAGATAGTAAGAGTAAATTGGCTGGTCATTTTTGATCAGCCAATTTGTTTTTGGTAGATACTATTTTTGTGACTTGATAAAATCGCTTATAATATAGGCGATCGTTTTAGCGGTATTTTGATCTTGCCTTCCATTAGTTAAGGCTACAGCGCCCTCACAAACATGTAAATACGTAAGTTTTTTAGTAGTTGTTAAGATAAGCTTTCGGATTTCGTTTAAATGGAAGCCTGTAGGACTCATTGCACTTGATAACACATTTTCTATACAATCGAGATCAAGCTCCAGTCCTGTAACTTGTCCTGTTTTGGTTAAAAGATTATTCCATGCAGAAAGAATTGGTTGATCACTTTTTAAAAGGTCATCAAAAAATACCGGATAAATGTGACGGTTTAAGTCAATTGCTTGTAATATGGAATTGTTGTTATAATTCTGATGCAGTCCAAAAATTCCATATCTGGTTAGAAAACCATCTTTTATTGCATAGCTGAAACCGTTGCCGCTATGCCTTCCGTTGGTTGGACGTAAATCCGCATGAGCATCGATGTTAACGACATCAATTGGTGTTTTTGTAGCTAGTGATACACCTTTAATAATCGGATATGCATTGTTGTGCCCGCCTCCAATAACAATAGGAGTTTTACCTGCTTCAATTACTTTTTGAATAACAGGAAATATGGCATCATCTATTTCTGAAACCTTTTGTTGTAAATGTTCTAAATTGTCGGTTTCAGGATTTGAAAATTCAAAGTGACCGAGTACAAGTAATTCCTCTCCAGTGAAAAAAGAAGTGCTTTGTATATTTAAAAGCGCTTTAAGTGCCGGTTGCCAGGCCGAAGCAGCGCCGGCAATGCCCTGATTTGCACGAACGCCAATATCTTCAGGGATGCCAATCAGGACAAATGGAGCGTTCGATTGGCTTATTTCCTCTAAAGAGGAGGTGTATTGTACCTTTTCGCCGATTTTAACCTCTCCTTCGCGACAATTTGTTATAGAAGCAATATCGGATGCAGTATATATTTTAAGGGCTTCCATTAACTTATTATTCCATTTAAAACGATCGTCTGTATTTGCGATTGACCGAAACTATAAGGTAAAAAGGCAAGTGAAGACATTGGCCTTGTGATAAACAGGTTGGCTGTTTTACCCTTTGCAATGCTTCCTGTTATTTCACTTAACTCCATTGCTGCGGCTCCATTTAAAGTTGCAGCATTAATCGCTTCTTCCGGACGCATTCTGAGCTTAATGCAGGCCAGGGATACAACGAGATTCATATTTCCAGATGGAGTAGATCCTGGATTATAATCCGTCGCTACTGCAACCGGAATGTTCGCATTCATCAGCCCTCTGGCATTGGCAAATGGGATATTGAGATAGAAAGAACAAGAGGGTAATAATGTAGCAATGGTATTACTAGATTGCAGGCTTTCAATTACCGCATGATCAGTAACTTCCAGATGATCAACAGATACAGCCTGATGTTTTACTCCAATTTGTACACCGCCCGACACAGAAAGTTGATTGGCATGTATCTTTGGCTTTAACCCATATTTTGCCCCCGCTTGTAGTAACCGATCTGTATCTTCAACAGAAAAGAATCCTTGTTCACAAAAAGCATCCATATAATCAGCCAGACCTTCTCCTGCTATTTTTGGCAGCATTTCGTCGATAATTAGCTTAAGATATCCCTCGTGGTCATTTTTGTATTCTGGAGGGTAGGCGTGAGCAGCAAGGAATGATGCCTTTACTGGAATGTTAAAATTGTTCTTTAATCTCTGGATAACCCTTAGCATCTTAAGTTCGCTATCGGTACTTAATCCATAGCCACTTTTAATTTCTACAGCTCCGGTTCCCTGATTGATCATATCAGAAAGGCGTTTGGATGCAGATTGATAGAGCTCATCTTCTGATGCAGACTGCATTTTTTTTGCGGAATTTAATATCCCACCTCCGGCAGCAGCAATATCTTCATAACTCTTACCATCTATTTTCATCACAAATTCCTCTTCTCGCGATGCGGCAAAGACGATATGTGTGTGGGAATCACACCATGAAGGGAACACGAATCCTTGTTGAGCATTATGTGTAACCAGGTGATTGGGCAACTGCTCAGGGATCCGCTCCATCTTTCCAAAATCAGAAATTTTTCCGTCCTCACATAAAATCCATGCATTTTCAAGTATAGGAAGCGATTGCATTTGCTGCCCTCTTAACATCAATGTATTCTGTGGATGTATACCAACTAAGGTTCCAATATTGGTAATAAGTAATGCTGACATGATTATACGTTAAGCTCTAGTAAAACAGGACAGTGGTCGGAGTGAATAGCGTCTGCAAGAATGGTTACTTTTTTAAGCCTTTCTAACATCGGTTGTGTAGCAAGATGATAATCTATGCGCCAACCCAGGTTCTTTGATCTTGAATTGGCCCTGAAGCTCCACCATGTATAATGATGGGGATCTTTATTAAAATGTCTGAAGGTATCAATAAAGCCATTATTTAAAAACAATTCCATCCATTCACGTTCTTCTGGGAGGAATCCTGAAGAGTTGGCATTGGATTTCGGGTTATGAATATCTATGGCTGTATGGCAGATGTTATAATCGCCTGAAATGATCAGATTTGGGAATTCATTACGTAACCCGGCAATATAGGTGTCAAAGAAACGCATGAATTCATACTTTTTCACTTGTCTCTCATCTCCACTTGATCCAGAAGGCATATAAAGACTCATTAGCGAGAAATCATCAAAATCAGCCCTTAAAATCCTTCCTTCCTTATCTATCCATTCTTCCCCGCAACCATATTCTACATGATTGGGTTTGATGCGAGTAAGGATGGCAACACCACTGTAACCCTTTTTTTCGGCAGGGAACCAGTAATGATGGTATCCGAGTTGCTCTATTAATCCAATGATTTCCGGAATTTGAGAAGGCATTGCCTTTACTTCTTGTAAGCAGATCATGTCGGCATCTGTAGCTTGTAGCCATCCAAAAAAGTTTTTAGTAGAGGCGGAGCGGATGCCATTAACGTTATAGGAAATAATCTTCATCGTGAGTATGGATTTTAAGCGGTTTTAAGATCGGGAATAGTTTTGGATTGTTTTTTTAGTTCTTTCTCTAGCTTTTTGGCCTCACGACGTTTTAAAATGGTAACCGTCATTTTTACATCATTCTGAGGTCTGTTGTTTTTATCAGTTTCTAGAATAGCAATCTTATCTATCATGTCAATGCCTTTTACTACCTCGCCATAAACAGTATAGGTACGGTCTAAGTGAGGAGCCCCTCCCAGGTTTTTATAAATTGCCCTCTGCCATTCAGGGATTTTAAATTTCAGTCGTTTTGTCTCCACTGCATCGAGCTGTTCATCTGTGAATTTTTTACCCTGTACCAGGTAAAACTGGCTACCACTAGAGGCTTTTTCTGGATTATTATCCCTGGCTGCAGCAAGCACCCCCTTTTTATGAAACAAACTGTCGTTAAATTCTGCGGGAACAGTATAACCAACAGACCCTTCCCCAAGCAAGCTACCTTTTGTTGCATTTTTTGAGTCAGGATCGCCACCTTGTATCATAAACTCTTTAATTACCCTATGAAAAAGCAACCCATTATAAGTGCCTTTTTTAGTGAGTTTAAGAAAGTTGTCGCGATGTAGAGGCGTTTCATTATAAAGACGGATGATACATTCGCCCTGTTCTGTTTTAATTTTAACGTATTGATGCTTTGGCTTTGCTGAATAGGCTGAAATAAAGCACAGGCAAAGCATTATGGTTAAATAATTCTTCATTTTCAGTTTAATTACCCGGCTAAGTTAAGGTTAATCTGCTTTATTAGGTAGTTGAAATAAATTGCTAAGCTTACAATTTCTTATCATAGGTCAACAATTACGCAAGAAATTCGTTATAGCTTTGTAACTTAATTATTCAAGATTATGAAGAAAGTATTTTTATTCCTGGTTGCATTGTCAATCAGTGTTGCGTCATTCGCACAAACGAAGTGGACTGTAGATCCAATGCACTCATTTGTGAACTTTTCTGTAAAACACACAGGAATTTCATTTGTTGAAGGGGGATTCAAAAAATTTGACGGTTCATTTGTTGCAGCTAAAGAAGATTTAACAGATGCTAAAATTGACTTTACGGTTGATGTAAACAGTATTAGTACAAATGTTGAAATGAGAGATAATCACCTAAAAACGGATGATTTCTTCAATGCTGAAAAATATCCAAAAATGACTTTTGAGAGTACTGCTTTCAAGAAAATCAAAGGAAACACTTATGCGTTAGCTGGAAAATTAACCATTCGCGATGTGACTAAAAACGTTGTATTTGCTGTAACCCATGGTGGTACGATTAAAGATGATAAAGGAAATACCAAAGCTGGCTTTACTGCAACAACAAACATTAACCGCATGGATTATAATATTAAATACGATCCAACAGGAGCGGGGATTGCAAAGGATATTAAAATTACAGTAAACCTGCAATTTGTTCAGGCTAAGTAATTATTTGTAAAAGATCTAAGGCACTTAACAAATTCTGCCTTGTTTAATGCAAGGGGAGGCAGGGATCTCGCATTTGTCAGGTGGATGACAATGCGGGATTTTTGTTTTTTAAAGGGTTAATTTTTAAAGAGATGTCAAATTTATCACAGTTCAATAATTTTACCAGCGCGCTTCCTGTACAGGATTCGTTAATGCCTGTTTTGTTTATTGGTCATGGTTCCCCAATGAACGGAATTGAAGACAATGAATTTAGTTTAAAATGGGCTGGTATTGCAAAAGACATACCACAGCCAAAGGCTGTTCTTGTTGTTTCTGCTCACTGGTTTACGCGTGGTACACACATTACAGCAATGGACTTCCCAAAAACCATTCATGATTTTGGGGGATTCCCGCAAGCTTTGTTTGATGTGCAGTATCCTGCACCGGGCGATCCTGCTCTGGCATTGGAAACCGCAGGCCTTGTATATAGTGCAGCAGTTGAACTAGATCACGATTGGGGGCTTGATCATGGTGCATGGACGGTTGTAAAGCATATGTATCCTGAAGCTAATATTCCAGTATTACAATTAAGCATTGATTACACAAAAGACGCTAACTATCATTACAATCTGGCAAAAGAGCTTTATCAATTACGTAGAAAAGGGGTTTTGATTTTAGGGAGTGGTAATATGGTGCACAACCTTCGTATGATGAGTTGGGAAATGATCAATGGTGGTGGATTTGATTGGGCTTTGGAAATGAATGATAAATTTAAAAGTTTAATCTTGAACAAAGAGCACCAGCAGCTTGCTAACTATAAAAATTTGGGTGCTGCAGCTATGCTTGCTATTCCAACTCCTGAACATTACCTTCCTCTAATGTATACGCTTGGTTTGCAAAATGTTAAAGAAGATGTTTCTTTATTTAATGATAAAGCTGTAGGTGGCTCGTTAACCATGACCTCTGTAAGGATTGGCTAGCCTTACATGATTTTTTTTAATAGTTTTAAGACCCATGATTTACGGTCATATGGAGGATAAATCATGCTGCTCATGTTCATTGCTGACTGGAAAACGACAGTTCTCTCGTGAGAAAAGGATTTAAAACCGAAAATGCCGTGACAACTTCCCATTCCACTGCTATTTACTCCTCCAAAGGGGAGCTTTGGATTAGATATATGGATGAGGACATCATTTACACAAGTTCCGCCTGCAGAGGTGTTTTTGATAATGTGACGTACATTTTTACCATTGTCGCTAAATATATATAAGGCAAGAGGCTTACTCTTGCTGTTCACCATTTCAATTGCTTCATCAAGCAGTTTATAAGTAATAAGGGGTAAAACCGGGCCAAATATTTCTTCTTCCATAATATTGGCATTTGCAGGAAGCTCTGTAAGAAGTGTCGGATTTATCGTTTGAACCTCCTCTTGATGCTGTCCCCCTAAAGATATTGTTGCGCCTTTAGCTCTTGCATCATCTATGAGCGCTACTATCCTCTTGAAATGTTTTTGATTGATGATTTTTGCATATATATCTTCATTAATTTCCTGTGGATTTTTAAAGAACATTCGCTGGGTTGCGTTGCTGTATTCTCTTATAAACTCTTCTTGCCTGTTCTTAGGTATTAATACATAATCGGGAGCAATACAAGTCTGCCCTGCATTGATAAGCTTAGCCCATGCGATTTTTTCTGCAGCATTTTTAAGATTAGCTTGTTGATCGATTATTGTTGGTGATTTGCCTCCCAGTTCTAATGTTACCGAGGTTAAATTTTTTGCGGCAGCTTCCATTACTATTTTACCAATAGCCGGACTTCCGGTAAAGAAGATGTGATCAAATGGGAATTTAAGCAATGCTGTGGATACAGAAACGTCGCCTTCAAAACAACATATTTCCTGTTCATCAAAACATTCCTTTATTATTTTGCTTATAACTTTGCTTGTTGCAGGACTTAATTCAGAGGGTTTTAATATAGCGCAGTTACCTGCCGCAATTGCCGAAAGTAAGGGAGACATCATGAGTTGAAAAGGGTAATTCCAGGGAGAAATAATAAGACAAACTCCTTTTGGTTCATAATAGATTCTATTTTTTGCCATCAAACTAGCCATGCTTTTTCCTGCACGGGTTGGTTTCATCCATCTGTGCAGATTCTTAATAGCAAAATCAATTTCACCATAAATAAATATCACTTCTGTTACTGCAGCTTCGAACTGGTTTTTTCTTAAATCACTTTGTAGTGCATCATAGATATGGTGCTCATTTCTTTCAATAGTTGCTTTTAAAGATTTTAATTTTTGAATTCTTTGTGCAGCATTGGTGTTTCTAAGCGTATATTTATGTTTTTGCTGTGCTTCAAAAATAGAATCGAACATTTGAGTCATGGCGGGCTTGTTAAATTCATTAAATTGATCTTATTAGATCATAAAGACTTAAATATACAGATGAAAAAGGGATTATTTATTGTTTTCTTGGTTTCGGTGTTTGCACAGATTGCCGGAGGACAAACCATTAAAACCGGAGTGCTGGTTATAGGTAATGGGAGTAATGCCATTGGAGCCGGTTTTCAATCGGCAATATCAGGGGTTAAAACTGTGATGCTGATTCAGGAACCCGGATTGAAAATTTCAATATCAGGGAAAGGCATGAGCACTGGTCTGGAAGCTCAGTTTTTGAAAAGGATGCCTGTTTCAAAATCAATTACTGATAATATGGGTAAAATCCTAATTGATGAGGTCAGGGCAAATGAAGTGCTTAAAACATGGGCAGATAGCCTTAAAAACCTTACCGTAATACGAAGTATAAAAAGGGCTCATATTAAGGGGACGAATAGCATTAGACGTTCTGGGAATGGTTGGAATGTTTCTCTTGCAGATGGGCGGACGATTAAAGCTGAGGTTTTGGTGAATGCAGACGGTACAGGCCTGCCTGACATGGCGCAAAAATTATGGAGGACATTTAATTATAATGATAACCTTTATAGATTGAGCCTTAGTGCAGGATATGAATTGGGGAATTCAAATGCTAATATTATTCCTTTATCCAATTTTCAGATTCCCGAACAAGAAAATCTGATTATGCTGGATAGAAAGCATGAAAGTATTGCCGCAGGGCAGGCAGCGGGAGCTGTTGCCGCATATGCTGTGTTTTTCAGGACAAAAACCTCTCTTGCCGATCTTAAAATCATTCAGAAAGAGCTGCTGAATTATAAACTTGCAGTAGTTCCTTTTGCCGATGTTAATCATGATGATCCAAACTGGGCTGCAATTCAATATGTCGGTTTGTCGGGTTTTTTGAAAGCAGGATTTGCAAATGGAAAAGCGGCTTTTATGCCAGATCAAGAAGTGACGACAGCAGAAATAAAGGAACCTATAAAAGAATTTTATTATAAAGCTCAGATTTGGTTTGATGACTATAAAGAGGAGAACATGACCTTGGGGTCTACAATTAGTTTGGTTTGTATGGTCGGGAATAAGTCTCCTGAAAGCACAAAGGAGCTGATCAAAAAGAAATGGGAGAAGCAATATCGGTTTAAGGGAAAGTATGAACTGAACAGATCGATCAATAGGAGGGAATTTGCTGTATTAATTGAAGAGTATTTGAACCCATTTATAGTAAGCATAGATAAAACAGGAAGAGTAATCAGATAAAATTTTACTGATGAGATATTTAACGGTCTTTTTATGTTTTCTGTTTTCCTCTGCCGGGGCTCAGCAGCTGGCCCCACTATCTGTTGAGAAGATTATGAGGGATCAGAAATGGATTGGCCCTTCTCCTTCAGGGTACCGTTGGTCCTCAGATAGCAAAACATTGTTTTTTGAATGGAATCCAGAAAAAAAAGATACCACTGAATGTTATGTTTTGGATGTTTCATCTGGTAAGCTTAAAAAGGAAGATAGAAAGTTTGCTGATAGAGCCGTTGGAATGGGCTACAAGTATAATTCAGATCGTTCCTGGGGTATTGCAGAAAAAGGAGGCGATATTTATGCCTATGATGTAAAAAACAAAAGAGGTTTGCGGCTTACTAATACCTTGGAGTACGAAAGCAATCCCCGTTTTTTGCGTAATGGCCACGTTGTTTTTCAGAAGAATGAAAATGTCTTTGAGCTTAATGTTGGAACAGCAGAATTAAAACAGCTAACTAATTTTGTCAGGGCTGAAGGTAAAACTAGAGAAAAAACTTCTGGAGAGCAGGAAAGTTGGTTAAAACAGCAACAAAAAGTCCTTTTTGAGGTGATTCGATCAGCAGATAAGGGAAAGTCCAAGCGTGGAAACCAACTTGACTCGACCCACAAATTGAAGCCCATTTATATCGGCGATAAAGGGATTCAGAATATTGTGGTTAGTCCAGATGCCTCTTATATTTCTTACCAGCTTAGTATTGGTCCGCGGGCGGAAAAAAATACTATTGTACCCAATTATGTTACTGCTTCCGGGTATACTGAGGATCTTGTTACAAGGAAAAAGGTAGGAGGCCTTTTGCCATCATCAGAAAATTATGTGTATGATGTCAATAATGATACGACTTACAAAATTAAAATACGTAGGATTCCTGGAATAAAGGACCTCCCTGATTATCTAAAAGATTATCCAACAAAGTTAGAGGAAGAGAAAGAGAGAAATGTAGATCGAAGCATAGACTTAAAAGGACCATATTGGAATGAAAAAGGCTCCGCTGCGGTAATACTTGCTTTAGCCCAAGACAATAAGGATTTGTGGTTATTAAAACTAGATGCGAGAACAGGGGAACTTGAGAATATTGACCGACAGCGTGATGAAGCCTGGATAGGTGGGCCGGGAGCTGGAGAGGTTGCCTGGTTGGATGAAGACCGGATTTATTACAGGAGTGAAGCTACCGGATATGCACATGTCTATATCGTCAACGTACGTACGGGTGAGAAAAAGCAACTTACCTCTGGGAAATGGGAGGTGCAGGAATTGCAACTTTCAAAGAATAAGAAGTGCTTTTATTTTCAAGCAAATAAGGAGCATCCAGGAATTACCCATTTTTATAAATTGAGTGTTGATGGGGGCAAAATGGAGCAGTTAACGACCATGAAAGGAGGGAATCAAGTGCTTTTATCTCCGGATGAAAAATGGCTGGCAATAAATTATTCTTACATGGATAAGCCCTGGGAACTTTATTTGCAAGCAAATAAGGCAGGCGCAAAGGCAGTAAAGGTAACGAAATCAACCACGTCTGAATTTGATTCTTATCCATGGCGTACGCCCGATCTTATTGCTTTTAAAAACAGATATGGAGACGATGTGTATGCCAGGGTTTACCCTGCAAAGAACCCTCATCCTAACCACCCGGCAGTTGTTTTTGTGCATGGCGCAGGGTATTTACAAAACGTGCATTATTGGTGGAGCCAATATTCAAGAGAGTATATGTTTAACAACATGCTTGCTGACAACGGATATACCGTAATTGATATTGATTATACAGGAAGCGCCGGCTATGGAAGAAACCATAGAACTGGTATTTACAGGCATATGGGAGGAAAGGACCTGACCGATCAGATAGATGGTGTTAAGGTGTTGGTTGATAAGTACGGAGTGAATCCTATGCATGTGGGGTTATATGGAGGCTCTTACGGAGGTTTTATCACTTTGATGGCCTTGTTTAAGGAGGGAGATGTTTTTTCAAGTGGAGCGGCTTTAAGATCGGTTACTGATTGGGCACATTATAATCATGGTTATACTTCAAATATTTTAAATGAGCCTTTTAATGACGAAAAGGCATATAAGCAAAGCTCTCCAATCTATTTTGCTGAAGGCTTTAAAGGTCATTTACTCATGTGCCATGGGATGGTTGACGTGAATGTGCATTTTCAGGATGTGGTAAGACTTTCACAGCGGTTGATTGAATTGGGGAAAAATAACTGGGAGCTTGCAGTTTATCCTGTTGAGGATCATGGTTTTGTGACTCCAGGTAGCTGGACTGATGAATACAAAAGGGTATTTAAACTTTTTGAAAAAACACTTAAAGAGCAATAGTCTAAAACTAATTTGTTGTTCTGGGAAATAGTTTTTGTCTATATGCATATCAAGATTAAGTATGTGTTATATCTGCGATTTGGTTGTTTTTGACTAAGTATAGCCTTACCTTTGCACTATCAAAAAATCAACAATAAAAAACAAAATATAATTATGGCAATAGTAGGTAAAAAATTCCCAAGTGTTAGTATTGATGCAATGTCCGAAATGGGCGATGATTTAAAAATCAACATATTTGAAGAGGCTGTAAGCAAAGGGAAAAAAGTTTTATTATTCTGGTATCCAAAAGATTTTACTTTTGTTTGTCCGACAGAATTACATGCATTTCAGGCTGCTCTTCCTGATTTCGAAAAAAGAAATACAATCGTAATTGGTGCTTCTTGCGATACTAACGAAGTTCATTTTGCTTGGTTAAACACAGCAAAAGATAATGGAGGTATTGAAGGTGTTACTTATCCAATCTTAGCGGATACTCACAGACACTTAGCTAACATTTTAGGTATTGTAGAACAAGAGGTAGAATATGATGAAGAAGGAAATGAATCATTCACAGGTTCAAATGTAACTTACAGAGCAACTTACTTAGTTGATGAGACTGGTAAAGTATTCCACGAAAGTGTTAATGATATGCCTGTAGGTAGAAATGTAAAAGAATATTTGCGCTTAATTGATGCTTATGCTCACGTTCAGAAACATGGCGAAGTATGTCCTGCAAACTGGGAAGAAGGTAAAGAAGCAATGAGCGCTAACAGAACTGGCGTTGCAGAATACCTGAGCGCTAACTAATAAAAAAAGGAGAATTATGTTTTTAGAATTAACAGAAGATAATCTTCAACAATATGTTGCTGAAAACAACAAAGTAATGGTTCAGTATGCTGCATCATGGTGTGGAAACTGCAGGATCATGAAACCAAAATTCAAGAAATTAGCTGCTGAAAACGAAGATGTTACTTTTTTAATGGTGGACGCGGAGAAACTTCCTGCTTCACGTAAGCTTGCTAATGTTGATAATTTACCAACTTTTGCGGCTTTCGAAGGAGGTGTATTAGTTGATCAGGTGCAAACCAACAAAGCAGAAATGTTAGGCGAACTATTTAATAAGATAAAATAATGAAGATTCCAGTTATTAGACAATTATTCCAAAATACTACAGCTGAAGACCTTCAAGCAACACTTACAGTGTTAGAAGCTTTTTGTGAATTCAGGGGGGTAAGTGAGGAAGAAATTGATGTAGCAGGTGAAATGATTACCAATATCTGTGGTGCACTGGAAGTACATGAAAGTGTAAAAGCAGGTGCCCTTGAAAAAGATGCTTTAAATGCCTTTGGTCAAAAAGTAATGGGCTCAATCGATAGGTAGACATTAATTTTAGCTATTAAAACAATAAAAAAAGCGAACCAATGGTTCGCTTTTTTTATGATCAAACCGGGCTTAGCCGGTTTGGTTTTATTATGCAAGGTTTCGGCCGGCATTTACAATACCATAAACCGTTCTGATTGCTAATTTTTCGTATGATTGTTGCTCCTCGTCAGTTATTTCGTTTTGTAATTGTTCCAAAGCATAATGCTGGATTAATACAAGAGGTAGAACAATCTTTTCTCTAACCGCAATAGAAGTCTTTTCAACGGGATAATTCTCCATTAGAGTAGCATGTCCCGACAACTTCAATAACATTGCCTTAGAAAGCTTAAATTCTTCATAAAGTGTTTTCCAGAATGCACCGTATTCTTTATCATTCGCAAAATGTGCAGTGATAGAGAAATCAGATTTGCTCATCGACATCATACAGTTGTCGATAATGGTTTTAAAGTACCCTGATTCCTCATATGTTTTTACCACCTTATCCCAGTTTCCTTGATCTTCCTGATTTTTTAAAGCGGTCCCCATTCCGTAGAAACCTGGAATGTTTTGTTTCAATTGGCTCCATGCTGTTACAAAACCAATTGCCCTAAGGTCTTCCAGTTTCAATGAACCGCCAGAGCTACGTTTCACCGGTCTGCTGCTAATGGTTATTTTAGATAGAAGTGGGAGTGGAGAGAATTTCTCCAGATAACTTAAAAATAATGGATGTTGGCGTAAAGAAACATAAGCCTCGTAGCTGTCTTCAGCCATGGTATCAAGTAATCCTTTGTGCAGCGGATCTAAAAGAATGTTGTGTGTTTCTTTAATACCTGCAGATATTCCTGCATTAATTAATTGCTCAATGTTAAACTCTGCGCTATCAATTGATCCAAATTGCGAACTGATCGTTTGACCCTGTACGGTTAATTGTATGTTTTTATTGGCAATCTCTTTACCCATAGAGGCATAGAAACGATGTGTTTTTCCACCACCACGTGAAGGAGGCCCTCCACGTCCGTCAAAAAATGCAAGCTGGATGTTATGCTCGTTTGCTGTTTTTGTAAGAGAAACTTTTGCGTTAAAAATTGACCAGTTGGCCATTAAATAACCACCATCTTTGGTACTGTCAGAGAAGCCAAGCATAATATGCTGTTTATTTCCTCTTCTTTTCAGGTGTTTTTTGTAGAAAGGATGTGCATATAGTGTATCCATGATTTCAGCAGCATCAGCTAAATCATGCACGGTTTCAAACAATGGAACAAAGTCTATTGAAAGGTCATTTTCTTCCCAACCGCTCCAAAGGAATAGCTCAATAAGTTGAAGAATATCACTTGCTTGCTGACAATTACTAATAATAAAGCGGTGACAGGCTAATTCTCCACTGCTCTCTTGAATTTGCTTAATCTCTGCAATGGTCTGCAGTGTATCATCAATCAATGGATCGTTCGCGTCCGAGTAATTTAACTTTGCGCTTTTGAAAGAAAGATTTTTAATCTTTTCCGCTTCAGAAAGGCTATTATAATTCTCTGGGAAAAGAGAAACAATTGGCTTGCTTTGGCGACAGAAAGTGTGTACATTTCTTAACACACGGCTATCCTGTCTGATATCTAATGAAGCAAAGTGGCTACCATAAAGCTCTACTTTTCTGATCAGGTCTGTTACCAGATCAGAAAATAAACCATCATGGTTTTCATTTAATGTCGTCAGGATTTTATTGAGATTTTCAATCAGGAAATCAGCAATATTCTCCATTGCAATGTTCGGGTCAAAGGCATTTTTATATAAAACGTCTTGTATAATCGCAATTGGTTCTTCAACACCTCTAAACGTAATTCGGCGTTTTAGATTTCTGAAATCACGGTAATAGCAACGGAATAGGATTTGGCGTAACATTTTGGAAACCTGTATAGTGGAATCTGTATGTACATTAGGATTGCCATCTCTATCCCCTCCAGGCCAGAATCCAAGTTCTACAATCTTTTTCGACTCAAGGTTATAATCATTCAGGCTTTTATCTATTTCTGATTGAATATTTGCTGCGGCAAAGTAAAATACGTTTTCTAAATACCAGGCAAGACTTAAAGCTTCATCAACCGGAGTTGGTGATTTCTTATTAAAAAAAGGTGTTTTCCCTAACTGGTGCAACAAGAGGTTGATGGTTGTAATATCATTGGTCTTGATGGCCGTAGTAAGGTCAGTTATGATAGAAAGAACACTGCCAGGATAGAATTGAGTAGGGTGTGCCGTTAATACCAGGCGAAGAGAAAACTCATCTATCAGCTTTTCAATCTTATCATTCAGGGCTTTGTTGTCTACACCCTTCTTTAAGTAAGATAACAAAGCATTGTGCTCGTCAGCTGCATTTAACTTATTAAAGGAAGCATCTTCTACCGCATCAAATAGTACCACCTGGCGCTCTATGTATTGAATAAAGCGGAAAAGAAGGTCGATAATGTCCTTGTTTGAGTGGTTCTGCGTATACTTCTTAAAAAATGCATTGATAATATCTGCAGGAGTATCGTGATTATTCACTCCATCTTCGCAGTATTTAATAAATAGGGGTAATAAAGTACCGGTGTCTTTAACTTTGTAGAACGGAAGGGTAAGGAAGAGGCTATTATAAAGTTCGAACCGGGATACGACTTCATTATTAAATATAGACTCTCTCTGACCTTTTGCTCGTTGTTTTTGCATCATAATTTAGGCGAAATATTTTCGCGCTTAATCTAGCAAAAATGTTCCAAATAACCCCTTAATGAGGCAATAAATTATTTTGATTTGATTGTAAAAACTGCTAACTTAGATATATAGAGATTCAATAAAGTCTTTTAAGGACATGTATATTTTAGCGGAGGCGCTAATTTGTGCAGTTTAATTGTTAATTTTTTTGAGGTAAAACGGCCGTTAGACAACTAACGGCCGTTTTTTTAATGAAGATCGGCAGGAACTGCAACGTTCTTTTTGAACTTTTGCAAATACAATAAAGGAATTGAACATAATAAAATGAGTCCCGCTACCCAATAGGCGTCACTATAGGTAAGCAGGAGGGATTGTTTTGTTACGGTACCCTCAATTGCTTTGATCGCCAGCGTTTTTGCGTCCAGATAGTTGTATCCTTTAGCCATAAAACTATTTACAAATCCATTGAAACGTTCGTTAAAGGCCGGGTTATACTCATTTACATTAACCAAGAGATTGCTCCTATGGAAGCCTTGGCGTACATGTATGAGGGTTGTTAATGCAGCAATCCCAAATGAGCCCCCAAGTTGGCGCATCATATTGTTTAGTCCAGAGCCCTGGCCTATTTCAGCCCCTTTCAGATCTTGAATAGCTAGCGTAGTTAAAGGAACAAATAACAATGCCATTCCAACACCACGGATAATTAAGGGAAGAAAGAAATCACCTGTTCCTGATTGTAAAGTTGATTTGCTCAACATAGAGCAGAACACGAAGAATAAGAACATGCCTATAGTGGCCATAAACTGGGCAGGTATGTTTTTCTTCAGCATAATCCCAATAAAAGGCATCATTACAATAGTACACAAGCCTCCGGGGAATAAGAGTTCTCCGGTTTGTAAGGGAGAAAAACCCAATAGATTCTGGCAAAAAACAGGGAATACGAATACAGAACCGTATAATCCAAAACCTAGTATAAATGAGGTAAACATCCCCACGGAAAAGCTTCTGTGGCGCATAATTTTAAAGTTTACAATCGGGTGGTCAGTACTTAGTTCCCTCCAAATGAATAATATTAAACCCAGGACTGAAGTCACCCCTAGTGCTGTAATATAAGGTGTTGCAAACCAATCTTCACTTTCCCCTTTTTCCAATACGGTTTGTAAACTGCCTACAGCTATAGCAAGTAAAAGAATACCCCACCAATCTACTGGCATACCCTGTCCGTCTTTTGGGGTCTCCCTGACAAACATGTATGTACAATACGCTGCAAGAATTCCGACGGGAATATTTACATAAAAGATTAGCGGCCAGGAACTGATTTCGAGTAAATAGCCGCCAATAGTAGGGCCAACTGTCGGTCCTACTACGGCTCCAAGTCCAAATAAGGCTGTGGCGATACCTACGTCTTCTCTTGGCCAGGTCTCAATTAGGATGGCCTGGGCTGTTGAAATAAGCCCCCCTCCTGCAAGCCCCTGCAGTATTCTGAAGGCTATAAGTTCTTCAAGATTGGTTGCATTTCCACAAAGGAATGATGCTATGGTGAACAGAATAATCGAAAATAAGAAGTAGTTTTTACGTCCAAAACGGCTCCCAAGCCATCCTGACATGGGCAATACTATTACATTGGCAACTGCATAGCCGGTAGATAACCAGGCTACATCTTCAAGTGTTGCGCCCAGGTTACCTTGTATTTGAGGAATTGCTACATTTACAATCGTAGTGTCAATCAGCTCCAGTAGCGAAGCTGTGATCACAGTAAAAGTAATGATCCACTTTTTTAAACCTTGCTCGGCCATCGGTTAGTCTTTTATAGAAACGGAAACCTTAACGCTCATACCAGGACGAAGTTTTTCAAGCACTTCCTTTTGAGCTTTTGTGATTTTTATTTTTACAGGAACTCGTTGTACTACTTTCACAAAGTTGCCTGTAGCATTGTCAGGTGGCAATAAAGATCCTTTTGCACCAGTAATAGGAGCAAAGTTGTAAACTTCCCCCTCCACATCTTCTTTAGGGTAAGCATCAACCTCGATTCTAACTTTAGAACCAGCTTTTATATCCTCCAGTTGTGTTTCTTTAAAATTCGCAGTAACATAAATGCTATTGTCGTTTACTATCGCAAATAATGATTGTCCAGGTTGTATCAACTGACCTTTCTGGATATTCTTTTTAGAGACGATACCCGTAGTTGGGGCTTTGATTTCTGTATAAGACAACTGTAGTTTCGCAAAATCTACATCAGCCTGACGTTGATTTACACCACTGTTGCTTACTGCAAGTTGAGATTGTGTCGTACCTACTTGTTTTACCGCAGCCTGATATTGATCATTTGCAGCGGTAAAAGCAGCCTGAGCAGACTCTTTCTGAGCTTTTGCCTGATCAAATTGTTGCTGAGTAACTGAGCCGTCTTTTACCAAGTTGAAATATCGCTCGTAATCTTTTTGAGCGAGATTTAATTTAACCCTTGCAGCTTCAATATTAGCTTTTGCTGTGCTGGTATTGGCAGCAGTTGCTACAATCTGAGATTCAGAAACTCCGACTCCTGCATTAGCTCCTTTTTGGCCTGCAATTGCCTGCTCCAGCTTTATTTTATAATCCCTGTCGTCCAATGTAACGAGCACATCACCTTCGTTAACCTTTGTATTCTCTTCGAATTTAATGTCTTTTACATAACCGCCCACACGGGCTACAACCGGACTGATGTCTCCATCAATCTGTGCATCATCAGTATCAACATGCTTGCTATAATAGATATATTCTTTAATGCCAAATATGGCACCTATAAGGATGAGGGTTCCTAATATGATTGGAATTACTTTATTCTTTTTTTTCTTTTCAGTTGTCATTGCCTGATTTGTTAAGTGGTTATTGAGAAATTTTTCCGGTAGATTTTAGTAGGGTATAGTAAGCTAGACCAGCATCAGCTTTGGCAAGTTCTAAATTGATTTTTGCCTGATATAGTAAGGTCTCCGCATCAATTCTATCAATAGCAGATGCAACATTGTTTTTGTATTTTGAAGCGAGCAACTTATCATTTTCTGTGGCTTGAGTAATTGCGGTTTCAAGGACTTTAATCTTTTTTAAAGACAGCTGGTAATTTTGATAGTTCCTGTTGATTTCTGTTTTCAACTGATCAGATACAATGCTTTTCTGTATGCCAATTTCTTTTTGCTGAATTCTTGCTTCAGTAACTTTGTTCTTATTGGTCCATAAATTTCCAATATTCCATGATACGTTAGCGCCCAATGTCACAGGCATAATGAATTGGTCGGTAGGAGGAATGAATTTTCCACTTGGATTGATATAATATAGGTTTGCACCAACACCAACTGTTGGTAATGTATTCGCTTTAACGGACTTTAAGTTCACATCTGCCACTTTGTTCTGTAGCTCAAGTTGTTTAAGCTCTTGCCTGTCAGAAAAGGCCATTTCTAGATAGGAATTTAATGGAGCCGTAGCTTTAAGTGCAGCATAAGGATCGGCAATTTCGATTTCTGTGTTTTCGCTTAATCCAAGTAATACATCCAGGTTGTAGTTGATGATTTTCCTGTTATTTTCTGCTTCCAGCTCTGTAAGCGACACATTTGCCTGTTGAAGCTGAAATCTTAATACATCATTTTTAGTGACAATTCCCTGTTCAAAAAAGCGCTGTGACTGTTTGAGCTGACTATCAATTGATTCAAGATTTTGAGCTATAACCTTTTTACTTTGAATAACTTTAAATAAGGAGTAGTAAGTGTTAATAATCGCATAGCTGATTTCTTCCTGGCTTTTGTCGGTGTCAAGCCTTGCTACTTCGGTAAGAAGTCGGGTAGATTCCTCAGCATATCTCAATTTACCACCACCATAAATGAGCTCTTCGACAGATGCGGTTCCGACGAATGCATCAGCAAGTTTTGGTAAATGGATAGGATTTGCCCCTCCAATGCTTAAGGTGTTTGTTGGAATTTCTGCATGATTGTACAGAAAAGAAGCCTTTGCGGTAGGCAATACGTTGTCCTTTACCGTATTTAGTTTTGCAATAGCTTGATCGACTCTATTCTGTGAAAGTTTTAAATTTTTGCTATTCTCTATCCCGAGAGTTATAGCTTCTGGCAGACTTAATTTTTTGATCTCCTGGGCATAAAGGATCCCTGGGATAAGAGAAGCTAAGAAGCCTAATCGGATTGATTTACGTGTCATTTTTAGGAGTTAAAAAGGTGACGATAAGGTCTTTTAAATGAGCAATTAATCTGGAGGTAATCAGTTTTTTATCCTCGGTTCTATTAATGTCCAAAGTTGTTCCATAAGTGATTTTTGCAGGAGAGACAGCAACATTACTTATTGTTCCCATTATTGTTGCAATGAGCATTCTAACATCTACCTGTTTAAAACTTCCTTCAGTGATGCCTGCATTGATAATCTCTTCTATGATCGTGAGGTTGGCCCCCATAGCATTCTTTATCTTTAAGAACATTTCAGGCCTGTGGGGAAGTGAAAACTCACGGTGCATCATCTTGTGGAACCTATGGTTGGACATTACCCTTGTTGCATAGCATTCGATTATTTTTAATAGCTTTTCCATGCTGGGAAGTTTTTCTTCGTTAATGCTATTAAGTTGTGAACCAAAGTCAGCAACCCTTTTGGACATGATTTCCATGAAAACTCCTTCTTTTGAACCGAAGTAATAGTTAATCATGGACATGTTTGCTGAGGCTTCTTTTGCGATCTGGCGGGTTGATGTCGCTTCGTAACCCAGCTCACAGAAAAGTCTTTCTGCTGCTTCAAGGATACTTGCCTTTTTGTCTGTCTTTTCCATTAAAAGATTTATGGGGAACAAAATTAATCAATCGATTGATTAATTTTGTTTGGTGAAGAATATTTTTCAATTAATTGACGAAAAGCTGACATGTAATCCTGCTTTATAAAATAAATCAATATCTTTGGAGCCTAAGTATTATTATAATGATTAAAGAAGAGAACAACAATAGTTTAGACTGGGTTTACTACGTTTTAGGCCTGTTTTTTGGTATTTTGACTGCTGCAATTATAACTTGTAGTTTCGGTTGGTCTATTTTAGGTGGAATTATTGGTTTTATATTCGGTGCAGTTTTCTTAAACGGTGTCGTTAAAGGACGCGAGTATTAGTCTTAGTTCTTAATCATTTAAGGCAATTTATAATGAAAAGAATAAGTTTTATCGGAGTATTTATACTTTTTGCCTTTATGGCGAAAGCTCAGGAATTGAAGTTTTCGCCGATTGATTCCAGTCCTGCTGATATTGTTTATTTTCCGCTTAATGCTGCAAAAGCTAAGGATGGTTCATTGCCTTTGATTAAGGTTATTTATTCGAGGCCAGCAAAAAAGGGGCGTGAAATTTTTGGTGTTTTAGAGCAGTATGGAAAAGTATGGCGTTTAGGTGCCAATGAGAATACTGAGATTAAGTTTTTTAAGCGCGTAAAAATAGGAGGCAAGACAATTAAGCCGGGTACCTATAGCTTATTTGCTATTCCAAATAAGGATAAATGGGTAATGATTGTAAATAAACAGACAGACCGTTGGGGTTCATTTACTTATGATGAAACTAAGGATGTTCTAAGAACAGAAGTGCCTGTTAAATCATTGGATAAAACTTTAGAAAGCTTTTCTATAACTTTTACAACGAATGCAGTAGGCGCTAATATGGTTTTTGGTTGGGATAAAACCTTAATCGAGCTACCAATTGAATTAAAATAGTCGATTTAGATCAAAAAAACTGGATTTTAATCAGGCTTTTTTAATTATAGCTACTGTTAACCTGCTTATACAATTCATCTTTCCTTTATCATTGTAAATTTTAATTTCCCAAACATGGGTTTTTGCGCCTATATGCAGAGGTTTACATATTCCGGTAACCAGACCTGACTTAACAGGCCTAAGGTGGTTCGCATTAATTTCAAGACCTACAGCCTGATATTTTTCTGGATCAATACACATATAAGAAGCAACACTTCCCAGTGTTTCTGCCAATACAACAGACGCTCCACCATGCAATATTCCGGCTGGTTGATGTGTGCGCTCATCTACGGGCATTGTCCCTGTTAGAGCATCTTCCTCAACTTGAGTAAATTTAATATCAAGAAAAGCACCCATGTGATTTTTAGGGCGGTCATTTAACTGTTCAGGACTAAATTCAGAAAACCAGATCATAAGTAACGGCTTTTAATGATTTGTGTATGGTGAATGATATGGCCAGGAATAACATAAAGTAATGCCCGCGCTGTAATTTGTCTCTCAGAAGCTGTTCCGCTTCTATTTAGTTCTTTTTCTGAAAGTGATTCAAACAAATACATATTCGCTTTTCTCAGTAAAGCAAACTCTTCTGACAGGCTTAGTAAACTCCTGTCCTGAAAATGTGCATTAGCAACGTAATCATCTTCTTCAAAACCAGGTAAAGCATGGTTTTCTCCTCTGGCAAAACAGGTAAGACGATATACGAGGATCCGCTCGGTATCTATAATATGTCCAATTAGTTGTTTAATTGTCCACTTTCCAGGGGCATAAGCATAATCTGCCTTTTCAATGAGGCTATTTATAAAATCAGAAAATTCAGTAGCCTGTCTTTTCAACAATTCCATTACATCTCCTTCTACAAGGCTAATGTATTGTTCAGCCCATACGGGATACTCATGTGTTTGTGGTCGGTTCATAAGTAATGCTGCTTTTTAAAATGATACGAAAGGTGGTTCCTTTGCCAAGTTCTGAATCCTTGACAAAGATTTGTCCATTATGATAGTTTTCGATAATTCTTTTGGTTAGTGATAGCCCCAAACCCCATCCCCGTTTGCGCGTAGTATAGCCAGGTTGGAAAACTGCATCAAACTTTGAGCGTGTAATGCCTTTTCCTGTATCTGTGACATCAATAAAAACCTCCTCTTTAGCTAGATTTTCGATAATGTCTATAGTAATGTGCCCCTCATTTTCAATCGCATTTGCAGCATTTTTAAGTAGATTTTCAATCACCCAGTCAAATAACGGGACATTTAACAGTGCGCGTACTTGCTCATCACCTGAAATTTTAAAAACAATTTTATCGGAAGTACGTAGTTTAAAGTATTCTACAAAATTATAAATAACAGTATAAACGACATGGTCTTCTACAATAGGTTTTGAACCAATTTTAGAGAAACGATCGGTAATGACCTCTAGTCGTTTGATGTCATTCTCCATTTCTGCAATCAAAGGGTCGTCCTCAGCATCAAACCTTGATTTGATCAGTTCAACCCATGCCATCAGAGAAGAGATTGGAGTACCTAATTGATGTGCTGTTTCTTTAGCCATACCTACCCAAACCTGATCTTGTTCTGCTTTTCTGGCTGAGCTAAAAGCTACGTAGGCAGTAATTAAGAACAAGCCAATCACTGCCAGCTGTATATAAGGAAAATAGCGAAGTTGAGTTAAGGTTGCCGAATCTTTATAATAAATATACCATCGTGTTCCGTCCAGTCCAATAATTGGGGTAGGAGGATGTTGAGTTTTCATTTTATTAAGCTCTCTTGCAAAATACCCGGGGTCATAGGTTTTATTGGGTTGTTTTTCTACTTCATAATTGGTTTTGGTTGAATCAAGGCCCTGATAGGCCAAAATTGCCCCTTCAGAATCAATCATAATAACAGGTAATTTTGTATTTGTCCTGATAAGATCAATCAAACTTGTATAACGATCGTCATCATACATGGCCAACGATTGTTCGGTCACTTTTACATATAGTTGGAATTGAAGTTGCTCCTCACGCTCCATTTTTTTTACAAAAAAGTCGCTGTAAAAAACAGAAGCAGTGCCAATAACAATGGCAAAGATGAGTAGAAAGAATTTCCAGCGGCGCTTTTTCTCGTATGGATTCATATTAATATATGGGCAAATTACAAAATAGCATTTGAAAATGCAGCGAAACAGCCTAAATAATAAAAGACATAATAGCCCCTTGTAACTGGGTTTTAAATGGGTTGGACTCATCTATACTCATATGAGAGTCATTAGAGAGTCATACAAGACTCATACAAGTTATAGTTTTGTGATAAACAATGCGTTGATTATCAGCTGTTTGAGTGTTATTTTTTGTTGAAAATACACACTTAATGCGGTGTGCATTACAAAATTGGATGAATATAATGCTAAAGCACTAAAAAATATATCTTTGTAACTCGTAATCATGGAAAAGAAAGTAAGAGTAAGATTTGCCCCTAGCCCAACAGGGGGACTACATTTAGGTGGTGTACGTACCGCTTTGTTTAATTATCTGTTTGCAAAAAAGCATAAGGGGAAGTTTATTTTACGTATTGAGGATACTGATCAAACCCGCTTTGTAGAGGGCGCAGAGGAGTATATCGCCTCTTGTCTGGATTGGTGTGGAATTGTTCCCGATGAAAGTCCTGCAAATGAAGGAGCATTCGGACCTTATCGTCAAAGTGAGCGTAAAGCAACTTATAAACAGTATGCAGATCAATTAATTGAAGATGGTTATGCTTATTACGCTTTTGATACTCCTGAAGAGTTGGATGCTAAAAGAAAAGAGATACCAAATTTTACATATGGATTAGCAACTCGTGGAGAGATGCGGAATTCACTTACACTTAATGAGACAGAAGTAGCTGCATTGCTGGCCACTAACACTCCCCATGTTGTGCGTATTAAGATGCCCGAAAATGAGACGGTATCCTTTACAGACCTTATTAGAGGACATGTCAGCTTTGAGACCAACCTGGTTGATGACAAAGTTTTATTAAAAGCTGACGGGATGCCGACTTATCATCTTGCTGTAGTAGCGGATGACAAAGCAATGGAAATCAGTCATATATTCAGAGGTGAAGAATGGCTTCCGTCAGCACCAATTCATATCCTTTTATGGAGATATTTAGGTTGGGAAGATGAGATGCCCGCGTGGGTACATTTACCATTAATCTTAAAACCAGATGGGAATGGTAAGTTGAGCAAAAGAGATGGTGATAGGTTAGGTTTCCCAGTATATGCTCAAAACTGGACGGATCCTAAAACAGGAGATCTGACTAAAGGATTTAGGGAGCTGGGCTTTATGCCGGAAGCATTTGTGAACCTTTTGGCTATGCTTGGTTGGAATGACGGTACCGATCAGGAGATCTTCTCTTTGAGCGAGCTTATCGATAAGTTCTCGTTAGAAAGAATTAGTAAAGCAGGAGCGAAATTTGACTTTGAAAAAGCTAAATGGTATAATCATGAGTGGATTAAAAATGCGACTGCAGAAATACTTCTTCCTGTTGTAAAGCAAGCTTTTGCCGAGCATGGGATAGCATTGAATGATGACCAATATCTAAAGGGTATTATTGACCTAATTAAAGACCGTTGTAATCTTTTAACCGATTTCGTGCCTCAAAGTATTTACTTTTTTGTTGCGCCGGAATCATATGATTTAGATGCGGTTAAGCCCAAGTGGACTATTGAGAAAGCTAAGTTTTTTGAAGCTTATGCTTTGGAAATAGTAGACGGACTTACAGGATTAGAATTGGAAGAAAAGTTTAAGACGTTAGCTGCAGCACATAATTTTAAACCTGGGGAACTAATGTTGCCATTTAGGATTATGCTTGTTGGAGGGAAGTTTGGACCAGGAGTTTTTGATATTGCTGTTGCGCTTGGTGCAGTAGAAACGATAAAAAGAATCCATAAAGCGATAATTACTTTCAGTTAAATATCCTTTCTTCTGGTTTTGGTATAACAATTGCCGCAAAGTTTAATTCACCTAATTAAATATAAATTTCTATGCAATGGTTCGGTAAAGGCAGTGGTAATATTGATGACAGAAGAGGAATGAGTGGAGGTAAAGTACTTGGCGGTGGCGCAGCTATTGTCGTTGTGGTACTTGGACTTATTTTTGGACAGGATTTTTCCGGTCTGGTTAATCAGCTTCCTATCGGACAGCAGGAAAATGTAGATGGGGCAAGAGGAGTGCCTCAGGATGCAGAGGGTAAGTTTGTTGCGGGTGTACTTGAGTCTACAGATTCAGTTTGGATTGCACAATTTAAGGAATTAGGTAGGGAATATGAACCACCGGTTCTTACATTGTTCGACAATAGTGTTCAGTCTGCTTGTGGCAATGCGAGCTCTGCAGTTGGTCCTTTTTATTGTCCTGCAGACCATAAAGTATACATTGATTTAACTTTCTATAAGGATTTAAAGGATCGCTTTGGTGCTGCAGGGGATTTTGCACAAGCTTATGTCATCGCACACGAGGTGGGGCACCATGTACAAAATCTGCTCGGCATATCCGAGAAAGTACAAAGAGCAAGAGGACAAATGAGTGAAGTAGAATATAATAAGTTATCAGTAAAACTGGAATTACAAGCTGATTTCTTTGCTGGTCTGTGGGCGCATCATGCGCAAAACCTCGCTAACTTCAAATTAGATCAAGGAGATATTGAAGAAGCATTAACGGCTGCAAACGCAATTGGGGACGATAAGCTTCAGCAGCAGTCGCAAGGTGAAGTAGTACCGGATGCATTTACCCATGGTACCTCTGCTCAGAGGATGCATTGGTTCAAAAAGGGCTTTGATACAGGCGATTTCAATCAAGGCGATACATTTAATACTGGACAATTATAATTTTTTTGCAAAAATTAGGTTGTATATATGTTTAAACTTGTATAGATTTAACATAAACAAATAACAGGCTATCCGGTTCTGATTTCAACGCCTATTTATCTTTAATAATGATATTAATTGTAGACGATACTCCTGAGAACCTTATTTCTTTAAAGAAGGTTCTGGAGAAACATAATTTTGAAGTTGACACAGCATCCTCTGGTGAGGAAGCTCTAAAAAAGGTGCTTAAAAATGAATATGTGCTCATTATTTTAGATGTACAAATGCCAGGAATGGATGGTTTTGAAGTTGCCGAGGCAATTTCAGGCTATAGTAAAGCAAAGGAAACAGCGATCATATTTCTATCAGCAGCAAATACCGAACTTAAATTTATTACTAAAGGATATTCTTCTGGGGGATTGGATTATATAACCAAACCGGTTGATATGGATATCCTGTTACTAAAGGTGAAGACGTTTTATCGTATCTATGAACAAAGCAGGAAACTTATTGAAGTTCAGAAAGCCCTTTTAGATGAGATTGAATTCAGAAAAAAAGCAGAAAGAAAAAAAGATGAATTTATAAGTATAGCCAGTCATGAATTAAAAACACCACTCACTAGCGTAAAGGGGTATGTGCAGTTGTTGGCTAGAAGTATTGATAAGGGAGATGTTCTGACAGTAAAAAAGCACTTGATTAAAGCGCAGGTACAACTGGATAAATTAAATGATCTTATTGCTGAACTTCTGGATATTTCTAAAATAGAGAGTGGAAAGTTAGAGTTTAATAAAAAGTATTTCGAACTTGATCAAATGTTGGATGGGGTATTGGAGGTTATTCATCAGGCAAATCCAGAGTTCAAAATTGTTATAAATGGGACTTTTCCTGAACAGATTTATGCTGATGAAATGAGGATAGAGCAGGTAATAGTTAATTTCCTGACCAATGCAATAAAGTATTCACCGGGTACAAATGAAATTCAGATTAACGTATATGTAAATGGAGAGCAGTTATACCTTGGGGTGCGTGATTTTGGGATTGGAATTATACCTGAACTGCAGCAAACAGTATTCGAAAAGTTTTATAGAGTAGAAGAGACAGCAATCCATTTCCAGGGACTGGGAATAGGCTTATATATATCTGCTGAAATTATTAGCAGGCATGGGGGACAAATTGGTGTAAAAAGCAAATTAGGAGAAGGCTCTGAATTTTATTTTACGATACCAATAAATATGATTAATGAGGCGGATAAAATTAAGGAATCTTATGAGTAAAAAACAAATAAAGAATAATCTGCGAATTGGCCTTGGTTTATCATTATTGATACTTTTTATTACCTCTTTAGCTTCGTACTTAAGTATTAACAGTCTGATTAAAAGTGCAGAAATGGTTAAGCATAGCAATCAGGTTATGTCGAAACTTGATAATGTTATATCTGCTTTAACCGATGCAGAAACAGGTCAAAGGGGATTTCTTTTAACTGGTGAGAAAGATTTTCTTGAGCCATATAATGGAGCAAAACAGCGTGCTTTAGGTTTATTGGAAGAAATAAGGATGGAGACTGTTGACAATGAATTTCAACAAAGGAATGTTCAGAAGCTGAAAGAGATCATTAATGGCAGATTGGATATCATAAAGCGAACCATTGAGGATAAGGAACGAGGGAGAGCTATTGCGACTTCTGAACTGATCAATGGAAAGTCTTATATGGATACAGCAAGAGATTTGATCAAAGTGATGAAATCGGAGGAAGAACGGTTGCTGGATTTACGTACAGCCAATATGAATAAGCTGGCTGGTTACACTCCTTCTCTTATTATTTTAGCGGCTTTTCTTGCTATTATCATTACGATCTTTTTTTATAGGAGAGTTTCCTACGATTTCAATACCCGTACACGACTTCAGAAAGAATTACAAGATAAGAATGACGAAATGGATAGTCGGATTGCTACAATTCAAGGAGTCGCAAATAGAATTTCAGGTGGAGATTATCAGATCCGATTGGATAATAATGAAAAGGATGAATTGGGAAGTTTGGCCATCTCTTTAAATACTATGGCAGAATCTTTACAGTATTCCTTTACTTTATTGGCTGATAAAGAGTGGCTACAATCTGGAGTTGCGGCATTAAATGATAAAATGGTTGGTGAAAAGACTGTAAAAGAGCTTTCAACGGATGTCATAGAAGAAATTGTAGAGCGGACGCATAGTCAGGTTGCAGCGTTATACCTTCATGAGGAGGATGCTCAAACACTCCAATTAACGGGGAGTTATGCGCTGATGGAGGATGAAAAGCGAAAGCGGCTGAATATTGGAGAGGGGTTGATCGGGCAATGCATCAAGTCCAGAAAATCAATCTTAATTAATGATATTCCAGAAGGAGAATTAACAATTAGTTATACTATAGGCAGTACAAAGCCACGCAATGTGATTGCTGTCCCGATTTTTAGAGATGGAGAGGTTATTGGAGCGATGGAATTTGGATCTCTTCAGACTTATACCCCGTTGCAGATTGACTTTCTGAATAGTATTTCCAATAATATTGGAGTTGCTATTCATGTATCTCAAAACCGTAGTAAGTTGCAGGAGTTTTTAGAAGAAACACAGGCGCAGGCAGAAGAATTACAGGCACAACATCGCGAACTTGAGGGGCTAAATGCAGAACTTGAGGCTCAAACTCAAAGAATTCAAACTTCAGAAGAGGAATTGAGAGTACAACAAGAAGAACTTTTGCAAAGTAATCAGGAACTGGAAGAACGTACTAGTTTGTTGGAAGAAAAGAACCAACTGATTCGTGAAAGAAATATCGACATACAGCAAAAGGCAGAGCAATTGGAGCAGAGTACCAAGTATAAATCTGAGTTCCTTGCAAATATGTCTCATGAACTGAGAACCCCATTAAATTCTATTTTGTTGCTGTCAAAATTAATGTCAGACAATAAAGACCTTGACAAAGAATATATTGAGTATGCTGAAGTTATACAAAGCTCAGGACAAGGGTTACTTGGTTTGATCGATGAAATTCTGGATCTTTCAAAAATTGAGGCTGGTAAAATGAAGCTTGAATTCAGAGATGTCAGTATCGCAGAGATTGCAACTGATATGCGGTCACTATTTAATCCGATAGCGAAGAATAAGCATCTTCAGTTGATTATTGATGTAGAGGAATCATTACAAAATTTCAATACTGATAAAATGAGATTGGAGCAGATACTTAAAAATCTACTCTCAAATGCGATTAAGTTTACTTCAACAGGAAAAGTAACTTTAACAGTAACTAAGAACGACTCGGGCAAAAATATTTTATTTAAGGTTACAGATACAGGAATAGGCATTTCTCCGGATAAACAAGGACTCATTTTCGAAGCATTTCAGCAAGCGGATGGATCTACCAGGCGTAAGTTTGGAGGGACAGGTTTAGGCCTTTCTATAAGCAGAGAGTTAGCTAAGCTTTTGGATGGCGATATTGAACTGACCAGTAAGGAACATGTAGGTAGTGAGTTTACACTTTCACTGCCCTTGGTTCGTAAAGTGTTTGAAGATCAGGCTGAACCTGATCAAAGAACAGAAGATATTGTTCAATCGATTTATGTTGATAGGGTAGAGAAAGTTGTAGCAGAGCGGTTTACTGTGGATCATATCCCAAATGAGATTGAGGATGACAGGAATGATATCCAGCCAGGAGATAGGGTGATTCTCATTATTGAGGATGATACTAATTTTGCGAAAACACTTCTAAGTTTTACACGTAAAAAGAATTATAAAGGCCTTGTAGCGGTTCGTGGGGATCTGGGAGTAGAAATGGCGAATATTTATCAGCCTTTAGCGATCCTACTTGATATACAGTTACCCGTTAAAGATGGCTGGCAGGTAATGGAAGAGTTAAAATCAAATCCTGCAACCCGGCCTATACCTGTCCATATTATGTCTTCAATGGAGGTTAAGAAAGAGAGTTTATTGAAGGGGGCAATTGATTTTATCAATAAGCCTGTTGCTTTAGAACACATTAAGCAGATTTTTGAAAAGCTTGAAGATGCATTTAGCCGACACCCCAGGAAGGTCTTGATCGTTGAAGAAAATAAGCAACATGCAGAGGCGTTAAGCTACTTTTTGAGTAATTACAATATCCATACAGAAGTTGCAGATAATGTAAAACAAAGTATTGGAGCGCTAAGTAAAAACGAAGTGGATTGTGTAATCCTGGATATGGGAATACCAGATAAAAATGCCTATGAGACTTTGGATATCATAAAGAAGAGTCCGGGACTTGAAAATCTGCCTATTATTATATTTACAGGAAAAAACCTTTCAAAAGGGGAGGAGATCAGAATTAAGCAGTATGCAGATTCGATCGTGATTAAAACCGCACATTCTTATCAGAGAATTTTAGACGAAGCAGGGCTTTTTCTTCATCTGGTAGAAGAAAGTGAGGGTGATAAAAAAAATAAGAAATCTGATTCAGAGAAATTAGGTGGATTGTATGATGTATTGAGTAATAAAACCGTTTTGATTGCCGATGATGATGTCCGTAATATCTTTTCTTTAACAAAAGCATTGGAACAACATAAAATGAAGGTTCTTGCCGCAGTTGATGGTAAGGAAGCTCTTCAGACGCTCAAGGATAATCCGATGGTAGATATAGTGCTTATGGATATGATGATGCCTGAGATGGACGGATACGAAACGACAAAGGAAATAAGAAAGAGTCCTGCCTACAAACAATTGCCAATTTTAGCTGTTACAGCGAAAGCAATGATGGGAGATCGAGAAAAGTGCATAGCGGCAGGCGCTTCTGATTACATTTCCAAACCTGTGGATGTAGATCAGTTGATTTCGTTATTAAGAGTTTGGCTTTACAATAAGGTTTAATCATAAAACGCTGGAAAAAATATGGTTGAAAATAAGATTTTAATAATTGATGATGATCCCAGA
This sequence comes from Pedobacter sp., assembly GCF_041645105.1. GTDB lineage: Bacteria > Bacteroidota > Bacteroidia > Sphingobacteriales > Sphingobacteriaceae > Pedobacter. Next base: position 1,132,953 of record NZ_JBAZQQ010000001.1, read on the forward strand.
AATATTTTTGCATTAAGTGCGGTCTTAAAGGCAAAGGGGTATCAGTGTCTTTCTGCAATCGGTGCAGAAGAAGGACTTGAAATCCTGGCAAATGATAGGGATATTGTCGTGGTACTTATGGACATGATGATGCCAGGGATGGATGGATATGAAGCGATCTCTAAAATGAAAAGCAGTACTCGATTTAAAGACATTCCTGTAATTGCAGTTACCGCTCAGGCAATGCTTGGTGACAGAGAAAGGTGTTTAAGTGCTGGTGCTGTTGGATATGTTGCAAAACCAATTAACGTAGAGGAATTGCTTAAGTTGTTAGCCCTTTACGTTTTAACTGAATAACATTGGATAGTTTTTTAATTACAGATGAATATGTAGAATTATTGCTTTCTGACCTTTTGGAGCAGTATGGCTATGATTTTACTGGATATTCAAGGGCATCTTTAAAGAGACGGATTTCAAGGCTTTATTCTTTAGATAAATCCTTGAGTTTTGCTGAATTCAGGTATAAGGTGTTAAACGATCAGGTTTACTTTAAGCGATTTGTAGAGCAGCTTACGGTTAATGTAACTGAAATGTTTAGAGACCCTTCTTTTTTTAGGACTTTAAGAGAGGTGGTCTTGCCCAAACTTGGGACTTATCCATTCATAAGGATATGGTTAGCTGGTTGTTCAACTGGTGAAGAAGCTTATTCCATCTCTATTATCTTAAAAGAATTAAACCTTTTACATAAGTCTTTGATTTATGCGACTGATCTTAACCCAACTGTTCTTGAAAAAGCGGCGCAGAGTATGTTTGCAATGAGCCATATGAAACAGTATTCTGAGAATTATATATTGTCTGGAGGAACAGATGATTTTTCAAAGTATTATACCGCCAGTTATTCTCTGGCAAAATTCGATGATGAATTAAAGAAGAAAATCATATTTTCGACACACAATCTGGTCTCTGATCACTCATTTAATGAATTCCAATTGATTCTTTGTAGAAATGTATTGATTTATTTTGACCGTGACCTGCAACATAATGTGTTAGACTTGTTTGATGAAAGTCTGGAAGACCTGGGGTATCTTGCATTGGGATCAAAAGAAACGGTTGAGTTTTCCAGGGTTTCCTCTAAATATAAACGCTTGCAGGGAGAAAAAATATGGAGGAAAGTAGGGTAATGAGAAAAAAATGTAAAGCACTTATTTTTGGAGGATCAGCCGGGAGTCTGGAAGTATTATTAAAAGTGTTACCAGATGTAAATGTAAATATCACGTTTCCAATTATTATTGTGGTGCACAGAAAGCATGGTGCAGACTCTTTATTGCCCATACTGCTTTCTACCCGAACCAAGCTCAACGTTAAGGAAGTAGATGAAAAAGAGAAGATCGTGGCGGGTAATGTGTATATTGCACCGTCTGACTATCACTTACTTGTTGAGCAGGATGAAACGTTCTCATTAGATTACTCTGAAAAAATAAACTATTCAAGACCAGCGATAGATGCGACTTTTCAGACAGCTGCGGAAGTGTATAAAACGAATCTTGTATGCATATTACTTTCCGGCTCTAATTCAGATGGAGTGAACGGCTTGAAAAGTGTAAAAGCATGGGGTGGAAGAGCCGTAATTCAGGATCCTGAGACTGCCCAGGTTGCGTATATGCCTGAGCAGGCAAGGTTAAATGTAATGATAGATGAGGTGTTGCCAATAGCTGATATGGCAGAATTTATTAATTTGATGTCCTAATTTGATTATAAATGATTGAGAATAAAAAGGTATTTGTATTTGATGATAATACTGACATTCTGGATTTATGTACTATCATATTGGAGGATGCAGGTTACGATATTAAAACCTCATCTACTTCCAATGACATAGTAGATCAGGTGATGGCTTATATGCCTGATATTATATTTATGGATAACTGGTTGCCAGATATTGGTGGTATGGATGCAACAAAGGCCTTAAAGGCTGATCCTCTCTTGAAGAGCATTCCTGTGATCTATTTTTCTGCAAATAATGATGTAAAATCACTAGCTGATCAGGCTGGAGCTGATGGATATTTATCCAAGCCCTTCGATATTGAAGAGCTTGAAATAATTATCCAAAAACATTTAACTATTTAACACCTAAAACATCTACTCCTTGTTCAAAAACAATGTCAACAGGGATGCCTTTTTTGGTTAATTTGTCCAGGTCAGCTTGTAATTCTGTGGTGATAATCGCCTTTTCACGAAGTACTTTTTCAACTGCTGCTTTATCTCCATTTCCCTGTAGTGTTATAATTAGACCACTCAGTTTGTTCATTGCATTTTCAAATTTTGCAAAGTCAACCTGATAAGTACCATTTTCATTTCTAATGAAAGCGCCATTCTCTTTAAAAAAATTAAAGCATTGCATATTTGCTTTTCCATGTGCGCTGGCAGCTCCGAATCTTACTGAACGTAAAATACCGGCCATATAGGTCGTGTAAAATTGCTTTATATCACCTTCGAGCTCTCCTTTTTTAAGCAGATCTGTAACCATATAAAGCCCTAAAACATCTGCTTTACCTTCTTCTAACCATGAATACTGCTCTTGAAGAGCTTCTTTAACAAAACCTTTACCTGTGATTGTATTTTTAATACCCAGGCCATGTGCTACTTCATGAAACATTACATTAGCAAAGAAAGCATCAAAATTGATGTATTGAAGCTGATCTTTATCTATTAATTCTTTAGCGATAGGAACCAAAATTTTATCAAATTTCGCTTTCATCGCATTCTTTAACTGCGAACGCCTTGTCCCTTTTTTCTGTTGTATAACCTCATCATTTGGAAGGTTAACCGCAATTGTTTTAGATCCGGCATTGCAATCGCCAGCATAATAAACTACATCATAGGCATTCAATTCAGAGTCAGTGCCAGGCTTTTCTGTTTTATATTTAGCCTCAACAGGCAGTCCCTGCTGTAATTGAGGGAGCATGCTTACATATTTTGTTAACTTTTTACTCCAAACCTTATCTTTTACCAATACATAAGCTTCAAAAGAAGCACGTGCATTAAAAAGTTTGTCTTCATAGTTTTCAATCGGGCCAATAATAATATCAAGGTTATTGGTTTTCATATCTAACCAGGCATAATCACTCGCTGTATAGTTGTCGGTGACCAGGGCATCAGCACGTAGATTGAGATATTTTTTTAAACCAGCATCTTCAGCAAGAAGTGCAGCTTGCTTTAATAAGCTTGATGCCTGTTGTAGCTCTGTAGCATATAAAATATGATATGGAACTGATGAAAGCTTACCAGTGCTATCCTTTTTGATTACGGAATATAAGCCGTATTTATCCTTCACATCAGATTTTTTCAATTCCTCCTTTGTCATATTAGCTGGATAAAAGGTTGCTGCGTCTGGTTTAGGACCAATGCCCTGAACAAACGGTTTATCCCCATTTAGTCTATCCCAAGGGCCATAATTGATCATGAGGAAAGCCTTTGTTTTTTCATCTTTAATGGTGCTAAGCAAACTGTCACGTTGTGGATAAGCTTGTTTCCAAAACAAGTCATCCATAATTTGGGCAGCCTGAATCAATAGGGGCAATATCTTTCTTTCATTAGCCGTTAGATCATTGATGTTTGTGGTTAACTTCACTTTTTCATAAATGCCTAATCGTTCATTAACATAGTTTTGAAGGCTATCTTCTGCCGAATTATGTGTCGCAGTTTGGTTCGTAGACTGAGGGTTAGTGCAGGAGGCTATTCCCATAATAATTGAGCACCCGGCAATAAAAGCAGTTGCTTTGTTAATGTGTTTCATATATTGTATTTTTTCCTGGTTATGAAGCCGTAATAAGATGGTACGAGATTCATATATCGAATTATTTGCGACTAAAATAGTAAAAAATAGTAATTTCACATCTTCTATATATTCAATATGGCTCATTATAAGAAATTTAGGAAAGTTGGATTAGTGGTTGTTTCTTCCTTTTTATTGGTATCCTGTTCTACCAGTAAGTATGCTGCTACCGAAAAAATATATAAATACAAGGCTAAGGGGTTTTCTGAGATCATAAAGACTGTACCCCCGCCAGCACAACAAGTGCCTGGGCTAGATCCCACAATTCAGTCCTGGGTTGGGTCTGTGAATTTTGGAATTCGTAAACCAAATTTTGTGATCATACACCATACTGCTCAAAACTCCACCCAACAAACTATCAATACGTTTTTAGTAAAAGGTAAAAGTGAAGTAAGTGCGCATTACATTGTAGGAAAGGACGGCGCAGTAGTGCAGATGGTTAATGATTATCTCCGTGCAAATCACGCCGGAATAGGGAAATGGGGTAATACCAGCGACCTGAATTCTTCATCTATCGGGATCGAATTAGATAATAATGGGATTGATCAACCTTTTACCGATGCCCAGATAAGAAGTTTATTGGTGCTGCTTGATGCATTAAAGAAACGTTATAATATACCTGTTGCCAATTTTATTGGACATGCTGATATCGCCCCTGGAAGAAAGAATGATCCAAGAAATTTTCCATGGAAGATTTTGGCAAAGAAAGGGTTTGGATTATGGTATGATGATGTTTTGAACCTACCTCCGGATGATTTTAATGCAGAGCTTGCATTGAGAATTATTGGATATGATACTCGTAATTTACCTGCAGCAATAGCTTCATTTAAGCTGCATTTTGTCCAAACAGACGTAAGTCAGGTGCTTACACCTGCTGATAAGCTGATTTTGTTTAACCTTTACAAGAAGTATTGAGGCATGGGGTTTATTTATAAAGTATTTAGATTTTAGTACTTAGGCAAATCTAACTACTAAAATCTAAATACTTTCTATACTTATTTCTTCGCTTTCGCCCAGGCATCTTTTAAAGATACTGTACGGTTAAATATCAAATGCTCCGGTGTTGAATCTTTGTCCAGGCAGTAGTAACCCTTTCTGATGAATTGATACCTTGCATCTTTATCGGCAGTAGCTAGGTAGGGCTCGATATAAGCCTCTTTGATTACTTCTATGCTATTTGGGTTCAGATAGTCTTTAAAGTCACCTTCTTCGCCATCAGGAGATTCTACGGAGAACAAACGATCATACATTCTGATCTCCGCGCGTTTTGCATGTTTAGTGCTTACCCAATGGATTGTTCCTTTCACATTGATTCCACTGGTATCCTCACCACTTTTTGACTCTGGGATATAACTACAGTGTATTTCCGTTACATTTCCATCAATGTCTTTTACAAAGTTTTCACATTTAACAATGTAGGCATGCTTAAGTCTAACCATTGCATCTGGAGCAAGTCTGAACCATTTCTTTGCCGGCTCTTCCATGAAATCTTCACGCTCAATCCATAACTCATTACTGAAAGGGATTTCACGGGTCCCTCCTTTATCTTCAGCCTCAGGGTTATTCTCCCCAATTAATACCTCTTCTTTTCCTTCAGGGTAATTGGTGATAATCAACTTTATTGGGTCTAGAACAGCCATTACGCGGTTAGCAATTTTATTCAAATGTTCACGGACACAGAATTCCAATAAGCTAAGTTCAATTAGGTTTTCACGTTTGGCAATACCAATCCGCTCACAAAACTCACGAATGCTTTCAGGAGTGTAACCACGTCTTCTCAGTCCACTTACTGTTGGCATTCTCGGATCATCCCACCCACTTACTACACCGTCATTAACCAGTTGTAGCAATTTACGCTTGCTCATTACGGTGTATGACAGATTTAAACGTGCAAATTCATATTGTTTTGACGGATAAATCTCTAGCTTTTCTATACACCAGTCGTATAATTCTCTGTGAGAAACATATTCTAATGTACAAATAGAGTGTGTAATGGTTTCAATGCTATCACTCTGACCGTGTGCAAAATCATACATCGGATAGATGCACCATTTATTGCCTGTTCGGTGATGCTCCGCATGTTTTATGCGGTAAATAACAGGATCGCGCATGATCATATTTGGGCTGGCCATATCGATCTTAGCTCGTAAGGTACAGGTGCCATCCTCAAACTCACCATTTTTCATGCGTGTAAACAAATCCAGATTTTCTTCAATGCTACGGTTACGGTAAGGACTATCTTTTCCTGCTTCAGTAGGCGTGCCCTTTAATGTGGCCATTTCTTCTGCAGTGCTATGGTCAACATAGGCTAAGCCCTTTTCAATCAGCGTAATGGCATAGCCATAAAGCGTGTCAAAGTAATCAGAAGTATAAAGTTCATTTTTCCACTCAAATCCAAGCCATTTAATGTCGGCTTGCTGGCTGTCCACATATTCGGTTTTTTCGGTTATGGGGTTTGTATCATCAAACCTCAGATTAGTATAGCCTCCGTATTTCTGCGTTAAACCGAAGTTTAAGCAAATAGCTTTGGCATGACCGATATGTAAGTATCCATTCGGTTCAGGTGGAAAACGGGTAATTAACGTTTTGTATTTTCCGCTATTCAAATCGTTCTCAATGATCTCTTCAATAAAGTTCAATGATTTTTCCTCACTCATATAAGCTGTAAATTTTTAGCCAAAGTTAACATAAAACCGCTAATTTACTTACATTTACAGCCTACTTATTAGCATAAAATATGAGCAATGCATTAAAAAGACCTATTCGGGTTTTAGTGGCAAAGGTTGGATTGGATGGCCATGATAGGGGAGCAAAAGTAATTGCTACCTCTTTAAGGGACGCTGGTATGGAGGTGATTTATACAGGATTGCGCCAAACTCCTGAAATGGTAGTAAACGCTGCATTACAAGAGGATGTGGACGCCATTGGAGTATCCATCTTATCTGGAGCACATATGACTGTTTTTCCAAAGATCATCGCGGTAATGAAGCAAAAGAACGTTACGGATGTTTTACTAACCGGAGGTGGGATTATACCTGAGGGAGATATGGAAAAGTTAAAAGAGATCGGTGTAGGAGAACTATTTGCTCCGGGAACAACTATGGAATCTATTGTGAATTATATTAAAAGTTGGGTTACTGAACATAGAAATTTTTAGAATATGGCATACCAGAACATTTTATCAGAAGTAAAGGAGCAGATTTTATACATCACTATCAATAGAGAGCAAAAGCTTAATGCTTTAAATAAAGCAACCCTTGCTGAATTATCGGATGTGATTTCATTTGCAGTAACTCAGGATGAGATTAGAGGGATTCTTTTAACAGGTGCAGGTGAAAAAGCTTTTGTGGCAGGGGCAGATATATCTGAATTCTCAAGTTATAATGCTGAGCAAGGAGAATCATTAGCAAGAACAGGTCAGGAAAAGGTTTTTAATGCCATTGAAAATTGCCCTAAACCTATAGTTGCGGCTGTTAATGGCTTTGCTTTGGGAGGTGGGTTAGAACTTGCTTTAGCATGTCATATTCGTGTTGCATCAGATAATGCAAAGTTAGGTCTTCCAGAAGTATCATTAGGATTGATTCCTGGCTATGGTGGAACACAAAGACTTACCCAGGTTGTTGGTAAAGGAAAGGCTATTGAAATGATTGCAACTGCAGATATGATTTCTGCGGATCAGGCATTAGAAATTGGATTAGTTAATCATGTAGTACCTCAGGCTGACCTGATTGCAAAAGCTGAAGAAATTCTAAATAAGATTAAACAACGAGCTCCTTTAGCCGTTGCGGCCGCCATAAAATCTGTCAATTCAACCTTCTCTTTTGATGTAAATGGATTTGAAACAGAAATCAATGAATTTGGCAAGTGTTTTAATACAGAGGATTTTAAAGAAGGTACATCTGCTTTTTTAGAAAAGAGAAAGCCGGTTTTTTCTGGTAAATAGGCTCTTTTGTAGCTTTAATATTGGTTTTCTTTCTTAATTTTTTGTATAGCTTATATGAAATCTATAGAGTTCATTGGGGGAGGGATTTGCAAAATGTGTAGAAAATATTTCCCATAACAAAAAAACTAGCTATATTTATCTCAACAATATTCAGTAAATATCTATGAGAAAAATATTAATCGTTGACGATGAAATAAATATTGGGATCCTGTTATCTAAATTTTTAACTCGAAATTCATTTAGTGTCTCAACAGCTACTAGTGGTGTTTCAGCGATGGAATATCTATCCAAAGAGTATTATGACTTAGTGTTATGCGATTACCGCTTGGAAGATACTGATGGTAAAGAAATGCTCATCAAAATTAAAGAAAAATACCCCAGGACAGGGGTTATTATTATAACAGGATATTCAGATATAAAGCTGGCAGTTGAGTTGATTAAACTAGGGGCCTATGATTATATCACAAAGCCTTTATATCCTGATGAGATTCTGAATACGATTAATAAATCAATAGAAACACAGATGGCACTAAATGCTGGACCTCCAGCAGATACTTCAGAGGCGCCTAAAAATAGAATTCAAAAACAGATATATAGTCAGTCAGACAATTTTGTCGCAGGTCAAAGTAGTGCTTCAAAGCATTTGTTAAAGCAAATTGAATTGGTTGCTCCAACTTCTTACAGTGTAATTTTAACTGGTGAAAGTGGAACAGGAAAGGAATCGGTTGCAAAAGCAATCCATTTGAATAGTCCTAGGCGGGATATGCCTTTTGTTGCGATGGACTGTGGTTCTTTAACAAAAGAGCTTGCTGGTAGTGAGTTTTTTGGACATGAGAAAGGCTCTTTTACTGGTGCATTATATACCAAGATAGGCCATTTTGAAATGGCAAATGGGGGTACACTTTTTCTTGATGAGGTAGGAAATCTTTCTTACGACATTCAGGCAGCATTGCTTAGAACGGTTCAAGAGCGTAAAATTAAGCGCATTGGAAGTACAAAAGAGATTGATCTTGATGTTCGGATTATTGTTGCAACCAATGAAAATCTTGCTCATGCTATTCAAAAAGGAAAATTCAGGGAAGATTTATATCATCGATTTAATGAGTTTTCCATTGATTTACCACCTTTAAGTCAACGCGGAAGAGATATTTTAATTTTTGCAAATACCTTTCTTGAAGTTGCGAATCAGGAGCTGAGTAGAAGTGTACTTGGTTTTTCACAAGAGGTTGAGGAGTGTTTTTTAACGTATAATTGGCCAGGTAATGTGAGGGAGCTAAAAAATGTAATTCGAAGAGCGACCCTGTTAACGGAGTCTCAGGAAATTCAACTTAAAGCACTTCCTTTAGAGATTTCAACTTATGCAAAGGCAAATGCGATAGAAACAACTATGTCACGTTCAGAAAGGCCTAGAGATCTTAAAAATGCTGCCCAAGAGGCAGAATACGAGGCTATTTTGAAGGTTTTAAGAGAAGTTAATTTCAATAAAACCAAAGCTGCTAAAATTCTGAATATTGATCGCAAAACGCTTTATAATAAAATGAGAGCGATCAATCTTGAAAAATAACAATTTGCTGATAGTTTTTACTTAAATGAACCGTTAATTGGCTTAGTTATTGGTGTGATCATTATCGGAATACCAATGCTTATTCATTCCTATATGATTGTTTTACCTATATATTTTATAGTGTAATAATCAAGCTCTAAGCTTTACAATTGAGGAAAAAGGGAGAAATTAAAAACAATTTCCCGACACATGAAGTTATAAGAGTGGTGTTGCGGAATATTAATATATTATTAAACCAAAAATTTAAAAAGTTATGAATGATAATTCGAAAGTATTAGTTGGACTATTGGTAGGTTTGGCTGCCGGCACCGCATTGGGGTTACTTTTTGCGCCTGAAAAGGGAAGTGAAACCAGAGACAGACTAAGCCAGTCTTTAAAGGATCTTGGAGATTCAATTAAAGATAAAGCTATAGATGAAATCAACAACCTTGGTAATTTAAAAGATAAAGTGGTTACTTCTGTTAAAAACAAACTTCATCAGACGGGAGAAGAGTTTGTGGATGATGATTTGGAACATGCTTAAATATAATAATACCTAGCTAAAGCTAATTAACGATGCAGGAAAATAAAGAAAAGAATATTGAGGATTTAATCAAAGATGCGAAGGACTATATAGAAATCAGGACAGAGTATACCAGACTTTATTTGGTAGAAAAGGTTTCTAAGATTTTTGCAGATGTTGTAACAAATGCTTTGGTTATTGTATGTTTTGTATTAGCCTTTTTATTTGGAACTTTCACCTTAGCCCTGTTTCTATCTGATGTACTGGGTAGTTTTACTCGTGGTTTTGGTTGTGTCGCTTTAATTTATCTTGTGTTAGCGATTATTGTGTACTATACTAAAGAGAAATATATTGAAAAGGCGATAGTTAACTTTACTATAAGAAATTATTTTAACAAACTTGCTGATAAGGAAGAAGAAGAAAATGATCAGAAGATATAACATAAACAACATTGATGAATTGCATGCCATGGTGAATAGCTTAAAATATGAGCACCAGGTAAAGGGCGAATTATTGTTGAAAGACAGTAAAGCTTATATTAATCAGTTTACATTAGGTAGCTTAATCAAAAAGTATGCAACCCCTTCGGCTTTCCTTAAAATAGACGATAAATTTAATATCAGTAGTAGTCTTATGTCTATGTTTCTGCCTTTTTTAATGAACAGTACGATATTTAAAGGCTCAGGTTTTTTAACTAAAACACTTGTAGGTCTGGCTTCAAATAAATTTGGTAAAGCTTTAGATGCTGAACATTTATCTGCGATATTTAATTCTGTGAAATCATGGTTTGGAGGCTCTAAAAAGACCAAGAGATCCGAAATTTCTCAACAGGTAGATTATGGCATTCCACCAGATAGCGAAACGTATTAAATTTAATAAAAAACGCCAGGCATATTGTCTGGCGTTTTTTATTATAGTGCTTAATCTAAGAGATTAAACAGTTGATTTTATTTTCAATTCATTCATTTGTTTTTCATCAATTGTAGAAGGGCTATCGATCATAACATCTCTTCCTGAGTTATTTTTAGGGAAAGCAATGACGTCACGAATGGTATCTAATTCTGCAAAAATGGAGCATAGTCTATCAAAGCCGAATGCAATTCCACCATGTGGAGGTGCCCCAAATTCAAATGCGTCCATTAAGAAGCCAAACTGTTTTTGAGCTTCTTCTGTAGAGAACCCTAAGTGTTTGAACATTAATGATTGAAGGGCTCTGTCGTGGATACGGATTGAACCACCGCCTATTTCAGTGCCATTAACCACCATGTCATAAGCATTAGCCCTCACGTTTCCTGGGTCAGTATCTAATAAAGAAATGTCTTCTGGTTTAGGCGAAGTAAAAGGGTGGTGCATAGCATGGTAACGCTCTGACTCCTCATCCCATTCCAATAGCGGGAAATCAAGAACCCATAGTGCACTGAATTTGCTCTTATCACGTAAACCTAAACGGGTACCCATTTCAAGGCGTAACTCGCTTAATTGCTTACGTACTTTATCTGTTGTGCCGGCCATTAGCAATACCAAATCACCGGGCTTTGTATTTAAAGCTGCAGACCATTTTTGAAGTTCTTCTTCATTGTAAAACTTGTCTACCGACGATTTTAAAGAGCCATCTTCATTATGTCTCATATAAATCAGGCCAGTGGCGCCGATTTGAGGGCGTTTAATGAAATCGGTCAGCTCATCCATCTGTTTTCTGGTATAACCAGCGCATCCGGCCGCATTAATGCCTATTACTAGCTCGGCACTATCAAAAACAGGGAAGTCTTTTCCTTTAACCACCTCATTCAGTTCCACAAACTGCATTTCAAAACGTGTATCAGGTTTATCAGACCCATATAAACGCATTGCATCAGCATATTGCATTCTCTGAACCTCTGGCAAATCAAAATTTTTCAATTCTTTAAACAAAGTACGGATCAGTCCTTCAAAAGTATTTAAGATGTCTTCTTGCTCAATGAACGACATTTCGCAGTCAATCTGTGTAAATTCAGGTTGTCTGTCGGCACGTAAGTCCTCATCTCTAAAACATTTTACGATTTGGAAATAACGGTCAAAGCCAGAAACCATTAATAATTGTTTAAAGGTTTGCGGCGATTGAGGAAGAGCATAAAACTGACCTTCGTTCATTCTGCTTGGTACCACAAAATCTCTGGCTCCTTCTGGAGTGGACTTGATCAATACAGGAGTTTCTACCTCAATAAAATCAAGTTTGTCTAAATAACGACGAACGGCCTGAGCCATTTTATGACGTAAAATCATGTTGTTACGAACCGGATTTCTACGTAAATCCAGGTAACGGTATTTCATGCGTAAATCATCGCCACCATCTGTTTCATCTTCAATCATGAAGGGAGGTAGTTTGGCTGCATTCAGTATTTCTAATGCAGTAATTTTAATTTCCACTTCACCAGTTGGTATTTTAAGGTTTTTGTTAGATCGCTCTACTACTTGTCCTACTGCTTTGATTACAAATTCACGGCCTAGATTACGGGCTGATTCGCACAATTCACGGTTATCATCCATATTGAAAACCAATTGGGTTATGCCATATCTATCACGAAGATCGATAAAAGTCATTCCTCCTAAATCTCTTGATTTCTGCACCCAGCCACACAGGGTTACATTTTCTCCCAGGTTCTTAATGGTTAAAGCGCCGCAAGTAGTTGTTCTTAACATTATTATTAAAGTATTAGGTGGCAAAAATATTCATTTTGAGCCACATATTTCAAACGTCAATGAATTTAAGCTGTTATATTAGAAATATTTCAAGGAAGACATGATATTTTAAAAATATTGTAATGTTTGTATGCTTACGTAGACGTATTTTATAATATTGTTTTTTATCTTCGTACACATAAATCTAAATATGGAACTTTTAAGTAGCCCTGAGGCCTGGATCTCATTATTAACCCTAACCGTTCTTGAGATCGTTTTAGGAATAGATAACATTATTTTTATCTCTATTTTATCAGGTAAGCTGCCTGAACATCAGCAAAAGAAAGGCCGTCAGATCGGTTTAGCTTTAGCTATGATTACCCGTGTCTTACTACTTTTGTCCCTTACCTGGGTAATGTCGCTAACCGCACCCTTATTTAACCTGGGTGGAATTTTAAATATAGAGGATTCAGAATGGCTGGAAAAACTGGCGATATCTGGTCGTGATTTGATCTTGATTATTGGAGGTTTATTCCTGATCTATAAAAGCACCCATGAGATTCATGATAAGCTAGAAAGTGAGGAAGAAAAGCAAATCAAAGGCAAAGTATATTCCTTTAGTGGAGTGATTGTACAAATCCTTTTATTGGACATTGTATTCTCTTTAGACTCAGTAATTACAGCTGTTGGTATGGCAGACCACGTTGAAATTATGATTGCAGCTGTTGTTATCGCGGTAATTATCATGATGATTTCGGCAAGTGCTATTAGTAATTTTGTAAATAACCACCCTACAGTAAAAATGCTGGCTTTATCTTTCCTTTTACTAATAGGCGTTTCGCTATTGGCAGAAGGCTTTGACCAACACATACCAAAAGGATATATCTATTTTGCAATGGCTTTCTCTATTTTGGTAGAAATGTTGAACTTGAAGATGAAGAAAAATGCGAAGAAACCAGTTGAACTTCGTAATACACCGAATAGTAACGAAACCAACGCGTAAATTTTCTGAATGATTTCTTTTTTTGAGGCCTCTTTGGCCGAATTATCTATACACCGTATCGGAAACAAATCCGAGGATGAGTTTTATGTATTGTCTGAGAAATCAATTGCGATCAGAGACATTACTTTAAGTAATTTATTACAACAATACTTTTTAAGTCCATATGAGAAGGTAAATGAAGTATACCGCTTTATCCATCCTAACGGAGATTTAAATCTGAACGAAGCTTATCATTTTGCTTCAGAGATATTTGCCAATGGCGAGACTTTTCACGAGAATAGTAAACAGCTGGCTAAATATCTGTATGATGTTTCAGGGCATCCCAAAATTAAACCAGGTGAGCTTTACGTAGCCTACTTTGAGAATGTACAGATCGAAGGAGAGCTTCATGATGCTATTGGGATTTTCAAATCAGAAACAAAGGAGAGTTACCTTAAGGTTTTTCCCGAGCAGGATGGTTTTGGATTAAGTTATGAGCAAGAAGCGATCAATATTAATAAACTGGATAAAGGATGTTTAATCTTCAACACAGATAAGGAAGAAGGTTTTAAAGTTGCGGTAATTGATCAGAGAAGTGCGGATGCTATATACTGGAAAGATGAGTTTTTGAAACTCAAAATCAGAAATGATAGTTTTAACCAGACGGCAAGTGTTTTAGGAGTATACAAAAACTTTGTAACAGAGAAACTGGACGAAGAGTTTGACATCTCAAAGGCGGATAAAATTGATTTACTTAATAAATCCATGAAATATTTCAAAGAAAAGGAAAGCTTTGATCTGGATGAATTTTCTAATGAAGTTATTGGTAATGCCGAAGGTATTGAGTCTTTTAAGAATTACAAGAAGAACTTCGAAGAGGAGTTTGATCAGCCGATTCCAGATAGCTTTGATATTTCAGGAGCTGCTGTAAAAAAACAGACAAGAGCATATAAAAGTGTTTTAAAGCTAGATAAGAACTTCCATATTTATATTCATGGTGATAAGGAACTCATTGAAAAAGGCTTTGATGATGATAAATCCATGAACTATTACAAAGTATTTTTTAGAGAAGAGGAGTAAAATTTAAGGAATCTATTTTAAGAGATCCTTATAATAATACGAAATTGTTAAAGAAAGAGGGTGATTATTTCGACAATCCGAAAAATAATAAAATAACTTTAATACTTTTATGAAAATGCTATGCTTATCATTGGTGAATAAATTGTAGATTTATTTTTTAAGTAAACCTTTTAAACCAAGTATGAGCCAAGAACCACAACAAAGCAGTATTTTTAAAGTTATTGGCGCCTCCTCTTTGGGGACGCTAATTGAATGGTATGATTTTTATATTTTTGGAAGTCTTGCCCTTATTATCGGATCACAATTATTTCCCGCAGATGCTGGAGCATCTGCATTAATTAACACATTAGCCATTTTTGCCGCCGGATTTATTGTGCGGCCATTCGGAGCGTTATTTTTCGGTCGCTTAGGAGATCTTATTGGTAGAAAATATACTTTTCTGCTTACGCTAGTATTGATGGGTGGCTCTACATTCCTGATCGGACTAATTCCTTCTTATTCAAGTATTGGATATGCAGCCCCAATTCTGGTGCTTATTCTTAGATTAGTTCAAGGACTTGCCCTTGGTGGAGAATACGGAGGTGCAGCTACATATGTTGCAGAACATGCTCCTGCCAATAAACGAGGCTTTTTTACCAGTTGGATTCAAACAACAGCAACTGGTGGATTATTCTTGTCATTGGGAGTTATTGTTTTAACTAAGAATATTGTAGGTGCTGAGAATTTTGCCGACTGGGGTTGGAGAATTCCTTTCTTACTTTCAATTGCATTAGTAGGTGTATCTATATACATCAGGATGAAAATGCACGAATCTCCTGCTTTCAGCAAGTTAAAGTCGGAAGGAAAAGTATCCAAAAACCCACTGAAAGAGAGTTTCAATAATAAAGCGAATTTTAAAATGGTGCTTCTTGCGCTCTTTGGTGCAACGATGGGTCAGGGGGTGATTTGGTATACAGGGCAGTTTTATGCACAATCCTTTATTGAAAACACCTGTCATGTCGATTTTAATGATTCCAGATACATCCTTTTATGGGGGATTGCATTTGCAACACCTTTCTTTGTAATCTTTGGTTCATGGAGTGATAAGGTAGGTAGAAAGTGGATTATGCTCACTGGTATGTTACTGGGCGTAATATTTTACCGTCCAATATATCAGATGTTTCTTGACGATACAGATTTTACTAAAATCGAACAAAGAGATATAGCTGAAGTAACAAACCCTGTAGTAACCCGGACTGCTGTTGCAGGAACGGCCGATAGCTTGATTACAACTACTTCTACTGTTACCTTATTAAATGGAGCATCATTTCAAAAGGTACAATCTCACACTAAATTTGCAGACGCGACTAAAACTGCAGTTGAGTTGCCCGAAGTACATAAAGACAAGAAGCTTTCATCACCTGTTTTCTGGAAGTTTGTTTTCCTGATTTTCTTCCAGATTTTGTTGGTAACAATGGTGTATGGTCCAATAGCAGCGTTTTTGGTAGAGTTGTTCCCTACTAAGATCAGATATACATCTATGTCGTTACCTTATCATATTGGCAATGGTGTATTTGGTGGACTTGTTCCATTCATTGCTACGCTTATCGCAAGTTTCTCAGGTTCTACACCTTTATCTGGTTTATGGTATCCGATTGGTATTGCCGCATTAAGCTTAGTAATTGGTGCAGTATATTTATCTAATAAAAGGCCTGATCATAACGAGGCTGATTCAGAAAACCATTAAACATTCAGCTCATGAACGCATTAAAAAAAGCATTAGGATTAGTTTGGATCATACTTGGTCCGGCATCAATTATATTTTTATTTCTTCAGGCCTTTGAAAAAATAGGATTGGCAGAAGAAGGAGTAAATAAAACGAATACAGCATTACAATGGGGGATTATATTATTTATCTTCATCCCAATTTGTGCTGGAGTAGTGATATTTGGCTATTATGCCTTAAAAGGAGAGTATGATAAATTACCTGATGATGAAAGTCTTTAGGACTCCAATAAAAAACCCCTTTATCATAATGATAAAGGGGTTTTTTATTGGAGCATTTAGCTTACAATACTCTTAATAATAATCCTTTCAAGTATTCACCCTCTGGAAAGGAAATTCTTACAGGGTGATCTTCGGGTTGGTGAAATTGTTTAATGATCTGGACCTCTCTGCCGGCGTCCAATGCTGCCCATGCGATGATTTGCTTAAAAGTTTCCAGATCTACAGCGCCAGAGCACGAGAATGTAGCAAGTATACCCCCCTTTTTAAGTAAATGCATGCCTAACCTATTTAAATCTTTATAAGCTCTTGCAGCACGGTCTAAAGCTGATCTTGATGGTGCATACTTAGGTGGGTCTAGTACCAGTACATCAAAAGTCTTTCCTTCTTCCTTAAACAAACGAAGTTGTTTGTTTACATCAGATTGAATGCATTCTTGCTTTTCCTTATTAAAGCCATTTAACTCAAGATTATGTTGTAATGTTTCAATAGCCAGAGCAGAGCTGTCTACACTGGTTACATGTGCCGCCTCATATTTTAAGCTATTTAAACTGAAACCTCCGCTGTAGCAGAAACAATCAAGGACTATTTTGTCTTTTGTGTAGGCCGCAAGGATTTGCCTGTTTTCACGCTGATCACAATAAAAGCCAGATTTTTGTCCATCAGCGATGTTGATGTGATAAAGAATCCCATTCTCCTTTACTTCAATAAATTCAGGAGGATTTTCTCCCCATAATAAGCCTTGCACAGGCTCCAGATTTTCGTGTTTACGAGCGCCAGCGTCACTCTTGTCGAATATTCCTTTAGGATTTAACTCTTGTCTTAAAATATCAATAATGTCGCCTTGTACAGCTTCTATCCCTGCGCTCAGCACCTGTAAGGATAAAAAGTCTGCATATTTATCTACAATAAGTCCAGGTAGAAAATCCGCTTCACTAAAAACTAATCTGCAGGTATTTGTTTGAAAGTCCAATATATGGGAACGAGCTGCAATTGCATCTTTTATTTTTTGTGCATACCACGTCTTGTCTATTGTAGTATTTTCATCCCATTCCAATAAGCGTAAGGCAACTCTTGATTGATCGTTGTAATAAGCATAGGCAAGGAATTCTCTTTCTGCCGATCTTACTGTCACAATTTCACCGTTAACTGGTTTCCCTTTAATTCTATCAATAGCACCAGAAAAAATCCATGGGTGGCGCAGTACGGCAGCTTTCTCTTTGCCTTTTTTTAGTATTACATCGATCATGGAGCAAAAGTAATAGAAAAAATTAGTATTCTCTTCGGAGTCTGGCATCTGTTGCTGAAGGGCAACAGTGCCTAGGTCTCCTCTGAGAAACTAATTTTTTGAAAAGGAAAAAAACTGGTATCAGATAGCGTTGTGTTCCGTTCGGCTTTGAGCCTAGGTTAATTGCTTTTGCATTTGTAATTTTAGCTCATGGATGAAATAACATGGAATGATTTTGAGAAGGTCGAACTAAGAGCAGGTACAATTTTAGAAGTTTTAGACTATCCGGAAGCACGTAAACCGGCTTATAAAGTAAAGGTTGACTTTGGAGACTTTGGTATTAAAATGAGTAGTGCGCAGATTACTGCATTATACACAAAAGAAGAATTGATAGGAAGGCAGATTGTAGGAGTGGTAAATTTCCCTAAAAAGCAGATTGGTAAATTCATGTCAGAGTTTTTGGTTACCGGTTTCGCAGACGAAAATGGAGATATCGTTTTGACTACCTTAAATGGTAAAGTGCCTAATGGGAGTAAAATGATATAATGCTATCTTTGGAGCATGAGTTTTTACAATTTTTCAGAGGAAGAGAATCCTGGTGCAGAAGATGAACATTACATGCGATTGGCTCTGCAAGAAGCACAAAAGGCGTTTGATGCCGAGGAAATTCCAATAGGCGCGATAGTCGTGTGTAGAGGCCGTATTGTAGGCCGTGGTTTCAATTTGACCGAACAGTTAAATGATGTAACTGCTCATGCAGAAATGCAAGCTTTTACAGCGGCGGCACAAACCCTTGGAGGGAAATATTTGAAAGAATGTACTTTGTATGTGACCATTGAGCCTTGCGTGATGTGTGCTGGTGCAAGTTACTGGACTCAGATTGGGAAAATAGTTTATGGTGCACCCGAACCTAAAAGAGGGTTTACTACAAAAAATGCTAACCTGCTGCATCCTAAGACAGTATTGCGGAGTGGAGTTTTGGCACAGGAATGTGGAACTTTAATGAAAAAGTTTTTCGAAAATAAAAGAAGCTAAACTTGACATAGGATTGAACAAAACTTAACTCCCGTTTGTTATATTTGCTGTTGAAGCCTTGTAGGTGAAGATCTATAAGACATAAATTAAATAAATATTTAAACTTAAATCATAATAATATGGCTTTTGAATTACCTGCGTTACCATACGCTACAGACGCATTAGAACCGCATATCGATAAACAAACTATGGAAATTCACCATGGTAAACATCACCAGGCTTATGTTACAAATCTAAATAAAGCTTTAGAAGGTAAGCCTGATGCAAATCAGAGTATTGAAGAAATCATTAAAAATATTTCTAAACAGCCTGCGGCGGTAAGAAACAATGGTGGTGGTCATTACAACCACTCTTTATTCTGGGAAGTAATTGGCCCGAACAAAGGTGGCGAACCTAAAGGTGAGCTTGCTGATGCAATCAATGCTGCATTTGGTTCATTCGCTGATTTCAAAACTAAATTTGCTGAAGCTGGTGCAACTCGTTTTGGTTCAGGATGGGCTTGGTTAAGCGTTGGTGCTGATAAAAAATTAGTTGTTTCTTCAACTCCTAATCAGGATAACCCTTTAATGGACATTGCTGAGGTTAAAGGAACACCAATTTTAGGAATGGACGTATGGGAGCATGCTTACTACCTGAAATATCAGAACAGACGTCCTGATTATATCGCTGCTTTCTGGAGCGTTGTAAACTGGGATGCTGTAGCTGAGCGTTTCAAAAAAGCTTAATTTATTACCTGTATACTACAGGAACAATATATATGAAGAAGGCGGATGTAATTTTATATCCGCCTTCTTGTTTTATATGCCCACTATATCTTTTTTCTTTTTCTGCTTCATGGCTTTTGGAATAACAGCCAGGATTTCCTCTTTTAAAGCATTTAACATTCTTTTCTTAATGAAGTTTTTGTGAGTTGCCAGGCTAATCTCCCTAACGGGTTCAGGGGCTTTAAAGTGTCTTACCTTGCTCAATTGTTTGCTGCTTAGTTCCTCTAATGCTAATTCAGGTAATAATGTAGCACCATTGTTCACATCGACCATTCTGATCAGTGTTTCTACACTGCCTGTATTGTAGGTTAGGCCTTGAAGTCGATTTTGCTTAGTAGAACGGCAAATATTTAAGACTTGCGATCGCATACAATGACCTTCATTTAGCAGCCAGATATTTTCACTTTCCAGATCATCAGCATCAATAGTCTTCTTTTTATATAATTTGCTGATTTTGCTGATGTAAGTAACAAAGTTTTCATAATAAAGAGGCTGTTCATTAAGCGCATTGTCGCCCAACGGTGTTGCCATAATCCCACAGTCCAGAACTCCTGTTTTTAAATGATGAATAATGTCTTCAGTCGTATATTCCCAAATGTCGAGTTTTAAATCAGGATATTTCTCCATCATGGCAGCGATGACCTTTGGCAATAAGTAAGGAGCGACGGTAGGGATAATTCCAACCTTAAGTTCGCCTGTAACCTCCTGCTGTTGGTCACTAATAATTTCTTTTATCTTCTGACTTTCTTGAAGTACAATACGTGCCTGTTCTATAATCTGGCTACCAATTTCGGTTGGAATCACAGGTTGTTTGCTGCGGTCAAAGATTTTGACATTCAACATTTCCTCTAGTTTTTGTACCTGCATGCTCAGGGTCGGCTGGGTAACAAAACACTTTTCTGCCGCACCTACAAAACTACGATAGGTATCTACTGCCACAATATATTCTAGTTGAACTAATGTCATATAGCTAAAGTTTATTTATCTTTAGCAAATGTATCAATTTTAACTATGTTTAGCCAGAAAATCTGCGTAAGCTAGTTTAATTCCTTCTTCCAGTTCCACTTTGTGTTTCCAGCCCAGCGCATGTAGCTTAGATACATCCATTAATTTACGAGGAGTACCATCTGGTTTACTGCTGTCGAAAGTTAATTCACCTTCAAATCCTACAACTTTTTTGATCAAAAGCGCAAGGTCTTTAATGGTTAAATCTTCTCCGGTTCCAATATTGATTAAGCCCGCTTCGCTATAGTTCTGCATTAAGAAATAACAAGCTTCAGCAAGATCATCTGCGAATAAAAACTCACGCATTGGCGTTCCTGATCCCCATATGTTGACCTCACTGCTGCTGTTTACCTTGGCTTCATGAAATTTGCGAATCAATGCTGGCAATACATGTGAATTTTGTGGATGATAATTGTCATTGTAACCATATAGGTTAGTCGGCATTACGGAAATGAAGTTACAATTGTATTGAGCACGATAGGCATCGGCCATTTTAATGCCTGCAATTTTAGCGATGGCATAAGGCTCATTGGTTTCTTCTAAAGGACCAGTAAGTAAATATTCTTCTTTTAAAGGCTGAGGAGCCAGCTTAGGATAAATACAACTGGAGCCAAGAAACATTAGCTTTTTAACACCGGTTTTATAAGCTTCGTGAATTACATTGTTTTGGATACACACGTTTTCATATAGAAAGTCGGCACGGTAGGTATTATTTGCTATAATTCCTCCAACTTTTGCCGCTGCCAGAAACACATATTCAGGAAATTCCCTATTAAAAAAATCGGTAACCGCCTGTTGATCGCGTAAATCAAGCTCTGCTGAAGTTTTTACTATAAGGTTATTATATCCTTCTTTTTGCAGCTTTCTGTAAATTGCAGACCCAACCATTCCACGGTGTCCTGCGATATAAATTTTTGCGTTTTTTTCCACGTATGCCTTAATAATATACAAAAATACTAAATCCCCACGTCATCCTATGATCTGAACATTAAAAATACATATTAGCGACTTATTTGTCTTAAAAATCAACAAGAGAGGTTCATAATGAAATAAATTAATGAATAATTAAGGATGACGAGGTGTATAAAAGAGTTATTGTCTAAGTTTGTATAAAAATTATAGTAGTGGGTAAAGACAAATTAAGAAAGTTTGCCGAAATAGATACTTTCCCTAATGTTTACCAGTTGGAGGCTGGTAAAGAGTTAAAGGGTAAATGGGCATCACAACATTTTAAAAATGACCATCCAATTGTGTTGGAACTGGCATGTGGTAAGGGAGAATATTCTGTTAATCTTGCAAAGATGTTCCCTGAGAAAAACTTTATCGGTGTGGACCTGAAAGGGAACCGGATTTGGAGGGGTGCTAAAACAGGTGTGGATGAAGGAATTGCCAATTTGGCTTTTTTAAGAATTCAGATAGAAGATATTGTGGATTATTTCAGTGAAAATGAAGTGGATGAGATCTGGATAACCTTTCCTGATCCTCAACCTCAGGAGAGCCGTGAAAAGAAGCGTTTAACTTTCCCTGGATTTTTAGATAAGTATAAGACTTTTTTAAAGCCTGGTGGTAAAATAAATTTGAAAACTGATAATGACGGATTGTATCTTTATACAGTAGAGAAAGTTGAAGAATTGGGTTTAAAATGCCATAAGAAAACAGATCAATTGTATCATTCAGAGTTTTACGATTCGGTTCTTTCCATTAAGACGCATTATGAACGGATTTATTTAAAACATGATAAAAGCATCAATTATATACAGTTCTCTTTAGATTAATAATCATAAAAGAAATGGAACAATCGTTTTATGACCAGGTTTTTGAGGTAGTAAGGCTAATCCCCAAAGGGAGGGTAACGTCGTATGGAGCTATCGCTAAAAGCCTGGGTGCAGGGGGCTCAGCCCGTATGGTTGGTTATGCTATGAGTAATGCTCCACTGGCTCATCCGCCAATCCCGGCCCACAGAGTTGTAAATAGCGCTGGATTGCTTACTGGTAAGTTCCATTTCAAAACCCCTGACCTGATGCAAGAGCTATTGGAAAAAGAGGGGATTGTGGTAAAAGGCGATAAAATACAGAATTTTAAAAAGTATTTCTGGGATCCGTTGATTGAGATATAAACAAGCGAAGAGAGATCATGCATTAATTAGGACTAGAAATTGTAAAGAATATGAGGCAGGAAATTAGATGTGGCTGGTGCGGAACAGACCCAATGTATATCAAATATCATGATGAAGAATGGGGCAAGCCGGTTTATGATGATAAAACTTTATTTGAATTCTTAATTCTTGAAGGTGCTCAAGCTGGTTTAAGCTGGATTACCATTTTAAAAAGAAGAGATGGTTACAGAAAAGCGTTTGCTGATTTTGATGTAAAAAAGGTCGCAGCGTTTACTGAAGCTGATGAAGAACGTCTGATGAATGATTCGGGTATTATCAGGAATAAGCTAAAAGTGAAAGCGGCTATTGGTAATGCCAGGCATTTTATAGAGATACAAAAGGAGTTTGGTTCTTTCTCTGATTATATATGGGGGTTTATCCCTGATCAGAAACCAATTCAGAATAAAGTGCTCACTTTAAAAGATGTTCCTGCACGAACTGAATTGTCTGATGCCATTAGTAAGGATATGAAGAAGCGGGGTTTTAAATTCTTTGGTACTACGATTTGCTACGCACATATGCAGGCGACAGGGATGGTAAATGATCATGTGGCAGATTGTATCTGCCGATAGTCCAATAAGCTTATTTGTGCATTTCGTTATAAGCTGCCACAAAAGCTTTGATCAGTTTCGCATCAAAAGTTTCTGTGGCTTTTATGCGCTCGGTCAAATCTTCATCATTCGTTAGCTTTTGCAATAATGCATTTTTAATCAATTGATTTTTATTGTCAGAGTTTCCGCTATTTACAGGTATTTCAACCATAGGTCCTGTACCAAATCTTTCTAAAAAATAGGCTGTTGGGCCCGCTTGTCGTGGCTGATTATCCTCTCTGTTCCTGCCCCCACCTAAGCTGATGCCAACGCCTCCACCAATTCCACCGAATCCCCCTGTACCACCACCAATACCAACACTGGGTCTGATGCGCGCTCTTTTAGGTTGTGGCGCATCAACAGCTGCACTGCCACCAATGCTGTATAGGTTTACAGTGCCACGTTCAATCACTTGAAAAAAGCGGTGTTCCATCCGTTTCTTTACCACAATAGGCTTACTAATATAAGTTTCCCCATTCCACAAAAATTCTTTAATGTCTTTGGCTTTAAATTGTGAAAGTGTTTCATCCTCATTTTTAAGAATAACTGTTGAAAAATCAGTACCTTGAATGGTGCCACGCACAAAATTCCCATCAGAAATTACTACCGCATCTTGTGCTTGTGCGGCAAATACGATCATCAAAAGCGATAAGAGCAAAGCGAGTGTTTTAATTCGTTTCATTGTTTGTTTTTTAATAGCTCCTATTCTATAAAAGGGCCTGACATAATTAAAATAATCAAATAACGGGAATTATTCTCTGTTTGTTGTTTCTCGATGCAACAATTACTGGAAAGCTAGATGTAAATCTCCAATTTTGACTTCAGGATGGAGTTGGATATATTTCTGAAAAGCGACTTTCATCTGATCGAAAGCATATTGCTTAGGGTCTTGGATGTCTTTAGCGTATGCATAAAACTTGCTGATCATATAATAGCGCGATAGATTTGAAGTCAATTCTTTATCTGCCTCCTTATCAGCTACTACTGCGCTAAGTTTGTCGGGATCCATAAATAATGATACGCCAAAGTGGTTATACATATAACCTAACAGTTCCATTGTTATCTCTTTAGAAGGGAAGACGTCTGTCGCAACTTTGCTCTCGTCAATTTGTTTAATAAGAGGTTGAAGTTCATCTTTAATAACGGGCAAAGTGACCGCTGTTAGGCCTTCTGGCACAAAATAAGTAGTTTCTTCCTTATATGGATCTACAAATAGGAAGATGGTATCTGTCGTTCCCGGCTTAATCAAAGAATAGCAATCTACTATACCCGTTCCAGCTTCGTTTCGCGTGCTAAATCTTTTTGAAAAATCTATTTTTTCTCCATTGGGCCATCTGTAACTGTTTTTGAGTTTTAACATCCTTGTGTGCATTTTTGGACTTTCAGAAATGTATTTAAAAGCCCCGGAAGGTATGGGATCAGTCTTAGTTCCGTAACCTGGTTTAACTTTGTCTTCAAGCCCGTTAAAAGTAGTTGCTTTCAATAATTCTTTTGATGGAGTTTGTGCCCTGGAGCCAATGCTCAGGAATATCAGGATTAGCGTAAGAAATTTCTTCATATCATTCGGTTTATTATTAGGATGACTATAATAGATAGATTTCATAACAGATCAGAAAAAATATTTAAAGGTTATAATTTGATCCCTGGAGTATTAGTACCTTTATCCTGATATTATTAAACAGGTATATGAATCGATTATAAAGCCGTCAGTATTATTATAACTGGAATGTTGCTCATAACAGGTTCATTACTGATAAAAATCAAACGATAAATTGATGAAAAAACTTTTTCTTCTTGACGGTATGGCGCTGATTTACAGAGCGCATTTTGCATTAAGTAAAAACCCAAGGTTTACTTCAACGGGAATCAATACCTCTGCGGTGATGGGGTTTGCAAACACTTTAATGGAGGTACTAAAAAAAGAAAGTCCTACTCATATTGCGGTAGTTTTTGATACCGATGCGCCTACTGAAAGACATATCGATTTTGAAGCATATAAGGCACATAGACAAGCTATGCCGGAAGATTTGTCGGCAGCCCTACCTTATATTTTTAAATTAATAGAAGGGTTCAAGATTCCGGTAATCACTAAGGATGGCTATGAAGCAGATGATATTATTGGGACATTAGCAAAAGAAGCCGAGAAAGAAGGCTTTATGGTATATTGTATGACGCCTGATAAGGATTTTGCTCAGTTGGTATCAGATAATATTTTCATTTACAAACCCGCACGGATGGGTAATGAAATGGAGATAATGGGTGTGCCAGAAGTTTTGGCAAAATGGGAGATTGAAAATGTAACTCAGGTAATAGATATCTTAGGACTTTGGGGGGATGCGGTAGATAATATCCCTGGTATTCCAGGAATAGGAGAAAAAACAGCGAAATCCCTTATCAAACAATATGGTTCTGTAGAAAACATCATTGCAAATTCACATGAATTAAAGGGAAAGCAGCGTGAGAATGTAGAAACCTATGCTGAGCAGGGATTGATCTCTAAAAAATTAGCTACAATTATTTTAGATGTTCCAGTAGAATTTAATGAAAAGGAGTTGGAACTTGAGGAACCAAGTCGGGAACTATTGGAGCCTTTATTTGCGGAATTGGAGTTCAGAACCATAGGTAAAAGAGTTTTTGGTGAAGGGTTCAATAAAGGAACAGCTGTTATTTCTCAGCAAACCGATCTTTTTGGCAATGTGGTCAGTGAAACCATTACTTACACTGAAGTCATTACACCTCCTGAACAAGTGTTGGAATTGCCTGAAGTAAAAGTATTAAATACTATAGAAAATACCCCGCATAATTATATGTTGGCAGATACGGTGGAGTTAAGAAAGTCGCTGATTGAGTTGTTGAAAAAGCAAGAGCGTATTTCTTTTGATACTGAAACAACGGGAACAGATGCAAATCTTGCTGATCTGGTAGGCCTTTCTTTTAGTATTAAGGCTGGGGAAGGATATTATATTCCTGTACCTGCAGATCGTGAAGAAGCTTTAAAGATTGTTGAGGAGTTCAGAACGGTACTTGAAGATGAGAACATTCTTAAAATAGGTCAGAATATTAAATATGATATGCTGATATTAAAATGGTACGGCGTATCAGTTAAGGGAAGGTTGTTTGATACAATGCTTGCCCATTACCTTATTGATCCGGATACCCGACATAATATGGATGTTCTTTCAGAGAACTATCTTAATTATTCCCCAATATCTATTACCACACTGATTGGTGCCAAAGGTAAGAATCAGGGAAATATGAGGGATGTGCCTGTAGAAAAGGTGGTAGATTATGCAGGAGAGGATGCTGATGTTACTTTACAGCTTGCAGATGTATTTATCCCGATGTTAAAGGATCTGAATGCTGAGAAATTGGCTACAGAGGTTGAAAACCCTTTAATATACGTGTTGGCTGATATTGAAATTGAGGGTGTAAGAATTGATATCGATACTTTAATTAATTACTCGAAGGAACTGGAAACTGATATCAAAAGGTTTGAACAGAATGTGTATGAGAAATGTGGTGTTCAGTTTAACCTGGCGTCACCAAAGCAACTTGGAGAAGTACTTTTTGATAAATTGCAATTAGATCCAAAGGCTAAAAAAACTAAAACGGGGCAATATCAGACAGGAGAGGATGTATTGCTGGCACTTGCAAGTAAAAGCGACATTGTCCAGGATATCCTCGATTTCCGCCAACTACAAAAGCTTAAATCAACTTATGTAGATGCTTTGCCGCTACTATTAAATCCGAAAACAGGACGTGTACATACCAGCTATAACCAGGCAGTAGCCGCAACAGGTCGATTAAGTTCCAATAATCCCAACCTGCAAAATATTCCTATCCGTACAGAACGTGGTAGGGAGGTGCGTAAAGCCTTTATTCCAAGGGATGAAAATCACGTATTACTCTCTGCGGATTATTCTCAAATAGAGCTTAGGATTATTGCAGAAATCAGTAAAGAGGAAAATATGCTTGAAGCTTTTAATCAAGGTATTGATATTCACACGGCCACTGCGGCTAAAGTATATGGTGTTGCTATAGAGGATGTAGACTCCACACAGCGCCGTAATGCAAAAGCAGTAAACTTTGGTATTATCTATGGACAATCAGCTTTTGGGCTATCTCAAAACTTAGGGATACCTAGAAAGGAAGCTGCAGCAATTATTGAACAATACTTTGTACAATATCCAGGAATAAAACGGTATATGTCTGACACGATGAATTTCGCCCGAGAAAACGGCTTCGTAGAAACAATTTTAGGTAGAAGAAGATATTTACGCGATATAAACTCTGCAAATCAGACTGTTCGTGGTTTTGCTGAGCGAAATGCTATTAATGCGCCTATTCAGGGCTCTGCTGCGGATATGATTAAAGTGGCGATGATAAACATCCATAAGGATATGAAAGAGCAAGGCCTTCAATCTAAAATGACCATGCAGGTACATGATGAGTTGGTGTTTGATGTGCTAAAAACTGAAGTTGAGGCCATGAAGAAGATCATTTCTCATAGAATGAAGACTGCAATTAAAACTGATGTACCAATTGAAGTAGAGATTGGCGAAGGGAATAATTGGTTAGCAGCGCATTAGTCTATTTTGCAAATCACCGCTTATTAACTTCTGAAGAAACTAAAAAAGCAAGATACTATTTAAGACTGAAATCTTTTGCCCGCTTCGCTAAATGGGCAAAATTTTCTAGGTCTTTCCTAGTAACCTTGCTTTTTTTCTGCGCTAATAAAAAAGGGCTTGTGTTGTGAGACGACATGCATAGCTTTGCCCTTTTTCAGGGCCAAAGATATGAGGAGGCGAATAATACAGCCCTTTTTTATGGTTAAATTTAAACTCGTTGCATTTAAAGCTCTATGCTTTCTCCAATAGCGGGTAATAGCAATGTTTTATTTTCTCTATTGAATTTGGCTTGTGCTTCTTTTGTATCAATTTGTATAGGAGGGAAAGTATTGTAGTGTACACCGATTACTTTACTGCATTCGAGATATTTTGTCGCAACCAATGCATCGTCAACATCCATGGTGTAATGCCCCCCGATAGGAAGAATTGCATAATCAAGGTTATATAAATCGGCCAGGATTTTCATCTCTATAGTTAAGGCCGTATCTCCTGCGTAATAGATAGATTTGCCCTCTAATTCTAATACAAAGCCTGCAGGATTACCTCCGTAGCTGCCATCAGGATTGCTACTTGAATGTACAGCCCAAACCGTTCTTAAGGTCCCAAAATCAAATTTTGCCTTGCCAAAATTGATATCAGTTACATTTTTTACATCATGTTTCTTTATCCATTCTGCTACTTCTACCAGTGCAATGACCTGAGCATTGGTGCGTTTCGCAATTTCGGGTAGATCTGCAATATGATCTGCGTGTCCATGACTTACCAAAATATAATCTGCCTCAATGCTATTGATGTCAATATCTTTAGCTAAAGGGTTATGTGTAATGAATGGATCAAAAAGAAACTTCTTACCATCGGCCTCCAGAAGGAAGCAAGACTGGCCATAATAAGTATACTTCATTTTTGTTTGTATAAGAGATTAAAGCATCAGGTTTTTAAAAGACTATTGTCCAAACATACCACCAAGGCCACCAAGCATATCTTTTGTTGCAGCTTGCATTTCAGTAGCACTTACCTGCTCTGCCTGCGTTAAAGCTTTATTTATTGCAGTAAGCAATAGTTCTTCCAGCTCTTCTTTATCAGCCTGTTGGTAAAAATCATCATTAATTTCTACAGCTGTAATGGCTTTATTTGCAGTTGCAGTTACACGGATTGCTCCACCTTCAACTTCACCAAAAACGGAAATGGTATCCAGACGTTTTTTTATTTCATCGGCTTTTTGTTGGGCCGCCATCAATTTATCGAACATAATCAGGTTGTTTTATAATAACAACGAAATTAAGGGAAATTGGTTTAAACTAGATTTTTTTAGTGAAAAATAGCAATCATTTGTTTGCTATAAGGTTTTACTCTGTGAGTTTCTTGTTGAAATTTAGAAAAAGGTTAAAGAGGTCGTCATACTCCGTGAAAGGTAATGTTCCGGGTAAGTCATTCACGTCATGATAAGCTCTTATTCCACCGTTGGTATAAATAAAAAAAGCGGGAACCCCTTTTTCAGAAAAGAAATAGTGGTCACTGTTTGCTGTTCTCCCCCTTGGGTTTATCTTCGATAGATATTTGTGCTGGTCATTAATTTCGTTGAGCAAAGTGAATTCTTTTGGATAGTATTCCGCATTAACCACTGTGATTCCTGTATCTCCAGTTCCAATCATGTCCAGGTTAACAAGGAAGCGAATCTTTTTAAGATCAATAAGAGGTTGTTCTGTAAAGTATTTAGAGCCTAACAATCCCGCTTCTTCAGCAGCAAAGCAAATAAATACCATACTATAAGGAGCTGGATTCGCAGCATAATGACGGGCCATATTTAGTAAAAGAGATACACCGCTTGCATTGTCATTTGCACCAGGGAAATAGGTTTGACTGCCCATTCCTCCTAAATGATCATAGTGTGCTGTAAACACAATGAAGGAGTCAGGCTCTTTTGTGCCTTTAACCATTCCTGCAATGTTTTCAGCTTTAAAATCAGGAATGAATTGATTTTCAATATTTATATAGATGGTTTCAGGTTTTTCGACTAACTTTCGGATCACCTCAATACCTGTATAATCTGCTTGTTTGTTGCTTACAGACCAGGTCAGTTTATCTTTCAGCACCATTACAATTCTATTAGCAGAAGAAATAAATACGCTGCTGTCTTTTTGTTCTAGTTTCCCACTGGCCTTACGTCCTATGCTTTCCGGCATAACAATGAAGTCCTTTCCTGCGATAAAAGATTTGCCATTTATGCTCAGTTCCATGCTACCGGGAAAGGTGTTTACAGGTATAGAAAATGATTGTTTGAACATTTGCCCGTTCATAGGACTAAGACCATAAGTTTCAAATTGAGCATTGATATAATTAGCCGCATTTTTAAGTCCATCATTGGTATAACCTCTACCCCACATTGTTTTGGAGGTAAGTGTATCTACAATAGATCGGGCAAGATTAATGTCTTGCGAGAAAACCAGTCGCGGAATAATCAGACATAGAATGATCAGGCACTTCTTCATATTAAAGGGTGTCGGGTATAGATTTCATTGTGTTAGGTAAATATATGCAAACAGATTGAGTTGTTAACTGTTGTAAAGGCAAAATTGAAAATTATGGACGTACGTTCGAATGAACCTTTCTGGTTAGTTAAAAATGGAATAAAACATTCTTATCCTTCTTTAAGGGAAGATTTGGACGCAGATT
The DNA here is from genome assembly GCF_041645105.1 of Pedobacter sp. Taxonomy (GTDB): domain Bacteria; phylum Bacteroidota; class Bacteroidia; order Sphingobacteriales; family Sphingobacteriaceae; genus Pedobacter. Next base: position 1,163,557 of record NZ_JBAZQQ010000001.1, read on the forward strand.
TGTTAATCGTTGGAGCTGGTATAACAGGGGCCTTAATGGCCCATGCAGCAATAAAGAACGGTTACAGGACAATATTGATTGATAAAAGAGAAATTGCAAACGGGAGTACATCCGCAACGACTTCGATGTTACAATATGAAATAGATGTCCCCCTTTATAAGCTGAAACAATTGATTGGTGAGCAGGGGGCAATTGCGAGTTATATCGCTTGCCGGGATGCCATTTATCAATTGGAAGATTTGGTGGCGGAGATTGGGTCCACTTGTGGATTCGAGAAAAAGGAGTCTGTTTATTTTGCCGGGAACCGTAAAGATGTAAAATGGCTAAAAACTGAATACGAAGCTCGGATGTCTGCAGGCTTTGAAGTGAAGTGGTTAGATAAGGATCTATTGGCTAGTGCCTATGGGCTACAAGGAGAAGGAGGTATATTATCGGCAGATGGGGGAAGTGTGGATGCTTTTTGTCTGACTCATGATCTGTTGCATTACAATATGGAACGGGGTTTAAGGATATTTGATAAGACTGAGTTGAAGAAAGTTAAATATGAAAAGGGTGGTGTTCGCGTATTGATGCAAACAGGAGCAGAAGTTTCCGCTAAAAAGATCATTTATTGTACGGGCTATGAAAGTCAGGGGATGTTGCCTGATAAAATTGTGAATTTGAAAAGTACTTATGCGATGATTAGTGAAAAGGAGGACAGGCATCCTGCTATTTGCGAAAAAACATTGTTCTGGAATACTGATGAACCTTATCTATATATGCGTACTACTGAGGATGGACGACTACTTGTGGGTGGGGAGGATGTTGACTTCAAAAATGCAGTGAGGCGCGATTTATTGCTGGGAAAAAAGAAAGACAGACTGGTAAAAACACTAAAAAAATATCTTCCTGATGTTGCATTTATTGAAGATTTCTGCTGGTGTGGGACTTTTGGAGAAACAAAAGATGGGCTGCCTTATATTGGCGCTCATCCGAAATTTCCAGATAGTTATTTCCTTCTGGGTTTTGGAGGGAATGGGATTACTTTCTCGGTCGCAGGGGCCGATATAATTATTGGGCTGATGGAAGGAAAACCCGAACTGTTATCACATTATTTCAGGTTTGGACGTTAAATTAAAACCGGTTTTTTATTATCAAAATATAAAGTGTGTTTTTTAAATGACTGTCAATGGCTTTTTTATCATAAAAATCAACTGAAAAATGTAAAAAAATGAAAAACGTATTGCACAACTCAATATTTATTTAAACCTTTGCGCCTCAACTCATTCAAATAATTATTATACACAGAAAATGATCAAGCACGCAACGCATAAACTTTCTATTGTTGAAGCAAAGAATATTGCTTCAAGGAGTCTGTTTATTGAACGTTTACAACCCGTGTTTTTTGTGACTACGAACCGGCAAACCTATACGCCGCGGATCTGAGTAAATTCCTTTTACCAGGTCATTTACGAAGAGGATTGCCTCTCAAAAAACAATTAATCAGAACATTTATATTTTTTCGTTATCATATTAATGAATATAAACGATTTTATAGTGCAAGTTGCACTTCCTGAACATCGTGTCTTTGCAGAAGAAATCTGTGAAGAAATGGCTGAATCAGCCAAAGCACGAGGTACGGGTATCGCTAAACGCTCTCCGGAGTATGTAGCAAATAAAATGGTCGATGGGAAAGCTGTTATTGCTTTCCATAAGGATGGCTCATGGGCTGGATTTTGCTACATTGAAACCTGGAGTCATGGTCAGTTTGTTGCCAATTCAGGGCTAATCGTTAGTCCTAAGTATCGCAAAGCAGGCCTGGCAAATGCCATTAAGCACAAAATCTTTGACCTTTCTCGACAGAAATATCCAAAAGCCAAGATATTTGGTTTAACAACAGGCTTAGCTGTCATGAAGATTAATTCTGATCTTGGTTATGAGCCGGTTACCTATTCAGAGCTTACCCAGGATGAAGAATTCTGGAAAGGCTGTCAAAGCTGCGTGAACTTCGAAATCTTAAAAATGAAGGAACGTAAAAACTGTATGTGTACAGCGATGCTGTATGATCCGGTTCAGCAAAAACATGAAGTAGCAAAGAAGTTTGCTGAAGAATTGCATAAAAAACCAAAGCTATATGAACGTTTTATGCGTATAAAGCAAAGGTTGGTACTCAAGTCAAAGCCACAAAATAAAAAGGGATTGAAAGCCCTGTTTTTAATGTTTAGTGTTTTATTTAAATAGCTGTTATATAAGATGAAGAAGAAAGTTGTTTTAGCGTTTAGCGGAGGTTTAGATACCTCGTTTTGTTGTATTTACCTGGCTCAGGACCGCGGACTTGAAGTACATTCTGTAATTGTAAATACAGGAGGCTTTTCTGACGAAGAGCTTCAAGAAATAGAAAAGCGTGCTTATGCCCTTGGTGTAGCTTCTCATGCTGTAGTTGATGAAACTACTAATTATTATAACGGCTGTATTAAATATCTGGTGTTTGGTAACGTATTGAAAAATGCAACTTATCCACTCTCTGTGAGTGCAGAACGTGTAAGCCAGGCAACAGCTATCGCCAATTATGTGAAAAAGATTGGTGCAGACTATGTTGCTCATGGTAGTACTGGTGCTGGTAATGATCAGGTGCGTTTTGATATGATTTTCAATACTATCATTCCTAATGTGGAGATCATTACACCGATAAGAGATATGAAACTATCCCGCGAAGCGGAAATAGAATATTTAAATGCTCATGGTGTGGAGTATAGTGCAGAAAAAGCAAGATATTCAATCAATAAAGGCTTATGGGGAACTTCAGTTGGTGGAAAAGAAACCTTAACTTCTCATGAAACTTTACCTGAAGAGGCATGGCCAACACAAGTAACGGAAACAAGTCCACGTAAATTGGAACTTACTTTTGAGAAAGGTGAAATTGTAGGTATTGACGGCGAGATCTTAGATCCGGTTACTGCTATTCAGAAACTACAGGCTATTGCTCAACCTTACGGTATTGGTAGAGACATTCACGTTGGTGATACTATTATTGGTATCAAAGGACGTGTAGGTTTCGAAGCTGCAGCTCCAATTGTGATTATCAAAGCGCATCATACGCTTGAAAAACATACATTAACCAAATGGCAGCTTTCATGGAAAGAGCAATTGTCTACTTTTTATGGAAACTGGCTGCATGAAGGACAGTTTCATGATCCCATCATGCGTAATATTGAAGCCTTTTTAACCGACACTCAAAAAATGGTAAGTGGAAAAGTATTTGTAGAGTTATTACCTTATCGTTTCAATATCATTGGTATTGAGTCTGAACACGACTTAATGAGCAATAAGTTTGGTAGCTATGGAGAAATGAACAATTCATGGAGTGGCGATGATGTAAAAGGTTTTTCAAAGATTTTTGGCAACCAGGTGATGATCTGGCATAAAGTGAATGATAATGAACATTAAAGCAGGTATAATTGGTGGTGCAGGTTACACAGGGGGCGAAATGATTCGCATCTTGATTAACCACCCATCAGTAGAAATTAAGTTTGTACATAGCAACAGTAACGCGGGTAATCTAATCTCTTCTGTACATGAAGATTTGTTTGGTGATACTGACCTTCGTTTTACTGATGAGCTTTCTAATGATGTTGACGTGTTGTTTTTATGTGTTGGACATGGAAATGCAAAGAAATTTCTGGAAGAAAATAAGATTGATGGGGCAATTAAAATTATTGACTTAAGCCAGGATTTCAGATTAAAAGCTAATTCGGGTAACAGTTGGGTTTACGGATTGCCTGAATTGAATCGTGAAAAAATTAAAGCTGCAAGTTACATTGCTAACCCTGGCTGTTTCGCGACTTGTATTCAATTAGGTCTACTTCCATTAGCGGCAAAAGGCCTACTAAAAAGCGAAGTACATCTGAATGCTACTACAGGCTCTACTGGAGCGGGGCAAGGCTTATCAGCTACTTCACATTTTAGCTGGCGTAACAATAACCTTTCTGTGTATAAGGTCTTTGATCATCAGCATTTGAATGAAATTGGAGAAAGCCTTAAGCAGCTTGATCCTACTTTTGATGAGGTGCTAAACTTTATTCCTCAACGTGGTGATTTTACAAGAGGAATTCTAGCTGCAATGTACCTTGAAAGTGATTTGACTGCTGAGGAAGCGCAAAAGATTTATCAGGATTATTATGAATCACATGTTTTTACGCATGTAAGCAAAAAGAATATTGATTTAAAACAGGTTGTTAATACCAATAAGGCATTGATTCATGTAGAGAAACATGGTACTAGGCTGTTTATTGTAAGTGTTATAGATAACCTTTTGAAAGGTGCGAGCGGACAAGCTGTGCAGAATATGAATTTAATTTTTGGATTAGAAGAGGGTACAGGACTGCGGCTTAAAGCATCGGCGTTTTAATTAAACCCGGTGCGCTATTGCTTCATATTGCTGATGTAAATCAGTGCTTATCCTTTATTCACAATACCATTTAAAAATTAAAAAAATGAATTTATTCGACGTTTATCCACTCAATGATATAGAAATTACCAAAGCATCCGGAAGTAAAGTATGGGATGCAAATGGACAGGAATATTTAGACTTATATGGCGGTCATGCCGTAATCTCTATAGGTCATACTCACCCACATTATGTTGCTCGTTTAACTGATCAGTTAAACAAAGTTGGATTTTACTCAAATTCCATTAAAATTCCTTTACAAGTTGAGCTTGCAAAAAAATTAGGGGAAGTATCTGGTAAAACAGATTATCAACTTTTTCTATGTAATTCTGGTGCAGAGGCAAATGAAAATGCACTGAAATTAGCTTCTTTTTACAATGGAAGAAAGAAAGTCATTGCATTTAAAGGTGCTTTTCATGGCAGAACATCTTTAGCAGTTGCTGCAACTGATAATCCTAAAATCATTGCACCAGTAAATGAAACAGAAAATATTATTTTTCTCCCACACAATGATGAGGCTGCTTTAGCAGATGCCTTTGCTGCATACGGAAATGAAATTACTGCGGTAATTATTGAAGGTATACAAGGTGTCGGGGGAATTCAGGAAGCTTCGATTAGCTTCTTGCAAAAAATCCGTTCACTTTGTGATCAATACAATGCTGTATATATTGCTGACAGTGTGCAATGTGGTTATGGTAGAACAGGCTTGTTTTACTCGCATGATTATGCAGGTGTTGAAGCTGATATTTATACCATGGCAAAGGGAATGGGTAACGGCTTTCCAATAGCAGGTATTTCAATAGCTCCTAAACTTAAGCCTTGGCATGGTATGTTAGGGACCACTTTTGGAGGGAATCACTTGGCTTGTGCAGCAGCATTGGCAGTATTGGAAGTCATAGAACAGGATAATTTGCTCAAAAATGCAGAAGAGATAGGAACCTATCTGATTGATGAGCTTAAAAAGATAGAAGGAATCAATGAAGTACGTGGGCGTGGTTTGATGATTGGTATTGATCTTTCTGAAAATCAATCCAACGTAAAAAAAGACCTTCTTTTTAAATATAAAATATTTACAGGAGAGGCAAAACCTAACGTAATCAGACTACTGCCTGCTTTAAATTTAACTAAAGATCAGGCAGATCAATTTTTAAACGACTTTAAAACCGCTTTAAAAGCATGAACCAATTCACTTCAGTAAATGATGTGCAAGACATCAGCCAATTGGTAAAAGACGCATTGGCACTTAAAGAAAGCCCATATGCTCATCAGCACCTGGGAAAGAATAAGACAATAGGCCTTGTTTTTTTAAACCCAAGTTTACGCACCCGTTTAAGCACCCAAAAAGCAGCCCTAAATTTGGGGATGAATGTGATGGTAATGAACATGGACAAAGAAGGTTGGGCACTTGAAACTCAGGACGGAGTGGTTATGAATGGCTCAACTGTAGAGCATATCCGGGAGGCTGCTGCTGTAATGGGGCAGTATTGTGATATTCTTGGCTTACGTTCATTTCCAAAACTAGTAGATAGGGATGAAGATTATAACGAAGATTTCTTCAATAAGTTCATAGAATTCTGTAAAGTACCAGTAGTGAGTCTTGAAAGTGCTACACGACATCCTTTGCAAAGTTTAGCTGACTTGATAACTATCAAGGAAACATGGAAGGGAATGGCTAAACCTAAGGTTGTTTTAGCCTGGGCTCCTCATATTAAGGCATTACCACAAGCTGTGCCGAATTCTTTTGCAGAATGGATGTGTAAAGCACAAGAAGAGGGGATGCTTGATTTTACCATTGCACAGCCTGAAGGTTACGAATTGAATGAGGATTTTACACCAGGAGCCAACATTACGCATAATCTGGATGAAGCTTTGGCGGGAGCCGATTACATATATGTAAAAAATTGGTCGAGCTATAAGGAATATGGTAAAGTACTTCCTTTTCCAGAAGGATGGATGCTGAACAATGATAAGTTAAAAGAGACAAATGATGCAAAAGTAATGCATTGCTTGCCGGTACGTCGTGATCTGGAGCTTTCTTCGGAAATATTGGATGGTCCAAATTCACTTGTTATTCATGAGGCAGGAAACCGTTTATGGGCAGCACAAGCTGTATTGAAGCAACTACTAGAAAAATTATAATATGAAGAAGCTAAGTGTAATTAAAATTGGGGGAAATGTTATTGATAACTCGGAAAAGCTGCATCAGTTTTTACTGGACTTTACTGCAATCCCTGGAGATAAGATTTTAATACACGGTGGTGGAAAGATTGCTACTGAACTGGGTGCCTCGCTCGGTATTGAAGCAAAAATGGTTGATGGTAGAAGGATAACTGATATTGATACACTTCGGGTGGTAACTATGGTTTATGCCGGCCTGATCAATAAGAATATGGTGGCTCAATTACAGGCTAAGGGCTGTAATGCTATTGGCCTTACTGGAGCTGATGGGAATGTGATTAAAGCTGTTAAAAGACCGGTTAAAGACATTGATTATGGCTTTGTCGGTGATCTGGATGCTTCTTCTGTTTCCTCAGAAACTTTAAGTAGTTTGTTGAATGCTGGTTTGGTACCTGTATTTTGTGCTATAACACATGATGGGGATACTCAACTATTAAATACAAATGCGGATACAATTGCTTCTGCAGTGGCTGTGGCAATGTCTTCCACTTATGATACTTCATTGATTTATTGTTTTGAAAAAAGAGGGGTAATGCGTAATGTGGATGATGATAATTCATTGGTAACTGAGATCAGAATGGAGCAATTTGAAACATTAAAAGATGAAGGTGTGGTTTCGGGTGGAATGATCCCTAAATTGCACAATGCTTTTGAGGCGATTAAAAGCGGCGTATCGACAGTATATATAGGTAAAGCAGATGAATTACCTCAAATTAGCGGAAATAATTTCGGAACCAGATTAATCAAGTAAATATGAACAAGTTTAAGGGCAAGATAGCCATTTTGGGAAGTGGAAACATAGGTATTTCTTTAGCCAAAGGATTGGTAAAATCTAACTATGCTGAACCGGGACAGATCAGTTTAACAAGAAGAAATATTTCTGGCCTGAGTAATCTTGCTGAAGAGGGATTTATAGTAAGTAATGATAATGCAGCAGTAGTTGCTGGTGCTGATATTGTGGTATTAGCCGTATTGCCGCAACAATTGAATAGTTTACTTTCGCAAATAGAACAGGTTGTTGATGCGAATAAGCATGTATTTATTTCTGTTGCTTCTGGTGTAAGCTGTTTAGATATTCGCAGTAAACTGGGAGAAGAGGTACAGGTAATTCGCGCTATGCCAAATACAGCAATAGCCATTGGGCAATCCATGACTTGTGTAGCTACGGATAATGCGACAACAGAAAATGTGGAAGAGGTAATTCGCATGTTTGAAACTGTGGGATCTGTAGTTAAGATCAATGAAGATCTGATGACTTCTGCAACGGCATTATGTGCTTGTGGAATTGCATTTTTTTTAAGAGCAATCAGGGCTGCCTCTCAAGGTGGGGTTGAAATTGGTTTTCATGCTGATGAAGCTTTAAAAATGGCCGTACAAACAGCTAAAGGTGCTGCAGATTTATTGTTGTTGATGCAATCGCATCCGGAACAGGAAATCGATAAAGTAACATCTCCAAAAGGATGTACTATTGCAGGATTGAATGAAATGGAACATAATGGATTTAGCTCTTCTTTAATAAAAGGGATTAAGCTTTCGGCAACTAAAGCAGGAGCTTTGTACACAAACGAATAACTATGACAATCGATCAACTGCAAAAGGATAGTCTGGAATTGTTGAAACAATTGATCAGCATTCAGTCCTTTAGCAAAGAAGAAGATAAGACCGCTGATGCCATTGAGTATTTTTTACAGGAGCGGAATATTATAACAAGCCGTAAGCTGAATAATGTATGGGCTTACAATAAACACTTTGATGCGGCTAAGCCTACTTTATTGCTAAATTCTCATCATGACACAGTGAAGCCAAATTCGGGCTATACACGCGATCCTTACGACGCTGCAGTGGAAGATGGAAAGTTATATGGATTAGGCAGTAATGATGCAGGAGGATGCCTTGTTTCACTAATAGCGACGTTTCTTTACTATTATGAGGAAGAAGGATTAAGTTATAACATCTGTTTGGCTACTACCGCAGAGGAGGAGATATCCGGGAACAATGGTTTGGAGTATGTGCTTCCTGATTTGGGTGAACTGGAATTTGCCATTGTAGGTGAACCAACACTAATGAACCTGGCTATTGCTGAAAGAGGATTGCTGGTGCTTGATTGTACTGTTCATGGAAAAGCGGGACATGCTGCACGTGAAGAGGGGGGCAATGCCATTTATAAGGCACTGAAAGATATTGAATGGTTCAGAAGTTATCGTTTTTCAAAAGTGTCAGAAATGTTTGGCCCTTTAAAGATGTCCGTAACCATCATCAATGCTGGTTCTCAACATAATGTTGTTCCTGCTACCTGCACTTTTACAGTTGATGTCCGCGTAACGGATGCGTATACAAATGAAGAAGTATTGAAAATTATCAGGACTAATGTTGACTGTGATGTAAAACCCCGTTCAATAAGGCTAAAACCTTCATCTATTGATAAAGAGCATCCCATTGTACAGTCGGGGCTTGGTTTAGGACGGACTACTTATGGTTCTCCAACTACTTCTGATCAGGCTTTACTGAGTATTCCTTCGCTAAAAGTTGGCCCTGGAGATTCTGCACGGTCGCACATGGCTGATGAGTATGTTTATACCCAGGAGATTGAAGAAGGCATTGAGCTTTATATAGCAATGCTAAAACCTGTAGTTCAGGGTAAATAGAATTATTTTAAGATAAATTGATACATGAAAATCTGGCAAAAAAACATTGATGTAAATAAGGATATAGAAACCTTTACGGTGGGTAAAGACAGGGAACTGGACTTGCAGATGGCAGCTTTTGATGTTTTAGGGTCATTGGCTCACGTAGAGATGTTGGAAAGTATTGGCTTGCTTACTGCTGCTGAACTTGCCGAGATTCAAAAGGAATTAAAAAATATATATGAAGAGATAGCAGCTGGGAAGTTTGTTATTGAAGATACAGTTGAAGATGTCCATTCTCAGGTAGAATGGCTGTTGACACAACGGATTGGTGAAGCCGGTAAAAAAATACACAGCGGACGCTCACGCAATGACCAGGTTTTGGTTGATCTGAAACTGTATTTCAGAAGTTGTATTGAAGAAATGGTAGGTAATACCAATGTTTTATTCGGACAGCTCATTTCGTTAAGTAATACCCATAAAGATAAGTTATTGCCAGGCTATACTCACTTGCAAATTGCTATGCCATCATCTTTCGGATTATGGTTTGGGGCTTATGCCGAAAGCTTGGTTGACGATATGGAGATGATGCTGGCTGCATGGAAGATTTGCAATAAGAACCCATTAGGCTCTGCTGCGGGTTATGGCTCTTCCTTCCCCTTAAACAGGACAATGACTACACAATTACTTGGATTTGAGCGATTGAATTACAATGTTGTATATGCACAAATGGGAAGAGGTAAAACAGAGAGAACACTGGCACAGGCAATGTCTTCCGTTGCTGCATCGTTAGCAAAAATGGCAATGGATGTCTGTCTGTTTATCAATCAAAATTTCGGATTTATCAGCTTCCCTGACGAATTAACTACAGGGTCCAGCATAATGCCGCATAAAAAGAACCCAGATGTATTTGAGCTGATTCGTTCACGTTGTAATAAGATACAGGCTTTGCCAAATGAGATTGCATTAATGACTACGAACCTTCCTTCAGGGTATCATCGTGATTTACAGTTGCTAAAAGAAAACCTTTTTCCTGCTATCACCTCTTTAAATGAATGCCTGGAAATGACGACTTTCATGCTGCAGAATATCAGCATTAAAGATGCTATTCTTGACGATAAAAAGTATGCTTATTTATTTAGTGTAGAGGTAGTGAATGAACTTGCACTTAAGGGGACTCCTTTTAGAGAGGCTTATAAAATAGTTGGAGAATCTATTGATAATGGGACATTTAAGCCAGGGAAATCAGTAAACCATACTCATGAAGGCAGTATCGGTAACCTTTGTAATGATGAAATTGAAGGTATGATGGCCGAAGTGTTGTCTCAATTTAAGTTTGAAAAAACACATGAGGCAATAGCATCATTGTTGAAATAAGTATCTTAAAAAAAAGCTAAATATTATACAAAATTGCCCTGTATCAACTGATACAGGGCAATTTTGTATTAAAACTCTGAGGTTTTATGAAACTCAATATCGGGATAATCCCGCATAGTCATATTAATCATAAACTCATTATCTGCAAGGTAAACCGGGTTACCATCTTTATCTGTCCCAATGTGAGCCTGTTTTCTTTTGAGAAATTCTGCAAGTTTGGTTTTATCTTTTGCGGTTATCCAATTTGAACGGGTATAACTAAGCATTCTAAATGCTGCTTTTGCGCCATATTCATGCTCTAGCCGAAAAGCAATTACCTCAAACTGAAGATCCCCAACAGCTCCTACAACTTTTCGGTTTCCGGGTTGCATGATGAACAATTGGGCCACACCTTCTTCTGTAAGTTGCTGTATGCCTTTTTCCAGCTGTTTGGTCTTTAGAGGGTCCCTGTTCTCTAATTCCTTAAATATTTCAGGAGAGAAGCTGGGAATGCCTTTAAATTGAAGTTTTTCTCCTTCAGTTAAGGTGTCACCTATTTTAAAGTTTCCACTGTCGTAAAGTCCTACAACATCCCCTGGCCATGCTTCTTCAACAATACTCTTTTCATTGGCCATAAAATCCATCGGGTTGGAGAATTTTAATTTCTTTTCCTGACGGGTGTGATAATAGAATTTATTACGTTCAAATTTACCTGAACAAACTCTCATAAAAGCAATCCTATCACGATGTTTTGGGTCCAGGTTTGCATGAATTTTAAATACAAAACCTGAGAAATTCTTTTCTTCGGCAGCAACTTCACGCTCTTCAGCCTCACGTCCTCTGGGACTTGGAGCAATATTGATAAATGTATCCAGCAGTTCCTTGATTCCGAAGTTGTTGATCGCACTTCCAAAAAATACAGGGGCTAATAAACCTTCTGTATACATGTTTTTATCTAATTCTCCATAAACCCCCTCTACCAGTTCTAAATCGCCTTTTAAACCATCAAGTTCTTTAGGCTTTAAGAAATTAGTTAGGTTTTCATCATTTAGGTCATTCACCTCAATAACGGGCTCTGTGATTTTAGATTTGTCAGATTTAAACAGGTTTAAGTGTTTGTTATATATACTGTATACGCCTTTAAAAGTGTGTCCTTGACCAATTGGCCAGGATAAAGGACAAAGACTAATATTTAACTTACTTTCTATTTCTTCAAGCAGATCGAATGCATCTTTACCCTCACGATCCATTTTATTGATAAAAATGATGACAGGGGTATTTCGCATTCTACAAACGGACATTAGTTTTTCCGTTTGTTCCTCAACTCCTTTTACACAGTCTACGACAAGGATAACACTGTCTACAGCAGATAAAGTACGGTAGGTGTCTTCAGCAAAATCCTTGTGACCGGGGGTGTCTAATATATTAATGCGCTTGTCGCCATATTCAAAACCCATCACAGAAGTTGCCACAGAAATCCCACGCTGTTTTTCTATTTCCATAAAATCGGAAGTATTGCTTTGGTTTGCCTTATTCCGTTTTACTGCTCCGGCAGTATTGATGGCGCCTCCAAATAGCAGGAACTTCTCTGTTAAGGTTGTTTTGCCGGCATCGGGGTGACTGATGATGGCGAATGTTTTTCGTTTTTCTATTTCTGGATGAATCATAAAGAATTAAGCCTGTTCGCTTGATGCGGCTGCAAAGATAATTATAATATATAAAAGAAAAACCGGCGATTATAATCGCCGGTTTTTCAGAATTAGCATGGTTTATTAACCTCTTTCGCCACGACTAGGTCTTGAACTTTCTGACCTTCCTCCGCCTTGGTGACCTCTGCCTTCACTACTTCTTGAAGGTTGTACACTTTGAGGCGCACGCTCAGGTCTTTGCATTTCTGGCCTTTGAGTAGGGGCTGGTCTGCTTTCCTGACGTTGAGGCTGCATTGGCCTTGACTGCTGCTGTGTTGGCATTTCTCTTTGCACAGGAGCAGGACGTTGGGTACGTTCAGGACGTGTTGTTCCTCCGTTGCTGCGGTCTACTCGCTCTCTACGCTCAGGTTGTTGCTGAGGGAATGTTTGATTTTGTTCAGGCCTTTGAGCAGGCATTTCTCTCGGTGGACTTACTCTTTCAGGTCTTCCAGATTGGTTTTCATTACGATCACGAGATTCTGTTCTTGAAGGCCTTGAATTGTTATCAAATGTTGGTCTTCCTGATTCTGATCCAGAGTTAACATTAGGCCTGTTTTCTCTTGAAGGTCTCATGTTCCCAGGATTATTATTTCCCTGATTATCTCCTCTTGAAGGACGAGAGTTGGAGTTCCCATTTGAATTTCTATCAGGTCTCGCAGTCGTATAACCTTCACCTCTTATTGCTTCTCTAGGTCTTGCATTAGCATTCGTATTACCTCTGCTTGGTCTTGGACTATAGATGTTTAAATTATTGCCACTAATATTGCTTCTACTTGGTCTGGTTGTATTGTTTACATTGTAAACTCTTACATCTTGCCTTGTTGCACGTCTGATATCATCTGCTCTAGGACCTGTATAATATGAACGCCTATTATTTACATAGGTATTGTTAATGATAGTCGTATTATGAATGATGGTCACATTCCTACGGGAGTAATATCTTGGGAAACTATCATAATAAATATTCCTTTGAGGAACAAATACCCACCATAGGTCCGGAATGCTAAAGTTAATATTTACATTCATTCCAGGGCCCATTGGTGCCCAGCCATAATATCCACCGCCAGTTCTCCAGCTTACCCATGCTGGTCCCCATGTGGTATCTGGAATCCAAACCCATTGACTGTAGCGGTTATAGACCCATCTTCCATAATGGAAAGGTGCCCAACCCCAATCATAATTAGATACCCATGTATTTCCATATTCAGTCATAGCCCAACGGCCATTTGTGTAATAAGGCCTGAAGTCGCTTTGTTCCACATCTGGTCTCCATACGTAACCATATTGAGGATCCTGAATCCAGGTTCCATAAGGAGAAAGCTCGTCGTAAAACGACTGTAATGATATGTCATCATCTTGAGCCATAGCCTTTTGTGTGCTTCCGGTTAGCATGAGCATTAGCCCAAGCACAATAGCCGGTAATTTGATCATGTTTTTCATTTGTGTGTGTGTTAAATTTACCTAACGTTTTTATTCTATCAATTTGAGTTCCAAAACTTGTATAAAGTTTAATATGTCTGCTAAAATATTACAATGTGATGTTGCGCGATCTCCCAATAAAATTTGTTTAATGGCTTTGTCTGGCCATTTTAATTAAAATTCTGATATACAATTTACCTTTTTTTTAATGGTAATAACGTAATAATTTGTTAAGATGGCATAAGCATAACACTATTTATATCCAGGATTATATGCTTTAGCGCAAATAATTCTGCTATTTTTGTATTTAAAATCATAATTCAGAATGACAAAAGGTACACTATTTCTAATCCCTGTTCCACTGGCAGACAATGCAGCTCAAAAATCTTTTACTGCTTTTTTGGGTGATACCATTAATTCTTTAAGCACATATATTGTTGAAAATGAGAAAACAGCAAGGAAGTTTCTTAAGGAGGCGGGAATAAAAATACCTCAAAGTGAGCTTGTTATTCATGATTATGGGAAACATAAGCGTAATGAGTCTATGGTGCCTTATTTTAAGGAACTGATGACGGGAAAAGATGTAGGATTGATGAGTGAGGCGGGTTGTCCGGGAATAGCTGACCCTGGAGCAGAAGTTATCCTTGAAGCTCATAAACGTGGAATTAAAGTGGTACCATTGGTGGGGCCAAGTTCTATTTTGCTGGCATTAATGGCTTCAGGATTTAATGGACAGAGCTTTACCTTTAATGGTTATTTGCCTATTGATAAAGCAGAAAGAGGTAGGAGAATTAAGGAATTAGAACAGTTGGCTCAAAAGAATAAGCAGACACAAATGTTTATTGAAACTCCTTTCCGTAATAATCACCTTTTTGAAGATATTCTAAAAAATACCGCTGCACAAACATTGCTTTGCATTGCCTGTAACTTAACTGGAGAGGATGAATTTGTAAAAACGATGTCTATTGGACAGTGGCGTCAGGAACGTATCGACCTACATAAGAAGCCAACCATATTTCTGATTTATAGAACTTAACGGTACATGTTTTTGCTGTCAATAAATGACAGAACATTATCGGGAACAAAGTATTGTACATTTTTGCCTGCAGCAATTCCTTTACGAATGAATGTTGAAGAAATGTCCATCTGAGGTGTTTCTGTAATGATAACAGAAGGATGGTTAACCCATTCCGATATGTCAGCACCAGGTCTTGGATATACGTAGATTTGGTAATTTTTTAAAATGACTTCGTAATTTTTCCATTTCTTAAAGGAAGCCAGGTTATCTGCCCCCATAATCAATGCGAATTCTTTACCAGGGTATTTTTCCTGTAAATAAGCTAAAGTATCGATGGTAAAGGAGGGTTGAGGTAGATTAAACTCAATATCGCTGATTTTAATCTGTTCAGATGTTTCAGTCGCCAATCTGGCCATTTCCAGCCTGTCGTACATGTTTGAGAGGCTGTTCTTATTTTTTAACGGATTATGTGGAGAAACAACAAGCCAGACTTCCTTTAAACCCGAAAAACCAGCCATATAATTTGCTATAATTAAATGGCCAATATGTATGGGATTAAAGGAGCCAAAGAAAAGTCCGGTTTTCATCACTCAATATGGGTTTTATTTTTTTAAGAAGTCTCCTACTAATTTCTCTGCCTCAAGACAAGCCGTTTGCAAATCAAAATTTTTCAGGATTACATCAAATTTATCAGCATAAGCCAATTCTTTTTCAGCCTTTATAAAGCGTTCCTGAAGCTTTTCTTTACTGTCAGTACCTCTACCAGTTAAACGCTCTTTCAGTACCTCTAAAGATGGTGGTTGTACAAATATAGCTAACGCTTCTTCTTCGTATTTACGTTTTAAACGCAAACCGCCTTCTACATCAATATCAAATATAACATGTTGGTCGTTGTCCCATATACGTTGAATTTCAGACCTTAGAGTGCCATAGAATGTACCGCTGTATACTTCTTCAAATTCCACAAATTCATGAAGTGCAACCCTATGCAGAAAGTCTTCTTTAGAAATGAAATAATAGTCTTTTTCATTTTTTTCATCCCCACGGGATTCACGAGTAGTAGCTGATATAGAGAAGCTTAATGAAGGGAACTTCGTAAGTAAGTGTTTAACGATAGTAGTTTTACCTGCTCCAGAAGGTGCAGAAAATATAATTAGTTTACCTTGTTTCATTGGTACTTACAAAACGTTTAATAGTTGTTCTTTAATCTTTTCAAGTTCTTCTTTCATGCCTACAACAAGCTGCTGAATTTGTGCATCATTTGCTTTTGCTCCCATTGTATTGATCTCACGTCCTATTTCCTGAGAAATGAAACCAAGTTTTTTACCATTGGCATCTTTACTTTTTAAAGTATCAATAAAATAATCACAATGACTTCTTAAGCGGATCTTTTCTTCAGTAATATCTAATTTATCTATATAATAGATCAATTCCTGCTCTAAACGGTTCTGATCAACGTTGATTTTGCCAACATTATCTTCTAAAAACTGGTTCAGTCGATTTTTAATTTGTGGGATCCTTAGAGGTTCCAACACTTCAATCTGACTAAAAAAGCTAAGGATATTTTTAATTCTAAGCTCAAGATCTGCTTTTAAAACATTTCCTTCTGTCTCTCTGAAATTATTGAAATTTTCAAGCGCTTTAGTGAAAGCGCTGTTTAAAATAACCCAATCATTTTCACTTATCTCATCTTCAACATAACTAATTACGTCCGGAAAATTAAGAACAGCTTGTAATAGATTAGTCGAATTCGCACCTAAACTGATGTTGATTTCTTCCAGTTCTTTATAATACTTACTCAACAATGCTGCATTGATAGTTGCTCCTTTTAAAGCCTCTTCTCCACGTTCAATATTTATAGAAACACTTGCTTTTCCGCGTTCTATTTCTTTACTGCAAATGTTGCGTAACAGTAATTCCTTATCTGAAAAGGCTTTAGGTAATTTTAGATTCAGTTCTAAAAACTTACTGTTTAGGGATTTTATCTCTACCGAAAATTTTACATTTTGATGATCTGTAGAGGCCAGGCCATATCCTGTCATTGATTTTATCATGTGCAAAGATATAATTTATTGGCTTTTTCTGGTCATTTAACTTTTTTTAACTAAGGTAATTGCCAAACAATGGTTAGTTTTACATGAAATGAAGTTTAATCCTTTAAATATTTTATTGTTTTGGATGTTTATCCTGTTTGCTACCCCTGCAGCTATGGGCCAGGAGTTTCTATTAGGAGGGGCTGTATTTGAGAAAGGCACACTAAATCGGGTGGCAGGTGCAGAGCTCACAAATAAGCGATCAGGATTTAAAGTGCTCAGTAATGATTTGGGCATATATCAGATTAAAGCCCTTACAGGCGATACAATTTTAGTAATTAAAAGAGATTATTCCGATGCAGAGATTATTGTTGCCGGTAGTAAAGATCAGCTTGTTTATCTGGAAAGAGGTAGAATGTTACGGCAAGTCGATATTAGTGGGCAGTCTAAAAAACAGGAATTACAGGAACTTAAAAGAGATTATAAGAATAAAGGTTCATTCTATCAAGGTAAACCTCCCTTTCTGGCTTTTTTGTTTAAGCCTTTAACAGCAGTATATGAATTGGTTGGAAGAACGCCAAAGAATGCCAGAAGGTTTGGACGATACTATGAGACTGAATTACAGCAAACTAAGATAGATGGATTTTTTAATGAGTATTTAATCCAAAATAATACAGATTTGAAAGGCGAAGATCTGGAGAAATTCATGTTAGATTACCGTCCAGAATATGAAAAGGCCAAAAACTGGGCACAGTATGATGCTATAAAGTATATCAGGGATTCCTATAAGAATTATACAGATACGCTTAGAAAAGATAAGAAAAATTAAATTGAAAGCGCTTCGCAGGTTTTTTCTGCAGCTAACTTCTCAGCATTTTTCTTATTGTAATCTCTACCTATACCATAGCTCTCTCCCTCGATAACAGCTTGAATGGTGAATAACTTGCTACTTTCTCCCTCTCCATTTTCAACCATATCAAAAGTAATATCTTTACCATGACGTTGACACCATTCTATGAGTTTACTCTTAAAATTGGTTTCAGTCTGTTCAAGAGTATTAATATCAATATATGGCTTAACAATTCTTTTGTGAAGGAAATCTTTGGTAAAGTTATACCCTTTGTCAAGATAGATTGCACCGATGAGTGCTTCAAATGCATCACCAAGCATAGAGTGATGTTTAGTTTGAACATTTACAGCTTTTTGATCAAACACAATCAGTTGATCGAAACCCATTTTACGGGCCAGTTGATTTAGATTTGCACGATTTACAATTTTTGAGCGCATCTCTGTAAGAAATCCTTCTTCTTTGTATGGGTAGTTTTTGAATAGCAATTCAGCAATTACAGAACCCAATACTGCATCACCTAAAAACTCAAGACGTTCATTGCTGCTCCTGGTTCCATTCTTTAAAATCTTTGCCACAGACCTGTGCCTGAATGCCATTTTGTACAAAATAGCATTTCCAGGCACGAAGCCTAAAATGTTTTTCAATTTTCTTATAAAGACTTTATCTGGTGACAGATAGAGCTTATACAGATCAAATAATGGCATTAAATATTAAAAAATTAAAGGAAGCAACATACTGGAGCTTCCTACATAAAGCGACTTATTCTTCGTATTTCTTGAAAATCACAGACGCATTATGACCACCAAAGCCAAAGGTATTACTTTGAGCAGCACGGATGGTACGTTTTTGCGCCTTGTTAAACGTGAAATTTAATTTCGGATCACATTCAGGGTCATCATTGAAATGATTAATTGTAGGTGGAACAATATCGTTCTTAACTGCAAGAATTGCAGCAATAGCTTCTATTGCACCTGCAGCACCCAATAAGTGACCTGTCATTGATTTTGTTGAACTAATGTTCAGCTTGTAAGCATCTTCGCCAAAAAGGTCCACAATTGCCCTGCTTTCAGAGATGTCTCCAAGGGGAGTTGAGGTACCATGAACGTTAATGTAATCAATGTCTGCTGTTGTCATTCCGGCATCGTTTAATGCATTTTGCATTACCATTCTGGCGCCAAGTCCCTGAGGATGTGGAGCCGTAATATGATTTGCATCAGCACTCATTCCCCCGCCAACTAATTCAGCATAGATTTTTGCACCACGTTTTTTAGCATGCTCTAGCTCTTCCAAAATGATTGTCCCAGCTCCTTCACCGGCAACAAAACCATCACGGTCTTTATCAAACGGTCTGGAAGCAGTTTTAGGATCATCATTTCTTGTTGAAAGGGCATGCATTGCATTGAATCCGCCAATACCAGCTTCATTAATGATCGCTTCTGAACCACCACTGATGATAACATCACACATATTCAAACGAATATAGTTGTAAGCATCAATCATTGCATTTGTAGATGAAGCACAGGCAGAAACTGTAGCGAAATTAGGGCCTCTAAGTCCATATTTTATGGAAATATGCCCAGGAACAATGTCAATAATTACTTTTGGAATAAAGAACGGATTTATGCGTGGCGTACCATCACCTAAAAAGAAGTTCTTCATTTCATCCTGAAACGTTTTAAAACCGCCAATACCAGAACCCCAGATTACACCAATACGATTGGTATCTAATTGGGAAAAGTCGAAATTACCGTCTTTTACAGCCTCATCAGTCGAAACGATCGCATATTGAACAAATGGGTCTAATTTGCGAGCCTCTTTTCTATCTAAAAAATCTTCAGCATTGAAGTTTTTAAGCTCGCATGCAAATTTTGTCTTGAATTTTGAAGTGTCAAAACCGGTAATAGGGCCGGCACCACTCACCCCATTAACCAATCCATCCCAGAACTCTGGAATGGTATTGCCGATTGGAGTGAGCGCACCTAACCCTGTAACTACTACTCTTTTTAATTCCATTTATACGGATTATACGGAAACCGTATTTTTACTTAACGTTTTTCTCTAAGTAAGCAATTGCTTGACCAACTGTACCAATGGTCTCAGCCTGATCATCAGGGATTGCTACATTGAATTCTTTTTCAAACTCCATAATAAGTTCTACTGTATCCAAAGAATCCGCACCCAAGTCGTTAGTGAAAGAAGCTTCTGGTGTAACTTCGTTTTCATCCACACCTAATTTTTCAACGATAATAGCCTTAACTCTTGAAGCAATATCAGACATAATGTTATAATTTAATGGTTAAATAATTCAGTGCAAAGAAAAATAAATATTTACACATTTCAAATGTTTTTATTTCTCTGCCAATTTTAATGTTTTTATTTTGAACATCAATGTAAAATTAGTTTTATAATTTCGTATTTCCGTAAAATATTCTGTTTTGAACAAAACTTACCTAAAACTTTCCTTAGATCTAGACTTTGTGTTAATTGCTATTACTGCATCCTTAAAGGATTATGTGCTGTGTCATCAAATTAATACAAGATTAAACTTTGATTTTGAAAAGATTGATGACCACGAAGTTTATTTTAATATTGATGAAGAGCCTCTTTCTTTTTCAAAATATTATTTTTTTGTTGAGCAAGGAGAGATCGAATATTACATAATTAACAACCGAAATGCTGAAGGATTTTTAATTCCAGAGATGAATAAGGTCGATTTTTTTATGGTTATTCATCAGTATATTGATAAGGAAGATTTAAATTATATTTTGGCGGGTCTTAATAAACTGCCTGATATTCAGGTGGCTGCGCAAATAGATCCATCTAAATTGAAATCGAAAGAGAATTTAGTAATGTAAAATTTATATTTAAAGGTGTATAAAATACACTATATTTGAATTTACGTAACCAAACAGATAGATTAATAAATTAGACTGGCATCGGTTTTTTTTATTTATAGATGCTTATTTTGTTGGTCTGTAATAAAATTAAAATAACTCAATGAAACCATTTCATTCAAGAACAAAAATCGTAGCCACTTTAGGCCCCGCCTCAGCAAAACCAGATGTTTTATATAGTATGTTCAATGCCGGACTGGATGTTTGCCGTTTGAATTTTTCTCACGGTTCACAGGCAGATCACCAGGAAGTTCTGGATACCATTAGGACCCTTAATGAAAAGCACAATTACAATGTAGGAATTCTTGCCGATTTGCAGGGGCCTAAAATTAGAATTGGCATAGTTAAAGACGGTGGTATACAGCTTGTTAATGGGGCTAGAACGGTAATTACGACTAAGGAATGTGTGGGTAATGAAGAGCGGATTTATATCACATATGAATCATTTCCCAAAGATGTTAAAGCAGGTGAAATTATCCTTTTGGATGACGGTAAACTGCAAATGCGTGTAATTGAAACGAATCTTGAAGACGAGGTGTTATGTGAGGTTGTTCATGGTGGGATCCTGACTTCAAGAAAAGGTGTAAACCTACCAAATACAAAAGTTTCTATTCCTTCTCTTACCATTGAAGATCGTAAAAACCTTGAATTTGTTCTCGAAAACGATGTAGAATGGATCGGTCTTTCTTTTGTACGTAATGCAGAAGATATCATTGAATTAAAAGATATTATCAAACAAAGAGGTAAAAGTGCCCGTGTAATTGCTAAGATTGAGAAACCTGAGGCGATTGCAAATATTGATGAAATCATTGCAGTTTCAGACGGTATTATGGTTGCCCGTGGTGACCTTGGAGTGGAAATGCCAATGGAAGAAGTTCCCTTGTTGCAAAAAATGATCGTTCAGAAATGTCGTGCAGCTTCTAAACCTGTAATTGTTGCTACTCAAATGTTGGAAAGCATGATTACTACGCCTAGACCTACACGCGCTGAGGTGAATGATGTTGCGAATTCAGTTCTTGATGGTGCTGATGCTGTAATGCTTAGTGGAGAAACTTCTGTTGGAGAGTTTCCATTGATCGTTATTGAGACTATGCAAAAAATTATCCAGAATATAGAGCAGAATAATTATCCATTCCATCCAGAGAAATTCTTAAAGCCAAAAGCTGAAAGTTTCTTAAGTGATGCAGTATGTGATACAGCATGTTTCTTATCTAAACAAACGAATGCAGCAGGTATCGTATCTATGACTGTAAGTGGCTATACTGCATTTGAAATTTCTAGTCATAGACCAAAAGCACATACATATATCTTTACAAGTAATAAAAGTTTATTAAATAGCTTAAGCTTGCTATGGGGTGTTCAGGGCTTCTATTATGATAAGTTTGAGAGTACTGACGAAACAATTCAGGATGTAAATAACTTGCTTAAAGCTAAGAAACTAGTTAAAAGTGGTGATGTAATCATTAACACTGCGGCCATTCCAATGGAACGTAAAGGGAAGACAAATATGTTGAAAGTTACTGTTATCGATTAATATTCCTTAGCATTCAATATTTTTTCTACTTTTGCAATCCGCAAAACGGAGAGTTGTCCGAGTGGTCGAAGGAGCACGCCTGGAAAGTGTGTATACTCCAAAAGGGTATCGAGAGTTCGAATCTCTCACTCTCCGCAGGATAGATTTAAAGCCCAACATTGTTGGGCTTTATTTGTTTAAGTGATGTCGCATGTCCCCCCTTAAGTTGTCGTTTTTCTTCTTTTCATATTCAGATATAGACTATAATTTTATGTTATAATTAAACACTTAAAACCATACTATAATGAAAAAAGAAAAAATCATCTTCTGGGCAGCCACGATACTTATTTTTTTATTTGAAGGCGTAATGCCAGCATTAACATCGCAAACAGAAATGGCTAAGGAGGGTATCAGACATCTCGGATATCCAGAGTACTTTGGTGTTGCACTTGTTGTTTTTAAAGTAGCAGGCTCAATTGCACTTGTTATTCCTAAAATTAAAGGACGAGTAAAAGAATGGGTGTATGCAGGTTTTGGATTCGACTTTATTTTTGCCTCTATCAGTCATTGGGCTGTGGACGGCTTCGGTGGACAGGCGATCTTCCCACTTGTTGTTTTCGCAATACTTGCCGTGTCTTATATTTACTATCATAAGCTGAATAGGAATCAAGATTATAGCGCTTTATAAGGCTATTACTGATGTTTTAGCAGTATAGTAAGGTTCTCTGTTCAATTCATTCAGTGCAGTTGTTCTATTTAATGTTATCGCTATAATGGCTATTTTAGAGTAATCATTCCCAAATCCAAATGAATTGCTTAGTAGTTGATGATAATATTATAGCGCTTACGGTTATGAAAAAACTGATTAGCATGGCCTCTGGTCTGGCTGTGGTAGGCGAATGTGCCGATGCCTTAATCGCGTATGAGCAATTGCAAACAAATAATGTAGATGTCTTATTTCTGGATATTGAGATGCCAGATATGAGCGGCATTGATCTGATTAAAAGCTTAGGAGATAAAAGGCCGATGGTTATTTTTACAACTTCAGCAACAGATTATGCCGCAGAGGCATTCGATTTAAATGTAGTAGATTTCCTGATCAAACCAGTTACTCCTGCGCGTTTTTTGATAGCCGTAGAGAAAGCAAAAAGAATGTTGTTGACCAAAAGCTTGAACCAGGCCGATAAAGATGACGAATTCGTGTTTATCAGAGACTCAAATATCGTACGAAGACTTAAGGTTAATGATATTTTGTATATGGAGGCACAGGGCGACTATGTTCGCATTAACGTTGCTGATGGGGAGTATTCTATACATTCTTCATTAAAATCAGTAGAAGAGAAGTTGTCTAAGAATATCTTTATTAGAGTACATCGTTCGTTTATCGTTAATGTAAGTAAAATTGATACTATAGAAGGAGGAACACTTATCGTTAATCGCAAGATTGTTCCTGTTTCAGATGCTTATAGATCTTTACTGTACAAAAGAATGCAAATTCTTTAGCCTAAGATATTAAGATATGAGAAAGGGGCACAAATCATCAATCTGTGCCCCTTTCTTATGTTAAAACTAGCTATTGATACAAATATAAAGCGCAGCAGCGATTGCACAGCCTATAATCGGGCCAATTACCGGAATCCACGCATAACCCCAGTTGCTGTTCCCTTTGCCGGCTATTGGTAATATAGCGTGCATAATACGAGGTCCCAAATCTCTTGCCGGGTTAATAGCATAACCAGTTGTACCTCCAAGGGATAAGCCAATTGCCCATACTAATAATGTAACCGGTAATGCACCAATGGAGCCAAGTCCAATAGGATTCTTGTCTACACCCATATCAGCATTCGTAAAATGAAATATTACGAATATCAGGACAAAGGTTCCAATGATTTCACTGATGAGGTTTGAAACTGTATTTGGGATAGCAGGGGCTGTACAAAAAGTCGCTTGTTTCGCACCTTGATCTTCTGTTCCTGCATAAAAATCCTTAAAAAGGAGCCATACCAAAAAGGCACCTAACATGGCGCCAATAAATTGGGCTGCAATATAGGTAGGTGCGAGTGCCCAGCTGAACTTCCCTGCAATGGCAAGGCCAATAGTTACGGCAGGATTAAGGTGTGCACCGCTATAAGGCCCAGCAATAACCACCCCCACAAAAACGGCAAATGCCCATGCGGTAGTAATCACTATCCAGCCACCACCATTCCCTTTGGTTCCCTTTAAAACCATATTGGCAACAACGCTGTTACCTAGTAAAATCATAAACATTGTGCCGAGTATTTCAGCTAAAAAAGGAGACATGTGTTCTAAGTTTAATTTTTATAAATATACTAGTTCTCTGCGGCTGCCTTAGCAGCTTTAACAGCTCTATTCCATCCTTTGATTCGCTCAGGGATGTTTTCAGCTTCTCCAGCATTAAAATTCTTATCAATTTTCCACTGCCCGCTAATATCATCCATACTGCTCCAATAGCCCACAGCCAGGCCAGCAAGATATGCGGCCCCCAAGGCTGTCACTTCGGTCACTTTAGGACGAATTACCGTTGTATCTAATAGATCCGCTTGAAATTGCATTAACATATCATTAGCAGTCGCCCCGCCATCAACTCTTAATTCCTTAATGCTATGTCCAGAATCTGCTTCCATGGCTTTAAGAACTTCCATTGTTTGGAAGGCAATACTTTCTACAGCCGCTCTGGCTATATGTGATGAGGTTGTACCACGAGTGATACCGGTGATGGTTCCGCGAGCATCCTGGTTCCAGTGAGGAGCTCCAAGGCCAGCAAATGCAGGCACCAGATATACCCCTCCAGTATCTTTAACTTTTAGTGCCAGCTGTTCAACTTCTGCTGAATTTTTAATGATACCCAGTCCATCCCTTAACCATTGTACAACAGCGCCACCAATAAATATACTGCCCTCAAGCGCATATTGTACTTTGCCATTGATTTTCCATCCAATTGTTGTAACCAGATTGTTTTTTGATACAATTGGTTTATCGCCAATATTCATCAGCATAAAACAGCCTGTACCATAAGTGTTTTTTACCATGCCGACCTGAGTACACATTTGTCCAAACAAAGCAGCCTGTTGGTCGCCAGCAATTCCTGCAATAGGGATCCTTGCAGCAAGGACATTACCTGTCGTTTCCCCGTATATCTCACTCGAAGATTTAACTTCAGGAAGAATGCTTGCAGGAATATCGAAAAGATCAAGTAGCTCCTGGTCCCAGCTTAAAGTATGGATGTTATATATCATTGTTCTGGAAGCATTACTTACGTCAGTAATGTGTACCCTTCCATCTGTTAAATTCCATATTAGCCAGGAATCGATAGTTCCAAAAGCCAATTCACCAGCAGCAGCCTTTTCACGGGCACCGGCTACATTGTCAAGAATCCATTTTATTTTAGTAGCCGAAAAATAGGCGTCTAAGATAAGCCCTGTTTTTTCTTGTATTTTTGTAGCAAGGCCTTTCGCTTTAAGTTCATCACAATAGGCTGAGGTTCGTCTGTCTTGCCATACAATAGCATTGCATAAAGGCTCTCCGGTCTTCTTATCCCATAAAACTGTAGTCTCACGTTGATTGGTTATTCCAATTGCTGCAATGTCAGTAGGGGTTATACCAGCCTTTACAATTGCTTCAGTAGCAACAGATATTTGAGTAGTCCATATTTCATTGGCATTGTGTTCTACCCATCCCGGTTGAGGATAAATCTGCTCAAACTCCTTTTGTGCAATAGATACAATTCCACCTTCCTTATTAAATACAATCGCTCTTGAACTGGTTGTTCCCTGATCAAAGGATAAAATAAATTTGCTCATAGTTTATAATTGGCAATAATGTGTAATAAAACGTAAGTATAAACAATCATTATCGAAAGTAAAAGATGCAATGTGAAATTAGGGCTTAATTTTTATAAAAAAAACGGGTTGTGCCTTATAAGCACAACCCGTTCAGACTCTGAGTTGAATCTCTAGAATTTTATTCCCACACCAACTGAGAAAACCTGATTTTTAAACTCTGGGGTTTCTCTTGATCCATCTTCATTATTTTTCTGGAAATCTAAAGCATAACGACCATGTATATCAAATTTTTCATTTAGGTCGTATCTAAAGCCAATCAGACCACCAACTAAACTCTTTTTAAATCTGTCCGATTTGTCTTCAATAATTTCCTGTTCTGCAGATCCAAAACCATTTTCATATTTATTTTTTGTCGATAACAAGAATGAAACCTGGGGTCCAACAACAAGGTTTAAACCACTTCCACCAAGATTAATACTTGCCAGAATCGGAATATCAATGAAACTAGTGGTTTGTGTGAAATCACCAAATACAGTTTCTGCTTTATAACCTTTAGTAGAGTAAAGCAACTCTGGTGTAAAAGCAAGTCCTTTAATCAAATTAATATCTAAAGTTACACCGGCATTAAATCCTGTATTAACTTTAGTTTTAAAATCATTGTTTCCGTCATCTTTTATGATGTTTGGTAAATTTACACCCGCTTTAACTCCCAATCTAATTGGACTCTGTGCGTAAGTAGCACTAGCGGCAAATAGGCCTAGGGCCAAAATAATTACTTTTTTCATCTTTGTATGTTTTTTGTTGTCATCATAAGTGAAAGAAATGTGCCAATTTGATCTGTAAATAAAATTTTACATTAAAAACAGGTTTAAGTGTGCTTATATAACTGATGATTAAAAACTTCTGATTCTTTATTTTTAAGGACAAGTTAAAGTTACCTCCATCCAATTGTATCAAATTTGATACAATTGGATGGAGGTAACTCCTTGTTCTTTTGAGTTGGCATAAGTGGTGCTTTAAATCTAATCGCTGGATTTTTGTTTAACTTTGAAACTTTATATAATTAGTAATACGAATGAACATCAGGCACTTTCTAATAATCGGATTATTCTCAATATCAAGTACTTTCGCTGCCTTTGCACAAAAGAAAACATATCTACAAACGCTTGAAGAACCTAATCAATGGGTAGACTCTGTATTTAAACGCTTAAGTAAGCGACAAAAAATTGCTCAAATGTTTTTTGTAAGAGCTAATACTAATTTTAGTAAAGCCTATCAAGATTCTGTAGGAAAAGTAATCAGAAGACAACGGATTGGTGGATTGGTATTCTTTCAGGGAGGGCCAGGGCGACAAGCTATCCTAACCAATAAGTATCAAACCCTGGCCAAGGTGCCATTATTGGTTACCTCCGATGGGGAATGGGGTTTGGGAATGCGTTTAGACAGTACGATTTCTTACCCATATCAAATGGCACTTGGTGCGGTGCAGAATAAAGACCTGATTTATAAAATGGGCCTGGAAGTGGCAAAGGATTATAAACGTATCGGTATGCATATGAACCTCGCTCCAGATGTTGACGTAAATAACAATCCAAAAAATCCGGTAATTAACTTTCGTTCTTTTGGCGAAAATAAATACAATGTGGCAACTAAAGCTGCAGCATATATGAACGGAATGCAGGACGGTGGTTTGCTTGTAAGTATTAAACATTTTCCTGGTCACGGTGATACTGATGTGGATTCACATTATGATCTTCCTCAGTTAAAGTTTACAAAAGAGCGTCTGGATAGCCTGGAACTTTATCCTTTTAAAGAGCTGATTAAAGGTGGTGCTGCTGGGGTGATGATTGCACATATGAATATCCCATCGTTGGATAATACTCCGAATATGCCATCTACATTATCAAAACCAATAGTCACAGGCCTTTTAAAAGAAGAGCTTGGCTTTAAGGGAATTGTAATCTCTGATGCTATGGAAATGAAGGGAGTAGTTAAGAATTTTAAAGATGGTGAAGCGGATGTAATGGGAATCATAGCAGGTAATGATATTTTAGAGCTTTCTGAAAATAGTGCCAGAGCAATTAAATTGGTTCGTAATGCTGTAAGAGAGGACAGGATAAGCATGGATCAGATCGATCAGAGTGTTAAAAAGATCCTTACTGCTAAATATTGGGCAGGTTTAAATGTTAAAAAATCTATTGATGAAAATAACGTATTTGCTGAAGTTAACCGGCCTGAAAGTGTGGCATTGGTACAGCAACTCGCAGAAAGCGCTATGACTTTGTTAACAGGAAAGGAAAATATAAAGCAGCTAAATCCAGAAAAACGTACCATAATTATTAGCATCGGTGCTCCGCAAGTAACCCTGTTTCAACGTGAATTAGGTGCCTTTTATAAAAATGCCGTATTTTATACTTTGGATAAAAATGCAACTGCAAATTATATTGCAAAGGTATTAAGAGAAATTAAAGCTTTTGATCAGATTATTATAGGAATACATGATACTCGTACACGTCCTGGAAATGGAATAGTGCTGAGTGATGATCTTAAAATGTTTATTAAAGATATGTCCCTAAGCAATGCTGTTTTTGCATTATTTGCCAACCCGTATAACCTGGCAGCATTGCCCGGTTTAGAGAAAAGCCAAGGTTTAGTTGTTGCTTATCAAAAGGAAGATTTCATGCAGAAAGCGGCAGCATCAGTAATTAAGAATCAAGTAATTGCAACAGGAAAACTACCTGTAACGGTGAACAGCTTTTTTAAATATGGCGACGGACTTTAATTCTAAGGTTTGCAATTTTTAGATATTCATACGCATCAGGAAGGGGAACAACCGGGAGTTAGAAGCATATTGAGTCTCTCTCTAACCGGAGGTCAAGCTATCGCGTTGCCTGAAAATCAAGATTTTTCTGTTGGTTTGCATCCTTGGTTTTCTACTTTGCAGTATTTGGATAGAGATTTTTTTCGTTTGACTGAAATTGCACGAAGTCCACACGTTAAGTTGATTGGTGAATGTGGATTGGATAGGCTTAAAGGGGAAAGCATGGAAAACCAACGGCTCATTTTGAAAAAGCAGTTGCGTCTTGCTGCTGAAATTAATAAGCCGGTAATATTACATTGTGTGAAGTGTTTTGATGAGTTAATGGCGGTGAAAAAAGAAATGAATCTTGATATTCCTTATATACTTCATGGCTTTAATAAACATGAAAAACTCGGCAGACAGTTGCTTAATAAAGGTTTTTTTCTGTCATTCGGAAAGGCAATACTGAATGCTGATTCAGGTGCTGCGGCAATATTAAAGGATGTAGATATTTTCTTTCTGGAGACGGACGATGCAGATTGTAACATAGCAGAAATCTATGAAGCAGCAGCAAATTTAAAAAACTGTACTGTTAATGAATTAAAAGCCCTTATTTTCGCGAACTGGAAAAAAATAATGCTTATTTAATATGTCTGATTTAAACTGGTTATCTCGTTCTGCTTTACTAATTGGGGATGAGGGTATCAATACACTACAGCAAAAACATGTGTTAGTGGTGGGACTTGGAGGTGTAGGGTCATTTGCGGCTGAATTTATTTGTCGCTCAGGCGTTGGTGAAATGACTATCGTTGATGGCGATGTGGTAGATCCAAGTAACAGGAATCGGCAATTACCAGCTTTATTTACTAATCATGGAATCAGTAAAGCTGAAATCATGAAGGAGCGGTTGCTCGCAATAAATCCAGAACTTAAATTACATGTTATCAATGATTTTTTAACACCAGAAAAATGCAGGGAGTTAATGGAGAATCATTTTGATTATGTGATGGATTGTATAGATAGTCTTACACCTAAAGTAATATTATTGTCTAAAGCATTGGAGAAAAATGTACCAATTGTAAGCTCTATGGGGGCTGGTGGTAAGTTAGATCCTACGCAAGTGCGTGTAACATGGTTACCTGATACCTATCAATGTGTTTTTGCTCAATATGTACGTAAGAGATTAAAAAGACTTGAAAATTACAGTCAGATTAAAGCGGTATTTTCTACAGAGGAAATCATGAAAGATTCACTGTTAATGACCGACGGTAGTAACTTTAAGCGTTCTGCATATGGAACGGCGTCTTATTTGCCTGCTGCTTTTGGTGGGGTTTGTGCTTCGGTGGCCATCCGAGATATGTTAGGGCAAACCATTACAATGACTGAGCGCCCTCCAAGAATTGCAGCTAAAAAGAAGAAGAAAGTTTAATAAGCTCTACTTGTTGTTCTCGGGTTTAACTGCAGCAGCAGTCCAACCTTTCAGGAAGCCCATTACTTCTTTTACACTATGACCTTTCCCTTCTTCAAGGTATGCGGAGTTCTGTATGTGCAATACTTTTCCATTACCATCTAGAATTACAAAAACAGGATAACCAAAACGGCCCGGATAACCCAAACTAGCCATTACATCAGCATTTTTGTTTTCAGGACTATAGTTTACCAGAACGGTTTCATAATTGCTGTTTAAGTAGTCTTTTAATTCAGGAGTTGCATCAACCAATTTATGGAATGCAATGCACCAAACACACCAATTGCCGCCAACCTGTATAAATACATGTTTTCCTGCTTTATTTGCTTTGGCTACGGCTGCATCAATATCCGCTCTGGCATTAGCTTTAGGATTGTATATCGATACTTTTTTTGATGGGGCTTTAACATCATTGTTTTCTTGTGCAAAAGCAACACTCGAAAATGCCAAACAAATTATGAATAGGAATGTCTTCATCTCTGTGAAATAATATACAATTTTAAAGATTTGTCAGTCAAATATGGTAATGAGATTATAATAAAATATTATAGCTTTACCTAATGCCTCAAAAGCCATTAAAAATATTACAAGCCTCTGCCGGATCAGGTAAAACATTCAGTTTAACAGCCCATTATCTCACGTTATTATTATCTGCTGAAACCAAATACCGGGAAATCCTTGCTGTAACTTTTACAAATAAAGCTACAGAGGAAATGAAATCAAGGATCATGGAGGTGTTGAAAGGCTTTGCTGAAGGGGATCCTTCCAAGAAAATTAATGATTACAGGGAGATTGTTTTAAAGGCCCATCCGGATTTGAATGCCGATCTTTTAAAATATAGATCTGATAAAATATATCGTAAAATATTGCATGACTACAGCCGATTCTCGGTAAGTACCATTGATGGATTTGTGCAAAAAGTAATCAGAGGATTTGCCTTTGAATTGGGTCTTGATGCCGGTTATGGCCTGGAAATGAATTATGATAAGGTAAAGAATGAACTGGCAGAAAGGTTAGATAAAGCACTGGATAAGAATCCTGTTCTTTTACAATGGATTATTGACCTTGCGCTCGACCGTATTAACAATGATAAAAGTTGGAATTATCGCAGGGAGCTTATTGATCTGACCAATGAAATTTTTAAAGAGCGTTATCAGCCTTTCGAAAATGCAATTAAGCTATTGGGGGAGTCGGTCGACCTTGATATGCTATTTAAGGATTATAATAAAGTTACCCGATTGGGAATTGAAACTTTTGAAAATACACTTAAAGAACTTGCAGATCAGGCACAACAGATATTTGAAGTGGAAGGAGTTGAAGTTTCAAGTCTGAAAGGAAAATCTAAATCACCATTAAATAATCTTTCAAAGATAGCAGGAGGTGATCTGACTAAGATTTCTGGTCTGGTAAAACTAATAGATCAACCTGAAGAATGGTTTCAGAAAGGTCAGGAAAGTGGAGCATACTCAGAGTTGAATCCACTATTGTCAAAACTTGTCCATGCTTATCAGGAAGGATTAGCTGGTTATATTCTGGCTCATGCATTCAATAAAAATTTGTACTATCTGCGCTTAATGCAGGAAATGGCTGTGCTATTAAAAGATTATAGAGAGGAGAGTCCGAACTTGTTAATTAGTGATGCACAGACCTTATTAAAAGGAATTACAGATGACGCCGATGATAATCCCTCATTCATTTGGGAAAAGATGGGTAACAGGTACCGGAATTTTCTTTTTGATGAATTTCAGGACACATCGTCTAACCAATGGGGGAGTTTTAGATCACTATTAAGTAACTCCATTGCATCGCCTAGCGGGAAACATATCGATCATTTAATTGTTGGAGACACAAAGCAGTCTATTTACCGATGGCGTAATGGCGATTGGAATATCCTGCACCAACAAGCGAAACAAGATGTAAAGGCTGAAAATGTATTGGATGATAGTCTGGAAGAGAACTATCGGAGTACACAAAACATCATTCAATTCAATAATGATTTGTTTAAACAGCTGCCACAACTCATGCAGACCAACTTAAATGGTGCTATCGAGGAGCAGGAGGTGGCTGATGTAGTAACTTGGTGGCAGGCCCGAAGGTTTGACCGGATTGTTACTGATGTTTATGGAGAAGTAAAGCAAAAGACAACACCTTATACTTTGGAAGGTGGCACTATTAATTTTAATGTGCTCAAAACGGATGAAGAGGGGAATCCTTTAACTAAGGTTACATTCAGAGATTTGTCGCTGGCCAAAATGATTGAAGAGCTGAACACTCTTATTCATGTTAAGAATTATAAACCTAAGGATATCTGTGTGCTTGTGCGTTCAAATTCAGAAGCGGTGGCTGCGGTTGAAACGTTAATGAGTCATGGCATTGATGTGATTTCGGGAGAGGCCTTGCTGTTAAATAACAACAACGCTGTAAAGTTAATCATCAATACCTTGCAGGTAATGGGAGGGCTGTCAGAGAATACAGCCTTATTTAAAGCAAATTGCATCAATTTGTATGCGCGTTTACTGGGAACAGAGGTTGTTCCTCATCATTACTTCTCGCTCAAGTTCAAGACTTTGACTCAGCTGTCGGACTTGTTGCCTGCTGATCTATGTGAAAACTGGCAGGGATGGATGCAGCAGCCGTTACCGGCATTACTAGAAAAAATTATAACATCCTACGGGTTACATCGACCTCAACATATAACTAATTTGCCATACCTATTTGCCCTAAGGGATTTAATGGGCAGTTTTGCTTTACATGGCGAGCGAGGTATTGCCGCTTTCCTTACTTTTTGGGATGAAGAAGGGGCAAGAAAAACTTTACCATCATCTGAAAATACTGATGCTGTTCAGGTAATCACTATTCATAAATCTAAAGGATTA
The DNA here is from genome assembly GCF_041645105.1 of Pedobacter sp. GTDB lineage: Bacteria > Bacteroidota > Bacteroidia > Sphingobacteriales > Sphingobacteriaceae > Pedobacter. Next base: position 1,196,503 of record NZ_JBAZQQ010000001.1, read on the forward strand.
GCTTTTAGAGCTGTGATGTTGCCATTCTGTAATTGGGATATTAATGGCAAGCCGAATGGTATATTTTGGGTTCCTGCAACAGATACGCCATACCATCATCTGCATAGCATCCCATTAAAATACAATAAGGAATTAGGCCGATCTAGTGTAGCAAAACCTTATTTTGAAGAATTGTTGTATAACAATATGGATGCTTTAAACATGCTTTATGTAGCTACAACCCGTTCAAAGGAATACCTCTATATTAATACTCAAGGTAAAAAGACTAAAACCATTACCAATATTGGCGATTTATTGAATATGGTTTATGAAGATCAGTTGTCTGAAGATGGACAATATTTAATTGAGGGAGATGTGCCTGATCAATCAGAAAAAAGTTCTGCTGTTAAAGAGATTGAAATGGAATCCTATCCGGTTTCAGATCGATTAAGCCAGGTGTTTGATGCAAATTTAAAACGCAGAGAAATAGATCTTATCACGGGTGAAAGTGCCGGACGTACCGGGACAATACTACATGAGGTATTGGCTATGGCAAGTAGTGCTGACGATATTGATGATGCTTTGCGTACATTATTGCTGGATGGTGTTTTTAAAGCAGAAGAACTTCCTTTTTTAAAAGCTCAGGCCTTGGCAGTATTACAGCATACTGGCTTGCAGGAAATTCTGGGGAAAAGTAAACAGAGCTTAAATGAAAGAAGTATCATCGATACTAAAGGTAAAAGTTATCGTCCTGATAAGGTATTGGTAAACGGGAATGAGCTAATCATTATAGATTATAAATTTACCCAACAGGAGAGTGACAAACATATTGAACAGGTTGCACATTATAAGGCTTTGTTGATGGCAATGGGTTATACAGATGTAAAAACTTATTTGTTCTATGCCGTGAGTGGACAATTGAAATTGGTGTAAGATGGGAGAAATAAATATGAAGCCTTTTTTAAGAGAAGTAGCCGAAGACCTGGTTTTAAAACTAGGTGATAATTTACAACATGCAGCTATTGTTTTTAACAATAAACGTCCAGTTGCCTATTTGCAGGATCACCTGGCAAAAATTATCAATAAACCATTCTGGAGTCCGTCTTTCCTAACCATTCAGGAGTTCTTTGCATTGTCGTCCGAATTGAAAGTAGCGGATACATTTACACAGTTTTTTACGCTTTATCAGCAGTATAACAAACTGATCATGCGAAATGGAGAAAACAAGATTGAACCCGCCAAATTTTACCCAATTGCGCGAATCATTTTGAGCGATTTTGCACAAATAGATAATGATCTGGTAAATGCGGACAAGTTATTTGAGCAAATGGAGGAGTTTGCCGAGGTTGATTATCAGTTTGATTACCTGACTGAAGAGCAACAGGAGTTCTTAAAGAATTTCTGGAGTTCCTATTCGGAAGGAAAGCATAAGAAGCAACAAGTACAGTTTATTAAAATGTGGCAGCGGATGCCGGAGTTGTATGCTGATTATCATCAGGCACTTAAAGAGCAGGGGGTAACAACTATGGGACATATCTACCGCTGTCTTGCCGAGGGAAAAGCAACTCAGCCTGATTTTACCTCGACCTTTGGTAAATTGGTATTTGTGGGCTTTAATGCCTTAAGCAGAGCTGAAGCTGTTGTATTTAAACATTGGCAGGAGCAAGATAAAGCATTGTTTTACTTTGATACGGATGACTACTATCTGAGTGATCCTTTGCAGGAAGCAGGTCTGTTTTTAAGAAAAAATCTTGAAAGCACAGGGTTAGTAAATGCTTTAGGAGCGAGTAGGTCATTTATTAAAGTGAACCCAAAAACAATAAATGTTTATAAAACTCAGGGTCAGGTGGCCCAGGCTAAAATATTGAGCAGGGCATTAGAGGATGATTATCCTTTACTTAGTGCTGAAGATAATGCAGGGAAAATAGCACTTATTCTGGCTGATGAGAGCTTATTACTTCCGGTATTGCAAACCATCCCTACACATTATAATCATGGAGAGGAAAAACGTCCGGTAAGTATAAATGTCACAATGGGATATCCATTAGTAGCATCTTCTATTTTTGGATTGGCTGATTTATGGTTAAGTGTTCAGGCGCAATTAATCCAGGGCGACAAAGAGACAGTTTATCACCGTGAAGTAGAGGCTTTTTTATCGCATCCGTTGACTGGAATTTCGGAGCAGATGCGTAGTAAAATACAGCAGAAACTATTAGCAGAACAGCTGGCAGAAGTGCCGCTGCTAAGGTTGCAGGCACAAAAGGGCTTGTTGGCTACATTTTTTACCCGCATTAAAAGCAGTGCTGAAGCAACTAATACTTTGCAAACAATCTTTAAACACATTTTAGAGCAGCAGCTTGCGCATAAAACATTGCGACAAACCGAAGCTGATCTGTTTGTGGCTACAATAAAGGAATTAAACCGGTTGCATGATGCGTTAGAATTATATCTGCCTGCTTTAACCAGCTCTAAAGAACTATCCTTTATTTTATCGCTTATCCAAAGAGCGGTTCAGGGAATTGCAGTTCCATTGACAGGTGAACCGTTACAAGGTATTCAGGTTATGGGTCTATTGGAGAGTAGAAGTCTTGATTTTGAGAAAGTGTATATTTTAGGGGTTAACGAAGGTTTGTTGCCGCAATCAAGCGTGTCACCAAGCTTTATTCCAGATAGCATCCGAAGAGCTTATGGACTTCCTGTATTGGAAAATCAGGATGCGATTTCGGCTTATATGTTTTATCGATTATTGCAACGTTCCCTCGATGTTAGTTTAGTGTATAATGCGCAGGCAGATGATACCAATACGGGTGAGCCAACTCGGTTTTTAAGGCAACTGGAGTACGAAAGTGGTTATAACTTCAATTATCTGGAGCATAAACAGCGTATTACAACTGAGAAAAAAGTGCCTGTTATTATCAATAAAGATGAAAAGGTGATGGAGGTACTCAATAAGTATCTTAACGGAGAAATTCCATTGTCGGCATCAGCATTAACTTCTTATGTGAATTGTCCACTTCAATTCTTTTATCGTTATGTGGCTAAAGTTGAAGAGCCTAAAGAGATATCTGAAAATCTGGAAGCAAACTATATAGGCTCTATGCTTCATTATGTGTTGGAGACTTTTTATGGAGATCTTATGATGCAAGATGCCATGATCACAAAGCAACGCATTGCCGACTATCGTAAAAAAGTACCTGAACTTGCAGTACAAGCTTTTGCACAAGTCATGTTTGAAAAATCAGATCTTCAAGTGAACCATAACGGAATGCAAAAGGTGGTATTGGCTATTGTAGAAGAATATGCGAACCTGATTTTGGATTACGATGAGAACGAAGCTCCATTTGAAGTTTTGGCCCTTGAAAAGAAAGATAAGGTTGAATTTAGTTTTAAGGTTAAGGGGAAGGACCGTAGTATAACATTGCATGGGATTATAGACCGTATAGATCGTAAAAACGGTATTACACGGATTGTAGACTATAAAACAGGAAGTGATGTCTTAAGATACACCAATCTGACAGATGTTTTTGATACAAATGGAAACAAACAGAACAAAGCATTAATACAGACATTATTTTATACCTATGTCTTTGAAAAGGCAAATGCTGTTGAATGGGTAGAGCCAAATCTGTATAGTATTCGCAATATGCGTAAGGAGGGTACTTATTTTTATTTTACAGAGGGTAGGGAAAAAGTAAAATTGAATGGAGAGCAACTGGAAAGTGTAAAATCTGAGTTTATAGGTTTCCTGCAAGCTAAACTTTCGGAGTTATTTGATGCAGATATTCCTTTTGTGTCAACAGAGAATGAAGCTGGTTTTGCATATTCTCCATATTTAACTCTGTGCGGGATGTGAAATGCCAAATTATTTTAGCCGTTTTGCAGGTTCGAAAGTGTAATTAAAACACTACTTTATAATTGCATTACAATACTTATATTTGTGCCAGTTAATATTTGAATATACAATGAGAGAGATTCAATTTAGAGAAGCTTTGCGTGAGGCCCTAAGCGAGGAAATGCGTAAAAATGAAAACGTTTTCCTTATGGGTGAGGAAGTTGCGCAGTATAATGGTGCTTATAAAGTTAGTCAGGGTATGCTTGATGAATTTGGCGAGAAACGTGTGATCGATACACCAATTGCTGAGTTAGGCTTTGCCGGTATTGCTATAGGTTCTGCAATGAACGGATTAATTCCGGTTGTTGAATTTATGACCTTTAACTTCTCTTTAGTTGCTATAGATCAGATTATTAACGGTGCAGCTAAAATGTTGTCTATGAGCGGTGGTCAGTTCTCTGTACCAATCGTATTCCGTGGTCCAACTGGTAATGCTGGTCAGCTAGGTGCTCAGCACTCTCAAAACTTTGAGAACTGGTATGCAAACTGCCCGGGATTAAAGGTTGTTATACCTGCTACTCCTTATGATGCTAAAGGTTTGCTTAAACAAGCTATCTTAGATCCAGATCCAGTAATTTTCATGGAGTCGGAAGTAATGTATGGCGATAAAGGTGAAGTTCCAGAAGAAGAATATTACCTGGAAATTGGTAAAGCTAATATAGTTAAAGAAGGTACTGATGTAACTATCGTAACTTTCGGTAAAATGCTTTCTCGTGTAGTAAACCCTGCAGTTGAAGAGTTGACTAAAGAAGGAATTAGCGTTGAGGTGATCGACTTACGTACTGTACGTCCTATTGATTACGCTACCATCATCGAGTCTGTTAAGAAAACTAACCGTCTGGTAGTTGTTGAAGAGGCATGGCCATTAGCTTCAATTTCATCTGAAATTGCGTTTAATGTTCAGAAAAATGCTTTTGATTACCTGGATGCTCCAGTACTGCGTATCACATGTGCAGACGTACCGTTACCATATGCACCAACATTGATCGCAGCTAGCTTACCAAACGCAGAGCGTGTTGTTAAAGCTGTTAAAGAAGTAATGTACGTGAACAAGTAAGAACTGTTCATTAAAATAATTGAGGCCTGTTTCATGATAAATGAATACAGGCCTTTTTGTTAACAATATATTTATTTGAGATGTCAATTGTTAGGGTTAATTTTGCCGGCAATTGTACGTTAGAAGATCAAACAAAAAATAATGAGCAATCATTCTAAAATCATTGCTGCTGAACTGGCAGTAACGGAAAAGCAGGTTATCGCTACTATTGAATTATTGGATGAAGGGGCAACTGTTCCTTTTATTTCCCGTTACCGGAAAGAGGCTACAGGAAGTTTAGATGAGGTGCAGGTAGCTGCAATCCGCGATAGGTTTCAGCAATTAAGAGAGCTGGATAAGCGTAGAGAAGCAATTTTAAAAGCGCTTGCTGCCTTAGATAAGCTAAGTCCCGAACTTGAAGCACAAATCAATGCTGCGGAAAATATCGCAACGATTGAAGATATTTATCTTCCTTACAAACCCAAACGCAAAACCAGGGCTTCTGAAGCAAGAAAAAAGGGATTAGAGCCACTGGCTTTATTTCTGTTGGAACAAGGCAGGGTATCGCCCGAAACTGAAGCTGGTAAGTTTTTAAACGACGAGCTTGGAGTGGGATCTTTAGCTGATGCTTTGGCAGGAGCGAGAGACATTATTGCCGAGATGGTAAATGAGAATGTAGAAGCAAGAACTTCTATGCGAAATTATTATCAGCAGAAAGCAGCTTTTAAATCCGTAGTTGTTAAAGGTAAGGAAGAAGAAGGAGTTAAATATAAGGATTACTTTAACTGGGAAGAGCCGCTTAAAAATGCACCATCACACCGAGTGTTGGCGATAAGACGTGGGGAAAATGAAGGGGTCTTAAAACTGGAGGCTATGCCTGCGGAAGAGGGGGCTATTGATTTATTAGAACGTCTGTTTGTTAAAGGAAATAATGATTGTGCGCAGCAGGTTAAGCTTGCGGTACAAGATAGTTACAAACGTTTGCTTGGTCCAGCAATGGAAACTGAAATCCGTAGTATTTCTAAGGAAAAGGCAGATGAAGAAGCAATCCGCGTATTTGCTGAAAATGCACGCCAGCTTTTGCTTGCAGCTCCAATGGGACAGAAAAATGTATTGGCCATTGATCCAGGTTTTAGAACTGGATGTAAGGTGGTTTGTTTGGATAAACAAGGTAAACTGTTAGAGAATACTACGATTTATCCGCATACAGGTCAAGGACAGGTTAAAAAGGCGGGCGATAAAATCATAGAGCTTTGCACTAAATATGAGGTTGAAGCTATTGCTATCGGCAACGGTACAGCTGGTCGTGAAACTGAAGTATTTGTACGCAGTTTAAACATCCCTGATGTTATAGTGGTGATGGTGAGTGAGAATGGGGCGTCTATTTATTCAGCATCTGATGTCGCAAGAGAAGAATTTCCAACTCAGGATATTACGGTTAGAGGTGCCGTGTCTATTGGTCGCCGGTTAATGGATCCCTTAGCTGAGCTGGTTAAGATCGATCCTAAATCAATTGGTGTAGGGCAATATCAACACGACGTGGATCAGAGTAAATTGCAGGCCTCGTTGGATGATACGGTAATGAGTTGCGTAAATGCGGTGGGTGTGGAGTTAAACACAGCATCTAAGCAGGTACTTGCTTATGTGTCTGGATTAGGACCTCAGCTGGCTCAGAATATTGTAAATTATAGAAATGAACATGGTGCCTTTAAAAACCGTGAAAGTTTAAGGAAAGTGCCTCGTTTGGGCGACAAAGCATTTGAGCAAGCTGCTGGTTTCTTAAGAATAAGGGATGCTGAAGTTGCTTTAGATGCAAGTGGTGTACATCCGGAGCGTTACGCTTTGGTACATAAAATGGCCAGGGACCTAAATTGCAGCATAAATCAGTTGGTTAATGACCCTTCATTGCAAAAACAAATTAAGCCACAACAATATGTGAATGAAGATATTGGTTTGCCGACCCTGAATGATATTCTGGCGGAACTAGCTAAACCGGGGAGAGATCCTCGTGAGCAGTTCGAGGTCTTTAGTTTTACTGATGGGGTAAATGAGATTGCTGATTTGAGGATTGGCATGAAGTTGCCAGGGATTGTAACGAATATTACCAATTTTGGTGCTTTTGTTGATATAGGAGTACATCAGGATGGGTTAGTTCATACAAGTCAGCTAGCTGATAAGTTTGTTGCGAATGCCAATGAGGTGGTTAAAGTACATCAAAAGGTTGAAGTTACTGTTGTTGAGGTTGATGTTGCAAGAAAGCGTATTTCTTTATCTATGAAAACAGAAGTAAGTGTTAAGCCTAAAAGAGAACAGAAGGGTGGTCCTGCTAAGTCTAAAAAACCGGTAGGACCTGGGCGTTCAGAGCAGCTGCATAGAGGCGCTAAACCTCAGCAAAATAATAAAGGTGGACAAAGAGAGAAGGCGCAGCCTGAAGGAGATTTACAATTGAAGCTGGAAGCATTGAAGAATATGTTTAAAAAATAACCGTTCTCTTTATCGCGGGAATCTTTTTCTGAAGGGAAAAAGTTCCAATGCTCTTCAGAGAAGGTAATTTTTTCTTTAAAACAAACAAAGGCAGGAGTAGTATTCCTGCCTTTGTTTGTTTTAGGAGATACTAGTTTTATCACTTTCAAAGTTAATAATGAGCTGTTTTTTATTTACAGTGACAAGTATTTCAGATCCTTTTTCGAAACCTGCATTGCGTAGCCATTCGCCTTTTAGCAAGATTACAGGTTCATGTTTTGCTCCTTCGTATGTCCATTTGCCATAAACTTTTAATCTGTGTATACCTTCAGGTAGTTTTGGTTTTGGCGGTTCAGATGCTTTACAAGTGCATTTTTTTGTAGTTTGCTTGGGCAGTTTTGATAAGGTGGTAGTCGTTTCTTTTTTAATTTTCTGTGTTCGCATAATAGAAAAAATAAAGTCCAGGTCACTGCGAACACAGTCGGAGTACCGAAAAGTTGCCGGACTTTCACCGGTTTGCCTGGATTATTGTTAAAAAATTAATTGCTGGATTGCCCAACTGTATTCGCACTATAAAGATAAGGAAAAGCTGTTGTATTATCCCAATCGAAATTAATCTAGAATAATTTATAAAGTATCAGACCGTATAATAAGCATCTGATTACGGTCTGATTAGTGCTTAATCACAGTCTGAAAACTAGGTTGCACTACCCTTGAGCTACCCTTGCAATAGGGTTGAACTACCTTAGAGGTATTTCAACGGTAGCGCAACGGTACTTCAAGGGTAGCTCAAGGGTAGCGCAACCCTGTAGTTATACTGTAATTATCCTGTTGTTATTCAGTAAATAGAGTAGAGGAAATACGAATAATTTTAATATTATCCGATATTTTCACATTAGTACTTTAATATTATCCGATATTTTTGAATTAGTATTTTAATTTTATCGGAAAATGTGTATTTTGACATCATGAAAAGATTTGAAATGTTAAAAACTTTGCAAGGCCATCTGTCAAATCCGCAGCATAGTATTTTAATTGGGCCCAGACAAGTTGGAAAAACTACACTTGTAAAACAACTTGCAAATATTTTGGAGCAAGATGGGGAACAGTGCGCTTTTCTAACTTTTGAAGACCCCCATATTCTGGAGGCAATAAATGAGCATCCAGAGAATGTTTTCAATTATACTATGCTTCCATCAGATTTACGAGTGGGTAAAAAGCTTTATTTGATCATTGATGAGGTGCAGTACGCAAAAAATCCGAGTAACTTTTTAAAACTGCTTTATGATAAGTATAAAGAGCAGATTAAAGTAGTAGCAACGGGAAGTAGTGCTTTTTATATCGATAAAAATTTTAAAGATAGTTTAGCAGGAAGGAAAAAGGTTTTTGAGCTCTTTCCGCTTTCATTTGATGAATTTTTGCATTTCAAAAAGGAAGATGATCTTGTTAAAGAATGGTATGAAATGCAAAGACGTGATAAATATAAAGGACCAAATCATACTAAGATCAACTTGTTGTTCGATGAATACCTCGTATATGGTGGTTATCCTGAGGTTGTACTTGCAGAAACAAGTGAAGAAAAGCATACTCTTTTAAAAGAGTTGGTGAGTAGCTATATTAAAAAGGATGCTTTAGAGGCAGGGGTAAGAGAAGAGCAAAAGTTTTTTCACTTATTGAGATTGCTGGCTGATCAGATTGGGAGTTTAGTGAATAGCCATGAATTAGGAAATACTTTACAAATGACAGGTGTAACTGTAGATAACTACATTTACATTATGCGAAAAAGTTTCATTGTCAATCTATTGAGCCCTTTTTATGGAAGTTTACGTAAGGAATTAACTAAAATGCCAAAAGTGTATTTTAGTGATAATGGATTGCGCAATGCGCTGCTAAATAATTTTAGCAAGATTAATGAGCGTGCAGATAAAGGTGAGTTGCTGGAAAACTATGTTTACACCCGTCTTAGATATCTTTATCATGATGATAACTTACATTACTGGCGTACTTCCGATGGTAATGAAGTTGACTTTATTGTTGAACAAGGGATTAAACAAGGTTTAGCCTACGAGGTAAAATACAATGATGGACAGTTTAAAATCAGTAAATACAAGAAATTTATAGGAGGCTATCCTCATTTTAGTTTACAGTGTGTCGCAAAAGAAATCACCATGGCAATTGGTGCTGAAGTAATAAGGTTGTAAAAGAAGAGACAGATTGAACTACTACAGCTCAATCTGTCTTCTGATACTTTCCTCTAGTGAGATAAGTGTTTCTGTACGCTGTATGCCTTCAACTGCCTGGATCTCCTCATTCAATACGTGCCTAAGGTGACTCGTATCTCTACAAATGATTTTGGCAAACATACTATAAGCTCCAGTGGTATAATGTAGCTCTACAACTTCTTTGATTTTACTAAGCTGTGCTACAGCATCTTTATATTGAATTCCTTTTTCCAGGTATATACCCAAGAAGGCAGTTACATCATATCCCGCTTTTTGTGGATCAATTATTAAGTGAGAACCCTTAATAATGCCCATTTCCTGCAATTTTTTCATCCTGACATGGATCGTGCCACCAGAAACTATTAGATCTTTAGCGATTTCCGTATAAGGTTTGGTGGCGTCATGCATCAATTGTTTCAGGATGTCGATATCCAGGTTATCAATTTCTAAATTTTGGCTTTCTTTTCTAAGCATGATTTTGATATTTGTTAACGATAATCAAATATAATTATAAAATTGGTAAAAATAAAATTAAATGATTAAAATATTTGCAACGTATTGGGGTTGTTGTTACATTTGTATCAAGCAAAACAAAAAAAACATTGTTCTTTAAACATTTGCTTATACTCTGTAGGGTGGTGAAATTGGCAGACGCACCTCCTTGTCTCGGTGGTGGAGAATATGGAAAACCCGTAAGGGCTAACTACTCCTTGAAGGTTCGACTCCTTCCCCTACAGCAATTAAGTAGTAAGATCAGAAAAAAATCAACCTGAACCAAAAATCTTACTACTTAAACAATTTAGTACTTTTAAGTAATGTTGGGTGGTGAAATTGGCAGACACGCCTTCTTGTCTCGGTGGTGGGGATAAATGGATAAACGCAGTTTATGGGTTGACCACAAATTAATTTTTGAACTGTAGCTAACTACCCCTTGAAGGTTCGACTCCTTCCCCAACAGCCAGTTTTTTTATGAATAATAAGTTAGTTAAAAACGAGTAATCTTGGATGGGATTACTCTTTTTTTTTGAAGCAAAATTCCTTTTTACCAGCTGCTGCCTGATCCGCCCCCTCCGGAAGAGCCACCGCTGGATGATGAGGAACTGCTGGATGATGAGGAGCGGGAAGATCCAGATGAAGAAGAACCTCCTGATGAACCAGTCGAAATCCGGGCAATTTTGTATTCAATCCTTTCCACAAATTTGCAATGATAGCAAGTATAGTCTGAACAGCCCTTACCAGAACTGCTGGTAGTCGCCTGCTCAATAATCCTGCTTCTGGTGAATTGCAAAGTCCTGTAATTACATTTCGGGCAGATCGTTGCGGTTGATTTTAGGTTTTGATAATCCAGTGTCTGACTGTGTTTACAGGAATTACATTGCCATACATCGTAGTCCACAGCATCAATTTTTTCTTCTGCTACCTGGCCTTTCTGTAAATGCTTATTGTCCTCATCTTCATCCAGTAAGACCATCGTTTTTCCGCATTTTTCACAGTTTACCGGTGCATTACGCAGTTGCTCTTGCTGCAGTGTGTATTTTTGCCAATAGGAAGACAGGCCAGGAATTACTTTCGTTGCCCATCTTAAAGGTTCATAACTGTCACGCCAGGCAAGGAATTGTTCGTGGTTGCTTTTACCTTCTCCATCTACCTTCAGCTTGCGGGTTTTTAGATAAAAATGCAGGTGAATATACAGGGCAATAAAAACATATAGAATGACAATTGCCCGGATACTGATCCAGTCAATAGGAAAGTAAAGGTTCAATAAAATGATAATAGCAACCGGAACTCCAAAAATGATGAGAACCGTTGGATTGAGAAAGGGCGGATCTCCAGAGTATAACTTCACCCTGTTACCAATTGCTTTGGCTATTTTAAAATAAAAGAATAGGATAACAAGGGTAAACAAACTGCCAATAGGGCCTTTCGGGCTAGGATATGAAACATCTGCAAAATGACTTCTGGGCTCTGTAGAGCTGGGTGGTGCCGGGGTAATATCAACGGGCATTTCTCTGATCCCCTCAGTCATTGCAGGTTTAGTGTCAGTGGGTACAGTTTCAGCTGGTATCGTGTCAGGGAGTACAGCTTCTAAAGGAGCCGGAGTTTCTGTGCCTGTCAGGCGGTTAATTACGGCAGTTACGCCAGCCGTCACTGCTGCATCATAATTATTTTCCTTGGCTTGCGGTACCATGTGCTCTTGCTGTATCCGCTGACAAATCATGTCGGGAAGTATACCTTCAAGGCCATATCCGGTTTCAAACTCTATCCTGCGCTGGTCTTTCACCATCAAAATCAGCAGACCATTGTTTGTTTCTTTGCTGCCGATTTTCCAGGTATTGAAAAGTTCATGTGCAATATCTTTAGGAATGGCTTCGCCGATGCTGTTGACAAAGACAACGTCGATATGCGCTGTGCCGGCCTGATCGAGAGGTCTGAGCTTGGCATTGAGCCAGGTTACCGTTTCTTCCGAAAGGATCTTGTCGGGATTACTTACATAACTTTCATTCAGTGTCTTGGGATCAGGTATTTTAGTCCAGGCCGGTTCCTGTTCTTTCTTGTACTCACACCCCGACAAAAGCAGAGATAAAACGAGTACTGGGATAAAAAATAAGATATGGAGTTTATACTTCCTGATCATAAGATTTTATTTTCTTGTTTATAATCATCTGTTTTGTTTCTTTGTGTTCATCAGGCATAGGATAGAATACGACAGCATAATTCGATGTTTAACAACCGGTCTGGTTTCAAATCCGACCAAATGTCGACATCGTAAAAAACAGCACTTTGATTAACCTGGCAAATGAATTGGCCGGGAAATGGACGTTTGCCTTTCGGTATCTCAGTTAATCCGGGCTGGAACAAGGGTACAGAAATTTCCAGTTCCTTATCCGGATGATAGGGAATGATAGAAACCCAGGGTTGTTGGTCGGGACCTTTTAAAAGGGTAGACAGAATACCATCAGGTTCTGCGTAAGCCTGTACTGTTCCATTTTTCGCTACAATAGTATATATTAATTTATACAGTCCGCGGCTATTATAAAAATAGAAGGCAATGAGTGTACCCGCTGCTGTTTCAATCTGTTCTCTAACAGAAATTTCATGTTCTGCGGTTAAAATGGTGACCAGAGCGGCTCCTGTTTGCTCGGTTTCAGTTTTAAATTTTTTAAAGGGAACGACCTCTTGCATCATCGAGCGTTAATTTTTTTAAGGGATTTATCTGACTGCTGCAATAATATAGCCAATAATAAAGAAATGAATTGCTAATTCATAATCATTTTAAATATGAATTAGTAAATGGCTTTTTTACGAATAATAAAGGAAATACTTAAGTTTGAAAGAAAAACAGTTATGGATCAGATTTTAAAAAGCGCACATTCGGGTTGGCGTTACATAGTTTTAGTTTTGCTTATAGTTGCCCTTATTCAGGCACTATCTGGCTGGCTGGGTAAAAAGACTTATACAGAAGGAAATAGGAAAGTAAACCTTTTCACATTGATTTCTGCACACATTCAGCTTTTAATGGGTTTAATTCTCTATTTTATGAATGGATGGTATAAGATTGATAGCTCAGTTGCTTTGGGGCGCTATTGGAAAATGGAGCATATCGGAATGATGGTGTTGGCTGTAATTCTGATAACTGTAGGAAATGCCAGATCTAAGAAGGGTACTGATGCAGCAGTAAAACATCGTTCTGTTTCGCTTTATTTTGGCCTGGCGTTGATTCTTATTATAGCTTCAATTTTTGCAATGGTGGGTGCTGATCCATCTCGTTCATTTTTTGGTGTTTCATAAAAATTACAAATATAATTTTGCATTGTAAGATTTATTTATATTTTTGTGACCTATGATTAACAACATTCATACATGGCAATGGCGTAGCACTCCCAAAAAGAGTCTAGTCGTAGTCTTGTGTACCTTATAGTTTATCAACCTAAACCAAACCACATTAAAAACCCGACGTAGACCACACGTCGGGTTTTTTGTTGGTTTTTTTTCGGAATAGAGAGAATTTTAAAGAGGCAGTGGAAAAAAGAATAAAAGATATTAAAGAAGCTAGTTAAATATGGAAACTAATTATGTAATTAAAACTACCTGCAAAAAGCGACTTGCAGATACCACAACGCCTGTGAGTATTTACCTGAGGCTTAGGGACGTATTTCCAAATACAATCTTACTGGAAAGTTCTGACTATCATAGTCGTTCAAATTCGGTAAGTTATGTTTGTGCGGAGCCTGTTGCAGGTATTGTATTGCAGGATGGAGTATTGTCAACCTATTTCCCGGATGGACAAAATGGGGAAAAAAGAGACTTTGTATTGGCCGAGGAAATTGATGCTTTTAAAGCAAAATTTAAACCAGGTGGAGTGGAAGATACCAGATACATTTCGAGTGGTCTATTTGGATATTTTACCTGGAATGCAGTACAACATTTTGAAGATATTAAGTTTAGTTCTGTTACTCCAAAGGATCAGGAGATTCCAACGATGCAATATCATATTTACAGGTATATTATTGCTATTGATCACTTTAAGAATGAGATTACGCTGTTTAAAAATACTTTTAATGGAGATGACAATGAGGAGCTTGAAAAGATTGAATACATCATTCAGAATAAAAACTTCCCTGAATATAGCTTCAAAATAGACGGGGAGGAAGAATCTAACATGAGCAATGAAGGGTTCATGGATATTGTCGAGAAAATGAAGAAACACATTTTACGTGGTGATGTATTCCAGATTGTTCCTTCAAGAGCATATAATCAGGGTTTCTTAGGAGATGAATTTAATGTTTATCGTTGTTTACGTTCTATAAACCCTTCTCCTTATTTGTTTTATTTTGACTATGGTAGTTTTAAACTCTTTGGTTCTTCTCCAGAGGCTCAGATTACTATAAATGATAATATTGCTAATATTTTTCCAATAGCAGGGACTTTTAAACGTACCGGTAACGATGAAGAAGATGCAGAGCTGGCTCGTAAATTAGAGCAGGATCCTAAGGAAAGTGCGGAACATGTGATGCTTGTTGATTTGGCGAGGAATGATTTGAGCAGACACTGTAGTGGTGTTGAGGTAAAATCTTTTAAAGAAGTGCAGTACTATTCGCACTTGATTCACCTGGTATCAAAAGTAAGTGGTAATCTACAACCAAATGTGTCAGCCTTTAAAGTTGTTGCAGATACTTATCCGGCAGGAACATTAAGTGGAGCGCCAAAATATAGAGCGATGCAGCTGATTGATGAATATGAAGGCTTAGGACGTAACTTTTACGCTGGCGCAATAGGTTATATGGGCTTTAATGATCAGTTTAATCATGCGATCATGATCAGAACTTTTATGAGTAAAAATAATCAGTTGCATTACAGAGCGGGAGCAGGCATAGTGGCTGATTCAGTAGCTGTAAACGAACTGAATGAAGTAAATAATAAAATTGCTGCTTTACGTAAGGCAATACAAATGGCTACAGATATTTAATAGAAATGGATAAGAGCATTCAAAAGAAAGTATTGGTGATTGATAATTATGACTCCTTTACTTATAATTTAGTACATCTGGTAAATGAATTAGGCCGAGAAGTGGAGGTTTGGAGAAATGATAAGTTTGACCTGGCCGATGTTGATCAGTTTGATAAAATTATTTTGTCGCCCGGCCCTGGTATACCTGAGGAAGCGGGCTTGCTACTTGAGGTGATCAAGACGTATGCGGCAACAAAAAGTATATTTGGTGTGTGTTTGGGGCAACAAGCAATTGCTGAAGCTTTTGGTGGAACTTTATTGAATCTTGGCCGTCCGATGCATGGCATTGCAACACCTATTACTGTATTGGATAAAGAGGAGTTGCTTTTTAAGGATTGTCCGGAAACTATAAACGTAGGAAGGTATCATTCATGGGTGGTGGCCACAGAGGGACTTCCTGATTGTCTTACTGTAACTGCAACAGATGCTGATGCTGAAATAATGGCCTTAAGGCATAATGATTTTGATGTCAGGGGTGTACAGTTTCATCCAGAAAGTGTGCTTACTGAGTTTGGGAAACAAATGATGAAAAACTGGTTAGAGAATTAGATATGACTATTTTAGATAAAATTGTAATACGGAAAAAAGAAGAGATAGCCCAGGCAAAGCAATTGGTATCTGTTAAGGATTTGGAAGCAGGCTTACACTTTAACCGTAACCCTTATGTGTTTAAGGATTTTTTGCTGGATGATAAAAGAACAGGCATAATCGCAGAATTTAAACGTAGGTCCCCGTCAAAGGGTGTGATTAATGATCGGGTAAGTGTAGAAGAAGTAACACAGGCTTATGCAGCTGCTGGAGCTTCTGCGCTTTCTGTATTGACAGACATTGATTTCTTTGGTGGTCATACCAATGATTTGTTGGCAGCAAGGGCGGCTAATAAAGTCCCTATTTTAAGAAAGGAATTCATGATTGATGAATACCAGATTTTAGAAGCGAAAGCCCTTGGAGCTGACATTATTTTATTGATTGCTGCAATTTTGACACCTGATGAGATTAAAAATCTATCTGCATTGGCAAAAAGCCTAGGGTTAAACGTACTGCTTGAGGTGCATAACCTGGAAGAATTGGAACGGAGTATTTGTAAAGATTTAGATGCTATAGGCGTTAATAATCGAAATTTGGCCGATTTTACGGTTAATATTCAAACTTCATTTGATCTGGTTAATCAAATTCCTGATGAGTTTTTAAAGATTTCAGAAAGTGCCATAAGTGCGCCTCAGACCATTTTAGACCTTAAAGTTGCAGGCTTTAATGGGTTTTTAATCGGAGAGAATTTCATGAAAACAGTCAATCCGGGGCAAGCAATGCGTGACTTTGCCGGAAAATTGATCTCGGTATAACTTTTGTATCTTTGTATTTTACATGGGAAAACAGAAATATTTCGATACAGCAGTTAAAAAGGAGCGAGCAGTACTTGTTGGAGTGATCAGGCCTGGTGAAAAGCCTGAGGAAACCAGGGAGTATCTTGATGAGCTTGCTTTTTTAGTAGATACTGCAGGGGGATTGGTAGAGCGTGAATTTACCCAGAAAATGCTTAAACCGGATCGTGCAACTTTCGTTGGAACGGGAAAACTTGAAGAGATTCAGGCATATGTGAAGTCGGAAGAAATTGATATTGTAGTTTTTGACGATGAACTTTCACCGTCGCAGCTTAGAAATATTGAAAGAGAGTTACAAGTAAAGGTTTTAGACCGTAGTAATTTGATTCTTGACATCTTTGCTGGAAGGGCTCAAACAGCACAAGCTAAAACACAGGTAGAGCTAGCACAGTTACAATACTTATTGCCACGTTTAACGCGTTTATGGACTCACCTTGAACGCCAAAAGGGTGGTATTGGAATGCGTGGGCCGGGTGAGACGCAGATCGAGAGTGATAGAAGGATGATTCTTGAAAAGATATCTCTTTTGAAAGATCGCTTGAAGCTGATTGATAGGCAGAATGAAACACAACGCAAAAACCGTGGACAACTCATTCGTGTTGCATTGGTAGGATATACGAATGTTGGTAAATCTACTATTATGAATATGTTGTCAAAGTCTGAAGTGTTTGCTGAAAACAAGCTATTTGCTACGCTTGATACAACCGTTCGTAAAGTAGTCATTGAAAACCTTCCATTCTTATTATCTGATACAGTTGGTTTTATTAGAAAGCTACCTCACCATTTGGTAGAGTGTTTTAAATCTACATTGGACGAAGTCCGGGAAGCTGATATATTGGTTCATGTGGTGGATGTTTCTCATCCCAATTTTGAGGATCAGATTAATGTGGTAAATGAAACATTAAAGGATCTGGGAGCAAGAGATAAGGAAACCATAATGGTATTTAATAAAATTGATGCTTATGTGAGTCCTGAGCCTGACCATGAGGAAGAAGAGCCTTTAGTACTTACACTTGAGGATTTTAAAAAGAGCTGGATGGGATCGGAAAATGCTCCTGCAATATTTATTTCTGCCCTGCACAAAGAGAATTTAGAAGAATTTAGACAGTTATTGTACGATAAAGTTGTTGCTTTGCACACTGAGCGCTATCCTTACGATAAGTTGTTATATTAATTGAAGAAAAGGAACCATTATGGAAAGTAAACGTCAACAGAAATTTGCCGGGTTATTACAAGAAGAGTTAGCTGCGATTTTTCAGCGTGAAGGGGCGGCGTATTTGCCGAATACATTGGTTACCATTACAAAAGTTAGAGTATCTCCTGACCTTGCCGTTGCAAAGGTTTATTTAAGCTTTTTAAATACAAATAATACCAGCTTGTCGGTAGCTGAAGTAAATTCACATGCTGGTGAGATCAGAT
Source organism: Pedobacter sp. (assembly GCF_041645105.1). Classification (GTDB taxonomy): domain Bacteria; phylum Bacteroidota; class Bacteroidia; order Sphingobacteriales; family Sphingobacteriaceae; genus Pedobacter. Next base: position 1,214,404 of record NZ_JBAZQQ010000001.1, read on the forward strand.
ATAAATTAGGGGCTAGAATCCGTCATCAAGCTCGTGTGATTCCAACGTTGACTTTCTTTGTCGATGATACAAATGAATATGTGGAGCGCATGGATAAATTGTTTGATAAGATCTCTAAAGATCGTGAAGAAAACGGGACGGAAGAGGGTTAAAGATAAATCTTTGATCTGTTAATTTTTGCGTAAATTAGTATATGATCAAGATTCTCTTTGCATTTTTTCTATGCTTCACCTTTACATTAAAGGCTCAGCCTATAATAAAGGGGGGGCTGGAGAACTTTGCGACGAGCAACAGTGTATACCCTCGATACTCTCTAAGTAATTGCATTGAAGGGACTGTAACGATCAGCTTTAAATTAAATTCAGCAGGTGAAGTGTACTATTCAAAAATAAGTTCAGGAATAGGTACTGATCTGGATGATGAAGCATTGCGCCTAATCAGGCTTAGCAGTGGGAAATGGACTGTTCCTAAAAACCATGATTCTGCTGTTTCATTAATTGCGCCTATAAAATTTAGCCTGGCTACTTATAATTGTCGTGACAGAAATCCTCAGGATATTCAAAGAGCAATTACTGCTTATAAAGCCAATGAAGAGCTGGTGAATTCTATTCAGAATTTTTATAGAAACAAAGAAAAAGGGACTGCGATAGAAGCAGAAGAGCCTAGATTTGTGGCACTTAAAAAAGAGTTGGGATACGATGATGAATATTTTAGAGCACGTATTAAAGACGGACTTAAAAAGTTGAAACAAAAAGATAAACAGGGAGCGTGTGAAGATTTTCTTTTTGTGAAGCATATGGGGTCCGATCTTGCTGATGAAATGCTGGAAAAATACTGTAGGTAAGTATTAAACGATGATGTTAATCGCTCCAGCAATGAGGTGTGCCTTTACTGTATTTACTTTTCCAATATATTCTCCATCTACCTGAAAGTGTGCTTTACGTTTGGTTTTAATATTCAGATTATTCGTTTGAAAAGATTGTATGTTTTTTGGATTAAAAGGTAAATTGGTAAATCTGATTTTTAGAATTTCCATTACGGAGTACTCCTTTACGAGGATAACTTCAAAAAGGTCATCGTCAAGCTTTCCTTCAGGATTAATTTTTACACCTGTTCCATACATAGTTGCATTAGCAATAACTACCATTGCAGCCTGTGATTTGATCAGGTTGTCTTTTATCTTAATTTCAACATCCATCTTGCTGTGACTCCATAGTGCTTTCCAAGCTGCTTTTGCGTATCCAAGCATGCCACGTTCAGGAAGATCGTCGAATTTCTTAACAATGTAAGCGTTAAAACCGATGTCGGCCAGGTGTATGCACAGCTCTCCATTTACTGTAACTGCATGTATTTTTTTAGGAATTCCATTTACGGCTATATTTAATGCCTGCTGAATGTCGACAGGTATACCAAGTTCTTTTGCCATTCCATTTGCTGAACCGGCGGGGATGACTCCAATAGGGGTGTCTGTTTCCAACAGACATTCTGCAACTAGCTTTAGTGTTCCATCACCACCTACAGCAATTACTCTTGAGGCTTTAGACAGTTTGATGGCCTTTTTAAGCTCGTCAATCGTACATCCAGAAGATAACTCATATATTTCAAAGCTACTTGGGTGTTGTTCAAAATAGTCAGTTATTATTTTACTATAGTTTATTTCCCCGTTTCCGGATCCGGGATTTACAATAAATAATAGTTTTAGTTCAGCTGTTGTTTCTGTTTTCATGGGTAATAGCAAAACAACTATAGTGTAACTCTGTTTTAATTAGTAATGAATAAATCTGTTAGTGTTAAAGTATATCATGGATACGGACATACACAAAATCTGGTCGTGTATGGACATGTATTTCGTTTCAGGGCTAAAAATAATCAGTATTACAGTAACAATTTGTTTGTTAATATGCTATATGTTTTAAAGCTTTTTGTGCTAAAGCCATACCCTTATGTAAAGGTTAGATTGCGCTTTTATGAGCAGACAGTATATGGACATACCGAGTATGATGGCTTTTTTAAGTTAGAATGGAAGGCTGAAAAAAATGTTGCTGCTGGCTGGCACAAAGTTGTAGTGGAAGCTTTAGGGAAAAATGATGTAGTCTTAGCCGCTAACAATGGTTTGGTTTATGTACCTCATATTACCCAATATGCTTTTATCTCTGATATTGATGATACCATAATGGTTTCTCATTCTGCGACTTTTTTGCGAAGATTGAGGGAGTTGTTGATTAAAAATCCACGAACCCGTAAAACATTTTCTGAAGCACAGGAACATTATAGTTTACTGGCTTTATCTCACACAGAAGTAGAACAACCCAATCCATTTTTCTATGTGTCCAGTAGTGAATGGAATTTATATGATTATTTAGTGGAAACATTTAGGTTTAACAGTCTTCCTGAAGGTGCTTTTTTGCTTAATCAGATTAAAAGATGGAAAGATCTGATTAAAACAGGTAGAACAGGCCATGAAGGGAAGTTAATGAGGGTTATGCGGATTTTAGATGCCTTCCCTAATCAACGCTTTGTATTTTTTGGCGATAACAGTCAACAAGACCCAACAATTTATACCACCATTGCTAAAAAGTATCCTAAAAATATTGCTGCGATATATATCCGCAATGTCCGAAAAGAAAATAAAGCAGAAGCTCTGGCACTACTAAATGAAGTCGAATCGACTCAAAAGGTGAAAACCTGTTTATACGATAATAGTGAAGAGGCTATACTCCACTCTAAGAAGATAGGATTAATTCTAAGATGAGGTTATGTACGTAATGTTTAAGTATGTAATATTGTAAATGGTTTTTAAGTTAGACGATGATAGAATCGTTTTTCCGAATCCGGAATTAGCCAATCCGGATGGTTTGTTGGCGATAGGGGGTGATCTAAGAGCAGAAAGACTGATCTTAGCATACGAAAATGGTATTTTTCCCTGGTTTAGTGAAGGAGATCCAATATGTTGGTATGCTCCGATTGAACGTTGTGTGATCTTTCCTCAATGCTTAATGATTAGTAAAAGCATGGCTAAGCTTTTTAAAGTAAATGCTTTTAGGGTTACTTATGATTTAGCATTTAATGAAGTAATAGGAAACTGTGCTAAAATTGCTAGAAAGGACCAAAACGGGACATGGATAACTCGGGAAATGCAAAGTGCTTATTTAAAATTACATGAACTTGGTTATGCTCATAGTGTAGAGGTTTGGCAAGAAGATCAATTAGTAGGAGGTCTTTATGGGATTCATATCAATCAGGTATTTTGTGGTGAAAGTATGTTTAGTAAGGTCAGTAATGCCTCTAAATATGCTTTGATCTGGCTTTGTACACATAAGAATTTTAAGATGATAGATTGCCAGCTCCCAAATGATCATCTCATGAGCCTTGGAGCTGAGATGATCAGTAGAGATGAATACTTAGGCTACTTAAAGGCTATTTAAGTAGTTCACTAATATCTTCTTTACTTAAAGATTTAAAGAAGCTTTCCTCAGTTGTAATCAGAGAGCTGGCCAGTTTCTTTTTGCGGTTTTGAAGGGCCAAGATCTTTTCCTCTACAGTGTCTTTGGCTATGAATTTATAAATAAATACCTTTTTGTCCTGACCTATTCTATGTGTACGATCTATCGCTTGCTGTTCTACAGCAGGGTTCCACCATGGATCGAGGATAAATACATAATCGGCCTGAGTCAAGTTTAAGCCTACCCCACCTGCTTTTATTGATATCAAAAAGACTTTTAGCTCTGTATTTTGTTGGAACTCAGCAACTATTTCTCCGCGGTTTTTAGTCGCGCCGTCCAGGTATGTAAAAGGAATTTTTTCCTCGTTAAGGTACTGTCTGAATATACTTAGGTGCTTTACAAATTGTGAAAAGATAAGAACCTTATGCCCGCCTTTTAGCACATTATCTAGAGTATGAATAACGTTTTCAAATTTACCGGAGTCAGATTCATATTTGTCATCAATCATAACAGGATGATTGGCAAGTTGACGTAATGCAGTTAAGCCCTGTAAAAGCTGTACTTGTTTCTTAGCGTATGTACCATCGTCCATGCTACTGAGGAGGTCATTCCGGTAGGCTGACTTAGTTTTTTCGTAGTAAGCTGCCTGATCTTCACTCATGTTGCAATAAAAGATTTGTTCTGTTTTAGCTGGCAATTCAGCCGCTACTTGTTCTTTGGTCCTGCGCAATACGAATGGTTTTATTATAGCCTGTAGCTTCCTGGCTTTATCTTCATCCTTTCGTTTTTCAATGGCTTGCACATATTCTTCATTGAAGAATGCTTGGGTTCCCAATAGGCCTGGATTTAAGAAAGTAAGCTGAGTCCATAGGTCGCCTACAGAATTTTCAACCGGAGTACCACTTAATACCAGTTTATGCCTTGATTTAAGCGCTTTAACTGCTTTGAATGATTTAGATGAAGGGTTTTTTATATTCTGACTCTCGTCCAGGATGATGTAGCTGAAATAGAATTCTTTAAGTACATCTATGTCGACTCTTGTTATGCCATAAGTGGTAATTATGATATCATAATTGGAGAAACGGGCTACATCTTTATTTCTTGATGTCCCGGTATGTGCATGAATTTTAAGCTTTGGAGTGAATTTTTTTGCTTCATTTAGCCAATTATAGATCAGTGAAGTAGGCATCACTATCAGCGAAGTGCTATGTGTGTTATTTTCCTGATCTTCTTCCTTAAGCTTTTGTAGCATAGCCAAGGTCTGGATGGTTTTACCCAATCCCATGTCGTCGGCCAGGCATCCACCAAAATTGTATTCTCTTAAAAAGCTAAACCAGTTGTACCCGGCTTTTTGATAACTACGCAGATCGCCCTTAAAATGTACAGGCATTTTTGTGTCTGCTATATTCTCAAAGTCGGTCAGCTTTTGAAGCTTTCTGCTTAATGTAATGTTTGCAATACCATCTTCCGCAAGTTCATTAATAAGACCTATATGATGTTTTTTTAGTTTAAGTACCTTCCCACCATCAGAAAGACTAAATAAACTGCCGTATTGAGTAAACCATTTATCTGGTATAATCGCAATTGATCCATCGGGGAGTGAAAATTCTCTTTTTTTATGAAGAATATGCTGTTTTAAAGAGATAAATGGAACTGGGTGACTGCCAAAATAAACAATGGCATTAATGTCGAACCAATCATTGTCTTCCTTAATTTCAAAGTCTATTTTATTAGTGGCAAATAGGAATTTCTTAGTTCCCCTGTGCTGTTCTATTTCAAAACCTTCTTCTTTTAACTGCTCTAAATGTTCATTTACCCAATTTATAACTGCATAAGATTGATCTACTTCCTGATCTGCTGGTACTTCTAAATGATGATAAAGTGCACTTGTTTTTTTTAAACCAAGTCCAATCAGGAAATTAAACTTCTCTTTCTCCCAAACAGCATTGCGTTTAATGCGGGTAAAAATATAATTGTCCTCTTCTTTATGAACGTGAACAGTTATTTTTTTTTCATTACCCATGGCAAAGGCATGTTCACTATAGTTAAAGTATAGTTGCAGTTGTGATATACCAGCATCAACATAGATTACCTTAATAACGGGAGTTGGATCGTGTTTTTCCGTTTTTATATCGAAGCCTTCAGCATATACATGATATTTTTCAATCAAAGGAGCTACAAATTTTCTGAAGTATGCCTCTTCAGTAGCCTTTGGTATAGTAATAAATCGCTTATTTAAAAAAGGCATTAATTTTTTACCTTCAATATCTTGCTCAAAGAAATAAAGCATGTCGTTGAGTAATAACCATGAAGGTTGATTGCTGATTATCTGGGCGTCTTTGAACATGAAGTCGATGCGTAATCCCTGGTATTTTATAGTTGGAAAATACCTGGTTTCTGTTTCACTTCTTCTGAAGTGAAACAGAACAGTCGAGGGTTCAGTGGCTATTTCTATCTTTCTTTCTGCAGGCCAGCCATCTTTATCCATAAGGTATAAGCGACCTTCTTCCTTCAACGATTCAAGGACTTCTGATAATTTTTTTTCAATCTTTGGCCGTACATTTTCGTAAAACTTTTCATTGAAAAATTTACTGAAGAATTCGACAGGCCTGATTGCCTTTTTATGGTATTTCTTGATGATATAATCTTGTTCTGTTTCATCAAGTATTTTGATCAGCTTTAGATCTTTATCTGTTAAGTGCTTTGCAAATTCTCCGGCTGTATGTGAAAATAAACGCTGATATGTTAAGGAAAAATCTCCCTGTGGGTTCAGCTGAACAATATGTGGTTCAATTAAATAGCCAAAATACGCGTGTTTACATATTGAGTATACAATTTTGCAGGGTTTGGAGCTATCTACACGTAACATTGGCAAAAGGTTAAAACAATCAGAGGATAAGCAATTAAAAATCTTTAAACATACGCCAAATTGAGATGCTTTCAAATAAAATTGTTTTGTTTTTAAATTTTAGGGGCATTTGTTCTTTAATAACACTTGTTTTTTATGAAAGAGAACATCTGTTACAAATGATGACATTTTTCTGTTGCTGGTTCGTCGAAAAAATTGGGCAGTTGGTCGGGTATTACATTGATGTTGCCTAAAAGGAAAAAAATAGCTGTAACGTTTTCGGCTTTTGAACGACTTATATGTAAACAATTTAAAAAACTTAAAAACTAGAAAATATGAAAACTTCAGTAAAAACATTATTCGCCTCAGCATTAACAGTAATCGTTTTATCAACTTCAGCATTTACTTCAGTAGCTGCAAACCAAAGTGAAATTTTCTCAGAATTATCTACTACTATTGATTTTAACAAAGTAGTAATCACAGGAAATGTAAATGTGGAGCTTATTCAATCAGAAAAACAAAGGGTTGTTATCTATGAAGCTTATAATAAGAATCTAACTACAGTAACACAAAAGGGAGATAAATTATTTATTAACTCTAAAGAAGATGAGCCGATCCATATTACTGTTTATGTTAAAGATTTACAAAGAATAGATGCAAGTAACCGTGTGTCTGTTATAACAAGAGGCCGTTTTGCATCAAATGTATTGCAAGTGTTTCTTCAAGATAATGCAAAAGCTTATGTAAGTGGTGATATTGGTAGCTTGTATACATTGGTAAAAGATCGTTCGCAACTTAAATTAAAAGGAACATCAAAAGATCATGTATCTGTTAAAAGTAAAGTAGCTAAATTAAATACGGTACAATTCGCTTCATTAAAAACAACAGGTACAGTTGATGGTGAGGAAACGGTTCAAGAGTATGCCCTGACTGTTACAAAGGACTCAGTTATAGCAAAAAGTATGAACAGGTAAATTTTACATATTAATATGAAAAAGCCGGAATACTTGTGTTCCGGCTTTTTCATGACTTGAATTTTACGTGATTTCAGATAATGTTGCATTTCTTTGTAAAATAATTCTGATCATGAACCCGGGACATTCATAATATAAATCAGTTACTTATCCAATAAGTTGTGTGAATGTTGAAAATTATTTACCGCATACCAAGCTTAATTTTGTAAACTTAGGATGTATTTAACAAACGGGGATCTGTTCATTAATTATTCGATACATGGAAGAGGAATTTTACTTTGATTTTAGTGATGATGCGCAACGATCTGTGGAGCGCTACGAAGAGATGATACGCAATCAAGATCAGTATTTTTTTGATGCCCAGGCTTTTGAAAATATTATTGATTATTATATCGAGAAGAGTGATCCGGTGAAGGCTCTTCAAGTTATAGAATACGCGGTGAATCAACATCCCTATGCTGCGGTTTTTTTGGTAAAACAAGCACAGTTACTTTTTATAACTGATCAGACTGAGCGCGCATTTTTAGCTTTGCAAAAGGCTGAAATGCTGGAAGCCTCTGAAGCTGAAATATATATATTAAGAGGGAACATCTATAATAGTCTCGAAAGATATTCAGAGGCACTGGATAATTTTCAGAAGGCGCTTGAGTTTGCAGAGACTACTGACGAAATTTTGCTGCAGATAGCCTATGTGTACCAGAATATGCTGGATTATGAAAATGCTATTGTATATATTAAGCAAAGTCTGGAGCAGAATATGGAAAATAAAGACGGCTTGTATGAGCTTGCATTTTGTTACGATATTTTAGATAAACAGGAGGAAAGCATTAAGTTTTACCAGGAGTATATAGATAATGATCCTTATTCTTACGCCGCCTGGTATAACCTGGCTAATTCTTATCATAAATTGGATCTGTTTGAAAAAGCTATTGATGCTTATGATTATGCAATCCTGATAAAAGATAATTTTGCTTCAGCTTATTATAACAAAGGCAATGCTTTGGTTCAGCTGGATCGTTATATGGAGGCTATTGAAGTCTATAAACAAACTTTTGAGTATGAACCGCCAAATGCAGATACTTATTGTGCTATAGGAGAATGTTACGAGAAGCTTGAAAAGATGGACGAAGCCCGTTCTTACTATAAAAAGTCGGTAAAAATGGACTCAAAAATGGCTGATGCCTGGTTTGGGATTGGCGTTACTTTAAACTTTGAAGAACGCTACTTTGAATCTTTACATTTTTATAGAAAAGCCTTGGAGTTGGATGGAGAAAATCCGGACTTCTGGTTTGCTATGGCAGACGCTTATTATAAGTTAGGGCAGATCGATGAATCTGTGGAGGCTTACAATAAAGTGTTGGAGTATAATCCGGTTGATGTAGAAGCCTGGCTTGACTTTTCAACAGTATTATATGAGCAGGGGAAGTTAATTGAAGCGTCAGAAACAATGGCTGAAGCTATTAAGAATAACCCAGATGCTGCCGAACTTTATTACCGTATGGTAGCTTATTTATTTGCTCTTGGCAGGAAAAATGAAGCTCTTTTATATCTTGAAACTGCATTGGTGACTGATCCGGAAAAGCATTATATTTTGTTTGAGTATTTACCTCAATTGCAAGAGAACAGCTCAATTATTGAGGTTATTAGCAGGTATATAAAATAGTATTGTGCCTTTTTATTAGATAGTATTGATGAAAACTGTCTATTTTTTTTCACCTTTGTGACCTATATGAATTACCCATTGAATAATATACCGGAACGTCCAGTAAAACCACGTAATAAAGGAATTACTATGGTTATGGATAAAGGATTAAGTTTAAGACAAACAGAAGACTTTATAGAAGTTGCCGGAATACATACTGATATTGTAAAATTAGGCTGGTCCACATCTTTTGTGACGCCAAACTTAAAAGAGAAACTACAGATCTACAGAGATGCAGGAATTCCCACTTATTTTGGAGGGACGCTTTTTGAAGCTTTTGTAATCCGTAACCAGTTTGACGACTACCGCAAGGTACTTGATCAATACGGAATGGAATTTGCCGAAGTGTCTGATGGTTCTATTAGCATCGAGCATGATTTAAAGTGTGAATATATTCAACAACTCGCTAAGCAGGTAACTGTAATTTCTGAAGTGGGATCTAAAGATGCAACGAAAATATTTGCACCTTATAAATGGATTAAGTTGATGAATGCTGAAATTGAAGCAGGTTCTTGGAAAGTGATTGCCGAAGCACGTGAAGGGGGTAATGTGGGTATTTACAGAGGTTCAGGAGAAGTTCGTGAAGGTTTAGTAGATGAGATATTAACACAAATCCCTGAAGAGACAATTATCTGGGAAGCCCCACAAAAAGAGCAGCAAGTGTGGTTTATAAAACTTTTAGGTGCCAATGTAAATATGGGAAATATTGCTCCTGCAGAAGTAATTCCTTTGGAAACTATACGTCTTGGATTAAGAGGTGATACTTTTGATCACTTTTTGAATCTGGAGAAATAATCGCATTCTTATAAATAATGAGAAAATTCGGCTTAATCGGTTATCCTTTATCACACTCTTTTTCAAAGAAGTTCTTTACTGAAAAATTCAGAGATGAACAGATCGACGGATGTGAATATGAGCTTTATCCAATTGAAAATATAGATCTTTTTGCAGACCTGCTAGCTAATGATCAGAAGTTGAGAGGAATCAATGTAACGATACCCTATAAAGTTCAGGTATTACCATTTTTAGATGAAATGGATGAGGCAGCCAAAGAAATAGGTGCAGTAAACTGTATTTCAATTCAGAAAAACGGTAGCGAAAGGAAACTTATAGGATATAATACCGATGCTTATGGATTTGAGGAGTCACTTAAGCCATTGTTGGAAACGCATCATCGTAGGGCCTTGATTTTTGGTGATGGTGGTGCGGCAAAAGCGATTAAGTATGTATTAAATAAGCTGGGAATCTCTTACTTAGTAGTAACCAGAAAACCAACATCAGATAGCATTTTGTATGATGCTGTTGATGAAGCCTTGCTTCTGGAATATACAATATTGGTGAATACTACTCCATTGGGTATGTCACCCCATATAGATACTTACCCAGATATACCTTATCAATATTTAACTGAAAAACATGTTGGATATGATTTGGTTTACAATCCTGACAGAACGTACTTTTTGAAACAAATAGAAGATAGGGGCGGGAAAGTAAAAAATGGATTGGAGATGTTACATTTACAAGCCATACGTTCCTGGGAAATTTGGAATGCATAAAATGAAAAAGTATTTCTTTCTTTTTTTATTTGCACAGTTATTGGTGTTGTCAGCTTGTACTAACAATAGTTATACACCTAAGCCTAGAGGATATTTTAAGATCGATTTTCCGGCCAAGACCTATCAGACTTTTGATCAGGATTGTGAGTTTTCATTTGAATATCCAAAATATGCGAATTTGGTTGCCGACAATAGTTTAGATACACAGCCTTGTTGGTATAATCTTGCATTTCCTCAGTTTAACGGACGTCTTCATTTAACCTATTATGATATATCCTCTAAAAAGGAGTATGAGAATTTGATTGAAGATGCCAGAACATTTGCTTTTAAACATACAGTGAAAGCAAATGCTATTGATCAAAAGCTGATCAATTACCCTGAAAAGAAAGTATATGGCGTTTATTATGCAATTGAAGGGAATACAGCGTCATCAGTGCAGTTCTTTTTGACAGATAGTACGAAGCATTATTTTAGAGCTGCATTGTATTTTAATGAAAAGCCTCAGTACGATTCGATTCAACCGGTGGTAAACTTTATTAAGAAGGACCTTGACCGGATGATCAGTACCTTTAAATGGAAAAACTAATATTAAATACCAATACATTTTATGATAAGTATTAAACAGTTCACTTTTAATCCGGTAAGGGAAAACACTTACATCTTGTTTGATGAAACCGCTGAATGTGTAATTATTGATCCGGGAATGTATGACGCTGATGAGCAGAATGCTGTTGTCAGTTTTATAAAAGAGAATGGCTTAAAGCCTGTACTCCTATTAAATACACATTGTCATTATGATCATGTGTTTGGAAATAAGTTTGTGTATGATCAATGGGGCTTAAAACCGCAGTTTCATAAAGGAGAGTTGTATGTGTTGCAAGCAATACCGGGATATGTTCCTCAAATGGGGCTTCATTACGAGCTCTCTCCTGAGCCGGAAGTTTTTTTAGCTGAGACTGGTAAGGTTCATTTTGGCAATAGCGAACTTGAGTTGATTTTTGCACCAGGGCATTCACCTGCGCATTTGTGTTTCTATGCTGCGGCAGATAATTTCTTAATCGGCGGTGATGTCTTATTTTACGGAAGCATAGGGCGCACAGACCTTCCTGGAGGTAGCTATTCACAATTAATCAATAGTATCAAAAATAACTTGTTTATATTGCCTGATGATTGCAAGGTTTATCCCGGTCATGGTCAGTTCACCACTATAGGGTTTGAAAAAGAGCACAATCCTTATTTGCAATAAGTAATAAATCACAAAGTATTGAATACACCATTTTATATAGCACGCAGGTATCTTTTTGCAAAGAAATCTACCAATGCCATAAATATCATCTCTGCAATTTCTGCAATAGGTGTATTTGTTGGTAGCGCTGCTTTAATTATAATTTTGTCGGTTTTCAATGGCTTTGAGGAAGTGGTGTTAAAAATGTTTAATACCATTACTCCAGAAATTGCTATATCTCCAATACAAGGGAAAACTTTTGATCCCAATACAGCTTACTTTAATGAATTGAGAAAGAGTAAGGAGGTTCATTCTTTTACGGAAGTTCTCTCCGAAAATGCTTTGTTAAGGTATAATGATAAGCAGTCGGTTGGGTTAGTTAAAGGCGTAAGCACCGATTATTTAAAGAACACAAGTCTGGATAGTATCACTATTGATGGTGAATTTAAACTTGAGAATCGAAGTCAGAACTATGTGGTGATTGGATCTGCTATTCAAACTTTTTTAATGGTGAATACTACTGATCCTTTTAATCCTCTGCAGTTTTTCTCTCCCAAAAAGAAGAGTAACCACGGCGGTTCTATTAATCCGGCTGATGACTTTACAGTCCTGTCTATACCAGTTTCGGGTGTTTTTGAAGTTCAGCAAGACTTTGATAACGTAGCTGTAGTTCCGCTAAGATTTGCTCGTAAGCTTTTAGAAGAGCCGGTAAAGATTTCTTCTATCGAGATCAATCTGAATAGAGGGGTCGATGTGGATAAATTTAAAGCTGCTATTGAAGAGCAGATTGGGAATGAATTTGAAATTAAAGACAGGATTCAGCAAAATAAAGTGCTCTATAATATTTTAGGGAGTGAGAAATGGGCTGTATATATTATACTGACCTTCATTCTTATCATTGCTATTTTTAATATCATAGGCTCTCTTACAATGCTTGTTATTGATAAGCTTAAGGATATTGCTATATTAAGTAGTTTGGGTGCAGGAAAAGCACTTATTAAGCGTATTTTCCTTTTCGAAGGAATGATGATTACCATGGCCGGATGTATATCTGGCTTAATCGTAGGTTTTATCTTTTGTTTGTTGCAGCAAAAATTTGGTTGGATAAAGATGTCACAAGATAATCTTGTCATCACCAATGCTTATCCTGTTGCACTAAAATGGAAAGATTTCCTACTCGTATTTTTAACCGTAAGTATTTTCTCTTTTATGGCATCAGCTTTGTCATCTAATTTGAGCGTAAAGAAGATAAATCATTTAAATCAAGATCTCTAAAATCATGAATATATTTAAAAGTCAATTATTTCTAATAATAGCAATTCTTATTGTCGTTTTTGCTTGTAATCGTAAACCTGCAGAGGTAAAAGACGGGGGTACGAGAATAATGAAAGGCTTATATAGTTACGGACCGGAACTTAAGTCTTTTACAGAGTGCGAAGAAGGTAATGAGTATTGGGTTGCTGATAGTGCCAAGACACTTGAGCTTGCTTATAATAACCTCAATTTTGAGAAACCGTATGAGCCGGTTTATATAGAAGTGGAATGTCATGCCTTGAAATCTGATAGCTTGAGTATGTCCGCTGATTTTGATTCAACTCTGGTAGTGACCAAATTATTAAAAATTACAAAGGAGATTCCTGATGGGCCTTGTAATTAAGGAATAAGATAAATGTTTTGTGTAATAGGGGAAATTATTCCTTTTTCCTGGGCCATTTTAAACATTACATCTATAGCTTTTCTACCCTCAGGGCCTAATTCGATGCTGTATTGATTAACATACAGTTCTATGTGTTTATACATCACTTCCTCACTCATTTCCTGAGCATGTTGTTTGATAAATTCAAGACTTGATTTCGGATCAGCAAAAGCATATTCTACAGATTTTTTAATGAGTCGGTTTACCTTTTCCTTAGTTGTTTGATCAAGACTTCTGTTGATCACGATACCACCTAAAGGTATAGCACATCCGGTTTCCTGCTCCCAATAATTACCCAGGTCTATGATTTTATGCAGACCTTTATCCGAATAAGTAAACCTATTTTCATGAATAATTAATCCAAGGTCTATCCTGTCTTCCAGTAAAGCACTTTCTATTTCCGAGAAAATCATTTCCTGCTTATTAGTCAAATGGGGGAATGCTATTCCCATCAAGAAATTGGCTGTTGTATAACGTCCAGGTATTCCAACTTTTAAAGATGCGTCTAAACTTTCTTTACTTTTAACTAAGTTTTCGTTGTGGCAAATTAATAATGGACCAACGCCAAAGCCTAATGCACTTCCTGAATCTAATAGTGCATATTGCTCACATACATAAGCAAACGCATGAAAGCTAAGCTTGGTGATGTCAAGCGTTCCCCGCATGGCTTTCTGATTAAGTGTTTCCACATCATCGAAGAAAACCTCAAATTCTAAATCTTCAGTATCAATTTTATGATGTATTAATGCATCAAAGATAAAAGTATCATTAGGGCAGGGAGAAAAGCCGAGACTAAGTTTCATGCTGTAAAGTTACGGACTAAGCAAAGATGCTTGGTTATGTATTTGTCAAAAATCTGATGGCCCACTCATTAAGACTTTTTATTGCGGGACCTATTTGCCAACGCTCTTTATTTCGTGGTTCTACATAATTAGAGATGCTTCGAACTTGTAAGCAGGGCAATGACTCTTTTTCACAACAATAAAGAACAGCAGCTCCTTCCATGCTTTCAACGGTTGGATTGCATTGCTCAATGACCTTAGAAATACTATTTTTATCTCCATGTACACGGTTTATAGTTATCCCGTGCACTTTAGGCAGTTTAGCTATGTCGTTATTTAGCAGGTTGTTTCTTGCATTAAATTTGGCCTTTCCGAAACCGAGCTGATCGATACTTAAAAAGGTCTCGCCATTTTCTGCACCTAGTTCCGAAAATTCATCAGATGTAACATTTACAACAGTTGATAATGGCATTTTTGTATCAAAAGAACCTGCAATACCTAGATTAAGAACAAGTTTGTAGCTAGTGGATAAATACTTGCCTAAGGCATATGCGGTAGCTGTCATCCCAACTCCTGTAATCAACAGATCGAACTCTTTTGTCCTTACAAAGTCTTGTTCGGGTAACTGGAAGTGTGTGGCCAGTAAAGCTATTTCTGCCCTTGTTGCGGCAACTAAAAGAATTTTCATTAGGATACAAATTTCATGAAAGCTAAGTTAGAGAATTAACCTTTCTACTTTAACCTTTCTGCGTATATTTGTCAATAATATAAGAGACAATGATTTATATAACCAGAAAAGCATCATTTAACGCAGCACATAAATTGTCCAGACCAGACTGGACCGAAGATAAGAACACGGAGGTTTTTGGTAAATGTGCCAATCCAAACTGGCATGGTCACAATTACCAGCTTTATGTGACAGTTAAGGGTGAAATTAACCCTGAGACAGGATTTTTAGTTGATTTAAAATGGCTTAAAGATATCACTAATACTTATGTGGTTGATAAGATTGATCATAGAAACCTGAATCTTGACGTTGATTTTATGCAGGGTAAATTGGCCTCAACAGAAAACCTGGCTATCGCCATTTGGGAACAATTGGTTGATTTGATTGCAGCTGCGGGAGCACAATTACATAGCATAAAGATTTACGAGACTGAAAATAATTTTGTTGAATATTTCGGTCAATAACTATACATAATGAATCATACAAATCATTTAGATGAGGAAGAAGATAACGGATACATTAAAATAGACCGTTATAATGAGGGTAAAATAGCTGCTGTAGCAGACCATTATAAAGATATTTTAGGGCAACTGGGAGAAGATCCAAGTCGTGAAGGTTTGATAAAAACTCCTGAGCGCGTTGCTAAAGCATTACAATATCTTACACATGGATATGATCTTAATCCTGCAGAAATATTGCGTTCTGCAATGTTTAAGGAAGATTATAGTCAAATGGTAGTGGTTAAGGATATAGAAGTTTTCTCTATGTGTGAGCATCATATGCTGCCTTTTTTTGGAAAGGCACATATTGCCTATATTCCGAATGGCCATATCGTTGGATTAAGTAAAATACCTCGTATTGTTGATGCTTTTGCTCGCAGATTACAGGTTCAGGAACGTTTAACCAATGAGATCAGGGATTGTATCCAGGATACTTTATTGCCCGCTGGTGTTGCAGTCGTTATTGAATGTAAGCATTTGTGCATGGCAATGAGGGGGATACAAAAACAAAATTCGGTTACAACAACCTCAGCTTTTACAGGCGAGTTTGCAAAAGATAAAACCAGAGCTGAGTTTTTAAGACTAATAACAGCAAACTTGCATTAATAACAATCAGGATAAAATCATAAATAAAATGAAAGCATATATATTTCCAGGACAAGGTGCGCAATTCTCGGGCATGGGGAAAGAACTTTATGAAAATGAAGAAGCAAAACTCTTGTTTGAGCAAGCCAATGAGATTATTGGTTTTCGCATCAGCGATATCATGTTCGCCGGTACCGATGAAGAATTGAAAGAAACAAAAGTTACACAACCTGCTATATTTTTACATTCAGTAATTTTAGCTAAAACATTGGGTGCAGATTTTAATCCTGATATGGTTGCTGGTCACTCCTTAGGCGAGTTTTCTGCATTAGTAGCAGCTTCAGCTTTGTCTTTTGAAGATGGATTGAAATTAGTAATAACTCGCGCTAATGCAATGCAACGTGCATGTGAACTGCAGCCATCGACAATGGCAGCAATTCTTGGACTTGCTAATGATGTGGTAGAGAATATTTGTGCTGGTATTGATGAGGTGGTCGTGGCTGCTAATTATAATTGCCCTGGACAAATTGTAATTTCTGGCACCATTGAAGGGGTAGATATTGCCTGTCAGAAACTAACTGAAGCAGGTGCAAAACGTGCATTGAAATTAAATGTAGGTGGCGCTTTTCATTCGCCATTAATGGAACCAGCAAGATTAGAATTACAAGAAGCGATTGAAAAAGTTGTAGTATTGCCTCCAGTATGTCCAATTTATCAGAATGTTGATCCTATACCAAATACTGATCCTGAAAAAATTAAAGCAAACTTAATTACCCAGTTAACAGGTGCAGTGAAGTGGACACAGACCATAGAGCAAATGATTGCAGATGGTGCTGATGAATTTGTTGAAGTTGGCCCGGGAAATGTATTACAAGGATTAGTGAAGAAAGTTAACAGAGCTATCCAAACTAGTTCTGCAACAATTGTATAAATTATAATAAATATTTAATGATAGAACAAGCGTGAGTATAAGAGGTAAAATAAGATTTCTTTTATTAGTACTGGGCGCTTGTTGTATCATTACAGCATTATCGTTAAAACACTCCATAACAAAAAAGGAACTGCTAAGGTACGATGCGATTACGCTTCAGAAAAATCTTAATGTTAAGGAACAAGCTATTTACGATTTCCTTGCAGATAGCCTACAGGTAGAGCAAGCTAAAAATTTTGCCCAGAGTGAGCAGGGAAGTGCAAATTTCATAAAGAAATATTCCAGTCAAGGTATAAATATTCTGGTTTATAAAGCTGATGAACTTAAATTTTGGAGTTCATTTAATACATTTCCTAATGATCTGGAATCAGTCAACGAGGGAGCTTCTTTTATTGAACTACGTAATGGATATTATGAACTGATTAAGAAAACTTCTGATAATTATACCTTTGTCTTTCTGATTGAAGTAAAAAGAAGGTTTGATATTCAGAATCATTATCTCGAAAATAACTTTTCGCCATTTCTTTCTACTTCAAACTCTCTTTTGCTTGCAACGTATTCAGACCTTGAAGTTTATGGCATTAAAAGTATTAAGGGGGAGCCTCTTTTTGAGGTTAAATTAAAACAAGGATATACAAAGAATATTTACAGTACAATAGAGGTCTGGCTTTGGGTAGTCGGACTTTTTAGCGTCTGTTTATTTGTCAATTCTCTTTGTGCCTGGCTGGTAAGAAGAGGGAATTTAGTAGCAGGGACTTTTCTGTTGATGATATTCTTTTTGGCGGTTAGGATTACTGACCTTGAATATGGTTGGTTTAACAATCAATTTAATCTTCAGATATTTAGTCCGACGATCTTTGGTGAGAGCTTTTTTCTTCCTTCTTTAGGGGATTTTTTACTTAATGTGATTTGCCTAACCTGGGTGGTATTATTTGTTTATACCTATAAGGACAAATATCAGGTGCCAAAATGGCTAACAATAAGTAAAATTGCGGGACTTGCTTTTCATCTGTTATTGCTGATTGCTTTTTCAGCACTAGCCTTTTTATTTGATCAGGTGTTTTTGGGATTGATTATCAATTCGAAAATTAATTTTAACATTACCAATATCATCAACCTCAGCTTAATCAGTTGGGTATGTATTATAATTTTATGCCTGGTATGGTTTAATGTTTATTTGGTCGGAAATATTATGATGGAGCAAACGCTTCAGACTAAGGTTTCCAACAAAGAACGCTTAGTATTATTCCTTTCTGCTTTTTTTATATACTTAGTATACCGTCTGACAACCGGTTTCAGTATTTTCTTTATTGCATACGCTTTGCTTATATTCATAATGGGCTGGAATATCTATATCAGGAATAATAAGTTTTCGATAGGGATATTTGCGGCTCTGTTTTTCTGTCTGGCTTTTATCACATCGATTAAATACCTCAGATTTACTGAGGTTAAGGAAAAGAGTAAAAGGTATACAATTGCCCAAAAATTAAGTTCTGCAGATGACCCTAAAATTATCAATTCCATTCAGAATCTTGAAAAGGCGGTTTCAACAGATGCTTTTATAGCTGAATACTTTAAGAGACCGGTATTAAATGGGACATTTGACTTAGAAAAGCATGTTAATAGAATTCTACTTGATAGCTATTTGACTCAATATGAATATAATCTTTATGAATACAACGGGCAGGACTCTGCGATATCTAGTAAGGGTGCAATTCCATTAAGCTATTACAAAAGCTTGGTAAGATCTGGCTCTGTTAAGGTTCCTGAATCTAAATCTTTTTATAGACTCAATTATACTTTTGGTTATCAGAACTATTTTGGAATGATTCCCATTTTTGTTGATAATCGTATACTTGGTACACTCGTTATAGATCTTAAATCCCCGCAATACAATTACAATAGTCAACTGCCAGAAATTCTGGTCGATGGCAAAGTAAAGGTTGAAGAAGATTATAGTAATTATTCCTTTGCTTTTTATAATTCAGGTAAGTTGATCAACCAATCTGGAAAATATACTTACAAACTTACAAACACTGAATTTAATAGTCAGGTTGGTAAAAGTATTATTGTTTATGATACACTGAATTATACACATCTGGTATATATGCCAGCTAGTTCAAAAGTTATTGTAATTAGTAAGGAGCGGGTTTCTTATGTAGTTAGACTGGCTACGTTATCTTTCTTTTTCCTGGTTTTTATTATTTTTTCAGTGTTACTATATACTCTGATATGGCTTGTTAAAAATATAGATCAAAGCTGGGGAGGTTGGTTTAATATCAACCGGTCACTTATGATCAATGCAAATAAAATTCTTTATAAAACAAGGATTCAATTCTCTATTGTACTTTCTGTGGTCGCAACATTACTCATTGTGGGGTGGACAACCTATTTCTATATTAGAGATGAGTATAGGAGACAGCAGGAAAACTTTATTAAGGAAAAGATCAGAAAAGTACAGCTTTCGTATGAAAAGCAAGTCTTTAGTACAGGAGGAATCCCGGAGGTAACAGTCCAGAGTAACGCTGATTTTAATCAGTTTGCTAATATAAATGCAACATTTTTAAATCTGTTTGATACGAATGGGAATTTACGTTTTACTTCGCTTCCTAAGATATATGATTTTAATATCATTGGAAGAAAAATGGAGGCCAGTGCATACATCTATCTGAAGTTACGGCAAGTTTCGGAGTTTATTAATCCAAATGAACAGATTGGAGATTTTAAATACGCATCTGCTTATGCGCCAATAAGAGATGCTCAAAATAAGACAATTGCTTATATTGGATTACCATATTATGGTAATGAGGCTGACTATAATGCTAAAATTGGATTATTTATCAATACACTGATTAATATTTATGCATTGGTATTTGTAGCCATTGGGATATTGGCTGTTTTTCTTGCTAATCAGATTACAAGTCCGCTTACATTTATACAAGATAGTATCCGTAAGACTAAACTTGGACAAATAAATAAACCTATTCAGTGGTCAAGGCATGATGAAATTGGCTCCTTAATTAAGGAGTACAACAAAATGATTGCTGCCCTTGAAGAAAGTGCAGTTAAACTGGCTCGTTCTGAAAGAGAAAGTGCATGGCGGGAGATGGCGAAACAGGTAGCCCATGAAATTAAAAATCCATTAACACCGTTAAAGCTTGGGGTTCAACTGTTGGAAAAATCCTGGAAAGAAAAGGATGTTAATTTTGAAAAGAAGTTTGAAAGGTTTAATAAGTCATTTATTGAACAGATTGATAGTTTGTCAACAATAGCGTCTGAGTTTTCAAACTTCGCAAAGATGCCAGATACAAAGCTTGAAAAACTCAGACTATTACCTATTATAGAGCAGGCGAGAAATATCTTTACAAATACTGAGGATGCTGAAATTACTGTTTCCAACAATACTAATGTAGATGCGTTTGTTCTTGGAGATAAAGATCAACTACTTAGGACCTTTAATAATCTTCTTAAAAATGGGATTGAAGCTGGTTCTGTCAATGGAAAGTGTGTAATAAAAATCCAGGTTTTTAATGATGAATCACATGTTTTTATTGAAGTTCAAGACAACGGTAATGGTATAGACCCTCAACTGCAGGATAAGATATTTGTTCCTAATTTTACAACCAAGTCGTCTGGAACTGGATTGGGTCTTGCCTTTGTGAAACAAGCTGTTGAAAATGCAGGTGGTAGTGTAGACTTTAGATCTGTGTCTGCTAAAGGGACTACGTTTTACCTTAGTTTTCCTTTATCTTAAGGTAGTTGATGCTTTACCCATTGTAAACCCATCAGCATAAAGAATAATTGAATAATCGCCACTTATGAAGGGATTAGGGTTTACCCAGTCCATGGTATAGGTTAAATTATCTTCATTATATAAAATTGTAGTCGAAGAAGTATACTGCATTTCCTGGCCATCGGCTTCAAACATGTTGTTCTCATTTGCTATTAGATTGCCAGCGGGATCAAAAATGCGTAGATATATTTTATGGTAGTTTTTTTCGGCCAGAAGGTTCGGAACAATATTGAATTTAACACTTAATTTCTTTGCAGTGCTTGCACGCGTTACTTCAATGTTTTTTCCATTACTTTTTACTCTGTAAGCAAAAATCTGTACGTTCCCAGCTTTTAAGGATGCACTTGTTTTAACTTTGGCTGCGAGTTCAGCATTTTTCTTAGCTAGTTTATTGGCCTTGCTGCTTTCTGAATTGGCAAATTCCTGTAGATTATCGCGTTGTGTTTTAAGCGATAAATTTTCCTTTTTTAAATGAGCAATCTGTTCATTATGCATTTTAACAAATTGCCGCAGTTCACGAATCTCTCTTTGTGCATTATCTAAATTTTTTTTGTTAATTGAACCCTTTTCCAGTGAAAGTTTGAGTTCTGCAATTTTTTTCCTTGCAGAGGATTGCTCATTTTGAAGCTTTTCCGTCAATACCATGTTCAGATTATTTGACTTGTCTAATTCAAATTCGATTTTTTCTACTTCAAGTTTTAACCTGTCTTTTTCTGTATTTATAGAGACAAAACGCTCATTTTGCCGCTCATCTTTTATATATAAATACGCATTGATGCCTAGTAAAGTTGCAATTACAATAATCAAAAAATAGATTTTGTTACGGTCGCCTTTATTTACAATATCATTTTTGTCTGACATTCTTTAGTTTTAATGCTTAGTAAAAAAGGAATAGCTTATAAGCAGAGTTAGGTAAAAAAACACTCAATTTGTATGACAGATAAAAAAAAATCGTTTAATTGCTTAGATCAGTTATCTAACTGTATACTGAACACAACAAAAAGAAACCTATTTTATGTCACATCTAATCATTAAAAATGTTTAAAATAATAATCTATGCACTATTATCAATAACAATAACCCCTATTTCCCTATTAGCACAGACACCATCAAAAATTGCTCCAAAAAGAGAATTTAGAGGAGTTTGGGTGGCAACGGTTGCTAATATTGACTGGCCCTCAAAGCCAGGACTTAGTGTTGATCAGCAAAAACAGGAGTTAATTGGTTTAATGGAGATGCATAAGGCCAATGGTATGAATGCTATTGTACTTCAGGTAAGGCCTGCTGCAGATGCATTTTATTCAAAATCAAGAGAGCCTTGGAGTCAATGGCTAATGGGTAAGCAAGGTTTGGCTCCATCAGCAGGTTATGATCCACTTGCATTTGCTATTAAGGAAGCTCATTCCAGGGGTATGGAGCTACATGCATGGTTTAATCCTTACAGAGCGACCATGAGTGCAAATACAGTCGTTAGTCCGGATCATATGACCAGGAAAAGGCCTGACTTATTTTTCGTATATGGAGGTAAAAAGCAATTTGATCCTGGAATTCCAGAAGTAAGAGAATACATTGTACAAGTGATCCTTGATGTGGTAAAGGGCTATGATGTCGATGGTATTCATTTTGATGATTATTTCTATCCTTATAAAATTGCCGGACAAACGATTAATGATGCGGCAACATTTCGAAAATATTCAAATGGTTTTACCGATATTTCAGATTGGCGCAGAAATAATGTTGATCTGCTGATTAAACAATTAGACGATAGTATTCATCATTATAAGAAACATGTAAAGTTTGGAATAAGCCCTTTCGGTATCTGGAAGAATATTTCTGAAGATAGCTTGGGTTCTGCAACAAATGGTTTGTCAAATTACTCAGAGTTATATGCCGACTCCCGAAAGTGGGTAAAGGAGGGCTGGGTAGATTATATCAACCCGCAGATTTATTTTAGTTTTACGCGTAAAGCCGCACCATTTGGAACTTTAGTTGATTGGTGGAGTCATAATAGTTTTAATAGACATGTATATGTTGGACATGGTGCTTATCTGATGCATAATGGAACTACCAGAAAAGAAGCTGCATGGGCATTTCCTAATCAGATCCCAAATCAGATCAAATATATCAGGAACAGTAACCGGATACAGGGGAGTGTATTCTTTAGTTCTAAGTCTTTCACAAATGTTGCAAGAGGGTTGAGTGACTCTTTAAGGAATAATTTATATAAATACCCTGCTTTGCCCCCTCAAATGCCTTGGTTAGATGATATTGTTCCTAATCAACCTCAGGACCTTTCTGCTGAAGCAAAAAAGGATGGTGTTCATCTGAAATGGGAAAGACCATTAAAGGCATCTGATGGAGAGACAGCTTCTGGTTATGTGATCTACCGTTTTATTGAAGGGGAGAAGATAGAGGTTTTAGATGCAAGGAATATTATTAAAATTAGCTTTGAAGATTTTCATCAGTTTATTGATACAAATGTGGAGAAAGGGAAGCGTTATAACTATCTGGTTACCGCATTGGATAGACTTAAAAATGAAAGTGAACCATCTGGGCCTGTAGGAATTGAAGCGCAGGATTTAGCCAGTACAGAAGGTGTTGGGATGATTTTAAAACAAGAAATAGAGAGCAAGGAGTAGGGGATCGAACCAAGAAAAAAGGGGTAAAGATTAAGGATTTGTTAGGTACAGCACCTAACAAATCCTTAATCTTTATCCCCTTATTATTTAATTCCCTTATTTCTGTGGCATTAATACCAATCTGATGTAGTTATCATCACTTAAGAATTTTTGGGCAGCTACTTTGGATGTTTCAACAGTAACTTTATCCAGTCTCTCTTTAGTACTTAAAATTTGGTTTATATCATCTCCGTGCTTTTCACGATTGCTAAGGTAATTTAACCAGAAGCTGTTGTTACGTAAGCTAAGTTCTTGCTGACGTTGCTCCTCAGATTTAAACTTCATAATGTCATCGGTAGTGGCACCATTGTCTTTAATATGTTGTACTTCATCAAGAGCTGCTGCAATTAATTTTTCAACATTCGCTGTTGCACAACTGAAAGAAATAGTAAAGTAATAATGCGCTTTTGGATATTTGCTAACGCTTAATCCAACACTAGGGCTGTAAACTCCACTTTCCTTTTCACGTAAGCGTTCCAAGATTTTGTTCTCTAAGGCGGATTTTAAGGCGTCTAGTTGCATATTAGCGTCAACACTGTAGTCATAGTCGTTATGGATGTATAGTTGCACAGAAGCCTTGTCTTCAAGTCCCTTGTAAACTGTTTTACTAACTTTCCCTTCTGGAGGATATATTCCATTGTCAACAAAATTTTGTTTCTTGTTTAATGCAGGTAAACTGGCAATATATGTTTCTATAAGTGGCTTAATAGTTTCAATGTTGAAAGAGCCTACAATTACAAATATTTGCTCACTATTGTCTGCAAAACGATCTTTGTAAAAGCTATAAGCCTCATCCAAAGAGATCTTATTCAAGTCTGCAATTGTAGTAGGCATTGCACGTTTATGATAAGAAGAGAGTACAGCCTGTACGGTATCACTAAAAACACTTTCTGGATTAGCGCTTTTGTTTTCAAGAGTTACCCTAAAATCACTAATATTTTTGCTGAAGAGTTCCGCATCTTTCCTTGGATTTGTTGCATAAGCATAAACCATTTGAAAGGCTGTCTCAATGTCTTTAGGTGCTGCACTCCCGTTGTAACCCTGGTAAAGACTATTTACATAAGCTCCGGCTCTTCCAGTATTTCCTGCAAGAAGTTTATTCAATTGAGTAGGATTGAAATCCCCAACACCACTGGCAGGAATCAGGCTGACTGCACTTGCTGACTGTAAGTTGGCATCTGTAGCCAGAGAAGTTCCACCTTTAGAGAATGAGTTAAAAATAATCTGATCATTTTTGAAATCAGTTGGTTTAAGTAAAACCTTAATGCCATTGCTTAAATTAAGGGTAGTAACGCCTACTCTATCATTTTTTTGTTCTGAAATAATCTTGCCGGCAGTTGGCTTTTTATCTAACAATGGTTTGTTAACAGAATTGTCAACATAAGCTGTTACATTGTTCGACGCATTTTTTAACGCAGCTAGCAATTGAGCTTCGGTTGGGAGATTTGCTTTTTCCTTTTCAGGTGCTTGAACAAGAATGATCTGGTTGTCTTTCGTAATCAATGTTTTCGCTATTGCATTTATTTCATTAAGCGTGATTTCAGACAATAACTTGTTTGTTAATTCATAAGAATATTCCGTTGATGGGATGCTGGTTCCGGAAAGGAAGTGACTAAGATATCTTTTAACCAGGGAAGCTGAAGCAGTTTTGTCTTTTTCTTTTAGTCTCATTTCATTTCCTGCAGCGATGTTTTTCTTAGCAACATCTAATTCAGATTGAGTGAAGCCATATTTATTCATACGTTCATTCTCTGCAAGAACAGCAGTGAATGCTTTTTCTAAAGTAGCCCCTGAAGAAGAGACAGCAACAGATTGAAATGCATTAAGGTTTGGAACTAAGCCACCTTGATAAGCGCCGAACGCACTTTGTGCTTGTATAAAAGGTGCATTGCCTTTTTGCATAATCTCTTGAATTCTTGCTCCTAACATACTGTTGATCATACCATGAATCATGCTCTTTTTATAATCTGCAGTACTTTTTACTACATTGCCGCGTTGTTTATACATGATTTGAGCCACATTGTATTGCTGCTCAGGATCTGTAATGATTTTTACAAGAGGTTCAACGTTATCTGGTAAATCATAGCTTAGCCGCTGGCGTGGATTTGCAGGATTCGTAAGGCCAGAGAAATTTTCTTTAATTAACTTTTCAACTTCATTTACATCAAAATCACCCACTGCAATTACAGCCTGTAGGTTTGGTCTGTACCAGTCTTTGTAAAAGTTTCTGATTTTATCGTGCGTAAAACTATTAAGGATGTCCACTTTTCCGATAGGCAGACGATCAGCATAGCGAGAGCCTTTCAATAATACAGGTAGCAACTGCTTGCT
This sequence comes from Pedobacter sp., assembly GCF_041645105.1. Taxonomy (GTDB): domain Bacteria; phylum Bacteroidota; class Bacteroidia; order Sphingobacteriales; family Sphingobacteriaceae; genus Pedobacter. Next base: position 1,240,175 of record NZ_JBAZQQ010000001.1, read on the forward strand.
CATGCGATCTTGCGCATTTTTCCCACGCTGACGATCTTCCTCAACAATTACTCCGCGCTCTTTATCAATTTCACTACCTTCCATAATGATTTTACCCGCCCAGTTGGCCAGAATTTTAAATCCGGTTTTAAAAAGAGCAGCACTATCTGTCGGGATAGGTAATTGATAAACGGTTTGATCAAAACTGGTATAAGCATTTAAGTCAGCGCCAAAACGTACACCTGCTTTCTGAAGGTAGTTAATCATCTCATTTTTCGGAAAATCTTTTGTCCCATTAAAAGCCATGTGCTCAGTGAAATGGGCTAATCCTTGCTGATTATCATCTTCCATTAACGATCCAATACGCGTCGCCAGGTATAATTCAGCTCTGTTTTTGGGTTCAGAATTTTTTCGGATATAATAAGTAAGCCCATTTGATAGTTTGCCTATTTTAACATTTGGATCATTTGGTATAAGGGTTGATGGAATCTTTGTCGCACTGCTTCCAGCTTGTTTTTTAACTGTTACAGTCTTTTTTTGGGCATATGCAGTTGTATGCGCCACAAAAAGTACTGAGAGTCCAATACTAAGGACGCTAAGGTATTTTTTCATGAATTTAAGTTTATAGTCAAACCTACGAAGGACGAAAAATAGTTAGGTAAAATTTAACATAATTTAACAGTACTGTACAAATCAGGGTTGCTAGCCTTAAACCTTTATAAAGATTTTTTTATTGTACATAATCCATAGGATCACCAACCAGAATACAATCACCGAAACAGCCCATGTGAGGGAGGCGTTTATGGGTGAAAAGTGTGCCGTTAATCCTGAATATAGCCAGGCTTGGAGATTCATTTCAGTACCATCGGCCCCTTTTACGGAGAACATTTGAAGTGTTCTTGGAATCAGGCCCGATAAAAAGAAGACCGTAATCGCGTTGACGCCATAAACGACAAAGGGTTTGGTAAAACGGTTATAGTTTTGAACGTCAATAATCCAGTAACAGAATGCTAAAATCAAAGTGGCAAGACCACCGGTGTAAAGTACAAATGAACTTGTCCATAAGGCTTTGTTAATAGGGAATTGTAAATCCCAAATTAAGCCCAGCGCTACCGCTGCTAATCCTGTGCAAAATAGCCAGACTATTTTTGTTGCGGCGTCGATGTCTTTGCGTTTCAGATAAACTCCCACCAAAATACCAAATAGTCCTGTTGCAATGGCTGGCATGGTACTTAATATACCCTCAGGATCCCAGGTTTTAGAGGCTTTCCATAAATGTGCTTCACTAAGTATGCTACGGTCTAACCATGCGCCAAGGTTTGTTTCTTTTTCAAGATTCGCATAACCAACACCAGGTACGGGTACAAAAGTCATTAGTGCCCAATAAACGGCAAGAAGCCCAATGAGAATTTTGAATATATTTTTCTCACTGCTTTTTAAAAAAATAATAGCAGAGATAAAGAAAACTACAGCAATGCGCTGCAATACTCCAGGTATCCTTACATTTTGAATAGCCTCAATTGGATTCGTGAAAACTTTGGGATAAAGAGAGAGAAATAAACCGAGGCCAAATAAGATCAGCGTTCTTTTTAGCGCTTTTACAATGGTTTTATGATGTGTAGTGGGATCTGATTTCCTGCTCCCCATCGCATAAGCAATAGAAACCCCAACAATGAATAGAAAAAAGGGGAAGATGAGATCTGTAGGCGTACAACCATTCCAGCTAGCGTGTTTTAATGGGGCGTAAATATTACCCCAGTCGCCTGGATTATTAACAAGTATCATAGCGGCAACAGTTGCACCCCTAAAGAAATCGAGTGATAATAGTCTTGCAGGTGCTTCCTGCATAAGCTGAGGTTGAGCCATGGTTTGGTTTAAAAAAAATAATCCCGCTATTGCTTACTGCGATAGCGGGATTAAATATAATAAAAAAACTATACTAAAATTTATAACGAACAAAGGCTTCCATAGCTTCATATTCAGCCAGACCCAGGCTGTCATAGGCCTGTGCTGTTTCTCTATTTCTGTCTTCAGCACGTTGCCAGAATTCTCTTGGGTCATCACCAGGGAAAACAGCAGTGTCTTTTTGCGACTGATGTTTGAAGATAGCCATTTTCTTGCGTTCCACTTCTTGTGGACTAAGTGGTACAGCCATCTCAATTTCATGAGTTTCAAATTCTTGCCATGCACCACGGTACATCCATAACCAGCAATCTTTAACCCAATCCTCAGTTTTCCTTAAGCGTTTTAAAGCTTCTAAAATGATGTTGAAACAAACGATATGTGTACCATGTGGATCTTCAAAATCGCCTGCAGCAAATACCTGATGCGGTTTTACTTTTTGCAATAATTCCATTGTTAAAACAACATCTGCTTCAGTTACAGGGTTTTTCTTAACCTTACCGCTTTCGTAGAAAGGTAATGCCATAAAGTGAATATGATCATCATCTAATCCGCAATATCTAGCTCCGGCAATTGCCTCTCCTTTTCTGATCAGGCCTTTTACAGTTTGAATTTCAGGTGTGTCAATCTGATTAGGTTGCTTCGTAGCCATGAAAGAACGCATGTTTTGATACAGCGTTTTCAATTCTGCAGTATCAAGTCCCATTTTTTCAGAAAAATCTATGTTGAATTCAACAAAACGCAAGGCGTCATCATCCCAAACAGCAGTATTACCTGAAGTTTGGTAAGCTACATGAACATCTTGTTTTTGATCAGCAAGGCGAAGGAAGGTACCGCCCATAGAGATTACATCATCGTCTGGATGCGGAGAGAAAATGATAGAGCGCTTTTTAGCAGGCTCTGCTCTTTCTGGTCTTTGTGAATCATCTGCATTAGGTTTGCCACCTGGCCAGCCTGTAATTGTATGTTGTAATTTGTTAAATATATCAATGTTGATGTTGTATACCGGGCCTTTTTCAACAGCTAGCTGAGCCATACCATGATTGTTATAATCATCTTCAGTAAGTTTCAGGATAGGTTTTTTTAGTGTATTGGCTAACCAGATTACAGCTTTTTTAGTTAATGCTTTATCATCCCATGAGCAATCTTTAACCAGCCAAGGCGTATCAAAGCGTGTAAGCATAGATGCAGCATCCTGATCTAAAATAAACTCAACATTATCTGATAACTGCAGGTAAGTAGCAGGAGTTTCACTTGAAAGTTCGCCCTCTACAGTTTTCTTGATAATAGATGCTTTTTTTCTATTCCATGCCATAAGGATAATTTCCCTGGCTTTGAAAATAGTACCAACACCCATTGTAATGGCTTTTGTAGGAACAAAAGACTTTCCACCGAAGTCTCTGGCAGCATCTCTTCTTGTCAGATCATCAAGTGTAACCAAACGTGTTCCTGAATTTGGTGCAGAACCTGGCTCATTGAATCCGATGTGACCTGTACGTCCGATACCGAGGATTTGAATATCTAATCCTCCCAGGTCTCCAATCTTTTTCTCATAATTAAGGCAAAATGCAGGAATTTCCTCTAAACTCAAGGTTCCATCAGGAATGTTTACATTATTTCTGTCGATATCGATATGATCGAACAGGTTTTCATTCATGAAAGTAACATAACTCTGTGCCGCATTAGGCTGCATAGGGTAATATTCATCCAAGTTAAAGGTAATCACATTTTTAAAACTCAAACCTTCCTCTTTATGCATTCTAACAAGTTCAGCATAAACGGCGGTCGGTGTAGCTCCTGTTGCTAAACCTAATACAGCCGGAGCGTTGTTTTTTTGTTTTTCCCTAATGAGATTCCCGATACGATGAGCGACACTAAGTGAAGCTGCTTGGGGGTTTTCAAAGACAGAAACAGGCAGTTTTTCAAAGCGAGTTTCTTCTAGAAGATTTAATCTAGCCATTTAATTTTGTTCTTAAATTTTGTACGGAGCAGTAAATATAGGCACTCTTTGGACTTTATCAAATTTTTTAAGAAGTATATCTGACTTAATTTCCCATTAGCTTAATCAGAAATGAGAATTAGGCATTTGTGCAAACGGTTGATCAATATGAATAAGGGCAGATTGAGGAAAAAGTATTTAATTCAAAAGATTTTAATCAGGTATATTTAAATTTGAATTATTGGAAACAGGGTTTCCTGAAATAAGATTAAGAGTGTTATGGAGAGTAAGTTAGCAATGAGTTGTACCGATGGTATGAATTTAAATTGGAAGAAAATCTTCAATATTATTCAAAAACCAGAACGGATTATTGTAGGATTGATGTCAGGTACATCAATGGACGGATTGGATATTGCTTTGTGCGGCATATCTGGAAGTGGATCTGAAACTAAAGTTAGACTAATAGAGTTTAAGACTGTTGATTATGCTGAAGAATTTAAAGCAGAAATTAAGTCTATTTTTTCCAGGCATGATGCAGATTTGCAAATGGTATGTCTAATGAATGAAAAGATTGCATTGGTACATGCAGGAATGATTTTAGAGGCAATTGGTTCCTGGGGCTACAAATCTGATGAAATAGATGTCATAGCGAGTCACGGACAAACTATTTTTCACGCTCCTAAATCATTGCATGGTATGAATGATTATCCAAACGGGACTTTGCAAATAGGAGATGGTGATCATATTGCTGTTAAAACAGGAATTGTAACTATAGCCGATTTTAGGCAAAAGCATATCGCAGCTGGCGGCGAGGGAGCTCCATTAGCTGTTTATGGAGATTACCTCCTTTTTTCTAAAAAAGGTGAAGATCGGATAATGCTCAATATTGGGGGGATTGCCAATTTTACTTATCTCCCTGCGGATAATGATGCTGCTAAGGTTTTCTCAACTGATGTTGGGCCAGGAAATACATTAATGGACCAATATATCCAAAAACATTATATTGGAGTTTATTTCGATAAAGATGCTGCTATCGCTGGTTCTGGAGTAGTCAATCAGTCACTTTTAAATGAGTTGATGCTATCGGAGTTTTTGGGCGCAGGGTTTCCTAAAACAACGGGTCCTGAACTATTTAATTTGGGATATCTTAAGAAGGCTCAGGAGTCATCAGGCACGCTGGCTATCAAGAAAGAAGATGTGATGGCCACATTGTGCCATTTTTCTGCTATTGTAATTGTTAATGCTATTGAAAAATGTTTTGGAAAAACTGCCCGGCCTTCTATTTATATAAGTGGGGGTGGAATCCATAATCCGATGCTTTTGGGTCAGCTTAAAAAAGGACTTTATAATGCTTCATTTTATACAACGGGTCAGTTGGAGATTAATCCTGATGCTAAAGAAGCGGTATTATTTGCCATTTTAGCTAACGAAACTCTCGTGGGTGGAGATACAAATTTTGGAAATAGACAGGGTGTCCCATCTGTTACAATGGGAAAGATATGTTTGCCGTCTTAATTGAATTTGTTAAAGGATTTGAAGTGTATTTACATTATATGCACTAAGTTCAGGTGATTGAGGGTCAAGCTCTGTGATTAGATAATCGATGTTTTCTAAAGCTGCTACCTTTAATCTTAATGAAATTCCTAGTTTCTCTGAAATGCAGAGAATGCCTGTTTTTTTGCAGGAATTTAGCATAGCCTTTTTTAACTGGTTGATCTCCCAATCAGTATCTGTTAAGCCATCTTGGGGGTGAATTGCACTTGTTCCTAATAAGCATAGGTCAGCATTGATTTCAGAAAGCTGATTAATGACGTGTCCGCCATAAGTAACTTGTGAATTTTTGGAAAAAATACCTCCTATCAGTATAACTTCTACTTTGGGATATTTTGCAAGTTCTATGGCTACAAAAGGACTGATTGTAAAAAAAGTAGCATTTAAGGTTTCAGGAAGTTGTTTTACAAGCTCAATAATAGAAGTTCCCCCGCCAGTCAAAACAACCATCCCGTCTTTAATTAAGGAGATTGTTTTTCTGCCAATAATGATTTTTGCCTCTTTGGCATATACCTCACTGTCGTCAAAAGAAGATTGATAAGATTTTGAAAGAGCACCACCATGTACTTTTGATAATTGCCCTTTTTCTGATAATTCCTGTAAGTCGCGACGAATAGTATCTTCTGATACATTTAGTAAGTCAATGAGATCTGAACTAAGCACACGGTTGTGCAAGTTAATCTGCCGCATTATAAAACCGTGTCTTTCTTTTTTGAGCATAAATGAAATTTTTAGCGAATGTAAAAAAAATTATATCAATTAAGTTCGTGCAGTATTATGCGTGTTTTTGCTGGGTTTGCTTTGATTTAACAGAAAATTAGTAAAAATTTATTGTTTTTTATGAAAATTCTTTTTTATATTTACTAAGAGCGTTGCATTTTATGCGGGTTAGAGCGTTTTTGCAATTCTCGGATTATTGCCAAGTATAGTTCTAAACCTTTATTAAAATCGGCGTTTATGAAAAAAAAACTACTCCTAACTTTAGGTTGCTTTTTGTTCTTCGCACATGTTTTTGCGCAGCAAAAGACAATTACAGGTAAAGTCATCTCGTCAGCAGATGGATTACCGATACCAGGTGTTTCCGTAAAGTCTAAAACTACTCCCGCTGTTACCCAAACTGCTTCAAATGGTATCTACAGCATTCAAGCGAAACCAGGAGATGTATTATCTTTTACTTATATCGGCATGATTTCGCAAGATAAAACAGTAGGAAGTTCTTCTATTTTAAATGTGACACTTCAAGAAGATAATCAGTCTCTAAATGAAATTGTGGTTACCGCACTGGGTCAAAAATCTACTAAGCGCTCTATTGGTACTGCCCAACAACAGGTAAGTGGGGCTGTTATTGCTGAAACACAAAGAGAGAATTTTATTAATGCATTACAGGGGCGTGTCGCAGGAGTTGAGGTAACAAGTACTTCAGGGGTTCCGGGGGCTTCAGCTTCGATTACAATCAGGGGGATCAGCTCTATAAGTGGAAGCAACCAGCCTCTGTTTATCGTGGATGGTTTACCGGTAGACAACAAAACCTTAAATACCTCTGCTTTTTATTCTGAAAACAGTTCAACTACCAGTTTTGCTAACAGAGGCGTGGATTTTACGAATAGGGCAGCGGATATCAATCCGGAAGATATTGAAAGCTTGGTTGTCTTAAAGGGCCCCGAGGCTGCGGCGTTATATGGTATTGATGCTGCCAACGGGGCAATTGTGATTACAACCAAGAGAGGTAAAGCTGGTGCAGGGGCGATTACTTATAACAATAGTTTTCGTGTCGAAAAGACATCTACAGTGCCTGAATTACAAAGGGAATTTAACTTAGGGTCATTTGGCTCGCCAACTACAGATCGATTGAGGTATTTTGGTCCCAGGTATCTGGAAGGGACTAAATTCTATGATAACATAGAAGGCTTTTTTCTAACGGCATTTACTCAAAAACATAATTTGGCTGTAGAAGGTGGCAGTGATGTCGTTAATTATCGTGTTTCTACTTCTTATACTGCGCAACAGGGAGTGGTTCCCGGATCAGATTACAATCGTTTTACTTTGATGGGCTCAACGGGAGGAAGGATCAATAAATGGTTGAATGTAGATCTATCCATGAATTATTCCTATGCTACGAATAATCAGGCATTCAAAGGAGATGGCGGGCCATTGATTGGATTGCTTACCTGGCCACAAAATGATAATGCGAAGGATTACCTAACGCCTGCAGGTACCAGAAGAAGATTGATTGATGGGGCTAATCAAACCCTTGAAATTGAGAATCCTTATTTCAATGTCAATAAAAATAAATCAACTACAAAAAATAACCGTATAATTTCGAATTTGGGATTCGTCATTACACCAGTTAAATGGTTGTTCATAAAAACTAATGTTGGTATTGATGCCTATAATAATAATGCTTTGGTTTTAAGTCATCCAGAGAGTAGAAGAGGTGTTCTTAAATCGGGAATCATGGATATTGCCAATGACAATACCAGAAATATAAATTCTCAGACCTTAGTTAACTTGACGAAGCAGAATATTACTAAAGACCTCACCATTGACGCTACAGTAGGTAATGCCATAAAAGCATTGAATTCAAATATTGAAAGTTTGTACGGTGAGAATTTTCTCGATCCTAACTTCATTTCAATAAACAATACGACTACTACTCTTAGAAATGCAAAATCTTCAATCGGCAGACAAAGGGTAGTGAGCTTATTTGCCAGAACGACACTTGGTTACAAAGATTATTTATATGTAACGCTTACAGGAAGAAATGACTGGACATCTACTATTCCTGTAGGAGCGAATTCATTTTTCTATCCTTCAGTTTCGGGAAGTTTTGTGTTTACGGAAATTCCGGCTATTAAAGAAAGTTTAAGTAAAATATTTACTTCAGGTAAGTTGAGGGCTGCTTATGCAAACGTTGGTAAAGACGCTCGTCCATATGCTTATAAACCTGCGTTAGAAAGTAAAACAACAGTGGGCGGTGGCTATGGCTATGGATTTACTGGACCTAACCCTAATCTTGTTCCTGAGTTTGCTAGTTCTTATGAGTTAGGTACAGAATTGGCATTCTTTAATGATCGTTTAGGACTTGATTTAACAGTGTACCGCAAAGAAACGAAAGATCAGATTGTGAATGACATCAGAGGTAGTTATGCTACAGGCTATATTTTATTTAATTTGAATGGAGCCAAAACAAAGAATGAAGGTTTAGAGATAAGCTTGAGAGGGACACCTGTTAGAAACACAAATTTTTCATGGGATATTATGGCCAATTTTGAGGCTGCAAGAAGTGAAGTGCTGAGTTTGCCAAATGGTTTGCCTGAGTCATATGTTTCTGATACCTGGTTGTACGGTAACGTGCGGAATGGTGTGACTGTTGGTTATTCTACCCGGTCGCTTACCGGACTTTACTATCTGCGGAACGATAAGGGGGATATCCTGATTAATCCTTCGTCCGGACTGCCCGTTCGCTCTACTATTTTTATAGAAAGAGGATATGACCGTCAGCCTGATTTTTCCTTAGGGATTACTAATACTTTGAGGTATAAAGATCTTTCGTTATCTTTTCTGTTAGACATCAGAAAAGGTGGAGATATTTTAAATGCTACGCAAAGTCTGCTCACACAGTTAGGATTGTCACCGATGACGCTGGATCGTCTAGAGCCAAGAATTGTTAAGGGGGTGATGAGGGATGGTTTGGAAAATACAGCAAATCCTACTCCAAATAATATTTCCATTGTACCATTTTATCAAAATTTATATTATCAGGAAATGAGTGAAGAGCTGTTCATTGAAAAAGATATTAATTGGATACGTTTAAAAGATGTCACACTGCAATATAAACTGCCAGCGTCATTCTTAAAAAAGCAAGGTTTTGTTAAAAATGCAAGCGTGTTTTTTACCGGAACGGATTTGTTCTTGATCACAAATTATACAGGTCTGGATCCTGTCGTAAATGGTAACTCTGCTGCCGTAGGGGGATCAGGTGCTCAAGGTATTGATTATGGTAATTTTCCAATGCCTAAAGGATTTAATTTTGGTATCAAGGTTGGTTTTTAAAAGGACATTCATATGAAAAAGATATATGTAATATTGATAATGATGGCGTTTGTAGCTCTCGGAGGCTGCAAGAAGTTCTTGGATGTTAATGAGAATCCAAATGCTCCGCAGGTAGTGGAAGCAAATTTATACCTATCGCCCATGCTTCATTGGATGGTAACATCACCAACTTATGATGCACGTTTCGTAGGGCGTTATACTCAAAACTGGACTATTATTACTACGGCAAATACATGGGATCGGCAAGGCTATGATCCTGCTTCTGATAATGGAGGGCAAGTATTTAGGGATGTTTATTGGAGCCTAGGGCAGAATTTGGTGGATATGAATAATCTTGCTGAAAAGCAACAACGTTGGGATTTATTAGGCGTAGGACAGATTTTAAAAGCCTGGGGATGGTTGGCTGTAACAGATCTGCATGGTGAAGTCCCAATTAAACAGGCCTTTGAGAATAGAACTGCATTCGATTACGATACGCAGGAGTTTGCTTATCAGGAAGTTCTTCGTTTGTTGGATTTAGCGATTGCTAATCTCAAAAGAACTGATGGCGCTGTTAATGAAGGGTATCTCGCAAAAACAGATGTCATTTATAAAGGGAAAGCTCTAATGTGGGTGAAATTTGCAAATGGTTTGAAAGCAATTACGCTTAATCATTATTCAAATAAACCAACATTATACAAAGCCGACGAAATAATAGCTGCAGTAGATGCATCTATCAGTGATGCTGATATAGAGCAGCCTTTACTTGCTTATACAGGTACTGCAAATGATGATATTAATTTCTTTGCAGGTGCCAGAGATAATCTCACTAATTATCGTCAGACTAGTTTTATTCTTAGGCTCATGGACGGTACCCATTTTTCTGGAGTGGTAGATCCTAGAATGAGTAGGATGTTGTCTCCTTCTCCTGACGGTCAATATCGAGGGCTGACCATTGGTGCTGGTGTTGGTGCATTGACAACGGCTCAGCAACCTAATAACTTTTGGGGATATACTACGTTAGCTTTGTCTATAAGGACGCCTGCCAGATACATTTTTTCTAATAAAAGTAAAATGCCTGCATTTACTTATTCGCAGCTTCAATTTGTAAAGGCAGAAGCGGCTTATAGAAAAGGAGATAAAACAGTTGCATTGCAAGCTTATAAAAACGGCATTTCTGCTCATTTCAATTTTGTAAATGCACGAAATTCTGATGATGGTCAGACGCCTACACAAATTTTATCATCTGAAAAGGATGCTTACATGGCTTCTACTGCTGTTGTGCCACTTAGTGGTAACGATTTAACACTTACCCACATTATGCTCCAAAAATATATAGCGCAATGGGGTTATGGGCATATCGAACAGTGGATGGATTTGAGAAGGTACCATTATTTGGATCTTGATCCTGTAACAGGGGCACAAGTGTTTGCTGGCTTTGTACCACCAACAAGTTTGTACCCTGATAATGGAGGGAAGTTGGTTTATCGGATTCGTCCGCGCTACAATTCGGAATATGTTTGGAATAAGGAGGCGTTGGAAAAAATTGGTGGACTGGCAACAGATTATCATACAAAAGAAATGTGGATCACTTTACCTCAGTAATATGAAAAGAAAATGTCTAATATCAGCAGTACTTCTGCTGTCTACAATAATTTACTCATGCGACAAGACGGATATTCAAACTATAGATGGTCCGGTAAAAGCTACCGGGATCAAATTTTTTAATTTTGCTGTCAATAGTCCTGTAGTAAATTATTTCGCAAACGATATAAAGGTTTCCTCAGCTGTGTCAACTACAGGAGTGGAAAGTGGAACAGCTGGCTTAACTTATGGCACAGTTTACCCAGCTAATAATGCTTATGCAACAATAGATCCTGGTTTGTACGATTTTAAAGCCACTCGTCCTTCAACTGCCGTTGCAGCAGATAGGAATATTGTACTCAATAAACTTACGGCAAATGTAGTGGAGGGTAGGACTTATTCCTTGTATATGTGTGGCTTCTACAATTCTACTGCAAAAACTACTGATGCGTTTTTGATGGAGGATGTTTTGCCTCCAATAGATACTGGTTTCGCGTATGTTAGATTTGTGCATGTTTCGCCTAATGCAAATCCTATAGATTTTTATATGAGGCTGAAAGAAGCGCCGGGTACGGAAATCTCAGTAGCAAAGAATATTGCCTTTAAGTCAGGCTCAGCATTTATTAAAGTCCCTCAGGGTGTTTATTCATTGATTGCCCGTTATGTAAATACCGCTGGTGATGTAGTTATAAGAGATGACGTTTCTGCACTTAAATCAAATGTTTATACTTTTAGTTTGAGAGGTGATATAACAATTGGGGGTACCACTGATGCCAAAAGAAGATTCATTGATAATACACCGAATCGATAGTATTTTTATGTGCGCTAAGCATGGTAATTACCTATAAAATTAAGAGCGGCACATTTCATGATTTGTCGCTCTTTTGTATACAATGGCTTCCGGATTCGGTCCCTGTTATATGCTATTAAAGGATTTTTAGGCTGTTTCCTCTGTATGCATCTAATTCAGGTGTTTGAGGATTAAGTTCAGTGATTAAGTAATCAATGTTTTCTAAAGAGGCAACTTTTAACCTTAACGAAGTATCTAATTTTTCTGAAATACAAAGTATGCCTGTTTTCTTACAAGAGTTTAGCATAGCCTTTTTGAGTTGGTTAATCTCCCAGTCTGTATCTGTTAACCCATCGTGAGGATGTATTGCACTGGTTCCTATTAAACATAGATCTGCATTGATTTCAGCAAGCTGATTAATAACATGTCCGCCATAAGTTGCTAAAGAGTTCTTAGAGAAAATACCGCCAATAAGTATGACCTCGACTTTAGGATATTTAGCCAGTTCTATAGCAACAAAGGGGCTGATCGTAAAAAATGTGGCATTTAAGCTTTCGGGTAGGCGTTTTACAAGTTCAATTATTGATGTGCCTCCTCCAGTTAAAATAACCATTCCATCTTTAATTAATGGGATGGTTTTTTTGCCGATGATGATCTTTGCATCCTTGGCATATACTTCACTGTTGTTAAAAGAAGATTGGTAAGATTTTGAAAGCGCACCACCATGTACCTTTGATAGCTGTCCTTTTTCTGATAATTCTTGCAGGTCACGGCGAATGGTATCTTCTGATACATCAAGTAGATCGATAAGATCAGAGCTAAGTACGCGGTTGTGCAAGTTTATCTGGCGCATTATGAAACCGTGTCGTTCTTTTTTTAGCATGTTTAAAAAACTTAATTCCAGGTGAATGGAGTGCGAATGTAATTAAAAATGTCAAAGCAATTTATGGTTTATTTATGCAGGTTTGTGCAACATTAATTTTACAAATTAAGAAACTAAGATTAGGTTTTGCAGGTAAAAGCTGGAAAATATTATTGATATTTACTAATGTTTAGTTTTTGTGCAGGTATTTGCGTGATTTGGCCTTTTTGTCAGGGATGCTAAACAAAACAGAATTTGAACTATTAACCAAATAAGCTTTTATGAAAAAAAAATTACTCATGCTGTTCTTGAGTATGTTTTTGCTGACTGTTTATGCAATGGCACAGCAAATTACAGTGACAGGAAAGGTGTCATCTGCCGAAGACAAGCTAGGGGTTCCTGGAGCCTCTGTCAGAATCAAAGGTACATCTACAGCAGTACAGTCGAACATGGGTGGAGTGTACTCCATCAAAACTAAAGCCGGTGATGTATTACAGTTCTCTTACATTGGCTTTGAAACTCAGGAGAAAACTATTGGTGCTGCTACAACCATTGATGTTGTTTTAAAACCAGATGCCAAATCATTAAGTGAAGTAGTAGTAACGGCTTTAGGAATAAAACGGGATAAACGTACTCTTGCTTATTCTGTTCAGACTGTTAAAGGTGATGATCTTCGTGATGCAAATCAGTCCAATATCATAAACGGTTTGCAGGGGCAGATTGCTGGTGCCCAGATTACTTCTTCTGGAGGCTCACCAGGCTTGCCTTCTGAAATTATCTTAAGAGGTGTTTCTTCTTTAACTGGCGACAATCAGCCTTTAATGATTGTAGATGGCATAAGAGTTAGTAATGCATCTTCAGATGGTACAATTAACAGACTATCAGATTTTAATCCAGATGATATCGAAAATATTTCAATATTAAAAGGGGCTGCTGCTGCTGCGCTATATGGTATTGATGCAGCTTCTGGTGCAATTATCATTACCACCAAGAAAGGAAAGTCTGGAAATATTCAGGCAAACCTAGGTTATAAATCTTTTATAGAAACCGTTGGTCGTACGCCTCAACAGCAAAGATTGTATACTTCTGGTACAGGAAGTGGTTTTGATGAAAGTTCGATTTCATCGTGGGGAAGAAAATATAGAAGTGATGAATTAATCTATGATAATATTGACCGCTTCTTTAAAACAGGAATGGTTCATGATGTTAATTTTAATGCCTCTGGTGGAGCAGAAAAATTTAATTACTATATGTCTGGTAATTACAATAATGGATCTTCTATTATTCCTAATACTGAAACAGATAAGTTTTCGATGTTGATAAAGGGGTCAGCTCAGTTGGCTAAAAACCTTGAGTTAAATGCATCCGCTAACTATATTAAGAATAATATCAAAGAAGGAATTGTTGGAGGGAGCTCTGGTGGTTATGCCAATGGTATTTATATGTATCCACTTCGTTATGACATCAACAGGTACCAGTATGAAAATGGAAATCCTTTCTATGAATACTATGAAAATAGTGGCTCTGAAGAAACGGCTAGGATTTCGCCGATGTGGGGGGTAATGAGAAACCCTAGAAATACAGGTACTCAGCGTATTGTTGTTAATGGTGAACTTGCTTATAAAGCCAATGAGTGGATCAATTTGTCATTCAGATCAGGACAGGATTATTACAATCAGGAGTTTTCAAATATTACTGTTCCAGGTACACCTGGGAGTTATATGAAAGAGGGTCGTTTATATCAAACCAAAGGAAATTATAAGTATCAAACAAATATTTTTAACAGTACTTTTGATAGAAATATCATTAAAGACTTAAGAGCTACTTTAATTTTAGGGGCCAGTTCAGAGTATTTTGAAGCAAGCACAAATTCTTTTACAGGTACAGGTTTTATTGTGCCTGATATCTATAGTGTAAATAATATTCCAGCGACTAACTTAATAACGGCTGAAGGCCTCAGAAAGAGACAGCGATATGCTATATATGGTGACTTTAAGTTAGACTATAAGAATATGCTGAGTTTTGGAATAACAGGTCGTAATGACTGGTCGTCTACACTACCGATAAATGCCAGATCATTTTATTCGCCTTCATTCTCGGGTAGTTTTACTTTTTCTGAACTGTTTGAAAATAAAGACAGTTGGTTTGGTAAGCTTAGAGCCAGCTATGCTAAAGTTGGTAAGGATGCGCCAATTTATGCTACTTATACAACCTTATCTCCATATTATGGTATTGGTGGGGGGTATCAGAATAACCCTACTATTGGTGGTAACACAAACCTGGTGGCTGAGACAACGAGAGAAAAGGAATTTGGTGTTGAATTTAGGTTATTTAAAAGCCGTTTAAATATAGAGGCTGCATATTATGACAAGGAAAGTCATGATCAGATCGTAACGGCGAGGGTTCCGCTTCCAACTGGATTTGTTAACCAGACTTTTAATGCAGGTAAACTAAGAAATAGAGGTTTCGAATTATCCTTAACTGGAGTTCCAGTGAAAACTAAAGACTTTACTTGGTCTGCAACATTGAACACCTGGATCAATAGATCTAAAATGCTAGAATTTCCGGGGCAGATTGAAGTGTTCCCTTATACTTTTGGAAACCCTTACAATGCTGCAAAAGCCGCATCTATGCTAAATATGCCCGTATTGGGCATTGTAGGAACGGATTACTTGAAGAATGAGGATGGTTATACTGTGATTGGTAGTGATGGATATCCGGTAATTAATAGTGTAAATTCAGCACAATATATAGGCAATCGTGAGCCTAAGCTAAACTTTGGCTTGTTGAATAGATTTAATTATAAGGATTTCTCCCTTTCGTTTTTATGGGACTTCCGTTTCGGGGGAGACGTGTATAATGCTACACGTTTAGGAATGACTTCGAGAGGTATTTCTAAGGAGGTTGGCGACTGGAGGGACCAATCCTTTACTTTTAATGGAGTGGTTTTACAGGATGATGGTTCTTATGTTAAAAACACCAAACAGGTTCCACTTGACTACAAGTACTTCGTTGAAAATTATGCTGTTACAGGGACTAATTTTATCGAAACAGTTAATTGGGCAAGGGTAAGATACATCACTTTGGCTTATTCGCTTCCAAAAAAATATACAGATAGGTTAAAACTAGCTAGGGTAGGAATTGAACTATCTGCACAGAACCCTATTCTGATTACAAACTATTCAGGTGGTGATCCTGAAGTAAATAGTGCTGGACCAAATGCAGGCGGTGGCGGAGGTAGTACTATGGGGGTAGATTATGGTGCTATACCGCTATCAAGATCTTATTCAATAGGTATATCCGTTGGGTTTTAATATTATCAGTTAAGATTATGAAAAATATATTTAAATTAATACCAGTACTGCTTATCGTCATTTTGACTTCCTGCAGTAAAAATCTGGACATCAATATAGATCCAAAGCAACCGGTAACGACTGCGCCAAATTTGAGATTGCCTGCGATATTAGGTAATATGGCTTATCATTTATATTCCCATGCTAGATTTTCTTCTTATCATTCCTTTTATATAACCAGTCGATACAACACAAGCAAGATTGAGGCGTTGTGGAATTATAATGATGTAACTCGTTTGGGTGCTTGGCGTTGGCATTATTTCGACGTAGGTAGTAATTGTTTGGGTATGATTGAACGTGCTGAGGTGGATGGGACTTATAATTACAGAGGTGTAGGTAAAATTATGCTAGCCTTTTCTTATTTAACAGCAACTGATTCTTTTGGTGATATGCCTTATAAAGAAGCGTATAAAGGTATTTATTACCCTAAGTACGATACTCAAGAAGTTGTATATGCTGAAATAGCTAAGTTACTTAACGATGGAATTGCTGATTTGAATAAGTCAAATGCATCCGATCCTACCATGAATGGAACTGCAGATTTGATTTATCAGGGAGATTTGAGTAAATGGAAAGCTTTTGCTGAAGCAGTGAAAGCCCGGTTATTGTTGCATACTGCGAATTTTCAGAATGGATATGACGCAGTGCTTTCGACTGTAAATACATCTTTAAGTGGGTTTTCGGATGCGGTTTTTAAGTATCCGACTACACCTACAAAGGATTGGGAGCGGAACATGTGGGGGGCTTCTATTGCTAGGCCGGAATGGAATTTTGCTGAGATTGTAAATATGTTGAACAATTCTGTTAGTACAGATCTGTTTATGAATTATATGACGGTAGGAGAGCCTGGTTTGAAGTTTGATCCAAGGCTATTTAAGTTAACAACACCAGGTGTGAAAAATACTTATTATGGTGCGAAAGCGTCAGAAGGATTAGTAGTGCCTAATTGGCCTGTGCCAATACCTCCAGCAGAGCCCGTACCTCCTGTTATGGATGATTTTGCTAATTTATACAATGGACACTGGACTGCTGATAACTCACCATTCCCATACATTTTAAAAGAAGAGTTGTATTTTATTAAAGCGGAGGCTGCATTTTATAAAGCCGATTTTGCCACTGCTTTTGATGCCTATAAAGAAGGGGTAAAACTGAATATGCAAAGGTTAGGTGTAGCAGAGTCGGAGATTACGGCTTACTTGGCTTCTTCAAAGATAAAACAAGATGCGGCATCGCTTGAGATTAGTGATATTATGGTTCAGAAATATATTGCATTGTACCTACAAGCTGAAACATGGGTAGATCTTAGAAGATATGGTTATAACGCTAAAGCTTACCCAGGGATATATTATCCTGCTAAAGCTTCAAGTGAATGGGCTGGTAAATGGATACAAAGATTGCCGTATGACAATCAAACAGAATACATTTACAATCCTCAAGAAATGGCAAGGCTAGGTGCTACAGCTAGAAACTGGGTATTTACGCCTGTTTGGTGGGCAGATAAATCTACACTTAAAAATTAACGGCTATGAAAAGATATATAATGTTCTTGATGGCAGGGTTATCGCTTTTTTCGGCCTCCTGCAAGAAGAATAGTTCAATGGATTTACTAGGGAAACAAAGTGGAGGTTATAACCCACAGTTAAGCGTTTCCTTAAGTAACAAGACACCTTTGGTTGGTGAGGTAACAGTGGTTACTGCAACGACTTCCCAACGAAAAGACAAGATTGCTAAAGTAGAATTTTCTCATACTCTGTCAGAGCGTTTTGGTGTGGAGTTATCTTTGGCGAATACAGTGATCAAAACGTGGGATGCTGAAAAACCCATTATGGTAGTAAGAGATACCATGGTAAGAGATGTAGTTTGGAAAACGATAAGTAGTACTAATAATGAGTTGGATAATTATTTTGTTACGCTTTCGAACAACTATGTTGTGCCTGTTACATACGATCGTTTCATTCAAACGGATGGCAAGTATCCATCTAATGGACCTGAATTATTGCGCAAGCTTCCTAATGAAGCATTTGAGATTGTTAAGAGTCAGCTAACCTTTGTAATCGGGGTCGCAGATTATGTGAAATTATTTCCTACTGCACCTGATGCTAATTTTGTAATTACAGGCGGGGTAAAAACAGCAGTTTCCGCTATTGGTAAAACTTATCTTAGAGATAACTTGACCCGAGAACTATTAATTAGCAATGGCTTAAAGGAAATTAAGAAGCATGGAGCCCTAACTGCATTGATAATAGTTAAGGTAACTACCGCAGACGCTGCCCAAACCACTATAAGTAACAGCATTGAATCCATTTACTAAGTTTTAGTCATGAAAAAATATAGGTTTTTATATATAATGTCCTTACTTCTGTTTTTTGCAGGTTGTAAAGAAGATGAGGTTGGCAGGATTGCACCGGAAGGTGATTTTGCCGTGAATTTTACATTACCAGAAGGTGTGGTTACAGCCCCGGCGAAACTTGTTCTCACCAATAGGTCGAAATACTCCGAAAAATATCTTTGGAAATTTCCCAAAGGAGTAGCGTTAACCAAAGAAGGGTTAACGGATAGATCTACTAGCGAGAGTTTGGTGCCAGATACAGTATTTTATAGCTTGCCGGGAGAATATAACGTTACTTTACTTGCTTGGCAGGGGGGTAAGGTAGATTCAATTACAAAATCTGTTACTGTAGTGAAAATGCAACCGCAGATTGTACCGCCTGTTAGTATTGGTATAATGGGAGAAGTTCAATTTAGTGCCAAAGTGTTTAAATATCCTGGTGTTGATGTAAGCTACTCATGGGATTTTGGAGAGGCAGGCTTAACTTCAACAGAAGCAAATCCGAAGGTTATTTTTCAAAATGAAGGAATACATACGGTTAAGCTTACGATTAATGATGGGCAAGAAAGTTTGACTGCTACTGTTGATGTCGTTGTAAAAGGAGAGCTGGTTAAAACGCTGTATTTTACGGATGCAAAAACTGGTAAGCTTTATAAGAAGCGTTTTACTGTGTTGCAGCAATCTAATCCAATACAATTGCCATTAAATACGGGCTTGCATCCCTGGTCTATAACGGTGGCCGGCGAACGTCTAGTAATCTCCGCTACAGGCGCTAATGCCTATTTTACTGGGGCGGCAGCTGATGGTAGAATTTACTCTGTGGATTTGAACGGAGGAAATGAAAAAACGATCACTCGTGGTGTGGGAACAGGTAATGACGACCCTTTTGCAAGTACTGTAGATAATAGCGGAACTGTATGGTGGATGTCTAGAAATGCGAATACGCCGGGAATAAGAACGTTGCCTCTGACAGCAGAAGATGTTGCGTATCCAGCAACTAAGTTTGTGTTAACAGCTGCCCAGGCAGGAGCTACCAGTGTTTACGGGTGGCTTGATGGAGATATTCAAAATGTCAATGGAAATATTTGGTATACAAAACAAGGGTCTGCCGGAAAAGGAATGTTCAAGCTTACAGACAAGGGAGTATTTATTGAAAGTATTGCAGCGCTAAAAGATGTTAAAATCAGAAGTTTCGCGGTAGATACTAAAAACAGTAAAATCTATTTTTCAGTAAACTTTGCTAGTACAGGATTTTCTAAGGGTTTGTACGTGAGTAATATTGATGGTACGAACCCACAATTGATCGATGCCTTAGCTAGTTTCTCCGAAGAGGGAAATCCGAACGAACAGACTTATGTGACTGCCATTGTGGTAGACAACGCACCAGATGATGGTACTGCAGGTTATGTTTATTATGGTTATAGAGACATGACGGAGGTTAGTAGCACAGGAGTACTAGCGGGCACTGGAGCAAATTCAGGTATTAAGCGTTATGCTATAAGCGGTGGCAGTCAGCCAACATTTTTTCTGAAAGGATTTATTCCTTATGGGATTGCGATAGACCATGTAAAACGATAAATTAATTATTGTAATTAAAACATTATGAAAAAAATTATATACATGTCACTTACTCTGATTGCAGGATTACAGTCTTGTAAAAAGAGTGTGAATTGGGTGGCTGATGATTATAAAACCCCGGGTGTCAGTTATGAAGTGCCTTCTGGAGCGTATGTGGCAGATAACAATTTTAAAATTGTAGCCTATTATGCTGAAGCTAACGAACCCGATTCAATTGCAGATGAAAAATATAAAATGATCACTCATTTGCATTATGCTTTTGCCTATCCGAATGCTGATGGTACAATAAAAGCTTTAACTAAACCTGCTAATTTTACTAAGGTGATGAAAAAAGCAAAGGAAAATGGAGTGAAAAGAGCAGTTTCATTTGCTGGGACTGAGACAATCTATTCGGCAATAGCAGCGGATCCTATACTTCGTTCTAAGTTGGTTAAAAACATCATAAAAATGGCATTAGAAAATGATTTGGATGGTATTGACATCGATTGGGAATACCCACGTTCTAACTTATCCAATGACATTACCTATGAGGCTTTTATGAAAGAGTTGTCCGTTGGCTTGCATAAATATCATAAATATTTAAGTTCTGCTGTCACTGCTGGAGTTTATGCAGGGGGTGTTAAAGACGGAATAAATAAAGCTGCTATAGATGCGACTGATTTTGTTAATTTAATGGCTTATGATGGTGCTGGTTGGTCGGGCGATTCAAATCATTCGTCGTATAAATTAGCTGAGGACGTATTGAATGTCTGGCTGAATGAAAAAGGTTTGCCTAAAGAAAAAGCAGTTTTGGGTTTCCCTGCATATGGTAAAGATACAGGGAGTCCAGCAAAGTCTATGACTTACAGGAATTTGTTGATCAAAGGGGCAAGCTCTGATCAGAACTCTTTTACCGTGGATGGCGTTTTGTATTACTATAACGGTGTTCCGCTTGTTAAAAGTAAAGCAACTCTTGCTAAAACAAGAGCTAATGGGATGATGATGTGGGAGTTTTATCAGGATACTAATGGTGGAAACTCGCTACTTAAGGCAGCGAATGATGCTCTTGGTAGAAAATATTAGAAATTAATTTGAAATAATGAAATATACTATAAAACAACTTTTGCTGATTATATTATGTAGCTCTGCCGCCCTTAATTTAAGGGCGCAGGCTACTTTTAGAATATTCGATAAGCCGATTATTTTTGATGAAGAGCGGAAACAACTTTCTTTGGAATATTTGGAAAAGCGCCATGGATTAAAACAAACGCAACCGACAATTAAGCCGGTTATGGTGGTTTTACATTGGACAGTTATCCCTTCAGTCGAACAAACATTTAATGCGTTTAATAAATCAAAATTGCCTGGTGCACGTAAAGAAATTGCTACTGCAAGTGCATTAAACGTTTCTTCGCAGTTTCTTATAGATAGGGATGGGACGATTTTTAGGTTATTGCCTGATACTGTTTTCGCCCGGCATGTAATAGGATTGAATTACTGTGCAATTGGGGTTGAGAATATTGGTAGTGATAAGAATCCTTTAACGCCAGCACAGCTTGTTGCGAATGAACAACTCATAAGATATCTTAAAAGTAGGTATCCTATTGAATATGTGATTGGCCATTACGAATACACTTTATTTAAGAATACTTCTTTGTGGAAAGAGACAGATCCAGCCTATATTACACACAAAACAGATCCAGGTATCGATTTTATGAAGAGGCTTAGAGCACAAATAAAGGATTTGAATTTAAAAGGCGTACCTAGTTACAATTAAGCGGTACAGTATTATAATTATTTCTATTTTTGCAGTATGGCAAACTTTACATTAACTCCTGAAACCTGGAAAAAGGTTAAAATAAAATTTCTGAGAAAATACCGTGATCTGGCACAGGTTGATCTTGCTTTTGTTCCTGGTCAGGAAGACCAGTTGGTTACTCAATTAATGGACTTGGTAAAAAGAGATCGGAGCTATGTAGAATTCACTATTCAGAAGGCTTTAGCCGATCCTGAAGGCAACAGACTTTAATTGCATTTGTTGCGCGCTTTTTTGTAAATTTACCATCAACAGACTGATGATAACATCCTCTTTATGATGAAAACATATAAAATTGTAGCCGCCGCCCTCCTCATTTCTTTTGCCGGATTAACCTGGTCTTTTAAAGAAGATTTGTTCCAGGTGTCTAAAAATCTTGATATTTTTGCCTCCCTTTACAAAGAAATAAATATCAACTACGTAGAGGAAACTAATCCCTCAAATTTAATGCGTACCAGTATTGATGCAATGCTGGATAATCTTGATCCTTACACAGAATACGTTCCTGAGTCGGAAGTTGAAGACTATAAATTAAAATATGTAAGTACACAATATGGAGGTATTGGAGCTAGTACTATTTTTATTGAGGGTAAGCTATTTGTAAATGAAGTTAATGAGGGATATCCGGCAGATAAACAAGGGGTGAGGCCTGGGGATCAGTTGGTTAAAATTAATGGTAATGAAGTTAAGGGGAAGGAGAGAATTCAGGTTAGTCAACTTTTGCGTGGGCCAAAAGGAACTCCTGTTGAATTATTGATGATTAGAGATGGTGCATTACTGACTAAGACCCTAGTAAGGGATGCTATAAAACAACCTAATGTTTCTTATTCAGGCATGACCGATGATAATATCGCTTATATCCGTTTAGATAAATTTCTTGAAAGTGCAGCGCAGGAAGTTAAGGATGCTGCGGTAACACTTAACAAACTCCATCCAAAAGGAATGATTCTTGATTTAAGGTATAATGGTGGAGGAATATTACAAGAAGCTGTAAAAATTGTAAATCTATTTGTAGAAAAGGATGTGCTGATTGTTACTCAAAAGGGCAGAAATCCCCAAAAAACCATTTCTTATAGAACGCTTAATTCGCCATTATTCCAGAATATTCCGTTGGTAGTTTTGATTAGTGGTTCATCAGCTTCCGCATCTGAAATTGTTGCCGGGGCTTTACAAGATCTGGATAGAGCAGTGGTGGTGGGACAGCGGAGTTATGGAAAAGGGCTGGTACAACAAACGTTTAATCTACCTTATAATAGCTTGGTAAAGGTTACTGTAGCAAAGTACTTCACACCATCAGGAAGATGTATACAGGCCCTGGATTATGCACATAAAGATGCAAGTGGTAAAACGCCAAAGTTTGCAGATTCTTTAATGAATAAGTTCAATACCAAGATTGGTAGGAATGTATACGATGGAAATGGGATTTATCCAGACATCATAGTTAAGAGTGCTAAGCTAAGTCCAATTACAATTTCATTAGCCAATAAGTATTTGTTTTTTGATTATGCTAATAATTATAAAAAGAGTAACAAGACGATTGCACCTGCTGCAGCTTTTCAGCTTACGGATAATGAGTATGCTCAGTTTGTAAGTTCTTTGGCCGGAAAGGATTATTCTTATTTATCTCGTACCGAGCGATTGTTGTCTGACTTACGAACAGAGGCTGAAAAAGAAAATAAATTAGCCCTTGTAAAAGCTGATTTGGATGACTTGAAGAGTAAGATGATTGGCGCAAAGAAAAGTGAACTTAACGCATATAAACCTGAAATTAAGAGAATATTAGAAACGCAAATTGTTAGCCGGTACTATTATGAGAAGGGGAAAGTAACCCAGGCATTTCAGTACGATGCAGAATTAAATGCTGCAAAGTCCCTGCTTAATGATAATCATAAAATGTTGGCTATATTAAAAGGAGATGGCGAATATAAAACAATCGGCAGCCCTGTAAAAACAATGGCTGCCGCTGTTGAAAATGATTAGAAAAATATTATTCTGCGTGGTGTAATTTAACTACAAGTCCGTCCATTGCAGGATTTAATTGTAGCTGACATGCTAGTCTGGAATTTGGAAGTACGTCAGGAAGCGTATCGAGCATTGCATACTCATCATCACTCATCTCATTTAATTTATCTTCGCCTTCCAGCACATCTACACAGCAGGTGGCACATAAAGCCATACCTCCGCAAGTTGCAAGAATATCATATTCACAAGCTTTTAAATATTCCATCAGGCTTAAGCCCATATCTACAGGTGCCTCAAGAGTTGTTCTACTTCCGTCTGGATTTTCTACGTGTAGGGTAATGTTATTGTCTTCCATGTTTAAAATTCTGATACGCCGTTTACTGTGGTGTATTTCATGGTGTATTTAACACCTGGGTTCATGTACTGGTATGCGCTATGGCTCATTAAAGCCGCTTCGTGGAATCCACAAAGTATAAGTTTAAGTTTATTGGTGTAAGTGTTAATGTCACCAATTGCATATATACCTGGTATATTTGTTGAATAATCGTCTGTATTTACTTCTATTGCGCTTTTGCTGATGTTTAGGTTCCA
This sequence comes from Pedobacter sp., assembly GCF_041645105.1. Classification (GTDB taxonomy): domain Bacteria; phylum Bacteroidota; class Bacteroidia; order Sphingobacteriales; family Sphingobacteriaceae; genus Pedobacter. The sequence continues at coordinate 1,264,422 of NZ_JBAZQQ010000001.1, forward strand.
TTGTTCGATAGGGCCTAATTTAGGACTTAATCCAAACAAAGGAATCAGGTGATCCGCTGCAACTGTATTCGTTTCAAGTGTTTTGTTATGAATAAGCTCTACACTCTCCAATTTCCCATTACCATTAACAGCATTCAGGTTACTGTTAAGTACCAGGTTAATCTTACCACTTTCGGCAAGTTCCATAACCTTATTTACAGAATCTGGTGCTCCACGGAAGCTTTCGCTACGGTGAACAAGCGTTAGTTCATCAACAATATCCGCTAAAAATATGGTCCAGTCCAAGGCAGAGTCACCACCACCAGCGATTACCATTTTTTGACCACGGTATTTTTCAGGGTCCAGGATCATATAATTTACGCCTCGTCCATTCTCAAATTGCTCTAGTCCAGCTACGGCTGGTTTACGAGGCTCAAAACAGCCTAATCCACCTGCAATAACTACGACTTTAGATTCTATGATGGTTCCCATATTGGTAGTTAGTACAAAGTCACCTTCGCCTCTTTTTTCTAACCCTTCAATACGTTCACCTAGGGTAAATCCCGGATGAAAAGGTTTGGCCTGTTCCATCAGGTTGTCGATCAGCTCCTGAGCCAATACAGTAGGATAGCCAGGGATATCGTATATCGGTTTTTTAGGATATATCTCAGAAAGTTGCCCGCCAACTTGAGGAAGGTAATCTATTAAATGACAACGCATTTTTAATAAACCTGCTTCAAAAATCGCGAATAAACCTACAGGTCCGGCGCCAATGATGGCTATATCAGTAGAAATCATAGTTTAAAATTTGTGCGAATTTACGAACTTTTGTAATTAATAACGATTCTATTTACTAATATTCTACATAATCTGTAGAACTTATGAAATTAAGGTAGTCAATATTTTCTATATCTTTGTTTACATTAATGAAAAAGAACATATATTTTGCGTCTGACTTCCATCTAGGCTCTCCTAATTATGCGGAGAGCCGGGAACGTGAAGATCGCGTTGTAAGATGGCTAAGTTCCATAGAATCAGACTGTAGTGAGTTGTTTTTGATGGGTGATATTTTCGATTTCTGGTTTGAATACGACACGGTTATCCCTAAAGGATTTATTAGACTTCAAGGTAAACTAGCCGCTATGACTGACGCCGGAATAAAGATTTATTTTTTTAAGGGTAATCATGATATGTGGGTCAAAAACTATTTCAGCGATGAAATGGGAATAGAGATAGTGAGTGATGAAAAGGTAATAGAGAGATCAGGTAAACGCTTCTTTTTACATCATGGTGACGGTTTAGGTCCTGGCGATAGAAAGTATAAAATGCTGAGGAAAATATTTAGAAATCCCGTTTGTCAGTGGTTGTTCTCAATTGTTCCACCCAGAATTGGTTTGGGAATTGCTAATTGGTGGTCTGGGAGTAGTAGGGCTGCAAATCATAAAGATGAAGTTTTTGAAGGAATGGATAATGAGTGGCTGGCTGTTTATGCCAATCAAATCTTGTTAAAGGACCATTATGATTATTTTGTTTTTGGACATAGGCACCTCCCTTTAGATCTTACATTAAATGATAAGTGTAGGTATGTAAACCTTGGGGAATGGATGAATTATAATTCGTACGCTGTATTTGATGGCAATGATTTAAGCCTTAAATATTTTGAAAAAGATTAAAAGTTATATATGACAACAGACTGGCTTGTATAATTTTTCCTGCTGTTAAGAAAAAAAAGCTGTATTTTTGCTCCCCGAATAAAAAATCGGTTAGGCGATATATTATAAGTTTCGAAAAAGAATATGTTAGATAAATTAGAAGCAATTAAACTGCGTTGGGAAGATGTTGAGGAGCAGTTAAGTAATCCTGACACCGTTCAGGATATGAAGCGTTTTGCGGCTTTAAATAAAGAATATAAAGACTTAGGCAAGATTGTAGATACCTATAAAATCTACAAAAATGTGATGAGTAATATTGAAGCAAATAAAGAGATCTTAAGTACGGAGAAGGATGCTGAAATGCGCGAGATGGCTAAAGAAGAACTCGACATTTTATTGAAGGAACAAGAGGAACTTGAAGAAAAAGTTCGCTTAATGCTGATTCCTGTTGATCCTGAAGATGCTAAAAATGCTGTTTTTGAGATTAGAGGAGGTACGGGTGGTGATGAAGCAGCTTTATTTGCTGGTGATTTATATAGAATGTATAGTCGTTTCTTTGAACAGAAAGGTTGGAAAGTTGAAACCGTTGATGTTACAGAGGGTACAGCAGGTGGCTATAAAGAGGTTGTCTTAAAAGTTAGTGGCGAAGATGTCTATGGGCAGTTGAAATATGAATCAGGTGTTCATCGTGTACAAAGGGTTCCAGATACTGAAACTCAGGGGCGTGTCCATACTTCAGCAGCATCTGTAGCAGTTTTACCTGAAGCAGAAGAAATTGACCTTTATATAAATCCAGCTGATATTGACTTACAGACTTCCCGTTCAGGAGGTGCCGGAGGTCAGAATGTGAATAAGGTAGAGACTAAAGTTCAGTTGACTCACAGACCTTCAGGTCTTGTTGTGGTTTGTCAGCAGGAACGCTCGCAATTAGGAAACAGAATTATTGCTATGGAGATGTTGCGCAGTAAATTGTACGACATAGAGCTGCAAAAGAAAAATGGTGATATTGCAGCAAGACGTAAGACTATGGTGTCGACTGGAGATCGTTCTGCGAAGATTCGTACTTATAATTATCCACAAGGTAGGGTTACAGATCACCGTATTGGATTGACACTTTATAACCTAAATAATATTATGGACGGAGGTGTTCAAGAGCTAATCGATGCACTACAGTTTGCTGAGAATGCAGAAAAGCTAAAAGAAGGCTCTGGGATATAAGGAGTTAAATACATTTTAAAAAATAGTTTGTAAATATAAATAAAGACTCTATATTTGCAATCCCGAAACGGACGTAACTGAATGTTAAAGGAAAACGGACCGGTAGTTCAGCTGGTTAGAATGCCGCCCTGTCACGGCGGAGGTCGCGGGTTCGAGTCCCGTCCGGTCCGCAAAAAGCCACTCACACAAGTGGCTTTTTAATTTAAAAAGTAGAGGCCCTACTATAAAAGGCTATCCGAAAGGAAAACGGACCGGTAGTTCAGCTGGTTAGAATGCCGCCCTGTCACGGCGGAGGTCGCGGGTTCGAGTCCCGTCCGGTCCGCAAAAAAGCCACTTCATCAAGTGGCTTTTTTATTTCATAGAATTTAATAGTCCACATAAATTTTATCCAAGAATAAGTATATCTTCAAGCTTTGGTGTCATTATCAATAACACCACAATACTTGGTTCATAAAAGCTAAAGTTAATGCCGGAAGAGAAAAGTAAGATTGTGCTATTGTTTAAGGAAATCCAATACGGTAATAAGGCCGCATTTGATGAGCTTTTTGCCTTGTATTACAATAAGGTCCTGGCTTTCGCGAGACAATATATCAAACAGCTTGAAAGCGCGGAGGAGGTGACCTCTGAACTTTTTGTAAGAATATGGCTTAAGCGAGAAGGCTTATCAAAAGTGCTCAATCCAGAGGTTTATCTATATATATCAATTAAGAATGCTTGTCTTAACCTGATAAGATCTGATAGAAAACGACACCTATTATTTGCAGAACAGACCGCTGAACAATCATTTGAGCATATATCAGATAAGTACAATTTTGTAGCAGAGGATAAGGAACTTATGAAGTTACTTGATTTAGCTGTTGCTGCCCTTCCAAGACAGCGGAAGTTAATATTCACCCTCATTAAAGAGCATGGGTTAAAGAGCAGCGATGTTGCTAAGATTTTAGGGATTTCAATAAGAACAGTTGAAAATCAACTTTATAAGGCAGTAAAAACATTAGCGGATTCTATTAGTGGTTATTTAGGGTACCATCCACAGGTGAAAATATCCAGAAAGCAGCCACTTTCAGATCTTTCATTATTTTTTTTGTAAAGAAGTAAGTAATCTGCTGCTTATAGGTGTCTTTAATTTATAAGCTTCTAAATGATGAAAAGAGAAAAGTTTTTAGAAATGTTATCCAGAAAACTATCTGGAGAAATCTCTGCTGAAGACAGAAGGGTGTTTGATTGGGTAATGGAGAATAATGAAGAATATAGATCTCTATCCATAAAATTTGAGAAATACTTCAATCACAAAGAAAACCCCCAGATAAATACAGATCAACTTGGTCATATATGGGAAATGATTAAAGCTGTCGATAATGAAAGTATCGGAGAGAGGTTTGATTATTCGACACCAAAAAACAATCCGTTTTTTAATGCTTTCTTGATGAAAATTGCAGCGATGCTGATTCTTTTTATTAGTGTTGGTCTGTTGGTGAATCATCTGATCAATAAAGATAATGATCTAATTCTCAATAAGGTAGTAGCAAATGATGAGAAAATTTTCAAAATGCTTGATGATGGAACTGGGATATGGCTAAACAAAAAATCTACTATAAGCTATAACAAAGCCTTTGGGAAGTACAAACGTGAAATAACTTTAGATGGGGAAGCATATTTTGATGTAGCTAAAAATAGCCAAGTCCCATTATTTATACATGTTGGGAATATTGAAATAGAAGTTAAAGGGACAGCTTTTAATGTGAATGCATACAAAAGTATCCCTGAGGTACAGATTGCATTGATCAGAGGTTCAATTCAGGTAACAGATAGGTTAAACAATTATAACAAGGTGCAACTTAGACCTAATGAAAAACTTATCTATTCTAAGACGCAAAGCCGTATTCGAAATAACTTCCGGGTATTTTCAATGAACTCAAACTTATTGTCAATGGATACGAAGTGGGTCGCTGATACATTAGTCTTCCATAAAGAAAAGCTTAAGGATCTCGTGATAAAAATGGAGAGGAAGTATGATCTTAAGATAGAAATACAAAGTAAACAATTAAAGGAAAAGCGATTTAGTGGAACATTTACCAATGAAACCATACAACAGGCGCTAGAAGCACTCAAACTTTCCTATCCATTAACTTATACGATCAATAATAGATTGGTAGTAATAAATGACTAGAGATGAGTAGATACATCATACTTCTGTTAGTGATATTTGCCCATGCTAAACTTTATGGACAAGATCGAAAATTGACATTAAACCTAAAGGATCAACCTATTTCTTCTTTATTTAAACAAATTGAAGATCAATGTAGGTACAACTTCGTTTATAGTGATGAAGTGGTTTCAGATACAATGAAGATATCCATAAATGTCGTAAATGAGACTGTTAAACAGGTATTGGGAAAAGTTCTGTTAGAAAATGGGTTTACCTATCAAATGGTATCAGATAAACTGATTGCAATTGGACGAAAGAAACAAATATCAATAGAGGATGATCAGACTTTAAAAGTGACTCTTAAAGGAACGATAGTTGATCAAAAGGGAAAGGGAATCCCATTCGCATCCATCGGCTTTTTTGAATCCGATGTACTGTTGGGAGGTATTGTAAGTGGAGAAACTGGCAAGTATCAGTTCTCCCATAAATTTGTTCCGAAGAATCGTTACGTCTTAAAAATTTCGTCAATTGGCTATCAGCCATTGAAACTAGAATTTGTATATCCTGACACCGTAATGGTTCGACGTATTGTAATTAATGAAGATCAGCAGACCCTAAAAACTGTAAATATTAACAGTGCAAGACCATTGATAGAAAGAAAGACTGATCGCTATATTGTCAATGTAGATGGAAGTGCTTTAGGGACTGGTAATAATGGGCTCGAAGTGCTCCAGAAATCTCCAGGAATCTGGGTTGGAAGTGATGGTTCAATCAAGATCAGAGGAAATCAGTCAGTAATGGTAATGATAAATGATGTCGTTCAAAGGATGTCGGAGAATGATCTTGCTGAATATTTGCGCACATTGAGATCGGAAGATATCAGTAAAATTGAAATTATCTCTAGTCCCCCATCAGAATTTGAAGCTGCAGGTTCTGGCGGTATTATTCATATCGTACTAAAAAAAACTCGTAAAGATGGGTTGATCGGATCATTATATAGTCAGTATCGGCAACAGGAAAAAAGACCTGCCTATGGAGCAGGAGTTTCATTAAATTATAAACTTAAAAGCTTTTATCTTTCAGGAAGTGTATCTGCTGGAAAAGATGAAAGCGACTATGTTGCTAGTACTAAAATCAATTATCCAAACCAGGATTTTTATTCCAGTAGTACAAATAGGTACAACAACAATGGGAGATTAATGTACAGGATTGGAGCAGCTTATGATATTAATAAGAACCAATCTATTGGTATTCAATCAGTACGAACTGAAAACAAAATGAATCAGTATTTTGATACTGATATTTCTTTTATTGGTGTCCAATCCTTAACAGGATTTGCAAAATCTGAATGGTTCAGAAGGCCCTCATTTAATGGGACAACATTTAATTACTCATTAAAAACGGATAGTCTAGGCTCGGGTTTAAAGGTTATTGCCGATTATCTTAATAGCACAAGAACTGAGTTGAATAATTTTATCTCTGTATATACTTTAACCCAGAAAAATTCACATTATCGTAATAATACACCGAATAAGACTAATCTTTATAGTTTGCAGACAGATTATACCAAGGTTTTTAAGAATGCGGTTTCTTTTAAAGCAGGACTTAAGTTTGCTAGTACTAAAAGGGATAACGAGGTCTTGAATGAGAATTTTATCAACGGGAACTGGGAATTGAATTCTAACTTGAGTAATCGTTTTATTTATAAGGAAAATCTTTCAATGGCTTATGCATCTTTAGAAAAAGCCTGGGGTAAATTAAGTGCCAAGCTTGGGTTAAGAGCTGAACATACAGGTATGGACGGAAATTCAATAACTGGAAATGAAAAATTTAAAAGGGATTATTTAGGTTTTTTTCCTTCAGTTTTTATTTCCCAAAAATTGAATGAGCAAAAGGGGAGTGCGGTTTACCTAAATTATTCCAGAAGGCTACAGCGACCATCTTTTTCGGATCTTAATCCATATAGGCTACAGTTTGATGATTACCTTACGCAACTTGGAAATCCAAATCTTACACCTGAATATACTCACAAGCTTGAAATTGGAACGGTTTTTTGGAAAGGCTTCTCAGCTGACATCTATTTTGCGTTAACAAATGATAAAATTGGCCAATTGGCTAATCCGGTTGAAGGGAATGTTATCGAATATCAGAGAAGAAACTTTGATAGTAGTAATGAATATGGCTTTTCTTTTAATGCCCCAATTAAAATCATGAAGGGCTGGACGACAAACAATTCAGTAGCAGGTTATAACCTTAGCTACAATCTTGATGGTTACCGGATTAGGCAGTCGACATTCTATGCCAGATCCCAACATCAGGTTGAGTTGAAAGGATTGTTCGATTTGGAGGCAGCGGTTGATTACCGTTCTCCATATGTTAGTGCAAATTCAAAAATAGCCTATCAACTCTATACTGACCTGGGTATGTCCAAAAGGTTCCTTGACAAAAGTTTAATGTTGCGTTTTTCTATATCAGATCCATTTAACACTTCAAGAGAAATGGATTTAACAGAGTTTTCCGGAACTAGAATAGATTTCTACCAGAAAAGACCTACACGCACTTTTAGCATATCGGTAAATTATAATTTTAGTTCAGGTAAAAAATTCAGTAATAAAAAGATTGAGCAAAGTAATGACGAAGAAAAACGCAGAATTGGCAATTGATCTTCGTCCCATATGCTGTGTTTAACTTAATAGCTCTTGCATGTCTCTGTCTGCTGTAGGGATTTTTTTTAAGAAATCATCAAATCCTGTGTTTTCTTGAGAACTGTACATACCATACGCATCAAGGATGTAGCCAATTTGTTTATCCTTATCCTCTAATATATAAAGTACAGCATTGTCTCCAGGGTCAGAATCCCCCTCAAAACGATATGTTTTTATGATGGATAAATCTTCAGGGCTATATATTTTTTGACCGACACCTTGCATCTTACCGTGGTCAGTCATTTTTATCTCATTGTCTATTCCTTTAAGTCTCAATTTTTCTAAAATCTGACTTAATGTGTTCATTTCTGCTGGATGTTCCATAATAGTAGGTTATGCTTATAAAACATCTGGATTATAAAATAGTTTGATTTGATTGAAAACTAGCTGTTTCATCTCTTATAGCTATATGAAAATAAAACAATGATTATAGGATAATTACAGGATGATCACTATCTGACGACTAGGTTGCGCTACCCTTGAGCTACCCTTGCGATAGGGTTGAGATACCTTAGGGGTAGCTCAACGGTAGCGTAACGGTAATTCAAGGGTAGCTCAAGGGTAGCGCAACCCTGTAATCATCCTGTAATTATCTGGTAGTTATATTGTAATTATCTCAAAGCTTTCAGGCTGTACAAAGGCTGCGCCCGATAGGTGTAAAACAAGAAAAGGGTCACATCAAACTGATATAACCCTTTTCCGTATAATAATATTCAAGTGTTTTTTACAAGGCAAAAGCTACTTTTACTTTATCTACAAAATCAAGTTTTTCCCAGGTAAACAAATCAACCGTAACCACTTTCTCTTCACCATTTGGGGTTCTGAAAGTTTTGGTAACTGTTTCTGGTATACGTCCCATGTGTCCATAAGCAGCAGTTTCACTATAAATAGGATTTCTTAGCTTTAAACGTTGCTCAATAAAGTAAGGACGCATGTCAAAAATTTCTTCTACAATTTTGGCAATCTCGCCATCTGTTTTGCTCACTTTACTTGTTCCGTAAGTATTGATGTAAATACCCATTGGTTTAGCCACCCCAATTGCATAACTCACCTGTACCAGGATTTCGTCAGCAATACCAGCAGCAACCAGATTTTTAGCAATATGACGTGTTGCATAAGCAGCACTTCTATCTACTTTACTTGGATCTTTTCCAGAGAAAGCACCACCACCATGTGCACCTTTGCCGCCATAAGTATCAACAATGATCTTACGACCAGTTAAACCAGTATCACCATGTGGACCGCCGATCACAAACTTACCGGTTGGGTTAATGTGATACTCTATTTTATCGTTAAATAAATGTGCGTATTGTGGGTATTTGGTTATGATACGAGGAATTAGGATATCAACAAGATCTTTTTTGATCTTAGCTAGCATTGCTGTTTCTTCATCAAAATCATCATGCTGAGTAGAAATAACAATCGCATCAATACGAACAGGCTTATTGTCGTCAGAATATTCTAAAGTCACCTGAGCTTTAGCATCTGGGCGTAAATAAGTGATTTCCTGATTTTCACGTCTGATTATAGCCAGTTCCTGCAATAAATTATGTGAAAGGTCTAAAGCCAATGGCATATAGTTTTCAGTTTCATTGGTGGCATAGCCAAACATCATTCCCTGATCACCTGCGCCTTGTTCTTCTTTACTCGAACGGTCAACACCTTGATTAATGTCTTGAGACTGCTCGTGGATAGCCGAAAGGATACCGCAAGAATTCGCCTCAAACATATATTCACTTTTTGTATAGCCAATTTTCCTGATTACATCACGTGTAATTTGCTGTACATCAAGGTAAGTTTTAGATTTTACCTCTCCTGCAAGAATTACTTGGCCAGTTGTAACCAGTGTCTCGCAAGCTACTTTTGAATCCGCATCAAAAGCCAGGAAATTATCAATAAGGGCATCTGAAATTTGATCTGCAATTTTATCCGGATGGCCTTCAGAAACAGACTCTGATGTAAATAAATACGACATTGTAAATAATTAATTTAATGAGTAAACAATTATATAAAATGGAAATGATCCTCTGAAACAGGTAGTAAATCGAAGTGTGTAATAGGTTAGCACTTTTTTTTACGTGGTTGCAATCCCGCTATTTTACATAACATCGCAAATCAGTCCACTTTAATAGTGCAAAATTACACTATATATTTAAATAGTCAAAAAATATCGATTATTTTGTATCCTATTAATTTGGAAGATCTTGTCGAAACAAAATATACTATTCATAATAAATCCGATATCTGGGGGGAAAGATAAATTAAAGATACCTTCTTTGATTGATGCAAATCTGGATCGTTCAAAGTTTAATGCAAATTTTGCTTTCACGGAGTATGTTGGTCATGCTTCAGAAATTGCAGAAGAGGCTGCTGGTAAAAACTTTGATATTATTGTTGCTGTTGGTGGAGATGGGACAATCAACGAGGTGGCTGGAAAAGTAATGGAGCAGAACAAGATTCTAGGTGTCCTGCCTTTTGGATCTGGAAATGGTTTAGCAAGATTCCTTAAAATACCAATGAATACCGTAAAGGCAATAAAGGTGATTAACAATTGCAACGTAACTGTGATTGATACGGCAACTTTTAATGACAGGTATTTTTTTAATATGGCGGGTATGGGCTTTGATGCACATATCAGTTCTGTATTTGCAGGAAATAAGGGGCGCGGATTAAGCGGCTATGTAAAACTGGGACTTAAAGAAGTGTTAAGTTATAAGCCTCAAACCTATCACATTGCTATTGACGGAATGGAATACATAAGGACTGCATTTGTAATCAGCGTAGCAAATTCATCACAGTACGGGAACAATGCACACATTGCGCCTGCAGCATCCGTTACGGATGGATGGCTTGATGTATGCATCGTAAAGGAATTTCCTATGTATAAGTTACCTGTACTAGCATATGAAATGTTAAGTGCTAAGACTGATAATTCTAAATTGGTAGAAATTATCAAAGGAAAAAATATACATATAACTAGAATACAGGAAGATGCAATACATATCGATGGAGAGCCTTTTTTTATGGGAAAAGAAATCGCTGTATCTGTAAAGCCATTGTCTTTAAATATTATTATACCTGATTATGAAGCCTAAAAAGAAATCATTGAGTGACCTTGGTGGAATTATGTTTTCAACAGACCCTGATTTTGTATTTGAAGACGAAAATATTCAACCGGCAGAAGCCTTGCCAAATAATCAGCAAGATTTGAGGGTAACACTTGATAAAAAGAATAGAGGAGGGAAGGCCGTTACACTTGTAACAGGCTTTATTGGTACGGAAGAAGAACTTCAAAAATTGGGTAAGATGCTGAAAACCAAGTGTGGAGTAGGTGGGTCTGCTAAAGAAGGGGAGATGATTGTCCAAGGGGACTTTAGAGATAAAGTGATACAATTATTGCAAAAAGAAGGTTACAAAGTAAAAAAATCAGGCGGATAAAATCGCTATATGAAATCGTTTTAAGTGTTTGTTAGTCAGTTGATTATCTGTTAGTGTATCGGCGACAATAAGTAAATTTTTTCAGGAAAAATCATGCGTTTTCCCTTTTAATCTGTATAACTTTGTCGGACTAACTTATTATTTATGAGCAAAGCGTTTATGCTTAAGCCTAATTTGAGCTATCTGAATCTGGATTCGGATAAAGCTCTATTTCAGCTTAATGTAGCACAATTGGTTGAAGAGGCCTTGAAGAATGAAGAGGGTACGCTTGCCGATAGCGGGGCATTGGCAATTGACACTGGGAAATTTACCGGGCGTTCTCCGAAAGACAGATTTATTGTTTGTGATGACATTACCAAGGACACCGTTTGGTGGGGTGATATTAACTTTAAATTTGATCCAGAAAATTTTGATTCAATTTTTAAGAAAATCACAACACATCTGAATCAGAGTGATTTTTATGTTAGGGATGCGTATGCTTGTGCAGATCCGAAATATAAAACTACCATCAGAGTTGTTACTGAAACAGCATATCAGAATCTTTTTGCCAATAACTTGTTTTTAAGACTGGAAGATGAGGAAATCATTTCTGTGCCTGAATGGACTATTATTGCAGCACCAACTTTTCTTGCTGATCCGACAGTTGATGGTACCAGGCAACCCAATTTCTCCATTCTGAACTTTACTAAAAAGATGATATTGATTGGAGGCTCTGGATATACTGGTGAAATTAAGAAGGGGATATTTTCGGTGCTGAATTTTATTTTGCCTGAGCAAAGACAAACATTATCAATGCATTGCTCTGCAAATATCGGTAAGGATGGTGACACAGCGATCTTTTTTGGACTTTCTGGTACTGGGAAAACAACATTATCTGCAGATCCTGAAAGATGTCTGATTGGTGATGATGAGCATGGCTGGAGTGAAGATAGTGTGTTTAATTTTGAAGGAGGATGTTATGCAAAGTGCGTAGACCTGACCGTCGAAAAGGAACCGCAAATCTTTAATGCCATAAAATTTGGGTCATTGCTCGAGAATACGAATTACTTTCCGCAAACACGTACAGTAGATTTTTCTAACATAGATAAGACTGAGAATACTAGGGTCGCTTATCCAATTGAATATATTGATAATGCAGTTATACCATCTATTGGCGGAATGCCTAAAAATATTTTCTTTTTAACAGCAGATGCATTTGGAGTATTGCCTCCAATATCTAAATTAACACCCGGCCAGGCTATGTTTCACTTTATTTCAGGTTATACAGCTAAAGTAGCAGGAACAGAAGCAGGGGTTACAGAGCCTCAACTTACTTTCTCTGCTTGTTTTGGGAAAGCTTTTTTACCATTGCATCCAACGCGTTACGCAAGTCTGCTCGGTGAGAAGATGCACGAACATAAAGTGAATGTATGGTTAATTAACACAGGATGGAGTGGAGGTGCTTATGGTGTAGGGAAACGGATGAAACTGGCTTATACCAGGGCCATGATTTCGGCAGCACTGAGAGGTGATTTTGATAACATCGATTTTGAAGCGGATCCGGTATTTGGATTATGCATTCCGGTTGGTTGTCCCAATGTCCCTGCGGAAATTCTGAATCCTAGAAATACATGGTCTGATGTGAAAGAATATGATCAAAAAGCAAATGAACTGGCATTGGCCTTTGTGAACAATTTTAAGCAGTTTGAAGCAAGTGCAACACAGGAAATGCTTGCATCGGCTCCTAAAGTTGTTGAAAACGCACATTAAACGCATTTTTTTTCCGAAAAATTTGCATATCAATTTTTTTTTAGTTTTAATTGCGAAAGATTGTCTCTCCACCGGGACAATCTTTTTTAATTATACTAACTACGTGAAGGGAAATACTCGGGGTAATAGACTAACAATAATTTAATTTGGTATTAAAATCAAAGTTATAAATTTGTTGTAACAACAATTGTTTATAATGGTCGTTGTGTGTATTACAGATTATTTATCTAATTTTAAAAAACAAAGTACTAAAAACTAAAAAACTAAAAAAAAATGGCAAACGCACCAAAACCGACAACAGTAAAAAAGGAAAGCTCTACAGCTTCGAATTTATTCGCTACATTAACTATTCCAATTTGTATCATCATTGGGATATGTATTTTTAAGTTTATCCTTGGAGATCCAAAAAACTTTATTGATGATAACATTGAAAATTTACCAAAAGTTGGAAACTATGCAGGTATGGCATACAAAGGTGGTCCGATTGTAGCAATTTTGATCGGATTGTTGCTGATGGTTATTGTGTTTTCAGTGGAGAGAATGATTGTTATTGGTAAAGCTACTGGTAAAGGAAGCTTAGATGCATTCATCAAAAAAATTCAAGCTTTGTTAAACTCAAACAACATTGAGTCTGCAATGGCTGAGTGTGATAAACAACAAGGTTCTGTTGCTAACGTTATTAAATCGGGTTTGAAAAAATACCGTGAAATGGAAGTTGAGCCAAACATGGATACAGATCAGAAATGTTTAGGTATCCAAAAAGATATTGAAGAAGCTACAACTTTAGAAATGCCAATGTTGGAGCAAAACTTAACTGTAATTGCTACTTTGGTATCAATCGGTACGTTAACGGGTCTATTAGGTACAGTAACAGGTATGATCAAGGCCTTCGCTGGTTTGGCTAACTCTGGTGCACCGGATCAAGCTGCACTTGCGGTAGGTATCTCGGAAGCCCTAATGTGTACAGCTACAGGTATCGGTACTTCAACTCTTGCAATTATCATGTATAACATCCTTACTTCTAAAATTGATAAGTTGACTTATGCAATTGATGAAGCAGGTTTCAGCATCATCCAGACTTACGCTAGTACGCATAAATAAAAAATAATGAATTTTTTTTACCGGCTTTATGGAAAACCGGGGGAATAAACATCATTAGTTTAAAACATTAGTAATTTTAAAAAATTATGCCAAGAGCAAAGGTCCAAAGAAAGAGTACTGCGATAGATATGACCGCGATGTGCGACGTATCTTTCTTATTGCTGACTTTCTTTATATTAACAGCAACTGCACGTCAGCCTGACCCTTTGGAAGTATCTATTCCTTCATCAACCTATAAATTAAAGGTTCCTGATTTGGATATGGGAATATTGTCAATAGGTAAAGGACAAGTGTACTATGAAATCATAGGAGCCGACATAAAGATGGCTACGCTGGACAAGATGGGCGAGAAATACAACATCAAGTTCAGTCCTGAAGAGAGAAAACGTTTTAGTGTAATAGGGGCTTTCGGTGTTCCAATCCAGAATTTACAACAATACATTCAACTGGATGGAGATAAAAGAGCAGCTTTCCAAAAGTCATTACAAGGTATTCCCACAGATTCAACTAACAATCAGTTGGCTGAATGGATTATGCAATCGCGCCACTCTGTTGCAGAACTTCATTCTACACAAATGCGTGTAAGTATCAAAGGAGATGGAGCTGAAGAATATCCAGCAATTAAAAAGGTTGTCGATATCCTTCAGAAACAGAAAATTAACAAATTCAGTTTAATCACATCTGCCGAAGGCGGGGAATAATAATTATATATTATGGCAGAATTAGATACCTCCGGTGGGGGAAAACAAGGTAAAAAAGTAAGAACCAAGAAACAAAGTACCAAAGTAGATTTAACTGCGATGGTGGATTTGGCTTTCTTGTTGATCACTTTCTTTATGCTTACTACTTCCCTATCGAAACCAATTGCAATGGACATTGCAAAGCCTGATAAAGAAGACAATTCAGTAGAAAGAAATGAATTGCGTGCTTCAGAAACCATGACCATCTTGTTGGGTAAAAACAATAAAGTAGCCTGGTATATGGGAGAAGCAAAAAATGCTCAACCTACTATTGAAAGCTTTTCTGATATCAGAAAATCAATATTAGATAATAAAAAGAAAGTAGCAGATGCTACTGGCGGAAGGCAGATCATTATGGTGATTAAACCAACTTCAGGAGCTACTTATAAGAATTTTGTGGATATTATGGATGAGCTGGCGATTACTAAAATCAAAACAGCACCAGCAATTGATGATGAAAACATCACTGATGGTGAAAAGGATTTCATGAAACAAGGCGGAATTTTATAATAAAAACAAATTAACGATATTAAAAATTTAAGCTATGTTTGGTTCTAAAATAGACTTACTAAAGACAGAGTGGCTTGATGTTGTATTTGCAAATAAGAATAAGAAATACGGAGCTTACGAGCTACGTAGAGAAAATGGCGCAAATACCACCAAGGCTCTAGTCCTCGCATCATCAGTATTTATACTGTTGTTTGTGGCGCCTAAGCTCGTAGGCTTGATCAAAGGCAAGTTGCCCGAAGACGAGATAGTAAAACAGGTAGAGGTTACGGTTGCGCCACCTCCACCGGTAAACCCGGAGACACCTCCGCCACCACCGGTTGAGCCACCGCCACCGAAACAAGATCAGGTGAAATTCCCTCCTCCGATTGTAAAACCGGATAATGAGGTAGTAGATAAAGAACCTGTTCAAATTGAAGATTTGAAAAAGGCTGACCCTGGTCAGAAAACAATTGAAGGTGACCCAACAGCTGATATCGTTATCGCTGGTCCGGTTGGAGATGGTCCAAAACAGGCAGCAGTAGTGGAAGATACTAAAGTTTATGACTTCGTAAGTATCGAAACTCAGCCAGGCTTCCCAGGTGGTATGGAGAAATTCTATGCTTATTTGAAAAAAGCGGTGAGATATCCTGCAATGGCACAAGAAAATAATATTCAAGGTAAAGTGTTCTTATCTTTCGTAGTAGAGAAAAACGGATCTTTGACAGATATTAAAGTGGAAAGAAAACTTGGTGGTGGTACCGATGAGGAAGCCATCAGAGTACTTAAAGCTAGTCCACGTTGGACTCCGGGTATCCAAAATGGTAAACCGGTACGTGTAAAATACAATATTCCAATTAGCTTTACTTTATCAAATTAGAATGTTTAATTTTAAAACATTTATGCAGAAATCGCCTCAACAGCGATTTCTGTTCATTTTAGGCCTGGTCATGTTTTTCTTCTACATCGTGCTAGGGGGTATGTTGATCTTCGGAAATCAAGTCCTCAACCAGATAGAAACGAAATACAGGATCATGTTGGGTTGCTTGCTTATCGTTTACGCATTGATCCGGTTCGTACGCTTAATAAATCAGAAACCTGAAGAAGAGTAACAATTAATGCTTGATAAATGAAAAATCTTAGTTTTATACTTTTACTAACTGTTTTTGTTGCCTGTAAACAGAAGCCAAAACCTGCAAATGAAGTGCAAGAAACGCGTACTTCTGGTACGATTAGTGTATTAGTCGATGAATCTTTTTCGGAAGTATTGGCCGACCAGATTGAAGTATTTAAAACGGATTATCCGGATACAAAATTTACGCTTGTTGAAGGTAATGAACAAAGAATAATACCTACTTTTTTAAATGATAGTATTCGCGTGATCGTCATGTCAAGGATGCTTACTGAAGCTGAAGATAAGGTATACAGGAATAGAAGTATTGTGCCGAAAACATCCAGATTTGCAATAGATGGAATTGCATTAATTACTAATAAAGTTAATTTGGATAGCAATATTACTGTAAATGAAGTCGTTAATATATTAAAGGGGACTTCTACTAGTGGTAAGCAGTTGGTGTTTGACAATGCCTATTCCAGCACATTACGTTATTTTAAAGATCTGGCAGGGATTAAAGTTTTGCCGGCAAAAGGTATTTATACTTTAAACACCAATAATGATGTGATTAAGTATATTGCAGAAAATAAAGGATTTATAGGTGTTGTTGGGGTTAACTGGCTTATCGATAATAAGAAAGAGATGGCTGGTGACCTGGATAAGGTGAAAATGATGGGAGTGAAAAACCTTAAAGGTAAAAAAGGGGATGATCAGTTCTATAAGCCTGTTCAGGCGAATTTAATTAGTGGAATTTATCCTTTTTTAAGGAATATATATATTATAAATGCTGAAGGTAGAGATGGGTTGGGAGCAGGGTTCGCAACCTGGTTGGTAAGTCCGAGGGGGCAACTGATTGTACTCAAATCCGGATTAGGGCCACATAAAATGGCTTCTCGTGATTTTAATTTTAAGAATACAAACTAAATTTTATATTTGAACTTTGAAGCCCCACGTGGATGGACTTCTTGATAACTAAAAAACAATATACGAACCATGAAAATGACAAAGAAAGCGATAACCTTAAGTTTAGGTTTAGTAGTGATGGGTTCTGCCTCTTTTGCTCAGAGCTTAAGTGACGCAAAGAAGGCAATAGATGCCGAGCAGTATCAGAAAGCCGCTTCAATGCTTAAAACACTTGTAAATTCACAAGCTAGCAAAGGAGAGAATTATTATAATTTGGGTGAGGTTTATTTGCGTATGGAGTATGTGGATTCAGCACGTGCTGTATTTACAAAAGGTGTAACTGCAGATCCTAAAAATTCATTAAATTATATCGGTTTAGGTGAGGCAGACTTAATTGATAACAATGCTGCTTCTGCAAAAACTAATTTTGCAAAAGCTGTAGAGGTGTCATCGAAGAAAGACTGGGTGCCTCAGTTGTATATCGGAAAAGCATATATTTCAACCGATAAACCAGATTTTGAAGCTGCTTTGCCTTATTTGCAAAAAGCAGAAGAATTGGATGACAAAGATAAAGATGCAGAAACTTTCTTAGCACTAGGCGATTATTATGCTTTGCAAAAGAAGAATTCTGAGGCATTACAAAACTATATGCGTGCATTAAATATCAACGAATCGTTGGTTAGAGCTACGGTTCAAATTGGTCGTATGTACAAAGAGTCAAGAGCTTTTACAGAGTCAGAAGAGCAATTGAAGGAAGCAATTACAAAAGATCCTAACTATGGACCAGCTTACCGTGAAATTGCTGAGCTTTATATGCAATGGGCACTTCAGATGGCGAGTGAATTTGATGCTAGATCAGCTCAGGCAACTGAGAATTACAAAAAGTATATCGATTTAACTGATAACTCATTTGAGTCTAAATTACGTTATGCTCAGTTCTTATTTTATGCAAAGGATTATAAAACTTTACAAGAAGTAACTTCTAGTCTTGCGGCAAGTAATCCTAACGATCCAAAAGCTTTGGTAGTTTCTAGGTTACGTGGTTATTCAGCATTTGAGAATAAAAACTATCCTCAAGCTTTGGAATATATGAACGATTTCTTTGCGAAAGCAAAAGACACTTCTCGTGTAATAGCTTCAGATTATTTATACCTAGGAAGGGCACAAAAAGAAAATAAGCAAGATGATTTAGCAATGACTAGCTTGATTAAAGCTGTTCAGTTGGACTCTGCTTATGCTGAGCAATTAGCTGAAGTTGCAAAAGCATTTTATGATGCGAAAGACTATCCTAAAGCAATTGAAACTTATGATGTTGTGAATAAGTATAATCCAAATGGAAAAGGTTCATTATATAATTACTTCTACCGTGGACTTGCTGGTTATTTCCTTTATGGACAAGGTTATAGTGCGAAAACAAATCCATCTAAGGATATTTTAGTTAAAGCTGATACTGCCTTTGCTGCAGTGTTGAAAGAGGCTCCGACTACTATTGATGTATTTCTTTGGAGGGCCAGAGTAAATAATTTGATGGATAGTGATACAGATCCTAAAGGATTGAAATTGCCATTCTATCAGCAATACCTGGATTCAGCAGAAGTTCGTTTAAAAAATAATGTTCAACCAGCTCCACCAGTTAAAAGTATGGTAGAGGCTTATAACCAGATAGCAGGTTTTGCTTTGTACAAAAACGATAAAGAAAAAGCTAAATTGTACTGGGATAAAGCCTTGGCATTAGAGCCTCAAAATGCTACTGCATCTGAGGGATTGAAGCAATTAGCAGCACCAGCTCCTAAAGCTCCTGTTAAAAGAAAATAATTAAAATATATAATAATTGAAAAGGCAGGGTTGATATCCTGCCTTTTTGTTTTACTTTTGTCCTAAAATATTTTTCAAATGGAAACGCAAAGTGTACCTGTAGATTTTCTACCTATCATTTTTCAAGTTATTGTTGCCTTAGGTTTTGTTGTTGTGACTTTAGTTGCGACTCACTTTTTGGGCCCAAGAAGGAAGACTAAAGATAAACTGGAAACTTTTGAGGCAGGTATTAAAACCATTGGAAATGCGCGCCAGCCTTTTTCTATCAAATATTTTTTGGTTGCAATCTTGTTTGTATTGTTTGATATAGAGGTTATTTTTATGTACCCATGGGCTGTTAACTTCCGGGATTTAGGTATGACGGGTATGATTGAGATGTTTATATTTATGGGTACCTTATTATTGGGCTTTATATACGTTTTGAAAAAGAAAGCCCTGGATTGGAATTAATCTATTTAGATCGATTCTAAATGCATATAGCGTAGGCCTTTTGCTTCAAAAAATTGTAAATTTGTGGTTCATTCTTTAAAGGAATGAGCCTTTTTCGTTTTGTATCATGAGTGACATCAATATAGTAGAAGCGCCGCCAGGCATTGAAGGATCTGGCTTTTTTGCCACCTCTTTAGATAAAGTTATTGGTTTGGCTCGTTCCCATTCATTATGGCCTCTTCCATTTGCGACTTCATGTTGCGGTATTGAATTTATGGCAACTATGGGTTCTCATTATGATTTCGGCCGTTTTGGGTCGGAGCGTTTAAGTTTTTCTCCACGTCAGGCCGATTTATTAATGGTAATGGGTACCATTGCTAAGAAAATGAGCCCTGTTTTAAAACAGGTTTATTTGCAAATGGCTGAACCTCGTTGGGTGATTGCTGTTGGTGCATGTGCATCTAGTGGTGGGATATTTGATACGTATTCTGTTTTACAGGGTATTGATGAGATTATTCCTGTTGATGTGTATGTCCCTGGTTGCCCACCAAGACCTGAAGCTATTTTAGATGGTTTTGGCAAAATTCAGGAATTAGTGAAGAATGAATCTTCGAGAAGAAGAAATTCAGATCAGTACAAGGAAATGTTGGCTTCTTACGGAATTTTATAATGGCAGAGGTAACAAATCAAGATTTGATAACATTACTAAGCGAAAAGTTTGGTGATAAAATCATAGGTGTAAATGAGCCTTATGGCTTACTTACTTTTGAAACGACTAAAGACGTAATTATCGATGTGCTGAAGTTTTTGAAGGAAAGCGAAGTGGCAAACTTTAATTTCCTCACAGATATTACAGCAGTGCATTATCCAGAAAAGAGACATGGAATTGCAGTGGTTTACCACCTGCATAGCATGGTGAAAAAGATCAGAATCAGGATTAAAGTATATATCGATTCGCAAAATCCAAGTATCCCTACCGCAACGACTGTATGGAATGCTGCAAATTGGATGGAGCGTGAAACATATGATTTCTTCGGGGTAAAATTTGAAGGTCATCCTGATTTAAGAAGGATTCTGAACATGGATGATTTAGGTGTTTTTCCTATGTTGAAACAATATCCTTTGGAAGATCCAAATAGAGTAGATAAAAAAGACGAATACTTTGGTAGATAAGTTTATGAATCACAATCAACCAGTATATACAGATAATGATCCGCAGGAAGAATTGGTAACCCTTAACCTGGGGCCAACACACCCGGCGACGCATGGCGTTTTCCAGAATGTTTTACAGATGGACGGAGAGCGTATTGTGAGTGGTGTTTCTACCATTGGGTATATTCACCGTGCATTTGAGAAAATTGCAGAGCACAGGCCGTTTTATCAGATTACTCCTTTGACAGACCGTTTGAACTATTGTTCTTCACCTATTAATAATATGGGTTGGCACATGACGGTAGAGAAGTTGCTGAACATACAAATGCCAAAACGTGTAGATTATCTGAGGGTAATTATCATGGAACTCTCTCGTATAGCTGATCATATCATTTGTAATACGATCATAGGACAAGATACTGGTGCTACAACTACTTTTTTGTACCTTTTTCAGTTCAGAGAGCATATTTACGAGATTTATGAAGAAATCTGCGGTGCGCGTTTAACAACGAATGTTGGTCGTATCGGTGGTTTTGAAAGAGATTTCAATGATATCGCTTTTGCAAAGATCAATAAGTTCCTGAAAGATTTTCCTCCTGCTTTAAGAGAATTTGAAGCATTATTGAATAGAAACAGAATCTTTATTGATCGTACTGCTGGCGTTGCCTGTGTTACTCCAGAAAAAGCACTGGATTATGGCTGGACAGGTCCTTTGTTGCGTGCAACTGGGGTTGATTATGATGTGCGCATCAGTGAGCCTTATTCTTCTTATCAAGATTTTGACTTTGAAATTCCAGTAGGGACAAATGGTGATATTTATGATCGTTATTTAGTTCGTAACGAGGAAATGTGGCAAAGTTTACGCCTTATAGAGCAGGCGATGGAGAAATTGAAACATGAACCTGCAGGTATTTTCCATGCAGATGTTCCTGAATTTTATCTGCCAGCGAAAGAGGAAGTATATAACAATATGGAAGCGTTGATTTATCACTTTAAAATAGTGATGGGAGAAATTGATGCACCTAAAGCTGAAGTTTATCATGCTGTAGAGGGTGGTAACGGTGAGCTTGGTTTTTACCTGATTAATGATGGCGGAAGAACTCCTTACCGTCTGCACTTTAGAAGGCCTAGTTTTATAAATTATCAAATGTTTGCACCCATGAGCGTAGGTATGCTGTTGTCAGATGCCATTATCAACATGAGTAGCATGAATATTATTGCAGGAGAATTAGATGCTTAAAGTAGAAGAACAACAACCTGTAGAGTTTTCATCAGCCTTAATTGAAAAGTTTGATGAAATCGTAAAAAGATATCCTGAAGGGAAACAGAAGTCGGCCTTATTGCCAATTTTGCACGAAGTGCAGGCGGTGTATGGCTGGGTAAGTGTTCCTGCAATGGATAAAGTTGCTGCTTACTTAGACATTCAAGATATTGAAGTTTATGAGGTAGCATCATTTTACACCATGTATTTCTTAAAGCCACAAGGTAAATATGTGCTTGAAGTATGCAGAACAGGACCTTGCTGTCTGGTTGGCGCAGAGAAAATCATGGGTCATATTGAAAGCAAGCTGGGTGTGAAAGAAAATGAAGTAACAGCAGATGGTTTGTTTAGCTGGAGAGGTGTTGAATGTATGGCGGCCTGTGGTTACGGTCCGGTTTTACAGATTGGCCCTGAATATACATTTTACGAAAACCTGAACGAGCAAAAGGTGGACAAATTGATTGAGGATTTACGCAAGAAATAATGGGCCGTCAACTATTATTAGAACATATAAACGTACCTGGCATCAATACACTTGATGTTTATCGCCAAAAAGGCGGGTATCGTTCCGTTGAGAAAGCTTTAAAGACTCTTACGCCTGAAGAGGTAGTAGAAGAAGTTAAAAAGTCTGGATTACGCGGTCGCGGTGGTGCAGGATTCCCTACGGGAATGAAATGGAGCTTTTTAGCTAAACCAGAGGGCGTTGCTCGTTACCTGGTTTGCAATGCGGATGAGTCGGAACCGGGCACTTTTAAAGACCGTTATCTGATGACTTATATTCCTCATGCATTGATCGAAGGGATGATTGTTTCCAGCTTTGCGCTTGGTGCAAACACTTCCTATATCTATGTACGTGGAGAAATGATGCCGCAGATTCGTATTCTTGAAAAGGCAATTGCAGAAGCAAAAAAAGCAGGATTCTTAGGTAAGAATATTTTAGGTTCAGGTTATGATCTGGAACTATATGTTCAGCCTGGTGGTGGAGCTTATATCTGTGGTGAAGAAACAGCCTTGCTGGAATCACTTGAAGGTAAAAGAGGAAACCCAAGGATTAAACCTCCATTTCCTGCTATTGCGGGATTATATGGTTGTCCGACTGTAGTAAACAATGTGGAATCTATTGCAGCTGTTGTTCCGATCATTAATGATGGTGGGGATGAGTATGCAAAAATTGGCATTGGCCGAAGTACAGGAACAAAATTGATTTCTGCTTCAGGTAACCTGGTTAGACCAGGTGTTTATGAGATCGAGTTGGGTTTACCTGTTGAGGAATTTATCTATTCTGATGAGTGGTGTGGTGGTATTGCCAATGGGAAGCGCCTAAAAGCTACTGTTGCAGGTGGATCATCAGTTCCTGTTTTACCAGCAAATTTAAGTTTGAAACTAGCCAATGGCGAACCAAGGTTAATGAGCTATGAGTCTCTTGCCGAAGGTGGTTTCGCAACTGGTACAATGATGGGTTCAGGAGGTTTTATAGCTTTCGACGAAGATCAATGTATGGTTAGAAACACCTGGAACTTCTCGCGTTTCTATCATCATGAGAGTTGTGGACAATGTTCGCCATGTAGAGAAGGAACCGGATGGATGGAAAAGGTATTGCACAGATTGGAATATGGACATGGTAAGATGAGCGATATTGATTTGCTGGTTGACGTGTCTAAAAAGATAGAAGGAAATACTATTTGTCCGCTTGGTGACGCAGCAGCCTGGCCGGTTGCAAGTGCGATCAGACATTTCAGGGACGAATTTGAGTGGCATGTGAATGAGCCCGTAAAGAGCTTAAATACAAATTATGGTCTGGCAAATTATGCTGACCCGATTGCCAAAGCCGTTACGACAGATAATTAACATCAGACAAAAGAATATCTTTAACAATGAGTGATAAAGTTAAGGTAACCATAGACGGAATAACAGTAGAAGTAGCTCCGGGTACCTCTATCCTGAATGCTGCAAGGCAAATAGGTGGAGATATTGTACCACCGGCTATGTGCTATTATTCAAAATTAGAAGGAAGCGGTGGAAAATGCCGTACTTGTATTGTTAAGGTAAGTAAAGGTTCGGAAAAGGACCCTCGCCCGATGCCTAAACTGGTTGCATCTTGCCGTACTGCTGTAATGGACGGTATGGAAGTAATGAACATTACTTCTCCGGAAGTACTAGAAGCACGTAGTGGTGTGGTAGAGATGTTATTGATCAACCATCCACTTGATTGCCCGGTTTGTGACCAGGCAGGAGAGTGTGATCTTCAAAACCTGGGTTATGAACATGGCTTGCAGAAAACTAGATATGAGTTTGAACGCAGGACTTTTGAGCGGATAGATATTGGAGATAAGATCCAGTTACATATGAATAGATGCATTTTATGCTATCGTTGTGTGTTTACAGCTGATCAGATTACGAATAAAAGGGTACATGGTATCCTGAACAGAGGTGATCATTCTGAAATCTCTACCTATATTCAAACGGCAGTAGATAATGATTTCTCAGGTAATGTGATCGACGTTTGTCCGGTTGGGGCCTTGACAGATAAAACTTTCCGATTTAAGAACCGTGTTTGGTTTACAAAGCCTATTGATGCACATAGAGATTGCCCTACTTGTAGCGGTAAAGTAACTTTATGGTACAAGGGTGAGGATGTTTTAAGAGTAACAGCACGTAAGGATGTGTATGGTGAAGTAGAAGAGTTCATTTGCAATACTTGCAGATTTGATAAGAAAAAGACTGCAGATTGGGTAATTGAACACCCTACTCCTGTTAGTGATACTTCAGTAATTTCTTCTAATCACTACGAGACTTTAAAGCCATTGCCAGTAATTCAGGATAACCCTAAATTGAAGCAAGCAAATCAGGTTGAACTAGATAAAACCACTAAATTCTAATGGATATAGCTTTTGTAATAGAAAAATTTGTACTTGTAGCTATCATTTTTGGGATTAGCCTTGTGATTGCTATGTATTCTACCTATGCGGAGCGGAAGGTGGCTGCTTTTTTACAAGACAGGTTGGGACCGGATAGAGCTGGCCCTTTCGGTATTTTGCAGCCTTTAGCCGATGGTGTAAAGATGTTCATGAAGGAGGAGATTATTCCTTCAAATGCAAGTAAATGGCTGTTTATGGTTGGTCCAGGCCTTGCTATGTTAACTGCCTGTATTGGTACAGCTGTTATTCCGTGGGGTAGTCCAATGCAGATTGGAGATAGGTTGGTTCCTTTACAGGTAACTGATATCAACGTTGGTTTGTTATACATTTTTGGTGTTGTTTCACTAGGTGTGTATGGTGTGATGATCGGTGGATGGGCATCAAATAATAAATACTCTTTATTAAGTGCCATCAGAGCAGCATCACAAAATATTAGTTACGAAATTGCAATGGGCTTGTCGATTATTGCTTTGTTGCTTGTAACGGGTTCTATGAGCTTGAAAGAAATTGTGGACGGTCAGCATGGCTGGCGCTGGAATGTCCTTTATCAGCCTCTAGGATTTCTTCTATTTATGGTATGTTCTTTTGCGGAAACCAATAGGGCACCTTTCGACTTACCTGAGTGTGAAACAGAGTTGATTGGTGGATATCATACAGAGTACTCATCTATGAAATTGGGTTTTTACCTGTTTGCTGAATACATTAACATGTTTGTATCTGCAGCAGTAATGGCTACCTTATATTTTGGTGGTTATAATTACCCAGGGATGGATTATATGGCCGGTTTATTAGGCCCAACCTGGGCACCGCTTTTTGGAGTAGCTGTATTCTTTGTTAAAATATTTGCATTCATATTCTTCTTTATGTGGGTACGTTGGACTATTCCTCGTTTCCGCTACGATCAACTGATGCATTTAGGCTGGAAGGTATTAATTCCTTTGGCTATAGCGAATGTGGTAGTTACCGGTGTGGTAATTGCAATAATTGAAGGATTTTAACATCCACATTAGTGGAATAATAATAAGGAGGTTTAATGGAACCATTAACCAGTAAAAAGAAAGTATTAGAACAAAAGCCCTTGACATTAGCAGAGCGCATGTACTTGCCTGCTATTGCTAAAGGAATGGCTATTACGATTGGTCACTTTTTTAAGAAAGAAGCGACGATCAGGTATCCTGAGGTAGAGCGTGAATTCTCGACTAATTTCAGGGGTATGCACTCTTTGAAAAGAGACGAAGAAGGTAGAGAGCGTTGTACAGCTTGTGGCTTATGTGCTTTATCATGTCCGGCGGAGGCAATCACTATGATTGCTGCTGAGCGTAAGCCAGAAGAGAAAGAGCTTTACCGCGAAGAGAAATATGCTTCGGTATATGAGATCAATATGTTACGCTGCATTTTCTGCGGTTTATGTGAAGAGGCTTGTCCGAAAGAGGCTATTTACCTGGATGGACCAATTGTTCCTTCAGATTATTTGCGTAAGGATTTCATTTACGGAAAAGATAAGCTGGTTGAACAGCCTTTGAATAAGAAATAATAAACACATATAGCTTTAGGGCTATTTAATAAACAGATTAAATATATATTAATGGGTGCATCGGTATTCTATTTTGTTGCCACACTAAGTATCTTCTTTTCACTGATGGTTATTTTCGCAAAAAACCCAGTGCATAGCGTGCTTTACCTGATTGTTACATTCTTTACGTTTACTGTACATTACGTTCTGCTGAATGCACAGTTTTTGGCAGTAGTAAACTTTATTGTGTACATGGGGGCGATTATGGTCTTATTCCTTTTCGTACTGATGTTACTGAACCTGAATAAAGACAATGAACAACTCAAATCGACTTTGATAAAGGTTGTTGGCGTAATTGCAGGTTGTTGCCTACTGGTGACTTTAGCAGGGGCTTTAAAGGCAACAGCAATTTCTGATCCGGTTGTATTGAAAAATCCAAATCTTGGTCTGGTAAAAAACCTGGGAAAGGAATTATTCGGACCATTTATGCTGCCGTTCGAACTGTGCTCTATTTTATTGCTTTCGGCAATGGTAGGGTCGATATTATTAACTAAAAAAGAGAAAGTATAATGGGCGACATTACTCATCATTTACAAGGGGTACCGCTAAACCATTACATCTGGTTAAGTGCAATCATTTTCACCATTGGTGTTATAGGTGTTTTAACACGTAGAAATGCAATTGTTATTTTCATGTCTATAGAGCTGATGCTAAATGCCGTGAATTTATTGTTAACTGCTTTTTCGGTACATAACAATGATCCATCGGGTCAGGTATTCGTGTTCTTTATTATGGCCCTGGCAGCAGCTGAGGTGGCCGTTGGTTTGAGTATTATTGTAATGGTTTACAGAAATACCCAATCTACAGATATTAATGTGTTGAATCGCCTTAAGTGGTAATTATTAAGAAGAATATAAGATGATAAATTTAGTTTGGCTGGTTCCGTTGATTCCTCTTTTGGGCTTTGTAATTAATGGCCTTGGGAGAAATTCATTATCCAAAAACCTGATTGGTTTTATAGGGAGCAGTGTCATATTCATTTCGTTTGCAATAAGCCTTGGGATATTTTTTGAACTGGGTGCGGATGCGAATAAATCGCACGAAATATTTCTTTTTGATTGGATTAGCGCAGGGAACTTACACATTCCATTGTCGTTTTTGGTTGATCCATTAAGCTCATTAATGCTCCTGATCATTACAGGCATAGGCTTTTTGATCCATATTTACTCTATCGGCTACATGCATAGCGATGAAGGTTTCGGTAAGTTTTTTGCCTACCTGAACCTGTTTATCTTCTTTATGTTGTTGCTGGTTTTGGGATCAAACTATATTGTAATGTTTATTGGTTGGGAAGGTGTAGGGCTTTGTTCTTACTTATTGATCGGGTTCTGGTATACAAATAGCAGTTATGCATCAGCAGCGAAAAAAGCATTTGTAATGAACCGTATTGGTGATTTAGGCTTTCTACTTGGTGTATTTTTGATCTTCACTACTTTTGGAAGTGTTGAGTTTGGTAAAATATTCCCGCAAGCTGCTAATATGTTGCCAGGAAATGGTACGATTGCTTTAATTGCTTTATTCTTATTTATTGGTGCCTGCGGTAAATCTGCACAGTTGCCTTTATTTACCTGGTTGCCAGATGCGATGGCTGGACCGACTCCGGTTTCTGCCTTGATTCACGCTGCTACCATGGTTACAGCGGGTATCTATATGATTGCAAGATCTAACCTGATTTTTGATCTTGCCCCATTCATTCAGCACATCATTGCCATTGTTGGTTTGGCTACAGCGGTGTTTGCAGCTATTATTGCATTAACGCAAAATGATATTAAAAAGGTACTGGCCTATTCGACAGTATCCCAGTTAGGGTATATGTTCCTTGGCTTAGGTGTGGGTGCTTACGATGGCGCTTTTTTCCACGTAATTACGCATGCTTTCTTTAAAGCATTATTGTTCTTATGTGCTGGTTCTGTAATTCATGCTTTACATCATGAACAGGATATGCGCCATATGGGTGGTTTACGTAAGAAATTACCAGTTACATTTATCACGATGTTGATTGGTACTATTGCTATTGCAGGTTTACCTCCATTTTCTGGATTCTTCTCTAAAGATGAGATTCTAGCTCATGTTTATATGCATGATAAAGTAATGTGGGGAATTGCTGTATTTACTGCATTCTTGACTGCTTTTTATATGTTCAGAATGTTGTTCCTTACTTTTTATGGGAAGTATCGTGGTACTCATCATGCTGAAGAGAAAATTCATGAGTCTCCAAAGTCTATGACTATACCACTAATCGTTTTGGCTGTTTTATCTGCCTTTGGAGGTATGATAGGTATTCCGGAAGCACTAGGTGGTAGTCATTGGTTATCTCAATGGTTATCTCCGGTTATTAAACATGTAGGTGAGGCTCCAGATCATGCTACAGAGTATATGTTAATGGCAGTTTCGGTGATAGGAGTTTTGATTTCGATTGGTGTTGCTTATAACAAGTATATCAAGCAAAACGATATTCCTGTGGCAGACGAAGGCAAGCGTTCGGCTTTAGTCAACCTTTCTTACAACAAGTTTTATGTTGATGAGATTTATGATGCCATAATTAGAAAGCCTTTAGATGCAATATCGGTTTTCTTTTATAAAATTGTTGACAATAAAATTGTGGATGGTATTGTAAACGGTCTAGGCTGGACTACAAATGAGGCGAGCAAAGGTTTACGTTTACTGCAAACAGGAAATGTTGGCGCTTATATTTTTATGATGGTGATAGGAATCATCTCATTGTTATTGTATACTTATTTATCTCTATAAAAGATCGTTCAAGAAAAAATAATGGAACAAGTCTTATTACTTCTTATATTCTTACCATTGGTTGGCGCCTTGGTTACCGCATTCTCCGGAAATGCAGCAAAACATGTCGCATTGGTATCGGCAATCGCTTCCTTAGGCCTTGCTCTTGCAATGGTATGTAATTTTACACCGGATGCAAGCATGCAATTTGTTGTGAACTTTCCCTGGATAAAAGATCTCGGGATCAGCTTTCATGCAGGTGTAGATGGGATTAGCCTGATCACTATATTATTGACCAATGTGCTTATTCCATTGATTATTCTTACGGCCTATCAGCATCAATATAGTAAGCCAAATGCTTTTTTCGCATTAATCTTGTTTATGCAAAGTGGGTTGTTAGTAGTATTTACTGCTATGGATGCTTTCTTGTTCTACATTGGATGGGAAGCAGCATTGATTCCTATTTACTTTATTTGTGCAGTATGGGGTGGTAAAGACCGGATTAAAGTAAACATGAAGTTTTTTGTTTATACTATCGCTGGATCTTTATTTATGCTTTTGGGGATCATTTATCTTTACTTACAGAATCCTTCGAATAACTTTGATATCCAGGCATTTTATAATTTAAGCTTAGATTCTACACAACAGACCTGGATATTCTGGGCTTTCTTTGTGGCTTTTGCTATTAAGATGCCAGTATTTCCTTTCCACACATGGCAACCTGATACCTATACAGAAGCTCCTGCTGCAGGAACAATGTTGCTTTCAGGTATCATGCTTAAAATGGGTATTTATGGTGTGATCAGATGGTTATTGCCTATTGTACCTGGGGGTGTTCAAGACTGGGGGCAATTCGCTATTATTTTATCAATTATAGGTGTTGTTTATGCTTCGATTATTGCATTTACACAAAAGGATGCGAAACGATTGATCGCTTATTCATCTATTGGTCACGTAGGTCTGATATCAGCAGGTGTGTTTGTACTAAACGTACAAGGTATGCAAGGAGCAATGATACAAATGTTAGGTCATGGTATAAACGTTATCGGTTTATTTTTTGTGATTGACATTATTGCTAATCGTACTCAAACTCGAAAAATAGCTGATCTGGGCGGAATTGCAAAACAGGCACCTAAACTTGCCATTGTATTTTTAATTATCATTTTGGGTGCAGTGGGTTTGCCGGGAATGAACGGCTTTATCGGAGAGTTCCTTTTATTACTGGGCGTATATCAATATAGCTTATGGGCTGCAGTATTCGCTGGATTAACTATTATTTTAAGCGCGGTTTATTTGCTTAGAATGTATCAGAATGTAATGTTGGGCAAAACAAATGAGCTAACCGTTAAATTTACAGACATCAAAGGGTCGGAACAGGTTGTATTGTATATCATCTGTGCACTGGTAATTGGATTGGGTGTTTATCCTAAGCCGATTTTACACTTATCAGAAGCTTCAGTACAGCATTTAATAGAACAGGTAACACAAAAATTAACATCGGTAAACTAAGGAAATGAATATCATTATAACAATAACTGTTACTGCTTTGGTAGTGCTTTATGCAGGTTTGTTTAAAGCTAAAAAAGCGTTATTACCTCTTACCTTGGTTGGTTTGCTTACTTCACTGGCATTTGTTGTTACTGCCTGGAATACCAATCAAACTTATTATGGAATGATGCAAATGGATAACTTTGCATTGGCTTTTACAGGGCTGACTGTTTTAGGGACACTATTTATATTTTTGCTTACTCAGAACTATTTTGCTGCTAACAGTGAAAATATTGCTGAATACTTTACACTGATACTTTTTGCACTGGCCGGAATTGTGGTTATGGTCTCTTATAAAAACATGTCGATGTTGTTTATAGGGCTGGAAATCATGTCTGTCAGTTTATATATCCTTGCAGGAATCAGAAA
Source organism: Pedobacter sp. (assembly GCF_041645105.1). Classification (GTDB taxonomy): domain Bacteria; phylum Bacteroidota; class Bacteroidia; order Sphingobacteriales; family Sphingobacteriaceae; genus Pedobacter. Next base: position 1,295,451 of record NZ_JBAZQQ010000001.1, read on the forward strand.
AACTAATTTTGCTTCAAACGAGGCTTCATTAAAGTATTTTTTGATGGGTGCATTTTCTACAGGATTCCTGTTATTTGGAATTGCCTTAATTTACGGCGCAACAGGATCTTTTGATCTTGATGTGATCAATCAATATCTGGTAGGTAACTATAAGGCTGTTTCTCCATTGTTTTACCCTGGATTAATTTTGCTATTGATTGGAATGTGCTTTAAAATTGGAGCTGCTCCATTCCACTTCTGGGTTCCGGATGTATATGAAGGATCACCTACATTGATCATGGCGTTTATGTCGACAGTTGTGAAAGTTGCTGGATTTGCTGCATTCCTACGTTTGTTTGCAGGTACATTTGCACCTTTACATGACTTCTGGCTTCCACCATTAATGGGTATTGTATGTTTAACTTTATTTATTGGTAACGTTACAGCATTATTTCAGAAGAGCTTTAAAAGGATGTTGGCCTACTCAAGTGTGTCACACGCAGGTTATCTTTTATTCTCTTTGGTTACTTTGACAGCAAGCTCATCAAACAATGTATTGGTTTATGTTGCTGCATATACTTTTGCTAGTATCATTGCTTTTGCGGTATTGATTTTGGTGAAGCAAAAAACTGGAGATGATCATTTCAATAGTTTTAATGGCTTAGCTAAACGTAATCCATTAACAGCATTAGTCCTTACTGTAGCGATGTTATCCTTAGCTGGAATACCTTTAACTGCTGGATTTATAGGGAAATATCTGATGTTTGTAAATGTAATGACCAATTACCATGTATACCTGGTTGCTTTTGCAATTTTAAATGCACTGGTTGGTTTCTATTACTATTTTAGGGTCATTGTGGCTATGTATTTCAAAGAAGGTAATGATACTGACTTACAAACTCCTGTGCAATATCAGTTTGTATTGGTATTATCAGTATTGATTACTGTTTTTTTAGGAGTATATCCGTCAGTAATTTTAAATCTGATATAGGCACTTCTATAGATTATTATTTGTAGTTTTACGAATAATTGAAATATGCACGATTTCTGGAACTCATTACAGCATTTCATTGATCCCGAAAAATTACTTAAAGAAGGTGGTTTTTACGTTGTAATGTTCGTCATATTTGCCGAGACAGGTTTGTTTTTTGGCTTTTTTCTTCCAGGAGATTATCTATTGTTTCTTGCCGGGATGTTTGTTGCTACAGGAAAGCTCGATGTAAATATCTGGGTACTTATCCTTGGTCTAATGGTTTCTGCAGTTTCAGGTAATTTTGTGGGCTATTGGTTTGGTCGAAAGACGGGGCCCATGTTGTATCATAGAAAGGAATCTTTTTTCTTTAAGCGCCGTTATTTAAAGGCAGCTGAAGAATATTACAACAAACAGGGAGCTTTCGCATTGATTATGGGCAGATTTGTTCCAATTGTTAGAACATTTGCACCGATTTTTGCTGGTGTAGTCAAATTGGACTTTAAAAGATTTGCATTATATAACTTTGCAGGTGCAATTATTTGGATAGCATCCTTAACTTTGCTGGGATATTTTCTTGGCAAGAGATTTGAAAAAGAGATTAACGATTATTTATTATATATAATTATAGGTTTCGTTGTCATCACTACTATTCCGTTAATCTTCGCTTTTGTGAAAAAGAGAGTAGTTAAAGACGACAATGATAAATTATCAAATACTGAACAATAAAAATGAGTAAAGACGACCATCACCCATGGCACAGTGTATCTCCAGGTAACAATTTACCGGAGACAGTTAATGCGATTATAGAGATTCCGAAAGGGTCGAAAGCAAAATATGAAATAGACAAGGAATCAAACCTTATTAAGTTAGATCGCGTACTATTTTCATCAGTAATGTATCCTGCTAATTATGGTTTTATCCCACAAACATATTGTGATGATAATGACCCACTTGATATTTTAGTGTTATGTTCTGTGGATGTTTATCCTATGACCATCATTGAAGCTAAAGTTATAGGTGTAATGCATATGGTTGATAATGGCGAGCAAGACGACAAAATTATTGCCGTTGCCAAAAATGATATGTCTGTAAATTATATTAATGATCTTGCTGAATTACCTCCACATACGATGAAAGAGATTGTGAAGTTTTTTCAGGATTACAAAGCATTAGAAGAGAAACAAGTAACTATTGAGCATTTACTTGGTGTACGTTATGCACACAAAGTAATACAAGAAAGCATAGAGCTTTACGATAAGACGTTTAGAAATAAGCCTTAATGATTTATCCCGTCAGTATGTCTGCTATTACATTTCTTAGTGCATTTTTACCAGTACCGATAGTAACTGTATTGGTTACCCCCGGTGCTGCAGACGCAGATCCAGTAGGCTGGCGTCTGCTATTTGCATTATTTCTTGTATTTCTAAATGGTTTTTTTGTTGCAGCAGAATTTGCAATAGTTAAGGTTCGTGCTTCGCAAATAGAGATTAAGGCAAAATCTGGGAGTAGGGTTGGTAAAATGGCTAAAAATATTGTCCATAACCTGGACGGTTATTTAGCAGCAACGCAACTTGGAATTACATTGGCTTCTCTTGGTTTGGGATGGGTTGGTGAAGGTGTGATGCATACCATCTTCCAAAATATGTTTATTAGTTTCAATCTTAATGTTAGTGATGCTGTAATTCATTCTGCATCTACAATCACGGCCTTTGCTATCATTACAATTATGCACATTGTATTTGGAGAGTTGGCACCAAAATCTTTAGCAATACAACGCCCCGTTGCAACTACTTTGTTTATTTCTATTCCATTACAAATCTTTTACGTTGTTTTAAAACCGTTCATTTGGGCGTTGAATAGCCTGGCGGCTATTATTTTAAAACCATTTGGAATTGATACTGCTGGTGGACATGAATCTTTGCATAGTAATGAAGAACTACAATACTTATTAGATCAGGGTAAAGAAAGCGGTGCTTTAGAAGACAATGAACATGAGCTGATTAAAAATGTTTTCGATTTTAATGAGCGTGTAGTAAGGAATATTATGGTTCCGAGGACAAAAATTTCTGGGGTGGAGTTAAATACTCCAAAAATGGAAGTCGTGTCGAAGATTATAACTGAAGGTTATTCCCGCTTGCCAGTATATGATACTATCATCGATAAGATCATCGGTATTGTGCATGCTAAAGACCTTTTGCCTTTGCTAGCTGATAACAAGGACTGGGTGTTAAGTGACATCATCAGAAAGCCTTATTTTGTGCCAGAAACTAAAAAAATTAATGACCTGCTTAGTGAGCTTCAACAAAAACGCATTCAGATTGCTATTGTAATTGATGAGTTTGGGGGAACGGCTGGAATGGTTACACTTGAAGATATTGTTGAAGAGATTGTTGGTGAGATTCAGGATGAGTATGATGAAGAAAAACCGATCGTAGAAAGGATTTCGGATTCAGAATTTATCATCAATGCTTACGCAACGGTTTATGATGTGAATGAGCATTTACCTCACGACCTTCCGGAAGATGAAGATTTTGATACTGTCGGTGGATTAGTATCTCATGCTTTTGGAAAGATTCCGGAGGTAGGAGATAGTGAAGAATGCTATGGTTACTTATTTACCATTCTTAAGAAAACCGAACAAAATATTGAGACAATAAAGATGGAGCTTGTTATTAATAAAAGTGATGCGATAGACTTACATTAAACTAAAATCATGCACGTTTTTTATACCCCTGATATCAACGGTAATGCGTATGTCTTAAATGAGGAAGAAAGCAAGCATTGTATTAAAGTTTTGCGTTTGAGTATTGGGACCGTTGTTTATCTGATTGATGGTGTTGGAGGTCTTTATAAAGCTGAAATTACTGGTGAACATAAAAAGCATGTTACATTAAAGGTAATTGAAGCCACTCATGAGTATCAGAAATCTAATCATCATCTTCATATTGCAATTGCTCCTACAAAAAATATAGACAGATTGGAGTGGTTTCTCGAAAAGGCTACAGAAATGGGCATTCAAGAAATCACTCCTGTTATTTGCGACAGATCGGAAAGGAAAGTCGTTAAGGAAGATAGATTGTACAAAGTGGTTACATCTGCTGTAAAGCAATCCCTACAAGCATATCATCCAGTAATTAATCCACAGATATCTTTGTCTGCCTTCTTAAAACAGAATAACGAGAGCGTAAAAATGATTGCGCATTGCCTGAACAATGAGCCCAGACAGTTTATTTCTGATGTCGCCAAGCCAAGGGAACGTTATACCATTTTAATTGGACCCGAAGGTGATTTCACGACCAATGAAATTGAAATGGCTTTGACAATTGGCTATAAACCTTTAACTTTAGGTAATACACGATTAAGAACAGAAACAGCTGGACTAGCTGCTTGTTTTGAAGTGAATTATTTAAACAGATGAAGATAAGAGCTTTACTTTTTTTATGGGTGCTGCTGAGCAGTTTTGGAATGCCGACCTATAAAATGGCTAAGCTTAAATATAATGGAGGGGGCGATTGGTATGCCAATCGTACTGCGTTACCTAATCTGATAGACTTCTGTAATAAAAACCTTAAAACTAATTTTGCGGCTCAGGAAGACATTGTTGAAGTGGGAAGTAAAGATATCTTCAATTATCCTTTTGTTTATCTTACGGGGCACGGAAATGTTGTTTTTAGTGGTGCTGAAGCAAATAACCTACGGAAGTATTTAACAGGGGGAGGTTTTCTGCATATTGACGATAATTATGGTTTGGATAAGTTTATCCGTATTGAAATGAAAAAGGTTTTTCCTGAGTTGTCTTTTACAGAATTGCCAGCAAATCATAGTATTTATAATCAAAAATTTAAATTTCCTAACGGGCTTCCTAAAATACATGAACATGATGGTAAACCTGCAAAAGGGTATGCTCTGATCTGGGAAGGGAGAGTCGTTTGTTATTACACGTTTGAGTGCGATTTAGGGAATGGTTGGGAGGATTTTGGAACTTACCCTGATGATACACAGGAAAAGCGAACTACTGCGCTTAAAATGGGCGCAAATTTAATTCAATATGCATTAACACAGTAACTATGAATGTAAAAGTAAATGACAGGTATGGCTTTGAGGTTGAGGTAGAACAGCAAGTGTTGAGCGTAGGGGGAGCTGAACTTCAAATAGATGTAGCTGGTCTTTCTGTTGGACACGCCCATATCCTGCATAAGAACAAATCTTATAAAGTGGAACTTGTTTCTGAAGATAAAGAAGAGAAAACAAGTTTGATTAAGGTGAATGGAAGGCTATATAAAGTGACTATTGAAGATCAATATGATATTTTATTAAAGCAACTTGGCTTTGATATAGCTAAGGGTAATAAAATGCTTGAAATTAAAGCACCAATGCCTGGTTTGGTATTGAATGTTATTGTGGAAGCTGGACAAGAGGTTAATAAAGGGGATAATTTACTGATTCTGGAAGCGATGAAAATGGAGAATATAATTAAATCACCAAGTAGTGGAACTGTAAAAAAGATCTTAGTCAGTAAGGGCGATAAGGTTGAAAAGAATGAGATATTAATTCAGTTTTAATCGTGTGCCTAATTTAGCCAACAGGCAGGCATAAAAAAAGTCTCCAACTTTAAGTCGGAGACTTTTTTGCTATTACATGATATTTTATCTGCCTCTGAATGGTTTTGAAGGCTTAGCCTTAAACTGTGGCTTTCCATAAGATCTGATTTCTGGAGATCCCTGCATGTCCATTGCGCAACGGAAACCTATATCAGCCGATGATTCATCTTGCTGTAAAAAACGTCTGCTAGCAGGATTAAGCCATAATGCCTGATCGTTCCAAGAACCACCTTTGTATACTCTCGATTTGTCATTTACAAGAGTAATCTCGCCATAAAGCTCACTTTGAGGATCTCTAAAACCTCTTTGATCAGCATAGTTGTTCTTTAAAGAGTCTGCAGGTTTTGATGCAGCAGCTTGTTTCTCTGCCCAGGTTTGTTTTTTAGCATATAATGCTTCTGTCATCACTGGTCTGTTATATTTATCTACAGCGATTTTCCCTGTAGTAGGATCAGAAATCTTTTTATCCAGATATAAGTTACCCCTAAACGGGTTGAAAGCATCAGCAGCCTCGAATGTGTTTGCACGGTAAACGTCACGAACCCATTCATTTACATTCCCTGCCATATTGTAAAGACCAAAATCGTTTGGTGTATACGATCTTACGGCAACAGTTATTCCTCCTTTATCATTCAAGGAACCTCCAACACCCATATAGTCGCCTTTGGTTCTTTTAAAGTTGGCAAGAATTAAACCTCTGGTACTTTTTTTAGCAGAGCTTAAACCTAAACCACTCCATGGATAAATTTTGTTATCATTGATGTTTTCGTATTGGGTATTTCCAATAAGTCCTAATGCAGCATATTCCCATTCCGTTTCAAAAGGTAAACGGTAAGCTGATTTTAAAATACCGTCTTCAAGTCTGACATTTCTTGTTGCCATATTTTTTCCAGTGCCATTTTCAGCATTTGAAGGGTTTAAGTCCTTCATTGCTCTTTTACCTTTATCATCTATTTGGTTGTTTAAATAGGTTCCGGTACTGAAGGGACCTTGAGAGCCAGTAGAAGCAGTGGCATTTGCTGTACCTCCATTCTTATCTTTAAAGCTTGTCATATAGCCGCGTTCACGAAGTAGTAATTCGTTAACCCTGTCAGTTCTCCATTCGCAATAACGTTCTGCCTGTTCCCAGGTAACACCAACTACAGGATAATCCTGGTAAGCTGGATGTCTTAAATAGTTATCTACATAAGGCTCATTATATGATAATGGTCTGCGCCAAACCAATGTGTCGGGTAACTCATTATAGTAATATTCATAGTCTTTTGGGAAATTTGTCTTGATCCAATTTAGATATTCAAGCCAGTTGGTATTTGAAACCTCGGTTTCATCCATATAAAAAGAGTTAACCGTAATTTCTCTTTTGTGATTGTAATTTCCTAACTCCTGACCTGGGACATTAATTGCACTACCACCAATTACAAATGCACCACCTTCAATCTCTACCAAACCTGGCCCCGGACCTCTTTTGTATCGGTTATTAACTGTAAAACCACCATATTCTTTTTTGTTGTAGGCCATTCCCGTTTTATCTGAAGTTCCTGATTTGGACTTACAGGAAACTAAAGAGGCAGCTGCCATGAGAGAAATGATTGAATATAAGGATGTTCTTTTCATTTATTGTTGTATAAATCGATCTTTATTTTTTATCAAGTAGAGCAAATAAGCATTGACAATGATAAGAGATAAAATTACATAAAAAAAGGATTATGCTGCAAGAAGATAATTAATAAAGTTAAAATAGTCTATCAGTTTAAAACCATGGGTTAACTGAGTAATACTTTGAAATTAATAAACACTATGGTAACTTGCGTTCAATAATTGTTAAATTATCTACAGGGATGAATCTAGGGTGTTTTGTAAAAACTGCTTTAAGCTTATTTTTCTTGGTTGCAGTTTATACAGAACTGTATGGTCAGGTTGTGGAATCAGGAACCCTGACCAATGGTAGTGACCGTAATAATATCGTTGTTGCAGTGCCATTTTTACTTATCTCTCCTGATGCCCGAATGGGAGGGATGGGAGAAGTTGGCGTAGCAGTGCAACCTGATGGAAATGCAATGGGAATTAACCCTTCAAAACTTGCATTTTTGGAAAGTAAATATGGGTTCTCAATTTCTTATAGCCCCTGGTTAAAGAATCTGGTGCCTGATGTTAGCCTGAGCTATTTGAGTGGATTTTATAAGTTAGATGAGAAAACAGTTCTAGGGGCCTCATTGAGATATTTTAACCTTGGAGAGATCCAGCTAACAGACGTTAATCAACAAGAATTAGGTGTTTATAGTCCTAATGAATTGGCTTTTGATGTTACTTATGCACGACAAATGAGTGAGTCCTTTTCTTTAGGAACTTCCTTAAGATATATTCATTCGAATCTTACTTCCGGACAGTTTTCTTCTGTACAGCAAACTAAAGCTGGAACGGCTGTAGCGGTAGATGTGTCAGCTTATTTTAAGAAGCCGACGATTTTTTTAGGTAGTGATGCTATACTTTCTGCTGGACTTTATCTGTCGAATATTGGAACTAAAATAAGCTATTCTGAACGGGGAAATGCTTCTTTCTTACCTACAAATCTGAAAATTGGTGGGGCATCTACATTCTTTATTGATGATGTTAGTCAATTTACTTTCGCACTTGATTTTAATAAATTAATGGTTCCTACTCAGCCGATTTATGATGTTGATGGAAGAATAATTGCAGGAAGAGATCCTGGTAGGTCAGTTCCTGCTGGTATATTTGGTTCATTTAGCGACGCACCAGGTGGGTTTAAGGAGGAAGTGAAAGAAATAAATATTGCCGCTGGAATGGAGTATTGGTATGATCAGCAATTTGCTTTTAGAGCAGGCTATTTTTATGAAAGCCCCCAGAAGGGAAATAGGCGTTATTTTACATTAGGAGCTGGATTAAAGTATAATATTTTTAATATTGATATTGCCTACTTACTTGCTAATTCACAAGACAGCCCCTTAGCTAATACACTTAGGTTCTCGCTGCTTTTTAATTTTGGAAAGGCACAGCAATAGTGGTTTCTATAAAAAGGAAGAAAAATATCGGTTGATGTATTATTTTGAGTAAAAACAAATTAGATAAAATGAAAATTAAAGTAGGATTTGGGTTTGATGTTCATCAATTAAAAGACAATCATCCATTTATCGTTGGAGGAGTCGATCTGGAACATCATAGAGGGGCTTTTGGACATTCCGATGCTGATGTACTTTTGCATGCAATATGTGATGCGTTGCTTGGAGCTGCCAACTTAAGAGATATTGGTTATCATTTTCAAAATACAGATGATCGTTGGAAAGGGATCAGTAGTCTAATTCTATTACAGGAAAGTGTTAAACTGCTAAAGGAAAAAGGATATGAAATAGGTAATATTGATGCTGCCCTTTGTCTGGAAGCGCCTAAAATTAATCCGCATATTCCTGCAATGCAGAAAAATATTGCTGAGGCTGCCGGAATTTCTATTGATGATATTTCTATCAAAGCGACTACAAATGAACAAATGGGGTTCATTGGCAGAGAAGAAGGAGTAGTGGCGTATGCGGTGTGCTTAATTCAGAAGGCTTAAAACAACATTGAAAAATAACCATTCTCTTCATCGCGGGAATCTTTTTCTGAAGGGAAAAAGTTCCAATGCTCTTCAGAGAAGGTAATTTTTCTGTCAAGCAGGGAGCTTAGAAAGCCGGATGTTTAGTTTTTGCCCTTGCTAAACTTATTTATTCCCTGTTTGATATCCTTAATTTTACTAATATGTTGGTGCTTAATCTGTATTGAAAGCTTATAAAGATCAACACTATACTTATAACCTTTGCAAGGAATTGAAGCGGTACTACACATTGTTTCTGCACTATCCTTAATTAGCTTGCTTGAAAAGGAAAATTACCTTCTCTGAAGAAGCCTCAGGCGCTTTTGCCCTTCAGCAAAAGATGCCAGATTCTGAAGAGAATGGTTGTTTTCCTCATTCTAAATACCCGAACTTACCTTCATTATAATCTGCAAGTGCTTGCTGGATTTCCGCTGTAGTATTCATTAAGAAGGGGCCGTACTGAGCAATAGGCTCATTAATAGGTTCTCCACTAAGCACAAGTACTATGCAGTTTTCGAGGGCTTCAATTTCAATATCAGTTCCCTCATTTTTGAAATAAACAAACTCATCAGCATTGGCAACTTCATTGCCATTAATTTCAATACTTCCTTCAATAATTACAATACCAGTATTATAGTTTGATGGAAAGCTAAACTTTGCTTTACCACCAGCATTTAACCTGGCATTATAGACATTAAGAGGGCTGAAGGTACTGGCTGAGCCTTTGGTGTCCTCATATGTCCCAGCAATTACTTCAATAGTTCCCGCGTCATCAGCTAGATCATGTTTAGCAATATCTTCATATTTGATACCCTGATATTTTGGGCGGCTCATTTTATCTTTTGCCGGTAAATTGACCCATAGTTGTACCATTTGAAAATAGCCCCCTTTTTTACTGAATTCTGGCTCGTGGTATTCCTTGTGTAATATTCCACTGGCAGCTGTCATCCATTGTACATCTCCGGGGTAAATTATACCACTGTTTCCTGCACTATCATGATGTGCTACTGCCCCATGATAAGCAATTGTTACTGTCTCAAACCCTCTATGTGGATGTACATCAACTCCTCGCGGTTCATTCCTGGCCGAGAATACAATTTTAGAATTGTAGTCGAGCATGAAAAAAGGGCTCATTTTAATTTTATATCCTTTTGGGAAGAAATTATGAACTCTAAATCCGTCCCCAACCATATGAGGTGCCGGCGCGCTTAACACGGCCGATACCTGTTTAATATTTGCTTCCAATTTGTCTCCTTTCTTGTTTTATGACCTGGATGCTAATTGTCTTTTAATTAAGCTTGTTTTACGAATTGTAATTCACCTAAAATCTTAACTTCTTCACTTACCATTACGCCACCAGTTTCCAAAGCAGCATTCCATGTTAAACCAAAGTCTGTTCTGTTGATTTTTCCACTAATAGTAAAACCAGCTTTTGTATTTCCCCATGGATCTGTAGCGATACCACCAAATTCTACTGCTAATTTTACAGGTTTTGTTACACCTTTAATACTTAAGTCACCTTTTAATGTATAGTCACTACCGTCTTTAGTTAAAGATGTAGATTCAAAAGAAACTTTAGGGAATTCATCAGCATTAAAGAAATCGCCACTTTTCAGGTGATTGTCACGGTCATTATTTCCTGTGTCTATCGATGCGGTCTCTGCCTCAAATTTTACTTGTGCATTTTCAAAATCATCCGACTCGGAAGTTAATGATGCTGTTAAAACATTAAGACTCCCAGTAACAGTAGTAATCATTAAGTGTTTTACTTTAAATTGAAGTTCGCTGTGTGTAGGATCTAATGTCCAATTAGTAGTTGCCATAATTTTATGTTTTATTTTATTTAGTTAATAATTTAATAACACAAAGTTAGGGGCTTATGTATCGCCAGACATTGATGTATGATAAGAAAATGTTAAGGTTTGAAATGCTTGTGAGCCAAGTCTTTGCGGACACGACTTAAAGACTCAGGAGTAATGCCTAAATATGAGGCAATCATCCATTGTGGCACTCTTAAAGTTAGGTTGGGGTAAAGTTTTATGAAATTCAGATATCGCTCTTCAGCAGTTGCACTTAACAGCATGTTGATGCGTTTTTGCATAAATCTGATAGAGTTATTAAGAATCGTGTGATTTAAATCGTTCATGCAAGGGACGACTTTAGCTGATTCGTTAATATAGTCTTTAGGAATTACGATGGCTTCTGTATGCTCAATTGCGTCGATAAAGAATTCCGAAGCCTCATTAAAAAGCATGCCATTTCTATCAGATAGCCACCATTGCTCAGGGGCAAATTGTATAATATGCGTTTTCCCTTTGCTATCTATAGAATAGCTGCGTAATAGGCCATCTACCACAAAATATCCATGTGCTGAAACTTCCCCCTTCATCAGGATCATTTCATTCTTTTCAAAGCGCTTGACCTTTAGCTTATCGGAAATGAGATTAAACTGCTCATCTGTAATGGCAACCTTGTCTTGTAAATAGGCTTTAAATTGTTCCAGCATATGGTTATAGATGAAATCTATTTTTTATCAGGTTTGATATTTGAAAAGTCGACTCCACATTTACCGCAACCTGAGGCGCAGCTTCCACTTTTAGGAAAAGCAGAGCGATATATGATGCGGCCAATATAAAATATAGCGGCTACAAACAATAAGGTCACTAATATGCTTTGAATGTCCATAATACAAAAATAACAAGCCCCATGTCAATTGGAGTCTGTTGAATGTCAATTTAGCTTTCCATTAGTCCAATTGTGCCTCCAACCCAATCAAAATCTTGGTTGTATCTAACTCCAATCATCTTTCCTTTACTTAATCGCGCAAGATTTATACAAAGTTTTGGTTCAGCATTGTCTGGCCATAGATACATTAGTCGGATTTCTACTTTTACTCCTCCATCAGGTGCTTGTACCAACGGCTCGTAATTTACTTTTTTTTGCAATATCCAATTCTCAGGGTCGCTAATAAGTTGTATATCTTCTTTGGTTACATCTATAATTACGCCCATGCCGGCAAAAGAAAATAATGGTTTCAATACATAATTCTCCAAATCAGAAGGGATTTCGGTTAAATTGTTAAGAAAGAGTGTTTCAGGAGCAAAATTGCTTTTCAGAAATGGCATCGTGTATTTGCTGATTCTGTAAAACCAATTTGGATGTGTAATCCACTCTATATTTAATGCTTCCCTTGGATCAAAGCTATTGTTAAATATATCCGTCTGATCAGCAATTTCATCAAAAATAAGCCGGTTGTAAATGCGTTTTAACTGTATTTTATTATCACCTTCCTGGTAAAAAAGATTTTTACCTTCCTTAATAATGTCTGTCAGACTTAATATTTTAATCCCTAAAAGTTGCTGCGTTAATAAAAAGTCAATCGCTGTTTTCTGATTTAATGCATCAGTATCCATTAATGCAACTTCATAAGGCTGATGCATTCCTACGATTACTTGTTTAAGCATGGCTATGTAGCTCTCCTCATTTAATCCTTCAAAATAAGGAGTGAAAGGATTTGGTAATGCATAGCTATTTTTATAGATTTTAGCTAAATGAGGTTGAAATCCGTATAGAGAAGGAAAGCCTTGCATCTCGATTAATTTTGGTATTATTTTTCCATGGTCATCTTTGCAAATGCCAAAGTCGAAAGTAAGGAAGTGTGGATGGTCATTTTCATCCGGGACATTCCATTGTTCGGGAATGGAATTCTCTGTAAGCGTTTTAAAATCAGGTTGTTTAATGAGGTCTATTATTTCCTGTCCAGCAGCAATTAACTGTTCTTTAAGATCTTTGGGGATAAAAACAGGTGTTTCTGCTACTCTAAATGGAATTTTAGTTAGTCCACTTTCAATTGCAGATAAAAAATTTAAGTATTTTGCTTCAGAAAAAGAGTTGTTAAATATACTCCTGTAACGATCAATCATATGATGCTTCCTGTAAGGTGTTTATAGCTTCGTTTAAAAAATTTGGTAGTACGATTTGCTGTGTTAATGCAATTCTATTAGGGTTATCAAGGCTATTTAACATATCATGATATTTTTCTTCACCATGATTTTCAACGATAGCTCTTTTTTTGTCTTCCTGTAAAAGGTATGACTTCATGCCGATGGGATCTGCTTCAGGGTGAAATTGGGTTCCTACAATCTCTTTTGTAAAGCGGACAGACATTACACAACGTTCCAGGTCAATATGGGGCCTGTCTTTCTCGAGAGCCAAAACTTTAGCATTTTTAATAGCAAAGGGTTGGTCATCAGGATTTGTTACTTGCCAGTCACGGCTGTCTACGGTATAAAAAGGGTTGTTTAATCCATTAAATACTGGATCATTTTCTCCCTCTTCGGTTAGAAATATCGGGAATATGCCAAAGGCTGTTGAACGTCTTTTTATGACTTGCCCTACACCGAACTTTCTACAGGCCATCTGAAACGAATGGCAAATTAGGAAGACATGCTTTTTCTTATGCTCATTTGTAAGATTAAAAGATTCAATAAGATCAAGCAGATTAAAAAAATCATTTTCCCACTTAAGGCCCTTTCCTTCATAAGGGCTACCAGGCCCACCGCTCGATATATATATATCATATTCCAAATCTGGTATTTCGCCTTTTTGTCTTAAATCGAATATGTTAATCGATAACGTAATTTCGTAATTCTTCTGATAGCGCAACAAGACTTCCTGTATTCCACGCATCCCCTGGTTGGTTACGCCATTATTCATATCAATAACCGCAACCTTTATCTTTCTTCTATCAGTCATGTTAACTATTTAGCCCCAATTAGTGTTTGTGTGGTGATATAGTCAACCACGGATTCAAAGTTACCAAATTGTTCGTAAACAGCCAATTGCCTGTCTGCGCCAGTCCCGTGTTCAAGTATTTTTAACACATAGTTAATTTCGTTTCTACACCCTAATTCATCGACAACATCATCAACAAAATCAAGAAGTTCTAATACCAGATTACGACAGTTGACTTCCATTTCCTTACCAAAATCGATCAGGCTTCCATCTATACCATACCGAGCTGCTCTCCATTTGTTTTCGTTGATTAGTGCTCTTGAATAACTAATGAAGTTTAGATTTTGTAGTCGTAGTTTATACAGTTTAGCACATAAAGCTTGAAACAAAGCAGTGAAAGCCATGGTTTCATCGATCAACATAGGGCAGTCACAAATTCTGAATTCTATGGTTTCAAAAAATGGATGCACCCGTATGTCCCACCATATTTTTTTAGCATTGTCGATACAATTGGTTTTAATCAACAGCTTTACATAGTTATCATAGTCCTCAATGCTGTTAAAAATATCTGGAATTCCTGTACGTGGGAATTTGTCGAATATTTTTGTTCGGAATGATTTATATCCTGTATTTCTGCTTTCCCAGAAAGGGGAGTTGGTTGACAATGCAAATACGTGAGGTAAGAAGTACCTTACCTGATTAGCAATGTGAATCGCAAGTTCTCTAGACTGAAAGCCGACGTGCACGTGCAATCCGAAAATCAGGTTTGAACGAGCCGCCTCTTGTAGTTCATTTACGATTTCGTTGTAACGCGGATGTTCGGTAATAAGTTGTTTCTCCCAATGAGAAAAAGGGTGAGTGCCTGCGGCTCCGATACGTAAACCTTGTTCACCAGCTAACTGCGAAACGGTATATCTGAGCTGAGAAATTTCTTCACGTGCCTGGTCTGTGTTCCTGCAAATGCCAGTGCCGACTTCCACTACTGCCTGGTGCATCTCGGCTTTTACCTGGTCTTTATGGATCTTTTGAGCAGCCTCAACTATTTTTTGATCATGAGATGTTAGTTCCCTTGTTACAGGGTCTATAATCATATATTCTTCCTCTATGCCGAGTGTAAATTCGTTCATCATGTCTTTCCCTCCGATTGATTAGCGTTATTTTCTTTTTCCTTTAAAGTTCTGGCCATTAATTCTTAGCGATACTTTTTTTAATTAGCGGTAAGCCTGCTGCTGAAGTTCTGATATACTCACCCCATGTCAGGTTGTCCAGGCCATCAACATGTGCTTTTGCTCTTTCAATTGCATATTGTGCGCTTGTTTCTACCACCCAGTCGAAATTCTCCTTGCCCACGCTAGCTATATCTGCATCAGGAGCTGGATTGCAGAAATCAATAGCATATGGAATACCATCACGGACTGCAAATTCAACTGTGTTGAAATCGTATCCTAAATATTTATTCAACTTTATAACATAATCATGAATAGTTTGAAGGAGTTGTGCGTTAGATGGAGGGGCATCTACAACATACCTTAAGTGAAAAGGATTACGTGGTTCATACTGCATAATATGAACATGTTTGCCACCTATACAATAGCATCTGAAATACTCATCAAAAATGATTTCCTCTTGCAGCATCATAACTGTTTGTTTCGTTTGACTGTGTTTGTCGAAAAAATCTTCTTTGTCATTGAGTTTGTACACATCTTTCCAGCCACCACCATCAAAAGGCTTCATATAAGCGGGGAAACCTATATAATTAAAAATGCCTTCCCAATCAAGGGGGAATGCAAGGTTACTGAAAGACTCATCAGAGGTGTCGTCTGGTTGTTCGTAAGAGGGAAGTAGAGCCGTTTTCGGTACAGGGATGCCCAATTTTTCTGCAAGGGCATTGTTAAAGAATTTTTCGTCAGCGCTCCACCAGAACGGATTGTTGATTACAGCTGTCCCGGTAACTGCAGCATTCTTCATAGCTGCCCGATAAAAAGGAACACCCTGTGAGATGCGGTCTATAATCACCGCATAATCTAAAGGCTCTGCCTGAAATATCTTGTCAATACTAACAGCTTCAGCTTTAAATTCATCACCCCCGATTTCATTTATACGCTTCACAAAAGCCTCAGGAAAAGATCTTTCCTTGCCAAATAAGATTCCAATTTTCTTCATAGGTATAATAGATGTATAATATTCTTTAGTAGATTAGTTTGATTATTTATGGTAATTGAGCAAGGTATTCAGGTAACATTTGTCGCCAAATAGGCCAATCGTGATCAGCATTTTGTCTTATATCAAGCCAATGATTAATTCCTTTTTCGTTTAAAGTTTGTGAGAGGCGTTCGTTATCTGTTCTGCAGATGTCTCTGTCAGAAGTTCCCAGTATAATTCTCATCTGCCATAAATCCGGATTGTTGTCGTTTGGAATAAAATCAACAGGATTGTTAAAGTAAACATCGTCATTGTAAAAACCTTCTAGCTGTCCTCTTATGTCGAAAGCACCACTCATGCTAAACATATGACTTACAAGCCATGGGTGGCGAAAAGCAAAATTTGCAGCATGATAGCCTCCAAAACTGCAGCCTGCAGTAATGATCCTGGCGTGACCTGTTTCTTGGCGTGCAAGGGTTGATACCTCTTCAAGAATCAATTTATCATAATAAATATGATTCCTTACTCTTTCCGCAGGATGAGCACTCATATTATACCAGCTCATCTTATCGATACTGTCTACACAATAGATCTTGACTTTACCCTCTTCAATGAACCAACTTATTGAGTCGATCATTTTAAAATCTTTATTTTCATAGTACCGACCCATGCTGGTAGGGAACAACAGAACCGGATAACCACTATGCCCAAAAGTGAGGAGTTCAAAATCAGCATTCAGGTTGTGACTGTACCATTTTTTATATGCTTCCTCCATACCTTAATAGTTAGATGCTTTAAGTTAGAAAAACAATTTGTTAAACAGCAAGTATTCAATACTTTTATTCTAAGATTTTGGATGAAATGTAAAAATAAAGCTATAGCTAACTATTGTCGTGCTGAGAATATTACCTTTGTTCGATTATTTTTTGAGATAGGGATTTGTTGGATTATGTATAGTGTGATGTTACTTCCGGAAGTTATAAAAACTGAATGTATTTTTAAATCTGTTCATCTGAAAAGGGATGTTGAATTAGAGTTCTTTATCCCAGAAGGATTAATGGGTAATGAAATATTAAACCTGTTGTTGCTTAATGATGGACAGGATACCGATGGTCTTTGTCTTCACGAGACATTAAATAACCTTTATCAAACCAATAAAATAGAGCCGCTTGTTGTTGTGGCAATTAAGGCTTCTGCAGATCGCTTACAGGAGTATGGCATAGCTGGGAATCCTGACTATTTAGGACGTGGAGCTAAGGCTTCAATCTATACAGAATTCATCATTAACGAGTTATTGCCTTTTATACAAGGCGAGGTTGATTTTCCTATTAATGGTAAAAGGGCGTTTGCAGGTTTTTCTTTAGGTGGGCTAACTGCTTTTGATATCGCCTGGAACAATGATAATTATTTTGATGCTGTTGGCGTATTTTCCGGTGCCTTCTGGTGGCGTAAAAAAGATTTAAAAGATGGTTACACGGATGAGGACCGCATATTGCATCATTGCATTAGGATTACAGGATCCAAGCCTGACCTCAAATTTTGGTTGATGACAGGTACTGAAGATGAGAAAGCAGACCGTAATAGGAACTTCATTATAGACTCTATCGATGATTCTATTGATGTGATAAAGGAATTACTTATAAAGGGCTATAAGCGACCTGATGATATTACTTATTACGAAATGGTTGGTGGTAAACATGATATTCAGACTTGGGGAAAAGCGATGCTTCCCTTCCTAATGTGGGCGTTTGGTCGGAAGCCTCAGACATAAAGCTATCTTTTTTTTGTAAGTTTTTTCTACATCGGACATAGCTAATCGCTTGATATGTCGATCATAAACTGTATCTTTGCGGCAAAAATCATACGCATTTTATGCAAAAAATCAGAAATATAGCTATCATAGCCCACGTTGACCACGGTAAAACTACACTGGTTGATAAGATCTTACATTCATGTTCAATCTTTCGTGATAATGAACAGTCGGGAGATTTAATACTTGACAACAATGATCTGGAACGTGAGCGAGGGATTACCATCGTATCTAAAAACGTTTCCGTACAGTATAAAGATGTAAAGATCAACATTATCGATACTCCTGGTCACGCCGATTTTGGTGGTGAGGTTGAGCGTGTATTGAAAATGGCTGATGGCGTGTTGTTACTGTGTGATGCATTTGAAGGTGCAATGCCTCAAACACGTTTTGTTACGCAGAAAGCTTTAGCATTGGGACTAAAACCAATTGTAGTTGTAAATAAAGTAGATAAAGAAAACTGTCGCCCTGAAGAGGTTTATGAGCAAATTTTCGAATTGTTCTTTAATCTTGAGGCTACCGAAGAGCAGTTAGACTTCCCGGTAATATATGGGTCATCAAAACAAGGTTGGATGAGTACTGATTGGAAAGTGCCAACAACTGATATTTTTGCATTGTTAGATGCTGTTGTTGCTAATATTCCTGCTGCTCCAACAAATGATGGAACTTTACAAATGCAGATTACTTCTTTAGATTATTCATCTTTTGTTGGTCGTATTGCAATTGGACGTGTACATCGCGGCAGCATTAAAGAAAATCAACCAGTTACCTTGATTAAACGTGACGGTAAAGTTGTAAAATCAAGAGTAAAAGAGCTTTATACTTTCGAAGGATTGGGTAAGATTCGTACTACTGAAGTGAAATCTGGCGATATCTGTGCGGTTGTAGGTATAGAAGGATTTGAAATTGGTGATACTATCTCTGATTTTGATGCTCCGGAACAATTACCTGTAATCAAAATTGATGAGCCAACAATGAACATGTTGTTCACGATCAACAACTCACCGTTTTTTGGTAAAGAAGGTAAGTTTGTAACTTCACAAAGAATCAGAGAGCGTTTATATAAGGAAATGGAGAAAAACTTAGCCCTTAAAGTGGTTGAGACGGAATCTCCAGATGCTTATTTGGTGTATGGAAGAGGTATTCTCCATTTATCAGTATTGATTGAGACCATGCGTCGCGAAGGATATGAAATTCAGGTTGGACAGCCACAGGTTATCGTTAAAGAAATTGATGGTAAGAAATGTGAGCCAATTGAGACTTTAATCGTTGATGTTCCTGGTGAAGTTGCTGGTAAGGTTATTGAATTGGTTACTCAGCGTAAAGGTGAGTTATTAGTTATGGAGCCTAAAGGGGATTTGCAACACTTGGAATTCGAGATTCCATCACGTGGTATCATTGGTTTAAGAAATAACATTTTGACAGCTACTGCTGGAGAAGCTATTATGGCACACCGTTTCAAAGCTTATGAGCCTTGGAAAGGAACTATTCCTGGTAGGTTAAATGGTGTATTAGTATCTATGGATAAAGGTACAACTACCGCTTATTCAATTGATAAATTGCAAGACCGTGGACGTTTCTTTGTTGATCCGGGAGTTGATATTTATGAAGGACAGATCCTTGGTGAGCACATTCGCGATAATGACTTAGTGATTAACATTGTTAAAGGTAAAGCACTAACTAACATGCGTGCTTCAGGTACAGATGATAATACACGTATTGCTCCAGCTATTAAATTCTCATTAGAGGAGGCAATGGAGTATATTCAGGCTGACGAATATATAGAAGTAACACCAGCAAGCATGCGCTTGCGTAAAATATATTTAACAGAAAACGAGCGTAAAGTTAACGCTAAGAAGTTCGTTTAATACTTAGATAAGCTAATGAAAAGCTGCCCTGTATTTCAGGGTAGCTTTTTTTTTGAAAAAATAAGACACTTTTTGGCCAGTACATTCAAAAGATATTGATCCATTTTTTGCAAAGTTTTGATACATTTGAAAAAACAAAAATGAAGTATGGAAGATAGTACGTTGAGAGATATTTTTTATCAACATGAAGGACGTTTAATTCATAAATGGGACCATTACTTTGAGATTTATGAAAGATACTTCTCTAAGTATAAAGGTAAAAAACTGAACATACTTGAAATAGGGATCTCTCATGGAGGTTCATTACAAATGTGGAAGAAGTATTTTGGTGCTGATGTAAATATCTATGCAATAGATATCAATCCTGAATGCCAAAAGTTTGAAGATGAGCATACTAAAATTTTTATAGGATCACAAAGCGACCCGGTTTTTCTTAAAAGGGTTATTGACCAACTGCCTGAGCTGGATATTATTCTTGACGATGGTGGACATACTATGATCCAGCAAAAGGTTTCATTTGAAATGTTGTACCTAAAAGTGAAAGAGGGTGGAGTATATATGGTAGAAGATACACACACTTCATATTGGTACGAGTTTCATGGTGGATATAAGAAGAAAACTACGTTTATTGAATATTCAAAAAACCTGATTGATTCATTATACAGAGATCATATTCTGAAACAAGATCAGTTGATTTTAAACGAGATTACTGATCATATCAGTTGTATTACTTTTTTTGATAGTGTGGTTGTTTTTGAGAAGTTAAAGCGTCCCAATGCTTTTCATATCAGAAAAGGCAATAAAATAAATCCACCGTATACTCCTCCGGAATTGAAAAAGGAAACGATATGGATGAAAATTAAAGGCAGGCTATTTGGAAGGCCTGAGAATAAATTTATCACCAACGATAAGGGGAACTTAAACTAGTTTTACTTAGTTGTTCCTTTTAAATATTTGTTTACCAGATTGTTTATTAAATTATTAATGTCTTCGGATAAGCGTAAGTAATAGGCTGTTCCGCAAAACAACAATGTAATTAATCCGGCGCGAAGAATACTGTCTAAAATAAAGTTGGAGAATGAAGGTATTGCATTTACGATCGCGTAAACTGCAATACCTGTAATTATCGTTATGGGAGTTTTGTAAGAAAATGGCTGCATTTTAAAAACGAGAAGTATAAACAAATATCTCGATAAATTGAAAATGAGTAGGGTGACCGCAGAAGCAATGGCTGCGCCTGTTATTCCATAAACCGGAATGAGGATTAGATTAGCTATAATAGTTACACCTATCATTGCAAGGCTGAAGTAAGACTCATATTTATAAAATTTAGATGTTGCTACGATCACACCATTTACGCCCGTGGATGCTTCTATCAAATAACCAATGCCAATAAAAAAGATTACATATTGTCCGGAGTCGTATGCAGCAGGTAATATGTGATAGATGTTATGGATATTTGCCCAGATCAATAAAAATAAGAAGAGGGTAGCAATCAGCTGGTTGATGCAGCTTTTTTTATAAATAGACTTAATCTCCTGTGTGTTTTCATTTTTCCATGCTTCTGCAATAACTGTGTAAGAGATACTGTATAGGGAACGTGCGGGCAAGCTGATGATAGTTCCAATTGTAAAAGCTAAAGTGTAAACTCCAGTACTTGTTAAACCAAACTCTTCATTAATCATATACCTATCAATATTTTGGATAAGAAATGGAGCTGTGCCGGTTAGAATTCCAAAAAAGCAGAGATGAATGATTTGTCTTCTAAGTGGTTTGTCAATAAACTTAAGGTTTAGGCGAAATGACAATTGATTTCGTTTATGTAAGCGATAGGCAATCATTCCTGTCGGAATGATGTTAACAATCAGCCAAACCCACATAAAGGTTTCAAAGCTCACGGAATTTACCAATAGCAGCAACAATGCGCCTAATACTAATAAACGGTTGGTAAATTCCTTTAAAACCTTACCCATGGTAGTATCATATTGCATTCTGGAGTAGAGTTCCAGAATATTGAAAACCATAGTAAAAAACGTTAAAGGAATGAGTTGCCAGTAATAGGTCGCGAATAAGTTATTCTGATCATCCTTGTCTTGTACAATTTGATCTTTTAAAAAATATGCTGCAATACAAAATAATACAAAGCCTAAAATAGAAATCAGGAATGCCAAACCCAAGTAGCCATTATCGTGATTTTCTGGATTGCGGAAGTAAGGGAAAATTCTGGCAGTAGCATTAAATCCAAGAACTGATACCTGAGCAAATAATACAGAAAACGTAGTTAACAAGCCTATTAAGCCAACTTGTTCGGGACTTAAAACATGAGGTTGTATAAGATAAGCGGAAAAAAAGCCAATTAAAACACCCAGATATGAGTAAAAGGTTCCTTTTATTGTCTGTTGCTGAATAATGCCCATCCCTGATATAGATCGTTTTAGTATATTTTTAATGCAAATTAGTTTTCTGCCGTATTGTAATATGTGCGTTTATGTTGTAAACTTGCAATAATAAGATGGCAAAGATAACATATAATATTTGTGTGTTAATTGTTACCTACAGTAATAGGTGGCAATTTTTAGAACAGGTATTGAGGCGGGTAACTACGCTCGAAAACGTAACAAATATTATAGTGGTTGATAACGCTTCAACTTATAGTGTTGCACAAAATTGTAATTTATTACAAGATGAGCGCATTACGGTCATTGCTAATGCCAAAAATGAAGGCTCAGCCGGTGGTTACAAAGTGGGGCTAAAGCACTTCATGACAAAAACGGCTGCTAGTTTTGTCTGGCTGCTTGATGATGACAACATGCCGGCTCCTGATGCACTTGATAAACTTACCGGAGAATGGGCTTCTATGCCTGGGCATGATCAGCAGAAAGCGCTCTTTTCGCTCCGACCAGATAGGAAGGAACATGTAATGATTGCTCAGGGCGAAGATGCAAAGCGTTTTTATATGGTGGCCAATAGTTTCATGGGCTTTAACC
The DNA here is from genome assembly GCF_041645105.1 of Pedobacter sp. GTDB lineage: Bacteria > Bacteroidota > Bacteroidia > Sphingobacteriales > Sphingobacteriaceae > Pedobacter. The sequence goes on from NZ_JBAZQQ010000001.1 coordinate 1,318,131, forward strand.
TATTTAGAACACCTCTTAATCAATATTATAAATTACGTGATCGATTGTTCCAGCGCAATCAGGTTAAGAAAAATGCAAGGCTTCCCTATGCACCTTACGGTGGAATGTTCTTTCATAAGCGAATGATTGATTTGATAGGATATCCTGAAGCAGAATTTTTTGTATATGCAGATGATTCAGAATATACTTATCGGATCACCGAAAAGGGAGGGCAAATCTGGCTCATTCCTGGCAGTACAATTACAGATATCGATAAATCATATGGGATTACTTATAAGCGGAAGTTCTGGAAATCAATATATCTGGATCTCTGGGGTTTTCGTACCTATTACCAAGTCCGCAATAGTGTTTATTTTTATGACCAGGTGAATGTAAGTAATCGTCTGGTGTATGGATTTAATAAGTGGCTATTTTTGTCCGGACAATGGATTATTAGCAAGTTAACAAGTAAACAGGCTAATTATAATAAGCTTTTAAAAGCAATTCATGACGGATTAACAGGTAGTTTAGGGAAAGTGAATCCAGAAAAATATAGTTAGATTTGAAGTGTAATTTTATTACGCTTATGAGCGTTCATTGTATAATTATTTAATCCATTGCGAATGCAAAAATTTGCCCCGATAGCCCTATTTGTTTACAATCGTCCAGAACATACACGTCGTACACTTAGTTTTCTTCAAAAAAATCATTTGGCTGAGGAGTCGAGACTATTCATCTTTTCTGATGGAGCAAAAGCTGGACAAGAAGAAAATGTAAATGCGGTTAGAGAGCTTGGGCATAGCATCACCGGCTTTAAGTCGGTAGAGGTAATTGAACGTTCACAAAATCTTGGTTTGGCAAATTCGGTAATTGATGGCGTAAGTAGATTAACCTCTACTTATGGTAGGGCTATTGTGTTAGAAGATGATGTATTGACTTCACCTTATACACTTCAATATTTCAATGATGCTTTAAATAGATACGAGGAACAGGATCAGGTGATGCATGTTACTGCCTATATGTATCCAATTCCTCATAAAGGACTTCCTGAGACTTTTTTTCTAAGAATAGCCAGTAGTCAGGCATGGGCGACATGGGATCGAGCATGGAAGAATTTTGAACCGGATATTGACAAGATTATTTCCCGATTTGACGATCAGCAAAAGCATCAGTTTGAACTGGAAGGCGGCATGAATTTTTGGAAACATATTATGGAATTTAAGCATGGCAGAAATAATTCATGGGCTATCAGATGGTATGCCTCTGTTTTTCTGAAAAAAGGCCTATCTGTTAACCCTGCTTTATCACTCATAGAAAATATTGGACACGATGGTTCTGGAGTTCATTCTGGGGTAAGTACAATTTATAAAGGGGCTGTTAACAATTTCAGAATTAATAGTTTTCCAGAACAATTGGAGGAATATAAACCCGGTTATCAGGCAGTGAGAAACTTTCTAAAACATCGCAAAGGAACTTATATTCAGCGAGGTTTACGATATTTGAATCATGTACTAACAAAAATCAAAATGAAACGCGCTTAGCGCATATAAGGAGGATAAGATTGAAGGTTTTACATCTGAATACTTATGAAGGAAATGGAGGTGCTGGAAGGGCTTGCCTGAGATTAAGTGATGCACTTAACGCTGTCGAAGTGTCATCAAAGGTGATGGTTTACTTTCAGTTCAAAGAGAGTACAAAAACAGGTACTTTTAGTAAGAATCTTTTTCAAAAATCCAGAGCAATTTTCAATATTCTCGCGGAGCGTTATTTATCTAAGGCAATATCTAAAGCTGTTAAAACTCCCTTCTCTATACAGTGGTTCGGACGATCCATAATTAACCACCCTGCTGTTAAAGAAGCAGATGTTATCCATTTACATTGGGTAAACCATGGATTTCTTTCCCCTAAGTTCCTTGCGCAATTGGATGAGTTGGAAAAACCGATTGTATGGACATTTCATGATAGTAATGCCTTTACTGGTGGCTGCCATGTAAGGTATGATTGTGAAAACTATCATAAGGAATGTGGCTTTTGTCCTCTACTTAGATTTAGTGGCAAAGATGACTTTTCTCATAAAAACTGGTTGCGTAAAAAAAAGGCATATTCTGAGTTAAACTGTCACATTGTAGCTCCCAGCAACTGGATGGCCAATTCAGTAAAATTGAGTAGTTTAATGGGCTTTCGGGAGGTTACAGTAATTCCTAATACTATTGAAACAAATGTGTTTAAGCCTTATGTAAAAGCGGAGGCTAAGAAAATGTTAAAGATTAATCCCGATAAATTTGTGATGATGAGTGGCTTTATGCCCTCACGAAATGATAAACATAAAGGCACATCTTACTTGATTGATGCATTAAATGACCTGGCTACAAGACCAGGCATCATTAAAGAAAATATAGAATTGGTGATATTTGGCAATAAGCCAAATGTTGAGATGCCTGTGTTTCCATTTAAAACAACTTTTCTGGGTGCCATAAATAATGATGATCACTTAGCAAAATGCTATTCAGCTGCGGATGTATTTATAGCGCCATCGCTTGAAGATAATTTGCCGAATACAGTGATGGAGAGCCTGGCTTGTGCAACACCGGTGGTTGCTTTTAAAACCGGAGGAATTCCGGATATGGTAAAGCATCTTGAGAATGGCTATCTGGCCGACTATAAATCAGCTGAAGACCTGGCTACAGGTATTGAATGGTTGTATCATGATGAAAATGCTCCTGATATTCAGAAAGAAGCAAGAAGAACTATATTAAATCAATTCTCTGAAGTTGTTATTGCAGAAAAACACTTATTATTGTATCAGTCCCTTATTGATTTGCAACCAAAATAATAGTTTTAAGCCCATGCAGCCAAAGTTAAGTGTAATCACTATCGTTTATAATAATGTTAAAGATATTGAACGCACTATGCTTTCGGTTTTAAATCAAACTTATCTCAATATAGAATATATCATAATTGATGGAGCTTCTACAGATGGGACAAAGGATGTGATTTACAATTATAAACCCAGACTTGCACAGTTTATTTCTGAACCTGATAAAGGAATTTATGATGCCATGAACAAAGGACTGTCATTAGCAACTGGAGATTATGTTTTATTTATGAACTCTGGAGATGAGATTTATGGATTAGAAACAGTAGCTGAGGTATTTGAAACAGCTGCTTCTGCAGATATTTATTATGGAGAGACAGAGATGTTTGATGAAAATTGGACGAGCCTTGGACAAAGAAGACATCATGCTCCGCTAGTGTTTAATTGGAGAAGCTTTAGATATGGGATGAATATTAGTCATCAGGCAATATATGTCAAAAGGAGCATTGCTGAACCATTTGATCTTCAATATAAATATAGCGCTGATATTGATTGGATCATCCGCGTGGCCAAAAAAGCTTCAAGCATTGTAAATACGCATGCTTATGTAGCAAAATACCTGGTCGGAGGTATTTCAAAGAAAAAACATATAGCTAGCCTAAAAGAGCGATTTAAGATCTTTACCAAGTATTATGGACTACTTCCAAATGTGATTAATCATGTGTTTATAGCCATTAATCTAGCACAGTACTTTGTTCGTCACCGTAAAACGAACGATTGATTTTTAAGAATGGTTAAAAATGAAGCAGGAGCTCTTCCAGATCATTAATTTGCCATTCTACATCACCTGGTTTTTCCTTTTTAAGTGGGTTAAAATAAATTGCCTTCATTCCAAAATCCTGTGCGCCACGAATGTCAGCTTCCAGGCTATCTCCAATCATAATGCTCTCATGTTTTTCTGCCTCGGCTTTATTTAAAGCGTATTCAAATATGGCCTTATGCGGTTTGTTTACACCAACATCTTCAGAAATAATCACATTTCTAAAATATGGATTCAGACCAGAGACATCCATTTTAGTCAAGGTAGTTTCTTTAAAACCATTAGAAATGATGTGTAGGGTATATTTTTCATAAAGATATCCCAATACCCTCTCCGAGCCTAGAAATAGATTGGTTTTTGTCGGGCTGATGCGGACATAATCTTCTTCAAACTGCATCGGAATTTTATCAGGTTTTATTCCAAGCTGTCTAAATGTTTTATGAAAGCGTTCAGATCTTAATTGTTCTTTTGTAATTCTTCCTACATGATATTCGGTCCAAAGCTGATGGTTGTTTGTCGTATAAGTATCAATAAAGTCCTTACAGGAGTGGAGGCCTAATTTCTCCAACTCATACAATTGATAAAGCTCTTTGAGTGTCTCTTCTGCATTTCGGTCGAAATCCCAAATGGTATGATCTAAATCGAAGAATATGTGTTTAATCATTTCAATTCATATTTTAAAAGCAAGAGAACCATTTTTAGTAACTTAGAAGTAGCCCTAAATTTTGGGCCCATAGGCCAAATCGCCTGCATCACCTAATCCGGGTACAATGTACGATTTACTTGTCATTTCTTCGTCAATAGCCCCTAACCATAGCTTTGCTTTAGGAAGATTCGCTCTTAAATGTCTTAACCCCTCTGAACTTGCAATGGCCGATACAATGTGTAGCTCTTTAATCTTGTACCTATTCATTAATTCTTTACAACAAAGTACGATACTCATCCCTGTTGCTATCATCGGGTCCGCCATAATTACTATACGATCAGTTAAATCAGGAGTTGAAATGTATTCAATTGCAATTTCCAGATTTCCACTTTTATGCACTCTGCGATAGGCTGCAATGAAAGCAGATGGCGCTTGGTCATAAATATTTAACATGCCTTTGTGCATGGGGATGCCTGCACGGGTAATGGTTGCCAAAACCGGCTGTGTAGCAAGTTTTACCGTTTTTGCTATACCTAAAGGGGTTTGAGTTTCTATTGGTTGATACTCCAGTGTTTTACTTATTTCCAGTGCAAAGAACTCGCCGAGTCTTTCCATGTTTGTACGGAAACGCATGGCATCTTTCTGAATGTTTTTATCCCTGATTTCAGAAATAAAAACATTTGCAATGGAATTGGTCTTACTGAGGTCGAATATCATTACTTAAAGATAAAAAAAATAAATTGCCATTAACCAGTTTCACGCTACTAACCAGTTCATTCATTTGTAACAACAATGCTTCAGGTGTTTTGTTCTTTAGTAAATTGAGATCTGTTGTTGCCACAGGATGTAGCAATAATTGAGTTTTTTTCTCTAATTGTAGATCGTACCAGTAAAAGGGTGTACAGGTGCCAGCTCTAAAGCCTGGAAAATCTGGGTAATACATGCTATAATCACTTTTTGTAGCATTTTTTAACAATTTAATATAGCTTTTAGGGATCTGCAATTGGCCAATAAAGTGATTATTGTATAGGCTAAGGCCATTAACAGTAGTTACGTGGTCAAAATCATTATTATGATTTATAATCTGCTTAATGGTGGCTATTTTGTCTTTTTTTGAATGTAACTTTTTGTCAATAAGTATTTTAATGAGTGTGGCGGTATTAGTGATAAAATTATTCTTTGCTTTTTTCTGTAAATGACGGATGAATATTGGTTTAAAAGAAAACTGTTTAGCTCCAAAGGTTAGATCGGGGAAACGCTTCAAAAGAATGTTTTTTAAGATTAATGCCCAATTGTCAATGATTGGGATTTTCAATAGTTTCAATTTATACTGTAAACTGTCTTTAAAAGGATAAGGTTCGCCATTTTTACTTTCATTATAAATATATTCTTCGTGTCGACTAAGAAAATAGAATGATGCAGCAAAAATATCAAAAGGTAGGATGCTTTTGGAGACTGAGAAAGGGACTTTCATTTCTCCAAAATCTGTTATTTTAATTCGCTGAGCTATAATCTTATGTTCATACAAAAGATGTTTGCTTTTGAAAAATAATTCATTTCCTATGGGCTGTTCTGCATAGCTCATTTTAGGTAAAGTCGATTGCAGGAATTCTTCTTTATTTATGGTAAAGTCTATTTCAGCCCTTAATATATCATTAAATATGAAGCTGAAAATGTATTTAATCCTTGGACTAATCAGGGGAACATAAATCAAAAGTTTCATCCGTTAGGGGGTTTCATATGAATTAATCGACTAGGGATGGCCAATATAAATTTAACATATAATGGTTAAATTATAGTGTTTTTCTTAATGATAATTTAAGGAGGCTTTGATAAATCCTTATATTTGATAGTTACGAACTGTACATCGTTAGCTATTAATGCTTCGCATGGGTTCGGATCTAACTTGTTAAATATAAAGATTTAAGGATGAAGTTTAATATTGTTTCTGATTACAAACCTACAGGTGACCAACCTGGTGCAATTAAGCAACTCGTAGAAGGTGTGAATAACGAAGAGCACTATCAGACATTGTTAGGAGTAACCGGATCTGGTAAAACGTTCACTATTGCAAACGTAATTCAGGAAACACAGAAACCGACATTGATTCTTAGTCATAATAAAACCCTTGCTGCACAACTTTATGGAGAATTCAAACAGTTTTTTCCTGAAAATGCAGTTAACTATTTTGTTTCATATTATGATTACTATCAACCAGAAGCTTTTATTGCAAGTAGCAATACTTATATAGAGAAGGATTTAAGTATCAATGAAGAAATAGAGAAACTAAGATTACGGACCACCTCGGCATTGATGTCGGGTCGTAGGGATATCATTGTTGTGTCTTCTATCTCCTGTATTTATGGTATGGGAAACCCTGAAGACTTCTCAAGATCAGTATTCCGTTTTTCTGTCGGTACCAGAATTTCAAGAAACTCATTTTTACACAGTCTGGTAGAGATTTTATATGCACGTACAACCAATGATTTTAAAAGGGGGACTTTTAGGGTTAAAGGAGATACGGTTGATATTTTTCCAGCTTACCTTGATAATGCTTACCGAATATCTTTTTTTGGTGATGATATTGAAGAATTGAGTGCAATAGATCCCGTAACCGGAAAAACTTTGGAAAAGCTGGAAGATATGGCTATTTATCCTGCCAACCTTTTCGTAACTCCAAAGGATAGATTCAATTCATCAATCTGGGGTATACAGGAAGAGCTCGAGGCTCGTAAAAATCAATTGGTAGGCGACGGACATTTGTTAGAAGCAAAGAGATTAGAAGAGCGGGTTAACTTCGATATAGAAATGATGAAGGAGCTAGGATATTGCTCAGGAATTGAGAACTACTCCAGGTTCTTTGATGGACGTACTCCAGGTATGCGTCCTTTCTGTTTGCTGGATTATTTTCCTGAAGATTATCTAATGGTAATTGATGAAAGTCATGTTACAGTGCCTCAGATCAGAGCGATGTATGGTGGCGACCGCTCCCGTAAATTATCTCTTGTAGAATATGGATTCCGTTTGCCATCAGCATTAGATAATCGCCCACTGAATTTTGATGAATTTGAAAGACTTGCCCCACAAACTATATATGTAAGTGCGACTCCGGCAGATTATGAGTTGCAAAAAACAGAGGGAGTGGTAATTGAGCAAGTGATTAGGCCAACAGGATTATTAGATCCTTTAATAGAAGTTCGACCGGCAATCAATCAGGTGGATGATCTATTAGATGAAATTGATAAAACCATAAAGCTCGGAGACCGTATTTTGGTTACTACTTTAACAAAAAGAATGGCTGAGGAGCTGACCAAGTATATGGATAGGCTTAATATTAAATGCCGCTACATACACTCAGAAGTAAAAACATTAGAACGTGTAGAAATACTAAGAGGTTTACGTTTGGGTGAATTTGATGTATTAATCGGAATTAACTTGCTGAGAGAAGGGCTGGATTTGCCAGAAGTGTCTTTAGTGGCTATTCTTGACGCAGATAAAGAAGGTTTCCTTCGTTCAGATCGAGCCCTGATTCAGACCATTGGACGTGCTGCAAGAAACGACAGAGGACGGGTAATTATGTATGCTGATAAGATTACTGATTCAATGGAACGTACTATTGATGAAACCAATCGACGCAGAGAAAAGCAAGTTGCTTATAATTTTGAACATGGGATTACACCCAAAACTGTAGGCAAAAGTAGAGAAGCTATATTGGAGCAAACTTCTGTGCTTGATTTTAGCTCTGGTGAAACAAAACGTGCAAAAGCTTATGTAGAGGTTGATGAGGTGAGTATGGCTGCGGATCCAATTGTTCAATATATGACCAAGGCTGAAATGCAGAAATCTATTGATAAAACACGTAGAGAGATGAGTAAAGCTGCAAAAGATATGGACTTTTTACTTGCCGCAAGATTGAGGGATGAAATGTTTGCAATGGAAAAAATGTTTGAAGAAAGATTTGCTAAGTCGTAAGTTTGTAAGATGGACGGAAAGAGCAGAAAAGATATATATCCAGGATTGGAAGTAGATATTATCCTTAAAAAAGATCAAAGAAGTGGAAAGTTGACTAGAGGGATTGTGGCAAGTCTGCTTACTTCGGCAGCATTTCATTCCCGCGGAATAAAGGTGAGGCTGGAAGACGGACAAATCGGCAGAGTAGCTGCAGTGATGAATGACAATTAAATGGGTGGTATTGTAATTGTTATGCAATAAACAGGACGGTATTGTAATATTGAAATTTCGGATCCGTCTAACATTATATACTTATTAAAGAAACAAAATGGGATTTATAAAATTCATATTAATCACCTTACTGATCATGTATATCATACGAATTATTCTTCGTCTGGTATTTCCAATGGTGCTTAGGAATATGTTCAATAAAGTACAACAGCAAGCACAAAATCAAGCCCAAGGTCAATCAAGACAACAAAATACAAAACCAGAAGGATCTATCTCAATTGACTATGTACCTCCAAGTGCTAAAACAGGTAAGACCGATAAATTGGGAGATTTCGTAGATTATGAAGAGGTAAAATAGCTGTGCTTTAGCTAGTTAAAGATTTTTCTTAAAAAAATCGTCCAAGGCTAAAAAAATAAATCATTTTATCTAAGTTTGGGGTTAGTTTAATCTTAAACAAACCCTTAATGAATAACTGGTTTAAAGCGAATGGCATTCATCTGGCCATAATTGGATTTTTTGTAATCATTTGTTTCGTCTATTTCAGCCCTGTATTACAAGGCAAAGCCCCTGCTACGAGTGACGTTTTGGCTGCCAAAGCCATGCAAACGGAGATCATGGACTTTAAAGCTAAAGACGGCAAGGCTCCATTATGGACCAATCAAATGTTTGGTGGTATGCCTGCTTATCAGATCTGGGCGCAGTATGCCTACAATGGAGCATCTTACGGAATCAGGCTTATTGTAAATACATTTCCAAGTCCGATAGGTACTGTTTTATTGTTATTAACAGGTGCTTACTTCATGTTTATAGTATTAAGAGTAAATCCTTGGCTGGCCGCTGCAGGTGCAATCGCATTTGCATTTACCATGTATAATTTTGTGTTGATCTCCGCTGGTCATAATAATAAAGTATTGGCAATTGGCTTTTTTGCACCCATCATAGCTGGCTTTATTTTAACATTGAGGGGCAAATATTTGTTGGGGGGTAGTCTGACCGCATTGTTCTTAGCCTTAATGATTAGGGCTAATCACGTGCAGATGACTTATTATCTATTGCTGTCTATTTTGATATTTATGGGTATTGAGTTATATCATGCTTATAAAGGAAAAAAATTACCCGCATTTGGAAAAGCTGTTGGTACCTTATCTGCTGCGGCTCTCTTAGCAGTAATGGTAAATGCTGGTGTATTGTGGACAACCGCCGAGTATGCAGGCGAAACTAATAGAGGTAAATCAAATTTAACTGCAGCCCCCGGTGATGGCGGATCAAGCAATGCAAAGGCGAAGGAATATGCCTATGGTTGGAGCCAGGGTGTTGGAGAGAGTTTTACTTTCCTGATTCCAGATCTTTATGGTGGTGCCACAAGTATTAATGAGCTTGTTAAGCCAGAAAGTCACATGTATAAAGCAATTTCAGAACTTACAGGTGGGGATCCTAATCAAACTACTCAGGCCATACAGCAACTGGCTGGAAATCTGAATATGCAGCAATATTGGGGTGAAAAACCAGGCACATCGGGAGGGTATTATTTTGGGGCCATTATATGTTTCCTTTTTGTATTCGGATTGTTCATAGTAAGAAGTCCAATGAAATGGTGGATTGTGGCAACCACAGTGTTATTTATCCTTTTGTCATTCGGAAAGAATTTCCCATTTATATCTGATCTGTTCTTCGATTATTTCCCATTGTATAGTAAGTTTAGAGCTGTAGAATCAATTTTAGCTGTAGTAGGACTAATGGTCCCTCTATTGGCTATTCTAGCTGTTAAAGAAGCGCAGGATGGAAATATTGATCAAAAAACATTGGTTAAAAAATTGCAATTGTCTGCTGCAATTACTGGAGGTTTTGCATTGATAGTTGCAATTATGCCGACTTTATTCTTCAGCTTCACTACAGTCAATCATGCTGAAATTGTTCAGGCTTTATCACAAAGTGTTCAAAATAATACTGCACTTGCGCACAAGATAGCGAATGCTCTGATCGATGACCGGATAGCGATTGCACGTTCTGATGCCTTTCGTTCATTTATCCTGATCGCTATTGGCTTCGGTTTGGTATGGGCATTCATTACGAAGAAGATGAGCGTTACAATGGCCTGTGGCCTATTGGCGGCTGTTGTATTGTTTGATATGTGGCAGGTAGATCGTCGTTATCTAAACAATAGTAACTTTACTACTAAAAGTAATATAACGAATCATTATCAGCCGAGAGATGTTGATACATTTATAGCTGCGGATAAAGATCCTAATTTTAGAGTGTTGGATTTAACAGTCAGTACTTTTCAGGACGCAAGTCCTTCGGCTTTTCATAAGACTATTGGTGGTTACCATGCCGCTAAATTGAAAAGATATCAGGAATTAATAGAGCATCAGTTTTCAAAAAGTATAAACCAAGATGTTTTAGATATGTTGAATACTAAATACATCATCACCCAGGATCAGCAAAACGGCTCTTACAAAATGCAACGTAATTCGACAGCAGCAGGAAACGCCTGGATTGTACCTCATGTTCAATTTGCTAAAGATGCTGATGAAGAAATGAAAGCAATCAGTAGTTTCGATCCAAAGAAAGAAGCAATTGTTGATGTAAGATACAAAAGTTTGTTAGATGAAAAACGTTTAGGTCCAGGAACAGGTGCTTTAATAAAATTGGACAGCTATAATCCTGATCATTTGATTTACAGCTATAGTGCACCTACCGACGTAATAGCCGTGTTCTCTGAGATTTATTATGATAAGGGATGGAACATGTATGTTGATAATGTTAAAAAACCGTACTTCAGAGCCGACTATGTTTTACGCGCTGCTCAATTACCAGCTGGTAACCATAAGGTTGAGTTTAAATTCGAACCTGTTTCTTATTATATGGGTGAGAAAATATCATTGGCAGGCTCTATATTATTGTTTGCATGCTTAGGATTCGCATTTTATTCAGAAAATAAAAATAAAAAGACTGCTTAATTTTTTTCATATTTCGCAGTCGTCTTAAAAAGGTTGTGTCATCAATTAAAAGATGAGCAACCTTTTTTTATGCTTTTAAAGCTCCGCTTTAATTACCTTCCTTCTCTTAATATTTAATGTTCTCTTAATGCCTTGTTAATTTAGTCCTTGCACTTTTGTAGCGTAAAATAGTATGCAATATGAATCCGCATGACATCTAAAAGAGAACTAGATATTGCCGTAATCTCGGATGTACACTTAGGCACATATGGCTGCCATGCTAAAGAATTGTTAAAATACCTTAAAAGCATCAAGCCTAAAATAATCATTCTAAATGGCGATATTATCGACATCTGGCAGTTTAGTAAAAGATATTGGCCTGAGACACATATGAAAGTGGTTCGAAAGCTCATGAAATTTGTAGTAGAAGGAGTGCCTGTTTATTACCTGACAGGTAATCATGACGAGTTGTTGAGGAAATTTGCTGACATGAACCTGGGTACATTTCACATTCAAAATAAGCTAGTACTGGAATTGGATGGTAAAAGAGCATGGTTTTTTCATGGAGATATATTTGATGTAACGATGCAACACTCTAAATGGCTGGCAAAATTGGGGGCGGTAGGATACGACAGCTTAATTTTGATCAATAGTTTTGTAAACTGGTTTTTGGTATCGGTTGGGAGAGAAAAAATGAGTTTCTCTAAACGAATTAAAGCCCAATTCAAAGATGCTGTGAAGTTTATCAATGGTTTTGAAAATACCGCGGCTGACTTAGCTGCTGAAAATGGTTACCAATACGTGGTATGTGGGCATATTCATCAACCCGAAATGAGAGAGATAGTCACAGAAAATGGAAAGGTAACTTATTTGAATAGTGGTGATTGGGTTGAAAATCTTACCGCACTTGAGTATTATGGTCAATCATGGAAAATATTTAGGTATGATCAAAAAGACTTCCAAAAAGATGATGTTGAAGAAGGGGATTTGTCTGATAGCGAAGATCTGCGTAGTAAGCTAGACGTCAATATTTTGTTGCAAAAAATTAAGTTAGAAATTGTTTGAGGTTAAAACCATTACAAAAAACAAATATATATTTCAACGAAAATTACAGATATTCGGTGCGGATGAAGATACTTTACGCCATACAGGGTACGGGCAATGGGCATATAAGCCGGGCAAGAGAGATTGTACCTTTATTACAAAAACATGGTGATGTTGATCTGTTAATCAGCGGAACACAGGCAGATGTGAAATTAACACAGGAGGTGAAGTATCAACTGCATGGCTTTAGCTTTATTTTTGGTAAAAAGGGTGGAGTGAATCATTATGAAACATGGAAAAGTATGGACCTTCCACGTTTTTTGAAAGATATGAGGAGTATTCCTTTAAGGGAATACAATCTGATCTTGAACGACTTTGAACCTGTTACTGCCTGGGCTTGTAAAACAAAAGGAATAGAGAGTGTCGGATTAAGTCACCAGGCTTCTTTTCAATCTAAAAAAGTTCCGAAACCTAAAAGCATAGATTGGGCACAGTTGGTTATGAAATATTATGCACCTGCTACGCACTATGTAGGTTTTCATTTTGAACGTTACGACGATTTTATTCACACGCCAGTAATCAGGGCTGAAATTAGAAATATGCTGACCAGTAATTTGGGACATTATACAGTTTATCTTCCAGCTATTGATGATCAATATCTTGTACCTATGCTTAAGCAAATACCTCAGGTTAACTGGCAGGTGTTTTCTAAACATTGTAAACAGGCTTATGTAGATGGAAATGTTGACGTACATCCTGTAAACAACCAATTGTTTAATTCGAGTTTAGCAAGTTGTGAAGGTTTGTTTACTGGTGGAGGCTTTGAAGGTCCTGCTGAAGCACTTTTTTTAGGCAAGAAATTATTGGTAGCGCCAATGAAATTTCAATATGAACAGCAATGTAACGCTTATGCATTGAAACAGTTTGGTTTACCAGTGATATGGGGAAGCAACAAGAACTGGCTTCCAATAATTAAAGATTGGGTAACACAGCCACAAATGCATCAATTTCAATTCCCAGATGAAACTGCTTCAGTAATTGATAAAGTTGTAAAGCAGTTTGCCAGATAATTTGCTTTACTTTGCCTTTAGGCATGATTAATCAATTTAGAAACTTAAACCCTGTAAACCTGTTAATCCTGTTCGCATATACTTTTTTTATGCGAATAGCCCTTTTTGCAGATCTTCCGGCTCAGCTGAATTTCGAGTTTTTAGAGTCTTACACCAGATTCTTTATCAAAATCCCTGTTCAAAGTTTCTTTTCTCCAGCTAGCAATGTCTTCTTCGCTGGAATCATTATTTATATTCAGGCTATACTGTTTAACAGGGTTGTAAATAATCATGGATTGTTAAATAAACCCGGGTTCTTACCTGCTTTGATGTATATCAGTGGTGCCAGTCTATTTATGCCTTTTTTAGTATTGAGTCCAACCTTGATTTGTAATTTTTTATTGATTTGGATGATGGATAAATTTCTTAAAATTGGTAAATCTCCAAATGCCATAATGATTATGTTTGATATTGGGATGATCATTGCTATAGGAACGTTGATCTATTTCCCGTTCATTGTAATGCTGATCATGATTTGGCTTGCTTTACTGTTGTATAGGTCTTTCAACTGGCGGGAGTGGGTTTCTGGATTGGTGGGTTTTTTAATCATATTCTTTTTTGTAGCTGTATTCTATTACTGGAATGACAGCCTGTCAATGTTCTATAAAATATGGCTACCTCTGGCAAATAAATTCCCTTCTGTTTTTAAGATTAATTATAACGATTATCTGGTATTGGTGCCTGTATTGGTTATGATGATCCTTGCAATTGTTCAACTACGTGAGAATTTTTTCAGAAGCTTTATCAATACCAGGAAAGCGTTTCAAATGCTTTTTTTTATGTTTATTGTAAGCGTCGGGAGCTTTTATACAAAGCCAGATTTCAGGTTATATCACTTCTTGTTATGCGTGCCGCCAGGAGCCGTATTGCTGGCATATTATTTTTCAAATGCAAAAAAGAGATGGTTTTATGAGAGCTTGTTTCTCATCCTTGTTTTTGCCATTCAGTACTTTTTATTTGTTTAACTTTTTTTAACAAATTGAACCGTTGAAAATACCTAAAGATTGATAGCTTTGTGCAATGAAGTTTGGAGCTGTTAATGCATAATCTTGTTATAGATATTGGTAATACAAATAGTAAACTTGCTATTTTCGATGAAAAGATGTTGGTTCACTACCAAATTCTTAAAGAGATTGAGCCTGCCGTGCTCATTAGCTTAATACAAAAATATAAGGTGAAAAACTCCTCTGTTTCTATTGTTAGAGAAGATTTACAGGAAGTAATTGATGTGTTAGAGTCCCACACTAATTATATTCCTTTTTCTACCAAAATTAACACAGGAATAAAAAATTATTATCAGACGCTTTCAACACTTGGTTTAGATAGGTGGGCTAAAGTTATAGCAGCCCATAGCTGTTATCCTGGCCAAAATAGTCTAATGATAGATGCAGGAACCTGTATTACCTACGATTTATTAAGTAATGATAATAAGTATTTTGGAGGGAGCATTAGCTTAGGGATAGATATGCGCTTTAAAGCATTGCACCACTTTACAGGTAAATTGCCACTTGTAGAATGGCAGCAGGAAGCAGAAATTCCTAAGGGTACAGATACCAGTTCGGCAATTAAAAATGGTGTTTTACAAGGAGTAATAAATGAAGTTGAGGGTTTTATATCCTCTTATAATAAAGAAAATATTGGCCTTACGGTATTGTTAACAGGGGGGAGTGCAGCTTTTTTGCTAGAACAATTAAAAAACAGCATCTTTGCGCCTCAAATAATACACGATCCGTATTTGGTATTAAAGGGATTAAATGAAGTTATTGCATTTGAATATGTACAAAAGAATTAATTATATAGTAGCGGTAATCATCTTGTTTACCAGTGTTAGTGTTAAAGCACAGGTAACGTCTCAATCACCATATTCAAGATATGGCCTTGGAAATGTGAAAGGATTATTGCTTCCTCAATTCAGGGCAATGGGTGGAATATCTACTGCTATTTACAAGCCTAATAATTATTATAGTAACATCAATATGCAGAACCCTGCATCTTATTCTGGTATTACGTTAACTACAGTAGATATTGGTATGAGTGGGGGTTTTAAACAACTTAAAAAGGATAACTTATCTGAAGGAAGTTTTAACTCGACCTTAAGTCATATTGCTCTTGCATTTCCGATTAAAAATGGCCGTACAGGTTTAAGCTTTGGATTATTGCCATATACTGATCTTGGATATGAGTTCAGCAATACCGGGACACTTCCAAATGATACCACTGGTGTAAATAAATTGTATTCAGGTGAAGGTGGTTTAACTAAAGCATATTTTGGATTAGGTCAGCAGTTTGGTGATCATTTCAGAATTGGGGTAAATGTTGAATATGTTTTTGGTAACTTGGTTGAAAATCGTGCTTTAGAGCTCCAAAGTGTACCATCTGTAAATACAAAGCAGCAAGATAAAAATAGTGTAGGTGGCATCAGTTTCTCTTATGGAGCACAATATGAAATCCCACTTAGTGCCAAAAGCAGAATCACACTTGGATACTCAGGATCTTCACCATCAAGTGTTAACTCTAAGAAAACATTTGTCGTAACGCAATATCTTAGACAGAGTTCTGGTGATGAAGGCACCGCAATTGACACTCCTTCATTTTCAGAAAATGCTTCAGCAAAATTGAAATTACCGTTAGTACATAATTTCGGTATCGCTATCCAAAAGGATAATAAATGGTTAATAGGGGCAGACTTTAGAACTGGAAACTGGTCTAAACTAAGTATCGACGGATTAAATAATGGTCTGGAAGATAGTTGGGGTGCCTCTGTTGGTGGGCAACTTACACCTGATATGACTTCAATTGGTAGTTACTTTAACCGTGTAGATTATAGACTTGGATTTGCTTACGATAAAACCTATATCCGTATCGGAAATCAGGATGTTAAGCAGATGGCTGTTACTTTCGGTTTAGGATTGCCATTGGCATTCAATAGGTTCGCTTTTCATAAATTGAATTTGACTACAGAGCTTGGTAGAAGAGGAACTTTAACCAACGGTCTGGTACAGGAGAATTATATTAACATTCATTTAGGATTTACGCTAAATGATACCTGGTTCAGACGATTTAAGTTTGACTAATAACCATCTTATGGTAAGCCCATCTCCATCATTAAATAATTATACCTGGATAAAAAGTCCGGGTTTGATTTTTTGTATGGCTTTTTTTTTGTTATTGTACTTGAGCTCCTGTGGGGATGATGATTTGAAAAAAACAGCAAAGCTTGCAAAAAAAATTAGTCTGGATACGAATCGGACTATCGGTGTAGAAATTATTTACAGTGATTCCGCAAAGGTAAAGGCAAAAGGTTTTGCGCGTGTGCTGGATAAGATAACTCCAGCTACCGGAGCGGCCTTTTCTGAGATGCCAAAGGGTGTTAAAATTGAATTTTTAGATGAAAATCAACAAATAACAGGAACCATCACTTCTGATTATGCAATTGCAAAGGAAACGGAAAAGTTGACCATCTTCAGAAGGAATGTGGTGGTCGTAAATCAATCATTAACATTTAATACAGAAGAGTTAATATGGGATGAGAATAAAAGAATGTTCTTTTCACCTAAAGGAATAGTAACAAAACCAGATGGCTCTTTTGCTGATGCAGTGAACTTTAGCGCACCACAAGACTTCAGTTATTACAAAGCTGGAAGTGGTTTTGGAGAAACATATATTGAGGAAAAATTTGGCGAATAATTTAATGTTTTCTTTTTTTCGCAAAAGTTGTATCTTGCGCGCTCTTAAAAAAGAATTATAAATAAGAATATTATGGGATTAATGACATTTTTGCGGAATCGCGCTGGCTTTATTTTGATAGGGGCCATCGGTTTTGCAATTGTTGCATTTTTAGTTGGTGATGCAATGCAAGCGGGGCAGCCTTTTTGGAGTGCGTCTCAAAAGGTTGTAGGATCAATTGATGGTGAAGAAATTAGCATAGATCAGTTTGGACCTAAAGTAGACCAAAGCCTTGCACAGTTTAAACAACAATACGGCGGATCAGGTAATGCGCAAATGCAGGCAATGGCAGTTGATAATGTTTGGCAAGGTGAGGTAGCCAGTGTTCTTTTAGGTAAAGAATATAACAGATTGGGATTAACTATTTCAAGTGATGAACTTTTTGATTTGCTTCAGGGAAGCAATCCAAGTCCACTTATCGTTCAGTATTTTGGTAACCCCCAAACTGGTGAAATAAACCGTGCGGAAGTAATCAATTCCTTAAAACAACAAGGTCAAAATCCTCAGTTAAAACAACAGTGGGATATGTTACAGGAAGAGATAGAGAAACAGGCATTACAGAAAAAATATGCAAATCTGATCACCAACTCAATGTATGTAACTACTTTGGAAGCTAATGATGAGTATCAGAACCGTAATAAACTGGCTAGCTTCAAATATGCTGTGCTTGATTATGCTTCAGTTCCTGATGCAGATGTAAAGCTTACAGAGTCTGATTATTCAGATTACTATAACGAAAACAAAAAGCGTTTCGAAAATCCAACTGAAACACGTTCATTCGAATATGTTTCTTTTAGTGTAAATCCGACAAAAGCTGACTCTGTTGCTGTTAAAACACAAATTGAAAAACTAGCTGCTGATTTCAGAACATCAACAAACGATTCATTATTTGCCGCTGTAAACTCTGACGTAAAAGTACCTTATGCTTATATGTCAAAAGGTAAATTAGACCCTGCTGTAGATTCAGTTATTTTCAACTTGCCTGCTGGTAGTTATTACGGACCTGCATTCTCAGGGAACTCTTATAAACTTGTAAAAGTTATTGATACTCGTTTTTCTCCTGATTCAGTAAAAGCAAGCCATATCTTAATTAACCCATCTAGTTTAGGTGGTGCAGATAGAGCTATTAAATTAGCCGACTCTTTAAGAACCTTGGTTCAAGGTGGTGCTAATTTTGCAGAATTAGCAAAAAAATACAGTGTCGACGGTTCTAAGGATAATGGTGGTGACCTAGGTACATTTAGCCGTGGACAAATGGTTCCTGCATTTGAGGATGCTGCATTCAATGGTAAACCAGGCGATCTTAAAGTTGTAACGTCTCAGTTTGGTGTTCATTTAATCAAAATTGAAAAACAAATTGGTTCTTCAAAGGTTGCGAAACTGGCTTATATAGAAAAAGGATTGGTTCCAAGTAATAAAACCAGAGATGCTGCTTACAAACAAGCTAGTGCTTTCCTTAATGAACTTAAAGGCGATAACTTTGCAGAGGTAGCAAAGAAAAAAGGGCTTACTGTTGGTGTTGCTGAAAGAGTTACCCCTACACAAGGATTTGCTCCTGGATTAGATAATCCGCGTCAGTTAATTCGTGATGCATATGATGCAGACAAAGGTGATGTGCTTAAAGAGGTTTACCAAATGGATAATGCTTATGTTGTTGCGCGTGTAACTGACATTAAACCAAAAGGTGCTTTATCTCTTGACGCTGTGAAAAAAGATATCGAACCAATGGTACGCACTGCAGTTAAAGCTAAAATGTTAACCGAGAAAATAAATAAAGCATTAGAAGGCTCTTCTAAAATTGAACAGGTAGCTCAGAAATTAGGAAAGCAGGTTGCTCCAGTAGAGAATATCGTGTTTGCTAACCCGATTATACCTGGTGCTGCTCAAGAAAACAAATTGGTAGGAGCTGTTTTCGGTTCTCAGCCAGGAAAACTTTCTAAAGCCATTGATGGTAGCCAGGGTGTGTATGTGTTTAGTGTTGATGGTTTCAGCAATCCAGCTCCTCTTGCAAACGCTTACAAACAAAAAGAAATTATGATGCAAGGTAATGCACAACGTTCCTTAGGAGCTGCATTCCAGGCATTGCAAGATAGAAGTACGATAAAAGACAATAGGGTGAAATTCTATTAATCTTATTTTACGTAATTTTGTAGCCGGAAGTTGTTTAGCTTCCGGTTTTTTTATATTTAAAATATTTGTACCATGGATATTCAGGAGAATTTTGTCAATAAGGTAGCTGCAAGTGGGTTGATTACACTCAACCTTGAAGATTACTTTCATTCAGGGGAAAGAATCGTCTATGATATTAAAGAGAATCTTTTTCATGGACTGATGCTGAGAGAGAAAGATTTTCGCGAATTCATTAAAACCCATGACTGGTCAGTGTATACAGGTAAAAACATTGCTATAATTTGTAGTGCAGATGCAATTGTACCAACATGGGCTTATATGTTACTGGCTAATCGAATGAAACCCTTTGCTAATGAGGTCGTTTTTGGAAGTCTGGAAACTCTTGAAGCAGTACTTTTTTCAAAAGCCCTTGCTAAAATCGATGTGTCTGCATTTGCTAACGAACGTGTGGTAATTAAGGGGTGTGCTGATATTGATGTTACCGTTGCTGCTTATATAGAGATTACGAATCTGCTTACTCCTGTGGTTAAGAGCATCATGTATGGTGAGCCATGCTCTACGGTGCCTATTTATAAGCGTAAAGATTAATTGGTTTGCTTTTTGTTTTAGCTTAGTTATGAGAAAATCCTTATTGTGTGTCCTTATTTTATTACTAAGCTTCAAAGTGCAGGCACAGGAGTTGCCTTTTGTAAAGGAGCCTGTTTTCAAGGCCGGTGAGGTTCTCCAATATAAATTGAAATACGGGTTTATTACTGCTGCTGAAGGGACTTTAAAGGTGCAGGAGTCTGATATTAAATTTGATGGTAAACCTGCTTTTAAGTTATTGGTTGATGGAGAGACCTCTGGTACATTTGATATATTCTACAAAATAAGAGATCATTATGATTCTTTTATCGATAAAGAGAACTTAAAACCATTTTTCTACCAGGAAAATATACGTGAAGGTGGATACCGAAGACAGGATAAGGCTAGGTTTAATCAGGATGGAAAGAAAGTGGTAGCTACTCAGGGTACTTTTACCACGCCAACTACTCAGACTTTTGACCTGGTATCTGCTTATTACTTTGCAAGAAGCCTGGATATCTCTAAAATGAAAATTGGCGACTTTGTGAAGCTGAATTACTTTTTGGGAGATGAGATTAGTCAATTGGAAATACAGTTTGTAGGAAGAGAAGTGGTGAAGACCAAGTTGGGTAAAATAAAATGTTTAAAATTCAGCCCGTCTATCAAGCCTGGGCGTGTTTTTAGAAAAGACAGTAAATTATACCTTTGGATAACAGACGATGGAAACAGGGTGCCTGTAAAGGCTCAGGTAGAGATTATAGTTGGATCTGTAACCATGGAGATCAAATCGGCTGCTGGATTAAAATATCCATTAGCTATAGTTAAATAATATAATGATAGAAGTACAAAATACACTTGTTCATGAAGATGTAATTACAGAACAGTTTGTCTGTAACCTGAGCAAGTGCAAAGGAATTTGTTGTGTAGAAGGAGATGCGGGAGCACCGCTTGATGTTGCTGAAACAGCAATTCTAAAGGATGTTTATCCAAAAATTAAGCACCTGTTGGAACCTAAGGGGATTGCAGCTATTGAAGAACAGGGGACTTCAGTTGTTGATGCTGATGGTGATTTAACCACTCCTTGTGTTGATGGGAATAAAGAATGTGCTTATGTTACTTTCGAAAATGGCATTACTAAATGCGGTATTGAAAAAGGCTATGAGCAAGGTTTGGTAGATTGGCAAAAGCCTATTTCCTGTCATTTATACCCAATCAGAATTACTCAGTACCCTGAGTTTGATGTACTGAATTATGATAGATGGCACATATGTCATGATGCATGTTCATTTGGGCGCGAACTAAAAGTGCCAGTATATCAATTTTTGAAAGGTCCACTTATTAGAAAATATGGAGCTGAATGGTATACGGAGTTAGAAAATAGTGTATCTTCGGATAAGTAGTTTATTCTGTAAAACAGTCTATAACAAGTATTAACCTCAAACATATACCCATTGAAAGGAATAATTTTAGCTGGAGGGAGCGGTACCCGACTTCACCCTTTAACGTTAGTCATGAGCAAGCAAATGATGCCTGTTTATGATAAGCCGATGATTTATTATCCATTGTCTATTTTAATGCTTGCAGGCATTAAAGAGATTTTGATTATTTCAACACCACATGATCTGCCCAATTTTGAAAAATTATTGGGAGATGGTTCTCGTTTAGGTTGTAAGTTTTCCTATGCTGTACAAGAACAACCAAATGGTCTGGCTCAAGCATTTGTAATTGGTGCTGATTTTATTGGCAATGATAAGGTTGCTCTTGTTCTTGGTGACAATATTTTTTATGGTGATGGAATGTCGAAATTACTTCAATCAAGTGCAGATCCTGACGGTGGCGTAGTATTTGCTTATAGAGTTTCTGACCCTGAAAGATATGGCGTTGTCGAATTTGACAAAGATAATAAGGCGATCTCTATTGAAGAGAAACCTGCCGTTCCCAAATCCGATTATGCAGTTCCTGGGTTGTATTTTTACGACAATAGTGTTGTTGAAATTGCCAGGAATATTAAGCCTTCGGCAAGAGGGGAATATGAAATAACCGATGTAAACAGAGTTTATTTGGAACAAGGAAAACTAAAGGTTGGCGTTTTGAGCAGAGGAACAGCCTGGTTAGATACCGGAACTTTTGCTTCATTAATGCAGGCAGGTCAGTTTGTCCAGGTTATTGAAGATAGACAAGGCTTAAAGATAGGCTGTATTGAGGAGGTCGCTTACCGTATGGGATTCATTGACAAAGAACAGTTACGTGAGGTTGCAACGCCTTTAGTAAAGAGTGGTTATGGAGCGTATTTGCTGAAAATTATAAAGTAAAGGGAAAAAATAACCGTTCTCTTCATCACGGGAATCTTTTGCTCTGAAGGAGGACAAAAGTTCCAATGCTCTTCAGAGAAGGTGATTTTTTCTTTAAGCATGATGCAGAGAGAGGGAGGTTGTGGAAAGTGCAGAAGAGTTGATACATTGTTATTTAAAATTACTTATGGGGATATATTTATAGCACATAAGGTTTAATTATAAAGTTACAGCTTCGGGAAACCGAAGCTTTTTTGTTTTGTGCTAAACTGGTTTTGCGCTTTGCTTCTGTTCTTTACAAGATACTTTCGCCCTACTTGTGCTTATGGAATTTGCTTTTGCACTACAGTTTTGCGCTTTACTTCTGCTCCCTGCTGACAGAAAAATCACCTTCTCTGAAGCGGCCTTAGGCGGTGTTGCCCTTCAGCAACAGATGCCAGACGCTGAAGAGAATGGTTATTTTTCATGCTAAAATCGCTTAATCATTAGATAATATCATAAAATAAATACATTCTAAATTTCCGTCCTTTGAATAACCAAATATTTAATCGAATGACGAAAAATAAATATCTATTTCCCTTTATAATGATTACCTCACTATTCTTTATGTGGGGTTTTGTACATAATCTCGATCCTATTCTTATTCCGCATTTAAAAAGATCATTTAGTCTGAGTACTTTACAAGCTTCCCTGGTAGATTCAGCAGTGTTTATTGCATACTTCGTTATGGCATTGCCTGCAGGTTTTATCATGAGGAAGTATGGTTATAAAACAGGCATTATTATAGGACTGATTGTCTTCGCAATTGGTTCATTTTTATTTATTCCAGCAGCCAATACGCAATTATATGTATTCTTTTTAGGAGCATTGTTTGTTATTGCTTGCGGGCTTACTATCCTTGAAACAGCTGCAAATCCTTATGCGTCCTTATTGGGGCCGCCAGAGAGTGCCACGTTTCGTTTAAACTTCGCGCAAACCTTCAATGGACTGGCTGCAACATTAGCACCTATGATTGGTGTTAGGGTAATTTTAATACAGGGAGCTACAGATGAAGAGTTGAGTAAGATGACAGAGTCGGCCAAGCAATTGGCTTTAGCTTCGGAAGCTTCATCGGTAAAAATGCCTTATCTGATTTTAGGGGCTATAATCTTGGTAATTGCCGTCATATTTATCTTCTTAAAACTACCTGAAATTATAGAAGAGGAAGAAAAACAAGGAGAGAAAAAGGGAATATTCCATGCCTTAAGGCATAAGCATTTAAGCTGGGCAGTTGCTGCACAATTCTTTTATGTAGGTGCTCAGGTCTGTGTCTTCAGTTTTTTTATATTGTATGCTACTGAAGCGGCAGGTATTGACCAGAAAACAGCTGGAGACTATGCTGGTTATGGAATGGGACTTGCCTTTTTATTCGGGAGGATTATTGGAACATCATTGATGAAATTTATAAAAGCCGAATCATTATTAGTGATTTATTCATTGATCAATGTGGCTTTGTGTATCGTGGCAATTACTGCAGGGGGGATATTGGCATTGGTTTCCGTAATTGGCATTTCTTTTTTTATGTCAATCATGTTCCCTACTATTTTTTCTCTTGGGATCAAAGACCTTGGACGTGATACGAAATTAGGAAGCAGCCTAATTATCATGTCTATTGTTGGGGGGGCAATATTGCCACCAGTAATGGGCTATATTGCTGATGTAACGCATAATATTCAAATCGGATACATCGTCCCACTAGTTTGTTTTGTGGTGGTACTTGTGTTTGGATTAAAAGGACATAAAGTTGTTAAAAGAGTGGATTATGAATAAAAGATATTGTTTAACACTGGATCTCATACCTGATGAAAGACTCATTGCTGAATATGAAGCGATACACCTCAAGGTGTGGCCGGAAATAATTGAGAGCATTACCTCCTCAGGAATTGTAGATATGCAAATCTATCGAACAGGAAACCGATTGGTTATGATTATGGAGGTAAATGATACGTTTAGTTTCGATCGTAAGTCGAACATGGATGCTGTTAATGAAAAGGTACAGGAGTGGGAAACGCTGATGTGGAAATATCAACAGCCTGTTCCAGGAGCAAAGCCTGGAGAGAAATGGATAATGATGGATAGAATATTTGAGTTAAAGGATTATTAGCAGTGGATAAAGTAAAAAGCTATTTGCAAATACACCCTAAAGACAATGTCTTGGTGGCTTTGAAGGATTTGCCGAAAGGACAAATTATAGATTGGAATGGACAGTTGATCACCTTACAGGATGATATATACGCCAAGCATAAATTCTTTATTGATGCGATGGAGGAGGGAGATGAAATTTTGATGTATGGGGTGCTAGTTGGGAAAGCAATCATAGCTATTCCTAAAGGTGGGTTAATGACGACTGAAAATGTGCATCATGCCTCCCAGGATTATGCTTACCGCAAAGTGAATTATGAATGGAATACCCCTGATGTTTCAAATTTTACGGATAGAACTTTTAATGGTTACCATCGTGCTGATGGCAGTGTAGGAACAGCGAATTATTGGCTTTTTGTACCAACTGTTTTTTGTGAAAACAGAAATCTGGACGTGATAAAAGAAGCTCTGTATAACAATTTGGGTTATACTGTAACCGACAAGTACAAGCAGTTTACTGAGCAACTGTTGGAAGCCTACCAATCTTGTGAAGATGTTTCAGCATTTGAAATCGATAAACTGGCTCCAGTTGAACCTTTAAAGAAAAGGGTTTTTAAAAATGTTGATGGGATCAAATTTCTAAATCACCAAGGCGGTTGTGGTGGGACAAGGCAAGATTCGGCATTACTTAGTCAGCTATTGGCTGCTTACGCAGATCATCCTAATGTTGCCGGAATTACTATATTAAGTCTGGGTTGTCAACACCTGCAAACTCAAAATTTACTGGATGATATTAAAGTAAGAAATCCATCTTTCAATAAACCTGTGCTGGTATTTGAGCAACAAAAAAGTCAGAGTGAAGAACAGCTAATTAAAGATGCAATCCTTCAAACTTTTATAGGTTTAACAGAAATCAATAAAATAGAAAGACAGCCAGCGCCATTGAGCAAACTTTGTGTAGGAGTTAAGTGTGGAGGTAGCGATGGGTTTAGTGGTATAAGTGCTAATCCTGCTGTTGGATATACTTCAGATTTATTAGTAGCTTTAGGGGCTAAAGTTCTGTTGGCGGAGTTCCCGGAACTGTGTGGTGCCGAGCAAAATTTAATTGATAGAAGTGTAGATCAACCTACGGCCGAGAAGTTCATTCGTTTGATGCAAGAGTATGATGCACAGGCACACGCTGTAGGATCAGGTTTTCATATGAACCCTTCACCTGGGAATATAAAAGATGGCCTGATTACCGATGCGATTAAAAGTACTGGGGCAGCAAAAAAGGCTGGGACATCTCCTGTGGTAGATGTGTTGGATTATACAGAACCGGTAACAAAAGCTGGATTGAGTTTGGTCTGTACGCCTGGGAATGATGTGGAAGCAACAACAGGGAAAGCAGCAAGTGGAGCGACATTAATTTTATTTACTACCGGATTGGGTACCCCAACAGGAAACCCGGTTTGTCCGGTTATTAAAGTAGCTACAAATACAGCTTTAGCAACAAGAATGAGCGACATTATTGACATTGATACAGGGGCAATTATCCGCGGAGAGAAAACGATTGAAGAGATGGGGACGGAAATTCTTGAATACTGTATTAAAGCGGCGAGTGGAGAAGAAATACCTAAGGCAGTGCAATTGAACCAGGACGACTTTATTCCATGGAAAAGAGGAGTTTCATTATAATTATTAAAAATGTTTAGTTTAAAAGGAAAATCAGCAATTATTACAGGTGGTGGAAGTGGAATCGGGAAAGCAATTTCAGTGCTTTTTGCCAAACAAGGAGCCCATGTTCACATTATTGAATTGAATGAAGACGCAGGTCTACAGACTGTAAATGAAATCAAAGAGGCGGGGGGACTGGCCAATGTTCACAGTTGCAATGTAGTGGATCAGGAAACTGTGGTGTCAGTATTTAAGCAAATAGGTAAAATTGATATCCTGGTAAATAATGCTGGTATTGCACATATTGGTAGAGCTGATAATACCAATGAGGCTGATTTCAATAAAGTATTCGATGTAAATGTTAAAGGTGCTTACAACTGCTTATTTGCTGCCATTCCGGTAATGAAAGCAAATAATTATGGTGTGATACTAAACATGGCTTCTATAGGTGCATTAGTGGGTTTATCAGACCGTTTTGCTTACTCTATGAGTAAAGGGGCGATATATGCAATGACGCTTTCTGTTGCGAAGGATTATATGGCTGATGGAATTCGTTGCAATAGTATATCTCCTGCAAGGGTGCATACTCCGTTTGTAGATGGTTTTATTGCTAAGAACTATGCGGGTCAGGAAGCAGAAATATTTGAAAAATTATCTAAAAGTCAGCCAATAGGCCGAATGGGGAAACCTGAAGAGGTTGCTTCGTTAGCACTTTATCTATGTTCTGCTGAAGCAGGGTTTGTAACAGGAAATGACTATCCTTTAGATGGCGGTTTTATAAAATTAAATAATTAAGAACAACCTACGGCTTATGATGCTAAAAAGTGGGTAACCTTTTATTACTTTACCAGAGCTTAAAGAAAAAGTGATTTCTGCAACTGAAATGTAAAGTGGAACGAAATTGAAATTTAAGCAAACAAAAGACCAAACCATAATATACTTAGAAGAGGTAACAATGGACGACATTGATACCATTATTGAATTGAAAATTAAATAGACACAAAAAATGAAATTAATCAGATGGGGCGCTGCCGATCAGGAGAAAATCGGTGTTATTGTAAATGATACGTGGTATGATACTTCTGCTTTTGGCGGAGATTACAACGAACAGTTTTTTAATGATAACGGATTGGAAAGACTTGCTGAATTTGTGAAAGCTAATGAAGGCAAATTAAATGTTATTCCTTCCGGAACAAGATTAGGCTCACCAGTGGCCCGTCCTTCAAAAATACTTTGCATCGGACTAAATTATGCCGATCATGCAAAAGAAACAGGAGCTGCAATTCCTTCAGAGCCAATTATTTTTATGAAATCGACAACCTCTATGGTTGGTCCTTTCGATGATATCGTAATTCCTAAAAACTCCGTTAAAACAGATTGGGAAGTAGAGCTTGCAATAGTAATCGGCAAAAAAGCTTCTTATGTTGATGAGGCAGAAGCGCTGGATTATGTAGCTGGTTATGTTTTACACAATGATGTGTCAGAACGTGAATTCCAACTGGAAAGAAATGGTACCTGGGATAAAGGAAAAGGCTGCGATACATTTGCTCCGCTTGGCCCATTCCTTGCAACTAAAGAGGAAATAGCTGACGTTGATAATCTCCGTATTTGGTTGACAGTTAACGGTCAGAAGATGCAGGATGGTAATACATCTAATTTTATTTTCAATGTTCCTTTCGTAGTTGCTTATTTGAGTCAGTTCATGACTTTACTTCCAGGGGATGTAATTTCTACAGGTACCCCAGCAGGTGTTGGCCTGGGCTTTAATCCGCCAATTTACCTTAAAGAGGGTGATGTTGTAGAGTTGGGTATTGACGGACTGGGTACATCTAAGCAAAAGGTGAAAAACTATGTTAAAAATTGATTCCCATCAACATTTCTGGATATATGATGAGGTAAGAGATAGCTGGATTACAGACGATATGTCTATAATCCGGGATAATTTCAGCCCCGATCGTTTGTTAGCTGAGCTTCAGCAGCATAATTTTGATGGAAGTGTAGTGGTCCAGTCGGACCAAACTCCGGCTGAAAATATATTTCAACTTGAAAACGCGGCCAACAATGCCTTCATAAAAGGGGTTGTTGGTTGGGTTGACCTGTGTGCCGTAGATGTTGAAGAACAGTTATCTGAATGGTCCATTCATAATAAGCTAAAAGGGTTTCGTCATATTTTACAAGGTGAAGAAGACCGTGCATTAATGCTAAAGCCAGAATTTGTAAATGGCATTGGTAAACTAAAACAATTTGGTTATACCTACGATATCCTCATTTTTCCGGATCAGCTGAAATATGCTGCAGAGTTTGCAGCGATGTTCCCCGATCAGCCTTTAGTACTTGACCATATTGCTAAACCAGATATTAAAAACGGAGTAATTGATCAGTGGAAAAAAGATATCGCGGAGCTAGCAAAGCATGAAAATGTTTACTGTAAAGTATCAGGGATGGTAACAGAAGCCGACTGGAAACATTGGAAAGCAGATAACTTTAATCCTTATCTGGATGTGGTTTTTGAAGCTTTTGGAGTAGAAAGACTCATGTATGGATCAGACTGGCCGGTTTGTCTTGTCGCAGCTACCTATAATCAGGTGGTTGACGTTATGGAAGAATATACTTTAAAATTATCTCCCAATGAACAAGCGATGTTTTGGGGTGGTAATGCAACAAAATTTTACAACTTATAAATTTCAGCTGCTATGGATTTGCAATTAAAAGATAAGGTAGTCATTGTTACCGGGGGTGCAAAAGGTATTGGAGAAGGCATTGTAAGGGTCTTGGCAAAGGAGGGTGCAATTCCTGTTATCTTAGGGCGTAATGCACAAGATAATCAGAAATTGGCTGATGATATCATTGCAGATGGTGGACAGGTTTTTCAGGTTGTTGCAGAACTTACAAAGCCCACAGATTCAGCAAAGGCAATTGCACAGGTTCTGGAGAAATTTGGAAGAATTGATGGGTTGGTAAATAATGCCGGAGTAAATGATGGAATTGGTTTGGAAAATGGTAATTATGAGGGTTTTGTGGAGAGTTTGCATAAAAATGTAATCCATTATTATTTGATGGCACAGCATGCTTTGCCAGCTTTAAAAGCTTCAAAAGGAGCAATTGTAAATATTGGTTCTAAAGTAGCAGATACAGGGCAAGGCGGAACTTCTGCCTATGCTGCTTCTAATGGTGCAAGGAACGCTTTAACACGAGAATGGGCATTGGAACTATTGCCTTATGAGATTCGTGTAAATGCGGTTATTGTAGCAGAGTGTTTTACACCTTTGTATCAAACTTGGGTTAATTCTCTGCCAAATTCTGAAGAAACATTAGCATCTATTAAGGCCAAAATACCTTTTGGACAAAGGATGACAACGTCTGAAGAAATTGGAAATGCAACAGTATTCTTATTATCCAATGCATCCAGCCATACAACCGGTCAGTTGGTTTATGTTGATGGAGGGTATGTACATCTGGATAGGTCTATTAGTTAAACATAACGCATAAATATTAAAAAACCTGATATGTCTTTTCGCAACATATCAGGTTTTTTGCTAATCGCTTAGGTGGTTATGATTATATAGCTTTAGTTTCTTCTTTTAGCCAGGCTGCTTCATCAGCATTTAATAGTGGACTAAGCTTTTCAAATACCAAAGCGTTGTAACTGTTTAGCCAGTCAATTTGCGATTTCTCTAACAAGTCTTTTTTTACAATTTTAGTGCTGATCGGGGCAATTGTTAAAGCCTCAAATGCATAAAACTCATTAAACTCATTACTGATATCAGTAATTGTGTTCACAAGATTTTCGATACGAATACCATGTTTCCCCGGACGATAAATACCTGGTTCAACTGAAGTAATCATGCCTAATTCAATAGCTATTGGGTTAGGAGTAGGATTAAATACCTGAGGGCCTTCATGTACATTTAGTAAATAACCAACGCCATGACCTGTTCCATGACCATAGTTAATAGCATAATCCCAAAGTGGTTTCCTGGTAATAGCATCAATCTGATAACCACAAGTACCTTTAGGGAAACGTAATTTACATCCATCAATCATGCCTTTTAAAACCAGGGTATAATCTGTACACTCTTCTTCAGTATTATTACCCATAGGGATAGTACGGGTAATATCGGTAGTTCCATAAAAATACTGACCACCTGAATCTACCAGAAAAAGACCTTCAGCTTTTACCTCTACATTGCTTTCTTCCGAAGCGCCATAATGTGGTAAAGCACCATGTGCTTTGTAAGCACTGATGGTGTTAAAGCTATCTCCAATAAAGCTTTCTTGTGCAACTCTGAATTTACGCAATTCAGCAGCAGCAGAAAGTTCGGTAATCGTAATGTTACCAATGTTTTCTGATAACCATTTTAAGAATTGAGTAATGGCAACACCGTCTTTAAGCATTGCTTTACGAGTGTTGGCTAGCTCAGTTTCGTTTTTTATAGCCTTTAAGTTTGTGGTCGGATTGGTATCTTTAATGATTTTAACTGATGATGGGATCAGTTTATAGAAAGCAAAACAGTTACGTTTTGGATCAATAAAAATTGAACTGTTGTCAGGGATATTTGAAATAGCACTTTCAATATCTTCATAAGGTAATATTTCTACGCCACTGCTTAACAGATTTTCTTTTTCCGCTCCACTAAGCTTATCGATATCCATGTATAGTGTAGCGTGATCTTGATTAATCAATGCGAAACTCAAAACCACAGGATTATAACTTACATCCTTTCCGCGAATGTTAAACAGCCAGGCAAGATCATCTAAAGAAGATATGAGGTGGTGTGTCGCACCTTGTTTCTGTAAGCTCGTTCTTACCTGAGCTAGCTTAGATCTAACTGATTGACCGATATGCAAATCTTCAATAAGGAATGCTTTTTCTGAAGGTAATGCAGGACGGTTTTCCCAAATTGGACTTAAATAATCTTTACTACTCAGGCTAATTCCTTTTACAGAAAGTTGCTGAGTAAGCAGGTCGCCCAGTAAAACAGAAAGTAATTTATCATCGGCAGCAACGATGCTTCCCTTTTCTAGTTTCTCAGTTAGCCACTGAATGTATTCGGGAGCATGCTGAACCTTTTGTTTCATCAGTTCAAATCCACTACCTTTTAATTCATCCGCCGCTTGTTCAAAATAGCGGAAGTCGGTCCATAAACCAGCATGATCATGAGTAATAACTAATGTTCCTGCAGATCCTTTAAAACCCGAAGCAAACGGGATGCACTTATAATGCTTTGGTAAATATTCACTAATATGAGGGTCAGCAGATGGAATAATGTATGCTTGTACATTATCAGCCTTCATTTGATTACGTATTTCTTTTAGTTTTTCCTGATAAGTCATAGTCAGTTCTTTTATGTCTGTTGCAAATTTATGGAAAATATGTTTAGCCCAAAGGGATCATCTATTCCCCGTGCTTCTATATTTTAAATCCTGTTAATAATTGTGTAACTTTCGTTTTAATAATCGTAAGGGTTGGGTTTTAAATAAAATCTACTAGATTTGTAGAGTATGCGATTGTCCATCAATAGGGAAATAGAATTATTAGAAGAACTTAAATTACAAGATTCAAGAGCATTTTCGCAGCTGTATGACTTGTATGTTAAGAAAATATATGCCTATGCGTTGGGAATTTTAAAATCTCCTTCCCTTGCCGAAGATGTTACGCAGGATACTTTTGTGAAGTTATGGGAACATGCTTCATCAATCAAATCAGATCGCTCTATTCAGCCATTTCTTTTTACCATTGCTAGAAATTTGTCTTTAAATGTGATTAAACAGGCTTCTAAGCAAACCTTTATTTCCGATGAAATATTTTCACATGTGGAGTCTGCGCAAGAGGATGGTTTGCAGTATACAGAACGGAAACAGACTGGTGAGATTATTGGAAAGGCTGTTGATCAGCTTCCTCCACAGCGTAGAATCATTTACGACCTTTGTCGTAATTATGGTTACTCTTATAAGCAGACTGCCGATAAACTTGGGATAAAGGACAGTACTGTAAACAGTCAGATGGTAAAAGCACTTAAGACTATTAAAGATTTTATGGTACGTAATGGAGCTTTATTATTGATATTGTTCTACACTAAATAAAAAATATTTTCAATCAGAGTAAATGTACCTCTCCAGTTATTTGTAATGTATAGGTCTGTTCGATATCGGTTTCAAACAGATGTATTAAAACAGATAGCAAATTGGAAAATCCCATCAAGCAATTATTTGTAAAATTCATTCTTAATCGTTGCAGTCCACAGGAAATTGCAGAGGTTAAGGAAATGGTAAGTTCTGGAGGCTATGAGCAGGAATGGTTCGAGGCGATGGAAGAAACAGAAAAGGAATTTGCAAATGCCGATCATCAATCATTGATTATAAATGAGGAGGGAATCTTTGATAAAATAAATACCACTATTGGTACAAAAAGACCTTTTTTTAATACAAAACGCATTTGGTTGGTCGCAGCAGCTTTAGTCTTTCTAGCCATGAGCATTGGCTTATTACTTATAAAACCTGAAGTCGAGGGGCCACGACTAGCCGAAGTGAATAATGAAAAATCTGAAGAGACAAAAGATACGACACATAAATGGGTGAAATTACCTGATGGAAGTTCAGTTCAGTTAAATGTAGATAGTTATCTCGAGTATCCAGAATCTTTTGGAGGAAAAGCCCTTAGGGAAGTCCGTTTGACAGGAGAGGCCTATTTTGACATTAAGCATGATGCAAAGCATCCTTTTGTTATTTATACTGGTAAAATAAAAACTACAGTACTTGGTACAGCCTTCAACATCAATGCATATCATGTTAATGAATCAGTAACTGTAACAGTAACCAGAGGTAAAGTTAAAGTTGAAGACGAAAAGAAGGTGCTGGCTGTATTAACACCAGATCAGCAATTGGCATGGAATGTTAAACTTCCGGAACCTACAAAAGTAAATGTGAAAGCTGAGACCGTAGTAGAATGGAAAAAACATGATCTGATTATGGATGATATGAGCATGGAAAACGCTGCGCAAATGATAGCTGATCGTTATGGCGTAAAAATTCAGTTCAAGAATGAAAAGGTTAAAAACTGCAGATTTACAGCAGCCTTTCTAAATCGAAATGATATCAATCAAGTGCTGAGTGTAGTAGGAGATATTACAGGATCAACGCTGACTTTAAAAGATAATCTGGTCACTATTGATGGTCCAGGATGTTAAATCAATAAACTAAACCTAAACAACTACATGAACAACAAAGCATCACCATAAAAGCATTCGTGGTCCAGACTATTAAAAGCAAACCCCGGCTGCAACCGGAGTTTGCATTGGTCTTAAATTTTCCTATCAGTTCCAACTAAAACCAACGCAATGTATTACAATTCTACTCGATTTGCAAGCCGGTGTGTTCCGGCATTTTACGCTCCTTTTAATATTAAAAAATTAAAGTTTTATATGAAAGTGAATGCGATCCTCTTATTGATCACCTTATTTACAGTTAGCAGCTTAACCGCATCACCGGGTTCCGCTCAGACACTTTCCGATGTGAATGTCTCTATTGATATCAATAATGGAACACTTCGCTCTGCTTTTTCTCAGATTGAAAAGCAAACAGATTTTAGGTTTGCTTACAGAAATGAGCTGATTGCTAAATTTAAAAATCTAAACATTAACGGAGATAATCGTTCCGTAAAAAGTATGTTGGATGAGTTGTTAAAAGGGACAGGCTTAAATTATAAACAGGTCAACAATAGTGTCATTATTTTTAAAGAAGCGCCTGCCAAGACCCAGAATATAACTATCAATGGTGTTGTCAAGGATGAAAATAACCTTCCATTGCCGGGGGTGTCTGTTAAAGTAAAAGGAACAAATACCGGGGTTACTACAGACGGTGAGGGTAAATACATTATAACAGTCGCTAATGAAAATGTGATACTTGTTTTTAGCTATATCGGATATGTTACAGCAGAAGCCCCGGTAAAAAACGGGCGCATGACGAATGTTTCTTTAAGGCCTGATGTGGGTACGCTTGATGATGTGGTTGTTATCGGTTATGGAACCACAACAAAAAGAAATAATACTGGATCGGTAAGTTCCATCACGGCTAAAAGTATTGCAAATCAACCGGTAGCAGATCCACTGGCAGCATTACAAGGCAGAGTGGCAGGTTTAGACATTTCTGTGGTAACAGGATATCCTGGTTCTGGATATAATGTGCGTCTGCGCGGACAGAATTCCATATCCTCAGGTAATTCGCCATTATATATTGTGGATGGAATCCCATTTATTTCAGAAAGTTTAAGCCAGTTTACCGGAGCAAATGGAACGCAAAGTCCTCTGAGTAGCATCAACCCCTCCGATATAGAACGAATTGATGTGTTGAAAGATGCGGATGCGACCTCTATCTATGGATCCAGAGGTGCAAATGGTGTGATTTTAATTACGACCAAAAAAGGTAGGTCTGGAAAGGCGGAAGTAAACATGAACGTATACCAGGGATTCGCGCAGGTGAATCATAAAGTTGACATGCTCAATACTGCGCAATATCTGGAATTGAGACGCGAAGCCTTTAAAAATGATGCAGTCACGCCAACTGAAACGCAGGCTCCCGATCTGCTAACCTGGAGTCCGGATCTTGATCAGAACTGGCAAGAAAAATTATTTGGAAAATCTGCAGGTCTGACCGAAGCACAGTTAAGTTTAAGTGGCGGAACTGAACAGACTAATTTTCTGGTTGGCGGTGCATTTCGCAATGAGAAATCCGTATTGCCTGGCAATACTGGTTATACAAGAGGATCCTTGAATTCTTCACTGAATTACAATTCGAAAGACAATAAATTCAGAATGACCAGCTCAATAAAATATGTGATTGACGAGAACAATACGGCAATAACAGATCTGGCCGGTTCGTTCAATCTGGCGCCTAATATGCCGATATACGATGCAAAAGGCAATTATTATTGGTTTAACACTGTTGAGCAGAACCCAATGGCTTTGCTCGAACGCACAAATGTGACCAATACCAATAATCTGTTTGTCAACACCTCATTAGCCTATATCATTATCAAAGGATTGAATGCAAAATTAAGTGCCGGATATAACCGTCTGGAAACGAAACAAGTGCAAACGCTGCCTAAAATCAGCTTCAATCCCGCTACTTATAGCGGAAGTTCTGGAAACTACGGAAATGGCTCATTCAACTCCTATATCCTGGAGCCTCAGCTGGATTATACCATTCAATTGGGAAAAGGCAATCTTTCTGCCCTGGCCGGGGGAACTTTTCAGCACAGCATTACCGAAGCACAATCAGTGATCGGCGGAGGCTATGTGAGCGATGAACAATTAGAAAATATCAAAGCAGCAACGGTAGTCACACCTCGTACTTATACCTACACCAAATACAGGTATGCTTCTTTCTTCGGGCGTTTAACGTATAATTTTGATGAAAAATACATCATCAACGGTACATTTCGTCGTGATGGTTCTTCCAGGTTCGGACCAGGGAAACGATTTGGTAATTTCGGATCTGTGGGTGCAGCCTGGCTCATCAGCAATGAATCTTTTGTCAAAGATCAGTTGAAATTCTTATCCTTTGCTAAATTAAGGACAAGCTACGGAACAGTAGGTAATGATCAGATCGGAAGCTACCAGTTCTTAGACAGCTGGTCCTCAACTTCACTTCCTTATGGTGGTTCTGCGGGAATTTATCCTAGTCGTTTCCCGAATCCCGATTACAGCTGGGAAATGAATAAGAAACTTGAATTTGGAATAGATTTAGGATTCGTTCAAGATCGGTTTATGCTAACGGCAAATTTCTACCGCGGCCGTTCAGGTAATCAGTTGGTTGGCTACCCATTGTCTCCGCAATCCGGATTTCCAGAATATACAGCGAATTTACCTGCAGTGGTGCAGAATCAGGGTTTCGAGTTCGAAATTACTTCAGCCAATGTGCGTGGGGGAAACTTTACCTGGAATACTTCCGCGAATCTGACCATCGCCAGAAATAAATTGATAGAATATCCAAACCTGGCTACAACTGCAAATTCAAATAGATATGTGATCGGACAGCCACTTACCATTGTGAAAGGTTATGACTTTATTGGCATAAATCCCGCCACAGGTGTACCCTTATTCAGAGATTTGAATGGAGATGGATTATTTGATGATAAGATGGATATGGTCGTGATGGGCAATACCATGCCGAAGTTTTACGGGGGATTGTCGAATAGTCTGACATACAAAAAAATTAGCCTCGACTTCTTTTTCCAGTTTGCTAAGCAAGAGGGACCGGGGCTTAACTATGGCAGCCTGGCTTCCTCTAATGGACTTTTGAAGAATAAAGATCTGAGTGCATTAGATAGATGGCAGAGCCCGGGGCAGGAGACTTCCATTCCGGGGGCCAGTGCAACTTCAGGCAAGGCGATTTTTAATGCCTCTCAAAACTTATATAGGTTGTCAAATGCCAATTGGGTCGACGCTTCATTTATCCGGTTGAAAAATGTTTCC
Organism: Pedobacter sp.; assembly: GCF_041645105.1. GTDB lineage: Bacteria > Bacteroidota > Bacteroidia > Sphingobacteriales > Sphingobacteriaceae > Pedobacter. The sequence goes on from NZ_JBAZQQ010000001.1 coordinate 1,354,626, forward strand.
CTGAAATACAACCTTTCGGATGTGATAAAGAATTCGAAATTTAAGAACCTTAGTGTATATGTTCAGGCCCAGAATCTGTTTACCATCACCTCATATGATGGTTTTGATCCGGAAACAAAGGGTTTTGCATTACCACCATTAAGCGTTTATACCGCAGGTTTACAATTGGCATTTTAAAAAAAGAAATTATGAAAATATTATATTCTGTGCTTTGTATAGCGATTTTAAGCACACTGGGTTCATGTAAGAAATTTGTAGATATTGATGATCCAAAAGATCAACTGATCAGTAAACTAGTCTTTGTAAATGATGCATCTGCTACAGCTGTGCTAACGGGGATTTACAGTGATATGAACGGATTCAACTATCAGTTTGCTAATGTAGTCACTACCTTTATGTGTGCCATGGCTGCCGACGAATTTACCTATGCTTCTGCATCGGCACCTTTTGATGAGTTTAAGAACAATTCACTTACTCCAGGAAATCAGTATGTCAAAATCATGTGGGATCAACCTTACAGTTTCATTTATCGTGCAAACCTGGCTATAGAAGGTGTATCCGCATCTACCACACTCACACCCGAAGTTAAAAACCAATTGCTTGGTGAAGCCTTGTTTGTAAGGGCCTTTTGCCATTTTTACCTCGTAAATTTTTTCGGTGATGTGCCATTGATCCTGGATTCTGATGTGCTTAAAAATACGAATCTGCCGAGAACACCAAAGGCCGAAGTATACGCTTCCATCATTAAGGATTTGACAGATGCAAAAAAAGTATTGGTTCTTGCTTATCCGGGAATTAATAAGGAGCGCATACGCCCAAATAAAACGGCCGCAACGCTGTTGCTTGCCCGAGCTTATCTATACAACGGAAACAATGCACTTGCAGAGCAGGAAGCCGCTGAGGTTATCAGTACCACCGGATACGCTATACTTAACGCTTTTGATCCTAATAGTATGGCACACATGACCAAGGTTTTTCAGAAAAATAGTACAGAAGCGGTATGGCAACTGCAGGCTATTAATACCAGTACTGGAAGAAATACCTGGGAAGGCAATACACTATTATCTACTGGTGCGCCATTTTATCGACTGAATAAAGGTGCAGGGAGCTTAGTAGAAGCATTTGGGACAACTGACCTGAGGAAAACAAATTGGGTTGGAGAATATGCAACAACAGCCGTTCCTCCGGTGATTCATTATTTCCCCTTTAAATACAAAGTGAGGGTGGGGGCTGTTAGTGCACCTACTGAATATTCCATGGTACTTCGCTTTGCAGAAGCCTTTCTGATCCGTGCCGAAGCCCGTGCGCAACAGCAAAATTACTCCGGAATGAAGGAAGATTTGGATGTGATCCGTCAGAGAGCAGGATTAAATCCGCTACCAGTAACAGCAGATCCGGCTGTCGCTATGGCACAGGTGGAAAATGAAAGAAGACTGGAGCTTTTCACGGAGTGGGGCCACCGCTGGTTTGATTTAAAACGTTGGAAAAGCGTTACTGGCGACCCAAGTAAAACCAGGGCAGATGACGTATTGAGTCTGACGAAACCAGCGTGGAAATCAACTGCCATTCTTTTCCCGATCCCATCTACAGCTTTAAACAGTAATAACAGTTTGGTCCCAAATCCGGGATACAACTAATTCGCATCCCTATGTTAAAACAAATGCTAATGAGCTGCCTTCTTGTACTTGCAATTTTGCAAGTACAAGGACAGGTGGTACAAATTACCCCCGAGAGGCCGCAACGCGGAGAAAAGGTGACGATCACCTATCATCCCGGCGTCGCGGGAGCTGCAATCGGCAAAGATGCCAGCAGCATCATCGTCAACTTTACCTATTCGACTTTTTACGATCAGCCCTGGAAGCTAGCGATGACCAAACAGGGCGACAAATGGATCGCGTCTTTTGTTTTACAGCGTTACGCTACCTTTGCTTCCTTTTATCTGCAGAGCGCTGAAATCATTGATAAGCCTGTGGCCGATCGGCACTATACAATTGCAGTATATAATGGTAATAAGCGGGTAAGAGATGGGTTTTTACATGAATCCTATAGCCTTGGGGTTCAGATTCCCAAATCGCCGAAATTGCCTGCCTTGCAGCTGGCATTACTAAAAAAAGAGCTGACCAACTATCCCAATAATTACGAAGCTAAAGTACGTGAGCAAAGCGTGTTGATGACTCTGGCTAAAACGCCTGAGGAAAAGATGAAACATCGCCTGGAGGCCAGAAAAATCATCGCCGCAAAGTTTGAGGAAAACCCCACCTTCGGTGGTAACCTCAATAAAGTGACCATGGGCTATCTGATTATTGGAGAAAATTACAGGCTAGACTCTATCCGTAAGGTTGTTTCTAAACGTTTCCCCGAATCAGATCTGGCAAAAGACTATCTGATCTCTGCTATTTCCAAAGAGACGGATGAAACCAAAAAAGTAGCCCAACTCGAAGCATTACTAAAAAAAGGTAGGGAATCAGGTGAAAATTCGACAGAAATCCACCGGATGCTTTTTGAGCATTATGCCAAACTCAAAAACGAGGCGAAAGCCGTTTATCATGCCCGTAAAAGCATTGGGGCGCCAGAGCCCTATACACCTCAGAAATTAAAAACGATTGCTGAAAAATTGACAGCGCAAAGGCTCGCCGCCGATACCGTGCTTGCTTATGCCGAAGCATCTTTAAAGATTGCTGATCAGTGGCCGGTAGGTGTCATCAGGTATTTTCCCGAGTACGGTCATATTTTACCTTTTGTGGCCGATAGTGTGCGGATTAAGACGGTTACTGAAGCAAAATCAAGTCTTAATGCCATCATAGCCCTAAATAAGTTTTATCTGGGAAATAAAGACGAAGCGATAAAGCTTGCAGTTAAAGCTGAAGGCAATGGTGCAAATAAAGAGAGCTTGATGAATGTAGCCCAAGTTTACGAACTAGCGGGGAAACCTGAAAAAGCTTTTGATGCCATTTGGATGGTGTTATTAAAAGATCCTTCGGATACTGTTGCAATCAGATCAGCGAAAACTAATTTTCTAAAGTTCAATTCTTCTGAAACAGAATTCAATGCAAAACTCAAAAAGCTGGAAGGATTAAAGCTAGCTCAGCTAAAAGCATCCCTGACAAAACAGATGATGAATAAGCCTGGGCCTGGATTAAATCAGTTAACCGATCTTAAAGGGAAAGCTGTGACAGCAGAAATGATGAAAGGTAAAGTTGTTATTCTTGATTTCTGGGCAACCTGGTGCGTGCCTTGTATGCAGGAAATGCCTTATTTGCAAAAAGTATATGACAAGTATAAAAATAACCCAAAGGTCATGTTTATGGTTGTGAACAGTGGTGCGCGAAACACCATCAAGGATGCCATTGGCTGGGAAGCTAAAAACCCTCAGTATACTTTTCCTCTTTACTTTAACAATGATCCTGATATAGGAGAGAAAATTGGTTTTACACTAATCCCTACAATAGCGGTGATTGATCAAAAAGGACTCATGCAATTCAGGACAATAGGTTTCGAAGGAGCAGAGTTGGAACATAAGCTCGCTGCACAGATTGATATTCTATTAGAATAAAGCAATAAATCATTTAAATAAAATGCCCTGTGTCAAATTTTGCAGTGCCCCCAAAAAGTTAGACACTTTATGGGGGCATTTTGTTTTACTTAGAATTTTTAATCTCATAAAAACCCACCTATACTGAATTAAATTATTTCGTAAGTTTGCAGCCATGTCAGCAGCAAAAAAGCCACACATCGCAATCATCGGTTTAGGTTACGTCGGATTACCACTAGCCATCGAATTTGCTAAACAATATCAGGTTCTTGGTTTCGATATCAATGAAACAAGAATAAATGAACTTTCTAAAAATGAAGACATCACAAGGGAAGCTGACTTAGATGCTCTGCAAGGGGTACTCGGCAAAGGACTTGCACTTTCTGCTGAGACAAAATCTTTAAGTGATTGTAATGTTTATATTGTAACGGTTCCAACACCTATAGACGAATTTAAAGCACCTGATTTGAGACCGCTTTTGGGTGCTACAAAAATGCTCGCTCCATTCCTATCAAAAGGGGATATTGTAATATATGAATCAACCGTATATCCAGGTTGTACCGAAGAAGATTGCGTGCCCGTTTTAGAAAAATATTCAGGCTTAAAGTATAACGTAGACTTTTACTGTGGATACTCTCCCGAAAGGATCAATCCTGGAGATAAAGTTAATACCTTAACGAAAATCATGAAGGTTACCTCAGGCTCAACACCTGAAGTGGCTGATTGGATTGATGCATTATATTCTAGTATCATCACTGCAGGGACTCATAAAGCACCAAGCATAAAAGTCGCGGAGGCATCAAAAGCCATAGAAAATGCACAACGAGATGTAAACATTTCCTTTGTAAATGAGTTGGCATTGATTTTCGATAAAATGGGAATTGACACTTCCGATGTAATTGCTGCGGCCGGAACAAAATGGAACTTCTTAAAATATAAACCGGGATTAGTAGGAGGACACTGTATCGGTGTCGATCCGTATTACCTGGCTCATAAATCTAATGCTTTGGGTTACTCTCCGCAGGTTATCTTATCTGGAAGGATGGTAAATGAAAATATGGGTATTTTTGTTGCCAGCAAGGTAGTAAAAATGTTAATTGCAAAGGGTTCTTTGATTAAAGACCAGAAAGCATTGATATTAGGAGTAGCTTTTAAAGAAAACTGCCCAGATATAAGAAATACAAAGGTTGTAGATATTTATAAAGAACTTCGCCAATATGGAATGGATGTAGATGTTTATGATCCATGGGCTGTTGCTAGTGAAGTTAAAGAAGAGTATGGTATTACCTTAGAGGAGAAAATTATGGATATCGATTACAAGGCAATTATCATCGCAGTAGCACATGATGAATTCTTAAATCTGGATTATGCAAAGTATAAAGAAAGAGGTGCGATTATCTTTGATACTAAATCATTTATAGATCGCAGATTTGCTGATGCAAGGCTCTAGAAAAAAATAAATAATTCCGTATGTTTACGCCAACAATTTAAAAAAAAATAATATTGATGAAGGTAGCTTTAATAACAGGTGTTACAGGACAAGATGGTGCATATTTAGCAGAGTTTTTGCTTAAAAAAGGGTATTTTGTACATGGTTTAAAAAGAAGAGCCTCGTCATTCAATACCGATAGGGTAGATCATTTGTATCAGGATCAACACGAAAATGGTGTAAACTTTAAATTGCACTATGGTGATCTAACTGATTCAACCAATCTAATCCGTATCATCCAGGAAACTCAACCCGACGAAATTTATAACCTTGCAGCAATGAGCCATGTGCACGTAAGTTTCGAAATGCCAGAATACACAGCAAATGCAGATGGTATAGGTACTTTAAGGTTGCTGGAAGCCATCCGCATATTAGGGATGGAGAAAAAGACTAAAATCTATCAGGCTTCAACTTCAGAATTGTATGGATTAGTACAGGCTGTTCCACAAAGTGAAACAACACCTTTCTATCCTCGTTCTCCTTATGCAGCAGCTAAAATGTATGCATACTGGATAACTGTTAACTATAGAGAAGCTTATAAGATGTATGCTTGTAACGGAATATTGTTCAACCATGAAAGTCCGCTTAGAGGTGAAACATTCGTAACACGTAAAATTACCCGTGCAGCCTGTAAAATAGCACTTGGCTTGCAAAACTGCCTATATCTAGGTAATCTTTCTGCACAAAGAGATTGGGGACATGCTAAAGACTATATCGAAGCAATGTGGTTGATTCTACAGCAAGAACAAGCCGAGGATTACGTAATTGCAACAGGGGTAACGACAACAGTGAGAGATTTCGTAAAAATGAGTTTCGCAGAATTGGGAATTGAAGTTGAGTTTAGTGGGAAAGATGAGCATGAGCGCGGTGTTATCATTGATGTAGACCAGCAAATGGTTGTCAAACTTGGTCTCAACGATACTTATCTAAAACCTGGAACTGTAGTGGTACAGGTTGATGAAAAGTATTTCCGCCCTACAGAAGTAGATTTATTGTTAGGTGATCCTACAAAAGCTAAAACAAAACTAGGCTGGAAACCTAGATACGATCTTCCATTATTAGTTCAGGATATGATTCAGTCAGATTTGCACCTGATGAAGAAAGATGAATACCTGAAAGAAGGAGGCTTCAAAACCCTTAATTATTTCGAATAGGGAGCAAGCATGATTGTTATCATCCAATGTAAGGACCGTGTTGGTCTGGTTGCAGATATTTCCAGGATCTTATCAGAAGCAGAGTTAAATATTGTTTCTATGCGCGAGCATGTGGATAAGGCAGAAAGTCGTTTCTTTATGCGTCTGGAAGTTGATGGCACAGCAGAAGAGTTACAACTGAAAGATCAGATGGAACAGATCTTACCAGAAGGTGCTCTTATACATGTTAACCCAGTTCCAGATAAGAAGATTGTGGTAATGGTTACAAAAGAATACCATTGCCTGGCAGATATATTGGTACGAAATAACTTTGGGACACTCGGTGCAACTGTTCTTAGTGTAATCGGTAATCATTCGATCTTGCAACAGATTTGCGACCGGTTTGGTATTCCTTTCTTTTTGATTCCTTATCATGATGATAAAGAAATCTCTGAGCAGGAAATTATCAGAAAAATCAATTCCTATAATCCCGACTATGTCGTTCTTGCAAAGTTTATGCGAATTTTATCACCAGCTTTTGTAAAGAACTTTTCCCATAGAATCATCAATATTCACCATTCATTTTTACCGGCTTTTGCAGGTGCAAGCCCTTATAAACAAGCATTTGAAAGAGGTGTAAAGCTGATTGGCGCAACAGCGCATTTTGTAACAGATGATCTGGATGAAGGTCCAATAATAGCACAGCAGATCATTCCGGTAAATCACTCTTATACAGCCGCTGATATGGTGAAATCAGGTAAAGAAATTGAAACAGCTGTACTTGCCAAAGCATTAAGACTAGTATTTAATGATAGGGTGTTTGTTTATAAAAACAAAACGGTTGTCTTTGAGTAATCAGCTGTTTCGGCTGATGCTTATTCCACTTTGCTGGGCTTAAAGAAAGTAGGTTTTATATAATGCAAGAAAATATATAGGGACACAAAACCAAAGCTGTTAGCCTCTAAAAATCAGTAAGAGGAGGACATTAGCTTCAAAGTAATATGTTATTTGGATAGGCATTTGTATCTTAACAGGTATGATTGATGAAAAACTTTTGATTCAGTTTGGGGCTAGGCTTGCAACCTTTAACAAAGGTGAAATCTTATTTAGTCAAGGTGATACACCAAGATATTACTTCCAGATCCTTAATGGTGAAGTGAAGATGAATAACTTCAACGATGAAGGAAAGGAGTTCGTTCAAGGATTTTTCACTACAGGGGAGAGTTTTGGAGAGCCACCTCTTTTTCTGAAAGATACTTATCCCGCAAATGCAGAAGCTATTGTAAATTCGCAGATTTATCTTTTATCAAGAGATAAATTTATGGACTTGCTAATGGCTAATCCGCAAATTCACCTCTGCATGACTACCAATCTAGCCCGTAGACTCTATTACAAATCTATTATGGCATCAGAAATTTCATCTCAGGAACCTGAGCACCGTGTTTTAAAACTCATTGATTATTTTAGAACTAAAATAAATAAGACACCAATAAACACCAAGTATAAGGTCGAAATTACCCGGCAACAAATAGCTGATCTAACCGGACTAAGAGTCGAAACAGTTATTCGTGCTATAAAAGCATTAGAAAAGAAAGGCGAATTAACGATCATTAATCGCAAAGTATACAGATAAACAGCATGTAAAAATCATATTTATAATCGATGTTCTTTATGATTACAGTCATAAAAAATAGGTTTATAGTACAGTAACTTTGATATCAATTAACAAAATCAGTTATCATTAAAATAACCAAAAATGGATAATTTAATAAATATCAAGGAAGAAACTGTCGGTGAAATCGTAACCCAGGATTATAGGAAAGCACAGGTATTTAAAAGTTTTAATATCGACTTCTGCTGTGGGGGTAAAAAGACCATCACTGAAGTTTGTGAAAGTAAAGGTATAGAGGTTAATGCACTTAAAAAAGCACTTGAAGAAGTAGCCGATAGGGTGGACAGTATAGGAAATGATTATCAAAAATGGGATATAGGATTTTTGACAGATTACATCATCAATACTCATCATCAATATGTAAAAGACAATACTCAGTTTATCATGGAACTGGCTAATAAAGTGGCAAAGGTTCATGGTAGCCAACATCCTGAACTGATAAGAGTCGCACAGATTTTTACGCAAGTAGCAATGGAGCTGATTTCACATCTAAACAAAGAAGAGAAAATGCTTTTTCCTTTTATAAAGGAATTGGCTACTGTTCAGCGTAACGGAGGTGCTTTATCTACAAGTGCATTTGGTAAAGTGGCTAATCCTATTCGAATGATGGAATTAGAACATGAAGAGGCTGGAGAGGCATTGAAAATTATCCGTGAGATTACAGCTAATTTTACCCTTCCGGCAGATGCATGTAACTCATACACCATTCTTTATAAAAAATTAGATGAATTTGAAAATGATTTGCATAAACATGTGCACCTCGAGAATAATATCTTATTTCCTAAATCAATTTTAACTGAAGAGGAGTTACAAGCTTCAGGAGTTTAATTTTATAATACCTCAAAATGACCAATTGAGGATTTAAACACAGCTCAATTACTGAGATAGTCAGATGTAATTGAGCTGTTATGCACATAGTCTATTTTCTCACAGTTTAAATATTTTGATTGGATTAGTTTTTTTAATAATTTCGGGTACGTACCCAAATTGTTCTAACCTATTGTGGTTTGCCTGATTTGAGGGCGCTAACCAAACCTAAACTGTATGATCAAAGCTATTGGATTATTTTTTTGCATTGCTTTCTGTATGTCTGGAAATATTTTGGCCCAGAATGCCATGGAAAGACAACAGCAATATCTGAAGGATATTTTGGAGATTAATCTCCCTCAGCGCTTTAAGGAGAATACAAGACGCGTTAATTTAAAAGATAGTACCTGGCAGGAATGGTTAACAAGAACAAAGGAACTACCTCCAGATTTTTCTAAAATGCGTTCTTCTCCAATGCTGCCAGATCCATTAATCCAGTATAAGTATGGCAAGGAAGTGGAGATCAAAACAAAGGAAGAATGGGAAGAAAAGAGAGAATGGATTAAAAAAGAATATCAACACTGGATATCTGGACAATTTCCTCCTGCTCCAAAGAGTGTAAAAGCCGAGATACTTTCAGAGCGGACAGAAGGTGAGACTTTGATACAACGAATCAGACTTAAATTCGGACCTCAGGATAAAGCTGTCATGAATATTGAATTGATGATTCCTAAAGCAAAAGGTGTATTGCCGGTATACATGACACAATGGACCCATAGGGGATGGGCACAACTGGCCGTCAGAAGAGGATACATTGCTTGTGTATACGCTGCTGCGGATTCAAAGGATGATACTGAAGCTTATCAGGCACTTTATCCTGATTACGATTTTAGTATGTTAATGAGAAGAGCATGGGGGGCTTCCAGGGTTGTCGATTATTTGCTGACAAGAAAAGAGGTTAATAAAAAACAGATTGCAGTTTCAGGACATTCGCGGAATGGGAAACAATCATTATGGGCAGCTGCGTTTGATGAAAGAATTGCTGCTGCAATATCAAATAGTTCAAGCACAGGAGGGGATGCTCCCTGGCGTTTTAGCGACCCTCAATATGTAAGTGAGACCCTGGATTATGTCACGGCACTAAACGGTCATTGGTTTCATCCACGCCTGCGGTTTTTTTCAGGTAGAGAAGATAAGTTACCTGTAGATCAGAATCTGTTAGGTGCTTTAATAGCGCCAAGGGGGCTGCTCTATCATTACTCTATAGTAGAACGAGGCCTCAATCCCTGGGCCAATGAACAAAATTATTATTCGGTAAAGAAAGTTTACGACTTTTTGAATGCTCCAAATAGTATAGGGGTGTTGACTAGAATGGGCGAACATGCAGTGGCTGCAAGGGATGTCGAAAAAACTATAGATTTTCTCGATATTCAGTTTAAACGAAATAACCTAATATGGCATAATCAGTTGTATTATACTTATAGTTATGCTGACTGGCAAAAACAACATCCTGCAGATCAGAAATTGGCAATCAGTATATCTCCTATTAAGTTAAAAGGGGCTTATTCAGACACAGTTACTTTTTCTAGAGACAGGAAAAAAATAATAGCAAATCTTAAATGGATTCTTGGAGATGAACCAACTGGTGTGAAGGCAGCAAATGTGGCTGTAGCGGATCCGTCAAGACGCGACTGGATCGATAAAACCATTGGCAGACCGGAAGTTAATGGTGCTAAGGAGATTTATCTAGGCCCATATACTGCTATAGGAGATCATGTTGCTGGTATATTATATTGTCCGGCAGATAAGTCGGGAAAGATCAGTACTGAAAAGGGCAAGATACCAGTGGTGATCTATTTACATCAGTATGCTCATTCAACCGGGTACGCCAAAGGGTATGGAAAAAATGGTGGGATGGCTAATAAATTGCTATTCCAGGAAATGGTGAAAAAAGGTTTTGCAGTACTGGCTATTGATATGTTTGGTTTCGGAACAAGAATAGATGAGGCCACAAACTTTTATACCAGGTTTCCGCAATGGTCTAAAATGGGGAAAATGATCAGTGATGTGAAAGGATGTATCGACGCTTTGGAAAGCCTTGATTATATAGACCATAATGGTATTTATTTATTGGGAAATACAATTGGTGGTAGTGTAGCATTAATGACTACCGCTCTAGATGATCGTGTCGCAGGACTAGCAATTGTTGCTGCCTTCTCGCCTTGGAGAACTTCAAGTAAGCAATATGAAAGCTTAAAGAACTACTCGCACCTGCATGGCTTTATGCCAAGATTAGGGCTGTTTGCTGAAAGACCAGAGCGGGTGCCAGTCGATTTTGCTGAAATTATAGCGGCAGTAGCACCTAAACCTATAATGATTATTGCTCCCAACCTGGATAGATATGCTGATATCCCAGCGGTGAAAAAAGACATACAGTCTGCATCTGTAATCTATAACTTGTACAATAAAAAAGATAATCTGATAGCAAAATATCCGAATGAAATAAATAGATTATCAGATGGAATGAATGTTGAGCTCGCAAACTTCTACGAAAATTTGTATGAAAAGGGCAGATGATGTGAATGTATTGGGATTTATGATGGAAATATATTGTAAATGTTATTATTGAAAAAATAATATTTGGATTTAATATATATGTTCTCTATTTTAGGGTACGTACACGATAAGTGTTTTCCACTATTGTGTAAGATGAACCAAATTTTAACCTAAAAAAATTAATCATGAAAAAAATTTTATTGACTGCAATGGTGTTATTTGCATTAAATTTTGCGGCAGATGCTCAGGAAAAAAAACGTACTAACATTAAATATTACGATGTTGAATTATTGGATGAAATAGGAGCAACAGCTGAGCAGAAAGCAAAAATTGCTGATTTGGTTAAAGAGTTTAAACCAAAATTTGATGAAGTAAATAATGATGCATCTTTAAGTCCAGAGGATAAGAAGGCTAAACTCAAAGCCGTTTCAGGGGATAGGGGCAAAATCTATTATCAAATCTTAAATGCAGAGCAGAAGGCCAAATTAATAGAGATGAAAAAAGAAATAGAAAAAAATAAAGCAAACAAATAATTCATCATGAAGAGGGTTTTATTAATGACTATGGTGCTGCTGGCATTGAACTTTGCTACAAGCGCACAGGAGAAGAAGCCAGCTGTCCTTAAATACTATGATACTGAATTGCTGGATGAAATAGGGGCAACAGCAGACCAAAAGGCAAAAATTGTGGCCTTAGTTAAAGAATTCCAACCTCAACTTATTGAAGTTAATAAAGATGCATCTTTAACTGCAGATGAGAAAAAGGCCAAATTAAAAGTGCTTTATGGCGAGAGGGCTGTTAAGTATTTTAAAATTTTGACAGAGGAGCAGAAAGCTAAATTGAAAGTAATGCAGGCCGAAATGAATAAAAATAATACCAAATAATAACTGCTTATAAGCTGTATCGAAACCAGGATACAGCTTATTTTTTTTACCCAATATGCTCATTTTAGTCATATTGTCAATCTTAACACCAGTTGATGAAGGTAGACACCAATTGGAAATATTATCAAAGCTTATCATGAGAATCCAAAAAATAATAGCGTTTGCGGTTGTATGTCTTTTTGCCATGCCGGTGTTTGCCCAAACTTCAAATGTAAAAATGAAATGGTGGAACCCTTCTAAAAATGAATTTCCGGTCTTAGAAGGACAAGGTTGGAGTAAGGGATTGCAAAATTTCTATGATAGAATTCCAGTTAGAGCAGAAAATGCTTTGAGAAAACCAGTGTGGAGCCTTTCCAGAAATTCTGCCGGTTTAAAATTTCGCTTTAAAACAAAGGCCAGACAAATTGTGGTCAGATACATAGTTGAAAAGAAAAATTTTGCAATGCTTCACTTCCCTGCTACAGGTGTCAGTGGTGTCGATCTATATTCCCCAAATAATGATGGAAGCTGGGCCTGGGCAAATGGGAAGTATAAATTTGGTGATACCATAACCTATACTTTTAGCAATTTAGATCTTGATACTAAGAAATATAAGGATGGGAGGGAATACCACCTTTATCTGCCTTTATACAACAATGTGTCCTGGTTAGAGGTTGGAGTTGCTGAAAATGCAGATTTCTTACCCTTAGCCCCTCGTAAAGAGAAGCCGGTAATAGTCTACGGAACATCTATAGCCCAGGGAGGATGTGCTTCACGTCCTGGTATGGCATGGACAGCTATTCTGGAAAGAAAACTTGGAATTCCTATGATCAATCTGGGCTTTTCGGGTAATGGACAGTTAGAGAAAGAATTGATTGATTTAATTGCCGAGATTGATGCCAGTGTTTTTGTGTTAGATTGCTTACCAAACCTGGGTGGATTTAAACCTGAGGAAGTAAGTAAAAGGATATTGGCATCGGTTAATACATTGAGAAAAAAGCATCCTAAAACACCTATAATCCTTACTGATAATGCTGGGTTTATAGAAAATAGAATGGATGCAGCAGTCCGTAGAACTGTTACGACTTCCAACCAAACCTCTGCTGCGGCATACCAACAGCTTGTGAAAGCTGGGATAAAAGATATTTATCAATTGTCCACTCAGGAAATAGGATTAGGCACAGATGGTACCGTTGATGGTTCACACCCGACTGATTTGGGAATGTTAAGGTATGCAACGGCATACGAGACATTAATAAAAAAGATATTAGGCACTAAATAATTTAAAATGTCTAAGTACCATGACTTAAGCAATTCTGAACTAATATCACTTCTAAGAAATGATGATAAGGAAGCATTTGCAGAGATCTACAATCGGTACAAAAGTATTCTGCAGCATCATGTTTATAAAAAACTAGGCAATTTTGAAGAGGTTAAAGATGTGCTTCAGGAGCTTTTTACTCAGCTGTGGACAAAAAGAAATGAGCTTCCGGAAACAATAAATCTTTCTGGTTACTTATATGTTGCTGTGCGTAATAAGGCATTTAATATCATTGCTCATCGTAATGTCTCTTCCAGGTATATAGAGTCTCTTCAGGAATTTATAAATGAAGCCAATTATGTCACTGATCTCCAAATCAGAGAGAAGGAATTTTCGGAGATGATTGATCAGGAAATCAATGCATTACCAATAAAAATGCAAATGGTCTTTAAGCTGAGTCGAAAAGGGTACCTGTCTCATAAAGAAATCGCAGAACAATTAGAGATCTCAGAACAAACCGTATCTAAGCAAATTACAAATGCGCTTAAAATCCTAAAAGTAAAGTTGAATATCTTTTTCTTCTTCTTTTTTTGAATTATTTTTCATTTCATCTACCTGTTGGCCTGGTAGCTAGCTGTCTTAGTATAAATAGGGAAAACATTCTATTATTATGCAAGATTCAGAGGCTAAAGAATTATTAAAAAAATATTGCGCAGGTATTTGTTCTGAAGAAGAAATAGCTATCCTTGAAACCTGGTATGTCAGACAAAACATGTCTTTGCCTGAGATTTCTGAAATAGAAAAAGAAAAGCAACTGGACGAAGTCTGGAATAGTTTGCCAATTCATTCAAAAAAACACTTAATCAGTAAGCTATGGCCAAGGATCGCTGCGGCTGGTATGATCATTCTTGCCTTAAGTACAGGATTATTGTTTTACTTTTTTAAAAAGACACCTCAAAAAGATCAAAGCAATTATGCCCAGGAGATTAAACCGGGTGGAGATAAAGCGGTACTTACACTTGCTGATGGAAGTAAAATTAATCTTTCAGATGTAACACATGGACAGCTTGCTGAACAATCAGGAATCAGCATTTCAAAAACAGCTGATGGGCAGTTGATCTATAAGGTTGTTGAAGTTGCGGGCGGAGCAAAGTCGAGCAAGAAAATGGAATACAATACGATTGAAACTCCTTTAGGTGGGCAATATCAGGTTTATCTCCCTGATGGAACAAAGGTTTGGCTCAATGCAGCTTCAAGATTACGCTATCCTGTTAAGTTTATTGGGGATGAACGTAGGGTGGAGCTGAAAGGGGAAGGCTATTTCGAAGTCGCAAAAATAAAGAATAAAACATTTAAGGTATTTAGTGCAGAACAAACTATTGAAGTTTTAGGGACACATTTTAATGTAATGGCCTATCCTGATGAAAAGGTAATAAAAACAAGCTTAATTGAGGGCTCTGTTAAAGTTAGTAATGCTAAATATTCAAAATTATTAACCCCTGGTGAACAATCAGTGGTATATAATAGTGATGAAATCGAGGTAAATGAAGAGGTTGATCTGGAGGATGTCATAGCCTGGAAAAATGGTTATTTTAAATTCAACGAAAATTTGGAGAGCATTATGAATAAGATCTCCAGATGGTATAATGTGGATGTTGTGTATGAGTTAAAACCCGATGCAGACCTGGTTTTTGCTGGTAAAATTTCAAGAACCAGAGATATTGATGCGATATTAAAAATTATGGAATATACCGGAAAGGTACATTTTAAAGTAGAGGGGAGGGTGGTAACAGTTACAAGATAATTTTACTGGCAGAGGCATAAAAAACCAGAAGTGCGTAGGAACACCTCTGGCTATAAATTGAGTCTTTTGCCTTATTGACAAGGATAAATATTAAGCAATCAACATTTTAAACCCAAACCCAACAAATCAAATGTATGGAATTTTACACTCAATTTAAGCGTCACGGTTCTGTTTCCGCTTTAACAAAATTAATACAGGTTATGAGATTGATTTTTTTCTTTTTAACTATAATGATTTCACAGGTTAGTGCAAGCAGCTTTGCACAAAAAATAACCATGAATGTTAAAAATGAATCTATGGAGAAGGTGTTCAATACCATTCGGGTTCAAAGTGGCTATGACTTCTTCTATGACCTAAAACTCATAAAAAGTACGAAGCCGGTAACCATAAATATTAAAGGAGCTTCGATAGAGGAAATTCTTAATATATGTTTTAAAGACCAGCCACTCATCTATAAAATAGAAGATAAGGCTGTAATGATTCGTGAAAGGAATAAACCGGCGGCTATTCAAGCCGTCGTTAAAAATATAGTGGGAGTAATCATCAATAGTGAAACAAAAGAACCCTTATCTGGAGTAAGCATAAAAAATAAAACTACAAACAAAGTAGTAGTTTCAGGAGACATTGGGAGGTATAGTATTTCAGCAAATCCTGAAGACATATTGATATTCTCTTATTTAGGCTATGCTCCCCAATCTTTTAAAGTCGGTGTCCGAACTACTATTAATGTTGCTTTAAAACCGATACAGACTGACTTAGACGAAGTATTGGTTGTTGGGTACGGAACAGTTAAACGTGGTGATCTTACTGGAGCAGTAGGTTCTGTAAGTATAAAGGACATAGCAAATGCGCCAGTTCAATCTTTTGAGCAGGCCTTGGCGGGTAGAGTAGCAGGAGTGAATGTAACTTCAAATGAAGACCAGCCGGGATCTGGGATGAATATTGTAATACGTGGAGCAGGCTCATTAACACAAAGTACTGCCCCACTATATGTAATTGATGGATTCCCGATTGAAGATTTTGATGCGAAATCACTAAACCCTGATGATGTTGAATCCATTAACGTTTTAAAGGATGCTTCATCGACGGCAATTTATGGAGCCAGAGGTGCAAATGGTGTTATCGTAGTACAAACCAAGCAAGGTAACGAAGGCATGCCGACAATTTCTTATAGCGGACGAGTAGGGATTGCGCAAGCCAATAAAAGAATGGAAATGATGAATCCTTTTGAGTTTGTTAAATATGAATTGGAAAGGTCACCTTCTATCGCTACTCAGGTCTTTTTCAGGGATATTTTTGATGTAGATGGAATTGCTACAGTCAGTGATCTGGAACGTTATAGAGGCATTAAAGGTGTAAATTGGCAGGATAAAATATTGCAAAATGGGAGCACAAATATTCATAGTCTGGCTTTAAGAGGAGGTACAAAACAAACTCGTTATGCTGTATCAGGCTCTATATTTAATCAAGGTGGTAGTATTATCAATTCCGGATCTAAACGGTATCAAGGTAAAGTGGCTTTGATACAAACAGTAAATTCAAAATTAAGGGCCGGAATTGATGTTAATTATAGCCATAATATGAACTATGGTTTGATTTCATCTACAGGGGCTGCGAGTGCTGCAAGTAGCTCTCTTTTCTATTCGGCATGGGGCTATCGACCGGTTAAAGGTATTGGACCGGTAGATGAAGAAGATTGGGATATTGAAGATGATTTATACGACTCTAGTATAGACCAAACAGCAGATTATAGAATCAATCCAATGCTGTCTGTAGAAAACGAACTCAGAGAACGGTATACAACTAACTTTCGTACAAATGCATGGTTTACATATAATCTTATGAAAGACCTGGAGATAAAAATACAGGGAGGAATAGATAATGTATTGGACAAGAGTAAGATTTTTTACAATTCTAAAACTCATCGTGGTACTCCTGATCGCCCAGGAAATACAGCCGGTGTAAATGGAGGTGTCAACTATTCAGAAAGGGGAGTGTATTCAAATGAAAATACCATTACCTGGAAAAAGATCTTGAATAAGAAAAACCGTTTTGATGTGATGGGAGGATTTAGTTTACAATCTATAACTGGAGAAGGGTTTGGATTAAGTGCCCAGAATTTGCCTAATGAACAATTGGGTGTATGGGGATTAAATGAAGGAATTCCACGTCCAAATTCTTCCAGATACATCTTGTCAACTATGACATCTGTATTTGGTCGTGTCAATTATTCTTATGATAGTAAATATCTGGCGACCCTAACGTACCGTGCAGATGGTTCTTCAAAATTTTTAAAGAAATGGGGGTATTTTCCTTCAGCTGCTTTAGCATGGAGAATGAGTCGGGAATCTTTTATGAAGGATATCAAGTTCATTTCAGACGCAAAATTAAGAGCAAGTATTGGAGTGACGGGTAACAATAGGGTTGGCGACTTTAGCTATGACCCCGCCTTAGGAATGCCATTTGATGGCTCTTATTCTTTTAATAATGCAACTCCTATTCCTGGTATCCGTCAGACTAATATGGGTAATAAAGACCTGAAATGGGAGCCGACAACACAAGCAGATTTGGGGATAGATTTAGGTTTTTTAAAGAATAAAATTGAATTAACAGTAGACGTATACCGAAAAACGACTTCCGATCTATTGTTAAATGCAAATGTTCCTTATGTAACTGGGTTTTCAACTGCATATAAGAATATAGGGAAGCTTCAAAATGAAGGCTTAGAGATCACTTTGCAAACAATTAATGTTAAAAATAAGAAATTCAGCTGGACCAGTAGTTTTAACATCAGTTTCAACAGGAACAAGATCCTGGCACTAACAAAAGATGAGCAGTTTATGCTTTCATCTGTTGCCTTTGATAATTTATATACAGACTTCCCATATATAGCACGTGTTGGTGAATCAGCCGCTACTTTTTTTGGGATGATCTGGGAAGGGGTATATGGTTATGAAGATTTTGATGTTGCCCCAGATGGGAAATACATTTTAAAACCCGGATTGCCTACAAATAATCCTGATGTTACAATAAAGCCTAGACCAGGGGATATCAAGTATCGCGATGTCAACAGTGATGGTGTAATTAATGGCAATGACCGCGTAAATATTGGTAGAACTGCACCAATACATACCGGAGGTTTTTCAAACACATTCGCATATAAAGGAATCGATCTTAACGTATTTCTCCAATGGTCTTATGGGAATGATATCCTGAATGTGAACAAAGCTTTTTTTGAAGGAAATCAGTCGAGCAGAATATTATTGAATCAATTTGCTTCCTATCAAGATCGGTGGACAGAAGAAAATACCTCCAGTAAAATTTTTAGGGTCAATGGCGGAGGGCCAGCAGGAGTTTATTCCACACGATTAATAGAGGATGGTTCTTTTCTCAGGCTAAAAACAGTTGCTCTAGGTTATACTCTTCCAAAGAGATTGACCTCAAAAGCAAAGATAAGTACAGTGCGTTTATCTGCATCCGGGCAAAATCTATTCACATGGACAAAATACTCGGGGATGGATCCAGAGGTTTCAGTTCGTCATAGTATCCTTACTCCGGGGCTCGATTGGTCATCCTATCCACGTATGAGGACATTTGTTTTTGGTGCACAGGTAACGTTTTAATATTAAAATCAACGAATATGAAATATATATTTAAATCTATTGTACTTATTGTAGTCTTTGCATTAGGTGGTTGTAAAAGCTTTCTTGATACAGAGCCTAAAGATTTTCTATCCAAACAGAATTACTATACTACAGAAGACCATTTAAACAGAGCTCTGATTTCTGTTTATGATATTTTGGGGAGTAATAATACTTATGGCTCAAATATGTTAGGCCGGATGGGGCTGGATGCTGATCAGGCATTTTATGGAAGAAATGAAAAAACTGGAGTTTCTGTGTACGAAACGGCTGCTACTGATCCATTGGTGACTGCATTTTGGCAAGCCATGTATGATGGTATCAATCGTGCAAATGTGCTATTGGAGAACGTCAGCCGACCTACAATGAACGAAGGTAAGAGAAATACGATAATTGGAGAAGCCAAGTTTTTAAGGGCTTATTATTACTTTTTATTGGTGACTAATTTTGGCGATGTTCCTCTAAAAATAAAAACCAACGATTCGCCGACCGAAACGAATTTCCCTCGTGTTTCTAAAAGAGAGATTTATGATTTTATCATTAAAGAAATGACCGAAGCCGAAGCTATGGTTAGTACTGCAGGTAAAGTTGGCTTTGGTGGTAAAATATCTAAGTCGGCCGTTAGAGGAATCCTGGCCAGGGTTTGTCTACACATGGCCGGTCATCCTGTTAATGATGTGTCTAAATATGCAGAGGCTCGTAAATGGGCCAAAATGGTAATGGATCCTGATCCTGCTGATGGTTATGTCCATGCTTTGAATCCCAGTTACAAGCAAATTTTTATCAATTATGCCCAGGATCTATATGATATGAAAGAAAGTATCTGGGAGGTTGAATTCTGGGGTTTTGCAGATGGTACATATTCCGAGTCTAAACGGGTGGGCAGTAACAATGGCATCAGGGCACATCACACAGATAATGCAACAAACGATTTGATTGGATATGCTTATGGCTATATACAAACTACAGCCAGTCACTTTATGCTTTATGGTTCGGAAAGCAAAACCATTGGATCGGTAGTTTTAGAATATTCTAATGATCTAAGAAGAGACTGGACTATAGCACCTTTTTACTATGGCGCTGCACATAATGGAGCAAAAGTTTATCCGCCAGCCACAGTTGCAGATATGTACCGCAGATTAAGCGGAAAATGGAGAAGGGAGTATGAACTGATTAAACCTAAATCAAAAAATGATACTCCTCAGAACTATCCTTTATTACGTTTTTCTGATGTGCTGCTGATGTTTGCAGAGGCAGATAATATGGTTAATGAAGGACCAACACCTGAAGCAGTAGAAGCGCTGAATAAAGTAAGAAGAAGAGGATATGGGAAAAATCTGAAGGCAGAATTGGTGAGAAATATAGTAATTACTAATCAAGGTACAGGCTATCCAGCTACAACTACAGTCGCTATTACGGGTGGAGGTGGAACAGGGGCTACTGCAACCGCAACAGTAGTTGGTGGTAAGATCACAGATATTTCCATCACTGATGAGGGCTCTGGTTATACTTCTGCACCGATAGTTACCATTACAGGTACTGGTGGTAAAAGTGCTACTGCAACTGCTGTTATTAGCCAGATTGCAGCTACAAAAGCAGATTTTACCATTGCTGAGATTGGCACCAAAGCAGATTTTCTCAAATTGTTACAAGATGAACGTACCAGAGAACTGGCATTTGAGAATTTAAGAAAGAGTGACCTGGTACGTTGGGGGATATTCTATCAGAATATGCAAAATGAAGCCCAGGATATGGTAACAGGTGCTGCCAGCACATGGTCAGTACATAGCCGCTATTTTACAAATGTTCGGCAGAAAGATGAGGTATGGCCAATACCTGCAAGGGAGATAGGTTTAAATCAGGGTTTAGTGCAAAATCCAGGGTGGTAATATTTACTAAAAACATTTCGATGAAATTACATATATATTTAGCACTGCTCTTAACGGTATCCTTAGGAGCATGCAGTAAAAAAGAAGAACTGCCTGAGCTAAGCTTTGATGTGAGTGTAGAATCTGCAACCGTTAAAGTTAATGAGCCTGTAAAGTTTAAATTTTCAGGAGATCCGGGAACGATATCCTTCTTCTCAGGAGAAGCTGGTAGCGACTATCGTTTCAGACAAGAGCCTCGGATAGATAATATTACTGAAGTGACGCTTTCTTTTCAAACACACGACCAGGAGGCTACTGCCCCATCATTGCCTGTTGCTTCTCCAGCTACTTTTAAGGTGATGTTCTCTACAAATTTTGATGGGGTTTATGAATATGATCATGTCAATAATGCTACTTGGCAAGACATCAGCAGTAGATTTATCATCGCTCAACCTCGCGCCTGGGGAAGTAATTTAGGTTGGTTTGAATCAGGGGTGGTTAATATTTCTGATTTAAAGCTACCTGGAAAGCCTTTTTATATTGCATTTAAATTTGACTCTCCAACTGGACCAGCTGTTGCCAGTACGAGGTGGAGGATGTCTTCTTTTAAGTTGGATTTATTAACCGCTTCAGGAGTTCGCTCAAATCTGGGGACCTACTCAAATACTAAGTTTAAATTGGTTTCGCGCGATAACCCGATCACTTCCCGTTCAGATGGATGGTCAGCTTCAATCATGATTTTTAATCCAATAGCTCCCGCAAATGGAACGCCTCAAAAACCGACTATAGATGAATGGGGAATCAGTCCGGCATACTTTGCTGACGATATTAATCTCGGGACTGATTACGCCACAGCAATTAAGGGCTATGGCAATCCTACAGTTAATGATTTCAGCTATACATTTGCCAAAGATGGGATTTATAAGGTAGTTTTTATTGCTGCCAATACAAATTTATATGCCAGTCAGCAGATTGTTAAAGAAGTTGAAATTAAAGTAGAGCCTTAAATAGATTTCTTGAATGAATTATATAGAAAAAAAACATTTAGTAAGGTTACTAACCTTATTGCTAACGAGCATTATGCTTTCCAGTTTTACCAAAGTATCCGCCTTGATAAAGATGGAAAAGCCCTTGTATGATTACCCTGTTTTTTCCTTAAGCCAGGAAGACTTCTACAGTCAGTTTGATTATAAAATATCCGGTTTAAGCAAGGTAAAGTCTGCGGTCGAAAAGAAAGATTTTTCAAAAGCAGCCAAGGAGCTCCATGCTTATTTCATTAAGCACAAAAGCTATGCACAAAAGGTATATAGCATATCAGAGTTAAGGTCCGATGGTATAAAACAAAAAGAAGCAGAACGCTTATTGGAGCGGACTTATTCATATCAGGGTGCCACCCATACTTTCAGTAATGGAATTGATTGGTTATACAATCCAACTGCCAAAGGGGGGAAGGATGTAAATCCGGAATGGGTTGTAAATACGGTTAGATTTAGAGTCCTACCTGAAATTGTCTCTGCTTATAGAAAAACCAATGATGAACGCTTTGCTGCAGAAGCCATTTATCTAATGCGGGATTTTATAGAGAAATTCCCGGTTCCTTTAAATGAAAAACAAGATAGTCGCATTCCGGTAGAAATAGACTGGCTCGTCTATAGTAAGTTATCAGTATCAGCCAGGCTTAACGCGACCATTCTAGGCTTATTTTCGGTGATGGAATCTCCTTCTTTAAGTAGTAAAGACTTTGTAACCATTCTTCAGGGAATAAACAATCATTTGTTGAGGATGGAAAAATATCCTTATCTGGGCTATCATAATATGGGTGTTGTAGATGCACAAGTATTACAAAAAGCATCTTTAGCAATTCCTGAACTAAAAAAATCTACAGAATGGGCCAAATGGGCACTAGAAAGAGGATTAGATCAGATGGAGCATGTCGTTTATCCGGACGGAGTGGAAAAGGAATTATGTCCAAGGTATCATCAAGGGGTAATGGGTAGCTTTGCACAATTCATGGCTGTATCTCAATCTGCCGGAATTTCTGCACCTGACGCATTTACCGGGAAACTGAAAAGTATGGGAGAGTTTTTGGTTAAGATTTCCAGGCCAGATGGCACTATTCCAGCTTTCAATGAAATGGTACAATCGCATGGCGATAGTAAGGATATCCGTAAAAAAATCAGGGGGATCTCCAGAGCTATAAATGATAATGGTGTTTTAAATTGGTTTGGTAGCAGCGGGACAAGTGGGACTAAACCCCCTTATAATTCTGTAGCGCTAAATTGGGCTGGTTATTATGTCATGCGGTCTGGTTGGGGTAAAAATGATAACTATATGGTAATAAAAGCAGGGCCATATGGTGCTGCTCATCAACAGGAAGATAAACTGAGCTTTGAGCTGTTTGCCAATGGTGAACTATTTTTAATAGATCCAGGATTTTATATATACAATAGAAAGAGCCCATGGAGAAAGTACTATCAATCTTCTTTGGCACATAATACCGTCATTCCAGATGGATTAAGCCAGTATCGTTATGGACAACGGATTTTATATGAAAATAATAAACCAAATGATGCTATCTGGGTAAGTAATGATAAATCTGATTTTCTAAGTGCCACTTACAAAAATGGTTATGCAGATTATCGTTATATCGGTGAAAAGAACCCAGATCCTCTGGTTAAAATCAGTCATCAAAGAGATATTTTATTTATTAAACCAGGGGTATGGCTGGTGTTAGACTGGCTGGATCCTGAAGATACAAAGGAGCATTTGTACGAGTCCCTATTTCAAAGTGAATTTGAATACCAGGTTAGTAAGGATAACCTGGTATTAACGGGTAAAAAATCTAATCTTCAAATACTTCCGGTGCCGACTAAAGGAAATGGCTTGCAGGCAAGTGCGGCGAGTGGACAAACCGAGCCTTTAAGAAGAGGTTGGATTTATAAAGTAGAGCAAGAGAAAAACACTCCAATATCTACAGGAGTTATCCACCAGAAATCGAAAGGGAAAACTGTCCAGGCTTATTTTATAATCCCAGGAGAAAAGAATGCTTCTGTTGCGCACCAGGTTAAAATGATACCTGTTGATGGAGGGATAGGAGCAAAGCTGATTGGTCCTAATGGGTTATCTCTATCATTTATCGCACAGCAGCAAGCTGGCAAAGTAATTTCAGGTGCTGACTTAACGACCTCGGGAAGAATAAAAGTTAGGATGAAAAGCACAGGTGATGAAATTGAGATAGTAAAATAAAACAAATACGATGTCATTGTTGTAATCATATCAGCGCTTTTATTTTTTTGATTAAGTGCTGATGTGATAATTGAAAATATGAAGAAAGTACTTCCAGTAACCAATGGCATTGCCTTAGTTTTCACCATAGTGATTAACTACCTTTCTAACACCGGCATATTAAACGGTAATACAATGAAAACTATGTCGGATAAATATTTCAACTATTTTACTCCAGCAGGATATGCCTTTTCTATCTGGGGACTTATTTATCTTGGCTTACTGGGTTTTGTTTTTTACACAGGGCGGGGACTTTTTAAAAAAGACGTTGAGGATCCTTTATTAGGTAAAGTAGGTTGGTGGTTTGTATTATCGTGTATGGCTAATTCTCTGTGGGTCATAGCTTGGTTGTATGATTATACAGGCATGTCTGTACTTCTTATGGTGGTTATACTGGTTTCTCTGTTAAAAATAATTATCAATCTACGTATGGAGTTAGATGAACATCCATTTATCAAGTATCTTTTGGTATTTTGGCCATTTGCACTGTATGCTGGATGGATTTCTGTTGCTTTGATTGCTAATATTGCAGCTTTCCTTACCAAGATCAATTGGGACGGATGGGGTATTTCTGATCTTAGCTGGACTATAATCATGATTTGTATTGCAGGTCTTATCAATATTATTATGATCAGAATGAGAAATCTCCGTGAGTATGCGTTGGTCGGTATTTGGGCTTTGCTAGCAATCTCAGTCTCTAATCAAAGTAATCAGGAAAATGAATCTATTGTATATACATGCTATATTGTTGGGCTTATTATTTTTATTTTCGTAGCGATAAATGGCTTAAAGAATCGTCATCGTACTTTTAGTAGAATGTAAAAACTACAATCTATTTGAACTTTCATGATTAACATAATCAAATGTATAAGATGCTTTTAAAAAATAGCCTGTTTTTATTGGTTCTGACAAATCTCTTTTTTCAGAGTAGCTCTGCACAATCCCATCCTGAAAATACACAGATGTGGACCAAGGATAAGGCTTACCAGTTGAATTCCGCAAGCAGGCTCAACAAAGAGAAACGTAACAAGGATTTAAAAATATTATTGATTTCGGATTTGAATGATAGTTATGGGTCAGTAAGCTATAGCAACGAGGTACATGATATCATTAGCAAAATTGAAATCATTAAACCTGATCTTGTCTTATGTGCAGGAGATATGGTTGCAGGGCAAAAGAAATCACTTACCATCCAACAATTGGACAACATGTGGAATGGCTTTCAATCGACTGTGTTAGATCCGCTTCATAAACAAGGTATCCCATTTGGGTTTACGCTTGGTAATCATGATGCCTCGCCTAATTACATTAATGATCGAAACTCGGCTTCTAAATTTTGGTTGCAGAATAAGAGAAAGATCAACCTAACTTTTGTGGATGATCATCATTTCCCATATTACTTTTCCTATATAAAGAATAATATATTCTTTATAAGTTGGGATGCCTCTTCTGCAATTATTCCAGATGAAGTCAAAACCTGGATGCAAGGTCAACTCTTATCTTCAGTTGCTATTAAAGCACGGGGAAAGATTGTTTTGGGACATCTACCCTTATATGCTATTGTTGATGCAAAGAATAAACCTGGAGAAGTATTAGATGAGGCGGATAAGACACTTTTTTTCTTAAAAAATCATGGAGTAGATATGTATATATCAGGACATCAACATGTCTATTATCCAGCATCGAAGGAACAAGTTACACTTTTGCATTCTGGCTGCCTGGGAGGTGGCCCAAGGAGTTTGATTGGCCATGATGAGCCCGCTTATAAATCTTATGAGATTATCAAAATAGCTAGAAAATCTAGTCCTGGAAAAGCCGAGATCCAAGGCTATAAAGCAGATGCTCATAGTCAGATTCAACATGAAAGCTTACCAAAGAGTGTTACAGGGTTTAATGGCACCGTAAATCGTATTTCGCCCATAACAATCCATTCTGAAAAGCTTCACTAAGAAATGCATTTGTAACCCCTCAATGGTCAACTGTTTTTCTGTCTAAGAATTGCAGGCAAAAAAGCATAATGCGATTAGGAAACTAAGAAATGTTTTCATCCTTTGGAACATCGCTTTTATAATATGGGAATAGATTCAGTTGTCAATTTCTTAAAAATAATCTTAATTAGCTTCATTTTAAGTAAAAATAGTATCATTATAAATAAAATCAGATGATGTAGACACATTAAAATATCAATATCAATTTTGTTATATTAGAGACTCCCATTGCAGAAACTAATTTTAGTTCCTGATGATGCAAATTGTATGAGTTCAAAGAAAAGTATTTTCGATTCGTTGGCTGCGGTTTTTAGTCGACCAAAAGTTGCCGGTTTATCCGTGTTTTTATTCCTGCTCCTTATTATAGGTTTCATAACGAAACAGAAATACCTTATCATTAGGGATGCTGAAAGGCAGGAAATGTTGAGCATTCTTAATGTTGTAAAGCAAAATATAGAGCAATCCTTAAAGAACAGTTATACAGCTACATTAACACTTGCTATAACACTTGACGAAAATGGAGTACCAGTGGATTTCGAAAAAGTGGGAGCGAAATTAGTGGATTCGAATTCAATGATCCAGACTGTGCAGTTGGTGCCAGGTGGCACTATTAAATATACCTACCCTTTAAAAGGAAACGAAAAAGCTTTAGGCCTAAATATCCTTAAAGGATCAAATGAAGTTGCAGCCGGTGCTTTAAGAACTATAAATAGCAGAAGGATGTATTTTTCCGGTCCGATTCCATTGGTACAAGGTGGATACGGAATTATTGGGCGTTTACCATTATTTGATAATGGGAAATTCTGGGGGTTTTCTGCGGTTGTACTTAAGTTAGACAAGTTTTTAGAACAAGCAGGAATTTATAACAATAAAAATAACAAATTCTTTTTTCAATTTTCAAAGAAAAACGAAAAGAATGGCAAGGAAACATTCTTTTTACGCACTAAAAAGGACTTCAAAAATGCTACTTACGAAAGTATCCTTATACCAGATGGTGACTGGAAATTATATATAGTAGTTGCCGATGAAAACGGAATATGGATACAGCTTGTTTATTCTTTCTTACTGGGACTTGCACTTGCAACTGTATTTGGATTACAAGCCTATAGGTTATTTCAGAAACCGGAAAAATTGAGACAGCTGGTAAATAAACAAGCCAATGAACTCATGGAAAGTGAACTTCGTTTTAAAACCATATTTGAAAAAGCACCAATTGGCATTGCGGAGGTAGATTCGAAAACAGGGAATTTCATCCGTGTTAACCATAAATTTTGCTCTATTTTAGGATATACTGAAGAAGAACTTTATCAAACCGATTTTCAGTCTATCACTTTTCAGGATGATCTAACGGATGATTTTGAAAAGATGAAAAAAATGAAATCTGGTGAAATTGATGAGTTTACACTGTTAAAGCGCTATAAGCATAAAGACGGACATTTATTATGGGCTAATTTAACTGTTAAATCATTATGGAATGATGTAGGGATTCAAACTAGTCACATTGGCATAGTTGAAGATGTGACGGAAAGGATGTCTGCAGAACAAGAAGCGAAACATTCGCAATTAAGAATAGCCTCTTTGATCAATACCATAGATGGAATTGTTTGGGAAGGTAGACCTGACAATTTCGAGTTTACTTTTATCAGTAAAAAGTCGGAGCAAATACTAGGTTATACTCCCGAAGAATGGTTGGCTTCACCAACATTTTGGGCAGATCATATTTATGCGGATGATAGAAGTTGGGTTGTGGATTATTGTATGATGTGTACAAAAGAACTTAAGTCTCACGAATTCGAATATAGAATGTTAAATAAGAATGGGACTCTAGTTTGGTTAAGGGATATTGTTAATGTGATTTCTGATGGGCAGAAACCCACTTTGTTACGTGGAATTATGATTGATATAACTGCCCATAAAGAAGCAGAGAAAATATTGAATGATTCCATTACATTGGTTACAGAACAGAATAAGAGGTTGGTCGACTTCTCCTACATCGTCTCACATAATTTACGTTCCCATGCCAGTAATATAGATGGCATAATAAGTTTAATTGCCGAAGCTAGCAATGAGGAAGAAAGAAAAGAATTGGGGAGTATGTTGAAAAGAGCCTCAACCTCACTCAATGAAACATTGATGAACCTCAACCAGATTGTTAATATAAAAAACAGTATCCATATAAATGTTGAACCATTAAATCTTCAGTATTACATTAGTAAAACTATTAACGCACTCCATCAGGAAATCGTTGCCAAGGATGCTGTTATTAAGGAGCCTGTAAATTGTGATGTTCTAGTCGATTATAATCCTGCCTACCTGGAAAGCATCCTACAGAATTTTATATTTAATGCCATAAGGTATAGTCATCCCGGTAGAAAGCCGGAAGTAAAAATTGATTGTTTCAAAGAAAATAATCAGTTGGTTTTACAGATATCAGATAATGGAATCGGGATTGACCTGGAAAAGCATGGTGACAAGCTGTTTGGGATGTATAAAACATTTAATGGAAATCCGGATGCCAAGGGCATTGGTCTTTTTATAGCTAAAAACCAAATTGAAGCGATGGGTGGTAAAGTTCATGCCAGTAGTGTAGTAAATGTGGGGACTACTTTTAAAATCTATTTTAAATAATAAATTCATTTCTGAGTAAGCTTTGTTCGCGATGGCTTTTATCGGTTCTATAATTGTAAACCTTTCTTTATCAGGTGATTTTATTTTGTTCTTTTCTTAATTTTTTTCATAAAGTTCATTGAAAGCTAAGAAATATTTATATTTTCGTGTACGTAACCGTAATTATGGATATTTATAAAATGAAATGCATTGGTACGTTCTTGTTAACTCTTGGTTATGGTATTTCCGTATGTGCCCAATATAAATACGAAAATTTTAATAAGGGGTTACCTGAAAAATGGAGTACCACTTCTAAAATTCCATTATCATTAAGTTCTGAATTACAAATAAGCCATCATGAGATATAAATTATTAAGCATCCTCCTCAGTGTTTTAATTTCTGGACTAGTAGCGTCTGGACAAACAACAGATTTAGGTTCTGTCAATGGAATCAGCATCTCAAAACAGGAATTACAGAGGGAAATGTTGCGCTATCGGGCAGAAGTTTATAACAGTGTTGAAATACTTAGAAAGAAGGCCTTGGATTCACTCGCCCTAATAAAGGTTCAGGAAAAGTTATTGATCCAAAGGAATTTATGGCCGTATAAAAATTATCAGGATTTTTTGAAGGATTTAGAAGATACGAATACATCCAGGAAGAAAATTGTTGAGAATAAACAAGTGATTTATGGTCCTGTAAGTTATGACGAGCAGACTTTTTTTGATTATCGTTTTAGCAATGCACTCATTCAATTAAAACAAATGCTGGTAGATGAGGGACTAATCCCTATAACCATTAACGATTTGCAAAAACAATTCGAAAAAATGCGGCAGACAGTTTATAAAGAAGAGAAATATACTTTAAAAGGTTATGAACGTCAGGTAAGAGAAGCCTTTGTGGAAGACAGTTATGCGAGCATGGTTAAAAAGTTAGCCGCCAATGCCAATCGAATGATCAATGCAAAAAAAATCAATCAAATTACGCTCTTGCCATCTTTTATCCCTAATACTTCGTTTGCACAAACTATAGTTACATCTACAGTATATGTAGACTCAGAAACCGGTAATGATAATAACGACGGGCTATCAGAGCGGTCGGCATGGCAAACATTAAATAAAGTGAATACGCTGACATTCGGTCCGGGCACAAGGATTTTGCTGAAGGCAGGAAGTAGGTGGACAGGACAACTTTGTCCAAAAGGTTCAGGCTCACAAAAACAGCCAATAGTCATTGATCAATACGGGATTGGTCCAAAGCCTTTGATTGATGGAAATGGAATGGAAGGTAAAGGTGTATTCAGTTTGTATAATCAGGAATACTGGGAGATTAGCAATCTTGAAATAGTGAATGATGCTAAGCTTCCTGGAGATAGGAGGGGAGTTGAGATAAAAGCTGCCAATTATGGAACTATAAATCACATTCACTTAAAGAACCTTCATATTCATCATATAAAGGGGATGATAGGAAATGGACATAAAGAAAAGCGTACGGCTGGTATTTATATTACAACTGTTGCAGACAAAGTCAAATCTACCAGATACAATGGTATTTTAATAGAAAATTGCCACATTCATCATATCCAAAACCAGGGGATCGCAACCAGTCATGAAACGGCAGTATTTGATTATCCGGAAGGGGAGCAATGGGAAAATAGAAAAATAACCAATCTGATTATCAGAAATAATACTATCCATCACATCTCAAAAAATGCCATGATTATCAGAATGACAGAGGGTGGGGTTGTAGAACATAATTTGTGTTATGAAACTGCAACGGATATTACTGGTAATACTATATTTTCAAGGACTGTAAGCGGAACTGTTTTTCAATATAATGAGGGATTTTTGAATCGCTCACCCGATGCCGATGGTAGTCTTTATGATCCTGATATTAATAGTCCTGGTACGGTTTGGCAATATAGTTACAGCCATGATAATGCACATGGATTAGTGTGGTTTTGTACGCATAAGAGAGACGATAATATCAAAGTTCGTTACAACCTTAGTCAAAATGATAAGGGAGCTTTGGTGTATTTTAACTATGCATTTTCTGGTGCTGAAGTCTATAATAATGTGTTTTACATTGGGGCGCATGTTTCACCGGTTATTATTAGAGAAAAAGCAAATAATAGCCATACCTATGGATTTTATAATAATATTATTTACAATAAAAGTAAACAGGCCACTTATGGCCTTGCAAGCTCAGGAAAAGGAATTCAAAATCGAACAATCAGTAATAATCTATTTTACGGATTTCACCCTGATGGTGAACCAGAAGATAAGGCCAAACTTATCAGTGATCCCTTATTTGTCAATCCAGGTACAGGCAGTATAGGTTTAAACACTTTAGACGGATATAAACTTCGCGCTCATTCGCCCGCCTTAAATTCGGGTAAGGTTATATTAAACAATGGTGGATTAGACTTTTTCGGAAATAAGGTAAATGAAAAAGATAAGCCCCATAGGGGTATATATAATAGAAAGTTTTTTTAAATAAGTAGTTAACTGTTTGGTATTTAAGAAACTTTTATTAATTTACGTGTACGTTACCGCTTTCTAGTAACTTTTTCAGTTTGTATTCATGCATAGTTTTATTCTAAAAAATAATAAATACATAATTATATACGGGTACGTAACCGCATTGATGCAGGCATCATAAGTACTTCACAAAGAGAAATGACAATAACATTAACCTAAACCTAAACCAGTATGTTAAGAAGATTACGATGTTTTAAGAGGAGATCAGTTTTTGCAATTACTATGTCTATAGCCATGTTCGGTTTTATAGACGATGTCTTTTCACAAAGTAAAACTATAAAGGGTACTGTTACTGACGGTACAACGAAGGAATCCTTACCGGGCGTTTCCATAAAAGTTAAGAATACCAATAAAGTGATATTTACAGATGTAAATGGGAAATATTCGGTTCCGGCAACGAGTAAGGATGTACTTGTCTTTACTTACGTAGGATTTTATGCGAAAGAAGTCCCCGTAGGAGGAAATACAGAGCTAAATGTTATTTTACAACCAGACGAAAAGGCCTTAAAAGAAGTCGTTGTAATTGGTTACGGTGAGGTTGCCAAATCAGATTTAACGGGTTCTGTTGGACAAGTAAATGTGGGAGAAATGGCTCAGGCGCCTGTGATGTCTTTTGAGCAAGCATTAGCAGGCCGGATTGCCGGGGTACAGGTTTCCGCTTCAGATGGACAGCCCGGTTCTGAAGGTGTCAATATCACCATCAGGGGTGCAGGTTCCTTAACACAAAGTACTTCCCCGTTGTATGTTATTGATGGATTCCCATTTGAGGAATTTGATCCTTCAACCTTAAATATGGATGATATTGAGGAAATGAACATTCTGAAAGATGCATCAGCAACGGCTATTTATGGTGCCAGGGGAGCGAACGGGGTAGTTGTAATCGAAACAAAGAAAGGAAAAGCAGGTGCTCCTGTCGTTTTCTATAGCGGATCTTTCGGTTTTCAGAAAGTGACCAAGCAAATGGAAATGATGAACCCCTATGATTTTGTTAATTATCAGTTAGAAAGAAATAATTATTCTTCTGCCATAAAAAGTATTTATACAAGAGCTGAGTTAGACCCCTTACATGCAGATTACGAAGAAGATGGTAAGACCTTAGAAAGTTACAAGAAAATTAAGGGTATAAACTGGCAGGATCTGGTGTTTCAAAATGGCGCAACAAACATTCATAACTTATCAATAAGAGGAGGTAATGCGCAAACTAAGTATGCTATTTCAGGCTCTTTGTATAACCAGAATGGTGTAATTATTCATAGTGGTTCAAAAAGAGCAACTGCAAGAGTATCGTTAGATCATACCATAAATAAGAAATTTAGAAGTGGTCTGAATTTATCTTATTCCGATAAAAAATCGATTGGGCAAGTCGCAGCAAGTAATGCCGGTACCGCTGGGCACGCTTATGGATATCTGATGTATAGTACATGGGCATTCAGGCCGGTAACTGGTAGAGAAGAGCTGATAATTGAGGATGGGGAAATTATCGGTGGTGATATAGACGAAGATTTTATTGATGGTGATGTAGATGAAAGTCTATCTTCAACTTTGTTCGCCATAAACCCTGTAAAATCCTTAGAAAATGAAGACAGGCAATCTAAAGGCGCGAGTTTAAATGCCAATGCTTACCTCACCTACGATATTAGCAAGAGCTTACAATTTAAAACAACTGCAGGTTATATCAAAGACTCCGGAAACGGTTATAATTTTTACAATTCCGGAACAACCAGAGGTTCAGCTACTTTGCCGTCCAATTCAAGAGGTGTTCAAGCATCGCTGGCACTATATGAAAATGTAACCTGGAATTCTACCTCTACACTTAATTTCAGAAAGAAATTCGGTGATCATAATGTTAACGTGCTGGGGGGGATTGATTTTCAGGAAAGACGAACCAGCCGTTATGGTTTGGGTAGTCAACTCATCCCCAGTGAGTCTCTGGGCTTGGGCGGTATGGACGAGGGTGTACCTTCAAGTATGTCAGTGTCATTCTCTAACAACACCTTAAATTCCTTGTTTGGGAGAGCAAATTATACCTATAAATCAAAATATTTATTAACAGCGACCTTTAGAGCTGATGGCTCTTCTAAATTTCCTGTTCAAAATAGATGGGCCTATTTCCCTTCAGGGGCTTTTGCCTGGAAAATGGGAGAAGAGAATTTTATGAAGCGCTATAAGTTTATCTCAGAAGCTAAGCTTAGAATCAGTTATGGCTTAACGGGTAATAACCGGGTTTCTGATTATCCTTATCAGGAGTTAATGTCGGGAACTTCAATTGGACAATCTTATTCATTTAATAACGGGGATCCAACTAAAGGTATTTACCCAATTTCATTAGGTAACCCATATTTGAAATGGGAAACGACCTCTCAAATAGATATAGGCTATGATTTATCTTTATTTAAAAACCGTATTGACATTACAGCTGATATATATAGAAAGAAAACTAAAGATTTGTTGTTAAATGCAAATATTCCTACAATTTTTGGATTCAGTAAAAATTACAAAAACATTGGGTCGATACAAAATGACGGCTTGGAGTTAACACTTAGCAGCAGGAATATTACCACAAAAAACTTTAGCTGGAACACCACTTTTAATATCAGTTTTAACAAAAATAAAATATTGGCACTTACCTCAGATGAAAGCAGAATGCTAAGTGCTGTAACCTGGGATGCATTACATAATGGGTCTTCTTTGTATACCGCACAGGTAGGTCAACAAGCCGCATTATTTATGGGATATGTTTTTGATGGTGTCTATCAAACGTCTGACTTTGATTTGATAGGTAGTAAATATCAGCTAAAACCAAGTATGCATGATAATGGCGATGTTAGAGCTGATGTTCAACCCGGGGATATAAAATATAAAGACCTTAATGGCGATGGTACGGTTAATGAGTTTGACGAAACAATTATAGGAAATCCTATGCCTAAGCATGTTGGGGGCTTGTCTAACAATTTTAATTATAAAGGATTCAGTCTAAATGTCTTCTTTCAATGGTCTTATGGTAATGAAGTGTTCAATGCCAACAGGATTTATTTTGAAGGAGGAAGGCCACAAAACAGCCGTAACCAATTCGCAACCTATATAAACCGCTGGACAACCGAAAATCCATCAAATACCATGTTTAGGGCCGGGGGACAAGGTCCTTTAGGTAGATATTCTTCATTATATATAGAAGATGCATCCTATTTGAGATTAAAAACGGTGTCACTCTCTTATAAGATACCGCAAGTATTACTGAAAAAGATAAGTGTTAACAACATAACGCTGACGGCTTCAGCTCAAAATTTATTTACAGTAACTAATTATTCGGGTATGGACCCAGAAGTATCTACAAGACACTCGATCTTAACACAAGGATTCGATTGGTCTGCATACCCACGAGCAAAAATATTGGTTTTTGGAGTCAAAGTTACTTTATAACGTTAAGGAGATAAAAATGAAAAAGAAATTAATATCATATTTTGGCGCAATAATCATTGTATGTATTGCTGCATCTTGTAATAAATTTTTAGATACTAAGCCACAAGATACTTTAACTGTAGAAAGTTTTTACAAAACGGAAGAGCAATTAAATAATGCACTCGCTTCTGTATATTCGAAGTTGGGAGATGGGACATTGTATGGGGGTAGAATAACAAGAATGGGAATGGATGCTGATGAGGGCTTTTATGATAGAGCTACAGATCTCATTGGTGTGTCCGTTTATAGTGTCTATTCTACTGATCCACATATAAGTGCATTTTGGCAAACCTGTTACGAAGGAATTTATCGTGCTAATCTCTTGCTTGTAAATATTAATAAAGCTGAAAAAATATCTGATGCAAATAGAGCCGCTATCGAAGGTGAAGCATTGTTTTTAAGGGCTTATTTTTATTTTTTACTGGCGAGTAATTTTGGTGGTGTACCTTTAATTACTGAGCCAATTTTGCCCACAGATTATATTGCTATACCTAGGGCACCGCTAGCAGAAGTTTATGCACAAATTATAGCAGACATGGAAAGTGCAGAAACTAAAGTTAAAGGGATAAGAACTTTAGGATTTGGAGGAAGGGTTAGTAAATCTGCTGTAAGAGGCCTTCTAGCTCGGGTTAACCTACACATGGCTGGTTATCCTTTGCGTGATCTTTCAAGATACGAGGAAGCTAGGAAATGGGCGAAAATGATCATGGATGATACGGAGGCTAACCATCGATTAAATCCCGACTTCAGACAAGTATTTATAAATTATTCTTCTGATAAATATGACGTGGGAGAAAGTATTTGGGAAGTCGAATTCTGGGGAAATACTCAAGGTGTATATAGAGAAGCTGGTCAAATAGGCCATTATAATGGGATTCAATATAATGGAGGTTCTAATGCCGATCCAAATCATGGGTTTTCGTATGGATTCTTAAATACCACATATACGCATTGGGCAAGGTACGATGATGCCGCTCAATTGAACTCAGCAGATTTAAGAAGGAACTGGTCTATTGCCCCTTTTTCTTTAAGTGGAAACCCTGCAAGGGAAACAGCGAAACCAATTACAGAAATTTATCAACGTGACTGTGGAAAATACAGGCGCTTTTATGAGGAAGTTAAGCCAAAGGAAAACGTCTACACACCTATAAATTATCCGATTTTACGCTATTCTGATGTATTGTTGATGTTTGCTGAGGCAGAAAGCCAAGGTACGGGGATAGTAAGTTCAGAAGCCATAGAAGCAGTAAATTATGTAAGAAGAAGAGCATATGGAAAATTAATGTCTGGAAGTGTAGTCAAATCAATTAATGTTAATGTACAAGGTACCGGATATGTTGCTTCTTCTACCAATGTTGTTATTTCTGGTGGTGGTGGACAAGGAGCTACAGCTTCGGCATTGGTGACGAGTGGTAAAATCACAGGTATTACAGTCACTTTTGAAGGTACTGGTTATACAAGTGCTCCAACAGTTACATTCACTTCTTCTGCAGGAGTTGGCGCTACTGCTACAGCTGTGTTAAGTTCTTCAACAGTTACTTCTGACGTTCCGGCACTGGCAATTAGTTCGCCTGATGAGTTCCTTAAATTTATCCAGGATGAACGTGCAAGAGAACTCTCATTTGAATCATTAAGAAAAGGAGATTTAGTAAGATGGGGCTTATTAATTAAGAATATGAGATTAGTCAGAGATGAAATTGCAGAAGCCAATTTGTCTTCTAGTTTGGATTATGTGATATGGTCTTATCGTAACGTGAGCGATAGAGATGTTTTATGGCCAATTCCATCTTATGAAATGGGGCTTAATTCTGCATTGGTTCAAAATAAAGGTTGGTAGATTAATAATAGAAATTATGAAAAATATTAGATTTTGTGTTCTTGTGTTATTTGCCGGTTCCTATTTATCGGCATGTAATAAAGTGGAGGTGGAAGCTCCTTCCTTTGATGTGCAAGTAAGTTCAGCGACATATAAAGTTGGGCAGGAAGTTAACTTTAATTTTACAGGTGATGCAGATCAGATTACCTTTTTTTCAGGGGAGATGCTGAATGATTATAATTTTAAAGATGGCAGGAAAGAAAATATAAAAAGTGTAACTGCAGAATTTGCAACAAATGTTCAATATGGAACGCAGCCTGATTTGCTCTCAGTTTGGGTTTCGACTGATTTTAGTGGTATTTACAGTTATAATGAAGTCACTAAAGCGACCTGGAAAAATGAAGTAACTAAAAATTATAAATTTGCCCCGCAATCACAGAATACAAGTGCTGTTGCTTCTGCTGTAAATTCAGGTAAGTTAGATTTGATTAGTGAATTTGAAGAGGGCAAGCCACTATATATAGCATTCAGGTATAAGAAAAAGCCTGATGCAGAAGCTGGAACACAACGGAATTGGTTTATAAGAAATATTGATGTTTCTACCATTACGGATGTGACTGAAAATCCAAAACCCTTATTTGGCGGTACAGGATTCAAAATCGTTTATGATTATAATTTCCCTGATATATTTACTGACCCTTCTCTCTTGAATACAGCTATTCACAATAGCTCGGTTAATCCAACTTCAGGGTTAATAACCTTAAGGGTGCCAAATTCCCTTGGCACAGTCAATTCAGAAGTTTGGGCAATTTCTCCTGCAATGACGTTAGGAAGCTCAATAGATTTAGGCCCGGACCGCGGAATTCCTGTAAAAGGCTTTAAGAATTTGAAATCTGAAAACTTCAGTCATATCTATTTGGAAGAAGGCACTTATACGGCAACATTTGTAGCCAGTAATTCTAATACATACGGAGAACAAAAGGTCGTTAAACAAGTAACAATTACCATAACCCCTTAATTTAAAAATTATGAATCGTCCAGATAATCCCGAAGGAGCTGGTTGGAGCAAATCAAAATCAGGAATTGCATTTCGTTCTAATCAATCTTTAATAGCTTCAGAAAGTTGGGGAATAGTGAAGGTTCAGGCTGGAAAATAACAGGAATGATTATAAGCCCTAAATCAAAATGAAATTAATATTTAGTACTTCAGTTTCTTTGCTATTCTTTATTGTTGGATATTCTTTTGCTCAGAAAAAAAACACGATCAACCCCGGCAGGGAATTATTAAAAACTATTGATTACAGTTTAGATCAGTCAGTTAAGCAATATAAATACCTGAAATCTATCACACCGAAAGATCGTTTTCCTAAGACTTATGAAGGAGAAGGAAAAGGTTCAGTAACCAGTACTGCCAGAAACTGGACCAGCGGGTTTTATCCGGGTACTTTAGTTTATCTTTATGAGTACACGAAAGACGACATGTTACTCCATGAAGTTGAAGACAAATTAAAATTTTTGGAAAGCCAGAAAGACAATAAAGGTACACATGACTTGGGCTTTATGATGTATACAAGTTTTGGTAATGCCTATCGCGTTACAAAAAAAGAAGCTTATAAAGATGTCCTGGTACAATCTGCTAAATCATTATGCAGCAGATACAATCCAAAAGTTGGGAGTATTCAGTCCTGGGATCGGATAAAGTCGCTTACCGGGCCGGAATATTGGGATTTCCCTGTCATTATAGATAATATGATGAATCTCGAGCTGTTATTTTTCGCATCAAAAGTCACAGGCGACCAAAATTTTAAAAAAATTGCCATAAAACATGCCGAAACTGCAATGAAAAACCATATGCGTCCAGATTATAGTTCTTATCACGTTGTAAATTATAATCCTGAGACTGGTGCAGTAGAAAGTCGCCAGACTTATCAGGGTTTTGCACATAATTCTACCTGGGCCCGGGGACAGGGCTGGGGAATTTATGGTTTTACAATGGCATATCGTGAAACATTGGACAAGCGTTTTCTAAAAACCGCACAAGGAATGGCAGATTTCTTCCTTAATCATAAAAACCTTCCGGAAGATAAAATTCCCTATTGGGATTTTAACGCCGGGCAACCTGGATTTCCTTCTAGCTGGAATTATGATGCTTCGAAATATCCTGTAATACCAAGAGATGCTTCAGCAGGAGCATTGGTGGCTTCTGCGCTAATTGAACTTTCTACTTATTCAGATAATCAAAAAGGGAAAAAATATCTAAAAGCTGCAGAAACCATGATCAAATCTCTTTCTTCTCCCGCTTATACAGCACCCACTAGAGAGAATGGTGGCTTTATACTAAAACATAGTGTAGGAAACCTTACAAAGGAAAGAGAAGTGGATGTGCCACTTGCTTACGCGGATTATTATTATGTTGAAGCAATGTTAAGATATAGAAATCTATCTAAGTGATTTTTTATACAGATCTCTATAAATAGCCGATTATGAATAGAATTATTGCGATAATCATTTTCTCTTTTCCATTTTATGCATACAGCCAAAATGTTTCAGAAGATGGAAAAATGCAGAGAGATTATTATGTGCAAACCTTGGTGCGGATTGCTCATCCTGTTTTAGATGCACTAAGTAAAAATGAACTTAAGAAACGGATGCCTTTAGAAGCCAAATATCCGGATACCAGGAAGGATTTTATGCATTTAGAAGCCTTTGGCCGGTTATTGGCAGGAATGGCTCCCTGGTTGGAATTAGGTATTGATGATACTGAAGAAGGTAAACTTCGCAAAAAATATATAGAACTTTCTGTCATTTGTATCCGCAATGCAACGGACCCTAAAGCTCCTGATTTTATGAATTTTAATGTAGGGAAGCAGCCTTTGGTAGATGCCGCATTTTTAGCGCAGGCTCTATTGCGGGCGCCAAATCAGTTATGGGGAAATTTGGATAGCAAAACAAAGAATAATGTTTTAAATGCATTAAAATCATCAAGAGTTATTAGCCCTGGCTACAATAATTGGTTATTGTTTAGTGCTATTATTGAAGCAGCTTTACAGAAATATGATAATTCGGGAGATAAGATGAGGATGGATTATGCGGTAAGACAAATGTTATTATGGTATAAGGGAGATGGAGCTTATGGAGATGGGCCTGATTTTCATTGGGATTACTATAACAGCTTTGTAATTCAACCCATGTTCCTGGAAATATTACAAGTCCTTAAAGCGAATGGGCTTGATCCTGAAAATAATTATGATTTGGCTCTTGACAGAGCCAGCAGATATGCCGCTGTGCAGGAACGTCTCATATCACCAGAGGGAACTTATCCTTTACTTGGTCGTTCTATTACTTATCGCTTCGGAGCTTTTCAGTTATTGTCCAAGATTGCGTTAATGAAAGCTCTTCCTCCTAAATTGACCCCGCAACAAGTAAGGTTTGCATTGTATACAGTTATTAAAAAACAAATTGAAGCGCCTGGCACATTTGATGATCAGGGCTGGCTGAGGATTGGTTTTTACGGGAGCCAGCCAGAATTGGCCGAAAATTATATATGTACCGGTAGCTTATATTTATGTTCTCAAGCTTTTCTTGTATTAGGCCTGCCTGCCTCTGATGCATTTTGGACGGATGAAAACGTGGATTGGACTTCCCGCATGGTTTACAAAGGGAAATCCGCTTTTATCGATAAATCAATAAAAAAATGATTTCGTATTTTATAATAACATAAAAAAGAGTCAGATGAAAATTAAGCTATTGCTTTTATTATGGACATTCTCCGCATCTTTAGCTTTTGCTAAAGTTAAACTTCCTGCTTTAATCAGTGATGGTATGGTTTTGCAACGAGACCAGGCGTTAAAAATATGGGGTTGGGCTGATGGGGGTGAAAAAATAACAATTAATTTTAATAGCAAGTCATATTCAGTCCTGACTTCAAAAGAAGGGAAATGGTTATTAATACTACCTGGAATGAGTGCAGGTGGGCCATATACAATGACTATAAAAGGGAAAAATGAAATAAAAATCAATGATATTCTAATAGGTGATGTTTGGCTATGTTCAGGGCAGTCGAATATGGCATTCAAAATGGAGAGGGTAAAGGATAAGTACGAAAAGGAATTTAAGACTTCAACGAATAAGAATATCAGACAATTTTTAATTAAACCATCCTGGAGTTTTTCGGTACAAGAGGATGTTGAGTCCGAGGGCTGGATACAAGCCAACCCTGAAGAATTAATGAAATTTACAGCTGTAGGCTATTTTTTTGCAAGGAACATATATCAGGAGACTCAAATTCCAGTTGGTATTATAAATGCGAGCTATTCCGCTACGGTAGCAGAGGCATGGATGAGTGAAGACGGATTAAAGGAATTTCCAAACTTTATTGCAGAAGCAAATAAATATAAAGATCCTGAAATAATAAAAGCAATTTCAACAGCAGATAAAGCTATAAGTAACAAATGGAACACCCTTTCTGTCAAGCAAGATATTGGACAAGCTCATAATGGAAATAATTGGATTGATCCGTCTTTTAATAGCTCATCCTGGAATACATTAACTGTTCCGGGATTTTGGGATAAACCAGATATAAAGAATCTGCCTGGTGTTGTTTGGTTAATTAAAGAAATTGACATTCCATCTCAACTTGCGGGTAAAGATGCTGTTCTTTTTTTTGGAGCAATTGATGATAAGGATAGTACTTATTTTAATGGTGTAAAAGTAGGCCATTCTTATATGAGAGGTCAGTCCAGAAATTATAATGTACCAGGACGGCTGGTAAAAGCTGGTAAAAACCGTATTATAGTCCGCATTGTTAATCCGGATGGGCCGGGTGGTTTTTATCCTGACAAGAAGTATGAGTTTATTTCAGGGGATGTTCATATAGACTTAAGAGACGATTGGCAATATAATGTTGGGGCTAAATTAGAGCCCTTACCCTCAAAAAGGATCACTAAGTTTAATATAAAACCAACAGCGATATTCAATAGTATGATTGCCC
Source organism: Pedobacter sp. (assembly GCF_041645105.1). Lineage (GTDB taxonomy): Bacteria > Bacteroidota > Bacteroidia > Sphingobacteriales > Sphingobacteriaceae > Pedobacter. The sequence continues at coordinate 1,395,935 of NZ_JBAZQQ010000001.1, forward strand.
CTATAACAAACTACACAATAAAAGGTGTGGCATGGTACCAGGGGGAAGGGAATGCAGGAAGGGCTTATGAATATCGTAAATTGTTTTCTGATTTAATCGTCGATTGGAGAAACAAATGGAGGCTGGGGGACTTACCTTTCATATATGTGCAACTGGCTAACTATGGAAAATTAAGAGATCAGCCCGCTGAGTCTTCCTGGGCGGAGTTAAGAGAGGCACAATCAATGGCGCTTAGATTATCAAATACAGGTATGGCAGTTATACATGATATTGGTGAAACCAATGATATCCATCCATTAAACAAGAAAACTGTAGGAGAGCGCCTTGCTTTAGCGGCACTAAAGACCGCTTATAATAGGGATATTTTAAGCTCTGGACCAACTTACGATAAAATGCGTATTGAAAAAGATAAAGTCATTATTACTTTTAAGAACACAGGAATGGGATTATTGGCTAAAGGTGGTAAAGAGTTGAAATATTTTGCAATAGCAGGAGATGATAAGAAATTAGTTTGGGCAAAAACGAGAATAGAAAACAATTCTGTAGTAATATGGGCAGAAGAAGTTAAGCATCCCGTTGCAGTCAGGTATGCCTGGGCAGATAATCCCTTGGGGGCAAATTTATATAACAAAGAGGGGCTGCCGGCCTCTTCTTTCCGTACCGATGATTGGGAAGGCAAGACTTATAAGTAATGAGCAAAATTATATCTAATGAAACTGATGCTTAATCAAATAAGGATAGTGCTGATCATGTTGCTTTTGTCAACAAGTTGCTACGTTGGCCTAAATTGTGGGGCTGTCAGTCCAGTTGTAAAATCACGTGCAGATTCAGTAAGGATTGGCTACAACACCATCATTTCCAACCTGGAAGTCCCATGGCAAATGCTCTGGGGACCCGATAACAGAATATGGTACAGCGAACAGAATGGAAGTATCAGCAGTGTAAATCCACTGAACGGAGATCATAAATTAATGCTGAGAATAGGAGATTACTATCGGAAACGCCTGGGTTTGCTTAGTATGGTGCTCCATTCGAGGATGAAAGAAAATCCTTATTTGTTTGTTTACTATTCTTTTCTGAAAGATAAAAAAGCATTTACAAAACTTGTACGGTACACCTGGAAAGCAGATTCATTAATCCTACCGCAAATACTTCTAGAGATGCCAGCTCATACAGGTCACATGGGTGCCCGCCTGGCTATTGGCCCAGACGATAAACTCATGTTAGCCACTGGTGATCTTACAGATGCTAAGGCGGCACAAAATCCAAATACCCTCAACGGAAAAATTTTAAGAATTAATTTAGACGGGAGCGTTCCAGAAGATAATCCTCAGAAGGGAAGCTACGTCTGGGCGAAGGGATTTCGGGTTCCACAGGGTTTGACTTTTGGCGCTCAAGGGCTTCTGTATACTTCAGAACATGGAGATGCTACTGATGATGAAGTGAACCTCATCACAAGAAATGGAAATTACGGTTATCCGAATGTTACCGGGATTTGCGACAGCCCGGCAGAGAAAATTTTTTCTGCAAGCAATCAGGTAACAGATCCTTTAAAAGCATGGACACCAACTATTGCTCCTTCCTCCATTGCGTATTATGGGTCCTCAGCTATACCACAATGGAAGAATTCGTTGCTGGTTACCACGCTTAAAGAAAGTGATCTTCGGATTTTAAAGTTGAATGAAGCCGGTGATAAAATCATTTCAGAAAATATTTATCTCGACCAGCAATTTGGGCGGCTGCGCGATGTTTGTGTTTCTCCTGCCGGTGAAGTCTTTGTATCCACTAGTAACCACGACTGGAACCGAACCAACAAATATTCGAATGAAAAAGATGATAGGATCATCAGGATAGCTCCACTTGGTAAGTCTTCGGCACAAAATGAGATCCTGATATCAAATGCAGATAATGCAGTTGAAAAGCAGGTGCTTACTGGAAAGGCTCTTTACAATCAGTATTGCGCTTCCTGTCATAAGGAAGATGGCAATGGCCTTCCTGGAGTATTTCCCCCTTTAAGAGATGCAGAACAGGTGCTGGGAGAAAACAAGAAATTGATTGAAATTCTTTTGAATGGTATTTCAGGTCCAATTAAAGTAAAAGGTAAGGAATATGATCAGCAGATGCCGGCATTTGGTTTTCTGAAAGATCAGGAACTGGCAGAAATTATAAGCTATGTCCGTTCAAACTTTACCAGGGCTCAAAGTAGCATAACGCCGGAAGAAATTAGGAATCTGAGGAAGCTCAAATAAATATGGAAATTCTAATCTTGCTATTGTTTAGCCTCTCAACCATCCTTCTTTTACCAACGACTGGTACAAACTTTTTCCATTATCAAACCCTGTAAATAAATTGGTGCCAGGTTTATTCAGCATCCCTGTATATTGATAAATAAAGATTTTATCGACATATTCTGAGACGGCTTCCAGTTGCGGGATTACTCTTTCTGCCGGTGCTGGCAACAATGGTGAATTATAGACTTTGCTTTCAAATTCAAAAATCTCAACATCTGCCCAGAGTTTGCTTTTACCTGACTTCTTATGGAATCTGTTTAGGTTCTGATAGAAAGCAGCTGTCTGATCCGGAGTTGTCTTTTGCACGCCAACCTCGTCCTGATAAGCAATAAAATCAATGTCCAACGAATCCAGTTGAGACAAATATTTGTCGTCAAATTTAATGTTCTTAGTGCCGTATGGTGCAATAAGATTTTTGCCATTAGGGGTAAGACGTTTGGCTTCTTTCGTGCAGGCATTTACATAATTGATGAACACATCGTCGTAATGTCCTGAAATACCGGTTTCATTAGGATAATACCAACCGTAAAAACTTTTATGATGGCTATATTTTTCCGTTAACTCTTCCATCGCTTTTACCCGAAGTTCATGTATTTTCTGATCTTTCATTAGTAGCAGAGGATTTCTCCAATCACCAAAAAAGCCATTGCTGATAAAAAATCTGAGTCCATATTTATCTGCAGCAGTAAGCGCTGCTTCCAAAGGATCTGTGCAGCCTAAAGAATGTTGAGGGAGTAATTTGGAAGGATAAAAGCTCTTACCATATATGGCAACATCTAAAAGTACCAGATACTTTATGCCGCTTGACGCAATCTCTTTAATCTTGTTATCCCAGTCATTCGCAGTAAATGCCTGTAGGGTATCATTCCAATATTTTCCTTCTATTTCACTATGATGTTGAAACTCAAACCATGTTCCTGTAATGGGTTTATTTTTTTTGTTATTCCTGATTTGAGCAAATAAAGTTTGATTATGAGTCACAGTTAAAGCCGTGGCGGCAGTTATCAAACTTAAAAAATTCCTTCTTTTCATAACCAGTATCAATTAGATGTTCATAGCGTGTATTGCCAATATTAAGAATTTTTATTACAAATGTTGAAGAGGAAAAGAGTATTTATCTAAACTGTTTAGGTTTTAGTTTTTGGGCTGCAAGTTCTGCTATTTCGGTAATTCTTTTCTGTCTGGTTTCTGGCCGTTTGGCAAGAACAAGCCATTGCAGTATCATCTTTTTAACGGACTTGCTCAAACTGCTGAAATATTCTGCTGAACCTGGTAACGATTGGAGTGCTTCCCCTAGATCTTTCGGCATGATTAATTCCTCTACTTCGTCAAGAATGGACCATGAGCCATTTTTCTTTGCTACTTCAACACTTTTAAAACCTGCTTCCGCCATCAATCCTTCTGCTATTAACCGCTCAACTTTTGCTTTGTTGATCTTTGACCAGTTGCTGGTAGCTTTCCGTTTACTGAAGAATTGGACAAAGCTCTCCTCGTCAATCGTTTTTCTTGTACTGTCAATCCAGCCAAAGCAAAGGGCTTCGTCTACTGCATCGCTCCAGGTTATACTTGGCCTGGCTGATTTTTGCTTATACTGAACAAGCCAAACAGATTGGCTCGAACAGTGATTTTCTTTTAACCATTGTCTCCATTCTTCTCGACTTGTCGGGGAAAAAGTTTCTACTTCCTTTTTCTTCATTGTACCATTACGATTAAAATATCAATCGGAATATTCTCTTCCGGACATCTTATAAAATAACGGATAAAAATCGATTTTCTTTTTAACGGAAAGAAGAACGATTTGCAGGACACTGATAAATTACATTGTTCTCTGATGTAGTCCTTTTATTTGGATTTAAAATATATGTTCTTTAGTTTAGGGTACTTACACAATTCAGGTTTACTCAATCTGAACTTTAACCAAATAGTATCATTAAATATTAAATTATGAAAAGAATCCTATTAACCGGAATCATGTTACTGGCATTAAATTTTGCTGTAAATGCACAAGAAAAGAAACGCACCTCTGTAAATTTTTACTCAGTAGAGCTTTTGGATGAAATAGGAGCAACCGCCGATCAAAAGGCTAAAGTTGCAGATTTAATGAAAGAATTTCAGCCGAAAATGGATGAAGTTAAAAAAGATGAAGGTTTAAGTGCTGATGATAAAAAGGATAAGATAAAAGTCCTTTCAGCTGAGAGAAGTAAAAAATATTATCAAATTTTGAGTGTAGAACAGAAAGCCAAATTAAACGAGATCAAGAAAGAACTCGCAAAAAATAAGAAAGAGAACTAACAAAAAGAAGCCGTTGATGATGATGATACGGCTTCTTTTTTGTATGTTGTGAGGTTGATTCCAAGAACTGAGGGAATAACGATCTTTTCATATAAAAATTCTGCTTGTTGAAGTTTATTGTTTAAACCTTTGTTTATACATTAATTATGAAATAATTATAAGATTAATTATATTTGTTTTATATGAAAAAAACGCTCTATCTAATTGCCTTATGTGCAATTTTCGCCTCAGCATCATGTAAAAAAGGACAGGATCAACCTACAGAAATAAAGCCAGAACCGGAAACTGAAATTAAAGAATTAGACAGGCCTGTTTATCTTTCGGCTACTAAAGGTCTATATGGAAATAGAATTATCATTACATGGACACCAATACCGTTAGCAAAAAACTATCGATTATATAAGTTTGATGATATCTCCCAGACCTATAAACTAACAAAAGAAACTGCTGATACAAGTTTTACCGATTTAGAAATAAAGACACCGTTGAGTAAAGTCTTCTACAAATTAATGGTATACAATAGTGCTATAGAACTCAGTAAGTTTAGTGATGTAGAATATGGTTATACGTCAGGTCAAAATTATAGCAAATATTTTAGTTTCGGTTCTGAAGGTTCAGCCGCTGGCCAATTTAGTTTTGCAATGCATGTGGAAGTTGATGCAAATAACAATATTTATGTAAGTGACGAGGGAAATAACCGCGTTCAGAAATTTGATAAAGACGGAAAATATCTGGAAACATTCTTCCTGGGAAGTGGTGCCAGGGCGATAGCTTTTCTCAAAAATGGAAACACGGTTGTTTCACGTACACAAAGCAGTTCTTATGTGAAACTCATTGATAAACAGAAAAATGTTCTGAAAGAGTGGGGGACATATGGAACTGGCGATACGCAATTTAAGAATATTGAAGAAATTACGGTTGATGACGAAGATAATATTTACATCGTTGATGGGCAGAATAATGCAGTTAAAAAGTTTGACCAGAATGGAGAATTTTTATTAAAATTTACGGCAGCCACGAAAACCACTGAGCAAGTTGATGGTCCTTATCCTTATGGGATTTGTTTCCTGAACAATAAAATTTTTGTAACCTCACCACGAAATGATCTAGTACGTGTTTTTGATAAGACAGGAAAATACTTGAAAAGTTGGAATTCCGGATCATCGGCTTATGCTATAAAAGCTAAAGGGAATTACCTATATCTTGCGTGTAATGGCTTTATTATGAAAACGGATGAAAATGGCGAAATCAGAGAGGAAATAGGCAAAGGACAATTTTATTCAGGCTCATTACCAGGGCTTGCGGTTAATAGCAATGATGAGATCATTATAAGTGATTTATACGCGAGAAGAATTATTGTTTTTAAGCATCTTTAGGTTTCGCCGAGTTTACAAGCCTTAATTCCTCTTGGATCTTTCCGCTCCAAATTAAACGAGATCAAGAAAGAACTCGCAAAAAATAAGAAAGAGAACTAACAAAAAGAAGCCGTTGATGATGATACGGCTTCTTTTTTTGTATGTTGTGAGGTTGATTCCAAGAGCTGAGGGAATACAATCTTTTCATATAAAATTCTGCTGAAGGCTTTCAGGTTAGATTATTACAAAGTCACAATTAAGACTATTGATGGTGTACGATCGAAAACTAGAATTTTGCATTATCATACCAATTTTTTCAGTCAGGGTGTTAGTCAACATAGAAGTTTAAATCCATGGACATTTGGAAAACCAATAAAATGATAGGGAAAAGTAAAACAACTAATGGAAATCTTTCAATATTAAATATAGGCGAATTTGACTTATACAATGAAAGTGATGACAGAATTTATTTCAAAAGCATTATAAATAAGCTTTTTTCAGTTGGGGACAAAGTTTATTTCTTTTTTAGAAGAGAGGAAGACTTGACTGAAGATTCGGAATTGGATGTGCTAAGACAACTGATTTTTAGAAGGTTTGAAACAGAAGGTGATTTTGAGTATTTATTCAAGATCGACCAGAGAAGATTCGATGCGATAGCAATGATTACTTTTGATCTCAATACTCCGAATTTCATTATTGATCTTTGGAAATATTTTTATGCATGTGACTTCTTTAAACCTATTAATGATTTGACCTTTGAAGAGTATAAAGATTATTTAGAGGTAAACGGTGTGGAAGATATTAATGGTCTTAAGCAATTGTGGAACAGGCTATCAGATTTTATCTTCATGAAGGGATTGGGGGCGGATCATATAATCATTAGTTACGACTCAGATTTGAAATTAGAAGACAAAGTTTAATCGATACGGTGAAAAATCTCAATTTGTTTCATAATGACTGTTGTTAAGTTGTTTGAGCTGACACGGCCCATGCCCCGTAAGTAGAATCATTGTGGGGAGATAAAGCCCCATGAATCAAGGAATTTTATCGTCATGTTGCAACGTATGGATGTTTTAACGTACGTGAGCTTTTTTCGTTCAATAACCTTTGAATATCAGTGCCTTGCTCGCAAAAAAAATCAAACGTATGATCTCCAAATTATTTTCTAACTTTGGATTCCACCAAGGTCAGGTCAATGCATACAGCTGAAACATTCAATGAAATTGAGCTAATATCCCGCTTAAAGTTAGGGGATTATGTCGCTTTTGATACCTTGTATCAGGAGTATGCAGCCTCGGTTGCTTATAAAATCAATAAATTAGTTAAAATAACAGAAATAGCAGAAGAACTCCATCAGGATGTTTTCATGAAGGTATGGGAACAGCGTGAAAATCTTAAACTTGATACACCGTTCAGGCCGTTTTTACTACACATTGCACGGAACACCGCTATCGACTTTTTTCGTAAAGCAGCTCGAGATCAATTGCTTGAACAACAGCTGATCAGTCAGGCCACTGAATTGTATGACCATATTGGCGAATACATCAACTTTAATGAGACCAATGATGTGCTGCGTGCCGCTATCGCTAAACTTCCCCCTCAGCGATTAAAAATCTTTACCAGTTGCAAACTGGAGGGAAAAAGCTATGAAGAAGTGGCGACTCAATATGGCGTTTCCCTCAGTACAGTTAAAGATCATATGGCAAAGGCTATGCGCTTTCTGCGCGATGAAATGGCAGATAAAGACCCTATTCTGCTGTTCCTTTTGTTAGCTGAAGTTATTTTTAAATAACAGCTTTCGTTATTTTAATAAACAATCTATGCCATCAGGTCTAAATTAACAGAAGATAAAAAAAATAATCTTGCTAAGCCGAGAGTTTTCATTTACCAATCGTTTGGTATATAAAAGAGCGATATTATAATGGAGGATGTAAATAAAATTTTTAATCGATACATCAATAACGAAGCTTCTCCTGAAGAAGTTAAACTGCTGTTGCAGGAATTCCTTTCGGAAGATAGAAATGCTGAGTTAAGTCGATTAATAGATGTTGAGTTGCAAAATGACCAGTCAAATGAATACTCTGTACCTGAACTCAACGATCTTGTTACCCGGAATCGTTTGAAATTAAAGGATCAGTTGCAACCAAAACAAAATCGTCCTTTCCGTTGGCTATCTGCTGCTGCTGCCATATTTATATTGGCTTTAGGATTTGCTGCTTATATGACCTTGCAAAAGTTTGAGTCTCCGCGAGATAGAAACGTTGCTCAAGCAGATATCTATCCGGCAAAGGGTAAGGCTTTTTTAACCCTTTCCAATGGACAGCGTATTGATTTGGATAGTGCTGAAACCGGTATTATCATTAACGATAGCATTATACAATACAATAATGGAAAAACGATTGTGTCTGAATCTGCTTATGATCAGAAAGATACGAAAAACGCAGGAACGTCACTTAATACAAGTTATGTCACATTAACGACTCCAAAAGGAGGAACCTATCAGGTCACACTTTCCGATGGGACGCAGGTTTGGTTAAATGCAGCTTCTACTTTAAAATATCCGTATCAATTCAAAGGAGATAGTAGAAACGTTGAGCTTGAAGGTGAGGCCTATTTTTCAGTGACAAAAAGTAAAATAGGTACTTCAAAGGTACAGTTTGCAGTAAAAAGCAAAGGGCAGATTGTGCGGGTTTTTGGTACTGAATTTAATATCTCGGCTTATCTTGATGAAGCTGATGTTAAAACTACTTTAGTTAACGGAATTGTTCGGGTTGGACAGGAGAAAGGTACTTCTGGATCTACAGATTCAGACTTTAAAGAATTGCTGCCAGGTCAGCAATCTGTCAATACCAACGGCAGTATCAAGATAAGACAGGTGGATGTTAGTGGCGATATTGCCTGGAAAGATGGCTTGTTCTATTTTAATGACACCCCTTTGAAGGATGCGCTCGACCAGGTCAGCCGATGGTATGATTTAAACATCATCTACAAAGGGGCCATACCTAAAGAAACCTTTACCGGTGAAATAAGCAGGAAAGTTCCGCTACGTGTGGTCCTAAACTTTCTGAAAAATGCCGGGATCCCGTACCAAATTAATGGTAGAGAATTAACCATCAACAACTAACCACATAGTATTTAACCTTAATACGCTAAGTATGAAAAAAGAATAGACCCAGCCAAAGATAAACGAGCAGGGAAGTGTTACCAGCACCTCCCTGAAGCGTTCGGATATCACCATTATTCAGTTGAAGCAAATAAACGGATCGAAAACTATCCAAACTAACCAAATTTAATGAAAAAAAAGTTAATCCACTCATTGTGCCGTTACGTTAGGGCACATGGCAGTCAACTATTAAAGATGATGAAAGTAACTTCGATGTTGCTATTAGTAGGATGTTTGCATTTAAGTGCAAAATCCCTGTCACAAACTATTCGTTTGCAAGCCAAAGGCATGGCGCTTACACAGGTACTTACTGTGATCGAAAAACAGACTGGATATCATGTTGTTTATAATTCTCAGGTCATAAAAAATGCCAAACCAGTAACCGTAAACTCGGATAACATGCCATTGGCAAGCTTCCTTTCAACTATTTTGACGAGCCAGGGCTTTTTGTTTGAGATCAGCGAAAAAACCATTTTTATTGCCGCCAGTCCCAATGCACTCAACCAGGGTTTAAAGCCTGGAACGAAACCAATACAGCAGCAAAGGAGCATCACTGGTAAGGTCTTGTCGGATATAGGCAAACCCTTGGAGAGGGCTACGGTTAAGATACCAGGTTCATCAGTAAGCACGATGACCAATGATCAAGGAATATATAAAATACTGGCCCCAGGCACAGCGGATCGCCTGGAGTTTTCTATGATGGGTTATCAAACCGCCATAAAAGTAATTGGAACAGCTGAGGTAATTGACGTTGTATTAAACAAATCTGTTGACGAACTCAGCGAAATTGTGGTTGTGGGCTACGGTAGCCAAAAGAAAATTCATGTAACAGGATCTGTTGCACAGGTAACCGCGCAGGAACTGACTAAAGTTCCAATGCCCAATATCAGTCAGCTCCTGACAGGTAGACTACCGGGTGTGGTATTTCAACAGCAGAGCGGTCAGCCTGGAGCAGACGAGGCAACCATGTTAGTAAGAGGCTATGGCACATTTAACAATTCTTCACCACTAATGCTGGTAGATGGTGTCGAACGTTCTTTTGGACATATAGATCCAAGTGAAATTGAGAGCGTATCCGTACTTAAAGATGCTGCAGCCTCTGCAGTTTATGGGGTGAAAGGTGCACATGGTGTCATTCTGGTTACCACCAAACGTGGAAAAAGCGGCAATAAGCCGGTGTTGTCTTACAGTGGCTCAACTACCATTTCCGAAAACACCATGTTGCCGGCTTTCCTAACCGGAACAGAATACGCAAAATGGCATAATCGGGCAAATGAGCTGGATGGAAATAAGAAATGGTTCTCTGAGCAGCAAATCGAAAAAATGAGCAATGGTGATCCGTCCGATGGACTGGAAAATACCAATTGGCAGAAAGAGTTTATGGGCAAACTGGCCCCGATGAACCAACACAATATTTCTGTTAGTGGTGGCACGGATAATATCCGCTATTTTACGAGTATTGGAACGATGGCTCAAGGAGGTATTGTGAAGGACATGAGCTTTAAGCGGCACAATGCAAGGGCTAATGTGGATATGAATCCCAATAAAGACTGGCTGATATCCCTCAATTTGTCCGGCAGGATGGAGAAATCTTATATGCCAGGCGCAATTTCTTATGAAAAACAGGCGCTGTTCAGTCCCATTTCACAAGCGCTTTACATGTACCCCTTTGTTCCTTTTACTTATAAAGGGATGCCTACAGGCTCTTCTTATATGACTTTAAATCCTTTTGCTGCTGCAGAGCTTAGTGGTTTTAAGGAAAGTAGTAATGCAATCATTGAAACATCTGGAAGGATCAGCTATACACCTTCCTTTATAAAGGGGCTTAATCTGTCGTTGTTTGGTAGCTACGACCGCCGTTATGGCAATGCTAAATCCTTCGCTACTCCTTATACCGTTTATACTTATCTGGCAGAAACGGGTGTGTACGCCAAATCTTTATCGGATGGTTTCATCGCATCCGGCAATTTGATGCAGTCGGCAGATAATTTTGATTATACCGTATTGCGCCCTTCTGCGGAGTACAGTAAGTCCTTAGGTGAACACCAACTTGGTGCTTTATTTTTGTTTGAATATCAAAAAGGCAATAGCAACAGTATGTATGCTACACGCTGGGGCTATCCCATTACTGCTATACCGGAACTTTCATTTGGACAGCTTTTTCCTCCGGTTCCCAATTCTGGCGGCTCAAATGAAACCGTACAGGCAGGCTTTGTGGGACGTTTAAACTATGCCTATACCAATAAATACCTCATGGAATTATCTTTCAGGCAAGATGCCTCCTATAAATTTCCACCACATTCCAGATGGGGATTGTTCCCGTCTCTGTCTTTAGGCTGGGTTGTATCAGAGGAAAACTTTTTTAAAGATCAGTTTTCAAATGTTGACCGCCTGAAAATAAGGGCATCGGCAGGTATCCTTGGCCAGGACAATGTAAATGCTTTCCTTTATGATCAATATTTCAACTTAACTTCAGGACCTGTCGCGGCTTTCGGCAAAAACCTGCTGCCTTTGTATGGGCTGCGTTCATCAACGTCTTATCCAAGTACAGATCTGACTTGGGAAAAAACAAAGACCTATAACGTTGGCCTGGAGCTATCCATGTGGAAAGGATTGTTGAGTGCCGAAATTGATGGGTTTTATAAATATACTTACGACATCCTTCAAAGTGCAGGCAATGTTTACCCTTCTTCATTGGGTGGGAATTTTCCGGCAATAGAAAACAGCGGCTCTGTAGATGCCCGGGGATTCGAGATCCAGCTCAGCCACAAGCACCATATCAATGATTTTAACTACCGCATTTCCGGTAACATGAGTTACTCCAAGAACCGAATCCTTTCTATGATCCAGACGGAAAATATCCATCCATGGCAAAGTATGATCGGTAGGTCTATTGGACAGCGGATGGTATATGTTGCTGATGGATTGTATCAGTCGGAGCAAGAACTATTGAATTCTCCTGCTCCTCCAGGTGGTGGTTATAAACGACTGGGAGATATTAGGTACAAGGACCTGAATGGGGATGGAAAACTAACCCGGCAGGATGACATGGCCGTTGGTACCCGACCTGGCTTGCCTCCGGTGATGTATGCATTTAATATCGACTTTAACTATAAGAACTTTGATTTTGCCATGATGTGGCAAGGGGCGGCCGGGAATGATATTTTATTGAGCGGAATGTATGATCATGGAATTCCAGATAACACCATCTTTACGACTGCCTTTTATGGGAATGGATACAATTCTCCGCGCTATCTGCTGGAAGACTCCTGGACGCCTGAGCATCCCAATGCCCGTTATCCAAGACTGTCACTTGTTCCTAGCGGCGGAAATTCGCTCGACTCTTCCTGGTGGATAGAAAATGGATCTTATCTGCGACTTAAAAACATCTCATTGGGATACAGCTTTCCCAAAGAAATGTTAAGCAAGATAAAAATTCAGCAACTACGGCTGTATCTGGCTGGGTCAAACATTTTTACACTGGCCAAATTCAAATATCTTGATCCTGAGAGTCCTAGCGTTAACAACGGATATTATCCGCAGCAACGTACATTCAGTTTAGGACTAAATCTTAATTTTTAAATATTACGAGATGAAAAGAATCTTTTATTTAGTCGCATTGACCATCTGCATGTCATCCTGTAAAAAGGCATTAGATCTTGAACCCAGGGATAAATATTCCAATACCGTGGTATGGAAAAATATTAATACACTGGATCTTTATATAAACAGTCTGTACTCGGCCTTATATCTTTATGCAGAGGTGGGCAGTGTAAATCAAACTGATGGTTTTTCAGACATCCTCAAGTATTCTCAGACTTATATGGACACGGAGCACAACAGGATGAACCTGTTCCCCAATTACCTTTCACCGGCATCGGCAGAGGTATTGAGTCCCTGGTCTGCCAGTTATGAAAGGATCAGAACGCTGAACGAATTCATCATCAATTCCAAGAAATATGGCTCGGCGATTGACGCAGATCAACTAAAAATCCGGGTCGCTGAAATCCGGTTTTTACGGGCTTTTGTGTATCATAAGCTGGTAACTCGTCATGGCGGGGTCGTCATGCGTGTAAGTGACGAAGTTTTAGATGGGCCTTCCGATAAAAACAAGAAGCGTGCAACTACCGCCGAATCCTGGGATTGGGTAATCTCTGAACTGAAATCAGTAGCTGCCACTCTGCCTGCAGAGTGGGCAGCCGAGCAAACAGGGCGAATTACCAAAGGAGCGGCTTATGCCCTGATGGCCAGATCTGCGCTGTATGCAGAACGTTGGGACGAAGCGATAAATGCAGGAAAACAGGTAGAAGCCTTGGCAACTACTGGTGGCCGCTACGAGCTACTGAACAAGTTTGATGAGGTGTCTAAAATTCCTCATAATAAGGAGCTGATCCTGGCAGCCTATTACAAGCGACCAGGTTTAACCAACGAATTTGATAGGTTCTTTTCTCCAACCGGCGATATGGAACGTTATGGTGGTTATGCAAGCCCAACCGAAGAGTTGGTTTCTCAGTTCGATATCAGTGTGGATGGTAAGTGGGAGCGTTTCGACTGGAACAATGAACAACACAAACTCAATCCATATGTGGGTAGAGATCCTCGTTTTTACGCGACAGTTTTGTACAATGGAGCATCCTGGAAAGGAAGGCAGATCCAAACCTTTGTAGGTGGAACAGACAGTTACATTGAGTATTTTGATGGAAATTCCAGAAATAGAACGGTTACTGGGTATTTTATCAGAAAATTCCTGGAGGAAAAGCAGAAGGATTTTGTGTCTGAAAAGGGTGACCAGTTTTGGATCGAAATCCGTTATGCCGAGGTTCTCACCATTCTTTCAGAAGCCTATGCACATAAAAATGATTTTACCAGCGCTTACAGGTACCTGAATCTATTGCGTAGCAGGCCTAGTGTGGATATGCCTGAACTTGTTCCGAAAAGTTCTTTGCTGAATTATTACAAGGATCTGGAAAAGGAAAAAATGTGTGAATTTGCTTTTGAAGGGCATCGTTATTGGGACCTGAGGCGCTGGAAGCGAGCAGAGACGGTACTAAACGGAACGCGTATGCATGGCGTGGAAATCACTCCCGCCGGAGATGCCTTTACCTACAGCATTGTCGATTGCGATAAAGCCAATCATGTTTTTCCCAACCGATATTATACGGTTCCTGTTCCTGAATTTGAAATGAGAAACAATCTGGAATGCAGACAGGATCTAGCATGGCAATAAATCTATTGATGATTACCTCAAAAAGCGAAAAGATGAGATTACACTTATATAAAATCCTGATCCCGGTTTTTTTACTGTTTCAAGGATGTCAAAAGCCTGAATACCAAAACTTCAGTTCTAATCATACGGTAAGCGCTATTAACCTGAAATTTGCAGGTACAGACCGGTTGTTTCCAGGCTTAATAGCGGGAGATTCTATTTTTTTTGAAGTGCCTATTTATAAAAGCGGCACAGAAGAACTTATAGAGAATGACCTCTCTGCAATGGAAATTATTGCTTCACTCCCAGTAGGCACGGTGATCAATCCAGGCCTGGGGGGTATCAAAAATATGAACCAACCGATGTCAATCAAAGTTACTGCTGCGAACGGGGAATCGAAGGTTTACATTCTTAAGGTTAAAAAAACGGGTATGGATTATACCAAGGGCCTGTTGGACTTTTCTGTAAGGAAAGAGGGACAGAATAAGTTTTATCAACCTCAAAAAGCCGCACCGTATGTAGATGGAGAGACCATTTACATTGATGTGCCGGATACCAGGAAGGATCCTTTGGATATCAGTAAGCTATTTGCTACCCTGAAGCTAGAACCTACCTGCACCGTAACTCCTGTACTGAATGCGGATACACCGATCGATTTCAGCCAGCCATTTGAAATCAAAGTAAAAGATGGCCGGGGAACCGTCAGAACACACTACATTGCCATCAATCCGGTTGGTTTTGAAAAAACCAGGTTTAGAGAGCTATGGTTTAGAACAGCGGCAGAATTGGGTTTAACCCGTACCAATATCAAAAGTCTGGCTGTAACAGCGAGCAACTTCTTTATCGCAGAGTTTAACGATTGGGATGCAAACGGAAAGCTGAATGTATTTAGTAATACTAATGGTCAATTGGTTAAAAAGATTGATCCTCCAACCACCTTCTCTTATCATGTTGGCGCAGATAAAGGTGGTAATATTTTGGTGAACACCTGGAATGATAGCGGAAAAGGATTTATCCTAAACCGTTATGCTAGTCCAGATAGCGGTCCTGAACAAATCCTGAATCAGGTATCCTGGGATGAACCTCAGTACATTCCTCCATATTTAGGTGTCAACAAATTTAGTGTGGCAGGCAATGTAAAAACCGGTAAAGCTTATGTATACTCCACGATGCAAAACGGTAATTATTATACCTGGCAATTTAACAATGGTGTGCCGCTTAGTACAAGACCAGTAGTCACCAAGTTTGATGTAGCAAAAACCGGTGGAACTTGGGACATTGCCTCTGTGAAACGCGCCAATGCCGATGCCAATGCGCATACTTATTTCTCCTGGTATAATGAAGGTGCAACTGAAACAGACGGCAAAGGCAGTCGATTTGAAGTGATGGATGCCGCAGGCATTTATTACCGCTTAAATCCCGCCAACCATTTCTACAAAATACTGGCATTTGATGCATTTACGGTAAACGGTGATGAGTTTGTTGCCATTCTGACGCAGGGATTACGCAGCAATAGCGAAAGCAAGTTGATGGTTTTTGAAATTACCAATAAAAGCAAGTTGGCATTGGCACCTGGCGATCCTGGATATGTCAATCTGAAGGTGTTTGAGTCTGGAAACCTGGGCATCACTACAGATCTTTCTTCCGGCGATGTACAAGTGGTGGTTGATGGGCTTCAGGTAGATATTTACGTCGCTGCAACGGCAATTTCATCACAAGCTGCTGGAAATGCAGGTGTTCGGAAATACCGGATGGAGTACATTATAGAGTAGAAATAACAAGGTTAATTATCAATCCATAATAAAAATATAGATGAAAAAAGCATTTTTAATTTTGACAACTTTATTGATTTCCTTTTCGACAATGAGTTGCAATAAGAATTATATGTACCCAGATTACGATGGTACAGAGAAAGAAACCCCAGGGCCTGGAACAGGTGAGCCGGAACTTCCTGTAGAAACTACCTTAACCACATCCATACGTGACCTGGTGTTAATTTATGGTGGAGGTTCGGATCGCGCGCAGACATGGAACAAGGATGCATTTTATCCTTATGTTGCAGCCGCAAATAATACCGCTTATGACTGGATGTTTGACGGCTTCCTTTTTCTGGAGTTGAACGATGGCAAAGGCCATGCCTTTACCACAGGCCATGCGCCTGATCCGGCACTAAAAGTGCACTGGCAGGAGATGATCGATAAATATTTTGCAGAGAATCTGTCCATCGGTGCGCTGGATCAATGTGTGGATGGTGTCATTCAGAAGGGGACTACGTTAAGTCGCAAAAGAAGGATATCCATTGGTATTCCAGAACCGATAAAAACAGCAACAGCCTGGGGAGAGGTAAATGGTAAAATGCTTGATTTTTCGAAAGACGAAGACCGGATTACCGCTTGTAAATGGTTCGTAGATGAGGTATCCAAAAAATTTCAGGAGCGGAAATACAACCACCTGGAACTGGATGGGTTTTATTGGATTGCTGAAGAGGTAGAAAATACAGGTACTATGATCGCAGCAATTGGCGATTATGTGCAAAAGAAAACCTTAACTTTTGTCTGGATTCCATGGTGGAAATCTCCGGGATACAATAACTATAAGCCTTATAAGTTTACGGATGTCTATCTGCAGCCTAATTACTTCTTTTATGATGTTCCTTATTCCCGTTTACAGGATGCCTGTGATGAGGCTAAAAAATTCAAGATTAATCTGGAAATAGAGTTTAGCGAAGAAGTTTTAGGAGGACGCGGACAGAAGCTATATGACTACCTGGAAGTGTTTGAAAAAAATGATGTTTATAACACGATGAAATTGGCCTATTATCAATCTGAGAATACAATTTTAAGATTGTATCAATCTACCAACACGGCAGATCAGGAATTGTATAAGTTGTTGAAAGACATTGTGACTAAACGACAAAAAGTAGAGAATCCACCTTATTTAAAAAATTAAACCTAGCCAGAGTGGCCATTTATTTAACTATTTAATCTGTATAACTATGAATTTACACAGAAAGGGACTTCTATTGTCCTTAATTACCGGAATATGCCTTTGTTTTGGCTTCCTGTTATCATGCAAGAAAAATGAGATTAATGATCGTGCATCGGTGAAAGATAAATTGAAGGCAAGCGACCGAATTGCCGAACAAACGACTCTGACCAGCAATAACAAGATTAGAGACATGGTATTGATCTATGGCGGGGGCACTGAAAAGGGGCAGGACTGGGATTTTTATTCCTTCCACCCTTATGTGGTCTATAAAACAGAGCAGCAGGTCTATGATTGGATGTTTGATGGATTTCTATTTTTGGAACTAAATGATGACTGGAATTACTCATTTACCTTAGGACATGGCGATCCGAATAAACCCGCGCAGAAAGCAAACTGGGCGACACTCATCGATAAGTATTTTGAAGTCGGACGTTCTCTACACGAATTAGACCAAGCTATTGATGATGCTACGTGGAGTGCAGGACAACCTCCATCCAAAAGAAAAATTGTAATCGGGATTCCCGAACCTTTAACTTCTGTTGCCAATAATTGGGGAATGGCTGAAGGAATCTGGTTAAATTTTCAAAACCCCAGCCACAAAACGATAGCCTGCAAATGGTTTATTAATGAAGTTCGTGCCCGATTTAGCAGCGCCGCTTTCCGTCACCTTTCTTTAGCTGGATTCTACTGGATCGGAGAGTCAGTAGAAGACAATGCGAGTACAATTTCGTCAGTCGGAACATACTTGAGTGGTTATAACCTTAGCTTCAATTGGATACCTTGGTGGCAATCTCCCGGCTATACCAATCCTGGAGCACTGGGCTTTTCAGAGACATATTTGCAACCGAATTACTTTTTCTATAATGTACCCTTAAGCCGGCTACAAGATGCTTGTAATGCCGCAAATACATATGGTCTGGGACTTGAAGTGGAATTTGATGACAACATACTTTATTTTGATCCGTATCGCACAAAGTTTAACCAAACCTTCGATGTGTTTGGTCAAAACAACGTTTTTGACACAAAAAAATTGACCTACTACCAGTCTGAGAATACGATTCTGAAATTATGGAGTTCAACTAATCCTATCCATAAACCGATGTATAAACGACTATGTGAAACTGTTACACGAAGACAAAAATTAGGCCTTCCTTCTCTGTAGGAAGGCTAGTCAGCTCAGTGCTATTAAAATATATTAAGCCACAGCGGCGGCTGATCGTTGGAGCAAGAATAGCCATTATGATTAATTATCTATCATATTATATAAAGATGAAACAAACATTATTAATCCTATTCACAAGCATTTTGACAGTTTTATCTGCTACTGCCCAAACCAAGACAGTAAAGGGAACCTGGATTAATTTAGCTTATCAAGATGTAAGAAATAAATATACCAACCCCGCTCACGTGGATTACACTAGCCCCAGTTTTTGGAACCAAAAAATTAAGGAATATTCCGAAATGGGCATCTCATATTTGATTATTATGGCTGTGGCAAACGAACGAAAGTCATATTATCCATCCGATTTCATGGAGCCCGCATACCCGTCCAATCGAGAGAGCCCAATCGAAGTTATTATGAGAACAGCAGATAGTTTAGATTTGAAAGTGTTTATGAGCTGTGGATGGGCTATCAATCAGTATGATGATCGCAACACTACCGAAGTACCTTTGCTTCAGCAGCGTATCATGATGGAAACTGCTGCCAAATTTGGAAAGAGCAAGTCCTTTTACGGTTGGTATCTGCCTATAGAAGATGGTTTATTTCCCAATCTTTCTGACCAAGCAGTAGACTTTACTAATATGTTAACAGCTGAAGGGAAACGACTGATACCTTCGGCACGTGTAATGATTTCGCCATATGGTCTCTGGATGGCTGAAGTAGACAGCGATAAGTTTGCGGCTCAGATCCGCAAGTTAAAAGTTGACATTGTTGCCTATCAGGATGAGGTAGGTTGTGTAAGGGAACCATTTCCCATTAAAAAAGTGAAACAGCACCTTGAGACGCTTGGTAAAATACATCAGGGAACAGCTATAGAGTTTTGGACAAATGTCGAATCTTTCACTTGGGAAAAGGGCACAAATTCCATTGAGTCAGCATTAATTCCTGCTGCTTTCCCCCGCTATCTTTCTCAGATAATAGGTGCTACACAAGCTGGTGCAAAGGAAATAGTCAGTTTTGCGATGTATGGTATCTATGATAAACCCGATTCTAACATGCCTATTGGACAACCCTATGGTTCCGCGAAGGCTTATATAGATTACATGGACTGGCGCGCCGGTAAAGGCAGATGGCCATGGCTTGAGGCTACTTTCAAAGGATCAGCAGAACACGATGCTATCAGAAAAAAAGTTGATTTGAGAACCCCTCCATTAACCACACATCAGCAGGGAAGTCTAAGCGACAACCTTTATGGCACTGAGGATACAAAAGATAAGCGGTGGACCACTTTTAAAAACGGAAAGATGACTGTAGTGATCGATTTAGATGAATACACAACCATAACAAATCTCGCTGCACGGTTCCTGCATTACCGTAAAGAGGCTGTTGTTTTGCCGTCAACAGTGACTTTTTACTTGTCAAAGGATGGAAAAAAATATGAAAGGATAAAAAGCGTACCGATTGAAATATCCAAAAATGACCAACATGATTGCTGGATAGATATGGCATTTGTGGAGAACATTGCAAAAAAAACACGTTACATTAAAGTGGAGGCAGAAGGAGAACAAAATACGCTGATCATGTGTGATGAGCTGCTAGTCAATATGGTCAAGTAACTATGGTTATTAGCGAACTATATATCCGGCTTTATAGTCTTCATCCTTAAATGAAAAGCTATCTAAGTCTGTCCTCTTAATATTCTTTTTTACAAAATCCTTTTTTGCAGTATTATCGTTTATGAACTTTCTAGATAATGAATTTTCAATTATTGTATTTTGCATATATGAGATTTCTGCAGCTATTTTATAAGTTTTCATTTGTTCTTTATTAAGCACCAAAGCGAGTGCAGCGGTAATATCGGTATCCATGAAATTTATGATTGGTTTCAATCCATAATATTTATAATAAGTGAGGGTTTTTTGATCAGCTATAAAAGAAAACTCTGGTGGTTTATTTGATAGGGTGGATAGGATCTCCTTTTTAAGTCTAGATTTATTTGATAATGTTAATTTTACTGAGTTCGTTACATCATTTACCAAAAGGGATAAACAGGTTATTGTGTCATTTGGGAAATAGCTTGAATAGAAATGCCAATTGTTCTTTAGTGTTGTATCAGCAAAGAGCTTTCTAGCCTCTTTTCCGATATGATCTTTTATCCGTTCTTTTTCTCTGTATTCAAAATAGGTATCAGATGCTCCATATTTTGTTTTAAGGACTTCCTTAATACTTAATATTTGCGAGGAAGAAACAGTAACAAAATTGAATGAACAATTGTTAATTGGAAAACATACTACATCATTCTGATATTGATCTACATTAAAGAAAAAGGTAAAGATTGGTTTTTTTGATTTGATAATTGATTTCTGGACTAACTCATTCATCTCTTTGCCAGATTCCCCCTTTAGGCCTAATTTTTTACTTTTTACATCATATAGATATACTCTTTTTGAAGGATATGGAATAGCACATATTGTAGAACTACTATCTTCATGAAAATCATATTCCGCGAAATTTTTATCACTATCATCAAAAGATAGCTTAATTATTGGCACAAGTCTTATTGAGTCAATTTTTTCTTCGTCCCAGTTTTGTTTTCCCGTATTAAATTTAGATGTCAAAATTGCTGAACGTATTTCAGGTTCATAAGATTTTGCTTTTAAATAGACACAGTCTATGATGCTATGACTTAGACATTGTGCAAGAGCTGTATTTTCTACACAAAGCACAAAAAGGATTAATGCAAAACTTATTTTGCCTGCAAACCATTTGTTTTTTTTCATTAATATAAATTGTTAGAGCTTCTTTGAAAATAGAAAAATTCTTTGTGCTAGCATAATTATTTGCTTGAGGCTATATACCTTGAATATTAGCGGCTATGTTTAACAATTTTAAATAGTTTTTTATCCCCACTATACATTATCCACATGCTAAATATTTGGATTAACATCTGTAAAACATAAACAATTACAAATATTGGTGCAAAGTATATAATCTTTATAAAGTAGATAATTTGATAAGACATAAAAAGTGTGAGTATTAAACATGGGTAAATTGCCCATAGTTTATTTATTCTAAACAGGATTGCTATTATTAAGTATACAGAGGTGTAAATCGCACAGTTGATAAAAAATGGCACATTGAACTTACTAGAGTGCACAATTTTATTTATAATATTAATCAGAAGAGCAAGAAGTATAAGATTCGACGCTAGCTTATTTTTAACGATTTTTATCATCTTTAATCTAATAAGTGTGGTATATGATGAAGATACTAATTTCATATATTAGAGAGAAATCTGGTATTTTTAAAGGGAGGTCTGAATAAAAACATTGTAGCCGATTATGAATCAACTATTCACTTTTTTTACCAAAAAATACTTTTATCTAACTATCACCAGGTATCTGTTAGGTATATGGTCTTATCCGTCTATAGCTATACAGTTTTTTGGAAAAACGTAAAGCAATATGGAAGAACAGTCATTATCAAGGTTTGAGTTCCCAGAAGAATTTAAAGAAAAGCTGATAGAATTGGTAGTTTACA
>NZ_JBAZQQ010000014.1:0-17441 GCF_041645105.1 Pedobacter sp.
TACCTCATAAGAGGGCGGCTCAGCCGATTAAGATATAATTCTATTTTTACCTATCTGAATGTGGTGTCTTCTCATCTAAAATTGTAGTTTGCGTTTCTATGCCTTCCTTCATCTCTTCCTGTGAATATTTCTCAGTGAGCCTTTCCATTATAGCCACAGCCTTATCAAAATATCCCTTTGCCTCAGCAAGCCCTTCCTCTACTGGTGCTTCTATTGGTTCTACGCTGATATAGACCTCAACTTCTTTCTCGTCAAGCCCGATAACCTCTGCCTTCATTGTTTTTGGAAAAAGCACAGAGAGCTTTACGCCTTCCTTTAGAGTTTCAATTTTTGTCGCTAATCCTTTCAATCTTTTCATCTCATACCTCCTTAAAATAACTCCTCATCCTTATCTTACTTCCTTTCCTTCAGTCCCTCAAGATAGCTTACCATCTCATCCAGATTCTCATCTGGAAGGTTCTCTATCCTGTCCTGCAAAGTTTCTTCTTTTCTATGGAAAACAGAAGCTACATACATCATAATCACGCCTTCCTTGCTCTTCAATTCCTCTGCCAATGTCTCAATATGTGCCAACTTCTCCTCTCGGTCTGGGTCTTCTTGTGGTTTTAACTCTTTTGGCAAATCTGCACTTGATACCGTCCCCTTGAACATTTCCATATTGAATGTCTTAGGATTGAAATACATCATAATCTCTCTAAGTATCTCCGGGTCTGTAATCTCCAAAGAACTATCAACCTTGTGCATTTTTTGAAGATACACAAAATATTCTTCATCTGTTACCCCCACACTCTTATGGTTTGCGTGAATACTCGCCCTTATGGCTTTGTTTTGTTTTTCTTTCGGGGTGTCAATCTCAGTTGTTGTCTTGCCCTTATCTCCCTTGCCTTGCCCGCCTGCTTCTTTGCCTATAGGTTCAGGAGGGACTTCTGGAGCGTTTATGTTGGTTTTGGGGGGGTCATTCAAAATAGGGGTAGTTTCAGGCTGTTTTTCTATATCCTCTTCATCAACAATCACTTCTGGGATGTCTCTACCATCTTCAACAGGGGAAGGCAACTGATAATGCACGGTAGGAATTGCTATACGGTCTCTTCTTGACCTGTCAAGCTCTTCAAGGGTTATTTTAAGCTCTAATTGTAAAAGATAATGAATAGATGAACGGTTTTCTCCTTTCTCATCAATATAGGACATTTTCTGCTCTACCCTTCTTAGCTTGAGAGGGATTAAGGCTATTCTTCCACCAGTAATAGCTCGGAGATAGTCAATATAGGAATTTATGGAAATAATATTTGAGCCACTTCCAGTATCAATTTGATATACGCCTCCAATACTAATTTTGGGAAGCAAGACCATCAAATTCCCAGACTGTGAACATTTGCGTTCATCTAACTTTTCGCAAGGACAAGAAACTTCCACTAATTCATTGGGTTCTCTACCGTTGCCTAATTCTGCCTGCTGTTCTGGTGTGCAATCTTCCCATCGCCTTAAAGCCATTTCGCCATCTCCCTTGCATTTTAAGACAGTATTCCCATACCATTTCAAGGCTTGTGGGAAACAAGAGCATTCATCTTCTATCGGAAACATAATATCTAACTCTGTCGGCTGGTCTCCATAAATTTTTTGCACTTCAGGAGGGCAAACAAACCAAGAAGTCTCTCTGGGATATTCTTTTCCCGTAGTAGTCTTTACTCTTAACCCAAGCCTTACCTTCCCTAATCTCGGCAGCCTTCTCCTTTCTGAAAGCCCCTTAATCCTTGTGATTTGATTTCTTTCCATTACTTTACCTCCTCTTCTTCAAAATACTGAATATGACCCAATTGATACATTTCAGCTACTAAACCATTTACATCAAATATTTGACAGTAATGTTGAAAATGGTGAGGTAGTGTTTTTACTCCACCATAAAAAAATCCCTTTTCTATCCTTGTAACTGGAAGAGACCTGCCACAAGGAATTATACCTACTGCATAATAGGTTATTTCTCCATCTTCCCTATTTGGAAATTCTAATGCTACTGATTTAATTACCATATTACTTTACCTCCTTTCTTAACTCAAAATATTCTATTCTTCGAATAATTTCCTCTGCCAATTCTTTATGGTACTGAAATCTATATTGATTATTATCATCATCAGTTACAAGAACACCCCAATAATGATTTATTCCCATTCCTTCTTCAACAATTCAGCTTTTAGTTCCATTTTACTTTACCTCCTTTCTTAGCCTAATTGATAATCTTTCGCTTAAACTTTCTGTCTGAAATCCCGCCAATAATTCTGGAGGAATGAGGTCTTGGTCTATCCGCTTGCTTTTTATCAACGACCTTACAATCGCATATCGCTCAGTCGTTGCCATTTTTGCGTCCTTCTCCTGCATAATAGCTTTAATCTGGTCTTTAATCTCATCCTGCTCTTTCTTTTGGTTTTTAAGGTGTAACCCCAGCTCCAGATAATATGCCAAGCGTTCTTCAATGTCATTTGAAAGCTCTATATCGCCTTTTAGCTCCTTAAACTCCTGTTCATAATCCTGCCAGCAAGCTCCTTTGAAATTACAATAACTACATTGCCAATCTGAAATATCATAGTCTCTTTTGGGCAGCCTCTTTTCATTTTTACAGGTCTCCACAAACTCAAATTTCTCTCTTGTTCTCTTGAGAATATCGGCAATTTCAATATTCAAATCAATCTTTTTCTGGTCTATGCTGTCCTGCCGATAAAGGATTATGACTATATCCTTTTCCTTGTCATACTCAATCAGAAACTCCAGATATTGAGCTGTGTTCTTATTTTTAACCAGCAGAAGGGCTTGGTTTATATCATAGGTTGCTAATTCTTGGTTCAGATAGACGCAACACTGGACAATATAATCTATGGGCAATTCTTTATCGCTGTCAAATTTGTTAAATGAAAAATGGTTGAGTGCTTTATGTTCATAGAGATAGTCTTTTCCTAACATATCGGTCAATATTCCATCAATCTTGCCTTTACCAAAATATCCGCAGTCAATTTCCATTTGTGAATCTCTTAAAGAAAAAGTGGTTTTTCGCACCCAATCGGCAGTAAGTTCTTCATGCCAAGATGAATCGTCCATTGTCATTATAAATCTATCTGACATATTGGTTGATGGAAAGTCTAATGCACCATAAACCATTTGTCTTTTGCAACGACCTTTATGGTCTAATTCTAAAATCTCTGGAGAAGCCATAGAGGGTCTAATCCTATACTTCTGTTCTTTCCTTTCCATCCCAGCAATACGATGTAAAATCTCAGCTAACATCTTTTTCCTCCTTCTTTTCTAAATTAACCAATCTTTTGACAATATCCCGTTGATATAGTAACTTATCCTCTTCCAAAACAATAGAGTTCTACACCAGCGATTCCAATTTTTTCTTAATTTATCTTTGTCATAACCCAATGTGCTCCCGTTGTGTCTTTTTACAAAGGACATAATACTTTCTGCACGAATACTAAAGTATCTATATACACTATACCAACATCCACAAGCAGTTAAACATCCATTATCAAAAATCCATATTTTAGGGCGTAACCCACAATTAGGACAAACATCCCAATCCTCTGGATGTTCAGGATTTTTATAAGCATCTATACAATTGTAATGATTATGTGGGGTATATTCGTGTGCTTTAGTTTTCATCTTCTTCCTTTTTCTTTTCTTGAGTTGACAGTCTCCCAATAATATCTTGCAACTCTCTTTTTTTTCTATTTATTTCTTGTTGCTTACTTTTGGCTTCCAGAAAAACGGAATGATTATTTTGGCTATCTTCATAGACTTTTCTTTCTGACCGTTCCAATCTTTTGCCCACTTCATACCCCGAACCACTACTCTCTTTTTTAATCCAATCATACCGTCCAGACTTGCTGTTATACCGAGTTGCTTCTAATTTATAGATTTCATCTGAGAAAATACCATCAATGGCATATCCTTTCTTATTGCATAATTCCCATTGTGGTTTGTCTATTTGTCGTTGGATTTCAAATAGATATTTGCCTTCAAATTCTTCCTGTGTTTTTTCATCAACGGCAGTAAGCTGGGCATTGTCAAAATTGTAATAAATCTCAAACCCCTTGTAAGTTGTTAATGTAATTATATTTTTATCCTCCATCTTTTTCCTCCGTCTTCCTAATCCCAAACTCTACACCCGCAAACCTGCAATACTCTTGGCACTTCTTGCAATCCTTAGTTTTTGCATAAGGACAAGTGAGAGCCTTTGTCTCGGTCTTGTCCAACTTCCGTTTTTTGGGGAATTTAGATTCCATTTTTTGTTCCCTTTGATTCCTCCAGCCATTTATCTATTTCTGCCATATCAAATCGCCATTGTCCTCTTACCCTATAAGAGGGGATAATTTCTTCTTGGAGCATCCTTGAAATTGTTTGCCTGCTCACCTTCAAATATACCTTCAAAGTGTTTATATCAATTAAATCTTTCATTATTATTCATTATAAAACAAAATGCTACATCTTGTCAAGTATTTATTTTATTTTCCCTTTCCTCAATAATCTTAGCCTTGAGAAAATCCATAAAGCTCTCTCTTAAAATTGTAATATCTCCCTTTTGTAGTTTTATCGCAATCTCAATGCACTGCTTTATTTTCTCCATAAAATTACTGCTATAATTTATCATCGTAATTGTTCTTATGAGCGTTTGTAATTCCTCAAATTCCAAAACCCTACCTTCTGTCCATTCTTTCATTTTTCTACCTCCTGAATCCTCTCTATAATCTCGTCTACAAGCTGACTTTTTATTATTCTGGTGGTGTATTTAGTATTTGGGTCAGTTATCTCTGCTTGCAGGTCTGATAGTATCTCCAATATTCTTGCTCTTTCAGCATTTGCTGAATCCAGAATCAATTCGTAAATTCCCGTTTTCATATTTACCTCCTTATCTAAAAAGTTAAATTTGCTCTTATTTTGCATTATCACCGTTTTTGCTACCACAGAGAGTCATATATCCAATATCATTCAAGAACCAATCCTTTTCGCTTACCTGTGAGCCTAATTCTGCTTCTGGAAGAGCCTCTTCTTCTTCTTGCTCTTCTGTGTCCTCTTCTTCTGCCCCGCAATCGTTGATGTAGTAATAGCATGCTTCTATATCTTGCGATATTGCCATTCCCCAAGCTGTGTATTTCATTTCTCCTCCTCTCCCAAAAGAACCGCCACGGCTTCCTCTTCATCTATTGTCTCAATCAACCTGATGGAGTCTTTTTGATAGGGTTTATGTTCATAGACTATCCATCCCTTATCACGCCCTGTGCCTATGAGCCATCTATCATTATTAGATACTCTCAGATAATGTTCCTCACTTCTCACTGCTTCACTTATTGTCATCTCTTACCTCCTCTAAACCCCTCCCATTCCATTTTAATACTAATTCATCTAAATTTTCCCCTTCCATAAGAAAACAATCCCATTCCTTACACCTGATTACATATCCTGATATGCCTTCTAAAGGCGAACATAATAAAGGTCTATTCCCGCAAACAGGACACGGTTTTAAATTTTCGGGGACTTTAATTGCTTTCATCTTAACTCCTCCTCTAAATTATACTTTTTTGTCAAAAAGTTTTCTAAGTTTGGATGTTTTATTTTTAATGCTTGTATTTTTTTATTAACATTCTCTATGCGTTCTAATTTTAGGTTTTTTATCCATTCTACAGGGATGTATTTACTGCAAGGAAAACTGTTTGCAGAGGGGCCTACATTTCTTCCAGTAATATTATGTTCTTTGGGACATTGAGAAGACTTCAACCAAAAATCACAATGTCCACAAATTGACTTATCAGTATTTTGGGTCTCTATAAAAGCATCCTGGATAGTTTGTAAATCTAAGTAAATTTCACAACTTGTAAAAAGATTTTCAAATTCTTCTATCATCTTTTACCTCTACCTCCAGACTATTTGCGTCTGGGGATTTCATTAAATATTCGCATTATTTCCTTCTCTATTTTTTCATTTACATCAAATCTCATATCTGAATATCGTCTTGGGTTAGGATTGTCTGGTTCGTTGTCCTGACAATCCTCCCTATTTAATTCTTGTTGAAAATTTTCAGAAGAGCACCACTTAAGCCCTCCCCATCCTATCCATTCATTATTTGACACAGTAACAAAATTAACCCCTGTTAATGTTTTTCTGTTATCCCAAATATATTCTTTTACTTGCTCGTCCCAATTTTTGTATGAGTTCCCAAATAACATAGTTATTTTTTCATCAGGATATTGAAACTCAATACGAATTATGCAATTTCGTTTCATTTTACTTCCTCCTCTACCACCAGACTATTTGCGTCTGGGGATTGTTTTAAAAGTTTCTGTTGTCTCATCTCTCGTGTATTCTTCATATATTGGCTGTGCCATTCTTTCGTTGATATATCTTCTAACTGTGGACGGGATATAATTTCATCATCATCCAAAAACATAAGCTCATCAAATTCTACGGGCTTTGGGAAAAACCTACATTTTCTTGCATTCCAAAAGGCTTTCAAGAGTAGTTTATCAGAGCAATCTTGATACATCTCCCAGTAGCCTTCTATCTTAATTTCTGAAGGTTTATCACTCAATATTTCCCCTAAAAACAACATCTTTTTAACAAATTCTTTTTTAGTCATTTGGATTCCACCCATTTTTTTTACATATACTTTGCCAAGTAGCCATATTGGCAAGTGTTGTTTTGGACAAATTCAAGGTTTGTCCTTTGGTAAGACTTAATGTTTGTATCTCAGAATAAAAAATCCCAATCTTATAACCATTATTTATATACCATTCTTTTGTTGAATTAAAAAAATAAGTGGCAAGTTCCTTTAATTCCTCTAAAGAGAAATACTCCAATAATTTTTTAACAAGGCTTCCTTCTTTGCCACCCATTACCACATATTTTATAGTAAATCTATTTTGATACTCTTCACACCACCAATCTATAAAATTGGTATCAGAATTGGTTTTTCTTTTTGGAGGCAAGATTTCAATTTTCTCTTCCTTCTTTCTCTCTTGCATCTCTCTTTCTTCTATCTCTTTAATATCAATATCAATTACATCTTTATTTACATCTTCATCTTCAATCGGCATATGCAAATCAAATGCATTTGCATTGCATTTGCATTGCATTTGCATTGCTTTTTCTTTTTCCCATCTAATTATGGCATTTTTAGAAAAACTCTCTGATTTATTTTTTCTTTTAATCATCTCATTTAATAGCCTTTGATTAAAAAAACCATCTTCTGTTTCTATGAATTTATCACGAATTAAAAGATGGTCTTTAATTATGCTATTAAAAGCTATTTTATTTATCAATCCACCGTGTTGATGTTGAGCACAAAGCAAGCGGATATAAATACCTACTTGTTCATCTGTCATAAACATAGTGCCTGTTAAAAAATCAGAACTGTAAAAAAGAAATGCAGGGTCTTTTGCCACCTTTTTCCTCCTCAAAACACAAAAACCCCAACAGGGAGACTGGCTTGGACAACACGCTTTTGGGCGGGCATACCAATCTCCCTATTGAGGTTTTATTGTTTATCGTGTTGTCCATTTGTAAAGTATAGCGAATAACCTTAAATTATGTCAAGCAGTTATTTTCACCACAAAACTTCCTGAATAATAGCTTTTTTATTTATCTCATATCGCTTATTATCTCCTTTTGGATAAGGTATAATAGGATATTTTAACTCTTTTTTCATTTCTTTTATTTGTGGCTTCATTCCGATAAAATATACATATCTAAATTTAGCAGTTCGTATTTTTCTATTTAGGGAATAGTCTATATTTTTATCATAATGTCTACTATGTTTTCCTTCTGGCACTTGAATATCAGTTCTTTCTTTTGTGCAACCTGTGTAAATCCAGTTAGTAGCCTGATAAATATAACCGTGATGACCCAAACCAGAATCGGCATAACTAACAAGGCATAACGGTTTTTTAAGTCTTTTTAATAATTTCAAAGATTGTGATACAAAATAAGATAAAACATTTTTTTCTAATCCTTCTTCTACTACAAGTCTATTTAGTTCATAAACTTTTGATGAATATTCTTTACCTAAAATGCCAATACATAAAGAATTGCTTGCAGGTTTTCCAAATGTGCTAATACCTTTTATTTTTTTGTCCTTAAATAACCCAAAAGCAAAACATATAGTTGGCAATCTTTTTGCATAATGTATATTCAAAATCCAATCGTATGTATCTTGTTTTTTAATTGGCATTACACTATAATCAAACATTTTGCTTTCATTATTCACCTCCTTAAAACAACACCCCTTGATGCTCCGATTATTTTTCTCCACTTACCATTTCAGCAACCATAGGCATACCACACTCACTACACATTGGTTGCTCACCTTTGGGAATTTCATTGGCATAGATTTTTCTTTTATGCCCACAACACACGCATTTAACCATTACAAATACCTTCATTTCTCCTCCTCCTTAAAACAACACCCTTTTATATTTTTCTTCATTCACTTTTGATGACCTTTTCATATACCCAAATTAAAAAAGAATTATATTTAGGATTGCCTTTATAAGAATATATCATTTTATCCAACGCCCCTTTTTCAAACAAAGCATCGTATTGAATCTGTCTTGACTCTCCGATTTCGTCAATCCCTGCCTTCCAGTCTTTTAAGTCTTCTGTTGTTAGCATAATTCACCTATCTTCTTATGGCAGGAGTGGGACTTGAACCCACGCATTCGCATCACTACCTATCCCAATTTATGCTCTCTAACCAACTGAGTTATCCTGCCTAAAACCAGCATTTTTTATTTCCGTAAAAAACTTAATAATTTGTGCTGAATATAATTAGGAAAATAGAATTTGCATCTTGAAATTCTATCTTTTACCATACCCCACCATTCAGGATGGGCTTCTATGAAACTTGGCACTTCGTCAATTTTCATTGGTAGCTTGTCTAATCTTTTTTCGCCAAAATCAAGCATATTTTGGTATGGTCTAAAAATATGTTCTAAGGCAAACTTTTCTAAGTCAGTTACTTTTGTCATTTTTTACCTCCGTTGCTTTTTAATCCCAAGCAAGTCAAAGATAACATCTGGCACATCGTGAGGCTTCTTTTTATCAAAGCCACCAAGAAAATTATCTATGCCCTTTGACTTCAGAGGGTAATGAGGACAGCCTGTGATGTATCCCTTGGGGCTGTCTATTATGTCTTTTTTGCAAAGAAAACAAGTGAAATTGCTCATTTTTTTCCTTAAATAGATTAAATTACAGCGGGGGAGGCTGGACTTCCACCAGCTTTAGGAACTACCCTAATTTCAACACCTATCCTCATAGAGTTTATCTTACTACTTTCGGCTATCTCGCATAGCTGTCTCATCTATGACTCACTCCCCCATTATTGCATTGGGTTACCTCAAAAACTTCTATTTTCCTGATGCAATCATCAATCTGTTCAGGAAAATCAGCAATCTTTTTAAGCTCGTCAACATACTTTTGATAGCGTCCCATCGCTATTTCAATCGCCATATTATACCACTTTCCGTGATAGTCTTTCCCCAAAACTAATATGGCTTTATCACCATTGATTATTATTGCTAAATCTGGATTACCCATTTTTCCACCTTCTCTATATTTTCCATCTGTTTTGGTTTAATCTGGCTCTAATAAGTTTAAGCCATTCTGTATGCTTCTTCTCACCAGTAGCCCTTCGCCACATCCAAAGCCTCCATCTCACTTCTATGGTTCTCCATAGCCACGTGTGCCATTTATTATTAATTATTGCCCATTTGCTCATCTTTTACCTTCATTTTTCCACCCTCTTGATAGGTGTTGTATTGGGAACATCAACGATAAATATGAACTTATTGTTTTGAGTTTCAGGGTATAATTGCAGAAATTGGTTTCTTTCTTCCTTGCTTCCTATCCCCATTTCTTTATAGATAGTTATTGTTTCCTGAACACTCATTTTTCCGCCTTTATGGAAGTTAAAGTAAGCCCTTGATTCTCCTTTCTCCAGTTAAGGTCTCCCTTGTCCTCTTCTTCTTTAGAATACAAAAACCCATCTGAACCTAATAAGCATCCTATAGCCGATTTCTTTTCAAATCTACCGTGCCATACGCCAATCGCTGGATCGCAAGCAGAGCATAATTGAGGCTCACCTTCCTTCAGATTCCAGTAATTACTGGTGGCAGTATTTTCAATTACAAAGCATTTTGAACACATAAAACAAGGCATTATTCCACCTTCTCCCAGCTTTCAGGATAGTCCTCAAGGAGATACTTTGCCTTTGACCCGCTGACCTCTACCACAGTATCGGGTTTGATAATAATGGTTGTGTCATCATCAGTTACTATCCACGGTTCTAAGCCTATGTATTTTAACTGCATTTTGCCACCTTTGAAATCTGTGCCTTTTCTATTAAAAGCCACCGATATTCATCTATCGCCCTTCTAATCAACTCTGCTTTAGATAGCCCTGTGCCTTTAGAATGAGCAGAGAGCCAGTTGGCTTGTTCGTCTGTTAGGTGGTAATTAAATCTTTTCATACACACATTATACACACGCAGGAGGATTTTAGCAAGATATATTTTAAGGCAGGACAATCAGGCAGGTGAGGAGCAAGAGTAAAAAGGACAGAGGGAGCTTCTATCCCCTGATTTATATTATTTTAATCAGGGGTGCTTCCTAAAATATACTGAAGAAGAATTCATTTTAAGAAACACCTCTGATGAAAACAACAATTATCAGGTCGGGGTTGTCAAGCTCCGAGACATTGCCCCAATTTTAACTCTTCCAACCCTTCCGATGGTAAGCAACTGTTTTTAATTGTTCTGTCTTCAGCCAAAACAACAAGGTTGAACACGCTTAAACGTAAACCTTTTAGGCATCTCATTAGTTTATTATAGGTTTTGACTTTTCAATCTGTCAAGTAATTTTTAGACAAGGCAGAATTTTTGATATTGCTCTTTACACCAATCGGAGCAGAAGTCTTTGCCGTCTTCTGTTTTATTACCGCAGTATTTACACATTGGCTTGATGTGGTATTTTTGTATATTGTTTTCCGTTCCAATTCAAGACTTGCATATTGACCTTTAATGTGGGCAGTGCTATATGAATCCAAGACCCCATTTCCATAATAACTTGCGAAAATCTAAGTCCAGAGTCTTTTCGTATCCAGTCAAAAATTTCCTTTAATGGCACGCCTACTATATGAAAATCGCAGGCTTCAAACTTGCAATGCTGGCTGGTTTTAGAGCCTCCAATAGCCTTGTTGAGAGCAATGCCTCTATATGCCGAATGAACGATAAGGGGTCGCCCAAAATGTATTCGGATGGGTTCAAGAAGTTTATTGCAGAGAGCAACTCCATTTTGATAGAGGTCTTCTGGAACTACTCTATTCGCTTCAAGGAATTTCCTATTCTCCGTTCTCGTCATTTCCGAAAGTAAAAAATGGTAGCTCATCTTTTTGTCTATCATTTTACACCTCCTAAAAAGCCTGTTATCGTCTTGTTTTTTTCAGCACTTCCTGAAGAGCTTCCAAAGTAATAGCCATAAATCTGAATTGTGATTGAGGAGAGAACGCCGAGTAGATACAAGGCAATCTTCTCATTATTCGCACCCATATTCAAAAACATCATAGCATAAAACAACCCAAAGGCAAGGACGATTGTTCCCAGAGCTAATATCGGTGCTATCAGCTTATTCAGCAATGGAGTCTCTGCACTTGTTGCAAGAGCCACTTCCTTTTCTCTTGCCGACTTGGTATCCTCAATTTGTAGCTTTAGAAGCTCTTCTGCGTGTGTTGCTTCAAACTCTCTTAGCTTTAGTATGCTTTCGTCTGATAATGTCTCCTCGTCTAAATTTACCCCTGTTTTAAGGGCAACAAAGTCCTTGCCCTTAGCTAATACAGCTTTGGCAACCAGACCCAATCCGCTTTTTAACAATGCTCCAACTATAGGTATCATTTCATTCCTCCTTTATTTTCCGCCACCAGTTAAATCGGGCGGGGATATATTCAATCTTTGCCTCTATCTTCTCACCCTTTGCCATCATTTTTACTTGGCAAGATACACAGAGTTTTATCCCTGTGATAACTATCTCTCCACATCTCTGGCACTTGGCATACATTCATTTTTTAATCTTTCTATTTCTTTTATCAGCACACTATCCTCATAAAGAGCCGATGATATAATGCCTGAAATAGCCAAAATTTTTCTCCATAAATTAGAGTATCTAATGTCCGCAGGAATTATTCCCTCCAATTCTATGGCTATATCTTTTATATCATTAAGTTTTTGTGTAAGTTTAGCCATAGCGTTTTATCAAGAGGCTTATTGCTGTGGCTATTATGGCTGAGGCAATAGTGTAGTATGCTATTATCTTGGTTTTCCAAGTGTTGAAATCTACCTGTGTTTTTTCTAAAATTCGTATTTTGTAAAATGCTCCATTTTCCCCATTCAAGTCTTTTAGAATCTGCTCAATTTTATATTTCTGCTCAAGAACCTTTTCCTGCTGAGCAGATTGTAACGACAAATATAAATCAAACTTAGCGTCCATTTTAGACATAAGTTTTTCTAAGTTCTCTACCGCTACTGTCAATTCTATAGTATGCTTACTTATCTCTTCAAGTTCCATCTTTCTCCTCAGCACATACCATCTCACTCTTGCAACTGGGGCATTTCTGTGTCTCATTTGTTTTTGGCACAATCTTCAGCGTCTTACAGATAGGGCAGAAATACTCGGTTTCTATTTTGGTGGTTTCCATTTCGCTGGAAAATTAAGGGTGGGAATTTAAGGGGTTTTAAGGCAGATTATCCCATCCTTCACTTTGTATAACTCGCTTTTGAAGGCATCCTCTTCTGTAATATCTATCACATCGGCTTTCAGTGTTCCTGCCTGCCAGCCTTCCAGCAGATGAGGATAGCCGTTTCTGATGTGTGCCTCTGCTGACTCAAAGGATTCTCCAGTAAGCCAAGCGTGAATTTGTGTGTCAAATAGGATTAAGGTTTTCATATAATATACTTTATGTTGGTTTTGGGAATGGATTTTTTGCCATATACATTAAAAGCACTCCCAGCAGCTCTCATTAGTTGCTGAATCAATGTGATTGAAGAAGAGGCTATATATATATTTTCTATCTTGTAATAATTAGACATATAAGAAACGCTTACGGTAGAATTTTCATTTGAATAAACACTTCCAATTCTGAATCTCTGTGAAGCCGTAGCGGAAACATCTGTTGTTCTAATTTCTGCTTCAAACCCTATATTTACTAATCCAAAAATAGGAAGCGGAATTACTACACTATTTACATCTATCCACACTGTATTCGCTGTATACCCTTCTGCTATTGTCGCAGACACAATCATTTCTGTTGTCATTTCTGTGGATGGATTGACGCTAATACCTGTAAAATATGTAGTTCCTGCGACATCAACCGAGGATTCCCCGCCCACCAGTTTTATTTTGATATATCGGGCATAATCAGGAATTGTGCCAATAGTCGCAATGAATGATTGCCGTGCCGTGGGGTTGGCTACTGAATCGTAAATCGTATTGCTGGAAATATAGACCTTGTTATTGCTGTAAAATTCCACAATAACCTGATTCTTTATGCCTGCCACCGTAGACCACAAGACGAAGCCAAGATTTTTTAACACTCCCCAAAAACTGGACATCTCTATATAATCGGAAGTTAAATAACCTCCGCCATTGCCAGCCCCCCCAGGATGGGCAAAGCAATATATTTTGGAATCGCTGATGGTCGCATATTGTCCTGTGCCCCCAGGATAGAGATACCTCGTCCAACTATCGGGTATCTGGTCAACATTTAAATCGTTCTCTAAAAATGGGTTTAACACCACCATCATTTTTGTTCCTCCTGCCTGCATTGCGGCAATAGCATAATATAGATATTCATCATTGTCCTTAACCTTCTGCCAGAGTTCCTGACGGACAGCCTTATCACCTTGAATCTGATTGTCTGTAAAAGCTGAGTATCCCATTTTTCAATAAATATAATATCCTTCTGAACCATCGCTCATTTTGTCATCATTGCCAACAATAAAGCAATATTCTTTTTGAGCTTCCGTAGCATTGGTATAATCAGGGCAATCATTTGGTGCAATAAAACCCCACCTTTTGGATGATTGCTGTAAGAGATTGAGCGTTACCTTATTTTCCTTCTGTTGTCGCTTTACTGCCTGAAAAACTACCCTATCAAGCGGAAGCCCATCTATTTGTGAAAGCTCATCTGTGCTAACCTTGATATAGCTCCCTGTCTTTATGCCACTATCTTTTAGTTCAACTTCCAGAGTCAGGATGGGTTGAGCGTCCCTCTGTCTAAATAATTGCCGTGTTAAGGTGTTCTTGAGATATGTGATAATCAATTCCTCTTGTGTGTATCCACTCCTGAGCCATCGACAAAATATCTTCTTCTCTATGACATCTCCATACTCTACACTATTTTCTGCGTCTGCGTCAATAACAATATCAAGGTGGTTATAGTCTTTGACCTCATCGGGCTTACCGATAGCTTTTCTATCCCAGTAAAGCAAATGCCGTGTAAATCTTGAGGGAGCGTTCAGATCAACATTGGCAGAATCCAAAACAATATTCGCATCATCGGTGATGGTATGATATACTCTGCCCGGTTCATTCGGTATGTTTCGTCTGATGGTAATCTTCAAGTCTTCACCTACCCACGATTTGCAATCCAGCAAGTCAACAATCTCAAAATACAGAGTCTCCAGTTTGGTTGGCTCAGAGACGATAGCAGAAAATTCTACCTCGCCTCCTGGCCAGTCTCTCCAGTAGTCAAAATTTGTGGTGTCTATAAATGCCGTGTCTATTCCCGCATCGGTCTGAAGTATGGTCTTGAGGATGTCAAAGCCGTTCATCGGTGCATAATATCTAACCTTCTGCACCTTGTCATTGATTTTCTGCTCCGTGGCAGTGGTGCCAAAATATCCTCTTGATAATCCTGTGAGCTGGTTTGTGGTAGGGTTGACACCTGTGTAATAGATTATCTCATCTTTTAACCGGACATAACCTGTAGGGCTATCAAGCCCTGTAACAGTGCTAAGAGTTACTTCGGTAGATACCGGAGTCATATCGCAAACAAGTTTGATGTCTAACTTGGGAGGGACTTCTATATCCGATAGGGATTTCAGCAGGTCTTTAATCTCTACCTTTACCTCTGTTCTATCCAGGGTGATATTATCTATCTTCCCAACGAACTTCTGGACAAAATCGGTTTCTGGCAATCCCAAAAAGCCCTCATAAAGTTTAGCAAGCCTGCCTTTATAGTTTGTGCCTCTTGCAAGCAGTTTCTTCCAAAATGTCCCCTGAACCGATGAGCGTTGGGACACATAGGGGTCAATGCCAATATCGCTATCGGGTTCGTCATAAAGAGTAACTTTGACTCTGGAGCTAACAGTCAGGTTGGTTTTAATTTCTGTAGGCAAAAGGTCAATATTTTTGATGTAGGGTCTTTCTCCTGCTTTGAATGGCAAGGGTGCATCTGCAGAAGTGAATTTGTAGTCTTTGGTGGTTTTGAGATAGGCAGTCTTGAGTTTGCAGGTATGCCAAGTGTTATAGCACGGTTCACCTGTGGCTATACAAGGTGATGTTCCAAAGACCCTACCACAATAATCAAGCGACAGAACCAGAAGGCTTACAGGCGTTCTTGAAATGCTTGCTAATTCGCTATTGTATGACATCTTTTATCTCCCGTTGTGTGGTTCTGTGTGTGGCGTGGTAGGATTGATTTGTTTTTTTGAACAGGTGTAATTGGTATGGGTCGCAAAAAAGAATTGATTGTAGAATAGGCTTATTTTAAGCTGGTGTGTGGCTGTGTGTAGCGTGGTGGTATTCATCAAAATTCTGACACCCCCTTCATCCTGAGACTAATGCTATCTATATACAACAATACGCTCATTGGCAATCCAAAATCCATATCCTCACAGTTGACATAAAATGCCCAGTCAGGATAGTTGACTAAATCCCAGCCGTAGAAAAATGACAGGAGTTTTGAGCCGTGATTATCCCAAAATAACTTAAATTCGTTTATGGTCCAAGCTCGTTCAAGGTTGGAAAAATTTGCGTCTATGTTAAGGCTTTTGAATTTAAGGCTTGCTCCGAGAAGGTGTCCTTTTTTGCCTTCAGCTACATCTGCCTCAACCGTTTCTTTGTAGGGAATATATGGCACATCTGGAGGATAAGGAAAATTCAGGCTGACACCGAGAAAAGCCACTGCCAATTTAGGAGCTACAGATGGAGCTATAATTTTGATTCTCCAATATCTGGCAGATGCAGATGTAAACTTTTTCATAATCGCCTTATCGCTTGTAGGCACAAATCCTGTAATTCTTTCTGTGTAGGTTATTCCATCGGTTGAGGATTCCAGAGAAACGGTATCATTCGTAGAACTCAAATTGTGACCAACGATACCAAGACAATCCGCTGACTTTGCCACACCACAATCTATGGTGATATATTTTGTGCCTATTGAGGCAGCCTGCCACCAAGTATAAGGACGGTAATCTTTGATGTTTTGGACATCAAAATCTGTGGCTGTATCAGTAGCCGATAATACAGCACCGATAAGAATGGAATTATACAAAATCTTTGGGAATGATGCCTCTATTGGTGGAGGCGGTAATGCGATTGTGGTAAAATGCCATTCTGTTGACCAGCCACCTGCCCCCGCAAGATTGCTCGCATTTACCCGCCACCAATAAATGGTGTTGTTCAATAATCCACTTACCGCATAAAATAGGTCAGTAACACCGCTTTGGTCAAGAAACAAATCCGTAAAACCTGAATTGCGTGAGACTTGCAATCTGTAAGATGTTGCTCCAGCAGAGGCATTCCAATATAGGGTAGGATTAACAACGACATTTATTACATCGTTCAGCGGTGAGGACAATGCTGGTGGCGCAGGAGGGAATAAAATATATTTCCCATACACTCGTCTTTGTGTTGGTCTATACAGACTCCAAGGGTCTGCGGATAGGGTTGCTGATTCTCTGGTTAATAATCCTCTTTTCCAAATAAGAACTTCGCTTAAACAACCATTAAGAAAAGCAGTAGCGTATTTCCCAAACATAGTACTTACTGCATTCGTTGCTATTGTGGGATGACTTGCTGTAGTTGCATTTGGAAGCAATGCTCCATTTCTATACATTGTTACCGCTGTCCCGTTTTTAACTACTATATACTGATACCAGGTCCCAAGCACAGGCAGAGCATTACCATAGGTTTGAAAATGGGTACCACCGCTCACAGTGGTATATATTAAGCCGTGAGTAGCGTTCATATAAATATAATAGCCATTAGCCTCTCCGTCTATCCATTTACTGATAATATGAGGTAGTGCCTCTGCAATACTATTAAATTTAATACGGAACAACCAAGTGGCAATGTTTCCTAAATTTGTTGATGCAGAATCTGGGATATTAACAAAGTCATCCGTGATAA
>NZ_JBAZQQ010000022.1:0-3290 GCF_041645105.1 Pedobacter sp.
TGATAAGGTCAAAGCAAGGATAATAATCCGCGTTGACAGAGACATGGAATATGTCCACATGAAAGATATGCGTGCCGCGGCTTTTGAGCCCGTCGATGTCCTGTCCGGTTACCGCTACCAGGGAGGTCTTGGATATTATGAGTCCATCAAAGATGCTTCGGTAAATTTCTATTTCGATTACCTGCGGAAAGGGACGTATGTCTTTGAATACCCGCTGAATGTGACGCAGAAAGGCGAGTTTTCCAACGGCATCACCTCCATCCAGTGCCTGTATGCGCCGGAATTCAGTGCGCATTCGGAAGGGATTCGTGTGACCGTGGAATGATTGATCTAACCATTCAACTTATAGCCTGTGCTTCTTCCTCCTGCGGCTTCTTTTCGAAGGATACCCTTTGAAATGAGGTCTGTCATATCGCGCAACGCTGTATCAGCAGAACATTTATTGATAATAGCCCATTTGGAAGAGGTAAGCTTACCTTCAAAACCTTCAAGCAACTTATTGATCATCAGCCTTTGCCTCTCATTCATGATCACTGATCTGTTGCTTTCCCAGAACTTTGCTTTGAATAATACCTTCGAAAGGGTTTTATCGGTGGCCGATAAAGCATTATTCAGACAATCCAGAAACCAATGCAACCATTCGGTCACATCCAAGCCGCCCTTTTGGGTCTTTTCAAGAATATTGTAATAAGCCTTCTGCTCATGCCTGATCTGGGCTGACATGCTGTAAAACCGCTGTTTGCTGCTATCGGCCCGTGCAAGCTGCATGTCAGCAATTGCCCGGGCAATTCTTCCGTTTCCATCGTCAAATGGATGGACTGTAACAAACCACACATGCGCAATGCCTGCTTTGATCACCGGATCTAGGGTTTCAGCCGTGTTAAACCAATCCAGGAAAGCCTTCATTTCTTTATCAAGGTCGACAGCAGCAGGAGCCTGGTAATGCACCCTTTCTTTTCCGTATGCCCCGGAAACAACCTGCATTGGTCCCGATTCGTCTTTCCTCCAGTCACCGACGGTGATCTTATAAATTCCGCTTCTGCCGGTCGGAAACAAAGCAGCTTGCCAGTTGAACAGCCGACTTGAGATGAGCGGTTGTTCAGGATGCTGTGTTGCGTCCAGCATCATTTGAACCACACCATCCACGTACCTGTCTGATGGAACCAACCCTGCAGCATCCATTCCAAGGTGCCTTGCAATCGAAGAGCGCACCTGGTCGGATTGCAATATAACGCCCTCTATTTCAGTAGATTTCAACACATCAAGTGTCAGGGTTTCCAGCAAGGCTTCTTCCCTTAATGAAAAGCCCAAGGCCTCCATTTTCCCTGTTAATTTCCCCTGCAGGTTCCTGACTGCTCCTAGTGTGCCAGCTATATGCTCATAATTCCAGGTAAAATTTGGCCAATCCTTATTCTGATAAATATAAGTATTCATACTCCGCATATTATGCGGCAAATATAATGATAATCTCCGCATAAACTGCGGTGAATAAGTATATTTTTCTCCGCAAATTCATTAAATTTATCAGCCAAATGCACGAAACAAATCCGCGAAAATCATTTATAATTGATCAGAATTATCAATTTTTAATCCAAATTCCGGTGACTATCCGGGAATTTGTAAATTTCAATTCAATTATTTTAATACAACACATCATTAACCACTAAGGCACTAAGAACACTCAGGTACACTAAGATTTAGGTAGTTTAGAAAATTCGGCTGTAACAAGCGGAATCATGTGCTCTACGATATTTTCACAATGAAAGTTGAGTAATAACCCAGATTTTTGTGCACTTCAATAGCCCAGCCCACAATTTTGTAAGCAATATCGTTAATATATTTTTGCGTAATCATTTCCTTAGTGTTTCTAAGTGTTCTTAGTGCCTTAGTTGATAAATAGCATAACATCGTTGACACTTTTTTTCGTAGCACAACATCGTTGACATATTTATATAGCACACGTTCTTTGACATAATTATTCGTATCGTTCACATAAAAATATGGACGAATACGAAAGACGAAAAGTAGCTGTATCACGCTATCAATCAGGAGAGAAGGTAACATCTATTGTAAGATCATTAAGCAAAACACGCCAATGGTTTTACAATTGGCTCAAAAAGTATGAGTTACGTAAAGATGAGACCTCCTGGTTTCTGGATGAATCCAGAGCTCCAAAGCATAGGCCATCAAAGGTTGAAAAGGCTATAGAGCAAAAGATTCTGGATATTCGGCAGAAACTTGACGACCAACATTTCTCACAAACAGGTGCAATAGCCATTCAATATGAATTTCGAAAGCTAAAGTTGCACCCACCACCGATCTGGACGATCAATCGTGTAATTGAGAGAAATGGACTCAACAAGGTTATTCCTAAATTAAAGCAAAGTAGAGAATACCCAGA
Organism: Pedobacter sp.; assembly: GCF_041645105.1. Classification (GTDB taxonomy): domain Bacteria; phylum Bacteroidota; class Bacteroidia; order Sphingobacteriales; family Sphingobacteriaceae; genus Pedobacter. Next base: position 2,402 of record NZ_JBAZQQ010000022.1, read on the forward strand.
GCTCTATATATACACCCAACAAATGGATCTGGTTGGCCCAAGGTATATCAGGGGTGATGGACGTTTCTACAGCCTTAATATGATAGATGTGAATACTCATTCAGCTTTCTCAAAACCCATCAGAGTTAAATCTTCCAGTGAAATCGTTCCTGCTATAGCTGAGTATTGGTCCGCTTACCAAATGCCAGATGCTCTGCAAATGGACAATGAACTTGCGTTCCGAGGTAGTAATCGCTATCCCAGGAGTTTTGGTTCTGTGGTTAGATTTGCCCTAAGCCAGGGGGTTGCACCAGTTTTTATACCCATTCAAGAACCTTGGCGAAATGGGATCATTGAGAAGTTCAATGACACCTACCAAAAGAGGTTCTTGAATACGACACACTTGGCAAATTTCAATGAACTAGTCTATGAAACAAAACAATTCATAGAGTTCCATAATGCCAACCACAGGTATAGTGCTCAAAGCCAAATGACGCCTAATGAAGCATCACGGGCCCATGGCCATGGGATTTGCTACACAGGCCATACTCATGAACTCAAGAAAATTCCACTGGAAACAGGTGTTGTTTATTTCATAAGATTTATCAGGAGCGACTTACAACTGCACCTACCTACAGAACACTTTAAAGTAGATGAATCTTTAAAATATTCTTATATAGTAGCAGAAGTCAATATAGACAGACAGATCCTGGTTATACGTCAAAATAATGAAATAAAACATATATTCACCTATTATACCCCAGTTGATTGGTAACTACTTTTCAAAGTGTCAAAGAACTTATGCTACGAAATCCACCGTTAAGCGCCCCTGTACAGGGGCTGGAAATCAATAGATTACCAAAACCTTAACAGTATCAAAAAAGTGTCAAATATGTCATGCTATATAACA
>NZ_JBAZQQ010000023.1:0-3036 GCF_041645105.1 Pedobacter sp.
ACCAACAATGACGCTGGGGGTTACACCAATATCAACAATGACGCCAGGGGTTACATCAACATCAACGGGTTTTGGAGTTACACCAGTATCAACAGCGACACCAGGTGTTACACCAGCATCAACAGTAACGCCAGAGGTTACACCAGCATCAACATGATGCCAATGGTTATACCAACAAATACATCAACAGATACCATAAGTGGAAAAGCTGTAAAAATTCGTGTAGAGTGTGCCCCCTTGTTTAAGTGGGCATCTTTTTTTACATTACAATTCTGTCCATAAAGGTTTTTGTTTGCGCTGCCGCATAGATTCTGAGCATCACCAAAACTGCCACCATGACTTTTTTGTGATCTCTTGAGGCGTCGGCATGAGTTGTTTTTGCATCGACATATTAATACTTTGTTCCTGGCTTACAAGCTGCATGGCACGATCTAACTTATTGCTCAGATCCTGTTTTTCCTGGCGGTGTAATGCAACTGCATTCTCATGTAATGCAGTCAGATCTTCCAGCTTTTTCTTTAAATATTCATTTTCATAATGCAGTTGGGTTACGTTTGTAATTTCCTGGGATGCATTTGCACTCTCATGTGAGTCAACCGTTTTCTCCTGGGATACAACCTCATTTTTTTGGGATGCAAAATAAGCTAATATGACATCCCGTAGGAAAGTACTTCTATCTTTATCCCCCTTCTTTTCTTCAATACTATCGTATAATTCCTGCTCAATTCTTAAAGTAATCTGCGGCATTTTGAATTCACTGTATTACAAACGCCTCCCGGATATAAAAAACAGCATGCTTAATAAAACTGGTCCTAAATCCTTTCACGGTTCCATCCCGCTAAAAACACCACTCATGCTCCCAAGAAGCTTGTTACCCTTTCCAGTTGGCATACCTAGCGCGCGACAGCCGCCAGCCCGCCAAAAAAAGAATTTCCGGATCTATCCTACTTTCCGCACATTTCCATCATGCAGCATACCACTTTTAAGATTTCCAGCAAATTAGATATAGAATTCGTTATGTAACAACTGAATCTGTGTAAAATTTATTATGTTCTTCATAAATCTTTTTTGTCAAAATTGCAGAATCCCGGATATACCTCAAGAGTTTATATTCAATTTATAATATAATTTATACACAGTATATTCTTTCATATCCGTTTCCAAAAAGTGCAAGCACTTTCCGATGTATTTCATTCAAGTTCATAATCATCACTCTTTTCTCATTTTCATAAAGAACCGTGATTCCTTCAAAAACCTGGAAAACACGTCTCATAGTTGGTTTTTTGGTAGGTTTCCCTTTTTGATCAGGTATAGACTGGTTTTCTCTGAGAAGTATCTCTCTCAATTTTTTCTGGGCAATACTATATATCATGAGAGCAAGTCCCATGATCATTACAAGTGCTATTATTCTGCTCTCGTTTTTCAGAAATATGCTGTGAGCAAAGAATAACGGGTCTTTTAAAAATCTAAAACCTCTTTCAACAGATTGCTGATCTTTGTATGTTTTCAATACTTCTTCATCGCTCATTTTATCGTCGTTAGTAGCCAGAATGAACTTTCCTTTTCTGAAAAGCACTTTTTTTATATTTTCATCGTCTTCTTCAAAACTCGCTTTCACATTACACATTATCTGCAGAGCATCATTCTTTTTTGGTCTTCCAACATTACCTTCTTTCTTCTTTCTGCTCTCTTCGATAGCGACATCCTTCACTTTGTGATATTTCCATTCCCGTGACATCTCTTCCAAAGCAGCCAGAGCGTCTTCTTTACAATAAAAATCGTTATTGGAAAAATGCCATACCTGCTTCTCTATCTTTTCCCTTTCTTTAGTTATGCTCTTGTTAAGGGTTTTACTTTCTCTCTCATATGCTTTCTGGGAGAATACCACTATCCATCTCTGCTTTACTCCATATGTAATTTCCGTGCTTAACAAACTATAACCATCTAACGATGTCTGATTCATGTCTTTCAAGTCAGAGATTTTAAGCAATTCTTTTGCATCAGATAATGTTTCTGGGACTCTTGTTATCCATTTATGGTCTTTTGAAATAGCTTTCAGGTTATCCTTACTGTAGAAAGCACTATCCCAGACCCAAATGCAATCCTTATCCCAGCTTTCCTTCAAAAGTTTTCCATAGTTCTTGGCAATCTCTCTGAAGTGATTTTTGTCCGATGCATTGCCACTCAATGTCTGTATAAAAAGTGGCAATTCTTTGGACATGATCAGAGATGTAACGAACTGTTTTAGATCCGGTCTATTATCTTTCGAATGTCCGTAGGTGACCTTGATAGGAACTGCATCCAGATCACCTTCTTCATGCTCGTATTCCCCCTGAACACTAAAGGTGGTAGTATCGTGATGAAGAAATCTACCCTTGAATCCATACTTTTTGTAAGCATTGATCGCTATCTGTAGAAATGTCTCTTCTGTTCCAGTTTGATACAATCTGTCCAGACTTCTTCCAAGCGTATCATCATTGAAGTCTTTCCATGAAAGATGCTCACCTATCAATAGTTCTACTGGTTTTGTTTTCATGAATTCAGGAAACAGATACAATGGTTTGCTTACAAATCCTAGAGCATTCATGATCATTGCTTCTACGGATTCACCGGTGGTTACCTTTTGTCTTTTATCTATTCCTACTATTCTGTCTATCTCCGCTGCAAGTTCAATTTCCTTGCAAACTCCTGCTACTATGCCAAGATGATCCAGGCTTTTACTGCTGTATTCCATTAATTTAATTCCTGATTTAGCAGGAGGTTATATTTAAATGTGCGGAAAACAGGTCGAGAGGGCAATAGAATATAAAAAGAGGGGCATTTATACTGATTTTATGTATGATATATAGATTATTGAGACAAATTATATAACTCTGTGAGTAGAATATCGATATGATGATAGAAATGAAAGAAAAGAAACAAACTACTAAAAAATCCCCCTCTTGCGACACATGGAATAATTTGTCCCGGGAGGGATTTATGGAAATGAATCCGGAAGATAAGGATATTTACCTGTTCCTGCGCGGCGGATTTGCT
>NZ_JBAZQQ010000024.1:0-3017 GCF_041645105.1 Pedobacter sp.
TCTCTCATTTCGCTTGCTTATTCGCACGCACTCGATCACTCATTCGCATTTTACCCGATCACCTGTTCGCATTTCATCCGATCAGTGATTCGCATTTTACCCGATCAGTCATTCGCATAACACCCGATCACGCATTAAGCTAACCTCACTTTTGTAAACTTATACTATTTCCCCTCCTTTTTAGCCAATAATTTTTGATCTTTTTGCCCTTTAATTTTTCTCATGGATTCGCCTTTCATTTCGACCCGGTAAGCATTGTGGATTAAACGATCTAAAATTGCGTCAGCTAAAGTACTGTCATTAATAATTTCGTGCCAAAGTTTAATCGGTATCTGGCTAGTGACAATAGTAGATTTGCGACCATGCCGATCATCCAATATTTCTAATAGGTCTCTACGGTGATCCGCATTCAAAGTAATTAAACCCCAATCATCTAAAATTAGTAAATCGATTTTTGCTAATTCATTGAGACGCTTCATATAGCTACCATCACCTTTGCTAATGACCAACTCCGGCAACAATCTAGGTAAACGTGCATAATAAGCACTACAACCTTCTAAGCAAGCTTTGTGCGCCAATGCACAAGCAAGGTAAGTTTTTCCAGTACCGGTAGGACCTACAATTAAAACGTTGCGATGGTCTTTTATCCAGTCACAATTTGCTAATTGCCTTATTAATGACTTATCGAGACCACGCGGTTGCTGATAGTCAATATCTTCCATAGTGGCGGTTTGCTTTAATTTGGCTTTAGCCAATCTCGTCTTTAATCTTCGACTGTCTCTTTCGGTTGCTTCACGATCGATCAGAAACCCCAGTCGTTCATCAAAGCTGAGAGAGTCAATATCAGATTGCGCCATTTGCTCAGCCAGCGCTTTAGCCATGCCAAGTAATTTTAGGCTTTGTAATTTATCTACAGTTTGGTGTAATAACATTTTCTTCTCCTAAATAAAGTTAAAAAAATAAAAGAACAAAAAAACAAAAAAACAAAAAATTATTGTTGCAACAAAACAAAGCATGTGTGGGCAAGCTGTGGGCGATAATGTGGATAACAGGGATGTTATCCACATTTCGTCCATGGCTTGTCCACACATTCCACTATTTCTTCTATTCAAAATAATCACCTCCGCGCACATATTCATGATGTTGTTCAGTTACGTGAGTTTTGATTGGCTCGGATAGTGGCGATAGATCTAAGTTATTTTGCAAAATTGAGAACACGTTTTTATAACTATAAGCTCCAAGCGCTAATGCCCTTTTACATGCATTTTCCAAACGATCTTTGCCATAACTTTCTCCCAACCTCATGATCCCAAGACAAGAACGAAAACCCTGTTGCGGATGACAGCGGGACTCAATAATCTTTTCTACTAAGTTTGCAGTTGCTTTACCGCTGTCTCCAGCCCACCTGATAATTCGCTCCGGCGTCCATTTGGCGTATTCCTGATGAGCTTTAGGCATGTGCTCTAATACCGTCGTAAACCCTCCTTTTTGATACTGTCTGCGATGTGAGGCAACTCGCTTGCCCTGGTAAAAAATCTCCACCGTACCGCTCGTATAACGAACATCTAACGTCTTGCTAATCAGCGTATAAGGCACGCTGTAATAATGAGCATCCAAAGCAATGTGATAATCAATGCCGGCTTTGGCTTTCTTCCATTCGGCAAAAACATAAACTGTTTGCGGCAATGGTTTTAAAGCAGGCTTTTCCATAGCTTCAAACTGACTAAGACGAGATCCCGGCAACTTTTGAAAGGGCTTTCGATTTAACTCTTCGAGCAAAGTATCTATTGCTTCATTTAGTTCGTACAAATTAAAAAAAGTTCGATTGCGTAATTTCGCTAAAATAAATCTTTCTACGTTTTGCACCGCCTCTTCAACTTTAGCTTTGTCCCGGGGAGAACTTACCCTCGTTGGAATAACTGCTATCCCATAATGATTTGCCATATCGCAATAAGTAGGATTTAAATCCGGTTCATAACGATGTGGCTTAGTTACTCCGGATTTAAGATTATCAGGGATCAGAATTTCACTTACTCCACCAAAAAAATTAAATGCCCTAACATGCGATGCGATCCAATCAGGCAGCGCTTGGCTCATGGTTGCCTCAGTGAATGTGTAATTTGATGCTCCCAGTACCGCTACAAAAATTTGCGCTTCCTGAACCTCACCAGTAGTGGTATCAGCCACAATCGGCATTGTCATCCCTGCATAATCAACAAACAGCTTTTCGCCAGCTTTGTAATTTTGACGCATGCATACATCTAACTGTCCACGCCAAACTCGATAATTCCTGCAATACTGGCTATAGCTTAAACCCTGCGCATACTGCGCCTGATGCTCACCCCACAACAACTGTAATGTAACTCCTTTGCGCTTTAGTTCATTATGCACGTGAGTCCAATCTGTAACGCAACCTTCTGGCGCTTTGTTGTGTATTGGTAAATAAAGCAGCTTCTCAAGCTGCTCATCATTGTAACCTTCAACAGGTAATGGCCACACCAGCTTCGCTCTTTCAGCCCGCTTTAAACAATCACTGACCGTGCTACTGCTTACTCCAACGCTAGTTGCTATTGTTCGATTCCCGCATTTCAATTCCCATTTTAAACGCAATATTTCTCTAATTTTTCTCATAGATAACCTCTCGCTCATCGTTCACCTCTTAATTTATTAATAAGAGATGTAGCTTAATGATTTAAAAGAAAATTTTTGTAAAATTTGTAAAATATGAGGTTAAGCTTAGAAAAACTTAGAACTTAGTGATCGGGTGTCATGCGAATGACTGCTCGATGAGTGATCGAGTGTCATGCGAATAGGTGATCGAGTGTGATGCGAATCGCTGATCGGGTGTCATGCGAATCAGTGATCGGGTGTTATGCGAACAGGTGATCGGGTGCGATGCGAATATGCACGCAGGACGTAAGCCCGCGTTTTTAATGTATCTGCTGCCTCATGAACGCAGGCTAAAGCCTACAATTACAAGGTAATCAGAATATATTTATATAAACCATGCAAAAAAT
>NZ_JBAZQQ010000025.1:0-3001 GCF_041645105.1 Pedobacter sp.
TAATAAGGACCGTGTTGGTGTGAGGTCGCTTTTTGCCACGCATTACCACCAGCTTACAGTAATGAGCGGGGCCTTAAAGCGGGTGAAGAATTATCATGTTGCAGTGAAAGAAGAAGGCAATGACCTTGTGTTCCTCCGTAAGATAATTCCAGGCGCGACAGATAAAAGTTATGGTATTCATGTGGCAAGGCTTGCAGGAGTGCCTCTTAAGGTGACGCAGAGGGCAAAAGAGATCTTAAAAGAAGTGGAGAATGGGAGCAGTATAGGCAGCAGGGGGAAGGACAGTGCTAAGTATACACAGCTCATGCTTTTTGATTCGGATAATACTGCAAAAGAATCACCGGTAGTTGAGGAACTCAAGAAACTCAATGTGGATGCAATGACGCCCCTTGAGGCGCTTAATGCGCTTGCTGATTTGAAGAAGAAAGTGGACGGAAGATAATACAACTAAGGGTTACATAAAAATAAGATAGCAATGTTTCGAAAAAAATACCGCAGATTCCGAGTCGCGCAACCGAAATATTAATATAATTTTCAGAAAGCGTAGTAATAAATCTGCGTTGCGTGCCCCGAAGCACAAGAAGGAAAGTATAACAAATAGAACATTTGGAGGAAAACAAAATACAATGTATGTTCAAAGGGTTAAAATCCCACTGCATGGGTCTGCTCCCGTGCAAAGAGAAAAGGTAGTGCGTTATTGCGAAATATCGTGCGGAGTACCTGAATATCGGCAGCCACAGCCCGAAACAATACGTGAACCAGAGGTGGCCTCAGTAAGATGCGACATACCAACGCAGGATGGAAGCTTGGGCAGAGAAATGATTACTGGGGTGGTTATGGTCGGGATGGTTGTGAATGCTTTCTTGCGTGACCGGGGGAGGTCTCTTAATGTCCTCCCTGAGATTGAGCCACACCCTACACGTTTCCGGGTCAATAGCCTCAATCAACGGGAAGAAGAAAAAAAAAAAGGTAGCGGAAGTATAACCTTAAACGGGAAAACTAAAGCAATGCATTACGAGATGTCGGACGAACCCATAGTAGCGATGAAAGTCAAGCCAGTGAAATATAGAACCTGTATCGCAGGATACAGGGGGCGACTATACGAGGATAAAACTTGACTCAGCAAAGGGGTTCTTGTTTGGAAAGAATAGAAGTTGACAGCATGATAACATCATTCGGAAAACCCCCCAGAAAAGTAATTATCGTAACTATCAACATGATATAAACGCTATCTGGCAAAAGCATTATGAAGAATATGGAATAATTGCTGAAAACCAATACCAATGGAGACAGAATGAAAAAGTGGAATGAGAAATATCATGCAAAATTCAAGAAATATTCCCTTGGCAATCAAATCTGGGATAAAAAGAATCTTGAAAATGCATGGAAACAGGTAAAAGCAAACAGAGGAAGTGCAGGAGTTGACGGCGTAACTATTGACGAATTTGAACGAAATTCACAACAAAACCTGGCAGAAATTGAACGACAGCTCAAAGAAAATCGCTATGTTCCACAGCCAGTGAAAAGAGTTCTCATACCGAAAGATAACGGAAAAATGAGGCTACTTGGAGTACCCGCAATAAAAGACAGAGTGGTACAACAAGCATTAAAGAACGTTCTTGAGCCAATCTTTGAAAAGATTTTCTTACCCCAGAGTCACGGATACAGACCCGATACAGATGCACATGCAGCGGTCAAGAAAGCCGAAGCATACATCAATTCAGGTTATCACTGGTTGGTAGATGCTGATATTGAAGGATTCTTTGACCACGTTGACCATAAAATACTGATGGATTTAGTATGTGAACAGGTCAGCGATGGCAGAGTTCTCTCATGGATAGAATCTATCCTGAAAAGCGGAATAATGAATGAAGGTGTGTTTGAGGAGAGTCCGGAAGGTACTCCACAAGGTGGAAATCTCAGTCCCTTGCTGGCGAATATTTACTTAAATCATTTCGACAGAAGAATGGGCGATTATGGGTATTTGCTCCTCCGATACGCTGATGATATCATTATTTTCTGTAAATACGAATGGGAAGCGGAAGATGCCCTCAAACGTGCAAAGGAAATTCTGGAGCGAGAGTTAAAACTCAAACTTAGTCCTGAGAAAACCAAAATCGTGCATGGAAATGAGACTGGGGTTGAATTTCTGGGCTTCCATTTTAATGGAAGATGGAAGAAACCAAGAGATAAAACGGTGAAGAAGTTCAAATCTGAGGTTAAACAAAGGACAAGACGTCAGCAACCTATAAACCTTGGAACTCTAATAAAACTACTTAACCCGAATATTCGAGGTTGGGGGAACTATTTCGAGGGATGCACAAAGAAGAGAATATTTAAAGAACTGGACGAATATATAGCAGATAGACTCAGATGCTTTAAAGCCAAAAACCGTTCTAATAAGGTTCTATGGTATTCGCTTCCTAAATCTGAGCTGGCTCAAATGGGTCTCATTTCTCTATATCGAGGTATTTCTGGATGAAACCATTTCTTACAAAGGGATATGCCAAACGAAAGCTGCATACTGGAAATCAGTCCGTGCAGTTTGATGAGAAGGTGGAGGTTGGAAAGCCTCTGCTTTACTCTACCCATCGTTTTTTGATGGGCTTTGTTGTTTGTGTATGGTTGGTTGTGTGGGGATTTGTAAGGCGCCTGGATATTTATCGTCATATTTTAATAAATATTTGGCGAAGGATGGATGATCAACCACAGAGGGCACCGAGAGCACAGAGCTTTGTTGTTTTCTCTGTGTCCTCTGAGGACTCTGTGGTTTTTTCAGTGTTGCGTGGTAACATCACCTTTTTATGGAGCGCCGAAACTTTGAAATTATAGAAAGTAATTTATTGATTTTTAGAACTGATTATCTGAAACCATATCATTAAATCTGCGTTAATCTGCGTCCATCTGCGGTTTGTGTTTATCACTTTAAGGAGATATTCACGGTCTCCAGACAGTTATGCCTTCTATTCGCTCAAAATCGCTATCGTTGGTGGCGATATCA
>NZ_JBAZQQ010000026.1:0-2929 GCF_041645105.1 Pedobacter sp.
ATTTTTTTAAATTACAATATCTATAAACCATATATTGATAGTAAAATATATATGTTGATAAGACATAATATACCTTATGTTTATTCAAGGAATCGAGAAAAGAGGGCACACATACTATGCAGTCTACCATGGGAAGCGTCTTGTCAACAAAGTTAAACGGGAAACCAAACTTTACATTGGAAATCTTGAGAATTTAGATGAACCAAGACGAATCGACATTGAGAAACATCTTAAAGAATTGGGGGATACATCTCTTATCCAGAAATTCCATTCTATTCTATTATCCAGACAAGTTGTACCGTTAAAATTCCCATCATTGAACACACTAAATATATAAATCATTTCATGCAGGTAATATCAGTCTAACATCTGAAAAATTAATCGGGCTCGAAGGACCTTTCCACCCTTTTATAAGATGATAGACTCCAACTATGCAAAGTATCAATTCACCTGATTTCAACAGCAATTCTGCCTGGTCTGGCTCAACCCTCGTTCTGGCACCCTCTACGATTCTCGCTTTTTTCTTCAAATGATTAGACCTCTCAACAGCATCACATATTTCATCAATAGGCAAACCTGTTCGAGATACATTCTTCAGAATCAGGTAACCAAGATCCTCAACCATTTTTCGGACATTCAATCCATCCACATAAATATGTTTTCTCATAGCGATTACTCTCCCCAATGTGGGCTCGGTTTTCAATAACTTTCCAACCTTATTCAGCAAAACGATATTCCTTTTCAATTTTGAAAGTTTTCTCTGCCCTAAACCTTTATTGAGGTCATAATGAAACCTACCAGCAGCGATTACTCCATGACTCAAATAAGCCATTCCGGCAGATATTTTAGTTGTTGTATGGCCATTGCCGGTATAGATATGCACGTCATCTCCGCATATCTCTTTTACTTCGTCAATAACCTCGACTATATTCATTGCCTCAGAATCTGTTGAACGGCAAACTCCAGAAAAAATAGGGGTCATATCAATAGCTACAGCACGCAAATCCGAAAAACCAATAGTATGATATCTTCCATGATAAGTGGATAAGATACTTTTGATTCTCGCATCAACACCCATAGTATCAATAACTACACCCTCTATTTTTCGGTTTGTGATTTGCTCAATGCACTTATGGATAAATTTCAATTCCAATCGAAGTGTAGCATCCGAAATATACCTCTGGATAAAATATTTCAAATTCATAAAAGTATCAGAATCCCTGTATCTAAAATTTCTCCCAAGAAATCCAATAGAATTGTACAATCGCTCTGCAAAATCAACTTCTGTATATTCCATCGAAAATAGATCATCTGTTTGCATTTTAAACAATTGCTGATGTTCAGAAAACCAGGATGTATTAACAGTTCTGACATATAATGATACTTCTTTTAATATTTCAGACAGATTTGTCCAGGATGATGGAACTTCATCATCGGATGCTTCAATATCAGTAGTAGATAAATCACGAAGAAAACTTGTATCTACTTGAAAAGTTCCTTCGCTCAATTGTTCCAAAATGTCAGGTGTTAAATAACTTTCATCATCCGGAACTTCAATATTTTGTATTCGTTGACCAATATCTTGATAGTAGTAACTTTCTTCGAATGTTACTTTACCTTTGCGGATATAATCAATGAACCTATTGAAAGCGAGGACGGGAACAATATTTGCATAGCTATTATCAATTGCTTTGGCAAAATCAGGATTCCATGCAATGGAACGCTTTTCGTTTTCGTTCAGAGTACCCCATGTAATTTCTCCTGTTGCAAGACGATATACGGTCTTTGCCTCAATTCTGTGGAACTTCACGCCTTGAGTCATATTCGATGTTAAATCATTAATCAATTTCATGATCCATTGACATGAATCGGAATGTTTCTCCAAGAGTTTTATTCGCGTTTGTAGTTCTTCATCAATTAAAACATTCGAACATTTAAGAAGAGTATTTGGCTCTATCTTTTCTGACATTGCAAGTTGCTTGAGGTCTTTTCGAAGTTTTTCCAGTGCTTCTTTACGAAACTGGTTTTCTGTTTTTTGTCGTGATGCATTATCTGACTGCCGCATTCTTCCCTGTTCGTGAATTATCTCGTCAATGAAAAGATCCATACATTCAATAATATAGGCTGCCTGCAACTCAAAAAATAACCTTATTTGAGCTCCAATTTTCTGATTCGGATGTATTGAGGTAAGGATATTTTTTAGAAATCGGTTCCTTGTCAATATTTGTGGATAAAATCGTATAGCTTTGACGTCATACATTGAAAACCATTCTTTGCTTTTGGTTAATCGTTCACAAATCGCATTTAGGTCAGCACCACCGTAGGTCTTTAGGTCTGAAAAAATGAATAGTGTTGATAAAGCATCACGGTTTTTTTCAACGGAATAATCTGATGGTATGATGATTTTCTGGGATTCAAACCAGCGGTATTCCTTTTCATAAGAATATTGTGAGAGAAGTGTTTGGTCAACTTTCCGATAATAGGTTGATTTTGATAACGGTGCAAGATTTTCTATGTCTCTTTTTGTTTGAATTTTATCATAAATTCCTTTTTTTACTTGAATGGGATTTTCAACAAATTTGTATTCGATTTCAAGGAATTCTGAGAGGGTGATGGAGGGTTTTTCTTTTCCAAGATAGACAAAGCTTGAAAACCCTTTGTCGTTTTGAATCCAATATGCAAGTCGTCGATTTAGACCTTGTGAGGTGACATTTAAAAATTCTGCCAATTCGGTAATATCATTCCCAGTGTATCCACCATAAGCATCCTGTTTTCCCTGAAGATAAGTTAATACTTGTTCTCGCGGTATCATGGAAAGAACTTAAGTGCATTATGAATTATTAACGTTTAGTTTATTTTATTAATATATTTAGTGCGTTCAATGATGGGAATTTTAACGGTACAACTTGCAAAGGATATCATAATGGAG
>NZ_JBAZQQ010000027.1:0-2760 GCF_041645105.1 Pedobacter sp.
GTTTGAAATTGTTCCTGTTGAGAGGAATATGCTTTTTGTTTCAAGAAATGCACGTATCTCGTGCCGTTTCATGCCCAAACGCCAACGAAGAAGGCCGATTAGCAGGATTAGGTCTATGCAAGTTGTTCCTATATTAGTCTCATCCTCACACACGCTAAAAAAGTATACAATGATTAAGGCTTAATAAACTAATCTCCTGATTATCCCGCATGATATCACGGGAGCAAGTTCTAATTTTTCTCAGGGAAAAACAAGAATATGAAGGCGGCTATACAGGTAATGATTTAACAAAGTTGGCAAAATTAATAATAGTGACTCCTTTTGGACTCAGACGACGATTGGCAAATTGGATAAAAACTGACAAAGAATTCTCACAATTCACCTATCTTGGAAAAGAAAAACCCTCTGTAACTCTTTCAGAATTCTTCAAAATCGAACAAGAACTTGCATCAAATCCCATTCAAGTTAAAAAAGGAATTCATGAAGATCTTCAAGAACAACGAAACGAACAGAATCAAAAACCATTATCTAAACCCACATTTTATAGAGCAGCCAAGCAAAAAATCCTCTCAATGTATTGTTCAGAATCATACAACTGGTTCAAAGCGAAAAAAATCCCATTCCCTCAAAACTATTCACTTGAGAAAAATCGTGAGTCTCTTCAGACAATATTTACTTTCTCCGACTTGAAAACCTATGGCGGTGCAAACATAGATGCAATTTATCAAAGATTGATCAAAGCCAAAGAAGCGTTTTCGATATACAATGTCGATGCAAATCGATTCTATCCAGAAATATTATCCCGGAGAAAATTCCTGCAAAAGCTGCTTGGCTCAATTCCACCAAACCAGCAATTAGAGGCTCAAGCAAAACTAATTTTTGAAATACAGGCTACATATATCATAAGATGCAAAGACCTTCTTCTTGGGGAACTTATTCATGAACTTGGACGATCAAAGCAATCAGACAATGCCTCACGGCAAACGGTTGAAAATCAACTTCGTACGGCTGCTTTAGGGTCAATCAGAAAAGATCTTAAAGAAATGGATGAATCGGGAAAGATCGACCCACACATTATAAAAAAACATGCAAATGTTTTGATAGATGAGGAAATACTTGCCCGAATTGAATTATTAAGAAAACACTCCGGTGCATATCGATCAATCCTGAAACATTTGAATGATCTTACAAATAATATGACGTCAGGAGTCAAGTTCCAAAGAAAAGAAGCCAGAACAATTTATCAACTGGCTACTGGTGAAATAACCTGGGATAAGTTGAACGAACAAGGAAAACGGTCAATTGCCAGAAAACCCGATCTTATGAAAGCTATTGACCTGGAAAATACCGATATTGTTCCACTTATCGCTATCAACAGACTCATCGATTATATTAGAAAAGGCAAAATCACCTTCGATGAAAGCTACTACTTTCAGGATATTGGTGAACGTCTGAGAAATGTTGATTTGAATCTTGAAGATTGTTACTTAACTCCGGAAATATTGGATCAATTCATTGATGGAACGTATCAAATAAATGGTTTCCCGACATTTGATATACCCACAACAGAAATTGAAGCATCTGATGATGATATCCCAACAACATGGACTGATCTCTCCGACATTCTGAAAGAAATTTCAACATATATCCGATCCTCAAATCCAACATGGTTTAAAGAACATGAGGAATTGTTTAAAAAACAAACAGATGGCCTATTCTGGATCGAATATTCAGAAGAGGAATTTGCACAGCGGCTTTATGATTCCATTGGATTTCTAGGAAGGAATTTCAGATATCGTGATTCTGAAGAGTTTTATAGTTTGAAATATTTCATCCAGCGTTACCTTTCAGCTGCAACACTCAAACTTGAACTTGGATTTATACATAGGTGTATAGAGCAATTGTCTAACAAAAAAATAGAATGCGTAGTCATTGATACAATGGGAATTGATGCAAGAATAAAAAGCATCTTATCAGATTATCATGGACGATATCACACTATTGGTTTTGCTGATCTGCGTGCTGTTTCTATTGATATGACACCGATTTATTCTGGTGTTTGCCGTTCAACAGATTCAGAGGCAATGAATATCGTAGAAGTTATTGATGAAGTAAAAGAAATATGCGGAGACAATGTTTCTATCTACACGGGTAACGGCCATACGACCACTAAAATATCAGCTGGAATGGCATTTCTCAGTCATGGTGTTATAGCTGGCGGTAGAATTCATTATGAACCGACATGGAATTTAGAAGATAGTGCTATTTCAAGATTGAAAAATAACATATTATTGTTGAATAAAGTCGGCAAGTTGTTGAGAGACGAACCAGAACTGGGACGGGTTATGGCTATGCGGAAACATGTTTATGTGGACAAGTTGAATGTCAGAAATATGGTTGATGATTTTGGTTATCTGATCCTGAAGAATGTTTCCAAAATGGCCTTTCCGATTGATGATATTTGTAATGCTGTGGAACGATCAAATAACTTGAAGAAAAAAGCAAGAATCGTGGAGGGTAGCAGGACAAGAGTAGAACCGGATGAAGCTGAATTGTTGTTGAAATCTGGGGAACTTATACTTTGTATTGTTGGGCTGTATCATCTTTTAAAAGGATGGAAAGGTCATGGCAGTCCGATTAATTTATCGGATGTCAGGCTGATTAGGCCTGCCTGACTTTAAAAATCTATTTAGCGTGTGCGATCATGAGACTATTATAGGAACAAGTTGCATAAGACAAATAACAACTCTTCACGGAACG
>NZ_JBAZQQ010000028.1:0-2730 GCF_041645105.1 Pedobacter sp.
TTCATGGCAGTATGTTTTGGGGTTTACATACTGTCGTTACGAAAATTTAAGAGTAGTGGTTGCTATGTGCCGGGAAAGGCCGCCGCCGCAGGCGGTTTAGTTCAACGATTAAGATTTTATACGCAGTTTACGCAAAAAAAATACTCGAAGCACAAATGTACCATAAATTGCGTATAAAATCAAGTTGGACTGAGCCGCCTGTGCCCCAAAGGTTTGTTCTGTGTGTAAGCAATGTTTCCAATAGCTTTAAACTTGATTTATTTTTGCAGTAAAACAGCTGGTTTATTGCAGTTGACAAAACTGTTTTTGTACAAATGTTTAATTTTTATTTAGCAAAGGACATAACTATTCCATACCGCTCTTGCAGTAAAATTAAACAAAGTAATATTTCAAAGAGCGAAAAAAATAAATCATTTTGGTGGCGACCTGTTTGATTTCATGACTGCCTTTGATGTATCTTCAACCGGTATCATTTTACCATCTTTGCATTTAGGACAATTCAAAGGATCAACACCTGTGAGCAAAAGAAGTACTTCATTCCAGGACAATCCTGCATATTTAGCTTTTGTGGCTTTTCTGTCTAATGCTTTTTTGATATGCTTAAGTTTTGTTTTGCGATTGGATGATGCAAATATTCCGTAGTAACGGATTTTGCAAAAACCATTGGGAAGTATATGCAAAAGGAAACGGCGGATAAACTCCACGGCATCAAGGTCCATTACTTTCCGTTTTCCTTTATCCTCGTAATCTTTCCATCGAAAAAACACACGATCATTTTCTATTCTTAATATCCTGTCGTTTGAAATGGCTACGCGATAGGAGTATCGTGCAAGGTATTCTATGATTCGTGTATAGTTTTTTTGTGATTTTTCACAAAATACCACCCACTCTTTATTGTAAAGCAGGTCGAGAAGTTGTTTAAAATTCTTTACCTGTTTGAGCGGGGCTATTTCGCCTTCGAACTTGAGTTGGTTTTCCTGGTATGCCTTTTTGAGCAATGAAAGAAATTTCCCCCTGAATACACGTGACAATACATTCACATGGATAAAGAAGTTTTTATGTGAGTATTTCCAATATTGGGTTGTTTCGTCCCAACCGCCGGCAGGAACTATGGTATGCAAATGCGGATGCTCCATCAGGTTTTGCCCCCATGTATGTAAAACAGCTACCAACCCGGTATCAACGCCAAGATGTTTCTTATCTTTTGCAAGCATTAATATGGTTTCGGATGCTGCTTTGAAAATGATATCATACACACATTTTTGGTTAACAAGCGAAAGCCTGTTAAGTTCTGCCGGTATGGTGAAAATGATGTGAAAATATTTTACAGGCAGAAGATTAGCCGAGAGTTTGTCAACCCATTTTGTTTGGTTTAATCCCTGACATTTGGGGCAGTGCCTGTTGCGGCAAGAGTTATAGAAAACACGGGTGTGTCCGCATTTATCGCATATATCGGCGTGGCTGCCTAATGCACTGGTGCGACAATCCTTAATGGCATTCATTGCCCTGATATGTCGACTTGGTAAGTTATAACGTTGGCGGAACTTTTCGCAATATAAACGAAAAATATCCCCAACCTCAGCAGGAGTAATTATGTTTGTATTCATACAATGTTGAGTTAAAGTTCCAATGTGTCCAAAGGACTTCTTACAGCATCGATGGAATATTGCTGAACGTGAAGATATCCGCTTGTCGTTTTGAGCGATTTATGTCCGAGCAACTGCTGAATAATGGGCAGTGAAATGCCTTGTTCCAGCATGTGAGTGGCAAAGCTATGGCGGAGTGTATGAATACTTGCTTTCTTTTTTATCCCCGTTTTTTCAAGTGCATTTTTAAAAATTTGTTGTGCTGTCGATTCGGGAACTGGATGCCTGTCTTTATTCTCAAAAAGCCAATACTTTGGTTTATATAACTTCCAATAAACACGTAGCAGTTCGAGAGCTTTTGGTGATAAGACGGTGTATCGGTCCTTATGCCCTTTTGCCTGTTCAACGCGCACGAGCATTCTTGATGAATCAATATCTGAGATTTTTAAACAACGTGCTTCGCCCACACGTAAACCGGCAGAATAAGTAATCGTTAAAAGTGCCCGGTGTTTAATGTTTGTGAGAGCACTAAGAATCTTTTGTACTTCATCCCTTGATAATATTAAAGGAAGTTTCTTTTCTCTGCGCGGACGTGGAATATCAAGCCGGTTCCACTCCCGCTTTAAGACTTCAACAAAGAGTATTTTTAATGCGCTGATGGTTTGATTCATCCATGATTTACTGAGTTTCTTTACATTCAGGCAATAAATAAAATATTCCCTGACTTGTACAGTTGTCAGTAAATCGGGTGAGGCGTTAAAATACAATGCAAGTGCAAGGATGCATTCAACGTAGTTTTTAATTGTTCTCGGGCTAAGGCCCTTCAGCTGCATCTGCTGAATAAAGCGTTTTCTTAATGGTTTCATGGCAGTATGTTTTGGGGTTTACATACTGTCGTTACGAAAATTTAAGAGTAGTGGTTGCTATGTGCCGGGAAAGGCCGCCGCCGCAGGCGGTTTAGTTCAACTTGTTTATAGGACTGATTTCATCAGTCCTATACAGCCATTGTTGTCCGTATAGGTCTGACAAATGCCATCCTTTATTTCACCAAAGTTATTAAATATTTTTGATTCACAAATCATCAAACGGCGATTTTATTTTTTCTAAACTTTTTGTTGATACATGGGTATATATTTCTGTAGTC
>NZ_JBAZQQ010000029.1:0-2636 GCF_041645105.1 Pedobacter sp.
ATCTTTTGAAACCTCTATAAGGCCCATCCCTGGAATGAACTTATATATGATTTCTTCGAATCTTCCATTTTCGTCTTGACCCTGTTTTCTTTCCATGCCTAACACCTTTTTATATAATTATTTCATGTTGCCTAACTATCTTTTTTTAATTTCCTAACAGCTTCTTTTTTTAGAAAGGTATTTCTTCCTGAAGGAGAAGCTTTTTATTCAGATAAACGCTTTTCCATTTTGCCCAGGCTACCCGCTTTTTAGATTCAAGAGATATTTTCGCTCGATTGAGAATTTCCCCCTCAAATCCTTCCCATTTTGCCTTTTCCATTATCGACTCGTTTTCCTGATACATCGACTTATCCAAGGCCACTTCAGACTTTGATTTTGCCTTGATGTTTTGCATTTCCGAATTTCTTCTAACCACGTTCGGATTTTTCCTTTCCAATCTCTCACGCTTCTGTCTGTTTTCATTGGTCACCTTGATTTTTTTATCCTGATATTCCGGACAATGTTGTTTCGTGCCATTTTCAAAAAAGCTTTCTATTACAGCTCCCTCAATTGTCATGATATCTTCTATATATTTCCATGCCCACCCGGGTCCAAGCAGCTCATTGAGTTGGTAGAGATCCGAGCAGCCGTGATATTCAGCAAACATTTTCACCAATTTTCGCCATTTTTTTGAGTTTTCAGTATGCCATTGAAAATTTACTGAATTATGTGCCCATCCCTGGGAATAACGGACGAACCGGGAACCTTTTTGTTCCGGTGTTCTATGTTGCAAGCCTTTTGATATATAACTTCCAAGGTATCGGCCCATTGCTTCAGAATTGCTTTTGATCGGTAATAGTTCATGCCGGCCGAGACCGTATTTCTCGCATGCGTCACGGAGATCCGCCCACAGTCCTTTTAAAAATGGTGATGCAGATCTGTACTGCCTTTTTGCAATCTCATCGAAATTTAGGCCTGTTCTGATATCCTGAGATGTAATTATGAGAAGATGGTAATGGAGAGATCCCCGTTCTTGAGGTTCTTGCACGAGAAGCCAGTCTTTGAGCTCTAAATGTGGTTTGAGAAAATGAGTATTGAAGGAATCGAAAAGCCGACTGAATTCTTTAGGATCTGTGATGTTTGATTTGTTGGTAATGGTCAACATGCCAACGTGCCCAACAGATGGAGCTAACTTTATAATACGTTCAACGTCTAAGTATAACCTTTGAGCAGCTTTTTTGTGGTAAGGGGAAAGGATGGAAACTAAAGATTTGAGAGCTTCTGTTTTCTCGTTTTCTGAATTTTCGGTGGAGTTGTTACTAAATAGACAAGGAAGGGCTTCGCCCCGGCCTGACCGGTCCGGGTTGCACCCGGCAACGCACAGGCCGGGAACGATTGGTTCTTGCAGATTTTGAGATTCTGAGTATATTTCAGACATAAACAGCCCATTACGCTGTTGTAGTATTTAAAGGTCGTCTAAGCCCCGCCAAAGGTCAGACGGCCTTTTTTTATGCTATTCTTCTTTGTTTCAAATCCCGAATTAGTCTTTTAACTTTCTTAATCATCTCAACAGTTTGAGGAACACCTATTTTTTCAAACTCTTGATAAAATTCTAGACCTAATTCCATTAGTTTCCTGGCGGCAGCGGACTGAGATAATTCATGTCTTTTCGCAATTCGATTCACTTCGTTTTTCATTTCGTCAGGAACTATGACCTGTATTTTATCGCCTATTTTTTGCATAGTTTTTACCCTTTGGGTTAATGTTATACGATTCATATATACGATTAATCTTTTTGTATCAAGATTTATATTCAACACGACATCCGGTGTCAGGGTGGACCAGATAGCAGCCTTTCAGCCTATCCTGTCCTTTTAACTCCCTACTGCCTGGACTCCCAGAAGCCAGTAAAAGAAAATTGTTCGCAGGTAATAAAGAAGCCTGGATTTATGGGAATGGTTATCATTTTAACCAGGTTGATAGACCAGGGCAGGCGAACAGGAAGGCTACGCCTTTAAACCGGACCCCTCAAGGCGTGGCAATCTCTTCCAAATTCTTTCTTAAGGTTAGGGGATTTCTCAGCGGAAAGGTTAACTACCGCCTAGAGTGAAAAGATAAAAACAGGTGAGAGGTATGGGAAGGGTAAGGTGGGGCTGATCGGTGAGAGGTGAGGCAAGGCCGCATGTAGTTCCGCCCTGCTTCACCCCTTAACAACCCTTTATGAAATCAATATGGAACGTCATCTAATCCAGGATTCGTATGAGGCCGAGAAAAGATATCATCAATCATATTCTGAATTTTCTGTGCATGCATTTCCAAAATCGAAATATTTGCAGAAGCCTGCTCATCCTGAATACGATCCGCAACAAATCCAATCGCCGCTCGATGTTGCCCAACAAGGGAGTACACGTCATCAATCTGATTCATTACTTTTTCATGTTCTTCGTGTGTCATTTCTTCACCCATTCCTTTTTTTTCGGTTGAGATTTAGAAGAAGTCTTTTCTTTGATTCTTCCTTCCATTCCGGATCATCTTTTGAAACCTCTATAAGGCCCATCCCTGGAATGAACTTATATATGATTTCTTCGAATCTTCCATTTTCGTCTTGACCCTGTTTTCTTTCCATGCCTAACACCTTTTTATATAATTATTTCATG
>NZ_JBAZQQ010000006.1:0-329059 GCF_041645105.1 Pedobacter sp.
TTCAGAAAAGCCACTGATCAAACGCTGGAAGAACTGCAGGAAAAAGTATAAAAAAATGCAAGAAAACTATTAATTTTATAAATGATAACCTTCCAAAAAAACTGTATAGCGAAACCCGTATTAGACCACCTGTATAGTTATTTCAGGACTAGACACAGGACTAGACAAGGCATTGAAATTGGGATTGAACAGGGAATGGAAAGAGGTCGCCACCAAGAAGCTTTAGAAATCGCTCGGGCAATGAAGAAAGATCAATTTTCTATTGAACAAATTTCTAAACTTACCAAGCTTTCTTTTGAAGAGATCGAGGCATTGGTATAGCATTAGGGCTTTATAACAATATTTGCTAAACCGCCGGAGAATATCCTGCGGTTCCATCTTTTGATTTTCTTTGGCTAGCCTTAGCGCTTCTGTTTGGCAGAATAAAAAGCCAAGGCTTTTTCCGGTGCAATTATTTGTTCTTCAAATCATCACCACTTGGTGATATCCAGTTAATACTTATCATTGACCATTATTTCTTTCGTAAATTAGAAAGAGATCGAAGTGATGAGAAGCTATAATAACTTTAAGGACGAAGAACTAACCGCTTTATTAAAAGCCAATGGTTGAAGTACAGTGTACAGATGCATTAGGACCTATTTGTACAGATCTTATCGGAAACGAGTTCTGGGGTTCCGATGACAACGGACTTAGCTGTCCTGTAAGATTATCGTTTATCAACTAATTTAAAAAAAAGACTGTCTTCAAAAGAGACAGTCTTTTTTATTCAAGCCAATCTGGTTTTGCACTATCCTTAAGATGAAAATCAAAATATTGCTTTAAGCGATACTTCAGGTCGTACTTATTTTCCCTATCAAATAAAACATGTTCATCTTCATAAAGAAGCATGGTTACCTTTTTCTGCTGTCTTTTTAATGCTAGAAAAAATGACAACGATTGCTGATAGTCAATCTGTGCGTCTTTCGTGCCAGCCCAGAGAAGTAGAGGTGTACTTATCTTTTGGGCATGATGCAGCGGGCTGTTCTTCAAATAAATTTCCGGTATTTCGAAAAAAGGTTTACCCATGCGCAGGCTGTATTGTTCGTAACGCCAAAACTCAGGACGATAAGAAGCCTTATTCAAAAAATGATACCCCGACACTAGATCAGACAGTGAGGCACCCGATACCGCAGCCCGAAACCTGTTGCTGCCTGTAATTATAAAATTGGTCTCATAACCTCCAAAGGAATGTCCTATCAGAGCAATTCTGTCCTGATCGAGCGAAATACTCTCAACAACCTTATCTAATGCTTCTTCTACAGATCTTTTTGCAGCATCTCCTGTTTCGCCTATCTTATAATATATGTCCGGCTCAAGGACAAAATACCCCTCTTCGGTATAGTTACGCCAGTTAAACCCTATACTACTTACCACCTTGTTTGAAGTATATTTGTGCTGTCCCTTATATTTTTTTTCGTAGATGTCTACTATGGCAGGGTATTTTTTACCCTGATCATAATCTAAAGGATACCTTATCAAAACTCCCCTTTTTTCCCCATCAGTATTTAGCCACTGAAGATACTTGGTTTTGGCAAGAGCTGCAAGCGTATCGGCAGCATTACTGCAATAAAGTACTATTTCCTTTCTTTCCTTAGTGTCGAACATACAAACTACCGGCGGAATGTTTGCCCTTTGTTTTATATAGGTAATAAAATTTCCCGACCGATTTATTTGGCTGTAAGATGCATCATCCTGAATAAGGTTGACAACAACACCTTTACCACCTTCAAGCGCAATCCCTTCTAACGAGTAATCTTCTAAATGGTAATGATACAGCAGCTTTGCCTCTTTTTTTACTATTCTTTCCGAACTCATACTCCATGGTAAATACTTTACGCTGCCATTTGAACTATCCAGACTGTAAACCAAACCTTTCGCACGACCTGAAGTTAACTTCTGAAGTTTTTTCTGAGGAACGTTTAATTTCCATACATCATACGAATCGTTTAAAAACACCTCTGCACCGGCTGTTACATTAAATGTCTTAGTAACGGGACTACAATCTTCCTGTGTACAAAATTCGCTTCCTTCTTCGTAAAAGGCAGCTCTGGCACCTGTAGTTACGTCAGTATATTTATCAGTATCCGTATTGTACAGATGCCAATTTCTATCTTTAAAGTACAAAAGGTCGTTAAAGTGAGCAGATGAAAGCAAGCGTTCTTTGTTACCAGAAAATACAACTGCATCTGTCACAGAGCCTGTTGCCAGATCGTAAACAGAAATATTACGATCTGCACTAATCTTTACATCGTTTGAGCCTTCCGTAACTAAATACAGCTTTAGATTATTACCGATGGTATAATATTGCACTGTGTGATCACCATAAGGAAGTACCCTTATTGTTGAAGCGCCACGAGTTAATATACCCGGATGCAGTCCTTTAAGATGTTTTTTTTCTTTTGATATGATTCGCACATCACTTTGTTTCCAAACCTGCGGCTTCACAGTATCACTTTGCACGTTTACTTGTCTTAAGCCCACAATCCACAGGGAATCACTTAACCTGCGTAATCCATTTAGCGATGCATCAATCTGCCATTGGTTTTCATCCAAAGGAAGTTTACATAACTGTTCAGACTCTATACCTTTGATACCTAATTCTTGCAACCGTATTTCCTTGTCGTCCTTAAATATTATAAAAGCTTTATTGTTTTCCCACACTACTTTATCCCAAGCACGTATGGGATTTTCCGGCACCCAGACTACGTTTCTCTTAAGATTTTTAAGATCTAGCAACCGGTATGTCCCAGCAATATCGTGTAGCAGCACCTGCCTGAAATCATCGGACAGGCTGTATTTCATCACTTGATATGAAGCGACAAGCTTTAAATTATCTGCTTTTCTTAGTTCCAAAAGCTGTTTTTTGCTACTATATACATATAACATACTATAAGCCCCATTATAATAAAATGTATTTACCTGCTTGACGGTATCCCTTAAATTGTCTGTTAAAGAAAATCGGATCAGGTTTTTTGAGGAATCTTTAATGTAAAGTGCATGATCCGTAAGTACGGTACCACCATCTACATTATCAAAACAAGCTATATTTCCAGACTTCAGATTCTTCAATACCAGCGTACGGCGGTTGTCTTCCAGCGAAAAAAAAGTAACGGCGCTACCTGAAGGATTTATCTTATCGTTGACCAACTGTTGCTGACCTTCTGATGAAACCTGCCCTGATACCGGGCAGGTTGTAAATACTAACAAACTAATAATATATGAAAAAAGATGTTTCATAACCGTTTAATTAATAACCAAAGTTCTGTGGCAGCATGTTCGGATTCAACAATAATTCGTTTTCCGGAAGCGGTAGCACCCGGAAGTGTTCCTGCCAGTTTTGTTTGACGATTGATAGATCGTTCATGCGACCCATTCGTTTAAGATCGTAGAAGCGGTGACCAAATTCAGCGAACAATTCCAACCTGCGTTCTTTAAGTATAGCATCAACAGCAGACTGCCTGTCTGTAAAATCCAATCTGGGTAGTCCTGCCCTACTACGCAAAACATCAAGCGAACTGCTGCAGGTTTCCATATCTCCTTGTTCTGCTGTCGCTTCTGCCACTATCAGATACATTTCCTCTATCCTGATAATAACAGAATATTCCAAGGTAGAGGCAGTAGCTGCACGTTGTCTGTATTTAAAAGCATGGGTATTCTGGGGATCTGTTCCAACCTGTTTAACCCACTGTACTTTTCTCTGATCACCTGGATCAAATTCATCAAGCAGAACCGGATGAAGCCTTGCGTTGGGCACAGGGAGCGCTATGAATATATGGGCACCTCCTTCAAGGGTATTCACTCCTTCTACTGCTGTTTTAAACTGCCAGACTGCACTTTTACTTCCTTTCAAAAAAACTTTATCCAGTGCATCACAGTCATATAGGGCGTCATCAATTACCAGCTCCGCGTATGCTCTGGCAGCTGACCAATTTTTTTCATACAGATTTACCCGTGCTAAAAAACCCTGCACGACACGCCGGTTGATGCGTACCTTTTCACCGGAAGGATACAATGGTATAAGCAGTTGCTCTGCTTTCAAAAGATCCTCCTTTACCATTTTCATCACTTCACCCACATCTGTTTTTGCCATATTCCTGTTAACGTTATAATCTGTAGTTTTCACGTAAGGGATATTTCCAAAAGTCTGTGTTAGATAAAAGTGCAGCAGTCCACGTATTGCCAACGCTTCGCCCAACAGTTGGTTTTTAACTTCTACCGAAAGGGCTGTAGAAGCAATTACACCCTCTACCACATTATTTGCTGCATATATCTGGCTGTAGGTATTGTTCCATAGATTCTTGACAGACTGGTTGTTACTCAGCACACTTCCTTGAAAGAAATGCCTGTAACCCGACTCCTGTTGAGAGCGTACTTCCAATTCGTCTGCATAACACCCCAGCAGATAACTGATCCCATCCCTGTTTCCTGAAAGAAATCCGTTATTACGCATGAGCGTATATATATTTGTAAGTGCAGCCGCAGCCATACGTTCGTTGTTAAAGGTCATTTCTTCGCTTACCATATCTTTTGGCAGTTCTTCGTCAATAAACCCTTCACAGGCGGTGATGATCAATACTATAAGCAGTAGCACCGTTTTTTTTCCGAATATTTTCATAATTCTAAGTTTTAAGGATTAAACAGTTAAAAGGCCAATTGAAACCCGAACGCAAGTGTGCGCAAATTGGGAAGAAAACCTACGGTTCCCTCAGGATCCAAGCCTTTGTAGGCGGTTAAAGTGAGAAGGTTCTGCCCTTGAAAGAAAAGTGATGCCCTTAAAGGATTGGTACGACTCATTGAAAAACCATACTGTACCATAGCCGACTTCAGCCGTATGAACGAAGCATCTGCGATTACTGCATCACTGTCTTTATAATATTGATACTGCTGCAAAGCTGGCCTGTTGGCACCTGCAGTAGGAACTTGAAAACTTCCCTGAGTACCTTCGGTAAAATAATCAGCCTGATATACCGGGCGGTTGGATGTACTTCCCAAATAGTTTACACCGTAATCGGGCGTATAAGCATTCTGTTTTACAAACTGCCATAAAAAATCAACAGTCCAGTTCTTATAACGGAAACTATTTTGCAGACCGCCGAAAAGGCGTGCCCCTATGTTAACCGTTGTTTGGCGGTCTGACGCATTCATTACCCCATCCCTGTTTACATCTTCAAATTCAAAAAGACCTATTTCGCGGTTCACACCAAGGTATCTGTAAACCTTTTTAATGGTAACAGGCTGCCCGATCACGTATTGGTTGGCATAGGTAGATCCTTCCAAATTAGGAAAAGAAATCAGTCTGTTACGGGGAGTACTAAAGTTTATACTCGTATTCCATTGAAAATTATCCTTGTCTATATTCTTTGTTCGTAAAGTAAACTCCCAACCCGAATTCTCGACCGTTGCATTTAAATTAGCCTGTACACTGCTGAAACCTGTTGTACCCGGCAACGGGATACCTACCAACTGGTTTGATGAGCGGTTTCGGTACCATGAAATTGACGGTGCCAACCTGCCGTTGAATAATTCTAATTCCAGAGCCGCTTCGAGCTTTTTATTGGTTTCCCAACTGAAATCCGGATTGAAAAGCCTTAGCGGTTCCAGTCCCACATTGCCATCATAATTCGTTCTGCCTACACCGAATGTATTCAGGTACTGGTAGTCACCGATGAGGTCGCTGCCCGCTATACCATAACTTGCGCGCAACTTACCAAAGCTGAGCCACGAAATGTTTTCTAATAACTTTTCACGGCTGAACAGCCACGCTCCACCCAATGCCCCAAAATTGGCAAAACGGTTGTTGGGACCAAAGCGACTGGAGCCGTCTCTTCTACCGGTAATATTTACAATGTATCGTTCATACGCTATATAATTGATGCGTCCGAAAAATGCCATATAAGCGTATCCGGTCTCAGAATCTTTTGTAATTCGCTGTGTCACGGCATTAGCAGCATTAAATATGAAGTCGTCTGATGTAAAGTTGGAAGCCTGTATGGATAATGCCGATTGGAAACGCTTTTCGAATGTACTTCCTATCAGGATTTCCATTTTATGGTTGTCCCATTTCCGTTCTGCAGACAGTTGCGGCTCTATGATCCAGTTCTCTCTTTTTGATGTGGTGCGAAGCATAAAAGAGCTTTCACTACCTATTTTATAAAAAGGATTATTCATAGTGGATGGGTTGGTAAATATTTCTTCTCCCGATGCAGTATTATATCCCATATTTACAGCAGCTTTGATATTTTTAGCGATGCTATAACCAATAACTGTCTGTAAGTTATACGTTCCGGTGGTCTGTAAGAACTTTCCGTTCAGTTTTGCCAGCGGGTTATCAAAGGTGTTATTTTCCCAATTCAGGTTGCCGTTCTCATCATAAAGCGAAGGCGCGTTTGGAGAAAGAAAAATCTGCGGCGTAATATCCGATGCCATGAGGTTGTTTTTCTGATCGCTTTTCTGCACATTTGCCTGCATTGAAAATTTCTCGTTTTTCGAACGGTGGTTTACATTCAGTAAAAAATTAGTGCGTTTATAACCGAAATCGCCCGGAAATACGGTGCCGTCTTTTCGAGTTGATGCACTAAGCATATAGGATGTCTGTGCTGATCCTCCTCCAACTGAAAACTGTGTATTTTGTGATACAGCCTTTCCGCCGATAAACTTCTTTTGCCAATCTGTATGCCTGTTTTTATCCCAGGTTCCATTTAAATCGTAAGCATTCGCAGGGTATTCTGTGACACCATCGTTAGCGTATGCATCACGACGCATCTGAAGATATTGTTGGGTATCCATTAAATCCATGAATTTTGAGACCGTACTAACAGAAGTTGTTGATTGTACAGATAATGTAGTTTTATCCGAACTGCCCTTTTTTGTGGTAATCAATACTACCCCGTTGGAACCTCGGGAACCATAAATAGCAGTAGCATCAGCATCCTTCAACACTTCGATGCTTTCAATATCATTAGGGTTTATACTGTTCAGCGGGCTTACGTTTCCAAGAGGCATTACACCACCAGATATACCGAAATCGCTTGTGCTTTGAGAATTTAAGGGTACGCCGTCAACCATATACAGGGGCGCATTCCCCTCGGTGCGTAAACTGTTACGCCCCCTGATCTGAATATCGAAACCACCCCCGGGGGTACCGCTGCTTTGCGTAATATGTACCCCAGCCATACGTCCCTGCATAGCGGCCAGTGGGTTGGCAACTGGTTGTTGACTGATTTCCTTTGATGTGATCTTTGAAATACTTCCCGTGCGTTCTTTGTCTTTCACAGTATAATACCCTGCATTTATCGTTATTTCATCAAGCTTACTGTCAGCAATTTTCATAGTTAAACTACCCATATCAGCTTTAACATTCAGTTCCAAGGTTTCATAACCGATATAACTAATCAGGAGCTTATCCTTCTCTGCAACATTTTGCAAATAAAAATCTCCTTTTTCATTTGTCTTTACAGATCGGCCACTTCCTTTTATGGCAACTGTAGCCCCAGCTAGCGCTTCCCCGTTTTCTGTTAAAACCTTACCTCTGACCTCAATTTCCAGAAATCTTGCGATCAGCTTATTTAGTAAAGATCTTTCCTTAATTACAATGAATTTGTCTTCAATTGAGAATTGTAATTGTTGGTCCTCGGTTAATTTTTTTAATACAGATTCGATGGGTTCATTTGCAACGTTGATGTCAACGTTTTTTTTCTTTTTGATCAAAGACCTGTTATAAAGGAATTCATAACCCGTTTGATTGTGGATCTCATGAAAAATTTTCTCCAATGATATTTGTTTTCTACTTAAAGTTAGGTGCTGAGCAAAGCCTGAGGCACTAACTTGCATGAGAGAAGCCATTAAAATTACGACGGTTAAGCGCATTATTAGCCAGATTTTAGGGATATACCATTTGGGTATAGCTAGTTTCTTAGTATAAATTTTATACATTTACTTAAAGATTTGGTTATGCAGTTGGCCTATGGTGTCTAAGCTTTCGGCTTTCTGCGATTCTAGTTGATTTTTATTGACTTTTTCCAAATTTGAGCCAGGGGTGTTTCAGCACTTCTGGCTTATTTGTTATTTGTGTTTTTTAATAATTATACTTGCATGTGTTGGGTTTAATTTGGATTTAATATTCTGTTATTATTTACTCACGATTACTTTGTTACCTTCTATCTTAAAATGTACTTCTCCTGTTTTTTCCATCATTTTTAATACAGAGGATATACTTCTTGCTCTATAGGTGATGCCGCCGAGTTCAAGATGGAGTGGGGCAGATGATTCATAAATAACCTCAATGTTGTACCATCTGGCAATTTTTCTCATTACGGTTCTAAAGTCATCATTCCTGAATAAGAACTCCCCACTTTTCCAGGCTATGACTTCCTGCAGGTCGACTTTGGATACTACTAATTGATTGCCATTGGTTAATAGAGATTGCTGTCCTGGTTTCAGAATTATATTATTGTTGTTGCCAGACACTTTTACCGATCCTTCTAACAGTGTGGTTTTGATGCTTTCTTCATCATGGTAAGCATTGACGTTAAAATGAGTTCCCAAAACCTCCACCTGCTGTCCTTTACTTTCTACTACAAAAGGATGGAGGTGATCTTTAGTAATTTCAAAATATCCTTCACCATCAAGTTTAACCATGCGTTTCCCATGCTTAATAAGTTTAGCGGAGTAAGTCAATTTTGAGGCTGCGTTTAACCAAACTTTGGATTTATCCGGTAAGGTTAAAATATAAGTTTCCCCTTTTGCGGTGGTTAAAGTATTGAGGGCGTCTACATGTTGTTGAGTGCCTTTAGTTGGGTTTATTTCATAGATAACTTGTCCATCATCAGTTTTGCTGATACGGATTCCTGCTTCACTTGCGATTTCTCCATTTGCAACATCACTTAGTTTGATCTGTTTTCCATTTGCTAATATTAATGTAGCACCAATTTTTCCTGGGGAGACATCATTTGCATATGTTGTTTTATTTTGATCCAGGGAGGTGTTTTTGTTGAAATAAAATATAGCTGCTACAAATAGAATGGTAATTATAGCTGCAGCTGCAGATATCCATCTAATTGACCTGTATTTTATTGGTTTTGCAGATATTTGTTTTATCTCGCTTAAAGCCGTATGTATGTTGGTGTCAAGCTTGGCAATTGCGTTTTGAAGCTTTTCCGCATCTTCTATATTAATATCTTGCTGCATCTGTTTTTCTATTAACTGCATCAGATGATGGGTATCATGGTGTTCCTCAAAATGATCCAGCATGGATTTAAGCTCATCCGCAGTACAAGAGCCTGAAAGATACTTTTCAAATAAAGAAGCGATGGGTTCCGGACTTTTCAATTTCTGTTTTTTGCAGCTATTACGCTCGAAGATGAAAAAGTCCCTGCTCTGAAAGTAAATATTTTTGAAATATTTACTTTAACGTCCAATCCCATCAATAACTGCAAGGGCAAATGCAGATATGGCCAGGGGAGAGTTGTTGTTTATTTTTGCTTTTAAAAAACGGTTGGCTTTTAATAGATGATCGCTGACGGTTGACGTAGATATGCCGAGAAGTCCACTGACCTCCTGGTAAGATTTACCTTCCAGTTTGCATAAAGTAAATACTTGTTTACGTTGAGGTGGAAGCATAGCTATTACTTGTTCAAAACGTTTACTTTCCTGAGCCTGTATTAAATTTTCTTCGATATGTGAATATAGGGCAGATTGGGTGAGGATCATTTGTGCCTGCAACTTTTTATCTCTGGCGACCCTTCTAAAAAAATCCATGACCATATTTTCAGAAATTCTGAAGATATACGAACGAAATGATTTTTCAGGATCAAGTTGTTTCCTCGTATCCCATATTTTTAAAAATAAATCCTGGGAAAGTTCTAATGCCAAATCCTCAGACCTCAACAATTTTACCAGATTACCTAGAATGCGTAATTTGTAACGGTTATATAATTCAACAAATGCTGGTTCATCTCCATCTTTTAAAAGAATAGTCAGCTCCTGATCGCTGTATTTTTTATAATCTCTCATTCTTTATTTTGCTGTGACTTTAGGCAGGTTGCAAGGGCAAGATTAAGAAAAAAGTATGAGGAAAAGTAAAAAGGCTGAATAGTCCATTTGAAAAAATGAAATATTCAGCCTTCTTACTTGTTTATAGGAATTTCTCGCTACCATAATACAGTTTCCTCTTTGCTGTAAGTAGCAAAGAAAAAAAACTATTTCAACTTCGCATCAAAAAACTTCAGTATCCTGCAACTGAGATCCGTCTGATTCTCTTTTTTTTCCAATGCGTGCGACTCTTTATCATAAAGTGTGAGATAGGCTTCCTTCTTCTGACGCCATAAAGCTTTGTACATTTTCTCACTGTTTCTGTGGTGTACCTGTGAATCACTTGTACCCGACCATAAAAAAAGCGGGGTTGTTATCTTATGTGCAAAACTTAGGGGGTCATTTAACATTATATTCGAATTTCCAACTGGCATCTTACTGCGGTACTGTGCAAATTCAAAAGCAAACATACCGACACCGCCCTTTCCGTGTTCGGTAAAATAGAAATCCATCAGGTCTGAAACACCGGCACCTGCAACAGCTGCCTTGAACCGGTGCGTATGCCCCACCGCATGCATTACCTGAAAACCTCCAAAAGAATGACCGATGACACCAAGCTTATCCGCATTTACTGCCGGTTCTTCTGCAATAACCTTATCCAGCAATCCATCCAGATCGGTCTGAAAACTTTCCAGCACATTGTCATGTGTATATCTGAGATCCGGATAAAGAACGAAATAACCATTCTGAGTGTAAAGTGCTGCATTAAAACCCGCATGATTCTCCAATGTTGGAAGCCTGAACTTATTAATCTCCTGTGCTTCGCGTTCATAAAGCGATACTATCAGCGGATATTTTGCACCCGGTTTATAATCTGTAGGATACAGCAGTGCACCTTTAATCCGATTTGCGGTACCTTCTAAAGTAATCACTTTTGTTTTACCAAAATTTACCGTATCAGACTGTTTATCAGATGACCATGTTTTACCGGTCTTTAAATCATGTCTTACAAAGTACGGAAATTTATTAAAACTCTCGGCTTTATACACCAAATATTTTTCTGTAAGTTTCGTATAATCAAATTGTTGGTTTGCAAAACCGCATATCTCAAATAGCCTTTTACAATTTAAGAGATACAATGCCTGTTCTTCCACTGTATGTCTGTAAGCAGTTAAAACGAACTTATTTCCAGACGGTATTATTTTAGTCTCGAACCTAGGATCGGAAATAAACGACTTGGGCAGTGTTTTTTCTACAGCGTGTCTGAATACCGTTTGGGTTGTAATACCCGCTGTGAGGACTTCAGCTGAAGACCCATCTAGTGCAAGCCGCCATATATCGTATTTGCTGTATATCAGCAGATCCCGCCCATCCGCAGACCAGCCCATCGTTTCATAATGCCTGACACTGTAAGGATAATTTGGTAAGGTGTTTTCGAACTCCGCCGCCACTTTACAGGTAAGACACCTTTTTTCCATAGTACCTATATTGTAAGACCACCAATTACCTTCTTTAAAATATGCCAGATATTCTGCATGAGGTGCCACGAGCAACTGTCTGTACAGCAAGGGCATTTTACGTTCTATAAGTACTTCATCTATGCCCTTACCGCTTATGTAATAATCTGCATAAGAGAGTCCGTTGTGATCTCTGGGATCATACTGATCGGTTTTGATTCCGATGTATCTGTCAGGGTGTGCGGTAGGTACCATTTCTGAAAAGCCCGGTTCTGCTAAAGCATATACTTCCTCTTTTAAAGTATTCCAAACCATACGTTTGTTTTGTGGGACGGTAGATTCGGCTTTCAAAGATTCGGCAAACGATACCGCTTTACCTGTTGCGACTTGCGGTACGCTCAACGTGTTGAAATACACTTTCCCGTTACGGCTGTCAAGAGATATACTGTTTACGGCAATATCTTTCACGAAGACCGTTTTTATTTTGTCCATTGATTGTTTTACTGTAACATTTTGTGCAAAAAGTTGTGTACTACCATCTGCCTTTTCGACCGCTATGACAAAAAAGTTATCGTCCGGATTGTAAACTACTCTTTTTAATTTTCCGCTAAACCTTAGCAGTTGCTGTTGCTTCCAGTCGCCAATATTGAGTGTGTACACCGCCGTACTGTCTGCTACTTCCGTTGT
Source organism: Pedobacter sp. (assembly GCF_041645105.1). Classification (GTDB taxonomy): domain Bacteria; phylum Bacteroidota; class Bacteroidia; order Sphingobacteriales; family Sphingobacteriaceae; genus Pedobacter. Next base: position 12,213 of record NZ_JBAZQQ010000006.1, read on the forward strand.
ATATATACCCCAATTCTGTGACGTGTGAAGCTGAAAAAATGCTACCTGACGTATCGGCTTCCTGTTTTTACCATTTATTGATGTATATCCAATTTCACCTGCCTTTTTCCATAAAAGTCCCTCGTTGCCATGCCACACAGCATATTCTTTAGGGTCGAACCTTTTTGAGTGATCTCGTTTCAAATCAAACAGGATATCCGCCCCCTCTTTCTTCACAGCAAGAAGGTGCGCATCTAAAAAGTTAAATGAAGACACACCAGTGAATACCTTCTCTATCCCATTGCGTGTATTTACTACAAAAAGGCTGTCCTGTGCACCGGATTTGATGTAGGTAAACCAATCTCCTTTTTCAGAGAATTTACCCTGCCCCTGTTTTTTCCATACAGAAAAACGTTTGTTTATAGCATTACAGTCAGCTTGTGCAAAACATCCGGATGCCGTAGCAAAAAAAAGAATGGTGCCTAAAAATCTAATAACCTTCATTTTGCGGAAGCAGATTAGGGTTTAACATCAGTTCCGCCTGTGGCAGCGGCAGTTTTGCAAACGATTTCTTCCAAGATGGCTTTGCCTTTAGCATTTCCTGTTCAAGTGTTCCGGTACGCTTCAGATCGAAAAAACGATGTCCGAGCTCGCAAAAGAACTCATGTCGGCGTTCATCCAACAACAGCTTTTTCCAGTTCGTAGGTAGCTCTGTAAAAGGATTAAGTCCGTAGCGTTCGCGTATCCTATTCCAACCCTTTAGTGCGGCCGCATTATTTCCCAAATACAGGTCTGCTTCCAAGCGTATCATTAGCATTTCTTCGAGCCTTAGCAGCACCGAATGTTCTTTTGTTGCTGCCGAAGGGACTTTTTCGCGGTATTTAAAAGCGTGGTAATACGGTGCATTTTCTGTGCCCATCTTTTTGATCCACAATTCCTTGCGAAGGTCTCCCTGTTCGAAACTTGCTACAAGATTTTCCGAGAGGCTGCGCGAGGTAGGAGTTGCACCGGTGACAATGTAGATTAGTGCTTCGTGTGTATTTGCACCTTCCACACCGGGCTTCAAACTCCAAATAATACTTTTACCACCCTTGAGAAACGTATCTTCTACCGGCTGGTCAACCGAGAAACCGGCTGCTATTACGCCACTGCTATACTCCAATGCCTTGTCGTACTGTTGTGCGTAGAGGTACAGACGTGCCAGAAGTGCATCTACAGCATATTTTGAAGGCCGGGTATTTACCGGAGCAACAGCCGTTTCCAATAGTGTGCCAGCCTGCACTAAATCCTCTGCAAGCAGTCTGTACATATCCTTTACAGGTGTTTTTGCCACCGTTTTGTTGATGCGGTAATCTGTAGACGTTACATAAGGAATATTACCAAAAAGCTGCAAAAGGTAAAAATGCACAAACGAGCGTATAAACAATGCTTCTCCGGTAAGCTGATCCTTAGAGGCTTTGGCAAACGCATCGGACTGCGCCACTCCGTCGATCACCCTATTGCACTGATATATTATTTTATAGGAATCGTTCCATAAAGTCTGTACAGCCGCATCGGAGGGAGTAAGTGCGTTGGTAAAGAAAGTGTTTTCTGCAATACTGCCTACCTGCCAGTTTACAGATTCATCTGCATACATTCCCATAAGGTTTCCTATACCGGGAATTGTACCCGTAGTAAGTACACGGTCTCTCAGTGAAACATAGTTTTCCAGCAGTGCTGCTTCCGCGGTGACCTTGTCGTTAAATACAGCGTCAGCTGTGGTTTCGGTCACGGGAAGATCGGTTTCCACAAATTCTTCACAAGCTGTGAATGCCACCGAACATAATAGCACTGCCATCAGGAGCGGTATCCCATTTCTGTATATATTTTTCATCATCAGTATATTAAAGTTAATAGTTAAGAACAAAACCTGCAGACCACACCCTTAAAGGCGGCAATGAGGTAATTCCCTGGCTTTCGGGATCAAGTCCTTTGTAATTTGTCCACGTAAAAACATTTTGTCCGGAGATGTAGATGCGGCCTGAAAGTTTTGAAGCGAATACATTGGGAATACTATAGGCAAGCGTAACATTTTTTAGACGAATGAACGAAGCATCCGTAAAAGCCTGCTGACTTTGAACGTACCTGCTATAGGCAGCATTCAAGACATTATTATAACCTGCAGAAGGCTTCTGTGCCGAAACAATTACGGCATCTGACGGCTGATTGGTAAATGTTCCGGGCATGCCATATCCCAGTGCATGATTAGTACCCTGTTGTTTTACAGCATGAAATAGAAGATCAAGCGACCAGTTCCGGTACGATGCCTCAGAGCCGATGCCTGCCGAATAGCGCGGCGTAAGATCAACGATCCTCTTTTTATCGTCGGCCGCATTCCACACACCGTCACCATTTACATCGCGGAAGGTATATGCTCCGGAAACCGGGTCGGTTCCTGTGTAGTCGTACACATAAATCATGGAAGTAGGCTGCCCTAGCGCATACATATTTTTATAGGTAGAAGCTTCCAATCCTGGAAATTCCAATAGTTTGTTGCGGTTGCTGCTCCAGTTTCCAAAAAGACTCCAATTCCAATCATTACCAGAAAGTACACGGTATTTAAACTCCAGCTCCCAACCGGTATTTTCTACCTCTGCGGGTAAATTTGCCAGCACCGTAGCAAAGCCCGTAGTTCCCGGTAGAGGTACACCCACAAGCTGGTTATCCGAAACATTTCTGTAGTAAGCAGTAGACAGGCTAACGCGGTTGTTAAAAAGCGACAGTTCTATTGCGGCTTCCATTTTACGGTTTGTTTCCCAACTGAAATCAGGATTGTAAAGGCGTGCCGGTGCCAGCCCGCCACCTTCGTAAACACCACCAGAGTACTGATAGGTATCAAGGTATTGGTAATCGCCGATTCGGTCACTTCCCGTTATTCCGTAACTTCCACGCAGCTTTCCAAAACTTAACCAACTACTATTCTCGAATATCTTTTCACTGCCGAACAACCATGCAGCCCCCACCGCACCAAAATTGCCCCAGCGTTTGTTGGGACCAAAACGGCTGGAACCGTCGCGACGCCCTGTTATATTTACTACAAACCTGCCGTCATACAGATAATTTAAACGCGTAAAGACTGCCTGATAGGCATATTCGCTGACCGTATTGCTTATAATCCGCAGTGTTTTTGCTGCCAGAAAGTTCTGTATTTGTGCATCAGAACCAAAATTAGAGGCCCGCCATACCTGCTTTGCATTCTGTTGTTTTAAAAAAGTAGTTCCGACCAACGCAGTTACCTTATGCCTGCCGAACTGTTCTTCGAAGTGCAGCTGAGGTTCCAGGTTCCATACACTTGCCTTGGTGATGCCCTGCATACTGCTGGAGTTGGCACTGGTAAGTCCCATTGCTGGATTGTAAATGGTATGCGGAATAATTTTCCATTCGTCACCGTTCATTTCGTTATAGCCCGCAACCGCTTTGAATGTAAGGTTGCGTGTTATTTTACCTTCCAGATTCCATGCGGTAAGCCACTGTACATTTTTTGCCTTATAGGTCTGGTTTGTCCACCGCAGTGGATTATTCCACGTACCATTCTCCCAGTTCAGGCTGCCATCTTGATTGTACAATGCAGGTGCATTTGGAGCCAGTGTAAGGGCATCTCTGGTTAAGTCTACACCAAGCAACCGGTTATCACTTTCGCCTCTTACAAACTGGGTGCTGATTTTCCAGTTTTCATCAGCGGTAGTGTGGCCGAACTGCGCCAGCAGGTTTTTCCGTTTGTTACCGTAGTCCCCGGGAAACACCGTACCGTCTTTTGCAGTACTTACCTGCACCATAAAACTATTGTGTTTGTCGCCTCCGCGCAAGCTTGCAGAAACCTGCTGGTTTACCGCCTTTCGCCCTATCAGTTCCCGCTGCCAGTCTGTATACCGCTCAGCGTCCCATGTACCTTTTACATCGTATGCATTTGCTGGGAATTCCGTAATACCATCGTTTGAAAAGGCATCACGGCGCATCTGCAGATATTGCCCCGTTTTCATTAGGTTCATAAAATTTGGTACAATACCAATTGCAGTATGGCTTTGTAAAGAAAATACCGTTGGCTGGCTTGTTCCTTTTTTTGTTGTTATAAGTACGACACCGTTTGCACCACGCGAGCCGTAGATTGCGGTTGCATCTGCATCTTTCAATACTTCAATACTTTCAATATCGTTCGGATTGATCAGCTGCAGTGGATTGTTTGCCGTATTGCGTAGAATTTCCACTGAGAGATCTCCCGTACTGTTACTTTCGCTTAAAAACGGTACACCATCAACGATATACAGAGGCGCATTACCCTCAGTGCGTAAACTGTTACGCCCCCTGATCTGTATATCAAAGCCACCTCCAGGGGTACCGCTGCTCTGCGTAATATGCACCCCAGCCATACGTCCTTGCATAGCGGCCAGTGGGTTGGCAACTGGTTGTTGTCCAATTTCTTTAGACGTGATCTTTGAAATACTTCCAGTACGTTCTTTGTCTTTTACGGTATAATAACCCGCATTTACTGTGATTTCTTCAAGCTTACTGTCAGCAATTTTCATAGTTAAGCTTCCCATATCAGCTTTAACATTCAGTTCCAAGGTCTCATAGCCGATATAACTAATCAGGAGCTTATCCTTCTCTGCAACATTTTGCAAATAAAAATCTCCTTTTTCATTTGTCTTTACAGATCGGCCACTTCCTTTTATGGCAACAGTAGCCCCAGCTAGAAATTCTCCGTTTTCTGTTAAAACCTTACCTCTAACCTCAATTTCTTGAAATCGGCTAATAATCTGATCTAACACAGAAGGCTCTTTTTTCTTTTTAATTGTCACTATAGTTCCATCGATGTAGTACTGAAACTTGAAGTCTTTTAATACTGTATTTAACGCTTCTTCAATAGTTGCGTTATCTAGCTGTATGCTAACTTTCTGGTGCTGGGGAATGATTTTGAAATCGTAAAAAATGTCAAATCCACTCTGTAACCTGATTTCTTTCAGTACAGATGTGAGCGAAGCATTTTTTTGATGGACGGTAATGCGCTGACCGAACGTAGCGGCACTAACTTGAACAAGAGATGCGATAAGTATTACGACGATCAGGCGCATAACCAGGCATATTTTTTGGTAGAGTCGCCGGGACCCACCAGGTTTAGTATAATTTCGATACATTTGTTTTGATTGGTTGTATGCAACTTGCCCTTTGCTTCGAAACGGAAGGCAGCTGCGGTTTAACAGATTGATATTTTAATATTAACTGGCCATTCATACACCAGAAGTGCTAGTTACACTTCTGGTTTTTTATTTTATGGCAGGTTTAATTTACCCTTAGGCTTGCCGTCGTAGTGTTTTTATCATTTTTTAGTTTGTTTTTGGTTTATAAATAATCGTGTTAAGGGAGGTAAAAGTTATTTTGATACATATACTTTTTGTCCGATAATTTTAAAGTGTACCATACCTGATTTTTCAATGGATTGTAGGATCGCAGAAAGTTTATTACTTCGCGACATCCAACCACCCGATTTGATATTTGTAGGTACTGAGTCATCATAGATGACTTCCACATTGTACCATCTGGCAATTTTCCGCATAGCGACCTTAAAGTCTATCCCATCCATATAAAAGTCGCCATTTTTCCAGTCGGTGATATTTTCGATTTCAACTCGATGAGCCAACAAAGTTTTGCCGTTGTTTATGCCTTGTTCACCCGGTTTTAGCAACAGGTCATTTCCCTGAGCATTAATTTTAACAGAACCTTCAACTAAGGTAGTGGCAGCAATTGGCTCATCATGGTAAGCATTAATATTAAATTGGGTTCCTAAAACTTCCACCTGCTGACCCTTGCTTTCTACAATGAAAGGGTGTGTCTTATCCTTCTGAATTTCAAAATAAGCTTCACCTTCTAGTTTTACACTTCGTTGGCCATTTTTAGTTAAGATAGGCGAGTAGGTGAGGGTGGAAGCTGAATTTAGCCATACCAAAGAACCATCCGGTAAACGTAGCTGGTAGGTTTCCCCTTTAGCAGTGGATAAAGTATTTATTTTGTTGCTCTGGGCATCAGAACCTCTGATTTCATAAATCACCTGTCCGCTGGCAGATTTGGTGATTACTACACCCGCCTCTTTAGCCAGTTCACCATTTGCAGCATCAGTTAACCTGACTTTTTTACCATTGGCCAGTGTCAGCGTCGCACCTTGCTTTCCTGGAGCTATATCATTTTTGTAGGAAATTTGATTGGTGCCAACCTGTTTGGAGTCCTGCGAAAAATAGAATAAACCTGCACCGAAAATAATGGTAACCACAGCAACTGCAGCCGCAATGCGTGGCCAAAGCTTCACCCGTCTTACAGGAACAGTCTGTGCATAGATCGCAGACCAAGCCTCATGCTTTAATGAAAGCAGATCATCCCCAGTAGGATCCTGCTGCCTATCCAATAAAGTTTCCGAATACCAATGTTCCAGCAATGAACGCTCCTGCGGAGTAGCGGTATCAGTGTTGTATTTCCGGAATAAATCTCTAGCTTCATTTCTGTTCATACCTATATTGACCAACGGACTGATTACGCAGATCTATAAGTATTACGGGTGACTAGCGCCCAGGTAGTACGCTACTTTGAAAAATATTTTTTTTGGGTGCTTCCTTGTACGGGAAGTTTTGTTGCAGGGGATGGTAAATTGACATCACAATCAATCCGGTAGCCGTATAAGGGCCAACTTTCTCTCGTAAAACATGCAAAGCTTTATTGATCTGTTTTTTTACCGTTTTATCAGAAATACCTAGTTTCTCCGCAATTTCCAGATGGGAAAGATTCTCCATCCGGCTCAGCTCAAATACCTCTCGCATTTTAGGCGGCAGGGTATCGATCTCTTTTTGAATGTTCCGGCTCAGTTCCCGCTCATCCAGCTCGTTTAAAGTATCTAAACTCACCTCAGACGCATAAGCGGCCACCGCAGATAAATAATCATTTCTGACTTTCCCTTTTTCGATCAGATCAAATACACGGTTTCGGGCGGCCACATACAAATAAGCCCTCAAATTGGTATTCTGCTGCAAGTTCTCCGGTTTATTCCATAGTACGACAAACAAATCCTGTAATAAATCCCTGGATGATTCCCGGTCGCGCAGCATCTGGTTGATCTGGTAGAGTACGGGAACCGAATAACGGTTGTAGATTTCAGTAAACGCAGAATGGTCAGCACCCTTTAGTAGGGCGACCAGTTCTTGGTCTGAAGCGCTGCGCAAATCTTTCATTGTCAAATTCCTGAACACTAAGGTATACATAATTCATTAGCTTGGCCAATTACAATAATCGTTAATCATCCCCAGAGACCGCAAAGCAGATCATCATGCTCAAATATGACGACGGTAAAATAATGAATTGTAAAAGGAATAGCCTTTTCATTCCTGTCCTAATTGATTTTTGGAGCAGCTGGTGTTTTCCCTGCGGTGGAAGTCATCCCCATCTAAAGGAAGTTTACAACAAGTATAAGGATAAAGGTTTTGAAATTGTTGGGGTGGCGATGGAATCTGCTACAGACTTGGAAAAAGCAAAAGTAACTTGGAAAAAAGCAGTAAAAGACGATGGAATAGATTGGATTCAAGTGTTGGCCAATGATGGCGTCGCTAGTTTTGACCCGATAAAAGCTTTTGGGATGGGTATGTTTCCAACTAAGATATTGCTGAATAAGGATGGAACCGAACTTGCAAGATACAGAGGCACCAGCAGTGAGGAATTCGACAAGAAAATGAAGGAGGTTTTCAAATTTTAATTTTTGATTATACTGTAAATTACGCCGATTGCATTAAGATTATCGGCGTAATTTTATAGCTCCATTTGGTTCCGTTCAAGGAACACGGTCGCCTGCAAAAAAGCCATCAAGCGATATTCCACTGTCAAATATTATTTTGCTCATTTTTATTTTTTTCGTTTATAATATAATTGTACTAATCCTGTATCAAAAGTTTTTGCTGTTATAAATTCAAGAGTTTGATCAGGCCTTCCGTCTTTAAAAAGTCTTGTTCCGTCACCTAATAAAACAGGGATAACCGAGATTATAAACTCGTCTATTAATTCGTGCTTCAATAGTTCATTGATTACTTCAGCACCACCATCGCAATAGATGTTCTTACCATCTTCTAATTTTAAACGGTCCACCAATTCGGTTAAGTCGCCCGTATAAAAAATCGTTCTGCCTACTTGTGGTCTTTCAGTCCTTGTTATGACATAAATATCTCGTTGTCCATTGTCGTAATGAGATGCACCGATTTCATTAAGTACATAGTCATAGGTTTTTCTACCAATAATTATGGTGTCAATTTTGGATGTAAATTCCTCATAGCCGTAATCTTCTCCTGCTTTCTCAACAAGCTTCAAGTAACTTAGGTCATCATTTGGTTTTGCAATGTAACCGTCTAAACTCATTGCAATGAAAAGTGATATTTTTCGCATCTTTTTTAAATTTAACTGTTTCTGCAAATTTACTTTTAGACAAGTCATTACACTTTGTAAAAATACGACAAAATTAAAGTAGTGAAGGTGAAAGCCCGGTATTTCGCTTTATTTCATTGGTAAGATGCGAATGGTCATAATAGCCGCATTCAAATGCAATATCTAATAAGCTTCGGTTTTGATTTGAATTTTTGATTATACTCAAAGCATTCTGAAAGCGAATAATATTTGAATATTCTTTTGGTGATAATCCAATGTAGTTTTTAAAATTTCTCTCCAGTTGTCTTACCGTTGTGAAGTTTCGTTTTGATAGCTCGGAAATACTGAGTTGTCCATTTGTGGAATGTATATCGTTGATCACTGATTGTAGTGGTTTGTTTTTGCTTTTTATTCTCTCTGAAAAGAATTGGTTAAAATAATTGAATGGATTGTCAAATGTTCTATTAACATTAAATGAATTAGATTTTTCAAATTCAACGGTGTTGTTGGTCAGCTCATTTTGTGAGGTGTAGCTATAAAAATTCGCAAAAGTTGCAGGTTTTAGACACACACCTATTAGATGTGTATCGTTGTCAATAAAGCTGTCTTTGAATGAATTCATTGCACCAACTACATACGTTTTCCCAAACTCAATTAAATTCGAGCCATTGTCGGTCAAACAAGTATTTCCCAAATTCATTACTATACCAGCACAGCCATCTGGGAAAACCCGTTCCCATTGTCGTCTTTCAAGCTCGTTTCCTTTGAGTTCCCAATAGAAATGAATAAAGGGATTTAATTGTTTATAAGGATTTATTTTTTTGTACTTCATCGGTTGCTATGGGGATTGCTCGTTTCAATCACTGCCAGCGGTTTGCGGCTTTGCTTAGTGCCCGGCAAGATACGATCTAGTTCTGCAATTTAAAAAATGCATCTAAAATCTGAGCAGGACTCGGGTTTTGTATATTCCGGTCTATTTAATTACTTACTCCGTAAACTCGCAACGGCCGAACTTGAAAAGATTGAAGTTGCCATTCGTGCAAAGATGATTTACATATTATCACACCAATACGGCCTTTTCTGGTATAGTAATCCTTCTTTGTTTGCTAATCAAAACAGACACAATGCGAGTCTAATTAAATTGAAAGAGGGAATTTGACGGGAGTGATGAGCAATTTTTAGGGTTCTTCAAGGCAAACTATAGCAACCCTTTGCCCCCTAGCTGGATGTTACTCGAGGTTTCTTCATTTGGCGGCCTTTCCCATTTGTATAAAAACCTAAGACCTGTGAGAAGTAAGATATTGTACATGACCAGAATGGACGGTACTATTAATTTTATCATCTTTTTTACGCTAAAAACTATCTTTAGGTGATGCTGGGCGCAACTTACACCATCATTAAGTATGAGTGTATATTTTACTGTACTGTTATTCTAAGGATAATTATTTATAATTGACCTGGAATTGTATAAATTAAGTAAGACTGATGATAGCATCAATATACAATGCTTATAGTGATCATAAACTCTCCTTATTATTAAATCAGGGCGACAGAAAGGCATTTGTAGAAATTTATGATAGATATTATAGCCTGCTTTATCTGTACGCCTACAAAAAGTTAAAGGAGAGGGAAGAAGCAAAAGATGCTGTACAAGATGTGTTTATAGCTTTGTGGAACCGTCGGGAGGAAATCAAGTTTGATATTTCTTTGTCCGGATACCTTTACCGCTCCGTTCGTAACCGTGCATTAAATATCTTTGCTCATAAAAATATAGAGAGCAAGTACCTGGCATCACTTGATGAATATTTGAAAGCCAATCATGAAGGAACAGATTATCTGATCCGTGAAAAGGAGATTGCAGCATTAATTGAAATAGAGATCAATAATTTACCTCTAAAAATGAGAGAAGTATTTCTTTTAAGCCGTACTGAAAACTTAACCTATAAAGAAATTGCTGAGAAACTCAATATTTCTGAGACAACAGTAAATACCCAAATGAAGCGTGCTTTAAAAGCACTACGTACAAAATTAGGTATTTATGTCTATATTTTTATTTTTATAAACTCTTAGTTATAAGCTTATTGTCTTTTTTTTGAAATTTATTTTACAAGTTTGTCACTGTATGTGCTGAGTTATCTGTCTTGGTTATAATTAAGAGAGTATAAAGAGGATATAGATTTAAATATCTGCAGAGTATAAATGGAAAAGGCAATAGAATTACTAGAGCGTTACAGATCAGGCAAGTGCAGCGAAGAAGAGAAGCTGAGGCTGAACCATTGGTTCCATAATCTGGATAAAGATGAAAAATATCTGTTATCAGAGCCTGATTTTTTAGCACTCAAAGCCGAAATGTGGAAAGAGGTTGAAAAAGAAGCGCCTGCAAGGCAGTTAAGGAGCATATGGCCGCGTATTGCCGTTGCTGCCTCTTTATTGTTTTGTCTGTTTATGGGGGGGTATTTTTACCTACACAAATCAACTCCTCAATTACTTAGCCAGAAGCAGGTGGAGATTACTCCCGGAGGCAACAAGGCCATATTGACATTGTCTGATGGCAAGCAGGTAAGCTTAAATGAGGCTACAAAAGGAACGGTATTAGAAGAGAATGGTCAGGTTATTACAAAGACCAGTGAGGGGGTGATCAGCTATCTGGCAAACAATCAATCTAGTAGCGAAGAGTCAATAACCTATAATACTATAACAACTCCAAAAGGCGGGCAATGGACGGTAGTTTTGCCAGATGGAACAAAAGTTATGCTTGATGCCATTTCTACTATTAAATATCCTGTATTTTTTGCAGGTAATGAACGTAAAGTAGAGGTTAGTGGACAGGCTTATTTTGAAGTGGCCCATAATGCTGAAAAGCCGTTTCGGGTAAAATCTAAAGGCCAGCTTATTGAAGTTCTAGGCACAATATTTAATATTAGTGCTTATGATGATGAATTTGCGACCAAAACGACGCTTTTAGAAGGCTCAGTTAAAGTCTCTACCTCAGGGGAATCTGCCTTCAAAAACGCCGAAGTACGCTTAAAACCGGGCCAACAAACTATATTGCAAGCTAATAAATTAATGGCTTCAGATGCAGATCTGGAAGAGGCCTTTGCTTGGAAGAATGGCTATTTTATTTTAAATAACGAAAGTCTTGAAAGCATTATGCGTAAGCTTTCACGCTGGTACAATATAGATGTGGAATATAAAGGTGACATACCTAAACGGCAATTTGGAGGTAAAATCTCAATAAATACCAATCTTTTAGAAGTATTGAAAGTTCTGGAATTGTCTAAAGTTCATTTCACCATTGAAGGAAGAAAATTAATTGTTACCCCCTAATATAATAATTGTTAAGCACTCATGTAAATAGCAATTGAGTAACTAAACCAACCAAAACCAAATTAAACTGATGAAAAAAGGGATTTTTTTTATGCGGGCTACTTTGCCTGCAGGACTGTTTGCGCAACAAATATATGTAGTTCAGCACTTAAATCACTGCGTATGAAAATGTATAGACTTTTACTCGTTTTTATCTGCCTGTTGGCGAGTGCTCAGCTGTATGCACAGAAAGAGCCTACCATTACGCTTTCTTTAAAAAATGTGCCGCTCGAAACTGTAATAACGCAAATAAAAAAACAGACAGGGATTCAGATCTTCTATGATCTCGACATATTAAAAAAAGCAGGGAGAGTATCTATTACAGTAAAGGAAGCTAATTTACGTACTGCATTAAATCAGTGTTTGCTCAATACCCCAGTGGGATATAACCTGGTAGGGGGTAAAATAGTAGTGCTTATCGATAAAACTCAACCTAAAGACGATGACGGAAAGCCGGCAATTAATATGAATGCTTTTTCTAAAGGGACAGTACATGGCTTTGTCTATAATACACAAGGGCAGGGCCTGGCTAATGCCAATGTGATCATCAAGCGTAGCCATCAAGGTACAATTACAAATGCCAAGGGGGAATTTATTTTAGAAAATGTACGTACAAATGATACCCTGAGTATAAGTTATATAGGTTATAAGCGCCAGGAGATGGCGGTATCCTTGCAAACCGAATTTAGCATTTATATGAAGGAGGCAGACAATGAGCTGGATGCTGTAATGGTGCAGGCTTATGGAACTACTACCAAAAGGCTGTCCGTAGGCGAAATAACCCAAATAAATGCGGCGCAACTGGAGAAACAGCCAGTAACAAACGTATTGCTGGCATTACAGGGAATGGTGCCAGGGATGATAGTAAGCCCTACAAGTGGGTTTAGTGGTGCTCCGGTAAAAGTAGAAATCAGAGGACGAAATTCCATCGCGAACGTCCCTTCCGATCCCCTATATGTAATAGATGGGGTGCCATTAATTATACCAAACCTAGGGCTTGCTTTTAGTGGAGATTATGCCAATGGCTCTGCCGGATTGATACAGTCAGGTTTGTCTTTTTCCAAAGGGCAAAGCCCTTTATATAGCCTCAATATGCAAGATATTGAAAGTGTTAGTGTGTTGGTAGACGGGGCGGCCACAGCCAGATATGGTTCAAGAGCCGGAAACGGAGTGATCATGATCACTACCAAAAAGGGCAAGCAGGGAACAACCCAGTTTACTGTAGATGTGGATCGGTCTGTGGATAGGGCAATTGGACATTGGGATATGTTAAACACCAGTCAATATCTACAAATGCGGCGCGAGGCATTCAGTAACGATGGGATTACCCCAACGATTGAAAATGCACCCGATTTGATCTTATGGGATGCAAACAGGAATACCGACTGGCAAAAGGAACTTTGGCAATCGAATATCAGTACTGGCGTATCAACTTCTCTGTCTGGAGGAAATAACATTACAACGTTTAGGCTAGGGGCTTCCTATTCTGCAATACAGAATATGTCCGCTTTAAGCAATCAAAATAAAAATGATAAGGGAGGCCTAAATTTCAACTTGGGTTATAAAAGTTTAAATCAAAAATTATCTCTTTCATTTACCGCGACCTATGCTTATACAACTACCAATCAGGTATTTGTTGGCGGGGCCACCACCTTGCCTCCTAACCTGCCGCCAATATTTGATGAAGAAGGGAATTTGAACTACGGTCCTTTTAATTATTCTCCAGGATCAGGTATAATTTTCCCATTCAGCGGGCTTTTATCACCTAGTACCGCAAGTACCTATACCTTATCAAGCGGTATGACGATAGCCTACAAAATAGTAAAAGGATTAGACTTCAATATATCCATGGGATATAACAACTCTTCGGCAAAAAACAAATTTTTCCAGCCCATAGCGGCTCAAAATCCCATCGACTATCCTCTTGGAACTGCTATTTTTGGGAATAATGGGAACATTGGCTATAATGTTAATCCCTTTGTAGCCTATTCTGGATATATTGGCAAGGGGAACCTGAAGATCTCAATGGGTGCAACACTAAACAATACCACTGCAGAAGGGTACACCTTAATGGGGGCTGGATATTCAGGTGATGAATTATTAAAGTCGATTAATAATGCTCCTTTTAAAACGATCACCCAAAGATATCTTCAGAACAAGTATATTGATGTAAATGCAAATATCAACTATAACTGGGAAAGAAAGTATATTATTGAACTTACTGGAAATCGGAGTGGCTCTTCCAGTTTTGGCCCAGGCAAGCAGTTTGGGAATTTTTGGTCGGCAGGGGTCAACTGGTTTCCTTTAGAAGAAAAATGGCTGAAAGGAGTAATACCGACATGGATTAGTTTAATTAAGTTGAACAGTAATTATGGCATTACGGGACTTTCCGGCGGCGATTATAAATATCTATCGCAGTGGTCATCGGGATCAGCTAGTCCATTATATTATTATAATGGTAATTTACCACTAGTACCTATCAATGCTGTAAATCAGGACTACCATTGGCAATCCGTTAAAAAACTATCTGCCTCGCTAAGTTTAGGTTTTCTGGAAGATAAGTTTAACCTGAGTGCATCGGTCTATAAAAATAATTGCGATAACCAGTTGACAAACCTGCCAACGCCGCAATTTACTGGTTTTAATTCTGTATTTGGGAATTCTGCTGCAAATCTGCAAAATACAGGAGTAACTGCTAGTTTAAGCGGAAATATCATCACCGAAAAGGATTTTTCATGGTCAGCCTCATTTAATATCAGTCGGAATCGAAACAAATTACTGGCCTACCCTGGTATAGAATATACTGCTGATTACTCCAGAATTAGAATAGGGGAATCAATGAGTGCTATGTACTTGCTGCACTATTTGGGTGTAGATCCCCAAACAGGGCGTCGAGCCTTTCAGGACTATAATAATGATGGAAAAATCAGCAACTATGCCCCTGGTACTCCTCCCGGTCTGGGTACAGATGATCGACGTATTGTTGTCGATTTGAGTCCCGAATTTAATGGGGGAGCAGTTACAGATTTAAATTATAAGAATTTAGCAGTCAGCCTGGGCTTTACTTTTGAAAAAAGAATAGTGCAAAGGGCTTATACAGGAGGTTCTCCTGGTGCAGTAGGCAACGTTCCAGTAACGGCTTTCAGTAACTATTGGAAAAGGCCTGGAGACATTGCTATTAATCCAATTCTTACAACTAATCCAGGTGTTTCAGAGAGTCTTTTTGGAAGTTCAGATGGAGGGTATACTGATGGTTCTTATTTGCGCCTGAGCAATATCTCGGCAAGATATTATTTAGCAGAGAAGTTTGCCCAAAAGCTTGGCGCAAAGCAGTTGAGCGTTTCTCTTAATGTGCAAAATATTTTCACACTTACAAAATATGATGGCATTGATCCACAGTTACCCTTTGGAGAATACCCGCAACCTAGAACTTTTAATTTTCGTCTATCAATTACTTTATAGAAATGATTATGGATTCCTTTAAATTAAAAACAGTTTATATTTTTTGCGCCATTACATGCACCCTTAATATGGGATGCAGGAAATTGATAGCAATTGATCCACCCCTAGATACAGTTACAACGGTGGAAGTTTTCAGTACTGATGCCTTGGCTACATCGGCGATGGCAGGTGTTTATACCTTAATGGCCAATGGAAATGGGAATTTTCCGCAACCAACCAGTGGCTTTAGCATGGGCCTTACTACCATTCTAGGGGGACTATCTTCAGATGAGTTATTCCTTTCTTCAGGCAATTCAGGAAACCAAATGTATTTATATAACACTAATCGGATATCGGCATTAAATTCAGGTGCATCCACAACCCTATGGACATCAGCCTATAAAATTATATATGGTTCGAACTCGGTTATCGAAGGCATAGCAGCATCAACTGCTCCGGCATTGCACAATAATGTAAGAACAGAGCTTACTGCCCAGGCTAAATTTGTGAGGGCGTTTTGTTACTTCTACCTTACTAACTTTTTTGGCGATGTACCCATGGTGCTTACGGTTGATTTTAACAAAACCCGAAACCTGCGCCGCATGCCCCAGCAGGAGGTTTATCAGCAAATCATTAAAGATCTGATAGACGCGCAGGCTGCGTTGCCACCAGATTATTCTGCAGGTCAAGGCGAAAGGGTAATCCCTAATAAATGGGCAGCTACGCTATTACTCGCCCGTGCTTACCTATATATCGGCGACTATATAAATGCCGCAGCACAGGCAACAGCCGTTATTAGCCATACTGCGTTGTTTGGTCTGGAGACCGATTTGAATAGGGTATTTTTAATTGACAGTAGAGAAGCAGTATGGCAATTAAAGCAAACCAATGAAAGCAGTGCTGTAAAAAATGCAACAACCGAGGGTTATGGGTTTAACTTACCTTCGCCATATTCCCTAACCAATCAACTGTTGTCCGGATTTGATGCCGAAGACCAGCGTAAACTAGCATGGGTAGGTAGTTCTGTAATCTCAGGTTCAACCCGTAATTACCCTCATAAGTACAAAATTGGCAGTAAAAACGGCGAGGCTTATCAGCCGCCTTTAGAATATTATATGATATTGCGTTTGGCCGAAGCTTATCTGATACGTGCAGAGGCAACAGCCAATGGAGCCTTAGGCGGAATTGCCACAGCCATTTCTGATTTAAATATCATTCGCAATAGGGCCGACCTGGACGATTTAAATGAGGACTTAAGCCAGCAACAGGTCATTGCCGCTGTAGCTAAAGAAAAACAGATAGAGTTTTTTTCCGAATGGGGGCATCGCTGGTTTGATTTAAAGCGCACAGGTAAAGCCGGTGCTGTGCTTTCTGCCATTCCTCTAAAACAACCTTGGCCAGGAAATTACCAGCTTTTATATCCCATACCTGTCGCAGAAATCATAATAGATCCTTTTTTAACACAGAACCCAGACTACTAGCGACACCTAAAGAGGTTATAAACAAAATCAATCGGCATCAGACATGTTCTGTCTGTAAATAATTGATAGATAAATTAATACAAATAAAAAGACAAAAAATGAGACGAATATATTTCAATCTTTTTTCAATTACACTGTTTTTATTGGTCATAAGCTCTTGTAAGAAAGATATAGTCAAACCTGGTACAGGCACAGCGGCCCTTACTATTGTTAATTGTGTAGCAGGCAATAGTAAGTTACTTACCAATTTTAATGGGACAGATTTAAGCGGCGTAAAGTTTTATGGACAGTTAAACTATGTAGACCCTGAATGGTATCTGTTTACCACTAATTACAGTGGCCAGCAAAAGCTGGGCTTATACCTGGCGGCAGATACCAGCCTCAATAGTAACCCCTTGTTTAATTTAAAATTGAACCTGCCGGTTAACACTATGCATACTCTTTTTTTAATGGGTACACCACAGGCTCCAGATACTTTATTTACCAAAAATAAGCTACCATATCATCTCCCTGCAGATTCGACCATGGGGATCCGTTTTGTTAATATTTCGGAAGGAGGTAACCCTGTAAGTGTAAATTTAATTGGGCAGGCTGATCGCTATGCAATAGCAAATCTACCTTATAAAGGAGCTACAGAATTTAAACATTATACCGTGCGGTCAACTGTAGATAGCTATACTTTCGAGTTTCGTGATCGGATTACGGATGAATTATTAGGGAGCTATACGTTTGATGAGGTAAATGCAAGTGGCTCTGTAGAAACGGGTGGCAACAAATGGCGAAATAACAATTTTACACTTGCCCTATTTGGTACACAGGCTAATAAGCAGGTGCTTATGGTAATGGAATACTTTAGATGATAAAACAACAAGCTATGAGTATCATATTCAAAATTGCCAGAAATGAGGTTCGTAACCTTTGCTACTCACCTGTAGCCTGGTTCCTGGCAATTGTATTTTTAGTACAATGCGCTGTTTTTTATGCCGGTCCTTTAATCAGTTTCGCGAATACGCAAGACACGATGATAAAAAACAGTCCGAAATTTATAAATTTCGGATCATCAATTACAGGAGCAATTTTTTTAAGTCCTGAAGGCATTTTTGCAAATGCGCTACAGCATCTTTTTCTGTTTATTCCCCTACTTACCATGGGTATATTGAGCCGGGAAATAAACAATGGCACCGTCAAATTATTGTATTCCTCCCCAATTAGGCTGCGCGATATTGTTTTGGGGAAATACCTCGCCTTAATGATCTATAATTTAGCTTTGGTTGGGATAATCGGCATATTCATGGTGTCATCAGTCTTTCAAATCCAATCTGTAGATTATGCTATATTGTTGTCTGCCACTCTAGGCTTCTACCTGCTTGTCTGTGCCTACTCCGCTATAGGCTTATTTATGTCCAGCCTTAGCACCTATCAAATCATATCCGGAATAGGAACTTTTATGGTCATTTTTTTATTGGGCTATGTAGGTAAAGTATGGCAGAAGTATGATCTTGTACGTGACCTTACCTATTTTCTATCTATCTCCGGTCGAACAGATAAGATGCTTGCCGGACTGATCACCACTAAAGATGTGATCTATTTCTTGATCGTGATTTATATATTTCTAAGCTTTACGCTTTTTAAACTGAAGGGCGGAAGAGAGATAAAACCCTGGCCGATTAAGGCTATAAGATATATTGTGGTAGTTATTTCTGGGGTGCTAATCGGCTATGTAAGCTCGCGTCCGGCATTTATCGGCTATTGGGACATTACCGGCGGTAAAACCAATACGATCCATCCCCGTACCCAGAAAATACTGAAAAGTCTAGATGAAAGTGCTCAATTAGAAATAACGCTGTATACGAATCTATTAGGACCATCCTTTACATATGGACTGCCGGAAGCACGAAATCCGTACTTAACCAATCTGTGGGAACCCTTTTTACGCTTTAAGCCTGATATCCAGTTTAGATATGTTTATTATTATGATAATGACGGTAGTTTAGACAACAAACAGTATTATAAATTTTATCCAGGTAAAACAGAAGCACAGATAGCTGGTATATTGGCACAAATACTGGATCTGGATTCAGCTATGTTTATGCCCTCAACCGAGATCCGTAAAATAATTGACCCTAATGCAGAAAACGGCCGGCTCTTTTTACAAATGACATATAAAGGCCGGAAAATTAACCTTCGTACCTTTGACGACGATACTTTTTGGCCCGATGAAGCACAAATAGATGATGCTTTAAATCGTTTGATGGCAGAAAAAGCACCAAAAATATATTTTCTTTCGGGTAATCTGGAGCGCAGCATCTATAAAACCGGCGAAAGGGAATATTCCACGATTTCTACTGATAAACGCAATCGAACTTCATTAATTAACCGTGCCTTTGATGTAGATACCCTTTCACTAGAAAGCCATAATATTCCTGATGACATAGCGGCGCTGGTCATTGCCGATCCCAAAATTATATTGGGCGATGTTGCCATGCATAAAATCCGGCAATACATTGATCGAGGTGGGAATTTGCTCATCTGTGGCGAGCCCGGTAAACAATATGTTCTTAATCCCCTGCTCAAGCAGCTAGGGATACAATTGATGAATGGCACTTTGGTAGAATTGAGCAAAGATGAGACGCCAGATAAAGTAGTGCCTTATATTACTTCGGACGGAGCTAATCTTGCAGAAGAAAACAGGCTTTTAGCTTTGCAGGATGCAATCCGAAGAAAAGATAGGGATAGTGATACCATTAAAATATTCATGCCCGGTGCAACAGCACTTTCTTATTCTGCAAATAGTGGCTTTGTCATCAGTCCCTTGTTAAAGACAATGCCTCAAAAAGCATGGCTTAAGACAGGTGCCCTGGTACTGGACTCTGTGCCACCGGTATTTAGCCTGGATGAGGGCGACAGTAAAGAGACCTCTTTTGTTACAGGCGTTCAGCTAACCCGGCAGATTAATAATAAACAGCAACGCATCATTGTATGCGGGGATGCAGATTTTACCAGTAATTTAAGATTAGGCTTTAATGCATTTGGAAATGGCTTTTATAGCTGGTTGGCTTATGGTACCTACCCTCAATATCTGCCCCGGCTATTTAGGCCTAAAGATACTTTACTCACTGTTACCGAGCCACAGGCGAATGCTTTTAAAATAGCTACCCTATGGGTGTTGCCTTGTCTGCTGTTAGTTGGGGGGACTTTATTATTAATCAGGCGCAAAAGAAAATAAGATATGATATTTTTACAAACCGACGAACAAACGATAGAAGATCTGGGCATATTTGGCAAGCAGAATTCTGGTGGTATATTTGATATCTATAACTCTGCCCATACCCGCGGCGGCGAAGAAGTGTTGAAAGCGCTGTTCCGCAACCCCTTGTCAGACAGAACTGCAATAAATCAGCGGAGCAGTATAATTTCCCATTTTGCAGCTCAGAAGGCGAGCTTCCCTTTTGACACTACGGCTTTTGATGCTGCTGAGCGGTATCTATTGAACACCAGCGGGCGTGCCAAAGATACCTCCAGCCATGCTACAGTATTAAACGAAAAGGAAATGTATAACGGGGTAACGGCAATAATAGATATTTTATGGCGTATCAAGAAGTTTATAGAAAACCCTGCGGTAATCTCCATAGTGGCCTATGCCGCAGAGCGAGAAGCGATTTCCCGGTTCCTGGCCGATGCAGCATTTGAACCCGCATTGAGAGAGAAACCCCGGGGTAAGCTTCCTTACCCTGCTATAGCTGCCTACGATGTACTTTTCAGAGTGCGCGAACACGAGAAGATAAAAAATCTGTTCGGCCATATTTATACACTGGATATATACCTGTCTGTAGCACAGGTAGCTATTAAACGAAATTTTGTTTTTCCAATAGCTCTGGAAAAAGGTTTAAATACCTTAAACCTGAGCGGGGTGTATCATCCAGAGCTTAAACATCCGGTTGCAAACACTGTTTTTATAGATCCGCAGCACAATGTGATTTTTTTAACAGGAGCAAATATGGCAGGTAAATCTACTTTCCTGCGGGCAGTAAGTACCGCACTTTATGTGGCGCATATGGGTTTCCCGGTAGCGGCCGGCAACATGGAGTTTTCGGTGATGGATGGTGTTTATACCACCATTAACCTGCCTGATAAACTAGGCATAGGCGCCAGCCATTTCTATATGGAAGTACTGCGGGTAAAGAAAATAGCCACAGAACTGGGACAGGGGAAATCGTTGTTTGTTCTGTTTGATGAGCTATTCAGGGGTACCAATGTTAAAGATGCGCATGAGGCAACGGTAGCCGTTACCCATGCTTTTGCACGGAAGAAAACCAGTATGTTCATCATCTCCTCACATATTGTCGAAGCTGCAGAGCAACTAAAACAAAAGGACAATGTAGGGTTTCTTTACCTGCCCACCATTATGAATGGTACCATGCCCGAATATACTTACACTTTAAAAGAAGGGGTAACCGATGATCGCCATGGTATGGTCATCATCCGCAATGAGGGAATCCTGGAGCTGTTAAAAAACGGGATAAAAAGCACGCCGGTAAACAACCTGGAGAACACACCGTTAGATCGAATAAAGAACCCCTGTTAAATTAAATGAATATGAGTTTCAGTATAGACAGACAAACGATTGAAGAATTGAACCTGCCCGGGAAATTCCGGAGCGGTTCAGTGTATAGCCTGTTCAACCATGTAAAAACGCGGGGCGGGGAACAACTGTTAGATAAAATGTTCCTTTCTCCGCTGGAAGATCCAGGAAGCATTAATGAGCGTACCGCCGTTTTCCGATTTTTTCAAAAGGAGCAATTGAGCTTTCCTTTTGATGCCGGGCAGGTAGGCTTAATGCGGGAATATGTAGATACCGGCGCAAAAGAGAGCTTTCTGAAGGTGTTTACCGGGACCATTATAAAAAAGTGGCTTTCAGGATTAGCCCGGGATGAACGGTATAAAAAGAACATTCAGGGTCTGCAGGCCGCAATTATTGTATTAAACAAATGTTATTCATTTTTAGAGACCATGTCAGCGGTACCAGGCACCTGGGCAGAGCGGATAAAAGAAGTAAGGACCTTATTAAGCGACAAGCGTGTAGAGCGTCTGCGCAGCATAGACATCTATAAGAGCCTGCCGTTAAAATCATTGGTTTTTTATAACCATTTAATAAAAAACAAACTGCACCAGGAAATAGAAAATGTGTTACTGTTTATTTACGAGCTTGATGTTAACATTGCGGTAAGTGATGTTGCCCGAAGTAAAGGTTTTGTTTTCGCCAAAGCCTTAGCGTTTGAAAAGAACGTGCTTTCGGTAACAAACCTTTACCACCCCGGTGTAGAAAAAGCAGTAGGAAATTCCCTTCTGCTGGACCAAAACAGTAATGTGCTGTTTTTAACAGGCGCCAATATGGCGGGTAAATCTACGCTGATGAAATCTGTGGGTATAACGATGTACCTGGCACATGTGGGCTTCCCAGTGGCAGCAGCAAGTATGGAATTTTCAGTCCGGCAAGGGCTCTATTCTTCTATCAATGTGGCCGACAACATCAACCTTGGTTACAGCCATTTTTACGCCGAGGTAGTCAGGGTAAAACAGGCTGCAGAAGCTGCTGCCAGTGGCAAAAGACTTTTGCTGATGTTCGATGAACTGTTTAAAGGTACCAATGTAAAAGATGCTTACGATGGGACATTGGCGGTAACCGAAGGATTTTCAGAATACCGGAACTGTCTGTTTATTGTTTCTACACACATTATCGAAGTGGGCGAAGCTCTAAAAGAACGGGACAATATCAGGTTTGGTTATATGCCTACCGTGATGGATGGAGCCAGACCCCGCTATACCTATAAAATGGAAGAAGGCATAACCGAAGACCGGCAGGGGATGATGATCATCAGGAATGAGGGAATTCTGGAGTTAATGGGGTGCTGATATAAAAAAATAAATTATAAAATTAATGAGTAGCATTTTAAGAATAGAAGGACTTTCGCATAAGTACAGTAGCAGCTGGGCTGTTCGCGATATCAATATGGAAATAGCCCAGAACGGTATTACCGGCTTATTGGGCTCAAACGGCGCCGGAAAATCAACCACAATGAACATTATTTGTGGGGTGTTGAACCAAACCGAAGGCAGGGTTCAGGTTCATGGTTTTGACATCAGAACCCAGCCTGAACTGGCCAAAAAGCAGATTGGCTTTTTACCCCAGAATCCACCGCTGTATACCGATCTGACTATCGATGAGTACCTGACTTATTGTGCAGAGCTGCGATTTATTGAAAAAAGCAAAATAAAAAGCGCAGTAGAGGAGGTAAAAGAGCGTTGCGGGATTACCCATTTTAGCAGCCGGCTGATCCATAACTTATCTGGTGGCTATCGGCAGCGAGTAGGCATAGCGCAGGCCATTATACATAAACCCAGACTGGTGGTATTAGACGAGCCGACCAACGGGCTGGATCCTAACCAATTGATAGAGGTAAGGAAGCTGATCAAAGAAATATCTCTTGATTGTGCCGTACTGCTGTCCTCACATATCTTATCAGAGATCCATATCCTTTGCAAAGAGATTGTAATGATTGAAGGAGGTAGAGTTGTATTTGCAGATTCTATGGATGCCTTTGACAATTATGTGCAGCCCAACAGTTTAATTGTAAAGATGGAAAACCCGCCAAGTATCGAAGAATTGTTAAAAATACCAGGCGTTACTAAAGCTGAGGCGCTTACTCATAAAGAAATCCGCCTGTACTTTGATGGGGATGAAGAGATTACTGAAAGAGTGGTGGCCACCAGCTTACAGCATAAATGGCAATTACGCGAGATCAGCCTGGAAAAAAGCATGTTGGATGATATTTTTAAACAACTATCAGGAGCTCAATCTTACTAATCAATCAACATATCATGATCATATTCAAAATTGCTAAGAACGAAGTCCGTAATCTTTGTTATTCACCCGTAGCCTGGTTTTTGGCATTAGTGTTTTTAGTGCAATGTGCTTTTTATTATGCCACACCATTAACGGTGAGTGCCATGGTTCAGGAGGTTTTGTTAAAAAACAGCCCTAAGTTTAAACATTTTCCGTCGCCAATTACACCTGTTGCTTATTTAGAAGCAAATAGCATTTTTGAGAAAGCATTAGAGAATCTATACTTGTTTATCCCATTGCTTACAATGGGTATTTTAAGTCGTGAGATTAATAATGGGACCTTCAAATTATTGTATTCGTCGCCTATCAGGCTGCGCGATATCGTTTTAGGAAAATACCTAGCCTTAATGATCTATAATCTTGCGCTCGTCGGAATATTAAGCATATTTATGGTTTCGGGTATTTTTCACATTAAATCCATTGACTACCCAATTTTGTTATCTGCAACCCTGGGCTTTTATTTGCTTGCTTGTGCCTATTCAGCTATAGGTTTATTCATGTCTAGTCTTAGTACTTATCAGATCATATCTGCTATTGGTACCTTCATGGTTCTCTTTATGTTGGGCCGCATAGGTACTCTTTGGCAGCAATATGATTTTGTGCGCGATCTTACTTATTTTTTATCTATATCTGGGCGGACGGGTAAAATGATGTTAGGATTAATCACCAGTAAAGATGTGATCTATTTTTTTGTTGTAATTTATATGTTTCTTGGTTTTACGCTTTTTAAACTTAAAGGTGGAAGGGAGATAAAGCCATGGTCGGTTAAATTTTTAAGATATATCGGAGTAGTTGTTTCAGGTGTATTAATTGGCTACATCAGTTCGCGCCCCGCAATCACCGGTTATTGGGATCTAACTGTCGGACAAACTAATACCATCCATCCCCGCAGTCAAAAGATACTAGAGAGCTTAGATGATAAGGCCGAGCTGGAAGTAACACTTTATGCCAATTTATTAGGTGCGAGCCTTACAAGGGGACTTCCTGCGGCAAGAAATTCATACTTAACAACCCTTTGGGAACCCTTTCTGCGGTTTAAGCCAGATATTAAATTTAAGTACGTTTATTATTATGATAATGATGGTAGTTTAGACGATAAGCAATATTATAAAGCCTATCCTGGCAAAACAGAAAAACAGATAGCCGGTATAATGGCAAAGTTGTATAAAGTAGATTCGACTATGTTTATGCCCCCCGCAGATATCCGCAAAATGATTGACCCAAACTCTGAAAACGGTCGGCTCCTTTTACAATTAAAGTATAAAGACCAGATAATTAATTTGCGTACCTATGAAGATAGTTATTGCTGGCCAAATGAAACACATATAGATGAAGCTTTAAAGCGTTTGACAGCAGAAAAGAGCCCAAAGATATATATGCTTTCGGGAAATTTGGAACGAAGCATTTATAAAACCGGTGAACGGGAGTATTCAAGAACTTTCGCAGATAAAGGTAATCGCAATGCATTAATTAACCATGGTTTTGATATAGGTACGCTTTCATTAGATCAACAGGATATCCCTGCTGATATCACGGCTCTTGTAATTGCTGATCCTAAAACTGATTTAAGTTCTGCAACACTGACCAAAGTTAAGCAGTATATAGATAAGGGAGGGAATTTGTTGGTTTATGGTGAGCCCCGAAAACAAGGGATACTTAATCCCCTGCTTTCCTATATTGGAGTACAATTTATGAAGGGGATACTGGTAGAATTGAGCAAAAATGAAACGCCGGATAAAGTAAGATCATATATTACGGCAGCCGGGGCCGATCTCGCGGAAGAAGCCCCACTGTTAAAGTGGAAAGAAGCCTTGCAAAAGAAAGACATTGAAAATGATACTTTGAAAATACCTACGCCAGGTGTAGTGGCCCTTTCTTATACTACAGATGGGTCTTTCACCATAAGCCCTTTGTTAAGGACAGTTCCTCATAAAACATGGCTTAAAGCAGGCACTCTGGTATTGGATTCCATACCACCGGCATTTAATCTTAAAGACGGAGATATTAAAGAAACATCGTTTGTTACCGCTGTTCAATTGACCAGGCAGATTAATAATAAGCATCAACGCATTATTATCTGCGGAGATGCAGATTTCACCAGTAATATGAGAAATGGGAAGAACTCCTTTGGGAATGCCTTTTATAGTTGGTTCGCTGATGGAGCATATCCTCAGTACCTGCCGCGAAATATCGAAGTTAAAGACAACCTATTGTTAATTAGCCATAGTACAGCTAAAGTATTTAAAATAATTTACATATGGATATTGCCGGGACTCTTGTTGTTGATGGGTACTTTGTTATTAATCAGACGTAAAAGAAAATAATGTAATATAATTATATTTGTTTTATCGCAACCTCAAGATGGTAGATACTGCAGGTGGTGGTATAAAAAAGATCTTTAATTATCAGCGACAGCGTTTGTTTCCATTACCGGATTATGATCTTTCAGGTGGTAAAGTTAAGGTGACTATTACTGGGAAAGTACTTGACATGGAATTTGCTAATATACTTGCGCAGCATAAAGAGTTAACACTAGGAGAGATAATTGCCATTGATAAAGTCCAGAAGGGAAGGCTGCTATCCAATAATGAAGAAAAGCATCTGAGAACCAAAAAATTAATAGAAGGTAGAAAACCAAATTACTATCTTTCATTGAAGGTTGCAAGTCAAACGGGACAAAAAGCGGGATATACGAAGAATAGGGCTTTTGATAAGGCTTATTATTTAGATCTGATCATTCAGTTCATCAAACATCATAACCAGGTACAACGAAAGGATATAGATGAATTATTGTCTAATAAACTTCCTGGGTGGATGAATGAGCAAGAAAAAAGTTTAAGGTTAATAACCTATTGTCAGAAATGAGAAAAAAGGAGATGATCAAAAATGAGGAGCATTACCAAGATAATATTTAATAGATTGCTCTAATAAATGACGGTTATTTAATCGCGATCAATTAGAGGGTTATTAGACGAAATGGATAAAATAGGGGTTTTGGCTGTGATTAACACATTTTTTAATTAGAGTTTATTAGAGCATTAGTAACCGCACATATTATCTTCTATCCATGATGATCTATCTGTTGCAGGTCATAAATCCGAACCATAGATTTAAAGATAATTTTTTTGATTTGTTCATCAAATATCCCAACATAGACCCGGCAGCAATGGGTTTTACGTCAACTTGGATGGATGAGCAACTTTCGTAATAATGGTTGTATGGCAGAGAAAAGACGAGATCTTTAGGCTTTAAATGCTTTTCTCCCTATTCCTCAGATTTGCTTGATATAGAAGTCATATCCGCCATTATTGCTGAACGATTTCCGAGCATTGATCTGGGAAAGCAAGTGTGGTGCATTTGATCGTTCTGTTTACGTACCTAGAATGTTTCCTGACGTTCGGGAGTTTTTACCGGCATATATGTTTGTCTTTAAACTATTGAAGAAGAAAAAGCTCAATTTTAAGCATATGACTGTCTCTGCAAGGTCATTTCCAAATCTTAAGGAGATGCTTAAGAAATATTCAACAGAATTGGAGATTGAAAGAATGTTAGGACGTAGACCAAGTTCATTTGCTGACGATGTTATTGAAAGGTTGCTTTCTAATCGGAAAGAATCTAAGAAACAAATTGAGATTAAAAAGCTGCTGAGCTTGCCTGTTATTATGGAAGCATATTTTAACGTTTATGGAGATTTGCCTTCTGAAGCTATTTTTCCACGTTTTAAATAAGAAAATTATTGGAATTAATAGGCTGGAAACCATACGTACTTCCTATTCATGGTTTTGAAAGGAGATCGAAAATGGCTTGATAGAGGTTGTGATATGGCTGGGCTCTTTCATTCATAAGTAATAGGTCTGTTTTGCTCTATTTTGGATATTCCAGTCTATTTAATTAAATTACAGTACTCGTTCTCTTGGCAGAGTGTAGGCAAGTCCTGACTATCGGGATTATTTGTAGAACCGATTGTTTAGACTGAACATGGCAAAAACAGGTAAGAAAAAGGCAGCTTTTGCTCAAAAGGAGCTAACCCGAAGAAGGGTATTTAACCACCGGTTACGTAGTATCTGCGAAAAGATGGTTGGCAAAGGATATTTTGAACTCCTGCCTGAAAGTAGCCGGCGACTGTTGTACGTGCACCGTTATCCTGACATCAAGATCGTATTAAACGGGAAGCGAGTCATGACCGAAGAAGAGCTGGCTGGCTATAAACAGATGCTAGCCAGTCTGCTGAGCGAACACTATATCGATCTTCCTTCTGGTGAACAGATAACTTATGCACGTTTTATGACCGATGTCATGGTTCTTCTGCATTACATTCAATTCCGAATCGCGAACCGATTCAAGCGTTTTTCCAAACTTCGGGAAGCCTTTTCTCCTTATTTTACGGACACTGAATGGTTCGAAAAACAGAAAACCAATATCCTTATTGTGATGGGAATGAATGACCTACAGTTGTACGATTTCTATAGAGGAACAGTAAGGTTACGCTTCGACAGGATGGCAATCGAACAATTAGGAGGTACCAATGAGATCCGTGTTTATCGTCTGAAGCACAGCACACAGTTGCAGGATATAGACGGAAAGAAGCGTGTGGTTGTGAGGATGGGAGTACCTTCTGCAAAGAAAGTGGACGAACTGGACTGGCTGATGATAAAACCCAGCCAATTAGGAATACTCGACATGGAGGATGAAATCGCCCTTCCCCTATATTCCCAACAGCATGCGCTGGAACGTTTTGAAGAACGAACATTGTTTACAAAGGGATATATACAGGCCTATCTGGGTCATCTATTTACCAAAGGTAATCCTAAAGCTATCGTCCGAAAGAGCCATATTCTGCTTGAATGTAACCTTGGCATCCATAAAGTCGGCTACTTTGTTATTTCCCTGCATGAAGACAAATGGCTGGTGCGGACTTTTCTGTTCCTGACCAATGAAGGGACACCCGAAGGTAACAGACTGAAAAAGCTTACCCAATTAGAAGTTCTGGACAAAAAATATTTGATGCTGGATCGGATGGATGCATTTCTGATCTATGATATTTCCGGCAATGAAAGACTCAGGGCACTTTTTGTAAAAGCCGGATGTGGCTCGCTATTGGATTATGCGGATGAACTGAACAGAAATGGTGACAATCTAAAGAGTCCCGAGTTTATCTATCACTACCTTTCTAAACTGGGTACGTAGCCATCGTCAGGTCAGTCCGCTTTTATACTGGCGGAAAATCTCCTTGCAAACTTTATTTGGTACGACCTTTTAAAATTTGCTCAAACGCAATTTTATTTTGTATCTCACCCATTTTACTGCGTTTAATCACAAAGAAATTTTAAGGGAATTTTAGAATCACACATTCGCTATTTTGCGTGGTAGTTGATCAATAAAGGTCAGTGAACACTAATGGATAACTAATTATGAAAGGTATGATATCCAATTTTGAAGAATACAAAAGACGAATTGAAGAAATTAAAAATGGTAGTTTTAATGGGAATATGGTGCCTATAAGCCGTTCCTATAGAAAGTTAATTGAGGAAGCCGATCAAGCTGCGTTGGGAAACCGTAAGGAAGCTATTGAATATCTTAATAAAGGAGTTGCTATATTAAAAGATATGATTTCTAATATTGCTGAGGATAGAATTGGAACCAGCAGAGAGAATGCGCGTGGCTTTCATTTGGAGCTTGTGGAAGTAGAAATCGTGAAAATGAATGAACATTTTTCGGACCTTTTAACAAAACGAGAAAATAACTAAGACAATTATGATTTTAAAACGAAGTGACGGCAGTCTATATGATATTCGGAAGATAGAATTTACAAAACCAAAGCGATTACCTCGCAAACGGAAAAAGCGTCTGAAGAGGATTCTAGACCGTGATAAAAGATTATTAGAAGAATGGGGAGTTGAATACTAAGAGGTAGTTTTTACATTGTTAAGAGAGCTGTTTCAATGGAATGGCTCTCTTGCTGGAATGTTGATGAGAAAATTTGATGAATTATCACCTTTACAAAATTACAGCTCATCTTTTGGCCTCTAATTAAAGTCCTATCTTCAATGTAAATGTTATTTAAATTATCGTTGGTCAATATTCAAGTCAGCTAAAGAGTAAAGGAAAATGGAATTGGATTTAGCTTACTGTTTTTTTAAATAGACATTGGTGTTTTTCTTGGTTTCATGTTTTCTAATTTCAATTGAATCTGGCATTCCTTTTAAAACATTCGATATTGATGTCCCTAGATAGATCCAGCCAAATTCTTCAAAAAATGTTTTGATTTGTCCAATCTCTTTAGGTGTTTTTAGAAATGTGCTTGGCAATAATTTGGCGGATACTGCGTATCCAATTTCTGGAGTTTGTGATAGCAGATTAAATGTAACTAGATCATTTTTATAAAGTTCTAGAAGTTTTTCCCTTAAATCATAAGGAACAACTAGATTTTGTGTTGATAATTCCTTTAGAGTATAAGTCGTAAATGAAAGAATACTATCCAGTAGGTTTAGATTATATCCTTTCTTACCGGATTCAATATTAACAATACTTGCTTTTGAAATCCCAGTCAATATAGAGAAATTGAGTAAGGAAAGATTTAAACTTTTTCTAATAGACTTAACATTTCTACCAATTATGTTTCTTATAAGATCGCTCATAAGATCAAATGGAATGATTTATATCATTTGTATTTGACTACACATTTGTTTAATTACAATTGATTTTTTATATTTACATATGAAAATCAATAATGATAAAAACTAAAATATAGACTTCTGTTTATGAAGTTTAATTAAAGAGTCTTGCGGCTACATTTCTCAGGCCGTAACGCAAGACGGTAGATAACTCCCATTTCCTATTTGATATGTGCTATATTTGCGCATTGAAAAATAGATTTGGGGTTTGCCGTTATCCCGCGTTACGTAAGGCCTGAGAACTGACAAGTAGACGCGGGTGGCAACCCCAAATTTACTTACCCGCCCAAGACTCATATTTTAAAATTGCAACTAACAATTATTAATATGAAACCTAAACAAACTTCTCACTGTGACATTCTTTCACTGGTAATCATTCCGCCACACTAGCTACAGCATCCTCAATTTGAACATTTTCTGAGCTCATAAATCATCCATTAATTCAATCACCTGTAAGCCAGGGACGGGAATATTACCCATAACTGGCTTTTAGGGTTTAACCACTAACCAAATATGTTTAAAACGATACCAATAATCGTAATGGCCACGCTTTGCCTAAATTTAAGTAGCAATGCCCAGGAGCCTCTAAAACCACCAGCCTTAAAAAATCAAGGAGTGATAGGGAAAATAATATCAGCTTTCACTGGAGAATCTCTTCCAGGTGCAGTTATAAAAGTAAATGCACAAAACTATACTACGGTAAGCAGTGATAAGGGAGAGTTTATCCTAACGCTGAGCAACGGAACCTATAATCTATCCATATCCCACCTTGGTTATAAAAACAAAAGCATCAGTATTCAAGTTCCATTTAAAGAGTCACTAGTTATTGCACTGGATAACGATGATAAAAACTTACAGGAAGTAGAAATCAATGCCGGCTACTACACCGTAAAAGATAAAGAACGCACAGGTGCCATATCAAGGGTAACCGCCGAAACTATCGGTAAGCAACCGGTATCCAATCCACTCGCGGCCTTAATTGGCCGCATGCCCGGGGTAAACATAGAACAGCAGTCTGGCATAAACGGTGGTGGCTTCAAAGTCGAGATCAGAGGTCAAAATAGCCTGAGAACAACCAGTGCAGATAATGGGAACAGACCTTTATATATTATTGATGGGGTACCCTATCCGTCCAGCCCAATCACAAACAGCAACCTCAGCGTAGAAGGGCTCAGTGCATTTTCTAGCCCTTTGAATTACATTAATCCGGCAGACATTGAAAGCATAGAAGTTTTAAAGGATGCAGATGCAACAGCTATATATGGTTCCCGAGGTGCAAATGGTGTAATTCTGATCAGCACAAAAAAGGCAAAATCAGGTCAGCATACTATAGACATGAATGTTTACCATGGGGTTTCCGAAATCAGCAGAAGGGTTGAGCTATTAAACACCCAGCAATACCTGGAAATGCGGAGAGAGGCATTTAAAAATGACAATACCAGCCCCGGACCAACCGACTACGACGTCAACGGAACCTGGGACCAAAACCGTTATACTGATTGGCAGGAGGTACTGATTGGTGGTAAAGCAAAAAACACCAGTCTCCAGGCTGCAATAAACGGAGGAAATGAGTTGACACAATTTACCTTTAGAGGGAATTACAGCCGGAACACTACCGTTACGCCCGGTAATTTTGTAGACCATAAAGGTGCCGGAGCATTATCGGTTAACCATACCTCGGCTAACCATAAGTTTAAAGCCAGCTTTTCGGCCAGCTATAGCATAGACAGGAACAAACTAGGGCTGTTTGATGTTTCTAAATACATTAGTCTGCCACCCAATGCGCCACCTTTATATGATGAAAAAGGAAAGCTAAACTGGGGATTGAACAGCAGCGGCTCCCCAACCTGGACCAATCCTATAGCCAGTATTTACCAGCCTTACAACAGTAAGGCAAATGGTTTCATTACCAGTGCCCTGCTTGATTACGAACTGGTTAAAGGGCTTTTCCTTAAAAGCAGTTTTGGGTATACAAACATTGGCTTAAACGAGAACCTGATTACCCCGATCAGCAGTCAGGCTCCTTCACCATCGGCAGTAACAGGCACCAATCTTTCTGCATTTAACAACATAGAAACCTGGATTATAGAGCCTCTGCTCAACTATAAAAGAAAGATTGGTCCAGGAACAATTGACCTGGTGCTTGGCGCCACCTTTCAAAAAGATGACCAAAGATCAGAGCGCATCTCTGCATCGGGTTATTTAAGTGATCTCTATCTGGATAATGTTTCGGTTGCCCCATCCAGATTGGGAAGTGCTTCATCCTCACAATATAGATACAATGCCATATTTGGCAGGGTCAATTATAACCTGAACAGCCGGTATATTGTTAACCTGACAGGAAGAAGAGATGGATCAAGCAGGTTTGGGCCGGATCAACAGTTCGGAAATTTTGGCGCAATTGGTCTTGCCTGGATCTTTAGCAATGAAAGCTGGCTGGCCGAAAAACTGCCTATGCTCTCTTATGGAAAGTTAAGGGGAAGTTATGGCATTACCGGGAATGATCAGATTCCAAATTATGGTTACCTGGAAACCTACAAAGCCACCACGCAGCCTTATCAGGGAGAGAATGGTTTAATCCCTTCAAGAATAGCCAATCCAGATTTTTCGTGGGAAACAAGCCGCAAAGCAGAATTGGCCTTGGACTTGGGCTTTATAAATGACAAGATATTGCTTGCACTGAGTCATTACGGCAACCGTTCGTCTAACCAGCTGGTTGGTTATACCCTGCCGGATATTACAGGTTTTCCGAGTATCCAGTATAATTTACCGGCAACCATACAAAATACCGGTTGGGAGTTTGAATTGAATACGACCAATATTAAAACCACTACGTTTTCATGGAAAAGCTCGCTCAACTTCAGCGTCCCGAAAAACAAGCTTGTATCTTATCCTAACATAGAAGGTTCTTCCTATGTTTATATGTATACGGTAGGCGCCTCCATGTTTAGGCCAAAAGCCTACCACTATCTGGGTGTCGATGCACAGACGGGTGTTTACATGTTTGAAGATGTAGATGGCAATGGCAACGATACAGACGAAACCGACCGTAAGCTTGCATCCAGATCTCTTACCAGCCATTGGTATGGTGGATTCCAGAATTCTATTACTTTTAAAGGACTACAACTGGACTTTTTTTTCCAGTTTGTGAATAAAACCAGCAGGTATTCATCCACATTCCCTACTCCTGGAGCGCTCTACAATCAGCCAATAGAAGTAATGGACAGGTGGCAGAAACCGGGAGATATAGCCAACTACCAGATGTTTACCCAGGACTTTGGCCTGGCAGGAAATAAGGATTATTATTTAGTAAGTTCTGACCGATTCAGAAACTCCTCGTTTGTCCGATTAAAGAATTTATCACTTTCCTGGAACGCCCCTTCTCAATGGATACACCAAGCAAAGATTAAAAGCCTAAGGCTTTATCTGCAAGGACAAAACCTAATTACCCTAACCAAATATCCGGGCGATCCGGAAGTGGGCGCAAGTGGAGCGCTCCCAAGTCTTAGGACCGTTACTTTAGGAATGCAAATCAGCTTTTAACAGTTCAGCACTTATAAAAATAACATTTAAAATGAAAAATACATTCATAAAAACAGTTCTGATTAGTGGTATGTGTTTAGTTATGGCATGCAAGGGATTCCTTGAAATAGATGCACCTAAAGACCAGATCATCGCAAGCAAAATTTACACCAATGATGAAACTGCGACGGCAGTTATCAGGGGTATTTACGCACAGCTCATATCCAATTCCATGTTTGCAAGTGGAAATCAGCTGAGCATTACCTTCCTGGCAGGGAGGTCTGCTGATGATTTTGTCAATTACAGTGGAAATGCAAGCTACAAACAGTTTTACGATAACAATATCTTACCCGACAATGCTTCTTTACGGAGTTCTCTTTGGCAGAGTCCGTATCAGATCATTTATGCCGCCAACGCAGTTTTAGAGAACCTGATACTTTCAGATCAGGTATCTCAACCTGTTAAACAGCAACTTTTGGGAGAAGCAAAATTTATAAGGGCATTCTGTCATTTCTATTTAACAAATCTGTTTGGAGACGTTCCACTGGTTTTAACCACAGATTACAAAGCTAATATTTTGGCGTTCGCTAGTACAAAAGCACGGCTATACGAGCAGATGATCAGGGATCTTACAGAAGCTAAAAATCAACTGTCTGATGGTTACCCTTCAACTGAACGGGTAAGGGTTAACAAATGGGCCGCTGTTGCATTGCTGTCCAGAGTTTATTTATACCATAAGGACTGGGCTAAAGCAGAAAGCGAAGCATCAGAAATTATTGGCAGGACAAACCAGTATGAACTGCTTGGCGATCTGAACCAGGTTTTTCTAAAAAACAGTAAAGAGGCTATTTTACAGTTCGTCGTTCCTGCGGGACTTGGCAGTAATACCTTTGAAGGGAAAAGGTTTATCCTGAATGCCGCACCAAACGTAAGTACTGAGGTGGTTTTAAGTGACCAACTCTTGTCTGCATTTGGACCAGGAGACGAGCGACAGTTGAAATGGGTAGGCACATTTACCATTGGAGCCAACTCGTGGAAATATCCTTTTAAATACAAAGTGAAATCTTCCGCAAATAGTGAAGAATATTCCATGGTATTGAGGTTGGCAGAACAATACCTGATCAGGGCTGAGGCCAGGATTAATCAGGAAAAGATAGATCTGGGTATCGAAGATCTGAATGCATTAAGACGAAGAGCTAGAGCATTGCCCACCATCGCTGTTTCTAGCCCCCTTCCTGATCTGCCCGCTGATATGGATAAGGCAACCGCCCTGCTTGCGGTAGAGGATGAAAGAAGAGTTGAATTTTTTTCGGAATGGGGACACCGGTGGTTAGACCTGAAAAGAACCAACAGGGCAAATACAATCCTTGCTCCACTTAAGGGCAGCAAGTGGCAAAATACGGATGTCTTGTATCCTATTCCTGTAACGGAACTCCTGAATAATAAAAATTTAGTACAGAACCTTGGTTATCATTAAAAGCATTATGAAAATAAAAATAGTACTTCTTTTTATGCTTGTACCTTTTTTTACAGAGCATACAGCAGCGCAGGTTAGTACACCAATTTTAGAAAAGGCTAAGATTGGAGTACCCGCCCCAAACTATGTACTAACCGGCGTAATTAATTCTGAGCAACAACATTTAAGGCTGAGCGACTTTAAAGGCAAATTGCTGATCCTGGATTTTTGGTCTTTCGGATGTGCTTCCTGCGTTGGCTCCTGGCCCAAACTGATGGAACTGCAGCAAATGTTTAAGGGTAGTATCCAGATCATTACCGTAAATCCTTATCAAACCAAAGCGCAGGTACAGGCATTTATAAAAAATAATGATCGCATATCCGGGCAGAAGATGACTTTACCGATGGCCTGTGGAGATAAGCAATTATTACAGATCTTTCCTCATGCTTCAGTCCCCCATCTGGTTTTTATAGATCGGGAGGGTATAGTAAAACACATTACTTCAGGTGATTTTCTCAGCAAAGAATTTATAAGGAGTATTTTAGATCGAAAATCTATAAATGTCCCCGAGAAAACTGATCAACTGATCTCCTTGAAATTCAACAGACCTCTTTTTGTAAACGGGAATGTAGTTGGACAGGATACCGGAAACAATTTAGTTTTAAGCTCCGTTATTACACCGTATAATTCCAATATCATGACTATATATAGTTTCACAAAGGCTAATAATAAGGCTTATGGATGGATTGCAAACTATTCTGTAAAATCGGCTCTTCGGCTTTTATACGGTAGATTTATTAATGAATTTAATCATATTATGCCTGTGCCAACTGCACGGATTATTTTTAAAAACAAGGATTCTTCTAGTTTAGTGTCCGTTTTAAACAACATTCCACGTTATGACAATAAGTATTGTTATCAGGCTACCTCAAGCCGGGACATCCCGATTCAAAAAATCAGAGATAAAATGATTGTGGATATAGAAACCAGCTTTGGAATAAAAGCACGCTGGGAAAAACAGCAGATGAAATGTCTGGTGCTTGCTAAAGGAAGAGGTCCTTTAAATGAATATAAGCAAGGGGAAAAGGAAGTCTTTATTGGGGCTAACAACATGCAGTTCAATAATATTTCCACAACTGAATTAATAGATGGTCTGCTTAATAGCCCCGGCTCTTATAACATTACTTACCCCATAATTGATGAAACCGGTTATACCGGAAAACTGGGACTGGCTAAATTTGAGCATCGGGGGAAAATCATCGATTACAGCGTTTTTGCTGAAGAGCTCAGAAAACATGGTTTAGAACTCTCGCTACAGAAAAGAGAGACAGATGTAATTGTGATTAGAAAAGACAATTAAAATAGAGGGCAGGAACTTAAACATTTCTGCCCCTTATTTTACATCAGGAAGTTGGAATGTATACCTGCTGAGTTGTTTGCCAGCCAGGGTGTAGACGTTATTACCAATAACCTTAATCTGGCTTATGGCAGCTTTACTTTGTTTAGGCAGGTAAAAGGAATACATATATGCAGACCTTTTCAGGTCATAAACATCAATGGCTACAGAATGCTCAAACATAACCTGATCTTCATTTCTGCCCATTAATTCTGACTGGACAAATAGTTTATCATCCCATGATGAACTGCCGGAATTAACCATCAATGCGGGGGATGTGATTACACTTGAACCTGCTGATTTAATAGTTGACACTTTAAAATCAGCCCTGTTTATTGGATCAATGGTTTTTATTTTTCGAACCAAAGACAGATTAGTGTCTATAACCAAGATTTCGTTACGGTACAAATAGGTATAAGTTAACAGATGAAGCTGTTTGTTGTATTCTATATTCCCTGCGGTACAAAACAATCCGTCTACCTGCTTTTCGAAGATAACATCATTCTCGATTCTTTTTATTGTCGTGCTTTCCTTGCGGAGTGCATTCTCATTTGTTCTGCTACTGACATATTTATAGATAATAGAATGCAGGTTTATGGGAATTCCCTGATTAAAATAGGGCGCAAAAACTGCAGACCTCCCCGCTTTCCACTTGTCAGTTTTGCCAGATAAGATCAACCGGTCGGTTCCATTGAGGATATAAAAATCAGTAGTGTCTATATAATATTTGTAACTGCCATTCTTATTGTAATCGGCCGGGTTTATATGAACATAGACAAATTGGGTATCGGTTAATTGAAGATTAGTTTTTAGCAAATGTGCTAAGGCTACATAGTTTCCTAAATAGAGCTTATTGCCCGATGATCCTGCAATATAATAGGAGTCGTACTTGAGGTTTAACGAGAATATACTGCTTAACGGAGTTATAAACCTGCGTTCAAAATCGTAAGATTTTTTTGTTAAATGGAGATTATACCAGCCGAATAACACAATTATGGGAACTATGGCTAACAGGGATACTAGGGCAAGGGCTAAGAATGTTCTTTTCATGACTGAGAGGATGTAAAGCTATACCTGCAGTAATTAAACTACAGGTATAGCTGATGAAGGAAACGGCTTATGGTATTCTATAAAGTGTAACCGTACACTTGCCTGTTTCCGGATCATTGGCATACCACGTGCCTATGTTAGGGCCTGTGGTAAAGGTGCATGGAATGGTAGTATCCGATAATGTACAGGGCACATTTCGGGTACAATCTTCCAACGAGTTCAGCGGTCCGCCAATAGGAACCAACCTGCTCGTAGTTGCATTTTTTGCAACCGCATGACCTACAGCAACTGTTGCCAGTAAGCCAAAAAAGAAAAATACTTTTCTCATAGCATTTATATTTGGTATTGCCTACTCTTCACAGTTTTTCGGCTTCCACTGATTGATTGCCTTAAGCAACCAAATATCTTCTATATGGCAATCAGCTGCCTTTTCTGTTTATTTATCCGTGTTTGCAAAAGAATCACCACTATTCCAACACCTACAAATGCAATGTTTACAATGAGGTGTTCTCCCCATTTCATCCCTTCGAAAATACCACCGCAGCTGCAGGGAATCCTTTCCGTGAAATTCATGATCACAATAATATAAGTGGTAAACATCACCATTAAACCATGGGAGGCATAAAGTGCAATTAGCCTGGTAAAAGGGAATACCAGTAAAAATGAGATAAGGATTTCAACTGATGGAATAAACCAGGCCACATACCTGGATATAGGGGTTAATAGCGGCGATTGTCCCAGCTGCACGTTAAACTTTTGAAAATCTATGAGTTTATCTGTAGCGGTATGGATAAACAATAAAAAAAACAGACCAGAGATGATGGTTACAATCACCTGCTGATTTATGATTCCCCTAAAATTGAAGGAGCTAAATCTGTTGTTAACATGCCTGTCGTCCATAATATTTTATTTCTTTTAATTGTTCACCATCTCCTGCAATGGCGTTTCCCTTCGTTCTCTGTCAATTAACCCAAAGATATATGAGGAAAAAAAAAGCGTGTTGACTTGGGTCAAGTGATTCGCTTAACCTGGGTCAAGTAAAACACTTGACCTAAGTCAAGTGGCCTAGGTTGGCGGTAGTGTAAAGGCTGTTTTGTGAGGAAAAAAATATTTGAAAAAAAGTAAATTATTTTGATAACCTTCTAATCATTCTACTTAGAGACGTATTTCTAATACCTAAATGGCCGGCAATATCTTTTCTTGCTGACTGCTGTTCTACTTCTGGACGTCCATGTTTCAATTTCGAATATCGATGCTCAGGACTACGGGTTTTAAGCCTCCTTTTCCATAGTTTAAAATCCTGGATTTGTTCTTTAATCAGATCATTTATACAGATACCTATTTCGCTATATTTTGACTCAATTGCTGATAAACCTGCCTTGTCTAAAATATAAACAACACTACCTGCACTAACCTCAATGCTAAATCTTGCAACACAGTTTTTTTTCATACTTCTTCCTTCAGCCAAAATGCAGGGACTTAACATCAGGAATGGATTGAGTTCTTGTTTATATGATTTACTGTAGTAGTAGAAACGACAGTTACCCTTTAATAAAAAGTAAATGCTTACAGCAACATTACCATCTTTAATTAGATCCCGTTTTCCTTCGCGATAATCTGGTCTTGTCAAATCGAAAATGTATTGATACATTTCTTCCTTCATTTGTGCCGTGGTGGCTGCTGGCAAACGAAGCGTTTCGTCTAATATTTGCTTAAAGAGCGATTTTATCATTGCTAACGCATGTTTTCCATGTGTCTTTCCATTCTCCACTCTTAACCAGCTCATCCCTTTTCTGAATAGTTTTACTAATTGCTTCTTTTTCATCTGCAGCCAGACATTGAAAAATTAATATGCCTCCATCTTCGCCGTATGCCGAATGAAAAAAGATATGGTAAGATTCCTTTAATGCTTCTTCAACCATGTCAATCGTACTGCAGATTAATATTTCCTTTGGTATAATGGAAATCTTATCAAGCAGTATGCAATATGGGTCTGTAGTTTTTTCCGTATAATATTTAGGATTAAGATCCAACGAAACAATCTCTACGTCAAACATTTTGGTTTTAAAGCGATTTAAAAAAGTCTCTGCTTTTTCAAGTGTGTCAAACATGCCATATAACTCGTCCAGCGAATGGTTGCTAGTGGGTTTTACCAGGTAAACTTTACTTTGGGTTTTCATTTCCAAAACTGCTAATGGTGAGAAATCTGTTAATTGTAGATCGCGTTAGCCGCTTCGTTGCACCCTCATAAATCAGCTTCTCCCGGCTAAGCGCTTCCAGGAAAAACATTTTTATGAGTGGTGCTAGAAGCATGCAAATCAAATCTCAACACATTTTCTTTCTTTTGGAATGGACAATCACGTCAATATGTAAATGTATTTTATGCCTCAATTGAAACGATTGTCCATGTCATACCGTCTGAATTTTTTAGTGATTTCGCTTTACATCACTGGGCGCTAGACTAAAATGATTTTTAAATAGCCGACTAAAATGCAATGGATCGGGATAGCCTATGTTAGCTGCTATGTCTTTAATAGCGATCTGGCTGGTTGTAATTTGTAGCATAGCTTCATCCATCCTCAGCTTTATAACATATTGGCGTAGGGTCATTTTAATGGTTTTTTTGAGTAGCCGATCTAAGGTAGATATCGATATGTTAAACATGCTTGCCATTGTAAGCTGGTTTTCAACTATTTTCTCTGTATAATGTTGATGAATAAAAGAAATGATTTCTGCTTTTTTCTTTTTATTTAAAGCATTGGTGGTATATCTCTCATTTATCAGAGCTTGCTCGTATTTAGCAAGGCAGTTTGTACTGATGCTCTCTATAGCGGTAAATTGTGACAATGTACCTGAGTTGATGTGCTTGAAATATTTTTTAAACAGATTGAAAATGCTTGTGGTAATCTTGCAATGAGGCAAGAGAATGTAAGGGATATCCCCAGATTGATGGGCATCTGTCATCCCTTTGAATTGTGGAATTTCTTTACATCTATCTATAAAATAATCGGGGTTAAAATTTAAAATGATCATTTTGTGTTTGGGGGACTTAAATTCCCAGGTGTAGTGCCCGGCACTAAGAAAGCACAAAGTGCAGCTGTTTCCTTTGCTTTCTGAAATCAAATCGCCAAACTCATTGTGAAGAGTAGATTCTCCGTTTAACATAATAAACATCAAGAAGGATGATTGCTCGATGATCATGTCAAAACTCGTTTTTTCTGGTAAATCAAGTTCAAAAAAGCCTAAAAGCACAAGGTAATGACTGATCGATTGAAGCTGGATTCTGGAATCACTCCCCAGAAGTAATTGTGTCGCAGCTCCATTTAAAGAGATGTTTTTAAGATGGGAATGCTGACCAGAATCACTAACTCTGATCAGCATGGCATTAAGGTAGAATGTAATATGAGAATGCATAGTCGAAGAGCGTTTAGATGAAAAGCAAAGTTCCATACTATATCGATCTTAAAAAATGCAGTTTAGGGACAAAATTTTAGAGATTAAAGCAATAATCGGTTACTATTTTACAAAAACGAGTTTCTTAACCAGGATTATACATAAACGCGTCCTTAGCTGGATACCCATGATACTCATTAAATCTCCTGCTGAAATAGTACTCAGTTTTAAATCCGACCTCTTTGTATACCTCTTTTACCATTTTCTGCTCTTTTACCAGAAGATCACGAGCTTTTGTCATTCTTAGATCTGTTAAATATTTATATGCAGTTGTACCCAATACTTTCTTGAAATACTCGGTCAGGGTTTTCTTGGTGGTGTTAAATTTAGTTCCCAAAATCGTGAGGTTCTCAAATTCCGGATTGCCGTAATTTTCATTTATATAAGTTCTTATTTCAAGTACTACTTGCATATAATGAGGCTGGGAGGAGTATTTGGATTTTGCTGAGTAAATGTCAATTTCTCCTGATTTTAACAGGCTTATCTTTAGTTGAGTATAATTTTCTGCGCTGATTCGTAAAAATGAAGCACAATATTTATCGGCCAGTTCAGCAACATCGTATTGGTTGAAAAAGAAGATTATCCTTTCACGTGGAGCTAATAAAAACATTTCAGACTTTACATCATTTATCCTTATGGCATTGCTCATTAACAATCCTTTGAACTTTACCCTTTCTGAATACGGCTCTAGTTTAAGATATTGTTCTCGTGTCAATTCATGAACTTCTACCTGACCAATGGCTATATATTTATAAGCCACAAGTTTGTTATAGAAAAAACTTGGCAGATCGGTAACAAATGCACCGGGAGAATAGATGTCCATAATGGTTTGCATGCCGCTGATGTCTTGACTAACTTCTACGATAAAGCCAGAGCGGAGGTGCCAGATCGACTTAGCTTGTTTACCTGGTCTTAAAAATATCGAGGAATTGTTCCTGATTTTTTTGGCTAGTTTATCTGCTAAATTAACTTCAAATTCTTTGGAAAAGGAATCTGTGCTATTGAAATCACTCAATAGATTTTCATCTTGAATCATACGCTGAGATTTGTGGATAGTAGATTAATTGTTTTTGTTTAAAGCTTTGAGAACTTCGCTTTCTTCCAGGCCTTTATGCTCACTAAATTCTTTTATAGTGATTAAATGCCGTTTTTTCTTGTTTAGTTCCTCACGGATCGCTTTAAATATCCGCTGTGCTTGTCGCACACTGATTTCCAGAAGCCCGGCGGCTTCTTTAGGGTAAATACATAATCGTTGCATGTTAGGGTCTGATTAAAACCGCAACAAGTTAAGTGACGCTTAGCGTATGGATCAGATGATCCGTACGGAACCCAACTGGTAGTTGGTTGTTGGTTAATATATTGGTTGAGTATGATGATTATTTATTATGTAAATAATTTTGTACTGTATAAATTATTGTCAAATAATGGAATATTTTATTTCTCAAATTAAGTGAAAATATTAATCAATTACATAACTATTTAACATTTTATAGGTGGGTCCTATGTAACAAAGTTATTATCAAGACAATTACGACATAAAACGTCAGATCGGGACATCCTGCGACAAGCCATTTTTTATTCACTCTACTTTTGGGTTATGGATCAAAAACATAACATAAGAAAAACTCTCTTCAACATTTTTTTAGATGAATGTCAGGCTTACAGGATGGCGGTATTCAGCTTAATAACAAAGTCGAATTTAAGAGGGACCTCCTTGCTCTCTCGTTCTGCTTTGTTCGGGAAAATCCAACTCATATTAATCCCTTACAGGAGTAGTATAAAAATAGTTTAGGAAGGCACTATTCGGCTCTTGACGCATCCCAAAAAAATCTAATAAAAATTTTAAATCAATTAAATCATATCAATTATGGCAAGAATAAGAAGTGGGATATTAGGCCCTATACACGGTAAGTTAGGCTCAATAGTGGGGGCAGTATGGAAACAAACAGCATATTTGAGGACCATGCCTACAGAAACAAAATCTGGCGTAAAGGCAACACCTGCTCAAATAGCCTGCAGAGAAAAATTCAAATTTGTACAACAATGGCTAGTGCCTTTTTATGCCTATGTGACTGTAGGTTTTAGAAATTATGCGAAAGATAAAACAGAAATCAATGCGGCATTCTCCAAGATTTACAGATATGCTACGGTAGGGGCATATCCTGACTTAAACATCGATTATGAAAAGGTGGTTTTAACAAAGGGTCATTTACCTGGTTTATATTCAGTAGTAGTTGAATTGGCCCAGCCAGATTTGCTAAAGTTAAACTGGAAGCAAAATCACAACGATGACTCTTCTACTGATGATCAGGTGATGTTAATCGTTTATAACAGGGAACTTAAAATTGTTGATGGCTTTATTGGCGGATGTAACCGCGCCAATCTACAATGCAGCCTGGAATTAAATCCTAAACTGATCGGCAAATCACTGGATGTGTATGTGAGTGTGGTTTCATTAAATGGGAAAAGGGTAGCAAATAGTGAGTATTTAGGAAAGGTAAATCCCTTATGAATGCAGAGTTAACAAAGCTAAGGACATTGGTATTGAAGGATCTTGATCCGGTATATTACCATATGGATAAGCAGAAGGTGGATGATTGGCTGCGGGAGTTACCTTTGATACAGTCGCATATATTAAGCGCATTACAGGCAGAGGTGTTGGGCGATACGGACAACAGCCTGGTTGAGCGTCATCTGAAACAAATGCATTACGATTGTGCATTTTTGTTGAATGCTTTGTACAAGTACGGTAATATGCCGGATGTGCCGGAAGCCTTGTATTTCTTAACAGAAGGCTGCCTTCAAAGTACATTGTCGCATATTGAAGAGCGCTATGGGGATTGTTTTTTAAGAAAAGGGGCGGACTACAATCATCCGGCAGAGGACTATCGTATCAGGGTGTTATTGTCTGCCGAGGGCCTGGCCTACTTTTTCAAATTGCTTTTTAAAGCCGGCGCTTTAGACTCCGGCCCGGTTAGCCGTATGATCGTTTCGCTTTCTAAAAACTTCGCGACTTCTGGTATCGGTAATGCTTATTTATCTAGCAATAGTTTAATGACCAAATACAAGCAGGTGGTACAAAGTACAGCCAAATCTGTAAGGGCATTGCTGGTGAAAATGTTGAGGGTGTTGGACGAGGAGTTTACGATTGTATGATTTTTTGATAAAAATTTTATGCCGTTTGGATAGCTTTAAAGCTTGTTTTTGTCTAAATATTCGCAAGCATACCGTACCCCCCGGGACTGCCACAGCTTTCTTTTATTCTTTCTCTTTGTGTCATCATTTGCAATAGGCTGAGTAGTGACGACTACCCTTGTCCTGGCTAAGATGCTTAATGACGATTAATTACCTGAAGCCTGCTAAATGAAACAAACAGATTTTTTAATCCTTAAAATTTAAAATTATGGGAATTGTTAGAAATGGAATCCTTGGCGGATTTCGCAAAAAAGTTGGTAATGTTTCCGGTGCTTTCTTTAGAGATCTAAATGTTATCAAGACCTTACCTCGTCCAAGTGGTAAGGCGCCAACACAGTTACAGGTCAATCAGCGTATAAAGTTTGGATTGGTGACCAGTTTCTTAAGCTTGTTGAGTGATCTGATT
The DNA here is from genome assembly GCF_041645105.1 of Pedobacter sp. Lineage (GTDB taxonomy): Bacteria > Bacteroidota > Bacteroidia > Sphingobacteriales > Sphingobacteriaceae > Pedobacter. The sequence goes on from NZ_JBAZQQ010000006.1 coordinate 56,963, forward strand.
GACACAGGTTTTCAACCAGATGCAAAATCTGCATCACCAATGAATCAGGCGGTTTCTTATCATCTGAAAGAAGCGGTTATTGGTATCGCCCCGGATTTTTCAATTGATTATACTAAGCTTAGGTTTAGTCGTGGGAAATTGAATGTTCCTTATTTATACGATGTGGAACCGGTTGCCGGAGCTGAGCTGAAATTTACCTGGAGCGAGGATGGTATTGATAGTAAGCATAAGGATGGGACAGATATGATCAACGTGGTTGCTTATGAGCCATTGACTAATCGCTTCGTAATGTTAACAGGGGCGGAGGAAAGATCTGCATTGGAGTTTAGCTTGCAGTTGCCTCCTGATTTGGTAGGGGCAGAGGTTTATTGCTACTTCAGCTTTACTTCTTTTAAGAAAAAGGGGCTTCATTCTAAAAGTGTCTATGTTAAGAAGGTGGTTGTAGTGTAATTGATTAAAAATAATGGTGATCTCCTCTCAGGCTGGGACACAGCTGCGCAATGCCCCTATGCCTGCTCGGAGACACCATTATTTTTTCGTAATTAACTACTTGGGGTGATTTCATTTAATGTTTCAGGCTGGGACACAGCTACGCAATGCCCCTATGCCTGTTCGGAGACACCATTATTTTTCTGTAATGAACTAAGTGGGGTGGTTAAGGGTGTTGGTCTTATTATTAGGTAATTTCTAAAATTGTAAAAATGGATGTATTAAAAGTTTCAGCCTTAGATGCTAAGGTAAATTATAAGGTTTATTTGTTGCTGCTGATCTTATTGTCGCTATGGTTATTTGCACAGCGCCTGATCATGCATGCTGATCCTACTATAGGGTTTATTGATCCGAATATCTGGCTATTGTTTTTGCTCAGTATGATTGCTTTTCTAATGGTTATAGCATTGTGCTGGTGGATTTTGCAAAGGTTTTGGATGAGTTTAGGTTTTCCGGATTTAGGGAATATGGTTTCACAGTTTAAACAATTGTTATTATGGCAACAGTTAGGATTTTATTGGGCCTCGTTTGCATTGCTGTTATTGGCAGCAGTTGGCGTGCTGAGCGCAGTATTATAACACCAGCTCAGGTCGTTGCAATAGCACAAAAGGAAATTGGCATTCAGGAAACTTCAGAAAATAGTGGCCTGCGTGTTGATCGGTACAATGCTTATGTAGGACTGAAAAAAGTGCCTTGGTGTGCTTCCTTTGTCTCCTGGTGCTTTGGGCAGGCTGGATATCCGCAACCGCGGACAGCCTGGAGTCCATCACTTTTCCCGGCCAATAGGATTACAAAGGAGCCTTTGCCTGGAATGGTATTAGGGATATACTTTCCTGAACTAAAGAGAATAGGACATTGCGGGATTGTTACGGAACTGAAAAACGATCTCGTGTATGCAGTGGAAGGGAATACCAATATTAATGGGAGCAGAGAGGGGACAGGTGTTTACCGACGCATTAGACATAAACGCAGTATACACTGCTTTTCAAATTGGTCCAGCTTATGAAAACGAAATTATTCTTCATCACGATGTTGTTTTGTAGTTGTTCCTTGTTCAGAAAGACTAGCAAAACAAGGGATATCGCAACGCAAAGTTCAAAAAACCAGCTGGATTTTGGTCAGCTGGTTTTAAAATCTTCTGGTAAGGAGACGCAGGTTTTTACTTATTGGAATGATAGTGGTTTTTATCAATACCAGCACATTAAAGAGCAGATTGATCAGGCTCAGTCAGAAAAATTAACAACAATAGCACAAAACGCTGCCGAGCAGACCATTGCTACTAAAAATACTACATCTGTACATGCATGGGGCATAATTGGCATTGTAATACTTATTACAGTTATTTCTCTCTTTTACAGAAATCTAAAGTTGTGATGGTTTTTATGGCAGTGTAACGTAAATGTTGCGGTTTGTAAAATTCATTTTTTATTTTTTGATTTAAATTCGCTTAATTTTTAATTAATCTCTTGCATTTTGGATTTTGCTTTTAACCCTATCTAAACCATCAAAACAATCTCATGAAAATCTTTTCCTATAGCAGAAACCTGCTATTACTATTAATGATGCTATTTGCATACTTTGGCGCTCAATCTCAAACTACTTATAATTTCGACGCCGGCGCTGCTCTTTCCAATCCGACCTGGCCTATTTGGAATACCCAAGCCAACATTACGATAGCTGGTGTGAGCTATAAGTTATCCAGTGGAGGTAATGGGAGCTTTAGCAATAGCCCTGACAATGGTTCAGGGAACAGTAAATCTCTCATGAAGGTTGGCTCTGGTGGTGATACTTTTGTGTTAGAACGTGCAGATGGTCAGCCTTTTAAGTTTTATGGGTTTTATGTGAGACAGGAGAGTATGAGCAGTTATGCTCAAAGTGACCCAACTATTCCCCCATTCTATACCGTCACCTATAATAAAACCGTAGGAGCACCAGAAACAGAACCAGATAACACTCCTGTAGCTGGAGGTACTTATACTACGAGCGAAAAAACTTATTCAAAAAATTTAACGGTTACAAGCGTAAGCATTTTTTTTAAAGCAAACAGTCGGTATTGGATAGATGATATCAAGGTAGGTTCAGCAGTAGCGGATGTTACTCCACCTACTGTTATTTCCATGGACAGGGAACATCCCAATCCTACCAATTTAAATGACGTTGTATTTAGTATTTCTTTCTCAGAAGAAGTTACGGGACTTGACATAAATGATTTTACTGTTGTCGGACTTCCCGCAACGGTGAGCGGTGTCTCCTCGGTTCTTCCAAACAACAGGTATAATATATCAGTAAGCAATATTTCGGCTTCTGGTACACTAGGTCTAAACCTTAAAGCTAGCGGCACAGGTATTACTGATCTGGCAGGAAATCCTGTAAGTGGTGGTTTTACCGGCCCGGTTTATACAGTTGATAAGACACCGCCAGCAGCCCCGGTGGTGGTTACACCTGCCAATGGCTCTACAGTAAACTCACAGTTGCCTTTGGTTAGCGGTATAGCCGAGGTGGATAGCCGCATCAGTGTGACTATCGATGGCAATACAATAAACAATGTCGCTACCGCTAATGCTTCAGGCTATTGGAGTTATACGCCTCCGGCTAATTTGCCTCAAGGTGCACATACGGTAAGTGCCCGGGCTAGCGACCAGGCAGGGAATATAGGTAACCAGAGCAATACCAATACTTTTACAGTATCGCTGGCACCGACTATAGTTGTTAATCCTGCAACGATATCTGACGCTAAGGTTGGATTGGCATATTCCCAGACCTTTTCTGCAAGCGGCGGTATTGCTACCTATACTTTTTCTATCTCTGCAGGTGCACTGCCAGCGGGCTTGTCGCTCAATGTCGCGACAGGTGTTTTATCTGGCACACCTTCTGCTGCAGGAACATTTAATTTTACAATTAGGGCCACAGACGCTTCTGCTTCACCCGGCCCATATTCGGGTACAAGGGCATATACCTTAGATGTTGTCCCTCCGACTATATCGCTCGTTCCGACAACAGTGCCTAATGCAGCAGTTGCGGTAAATTATAGCCAGTCGATAGTTGCAACTGGCGGTATAGCTCCGTATACTTATACTGTAACGGCAGGAGCCTTACCTGCAGGTTTATCATTAAGCAGCTCAGGAACCATATCTGGTACACCTACGGCGGGTGGGACTTTTAACTTTACAGTTACTGCGAAGGGAAATTCCACAGGTACGGGAGCACCACATACTGGTAGCAGGGCATACTCGCTTTCTGTGGCTGCACCAACCCTTACTTTAAATCCGGCTTCTTTGTCAGCCGCTACTGCTTATTCTGCTTACAGTCAGACCTTGACTGAAGCAGGCGGTACGTCCCCCTATGCTTTTGCAATAACTGCGGGAGCACTACCTTCCGGTTTAACGTTAAGCGCGGGCGGAGTGATCAGCGGTACACCAACAGTCGGTGGTACCTTTAATTTTACTGTAACCGGAACAGACTCATCAACTGGTACAGGCCCCTATTCAGGATCGCGTGCCTATACCTTAAATGTTACTGTGCCAATTGTAATCAATCCTGCAACCTTGCCTAATCTGAATTATGCGGGTTCTTATAACCAAACACTAACATCATCCGGTGGAGTAGCTCCATATAGCTATAGTTTACTATCCGGTGCATTACCTGCTGGAATTTCAATGAGTTCTGCAGGGATTATTTCAGGCACAGCACGTGAATCTGGTAATTTTTCGATTAATGTACAGTCTAAAGACCTTAACAACCTGACCATTTCGAAAATATATAACTTTACAGTATCACCGGCCGCAATTGTGATTGCCCCGACAAGTCCCGCAAATCCTGTATTGGCTGTAGCTTATAGTCAGTCCTTTTCATCTTCAGGTGGGATTTCCCCATATAGTTATTCAATTGCCTCTGGAAATATACCAGTAGGTTTATCGTTTACCAGTGCGGGAGTAATGAGTGGAACTCCGAGATCAGCGGGAACTTTCACATTTACTGTAAAAAGTACTGACGATGCTGGGGCAAATGTTTCTAAGAGCTATACCTTAACCATTGACAGACCAACTCTGGTTATAACACCAGCTACGCTACCTGGGGTAACAGTCGGTACAACTTATAATCAAACTCTCAGTACTTCAGGTGGATATGCAACATATAGTTATTCCATTGCATCAGGAAGCTTACCTACAGGAGTGACATTAAGTTCTGCTGGCGTTCTTACTGGTACACCGACCACAAAAGGAACTTATACATTTACCGTTCGCAGTACAGATTCATCTACAGACGATGGGCCATATAGTAAAGATCAGAGCTACAGTATTGTGGTTCAGGGTAAAGCACAGGTTATTACCATGGCTTCTACTGCTACAGTAAACTATGGTGATGCAGATTTTGTTCCGGTAGCAAGTAGTGATAGTGGTTTGCCGATAACTTATACCACCAGTAACTCTGCTATTGCAACCATTGTTGCCGGAAAGGTGCATATTGTTGGGACAGGGCAGGTAAACATTTTTGCCAACCAGGCAGGTAATACTGCTTTTGCAGCAGCTGCACAGAAACAGCAAACCCTTACCATCAATAAAGCGCAACTGACTTATGTAGCCAACGCTGCTACTAAGGTTTATGGATCAGCTAATCCTGTACTTGGTGGAACGGTGACAGGTTTTAAATATGCTGATAACCTTGCGGGATCAACTACAGGTACAGCTTCGTTTACTACAACAGCCACTACTACAACTGGTATTGGAAACTATGCTATAACTGGTTCAGGTTTAACTGCCGCCAATTATACATTTGTACAAGCAGCAACAAATGCCACCAGATTGAGCATCACCCGTAAAGAGTTAACCATTACTGCTGATAATATTGAGAAGTTTGCTGGTGCAGTCTTGCCAACATTTACAGCTAGTTACAGTGGGTTTGTTAATGGCGAAACACAGACTGTGGTAACCACTAAACCGGCTCTTTCTACTACTGCCACCGCCGACAGCCCTGTTGGAACTTATGATATTAATGCAGCTGGGGCAGTAGCAGCAAATTATTCTTTCAAATATGTAAAAGGAGTGCTGACCATAAAACCGGGTGCTCCAACAGATATCAGCCTGGCTGCAGTTACATTATATGAAAATCGCCCATCAGGAACCAATGCTGGAACACTCAACAGCGTTTCACCTGATCCTTCGGCTACTTTTACTTATACCTTAGTGCCGGGTGCTGGTGATACGGATAATAGCTTATTCGCCATTAGTACAAATAAGTTGAATACTACTGCAAGTCTTAATTTTGAACAAAAGGCTGTATATAGCATACGCGTGCGCAGTACTACCCAATATGCATTAACTTTTGAAAAAACATTGAATGTTACTATAGCTGATGTAAACGAAGTACCAACGCTGGATGCGATAACCAATTTACCAATCTGTTATACAACTAACCTGCAGACTGTAGCTTTAACCGGTATCAGTGCGGGCCCGGAAAGTGGGCAGCCATTAGTTGTATCAGTAAGTAGTGATAATGACGCATTATTCGAAAGTCTGGATGTAAGCAATAACGGAACCACGGGCTCAGTTAGTTATCGTGGTAAAACTGGTACTGTAGGAACTGCAACAGTAACGGTTACAGTGAAAGACAATGGAGGAACAGCAAACGGAGGTGTAGATGCTTATAGCAGGACTTTTGTAGTTACCATAAATCCACTACCTGTATTGGCCATCAACAGCGATAAGGGCAACATTGTGAGCAAAGGTGAGGTGGTGTTTTTGACGGCAACTGGTGCAAGTAATTATGCCTGGACGGGTAATAACGGGATAGTTAACGGAGCAAATTCAGCGGTGCTGCAAATCAGACCAACAGTAACAACTACCTATACCCTTACCGGTACCAATTCTAGCGGTTGTAGTGAAACGCAGACATTTACGGTAACAGTTCTGGATGACCTGGCTAAAATTAAAGCAACCAATATTCTTACACCAAATAATGACGGATATAATGATAAATGGGTCATAGATAATATTGATGTTTATCCTGAAAATGACGTAAAAGTATTTGATAAAGCAGGAAGGATAGTCTATACCAAAAAGGGTTATGACAATAGCTGGGATGGTCAGATGAATGGTACTGCGCTAAACGAGGGAACCTATTATTATGTGATCGACTTTGGTCAGGGAAAAAGAAAAATAAGGGGATACATTACGGTAATCCGTAATAATTAAAACAACAGAACAATATGAAATTTCTATATAAATTTTTGATGTTAATGATAAGCTCTGGATGGGTTATATCAACAGTAAAAGCCCAGTTAAATCCTTTAGCTGCACAATATTATAGCAACCGTTACCTGATCAACCCTGCTTTTGCAGGTGCAAAACAAGGTTTTAAAATTAATGGCGCTTACCGCAAACTCTGGAGCAATATTCATGGATCACCTGTTACCCAAAGTCTGACGGGCGATTATGGGTTCAATAAAGTCGGACTTGGTTTAAATGTAAACAATGAAAGTGCAGGTCTGGAACGTAAGACCCGCGTAGTTGGTACTTATGCTTATCATTTACCATTAAGTAGCGACGGACAACAATTACATTTAGGTGTTTCAGTTGGTTTTATGAATCAGCGTCTGGAAAATGGTGATATTTATGGCGATATAAATGATCCGCAGATAGGCTTGTATAATGATCGCAAAACTTATCTGGATGGCGACTTTGGGGTTGCTTATACTTCAAACAGTTTGACCCTGGAAGCTGCTATTCCCAATTTAAAAAGCTTTTTTAAAAAGGATGTGATCAAGGTGGCTGATGTGGCTACTTTTTATACTGCAGCAAGTTATCAGATAAAGTTGAGCGAGGGGCCGGAAGGCATAGATCTGGAACCTAAGGTAGCTTATCGTGGTGTAAAGGGCTTTGACAATATCTGGGACGCTGGAGCACAAGCCTGGATAGCGAACAAGCAGGTGTTTTTAATGGGAATGTACCATAGTACTGAAAGTGCAACTTTCGGTCTTGGCATGGATTACAAAAGGAAATACCTTATCGGCGGTATGTATACCACTCAAACTTCTGCTTTGACAGGCTATACCAATGGTAGTTTTGAATTAAACCTTCGGGTAGGTTTTTGATTATCGCAATGGACATTACCGTAATGCCCATTGCGATAAATTCGCAGCTTTAATTTTATATATTTTCAGTTGTAGACGAAAAATATTACATTTGTTTAGGTTTTTTCAGCTATGGACGAAAAATTCAATTCTTTATCTAAGTTTAATTTTTGGGGTGGTAATATTCCGGCTCCGGGTTTCCTAAGGAAAGATTACGTCGATAAAATTTTTAATTATACTGGAAACAAGCTGGTTAAAGTATTGGTGGGCCAACGTCGCGCTGGAAAAAGCTATATCCTCCGGCAGATTGCCCAAGGCTTGATTGATGGAGGTGTAAATCCTCATAATATTTTATACATCAATAAGGAATTTATTGAATTTGATTTTATTAGCCAATACAATGATCTGGAAGCTTTATTGAAAGTATACAACAATAAATTACAGCCTACCGGCAAAAAGTATTTATTCATTGATGAAATTCAAAACATTATTGGTTGGGAACACTTTGTGAATTCTCATTCACAGGATTTCGTGGAGCCCTATGAAATTTTTATTAGTGGATCGAATTCCAGAATGCTTTCTGGAGAATTGGCAACGCTACTTGCTGGAAGGTATGTTAGTTTCGAAATATTTCCATTTAGTTTTAAAGAATATATAGGTATTACCGGGCAAGAAAGTACAAAAGAAAGCTATATAAGCTACATGGAAAACGGAGGGCTGCCAGAACTATTTGTGTTGCCAAATGAGGAAACCAGACGGAATTATGTAGGAGCGATAAAGGATACAGTATTGTTGCGTGATATTATACAACGTCATAGTGTTAAAGACCCTCGCCTGCTGGAAGATATTTTTGTTTATTTGATAAACAATGCTTCTAATCTGGTATCTATATCAAATATCGTCAATTTTTTTAAGAGTAATAAGCGCCATACATCATACGATACAATTTCCAATTATATCGGTTATATAACCGATACATTTTTAGTACATAGTGCCGAGCGCTATAACATTAAAGGGAAAGAAACTATAGCTGGCAATTTAAAATATTATATCAACGATCTTTCTTATAAAAATTATCTCTATCCGGGTTTTGGCTATGGAATTGGATATAAGTTAGAAAACCTGGTGTATCTAGAGTTAAGAAGGGCTGGATATCAGGTGTATGTAGGTACTTTAGGAACTAAAGAAGTAGATTTTGTAGCCACCAGGGCCGACCGTGTTATTTATATACAGAGTACTTATCTTTTGGCTGATGAGCATACCGCAAAACGTGAATATGCGCCCCTGGAAATTATACGTGACAATTACGAAAAATTTGTGGTTTCGCTCGATGATTTTACCTTACCTTCTAACAATGGCATAATTCATATTCAAGCCTGGAATTTAGCAGCTGCATTAGTGTAAAGGCTAAGAGAAATACCGGCGGTAGGCCTGTTCCGTTATCTTCCATTCTGAAGATAGTTATTTAGCAGAAAAATTAAAGGTGCGCTCCGAAGAGACCTCAGGCGCTTTGCTTTTTCAGCAAAGATGCCAGTCTCCAAGGAGCGCAGCTTTAATTTTTTACAAATCACTACTTCCCTTTTATTCCTTTTTCAATCGCATTCCACAACGGAATCTTTAAATTGTTGTAATGAGGAACAGTAATATGCACCACGTCGAACAACATGAGCCCACCACTAGAGCGGTTTAAAATGTACTTTATAGAGTTAGATATCTCAGCTTCATTATCATAAGGCACATTCCCCACATCTAAACTCGAATAAACAGGCATTTTGTTTTTAGTAACATAATCAACCCCATTTATAGAACCCTCAACACTCCACCAATGGTAAAATAGATTTACAGTGGCAGGGTTGTCAGACAACATTAACTGTTTAAAATAATTACCCGTCATCAATAGGTCCAGCTGCTCAGCATAACCTGTTTCTTTATATCCTGGGTAGGCCCATGAAAAAGTTAGATCATCATCATAAAAAGGATCATAATCTTCACTAGCCCAGTTTACACCCACTTTATAATAAGTGTTGTACCAGGCACCTGTATAGGCACCCAGTTTAAGATTAGGCTTAACACTTTTAACCGCAGCTCTGGCTTTGACCATAAAGTTTTTCAAAACCGAAGAACGGAAATACAGCCATTTCTGGTAATATTTCCCTGTAGAACTAGGCTCTAAAACCCCATTAGTGGTTTTCCAGGAACTTACAATGTCTTTCGGAAATTGCATGTATTTCGCATCGTTGTCATTAAATTTATCCTTTAAGAATTGAATAAACAGCTCCTTACTCAGGTCAGAAAAATCTGCATTGATATCTTTGTACCTGCAATAATCCAGGACAATGCCATCTATGTCAAATTTCGAAGCGATCTCTTTAATGACATTTAATGCCCGTTCCTGCACCACAGGAGCTGCGGGGTTCATAAAAGCATTAGCACCAAAATCGGTAGAAGTAACCCGGTTCCCATTTTCATCACATAAAATAGCTTCATATTTTTTGAACTCTGGTTCATCATAAACTACACCTCTTTTTCTGGCACCATTCCCCCAAACAAAGGTATTGATGGCCAGAAAGATGTTTAGATTTCTGGTTTTCGCTTCCGAAATCATAAACTCTACATAATTCTCTGGTAAATTATAGCCATCCCAGGAATTCAGCATGCCGGTATAAGCGCTATTGTATAAGGTATAGCCGGTATTGTGTTTAATGTCGACTACCAGTCCGGTAACACCAACGATCTTTAAACTATCCAGGATAACTTTTATGTCATTCTTATCCCGAAACCTTCCTCTGTTTTGAAATATATTAGATTGTGCATCTACCCATACTAAAACCTCTCTTTTAGGTTCTATTTTAGGCGTCTCCTCTTGCTCATTGTCGACAATGCTATGTTTAGCTTTTTTGCATCCTGAACTAAACCCTACTATTAAAGGTATTGAAAACAGTAATGCTAATTTTATAATTCTTTTCATCTGGTTATGTTTTAATTATTCTGCGGAATAAACGGTAAACTCATGAGCCAATACACCATGTCCTGATAACAGCATGTAGACTTGCATTCTATCTCCATTATTTGAATACCCTAAAGCAATATCGCCTGCGCCACCTGTGGTTTGTGTACCTGAGAATGCTTCTGAATTATATACATTCAATAAAGCATAAGAAGGATCGGTAGACAGGGTAGGGATTCTTGCTGGATTGGTGATGTCAAATAAGGAAAGATGAGCCTTGTTTAAGTTGCTGCTGTTCATGTATTTCATGAGCGCCACATAAGTTGCATTGTTAAAATTCGCTACAGATAAGGCATTCCTGAAGTTGATGTTAGCGGCATTTGCTAAAGAGAAACTGCTGATATTGGCATTGGTACTGCCATTAACATAAGCAAAGTCCCACTGACTGGCGATCAGGTAATTTGTAGTCGGACTTGCAGTTATAGGCTGCACCTCGGCAACGAAACCAAAATGTGCGCCTGTCAGACCTGTCATAAATATGATTTCAGGAGTGGCGTTTTGTATTGTTCCGTTTTTAACAACCCATTTATAAAAGGCAAGTGTTTGTCCGATCGGAACAAAGATTACGGCATCAGTTGTTAAATCTCCGGATACATTTATCCTTCTTCCAATTCCTCTGTCTACAGTAGTCAGCGTAGCTAATGCAGGGTTAGAGTTGGTGAAATTAACCAGTAGTTCAGGATTGGTATCAAAAACATTTTTGTATTTGTAAATCCTAAAGTTTGTACCATATGCAGCTCTGTTAATCGCTAATAAAGCCCCTTTGTCATCTGATACCAATTGGTTCGTCTGACTTAAAGCTCCTGATGCAGCGTTAAACGGCATGTGCATATTCTGGATAAATTGACCGGTAAAACGGTTATACACTCTATATTTAGAAGTACCTGCTGTTCCGAGGGTTGTGATGATCAGATGATCTCCACTAACAGCCAGACAAGTTTCATTTACTCCTGTAAAGCCACCAAAATCTGCAGCTAGTTTGGTCCATAAACGTCTGTGGATGCCAAAACCATAATCCAGTTTTGTAGGCTCTGCTGCAATAAGCTTATAGGTTTTTGAAACATCCCCCTGTGCAGTCACTTTTAATGAAAAAGGGTTGGATAGATCTACTACCGCTCCATTTGCAATAGAAGCAGTGGAATGACTGTTAATGTTGAAATTGATTTTGGATTGAGATACATCTGTTCCAGGCAATATAAAGAACCTCAACTCATCGTCGACCGCAATAGCATCTAATTCCTGTAAAGCCCCGTCACCATCTGTGTAAGACATTTTTACATTACTGATGGTTACATCACCAATTCTTTTTGCGACTACTACATAAGTTTTAGATTCCCCGGAACCTGAGGTCACGGTGAGCTTTATTGGAGCTGTTAAATCCATTGGAGATCCTAACTGTGGACTAACAGTCGCATCGGCAGATAGTGATGCCCTTAAAATAATCTTTTTTAAATCTGTTTGATAATCTGTATCAACAGGATAGAAATAGGGGATGTCAAAATATATGGTATCATTGCTAAACCTGGGTTCAAACATTCTTTTTGCACCCGATGCTTCAGTATTTGCAAATATATCCGTCAGGTCGCCGGTGCTGTTTCGTATCACAGGGTCTGCTTTTTTACAGGAGCCCCATATTGCAGTTGTCAAAACAAGCAGCGATATGTAAATAAACTTCTTCATAATCTTAAATAAATAATTACCAACCTTGAATTTGAGTTAACATTCCATTACGTTGAACTTCTGTGTCCAGTATTGGCAGATAATATAAAGAGGGGAAAAACTCCCTGTCTTTATCGTCAACACTTACTGATTCATAATTCAGGCTGTTGCCTATTGTGCTGATTTTATGACCTCTGAACCTGATATCGTTAAGCGTCTGATGTGCTTTTCTCCATCTCCTAAGGTCCCAGAAGCGGTGTCCTTCAAAAGCCAGCTCTACAATTCTTTCATGCTCAATAGCTTTCATTAAATCGGCCTTACTGTTGGCAGGGGTGTTGGGTAAGCTCCTCATACCACGCAATTGGTTTAAGGCCGTTCTTGAACCAGATACATCGTTTAACATGGCTTTAGCTTCTGCCAAAATCAAGATCACTTCTGCGTACCTGATCTCATGCCAGCTTTGGGTACTTTTACTGGTAAGAATCGTAGTGTTTGTTGGATCAAGCATCTTTTTCGCATAATATCCTGTAACTGTTTTTCTAGGTTCCGACATACTTCCGTAAGCCACAAAACCATCTAATGTTCCATTTACAGTGGTATTGAGTGTTCTCCCTTTCCACACTGCTCCATTGTATAATATAGAAGCATAAAAGCGTTTTTCTCTGTTTGCGTAAGGATCGTTAGCCATAGCTGGTGTGCTCCAATTGAACTTATTGCCATCGGCCATTTCAAATTCATCGACCAGGTTTGCTGTTGGTACACCATAAACCATTGTTTGGCCAGGATCATCACCCGGTGGGACAAATCCGAAATCATATTGGTGTGTTAGCAACTGCGTCACAAAATCTATCCTGAATATGGATTCGGTAGAGTTTTTATTTTGGAATATATTGGCGAAATCAGCAGATAAAGCATAGTATCCTTCATTGGCTAAATCGACAACCCCCTGGGCAGCTTTCTGGGCATTGGTATAATAAGTCTGCGCTTTATCGGCCGATACACCGGTTAGTGGATCTGCATTAAATTGCTTTTTATCAAACTCTGCAATTGAAGCCGCATATAACCAGGTCCTGGCCAACATACTTAAAGCAGCACCCTTGGTAGCTTTACCATCGAACTTACCACCTTCAACGGTTTTCCAGGTCTTAGGTAAATAAGCCGCGGCATATTCTAAATCACTCGCTATAAAATTCCAGCAGTCATTTTCAGAAGAGCGGGCGATATCCTTTTTGGTATGATCGCTCAGGTCCTTCATTATAATTACACTACCATGGAGTTTTACCAGCATGAAATAGATGTAAGCCCTGATGAATCTGGCTTCGGCTTCATAACCCAATTTTTTGCCATTATCTATTTGCGCATAGGTATGTATCCCATCTAAGAACTCATTGATTCTCCTGATTCTGGTATAGGCATTTGCCCAATAATTTAACCCCGGGCTAGCCGAATTTATTCTGGATGCATCTGTAGCCAGAATGTTTACGGTACCGTTTCCAGATGCACTGGATGTGTATTTTAACAGATCGGTTAATCCGTCTGTAGCATTGTCATACCCTATAGGAAAAGTTCCAAATTGGAAGCGTCGGAATTCCTGGTACATATCATTGATGTACAGTTCAATACTTCCCGGATTATTCCAGATTACCTCTTCTGTATATCTGTCTGTAGGTGTTACGTCGATTTTACAAGACTGCAAAGAGAAACAGCAGATGATCAGTAAGAAGGCTTCTTTTATATATTTTTTCAATAAACTCATAACTCAAAAATTTTAGTTAAAGACTACGTTTATACCAAATGCGAATAACTTTTGCTGTGGGTAAAAGCCATTGTTTACGTTCGGCATCTCCGGATCAAAATATTTCAGATGATCCAGGGTGAACAGATTAGATGCCGTAGCATAAAAACGCACTTTCTGAATCTTGGCATAATTCAGAATGCTTTTAGGCAGGGAATACCCTAGCTGCACAGATTTTAAACGTAAGTAAGCACCATTGCGCAAATATCCCGAACTGCTGTGTGCATTGTGCGCACCCAAAGCTGCTTTGCCTGCTGTTAAACGTGGAAATTCTGCGTTAGGATTATCACTGCTCCAGGAGTTTTCAACTAAAAAGTAAGGTGCATTTCCGTTTTGATAAAAGGATCTTGACATCACCGTAAAAGCTTCAACACCATCTGTCCCTGATGAACCTTCATATAGTCCGGATAATGCTACATCTGACAAGGCTGCTCCCTGGAAGAATGAAGAGAAATCGAAGTTTTTGTATTTTAGATCTATGTTAAGTCCGAACATCATTTCTGGAATATTAGAACGGCCGATAAAAGTTCTGTCGTCTGATCTGGTAATTTTTCCATCGTTATTCAGGTCCCTGTATTTGAAAAACCCAGGAGCCACAACACCACCAGAAGGAGAAACAGCATCTTTGGTTTCTTCCCAGGTTTGGTAAATTCCATCTACTACAAAACCAACCTTCTCTCCGTAGGAGCGTCCGACTGTTCTTTGCCAGTAGGGCAGACTGGTGTTCTCATCTCTTCTGATGATTTTATTTTTTGCCCAGTTGAAGTTTCCTGTTAGCCCGTAAAATAATTCTCCAACATTGTTTTTATGTCTGATCTGTAAGTCGACCCCTTTATTTTCCATGATGCCATAATTGATGGTGCTTGGGAAAAAGCCACCTGTAGAAGCAGGATATAGTCCGGCAGGGGAGGCCAATATATCTTCCGTTACCCTATAAAACCATTCTGCATCAAAGCCCAGTTTACCGTTAAACCACTCTGATTCGAAGCCGACATTGAAAGTGGTTGAAGTCTCCCAGCGGATATCGAGATTTGGTGGTGCAGAGGTATACAGTCCTGATACTGGAGCTCCTCCAAAAACATGTACGGGGTCAGTTGATAACCTGTAAGTCTGTAGGTAAGGAAAGGAACCGTTTATTTTGTCGTTACCTGTCTGGCCTAATGACGTCTTAAATTTCAGGTAATCTAGGCTTTTAATATGATCCTGAATAAAAGACTCCTTACTCATTAGCCATCCTAAGCCTATTGCAGGAAAGATGTCCCATCTGTTTTCTTTAGCAAAGTTTACAGAAGCGTCGGACCTTGCGGCAAGTTCTATCAGGTATTTTTCTTTGTAACCATAATTGATTCTTCCCACATATCCGGCTCTTGCTGTTACCGCACTGGAACCACCAGGAAGTACAAAATCTTCAGGGTCCTGACTACCATAATCCAGGTCATATAAGCCATCTAAAGGGAAGTTTCTGGCTCCGGCAGAAAGTTTGCTGTTCTGATATCTTGACCATTCATATAGTGCCAGCACATTGATGTGGTGATCTCCGATAGTTTTTAGATAGCTGATGCTGGGTTGAAATGTCCTTCTATTATTTTGGACATAGCTTTGAGTTAAGGCAGTTTGTGTAATTCCAGGAACGGTAGTCAACGGTATAAACGAACCCGTTTTCTGTTCTCTATCGCGCCCCATTAATGGGTAAGGCTGTAACCAACCTTTATTTTCTGTTCCAGTTTTATCATAGGCGGTCATTACCTGCATTTTTAAACCCGGAACCCATGGGATGTCCAGTTTAAAAGTTAAATCGCCCTGAAAGAAGTTTGATTCTTGCTTCTGAAAGCCAGATTGCTCAACAGATGCCAGGGGGTTTACCCATCCCGGTCCACTTCTGTATGCCGTATATATGCCATTTGGTGCGTACATAGGTAAGTTTGGCAACATCATCGCTGCCTGATAAAATGGGTTCAGGTATGAGCTGTTATCAGGAGAAATACCAGGTGTATTGGTATTCTGTTGCCTGAACATCAGGTTGAGGTCGACCGAGATGATCTTATTTAAGTTCGCACTGACGTTACTTCTTACGTTATACCTTTTGAATCCGGTATTTTTCACAACCCCATCCTGATCCAGGTGAGAAACAGAAGTAAAGTATTTTATATTTTCATTACCGCCGTTAACCGTGATGGAATGGTGTTGCGAATTGCTGTTCTTGCCAATCAGTTCACCTATCCAGTCGGTATCACCAAACAATATATTTTTGTTTGTTCCATTTCTGATGTCGTTAATGAGGTTTTTGCCATATACATAAGGGACAGGGTTTCCACCAGTATGCATCAGATACTCATTGTCTTCATCTGTTGCTTTATTGAACCATTCCATGTAGTCTACCGCATTTAAAAATTCCGGGAAGCGAGTATTCTGACCTAAGGTATAAGAGCCATCATAAGCTATGGACGCTTTTTGCTGTTTTCCTTTCTTAGTGGTAATGAGGATGATTCCATTAGTGGCCTGTAAACCATATACTGCAGTTGATACCGCATCTTTTAGCAGGGTGACGCTTTCTATTTCCGATGCATCTAAGTGCGAGAAGGATTCGCGTTGCACACCATCAATCATAATTAAGGGAGCTTGGTTGTTGCCATACGAGCTAATGCCCCTGATTCTTAAAGTTGCATCATCTGCACCCGGGCGTCCTGATTGTTGTACGGAAGTTAATCCTGGTAATCTTCCTCCCAATAAATTGGTAATGTTACCTGCAGGAGCTTTTTCAAGCTCTTCACCTTTGATCTGGGAAACGGAACCCACTACATTTGCACGTTTCTGTGTACCATATCCTACTACAACGACTTCATTCAGCTGCGCATCTTTTTCTTGTAAGACTACTCTTAAAGTCTCTTTGTCAGCATTTACTTCCTTAGTTATAAAGCCCAGAAAGGAAACGACCAGCACGTCAGTATCCTTGACACCTGTGATGCTGAATTGTCCGCTGGTATTGCTGATTACAGATTTTTTTGTGCCTTTTATAGTGATGGTTGCTCCGGGTAAAGGAAGACCTCTATCATCCAGGATTTCTCCTTTTATAATGTTATCCTGCAATCCTGATGTTGCATTTTTAAGGATGGTTTTAGACTTTAGGGATACGACGACAGATTTGTCTTCCAGAGAATATTCAAAAGGTTGCCCATTGAATATTTTCCGGAGTACATCGTTCAGCTCTGCATTTTTAACATCGATGTTAATAGGAGAGGCATCTTTAAGTGTTCTTCTTGTGAACAGAAAATCATATCCCGTTTGAGCGCTAATTTTTTCAAAGATCTTTTCTAAACGGGTATTCTTTTCGGACAGCGTTATTTTCTGAGCAAATGTGGTTGCGCTTACCTGTATAAAGGAGGCAAGTAGCAAAAACGAGATCATATTAATCCTCATAATCCATTTTCTTCTATCAGCTTGGTTCACCCAATTGACAACCGGGCGACTGTGGTTCTGGATTTGTAAATTCCTTTTATAAAAATTGTACATTTGGTTAGTTTGGTTTTATTCGAAATGCCTTTTCATTGTCGAGATGCATCCGGCTTTCGAGAATTCAGTTTAGTTTTTAGATATGCTGCTGATGATCCAGACTGTTTAGCCATTCTGAGTCCAATCGGAATGGCTTTTTTTCTGGTAACCATGGGTTTGTATCATTTATTTCATAACGGTTACCCTCCTCCCTTCAACTTTAAAATGGATACTCTTAGTTTTTTCAAGCATGGTTAATACCTTGTCGAGGTTATTGAACATGGAAATTTTTCCATTAAATTCTTCATCAGATATTTTCCCTTCATAGTGCACCTCTATATCGTACCAGCGGGATAATTTGCGCATGACACTTTCAATTCTTTCATCATTAAAGCGGAAATATCCATTTTTCCAGGACATGGTTTCCTCTATATTGGCCTGAGCAATTTTTAGTTCCTTATAATCATTGAATAGATGCTGACCAGGGCTTAAAACCTTACTTTCAGCTTTGCTGACTACTTTTACAGACCCTTCAATTAATGTTGTATTCGTCCCTGATTCATCCTCGTAAGCGTTTACATTGAAATGTGTACCTAGTACTTCAACCTGCTGTTTAGCAGTTTGCACGATAAAAGGACGTTTTTTATCTTTTGCCACCTCAAAATATGCTTCACCGGTTAGCTTCACCATTCGTGTACTTACTTTACTTAAAGAAGCATTGTAAGTTAAGCTGGAAGCTGCATTTAACCAGACGTTTGTTCCATCAGGTAGACGAACCTGATAGGTTCCTCCCTTAGGAGTTGTTATCGTTTGTACTCCCTCAGTTGAAGCTATTCCATCCTGGATTTTAGAACCGTCATTGTAAGTTAAAGCACTAGCATCGATTATGACTCCATTTTTCTGATCACTAAGGTGTATGGTTTTACCATTTGCTAAGATGATCGAAGCCTGGTTTTTTCCAGGTGCGATATCATTGGCGTATTTGTCTGTTGGTTGATTGTTTATACGATCTGGATTGTTCAAAAACAGCAGTCCGGCAGCAGCTATGATGATTACAACAGCAGCAGCGCTTGTAATGCGCCACCATATGTTTAATTTTTTAGTTACTGGTGTATCGGTTGTAGCCAGGACCTTATTTCTAGTTTTGTCCCATACAGAAGCTTTATCTGCCGAGTAGTACGCTTTAAGTTGCGCTGCAATATTAGCTTCATCACAAAAAGCCTGAAACCATTCTTCATTAGCTCCTGAAGCCTGGCGAAAGTTATTCAGCTCCTTTTCCTGATCCGGACTTAAAGTTCCGTTCAGGTGTCCCGCTATCAGTAATGATAGTTCTTGTTCATTTTTAAAGGTTTGCTGATTACTCATGTTAGGCTGTTTTTAATGCTGCTTTTATATAGAAACAACTGAGCATCGGAAACAACCAAATGAAATGTTTATTTTTTTATCGATCGATAAAAAGGAAGAAAGCGAGTGCTGTTGCGGCCGACATGCCTTTTTTAAGAAAAGATGCTTTTAGGATCTCTACAGCACGTGTTTTATGATTTCTAACCGTTTGCACAGAAAGGCCGAGTTGCAGGGCAATTTCATCTGTTTTACGGCCTTCCAGATAGATGAGTTTAAATACCTCACGACATTTATCTGGTAAAATTTCGATTTCTTTACTGAGTAAGGTTAGAATTTCTGTTTCAACCAGTTCATACAATATTGTTTCTTCTCCTTCTTCAATCTGGCTAAAGTACTGCTCTTGTATGGCCGTTTTTCTTTTAACTTTTTTTAGGTGGTTGAGGCATGCGTTTCTACAGCTGATGTATAAAAATGCTTTGATATTACTTGCTGTCTCAAAATCTTCTTTCTTTTCCCAGAGTTTACAGAAACAATCGGACACAATATCTTCGGCCTCCATATTATCTTGCAATAGTCTACTCGCAAAATAACATAGTGACCGGTAATGTTGTTCAAAAAAGTATGCAAGAGCCGCGTCCTCACCTGTACGAAAGGCGTTTAACCAGGATTGTTCATCTTGTGAGTCGTATTGCGGCATTGGTTGGTGAATTTTGAACAATATCTGTAAAAAAAACAGCTTTTTTATTAAAAAAATCGATGAGAATGTTCTGGACTTTCTTGTCCATTTCCATTGCAAGTTGATCTTGACAATTATGTTTGTCGAAATTTTAATTTTTTTTTGCTGTGATATAATTTCTGGCACAATAAATGGGCAAATACGCTAGTTGTAACGTTCTTGCTATTTTACATTATTGTTATTATAAATTTTAATTGAACAAAAATGCCCGAGAAGGGATTTATTAATGAAAAGAATTCTACTTATTGTGCTCTCTCTAATATTGTCCAATAGTGCTTTTTCACAAATAAATGGTGATTTTAATTACAGTTTAGCTGTAAAGGGTTATAGCATCATGCAAATGCCCAAGATAATGAACCAAAAAAAGAACGAAGAATTTAAAGATGTCTCCTTTAGTGGAGGGATGATTAAATTTAACGACAATCAGATCAGCTATCGGCTAGGCGGTAGTTATTTTAAAAGAGACATTAAGGCGGTCAATATTTGCAGTACATGTGAAGAGATGAATGGTCAAATGAAGGACTTTAACCTCACCCTCGGGTTCGAAAAAAGCCTTAACTTCTCTAGAATACAACCTTATTTTGGCTTTGATATTGGTTTCAGAGACAATAAATTTGATGGGACAATAATTTCTAAAAATATATTATCTGATGCCAACGGATCCGTTATGGCTCCAAATATTTTGGAAACAAGTAAAACTGGTTTTACGGCATCACCTGTAATAGGTGTCAAGATTAATCCGATAAGCCAGGTAACTTTATTTGCTGAAAGTAGTATTCAATGGTTTTATTCTTATGAGCGACAAGAAACTGTAGCTCAGGGTGTAGGGAATGCCAGGACTTTTAATAAGTACAATAAATCAGAATTTTTAACGAATGCAGTTTCTGTAGGTGTCCAGATTAATATTGGCAGTGTAAGATAACTCATTGGCTATATCATTAATCCAGATCAAATAATTTAATATATTTGCATCCGACACTAAACTACATCTACCAATATGAAAGTTGAGTTAACCAACAACGCCTCAATTCCTGATAAATATGCCGATTTTAAGCCTTTATGGCTAGATTTGATCCGTGGCTTGCAAGATTCTCGAACTTTATACGTTTTGGTTTAGAAGTAACCAATAAAATATATGATTAAACATTAACTCTCTACATACAATATGAATTTTAAAAAAACCATAACTGCAATAGTATTCTTGTTTGCTGTTTTAGTCACAGAGGCTGCTTTCTCGCAGTCGAACTATGCTAATGTAAAGGTTGACGAGCTTTCTGATGCACAAATTTTGCAGATGATTAAAGGGGCGGAATCTAAAGGTTATAGCGATGGACAATTGGAGCAGATGGCTGCTGCTCAAGGAATGAAGCAGGAAGAAGTTCAAAAGCTTCGTTTGCGTGTTGATAAGGTAAAGAAGCAGGGCTCTGCAGTAGTTGTTCAAACAGACAACAAAACAACAAGTACAGGTCGCGAGGGTAGCGAAACTACTGACGGTGGGGCGGTAGATAATGAAAAGAAAGTAAAGGATGAAGAGATTGGTCCTAAGGTATTTGGGTCAGAGCTTTTCCGAAATGGAAACATTACTTTCGAACCAAATTTAAGAATCGCAACACCTAAGGGATATATAATTGGTCCAGATGATAAATTACTGATCGATTTGACTGGCGATAATGAAGCTAGTTATGAACTGCAGGTAAATCCAGAGGGCGTAATTAACCTGCAATTTGTAGGTAGAATTGCTGTTGGTGGTTTATCCATTGATCAGGCAACATCTAAAATCCGTTCGGCGATGTCTAAAACATATCCTTCTTTAGGATCAGGCCGTACCAGTCTGGCTATCAATTTAGGAAACATTAGGAGTATAAAAATTATTATGACAGGTCAGGTTACTAAACCTGGAACTTATACGATCTCTTCATTGGCTACAGTATATAATGCATTATATGCTGCAGGTGGCCCTAATCAAAAAGGTTCATTTCGTAAAATTCAAGTGATCCGTAACAACAAGGTAGTTTCTACAGTTGACGTGTACGATTTCTTGTTGAAAGGTATTCAACAAAATAACATTCGTTTACAGGATCAGGATGTGATTAATATTCCTGTGTATGATAAACGAGTAGAGGTTATGGGTGAAGTTAAAACTGGAGCTTTGTTTGAAGTCGTTTCTGGCGAAAATTTACAAGACCTGATTGATTATGCTGGTGGTTTTACAACGCAGGCATATACCGCAAAAATTAAGACTTTTCAAAACACAGATAAGGAACGTCGTATAACAGATATTGCTGCTGCAGATTTTACTACTTATGAACCTAAAAATGGAGATAGGTTTGTTGTTGAGGCAATTTTGGATAGGTTCCAGAACAGGGTTGAGATTATAGGGTCGGTATTCCGCCCAGGTATTTATGCGCTAGACAATGGCGTAACCTTAAAAGGGCTGATCGCTAAAGCAGATGGATTAACAGAAGATGCGTTTTTAAACAGGGGTTATATTAATCGTTTAAATGCAGATAATACTCTGGCATTAATATCTTTTGATGTGGCCAAGATTATTGCAGGAACAGAGCAGGATATTCTATTGCAAAGAGAAGATAAGGTAACAATATCGTCTTTATTTGATTTGCGTGATGAATATAAAGTAAGTATTCAAGGTGAAGTGCGTGCACCAGGTACTTTCGAGTATGCCGAGAATATCAGCTTAGAGGCTTTAATTCAAATGGCAGGTGGTTTTAAAGAAGGTGCAACTCCAGATCGGATTGATGTCTCGAGAAGGATGAAAAATAGTGATTCTTTATCTAAGTCGGCCGCTACTGCAGAGTTGTTTACTGTAAAGGTTGATCAGAATTTGAAGATAGAAGATGGTGCTTTTATTCTTCAACCTTATGATATCGTAACTATACGTAATTCGGCGGGATATACGGTCCAAAAGCAGATTAAGTTAGAGGGCGAGGTTTTATATCCCGGTATATATACTATTCTTTCTAAGGATGAGCGGATCTCTGACTTAGTTAAAAGAGCAGGTGGATTAACACCTTATGGCTATGCAGAGGGGGCATCATTGAAAAGACCGGGTGCTGAGAAAGTAAATCCTACAGATAAGAATGCAATTAGCAATGAGGATGAAGAACGTAAAAAGTTTTTAAACTTAAAACGTGCTCAGGAGGCAGGTGTTAAGGATACCGTTAAAGCAGAAGTGGAACAGATGTTAATTCAATCTGATCTGGTTGGTATTAGCTTAGATCGAATTCTGAATCAACCATATTCAAAATATGATTTGATTGTTGAAGATGGAGATATCATTAGGGTTCCAAGACAATTACAAACTGTTAAAGTTACTGGTGAGGTCCTAAACCCGAATAGCATCGTTTTTATGCCGAGCAAAAGCTTTAAGCAGTATGTTAATGGTGCTGGAGGTTTTACTTCTAGTGCATTAAAACGTGGGGCATATATTAAATATGCCAATGGTTCTGTCGAAGCAGGCAGTAAGTTTTTGTTCTTTAACAATTTTCCAAAGGTGAAGCCGGGTGCAGAGATTTTGGTGCCTAAGAAAGCGGAGAGAGAGAGAATGAGTGCACAGGCATGGATTGGGATAGGAACTGCTTTGGCGTCCTTAGGTGCGATTATTATTACTTTGTTGAGATAGTTTAGAATTAGGAATGAATCAAGAAAATATAAATAGTAGTAACGCTTCATCTGATTCTGATGAGATCTCGTTGAAAGAATTGATTTTAAAAATTCAAGAGTTTTGGAGGTATCTACTTTCCAAATGGTTGATCATAGTGATATGTGGACTTATAGGAGGAGCATTGGGCTTTGCTTATGCTTCTAGTAAAAAGCCTGTTTATACGGCGACTACTACTTTTGTCTTGGAAGATGAGAAAAGTGGCGGTGGGTTAGGTAATTTAGCTGGTTTGGCTTCTATGGCTGGTGTAGATTTAGGAGGAAGTGGAGGAGGTATATTTCAGGGAGATAATATTTTAGGTTTATATAAGTCTCGCAGCATATTAGAGCGAACTTTATTAACTCAGGTAGAAAGTAAGGGTAAAAAACAATTACTTATAGACTGGTATATTGATTTTCATCATTTAAGAAAACGATGGGCTGATAAACCGGAATTGATCAATTTGAAGTTTATCAATGACAGTTTGCTAAATGAAAAACATTTTTTGAAGCCAAACCGCTTGCGAGATAGTGTTTTAGGTGTAATTGTTGCCGATCTCAATAGAAATTATTTGGTTGTTAGTAAACCTGATAAAAAACTCAGTACTATTCAGGTAGATGTTAAGGCTCAGGATGAGTTTTTTGCTAAATCTTTTAATGATGAATTGGTGAAAATTGTTAATGAATTTTACATTAATACTAAAACTAAAAAAACTTTACAGACCGTAAAAATTTTACAGCATAAAACAGATTCGGTAAGAGCAGTAATGAACGGTGCTATTTATAGTGCTGTTGCAATTGCAGATGCTACACCAAATTTAAATCCAACAAGACAAGTTCAGCGAGTTGCTCCAGCACAGCGTGCGCAGTTTTCTGCAGAAACGAATAGGGCAATTTTATCGGAAATGGCTAAAAGTTTAGAGATGACTAAGATGACACTGTTGAAAGAAACGCCTTTAATACAAGTCATAGATAAGCCCATATATCCTTTAAAGAAAGAGACCTTTGGAAAGGTAAAGGGGATGGCTATTGGAGGTTTTCTTTTAGGAATAATAAGTGTCTTGTATTTAATCGTAAAAAAAATATTAAAAGAATTATTTTAAACCAGGTATGTTAGATTTAAGCAACAAAAGTATTTTGATCACGGGAGGCACAGGCTCTTTAGGAAAAGCTTTAACAAAAGAAATAATAACAAAATATCCTAATGTTAGAAGGGTAATTATTTTTTCAAGGGATGAACAAAAGCAGTTCCAAATGGCTCAGGAATATCCTGAAAAACAATATCCACAACTGAGGTTTTTTATAGGGGATGTTAGAGATTCCCAGAGATTAGTAAGAGCATTTAAGGGTGTTGACTATGTGATTCATGCTGCGGCTATGAAACATGTACCAATTGCAGAATACAATCCTGATGAATGTATCAAAACTAATATAAATGGTGCTCAGAATGTTATTCATGCTTGTTTTGAAACAAATGTGCAAAAGGTCGTAGCATTGTCTACTGATAAGGCATGTGCCCCAATCAATTTATATGGTGCAACAAAATTGACGTCAGATAAGCTTTTTGTTGCAGCTAATAACATTAGAGGAGATAGCCCTATAATATTCTCTGTGGTAAGATATGGTAATGTGATGGGATCTAATGGTTCTGTAATTCCTTTCTTCCTAAATAAAAGAGCCGAAGGAAAGCTCCCTATTACCGATTCGGAAATGACGCGTTTCAATATCTCTCTACAAGGTGGAGTTGATATGGTAATGCATGCTTTAGGAAATGCCTGGGGCGGTGAAATATTTATTCCAAAGATTCCCTCTTATAAGATAACAGATGTTGCAACAGCAATCGCGCCAAATTGTGAACAAGTTGTAGTTGGAATTAGGCCAGGAGAGAAAGTTCATGAAGAAATGATTACACCTTCTGATTCATTTTATACGTACGATTTGGGAAAATATTACACCATTTTGCCAGCGACATGCCAATGGAATATTGAAGATTTCAAAAGTACTTTTAATGCTGAATTGGTAAAGCCAGGTTTTGCGTATAATTCTGGAGAAAATACAGAGTGGGAAACAATAGATACTTTAAGATCTCTAATTAAAGAACATGTCGACTCAAGTTTTGAATGTAATGGATAATAATGCAACCATTCCTTATGGTAAACAGAACATAACTCAGGAAGATATTCAGAATGTTATCGAAGCCTTGCAATCAGACTATTTGACCCAAGGACCAAGAATTTTAGAATTTGAATTGGAGTTTGCTAAATATATAGGATGTGAATATGCTGTGTCAGTGGCGAATGGAACAGCTGCACTGCATTTATGTGCGTTAGCTTTAGGTGTTAAAGATGGAGACAAAGTAATTACTACACCGATTACTTTTGCCGCGTCTGCTAATTGTATACGTTATTGTGGTGGTGAAGCAGTATTCTCAGATATCAATCCTGAAACATATCTGATTGATATTGAAAAGATAAAGATATTGCTAGATTCTTCTCCAAAAGGAACGTATAAAGGAATTATCCCTGTTGATTTTGCCGGAAGAGCTGTTAACTTAGAGGAGTTGAAGATTTTAGCAGACGAATATAATTTGTGGATTATAGAGGATGCTTGCCATGCTCCCGGGGGGTACTTTATTGATAAGGACGACAATCAGCAAAATTGTGGAAATGGTAATTTTGCAGATTTGGCAATTTTTTCATTCCATCCTGTAAAACATATTGCTTGTGGTGAAGGGGGGATGATTACAACTAATAATAAAGAGCTTTATCAAAAACTGCTTATTTTGCGGTCACACGGAATTACCAAACAGGAAGATAAATTTGCGAATTCTATTGAATTTGCTGGTGGAAAAGATGAGTACCCAGGTTGGTATATGGAGATGCAAAGTTTAGGTTTCAATTATCGTTTAACAGATTTTCAAGCAGCTTTAGGTACAAGTCAATTGAAGAGAGCAGACGAAGGCCTTGTGAAAAGACGAGAAATTGCGCATATCTACGAAGAAGAATTCAGAGGACAGACTTTTATAAAAGGGCAGTCTGGAGTGATCGATGGACATGCTTATCATTTGTATGTAATTGAAGTTGAGGATCGGTTAGGTTTATATAATTATTTGAGAATGCATAATATTTTTGCTCAGATACATTATATCCCTTGTCATCTAATGCCATACTATCGACAGTTTGGCTATAAAGAAAATGATTTTCAAGACGCAGAAAAGTATTATAAACATTGTATTAGCCTACCAATGTATCCGACACTTACGAAACAACAACAGCAATTTGTAATCAAAACCATTAATGACTTTTATAAAAAATAGGATATTATTTAGGGCAGATGGCAATAGTAAAATAGGACTGGGACATATTATGAGATGCATTGCATTATCGCAAATGTTAAGGGGCGATTTTCACTGTAGCTTTATAATTTCACACCCAAGTGAGTCTTTGAAAACAATCATTGCTCCGTTTGGTGAGTTAATCGAATTGAAGTCGATGGACATGGATGGCGAACTTTTAGAAATAGAGTCCTTTGTATGTAAAGCAGATATTATGGTTGTTGATGGGTATGCATTTGACGAAAAGTATATTGGTTATTTAAATGCTAAAGTTCATAAATTAGTAATTATTGATGACTTCGCAGTCGGATATTTTGATTCTGCTATAGTACTAAATCATGCAAATGAATCCCTAATTTATTCCTATAAGACAAGTAGAAACACGAAGGTTCTGTGCGGTTTCAATTATCTTATGCTGAGACCTGAGTTTCTTAAGGCTGCTAGAACTAATAGGTCTGTATGTCAAGTAGATACTGTTTTTGTGTGTATGGGCGGTGCAGATCCTACAAATGTAACGATTAAGGTTCTGGAGGGTTGCATAAAAACCAAGTTTATCAAAGAGATCATTGTTGTTACTGGTTCAGCATACGCAAATCAACAAGAGTTGGCAAGTTTTATTAAAAAAGCTGGTACCGATATTAAAATTGTTAATCATATCAATGTTGATGCAAATACAATGGTCAAGTTGATCTCCTCCTCACAAATTTGCATTTGTCCAGCAAGTTCAATAGCATTGGAGGTATGTTGTGTAAAAGCTGCTTTACTAACGGGAACAACAGCCAACAATCAAAAGCTAATTCATGAACAACTTTTGAATGCCAGTTGTGCTAATTCAGTTGGTGATTTTAATCATGTCAATGTGGACGAGATAAGTATCAAATTACAGAAATTTGCTTCTGTTAGTCTAGTTAATCAAATGATAAAAAATCAGTTCCACAATATTGATGGACAATCTGCTGATAGGATTTTGGATGAATTTAAATTACTTGTTGCATGTTGACATTTAGGAAAGCAAATTTAGGAGACATAGATCTATTATTTAATTGGGCCAATGATCCATTAGCTAGAATCAATTCTTACCAAAAAAATGAAATAACCTATATTGATCATGTTGAGTGGTTTAATAAGCAAATTTTAGATGTAAATAATCACTTTTATATTTTCTTAGATGAGGATGGAGTAGCTGTAGGACAGGTTAGGATAAATGCAGGTAATCAGGAAAATGCTGTAATTAGTTTGCAAGTTGATGTAGATTTTAGGGGGAAAGGATATGCCAAGGAAATGATAGAAATGGCATCAAATGATTTTCTTGAAACTAATAAAGGGGTACAATTATTAGCGTATATTTTTAAAACAAACGAGGCATCGTATAAGAGCTTTAAAAAAGCTGGGTTTGAATTATTAAAAGAAGAAATTGTGAAGGATATTCCTAGTTATATTTTATACAAAAATTAAGGATGAGAGAACATATTAAAATTGGTGATATATTAATAGGCGATGATCTAAAACCATTCATTATTGCCGAAATGAGTGGTAATCATAACCAATCAATTGAAAAAGCATTGGCAATTATTGATGCAGCTGCAGAAGCTGGAGCACATGCCATTAAATTACAAACTTATACTGCTGATACATTAACAATTAATGTATCTCATGATGAATTTAGGATTAAAGATCCCAATTCCTTATGGAAGGATAGGAATCTTTATGAACTATATCAAGAAGCCTATACTCCATGGGAATGGCATAAAGCACTATTTGATCGGGCAAAGGAAAAGGGAATGATTTGTTTTAGTACCCCTTTTGATGATACTTCTGTAGATTTTTTGGAAGAACTCGGGGTTGAAGTATATAAGATTGCCTCATTTGAAAACAATCACCTTCCACTTTTGAAGAAAGTAGCGAAAACAGGTAAACCAGTAATTATGTCTACAGGAATATCGACACTTGCGGATATAGAAATTGCAGTAGCTACACTAAGGGAAAACGGATGTAATCAGCTGGTGTTACTTAAGTGCACAAGTACCTACCCATCGAGCCCAGAAAATACAAACTTATTGACTATTCCACATATGGCTCAGTTATTTAATTGCCATGTTGGACTCTCAGATCATACATTAGGGATTGGGGTGTCTGTAGCAGCTGTTGCGTTGGGTGCTAGGGTTATTGAAAAGCATTTTACTATTGATAGAGCTGAGGGTGGAGTCGATTCTGCTTTTTCATTAGAACCTGCAGAATTTAAGATGCTAGTAGAAGAGTCTGAGAGAGCTTATTTAGGAATAGGAAATGTAACCTATGGCATTATGGAAGCGGAGAAAAAGAGTCAAATGTTTAAACGCTCTATTTATGTTGTTGAAGATATGAATGAAGGAGAAATATTTAATGAGCAAAACATTCGGATTATTAGACCAGGATTAGGGATTTCTCCAAAATATTTTGAAACAATGCTTGGGAAAAAAATAAATAGATCCGTTAAAAAAGGTACACCGCTTACTTTTGATTTGATTTAATCGTAATAACTATGGGACTAGGCCTAGGAATTGGTAAGATATTTAAAATTGAGTGGCAGATTACAAAACATTTAAAAATATCTAGATTTTTCTACTATAATATTCCGTTTTTTGGTAAATTAATAAGTGTTACGATGGATCGCTTTTTATTTATAGTTTATGGTATTGAACTTATGTCATTCTCCATCAATGTAAGTAAATTGTCTATTACCCATCCTGGTGGAATATTGCTTGGAGGAAATGGCGTTTTCTCGACGGGTAGGGTTGTAATAATGTCGGGAGTGAAATTAGGAGGTCGATCGCCGAATGACGAGCTTTACCTGAAAAAGCACAAAGAACAAAGAGTTTTTGAGTTTGGCGATAATGTTGTGATTGGTACGAGCTCAATCATTTTAGGACCAGTAACTATTTGCGATAATGTAATGATTGGATCAATGTCACTAGTTAATAAATCAATAACCGAACCTGGCATTTACGTAGGAATTCCTGCTAAGAAAATTTCTAGCCAAGTATGTTATGATTGGATTTCTCATTTGTAAATTTTAGAATAATGAAAAAATTGAAGTATAAGATTAACTTTCTACGGGCTCATTTGATTGCTTTACGTAAGTTTTCAATGCTGTCAAACATAAGCCTTAGATCGTTTTCTAAGCCAGAGCCACCTATTTTAGAGAGTACTTCTCTAATAAACGAAATAGGTTTTACTGTTGGCCCAACTTGTTCTGACGAAACTCTGGAGGGGATTAAATCAATTTATCAAAGTAGGATTGCTGAAGTTATTCCTAAACCTACGGGTGCACCATTTAAGAATTTGATGCGTGATGAAGATGTAACTATTGATAATCCAATCATTAAACTTGCTTTTTCAAAAGAAATATTAGATCCTGCAATGGACTATTTTGGTGGGAAACTTCTATTCGAGAGTTTACAGGTATTATATAGCTACCCAACTGAGGGGAAATTAAGGGAAAGTCAATATTGGCATAAAGATTTTGGGGATAGCAAATCATTTCATGGAATTATGTACCTAAATGATGTGAATACTGTTGATCAAGGACCTTTTGTTTTTATCAATAGAACCGATTCAAAAAAAATGAAACGCTCCGTTTTGATTAGAAGAATTAATGATGAAGACTTTAAAAAAGAACTAGGGGATGGTAGGGTTGAATATTTTTATGGTAAGGCTGGTGAATCTATTTTTGTAGATCCAGCTGCCTGTTATCATTATGGTAGCCGATGTAAAGAAGGTAGATTAGCTATATTTTTTACGTTCAATAGCTCTACACCATATGTAATCATTCCTGGACTAATTCAAAAGAATAAGGAAAAATTCCTAGAGATAGGTAAAACTTTACGACCTGATATACCTGAACAAAAGTTAAAAGATCTATTTGAGATAAATTAACAAAACTATGAAAAAATGCCTTGCCATCATTACTGCTCGCGGTGGGAGCAAAAGAATTCCCAGAAAAAATATTAAAGAGTTTCTAGGAAGTCCGATTATCAAATACTCAATAGATGCAGCTTTAAAAGCTGGTTGTTTTGATGAAGTTATGGTATCTACTGATGATAATGAAATTGCAGAATTGGCTATTTCACTCGGTGCAAAAGTACCTTTCTTAAGATCTAAAGAAAATTCCAATGATTTTGCAACCACAGCAGAGGTTATCACTGAAGTGTTAGAAATGTATAGCGAAATTGGGCAAGAGTTTGAATATGCATGCTGTATTTATCCGACCGCGCCATTTGTAACTGCTGAAAAATTAAATAAAGCTTATCATTTACTATTAGAAAAAAATGCGGAAACAGTTGTACCAGTTGTTAGTTTTGGTTTTCCTATACTAAGATCATTCAAAATCGAGAATGGACTTATTAAAATGAATTGGCCTGAACATATCAATACCAGATCTCAGGACCTGCCACCGGCATACCATGATTGTGGGCAGTTTTATTTTATACAAACAGCTTTGTTTATGCAAAATAAAAAGCTGTTTTCTGATGTTTCTGTGGGTCTGGAAATGCCGGAGTCAGAAGTTCAGGATATCGATACTGAAGAAGACTGGAAAGTAGCAGAAATTAAGTATACTTTCCTCTTGAATAAAATGAGGAAAGAATAATATGTATAAGGTATTGGTAATCGGTTGTGGAAATATTGGTGCTCAGTATGACATTGATAATGATGACGTGCAAACACATGTAAAGGCATGGTATTTAAATTCCCGAACTGAAGTTAGTATCTATGACATCAATAGCGGACTTGCAAAACAGGTAGCCGAAAAATATCAATGTAAAATTGTTACTGATACTACTCCTGAGACATTAGCCGCATTTGATATTATAAGTATTTGTACACCTACATTTACTCATTATCAACTTTTGCGGGATGCAATTGATGCTAAAGTGAAGACGATCATTTGCGAAAAGCCGATCTCAAATGACAACGTTGAAATGGCAAAACTCAAAGATGCCTATGGTGTTGGACAATCGAAAATATTGGTAAACTACATCAGAAGATTTCAGCCAGATTTTTTAGAACTGAAAGAATACATAAATACGAACCTTAATAATGAGCAATTAACAAATATTGCTATTAGATACCAACGGGGATTTGTAAATAATTGTAGTCATGCTATGGATCTTTTAGAATTTTTAATGGATTCAGAAATTACATTAAATGAAGTGA
Organism: Pedobacter sp.; assembly: GCF_041645105.1. Lineage (GTDB taxonomy): Bacteria > Bacteroidota > Bacteroidia > Sphingobacteriales > Sphingobacteriaceae > Pedobacter. The sequence continues at coordinate 88,735 of NZ_JBAZQQ010000006.1, forward strand.
AAATACATAATATGGAATTCGATCAGTTTGAAAATGATCCAACCTTGTCTTTTCAAGCATTCTGGAATAAAACTAATATAAGTGTTTTAGGCCTTAGTCGTGTACAGTTTTCTCATTTTGAGGTTGATTTATATTTTGAAAAATATAAAATATCAATAATAAATGCTGGCAATACTATTGATGTTTATAAAGCCGCTGATCAATCAGGATTTTTACAACCTTTAATACTTCAAGAAAATTTAAGCAAAAAAAAATGTCTGAAAAATTATATGAATTCTGTAATACTTGAAAGTTTAAAACTTACAGATAATCGTAGTTTAGAAGACAACTTTTTAACTTCGATAAACCTAAATCTTAAAATGTTAAATTATAAAAATAAATAGTATGGCAAAGTTAGCAATAAATGGAGGCGAAGCCATAAGAACTAAGCTTTTTCCTGCTTATAATACAATTGGACAGGAAGAAAAAGATGCCGTGATGAAAGTCTTGGATACCGGCAATCTTTCTCAGTTTTTGGGAGCGTATCACAGTGATTTCTTAGGTGGTCCAACTGTTAGGGCTTTCGAATCAGCTTGGGCTGAAGCCTTTAATGTTAAACATGCGGTATCTGTAAACTCGAATACATCAGGTTTATTTACAGCTATGGGGGCAATTGGTATTCAGCCAGGAGATGAAGTTATCGTATCTCCCTATTCAATGTCTGCCAGCGCAATCGCTCCCCTTGTTTATGGTGGTATTCCCATTTTTGCTGATATCGATCCAGTAACATTTTGTATGTCGGCGGAGAGTATAAAAGCTTGTATCACCCCACGGACTAAAGCCATTTTGATCGTTCATATTTTTGGACATCCTGCAGAAATGGATAGCATTATGGCTTTAGCTAAGCAACATAATCTGTATGTTATTGAGGACTGCGCACAGGCGCCAATGGCTAAATATAAAGGCCAAAACGTTGGTACAATTGGTGATTTAGGTGTTTTTAGTTTAAACTATCATAAACATATCCATACAGGAGAGGGTGGTGTAATTACGTCAAATGATAGTAATTTGATAGACCGCTGTCAGATGATTCGTAACCATGCAGAAAATGTTGTTGGTCCAAAAGCTATTGAAGACCTTACCAATATGATTGGTTTTAATTATCGCATGACAGAAATAGAATGTGCTATTGGAATTCAGCAGTTAAAGAAATTACCGTCGTTATTGACTGAAAGATTAAAGAACGTTTACTATCTAAACTCACAATTGAGTAGCATAAGCGGTTTAGAATTGCAGCCAATACCAACAGAGGGTTCAGTGCATACTTATTATGTACATCCAATAAAGTTTAATAAAAATATTGTTGGAATTGATCGAAATACTTTTGTTAATGCCTTGAAAGCAGAATTGCCTTCAGCGGTTTTAAGAGAAACGGCCCCTTTATTAGGTGCAGGTTATGTAATGCCAATATACTTACAGCCACTCTATCAAAAGAAAGCAGCTTGGGCATATGAACATCAACTGACTGACAAGAATTTAACTTACCCAAAGGGATTATGTCCAATTACCGAAAAAATGCACTATGATACGTTATTCACGCATGAGTTTATGCGCCCAGGAATGACAAATGTAGATTTAGATGATGTAGTGAATGCTTTTCATAAAATATTTGAGAATTTAGACGAACTAAAAAGTGTTTAAGCAGAAACCCGGGGATAAAATTCTTATTGTATTTAGTGATCCAGGAGGAGCTAAGCCTTGTTTAGCTATTGCTGATGAAATTGATCCATCAGGTTTATTGGTCATTTCTGATCGTGAATATTCTTTTTATACCGATTTTCGGTCTAAAGTCACTATTATAAATTCGGATCTTGAACTTGAAAAAATAATAGATGATTTTAAACCAAATTTAATATTTACTGGTACTTCCTATACATCAAATATTGAAAAGACTACTATCCTTTTGGCAAAAAGAAGAGGGATACATATAAAGTCTTTTGTAGATCATTGGACTTCTATTTCCAATAGATTTAGAGATGACAAAGGGAATTTAAATTTACCTAATGATATTTGGGTTTTAGATGAAAGAGCAAGACTAATTGCTGTTGATGAAGGAATAAGTTCAGAAAGCTTATATATATCAGGAAATCCGTATCATATGTGGCTAAAAAACTGGAAACCTAAAATCACGCGTGAATTATTCTTTAAGAATATTGGTTTAGACACAGAAAAGAGAATCATCCTTTTCGCACCAGATCCTCTTTCTAATGTAAATGGTTTAGATACTTATGGTTTTGATGAACTTTCGGCTTCTATTAAATTGGTAAATTGTGTTAATGACTCGTCTGTTGAGTTCAGAGATGCTACACAGATTCTAGTTAAAATGCACCCGAATCAAGTTGTTAAAGAATTGGAGAATATATTCTTTGGGCAAGCCAATTTCACTATTTTACCACCTGAAATTAATACTAATGAAAGCATATACTTCTCTGATATTGTTGTTGGTTTTTTTTCATCCATACTAATTGAAGCCGATTTAATGGATAAGCCAGTTGTTAGGTTTTTTGAAAAGGATTCAAAAAATGATCCTCTTATAGATCAGGACTTGGGGATTAAAACCAATGAAGACAATTTAATTATTGATATTTTAAAAAAACTGTCGATCAAATGAATTTAGAAACTTTTTTAGAAAGCGAAAGAATATATTTAAGGGCACTAAATGAAAGTGATATAAAAGGTAATTACGCCCTGTGGCTAAACGATCCTGAAATTACTTATTTCAACGCTCATGGAAGGTTCCCAATGACTGAGGATAAATTGTTAAGCTATATCAGCAGTGTTAATTCTTCAAAATCGGACTTGGTATTAGCTATTATTGATCGGACCAATAATCAACATATTGGAAATATAAGTTTACAAAATATCAATTGGATTGATAGTAATGCAGAAATTGCTTTTCTGCTAGGTGATAAGAGTTATTGGGGTAAAGGAATTATGTACGAAGCGGGCTGCCTGATGGTAAATCATGGATTTAAATTTTTAAATTTACACAGGATTTATTGCGGGACGTCAGTTGTCAATCTAGGTATGCAGAAATTAGCAGAGAAACTAGGAATGAGAAAAGAAGGGCTAAGGAGACATGCTATTTTTAAGCATGGTCAATATGTTGATATTGTTGAGTATGGGATTTTATCTAGTGAATTATGAAATATTGTAAGAAGTGTTTACAAGTCGATACTCGTCCAGGTACAAAGTTTGATGATAAAGGCGTTTGTCCAGCCTGTAATTATTTCGAGACCTTAAAAACGGTAGATTGGGACGAGAGACGAAAGGAATTAGATGGTATTGTAGCCTTCGGTAAGGCCAATTCGCACTCTGGATATGATTGTATCATTGGTGTAAGTGGTGGTAAAGATAGCACTCGCCAAGCGTTTTTTGTGAAAGACGTATTAAAGATGAACCCCCTATTAGTGAGCTTGGGGTATCCCCCAGAACAGGTAACACAGAGAGGTGTTGATAACGTTTCTAATATGGTTGCTCATGGATTTGATTGTATATCTATTAACCCAGGGCCAAAGGTTTGGAAAAAGTTAATGCGTAAAGGATTCTTTGAATATACTAATTGGGCAAAATCAACAGAGCTGGCATTATTCAGTAGTGTTCCCAGATTAGCTATTGCATATCAAATACCTTTAATATGGTGGGGCGAAAATTCTGCGTTGCAATTAGGAGATTTAAATGTAATGGGGAAAAGTGGGAGTGATGGTAATAATTTGAGAAAAATGAATACGCTTGGTGGTGGGGATATTACCTGGATGCTAAATGATGAAATAAAAAAGCGAGATATTCTTCAATATAACTACCCTTCAGAAAAGGAAATGGAAGATGCTAATTTGAGAATTACATTTTTAGGCTATTTTTGGAAAGACTGGTCTTTAGTTGATAATGGTAACTTCTCTGCTTTGCGAGGTTTAGATATTAGAAATGAATCGCCAAAGGATATAGGAGACCCATTGGGAATTACATCATTAGATGAAGACTGGGTTGGATTGAATCAAATGATAAAATATTTGAAATTTGGATTTGGCCGTATAAGTGACTATGTGAACGAAGATATCCGCTTAGGAAGGATGACTCGTGATGAGGCAATTACATTAAACAAAAAGTATGACGGGGCTTGTTCGCCTAAATATATAAAGAGTTTTTGTGATTATATTGATATTTCAGAAGCGCAATTTTGGGAAAAAGTTGATCAGTCTGTTAATAAGGATTTATTTGAGAAAGATGAAAATCATAGATGGGTTCCAAAATTTGAGGTAGGTGTAGGTTTATGAGTTTAAAGAAAAATATTGTAATCATTGATTACGGAGTCGGTAATACTTATTCAGTTTCTAATGCAATTAAATATTTAGGATATAACAAATTGGTTATTTCTGATGATGAGAATGTCATTAAGAATGCAGATGTACTTATTTTACCAGGGGTTGGGGCATTCGAAGAAGCTGCAAACAATTTAAGATCTAGAAGTCTTGACGTAATTCTTAATGAAGAGGTTCTTAATAAGAAAAAACCAATTCTTGGTATCTGTGTTGGAATGCAGTTGATGGCGACACTATCTGAAGAGAATGGGATTCATTATGGATTGAATTGGATTGAAGGCCGAGTGAAGAAATTACAATTGCCAAAGGAGTTTGCAATTCCCCATGTTGGGTGGAATGACGTTTCAATAAATCATGTTGAACCATTATTTAGTCGAAATTCCAAAGATTCAAATTTCTATTTTGATCATAGTTACTATCTTGATTGTGACTCAAATTATGTTAGTGCTTATTGTGATTATCATATTAAAGTGACGGCTGCAGTACAGAAAGAAAATATATTTGGAGTTCAGTTCCATCCAGAAAAAAGTCAAACAAATGGTTTAAAATTATTTAGAGATTTTTTCAATTCAATTAAATAGTCATGCTAAAAAAGAGAGTCGCTGCAAGTTTAGTTGTTAAAGACGGGATTGTAGTTCAAAGTATCGGGTTTAAAAAATATTTGCCAGTAGGAAAACCTACAATTGCCATTGAATTTTTAAATAAATGGGGGATTGATGAGATTATACTGGTAGATATTAGTGCTACTAAAAATCATCAAGAACCTGACTTTTTGATGATAAAAAATGCTGCGTTAAAATGTCATGTTCCATTAACAATAGGAGGCGGTATAAAGACTATTGATCAGATTAGAGAATTGATGCATTGTGGAGCAGATAAAATTTCATTAAATCAGTCTGCATTACTAAATAGAAAACTTATTTCAGGAGCTGCCAATGTTTTTGGAGATCAATGCGTAGTGATATCTATTGATGCCTTGAAAACTGATAAAGGATATCAAGTTTTTGATTATGTGAATCAGAAAGCACTTGATCTTTCGATAGTTGAATTTACTAAGGAGGTACAAGATTTAGGGGCTGGAGAGATTCTGATTAATTCCGTAAATAGAGACGGTTCTTATTTGGGTTATGACCTGGATTTAATAGATAGTGTTTGTGAAGTAGCTAATGTGCCAGTTATTTGTTGCGGAGGGGCAAAAAATGCAAATGATTTTATTAAAGTATTTAATGAAACAAATGTTTCCGCCGCTTGTGCAGCTAATTTTTTCCATTTTACGGAACATAGTGTAAATATTACAAAATCGATAATTAAAAGGAATTTGGATATCAGATTGGAGACTTTTGCGGATTATAATGATTCTGAGTACGATGGTCAACTGCGCTTAAATAAGAAGACGGAAGAGGTTTTGGAAAATATGTTGTTTATTAGGATAGAAAAAGAAGTTATATGATATACTGCTCACGTTGCCTTTATCCTGAGAATCATCCGCTAAATATAGTATTTAATGAAGATGGTGTATGTAGTGGATGTACTGTTCATGAAGAAAAAGATACTTTAGATTGGAATTCTCGATTCGATAAATTAAAGGATATTTTTGATAATTATAAGAACTTATCAAATACTAACTATGATTGCATAATTCCTGTAAGCGGGGCTAGGGATTCATTTTTTATTGTTCATACAGTAAAAAATGTATTAGGAATGAATCCATTGTTAGTTACCTATAATAAACATTACAATACTGACGTTGGAGTTAGAAACCTTGCCAAGTTACGAATGGAGTTTGATTGTGATATTATGACGTTAACGGTGAACCCTGAAACAGTCAAAAAAATAACGAGAGCAAGCTTGCGTCAAATGGGTAGTATTTATTGGCATTGTTTAGCAGGACAAACTGTATATCCGGTTCAAGTGGCGGTCAAATTTAAGATTCCATTAATTATTTGGGGTGCTCATCAAGGTGTTGATCAAGTAGGAATGTTTTCTCATTTGGATGAAGTAGAAATGACGAGAAAATATAGGAAAGAACATGATTTAATGGGCTTTGAGGCAGAGGATTTTATCAATGAATTTGATGGGATAACAGAACAAGATATAGTGCAATTTAAATACCCTGACGACAAAGAGCTAGAACGGATAGGTGTAAGGGGTATATATTTAAATAATTACATTAGGTGGGATACTAAGGCGCAACACGAAGAGATGATTCGTAGCTATAATTATGAAACCCACGAACAAACAAGAACGTTTGATACTTATAATGATATAGACTGTTATAATTATTCAGATGTGCATGATTATATTAAGTTCCTTAAACATGGGTATGGAAAAGTGACAGATCATGCTTCCAGGGAAATTAGATTAAGAAGGATGACAAGGGAGCAGGGATTAGAGTTAGTTAAAGAGTATATTCAGAAGCCACCTGTTAATTTAGATAAATTTTTAGATTGGATTGGTATTTCTATAAATAGTTTCAATTATCTTATAGATCAGCATAGAAATAAGAATCTTTGGAAAAGAAATGACAATTGGGAATGGGAGTTAAACTCTTCCTATCTCTTCCCGAAAATAAATCAGGATATTAACCGACTGAAACAGGTTGAAGAATTTTCAAAATTTGTTGTTACACCATCTTATCAATCAACTGATAGTACAGATGAATATATCTTATTTGGTAAAGGGTTTGTTTAATAAAATGTCTCAATATTATATTCTACTAAGAAAATTATGAATAGAAAACCATTAGTGCTTTTTTTTTCACGCGATTATCAATCAAATTTTTTTCCTGTATTAGTCTCGGATACTTATGATTCAATCCATGTAACGCTAAATTTAAAAGAAAAGAAAAATGTTGAGGAGCGTGGGGGAGTGGTAGTTGGTTGTTTAGAGGAGGAGTATGAAAACCTTAAAGAAGCAGATATTGACTTTCCTTATTTAGATCATTCCGTTGGATCAGATAGATATATAGTTGGTCACACACAGGAAGAAAGACTCCAGATTCTCAAGAAATGTGTCTTTTTTTGGGCCGATATTTACGATAAATATAAACCTAATTTCATCGTTAATGAAGTAGTTGCATTGGAGATTTCTGAGGTAATGTATATAGAGGCGCGTAAAAGAAATATAAGATACCTCGCCTTTGGAGCATTTCCAGTTGGAAAATCGTTTTACTGGCATGTGAATCCTTTTCATAGCTCGATGCCTGAAAGGTTAAATATTATCCAACCTAGTGAAGAGAATTTAAAAGATGCTCAGGCATATGTAGATAAGGTTAATTCTGGGCCAATAGACAATCCATTTATTAAGGAGTATAAGCTTGGAAAAGATGTATCAAGGCTTAAGATTCTGATAAAACAGCTAATTCTAAATATCTATATTCGGTTTGCTGTTAAACGTAAGATTATTAGGCAAATTTGTTATGGAAATGCGATGGATTACTTCTTTAATGAGATTAGGCATTATTTTAATTATGTATTAAGAAGTGGCTCATATGATAGTTTGTCGAATTTGAAGAATAATGATGAATGTGTATTTTATCCAATGCATTTTGAACCTGAGGCGACTCTATTTTATATGTCGACCTATTATGATAATCAATTTGCATTAGTTGAAAACCTTTTAAAATGCTTGCCGGAAGATCAATTTTTGGTTGTTAAAGAGCATCCCGCGCAAGCTGGATATTTAATGCAAAAACACTGGAGAAATCTTAAAAATAGATTTCCAAGTTTAAGATTTATCAAGGCTGAGATTTCCTCTAAGGAAATTATTTTACGGTCAAGGGTTGTAGTAACTTTGGTCAGCACCGCAGGGTTTGAAGCTGCAGTACTTGGAAAGCCTGTAATAGTACTTGGGAAGATATATTTTGATATTTTTGATAACGTTAATTATTGTGCAACATTTGAAGATGTTTATGATTTACTTAGAGGACATAAGCAATTCAATAAAGGGACTAATTTACTAACTTATCTAGCTAAATTAATCGCTATGCAAAATGTAGGCAATCCATGGCCCCATGGAGAGTTGTATAGTAAGAAAAATATCGATGACGTGAGATATGCCATAGAAAGTGAAATGAGTTCATGAAAAATTATTTCGAAAAATATGGGTACATAGCAGTTACTATATTTAGCTCTCTAGTAACCTTTATTAAAAGTTACTTTTTCATGGATATCTTGAGTAAAGAAGATTTGGGGTACATGGCACTTTTTCAGTCAATGATCTTAATCGTTAATTTTTTCCAGATGGGAGTCATTTATGGTGGGTATAGAGTTATCTCATTTTCCGTTTTAAGACAAAGAAAGACAAATGATGCTGTAGTCACTTATTTGTTTTTGCTTTTTCTTGTTCTTATTAGCTGTGTTTCAATACTAAATTTTTTTATTTCTGTAAGTTGGTTTTGGACTATCGGAATAATTGTAGGTTTATTCTCTCTTTGGGGCAACTGGATTTCAAATATGCATATTGCGTTATCAAGGACTAATAAATTGAGCTTGATTACGTTGTCTAGTATTGTCTTGTCTTTTATAGCAATGCCATTACTTTACAGCCACTCTATTTACGGAGCCGTTACCTTAGTTGGTCTTCAACCGATTTTTTTAGTATTTTTTTCCTACCTTTTTAATAAGGATTTTGCATTTAAACTTAATTTTAAAAGTATTGTTTATCTAAGGCTCATTATAAAATTAGGTTTTGTTCCTTTTTTGACTGGTATTTTACACTACATTAATTTACAGCTTGAAAGGTGGGTTATTGGGTTAGATCTTGGAATGAAAGCTTTAGGAGAATATTATCTTGTTTTTGTTTATGTTGGTCTTTTCTCTGTAGTACCAGGTGCTTTAGGTAACTTAAATTTCCCTAAATTTATGAAAGCCCTAGCACAAAATAGCAGTAGTAAAAGAGACTTAATAAGAATATTTAGATTGTATTACCTGGAAATTTTAACTTACTTGGTAGTAATAACTTTTGGCACATTTTATATTATGCCATGGTTAATAAAAGCAATACTACCAATGCATGAGGCGGGAATTCGCTATGTACAGATTGTAATTGTTGGTTTATTATTTTTCACTTTACTTGATCCTATAAGCTTTGTTATAAATGCAAAATTGCACTATAGAGAATTGTTGTTTATCTATATTAGCGCCTTGCTTATTTCTGTTTTGTGTTACTGCTTTTTGTACTTTAATAGACTAGGTTCACTAGAAAGTTATTCTTATGTTAGTGTTATATTTTACCTATCCGTATCTTTAGGATATATCATGTACTTTCTCTTGAAGGGAATCAAGTCATATAATGTTAATAATTGATTTCTAATTAATCCCTGACAAAATTACCTTTATGAGATTGGATCAGATTTTTTTATTTTTAACTATAGCATTAACGGGTACGGTTTATGTAGTTCTATTTGGAAACATTTTAAGTGTATTAGCAATTATTGTATTATTAGTTCTTTTTCTTAAAGATTTACAGCATGGAATTAATAGAAATTCATTATTGACTTATATAGTTATAACTTTATCTCTAGGTTTTTTTTTAACTCTTCATTATTTACTGGTTCCGTTTGAAAATGATTCATTACCCTACATTACTTTTTATTTGAGATCTGCTTTTATCGGGCTATTTTTAGTCTATATAAAAAGTAAAAATATTAACCTGATTAATTTACTTCATCCTGTTCTCAAAGTAATAGCAATTCATGCCCTTATAGCATTTATTTTATCTTTTATTGTTGGTAATTTTTTATTTAATATAACTACTTCAAATATCTACACGAATAGTTTTATTTATTTGTTTTTTTATAATAGTAGTTTTGATTTGTTTGGCATAACTTTTTATCGTAATCAAGGTATTTTTTGGGAACCAGGTATACTACAGATTTATATGAACATTCTCTTTTTTATCAGTTCATTTATATTTAAAAACAGGAAATTACAAGTTCTATCAGTTTTTTTGATTTTCACGACCTATTCTACTACTGGTATCGGAATACTTTTGTTGCAGTTTGTTGTAATTCTATTTTCTAAAAATACGAGTATTGTGCAAAAATTAATTATACTTTCAAGTTTGGCAATAGTTACCCTACCGTTATTTATTTTTAATTATCAATCGAAACTTAAAGATAGTGCCACTGCAAATACTGAAGTTACATCTTCTGTATTAAGGATTTATGATTTTGTTGAGGGTGTAAATCTTACGATACGTTACCCTATCACAGGATTAGGGCTTTCAGAAAAAACATATCAACGGGTTAAAAACAACGAAAATTCTATTCTAAATGGCTATTCTCAAGAGTTTATAGATAATATATTCGACAGACGAAGCTCAAATTCAATTATGTATTTTTTATCTAGATTTGGAATGTTATTTAGTTTTTTTTGGTTTTACTATTTATTTAAACAAAGAATTGTGATTAATAAAAAGTGGCTTTTTTTTGTGATAATTATATTAGCGAATTTTTCAGAACCACTGATCATGGCCCCATTCTTTATATTAATTGTGTGTTCCGGATTATATGAGTCTTTTCGATTTACAAATTCTCAAACTTTACCTTTGATCAAATATGTTAAGTAATAAAAAGGTTCTTTTTATTGGCCCGGTTTTTCACGATTATCACATTTTGATAAAAGAGAACTTAATCGCTCTAGGTGCTGAAGTGACTTTCTACCCCGAAAGGAAATATGGAAATATATTTAAAATAATTAATAATTTTTTTAATAAAAGTCTAAAGACATATCAAAACCATCACTATAATCAAGTATTTGAGAAATTTGATGTGAGTAGTTTTGATTATTTGTTTGTAATTCGTGGTTTTATGCTATCAAAAGAATTTTTGGTAAAATTTAGGGATAGGAGCCCAAAAGCTATAATGATTATGTATCAATGGGATTCTAACAAAACTAACTGCTTTTCGCATCTGATTCCTTTGTTTGATAAGGTATACTCATTTGATTTTGCAGATTGTAAACAACATCTTTCTTTGAGTTATTTGCCTTTATTTTTTACTGATGATGTTTCAAGAAATGCAAGGTCTAATGTAGAGCATAAGAAATATGATTTTTTCTTTATGGGATGGTTTTTTCCGGAAAGGTATGAAGCAGTATTAAAATTCATTGAATTTTCGTCAAAAAATGGATTTTCGGTAAAGGCATTTCTGTATATGCCTTTTACTTCATATATCAAAGAAAGGTTATTAGGCCGGAAATTGAATAGAGAGATAGTTTCATTGAAGCCAATGCCGAGGAGAGAATATCTTAATATATTGGTCAATTCAAAAATAATGGTAGATGTGAGTAGTCCAAATCAAACTGGACTTTCTATGAGGGTTATAGAGGCGATGGCATCAAATACAAAAATTCTTACTAACAACCATAATATTAAAAATGATACGCAGATTTATTCCAAGGAATATGTTGCCTTTTTTAATGAACTTAATCCAGAAATTAATGAGTCATTTTTATTATCTGAAGTAAGTAACAAACCTAATTTATTATCATTACAGAAATGGTTGGTTAATATTTTTAGCGTTGATTAGTTTTATTTAACAAATATTATTGAATTAAATATGTATAAGACTTATGGTTTATGGGGCTGCTTTATTCTGTTGAAGTCATGGGTTTTCACAAGGATTTTCTATTCTTCTGCGAAATTGATAATGTTGCCGAGTGATATAAGAGGAAAAAAAAGCATTACTTGGGGAAGCGGTTTTAGAATGGGATTTGGATGTAGATTAGAGGCTTATCCGGAGGGGAATGGTGTGGTAATGCATATTGGGAATAATGTTCAGATTCATGATTATGTACATATTACTGCAGTGTCCAAGGTTGTTATTGGAGACAATGTACTTCTGGCCAGCAAAATTTACATATCTGATTCTAGTCACGGTAATTATTCTGCAGGTGATAATTTGGGTAGTTCACCACTTATCAGCCCTGCCTTAAGACCAATATCTTCAAAGGAGGTTGTAATTGGTAATAGAGTTTGGATAGGAGAGTCTGTTTCTATATTGCCTGGTGTAATAATAGGTGATGGATCTATAATTGGGGCGAATTCGGTAGTTTCTAAAAGTATTCCTGCTAATGTAATCGCTGTTGGAGCACCTGCCAGACCAATAAAGAAGTTTAATTTTGAAACCCAAAGCTGGGACCCTTTAAAGGAGATTAATAATGATTAGTGTAGTTATACCAATGTATAATGCGGAAGCAACTATTTTACAAAGCTTAAATTCTATAAAGCATCAAACATTTAATGATCTTGAGATTATAATAGTAAATGATGGCAGTACAGATAAAGGGCAGGAAATAGTAGAAAAATTTATTGCACATAATGTACACCTCAGTGTGTTATTAATTAATAAAAAAAATGAGGGTGTTTCTAAAGCAAGGAACGTAGGTATTAAATCTGCAAGTGGAGAGTATATTGCATTTTTAGATTCAGACGATGAATGGCATAAAGATAAATTAAAAATTCAATTTGAGATCTTAGTTAATAATCCCGATGTGATTTTACTTGGTTGTAACCGAAATGGAGAGCATGTGAGTAGGTTTTTAAAGAAGAAGTTTTCGAGACTAACCATTATAACTTCCAGAATATTATTGTATAGGAACTTTTTTTCTACTCCTTCAGTTATTTTTAGAAAGGAAGTCATAAATAAGGTAGGGTTGTTTGATGAGAATCAAAAACATACGGAAGATTGTAACTACTGGGTTCGAATTTGCCAGGCAGGTACCTGTGTCTTGCTTAATGAAAGTTACGTTACAACAGGTGGCGGCAAACCAAGCTTTGGCTTTTCAGGGTTATCATCAAACCTGGTCGAAATGGAAAAAGGTGATTTGAAGAACATTAAAGATGGTTATAAGCTCGGGGTCATTGGAATATTTGAGTATTTTCTTTTAATTGGGTACTCTTTGTTGAAATTTATCAGGAGACTTATTATAGTCAAATTTCGATAAGAATTGCTAAATCATATTCAATAAATCACTTGATTAAGAGTCAAGTTAAGCTTTTATATATTAACTAGGTTACATCTAAATATTTATATTTGTAAACCAATGAATTACATTACAAGGAAAACATGAATATACTAATAACGGGAGGCGCGGGTTTTATAGGGAGTAATTTAGCTCTGAAACTAATATCAAAAGGGCATACAGTAACTATTTTAGATTCATTATCCCCTCAAATACATGGAGATAATGCAGAAGTAACCTCTGTATTATATAATAATATTAGAAATAAGGTCAAATTTATTAGAGGAACAGTTACTTCTAAGCAGGATTGGGAAAAGGCACTCGATGGTCAGGAAGTTATCGTTCACTATGCTGCTGAAACTGGTACTGGGCAATCCATGTATGAAATTCATAAGTATGTTGACGTAAATATTAACGGTACTGCGATCCTATTAGATATTTTAGCCAACCAACCTCATTCGATCAAAAAAATTGTTTTAGCGTCATCACGCTCATTATATGGAGAGGGCAAATACAAAAGTTCAGAAAATGAAATTGTATATCCAAAGCATAGAACTTCAAAAGACATGGATATTGGTGATTTTGAAGTGAGAATTGAAGGAAGTGGACCTTTAGAATTAATGGCAACAGACGAAGAGTCAAAAATCCATCCGTCATCGGTCTATGGAATTACAAAGCAAAATCAGGAGCAGATGATTATGACAGTTGCACCAACTCTAGGCATTGCTGCAGTTTCGTTTAGATATCAGAATGTATATGGTCCAGGGCAATCACTAAAAAATCCTTACACTGGAATCTTATCGATTTTTTCAACGCAGATCAAAAATAAAAATGGTATTAATATTTTTGAAGATGGAAAAGAAACAAGAGATTTTGTTTTTATAGACGATGTTGTAGATGCTACAATATTAGGTATAGAAAGCGAAGATGCAAATAATGAAATCTTTAATGTTGGAACTGGTGAGCCAACAGATGTTATGACGGTAGCTAGATGTTTAATTGATAATTATGGTATCGATGTACCTATTACAATTACAGGTAATTATAGATTAGGAGATATTCGTCATAATTATGCCGATTTGAAAAAAATACAAAATAAACTAGGGTTTAAACCTAAAGTTTCATTTCAGGATGGAATTAAAAAGTTTACAGATTGGGTAAATGATCAAGAAGTTGAAGTTGATAATTATGCCAAATCAATAGATGAGATGAAAGCACGAGGTTTATATAAGTAGATAATAAAATGCTAAATTTTACTTTTTCTGCTAGTATAGTTCTTTATAAAAACAATCCAGTAGAGTTGATGAAAGCTATTAATAGCTTTTATAATCAAGGTTATACTTTCACATTATATTTAATTGATAATTCACCATTGAACGATCTTCAGTGGATTGAATCACACAATTCTAATATAATTTATATCCATAATCCATCCAATCCGGGATTTGGAGTGGCTCAAAATATAGCAATCAAAGAAGCGTTGAGTTGTGGTTCAAATTACCATTTTATTGTAAACCCTGACATTTACTTCACTCATGATGTTGTGACAAAGATGATCACATACATGCACGAAAATACAGATGTTGGGATGATGATGCCGAGTGTTTTGAATGAAGATGGTACTGTGCAAAACTTACCAAAATTGCTTCCAAGCCCGTTAAGTATTTTATTACGTAAGCTTAAGAAGCCCGAAATGATTTATAACCGTTTTATTGAAAAATATGAATTACGGTTCGTTCACAAAGATGTCACATATAATTCCCCTATACTTTCTGGTTGCTTTACTCTTCTTAATTTAACTGCAATAAAGGAAATTGGAATGTACGATGATCGATATTTTATGTATTTCGAGGACTGGGATTTATCTAGAAGAATGCATCAGAAGTATAAAACAATTTACTTTCCAGAAGTTTCTGTATATCATGGGTATGATTCAGGAGCTAACAAAAGCAGTAGGTTGTTTATGGTCTTTGTTAAATCTGCGTTTGCATATTTTAATAAATGGGGATGGTTTTTTGATATAGAAAGAAAAGACATTAATAGGGAAACTTTGAACCAATTTATCTAATGGCAATTTCAATAACAGGTTCTTCTGGTTTTGTTGGCCAGAATTTAATTCCATATTTGGAAAATGAAGGTTACACTATCAATTCGATATCTAGAGAAGTTTTGTCGACATTCGATTCAAAAGTTTTTAAAAATACCGAAGTAATTATCCATCTTGCCGGTAAAGCACATGATCTTAAAGGCACTTCTAATGCCGATGAATACTATCAGGTTAATTTTGAGTTGACGAAAAGGTTATATGATGCATTTTTGAAATCAGATGCTAAGAAATTCATTTTTATAAGTTCGGTGAAAGCTGCTGCAGATGTTGTTGGAGGTGTTTTAACGGAAGGAATTAATCCAGACCCTCAAACTCACTATGGAAAGTCTAAATTGATGGCTGAACAATACATCCAAAATCAGGCTTTGCCAGAAGGGAAATATTGTTATATCCTTAGGCCATGTATGATCCATGGGCCTGGTAATAAAGGGAACTTAAATTTACTATATAAGTTTGTTCAAAAAGGTGTTCCTTATCCTTTGGCTGCTTTTGAAAATAAACGATCTTTCTTAAGCGTTGAGAACTTTTGTTTTGTAGTCGCAAAAATCATAGAAAAAGATATTCTTTCTGGAGTTTATCAGTTGGCAGATGATGAATCTTTGTCAACTAATGAAGTTGTATGTGTTTTAGCCGCTTCTTTAAACAAGGAACCAAGACTTTGGAAAGTTCCTTCTAATTTAATTAAAGGGTTGGCTATTTTGGGAGATTTTTTTAAATTGCCATTAAATACGGGACGTTTAAGAAAGTTGACTGAGAATTATACAGTCAGTAATGAAAAAATAAAATCGGCATTAGGCATTGATTTCCCGTTAACTACTAAAGAAGGACTGAAACAAACTGCGGATTCATTTTTTAAAATATGAATATTTAAGACAGTTTTCTAAATATGTTTCATTAGAAATGATTGCATCGCTGTCGCAATTAAATAAGTAAACTGAATGTTGGGTGTTCACCAAAATGACTATATGTAAAGTGAGTTTTCAAATTCGGAAATTTTCATCTTATTTTTGATAATTCCTAATGCGATACTTAATTGCTCTTCGTGTGTAAGTCTTGAATTGTCCAAAACAGTAGCGTCCTCTACCTGGATTAATGGATTTTCTACTCTGGTTGAATCCAAATGATCTCTTATAACTAAATTATTTGTTATTTCTTCCATGGAAATTTTTTCATTGGACTTTCTCATTTCATTTAACCTTCTGGTTGCTCTAACCTCTAAGTCCGCTGTCATGAATATTTTTACCGAAGCATCTGGAAATACTGAACTTCCAATATCCCTGCCATCCATGACTATGTTATGATGAATGGCCATCTCTCTTTGTTGCGCCGTTAAAATTTTCCTTACAGATTTTAAACTGCTAACTTTAGCAACATATGAGGAGACCTCCATGGTTCTGATTTTAGAAGACACATCGATTCCGTTCAATAGTATAAAACAATTCTGACTTTCATCTTTGAATTCAATTTTCATATTTTTCAAAGAATTAAATATATATATGTCATCTCTGTCTGTAATATCAATTTTGTTTTCAAGGAAGAATACAGCGACAGCACGGTACATCGCTCCACTGTCTATATATATATAATTTAAGTTTTTAGCAATTGCCTTTGCGATTGTGCTCTTACCACAGGATGAGTGTCCGTCAATTGCAATTATGATCTTTTTATTTTTCATAGGACACAAAGTTAATTTTTAAGACGAATTAAATCATATCTGATTTAAAATGAAATCTGTCATCATGGAATTATTGCTATTCTTATTAAGAATAGGTAATCCAAAAAAATAAAAATATCTTCGCAGCATTGTATTGACACGATTTTATTTAAACAAATTCTTATTCTCACATTTATTTGGAAGCTATTGAATTTTAAATGATCAGTTGTTATTATTTTAATGATAAAACAAAATTTATAAGGTCAGCTAATAGTATCGATATTATATTCTGGTAGGGGTAGTTGTTGTAGGGACGTTTATTGGTTTTTTATCTAATTGGTATAATATTAGAGGCAAAGAAATCGCCAACTTTATAAGTTAAAGGAGGCTCAGAGTTTAAGGAAAATTTAATTATGGGTTTAAGTAAAAAAATATTAGTAACAGGTGGAGCAGGTTTTATCGGTTCTCATGTGGTTCGGCGCTTTGTAAACAACTATCCTCAATATGAGATTGTAAATCTCGATAAATTGACCTACGCTGGGAATCTGGCTAACTTAACTGATATTGAGGAAAAGCCGAATTACAGATTTGTAAAGGCAGATATTACAAATGTCATAGAAATTAGTGATCTCTTTAAGAACGAAGATTTTGATGCGGTTATTCATTTGGCAGCAGAATCTCATGTAGATAGGTCTATTTCTGATCCTACAGCTTTTGTGATGACCAATGTAATTGGTACAGTAAATCTGCTCAATGCAGCAAGGGAGTTTTGGAAAGATGATTATGCTACTAAGCGCTTTTATCATGTATCTACAGATGAGGTTTATGGCGCTTTAGGAGATACTGGGATGTTTATAGAAACCACTTCATATGACCCTCATAGCCCTTATTCGGCATCAAAAGCATCATCGGATCACTTTGTAAGAGCTTATCATGATACTTATGGTATTGATATCGTAATCTCTAACTGCTCCAATAATTATGGTTCTCATCATTTTCCTGAAAAGTTGATTCCTTTAGCGATTAATAATATTAAAAATAATCAACCTGTTCCAGTATATGGAAAAGGAGAGAATGTGCGCGACTGGCTTTGGGTAGAAGATCATGCGAGAGCTATTGATGTTATTTTCCATGAAGCGAAAGCTGGGGAGACTTATAATATAGGCGGTCACAATGAATGGAAGAATATTGATTTGATTCATTTATTATGCAATATCATGGATAAGAAGCTAGGTCGTGAGGTAGGTACTTCTGCTAAACTGATCACTTTTGTTACCGATAGGGCAGGGCATGATTTACGTTACGCTATTGATTCATCTAAGTTGCAAAACAAGTTGAACTGGGTTCCTAGCTTACAGTTTGAAGAAGGTTTGACAAAAACTGTAGAATGGTATTTGGAAAACGAGGAATGGTTGAATAATGTGACCTCTGGGAATTACCAAACTTATTACAATACACAATACAACAATATCTAATGGAAATACAAGAAACAGCATTAAAAGGATGTTTTATCCTTAAACCTAAAGTATTTGAAGATAACAGAGGTTACTTTTATGAGAGTTTTAACTCTGCAACCTTTGAAAGGTTAACTGGAATGTCAGGTGCCTTTGTACAAGACAATCAAAGTTATTCATCTTATGGTGTAATCAGGGCATTACATGCTCAATCGGGAGATCATGCACAAGCAAAACTGGTAAGAGTATTACAGGGTGAAGTTTTGGATGTGGCAGTTGATATAAGACCAGGTTCAGTAACTTATGGCCAGCATGTAGCCGTACGTTTAAGTGCAGAAAATAGATTGCAGTTATATATTCCAAGAGGATTCTTGCATGGTTTTGCAGTTTTAAGTGAAACAGCCGAGTTCTTTTATAAATGTGATAATTTTTATAATAAGGATGCTGAACAAGGATTTCACCTGGCTTCTCCAGATTTGAATATCGATTGGCTAATTGATGAAGACAAAAAAGTCATTGCAGAAAGAGATTTGTCCTTGCCGTTCTTTTCAATAAAATAAATATGAATAAAATATTAGTTTTTGGTGGCCTTGGTCAACTTGGTCAGTGTATATATAAGGTTAGTAAAGAAAGAGGCTATCAAACCATTGTATTTTTGGATGAAATTGAGGGAAATATTTTAGATATAAATGTGCTGTCTGGGCTTTTCTCTAAAGAAAGACCAAGTTTTGTAATTAATTGCGCAGCTTATACGGCTGTTGATAAAGCAGAAGACGATGTGGAATTGTGCGAGCAGATTAACAAGGTTGGTGCAGGGAATTTGGCGAGGTTTTGTGCCGAGCATAACGCTAAACTTATACATGTTTCTACAGATTTTGTTTTCGAAGGGAATTTACCTAAGTTATTAAATGAAAATGATATTGCCCAGCCTATTAATGTTTATGGTAAAACTAAACTGGAAGGTGAATTAGAAATATCTAAAGTTTTAAAAGAGAATTATATCCTTCGTACAAGCTGGCTCTATTCAGAATTTGCTGGTAACTTCCTTAAAACAATGCGTAAGCTTGGTGCTGACCGTGATGAATTAGGTGTAATTGTCGATCAGGTAGGAACACCAACCTATGCAGTTGATTTGGCAAGAGCTATTTTGGATATTATTGAATCAGAAAAACTTGCTTATGGCACTTACCATTATAGCAATGAGGGGGTAACTTCCTGGTATGATTTTGCTAAAGCAATTTTTGATATTAGTGAGATTACAGTAAAATTGAATCCAATACCAGGCTCTGCATATCCAACTAAGGCGGTTCGACCAGCTTTTTCAGTAATGGATAAGGCAAAAATTAAAAATACATTTGATATGGAGATTCCCTATTGGAGGGATAGCCTTGTAAAATGTATACAGGAATTAAATCTACTTGAAAAATAATGAACCCGACATGATTGAAATAATTATTAAACACATAGGGCTATAATTATTTCAATCATCAAAGGCTCCATCTGACGAAAGAAACAATAAATAAATAGATGAAAGGAATAATTTTAGCTGGAGGAAGCGGTACTAGGCTACACCCATTAACATTGGTGATGAGTAAGCAAATGATGCCGGTATACGATAAACCAATGATCTACTACCCGCTATCAACATTAATGTTAGCAGGTATTAAGGAGATTTTAATTATATCAACACCTCATGATTTGCCGAACTTTGAGAAGTTACTGGGAGACGGAAGTAGTTTGGGCTGTAAATTCTCTTATGCCGTACAACATGAACCGAATGGGCTTGCACAAGCTTTTGTTATTGGTGCAGAGTTTATTGGACAGGATAAGGTTGCACTGGTTCTGGGTGATAACATTTTTTATGGTGATGGAATGGCAAAGCTACTGCAGAATAGCGCTGATCCAGACGGTGGAGTCGTATTTGCTTATAGGGTTTCAGATCCTGAACGCTACGGGGTTGTTGAATTTGATCAGGATAATAAAGCAATTTCAATAGAAGAAAAACCTTTAGAACCCAAATCTGATTATGCTGTTCCTGGTTTGTATTTTTATGACAACAGCGTAGTAGAAATTGCCAAAAATATTAAGCCCTCTCCACGAGGTGAATATGAAATCACAGATGTAAATAGAGTTTACCTGGAACAAGGAAAGCTAAAGGTAGGGGTCTTGAGTAGAGGCACCGCCTGGCTGGATACTGGAACTTTTCATTCTTTGATGCAAGCTGGACAATTTGTTGAAGTAATAGAAGAGCGTCAGGGCTTAAAGGTTGGATGTATTGAAGAGGTGGCTTATAGAATGGGTTTTATTGATAAAGAAGAGCTTCGTACCATTGCTACTCCTTTAGTAAAGAGTGGTTATGGTAGCTATTTATTGAAAATGATTAAATAATGCTATACCTGATTTTAGTTATATTGATGTTTATAATGATGATGCTTTATTTTAAGCTTGCAGATCATTATAACATCATTGATAAACCCAATGAAAGAAGCTCACACGCCGAAGTCACTATACGCGGTGGGGGAGTAATCTTTCTTATCGCTGTGATCTGTAGTTTGATTTTACATCCTGAGTTTTGGATGCCAATTTTGGGGATGCTGATTATTGGAATAATTAGTTTTATTGATGACAGGATCACTCTGTCTAATAAGATCAGAATCTTTTTCCACTTGACTGCGGTGACTTTGTTGTTTCTTGCCTTGAATATATTTCAGCTTTATCCCTGGTATATATGCATTGGACTATACATTTTGGTGATAGGAATTATTAATGCCTATAATTTTATGGATGGCATTAATGGAATAACCGGACTATATAGTCTGGTTGTTCTGGGAGGCTTACAATATGTGAATTATCAGATCGCATCTTTTATTGAACCTGATTTAATCTGGTTACCTGTTTTAGCTTGTGTGGTATTTTTATTCTTTAATTTCCGTAAACGAGCCAAGTGCTTCGCTGGCGATGTGGGTAGTATAAGTATCGCCTTTTGGATCAGTTATCTAATATTTAAACTGATCATTCAGACGGAGAATTATGCCTATATTTTATTTTTATCAGTATATGGCGTAGATGCGATATTGACCATTGTTCATAGATTACTGTTGAAACAGAATATCTTTAAAGCACATCGGCTACATTTCTACCAGATTTTAGCTAATGATCAAAAATGGCCACATTTATGGGTTGCTGCCTTGTACGCTTTGGTACAGTCCTTAATTATCATCGCTATTATTGATTGGCCGATCAATTTTGAATACCTATTCTTATTAACCACATTACCTTTAGTGCTCTGTTATGTTTTTTTAAAGAAAAAATTAATGTTAAGCATCTAAATCAGTGTGAATTAAATTAATGCTCATTTATTGGTAAACCTTTTTGGTGTAATTATTGTTAGGTTTGTAACGATCATTTTTATGTAGCCTATATGTTTACAAAACTACAAATTGTATCGCGTTGGATTATCTTTACAATTGACATTTGTTTAAGTGTCATAGCTTTGCTATTTGCAGTAATCCTTCAGAAGAATTTTGCCCTCAATCATATCGATTTCCTGGCTTTTTATAAAGCAGTAGTCTTAATGATCATTGTGAACTCAATGGTGTTTTACTCTGTAAAAACCTATGCAGGCATAGTCAGATATACTTCTGCACAGGATTCCTTTCGCATTTTATTCGCGGTTGTGCTCAGTTCTTTAATCTTGTTTTTTGCGCATGCCATTGCCATTGTGGTTACAGGTGAGCATGTGATTACTGCAGTGACCATTATAACTTACACTTTGTGTAACTTTTTGTTTCTAATTACGTACAGAATAATTGTAAAGTACTTTTTTATGTACATCAAAAATGCTAGTCTGGACAAGATAAGGATCATTATTTATGGTGCAGGTGAAGCTGGCGTAGCCACAAAAAGAACTTTCGATCATGATCCTAAGGTAAATAAAACCATTATTGCCTTTGTGGATGATGACATCAGAAAAGTGGGTAAAACCATTGATGGTGTACGCATATTGGATGCTGGAAATCTGGAGAAATTAATAGCAGAACATGAGGTAGATGAGATCATTTTTGCTTCTTATGCCATTCCGGTGGAGCGTAAGAACCAGGTGGTTGATATTGCCTTGGAAAATGAGGTTAAGATTTTAAATATACCATCTCCAGATGTATGGGCAAAGGGGCCTGTGACTACTGCGCAGATTCAAAACATCAATATCGAGGATCTGTTAAATAGAAAAACTATTCAGATTGATATAGAGGGAATTCAGAATCAATTGAAAGATAAGCGGATTTTGATTACTGGAGCTGCAGGATCAATTGGAAGTGAAATTGTAAGACAATTATTGAAGTTTGAAACTGGCTTAATTATTCTTTGTGATCAAAGTGAAACTGGTTTGCATAATGTTTATCTGGAACTGGAAGAAACGCATGTAAATACCAATTTTCATGCTTTCATAGGGGATGTAAGAGATGTGAAACGCATGGAGAAGCTTTTTATAACTTATAAGCCACATTACGTTTATCATGCTGCAGCATACAAGCATGTACCTTTGATGGAAGACAATCCTGCAGAGGCCATTAAGACGAACGTTTTCGGTACTAAAACAATTGCCGATTTATCTGTAAAGTATGGTGTTCAGAAATTTGTAATGATCTCTACAGATAAAGCAGTGAATCCTACAAATGTAATGGGGGCATCTAAGCGCATCGCAGAAATTTATGTGCAGTCGTTAAACAATTCACTAGGTAAGTCAGATCATATCTATACAAATGGATTGAGTTATCTGAATGAGGGGAATGTGAAGCCAATAACTAAATTCATTACTACCCGCTTTGGAAACGTATTGGGCTCTAATGGATCTGTTATACCCAGATTTAAGCATCAGATTGAAAATGGTGGACCGGTAACGGTTACCCATCCTGAAATTACCCGTTATTTTATGACCATACCTGAGGCCTGTAGATTGGTTTTAGAAGCTGGTTGTATGGGTAAAGGAGGAGAGATATTTGTTTTTGACATGGGTAAATCTGTAAAGATTGTAGAGTTAGCGAAAAAGATGATCCGTTTAGCGGGGCTTGTTCCTAATCAGGATATTAAAATTACTTATTCTGGCTTAAGGCCGGGAGAGAAACTGTTTGAGGAGTTATTGAACGATGAGGAAAGTACCATGCCAACCCATCATGAGAAAATCATGATTGGACAGGTAAGGGAGTATGTTTTTAATGATATTGAAGCACAGATTTATCAATTGGTGCAATTTGCAGTATCAAGTAACAACAGACAGGTAGTAAAACAGATGAAAGTCATCGTGCCTGAATTTATTAGTAAAAACTCTGTATTTGAAGAACTGGACGCCCAGGAGCCAGTAGAAGAAAATTCTTAGAAATGAAGAAAATCCTATTACTGGGAGTCTTGGCATTGGCTTGCCAAAGCTTAAAAGCACAGACTCCTAATGTAAATATCCCTTATTCTTATCAGTTTTATCAGAAGTTGAATAAGTCGACTTATGATGTAAATAATCGTTCACACTCTGCAATTAAAGGTTTTTATGCCGATGATTCTTTGTTAGTAGACAGGTACAATAGCTTAATGCAAATGGGCGTTGATTCTGTAAACAAACGTTCATGGGTGCGAAGAAAACTGACTGAAGAACATCTTTTTAATTTTAAAGGTGAAGATTATACAGTATATGCTGATTTTCTTCCTGACTTTCAGATTGGTCGTGATTTTAAGAACGGAACAACAACATGGAAGAATACAAGGGGCTTTCAGATTGGTGGAACAGTTGGAGAAAAATTTTCATTTTATACGAATGGTTTTGAGAACCAGGGGGTATTCGCAAATTACTTGACTGACTTCATTAATACGAATAAGGTGGTGCCAAGTGAAATGAGTGGTAAGTTTGGCAAGAAAACGAAAGACTGGTCTTACGTAACAGCTTTACTGTCGTATACCCCAAATAAACACTTAAACGTGGCTTTGGGTTATGATAAGAACTTTATTGGTGATGGTTATCGCTCCATTTTATTGTCGGACGTAGCCGCCAACTATTCTTTTTTAAGGGTTAGGGCAAGCCTTGGAAATGTGCAATACCAGACCATATTTGGCTATATGCTGGATCCTGGAGCAGAGAAATTAACTACAGATCGTAGATTAGGTGATCGTGGTAAATGGGCCGCCATGCATTATATAGATTGGAATGCGACAAACAGATTCTCTATTGGCTTCTTCCAGGCAGTAACCTGGGCAGATGCAGAGCCAGAAGGAAAGCGTGGCTTTGATTTCAATTATGTCCACCCCTTTGTTTTCTTAAGACCTTTAGAGGGAGCGAATGTCAATTCACCTGATAAAATGCGTTTAGGGATCAATACAAAGTATGAAATTCTGGACAAGACTACATTGTATGGTCAGTTTATGATTGATGAGTTTACAGCAAAGGAGTTTTTTAGCAATAAAGGATATTGGGCAAATAAATGGGCCCTGCAATTGGGGGTAAGGGGTTCTGACCTATTTAAAGTCGAAAACTTAAACTACCTGGCAGAGTTTAATACGGCAAGGCCTTATACTTATGCGCACTTTGAAAGGTTATCAAACTATGCAGCCATGAACCAGCCTTTGGCACACCCGATGGGAGCGAACTTCAAAGAGGTTTTAGGTATGCTGAATTATAGCTACAAAAGGTTTGACCTGCAAGGTCAGCTGATGTATGCGCGCTATGGCCTGGATCCTGAAGGGATGAACTATGGTAAGGATATTTTTAAAGACTATGACACCAGGGCCGCTGATTATGGTAACAAAGTTGGCCAAGGTATAAAGACTGACCTTTACTTTGCCGAAGGCCGTGCTTCTTATCTGCTCAATCCAAAATACAATTTACGACTGGAACTTGGTGGTGTATTGAGGAGAGAAGTGAATGGGGTTAAAAATACAAACACAGCGTTATTTACATTTGGCTTGCGCAGTACCTTTAGAAACCTGTATCAGGATTTTTAATTGGTCCATATTTATTACTTCATGCATTAGAAATTCTCTGATATGGTATCATCCCACTAAGAACATATTTCCCACTGGTTCTAAGCAATAATAGGGTGCTGCGAAGGATTTTATTAACTATGTTACCTTTGATTAATTATGAAAAAATTATTGCTAACACTATTAATTGTTTCAATTGCCGCGATCAGCAAGGGAAGTGAAAAGGATTCACTAGAGACTTTAACTAAATATTTTGTTGGATCCCATCCTCTTGTTTCTTATATCTCAAAAGCTGAAGCTCAAATCCCTGTGGTTGCAATTTTAGCCATACCAGAAAATTTAACTAATATCTCGCGTTATAAGGAGTTACGTGCTTCTGGTGTAACGATGAGTTACTATCATTTTTTAAATGCGCATGATATGCAGGCAGCATTGGATATGGGACAGCAAGCCGGGATTAAAGTGTTTGTATCTTGTCCTGAGCTTATCAGTGATCCGGAAACGACTGTAAGGCGTTTTATGAACCATCCAGCACTTGCTGGTTATTTTTTAGCAGATGAACCATCTCGCAAGGATTTTTCTCGATTGGGAGAATTGGTGAAAAAGATAAGAGCGATTGATGATAAACATATTTGTTATGTCAATCTTTTCCCAAATTATCAGGTAGAAAAATATTTGGGTGTTAGAACGTATGAAGAATATTTAGAAAACTTTATAAAAGAAGTACCCACACAGATAATATCTTTTGATCATTATCCAATTATCGGAAGTACCAAACGATCTGTAAGGCCATCGTTTTATAAAAATTTAGAAACGATTTCTGAAGCAAGCCAAAGATCAGGCAGGCCGTTTTGGGGTTTTGCTCTTTCTGTTGCTCACGCACCCTATCCGGTGCCAACATTGGGAGCATTGAGGTTGCAGGTATATAGTAACCTGGCCTATGGAGCCCAAGGTATTCAGTATTTTACTTACTGGACACCGGCAACACCTCAGTTCTATATAGCTGCAATTGGTAAAGATGGAAAGCAAACCGTAGTTTATCAGAGCTTACAACAGTTAAATAGAGAGATAAAAGGTTTATCTAGTGTGTTTTTAGGAGCTAAAATGGTTTCAGTAAACCATACAGGTAATGTTAAACCAATGGGTACACATGCCTTAAGTAAGCTTCCCAAACCTATAGTCTCACTCAAAACTGACGGATTGGGAGCCGTTGTTTCAGTTATGAAAAACAATGGAAAATCATACCTTGTTATTGTTAATCGCGATTTTACAACTCCGATGAACATGTGGATAAGGTGTATACAAGGAGTAAGCAGAGTTCAAAAGCATGGATCATCCATTAAACAAAATTTGTCCACTAATAAAGTGATAGTAGGGCCTGGTGACATAGTTATTTACAGTTGGCCTTATTCGATGAACTAAGCGAGTTACTCAATTCAAAATACAATTTACGTCTGGAACTTGGTGGTGTATTGAGGAGAGAAGTGAATGGGGTTAAAAATACAAATACGGCGTTATTTACTTTCGGCCTGCGCAGTACCTTTAGAAACCTGTATCAGGATTTTTAGAAGAGTGTTACTCAAGGTGCCTTAATTTTAAATGTATCGATTCGGTATAATTAAGAGTGGTATTTAATGTATTTTTGTATTTGTCAGTTTAAAGAAATAGAATTAATGGATTTAAAGCTTATTGATAGATACAAGACGTTAGGTATAGGGGAGGTTGTAGATCATGAAAGACTTACCCTTATTTCGATTGTATATCACTCTACAAGAATTGAGGGGTCAACTTTAACCGAACTGGAAACACGGGTTTTATTAGAGGAAGGACTTTTACCTGCTAACAAAGCTTTACATGACAGTCTTAAAAAGAGGAAATCAAGAAATTTGAAGAAATAGATACCCCTAAGCGGGGTAGGGGTTTTAAGCTTTTGTTTTAAAAAATTATTTACTTCAAAATTCTTGTGTAATTCCTTTCTTTAGTGCTAGTAAATAAAAACTCATTTTAATATATTTTCATATTGTAGTACATAATAACAAAAAAATATCTCACTTTTGTTTTATCACTATGGCATTAAACGATTTAAGTAAAGACCTGGCTCCAATATCTTCCAATACCATGGCTGATATTGTTGAGGTAAGGCTAAGAGAGTATTTGAAAAAGAAGTCCTTCCGTCCGGGAGATGCATTACCTAAAGAACTGGAACTGGCCGAGGCATTGGGCATCAGCAGAAATGTATTGCGTGAAGCGCTGAGCAGGTTAAGGATGCTGGGCATGATTGAAACCAAGAAAAAACGAGGTATGATCCTCGCGCGTCCTGATATTCTGGGTGCTTTTGAACGTGTACTGGATCCCCTGATTATTGATAACAATACTTTACAAGATATATTTGAACTTCGCCTTGTCCTGGAAATGGGCCTGGCAGATCTACTCTACATCAAGAAAACAGATAAGGATATTGAAGAATTGGAGAGCATTGCTAAAAAAGAAGTAAAGCTGGACGACTCTTTTCGCATTAAAAGTGAAATCGCATTTCATGGGAAACTGTATGACATGACAGGCAATGATACTTTGAAAAGATTTCAGATTATGTTGATGCCAACTTTTGAGTACGTATTGACACAAGAGCAGAAGCCAATCAGAGGAAAAGTTAACCATATGGATTTGGTGCAAATTCTTAAAACTGGTACTAAAGAAGATTTTAAAATTGGAATGCAAGCCCATTTGCAACCACATTTCGATAGGCTAAGTAAAATAAAAACAAACAAATAAGAATCATTTTTCTTTGTTTAAAGTCCTTTTAAGGGCTTTTTTTATTTTGTAACATTTTCTTCACGTAAATTTAACTTGCAATTTGATAAAATAGTTCACACATTTGTTATGTAGTACATAAATACTAAACCAAATATCAAATTTGCATTATGAACAATAAAAACGTGCTTTGGCTGATAGGTATATTTTTACTTTTCTCCTATAGTAGTTATGCCCAAAAACCAGCTACAATTACTGGTACGGTAACTGGCAACGGTTCGGAAACACTACCTGGTGTAGGAGTGAAATTAAAGGGCAGCAACATCGCTTCTACCACAGACATTAATGGAAAATATGCAATTCAGGTTCCGGATGGAAAAGGTGTCCTGATTTTCTCGTACATCGGCTATGATACCAAAGAGATTACCATTAATGGTAAAACACAATGGAATGTAGATCTATTAGCTAATGTGAATGCATTGGACGAATTGGTGGTTATTGGATATGGTGTGCAGTCCAGAACTACACTGACCACATCGATATCAAAAGTTAGTGCTGAAGAGTTTAAGAATGCTCCTGGAACAAACCCTCTGATGCAGTTGCAGGGTAAGGTTGCGGGGCTTTCGCTACAGATGTCGAACGGACAACCTGGAGCAACGCCACAGATTTTTATTCGCGGAGGCAGTTCAACTTCTCCTGAAGGGGATACCCCATTAATTATTGTGGATGGGATTGTAGGTACGTCCAGAAATATCGTTGACCTTAATCCTGATGATATAGAATCAATGCAGGTACTAAAAGATGCGGCTTCGACCGCAATTTATGGTGCCAGAGCTGCAAATGGGGTGATCATCGTAAAGACCAAGTCTGGTAAATCTGGTGCAACGCAAATTAATTTTAAGGTTTCTTCTGGGGTGGATGTTCAGGCAAACAAGTATGATTTTGCAAGTGCAGAGGAATACATCTATACTTCACGGAAGAACATCATGAATTACAATAAGACTAATCCTGATTTTTTCCTGACTGGTGGTCGTTATGGTATGTCGACCGGCAATCCAAGAAACTCTAAAAATACATTGGAATTCCTGGATACCTATATTCAGAATTATGGTCAGGAGTATGTTTCTTCATTAATTGCAAATGAGGGTTGGCAAACTATGACTGACCCTGTTACAAATAAGAAACTGATTTTTAAGGAAACGAATTACCAGGATGTGTTTTTTCAGAATGCTTTAAAAATGCAATACGACTTTAACTTATCAGGCGGTAATGATAAGGCTACTTATTATTTTGGAGCTGGTTATTCTGATCAGAAAGGAATTGTATTGGGTACAGGATACAAGAATTACAATGCTTTATTTAATGGGACATATAAGTTAAGTGAAAAGTGGAGCCTGAATGCAAATGTGGCTTATTCCATTAGCGACAACGATTCGCCTACCAGTTATTTCAATTCATTAAGTAGATCTGTGCTCATGCCTTTTACCTACAGACTAAATTATGAAAATGGTTTACCTGCACCTGGTGAGGGGATTGCTTCTTTCAGAAACCGTAATCACGAAGTGTATTACAAGGAAAAGAATAACGACATCAAAGTGCATCGGGTTACTTTAGGCTTGGGTGCTAAATGGGATATTTTGCCTGGTTTGAGCTTTGCGCCTGCGGCTTATCTGAATACTAGTGAGGGGATGGAGAATCGTTTTGAGGCATTTAATGAGATCGTAGGAACCAGACCCGTTAGTGCCAATCATAATTTTTTCAAAAAGGTACAATTGGATGGAGTACTGACGTATGATAAAAACCTAACCTCGGATCATCATATCAATGCGATTCTGGGAACAAGTTATATCAATGATTATACCTATACTATGAATGGTAGCGGGAATTCTGCTCCTACTGATTATATTCCAACCTTAAATGCAACGGCAATAACTTCACAAAGGATATCAACCTTCAAAGAAACTAAAGTAATAGATAGTTATTTTTCGAGGTTTACCTATGACTTTAAAAAGAAATATCTTTTTTCTGCAAGTTTAAGGTACGATGGTTCTTCGAGTTTCGCAAAAGAGCATAAAAGAGGTCTTTTTCCAGGCGTATCGGCTGGATGGAACATGCACATGGAAGACTTCTGGCAGCCCCTACAAGCTTATTTATCTTCTTTTAAACTGAGATCGAGCTGGGGAAAGACAGGGAACGATAATTTAACTATTGGTGATTCGCAGGGGGCTTATGCAACTGGTTTTAGTTATATGGGGCAAGTTGGGATAATGAATACTGTACTGGCTAATGGTAATTTGAAATGGGAAACGACAACATCGTTTGATGTGGGGGCTGATATAGGTTTGTTTAATAATAAATTGACTTTAGTGTTGGATTATTACAACAAATTAACCTCTGATAGATTGTTTGCCAAGCCACTAACTTCTACAACAGGTTTTACTTCTATCACTAGTAACTATGGCTCGATCCGCAATGAAGGTTTTGAACTGGAATTGGCATTTAATCCTATCAAAAATTCCAACTTCTCCTGGAACACTGCATTTAATTTTTCATATAACAGGGGTTTAGCCGTTAAATTACCTGAGAATGGAGAGTATAAGAATAGAAGTGGGGGGAATTATGTGTATGATCCTGCATCTAATACTTATATGAAGGTAGGTGGTTTGGCCGAGGGGGAACCTTATGGACAGCGCTGGGCTTATAAATCACTAGGTGTTTATGCAACTGACGCTGATGCGGCTAATGCGCCTTATGATGTGGAAACTGCTGGGCGACAAAAATTTGGTGGTGATGCCATATGGGCCGATCTGGATAATAATGGTCGCATTGACAACAACGACATGATTTTTATGGGATTGATCAGGCCTGACAAAACCGGAGGTATGGTAAATACTTTTAACTATAAGGGGTTGAGTATGCGTTTGGTACTTGATTATGGTATAGGCCATGTGATCGACAATAATTTCAGAGCTAAAACGAATGGTAGTGCCAGAAATAATAACATGATGTTGAAAGACGCGCTTGGATCTAACGTCTGGAAAGAACAAGGTGACATCGCTACCATTCCAAGATATACGGTACAGAGTGATGTAGATTATAATTTCAGGAATCACTTGCGCTTCTCGAATGCAATTGGTAATGATTCTGACGGAAGTAATAACTCCCTATACTATTCGAAAGGGGACTACCTGGCATTTAGAGAGGTATCATTCGCTTATTTGCTAAAGCCTAAATTTTTAGGTAAAACTTTTATCAAAGGAATAGAGCTTACAGCAGGAGTTTACAATCTGGGTTACTTAACCAAGTATGACGGTCTGAGCCCGGAGATTTTTACGGGTAGGGATGAAGGAAAATATCCAAGACCAAGACAATATAGCTTCAGCTTAAATCTGTCATTATAATTTAAAAGCGTAAAAACATGAATACATATATAAAAACCATTTCGCTGATTGTAATTGTATTTTTTACAAGTAGCTGTAGTAAGATATTGGATGTGAAACCTGTTTCAACCATTACCAGTGAGAATTATTGGAATACGGAAAATGATGTTACAGGGTATTTAACCGGGATATATTACGATTTGAGATCTTCTGTCAATACCACTTTTTATCTGGAAGATAGAGGCGATACATTTAGTCCGGGCCTGGAATCTGGCTTATCCAGCGCATGGCAGCAAAATCTGACTTCTTCTAATGCACCTAATTGGATCGGTTATTATAACCTGATTCACCATTGTAATTTGGTGATTAAGTATGGTAATATCATTTCATTTACGAATGGAAATAATAAAAACAGAGCGTTGGCCGAAGCGCATTTTATCAGAGCATTTACCTATTTCTGGTTGTTGCGCTCATGGGGTGATGTGCCGATAGTCCTGGAGCCTACAGAAAGTGATCAGATTGTTCTGCCGTCCAGAGCTCCGCAAAGCCAAGTGATGGATCAGATCCTGAATGATGTGAACCTGGCCATAACTTTATTCCCGGAATCTGGTTTTGTGAATAAAAGCCGTGCTTCAAAACCTGCCGCTTATGCTTTAAAAACGGATGCATTGTTATGGAAGGCTAAAGTTTTGGCTGGAGGTGATGCTTCATTGAGTGAAGCTTTGGTTTCAGCGGATTTAGCGATGGCAGGAGTTTCATTGGATCCTAATTTTGCAAATATATTTTCTGCAAAGAATGGTCAGGAGGTGATCTTTTCCCTGTACTTTAAAAGAGAAGAGATGTTTGATCAGACGGGTAAGAAGATTGAAAAGTCTGACCAGTATGGCAGTACGCTTAAACCGCGCGATATATTTGTCTCGGATGCTACGAATGTGAATGATATTGCTTTCTCCAGGGGTGGTGCCCGAAGTGCTTATGCGCCTAGTCAGAAATTTAGAGATTTATTTGTAAATACAGATGTGCGTAAAGCGGCTTCTTTTATTGTAGCTACTGCAACTAACGGAAGTACCATAGGGATTTTTGATAATAAGTTTAGAGGCACTGTTTACCCTAGTGATGACCGATATTGGGAAAATGACATTATTGTATATAGGTTAGCGGAGATCATATTGTTTAAAGCGGAAGCTTTAGCCGCATTGAACCGGGTTTCGGAAGCCATTACGGAATTGAACAAAGTTAGAAACCGTGCTAAGATTGGCAACTATCCTGGTGTGGAAACAAAGCTTGCCGTGGAAACTGAGATTCTGGATGAGCGTTTCCGCGAGCTTTATCTGGAATTGAAAAGATGGCCTGATTTGATTCGTTTTCATAAAGCAGGTACGATAAACATTTATAATGAAGTACCTAATTTAGGTGCTAAAGGGAATATGCCTCTGTTTTTCCCAATTCCGAGGACACAAATAGATCTGAATCCTAATTTAACTCAAACACTAGGCTATTAATTATGAAACATATATTAAACCTTACACTGATCATATTTTTAAGTTGTGCTGGCATATCCTGCGGTAAGCTGGAACTGGGTGGCGGCGGTACGCCAACTTCACCTAATGCTCCTGGTGGTTCTACAGGTAAACAGTTCAATTATATCTTTAAGGAAAAAACTGAAGGCTATGCAGTATTCAGAATTCCTGCTATTGTGAAAACTAAGGACGGGACTTTATTGGCCTTTGCTGAAGCTCGTAAGTTAGCTTCGGCAGGGGATAGTGGTGATATTGATTTGGTTTTGAGACGCTCTACCGATAATGGTAAAACCTGGGGCCCGATAATTATGGTTTGGAATGATGGAGCGAATACCTGTGGTAATCCGGTGCCTATTGTGGATGAAATAACTGGTGAAATTCACCTGATGATGAACTGGAACAATGGTGAGGATACTTATGGTGAAATT
This sequence comes from Pedobacter sp., assembly GCF_041645105.1. Taxonomy (GTDB): domain Bacteria; phylum Bacteroidota; class Bacteroidia; order Sphingobacteriales; family Sphingobacteriaceae; genus Pedobacter. The sequence continues at coordinate 122,316 of NZ_JBAZQQ010000006.1, forward strand.
AACAATCTGACTGCAATTGATACCAGGAGAGTGTTTTATACCAAATCTGATGATGATGGGCTGACCTGGAAAACTCCTCTTCAGATTACTTCTTCTGTTAAAAATAGCAATTGGAGATGGCATGGTACAGGCCCTTGTCACGGGATCCAGATTTCTGAGGGTACATTTAAAGGTAGGTTAGTGGTGCCTTGTTACTATTATGATGGTACGAATGGCAAAACTTATTCTAATACGGTTGTTTCTGATGATCATGGGCTGACCTGGAAGATAGCAGGTACTACACCGCAGGATCAGGGTGGTGAATGTGCGGTAACTGAATTAAAAGACGCTAAATTAATGTTGAACATCAGAACGAATGCACCAAACAGATTGGTGACAACCAGTATCGATGGTGGAAATACCTGGGCAAATTTAAGCACTGACTTTTCATTAGTTGATCCGCAATGTCAGGGAAGCTTATTGTCTTACAAAACCAATAATGATTTAAGCTTGTTCTTCGCTAATGCGGCTAGTGCTGAGCGTGTAAATATGACTGTGAAACAGAGCTTAAATGAAGGTAGTACCTGGGCTAAAGTATTTACGGTTCATACTGGCCCTTCTGCTTATTCTGACCTGGTGAAAATCTCTGATCAGGAGATTGCCATTGTGTATGAAGGTGGGATAGGCAGGCCTTATGAAGGGATTTCTTTTGAGATTATTAAAATTGCTGACTTTAAATAAGGATGATGAGAGGATTTTTAACTGCGCTGTTCATGCTATTGTATTTGGGTGTTTATGCTCAAAAGCAACAGGTTTTACAGGATAGGCTTCAGGTACCTGTATTGAAAGGTAAAGCTGTTAATCCAATGTTACGGCTCAAGGTTATTCCTGCAGCTGCTGATGAAAAGGTATTTATAAAAAAGATTGCGCTAAGTACTGTGGGTACAACACAGGTGACCGACATCAAGCGGATTTATGTATACCATGCGGTTAAAGATTCAACTTTTGGCCATTTCGGTAACCTGAATAATGCCATGCTTGTTGGTGAATTGTCCAACCCATCTGGTAGCAATCATGTGATTGAAATTAATCAGTCGCTCGGACCAGGTCATCAGTTTTTATGGCTTGCTGTTGAGCTGAATGAAAGTGCAGATTTGTCTGATAGGATTGCTTTAAATGTGACTTCTGTTGCGTTCGATAAAACACAGGTCAATTTGCCTTTGAAAAAAATGGCTACCAATAGGATTGGGATTGCATTGAGGTCTCATAAGCAAGATGGAGTGCATACCCATAGAATTCCCGGCCTGGCAACGGCAAAGGATGGTAGTTTATTAGCTGTTTACGATGCACGTAAGGATACTGGCAGGGATTTGCAGGGCAATATAGATATTGGTGTTTCCCGCAGTTTAGATAAGGGGAAAACATGGTTGCCAATGGAGATTGCTATGGATATGGGAACATGGGGTGGTTTGCCGGAGAAATTTAACGGTGTTTCTGATGCTGGGATATTGGTAGACAAAAAGACCGGAACTATATTTATTGCTGGCCTTTGGATGTATGGTGTGATAAACACAGAAGGTAAATGGCTGGAAGGTTTGAATGAGGGAAGTAAAGACTGGAACCATCAATGGAAAACTAAGGGATCTCAACCTGGTTTTGATGTGAAGCAGACTTCGCAGTTTTTGATTGTTAAAAGTGAAGACAATGGTAAAACCTGGTCGGAGCCGATTAACCTGACCAAAATGTGTAAAAAGGAGGAATGGTGGCTTTGGGCACCTGCTCCTGGACAAGGTATCACGCTAAAGGATGGAACGCTGGTTTTTCCTACTCAGGGTAGAGATGCTACGGGTAAAGCTTTCTCGAACCTGACTTACAGCAAGGATGGCGGAAAGACCTGGGAGTGTTCTAATCCTGCTACTGAAGAGTCTACTACTGAAAATATGGCGGTTGAATTATCGGATGGTACGGTGATGTTGAACATGCGCTCGAATGCGAACACGAAAGATACCAGCAGTACTAATGGTCGTGCGATTTCAGTAACAAAAGATCTGGGTAAGCACTGGAAAATTCATCCCACTAATCATGGTGGTTTGATTGAACCGACTTGTATGGCCAGTATCATCAGACATGATTTTTCGCAGAATGGTAAGAAGAAATCAGTATTGCTGTTTTCTAATCCCGATTCGAAAGTGTTGCGCCATAGAATGACGATAAAGATTAGCGAGGATGATGGGATGACCTGGTCTAAAGACAAGAAGATCCTGTTGGATGAGATGAAAAGCAGAGGGTATTCTTGCTTAACCAGTATAGATGAAAATACGATAGGGATTGTGTATGAAAGTAGCCAGGCAGACCTGGTGTTTCAGACGATTAAGCTGTCAGAATTATTAAAATAATAGAACTAAGAAAAACGAAATGGATAAAATTAAGGGATTGGTTGCAGCAGTTTTTGCTGCTTATCATGCAGATGGGAAAATAAATACAGCGATTATACCGCAATTGGTAGAGAAAATGATTACCGATGGTTTGTCGGGTGTGTTTATCTGTGGTACAAATGGCGAAGGGCCAAATATGACCATAGAAGAAAGAATGGCTATTGCTGATGCTTATGTGAAAGCTGCAAATAAAAGAATAAAAGTATTGATCCATGTGGGGCATACTTCTATTGCTGAGTCGCGCAAACTTGCTGCTCATGCACAGGAAATTGGTGCTGATGCCATTTCTTCTGTTGCGGCATTTTATTTTAAACCTTCGGGGGTAAAGAATTTGGTAGATAGTATGGCTGAAATTGCTTCTGCTGCTCCGAATTTGCCTTTTTACTATTACCATATTCCGACTTTAACGGGGGTGGCGATGGACATGGTAGAGTTTTTGGAAATTGCTGAAACCAGGATCCCAAATCTTGCGGGTATTAAGTATACGGCCTCGACTTTACATGAATATCAGGCTTGTCTGAATTATAAGGATGGCAAATTTGATATTTTGTTTGGTTACGATGAAATGTTGTTAAGTGCACTTTCTGTCGGAGCTAAAGGTGCGATAGGTAGTACTTATACTTATGCAGCTCCATTATACTTGAAAGTGATGGCGCTGTACGAGAATAATGAACACGAAGCCGCAAGAGCTATGCAAATGCATGCCGTGAATATGGTGCGTTGCCTGGTTAAATTTCCTCCAATCCCGGCACAAAGAGCAATTATGAAATCAGAAGGACTGGAGTTGGGGGTATGTAGATTGCCTTTGACTGCTTTAGATACAGCTCAGGAAAAAGCTTTACACGATTCATTAGTAGAGAACGGGTTTTTTAGTATTCTGAAAGAAGTAAGTCTGTTGCAGGAGGCCAAATAGCCTGCAACAGATTTCAATAAACATGACCAAATATAAACTAATATGATAACGAATAGACTTTTAATGATTTGCCTGTTGCTGACATCTGTTTGCTGGATGTCTTGCAAAAAAGATGAATTGCCAACCCTGAAAGCTGAATTCAGTGCTTCTGCACAAGAAGTTCTGGCTGGAGGAGAGGTTGTTTTTACAGATCTTTCTGAAGGGCAGCCTGCTAACTGGAACTGGGAATTTGAAGGTGGAATTCCTGCAACCTCTAATTTATCTAGTCCGACGGTTAAATATGATAAACCGGGTACTTATGCAGTAACATTGGTGCTGAAAAATGGCAAGCAGGAAGCTATTGGTAAAAAGGAGAAGTTCATCACCGTTGGGTATAATGACGTAAATCCTGATTTTGAAGCGAATGTTGTTTCGGCATTAGAAGGGGAAACGATTAAGTTTACAGATAAATCAACAGGGCTTCCAGATACATGGAACTGGGAATTTAAATCGAAGGACGGCGCAACCATATTGACTTCTACAGAACAAAATCCTGAGCTGAAGTTTATGGTTCCAGGTATATATACTGTTAAATTAGTGGCGAAGAACCCTAAATCTACTAAAGAGATTGTGAAAACAGATTACCTGACTATCATAGATAAATTCTCTGTAATTGCAGAATTTGATGCGGTTAATACGGCGACTTATGCCGGCGGACAAATTCAGTTTAATGATAAATCTATTGGAAACGCAACAGCATGGACCTGGACATTTGAAGGGGCCGCTACAGTTAGTTCTACTGAGCAGAACCCTAAGGTGACTTATCCTACTGCAGGCCGATTTAAAGTGAAATTAGTAGCTTCTAATCCGGTTAAATCGTCTACAATAGAAAAAGAGAGCTATATTCTTGTGGTTCCCTCTAGTGGTTTAACAGCATTTTTCCCTTTTAATGGTAGTGTACAAGATGTTGGACCTAGTGCCACTGTATCTACAATTACAGGAGCGATTACTTTTTCTGTTGCAGACAGAAAGTCAGTTGCCAATAATGTGGCTGGATTTAATGGTTCAAGTTACATTGTTGTGCCAGACCATGCGGCATATAACTTTGGAAAGGGGGATTACTCTGTTTCCACCTGGGTTAAAACAAATCGCACAAACCGGATGATGATCTGGGCTGAAAGTGGAGGTAAAGGAAGTGGTGACAACCAGACCTGGCTTCGTTTGGGCGCCAACACAACTACACAATTATTAGGTTTTGCGACTGAAGATTCTGGCGGTGGCTCGTTCCTGGGAATGAGTGAAGCTGAAAAGGGCAAAATGTACGATGATGTGTGGCATCATGTGGTATGTGTAAGACAAGGTTTAGTGACCAGGGTCTATGTAGATGGCGTTAAGGCCAAAGAGGTGACCGCTGGTAATGGAATTAAGGAAGTTTCAAATGCTGGCAACTTTAAAATTGGTGCACAGGAAGGTACGAGCAGTTTCTCTAACTTCTTTAATGGGCAGCTGGATGACATGATCATTTATAAGAAAGCATTAACACAGGCAGAGATTACTGCTTTATATAACCTATAATGGATAAGAACGCATTGACAAAAATATCACTGATCATCCTGTTTAGTACAATTACGGCAGGATGTAAAGAAGAAATATCTTCAAAATACGATTGGAATCAGCTTCCCGCAATCCCTGATCCAATTGGTTTTGCCGGATCGTTCTCGGGGCTAAGTAATGGTGCATTGATTGTTGCTGGAGGAGCTAATTTCCCGGATGGTGGTGCTCCGTGGACTGGCTCGACTAAGGTTTGGCATGATGATATTTTTGTGCTTGAAAAAGAAGGTGGACAATGGTTGCGGGCAGGTAAACTGCCCGCCCAATTGGGCTATGGCGTTTCAATAAGCTGGAAGGATGCTTTGGTATGTATTGGCGGCAGCAATGTTGCAGGACACCATGCCGATGCTTTTATATTACGTTATAAGGATAAGGGCATTTTGATTGAAAAGCTACCCGATCTGCCAACTACATTAGCTAATTCTTGTGGGGTATTGATTGGTGATGTCGTGTACATTGCTGGCGGACAAAAGAGTGCAAGTGACCTGGTCGCTTCAGACAATTTCTGGTCATTGGATTTGTCGGCACCTGAAAAGGGCTGGCAAATATTATCGACCTGGCCTGGTTCACCTAGAATGTTGTCTGTCGCCGGTACCGCGGAAGGTTCTTTTTACTTATTTAGTGGTGTAGCACTGAAAGAGGGGAAAAGGGAATACCTTAACGATGCTTTTAGATTTACACCTGATGGGGGCTGGCAAGTGATAAAAGACTTGCCTGCACCAGTGGTTGCCGCTCCTTCTCCGGCTTACAACCTGAATGATAATGATCTGTTGATTTTTGGAGGAGATGATGGGAAGCTTGCTGCTCAGGCTGCTGATCTGAAAGAAAAGCATCCTGGGTTTTCCAGAGATATTTTGAATTATGATGTTGTTGCTAATAACTGGACTGTTGCCGGACAGGTGGTAGCTTCGGCTCCTGTGACTACACCTTTGGTGGTGTGGAATGATAAAATTGTTTTACCTGGAGGCGAAGTAAGACCTGCTACCAGAACTCCAAATGTGCTGATCGTTAGTATTAATGAAGCCAAAACTGAATAATTTTTATGAATAAAAAATCATCCCTAATATCCTTCCCATGGGTTATTGTTGCTGTACTTTGGGTTGTTGCCTTTCTTAATTATTTAGACAGGATTCTGATTACCTCTATGAGGGATCCAATTGTAAACGAATTTGAACTGACCGATGCTCAATTTGGTTTGCTAACCTCTGTGTTTTTGTGGTCCTACGGCTTTTTAAGTCCTTTAGGAGGATACCTGGCAGATCGGTATAGCCGCAAAAAAGTAATTGTCTTTAGTGTGTTTATCTGGTCGGCCGTAACCCTGTGGACTGGTTTTGTCGGTTCTTTTGAGGAGATGATTGTGGCACGGATTTTTATGGGAGTTAGTGAAGCTTGTTATATTCCAGCAGCATTGGCGCTGATTACGGATTATCATAAAGGTCGTACACGGTCGTTGGCAACGGGCTTACACATGAGCGGACTTTATGCTGGTCTGGCTTTAGGTGGGATTGGGGGCTATATTGCTGAGCTTTGGGGTTGGAGATATGGTTTTCAGATTTTTGGGGCCTTTGGTGTTTTGTATTCTTTCTTGCTCTTGTATGTATTGAAAGACTATAAGAATACACCAGAAGAGGATGCCGTAAATGAAGCCCAGGGGGTTGAGCCTGGTTTGAGTTTGTCGCAAACCTTTAAAATGCTTTTTAGTAAAACTGCATATATTATATTGCTGATTTATTTCTGTGTGCTGGGGATGGTTAACTGGTTGGTGAATGGCTGGTTGCCTACTTTCCTTAAGGAGCATTTCAACCTGAATTTAGGAGAGGCAGGAATGTCGGCCACTGGTTATATTCAGATCGGTTCTTTTATTGGGGTAGTACTCGGGGGAATCTGGGCTGATCGATGGGCGAGATCCAATGTGAAAGGCCGGGTTTATGTGGTGATTATTGGCTTCTCGGTAGGTGCGCCTGTCTTATTTCTAATGTCGGCCACCAGTGTTTTTGGTATTGCGATTCTGGCCATGATGGTTTTTGGATTGGCAAGGGGCTTTAACGATGCGAACCTGATGCCCATTATGCGGCAAATTGTTGATGGTCGTTACGCGGCTACAGCTTATGGGTTCCTGAATTTTTTAAGCACCATTGTTGGTGGTATTATGGTATATGTTGGTGGTGCTTTGAAAGATGCGGATATAGGATTGGCTATTGTTTACCAGGTGTGTGCTGTGATTATGATACTGGCAACTTTTACTTTGTTTGCGTTGAAATTAAAGCGGCAGTAGTGGACATTAAAAGTATAATTATAACTTTCGGTCTTATCACTGAAAATTGTAAGTATACTTTTAATTTCTTCTGTTTTTAATGAAAGTTGTAAGTATACTTACAATTTTTCTAAGAGTTTTTGGATTTGATTAAGGTTTGATGCATGACAGTGCATGACAGATGTATACTGTTATTGCACTACTTTAGACAAACCAAATTTAAATCTTAGACATGCAAATTCTTTTAGGCGTCATTTTTCATTTCATCGGTGGTTTCGCTTCCGGTAGTTTTTACATCCCCTTTAAAAAGGTACAAAAATGGTCCTGGGAAACCTATTGGATTGTTGGAGGATTATTCTCCTGGTTGATTGTACCACCTTTAGCTGCCTGGTTAACCATTCCGGGTTTCATGGATATCATTGTCCAGACTGACGGTAAAATACTGCTGTTAACTTATTTCTTTGGATTATTATGGGGTATTGGGGGTTTAACCTACGGTTTGGGTGTTCGCTACCTCGGTATTTCCCTGGGGAGTACCATTATTCTGGGCCTTTGCTCGGTTTTTGGGGCTTTAATACCTTCTTTATACTACGACTTTTATCCGACTGCGGGCAAAGATAGCCTGAGCGATATGGCTGCTACGCAATGGGGCCAATTGGTATTGTTGGGCCTGTTGGTTTGTGTAATAGGTATTGTGGTATGCGGACTTGCGGGAAGCATGAAAGAAAAGGATCTTGTTGAATCTGGAAAAGCAGATCCCTCAAATAAAGAATATAAACTAGGTGTCGGCTTAATTGTATCTATTGTATCAGGTATTTTAAGTGCCTGTTTTGCTTTTGGTATTGATGCCGGTAAAGATATGGCCCATCATGCCAACGATGCCTGGAAAGCACTTAACCCAGAGCAGGGAGAGTTTCTTTTCCAAAATAATGTGACTTATGTGGTGATTTTATGGGGCGGTTTAACAACCAATTTATTTTGGTGTATGCTATTAAATGCACGGAATAAAACCTTTAGTGACTATACTGACAAAAAAGCTCCATTGCTTAAAAACTACATCTTCTCGGCATTGGCTGGTACGACCTGGTTTTTACAGTTTTTCTTTTATGGTATGGGCGAAAGTAAAATGGGGAATGGTGCGAGTGGCTGGATTTTGCATATGGCTTGTATCATCCTTGTGGCCAATGGCTGGGGACTAGTTTTTAAGGAGTGGTCTGGCGTAAAAAAGAAAACATTTGGAACTGTAGTAGCAGGGATTGTAATCCTGATTCTTTCCATATTCATAGTGGGATATGGAAACTCAATTAAATAGAAAATAACCCGATAAAAAGATAAAAAACAATTAATAATAATTTTTATGAGTACTCGAACAACCGATTTTAAACATGTAAGCTATTTGTGGGATGATGCAAAGGCTGCTGAAATGGCCGGAGATGAAGTTGCACTGTTGATCTACCGTTCAAACTTATTAGGTGCTGATTTGCGCTTAACCAATTACGGTGGTGGAAATACTTCTTGCAAGGCCATTGCTAAAGATCCATTAACTGGACAGGATACAGAAATTATGTGGGTTAAAGGCTCAGGTGGTGACTTAGGGACTTTGAAAAGCAGTGGCCTGGCAGCTTTGTATGTGGATCGTTTGCGTGACCTTAAAAATATTTATAGAGGATTGGACCATGAGGATGAAATGGTGGAATTGTTTAACCATTGCATCTATGACCTGCAATCTAAAGCACCATCTATTGATACGCCTTTACATGGATTCTTACCTTTCGCTCATATTGATCACTTGCATCCGGATGCGGCAATTGCTATCGCCGCTGCTAAAGATGGTGAGCGCATTACGAAAGAGTTGTTTAATGGCACAATAGGTTGGGTGCCATGGCAGAAACCAGGTTTTGAACTGGGATTGATGTTGCGTAAATGCCTGGATGAAAATCCTGGGATCAGAGGCATCATGTTAGGTTCTCATGGTTTATTTACCTGGGGGAATACGGCTTACGAAAGCTATATGAATACCCTGGAGGTAATTGAAAGGTGTGCAGAATACCTGGAAGAAAATTATGGTAAAAAAGGGCCTGTATTTGGAGGACAAAAAATAGATAGTGCTGTAAAAGAGCAACGTAATAAACAAGCTGCAACAATTGCTCCGGTATTGAGAGGTTTCTGCTCGAGCGAGCGGCATATGGTGGGGCACTTTACTGATGATGCAAGGGTATTGGAGTTCATTAACTCGAACGATTTAGATCGACTTGCACCATTGGGAACAAGTTGTCCGGATCACTTTTTACGGACTAAGATTAGTCCGCTTGTATTGAAACTGGATGCCAACGAGGATCTTACCGATATTAAATCATTAAAAGAAAGATTAGCGCCTGAATTTGAAGCTTACAGAAAAATGTATGCTGAATATTACGATTCATGCAAACACAGCAATAGCCCTGCAATACGTGATGCCAACCCGGTAATTATTCTTTATCCTGGAATTGGGATGTTCTCTTTTGCGAAAGATAAACAGACCGCAAGGGTAGCTGCTGAATTTTATACCAATGCCATCAATGTAATGAAAGGCGCTGAAGCCATTTCTGAATACACTTCTTTACCGAGACAGGAAGCGTTTAACATTGAATATTGGTTATTAGAAGAAGCGAAGTTGCAAAGGATGCCAAAGCCTAAGCCGCTTTCTGGTAAAATTGCACTGATTACTGGTAGTGCTGGAGGTATTGGAAAGGCTATTGCCCGTAAGTTTGTTGAAGAGGGTGCTGTAGTAGTTCTTAACGACATGAACGCAGAACGTTTGCAAGAAGCTGCTGCAGAGTTTACCAGTAAATATGGTAAGGATAGTTATACTACTGCTGTGCTGAATGTAACAAGCGGAGAAGATATTGCTGCGGCATTTGATATTGCTGCTCTTGCATTTGGTGGTATTGATATTGTGGTGAACAACGCCGGTTTGTCGATCTCGAAAACAATTGCTGACCATACTGAAAAGGATTGGGATCTGTTGTATGATGTATTGGTGAAAGGTCAGTTCTTTATTACACAGGCTGCTGCGAGCTTAATGCAAAAGCAGGATATTGGTGGAGATATCTTAAACATTGTGAGTAAAAATGCATTGGTTAGCGGTCCGAATAATGCTGGTTATGGTAGTGCAAAAGCCGCGCAATTACACTTGAGCAGATTAAATGCAGCTGAATTGGGTGCTGATGGTATTCGTGTGAACGTGGTGAACCCCGATGCAGTGATCAGCGATAGCAATATCTGGGCTGGTGGATGGGCTGAAGGTCGCGCTAAAGCTTATGGAATTACAGTTGCCGAGTTGCCAGCTTATTATGCAAAGCGTACCTTGCTAAATCAAATTATATTACCAGACGATATTGCCAATGCTTGTTTTGCTTTTGTTGGTGGATTACTGAATAAATCGACCGGTAATGTATTGAATGTAGATGGTGGTGTTGCAAATGCATTTGTTCGTTAATAAATTAGAGAATTAAAGAGATGAAATTAGAGAACTATCATATAGAATCACATAATAGCGACCTTTTGCCTAAGCATCAGCGTAAGCTGGCGGTTGTTGCTGATGAGGTTGCAAATGCACAGGAGATCATTCAGAAGCTGGTTGATTTCCAGATTGGGATTCCAAGCTGGGCTTTAGGTACTGGTGGGACACGTTTTGGGCGCTTCTCGTCTGGCGGTGAACCCCGCAACATTGAAGAAAAAATTGAAGACATTGGCTTATTGCATAAACTGAATGCAGCAAGTGGTACAATTTCACTACATATCCCTTGGGATACGGCCGACAATGTGCCGGCCATTAAAGCCTTGGTTGCACAGCATGGTTTATCTTTTGATGCGATGAACTCGAATACTTTTCAGGATCAGGCAAATTCAGCATATAGTTATAAATTCGGTTCCCTGCAAAATGTTGATAAAGCAGTAAGAAAACAAGCTATTGAACATAACATTGAAGTGATTCGTCAGGGCGTAGAGTTAGGTTCTAAAGCACTTACAATATGGTTGGCGGATGGTTCTTGCTTCCCTGGGCAGCTGAACTTTAGAAAGGCATTTCAGAATACATTGGAAAGTTTGCAGGAAATTTATGCTGCTTTACCGGAGGATTGGAAAGTGTTTGTGGAGTACAAAGCTTTTGAACCAAACTTCTACTCTACAACGGTAGGGGATTGGGGACAATCTTTATTATTCGCTAATAAATTAGGACCTAAAGCTTATACGCTGGTAGATCTGGGTCATCATTTGCCAAATGCAAATATTGAACAGATTGTTTCTTTATTGCTAATGGAAGGTAAGTTAGGTGGTTTCCATTTTAACGATTCGAAATATGGCGATGATGATTTGACAGCGGGAAGCATTAAGCCTTATCAATTGTTCCTTATTTTTAATGAATTGGTAGAGGGAATGGATGCACGTGGTATGAACCACCGTCAGGATCTGGCCTGGATGATTGATGCTTCACATAATGTGAAAGATCCATTGGAAGATCTATTGCAGTCGGTAGAGGGGATCATGCTGGCTTATGCACAAGCTTTATCGGTAGATCGAGTTGCTTTACAAAAAGCACAGGCCGAAAGTGATGTGGCTCTTGCTCAGGAAATCCTGCAAAATGCATTCCGCACTGACCTGCGTCCGCTTGTTGCAGAAGCGCGTTTACGTGCTGGTGCAGCTTTGTCGCCAATAGATTTATTCAGACAACTGAATGTTAGACAAGAATTGATAAAAAGCCGTGGTTTAAAAACTGTAGCAACTGGATTATAATTAATGGTATTAATGAAGAAACCGATTCCTGTAATCGCCGTGTTTGATGTTGGGAAAACAAATAAGAAACTGTTCCTTTTTGACGAGCAGTATAAGATTGTTTTTGAAAGATCAGCGAGGTTTTTGGAAACTGTGGATGAGGATGGTGATCCCTGTGAAAACCTGGAAAGCTTAAGGTTATCTATTTTTGATTCACTCAGAGAAGTTTTTAAAAATCAGGATTTTGAAATCAAAGCCATAAACTTTGCTACCTATGGGGCAAGCTTTGTATACATTGATGAGGATGGAAAGCCTTTAGCACCCTTGTACAATTACCTGAAGGCGTATCCGCAGTCACTTAAAGATCAGTTTTACAATACCTACGGTGGAACGGAAGAATTTTCTAACCGCACTGCATCTCCTGTTTTGGGAAGCCTGAATTCGGGGATGCAGTTGTATCGCATAAAGTATGAAAAACCGGAATTATATGCGCAGATTAAATATGCCTTGCATTTGCCACAGTATTTAAGCTATTTAATTTCTGGAGAAGCTTATTCGGATATTACCAGTATAGGTTGCCATACTAATTTATGGGATTTTACTAAAAATGAATATCATGAATGGGTTAAGAAGGAGGGGATTATAGAAAAGCTTGCACCTATAGTTGCTTGTGATAAGGTGATTCCTGCTGCCTTTCCTGGTAATAATTATGCCGTTGGACCGGGTTTTCATGATAGTTCGGCCGCATTAGTTCCTTACCTGGTTAATTTTCACGAACCTTTTATCCTGCTTTCTACTGGTACCTGGTGTATCAGTCTGAATCCTTTTAACGCTACTCCGCTTACAGCTGAAGAGCTGGAGAACGACTGTTTGTCGTACTTGCAATATGAGGGTAAGCCTGTTAAAGCATCCCGTCTTTTTTCGGGATATGAGCATGAACAACAAGTGAAGCGTATCGCTGCACACTTTGGTACGGATACTATTGCTTATCGTACTGTGCCATTTGATGCTCAGTTGATTGAGCAGATACAGCAGATGGATAAAAACAAAGTGTTTGCAGATCGTGATCTGAATGATTATCCAACGGATATTATGGCTTATCATCAATTGATATTTGACCTGGTAAACCAGCAATATGTGTCGACAAACAGAGTACTTAAAGGTACGCAGGTGAAGCGGATATTTGTAGATGGAGGTTTTAGTAAAAATGTAATATTTATGAATTTGCTGGCGGCTGCTTTTCCTGACCTGGAAGTTTTTGCCGCTTATATGGCACAAGCTACAGCTGTTGGTGCGGCATTGGCCATTCATAAATCATGGAATACCAAACCGCTTCCTAATGATATTATAGAACTAAAATATTATGCTGCCAGCGCTGTCTTGAAGTAAATTTGCTATATTAACCCAATGAAGCCGGTGAATTTTTTTGACTACATCCATGTTGATGAGTATTCATCGACACCTAAATATTTACAGTTAACTAATTCTATTCTTAGTGCTATTGAATCTGGTAAGATTCTTAAAGATGATTTGCTGCCTTCTATTAATGAGTTGAGCTATGAGCTGGATATTTCCAGAGACACGGCAGAAAAAGGCTACAAATACCTTAAGAAAATTGGAGTAGTGGGGTCTGTCCCAGGTAAAGGTTATTATATCATCAGCACAGATTTCAGACGCACACTTAAAATATTTTTACTTTTTAATAAGCTTAGTGCTCATAAGAAGATCATTTACGATGCGTTTATCAAGTCATTGGGTGATCATGTAGCCGTAGATTTTTACATCTATAACAATGACTTTAATCTCTTTAAAAAGCTAATTTCAAATGCAAGTGAAGATTATTCTCATTATGTGATTATCCCTCATTTTATGGAGGGGCATGACATGATACATGAGGTGATCAATAAAATTCCTAAAGAGAAACTTGTGATACTAGATAAACTGGTGCCAGGTGTTGTAGGTGAGTACGCCGCTGTATATGAAAACTTCGAACGTGATATTTACAATGCTCTTGAACAGGCCAGAGAGTACTTAAGTAAATATCATACCATTAAGATCATTATGCCGAAGCGTAGTTATTATCCGGTAGAGATTTTAAAAGGATTTAATCGTTTTTGCTTGCAATATGCATTTACTCCTAAAGTGGTAAATCATATCCTTACTGAAGAGATTGCAGCAGGCGAGGTGTACATTAACCTGATGGAAGATGACCTCGTTATACTTGCTGAAAGACTGATTAATCTGAACCTTAGGCTAGGTAAGGATGTAGGTGTGATCTCTTATAATGAAACTCCTTTAAAGAAGATCATTTTGAATGGGATTACCACAATTTCTACTGACTTTAGAAAGATGGGAGAGATGGCCGCAAATCTTATTCTGGAAAACTCGAAAGCGCACCAGGAGGTGCCTTTTCATTTAACCTTGCGGGCCTCTCTGTAATCTTCAACTTTATACTAAACGCTTTCTTAAGAGAGTGCGCATTGTTTTTCCTGCTCTTTTTCCATCAGGGAAAGTACTTCCGACCAGCTGTTAACACGAACATGATGATCAAAGCTAGCATTGTGACCGGCGGTAAACATAATTGGTGTTCCTTTACAATAATCCAGATTTTTGCAATGGTCATCTATCAGGTAGTCAGTCGCAATAACGCTTTTATCTCCACAGAAGATGATGTTTTTCCAGTCGATAAACGGGAAGTGTTCTGCAAGCCATTCTCTTTTTTCAAATAGTGACAGTGGGAATTCCATTGCTGCGGAAACGATATAAATCTCGTAATCTTCAGCTAATTTTTTTACTGCTTCTATTGCACCTTCCATCACTGGTAGTGTTCTGAAAAAGCCTGGTGTAAATACATATTTATGTACTGCGGTTTTGTCTGGAAAGGCATCGGACTCTTTTACATTTAGAAATATTTCAGGTCCTAATCTAACACCATAATCTTTTTCGTACAGATTTAACCAATGGCTTTCTATATCGGCCAATACGCCGTCCATATCTATTCCTATTGTTTTTTTCTTTATCATATTATAATTTTTGTTCATTTATTGCTGCTTTAATTTGCGAATTATTGCAGTTAACGCAGTGTTTATTGTATTTATTTGCAACAAATATACTATTTATTTGCATAATACTGCAATATATTTTTGTTATATTTGCATTATATTGCAGTTAAGTTATGATTAAAGCAGAAAGACAACAACAGATTATTGCTCATATAAACAAAGATCATAAAGTATTATTAGGGGACTTAAGTGTTTTGTTGAATGTATCTGAGGATACGGTAAGAAGAGACATAAAGGAGCTATCAGATCAGGGTTTGCTTAAAGCTGTCAGAGGTGGTGCTATTTTAAATTCACCCGTTCCTCTTCATTTTCGTGATCGTGAACATTATGATGTGAGTCATAAGAAGATCATTGCCGAAAAGGCCTTGAACTATATTAAGGATGGGCAGGTCATTCTTTTTGATGCGGGAACCTCTGCACTTGCTGTGGCCAGTCATATTCCAAGAGAGCGTAGAATTACGGTTGTAACGAACAGTTTTCCTATTGCTACCGTGTTGGAAGATCATCCGAATGCTGAAGTGCTTTTTATCGGTGGACGTTTAAATAAAACGGCCTTTTCTACATCTGGTCATGAAGTAATTCAGACTTTAAGTACGATTAGGCCAGATATTTGTTTTTTAGGGATTTGTAGTATTGATATCAACCTTGGAGTTACGGGTAAGGATTATGAAGATGCGCAGGTGAAAAGAAAGATGGTAGAGAATGCGAGACAAGTGATTGCACTATCTACGCTGGAGAAAATTGGTACAGCAGAGCATTATCATATTTGCAGTATTGATTCGATTGATACAATTATAACGGATACAGATCCAAATCATGAAGAGCTGGTTCCTTTTACCGAGATTGGAATAAAAATTATATAGAAAGTCATAAAAAAATCCTGCTCCATCATCATGAAGCAGGATTTTTTTAACTGTCACCTGATTAAATCAGGATTCTGTTTAGTTTTATTCTTAGAATACAAAACCAACACGTACAGCAGTGATAATGCTTGAGTCAATACCAAAGTTTTTACCAGCTGATTTGTTGGTAACTGTAGTTGTAGTACCACCAGTTGTAGTAGTTGTAGTCACTTCACCGTCTTTTGAAGACATGAAACCAAAACCAGCTTCAGCTCCTAAATATAAGCGCTTAGCGATATAGTAATCAGCACCGATTACACCACGTAGTCCGAAACCAAAAGAACCTGGACCTTTTCTTTCGAAGTGCTCATTTTCAACATAATTTCCACCTAATGTGTTTTCACGAGATTCTTTTTTAGAAGTGCTTCCGATAAGGAAATCTGCACCAACATAAGGAGATAAACGGTCAGTACCAGCAAAGTGCTTCTCAACACCTAAGTTGATCATTAATGTAGTCTCGCTGTCTTTGTTATATCCTACTTTGTTTTCATTAGGAGAACCAACAACACCATAAATGTTATCTGTATTGCTGAAATTGCTAACGTTGAAACCTGCACGGATAGCTAAATCACTTTTCACGAAGTAACGGAAACGTAATAAACCTTCGTTTAAATCGAATTCAGCATTGTTTAAACCACCTGCTAAACCGAATTCTGTAGTTACATCACCTTTTGCTGGTTTAAAATCCTGAGCTTGTGCTGCTAAACCTAAACAAGCAATGCTTAATGATAGTAATAATTTTTTCATAATTGTGTTAATTGTTAAAAAAGTGTTAATTAATTGTTTTAAAGGGGGCAAATTTACCCTTAAAACAATTAATAATGTCAAATTAATGTCATTACACGAGTTTTAATTTCTAACACGTTGATATGCTGAACAATGAAAAACTTTTATGAAGCTATAGTAGCTGTTTTTCTACCTACAGTAATTTTTTTGATTGTTTTAATAATTGCATTGGTGTCATACCCACAAAGTGCCCACAGCTCTGATTGTTCGCCATGTTCAATAAATTCATCAGGTATACCTAATCTGATTACCTGACTGTTGTAGTTATGATCTGCCATGAATTCAATTACCGCGCTACCCATTCCGCCTTGCAGACAACCATCTTCTACAGTGACTACGTATTTATAACGTTTAAATACATCATGAAGCATGGCTTCATCAATAGGCTTAACGAAACGCATATCGAAATGTGCAGGATGTATGCCTTCGCTGTTGAGTTCTTTGCAGGCTTCTACAGCAAAATTACCAACATGGCCAATGGTGAGTATAGCTACATCTTCACCGTCAGATATTTTTCTGCCTTTACCTTTTTCGATTGCTTTGAAAGGACGCTTCCAGTCGGCCATAACTCCATTACCTCTTGGGTAACGTATAGAGAATGGACCAGCATTTTCCAGTTGGGCTGTATACATCAGGTTCCGCAGTTCTTCTTCATTCATAGGCGCAGCAACCGTCATATTTGGAATGCAACGCATATAAGCAAGATCGTACGCACCATGGTGAGTAGCGCCATCTGAACCCGCAACTCCGGCACGATCTAAGCAGAATACTACGTTCAGGTTCTGTATTGCTACATCATGAATAACCTGATCATAGGCCCTTTGCATGAAACTGGAATAGATGTTACAGAAAGGAACAAGCCCTTGAGTTGCTAGTCCGGCCGAGAAAGTAACTGCATGTTGTTCTGCAATACCTACGTCGAACGCACGAGTTGGCATAGCCTTCATCATGATGTTCATTGATGAACCAGAAGGCATGGCAGGGGTGATCCCCACAATTTTTGAATTGGCCTCAGCAAGCTCAACCAGGGTATGTCCAAAAACATCCTGGTATTTTGGCGGCTGTGGTTTATCGGATACCGATCTCTTAATTTCTCCGGTAATTTTATCGAACAAACCTGGTGCATGCCATTTGGTCTGGTCTTTTTCGGCCAGGGCAAAGCCTTTGCCTTTTAAAGTTACACAGTGTAAAAGTTTAGGACCTGGAATATCTTTCAGGTCTCTGATAACTTGAGCAAGACGTTGTACATCGTGCCCATCAACTGGGCCAAAATATCTGAAATTAAGGGCTTCAAACAAATTACTTTGTTTAAGTAAGGTGCCTTTAATGCTTTTTTCAATTTTCTTAACAAACTTATGCGCATTCGGACCAAGCTCAGAAAGCTTAATCAACATTTGCGATATGTCTTCCCTGAATCGGTTATAAGATTTGGAAGTAGTGATGTTTGTTAAATATTCTTTTAATGCCCCTACATTAGGGTCGATAGACATGCAGTTATCATTCAGAATCACCAGCAAGTTTGAATTCTCGATTCCGGCATGATTTAATCCTTCAAAAGCGAGACCTGCTGTCATGGCACCATCTCCAATTACTGCAACATGCTGACGATCGGTTTCTCCTTTATAATGAGAAGCAACGGCCATACCTAATGCCGCAGAAATAGAGGTGGAAGAGTGACCAACGCCAAAGGTGTCGTACTCACTTTCACTTATTTTAGGGAATCCGCTGATTCCGTTAATAATGCGGTTTGTATGAAAAACAGACTTCCTTCCTGTTAATATTTTATGACCGTAGGCTTGATGACCCACATCCCATACGAGCTTGTCGTAAGGTGTGTTTAATACGTAATGTAAAGCAACCGTTAACTCCACAACCCCAAGGCTGGAAGAGAAGTGGCCGCCATTAACACTCACCACATCAATGATATACTGGCGAAGTTCCTGGGCTATCTGCTCTAAGTCTTGTTCTTTATACTGCTTTAAATCAGCAGGATAATTTATGTTGGGTAAAAACGGACCGTTAATATCTTCCATGCAGGCTTTATCAAATAGAAAGTACAAAGTAAGCCATTTTGTTATTAAACTAAGAAGGAAAATCGCTAATTTTACAAAAATATACTTTGATAAATGACTAGAGATACTTTAATTTTTGATTTGATTGACAAAGAATTGGACCGTCAGGAGCATGGTCTTGAACTGATTGCATCGGAAAACTTTGTCAGCAAACAGGTGATGGAAGCGGCAGGCTCATGTTTAACTAATAAATATGCTGAAGGATTGCCGGGTAAGAGATACTACGGCGGATGCCAGGTGGTTGATGAGATTGAGAGCATAGCTATTGAACGTGCTAAAAAGCTTTTTGGAGCAGAATGGGTAAACGTACAACCGCATTCAGGTGCACAAGCTAACGCTGCAGTAATGCTTGCTGTGATCCAGCCAGGAGATAAAATTCTTGGGTTTGACCTTTCACATGGTGGACACTTAACTCATGGTTCTCCAGTTAATTTTTCAGGGAAATTATATCACCCATTGTTTTATGGGGTGACCAAAGAAGATGGAAGAATCGATTATGCTAAGTTAGAGGAAGTAGCTTTAGCAGAAAAACCAAAATTGATCATTGTAGGTGCTTCCGCTTATTCGAGAGAATGGGATTATGCATTTGTACGTAGTGTTGCGGATAAGATTGGTGCATTGGTAATGGCCGATATTTCTCACCCTGCAGGTTTAATTGCTCGTGGTTTATTACAAAACCCACTTCCTCATTGCCATATTGTAACGACTACTACGCATAAAACTTTACGTGGTCCTCGTGGTGGTATGATTATGATGGGTAAAGATTTTGAAAACCCATTCGGATTAAAAACTCCTAAAGGCGAAACCAGGATGATGTCATCTGTTTTAGATATGGCAGTTTTCCCAGGTACACAGGGTGGTCCATTGGAGCATATTATCGCAGCTAAAGCAATTGCTTTTGGCGAAGCTTTAAGTGACGAGTATTTGACTTATATCAAACAAGTTCAGGTGAATGCTCAGGCAATGGCTAAGGCTTTTGTTGCAAGAGGCTATGGTATTATTTCTGGTGGTACTGATAATCACTTGATGCTGATTGATCTTCGTAACAAGAACATCACTGGTAAACTTGCTGAAAATGCATTAGAGAAAGCAGATATCACTGTTAATAAAAATATGGTTCCTTTTGATGATAAATCACCATTTGTAACTTCTGGATTCAGAGTAGGTACTGCCGCAATTACTTCAAGAGGTTTCAAAGAAACTGAGATGGAAGAAATTGTTGATTTGATTGATCAGGTTTTGACTAATGCAGAAGACGAAGCTAATTTAGCTGCTGTAAAAGAGAAAGTGATTGCTTTAGTAAGCCGCTTCCCTTTATATAAATAAGCTTCAAGAAGTTAAATATATTTTGAACACCTCTTTCTTAAAGGAAGGGGTGTTTTTTATGTGCTCTTTTTATATAATGGTTGCTATTGAAAGGAAATGTTGATGAGGAGGAAAGCTGTTTATGATGTTTTGGAGGCACAAAATCTTATTAAAAGATAAAGGGCCGATAACTCAGAGATGAGTTTATCGACCCTTAAATTAACGCTCTCAGGACAAAGGTGCAAATTATTTTTGAATTACCAAATATGGGGGTAAATATTTTTGTCATATTATTGTTTTTTTGAAAAAACAGCATTAAAGCTTCCCGGGTAAAGACGTCTTTAGCCGAATAGAGCGGCTTATTTAGTAAAGGCAATTGTTGCTATGCTTAACTTTGAAATATTCGCGGATAATAAAGTATGCCCGCATGTTTCTAAAGTTGCACCTGTAGTCATCACATCGTCTACCAATAAAATATGTTTCCCTTTAATTTCGCTATGATTTACAATTGAAAATATTTGCTGCATATTTTCGAAGCGACTATATCTTCTCTTTTTGGTTTGTGTAGCGGATCTTTTTGTGCGTAATAGACTATTTGAATTAATCGGAACTTTTAACACTGAAGCAATGCCTTCTGCTATACACATACTTTGATTGTAGCCTCTTGTAATTAATCTACTCTGGTGAAGTGGGACAGGGATGATAAGGTCTACATCCAGGAACGAAGTATTCATCTGTATTTTTTCTGCAATCATCTTTCCTAGTTTGACACCTAGGTCTTTTCTTCCCTTATATTTTAGGTGATGGACAATGTTTTGTACACGACTGCCTTTATTAAAGTAAAGTAACGACATGACTGCATTGCAGGGCAAACGACCCCAGAGTTGTCGGGCTGCTCTATTTTCTGCATGCAGGTGATGATCAGTGTAGGGCAGACGATATAAACATATGGTGCACAGTTGTGACTCATTCAAGTATAAATGAGTTCCGCATCCACAACAAAGGTCGGGAAATAACAAGCCAACCAAATCTTTTAACAAACGTTTTAACAGCATCATGCTGTCAATCTATAGTGTTTTAGTAATACGTTGGTAAAAAGAAATTAGTTTTGTTCTTTAACTGCTAATTGTCCGCAGGCAGCATCAATATCTTTACCGCGACTACGTCTGATATTTGTATTGATTCCCTGGCTCTTTAGGTAATTAGAGAAAGCGTCGATTTTATCCCCTTCGGCATTAATGAAGTCTGCAAATTGAATAGGGTTGTATTCGATTAGGTTTACTTTACATGGGATATGTTTGCAAAACTTTGCAAGTTCCATTGCGTCCTCAATCTCATCATTGAAATTGTTAAACACAATATACTCGTAAGTCACCGGGTTCTTGGTTTTTGAAAAATAGTATTTCAATGACTCGGCAAGAACCTTTAAAGTATTATGCTCATTAATAGGCATAATCTCATTACGCTTTTTATCATTCGCTGCGTGTAATGACAAGGCCAGGTTAAATTTTGCACCGTCATCAGCCAGCTTTTTAATCATCTTAGAAATACCTGCTGTTGATACCGTAATACGCTTGTACGACATGTTTAATCCATCAGGAGCAGTAATCCGCTCAATTGATTTCATTACATTGGCATAATTGAGGAGAGGCTCTCCCATACCCATATATACGATATTGGTAAGTGGGGCATTGTAGTTTTTCTTTGCCTGTTGGTCAATTAAGACTACCTGATCATAAATCTCATCGGCATTTAGATTCCGTTTACGGTCCATGTAGCCCGTTGCACAGAACTTGCAGGTTAAGCTACAGCCAACTTGCGAACTCACACAGGCCGTCATACGGTCGTCCATGGGAATCAGTACACCTTCTACTATATTACCATCATATAACCTGAAAGCATTTTTGATGGTATGGTCGTTACTAAATTGAGAACTGTTTACTTCTACAACATTGATTGCGTAATTTTCATCGAGTTTATTTCTAAGGTCTTTAGAAAGGTTGCTCATTTCTGCAAAAGAGCGTGCAGACTTTTCCCATAACCACTGGTAAACCTGTTTTGCCCTATAGGCAGGTTCCTTCATGTCAGTAAAGTGCTGTTGAAGTTGGCTAAGGTCTAATGAACGAATATCGATTTTATGTGTTGCAGACATTTAAATGCAAAGTTACCAAAAAAAGTTATACCGATTATAATCGAGAGGTAAAGCTAATCGATTATCTTTTCGGACTCTTTACTTTAGCTCCTGGAGTGCCAGACTTACCTCTGCCAGGTTTAACCGGTCTTTTACTTGGACCACCTGCTTTAAACCAGTCGCTGGTACCAGAAGCGGCACCACGTGATTTATTTGCGGCAGGGGTTTTAGCACCAAATGATTTTCCTTTTCCTCCGGCAGGGCGCTCTTCTCTTGTAGTTGAAGCAGCTGCTTTTTTTCCTGGTCTCTTACCTGGTGCAGCTTTTCCAGCGCTTCTTCCAGCTGATTTTGGTCCAGAAGATCTGCCTGGAGTTACATTTTCCATTAAGTCATCTTCAACTTGAGCTTTTGGCTTTTTATTAGTACGCTTTGGTGCAGAAGAAGCTTCCAGGGCACTTGACTTCGCGATAAGATTGTATATTTCGGTTAATTCTTCAGGGCTAAGTTCACGCCATTCTCCCATAGGAATACCTTTCAGATTTACATTCATGATACGTACACGCTCTAGTTTTGTAACTTCAAAACCAAAATGCTCACACATTCTTCTGATCTGACGGTTTAAACCTTGTATAAGTATAATTCTAAATACAAAGGTACTTTCTTGTTTAACTTTGCATTTTTTAGTCATTACTCCCAATACCGGAACACCTTTGGCCATGCCAGTAAGGAAAGATTCTGTAATGGGTTTATTTACAGTAACAACATATTCTTTTTCGTGGTTATTACCTGCGCGCAGGATTTTATTGACCAGATCTCCGTTATTGGTTAGGAAGATTAGGCCTTGTGAGTCTTTGTCTAAACGGCCGATAGGAAATACACGTTCGCTGTGGTTAACATGATCTACAATGTTTCCTTTAACACCCGCTTCAGTAGTACTGGTAATACCTACTGGTTTGTTGTAAGCGATTAAAATAGAATTCTCTACTTCCTTTGGGTCAATGGTTTGACCATTAACTGTAACTATATCGCCGAAAAATACCTTATCACCTATTTTGGCTTTTTTGCCATTGATAAACACATTTCCTTGCTCTATATATCTGTCGGCCGCTCTTCTAGAGCATAAACCGCTTTCACTTATGTATTTATTTAACCGTGTGGTAGAATCAGACATGATATGGGTATTTATTGATTTACAAAGAAAGATAAAAATAACCATTCTTTTCAGAGCCGGGCATCTTTTCTGAAAAAGAAAAGCGCCTGAGGTCTCTTCAAAGAAGGTGATTTTAATATCAAACAGGATGCAGAATTGGGCCTGATCGAGTAGGCCCAAGCTCCTTGTCTTTTAATGTTTAAATCAATTTTTCCTCGATTTAGAAATCAAAGAAATCATTTAAAAACGATTTCTTTTTTTTATGAGGATACTTTTTGTTGTAGTCATTATCATATTCCTTGTATTCATAACGCTTATAATCGTTGTCATAGTTGTCTTTTTTAGCGTAATGATTTGCAGATTGCTCAATGATTTTGTCTAGCTCTCCGCGATCTAACCATATGCCGCGGCAACTTGGACAATAATCAATTTCTACACCGCTTTTTTCGCTCATTAGTAAAGTCTCATTACAGGAAGGACATTTCATAGTTTCTCGTTATATATTAAGTAATAATTGAATCTTGTAAATAACGTTAAATGGTATGTAATAATGTATGCGTAACATAAATAATATGTTGGAATATTTAGTGCTCATCCGCGCTTGGTCCATAGCTAGCAGGAATAGGAATATTTAAAAGTCTTAGGTAAACGCCTAGTTGGGCACGGTGATGCACAATCTGATTTAAAGTCATTCGGATAATATCGGCTTTTGGCTCCGCCGTAAAAATTTGTGCCCCGTCTCTTAATGTCCAGATTTGATCCAAGACCTCTTCATAATCTTCAGTAAGATAACTACGTCCGTCTGCTAATGATTTTTCGAAATGAGCAAGCAGCTCTTCGGTTGTTTTTAAATCTTCGGGTTGATACGGACTTATTGAAAAGTCTAGTTCGTTTGTTGTTAATGCCATTGTGATCCAGGATGGCAGTTCGGCAATATGAATTCCCAATGTTTTTATGGTCATACTTTTAGAATGTGGCTGCCAGTCGAATTTATCGGTTGGTATTCTTTCCAACATTTTGCGAGTGATTACTGCTTCAGCGTCTAATTCTTTCAGGAATGTTTTGATTCTGTTCATGAGTTTGTATTTTAATTTACAATACAAAGAACGAAAGGGGTACTGACAACCCTATGGCAGTCTGTTTTTGGGTTTATAATTATTTTAATAATCCACTGGTAATAGCTTCATATATTCATTTAAAGCCATATGCGAAGATTTGCGGAAAGAAACCTCCAGATTCCGAACTTTTGCAATACGGGAAACCCTGAAATCACGATACTCGTTGCGTAGGTGACACCATGCAATAAGATGCCAGTTATAAGCATAAAATACGAGTCCGATTGCTTCAACTTCGCGTTTGCTGCTTTTATTGTTCATATCGAGGTAGTCGATCTCAATAATGTTTTTACAAGAAATCGCATTTTGCAAATCAGACAGGTGATCAAACTCTTCACTAAGCCACTCGTGATTAAGTTGAAACCCGATACTTTCATTGAGCAGCTCCAATTTTTCTTTTTGTGAATGTTTGAGAACAGCTTTAACCTTATTTAGCGCTGATGTATAATTGGTAAGTATAGATTTATCCGCAAAGCGGGAAACCAGGCGTTCCATAATTAACAAGGCATTAGCTTCGTCTGAGGAAAAAGAAACAGGTGGCAAGAAATACCCTTGAACAATATAATACCCTTTATTTTGTTCAAAACTGATTGGGACACCTTGCTCCAGCAAAGCCTTTATGTCGCGATAAACAGTTCTTGTGCTAATCTGGAATTGATCTGCTATTTTATCTGCAGAAACATATTTCTTTGTTTGTAATAGTAGGAGTATGCCAAAAAGCCGGTCTATTCGGTTCATTTTATTTGTATATGAGTAAAACCTCCTTACAAATTTAGTGCATTACAAGCTTTTTTCAATTATTTACCCCAGTTTGTATTAATTATATTCTCTGCTCCCCGCCTGACAAAAAAAACACCTTCTTTGAGGAGACCTCAGGCGCTTCTGCTTTTTCAGCAGAAGATGCCAGGCTCCGAAAAGAATGGTTATTTTTTCCTTTATTTGCGTATGGTTTCTTATATTTCAGCAACATATATATATACTGTATCTGGCCCGGTTTTAAAAAACGGAGTTCTTGCAGTTGATGCAAAGGGTATTATTAAGCACGTTTATACAGAACAGGAAGCGAAAGATCAAAAAATAGCAGACATAAAGCATTATAGGGGGGTGCTTACCCCAGGCTTTGTGAATACACATTGCCATCTTGAATTGTCAAATCTTAAAGGAATGATTCCAAAAGGAATCGGGTTGCCAGAGTTTGTAAAGTCTGTAATTAAGCTCCGTACATCGGACGAGTATGAGTTGAATCTGGAGTTATTGAAAGCTGATATTGAAATGTACGAGAATGGGATAGTAGCAGTTGGCGATATTTCTAATCAAATGGTTTCAAGGGCTTTAAAATTGACGTCTCCTGTTCATTATTTAACATTTTTAGAGGTCATGGGTTTTAATCCCGCTTCAGCTAAGGATGCTATGAAAAGAGCCAAAGAGTTTAAGGATGAGTTTGATCCTTTGCCTGTATCTATTGTACCTCATGCACCATACTCTGTGTCGGCCGATTTACTAACTGAACTTAGTGAATATGCTGAATTGAATGGAAGCCCTATCTGCATTCATAATCAGGAAACGAAAGATGAAAATGCTTTTTTTGAACGTAATGAGGGTGAATTCCTGAGTTTATTTGAATTTTTAGGGCAGGACATTTCTTTTTATAAACCATCGGGTAAGACATCACTGCAAAGTTATCTGCCACTTTTATCACCTAAAGTGAAGACCTTACTTGTTCATAATACCTATACATCAGCAGATGATGTTGATTATGCAAAAAGTATTCATCCCAATTTGTATTGGTGTCTCTGTCCGAATGCGAATTTATATATAGAGAATAATTTGCCTGATGTTAATATGTTACGTGCGGCTGATTTAAAGATTACCATTGGAACAGATAGCCTTGCGAGTAATAAATGGTTGAATATTTTGTGGGAAATAAATTTATTGCAAGAGAAGTTCGCTATACCTACAGAAGAACTGTTGACTTGGGCAACGCTTAACGGTGCAGAATTTTTAGGAATAGAAGAACGTTATGGTAGTTTGGAAGAAGGAAAGCAACCAGGTATAAATCTGATTAATTTTGAGGAGATTGATGGTCAGGTGATATTGGGGATCTTGGTGAAAAGGTTATTTTAAATTGATAGTGTTTATATCCTTATGGCAAATAAGATTACAGAATTATTTGGAATAAAGTATCCGATTGTACAAGCGGGGATGGTATGGTGTAGCGGCTGGAGATTGGCTTCGGCAGTTTCCAATGCTGGTGGTTTGGGGATTATTGGTGCTGGCTCTATGTATCCGGATGTTTTGCGCGAGCATATACGTAAATGTAAGGTAGCGACCAGCAATCCTTTTGCTGTGAATGTTCCGTTACTTTATCCCAATATTGATGAGATCATGCAGATTATAGTAGAGGAGGGAGTGCAAATTGTATTTACTTCTGCAGGAAATCCAGCTATCTGGACAGGCTTTTTAAAAGATAGAGGGATTATTGTTGTACATGTCATTGCCAATACAAAATTTGCTTCAAAAGCAGAGGGCTGTGGAGTTGATGCTATAGTTGCAGAAGGTTTTGAGGCTGGTGGCCATAATGGAAGGGAGGAAACAACAACAATGTGTTTGATTCCTATGGTGTGCAATGTGGTGAAAATACCGGTTATAGCTGCTGGGGGTATCGGTAGTGGTTCTGCAATGTTGGCTGCTTTTGCTTTGGGAGCTGATGGTGTTCAGATTGGTTCTGCTTTCGCTGTTGCTGAAGAATCTTCAGCTCATCCGCAATTTAAGGACAAGATAATAAATGCAAATGAGGGAGATACTAAGCTCAGTATGAAGAAACTGGTGCCTGTACGTTTACTTAGAAATGAGTTTGCAGATAGGATTGCAGAGGCTGAATCGGAGGGGGCTGATACAGAGCGGTTAACAAAAATATTAGGTAGAGCCCGTGCTAAATTAGGTATGTTTGAAGGTAATATGGAGCAGGGGGAGTTGGAAATAGGACAGGTTTCGGCCATGTTAAATGAGATAAAACCAGCTTCACAGATTTTAAATAAGATTTGGGAAGAGTTTTTGCGGGAGAAAGACAGGTTGTGCAATAGCACAATAAGTATATAAATAATGGAGATAAAACATTTAGATATTAAGATTACAGGGAAAGTACAAGGTGTATCTTTCAGGGCTGTTACTAAAGTGGTTGCCGATCAGATGGGAATTAGAGGAATGATCAGAAATGAGAAAGATGGCAGTGTTTACATAGAAGCGGAGGGAGATGATACGCTGCTGGAAGTTTTTATGGAATGGTGTAATGAAGGTACCGATAGGTCTAAAATTGAGAATGTAACTTCTATACCTGGTGTTGTTAAAAACTACCAGGATTTTGAGATTATTAAGAAGTAGATGTCGGCGATAAAGAAATTCCTTGGACAGACGGCTATATATGGTGTTACCACTGTAGTTTCCAGGCTATTTAATTTTATTCTTACACCTTTGTTTACAGGTGTATTTCAGCCTGGGATTTATGCGATCTTTACTAAGATGTATGCCTCGGCATCTATGATCAATGCTATTCTTGCTTTTGGTATGGAAAGCACATTTTTCAGGTACCTGAATAAACATGAGGATAAGAAACAAGAAGTTTACAACAACACGTTTTTCTGTGTAGCCCTTATTGCCACACTCTTTCTAATATCAGGCCTTATTTTTTCGTCGCCCATTGCTGCTTATTTTGCCAGTGGGCCTGATGAAATGGCTGACTATATAAAGTATGTACATTATTTTATATGGCTGCTTTTTATAGATGCGATCTGTGTAATTCCATTTGCAAAGGTTAGGGCTGATGAGCGTCCGATGCGATATAGTTTGATCAAGTTCCTGAATATTGGAAGCTTTATAGGCTTTAACTTGTTCTTTTTATTTGTTGTTCCTTTCATTATTAAATTTGGAGGAGCAATTGGAATATGGTTTGGTTCATGGTATAGGCCGGAGTGGATAGGTTATGTATTTATTTCGAATCTGATAGCGAGTGTGTTGACTTTGATTTTGCTTATTCCTGAAATAGCAAAACTTCAATTTAAGTTTGATAAGGAGCTTTTTGGTAAAATGGTTTCCTACTCATGGCCGGTTTTAGTGGCTAATCTTTCTTTTGTGGTCAATGAAAACCTGGATAAAATGATCATCAACCAATTGGGTGTGTCAGAATATAATCTAGGTGTGTATGGTGCTGTTTGTAAGATTGCAGTGTTTTTGAGTTTGTTTATTACAGCGTTTAGATTAGGTGCTGAGCCTTTCTTTTTTAGCCATGCTAAAAGTGCCAATGCCAGGCAAACTTATGCTACTATTTTAAATTACTTTGTTATCGCGCTGGCTGTTATTTTTGTTGGGCTGATCGCAAATATTGACATTCTTAAGCATTTTATTGATAGTGAATATTGGGTAGGATTAAATGCTGTTCCATTCTTACTGCTGGGTTATGTGTTCCTGGGGATTTATGTAAATCTCTCTATCTGGTATAAGTTGTCGGACCAAACTAAGTTCGGATTATATATTTCTGTAATTGGTGCTGTTACAACGATTGTTTTAAACATTCTGCTTGTGCCAAAATATGGCTATATGGGGTCTGCATGGGTTTCTATGCTTGCTTATTTTGTGATGATGCTGATCTCGTATGTTTTGGGACAAAAGCATTACCCTATACCTTATAATCTGAAAAGAATGCTTAGTTATCTGTTGGTTTCGACAGTTTTAGTCGTGCTTTCTTTTTGGGTATTTAATAGGAATATTTATATTGGTAACGCCCTGCTACTGATCTTTTTGGCAGGAGTGATTTATTTTGAAAAGGATCAATTGAAGCTTATTTTAGGAAAAACAGGAAGTAAGTAAAAAGGAATAACTTTTTAATGAATATTGTGTTTTAATATGGAGTAAGGGGTTACATTAAAATTATATAATACATAAATGAATATTAACATTATCAATAAATCGACACACGCTTTACCTCAATATGAAACTGCTCATGCTGCAGGAATGGATTTACGTGCTTTTATAGAAACTGAGATTACGATTAAACCTTTACAGCGGACGCTGGTTCCAACAGGTTTATATATAGAACTTCCAATTGGGTTTGAAGCACAGATCAGACCTCGCAGTGGTTTGGCTTATAAACATGGCATCAGTATTGTAAATTCACCTGGTACCATAGATGCAGATTACCGCGGAGAGCTTAAAGTGCTTTTGGTTAATTTATCGGATACTGATTTTGTTATAAACGATGGTGATAGGATTGCTCAGATGGTAATTTCAAAACATGAAACTGTGGAGTGGAATGCTGTTGAAGAGTTAAATGCTACGGCTCGTGGCGCTGGTGGCTATGGCCATACAGGTAAATAAAAGGTTTTGAATATGAAATATAAAGTGTTTTTAATGGTATTGCTGGGCTATGCTCCAGTTGTGTTTGCACAGAGGCCTGTGGGATCTGTTGCAGATACAACCTTGATAAAAACACTTTATTTTGCTGGTCTACGTGATAAATTGAACGAAGATTATAGTAAAGCGAATGAGGTATTCAATAAAATACTGCAACTGGATGATAAAAATGCGGCTGTTTACTATGAGATTGCTGTAGTAAATTACCGGCAGAATAATTTGGTTGAGGCCGAGCTGGCGATCAAAAGGGCGACCGCACTGGATGTTAGTAACACCTGGTACTGGATGTTGATGGCTGAGCTGTACAAGCGAAAAGGAGACATGGAGGCGATGACCGGTGCTTTGGATCAGTTAATCAGGTTGTCGCCAGACAGAGTTGAGTATTATTTTGATCGGTCTAATGCCTATTTACTTGCTGGTAAAGTTGCTGAGGCAATGAAGGGCTATGATGAACTAGAAAAGAAGTTTGGACAATCTGAAGACCTGTCGAGGGCCAGAAGGCGGGTAACTTCGGGTGTAAAGCCAGGTGATGAGAACAAACCTGCAGAACTGACTGATGACGATCAAAATATTTTGCTTGCAGAGAGCTTGTACAAAAAAGGAGATTTGCAAGGTGCGCTGGTATTGTTTAAAGCAGTTCTTGAATCGGACGATCAACCTTATAGGGCTTGGGAGCAAGCTTTAAATATACAGTTGCTTTTGAAGCAATATAAAGATGTAATTAATACTGCTGATGCAGCTCTTTCAATATATCCAAACCAGGCTATTTTATATTATTTCATGGCTTTGGCCCAGCATAAGGATCATCAGGATTTGACCGCTTTAACAACAGTTAAATCTGCGTTGCAACTGGATCCCGAGAATGGTATATATCTGGAATTATATGGCGATTTATTGTTTTTAACAGGGGATAAGGCCGCTGCATTAATGCATTGGAAAAAGGCAAAGACATCGGGTAATGGCTCAGAAAAACTAAATAGAAAGATCAATGAAGGGAAATATTTGGAATAGTTTATTGCTGGCAGTTTTACTTTCAACTACTTTGCTGGCTTGTAAAACAAGGAAGTTGGCTGGTACAGTAAAGCCTCCTGCTACTGTAACTGAATTGAGTAGTAAAAAAGCAGAGAACATCAATCTTTTAAAATCTAAGGATTTTACTTTTAATACTTTGGCGATAAAGACTAAAGCTAAAATTGATATTGATGGAAGTAAAAATAATGCAACCATGAATATCAGAATGGAGAAAGGTAAAAGGATTTGGGTTAGTATTACTGCATTAGCGGGTATCGAAATCGCAAGAGCTTTAATTACGCCTGATAGTGTTAAAGTGAGAAATAATTTCCAATCTGTATATTTAAAAAAGCCCTTTAGTTATTTGCATCGCTATGCAAATAAGCAATTAAGTTTTGATTGGCTGGAGTCCATTTTATCAGGTAATACCATTGCTGATTTTGTAAATGAAAAAGCTACGATTAATGTGAACGATGGACTATGGATGCTAGATGGAGAGAAAGAGACAATTGCGTTTAAAGTGTTTTTTGATGCATTGTTAAAGGTGAGAGAAAATAACATTAATGATATAAAAGCTGGCCAGGCTTTAAAGGTTGTTTACACCGGGACCTACCATGATATTAACGGAGCCTTATTGCCCCAGGGAGCAACAATTAGTTCTAGAGTTGGGGGTAAAAATGTAAATATTGAATTGGAGTATTCTAGTATTGAGCGCAATGTTAATCTTGAATTTCCGTTTACTGTTCCAGGGAGGTATGAAGTTTTACACTAATTTTTTTCATACTTTTGAGCCAATGAAGTTAAGTAAATTTCTTTTCCTGCTGTTATTTGTACTATCTGCGTCTGTCACATTTGCTCAAAGTAGTACCGAATTAAAAAGAAAAAAAGAGGCCATACAAAGAGAGATCGAGCTGTTGCAGCGAAACCTTAACAAAACTGCAAATAGTAAGAAGTTGACTCTAGGTCAGATCAACGCATTAAACAAGAAGATCAGTTTAATGCAGGACAAGATTACGGTGATCAACTCCGAAATTAAAAATCTTGATAATCAGATCCACGAAAATACCAATACTGTTATTAATCTGAAAGGTCAGCTTGGCCAACTGAAGAAAGAGTATGGCGCGATGATCAGATTTGCTCAACGCAATAAAAATGCATATGATAAGATGATGTTCATTTTTGCAGCAAAAGATTTTAATCAGGCTTATAAACGGATCAAATATCTGCAGCAATTTGGTCAGTATCGTAAAAAGCAGGCTGGTTATATTCAGGGAACTCAAAAAGAACTGAATTATAAGATTGTTATTTTAGATAAAAACCTGAAAGAAAAGAGTAATCTTTTGCATGAACAGGAAAATGAAAAAGATAAGCTTGGTAAAAATAAAAACCAGCAATCTGCGGTTTTAAATAAATATAGTAAACAGGAAAAGAAATTCCGTCAGGATATTGCCAGTAGAAAGAAACAACAGGCTCAGCTAGATAGAAGTATCAGGGCTGCCATTGTTCGTGAGATTGAGTTAGAACGGAGGCGTGCTGAAGCTGCCGCTAAGGCCGCTGCTGCTAAAGCTGCCGCAGCCGCTGCTGCTGCTGCTGCAAAGGCAAAAGCTGAAAACAGACCCGCGCCTGCTACACCTGCACCTGCTGCTAAACCAAAAGCAAATAGCAGTGGTTATCTGGCTGCAACGCCAGAGGCTGCAAGGTTATCTGCCGCCTTTGAAAGTAATCGCGGCTCATTGCCATGGCCTGTTGCGACAGGTTCTATTACTGAAAGCTTTGGTAAGCATAAAGAAGGACAAGCTAGTTACGACAATGCGGGTGTTACAATCCAGACCGCTGAGGGGGCTAGTGTAAGGGCTGTATTTAACGGCAAGGTGAGCAAAGTAGGTAACGCATTGGGTAGATATTATGTGCTGATTAAACATGGGCAATTCTTTACAGTTTACCAAAACCTGAGATCTGTTAGTGTTAGTGCTGGTGATGATGTAAGCACCAAGCAAAATATTGGTACTGTGGCTTCTTCGGGAGATATTCCGGAATTACAGTTCCAGATTTACAGAGGGGCAGTTGCGCAAAATCCTGCCGCGTGGATAGCCAAATAAACTTTTGCAATTAATTGTTTATATTTGTTTAATAGAAGTTAAAATAAAGATTGAAATGTATACAGGCACGTTAGTGGAGTTCTTGAATATGGGTGGTGGCGAGATAATGCTCATCATGATCGTAGTACTTTTGTTATTTGGAGGTAAAAAATTACCAGAATTGGCACGGGGACTTGGAAAAGGACTGAGAGATTTTAAAGATGCATCTGACGGTGTGAAGCGTGAAATCCATAGAAATATTAATAGTGCTGGTATTACTGATGAGATCAATGAGTTTAAGTCTACCTTCAGTGCTGATGATACAGGTAACAACAGGCCACATAATTATGATTATAAACCTGGAGAGGATATGTACAGCAGTGACAGTCATGACAGTAACCCTGGATATAATGATGAAACTGCTCATTACAATAGTACTTTAGATAGTGATCATTCTGTGAATACTGAAAGTACTACAAATAAAAATGTAGAAAATAATACAGATAACATTGAACCTGCAGATGATCTTGATAATGTGAAATATGCTGCACATAGTGAACACACGAAAACAGAAACAGATAAAACTAAACTTTAATTAAAATATCATGTTTGACACAACAATATTAGCTTTTGGACTAGGAGGCGGAGAGATCGCAGTTATAGTAGTGATTGTTTTGCTACTTTTTGGAGGTAAAAAAATCCCTGAATTGATGCGTGGCCTAGGTAAAGGTATTAAGGAATTTAAAGACGGTAAAGACGGTGCTGATGATGCTGTTGAGCAAAATCAAAGTAACACCAATAAACCATTGTAGGTTTAGGAATCCGATTTTTTAATTTAATGAATTCTTGATTTTGAAGAAGTATACCTCCTTACAAGAGATACAAACCCTTATTGGGCAAAAAAAGCTCAGTTTGCCAGAGTTATTAGATCATTATTTCAAGCAAATAGAAAAACATAAACACCTCAATGCGTTTAATGAGGTGTTTTTTTATTCTGCAGATCTTCAGGCTAAACGCGTACAGGAAAAAATAGATGCCGGAACTGCAGGTAGGTTGGCGGGAATGGTGATTGGAATAAAAGATAATATCTGTTATAAGGATCATCAGGTTACTGCTTCCTCTAAAATGCTGGAAGGCTTTGTTTCATCTTATTCTGCTACTGTTGTTGAACGTTTAATCAGTGAAGATGCTGTCATTATTGGCAGGCTGAACTGTGATGAGTTTGCCATGGGAGGCTCTAATGAGACTTCATATTACGGGCCAGTAAAAAATGCAGCAGATAGTGACAAGGTTGCTGGGGGATCGTCCGGTGGCTCTGCTGTTGCAGTACAAGCCGATCTGTGTTTGTCTGCACTTGGAACAGATACTGGTGGTTCTGTAAGACAACCAGCCGCTTTTTGTGGCTGTATCGGCTTGAAGCCTACTTATGGCAGGATTTCCAGATATGGTGTGATTGCTTATGCTTCTTCTTTTGATCAGGTTGGTACGATTACTTCGTCTGTAACGGATGCCGCAATTTTATTGGAAGTTCTGGCGGGGGCTGATGAGCATGACAGTACTGTTTCTAAACATAATGTACCTGATTATTTGAGTAAACTTAATGATATAGGGACTAAAAAGATTGCTGTTCTAAAAGAAACTTTAGAAAGTGATGCGCTTGATGCAGATATTAAGAAAGCTATATTAACAGCTATTGAAGGATTTAAGGCACAAGGGCATACTGTAACTTATGTTTCTTTTGATATGTTAGATTATCTTGTTCCTGCTTATTATGTGTTGACTACTGCAGAGGCTTCTTCTAACTTATCGCGCTATGATGGAGTTCATTATGGTCACCGTAACCTAGAAGCTGCAAGTTTAAACGATCTTTACAAACAGTCCAGGGCAGAAGGTTTTGGTGAGGAAGTGAAGCGTCGTATTTTATTAGGTACTTTTGTTTTGAGTGCGGGTTATTATGATGCTTATTATCAGAAAGCTCAGCAGGTAAGACGGTTGATCAGGGAAAAGATGGAAGAATTACTTGGCAGTTTCGATATTCTAATTAGCCCGGTTACACCTACTCCAGCATTTAATATAGGTGAGAATATTGACGATCCTTTGGTGATGTATCTTGCAGATATATATACTGTATTAGCGTCGTTGACAGGAATACCGGCAATTGCAATTCCTTTGGGCAATAATCCTGAGGGTTTACCGTTAAGTATACAATTAATGGCCAGGCATTTTGGAGAACAGGACCTTTTGTCCTTATCTCAGGCCTTTTTGAAAACTAAATAATCTTGACAGTTTAACAAACCAGGCAACTAAACCACCACCTCTTTTGAATACCGCCTGAAATAGATTTTATTAACCGATAAAAAGGAATAATACGCCTATGAAGAACATAGTACGCTTAGTGTCCGCTTGCTTTTTAGCTGTAACAGGTCTTACTGCAGCAGCACAACAAAAGCCACAACTGGAATTAACAGATACTACTAGCGTTCCCATTGTGTATGAGGGACCTACTTTTTATAACCATAATTATGTTTATAAAGCAAGGCTCGACTCTATTCAGAAAATGGTGCCTCTTAATTATAATGAGTATGTACAGAATTACATAGACATTTATGCTGGTAGGAAAGATATGATGGGTAAAATGCTTGGACTTTCGAGTTACTATTTCCCTATTTTTGAAAAAGCACTTAAGAGTTATAATATTCCGGAAGAGATTAAATATCTTCCAATTATTGAGTCTTCAATGAATCCTCATGCTGTATCGAGGGTTGGTGCTACAGGTTTATGGCAGTTCATGTTTGCTACAGCAAAAGATTACGGTTTGAATATGGACAACTTTGTTGATGAGCGTAAAGATCCTATTCAAGCAAGCTATGCTGCAGCTGCTTATTTTAGAGATGCCTATGAGGAATTGGGAGACTGGTTACTAGCTATCGCTGCTTATAATTGTGGTAAAGGGAATGTGAACCGTGCAATTGCCAAAGCCGGTTCCAGGGATTTCTGGGAGATCAGAAGATTTCTGCCGATGGAAACCCGCAATTATGTCCCCGCTTTTATTGCTGCGGTATATGTTATGAACTGTCCGTCCAATCATCAGATTAAATCACAAAAATCATCTTTTATAAGAAATACAGATATCATTCAGGTCAATCGCTTTGTGTCTTTAGCCTCGTTAGCTGAAGCGCTTAATATTGATTTGGAAGAGTTGTCGGCTTTAAATCCTTCTTATAAGAAGAAGATTATAAATGGTACTCAGGAATTGCCAAAGCGGGTGATTTTACCAAAGGTAAGCCTGACTAGTTTCGCAAGTGTGTACCACTTGTTGAATGAAGAAGAGGAAATTGATGTAAATAAGCACGTTGTTCTTGCTTCTAACGACAGAAGTGTAAAGTCTAAGTCTGTTTCTCTTGCCAGTAAAGCTGCGGTTTTATATCATAAAGTTGCTCCTGGACAAAATTTAAGCATTATCGCAGATAAATACAATGTTGAAGTACAAGATTTAAAAGTGTGGAATGGCTTGAAAGGAAGTGGAATTGTTCCTGGTCAGAAATTGAAAGTGTATCGTAAAACGGCCGGAAAAAGTACCCCTCGATCTAACAGAACTTAATATTTTATAAGTATTTCTTTTTGTATATGGCTTATCAAAAGAATTGTAACTTTGGGCCGTTTACATATAAGATCATTTTATGAGTAAGATTAATAGGAAGCAGGACGCGTTAGATTACCACTCGCAAGGAAGACCCGGAAAAATTGAAGTTATACCAACTAAACCAACAAACTCTCAAAGAGATCTGGCACTTGCCTACTCACCAGGTGTTGCTGAACCTTGTTTAAAAATAGCCGAAAACACAGAAGACGTTTATAAATATACAGCTAAAGGTAATCTTGTTGCTGTTATTAGCAATGGTACTGCTGTTTTAGGGCTAGGTAATATTGGACCTGAGGCTGGGAAACCAGTTATGGAGGGGAAGGGCTTACTGTTTAAGATATTTGCGGATATTGACGTTTTTGACCTTGAACTGGATGTTACGAATGTTGATGACTTTGTTAAAATTGTAAAAGCATTAGAACCTACTTTTGGTGGGGTCAATTTAGAAGATATTAAAGCACCTGAGTGTTTTGAAATTGAACGTCGTTTAAAGGAAGAAATGAAGATTCCTGTAATGCACGATGATCAGCATGGTACAGCCATTATTTCTGCAGCAGCATTGATCAATGCCTGCGAATTGCAGAAAAAGAAAATGGATAAAATTAAGATTGTTGTTAATGGTGCAGGTGCCGCAGCAATCTCTTGCTCACGCCTTTACGTTTCTTTAGGTGCAAAGAAAGAGAATATTGTAATGTGCGACCGCTCTGGCGTAATCAGAGATAACAGAGAAAACCTTGACGCAATAAAAGCTGAGTTTGCTACTTCAAGGAACTTGAGTACATTGGAAGAGGCGATGAAAGATTCTGATGTGTTTATTGGTTTGTCGTCGGCAGATTGTGTAACCGAAGCTATGTTAAACTCAATGGCGAAAAACCCTATTGTATTTGCAATGGCGAATCCTAATCCTGAGATTGCTTACGAACTGGCGATTAAATCACGTAAAGATATTATTATGGCCACTGGCCGTTCTGATTATCCTAATCAGGTAAATAACGTATTGGGTTTCCCTTATATTTTTAGAGGAGCCCTTGACGTTCGTGCTACTGCGATTAATGAGGAAATGAAAATTGCTGCGGTGAAGGCTATTGCTGAGTTGGCAAAGAAATCAGTTCCTGAGGCTGTAAATATGGCCTATAATGAGAAAAATATCAAATTTGGTAAGGAGTATATTATTCCGAAACCTATGGATATAAGGTTGATGACAAATGTGTCGACCGCCGTTGCAAAAGCTGCAATTGAATCTGGTGTTGCACGTAAGGTGATTACAGATTGGGACGCTTATGTAGAGGAATTAAAGCTTAGGTTAGGCATGGATGATGCTATTATGCGTGCGATTACGAATAAGGCTAAATCTGATCCGAAGCGTGTTGTTTTTGCTGAAGCAGATAATTACAAGATCTTAAAAGCAGCTCAGATTGTTAAGGACGAGAATATTGCTATCCCTATTTTATTGGGAAATAAAGAAACTATTGAACGGATTATTGCTGAAAGTGCATTGGATTTAGAGGGTGTAACCATAATAGATCCGTTTAAGGAACCTGAGCAGATGCAGAAATATGGTCAATATTTATACGAAAAAAGACAACGTAGAGGTTTGACTTTATTTGAGGCGACTAAGCAAATGCGTGACAGAAATTATTTTGGAGCTGCTATGGTGGAGTTTGGTGAAGCTGATGCATTGATTTCTGGACTGACCAGGAATTATGTGTCGACCATTAAACCAGCTTTACATGTAATTGGAACTGCTCCTGATGTAAATCGTGTTGCCGGAATGTACATGATGATGACCAAGAAGGGGCCTGTGTTCTTTGGTGATACAACTGTTAATGTTGATCCTACAGCTGAGGAGCTGGTTGATTTAACATTGTTAATGGAACGTGCCGTTAGTAAGTTTAACATTAAGCCTCGTATTGCTTTGTTGTCTTATTCTAACTTTGGCTCTAACGAAGGTGATGTTCCTGAAAAAGTAAGGAAAGCAGTTAAGATATTACATGAGCAGCATCCTGATATTATAGTTGATGGAGAGATGCAAGGTAACTTTGCGATGAATAACGAGCTGCTAAAAGGGAATTTCCCTTTCAGTAAATTGGTTGATGGTCCTGCGAATACTTTGATATTCCCTAATTTGGAGTCTGGTAACATCGCTTATAAATTATTGCAGGAATTGGGTGAGACAGAAGCAATCGGACCAATCTTGCTAGGTTTAAATAAGCCTGTTCATATTGTTCAACTTGGAAGTTCAGTAAGAGAGATTGTAAATATGGTTACCTTAGCTGTTTTAGATGTTCAAGGTAAAGAACAGGAAGCAAGCGCTAAAAAAGGCGGTTTATTAAAGAGAATAGCTAAAAAATAAATATTATGTTTGAATATATTGATGGTAGACTAGCGTTTAAATGTCCTACTTATATTGTTGTGGAGGCAGGCGGTGTCGGCTATCATCTGAATATATCTTTAAATACTTATAGCAGTCTGCCAAGTACGGAAAGGTGTAAGATTTATACCTGGCTGCATGTAAAAGAAGATGCGCATACCCTTTATGGCTTTGCTGATGAAGGGGAGCGCAGGCTTTTTTTACATTTAATTTCGGTGTCTGGGATAGGACCAAATACTGGAAGGATGATGTTGTCGTCCATTACTCCAGTTGAAATTCAAACAGCAATTGTAAATGCTGATCTTCCGCTGATCCAGAGAATTAAAGGGATAGGGGCGAAGACTGCACAACGATTGGTTCTTGAATTACAAGATAAATTGAAAAAAGAAGGATCGGGATCGCTAATCTCGGCACCTTTAAATAATACAGTGCGAGAAGAAGCATTATCGGCATTAATGATGCTCGGTTTTATGAAACTTGCTTCTGAAAAGGCAATAGACAAAGCAGTGAAAGATGGTGGCCAGGAATTGTCTGTTGAACAAATGATTAAAATAGCATTGAAGAATTTATAAAAATAGCCATTGAAAACTCTATTAACGCTATTGCTCTTCCTGATAGTTTGTTTTGGTGGACAGCGGACATTTTCGCAGGTTAGCCCTAAAAAAGTAGTACAGGATACGTCGCGTAATTCTTTCGGCCTGAAAGAAAAGCAAAGACTTGGCATAAGATCTATGTCGAGCCCTTTTTATCCATTGCCAGAAAATGTGCAGAGAAAGGTAGAATATGACGCATTAAATAAAAGATATAACATCCAGGAATATATTGGGGATAAGCCTTTTGGGCCGCCACAGTATTTAACAATTGAAGAATACCTGCGTTTGGTAAACAGTGAAATTAAACGTGAAAACTGGCGTACTTTTTCAGATCAGGAAGTAACTGAAGTTAGAAGAACAGGTATCATTCCAAGTTTAAAGATCAATAGCAAATCATTTGAACGAATATTCGGAGGAAGTACAATAGATATTCAACCCCGAGGTGAAGCTGAACTTACTTTTCTAGGTAGGATCAATAAAAATGAAAACCCAATGTTCAACGAGCGTCAAAGGGTCCAGGGGAACTTTGATTTTAACCAACGTATTCAGATGGATGTGATCGGTAATATCGGGTCCAAGTTGAAAATCAATATGAATTACAACACCGAAGCTCAGTTTGATTTTGAGAATCAGGTGAAACTTGACTATACGGGGGGCGAGGATGACATTATACAAAAAATAGAAGCAGGTAATGTTAGTTTACCTTTAAATACCACGCTGATAAATGGTACGCAAGCCTTGTTCGGGGTTAAGACACAATTGAAATTTGGTCGATTGAATGTTGCAACTGTTTTTACTCAGCAAAAATCTCAATCACGCCAGATTCAGATTAATAATGGGGGACAACAAAACGAATTTAGGTTAAGTGCAGACAATTACGAGGCGAATAAACACTTTTTCCTGGCTCAGTATTTTAGAGATAATTACAACAAATCGCAAAGTAATCCGCCTACGATTACCTCGGGTGTGTTGATTACAAGGATAGAAGTCTGGATTACAAATAAGGCAGGTAGTACGCAGGATTCCAGGGATGTATTAGGTTTTATGGATTTAGGTGAGAATAAACCATATAACCCAGTGCTTGTTGGCGGGCGTTCGGTGCTGCCTTCGGGTTTTACAAATCCGGTATTCCCAAGAAGTTCCAATGACCTTCTGGAAAAAATTCCGGCAGACTCACGCAATACAAATTCTAATTCCATTATTAATTATTTCGATGATAAAGGAAAAACAGATAATTATGCCAAGTTAACTTATGCAAGGAAATTGGCAGATAGAGAGTATTCCTTTCACCCTCAATTAGGATACATTTCATTAAATAATAGTTTAAATAGTGACGAGGTACTTACAGTAGCTTTTAGATATACATTTAATGGAGTAGAATATCAGGTGGGTGAATTTGCAACTGATGTGCCTTTTGATCCGGGAACGCCAAAGGTATTGTATACCAAGTTACTTAAAAATGAAACCATAAAAACCAATTTGCCAACCTGGGGCCTGATGATGAAGAATATTTATTCTATCGGGGGGTATCAGATTAGTCAGCAGAATTTTAAACTCGACATTTTAAGAATTGATGAAAAAACGGGGGTTGAAAAACCGCTGATACAGGAAGGTGAAAAACTGGATGCAGAGCGGAGGCCACTTAATGGTAAGCAATGGATTCAGGTGACAGGGCTGGACAGGCTAAATCAACAAAAAGAACGGAAACCTGATGGAGTATTTGATTTTGAAGTAGAGAACAAACCATTCGGATCTAGTCCTAATAGTGGACAAAATTCGTCGTTTAATAACAGTAGTAACAACAGCTCTACGACAAATAGCCAGATTAATTTTTCGACCAATACAATTAACGGTTATATCACTATTGATCCATTAAATGGCAGGATGATTTTTCCACTTATTGAACCTTTTGGGGATGACTTGGCAGACCAGTTTTTGCCATCAGAACAAGTGTTGATTGACAAATATTCTTTCAGGGCATTGTATGACTCGACCAAGGTTGTTGCTCAGCAATTGTTTAGTAATCAGAATCGCTATGTAATTAAAGGAGCATATCAATCTGAAATTTCATCGGAATTTAGTTTGAACTCTATTAATGTGCCGGAGGGTTCTGTTAAAGTGTTTGCAGGTACGATTCCTTTACAGGAAGGGGCAGACTTTACAGTAGATTATCAAGGAGGCAGAGTGCGGATTATTAATCCTGCTTTATTAACATCCGGGCAGCCAATCAGAATATCTACAGAAAATAATGAGTTGTTTGGATTGCAGCAGCGCTCCTTATTTGGTACGCGTCTCGATTATAAAGTGAACAACAAGTTGAACCTTGGGGGTACGTTTATGAACCTTACCGAGAAGCCGCTTACACCGAAAGTTAATATAGGTGAAGAACCTATTTCAAACACGATGTGGGGGCTGGATATGAACTATAGTTCTCCATCAAGGTTTCTAACAAAGATGGTTGATAAGCTACCGTTTATATCTACAAAAGCGCCATCGAATATTACATTCGCAGCAGAATTTGCCCAGTTAATTCCCGGACACCCAAGTGCATTAAATTTTGGTGGTAAAAAGGGTGGTGTAAGTTACCTGGATGATTTTGAGGCCTCTAGATCTGTGATTGATTTGAAGAGTGCGATTGCCTGGCAGTTATCTGGAACGCCTCAGCTTTTTCCTGAAGCTGATAGAATTGATGACCTGAGTTATGGTTTTAACCGTGCAAGGATTGCTTTTTATAATATAGATCCTATTTTTTACAATAGGAATTCTGGAGATATACCTTCCAGCTTGCGGAACAATGTTACCGAGCGCTCTAACCACTATGTACGTGAGATCATTGAGCAGGAAGTATTCCCTTTTAAAGAGACGAGTACCGGACAAGCCATTACTTTGCCGACCTTGGATGTCGCTTTTTATCCGACGATTCGTGGGCCATATAACTATACCACTACAGGGTTTAATGCTAATGGAACACTTACAAACCCTAAATCGAGATGGGGTGGTTTGTTCAGA
The DNA here is from genome assembly GCF_041645105.1 of Pedobacter sp. Classification (GTDB taxonomy): domain Bacteria; phylum Bacteroidota; class Bacteroidia; order Sphingobacteriales; family Sphingobacteriaceae; genus Pedobacter. Next base: position 164,873 of record NZ_JBAZQQ010000006.1, read on the forward strand.
AGAATTGAGACTACAGATTTCCAGGCATTGAATATTGAGTATATTGAGCTTTGGGTAATGGATCCGAACATTTATAAACCTAATTCTGCAGGTGGTGATCTTTACTTTAATCTCGGTAATATTTCAGAAGATATTTTAAAGGATGGCCGTAAGTCGTTAGAAAATGGTTTGCCGGCCAATGGCGATTCAAATGCTTATGACGAAACCAAATGGGGTAGGGTGCCAAAATTACAACCGGTAATACAAGCATTTGATAATGACCCGGCAGCAAGAAAAGCCCAGGATGTTGGTTTAGATGGATTGTCTAATGCCGACGAGAAAGTGAAATTTGGTCAATTGATAGATCAGATTAAAGCTCAGCTTAATCCAGATGCGGCAGCAGAACTTGATAATGATCCTTCTTCTGATGATTACATGTATTTTAGAGGGAGACAACAAGATCAGGCAAATGCGGGTATATTGAAACGTTACCAGCGTTATAACGGTCCTGAAGGAAATTCTAAAACTTCGCAGCAATCGCAGGAAGATTTTGGAGTTGATAATTCAGCTTCTACTTCATTGCCTGATGGGGAAGACATCAACAGGGATAACAACATGACACAAAGTGATGAGTATTTCCAGTATAAGGTTTCTATGCGTCCGGGAGATTTAATGGTTGGACAGAACTTTGTAACTGATAAAGTAACATCACAGGTTAAGCTGGCAAATGGTCAGACACAGCCGGTAACCTGGTACCAGATCAGAATTCCTTTAGCACAGTATCAGCAAAAGGTTGGGAATATACAAGATTTTAAATCGATTCGGTTTGTAAGGATGTTCTTAACTAATTATGCCGATACAACGGTATTGAGATTTGGAAAAATTCAATTGGTAAGAGGTGAATGGAGACAATATAATTCGACTAACGAAGCTTCACAAGTTATTCTTGACCCGACTTTACAAAATCTTGGACCTGATAATTCGACAATAGAAATATCGACCGTAAATATTGAGGAAAATGGTAAAAGAACACCGATCCCTTATGTAGTTCCACCGGGTATTGAAAGAGAGCGTGATTTTAGTAATTATCGTGGTGATACCAGGCAGAATGAGCAGTCGCTTGCTGTTACGGTAAAGAACCTGCGTGATGGCTACGGTAGGGCTACATTTAAAACAGCATTGAATGATTTCAGGTCGTACAAGCATCTGGAAATGTTTATCCATATGGAAGCACTGGGAAATTCTGTTCTTAATGATTATGACCTAAATGCTTTTCTAAGAATTGGTACAGATAACCAGGATAACTATTATGAATATTCCCAACCTTTAAAAGTAACACGACCAGGTACAAGCGATCCTTATTCTATTTGGCCAGATCAGAATAAAATGGATATTTCCCTGGAGTTGTTTCAACAGGCTAAACTGGCAAGGAATAAGGCTCTGGATGTTGATGGGCTACCCTGGAACATTAGCAAACCATTTAAGTATGAGGTAGACGGGAAAACGATTATTGTTAAGGGACAACCCGACATGAGTAAGGTGAGGGTGTATATGTTAGGGGTGATCAACCCTTATAGAAATGCGGCAACAGGTTCATCAGATGATGGCCTTGATAAAAGTGCACAAGTTTGGTTCAATGAAATGCGACTGACTGAATTTGACGAACGTGGAGGTTGGGCAGCAACGGCGAGGATGAATGCGCAGCTGGCAGATTTTGCGGATATAAATGTATCTGGTAGTAAATCGACCATAGGTTTTGGATCTTTAGAGAAAAGGGTGAGCGAGAGAAACCGTACAGATAATGTGTTCTTTGATATTTCATCGAGTATGGAATTGGGTAAGTTCTTTCCTCAGAAAACGGGAATTAAGATTCCAATGTTTGTAAGTTATTCAAGCCAGGTAAGTACTCCTCAGTATGATCCGAAGACACCTGATATTGAACTTAAAAATGCATTGGATAATGCTTCGAAATCGGAGAAAAAAGCAATTCTGGAATATGCCCAGGATTATACTACAAGAAACAGTATCAACTTTACCAATGTTCGTAAGGAACGTACAAATCCTGAGAAGAAACCACAGGTATGGGACGTTGAAAACTTCAATGTAAGCTATGCATATACCAAACTTGCACATCGTGATTTTATCAACGAGAGAAATACACAAGAGACGTATAGAGGATCTTTGGCATACAATTATTCCGGACAATCTAAAACTGTAGAGCCCTTTGCTAAAATTATCAAATCGAATACCTTAGCGCTTTTACGTGATTTTAATATAAATCTTGTACCTAATGCTTTAAATTTCAGAATTGATGTAGATCGGTATTATTCGGAAAATAGATTGAGAAATAATGACCCGAATAATTCTATCCCGATCAATACTACGTTTAATAAGAATTTCCTTGTTACACGTGTTTACGGTATATCATGGAGTTTAACAAAATCGCTAACACTTGATTTTGATGCAACAAATTATTCAATTATTGACGAGCCTGATGGTAAAATTGAAGGCATGAAAAGGGATACTTTGTGGCAGAATTTAAAACGTCTGGGTAGGACAACCGACTACAACCACAATATGAACATCACCTATTCTTTACCTTTTAATAAAATTCCGGGTATGGACTGGGTAACTGTTGCAACAAGATATGGAACTAACTTTAACTGGCAGACTGAGCCATTATCGACGCTTAGAGATCCATTAATAGATCTAGGTAATACTATTCAAAACTCGAAGACTATACAGGTAAATCCTACGCTGAACCTGGCAGGTTTATACAATAAATTCGGCTTTGTAAGACGGGCAAATGCAGGTGGAGATAATGCTGCCAAGGGGTCATTCTTTGTTGGTCTCTTAACCGGTATTAAAAATATAAATGCTGCATTTACACAAACAAAAGGAACATTTCTACCAGGATATATGCCAAGGGTGAGTTATTTTGGTTTAGATGAAGTTACAGGGGCTCCTGGACTTGGGTTCGTCTTTGGTAGTCAACGTGACATCAGGGAGATGGCGCTTAATAATGGCTGGATTACAAGAGATACTTTGCAAACTCAGCTTTACATTAATACACTTAGGGAAGATTTAAGTTTAACAGGTTTAATTGAGCCGATTAAAGATTTGAGTATTACACTTACTGCAAATAAAAACAGAACATTGAACTATTCTAGTAATTTTAGATTCGATAGATCAACTCAGAGTTTTGAAAATTTAAGCCCTTTTACTACCGGAGATTACAGTGTTTCCTTCATTTCAATTGGAACAGCATTTTCTGAAAAGCATGGTAGTAGTTTTTCTAAGTTGTTTAATCAGTTTATGTTGAACAGGCAAGTGATTTCTCAGCGTCTTGGTTCACAAAATAACAATTCCAGGGGTTTCAGCTCTGGGGGCTATGCCGATGGTTATGACAAGAATTCGCAGGATGTTATTGTCTCTGCCTTCCTAGCTGCTTATACCGGGAAAAATGCATCATCTAGTAGTTTGAATTCTCTACCTAAAATTCCATTGCCAAACTGGAGATTGAATTATAGAGGATTGTCGCAAATTGGCTTTCTGAAAGAAAGCTTTAGCTCTATCGATTTGAGGCATTCTTACCGCTCAGTATATAGTATCAACGGATTTAATTCATTAATCAGATACCAGGAAACGAATGGTTCTGTAAGTAGTCGCGATGAAAATGATAACTTTTTGCCGCTATATCAATATGCTCAGGTTACCATTGCAGAGCAGTTCTCGCCGCTTATTGGTGTTGATACCCGTTTGAAGAACAATATGACTGCTAATTTTGAAATTGGTAGAACAAGAATGCTGGGGCTTAGCTTAGCTAATAGTCAGCTGGCTCAATTATCAGAAAATAACATGGTTTTCGGTTTGGGATATCGCACGGCTAAATTCAGATTTCCATTCGGATTATTTAAAGAACTGAAAATGGATAATAACATGGACTTTAAATTGGATGTAGCAATACGAGATAATAAAACGGTTATTTACAGGGCTGATGTTGATGAAGCAGAAGTTTCCTCTGGTGCTAAAAATATTACATTACGACCTAGTGTTGATTATATTTTAAATCAGCGTTTTAATGTAAGGGTGTTTTATGATTCTAATGTTACCAAACCTTATACTTCACAAACCTTTAATACTTCGTTCAGCAATTTTGGCTTTAGCTTAAGGATTACACTGAATTAGAGAAGATTTGTTTTAAATGGGCGGATTTAATTACCTTTGAAGGGAATAGGGGACTTTGCTCCTTTTCAATTATAAAATATTGCAACTAACAAATAAAAAAATGAATTTTCCATCAGAATTAAAGTACACTAAAGACCACGAGTGGGTTAGAATTGAAGGTAACGAGGCATATATTGGTATTACTGATTTTGCACAACGTGAGTTGGGTGATATCGTATACATCGACATCAATACTGTAGGTGATGAGGTTAGTCAGGATGATGTATTCGGCACGGTTGAGGCTGTTAAAACAGTTTCAGATTTATTTATGCCTTTAACAGGTACGGTAACTGAAGTTAATGCAGCATTGAACGATAATCCTGAGTTGGTAAATACTGATCCTTATGGTGCTGGATGGATGGTTAAAGTTACTTTAGCAGATGCTTCACAAGCAGAAGGCTTATTAACTGCGGATGCTTATAAAGCACTTGTAGGAGCTTAGTAAATGGGCGTTTTTGGGCAATTAAAATACCAGATCTGGGCCGTGTTATGGGCCATCGTAGTTGTTATTCTTTGCTGTGTAAAGATGCCTTCAGGTGGTGGTGGGGGACTCTTTTTCCCAGGCTTTGACAAGTTTGTCCACATGGGCTTCTTTTATGTCCTGACTATCCTCTTATTTTACGGTAAGATCAATCATCAACATAATTATAGCTTTAGTTCATTAACAATCTTCAAGATCATCGTTTATACAGCTGCTTTAGGAGCTGGAATAGAATTGTTACAATGGAAATTCTTTAGCTACAGGTCTGCCGAATGGTGGGACTTTGGCTGTGATATGATCGGTGTATTTATGGGTGTTTTTAGCTATGTATTACTTCACAAATCAAATTATAATGAAAAGACTAATCGTTAAATTGTTCTTGTTGTTAGTGGTTTGTCTTTTAGGGAGTTGTGCTGTCTTTAACGGTGGTTGTAAATGCCCGAAAGTAAGCTATAACATGTATCCAAAACATTAATAGCCTGATTTGATTGCCCAATATCTGGTTAACAATAAAATGACTAAATAAAGACGGTGTATGGAGAGGATCCTGCACTGTCTTATTTGGAATTATTATAAATTAAGTCTAAATTGCGCCCTATCTGCTAAGGGCAAATACCCGATGCAGCACATACAAACCTTTAATATAGATGAAACTTTCGCAGCTTAATCCCGGAGACAAAGGAACTATCGTAGCATTTACAGACCAGGAAATGTCTGTAAAGTTAATGGAAATGGGTTGCTTGCCCGGAGAGGTTGTAGAAGTTGAGCGATTTGCACCATTAGGTTGTCCTATCGCAATCCGTGTATCTGGATATCAACTCTGTTTACGTAAAAGCGAGGCGTCTGTTATTATAATTCAATAGTGATTTGAAAAAAGATATTAAAATTGCCTTAGTTGGTAATCCTAATACCGGAAAATCTACACTTTTTAATCTTCTTACTGGGTTAAATCAAAAAATAGGAAACTTTCCGGGTATTACAGTAGATAAAAAAGTTGGTTATTGTAAACTGCCAGACGGCAAACATGCAGAGGTTGTAGATTTACCAGGTACCTATAGTTTATATCCCAAAAGTCGTGATGAAAGTATCGTTTTTCAGGTACTGGCAGACAAAAATAATTCAAGTCATCCTGATATAGTGGTTTTGGTTGCAGATGTTACGAATCTGCGTAGGAACTTACTGCTTTACTCACAAGTAGCTGATTTAAAAATTCCTATTGTTTTAGCTTTAAATATGGCCGATATGGCCAAAAAACAAGGAGTTGAGGTTGATGTTGACAAGCTTTCTGAAAGATTAGGGGTTCAGATTGTATCTATCTCTGCAAGGAGTAACTCTGGCCTGGACCAGTTAAAGGCAGCGATTAATAATACGACCAAAATAGCTACGCAAGCTGAGGGTACAGATGTATATATTTTGGCAACCGAAGCTATTGAAAAAGCTAAAACAGTTATTAAAACTGATAATAATTACTTCGCATTGCAGGTGTTGCATCAATATGAAACACTTGATTGCTTTTCTAATGCTGAAAAACTATCATTAGCTCAAATTAGAAAGGAGCATGATTTTGATTCCTCAAAACTTCAGGCTGCTGAAACAGTTGCTCGTTACCGCTTTTTGGGTGGCATATTAAGTGGGATTGTACAAGATACCGGGGCTGCCAGAAAGTTTAATTTTAGTGATAAAATTGATAAGGTTTTAACGAATCGTGTATGGGGATTTGTTATTTTCTTAGCTATATTATTCTTTATTTTCAATGCTATTTTCTCCTGGTCTGCATACCCGATGGAGTTGATTGAAAATTCATTTACCTGGCTTACAGAATATGGACATGCACATCTGCCTGAGGGTATTTTAACCAATCTGTTATTAGATGGGGTGGTTGCCGGACTTGGGGGGGTAGTCATATTTATACCTCAGATTGCCATTCTTTTTGCTTTTATATCCATTCTTGAAGATACCGGCTATATGGCAAGGGTGACTTTCATGATGGATAAAATCATGAGGAAATTTGGTTTAAGTGGAAAATCTGTAGTGCCAATGATCAGTAGTCTGGCTTGTGCTGTGCCTTCCATCATGAGTGCGAGAAACATCGAAAGCTGGAAAGACAGGATCATTACGATAATGGTGGCACCTTTGGTAAGTTGTTCGGCCAGATTACCTGTATATACCTTATTGATTGGACTAGTTGTGCCTGAAAAGATGGTATGGGGTTTTATTAATCTGCAAGGTTTAACACTAATGGGCATGTATGTGGTTAGTATCGTAGCTGCTATACTTGTTGCTTTAGTGATGAGCTTCTTAATTAAAGCTAAAGAGAAATCTTACTTTATTATGGAGATGCCCGTATATCAAATGCCAAGATGGAACAACGTATTGTTTACCATGTACGAGAAGTCAAAAACTTTTGTTGTGGAAGCTGGTAAGGTGATTATTGCTATTTCTATTATTCTTTGGGTAATGGCTAGTTATGGTCCTTCTGATCGTTTTGAACAGATTGATAAGAAGTACGCGGCAATTGAAGCACAAAAAGATAGTGTACAGATCAGCACACTTGAAAGAGATAAGTCTGCTGAGAAACTTGAAAATTCTTATGCTGGTATATTGGGCCATGCAATTGAACCTGCTATTAAGCCATTAGGCTTTGACTGGAAGATTGGAATAGCGCTAATTACGTCATTTGCTGCGCGTGAGGCATTTGTTGGAACCATGGCTACCATTTATAGTGTAGAGGGGGGAGATGAGAATGTAACCAGTATAAGAGATAAAATGAGGGCAGCTAAATTTGGAGATACTGGATTGCCGGTATTTACTTTTGCCACTTCATTCTCACTCATGTTGTTTTATGCATTTGCTATGCAATGTATGAGTACTGTTGCAGTGGTTTACAGAGAAACAAAATCGTGGCGCTGGCCAGGTATTCAGTTGGTTTATATGACAGCCCTTGCTTATGTTGCAAGTTTAATCGCTTATCAGCTTTTAAAGTAAATTAGCTATATTGTGGTTGTGGAAAAGGAAAGCATTTTGTCACAATATATGCCTGTATCGGCTGCGCCGATTATAGCTAAATGGATCGACTATTTTCAGTGTGAATTTAAAATAAGCAAAGGCAGAACCACAAAATTGGGTGATTACAGACATCCTTATAAAGGTGCAGGGCATAAGATTTCTGTGAATAACAATCTCAATTGTTATGCATTTTTGGTGACTACTGTTCATGAGTTTGCACATCTTTTGACCTGGAACGATCATAAGAATAAGGTGAAACCGCATGGTGAAGAGTGGAAATACAATTTCAAAAGAATGATGGTTCCTTTTCTGGAGCAAAGTGTTTTTCCTGAAGATGTTAAAAAAGCCATTGTCAGTTATTTAAGCAATCCTACAGCTGCAAGCTGTACAGACTTAAAACTTTCCAGAGCATTAAAAAAGTATGATGAAGTTAAGGAAGATACTCCAAGACTTGAGGAATTGCCTTTACATGCTGTATTTACAATTAAGGATGGCCGAAAGTTTAAAAAGGGAGAAAAATTAAGAAAAAGGTATCGCTGCACCTGTTTAAATAATGGACACATTTATCTTTTTAATCCTCTTGCAGAAGTTATTGTTGAAGCTACAGGTACCTGATAACCTTTCAGAAAAGACTTTAAATATCTTTTGATTCCTTGTTCTTTTCCTCGTATAGTTTTGCAAATGATTTAGGTGCAACTTCTGGCATCTCACGGTATTTACCCCACATCTTTTTAAAGAAGAATTTAAGGAAGAAATTTTTTGCTTTTCCACCAAAGGAATCCATTCTGGATCTTTTCAGCATACCTGTTTTCCAGATCTTCCAGCCAATTCCTTCAGTCTTTGTATTTTGATGAGTTGATGCTGCATCTCTTCTGTTTAACAGTAACATTTTGTGAATGTCTATTTTAACAGGACAGACTTCCGAACATTTACCGCATAGACTAGAGGCATAGCTTAAATGCTTAAACTCTTTCATGCCATTTAAATGTGGCGTAATGATAGAACCAATAGGTCCGCTATAAGTCGTGTTATAGGTATGCCCGCCAATATTCTTATAAACCGGACAAGCATTTAAACAGGCACCACATCTTATGCAATAAAGTCCTTGACGCTGATCTTTCTGAGCCAATAGATTGGTTCGGCCATTGTCTAACAGAATAACATACATTTCTTCAGGACCATCCGTTTCTTCTCCCCGTCTTGGGCCACTTAAAATGGTATTGTATACGGTTAAGTTTTGCCCGGTACCATGGCTGGCAAGAAGTGGCCAGAAAAGATCCAAATCTGCCATAGATGGAATGATCTTTTCAATACCCACTATTGCGATATGAATTTTAGGGAAGGTCGTACAAAGCCTCGCATTGCCTTCGTTTTCTGTTAATGCTATACTTCCGGTATCTGCGATCAGGAAATTACCACCACTAATGCCAATATCTGCTTTCAGGTATTTATCTCTTAAAAGCTCCCGGGCTTTTTGGGTGAGTTGTTCAGGAGTATAATCTAAAGGTGTGCCGAATTTTTCATGGAAAAGTTTGGCGATATCCTCTTTATTTAAGTGCATCGCCGGAGTCACAATATGATAGGGAGGCTGCCCCAATAGCTGAACAATGTATTCACCCAGGTCGCTTTCTAGTGATTCTATCCCCTGTTTTTCCAGAAATTCATTGAGGTGGATCTCTTCGGTAGTCATAGATTTTGACTTGATAACCGTTTTGCCCCCGTTTTTATTGATAATGTTAAGGATTTCTTTCTGAGCCTCGGCGGTATTATTTGCCCAGATCACCTTTCCGCCACGGCGTTGAAAGTTCGATTCAAACTCAGGGAGGAATTTGTCCAGGTTTTCCATAACCCTCCATTTGATTACATGGGCCTTCTTTTTAGAATTCTCCAGGTTTTCAAATTTAGACAAACCACGCTCAACAGCAGTATTGTACTTGCCAATATTGTAGTTAATAGTTTTGCGATGCCCTAAATCAAAGGCTTTTTCATCAGCCTTCACCAAAAATTCCTCAGATACCTTCATCATCCTCCAAATATAAAAATAAAAAAGTCTTTATTTTTTTATAGTACCGTCCTCATTTTTATCTACCATTGGTCGTTTAGCTCCATTTGCCAGTTCCCAGGCGGTATAATAAACAAGTTTTGATCTTTTAGCAAGCATAGGGAAATCTATTTTACTGATTTCATCACCTGGTTGATGATAGTCTTCATGTACGCCATTAAAGTAAAAGATTACTGGAATGCCATGTTTCGCGAAATTGTAATGATCAGAACGGTAATAAAAGCGATTAGGATCAGTACGGTTATTGTACTTTTCATCCAGATTCATCTTTACATAGTCCTGATTTGCCTTTTTGCTGATGCGGTGCAGGTCAGTACTTAGCATATTAGAACCAATAATATATACGAAATTATTGTCTGAGGCATGGGCTTCATCACCACGACCTATCATATCGATATTTAAATTTGTAATGGTATTTTTTAAAGGAAAGACAGGATGTTCCGAATACCAGTCAGATCCCCATAGCCCTTTTTCTTCTCCGGTAACCGTCATAAACAAGATACTTCTCTTAGGGCCTTTGCCTGCTTTTTTGGCTTTCATAAAAGCTTCAGCAATCATCATTACTCCTGTAGTACCAGAGCCGTCATCGTCAGCTCCATTGTTCACTTTATCTCCCGTCTGAGCACCAGTCAGGCCAATGTGATCATAATGAGCCGTGATTACCAATATTTCATTTTTAAGCTTTGGATCTGAACCTTCCAGAAATCCTAAAACATTATCAGCCTTAACCTTTGTTTCAGTTGGCATAGCACTCGCACTAACTGTAACAGCAACTTCTACAGATGCAGGCTTACGATTTGTATCAATTTTACTTTTAACCTCATCAATATTGCTATTTGCAGGTTTTAGCAATTGATTTGCAATCTGTTTACTAATGTAAATAACAGGGATTCCTTGATCTTTTATTTTACGTTCTTTGTGCTCCTGATTATTTAATACCATTGGTTGATATTCCAGTGATCTTTTCGTTTCACTATCCATAGCCCCCATCTTAGGGTCTACAACTAATATAGCTTTGGGGTTTTCTTTGGAGACCTGCATAATCCTAAAAGAAACTGTGTTATAGTTAGAAATAACCTTCGGGACATCATCGCCAAGTATCATCACGACCTTACCTGCTACATTGAATCCATTAAAGTCACTATAGGTTTCAGTCTTTACCCCATATCCCGCAAATAGCACATTATTTGCATTAAAAGTATAACCTTTAGTTATTGAAGTTCTATTGTTATAGAAATCTTTAATTGCTTCAGCAGGCTGCCCATCAATTGTAAGGATTTGACTATTGCCAATATTTATAATATCAACAGGTTGAAAATAATCTCCATTGACAGGGCCTTTTAGGCCGATTTCTTTAAAAAAGTTCTTAATATAATCTGCAGCCATCCAACCACCTTTTACACCTGTACCCCTGCCTTCATACTCATCAGAAGCGAGTACAGATAAGTGTTTGTAAGCGTTTTCTTTAGTGATGGTTTGACTAAATTTAATGGCATCTTTATTTTGTGCCACTGCAGTACAGCCTAGGAGTAATACCAGGCTGGTGTATAGGAAAGATCTTTTCATAACCTGAGTTTTTAGCAAGACATTTTACCTACTCTTCCAGCATGTCTACCTCCTTCAAAAGCAGTATTTAGAAAGGTCGTAACCATTTCTTTAGCCAGATCTTCAGATACAAATCTTTCAGGGATACAAATGATATTCGCATTGTTATGCAATCTTGCCAATTCCGCAATTTCTTTCTGCCAGCAAATTGCCGCGCGGATTCCTTGATGCTTGTTTGCTGTTATGGCAACACCATTCGCACTCCCACAAACCAGTACCCCAAAATTAAACACTCCACTTTCGACAGCATTGGCAACAGGGTGTGCAAAATCCGGATAGTCGACAGAGTCAGGACTGAAAGTACCAAAGTCTTTTACTTCATGGTCACTTAAAAATGATTTTAGTAACTCTTTGTATTTAAATCCGGCATGATCTGAGCCAATAGCAATTTTAAATTTGGTTGTTGACATTTTTTTTAAATGAATGGTTAGAATTATGGATTTTTTACTCTGGCAACGCCGTATAGTTCTTTGTTCCGCTTACGCTCTATACTTGCTGATATAAAGATACTCACTTCGTACAAGATAAATAGTGGGAAAGCAACTACTACCATCGTTAATACATCTGCAGTTGGTGTAATTACAGCTGCAACAATTAGAATAATTACAGCTGCATATCTTCTGGTAGAACGCATGAATGCAGGAGTCATGATTCCAAATTTTGATAAGATATAGATCACAACTGGCAACTGGAAGATGACACCAGAACCTATAGTTAATGTAGCAACAGAAGAAAGATAAGATGTTATGGTAAACGTATTCTGAATGTCAGGACTTACTGTGAAATTGGTCAGGAAGTTTACAGATAGGGGACATACAATGTAATAACCAAATAAAATCCCTATAAAGAAAAGGGTAGAGGCGAAGACAACAAAACTGCTTGCTGATTTACGTTCGTTTTCGTGTAGTGCCGGTTTAATAAATAACCAAAGCTCAAATAATATATAAGGAATACCTAACATAATACCCACCATTACACAGGCATTAATTTGAAGGGTAAATTGTCCAGCCATCTCTGTATTGATGATTTTTGCATCTATATGGGTAATACAGAAATCTGAACCAAATAAATTTGGCCAGGCCGCTACCATTTTGCACATCATTCTATAGGTCCAGAAATCAGGGTTTTTAGGCCCCATTATCAGTGTGTTAAAAATGAAGTCAGAAAACCAGAATGCTCCAATTGTAATCAGTACAATTACCAATAGTGATCGTAATAAATGTTTTCGAAGTACGTCTATATGGTCAAAAAAGGACATTTCTGCCTCTAAAGTTTTTCCTTTTTCTTTTATGGCCCCAATCAGGTCACGTTTTTTATGCTCACTCATGTACGTTATTTGTAAAACAAAAATACCATTCTTTTATTTAGAATGGTATTTACGTTTTAAATCTATAAAATAGTTTTCAACTGAATGTATTGATTATCTCCTTTATTCAGAAAACTCGAAGGTTTCCATAAACTTAGTCGTAAAATTACCAGCTCTAAAGTTAGGATCTTTCATCAATTTTAAGTGGAAGGGAATGGTAGTTTTTATGCCTTCAATCACAAATTCACTTAATGCACGTTCCATTGTACTGATGGCCTCTTCACGTGTTTGTGCAACACAAATTAATTTGGCAATCATCGAGTCATAGTTTGATGGAATCTGATATCCTGCATAAACATGCGTATCAACCCTTACTCCATGTCCACCCGGCGAATGGAAATTCGTTATTTTACCCGGTGATGGTCTGAAGTTATTAAAAGGATCTTCCGCATTGATTCTGCATTCTATTGCATGCATATCAGGTAAATAATTTTTACCGGAAATTGGAACTCCAGAAGCAACTTTGATCTGTTCTTTAATTAAGTCATAATTGATTACCTCTTCTGTAACCGGGTGTTCAACCTGGATACGGGTATTCATTTCCATGAAATAAAAGTTACGGTGCTTATCTACTAAGAACTCTATAGTACCTGCACCTTCGTATTGAACAGCAATGGCACCTTTAATCGCAGCTTCACCCATTCTTTCACGTAATTCAGGTGTCATAAACGGAGAAGGAGCTTCCTCAACCAATTTTTGATGCCTGCGCTGAATAGAACAGTCACGCTCAGATAAGTGACAAGCTTTACCATACTGATCTCCAATAATCTGGATTTCAATATGACGTGGATCTTCAATATATTTTTCTAAATAAAGACCATCATTACCGAAAGCTGCACCAGATTCTTGTCTGGCACTATCCCATGCATTTTCAAAGTCTTCATCTTTCCAAACTACACGCATTCCACGGCCACCACCACCGGCAGTAGCTTTAAGGATAACCGGATAACCAATTTCGTTAGCAGTTGCAATACCGTCTTTAACATTTTCAACCAAGCCCTCAGAACCAGGAATCGTAGGTACCCCCGCTTTTTTCATGGTTTCTTTTGCCGAAGCTTTATCGCCCATTGAATTGATCTGCTCTGGAGTTGCTCCTATGAATTTAATTCCATAGTCACGGCAAACAGAAGAAAACTTAGCATTTTCAGATAAGAATCCGTAACCAGGGTGAATCGCATCTGCATTAGTTAATTCAGCTGCAGAAATGATATTTGGAATGCTTAGATAAGAATCTTTACTTGGTGGCGGACCTATACAAACGGCTTCATCAGCAAACCTAACATGTAAACTCTCTCTGTCGGCAGTAGAGTAAACAGCCACGGTTTTGATGCCCATTTCTTTACAGGTACGAATAATGCGTAAAGCAATCTCGCCCCTGTTGGCAATTAATATTTTCTTAAACATATTTTCTTTCCTTTTCAGGGATTAAATTGGCTCTACTAAAAATAAAGGTTGGTCATACTCAACTGGTGATGCATTCTCAACCAGAACTTTTACGATTCTACCAGAAACTTCACTTTCAATTTCATTGAAAAGTTTCATAGCTTCAATAATACAGATTACTTTACCTGTAGAAATTTCATCACCAACATTTACAAAAGAAGGTTTATCAGGACTTGCAGAACGATAGAAAGTACCAATCATTGGTGATTTAACAGTGATGTACTTTGAAGTATCTTCAACAGGTGCTGACGATTTGTTTTCAGTAGGGGCAATTGCTTGCGGGGCAGCAACAGCTGCTGCAACAGCAGGAACCGGAGCAGCTACAGTTGCTTGAACAATTGTAGGTGTCTGATTGGTTTTAATAGTAATTTTGAAGTCTTCCTGCTCAATAGCTACTTCGTTTACGCCCGAACGAGAAACAAATTTAATAAGTTCCTGAATTTGCTTAATATCCATTTTTTTAGGTATTTTTTAGAAAAAATAGTACGTCTTTAGAACTATCTAAGTTAAGATTATTTATTTTATAAAATTAGTAGGCCCATTTTAAATAAACTGAACCCCAGGTAAATCCACCTCCAAAAGCAGCTAATATTAAATTGTCGCCTTTTTTAAGCTGGCTTTCCCATTCCCATAAACATAAGGGGATGGTGCCATTTGTCGTATTCCCATAACGTTGAATATTGATCATCACCTTTTCAGCACCAACACCCATTCTGGATGCAGTAGCATCAATAATTCGTTTATTGGCTTGATGTGGTACCAGCCAGGTTACATCATCAGAAGTTAATTGGTTACGGTCCATGATTTCTGCAGCAACATCAGCCATATTTGTAACGGCAAATTTAAATACTGCCTGCCCTTCCTGATAAACAACGTGTTCATTATTATCTATGGTTTCGTGTGATGCAGGACGTGCAGAACCGCCAGCTTTTTGATGCAGATATTGTTTTCCTGCACCATCACTTTTTAGAATAGAATCCATAACGCCCAGGCCTTCTTCATTTGGTTCTAATAAAACTGCCCCACAACCATCACCAAAAATGATACAGGTGGTACGGTCTTCATAGTTTATAATAGATGACATTTTATCACCACCTACAACCAAAACCTTTTTGTGTTTGCCGGATTCAATAAATTGAGATGCAGTTGATAAGCCATAAATGAAGCCCGAACAGGCTGCCTGAAGGTCATATCCCCATGCATTTTTGGCGCCGATTTTATCGGCTAAGATGTTTGCAGATGCAGGGAAAGGCATATCGGGAGTAGTAGTACAGAAAATGATCAGTTCAATTTCTTCAGCACTTATTCCACGTTTTTTAAGTAATCCATTCACAGCATGAACTGCCATGTCTGATGTACCTAATCCTTCTCCCTTTAATATTCTTCGCTCTTTGATTCCTGTCCTGGATGTAATCCATTCGTCGGTAGTGTCTACAATTGATTCAAGCTCTTTGTTGGTCATTACGTAATCAGGTACATAACCATGAACAGCTGTAATCGCAGCGTGAATTTTACTCATTTTATTTAAAATTATTTAAATGCGGCTTGTATTTTTTCAACCAAGCCGGTTGTAATCATGTCTCTGGATTGCAGAATCATGTTTTTAACAGCCAATGGTGTTGAAATACCATGACCAATAACTACAGGTGCATTAACTCCTAAAACAGGACTGCCACCATAGTTTTCATAATTAAAGCGGTCAAAGAATTCATCCTTCAAACCTCTTTTTAAAGTCAGTACATAGAAGGACTCTGCAAGTTTAAGCATTACATTTCCTGTAAAACCATCACATACAATTACATCGGCTTTATCATTGAACAAGTCCCGACCTTCCACATTACCTACAAAATTAAACAGGTTTGTGTCTTTCATTAAAGGAAATGTAGCCAAACTAAGCATATCACCTTTTTCATCTTCTTCACCTATGTTCATTAATGCAACCTTCGGGTTTTCAATCCCCATTACATTTTCTGCATACATACTTCCTAATACACCAAATTGCAATAAGGTATCAGGCTTACAGTCTGCATTTGCTCCAACATCAAGCATTAGACCTATGCCTCCAGAAAGTTTAGGAAGGAAAGTAGTTAAACAAGGCCTGATGATGCCAGGAATTGTTTTTACACTAAACACAGCCCCGACGAGCATGGCACCTGAATTCCCTGCACTTGCAAATGAATCTAGTTTCCCCTCTTTCAGTAGGCTGAAACCAACAGATATGCTGGAATTAGGCTTTTGAACAATAGCCTTAGTGGGATGTTCGCCCATACCAATTACTTCTTCGGTATGAACATAGTCAAAGTGATCCGGATTAAATCCGTTTTCAATCAGGATGGGCTTAATTTGCTGAGTATCTCCAATAAGCACTATTTGCTCATCCGAAGATAACAAGGGATGAGCCGCTATTGCTCCTAAAACATTAGCTTTAGGAGCATAGTCTCCGCCCATTATATCGAGACCTATTCTCATAGTAAAATCAGTTTGTGTACCAGGCAAAATTGCCGATTTCTAAAGGCGCTAAGTTAAACTATAGCGCAGTTAAAACACAAACTATTTTTCAAGAAAATTAACCTATTGAGGTGTTTTCAATAACCAATTTACCGTTGTAGTATAAGTTACCATCAACGTTGTAAGCGCGGTGAGGTACGTGGATTGCACCTGTTGTTTGACAAGTAGCTAAAGAAGGAGCTTCTGCTTTGTAGTGAGTTCTTCTCTTATCTCTTCTGCTCTTAGAAACTTTACGTTTTGGATGTGCCATTGTTGATTTGTTTAATTATTATTTTAATTTCTTTAATGCCGCCCACCTTGGATCGTCATTTTGTTGTTCTTCTTCTTGTTGTGAGCCAACTGATAAGCTTTCAAGTCTTGCAATCATTTCTTGATCACACTTCTGTCCGCTACCGTTTTCTTCACAGATCTTAATATAAGGTACAGATACCGTAATAAATTCGTAAATCAGTTCTGAGACATCAAGCTCACTTTCTTTTTTACTCAATACAATGATCTCAAGGTCATCGCTTTCTAATTCATCCTCAGCAAATTTTACAATCTGCCTTTCCTTTACCTCTATTGGTGCTTCAAATTCAGCTAAACATTTGTCGCAATCTAATACTATGTTTCCTTTTATGTGGAAATGAAGTATCAGCATTGTTTCTTGTTTGTCTAGCTCAACCGCTACTTTTAATTCTCCCTTTTTTACTAAAGAGTATTCAAAAGCATCAAAAAAGCTGTTATCAATCTCAAAATCAAACTGATGTTTGCCAATTTTTAAGCCGGTAAATGGGATTGAAAATTGTTTTAATGGTTTCAATTGTAACAAAATTTTAGCCCGCAAATGTAGAGATTATTTTTAATGGTTGCAAATCTTTTTTAATTCGCATCATCTTTCATATCCGAAGCTGTTTCAATAACTTTTCCACCAGTTCGTAGCTGGTTGCTTAATAATGCTTCTTGCTCTCTTCTATTCCTAACAATATGTGTGGCCGCAAAAATTGCTTCGATGAATGAAGAAGGGTCTGCAAGGTTCTTTCCGGCTATATCATAACCAGTGCCGTGATCCGGTGAAGTGCGTACAATTTTTAGACCAGCAGAGAAGTTTACTCCTGTGCCAAAAGCGATGGTCTTAAATGGAATTAAACCCTGATCATGATACATCGCCAGAACAGCATCAAATTGCTTATGACTACCATTGCCGAAGAAACCATCCGCAGGATATGGTCCAAAACAGATCACTCCTTTATCAAAAGCTTCTTGAATGGCAGGCATGATGACCTCTTGTTCTTCATTACCTAAAAGACCATTATCGCCAGCATGAGGATTTAATCCTAATACCGCAATCTTAGGTTTTTCAATCCAAAAATCTTTTTTTAAACTCTCATTCATCATGAGTAGTTTTTTTACAATCTTTTCTTTAGTGATGTTTTGCGAAATGTCTTTTACTGGAATATGTCCGGTAACAACACCAACACGGATATCTTCACTGATCATAAACATCAAAACATCAGGACTATTACTTTGTTCCTGTAGGTACTCTGTGTGCCCCGGGAATTTAAAAGTTTCTGATTGTATGTTATGTTTGTTAATCGGTGCAGTAACCAATGCGTCAATTTCACCTTTTATCAATGCATCAGTAGCTTTCTGAAGAGATAATAATGCATATTTTCCACCGGTTTCGTTAGAAACACCAAGGTCAATCTTTACATCTTCTTCCCAGCAGTTAATCAGGTTAGCCTTTTTTGTATTAGCTGTTGATGGATCATTGATCACATTAAAAGCAAAATCTGTTAAGCCTAAAGCTTTTCTATGATAAGAAGCAACTTTTGTATGGCCGTATACTATTGGCGTACAGTAGTCAAGTATGCTATTGTGTGATAAGGCTTTTAAGATTACTTCTAATCCAATCCCATTTATGTCGCCAATGCTGATTCCAATTTTAATTTTATTGCTCATGCCTGAATAGAAATTTGGCGCAAATTACAGTTTTTCAATTAATGTTAGCTTGATGCTGGTAAAACTTTACTTATTTTGCAGCTTTTAAGGGAGAATATATGAGTTTGGTTAAAGCAAAAAAACATTTAGGGCAACATTTTTTAACTGATAAAAACATTGCAGCTAAGATCGTAAACGGCCTTGTCCATACCGATAAATATAAACAAGTGCTTGAAGTAGGGCCAGGAATGGGAATTCTTTCTGATCTTTTACTGGAACGTAAAGACATCGAAACCTACCTGATAGATATTGATGTGGAATCTTATCATTTTTTACAGCAAAAATATCCCCAACTCGGTGAAAGGCTGATTAATGGAGATTTTCTTGCACTCGATCTTTCTGCAATCTTTAAAGAGAAATATGCTATAATTGGTAATTTTCCTTACAATATATCTTCTCAGATACTTTTCAAGATACTAGAGAACAGACAGAACGTTGTGGAGATGGTTGGGATGTTCCAAAAAGAAGTTGCAGAACGTTGTGCTTCTAAATCAGGAACTAAAGATTATGGGATATTGAGTGTCTTAATCCAGGCTTATTATGATATAGAATATCTCTTTACAGTAAAACCAGGGACATTTAATCCGCCACCAAAAGTAAACTCAGGAGTGATCAGGTTAAGTAGAAATAATGTTGAAACTTTGCCTTGCGATGAGAAATT
Source organism: Pedobacter sp. (assembly GCF_041645105.1). Taxonomy (GTDB): domain Bacteria; phylum Bacteroidota; class Bacteroidia; order Sphingobacteriales; family Sphingobacteriaceae; genus Pedobacter. The sequence goes on from NZ_JBAZQQ010000006.1 coordinate 184,191, forward strand.
ATTCTGGCGTACGGTAAAGGCGGGCTTTAATCAGCGTAGAAAGACTTTGAGAAATGCACTTTCAGGAGTAGTACCTAAAGATAAAATGGATACTAATCCATTTTTTGATAAACGTGCAGAACAGTTAAGTGTGGCAAACTTTATAGAGCTAACAGCACACCTTACAGAATTGACTAAGTAATATTTTAATCAGGTTAAATACCTAACCATTATAAACACATAAGTATACAGATGAAAGGAAAGATCTTAATTGTCGACGATTTGCACCCTATATTTAAAGAAAGTGCCACTGCAATGGGCTTTGAGGTTCATGATCGACCATTAATTACCAGAGCTGAAACACTTGATATCATTGCAGATTATGACGGTATTGCTGTTCGTACAAAATTCAAGATCGACAAAGAACTGATGCAGGCTGGGTCGAATCTTAAGTTTGTGGCAAGAGCTGGTGCCGGTATGGACAATATTGACGTGCCTTTTGCAAAACAACAAGGGATAGAGCTGCTCAATGCTCCTGAAGGAAATATGGATGCGGTTGGAGAACATGCAACGGGGATGTTGTTGTCGCTGATGAACAATTTTAGGCAAGCAGATATTCAGGTTCGTAATGGAATATGGGATAGAGAAGGCAATCGTGGATATGAATTGAAAGGAAAAACTGTAGGTATAATTGGTTATGGCTTCATGGGGCAAAGTTTTGCTAAAAAGCTTGCCGGATTTGGAGTTCATGTAATTGCCTATGATAAATATAAAACGGGGTTTAGTGATGATTATGCAAAGGAAGTAAGTATGGAGGAAATTGTAAAACAATGCGATGTGCTGAGTTTACATATTCCTCTAACTGAAGAAACCCGTCAAATGGTGGACGATGAATACTTGTTTCATTTCCGTAAACCTATATTTTTTATTAATACAGCAAGGGGTGAGGTTGCCAGTGTACCAGCTATTTTAAAAGCCCTTGATCAGGGTAAGATATTGGGTGCCGGACTTGATGTTTTGCAGGTAGAAAAACTGCCGGCTTTGATAGAACAAGATTGGTATAATGACCTAAAATCATCTGAGAAGGTTATATTAACCCCCCATGTTGGTGGATGGACATTCGATTCTTATAGAAAGATATCTGAAGTGCTTATCGAGAAGTTGAGAAGTTTGCATCCTTTAGATTAATTAATTCGGGACTTCTTGTAAGGGGAAAGTTAAAATATTCAAAATATTTGCTTTTGTCGGAACACCCCATTATCTTCGTTTTAATTGAAGCAAGACTATGTAGGCGATAAAGCCGATGTAGTCTTGTTTGCTTTTTATAGGATTGACAAAATAATTGAGCTATGACAGAAGTAACATATTATACCCAAGAGGGGCTGGATAAACTGAAGGAAGAACTACAGTATTTAAAAACTACTGGCAGACAACAGATTTCAAAGGCGATTGCTGAAGCCAGAGATAAAGGTGATCTATCTGAGAATGCAGAGTATGATGCAGCAAAAGAGGCGCAGGGTTTACATGAAGCTAAGATCTCAAAAATGGAGGGTACACTTTCTACAGCCCGTTTAATTGATGAGTCTAAATTAGATACCTCAAAAGTGCTTGCGCTTTCTATCGTGAAAATAAAGAATGTTAAAAACGGTGCTACAATGTCGTACCAGTTGGTTGCAGAATCTGAAGCAGATCTTAAGAGTGGAAAAATCTCTGTAAAATCTCCAATTGCAAAAGGTTTGCTTGGTAAATCCGTAGGTGACACTACAGAAATTGATGTGCCAGCAGGAAAAATGCAATTTGAAATCTTAGAGATCAGTAGATAAAATCAAACTATGGCTAGTATTTTTTCAAAAATTGTAGCAGGTGAAATTCCGGCACACGTTGTTGCTGAAACTACCGAGTTCCTGGCTTTCCTTGATGTGAGTCCATTGGTAATGGGACATGTGTTGGTTATTCCTAAGAAGGAAATCGATTACATTTTTGACATGGATGAGGAAAGTTATTTCGGATTAACCTTATTTGCTAAAATAGTGGCAACAGGATTAAAACAAGCATTTCCTTGTACAAAAGTAGGAGTGGCGGTTATTGGATTAGAGGTTCCGCATGTGCACATTCATTTGATTCCGATGAACAATGTTAGTGATATGAATTTCGCTAAAGCCAAGTTACAGCCTACTCAGGAAGAACTGGCAGAAGCAGCAGCCAAGATTAAGGCGGCGCTTTCTAAAGAATAAAAAACTGGAATCTCCTCGCAGCCGGGAATCTTTCCCAATGAAGAATCGGAAAAGTTCCTAAGTCTGCTCAGAGACACCAGTTTTTTCTTTAAGCATGACGCATAAGTAAAATGTATAAAAAAAGCAGGATCATATGGTCCTGCTTTTTTTAATACGTTTAGTTTATGTGATTACTTTAATTTCTGATTGTTTTTATGACGTTCGGCATCCCGGATGGTTTTCTTTTCCAGATTCTTTTGCAAGGCTACAGTCAAATCAATACCTGTTTGGTTAGCTAAGCAGATCAGTACAAACATAACGTCCGCCATTTCATCTGCAAGGTTTACCGCTTCATCACTTTTTTTAAAGGATTGTTCACCGTATTTACGCGACATGATTCTGGCAACTTCACCAACTTCTTCCATTAAAATGGCTGTATTGGTTAGTTCGTTAAAGTACCTTATGCCAGTTGTTTTTATCCATTGATCTACCGTTTCTTGTGCTTCAGCTATAGTCATGTGTGCTAATTTATTGAAATGTATTTGATAGTCATTAAAAGACTATTCTTTGTTTTTTGAATCTATAGTTATGGTAACCGGGCCATCATTGATCAGGCTGATTTTCATATCTGCACCGAATATTCCGGTTTGTATTTCCTTATCCAGTTGCTGGGAGAGTTGCTGGATCATACTTTCGTAAAGAGGGATTGCTTTATCCGGCCTGGCAGCTCTGGTAAAGCCTGGCCTGTTGCCTTTTTTAGTCGTGGCGAATAAGGTAAACTGGCTAATCAGTAGAATGTTGCCACTCACGTCAGCAAGTGTTTTATTCATCAGGCCGTTTTCATCACCAAAAACACGCATGTTTACGATTTTGCCAGCCAGCCATTCTAAATCTTCTTGAGTATCTGCATCTTCAATGCCTAATAATACCAGGAAACCGATGTTGATACTGCCTGTAACCTCACCTGCTACCTTACAGTTTGCTTCAGTAACCCTTTGTATAACCGCTCTCATATATTCATACCTGAATTCAAAAAGTTTTAGGACCTGGTTTCGTTACCATGATAAATACTCAGATAACTTTCATACCTGCTCAATTCTATTTCCCCATTTTCTACGGCTTTAATAACCGCACAGCCTGGTTCGTTGACATGTCTGCAGTTGTTAAACTTGCAAGCATGCATCAGGTCTCTCATTTCCCTAAAGTAATGTCCAAGTTCTTCTGGCCTGATGTCAAATATGCCCAATTCACGGATACCTGGAGTATCAATTAAATAACCTCCGAATGGTAAAGCATGCATCTCCGCAAAAGTAGTGGTATGCTGACCTTTATCAGTAGATTCTGATATCTCGCCGGTTTTAATACTATATCCTGGGAGTAAAGCATTAATCAGACTCGATTTTCCTACACCTGAATGTCCTGAAAATAATGTCGTTTTATCTTTTAACAATGATTCAATCAAGTCTATATTGGTGCCTTCCAGTGCAGAGACAGAGTAGCATGGGTATCCAATGTTTTCATAGATATCCTGATATGCAGCCAGAATTTCGAGTCCATCCTCATGGAATAGGTCGAGTTTATTAAATATCAGCATCGCTGGAATATCATAGGCTTCTGCAGTAGCCAGAAAGCGATCTATAAAACCTAAAGATGTACGTGGTGATGCCAGAGTTACAACCAGGAAGGCCTGATCCATATTGGCTGCAATAATCTGTGCCTGTTTAGATAAATTAATAGACTTACGGATAATATAGTTCCTGCGTTCATAGAGCTTATAAATTACTCCATTTTCTGAATTTGGTTCCAACTCAAATTCTACCCGGTCGCCCACAGCAATAGGATTAGTAGTTTGGATACCCTGTATCCTGAATTTGCCTTTTATCCGGCAATGATAGTCAAGCCCATTTTCTGCATGTACCTGATACCAGCTTCCTGTTGATTTTATTACTAATCCTTGCATATAATGGGTAAAGGTAAGAAAATGTTCAAATTTATAATTCCTACTAAATCGATCGGTTAATAAATTATTTTTATAAAGATTTGCTAATTAGAAAAATATAACTTTACTTTACGGCCAGTAAGTGTAAAAAATACAATGTATAACAATTCAACCATTACTACCACAACCACAACCACCGGATTAGTTCGGAGGAAGGTAAGCTAGTGGGCTGAAAAAAAATAAAATATAACAACCACGAAAAGCGCCTTCCTCTATAGGGGAAGGCGCTTTTTTGATTAACCAGCAACTATGAATATTTTAAAATTTGGAGGTACGTCTGTCGGTTCAGCACAAAGCATAAGTGCACTAATAGATATCTTAAAGAAAGAAAAGGGTGATGAAAATCCTATTGTTGTACTTTCGGCAATGGGCGGTGTAACCAATACACTGCTAGAAATGGCAGAGAATGCGCGCAATTCACAAGATTATGCAGATCAGTTAAAAACGATTGAAACAAAACATTTCGAAGTAATTCGTACGCTGTTACCGGCAATTGCACAGAACCCAGTACTTACCAAATTAAAAATCTATTTTAATGAGCTGGAGGATATCCTGCAATCTGTATATAACCTCCGTGAGCTGAGTTTACAAACTAAAGATCTTATTCTGAGTTATGGTGAACGCTGTTCAAATGTAATGGTTAGTCATATTGCCCGTCAGCAATTTCCTAATGCTGTGTATGTTGACGGATCTGAATTGATAAAAACTGATAGCAATTTTGGTCAGGCAAAAGTGAATAACCAGCTGACAGAAATACTTATTAAAGAGTTTTACGAAGCAAATAGTGATAAATTAATGTTCGTAACTGGCTTTATTGCCAGCAATGATGAAGGACGTATTACTACTTTGGGAAGGGGAGGAAGCGATTACACTGCAGCTATTTGGGGGGCAGTTTTAAATGCAGGAGAGATTCAAATCTGGACTGATGTTGATGGAATGCTTACTGCAGACCCAAGGATTGTAAAAAAGGCTTTCTCACTTCCGGAACTAAGTTATATTGAAGCAATGGAGTTGTCTTATTTTGGGGCTAAGGTGATTTACCCGCCAACTATGACTCCTGCTTTTTTAAAGAAGATACCAATAGTTATTAAGAATACCTTCAATGTTGATTTTGCTGGTACTTATATTAAGCATGGAGTACAAGCTTCAAGTTTACCCATAAAAGGGATTTCTTCTATAGATGAAATCAGTATCTTAAACCTTTCTGGTAGTGGAATGGTAGGTAAAGCAGGTTTCAGCGGCCGTCTATTCTCTCTTTTATCCCGAGAGCAGGTAAATGTAGTACTCATCACTCAATCATCTTCTGAACATAGCATTACTTTCGCTGTAAAACCTGCAGATGCACTTAAGGCATTGTCATTAATCAATAAGGAATTTGAACTGGAACTTCAGGCAAGAAAACTGGAGTATCCAGAAGTAGAAAGCGGACTTTCTGTATTGGCTATTGTAGGAGAAAACATGAAGCGTACACCTGGGATTTCAGGAAGGTTGTTTAATGCCCTTGGTCGCAATGGAGTAAATATCAGAGCAATTGCTCAAGGTTCATCTGAATATAATATTTCTGTAATCATCTCACGTGCCGATCTTTCTAAAGCCGTAAATGCGGTACATGATGCCTTCTATTCAGATTTAAAGAAAACATTGAATGTATTTTGTCTGGGTACAGGGAATATTGGTAAAACTTTGTTTCAACAATTACAAAATCAAATGCCATTCCTGGCAAAGAATAATGATTTGCAGGTAAAAGTAATGGGTATTTGTAATACACGTAAAATGTACTTGAATCCAAATGGGATTGACCTAAATACCTGGGAGCCTGAACTGGAAGCTAATGGGGAGAAGGCAGAACTGGCCGGATTCATTAAAAAAATGAAAGACATGAACCTGGCTAATTGTGTATTTGTAGATAACACTGCCAGTCATAATCCTATTCAGTATTATTTAGATGTGCTGCAATCAAGCATATCCGTAGTAACCTGTAACAAAATTGGAAATTCAGCAGAATACGAGCAATATGCAGCCTTTAAGGATGCAGCAAGGAAACATGGTGTTGATTTCTTTTATGAAACTAATGTTGGGGCTGGACTACCAATTATCCGCACATTAAAAGACCTGATGCTTAGTGGAGATAGAATCAATCGCATAGAAGCCATTTTGTCGGGTACAATATCTTACATCTTTAACAATTTTAAAGGTGATAGATTGTTCCATGAAGTCGTGAAAGAAGCCCAGGATCTAGGATATACTGAGCCAGATCCAAGGGACGACCTGAACGGAAAAGATTTTATGCGTAAAATGTTAATCCTTGCTCGTGATGCAGGTTATGCATTGGAAGAAAAGGACGTTTCTATTGAAAGTATGTTGCCAGCAGCATGTCTGGCGGCAGCAAGTGTGCCAGATTTCTATAAAGAAATGGAAAACAATGCCGCACATTTCGAAAACTTAAAGCAACAGGCAGCCAAGGATAATAAAGTATTGAGGTATATAGGTAAGCTGGAAGATGGCAAGGTTTCCATTACACTGGAAATGGTTGATGATAGTCATCCTTTTTATATGCTATCAGGAAGTGATAACATCATATCTTTCACAACTGACAGGTATAAAGAACGTCCTTTGGTAGTTAAAGGGCCTGGTGCAGGAGCAGAGGTAACTGCCGCAGGTGTATTTGCCGATATCATAAACGTGGGTAAGAGATAATTTAAATATGAAGAAGTCAGTAAAAGTTTTTGCCCCGGCTACAGTAGCCAACGTAGTATGCGGGTTTGATGTCCTTGGTTTTGCGGTAAATGAGCCAGGTGATGAAGTAATTATGCGACTAACCGATAAACCAGGAGTGTCTCTTTTAAAAATAACCGGTGATGAAGGCAAATTGCCTTTAAATCCAGATAAAAATACAGTAAGCGCAATCGCTAAACAATACCTTGCACATATCGGCCGGACAGAGGTTGGTGTTGAAATCGAATTGCATAAAAAGATGCCTATAGGTAGTGGATTGGGTTCTAGCTCAGCAAGTACCGTTGCAGGCTTGTTTGCAATTAATGCACTGTTTGATAGTCCTCTTACCAATATGGAATTGGTACCCTTTGCTATGAAAGGTGAGGAATTGGCTTGTGGATATGGTCATGCTGATAACGTAGCCCCGGCATTGTTAGGTGGTTTTGTTTTGGTTAGAAGTTATAGCCCTTTGGATATTGTTAGTTTGCCTTTTCCACAAGATTTGCATGCTGCCATCGTCTACCCGGAGGTTGATGTGCCAACTAAAGATGCACGTCAGATGATCCGTTCAAAAGTATTATTAAAAGATGCAGTAACACAATGGGGAAATGTTGCGGGGCTTGTTAGTGGCTTGTTTATGGGCGATTATGAATTGATTGGAAGAAGTATGACGGATGTGTTAGTTGAACCTACTCGTTCTATCTTAATCCCTGATTTTGATAGATTAAGAGAACTGGCAATGGAATCAGGAGCAATAGGTTTCGGTATCTCTGGCTCTGGACCTTCAGTATTTGCATTGACAAAGGATGCTGAAACCGCCAGACAGATTACAGGAAAACTCCAACAACATTTAAAAGGTATTGCTATTAACAGCCTAGCCTTTGTCTCTGAAGTAAATAAAAAAGGACCAATTATTTTAGATTAACCAAATGAAACTATACAGTACTAATAATCATAATTTAAGTGTAGACTTCCCTACAGCGGTATTTAACAGTATGCCTTTAGATAAAGGTTTATATATGCCCGTTCATATTCCGCAATTAGATCAGGATTTTATTGACCATATCGATCAATACAGTTTATCTGAGATTGCATTTAATGTAGCCTCTACATTGATGAAAGATACCATCCCTCTTGAAGATCTTAGAAAGATTATTGACGATGCCATCAATTTTGAAGCACCAGTAGTTGAGCTTGATTCGGAAACTTATGTGCTTGAACTTTTCCATGGCCCTTCACTAGCTTTCAAAGATTTTGGAGCAAGGTTTATGAGCCGTATCATGGCTTATTTCCTCAAGGAAAATGAAAAAACGCTTGATGTTCTGGTTGCCACTTCAGGTGATACGGGAGGTGCAGTAGCGCTTGGCTTTTTAGGTGTAGATAATACTCGTGTAACTATTCTTTATCCAAAAGGAAAAGTCAGTGAAATTCAGGAATTACAACTTTGTACAAACGGTCAAAATATTCATGCTATTGAGGTTGACGGTACTTTTGATGATTGCCAGGCATTGGTAAAACAGGCTTTTGCGGATGAAGAACTTAACAACAAACTTCGGCTTACATCAGCTAATTCAATTAACATTGCCAGACTGATTCCGCAAACGTTCTATTATTTTAATGCTTATGCACAGTTAAAAAGGCAAGGTAAAACCGATATTGTATTCTCTGTGCCAAGTGGTAATTTCGGTAATATCGGAGCAGGTTTGTTAGCGTATAAACTTGGACTACCTGTAAAACAATTTATTGCAGCAACTAATGTAAACGATACTGTTCCGCGCTTCCTGCAAAGTGGTATTTATGAGACACGCCCATCTGTGCAAACCTATGCCAATGCTATGGATGTCGGTGCGCCGAGCAACTGGGTGAGGATTATGGATTTGTTTAAGAATGATACTGCAGCATTAAAGCAAGTGGTACAAAGTGCAAGTTATACCGATGAGCAGACATTACAAGCTATAAAAGATATTAACGCACAATACAATTACATCGCTTGTCCGCATACTGCAATTGCATGGTTAGCATTAAAAGCATATCAACAAGATCATAATGGAACTGTAGGTGTATTCCTTTCAACTGCACATGCTTGTAAGTTTCCAGATATTTTCCCTGAAGATATGAAAGCTAAAATTGAAATTCCAGCACAGGTAAAAGCCCTTGAAGTAAAGGAAAAGAAGGCTACAGCAATGAATACTAGTTTCGAATCATTTAAAAACTACCTGCTTACTTCTTATTAAAGCGCATAATAGCGATATCACCCATCATAAAATTTAGGGTACTATCATTTGAAATAGAATAAGTACTTGCTTTTTTTAGCATTTCAACAAAAGTGGTCTCTCCTTCACCAGGACAGGCCATTTTTGTCATCATAAAGGGTTTTGTGAAATTAATACCAGTATCATCAGCGATCAACTGACCCGAAAATGAATTACAGCTGGTATTGCCACTAAATCTTTTTTCAGCGATATCAAACTTGATGGTTGGTTTTTTACCTGGATACAGACCATTAAATGCTATTCTTGGTCCAGAGATGTAATTCAGCTCCCAGGTTCCACCCAATTGAGATAACCCACCATTGCCAATAGATCCAGGCTTCATCGTAGTACAAGCTGTTAAAGAACTAATAATAACCGTAAATAGCACCAACCTTTTCATAATAATAAGCTTAATTCATGTGAAGGTACAAAAAGAGTACCCAAAATTAAAGTAACAAAGCTGTCGTTTTGTATGATCCACTTATAATTTGATCTTTCAAATCTTATCATATGCAAAGCGGTATAAAGCAAAAAACGTATCACGGGGGCGATACGTTTTTGTAAAATGTATTGTCGAAAGGAGTATTTCGGGTCTTATTAAAGACTAAAATACTGCCTGTGCGATTCTTTTAGTAGGCTCAGGGTTACTCATTGTATAAAAATGTAATACCGGAGCGCCAATTTCTATCAGCTCTTTACATTGTTTAATCATCAATTCTATTCCAACTTCTTTCACCTGCTTTTCATCACCGCAGCTCTGTACGGCTTCAGTAAGATCTTCAGGCAAATCTATATGAAATACCTTTGGCAAACTAATCAACTGCTTCGATGAAGTGATAGGCTTTAATCCCGGGATGATAGGTACATTGATACCATTAGCCCTGCATTGTGCTACAAAATCCACATATTTGCTGTTGTCAAAAAACATTTGGGTTACAATAAACTCGGCACCCATTTCAACCTTTTGCTTTAAGTATTTAAAATCTGTTTTTAAGTTCGGTGCTTCAAAATGCTTTTCAGGATAACCAGCTACACCAATACAGAAGTCAGTTTTAAAAGCAGAATGATCCTCATGCAGGTACTTGCCACTATTCATATCAGTAACCTGTTTCAATAGCTCAGTAGCATAAGCATGGCCACCAGGAGTAGGGATAAAAGATGAATCTGCATGGCGCGCATCACCTCTAAGTACCAACACATTGTCTATTCCCAAAAACTGTAGATCTATCAATGCATTTTCGGTTTCTTCTTTCGTAAAACCACCACAAATTAAATGAGGTACAGCATCTACTTTGTACCTATTCATAATTGCAGCACAAATTGCTACTGTACCAGGTCTTTTACGATAAGATACTTTTTCCAATAAGCCATTGTCATGCTGCTTATAAATATAATCTTCCCTATGATAAGTAACATCAATAAAAGGAGGATTAAACTCCATTAAAGGGTCAATGGCTTTATAAATTTCATCAATGCTTTTCCCTTTAACAGGAGGTAATAATTCAAATGAGAATAAGGTTTTACCCTTTGCGTTATTTATATGATCTATAATTTTCATTAGTCTATATTTGATTTTTAAAGGTTATGAAGCTTAATAGGCAAGGTTAGGACTCAGCCATCTTTCTACTTCTTCAAGTGGCATATTTTTCCTTACTGCATAATCTTCAACCTGATCTTTAGTGATTTTACCCAATCCAAAATACCTGGATTGAGGGTGAGCGAAATAAAATCCACTTACCGCTGCGGTAGGGTACATGGCATAACTTTCTGTCAGGCTTAAACCAATCTTAGCCTCAGCATCCAAAATTTCGAATAAAGTGCCTTTTTCAGTATGTTCCGGACAAGCAGGATAGCCTGGTGCAGGGCGTATACCTGAATATTCTTCTTTAATTAAAGCTTCATTATCAAGTGCCTCGTCTTTTGCATAACCCCAGTAATCTTTACGTACCAATTCGTGCATCTTTTCAGCAAAAGCCTCTGCTAGTCTATCAGCCAATGCCTTAGCCATAATGCTGTTATAATCATCGTAAACAGCTTCAAATTGCGCCACCAGTTCATCACACCCAATACCAGCAGTTAGAGCGAAACCTCCAAAATAATCAGGAATACCAGTTTCTTTCTGTGCTACAAAATCCGAAAGTGCATAATATGGTTGGTCAGCCGTTTTTTCTGCTTGCTGGCGTAAAGTATGGATCGCAACTTCTTTGTCTTCTACATTCAATATTATGTCATCACCAACTGCATTTGCCGGCCAGAAACCAATTACAGCTTTAGCAGTTAATAGTTTCTCATCAACAATCCTTTTTAACAAAGCTTTAGCATCTGCAAATAGCTTTTTGGCTTCATCACCAACAACCTTATCTTCCAGAATTCTTGGATAACTTCCACGAAGTTCCCAGGTTTGGAAAAATGGAGTCCAGTCAATATAGGGTACAAGTTCTTCTAAAGGATAATTTTCAAAAACCTTTGTTCCAGTAAATTTAGGAGCAGGAGCTACCTGAGTCGTGTCTATTTTAAAGTTATCCTTACGAGCTTCTTCAATTGTCTTAAAACGTTTATCAGAACGTTTATTTAAATGCGCTTCGCGAGCTTTATCATATTCTGCTCTGATACCGGCAATATACTCATCTCTGGTATCCTTATTCATTAATGTACTGGCTACGGTTACACTTCTGGAAGCATCCAATACATGAATTGCCGGGCCAGAATAATTTGGTGCAACTTTTACGGCCGCATGAATACGAGATGTTGTAGCGCCACCGATCATTAAAGGAATGGTAAAGCCTTCACGTTCCATTTCTTTTGCAAAGTGTACCATTTCATCCAGTGAAGGAGTAATAAGGCCACTTAAACCAATAATGTCTGCATTAATTTCTTTGGCTTTTTTGATGATATCCTGCGCAGGCACCATCACACCCATATCTACAATTTCGAAATTATTACAAGCCAGAACAACACCAACGATGTTTTTTCCAATGTCATGTACATCACCTTTTACGGTAGCCATCAATATTCTGCCTGCAGATGAATTCTGATCTTGATCAGGATTGTCTAGTTTTTCCTGTTCAATAAAAGGAAGTAAATAAGCAACTGCCTTTTTCATTACACGGGCCGACTTTACTACCTGTGGTAGAAACATCTTTCCGGCACCAAATAGGTCACCGACAATATTCATCCCGTCCATCAAAGGGCCTTCAATAACCTGAATTGGTCGTGGATATTTCTGACGAGCTTCTTCTACATCATTGTCCAGGTACTCAATAATTCCTTTTACTAGGGCATGTGATAAACGCTCCTCAACGCTACCTTTACGCCATTCCTCATCTCTTACAATTTCTTTTCCCTTAGATTTGATGGTATCAGCATATTCCACCAAACGTTCTGTTGCATCATCTCTGCGGTTAAGCAGAACATCCTCAACAAGTATCAGCAGCTCAGGTGGAATTTCCTGATAAACTTCAAGCATCCCCGCATTCACAATTCCCATATCCAGTCCGGCCTGGATGGCATGATATAAGAAGGCCGAGTGCATGGCTTCTCTAACTGTATTGTTCCCTCTAAAAGAGAAAGAAATATTCGATACACCACCACTCACTTTAGCATGAGGAAGATTTTCTTTAATCCAACGGGTCGCGTTTATAAAATCAACCGCATAATTATTATGTTCCTCTAGACCGGTTGCAACAGTAAGGATATTAGGGTCAAAAATAATATCCTGAGGAGGAAAGCCGATTTCATTGACTAATATGTTGTAAGATCTTTTACAGATCTCTATTCTTCTTTCATAATTGTCTGCCTGTCCTTTTTCATCAAAAGCCATTACAACTGCGGCAGCGCCATAAGTCATAATTTTACTGGCACTTTCTTTAAACTTTTCTTCACCCTCTTTTAAAGAGATTGAGTTCACAATCCCTTTTCCCTGCATACATTTTAATCCAGCCTCAATAACAGTCCATTTTGAAGAATCGACCATAATAGGCAGCTTAGAAATATCAGGTTCAGAAGCAATCAGGTTCAGGAACTTCGTCATTGAAGCCTCAGAGTCAATCATTCCCTCATCCATGTTTACATCGATGACTTGTGCACCACCTTCAACCTGCTGACGGGCAACGGCTAGTGCTGCTTCAAAATCCCCACCTAAAATCAGCTTAGAGAATTTTGGTGATCCGGTAATGTTTGTACGCTCACCAATATTTACAAAAATACTTTCAGGTGTAAGGGTAACGGGTTCTAAACCACTTAAGCGCATGTATGGCTCAAGTTGTGGTATTTTACGAGGCGTTACATTTTTTGCTTTTGCAGCAATACAGCCTATATGTTCAGGGGTAGTGCCACAGCAACCACCAACGATATTTACAAAGCCATGCTGAATAAAATCCCCTACCAGATGGGCGGTTTCATGAGGCATTTCATCATAAGCACCAAACTCATTTGGTAAGCCGGCATTTGGGTAAGCCGAAACATAGCAAGGTGCTTTAGCAGAAAGTTCCTCAATATGGGGCCTCATGTCTTTCGCTCCCAATGCACAGTTAAAACCTATGCTGATGGGGTCGGCATGAATTACAGAGTTAAGGAAAGCTTCAGCAGTTTGTCCGCTTAAAGTTCTTCCCGAAGCATCGGTAATCGTACCAGAGATCATAATCTCTATTTTTCTGCCAATTTCTGCTTCATACTTCTTAATAGAGAATATGGCAGCTTTGGCATTTAATGTGTCGAAAATAGTTTCAATTAACAGTAGATCAGCGCCACCATCAACTAGTCCGCGGACCTGTTGATCATAGGCATCAACGAGTTCATCAAATGTAATGGCTCTGAAGCCAGGGTCATTTACATCTGGAGAGATCGACAAAGTTCTGTTGGTGGGCCCTACGGCACCGGCAACAAAGCATTTCCGGTCTGGGCTTGCCGCCATAAATTCATTTACAGCTTCTTTGGCAATTTTTGCCCCTTCAAAACTCATCTCATAGTCCAACTCTTCCATCTGGTAATCGGCCAGAGAAATACGTTGGGTACTAAAAGTGTTGGTCTCAATGATATCAGTACCGGCTTTTAAGTATTCGGTATGTATCTCTTTGATGATGTCGGGACGTGTTAAATTTAATAAGTCATTGTTCCCTTTTACATCACATGGGTGATTTTTGAAGCGTTCGCCTCTAAAATCTTCTTCAGTTAAAACATAACGCTGAATCATAGTGCCCATTGCACCGTCGATAATTAGGATACGTTTTTCTAATTCTTCTCTAATGTTCATTTAAAAAAAATCATATGAGCAGGTAATAAGCTATTTTTGATAGAGGCGAAGGCCTAAACAAGTGCCGAACTCATTACATACAAAGCTTATTCGGAATTCTGGGTTGTGACGAATTCAACTTATCTTTCGGGAATTGGTTGTCCAATTCCAGTAGAATTTAGCACCTTGTAAGCACAGGTTGCCAAGACTTCGTAGGGTCTAATCCCTCCGTCTTTCTCTATAAGCATTACAAAGGTGCAACAAAGAACAATCATTTCCAAAAAAACAGAGGCTAAAGCATATAAAATTGTATGAAACCCTTCTTTTTTATCTAAAAATAGAATTATATTCTGTGAGTCAATGATTTACTAGGCTTATAAGACTGTGGTTTTTAATTGATTCCAGTTTAGTCAAATATTGCTTTTTTATTGGTCTGAGCAAAAGGATAGCAAAACAATAGCAAAAGGATAGCAAAAGAATAGCAAAAGAAAACCCAAGTAAGAATGTCAATTTTACTCGGTTGATTTAGACTAGAACCGATTGTAAACTCTGGTTACATATAAATTCCGGGTGTTTCCTTTAATGGATTTTATTTTGCCTCGTAAAGATGCATTATCAAAAGAGTTGTACCAGCTTATCTTTATTGGCCCAACAGATTTTAATGTTCCTTTAGTTTCATGAACATCAAAACTATTGTTGTACTTGATATCAATATTACCAATAGATTTTAGCGTGCCTTTAACGTCATATATGTCAAAACTGTTATTGTATTTGACGTCCATTTTTCCAATAGACTTTAATCTGCCTTTTTTGTCATGAATGTCAAAAGAGCTATAATAGTCGAATTCAATCCCATCAATTGATTTTATTTTTCCCGCTTTATCTTTGTCGAAATTATCAAAGTAAGTGACGTTTAAATTGCCCAGATTCTTTGATCCATGAACAGGATTGTCATCGAAGTCATCCCACTGGTTTGACCTGCTTCGCTTTAGCGGCTGAATGAATGAGATTTGTCCCTCTGGGCTTATACCGATATAAAATGTGTTAAAAGTCAGTTCAATTTCCTGAATCTCGTTTTTATAATCTTCAATAGTAAATTTAGCGCTGACAAATTCCTGTGCTTTGACAGTAGAGAAGCCAATGCAAAGCATTAAGGTTGCAACAAGCAGTTTTTTATGATTCATTTGGTATGTGTTTTAATGGCAGGGACCTATTCCTGCCTTGACTAATTTAACCGTTTTTTAGCTTGTGAATACAATACTTGTGTAATGATTTGGATAGAATGAAATAAGCCCCTTGATGTTTAAATCAAGGGGCTTATCTTTTATAAGTTTTGAAGAATTATCTTCTGTCTCCAAATATTCTTAATAAGTAAAGGAAGATGTTTAAGAAGTCAAGATATAGTGACAAAGCACCCATGATCGCTAATTTTTTAGAATCAGTATCTTGCATTGTAGCACCACTTTCTTCTAAGCCAGCTCCTATTCTTTTTAATTTCTGAACATCATATGCAGTTAAAGCGGTAAAAATAGCAATACCGATAAAAGCCATGAACAAGCTAAAGTTTTCACTTTGAATGAACATGTTTACTACACTTGCAATAACTAAACCTACTACGCCAATCATCAGGATTGGGCCAAATTTGCTTAGATCAATGTTAGTCGTATAACCCATAACAGCCATGATACCAAAGATACCGGCTGCGCCAATAAAACAGCTCATGATAGAGCTTGAAGTATAAGCAAGTAGAATAAAGCTTAAACTAACTCCGGTTAATACTGAATATAAAATAAATACTCCAAGCAATGCCCCGAAAGAAAGACGGTTCATGCCTGCACTCATTAGTAAAACCAAACCAAGAGGAGCAAGCATCGCTACCCAGCCTAATAATCCCATTTTACCTGTTTCCTGATTAATCAGATAGCTCATCATTTCGGGAGTGCTAGCCATATAGTAAGCTGCCAGACTTGATAATGTTAATGCTACGAACATCCATAAGAACACGTTAGCAAAGAATTTTTTGGCTACTTTACCTGTAATATCTTCTACAAAAACAGACTGCTGCGACCAGTTTTGATTGTTGTTATCCATTTGTTTTAATTTTTATTTTAAATGTACTAATTGTTTTATTTATACAAAAGCTATGCCCCCAGGCGTTTTGTCAGGATTTCTTCAATTTTTTTAAAGAATTGAAGTGGTTTTAAGGTACGCCATGCCAAATCGTCAAGTTGTCCACCAAAATTGATATAGTAATCAATGTTGTTGTGTTTAAATTCTCTGATTACATGTTCCTGAAAGTTAATGCCCGTAATCCAGCCGTCTTCAACCTCTTGAAACCATTCCTCATAATAACTATCCTCTTCAGATGAGTGGAAATTCAATACGTTTTCGCCAATCAATATAAATTTATTGATGCCTTCATCCATCATCATTTCCAGAATTTCGCGTTTTAACAGCATAATGTCATTGCCAATGGCATCATTCCATTCACCCATAAATTCAATTATAGCATAATTTCTATCGTAATCAACATACAATACTTTTAAATACAGGGTTCCAGATCCAAAGTCATCCCATTGGGGATGAATAAGGTAGTTGTACATCTGTTTATCGAAATAAAACTCTGAGTATTCTGTATTGTAAAAAGGGGAACGTTCATCTTCAGCTGCAATGTAATCATCGCGCCAAAGATAGAAAGGTTCTATTTCATGCATATCTTTTATTATTTACCAGCTTCTACAGCTTTACGTACACTGCCATAACGAAGCAACAGGTCGGCAGCCTGATCATGGTCAATATTTAATTCAGCCATAACCATTTGAGTTCCGCGGTCAACAAGCTTATGATTGGTCAGCTGCATGTCAACCATTCTATTGCCTTTTACTTTGCCCAATCTGATCATTACAGTCGTGCTCAGCATATTTAAAACTAGTTTTTGTGCTGTCCCTGATTTCATACGAGTTGATCCCGTTAAAAACTCAGGGCCAACAACCACTTCTACTGGGTAGGTACTTTCAGCGGCAATCGGACCGCCTTCATTACAAACAATACAACCTGTAAGCACACCATGTTTGTTAGCTGTGTTTAATCCCCCAACTACATAAGGAGTTGTGCCTGATGCAGCAAGACCAACAACACAGTCTTTTTCATTGATGTCATATTCCTGTAAATCAATCCAGGCTTGCTCGGAATCATCTTCTGCATTTTCAACAGCTTTTCTGATCGCCGTATCCCCACCAGCAATAATACCCACTACCTGATCAAATGGAACACCAAAGGTTGGAGGACATTCAGATGCGTCTACAACACCAAGCCGGCCGCTTGTGCCCGCACCGATATAAAATAGCCTTCCGCCTTTTTTCATTCGCTCTGCCACAGCATCGGCCAATTTTTCAATTT
Source organism: Pedobacter sp. (assembly GCF_041645105.1). Taxonomy (GTDB): domain Bacteria; phylum Bacteroidota; class Bacteroidia; order Sphingobacteriales; family Sphingobacteriaceae; genus Pedobacter. The sequence continues at coordinate 201,978 of NZ_JBAZQQ010000006.1, forward strand.
GCGGAAGTACTTTTTCTACTGCAAGAGGAACAAGTTTATCCTCCTGATTTATGCCTTTCAGAATCTCCATCACCGACATTTGGTCAATGTCATGATGTTTAGATTCTTGCTCGGTTACTCTAATCATATTCTTTCTTTCTACGTGTAAGGCTGTCGGGAGGCATTCAGTATTATTTACTACCCGAATAAAAAATATTGGTTGAAAAATGAATCTATAAAAATCGGCATTTTATTGATAAAGAAGAAATATAAGCGAAAAAACACTGCAATACTTTTCCGATTTACTGCTTTTTGGAATAAAAGATAAAAAATGATAAACTTTTAAAAATGAATGTGGTTTCTTTTATTAATTAACTAGGTTATTTCATAACTTTACAGTGCATTTAGCCATGAAGAAGAACACCCGTACCAATCTTTTAATTGCCCTCACTTATTCGGTTACATTAATAGGTGGGATGTTTTTTGGCTATAAGTTTTTAAAGGATCAGGGTTTTCAACTCAGTAAACCTGTTCAGCTAGCGAATAACCACACAGAAAAAGTGGATGAAATCATTCATATCATCAATAAAAAGTATGTTGACGATGTTAATGCAGATTCCCTTCAACATTTACCCATAGATAGTCTGTTACATAAGCTTGATCCACACAGCGTGTATTTGCCTCCAACCGAAGCGAATCAAATGTCTGAGAATCTTGAAGGGAATTTTGAGGGTATTGGCATCGAATATTATATCTTGAATGATACTTTGTTAGTTACAAATGTGGTAAAGGATGGTCCGGCATTTATGGCGGGAATTCGTAGAGGCGATAAAATATTAAAGATTGATACTGTTACAGTAAGTGGTAAATCATTACCCAGAGAACAGATGATTGGCCGGATAAGAGGTAAAAAGGGTACTGCAGTAAAGTTAACTATCCTTCATGCTAAAGACGCTCAACAAGTTATCTTCCTGGTAAATCGTAACCGGGTAAAGGTAAGTAGTATAGATGCCGCTTATTTGCTGAATCCGGAAACTGCCTATATCAGGATTAGTAAGTTTGGTGCAGATACGGACAAGGACTTTATAGAGGCTATACGTGCTCTTAAATCTAAGGGTATGAAGAAGATGATACTGGATTTGAGAGACAATGGAGGGGGGTATCTGAGCGCTGCTACAGGGCTTGCCAATCAGATTTTGCAGGAAAATAAGCTAATTGTATATACGGAAGGTAAGCACGAACCTCGAACAGATTATATGTCATCGGGCGGGGGAGAGTTTGAGCAGGGGAAACTCGCCGTTTTAATCAATGAAAATTCAGCTTCCGCCAGTGAGATTCTGGCAGGTGCAGTGCAGGATTGGGGCAGAGGGGTAATTATTGGCCGTCGTTCTTTTGGAAAGGGCTTAGTACAGGAACAGTTTCCTTTTGGAGATGGTTCCGCTTTGAATTTAACCATAGCAAGGTATTACACGCCTAAAGGTAGAAGTATTCAGAAATCATATAAAAACGGATATACAGCTTATAAAAATGAGATTGATGATCGGTTTAATGATGGGGAGTTAACTGCTGATAAGACTTTAAAAGATAGTTTGAAAAATAAAAGTGTAGCCCAAGGCGGAATACGTCCAGATATCTATGTTAGGATTGACACCATTGGTTATAATAGGTTTTATAATAAACTAATCACTAAAAAGGTTTTGTTTGATTTTGTTTATGATGTACTGGGTCGCAGATATGAAGCAGAAGACCTAGATCAGAATGTCGCTACATTTTCGATCAGTGATAATGACTATAAAGATTTATTGCGGTATATTCAGAATAGGAATATAGTAATTGATCAAAGACAGCTTATGGCTTCCAAAGCATTGATTTATAATGATGTAAAACTGCTCTTGTACAAATATCACCTAGGTGATGCCGGTTATTATAGGGCATTAAACCTAAGTGATAATGTGGTGAAGCAGGCTGTTGCCAGTTTGCAATAAAAGCTTTTCTTACTACTACTTCTGTCTGAAATAGATTTGAATTGGTACTCCGCTAAAATCGAAGTTCTCACGTAGTTTATTCTCAATAAAACGCTTGTAAGGTTCTTTTATATATTGAGGGAGGTTACAGAAAAATGCGAACATTGGTGATGTGCCATTGATTTGAGTGATGTATTTGATTTTGATATACTTTCCTTTTGTCGCAGGAGGTGGGTATTTTTCAATAATCGGTAACATTACATCATTTAATTTTGATGTAGGGATTTTCTTACCTCTGTTTTTATATACATCTAATGCTGTCTCAACGGCCTGGAAGATACGTTGCTTATTCAATGCAGAAGTGAATATGATTGGGATATCTGTGAAAGGCTGGAGTTTGTGACGGATCTGATCTTCAAAAACATTTGAAGTCTTACTGTTTTTCTCTACTAAATCCCATTTGTTTACCAATACAACAATACCTTTTTTGTTTTTCTCAGCAAGGTGGAAGATGTTTACATCTTGTGATTCCAAACCTTCCATCGCATCAACCATTAAGATCACAACATCGGCTTCTTCCAGCGCCTTAATAGTACGCATTACAGAGTAAAATTCAATGTTTTCTTTTACCTTGGTTTTTTTACGTAAACCAGCAGTATCAATAAACATAAATTCGTGACCGAATTGATTGTAATGTATATGTATTGAGTCTCTTGTGGTGCCGGCAATAGGCGTTACGATATTTCTTTCTTTACCCATTAGGGCATTGATCAGTGAAGATTTTCCAACATTTGGTCTACCTACTATAGTTAACTTAGGTAAAGTGTTTTCTTCTTCAGGAACATCTTCAAAATGTTTGATTACCTCATCTAGCAAGTCGCCTGTTCCAGAGCCTGTCATAGAAGAAATCGGGTGAATCTCTCCAAGACCAAAACTGTAAAATACTGCAGCATCATTTTGTAACTGAGTATTATCTACTTTGTTAACTACAATGAATACCGGTTTTTTACTACGTCTAAGTAATTGAGCAATTTCATCATCCAGATCGGTAATGCCCGTAGTTACGTCAACCATAAAAAGAAGAACTGTAGCTTCTTCAATGGCAATAACAACTTGCTCACGGATAGCTGCTTCAAAAACATCTTCTGAATTTGCTACATAACCACCAGTGTCAATAACAGTAAACTGTTTGTCAGTCCACTCCGCTAAGCCATAATGACGGTCGCGCGTTACCCCGCTGAAATCATCAACAATAGCTTTACGACTCTCGGTTAAGCGGTTAAAAAGGGTAGACTTGCCTACGTTAGGTCTTCCAACAATTGCAATAATATTTGCCATGGGTGTTTTATACGAATAATTTAAAGGCCACAAAGATACATAATCCCTGTGGAAATGATGGGTTTTACTTTGTTTTTTGTGTAGGAACGTTACTCGTAGCCGAAGCTTTTTAAGTAATTCTTTTTACTACGCCAGTCAGGAATAACTTTTACAAAAGTTTCCAGGAAGACTTTTTGATCAAGGAATTTCTCAATGTCTTTACGTGCTTCAGTACCTACTTTTTTCAAACTTGCACCGGCTTTACCGATCAGAATGTTTTTTTGAGAGTCACGTTCTACGATAATTTCAGCACTGATACGGGTGATAGTTTCTTCTTCTTTATAAGAAGTAATGATCACCTCAGTACTATATGGGATTTCTTTCTGATAGTTATTGAAGATTTTCTCACGGATGATTTCAGATACAAAAAACCTTTGATTACGATCTGTAAGATCTTCTTTATCATAAAATGGGGCGTGTTCAGGTAAAAAATCCAAAACAGTATTCATAATCCCATCCAGGTTATACTGGTGAAGTGCCGAGATGGCATAGATATGTTTAGGGTTTAACTTTTCCTGCCAGTAAGCGATTTTTTCGTCTACTTGCTCCTGAGTTGCATTATCGATCTTATTAATAAGCACAATCATCGGAATGGTTGTGTTGATTATTTTTTCGAGTACATCATTCTCATCATGTTGTTCATTAATGTCTGTAACAAACAAGATCAGGTCAGCATCAGTAAGTGCTCCTTTTACTGAACTCATCATTGAATCTTGCAATCCATAACGAGGTTTTATGATGCCGGGCGTGTCCGAAAAAACAATTTGATAGCTTTCTTCGTTCACAATTCCTAAAATGCGGTGACGTGTAGTCTGCGCTTTTGGAGTTATAATAGAAAGCTTTTCGCCCACCAGAGCGTTCATTAGGGTAGATTTGCCCACATTGGGCTTACCGATGATACTTACAAATCCTGCTTTATGTGACATTAAAATATATTTTGAAATAAATTTGGACTACAAAGAAACGAATTATATCTTTGCATTCCAATTCGGAAGAAGAGTTAAGGATTTAACAAACACTAACGAAATTGTATATAGTGCGGGGTGGAGCAGTTGGTAGCTCGTCGGGCTCATAACCCGAAGGTCATCAGTTCGAGTCTGGTCCCCGCTACCAAAGTAATGCATAAGCAGTAATGTGAGTCGCTTTACAAAATGGCCCGTTCGTCTAGGGGTGAGGACGCCAGATTTTCATTCTGGAAACAGGGGTTCGATTCCCCTACGGGCTACATAACCGCTTTATAAAAAGTTGAGCGGTTTTTTTATGCTGATAAAGCATTTGTCGGATGGATTTCCGAAAACAATATAGTGCGGGGTGGAGCAGTTGGTAGCTCGTCGGGCTCATAACCCGAAGGTCATCAGTTCGAGTCTGGTCCCCGCTACCAAAGTAAGGCATAAGCAGTAATGTGAGTCGCTTTACAAAATGGCCCGTTCGTCTAGGGGTGAGGACGCCAGATTTTCATTCTGGAAACAGGGGTTCGATTCCCCTACGGGCTACAAATCCCGCTTTACGATAAGTAGAGCGGGATTTTTTATAAAGTAATCATCATGATGCGGTTAACCAATTTGTTGGATTGGATATATAAAATTACAAGTGCTCCAATTGAAGCAGTTTTACCTGTTCCAATATCAACTTTATTCTTTCTGGTTTTCCTAGGGTCAATTCTTGTCTTTACAAAAAAGCTTTCCAGTAAAACAATTTAAGAGATAAGCTGTTAAACCTTAAAATTGTGTTATGAATAAATTCTTTAGAGCTATCATTGCTGGCTGGGGTGCTAAGAAACTAGGAGGAGGTTGTTTATCCACAATCATTATTTTTATTGTGATCTATACGCTATTAGGGAAGTGCAATCAAGATACAAAGGCAGCACCTGCACAACACAAGCAGATTGTTCCTGTTGGGGTTCATAGATAAAGATGATTGTTTTCATAAATTAGTATATTGAACTTTATTAATCCATTATTTTTACCCTTTAATTTACTTAAACAGATGAAAAATCCAGGTCTTTATTTATCATTCCTAGCATTACCTTTATTGTTTAGTTGCAATCAGACAGAGCAAAAAAGTGCTGAACTAAAAGATAGCGCAATTCATAAAGAGTGCTTTATATCTATTGATGGAAAAGATACAGCAAATTTAGAGCTCGAAACATTTGAAGGAGGTAAAATTACTGGCAATTTATTGATCAATTATATAGATAAAGGTAAAAATGAAGGTGTAGTTGCGGGAGCCTATAAAGGGGACACCCTATTTGTAGACTTTACTTTTAAAATTGGTACAGAAAATAAGACTATGTATAAAAACCCATTGGCTTTTTTAAAAAAAGATGGTAAGCTCATTCTTGGTGTCGGACAAATTGAAACAAGCATGGGAAAATCCTATTTTGTAAAGGGAAAACCCATTGATTTCGAGAAAGGAAGATTCACATTTGACTCAACTGTTTGTAAAGAATAAAAAAGCTACAGAACATCTAATAATATACGGTTAATCATTAATGCCGTTGATCACACTGCCGGCGATTTGCCTCAAAGGGAAAAAACAGGGAGATCAACGGTATTATTATATCTGAAGAAAACCTATATTTACCGCCAAGCCCATTGGTGTTATGAAGAAAATCCTATCAATAGACGGTGGTGGAATAAGAGGAATTATTCCCGGAATGATTTTAGTTGCTCTTGAAGAGAAGTTAAAGCGGGTGAGTAAAGATCCAGATGCAGCGATTGTTGATTATTTTGATTTTTTTGCTGGTACCAGTACGGGAGGTATTCTTACCTGTTTATTATTATGTCCTTCAGAATCTGATCCGACCCGACCACGTTTCTCTGCAAAAGCTGCTTTAGATCTATATCTGCAACATGGAAACGAGATTTTTAAAATGAGTTTCTTTAAAAGAATCAGGGCAAAATTCGGACTTGCAGGTGAGCGTTATAACAGTGCAATTTTTGAAGGCGTTCTGAACAATTATTTCGGTGATACCAAACTTAGTGAGCTTATTAAGCCTTGCATCATCAGTGCATATAATATTGAGCTTAGGAAAACACATTTTTTTAGACAACAATCGGCTATTGCCAGAGGCGATGCAAGGGATTTTTATTTAAGAGATGTTTGTCGGGCTACATCTGCTGCACCTACCTATTTTAGTGTTGCAGAAATCCATTCTATTGCCAATGTACGTTATCCTTTACTTGATGGAGGTGTCTTTGCAACTAATCCTGCACTTAGTGGTTTGATAGAAGTTACCCGGGCTTTTAACCAAACCCGTATTAACGATATATTTTTAGTGTCTTTAGGTACCGGAAGATCTAGAAGATCATATGATTATGAGCACTTTAAAAAAAGTAGCGCTATGGCTATTGTACCTGCAATCCTGGATATTATGATGAGTGGTGTTGCTGAAACCAGTGATTTTTTTCTGCAACAGCTGTTTCGGTCTGCTGGAAGGATAGAAAATTATATCCGGGTAGAGCCTAATAGTCTGGAAAGTATTAAGGAAGGTCTTGATGCGGCCAGCGCATCGAACATCGAAAAATTAATGGCGTTGGGAGATAGAACAGTTAGTGAGAATGATTCGCGTATTACAGAGCTTGCAAGATTGCTGGTTGAAGAAAAGAAACATGGTTCAACTAAAAAAACATGGGACTTCTTAAAAGCTGTAAGGTCTTTAGGTTCCTTATAACCTATTATATTTTAGCATATTTTTTGTTTTTATAGTAATGCGGTATTAAACTGTAATTATTACCGTTTTTAATTAATAAACATGAGTATTGAACCCCAGAAAAGTTTTTTTAAGGCTGTAAAAGGAAAGATTATTATTGCTTTGCTATTGGCTTGCTGTGCCTTGTTTATGGCTTGGGGAGTAAGCAAGGTCGCTTTTAAAGAAATGTTGACCACGGTGGAGAATATTAATGCTCCAAGTGAAAGATTGAGAGTGGTAAATGCAATTTCAAGGAAAATAAGCAGTCTTGATCAATTGCAAAAAAAACAGGCTTTTAATGACCCAGGGAATTATAGTAAACTGTTTAAAGAGTCTGGACAATTGAGATTGGTGCTGGATACTTTGGCGGGCTTATATGCTACTGATTCTTTACAGCTCGAACGTATTCTGACTATTAAAAAACTCTTGCGAGAAAGAGACAAGCAATTTATAAACTATCTCAAAGTAAGAGAGCGCCTGATAAATAATAAGTCGTTTTCTTCCCAGGTTAAGAGCCTGAGTGCAATGGTGGCTAAAGGTTCAGAACAAGGTGATAGCACTATTGTTGCAACAGAACTGAAAACCTCTACAACAACTGTTTATCCAACAGAAGAGCAGGAACGGCAGAAAGGCTTTTTCAGCAGGTTATTTGGCAGGAAGAAAAATAATGAAGATAATTCATTAAAAATTATAAACGAAGAAAGGGTTAAAAGGGACACTATTGCTTTGTCGGCCGAAGACCGGATGACCAGAAACCTGGAACAATCATTAAAGGAAATTGAAAAGGAGCAGCGACTTAAAAATGAAAGTTTCCTAACCAGAGAAGCTATTTTAACCAATGCAAATAACCTTCTGGTAAGTCAGATGTTGGATGTTTTAAGAAAGGTAGAAAGCGAAGTGGTGGCGCAGATTGAACTCAATGGAATCCAAGCTAAAAATGTTGTTAATACAGGTATCAACACGATTAGTATTATTATGCTGGTGTTTTTCTTTTTGACGGTTTTGCTATTGTATTTCATTTTAACAGATATTACCCAAAGTAATAAATACAGGGTAGAGCTGGAAGCTGCAAAAGATGAAGCGGAATATCATGGTATGGCAAAACAAAGGTTTCTCTCAAATATGAGCCATGAAATCAGGACACCTTTGCAGTCTATTATTGGCTATTCTGAGATCATTAAAAATGAAGTGTCTCCTCAAAAAAAAGATATAGATGCAATCTATAATTCATCCACACACTTATTGCAAATTGTAAATGAAGTGCTGGATTACAATCGGATTATTTCAGGTAAATTTACTTTTACAGATAAGGCCTTCGATATTATAAAACTGCTGAATGAAGTAGTTTCGGTAATGAGGCAACAGGCTGAAAAAAAGTCCCTTGAACTAAATACAGAATTTGATCTACCAAGCTTGAATTATGTTGAAGGTGATCCATTCAGGCTAAAACAAATCTTATATAACCTTTTAGGAAATGCAATAAAATTCACCAATAAAGGGGGCGTTAAGTTATCTGCTTTTTACAAAAGACAAGGTGAACTTCTTCACTTTACTTTTATGGTCAAGGATACTGGTATAGGGCTTACTGAAGTTGAAAGCCAACAGATATTTAATGAGTTTGAGCAGGTGAATTCCTTGGAAAATGAAGAGTTGAATAAGGCTGGAGCAGGATTGGGGTTAACCATTATCAAATCGCTTATTGAACAGCAAGGGGGGAGGGTTTATGTTAAGAGTAAGAAAGATGAAGGCAGTGTTTTTACGGTTTATCTGACTTTTAAGGTTGCTGCTGCACCTCAAGATGAAAATACTACAGAGGCATTGCGTGCATATAATGGACAGGTTTGGGTTGTGGATGATGATCAGTTAATTCTTGATTTGTGTGAAATCATTTTTAAAAAGAATGGAATTGACTGCAGGTTGTTCAGTTCTCCATCACAACTCTTGGCAGCAGAATGGAATAATAAGGTAAAATATGTGCTTATGGATATGCGTATGCCGGAAATGAATGGCATCGCATTATGCGGCTTGTTGAGAAAAAGGGTAGGGGCAGATGTAATGATATTTGCTATTACAGCTCAGGTTTTGCCAGATGAACGAGAATTGCTTCTAACCAGTGGCTTTGATGGTCTTTTAATGAAGCCATTTAAAGAAAAAGAACTCTTGTCTGTATTTACAGAAATACAGGATTTAATAGAAGATCAAGATGAAGATAAGAAGTTTATTGATCTTGATTTGAGTAATTTGAAAAAGATGACTTTCGGTGATGAAGAACAACTGCAGCGTGTGCTTTTAAGATTTACAGAAGATAGCATGAACGACACCAGCGAGATTCAGGAAGCATTGATGAGTAATAAACAAGATCAGGTAAGGTTGCTTGTACATAGAATGGCTGGAAGAATAGCTCAGGTTGGCTCGAAAAGTCTTGCGGCATCATTTAGGCAGATGGAGATAGATGTTGCTGCAGAGGGACTGGATGAGGCTAAAAAGAATGGAATTAGGCAGCTTTTACAACAGCTGGACTTACTGCTAAAACAATTGAAGCAATAATTAGAAATTCATTATTCAATGTCGTAACGTTCCATCTTACTATACAATGTTTTTCTGTCAATGTTGAGTAGTTTGGCAGCTTTGGACTTATTGTATTTAACCTTTACTAGGGTTTCAATAATCATTGCTTTTTCATTACTTTCATTGATAGCTTTAAGGTCTGAAGTATTTGGTCTAGGCGCTTGATTTATCGATACGATCATCTCATCAGGAAGTGAATCAACATCTGCTGTATCACCTGGAGTTAGTAAAACCATTCGCTTTATCACATTTTTTAGCTCGCGCAGATTGCCAGGCCAGTCGTATTGTAACAAAAGTTCTTTTGCAGCTGTCGAGATGTGTTGTACATTTCTGTCTAATTCCTGGTTCGATAGTTTTATGAAATGGTTAATAAATAGCTCAATATCTTTACCACGTTCCCTCAATGCAGGTAACTGTATTTTGAATTCATTGAGGCGGTGATATAAATCTTCTCTGAATGATCCATTGGCAACACTATTTTTAAGATCATCATTTGTAGCCGTAATGATTCTTACATCAACTTTAATGGACTTAGTGCTGCCAAGTGGTTGTATAATTCTTTCTTGAAGGGCCCGAAGCATTTTTACCTGAACTTCATAACTTAAATTGCCAACTTCATCTAAAAATAGAGTACCTCCATTTGCAGCTTCAAATTGTCCTTTTTTATCAGTTAAAGCACCAGTGAAGGCTCCTTTTGCATGGCCAAATAATTCACTTGCCGCAAGCTCTTTCGACAGTGCTCCACAATCAATTGCAATAAAAGGTTTATCATTTCGCTTACTTTGACTGTGTAAAGCACGCGCAGCATATTCTTTCCCTGTTCCACTTTCACCTTGGATGATTACCGACATATCGGTTGGAGCTACCAGATTAATGTGCTCATAAAGCTTGTCAGCAATCGCACTTTTACCTTTTATCGCATCCGTATGCTCTACAGATTTGTCAGATTTTCCTTTTTCTTTTTTACCTAAGGCATTTTTTATGATCATTAACAGTTCATCAGGATTAACTGGTTTGGTAATGTAATCAAATGCTCCTAATTGAATGGACTTTACTGCTGTTCGGACATCATTAAAACTGGTCATGATAATTACAGGTTGTATCTGACCTTTTTCAAGGATGTGAGATAGAATGTCTAAACCAGTGCCATCTGGCAGACGATAATCTATAAGTAACAACTCAAAACTTTGCTCGTCGGTTATCTTGAAAGCTTTTTTTACATCATTTACAACATGAGCTTCATGACCATGCTTTGTAAGAAAGCCTTCCAGTACCTGAGAGAAAGTAGAATCGTCTTCAATGATGAGTATTTTTGCCATAGGATTTCGCTTAGATACAGCAAAAATACAAAAGCCGGACGAAATCCGGCTTTTATAAGGTGTTTAATTGTTATTTATTAAGGAATATAGGGATTATTCAATAACTACTCCATCTTTTCCTATTTTTAAAGATGCAGTTTCTTCTTGTTTTTTAACATCAACCTGATAATGTTCAGATTTATCTGCGTTTGTTACAAGGAATGCTGCAGTTGGAATCCATTCTTTATATTTTTCTGATGAAAGAGTAGCTTTAACAGGATCAGGTAAGTCTTTCAATTCAACAGGCGTTTTTGTTACGCTGTCTTGTAATGTGCTAATAACAATTGGAGTTTTGATTTCGCTTGCTTTTACTGTGGTTAATCCTGCAAATGCAAGAATCGCTGCTGATAAAATGATCTTTTTCATACTTATAATTTTAAATTCTTATCTAATTAATTACGATTAGGTATAATACAGAATGATGCCATAAGTGTTATTTTGTTTTAATTTATTGATAGTCAGCTTGTTTTGTGTTTTTTTTGAATATGTGGAGTGTGGAATTATTCTACAATGTGTTGAAGGATGAAGCATTTAATCTATAATATATTGAAATGTTGCAAATGAATGCGGGCGACTCAAAATTTATACAAATACGTAAATCTTTTCTTAGCTTTGCTAGTATGCTGTCTAAGAAAACGAAATATGCAATAAAGGCACTGGTTGCTCTTGGCAAAAATATGGAAAACCCTCCAATGCAAATAGTGAGGTTGGCGGAACAGGAAATGATACCCAGGAAATTCCTGGAACAGATTCTGTTGGATATGCGTAATGCAGGCTATTTATATAGTAAGAAAGGTGCAGGTGGAGGATATAGTCTGAATAAAGATCCACATGATATTTATCTGGCTGATATACTTCGTATTACGGATGGTCCTATCGCAATGGTTCCTTGTGCCAGTTTAAAGTTTTACCGTAAATGTGATGAATGCCACGATGAGGTAACCTGTGGTATCAGAAAGACATTTATAGACGTAAGAAATGCGACTTTAAAAGTTTTAGCACAAACTTCAATTGCCGATGTAATTGCGAGAGAAACTGATGATACACTGGTAAGTTAATGTGCTCCTGAAAGACAGGACATTTATAACAATCTTAATACACGATCGCCGCACAGAAATAAATTCTTGCGGCGATCGTTTTTTTAAGGCATTTGAGTTGTATTTATGGTGAGGTTGAATTATTTCTCCTGTAACGTATGGCTAGAATTTAATTAACTTTGTCAAAAAATTGAAAAACTATGAAAAAGAATGTCATGACATTTTTAGGCGGTAAGGGATGGTGCATAGCATTATTAGCAGCTATGCCATTTGCTTCATTTGCCCAGAAGCCTAACTGGCAGAACCTGGATTTGCAAGCAGATTCTACGTTTGGTATAAGTACAGAAAAAGCATATAATGAACTTTTGAAGGGTAAGAAATCTGTACCTGTTATTGTGGCAGTACTTGACGGTGGCGTTGAGATTGATCATGAAGATTTAAAAGCGGTTATCTGGCTAAATAAAAAAGAAAAAGCGGGTAACGGTAAAGACGATGATAAGAATGGTTATATAGATGATGTACATGGCTGGAACTTTTTGGGTTCATCGAAAGGTTCTATTAACCATGAAACATTGGAATTGACTCGTTTGGTGAGAAGAGATAATGCAAAATTTGCAAATGCTGATGCTACATCTGTAAAAGCAAGTGAGTTACCTGCGTTCGAAGCTTATCAAAAGAATAAAGCTGAACTGGAAAAAAAACTTGAAGAAGCTAAAATCGGGTTGGAGCGGTTCTCAGGTATCAAAAATGCAATAGATGCAGTAGTTAAAAAAATTGGAAAAACGCAACCGACTCGTGCAGATTTTGAGGCATTTAAGCCTACTGATGATATGGAGACCAATATCCAGAGAATTATGGTTAATCAGCTAAAAAATACAAGCTTCGAAGACTTTTATAAAAAACAGATTGAACCTGGCTATGACCATTTTAAACAACAAGTTGAATATAATTTGAATCTTGACTATGATCCTCGTGGTATTGTTGGCGATGATCCAAATAATAGTAAAGAGCGTTTTTATGGTAATAATGATGTTACTGGTCCTGATGCAAAACATGGCTCGCATGTTGCCGGAATTATAGGTGCTGTACGTACTAATGATCTTGGTATTAAAGGTGTAGCGAATAACGTGATCATTATGGGTGTAAGAAATACGCCAAATGGTGATGAGCGCGATAAAGATGTTGCCAATTCTATTCGTTATGCGGTTGATAATGGTGCTAAAGTAATCAATATGAGTTTTGGAAAATCATATTCATGGGATAAGGCAATCGTAGATGAGGCTGTTAAATATGCAGTTTCTAAAGACGTATTATTAGTACATGCTGCTGGTAACGACAATAATAATCTTGAAGTTGAATCTAACTTCCCTGATCCTGAATATTTAGGTGGTGGTAAAGCTGCCTCATGGATAACTGTTGGAGCTTCTGCATGGACAAATGATGGGCAGATAAAGGCTAACTTTTCTAACTATGGGAAAACTAAAGTCGATGTTTTTGCCCCTGGAGTAGATATTAACTCGACAGTTCCGGGATCAAAATACGAGAAATTAAGCGGTACAAGTATGGCTGCACCTGTTGTAGCTGGACTAGCTGCTCTTATTCGTTCATACTATCCAAAGTTAAAGGCAGTAGAAGTAAAAGATATCATTCTTAAATCTGTTGTTAAGGTTAATCAGTCTGTAGAAATAAGAACTGAAACGGATGTTAAAACTGTTCCTTTTTCTGATTTATGTGTTACAGGTGGAATTGTAAATGCTTACAATGCATTAAAATTAGCTGCTGAATACAAGAAGTAACCATAAACATATTCATAAAAAAGGGCTTAATAAAAGTCCTTTTTTATGAATGTTTAATGCCGATTGGCTCTTTTGATATAGAAAATATATTTTTTGAAATGTTATGTTCTTCCATAAAACAAAGACGTTCATATTTATACTCATTCAGCTTAGCAACGTTTTCAAGATCTGTATAGATGTTAATCATCAGGTCGTAAATGAGTATACAATTTAAATTCAGATTGTTTTCTTTGAAAAAACCTATACATTCCTGGCACTTTTCAGCTGCCAAAACATTTTTACCTTTATTTCTAAGTTGAAAAGCTTGAGTCATTTTAAAGATTGCCTCCGATTGCTGTGAAATTCTAAATCTTTCTTTATTCTCATGAATACGAATGAGAATTCTCTCCAGTTTATCTGTTTTTTGCCCCGGTCTGAACCTTGAAAGTTGTAAGGTGAGAAAATTCATCATCAGGATACTAAAGACTGAACGCCTGGAAAACTCTTCAGGATGTGCATTAATGATTTTCTCTAAAAGCTCAATATTTCTTTCGTCAGCCCCATAGAACATATTAAGTAGGATATTCAAGAAATATGTAACTCCTTGTTTGGTTGTAAGTGGCTTTTTGTGTTCCCCAAATGGATATTGTAAACTTTCTACATCTTCCAGCAGGTCATTTAAATCTGAAGGGTTATTAGTGATTTTCAGATAAATCAATTGCAAGATTTCGTGAGGACTTAATTCCCAGGTTGAACAATTCATTCGATTTAAAATCATCATTCGCTTATGAATTTTCTTCTGGTTCAGACTTACCACATCCATTAAAGTAAGGAGCGACTGATAAAGCAAAGTATGTTCACTGGAGTCAGAAATGTCTATGGCAACTTCAATAGTTTCTTTATAGGATGAGTTAACAAAGTCAAAGTGCTTCATGTCCTCAATAATCCTTTCATGAATTTTGTGGGTCTTTAACAATGATATGGTGTCGCCGCTATATTTAGATCTATATTTTAAATTTTCGGCAATGAAGAGCGTTAAATAATTATGTTCAGAATGACATAATGGGAAATCAAAAATACAGTCCAGAACTTTAAAATCTCCAATTCTAATCACAAATCGCACAGCCCACTGTAGTAATTGAAAACGAAGACCAACGTTTTCGTATTCAGTTTGTATGTAGGAAAAGAATTTTTCGTCTACTTGTAGATTGAATTTTTCCAGGAGTTCAACAAATAAGAAGTATTCAAATATATGCGGATGTATAAACAGAACAAACTCCCTGGGATGAAAATCTTCATATCGTTTCTCTTCCATTATTATGCCATCGGAAAGCAATTCCGTATAAGCATTTTTGAATGTCGATAGCTCCCCAATCAGGCTGTCTTTTTGAATAGAGATGCCATTTTTTCCATAATCTGTAAGCTGGATTATTTTTTTTAGAAAGAGGATCTTTTCTGTATAATAATTGGAACTATAGATATTCTCCTGGATAAACCTGGATGCTAATTCGTGGAAAGTAATATTTGTTGAATAATTAAAAGTAGGATCTTCTTCTTTTAATTGATGATATAGTTGAATATGAAAAGGAAACTTAAGTTGTGCTTTAAGATTCGGGTTAATTTCTTTGGTGTTCAACCCATCAATTTTAGATATTATCAGATCTATTTCTTTCTCCGTAAGAGGAGGCACATTCGAAGGCTCATTGATGTTAAAATAGTTGCCTGGAAACCATTTTGCTTTTAAATAAGCGGAATGTCTGAATAAATCATAGAAACATGACCATGTAGCAGACCGCATACTGATAACTAGCTTAATAGAATTCATATGTTCAATTGCACAAATGAAATTTATTATACTTTCGAAAAGCTGTTTCATGGATTCCTTTTTTAAGGGAAGTTCCGAGAAACTGTCTAATATGATAACAAGTTTTCCCTTGCTTTTTTTATAATTGTCTTCAATGTAGGTCATCAGACTATCCCTTTTTGGGATATTAAGTACTGCTTTTAGCAGATCTTCAAAATTAAAGGTTGGATTTTCAAGATTAAAAAAACTATAAGCCTGTAAAAACAGAATAGCGGAATCTCTATAAGTCGAAGTACTATTTCTGGCAAAACTCTCGGCAAGATGACTTAATAGAATAGTTTTGCCGTAACCTGGTTGTGCAATGAATGCGGTAAAACTATGGTCACTCTGAAAAAACTCATCAAAATCATATTCTGCGAACTTTCTGCCTATTGTCATATCATAAGGCATGCCTGATCTGTTCTTGATTCCTTTTAAAGCGAGGTCTGTGATTTTAAATACCTTTCTCTTGACATCTATCCAAGATGCAGGAATGATGTTGGTACCTGCTCCTCCAGACTCAATGTTTTCCCCACTTACATATTCTGACAGTGTTGTAATAGTGAATTTTGAGAAATTGTGTTTCACCTCAGCAAAGCCAAACAATCTCTTAATTGTTGTTTCACTAACATTCTTATTCAATGTTCTGCTGATTTCAATAGATATCCGTTTACAATCAGCCGGGGTCACCGTCCTAATTCCAGTCTTGATTAGGATTAATCCCTTGAGTTCATTTAAGATAGATATTTCATCCATACACTTTATAAGTGAGCGTTAAATAACAACCAAAACGAATATATAGCTTTAATAGGAATAATGAACAGAGGTTTTCCGGCTGAAAAATGAACGAAAAGGATGGGTTTTTGTCAAAAACCTCGCCTACAGGTGTTTAGAGGGCGATTTTTGTGAATAACTTTTGGCTTCGAATTCAATAATGAACAGAATGAACAAGAATCATGGGGTACTGAACAAGAAATGAACAATTCGAACAGAGCATAGGATACAATCTATACCTAAAATTGTAGGATAATTATAGTAACCCTCAATCAATTTCCTATGAAAAGAACATCTACTCTGTTCGAAATATTAAAAAAATCGTTACTTCTTCTATCTTGCTTTACAACTATAACGCTTTTTAGTGGAAAATTGTATGGACAAGCAAAGGAACGTGTTTATGCGAATACAACTAATGTTGAAAAGAGCTTTTTGACTTGTACCATTTGTGATGTCACCAATGCAGGCAATGCTGTTAATGGAAACGTTAATTCCTATTCTACAATAAATATTACTACTGCTGCATTAGGAGGAGCAATTTATCAGGAGCTTATATTTCCTGGTAAAGTAGGTGGAGCCAACGGTGCTGTTGTTAAGGTCTCGGCAACTTCAGTGGTTACTCTTGATCTTTTAGGAAGTGTTAAAATACAGGCATATAATGGTAACAAGGCAGTAGGGAACCCGGTGGATGCCGGGTCTGGTCTATTAAAGTTACTCGCTGCTGGTAACCAATCGGAGGTTTTTATCCCCGCTCCAGGTGAAGAGTATGACCGTGTAAGGGTTACTATGGGGGGCGGAGTAGTAGTGCTTCTTGGTAGTATTAACGTTTATCATGCTTATTATTTAAAGGACGCAGGAACTATAAATTGTGATAAGGCAATAGATGAATTACATGGGATATCTGGAAGTGTTGCTGCTTTAGGTAGCGTCGCAGATGCGGGTTTAGCTATAGATGGTGATGAGGGAGCTACTTCTTATTCAAGGTTGAGTACCGTGGCAGGACTAGCTGGCCATGTACAACAAACCGTTATATTCCCAGGGTTATCCGCATTAACGGATTCGGTAAGGTTGGTAGTTTCAAATAATGGGGCACTGCTCTCATTGGATTTATTGAGTACCCTTCAAATTGAGACTTTTAATGGAAATGTATCTAATGATGTAATTTCTGGTACTGCTTCATTAATCAATATCAGATTATTGAGTGGCCCTGGTAACAGATCAGTAATTACTTTTGCCCCAGGTAAACAGTTTGATAGAGTTCAGTTGCGATTAGGTGGTTTGGCTACCGTGTTAAATTCAATAAATCTACATGAGGTTTCCAGGTCTATAGCATTGCCAACATCTATAAAAATAAACAATGTTGCTTCTCCATCAGGAACTGCTTGTTTGGGTGATGGGGTCATTTTAAATATTACAAGCCCTGAAGCAGGCGCTGTGTATACCTGGTATGGCCAAGCTAATGGAGGTACTGGGACTGCTGGGCTAAGTTTTTCACCTACAGGTTTATCTGCCGGGATCCATGATTTTTATGTAACTGGAAAAAGACTAGGATGTTCAAATGAAACCCCACGTAAATTGGTAAGGGTTATTGTAAACAATCCAATACCGCCAGTGGTCACCACTCCACTTCCAATTTGTAGTGGTGGTAAAATAACTTTAACTATACCTGCGCCAGTTACTGGACAAACCTATAGATGGTTTGATCAGGAAGTAGATGGTGACGTTCTTTTTACCGGCAATAGCTATGAAACTCTGGCTTTAGGTGCCAGCAAATCATATTATGTAGAGGCTGTTATTGGATCTTGTGTAAGTACGCGTACTAAAGTTGATGTAACGGTCAATCCAATACCAGCTAATGCAATAGTTGCTTTACCTAACGTTGAAATTACAAAAGGACAAACGGCAACGCTTACAGCTTCACCTGCTGCAGGAAGCACAGGTAATACTGTAAAATGGTATACTGCTTCAGCGGGTGGTATCGCTGTATTTACTGGAGCTGTATTTAAAACTCCGGCTTTAAATATAACTACCATATATTATGCAGAGATACAAAATGCAGGAGGTTGCGTTAGTGCTGCCCGTATACCGGTTACTGTTACAGTAGCTGATATTAATCCGGGATCAGCATGTAATGTTCCAAACGCTCAAGGAAGTGGTGTTGAAGGTTTACTTTGTGTGTTATGCGGTGTTGAAAATGGTGCAAATGCAATAAGTTCAGATCCTACTAAATTTTCTAGCCTTCGCCTTACTTTAGGCGTGGGTGGTCAGGTTTATCAACGTTTGTTCTTCCCAGGTGCTGGTGCTGCCACAGATAGTATCCGTTTAGATTTAGCAATACCTGGTGGCTTAGCTGATCTTAGTTTACTGGGTGGTGTTATTGTAAATGTGATGAGCAATGGCGCTGTAGTTAAAGTCTATCCTCTGAATTCAGGTCTTTTAAATTTAAGTCTATTAAGGGGTAATCGTTTTAAAGCAACCCTTCCTGCCGGCGCAGCATACGATGCTGTCGAAATTCGTTTGGGTGCAGTTGCGACTGCTTTAACTACTGTTGATGTTTATGGTGCACAGGTAATTTATCCTAACCCAACCATTCCTGAAGGAGGTTTCAATGCTTGTTCAGGTAGCACAAATACTTTCACTGCATCACCAGTTGGCGGTACAAGCCTTAAATGGTTTGCTAATTCAACAGGTGGTGTCGCATTGGCTACAGGAAATAGCTATTCTCCATCTGGATTAACAGAAACAACAACCTATTATATAGAAGTAAGTAATGGCATCTGTGTAAATACAGAACGTTTACCGGTTACGGTGAATGTAAACCCTGCAATCGTTTTTGCAACTAGTACTTTAACGAATGCAACACTGGGTTCATCTTATTCAAAACAAATTACACTGGCCACAGGTGGAACACCAGTCTTTACTTATAAGGTGGCAACAGGATCTAATCTACCTGCAGGTTTAACATTATCTGCCAATGGTACAATAGCTGGTGCCCCAACTGCTGCACCAGGTGACTATAGCTTTACAATTACTGCAACAGATAGTAAAGGCTGTTCGGTTGACGCTATATATAATTTAAAAGTTACGGAAGGAATGAGTCTTTCTGATAAGCTTTTGCCTAACGGAACCGTAAATACATTGTATCCTACTCAGGTAATTCCTGGAGCTATTGGTGGTACTACCCCTTATACATATACAGCGACGAACCTTCCTCCAGGATTAGGTTTTGATCCGATAACAAGGGAAATTACTGGTACACCAACAGAAAAAGGATTATTCCCAGTTCATGTAACCGCTACTGATAACAATGGGAATAGCATTACAAAAGATTATTTTATTGTAGTGAGAGATCCACTGGTATTAGCGCAGACAACTTTGGCTAATGGTACTGTGAATACGCTATATCCAACACAAACCATTCCAGCTGCTACAGGTGGAAGTGGATCTTATACTTATACAGCATCAAACCTTCCTGCAGGATTAGATTTTGACCCGATAACAAGGGACATTACAGGCACACCAACAGTAGCTGGTACTTTTGTGATTCCTGTTAAAGTAACCGATACGGAAGGAAATACAGTAACGACCAATTACACAATTGTAGTGGGAAACCCTCTTTTGTTAGCGACTAAACCATTGGCTGATGGGACAGTAGGTGTAGTATATGTTACTGAAACTATTCCCGCAGCAACTGGTGGAGATAGTAATTACACTTATACTGCATCAAACCTTCCTTTGGGGTTAAGTTTTGATGCCGCAACAAGAGAAATTTCAGGGACGCCGACAAAATCTGGTTCATACAATGTTTCAGTAAATGTTACCGATGGTGCTGGAGCAACAGTGACTCAGGTTTATGTGATTAAAGTAAATGGAGAATTAAATCTTCCTTCTGCTACTTTACCGAGCGGACTGGTAGGAGCGGTTTATCCTACACAAATTTTACCAGCAGTAAGTGGTGGTACTTCACCTTATACTTATGACTTACAAGGTTTGCCACCTGCATTGACATTTGATGAAGCAACCCGTGAAATAAAAGGTACTCCTTTAACAGGTGGAACCTATACCTTAACCATGACGGCGACTGACAAAAATGGAATTACAACTTCTACTGATTATACGCTAATCGTAAATGTAGGAGCTCCAACTGTAGCTGCAGTTACTATATGTAGTGGAAGCACAGCAACACTGTCTGTATCTAATCCTCAGCCAGGAGTTACTTACAACTGGTATGCTGGTACTGGAAATACAGTTATATTTACTGGAACAACCTATAATACTTTAACGCTTAATGCTAATACTACATATTATGTGCAGGCAGTTTCAGGAACAGCTTTAAGCACCAGGACTCAGGTTAACGTAACAACTAATCCTACACCTGAAGTGGCTACTGTAATTTCGGCTAATGAAAGCATCAGCGCCGGACAAACAGCAACTCTGGAAGTTAGCGCAACTGCTGGAAATACCGTTAAATGGTACACTACACCAACTGGTGGTTCTTCATTCTTTACAGGGTCAAAATATACTACACCTGCATTAAATGCTACGACTATTTATTATGTTGAAACAGAAAATGCATCAGGTTGTGTAAGTGCAGCAAGAGCACCTGTTACAGTTACAGTAAGTAGTGGCCCAGCTAATCCTAATTGTAATGCAGCCGTTCGTCAGGAAACGGGAATTGATGGGATTTGTCTATTATGTAATGTTGAAAATGCAGGGAATTCTACCGATGATAATCCAAATAATTTTACTAAAATTAATCTTGTAGTAGGTGTTGGTTCAACTGGATATCAGCGTTTGATTTTTGCTCGTACTGGTGCTGCGACTGACAGTATACGTTTAGATTTAGCGACACCAGTTGGTTTAGCTGATGTAAATGTGCTTGGTGGAGTTACCATTACAGTAATGAACGGTAATACACCTGTAATAACTTACACCTTAAATAATTCACTTATTGATCTTAAGCTATTGGGTGGAAATCGTTTTAAAGCAACTTTGCCCGCTGGCGGTGTTTATGACCGTGTTGAAATTCGCTTTGGAGCAGTGGTCGCTGCTTTAAGTAACCTGAGTATTTATGGTGCGGAAGTTATTTATCCTAACCCAACTGTTGCAGCTGGCGGCCAGTTAATCTGTGCTGGTAGTGGAACAACGCTGACGGCTACGGCAAACGGTGGTACTACTTTAAAATGGTATGCTACTGCGACAAGTACTACTGTTTTGGCAACCGGCGAAACATTTACAGTAGCTGCTCCTCTAACAAACACGACTATTTATTATATTGAAGTGAGTAAAGATGGTTGTGCAAACGCACAACGTATACCTGTTACCGTAATGGTAACTACTGCTCCAGGGGTTCCGACATTGGTCACAGCTGCGGAAGTATGTGCGGGTTCACCTGCAATATTGCCTGTAAACAATCCTGTTACAGGAACAAGCTATAAATGGTACACATCATCTACTGGAAGCACTGCAATCTTTGAAGGAGCAGTATTTACTACTCCGGCGCTTAATGCAGACATTACTTATTATGTAGAGGCCTCTAATGGAAACTGTGTGAGTGCTAGCCGTGCTGCTGTTGCAGTTAAGGTTAATCAGCTTCCAGTGTTGCCGCAAGTTCAGGTATCTTCAAATACTGTTAGTCCTGGACAAACAGCTATCCTGAATGCTACATCTTCAGAAAGTAATGTATTATTTAACTGGTATAATACTGCAAATGCAACTACGCCAATATATACGGGCCCTACTTATGTAACCACTCCTTTAATGGTTACTACTACCTATTTCCTTGAAGCAGTATCACCTATTACTGGCTGTGCAGCTTCAAGTCGTGTACAAATCACCATTAATGTTGATGGTAATGGCGCTCCTAATCCTGTACCTTGTGAAGCTGCATCCACTCAAACGAAAGGTGTTGACGGAATTGCATTGCTTGCTGATGTATTTAACCCTGGACTAGCAATTGATGATGATACTAAAACAGGATCTTCATTGGTATTACCAGTAGGTTTATTGGGTGGTTCAGTTTATCAAAAAGTAGGCTTTAATGGCTTGTCAACAGTTGGTGATACCGTAAGGATTAAGCTAACCGCTCCGGGTAAAATACTTTCATTAGGGGTTTTGGGAGGAATTACATTAACCACATATAATGGTGCGACAAGTAACAATGATGAATTACTCTTAAACAACGCATTAATCAATCTTGAATTATTAAGCGGAAATACTGAAGCTTTACTTTCATTTGTTCCAACTAAAACTTTTGATCAGGTTGAAGTACGTTTAAATGCAGGTATTGCAGGAGTGCTGACTACGGTTGACCTAAACTACGCACAGCGTGTAATGGTAGCGCCGACAGTAACTGCAACTGTTGTTAATATTTGTGCTACACAAGCAGCTACTTTATCAGTAGCAAATGCTACACCGGGTTTAATTTATAAATGGTATGACAATACTGGTGCTTATATTGCCGGGAAAGATGGAACTACATTTGTTACGGATGCTTTAAGCGCCAATACTAAATATTATGTTGCATCTAGTAATGCCGTTTGTACTAGCTATAAATCTTTAATTGAAGTAAAAGTAAGTGCAGCTCCAGTAACACCAGAATTGGAATCGCCCATTGTAACTACTTGTGCTAACAATGATGTGGTATTACGTGTTAAAAATCCAGTTGCAGGAATCACTTATCAATGGTTTGATGGAACAAATACTTATTTAGCAGGTAAAGATGGGTCGACATTACAGGTTACTCTAGGCTTAACTGACGAGACTTATACTGTAAAAGCATTTGATAATACTTGCGGTATAACTTCTGCTGCTGCAACAGCAACTATCAAAGTTGGTAGTCTGGATGTTCCGATTATTACACCACCAAGCATAACCGTAAAAGTTAATTCACCAGCAGTCTTAACAGCAACGTCGAGCACCGCCAGTGTAATCATTACCTGGTACGATGCACCTATTGGTGGTACTTTATTACATACCGGTCCGACTTATATAACTGTTCCCAGAACAACTCCAGGTGTTGTTACCTATTATGTTGAAGGTTCAGTTGCAGGAGGATGTACTACAAATACAAGAGCCACTGTTACGGTAACAACTATCCCTAATGATGGTGCTACAGATGTACCTTGTGAGCCTGCAATTACAGAGAATCATGGAGTGGAAGGCATAGCTGTCCTTGCGGATGTATATAACCCATTGTTAGCTGTTGATAATAATGCTTCAACTGCATCATCACTTGTTATTCCTGTAGGTCTATTGGGTGGGGCAGTTTATCAACAATTAGGTTTTGATGGGATATCTAATCTAGGTGATACAGTTCGTATAATGCTGACTTCACCAGGAAAAATACTTACACTATCGGTGTTGCCATCTTTAGAAATCAGTACACTTAAAAATGGAGTAAGTAATAACGACGCAACTGTCATTAACAACCCATTGATCAATCTTGAATTATTGAGTGGAGGTACACAAGCTTTATTAACTTTTGTACCAACAAGTACATTTGATGCAGTTCAGGTGAAATTAAACTCTGGACTTGTTGGAGCTTTTTCTTCTATAGATATTAATTATGCACAACGCGTATTGGTAGCACCAACGGTAGCCGCAAAAACAGCAACTGTCTGTGCAGGTTCAGCAGCAACTTTATCAATCAATAACCCATTATCATATGTTACTTACAAGTGGTATAAGGGAACAACCTTCCAGGCAGATGGTACAACATTCAACACAGCAACTGATTTGACAGTAGGAGATCATGATTTCTTTGTTCTCGCAGAAAGAAAAGGCTGTCCAAGTGTAAGGGTAAAAGTGCTTGTTACTGTATTGCCGGTGCCAGTGGTTCCTGTACCAGATGCAGGTAACCCAGCGTCAACTTGTATCGGTTCAGCAGTAACTTTAAAAGTAACTCAAGTAGCTGGTGTAGTGTTTAATTGGTATGATGCCGCAGTAGGTGGAAACCAACTGGTAGCTAACAACATTAGCTATGGTACTTCTGCTAATCTTGCTGCTGGTACTTATGATTATTATGTGGAAGCTGTAAATGCAAACAGCTGTATAAACGCAACAAGAACAAAAATTACATTAATTGTTAAAACAAATGCAGTTGCTTCTGATATTACTGCTGCCGACAAGACGGTCTGCTCGGGTACAACAGCAACTTTAACAGCTACTGCTACAGCATTTCCATCTGCAATATTCAAGTGGTATACTACTCCTGGCTTAACTGATACTCCTTTTGAAGGGGCTAGCTTTACTACTCCAGCTTTAACAGCAACTACTAAATACTATGTGATTATAACCGGAGCAGAGATCTGTGCTAATGATGCTTCATCAGCAAAAGTTGTAACAGTAACTGTAAATAGAAATGCTGTTGCTTCAGATATCGTTGCGGCAGATAAAACAATCTGTTCAGGAAGTACAGCGATTCTAACGGCTTCAACTACCAAGGTTACGACACCAGTATTTAGTTGGTATAAAAACGCCGACTTATCCGATGTGCCATTTGTAGGAGCAAGCTTTACGACAGATGCACTTACTGCAACTACTAAATATTATGTAACTGTAAGTGGAAGCGATGCTTGTGCAAACGATGCAGCTTCAGCTAAAGTTGTAACTGTAACAGTAAACAGAAATGCAACAGCAGCAGATATTGACGCAGCAGATAGAAGCACGTGTATTGGTACAGCAGTAACATTAACTGCGGGTAGCACTACGGTAACAAATCCAGTATTTAG
Organism: Pedobacter sp.; assembly: GCF_041645105.1. GTDB lineage: Bacteria > Bacteroidota > Bacteroidia > Sphingobacteriales > Sphingobacteriaceae > Pedobacter. Next base: position 227,076 of record NZ_JBAZQQ010000006.1, read on the forward strand.
CTGGTACCGCGACGCTAATTTAACTGACCTTGCTGTAAGAGCAGCTTCATTTACAACGCCTGCCTTAACTGTAACTACTAAGTATTATGTAACTGTAAGTGGAAGTGATGTATGTGCTAATGATGTACTTTCAGCTAAAGTTATAACAGTAACAGTAAATAGAAATGCTACAGCTTCTGATATTAATCTTGCAGATCAAACTATCTGTGCAGGAACCACTGCAATGCTTAGTGCAAGTAGCACAACTGTAGATAATCCGGTATTCAGATGGTATCGCGATGCTTCTTTAACAGACTTTGCTTTCCAGGGGCCTACATTTACTACCCCTGCATTAACCATTACTACTAAATACTATGTAACGGTGAGTGGAACTAATATTTGTGCAAATGATGTTGTCTCTGCAAAAGTGGTTACAGTTACTGTAAATAGAAATGCAGGTGTTACTGACATTATTGCGGCAGATCAAAACATCTGTTCTGGTACGAATACGCAGCTTACTGCAAGTAGTGCCACTGTGGCTGGAAATCCAGTGTTTACCTGGTACCGTGATGCGGCATTAACTGATGTAGGTTTTGTTGGTGATAAGATGCCTGTTTCAGGGTTAACAGCTACTACAAGATTCTATGTGACTGTAAAAGGAGATGGTGTTTGTGCCAATCTTCCAGGATCGGCAAAAGTGGTAACAGTTACTGTTAATCCATTACCAAACGTACCGATCATTAATACGACAGGAACCACAATATGTTCTGGTAATACAACCGTGCTGACCATACAAAACCCTCAAACAGGTGTTATATATGAATGGTATACTGCCGCTACTGGTGGGACTTTAGTAAACACAGGAATATCATTTCCTACTGGGACACTGAATGCGAATGTGGATTATTTTGTACAGGCTACAAATACGACTAATTGTGGTAGCATTGCAGGTAGGGTTAAAGTAACGGTTGTAGTTACAACTACACCTCAGAGTCCTTCTGTTATATCTGGTACTGTAAGCACTTGTCTCGGTAGTACGGCCACTTTATCAGTGTCTGCTCCAGTAACAGGTGTTACTTATAACTGGTATGCAACTGCAGTTAGTACCACAATACTTGGATCTGGAACGAATTTCACAACACCTGCAACCACGATGGCTATGACTACATATTATGTAGAAGCTTTATCGGGAACTTGTAAAAGTACTTCACGTACACCTGTAGTTGTTAGCGCTGGTGCATTACCATTACCTCCACCATCAGTATCAGGTGCAGAAAGTCCACTTTGTCCAGGTAGTACAACCATATTAACAGTAAACAATCCGAATCCGTCACTTAAATATACCTGGTATACCAGTGCAACTGGTGAAACAGGTATAGACGGAACAACATTTAATGTTCCTGCATTAAATACAACGACGGTTTATTATGTAGGTAGCAGCAATATAGCTAGTGGTTGTGCAAGTACTACAAGGACTGCAGTTACTATTACAGTGCTGGGTAAACTGGATGCTCCAGTAGTTTCAACATCATCAGTAAGTGCAACAAGTATCACCTTCGCATGGCCAGTTGTAACAAATGCTGTTGGATACGAAGTCTCTGTTGACAATGGGTTAAACTGGACTGCTCCAAGTTCTGGCGCTGCGGGAACTACACATACGGTTTCAGGCTTACAACCGAATCAGAGGGTAACCATCAGGGTAAGAGCAGTAGGACAACTGGCTTGTCAGCTGAGCGATGCAACGACCTTTACAGGTAGTAGTGATAATCCATTAGGTAACAACATATTTGTTCCAAACACATTTACCCCAAATAATGATGGTAAAAACGATGTATTGTACGTATATGGAAATACCATCGCAAAAATGCAGTTACGTGTATATAGTCAGTGGGGTCAGTTCATTTACGAATCCCTAAAAATAGAGAATGGTTGGGACGGAACTTTTAAAGGGCAGATGCAGCCAAATGGGGTATACGTGTATTACCTGGAGGTTGAGTTTAACGATGGCACTAAAGCCACTAAAAAAGGCACCATAACACTTTTAAGATAAGATGTACCAGGTAATAATGAAAAACAAATCTATCATGAAGAAACTAATAAAAACAATAGCCATAGGCGCATTTTTAACACTGGGGACATTTAAGGGGATCGCACAGATTGATCCCCATTTCTCTCAATATTATGCGCATCCACTATGGTTAAACCCGGCATTGACCGGTGTTACAGATGGTGAGTACAGGGTTTCTTTAAATGCTAAGCAGCAATGGGGATCGATCTCCAATTCATTTTTAACAGGTGGAGCCTCATTTGATATGGCCCCAGTTAAAAATCTGGCTTTTGGAGCAATGGTATTGAACCAAAATGCCGGTGATATCAGTTATAACCATTTAAATGCAATGGTTTCTGCAGCTTATAGGATTCACTTTGGAAGTGCAGGTTTAAATATGATCAACTTTGGTGTACAGGCCGGAATACTCAACAAAAGTTTTAATCCATCAAAGATTACACTAGGTAGCCAGTATAATCCAGTTACCGGATACGATCCAAACTTTGGAATCAGTGAGTCATTTGCCTCTTCGAATACACTTGTTCCTGATGTAAATGTGGGTATCATGTATTTTGATGGAAATCCCGATCAGCAAGTAAATGTGTTTGCTGGTGCTATGGCCGGACATATTACAAGACCAATAGATAAATTTTTAGGTAATGATGTTCGCATGCCAATCCGTTATGCTGGTCACGGTGGTGCTCGGATTAAAGCATCTGAAGTGCTTAGTATTACGCCAAATGGCTTGTATATGAAACAGGGGAATGCGCGTGAGATTTCGGCGGGAGCTTATGCCGAGTATATGCTTAATGCAGAAACGGATCTTTTGTTCGGATCAAATTATAGGGTAGATGATTCAGCTATTGCTTTCTTTGGCTTACACCTCAAAAATATGGTGTTCGGATTGAGTTATGATTTCAATACTTCTAATTTAAATCGTGCTACTGGTAGCAGAGGAGGATTGGAACTGTCTGTGTCATTTACCGGTAGAAAAGGAATACTTGGGCCGAACTTCTTTTGTCCACGATTATAGTTGAACTAATATGAAATGTCCCATTAATGATATAATGATGAAAACAAAGATACTTCTGATCCTCTGTGTATTTTTTTCCGCTTCAGTGCAGGCACAATTCGTAGCCAATAACAAAAGAGTAGCGGATGTGTATTTTCAAAATAAGGAATATTTTGCTGCAGCGGAATATTATAAAAAGGCCTTGAATCTTAAAAAGGATAGTACAGGAGCTTTTGTTGTAGTACCTTATGGTTTCGCAAATAAAACCAAAGAAGAAAGTCCTAAAAAGGTTGAGGAACAAGAGTATTTAAACTTCCAGCTCGCAGAATCCCTAAGACTATATAATAACTTTGAAGAGGCCGTGAAGATTTACTTTATAACCAAGGACTATACAAATCCTAAGTACATTCTAAGTAATTTTTGGTATGCAGAATCATTACGTGCCACTCAAAAATATAGCGAGGCGATTGATGAATTTAATAAGTTTCTGAATAAATATAAGGTTAAAGATAATTACAGGGAAAAAGCACTAGAGGAAATTGCTTCTTGTCGGTTTGCATTGCAGGAACTACGTTACCCAAGAATGTATAATTTGGCTAGATTGGATAATAGAATAAACACTCTGGGCTCTAACTATACGCCGAATTTAAAAGCAGGTAATTTGTATTTCACTTCATCAAGGCCTATCTCTGTTGGAAATAAAAAGGAAGTATTGGTTAGTAATGATGTTAAGGTTACCAGAAAAGAAAGCCCATTTATAAATGCTATTTATGTAACCAAAGGAGATCCACTTGGTAAAGATGTTGCAGTTACCAAAACCACAGTAGTTGGGAAGGATAAAGAATCTGCGGCTCCAGCTTTTCATCCAAGTGGTAAGTTTGCATATCTGACGAGCTGGACTACAAATGGTGACAAGAAAATATACCAGTTAAATGCTACTCCAACTGGAGAAAAGGAATGGTCTGAGCCTGTTGAATTGGGAAGCCAGATTAATGTGAAAGGATTTAATGCGATGCAGCCATTTGTAACAAAGGATGGTAATTACCTGATCTTTTCTTCGGATAGGCCAGGTGGATCTGGTAAGTATGACCTATGGTATGCTGCTATTCGTGTGGACGGGTCATTAGGTACCGCAGTGAATATGGGCAATGTAATTAATACTCCTGAAGATGATCAGGCTCCTTACTATAATGGGAATACTAAAAAATTACTTTTTAGTACAAACGGAAGAGTAGGAATGGGTGGATTTGATTTTTTTGAAAGTGATGGCGATTTCGGGACCTGGTCTGAGCCGAGAAATATGGGGTTTCCTTTTAACTCGGCTAAAGATGATCTTTATTTCACTCCATTAAACAAGGATGAGTCTGAAGCTTTAATTAGTTCAGACCGCGAGTCGGCTTGCTGTTTGGAGATCTTCCATCTTAGAACACAGAACCTGGTAATTAAAGGAAGATTATTAGACTGTAATGCTTTAACTCCGCTTAAAGATGCAACGGTAACACTTGCTGATTCGGTACAGCAATTTAAAGTGAAAACAGATGACAATGGTAACTATAGCTTTAAAGTAAACTCAAACAGGTACTTTAAACTAACTGCAGAAAAGGATAAGTACTTTAGTAAAACACTGACCTTTAATTATGGTCAGATGGCACAAAGAGATACTTTATTTAGTCCGGAATTGTGTCTCACTCCTTTCGAAATCGATAAGCCAATTGTACTTAAGGATGTTTTGTATGAGTTTAATAAAGCGGAATTAACACCTGATTCTAAAGAAAAACTAGATCACCTATATGATATCATGGTGGATAACCCAACGATCGAGATAGAATTAAGTTCGCATACTGACAGTAAAGGCACTGACGCTTATAACTTAGATCTTTCGGATAGAAGAGCAAGAGCTTGCGTTGATTATTTAATAGAAAAAGGTATTGCTAGTAATAGAATGACCAGCAAAGGTTATGGCGAAAGCAGACCGATTGCACCAAATGAGCTCGCAGATGGAAAAGATAATCCAGATGGAAGAGCGTTAAACAGAAGAACTGAATTTAAGGTTACCAAAAAATAAGTAGTAGTAATTATCTGCTGAGCCCCGTATAGACTTTTTCTTAAGAGTTTATATGGGGTTTCTGCTTTGTGACTGATTTTACTTGCGTTATTAAAAATATTTATGTTATAATTACATTAAATTGTAAATTGGCATTTCATTTTTAATTATGCGCTACTCTAAATACGCGATTCTCTTGCTCTTACTACTCAGTGCTTTCACTGGTTTTGCTCAAAATATTATTCCAGTAACTAATAATGGTGATGCTGGTCCGGGAACATTGAGACAGGCACTTCTTGATGCTGCAAACAATGGAACAGTAACTAAAGATATCATAACTTTTAATCTTCCTGCTAACGGAGCAGGAAGCAACATCATTCGATTACGGAATCAATTACCAGTTGTAACAACTAATGTAACAATAGACGGTACTACACAAGGCGGACCACCGTTAGGAGTGTCCGGTGCAAAAGTAATTATAGAACCCGAACTTCCTTTATATAGTGGTTTCTCTGGTCTTATTATTGGCTCCAATCCTTATGTAAATGGAAATACTATTAATGTGCAAACAACGGATGTAGAAATTTACGGCTTATATCTTAGGAAGTTTGCAATAGTTAATAGCTTACAACCTTCAAACCAGATTTCAGGGATTATTATTGATTATAGGGTTGACCGGATTCAGATAGGTGCTGCTGGTAAGGGAAACGTTATAGGTGGAAATACAAATGGTATCTTACTTAGAAATAATTCGGGTGGGGCTGAACTCATTAATAAACAGGACCAGATTTCTATTCAGGGGAATTTAATTGGGGTGACCGATGATGGTAATACGCATGAACCCAATGTTTCTGGTATAAATGGTGATATTTCTTTTGCGGCTTTATCAATAGGTGGTGATGCTGTTGGTGATGGTAATGTGATCGCAGCGAATGGGACGGATATTAATTTGACAAGACAGTCCTACACTACTTTACCAATGCTCCTGAATATTTTTAATAATAAAATAGGAACTGATTTTTCCGGAACAAGAAGTTATAAAACACTTCCTCTATTTTCTGGTTCATCTGCTGTACAGATGACAGGGATAAAGGTGAATGCTGGAAATACAACTGTTAATATTAGTAAAAACATTGTTTCTGGTCATATTACCGCAGGTATCATTATTACTAATTCTATATTTTTAATTAATGGAAACCGTATTGGGGTAGGAGCTGCAGGGACAGAAACGTCTATGGGAAATGGAGCAGGAATCAGGCTGGAAGGAAGTGCTAATGGAACAATCGGTGGAACTGCCGATCCGGACCCCAACCTTATAGGGTATAATCGTTTTGGAATTGAAAGTGTCTCCACAGGGACAGTGAAAATTATGCGTAATAGTATGTATTGTAATTCGGAGGTAGGGATTGCCAAAGTAACTTCTGCTCCTCAGGCTTATATACAGGTGTTGAAAATAAATCCTAATTATATTACAGGAAAAGCTAATCCTGGTTCTGAGATAGAGTTGTTTTATACAGATGATTGCCCAGGGTCATGTCAGGGCAAGATTTATTTCGCAACAGTAAGAGCCGGCTCAGACGGTAGATGGCGTTACGATGGCCCGATAGCGGGTCAGGTAACTGGGACTGCAACTATGCCGGGTGCTGGTATAACTTCACAGTTTTCAACGGCCGGACTTTTACCAAATGAAGGAATTAAAATTCCGGTAACCTGTAATGGGCTAGGGAGTGTGACCATTGCTGAAGAGCGAGAAGGAATTACTTTTGAATGGTATAAGTTGGAAGCTGATGGAACAGAAGGTCTTATTGGAAGTACACAATCAAAGGATGGTTTAGATGTAGGTACTTATGAAGTGAGAATTAATGACGGTTGTTATGTATCAAAGCATCGTTTTGATATTACCGATCAGATTATGACTGAACTTGTAGTAACAACTCCAACTCCTCAATGTGGCGAAAATGATTTTACTTTTACGGCATCTGTGTATAGAGGAATGGGGACAATCAAGTATGAGTGGACGAATGCTGCTGGTGCATTAGTAGGGAGGGGTCCCTCAGTTAGACTTCCTGAAGGGACTTATACGGTTACAGCTACAGATGATGCCGGGTGCCCTAAAACTCATACTTTCCCATTTATAGAGCGAAGAAAAAAACCTCGTATTGTGCCACCGTCTTCGCCAAACTGGTCTGCTAGGTGTGGACTGTCTGATGGGCTTATCCGAGGGATTACCGTTGCTGACACAGAAGGTACTGTAACTTATAAATGGTATAATTATAATAATATCACAGGGGTTAAAGGAACCTTAATTCCTGGTGCTACAACTGCTGATCTTGATGATTTAGCAGGTGGATATTATTTACTTGAAGTGACTGACGGAGGTAGTTGTTCACCTGCTGTTCCATATATTGCTTTTGTACGCACTACTGAATCTGTGAAAATAAGGAATGGAACAGCTAGAAATACAACTTGCAATAATAATAATGGTGCAATTATAGATGTCGTTATTGAGGAAGGAAATTCCTGGAGACTGACTACCGCTACTGGGGCTTTTGTAGCAGATGGAGTTTGTAATCCTTATGTTCCTTTCGATATACCTAACCTTGCCTCAGGCAACTATGTGTTAAATGCCAGTAATACAACTACGCTGTGTACGGCAGTTCCTAGACCGTTTACAATTCTTCCTACTGCAATTGTTCAGTATGTTGCTCAGCTAATAAATATTGGAAGAGCATCATGTGGAGATAATAATGGATCAATAAGGCTGAGTTATCCTAATAATATTAAGCCAATACCGGGTAAGTTCCAATGGGAGAATGAAGCAGGGGTGCCTTTTACAGGTACTTCTGAATTGATCAGCGGTTTGCCGGAAGGAAAATATACTTTAAGAATAACGGATCCAAATGGATGTACTTCTCCGTCTATCGGTCCTTTTGAAATAATTAGGATTCCGTTAATTATAGTGAACCAGACAAGTGGTACAGCTACACCGGATGTTTGTGCATTGGAACGTGGAACAATAACAGGGGTTGTAGTAACAGGTGGTTTACCTTCAATCGATCCTTCTGCCACATACACCTATCAATGGAAAAACAGTGCCGGCGATGTAGTGAGTACAAATAAAGATTATACAACTGCAGGTAAGGGTATTTATTATTTAGAAGTGACTGATCAGGCTTCATGTACAGCGGTATTAAGCCAGACTTTTGAAATAGATGCGCCTACCATCAAATTGCCTACACCAAGGGTAGAAAATAGGCGTGTTTGTTACGCGACAGAAATCATGTTGCCTGTTATAGCTCCTGAAGAAGGGGTGTACCAAATGTATGTTTCTGAAAATGATGCATTACCTTTAGATGATGCTTTGCCTTTATTAGAAACAAAAAATGGCATATTTGTTTTTAAGGTAAATAAAACCGGGGATTATTTTATCCGCAGGAAGTTGGGAAGCTGTTATAGTGATTTTACTTCTGTTCATATTGAAGTTACCAATGATAACCTCGAAATTAAAAATACCATGACTCCAAATGGAGACGGTATGAATGACTATTGGTCAATTACAGGTTTACCTGATCAAGCAGACATTAATATAAAGATTTATGCCAGAAGTGGTCAATTGGTGTATGAATCTGTAGGCCACTATAACAAACCATTTGATGGACGTTTCAGAGGTGTTGAACTTCCTGCCGGTGCATATTACTACCGGATCGACTTAAGATCGGACTGCAAGCCTATAGCTGGTAGCATTACATTGTTACGGTAAATAATTTCAACAAGGAAAAATTGTTAAGGTATTAAAACTGACGTGTAGAACATTTTACATCATACCTGTTATTTAACAGGATGCCCAATACAATTTCATGTGTGCCATTGCTTACAGATCTCAACGCTGATGTAGTTACATCATAAGAATAACTGATGTTGACTAATGAGCCAATATTAAATCCAGCAAGTGCAGAAAAGGAATCGTTATTACGTAAACTGCCACCAATCCAGAATTTATCTTGGTAAGCAATTTTAAGGTTCGCATCCATAGTCATTGGTGCACTTAACCAATAGGTAAGTAATGTAGATGGAATAAAGGCAATGTCTTCATCCACAAAAAATTTATAACCCACAGTGCCATAAAATGTAGTAGTCTGGTAAGCTGAAAGGTTGGTGTGCTTGTTTGCAGTCGGGTAACGATAGCCTAGTATTTGCTTTGCTGATGCGCCTAAAAAGAACCTCGGACTGTAAAGCCAAATTCCACCTCCAACGTCCGGTCTTATTCTGTTGTTGTAGTCGGCGCTTAAGAGTGGATCCGCCGCGTTATCTACTGTTACATGGGCTACATCTATACTAGTAGAGGATATTCCGGCAGAAACTCCCACTGATAGGTTCAAATCTAGGCTAAGTCCAAGATGATAAGCATAAGTCGCATTTACATTTGTTTGTCTGATTCTTGCCGCCTTATCTGTAATGGCATAAAAACCAACCCCATGGTGAGGCTCTGCTGAAGTATATGAATTTACATAACTACGGCTTAATGGGTTGTAGCCAGCGCCAGAAAAAGAGTTTACTGAGCCTCTGACAAAGTCTTCGCCAATCGGAGCATGTACAGAAATATACTGAGTAACAGGAGCACCCTCAAGACCTTTCCACTGATTTCTGTGACCAAGTTTTAAGTCAGTATAATTATCAATCCCAGATACAGCAGGATTAATCAGTAAACTGTTAAAAATGTATTGCGTAGACCGCGGCATCTCTTGGCCAAAGCTTAGTGAGCTAATTAAAACTAATAACGAGGCGTTAAAAAATGATTTCATTTTTATCAAATAGCGGTTTAGATATTCAATTATAAGATAAATTTGTGTATAATAAGCAATTAAAATAAAATCTTTAATTAAATAGCAATATATGTACCCTGAAATGCAGATTAAACTCATAGCGGATACTTTACTTCCTGGCTTTATTCCAAAAGATCAGAACGAGAAGGAGCTAACTTTTCACTTTACCATTCCGCCTAATAAAAGCTACAAGGTTTACTATCAGAAAGACAAAAAGAATGAATGGGCTTTTATTAATTATGAACCAGTAGAATACTGAGTAAATTTTGCCTCGCTCATTTCTCGTAAATCCTCAGTTTTATTTTTAATTCCCAGAATCTTAAATTTAATCGACGAAATGTAATTATCTGGTAAAAGTCAGAAATTGAATGAAAAGACCTAGTATTTGCTTATCAGGCAGTTGTTGTGGTTCTTTTAACTAACGACTGAATGAAAATGTAATATAGGTATGGTAATTGTTTATTAGTATACAACTACCTATTGTCATACAGAATTTGGAAAATAGAATAAACAGAGCTATTACAGCCGAAAAGTCAAGGCTTAATCATAAAAGCCGATATAAGGTTTTAGGAACATCCTCATCAAAAATTCTTGATGATTTGACATCATATACTGCTGATGTCTTTAAAATGCAAATCGCTATAGTCAATTTTGTAGACGGAGAAGACCTTTGGCCTAAAAGAGTAAGTCTATTAGAACCATACAGAGAATCAAATGTATGTTCATTAGCAGTGATCAATGATATGGTTGATTTTATTGAAAGTCAGCTCGAAGTACCATCATGGATAACTAACCCTATAATTGCAGCTGAAATGGGTATGAAGTTTTATAGAGCTGTGCCTATCATGATCAATAATGGTATCCAGGTTGGAACGATTTGCATCATAAGTAAAGAAGAGAGGGAATTTCTTCCTAAAGAGCAAGATAAACTCAATTTAATCGCCTCAATTATTGGGCGACAAATGGACAAGAGGATTGTTAAAAAAATTGCTGTCTAAACAGCAATAACATTACAGGGCATCACTTAAACAGTGATGCCCTCTTTACGTAAGATATAATTGTAAATTCCCTCAATAGGTTTTTGGAGAATTTGCCCCACTTTAATATGGTTCTTTGAGCATACCTCTCTAAGGATATCCTGATAATAAAAAGCTATTGAACCAACGAAATGGCAATCCAGGTTCTTATAGTTGCTGTAATCTTTGATATTGGTATCCACAAATTCCTGGAATCCTTCGCGAAGTATATCCACAATAAATGGATGATCCTTATGGTTAATCATAAAACGGCTTATTGAGGCCAGGTAGGTATTTGGAGCAGCTTTCTGATATACATTGGTAATTACTGTCTCTTTGTCTATCTGGAATTCATTGCCAAAAGCTACACTTAACTCCGCTGGCATTTGATGGTATAAGTAAGAGGTAACCAGCTTACGTCCGAACCATGTTCCAGAACCTTCATCTCCTAATACATAGCCTAAGCCATGAGTACCATGATGCAAATCTTTCCCGTCATAATAAGATATATTTGAACCCGTGCCCAGTATACAAGTTAAGCCTTCTTTTTCCCCACAGGTTGCATAAGCTGAACCCATCAGGTCATGTTCTACAGCTACATAAGCATTGGTGAAAAAAGAAGAAATCCCATTGGATATGACTTCTATCTTATCTGGAGAAGAACAACCAGCTCCAAAAAAGTAAACCTCTTTTACAAGACTTGCATACTTTGCAATGTCTTTCTTCTTTGAAAAAAGTTTGAATATATCATGTGCATTAAGAAAATAAGGATTAATGCCTTGTGTACTAAAACTGATTTGTTCATTTGGGCTGTAACCCATCCAATCGGTTTTTGTGGAACCACTGTCTGCTACTAGAATCATTTGCTAAAAATAGTAATCTTATTGAATATTTAAAGTGCCACTGATTTCTTTTAGGTTGATTTCTGTAAGTTTTGCCTGATATTGAGCTTCAAGATAGCGTGTTATTGCATCAATTGAGTTTTTTTGTGCTTCTCTAAGCTCTAAAGGAGAAATGCTGCCTAACCGATATTTCTCTAAGGTTATATCCAAATTTTGTCTGGCGATATCAACATTGCTTTTCTCAATTTTAAGTAAGTCGAGATTTGTACTATAGCTTTGATAGGTAGATAATAATTGTGCATTGATCTCCTGTTTAGTTTTTTCGAAGGTTAATTCCGAGGAACTGATGCCTATTTTTGCATTACGCTCATTCTGACGCTGCAAAAAACCATTAAAGATATTTAAGCTCGCAGTAAGACCGTAGGTGAAACCCTGGGCACGCTGTTGGGTGTTAAAGCCAGTCGGACTTGCACTTTTCTGGAACTCATACCCGCTATTGACTGATACTACCGGATATCGCTGTCCTTTAATCTGTTTTAAATTCAACTCTGCTATTTTCCTATTGATAAAAGCATTTTGTAAATCAGGGTTTAATTGAGCCATTTGTGTACTTAAAGCGGCATAGTCCAAGGCGCCATCAATATTGATCTGATTGTCAACTTTAAAGTCCGTATTTAAATCTCTTGCCATCACCTGATTCAACGCAGTTTTAGCTGTTTTAAGTAAATTGATCTCCTGTAAATAAGCAGAGGTATCTGTATTGTAATCTACCTTAGCCGCAAGAACATCTAGTTTAGAGCCCCTTCCAATAGCTAATTTGTTATTGGCTATGCGTAATCTTAGTTGAGAGATATCTAGCACACTGTCTCTTGCATTTACCAGTTGTTGCTCTTTCAATACTGTATAGTAAGAAGTTATTACATTACTTACTGTAGTCAATATGGTCGCTTTTGCATTAACTTCACCTAGTTTTTGAAGCTCCTTAAGTTTTTCATAATTAGTAAACATCTGTAAACCATCAAATATTGTCCAGCCTAATGAAGCTCCGTAATTCATACTTGTATTTCTTACTCCATCTAGTGTTTGCTGGTTGCCATTGCTTTGGGTCCTGGTAATGTTTTGTTTACTACCTCCATCAGAAAAGCTTCCGTCAACTCTGGGTAACATCCCCGCATTTCCAAGATTCACATTGTTCTTTGCGACTTGAATGTCGTTGTTTACCAGTTTAATATCGTAGTTGTTGTTTAGTGCAATACCAATTGCATCTTCCAGGCTCAGCTTTTGCTGTGCAAAGGCCAGTTGTGTTGTCCATATCAAAACCGTCAGCAGGCATAATACAGTGCCACGTTTCCCTGGCATATAATTAAGCTTTTTCATCGAATTCTATTTTTTTTTCAGTGGAGATGAAGCTATCAGAAGCTACATTGTTGATAGTTTGTAGGTTAGCTTCTAATGGTTTCATGTTCTAATGCTGCTTTTAATGAATCTTGTAAATCTGAGTTAGGTTTGTGCTCTTTTGACCAATATGAATAAATGGCCGGGATGACAAAGAGGGTTAGAATTAATGCAAATGTAGTTCCGCCTACAATAACAATTCCCATACCCATCCTGCTCTTTGCTGCAGCGCCTAATGCTAATGCAATAGGAAGTGCTCCGATGGCAATAGCAAGACTGGTCATCAGGATTGGCCTCAACCTTGATACTGAAGCCTCTCTAATGGCATCATGCACACTCTTACCCTGTTCTTTAAGTTGATTGGCGAATTCAACAATCAGAATGCCGTTCTTGGTTACCAGGCCGATGAGCATAATGGTTCCTATCTGACTAAAAATGTTCCAGCTTTGTCCAAATATCCAAAGGGATAAAAAGGCTCCGGCAACGGCCATTGGCACTGTTAATATTATAATAATGGGATCTATGAAACTTTCAAACTGAGCCGAAAGTATTAAGTAAACCAATAGTAATGCAAGTCCGAATGCGAAAAGTGTATTTGATGAACTTTCTTTAAAATCCCTCGATTCGCCGCCAAGATCGGTAGAGAAAGATTCGTCAAGTATCTTTTCTGAGATTTTGTCCATAGCGGCAATACCTTCTCCAATACTTTTGCCTGGAGCTAACCCAGCCGAAACTGTAGCCGAAATAAAACGATTGTTTCGATATAGTTGTGGCGGACTACTTTCTTCTTTGGCAGTAACCAGGTTGTCTAGCTGTATTAGTTCGTTTTTATTATTGCGTACATACACCGAACTTAGATCTAAGGGGTCTTTACGATCGCCCACCTCAAATTGTCCGATAACCTGGTACTGTTTTCCATTCATAAAGAAATAGGAGAAACGCTGACCACTTAAGCCTAATTGTAATGCCGTACCAATATCCGAAACTGTTACACCAAGATTCTTTGCCTTATCTCTGTCAATAGTGAGGTCAATTTCAGGTTTGTTGAATTTTAAGTTTACATCAGAAGTTGTAAAAGTAGGGTCTTTAGCCACCTCTTCCATAAATATTGGAATTTTCTCTCTTAGCTTTTCAAAGTTCTGTGCCTGGATAATATAATTAACAGGTAAGCCGCCCCGTCGTCCAACTGAAATTGTAGGCTGTTGCGTAACTGTAACTTTTCCTTCAGAATATTTTCTGGTAATTTTAGTCAGCTTAGCAGCGACTTCAGCCTGGGTTTTATCTCTGTCACCCGGTGGAACGAGTCCCATTCTTACAAAGCCACTGTTCGTAGATCCTGCGCCTCCAAAACCCGGAGAAGTAATTGTAATGTTTACTTGCTTTTCAGGAATAGAGTCGTTAACCATCTGTTGAACTTTCATCATGAACCTATCTGTATAAGCAAAGGAAGAACCTTCTGGTGTGGTCAGGTTCATGTTTATGGCGCTACGGTCATCATAGGGAGCTGTCTCTTTTGGTAATATAGTCCAGAATAATGCGATTAATCCCATACAAACAGCTATAATAGGAATGGCTAGCCATTTCCTATCTAAAAAATAATTTAACTTCTCTGCATAACCCTCATTAAGCCTTACAAAATACGGCTCAGTAGCTTCGTAGAACCTGGATTTTTTATGCCCTGTTTTTTTCATCAGGTAAGCATTCAGCATCGGTGTAAGGGTTAGAGAAACAAAAGCGGATATCAATACAGCTGCACCAATTACCACCCCAAACTCCCTAAACAGCCGGCCTACGAAGCCCTGCATAAATATAACTGGTAGAAACACTGCCGCAAGAGTCACAGAAATGGAAATTACCGCAAAAAATATTTCATTTGAACCCTTTATGGCAGCCTCAAATGGAGAGTATCCCTCTTCAACTTTCTTAAAGATATTTTCTGTAACTACAATTCCATCATCCACGACCAGACCTGTGGCCAATACAATTGCCAAAAGCGACAATACATTGATAGAAAACCCGAAGACATACATGATGAAAAAGGTAAATATCAATGATACAGGAATATCAATAAGTGGTCGGATAGCAATGGCCCAATCCCTGAAAAACAAATAAATGATTAAGATTACCAGGATTAACGACAGAATAATCGTTTCTGCAACTTCTGTTACTGAAGCCTTAATGAATTTGGTATTATCTAAAGATATATTCAGTTTAATGTCTTCAGGAACATCCTTTTGTAATTGTATAAAGCGTTTGTCAAACTCTTTAGAAATGTCAAGGTAATTTGCTCCAGGTTGAGGTATCAGTGCAACAGCAACCATCGGTTTTCCCGATTCCCTTAAAACTGTTTCTTCATTTTCGGAGCCAAGTTCTACAAAACCAATATCTCTTAGTTTTACGACATTGTGTGTGTCATTTTTCAGGATAAGGTTATTGAATTCTTCTACATCAGTTAACTTACCTAAGGTTTTTACAATAAGCTCAGTATTTGCACCGGTAATTTTTCCTGACGGTAATTCTACGTTCTCTTTATCTAAAGCAGCAACAATATCCTGCGATGTCAAACCATAAGCTGCAAGCTTGTCTGGAGATATTCGGATACGCATAGCGTATTTCCTTTGCCCTTGAATTTGTACACTACTAACACCTGTAATAGTCTGTAATCTGTCAGCAATAACATTCTCAGCATAATCACTCAGTTGCATTACATTACGTTTATCACTCTGTATGGTCATGGTGATAATAGCATCCGAGTTGGCATCAGCCTTACTTACTACAGGATTCCCGTCAATATCTTTAGGTAATCTTCTGGCTGCTTCTGATACTTTATCACGAACATCATTTGCTGCATCATCAATATTCTTATCCAGATTAAATTCGATGGTGATGTTACTGGTGCCTTGATTACTAGAAGAAGAGATGTTCCTGATACCGTCAATACCATTAATAGATTTTTCCAATGGTTCAGTAATCTGAGATTCAATAATGTCAGAGTTTGCTCCAGGATAAGAAGTTCGTACGTTAATTACCGTAGGATCAATATTTGGATATTCTCTTACCCCTAAAAAGTTATACCCGATTACCCCAAACAGGAGGATCATCAGGTTCATCACAATGGCCAGGACAGGCCTTTTTATGCTGGTGGTTGAAATACTCATGGTTTTGAATTATGATTAACAACCGTAACATTTACAGGAGAGCCATTTCTTAAGGCCATAGCACCAGTAGTTAATACAGTATCACCCACACTTAAGCCGGAGGTAATCAGGATTTGTTCTGCAGTACGCGTACCTGATTCAACTGGTATCTGTTCTGCTTTACCATTTTTGCTGATGAAAACTGTTTTTCCCTTTAAAACAGGAATAATGGCTTCGTTAGGAATTAATAAAGCATTCTTAATCGTATTCAAACCAAGTTTGATCCTAACAAAAGAGCCCGGTAGTAATTCATTATTGGCATTCGGAACCAATGCTTTAATTTGTAGCGTACGCGTCTGGGTATTAATCCCTGGTTCAATGGCGAATACTTTTCCGATAAATGACTTGTTAAATCCATCTGTGTTAAAAGATATTTCAGAGTTAAGTTTTATCTGGCCAATATATTTTTCTGGTACTGAAAAACTAACTTTTAAAGGATTAATACTCGATAAGTTTGCAATAAGCGTAGATGGCGTTAAATATCCTCCCACAGAAACAGAACGTAAACCAATCTTACCACTAAAAGGAGCATAAATAGCAGTTTTAGCAAGTTGTGCCTGTATGAGTTGTGTTTGAGCTTTTAATGATTGCAGGTCTGCCAGTGAGGTGTCGTACTCTTCCTGACTGATGGCGCCTTTTTCTAAAAGTTGTTTAGAGCGGTTTTCATTGGTAGCCGATAGTCTTTGTTTAGTCAAGGCCTCCTGCAGTTGTGCTTGTATATCTCTGTCGTTGATTTTTACCAATAAACTGCCTTTAGTAACATTCGTGCCCTCTTTGAAATTGATACTGGTAATCAGTCCGGATACTTCACTTCTGAGCTCAACAGATTCATTAGCTTCAAGTGTGCCTGTTATATCGAGGTCATTGGTGAAATCAATTTCCTTGACAACTACACCATCAACTTGAAGACCTTTTGTGGAACCAGCCTTGCCCTTACCGCCCATGCTTGCTCCATTTTCTGCAATCTTCTTATTTGCAGTGATTCTGTAATAGATTAAATAACATAGTCCTATACCTATAAGGACATAAATAATGTACTTCACTTTCATTTGTGTGGTTCTTTTTTGCAAACGAGGTTAATCGGTCACATTTGTGTTAGATATTTTTCCTTTCCTTAAATTAAGGATAAAAGAAAACAGTTTTGTTTATGGTAACGTACAAAAATATTTAAAATGACAAGAATAGCTTGTATTAAGTGTGTTACAGGATGTAATTCTTATCAGCATAGGACCTGAGGTCGGATGCCAAAGCTAAACTGCCTTGCTTTAAGGGGCAAATTTTTCTAAGTTTGGCACAGTTTAGCAATTATTATTCATATGAACAAAACATTAATCGCATTAGTAATATTACTCGCAGTAGGTATGACGGCCAAATCACAGGTAAAAATAGGGTTCGAAATTAGTTTTATAGAACCGCAGGCACATTATGCCGAAGTAGAAATGACCATTTCAGGTCTGGTCAAAGATTATGTTGATGTCAAAATGCCGGTTTGGACCCCAGGGTCTTATCTGGTACGCGAATTCTCTAAAAGTGTAGAAGGGTTTGCTGCAACAGCCAACGGTAAAACACTAAAACATGAAAAAGTAAGAAAAAATGCCTGGAGGGTATATACAACCAGAGCCAATACTGTAAAAATTAAGTATAGAGTATATGGATTTGAAGTTTCTGTCCGTACTTCTTTTATTGATGATACACATGCTTTTCTTTCCAGCACAAGTATATTCATGTACCCGGATGGATTGTTGAAAAATCCAAGTACGGTAAAGATTAATCCTTATAAAGGATGGACTAAAGTGTCGACCGGTTTGGAACCTATTGCTGGTCAGAAGTTTACTTATGCTGCAGAGGATTTTGATGTACTATTCGATAGTCCGATTGAAGTAGGTAATCAGGATATATTTTACTTTACTGCATCAGGTGTAAAACATGAAGTTGCTATGTATGGTGGAGGTAATTACGATAAAGAAAAGCTTAAGGTTGACATGGCTAAAATTGTTGAGCAGGGAACAGCAATTTATGGTGAAAACCCAAACAAACATTATACTTTTATCGTTCACAATTTTACAACTGGTGGCGGTGGCCTAGAGCACTTGAATTCTACCGTATTGGGAGCTAGTCGTAATGCTTATAATACTAAGGAAGGTTACATAGGTTTTTTAAATCTGGTTGCTCATGAGTACTATCACCTCTGGAATGTCAAAAGAATGCGTCCAATAGCTTTAGGGCCATTTGATTACGATAATGAAAACTATACGACTAGTTTGTGGGTAGCAGAAGGCTTTACCGCTTATTATGAGAATAAGTTGATGCTACGTGCAGGTTTTATTACTGAGAAGGAATTTGTAGATCAGTTGGTTACTGCAGTAAGCAATGTATCTAATATTCCTGGAGCTCAAGTTCAATCGGTAGCGGAAGCTAGTTATGATGCATGGATTAAGTTGTACAGACCAAATGAAAACTCGAACAACACGACAGTTTCTTATTATGCCAAAGGAGAAGTTGTAGGTATATTGATGGATTTAGCAATTTCGAATGCTACGAAAGGAACAAAAAGTCTTGATGATGTAATGAATGCAATGTATTATCAGAATAAAGCACAAAAAAGAGGCTTTACAGATGCAGAATTTAAGGCTATGGTAGAGAAGATCAGCGGACAGGATTTTACTGATTTCTGGGCCAAATATGTAAATGGTACTACTTTGCCTGAGTATGCTAAGTACTTTGGGTATGCAGGTATAAATGTGAAAAATGAGTTGGAAGGTAAAAGTAGCGCATATTTAGGGGTAACCTCTAAAAAAATAGAAGGAAGAATGTTTGTATCTGCAGTACTTCGTAATTCTGCTGCCTGGGTTGATGGAATAAATGCTAATGATGAACTGATTAGTATAGACGGTGTACCTATTGAAGCTGCAGTTGAAAGAATGCCTGCTATTTCAAGTAAAAAGGTTGGTGATGTTGTCGTGATAAAGGTTGCCAGAGATGGACAGCTTAAAGACATTAAGGTAACGCTTAAAAATTACCATGGTATAAAATTGGTGGGAGAGATTGATGAGCAAGCCAGTGAATTGCAAAAGAAAGTAAGGAAACAGTGGATGTAAAAATAACCGTTCTCCTCATCACGGGAACCTTTTGTCCTGAAGAAGGACAAAATTTTCCTATGCTCTTCAGAGAAGGTAATTTTTAGGGTTAAGCAGGGAGCTGATCACAAAAAAAGGCGGCATTTGTAAAAATGTCGCCTTTTTTTGTAATGTTTAAAGAAGCTTAGAATGTGAAACGCACACCTAAACCTATATCACCACTGTAGAAGTCAGTATCAGGAGTTAGTCTTAAAGTAGGAATCCAGTCTAACGAAAGGTTAATTGGTGCGCCATTAAATTTATAATCTAAACCTAAAACACCATTTAAACCTAAGTAAACATCGCTATCAAACCCTTTAACTTTCATAGTCCCTATGCTACCACCACCACCATAGTACCAGTTTAATCCAGGTGCACCGCTAATTGGGTTGTAAACCTCATAAAGACCAGTCAACTGCATGTACTTTACACCACTAGAGCTTCTAAAGTTACCAATTAACTCAAGCATAGCGCCTTTGTTTAAGCCAGTTTTAAAAGTAACTCCGTTATAGCTTCCAAAACGTCCACCAATTGCGTTTTTGTAATCTTGAGCATTAGCATTAGTAGCATTCATTGTAAAAAGGCCCGCAACAGCAATTAAAGTAAAGAGTAATTTTTTCATAATCATAATGTGTTTATTTAATTTTTCTAATCGAGGAACTCCTAGCAAGTATTGTGCCGGAATGATGACAAAAGTATGGCAATATGGTATCTGGCAAGTTTTATTTAAAAATCGGTAACTTTGACATCGAGGAAAACTTGATGATTGTGGACTATAATAGCTTTTCTGATCAGGAATTAACTTCTTTGTTAAAGGAGCATGATCAACTTGCATTTGCTGAGGTCTATAGAAGATACTGGCACCCACTTTTTCTTCATGCCTATAAGATGCTTAATGATGAAGACCAAGCTAAAGATGTAATTCAGGAACTTTTTATCGCGCTGTGGTCTAAAATCCCTTCAACTGAAATTAAAACAAACTTAAAATCATATTTGTATGTGATGGCAAGAAATAGGGTGATTAATTATATCAGGAAAAATAAAGTCAGTGATGACTTTATAGTTATGCTCGCTGAAGCAATGCCTGAATCAGATGAGAGGCTCATTAAACAAATAGACGATAGAAGTCTGATCGCTTTAATCGAAGAAGAGATTAATCTTTTACCCCCTCGGATGAAACAAGTATTTGAAATGAGTAGAAAGGATTTTCTTAGTAATAAAGAAATTGCAGTCATATTAGGAACAACGGAAGATACGGTCAAAAAACAAATATCGAACTCGATAAAAGCTATTAAAATCAAAATGGATAAGTATGCTGGAGCATCCATTATTCTTATGGAAATCCTACGTCACCGACATTAAACATAAGCAGGTTCTTAAGATTATAAGATTTATTTTATCACCGAGTACCACCTGCATAGGTTGAGAAGTGTCATAATTATAATCAAAGAATAATGATAAATCCAAAACAAAACGCAGAAGAATTGATTGACAGGTACCTGTCAGGGAATTGCACGCTGGAGGAAAGTAATCTGGTAGAAAGGATTTATGAAAAGGCTGCAATAAAAAGATCCATTGATGATAAATCAATTGATTTTAGTCAGATTGGACAGGAAAGTTGGAAGCATATTTATGGTTCAATTCATAAAGAATCATCTGTTAACCATAAGTTATGGCAATGGCTTACTGTTGCTGCTTCTATTATAGTTATGTTCGGGGCAGGTGTTTGGTTTTATAAATCAGAGTATTCTGGGTTAAATACTAATAATAGAGTTATAGCTAAAAACGATGTTCCTGCCGGTAAAAATGCTGCTATACTAAAATTGGCTAATGGAAAAACAATATCTCTAAGTGATGCTAAAACAGGATTGGTTATTGACGCTTCTAAAATAAGCTATAATGATGGTTCCAATATTACAAGTGAACTTAAGGGAGTTAATGCCGGAACAATTTCGACGCCTAAAGGGGGGCAATATCAAGTTAAACTTCCTGACGGTACTAATGTTTGGCTTAATTCTGCAACAAGTCTTAGCTTTTCTTCTATGTCCAATAGTTCATCTGTCAGAAATATCACGCTGCAAGGTGAGGCGTACTTTGAGGTTGCTAAGGCGTACTCTAAAGATGGTTTGGGAAATAAACAAAGAATACCATTCGTCGTAAAAACTGCAGGGCAGGAAGTTCATGTCTTAGGAACACACTTTAATATCAATAGCTATAGGGATAAAGGTACAACATTGACAACTTTAGTTGAAGGCTCAATACAGGTAAATGTGGGGCCGTTCCATAACGGAAATGTTCTAAAGCCGGGAGAGCAATCAATATTAATGAATGATAATAAACTCAAAATCATACTTGCAAATGTTAAAGAAGTTTTGGCCTGGAAAAATGGCTATTTCAGGTTCAATAACAAACGCATAGATCAGGTTATGACAGAATTGAGCAGATGGTATAATATTGAAGTGGAATATGAAGGTGAAATATCTGATGAAAAATTCAACGGAAATATCTCGAAATATAAAAATATCAGTGAGGTATTAACAATGCTGAGTTATTCAAATGCAGTTAGATTTAAAATTGAAGGGAGGAGGGTCACGGTAATGAAGTAAATGCTACCTGAAAATAAAAAAAAACCAGTCCGACGGCAATCGAACTGGCTTTAGTACGGATGAACTAATTCGATAAAAATATCAACTAATCGCTGGATGCCGCGAATCTCGAAAATACAAGGCACGCAGCTAACAACCGACCTTAACAAATGTACAAAATTTGCACCCAAATGCTGTGCTCATGGTATGCGCAGTATAAAATATGGAGAGTTATGAAGTTAACCACTTTGCTCTTATTCTTAGTTATTATGCAGGTCAATGCCGGAACTTACGCACAAAAGATCTCATTGTCTGTTAAAAACGCGGAGTTATTAACCATTTTTGATCAGATTAGTGATCAGACTGGTTATAGTTTTGTAGTTACTAATTCTATGCTAAAGAATGCATCTAAAGTGAGCATTCAGGCAAAAAATGCTGAATTAAAGGATGTGCTGGTCCAGATTTTTAAAAACCAGCCACTGGAATTTAGCATAAATAATAAAACAGTCCTGGTTAGAACAAAAGAACGATCTTTTATAGAGGATATCATTGCCCGATTTCAGGCAGTGGATATCAAAGGCCGGATTTTAGATGAAACAGGAAAACCACTTATTGGCGCTACAGTATTAATAAAAGGAACTAAACGGGTTACATCGACCGCTGAAAATGGCAGTTTTGTACTCGCCGGCACGGATCAGAATGCAATTTTGGTTATTTCTTTCTTGGGTTATCAGACTAAAGAAATAAAAGCTTCAGAAGATCTGGGCGATATTAGTCTGGAAGTTGCTGCAGGTGAATTGCAGGAAGTTACCGTTTCTACCGGTTATCAGACTTTGCCTAAAGAACGCGTAACGGGATCATTTTCTACTGTTTCTGCTAAAAAGTTAGAGCAACAACGATTAAGTAGCATGGGATCTTTGTTGGAAGGTCGTATTGTAGGTTATAATAAGGGGCTTATCCGTGGTACATCTACTATGCAGGGCTTCACAGCTCCTTTGTATGTGATAGATGGCTTTCCTGTAGAAAATACAAATTATGACGCTTCGGGCAATGTAACTGATGGTATTCCAGGATTGAATTTGGAAGACATCGAAAGTATTACTGTTTTGAAAGATGCAGCGGCTGCGTCTATTTATGGCGCAAGAGCTTCTAATGGCGTAATAGTTATTGTCACTAAAAAAGCCAGGAAAGGAAAGCCTCAGATTAATGTTTCCAGTACATTAACTATACAGCCTTATCGTTATTACACTGGAAACTTAACCAATGCAGCAGATATTATAGAGCTTGAAAAAGAATGGGCGGCAAGTAATACCAGTTTAAAGGGTGCTGGGGCAGCTGCTTATGCCAGTAATCTTTTAGAAAATGTAGCCTACCAGAACCAAGGTATTAATGCTATGCTTCGTAATATAGCAGGTACACTTTCAACATCAGATCTGAATGCTATATTGGATAAACTCGCTGGTGCCGGTTTTCAGTATTATAATGATGTAGAAAAATATAGCAAACGCAGTCCCTTCTATCAGCAGTATAATATTAGTGCAGGAAATTCAACAGAGAAGAACTCTTTTTATAGCTCGGTTACTTACCGTAACAATAAATTTGAAGACAAATATAATGGTGATGAATCAGTGGGGCTTAATCTTAATGATAAAGTGCAGCTTAATAAATGGCTGAGTATGGATCTTAGTGCCTTTATATCTTACAAGGAAGAGAAAGGACAATCCTACAATACGCTTTCACCAGGGTATCAGTATTTACCGTACGACCGTCTGATCACTGCAGATGGTAATTATTTCACTTCCGCGGCTACATCACGTTTATCTGCCAATAGCATAAGTCAGATCAATAGTAATGGACTTTATAGCATGGACATTACTCCTTTGCAGGAACAAGCCTGGAATATCAATAAAACTAAAGGGTTCAGCAGTAGAACTTTTATAAAACTGAATGCGAAGATAACAGATTGGCTTTCTTATAGCCCAACATTCCAATACGAACATGCAACAGAAAAGTCTAATTTGCTGTACGATAAAAATTCTTTTTATGTACGTAACAGGGTAAATAGTTTTGCATCTTCAAATGCTTCTGGACCGGCAACATTTAATCTGCCGTATGGTCATATCAATTACGATGAAGATCGGTTGCAAACAGCTTTTAATTTCCGTCAGCAATTCAATGTGGACAAAAGATTTGGTGAAAAGCATAGCATAAATGCAATTGTTGGTACAGAAATCCGTAATTCACAAAGAGACACCCGTTCGCAATACCTTTATAACTACGATCCAATTGTGTTGAGCTATGCATTTATCAACCCAGTACTGCTCTCCAGCTATCCTGGAAACATTTTAAATTCTGCTTCCTTTGAGGAAAGAGATCAATTTGTTCATTATCAGAAAGTCAACCGTTTTATCTCTCTTTATGCAAATGCAGGTTATGGTTATGATGATAAGTATTTGATTACAGGAAGTATTCGTTGGGATCAGTCTAATTTATGGGGTACTAGTTCCAAATATCAGAATACGCCTATCTGGTCTGCTGGTGCAGGATGGAATATCCATAAGGAATTATTTTTCAGAACAGAATGGGTAGATCAATTGAAATTGCGGGTGTCACATGGTATTGGCGGAAACATCTATTCCAACAGAGCTCCCTTTCTTACTGCGTATTATAATCAAAACTACAATGTTGGGGGACTGTCTGGTGGGGTAAACAGCAGGCCAAATCCACTGCTTTCCTGGGAAAAAACCAGTACAACGAATCTGGGGATAGATTTTTCTCTCTTTACTAACCGTGTGAGTGGAACCTTGGATTATTATCGTAGAACCGGAAAAGATCTGTTGGCAAATACGCAGGGCAATCCTACAGAAGGCTTTGGTTACAGTACCTACTCAATTAACAATGGGGAAATGCTAAACAAAGGGATTGAACTTTCTTTGTCGGGAGATGTGATAAGCAGTAAGGAACTAAACTGGAATCTGGCCATACAGTATGCGTTTAATAAAAATAGAGTGACTTATGTAAACATAGAAGCGCCTGTATATTTCCTTCAGTTGGATTATCCCGAAGCTTTCCCCCGCATAGGCAATCCATATAATGCATTATATGCTTATAAATGGGCAGGGCTAAGTGAGACCGGTTTGCCGCAGGTGTATGATGAAAAAGGAGAAAAAGTAAATTACGCACCTGGTACTTTAGAATCAATAGTTTACGCAGGAACTACTGTTCCTAAATTTAGTGGCTCTCTGAATAACGTGCTGGATTATAAGAGTTTTACACTGTCTTTTCTTCTTACTTTCGAAGGAGGGCATAAAATGAGAAACACTTTTTTGCCAATGTTGGGCAATAATTACAACGGCCTTTTTGGTTATGTCAGTACTATCGGGGTGGGGAACAAAGAGATCAATGATCGTTGGAGAGTGCCTGGTGATGAAACCCGAACCAATGTGCCACGTGCGGTCTTTGCTGAAGATCCTGAATTTAACAGTCAAAGCGCAACAATTTATAAGAATGCTGATGTTAATGTGATTGATGCTACAAACCTGCGCCTGCGTAACATTTCATTGGCTTACAGGATGCCATCGAACGTCAGTAACAGATTTGGTATGCAAGGAATACGTTTCCAATTTAATGTGGAGGATGCATTTACACTTGCGAAAAGCCAAAATGCAAAATATTTGCTGAATGGCTATGTAAGGCCGAATTATGTATGGGGTGTATACTTGAATTTCTAGTGATTACTTAATCTTTATGAAGATGAAAACAATATTTTATAAAACCATCGGCACCTGGGTAATATTATTGGGCTTAAGCCTGGGAGGTTGTAAGAAATTTATAGACGTGCTGCCCACGGGAAATAAAATACCTACAACTTTTGCGGACTATGAGGCTTTTATGCGTAATGAGTACGACAACCAAACCAGTAATATAAATCAGGCTGTTTATCTGCTTAACGATAGATTTGAGACCCAAGCAAATTTGAATTATGATCAGTTGGGAGGGGCAAATTACAATTGGAATGAAAGTGCCAACAGAATTAATTTGAATAATGCAGATGAGACCACATATTACAGTTTGTATTTAACCATAAGTAACAGTAACCTGTTGATTGAAAATGTAAACAAAACGACTGAGGCAACTGTTGCACAAAAATCAGAACTCATCGCGCAAGCGAAAATTCTCCGTACAATAGCATATTATACACTTAGTAATTTCTATGCTGACACTTATGAGGAATCTAATGCCGCTGATAAACGGGCCGTACCCCTTATTTTAAGTGCGAATATAGACGCACCGCACAAACAGGTCACGATAAAAGAAATCTATGATTTTATGTTGAAAGACATTGAAGAAGCAATCCCTTCATTAAATGTTACCAGTGCGACTGTATTACATCCTAATCTGGGTGCTGCATATGCTTTAAGAGCACGAATTTACCTTACAATGGGTAAATATGATCTGGCATTGACCGCTGCCAATGAGGCCTTGAAACATAATGATAAACTTTTTGACTGGCGTGCATTTTACGATCAGAACAAAAATAATATTGAACAGGTAAATGGAAGTGGAGCTCCGGTTTACGCACTCAGTACATCGCCTATGGGCTTTGATTTTGTAGAAACCTATTACTTCCGCCATGGCGTCACCAGAAATGCAGGAAGGGAGTTTGCAATCCGTACGGATAGAGCGACAAAATTTGAGAGTGGAGACGCAGCATTCGCTGCCAGATGGAGAAGAAGGACAGTAGGAACGGATACTTATTATTATAGCATCACCACTGGCTATTTTAATCATGCGGGACTTACAACCAACGAAGTTTACCTAATCAAGGCAGAATGTCAGGCTCGTTTGAACAATATTCCGGGGGCATTATCTAGTCTAGATGCAGTGCGCGTCAAGCGCATCTTCGCAGCTCAATACGCGCCGTCTTCGGCAACGGGTATTGTACAGGCTGTAAAACTCATCCAAAGAACAAAAGCGAATTGTTTGATCTATGGCATTGTCCCGTTTGCTGATATGCGTCGCTTAAACAAGGATAAGGATTATGCAACCACATTAACTAAAACTGAAGGGGTACAATCGCTCAGCCTTTCACCAAATTCCCATATGTGGACCATGCCTTTCCCTATGGGAGCGATTAAAAATCCAGGCAACGGGATTATCCAACAAAACGTAGATAAGTAAAACTAACTCAATTAAAATATGAAATCAATGAAATTTGCCGGCACTTTTTTTCTGCTCCTCTGGGCTTTGATAACACAGGCCGTAGTTCCACAAGGCTTCGTGATTAATGGATCCTTTACGGGATTGCCAGACGGAACAGTATTAGCATTAATCCCTTCAGGCACCCATAATGATGAAAAACCAATAGCCAATACAATTATTAAAGCAGGTCGCTTTACTTTTAAGGGAATTGTAAAAGACCCAAAATTGTTTCAGATTACCGTAAAGGGGCACTACGGGGGATGCCAGGTAATGGTGGGTAATACAAAAATTTCTATTCATGCGAAAGCAACAATTGCAGATCGCTATGGTAATAAGTTTGTGGATCTGGATGAACTGAAAATCAGCGGAAGTCCGATTCATTTGGAATACCAGAAAAAGGTTCACTACAGAGAGCTGTTAAACCAAGATCATCAAGCCTATAACAAAAGGGGAGAAGCAATTATGAAGCAGGTCGGCAAAGCTCGTGAGCAAAAAGATTCTGTAAAACTGGATTCACTTTATAAAACTTCTGCTTATAAACAGTTTGAATCTGAAGAAAAGGCATTCTTTGATAAAGTAAGTAAAACTTCCTCTGCTGTAGTCGAAGCAAATAAGAATACATGGTGGGGACCATTTCTAATGTTGAATGCTTTCAGCTATTTTACACCCGATCAAAAACCAGTATTTGAATCTTTTTCTAAAGCGGCCAAGGAAAGTTATTACGGACAGATTGTAAAAGAAGAATTGTTTCCAAAAGGATTTTTGGGACAGAATGCACCTTTATTTGATGCAGTTACTAATGGGAAAGTTAAGGCTGATATCGGCAAAATAGCAAGTGGTCAGAAATATACGTTGGTGGATTTCTGGGCTTCCTGGTGTGGCCCTTGTCGCAAGTCGATACCTGCTTTGAAAAAGCTGTATGAAGAAATGAACAGTAAAGGCCTTCAGATTGTAAGTATCTCAATCGACAAAAAAGAAGACGATTGGCTGAAAGCTGAATACGAAGAAAATCTTCCTTGGCCAAGTTTTCTGGATAATGGTGAAACTGCTAATAGCTGGAAAATCAAAGCGATTCCCGCTATGTTTCTCCTGGATGAAAAAGGCATTGTTATCGCTGAGAATATAACAATTGAGCAGGTGAAAGAAAAATTTACAAAATAAGAGTGATATTTACGAAGAAATAAACTTTATAGAGAGGGTTCCAAAATGGAATCCTCTCTTGCTTTTTTTATTAGCGGAATACTTCCTTCTCTATCGATACTAAGGTGTCCCCTATTATTGGTAATTAATACTGGTTTTAGTATAAATCTATAACAGAATAAAAGGGGCTGTTTGATCAGTTGTTTTCAATTATTTTTACTTAAGTTTGAGAAGCAAGGGATGCATAAAACATCATTCACTGTATAGCGCTAACCAAATTTTTTATTAAAGCTGATCACATATGGCTGCAACTATAACCAGAGTATTCGATTTACTTCAATACAATTTAGAGAGATTTCCGAAAGAAGAATTTATCAGCGGTAAAGTAAAAGGCAAATGGCTGAGATATAGCACCCAAAAATTTTGCGATACGGTTGATTTATTGAGCAAGGGCTTGATTAGTTTAGGCATAGGTAAGGCATCCAGGGTGGCAGTAATGTCCCACAATAGGCCTGAATGGAATATTAGTGATTTTGCAATAATGCAAATAGGTGCTTATCAAATACCATTGTATCCAACCTTGGCAGAACATGATATTAAGTTTATTATTGAAAACGCAGAGGTTACTGTAGTCTTTGCCGCAGATGAAGCTATTTATAAAAAACTGGAATCGGTAAATAAAGAATTGAAGTCGCCGGTAAAGATTTACACATTTGATGAAATAACAGGGGCTGAAAATTGGTCTGCTTTGCTAAAAGCTGGTGAAACTCAGCAGGAAGTAGATCTTGATGGATATAGAAAAGAAGTAAAGGCAGATGATATTTTAACCTTGATTTATACATCTGGTACTACTGGTACTCCAAAAGGCGTTATGCTAACGCACAACAATCTAGTAAAGAACTTTGAAAACTCTGCAGTATTGCTGCCAGACGGTATCAAAAAAGGTTTGAGCTTTTTACCACTCTCTCATATTTTTGAGCGAATGGTGGTTTACTTGTATATGTATTCTGGTGTAGGTGTTTACTATGCCGAAAGCATGGAGACTATTGTCGCAGATATACAGTTTGTGCAACCCAGCGTATTCTCTACTGTTCCGCGTTTGCTGGAAAAGGTATATGAGAAAATTATGGAAAAAGGGAAGGCCCTTACCGGAATTAAAAGAGGGATTTTCTTCTGGTCGGTAGCACTTGCGGAAAAATATGAAATCAGCAATAGCTGGTGGTATAATTTTAAATTAGATATTGCTCGTAAATTAGTGTTTAAAAAATGGCAGGAAGCACTCGGTGGAAATATAGTTGTTATTGTTTCAGGTGGTGCAGCTTTAAATCCTCGTTTGGCACGTATTTTCTGGGCTGCCGGAATGCCTGTTTTTGAAGGTTATGGCTTAACAGAAACCTCTCCGGTAATTACAGTTAATCATTTTGATAATACCATGTTTGGAACAGTTGGACCAGCAATAGAAGGCATGGAGATTAAAATTGCAGAGGATGGAGAAGTGCTGGCGCGTGGACATGCAATTATGAAGGGATATTATTTACGGGATGATCTTACTGCAGAAACAATCGATGCTGATGGCTGGTTCCATACAGGTGATATAGGTGAAATATTAGGGGGTAGATTCTTAAAAATTACTGATCGTAAGAAAGAGATATTTAAAACAGCTGGAGGAAAGTATATAGCTCCACAAACCATAGAAAATAAATTTAAAGAAACGCCATTGGTAGAACAAGTGATGGTGCTGGGTGAGAACCGTAAATTCCCTGCGGCTTTGATCGTTCCTAACTTTGTTGCACTAAAAGTATGGGCAGGGAAGAAAGGGATTACGTATACTACCGATGAGGAAATGATCATGAATGCGGAGGTTTTAGAAAAGTTTAATAAGATAGTTGAATTAAGTGGCAAAGATTTTGGTAAATGGGAGCAGGTGAAACGATTTGCACTATTGCCTAAACAATGGAGTATAGATGGAGGTGAACTAACGCCAAAGTTAAGTCTGAAGAGAAAAGTTGTGCTGGAGAAAAATGCAGCGCTTATAGATAAAATCTATCTTGATGCAGAGAGCTATAAAGGTTAAGGATTTTTCTTTAGCAATACTATTGTCGGTTATGATTGCTAATGCTGGATGTGTTGGTGGACAACTTGGGCAAAATAATGGCAATGAATATCGTAAAGGAATGGTTGTCTCAGCGAGTGAAGATGCTTCTCTGGTTGGGATAAATATTTTAAAAAAAGGTGGTAACGCAATTGATGCAGCCGTAGCGGTTCAGTTTGCTTTGGCTGTGGTTTATCCTAATGCCGGGAATATTGGTGGAGGTGGTTTTTTGGTATATCGTTCTGCAAAAGGAGAAGTTACTACGCTGGACTTTAGAGAGAAGGCTGGCTTCAGCGCTTCAAGAGATATGTACTTAGACGCTGATGGTAATCCTTTGGTTGATAAAAGTTTATTCGGACATCTGGCAGCTGGAGTGCCAGGTTCTGTGGCCGGAATGGTAGCTGCACATCAAAAATATGGTAAATTGAAATGGGCGGACCTTTTGGAACCCGCTATTGCACTGGCTAAAAATGGCTTTAAAATTACAGCACGTCAGGCCAGGGAATTGAATGGGTTAAAAGAACGTTTTATAACTTATAATCCCAATGGCACTGCATTGGTAAAGGAAGGTGAATGGGTGGAAGGGGATGCATTGGTGCAATCTGAACTAGCGAATACATTAGAACAAATCAGGGACAAAGGTATGGCTGGTTTTTATGCTGGTTCGGTTGCTGATAGTTTACTGGCTGAAATGAAACGTGGAAATGGGATTCTCAGTGCGGACGATTTAAAGAGTTATAAAGCTGTTTGGCGTGAGCCGATAATCGGAGATTATAAGGGCTTTAAAATAATTACTATGCCACCACCATCTAGCGGTGGTATTGCCTTGATTCAACTGCTTAAGTCTGTGGAACCTTATCCTTTAAAACGATGGGGCTTGAATGCAGACTCAACTGTACAGTTAATAGTGGAAGCTGAGAGAAGAGTATATGCAGATCGTGCTACACATCTGGGAGATCCGGATTTTTATGATGTGCCACAGGAGCAGCTTTTGAATGATGCTTATATAAAAGGAAGAATGGCAGGTTTTAACTGGGCACATGCGACTCCCAGTGCAGCTATTAAAGCGGGAACATTTAAAGTGGCAGAGCATGAAGAGACGACACATTTTTCTATAGTTGATAAGGCCGGGAATGCTGTTTCTGTAACTACTACACTAAATGGTTCGTACGGTTCTGCAGTAGTAGTTAAGGGTGCCGGATTTTTATTAAATAATGAAATGGACGACTTCTCAGTAAAGCCTGGCTCGCCGAATATGTATGGTTTAGTAGGCGGTGAAGCCAATGCCATCATGCCTGCTAAGCGTATGTTGAGCTCTATGGCACCTACTATTATTGAAAAGAATGGTGAATTGTTTATGGTTGTGGGTACTCCGGGTGGTTCTACTATCATTACATCTGTATTTCAAACTGTAATAAATGTAATTGAGTTTGATAAGAATATGCAAGCTGCTGTAGATGCTAAAAAGTTTCATCATCAATGGCTGCCTGATACTATTTATGTAGAAAAAGGGGCACTGGATAGTATGACTGTTATAAAACTTAAAAGTAAGGGCTATCCAGTTTTAGAGCGCGGTGCTATAGGCAGGGTTGATGCTATTTTGAAAACCAAATGGGGTTATTATCAAGGTGGTGCAGATAAAAGAGGAGATGATAAAAGTATTGGTTGGTAATTGTACTGAATTATAAACAGTTTAATATGAGTTGATTGCTTCTAAATGGGTGTTTTGTAGTTTGGCCTGCGAATTGAATTGTTACAGATGAATCTTTAATTCAGATAACAATTATTCCTCATCTTATGAAACTTATGAAAACAAATTTATTAAAATGCTTGCCCCTGGCTTTCTCGGCATTGTTGTTTGGAAATGCTGTTCAGGCGCAGGATAAAACGACCGAGTCTAACGCATTGTCGACCTGGTCTATTGGCGTAAACGCAGGTGTGCTTACACCAGTATCTCCACTTGGTGGGAAGAACGACTTTTCTAAATGGAAATCTGATTTAGGATATGGTTTATATATTAAAAAACAAATTACCCCGTATTTCTCTTTGCGTTTGGATGGAGTCAGAGGTAAACTAAAGGGAGATAATTCAGAGAACTGGAAAAGTGGAACCGCAAATGTAAGTCCAGTGAGTGCATTTGAAACAGATCTGTCTTATTCAGGTAGTTTAAATGCAGTAGTAAATCTTTTTAACATCAGTATGTTTAATAAGGAAAGTGCAGTTCAACTATATGCTTCTGGTGGTGCCGGTCTTGCCGGTTATAAGGTGAAAACGGCGACAGGTAGTGCTGGCTTGGCAGATTATGCTGGAGGCAAAACTATTAAAGAGTTAATCATTCCAGTGGGCTTAGGTGCTAAATTTAAATTGGCTGAAAAAGTGAACTTGGATTTGGGCTGGACTGTAAATTTTGTTGATGGTGATAACCTGGATGGACTTTACCGTGGTAGCAATGACAAGTATAACTATGCTTATGGGGGTTTAGAATTCGCTTTGGGTACTGGAAAACAACTGGCATGGCATAACCCTGTAGCTTTGACTTATGACGAAGCGTTACAGGCTAAGCAAACTGCTAATGCATTGAAAAGTGATTTGGATGCACAAAAAGCAGAAAATGCTAAGCTAAGATCTGAAATGAATGATCTGTTGAAAGATAGTGATGGTGATGGTGTGGCAGATAAATTGGATAAATGTCCTGGTACTCCGGCTGGTGTTGTTGTTGATGGCTCAGGTTGTCCTTTAAAAGTTCCGGCTCCAATTGAAAAGGTAATTATTACAGAAGCTGATCGTAAAGTAGTGGCTGATGCAATTAAAAATCTAGAGTTTGATCTTGGTAAATCGACCATCCGCGCTAAATCTTATGCGACATTGAATCGCGTAGCTGCATTATTAGTGGAGAAAAACTTTAGTCTGAAATTAGCAGGTCATACTGATAATACAGGATCAGCTGCTTTAAACATGAGATTGTCTAAAGATAGAGCAGAGTCTGTAAAAGCATATCTGGTTTCTCAAGGTGCAAATGCATCAAGAATTGAGGCTACAGGTTATGGAATGAATCAGCCTATTGCGACCAATAAAACGGCTGCTGGTCGTCAGCAAAATAGAAGGGTAGAATTTACTTTATTCTAGTCTCATATCTCACTATTTTTAAAAGCCTTTCTGTTCAATCAGGAAGGCTTTTTTGATGCTTATTATTTTCTAACATCTATTTGCATTATACCTTTTAATTCTATAGCTTTGCTATGCAAGCATAGTAATTGATGAAACAGCAGGAAACGATAGATTATTTTTTAAAGGTGGTTTGGCAGAATGTATCTAATACATACAATCAAATTGCCTCAGGGTTTGGGATCACACAAGCCATAGGTTATGTGCTGATTAATATTGGCAAAGAAGGTACGGCAGTGTCTCAGCTGGCTGGTTTACTGGGTGTGAAAGCAACCAGCCTATCCAGGATGTTAAACAATATGGAGGAATCAGGGTTAATATACAGGGAAACATCTACTGGCGATAAGCGCTCAGTAAAGGTTTTTCTGACGGAACTTGGTTATGAAAAAAGACATATGGCTAAGGGAGTTGTGATTGCTTTTAACGAGTACCTGGCAAAGAACCTGAGTACTATTGAAAAAAATAACCTTTTAATAACCCTGCAGAAATTGAACAAACTTACATTGGCATATAAAATTCCAGTTGAACATGATGAACAAAAAGATAAATAAAGTAGTAGTGTTGGGCTCAGGTATTATGGGCTCACGTATTGCCTGTCACTTTGCGAACATAGGAGTAGAAGTACTTTTGCTGGATATACCAGCAAAAGAGGGTGATAAAAACACTATTGTAAACACAGCTTTGCAAAATGCAGTAAAAACAAACCCTTCTCCGGTATATTCGAAAAAAGTTCTGAATAAAATTACAACCGGAAATTTTGAGGATGATATGGCAAAGATTGCAACCTACGACTGGATCATAGAAGTTGTAGTGGAAAACCTTGAAATCAAGAAGAAAGTTTTTGAACAGGTTGAGCAATATCGTAAGGCTGGCACCTTGATCACTTCAAATACTTCTGGAATACCTATTCATTTGATGGCTGAAGGACGCTCGGAAGATTTTAAAGCGAACTTCTGTGGAACCCATTTTTTCAACCCACCTCGTTATTTAAGATTATTGGAAATTATTCCTACTCCTAATACTAAGTCTGAACTGGTGGATTTTCTGATGCATTATGGGGATAAATTCTTAGGTAAAACAACCGTGCTCTGTAAAGATACCCCGGCGTTTATTGCTAATAGAGTAGGAGTGTATTCAATTATGGCTTTACTTCATCTGGTAGAAAAAATGGAACTTACCGTTGAGGAAGTAGATAAATTTACTGGGCCAGCATTGGGTAGGCCAAAATCTGCCACTTTCCGTACCACAGATGTGGTAGGTTTAGATACCATGATTAAGGTATCTAAAGGATTGTACGACAATTGTCCGGATGACAAAGCTCATGACTTATTTAATTTACCTGCTTATGTAGAAAAAATGGAAGCCAACAATTGGTTGGGTGATAAAACCGGACAAGGTTTTTATAAAAAGACAAAAACTGCAGAGGGCAAAACAGAAATATTGGCACTTGACTTAAAGACCCTGGAATATAGGCCGCAGGTTAAAGTGAAATCTGCAACACTGGATCTGACCAAGCCTATCGAGAATGTAAGAGATAGAATGAAAGTGTTTGCCGCTGGAAAGGACAAAGCGGGAGAGTTGT
The DNA here is from genome assembly GCF_041645105.1 of Pedobacter sp. GTDB lineage: Bacteria > Bacteroidota > Bacteroidia > Sphingobacteriales > Sphingobacteriaceae > Pedobacter. Next base: position 262,313 of record NZ_JBAZQQ010000006.1, read on the forward strand.
TCAGAGCTTCTTTCTTTGGTTTGTTTGAATATGTGTCTGACAGAATTCCTGAAATTTCTGATGAGTTGTATAGAATTGATGATGCCATGCGTGCTGGTTTTGGATGGGATCTTGGTCCATTCGAGGTTTGGGATGCCGTAGGTATTGCTGAATCTATTGAAGGAATGAAGAAATATGGACACGAGGCTGCTGCCTGGGTTCATGAAATGCTTGAGGCTGGAAATACATCTTTCTATAAAGTTGAAGATGGAATTAGGAAATATTACGATATCCCTTCTAAAAGCTATAAGGTCGTACCGGGGGCGGAAGAATTTATCATTCTTGATAATCTGAGAGCAAATAAAGTGATCTGGAAAAATTCTGGCGCTTCTATTATTGACCTTGGGGACGGGATTCTGAATGTAGAGTTTCATTCTAAAATGAATACCATTGGTGGTGATACCCTACAAGCTATCAATAAAGCGATTGATATGGCCGAAAAGGATTATAGAGGAGTAGTGATAGGAAATGATGGGGCAAATTTTTCGGCGGGAGCTAATGTAGGAATGATCTTTATGATGGCGGTTGAACAGGAGTGGGAAGAATTAAATATGGCCATCAGAATGTTCCAAAACACTTCTATGCGAATCAGGTACTCCTCGATTCCTGTAGTTGTAGCTCCACATAACTTAACGTTGGGTGGTGGCTGTGAGTTCAGTTTACATGCGGATCATGTTCAGTTGAATGCAGAAACTTATATGGGATTAGTGGAGTTCGGTGTTGGAGTTATTCCTGGAGGTGGTGGTACGAAAGAGTTTGCACTTCGTGCTTCTGATGAATATCGTGATGACCAGATTGTTCAGAATGCTTTAAAGGATAGGTTCCTAACCATTGGAATGGCTAAGGTTTCTACCTCTGCTGTTGAGGCTTTTGAATTGGGTTATTTGCTAAAGGATAAATATGCTATTTCTATGAATAGAAGTAGGTTAATTGCTGATGCTAAGGCCAAAGCTCTTGAACTTGCTGATGCAGGATATACCCAGCCGGTAAGACGTAAGGACATTAAAGTATTAGGTAAACAGGGTCTGGGTATTGTATATGCTGGTGCCAATACGATGTACTCTGGACATTATATTTCAGAACATGATAAGAAGATTTCTGAAAAACTGGGATGGGTAATGTGTGGTGGTGATCTTTCTGCACCAACTGAAGTTACAGAGCAGTATTTACTTGATCTGGAAAGGGAGGTGTTCTTGTCGCTTTGCGGTGAAAGAAAGACTTTGGAACGTATTCAGAGTATTGTTACTAAGGGTAAACCTTTAAGGAATTAATTTTAGCTTAAAAAAGATAAGACATGCAAGAAGCATATATTATAGCAGGATATCGTACGGCAGTGGGCAAGGCTCCACGTGGTGTATTTCGTTTCACGAGGGCTGATGATCTGGCAGCGGAGGTAATCAGGGGACTGGTGGCTTCTGTGCCAAACCTGGATACTGAGCAGATTGATGATGTAATTGTAGGTAATGCCACTCCTGAGGCGGAGCAAGGATTGAATATTGCCCGTATGATCTCTTTGATGGGATTAAATACAGATAAGGTACCTGGGGTTACTGTAAACAGATATTGTGCATCTGGATTGGAAACCATTGCTACAGCAGTGGCGAAGATTAAAAGCGGAATGGCCGATTGTATTATTGCTGGTGGTGTAGAAGTGATGTCGGGTATGCCTTTTGGAGGATGGAAGATTGTTCCGAATGCTGATGTGGCCAAAACTAATCCGGATTGGTATTGGGGAATGGGCTTGACAGCAGAGGCCGTTGCAAAGGAATACAATGTAAGCAGAGAAGATCAAGACATATTCTCTTATCATTCACATCAAAAAGCCGTTGAGGCTATTAAAAATGGACATTTAAAAGAGGGTGTATTGCCGATTACAGTAAATGAGAATTACCTGGATGCGGATATGAAAAAGAAAACCCGTAGTTATATTGTGGATACAGATGAAGGTCCAAGAGCAGATACTTCTATAGAAAAGCTTGCTAAATTAAAGCCTGTATTTGCTGCTGACGGTGTAGTTACAGCTGGTAACTCCTCACAAACTTCTGATGGTGCAGCATTTGTACTTGTCGTTTCTGAGCAGAAAATGAAAGAACTTGGAGTTGAACCTATTGCTCGTTTGGTAAGCTATGGCATTGCGGGTGTTCCCCCGAGAATTATGGGAATTGGTCCTATATATGCAATACCTAAGGCATTAAAACAAGCAGGTATGACACTTGATCAAATTGATCTGATCGAATTAAATGAAGCTTTTGCTTCCCAATCTTTGGCAATTGTAAGGGAGCTTCATCTTAACCCTGATCTGTTAAATGTAAATGGAGGTGCAATTGCGCTTGGACACCCCCTTGGATGTACTGGTGCTAAATTATCCGTACAAATATTTAATGAATTAAAAAGAAGGAATCAGAAATATGGAATGGTCACCATGTGCGTAGGAACTGGTCAGGGCGCCGCTGGTATTTTTGAAATGCTTTAGTAATGAACAATGATTTAATCAAAAAAAATGGAAGCTACAGATAAAAAAGCGATTAAAGGTGGCGAGTTTTTGATAACAGAAACCACTTATCAGGATGTATTTATTCCTGAGGAATTTGATGAAGAACAATTAATGATTGCGCAGACCTGCCGGGACTTTCTGGTAGCGGAAGTATATCCTAATTTAGACCGTATAGATACACAAGAAGAAGGATTGATGCCTTCATTGATGGACAAAGCAGGAGACTTGGGGATTCTGGGTGTTTCCATTCCAGAAGTGTATGGTGGATTTGGAAAGAACTTTAATACTTCAATGTTGGTTGCTGATGTAATTGGTGCAGGACATTCTTTTGCTGTGGCCCTATCGGCACATACTGGAATTGGAACTTTACCAATTTTATATTACGGGACTGAGGAGCAAAAAAGCAAATATATCCCTAAGTTAGGGACAGGGGAGTGGAAAGCTGCTTATTGTTTGACCGAGCCAAACTCAGGTTCAGACGCTAATTCCGGAAAGACAAAAGCTAAATTGTCTGAAGATGGTAAACATTATGTGATCAATGGTCAGAAAATGTGGATTACCAACGGCGGATTTGCGGATATTTTTATTGTGTTTGCAAAGATTGATGATGATGCTAATCTGACTGCTTTTATAGTAGAGCGTGGATTTGGTGGTATTACGATGAATCCGGAAGAACATAAAATGGGGATCAAGGGTTCTTCAACGAGGCAGGTGTTTTTTAATGACTGCCATGTGCCGGTAGAGAATATGCTTTCTGATCGTCAGAATGGTTTTAAAATGGCCGTTAACATTCTAAATATTGGTAGAATTAAGTTAGCCGCTGCTGCTATTGGCGCATCGAAATCTGTAATTGATACTGCAGTAAATTATTCGAATGAACGGGTTCAATTTGATCGTCAAATTTCTAAGTATGGGGCTATCAGGTATAAGCTTGCGGAAATGGCGACTAAGGTCTATGCTGTTGAATCTGCCAACTACCGAGCTGGTCAGAATATTGACGATGCATTTGATGCATTGGTAGCAGGAGGGATGGATGAAGGCAAGGCTAAATTGAAATCAACAGAGCAGTTTGCTGTCGAATGTGCAATTTTGAAAGTATGGGGTTCTGAAGCTTTGGATTATGTTGTTGATGAAGGTGTACAGATTTATGGTGGTATGGGCTTCTCAGCCGATGCGCCAATGGATCGTGCTTACCGTGATGCAAGAATCAACAGGATTTTTGAAGGTACAAACGAAATCAATAGGCTGCTTACGGTGGATATGATGTTGAAGCGTGCGATGAAAGGGGAACTTGATTTGATGACGCCAGCAGCTGCTGTTGCTGCGGAATTGATGTCGATTCCGGAATTTGGTGAGGAAGATGATACGCTGTTTGCGGCGGAAAAGAAGATCATTAAAAACCTGAAAAAGGCAACACTTATGGTTGCTGGGGCGGCTGTCCAGAAGTTAATGATGAGCTTATCAAAGGAGCAAGAGATATTGATGAATATTGCAGATATGGCGAGTTATGTGTATGTGGCTGAATCTGCTATGTTAAGAACGGAAAAGTTGGTAAGTATGCGTGGAGAGGAAGCTTGCGAGGGACAACTGAATATGATGCGTATTTATTTTGTTGAAGCAGTAGATGCAGTTCAGAAAGCGGGTAAAGAAGCACTATGGGCATTTGCGGAGGGTGATGAGCAAAGGATGATGATGGTAGGTTTAAGAAGATTTACCAAAATGGAGGCATTTAATGTAAAAGATGCAAGGCAAAAAGTGGCACAGCAATTGATTAATGCTAATAAGTATTGTTACTAATATTCTATAAAGAAACGATTCATAATTAAAACTGGAAGGCCCGTAATCAATTTGATTACGGGTTTTTTATGGAATCATATTTTACTCTAATAGATTATTGAGGGGGCTGCTTCATCGATCTTTTACCCATAATTAAATGATGCAAACTGTTACAAGTTTAGAAGAAAGACTATATGGAAATTGTTAAAATTGGTTAAAAATTGCGCCATCGGCAATAAAAGACTATTTTTGTGAATTATGTTAAAAACCACTGGCTTGTTGGGCTTTTTTATGATAGCAGTAGCTTTTGTTGCCTGCGAGAAAGAAGTACCCTATGATGGGGTAAAGCAATTGGAGATTGACGACGCTATTATCGTTAAGTATATGGCGGACAGTAGTGTGACGGCGACTAAACACAGTTCAGGTTTGTATTATAATATCATCAAATCAGGAGCAGGAAATCAAGTTGTTCAGACAGATACAGTGTATAGTAATTATACTTTAAAAATTTTAAAAGACTCGGTTTTGTTGAGTAGAAGTGTCGATAGTACGTTTAAGTTTATGCTTCCCGGATACATCGAAGGATGGAAGACTGGAGTTAGCTTAATTAGACCTGGAGGATTGATCAGGTTACTGATTCCTTCAACACTGGCTTATCAGCAAAGAGCGATTACTTCACCAAGAATACCACCAAATTCAATATTAGATATTACCTTAGAAATAGTTTCTGTAAATAAAAACCCCAAATGATTAAAAATTTATCATTATATACTATTGCCTTGTTAGGCTGTTTAGTGCTGTTCAATTCATGTGAAAAAGAGTATGAAACTATTGACGCTTTAGATAAGCGTCAGATAGCGGAGTATATTAAAAATAATAACCTAACAGGGGGAGTGGATACATTGGGATATCATTATAAGATTCTTGATAAAGGGACAGGTGGAGCTGTTGATAGAACCGATTCTGTATTCTATACTTATGATTTTAAACATGCTAGTGGTGCTTCATTTTTTAAGAATTCAGATTACCAGATTCCACGTAATTTCTTAGGTTATACCGATAGATTTGGTTTTAAGGATATTCCAGCTGTTAGACTTACACTTTCTAAACTTCAAAAAGGTGGAACAGCAAGAGTTATTTTACCTTCAAGTATGGCATTTGGTAAAAATGGCAATAAAACATTTGGAGTAGAATCTAATGAGATTATCGTAATCGATTTAGCCTTGCTTACTCAGAAAAACTGGGTAGAAATGGATAATTATTTGTTGGATAAGTTTGTTGCAGCAAAAGGTTTAAATCCAGTAACAGATCCAAGCAGAGTTCGTTATATCATTTCTGCTGAAGGTACAGGTAAAGGGGATGTTAAGCCAACTTCCAAAGTAAAGGTAAAGTATACCGGAAGATTACTTGATGGGTCTGTATTTGATTCGAGTACTGACGGTGTTGAGTTTCTGCTTGATGGTGTAATTAAAGGATGGACAGAAGTTATTCCAGGTAAAATTGGAGTAGGTGGTAAAATAAGACTTCTGATTCCTTCTGATTTAGGTTATGGACAGACAGCTCAAAGAGATGGAAACGGAAATGTGAGTATTCCAGCAAACGCAATTCTTGATTTTGATATTGAGATTGTTAGTGTTACTAACTGATATGTATTAGTCATAAATGTCGGATAATGCATCCTCTAGACGGGTAAACTGAAATTTAAAATCTGTTGATAATAGTTTTTGAGCTGAGGTATTTGTACTGATGAAAATTACCTCACTCATTTCTCCCAGGATTAACTTGAGTATCGTTTCTGGTACGTTCAAAGGCCATACCGGACGACGAAGTTTATGAGCAATAGATTTTGTTAGAGTTAAATTAGTGACCGGAAATGGAGCACAGGCATTGTAGGCTCCATGGAATCTTGGGTTTTCTACTGCATTTATAAACATAGAAACAATGTCGTCAATATGTACCCATGGTATCCATTGTTTACCTGTTCCCAAAGCTGCCCCTGCAAAGAATTTTATCGGTTTTTCTAAAGATGGCAAGGCTCCTTCTCCTTTGGCAAGTATAAAGCCAATTCTGAATTTTACTATCCTCAAGCTAAGTGATTTGCCTTGATCGACGGCATTTTCCCAACGTTTGCAACACTCTGCTAAAAAGCCAAAGCCTGCAGCAGAATCTTCTGTCAGAATTTCCTCGCCGCAATCGCCATAATATCCCACTGCCGAAGCAGATAGGAAATTCTTAATATTGGCATTGCTCTCTTTTATTGTTTTGTATAATAACTGGGTCGATAATACTCTGCTATTAATAATTTGTTGTTTGCGCTTTTCTGTCCACTTTTTTGACGCAATATTTTCTCCAGCCAGATGAATGATGGTGTCGGTATCTGACATACATTTGGGGTCAATATGGCCCTGATCAACATCCCAGATATATGATTTTACTCCATAAATATTTACCTTGTTTCGGGAGAGAATGGAGATAGTATGTCCAGCCTTTTGTAAAGAATGGATTAATTTTCGTCCAATCATTCCTGTAGCACCTGTAATCAAAATCTTCTTATTCATGTATTGGCCCCCTTATTTCTCTAAATTATCTTTTTATCGTAAAGGTTTTGTTCTGCTTATGTAAATATTGGCTGTTATATTAGTATTAAGATTAAAAATGCCATAATTTTGAGTTTGTCGCAAAAAACTTTTCAAACCTCGTAGTCATTAAGAGACAGTAATATATAATGAAAAACAAAAAAATATTAGTTTGGTTTAGAAATGATCTCCGCTTGCATGATAATGAAATGTTAGTTGAAGCTATCGCTAAATCTGACAGTATTTTGCCAGTTTACTTTTTTGATCCTCGTTATTTTGATGATACCAGATTTGGCACAGCTAAGACCGGTATTTTTAGAGCTGAGTTTTTAAGAGGTAGTTTGAAATCATTAAGAACTGCATTTCGTAAAATGGGAGGAGATATTCTTTTTGTTCAAGGAAGACCTGAAGATCATTTAAAGGAATTGGTTGAACGTTTTGATATTGCTGAAGTATATCATCATCGTGAAGTTGCACCAGAAGAGACGCTTATTTCCGACAATGTAGAAGACCTATTGTGGACTCTTAAAGTTAATTTGAGACACTTTATTGGGCATACGCTTTATAATAAAGAAGACCTTCCTTTTCCTATAAAAGATATTCCAGATATCTTTTCTCAGTTTAAAAAGAAAACAGAAAGAGATGCCATTGTAAAGTCTTGTTTTTCATCACCTGAAAGTATTGCTTTCGTTGAGAATGAGGAATGGGGTGAGGTCCCTTCCTTAGAGGAATTAGGATTCGTGTTAAATGGCAATGAAAATTTTAAAGGTTATCCTGAGGGTGGAGAAGAGGCTGGATTACAACACTTGAAGTCATTATTTGCTGTTGGTTCAGCTATCTATCTGAAAAATGCCAAGACCAATATAGACAAAGCTGGGTTTTCATCACAGTTGTCGGCCTGGTTGGCTTTAGGTTGTTTGTCACCTAGAATGGTTTACTGGCAAGTTAAAGAAGCTGAAAGTAAATTCGGAACAAATATTCATTTTAACCAAATTCTATTAGGGCTATTGTGGAGAGACTATTTTAGGTTTATGTTTAAAAAACATGGTATTGCTTTCTTTCAGGAAGAAAAATTGGAGAATGAAGTTCTTTATGCAGCAGTTGGGGGTGAGGAGTTGGATAACTGGAAGTTGGGTAAAACAGGGAATTCTGTAGTAGATAAGTACATGTTTGATTTGAATACAACTGGATTTATTCCTCATATTGGTCGACAGCTTGTAGCTACTTATCTGATTCACATACAGAGAATTCACTGGACATGTGGTGCGGCTTATTTTGAAGAAAAGCTAATAGATTATGCTGCGGCCAGTAACTGGGGTAATTGGGCAAGTATTGCCGGTCTGACTAAAGATGTCAAGTCCAAAAATGGCGTTGATTTAAATAAACAATTTAAAATTTTAGAGGTTGAAGTTCCGGATCAACCTTCTTTTGCTTGATAGTAATAGCTCTACATTTTGATTTTGATGAAAAGTTAAACAAATTTGTATTTTAAACAAAGTTGTTTAAGTTTTGTTGTTATAATCAAGGTGAAAAAATATTCGATCAGCGATATAGAGGCCCTTATAGGCATTAAAGCTCATACCATCAGGGCTTGGGAAACAAGGTATAATCTTGTTCCCCCAAAACGGACGCCTACCAATATCAGGTATTATGATGAGGAAGACTTAAAAATGCTATTGAATATAGTTGCATTGAATGAGAATGGCTATAAGATCAGCAGAATTTCCAAACTAAGTAAACAACAGATGATAGATCTGGTGGTACAGCTCAATTCTAAATGGGATAATGACGCTGTTCAGGTATTGAATCTTTCCAAAGCCACATTGCAATACAATGAAAAAGCTTTCTCTTCTATTCTTTCTGGTTGCATTAAAACAATGGGCTTGGTTAAAACGATGGACATTGTTTTATTCCCTTTTATGAAACGAATAGGAATGCTTTGGCAAACTGGAACTATTGATCCCTCGCAGGAACATTTTGCTGCTAATCTGATTAGAGATAGGATGATTGTTGAGATTGATAAGGTTAAAAAGCCTGAAATTGAAAAGCCATTACGCTTTGTGCTGTTTTTACCAGAAGGGGAGATGCATGAAACAGGTCTGTTGTTTGCGAGGTATTTACTTAAGAGTTGTGGGCATGATGCCCTTTATTTAGGGGGGGAAGTCCCTTATCCAGACCTTAAAAAGGTTATCCACTCTTATAAACCCGACTATATGTTTGTTGTTTTAACCTCATTAAATATAGGAAAAGACATTAATAAAATCATTGCTAAAGTATTGGATTATGTAGATGTTCCAGTTCTTGTTGCAGGAAGCTTGATCTCCGAATTTGATGTTCTTGTAAATGATCGGCTTACCCCTTTGAAGAATGTATGTCAAATGGTAGATTTTCTTGAAGAATTATAAAGAATCTTGCCTTTATTATGAGGTAAAATCCTAATTTTGCAACACTTATAGCATATTTAAACCATAATGGATAATTTATCTTATCTCAACGGCGCAAACGCCGAATACGTAGACTCGTTATACCAATCTTATAAAGAAGATGCAAACTCAGTTGAATTTGGATGGCAGAAGTTTTTTGAAGGCTTTGACTTTGGAAAAGGTGCTTCTGGAGCTCCTGTTAGTGCTGAAGCTCCGGAACATTTCCTAAAGGAGGTTAATGTGTTAAACATGATCAATGGCTATCGCCAACGGGGTCATTTATTTACACATACCAACCCGGTTAGAGAAAGACGTCAGCATTTACCTACACTTGATCTTGAGAATTTTGGTCTGGCTCAATCTGATCTTGATACTGTTTTTAACGCAAGTGTGGAGCTTGGAATTGGTGCAGCTAAATTAAGTGACATCATCACTGTCCTGAAGCAAACTTACTGTAGTTCGATCGGGGTTGAATATAAATATTTACGTACGCCTGAAGTCCTTTCCTGGTTAGAGGATAAAATGGAAAGCACGCGTAATACGGAAGACTTCTCTATTGAAGAGAAGACTCGTATTTTAAAGAAGCTGAACGAGGCTGTTAGTTTTGAGAATTTCCTGGGAACTAAATTCCTTGGTCAGAAGAGATTTTCATTGGAAGGTGCTGAAGCGCTGATCCCTGCTCTGGATTCAGTAATTGAGAAAGGTGCAGAGCTTGGTATTGAAGAATTTGTACTTGGTATGGCGCATAGAGGACGTTTAAATGTTCTGGCCAATATCATGCAGAAATCTTATAAAGAGATTTTTGCTGAGTTTGAAGGTAAAGGCTATAGTGCTGAATCTCCATTTGGAGGGGACGTAAAATACCACCTTGGTTACTCTACGGACGTAACTACAAATGATGGTAAGAATGTTCACTTGAGTCTTTGTCCTAATCCTTCGCACCTGGAAACAGTAAACGGAGTGGTTGAAGGTATGACCAGGTCTAAGATCGACTTTAAATATGGTGGTGATAATGCTCGTATTGCACCGATCCTGATCCATGGTGATGCTTCTGTTGCCGGACAAGGTATTGTCTACGAGGTAATTCAAATGGCTGGTCTTGATGGTTATAAAACCGGAGGTACCATTCACCTGATTATTAATAACCAGGTTGGTTTTACAACGAACTTTAAAGATGCAAGAACCAGTACTTATTGTACTGATATCGCTAAAGTTACTTTATCACCAGTGTTTCATGTGAACGGGGATGATGTAGAAGCTTTGGTATATGCCATTAACCTGGCTATGGAATATCGTCAGAAATACAGAAATGACGTATTTATTGATATTTTATGTTACCGTAGGTTTGGACACAATGAATCGGATGAACCTAAATTCACTCAACCTTTATTATATAAAGCAATAGAGAAACACCCAAATTCAAGAGACATTTATATAGACCAATTGGTTAAGGAAGGCTCTATTGAGGCAGGTTTTGCAAAAGATATGGAAAAAGAATTCCGTGGCTATTTGCAGGAACGTTTGAATGAAGCGAAAGCATTGACCTCAACTTATCAGGATGTGAAGTTTGGTGGTGCATGGGCAGATATGCGCATTGCTACACCGAAAGATTTTGAAAGCTCGCCAGTAACATCAGTTAAAGAAAGTACTTTACTGGAAATTGCAAAAAGAATCAGCACCTTACCTTCTAATAAGAAGTTCTTTAAGAAAATTGAAAAACTTTTTGAAGAGCGTAGCAAGATGGCAAATACTACACATGTTTTTGACTGGGCTATGGGTGAGCAACTTGCATATGGAACTTTACTTGCCGAAGGTAAGAGAGTTCGTTTAAGTGGACAAGATGTGGAACGTGGAACTTTTTCACACCGCCATGCTGTAATTAAGTTAGAAGATTCGGAAGAAGAATATATCCCGTTGGCTAATTTATCTGATCAACAGGCTCCGTTCGATATTTACAATTCACATTTATCAGAATATGGTGTTTTAGGTTTTGAGTATGGTTATGCCATGGCCAATCCGAATGCCTTAACAATCTGGGAAGCTCAGTTCGGAGATTTCTTTAATGGAGCTCAAATTGTAGTTGATCAGTATATTGCCAGTGCAGAAACAAAATGGCAACGTGAAAATGGCTTGGTAATGTTATTACCTCATGGTTATGAAGGACAAGGTCCTGAGCACTCATCTGCAAGGATTGAGCGTTTTATGGAGCTTTGCGCAGACTATAACATGCAGGTTGCAAATTGCACTACTCCTGCAAACTTCTTCCATTCTTTACGCAGACAATTTAAACGTGATTTTAGAAAACCATTAGTTGTATTTACACCTAAGAGTTTATTACGTCATCCACAATGTGTATCACCACTAGTTGATTTTACTGAAGGTAAATTCCAGGAGATTATTGATGATGCTAATGTTAAACCGGCAGCGGTTAAGAGAGTATTATTCTGTAGTGGTAAGATTTATTATGAGTTGTTAGAGAAACAACAAAAAGATCAGATTAAGGATGTAGCTATAGTTCGTTTAGAGCAATTGTATCCTTTACCTGTTGAACAAATGGAAGCTGTATACAAAAAATATAAAAATGCTAAAGAAGCCGTTTGGGTTCAGGAAGAGCCTGAAAACATGGGGGCATGGCCATATTTGTTGCGCAAATTGAGAAAAACTATTTTTGGTGACATAGAATTGGTTTCAAGAAAAGAGAGCAGCAGTACAGCTACTGGATTTGCGAAGCAACACGCCGATCAACAGGCATATATATTAGCCAAAGCATTTGAAATGGCTGTTACAGCGCAAGAAAAGAATATTGCGAATAAGTCTGTGAGTAAAGTATTTAATGTAGATTAGAAAAATATAATACACCTGTTATGAGTATAGAAATAAAAGTTCCGCCTGTAGGCGAGTCGATAACTGAAGTTGTTTTATCACGTTGGGTGAAAAATGATGGCGATGTGGTAGAAATGGATGAAGTGATAGCAGAACTAGAGTCTGATAAAGCAACATTTGAACTTACTGCTGAGCAAGCTGGAACTTTAAAAACAGTAGCTGCTGAAGGTGATACTTTAGCGATAGGTGCTGTAGTTTGTAAAATTGAAGATGGTGGTGCCGCTCCAAAAGCTAAGGAAGAGGCTGCTCCTGCTGCTGAAAAACCAGCTGTTGCAGATAAAACCGCTGCTCCTGTAGCAGAAAAATCTGGAGAGAGCTATGCTACTGGTACACCTTCACCTTCTGCAGGTAAAATTCTTGCTGAAAAAGGTGTTGACCCTACTGGTGTCAAAGGAACTGGTGTTGATGGCAGAATTACAAAAGAAGATGCCGTGAATGCTCAGAAAACAGCTGCTCCGGCTGCTAAAGCTGAAGCTCCTAAATCAACAGTTGCCGCTCCTGTTGCAGGTTCAAGAAACGAGCGTAGAGAAAAAATGTCTCCATTACGTAAGACAGTAGCTAAACGTTTGGTTACTGTTAAAAATGAAACGGCCATGTTAACTACTTTTAACGAAGTAAACATGAAGCCCATAATGGATTTACGTGGTAAATATAAAGATCAGTTTAAGGAGAAATTCGGTGTAGGCTTAGGCTTCATGAGTTTCTTTACTAAAGCTGTGTGCGAGGCCCTTAAGGATTTCCCTGCTGTAAATGCACGTATTGATGGTGAGTCAGTTGTTTACAATGATTTTGCTGATATTTCAATTGCTGTTTCTGCACCTAAAGGATTGGTTGTTCCAATTATCAGAAATGCGGAAAGTATGAGCCTTGCTCAGATTGAAAAGACTGTAATTGAATTGGCAACTAAAGCTCGTGATAGCAAATTGACAATCGAGGAAATGACAGGGGGAACCTTTACAATCACCAATGGTGGTGTTTTTGGTTCAATGATGTCTACTCCAATTATCAATGCTCCTCAATCGGCGATTTTAGGTATGCACAATATCATCGAGCGTCCAATTGCTGAGAAAGGTGAAGTTGTGATTCGTCCGATGATGTATGTTGCCTTGTCTTATGATCATAGAATCATTGACGGAAGAGAGTCTGTAGGCTTCCTGGTTAGGGTTAAACAATTATTGGAAGATCCGGCTAGATTGCTTTTAGGCGTGTAATATTGTAAAATATTCAATATATAAAGGCTCCGGAGTATATCTGGAGCCTTTTTTTTGACATTAGTTTTTTATTTTAGGCATTTGACCCGATCCTAAACATATGAAACATTTAATCTTTACATTTTTCTTTTCGCTTTTTATGCTGAATAGCTTTTCCCAGCATGTAAATCAAAACTCCGGATGGCTTATGTTGTTAAATGGAACAAAATTTAATGATAAATGGGGATTACATCTTGATGTACAGCTAAGGACAGCAAATGATTGGGATGGTATTAGGAATGTTTTGTTCAGGCCAGGAGTAACCTATTATATAAATAAGAACAGTAATGCTACTACAGGATATTTGCTGACAAATACTTATCTAAAACAGAATGATGTAAGTAATACCTTGATAGAACACCGCATCTGGGAACAATATATTTATACGCATAGAATTAATCCTGTGTATGCGCAACATCGTTTCCGATTGGAGCAACGTTTTATAGAGACAGTGGGTGGAGATGTTTTTTCTCAAAGGTTCAGGTATTTTTTTAGAGTGATTCTCCCTGTTCTTGATCAACAAGAATCATTTACAGAAGGCCCTTTTGTAGCTTTGCAGAATGAATTGTTTTTTAACGTTCAAAACAAGGACCAGTTAAATGGGAAGTTGTTTGATCAAAATCGTGCATATGGTGCTGGTGGATATCGATTTAACAAAAGTTTTGATATAGAAGTAGGATACCTAAATCAATATCTTAAAGGACGTTCGAACAACACTATTAATCATGCAGTCCAATTAGCATTCTATACCAGGTTTTAAATGGCTTGTTTAATGTTAATGTAAAAGTTCGGATCTGTTTTAAATGATCTATTGCTAATTGATTTATCGATGATAATGCTTTTCCAATTGGTAGATGGTGTAATAAAGCTAAAGCTACCTGGCTTGAGTGTTACTTTTACTGGCATATCAAAGTCTTTTACATCAGCAATCCATCGGTATTTAAGAAGGCCATTTTTGATTTGATATTCCAGTGTTGGGATTTTTGTCTTACGTAGATACTGATTAAAAACTTTGTTTAGAGTTAATCCGCTATGTTTGCTGATATAATCTTCAACTTCCTGACCTGTAGCTGTACTATGGTAAAAAGTCTTGTTCAGACCACGTAGTATGCTCCGGAATTTTTCATCATTATTGATAAGTTGTCTGATGATATGAATAAGATTTGCACCTTTATAATACATGTCTCCTGAGCCTTCGTGGTTAACGTTGTAGATTCCTACAATAGGCCGGTCATTGTTGATGTTTTTTCTTATCCCTATAACATAAGAAGAGGCGGCCTCTTTTCCTGATATTGATTCTGTAAATAAAGTCTCAGAATAGCAGGTGAATGCTTCATGTACCCACATATCAGCTACATCTTTACTGGTGATATTGTTCCCGAACCATTCGTGGCCACTTTCATGGATGGTAATAAAATCAAACTTTAGTCCCCAGCCAGAGCCAGAAAGGTCGCTTCCATTGTATCCCATTTTAAAATTATTACCATAAGCGATAGCGCTTTGGTGTTCCATGCCAAGATGTGGTGCCTGGACAAGTTTATATCCATCTTCATAAAAAGGATAAGGACCAAACCAATGCTCAAATGACTTTAACATAGGCTTAACATCTGCATTCCAATGCGGTCTGGCTAAGGTACTGTCTTCTTTTAAGGACCAGTAATCTATATTTAACTTTCCTTTTTCACCAATATATTCATCTGTCCAATGCGCATATTTACCAATGTATAGGCTGACATTATAATTGTTAATGGGGTTGTTTACAAACCAGTTGTATTGAGTGTAGTTTTCGTCTATTTTTTTTATACTTCGCAGCTTTCCATTTGAAATCTCCTGAAGATCTTTAGGTACACTGATGCTGATCATCATACTATCAACCTCATCACTTTGGTGGTCTTTATTTGGCCACCAGCTGCTTGCACCTAAGCCCTGACAGGCTACCGATACCCAGGGATTACCAGATTTGTCTTTTGAAAAGATAAAGCCACCATCCCAGGGTGGGTTTTTCGCAATAACAGGTTTTCCGGAATAGAATACTGTAAAACTCTCTATTGAACCTTTTGTGATTTCATGGGGAAAGGTTATAAATACAGCATTAAACTCTCGTTTAAATGGAAGTTCGGCTCCTTTATATGTTATTTTTTCCACAATTAAATTATTAAACAGATCGAATTGAAGCTTGTTCAAGTTCTCTGTTGCAGTAAACTGGAATTCATTGCTGCCAATGATGGACTTGCTATCTATATCTACTTTAACATTAAGATGGTAATAATTGATATCATAACAGGTTCGTAAGGGCGTTAAATTGCCACGGAGACTGTCTGCTCTCGTAAAGTATTTCTTTTCCTTTAATAACTGGGCATTTCCATTTATGCTTGAAAATACCGAACTGGTTATCAAGATCAGAAACAGACTATGAACTAAGCTTCTCATTATGGTTTTAATACGGTAAGGGTTAATGCAGAAGCATTGTTTACATCATGAAATATACGGTGTGTGGCTTTTTGAAAATCAGATGGATCTGCTTCGTAAATATTCATGAATTTCTGAGGATTTCTGTCGGCCAGTGGAAACCATGAATTTTGCACCTGTACCATAATCCTGTGACCTTTTTTAAAGGTATGGGCTACATCAGGTAAGGCATAATTTACTTTGGTAACCATTCCTGGAATGAAAGGTTCAGGGTTTTCAAAGCCATTTCGGTATTTCCCCCTCATAATCTCTCCACGTACCAGCATCTGGTAGCCAGCCATAATGATATTTTGGGTGTTAGGAGAAGGGGATGGACTATCTTCCGGATATACGTCAATCAATTTCACTACATAATCAGCATCTGTACCAGTGGTAGAAACTATCAGATTTGCCATAACCGGGCCTGCCAGTGTTATGTCTTCAGTTAGCACATCTGTCTGATACACTTTTACATCAGGTCTGCTGGCAGTAAAACGCTGATCATCGATCATATATTCACGAGTTCTTTTTGTTTGTATTCCATCCTGATAAGGAACTGGACTATTAGGGTCACTTACATATTCGTCCCAGCTATCTGTTCGTTGAATTTTATCAAAACCGAGTTTTCCATTGGGTTGTAAATACAATGTTTTAGATTCTGCTTCTTTGGGCGGCCAGGCATTGAATTTTTTCCACTCATTACTGCCGGTTATAAATATGGTAGCTTCAGCAGGATTAAAAGTACCTTCACCTTTAAGATGATATTTAAAGAAAGGAAGTTCCAGATTTTCCTGGTAATAAGTACTGGTAGATTGGCCAAAATTAATATCTCCGAAGCTGTCGCCTTTGCTGCGGATCCATCCGCCATGATACCAGGGACCTGCTACAATTATATTATTCGCTCCAGGATTTTGCTTCTCAATTGATTTGTAAGTAGCAAAAGTTCCATAAGCATCTTCTGCGTCAAAAAAACCACCTACCACCATCACAGCAGGCTTTATATTGGTCAGGTGTTGTACGATACTTCTTGCCCTCCAGAATGTATCAAGATTAGGATGAGCAAATAGATTGTTCCAGAAGCGGATACTGTCTGCAAAATATTTTTCTTTGAGATTTTTAACCGAACCTGTTTCCAGATGAAATCTGTAAAGATCTTTAATAGGGTATGTAAAACCTTTTGGACCTTTATCTGGTGTAATAGGTTTTGGCCTGGGTACTCCAAAGGTACTCATAAAGCTAAAAGCATCAGTAAGAAACAAAGCGCCGTTGTGATGAAAATCATCACCAATAAACCAATCTGTAACTGGTGCTTGAGGTGATACTGCTTTTAATGCAAGATGAGCTCCAGGTAAAGCGGTGGTACTGTAAAATCCTGGGTAGGAGATTCCATAAATGCCAACTTTCCCATTGTTATTTTTTATGTTTTTGATCAACCAGTCAATGGTATCATAGGTGTCAGAACTTTCATCAATGTCCTTCTTACTTCTTTTATTAGCTATCTGTGGTCTGATATCATCAAAATTACCCTCACTCATCCATTTTCCCCTTACATCCTGATATACAAAAATAAATCCCTCTCTCATTTCCGCCGGAAAATTACCCAAACTGGTTTTATAATTTTCTTCTCCATATGGAGATACAGTATATGGTGTTCTATTAACCAGAAAAGGGTACTTTTTACTGTTGTCTTTCGGGGTATAAATGGAAGTAAAAAGCTTGACACCATCCCGCATAGTAATGCGTCTTTCTATTTTTGTATAGTTCTGTCGGACATATGCAGAGTCTGTTTGTTGCGCAAATAGGTTAGGAGCCGTAAAAAGAAATACAATTGCCAGCCATATGGATTTAACATAAGACATATAATAGTTTTTTTAGTGTATAAATATAGTATTTGGATAAGGTAAAGACTAATATTCGCTTTAGGTTTCTTAACTTTACGAAAAAAAAAATCCTTAATATGCAATACGATGTAGTTGTAATTGGCTCGGGCCCGGGCGGTTATGTTGGAGCGATAAGATGCGCCCAATTAGGCTTAAAAACGGCAGTTATAGAAAAATATAAAACTTTTGGTGGTACCTGCTTAAATGTAGGTTGTATTCCATCTAAGGCTTTGTTGGATTCTTCGGAGCATTTTCATAATGCCGCACATACTTTTCAAACACATGGTATCAACTTAAAAGATTTGAAAGTTGATATGCCACAAATGATCGCGCGTAAAAATGATGTGGTAGCTCAAAATACAGCTGGAATTCAGTATTTATTTAAAAAAAATAAGATCGACTCTTTTGAAGGAGTAGGTTCTTTTGTTGATAAAAACACGATTAAGATTACCAAAGATGGTAAATCGGAAACGATAACTGCAAAGAATGTAATTATTGCTTCCGGTTCAAAACCGACTGCTTTGCCTTTCTTACCTGTAGATAAAAAACGTATCATTACTTCTACTGAGGCTTTGAATATTACTGAAGTGCCAAAACAAATGATTGTAATTGGTGGTGGTGTAATTGGTCTTGAATTGGGTTCTGTTTACGCTCGTTTAGGAACTAAAGTTTCTGTAATCGAATTTATGCCTTCTATCATCGGTACTATGGATGCTGGTCTAGGTAAGGAATTACAGCGAGTATTGAAAAAGTCGTTGGGTATGGAATTCTTTATGGGGCATAAAGTAACAGGTGCTACAACTAAAGGTAAAAAAGTAACTGTTACAGCTACGAATGCAAAAGGCGAAGAAGTAAGCTTTGATGCTGATTATTGTATCGTTGCAGTTGGACGTACTGCTTATACTGAAGGATTGGGCTTAGAGAATATTGGCATCAAGACTGAAGAAAGAGGAAATAAAATCCCTGTAAATGATCACCTTGAGACTACTGTACCAGGCGTTTATGCCATTGGTGATGTGATAAAAGGAGCGATGCTTGCGCATAAAGCGGAAGATGAGGGTGTATACGTTGCTGAGAGGATTGCTGGACAAAAACCACATATCAATTATAACCTCATTCCAGGTGTAGTTTATACCTGGCCTGAAGTTGCTTCGGTAGGTTATACTGAAGAGCAGTTGAAAGAACAAGGTGTTCAATATAAAGCTGGTTCTTTCCCATTCAAAGCAAGTGGACGTGCTAAAGCAAGTATGGATACTGATGGGTTTGTAAAGGTATTGGCTGATGCTAAGACTGATGAGATTTTAGGTGTACACATGATTGGTCCACGTGCAGCAGATATGATTGCTGAGGCAGTGGTTGCTATGGAATTCCGTGCTTCTGCAGAAGATATCGCTAGAATTTGTCATGCTCACCCAACTTATACTGAAGCTCTAAAAGAAGCGGCAATGGCTGCTACTGAAAACAGAGCGATACATATTTAAATTTTAAGCTTTCTAAAGAAGTTTGTATTCCTGAGGAATATAAGAATTTAGTGTCTGATTCAGACAAAAAAAAACGGTCATCAGTTTATTCTGATGA
Organism: Pedobacter sp.; assembly: GCF_041645105.1. Classification (GTDB taxonomy): domain Bacteria; phylum Bacteroidota; class Bacteroidia; order Sphingobacteriales; family Sphingobacteriaceae; genus Pedobacter. The sequence goes on from NZ_JBAZQQ010000006.1 coordinate 281,660, forward strand.
CCGTTTTTTTTATCGTGTAAATATGATTAATGCTTCATATCATATTCATGTACGTCTTTATGATCGTAATTTTCAGCAATTAATTCATCAATTGGTCTGCCCTTTTTATCCATTTTAAAGAAATGCAGGATGTTATCAAACCATTGATACATTACAGGCACGATTATTAATGTTAAGAACAATGAACTGATCAAACCACCAATAATAACCCAGGCCAAGCCATTTTTCCACTCGGCTCCAGCTCCTGCAGCCAGTGCGATAGGTAGCATACCAATTACCATGGCAATGGTTGTCATTAAGATAGGACGTAAACGAGCGTGGTTAGCTAAAATTAAGGCTTCACGAGTTGATTTACCTTCTGCTTTCATTTGATTGGTAAAATCGACAAGTATAATTGCATTTTTGGCTACCAAACCGATTAACATAATTAAACCTAAAATGGTAAAAATACCTAAGTTATTATTGGTCAAAGCAAGCGCTAAAAATGCACCAATTACTGCCAATGGGATAGAGAACATTACCACTAATGGGTAAACAAAACTATCGTACAAACCAACCATAATGAAGTATACCAATATAATTGACGCTAATAAAGCTATACCTAAAGTACCGAATCCTTCACTTTGGTTTTCTTGATCACCAGCCCAGGTATAACTTACTCCAAGCGGACGATGTAGTTTTCCGTCTTTTTCTTGTTTATCAAGCGCTGCCTGGAAATCTTCGACTATACTACCTGTCGGACGGCCAATTGATTGTGCTTTTAAAGTTACCGAAGTAGTTTTGTTTAGACGCTCTAACTGTGATGGTCCAGAATCTTCCTTGATATCTGCAAATTGCATCAATTTTATCTGCTGACCTTTATTATTGATGAATGTTAAGTTACGAACATCATCAATGTTTTTCTTGTCAAAATCTTGGTATTGAACATTAATGTCGTATTCGTATTGACCTTTGCGATATTTAGCATCTGTGTTACCGCTAAAAGCATATTGCATAGTTAAACCCACAGTTTGTAAGGTTAAACCCAATGAAGCCATTTTATCGCGATCAACTTTTACATTAATTTCGGGTGTGCCTTTTTCTACAGAAAGTTTAGTCTCTGCTGCTCCCGGTATTCCAGCTAAAATAGCTTTTGCTTGTTCTGCATAATGCATGGCGCTATCTAACTCTGGACCCGTTACTACCAGCTGGATGTTTGCATTCTCTGCAGTACCCATAATGGAGATGTTCACCGTTTTTACATTTGCACCAATCAATTCATTGGTTAACTCTCTGGAATAAGTCTTCGCTAATATATCACTACTGGTTCCAGGTCGAAGTTCACGTGCTACCAATTTTACATTGATTTCTGCTTTGTAAGCAGTTGCTTGTGAGCTTCCCATATCTCCACTTGATTGACCAACTGTTGTAATTAATTGCTCTATATCTGCTTTTTTACTTAAGTAGTTTTCAGCACGTAGTGCATATTGATTGGTTAATTCTAAAGAGGCGTCTTTAGGTAATTCAATCTGTACCAAGAACTCACCTTTATCTGATTTAGGGAAAAATTCAAACCCAATATATTTACCTGTAAATAAACCACATGAACTTAAAAGGAGCATAAATACACCAATTAGGGTAATTGCTTTGTGGTTTAAACTCCAGTTAAGAATGCTTGTGATCCAAACTGTGAATTTGGCTAATTGTTTTTCAAACCATAATATGAATTTGCCAAATGCATTTTTACCTTCTATACGCTCTAATTTACCAAAACGAGAGAATAACAATGGTACAATTGTAAATGAGGTAATTAACGACATTAATGTGGCTATAATTACTACAATACAAAACTGGCGAAGAATATTTGATACCAAACCAGTACTCATAGAAATAGGTAAGAATACTACTACGATTACAAAGGTGATGGAAATTACAGTAAATCCAATTTCTTTAGTGGCATCAAAAGATGCTCTAAATTTGTTTTTACCCATTTCCATGTGACGTTGAATGTTTTCTAATACAACGATTGCATCATCCACCAAGATACCTACTACTAAAGATAAGCCTAGTAATGACATTAAGTTTAACGTAAACCCAAATTGACTAATAGCAATAAAAGTAGCAATCAATGATACCGGAATAGAAATCATGACAAACACCGCATTTCTTAAGCTGTGTAAGAAGAAAAGCATTACAAATGCTACCAACACAACGGCAATCATTAAATCGTGGATTACCGCATCTGCCGACTCTAAAGTGTAAACAGAACTATCGTTAACAATCTTTAAATTTAAGGCATTAACTTTCGCATAATCGGCGTTTGTTTTTGCAATGGTAGCCTTAATGCCTTCACTTACACTTACTGCATTGGCGTCACTTTGTTTAACAATACTTAAGGTTAATGAGTTAGATCTATCGATACGAGCAATTTTTTCAGCTTCTTTAGAACTTTCCTGAACATCGGCAAAGTCTGAAATTCTAACTTGAGTACCGTTGTCAGTAGTTGTTACTACTAAATTTCTTAATTCATCTACACTATTGAATTTACCGGACAAACGAACTAAAATATCCTGTCCATTTGCTTTTACACTACCTGTAGGGAAATCTAAGTTGGAACCTTGAACCAATTGTTGAACCTGTACAATTGTTAAACCGTAGCCCTTTAATTTAGCAGCATCAATTCCTACTTTAACTTCTCTTTCTGAACCACCAATTATAGATACCTGGGCTACTCCTGGAACACGAGAAAGTTCTGGGGCAATTTTCTGATCTATAATGTCGTAAAGGTCAATATCAGAGATTTTTGCAGTTGCTGCAATCGTGATAATTGGCATGTCATCTAATGAGAATTTACTCAATGAAGGTGTTTTTACGTCTTCAGGCAAATCAGATAAGATGGCATTTACTTTACGTTGTGCATCATTTAAAGATAAATCTACGTTTGCACTTGCGGTTAGCGTTATAGTAACAATAGATACACCCTCTAATGAGGTAGAGTTGATTTTCTTTACATTTTCCATCGAAGACACAGCGTCTTCAACTTTTTTAGTAACCGTATTTTCGACCTCACTTGGCGATGCTCCAGGGTAAATGGTAGATACCGATACCACATTTGGAGAGAACTTAGGTAATAATTCGTAGCCTAGTGAGAAATAACTTAATAAGCCTAATAGGGTTAATGCAGTAAAAACTACAATTACCAATGAAGGTCGTTTAATGGATATTTCTGCTATTTTCATTTAATTGTATTTTGCTTCTTTATAAGAATGTTTTATTTCACAATACTTACTGGAGTGTTGTCTACTAAGTTGATTTGACCACTTGTAATTACTGTTTCTCCTTCGGTTAACCCGCTTAAAATTTCTACCGTTTCACCTAAAATTCTACCACTTACTACTTTCCTGATTTTTGCAGTATTGCTGGCCTTGTCTAATACGAAAACTTGATTGCTGCTGACACTACCTACAAAAGATGTGCGTGGAATTAAAATGCTGGCAGCTTGTTTTGGGAAATCAAATAAAGCTGTACCGTACATTCCTGCTTTTAAAGAGTTTTTAATGTTGTTTTCAACTTCAATTTCTATAGGAAAGTTTAACGCGCCATCTGCTTTAGCAGCTATGAAAGTAACTTTACCAGTAAATTTATCATCTGCAAAAACAGTTGACTGAATAGATACTTTATCACCAACTTTTAAATTAGCAACCTGGCTTTCGTTTACATTAACTTTTAATTTCAATTTAGATACATCAACCAATTCGAATAATTGGGTTCCTTGTGCTGTAACAAATGCACCAACTTCAATATACTTTTTGTTTACTATACCATTAATTGGAGATTTAATGTTTGCATCACTTAATCTTCTTTTAGATGCCTGCAAGTGTAATTTAGCATTTTGAGTAGCCAATTTAGCCTGATCTAATTGTTGTTGAGTTACACCGCCAGTAGCATAAGAACTTTGATATCTGGCTTCGTCTTTTAACGCGTTTTGATAAGTAGCTTCAGCTGTTTCTCTGTCCGTGTTGATAATCTCAGCATCAATTTTGGCTAATACTTGGCCCTTAGTTACTCTAGAGCCCTCTTTAACGTAAATTGCTTTTACGCGACCAGCATTTTCTGATAAGAAATTTAACTCTTGAATTGGCGCAAAAGTTCCATTTGCATTGAAATCTAACTCTGGTACTGTTTTAGAGACTGTTGCGACGTTAACAGCAATTGCGCCATTTCCTTTCGCTACAAAGTCTGTTTTTTCTTGGTTTTTCTTTTTATTATTATTTAGTACAAAAGCAATTCCCGCAAAGGCTATGATGATTACTAAAATTGTAATTATTACTCTTTTCATTATAGTAGTGATTTTATATTTCCGTTTGATTTGATTAATTGTATTTCGGCAATTTTATAGTTTAATAATGCCTGGTTGTAACTATTTTGGGCTTGAGTTAAAGCATTTTCTGTATCTAGCAGGTCGGTTAAGTTTGCCAAACCGTTGTTGTAATTGTTTTGTGTACTTCTGTAGATCTCATCAGCAAGCTCAGCATTTTGCTTTTGTGCATTAATTGTAGCTAAGCTGTTTCTTAATTGAATTTTAGCATTTTCATAAGCCATATTCAAAGCATTTGTTGATTCCCTTCTGTCTTCTTTTGCTTTTTGGATGTCAACATCAGCCTGTCTGATTTTAGAGCGAGTTAAGAAACCATTGAAAATAGGCACTTTTAGTGTCAGGCCAACTGAGGATGCACCAAAAGCAATAGCGCTGGGGTTAGACTTTAAAAAGTCAAATCCACCACTCTGACTTGAATAGGTATAGTTTCCTGTTAAGGCTAAAGAAGGATAATATTCAGACACGTAAGCCTTACGTTGTAGCCAATACAATTTGTCTTGTGTGTCTAGAATTTTCACTTCAGTTCTATTATCTAATGAAATAGAGTCTGTGAACTGAGGTAATTTTGTAACTTCAGTAAGCTCTGTTTTAGGTAAGTTGATATCTGTGCTTACCGGCATGCCCATAGAGAATTTTAATTGATTTTCTAATTGTGTAATTGCATTTAAAGTCTGATCTCGCTGAGTCTGTAAATTGGCCAGGTTTACTTTAATACGGTCTACATCAATTTTTTTCGCTAATCCATTCTGATATTGAGTAACAATTATTTTTTCGACAGTTTTAACATTTTTGATATTCGTGTCTAATACATTCAATTGCTGTCTGTTTACCAGTACCTGATAATAGTTATTGGCCACCAATTCAATAATTTGTTCCTCTGTTAACTGAGAAGTTAGCCTGTAATACTCTTCACTTGATCTTGCAGCTTGTAATCCTGTAAAAACTGTTTGATTGAATAGTTGTTGAGAAAGTTGGATTCCGGCAGATGAGTTCCAGTTTTGACCTAACTTAATAGACTTTGCAGTACCATCTCCTAAATCTGCTACAAGCTTCCCAATAATAGGGTTATAGGTTAACCCTGCATTACCTGTAATTTGAGGTAAAGCTTGAGCTCTTATTTCCTCTGTTTTGTATTTCCCTCCGTCAATGTCAAGTTTTGCTTTACGAACCTTTACACTGTTTTGTACAGCGTAGTTCAGCGCTTCTTTTAGTGTTAGCCTTTGTTGAGCACTCACTGTATTTGATAAAAATAACCCCAGTAACAATACTGGTATCATTTTTATCTGTTTAATTATTGAATTCATATATGTAGTTTGTTGTTATTTTAAACCTTTAATAAAAATTGCTGACAAGCTAAGTTGCTTATCCAGGATGTCTTTCATTTCTTTTTTGCTTGGGAAAAGCTCTTTATTACCATGCATAATACATAATGACGTGATTCCTGTCAAACTGTCAATATATAATTCTGCAGTTTTATTTGCATCTGCGGATGCGATTTCTCCTTTGTCCATTGATTTCTGGAAGATGTCTGCGTGTAATTGTACATTTCTTGATTTCATTTTCATGAAGCGTTCTTTCAGTATATCGGAATTGAGTGATGGGTCAGGTGTGTTGCCTGATAAATGCATCATATAGTATTTTTGGAAAAAGCGGTGTCTTATTTCTATAAAACCTATCATGCACTCTTCAAGAGGAGGATCTGCATGTTGTACTTGTTCTACCAGTTTAAAATAATCATCAAATATTTTCTCAATAACTCCCAGTACTAAACTATTTTTATCAGGGAAATAATAATACAAGGAAGGTTTGGATACTGAAAGATCCTCAGCAATCTCATTCATAGTGGTTTTGTTGATCCCAAAGTGAATAAAACGTTTGATTGCGCCCTCAATGATTGTATCTCTTTTTTTATCTGTTTCTACCATTCTACTTTTTTACTTTCTGACTTTTTCTTTTGAAGGGTCAAAAATAAGGCCATAATTTTATATACCGAATTTTAGTTCGAAAACAAGTAGAAACTTACATTTTCATGACTTTTCCGTCAGGATTTTGGCTTAAGGCCTTTGAGGAAGATGTCAGCGAATACTTTTTCCTTTAAGAATATTTGCTTAAACTGTTCTTTTTCAGGAAAAATGTTCTTGTCTTTGGCGGTAATATTGAAATGTATTCCTGACAGGGCGTCAATAAAAATCTCAGTAGCTAGTTTTACATCTTCTATCTCCAGCTCACCACTTGCAATGCCGCGGTTAAATAAAGAACTGATGATAATAGTTTCAAAAGCTCTGGCTTTGCTGAACTTTTCATGTAAATCATCCGGTAATTCAGTTCCGATAACCTGAGTAGATTCTAGTAGTGTATAATATTTTTGAACAAAGGATTGCCTCTTTTGCAATAGTTTGTGTATTCCTTCAGTAGTGGTGTTGGTCTTGTCAATGGACTTTACCAGGTCACGACTAATGACGTGCATGAGATGCTCGATTGTCGATACATAAAGGCTTAGCTTATCAGGGAAGTAGTAGTAAAGTAATGCTTTAGAGAAAGATACGTCTTTAGCTATTTCCGTCATTGTGGTTTTTGATAAACCATAATGAGCAAAGCGTTTCAATGCAGCTTCAATAATTATAGCTTTTTTCTTATCCTGATTTTCCATAGACTAAACGATACTCTTTTTTTTTATAGGTTTTAATAAATGCGTATTTGATGGAAAAATAGGCAAAATTTTTAAATAATGCTTTTAACATGTTTATTACAACTGCTAACAATTACATTTGTGCTATATATAGCTAATTTTATTTATGTCACTTTTACAGCAAAACATATCTCTAAAACCTTACAATACATTTCGAGTTTCGGCTCAGTCTGCTTTTTTTTCTGAAGTTTTTAGTGAAGCTGATTTAAAAGACCTTTTAGGATTGCCTGTTATTAAACAACAGTCTTTATTGGTTTTAGGTGGAGGTAGTAATCTTTTGTTTACTAAAGATTTTGAAGGTTTAGTGGTTAAGGTTAGTATTCCGGGAATTTCTTCTGTTGTTAAGGATGATGATGTTGTTGTTACAGCGGGAGCAGGTGTTGTATGGAACGATTTTGTGAAGTATTGTGTAGCAAATGGTTTTGCTGGGGTAGAAAATTTAAGTCTGATTCCTGGAACGGTTGGGGCATCACCTATTCAAAATATAGGAGCGTACGGAGTAGAACTTAAGGATGTGTTTTATGAATGCACTGCTTATGAAGTTGCAACAGGAAATAAGCGTGTGTTTGAGTTTGAAGATTGTAAGTTTGGTTATCGTGATAGTGTTTTTAAAAATGAATTAAAAGGACAGTATATAATTACTGAAGTAAGTTTTAAGCTGAATAAACAGGCGAAAATCAATACGCAATATGGAGCGATACAGTCTGAGTTGCAAAATAGAGGTATAGAAAAACCAACAATTGCCGATGTGTCAAAAGTTGTTGCAGATATTAGGGTGAGTAAGTTGCCGGACCCATCAACAATTGGCAATGCAGGTAGCTTTTTCAAAAATCCAGTCATTGAACAGGCTTTGTTTGATCAGGTTTATTCAAACTTCCCTGATGTTGTTCATTACCCGGCACCAAATGCTAAGATTAAACTGGCGGCTGGTTGGTTAATAGAGCAGTGTGGTTATAAAGGTAAGGTTGTTGGGCAGACTGGAACCTGGAAGAATCAAGCGCTTGTTTTGGTTAATCATGGTTCTGCTACAGGACAGGAAGTGTATAGTTTTTCAGAAGAGATTATAAAATCTGTTTATATAAAGTTCGGTGTGAAATTAGAAAGAGAAGTAAATATTCTATAGTACGTCCGTTATTGCTGTATTTGCGTCTATTAGCAATTTCTTAACATTCAATCTCATTTTTTGGTACGTATCTTGTATAGGTATTAGTGTGTATTATTAAACAAATTGTGAGCGCCACTCACTCAGTAAATGTTTGTTTGTTTTTTTAACCCCTAAATTAAAAACTATGACAAAAAATGAGTTCAATGTACAGCTGCATGATCATTCGGGTTCCTTACAGTCTTTTGCGCTTAATTTTACAAAGGATATTGAAGATGCGAATGATTTAGTTCAGGACACAATGCTTAAGGCGGTGACCTATTACGGTAAGTTTAAAGAAGGTACAAATTTGAAAGGTTGGTTATTCACCATTATGAAAAACACTTTCATTAATAACTATAGGCGTTTGGTAAAAACAAATGCTTTGATTACGAAATCAGAAGATATATCTTCTGCAAATCTGCACTACAGCGCAACAAAAAACACCAGCGAGAGTAAGTTTGTTATTGGTGATATTAATAAAGCTTTAGCTACACTTCAACCAGAGTATTATATTCCTTTTGTTAAATATTTCGAGGGATATAAATATCATGAAATTGCTGAAATTCTTGAAATTCCAATTGGAACAGTTAAAACGAGAATTCATGTGGCGCGTCAGATTCTTAAGAAATATCTGAAAACTTATTCAAAAGATATTTTGGGTGCAGATTTAATGTAAAAAGTATTTAATAGCCCTAGCAAAAAAGACACCCTTGGTGTGTCTTTTTTGCTATTACCCTGCAAAGAAATTAGATTTAATGCCAGATATACCGGGCTTGATTGCAAATAGGCCTCCGCTATTGGGGTAGTCAGCCAAATCGCTATTTGTCATTTGTCCTTTAGCAGAGGTAATGTAAAGTGTGTCAAGTTTCTCTCCTCCAAATGCGCATGAGGTAATGTTTTTTGAGGGTACCTCGATTGTTGATAGTAGTTCACCTGTTTTGGGATTCCACCTGGTTACACAATAGCCTCCCCACATAGCAATCCAGACCATTCCATCGGAGTCGATTGTGGCGCCGTCAGGACGGCCGATATGTGAAGGGATCGTAATTACAGTCTGTGGATTGCTAACCTGTCCTGTGTTATTGTTAAAATTATAAGCTGCTACTTTACTGGTAGGCGTGTCAATGTAATACATTGTTTTTTGATCTGGTGACCAAAGTATTCCATTGGAATTGGTTATGCCAGTTTGTATGGTTTGCAGGCTATAGTCCTTGCTCATACAATAAAGTGCTGCAGATTGCTCTTTGCCCATTGTTCCGACCCAGAAACGTCCTAAAGGGTCACATTTCCCATCATTGAATCTGTTTCCAGTTATATTATTCTCTGGATTGACGTGTCTGAGCTGTAATTCGTTTGTCGATTTATTATAGTTGTATATCCCATCTTCCAGTGCAATTAATAATTCTTCTTTTAAAGTGGGTACTACAGTTGTTATTTTCTTTGGTAAGGATGAGGTTTGATGCAGCTTGGTCAAAGGGTCGAACCAATGGAGTAAATGCTGATCAATATCTACCCAATATAATCTTTGGTCTGTGTGATTCCATATTGCTCCTTCTCCTAAGGTCGATTGAATATCTAGTACCAGCTGTGCTTTTAATATACTGTTGGATGATAACTGATTAGACATGGTTGTATTTATTTTAAATGTATTCTACTAATGTATACCTTTTTGTTTTAATTTGGTTTACATATTCTTTCTTTTTAGTGGGTCAAGCCTTGTTCTGTCGAATGGTGTTTTGCGATTTGGAGTTTGTTTGCTTTGTTTAATCATTGATTTTCAAAAGTTTGCTAATTTGAAGTGTAAAAGAGTTTTTCTGTTTTTTATGAAGAATAAAAAATCAATAAAATTATTTTGTTTACAAAAAAAGTATATATTTGTATACATAGATATTAAAAACTAACCAATCATAACCATTTAAACTGTTGTAATACCGCAATATACGGGGACAAGATTTTCAATTTTTTTGTGCAAATCAATTCATAGGATTTATCCAATCTGCAAATTGGGAAAATTGAAATATAATCAGCTAATATTCGTCGGAAATAGAACGGGAAAGGAGGTGAAATATGAAAATAAAATAACTACTCAAATCCAGATCTATCCTAATAACTATAATTAAGAAAGTGTTTACTATGCAAATCACATAGGTAATGAAATCAAAATATTTTTGGCCAGACGGCTATATTAAATGTTGGAAGATAATGAAGTTAGCTGCTGTTGTTTCAATAGCAAGCGTATTGCAGGCTAAGGCCGAACCATTGCATAATCATTTATTTATCCAGCAAGACCCTGTTTCTCAGGAGGGCAAGGTTGTTGATTCTGAGGGTATGCCTTTACCGGGAGTCGAAGTAAGGGTTGTAGGGTCAAGTGTTGTAACTGTTACCAATAGTAGCGGGCAATTTACTATAAAAGCGAAGCGTGGCGATAAGCTTAAATTTCATATGCTTGGGTATGTTGATGTGGAGAGGGTAGTGGATTTTAAATCCGTTACTATAACATTGGTTACTTCTGCACAAGATTTAAATGAATTGGTCGTGGTTGGTTATGGTACACAAAAGAAGGTTAATTTACTTGGAGCTGTTGCTGCTGTAAAAGTGGATGAGCAGTTAACCAGCAGGGCTTTGCCAAATGTTTCCTCTGCTCTGCAAGGTATGTTGCCAGGTTTGGCAGTAAATCAGACTTCTGGTATGGCGGGAAATAATAGTGCTTCACTGTTGATCCGTGGTTTGGGTACGGTGAATAATGCCAATCCGCTTATTGTTGTTGATGGGATGCCTGATGTTAATATCAATCGAATCAATATGAACGATGTGGAGAGTGTTTCTGTTTTAAAAGATGCAGCTTCAGCGGCAGTTTATGGTTCGCGTGGTGCTAATGGTGTAATTCTCATAACTACAAAATCAGGAAAAGGGGCGCAGGGAACTAAAATCAATGCCTCTATTAGTTCTACCATAACAAAACCGACAAATGCCTTTGAGTTTATGCCAAATTATGCCAAAGCTCTAACGGTTACTCAACGTGCTCAGGCTGTTGGATCTGTTCCAGCTATTATAAATTTTAAAAATGGGACAATTGATGAGTGGTTTGCTAAGAGTATGATTGACCCTTTGCGTTATCCAAATACAGATTGGTGGGATCTTATTACAAGAAACGGGCAGCTTCAAAATTATAATATTTCGGCTACAGGTGGTAGTGAGAAGTCGAATTTTTATCTCTCTGTGGGAGTGATGGACGAAAAGGGAATTCAAATTGAGAATGATTTTAAGCGATATAATGCGCTTTTTAGTTACGATGCAAAAATTAAAAAGAACATCAGCACTGGAGTTCGGTTTTCGGGTAACTGGTCAAACTATAGGTTTAATTATGAAGAAGGCTTTACCTCTAATGGTACCAGTGGTTTGGATATTTTTACCGCTCCTGCAGGTGTAACGCCTTATGATCCGGTTACAGGGTATTACGGTGGTGCGATGGCTTATAACGAAAGTATATTAGCCAGCAATCCTTATGTCGATTACATTAATAGAAATAAAAATAATCTGGAACGGCAGGAGGCGATGGGAAATATTTATATCGAGTATAATCCGATTCCGGGGCTTAAAGGACGTATTGATTATAATCTAAACTATGGTAGTCAGTTCTCCTGGCGCGCAGATATTCCTTCTAAAGCCTATAATTTTCAGCTTAATCAGTTTAATAATCGTGCATATGTTGGCGATAATGAAAGGATTTATAATGCAGATAGGAATGACTTCAAGACTCAGTTGACTACAAAGGTTAGCTATGATAAGGTGATTGCTAAAAATCATGAATTTAATATCATGGGAGCTTATAGTGAGGAGTTTTGGAAGATCAGGACTCTAGCGGCAAATAGAGAGAATAGATTTCATCCATTGTTGCATGAATTAGATGCAGCCTTGGGTAGTGTGAATATTACTAATAGTGGGAATTCGACTACTGAAGGAATGCGTTCTTATATTGGACGTTTCAATTATTCTGCATATAATAAGTATTTATTGGAAGTTAATGTCAGGATTGATGGATCGTCCCGATTTATTAAAGGGTATCAGTATGGGACTTTCCCGTCTGCGGCTATAGGTTGGCGTTTTACTGAAGAATCGTTTATAAAATCATTTACAGACAAAATTGGACTTACCAACGGTAAATTCAGAGCATCTTATGGATCATTGGGTAATAACAATGGTGTTGGTTTATATGAGCAACAGGAGATATTGGCGAATACCAATTATGTGAATACTGCCGTAAATGTTACTACAGTGACTCAGAATCCTGTTCCGGGCTTTCAAAATAGAAAATTAATCAACAAGGATTTGACCTGGGAAAAAACCACCATGCTAAACCTGGGGCTTGATATGGCATTTTTTGGAAATCGATTAACTACTGAATTTGATTATTACAATAGGTTGACAACAGGGATGATACGTCAGGGAGATTTATCAATCCTTCTCGCTTCGGCACTTAGTCCAGCGCCACGAAGAAATCTTGGAGATCTCAGGAATCGAGGAGTTGAAGCTAATCTTACCTGGAAAGAAAATAGAGGTGATTTTGGCTATATGTTAAATATAAATGCGAGTTATAATGCTACTGTGCTAGAGAAATGGCCTGAATTCCTTAACCGCAGTGCGCTTTTTATTGACATGCCTTATCTTTTTGTATATGCTTATCAATCGTCCGGTATCGCGCAAACTTGGGAGGATGTATATAATGCGCCTATTCAAGGTGCTTCTCCTGGTGATATTTTATTAAAGGATGTGAATGGAGACGGAAGAATTGATCATAATGATCAAGTGGCTTATCCACATTTTCAAACAGCGCGACCAACAACAAATTTTGCTTTTAGGGGGAATGTGTCCTGGAAAGGATTTGATTTAGGAGTGATGTTGCAGGGGGCTACAGGACGTAAGGATTATTACAATAATAATATGACCAATACAAAGATTTCGCAAGCTACCAATCAGGCGATAAACTGGAACCAATATTTGAATACCTGGGCTGTGGACAACAGGGGGGCTTCTTTGCCTCGTTTAACGAGTGGTGCTGCTGCGGCTCCATTTACTCCTAATCAGAGTACGTTTTGGTTGGATGATGTGACTTATTTGAGGCTGAAAAACTTGCAGGTGGGCTATACATTTAATAAGCCTTATATGAAAAAAGTTGGTTTGGGAAGTGTGCGTATATATGGCTCAGCTGATAATCTTGCGACTATCACTAATTATCGTGGTTTAGATCCTGAAAAGGTTAGTTATAGCAATGATGTGTATCCGCTAAGTAAAATGTTTGTACTGGGCTTGAATGTTGAATTATAAAAGAAGATCATCATGAAACAAAATTATTTTATACGGCTGTCTATCGTGATTCTCATGTTGGGGTCGGTTTTGCTGAGTTCATGTAGAAAAGATCTGCTGGATCAAAAATCTACAGTTGGTTTGCCTTCTGCGATTTACTGGCAGACGGAGGCTGATGCAACTTCGGCATTAATGGGTGTTTACAATGCTTTTCGTGCCAGTTTCGATCGTGATTATCATTTCGACGGGCACGGGGAGTTTGTTAAAGTTTACAATACTGGTGCTGTTTCTCCTGCTCCGCTTGGTGTTAATAACCCAAGTAATTATGGAGGTTTGGCATTGGAGACTTATAAAAATCTATATGGTGTAATTACCCATGCAAATTATGTTATAGAAAATATAAACCTTAAGATGTTACCTGTTGCTAAAACAGAAGCGGCTACAAAGAGTTTAGAAAGCATCGCAGGGGAGGCTCGTTTGTTGCGAGGTATTACTTATTTGCGTTTAATTTCTATGTGGGGGGATGTGCCTTATGTTGGTAAGATTATTTATGATCCTATTGATGTAGATACATTGTCTAGGATGCCGATTGAGAAGGTAAAAGATTTAATCTTAGCTGATTTCACTTATGCTTTTGAAAAGTTGCCTGTAAAGAATCCAGTTGTAAGTAGGCCTTCAAAGCCTGCTGCTTTAGCTTTTAGAGGAAAAATGCAATTGTTTTGGGCAAGCTGGAATAAGTTTGGCTGGCCTGAGTTGGATAAGTTTACTCCAAGTACGACAAAGGCGGATGCTGCTTACAGGGCTGCTGCTGCAGATTTTAAAAGTGTAATTCAAGATTATGGCTTAGATCTTTATAAGGGTGGTGATCCTGGTCAATGGGGTACAATGGGTGCTGCGGATGTGCTTCCAAATTACTATTACATGTTTATTCCTAATCCTGGGAACTTAAATGACAGGGGGGAGATGTTGATGGTGTTGCCGCATGGTTCGGGGTTGACTCCTGTGCAAGGCGATGAATATCAACGAGTTTTTACTGGCCCTTTGAATGGTTTAGGGCAAAATCAGGTAATACCTCGTTACGAATTAGCTGATCGGTATCAGTCTACCATTACTGGAGATTTTTTACCCCCATTAGTGCAGATTCAACCTGGTGTTGCAGGTGCTCGCACAGCATTAAATTCTGCAATTAATCCTGAGAGTTACAGAAATAGAGATTATAGGATGAAGGCGACCATGCTGTGGGATTATGAGAAACTAATGGGGCAAGGGGAAGTTGATCAGACTTCATATATAAATTTTCTTTACAAGACCTTTTCAGGTAAGTCAACAATCAATGGTATAGAATATCCTAATTTTACTGATAATGGGACGAATTTCTCTGGCTATCAGTTTAGAAAATTTGTTCGGAATTATGGAGGTTTGGCCAGAAGTAATGGTGATTTTAACTGGCCTGTAATGCGTCTGGCAGATGTATTTCTAATGTATGCTGAAGCAACAAATGCTGTTGATGGTCCTCAGGCTGATGCGATTGCCTTGGTGAATAGAATTCGTCATAGGGGAAACCTTCCGCCTTTGTCGGGAGCCAAAACTGCCGGTCCTGCTGCATTTTTTGATGCCATAGAGCAGGAGCGTATTGTGGAGTTGGTTGGAGAAGGACAGCGTGCTTTTGATTTACGTCGCTGGAGAGCGATAGAGCGTGTTTTCGGTCCGGCTTATGGTAATGGTAAATGGTTTATGGATACGCATGGCAACAACTGGGAGCGGTTTTTCCTAAATTCATCTGAATTGATTTATCAACGTTGTTATATTTATCAGATTCCAGAGTCAGAGCGTACCCGTAACCCGAATCTGACTCAGAATACTCCTTGGAGATAACCTATTAATTTAAAACTGATAGAAATGAAAAAATCATTATATTTTAGCCTGCTTTTTTTAGGCCTATTGGCTGCAGGATGTAAAAAGGGATTCCCTGTTGATGAAGATGGGTTGTTGATTACGACAAGATCAGAATGCTATGTTAGTAGTTTTGAGATACTCGGAGCAGATTATCAGACTGTGCGGACTAAGGCGGCAGTTATAGATACTGTGGCGCAAACAGTAAATGTTGAGGTGCTCTTTGGAACGGATTTGAAGAATCTTTATCCTCAGTTTACCTTGGTTACGGATGCTAAATTAGATCCCAAAATTCCTGGTAAAGTAGACTTCTCAGATTTGGCTAATCCAAAACAATGGACAGTGGTTTCGGGAAACCGAAAAGTAAGGAAGACCTACACAGTTAATCTTACAGTTCAGAAAATAAATTAAAAAACTGCGTCATGAAGAATAAATATATTTTATATGTGCTTGGTCTTTTTGTACTTGTTTTTACAGGTTGCAAAGAAAAGGAATATGAAGTTCCTACAGCACCATCAGAACTGCAAAATGACTTAATCAAACGGTCTTTGGGGCCTAGTATAGTAGGGCTGGATATCGAATTTGCTTATGCAATGGCTTTGTTGCCTGAGAAAGGAAAGCTCGCTACTGCGACTGTTACAGCTTCTATCGCAGGTGCAGCAGGTACTTATATGGATAATAAGTTTTATAGCACAAATTCTAGCGGAACGGAGGTTGGGACAGTCGTTGGATCGCCATCAGTTAATAGTGGGAATACTACAACTGTAACTTATAATCCTGATATTTCTGCAGCTACTTTGCGTTATTTTTACAGAGTTCCGGAAGAGGCACGAGGTAAGGAAGTAACTTTTACTTTTTCTGTGACTTCGACCAATGGAGAAACGAATAGTTATAAATCAGGGCCATATCCAATCAGAAGAATGGATGTTAAAAAAGGCTTGGTGTTAAAAGACGGAACTTCTTCCTTCTTGTCTATTGCCGACATGGCGGTGTATGATGCTACGTTTGCGGCAGCAAATCCAACAAAAATAGATATTGTTTATTTGTATCGTACACTTGCTACAGTAACTTTTAATCATTCTTTAGTTGCGCCAACTGCAAATGCTGAATATAGGCCAGGAGTAACTTTACCTGCGGGATTAACCAATAAAACCAAATTGATTAAAGCCTGGGACATCAGGGATGCGCAATTAATTCTTGTGAATAATTTAGCTACAAGTATTTTTGTTGATGATATTGATCTTCAACAGCGAAACTTTAATGATGCGCCTGATTTTGCTATTAATACACGTGCAGAATCTGGAGTTTGGGTAGAGACTGCTGATGGAAAATATAGAGCATATATTTACGTAAATAGTGTGAATAATGCGGCTAAAGAAATGACTGTTAGTATGAAAAGATTAGTGATGAAGTAAAAATGAACTGGGTGAAGGCTTAAAGTCGGTTGCCCAGTTTTAATCTAAATTGTCCCCTTTAGTATGGAGTTGAAATTGATGATGAAAGTTAAAGCAGTATTCCTTTTTTTTATATTGTTGAATGTAAGTGCATTTGCGCAAATACATCCATATGTTGTGGGTGATAAATATGTTAAACGCTTTAATAGCGTTCAGGCTCAATTAAACAGTAAAACAACTGAAAAGATTTCTATTCCAAATACTGAAAGTAAGGTCGCGTTATTAAGTGATGCTCCTTCCAGAGTCGATAGTGATATGTCTGAAGCTGATTTAGTATTTTCAGTGAAAGTGCCTGAAGCTGGAATTTATGAGATTTCCACCAGAGCTTTCCCGATAGGAAGTGGTCCAAAGAAAGACGCAAAAGGGAATGTAGTGACGTCTTATGTTAAAATACAAGTCGGTAACCAGCGCCCTACAAAACGAATTCTTTATGATTTGTATCAAGCAGCAAATCAGGTTTCCGGTAAATTTGAAATGAATGGCAAGGATCAGCAGATTAAGATTTGGTTGCCAAAAGATATTGCATTGGAATATCTGGAAATCAAAAATTATAATGAACCAGAAATACCTTTGGCTGCACGTAACTATGTTCCTAAAATTGTTCCACCATCCGGGCATCCAAGATTATGGGTAACGGCTGAGAGTTTGCCTTTGATTAAGTCAAGGTTGACTAAAGGTGAAAATCAGCCTGTGTGGACTAAAGTGGAGGCGGCTGCAAAAGTGCCTTATAAGTTTGAGTTTAATTCAGAAAAGGAAGTGTTTTATCAGGAAGAGCTAGAAAATGTGGCTCAGGTAAAGGCTTTTTATTATCTGATGACTGGGGATAAAAAAGTAGGCAAGGAAGTAGTAAAGCTAATGGTCAATTATATGACCATGTTGGAATTTGGAAATGTGAAATATGGCGACATCACGAGAGAAGTGGGTAGGTCAATTTATACTGCTTCATTAGTTTATGACTGGTGTTTTGATTTACTTACCGCAAATGATAAACAGTTGCTGTATGATAAGATGTTGGGCCTGGCCAGAGAAATGGAAGTGGGTTGGCCACCATTCATGGATAGTATTATTAACGGGCATGGTAATGAGGCTCAAATTAGTCGCGATTTACTTGCTATGAGTATTGCTTTGTATGATAAAAATCCAGAGCTCTATAAATATACTTCATATACAATTTTGGAGGACTTGGTTCCTATGAGGAAATTTGAATATGAGTCGCCCCGACACAATCAGGGGGTAGATTATGGTGCTTACCGTTTTGGATGGGAAATGCATGCGGTATGGCTTTTCTATCGTATGACTGGACAATCGGTCTTTGATGATAATATCAAAAGCTTACCTTATTATTGGTTATATATGCGTCTGCCTGACGGATATATGCTACGTGATGGAGATATGTTTAGCGTAAAGTTTGGAGGTGATAAACCACTTTACTGGAAGCAGCAACAAACTATGCTTTTGAGTGCTGCATATGCAAATGATCCGTTGATTAAGGGGGAGTCTGAGCGTCAAGGTGGATTGCCTGATAATCCTGTTTTATATTTGCTGGTGAATGACCCTTTGTTAAAAGCTGATCATAACCTTAGTTCGCTTCCTTTAACTAAAGATTTTGGAACGGTATTGGGTGGGATGGTTGCCAGAACTGGTTGGGATAATAAAGAAACCAGCAAAGATGTAATTGCTGAAATTAAAGGCGGGGGCTATATTTTTGGAAACCATCAGCAGGCTGATGCAGGAAGTTTGCAGATCTATCATCATGGAATACAGGTTGGAGATATAGGTTTGTATTTATCTTACGGGACTCCTTATGATTTTAATTTTAATAAAAGATCGATTGCCCATAGCATGATGTTGGCTGTAGATCCTCAGGAACCTTTACTTTTTCGTACAAAAGTTCGTGATGGGGGAACAAGGTTTAATCAGCGTTTTCCATTGACGCCTCAGCAAGTTACTTCTGACCCCTGGTTTGATAATGGTAAGGTTTTGTCTGCTGATTTTGGTCCTTCTAAATTAAAGCCGTCTTTTAGTTATTTTAAGGCTGATCTAACAGCTGCATATAGCGCAAAAATGACAAATTATACACGTGGTTTCTGTTTCTTAAATCTTGAAAGAGCAGATGTACCTGCGGTGATCATTTTAACCGATGATATGACAACGGCAGAGCCTGGATTTAAAAAGTTCTGGCAAATCAATACATTAAATAAGCCAGAAGAATTGAATGGAAATTTGGTATTGAAAAGTGAATTGGCTGGTATGGTTGGAAAAACACATGTGAATATGCTGGTCCCTTCTGCCTCGGAACGTAATATTGAAGTTTTAAGTGGAGCAGATGCGAATAGTACCTTCGGACAACAGTATAAAATTGTTTCCCCAAAAGCAGAAGCCAGGGCTCATCGTATAATGGTTTCACCAAAAAATGCTGGTAAACAAGATAAGTTTCTTACCGTATTTCAAATGACAGAAGGAGATGCAAAGCCTTTGCCTTTGGATTTTAAAGAGATCGGTGGACGCTATCAAATTGTCCTTGCAGATCGTTTGGTAAGTATGAGTTCAGGTTCAGTTTTGCTTCAGTCGCCATTTACAATTGATGTTTCAAATAAAAGCGTTTACGAGTTCGTGCTATTGGGGATGAAGCCTGGGTTTTGGAATGTGAAAAGTTCCGATGGTAAGGTTAATTTTAATTATAATGTTATCCCTGGTAAAAATACGATATGCTTTAAGGCTGAGGGGGGTAAGTATTCAGTAACTCCAGGAAGATCTTATGAAGCGGGTGATTTAAAGTAAGATGTAATGTTATGTTAAATGCATAAATTGTTTACTATCTTGCGGTAATTTTTAATATTGTTTACTTTTTATAAAAGTATTTGTTTACATAATTTGATATGAAAGAGGATTCGCAATCAAACAAAGTATATTCCGAGCTGCGGAAAAAGATATTGTCAAACCAATTGGTTCCTGGAACCAGGTTGAAAGAGGATGTCTGGGCAACAAAGACCGAAGTAAGCAGGGTGTCTGTTAGAGAGGCTCTGAATCGCTTGTTGGGTGAGGCCTTGCTTGAAGTAGGTGAAAAAGGAGGTTACTATGTGAAGTCGATGACAGCGGCTGATATACGGGAGATCCGGGAGATTAGGGAATTACTTGAGCTTGGAGCTTTGAGATTGGCTTTTAATCATGTAACCGAAAGTGATATTGCAGAGTTGGATCGAATATGTGATGATTTTTCGGCTATGGTAAAGAATGGATATTTCTCAGGGGCTTGTGAAGCTGACGTGAAATTTCATGAAACATTAATTAATTTATCTCGAAATGCTAAATTGAAGCAGCTTTATGAATTGAGTAACATTCCATTGTTCCATTTGAAACTTGGAAGATCTCTTACGCATATGGATGATTATGAATTGACGGACAAGGAACATCGTGAAATTCTGAAAGCGCTTAAAACAAAAAGCCTAAAAAAGGCAGAGGATTTTTTGGTTAAGCATTTAACCAGGGGTGAAACGGCTTCTCTTGAGCTGGAGTAGCATATTGTTATATTTTTTTATGCCGCATCTTAATTGATGCGGCATTTTTTTTGCCCTCAAAAAATAATAGAAAAAAAAAGGATATTATATGTTATATCATTTTGTTGTATACAAAAAATAAATATATTTGTATACAAAATCAATGTGTTGGTGCTTTTCGTTTTCTAAAAGGAGCTATTTCAGATTGATTGGTATTTGGAAATTTAAAAATTTAAAGAAATGATGAATAGTTGGCTAAAATCGGCGGCAGTAATTACCAAGAATGAAAAATGGATACCCGGAGGAGTTGTTTCACTTAATCGGAAGTCAGAACCGAATATCTGTTTTTCAAAAGGACTTGGAAGTAGGGTTTGGGATATCGAGGGTAATGAATATATCGATTATCAAGCCGGATTTGCTGCTGCATTTCTAGGACATAATGATCCGGACGTAAATGCTGCTGTTTTAGCATCTATAAATGACCAGTCTGTTTTGATGGGTGCAGGGCCTACAGATTTAGAAGGACAATTTGCCGAATTGTTTTGTAAATGTGTTCCTACGGCTGAGAAACTGCAAATTACAACAACAGGTTCTGAAGCGACTTATCATGCTATGCGTATAGCAAGAGCGGTGACTGGTAGAGATCACGTAATTATTATGCAAGGCGGCTACAATGGCTGGCACAATGATGTAGCGGGAAATGTGATCAGTAATTTGCAGGATATTGGTGGTCGGGTTAGTCCGGGGGAGTATCCTTTTGATTCTCTTTCTGCAGGAATACCTGAACAACATAAAGCATTGGTTCATGTTATTAACTATAATGATCTTGAATCCGTTCAATACATAGTAAAGCGTTACCCGACGGCATGTATTATTCTTGAGCCAATTCTTCAAAACATAGGAATTGTAAAGCCTCAGGAAGGATATCTTGAAGGTTTACGTAAAATGGCTGATGAAGAAGGCTTTTTATTGATTTTTGATGAGGTAAAAACAGGATTTCGTCATGCTTTAGGTGGTTTTCAGCAGATCTGTGGGGTGACCCCTGATTTGAGTACATTCGGTAAGGCGATTGCCAATGGCTATCCAATGGGTGTAATAGCTGGAAAAGCAAAGTATATGGATTACTTTGTGCATCCTGAAAAAGAAAAAAGGGTATTAATTGCAGGTACATTTAATGCACATCCTTTAACTACTATTGCTGCTATTGCTACTTTAAAGAAGCTTTCTTCAGGGGTTGTTTATGAGCATGTTGAAAGGTTAGGAGTTATGCTTGAGACTGGTTTAAATGATATATTATCTAAATATAATAAGCCATTTTATGTTGCTCGTCAGGGCTCTGCATTTTGTGTGTATTTTATGGATCATGCTCCAAAAGATTTTCACGATATTGCTCTGAACAATGATGCTGCTTTTGATAAGGAATATCGTCACAAGCTAATTGAAAATGGGATATTTAACTTTCCATTGCCTTCTAAACAGGGGAGCATTTCTTATGCGCATAGTGTGGCTGATATAGAAGAGACATTGGAGAAGAATAAACAAGTGTTGTCTGCATTATTTAATAGATAAATTCCAATGAAAATAACCGCTATAGAAACTTTTGTGTGCCATGCGCGCATGAGGAACTGGATCTTTGTAAAGATTGTAACTGATCAGCCCGGACTTTGGGGTTGGGGAGAGGCAACGCTGGAATGGCATACCCGTAGTGTTGTAGGGGCTATTGAAGATCTTTCTCAATTGCTTATTGGTGAGGATCCTCGCCGGATAGAACATTTATGGCAAATGATGTACAGACAGCATTTTTGGCATGGTAACGGGATTGTAAGAGGAACTGCAATAAGTGGAATTGATATAGCACTTTGGGATATCGCAGGTAAAATACATGGAGTTCCAACTCATGAACTATGGGGAGGTCGTGTGCGTGATTACATCAGGTTGTATTGTCACCTTGGTGGTGGGAAAATGGAAGATTTCTATCAAACGCGTCCTGATGATGCCAGTCGATTTGGTGAATTGGCAAAGCAGGCTGTTGAAGATGGATTTACAGCTTTCAAATCGATGGCTGTACCTGAAACAATGCCTTTAGAAGGACTAAAACCTATACATTATGCCGAAGCTTGTGTCAAATCAATGCGTGAAGCAGTAGGGAATGATATTGATATCATGGTTGATTGCCATGCTCGTCCTAGTCCGCGTATGGGAATGCAGTTTGCTAAAGCCTTAGAGCCTTATGGCTTGTACTTTTTTGAAGAACCATGCTGGCCTGAAAGTATTGATGACATTGCTTTAATTCAGAGAGCGGTATCTACTCCAATTGCTAGCGGTGAAAGGTTGGTTACTATACATGCATTCAGAGAGTTATTTGAAAAAAGAGCTGTAAGTGTGATTCAGCCTGATATTACGCATTGTGGTGGATTGAGTGAGGTTAGACGTATTGCTGCAATGGCAGAGGCTTATCGGATTTCCATTGCGCCTCATAATCCACAAGGACCGGTAAGTACCGCCGCTTCTATAGAATTTGGCTTCGCAACACCTGGATATATCATTTGCGAAAGCGTACATAATGATGTTCCTTGGCGTGCGGATGTGGTAAGTGAAGGGTTTACGGTAGAGAAAAAAGGTAGAATTGTTCGTCCAAATACGCGTCCGGGACTTGGTATAGAAATCAATGAGGAAGAAGTTAGGAAGCATCCATTTGAACAGGAAGTATTGCAAAGAACATTTTATAAAGATGGAAGTGTTGGTGACTGGTAATTCAAAGAATTAATATATATGGAAAAATTGTTTCAGCATAAAGTCCTTGTAATTAGCGGAGGTCTTGGAGATATTGGGCAGGCCATTTGTTTGGAGTTTGCCAAACACGGAGCGGCCATTGCTATCGGTGATTTGCAGGACGAAAAGGATGCTCAGGCATTTCTAAACGAGCTGAAACAAGAATATAGTGTTTCTTCTTATTATACGCAGGTTGATATTTCTGATGCTATTGCGGTAGATAAATGGTTACAGGAGGTGGAACAGTATTTAGGAACACCTGGACTGATTATTTCTAATGCCGCTACAGTTACTCAGGCGTCTATTCATGAGCTGAGGCCTGAAGAATGGTCGCGAGAGCTTCGCGTCAATCTGGATGGCGCATTTAACCTTACACAAAAAGCAACAAAAAGAATGGTCGAGGCTAACATGAAAGGTCATGTTGTATTTATTGGCAGCTGGGCTGCTGAAGCGGTACATCCTGGGCTTCCTGCTTATTGTGTGTCAAAAGCAGGCTTAAGAATGCTTTGTAAGTGTATGGCACTTGAATTGGCGCCTCATGGTATTATGGTGAATGAGGTTGCGCCTGGTTATGTGGAAGCAGGTTTAAGTGCAGAAATATGGGCTAAAAACCCATCACTTATCCAGGAAGCAGCTAAAAAGGTACCTATTGGGAAGATTATGAGTGCTACGGCTGTCGCACAGCAAGTGGTTCATTTATGTCATCCAACTAACGAGCATATTACAGGTAGTACATTATTAATGGACGGTGGACTTTCTTTGCGTGCCTTATGACTAGCGACAAATCATATACCGGAATTATTGGTGTAGCACAAGAAGATATTACGCCTCCTGCAGGTATTTATGCGAGAAGTTGGGGGGCTGCTGTTCATGATGTTGCTGAAGGTATTCATAGGCCACTTAAGCTTAGCTGTGTCACCTTTCAAAATACAAAACAAGATAAACCATTGGTGTTAATTTCTGCAGATATGGGTTGGTGGAAAAGTGCTGCTGATGAAAGAGAATTGCGCACTGCAATACTTCATGCTTTTGGACTTCCATCATCACATTTGATGTTTTGTTTATCGCATACACATGCAGGTCCCAGCTTATTTTCAGAGGATTCAACTAAACCTGGTGGTGAATATATTGTGCCTTATCTTAAAGCAATTAAGGATAAGGCTATTTCCGTAATCCAAACGGCATTAAGTGAGGCTTCCTTTTCAACACTTTCCTGGCGATATGGAAAATGTGATTTAGCAACAAACCGCGATCTGCCTGATCCTAATAGCGATAGGTTATTGGTTGGTTTTAATCCGGAACAATCAGCAGATGATACTTTGCTTGTAGGTAGGATTGTTGATGCAGGAGGGAAAGTTACCGGGACGATTGTAAATTATGCTTGTCATCCAACTACATTAGCATGGGATAACAAGCTTATTTCACCTGATTATGTTGGTGCAATGCGGGAATTGCTGGAAGAGAACTGTGCTGCTCCCTGTCTTTTTTTACAAGGGGCTTCTGGTGAATTGGCTCCTGCAGAGCAATACTCGGGTGATTGTGGGTTGGCTGATATTTATGGAAGACAGTTAGGATATGCGGCTTTATCTATCTTGGAGACTATGTATCCGGCAAATACCGGCCTTAAACTGGACAGGGTAGTTGAATCAGGTGCACCTTTAGCGGTCTGGAAAAAATATACCATTCAACCTGCAGAGGTACTGAAAGTTGAACAGGTCGATGTTTCTATGAAATTAAAGGAGCTTCCTTCCTTACAAGAAATAGAACGTCAATGGAAAGAATGTGAGGATCATGTCCTTAAAGAAAGATTATGGCGAATGAGGGGGATACGTAAGACTGTAGGTGAGGGCGACGTCTCTATTATGCCACTTTGGGTATGGAGACTGGGAGATGTGTGCATCATGGGACAACCCAATGAAGCTTATTCTTTTTTTCAGGAAGAAGTCCGCCGACAATTATCAACCTTTCCCGTAGTTGTGATGAATATTGTAAATGGCTATGCTGGCTATCTTCCACCGCGAGATCTGTACGATAAAAATATGTATGCCGTTTGGCAAACACCTTTTGCTGCCGGGGCGCTTGAGCAGTTAACTGCAATAGCAATTAAGACAGCAAACAAGATAATGACCTAACCAAAAAGAACCAAATAACCGAATATGAACTCAAACTTTACCACCCTTGACGCTGCCGTTTTCAGTATTTATATCATTGGGATTATTGCGCTTGGTATTTATGCATCAAGAAAGGGTAGTAGTACAAAAAGAGATTATTTTCTGGCTGGAGATAAACTTCCCTGGTGGATGGTCGGCGGAAGTATTATTGCCGCTAACATCAGTAGTCACCAGCTCGTTGGTGTAATGGGAGTTGCATATAGCCGTGGTTTTGTAGCTGTAGTAACTGAATGGGGTGCGATATTAATAGGTTTCAATGCTTTGTTATGGGTATTCCTGCCTTTTTATCTGCGAAATGGTTTTTATACCATGCCCGAGTTTTTGCAGAAACGTTTTGGTGAAGGCGCGCGTACCATTTATTCTGTATTGGTATTGCTTACTTATATTTTTGTTGAAATCAGTGCCGTACTTTATTTAGGAGCATTATCGCTTCAAGCCTTGCTGGGAATCCCCATGGTTGCAAGTGTATTGATATTGGCTATTACAACTGGGGTCTACACTATTGCAGGTGGGTTACGAGCTGTAATCTGGACTGAAATGGTTCAGTTAGCTGTATTGATGCTTGGGATGTTTGCGCTTTCCTATACCACAATAGATGCGGCCGGAGGGTTTTCTGCAGTATTGGAGACGACTAAAGATTGGAAGCTGATGATGCCCGCAAGTGATCCTGATTTCCCATGGACGATGTACCTGGGAGGCCTTTTATGTATTAGTATTTTTTACAATGCAACCAATCAATTTATTGTACAGCGAACATTGGCTGCTAAAAATGAATGGCATGCCCGTATGGGAATTATTTTTGGTGATTACCTGAAGTTTTTACTTCCCTTATTGATCATATTCCCCGCATTAGTTGCGGCTAAGCTGTTCCCCGATCTTGATAAGCCAGATTTATTATTTGCAACATTAGTAGAGAACTTATTACCCTCAGGTCTGGTTGGTTTAGTAATGGCAGGGCTGATTGCTGCAGTAATGTCGCACCTTTCTGGTGCAATAAATTCATGTACCACCATTTTAACCATGGATGTGTACTTACCTTATATTAAACCAAACTCAACAGAAAAGCAGTCGGTTCGGTTTGGTAAAATAACAGGCGTAATCATTATTACTTTAGGTATTGTTTGTACGGCTTTATTAACACAATACTCACATAAACCTATTTTTATCTACCTGATGAATGCATATGGCTATTTTACACCAGGTATTGCTACTATGTTTTTGCTTGGGATTTTGTGGAAGCGGACTACCCATACTGGGGCTGTAGTAGCAGGATTATTAACCATTCCTTTATCATTAGCTATTGAATACGGTTTTCCTGGAATGCCATTCTTTAATCGTACAGGGATTGTCTTCTGGTCGTGTATGGTAAGTTGCGTACTGGTTAGTCTGGTTACAAAGCCAAAACCAGCGGCTGACCTGGTTGGTTTAATTTGGACAAAGGATAGCCTTTCTTTGCCTTTAGCCGAACGTGCACAGCAACGTGGCTGGCGTAATCCATTTATCTGGTGGGCAATTGTTACAGTAATGGTGCTTTATTTTTATATTAAATACGCTTAGCTTTTTGCTGATTGTATCACTAAATGTTTTAAATATTTAACAAATAAAGATAGATGACGAATTCTTTAAAAAAATGGCTGGTTTCTCTTGGCCCCGGTATTGTTACTGCGGCAATTGTTTTTGGACCTAGTAAAATTACAATCACCTCCAAGATGGG
The DNA here is from genome assembly GCF_041645105.1 of Pedobacter sp. Classification (GTDB taxonomy): domain Bacteria; phylum Bacteroidota; class Bacteroidia; order Sphingobacteriales; family Sphingobacteriaceae; genus Pedobacter. The sequence goes on from NZ_JBAZQQ010000006.1 coordinate 308,655, forward strand.
TGCGATGTATAATTACAGTTTGCTATGGGTTGTTGTTATTGCAATTTTCTTTATGATTGTTTTTACCTCCATTGGATCCCGAATTGGTATGGCTACTGATGATTCAGTGTTAACAACGATCCGCAGGCAATATGGTAAATGGATATCAGGTTTAATGGGTATAGGGATATTTCTGGTGACAACCTCTTTTCAGGCTGGAAATTCTATTGGTATAGGTATATCGCTTTCTGAAGCAACAGGGACTTCGCCTACTCCATGGATTATTCTTTTCAATGTAATCAGTGTCGGGCTATTGTTTTTTCGTGATTTTTATAAAACACTGGAACGCTTGATGATTGCTATTGTTGCTTTAATGCTTTTTGCATTCCTGACAACTATGTTCCTTGTTAAGCCAGATGTTGGAGGTATTGTTACAGGTTTTGTCCCTTCTTTTCCGCAAGGATCAACGGGTCTTATCATTGCTTTTTCAGCCTCATGTTTTTCTATTGTTGGGGCTTTTTATCAGACTTATCTTGTACAAGCACGAAAGAAGGCGAACCCCGATTCGGTGATTGACAACAATAATGGTTTTATAGGTATGATCATTCTTGGCGTAATGAGTGCTGTTGTGATGATTTGTGCTGCTGCAGTATTAAATAAGCAAGGCATCGAGGTAAATAAAGCTTCTGATATGGCACTTGCCTTAGAGCCACTTTTTGGACATAATGCGTCGCTTTTGTTTCTTGTTGGTTTATTTGGAGCCTCTTTCTCTTCATTGGTAGGCAACGCAACTATTGGAGGTGCTTTACTTTCTGATGGTTTTGGTTATGGTAGTCAATTGGATTCAAAAGTAGTTAAAGGATTTATTGCCTTGGTCATGGTAATAGGTAGTATTATAGCTATCGGTTATGAAAAGCCACCTCTGGAATTGATAATTTTTGCTCAAAGTATTACCATTTTTCTGGTTCCCTTTATAGGTACTGCTATGTATATGCTTTCGAATAATCGTGATCTGATGGGTGAACATGTGAATACTCCATTTGTCAGGTATGCAGGAGTTGCGGGACTTCTAATTCTTGCCTTGCTTGCAGTATATAATTTTAATGAGTTGTTTTTGAAATAAATAATTAATGAATATAAAAACACATGATATGAAGAATTTATCAATGTTAGAACAAGAGATATTAAAGCCAACCGATGCATTGATTAATGACATGAGTCGAATAAAAGGTGATATTATGCTATTGGGCGTTGCTGGTAAAATGGGACCTTCAATGGCTCGATTAGCACGTCAGGCTGTGGATCTTGCCGGTACTGGTCAGCGAATAATCGGTGTGTCCCGCTTTTCAGATCCTGCATCACGAGCAGCTCTTGAAGCATCAGGCGTTGAAACAATTGCTGCGGATTTATTGAATGAAGCAGAGTTGTCTGCTCTTCCAGACGCAGCAAATGTGATCTACCTGGCAGGCCATAAATTTGGTACAACAGGTAAAGAAGCATTTACCTGGGCAATGAATACTTATTTGCCGGGGCGTGTTGCCGAAAAATACCGTAATTCGAATATCGTTGCTTTTTCTTCCGGGAATGTTTTGCCATTTGTACCTGTTACATCAGGAGGAGTATCTGAAGAAACTGCTCCCGAGCCTATAGGTGAGTATGCGCAATCTTGCCTTGGAAGAGAACGAATATTTGAATATTTTTCTCAGAAGAACAATACGCCTATGCTGATTTACAGATTAAATTATGCTGTTGATTTTCGTTACGGTGTAATGCTAGAACTAGCAAAATCTGTTCTTAGTGGTAAACCTATAGATCTGCGCACAGAAAATGTAAATGTAATCTGGCAAGGTGATGCCAATGAAATCGCTATTCGTTCCTTATTGCATTGCGAAGCTCCGGCTAAAATGTTAAATGTAACTGGCCCGGAAACATTATCTACAAGATGGATAGCAGAGCAATTTGGCGTAATCTTTAAGAAAGAACCAAACTTTATTAATGAGAGTGCTGGTACAGCATTGTTAAATAATGCATCGACTTGTCATCGCTTATTTGGTTATCCGAAGGTCACTGTAAGAGAGATTATAGAGCTTACCGCAACCTGGATGCAGGAAGGCGGAGAAGCACTCAATAAACCAACACATTTTCAGGAAAGATCAGGTAAATTTTAAGATATGGCAACTCAGTTATTATCAACAAAAAAACAAATTATACTTCAGGAGGGAACGGTAATCCCGGCACATCCTTTAGCGCTTACAGCCAATCGTGAGCTAGATGAAGCTTATCAAAGACAGCTTACGCAATACTATCTGGCATCAGGCGCAGGTGGTATAGCTGTTGGTGTTCACAGCACACAGTTTGCTATTCGTAATCCACAAGTAAATCTATATGAAAAGGTGCTTGCTCTGGCTGCTGAAGAAATAGCAAAATCCGGAAAGCAAGATAGCTTTATAAGTGTAGCTGGGATCTGTGGCGATACACCCCAGGCTGTTCGGGAAGCGGAACTTGCAGTTCGGTATGGTTATGATTTGGGATTATTGAGTATGGGTGGTTTGCAAGATAAAACAGAAGAAGAGATTCTGGATCGTACAAGGGCTGTTGCTGCAATTATGCCTGTATTTGGGTTTTATCTTCAGCCTAGCGTTGGTGGTCGCATTTTTTCTTATGATTTCTGGCTGCAGTTTGCCAATATTGAAAATGTACTGGCTATTAAAGCTGCTCCATTTAACCGTTATCAGACTTTAGACATGGTTAGGGCTGTGTGTCATTCTAAAAGAAATAATGAGATCACATTATATACCGGGAATGATGACAACATTGTAGCTGATTTATTAACTACCTATCAGTTTGAGATTGAAGGGAAGACGGTTAGCAAAAGGTTTCAGGGTGGTTTGTTGGGTCATTGGGCGGTGTGGACTGAGGCTGCTGTAAGACTTTTTGAAGAGATTAAGCAATGCCGTGATTCAGGTTATATAGGAGCAGCAGAATTACTAACTAAAGGAGTTGCGGTGACTGATATGAATGCATCAATATTCGATCCTTCACATGGTTTTCATGGTTGTATCCCTGGTATTCATGAAGTGCTGAAGAGACAGGGACTACTTCAGGGCATATGGTGTCTTGATCCGGATGAAGATTTGTCGCCAGGACAAGCAGAAGAAATTACCAGAGTATGCCAAGCTTATCCTTATCTTACGGATGATAACTTTGTTCAGTCGTTTCTGGCTTCAAAGAAGTAGTTTGATATTGTTTAGTAAATAGAAAAAGCATGATGCGTTTGGTTAGAATTTTAGCTCTATTGCCTTTGGCGGGATTATTTATTCATTGTAATTCTTCCAAATTAAGTAGTCCGCCTGAACAGCAATTTAAGATAGGAACAACAACAGTTGGAATCCAGTCTGTAGCTACAAATTTAAATGTGCCCTGGCAAATAGCCTGGGGAGCAGATCAGCAGATTTGGTATACGGAGCAATCTGGTACTGTAAGTAAAGTTAATCCTGAAACAGGTGTAACCAAACGTTTATTGACGCTTAATGATGCTTTTCGGGATCGTACTTCCGGTTTGTTAGGAATGACGCTTCATCCAGATATGAAAGCACATCCTTATGTTTTTATCAATTACACTGGCTATTCTAAAGATAAAAGTAAGGTGTCTAAAGTTGTTCGGTATACTTACAATGTAGAAAAGGATACTTTGTTAAGTCCTGTAGTTTTTTTAGAATACCCTGCCTGGACTTCACATTTTGGTGCTCGTATTGTAATTGCCCCTGATGGGAAAGTTATGATTTCTACTGGAGATGGGGCACAGCATGACAATGCACAGAATGTTCATTCGCCGAATGGTAAAGTGTTAAGATATAATTTAGATGGCAGTATTCCAGCTGACAATCCTTTTAAAGGTAATCCGGTTTGGGCTTGGGGATTACGTAATCCTCAAGGTTTGGTATATGGGAATGGTAAGTTGTATAGTTCAGATCATGGCGATGCAACTGATGATGAGGTGAATTTGATTCATAAGGGAGCGAATTATGGATGGCCATTTGTAGAGGGTTTTGTGGATACGGATAAAGAAAGAGTTTTTGCTAAAGACTCTATTGTGACTGCACCAATAAAAGCATGGACACCAACAATTGCCCCTGCAGGTATGGCTTATTATTCGTCAGATAAAATCCCTGAACTAAAAGGTAATCTGTTACTGACTACTTTAAAAGGAAATAGTTTACGCGCCTTAGCGTTAGATGCTAATGGAGAACAGCTCATTGAAGATGTGAATTATTTTGAGAAAGTGTTTGGAAGAGTGCGTTCAGTATGTGTTTCTCCTTCTGGGGATGTGTATATAGCTACGAGTAATCGCGATTGGAATCCTAATGCTGCCCCTGCTAAAAATGATGACCGGATTATCCGAATCTATCGATTAGATGCAAAAGATTCGGATCCTGCAGCTCAATCTGCAGTGATAGCCCATGAAAAAAACGAAGGCCTTAATAAGGGAGCGTTGCTTTATACTAATTACTGTGCGTCTTGTCATAAAGAGGATGGAAAGGGGATTGATCAAACGTTCCCAGCTTTGTTAAAATCGCCAGTAGTTACAGGAGATAAAAAAATATTGGTTCATACTGTAATGAATGGTAGAAATGCTATGCCTAAATTCTCGTTTATTGAAGATAAGGAGCTGGCAGAGTTACTTACTTATGTACGCAAGCAGTTTGGTGAAGGCGCAGATGCAGTTTCAACTGAAGACATTAAAAAGGGCAGAAACTAGTGCTGCTGTTTGTGTGTGTTAATTATTGAAATCTTATGCGTAATCTTCCAAATATTAATCTTAAAGGGAATTATTAGAGTTAATATTTATTTAAACATTAATCTTATTTTACTAAAGTATTACTAGGGTTTTTTTAGGGTTAATGGCCCTAGAAAGGTCCTAGTAACCTCCTAGTAAGGCTATGGTAATAAAAGCATCATATTAGTTCTGGTTTAGAGGACAAATCCTTGATTGTGAATTGCTTCCTTGATCTTTTATATTACCTGTTGCTCGCATCGTTATACAGTGTATGGACGACTTATCAAACACTGATCGCACTGTCTAGTTAGTAGAACCATATAACTTTGGAAAAATTAAAGACTAAGGAGGATGCTTAAACTTTTGATATAGTATTTTTGTTGAAAATAGGAAAATTTAAAAAACAGAAATAAAAGAGCTAGTATTGACCGCCGAAAATTATGTTCCAACAATGCTTAAAGAAATAAAGCATTTCCCTAAAGAACCGGTTTATCAGGTGTATGTGAAAAATTCTGTGGAAAACAGAATATAACGTTACGCATTTATCCCGTACCGGAAGAATACAACAGATCAGGGGAGGTGTTTTCTCCAAATACTTCATGTAGACTGGAAGTAGGGAGTGTAGACAATATCAATCCAAATCATCCTAGTGCCCCCGTAGCAGAATTTAAGCTTTCAACTAAAATTAGAATGGCAGGACAGAATAGGGATGTAGAGATCTGTGAATTTGAGGGAGCAGGCAAGAAATATTATGAGATCACCTATGAGTTTGAAGCTTCAGTTCCATATAGAAATGAAGGCTGGACTAAAGGACAGGACTTAAACAAATTAGATCGTAAAAAATTGGAAGAGGCTGCTCTAAAATTTTATCAAAATCAATGGAACTTACTCAAAGAAAAAAATGCGGACTTAGTATTTTCATTTTTATTCCAAAAAGAAAAAGAAACAACGCAGGCATCTTATGATGATGAAAAAACACTGCTTAAAATAAAAGAAGCCTATATGAAACCTTTTACGATTCAGTCTTTTGCTTTAGAGCCGATCAAGAGTATGATTGTAAAATTTTTGGCGACGGAAAATTGATTTCGCTACAACAGAAAAGTACAGACCCAAGACTAAGATCTAATTCTGCATTATGGGGGAAATATAAAAATGAAAAAGGAAGTAGAATTGCCAACTTTAGAAATTATTATTTATATCTGCCTGAAGGTAGGAAACTGGAAGACGGACTTGAAGTAATTCGATAATCTTCACTCTAAGTTCAATCTGGAAGGTTTCACCAAGCAAACAAAAACCCCATTCTATTGCTAGAAATGGGGTTTTTGTACTTCTGCGGACTTGCCGAATTGAGCTCCCTCTGCTGGGCTCGAACCAGCGACCCTCTGATTAACAGACAGATGCTACCCATTTCTAACAATATGTTTATCAATTAATTACCATCTATCAAAGAAATCCTGTAATGTATTTGTAACGGTTTTTTTATCAACTCAAATTTAATTTTTTTCCAACACAGAGTTTATGCTTGTAATCTTTTTTCAGAAACCAACAGAAATGCTACAAAAAATTGGGGAACATAAATCAATAACTTGATAATTTGTAAGCAAAAAAAGAGCACCAAAACACAGATCGATTGGCGATTTTATAACAGAACCATAAAAGTAATAGAGGCGGTATTTATAGATTTTATCTAAATCTAAGGCAAGAAAATAAACAAAAAAATGTAAAGCCAATCAACAATCTATTAACCTCTCTCTTGAACTTTTAGAGGAAAAAGGCTGAGGATCAATTTCTGTAAACCAGTATAAGAAAGACGAAGGTATTCTTGTAGAAGTTGTAAACAGTAGATGTTCCTAACCAATTAATCACCGTTAAATATCTTATCCCTGTGATTTAAACCCCAATCTTTCATAGCAAATATGATAGGTGTTAAAGTGTCAGCATAAGGTTCATTCTTATAAGATATTTTGACCGGGTAACCGTCGATAATTATTCTCCTGATCAATTTATGCTTTTCAAGTTCTTTCAATTCCTTTGCCAAGACTTTCGGCGTGATGTTAGGAATGCTATCCTGGATATCTGTGAAACGATCATTGCCCACGCCGACGGAAATAATAATGGCCAACTTCCATTTCCCACTGATCACTTCTAAGGTATCGCGGACAGGCTTAACTGTTTCCAAGCATTTACTATGTTCTTTCTTAACTGCCATTTTGATTCTAGGAGATAACCCATGTTGATTTAAATACAAAGTAAAGCAGTATTTTCTTAATGGATGTTCTTTTAAACAAGATCAAAGTCCGGTCAATGTCATAATCCACTTTCCTTAAGTAAAGTACTATATGTAGGAAAGTGATTAATTTATAGGTTTACCCCATGAATGGCGATCGCTAAGGAGGACAACTAATACAATTGAAATAGAAATGACTAATAAAGGACTAACGTTTCGCGAAGTGGTGCGGCTACGGAAGTCGTGCAGGGGCTTTTTGCCTGAGCCGATTTCAAAAGATATGATAAATGCAGTGTTAGAGGATGCGCAGCTCGCACCCTCCAACTGTAACCTGCAACCCTGGTTAACCCACATTGTATCAGGTGATAAGTTGAAAGAACTTTCAGATGCAATTACCCGGGCGCACAGGGACAATAGCTTCACACCTGACTTTACATTTGACGAAAAGGATTTCTACGGAGAATATATCGATCGTGCAAAGGCTCAGGGAAAAGTATATTATGAAAGTCTGGGTGTTGCAAGAGGAGATGCGGAAGGGAGAAAAGTAGCAGCAGAAAAAAATCTTATATTTTTTGGCGCCCCGCATGTTGCGCTTCTTTTTATGCCATCCTTCGGCGATAATGTGCGGATAGGTGGGGATATAGGCATGTACGGTCAAACATTTCTGCTGTCTCTAACCGATCATGGCTTGGCTGGCATCCCGCAGACTTTCCTTGGTATGTTTGCAAATACGATCAGGGAAGTACTTGGCATTTCCAGTGAGTTCAAAATGATGTTTGGCATTTCCTTCGGTTACGCGGATCCCAACGCCGTCAGCAATATTATAAAAATGGGCCGTGACCCAATCTCAAACAATGTGACCTTTCACCAATAATTTCAGGATAAGCAAGTTCAATATAAAATCTAACAAGTATGAAAATAGGAATAATAGGTGCCGGGCTGATCGGAAAAACACTGGCACAAAAACTAAGCGATAAAGGCCATCAAATTTTGATCGCAAACTCAAGGGGGCCGCATACGATAGAATTCGAAAATGATAAAGGCATTAAGGCGGTAGAATTGGTGGAGACAGCCAAGAATGTGGATGCTGTTATCGTCACGATCCCTTTTGGTAAAGTTGTCGATCTGCCCCAGGATCTGTTCAGTGAGTTAGACCGGAATGTGCCAGTTATTGAAACGATGAACTATTTTCCGGCACGTGATGGTATCATTGAGAAAATAGAAAATGGAAAAGCACATAGTGTTTGGGTACAGGAACAATTGGGTAGACCCGTTATTAAAGCCTTTAATAATATCGTTGCCCATAGCTTTGCCAAGTTTGGACAGCTGGCAGGAACGCCGGGGAGAATTGCGCTTACTATTGCTGGAGATGATGAAAGTCAGAAAAACATCGCGAAGAAATTGATCGACGAAACAGGCTTCGATAGTTACGATACAGGCTCTATTGCCGAATCATGGAGACAGCAGCCCGGTAGCCCAGTATATTGCACTGACCTTACTACGGAAGAAATGAAAAATGCTTTAGCCAGGGCTGATAAAAAAACGATCATTCTTACCAGAGATCTCGAAGCGGAGAAAGTGGCAGAACTTGGAGAAGAATATATGAACATCATTGTCAGCGGCAATTATCCCGGAAATTTCTCGGATCCCGTAATTAACCTGTTCAGATCAATCAATGGCCTCCCGTTAAGATAGCTTAGGTCTACTAGGTTGTTAAAAAAATTAATGTTTTGAATGGGCAGGCAATTCCCGCAGTCATACCAATCGGATACAAAAAATAGATAAAATGAATAAACAGGAACAAAAGAAAATAGTTGCAAAGGTTTGGTTTATCACCGGTGCTGGTCGTGGAATTGGGAGCGATCTAGTGAGGGCTGCATTGGAAGCAGGGCACAGTGTTGTTGCAACAGCTCGAGACGCCGCTGTAATAACTGATGAGGTTGGTGAGCATGAGAGGTTGCTTCCCCTTGCCTTGGACGTTACCAAGCCTATGGAGGTTGACGATGCAGTTCGCGCTGCATTGCATCGCTTTGGACGTATTGACATACTGATAAACAACGCCGGCCGGTTCTTTACTGGTTTTTTTGAGACAATGTCCCCAAAGCAGGTGAGAACCCAAATGGAAGTTAACTTCTTTGGTACGCTCAATATCACCCGAGCGGTTCTTCCTATTATGCGTGCTCAGCGTCAGGGACATATAGTGACTGTTAGCGCCTTAGTCGGAATTGTGGGTGCTCCTTTTATTTCTATATTCTCCGCCTCTAAATTCGCTTTGGAGGGCTGGATGGAGTCCCTAGCCCCAGAGGTTGAACCTTTCGGTATAACGACTACCCTTGTCGAACCAGGAGCATTTCGGACCAAGCCAGTAAAAGACCGTGGGCGAACTGTCTTTCCCGAGATTGATATAGCCGACTATGCAGAGACTACGGAAAAAAATACAGCGAGCGTCAAAGACTTCAACGGCAAAGAACCAGGTCACCGAGAGAAGCTGGCTTCTGCTTTTTTATCTGTCGTGGACAGTGAAAAACCGCCAAAGCGCTGGGTCGCTGGTGAAGATGCAGTAGAGGGAATTATCGCAAAGGGCCGTCAACTTATTGCCGATGCCGAGGCATTTCCTGAACTATCGACTAGATTAGGGCATGATGATTGATTACGTAAGCTAACAAAGCAATGGAACTTCTACTCGAGGGTAATTTAGAAGTCCAGGATTTCAGGACGATCAAGGTACAGTCGGAAGAACAGATCGTTAAGTAGGAAGCAAAACTTTCGGAACATCTTGGCAAAAAGGACGAAAGAGCAGAGATTTCACCGACTATCCAAAAATTATGAAACAACCAAAATCAAAGCTGTTAAATCGCAACAATTGATTTCAGGCCCAGGTAACTTTATCCTAACGGTTGCGAAGCTAGATATAAACCAACCGAAGCTCCAACCTATGCGGTCTTTGCCGAGGAATTGACCATGACCCTATAAGCAAAGTAAATAGGTCTTTTAAGCAAAGTTAAACCGTTAAATGCTTGTTACTTTTGTTTCAACAAAATTTAAAAAAATGGAACAGCATAATTACAACGGAGCATTACAAAAGCCTGTAGGTTCAGGCTTCAACGCATCTTCAACAACTCAAGACGTCATCAAAGGAATTGACCTTACCGGCAAAACCGCGATTATCACAGGTGGTGATGGAGGGCTTGGTCTTGAAATAACGCGGACATTGGCTTTGGCAGGCGCAACGGTTATCATTACCGCGAGAAACACGGAAAAGGCAAAGGAAAACCTAGCAGGCATCCCTAACGTTGAAGTCGGAGCACTGGATTTAAAGGACCCTGTTTCCATCGATTCTTTCTCGGAAATTTTTCTGGCGTCGGAAAGACCGCTGCATATGCTGATCAACAATGCGGGCGTGATGTGGACGCCCCTACAACGTGATCAACGCGGCTTCGAAGGGCAATTTTCAACCAATCACTTGGGTCATTTTCAACTGACGACGAAACTTTGGAATGCACTGAAAAAGGCAAACGGAGCAAGGGTGGTAAATGTTTCCTCTTCAGCACATCATTTTTCTGCTGTTCATTTTGATGATGTGAATTACAACCTCAGGCACTACAACAAATTCGAAGCTTATGGCCAAGCGAAAACGGCCAATGTGCTTTTTACGGTTGAACTGGACAAAAGGGCACAATCATTTGGCGTTCGGGCGTATGCGGTCCATCCAGGATTAATTTTGTCGACAAACCTAGGCAGGCATTTGACTTCAGAGGATTTTCTCGCTTTGGGAATGTTGCATGCAGATGGCACACCAAATATTGAAGCCGAAGCTGCATTGAAAAAAATACAAAAAACCAAGGAACAGGGTGCAGCTACTACCGTCTGGGCGGCAACAAGTCCACAGCTAGAAAAATCCGGAGGTGTTTACTTGGAGGATGTCGAAGTTGCAGCATACGACCCTGAACTCGGCAACTCGGAAGTTCTCGAAAAAAACCCAGCGGGGAAAGCTGGCGTTGCATCCTTTGCGCTCCAAGCAGCTGCCGCTCAAGAACTTTGGAAAATGAGCGAAGAACTCACAAGGGTAAAATTCGGAATTTAATTCACCGACAAAAATAAGGCCCGCATCGCTGGCCTTATTTGTTCTATCTTTGCATATGGCAACAAGAAAAATAAACAAATACGCCGAAATTGTTTTTACCTGCAACGAAGCCGTTCAGCACAGTACAGAATTGATTGCTGAGGAACACGCAATTGTAAGGGTCTTGTCGGGTGAACTAAAAGTGGTCCAAGCCCATCAAATTTATGTTTTTGGGGCGGATGAAACACATCTATTGCCTAGAAATAGACCCGCAAGGCTGATCAAATCTGAGAAGGACGGCAATCCCTACAAAGCCATTGTCATCAAGCTCACGAATGATGTCCTGCGAGCCTTCTATGAAGACAAAAACAGGGAAGTTTCCCTGAACTCCAAAACCTACACTATTATACCGTTGCCAAAAAGCTTACTGCTAGATAGCTTGTTCGCTTCGATGCTACCCTATTTTGATCTAAATTACAAACTGCCGGCAGACCTGTCGAAGATAAAAATCCAGGAAGCTATTACCGTGTTACGTTCGGTAAACAAGGATATTGATAATATATTATCCGATTTTTCAGAACCACACAAAATCAATATTGCTGCCTTCATGGAAAAGAATTATATGTACAATATGCCCATGGAAAAATTCGCCTATCTAACCGGACGCAGCCTGAGCACCTATAAACGTGATTTCAAAAAGGCATTTAACACTACCCCACAGAAGTGGCTGACGGCAAAACGCCTGGAACTTGCCCACTACCAATTGACCGAAAAGCACAAGAAGCCTATCGATGTTTTCTACGAAGTTGGCTTTGAAAATTTATCCCACTTCTCCAACGCGTTTAAAAAACATTACGGACATCCGCCTACGGCCGCTGCTTTAAAAAACAAATAGGTGCCGATGCTACCCCACTATTTTGCGTTTACACGCATTTCTTTAATCAGCACCTAAAGATCCTGTTAGCTGTACTACGTCTTTCCTCCGAACCTTCATAAGGTCCCGTTTTAAACAATATACGGGAACTTCCATAGATAAAATAACTATCGAACTGTTCTCGAACTCGGCACCTCTTGATCAATCGCTGCTGCTGGCTGTGTTCCAGCAAGCCGAAAATCAGCCTCCTCAGTTCTACGAATTTCTTCCGTTTGACCTTCCCTAGCTTTTGCATCGCGATAAATTCCAATATTTCAAAACTGGCTCAATTCATGCTTTATCCAGACCGGCAGGATTTTGATTACTAAAACATCTATTTTATAAAAACCCAGCATAGTATGCAGAAGTGTATGATCACCAATTGCGAGCTACAAATGCTGTTTCCCAACCCGAAGTAACGACAGGGATTATCTCCCTTTAATAACCGTAATATGTCGGACAAAATTGTATCCTATTCTAATTATTTGACAGCGATATCAGTCAAGAACATTTTATCGACAAATAGAATGACGTCCTCTAGCGTTATCTCTTTGTCTTTTTTAACACTTAAGAGAGTTTTGTTTTGACATAACACGTCTCCGATAAAGGCAAATATGGATCTGTACAGCAATTCAATATCATTGCACAATGCCTTTTCTGCCAACAACTTGAAATATCTGTAATGATGATCTATGATTGCATCAATTTTCAGCAGTATCTCATTTGAAGCAGGGATAATTCTGTTGTTCAGACAGATCAACACTAATTCTTTGTTTGAAAAGGCTTCACTTATGGAATCGTAAACGTACTTTTTAAAGCGCTTTCTGTAATCGATTTCTAAATCTAAATTGGCTATCAAACGGTTTACAGGTATCCAAAGGCTGTCGATGATTTCCATGCACAGCTTCTCTTTAGATTGAAAATAATAATTGAGCATTGCGCAATTGGTGGAACACCTGTCTGCAATTTCGCGAATACCTGTATTACTGTAGCCCTTTTCAAAAAACAGTTGCTTTGCCGCCTCCAAAATTATGGTCTTACTACTATCGCCCTTCAATCTTCGGTGATGGATTTTCATATCTTTATTTTTATATTGACACAATCTAAAGCATCAGTTTAGCCTGTATACATCATCTCGCTCATCAGCGCCGTCACTTGATCAGCTTACCCTATATCCTTTGGTAGGATTCCCTTTTATCAATTTCCGAAATAATACTATCCTTCTGTAGTCAAACTGTCCATAATGATGGGCGAGCACAAAGACCAATATGGGAACGATTAACCAACATAACGAGCCCAATACTATTTTCGAAGAGGCCATTAGCGCATTCAGACTCAGATTCTGGTACATGGACATGCCGTTAGCGAAACTTCCACCGTCCAGGAACATGGATATATCACTCAAACTTTGCCATTGGCCCTGATAGAGCGCCCAATTCAGGATCGCTCCTCCAAACGAGGTCCCCAAAAATCCCCTGATCATTATCAGTATGCTCATCGTACCGAACATTTCGTCCATGTTAAGATCTTTAGAGGCGTAGATGAAAATCGAAATAAAAAGCATTCCCATCCCAAGCCCCTTTAAGATCATGGTATACTGGAGGTATTCGATATTCATTTGGGGCTGAATCAGCAGGTATAGAAGAAATGTATGGAAAAAGAAACTCAGAAATCCGCCACCTACATAGAATTTAAGTTTCCATTCATATTTGAAGCAGTAGAATGCAAGGACACCTGACAAGATAATTCCTGGTATCATCCATAGGTTTGTTTCCGCATTGATCAGATTGTTGTAACCCAAAACGCCAATAGCGTATTGTACGTAGATGCTGGAACTTGCCAGATAGATACCCAGGAAAAAAAGTAGTATCAGACCGTGAACAACGTTTTCCTTCCTAAAAACATCGAACCTGATCAATGGCCGATTCAAAAATCGCTGCCTCCAAATGGTCAGTCCCAGAAACAGGAAGCCAACGACTAACGCTGCTACTATATAGGGCGAGATGAACCAGCCCTGTTGCCTCATAAAAGTGAACACGATATTGAAGCTCATCGCCGAACTGCACAGCAGAATCATCGATAGCCAATCTATTTGGTACAATGGCTTTTTAAAACCAAAACGCAGATCGTGCTGGAAGATCAGACTCAAGGCGGCAATGATCAACATGGTGATTGCCATCAGAAAGAAAGGCGCTTGGTAATTATGGTTAAAAATTAGGTTGGCAAAAAAATAGGCGGACAACTGTCCAAAGCCGATTGATAATGGATAAAAGATAGAGTAAAACTTGCCCTTATCACCATTTGGCGATATCATGCCCATCACGGGCAGTATCATCTCGATCATCGGAAACATTTTAAAAAAACCGATCAATAAACTACCTGTTACAAGCAGATGGGGATTATCCGTCGTTCCATTCATATATGATAAAAGGGCCAAGATTATAGCAGATGTTGTAATGATCTCTTTCGATCGGAACCTCATTTTGACACGGAATATGATCAATAAGGCAAGTCCCATTCCTATCGTCATCGCATTATTAGCCAAAGATACGTACTCTGAATACGTTGCCAGAGCTCCTGACATATCTGAACTATTACTGGTGTACACCCCTGAAATTGACATCATTGGAAACAAAATGATGATAATCAGTAAGAGCATGATAGGCTTTGGAACCCAGGTGGCAAACGGTCCTTTGTTGTACATTATGCTCTAGTTTATGGTTACCTCTACATTCATCCCAGCTCGCAACAAGCTGATATCCTCCGATCTGTTATTACTTGTGAATTCGATCCTAACGGGAATCCTTTGTTGTACCTTCACAAAATTTCCAGTCGAATTATCTACGGGAACTGCTGCATATCTTGCCCCCGTTGCTCCAGAGATAGCCATGATTTTTCCTTCGTAAACCTTTCCTCCCAACGCATCCACAGCAATTGTGGCCAAGCCCCCTATAACAACATTGCCCATCTGGTTTTCCCTATAATTGGCGGTAATCCAGACGTTACTGATATCCACTATGGTAGCCACTTGCTGGCTCGCATTCAGCAGTTGACCAACATTCACGGTTCTTCTTCCCATAATTCCATCATGCGGTGCGGTAACAACGGTATACGACAAATTGAGTTTTGCCATGTCCAATGCGCTTTTTGTCCTTTTAATGTCCGCATCATTTAGTCCTATCCTAGCTTTGGCCTCGTTGACCGTTAGCTGACTGCTGGTTTTACTGTTGATGATAGATCGAGACTGTGCAAGCTGCATTTCCAACTGCGCTTTTTGGGCCTCAAAATCTGTTTTGATCTGGTCGAATTGCTGACCTGTAACCGCCTCATCCCTTAACAAGTTCTGATACCTGTTAAAATTCTGTTGCGCATTCCAGAGGCGTGCCTCAACGGCCTTTACATTTGCCCTTGCTACGGCAACATTTTCACTGGCGGTATTTACGTTGTTGGCAACTGTTCTTATGGCACTGCCCGTTGCGTTCTTAGCGGCCAGGGCAGATAGATAGGCAGCTTCTGCCTGGCCCAGCTGGGTCTGTATTTCCCTATCGTCAAGTATCAACAACGTATCTCCCTTTTTTACGTGCTGGTGTTCCACAAACCTTATCTCTTTGATATAGGCCGAAACCCTGGTATTTATCGGATTGATGAAGCTCTCTACCTGCGAGGCGTTCGTATACCGATCGTTACCAATGTTGTAGTAGGATTTAACTACAAAAAACAATCCTACGATAACGCCAGCCAATATCAATAGGTTGATGATTTTACCGCTTCTTTTTTTCTTTTGTTGTTTAAGGTTCTTTTTCTGCTGAACAGCTTCTTTGTTTTGCTCCTCCGGAGTCTGCTGTGTATTTTCGGACATAATAGATTAGATTTTAAATTGATTTATAGATTTCCTGCTTCTTTCAAAAGCTTGTAATAGGAGAATACAATGCTGATCTCCGAATTGGTCAGTTGCAGCTCGGCATCAAGCTTTGCATTGCTGGCATCGAGCAGATCCAACAAAATCGCCAATTGGTTATTGTACTTGCTTTCCATAATCCTATAGTTTTCATTGGTCAAATCCGCATTCACCTCCAGTGTTTTGTTTTGCGTTACAGCTTCGTTGTATTTAATGTAGGCTGCATTAATGGCAACATCTATCGATTGAAGTGTATTATTTGCCTGATCTATAGCTTTCTGTTTTTCTATCCTGTTCAGCTGCAATTTCTTCGGCGATTTGAATAACGCGTCGATATTAAAGCTTATCGAAACGCCCGCATTGTAACTGTTGCTGAACATGTCGACTGCCGGCGAGGCGGATGTAAGCGGACGTTGTAGATTGTTGCTGGCGAAAGCACCCAATGACGGCACCATTTCGGCCTTTGTTATCTTGGCAGAAACGTCATAAACGTCAATGGATCTTCTAGTAAGTCTTACGCTTGGGTGCTGCTGTGCCATTTCTTCATAAGTTTGCAACTGGCCAACATTCAAGGCTTTCTCTGTAAGGGATTTGCTTGGAACAATCCTAACAGCTTCATCTAAACCCAAAGCCACGGTAAGCTGTTTGTTGATGATCTGCTTATTATTGCCAATCACTTGTAAGGCCAATTTGAGATTGGACAGTTGCAGTTCTCCGCGGATAACATCGTTCCGCGTAACCATTCCCTGTTTATGATAGTTTTTTATGTTGGCAAGCCGCTGTACCGCCAAATCGATGTTCTTGCGATAAACACCTTCCTGATTATACAATTTGGAAAGATCCAGATAGTATCCCAATACCAGCAATTTAATATTTTGCTCGTTGGCCTGATAATCCAATTCTGCCAACTCTTGTTGCAACGTTCTAATCTTGATGCTGTTCCTTACCGAATTGCCCTTCCATACAAGCTGGCTGGCCTGCAAAGAAAACGTGTTGCCAAAATGGGGCATCTTTACGGTAGTTGTACTGGAAAAGTCCTTATCGATAAGTGTGATATCGCCCAGGTAAAACGCCTGTGCACCTGCCGTTAGTTGGGGCAATAGCTGATTTTTCGCAATTTTTATCTGCTGATCAGCAATATCGAGATCTGAGCGATAAACTTTTAGTGTAGGATGGTTTAACCGCACCATTTCAAAAAGTTCATCAACGGAAAAGGTTTTTTCGGTAATGGACTGGCCTTTTATAAGCCCTGTGGTTAAAATTAAGCTGAGGGTTACCAGCAGCTTGGGAAGAAATTTCGTCATTATCCTCTGCGTTGTTGTAATAATGCAAAGGTCAGTTAAGCAAGTGTTTAATAAAAGGTCGACAAGGCACGAAAAAAGGTTCAATTGGTATCAAATAACCAAAGTTAGAGACCCTATACAATAGTCTCGACAAGGTGGTTCTGCCTCCTGTAATTGGTAGGACTAGCGCCAGTGTGCTTTTTGAAAAACTTGCCAAATGCATATTGGTCCGAAAACCCAAGCACATCGGAGATCTGCCCCACAGTGGCCTGAGGATCTAACAGCAATCCTTTGGCTTCATTCATAAGCATATCGGTAATAAACGTCGTTGGTGGAGACTTTGTAATTTCCCTTACACAATTGGACAGGTATTTAATGGATATCGACAGCTTATCAGCATAGAAGGAAAGGTCCTTATGCACCCTGAAATTCTTGGAGACTAGTTCTATGAACGACATGGCAACCTCTTCCTTTCTTAGGTTTTTCCTTTTCAGTATCTGCTGCCCGGTAAGTAGAAAATCGGTGATGATATATATAATGGATACAATAATACCCGTTAAAATATCTTCATCAAATCTTCTTTTATCATCCTTAGAAATATAGTAAAGAGCCAACTGCATCAACTGTAAGAGATGCTTAAACTCCGCCTCATCTACCTTAACCAAATGGTTGTTTTCCAATTGGGCAATCTGATAAACGTCGTATCGATTAAACTTAAAACTTATTCTGCTTCTAATACGCTCACGATCAATAGACAATATAAATAGATTCAAATCACCACTGTAACTTTCAATTTTATAGATATTATGAGGGGATAAAAAAATCAAGGAACCAGGCTTGCACTCGCTATAGCCGTTATTTACGTTCATCACCAGTTCCCCTCCGTAAACACATATAAAGGCAAAATTGCTGGGCCTGAATGAATCGCCGATATTGGCACTTTCAATAAAAATCTTTTCGTCTAAAATTTTGATCATAACTAAAACTTAAAGCCCATAACAGTTAACTAGATAATAGTAGCTCGTAGCCCATCGTCACTTATCAGATTTTCGCAAGTTATCAAAATATCAGATTGATATGTACAAGTGCAAGTAAAAAGGTTTGAAGTTTGCTATTAGAGGCATCAATCTGAAAACATCCTTGCCAACTAATAATCGCGAATAATGCATTGTAACTGTTGGATATTGATACCGACCGAACCTCTTTTTGGACTATCCTAACCTTTCAAAACAACAGTGGCTTTCTCAATTTTGCTAGTTATAGATCTAAACAAAGATTTAATATCAAATTTTAAAATGGAAGAAATTTCAATCAAATTATCTATTTCCGACAGGATTTATCCGTTAAAAGTACGAGCTGAAGAAGAGGAAGGAATTAGGCATGCCGCAAAATTGATCAATGAAAAAATTAAGGAATACCAAGAGTTTTACCAAGTGAAGGACAGACAGGATTTGCTATCTATGGCTACCTTGCATTATGCCATTGAGGATTTGAAGCTACAACAAAAAACATTGAATGAGGATGAGGCCATCAGCTATAAAGTTAATGAACTCGATAATTTATTGAACGTATTTTTTGCGGGGTAAATATAGACTGTCACTATTTATAATAAATTCTCCTCTAACTTCTACAAAGTATGGTTCTTTTTCGCATTTTTTTTAGTCAGATAAACTTACCCATTACCCGTGGATAAATTTTTACAACTCTAACGAAACACTATATCATCAAAGTAACCACGATTAAGAATATTACTCTCGGAAAATACAAGTATTAAAATTGGGGAATCCGGTCCTGCGACAAATGTTAAATTCTTAGATAGGAAACAGTAACATGAAGATTGAAATTTCGTCAAAAAATTCAGGTAGACAAACTCAATAAAGTTTCCGATGTCGTTGCAATATAGATCGCATCAAATCACCATAGTCTTTTGATGAAATTGATTAGAGAACCTAACATTTTAACTAAACAAAATGGCGACAAAATAATTCACAACGGCTAAAGAATACTGTAAAAAGCTGTACTTGGTGTTCTTAATCGAATCATCGCAGAATGGAAGTTTTCCAAACACTTTTTTTGCTTCGTTAAATGACAATTTTTTGTCTTTGAGTATAGTCAGAAAAAAATTCAAAAAGTATTGCAAGTTTAATCAATCATCTCTCTTGGCGATAAATTTATGTTCGAAATATGGCTGAGCATATCATCGCAAGTCAATTAAAAACCACTGTTATAGGTCATAAAGACAAAATAAAGGAGAATGCAATATTCTCCACTATGGTGAGATAAAAAATAAATTTTTCTCCAAACCGTTCTTCATAAATGTTAATAGACTAATCTGCAACAAAAATGAAAGAATCAGGGAATGTCCCAGATAACCAAATTTTACAGCAGTTACTCAAAACAAATATGGAGTTGATTGAAAAGATAAATGCAATGAGCAGAGAGCTTGTCCACTTCAAAGAAATTTCCAGACTGATAACCGAAATTCACAAACTTCATTTTCCAAAAGACGAATTAGAAAGAAATGACAACTTGAAAAATAAATTCCTAGCGGAAATCATATTGGGTATACCTAGAAAACGAAAAAAAAGCTAAGTTAAAATACCTTTCAACATTCAATGCATTAATTTTCGTTGATTAAAGTTCACCTACTAACTTTCTCAATACTCCCAAAAACTGGTATATCACCGATGCTTTTGCAAAAAAAGAACAAAGAATTTACTAATAAAACAAAGAAACTATAGAAATGGAAAAGCCCTACATTGCTGTAAGGCTTTTAAATGGCTCCCTCTGCTGGGCTCGAACCAGCGACCCTCTGATTAACAGTCAGATGCTCTAACCAGCTGAGCTAAGAAGGAGTGCTGGTTGCCAAAACGATGCTTTATGTTCCTTTAAAGGAAGCTTTTCAGCTGCTTTGGGAGCACGAAGGTAAGAAACATAAATCAAATTGGCTAGGGAATTTTTAAAATAATTTGTTTCTTGTGTTTTATCTTAGTTTTTATCAATTGATATTTAACTATTATGAAAGTAGATTAGTTTTTTGTTTGCAAGGTGTTAATGTGGTTTAGTGTATACCTGCTACTGGTCTGTTACTGGTCGGCTACTGCTTTTGCAGTATAAAACCAGTGTTAAAGTAGTTGTATGTCTTATCCGTATATAGCTATACATGTTATTGATTTAATTTTGAATTGACTATACACACAAATTTGTTATTTCTGTCTGAGCTATACAAGTTGAATTTTTGTTTATTTTGTATTTTTTGGGCTTC
>NZ_JBAZQQ010000015.1:0-15432 GCF_041645105.1 Pedobacter sp.
CACGCCCAAATCTTTCAGGGATTGGAGAAGGGCGGTTTTGGTGCGGGGGATGTAGTAATCCTTTGGATTAAACTGTTCCGTTATCCTCAACGCTTGCAATTCCCTGGTAATGAATCCTAAATATTTCTGCCATTATTCTTCACCTTCACATTGGCATATCTCCTGGCATTTAGCATACATCTCAAAACATTGATCAGCTAATTTCATGCTGCCTTTGGTATTTTTCCAGTATTCAGCTATTATCGGCATCATCATGTCTCTTGTTGTTTCCTTCATCTGCCCCTTCTTATCGTTTTTTCAAGTTATTAAAATATGCCATCTTTGACTCAAACTCTTTTCTACCCGGAACATCAATCAAAAGATTGTCAGCAAGTTTATCCGCCATTTCGTTGTATTTATCCCCTGAATGTCCCTTGACCCAAGTCCATGTGATTTCTTTAGCTCTGGAATATTCCAATAACCTTTTCCATAAGTCAGCATTCAATCTGCCAACCCAGTTATCATTTACCCATGAATATATCCATCTTTTTAGAAAAGCGTCTAACACTATTTTACTGTCTGATATTACTTCAACCTCAAGAGAAGTTGATCGGCTTAACCCTTTAATAGCTGCTTGTATTTCCGTCCTCATATTGGTAGTATCGTTTACTTTCCCTGAGTATGTTTCGATATTTTCACCATCCACAATTACCACACCCCATGCCCCTGTCCCTGGGTTTGGAATACAAGCACCATCAGTGTATATTTTAGTCATTGCAACCCTCCCTGCGTTTTTGTGCTGCAAATAAGCCAGCAATATACATTTCTCTAAAAAAAGCATGTCCCCCTTCAAAGTATAATTTAATTCTTTTCCCTTTCCCTGTCCTATTTTTATCAATATTCACAATCGTGATTGGTGAGAGATTCTCTGCATCTTCCTCTCCTTCCTCTACATCTTTTATAGTTGTGGCTAAAACTTTACGATATAAAACAATACATATATCCGAGTCTGTCTTGATCGCTCCTGTTTCTCTAATATCATCTGAGCTTTGAACAAGGTGTTTATTTTTATTTTTCGTCAACTGGACTATCATAAAAATGATTATCTTTAGTCTGACTGCCAACAGTTTAAATACTTTACTTGCTCTATTCAATTCAATTCTTGGGTCTTTCGTATCTCTACATAAAAAATGTAAATTATCAAAAAACACTGCCTTCACTCCTAAAATATCAACCGCAGTTTCTATCTTATTAATTACATTCGGCAGATTTATTACTCCATCACTTTCCCTAATGTATAGTTTTAGATACTTAAACTGGTTAAATGCCTTTGTTGCAACCTCTCTTGTTCTTGCCTCTTCTATAGTTACTTCCATTGTTGCTTGTATCATCCTTTCCATTATTTCATATTTTGACATCTCAAGGCAATAAAATAAAACAGGAGTATGCCGGGACATCTCTAATGCTATATTTAAACAGAAAGTAGTTTTTCCAACACCAGAAGGGGCAGCTATAGTAACAAGATGACCCTCTACTGGGTGAATGGTCTCGTTGAGATTCTTCCATGGTGAGAAGTTAGTTATCTGCTGATTTAATCCGTCTACATATCCCATAAACCCTTCCAGTTCCTCATTAACTTTTACTATCTCTTTTGTGTTGTTTGCCAATAATTTTTCAAAATCTTCCCTTGTTCTCTTGTCTTTAATAAAATAATCTGAAACATCTTTTAGCTTTTTGTCCTGAAAATCAAGGGTAATAATGCTACTACATGGGAGATTCTTAAATAATCTTTCTGCCCCCTTTACCCCTGCTGCATCTGTATCAAAAACAATAAATACTCTTTTGTTCCTCAGCCTTTTTATCCATTCACCTGTTGACCCTGCAGCTCCGGTAGGCACTGATACTGTGTTCTTAAATCCATATTGGTATAACATCATGGCATCTGTCTCTGATTCAGTAATAATAATTGCATTGAATTTATCTATACATTCATCATTGAATAAAAATGATTCCCATTTACCAAGCCTGAGAAAAGTTTTATCATACGGTGGAATTGTTCTTAATTTTGCTCCAATAAATTCACCTCCAGCCCGATAAGGGATAGACAACCATGCTTTGCTATGAATCTCTTGGTAGCCTAACTGGAAGTAGTTAATCGTCTCTTTAGTAAATCCTCTATCTGATAGATATTTCATTGCTGTATTGTTCGCCAGTAATTTTTCATGGGATATTTTGAATAGTTGCTGTTCAGGTATTCTGGTGTCATTGTTCGGGTCGAAGTCTTGGAGACTATAAATACCAGTAACCATACCTATAAGCTGTGTAAAATTGCCTTTTGCCGAGCATTTTTTACAATCCCATAATCCAGTAACTTGATTGATATAAAAATGCTTTTTATCGTCTTTGCATGAAGGACAAATTTCTACATTAAGTTGATTGCCTGTGGTGAAATATTTCCATTTATATTTTTCTACAAAATTAAGCACTTCATTTGGTCTCATTAATTACCCCCAGTGATTTGGAAAATTCCTCAAATGATATTGATTCAAACTCGTCATTTTTTGAAAGATTTGAGTTCTTTATTTCCTTTGCTATTTTAGCCAATTCCTTGTCTACTTTTATCTCTGCTAATTCTTTCTGGTCTTTTAACTCATTCTGCTTTGCAAGTCTTTCTTGTTCTTTCTGTTGGTAGGTTTTGAAAACTGGTTTATCTTTTTGGCTTTCCTGCATTTGTATTAATAACTGACTAAATTTTTCCCTTATTTTATTCATGTCCATAGTTTTGCTTTTCCAAAAAGAATCTTGTTGACACCAGTTGATGACCTGTGTTATTTCGTCTACCGTTCGGCTATCTTTTTTAAGTAGTGAAGCAACTTCCTTGTCCCAACTTTCCATTTTATCTGCTGTAATTGTAAATTTAGGGTCATTCTCTCTGATTTTTTTCAGCAGTAAAATTGATAATTCAGAATAAAAATTTTCATTAATTTTACTTTCGTCCTCTCCTAAAGGTATTTTATTATTAATTATACTTTCAGATATATAATCCTTATCCTTATCCTTATCCTTAATAGTATCTATACCCTTATCATACCCTTTAGATACCCTATCTATACCCTTATCATACCCTTTAATAAGAGTATCTATATCTTTACCATACCCTTCCAAAGTTAATATCTTTATTACCCCTTTAGCTACAGTGCTTTCTGTCGATAATTTACCGTACTGAAAAGGGATAAACCCCAAAATAAGCCAATGCCCTGATTGGAGTACTGTAATTCTTTCTTTTTCTTTATTTATCTGTGCTAAAACCTCTGATGCAGAAATTTCGATACCTAACAATATTGATATAACCTTAAAATTTGGCTTAAATACACCAGCACAATCACATTTATCTACCATATAATTGTACAATAGTTTCATGTCGTTTGAAAGGCTTATATACCAATCATCATCCCATTTATTAGAGCATGTGAATCTTTTAGACATTAATTACTCCCTCATTTTTTATCATCTTTTTTTCTTCATTCCATCTTGCAGACCTACATTTAGGGCACAAAACAGTATTACTGATTCTTGGTATCCATTTGTGTCCACATCTCTTACATTCCAAAATTGGAATTTGATATTTCATTATCTTTTTACCTCCTTAAACCGATACATATAATATACCATATATGTAAGTTTTTGTCAAGATTTATTCTCAACTATTTTCAACTATTTTCAACTATTTTCTCAGCATCAAATCAACTGCTTGTATTGCTTATTCACCGGCAACCCACAAAATTCTTCCCAGCTCATGGAGTGGAATATATGGTGTTGGTTTGCCCACCGAGCTAATGCCACATATCGTCTATCTGTCTTCACGGAAAGATACCGCTGAATAAAAATATTGTGTTTTCTGCTTTTCAAAAAATTACATCTATCTAAAACTTCTTGAAATGTTGTGTTAAATCCTGCCAAAACATACCATAATGCTTGGTTAATACCAGCATTTTTAAGTATCGTAATTGTATTATCTACAACAGGAAGCAGTGAAGGGTGGTCAAACGCAAAACGGTATATTCTTAATGGTGTGATTTTTAGCAGATATGCTATATCAGGGGTTAAAAGCCTACAGTCTAACCCCTGGTTGAAGTCAATCCGAATTTTATTATCTCTGGCTTGTTTACAAATTAATTCAAAATGATCAGGTAATGCAAGGATATTGTTGTCCATTAACACAACATCCTTATTCTTCCCATCCCATAAATCCAGCAAGTCTCCAACGATTCTTATATTGCCTTCTTTTTCAGGCACAATACAAAAAGAACAATTTCTGATACATCCACGAGTAGTAAAACCCAGATTAATATGAGGGTTCACTGCTTCTATCTCAGGCGGTAATTTTTTAGATAGATCATACCCGCTGCCACCTATATCTGCGTAACCTTCCCATGTTTTACACTTTTCCTTATTCCAATCAAAGACACATGAAACATAGATTTTATCAACAGAAAATCTTGCCAGATATAAATTCCATATTACCGTGTCACCTAAATCAAGATGGTATTTTTCTATCTTTCTTAGGGCAAGATTGGGAATGGTGCTGTCAATATCAATTATTAATATTTTAGCCATATTATTTAGTCCTCTTGCAGGTTTTCTCAACTATTCTCAACTATTTTCCCCATCGATATGCCCCGCACAGCCCATTAGCAAGTGCAACATCTTGTTGTTAGCAAAACAGAGCTGACAGGAGGGAGTATAATATGTTATCCTCTTCGTGGATAAACAGAATACGAGGAGGCAAAATATGGCATATCGGCATGTAAGTGAGGAGGAACGGAAGCAGATATACAGATGGAAGCACGATGGATACAATATGCGGAAAATTGGGGAACTTTTAAATCGGCATAGAAGCACCCTTCAGAAGTCCGCCAGCTCTCCCATAGCTACTGCTTTGTGCCTAATCTCACTTTCTTGTTGACTTTAAGACATAACCTTAGTATAATATATGGAATAGAGGAAAGAACAAACACAGAGAGCATAACACAGATCAAGATTGTTGCACTTGCTAATGGCTCTCAAGCCCCATAACATACCCGTAAAGATACCAAACTCCTACAACCGCAGATATAATCCCCATTCTCCAAAAACTGCCTACTTCTATACCAATCGCCCAGTAGCTTAAAAAGAGCAACCCGCTACTGAATATCATTTGAACAAAACTTAATATTGTCATTTTTAACCTCCGTTTTTAGTATTTTTCTCAACTATTTTCGATTATTTTTCGTCCTTCCATTCCGGTATCTCCACCGCCACAGGGTGGGTGTCACCCCATACAGCGTCATGGTATTTTTGTTGTAGAATTGTCATTTTTTCCCCTCTCCAAATATTCTTTTAACTGGCTATCCGATCCCCGCTTGCCCTCATATGTGTCAACCGAACCTATCGTTTTATTTTTTACCAGCATGAGTACCGTGCCGTATTCCAAGCCGGTCATTTCAGATATTTGTTTTAGTGTATAGTAGCTTTCCATTCTTAATGCCTCTCCTAACATAGCAACCCCGATCTATTCGCTGCCTCATTCCCCTCAAAAGCAATCCATCGCAAACCGCCTTTGATGTCACTCCCATAATCCCGCTAATTTTAGCAGGGGACATGCCTTCCGCATAATATGTTTTTATCTGCTCCCACCTTTCATGGGATATTTTCTCGCAATGTTTCCGGTGCTTTATCTCAGGGGCAGGGGCAAGAATGCCGCCACTAACCTCGCATATCTCGCCCTTATTATTGACCCACTGACCATATTCGTTTTTAGTTAGCATTGTGTCCCCCCAATTTTAATGCCTCCAACGCTTCCATTTTCTCCTTGCCTATCTGCAAGATACCGTAAAGTATACATACCTTATTATCGCACACATGAACAAACTTGTCCCAATCTGTACCGTAGCACATCTCTTTTCCACATGCCACACAGTGAAAAGCTGTATCAATTGCCATCCTTATTCCCCTCCTCGTGCCTGATAATCCCCATCACATTAACTATATTCTCATGCCGTCCATTCAGGCAGAGAACATTTTCAAAATTCGTGCTAAATTCTATGCCGACATTGTTATCCTTGCAGATTGCCTTATACTCGGAACAGGTTAATGTTCCATTGATACTATACATTTCTTCCATTTTTACCCCCTTCGTTTTTCATACGGGCATTTATTTTGCTGACACATTGGGCAGTTCCAACAAGTATCATCCCCAACACCCTCATAGTTTTTAGGGCAATCCTTTGGTATTAATATCCCTTGTGCCTGCCGTGCTATCTCCAAAAAGGTATCGCTCATGGTCTTGCTCATGGTAGGCTTGTCTTTTATGCCGAGTATATCGAAAAAGCCATTTACTGTTTGATCCATATGCCCCCCTTCCCGTTACCCATAGAGCGAGGTTGTCTTTGCGTATTCTCCAGAGATTGCCTACCCTATCAGCAGGTAGCCCTTTTTCTCTTATCCACTTATGCACGGATTGTCTGGACACTTTATACATTCGTGCTATTTCTGTTATTGTTAGATATTCCACTTTTAATTCCTCCTTGATAAAACAATACTATTGTATCATACTAATAACATTTTGTCAACTATTTTTTCACTTTTTTTGAAATTATTTTAAGGGTAGATTCGTGTGTAGGGATTATAACCATATCGCCAACGCCGGCAATATGGTCTGAGGGGCAAGGATGCCCTACAAAGCAGGAACGGCTTCCAGACAGTGTGTTGCTGCCTGAAAGCCGAGTTTGAGGGTAGAGGGTTGGTTATGGATAGCTGGGGAACGATTAATTATTTACAGAACCTTCCAATAGGCACCCCCCCAAAGTCAATGTAATTGTTGGATCTGCGAACGCCCCTGTATGTACCCCTCTTATTCTCCAGAAAAAAGGCAATTGCGTTTCGCTGATAATGCCATCTATCTCTTTTGTTTGAGCATAAGGAATAGTACTATCACCAGTAATATCCATACATTCTGTCCATGCTATCCCATCTGCTGATATTTCCAATTTTGCTGACGCTATATTACCATAAGCTATTGCGGATAGAGACATAATCCATTTAAGCCTACAATTAATAACTATCAGTGAATCCCAATTTATGGGAGTTTGCCCAGACAAAAGGATGCTATTTGTACCGTGTGGTATTGTGAGAACCCTAACCTCTTGAAATAAACTCGTTGCCGGAACTAAATAATGTTTGAATCCTTTTCCGCTCATAGCTAACTTCGCCTCCTGTGTTAAACCTTCAATCCCTATTTTTGCCCCTTTACCTGCTTCACTGTGGTCGTGCCCAATCAAGGGGTCATCGTCCATCGATGCGTGTAAAAAATTCAAATCTGTGCGGATTGTCTCCACGACTATCGGATCGCCTGCCTCGGTTATATCATTCCACCCACCAACAGGGAACGCTGTATTTGCCATTTTTGCCTCCTTATATTTCTAAACACTTTAGGCTAACTTTGAAGTCTGTTAAACTTAGAGTTATACCTACAACCTTACATTTTTTTCTATAAATTAAAAATCCGCCTACCGACCCATATGTTTTACCGGTGTTATAGCAATGCCCTACATTATAAACACCTTGTGTGTCTGTCATCGGAGACGGTTCTTGTTGAGATATTTTGATACAATCCCCCAACTCGACTTGTGGCACAAACACAATATCACAATCAAGACTTATCTTCGATTCTGAATACATCTGAAAATACTTCGCTAATACCGCATTAATTTCTGTATCCGATAATTGCTTCAAGAATTTGTTGCTTATCTCTTGTGGTAAATAGCCGAATCGGTCGAAGCTGTTCGGTCTACCGGCTGCCGGTTCTTTCTTCAACTCCACATCAGCCGCATTTTTAGCCGTGAAGCAATTTATCACATTATTCCAACCCATCGAAATATTGCTGATACTGATAAGGTTTTTATCCCCGTTTTTCTTGTTCCGAACTTCCAAAGTTACTAAGTCCTGAACTTCACGACTTCTGAAGAAGCCTGTCCCCTTCGTATCAATCCCCGTTTCAAAATTACATACCTCTGCCAGTTGCACAATCCCATCTTTAGCCGTCATGCCGTCGAAATTAGCCGACGGTATCACGGTTGCCGCTGCCTCAACAAGATACTCAAATCTGGTAAATCCGGCATGGCTGAAAATCTTCCGGACCAGAAAATCTATGGTCTGGTTGGCATACCAGTTTGAGGTTGCGGGGTCTTTTAGATCGTCCAGTTTGACTTTAGACAATTTTTCCCAGAAATCGTACACGGTAAGAGTCCCTGAGATTGTGTCCGAGTGTCTGACAGGTTCTTTGAGGTAGCCAGTAAAACAAGAAATGACTTCTTTTGTCCCATCATCAAGAACATACCCAGCGTTGATGTTGACCTGTGCCCCTCGTGCCTGTTGATACCGGAACAATCCCTGGGGATTATCGGGGCTCCAGCAATTGTCAGAATTATCCGCTTCAAGCCGCACATTCCCTGTAAGCCAGACATTCATCGCCGTGGCATCGAGCGACCAACTAATATCCCCAACTGCGGTAATATGGTTGTTGCTGCCTCTGGTAGGTTCATAAATCATCACCGGCTTTTTCATCACCTGAATTTCTGCCAATCGTGCGTAATACAATCCATCCGTGTCAACTGCAAGCTTGCTAATGCTTACCCTGACATATTGACAAATAACCTTAACAAACTCAAACGACTCCCCGTTCTGGTTGCTCGGCTTTGGGTATGCCGTCCTGACCACCGTATCTGTCCATGTTGTGCCGTCATTGCTTGTCTGTATTTTGAAGTCTACAGGAAAGGCATACACTACCCCTGCGTTTGTGCGTGGGAACAATACCACTTTGTCAATCTCTGTTTGCCAGAAGATATTGACCGTCAACCACTCTGGACTAACAGGGGATCCACCACCTGTATTTTGTGATGACCAGCCGTCTCCATCCTCAATCGTAGCATTGACAGCTTTTGCTGCTTCCCATCCGGTTGCTTGGGATGAGGCTGTGGCTGTCTTTTTAAAAGCTAAATTTGAGCCAAACAACGAAATGGACACGAATGGTGACATGTGGTCACGCTTTGTTGCCTCTGTAAAAAGCTCTGTTACTGTTTGCATTGTATCACCTTATCCAAGTTCAGAAGTTATGGAGTTCAAAGGTTCAAAGGTTCAGAGGTTCATAAATCAACTCACACTTCTTTCAATTCCATTTTCAAACTATAAACCCTCGACCCCGCCCCATTCCATGCTTGCTCGACTTGGGGATTGAAGCTATTAAGCCAGTTTACCAGATACACATTTTCTGGCTGCTCGTCCGGCAACATGTACAAATTAAATGGTTGCTTATACGCCGTCTTCTTTATCCCCTCTAATGCCGCAAGCATGGCAGTATCCACCTTTTTATCAAAGTCAAAATCGAAACCTGCTCGTTCACTGCCGGATACCTTCCACATTTTGAGGCTTCCGTCATTCAATTTAATCTCTTTGGATTCTTCCCTGTATTGTGCCGTGATTGATGAGGGATTCACTGCTAACTGATAATAATGTTCGCATAGCATCAGCTCCCCAACTTTCTTCTCCTGATTGGGTATTTGAGTATCATAACACCGTAATTCTGCCCAAGCACAAATCTTCTGTTCAGGAGTAAAAGGAGGTGATAACTGGTAAAAATAAGAATTATGGTTATGCCCAGTAAAAAGAACGGTACTTCCCCATGCCCCTCCAACAATCAAATCAAAACGGTGAAGATTGCTATTTAGCAATAACAATGAGTCTATTGGCTGTGGTGTCTTAAAATCGATTCTGATTGTTTCCTGAATGCCATCATTACTCCCAACGCTCGACCACTGGTTGGATTTATCCCTATTATATAGAGCCAGACTATTTGTGCCGCTGGACATGGTAATTACAGAAGTATAGTCTATGCGGTTTTTGCTCATTAAAATTGAATTAGCCATGATTATGCTTCACCCCCTACTTTTGACCCTGTCCGATTAATCGCCTTGACCATATTGATGGCTGATGGATTCCCCCGCTGTATTGCAGTTGTAACCTGTGCCAGATCAATATTGGAACTGATATTGAATGTGTAATAATTCACACCACCACCACCGATACCACCCTTGCCCAATGGAATTACCATCTCGTCTCTCCCTGCCTCTGCGACATTTACCAGCGTCCCCCCTGGTCTTGCCCTGACAATCCCCCCATCAGCTAAATTCGGGACTAATGCCTGCAAAGCGGCAATTCCTGCGACTGAGGCTGCTATTATCGGTCCCACTGCTGCTAATGTTGCACCAAATGTCAACGGTGCTGTAATAAATGCCTTTGCCAATTCGGTTACTTGCGTTGCAATGATTTTTACTTGCTCTGCCATGAGATACTGTTTGATGGATTTTGCTAAACCCTTTGCGAATGCAGAAAAAAAACTCTCTCCTGTTTGTCTTGCCGTTTCGAATGCTTGTAACATTGATGTTTCAATTATGTTTTGGTATGCTGTCCATCGTAATGCTGCAACTTCAAGCTGCTTTTGTTCGTCCTCTGCTCGTTTTGCTTTTCTCTCTGCAATCTTTTTGTCTGCCTCTTCGTTTATCTTCTCAAAATCCTGAATACTCTTAATCTCTGCTGCCATTGACTTGTCGTGATCGTCCTCAGCCTTCCTGTTGAATGCCTCAATCAGATCCATTTCATTGCTTTTGATTTCTATCTTTTTATCAGATACTTTTTGAGCATCTGCCGTTGTTCCGCCACCACCACCACCCACCGTTTCTACCTCTCCAGTTGGGGTTACTATTCGTGGTGGTGTAATTGTATTGCCTGTCTTAGATATTTTCCCTACAGTTTTGTTGTATTGGTCAACCATCTTTTCCAAGTCAATAATTGTCTGCCCTGTTTGTTGTACGCCCTTCCAGTTTTCGCTTGCCGCTGCCTTAACTTCAAGAGCCATTTTTGTATGAGCATCCCATGTTGCCATCAAAGTTTCTAAATTAGACGACCCCATAGCCTTTGCCATTTTATATACCATCTTATCATATAATACCAACCCATCCAAAGCAATCCCTTGAGCCTTCCAAAATATCGTGGCACATTCTCCCCATGCTGCCTTTAACCCCAGCACTCCACGCACTGCCAGCATAATGCCATTAACCAATAATCCTACGCCATTTTGTGCCATTCCCCTAATTGCGATCTGATTTTTGTCGACAACTTCTGTCAATCCCCAGAACAACTTCTCAACCGCTACCATTCCCTGTAATGCCGCTGTATTCTGTGTTATCGCCTTGCCTGCCGTTTCCCATATTTCACCATAGGCAATTTTTATCCCGGTCAATGACCCTGCAAAAGTTCCCCTCATTAACTCTGCCTGACCCTTAAATTTGCTATTCAATGCCTCGGTTAAGGATGCCAGCCGTTCGCTTGCTGTACCTGACATATCAACCTCAATGCCGTACCGTGCGAAGGCATTAATCGATCCGCTCAGTGTTTTTCCTACCATCTTTGATGCTGAATCTAAATCCATACCCAAAGCCGTGGAGAGGTCAAGCACGGAAGGGATCAGCTTTTTCATCTGCTCATCGTTCAGTTTCGCAAACTGCTGTATCATCCCCATTGCGGATATTATATTTTCATCCTGATAGGTAGTTACTTTCTGCAATTGTCCGGCATAATTAACCCATGATTGATGCACCTTTACAGAATATGTGCCTGTTGCAAGCATAGCACCTCTGAGCTTTGTTTCTGCCTCTTCCTGCTCTATTGCCGCCTTTGTAGCTTTGGTGATAGCCCATGCCATAGTTGCCATTCCTGCTGCCACCCCTGCGGCAAGTGCGGCAATTGCCACCTTGTGGGCAGATACAAATGATGTAATATTCCCTTGAGCTTTTTTAAGCGTGCTATTCACATCACCGAAGGCTTTTTTAGCCCCTGTTGCGTCCCCTGATATTACTATTTTTGTTTCTATCTTAGACATAATCCACCTCATGCAAAACAAGCCACAAGCATTCTCGCCTGTGGCTTGTTGTTATCTCTTATTCTGTGCCTTTAGTTGTCGTTTCTGCTGCTCAATTTCCCACTCAATCCCTGCCCCAAAAACTGCATAGTTGAGGGTGTACCGTTCCAGCACGCTCAAGTCTTTTCTCTCATCCAGTATCTCGGCTGGTGTCTTGCCATACCGCTGTGCCATCATATCAATTTCAACCGCTGAACTGTTACGAAGGAAACTCAGACAAATTAATGTCGCCGCCTTGCTGCCCTGCTGTTGAAATGGCATTATAAATCGTCAATGCGTCTGCCGGCAATAGTTCCATAAATTCCCTGACCTCAAAATCATTAGCAAATTTAGGATTGACCATACCGCAAGCCAAGACTTTGGTGATGTAATCATCCAATATGGTATCTGTTAGAATATCCTCAACCTTTTGCTTTGTGTCAATCGGTTGCTTTGGGTCGATGGTCTTGATGTTTGCCGCCCCAAGCCTCATCCCCAGCTTTAGCCCCATCCACGGGGACAAAGCCCTGACCTCATACACATTGCCACTCTCTGCCGTGATTGTTCGTATGCCATCACCGCTGTTCTTTCTTGCCTCGGCTATCTGATTTTTCAAATCGTCCAATGTCGTCATGTTTCCCCCTTAACTAAAATTCGCAAGCGTTGTAACCATTGTAATCTTAAACTCATCATCCGCACCAAGGGTACTGAATGCCGAGAATGGTACATCAATCCGCAGTTCTCCCATGTCTCCAACCTCGGGGTCAGTACCCTCGAACACCACCTCTGGCAATTCAAACAGAACGCTTTCATATGGTCCAGCCGGTGCTTGATTAATCCCCAGCAATGATAGACTTGCCGGAGTACGATTGATAAACTTGTTATAATAATTGGCATTCTCAAACGCACAATTGAATGTGCCTGAAATCTGCCTGTTATTATCGCTGACATGCCGTGGCAGTGCCTCTTGGCAATAATCCCCTATCTCGGAGGTATTGTCTTTGAGCTGTTTATCAAAGTTGATGTTGATGCTCTGAACCTTCACGACCGCCCCATCAATCTTAAACTGCATATTCCAGTTCATGAATACTTCATCTGCCATAGCGGACAATAACGCTGGTTCTGTGCCACCTATAATAGATTTTGGTTCGCCATTTCTACCGATGGTGTTACACGATATTTCAGCCACGCCTTCAACCGCGGGTATTTTTATCTCTGATGAGGTAAACGCATTACCCCAGTAAGTCCAGGGCATACCGCCCTTGCTTTCTTCAACTGTGATTGTTGGTATAGGTTTTGTCAGGGTAAAAACATGGGTATATGTTCCAGCATTGCCAATAACTGCCAAGGTTCCGCCAGTGAAGCCACTGGTAATAATACCTCCAGCATTCACAGTCTTAAACCATTTTGAAGTTGTCTTTATTGCGTTCGCTGTCCATGTCAATGCCTCGGTTATGTTGTTACCCAGTCCGTCCGTGCCGGTAATTGTTATTTTTCCCCATGCCGTTGCCCCTATCACATCCAATTTTAGCTTATTTGCAACTGTTGGCTGTGTAGTGATTGACCTTGTAGGGGTAATGGCAATAGCCGATTGCAGTGTTGCATCCGCTGCCTGTGTGGTTGCCACAGAGGTTGCCCCACCCATCAACAGCCAGTACCACCAACCAGATTGCCGTGTGTATAATTCCGCATTCAACGACCCTGGCACTTTGATTAACCCGGGCAGTTTCTTCATCCTTGACCCTGCACCTCTTACTACCTCTCTATCAATCATATCCCGTTCGATCCTAAACCCGATAGGCATTTTAATATCCAAAGAATATGGCTTTAGGGTTGCCGCTTTTACCCCTGGAACTGCCTCAATTTGAAATCCTACTTGACTTCTATGCCCGTTATAACTCATATTTTGTCCTCCTTGATTAAATGTTGTTTGACGAATAGCTCGTACATTAGTTGTTGCACTCTTCCCCGCCCCAAAAATATACCATCCACCATCACAAAATTCTTTATAATATGCTGCAACCTCATTTTTTCCACTGAACTCCAATAAGAATCTGGAGGAATACCTATTATATGCATTTGCAGATATAATTCGTGTATTTCATCTTTTGATGGCAGAAACCAATCATTATACCTACCCAATATTAAATCATTACAAAGTTGTGCTGCGTAACTACCAACACCTTGTGCATCAATAATCTTGGCTGTATTCGCTTGTCCTGTCCCTATTGCGGTATCTATTGCACCAGTGATTATATTTATTCCGTTATACCATTGGATACCGGTACTTTGATTTTCTGGTGCAACGATTAACCCTGTCAATCCATCCGGTGATATATAAAATATTTTACCACCGCCGTATACATCCCCGATATTATGCGACATACTATCCCTCTATATTTTTCTTTACTTTTGGCTTTTCTTCTTTCTCTGTTTGTACTTCCTCTTGGAACCCTTGGTATTTTAGTATCTCCTTCCCCACCGTTCTCGGTATTTCCTTGATCTCACCTGTGGGGAATATACCAAAACGATTCTGTACAGTTTCGCCCTTGCCATTATACATAATTCTGATTGTGTCTGCCATAATATCCTCCATTATTATTTGATACCAATTCTTATCCCTGCTTCAAAAGTTCCCAAACATCCTGCCCTTTCCTCATTCCCTCTGACCAACCAAGATTGCCGGACAAACAATGGTCTTTTAACAAACTCAATCGCTAACGGCAATTCAATCGACCGACCACCAGCAAAAAAAATGCCCCCATCATCCATCGATACTGTCC
This sequence comes from Pedobacter sp., assembly GCF_041645105.1. Taxonomy (GTDB): domain Bacteria; phylum Bacteroidota; class Bacteroidia; order Sphingobacteriales; family Sphingobacteriaceae; genus Pedobacter. Next base: position 14,755 of record NZ_JBAZQQ010000015.1, read on the forward strand.
AATTCCCTGCCTTGATAGCAGCGTCAATCTCTAATAGTGCCCCTAATTTTGCAGCCATTGCCCCATTTTCCTGCCAATTCTGCGAAATGGACACCTTAGTGGCATAATCCAAAACAATCAATTTGGTTGTCCCTTGGACAACAAAGGGGATGCTTTTCGCCCGCCCGATTCCATACTTGAGGTAAACATTGTATTTATCGCTCTTAAAATGAGTATAGGTTTTGGCAGATAGAAATGTCTTAACCCCAATTTTATCTCTATCCCTAGCAACATCAAACTTACACCTGATCTCATCTTTTCCAGTAGCCGGTCTGCCCTCAATCTTCCGATGGCTGTAATCGATCTTGATATTGCCAGATACTGTCGTCATGCTCCCAGCCTTAACACTCTTGTTGTAGTCTGCCGTCAGCCCCAATGCTGATGAGGATTTTTCAGATCCTGGCCAGTCTTGAGTGGGGACTACATCATTGAGGATCAGGGACACCTCCCCGCTGGCATGACATTGCCCTAAACATAATATCATTAACAAAAACAATCCAAGAGCAATACCCATCAAAATCGTTCCTTTCGTTTCCCAATAATTCATGTCCTTTGTCTCCATTTTATTTTTATTTCTGCGTAAAGCAGATTAATCACTCTATCTAATTCTTCCATTGCCTTTGCGTTCTCTCCTCGGTC
>NZ_JBAZQQ010000002.1:0-913059 GCF_041645105.1 Pedobacter sp.
GATTTTGCAGAACGGTATTGTTCCAACATTTGTCGTACACAATGCAACTTGAATTCAAGACTGTGTTTCTTTTTCTTTATCATAAAAATGCCCCCAGAAAGTGTCTAACTTTTTGGGGGCACTGCAAAATGGTGGCCTTTTTAGATTTTAAGAGCCAAGAGTTTGGATGATGGCCGATGCTTTCAACATACATTCCTCATACTCTGAATTTGCATCTGCGGCAAAAGTTATTGCACCACCAACCTGAAAGGATAAATAGTCTTTCTCAGCATTGTACATAATGCTGCGGATAATGACATTAAAATCAAAATCAGATTCAGGACTTATGTAGCCAAATGCACCAGAATAACTACCTCGCTTACTTGATTCGTATTCTTCTATCAGTTGCATTGCTTTTACCTTAGGTGCCCCAGTCATAGAACCCATTGGAAAAGTATGTTTAATGGCATCTATGAAATGTACATCAGGGTTTAGTTCACAACTAATCGTTGAAATCATTTGGTAGACTTGTGGAAAACCATAAATTCCAAAAAGTTCATCCACTTTTACACTTCCACTTAAGGCCGCTTTGGTCAGGTCATTCCTAACAAGGTCAACTATCATCACATTTTCAGCCTGTTCCTTGGTATTCTCCCTTAGTGCGGTTCTGATTTGTAAATCTATTTTAGGGTCTGCATTGCGTTTTGCAGTGCCTTTTATAGGCTGGGAGATTAAACGGTTTTCTCTTTTACATAAATATCTCTCCGGACTTGCAGAAAGGATATACTGATCTCTAACTTTAAAGAATCCGGCAAATGGAGTGGGAGAGATCTGACACAATCGTTGGTAAATCTCGATCGGATTAATAACAGCGTGTTCAGCAAAAAATTCCTGGCAAAAGTTTACCTCATAAATATCACCACGAGCAATATGTTGTTGTAGGGCCTTGACTGTCTCAATATAGGCCGTTTTTGAAATCCTGTTTTGTACATTGATAGGTGAATGGTTTTTCTCAATAGAACCACTATGTTGATTTATTATATCAATTACTTCTGGAGTACCTATTAATACTTCTACTTCAGCTGCTTTAACAATAATCAGGTGCTGGGGGACAAAGAAAAATAATTCAGGGAAATTGAGTTGATCTGAATTTTTTGATTCTAATTGCTCTATTTCGTTTTTTAAATCGTAACTGAGTAAACCAAACATCCAGGTTTTATGTAACTCATAAAAGGCTTTCAGTTCTTCAAATTTACATGCGGAACTGGCATCGAGTTCTGCTCTGGCACCAACGGCAAGTAGCAAATCATATTTGCCATAACGATCTGCATAGTTATTGGAGTCTAGGATGCAACATACTTCAAAAGTAGCAGCCCATTGCAGCGCTTTTTGTTTAAATGAGGGTAGGTCCTGAACTTTCATTTTAATCTGCGCAAATGTAGCGCATTTATAGTATACAAGGTAGGAGCAAAATGAAATGGTACTTGTTTTAATTACAAATTAAATCTATATTACATTATAATTTGGAAGAATTAGTTATTTTTGCCCATGGCATAGGTCATTTTCCAGCAAGTCTATTCTTAAAAAAACAGAAATAGAAAAGACCATTAAATTATAAAATACAAACAAATTTTTCAGACTGTTATCGAGCTTAGGAGAACGCTCGATCGGCCTTAAAGGTTAGGTCGAATCTAAGAGGTACCTCCTTCGTGTCTCGTTCGTGTTTGTTCGGTAAAATATCAATCAATATTGGTCGCAATTAGCTACAATACTAAAGGTTATTACGACTAAACTATTCGGGCCAATCAGCAACTCATAAAAATTTCAATTGAGAGAAAAAAAAGGCTGCATTCTAAACAGAATGCAGCCTTTTTGGAGTATGATATTTAAATCTTAAATCAATTCTAATGTTTGAACTCTGTCTGGACCTACAGAAAGGTATTTAACAGGTACTTCAAGCTCTTTCTCTAAGAAGGAAATATAGTTGCTGAGTGCAGCTGGTATTTCTTCAACCTTGTTTACTTTGGTCACATCAGTTTTCCAGCCTTCAATTGCTTTCAATACAGGCTTTGGTTGAACAGAGATGATGTCGTACGGCATATAGTCGATTGTTTCACCATTGTGCTCATAATGTGTACATACATAAATGGTATCAAAACCATCCAATACGTCAGCTTTCATCATGATCAGCTCAGTAACCCCATTCAACATGATAGCATATTTCAATGCTGGCAGGTCAATCCATCCACAACGACGAGCGCGTCCAGTAGTTGCACCGAATTCATGTCCAACCTGGCGTAAAGTTTCACCAACCTCATCGTTTAATTCAGTAGGGAAAGGACCACCACCAACACGAGTACAGTAAGCTTTAAAGATACCATACACATGGCCCACTTTATTTGGAGCAATACCTAATCCGGTACAAGCACCAGCAGTAGTGGTATTAGATGAAGTTACAAAAGGGTAAGAACCAAAGTCTACATCTAACAATGTACCTTGTGCACCTTCAGCAAGTACGGTTTTACCTTCTTTTAGATAACCATTTACAAAATGCTCGCTATCTACATGAGGTATATTTTTTATGAATTCAATTGCTTCGAAGAAAGCAGCTTCCTTTTCAGTCAGATCGTATTCAAACTCATAATGAGAAAGTATTTCTTTGTGTTTTTCTACCAGTTTATTGTAACGTTCTTTAAAGTCAGGTAATGTAGTATCACCAACCCTAAGACCATTACGTCCGGTTTTGTCCATATAAGTAGGGCCAATTCCTTTTAAGGTAGAGCCAATTTTATTATTACCCATTTTTTGTTCATTTGCTGCATCCAGCAATTGGTGGGTAGGTAGAATAAGGTGAGCTTTACGGGCAATTACCAGTTTGCCTTTAGCAACCGGATCATGACCTGCTTTTTTCAGGTTATCCAGTTCCCTTTTCAAAATGATGGGATCGATTACCACACCATTTCCAATAAGGTTCATTGTTTTTTCATTAAAGATACCAGATGGAATGGTGTTTAGAACAAACTTTTTGCCATCAAATTCTAAAGTATGTCCGGCATTCGGACCGCCTTGAAAACGAGCTATCAAATCATATTGTGGACTAAGTACGTCAACAATTTTTCCCTTGCCTTCATCGCCCCATTGCAGGCCCAGAAGCACGTCTACTTGCGTCATTATTTTAATTTAAAAATGGAAATATTATAATTGTTTAACTTGCATGTTTAATGTCAGAGTTCTGATTGTTCATTGCTGTTTTAGCAGAACAATCGAAACAAACGCCATAAAGATTTAAAGAGTGGTGTTTGATTTCAAATTTTAACAGTTCACCAACCATACTTTGTATCTGGTGAATGCGTGGATCACAGAATTCAACAACTTTTCCACAATCAATACAGATAATGTGGTCATGTTGGTGGTAACCATAAGATTTTTCAAACTGAGCCATGTTTTTACCAAACTGGTGTTTGGTAACCAGGTCACATGAAACCAATAACTCTAGAGTATTGTATACCGTAGCCCTGCTCACACGGTATTTCTGATTTTTCATGTGGATATAGAGCGTCTCTACATCGAAATGGTCATCTCGTGAGTATATTTCTTCTAAGATGGCAAAACGCTCCGGTGTTTTTCTCAGACTTTTATTTTCGAGGTAGGCTTCAAATATTTTCCTAACTAACTCGCTGTTGTGGTTTGTCGACATAGTTTTTAAACTCCTTTCAAAGGTACCAATTTTTTATATAAACGGTATGATTTATTGTTTTTTTTAGGCATCAAAGCGGGTAACTCCTGTAACGCCTTTTACTTCTAACAGATTTTTAATCAGGTTATCAAGGTGTTCCTTGTCGTTTACAAACACCATAATGGATCCATCGAAAATACCGTTATCTGTATCTATCGTTAATGAACGCATATTTACCTTGAAATCGTTTGATATAACCTTTGTAATATTATTGATCAATCCAACATCATCAATACCAATAATGTGAAGCCCGGTTAAGAAAGTTAGTTCTTTTTGACGGTTCCATTTTGCTTTTACAATACGATATCCATAATTGGCCATTAATTGTGCTGCATTCGGACAATTGGTGCGGTGTATTTTTATGCCTTCATTAACAGTAACAAAGCCAAAAACATCGTCTCCAGGTATTGGATTACAGCATGCTGCCAGTGTATAATCTATCTTTTGTAAGTCTTCACCAATTAAAAGAATATCAGATTCAGGGCCTTTAATTTTATGTAATAAGGCATCAATCTGCTGATTGTCATTTTTATCTGCTCCCCGGTTTTCAATCTCTTTTTCACTCGCCAGATAATCCTTTAAATCTTTTAATTCAATTTTTCCTTTTGCAACTGCAATGAAGAGGTCCTGTGTTGATTGTAGTTTAAAGAAGTAGCTTATCTTATTTAAGTTATCAGTATTGTAAGTGATCTTTAGCGATTTCATTTTGCGTTCCAGGGTTTCTTTACCCATCTCCGCAATCTTTCTCTTCTCTTCTTTTAAAGAGGATTTGATCTTTGATTTCGCTTTGGCCGTTACAACGATATTCAGCCAGTCTTCTTTAGGAGACTGCTTACTCGAAGTGATAATCTCTACCTGGTCACCATTTTGCAATTTGTGCGATAAAGGAACCAGCTTGTGGTTTACTTTAGCCCCAATACATTTGGCCCCAACATCTGTGTGAATCTCAAATGCAAAATCTAGTGCAGTAGCACCCAATGGTAATTGTAATAATGCACCTTTAGGAGTAAAAATAAAGATCTCATCAGAGAAAAGGTTCATTTTAAAGTCATCAAGGAAATCCAGGGCATTTGCTTCCGGATTATTTAACATCTCACGAACTTTCATGATCCATTGATCAAGGCCATTGTCATTGCTGGACTCTTTGTATTTCCAATGTGCAGCAAATCCTTTTTCCGCAATCTCATTCATACGCTGTGTCCGGATTTGTACTTCCACCCATTGTCCTTTAGGTCCCATTACTGTGGTATGCAGGGATTCATATCCATTTCCTTTTGGTGAAGAAACCCAATCACGCAAACGGTCGGGGTTAGGACGGTATAAATCTGTCACAATAGAATATGCTTTCCAACAATCTGCTTTTTCATTTTCAGGTGCACTGTCAAGTATAATTCTAATCGCAAACAGGTCATATACTTCGTCAAACGGAATGTTTTTGCTTTTCATCTTGTTCCATATGGAATGGATAGACTTTGGCCGTCCGTAAATATCTGCCGTTAAACCCTGTTCCGCCAATATTTCATTTATTGGTTCAACAAATCTTTTGATAAAGAGGGTTCTTTCTGCTTTCTTTTCATTGAGCTGTGTAGCAATATATTTATAGGTATCAGGCTCCAGATATTTCATGGAAAGGTCCTCCAGCTCAGATTTTATTGCATATAAACCTAAACGGTGTGCAAGCGGTGCATATAGGTAAATGGTCTCAGAAGCGATTTTTAGCTGCTTTTGTCTGGGCATAAAGTCCATAGTCCGCATATTGTGCAGTCTGTCCGCTAGTTTGATCAGAATTACCCTGACATCATCAGCTAGGGTTAGCAGCATTTTTCTGAAATTCTCTGCCTGCAGGGAGCTGTTGTAATCAAAAACTCCTGATATTTTGGTTAGTCCATCGATAATCTTGGCCGATTTTTTACCAAATTCACGTTCAATATCTTCTAAAGTGATGTCTGTATCTTCTACTACATCATGTAACAAAGCGCATACGATTGAAGTTGTACCTAAGCCAATTTCTTCCGCTGCAATCTGTGCTACTGCAATAGGATGATAAATATAAGGTTCGCCAGATTTTCTTCGCATATTTTTATGGCTTTCCAATGCCATATCAAAGGCCTTTCTGATCTCCTTTTTATCCCCACGTTGCATAGTAGGCTTACAGGCACGCAAAAGAGCACGGTATCTTTTCAGTATCTCTTGTTTTTCCGCTTCTAAATCTATCACTAATGCGTTCTTCATTCTAATATCCTCGTTTTATTCTGTTCTGGTTAGATTTATCCAATTTTGTGATTCCCTTAATATAAATCTTTTTACAAAGATTAGAACTATTACGGACAATAATTCTACCAAATGAATGTTTGTCATGTATCAGCATTTGTTGAATGAGTAAAATGGATGTATTATTTACGTAAAAAATATACCTATTTATGTCGAAAAAGGTATATTAGATTGTTATTGGAACAAAAGTATAAAATTAGCCCTAACTTTGCTGGACTTATAAAAGTATGAATTTTTACAGGTTGTTTATTCCTTTAATTGTCATTATTACAAGTACTTCCGCTGAAGCACAGGAGACTACTATGCCTGTCAAGATGCCTGTATTGGGAAAGAACGATACGATCAGAGTAGCAGGAACCAATGATAATGGAGAAATGATTCCCTGGATTTCATTAAAAGAAGTAGTGATTTACGGTGTAAGAATTTTTAAATCACCAGCAGACCAAGCTGCATATAACCGGTTGCGTTACAATGTGATGAAGGTAATGCCTTATGCTTTATTTGCCAAAAGGAGGTATGAACAACTGGAAAGGGAACTTGCCGTTACAGCAGATAAAAAGGAGCAGAAAAAGCTGGTTAAACAATGTGATAAGGAAATTAAAGAAATGTTTAACAGAGAAATTAAAGAGCTTACCATTAGCCAGGGACAAATTTTAACAAAATTGATAGACAGGGAAATAGGACGTACAACTTTTGATATTATTAAAGAGACTAAGGGCGGTGTTACTGCTTTCTTATATCAATCTGTTGCACGCGTAGTGGGACATAATTTGAAAAGTACCTATAGTGCAGAAGAAGACAGAGATATCGAGTCTATTATTATTTCCTCAGGATTTTACCATTAATGCTATGTTTGACGAATCTAAAAGCATACACCAGTTTAAGGTGAAACTAATCAATGGAACAGAAAGAAACCTTTCTGATTATAAAAATAAAGTATTACTTATCGTTAATATAGCATCAGGTTGTGGCTTCGCTCCTCAGTTGAAGGAGTTACAACAGTTACAGGAAGAAATAGGAGCTGATAATTTCGAAATTCTTGGATTTCCATCAAATGATTTTGGCCGGCAGGAGCCATTGGAAGGTCAGGCAATTACAACGTTTTGTGAAATAAATCATGGCGTGAAGTTCCCTGTATTTGCAAAAATAATGGTTAGAGGTGAACAAGCACACCCATTATTTAAATTCCTTACGCAAAAGTCTACACCACGCTGGAATTTTCATAAATACCTTATCAATAAGAATGGAGAAGTAGTGGACTACTTTTTCCCATTTACAAAGCCGCTGTCTTCAAAAATAAAAAAGAAGATTCAGCGTCTGATTTAATTATTAAAAGCATACTATGAAGTTAGATATATTGGTACTTGCCGTCCACCCGGACGATGCGGAGCTTGGTTGTTCCGGAACAATTTTGAAACATATTGAATTAGGAAAAAAAGTTGGAATTATAGATTTTACAAGAGGAGAGCTTGGTACCAGGGGATCGGCAGAGATCAGAGATGTTGAGGCTGCCGATTCAGCAAAAATTATGGGACTTCATGCACGTGAAAACCTTGGATTAAGAGATGGTTTTTTTGAGAATAATGAAGCTCATCAGCTGGAAGTGATCAAAATGATCCGTAAATACCAACCTGAAATTGTGCTGACTAATGCTTTACATGACAGGCATCCTGATCATGGACGTGCAGGGGATTTGGCTAATGATGCCTGTTTTTTAGCAGGGTTGGCAAAAATTGAGACAGAATTGGATGGCGAGAAACAATTGGCCTGGAGACCAAATCTGATATTACAATATATTCAGGATCGTTATATTGAACCAGATATCATTATTGATATTACCCCTTATTTTGAAACAAAAATAGCCGCAATTAAGGCGTTTAAAACTCAGTTCTTTAATCCTGACCTGGATGAACCAGATACTTATATCTCTTCTCCAGAGTTTTTTGAAAGCGTTATTGGCCGTGCCCGTGAATTCGGTAAATCAGTTGGTGCGACATATGGAGAAGGCTTTACGTCACGTAAACTTTTGGGTGTCGACAACCTGTTTAACCTGAGGTAGTTATTTTTTAAAATTAAGCTGATTACAACAAAAGCCATAGTATATTGTTTAAATTAAAACAGTATACTATGGCTAATATCTTTTCTTCTTTAAAAAACGCATATACACTTTTTAAAACTGTAGACTTTCAAAAGCTGGAAGCATTATCAAAAAAGGTAGACCTTACCAAGATGATGGATTCGGTTTCTAATCTGGATGAAACCCAGTTGCAGGGACTGATGAAAATGATGGGGACCCCTCATAAAAAGAAAGAATTACCTGCTATTGAGGGGGATTTTTATCATCTCGGAGAAGAAGCCTTAAAAGATGAAGACCGTGCGTTACAACTCTATGTAAGATCATTTTTAGAAAAGGAAGTGAAACCACTTGTTAACAAATATTGGTTAAAAGCAGAATTTCCTTTTGAGCTGATTCCAAAAATTGCAGAATTAAATATTTGTGGCCTTACTTATCATGGCTATGGTTGTCCAGGTAAAACAAATTTGATGGAGGGGATGCTGGCCATGGAAATGGCAAGGGTTGATACTTCTATGTCTACTTTTTTCGGTGTACAGAGCGGCCTGGCTATGGGGTCCATTTATTTACTTGGTTCAGAGGCTCAGAAGCAACAATGGTTACCTGATATGCAGCAGATGAAAATTATTGGGGCATTTGGTTTAACGGAGCCGGAAGTGGGGTCTGGAGTTGCCGGTGGTTTAACTACTACAGCAAAAAGACAGGGTAATAAATGGGTGTTAAACGGACAGAAGAAATGGATTGGTAATGCGACATTTTCAGACGTTACAATCATCTGGGCCCGTGATCTTGATGATAACCAGGTGAAGGGTTTTCTGGTTAGAAAGGGGACAAAGGGTTTTGCTGTCGAAAAGATGCAGGATAAAATGGCCTTGCGTATTGTTCAGAATGGCTTGATTACTTTAACCAATTGTGAGGTTGATGAAGAAGATCGTTTACAAAATGCAAATTCATTCAAAGATACTGCGAAGGTATTGAAAATGACAAGGGCAGGAGTAGCCTGGCAGGCAGTCGGTTGTGCCAGAGGTGCATATGAAAGTGCTTTGGATTATACACGCAAAAGGAAGCAGTTCGGTAAGCCTATAGCTTCTTATCAGCTTATACAGAACCATCTTGTTGAAATGTTATCTAATCTTACAGCCATGCAAACCATGTGTTTCCGTCTTTCTCAGTTACAGGATCAGGGCTTGTTAACCGATGAGCATGCTTCGTTGGCTAAGGTATTCTGTTCCATGCGTACAAGAGATGTCGTGAGCCGGGCAAGGGAAGTAATGGGTGGTAATGGTATTTTACTGGAATATGATGTAGCCCGTTTTGTAGCCGATGCGGAAGCAATTTATTCTTATGAAGGTACAAAAGAAATCAATACGTTAATTGTAGGGAGAGCTATTACTGGTTTCTCTGCATTTGTTTAAACATCTCAACACTTGCATTGCCCATTGCTGTTTTTTCATACAGCGCGATACAATACTGATTAAACCGGGGGTCAAAGTTAACCTTGCCGGCATAAAGGTTTTCCGGTACCGGAAAACCTTCTAAAAAGAAATAAACTTTTGTATTGCCTCCTTTATGGTGAGGCATAAAATTTCCATAAGTCTCCAATTCTGCAGCAGAGGCATCTTTTATGGTAACGGCAAAAATATGCTGTATTGGTCCGGTATTGTTTTCATTGCGATAGTGCGCAATCTCTTTAAAGCCGCCCTTCAAATCATTTACTCCGGGCTGCATAAAGGTTCCTTTTACCATCCATACTACTAACACAAGAATGAGTATTGCCAGGAATGTATTAAACTTTTTATTGCCCATTATAATGTTGGTAATATACGGTCCATCACCGCCATTCCTTCATCTATATGCTTTTTCTCAATACACAATGCCGGTCTGAAGCGTATGGTCTGGCTACCACAGCCTAAAAACATAACATTGTTTTCCAGACCTTTTTTGATGAATGAATCACGCATTTCTTTGTTCGCAAAGTCGAAAGCACACAATAAACCTTTCCCTCGAACATTACTTATGATGTTATATTTGCTGGCTAGTTTATGGAGTTCATCTTGTAAATACTGACCAACAACTGCTGCATTTTCACAAAGGTTATCTTCTGCTATAATCTGCAGAATCTGTGAAGACCTGACCATATCTACAAGATTACCTCCCCAGGTTGAGTTGATTCTTGACGAAACCTTAAACACGTTTTGTGGTATCTGATCTACCTTGTTGCCTACTAATATTCCACAAACCTGCATTTTCTTGCCAAAAGCAAGGATATCAGGTCTGGCTTTTTCGCTAAAATTCTGGTGGCACCAGAATTTTCCGGTAAGTCCTACACCTGTCTGTACTTCATCATAAATCAGAAAGGCATCATGCTCATCAGCAATAGCTTTCAGCTCGATTAAGAATTCTTCACGCAGGTGATTGTCGCCACCCTCTGATTGTACAGGTTCCACAATAATTGCGCAAATATCATCTTTATGATCAGCAAATGACTGTTTTACTTTGGCAATTGAAATAGCTTCAGTTTCAATGGCTGTTTTTAAATTCTCACCCTGCAATGGAAACTTCACAACTGGAACAGGTATTCTTGGCCAATCAAATTTTGCAAACCATTTTGTTTTATCTGGTAATGTATTGGTCAGGCTTAAGGTGTATCCTGTACGACCATGAAAGGCTTTTTCAAAGTGAAGTACTTTAAATCCTCTTTCTTCTTTATATCCTTTGGCAAAGTTTTTCTGAACTTTCCAATCCATTGCTACTTTAATGGCATTTTCTACTGCCAAACCACCTCCGGCAATAAAGAAAGCATGAGGTAGGTAATCAGGGATGCCGTGTTTTGAGAATGTATCTACAAACTGAGCATATTGTTGGGTATAAACATCCGAATTTGAAGGGTTCGCCAATGCAGCCTGTAATAAGTTTTTCTTGAATACTTCATCATTGATCATCTTTGGATGATTGTATCCTAAAGGTACAGAGGCAAAACAAGTGAAGAAATCGAGTAGATTCCGATCGTTTTTTGAATCATAAATATAAGCGCCCTGACTTTTCTCCATGTCATAAGTTAAATCAAACCCATCTGCTAAGATGTGTTTGCCAAGTGTCTCGTTTACCTGTTCTGGAGTAATTGTTAGTTCATACATAGACTGAGTTTTTGGTATGTTCCAAATGTAATAAAAACCGCCAAATTAACAAATGCAGGCGCTTTTTTGAATGATTAAGCAAAATATAGCTTTAAACAGTTTAAAGTATGTTTTTGAAATGAAATGGATTTTGGTCTTGCAAATGTGATACAAACTTGTGACGTAGCGCAGACCTGTTTTCTCATTTTTCATCGATTTTCTGCTAAAAATTCTTCTGAAACTTTTTGCATTTATATCACGAATTCGCTTTTTCATTCCTTACTACAAACCATTTATAAAAATGGCTGTTAATATGATATGACCACTATAAAATCTATTCAACAAGCGGGCATAAATACTGTCCGTACATTATCTATAGATGCAGTGCAGAAAGCAAACTCAGGACATCCCGGTACACCTATGGGGCTTGCTCCAATTGGACATGTTTTGTGGACGGAGAGTATGAATTACAATCCTCAGAATCCGGAATGGGTAAATCGTGACCGCTTCATCTTATCTGCTGGACATGCTTGTATGCTTCAGTATAGCTTTTTATATTTAACAGGCTATGATGTTACTTTGGATGATTTAAAGCATTTCAGGCAATTACATAGTAAAACAGCGGGACATCCAGAATATGGTTTGTTGCCAGGTATTGAAGTTACAACAGGTCCTTTAGGGCAGGGTTTTGCGAATGGGGTAGGATTCGCTATAGCAGAGCAACATCTTGCCGCACGTTTTAATAAACCTGGATTTGATATTTTTAATTATAAAATATATGCGATTTGTAGTGATGGTGATTTAATGGAAGGCATTACCTCTGAGGCAGCTTCTATTGCTGGACATCTTCAATTGGGCAATCTGATCTATTTATATGATGACAACCAAATCACTATAGAAGGTAGGACTGACCTGACATTTAATGAAGATGTGGTACAACGTTTTGAAGCGTATGGTTGGCACGTACAGGTTGTGGGAGATGGAAACGATATAGAAGCGTTATCTATAGCGATAAAAAATGCGCAAAAAGAAAATGGCAGGCCTTCTTTAATTAAAGTGCGTACGCATATAGGTTATGGTAGTCCAAATAAAGTTGATACTGCTGCTGCTCATGGTTCACCATTAGGTCCGGATGAAATCCGCTTGGTAAAAGAAAATTTTGGCCTTGACCCTGATAAGAGTTTCGAGGTATCAGCTGAAGTTCTTAAATATTATAGAACGGCTGGTAAAAGAGGAGAACAAACTGAATCTGAGTGGAATGAATTGTACAAACAATACAAAAAAAAATATCCGGATTTGGCGAGAGCATTTGAGGCGACAAGTAGTGGTAAACTCCCACATGGTTGGGATAAAGATTTGCCTGTTTACCAAGCCGGGGAGAAGATCGCTACACGCAAGGCTTCGGGTAAAGTATTGAATTCGATTGCTGATAAACTTCCAGATTTAATAGGAGGTTCTGCAGATCTTTCTCCATCAACTGATACAGATCTTCAAGGTTATCAATCCTTTTCTGCCACGAATCGTGAGGGACGGATTTTTCATTTTGGCATCCGTGAACATGCAATGGGCGCAATATTGAATGGTATGGCACTTAGCAAATGTGTTATCCCATTTGGTGCAACTTTTCTTATATTTTATGATTACATGAGGCCTTCGGTAAGATTGGCCGCAATCATGAAGATCAAACCTATTTTTATTTATACACATGATAGTATTGGATTGGGTGAAGATGGTACTACTCATCAACCTGTAGAACAGCTGCTGGGTTTAAGGTCTGTTCCCAATTTGGTTATGATCCGGCCGGCTGATGCAAATGAGACAGTAGCTGCATGGCGCGCAGCACTTGAACATACTGGTGGTCCCGTGGCGCTGGTATTAACCCGGCAGGAATTGCCTGTTATCGATCAAGAAAAATATACAAAAGCAAAGGAACTCAAAAAAGGTGCTTATATACTCTCGGAATCAGATGAAACACCACAAGTTATATTAATTGGAACAGGTTCCGAAGTCCATTTATTACTGGAAGCACAGAAGAAATTGAAAACAAAGAATGTAGCCGCGCGCGTTGTCAGTATGCCCTCGTGGGAATTGTTTGAACAACAAACTCTGGCATATAAAGAAAAGATATTTCCGAAAGGATTAAGAAAACGCCTGGCTGTAGAAGCTGGTTCGCCATTGGGTTGGCATAAATATGTAACCGATGAAGGCGATATCATTGGCATCAATAAATTTGGTGAATCTGCTCCGGGAGAAGAAGTATTTAATGAATACGGTTTTTCTGTAGAAAATGTGGTAAAAAGAGCAATAGCATTAATATGAGTAATAAGAAAATAAAAGTAGTTTTTTCGGACGTTGGCGGTGTATTGTTAAACAATGGCTGGGGACATGAATCCAGGCAGGCGGCGGCCCGAAAATTTGAACTCAATCATGAAGAAATGGAGGTTTTACATGGCTTCATCTTTAATGTTTATGAAATCGGAAAAATAACATTAGACGAGTATCTCGATACTGTCGTATTTAATCATCCAAGGGATTTTACAAAAGAAGATTTTAAATCATTCATGTTTGAACAATCAGTAGAGTTACCTGGCTTTCTTAAATGGTTAAAGGATTGGAAAAAAAACTGTGGAGTAAGGGTCATCTCTATTAATAACGAAGGGCGGGAGCTGAATAATCATCGTATCAAGAAGTTTGGTTTACACGATTGCTTTGATGCTTTTATATCATCTTGTGAAGTTGGAATGAGGAAGCCCGATCCCGGTATTTTTACACTTGCTATGGGGATTGCACAGGTTACTCCAGATGAGTGTATCTATTTTGACGATCGTTTAATGTTAGTACAAGCAGCACAGAAGCAAGGTATACGTAGTTATCATCATCAAGACTTTTTACCCACTAAAAATATACTGGAACAAATCAGGTCTTAATTCTAGGTTATGAGCATACATGAACTTAAAAATACGGCGCAACGGTTAATGGATGAAGGCAAAGGCTTACTTGCGATGGATGAAAGCCTTGGTACCTGTAATAAAAGGTTTAAAGCCCTTGGTATTCCTCAAACAGAAGAATATCGTAGGAAATATAGAGAACTGATTGTAACGACTCCAAACCTGGAAGATTTTATTAGTGGGACTATTCTTTTTGAGGAAACAATTTACCAAAAGACTGATGCAGGAGTTCCATTTTTAACTGTGCTTAAGGAAAAAGGGATCATTCCAGGCATAAAAGTAGACCAGGGAACAGTACCCCTGGCGGGTTTCCCTAATGAAAAAATTACGGAAGGATTAGATGGTTTACGCGGCCGACTGGCAAGTTATTATGAAATGGGATTACGGTTTGCTAAATGGCGTTCGGTGATCAATATTGATGCAGAAAGTCCAACGAGAGTAGGGATAAAAGCGAATGCATCCACACTGGCACGTTATGCTGCGCTTTGTCAGGAAGCTGGGATTGTTCCTATTGTAGAGCCAGAAGTATTGATGGATGGCGATCATACGCTTCAAAAATGTGCAGCAGTTACACAGGATGTTTTAAAGGAAGTTTTTAATGCACTTTATGATCAGCAGGTATCATTGGGAGGTATGATTTTAAAGCCAAATATGGTTTTGCCGGGAATAGATTGTGCAGACCAGGAGGATAGTGAAGCTATTGCCGAAAAAACGATCTCCTCCTTTTTAAAAGTTGTTCCGGCTGCGGTAGGTGGTGTGGCATTTCTTTCAGGTGGACAGCCTTTTATGCTGGCTTCCGAACGCTTAAATGTAATGCAACTTCGATTTGGACAAATTATGCCCTGGCCCCTGACTTTTTCATTTTCCAGAGCCATACAAGAGCCTGCTCTGGAGATGTGGAAAGGTGAGGACCGCAATAAAGAAGTGGCACAAATGGAACTTTATCATCGTGCTAAATGCAATAGTGCGGCCCGCAATGGAACATATTCAGTTGAAATGGAAAAGATTAAAAGTGTTTAATCTAAACTACACCTTGGGCAATCATTGCATCAGCAACTTTCACGAAGCCTGCAATGTTAGCACCTTTTCCATAATTGATATAACCATCTTTTTCTTTACCGTATTTTACACAAGCAAGGTGAATCTGTTCTATAATCAGTTTTAACTTGTCATCTATTTTCTCACGTTTCCAAGAATAACGGAGTGAATTTTGTGACATTTCCAATCCTGATACAGCAACACCGCCTGCGTTAGCAGCTTTACCTGGAGCATATAATATTTTAGCTTTTTCAAACACATGTATAGCAGCAGGAGTAGAAGGCATATTTGCACCCTCTGCCACACAAAAACAACCATTCTGCGTTAGTAACAAGGCATCTGCCTCATCAAGCTCATTTTGAGTAGCATTAGGAAATGCAATGTCGCATTTTACACCCCAAGGTTTCTGTCCTGGGAAGAATTCGCAGTTATAGCGATCAGCATATTCTTTTATTCTACCTCTGCGGTTATTTTTAAGATCCATAATAAAGGCCAGTTTGGCTTTATCAATTCCTGCCGGGTCATATACGTAGCCTTCAGAATCTGATATTGTTAAAACCTTTGCACCTACAGATATACATTTTTCAACTGTATACTGAGCTACGTTTCCTGATCCAGAAATGATTACATTTTTACCTTTCAGTGAGTCGCCACGAAGCTTAAGCATTTCTTCTACAAAATAAACTACTCCATAGCCTGTAGCTTCAGGTCTGATTAAACTACCACCCCACTCAGGCCCTTTACCTGTTAACACACCGGTAAATTCGCCTCTAATGCGTTTATATTGGCCAAACAAGTAACCGATTTCTCGCGCACCCACACCAATATCACCTGCTGGAACATCAATGTCTGCACCAACATATTTGTACAACTCAGTCATGAAACTTTGGCAAAATTTCATCACTTCAGCATCTGATTTTCCTTTAGGATCAAAGTCGGAGCCACCTTTTCCACCACCCATTGGTAAACCTGTCAAACTATTTTTGAAAACCTGTTCAAAGGCAAGGAACTTCAAAACACTTAGATTTACAGAAGGGTGAAAGCGTAAACCACCTTTGTATGGGCCAATAGCACTATTCATTTGTACCCTGAATCCACGGTTTACTTCAACTTCTCCTTTATCATTTAACCATGGTACTCTGAATATGATTACGCGCTCCGGCTCAGCAATACGCTCTAATATTTTATGGATTTTGTATTTCTGATTTTCTTCACTAAAAGGAATAATTGATTCTGCAACTTCAAATACTGCTTGCAAAAATTCTGGTTCATGCGCATCACGGAATTCAAGTTTTTTCATGAACTCATCAATCAAATTATTCATTGTTTTTTAGTTTTTAGGTTTTTTTATTATCTGTCCGCTAAAAATAGCTTTTTTTTAAAATATAGATGAATAAAAAACAATTTTTATAATGAAAACTTGAAAATAGTGTGAAATTCTTATTCTCTAATCTTGAAATGAATTGTAAATGTTGTGCCTACATTCACCTCACTTTCAAGGGTAACTTTACCTCCCATAGCTTCAATTTGGTTTTTAGTGATAAATAAGCCTATTCCTCTTGCATCAGTATTTGCATGAAAGGTTTTATACATGCCAAATATTTTATCCTGATTTAATGCCAGATCAATACCCATACCATTGTCTTGTATACTTAAGGTAACTTTATTACCCTCTGTTTCGGCTCTGAGGACTATGATCAGGTTTCTGTCTGGGGATCTATATTTAATTGCATTGGTTAAAAAGTTGAGCAGAATACTATCCAGGTAAGCAGGGACAGCATCAATAACTACATCTTCTTTTACTTCATTTCTACAGATCCCATCAGCAGCTTTTAATAAAGCCTCAACATTACCAA
Organism: Pedobacter sp.; assembly: GCF_041645105.1. Lineage (GTDB taxonomy): Bacteria > Bacteroidota > Bacteroidia > Sphingobacteriales > Sphingobacteriaceae > Pedobacter. Next base: position 17,019 of record NZ_JBAZQQ010000002.1, read on the forward strand.
TAGCGCAATTGATAGCTCCTTTAAGGTTAATACGACTCAGGTTCTCAATTGTTGTGTTTACTGCTACTACTTCATTTAGATGTCCTACCGTTTCCTGAAGATTGGATGTTGCATGACGGAACATTTTAAAAAGTTGTTGTCTGGACTCTTCATCAGTATCTGTTTCAATAAAGTTTAAAAGCATAGAAAGATTGCCGGAGTGTGAACGGAGATTGTGTGATACAATATGTGCAAAGTTGAGTAGACGCCGGTTCTGGTCATTGGTAACCTCCATCATAGATTGTATTTCCTGTTCAGTAGCCTTTACTTTACTAATGTCAGTAAGCTGGGAAATAAAATGTAAAGGTTCGCCAATACTGTTTTTTACAATTGATACAGTTAGAATAACCCAAACAATATGCCCCTCTTTATGGAAGTACCTTTTTTCCATTTGATAAGAGTCTCTTTTTCTTTCTAAAATTTCATTTAAAAGATTAAGGTCTTTATCCAGGTCTTCCGGATGTGTAATGTCTTGAAAAGTAAGTCTTAATAATTCTGATGGCCGATAACCAAGTATATCGAAGAGGCTACGATTAACACGTAACCACTTACCCTCTAAGCTGACAATGGCCATACCTATTGCCGCATGTTGAAAAGCCAGTCTAAATCTTTCTTCACTTAATTTTAGCTTTTCATTTAAATTCTCTTTGGTCAAACCATTTGAATGCCCATTTAGTAGTTGTAAACTTTCTCTGGATTGATGACACTGTTCAATCACAATGAGTAAAGCATACGGTAATCCTTCTGAATCTTTTTGGAGCATCCCATTACAAATGGTTTGTAAAATCGATCCATTGTGATGTTTGTAATCAATTTGGTACTGAGAAGAAGAATTAAAATCTTTCTCTTGTAAATCGTTAACCATGAAGTCTAACTGGTCTTTAAAGACGAAGTCTTCAGTGACTAATACTTGCTGTCTGGAGTCATAGCCTAAAGCCTTTCTCCATTCAGGGTTAATCCATGTTTCCTTATTTCCCAAATGGCAATAACATAGTCCTTTGGGCGATGTTTCGAGAATGAAATCAAAAAGATCCTCATTCATTTTTATCAGTTGATAAAAATCATTTTTTAGCGAGTCCATAAAATTGTACAATCTCTTGCACTGCTAATAGGGGAAGCAATGAGTTATACTCAAGATACGGAATAATCAGAACTAAATGATATATTTTTTATTTCTTAGCGAAATTTATCTTTCATTCCCATTAGTCCCAACAGACCTCCGGTATGTAGTGCCACAATTTTATCATCGGGTTTAAAATAGTTCATTGAAAGCAGATGATCTAGCGCATAAAACATCTTACCTGTATAAACCGGGTCAATCAGTATACCTTCAGTTGCTGTAAATTTTTTAATAAAGGAAATTAATCCGGGAGTAGTTTTGGCATAACCGCCAAAATGGTATCCTGTATGTAGTGTAAGCTGATCAGTATTACCAATGTATCTGTGTATTTCGTCAGCTATAAAATCACCACCTTTTAAAACAGGGATGACGTGGAGCTGGGTTTTTAACTTTCGTTGTTGTATGCCAATAAGTAGTCCGGCTGCTGTGGTACCAGTACCAGCAGCACAAAATATATGGTCTATGTCGCCTGGAAGTTCTGCTATAATCTCAGCACACCCTTTAATAGCTTCAAGGCCTGCTCCGCCCTCATCGACAAATAATGCTGATGGATTGTTGCCAAATTGATTATCGAATAAAGCAGCTTTATTTTTGTAGCTTAATCTATCTGTAAAAATAAGCTGCATACCAAAAAGACTACACAACATGAGCATTTCATTGTTCGCACATTCGCTCTCAGTTCCCCTTACAAATGCAGTACTCTTTAAACCTTTTCTGGAGCAAGCCGCTGCGGTTGCCACCAAGTGATTAGAGTAAGCACCTCCAAAGGTTACCAAATGTGTTTTTTGTTGTATTGTAGCTTCCTCTAGAATATATTTTAGCTTACGCCATTTATTCCCTGATATATAGGGATCAATTAAATCATCTCTTTTTACCAGGACTTGATGATAGGGGGAGCTTTTTAACCTTTGTAGTGGACTATCAATATCTGTAAACATTAATACAAATATAGTTGGCTTTAACTATCAATTATTGTTTAAAATAAATCTTTTTTAGTAGGTAAGGGAAGAAGTTAAGTATGATTTTAACATTCTGAGTAAAATTTTTCATATGTGTGTTTTTTTTGTTTTTCATTAATAATGAAATCATTAGCCTTTCTTTTTCTGCCTAGGCGGATCAAGTTGGAACAATTTCACGGTTGATTAATCAGTAGTAGGCGGCCAAACATATCAAAAAGCAGACCAATTCTTTGTAGATATGTAATTGTTAAAGATTAGTTTTGCAATATGGAAGTGGCAAAAAGTATGGAAAACATTAATTCGGTGGTAGAGCTAGAAGATCAGGATTTATATGAGCATTTTAATATTGTTGTAGATAAGGGACAGTCCTTACTGCGTGTAGATAAATTTTTGATGCACCGTCTTGAAAATGCGTCACGCAACCGTATACAAAATGCGATAGATGCGGGGAATGTATTGGTGAATCAGAAAACCATTAAGTCGAGCTACAAAGTAAAACCACTTGATGAGATCTCAATTGTATTTCCACACCCTCCAAGAGATACGGAAGTTTATCCGGAAGATATTCCTTTGGAAATTGTGTATGAAGATGAAGACTTGCTGGTTGTGAATAAGGCTGCTGGTATGGTGGTTCACCCAGGATTTAATAATTATACCGGAACATTGGTAAATGCATTAGCTTTTCATTTTGAGTCATTGCCTCAATTACCAGGTAATGACGGTCGTCCGGGATTGGTGCATCGTATTGATAAAGATACATCAGGTCTTTTACTGATCAGTAAGAATGAAATCACGATGACCAAACTTGCTAAGCAATTTTTTGATCATACGATTACACGGAAATATGTTGCACTTGCATGGGGTGATATAGAGCAGGACGGTACTGTAACCGGCTACATTGGACGCAGTGCAAAGAACCGTATTGTTATGGATGTTTATGATGATGAAGAAAAAGGTAAGTGGTCTGTAACACATTATAAGGTGTTAGAGCGTTTAGGTTATGTAACCTTAATTACTTGCCAGCTTGAAACTGGCCGTACACATCAAATCAGAGCGCATATGCAACACATAGGACACCCGTTATTTAATGATGCCAATTATGGTGGAGACAAAATTTTAAAAGGAACAACCTTTACTAAATACAAGCAATTTGTTCAAAATTGTTTCGAGTTATTGCCTCGCCAGGCCTTGCATGCACAGACTTTAGGATTTATTCATCCAAGGACTAAAGAGTATATGGAATTTGAGGCACCTTTGCCTAAGGATTTCGATTCGGCCTTAAATAAATGGAGAAACTATATCGTCCAATCATCCTAACGTTTTGGTAAGAAATAAATGCAGCACGAATATATTTTACATAATGATGAATTTGTCATTATAAATCACCCGATTCTTACGGCAGCTAACCGTGGATTTAGATATGGCGACGGGCTCTTTGAGACGATGCGCATGTGTAACGGCAAGTTAAAATTTGCCGAGCTACATGCGGATAGGTTGAGAGCCGGAATGAAAGCTTTAAAAATAGATGGCAGTATATTGCTTGATGATTATTTTTTAAAGCAGAAGACCGCTGAGCTTTGTAAGAAGAACAAATTAAAAGATAATGTCCGTTTCAGGCTTTCGGTTTACCGGGCTGGAGATGGCTTATATACTCCAAATAGTAATAAGTTTGGATATGTCCTGGAAGCCTCGGCCCTTCATGAAGACAATTACGAACTGAATAAAAAGGGTTTAATTATCGATGTGTTCGATGAGTTGACCAAACCAGTAAACAGCTTGTCGAACTGTAAAACAAGTAACTCGCTATTGTATGTAATGGCCGGTTTATATAAAAAACAACATCGCCTTGATGATGCTTTTATTCTAAACCAGCATGGATTTCTATGTGAGAGTATCAGCTCAAACATTTTTGTAGTTTATGACAAGCAGATTTACACTCCAGCTTTATCCGAAGGATGTGTTGCCGGTGTAATGCGAAATGTAGTAATGGGAATGGCCAGGGCACATGATATTGCTGTTATTGAGGCACAGATTAACCCAGAGATATTAAAAGCCGCAGAAGAAGTATTTATTACCAATGCAATCAGTGGTATCAGGTGGGTAATGGGCTATGGAAGGAAACGTTACTTTAACGAGGTCACCAAACTGTTAAGCGCCAAGCTGAATACGCTTTAAATTAAAATAGCCCTGTTTTATCAGTTTTTATGATACAACAGGGCTATTTATTAAATGATATATTTTACAAACGCATACCTCTGAGAAATTCATCAATCTGCATACGTTTTTTGCCTTCATATTGTAGATCGGTAAGCCTAATAAACCCGTCTTTGGCGGCGAATTTTAAATAGGTTTTACCATCTGATAAAAAAGTACCTGGAGCCAGGCCGGTTTCTTTTTCTTCCAGTTCAGCCTTAAAAACTTTCAGCGTTTTATCATTCAGTTTGGTAAATGCAGTAGGATATGGACTTAAGCCTCGAATAAGGTTGTAGACGGTTTGAACTGGCTGATTCCAATTTATTAAACAATGCTCCTTGAATATTTTAGGGGCATGTTTCAGTTCATCACTTTGTGGTTGAGGCTGTTCAGTATAATTACCCTCAGCAATTGCTTGTACAGTATTTACCAGCAAACCAGCTCCAACATTCATTAGCTTATCATGCAGGTCGCCAGCAGAATCTTCAGAAGTGATGGTTACTTTTTCTGAAAATATAACATCGCCGGTATCTATTTCATGTTTTAAAAAGAAGGTAGTAACACCACTTTCAGTTTCACCGTTAATAATTGCATGGTTGATTGGAGCAGCTCCACGATATTGTGGTAATAAGGAAGCATGTAGGTTTATTGTTCCTTTAGGAGGCATATTCCAAACGATTTCTGGTAGCATCCTAAAAGCTACAACTACTTGTAAATCGGCATGTAAAGATTTTAATTCTGCAATAAACTCCGGGTCTTTAAGTTTTATCGGTTGTAATACTTTTAAGCCTTTAGCTATGGCATATTGTTTTACAGCACTTTCCTGAAGTTTTTGTCCGCGCCCTGCAGGTTTATCAGCAGCAGTTACCACACCAACTACATCAAATCCAGCTTCTACAAGTGCATTTAAAGAAGCTACAGCAAAATCGGGGGTGCCCATAAAAACTAATCTCATTATCCTTTATTTTAGATCGCAAAATAACTAAAAATTTAGTGTTTATTTAATTCACGTAGGGTTATTAAGTATTCGAATTATAAGCAAAAAGCCTAAACGGAATGGTTCAGGCTTTTTGTTTATTCTTTAGGCGCTTTTTTTATTGGATGAACAGGTTGCTCACTTTCTTCCCTTTTCTTAGCTGGATTTTTAAAACTCGCATTTTCGCGGTTATAATCCTTGTCTTCTGTTTTTTTTACAGCTTTATCTCCGGCAGGAACTTTATCCTTTGGGATTTCTTCCCTGTAATTGCTGCTAGGATTTTCGCTTTTCTTTTTAGGTTCACTGTTCATCATCTTTATCCTTAGTTTACAATGTATGCCCTATAGCGGATCAGCATATAGACACTTAGGGATATAACAAATATTTTTTGCGCATTGTTTTATATTTACTCAACCCTGGCTCCCAGCTAGCTCTAATTTCCTTTTCAGAAACACCTGCAATGATCTGTTTCCTGAAATCTCCAACACCAATTAGTTTTTCAATTGTTCCCATCTGCTTGCTCAGACTTGAATTAAAGAAATCGGCTTTATTTGGAGAGTTTTTATAAAGTTCAATGATCCATGCCAGGTTAATCTGTTTAGTTTTCCTGAAGATATTGGTGTCGTAATTTCTAAGGTCTATACCATAACAAACCTGGTTCATAAATAAAGGACTCTCCGACATACCTTTCAAACTAACAGGGGTGAAAGAAAAACTGTATTTACCCTTCAATGCCGGTGCACCTACAATTGTGAAAGGGAATTGAGTACCACGACCATAGTTTAAATATGTTCCTTCAAATAAGCAGGTGGTAGGATACAACAATATCGATTGTGGAGTATTCAGGTTTGGCGATGGGTTTACAGGTAACTCATAAGGTGTGTCATGAGTATAGTTCGCGACTTTAATAATCTTGATTTTACACTTTAACTTATTGTCAAGCCAGTTTTCTCCATTTAACATTTGTGCATACTCGCCTACTGTTAAGCCATGTACTGCTGGTATTGGTTTTAAACCAATGCCCGATTTATATTTGGGATCTAATACTGGCCCGTCAATATAAAAACCATTAGGATTTGGCCTATCCAGAATCAGTACTTCTTTTTTATTGGCAGCGCAAGCTTCCATTACATGTTGTAAGGTGTTGATATAAGTGTAGAAACGAACACCAACATCCTGGATGTCAAATACCATTATATCAACATCCGCCAAATGCACTTTGGATGGTATAGAGTTTTTGCCATAAAGGGAAATTACTTTGATTCCTGTTTTGGTATCTACTTCATCGTCAACATGTGTCCCATTACTCGCATTGCCTCTAAAGCCATGTTCGGGACCAAATATTTTAACAATGTTGACACCCAATTTTAGTAAGCTGTCGATCGTAGTTTCTTTACCGATAATGGAAGTTTGGTTCACTACCATTCCGACACGCTTTCCTTTCAGGTAGGGAACATATAGATCGACCTGTTCTGCTCCAGTGAGTAGTTTACCTTTAACAGGTTTGTCGAAATCTTCTGCCTTAACTTTATAGGGATTAGGTACAGCCGAATTAAAAGCTACAGTTGTCGACGGGCCACAAGCCTGAAGCAGGATAGCTAGTACAACAGTATTAAGAATTTTAGTTATAGATTGTGACATAAGAACCTTTTTGCTTTAATATATTAAATATACTCATGCTAAAGGTAGGAAAAACATAAAAGTTTTGTTTACTCTTTTTAAAATGAGCATTTTTGCTGAGATACACTTTACTAAAAAAGGTTGAATACAGAATATTTCATAGCGAGGCGTATAGCCATAAAATCCGAACGTACTTTTTCAAAGCTGATTGTTAGAATAGCAATAGCAGGAGTGATGCTCAGCCTTTCGGTTATGATGCTTTCTGTAGCTATTATTAAAGGTTTTAAAACCGAGATACAGGAAAAGGTAAGAGGTTACATTGGTGATGTAAGGATATTTAAGTATGGACTGAACAACTCTTTTGAACTAACGCCTTTTGTCGCTGGAAAGGAAACACTGGAAAAACTTAAGAATAATCCTGATGTCGAGTTTTTTCAACCTTATGCTACTAAACCGGCTATCATTTCTGCCAATAATGAGGTAGAAGGTATTAATTTTAAGGGTATTGATAAGACCTTTAACTGGGATTATATCCGTAAGCACCTGGTCAGTGGCACTGTAATGGACTTTGCAGATAGTGCTAAGGCTACCCGTCAAATTCTGATTTCTCAGTTCACAGCGAACAGGTTGAAATTAAAAGTAGGTGATGATTTTATCATGTATTTCGTTCAAAATCCCCCGCGTAAACGCCCCTTTAAGATTGTCGGTATCTATGATATAGGTGTTGAAGAAATAGACAAAGGCTTTGTTATTGGTGATTTGAATATAATCAGACGATTAAATAACTGGAAACCTGATGAGGTAGGAGGGATTGAGATTAGGATTAAAGATTTTGCTAATTTAAAACCAGCATCAGAAGGTATTTATGAAAGTTTGGGATTGGATTTAAAGTCGGAATCAGTTGCCGATTATTTCCCTGCTATTTTTACCTGGCTATCACTGCTAGATGTTAATACAAAGGTATTGCTTGTGTTGATGATGATTGTAGGCGTGATTAATATGATTACTGCATTGCTGATCATGATTCTTGAGCGTACAAACATGATTGGTATACTGAAAGCTTTTGGAATGTCGGATTATAGTGTCATGAAAATATTCCTCTATAATGCGGCCTACCTTGTAGGATTTGGTTTGCTATTAGGCAATATATTGGGCCTCGGACTGGGTTTTTTACAGCAGTATACTCATGTTTTTAAGTTAGACCAGGCTTCTTATTATTTATCTTATGTACCAATAGAAATACATTTTATAGATGTGCTGATTCTGAATCTGGCTACAATGGTTATTTGTGTATTGGTTTTAATTCTCCCATCAATGCTGGTGAGTAGAATAAGTCCTTTAAAAGCGATCAGGTTCAAGTAAGTTAAAACCCCAGGTATATATTTAATAACGAAAAGAGGCTGACAATATCAGCCTCCATTCTGTTTTATTTCTGACCTGCGTTAAAGCTCATCATCCATTGGGTACCGAATTTGTCGGCCGTTATACCAAAATAGTCGCCCCAAAACATATCCGCCATAGGCATTTCTACTTTACCTCCTGCAGATAGATTAGTGAATATACGATCGGCCTCTTCCCGGCTTTCTGCGCCTATTGATAAGTAAAAGTTGTTTCCCGCTATTAATTTCTGACCCATTGATTCTAGCGTATCTGTAGCCATCAGCAGCGTTCCATTCGGAAGCTGTAAAGAAATATGACAAATTTTATCTTTTTCATTTTCCGGAGTTTTATCATCCGGTATGTCTCTGAAACGCATAATCATGGTGATTTCTCCACCAAATACTTCTTTATAGAAGTTAAACGCTGCTTCGCTGGTTCCTGCAAAGTTTAAATAAGGATTAATGTTTATCATCGTTTTGATTGTTAAAAGGTTAATACTAATTGTTTATTCAAATTTAACAGGTGTAACTCAGTTTCTCGGGGTGTGAGTACGGCAATATCAGGGGTGGCATGCGACATAATTATTCATCAATTACCAATATTTCCATCTTTTACATATAGAAAGCTATAGTACATGGTAAAATCAGTAAATTTGCAGCTTCATTAATAAATAAAAAAGATACTGTGTCGTTAGATAAATTAAAACTAAGTAAGTCGCTGGTAGCGGCAATGACTGATGCCGGATACATCTCTGCAAAGGAAATTCAGGCAAGAACTATGTCCCGCATTATAGGTGGACAAGATATCATTGCCATTGGGCCAGAAGGCTGCGGTAAGACTACTACTTATGTATTAGGGGTTTTAATGAAGCTAAAATACAGCTCAGATGAGGCTCCTAAAGTTTTGATTCTGGTGCCTGATGGTGAACGTGTTGAAGCTGTAATAGCTGAGTTTATGCTGTTGAGCAAGAACAGAAACCTTCGTATTAAAGGTTTGTATGGTACAGGTGGTATGGATGAAGATATTAATGACCTGCTGGACGGGATTGATATTGTGGTTGCAACACCTACAAGAGCACGTGCCGTTTATCTGAAGCTGGGATTAAACTTAAACAAGCTGCAAACTTTAATTGTTGACGATGCAGAAGTGATTGTAAAACAAGGTATGCAGCTGCCAGTGGCCGAATTGGCCAGGAGTGCAGGGAAAGTGCAACATCTAATCTTTACAACTGTAATGCACGATAAACTGAATTTATTAATTGATCAGTTTATGGAGTTTCCTGTTACTATTGAAGTTGAGGACCTCGGTGAAACACAAGCTGAAACGCATGATCTTCTACTATATCAGGTGCCTAATTTTAAAACAAAGATTAACCTGCTGAATTATCTGTTAAGAGATGATGAAGTATTTGATAAGGTAGTGGTATTTGTAAATAGTCGTTTAACAGCCCAAAAATTATCTAAGAATTTACATTCTGCGAAACCAGGTGCAATAGCGGTATTAAATCCTTTGTTTTTTGATGAAGAGGGTTTTGATCATATTGATGATTTTAAATATACACCTGAAGCTCGCGTGCTGATTATAGCAAATGAAGGTTTCTCTGGACTGGATCTTTCCGGGATTAACTTCATGTTCCATTTTGAGGTTCCGGAGGAGAAAGAAACATTCTTGAGCAGGGTTGTGAAAGATGATTCAGAAGAAGTGGTTGCTATTACTTTTGCAACAGACCTGGAACTTGCTGAAGTAAGGAAGATTGAACAATCTATGGGTAAAAAGATTGAAGTAATGGATTTACCTGAAGATCTTGTCATTGATAAAAGTGTTAAAACGGCCTCAGTTAAAGTTAAAAAAGAAGTAGTTGAAAACCCTAAAGGAGGTGGTGCTTTTCATGATAAAAAAGAAAGCAATGCTAAGACACATAATTATGGGATAGGGCAGAAAGCTAAAATGAATATGAAGAAAAAGCATAGTTAACAGCCTATCCACCATGCTTGACAAAAAAAATCACCTTCTTTGAGGAGACCTAAGGCGCTTTTGCTTTTTCAGCAAAAGGTGCCAGCTCCGAAAAGAATGGTTATTTTTTCTTTGCTTCATTCCAATAAACATCCATTTCCGCCAGCGTCATATCCTGTAAAGCCTTACCGTTCTCTTTAGCTTTTTCTTCCAGATACTGAAAACGCTTTATAAATTTTTTATTCGTTTTTTCAAGTGCATTCTCCGGATTAATATTGATGAACCTTGCATAATTGATTAGTGAAAACAACAGGTCCCCAAACTCAGCTTCAGCCTTTTCCACATCAATCGCTTCATTATCCACTACATTAAATTCATCTTTAAACTCCTGCATTTCCTCTTCCACTTTCTCCCAAACCTGCGATTTATCTTCCCAATCAAAGCCAACACCACGTGCCTTTTCCTGTATACGACTAGCTTTAACTAGTGAAGGAAGACCAGCAGGTACACCGGCTAAGACAGATTTATTACCCTCTTTTAGCTTCAGCTTTTCCCAGTTACGCTTTACATCATGTTCATCTTGTACCTCTACATCACCATAAATATGTGGGTGGCGACTAATGAGTTTATCACATACGCTATTTAACACATCTACAATAGTAAAATCGTTGGTTTCTGAGGCGATTCTGGCATAAAATACCAGGTGCATCATAACATCTCCAAGTTCCTTTTTAACCTCTTCCAGATCCCCTTCTAAAATAGCATCCGAAAGTTCGTAAGTTTCTTCAATGGTAAGATGTCTTAAAGTTTCCATAGTCTGTTTTTTATCCCATGGACATTCTGTACGTAGGGTATCCAAAACAGTTAACAAACGAAGAAAAGCAGAAGATGGTTCTGAAGCAGTAACAGGAGGTATATTATTAGGCATTGTGTATTTTGTTTTATGACGTTAAAGGTAACAATCATTGAAGTTATTCCTGCTCTTCGAGTTTTATTTTCTTTGTGATACGATATACCTTTCGTTTTTTTGCAGGCTTCACTTCACCACCAAGTAATATGCCCCAGGGTTTCAACTGGTCAACCTTGTCGAAGATAATCTTAAGTACAGCCAGGTAAGGAATGCACAAGAACATACCTGAAATACCCCAGATCATTTCGCCAACTACGATACCGATAAAGGCAAATAAGGCATTGATTTTAACTTTTGAACCTACCACTAGTGGCATTAAAACGTTACCATCAAGAGCGTGGATACTTACAAATGCAATCACTACCAATAAGACCTTTGCTGCACCAGCTGTGGCAAAAGTGATCAATACACTGATCAGCAAAGCCGTAAAAATGCCGAGATAAGGAACGATATTAAAAATGCCTGAAATCAGTCCCAGCAATACTGCATATTTAACATTCAATATCCATAATGTAAACATCATCAGTACCGTAACGATAAACATTTGTAAAAATAGCCCGGTGATATATTTTTTGATAATGTATTGCACCTGACGCACGATCTCACCTACTTTTTGTTTGTGTTTCTCTTCGAATACAGAGGTGAGAAAGTTGAAAAGTACGCCTCTGTAATTGAGAATGAAAAAGGTAAATAATAATAAGAAAGATAGGAACAGCAAGGTTGAAGATAATGTAAGCAGGGTGGCACCAAGAACTGTTGCACTTGTAGCTATTGCGCTGCTTGCACTTTCTTTAAGGTAGTCTATTTGCTTTTGTGTGTTGACATTAAAGGTCCTTGATACCCAGTGCTGAATGTCATGAAAGGAAGTCTCGGCCTGATGCCTTAACAATGGCCAGTCCTGCCAAAGATCCGTAAGCTGATTGGCTAAGAAGAACAGAATTGAAGATATGACAACAATCATCAATACCACAGAAATAATAGAGGCTATACTTCTTTTAAAACGCCATTTCTTCTCCATGAAATTTGCCATAGGTAACAAAAGAAGGGCAAGTAAAAAGGAAGTAAGCAATGGTGCCAGGATAGTTTGTCCTTGAATAGCCAGGTAACCAAGACTGATAATGGAAAATAAAACCATTGCCAGCTTGGTGTAAAATGGTAAGGAGATGTCTTTCATTTGTTGAGGGGCTTTAAGATGTAAATTAACAAAAAACAAATGCCCTGCCAAATATTTGACAAGGCATTCCAGAATCCAAAAATTCCTAATTATTTTTATTCCCAGGCACTGGCATCATCAAGTATGGCAATGTCTTCTGTGTTTAGGCGTAGGTTTGCTGCTTTTATCAGATCCTCAAGTTGTGTAAGAGTCGTTACACTGGCAATAGGAGCGGTAACCGATGGTCTTGCAATAAGCCAGGCTAGGGCTATGCTCGCGGGATTCGCATTGTATTGCTCAGAAACCTGATCAAGTGCATTTAAAATTTTAATGCCGCGATCGTTAAGGTACTTTTTAATCCCCTCGCCACGCTGACTTTTATTAAGGTCAGCCTCTGACCTATATTTTCCACTTAAAAATCCACTGGCTAAGGCATAGTAGTTAATTACACCAAGCTGATTGTCAACGATGACCTTTTCTAACTCTTTCTCATATCTTTCACGTTCGTATAGGTTGTATTCTGGTTGAAAAGTTTGATATAAGGGCAGGCCCAATCTTTTTGCTGTTTCCAGGGATTCAGTTAAGCGTGCAGCAGAGAAATTAGAAGCGCCTATCCAACGTACTTTTCCAGACTTTATGAGTTGATCGTAAACTTTAAGGGTATCTTCAATTGGTGTTTCAGGATCATCGTAGTGCGACTGATAAAGATCTATATAATCAGTTTTTAATCGCTTTAAAGAGGCATCTACAGATTTAAGGATATAGTCCTTTGCAAGACTTTTTTTAGGGGCTCCCGGTATAGAGCCAACTTTGGTAGCAATGATAATCTGCTGCCTGTTTTTGCGCTGCTCCATCCAGTTTCCGATAATGGTTTCTGATTCTCCACCTTTATTTCCAGGTGCCCAGTGTGAGTAAGAGTCTGCTGTGTCTATAAAATTGAACCCTGCATTCGTAAAGCCATCTAGTATTTCAAATGATTGCTTCTCGTCAATTGTCCAGCCAAATACATTTCCGCCAAAAGTGATGGGATAAACGAATAAGTCTGAGTTACCTAATTTTCTTTTCTCCATTGTTCCTTTCTGTTTTATAATTTTCATGCTCCAAATGTTCCTGATGCAATTGTTGCTGAGATCTTCTCGACTTGCGAGATGGAGTATGCTATATGTTTAACAAAAATAGCTGAATGGAGTTTGCTTATAGTCCTTGATTTGTAATTTCCTTAACCTTTTGTCGCTCTTAACATTTCTCTTTTTCCTGGTGCTCCCGGTAATTTTTCTATGCTAAAACCAATGCTTTTTAGGGCGCGTTTTAATTTTCCTGTAATGGCATAGGTTACGAAAATACCACCTGGTTTGAGGAACCGGCAAACATGAGCAATGATTTCATCTGTCCACATTTCTGGCTGATGTTGAACTGAAAAAGCATCATAGTAAATCAGATCAAACTGCTGACTTGTTTCGTAACGGTGTAGATAACTATGTACAATTCTCAAATGTTGCCTCGGTATAATTTGCACAGTTTGTTGGAGTGCTTTTCCATAGTTGTTAATCAACCCATCCCAAATGTCCTTCGGGACGTAATTGTTGTATCCTGTTGATTCTAATTCTTCAACCTGTAAAGGAAATGCCTCCAATGAGGTGTAGTTTAACTCAATCTTATTTTCCTGTCCGTAGGCTGCACTGTGTAAAAAGTTTAACCCTGTTCCAAAACCTACTTCCAGAATGTTGATTTGCTGATCAGGGAAGGAGTTAATGGCATGTTTTAATCCTGCATCTATGAATACATGGATGCTTTCCTGCACAGCACCATGTTTGGAATGGTAATGTTCGCCAATGGTTTCATTGTATAAAGTATTGGAGCCGTCTGCAGTTAAAGTGATCTTATTCATTCCTGCAAACTTAGAGAAAATAGTTTTTAACTTTAGGCCTTATTAATCGATCGTTATGGATATTGAATCTTTAAGAGACTACTGCCTGAGTTTAAATGGAACTACGGAAGGAATGAAATGGGATCATCTCTGTTTTATGATTGAAGAGAAGATTTTTGTACTGGTATCTCTGGATGACGGACATCTTTGCATGAAGTGTGACCAGGAAGATTTTGATGCTTTAACAGCCAAGCCGGGGATTAAGCAGGCGCCTCATTTCGCGAGGCGACAATGGGTAGTCCTTGAAGGTTTAGATGCCTTATCTTCTGCTGAACTACAAAGTCGGATTGCTGAATCAAGAAAACTGGTTTTAAGTAAGCTGCCTAAAAAAGTTCAGGCTAAATACGAATAGTATTACTACTTATTGAACCAGTAATAAATTTTGGTTAATCCAAGTCTTCTGAGGATGGTACCAGTAAAGGAAAATACATTTATTGTCTTCATCTCTTCTCTTTTTATATCTATTTAACATATTTTAACACAAAATATTGTGTTTGAGCTAAAATTTATGTTATAGATATGTACTTGGAGAGAGAATTTAAACACCTAGTTTTTTGCGCTGACCAATGTATAAGCCTGTTACCACCAACAGTGTTCCGGCTATAGTATAGAGTGTTATTGGCTCATCTAAAAGCCACCAGGCATAAAAAAATCCAAACAGTGGACAAAGGAATAGCCATAATGAGGCTTTTACTGTATCTATCTTTAATAGATAAAACCAGCAAATCAAACCTACAACAGAGACAGCCAGACTGAGCCATAATACGGAGTAAATTAGTCGGTTATCAAATTGTATAGTACTAAAATCACTCATTGCAATGGTAAAAGGTAGTAAAAAGATTCCCCCAAGTGCTACCTGCCAGCCATTGATCAGCAGGTTGGGTAAGGTCCATTTTACTCTTGCATAATACACACTGGCAAAAGAAACGGCAATCATACTAATCATTAATACCGTTACCCCTAAAATGCTGGTATTGCTACTTTTAAGTAGTGGGTAGGTAGCCAGACCTATACCTGCCATACCAATGATAATACTGAAGATCTCTGCCTTTGCGGGTTTACGGCCCATTAACCAAGAGGAGAGTAGAACAATGATCAAGGGGTTGGTTGAGGTAGCCAGACTGCCAATTCCTGCTGCGGTATATTTCATCGCATATACATACAAACCTAAATATACCGTAGTATTAAGGAATCCAAAAATAGAAAGTTGTTTCCATTCAGAGTAAGTGGGCAATCTGTATTGCTTATCTCTGCTAATGAGGTAACAAAAACCTAATAAAACAAAACCTGCGATAAAGAAACGGAGATTTCCAAGTACTAATGGTGGAGCGGATAATATACCAAACTTCGTGGCAACCGAAGCGGAAGCCCATAACATGGCAAAGAGTAGTCCGGTAAGTATCGTTTTCATTACGACAAAGGTACGGTATGAAGTAATGTTTTTTGCGCCATTTTATATAAGTTTGTCGAAACTAATTTTTTATACGAATGAAGAAACTGATTCTGCTGTCGTACCTGGTAGCAATTGCTTTTTGTGGTTATGCGCAAAATAAACAATTGACCATGCAGGATGCGATGAGCAATGCACGTACAACACTTGCACCAGAGAACTTATCTCAAATTCAATTTATCTACGGAACAGAGGATTATATTTATGCAAAACGTGTTGGTAATAGTCCGGTATGGTTTAGTGGTAACGCGAAATCTGCTGCTGATAAACCCTTCCTGACATTAACACAACTCAATCAAAAATTAACTGCTGCTCAAAAGGATACTTTAAAAATGATGCCTATGATTCAGTTTAATCGTGGGCCAGAGTGGATTGTGTATGTTAATGGTAGCAAGGTAGCTCTTGATCCGGTTAAAAACACAGCAACTGTATTGGTGGATAAATCATTGATGGGAAAATCTATCGTGGAAGAAAGTAAGGCTGGCTATGTTGCTTACCTGGATGACTTTAACTTATTTGTAGCCAAAGGTGGGGATCAGAAACAAGTAACTACAGATGGTTCAGCAGATATTGTTTACGCTTCTACTGTTCACAGAGAAGAGTTCGGTATTACTAAAGGAACATTTTGGAGTAATAATGGTAAGACGCTTGCTTTTTACAGAATGGACCAAAGTATGGTTACTGATTATCCTATCATAGACTGGACAAGCAGACCTGCAAAAAATGTAAATATTAAATATCCCATGGCTGGTGATAAAAGTCATCATGTAACAGTGGGTGTTTATAATGCCGAAACTAAAACTGTTGTTTATTTAAAAACAGGTGAGCCTGTGGAGCAATTCTTGACGAATATTGCCTGGAGTCCTGATGATAAATATGTTTATATAGCGGTATTGAACCGTGGACAAAACCACATGAAGCTGAATCAATATGATGCGGTAACTGGTAATCTTGTAAAGACAGTATTTGAAGAGAAAGATGAAAAATATGTGGAACCTCAGGTTCCTGTATTGTTTCTTAAGAATGACCCCTCTAAATTTATCTGGCAAAGTAGCAGAGATGGCTGGAACCACTTGTACTTGTATGATTTAAAAGGTAAAGTGCTGAAGCAGCTGACAAAAGGTCCCTGGGAAGTATTGGAAGTAAAAGGCTTTGATGCTAAAGGTGATCAGTTGTTTTATGTGTCGACAGCCGAATCTCCGATTACTAGAAATTTATATGTGTTGAATGTGAAGTCAGGTATGTCACGCAGAATTACCCAAGGTTTTGCAGTGCACAATACTCAGGTAAGTAGTTCTGGAAATACAGTAATTGATAATTATAGTACACCTGATGAACCAAGAGTAATCCAATTGGTAGAGACTGCTAATGCTAAAGCAAAGGTATTGTTAAAGGCTGCAAATCCTTTAGCAAGCTATGCTACTCAGAATTCTTCAATATTTACCATCAAGAGTAAATCTGGTGATGACTTGTACATGAACTTGTATAAGCCTGTAAATTATGATACAAATAAAAAGTACCCGGTAGTGGTTTACTGGTATGGTGGCCCTCATGCGCAACTGATTACTAATGGTTGGAATGCAGGTGCTGGAGATTACTGGTCTAGATACATGGCACAAAACGGGTATGTTGTATTAACAGTTGATGTTAGAGGTAGCGATAACAGGGGTAAGGCTTTTGAGCAGTCTATGTTCCGTCGTGCTGGTGAAGTACAAATGGAAGATATGATGAATGCTGTAGATTACCTGAAAAGTCAGCCTTACGTTGATGCTGATAATATGGGGTTATTTGGATGGAGCTTTGGTGGTTTTGCGACTACGGATTTCATGCTTACGCATCCCGGAGTATTTAAAGCTGCAGTAGCGGGTGGGCCTGTAATTAACTGGGCTTTTTATGAGATCATGTATACTGAACGTTATATGGATACCCCTCAGGAAAACCCTGAAGGATATGCTGCGACTTATTTGAGTAATAGAGTTGATCAGCTGAAAGGTAAATTGTTGTTGATTCATGGCCAGCAGGATCCGGTTGTTGTACAACAGCATTCAGTTGATTTTGTGAAACATGCAGTTGACAAAGGAGTACAGGTTGATTATATGATATATCCTGGTCATGAGCACAATGTTATGGGTAAGGATAGGATACATTTGTATCAGAAAGTAACGGATTATTTTGACCTCTATTTAAAAGGGAAAAAATAACCATTCTCTTCAATCGCTGGAATCTTTTTCCTGAAGAAGGAAAAATTTTCCTATGCGCTTTCAGAGAAGGTAATTTTTTGTTCACAAGGAGCAGAGAAAGAGGGAAGTGCTTGCACTTCCCTCTTTCTCTTTTCAAAAAAAATTCAGTGCTGTGAGCTGACATGCAAAGATTTTGCTCTTCCGCAAAAGGTTTGAGGAAGCGAATGTCCTTCTTTCTCTTTAAAAAAAAACAGTGCTGTGAGCTGACATGCAAAGATTTTGCGCTTCCGCAAAAGGTTTGAGGAAGCGAATGTCCTTCTTTCTCTTTTCAAAAAAAAATTCAGTGCTGTGAGCTGACATGCAAAGATTTTGCTCTTCCGCAAAAGATTTGAGGAAGCGAACAGCATCTGTATTTTTTTCCTTTTCTTTTTATGGGCAATAAACTTTAAATTTGTAAGATGGGAACACTAATTGTACATCCGAAAAATAAAGAGCAGTTATCGGTGCTGAAAGCATTTATGAAGGCGCTTAAAATCTCGTTTGAGGAAAGTAAAAGTGATCTACCGACTTAT
Organism: Pedobacter sp.; assembly: GCF_041645105.1. Classification (GTDB taxonomy): domain Bacteria; phylum Bacteroidota; class Bacteroidia; order Sphingobacteriales; family Sphingobacteriaceae; genus Pedobacter. The sequence continues at coordinate 35,451 of NZ_JBAZQQ010000002.1, forward strand.
AGTTCTGAAGTCGTCAGTGAAAATAGCCAGGTAAAAGAAGTTAAGGAACCTTATAATAAAAACTTTCTTAATAAAATAAATAAAAGTGAAGATGAGTTTAAGAGTGGGAAATTTACTGCAATTAAGACAAAGGATTTGTGGAAATAATTTATTCTCAACAAGCTCAATCTGATATTAAATTCTGGCTAAAATCTGGCAACAAGAAAATACAAGCAAAAATTACACAACTAATCAATGCAATACAAAAAGACCCCTTCAGTGGTATTGGTAAGCCGGAAGCTTTAAAATATGAATTGAATGGGAAATGGTCGAGGCGTATTGATGAGGAACATCGATTGATCTATGAAATGCCAGAAGATCAATCAATAATAAAGATACACTCTTTAAAAGGACATTACAGGTAACTATATCTGGTAAAAGTCTTAAATAGTTTTAAAATAAATCTGATACTTTCAAAATAATGAGCATTTCTACAAAATACGATCCGGCGGCGACGGAAGACAAATGGTATAGTTACTGGCTTTCAAAGAAGTTTTTTCACTCTGAACCAGATGAGCGGGAGCCTTACACAATTGTAATTCCTCCACCAAACGTCACCGGTGTGCTACACATGGGGCACATGCTGAATAACACGATTCAGGACGTATTGATTCGTAAGGCTCGTATGCAAGGTAAAAATGCATGCTGGGTACCTGGAACTGACCATGCTTCGATTGCCACTGAAGCAAAGGTGGTTGCAATGCTTAAGGAAAGAGGCATCAATAAAGCAGATATTACCAGGGAAGAGTTTTTAAAATATGCCTGGGAATGGAAAGAAAAATACGGAGGGATCATTCTTGATCAGTTGAAAAAGCTAGGTGCTAGTTGCGACTGGGATCGTACGCGTTTTACAATGGAAGATGATTTGTCTGACGCTGTTATAGATAGCTTTATCCACTTGTATAAAAAAGGTTGGATATATCGTGGTATCCGAATGGTAAATTGGGATCCGGCAGGTAAAACTGCTGTTTCTGATGAGGAAGTAATCCGCAAGGAAGTAAATCAGAAGTTATATTACATCAAGTATACGATTTCGGGATCGGATGATTTTATTACTATTGCTACCACACGTCCGGAAACCATTATGGCTGATGCAGCAATCTGTATAAATCCAAATGATGAACGTTATACACACTTAAAAGGTAAAAAGGTATTTATTCCATTGATTAATCGTGAAATCCCGGTAATTGAAGATGAATATGTAACGATGGACTTTGGTACTGGTTGTTTAAAAGTTACACCTGCACATGATTTGAACGATTATGAATTGGGTGTTAAACACAAACTGCCTGTTATAGATATTTTAAATGACGATGGTACGCTAAATGAGCTTGCTGTAGTTCTGATTGGTGAAGATCGTTTTATCGCCAGAAAGAAAATCGCTAAGTTGTTAGATGAGGCAGGTCATTTAGAGAAGGTTGAAGATTATAAATCACAGGTTGGTTTCTCTGAACGTACTGATGCTGCTATTGAGCCTAAATTGTCGTTACAGTGGTTCTGTAAAATGGATCAGATGGCAAAGCCGGCACTGGAAGATGTATTGAACGGTGATGTAAAGCTGATTCCTGAGAAGTTCGTAAACACATACCGTCACTGGATGGAGAATGTGCGTGACTGGAATATTAGTCGCCAATTATGGTGGGGACAACAGATTCCGGCATGGTATGACAATCAAGGGAATTGGGTTGTTGCTAAAACTAAAGAAGAAGCATTGGATGAGTTTTTAAAACTGAAAGATCCTGATGGGAACTTCACTGCTGATGAAGCCGCTGGTTGTAAAAGTCAGCTTGCTCCATTTGTAAAGCAGGATCCTGATGTGATGGATACCTGGTTCTCTTCATGGTTATGGCCTATCTCTGTATTTGATGGATTTAAAAATCCTGACAATCCTGATATCAATTATTATTATCCAACAAACGACCTGGTTACTGCCCCTGAAATCCTTTTCTTCTGGGTAGCCAGAATGATTATGGCAGGTCATGAATTCAGAGGACAAAAGCCATTTACTAATGTATATCTGACAGGTATTGTTAGGGATAAGTTAGGACGTAAGATGTCTAAATCTTTAGGTAATTCTCCTGATCCGATTGGCCTGATTGAAAAATATGGTGCCGACGGTGTTAGGGTAGGGATGCTATTGTGTTCTCCTGCAGGTAACGACCTGATGTTTGATGAGAGTTACTGTGAACAGGGACGTAATTTTGCCAATAAAATCTGGAATGCATTCCGACTTGTAAAAGGATGGGAAGTAGATGAAAACCTTGAAAATCCAAATCAGCAAGCCATATTATGGTTCGAGAACCGTTTTAATGAAGCTTTAGCTGAAATAGAAGATAACTTTAAACAATACCGCTTGTCGGAAGCTTTAATGACGACCTACAAATTGGTTTGGGATGATTTCTGTGCCTGGTACCTGGAAATGGTTAAACCAGCTTATCAACAACCTGTAGATGCAGAAACTTTAAAAGCTACTGCCGGTTTCTTCGAGAAAATATTAACCTTATTACATCCATTTATGCCTTTCATTACTGAAGAATTATGGCATGATGAATTGTTCGGTGAAAAAGGAGAGATGGATTGTTGTATCGTTGCAAGCTATCCTGTTGTTGGATCTGCTGACACTGCTTTGCTTAAGGAAGTAGAAGTGATTAAAACATTGGTTGCTGAATTAAGGAATGTAAGAAATACAAAACAGATTTCTCCGAAAGAAGCATTGCCTCTAGCTATTAAAGTAAACTCTGGATTAGATTATGAAAAATGGTTAAATATCGTTTTCAAACTAGCTAACATAAGTCAGGTTGAATTGGTAAATGACAAAATTCCAGGAGCTGTAAGTTTCATGGTAGGGAATGATGAGTTCTTTATTCACTTAAATGAAGCTATTGATGCTGATGCAGAAAGAGAACGCTTAAATGCTGAATTGCTTTACCTACAAGGCTTTTTAAAGTCAGTAAATGCCAAGCTTAGCAATGAACGTTTTGTGCAAAATGCAAAGCCTGAAATCATCCAGAATGAAAGAAATAAACAGGCAGATGCCGAAGGTAAAATCAAAATAATTGAAGAAAGTTTAGCTGCTTTAGCTTAAGGGAAAAAATTACCGTTCTCCTCAATCGCTGGAATCTTTTTCCTGAAGAAGGAAAAAGTTCCTATGCGCTTTCAGAGAAGTAGATTTTTTCTAAAGCATGATGCTAATTATTTTTCATGTCGGCTATGCATCATGCTTGACACAAAAATTACCTTCTCTGAGGCGGCCTGAGGCACTTTTTCCCTTCAGAAAAAGATGCCAGACGCAGAAGAGAATGGTTATTTTTGACTTTTATACGGAGTTTCGAAGAATCACTTTTGCCGGATCCCTCATCATAATCGGTTTTTTCGTAAGAATTGCCTTAGCCGCTTCTTCACCCATTTTGTTAAAGTCAGTACTGATCACTGTGATTCCGTTTTCCAGTATTTCTTTAACCGCCGTATCATTATAAGAAATCAGGCCGATATCTTTTCCAAGTTTCCATTGGTTTTTTCTTGCTAATTTAATGATTGATACATCATCCTGATCATATCTGCTGAATGTGATATAAGCATCACCCTTTTTACAGCATGATTCATCTACAGTGTTGTAAATGATATGATTTTTATCATTCAGTTTACAGAAAGTCTCGAATCCATTAATTACTTCCCTGGCATGAAATGCTTCGAGTGGTGCAATCAAAACCAGTCTGGAATACTTCTCCAGTTGTGGAGCCAATTCAGTTAGTGATTCCTGAATATCTGTTTTATAATCCTGGTAAATGCAGGTATAATCTCCGCTTAGATTTTTTTCCTCATAATCCAATATGATTCTCTTTTGGGCTGGAATGCGATTAATTACCTCTGTGGTATTGCCATGCAGAAAAGTAGTGATCACAAAATGAGTATAGTTTGATAAGTTCTCATTCACCAGCTTTTCAAATACTTTAAAATTATGGTGATGGAAGTAAACATCAACTACACCCTTATCTTTGATGGTTTTAAGGAAGGAATCATATACCCGGTCTCTTAAAACATTCATCTTGTCCAGAATCATGCAAATACGATAAGGCTGATATTGTTTTTTCTTTTTTACATAATAGCCTTTTCGGTATTCAGACTCAATAATTCCTTTTTCCGATAAGTAATTAAGCCCTTTTAGTGCAGTCTCTTTACTGATTTTTAACTTTTCAATTAATTGATTTAAAGAAGGAAGTCTGTCATTAATTTTGAGTTCTTCAATTTCAATGAGGTGGTTGATATATTCTGCTAATTGCAGATACTTCATCCTGTGCGCAGAAGCCGGAGCTGACTCAGCCTCTGCAATTTTCTTTCCAATTTTATGTTTTGAATCTGAGGGCATATGTTTTTATTCCATTGCAAAACTAAACATATTTTTGAAAAAAGCAACCCATACCATACCAAACCAAAATAAAATTTTTTTTTATTCTTGTTTTGTTGTAAGTGATTGATTTTAAGATTTTTGTTGATGAATTTTGGCTTCGTAACAGTGATGTTGTGATAATTAAATTCAAATTGTGTTTGAAAATTAAGATTAATTTCTACTTTTGTTATGTCGGTTAAAACCAAACCAGACCAAACCAAGTATGAGCAATGTATTTTTAACCAAAAAAACGAGCGTTACATATTTCTGTACAACGTCTCCACCAGTCAAGATCAATGTAATTCTAGACATCTCTTTCGCTCTTCTATAAGCCAAATTATAAACTAATCAATGTATGTAATGAAATTTTACTTTGTATTTATCTGTTCAGTCTTGAGTATTTTATCCGTTCAGGCGGCTAATTATTCAGAACGCAATTTTGCACTAAGTAAGCAGTCTTCCAGGGCTAATTATTTAAGTCATAATGAAGGTGCGCTACTAAAAAGTGTTGCTGTTTATGTTTCTGGAGTGGTAAGAGATGATAATGGTGATGTTTTACCAGGTGTAAGCATCAGGCTAAAAGGCTCAAACACGGTTACTCAAACAAATGGTAACGGAGCTTTTAAATTTTCAATTCCTGAATTGAAGGGTACTTTAGTATTCTCCTATACTGGATTTGTTACTAAGGAAGTACCGATTACCACTGCCACCGTATATAATGTAAAACTTGAATCCAGTACAAGTACGCTGGACGACGTAATTGTGGTAGGTTATGGTACGACTACTAAACGTGATTTAACCGGAGCCGTTGGTTCTGTTAATGTGGTAGATTTACAAAAAGCACCAGTAGCTTCATTTGAAGAAGCATTGGGAGGAAGACTTGCGGGGGTTTATGTGTCTGCGTCAGATGGTCAGCCTGGTGCGCCTTTACAGATAACGATTAGAGGGAATAATTCCGTAACTCAAAGTAATTCCCCTTTGTATGTAATAGACGGTTTTCCAATGGAAGATCCGGAAAATAACACCCTTAACCCGGCAGAAATTGAATCTATGGAAGTATTGAAAGATGCTTCTGCTACTGCTATTTACGGTGCCAGAGGTGCAAATGGAGTCTTTATCATTACGACCAAAAAGGGTAAAATTGGGACTCCTACCATCAGTTATCAGAACTACTTCGGTGTTCAGGAAAACATCAGACAACAGAAAATGATGAGCCCTTATGATTTTGTTAAGTACCAGATAGAATTTAATCCATCGGTATACACACCTATTTATTTAAAAAATGGGAGGGACCTCGACTATTATAAAGGTGTAGAAGGGATAAATTGGCAAGATAAAATTTATAGAACTGGTCATGTACAGAATCATTTTCTGTCGTTAAATGGTGGAACGGATAAAACCAGGTACTCCATTTCCGGCTCTATGTTAGATCAGCAAGGAATTATAATCAATAGTGGTTTCCGTCGCTATCAAGGTAGAGTGGTATTGGATCAAACAGTTACACCTAAATTGAGAGTTGGTGTAAATGCGAATTATACAAATACAAAAACATATGGTACAATTGCTACAGAACAGAATGGAAGTGCCACGGCAAGTTTAATGTATAGTGTTTGGGGCTATAGACCGGTTACTGGTGATCCTTTAATGGACGAGCAGCTTTTAGAAGAACCATTTGACCCAGAGATTGATCCTACTGCAGAGTATAGGATTAATCCATTCATATCTACTACAAATGAATTCAATCCTTCTTATGTAAATGCTTTGAGTATTAATACCTATGCTGAGTATAAGTTTGGAAATAATCTGACTTTCAGGACAACGGGAAGTATTGTAAATAGAAGTACTAAAAAAGAAATATTTAACAATTCAAATACTCGCGCCGGTAATCCACTCTCTAGTGTAAATGGTGTAAATGGTTCAATTCTGCATTACGACGTGACAAATCTATTGAATGAAAATACATTGACTTACAAAAAGAGCTTTAATAAAGTTCATAATGTAAATGCGGTAGCTGGTTTCTCTCTTCAGGAAATATCTAATTCAAATTCAGGATTTGGTGCAAGTATGTTGCCTAATGAGTCATTGGGTATTAGTGGGATAGAAGAGGGAATCCCTTTCAGATTGTTATCAGGTAGTTCAAAATCAGCACTAATGTCATTTCTAACCAGGCTGAATTACAACTATAGATCAAGATATTTTTTAACAGCAAGTTTTAGAGCTGATGGCTCTTCAAAATTTGCTTCTCAAAATAGATGGGCATACTTTCCTTCCGGATCTGCGGCATGGCTATTTAGCGAGGAAGATTTTATGAAAAATCTTTCATTCGTTTCAAGTGCTAAAGTTCGTGCTAGTTATGGTTTGACTGGAAACAATCGTGTATCAGATTATGCAAATGTGCTGGCCATGCAAATTAACAATGGCTCTGGCTATAACTTTAATAATTCTGCAATGAATGGTATTGTTCCATTCACTTTAGGAAATAAAGATTTGAAATGGGAAACTACCAGTCAGGCTGATATAGGTATTGATTTAGGTTTATTTAAAAATAAGGTAACCATTACTGCAGATTACTATAGCAAGAAAACTTATGATTTATTGCTGAACTCTTCTTTGGCGCCTTCTCAAGGTTATCTTAATGGTTTGAGAAATGTTGGTAAAGTAGGCAACAAAGGCTTTGAGTTTACAATAAATACGGTAAACATAAAAAACAAGAATTTCTCATGGAATACAAATTTCAATATTTCATTTAACAGAAATAAAGTGTTAGCGCTTACTGAGGAAGATCCTTCTATTTTATCCAGAATTAACTGGGGTAATTTTAGCAATGCCTATCCGTATATTGCAATTCCTGGGAAACCAATTGCATTGTTATATGGATATGTTTGGGATGGTGTGTATCAGTATAGTGATTTCAATCAGCTTTCAAATGGTACATATGTATTGAAAGATAATATCCCTAATAATGGCCAGTCGCGTGCCACTGTTCAACCTGGATTTATAAAATACAAAGATCTTAATGGCGATGGTGTGGTTGATGGTTTTGATCAGACAATTATTGGAAATCCAAATCCTACTCATACAGGTGGATTTTCAAACAACTTTACCTATAAAGGATTTGATTTAAATGTGTTTTTTCAATGGTCTTACGGTAATGACCTGCTGAACGCAAATAGAATAGTATTTGAAGGTGGTGAAAATCGTAACTCTTTAAATATGTTTGCTTCTTATGCTAACCGTTGGACACCTGAAAATCAAACGAATGACCTTTATAAAGTGTATGGACAGGGGCCTTTAGTATATTCTTCAAGAACAATTGAAGATGGTTCCTATCTTAGATTAAAAACAGTTGCACTAGGCTATACTTTTAATAATTCACTGCTTAAACGCATTAAGGTTAAAACATTAAGGGTGTATGCTTCTGGGCAAAACCTTTATACCTGGACAAATTACACGGGGCTAGATCCAGAGGTATCTACTTTTGCATCAGCACTTACACCTGGGTTCGACTGGTCTGCTTATCCAAAGGCTAGAACTGTCACTTTTGGAATCAACCTTACGCTATAATCCTAATCAATTTTATATGAAAAGTTTTATTTATTTATTTGGCATATTGCTCATATCCTCCTTTACATCATGTTCAAAGTTCCTGGATTTAGAGCCAACAGATTTTAAAACACCTGAAAATTATTTTAATACTGAAAGTGAGATGAATATTGCCCTGGCAGGAGTATATAATAAGCTTGCTGATGAAAGAACTTATAGAAGGGGTTTATTCACCTATTTGTCGATAAGCGACGAGTATTTTTATAGAAATGTTTCAACGAGTTCCATTTTTGTCCTTGACTTTGATGCTGCTCATGTTGATGTAGGAAGATTTTGGGAAGCTTGTTACCAAGGGATAGACCGGGCAAACTTGTTACTCGAAAACATTAACAAGCCTGAGATGGATGAACAAAAAAGAGCTGCTATTCATGGTGAAGCATTGTTTTTAAGAGGATATTATTATTTCCTTCTTGCTGATAATTTCGGTGCTGTTCCATTGAAATTGGTTTCCAGCAAAAACCCTGTTGAAAAAGCCCTTCCAAGATCACCTGTAAAAGATGTTTACGATCAGATTCTAAAGGATATGACCGAAGCCTATCCACTAGTGTTGGATATTAAAAAGGATGGAGTAAGTGGAGGTCTTGAGTATACTGAACGGATTACAAAATCTGCAGTAGCAGGAATATTGGCGAAGGTTTGTTTAACCATGGCTGGTCAGCAGTTGAATGACAATTCAAAGTATGCAGAAGCATTAAAATGGTCTGAAATAGTGATTAACTCTGGCAGACATGCATTGAATCCAGATTTCAAACAGATATTTATCAATGCAGCTAAAGACATTACAGATCCAAAGGAGTGCATCTGGGAAATAGGTTTTTATGGAAATAATACGGGTAATATTATGCAGGGTGGTACATTGGGTATTAGCAATGGTATTACCAGTACTGATATGACTAACCCGGGATATTCAACAGGACCTATCAACGTTACAGCAAGATTATACAATTTGTATAATGCAAATGATGTTCGTCGCGACTGGTCTATCGCTCCATTTAAATATACAACTACTGATAATGTGACTACAGAAACGTATTGGACAAGTGCTGAGATTTATGATCGTAACATAGGTAAATGGCGTCGTCAATATGAAACTGTAGCTCCAAAAACAAAGAGTTTTAACTCAGTTAATTTTCCTGCATTGAGATATTCAGACGTGTTACTGATGTATGCTGAAGCTTATAATGAAGTTTATGGAGCACCCAATTTACAAGCTGAAACCTATGTGAATATGGTTAGAAGAAGAGGATATAATAAACCGGTAGACCAGGCATCACCTACAGTTGATATTGCTACAGGCTTGTCGAAGATTAAGTTTCTTGAAGCAATTCAGGATGAGCGGGCCAGGGAATTTGCTTTTGAAGGAATGAGACAGCATGATCTGAAACGTTGGGGTATCTATGTTTCAAAAATGGCCTCATTGGTAACAGAAACAGCTACGGCTCCAACAAAATGGAGATATGCAGGGTCTGCAGGTAAAAATGTAACCGTAAGGAATTTGCTTTTACCTATTCCCAATTCAGAAATAGTACTTAACCCGAATATCGGTGTTCATGATCAAAATCCAGGATGGTAGGCTGTTTTAAAATAAATACAAGAAAAATGAAATATCAAACTTTCGTCATCGGTACGCTATTTATCTTACTTTCTTCATGTTCAAAAGAGAAAGTAGAAGAACCAAAATTTAATGTCTCTGCATCATCAGTAACTGCAAAGGTAGGGGAAGAAATTGCATTTCAATTCTCCGGAAATCCTGACAATATTACTTTCTATTCTGGTGAAGATGGGAAGAAGTATGAATATCGTAATCGTACGAATTTACCAGGTAAGCTTCAAATTCAATTTACATCGCTTGTGCAATGGGGAACGCGCAGTAACTTGTCCTTATTTGTAACTACTGATATAGCTGGGAAAATAGATGCGAGTACAGTTGAGAATGCCAAATGGACAGATATTACCAATCGTGCTGTGTTTTCGATGGGATTAGACAATACGCCATCGGGTGTTATCGACCTGTCAGAATTCTCTGACCTGGGGAAACCGGTTAATATTGCTTTCAAATATACAGATGTGAAAAGTACCACAGCACAGCAAAACAGGTGGGTAATCAGAACATTTAATGCTGGTACAGTACGTAATGATGTTGTCACTCCTTTGGCAGTGATGGCTGATGCAGGGTGGGTTAGTGTAAGTGTTAAAAACCCTACAAATGTCTGGACGATTACGACTGCTCAACTGCTGATGTATGGAGGGCCAATTGGAGCTGATGATAATGAAGATTGGGTAATATCAAAACAGTTAGATCCGAACTTTATCAAATCTGATGTCGGCTTTGTACTTAAAAACATAAGTGCACCAAGGAATGATTTTAACTATAAGTACAACAAGGCTGGTGTGTATAAAGCTTCTTTCTTAGCATCTAACATGATAGGAAAAACCTCAAAAGAAGTAGTTAAAGAACTGACAATAACAGTAACTCAATAAAATCTGACAAGCTAATACCGCAATATCCATGATAGTTAGAAAGTATCTATTTTATATCTCCTTGTTTTGCTGTTTATCAATAGCCATCACTAGTATAAGTTGGGAAGCTGACAATAGCATAGTACTAAAGGGAACATCATTAAATTTACGTTGGGAAAATAAATTCAAAGAATGGAAGTTTGCTGCCATTCAGGTTAAAAGTAAGGACCGATGGGTAGACATGTCTGTTCCAGACGGAGGATATACTATACTTTATGCTGCAACAAAGCCTGCTGACACAAACTCAACTTTATATAAAAATGGTAAGAAAATAGATTTTCCTGAGCCTATTTATAGATATGCAGTCTCACATTGGAAAGGTGTTATTAGTCCTGTTCAGTTAAATACTGCTGGTGAAGCGTATCATTTTTATCCTAAAAATGTAACTAAGGGGGCAGATCAGTCGCTTTTGTTTTCTGACGAGTCTGGACTTGCGAAAACGAAAGCAGAATGGAAAATTGACCCGAAATATCCTACTGATGTTTTGGTGACATTAACTTTAATCGCAAATAAGGATGGGTACTTTTCTGTAGCCAGTCCTACACTTGCCAATATTTCAAAAGATCAATTGAGCTGGGGTTTAATTCCAGGGTATTTTCAAGGTGCAACGGTAGAGCCTGATTTTGTTAAGGCTTATGCTTATGGCCAAGGGATTCCAGACAAACCTGTTATTGTAAGAGAACGTGCTGCGAGTACACTTTCACCATTAATGAGCTTAAAAAATGGTATCACAATGGCTGTAATTCCCGATCCTTCTGTAGGAAGAAACCCTTGGGAAAAAGATAAGAGTACTCATACAGAATGGAAAGTAGGCTTGTCGTTAATGAATAGGAAAGCACAACTTAGTCCTACCATATATCACCCTGTACTGGGAGAAAAAGGTTCTTATCTGAAGAAAGGTGAGAGTACAAGTTTTACATTCAGGTATACCTTGCAAGTGGCTGATTGGTATGATGTATTTAAACATGCGGTTAATGATGTTTATCGTTTTAAAGACTTTTTATCACTCAAACAAACTGCTCAATCATTAACGGATAGAATATCTGCTATGCATACCTATCTGATGGATGCGAAAACATCCATGTGGAAGACTGAGCAATATAAGGGCTTAACAATTGGTGCACAAGCTTATCTGGGCGGTGTCCTTGGTTCTGAAAAAGATGCCATGAAAAACTCTGATTATGGTGCAATGTGGATGCTTGCTAAAATTGCAGATGATAGTGCTTTAAAAGCAGACAGATTACCATATGCACGAAATTTCAAATTGCTTCAACAAGAAGATGAACCTGGTTTTTTGCAGGGTGCTGCAATTGGACAGTATTATCTGACTAAAAGTAAGAAGTTTACTGAGGAATGGGGACCATATGTTGAGCCTATTGGTTTAACTTATTATACCATGATGGATATTGGCAATGTATTGCTGTTTGAACCTCAGGATAAAGAATTGAAAAATCGTTTAAAACAAGGTGCTGAACGATTGATGAAATGGCAGAATCCGTCTGGAGGATGGGTAGTAGCTTATGACAGAGCTACACATAAGCAGCTGTTTAATGAGCTTGAAGACTTGAGACCGACATTCTATGGTCTTGTAGTCGCATACCGTATTTTGGGAGATAAAAAATACCTTGATGCGGCAGCTAAAGGTGCTGATTGGTACATTAAAAATGCGGTTGAAAAGGGTCACTTCTTAGGTGTTTGTGGTGATACCAGATTTGTACCTGATTTTGCGACAGGACAAAGTGTTCAGGCCTTATTAGACCTTTACGATCTGACCAAAAAGGATGCTTATTTAAATGCAGCAATAAAAACTGCGCGTTATTATACAACATCTATTTATACCCATCCCATCCCAACAAAAGAAGTTAAAACTGTTAAAGGAGTAAAGAGAGAAGACTGGGAACTTAGCCAGGTTGGTTTAAGCTTTGAACATGGGGGTAATATTGGTTCAACGAATTCATTGGGGCCAATTCTATTAGCGAGTCATGCAGGAATGTTTGTGCGTATGTACAACTTTACTAAGGATCAGATCTATTTAGATATGGCAAGGGCGGCCGCATGGGGAAGAGATGCTTTTGTAGATAAAAGTACAAATGTGGCTTCGTATTACTGGACAAAAATGGATACCGGTCCTGGTTCATTCCCTCATCATGCATGGTGGCAGATTGGCTGGATAACGGATTACTTAATGGCGGAAGTAGAACTTCGTAGTCAGAACCAAATTAGCTTTCCTCGTGGCTTTATCACTCCAAAAGTTGGTCCGCATCAAAGTTATGGATTTGCACCTGGCAAAGTATATGGTAACGTAGCTTCATTAAAGCTAATTGATGGTCTTTTAAAAGCTGAGCATCCAGTTATAGATCATGTCATCGCCATGAATAGTGATGAGAAAAAATGTTATCTGATCCTGTTGAACAATAGTGTAAATAGCCTTAAAACAAAGGTTGAAATTGATATAGAAAAAATTCCGGGAGCCTCAGGCACTAAAATAAAGAGTGCTGCATTTATAGATGCTGAGGGTAAAAAAGGAGCTATCGTAGATACTAGCAAATCATTAAATATCGACTTTGCTCCTAATGGTTTAAAAGTTATTGAAGTACTTTATTAAAAAGAGTATGAATAAAATATATAGATTCAGTTGTCGGACTTTCTTGTACTCAGCATTAGTTTATACTATTCTCGGTGTAAAAGATGTTTCGGCCCAGCAGAAAATACATCATTTGATTGAAGCGGAAGATTTTCAATTCCCTGCAGGTTGGACAATTGCCAAAGAAGCAGGTACAAATGTATCTGGAAAAGGTGCTTTATTGGGTGCTAACAATAAAGAAGTAACAGCTGATGCACTTACTGTAATCGATATCAAAACTAAAGGCAACTATGTTGTCTGGACCAGATCAAGAGATTATGCACAAAACAATCCTGGAACCAGAAGGTATCATTTGTATGTGAATGAAAAGCCTATGGCTAAAGAGTCAGGTATGCATTTGCAAGAGGGTTATGAATGGGAAAAGGTAGGTGTAGCTGATCTTGAGATCGGACAAACAGTATTGAGATTAAAGAATACAAAATTAAACTTCGCCAGATGTGATGCTATTTTCCTTACTACTGATGAAGCGTTTAATCCCAACAAAATGAATGCTTCTCTAAATACTTTTTCTTTAAAGCCTGTAGAGGTAAAGGAGAATGCATCCGCATCAAAAATGGAAAGCCCATTCACTTTTGTAAAAAAGGAAAAAGCTTTAGGATCACTTCAAAATAACAATATCAAGATAAGCTTTGAAGAGGCAGTAGATGCTAAAACAGGGAAGACCAGGATTGTATCTACTACCCAAATTTTACAGGACAAAGTTTGGACCAGCTTAAATGATAAAGTGGAAGAACATAGAATATTTCTGTTATCTGCTAAACAAGCAAAGATCGAATTTGGTGCTTATTTCGGTTTCTGGAAAAATTCCAAAAGCTTAACTGAATTCGTTGTTAATGGAAAGAATTACCAAACGATAGATCAGAATGGAGCGAAAAATCCTTTTCTATCCGGAGAACTACTGTTGTGCGAAGCGAAAGCTGTAAAACAGGTGTCGGCCAATGAGTTATTGGTTACTTATGTAACGGGAACAGGAGCGGAAGTAACCGGTCGTTGGGCACTTAAACCTGGAATGTCACATTCAGAACTTAGTTTAACTTATAAAGCTACTGAACCGGGATTTTACAGTTTCGTTGTTTCAGCCTTTCAGGATAGTCCGGAGGCGAGTGTGAATAATGTACAGCTTCCACCAATGTTTAACTATAAACGTTTGCCGGAAGGACCAATGTTAATTCCTGGTGCTATGACACCACAGCCATTGGCAATAGTGGAGGTTAATCAAAATAAAAAGCCATTAAGTTATTTTATTACTGGTGCTTTAACAGATTTTCCGGTAGACTGGGTAAAGGATATTACTTCAAGAATCGGTTTTTCTTTAAAAAATGAATTCAATAAGGTGCAACCTATCGCTTTCTCCCCGGTTTTAGGACTGGAAGATTCTAAGCTTTCTGTAGGACAATCATTAACCAGATCATTTAATATTGGTGCAGTTGCCGATAAATGGAGCGGAGCCCTGGAATATGCATCCAATTCAATTTTTAAGGTTAATGATTATAGGGTTCAAGATTCAACGTCTTTAACAAATGCGGTTTTCAATATCATCGATCTCATTAAAAATGACAATGCTTCGGGCTGGAGTGCTCCTTTAAAAGGTTTTTTTGATATCGAGGCTGATCCGAAGATTGCACCAACTGTTGCCCAATCATCTCCACTGGCAGTAATATCTGCCGCAGTGATGGGTAAAGATGAAGAACTTTATATTAGTCGTGCTTTGCCGACAATAGAATATACTTTGTCGCGCAGTGCATTTAGATGGGCAAAAGCTGCGGGGGCACCCTACAATCGTACGGCTGCATCTCTTGAATTAAACCCATATAAAAACGTGCAGTTTAATACTGCATACTTTGAGTCTTTAGCTCAATTACTGGAGTACAAGAACCCCTGGATCGTGGATGTGGCAATGCCAGATAAACAACCTAGAAAGCTTTCGGGATATAGTGTCAATCTTCCGGCATGGACCCAGGAGCTTGCTGCTTATAGATTAACAAAAGATAAGAAATGGTTAACAGCTGCAGTCTCTAATGCGAAAGAATTTGTTGCGAAAGAAGTGTATGGTCAAAAGACAAACCTGTTAACAGCTCAGCCATTTTATAACACTTCATTTTACCCGTATTGGTGGGACTTAACAGATCTTTATGAAGTAAGTAAGGATAAAACATTTTTGAATGCAGCGGAGTATGCCTCTTATTTTACTTTGGCAGGTATACGTTCTTACCCTCAGGTGGAGCATAAAATGCAATTGATTCATGAAGGTGATAAGTATGAAGGCAATACCAATTTATGGTGGAAAGACGGCGAAAAATTCCGTCTAGGTTTCCCCAGACAAAATGGAGATGTGAAAGCCAAGGAGGTTCCAGAATCTTTAGTGTCACCAGTCGGACTTGGCCTTGAACAGCCTATTACCTTCTTCCTTCCCAAAAAGAATGTTCGCCATATTTTTATGTCAACATGGGCGCCACATTTGTTGCGTTTGTCGGCCGATACCGAGCGTAAGATATTTGAAGTGTATGCAAGAAATTCAATCATAGGTAGGTTTACAAATTATCCTGGTTATTATGCAACGGGATATACTGATCTTACTTACAGAGAGAATTACCCTTATAAAGGACCGGACATCAATTCTATTTATTACCACCACATTTCACCTCATCTTGCATTTAGTTTAGACTTCCTTGTTACCGAGGCTGTGCAAAGATCTAAATCTGCAATCAGTTTTCCATGGGGAAAACAAGAGGGTTTTGTTTGGTTCAATAATCGTATTTATGGCGGAGGCAAGGGAACCATTTTTGATGATAAAAATGTGAAGATCTGGCTGAAAAAGGGTTTGGTAACATTGAATAACCCATCTGTAAATTATCTTACGGGTATATCAGATGATCGTTTCTGGGTAGTATTGTTGAACGAGTCTGCTCAGGAACAAAATATTGAACTTGGAATAGATTTGCTGCAGACAGGTGTAAAAAATGCTGGTATTAAACTGTATAAGGGAGCAACTGCAGAATCAGGTAGTTTATCTATGCAAGGAAATAAAATGAATGCGAAAATACCTGGTAAAGGCATAACCGCTTATTCATTTCCATTGGCTTCCCCTAAGGTTACGAAAGAACTAAAGCCTGTTAAAAATGGTTTGCAGGAAGTTGATCTTGGTGCGCCATGGGGCAAGCTTTATGCATTCAGAATCCGCTCTCCATTTGGTTGGGATTCTATTTATGCCTATTTAAGTACACCTCCAGCACCTGGAGTAGAGGCTGAACTTGAGTTGAATGAAGATGGCGCGACAATGGAAAAACGTAATGCTTATCCTTTTGAATGGTCATTTAATCGTTTGGATCCAGAAAAGCCTATTTCTATCAATTTGAAATTGAAAGGTAAAGGCAGCGAAGTGAGACAGGCACATATAGATTTTGAGGGTGTAAAGTAATCGGATATGAAATTGAGTACAAAGTTTATAATTGCTTTTGGATGTGTGATGCTGATGAACACCTTGTTTTTTAGTTTTAAAGTTAAATCGCAGAGCACAGATAAGGAAACTTTGGAAAGAGAAAGGCTCATTGCTGCAAGTCAAACTGGAGCAATGCCTTTATTCTTTGATCCCAGTGGTAATGATGTTCCGACGATAATTCCTGGTGATTTTAACAGTAATCAGGAATGCTATTTAAGAGATGGGCTACCTAATTTTTTCAATAAAGCAAGAGAGAAAAAAGAATTGGTAGTAGCTTATATTGGAGGAAGTATTACCAGGGGAAGCAATTTGTATAGAATGCAGTCTGCAAAATTTATACAAAACATGTTCCCCGGACTTCAATTGAAGTTTATAAACGCTGGTATTGCTGGTACTGGAACAGATTTGGGTGCTTGTAGAATACAAGAGCAGGTTATACAATTTAAGCCAGATTTGGTATTCATCGAATTCGCTGTTAACAATGCTTTTCCAGATGGAATGGAGGGCATGATCCGTCAGATCTGGAAAGCGAATCCAAGTACAGATATCTGCATGATTTACAGCATATTTAACGGACAGTCTAAAATTTATGCCTCAGGAAAAGTTCCAGATAATATTCTGGGTTTGGAAAAGATTGCTGATCATTATCAGATTCCCTCAGTACATATGGGACTTGAGGCAAGTGCCTTAGAACAAGATCAAAAGTTATTGTGGAAAGCAGCAAATGGCACTGATACGGATAAGATCATTTTCTCAAATGATGGTACACATCCATTAGTCGCAGGTGGTAATCTATACGCACAATCTATTGCCCGTTCTCTTCTAAAAATGAAAACTCATGCAAAAGAGCTGAAACATAAACTCCCACAGCCATTATTGGCAACTAACTGGGAAGATGCAAAGATGTTTGCTCCATTGGATATAGCAAAGTTTAGCATAGGATGGAGTAAAGTTGATCCAATGGGCTTCCCTTCATTCAAACAATTCTCGGACTGGTTTCCTTATGTGATGAAGGCAGAATCGGCCGGCGATTCTTTCACATTTAAGTTTGATGGAAATATGATCGGCTTTTTTGATATCGGTGGTCCGGAAGTTGGACAGCTGGTTTTGGAAATTGATGGTAAGCCTGTTACTCTTCAAAAACAAAAAGGAACGCTTGCACTAAAGGCAAGTCAGGAAAGCAATTCTTTAGGCCAGGTTAACAGGTTTAATTCCTTTTGTAATAATCGTTATAGAGGACAGGCAGAGTTTATTGAATTGCCAACGGGAATACACACTGTAAAGTTTAGCATTTCTCCAGTTCTGGCAGATAAGAGAGCTATACTAGGGCCAAATCAATTGGAGGACATTGGCAATAATCCTGATAAGTATAATAAAACAACAGTGTATATAGGTAAGCTCTTACTAAGAGGGAAAGTGATTAAATAATGAAATCCAGATAATAACAGTATAAAACATAAAAATCATAAAAGATGAAATACATTAAAAGTTTACTTCTCATTTTCTGCCTCAGTACTGGTTTTGCATATGGGCAAGCAGGGCCTAAAAGTTTAAGGCTATTTATTATTGGTAACAGTTTTTCTCAAAATGCATCGGCGTATTTACCAAACTTTGCAAAAGAAAAAGGAGTAGAGCTAACAATAGGCAGGGCTGAATTGGGTGGACATACATTAGCACAACACTGGGGGTATGTAGAGGCTGCTGAAGCCAATCCTGAAGACCCTAAAGGGAAACCTTATAAGGGGAAATCACTACGTATGCTTTTATCGGAAGGAACCTGGGATGTTGTTACCATTCAGCAGGCTTCTTATTATTCTGCAGATTTGGAAAGTTATAGCCCATATGCTAAAAAGTTATACGACTATATTAAGAAGCTTCAACCGAATGTTGAGATTCTTATCCACCAGACATGGGCTTACAGAAGTGATGCTTTGAAATTTGGTCGGATAGCACCGGGTCAACTGGCTAAAAACCACACAGAGATGTGGGAGCGGTCAAGAGCAGCATATCATACCATTGCAAAACAGTTGAGTATCAGTATTCTTCCTGTGGGTGATGCCTTTAATACGGTGGCTTCGGACAAAGTATTTGGGTATAAAAAGGATGCTGATTTTGACTATACAAATCCTGTGAATCCTAATCTGCCTAACCAGGCAAACTCTCTTAACATGGGCTATTCATGGAAAAATGATAAGATGGCATTTGATGCAAATCATGCCAATGAAGCAGGCAGATATCTTGGTTCATTAATCTGGTATGCAGTTTTGTTTAAGGAATCTCCATTAAAACTAGAGTATGTACCAAATAAAGTTCCAGCTGAATTTGCTGCTTATTTGAAAACAGTAGCGGATAAAACAATTAAAAATTTAAACACAAATAAATAAACCAATACATGAATTCAATAATTGATACCTCAGTTATCGTCATTTTCTCAGTGTTTATTATGGTTATCGGTTTACTGTTTTCACGAACAGGACGAAACCTGAAATCATTCTTTGCGGGTGGCGAGGCCGTACCATGGTTTATTGGCGGCTTATCACTTTTCATGAGCTTTTTCTCTGCAGGCACTTTTGTCGTATGGGGATCAATAGCTTATAAATATGGATGGGTAGCTGTCACCATTCAGTGGACCATGTGTATAGGGGGCTTAATAGTAGGTTTATACATCGCCCCGAAATGGAAAGGAACAGGAAGTCTTACTGCAGCTGAGTTCATCAAAGATAGATTGGGGGCACATGTACAAAAGAGTTTTATTTATATTTTCATGCTGGTATCACTGTTCATCAAAGGATCGGTTTTATACTCAGTGTCTAAGCTGGTTGGCTCATCTTTAGAATTTCCACTAATCCCTGTTACTCTTGTTTTAGGGATATTGATGATTGCCTATACTGCCGTAGGAGGATTATGGGCTGTTATGGTGACTGATATTTTACAGTTTGTAATTCTTACAGCTGCCGTTCTTCTGATTATTCCTTTAGCATTTACAGAAGCCGGAGGTGTAAATACATTCCTTAATAAGGTTCCTGATGATTTCTTTAATCTGGTAAATGGGGAATATACCTGGGCTTTTATTTTTGCATATGCCGTTTATCATATCTTCTATATTGGTGGGAACTGGACATTTGTACAAAGATATACCAGTGTCGATACGCCAAAATCTGCTTCTAAAGTAGCCTTTCTATTTGCTGGATTGTATATCATCAGTCCGGTTTTATGGATGTTACCTCCAATGATCTATCAAACAATTAATCCTGGATTAACTGGATTGGAGACAGAAAATGCTTATCTGATGGTTTGTCAGAAAGTATTACCGGCAGGTTTAATGGGATTGATCCTGACAGGGATGTATTTTTCGACTTCAGCATCTGCAAATACAGCTTTAAATGTAGTGTCAGCTGTGTTTACCAATGACATTTACAAAGGGACAATTAATCCTAAAGCCTCTGATGAAAAGTTAATGAAGATTGCCCGTACCTCTTCCTGGGGCTTTGGTTTTGGGATGATTATAATTGCGCTTATTGTGCCTTACATCGGTGGCATTGTAGAATTTACATTAAGTGTTGGTGCAATTACAGGTGGGCCATTGTTAGCACCGCCAATATGGGCTTTGTTTTCTAAACGCATCACTGGTAAGGCTACGGTTTTCATTACCATGATTAGTTTGGCGGTTAATTTATGTTTTAAAATCGCTCTTCCTTATTTAATGGATTATAAACTTGACCGTGCAAATGAGATGTTGTTGGGTGTACTGTTACCATTTATATTATTATTAATTTATGAATTGTATGCTGCTTATAAAGGAAATGTAAGTGCCGAATATTTACAATTACAGGAGCTTAAAGCCGTTCGTGCGGCAGCTGTATATGAAGTAGATGAAGCAGAGGTAGAAGAGATTAAAAGACAGAACAAATTCGGTCTGCAAGTCATTTCATTTTCATTGGCGTTTATAGGTCTACTGCTATATATCCTATGTGCTTTTACAACCAAAGGGACAGGCATGGTAGCCATTATTGCTACTGTCATTTTAATGAGTTCAATTATTCCATTGAGGGCTTCCCGAAAGAAGTCAGTTTAATTTATATATAATAACCCAGGGGCAACCCAAATATTTACTATGATAAAATCAGAAGGAACAGATGTCCGTAGCTTGATGTCTGAAAAATTAAGTACAGAGTTTGTAATTGTTGGAGGTGGTTTGTCTGGCGTTTGTACGGCAATTACAGCTGCACGTAAAGGTGTTAAAGTTGTTCTTGTACAAGACAGGCCTGTTTTGGGTGGAAACTCCTCAAGTGAAGTCCGTTTATGGATTCTGGGTGCTACATCCCACATGGGTAATAACAACAGGTGGAGTAGAGAGGGAGGTGTTATTGATGAAATCCTGGTAGAAAATACTTATCGGAATAAAGAAGGAAACCCCTTGCTTTTTGATACCATATTATTGGATAAAGTAATTGCTGAACCTAATATCACATTATTATTAAATACCGTTGTTTATGAGGTTCATAAATTGGATAAGGACACTATTTCATCAGTAAAAGCATTTTGTAGTCAGAACTCCATGGAGTATGTCATCTCAGCACCGCTATTTTGTGATGCATCGGGAGATGGAATTGTCGGCTTCTTAGCTGGAGCTGCATTTAGAATGGGGGCAGAGAGTAAGGAAGAGTTTGGGGAGAAGTTTGCACCTACTAAAGAGTATGGTGAACTCCTTGGTCATAGCTTGTATTTCTACAGTAAAGACACTGGTAAACCGGTGAAGTTTGTTGCACCAGATTTTGCTTTAACTGATATTACAAAAGAAATTCCTCGTTTTAAGAGCTTCAATGCCAAAGAATATGGTTGCAAATTATGGTGGCTGGAGTATGGCGGAAGATTAGATACTGTACATGATACAGAAAAGATTAAATGGGAGCTTTGGAAAGTGGTGTATGGTGTATGGGATTACATCAAGAATTCAGGTGAATTCCCAGAAGCCGAAACGATGACATTAGAATGGGTAGGAACTATCCCAGGAAAAAGAGAGAGCCGTCGTTTTGAAGGCGATTATATGCTTCGTCAGCAGGATGTTGTATCACAACACACACATAAAGATGCAGTAGCTTTTGGCGGCTGGTCGATAGATCTTCATCCTGCCGACGGTGTGTTTAGCGAAAAACCGGGTTGTAACCAATGGCATAGTAAAGGTATTTATCAGATTCCTTATCGTTGTTTATACAGTAGAAATGTCAAAAACCTCTTTTTAACGGGCAGGATCATCAGTGCTTCCCACGTTGCATTCGCGTCGACCAGGGTAATGGCTACAGCAGCACATGTTGGTCAGGCTGTAGGTATGGCAGCATTTATAGCAGGTCAAAATGGATTGAATCCAGCGGAATTATTAGCAGATAACCTTATGGGGACGTTGCAAAAGGAACTGCTGAAAAGTGGTCAGCATATTCCCGGACTGGAATTAACAGATGAGGAAGACCTGGTACAATCTGCTGAGGTTTCTGCCTCAAGCGAATATGTATTGAATGAATTGCCTGCTGGTTTATTAAAAAATCTGGATATATCGATGGGGCAAATGCTTCCATTGGATAAAGGAAAGGTGCCGCAGATTGCTTTCTATACAGACTCTGATGTTGATACAAGGCTTGAAATTGAACTCCGCATAAGTGGTATATCAGGAAATTACACGCCAGATGTCATACTGGAAAGTAAAGTATTGGAGATTAAAAAAGGTAAGAACGAATTAAAGGTTGAATTTAGTAGTACACTGGAAGAAGATGCGTATGTATTCATGGTACTGCACAAGAATCCATCTGTTAAGGTTCATTGCTCTGAACATCGTGTTACCGGAGTACTATCAGTATTTAATCTGGTAAATAAGGCGGTGTCCAATTACGGAAAGCAGACTCCGACTGAAGATATAGGTGTTGATGAATTTGAATTCTGGTGTCCACAGCGTAGACCTGAAGGACATAACCTTGCCCTACAAATTGAGCCTGGACTTTCTAAGTTTGTTCCCGCCAATATAAAGACTGGTGTATTCAGACCTACAACAGCACCAAATGCATGGGTTGCTTCATTATCTGATACAAAGCCAACAATTAACTTAAAATGGGAAAAGGAGCAAAAGGTATCTAGTATAGAGTTGTTTTTTGATACGGATTACGACCATCCGATGGAAACGGTTTTGATGGGCCACCCGGAAAACACAATGCCTTTTTGCGTGAGAAATTACCAGGTGAAAGATGATAAAGGAAATGTACTATATGCTGTTGAAAATAACTATCAAACCAAAAATACGATTGTGTTTGAACAAGCTATTTTTACAAGTACCATTACCATAGAATTAACACATCCTTCTGAAAATACACCTGCAGCTTTATTTTCTGTAAGATGTTATTAATGTTCTGATGGAACAATTTGGTAAGCACATCTTCTGTCACCTGCAATGATGTGATTGACCCTCGAGATATTCACATCTTCGCCGAGTACAAACTTAAAAGTGTTGAGCTCGGCGGTGCAAAAGCCCTGGCAGATTTGTGCAGCAGCACAAATGGGACAATGGTTTTCTACAAAAAGATAACCATTGTCCTCTTTAGTGTATTCTGCCATGTATCCTTCCCGGCTACGTATTTCAGTTAATAGTCGAATTTTATCTTCCAGGGTACTGACCTGGTTTAATTGTTGATGGTATCGGCGTTTCGCTTTTTGTTCACCAGCAAACACGACCATTTCCAGTGCTTCTTCTCCCAGCGTTTCTTTAACCTGCTGAATGAGTTTAACTGTGAGCTCTGCATGCGTATCTGGAAAGCCTTTATTGCCCAGCTCACTTAAGCTAAAATATTGTGTGGGCCTGCCGACACCTTTTGATTCGTGTACGGATTGAATTAACCCCTCCTCTGTTAGCTTTAGTAATTGTAGTCTCGCCCCTTCTGTTGTGATTTTCAATTCCTTAGCAATCTCTCCCGCCGTTAAAGCACCCCGTGTCTTCAACAACATTAAAAAACGATTTGTCTTCATAATCTAATAAAACAAGTGTTTAGTTGTTTTATTGACAAAAATACTAACTTTGCCGTACAATTAAGAATATAAGGACTTATAGTTTCACCATGCAAGTTAATATACTCCTTTATCATACCGGAGCACCGCTAATTTAATCCTGGCCGTAGCGGGTATCCAGTAACAATTTTAATGACTGCCGACTGTCCGGAAACCTTGGTTTTTGGGAGTGCTGGAGCTTTGTCGGCTAATTTTTTAAACAAAAACAAATACTTATTTATTATGAAATCAGTACAATTACCACTATTTATAATCCTGCTTTTTTTATTGCAGGCCTGTGGGCCGGAACAACAGGTGGCCCAGGAGCAAACCATCCAGGAATACCCTGTGGTTACAATACAAAGCAGCGAAGCTGTGATTAATACAGAATATCCAGCCACTATACAAGGGCAACAGAATATAGAGATTCGTCCGAAAGTGGATGGTTTCGTAGCACAAATTTTTGTGGATGAGGGAGCCTCTGTAAAAAAGGGCCAACCTTTGTTTCGCATCAATGCACCTCAATACGAACAGGAAGTGAAAACGGCCTTTGCTGCTATTAAAAATGCAGAAGCAGAAGTAAATACAGCAAAAATGCAGGTAGAAAAAGCAATGCCTCTTGTTAAAGAAGGTATTGTGAGTGACTATGAATTGAAAGCCGCTAATTTTAATTTGCAAGCTAAAGAAGCAGCTCTGGCACAAGCTCGTGCTGGCCTTGCAAATGCTCGTACCAATCTTGGGTACACACAAATCAATAGTCCGGCAGATGGCGTTGTAGGTAGTATTCCTTATAAGACTGGTAGCCTGGTGAGTAGTTCATCTCCTCAACCTTTAACTACAGTATCAAACATTTCCAGGATTTTTGCCTATTTCTCCTTCAATGAAAAGCAGTTTTTAGATTTCACGGAACACTTTGCAGGTACAAAGATGGACGATAAGTTGAAGCAATTTCCTGCTGTTACACTTTTACTAGCCAATGGAACTACTTATAAGGAAAAAGGAAAGATGGAAAGTATCGGAGGATTGATCAACACAGAAACTGGTGCGGTAAATCTAAGAGCAGCTTTTCCAAACGCTGAAGGAATCATCAGAAGTGGAGCTAGCGCAACCATCAGTATTCCTGTGATTGTAAAAGATGCGGTACTGATTCCATCAAAAGCGACCTATGAAATGCAGGAGAAAATGATGGCGGTTGTCGTAGCTAAAAACGGGAGTGTGAAGCCTGTCGAAATAGAGATTATGGATGCGCCTTCTGGAGAATTCTATGTGGTAAAAAAGGGTTTGAATGCAGGAGATCAGGTAGTAACTGAAGGCATGGGGACATTGCAGGAAGGCACCAAAATAAAGCCTGTTGCCGAAAAGAAATAAAAGAATAATTGATTCAAATATTAAACAATTATGTTAAAAAAGTTTATAGACAATCCCGTATTATCGACTGTAATATCGATAATCATTGTCATACTGGGCTTATTGGGTTTGTTTTCGCTACCCATATCTCAGTACCCGGATATTGCGCCGCCCGCAGTTGAGGTGAGTACGGCTTACCAGGGTGCAAGTGCCGACGTAGTGATGAAAAGTGTAATCACACCATTGGAAGAACAGATCAACGGTGTCGAGAATATGACTTACATGACTTCCAAAGCAAGTAATGATGGAAGTGCCAGCATTACGATTAATTTCAAGCAAGGAACAGATCCTGATATGGCTGCAATTAACGTGCAGAACAGGATTACTAAAGCAACCAGCTTATTGCCTGCAGAGGTGATAAAAATGGGGATTACGACCAGTAAAAGGTTGAATAGTGAGGTTTTTAGTTTTCTGCTGTATAGTGAAGATGGGAAATATGATCAGAAATTTCTTGATAATTATCTGAAAATCAATATTATTCCTCAGATTAAAAGAATCCAGGGAATTGGAGATGCTCAGGTATACGGTGGTAAGGATTACAGCATGCGGATTTGGTTAAAGCCAGATGCGATGGCTGCTTATGGTCTTATTCCGAGTGATATTGTGAATGCATTGGCTGAGCAGAATATTGAAGCTGCACCAGGTAAGGTTGGTGAGAACAGTAATCAGAACTTCCAGTATACATTAAAATATACGGGTAGGTTTGAAAAGGCTGTGGAATTTGAGAACATTATCCTTAAATCTGTTGGTAGTGGGCAAGTGCTGAAATTAAAGGATGTAGCCGACATTAACCTTGGCTCATTTACTTATTCAAGTACCTTGACAGCACAAGGACAGGAGTCGCCGTATGTAGCGGTAAGTCAGACTTCAGGATCCAATGCACACGAAATCATTAAACAGTGTGAAAAGATCCTGAAGGATGCTGAAAAAACCTTCCCGAAAGGAATTAAGATCGGTGTATTTGCCAATGCAAATGAGTTCCTGGATGCTTCCATCTCTAAGCTGATCTTTACCATTATCGAAGCTTTTATCCTGGTATTTATTGTGGTTTTCATTTTCCTACAGGATTTCCGCTCTACATTGATTCCTGCTATTGCAGTGCCTGTAGCGATTATTGGAACTTTCTTCTTCCTGAAGTTATTTGGTTTTACCATTAACCTGCTGACCTTATTTGCCCTCGTGTTGGCCATTGGTATTGTGGTGGATGATGCGATTGTAGTAGTAGAGGCGGTACATGCGAAATTAGATCAGGGGGCTAAATCAGCTAAGAAAGCAACGATGCACGCCATGAGCGAGATCAGTAGCGCCATTATTTCTATTACATTGATCATGGCTGCGGTATTTGTTCCGGTAACATTTGTGACCGGATCGGTAGGGGTATTTTACAAACAGTTCGGTTTAACCCTGGCAGTGGCAATTATCATATCGGCTGTTAATGCCTTGACTTTGAGTCCGGCTTTATGTGCTTTATTATTAAAACCTCATCAGCCACATGATCAACCTAAAAAGGGTTTCATGCAAAGGTTCTACGCTAGTTTTAATGCTTCGTTTACGGCCATGACTGCCCGTTATAAAAAGTCTGTAGTTTTTCTGATCAATAAAAAATGGGTAGCATTTGCAGGTATTGCATTGTTCTCGGTATTGTTTTGGTTCCTGGTAAAAACGACTCCAACAGGATTTGTACCGAATGAAGATAGTGGTTCTATTTATGGAAACGTGATTCTTCCGCCAGCTACTTCGCTGGAACGGACGGAGGAGATTGCGGATCAGATTGACAGTATTGCACGTTCCATTCCTGAAGTAGAACTATCATCGAGACTTGCAGGTATGGATCTGATGAGTGGAACGGGAAGTTCATATGCTGCTATTTTTATACGATTGAAGCCATGGGCAGAACGTACAAAAAAAGGACAGAATATTAAATCCGTTGTGGGTCAATTATTTGCTAAAACAGCAAATATTAAAGGCGCTAATATTATCTTTTTTGCCGCACCTACATTACAAGGTTTTGGTAATAATGATGGTTTTGAATTCCAGTTGCAGGATAAAACAGGTGGAAGTTATAAAGCTTTTGATGGGGTAATCGGCAAGTTTATGGGAACCTTGAATCAGCGTCCTGAGATTATGTACGCGGCTACATCTTATAATACAAGTTTCCCTCAGTATGAAGTGAGTGTAAATGTAGCGAAGTGTAAAGAAGCTGGTGTGGCGGTAAATACCGTATTGGAAACATTGCAAGGTTATCTGGGTGGTATTTATGCATCGGATTTTAACCGCTTTGGTAAGCAATACAAAGTGATGATTCAGGCTGAGGCTTCACAAAGGACGAATAAGGAATCATTAAGCAAAATATTTGTAAGGAATGAGAAAGGTGTAATGGCTCCAATTTCAGGATTTGTAACGCTTAAAAAGACTTATGGACCTGAGTTTATTAATCGTTTTAATCTATTTACCGCAGGTGCTGTTAATGGTGCGCCAAAACCTGGATACAGTTCAGGAGATGCGATTAAAGCGATACAGGAAGTTGCTGCACAAACTTTACCGCAGGGTTATACCTTTGAGTTTTCTGGCTTAACGTTGGAAGAGCTTTCCAGTGGAAACCAAACGCTACTGATTTTTATCCTGAGTTTACTGTTCATTTACTTCCTGCTTAGTGCGCAATATAAGAGTTATATATTACCGTTTTCAGTCTTGCTTTCTTTGCCAATTGGTTTGGCCGGTGCATTCTTGTTTGCCCGTTTATTCGGCCTGGATAACAATATATTCCTGCAAATCAGTTTGATTATGCTCATTGGTTTATTGGCTAAAAATGCAATTCTGATTGTTGAGTTTGCGCTGATGCACAGGTTGAGCGGAAGGAATTTAATCCAGTCGGCCATTGCAGGTGCAACGGCCAGATTACGACCTATCCTGATGACTTCTTTTGCCTTCATTTTCGGTTTGTTGCCATTGATGTTGGCTACCGGTGCTGGTGCCATCAGTAATCGTTCCATAGGGACTGCAGCTGTAGGCGGGATGTTGATTGGAACTGTCTTCGGCGTGTTTGTAATTCCAGTGCTGTTTGTGGTTTTCCAATCGCTACAGGAAAAGGTTAGCGGTGGTCCGAAAGTTAAGGAGGTGGAATAACAAAACGAATAATTTAAAATATACATTAATGAAATCATACATAGGAATTTTATTGTTGCTCATCCTTGCTTCTTGTAAGGTATCGCAACCATACCAAAGGCCAGACTTAAATACGGCCGATCTGTACCGGGATTATACTGGTACAGATACCAGTAATGTAGCTTCATTGTCTTTTAAGAGGTTATTTTCTGATAACGTATTATCTGGATTAATTGAAGAAGGCCTGGCGCAAAATATTGATCTTAAGATTGCATATCAACGCATTATCGCAGCTGAATCTAATTTTAGACAAAGTCGTGCAGCTTTTTTGCCTGACTTGAATGGCAGTGCCAGTGTTAAGCAGTCTAAACTTGCCTTTCCGCAGGGATTTGGTATCATCAACTCTTCTACTCAGTACGATTTAGGTCTGACTGCAAGCTGGGAGGCAGATATATGGGGTAAACTGAAAAGTGCCAAAAGAGGCGCCCTGGCAAGTATGCTACAAACTGAACAAGCACGTAAAGCGATTCAAACTCAATTGATAGCAGATATTGCTAATCGTTATTTTACATTGTTGGCCATGGATCAGCAGTTAAGTATCCTCGAACAAACGGTAAGCAATAGGAAAACTGATGTACATACTATGAAATCATTGAAAGCTGCGAACATTGTGACCGGTGCTGCGGAAGTGCAGAGTGAAGCGAGTATGTATGCTGCAGAAGTGGCTATCCCTAAGTTGAAGAAACAGATCAGGGAAGTTGAAAACAATTTGAATGGCTTGCTGGCAAAACCATCTGGCCCGGTGAACAGGACTTCTTTAAAGGATCAACGGCTGGTTGTTGATCTAAACACAGGTGTTCCAATCCAATTGCTGGAAAACAGACCTGATATAAAACAAGCAGAATATGCTTTTATGGCTGCTTCTGAAAATACGAACGTAGCAAGAAAACTATTTTATCCTTCTATCAGCTTAACCGCTGCTGGTGGTTTTACCAGCTTTAGTTTAAAAGATTGGTTAACCCCAGATGGCTTGTTCGGTAATATTGCCGCAGGAATTGCACAGCCTATATTTAGTAAAGGTGTAAATAAAGCTAGATTAACAACAGCTAAAGCTGCACAGCAGGAAGCTGCATTGAATTTCCAGAAAGCATTGTTAGGAGCAGGTGAGGAGGTTTCTAATGCACTTTTTGCTTACGAAACGGCTATCAAGCAACAAAGTATTCGTGTGAAACAATTGACGGCACTTCAAAAGTCTGTTGATTTTACAAAGAAACTCTTACGCTATAGCTCTGCAACTAATTATACGGATGTATTGACATCGGAGCAGAATTTGCTGGCTGCACAATTGGAAGATGTAGATGATAAATTGCAACAATGGCAGGCGGTGATAGCGCTTTATCGCTCCCTTGGAGGGGGAGGAAATTAGGCATCTCCTCTAAGGCTGGAATCTTTGCCTGAAGAAGGCAAAGTTCCTATGCCTTTTCGGAGAAACCAAATTTCCTTTTCAAGCATTTGGCCAGAGCTGTAGGTTTACGAACGGCTTGTTGTACAACACGACGAACTAAAATACCACCATGAATGACACTATTGGTATGCAGCTTTGCTAATAAACAGGATTCGCCAGCTTGCTTAAACATTATGCTTATAACACAAAGTTTTACCAATAAACAAGGCTAGTCAACTTTGCTTATGCATTATGCTGACACAAAATATACCTTCTACGAAAAGGCTTGAGGCGCTTTTTCCCTTCAGAAAAAGATGCCAGCCTTAGAGTAGAAGGGTTTATTTTGCCTTTTTGTTTATGCTTTTTACCACATCTTTTACTTGACTTTTGGTGAGCTTTATTTTTATTGGAACGTTCTTTTTTTCTGATTCCTGAATGTTGTCCAGATCCGAAATGTTTACGCAATTCCCCAATTGAAGGCTTCCATCATGCAGATCAAATTGAATCTGGCTATGGTCTTTTATCTTTCCATTAGCTGGATTAATTTTAGTATTTAGCATAACAGTACAGTCGCTTTCAATATATTCTGTTAATGCAGTGAGCGTATATTTTGAGAGTTTATATTTTATAGAGGCAAATCCGAAGAAGCGTTTAAGCGTGGTTACGCTAATTTTCTTATGGGTATTTTCAAAAATATCATCAACGATTTTTTTACAGTCGGCCGGAGAGGTATTATAGATTCCTGCTCTTGATTTTACTTTATTTTTGAGTTCTTCAAGCATGATGGCGTTTTATAAGCAAACATAGGTCAACAAGAAAATGTTTGCTTATGCATCATGCTGACACAAAAATTACTTTCTCTGATGCTGCCTCAGGCGCTTTTTCCCTTCAGCAAAAGATGCCAGACGCAGAAGCGAACGGTTATTTTGATGTTATTTTTGATGATTAGAGCGCCTGATATTCTGGCAACTCTTCAATAAATGCAAACTGTTCAGCCTGGTGGTCAATAACGGCGTAACAATGTCTTAAGCCATTTGTTACCACGAGCCATTTGGTTTTATGCACAGAATTGTACCTTGCTGCCTGATCGAATACCGACTGTGTGATTTTTACTGAAGGAGCCTTACATTCAATCACCATAATTCTTTTTCCCTGGGTATTGAAAATTACAATGTCCGTTCTTTTCTGAAGTTTGTTCAGACTTAGCCCGCCTTCAATCTGTATTAAAGATTTGGGAAACTTCTTTACAACAACCAGGTATTGTATAAAATGTTGTCTCACCCATTCCTCAGGTGTTAATACCAGGTGTTTCTTTCTTACCTCATCAAATATGAAATGCTGGGCATCCTTTAATGTAATTCTAAAAGGATATTCCGGTAAGTTGAGTGGGGTTGGTGTAAAAGACATGCTTTTTTGTTCAGGCATCAGCTGGTAAAATTATAAAAGATTGAAGAAAGGAGCCGCCCTATAGCCAATCATAAATGTAAGTCTTAAGATGAAAAATATAACCAAGGCTGTTTTAACCTTGTTGTTCGTGAGGGTTACCATGAAATAGAATATTGCCGCTAATGTTACAATATCTGAGGTCCATCCATAGATGTTATAGATCAAATTAATGTTTTCACCGTTACCATTGCTCATTACAGACGAAAACATAAACCGTTGAAGGAGGAACATGATTGTAGAGAAAAAATACTCTATTCCAAGAATGATCAATAGGGCTTTTATACTTTGCTCATTGTTTTTTTCGCCCGACTGAGATGGGGCAATATTTGCTCCGCAATTTTTACAGAATTTTGCTTCTTCAGCATTGGGAGTATTACATTTTATACAGTTCATAAGAGTTCTTTTAATTGAAATATTGACTTTTATCTATTACCATAGTGTTGGCGGTACGGTCGCCCAGCCTTCTGCCATCAATAGTTGCGAATACCATAACTGGTTCTATAAAACTACCCACAAATGGAATAAATCCTAGTAATAGGACGATCACGTTTCTTAAGCACGATTTTTTTCTTGTACAAGGCATATTCGTGTCCAGATCAATTACCATCAGCTTCATGGTTCTTTTGCCTGGGCTTTGTCCATTTTTGAAACCGTCTTTTAAAAGTTGAAAAGCAATAGGAATTAAGGTTAGTAATCCGCCAATAATACAAAGTGTTATGGCAATTTCCTCTTTATTTCCATAAGCGTAAATAAAAGCGAAAAACAGAATTGCCGCGGCAGGAATCATCAATCCAATAAAAATTAAGCCATCTATAAGTATTGCTGCAAACCTGTTTCCAATAGAGGCTTTGTTGTAAGGCAAACCATTTTGTGGCTGACGTTCAAAAGGATTGTGGATTTCAGGGTTATTATAATCAGCAGTAGCGTTTTCTGCAATAAGCCTGGCACCATCTTTCACACAAAAATTTATGTCAGATGGGTAGCTTGTTTTACATAGAGGGCATAAATGATTCATAGGTTAGATATAAATGATAATTGTGCAAAAGTAGACAAAAAAATTATCTAAGTTTGGCTCATCATATGAGTGCTGCCGACATAATAAAAGACATTAAAGCAAGAAAGTTTAAACCTGTTTACCTGTTACATGGGGAAGAACCTTATTATATAGATCAGATCATCCATTATATGGAAGAGCATATTCTGAATGATATGGAAAAAGGTTTTAATCAAACTGTTTTATATGGTAAGGATACCGATATGGCAACCGTTATGAATGCCGCCAAGCGTTATCCAATGATGTCTGATTATCAACTTGTAGTTGTAAAAGAGGCGCAGGATTTGAAATGGGCAAAAGAAACTGAGGGGAGTAGTAAAACTGCTGAATTTGTACTGAGTTATTTCGAAAAACCATTGCCGAGTACTATTTTGGTTTTAGGTTATAAATACGGCAACTTCGATAAACGTAAAAAGATCTATAAAGCAATAGATAAGAACGGTGTTGTTTTCCAGTCGGATTTAGTACGCGATTATAAATTGGCCCAATGGATAGATGGATTGGTAGCTGAAAAAGGCTATAAAATTGCTCCTCAGGCATCGGCTTTAATGGCGGAATACCTGGGTACTGATCTTTCTAAAATTGCGAATGAGGTAGAAAAACTGATTTTAAACATTAGCAAGGAGACTACTATCGATACCGATATTGTTCAGAAAAATATAGGAATAAGTAAAGAGTACAATGTATTTGAATTGCAAAAAGCATTAGCAGTTAAAAATGTGCTAAAGTGCAACCAGATCATTAATTATTTTGCTGATAATCCTAAGGCAAATCCTATGGTAATGGTGATGGCCAATCTGAATGCCTATTTTGCGAAAATTCTTAAATATCACTATTTGCCTAATAAAGGAGATGCTGCAAAAGAGCTTGGGGTAAATCCTTACTTTGTCAAAGATTATGAAACTGCTGCGCGTAATTATAGTTTGCCTAAAACTTTCGACATCATTAGTCTGATGAGAGAATATGATTTGAAAAGCAAAGGAGTGGATAGTACTGGTAATACGACCGACGGCGAGTTACTAAAAGAGCTATTGTTTAAAATGTTGCATTAATGGTCTAACCATTGTTTAAAAGCCGTTGCTTTTTCCCGGCTGATAAAGACTTCTGCATCAGGGTATTTGTGTAGAATAACTTTCAATTTTCCATTAAAGAAGTTATGAATATCTTTTATGCTATTGATGCTGATAATATGTTGTCTGTTCGCTCTAAAAAAAATTGCAGGGTCTAACTGCTCTTCCATTTCATCCATGGTATAAGGGACCGCATGTTCCTGTCCGTTTTCAAGAACAAGATTTGTGATTTTGAATTCAGAATAGATGTAATCAATGTCATTAACTACGACTGTTTTATAGCCATCATTTATTTGAATTAAGAAGCGTGACCGATAAACCGGATCTTGCTTTTTAATGATATCAATCAGATTAGAAATCATAGGATCAGGCTGCTGTTTGCCTATAAGTTTCGTAAGTTGATCATATTTAGCCAATGCAGCACCCAGTTCTTCTTTATGAATTGGTTTTAACAGATAATCAATGCTATTCACCTTAAATGCTCGTATTGCATATTCATCGTATGCAGTAGTAAAAATAACGGGTGTTGTGATGTTACAAGCTGAGAAAATTTCAAAGCAGAGACCATCTGCCAAACGTACATCCATCAAAATAAGATCAGCTTGATGATTTGATGAAAACCATTCAATGCTATCTGCCACACTTTCCAATATGCCTACAATAGAAATGTCAGGATTAAGCTCCTTAATCATTGCCTGCAATCTGTTAGCATTGTGTTTCTCGTCTTCAATAATCAGTAATTTCATTGCATTTTTGTTAAATGTTCATTAAAGGTAATTTCACAATAAACAGATCCTCAGTTTCTGTAACTTCAGGAAGTTTGTCGGACAGCAAATGATAACGGCTTTCTATGTTTTTTAGGCCTGTACCAGTAGAGGGAATATTATAGTTCAGTCGTTGCAGTGAATTGGTAATGACCAGATTTTGTTGATCGTCCTCTTCAATATTTATCGTTAGTGGCTTTGAGCGTGATGCTGTATTATGTTTAATTGCATTTTCAATTAATAACTGTAATGTAATTGGCGGGATTCCCTTTTTAAGAACCTCATCACTTAAGGTGATCTGCATTTTTATGTTTTCGCCGAGTCGTATTTTGATCAGATAAAAATAAGCTTCAGCAAAACGCATTTCCTCTTCTACAGAGATGATATTTTTATGAACATTAATAATCATGTATCTATATACACGTGACAGTTTTTCTAAAAAGTGCTGTGCCGCATTAGTATCATCTTCAATCAGCGCAGAAAGAGTACTGAAATTGTTGAACATAAAATGTGGGTCAAGCTGCATTTTGAGTGATTGTAACTCCGATTCAAGTGCAATTTGCTTTAGCTCAGCAGCCTTTAAATTCAAATTTGAGGTTTCTAGCATAGCGGCTTTCCATTGTTGTAAAAAGAAATTGCCCGTAAAAATTAAACTGATCAGTACAGATAGTAATGTGCTGACTACAAATGACTGTCGCAATGCAAGAGAATTCAGGTCACTGAACTTCATCTGGCCTCCAAAAACAGTAAGCGAAGCATTCATGTAAAAATAAAGAAACAGGATAGAAACAATAATCTGTATGCTAAATTGAAGTACAAACCTTGATAAAGGATGTGATACCCAAGGAATTTTTCTATCTAATATCCGTGCTATAGTCAGACAGATCTCTGTTATTAAAAAACAGAATAACAAAACAAATCCCCATTCGCTAAGAATTGCGCTGGTCTCTCTTTGGAAGAATGAAGACCATGGCCTATATGGATTAATCATATAAGACAGCAAATAGAAGCCGATAAACACCACAGGAATAGTAATAAACCTGAGATATCTATAAAAGTCTTGTGATTCTTTCTTTAACGTCATTTAATTTCTATTGGCTTTTTGTACAATGTTACTATAAAAAAGACAATCTGATGATAAAAGTTAACTGAATAGCTCAATCTTAAAACTAAAGCGGATAATCCTCCTACTCAACCGATCTGTTTCATGACTTATAAATTTACATAAATCAAATTCATTTGAGTTTGCTTATGAGTCGGTTCAGTCTCAAAATTGAAGAGTTCGGTCAACTTTTACCAGCATGGCTTCAATAGAAAATTACTTTTGCAGCTTCAAAATTCTCAATTCGAAAGATAATATGAATGTAAATAAAATATCATTTGTGTTTTTTGTGATGGCAGCGGTCTTCTTTCCTACGCATATTTTTGCACAGACCGACAGCACAAAGACAGTATTGCAACAAGCATCGTTGCAGGATGTGATTAACTATGCGCTTAAGAATAAGCCCGGCGTAAAACAGACATTGGTAGATGAAGAAATTGGTGAGCGCGATATTAAATCGGCACTTTCTGGTTGGCTACCTCAGATCAATGCAGACGCGAATTTTAACCACAATATGAAACAGCAAGTTAATGCTTTAACAGTTGATGGACAAACTTCGTACATGACCTTTGGTACTAAAAATACTTCAGGGATTACTTTGCAAGCTGATCAACAACTTTTAAATGCTGGATTAATTCAGGCTTCTAAATCAGCTAAGTATTACAGACAACAGTATAAACAAGGTACCGAAAACACTAAGATTACTACTGTAGTTGAAGTGAGCAAGGCTTTTTATGACATTTTGACCAGTCAGGAGCAGTTTAAAATCATAGACGAGAATATATCCCGTTTAGAAAAACAATTTAAAGATGCTAAAGCGCAATATGATGCTGGTTTAGTTGATAAAACAGACTTTCAAAGAGCTCAGATTAGTTTAAGTAATGCTAAAGCAGATAGAAAAAGAACACAGGAACTGTTGAAGTTCAAATACGCTTATTTAAAATCTATTATTGGCTACGATGCAAGTAAAGATTTAAGTCTGGTGTTTAATGAAAAGGGTATGGAGCAAGAAGTGCTGTTAGATACAGCTCAAGTGCTTAATTATCAGAATAGGATTGAATACAAGCAGTTAGAAACACAGCGTCAGCTTCAACAAATCAATACTTCTTATAATAAACTGGCATACATGCCTAAGCTTTCTGCTTTTGCAAATTACAGCTGGAATTATCTTAATAACGATTTTAAAAACTTGTATAAGGAGTCGTACCCTGGTTCAATGGCAGGATTGAAATTGAGTATCCCTATTTTCCAGGGAACAAAGCGTACCCAGGAAATTCGTAAATCTCAATTATTGGAGAAAAGAATTGATTTAGATCTGGAGAATACCAGAAATCAAATCAATAGTCAATACGAGCAGGCTATGGCAACTTACAAAGCAGGCTTAAATGATTGGAAAACTGCAAATGAAAATCAGGAAATTTCTAAACAAGTTTATGGAACGATAAAGCTTCAGTATGATGAAGGTATTAAGACATACCTGGATCTGATGACGGCCGAAACCGATCTAAGAACTTCACAACTCAATTATCTAAATGCACTTTATAGTTTGCTTTCCGCAAAATTAGATGTGCAGCAAGCATTAGGAACAATAACCATTACTCAATAAAATTAGCGATGAACTTTAATTCGATAAAACCAGGCATTTTAATATTAGGTACTGTTTTCTTAGCATCATGCGGAAGTTCAGACAAACCTGCTCAGATGGCACCACCAGCGGCTACGCCGGTAAGCGTTTATACGGTAGCAGAAGAGGAAGTTACAACAGTTGATACCTACCCAGGTGTAGTTGTGGCTTTAAATGAAGTTGAACTTAGAGCAGAGGTTGGTGGTTATGTTACTGGTATCTTTGTACAAGATGGTCAGAAAGTGACCAAAGGACAAAAGCTATATGAAATAGACCGCACCAATTATCTTGCTGCATACAATTCTGCAAATGCTAATTTGCAAGTGGCTAAGGCCAATCACCTTAAAGCAAAAAAAGATGCAGAGCGTTACACTAATTTAGCACAGCAGGAAGCTGTAGCTAAACAAAGAGTAGATTATGCAATTACTGATATGGTAAACGCAGCATCGCAAGTTGCAGTAGCAGAAGCGGCTTTAGCTACTGCAAAAGCAAACCTTAACCGTTCTGTAATCGTTTCTCCACTAACAGGTACCATTGGTATTTCTCAGGTAAAAGCAGGAGCACTGGTTAGTCCAGGTTCTACATTGTTAAATACGGTGTCGACAAATGATCCGATTGCAGTCGATATTGCGGTAAATCAAAAGGATATTCCACGCTTTTTAAAACTACAGAAAAACGCTTCAACAGTTAAAGATTCAGTTTTCAGTATTGAACTTCAGGATAAGAGTGTATTACAGATGGCAGGTAAAATTGTTGCTGTAGATCGTTCAGTAGATCCGGGAACAGGTACCATCAAAGTAAGAATCAGTTACCCTAATGCATCTGGAATGTTGTTAAGTGGTATGACTTGTAACGTTAAGGTTTTAAACAAAGCTGAAACTAGGCAATTGACTATTCCTTATAAATCTGTATCTGAGCAATTGGGTGAATATATGGTTTACGTAGTAGGAGATAGCAGTAAAGCACAACAACGTATGATTAAACTTGGTGCTGAAGCTGGACAAAAGGTTGTTGTAACCCAGGGCTTAAGTGCAGGAGAAGTAATTGTCTCTGAAGGTGCACAGAATGTAAGACCAGGTGCTGTAGTACAGCCAACACCTTCCACTCAAGAAAATGCTGTTGCAAAATCAGCACAATAAAAGTTCAAAAATATTTAAGACATTATGATCTCAGATGTATTTATAAAACGGCCGGTAACAGCGATTGTTATCTCCATACTGATTGTCCTGGTGGGTACGATTGTACTAACTGGATTACCAGTGAGCCAGTACCCAAATATTGCACCACCAACAGTAACGGTGAGTGCTACTTATACCGGCGCGGATGCGCAAACCGTTGAACAAACGGTAACCACACCAATAGAAAGTCAGATTAATGGAACCCCAGGTATGAAATACCTGACTTCTTCAAGTACCGCGGATGGTCGTTCAACTATTACTGTAACTTTTGAAGTAGGAACGGATATTGACATTGCAGCCCTGGACGTGCAAAACAGAGTGGGCATTGCAGAACCTTCATTACCGGAAGCAGTAAGAAGGTTAGGGGTAACCACCAAAAAGGCTAATACAGATATGTTGATGGTGCTTGGTCTGCACTCTCCAAAGGGTACGTACGACCAAAAGTTCCTGTCCAACTATGTCAACTTATACATTAAAGATGCCATTTTAAGGGTTAAAGGTGTAGGAGATGCGATGGCCTTTGGTCAACCCTTTAGTATGCGTGTATGGCTTAATGCCGATAAAATGGCTGCTTTGGGTATTACTCCAACAGAGGTTTCTGCAGCTATTCAGGAGCAGAACACACGTATTCCCGGAGGTAGTGTAGGTGGACCGCCACAAAAGGAAAATCAGACTTTTGAGTTTTCCGTAATCATGGATGGCGACTTAAGTACGGAAGAAGAATTCAGAAATATCATCGTTAAAACAGCAGCAGATGGTTCTGCGGTATATCTAAAGGATGTTGCGAGAATTGAATTGGGAGAGTTTACTTATAGCATTAATTCTCAGATAAATGGTAAATCGGCATCTATGATGGGTATTTATCAAACGCCTGGTGGTAACGCGGTTCAAACTTACGAGGGAATTATCAAAACGCTTGATCAGTTAAAAAAATCTTTCCCTGAGGATTTGGATTATACTATTGGATATGAAACGGTATCTATCGTAAACGTATCTATCGATGGTGTTGTTAAAACATTAATCGAAGCACTGATTTTGGTAACTGTAGTAGTATTCTTATTCCTTCAAAGCTGGAGAGCAACGTTAATTCCCGTATTGGCAATTCCGGTTTCCATTATTGGTACCTTCATATTCTTTAACCTGTTGGGCTTTTCGGTAAACGTATTAACCTTGTTCGGTTTTGTGCTTGCCATCGGTATTGTGGTGGATGATGCGATTGTTGTGGTTGAAGCGGTGCAGCATTATATAGATAATGAAGGCTTATCTGCTAAAGAAGCAACTCGGAAGGCGATGAAAGATATTACAGCGCCGGTTATTGCAATTGCATTAATCTTGGCTGCAGTATTTGTTCCAGTAGGATTTATTCCGGGAATGGTAGGTCAGCTGTATCAACAGTTTGCTATTACTATTGCGATTTCGGTACTGATTTCAGCATTTATAGCCTTAACATTAACACCTGCATTGTGTTCAATCATGTTGAAGCCAATGAATATCGATAAGGATTCAAAAGGCATGAACAAGTTTTTCTACAAGTTTAACGCCTGGTTTGCAAGGGTAACCAGTAAATACTCCAGAGGTGTACAATGGTGTCTGAAAAAAGCACCTTTGGTAATGGTATTGCTGGTATGTATTTATGTAGGTACGGTTGGTCTGTTCAGTGCTAAACCATCAGGTTTTATTCCAAATGAGGATGCTGGTGTGTTTATTATGGGAGCAACCTTGCCTGAAGGTTCATCTGCAGTAAGAACTGATGCTTTTGTAAATAGAATTGTTGAAAAGATCAGTAAAGATAATCCTGAAATCAAAAACGTAACTTCTATTTCAGGAATTAACATCTTAAACGGTTCATTTAAATCAAACGCGGCAACTTTCTTTGTACAGTTGCACCATTGGGACGACCGTAAAACAAATGTAGCAGATGTTGTGGCTAAGGTACAAGGAACTTTTGCTGGTGATAAAGAGGGCAGTGTAATCGCAGTACAGCCACCTCCAATTCCAGGTTTAGGTTTTAGTGGCGGTTTTACTTTGCAGATTCAGGAACAGCAAACTGGAGACATTAAAAAGTTCCAGGAAGTAATTGGTAAATTCTTAATGGCTGCCAATCAAGATCCGGCGATAGGAATGGCTTATACTTTGTTTAGCTCGAATACGCCGAATTATAAACTTCATGTTGATCGTGATCAGGTGAAGAAAATGGGTGTTTCTATCGGGGCTGTTTACAGTACCATTTCATCTTACTTTGGTAGTGCTTATATCAACGACTTTACCAAATATGGTAGAAGTTTTAGGGTTGTTGCACAAGCAGATACCAATTACAGAAGCAAGATTGAAGATTTAAATCAGCTTTATGTGAAAAACATGAAAGGTGTTCCTGTTCCATTGGGAACTATGGTTTCTTATAAGAAAGTAGAGAACCCATCTGTACTTAATCACTATAACTTGTTCAGATCTATTGAAATTAGTGGTGCTGCAAAACCTGGAAGAAGTAGTGGTGAGGCATTGGCAGCTTTAGAGAAAATTGCAGCTGAGACATTACCTCCGGGTTATAATTACAACTTCTCAGGAATGAGTCAGCAGGAGCAGGAAGCTGGGGATAGTACTACAGTGATCTTTGCCTTAATTATTGTATTTGTGTTCTTGTTATTAGCCTCATTATATGAGAGCTGGTCTGTTCCATTCTCAATTTTATTAAGTGTCCCATTAGGATTATTCGGTGCTATCGTAGCACTAATGTTCTTACCGCATCTGGATAACAACATTTATGCTCAGGTAGGTTTGATTACCTTGATTGGACTTTCGGCAAAGAATGCGATTTTGATTGTTGAGTTTGCGAAAGAAAGGGTAGACTGGGGAATGGGTGTAATCCCGTCGACGATAGAAGCAGTGAAGCTAAGGTTACGTCCAATCGTGATGACCTCTTTAGCTTTTATTTTAGGAGTTGTTCCTTTGGCACTATCGGTAGGTGCAGGTGCTGTTTCCAGACAGACAATTGGTTGGACAGTGATCGGGGGTATGTTGTCGGCAACTATCTTAGCCTTATTTATTGTTCCGGTATTGTTTGTGTTAATTACTAAGCTGGCTTATGGAAAGAAAAAGTTAGCGGAGCTGGAAGCGAATTATGATGCGAATGCACATAAGGATGTTTTACATGCAGAACCAGATATTGAAGCGTAAGATTTAAAAATAACGCTTTTTTAGCGGATATAACACGAGAGACCGGTCATTTATGATCGGTCTTTTTTATATCCTCCCAAATATCTTTATACAGATCCATTTAATAAGGGAGCATGACAGTACATGATAGTTAGTGTTTGCTTATATGTATATTTAGTTCTCTAAACTAAATATTGAAACATGCTTGTTAAGAAAATCATTGCTTTATTTTTAATTCAGTTTGTTGCTGTAGTTGCATTTGCACAAAAGCTTGGCGTTTCTGATCTGACTGTAAATTATAAAACCAACCCGATAGGGATAGATGCCCAGGACTTACATTTCAGTTGGAAGCTAAATAGTCAGGAGAAACAAACTATGCAAAATAGCTATGAGTTGAGGTTGGCTACACAGAAAGAATCATTGTCTAAAAATCAAAATCTGACTTGGGAAAGTGGGAAAGTAGATAATAAACAATCTTTGCATATAGCCTATGCGGGTTCTCCTCTAAAATCAAAGCAACGCTATTACTGGCAGGTAAGAATAACAGATAATCATAAAAACTCATCAGCCTGGAGTGAGGTTCAGTATTTTGAGACAGGGGTAGGGAGAAGTTCAGAATGGACAGCGAAATGGATAGAAGCCGAAGAAATAACTGATGGAGCATCAGGACCAGTACCTACATTCTTTAAATCATTTAATATCAGTGCTCCAATAAAAGATGCCCGATTGTATATTACTGCTCATGGCATTTATGAAGCAAAGTTAAACGGTAAAAATATTAGTGAAAGCTTGCTTACACCAGGTTGGACCAGTTATAAAAAGAGATTGCAATATCAAACTTATGATGTAACCAGTATGTTGACTACTGGTGAAAATGCTGCGGTAGTGTCTATTGGAGATGGCTGGTATAGAGGGTTCTTACAATGGAACAAAAAACGCAACTGGTATGGTAAGGAAGTGGGACTCCTGTACCAATTGGAGATCACCACTGCAGATGGTAAAAAACAAGTGATAAATTCTGATGGTAATTGGAAATCCTCGTTCGAAGGACCAATCAAAGCTGCTGACATATATAATGGAGAAACATTTGACTCAAGACTTGATTTGCCTATTAATGCTAAGACAACAGCGAAGTGGAAAGGTGTAAGAGTAGTGGAGACATCATTGGATAACCTCGTTCCTCAGGAATCCCCTGCTGTAATCAGAAAGGAACAATTTAAACCATTAAAATTTATCAAGACGCCTAAAGGAGAAACTGTCGTTGATTTTGGGCAAAACCTGGTGGGTTGGGTTCAAATCAAAGTGAAAGGGAAAAGTGGTGAGATTTTGAAAATTAACCATGCTGAAGTATTGGATAAAGAAGGTAATTTTTATACAAGTAATTTGAGATCAGCGCTTCAGGAGAATACATTTATCCTGAATGGAAAAGAACAGTTTCTGGAGCCACGTTTTACTTTTCAGGGGTTCAGGTATATCAAGATAACATATCCTGGTAAA
This sequence comes from Pedobacter sp., assembly GCF_041645105.1. Classification (GTDB taxonomy): domain Bacteria; phylum Bacteroidota; class Bacteroidia; order Sphingobacteriales; family Sphingobacteriaceae; genus Pedobacter. The sequence continues at coordinate 77,953 of NZ_JBAZQQ010000002.1, forward strand.
TTAGATGAAAGTAATTTAACTGCAGTGGCAATTTATTCTGATATGGCCCCAACCGGATTTTTCACCTCATCTGATAAGCAGATTAATCAATTGCAGCACAACATACAATGGGGACAGAAAGGTAATTTTGTTGATGTACCAACTGATTGCCCTCAGCGAGACGAAAGGTTGGGCTGGACTGGTGATGCACAAGTATTTTTTAATACCGCAGCATATAATATGAATGTAAGTACTTTCTTCAAAAAGTGGCTGGGCGATTTGAAGGCAGATCAGTATGAAAATGGTAGGGTTCCCGCAGTAATACCTATTACCCATATGCGCGGTACTGATGGATCTGCAGGATGGGCGGATGCTGCGACGATCATCCCATGGGATTTTTACTGGGTTTATGGAGATAAAGGCATACTGTCTGCTCAATACGCAAGTATGAAAAAATGGGTAGATTACATGAGTAGTGTGGCTAACAATAATTTGTGGAATAATGGCACACATTATGGAGACTGGCTTTTTTATACAATGGCTGACGATCGTGATGGAAAGGCTGCTATTACTGATAAGCACTTGATTGCGCAAACTTTTTATGCGGCTTCTACACAAAATATGATCAATGCTGCAGAAGTACTCGGTAATAAGGATGATGTAGCAAAATATACTGATCTGCTTGAAAAAGTAAAAACAGCATTTTTAAAAGAGTATGTAACCCCTTCAGGCCGCCTGGTATCTAATTCTCAAACAGCTTATGTACTGGCTTTGAATTTTGATATGCTGCCTGAAAGCCTTCGTGCCCAGGCTGCGGCAAGATTGGTAGAAAATATAAAATCGTATAAAAATCATATCACTACAGGATTTCTTGGTACTCCTTACATTTGCCATGTGTTGAGTCGTTTTGGATATGATGACGTAGCTTACGCATTGTTATTTCAGGAAACCTATCCTTCCTGGTTGTATCCGGTAAAAATGGGAGCAACTACAATCTGGGAAAGGTGGGATGGAATTAAGACTGATGGCAGTTTCCAGAACACTTCCATGAATTCCTTTAACCACTATGCTTATGGTGCGATAGGCGATTGGATGTATAAGCGGGTTGCGGGACTTAGGGCCGCTGATGCAGGGTATAAAAAGATATGGATAGAGCCAAGCCCTGGTGGTAAATTCAGCAATGCTACAGCTAAACTGGAAACCCCTTATGGTACGGCACAATCAAGCTGGAAAATAGAGAATGGCAAATTCATACTTGATGTGATTATACCTGTAAATACGCAGGCTACTATAGTATTTCCACACTCTTCAGGAGCTAAAATCACAGAGAATAATAATGCAATAGAAGGACTCAAGTATTTAAAGAAGCGTAAAGGCGACTCTAAAAACGAGAGTGTGGAATTGGGTTCCGGAACATATCATTTTGAATATTTGATGAGCAAATAGGCTCTTAAGGGAGTGTCATAAAATTTCATAATTAAATAAGCAAAGCCAATTAGTAAGGCTGTACCACCAATGATGATGCTGACCAATAATGGTAGGCCTGGTTGATATTTGGTATAATAACTTGCAAAAATCCACATAGCGGCATAATGTGTCATATATAGTGGATAAGATAGCTTACCTAAAAATACACAAATGGCTTTTAAGCTCTGAGAAAGGTTTGCTCCAGCACCGATCGCCATAATTAAGGGGAAATAAACCAGAACTACCAATAGTTGAGTTAGCCAGTTCAATTCGCTATGTGGAAGAAGGAAAGCCAGTAACAATAAGGCCGATAACCCTAAAAAGCCCAACTTGTTTTTTATGATCCAGTTGAAACGGAAGATGAGCATTCCTGCCAAAAATGAATAAGCTATTCTGGCACCGCCATCCCAAAAGTTTTCACCAGCCCATCCACCTAGTAAACTACCATTAGCACGATGACTCACATAGCAGAGTGTAATTGCTGCAATTGCTGCTAAAAATAATAAAACGCTACGTTTTAGTCGGTAAAGTACCAAAGCGTAGATAATGTTGGCGACATATTCCCAAAACAGTGACCAGGCTGGTGCATTTAATCCAAAAATGTTAAAATATCGATCAGCCATTACAGGATTGGGGATCATCAGGAGTGTAGCAAAAAAGATCATTGCTATTTTTCCTGCGGTATATCCTTCCGGTATGCCAGTAAATGGATTAAAAAGAAAGGCGATCAATCCTAAAACCGTTCCTGCGATGACCATAGGATGTAAACGGATCAACCTGGATTTAAAAAATGCTGAAAGCCCCATTTTCCCAATCCTGTCATCATAAGCATAAGCAATTACAAATCCTGATAAACAGAAAAAGAAATCTACCGCTAAGAATCCATGTGCAATGAAGTTCTTTTCTGGTAAATAGACTATTTCCATAAAATGAAACACGACAATTGCTATCGCAGCTACTCCTCTTAATCCATCAAGTATTTCAAAATGCTGTTTGGTTTTTAAAATTTCAGGGTTCAGTTCAGTCGTGTTCATTTACAATAATAGCCATTCTATCGAATTCGCATCAACTTTTCATTAAAAAACAATTGTAAGCTATTTATTTGCTTCTAATATCTGATCGAAGGACAACTTGCTGCTTCCTTCTCCACGACCTGTTTCCCTGTATCTGCCAATCCAGTTATATGTTTTTCCGTTATACCAGCGTGTTCTTTGCCATGAACGACTAACTAGTGTTCCTGAATAAGGTACCTCTTCTTCATTGATGAAATATGGTGCAGGTTGTTCATTCAATATTACCCCTTTAGGTTTAACGGTTTCAGTTGGTGGCATACTTATTTTAGGCATAGCTGCTCGTTGAAAATGAATATCCTGATGACTGCCCGGTATTTGCATTGGGAGGAAAGGAATCCAATTTTCAGGAACTGTTGTCCCTAGTACATACCTGATCAAAGCGTTCGATTGCGAAATGGGGGGTGGTAGTATGTCATTTTTGTTTGCTGCATCATGCCCATTAATGCCGATTCCTGTAGCACCGGGAATGATATCTTCAATAGCCCATACCATATTGGCCATTTCATCTCGCATAAAGTTTACTTTTTCTAACGGTTCACTTTGTAAAGAACTAGCCAGTGTAGAGGGTAAAAAGAACTGTTTATTATAACTGCCTATATGGTCTTTATTGCTCAGATTATACATGCTCCAGCGTTGCCATTCATTATCCAGACCTGCATCAGCAGCTTGTATCAACGTACGGTCGCCAAATACATCCTTAACCACAAAACCACTAATTTCACATAATGTATTAACATGAACTCTATAAGGAATAACAAACCAATCGTTTCCATATACTAAGCCAAATTCTGCAAATAGCAACAACAAATGATCTGTGGTTTTAGCATTTAACTTTCCAAAATTGATTTGTCGTTCTTCCATTTCCCAGAATCGCTGGTTAGGCATCCCTTTAAATGAGGTGGCAGTAGGGATAAATGATATTGGAATTTCAGGACTAAGTTCTGGAATATAATCAGATTCTTCTAACTCTAGTAGTCTGCGTTCGGTATCCACATCAAAACTATACCAATCCAGTTGGCCCTGATAGTAATCCGGACTGTTTAATATGAGCTGACTACCATCTTTTTTGGGCGCTGCAGTGCTGAAACCATAGCTTAAGTTCTGTCCATCCCAGGCATTTTCTGCTGAGTCCTGTGGTTGAGTATATATACGTTGGTACCATGCTATAAAATTATTTAATATAGTGTCCATAACTGTTTCATCTGCAGCTGTTATGGCATTTTTGATTTTAAAACTGCCATCTATGACATCGGAAAGGATTTTTTCACCATCAAGTGCCCTCTTTATGGTACTGTACAGTAATTGCTGACTAGAGTCCTGATTATGGAAATCTGCTGTGTTTTCGGTAATTGGATAATTGTTTTTGTAGGCCGAAAGATAGGCCAACTTTAATACTGGGGAATGTAGTTGTATGAAATATTGTGCTATCTGGATTTTTAATGCAAGTGTAAATGGTACTTTTTCACGCTCTATCTGTGCTTCCATTGGTATATCATCACTGTATAATTTTGCTGTATGCTGTTGTAGTGCGATCCTGTCAATATGTATCTGTTTGGTGATTATCCTTGCATCTATAGCCGAACCTGCATCTTCACTTTCCAATTCGCCCATTTGCCATTGCCGCGTAAGGAACCACAATCCGTCGTGTACCTCTGCTCTTAGACTTTGTTCAAAATTTTGGGTACGGGGGCGTGGCTCCAATCTGTTGTATGCAGTAATGGAAGGGATCCTATATAGTTTGCTTAAAGCATTGGGCAGTGTTTGCTTTATTTGGTCGCTGAGTTGAATCATGGCTTTTATTGTTTTGTTTCTAAAGTTTGTACCTCCAGGAATTTAAACAGAATATTCATGGAGTAATCCAGTGATACATTCGTATATCTGTTTGCACTGAATTCGGCCATTGTAGCGGGTAACAGGGTTGTAAGGCTTGTCATTTTATCTATGTCATCTGGTTCAACAGCACGTTGTTTCGCTCTTTCAAAGGTGTTTAATATTGTATTTGTCAAATCCTCCCAGTTCCAGTTACCGGTTTCATTGGGGGTAACAGCTAAGAGTATAGCTTGTGGCGGTGTACTATTAGGTTGGTTGTAATTAAATGTAATACCAGTTACTTCTTCTGGATTTGGAATAGTCTCTGTCCATTCATCCAATAATATTCCACATTGTACAGCATTGGGGTCAAATCCTTGTGGAGTGTATTGTACAAAAGCAATGGTGTCGTGTAAAATCTCAGTTTTCTTAGGAAATTCAACCGCAAGCCAACTATCATTTACTTTAAAAGGTATTTGCATTGGCTGTGCTTCCAACTCAAGGTCATTAAAGTTTTGATGGAGTAACCTGACCATCTCTAATGTGTGCATTTTAGGTCTTACCAGTGATGCACTATGTAAAAATTCAGCAACAGGAAATGTCATACTCAGTCCGGGATCTTCTCCTATGCCAGGGTCGGAAGGTTTTTTAGCATAGGCCAAAAGCTGATCGGCAGAAGAGACAGAGGCTTGAATCTCCAGGGGATTATTGAAGCTATATTTAGGAAGAACTATAAAATCTTCTCCAAGCAGTGCTTTAATCAATTCGGTTAACAGACTCACTTTATGATCGACCGATGTGTCTACTGCATCTATTTTTAGCAGTTTTGCTGTGTATATTTTCTCTGTATCTGAAAAGCGTAAGAGTACAGCCTTTCCTTGTTCTATTAAGAGGTTCGCAGAATCAATGCTTGTATCAGTTACAGATTTAGGGAAGGCAAATACAAAACCTGCATCAGCAAGTTCTTTTAACGCTGTTCTTAAGGCATTTATGTTGAGATTATTTGGGTTGATTTCAATAGCAGTAATGGCATCCTTTAGATGGTTAACCAGATCTTTAGTTTGATTGTAAACTTCTGCAGTACGGCTTTTGAGTTCTAGCCAATCTATATTACCTGGATTGAGGTCAGGAATGGTTTCTATCTCTGAAGTAGATACAAAATCACGAGCCTGAAGAGGTTTCCCATTGCTGATCAGTTGACGGATGTAATTGGCAAAAGGAAGTATTTCTGCAAAGGATTTTTTAGACAAATCTGTAGTTAATGTGTCTGTAAAGGCTATTTTAATGAGTACATCGTCATTTAATGACTGTTGCAGCAAGAAAAATTGACGGATTCTACTTTCTAGTTCAGATGCTCCTGTTGTTTCCAGTTGATTGCGTATCAGTAATATAAAGTCCAGAGGCTGTAGTTTTAAGTCGCCCAGACTTACTTTGTCTTTGATCTCCGTGAGATCTGGTTTTTTTAAACTATTTCCATCAGCATCTATTGCTGTGACAGAACATATAATATCTTCAGGAGGGCCAAGTATTTTGCCTATCCAGTTGTTAAGCGCCGGCTCGGTATTCGATTTTAAGCTTAAGAGGTTGGCTAATGGCCATGGACTACTGGTCTCTGTAGCATCAAAATGTATTACAATACGGTTGGTAAAAGTCATTTGGGTACTTCTGGCAGTGTTGATTACCTCAATTTCCGGTGGTATGTTGCCATTTGATATTGCCTGCATTACAGCTGCTGCTCGTTCAAAATTACCTGATGCCATTTGATAAGCACTTTCGGCTGTCAATAGGTCTTTAACCGCATCTAATGTATTATTTAATTGGTTTTTTTCCTGGTTTAATGCCTTGATCTGAAACTCATCTAAAAGAGGTAGATTGGGAATTCCAAAAGGAAAATTAGTTATGACATTAGCAAGTGCCAGTCCATTTACAACCGTAAATTCTTCAGTAATTTCTTCCGGACCAGTCGTCTTTCCTTCTTGAGGGACTTTCGTTTTTCTGATGGGGAAAGCTTTTCTAAATTCAGGTTTCAGTTGATTCAATATCACAGGGTTTACCTTTCTGGTACTCCATTCGTGTAATCCACGTTCAAACTGATAACCTAACAAGGCTTCTAGCGTTTGTCCATTTCTGATGCCATCTAATATTAGCTTTGCTCTGCGTACTCTTTCTGACGACAAATTGACTGATAAAGCCTCAGCATCATCTTTGCTGGCATGGGTTAAGTAACCATTACGCAATATTGCTGCGGCTGTGGCATGATTTAAACTTGGAGCATGTACGAAACCGCCATTTTCATTTTCTATAAATAAATTATCCTCCTGTTCTTTTAAACTTTCGGGTAATACCGACTCATCTATTTTTTTTCTGGTATTGCGCATTTTAACATTTTCCAGATAGCCATAACTACCTAAGTAAATTCCTGTTTTACGACCCTCAATACCTGCATATAGATTACGTTGAGTATTTATTCTTTGGTCAAATAAAGAAGATTGCCATGCATCTAATCGATAGCTAAGAATATCCAGGTGTTCGGTAAAGGCGCGTTGTAAATGTGCAGTTGGTAAGTCTTTAAGTTTGCCTAGTGCTTGTTTGTTTTCTTCTAAATTGATGGTAACATGAGTATCTACAACAGATGTATGCACATGGTTGAATAGTGTTTTGTTTGAAATTTCTGAGGTTATGAGTTGGTTTATTGGTGCTTTATAGATCTCCCAGGGACTAACAGATGGGGAAGTGCTCATGTTCATGAATTTTCTGGATCTGATCAGTTCTGAAGCATGGATGTTTTTGGTAGCCAGATATTTAAAAATGCTATGGTTAGTCTCCAGCAATAGCCCATTTTTAAGCATCATAAACAGTAACGATTTTGGCATTTTTCCATCGCCAAAATCCTGACTTTCGAGGGAGGTTTCATTTTCTGCATTAGCAATCAACCAATCTATGTAATTATGATCACTGTCTGTTGCATACTGTTTTATTTTGTTTTCCTCAGAAAGTGGTTCTGTATCTATGATATTTTTTTTATCGAGAGTGGTATGGTAATGCTGAAATATAATTTCTAGCAGCATAGGTGGAGTTTTTAGACTGCCATCATCATTTTTAGTACTATAACCCAATGAGGTCAACAGCTGTGTAACCTGGTATGATTCCATCAATCTCAGCATGTTGTCCATGAAATATTTACCACCCCAACCGAAGCCCTCCATATCGCTCAGGTAGTCGTAAGTGTAACCAGTACGCTGGAAAAATTCAACAGAACCTGGATTAAGTCCCAGGATTTTTAACAAGGATTCACCCGCATTTCCATTTTTAGTAATCTGGGCTAATCCTGCAGTTTTTTCTTTCCATTTCCCAGTCATATAATGAAGTACCTGATACATTTTTTCATAAAAAGTACTGTGACCTGATATGTTATTTAAGTATTCATACCGTTTTCTTGGATATTGCCAGTTATAAAAATCGCTGGTTACTATAATTCCGTAAGGTTGATTGCCTACCCTTATTGCGGGAAGCGGACCCCGGCCACTTACATAATTTATAAAATGGTTCCGAAGTAACTCTCTGTCTGTATCTGTGAAAACACCATTTAGCATGGTAGAGGTAAAGTAGCCTAAGGTTCCAGGATGTAGGGCGGTATTCATAGCTATGGCCTCTGCGTGATCGGAAATCTGACTATTTTGTACCGTCTGAAAAATACTATAATCAAGACCAAGATACTCGGCAAGTCGTTGTCCGTCACTAGCTTCTTTTGGGTTGTTCGTTGGGCTGAACAATTGTTGGTCGGTCTCAACCTGAAGCATTAGATCATCTATAGATTGCTGGCTTTGGTAACCAGCGTCTTCACTCTCTGTATTATTGGTAGGAGTGCCTTGTTTAAGGAAGCTCATTCCCTCCATACTGTACTTATGGTTGTCAATCAAGTCTTCCAGCAATTGCTTACTATCGTTCTCATCTGCAGATAACTTTAGGCCCAATACCAATAATTGATCATAGCCCTGCGCTGCATCTTCCTTTGATTGTGGAATAACAAAGCCCATACCTTCCTGTACTGCGAGGTTAAAATCGGCTATCCAGGCATAGTCTTCACCATATTGTATCCGATTGTCTACTTCATTTCTTGTAAAAGAAGGATCATTTTCATCAACTATTGGCGTAGGTCCAGCAATCACTACATCTTTAACCTGCAAGCCAACATGAGTAAAAACTTCTTTACCATTTCGATAGCCAGTTAATACAAACCGATCTGGTAAAACTCTGGTGTGAGCAGCTTCGGTCCAACTATCAGGTTTAGTATTATTTATTTCATCAAAGATTAATTCATCGGCTGTGGCTAATGTTTCGTTTACATCCCAATTGGTGGGCATAGTTGCTTTAGCAACCCAGACGGCTCTATTGATACCAAACTTATCTGTTAGTAATTTCCAGGCATCTCGTTTTGTTTGCGCATTTCCCTCTTTGTTAAATAGTAATTTCCAGTGCTTACGACCAAACTCATGCTCTGTTTCTGTTAAGGTTTTTTCATGTGTTACAATTGCAATATCATCGGGATATACTCTCACCATCAGTTCTATACCGTTCGGAGTCTGACGGTATTTTGTCTCCATTCGTACCGGCAATAGTGTTATAGGAATGTCGTCCTTCCATTCTTCAATCAGCTGCTGGGGTTTAATTTGGTCATATAAATGGCTTGTCAGCCCATTCACAGATCGTATACTTTCTTTACTTAAAGCCTTCCCTTTTTCAATACTGCGTTTTAATCCTTCAATAATTGACAATGGGTCATTTCCGGTACTTTTGATCACACCAGTATCTGATGCGGCTTTATACTCCCGTTCTAAAGCAATATATTTCATTTGCAATTTATACAGGTCCTCCGCAGATTGGTCTCTCTGTTGCCTGGCCTTTTTTATTTCATTTAATGATTCAAGATAACCCATACTAAAAATTATAAAACGTGTTCTAAACCGTCTGTGTCAATTCATTTTTTCCAGCATTTCTTTAGCGTGTATCGCAATCATTACTGGTTTTTGATATAGTATATAGCCCATGCGCGCCGCATTTTCTCCCCATTGTTCTATTTTATCGGCTGGACCATTAAGTGTAATATTATGTGGTTTTATGTTGGTGTTGATAAAACCATTAGTGGGCGAATAATTTGCCCAGCTTAAATCATCCCAGGTGATTGGCGTATTTTTGTCATCATCGGGGTCGTAGGCAATATCCATCCCAAATTTAGGCTCTCCAGGTATTTGCTGAATTACAAAATACCATCCCCAGTCATCAGTTTCCAGTTTAGGCTCCTGATCACCTTTAGATTGGCTAACAGTAAGATCGAATCCAAAGAATTTTATATCTGGATTAATCTCTGCTTTAAACATCGGGAACTTCATTTCAGCATCCATTTCTGCAGCTGTACCTACAGGTCGAATGATCGGTTCTTTCTTAGGATCTGGAATACCTTGATCATTTTTATAGATATGTGCTTTTTGTGCATAAATGATGGTATTTGGATATTTTTTTAACAATTCTCCACGGATTACCAGAACAACCTGATCATCGTTAGGTAGTTTTCTATTGGGGTGATCACCAAGAGCTGAAAATCCCGACCATTTGTCGATAGGCTTGATATCTTTATATTTTTCTTTTAACTCGTCCTCATTCAATCCGGTTTCGTTCGTAATGATACCTTTTACATCCCAAAATTGTCTGAAGTAACTACCTCTTTTATCTGTTGGGTATTCACGCCATAATAGTTCTTTTCCGAATTCGTGATTTAAACCAACCATATAAGATTCTATAAATTCAGGATTGGTAACCAATAAAGAAATGGTATTAGGAGGGATTAGGTTCAGATTTGGTATGAGCAGTTCTGATGATATATCACGTAATTTCTCGTACATGGGGTCAGGGAAATCCGGATAAGCCATTGCTGGTACGAGATTTTCAAAGTGAAGTAACCAATCTTTGTTAAAAGAATAATAGACCAGTGAGGCCAGCATTTTAGGAAATACATTTCTAGGATCTGTGGCAGTCTGCAGTTTTTGATATGCATTACCCATATCAAAACGTGTATATTTTTTTTCTGGAACAACAACTGCCTGCCTATAATTCAGGTCGAGTGCTGCTGCTCTGAAATTCGCGGCTTCTACACTGTCTTTACCACTGCCGCCAGGTGTAAATGTCCCTACGGATTGGTAAGACAGAGGGTTATCTGCCGAGTTGCTTACTTTTGTTTCACTGTTTACAGTCGTGCTTCCGCTGCTGGTTTCGTTAACTACAGGGTTGGTTTCTGTAAAGATAAAGCCCGGTTTAGGAGGGGTGTTTTGTAACAGTTCTATAAGTGATTCAGGGTTATTAAAAGCTTCTGCTTCAGTAGGTGTATTCTTTAGTTTTTTACCATAAAAGTAAGCACCAACTGCTAGTATAGCAGCAATCAAGCAAAATCCCCATTGTCCGCTGAATAAACCAAATAGAAAAAGTATAATCAAGATCAGGATTAACAGTAATAATAAATTGTTTAATGCCAGGGTCAGTAGCGGACTTTGTTCTATTTTAGGTAGGTTTTTGGTAGTATTCTCTACAGTGGGCAGTCCATCTGGTACTAGTTTTGGTGGTGCTGCAGATATTTTACCCTCATTTATATCATTTAGCATACCCGTATGCGAAAAGGAGGGGTCTGTTGCTGTAATCTTTTTAAAAAATGGTCCTCTTGGTCTAAGAATACGCCTTAATGAAGCACTTAGTGCCGCTGGAGGTAGTAAGCTGTCTTCCAGTTGGTATTGTAAAGTTGTAGGTGAGCCCTTTACTTTTTTGAATAAGGGTGAGAAGAATAAAAGTGTTTTCTCCGTGTTCAGTTTACCTGTAAACTTCTCTTTAATACCTTGCACAACGTTCATGGAGAAAGAAATGAATAGGATTTTGCGATTGGCCTCCAGAATTTTTTCTACCTGGCTCCAGGCTTGTGCAACATAACTTTCCTGATTTTTCTGGACTACACTTGTGCCAAAGCCAGCTGGAACTCTATTTCTGGGGTCTTTATTGAGTTGATGTAACCAACCAGAATTAGCAATGTTGATTTCATTTGTCAGGGCATGGTTCTGACCATAAATTGGCGGACTAACCACTGGATCAATAGCTGTATTCGCAGCTTTTTGCAGCTCAGCAGGGAAGTTTAAAATGTCTTTTAACTGGGTGAAAAATGGTTTACTGGTATCCAGGGTTTCAGGATTTGATTTGGTGCTTGGTGATTTTAAGGCACCTTCCAGGCCAATAATTTCCGGGGTTTCTGGAGGAAAAGTGATACCAATATCGGTACCTGTGGTCATACCAAATCCGGGGACTGAACCATTCATATCCCGGATGCCCAGCCGTTTGTCCATGATTCTGGGCTCCAGTATTTTAACGAGTGATTCAAAGTCTTGATTATCGCCTGTACGGAAATACCAATGGTAATAAACCGGTAGTTCTATGTTTTTTGCCCCAACACTCCATGAAGATTGCTGTGCATCAACAGCTGCTGTCTCCATTCCTAATCCTGCCAATCTTCCAGTTTCAAAAGAGGGAATTACAAAAGCCCGATATGCAGTATTGGTTTCTAACTTGCGCGGACACATCAGTCTGCTAATAATTTTGTCACTATTGGGGTTGTCCAGATTATTTAACGTTTTTAAAAAGGCTTCAAACTCAGTCGTTGATGCATGTCCTTCGTTAACATGAACATGGCTCCATGCCCAGATCTGATTAGGAGGAGGCAAATGATCTGCAGATCCTACTGTAACTGATGGCAAAGGTAACCGCTGTTCATTAAAAGTGAATTCAGAATTAGCAGATGTATCTCCTTCTTTTAAAACAATGAGTGATAGCCAGGGTCTCAGGTTACCACCATTAGCTTTTGCAGGAGTATATCTCCATAAAAAGTCTTCATCATAAAACTCTATAAAAGGAAGGTAGTTGGGCTCAAAATTGGTAATCCAGTTTAAGGGTTCTGTGCGTACCACCATAGCTGGGTTTATTCCGATGATATCTCCGGGACCTAGTAATTCAAAATTTTTGGTAACACCCAACTCATTTATTTTAAGCTGCACATTGACAGTGGCACGTTCAGCGTTTGTAGCCGAGCCATCACCAAGGTTATCAGGTTGATTTATCCGACCGCCAATCCCTTTACGTAACCAGGAACCGAAAGTGTATTTTGCAACTGTTATACTCATATCAATTTAATTCAAATTGTGAAACCACTTGTAACTGATCTTTTAAACCAGGATTTTTTCTCAGTAACTCATCATGTAGTGCATAAGCTTCTGCCTCTGAATTTAAGATCATCGTTGTGGCATAAGGCTCCAGATTTTTGATGTTTACTATATTGTAATTTCCTGTACTTACGACGACTTTAGCTGGAGCATTAACGGCTTGTTTATGACTAATGGAATAAGCATTTTTGCTAATGGCATTACCCTTCGAAAAGATGTTAAATACCTTGTCCCAGAGTTTGTAACGACGGATTCGAATGCCTGTTTTCTTTCTATGTACATAGCTCATCTCATAATCCACTTCTTTTTGCAGCTCGGCTCCATGCATCATTTCATCTGTAGTCTGGAATTTTAAACCACTCTTCATTTTTTCAAATGATTTACGGGATAGTTTTTCGTTATCTTTTAGTTTGATAAAGTTACCGATAGCAAATTCTTCGTTGACATATTCGGGTGATGAAGCCTCTTCATTTTTTAGGGTAAACCGGGTATCTGGGGAAGGCTTTTTATTGCCAAACTTATTTATGTCCATTTCTAGTGGAACCACTTTCTGACTTACAGATAAAATGGTAAAGGGATGAATAATGATTTTACCATCCTGTAGTTCCAGTTTTCGTAAGGAAACATTGGTATTGGTATTTGGAGGAACAGTAGCCATCCAATTGCGATCATCGTTTATTGCTTTGTCAATCAGTAGCAATACATTTTCCAGTTCTTCAGGTTGTGCCGGTGCGTTATCTCCCCAGGTTACATCGAATTTTACACTTACTTTTATAAAAAGTACTTTTAAGCTAGCCTTGCCTAGTGCATGCCATGGTGTTGGCCCACTTAGCTGACCCGCAAGGTGGATGCCTGCAATTTCGCTATTACCTCTTCGTAAGGCCAGGCCAGCTTCAATCTGAGCAATAAAATAGAAGGGATTAAACTGTACCAGCAGGTCGTAGCCTAGATATCCGAAAACATTAAAACCACAAGCAGCGGCATAGAGCTCTACCCTTGCACCAGATTGTACTGTATTTGATGTTACTGCAAAATAGGTCGCTACACTAATCCTTGGATTTTTACCGGAAATAAGAGAGATTGTTATTCTCTTCATCCCCTTTAAATCACCAGGTACCTCGCTAAACGCAGGGTGAAATCCTCCGACAGACAATACAAACATCGGGTTGTCTCCCCATCCGATTCGTAAGGCCATATCCCCCGTTAATGTATAAATCAATAAGCGAGAGTCGAAAAGACTGGCATTAAACCATAATCCTTTACTGAAATTTATTCCCCCGGCAAAGTTTACCTGCAGTTTTAAAATGGCTGCATCTTCAGTCGGTAATACGCAACGTAATACCCCAATAATGACGATCTCAGTAGTAGGGATATCGATTATGATTCCCATTTCAAGAGAAATAAGAGTAGGTGTACCCCAGCCTATTTTTGCCATCGGGGCAATAACAAAAACACCTTTTGAAATAGGGAATATCTGTTGAAGATCACTGATGATCCGGGAAATATTGTTCACAATGTCCTGAGGAAATAGGATGCTATTTAATGCTCCGGTTTTTACCCCTTCTTGTATTGCTGTTACATTTGTTTTTCTATTTACCCCAAGTAGTCCACCGACACCTACTAAAGTAAATCCGAATCCAAGTTGTATTGGGACAAATTCAGCAGTAATTAAAATGAGTAAGGCGAAACCTTCACTACCATCAGGCATTTTTGTTGAAATGATTCCAATTGCCTTTAAGTCAATAAAACCCTGGAACGAAAGTTCTAATCCTCCAATGTATTCACCTTTATCAACATTAAAACCCAGAAAACCACCTCCTTTAATTACACCGGTATCTATGGAAAGTCCAATGCGGGTTGGGGGTGAGAACTTAAAATCAAGATTGGCCAGTCCAAGATTTCCGTCGGCATTTTTTGGAAAAGTAATGGGTAAGTCTGTACCAATCCCATCTATCACGGCTACCAGTGGTCCTAAATTTGTTTTAATAATGGTACTTAATCCAATGGTCGGTTCAGCAGAGCTAGATAGGCCGATTTTAAAATAAACTCCTTCTATTGTAACCGCAAACAGGTCTATATGAAGGGGTATCATAACTTCTAGACCACCACTTCCTTGCAATCGTAAACCTTTAATTGGATCCCAGTTGGCTGTTAAGCCAAATTTAGCTTCTGTATTGATATTTGAAAGTAAGGATTTGATAAAACCATCACCCTGATTGAAATCAATGATCAATTTACCATCCTCAATGTCTAATTGAATGGAAGGAACCATATCGATTCCACTTGTGTCTGAAACTGAATTGATGACTAAACTAGCACTGATACTTTTGGCTTGTAGCTTTGTGCCATCAGTTATACCTAATAACAAAATGGGGTCATTATTACTTTTACTGGCTTTAAGCGTGAGTAAAGTTTGCATCGTTGCAGAGCCATTTGCTGGTTGTAATGTAAGTTGCAACGGGTATTGTAGTTTACCTTTTAAACCAGCATTGAAAGAACGATAGTTATGGATGTTTCCTTTCCATATATCTGAAATATCATAATTCTTATCAAAAGTTTTATCGCCATTTACATGTGCCTCAAATTTAAGTCCGCGGGGATTAGTGGTAGTATCCAACTCTGCTTTAAAAAAATCAGAGTCCAGTACAAAAGGGTTGGTTCCAACCTGGGTAAGTTCTGCCGGATGTCCCAGTTCTATGAGTAAGCCTTGAATTTTCTCTAAAAGTTCCTTCCCGCTAAAAAGTGACGAACCCAAATTGAAAGTTTGTTGAAGGTATCCGGGCGGATCGGACAGCATCTTGGGGATACGGTCTATATAAAAGCGTCTGGGGACAATTGTTGGTATAGGATTGGTTAGCAGCATACCCGCGGGCAATGTGATTTCTTTATCTATAGCCCCAATCAGATTCATTGCCCTTGTAAGCAATGGCAATTTTTCACCTAAATAGCCAACCAGGCAATATTCTAATATCCTTATCGGCAATTTATCTGCCAAGGCTTTTAAATCACTTTGTACATCAGCTGGTAACGAAACAGCGGCTGTATTTACAGCTGAACCTAGTTCTTTTAATTTAGGGATCAGATTTTTAATGATGGCGATTAATTCCGTGCCTTTTGAGAGGATTTCCCCAGTATTAGAGCCAGCTATGGCAGCTTCCAGTGCTGTTACTTTGCCGGGTAAATCGGTAATGATCGTTTTAGCATCATTTAACTTACTGATAATGCCTGCATTATTAGCTATGCTTGTGGGTAAAGGAACACCCAGCTTCTCAAAAATATCTGGTGTAAGTAAAGTTGAGAGTGGCTTAAGCGCCTTTCCAAGTTCTAATGCAATTGTTTCAATAGTGCCAGCTCCTGCCATAGATTTGAATTTATAGGTACGAAAATCTACAGCGAAGTATTCTATAGAATGAATATTTCGTTACAGATCTATGAAAGGCAGAGATCAGTCTGTAATTACAGGAATTTTGAAATAGTTTCTGTTTTAAGGGATTGATTTAGCTTTTCATAATATTTTTTTAGAATTTGATAAATGCATTACTAAAATACACAGATGAGTATTAAGGATATAGTAAAAATGCGACAATATTACCAGGTTAAACTTTATGATCTGGATTCTTTTATTGCTTCAAAAGCATTGGAATTTGATGGATGGATAACCAGCTCAAAAGGAGTTAATCCTGTGATAGATTTAAAATCATGAATCAGGTGCATCTGGTCAAAATAACCACAACGTAAAGAGATTTCTCCCCATGTTAAATGGGGGAATAAAGTTTTCATTTGGCGGGCATTGCTATACCTGATAAATTTAGAATACTGTTTTGGGGATAGGCCGAACTGCTCCATGAACTTACGTTGCATTTGTCTTACACTCATACAGGC
The DNA here is from genome assembly GCF_041645105.1 of Pedobacter sp. Classification (GTDB taxonomy): domain Bacteria; phylum Bacteroidota; class Bacteroidia; order Sphingobacteriales; family Sphingobacteriaceae; genus Pedobacter. Next base: position 94,412 of record NZ_JBAZQQ010000002.1, read on the forward strand.
ATTAGAGGCTAAATCCAATATAGGAGTATTCCCTTGACTTAATAATATTTTTCCAGCTGCCACATCTAAAGGAGTGAAAGGCTTACATTTAATTACTTTTTTTAGTAAAAAATCTTCTACGACTTTAATTTTCTTCTCAAGATCTGGTTGCTCCATGATCTGATCGTAAACTTTAGAAAATTCGCAATCGAAAGCATCTCTGGCATTGCAGCATTTATTTTGAAAATGGGGGATTGGAATTTTAAATAATCTGTAGAAACCACCATCTTTAAACTTTACAATGATGGCCTTGATGTTTTTACCTTTGATTTCAGTTTTTACAAATTGAGGAGGGATTATGGTAGCGGAATAAAGTGGCGAAAAATCCAGATCCCCACCTTTTCTAACCACAAAATCTGTATCGCATTCAAAGCTCAAAAAGCATTCGTAATTGGGTAGAGCTACCTGAAAGAAAAAACCATCTTCATTAGCATCACGGTTCATGTAAAATATGGACTCAACAAACTCCTTCAGAGCAGGGTGTAGTCCTTTATATTTTACTATTTCCATTACCTGTAATTTCTCGCGTAACAATATATTAAAATTTGTTGAAATTTTACCATAAAGTTTTTTCGTATTTTGCGGACAGACTGAATTATGTAATTGTATACCTATGAAACGATTTCCGATCCTGTTATTTATTACGATTGTTTTTTTGCAAAGCTGTGGACCTAATGAACGGGAAAAGCTGAAGCAACAACAAGAGGCTGCTATTTTGAAGGAACAAGAGTTGGCAGCCTGGGAGCAACGATTGAAAGCGAAGGAACTGGAGTTGGATATGGAGCAAAATTCTCTTGATAGTGCTAAAAAACAAATAGATTCTGTTCCTGTTTATAATGCAGCAATTATTGGCAAGTGGAATGTAAAGATGAGCTGTACTGAAACCAATTGTGATGGATCAGCTATTGGCGATACTAAAAATGAGCAATGGTATATCAGTTATGACGAGAATGATAATAAGATATTGGTTAAGGCTTATTCAGGACCAGTACTCATTAGGACGTATGTGGGTACTTATCAAAACAATGCCCTGAAAATAGTAGACGAAAAACCAAATCCAGATGCTTTAATTGGTGCTACACTAAATTTTATTAATGATACTAGAATGGATGGGGTAAGAGAAATTAAGCAGACTGCCTGTAAAATAGTTTATGAGTTAAATGCCAGGAAGGTAAAATAACATTCAGAATCAGCTTATGATATTATTATCTTCTTTAGATTATACATTGCCCTTACAGAACCCGGTGATTATCTTTTCATTGGTTTTGTTCATCATATTATTTGCCCCAATACTTTTTAATAAAATAAAGGTCCCTCATATTATTGGGCTAATTATAGCAGGACTGATCGTGGGCCCGTATGGTTTAAATCTGCTTAAACGAGATAGTAGTATAGTATTATTTGGTACTGTTGGCCTATTGTATATCATGTTTCTTGCTGGTCTTGAGATTGATCTGGCCGAGTTTAAAAAGAATAAAAAACGGATTCTGGTATTTGGCTTACTCACCTTTATATTTCCATTGGTGGTTGGTACCCTAACTAGTTATTATATATTGGGATATGGCTTTTTGTCATCCTTGTTACTGGCTAGTATGTTCTCAACACATACACTGGTATCTTATCCCATTGCGAGTAAATATGGTGTGATCAGAAACCAGGCAGTGAGCATGACGGTAGGGGGGACTATGATTACCGATATCCTGGCCTTACTTATTCTGGCCGGAATCGCAGGTATGACAAAACAGGATGTTTCATCAGCTTTCTGGATCCAATTAGGTATGTCTACGCTGGTATTTGTCGGTGTTGTTTTTGCAATCTTCCCGATTGTAATCAGATGGTTTTTTAAGCATTTTGACGACAGTATCTCTCAATACATTTTTGTGCTGGCAATGGTTTTTTTAGCCTCTTTTATGGCAGAAGCAGCCGGAGTAGAGGCCATTATTGGTGCATTCTTTTCTGGTCTCGTTCTCAATAAGTTTGTGCCGCACAGTTCGCCCTTAATGAACCGGATCGACTTTGTAGGTAACGCCTTATTTATTCCCTTTTTTCTGATCAGTGTGGGGATGCTGGTAGATGTTACAGTTCTTGTAAAGGGCTGGGGAGCATTGAAAGTGGCGGGTATTATTCTTATAGTTGCCCTGTCTACCAAGTACCTGGCGGCCTGGTTAACGCAGAAAATCTTTAAATTAACTAAAGCAGAAGGAACGATGATCTTTGGTTTAAGCGCATCTCATGCTGCTGCTACCTTAGCAATTATATTGGTAGGATATAACATCATCATCGGAGAAACAGCCTCTGGGGAGCCAATAAGGTTATTAAATGAGGATGTACTTAATGGTACAATCTTACTGATATTGGTAAGCTGCGGAGTGAGTTCTTTTGTTGTAGAAGGAGCATCTAAGAAATTAGCCCTTGATGAGGAAGACAGCAATCCCGTGGATGATCAGGTGAATGAAAAGATATTAGTGTCTTTAGCTTATCCTAACATGGTTACGCATTTGGTAGATTTTGGAATCATGCTGAAATCTAAAAAAAGCCATACTTCTATTTATGGTCTGAATGTTATAGACGACGAAAAAGATGTTAGTCAGCAAACCAGTAATTCAAAAAAGGTTATAGAGAAAGCAATTTCTCATGCCGTATCTTCAGAAAACAGCATCATCCCCATAACAAGATATGATTCGAGTATTAGCAATGGAATTGTATACACCATTAAAGAACATGGCATTGGTGATATCGTGATCGGTATGCACAAACAAGCGGATCAGGATACTTTTCTAGGTGCAAAAGCTGGAAACATCATCAGACGGGTTCATGAGACGATCTATATTTATAAGCCAACCCAACCTCTGAATACATTTAAACGGGTTGTCATAGCAATGCCTCCTAAAGCAGAAACAGAACCCGGCTTTCTACACTGGTTGAAAAAGCTAATGATGATTGCTAAGGAAGCTGGAATACCTGTGAAATTTTATGGGACAACATCAACCAATGATGCTGTTGTAAAAGTGATTGAACGAAACCCTGATGCAATTAAGGTTAGTTTTAATGAGTTTGGGAATTGGGACGACTTCTTAATCTTTAGCAGGGAGTTAAAACCTGACGATCTGTTTGTTATTGTCTCTTCCCGTAAAGGCCACGATTCGTATGTACCCCAAATGAGTCGACTTCCATATTACTTATCTAATTATTTTGTTGAGCAAAGTTTGTTGATTTTGTATCCAAAACAATTGGAGTCAGGTATCAATATGGGAAATATTGAACAGACAGATAGCTATTTAATCGAAACTATTTCTGAGCAGATTGGTGCATTGGGTAAGGCAGGGAAATATGTGAAAGGCTTGTTCAAGAAATAGACACTTTGCAATTGCGAGTATAACTAGTTCAGCCAAAGTTTTATATGGTTTTTTGTTATAAAATCCATATAATACATAGGAATTGCATTGATAACCAGTGGTGATTGGGCATAAAATATATTCAATTAAATGCTTAGATCAACAAGGTTATGTTTGCTTTATGAACCAAATAGAAACAAATAGCATATTAAGACGACTTTCCAGGTATGCCCGATTGTTGGCGATGACTGGGGTCTTGTTGATTGTGGGATTACTGGTATTGATTCAGCAAGGTGGAGCGCAGCATCACGAGAAAAATACAGAAGAGAGACAAGAAGCTAAGTCTGAAGTAAAAGTAAAATCTGAAGTACCGGGTATTGCCGATAATTTTGAGATTCCAGCATTTGCAGATACGGATGAAGGGAGGTTGGCAGAATATGGACATCGTTTGATCACTGAAACTTATGCGCTGATCGGGCCAGATACCAAGAAAGGAATTTCAGGAAACCGACTAGCTTGTAGCAGTTGCCACCTTAATGCAGGGACGAAAGCCTATGCAGCACCTTATGTTGGACTCAGTGCAGTATTTCCGATTTATATAGGAAGAGAAAATAAAGTAGAATCTTTAGAAGAACGTATAAATGGCTGTCTTGAACGCAGTATGAATGGTCGCACGATAGATGTAAATAGTGAGGAAATGCGTGGAATGATTACTTACATTAAGCATCTTAGCAAGAATGTAGCTGTCGGCACAAGGTTAAAAGGGCAGGGCTTTGTAGCTTTCAAAGCCCCAGATCGAGCTGCTAATCCTAAGAAGGGTGCATTGGTATATCAAAAACATTGTGTTTCCTGTCATGCTGTCGACGGACAAGGTGTAAGGGGGGCAGCAGGAAATCGTGAAGGAGGATTTGTTTTTCCTCCTTTATGGGGCAATGACTCCTATAATGACGGTGCTGGAATGGCTCGCGTACTCACAGCAGCTAAATTTATAAAGGGGAATATGCCTCTGGGGGTTACGCACGATAATCCTACACTTTCTGACGAAGAAGCATATGATGTTGCAGCATATATAAATAGTCAGTCGCGCCCGGTAAAAGATGGGAAAGAAAATGATTACCCCAATTTGGCTAAAAAACCTAAAGATTGTGCTTATCCGCCATATGTAGATAATATCTCACAACAACAACATAAGTACGGTCCTTTTAATTTCGCAAAGAAATAGATTAAAATCATTAAAAATGAACCACATAAAAATGAAATATATGAAAATGAAACAAATCCTATTCGCAGTAATGATCATCTTCGGATGTACTGCCAGTGTCCAGGCACAAAGCCGTTTGGAAGCTAACAAAAATTACGTTGGAGCACCGGCTAAAAAATCCATGTACCGGGCAATATACCAGATGGATCAGGGAGCTCCGGATATCATTAAGAAGGCCATTAGAAACATCAATAATTTATTGGAAGATCCTCGCTTAAAGGGCAAAATACAAATTGAGCTTGTTGCTTTTTCAGGAGGTACAGAAGCCTACAAAAAAGGCAGTGAATATGAGGCTGCACTGAAGGCACTTGTTGATAAAGGTGTATTGGTAGTTCAATGTTTAAATACCCTAAAGGAGCGAAAAATAGAAAAGACTGAGCTTTTTGATTTTATTGGCTATGTGCCTACCGGAAACGGAGAACTAGTAATCAGGGCCGCTGATGGATGGATTATTGTTAAACCTTAAATAGTTTAAAGAATGAATATTACACGTAGGACCATAGTCATGGCTAATATGTTTTTAGCATCAATCTTTCAGCTTAATGCTCAGGATAAGCATCGGTTTGATCCGCCATGGAACAATCCTCCTAAATCGGCGGTAGAATTCACAGTACCAGGCATTAATAATGTCCCTGATTTATATGGAGATATTGAGAATCCACAATTGGTAGTTTTCTTTGCAGGAAATCAGTTCATGTGTGTGGACGATCTTTTAGCAGGCTTTCGCCGTAAACATCCTGAAATTCAAAGAATCTTTGTGGAAACCCTTCCTCCGGGGATTTTGGCCAAACAGATTGAAGGCGGTTCATTAACTTTAGGGAACCTTCGTATTACCACCAAGCCTGATGTATATACAGCTGGAAAAGACCGTATCCAATCTATGTCACATCATTTCAGTAGCACACATGTTTATGCGTACAACAAGCTGACCTTGATGGTGCAGAAGGGGAATCCAAAGAAGATGACTGGCTTAAAAGATCTTAATAATGCATCACTTAAGATATCAATGCCTAATCCGGCATGGGAGGGGATAGGAAGGCAAATTGAAAAAGCTTATCGAAGTGTTGGTGGTGAGGCTTTGTACAATGCAGTAATGAAAGATAAGGTTAAAGATGGTAGTACCTATCTTACCCGAATCCATCATCGTGAAAGCCCTATGCGCATTCTTTATGGCGAAAGTGATGTAGCTCCGGTTTGGACTTCAGAAGTGGTATATCAGAAAATGATTGGTCATCCTGTAGATGAAGTGGTGATTCCTAAAGAAGATAATATCCGTGCAACTTATATGGCAGGTCAACTTAAAAATGCGCCTCATCCAAAAGAAGCGAAGCTTTTTGTAGATTTTTTAACCTCTGAGGAAGCTAAAAGTATTTATGGGAAGTATGGTTTTGAAACAGACTAAGATTTTAAACCCTGTTTATGTGGTAGATGAGATTTTTTCTATCACATAAGCAGCGTTGTTTTTAACATATTTGGTATATTGATCTAAGGCTCATTTTTATTTTTTAGTTTTGAATGAGTAATAAGGTTTATGATAAATATCGATTTCAAAATGGCAGTTTTTTTTGCTGCTGTAAAACATTTAAGCTTCACTAAGTCTGCGCAAGAACTGAATATCTCACAACCCGCGGTAAGCAAAAGTATACATGAATTTGAAATCCAGGCAGGTAAAAGTCTTTTTGAAAGAAATGGGAATCGTTTAATGGTGACCGAAGCTGGTCAGTTAATTTATAAATATGCCCAGGAGCTAAATGTGGTATATGAACAGATCAATGAAGGTCTTGACATGCTTGACGGAAAGATTTCGGGCGACTTGCGTTTGGGGGCGAGTACAACATTATCCAATTATATTGTCCCAAATATACTTGCAGATTTCCATGCTGCCTATCCTGCTACTCAGATTAAAGTTTTACATGGAAACTCTCAACAGGTAGAACAATGGCTTTCTGAGAAAACCATAGATCTGGGAATTTTGGAAGGGCTTTCCAATAATTCATGTTTGAAATACGAAGCCTTCCTAAAAGATGAACTAGTGCTTGTAGCACGTCAATCTAATTCGAAAATTAGAGGGAGAGACTCTATAAAACCTAAAGAACTTCTTGCCCTGGAGTTTGTTATCCGAGAGCAAGGCTCAGGAACCAATGATGTTTTACGAAAGGCATTATTGCAGATCGGGGTAAATTGGCATGACCTCGATATCAAAGTAATTCTGGCCAGTACGGAAAGTATTAAAAATTTTCTGTTGCATAGTGATTGTGTGGCGTACTTATCCGTTTATTCTATTATGAAGGAGCTTAAGAGTGGGGAGTTAAAAGTTGTGGATATTGAGGGATTTGAAGTGAAACGTGACTTTTTCTTTGTTCATCCACAAGGCGTAATCAACCGCTTGCCAGAAGTTTTCTATAAATTTGCTAAAAAGAAATTCTCTGATCCTTCTTTTTCGTAAGCTGATAGTTGACTGATATAGAATTAAGGATAAAATTATACTTTTGCCATTGATAGCGTTATAAATATGAAAAAAACTCAATATTGGTTAGTAAAAAGTGAACCTTTTAAATACAGCTGGGATAAATTTAATGAAGACAAGCGTACCTTTTGGGACGGAGTGCGGAATTATCAGGCACGTAATAACCTGAAAGAGATGAAAGACGGCGATCTGGTATTGTTTTACCATAGCAATGAGGGTAAGAACGTGGTTGGTATTGCTAAGGTGGTAAAGGAATTTTATCAGGACCCTACTACTGATAATGCTAACTGGGTTGTTGTAGATCTTGTACCTGTTGAGGCATTGAAAAATCCAGTAAGTCTGGAACAAATTAAAGCAGAGGAAAGCCTTAAAGATATCTCTTTAGTTCGTCAGGGACGCCTTTCTGTAATGCCTTTAAAAGCTGTAGAGTTTGATAAAATCCTCGAAATGGGGTCAAAATAAACCATTCTTTTTCAAGTCTGCATCTTCCTGATGAAAAATCAGGAAGCGCTAAGGCCTTTCAAAAGAAGGTATATTTTGTTTTATAGAGTTTGTGCACTTTAGCAAGTTTACCTGCTTTGACCAGAAAAATTACCTTCTCAGAGGCGGCCTCAGGCGCTTTTTCCCTTCAGAAAAAGAGGCCAGTCGCAGAAGAGAATGGTTGTTTTTCCCCTTACTCCGGAAAAAATAAAGCTTTTAATTCAATCGCATCATCAGGTTTCATTTTGCCTCCTAATATCAGGCGAAGCTGTCTTCTTCTCAATGCTCCCGCAAATAATTCTTCTTCATCTGCGGTTTCAGGAACTAACTCAGGAACCGGAATAGTTCTCCCACTTTGATCTACTGCTACAAAAGTGTAATAGGCCTCATTTGATTTTACTCTAGCGCCAGATGGAATATTTTCAGCCCATACATCCAGACGTACTTCAACTGAAGTATTAAAGGCTCTGGTAACTTTAGCCTCAATAGTAATTACATCTCCCAATTTAATTGGTTGCTTAAAAGAAACATTATCTACTGAAGCAGTAACTACAATACGGTTGCAATGCTTCTGCGCAGAAATAGCAGCAGCGATGTCCATCCAATGTAATAACCTTCCGCCCATTAAATTGTTAAGGGTATTGGTATCATTAGGCAATACCAACTCATTCATAATGGTGAAAGAATCTTTCGGGCTTTTAATTTTTGTACTCATAGCAACTGCAAAAGTAATCAAAATTGAGCAACCTGACACAGGCTGAATTAAACAGCTTTTCTTTATGTTTTTTTTATCGTAACTTGTTGGTTTTTAGTGTTTCACTGTGGTGTGCTCTATGGGTTCTATGAGTCTTGTATGAGTCTCCTATGAGTCTTATATGACTTTGTATGACTCCAGGTCATATAAAAGCCCTTAGAAAGGCGTTTTTTGGTCATTTTAGTGGTTATCTACCAAATAAATGCTGTAAGGCCTGTTCCAAATGTAAAATGGTTGAATTTAAGTTTGGAAAGGCTTTCTGGAAGTTTTTCATATATCAATTTACCGTCATCATCTATATCCTGCAGTCCGTTCAATTCGAAGTTATGTTTAGAATTGAAATAAGTACCGTAAAATTTGATGGCCATATTACGTCCTATTCTTTTTTGTAATCCAATACCAGCTGTCCAACTTGGAGCAGGTTTCGGTTTGTATTTTAAAAGAGGGATTTCAGTTTTACCTGTCTCATTCTCAGTTTGATCATTAAGATTCAAAATAATATTCCCGGTACTACCAAGGGACATACCTGTATTTAGTTTTGCGGTAACGAACCAGTTGTATGGTAGCGGTAAACTAAAATATGGTCCTATGTTGAAGTATCTGATGCCTACAGGTTGAGTATATATGCCATCGCTGATATCCTGATAATCTGGGTCTGGAGCAATACGATCTGAGCCAACAGGGAAACTACTGAAAGCAAATTCGCCTCCTAATCCAAAGTTTTTACAAGGGAACCAGGCCCCTTCAATACCAAAGTTAAAGCCTGATTTTACATAAAGTTCGTCTGAAGTGGCCAAAGCAAGATGATCACTGGTCGCTACAGTATATCCAAGATGTAATTCTAAAAAGCTGGGTTTATTATTAATGGGGACAGGGTTGTTTCTTAAAGGCTCGTTCATTCCTTTATTTTTAAAAATCTGATCTGCCAAAAAGTAACCGAGTTCAGTAGAGGCAATCCCTATACCCGCACCTGCTAATACATCTGTTACCCAATGACGGTTATTCAGGCCTCTACCTAAAGCGGTTACTGTTGCAGCTGTATATCCGCCAACACTATATAAGGGGTGCCGATAGGTTCCATATTCTTTGTGTAACACTGTAGCATTGGTAAAAGCCATTGCAGTATGGCCTGAGGGAAATGAATTTTTGGAACTTGCATCAGGACGTTGAACACCAGCAGTGCGCTTTATGCTATTTACCAGTATACCCATGATGGCCATTGAAAAACCATAGGAGGCAATCATTCGTTTGGGTGAATTTTTCCCCTTAACACCCATAGCATTCAGGCCTAGAACTGCAACTCCCGGAGCATATTGAAGGTAATCGTCGAAATGATATCGAAATGTTGGAATATAGCGATTGCGTACTTCCCGGATTTCTTCTCTCTGCGACCATGTAAGCGATGTTGCACCAAACAAGATAACAGGTACTACAGCCTTTTCTGTAAATTTACTTTTCCAGAAAGAATTGTTGTGTATCGGAGGATTTGTAGAAACACTATCAATATATTGTGCCTTAACAGTTGTTGCATTAATAAAGAATACGATGAAGAGCGCGCACGAGTAGCTGTTTTTCAAGGGCATAAATAGATGTGTATAACTGGCAAACAAAATACGGTTTTTTGTATTATTGTTATACATGGATAATCAAACATTACTACAATATTTTCATTGGTATTATAATGAGGAAGATAAGTTATGGATTAAGGCTAAAAAAGATGCCCAATCTCTAGCTGAAAAAGGAATTACAGGTGTTTGGTTGCCACCGGCTTATAAAGCTGAGTCTGGTGCAACATCCATTGGTTATGATCCGTATGATCTTTTCGATCTTGGCGAATTTGATCAGAAAAACACCGTTGAAACCAGGTTTGGAAATAAAGCAGATTACCAGGAAGCAATAAAAGCATTTCAAGACAATGGTATAGTTGCCATCGCTGATGTGGTGTTAAACCACAAGGCAGGAGGTGATGAGTTGGAAAAGATACCTGTGAGAACTGTTGATCCTGAAAATAGATTGACATTTACTTCTGGAGTATTTAATATAGAGGCCTGGACAAAGTTTACTTTTCCAGGGAGAAACACAGTATATTCTGATTTCGTATGGGATAAGAATTGTTTTAGTGGAGTAGATTGGGCTGAAGACTTAAAGGAAACGGGTATCTATAGTATTCAGAATGAGTACGGTGAAGGTTGGGAGGAAGTTCCATCTGTTGAACTGGGGAATTATGATTATCTGATGTTTAATGATATTGAATATAGAAATCCTGCAGTTAGAGACGAGGTAAAACGCTGGGGAGAATGGTATTATCATACCTGTGGAATGAAAGGATTTCGTTTAGATGCAGTGAAACATATCTCTGCCGACTTTCTGATAGACTGGATTGATCATATGAAGACTGCTTGTGGATTAGACTTTTTCTTCGTAGCTGAAAACTGGAACATTGAATCCGTAGGATCTTTACAAAGCTATATTGAGGTTACCGGAGGAAGAATGCAGTTGTTTGATTCCTTGTTACATCACAATCTATTCGTGGCTTCTACAACAAAGATGTACGACCTGACAAAGATTTTTGATGATACGCTGGTTCAATCTCATCCATTATTAGCTGTAACTTTTGTAGATAATCATGATTCACAGCCCTTACAGGCATTAGAATCTTATGTCGATTTCTGGTTCAGACCTCTGGCTTATGCCTTAATTCTATTAAGAGAAGGAGGGATGCCTTGTGTGTTTTATCCCGACCTGTTTGGTGCAAAATATATAGACAAGACGGATGAAGGATATGAAACAGGTGTAGAGCTGGTGGCATTAGCTGTTTTGCCTGAAATGATGAGGATCCGTAGAGATCTGGCTTTTGGTGAACAGCATGATTACCTTGATTTCCCAACTTGTATCGGTTGGACAAGAGCAGGAACTCAAGAAAAAAGGCAGTCTGGCATTGCTGTACTAATGAGTAATGGTGAAACAGGAATGAAGTTGATGGAGATTGGTACTACGCACACAGGAAAGGTAATGATTGATGCGCTTGGTATCAGAAAGGAAGAAGTTTTAATCGATGAAAATGGATACGGGGAGTTTTATTGTAACGCCGGTAGCGTTTCTGTGTGGGTTTTCAGCTCTTAAAATTACCTTTTTAAAGTGTTTACATTTCCATATCCGATCAGTTCTTCCCATCTTGATCCTGGCTTTCTGTAATAAGCAAATACCTGATAAGTGTTTGCAGTTTCGAAGTAAGAACCTTCAAAAATAGCTTGATCTGTTTTGTTTGTCTCTGTATTTAGCCAAACATATTTATAGTCGTATAATCCCTGCTTAAGCGAAATATTACCATAAAACCTTTTTTTAGAAGGCTCAAAAGTCATTTTACTACTTTCATTCATGATATAATTGTTGAATCGTCCTATCACGTAAGCATCGCCTTTGGCAGTTGGTGGAACAGCGTTTAAGGTGAAATATACTTTGGCATAATCGGCATCTGTGCTGTTATCCCGACCATCAGTATTGCGGATGAAAAAGCTGCCGTTCTCATCAACCAGATTTGTGTATTTCGGTTTATTGCCATTCACATCCTGAAAAAGGATTACTTCTATACTAGCCCCTCTGACGATGTCTTGTACATTCTCTGCTTTGAAACGCAAACTACGAATATCAAACTTTCTAAATTCATGGCCTGCTGCAAAATCATTCGCGGTAAGTTCATTGTATACCAATGAGCCTGGTCTGATAAAAGTTGGTTTAGTGTTTAGAATAGCAGTTTGTGGAATTCCATTTTGCATGACAATTGCTTTCAGATCGGTATAAGGGTTCTGAATGGGCATTTTATGGAAAATGGTAAAGTTGATTTTCTGGTTGCTGAAACGTAAAGGGACTTGTGTACTTGGCATCACTTCTATGCCTACATCAACAAGATTCTCTACTACATAAAACCGCTGCGAAACAACTGCTTTCTGCTGATTTCCATCCTCATAAACCTTTAACAGGTAATTACCTGAAATTTTAGGTTTAATCTGATAGTTAGGTAAGCTTAGTTCGTAATGCGTGTATTTTTGCAGCGTATTGAATGAGTATTTAAAATCATTGATCCGGTCTTCGGAAATTCCCTCAAGGTAGTCAATGGGAGAGAGGCGTGAAGACTTCCAGTCAGACGTACAGTGTTCTATTGTATACCAATAGATTTTACTCCCGGCGTCTAGATCATCAAATGAGAAGTGCAATTGTTCAGTGGATTTTAAAGTGATTACAGGAATGGATTGTTCTTTGTTCTTGTTGAAACATTGCACCGTTTTTATCTGGGGCAGATATATTTCATTGTCATATACAAATTGTCGGGTTTGAGCCCCGGCCAACTGAATGCTCATTACAAGCAAAAAGAACAATCCTATCTGTTTTATCATTTTGTTTCTAGCTCCATAATTTGTGATGCCAGATCCTCCCAGTTTTTCTGGGCCGTGTCTAGCAGGAATTTGGCCGAAGTATATTCTTGATTTGCTTCCGCTAGCTTGCTTGAGTTAGAATAAACATCCTCATCAGCCAACTTTGTTTCTATTGTTTTTACACTTTGTTCAAAAGCAGCAATTTCCTGTTCTGTTTTTTGTAACTGATCGTTTAGCTTTTTAAGTTGTTGCTGTGTATTTGGAGTTGCTTTTTTTTCTTCCACTTTCGGTTTCACTTCTTTCTCCTGTTTTAACGGGATACTAGTGGCAACTGGTTGTGGTCTTTTTGCATTCCATTCTTCGTACTCAGCATAGGTGCCAGGATATTCTTTAATGTCCTTATCTTCAATAAACCAGATTTTGTTGGCTACATTATCCAGGAAATATCTGTCGTGAGATACGGCAATGAACGTGCCTTCATACTGCTGTAATGCCTGAATCAGGATGTTTACAGATTGTATGTCCAAGTGGTTGGTCGGCTCATCCAGGATCAGGAAGTTCGAATCCGTAGTTAATGATTTTGCAAGGGCTACTCTTGATTTTTCTCCTCCTGACAGGACTTTGATCTTTTTGAAAACATCATCACCGGTAAAAAGGAAACATCCCAGGATACCACGAAGTTCTGTATCAGTATGTTTAGGCGCAAACGCTTGTAGTTCCTCTAAAATGGTGTTGTCCAGGTGTAAAGATTCCAGCTGGTGTTGTGCAAAGAAAGTGGTAGTTACATTATGACCTGTTTCACATTTTCCTTTAAAGCCTTCAGCTCCGGCAATGATTCTCAATAAGGTAGATTTACCCTTACCGTTGGCACCAATCAGTGCAATTTTATCTCCTTTTTCAATCAGTCCATCTGCGTTTTCCAGAATTTCTACATTGGGATAGCTTTTATAGGCTTCTTCAACACGTATTACATGACGTCCGGAAGGTTTAGAGAATTTAAACTGAAAATTAACCGTTGGGTTATCATCGTCTACATCTTCTACACGTTCCAGTTTATCCAATGCTTTTATCCTTGATTGTGCCATTTTAGCTTTAGACGCTTTGGCTCTGAATCGCTCAATTAACTTCTCTTCCTGCTTAATTTTAGCCTGTTGGTTTTTAAATTCACCTTTTTGAATTTCACCTCTTAAAGCTTTTTCCTCTAAATAGAAAGTATAATTACCAGCATATGGTGTTAGCTTGCCTTTACGGGATTCTACAATCTTGTTTACAACTTTATCTAAGAAGTACCTATCATGAGAAACGATTACAATAGCTCCTTCAAATCCAAGTAAATAAGTTTCTAACCATTTAATGGAAGGTAAATCCATGTGGTTGGTAGGCTCATCCAGTAATAGGATATCGGGAGTTTGCAAAAGAATTTTGGCAAGCATTACACGCATACGCCAACCTCCAGAAAAGGTATTTAAGGGGCGGTGTTGATCCTGGGTGCTAAAACCCAGACCTGCAAGAATTTCGTTTGCTCTGTATTCGATACTGTAACCATCCAAAGCTTCAAACTCTTGTTGTTTGTCGCTCAGTTTATTTAAAACTTCTTCAGAATAATCTGTTTCAATCTTTTTTAAGAGTTCTTCAATTTCATCATGTAGCTGGTTTTGGCGTTCAAAAGCCTCCATTGCTACGTGTAAAATACTATGATGTGAATCGTAAGAAAGTAAATCCTGGTTCAGGTAACCGATTTTCAGATCTTTCGACATAGAAATCGATCCTGAAGAAGGTGCATATTCTCCAACAATTATTTTTAGTAAAGTCGATTTTCCCGTTCCATTGGCACCAATCAGTCCAATTCTCTCTCCCGGTTTTATGTGCCAGTCTGCTTCGTCATATAAGGCTCTAGAGCCCAGCAGGAATGTTAAGTCGTTTATAGAAATCATTTGGCTGCAAAAATACAACTTTACAGCTGAAATTCTTTAACAATAAAAACGTTCCTTATCTTCGCAGCATGTATCAGCTTATTAAACCTATATTCTTTCAGTTTGATCCTGAAAAGGTACACTATTTTGTCGTTAAAAGACTAAAATGGTTTCATGATAACTTCCCATTGGGTAAAACAATTCTGCGTAGCAGCTTTGATGTAAATATTAAAGGGCTTGAACGTGAGGTTTTTGGGATTAAGTTTAAAAATCCGGTAGGATTAGCTGCTGGTTTTGATAAGAATGGTGAATACATAGAAGCGCTGAGTAATCTAGGCTTTGGCTTTATAGAAGTAGGAACGGTAACTCCTTTACCGCAACCTGGAAATGATAAGCCGAGGATGTTCCGTTTAGAAGAAGATTCTGCACTGATCAATCGGATGGGTTTTAATAATAAGGGAGTTGATACACTTGCAGAAAGATTAAGGCTTTTAAGAAATAAGCATACTGACATTGTAATAGGTGGTAATATTGGTAAAAATAAAAATACACCAAATGAAGATGCGGTAAGTGATTACATTAAATGTTTTGACAGGCTGTTTGATGTGGTAGATTATTTTGTTGTAAATGTAAGTTCTCCGAATACACCAGGTTTAAGGGAGTTGCAGGAAAAAGAGCCCTTAATGAATCTTTTAAACACTTTACAGCAGCGTAATAAGAAGAATGATATATCTAGGCCGATTTTATTAAAGATCGCTCCTGATTTGACTAACGAGCAATTGGATGATATTGTTGAGATTGTATTGCAAACCGGGATAGCTGGAGTAATTGCTACAAATACAACAATAGATAGGAATGGTTTATATACACCTGAGAAGTTGGCTAATGAAGCAGGAGGTTTAAGTGGTAAACCATTAACTGTACGTTCGACCGAAGTGATCCGGTATTTATCTACGAAATCAAATAAAGCATTTCCGATTATAGGAGTTGGGGGAATTCATTCTCCGCAGGATGCCAAAGATAAGCTGGAAGCAGGGGCATCATTGGTGCAATTGTATACCGGTTTTATTTATGAGGGGCCTGCAATTGTAAGGAGGATTTGTAAGGAGTTGGTTAAAGAATAATCTATTTTCCAGTTATATTTTTATTCCAAAGGCTTTTGGCAAATTGTCTGAATTTTTCAGGTGCTGCTGTAAAGGCCTTGTCGAATTTGTATTCTCCACCTTCATAACTGTTGACTGCGATTTGCACCTTAGTTGTTCCACGCATGGCATATTTTTTCTTGCCCTGATACATGATAATTTTCATGTCGGAAGGGCTGATGTCGCCATGACAAACAGTTTTGTACATTACCCATATTTCGGGGATACCATCAGCATTTAAATCGGTAGTTTGTAGTGTGTTTTTAATAAAGCTAACTTCAATATCTACAGGACAGTCCTGGATAAAGTCTTGTATTTTCCAGGCCAATAGTGGCTGTCTGTTGTTTAAAATATAATGGTAGACATATAAGGCCGCATCAGTACCATCACTTTCATGCTCAACATTTTTATCGATATATATACCTGTTTCGGTAGCCAAAACGATATGTATGCCTTCTGTATCTGTCCACTTGATTGCCTCTTTAGCCTTTCCATCATATTTAATAGATTCAGGAATATCTTTAATAGCCAATTTAACTGGTTTGCCATTGTTTTGTGCAGAGCCAGATAAGTAAAATGATGTGCTGAAGATAATAGCTAAAAGGATTTTAAGTTTCATATTTTGACTAATGTAAATCTAAGGGCATAAAAAAACTCCTCTGTATAAACAAAGGAGTTTTTTATGCTTTAAACTTGAAGTTTATGCGCTTGCAGTAAGTTTAGCTAAAACAGCGTTGTTTTTAGCTAACTGATCTTTGCTAGATTGTTTAGATCTTGTACCTAATTCAATGTTGGTAGCTAATTTTAAGAATTTAACATCTAGTTTTGCAAATGTTTTATTTCTTCTGTCTTTTCTTTTTAATCTTGTAACTGCCATGTTAATCTTTTTTATTTATTAATAAATCTTGAGGTCGAGAGCGGATTCGAACCGCTGTACAAGGTTTTGCAGACCTCTGCCTAGCCACTCGGCCACTCGACCTATTGAATTTCAGGTTGCAAAAATAGTAATTAAATATTAGGAACCAATTTATTTTTGAAAGTTTCTGCTAATATCTGCACATAAAATTGCAGCAGATATCGCAACGTTCAATGATTCAGCACTTCCCGTACGTGGAATGGTTACCGGATTATTTATCAATTTGATTACTTCGGGAGTAATTCCTTGTCCTTCGTTACCCAAAATGACCAATCCTTCTTTACCCCAATCTGTTTTATACATGCTTTTTCCATCCAAAACAGCACCAAAAATAGGAATTTCTATTGCTTTTAGTACTGAGGGGAGATCTTCATAAAAAATATTTACCCTACATAAAGAGCCCATCGTTGCCTGGACAGTTTTAGGATTATAAACTTCAACGCAGTTATTGGAGCAAATAATTTGTTTAAAACCAAACCAATCTGCTGTTCTGATAATTGTTCCCATATTCCCTGGATCCTGAACACCATCGAGGACTAAAGTGAAAGCATTTTTTAATGATTTAGCATTCAGCGTCTCTGGTTTTGGAATATGTACAAGAGCCAGAATTCCCTGTGGGGTTTGTAATGTACTAATCTTATCCAGTTCAGCATTGTTTACTTCAAATAACTTTATATTTGCTGGCAATGCTGTTAGTGAAGACTGATATTGAGCCAGATAATAAATACTGTGGACCTGGTAATTGGACAGGATAAATTCTTCGATAGATTTTATTCCTTCAATAATGAATATCCCGTTTTCTTTACGGTACTTTTTTTGATGTAACGATTTTATAAAACTTATCTGTGATTTTGAAAGCATACCACGATTATAAAAAAAATGTCCTGTTTCGTGCAATATTACTGTTTTTTATTGTTTTTGTCACAGGATGTTCATCAACAAAATATATAGCGGATTATCAATCTATCGTTAAAAAGGTAGAAATAGACAGTATCCCAAAAGATTTTCATGAAGAAGCCCTGAATTATATACAGAAAGATATTCGTCCCTCTTCTAAGATTGGAATAAATGTTTTGATCTATAATATGTTTAATACCAAAGACGGGAAGTATAAAACCGCTAATGTTAAACCTCTGGGAACTCCTCCTCCAATTTTAGACAGTACGCTGGTCGAAATTTCTCGCAATCAGATAGAAAAATACCTGATCAGTAAGGGGTATTTTAATGCTAAGGTAGAATCTGAAATTAAAGTTGAAAACAAAAGAGCTGAAGTTTTTTTTAAAGCAGATACTGGAAAAGTCTTCACTATAAACAAGGTGAAGTACGAAATTCCTGATGATAAAATTAAGGAATTGTATTTGTCAGATCGTGCTGCTTTTACCCATTTGAAAGAAGGTAAACGCTATGACGACGACTCACTAGGTTATGAGCGTGACCAGATTTACCAGATAATGAAACAACGGGGATATTTCGATTTTTCCCGCCCTTATATTAAGTTCTTGGTTGACTCAAACTTAAATGCAAATAAAGCGAATGTTACATTAATTATTGATAATCCTGTAGATAGACCAAGGCATTTGCAATACGTATTGGGAGAAACAAATATTATCATTGCACCAAATTCAGATGGCTTTCCTGATTCAATAAAAATGAATAGCCGTGCATTCAGGAATGTAAGATATACTGACCTTTCTGGTAAATTCAGGAGAAATCCTATTGTTAGATATAATTTTCTGCGTCCGGGCGATCGGTACGATATCAGGAATGAAAATGTGACATACGATCGTATGTATGAACTTAATGTTTTTAAAAATGTTAAAATCGAATACAATAAATCGAAAGATAGTTCAACGGTAAACCCTGTCCTTTTGCTGATCCCTCAGAAGATCATGAGCAACAGAATCGAGGGGGAAGTGCCGTTTAATAATGGTACTGTAGGTTTTACCCTTAGTAATACCTACACTAACAATAACTTATTCAGAGGAGCAGAAAAGTTTGAATTTCAGATTAAAGGAGGGCTGCAGGCCAGACTTGGGCAAGGAAGGTCTTTTATCAATGAAATATACCAACGTGATTTTTCTGTGGGAGCAACATTAACAGTACCAAGACTAATGATCCCTTTTTCGAGGTCAAGACCCGGAAAAGGAGGTATGCCACATACTATATTCTCAACCAGCTATGTTTATGCCCTGCAGAAGGATTTTTTTCAACGTAAGGTTATCCTGGCTTCGGTAGCTTATGAATTCAGAGAAACCAGTTCTAAATTTCATACGGTAACACCTTTGAACTTTGAGTATCGTTTTGGCGGGTTGCTTTTTGATAAAACTGATGTTACTAATATCAATTATCCATTGATTGTTAATAACCTGGTAAATCTATTACTGCTGGAGAGAAAGAATGTGACATTTGGAATTAAATATGCTTATACTTTGAATAGCGAAAAATTGGCTACCAATAAAAGCTTTGTCTATTTTAAAGGAGATATTGATTTAGCAGGTAATATGTTGCAGGGGGTCTCAAAATTATTGAACAGTCCACTAGATACGACCGGTGCTGCAAAGATTTTTGGTGTGCCCTTTAATCAGTATGTACGCCCGGAGATTGATATTCGCTGGTATAAGAGTTTAGGAGGAGATAAGCAGTTTGTTGCTCGTTTTAATGCTGGGATAGGTTATGCTTATGGTAATTCAATTGAAACAGGTATTCCTTTTGAAAAACTGTTTTATGCTGGTGGTTCCAGTGGTGTAAGGGCATGGCAGGCCAGAACACTTGGACCTGGGAATTACAACAGGGGAGAAACACTTTCAACTGAACAGGAACGGAGATTACTTTATGGTTTTGATCAGACTGGTGAGCTACATATTGAATCAAACTTTGAGTACAGGTATAAATTATTGAATAAGTTTTTTGGTGCCAAGCTTAAGGGGGCTATATTTTTAGATGCAGGTAACGTATGGAATGTATCTAGTGGTGAATCTAAAACAAGATTTGATTTCAAATCCTTAGGGAGCCAGATTGCATTGGGAGCAGGAACAGGATTCAGGTACGATGTTCAATATTTCGTATTCCGTTTTGATATAGGTTTAAAGCTCAAGGATCCACAGTTTACTGGTTCTGACCAATGGGTGATCAATAAGTTTTTAAGCGGCGGTAAGGCTTTCAAAAGAGCATACGACGCGGCTAATTCTCCTGATAGGTATCGCTTTGTGCAATACAACTTTGGTATTGGAATGCCTTTCTAATATTTATTGTTAAAACATAGCTTTTAAACCATCAAATATCGTTTCGAAAAATGTAGATAGGTTTAATCCATTACTGTGATTGAAATAAATGTAAATGACTAAAATAATTACCGCTGCAATGATGAATTTTCTGAAGGCAAAAGCTAAAAATACAATGATAGCAGGGAAGAGGATCAACCACATACTATTAATTGTATAAGGGTTTAGTGATCCCTCTTTTTTATAAACATATAGCAATTTACTGTGTGTGCCAGTTTCGTTTTGATGTTTGATGTAGACAAATGTAGAGCGTTCGAGTTGTAAAGGGAGAATAGCGACACCATCATTAAAACGTAGGGGTTGGGAAAAGCCGCTGACTGTAAAAGTATAATTGCCATTGATTTTTTCCAGAGGATTGTCTAAAGAGTCTGCAGCAATAATAGCTAACTTGCTGTTTTTAAGTAAACTTTCCTTTACTATAAAATTATTGATGTCTGCTTTTTGTGCAAATGCCGGACTACAGAAAACTGAAAGCAGGAGCAATAAATATATTTGTCTCATTCTAAAGATCGTTTGTTGTAAATAAGATATCCCAAATGTAGTAAAACGCCATTTCTTTTTATCGGGTTATCGTATATATTATAACTGAAACTTATTGGCCCAAGTGGAGTATGGTAAACCAGACCTGCGGTTCCTGCATAGTGCCATTTAGTAAAAGGGGACCTATGTTTGACATCCTGGAAACCTATTTTTTCAAATTCACGATGAGGTATAAATACATAACCTTCAACCCGTAAGTCTAAATTTCTTTTTAAAGAATAAACATTTTTTAACCCCCCGGCCAGGTAAGTTGTTGCTCTGAAGTTTTCAAGAAATATTGATTTGCTATCTTGAAGTGGATAAAATGCAGGAGCGGCCAACAATGTTGAATAGTAATTAGAAAACAATGGTTGATTGGAGAACACAGCCTCGGCTTGATAACCGAGTGTATATTTGTTGATTCTTAAGAAGTAATTTTCATCACTCAATTTTATATTTACCCATTGTCTGAATTTTTTTGTAACCGGAACTTTAGCAGCGATGGTTGAACCACTGATTCCTACAATATTGCCAGGAGTATAACTTTCACGGCCAGTAAAGTAGTTGGCGCTAAAAAGGAAATGGCGACCTCTGTTTGCATATTGTTTACGGTTGAAGGTATATTGCTCAAAAGAAACTGTAGATCTTGAACCATTAAGTATCGTTTTCTCCAGTTCATCACCAACAGCAAATGTATTGTTGGGACTATATCTATCATTATTATTGACAAAAGCTGTACCCACTATTATCCTTGTGTTTCTGTTTAAAGGCATTCCGATATTCAGGTTTATTTTTCGATCAGATTGCTCAATATAGGTTGGATGAGGATTTTCAATAAATATAGAACTGGTTTTATAATAGTTAAAGTGATTATAAGTTACATCAGCAGCAAGAAATAAGGGTAGGCGTGAGGGGAAATCAATACGGCCAGTCATCTGTACAGACTCATAAAAGCGGCCAGAATAAAGGTTTAAACCAAAGGTATATGATCTCCTGTTTAGATAATTATATTGGGTGCCTAAAAATACATTGCTGATGGGGCGCGTGGATATATTGCCTCCAAAGTCAATTTTTAAACTCTTTGTCGGTTGTGCCAGTATTTCGAAGTTATAACTGTCTGAAATTGCATTGTATGATATTTTCGGGTATATAGTTTCGAACGTTTCATCGGCTACCAGTTTATAATAGCCTCTTTTAATATCCGTAAGATCAAATGTCTTCTGATCACGTTTAAATAATCGTTCAATGTATTTTTTCTGCTCCGTATTTACACCGATTACAGTTACATTACTAAATATCAGATCTGGTTTTTTCTGGTTAAAAGCATCTCTTCTTTTGGCTAACTCATTTGTGCTGACCCTTCTGTTGGTCTTCTTTTTTATTTCATCCATATTAGCCATTGTAGCATCATAACCTTGTTTAATCAGTGCTTCTACTGGATTGAAATTCGTTGAATTGTACTCTTTAAGGTTTGGTTGGATGTAAATTCCATTGTCTCCAATGAGTGTTGAATCCGATTTTGACAGAAACATAAATAGCATTAAGCGATTCATGAGTCGTTCATCACGGTTTTTGGGATATTCATTGTAAGTTTTAGAGGATACATTGGCCCCAATTATCATATCAGGATTAAACTCTTTCTTCATTACATCAGCAGGGAAGTTGTTATATAGTCCCCCGTCAAAAACATATTTTCCATCAAGTTTTATAGGTCTGTATATCAATGGGACAGTCATTGTTGCCCTAACAGCTTCAGCTAAACTTCCTTTTTTGACGGTGATGCTGGTTTGTGAAAGAACGTCTGAAACCATACAACGGTATGGTACGAAAAGATTATCAAAATTATCTTTTGAGATGGCTGATGCTTGAGAGAACAATTCCAGTAATGCGAAGTTTAATGGAATATCATTTACCAAATGTGGTCTGAGGCTAATGCGCAGGCTCGTATCCAGGGATAATTTTGCGGTAATAATTGATGGATTTATTGGTTGTTTCTGAAAGAAGTAACTAAAATCACTTTTAAACCTACCACTAACCCAATCTTGAAACTCAGGACTAAGCGCAACTTTTTCTATTTGAAGAGGAGAATAACCTGCCGCATACATAGCACCTACTATTCCTCCCATTGATGTTCCGGTGATGTAATCAATTGGGATATTGTTTTCTTCAAGTGCTTTTAATGTGCCGATATGAGCCAGGCCTTTCGCGCCACCACCACTCAATACCAAGCCTACTTTTTGAGCATAAAGTGGGAATGTCAAAAAGGTCAGGATGATTAACAATATTTTTTTAAAAAATACCACATCCTAAAATAGGGAAATTAGTTCAGAATGAAGATATTATATGTCAGCAGAGTGGCAAAGCTTACCCACAAAATATATGGTACAAATAACAGCCCGGCTGTTTTATCGATTTTATAAAACATAATGGCGTTGATTATGATTGCAATAAGCAGAAAAATGATTTCGAATAATGCTACATTTATTTGACGCGTGTAAAAGAAAATAAAGGACCACATGAGGTTCAATATAAGCTGTACGAAATAGATAGATATAGTTCGTGGAAGCTGTTTAATAGTGTGTCTTTTTTGCCATACCAGGTAAGCTGCAGTTCCAATTAGAATATATAGGCAAGTCCATACAGGTGCGAAAATTGCATCTGGTGGATTAAATGATGGTTTTGCTAAAGTTACATACCAGGTTTTTACCGAACTAGACGTAAAATAAGCACCTAATGCTCCAATAGCAAGGGGAATAAAAATATTGAGAACGAAAGCAATAGGATTAAATCTCATAAACAGTTTCTTAATATGGAATTGCGTCAGAAGTAATTAGCATGCTAAAATTATAATACAAAATATCACCTTTTTTCATATGTTGTTCATCGCTGTAGTTATCGGCCAGGATTGCTTTTCCTTTTTGTTCGATATGGATGCCGCCATTTCCGTTGTTAGCCCAGGATTTTGGGAGTGTTTTGTGCTTGTTATCTGTTAGCAGGTATTGCAGACCTCCATTCCTATTGCCAATCCAAAGTTTTTCCATTGCTTTACTCCATTTCCAATCTATAACCTCAGGTCTGCTTTCTTCTTTTTTTCCTAAACCTTTAATAAGTTTTGCAGTTTCAGCGGTGAAAGGGAGATGCAAACGGATATTTTCCAGGTCTATATCGTTCAGAGCGGTTATTTTAACGGTATAGTTCAATTCTCCGTCTGGGTTAACAGCTCCTTCCACTTTCATGTTTAAAGCATCAGATGTATTTTTAACTACCCAGCTAACTTTTCCAGGACTTTGTTTTTTGATATGCAGTGCACCATTATTCCATTTGATGTCTTTATGATCGGATGCATTAATCACATGAAAATGTATCGGTTCAGTAATCAGGTTAAAAGAAGTACTGATCATTGCAGGAAGACCATCTGAATTTAAATCGATTTGTTTTCCCGGCATTGAAATATTCTTTTCCTTAATGACCAAAACTATAGCTTGGTCTACGTTTTTCTGTGCTTTAATATTCGTGGCCAGCAGTAAAATACAGCATAAGGCAATGAATTGTTTCATGTAGAAGATATGGAATGATTTTTTTTAAAAGTAAGGTTTTTTAGGATAGTTTTCCGTTTAGGATTCAAGCTTTTGAGTTAAGTAAACAATTTCCTTAATAGATTCGTCCATCTGTATAGCTGTATGTTTAATTCTTGCAAGTAGTTCCAGGTTTTCAGGATCGTTATGCTGTTCAATATTAAAGAGATCTACCAGTCCCATTAAATTGGATACCGGACCTCGAATCTGATGTGCCTGTACCCATGCAATTTCTTTAAACTGTCTGTTTTGCTTTTCAATTTTTTGCTGGTAATTCTTTTGATCTGTAATATCCATAAGGTATACCGCCAGGCCAGTATGAGTAGGATATGCATTTACACTTAACCAAAGAGGAGGGAAAGGATAAAATTCTTCAAAATGTACTGAAACCTTTTCATTTACTGCTTTATGATATTGAGAATAATAATCAAGACCTGCAGCCTCTGGAAATGCTTCCCACAGAACTTTTCCCAGTAATTCTTCCCTGGTACGTTTTAAAATTCTTTCAAACGATTTATTAATATAGGTAAATTCCCAGTTTTCATTTACTGTATAAAATGCATCAGTAATGCTTTCCAGTATACTTTCTACTTCAGCAGCTTTTTGTTTTACAGCAAGGTCTGTTTTAACGTTTTCATCTATGTCTAATGCTGTTACTAATTTACATGATTTACCTTCAAACGTAACTTGGTGCGTAAAGATATTAACATAAAATACCTCACCATTTTTTCTCGTGTGTATCCAGATTCCTGCATTTAAATAATCCGGAGGTAGATCGTTATTGACCTTGTAAAATGCTTCCAGCTCAGATTTAGGCCTAATATCTTTCGCTGTAAGTTGGAGAAATTCTGATTTGGTATAGCCATACTGTTTTAATGCTGTTGTATTTACGTCAAGAAAACGATAAGACTCCTCTTCATAAATATACATTGGACTGGGGTTTTCTTTAAAAATATTCATATAGCAATTCATATTTTCTCTTCTGTGACTTGCCAACTGTATAGTTTTCTTTAATAAAAATGGTTCTAACCATGATTTAAGTAACCAATCATCTGCTCCATCAGGGATTATCTGTGCTGATGGAATTGTATTGGTTATGATAATTATTGGGATCTGTGGAAAATCATTATGAAGTTGCAACACTAGCATGGAGCTATGGTCCATATTCTCTGTCAGGAAGAGCATAACTTTATATGCTTCTGTACGATCAATATGATAGGGTAGTCCTGTGTAAGCAAGTATTTTAGTTTTCGGACATCCAATATCTACAAGTTGATTACGTAGAAGTTCTTCCCCTTCAATCTGTTCATTTTCTTTTACGATTAATACATTTTGATTGAACATGATAGTTACATTAACACCAGTGGAAGCGTTACTACTGAATTTATTTTTTTTTTCGCTAAAATCCAAATTTATTTGAACGTTATTTTACCATTGATAACATTTTTAAGCTGAACAATGATTTGGCGAAAGAGAATGCTTTCCATATATTAGAAGTAAAAAAATAGATTATGAAAAAAATAATTGTACTAGCAATGGTTGCAGGAATGTTTAGCTCTTTAACACTTTCTGCACAACAGGATAAAAGCAAAAGGCCAAGTCCACCTGCTGTTGTAAAAGAGACACTGAATTCGGGTGCTACAGTAACTATAGATTACAGTCAGCCATCTGTAAAAGGTAGAACAATAGGTAAGGAAATTGCACCATTGGGTAAAATATGGCGTACAGGAGCAAACGAACCAACTACATTTGAAGTTAGTAAGGCCGTTAAAGTTGATGGAAAAGCATTACCCGCTGGTAAATACGGCATGTATTCCATTCCAGGTGAAAAAGAATGGGTAATTATTTTTGGTAAAAAATCAAATGTATCTGCTGATAAGCATGCTGAAGCCGATGATGCTTTACGTATTAAGGTTAAGCCTGTTAAATCTGCAGCTTTTACTGAAAAAATGACCTTTACAATTGATAAAAGTGGTAAAGTTGCATTGGTTTGGGGTGATATTCAGGTTCCTTTTACAGTAAAGTAATTTGATGTAGATTTTAATTAAATGAATCCATATATTTGCGATCCTGTCTCCGTAGTTCAATGGATAGAATTTTGGTTTCCGGTACCAACGATATGAGTTCGAATCTCGTCGGGGACACCTCACCGGAGTGAAAATCTGATAAAGATTTCACTCCGGTTTTTTTATACCTTAAATTTCTGTTAATGTGGTAGATAAGTTTAGCGGTTTCATTGATCTCAGGGGTTCGATGAGTTTCGCCATCAAAAACCCATTTTTCATTATAAATCGAACCCACGATTGCCCTTTTTATGTCAGAATCTGCTGCTATGTAGAATTCTGGCAGCTTTTTAAGGTTATTGACCGCTAAATCAGCCAAACCTTCAATGTCAAGTTCCTCATCAACTGTTTGACTTAATTCTTTAATCTCTGCTTCACATCTTACAATGGCATTTTCGCATTCTTTTTTGATTTGCTGATATTCATCGGCTGAGATGGATTTATTTATCAATAGCTCCAATGCTCTTGCTTTCCTGCTATTCTGATCTGCTATTTGATCTAGTTTTCGATTTTGGTCTGTTAAGGATATTCCGCCATTTTCTATGTAGGAGTCGCAAATTATGGCCTTGAAGAGTTCAGCCATGCCAGGTTTCGGAACAAATTGCTTTAGATTACGTTCAAAAAGTGTATTCACCATGTCTGCCTGAAATCTCACTCCACAACTGGATTTACAGTGATAATAATGATAATAAACCCTTTGTTTCCCCCTCGAAGCGCTACCGGTCATAATGTGACCACACTTAGGGCAAATCAGAAATCCTCGTAATGCCAATGAACGCGGTGAGACTGCTTTAGTTCCCTTCTTTTCAAACTTTCGCTTTCTGATCTCTAGTACGTCCTGTACCTTATAAAAGAGAACTTCGGATATTAATGGGGTATGTTGCCCGTCAGCAAGATAGGCCTCTTCTTCTTTAAATGCTGGAATAGGAACTTTACCGATGTAAACCGGGTTGGTAATGAGGGCCCAGAAATTAGCACGACTGCATTTTAATCCCCTTTCCCTAGCTTTCATCCATACATGCTCTGTGGCCAAAGACCCTTCTGCGATTTGCTCAAATGCCCATCTCATATGACTGGCCTGAGGTTCCTCAATAGCAATATACTTTCTGCCATTTTCTGTGGATTTATTTTTATAGCCAACGGGCGCCATTGCCATCCAGCGACCTTCTTTTTTGGCTCGTCGCATACCGTATATCACGTTTAATGCCCTTCTGTCATTCTCTACTTCAGGCATAGATAAATATACAGCCAAAATGGTCTTGCTTTCTGGTATCGTTAGGTCTAAGGGCTGTTCTATTGCAATGGGTTCAATCTGGTAGTCTACAGTAAGGATACGAATCATCTGATAAGCATCAGCGGTATTCCGGCTAAACCTGTCCCATTTGGTAAACATGATATAGTCAAAGTCCTTACCTTTTGATTTTCTCATTTCAGCCAGTAATTTTGACCATTCCGGACGGTTGAAGGTCTTGGCAGAATAGTCTTCAAAAATGATTCTGGTGGCTAGAATGTTGTTCCTTAAACAATGTGATTGTAGACGTTCGGCCTGATCCCTTTGGGAAAAGCCTTTATCGGCCTGTTCATCAGTGCTTACCCTGATGTATAAACATGCTTTTTTCATTTAATTTCTCCTCTCATTTTTTAATTTGTTGTGAATTGAAAAGTTTACGAGGTGTCATTCTATCCGGTGTTTTTTTACAGGATTTCCTGTTAATGACCTCTACAGCAGATAATTTAGCGAATTTGTAAAGGAATTCCAAAATAAGATTTGCACGTTCAAGACTGACCTCCGTACCATGTTCTTTCAATAATCTGGCAGCGTTTATAGCCGTTATACTTCGCCTGCCGGTGGGAATAAATATTTTCATAAAACCGAAACTCCGGCATTCAAAAATTAAAACTTCACTAGTATGGATAAATAAATGTTCCTCTGGACTGTTCTAAAAATAATTTGTCCTTACTAGAGATGAATAGACTTTTTTAAAATCCTATTGTATTTTGAAAGTGCTAACTGTCGCCAGATGGGTTGGGTTTTCTATTTTAAGTATATTTGAACAAAAAAACGCTTATCAATTACCAAATATGAACGAATCTAAAAAATGGAAGAGTAGGCTTTTATCATCCAGCTTACCATTAGAATATGAGGTTGCAAAAATTCTTACTGACAGGGATTTCAGTGTCTCGTTCGATTATAGTTATTACCGAAAAGATGCTAATCAGAAAAAGGAGTTTTCTACCGACTTAAAAGGTCTCCATTTCTTTCCTTTAGATACGGAAGATCGGATTGATGCAAGCCTAACACTTTTAGCTGAATGTAAATACAGAGAAGAGGGGAAAAAATGGATATTCCTTCCAGATATAAACAAGCCAGAATTTTCCGACTTTACGCTTGGATACACCATCAAATCTTTGGCTGAATTTTCAAAAGCTAAGACAAAGCGGGACCTCATCACCTCCTTTGAAGATGAATTTGAATTTGCATTGAAAGGTGTGGAAATTAATCTGACTTCCGGTGAGGTTTTTGACAAGGATATACGTCATGGGATAGCTCAATTGAAATTCGCCCTTCCATATTTAATAAAGAGTACAATTGAGGGAAATACCTATTGTCATTTAGCAGATGCTAAACCAGCATACATAATATCAGTCTTAGTAACCAATGCAGACCTCTATATCCTTGATGACGCATTTTCAATAGAACGGGTAAAAGAATGTGAAGATTTGAATGAACTAACCCAGCATGTGCCATTTTTAGTTTGTCATAGTGAAATAGGCCCAGATTTCACCGACCATCACAAAGAAATATTTCAAGGCTTTTCTATGGATTGTGAAGATATCGAAAACCTTAAGATATTTGAGGCTTTTCAGAAAACTCAAAAGGATAAAAAGCACCAAATTTACTATTCACCTTTAGGATGCTGTCATGACTTAGAACAATCTTATCTTTTTACGATGAAGAAGTATTACTCTCAACACTTCATTTGCAATTTTAAGCATTTTCCGGAATTCATTGATAAAATTCTTAACACGTTGGCTGAGGTCACAAAGCCCGATCAGAAAAAAACAAGGAGTAAGAAAAAGTAATCATTTTACTTTGATGCTTTTTGATGTGTTATAGTCTTAATAGTTGCTAAAAATCGTATCGCCGGTTTAATTATTTATCACCACTAGAGACCAACACATTTTCTCCCTTTCCACCTTTGGCTATCAAATTTTATAGCCATGAACAAAACAGTCATACTGAAAACTCAACTAGAGGAAACAAGATTGTCCTCAAGGAAAACCAAAGACCCGAATCTGAAGGGCAGAAAATATAAAGGCAGTCCATACCTGAAACTAAAGAAAGTCAAAGCCGATCCACGTGTCAAAATCCGGCAACTCTTAAGGAGCTTCGTCCCCCTGGAACAGTTCAAGTCGCCTCGAAAATCTGAACAGTCCATACAGTAATTATTCCCCAATCCATTCATCCTAGTTCTATCACTAACCAGCGTTTAAAGATACTGCTGTAAGGAGCTTATTGTAGCCCGCGTGGTCTAAGCAAAGATATATTTTCGTCCACGAAAACCTTTTTACAGGCTGCGGAACTTGCCTCTTTTATCTCATTAAAAACCGATTATGCCCAGAAAGAAATCAACCAACCCTGAAGCCATTTTGACCCACTTTGTCAGAACAAGGGTAACTGAAAAAGTCTATGTAAGACTGGAAAAGATCAGCCGGAATAGCGATTGTCATTCTGTTGGCGGAGTGGCCAGAAAGATCCTGAGCCAGGAGAAGATTACGCTCTTTTATAAGGACATGAGCTTGAATGCAGCAATGGAAGAGTTGGCATTGATCCGCAAAGAATTAAGGGCAATTGGAGTTAACATTAACCAGATCACGCGCAGTTTCAACCAGGATAAATCTAATACCAAGCGGGCATTTTATGTTTTAAAGGTAGCTGACCAATATCAAAAGATTGATGCAAAAGTAGACGAATTGTTAATCATCATTTCCAAACTCGCTGGAAAATGGTTGCAAGAATAATACCGGGCAAGACCATCAGGGGTGCATTGCACTACAATGAGAATAAGATGGAACAAGGAGAGGCCAGTTTAATTTTAGCCAGTGGTTTTGCAGGGGATATTGAGCAGATGACTTTTAACCAGAAGCTGAACCGTTTTAAACACCTGTTGGAACTAAGGCCGGAGGTGGGGACCAATACGCTGCACATTTCCCTGAACTTCCATTCCAGTGAGCAGCTGGATAATTTCACTTTACAGCAGATTGCAAACCGTTATATGGAAAAGATCGGTTATGGGGATCAGCCTTTTCTGGTGTATCGCCACGATGATGCTGCACACCTGCATGTACATATTGTGACGACCAATATCACTGCCCAGGGGAAACGGATAGAGCTGCACAACAATGCCTTTAAATCAGAGGGGGCCAGAAAAGAAATTGAATTGGAATTTAACCTGGTGAAGGCAGAAGCTAAAAACCTCCAAAAGGAAGCGGAACTAAAAGGAGTGGAACCACAAAAGGTAAACTATGGCAAACTGCCCACCAAAAGAGCGATCAGCAATATCCTGACGGCAGTAACCCGGGATTATAAGTTTACTTCTCTGGCTGAATTTAACGCGATTCTGAAGTGTTTCAATGTAGTGGCTTTACGTGGTGGGGAAGATACGCCGATGTATAAGAATAAGGGGCTGATGTTTTCTATGCTGGATGAAAAAGGAATCCCTGTCGGGGTGCCGGTTAAAGCCAGTTCTTTTTATGCCAGACCTACCTTGAAAAACCTGGAGAAAAAGTTTGCCAGAAATCTGGATAAACGGAAAGCTTATAAGGCGGATTTAAAACAAAGGATTGACCTGGTGTTGAATGCGAAGGCTAAAATCTCAAGGGAGGAATTTGCACTGCAACTGAAAAAGCAGGGGATTGAGGTCGCTTTTCGTCAGAATGATCAGGGCCTTGTTTTCGGGATCACTTTTGTGGATCACTGCAGTAAGGTGGTGTTTAAAGGGAGTGACCTGGGTAAGGGTTATGGTGCAAAGGCCATTACCGATCGGTTCAGGACAATGAGTAAAGCAAACATTCAGGAGAACAAACCACTCTTAAAATCGCAGGTAAGACCCGAGTCTCAGACCATTTCACAACCGGAAATCTATTTAAGCGCTGGGGGAAAGACCAATTTCTTAGAACTGTTATTGGCTAAATCCCAGCCTGAATATGGTACAGGTATGCCGCGCAGAAGGAAGAAACGCAAAAAGCGTCGCCCACAAATGAATCAGGAATTGACTTTATAACTTTTTTATATGAATACAGGAGAAGATGTGCAGGGCTTGCGTAAGATCATTGACCTGACCAGGTTAATCAGCATCGCCATATTGATCATTCATTTTTATATCATTTGTTACCAGGCTTTCTGGTATTGGGGCTTTACAGCAGAAATTACAGACCGTATGACCAGCAATATTGCAAACACAGGTCTGTTTACTGGGCTACTCAAGCCCAAGCTGGCTGCTTTATTGTTTTTGTGCATATCCTTATTGGGGGTAAAAGGAAAAAAGGAGGAGAAGATCCGGAAAAATAGCATAACCTGTTACCTGGTTGGTGGCCTGTTGGTTTATTCCCTTAGCCAGCTGATGTTTTACCTGCCCGGTAGCATTCCCCTCATTGCTGGCCTGTATATGGGATTAACTGGTATTGGGTATTTGCTGATACTAACTGGAGGTGCCTGGTTGTCCAGGTTGATCAAGCTCAATCTGAGTAAGGATGTGTTTAACTCGGAAAATGAAACTTTTCCGCAGGAGGAAAGGCTTTTGGAGAATGAGTATTCGGTGAACCTGCCGACCAGGTACCGGTTAAAGGGGGTAGTTCGAGATGGCTGGATCAATGTGGTGAATCCCTTTAGAAGTATTTTAGTATCGGGATCTGCGGGTGCCGGGAAGACTTATTTTGTCATTAGACACATCATTGACCAGCATTTGAAAAAGGGATTCTCGATGTTTTTGTACGATTTCAAGTTTGATGACCTGAGTAAGATGGCTTATAATAAACTGCTGAGGTATGCGAAGAATTATAAGGTTAAACCCAGTTTTTTTGTGATTGACCTGGAGCATCCCAAGCATAGGTGTAATCCGCTTGATCCTCAGAGTATGGAGGACATCACGGATGCTACGGAATCGAGCCGGACGATTATGCTGGGACTAAATAAGGAGTGGCTGAAAAAGACGGGGGATTTCTTCGTGGAAAGCCCGATTAACTTTTTAACGGCGATCATCTGGTATTTGCGTAAATACCAGGATGGGAAGTATTGCACTTTGCCGCATGTGATTGAGCTGATGATGATTGATTATGATCCTTTGTTTGCTTTACTGCAGCAGCAGGAGGAAATTAAGGCGTTGATCAATCCATTTATTTCGGCTTACAGGAACAATGCGATGGCGCAATTGGAGGGGCAGATTGCTTCTGCAAAGATTGGACTGGCGAGGTTGTCTTCTCCGCAGCTATATTATGTGCTGTCGGGTAATGATTTTACGCTGGACATCAATAATCCTGATGCTCCGAAGGTGGTTTGTATGGGGAATAACCCGCAGAAGATTGAAACTTATGGGGCGGTATTGTCTTTGTATGTGAGCCGGTTATTGAAGCTGGTGAATAAAAAAGGGAAGTTAAAGTCGAGCCTGATCTTTGATGAATTTCCGACTTTAGTTGCCACAGGTATTGTGAGTACAATCAGTACGGGCAGATCGAACCTGATCAGTTGTACGCTTGGGATTCAGTCCATTGAGCAGATGAAGAAGGAATATGGCGCTGAATTTGCGGAGATTATTGCTGGAATTTCGGGTAATATCATCAGTGGCCAGGTGACAGGTGATAGTGCGAAGAAGCTTTCAGAAACTTTTGGGAAGATCATGCAGGACAGGGAAAGCGTGAGTATCAACAGCTCGGAAACTTCTGTTTCTAAATCTACGCAGCTGGATTATGCGATACCGGCTTCTAAAATTGCGACTTTGTCTTCTGGTGAATTTGTGGGGATTGTGGCGGATAGTCCTGGTGTGAAGATCGATCTGAAAATGTTTCATGCGGGTTTGCAGAATGATCATGAGGGGATTGCCAGGGAAGAGGCGGCTTATGTGCCTATTCCTTTGATCAGGAAGGTGAGTTATGATGATTTGCAGGAGAATTACATTAGGATCAAGAATGATATTCAGGAGATTGTCAGGGCTGAGTTGAAGGTGGAAGAGAAGGAGCAGCCGGTTGAGCAAAAGAAACCAAGGGCGAGGAAGCGGCCGATCAGGAAGTCTGTTCCTGGTGTTAAGGGGAGAACGAGTAAAGGGCAACAGCAGAGTTTGTCTTTGTGATTTTTATTCGGAATGGTTTGGTTATTGGTTTGTTTTTTTTACCTTAGATACTGAGAGCGTTAATTTAAAAAGCGGAGCTGGTCACCTGACTGGTTCCGTTTTTTTTTGATCGCTCATCTTTCTAAATAGGTACCTGCCAATTTATTTCGGTATTAAATTTCTAATTCGATTGCCCCTGTTTTTATCCTCAGCAGTCTATAGAGAAAAAGGAGAATGTTGATGTAAGTGGTCATTCACGTAAGTGAAAAGGTTACTTAGAAATACTAAAGCTGATGTAGGGTGGATGTGGTCTGTTTAAATGAATTAAAGTTTTTGAAAAGGAAGCAGCGAACCTTTCTGCTTCCTTTCTTCAATTCGGTTTACTTTAAACAGGTAAAAATGTATGTACTATTTGTAGTTCCGGATGTCGTTGGATGCGTTGTACTTGGAGCCCCATCGTTTGCTTTCACGCCATCAAATGTAAATACTGTCTTTGCTGTTAAAACAACCTCTTCTGTTAAATTTTTCATAGCTACTTAATTTTAATTATGATTAAAAATACCACAAGTTTCAACTCTTCTTTTCTTAACAGGACGAATAACCGATTTAAACCCGTAAACCACCAATTTAGCGTCTTAAATAGATTATCAAGTACTTTTAAAAAAGTTGTACTGGGGAATGTTAGTGTATTTACGAGCCTTATCTTGCTATTGTTTCTTATCGAAATTTCTACGGGAACGCGGAGTCTCAATTACGATGATGTCAAATGGTACTTAATATATGGTTTGTTTGATCTAACTTATTTCTATTGGATAGCGTTCAGATGCTTGCCATTACTGATCAATGGTGGGAAAATTAAGACGTTTAAACTACAATTTGTAGCAATCGGGATATTAATTCTCTATGTCATTCTATCCGGGGTCTTTTCCGAAGTCCTCTATAGTTGCCTGGGAGACCTGAAAAGCCCACAGTCAGATTTTATAAGCCAGAGCAATATTATTAAGGGAATCTTGCTTTGTACGTTGGCATTTGCCCTGGCTTATGCTGGTTACGCAAGGAGTCTGGAAAGCATCTGTAAGGAACAAACAGAACATTTACGCCGGCTTGAAAATAACATGCTTCGCTCTCAAAATGATTCCCATTTAATGAGTAATGTGTTCACCTGTCTCTATGAACGCAGTTTGCATGCTTCAAAGGAACTGGCTCAATCAATAGCATTGTTAGCTGAGATATCTTCCAATGCACTAATGGGAGCAGATCAAATGGGACAAATTACTATTGAAGAGGAAGTGGATTATATAAAGAAATATATACAACTGGACTCTTTGTATAAAGAAACAGAAGCTTTTAATAACTTCTATATTGATATTTCCGGTTACGAAAATCTCAAGATCCCACCAAAAATTCTTCTGGAACCAGTCGTCAATGTATTGAAATACGGAGATTTTGACTGCCTGGAAAACATTCCAATGGTTAACCTTAAAATCGTAGACGGGGTGCTTCTATTACGGACATTTAATGCTAAAAGACCAGCGCATAAAACTTGCAGTCATAAGATAGGGCTTCAAAACCTAATACAAAGATTGGAATTGAATTATCCCGGCCAATATGTATTGGAAGTAGGAGATCGAAAAGATTTTTTTGAATTATCATTAACCATTAAATTATGTTAAAGTGTTTTATTGTCGATGACAATCCTTCATCTATCCGGCTTTTGACCCAGTATATAGATCAGAGTGATGGATTGGAGAATGCTGGTTCCTCTCAAAGCGGACAGCAGGCATTGCAGATACTCCAGAATCCGGCTTCAAATATCGATCTGGTATTTCTGGATATTGACATAGCTGATCTCTCCGGGCTTGATATTCTGGAAAGGATAGGAAGTTCACATGTGGTGATACTGGTCAGCGGACATTATTTGTATGCCCAGGAAGCATTTTCTAAAGGTGCCTCTGGATATTTGTATAAGCCTGTTCAATATGACCGGTTTTTAGCTGCGATTGAAAAGGGGAAGGAAATTGCAAAATCAAGGCGACATACGATGACCAATCCAGTTCATATTTATGTACCAGGGAATGGAAGAGAGGTGAGAGTCAGAATTACTACAAGTGATATCTGCTATATCCAGTCTTCCACTAATTTTTGTACC
Organism: Pedobacter sp.; assembly: GCF_041645105.1. Classification (GTDB taxonomy): domain Bacteria; phylum Bacteroidota; class Bacteroidia; order Sphingobacteriales; family Sphingobacteriaceae; genus Pedobacter. The sequence goes on from NZ_JBAZQQ010000002.1 coordinate 130,004, forward strand.
ATTTTTCTGGACGATTCAAATGTTTTCTGCTCTTTGAGTTTAAAACAAATGTGTACAGTTCTTCAACCTCCATATTTTGTAAGAATAAACAGGTCAATTCTGGTAAACTCGAACAAAATTATCAAGTATGATGCATATGATGTGTATCTCGAAGGCAATAAGGTCATTCCATTTGGAGAAAAATATAAAAGTGACTTTATCAGCTCCATACGCACTACTGGTCTTGGGTTTTAACTTTATACTTCATCATTTTTTGAACGTCTGTTAAAATACTGTAGATGATAAGTTCATGTGTCCGTTGAAAATCACTAAATAGTCTATTGATGTGCATATGCATCAGATCGGTAAACATAGGTGCTTTTCTTCTCTCCGGGCAAGCGTTAATGATGCTGCAGATGGATTTTGAAAGTTGAATTTCACTTGCTGAAAAATTATCTATAGATAAGAGGATTTCATTTCTATGTTTTTGAAAGTACTTTTTTACTTCTTTGAATTGGGTAATACCCAGGTGATGTTCTGATTCAAACATTTCTTTGATGTTTAATATCCATTTTTCATACCGGGGTTCTCCGATAATATCATAGGATTTAATAAGGTTAAATAACCTGATACAATGATTGTATTTGTCCAGGTCAGTTAACCCTTCTTTTATTTGCTGTACCACAAATTCACTATCCAGATGGAAATGGCTTTCTACTTTTTCTATATCTGCTACACCATATCTCTCCATTTCTCTCTGGTAGCTTCGAATGGCAATATCGGATATGGTTCCTGATAAAACCATGGGTTTTAAATTGTACTGCAATTGCTCGATAAACTGGGTATGAACATTGTCTTTCAGTAATACCCTCAAGCGTATATGAGCCCCATTCTCATTATAACGGATGAAAAACCATTTTGTAATATGATCAGCAAATTGTGCAGTTTGCTGATGGAGTTGAATTAATATGTCGTCAGCACGTGTTGAAAAGCTGAATACCTCAAAATAAAGCCACTGGTCCAAAGGTAAGAAGAAACGTTGTTGATGATATTCTTGGTCAACTGGACTGCTTTCCTGATAAACTTCATTCTGGTGAATTAATGGAATGACCAGCTGATTATTGTAGGGCTGCCCTTGATGGTTCACAACAAGTGGAGTCTGAGGTGATAAAAACTCCTCCAGAAAAACCTCGCCTGTTTTGAAGATCTCTTCTACGAGCAGCGTAAGCTGTTGTTTAGAATTTAAATCATAGACAGCATTTTCTTCACCTTTTGATAAACGTACAACTGAGCCAATCTGGAACTCACTCAGGTATTGCAGCAATCTCAATTCAGGTGATAATCCTGCTTGCGGCTTCAAATCTGATTTTAAAACCCTTAGTTTGGGAAGACTGAGTACAATGTTTCTGAACTGAACTTTTGGATAATATTTTTTTCCTTTGATAATTTCTGAGATATCAAATGTAAGGTCTGGAATGAGTCCGTAAAATGAGATATCGAATAGAAAACGAAAAATGGGTAATTTTGACCGCCGGTAATTATAGGCGGAGGCCATGCGCGGGATCAGCCTTTTTCCCAGTTTTTTGGATCTAAGTATAATTCTGTTCCCCGAAACAGAGATAACGATGTCTTGCAAGGATAATGGTTCCTGGCTGCCTGGATAGTTTAGCAGGTTCAATTCGTATGGATATATCGCCCTTCTTCGGTTAACATTGTCTATCGCTCGTTCAGCATTGTAGCTGATGTCAAAAAACAATACACCCGGATTTGAGTTCTCTTCAATGCTGGCAATTTCCTTACACAAGGAATAAATTTCATTGGAAGCTAATGTAAATCTTCCCGATAATTGGGTAAATGAGTTCCCTGCAATGCGCTCTACATAAATATTTCCATCATTAACCCTACAGATCATGGATATGCTATTGGACAATTGCAGCTCATTGCTTGTTTGAGGAAGCTCGTTTATAATTTCATCTAATCTGATGGTCGTGTTTAATACAGGTTTGTCAAAAATATGTTTTAGAAATGTTGCTAACTTGTTCTCTTCCTCTGGTTTATCGATAAGCATGGTGCTTACAATAGAGCTGATGTGGTGGTTGTGAAAATCTCCGTACCTAACACCTATTTCGGGGTCCAGTGCTGTCATTAATGGTACGTCTTGCCGGTCGAATCGTTTGATGAAATTGCTGATGAAGTCGGTAATATTTGAATTTACAGAATTGGTTTGAAAGCCTGATTTTAGCAATTTTATGAGTGAAGGGATGTGTCTTAGGGTATGCTCTGATAAATAAGGTTGTTCCATAGAAACTTCACTGATCAGGTATTTTTTAGATTCTGGTTCTCCTTTAATACCTGTTCGTTTAAAATAGTCTGTCCCGATTAAGTTGGGTTCTTTTTCTGTGAGAATCAACTCGCTTTGAATCATTGGAATAACATATCTGGCGTAGTCTTCGTTTCTAGAGATAAGTGATTCATAAGTAATTGGCGCTTGCAGCAGTTCCAGGATTTCTATTACAGTTGGCAGGTAAGCAATTTCCGACAATTCAAATTTTTCACCGGCTCGTTTAACATACCTTATGCTATCTTCAACTCGATAATAGGTGCTATTGGCAAACAGTTTCAGGTTTGGCTCAATCTCGCCGGTTACTGCTCTGTTTATATTGGTGGTTAGTGACCAGTCTTCAAAGGCATATAGTTTTCTTTCTTCATGGATCACTAATGCTGAAGTTTCAAGTGGTCTTGTTTCAATCACACCGATTGATGAATAAGTTCCTAACGGCGGACAGCGGTATTTTGCACGGTTAAAAAACTTGTAAATTGTTTTTTGAAGCTGTAAAGTTTGATTGCCCAAATCTTCAAATTTTAGGTCTTTAACTTGTTCGTAAAAAGCCGGTGAGGAGTATTTTATGGATTCCAGTAGTGGGCTCCAGGCCTCGCTTAAAGTGGTCGTTAATGAAAATTGGGGAATGCGGATGATAATTTTATGGTATGGCTTCATTTCTTTTTATTCCAAACTATCTTTTTGGAAATAAAAAATCATTCAATCGATGTGAATGTGAGTTTTAGAGATGTAAATAACCTTTTTACAGATTTATATGCCCTGGACTTTGTTAAACTTATAGGATTGAAGTAGCAGGGCAATCGCTGATTGACGTGTTTGTATTTTTAATTCATAGCCATTTCCGGTGGTGGTTTGTGGAACAGCAATTTCTGGCTGTTTTACAAGGTTTTAAAAATAAATCTTTACTATTGCTTTGGAATTTGATTATTTTAAGGGATAAATTCCATTCAAAAACTAACAACCAAATCAACCCTGATGGCAAATTTAGCCGAGATACTGCCTGATGAACCGCGCCTGTTAAAGCAGATTGCTGGAGGGGACGAGTATGCTTTTCGCTCGGTGTATGACCATTACCACAGGAGGGTGTATACCTTTTCAATGAAGTATGTGAAATCAGAGGCCCAGGCAGAGGAGATTGTGCAGGAGGTTTTTATGCGTTTCTGGCTGATGGGTACTAGGGTTACTGAGATTAATCATCTGGGGAATTATTTGTTGACGATTGCCCGTAACCGTGCGATGGATGCGATGTACCGCAGGCAGCTGGAGATCAGGGCGGATTTACAGATGGGCGATTCCTGGGAAGAGGTTCACAATGATACCGAAGAGCTGATTCTGTTGAATGATACGCGGAAGGTTTTACTGGATGCGGTGGAGTTGTTGCCTCCTCAGCAGAAAAGGGTTTACCAGTTGTGTCACCAGCAGGGATTAAAGTATGAGCAGGTGGCAAATGAACTGGGTCTTTCCCCTCAGACGGTTCAGCGTCACATGAAGCTGGCGCTTCGTTTTTTGCGTAATTATCTGCGCGAGCATACGGATGTGGCGGCATTGATTGTCATCTTTAAATTGCTGTAAAAAAAATATTTTATTTCTGATTGCCCCTGTTTTGATTTTCGTCAGTCTATAGAGAAACGGGCGTGTTTGCGCTTTGGATAACGGACTCAAAAAAATGAATAAAGACAGGATCATATACTTACACGGACGCTATATTGAAAATGCGTTTACTCAATCGGAGCAGCTGGAATGGACGGCCGTCCTGGAGGATGAGCAGCAAAGGGATTTTGTGAAGGAGCTGATGGAAGGTTACTGGCTTAGGATGAAGGCGGAGGATGATCTGGAGCTCAGGGGGAACCGTTCTGAGGAAATTTATGCGGAGGTGCTGGCTACCCCTCGTGAGGTGCTTAGGGTGCGCAGGCTTTGGCCTAAGATTGCTGCGGCTGCTGCGGTTTTGTTGGTGCTGGGTGCTGGTTTGTTTTATTATAACAAGAAGGATGGAATGAAGCCCGGTTCGGAGATGGCTGTGGTGCAGGATGTTGCTCCGGGTGGTAACCGGGCTTTTTTGACTTTGGCTGATGGAAGGAAGATTGCTTTGACGGATGCGGCTAGTGGTGAGCTGGCGATGCAGGGGGGGATTAGAGTGAGCAAGAATGCGGATGGTGAGCTGGTGTATGAGGTGAAGGGGAATGATAATGCTTTGGTGGAGGATGTGATGTTAACCAATACGGTGGAGACGCCTCGTGGTGGTCAGTATCAGGTGAAGTTGCCGGATGGAACCAGGGTTTGGCTGAATGCGGCTTCTAAACTGGTTTATCCGGTGAATTTTAAAAATATAAAGAAAAGGGAGGTGGTTTTATCGGGTGAGGGATATTTCGAGGTGGCTAGGGATAAATCACGTCCTTTTGTGGTGCGTTCGGGGGATCAAAGTGTGCAGGTTTTGGGTACGCATTTTAACATCAGTGCTTATGGGGATGAGGATGCGGTGAAGACGACTTTACTGGAGGGTAGTGTGCGGGTGAGTGCTTTGGTGGGTGTTAAAGGAGAGAAGGTGTTGTCGCCTGGTGAGCAGTCTGTTTTAAGGGCTGGTAAGCTGCTGGTGGACGAGGTGGATGTGCAGGAGGCTGCGGCCTGGAAGAACGGGATATTTATTTTTGAGGGGGAGACCGTGGGTAGTATCATGCGTAAGCTTTCGCGCTGGTATGATGTGGAGGTGGTATATGAGGATAATTTGGCGGATAAGACTTTTAGTGGTTCTATGGGGCGCTATGAGACGATTTCGCAGGTGTTGCACGTGATTGAGATGACGGATCTGGTGCATTTCAAAATTGAGGGAAGGAGGGTGATCGTGAGGAAATAGGTTACTATTGCGATCAGGCGGATCACTAAAAAAAAAGGAGCCGGGAGTACTTGCGATACGCCCGGCGAGGTTTGGATCTGTCCTGAATAATTTTTGAGAATCAACTGAACAAGAACTAAACTAAAACAAATGTAATGAATTTTAATGACCTGAAGTGGTCGGTGTCTTTGCTGTTTGGCAGGGGCTGGCCTGTGGCTGGAGAGGGTTTTCCGGGTTTGTCTGGAAGGGGATCTGGCAGGATAAGGGGGGTAATTATGAGATTGAACCTGATCATATTTTTTTTAACTGCGATGTTGATGCAGGTGAGTGCGATTAGTACGGCGCAGATTACGCTTACTGAGCATAAGGCGCCTTTACTGGCGGTGATTAAGAGCTTAAAGAAGCAGAGTGGTTATCACTTTTTTTACAATGACCAGAATTTGAAGGAGGCTAAACCGGTGACGGTGAGTCTGAAGAATGTTTCTTTGGAGGAGGCTTTGAAGGCTTGTATGGAGGGGCAGGAGCTGACCTATAAGATTGAACAGAAGATGGTGGTGATTAAGCAGAAACCTAAGAGTTTGCTGGATAAGGTGATGGGGAGGTTTTTGCTGATGGATGTCAAAGGTGTGGTGAGGGATGAGAAGGGGGAGGCTTTGGCTGGTGCGACGGTGAGGGTGAAGGGGACCGAGAAGGTGGTGATGACGGGGAGTAAGGGGGAGTTTGTATTGGTGGGTGTGGAGGAGAATGCGGTATTGGTGATTTCTTATCTGGGTTTTGAGAGCCGGGAGCTGAAGGCGCAGAAGGATATGGGGGATATTGGGATGGTGCTGGTTTCGGGGAAATTGGATGAGGTGAGTGTGATGGCGAGTACTGGTTATCAGTCTTTGCCGAAGGAGAGGGCAACGGGATCGTTTTCACAGGTAGACAATAACTTGCTAAACCGTACAGTGAGTACTAACGTAATGGATAGACTTGCTGATGTAGTACCGGGGCTGATTTTCAACAAAGGAGTTGGAGGAGCACAGGGGTTAGTAATCCGTGGGCAGACTTCCATTAATCCAGAAACTAGCAGGCCATTGATAATTGTTGACAATTTTCCATATGAAAATGATATCAATAACATCAATCCAAATGATGTGGAGAACATCACCATATTGAAGGATGCGGCAGCGGCAAGCATTTGGGGGGCAAGGGCAGGTAATGGGGTAATTGTAATCACAACAAAGCAAGGAAAGTATAACCAAAAACCACAATTGACTTTTAATACAACCTTTACAACGGGTGAACGTCCGGATCTGTTTTATCAACCCAAAGTAAGTACATCAGACTTTATCGACAACGAGATTCGCTTATTTGATCTGAATGTGTATAAACCTGCGGAACTAAATCAATCGCTTCTTCAGTATCCATTAACTCCAGTGGTGGAACTGCTGATTAAAAAGCGAGATAACCCGGCACTTGCTTCGGGGATCGATGCAACAATTGACTCTTGGCGTAACTATGATGTGCGCAACGATATAGAAAAATACTTTTATAGGCCTTTAAGCCGGCAGCAATACAATTTGCAGTTGCAAGGGGGCAACGACCAAAACCGATATTTGATTTCTATTGGGTATGACAAAAATAAGAATAGTGAAGTCGGAAATGGCCTGGATAGGTTAACTGTAAATGCGAATAATACTTACGCATTTATTAAAGAAAAACTGGAACTACAGACCAATCTATATTATACCAATACTAAAAATGAAAACAATTTTGAGTTTCCCTACTACACGATTCATCAAGGATATCGAGGTAACTTTCTCTACCCTTATGCCAGGTTTGCTGATGATGAGGGTAATGCCTCAGCAACTGTTGGAACATATAGGCAGGGGTTTATTGATGATATGGAAAGCAAAGGTTTTCTTGACTGGCAATACAGGCCGCTGGACGAGATAAAGAATGCGGACAAATCTATCCTGACAAAAGAATACCGATTCAATACGGCATTAAGATATAAGATCATTCCTGGGTTAAACGCGGAGATTCGGTATCAATATGGAAATTCTAACGGTTTAAATAGAAGTCACTACTCCGAAGAAACGTTTTTTACTAGGAATCTGATCAACTATTATTCAACCATTAATACAACCAACAACAGCGTTAATAGGACAATTCCTATTGGTGGGATATTGAATACAGATCGAGGCACGATCAATTCACATAATTTCAGGACGCAAGTCAATTATGATAAGGTCTTTGGAAAACTGCATGAGGTTAACGCACTGGCAGGTTATGAGATCAGCAGTCAAAAGACAAATACACAACTTACCCGGCTGTATGGTTTCGATGACCAATACGCGACCAGCGTACCTGTAAACTACAATACACTTTACTCTATATCCATTTATCCGAGCGCTAGTTATCAATTCCGCGTACCGAATGTGGACAGGATACAGGAACTAACGAGTCGGTTTGTATCATGGTATGGCAACGTAGGCTATTGGTATGACAAACGATACTTATTGAATGCCTCATTGCGCTTTGACCAAAGTAATATATTCGGTGTAAGAACCAATCAACGTGGTGTTCCCTTATATTCCATAGGAGCGGGATGGCAGATAAACGAGGAAGATTTTTATCGGGTTGATTGGTTAGAGCAGTTAAAGTTACGGGCTACATGGGGCCGCTCAGGCAACGTTAACAGGTCTTTAACTTCGCTAACCACTATAAATTATAGCAGTGCTGTTGATCCATTGACAGGTTTACAGTATGCATCTGTCGGACAGGCTCCAAACCCGAACCTTCGTTGGGAAAAGATAAATAATCTCAACTTTGGATTGGATTTCAGCATGCTGAATAACCGTATCAATGGTTCATTGGATTGGTATAAAAAATGGGGCTATGATATTTTTTCCACGATACCTTATGCGGAGCAGGCTGGTATTAATCAGTTTACAGGAAATTATTCAGATACGGAAGCAAAAGGTATAGATTTAAACTTACAATCGCATAATTTAACAGGTGCCGTAAAATGGACTACAGATTTTCAATTGAGCTTTGTTACTGATAAAGTCACAAAAGCAAAATTTTTGTCCACTACAAATGGCTTCACCATATTGACAGATGGGATTGGAACAGGAACATACCCATATGAAGGAAAACCACTGTATTCTGTTTACGGGTATAAGTGGGGTGGACTTGATCCAACTAATGGTGATCCCATGGGCTATCTAAATGGAGAAGTCTCTAAAGACTGGGCGGGTATTGCCAATGACATTCGCCGAAATCCTGAAAATCTTATTTATTTTGGAACCGCACGGCCTAAGTACTATGGTGCAATTCGAAATACCATCAGTACTAAGAATATTTCAATTTCAGCAAATATCTCCTATAGGCTTGGTTACTTTATTAGAAGAAATGCTATTGATTATTCTAATGTAAATTTGGGTGGATGGGAACATGCTGATCTTTCTTTGGCGTGGAATAAGCCGGGAGACGAATTGGTAACCGATATTCCATCTATTGATCAATTGCCCACAAATACTTCCAGAAGTGGATTTTATCAGTTATCTGAAAATCAAATAAAAAAGGGAGATCATATTCGTTTAAATGACGTTTCCTTATCATATACATTTTCTAAAACCAAAATAAAGAGCTTGCCATTTCAGCAAATTCGATTTTTCGGAATCGCAAGCAATCTTGGTATCCTTTGGAAAGCAAGTAATTCTTTTGAAGATCCAGATTATTATCAATCCATATTTATTCCGGTTCGAATCTATTCTATAGGTGTTTCTGCAAACCTTTAATTTTTATATCATGAAAAGAGTTTTTAAACTATATCTCATCGTATTAGGTTTTTTATTTAGTGCCTGCCATAAGGATTTCTTGGATGAACGATCCTCAAAATCATTAGTTGTACCGGAGACCTTACAGGATTATCAGGCATTGTTGGACAATACTGGAGTGATGAATGTGCAGGGACATTCTTCGGTCGTTATGGACGGGGATTTCGAATTTTTAGAATCTGCGATAGTCGGGCAATCCGCGACAACAAGAAATAGTTATTTGTGGAAAGTAGATATTTATGAAACTTTGCTTTCTACTCCATCCTGGACATATCCATATAAACAAATTCTTCCATCCAATATTGTTATCGAAGGATTAAAGAAAATTTCGCCAGGCGGCACTAGTCAGATGGAATATAATGCCTTATTAGGTTCCGCCTATTTTTTTAGAGCTTTTGCTTTCCACGAGTTAGCGGTATTATTTAGCGCTCCCTATCAGGAAAATATTGCAGAGCTCACGCCCGGTTTACCACTTAAACTAAGCGCAGATGTTACACAAATTGTTCAACGGTCTACGCTAAAAGCAACATATGACCAGATAATTGCTGATCTTAATATCGCTATTGATCTCTTACCCAATGAGCAGCCCGTTATCTCTAGACCAATAAAAGCCGCGGCATATGCGCAATTATCACGTGTAAATCTCAATATGGGAAGATTTGAGGATGCTTTATCCAATGCAAAAGAAGCCCTTAAACTAAGAAATGAACTGTTGGATTACAATAAAATAGTTATATCGACAAGTCGAACATTTGCTCATCCCTTTACTACACCTAACCCAGAGATTCTTTTTTGGGCACGTGATAACTTTGGAGTGAACAATAGTTCAACATTCCTGGTTAAACAAAGCTTGTATGATAGTTATGCATCAAATGATTTACGAAAATCTAGATTTTTTACTGCTGCCCGTAGATTTATCGGAACATATACTGGATTAAGCCAATCGCTCTGCGGATTAACTACACGCGAGGTTTATTTAATTGCGGCTGAATGCGAGGCCAGAAGCAATAAAACTAACGAAGCATTAGATTATTTGAATACACTCTGTCAGAAGCGATATGATGGTACTTTTGTTGGCTACCAATCCAGTGATGCAGAACAGGTCTTGCATTGGGTTCTGGAGGAACGAAGAAAAGAATTGGTTACAGTAAGACGGTGGGAGGATCTGCGACGTCTTAATCTTGATAGCCGATTTGCACAAACATTAACTCGTACTTATCTGGGAGAGCTCTATAACTTACCCCCCAAAAGCAGTCGTTATGTCTTGGCTATTCCACAAGGAGAAATAAGTGAATCAGGCATTACACAAAACGAAAGAAAACTAGACTGAGCTGCGAGATATATGTGAAGCAATTTGGCTATACAAAAGTATTTAAACTGCATAATAATTTTCTGTTTGCGGAGGAGTGTCTTACTGCACACTATAAATGCCGGAAGTATTTCTTTTATAGCTAATTAACTTATTAATTATTAACCCTTAAAAAAAACACAAAAATGAAACTGATATATCTAGTATTAATTGCTATTATAATTCAAAATGTGACAACAAAAGCACAAGAAGTAAAAATTTACTCAAACGTAAAAGTTGGAGAGACTATTCCTGATTTAAAACTGGAAGGTGTTGACAATTTCCCTCGTCCTACTGTAAAACTATCGGAGTTAAACCAAAAACTTCTCATTCTCGATTTTTGGGCAACCTGGTGTGGACCCTGTGTTGCCATGATTCCTAAAATGGATGATTTAATGAAGAGCTTACCAAAGGATTTGTTGTTTCTTTCAATTACGGACGAACCGAAATCGAAGGTACATCCTTTTTTAGTAAAAAAGGAGCAGGAGTTAGGAAGGAAATTAGCTTTGCCTAATCTTTATTCCAATTCTGCTTTAGCGAAGTTATTTCCTCATTATTTTATTCCCCATTATGTCTGGATCAAACTTCCTGAACGTAAAGTAATTGCTATTACTGGATTTCGTGAGGTTAACCTTGACAAGATAAAGGCTGTGTTAAACGATGGAAGTACCGCTAATAGTTTAAGAAGTAAAGTTGACACAGTAGCAGACTATGAGATCTCCCAACCACTTTTTCCATACTTGGCTCAAAACGATAGTATTCGTACGCATAGTTTTAAACAGTATTCAATCTTTACGAACTATATTCCTAATCTCCCTGGAGGAATGTATACCACCGATATCAACGGTGATACAACTGAGACTGTAAGGTTTGTTATGAAAAACGTATCTATACAACAAATGGCAGCACGGGCGTTTGGTGAAGGGTATGACTTTTTCCAAGATAATTCAATCCATAATGAAGTCAAAGAGCCTTTGAAAGTACATTCAGACACAACGGGAGCACCCTTAAAAGAATGGAGAAAAATGAATGCTTACTGTTATGAAATTAAGACTGACAAAAGAAATAAAGATCGACTCGACAACCTTATGCAGATTGATTTAGCAAATTATTTTCCTCAATATAAATTTAAGATTGAAAGACGGCCAAAAGATAGCTGGGTGTTAATTTCAACGGGTAACAATGACGTTTTAAGAAGTAAGGGTGGGAAACCCTGGACAACTAGTACAGGAAATGCAAGAAAATATACCAACGTTAATATGAGAGGAGTAATGGTCTCTTTTCGGCATCCATACTTTGTGAATTCTCCTATATTACTTGCAGATCGAAGCAATATTGATTTCAATATTGATATGGAAATAAATCCAAAAAGCTATACCAATATGGAAGAAGTAAATAAAGAATTAGAAAAGTATAATCTCAAATTTGAACGACGAATTGAACCTGTTGATGTCTTAGTTATAAAAGACAAATAAATAGTGTATGGTATGCTCAAAATTATTTTGGGCATACTTTTTTAATTTAAGTGATTACATATTCTCTATTCATTATATTATAGTGATCATTCTAAAAATCGAATATATATAAAAGGATTTGGTTGGGACACGATATACATTTTTTTCTCAACAAATATCAGTGGATGACGTGCTATTTAATATTTTGACAATTTAAATTATCCGGTGTATTAGTTCCTCTTTTTTAATTTTTCTCTAAGGTTTGATTATGGCTTGGTTTGAAGGAATACCTACGTCCCGGGAGGATTTTGAGGCTTTGATGGGCTGTTTGTTTGCGGATCGGAGGTTGCCGGAAATGGGTTTTGAGGGGCGGTTTTTTGGGATGCTAAAGACTTTGGTTTATCATAAGCCGATGATTTTGCAATATGAACGTAGGGCGGCTGACCGGGCTTTTTTTGTGGCCAGGGGTTTTGTGTTTGCTTTTTTTTATAACGGGGATCAGGAGGTTGTACCTTTTCGGATTTTTAGGGAGGGGGAGCTGGCTTTGATTCCGGAGGGGATTAAGGAGAATGTGGCTTCGGGTTATGGGTTGATGGTTTGTGCGGATACGCGTTTGCTGGAGGTTGGTTTTGAGCAGATCCGGGAGCTTTATCTGGCTTTTCCCTGGTTTTTGAATGCGGTGCTTCGGGTGGTTGCTGGTTCTTTTGGGGCTGATCTGGATAAGTCCTGGATGATGGCTTTGGGAAACAGGGAGTCGATTCGCAGGTTTTATGAGTTGTATGGGGAGCTTTATGGGAACACTGTTTTCCAGTTCAGGGATATGTATATTGCTCGTTTTCTGAATATGAATCCTGTCACTTTTAGTAAGTTGCGCAGGGAGATTTTTCCTGCTTATCCTTTGAGGTAGTGTGGTTTACTTTTGTTTTTTGCGATTTCAGTTTTTTGATTTCTGCTTTATTTTTTTTGCTTTTTCTCTATTTTTTTGATGAATCGCTTTGTTCTGGTGGTTTCACTTAATTTTTACTAAGACGGGTTATTTCTGACTGGTTTATTTTTGTATAAACTAACCTCTTATCATGAATAACTTAAACTCTCAGCTAAGACGATGTTTAATCCGGGTATTAAGGCTCGTCTTTGGAAACAATGGTATTTTCGGTGTTGCTGCTGGTCGTCGTGCTTTGGCTATGCGGTTTTGGATTTTGTTAAAGTCTAATGCGTTTAGGTTTTACGGGCATTTTGGTGCGGTCAGGATTTTTATGTGGCAAAGTGCTTTTGTTTTGGTATTGTTTCCTGATCGGGTTTGTTTTTCTTTTTCTCCTTTATTTCGGATGCTTCAGTTACTTATTGGGGTGATTGGGGTCTTTAAGCTGTTTAAGGTTTTGCATAAGGAGAATCTTTTGGAGTGTTTGCGCCCTGCTGGGAAGTTGTATCATTTATGGTTTGCTGGCGTATCTCCGCCAGCTTTGGCTTAGGGTAATGATTTGCGCTATTATTGCTGTGCGGATGTTGATTTTTTAATCAGTTGTCTGGATAGCTTTTGTCTGAGGACTGTTCTGGTGTCTGGGACATTGTTTTGATCATTTTCGTTATTGTACTCTTTTTATGTTCTTATGGGAGCTGTTCCCTTTGTGACTGCGCTGGTTTTATGCTGGCTTTGGGGTTCTGTTTTTTTGATTTTTTGATTTTTTGATTTTCTGATTTGACGTTTTGCCTATGTTGCTTTTTAATTCTGAAATGCATCTGGTCACTTTTGTTTTTGTGATTTTGGAGCTGATGATGCTCAGTGTGCAATTGTATTTTTATTTGATCTGGCCGGCGGATAAGCGGCGTTTGATGTATTTGATTTTATTGGTGCTGTTGATTGTGTATAATGTGGTTGGGGGGATTTTTCCTGATCCGGATTTGGGTTGGCCTTCTGTGGTGGTTCAGAATATAATGGCTTATGGGGTGGGGTTTTTGATGGGGGCTTATTTTCCCTTGTATTTTTATGTGTCTTTTGAGTTGCGTTCGCTTCGCTTTCATGCTTTGTATGGGACTGTGATTTTTTTGCTGTTGCCGTATGTGGTGTTTTTTGTGGTATTGTATCCGGTATTGGGTGATTTGGAATTTGCGATTCGTTATGGGTTGGTTGTTCCGGGTTTGTATGGGCTGGTATTGTTGTATGAGATGTTTGCTGCGATTCGTTTGCGTTTTGCTGGAGAGGGTGAGGCTGATGCTTATACGCGGGTGGAGATGCTGGCGGTTTATTGGGCGGTTTTTCCCTGGGGGTTTATGCCCTTTTTGGTTTTGCTGGGGGTGGAGCAGTGCGTGGAGGCTTTGTTTGCGAATACGGGGTTTTCGGTGATTGCGGTATTGTTTTTATGTCAGTCTGCGAGGTTCGAACGTAAGCAGCGCAGGTATAGGGAGGAGCGTGAGGCGATGGAGGAGAAGCAGCGTGCGGATTTTAATCAGACTTGTCTGGAGATGGGTTTGAGTGCGAGGGAGGCGGAAGTGGCTTTGATGCTTTGTCAGGGTTTGGAGTATAAGGTGATTGGGGATTTGCTGCACATTTCTGCTAGGACGGTGGATACTCATGCGCATCGGATTTATTATAAGTTGGAGGTAAGAAATAAAATTGAGCTGCAGCAGGTGCTGGGCTTTTCAAATTAATGCTTTTGTTATGGGTGATTTAATAAAACCTGTTTCTGATATTGCTTTTGAGCGGCTGTTGAAAGTGCTGGAAACGGTGATGGTATTGAGTGTGCAGTTTAAGCTGGAACTAAAAAAGGTGCTGTATGAGACCAGCTATGAGAAGGATGCTCGGATTTTGAATTTTGGGGGTACTCAGCGCATGGTTTGGTTTATGCTGTCGGGTTTGCTGCGGGAGATCAGGATCAACAAGGTGACGCTGAAGGAGAAAACGAGCTGGTACTGGTTGCCGGATAGTTTTGTGTATACTGATCCGGGTTTTTTTGGTCAGCAGCCTTCGCTTAGGGCGATCCAGGCGGAGGCTGATTGTGAGTTGATTTTGATGAGCTATGAAGATTGGCTGGTTTTGAAAGCTGCTTTTGTGGAAGTCGAGCTGATTACTGAGCGGGTCAGGGGGGATTACAATCAGTTGCGTTTTGAGCATATGGAGGACATGAAGCTGCTGAGTGTGGATGAGCGTTATCTGGATTTGGAGGCTACGCTGGATTATTTGTTTTTAAGAACGCAGCTGAATTATATTGCGGATTTTATGGGGATGGCGCCTGCTACCCTTGGTCGTTTGCGGGCGAAGTATGGTGTGCGAAAGTGATATTATAGTGTTTTTTCATTCTTTTTAACCGATGGATGTATGGATCAACGTCTCAATCGTTATCAATTCATCTTTATCTATCCCGTCAACTGCTTTTATTTCGGGTCCGTAAGCCAGATCAAAATAGACATTAAATCTTTTGTCATGATACCTGCAAAGAAAAACATTGGCCTCTGGTATGATTACCTCTTCCAGAATTTCAATTTTATATGCTGAAGAAGCTTTCTTCAAGGCATTCTTTAATGCATGATAGCTCAATCTCTGAAATTCGCTTTTCATTAAATCTGATTTCTTAAATATACGATAAAATAGCATGGATTGGTAGCTTGTGTAGTTTTCTGCCTAAGGTTCGGAAAATTATCGCTTGCATGCTGTAAAAAGGTTGGTATCGGTAGAATGATAAAATTAGGGGTAACATTTTTATGCTGGGCTTGATATACCATTAAACTAAACAACTTTTAACATGAAAACGTTATTCACACTCCTTTTTTCCACTATCTGTGTTTGCGCTACCGCACAAATACCTGGTTCTCCGATTGGTGGTATTGTTGTAAAAGGCGGTAAAAATCCAGGCGGGAATACACAATTGTCTGTAAGTGGAGGAATAAATAACCCGGGCAGTTCAATCAAAACTAAAACAAACCTGGTTAATGGCTATGCTTTAGGTGCAAATGCATATGTGCCCTTGTTTGCCAAAGAAGGAAATGGAAATTTGGCTGGCCATACCGGACACTTCTTTACGATTGGTTTGAATGCCGGGGGCGAGTATTTTGCCGGCAGGGGAGATTATAACCTGGCTGAGCTTCCCGCTTACAATATTTCGGGACAGTCTGCAGAACCTATGATTTGGGTAAATAATGATGGGAATAAGCACAATGGCTTTAAAGCTGAGGCTGGTGTACAGGCTAATTTTTCGTTTGGGAAGGTTACTTTGTCGCCTGTTTTAAACGCGGCTTATATGAGTTTAAAGCAAAATGCGATTAGTGTGGTCCAAGAGGGTACGGTGAACGTTGTTGGTTATAGTAAAGAGATCTATGCGCAGCAGGCGGCTAGAACTACAGGGATTGCCTTTGTTCCTAAACTGCGTTTGGCTTTCTTCCCTGGAAAGCTGGGCTTTTACCTGGAAGGAAGTTATACTAGTGGTCTGGATGTTAAAACTCAGGCTGAGTTATTTAAACCCCAGGGTAAAGTTAACGATGCTGGGTTCTATAGCCAGGATCAGATGAGCATGGGGAGCAGCAAGCCAAAAGATCAGAATGGGAGATACAATAGTTTTGGGATAAATTTTGGGCTCAGTATCCCGCTGGGTAATGCGATCAGCCGCAGACGTTTAAAAGGGAAAGTAACAAAGCCAGGCGATAATGGTGTCAATCTGGTGAATCCTTTGTTCCAGCAGGATGGTAGTGCTTCAGAAAATCCGATGCAAAATACATCCGCTTTTGCAAAACCGGGTAATCCTATTGGTGGTATCATCGTAAAGGGTGGTAAAAATCCTGGCCCGAGGGAAATGCTTGCAATTACAAATGAGAATGGTGAAGTCGTATTTTCGGTTACCGAAACCGGTGAATATACATTGCAGTTAACCGTACCTGGGGCTTCTGGAAAAAGTATCAGTGAGAAGGGCTTAAGCAGTACGCCTTCTGAGAACCATAAAAGAGTGGTAAGAACATATTCTGGAGGACGTAAAAATGAAGTTTCAGCCGAAAATAGGATGGCCCTTCCTGGTCAGCCGATTAAAGGTGTAATCGTAAAGGGCGGAAAAAATCCTGGGGGAAATCAGGTAAATCTGATCACAAATGAAAATGGTGAATTTACCTTTACTGTGCAGGAAGTGGGTGAATATAAATTACAGATCACTACTCCCCAGGCCCCCGGAAAAAGCATCAATGAGAAAGGTGTAGCGGCCCCATCTAAAGAAAAAGGTAAAAAGAACTAAGATTGGTGCTTGGCTTCGGTAATAAGATTGATGAAATCTAATATAAAAACAGATATCATCTGAATCTTGATTCTTTTTACAAGTACCTGTAAATTTCGGTGCTGGTCCAACTGACTGGTTCCGCTTTTTTTGGAGTTATATGAACTATTCCATCATTTTTTATCCAGTCAGTAATATCATCATAGTCTTTCAGATCCAGTAGACAAGGCAGGTGCTGTTTCTGATATTTTTTGGCAGCTGCGGATTGAGACACGATCTGGATCGTATTTTTTTGCGATCTGGATCGTGGCTTTACGGTTTTTCATTTCAGAATTTAGGGGTAACCAAATATTACTGATATGAATGGAAACCGAACTACTGTCTATTTGCAGGCAGTACATGACCGTAAAGATGCATTATTCCCGGGACGCGATCTGACGAATCTGACCTGAAGCAGGTTGAATGATGTCGGGGTGCGCACCTAATAGGCAAAATAAGGAATGATTACAATGGACAATCAGTTAAATCAGAATGGAAAGTACAACTGTTAAAGGTAAACTACTTCAGTTAACAAGTAAAGCCGCAGAGTTGACGGTATATGGCATTTGTTTGCTTTGTCTCGCTTTATTTGCTTCTGCTGCTTATGGTAAAATTGCAGATCATGAAACCTTTGTAAAAGGGTTGTCTAAAGTCTCTGTGATCGGAGGGGCTGCGGTATACCTTGCCTGGTTTGTTCCGATAGCAGAAATTATAGTTTGTTTTTTATTGCTGATACCAGCATTAAGTAAATGGGGACTCTATGGGTTTTTAGGATTAATGACGGTCTTTACAGGATACATTTTAAGTATGCTGTTCTGGGCCGAGAAGCTGCCTTGTCATTGTAATCTGATCATCGAGAAGTTGAGCTGGGGACAGCATTTATGGTTCAATGTTGGTTTTATGGCATTGGCTGTATTTGCATTTTGGCTTGGAAAAGCAAAACGAACATTTTAAAAAAGAACATGAAAAAGTTAAGTTTAAATATTAAAAAAATCGCTTTGAGCCTTCTGGTAGTTGGCTTGGCGGTAGGATTCAGTGCATTTACAAATTCAGATAAAGCATCAGCTTTAGCGGCCAATTATTATTACAACGGATCGCCTGAAGCCTGGACTTCCCCTGGTGCGATTGCAGCAGATCAAACTGCCACAAACTATACACAGATTTTGCCTAGCACTGTTTACGATTGTGCTGAAGAAATTAGTGTAGTTTGCACTTATGATTTTGTCGGAGGAAAATTTGTCTTAAATTCAAGAGGAGAAAATTCACTTCAATAAAAAGGGTTAAGTATGGCCTGCTATGGCCATACTTACTTTCTTTTACAGATATCTTTTAATGAACTCAATTAAATGATTTGGTTCATAATCGGGTCTGGGGGGCTTTGCTGAAATTAATTCTCCCTCAGGATCGACCAAAAATAATTTGGGATAAGTTCCTCTTGGGTTATGAGTTTTAACGAGTTCATGATTCCTTCCTACTTCTCCGGTATATAGCGTAACAGTCCCTTTAGCAGGTGCATACTTACCAGCCCAATAATTCAGTGCTGTTTTTTGCTGGTTTTCTCGGATGCTTTCCAACCAGAACGTTTTATCCTGATCAATTGAAATACTAAGGAAGACAATGTTTTCATTTTTTAGGGAATCATGGACTATTTTTAAGCCATTATTTGCGTAGATGCAAGCTCCGCATCCGGTGTACCATAAATCTATCATTAAGAATTTACCCTTGAATTCAGAAAGCTGGACGGTATGATCTAAGGAGTCTTTAAATACAAATTGTCCAAAATCAGTGGGTATGGAATCTGTCATAATGGTTGATTTTTCTGTTTTTATACGGTTAAGTTCTTGACTATAGGTAATACTTGTCCCAACAATAAGCATAACAAGTGTTGCATAATATTTTATAAGTACTTTCATTTCTAGCGATTATTTTGAGGCATAAGTGTATAGGAAATTACATCTGGAGGAATCGGGAGCGCATATTTTTGGTCATTTGGAGCCAGCTTAAAAATTTGCCCGTTCAGGTTTCTGATCAGTTCTAAATTGGCTCCCTCTTTGTTTAATCTTCTGATGTCATTCCATCGCGTTCCTCTGTTGACCAGTTCTTTTCTGCGCTCCAGTAAAATTGTATCAAGAAGTGAGTTTCCGCTGAGGTTAGTTTTGTCTTTGTAGGTGCCGGTAATAAAACGTTTTGATAACAGCTTGTTTAGATCATTTAGCGCCTGTTGAGCGTTGCCTGCCCTTGCAAAACATTCTGCTCTTGTGAGAAACAATTCATCTGTGGCTATAGAATTTTCATTTAAACGCGCTCCACCATAACCTCCTTTTCTATTAATTGATTTGCCATTTATCGAAAAAAAGATCTGCTTCCTTAGATCATTTGGATGATATGAATTGTACAATAAGGTGTCAATTGAATAACCCTGCGATTTAAAAAGACTGGAAATCGGATAGTTGGTAACCAAAAAGCAGGGGTATAACATTTCATCATTCACAAGGTTAAACGGTAGCTTAGACACTTTACTCAGGGAATTATAATCAATCAACTTATCATGATAATAAAGGGCACTATCGGCATATAATCCTGCTTTATCATACTTTCTCATGGTTAAGAAAATACGAGATAGAAAACCATATACTGATGCTTTAGAAGGCCGGTTTAAAAAGTTTAGATCGTAACCGGTCTGTACCAGGTCTCTTGCTAAAAATACATCGGTTAAGATTTGCTCATAGGTATCCTTGATGGTCATTCTGGTCGTTGTTTTATTGATGTCAGGCTCAAGTCTTAATGGAATTCCCCAATCTACACTCGCAGTATGCTCGTCGTATGGTAATGCAAACACCTGTGCTAAGTCAAAAAACATATAAGATCTGATAAAGAGTGCCATTGCTTTCAATTCATCATATTTCCTGTTATTAGCGTCAGTTCTTTGAATTTTTCTAAGTTGTTCCAGCGCAACATTTGCTGTTAATATGGTTTTATAGGGGCGATTCCAATCTGGGATATTACCCTGTCCGGCAAATAAATCCTTTGCCCATATATAGCTATTTGAGCTATAGGGTGAAGGTTGATTTTTCCATGTGTTAAATTCCAGGTATAAATTGTCTGAAGACAAATCACCCAGGCCGACACTAAAGTTTAACTCTTGAACATTATCCAAAAGCATTTGAATGTCCGCTAAAGTGGTTGGAACATTTAGCGTTGTGGATGGCTTTTTATCTAAAAACTCTTTTTTACATCCTAAAAGGGAAAGTAAAAAGCAGCATGTCGTTAGTGCCAAAATTTTTCTATTTTTCATTTTCACAAGATTTTAAAGGTTGATTTTCAGACTAAATGAATAAGTAACAGGGCTAGGGAAGATGGGGGAACCAAAAGGCACGTAGTCGGGATCTATTCCATATTTGTTTGCCCTCCATAGGATGCCTATGTTATTGAGGTAACTATAAAGCTTTATACTTTTAAATGGTAAAAAATTAAGCTGTTGTTTATTCAGTTCATACCCAATACCAATATCTTTAATACGGATATGATCTCCCTTTTGAACTAAGATGTCTGAATTTTGAAAGGCAAGATCTCTTAAATTGTTCGCGGGGTATTTTAACGATGGAATATTAGTATGGTTTTCGTCATCTGGCTTTTGCCAGCGGGCTTCGAAATCATCATTTGGCATGCTTAATACGCCACCAAATAGATTAAAATAGCTAATGGAAGGTCTCCTAAATGAATAGCCTAATTTATAGGTGATATTGACTGACAAGGATAACTTGTTCCAGGAAAATTCATTTCTTATACTTCCAAACATCGTTGGATTTAAAGTGCCGTTGTATTTGAGATTTGATAAATCAGAAGAATTACTGATCAGGGCATAATCTTTACTGGGAGTACCATTGAAATAAACCTGAGGATCTCCTTCATGATCTAAACCCGCCCATTGATAACTGTATAAAGAATACAGAGGATTTCCAACGATGGGATTGATCCCATAAAAAGTATTACCTATAGTAGGCGGTGTAAGTTGATATTTTTTAACAATATCTTTTGTGAAACTGAATAAGGCAATGGTATTCCATTTGAACTTCCCTTTGAAGTTGTTCGCGTTTAATGTGACATCTATGCCACTCCCTTTCATGGATGCTGTATTGCCTTTGAATTCTGAAACTCCGGTTGTTGGATCAATTGGACTACTCCCTATTAAATCTGTGCTTTTCTTTATATAGTAATCTAAGCTGCCACTTAACCAGGATTTAAGCGAAAAATCAACTCCTATATTAAGGGTATTAACTTTTTCCCATCGCAATTCCGGGTTCGGTGGGTTTGATAAGATAGATACAGGTTGTAAAAATGGATTCGCTGCGCCTGGGTTTACAATTGCCGTAACCAGTGATGAAAGTGAATTATCGACATTTCCCTGATAGCCATCAGTGAGCCTTAGTTTAAGGTAAGGAAGCCAATTCAGTGAATAAAATGGCTCTTTATGGATGTCCCAGCTTATTCCTAAAGACCATAAGGGCACACCCTTTTGATTTGTCTTAACACCGAAAATATTTGACTCGTCTTTTCTGGCGCTGGCAGAAAATGTATAGCGGTCTTTAAAATTATAGGCAAGGTTTGAAAAGTAGGAGAGAAAACGGTTGGCAGTTCCTAAGTGAGAGATGTTGGAGTTAATCATACTGGTATTGAAGCTCGGCGTGAGCATGTATACATTTGAATAGTCAATCGTATTTATTGACCCTGTTTCATTGTATCCATAAACTCTGTGCGAATTGAAGTCTGTGGTAATCTCTCTGATCTCAGCACCCGCTAAAACTGTAATATTATGATTAGGATTTAAATTCTTATTATAGTTCATTTGGAACCTTGCATTTTGTGAGATAGAATTTAAATAACCTAAATCTAAAATACCTCCCAATGGTACTGGACGAGTGTAAGTGTTTTTCAACGGATCAAATTGGGTAAACTGGTTGATGTAGTTTCTGGTATAAAAGCTATCTGAACTATTTAGATTAAACTGTTTTTGGTTTCCTTGATGGTATTGATGCTGAAGGGAGACTTGGAAATCATTTGTCACTTTGTATTTGAACATCGTGTTAATCCTAAATTCAGTTAGGCTATTGGTTTTATTGTTTAGTGCCAGTTCCTCAAGTGGACGATAGCTCCAATCTAAATAGTTACCGGTATGATACAGCTCATCAATGTAAGATTGACGATAAAGATTAGGTAAGGCTGCAAACGTGCCATCAGCTTCTTTTAGTTTTAAATAGGGATAGTTAGAAACAGTGGAACTGTTGCCATTTAACTCATTTTCATTTTTTGTATAATAAATGATGTTTGTTAATTCCAGATTGTTATGCTTGCCGAATTTAAATGTGTTTGAGCCGCTGATTGTAATTCTGTCAAACTCATTCCGTTTTACATTTTCTAAATTATGATCATACCCTGCACTGAAATAGTAATTATTATTGTTTCCCCCTCCGGAGATATTAAAATTATATTGCTGAATTAAAGGCTTTTGATAGAGGTATTTTGCAACATCTGATCTTAAATCCTGGGATTTATATTTTTCCAAAAGTGAAGCCAATTCTGCTGATGAGATTTTGTCTTTCTCGCGTCTATCTAATAGATCTATAACGGGTGAAACAACTGGAAATGTAGCGCTTGTTAAAATGTCATTGTAATGCCCCTGATGAAATAAAAATTCTTCGGTATCAATATAGTTTGCTGAACTAAGTTGTGGTGAGTAATACAAATTTGGCTTAGCGCCTAAAGTTATATTTCCAGCGATTTCAATTTTAGGAGTGCTGTTAAATTTCCCGCTTTTTGAGGTGATAACGATGACTCCATTTGCTGAAAAAGCACCCCAGATTGAAGATGCAGCTGCATCTTTTAAGATAGTAATGGATTCTACATCGTTTGGGTTAATTGAAGATAAATCTCCCTCAAATGGGAAATTATCTATAATTATTAATGGCTGACGTGTAGCATAGATCGTGCTTATACCGCGAATTGTTATTGGGGATGCATTGATGTTTCTGTCATTTTTATTAAAAATTAAACTACTGGAAACGCCATCCAAGCGATCCAATAGATTAGTTGAAACGGATCTGTTTAAGAGTTTATTATCAATCTGAACAAAGCTACCTGTTGCCCTTTCTTTTGGAATTGATTGGTAACCTGTACTGACGATTTCTACTTCTTTCAGTTCGCTTTGATCTTCTGTTAGGATGATGTTAAACGGGCCTGTTTTTCCCTGGTAAAATGGGATTTCTGTGGATTGATAGCCCATGTAGCTGACTTGTAATAAGCCTGTTTGTTTTTTGGTGAAGATGTTGAATTCACCTTTGGTATTCGTTTGGGCAGTAACCTTTTCGTCTTTGATCTTGATGGTACTGCCCGGAATGGGTATGCCTTTTTGGTCGGTTATTTTTCCGGTTATAGTTGTGTTTTGTTGCTGCGCATTGACCTTTAAAAAAAGGCAAAGCGTGGCCATTGCGATGATGAGTATCGATTTTTTCATACAGTTTTTATGAATGGTTATTGGTTAGTATTTGCGAGAAGAATGGGGGTAAAGCGAGGCAGAACGGTCTGCTCCCTAATGCTGATGGACTGCCTGCTTTGTGATTGTCAGTCAGGTGGACAGATGATAAGCTTGTTTGAGTGATGTAAGTGGTGGAAAGTTTTCATATTAATAAAAAGTAGTTTTATAATATGAAGAGGAGGCAAAATATAAAAGTGGGTTCTGCCAACCGCAATCTCCATTCAGTTCTCACGCCTTATGTTGACACGGATTTACAGCAGAACCCACTCTTATTTTAGAATATGCGAATATAGCATATCCATAACAAGAAATGGGCATGATCTGCTGTCTTGCGTCAACGGCGTGAGATTTGGAGATTGCAAGACTCTTCAATAATGCCTATATAAAAGGCTTGATTAGTTCTCTAATTCGTTTTACTTCATAATACTAATATAATAATAATATATTACACTTCCATATATCGAGGTGTTAAAAATTGCTTTTTTTATTCACTTGCCTCCTTAGAATGCACCTATGGAGGAAATCAAAACTATTGAAATGTCTGAGTTAGATTATCGATTAATCTTGCATATAAAAGGGTTGAGGGAAAGTCGAGGTCTTAGTCAAATTGAGCTTAGCCATAGAATGGGATTGTCTTCTGGATTTATTGGGAAAGTTGAGTTGTTAACAGTGCCAGATAAGTACAGCATCCGTCATTTAAAATTACTTGCTGATATTTTCAAAGTGAAAAGTTTTACTGATTTGCTGCCTTCAAAAATTCCTGCTCATGATATGATCAGATTAACACTAAAAATAAGTAATGATCTTAAAAAGGACGGTACTCCGTCTAAGAAAAAGATTACTGAGGTAATCAAAATCGAACCGATTGCCAAAAATGCAGTTAAGTAAGTTGATTTTTCGAATTGATTTCTCTTGTAACTGATTTGCTTTCAGATGGTAAGTAGACTAAGGTTTGTAATTCACTGATTCGATTTAAAATGGAGTACAAAAAGAGGAATCAATTCTATATTTTAAAATGAATAAAATAGTAAGAAGGATCATAAGTCAATTAGCAGATAAGCCAAGAGTGCTTTTCTTAATTGATGGGTTGGGCGCTTTTTTGACTGCTTTTTTCTTATTTGTGATATTAGGGAATTTCAATAAGTACGTTGGGATGCCAATATGGATATTGAATGCGCTTTCCTTAATAGCGGTTTGCTTTTGTATTTATTCAATAGCGTGCTATTTATTTTTGAAGCAACTTTGGACACCTTTTATAATTGGCATTGGTATAGCTAATTTGCTTTATGCTATTTTGACGCTGGCTCTTTTGATGATATACTTTCCTATACTTGGCATTTTTGGAATAGCTTATTTCTTGGTAGAAATTGTATTAATTTGCGGACTTGTTTACATTGAATTGAATGTTGCGAAGGCCTTCCGGAAAATAAATGGAAATTTGCAGAAAGTCTTTTTTTAAGTGTTGTATTCAGTGTATTAGGTTAAGATATGAGGAAAATTGTATTTAGGTTTTGGCTGGTTAATGTGGTGCTAAGTCTGGTGTTGTTTATGCTGTACAGGGTTGTTATTGACGGGTTAGTGCCTGCTGGTACTAGTTTTTTAGAAAGGTTTTTTAATTTTATGGATGTATTGATAAACCTGGGTTATTCATTGATCTATCTTGCTGTGATGATTGCGGGTTCTTTATTTGTTTTTCTAAATCAAATTGACAAGGTTAAGCGGAGTTATTTTTTGTCTTTTCTGACGTTTTCAGCAGTCCCTTTGGTTTGGGTTGGTTCTTTGGGTGTTAATGTTTTGATGGGTTTTTACGAGTATAGACTTGCGCCTGCTGGTCCGCTAATAATACCGTTTTGCTTCTCGATAATTTATTTGGTTTGTACTGTTCTGGAGTTTCTAATTTTCAGAAAAGTAGTAAAAAACACTGATAAATAAGTCTTTGCCATTTTTTCTGGTTTGGCGCTGTCAGTGAATGCGTCATTTTTATATTGATACACCTGAAATTATAGCGCTTTTCAGGGAATCGATCAGGAGTTTCTTTCTTTTTTTTGGGTGTTTGTACGGGTAATCCCGTATTATTTATTTTACGTTTTTTCCCTTACATTTTCTTTTTTCTGTGTGGCTAGATTGTGGGCTTAAAGCTTTTTTAGGCTGATGAGGTTTGTTTAATTTTTTCTTGCCGGGGTGATGAATTAATGCCAGTTAACGGGTGCCGGTGGGGTTTATCTAAATTTATAATGCTATGCGTAAAAACAATAATGCTAAGCAGGAGTTCCGGGATCTCCGGTTGAGGTTGAAGGGGATTGCGGCTCGTGGGGATTATTCTTTGCTGTCTCGTTTTAATGAGTCGATTTCGTTGATTAATGCTTTTCTGGCTGTGGTCAGGGAGCGGGTGACGACGGTGGCTTTTCGGGACCAGCTGGAGGAAATCTATTTTTTTAAGTTTGAAAAGCCGGAGTATTATGCGCTGAAGATTTACCAGGTTTCTTTGTTTGGGATTTTGAATCAGCGTCCTGTGGGTACCGATGAGATGCTTAGGTCTTATTACGTGGAGGAACTGGCTTTTATTTCCAGGTTTTTTAAGCAGTATGCTTTTTTGTATGAGTATTACCGCTCTGGTTTTACGCAGATGGATGAGTTGTTGTTTTTGCGTGATGGGATGGTGCCTGATGTGCTGTT
Organism: Pedobacter sp.; assembly: GCF_041645105.1. Classification (GTDB taxonomy): domain Bacteria; phylum Bacteroidota; class Bacteroidia; order Sphingobacteriales; family Sphingobacteriaceae; genus Pedobacter. The sequence goes on from NZ_JBAZQQ010000002.1 coordinate 156,222, forward strand.
GCCTGAGTTTTGGGAGCTGGATGGGGAGTTTTCTACGCCGGGGGATTATTTGTTTTCTAAGTTTATTGCTTATGAGAGTTTGCGGGAGTTTATCCTGGGGGAGCTTCGGGTGTTGGAGGTGAGGGCTGCTGCGGTGGTTGCGCCTGTGGGCGTGGATAAGAAGTGGTTTGACTGGACGGGGGAGGTGGTGAATTTGGTGGAGCTGGGTTATGCGCTGTATGTGTCCCGGCAGATTGGGGATGGTAAGGTGTCGCTGGCGGAGATTTTCCGCTGGATGGAAGAGAGTTTTGGGCTGGAGGTGGGGATTCCTGCGAATCGGTTTAGGGAGATTAAGCGAAGAAAGCGGATCAGCCGGACGCATTTTTTGGATTTGTTGCAGCAGGCTTTGCTGAAATATATGGACAATGACCTGGAGGGTTAGGTTTGTTTTTTTTGCCTTTTGGTGGGTTTGGTGGTGGTTTTGGATGGGTTTTGCTTGGATTTTGGTTGTTTTTTTTAATTTATTGATCTCTACTAGTGACCAAGTGATTTTGGGCTTTTGAAATTTTGTGGTGTGAATCCGCTGCAATGTCGTGGCGGATAAAAAATAAAAGATATGATGTTACAAGTATTTACCTGGCAGGAGTTTTTGATTGCTGCGCTGGTGTTGAGTGTGCTCTGGTATGCGGGGGTTGGGCTGCTGTTTTACCGGGGGGAGATTGCGGGGTTTTTATCGGGTAGGGGAAAGAGTTCTGAGCCGCTGGCGCATAGCTGGCAGGATCAGGTGGATGAGCTGGAGCTGGATCTGATGGGTGGTGTTGCCGGGGAGTCTGGGGTGAGTGTGCTGGAAGCGGATGAGTTCAGTTTTGTGCCCAGGGAGTCTGTGGATAGGGATTTAGATCCTTTGGGTGATCTGGCGGATGTGCAGGATGAAATTAAGGGCATTTGCTCGGTGTTGGAGATGGAGAATGGAACCAGGGCGGATTTCTTTGCGCTGTTTGGGATGATCCGTGAAAAGTATCCAAAGGTGTTTGCTGGTGGAGTAAGGGTTGAACTGGCGGAATTTATTGTGGAGCATTTGCCTTTTGATATTTCAGAGGACGAGCTTGCTGGTCTTTTGGATTAGGAGTTTTGTTGGTTCTTTTCGTAGGTTCTTGTTGAGTTTTCTTTTTGAATCTTCTTTTTTGAATTCCCTGCCAAATAGGTAATGGCGGTGATTGGACTGCTGATCAGGGAATTTTAAATAAGAGATATGAAGAAAAAAAACAGTGATGCTTTGGCTTTTGGCAAGCGAAGAAAATTATCTGGCCGGTTTGTTTTACTGGCGATGTGTCTGTCGGTTTACGGGGTGTTGAGTAGTGTCGTTGCCCGGGCGCAGGATGGAGAGGCCGGGATCAGGGCTGCGGCGGATCAGGTATCGGGTTATTTTGATACGGGATGTGATCTGGTGTATGCGATCGGTGCGGTAGTGGGCTTGATCGGGGCGGTGAAAGTTTTCAATAAGTGGAATGCGGGTGAGCCGGATACCAATAAGGTGGCTGCTGCGTGGTTTGGCAGCTGCATTTTCCTGGTGATTGTGGCGACGGTACTGAAGTCTTTCTTCGGGGTTTAGGGTTAACGGGTTCTCAGCGGGCGGGGTTAGCCTAGTCTAAGATGGCGCATGGCCTTGCCCGCTGTAGAATTAAATTTTTAAGATGATGAGTTCAATTTATCAAATCAATAAGGGCATTAATAAGCCGATTGAGTTTCGGGGTTTGTATGGGCAGTACATTGCTTATCTGGCGGCCGGTCTGGTGTTGCTTTTGCTCAGTTTTACGCTGATGTATATTCTGGGTGTTCCGCTGGTCGTGGTGGTGCCTGTGATTGTGTTTTTGGGCACTGCTTTGTTTTTAGTGGTGACCAGGTTATCTAAGCGCTTTGGAGTACATGGATTGAGTAAATATTTTGCTAAACGTGGATTGCCTCTTTACCTGAAGTTTTCTTCCAGGCGGGTGTTTACGGGTTTGCGCATGGCGCAAAGTAATGCGGAAAGGCAAAGGGTATGATCGGGATTGAAAAAATAATGCCGGTATGGAAGGTGGAATCCGGGGCGATGATTTCGATGTTCGGGGATGTGACGATTGCTTATGAGCTGACTTTGCCGGTGATCGGTACCCAGTCGGTAGCGGATTTTGAGGCATTGCACCAGGCTTTTGTCAAGGCGATCCGGGTATTGAACCCGGGGACGGTACTGCATAAGGCGGATTGGTTTCAGCGTGCCAAAGTCGGGGTATCAGGAAGTTCGGATAATGTTTTGTCTGGTGCTGCTGTGGAGTTTTTTAAGGATAGGACTTTCCTGGATCACCAGTGTTTTGTGTTTTTAACGCATAAGCCTGCGGGTCGTAAGTTGTCTTCTTCCAGTTACTCCAATATCCTTCGGAAATCTATTGCTCCGGTGCGGATGCAGGATGAGAAAATGTTTGCTGGCTTTTTATCTGCCTGCGGGCAGTTTGAGCGGATTCTGCTGGATACTGGGGTGCTGGGTTTGCGCAGGCTTGTGGATGCGGAGCTGTCCGGGACAGCGAGTCAGCCGGGAGTTATTGAAAAGTATTGTTTTCTGTTGAGGCGTGGTCAGCAGCCGGTGATCAGGGACATTCATATCCGGGATGAAATCCGGATTGGGGATCAGCATTGTCAATTGTATACGCTTTCAGATGCGGTGGATTTGCCTGCGATTTGTGGTTCCAGGATCAATTATGATAAGTATTCTACGGATAAGACGCGCTTTAGTATTGGTTTTGCGACGCCTTTGGGTCAGCTGCTGGATTGTAACCATGTGTACAACCAGTTTATATTTATCGGGGATGCGCAGAAAACGATTAAAGCGCTGGAGGCGAAAAAACTGCGCTTGCAGTCTTTGTCTGCTTATTCCCGTGAGAATGCCGTGGGCAGGGATGCCTGTAACGATTTTTTAAATGAGGCAGTAGTGACCCAGAAGCTGCCGGTAAAGGCGCATTTTAATGTGCTGTGCTGGTCAGATCAGGTTTCGGAACTTCCGGAGTTGAGAAATAAGGTGGGGTCTGCGATGGCGGTAATGGATGCAGTGGTGAAAGAGGAAAGTGATGGTGCCGCGCAGATCTGGTTTGCAGGGATGCCGGGCAATGAAGCGGATTTTCCGATGAACGATACTTTTGACACCTTTGCCGAGCAGGCGGCCTGTTTTTTGAACCTGGAATCGGCTTGCAGGTCTGATGCTTCTGGAGTTCGTTTAGGGGACCGTTTGTACGGCCGTCCGGTGTACCTGGATTTGTTCAATGCGCCGATGAAATCGGGATTGATCACCAATAGAAATCTTTTTTGTTGTGGTTCTTCAGGTGCGGGGAAGTCACTAGCGATGTGTCATTTGCTGCGCTCGCTGTATGATGAAGGAGCGCATTGTGTAACGATTGACATTGGGGGCAGTTATAAGGGTTTGTGTGATGCGGTAAAAGGGTACTACTTTACTTATACCGAGGAAAATCCAATCCGCTTTAATCCTTTTTACATTGGCAAAGACGATGTGCTGGATGTAGAAAAAAAGGAAAGTCTGAAAACGCTGCTGATTGCGCTCTGGAAGAAAGACAGTGAGGATTATAACCGCTCGGAATATGTGGCGATTTCCGGGGCGATTACTTTGTATTATGCGCATCTGGCAGCTCATCCGGAGGTTTTCCCGTGTTTTAATTCCTTTTATGAGTTCCTGCTCCAGGAGTATATGGTGGTGCTGAAAAACGGGGATGTGAAGGAGAAGGATTTTGATTTGTCGAATTTTGTATATGTCTTAAATCCTTATTACAAGGGCGGTGAGTTTGATTATTTGCTGAACGCAACCGAGAACCTGGACCTGCTGAATGAACGCTTCATTGTTTTCGAGCTGGACAAAATCAAGTCGCATGAAATTTTGTTTCCCGTGGTGACGATCATTATTATGGAAATGTTCATTTCTAAAATGAGAAAGCTGAAGGGTAAAAGGAAGATCCTGGCGATTGATGAAGCCTGGATCGCCATTGCAAAGACCGGTATGGCGGGATTTATCAAATATTTATATAAAACCGTACGGAAGTTTAATGGGATTGCAGCTTTGATTACCCAGGAAGTGGATGATTTGATTTCGTCTCCAATCATTAAAGAAACGGTGATCAACCTTTCTGATACCAAGCTTTTCCTGGATATGCGCAAGTTCATGAACAAGTTTGACAAGTTGCAAGAGGTGCTGGGTTTATCAGATAAAGCGAAAACCATGCTGCTTTCGTTGAACAAGGCAAATGAGCAGGGTAAACAGTACCGGGAGATCTTTGTAGATCAGGGGGGACAGCAGATGAATGTTTACCGGAACGAGCTTTGTCTGGAGGAATACCTTATATATACTACAGAAGAAACCGAGAAAATGAAAGTGGAGGAATATGCCGCGCGCTATGGTGACATCCACAAGGGAGTGATTGCTCTGGCAGCGGATATCCGCAGTGGTAAAATCAGTTTATAACCTTTAAAATTTTTAATTATGAAAAGTTTCAAGTATGCATTTCTGGGCTTTGTGGTTTCGTATTTATTCATTGTTGGTTGTAGTACTGGTATTGAAGGGCAGATCCCTGGAACCTATGTGAATCAGGGGTCCTCTGAATTCAGTATTGCTTATGATACCCTGGTAGTGGAACACGACAAAGACCTGAATTACCTGATCCACCGCAAAACGGGTTTTCAGCTGATCGATGAAAAGGGCAGGGTTGGAGATTTGCAGTTAGAGCGGGAAGAATGGAAGGCGGTGTACGACCCGGGCTCACAAAGCATGACCGAGAACCGTAAAGGGAGGGTCATTTCATTTGACATTAAACAAGGGTTGCTGATGCTGGAAAACAGCAGGTATCAGCGCGTTAATTAACAAAATTTATGAAGACATTAAAACAGTATATGAGAACCTATATGGTTGTCCTGCCCCTTAGTGCCATGACTTTGCTGGTTGCTTTGCCCACAGGGGCAAATGCGCAGCTGGCGATTGTGGAGGTGATTAAGGCGGGGGTAAAAAAAGTCATTAAGGCGGTTGACCTGAAGGTGCAGCGGCTGCAGAATGAAACGATCTGGCTGCAAAATGCGCAGAAGGTGATTGAAAATCAGTTGTCTAAGTTGAAACTGACGGAGATTTCAGACTGGACGGAAAGGCAGCGCGCGTTGTATGCGGATTATTACCAGAAGCTCTGGGAAGTGAAGGCTTTGATTGCCACTTATAAACGGATTAAAGATCTGGCGGAAGTGCAGGCAGCTATTGTCCGGGAATACAAATGGGCAATCGGTCTGTTCAATAAGGATAAACATTTCAGCGCGGATGAATTGCTGCATATGGAAGAAGTCTACCGGGGTATTCTGGATGCGAGTATCAAGAACCTGGACCAGGTATTTGTGCTGGTGAATTCTTTTAAAACGCAGATGTCTGATGCGAAAAGGCTGGAACTGATTGGTGCTGCCGCTGAGCAGATGGAACAGAATTATGCCGATTTGAAGCAGTTCAATAACCAGAACATCACTTTGTCAATCCAGCGGGCGAAATCAGATTTTGAAGTCAAAACCTTAAAGCGTATGTATGAACTGGAGTAGGAAGATAGCTTGCCTGATGCTGGTATTTTGCATCGGTTTTGCTCAGCTGAGCCAGGCACAGACCTGGGGGGAGTGGTTTAAGCAAAAGAAAACGCAGAAAAAATACCTCCTGCAGCAGATTGCTGCACTGGAAGTCTATGCGGGGTATCTGAAAAAGGGCTACAAGATTGTTGATGGTGGGCTATCGGCGATCAGGGACATTACCCATGGGGAGTTTAACCTGCACAATGCCTTTATCAGTTCATTGAAGCAGGTCAGTCCGGCCATTCGTAAGGATGCGCGGATTGCGGAGATCATTGCTTTACAGGTTTCGATTATGAAGGCCTTCGGCAGTATCAAAGGGAATGCCTTTTTATCTGCGGAAAACCTGGACTATATCGCGCTGGTTGCCGATCAGCTGATTGCGGCCTGTTATAATGACCTGGAGGAACTGCTGCTGGTGATTACTGCGGGCAGACTCGAAATGAAGGACGATGAGCGTTTGTCCAGGCTGAATAAAGTATATGAAAGTATGCTGGGGAAATTTGCTTTTACCCAGGATTTTATTGGCAATGCCAGGCAGCTGATCCGGCATAGGCAGTCTGAAGTATTGGAACTGGAGGATATGAACAGGATGTTTCACTTTAAAGAGTAGCGATGAAGAATTTGTTTTTAATGTTATTGCTGTTGTGCTGTTGTTCTTTTGGGACTTTAGCGCAGTCGCAGGAAGCGCAGCAATTGCTGCTGAATGTGGAAAAACTCAGCCAGCTGAAGGGTATTCTTACCTCGATGAAAAAAGGTTACGATGTGTTGTCTACGGGATATAAATCGGTGAAGAACATTGCAGAGGGTAATTTCTCTTTGCACGAGGTTTTCCTGGATGGGATGATGCTGGTGAGTCCTGAAGTGAGGAAATACAGAAGAATTGCAGACATCATTTCCGATCAGTCGGATATTGTTTCAGAATACAAATCTGCGTTTAAACGGTTTAGCGCTGGTGGTAATTTTACCGTTTCAGAGCTGGAATACCTGGGGAAAGTGTACGGGGAATTGTTCAGTCAGAGTCTGGATAACCTGGATCAGCTGGCGATGGTGATTACTGCGGGGAAATTGCGGATGACTGACGATGAACGCTTGCAGGCTATTGATAGGATTTTTGCTGATACCCAGGATAAGCTGATGTTTCTGCGGAGTTTTAACCGGCAGACCAGTTCGCTGAACATGCAGCGGCAACGGGAGAAGGCAGATGTTGAGGGATTGAGGAAGTATTATAATGATTTGTAACGTGCTCAACGCGCGCTAAATTTAATTCTATAATTTATGATCAAGACATTTTTAATCACCGCATTTTTTGCGGTACTGGCCACGCTTTTGCCCATACTGTCCTTTGGGCAGAGTGGTGCGGACTGGGCGGGTTATATCGGTGGTATGCAGCCGGTATTGGACAATGTGTACCGGGATATGCTGCCACTTTGCAGTAAACTGACCGGGGTGGCACGAGGTGTGGCGGGTTTTGGCGCCTTATGGTATATCGCTTCCCGGGTATGGCGGCAGATTGCAGCTGCTGAGGCAGTGGATTTTTATCCTTTACTGCGACCTTTTGCCCTGGGGATGGCGATTATTCTTTTTCCCTTGGTGATTTCGCTGCTGAACGGGGTGTTGCAGCCTGTGGTTTCTGCTACCGGGGGGATGGTCAAGGAATCTGATAAGGCGATTGCTACTTTGCTCAAACAAAAGGAAGCCGCGGTTAAGAAGAGCAGGCAGTGGCAGATGTATGTGGGGGAATCCGGGCAGGGCGATAGTGAAAAGTGGTATCGGTTTACCCATCCTAAAGATCCGGACAGAGAAAAAGAGGGGATTTTTGAAGGGGTAGGCAATGACATTAAGTTCTGGATGGACAAGAGTTATTACAATTTCCGCAACAGCATCAAGCAATGGATGAGTGAGGTGTTACAGGTCTTGTTTGCAGCTGCTGCGCTTTGTATCAATACCGTCCGGACTTTTCATTTGATTGTGCTGGCGATTCTGGGACCGCTGGTCTTTGGCTTTGCGGTCTTTGATGGATTCCAGCATACGCTCACGATCTGGCTGGCGCGGTACATTAACATTTTTATGTGGCTCCCGGTAGCGAACATCTTTGGGACAATCCTTGGACAGATCCAGCAGAACATGTTAAAAATCGACATTTCGCAGATTGGTTTGGAGGGAGATACCTTTTTCAGCCCGGCCGATACCGCATATCTAGTGTTCCTCATCATTGGCATATTCGGGTATTTCACTGTTCCTGGTGTAGCAAATTACATTGTCAATGCCGGTGGGGGCAATGCCATGCTATCCAAAATCAATAGCCTGGTAGTCAGCGGTGGACAAATCCTGGGTGATCAGGTGCACAAGGGGAACAACATGCAACAGGATGCCTTCGGCGATATGGCGAGAAAAATGTCCGGCGGTATTTCTTCTTCTGAAGGCAGTGACTATTTCAAAGACAAAGTATCTGGCAAGTAAGCTTTTCAATTATGTTTAAACAACTTAAAAATATAGACAGTGCTTTTCAGCACATTAAAAAGTTCAGCTTGTTTTTCCTGCTGGCAAATGTAGTGACCCTTTGTTTCGGGATTTATAAATTCTGCGAGGTGATCCGCGCGGAGAGGCAAACGGTTCATGTATTGTACAACGGGAAGCTGTTGCAGGCTTTTGCTTCAGAACGCAAAAGTAACCTGGAAGTAGAACTGCGGGATCACATCAAGACTTTTCACCAGTACTTTTTTAACCTGAGTCCTGATGACAAAGCCATTCAGGGAAGTATGGTTAAAGCGCTGTACCTGGCGGATCAAAGCGCTAAGAAAGCTTATGATAACCTGCGCGAGCAGGGCTATTACAATAACCTGATCTCAGCCAATATTTCCCAGGAGATTACTGTGGACAGCACCAGGCTGGATATCAATGTCTATCCCTATGCTTTTACCTGTTATGCGACTCAGAAGTTATCACGCTCCAGTAGTACGGTATTTCGTAAGCTGGTTACCCAGGGTACGGTAAGGGACTTGAAAATCCAGACGGACAACAACCCGCATGGCTTTCTGATACAAGGCTGGGAAACTTTATTCAATGCAGATGTAGCAGCTAAACGTTCCGGTCATGAGGCTATTTAGTAAAAGAAAAAATCGGGGTTTAAGCAGCGGGCAGGAGCAGACTGCCGGAAGAATTGCTTTGGCCATACTGAGCTACCAGCAACGTGTAGCGGATTACCTCAACGGGAAAACCGCTGGTATTTCCAGTAAAACCTGGTTGATGCTGCTGGTGGTATTCTGCACTGGCTTTGGTCTTTACTGCCTGAGCTTACTGCTGCAAATCCTTTAATCATTCACCATTAAAATTATTTGATATGAACAAACAAAGAGTAGACAAGCGCAGGATTTTGTTGATCCTGCCGGTGCTGGTGCTGCTGTTTTCAGCACTGGCCTTTTATGCCATGGGATGGGGGAATCCTGAAAAGTCTGAAGCTGAGGCACAGCCTAAGGGGATTAATGCCAATCTGCCGGATGCGCAGTTTAAAACCCAGGAGCCTAAAGATAAAATGGGCATTTATAAACTCACTGAAAGTGGTGCTGATACCAGTAATGGTATTGAAGCTGTTGCCGGGCGGTTTGGATTTGTACCTGTGGAAGACCCGCAGACCAGGCAGATCAATGAGAAACTGGCTGCCATCAATAGGGAAATTAATAGCCCGGTGAAGCCAGTTAAAAGTTATGATGAACTGAGCAGAAGAACGGCTTTTTCAGTTGATGCGCCAATGGGCAAAGATGTAGCCAGGCTGGAAAGCCTGATGAAAAGCATGCAGTCACCTGCTGAGGAAGATCCGGAAATGTTGCAGTTGCATTCGCTGATGGATAAGATCATGGCGGTGCAGAATCCTGAACTGGCCAGGAAAAATGTTAAACCTGTTGCCGGGGAGGTTGACAGCCTGTTTAAAGCTATTCCTGCGGTCATAGCGGGTAACCAAAAGGCCGTACAGGGTTCGGTAGTAGAACTTCGCCTGCTGGATAGTGTCCGGCTAAACGGGCAGCTCATCCCCAAGGGACACCTGGTATTTGGCCTTGCGGAGTTCAGTAACCAGCGTCTGAATTTGCAGATCCGCAACATCCGGCTGGGTACTTCTGTTATCCCGGTCAATCTTACGGTTTTTGACAAGCGAGATGCTATGCCCGGGATTAATGCGCCGGAAGCCTTGTTAACAGATGCGGTAAACAGGGGTAGTGTAGATGCGGTGAGCAGTATTGGACTGATGGGTTTTGACCAGAGTTTAAGTACGCAGCTAGCCGGAGCGGGACTGGATGCCGCGAAATCTTTGTTTAATAAAAAAGTTAAAAGGGTTAAACAGAAATTGAAAGCGGGATATCCTTTATTGCTTCGGGACAATACCAAAAAGCTGAAATGACATGAGCAGGCAAGTGAACCGGGCTATTGTGCTTTGCGAAAACTGGCAAGATAAAATGATCATGTTAGAGGAAGTGTTTGGAAGGGACATTGATAAGGACATTGCCAGGCAGAAGTATGATTTTTTGAGGTCAGGGGTAGATCGGATTACTAAAGGTGCAAGCCCGGATGAAAAGATGGTGCTGGATATGGTTAAAAAAACGGTGAATAAACTGGAAAAACAACTGTATCCAAACCCGGTGCTGCGCGCGTTACGCAGGCTTAAAGCGATGTTATATGACCGGCCTATCCAGGCGGCTAAGTTTAAGCAGTTGAAAAATGAGAACCTTGCAAGCCTTAACGATGCACTCGGAGGTATGGGCTTAAATCCTGATCTGCTTCAATTAGATAGGAAGCTTGATTTTGAGCGGGCAAAGACCTCGATCGAAATGATTTCTCCATGGGGGACCAGTAATTACCTGGTGAAGCTGAATTTTGAAAAAGACCTTTCTGGTAAGTACGAGATGTCCAGTTATACTGGGATGCTGAAAGATCCGATGAATCCTGGGCAGAGCAGGTCTTATACTTTTGATGTGGCTTTGGGTATCAATGCCAGGGAGGCGGCTAACCTTTTACAGGGAAGAGCGGTGCTGCAATATTATTCAATTGGTGGAGACCGCATGGCTTCCAAATGGATGCAGCTGGATTTTAAGAACCTCACTGCTGATGGGAGTCCGCTTTTAAGAGAGACACCTGCGGATCATGATTTTAACCTGAGGCAGGAAGTGAGCCGGATTGCTGAGGTGCTGAACAAACCGGAACTGGCGAGTGTGAAAGCCTTGAATGGAATGGAACAAGGTAACCAGGTTGCTTTAAAGCAGGAAAATGGTAAGACGACTTTTTTGCAGGCCAATCCTTTGAATAAACAGGTTTTGATGCTGAATGAGAAGCAACAGCCGATTACGCTGGAACAGTTGAAAAAGCAAAAGGAAGCTGCGTTAAAACCAAAGCCTCAGGTAAAAACCCGCGCAAAGAAAATACAGCGCAATAAGAAACAACAGCAGGATCAATCCCTGCACATTTAGTTATTTAAAAATATTTAAGATGAACAGAAATTCATCGGAAGATTTCAGGGAGCAGGCGGCTGCCCTGAAAATGCCTGCTGCGATGCAGGAAGAGATTGAAAAACAAATGGAGAAAAACCTGGAGAATATTGCAGTTACGGCTCAGTTGCCTTCCCATAAGGGGCATTTGGAGGTTACTGCCCATCTGAAAAGAGGTGCCGGAGATTCGGAGTATTATTTTTTCAATAAGTATGATCTGGCTTATAACAATAAGGTAAAGCCATTAGGGAATGACTATCAGTATGCGGTGAGAACGGATGTCAAGGATGGCGTGGTATTGGAAAAACCATTGCTGCGCAGGTTTGACAGCCCGATCGCTGCTATAGATTTTTTTAACAAGCAGAAGGGCAATAGTGAGTTGTTTACTGGTAAAGTATCTGCAAATGGAAAACTGACTGAAGGTCAGTCGCTCGTGACCATGAACGATGGTAAGGTGGATTATGTAACCCGCGATTTTCAGGGGGCTTATCGCAATACTGTGGTGAAGAATACGGTGTATGTGAATAAAGGTGTGGGATTTAATATGACTCAGAGCAGTAATATGCTGCAGGGTGGTGCCGCACATCGGGATGATCTGGTCAGCCGTGCAGGGGAGCAGTACCAGGCCTGGAATGTCTATAAGTTTAATGAACCTCGTGATAAGTATGGGAATCTTATCATCAAACAGTATGGGGAGGGGTATCCTTTTAACCTGGAGAAGGAATTATCGAATTACAGGATTAAGGAACTGGACAGCCCGGAAAAATTTAATGCTATTGTGGCAGCGATGAAAGATGGGGAACGCCCGGTTGTTACTGCATTAACTGAGGCGGGGGAACTAAAGAAGTTACAGATGGAGGCCGTACCACGGTTTGGTAACCTGAACTTTTTTAGCCTGGACAACAGGCCTGTTAATAGGGAGCAGTTTCAGAAAGTGGTGAAACAAGGAAAGGATATTTCCGCTGGAAAGGAGAAGGGTGCCTCCCAAAGCCAGGAAATGTCGATGTAGCGCATTTGGCGTTTTCATCAATTAATTTATAAATTCACCCCCTTAAACTATTTATTATGTCAGCATTTGAAAAATTGAAAGAATTGGTAGCTGCTACTGAAGCAGATGCAACAGCTTTTTACACTAAAGGAAATAAAGCAGCGGGAACTCGTTTGCGTAAGGCTTTCCAGGATATTAAAGTTTTGGCACAGGAAGGACGTAACGAAGTTACTGAACTGAAAAACAAAGAAAGTAAATAACAGTATAACTGTTTTGGGGAAAAGGCTGCCAGGATTTGATTCCCGGTGGCCTTTTTAGTTAATACTATTAAGCGTATAGTGTTTCCGATAAGCCCACGTATCTTTCTCATGAGCTTACTTTCTTCCATTATATTAAATACACTGTCGCTTGCAATCGAATCCATTAAGATGTCGAAATATCCGAGTTCATCTTGAAACATCATGTTTTAAGGTAAATAAGTCGGTTTGAGCAAAGTTAACCATCAACGATAAGCGCTATAAAATTTTATGGTGCCGGGTGCTGAACTAGTTTCGTAGTAAGCAAATTGAATTACTGCAGGGCTGGTGAGACAATTATAAAATCATTTCGTAGATTTGATTTGCACCTTCTGCTATTTAATCTAGAATTTACTGCTACTCACATGCCAAATAATAAGATTTTCATTAGCCATTCTTCTAAGGATATTGATTTTGTAAAGCCTTTCGTTGAGAAGGTGCTGATTTTAGGTTTGGATATCCCAGCAGACAGGATTTTTTGTTCCAGTATGGAGGGTCAGGGCGTTAAAAGCGGACAATATATTCCTGAACGATTGAGAGATGAAATTAATTTTTCTTGTTTGGCGCTGCTTTTTATCTCTAAAAACTATAAATCCAGTGAAGTCTGCCTCAATGAAGTTGGTGCTGCATGGGCTAAATTGACAAACGAAACGGTCATCCCCTTAATCATGCCTGATGCAGATTTTAGCGAGGTTGGTTTTTTAGATTTGGGACGTCTCGGACTTAAGCTCAATGACCGCAAGGGTATATTAAAGCTTGTTCAGGATTGCAAGCCTCTTCTGAATCCAGATTTTAAACTGGAAAAACTGTCTGATAAAATAGAGGAGTATCTGCATGAAATTGAAAAACTTAATCCTGTGGAACAGGCAGAAGCAGCGTCCGAAGAAGTTAGCGAATGGGCTGATTGTTTTACCAACAATCTTTATGCGCTAAACGAAATCATTCGAAAAGCGATTCCGACGCAGTCCGATGGGATTCACAAAATAACTGACATTAGAGTTCAAACTCAGATCATGACCGATTTGAGCAAAGCCCAGTTTTTAAAAGACTTTTGGTATAGGTACGCTAGGGGCGATTATTATGTGGAAAGACTCAGACGTTTGGCCTCGGGAAACTGGTTGGTTTCGGGATTCAACTGGGAGGTGAAAATCTCAGAGATGTGGGTTTGCCTGGATTCAGAACTGCAATATGAATTTGTTCTGATCCATTCCGAAAAACAGGAACCATATCAAATAGGCTCAGATATCGGTGGGGAAAGCTATCATGTCGGCGTGCTTAATGATGGAACCATTATCAGCGACAATGAGCGGTTGAATGGATATTCGATCATCGGCGGCGAAACGCTAAACGCTCATGAACACGGTGTTGAACCGAGGACACGAGACGATAAATCACATTGGGTTTTTCTAGCCTCAGGATATCACAAGGCTGGGTTTAATGCTGATGAAACCATTAAATTTTGTAAGGACCTTGATTCTGGCAAGATTGCTGTATCTGAAGAAAATATTTATAATTTTTTTAGAGGTCTGCGAAATCATCCGACAGTTATTATGTTCAGGTAGGTTATTTTTGGTGACCTAATCCATGTTAAAGGAAACGTCTACAAATTAACCAGTCTCCATTAGATACAGGGGTTTGAACAATTCAGAAATACGGAATGAAAGATTAATCCTAGGGGCAAATTTTCGGGCCATTTTTGGAACTTGGTGTTCATAATGCTTTCGAATGATTTCGCCCATCAAAAGCAAACTTTCATGTTTATCTAACAAAGTCTATTTCTATTCTTAATTGTGCAGTTATTTCTAATTCGGTAAATGTATTTGGAATAGCCAGGCAACAAATGCTCTCTGGCCTGGAAAGTGCTACATATAACATTCTTTGTTTTTCCGTTGGAAGACCTTTAGGTTGCACGAAATCTCTTACTGACAACTGTTCTCCAGAACTGCTTTCACTTAGTACTAACAAAACCGATTTGAAGGTCATGCCTTTTACTTTGTGTATGGTTGATACTGGAAATGGAGTGACAACTTCTGGAAACAGAATTTCTTTTATATTTTGAGCATAGAAAGCTGCGCCTTTCTTTTTGAGCTCCAGGTCGATATCTATACCTAACTTAGACTTAACAAGGGCAACCATTTTTTGTGTCCAATTATCTAAAGTATCATCGATTGATGGCATATCGTTAAGAAAATGGAATAATTTTATATTCAGATCAATATCCTCTTTTAGCCGTTGTTCTTCATTTTTCCTCTCTTTATAATCACCTTTGGGAATTGTTATTTCAGCAATGAACATTCTTAACGCATCTATACAGAGTTTGCTGTTGCCTAGTTCGAATTGCCGTTGTGCATTAATTAAGGTTTTAGCTAATCCAGACTTCCAAGGATCTTCAGCTGATGGCTTTACGCCAAATTTTTCGAGATGTGTCCCACCCCGAACCAAAATATAGTTGTCAGAATCCTTTCCGACTATTGATTTATATTTTTCAATTAGAGCATCAAGGTTGCCCGGATCATAACGTATTATCTTTAATTTATGGTCTGTGGTATGCAAACATGCCGACACAATTGCTTCTTCGGTTGCATTTCGAAAGATACTATACACATCAATGATTCCCTGAGATGATCTTCTGCAGTTGGTTAATCTAACTTGTTGCCAAGTTGCTACATCATTAAATCTTTGTATAAATAAATCTGGACGTGCTTCTCGAAACTCATAAAGGCTTTGATAAGGATCACCTACAAACTCTATATTGGAGAGCCCTGCTGCTATCAGAAGATCGAAGATTTTATATTGAATTTCTGATGTGTCTTGTGCCTCGTCAATTATGATATATGGGAAACGTTGTACAAGGCTTTTACCAATCTCAGGAAAATTTTCCAAAAGAAAACATGCTATGTATGTTGAGTCATCATTATTTAGATAGCCATTATCTATTTGCCAATTTTTGTATTTAGATGCAAATTTTTCAAACTCTTGATTGTTAACAATTTTTGGATTCGGCTTATGACCGTCCCAGCTATATGTACCATCTATTTCAATTTTGAGCTTCGAAGGTTTATATGAAAATTTTAGAGGTTTGTTACTGACGGTTTTAAAATAGCCTAGATTAATATCGTCCATAAATGAAACGGTATTCAATATTGAGGGGCGTTTTGATTTAACTCCTAACATATAATAGAATGGCAGGGTTACATAGTGATTGACAAAGCTGTCAATTGTAGACACGATATGGGGAAAACCCAATGTTGAACCTTTAATAAGTGCATATTTATTAATAATTTCCTCCTTTGCTACATTGGTAAATGATAGGCAAGCTATACCTGCAAAGGTGCCATAGTTTTGTTCGCACTCTTCTGTCAGTTTCGTTAATTTAAAAGACACGGCCGTCGTTTTGCCACTTCCAGGACACGCATTTAGTACAATTTTACCTCTAGCCTCAAGATATGCTTTGTTATCCGATGTTACTTCAAATTTCATTAGTTAGACACAATATGGGCTATTGCCTTTGATAAATATTTCGGAACCTGGAAGTTAATTTTCTCACCAGCACTAATTGCTGTTTGCAAAGCAAGGGAAAAATCTTGGGCAAAAGCTGCTTTAGATGGAAGTGCCTTCCATATCAGAATTGCCAGTTTCTTTCGTTCATCATCAGTTATCTTTTCATTTGGAAGACTGTTCAAATACGTGTCAATCAATTTATACTTTTTAGGCTCACTTTTAGCTAAATATTCAACAAGGAAATTTTTTGGAAAATCAGACTTAGTAGAAGACATATTGCTGTATGCTATTTCGTACTCCAAGGTTTTGAATGCCGTGAACAATTTTATGTTGCTTTTACGAGAGCGAATTGTCGATGCAAGATTTCCTACTCTATTGTCAATAATAGCACTGTAAAGACCAGTGTGAAAGCTGTCCAAAGCTTTGTAATTTTTTATAGTTAGGCTTTTGAAGGACTTTTTTTCTTTTGCATAGCGGTCATCATCTGTTATGATAGCGGCCTTATGACCAAGCCTCTTGTTGACATCTGTTGAGTTGAATAGATGGATGAAAGAGTAAAATGAAACACCATCAATACTGACTAGTTCACAGCGATTGTCTTCCAGATTTAGCTTTATAAATTCTGCAAAAGATTTAACTAAAAGCTTTTCCGACATACCTTCGACAAATAGAATTCCTTTCGCGAAAAAAAGTTGGCTTTTGGTGACATCCAGGTATCTTTCAAGCTGATTTTTTCTAACTGCAAAGTCATTATTTGTTAACACTTTTTTATTGACAACCTGCTCAATGATCATTTCTGACTCCCTGTCAATGAAACAATTACCAATATTTACCGCATTTTGTCTCAGTAAAATAATATTGTCAAGGTCTGCTTGTGAAGTTAACGTTGGAGAATGTGATGTAATAAAAAGTTGGCAATTGTTTGGGGCGCTCGCTGACCTAAGAAAATTATATAGGTTTAGTTGTAGTTGGGGGTGTAGATGAGCCTCTGGTTCTTCAATCAGCAAACTAAAATGTTGGTTGGGATTATCTGTGATTCTTTCCTTTATGTCACCTAAAATGATTGCAATATAAATTAGATTATTGAAGCCAAGGCTGTTTTGCCATAAATTAAAACCTTCATTAGCTAATAGTTTTTTATCATGTGGAAGATATGGTCTAATAACATTTACAATACTTTCAATTTTTGAAGACTCTTCTATCCTTAATCCAATTTGATTATCCTTTGATATTTTAAAAATATCATCTAAGTGAGAATTTACACTCGTTCTGGTGTCAAGAACCTCTGTTCGTTTTAATAACTCGTCATTTGCTGTTTTTATTATTTTTCTAAAATCGTCTTCAGATTTTGAACGCTCTACAAGACGCTTTATAACTGACCCTAGCATATTTGATTTAATATTCAAAAGATCATTGGTACTATCTCTTAATGCACCTAAGTAGTAATGCTGAAAAATATCAAACGTTCCCACATCAGCTCTCTGTTCAGCTGTTGCTCCTGTAAAGTAAGAAAATCTAGGATACGTTTTTTCTCTATGTTCGTAAATCAAGGTGATTTGGGCATAGTCTTCAATGAGATTCATAGGATCTAGTACTAGATACTCGTAGAGTGCTCCCTTTTCGGAAGTTGATAGATCCTTGAAAATATATTGCAATTCAATTCGGGTACTTTGAGTATTTGTCCCTGTGTTGTAAAAAAAATCTTCACTTCCAATGTAAATATCTTTCTTAGGATTACCGAGGTTATACATCAAACGTATAGCGTCTATTACTGCGGTTTTTCCACAGCCATTTTCACCAATAATTATATTCAATTTTGAATCGAAGTTAACAGTTAAAGACTCGACACCTTTAAAGTTTCTAATGTTAATTGTTGAGAGATACATTTAGTTTTTTCTTAAATATAGGTAGAACATCATCTGTTCCCAAATCGAATTTGGAAAAGAGGTTAATAAACAACAAAATTGTTTGATTCTTGGTATTGTAAAGTCTGCCTAAAAATAACATGATCAAAAAAAGTATGTTTTTGTCTTCTAAAATATATCATTCAATAATAATAACGGAGATGTTCTTATGGTAAGAGTTGATGTCTAAATCAACGGAACTTGTAATGGAAATATTTAATATTTTTATTGCTATGACATTGGCTTAATAACTCTCGTTGTATTAATATTTAGGTTTTCTATTTTTAATTTTTTAGTTTTGTTTAAAATTTATAAAAAAAGTATTTTATATATAGCGTCATATGACAACGATCCAGAACATTGTTTTTAACAACGGCCCGATGATTTCTAGTGATTTGGTCAAATTACTTGCAGCACAGGAAAATATTTCCGAAAATACCGCCAGTAAAAGGATTGAAAGAGAAACAGAACTTCAAAAAATTTCTGGCTTTTTTCAGAGCAATCAGTCATTAGTGTATCTTTCAGAGCAACAAGAGGAAGGAGAAATACTAGATCTGCTAACTTTGCAGATGGAAAAACATGGCCGTAAATATTGGTATATCATAAATGCTCTAAAGTATCATATGGGAACAATGAGCCGTGATTTTCTAGAAACTTACTCAAATTACCCTATTGAGCCATTGGTTTCACATATCCCATTCAACGAAGTAATGCAGAAATTTGTTAAAGAAAATATTTTGGTGTTCAACAATGACGGATATTCATTTTCTCCAAAATTCAGGTTCAAGGGATCAAATCCATTCTTAAGCCAAACTTTGGAAGTAATAAAACGAAACGTATTGGAAAATTATTCTTCCCAAATGAAGAATATTGGGATGGTTTCTTATGGTTCAGCTGAACTGTTTGCTGAATATGGCAAATTCCGATGGGCGTTTAAGGGCGTTTCACCTATTAAAGGCTTAATGAATGGTGGGGATTTTGGCTTTGTACTGGGGGATATTATTTTGGGTAGACCAACTTATACTCGGGATATTGAGTTTTTTATAAAGAAAATTGATACAATTCAGCGCTTTAAGAATGCATCGCGCATAATCCCTGTATTGCTGGTAGACAGCATTGATAAAGTGGCCTTCAACTTGCTAAAAGAGAAAGGTATTGTGATTGGCGTTATCAAGGAAATTTTTGGAGAGAAGTATGCTGCAACGTTAAATGATCTAATAACCATATTAACCAATGCTGCTGCTAGTCTGGCTAATAACCCCAATCATTATTTAGAACTGATTGCAGAGCTCAGAAAATACAATAATGGACTGCTTAACAATATTAAAGGGGCATTATTTGAATATGTTGCTGGTCAATATTTCATTCATTACCACGCAGCCTTGCAGATGGGTTGGGATATTTATGATGAATCAGGTAAACACGAGATGGATATTCTGGCAACATTTGGTGGTAAGGTAGTGGTGGCTGAATGCAAAGGAAGAATTGCACCAACGTCTATAGATGCAATAAACTTGTTCCTTTCGAAGAAGGTCCCAGCATTTAAAAAATGGGTCGGAAAACAAGAATTGCTAAAAAATAAGGAAATTGAATTTGAATTTTGGTCATCTTCGGGTTTTACTCCTGACGCGATTACTAAGATTGAAGACATCAAGGTGAATTATACTAAATACAAAGTTATTTTTCTTGGCCAAAAAGAGATAATGTCCAGAGCAAAAGAGATGAAGAACAAAAAATTACAGGATACTCTTAATAGTTTCTTTTTCAAAACCCATGTTTGATAATACGGCATGATTTTGCGCACAATATGAACGTAACTGATCATTTGCATGGACAGGTGGTTGAGAAAGTGCTTGCCTTTGCTGTTATTGAAAATGATGTTAATTATTAAGGCTTTAAGTACGCCAAAGAGGATGATTTTTGGCGGAATAGCTTTTAGGTAATCAGTTTATATTCCTGTATACTTGATGTCATTTCGAAAGATAGAAGTAAAACATGGCTTTTACAATCTGGCTCATGGAACGTTTGCCTGTGACCCAGTCTGATACACTTTCCCTGTCAATGCCAGTTTCAAAGGCGATTTGCTTGATGCGTACTCCTTTTTCCAGCATCTTTCTTTCCAGCCATGCGGTGTTGACTACGCTGGTTGGTGAGGGTAGGTAAGTGAGTGGATGAACTTTGATT
This sequence comes from Pedobacter sp., assembly GCF_041645105.1. Classification (GTDB taxonomy): domain Bacteria; phylum Bacteroidota; class Bacteroidia; order Sphingobacteriales; family Sphingobacteriaceae; genus Pedobacter. The sequence goes on from NZ_JBAZQQ010000002.1 coordinate 176,179, forward strand.
TGAAACTCAGTAATTTTACTGAATACCTCTTGTGTTCTTTTGATCAGGGTGGCTTCAGTGGCGTATTTGCCGGATTTGTTTTCGCCCTGGGCAGTTTCTATTTCGATCAGATTGTCCTCAATGGCCAGTAGGGTGAAACTGATGTTGGATTGTGTAGTATGTCTGTCCGCTGCTTTATTGAGCTGGTCGATTTGTTCGCTTGAAAGTACTGTGTTTAATTTTTCTATTCCTGTGATCATCTGCGTATTTGGTGTTTTATTGTAGCAGTAGCTGCCTTTTATCAAGTGGCTTTTTGTATTTAGACTGTTGGATGGTTACTGTCCATATGCTTGCAGGCCGAGTATCCGCTGGGTTTTTTGATCATGCTCGCCATTGAAAAACTGATCAATAGCTTGTTGAAATACCGGATCTGCGTGTGGTACTGCAGCAAACAAGGTCATACTTGAACGCAACTTCAGCTCATCTGGAGAACCAAATATTTCATAGGCGGTTTTATCGGTGTGATTGAGTAATTCTTTGGTGACTTTTATCAGTCTTGGTCCGAGCAGGGGATGAAGGTAATACTGGGTTGCTTCTTTCAGGTCCTTTATGTCGTAGTATTTGGCCGTGTCTGAAAAACCCAGTCCCTGGATTTGGGGGAATATGTACCACATCCAGTGTGTTTGTTTTTTGCCATAGCTGATTTCAGTTAAGGCAATTTCGTAATCTCTTTCCTGGGCTAAAACAAATCTGTCCAGGCCGGGTGTATTTATTGTGATCATAGGTGGGTTTTATACTAATTTTAAATCCATAACCATTTTAGATGAATTTGGTTTTTAAAGACCGGAGAAATAATTAAAAATTCGGTTGCAGTATGGCTGCCAGCATCGTGTGCTGGGTATTATCAAACTTATTTGATCTGGGGATTGTAATTGTTGCATCATTGAAAATTACCCGGTCAGCAACAGTTTAGACAATCAGGCTAATCATCCCATAATTGGGGTGAACCTGCATCAGGGTGGTCAAAGTTTTAAAATGAGGGTGCATCAGCAAGGGATGCTTGATGCACCGTTTTCTTCCGGGTAACTATAGTTAGTTACCCACACAACTGCAATATACAGAACTGCCGGAAGAATAACTTCTGATTTGTGAATCGATATGTGTTGGTAAAGCTATCTTTTTGCTGATAAGGACATAGCTGACTATTTTTAGCTTTGAGATTCATTAGCGTTTTGATGTGCTTGCTGTATAAATTCCCCAATGTCGGATTTTGGCTTTTTAGCGGGAGTATTTTCATCATTGATGTTATCCTCATCTGCACTGGATTGATGCAAGGGACTTTTTTCATTGCTGAATTTGCTTTTTAACTCCTCTGCTAATTCCATGACTGTGCCACATAGGCGGCGTCCTCCCTGGGTGATTCCTTCCCGAAGTTCGGTTCCTTTTTTGGGTGCGAAAAGTACGGAAAGTGCGGCGCCGATTGCAATTCCACCAATTAAAGCAAAGCCAACCATGACTGAATTGTCGTTTCTACCGGACATAATCTTATTAAATTGTTTTCTGTAATTCATAAGCTTGTGTTTTTCAGTTTAACATCCTTGTTTTTAAATTGTTTTCAAGGCAGGAATTTTTGGTTAGCCGGAAAAGGAGGCTGAATGATTTTTGTTGAGAATTAAAATCATCCTCAGCACTGGTGTGGGAGTGGTTTTCCTTGACTTGTGCTTGAGAAATGTTTTTAAAAATGAAACCCTGCGATATGATTTCAAACAAAATGTATTTAAACTTGGTTTAGGGAATATAAAAGTGGGGGGATGTCTGATCCCTTGATGACGACAACTTATTATTTTTAATCATGGAAGCTGGCTCAAATGCATTGTTTACCCGATATTCAGATAAGGATTTGGAAGAATTCAAATCTTTGATCCTTTCGAAAATTGAAATTGCCAGAGGTGAACTGGAAACTCTTTCCAGCTCTTTGGGGACTACCAACCCTAATGGGACGGATGATACAGGAAGTGCTTACAGGCAATTAGAAGATGGATCGGCTACGTTAGAAAAAGAGTCTGTTCATCAATTAGCAGCACGTCAGAGAAAATTTATTGAGCAGTTAGAAGCGGCTCTGATCCGAATCGCCAATAAAACTTATGGGATTTGCCGGGAGACTGGTCAGTTGATTGCTAAAGAACGTTTAATGGCTGTACCGCACACAACCTTAAGCATTCAGGCTAAGTTGAGACAATCCCAATAACAGCTGGCTTGCTTCTTCACCCTACGGAGTATAAATTCGATTACAGTTTGTTTTTATGTGCCAAATGGGGCTGGTGGCCTGTTTTTGTACTTTTTATCAGCGGATTCTTTCAGGTGAAATTAAAGATGTATAAAGATTCCTTGAAAGCATTTTAGTGATTTTATGGTGTTCTTTTACTGGGGATAGCCACTGAAAAGAAAAAAACAATTCAGCTGTGCAGGGCGTTATATGGATAAAATCTGTGTGTATGGAAACTAGTGGAAAAAATAAATCAGCAGGCGAGTCCGCAAAAGATAGGCTGCACGATGCTGAGTTAGGGGAAACTAAAGATTTTGATGATCTTTCCTTTAATGAAGAGCGGAATACTTTTGAAGTAGATGTTAAAGCTGAAGATACGGTGTATGACCATCCGCTTCCTTATGAGACTGCTTCTGATAATGGCTCGGATGCTGATTCAGATTATGACGAGGCAAATCCTTTTGTGGGCGATGAGTATTCCGGTAAGACTGAGCCCCTGGAGGAAAGACTGAACGAATTCGGGATGCCCATTGACCAGGGGGAGCGTGTTGAGCTTAGCCCTGAGGATGAATTATTGGCCCGAACTCCTGAAGATGAGCGGGCTGACCTTGATGAAGAGGGCTATCCTGTAAATGATACTCCTGATGACCCTGAACGTTGAGGTTTTAATTAAAGTTTAGGTGTTGCAGCCAGGGTTTCATTGAACCGTACTTACTTCATAGATTATCAATTATTGATCATTACGCTCAGTTAGCCTTCTGGTAGTATGTTTATCGCTGGTTCTTGGTGTCATTTGGACGATCTCATCAATTGCAGGCGAGCCTCTGGCTGACTTCATTTTTCGGCTGATAGGTTTTGTGATCCTGGGTTTAAGACCTAATCATCCCGCCTGATGGCATGGAATTGAAACAGTTAAATATTAATCATTTAAAAACATCGAATTATGAAAAATCATTGGAAATGTGTATTGATTATTTGTCTGATTGCCGGGCTGCAGGCTTGCAATAATGCCGAGCGGAGTGGCCGGGATGAGACTGCAAAGGAGATGGTTGATTCTTTGAGTGATACTTCGCGCAGGGCGCAGGCTTTGACTGCTGATGTGGATTTGAATGGTGATGGTAAGGTTTTTATCTTAAGTGCAGCAAACGGTGGTATGATGGAGGTTGAGGCTGCAGGTATAGCCATTAAACGAACTAAGAATAAATTGGTGAAGGATTTTGCGGAGCAAATGTTGAAAGATCACAGTGCCGCTAATGCGGAACTGAAAGCGATTGCGGATGCTAAAGGACTTGGCCTGGGCACTTCCTTACCTGATGAACTGGCTGCTCATCTGGCTAAACTCAATGGCCTGGATGAGCGGGCTTTTGATTTGCAGTATATGCGCATGATGATTAATGATCATCAAAAGACGGTTGAATTATTTACATCTGGCAGCCGTCTTGAGGATGCTGGATTGAGGGCTTTTGCTGTCAAAACGCTTCCGGTTATCCGGGGGCATTACCAAAGTGCTATGGCTATTGGAAAAAAACTCAACATTACCAATGCTAATAATGGTGATGATGTTTTGGGAATTAGTCCTGCCAAAGTGGAAGATAAATAAGGTTAACATTCTATCTGTTTGCTCATGAGTCTTAAGGAATACAATAAAAAGCGTGATTTTAGCAAAACAGCTGAACCAAAGGCTGGGAAACCGAAGGCAGAAGGTAAATTGCAGTTCGTGATTCAAAAACATGATGCTTCGCGGTTACATTATGATTTTCGGCTGGAAATGGAGGGGGTGTTGAAGAGCTGGGCAGTACCTAAAGGTCCTTCGACCGATCCTAAAACTAAACGTCTGGCGATGATGGTCGAGGATCATCCATTTGATTATAAGAGTTTTGAAGGGATCATTCCTAAAGGTGAGTATGGTGGGGGGACGGTAATTGTCTGGGATGAAGGTACCTATGAGCCCATTGAGAAAGTCAGGGGAAAAAAGGCTCAGGAAAAGCATTTGCTGGCGCAGCTGAAGGCGGGTTCATTAAAAATAGTGTTACATGGCCGCAAGCTCAAAGGTGAGTATGCATTGGTCAAAACCCACGGTATGGGAGAGAATGGCTGGCTGCTGATTAAGCATAAGGATGATTATGCTGATGCAGATGATATTACAAAAAAAGATAAATCTGTACTTTCCCGGAAGACCATTGAACAGATGGAAAAAAGCAGTGACAAAGTCTGGCAGAATGGCCATGAGCAAAAACTGGAAAAGACCGGAAAAGGCAAAAAAAAGACTGCAGAAAAAGTGGTGGCAGCTAATTTTCAGGATAATAGTGATGAGCCTGATGATGAGGCTAAACCTCATGCTCGGGTGGAGCTGAGTCCAGAGCTGAAAAAAATACTTAAAAAAGGAACAAAATCAAAGATTCCAATTGGAATGAAGCCCATGTTGGCTACTTTGGTTGATGAACCCTTTGACGACCCGGAGTGGATTTACGAGGTGAAATGGGATGGTTACCGTGCATTGGGTTTCAGTCTTAAAAACGGTGATGTGCAGTTGTTATCCAGGAATAATAAACAGTTTAATGAGAAATTCTATCCCATATTTGAGCTGATGCAAAGCTGGAAGATGGATATGGTGGTAGATGGGGAAATCCTGGTGATCAATGATAAAGGAATTTCTGATTTTGGTGATTTGCAGAACTGGAGAAGTGAAGCGGACGGGGAGCTGGTTTATTATGTATTTGATTTAATCTGGTACCAGGGTAAGGATCTGACAGGACTCCCGCTTTCTGAGCGTCAGGCGATTTTGGCTGAGGTTTTACCTCAGGATGATGACAGGATAAGGTTAAGTAAAGTCTTTAAAGCTAAAGGGACCGAGTTTTTCCAGGCGGCAACTAAAATGGGGCTGGAAGGCATTATTGCGAAAAAGGCAGATAGTTTATATTCAAAAAATAATCGCTCTTCAGACTGGCTGAAGATAAAGGTACATATGCGTCAGGAAGTGGTCATTGCTGGTTTTACCAAAAATGAAGGTACTTCTAAGCAGTTTAGTTCCTTGCTTCTGGGCGTTTATGAACAGGGACGTTTGCAGTATGTAGGTAAGGTGGGAACAGGTTTTAATGATCAGGATCAGAAAGAAATGATGGCGCAATTTCAACCGCTGATCGTGGGCAAAAGTCCTTTTTCAGCGGTTCCGGATGTGAACAAGCCTTCGCGCTTTCGTCCCAATCCTCCAAAAGCGAAAGCGACCTGGCTGAAACCTGAATTGGTTTGTGAAGTGGAGTTTACTGAGGTAACTTCTGATGGTGTGTTCCGTCATCCTTCTTTTCAGGGCATGCGGGTAGATAAAAAAGCGAAAGAGGTGATCAGGGAAGCGGCGGTAGAAACTAAAGCGATTGTTGAGGCTGAGCTTCCCGATCAGCAGAAAACTGAGCCGGTAAATAAGGATCAGCATGCTTCAGCAATCCGGCCGCCGAAGTCTACCTCGCGTAAGACTTTACTTAATCCTAAAGATGAAACCCAGGTACGTAAAGTAAACGGACATGAGTTGAAGTTTACTCATCTGAGTAAACTGTACTGGCCGGAGGATAAGGTAAGCAAACGTGATATGTTTAATTATTATTACCAGGTGGCAGATTATATTTTGCCTTACCTGAAAGACCGGCCGATGTCGCTGAACCGGTTCCCTGGGGGAATACATGCTAAGAGTTTTTATCAGAAGGATGTCAAGGGAAAGGCTCCGGACTGGGCCGATACTTTTCCTTATACTACTAGTGAAGGTGAACATAAAGAATACCTTTTGGGTAATGATGAAGCGGCTTTGTTATGGATGGCCTCATTGGGCTGCATTGAGATGAACCCCTGGTTTTCCAGGAGCCAGTCACCGGATAACCCGGATTATTGTGTGATTGACCTTGATCCAGATAAGAACACCTTTGACCAGGTGATTCAGGTGGCTCAGAAGGTGAAGGAGGTATTGGATCAGATGGAGGTGCCTTGTTTTGTGAAGACTTCGGGCTCAACCGGGATGCATATATATGTTCCCATGGGAGCTAAGTATAGTTATGATCAGTCGCAGATGTTTGCCAGGATCATTGTAAATCTGGTTCATCAGCAGGTGCCGGAGTTTACCAGCCTGGAGAGAATGATTGATAACCGTAATGGGAAGATGTACCTGGATTTTTTGCAGAACAGGCCGGGGGCAACCATTGCGGGGCCATATTCCTTAAGACCTAAGCCTGGTGCTACTGTATCTATGCCACTGGACTGGGATGAAGTGAAGCCGGGAATGACTATGAAGGATTTTACGATATTTAATGCCTTGGACCGCCTGAAAGAAACAGGTGATCTTTTTAAAGGTGTGCTTGGTAAGGGCATTGATCTTAGCCGGGCGATCCAGAAAGCCAAGGATGTTTTTGGATAAGCAGAAGGTAACTGTTGTGATGAAAATATAGGGTGTTAAGCGTCTAGAATCCGTTCAATGCGCTCATCCATCTGGGGATCGTGGTCAAACTTTTTGAGATAAAATTCTTCATAGTAAGCCTTTATAATTGCTGCCATTGGAGTGGCAAGCAGCGCACCCATTAACCCGAAAGCCGCTGCCATGGCTAACAATAGGAATAATAAGGATACTGGATGAATATTCATTGTTGCAGATCTGAGTTTTGGCATGAGCAGATCAGCTACCAGCTCGTTCATCGCCAGGAAGAAAATAAGGCACCAGAGTGCTGTTGCCGGGCTTACTGATAAGGCAACCAGTGTTGGTGGTATGGCCATGATATAAAAGCCGATTTTAGGAATGAGTTCTGAGAAAAAGGCCATTGCAGCCCATACGAGTGCTCCAGGTACTTTTAAAATGGAAAGGAATATAAAAACTAATATGGCCTGGATGATTCCACCTATTAGATTCGACTTCATCCAACCTCCGAGCATGATAGAGGTGTTTTGCAAGGCCTTCTCTGCTTTAGTTCTTTGATTTGGTTCGAATACAGATAAATAGAGTTCAATTATTGGTTTTGGGTTGCCTACAAAAAAAACAATCATAGAAATGAACACGATAAATAGAAAAAGCCCTCCCAGCACACTAAATGAAAAGTTTCCCAGACTGATTACAGTTTTGTCCAGCGCAGGCATAACGGTTGAAAGTGAAAATCCCTCTGCCTGAAGTTCTTTACCTAGCTCGGGGTATTTCTGTAAGATTTTATTAAGGTAGGAAGAAACACTGTTCAAATAGCCGGGAAGATTGCCAATAAGGGCATCGATTTGTGTACTGATGTGAGGGACAACAAGGGTCAATAGCAAAGTGATCACAATAAATATACTTCCAAGTATTAAAGTTGCTGCCTGCCATCGTTTCATTCCCTTTCTTTCCAGCTTTCCTACGGGCTGATTGATGATCAATGCAAGCACGATGGCAAATAAGGATAGAATCAATATGCTGATTATCTTGTATAAAAACCACAATAAAATGACCAGGCCAAATGTGTAAAGCACCACTGAGGTGATTAGTCGATAAATGCTGTGGTTGTATTTTTCTCGCTGCATAAATAGGTTAGATGTAGATGATTCCTTTTATTGCAACAACCTTTCAAAAAGATTGTTTTTTAGGATATCGTCTGAGCGATTATTTCTTCAGGACAACCCGAAAAAACTGCTTTTTGTTGATGATTACCTTCTGATCATGAATGCTATTCAGGAACAAGGTGCCTGCTTGTTTTTCTTGCAGGATCGCTAAGGAAGTCTGCAAAAAGCAGTAAGTACAGAAAATCTGATCCATATCGCCCGGCAATGTCAATGCTGACTTTTTATATTAACCGGGCCGGTAAAAATTTGTTTGAGGAATAAAAAAGGCGTTGGAGCGTTCAAAGAAAGAATTCATGACTGCTTTTGGCAGACCACTAAAGTGGAAATCCTGATAGTGAGATTTGTCTTTTAACTCATTGATATCAGGTGTTTTATGTTTTTTCACAAAAGATAAACTATTGTGTTTACCGGTTGTTTATAAACCGGTAACAAACTTAAAATCATAATGTTATGAAAAAGATGATGATCACATTAGTGCTGGCTATGTTTTGCTGGTCAGCATTCGGTTGGCAAGTTCCTCCACAGGATACCACAAAAAAACGTCAGGATAGTTCGAAAAAACATCCGGTAAAGTCAAAAATGTCTAAGAAGAAAAATCCTTGGAAAGACAGTACTAGGAAGGACACCATTAAACGCAAAACGATGGACACAGCTGTAAAGGTTCCACCAGTATTTTAATTGATATGCTTTTATTTACTGATTAATCAATAGCGTATAATTATGGCAAAATATTCTGAACAAGCGGGCGAAAAGGTTGAAGAAGCCATGCACGAGAAGAAAAAGGAGACCTTAAAAACCGGAACAGGTAAGAAAGTCACTTCTAAAAAGCAAGCAATTGCAATTGGCCTGTCTGAGGCTCGAAAAGAAGGGGCTAAAGTCCCGAAGAAAAAATCTTCATAAGGTTTTACCAATTAAATAAATGAAAATGCAAAAGATAATTGTTGTCCTGGCATTCTTAATTTTTATAAGTATGACCAGCTGTAATTCAGATAGAGCAAGGGAAAGCGCTGCTGATTCATTATTTACAGATACATCTTTCATGGATACATTGGATGTGGATTCAGTGAATCAAGTTGATAGTGCAGTCAGAAGTAATACCATGGCCGATACAGCGGCGTCGGTTCTGCCAGTACCTTAAATCTGATTTCAATTTTATTTTTAGAAAGTGGCGGCGGTAATCTTTGATGCTGCCGCTGTTTTTACCATCAGGTTTGGTGCGCTGGATTCATTTGCACAGTAAAATGAAAACCCATCCGAGTGACCCTTGGCTGGAATAGGTTGACTACCTTCGGTACCTCTTTTCAGGGGTGCCGTTTTTTAACTACTTGGAAACAGTTGCTTGGGTTGAGATTTAAGCAAATGTATCAGCACTGCCCTGTCTAACGGACATCTATTTTTTTAAAGTGGTTTTATTTTTAGAACTGTTTTTCGGGTACAATTAAATATATACTTAAAAACGGACTGGAAGTGCTTTTTTTTGCTTGTTTTTCTTTAAGGGCCGAATAAGAACACATGTCAAATCGGAATTGTTTGAGAATAATTTATTTTATGTTAAATGGTTCATTTGTAGTGATTTTACCGTGTTTTGGTATGTGTTTTGTCTTGGTATGACCGAACGATATTTACTTAAACAGTTACGCGAAATCCTATGACTACAATCAATTTAAACACTGAAATCTGCAATCAACTATCTTGTCTGGAGAACTTTGCCATGAAGTTTACGGCTGACCCGGAAGATGCCAATGATCTGGTGCAAGACACGATCATCAAGGCAATCCGGTATCATAAACTTTATCAGGAAGGATCTAATCTTCGGGGATGGTTATATACTATTATGAGAAATACTTTTATCAACGACTATAGAAAAGATGGTCGCAGGAGGAATATTCTAACGGTAACTGACGATTTGAGTGCGCAACAATTGAAGAATAGCGCTTCGAGCAATTTAGGGCTGGGTAAATTCGTTATGGAAGATATTGATAAGGCTATGGGAAAACTCCAGCCGGAATATTCAGTTCCATTTTTAAAGTATTTTGAGGGCTATAAATACCATGAAATTGCTGAAGAATTAAATATTCCAATTGGTACGGTTAAAACCCGAATACATGTTGCCAGACAATCACTGAAATTCCAGCTTAAAATGTATGCCAAGCAGTCGTCTTCTGTATGTTAACTGGAATCTTATGCTTTAATGATTTTGATAGCAGGTCTTGTACCTGCTATTCTTATATCAGGTGTTAGAGTTTTCTGCTGATTTATTAAATCTGGGGAAGCTTATTCCAGATCATTTAGCTATTGATTTTTTTGTTGAAGTGTGTGGGCTGGAAGACATCGAAAAAGTTGAAAGTTTTGTTAAACATCATTCCATGTTTAGTGTTTAAATAGTATTATCATAATCTAAGATTCAATGAAAACTACACAGAATGATCAAAACGATCCTCTAGAACAGGAGCAGAATTTTAGTCAGACCAAATTACGCCAGGTAGATATTGACGTGATAAAAGGGGCGCAGCAAACTGATCAGATTGAGGCTTTAAAAGCCAATGCGTTTAGACATTCATATGGGCGGCAGCAGAAGCGTATGATCGCTTATGTGATGATTTCTGCTATAATCGCTGCGGGGTTGGTAGTTTTAGCTAAGCGCGTTAGACGGTCGTGCTAGCTTTTTTGCTGTTGCGGTAAAATAAATTGAGGCCTGTTGGTGTCAAAAGATGGATGCATCAAAAGTGATAGAGAAAGATGACCTCACCTGTGTATGCTTGATGTCCCTCGAACGACCATGTTTTTTATGACTTCAAATATTATTTATGACAAACCTTTTAGTATTCAGTACGTTATATCATAAAGAATGATTGGGTACTATAATGTAATAAAAATGAAAGCTACAGAAAGAATCAATAAAAGGACAAATATGGGAAAAGCTTTTGTGAAAAAGGATAAGGGGTATTATTTTCATTCCGATGAAGATTTCAGGGAAGATTGGGATTGGGGTAAGGCTAAGGTGATTGCTTCTAAGACCATTTCCAGGCCTGGAAAAAAGTTTGAGATTTAGTTTTGCCAACTGTTTTACTTTGGGCATGTTGTGTGGGCTATTGCGTGCTCTTTCCTACAACATAGTTTTTTCGAACTGGTAACTGGTTTGATAGAAATCCTGGATGACATCAAAAGGGGCTTTAAATTCAAAGTTCGCCTTTTCTAATACTCTTCGTGCTGCAATATTTTCCCGGTTGATCACTGCGCCGATTTTACTTATTCCTTGCCTGAGCAATTCTTCCATTAGTAGGGGAAGAATTTCAGTCATGATATAGCATCCACTAGCCGCGCCACTTAAATAGAATTCAATAAAAAATGGATAATAATCCAGGTGGTAGTGCTTGCGTGCAAGTTCAGGAGTAATGACATCAATCATGCCGATCACTTTATCGGATGCTTTATCTGTGATAAAATGGAGGTAATTCTGTTTGGAATGGTAATTGAGTATGGCGGTTTGAAGGAAAAGTTCTGCTTGCTGGAGATTGTGTAATCTTTTCTCTGGGATGTACTTTAAAGTTCGTTCATCCGACAGGATATTGAAAATGTCTTGGGTGAGTTTTTCAAACCGAACCAGGTCTTCCCCGCGAAAGGAATGGACTAGTAGTGCTTCGTTTTCAAAGTTAATGGCTTCAAGCATCAGGTCTTAAGATAACTGGTTAGTGCTTTGGTTATCTCAGTGGAAAGGATATGTCCGGTTTTGTTTTCCAGCTGGTGCTGACCTGAGTTGAATTTTTCTATATAAGTCCCATTTTGGTTATTGAACTTGAGGTAACCCTGATCAAAGTATCGTTCCTGTACTTCACCTGAAGAGTCCATGGAGCGGAAGGCTAATTTTTGAATGTTTCCTGATGTTTTTTCGAGGATCAACCAGAGATAAACATCTGCAATATCTGCTTTTTCATCCATGTCATAACGTTTGATTTCAATGACGGCATGTTTTTCGTTCTCCAGAAAGTATAGGCAGGTAAAATCAGGTTTCATCGGTTTCAACAGTAGTTAAACTAAGGGGCGAAAATATAAAAATAATATAATATTGACAGGTTATATGGTGCAGGCGGTTTTGATGCTTACATTCGCAAGCCTTTCGATCTGGATCTGATTTATTCTGTACTTAGGAAATATATTTTAGGTAATGATTATCCTGATGTGGACTGTTAAACCGGTTCAAAATGGATATGCTTATAATCGGGATGCTCTGCCTGGATGGCTTGCCGGATGGAGCCTATGGACTCAACAATTTTCTGACTGGGTAAATCATTTTTGAATTTTATTTTTATCAATAGAATAACTTCTTCTGGTCCCAGATACATAGATAGGCGCGCATCAGCGCTGGAGACATTTTGGTTGTGCTCGATCAGGGGAACTAGTTTATTCAATTCTTCGGCTGATATACTTTCACCCATTAACAGGTTTCTGCTTTGTCTGACCAGAAATATCGTGACCAGCATTAATAAAAGCCCTATTAGTATGGAAGCAATGCCATCAATGTAGGGGTTATTAAATATATGACTAAGGATTATCCCGGTAGCCGCAATCAAAATACCAATTACGTCGGCCATGTCTTCAAACAACACTACAAAAGAGGAAGGGTCTTTGCTTACCTTAATGGCTTGCCAGAAAGGAGTGCTACCTCGCTGTTGATTAAATATGCGGACTGCGGTGTAAAGGGAATATCCGTCAAATACAAGGGCTAGAGACAAAACAATGTAATTCCATACCGGACTTGTTATTTTTTCTGGTTCAATTAAATGTCTGATGCCTTCGTAAACGGACATCGTGCCGCCCAATACAAAAAATAGCAGGGCTACAACGAAGGACCAGAAATAAAGTTCTTTACCATAGCCGAAGGGACGTTTTTGATCAGGTGCTTTTTTGCTTTTGTGCAGGCCAATCAGCAGTAAAACTTCGTTGCTGGAATCTACCAGGGAGTGTATGCCTTCAGAAACCATTGCTGAACTGCCTGTTATGGCAGCTGCTGTTAGTTTAATCACAGCAATAGCCAGGTTGGCAGCAAAGGCAGTATATATGGGTAGTTTGGATCCGGGCATGCGTATTTTTTAACAAACGTATGCCTCGAATGGTTTTTAGGGAGATCTTTTTATCGAAAGCTCTAATTTATTCAGGGATATCAGTACAAGTGCCAAACCTAAAGAAGGGAGATGCAGGGCTAATGTAGGGATTTGGATATAGATGGAGCATAGCGTTTTTGACAAATGGGGCAAAGAAATGTTCTCCTGTTTGTCTTTCCCAGGTATGCTTTTTCTAAGTGGTGGCCTAAAGGACAAAGTTTCCTGGTGTTGACCAGCCAGTGTTTTTTCAGTACATAGGCTTTTTTCCATTTCAGAAAATCGAAGCTGTATTGCCTTGCTGCTGTGATCAGGAGTTTAAGCTTTGGTTGTGGGATTGCCTCCACTATACTTAAAGGATGAATGGCTACCCGGTACAGGACTTCGTTTTTTATGATATTGCCCACCCCTGAGAAGATTTCCTGATCCAGTAAGATGTCGCAGATCTGCGTTTGTGGCTTTGCCTTGATTCTTTTTAAGGCCTTTTTTGGATCCCACTGTTCAGCCATAACGTCGATGGACCAATCATAGCTTTCATTGATGTCTCCCTCTACATATTTTAAGGAACAGGTATAGAAATTAAGCGCTGCATTTTTGAAAATCAGACTTAGTCTGGCTGCTGAGTCTTTACGCTCGTTGATCCTGTAGCTCCCGAACATCAGGAAATGGATACGAAGGCTAAATCCCTGGAAGCAGATCAAGAAATGCTTGCCCCAGCTTTTAAAAGCAATTACCCGCTGATGTAACATTCTTTCTTTATCGATTTTAGTATTTCCCTCAACTGCGATGATTTGCTTTTCTTCCAGGTGAAGTGCTTCAACGAGTTCTCTTAAAATTACTATGGATGGTCCTTCTGGCATGTTATGTACTATTTGTTGAGGAACATACCTGGAGATTGGAATGTTTGAAACTATTTTATTGGGGCAGTGTTTATATGAAGAGCCAGGAGTTGTTCTTGGACATATGCAAATATACTATGGAAACAAATCAAGAGATCATCAGCGACCTCAAAGGATTGGTCAATATTGTCAATGACGGAAAAGAAGGTTATGCATCTGCAAGTGAGGTAACTGACAGTGGAGAATTGAAGGCTGTATTTTTGAAGTATGCTGCACAACGCGCGGATTATGCAGATGAGTTGAAGGAGCACATTGCTCAGCATGGTGGGGATTCGGATAATCAGGAGGGTGGGATTTTAGGTGCATTACATCGCACATGGATAGATATCAAGCAGGCTTTAAGCAGTAGGGAAGATGCTGCTATTTTAAGTGCTATTGAGACAGGGGAAAAAGCTGCGATCGAAAAATATGATAAGGTGCTGGAAGATTATGGTTCACATTTAGATCATATTGTATTGCTGCAGCGTCAGCGGACCGGCATCCTGGAAGCTTTAAAAGAAATCGAGACTTATCATATGCGTCTGCTGCGATAACTGGTTTGCTCTATCCAACGGTTTGTATTTAAACATAGAGTTATGGAGTAGTGTGGTGGAGATCATTAAAATTTACAGCTATGAGACCTGAACCTTTGATATTGACTGATGATTTTATTAATGAACTGGCGGCTGACTGGTACTTTTTAAGCCTGCGTTTAAACATGCCGAGTGAAAGCTCTGCTAATGAGGTGGCTGATGAATTAATTGAAAACGGGCGTAAACTAAAGATTATTTTGAGTGCAGGGCAGTATACTTATCTTCAACCATTGAATGTTTATGTTGACAGGGACACTTTCTTTGATGTCTGGTTAGATGCGGACGGTGATATCCAGGTTGGTCAACTGTATTCTGATGCAGAATAAGGTGGAACCGATGTGATTTAGACCATTGCTACCTCAGTGCAAATCTGATTTTTGAACCATATTTCGACCAGGGAATTATTTAATTTCCATGTGCCGGCTTCAATGCCATAATCGAAACTCCCGAAGTGTTTCGGAAAGCCTATCATTTGCTCAATTTCTGTTAAGGTGAGCTCCTTAAAGAGTTGATTTGCCAGATTCAGATCAATATTTTTAGGGTTGTTTGTTAGCGAAGCGGTGAGTAGGTCTGCTTGCTCATTCATTCTTGAAACCCTTGCTTCAAATGATTTCAGGTTATTTAAGTAATCTTTGGAGCTGATGTAGTTGTTAAAACATGTGATACAAATGGCTTGTTCATGGTTCAAATAGACCCCATAAGGATTAAGCGGCAGTAGACAGAGTTCACATTTTTTACCAGTGTAATTCTTTAAATAGCTGTGATAGGTGTATAGCGGTTTCGTTGATCTGATAGTTTCAATTTTCTCCAGTAAGTGAGGGAAATCTATTTTTCTTATGTTGAAATCCATGATGATCAAAATTACATTTATAAGATCAGGGTAATATATTTATTTATGTCTCTTTGAAATGCTTTTGGTTCAGAATA
This sequence comes from Pedobacter sp., assembly GCF_041645105.1. Classification (GTDB taxonomy): domain Bacteria; phylum Bacteroidota; class Bacteroidia; order Sphingobacteriales; family Sphingobacteriaceae; genus Pedobacter. Next base: position 191,480 of record NZ_JBAZQQ010000002.1, read on the forward strand.
TATGGTGAAAATTACATTTCCGCCATTTTCTACAGTTTTAAATCCATTGCTTCTATACCATTCCAGCTTGTTGGTCATCTCATCCATATATTTACTGGAGTTGGTCATGCCAAAATGTTCCCAGTAGAAGGTGTTCTGAGTAATTCTGTTTAGAATTTTAAAATCAGCATATCTTTTTTCGCCATGTTTTGAAATTGGAAACTCTAAGTCAATGCTGAGATAATCGCATGTTAACAATCGTTCATAAATATCTTTTTCCTGACTGGATCTGAATTTTTGCCCATCTGAAGACACTACTTTCAGCTCATTAGCTTTGTAAGCCAATTTACTGTCAGATGTTTCGATGCCTTTACCTATGCCAGCCTTTTTGTTGGTTTCGCGGAAGAAGTACCATTGGTAATGCAGGCGATCTGAGGTATCAACTCTATAATTTGGGATCAGCTGCTTTAAAATGCTGTTATGATGTTGTTGCCTCAAAAATTGGTTGAATGTCCTTTGGACGGGGAATATCTTTCTTAACTGGCTGTCTTTAGTGATGCATTCATATAAGGCATTCGAGCGGATTTCAACGGGTGTTGCTCTATCGGACATGAGTTTGTCCAACAGCTCTTTAATGCGCTTCAAAGCTTTTATTTCAGGAGGTAAACTTTCCATGAGAAATATTTGGTTACTCAAATCTATAAAATAATTCCAGAAGAGGTATTTCAACTTTCATAAAGAAATAATTTCTAAAATGGGATTAGGAATTTGATTAAAATGCAGACGGTAAAATATTTTTATAGGGTGATGGAGAGCCTGATAGGAATTTTTGATTATTGTTTTTCTGAAATATTTTAAGATTTGAAATGGGCTTGGGATTCGGCTTGATTGTATTATAATGAACATGAACTAAATGTCATTTTTTAAAACTTAAATCAATTTTGGCTGGGGCTTGTTGTTTTAATTAAGGTAATAGGTCATCCTATGGATGATAACCTTCACAGACTGCTTTTGGTCTGTGTATTTTTTAAAAATAAATAATCATTTGAGATGTGTGATTTTTCGATTGAGTACCCCAAGTCCAAGGATGATATGGTGGGGCAGTTAAGGGCTGCTATTGAGGGCCAGGCTGATGGCGTTTTTAATGGCGATGTTTCTTCAGGTGAATTCTCTTTTTCTGCAAGGGGATTTGAATTGGCTGGAGGCTACAGTATCTCTGGTGATCTTGTACAGGTGAGGATTACTAAAAAGCCGTGGTTACTTTCCTGTAGAAAGATTGAAGCTGAGATTCGAAAATATCTGGAGCAGGCTGATATGGATTCATCGCAGGATTAATGAATGGAATTATAAAGAGATTTTTTAAGATAGATACCAGCCTATGAATAATCAAATACCCAAAGGATTCAAGTCAATTTTGTCGGATTTTAAGCACTATCTGGAGATAAAGGTTGAGCTGATCAGGTTGAATGCCATTGAAAAAGGAGCTAAGCTTGTCGCTGATTTGTTAAGCAATGCCATTGTATTATTTTTTCTGATTATAGCCTTACTGGCCTCGGCGGTTACACTCGCTTTTTATCTGTCAAGTCTATTGCACAGCTATGTGAAAGGATTCGGTTTCGCAGCCTTATTTTTTATGCTTTTGGTCTGTGTTGTGCTTTGGAAAAAGGATGCGCTTGAAAAAATAGTCGCAGGAGTGGCCATCAGAAGATATTTTGAAAAACATTGTGAAAATGGGAATCAGGACGATTGTCTGGATGAGGAAGAAAGTGGAGGTAATGAGGTTGAATTTAAAAAGCCTTGGCTGTAAGGAGTATAGCTATTGGCTCAAAACTTTTAGGATAGCAAAGGAGTTAATGTCAGGAGTTAATTTAATGTTGAAGAAATGGAGATAAATCAGAAAGTTGAGCACTTTTACGATAAGTTTTATGATTGGTTGCTGTTAAAGGGACCACTGATTTTATTGGGTATAGCTGTTTTACTGGTTGGACTTTGGCTGATCAGGTTATTTTCGCGTTGGATGCAAAACCGGATGATGCGTAAAAAAATCAATAGTTCGCTAAAGCCTTTTTTTCTTAGTGTAACAGTGGTGGTGTTGCGCATATTGCTGGTTTTTCTGGTGATGCAGATTATGGGTATTCAGCTGACGATATTTGCCGCTTTGGTGGGTGCAGTGGGTGTGGCTGCAGGTTTGGCATTATCCGGTACGATGCAGAATTTTGCCAGTGGTGTGTTGATTTTGTTGTTGAAACCTTTCCGTGTTTCAGATAACATCATTGCTCAGGGGCAGGAAGGTACTGTAACTTCCATACAGCTATTTTATACAGTGGTGACTACTTTTGATAACCGCACGGTGATTATCCCGAATAGTAAACTGTCTAATGAGGTGATCATTAACATCAGTGCAATTGGTAGCAGAAGGCTGGATCTGGAACTCAAATTTAATTATGGTATTGATCTTTCAAAGGTCAGACAGGTAATTGATGAGACTATTGCAGAATCAAAGTCAATATTAAAAACTCCTGAGAAAAGGGTCGGTATTTCCTTGTTGGAGGAGAGTGGTTACAAGGTGATGATCAATGTCTGGTTGAATTCTCATGGTTTTCACGATGCCCGGATGATCTTTCAGGAAAATTTGCTGGAGAATCTGAAATCTTCTGGTATTAAGCTACCTGGTATGGATGCAAAATCATAAAGTTATGGAAAACAAACGGATTACATTAAAGGGAATTTGGAATGTCATTAAAGAAACGTTTACGGGGTTTAGTGATCATAAGGTAACTAAGCTTAGCGGATCGCTTGCTTACTATACTGTGTTTTCGATGGCGCCGCTGCTAGTGGTGATCATTTCTTTATGTGGCATATTTCTGGGCCAGGAAGCTGCTCAGGGTGAGATTTATAAACAGTTGGCTGGTTTTATGGGCAAACAAACTGCCCTGCAGCTCCAGGAAATTGTTGCAAAAGCTGCTATCGGCGACAAGGATAAGGTTGCCTTTATCATCGGTCTTGTGACTTTGCTTGTTGGTGCAACAACGGTTTTTGCAGATATTCAGGAATCGATCAATACCATATGGGGACTTAAGCCTAAACCGAAACGGGGTTGGTTAAAGATGTTGCAAAACCGTTTCCTTTCTTTTTCCGTGATTGTTAGTCTGGGTTTTATATTATTGGTTTCCTTGGGTATAACCACTGTGCTGGATGGTTTTAGTACCCGTCTTCAGGCCAGGTATGCTGATGTGTCTGTAGTGTTGTTTTATATCCTGAATCAACTGCTCACACTGGTAGTGATTACGCTTATTTTTGCAGTCATATTTAGAGTATTGCCAGATGCGCTGATCAAATGGAGAGATGTATTGTCTGGGGCTGTTGTAACTGCAGTGTTGTTCATGTTGGGTAAATTTGCTATTTCCATTTATATCGGCCAAAGTGATGTCGGCAGTACTTATGGAGCGGCGGGATCCCTGGTTATTTTGTTACTGTGGACATATTATTCTTCCATTATTTTGTATTTGGGGGCAGAGTTTACTAAAGCCTATGCAGTTGCCTATGGTTCGGAGATTCGTCCGGCTCATTATGCGGTGACTACTAAAGAAATTGAGGTGGAAACGGGAAATGCCTCTGTGCAGCAGAACGCTTCTTCTTGATTGCGTTGTCACGCGGAATTTAACTTATGAGAGTTTCCTGTTTTCGATTGCAAATGCGATGGACTAATAGAACACGAAAACAGTTTGCTTTAGGATTTGTTAGAACAGGTATGACTAAACTACAACGCACAATCTATATCCTACTTTTTTTTATTTTGTCTTTTGCCGGCTTATATTTTTCGGGGCCCTTTCTTATTCCTGTTACACTGGCAGCCGTTTTTTCTATGCTTTTTATCAGGTTCTGTAATTGGTTGGAAAGTAAAGGAATGAGTAGGGGCATAGCCTCGCTGTTGTGTATAGTTGGTTTTGTGTCGGCTATTGCATTAGTTATTTTCTTGCTGGGCTGGCAGCTCAATGGTCTTGTGGAGAATATAGATGCCATGAAGCAAAGGGTAGTCAGTCTGTTTTCTAATTTTCAGCATTGGGTTTATGAAAAGGCCGGTGTAGATGTGAAGCAACAAAAAGAGATGATAAAGGAGCAGGCTGGTGGTAGTGATTCGGGGAATATGCTGGCTAGCTTTGCAGGGGGGATTATGGATATACTGGTTAATACTGTGCTGGTATTGGTGTATATGTTTTTGTTTTTGTTGTACCGTTCGCACATTAAAAAGTTTATTTTGAAACTGGTTCCTGGGACTGAGAAAGACAAAGCGGATGGTGTAGTGCACCAGGCAGGAAAAGTAGCACAGCGGTATTTGAGTGGGCTGGCTACGATGATTGTGGTTTTGTGGGTGATGTATGGGATTGGTTTTAGCATCGTAGGGGTAGAAAGTGCGATCTTTTTCGCTGTATTGTGTGGTATTCTGGAGATTATTCCATTTGTTGGAAATCTAACCGGGACTGCGGTGACGCTACTTTCCGTACTTGCTCAGGGAGGGGACAGCCGGATGGTAATCGGTGTATTGGTGACTTATGCTTTGGTTCAGTTTATTCAAACCTATATTCTTGAACCGCTTATTGTTGGAGAGCAGGTAAATATCAATCCTTTATTTACTATTCTTGCGATAGTATTGGGGGAGATGATATGGGGTGTGGCGGGAATGGTGCTTGCGATTCCTTTGCTTGGAATGCTCAAAATTGTTTGTGATCATGTTCCGGATCTGCAGCCTTATGGTTTTTTGATGGGAACTGAAAAACAAAAAAGTAAGAGAACAGGCTTTATTGATAAAATCAAGTCTGTTTTTAATAAGTAGTGGCAAGAGGTAATTGGTGTGGTTTTTTAGTGGAGAAATTCTGACCGTAATGGAGGGAGATTTTTCACTTTTCAGTGCCGAGCTTTGTAAAGCGATTTGTTTAGATGTTTTGTATTCGGTATTGAGAAACAAATTCCTGTTATATAACAAAGGCGCTGATTCTAATAAGCGCCTTTGTTGCATAGTTATAGATCACTTCCAGGGGTAGTTCCTGGTTCATGACTTGATCCAAGGGGTTTATGTTTTCGTTCGGGTCTGGAGATCAAGTCTGTTCTTCCCAGATCGGCTACTGATGAGGTTTCTCCGCCATCAGGTTTTTTTTCATTGATACGCTCTTCTGTTTCTTTATAAACTGTTTTTTTTGGCGTTTGCTCTTTTCCGTGGTTATCTTGTTTATTTTCCATAGTCTTAGGGATTAATGAAAACTGTTCCTTTTAAAGAACAAGCAATTCCGGTATATGTTTTTCTTTTTCTATTGTATCCTTAGCTACAGCTAGGTTAGCTGAAGTTAATCAGGCCCTTTATTTAAGGGCCTGAACTAATTTAGGCTGCCCTTCGGATTACACCCAGTACGATGGCAATGATGGCAATAACAATCAGGATATGAATAATTCCGCCTGTGTAGAAACCGCCGAAGAAACTAATGGCCCATATGATGACCAGGATGACGGCGATGGTATAAAGTAGATTTCCCATGATGTTGATGTATTTAGTTTAAAATTTCTGTTTGCAATTTGTTAGGTCCTTTGTTTTTCTTTTTTATTTGTTGTTTTTGGCCTCAGGATATATAATGTTGGCTGAAATTTGCACGAGATGACCATAATTATTCTGATGTGCAGTATTTTAATATCATTGAGTACTGACGGTTTTGCGGTTACTTTGTTTAGCTTAATGTGCTCCAGAAAAGGTAAATCCGTTTTACCAGAAGCAGCAGTTGCTTTACGGTTTAATAAAGCCAGGCATTGCTTGATGCGTTCCTTTTGTTGTGGGAGATCAGCCGAGGTTAATGCCAGCGCTCTTTTAAGTTCATCCGTAACTACTGCTGCAGTTAGTTTTTCTATAACCTTACCGTATTTCTTTTCTGAGGTAAGAAAGCCCTTGAGTTGCTGAAGGTATAGCTCTGCTAAATCAGTGAGGACTGGTTTCATAATTTATACGGATAAGCCTGCGTATTGTTTAAAATCAGTTTCTTCCGCGTAGGTCTTAAAGCGCTGGATATCTTCCCGGATCATTCGCTCGAATATTCCATTGAATAGAGATGCGATGCCTCTGCCAACACTGCCAGCTGGTGGAAAGTAGTCGATTTCTATGTGCAGTTCAGTTCCTGTGCCGTTTAAGGTTTCGCGGAATTCTATTTTGCCTGCATTGTCTATCATTGATCCTTCCAGGGATTGCCAGCCAAGATAGGTTGCTGTTTCTTCTCTGGTAATTTCAGCATTCCAGTTTAAATCTATTAACCCGCCCGGGGTATTGGCCGTCCATAGCGAAACTTTCTCACTGATTTCCTCCACGCTTTTCAGGTGTTCCATAAATTTTGGGAGGTTGGATAGCTCGCGCCAGAAGGCATATACTTTATCTATTGGGGCATTGACGGTGATGTCTTCGGTAATGTTGATGGCCTGGGGATCTGTGGTGTCTTTTCCGAGTTTTTGATAGAGGGGACAAACTCCTGTAGCTCCGCGGTAAAGCATTAGTCCGCCTGCTGCAGCGCCTTGGAGACCAAGGAAGGGATGTTTACCCATTTTTCTTAAACTTTTGTATAGTAACCAGCTTCCTGCCAGTACGGAGACAATTCTTTCTCCCTGATCAATATTCTCTTTTCCGGTAGTACTCAAACCGAAGGTGTCCAGACCTGCTAAAATTTGATTGCTCAATTGGTTTTTCATAAGTAAATGTTTTTAATAGTTAATTGCCGGTTCTCGGTTGGTATTAACATTCGGTTTTATATTTTGTTTAAGAATGTTTGAATAAAATTAAACTGAAAAATTAATAAACAATCTCAATTTCAGGTTGTTCAAATAATTCACCTCGAATGATAGGATGAAAATGTCATTATTTCACAAACCATTGGATATAAGTTGTTTAATAATAAAACAGATGATGGTGTGAAAGTAGTTTTGAAACAATAATCGATAAAAAGATGAAAAAGAAGGAAAGTAATGCTGGTGGTAAATCGGTTTCTGCTAAGCTGGAGGATCCGAAAAAGAAATATCCTAAACCACCTTTTAAGGAACAAAAACAACCCTGGCCGGGACTGGCCAGTAAAATGGACCCCGTACCTGATCATGGGGAGACTAGTTATGTCGGCTCAGGCCGATTGACCGGTCGTAAAGCGCTGATTACTGGCGGGGATTCCGGAATGGGACGTGCGGCGGCGATTGCCTATGCACGGGAAGGAGCAGATGTGGCGATTAATTACCTGCCGGCGGAAGAGCCTGATGCCAAAGAAGTGATTGAGCTTATTGAAAAAGAAGGACGTAAAGCGGTAGCAATTCCAGGTGATTTACGCGAAGAAGCTTTCTGTAAGCAATTGGTTGAAAAGGCAGTGAAAGCTTTAGGAGGATTGGATATTCTGATCAATAATGCCGCACATCAGCAGACCCGGCCTTCTATTTTGGACATTAGCGCTGAGGATTTTGATTCGACGATGAAAACCAATGTTTATGCGCCATTTTGGATTACAAAGGCTGCTTTGCCACATTTGAAGCCTGGGTCTGTAATTATTGCCACAACCTCTGTGCAGGCTACTGATCCTTCACCTGAATTATTTGATTATGCGCAGACTAAGGCTGCCAATACCAGTTATGTAAGGTCGCTTGCCAAACAACTGGGACCAAAAGGAATTCGCGTGAACGGTGTGGCTCCCGGTCCGATATGGACGCCTTTACAGGTGAGTGGTGGTGCTACGATGGAGAAGTTGAAAAATTTCGGTGGCGATACCCCTTTGGGCAGGCCAGGTCAACCTGCTGAATTGTGTTCTATTTATGTACAGCTGGCAGCAAGCGATTCCAGTTATACCACAGGTCAGGTTTATGGAGTGGCAGGTGGTGATGGACAACCTTAATTTATTGCATTGAGCTTATGGGGGAAAATAGAAGATGAACTTAAGTTTTACTCCTTAGTTTACGGTATTTATAGTGGCCTTTAATGAAATGATTAAAATACCTGCCTTTTGATCCCGCGGCCTTTAACATATTAGCAATATCGGCTGGAACTGATTTGTATACATAAGTGATTCCTGATACAAAAGTAATGTACAACAAACATTTTGTAGGTTCATAGTTATAGCTTTTGATGACAGAAGAGGGCATTTGAGTAAGGGTTTCGTGTAGGAGAAATAGAATTCGCCATCTTAACCAGGGATTTTAGTCCTAACTAATCAGGCTTTAGTCCCTGGTTTTGCAGATGACGATTCCTATCTTGATGCAATTATTTCACTTATGAAGAGACGCTATCTCTAAGCGCCTTAATCTGATCGTGTGAGTTTCTCAAATCAGTTTTCTGCTCAGAAATGATGCTTCTTAAGTTTGCTGAAAGTCCTTCGGTCTCTAAAGCCATTTTGTAGGCTTTTTGGGCGGCGTCTTCACCGAATTCGCAATTGTTTAAAACAGTTTCACGGTCATGACCTGTAAACATTGCTTTTACGTCCATCCAGGCACGATATATTTTTCCAGATGTGGTTGTCCCGGTCTCTGCAGGAGCCCCCAGTACCTGTACTTCCTGTGTTAGGGTCGCCTTGTGCTGGCCGCTTTGACGGATCATTTGTAGAAATAAGGGTTTCAGGTCGCTGTCTTGTTCCTTTAATTCTTCAACTGCTCTTTCATAACCTGTAATTCTGTCGTTGTTGATCTGTATCAGATCGTTTAAGATTTCTGTGTTTACTGTGTTGTTTTCCATTTTTGTTTTTCGTTGATGTCTTACTTTAACATTCGCGGTAGAGAATGGTTTAGAGTTTTCTTAGATAAAAACAAAACGTTCTTAAAGGACTGATAGCGCATACTTTTTTATCTGAAAAATCATTTGAATTTTATCCAGTCTGAAATAGCCTAAGTGGACATGATCTTCAGTTTCATCATTTCCCGCGCGAGGAATCTGAATAGGATAGCTGGATTAAGTCGGCATTTAACTGTTTATTTTTCTGCATGCAGTCCGATTCTGTTGCCTTCGCTATCAAGGATAATGGCAATGTATCCTGGTGGGATTTGAATTTTAGGCGAAAGTACTTTTCCGCCTGCGGGTTCTACTTTGTCCAGTACTGTCTGGAGGCTTGGGCTTGCATTGATGTAGATCAGGGGGCCATTTGCTGAGGGACTGTTTTTTTCGGATTTGGACAATACGCCGGTTACTCTACCTGAAGTGGCCTGGATGACATTGGGGTTGTAGGGAAAGAAGACACTTTCCTCATTGCCATCTGCTGCGCTAACCATTTGGATCGCTAAAATGGTTTCATAAAAGGTTTTTGCTCTTTGGAGGTCTGTTACCGGAATTTCAAACCAGGTTAGGATGTTCGCGGTTTCATCAATTTTTCTTAGTTTTTGCATAGCTGTATCTCTTTTTTTTTGTTATACAAAAGTCAGCATTCAGGCTGTACTGATCCTGTGACGATCGTCACATAATTATCCGACTGTTCGTCTTTTTCTGATCCTGCTGAGTGTTTCTCTGGCTACCCCCAGAAATGAGGCCAATTGTGAAAGGGGAACTCTTTGTAACATATCGGGGTGATGCTCTTCTATATATTTTAAACGATCCTGGGCGGAGTAAAGTTTAAATAAGGTCGCGAATTCTTCTTGTTTGGACGCAAATAGTCGGATGCAGTTTCGTCCCAGCGTTTCTATTTCTGGAGCTTTTTTAGCGGCTTCAAATAATTTATTCTTGTCAAAAACTATTGCTGTTAAGGGCTCGCAGGCAAGGATGTTAAAGGCTGATTTTTCTCCGCTGCTAAAACTGTTGAGGTTTGTGGCAATATCATTCTCGAAATAAAAGCCTGTGTTTTTGATTGCCCCGTCCATTTGATAATAACTTTTGCAGTATCCCGAATCGATATAAAATAGGGATTGGCAGTGTTCTCCTTCTGCTAATAACAGTTCATTTTTCTTAAAGTGCTTTTTTGATAATGCTGGCTGCAGTAATTCCCAGCTTTGCTGTGAAATACAGTCAGGGAATGGATATAGGTTAAAAGGTTGTCCAATTTGATCAGGGATTGATTACAAGCCTGTAATTATAGTGATTTAGGATGAATAAACTTGCAATCGGCCATTAGTTCAATTCGTTTTGGTCATCGTTATTCAGGCTCAAATCATCGTCTGCATCATGGTTTAAATCATGATCTTCTTCCTCGTCTTCTTTGGTAGGTAATTCATCATCTTCGTTATCCTCAACTTTGTCATCATTTTCCGGATCTATTGGTGGATCTTGCTGGTGGAAGCTGGGGTCGAGCTCGTCTGTTTCTCCGGTAATTGTGGCCTCAATCAGTACTTTTTGCGGCTGACCTGTAGCTTGTGGTTGCTGGTAATTATCAGCGTCTGTTGCAGGTGTTTGGTTTTGATCGCTGACCTGCGATGTGTTTTCTTGGGTAGCCATGATGTTTATGTTTATTGATGAATGGGACTGCCTCTGGCTATGGCAATAGCCAGAGGTTTATATTTATTCTGTTAGTGCCTTATCTTTCCATGCTGTGGTTCCTGCTGAGGGTATTTTGATTGATGTTGGATCTTTGCGTTTACTTTCTGGTCCCTGTAGATGTGCTGCATGTTCACGCGTGGTTTCTCGCAAATCATCAAACAAATGTTCTTCCATTTCATCCTGATGGGTTGGTTGTCCAGACCTCAGTTTTTCTGCCAATAGTTTTCTGGATTCACGTCCGGATTTTGGCGCGAACAATACAGCTAATGCGGAGCCTGCTGCAAGTCCGGCGAGGAGTGCAAAGGCGGTTAGGCTATGGTCTTTTTGTGTTTGTATGGTGTTTTGGATGATTTTTCTATAGTTCATAATAAGGGGGATTAGTGGTTAATTTTTTTGTGGTAAGCAGTTGTGTGTGATCAGGGAGTGATTAACTTTTCCTTTTGGTCTTCGTCATCTGCTCTTTTATTGCCTAAGTCTGGTTTTGGTGTGCTGTGTTCCGGGTTGGTTTTTACTTTTTTATGCTCGTCATTCAAATTTTCTGTAGCTGGTAATTCCTGACTGTTTCTGTGATCGGTGCTGCTATGAAATTTTGGTGTGGTCAGTTCTTCTGGTTTTTCAACGTTGTATTCTGCTGATCCGGGTTTCGGAGTTTTCTTTTGATTGTTCATAGTCATATCATTAAGGGCCAAATACGGCTGGTGATTAGACTCTTATAACATTCAGTTTAGCGCATTGTTTATAGAAATTTTTAATTGATTTTTTTGAAACATTCTATATTTCAGGATGTTGGGTATAGGTTGTAGATCCTTTTATAAATATGGAATTCAATAATTGACAATGAAATAAAATATGGAGAATCTTAAGAAACACATTTTGATGGTGCTGACTTCTCATGCAGAGATGGAGCATACCGATAGTAAGACGGGGGTATGGTTGGGTGAGTTTACGGATCCTTATTATGAATTTATTGATGCGGGGTACCGCGTTACCCTGGCTAGTCCTAAGGGGGGCAGGCCGCCGGTTGATCCGATGAGTGAGCTGACTGAAAACATTACGGGTGCTAACCGCCGGTTTCAGGATGATGAAAGCGCGAAGATTGCTTTTGCTCGAACTTATGAATTGGCGCTGATGGATGCTTCAGATTATGATGCGGTGTTTTACCCGGGTGGGCATGGTCCGATCTGGGATCTGGCAACTGATGGAAACAGTGGAAGATTGATTCTTGATTTTTATAATTCTGGAAAGCCTGTGGCGACGGTATGCCATGGTCCGGCTGCTTTGATTAAAGCAGAGGAGTTACAACCCGGTTTTTTGGATGGAAAAAATATTTCTGCTTTTACCAATATTGAAGAAACTATGGTGGGGAGAGCAGGGAATGTCCCTTACCAATTGGAAACCAGGTTAAAAGAATTGGGAGCCAACTTATCCAGCGCAATGATACCTTTTGTAAGTCACGTTGAAATAGACGGGTTGCTGGTTACCGGACAGAATCCTTTATCTGCTGGTCCGGCGGCAAAAGCGCTAATCAAAGTAATAGAAGAGGGATATTAAAAAGATAACATAATGAAAGAACAGGATCAATTTGCTGATGCAGATGATATCAATATGGAAAACGATTATGAAATTCAATATTGGACTAGTCAGTTGAAGGTGACCAATGATGAACTAAAAGAAGCGGTCCGAGTAGTTGGAAATGAGATTGAGGCGGTAAAAATATATTTAAATAAAGCCTGAGCAAATGAGGGAAAACAATAAGCAAATATTGGAACAGGCGAACGCTGCCATGACCATATGCGACTATGAAGGTTTTCTTTCCTTCTGTACAGCAGATACGGAGTGGACTTTTGTCGGTGAACAGACCTTGCAAGGTAAGCAGGATGTGCGGGAGTATATGGCAAAGGTTTATGTGGAGCCACCTAAATTTAGGGTTGAGCGTTTGATTGCTGAGGATGATTTTGTGACTGCACTCGGTCAGATCAGCCTGAAGGATAAAAAAGGTAAAATGGTTGATTATGCTTATGCGATGTTTGGCAGTTTCTTGATGGGAAACTGCACAAATTGAAGGCCTTTGTTATTGCTGCTAAAACCTAACGCTGACCTTGTTGTTATCTATAGATATGGAATCATTTGAAATACAACTTTTGGAAGACCACTTTAAAATTGAACCACTTGAAAATGGTCTTTACCGGATCATGGAAGGTGATCATAAGCTAGGTGTGATTTTTCAGGAAGCTGAGGGTGATCAGCTCAAATGGGTTAAATGGGCGACTGAGAGTGAACTTGATGATGATTTTATTCAACAGATTGGAGAGTTAATCACAGAACACAATATGCTATGAAAGCTTTTTATAATGAGATAGAACCTTATAAAATTAAAGCATCCGGCATGCAGCTGACCGTATTGCCTATGGAGGATGGTGTTTACCGCGTGTGCGATAGAAATAAAATTTTAGCTGATCTTTATCCAGAGATTACTGCGGTAGGAATTTTCTGGAATGGCTTTGGCCAGCTCCCTTTATGGTTTGTCGAGGAAATTGGCGAGCAAATTTGCGCCTGTGAAATCTAAATTGTTCGCACATTCCTGCTTCTTCTGAAATTTATATGTTGACTGATGAGCTCGTTTTTGCCTTATCAAAATAAACTGGTTTTGAAGATTCCGAAATCCGGAAAGTGAGGTTGATGCGGGGACCGACCGTTCTTGCTGTTTTAGGGATGTGGTGCTCGTAGTAGTCCTGCATGGTATCACCCATCAATAGTAAACTCCCATGGGTCAGTGGAATATCCAGTCCTGAGAGGTCTTTGTTGAACTTATGACGAACTTTAAAGATTCTGGTGTCTCCAAAAGTGAGGGAAGCTATGTGATGGTGCTTGCCATCTGCTGGAAGGTTATCACTATGCCAGGCTACAGAATCTTTTCCATTTCTATAGAGGTTTAACAGGACTCGGTCGAAGCGGATGTTGGTTATCTTTTCTACTGATGCTTTAATTTCAAGTAATACCGGAGTCCACTGATGTCCATTTTCTCCGCCATAGTAAGCGGTTAGCCGGGGATCAGGAATCACCTTGTCGTACATTTTTCGCATGCGCTGTTGCCATGGGGATTCGCTTAAAAGGATGTTGTAATAGGCATCCGATTTTGGCTTATCAAAAAGATGCTGCCATAATCGCAGTTCAGTGTCAGGCAATTGGAAATCTGTATACCGCTTTATCCCTCCATCAAATAATTCCGTTGCTGAAAACAGGTTCATGTTACAAATATAAAAATTTTGATAAATAACTAAAAATATTAGTATTTGAAATGTTTTGTTGTGACTTAATAGTATTGTTTTGGGTTTTTGTCAACAAAATTCATTGAATTGTTAACATTTAATTATTTGCTAACATTTTTAGTATTATGTTTGTTGTGTATTTGATAGCTGATGGAATAGTAGGGTTAAAAGGGATGAATTATGGATGCTAAAAAGGAATTATTGATCAAACTGCAGCAGGATATCCTGCTTTGGCAGGGCTTTAAGCCTCAGGCTGGGGCTAGCGCTGAAAGGATTGGACTTGGTGAAATTGAGCAGGGATTTCCGGGCGGGGTATTTCCCAAAAGGGCAATTCATGAATTTATCACCGTTTTGCCGGAGGATGCCGCATGCAGTGACGGTTTTATTGCTGGTCTGCTGGCTGTTTTGATGCAGGATGGTGCGGCCTGTGTCTGGGTGAGTACATCCCGGAGGTTGTTTCCTGCTTCATTAAGCACATTCAATGTGGAGCCGGAAAGAATTATTTTCATGGATGTGAAGACGGAGAAAGATGCGCTTTGGATTACTGAAGAAGCTTTGAAGTGTGAAGGATTGGCAGCGGTAGTTGCTGAATTGAATAATTTGAGTTTAATAGCCTCCCGCAGGTTACAGTTAGCCGTTGAGCAGAGCGGGGTGACTGGTTTTATCCTGAGAAAGGATGCCAGTAAAGCGGCGAGTACTGTAGCTACTGCGCGGTGGAAGATCAGCCCATTGCCTTCTGATACCGGAAATGGTCTTCCCGGTTTGGGGTTTCCAAGGTGGCAGGTTGAGCTGCTGAAGGTGCGTAATGGTAATCCGGGAAGCTGGGTGCTGGAATGGGCCGGAGAAAATTTTGCAGCAGTTGAGAAGTTAACTGAGCAGTCGGTGTGGCCGGAAAAACAGAAGAGGCAAATTGGATAAGTGTGATGCAAAGGCGTTTTGTTTCTATATGGTTCCGCCAGCTACTGGCTGACTGGCAGCTGATCCGCAGGCCTGAACTTATTGATGTGCCCTTTGTATTTTCTGCGCCTGATCATGGGCGCATGATGATTACTGCTGTGAGCTCACTTGCTGCTGAAGCTGGTGTGGAAGCAGGTATGCGGGCGGCTGATGCCAAGGCGATCTGCCCGGGCTTGGAAGTGCTGGATGATAAGCCCGAACGTCCGCGGAATTTACTGCGGGGTCTTGGAGAATGGTGTGTGAGGTATTCGCCTATTGTGGCCATTGATGAATTTGGAATGGATGGGCTGCTGCTGGATGTTTCCGGATGTACACACCTTTGGGGTGGTGAACGGGAGTATTTAAAAGAGATCGTTTCGCGTTTAAAAAGCAAGGGATATACCGTTAGTGTAGCGATTGCGGATACTCCAGGAGCTGCCTGGGCAGTTTCCCATTTTTGTAAAGTGACGCCACTAATTCCTGTGGGTGGGCATCCGGAGGCTTTGCTTGGCTTGGTGCCGGAGGCTTTGCGCTTGGAAAATACGGTACTGGCTAAATTGCGTAAGCTGGGATTTTACCAGATTAAAAGTTTTATTGGCATGCCGCGCTCTGTATTGCGCAGGCGTTTTGGGGAAGGGTTTCTATTGCGACTGGCCCAGGCATTGGGAACCGAAGATGAGGTGCTGCTGCCTTTGCAGGTTCCGGTGCCATTTCGGGAGCGTCTGCTTTGTCTGGAGCCGATCAAAACCCGGACAGGAATTGAAATTGCGATCACTAAAATGCTGGAAAGTTTATGTAAGCGTATGCAGGCTGAGGGCAAAGGATTGCGAACTGGGGTGCTTACAGGATACCGGATTGATGGAAAGGTGGTTCAGGTGGTGATTGGAACCAGTGGTGCCAGCCATAGCCTGAGTCATTTGTTTAAGCTTTTTCAGTTAAAGATTGATCAGATCCGCCCTGGACTGGGGATTGAGCTTTTTGTTTTGGACGCGCCTAAGGTAGATGATGTACAGGTTCCGCAGGAAGAGATGTGGACCACAAAGCCAGGACTGGATGATCAGAGTGTCATTCGTTTATTAGACCGGGTTGCCGGAAGGGTAGGTGCTGAGGTGATCCACCGGTATTTGCCAGCGACACGTTACTGGCCTGAGCGTGCAGTGCTGCGGGCGGGATCGATTTCTGAAAAGCGGGCAACTAATTGGCGGGTAGAGCAGCCCCGCCCAACTGAATTGCTGAAGCGACCAGACCCGATTGAGGTGATGGCATTGATTCCAGATCATCCGCCTAAGTTTTTTATTTACAAGGGAATCAGACACCAGGTGATCAAGGCTGACGGGCCTGAGCGGATTGAACGGGAATGGTGGCTGGATGTGGGTGAACATAGGGATTATTACCAGGTGGAGGATGATCAGGGCGCACGGTACTGGCTGTTTCGCTCCGGCCATTATGGTGCTGATCAGAAATACCAGTGGTTTATTCATGGATTTTTTGCGTAAAGGATGGGGTTATGGGATATAGTGAATTACAGGTGACTTCGAATTTCAGTTTTTTGCGGGGTGCATCACATGCGCATGAGCTGGTGAACCAGGCAGAGGCTTTCGGGTATCAAAAGATCGCTGTAACAGATCGGAATACATTGGCGGGGATCGTACGGGCGCATTCGGCTTGCCGGGGAAAGAACGTAAAACTGATCCCAGCTTGCAGACTGGATCTGCTGGACGGCCCGAGTTTATTGGCCTATCCTACAGATAAGGCAGCTTATGGAAGGTTGTCTGCCTTACTCACTTTAGGGAACATGCGGGCAGAAAAAGGTTCCTGTCATCTTTCAAGGTCTGATGTTTATGCACACAGCAAAGGAATGATTTTTACGCTGGTGATGCCTGGAGTGCTTAACCGCAGGTTTGAATATGAAGCCAGTTTCATTTCAGCAGTGGCGCAATATCGTGAGGCGCTGGCTGGACAGCTGTATCTTTCAGCCACCAGAACGTATCTGGGCAATGATGATAAATTAATTTTCAGGACCAGGCAGCTTGCTGATTTTTATGGAATCCCAGTAGTAGCTACTAACGATGTACATTATCATGATCCATCCCGCAGGGAATTGCAGGATGTACTGACCTGTGTCCGGGAAAAATGTACGATACAGGAGGCTGGATTTCGTTTGCACCAGAATGCGGAGCGCTATATGAAGGAGGTGACGGAGATGCAGCGGTTATTTCGCAGATGTCCGGAAGCTATCGAAAATACCAGGGTGATTGCTGAAGCATGTAATTTTTCCCTGGATGAACTGAAATATGTTTATCCTGAAGAAATCAATCAAAGTGGACGTTCTCCATTGGAAGAGCTGGAATACCTGACCTGGAAAGGTGCGCATGAGTTATATGGAGACGTAGTTCCTGAGAAGGTTGTGAATATGATCAATCATGAAATGGCTTTTGTTAAGCAGATGGATTATGCCAATTACTTTTTATTTGTGGAAGATATTGTGCGTGAGGCCAGGTCAAGGGGGATTCTTTGCCAGGGGAGGGGATCGGCCGCGAATTCTGCCATCTGTTTTGTTTTGGGCATTACATCGGTTAATCCGATGAAATTCGATTTGCTTTTTGAACGCTTTATTTCTCCGGAGCGGAATGAGCCTCCAGATATTGATGTGGATTTTGAGCATGAACGCAGGGAGGAGATTATCCAATATATTTATAATAAGTACGGACGTGACCGTGCAGCGATCGTAGCAACAGTTACCCAGCAACATCAAAAGGGTGCGATCCGGGATGTGGGTAAAGCTATGGGATTATCTGTAGATACCATCAATAGGCTTTCGGGTTCTTTGTGGGAGTATACCAATGAATGGTTTGAAGGTAAAAGGATCACTGAATCGGGGCTGAATCCGAATGATCCGCATTTGAAAAAGACGCTGGAACTGACCGGGCAAATGATGGGTTTCCCACGTCAGTTGGGACAACATACTGGTGGTTTTGTGGTTACTCAAGGTAAGCTTACTGATCTTTGCCCGATCCTGAATGCCAGAATGGAAGATCGTACCAATATTGAATGGAACAAGGATGATATTGATGCTTTAGGTTTTTTGAAGGTGGACGTGCTGGCCCTGGGTATGCTGACTTGTATAAGAAAGGGATTTGATCTCTGCCGGGATCATTACGGGAAGGAGTTTACGCTGGCTAATATTCCGCAGGACGATCCGGATGTTTATGACATGATTTGTCTGGCTGATACGCTGGGTGTATTCCAGATTGAAAGCCGGGCACAGATGTCTATGTTACCCAGGTTGAAGCCACGGGAATTTTATGACCTGGTGATTGAGGTGGCAATTGTTCGTCCGGGACCAATCCAGGGAGATATGGTGCACCCATACCTTCGTAGGAGGAATGGTGAAGAACCTGTTGTTTATCCTTCGCCGGAGCTGAAAGAGATTCTGGGCAGGACTCTTGGTGTACCGCTTTTTCAGGAGCAGGCGATGAAGATTGCCATTGTTGCCGCTGGTTTTACACCTGCTGAGGCGGATGGCCTGCGAAGGAGTATGGCTACTTTTAAATTTCAGGGGGCTGTCAATCAGTATGAGCAGAAACTGATTGAAGGTATGGTGGGTAAAGGCTATACGGTTGAATTTGCGAAGCGGATTTTTAAACAGCTGGAGGGATTCGGAAGTTATGGATTTCCGGAATCTCATGCCGCAAGTTTTGCTTTATTGGTGTATGTTTCCTGCTGGGTTAAACATTATTATCCTGATGCTTTTGCAGCGGCGTTGCTGAACAGTATGCCGATGGGTTTTTATCAGCCTGCACAGATTGTCATTGATGCACAGAAACATGGTGTTGAGGTACGTGAAGTCGATGTGAATTATTCTTTATGGGACAATAAGCTGGAAGAAAAATCGGGCAAGTATTTTGCGCTTCGTTTGGGCTTCAGGGAGATTAAGGGAGTTCGTGAGGATGAAATGGAGATTCTGGTTGAGAATAGGAGTGATGGTTATAAGTCTATAACTGCTTTGCGGGATGCAGGTGTGTCTCTGGGTGCTTTGGAAAAGCTGGCCGATGCGGATGCCTTCCGGTCAATGGGAATGGATCGAAGGAAAGCATTATGGGATGTGTCAGCGTTGCAGGATATGCCTGTGGAATTGTTTAAGGGGCAAACTTCGGAAAGCATACTGGAAACGCAGGTTGAATTGCCTCTGATGAGTAAGGGGGAACATGTGGTGCAGGATTATGCCACCGTTGGTTTATCACTAAAAGCACATCCGGTGAGTTTCGTTCGTGCTCAGTTGGATATGCTGAATATCCGTTCTTGCCACACGATTAACAATGATTCCGTCAATGGACAGCTGGTTAAAGTAGCAGGATTGGTGCTGGTTCGTCAACGGCCTGGAACGGCTGGAGGAGTATGCTTTATTACGATTGAAGATGAATCAGGTTATTCAAATTTGGTGGTCTTTGAGAAATTGTTTGATACTTATCGTAAGGAAATTCTGCATTCCAGGTTACTGATGGTCGAGGGTAGATTACAGCGGGAAGGTCATGTGGTACACGTGATAGTGAGTAAGTGTTTTGATCTCACTAAGATGCTGGGTAAACTGGTACAGCGGGAAGTTGATGATTTGCCGGTATTGACATTAGCTAGAGGTGATGAAAAATCTGCGCCATATTCGGCTCAGAATAAAAGCACAGAGGCTGGGAGAGAAGTTCCTAAAGAAGTGTTTCATGGAGGCCGGAATTTTAAGTAGTGTCGATTGGATGTAAGAAATTAGAGTGCTGAATTTGCTTGATTCTCAATTCGCGAATTGAGAATATGCTTAGAGTTCAATGTCTGATACCGGTTTGAGGTAATACTGACCACTTAACCAGATACAGACTTTTTCGCTTTGAAGCTAAAAATAAAGGAGGTTCACAATCTCTGAAACTTTATCTTTTCAATTTTGTTCTGATTAAGTCTTTAATTTTAATACATCTGTATATGCCCGAATTACCTGATCTTGAAGTCTTCGCTGCTAACCTGGAAAAACGGTTTAAGCATAAGACCCTGGAGCGCCTGGAAGTGCTGGTCGCTAAAAAGCTGAATGTGCCGGAAAAGGAGCTAAAGGAAACTTTAGAAGGGCATCAGCTGACTGCGGTAAAACGAGAAGGAAAAACCATTCAGCTGCATTTTGGAGCTGAAAGGGTATTAGGGTTACACCTGATGCTGCATGGAGAGCTAAAGCTGATTGAAGCGAATGATAAAATAAAATATCCCATTATTTCATTTTATTTTAAAGCAGGGGACGGTTTTGCATTGTCTGACTTTCAAAAAGCTGCAACTCCTACCTTAAATCCTGCAGCCTCGGATGTGCCGGATGCGCTTTCCAAAGAAATGAGTGTGGCCTATCTGGAAGGGGTTTTCGCGAAAAAGAAAGCGCCGATAAAAACGGTATTGATGGACCAGCATATCATCCGGGGTATCGGCAATACTTATGCGGATGAAATTTTATGGGAGGCAAGGATTTCTCCCTTCTCGCCCGCTAAAGCGATTCCTAAAGCGAAAGTAAAGGAGCTGCATCAGGTGATCGGAAAGTTGTTGCGTAAGGAAATTGAGCAGATCAGCAAAATGTTACCCGATGAGCTGGGTGGAGAGATTAAGGATTTTTTAAAAATCCATGGGGCCGGGATCAAAGAAAGTCCCACCGGTAAAAAGATACTGGTAGAGGAGATCGGGGGCCGTAAATCTTATTATACTGAGGAGCAGCAATTGTACCAGTAACATATAAAACTAATGCTGATGTTAAAAGAAACCATTTTAAAGGTACTCGGTAAACAGTATGCAGCAGATTCCATGATTGAAATCAGATCTGGCAGGTATGATCTGGCGTTTAAAACAGATGACCGGGGTCGGCCCATTCTGTTATTTATGGGACAAAAGGATGCCAATGGTAAAATTAAGGGTGAGCGGTACGCAAGACGCTTGCTGACAGACACTGAAGGTAGGGTGGTAAAAGACCATTGGGATCATAAGGGCAAAGCTTCCGCACAATTGTAAATAAAAGCTTTATTCTTGTTTGTCCTTATTGGGATTAAGCAGTTCGGCACACTTTTTAAGTGTTGCATTCAGGACTTCATTTAATTCCCGTGACTTCTTTTTCAGGGCGGCACCTTTACGGGAAAGGGCACGCATTTTACGGGTATAATCGTGTGCTTTTAATGAGTCAGGGGTAATCTTCATGGGCTTTCGATTTCAATCGAATTTAAGCAAATTAAAAATCAATTCAAATGTTTTGTTTTAAAATTTCAACATGCACGAGCTGTAAATCTGTTGGTGTTTCAGCGGCGATTTGATTGATGAATTGATAGTTACTGATTTAGTATACAATTATTTATGTATTTCTTAGAACAATCTTACAGCGGGAATTGTAATACAGGTAACTAAGAAAGGAACTGGCATCATGAAAGATCAAACCCTTAGCCCGGTTAAACAGAAGAAGCCACATGGGCAAAACCTAAAAAAACTGTATCAGCGGATAATGAAGGCCCGCAAAAGTATGGTCCTGCCGATATGGAGCGTACAGTTTAGAGAACTAAAGTTTAAACAATAGCATTTCAACTTTAATTTTGCTGGAATGGCCTGGGGCAGGTCCCGGCATCTTTGGCTGAAGAGATCGGCCAATTTATTTACGTTTGCGAAATTTAATGGCTTATGGATACCGCTGAAATTTATCATTTTATGGATGACGGGGTTACGCCCAATAATAGCTTTCCTGTCGTTGTTTACCGAAAGGTAATTGAATTTGAGCCGGAGCATGCGGCGGACTGGCTGGAAGATCGTTTTGAGCAAAATGGCTGGACCAATGCGTTTCGCTGGCGGGTATATGATTATCATCATTATCACAGCAATACGCATGAAGTATTGGGTGTATATTCCGGTACAGCATCCCTGCAACTGGGTGGTGAACAGGGGCGACAGCTGGAAGTTCACCCAGGAGATGTGTTGATACTCCCGGCAGGGACGGGGCATATGTCCATTCATCACAGTAAGGACTTTTCGGTAGTTGGGGCATATCCCGATGGTAAGGAGCCCGACCTGATCCGATTGGAGGATAAGCGGCCTGAGGATGTAAGTGGAAAGATAGCTCAGGTGGGATTACCTCATCATGATCCGGTATATGGTCAATCAGCAGGCGGACTTTTAAATATTTGGCGATGACTGAGGTTAAGCTGAAAGTAATTGGTTGTGGTGATGCCTTCGGAAGTGGCGGGAGGCTAAATACCTGTTTTTATGTAGATGCGGGTTCAATCCGCTTTATGGTGGATTGTGGTGCGAGTAGTTTACCTGGACTCAAACAACGAGGCATTCAGGTGGATGATATTGACGCTATCGTGATCAGTCATTTTCATGGTGATCATTACGGTGGCGTGCCTTTCGTTTTGCTGGATGCGGCAGTCAATGGCAGAACTAAGAAATTTCAGATCATCAGCCCACTTGGTGGTCAGCGGCGGATCGCTGCTTTACTCGATCTGCTTTATCCCGGGACTGAAGTGCTGGGAAAGCTGGATATGGAGTTCTTGGAATATAATGTTAACGAAATAATGGATTTAGGAAGCTGGAGTTTACAGGCTTTTGATGTGATTCATTCTGAAAGGGCTTTGCCTCATGGTCTGCGAATTGAAGTTGCAGGGAAGGTGATGGCTTATTCGGGTGACACTTCCTGGACGGATGTCTTGTTTGCTTTAAGTGAACGGGCTGATGTATTTATCTGTGAGTGCAGTTTCCTTGATTTGAAGGTGAAAGGGCATATGCATTACCTGGAGTTGGAAAGCCGTTTGGCCGAATTCTCCTGTGAGAGGATGCTATTGACGCATTTTGACCAGCAGATGCTGGATAGGTTAGATGAGATTAAGGTAGAATGCCTGCGCGATGGTATGGAATTGGTGCTTTAATCTTTGTCTTTTACTTTCTTTCTTTACTGGAATTATTTGGTTTTTTTCTCACCAGTGTGATTAGACTATTGTTTACAATGGTTTGTAATATCAGCTTATTAGCGGATTGTCATTTCCCTGTAACGATACGCTTTTTGTAAATCTGTTTAGCTATTCCAGTCGTTTATTAAACAGAACGAGTGAGGATGAGTTGAGGGTGAACACACAGGGAGATTTGTTGAGAGGGAGAAAAGCCCGGTCTATTTTGGCTGGGCTTTTCATTATAAGTGTATGCTTAACGCTGTGCATCAAAAGAGTCGCTACAGGACATAGCCGTCAGGATATGTTTATAATTTTCATTTTCAATTTCTTGAGCTCTTTCTTGATCATTCAGCTAGTGTCGCATGTTACGCAACAGCGCTGAGTTATCATTCATTCATTCATTCATTCATTCATTCTATGCATTATTTTGGGTATGCTAGTTTGTAAGTTGCTCAATTTTTTCGATCAGATCTGACATTTCAAACGGTTTGGCTAGGAAATCATCTGCCCCGCAGGCAAGAGCAGATTCCTTTATCTGTCTGCTTGCCGATACCATCAGAACAGGAATCTTTGCTGTAACAGGATTAGCTTTGATTTGCTGGCAAACTTCCCTGCCGTCAATTCCGGACATCCAGATGTCTAATAATAACAGATCAGGACAGTCCTCAAGTGCCTTAATTACTTGTGTGCCGTTACTGGTGCTGTCAACTTGGTAATCCATTACTTCCAGCATCATTGTTATGGAATCGACAATGGCGTCGTCGTCGTCGGCTATAAAGATTTTTTTAGTTATTTTCATTCGTCTTTAGATGTAGTGTGTAGCACTTTTGGGATGGCAAAGCAGAAAGTGGAACCCTTTCCCTCCACTGAGTTAACCCAGATTCTGCCGCCGAGTTGTTTGACAATCTCGGAAGAAATATATAGTCCAAGCCCTAGTCCTGGAAAGGTGTGTTCCTTGGTGCCGGACACTCGGTAAAATTGCTCGAAGACCCGGTCTTTTTTATCCCGGTTTAATCCGATTCCGAAATCCTGTACACAAAGCTGTACTTCATCCACATGATTTTCGGTATATACAATAATGCGGTTGGCATCTGGTGAGTATTTGATAGCATTGGTCAAAAGATTGACTACAACCTGGCAAATTCTTTCCCTGTCCCCGATAATCATTCCTACCTCACCAAGTTTGCTTTGTATCTCGTGTTTTTCAGCACTAAGTTGTAAATCCGCAATGGAGTCACAGACCATTTCGTTGAAATCAAAGGATACGTTCTGAAACTCCAACCTGCCTGAATTGATTTTAGTTACATCTAAAAGATCGCCAATCAGCGAAGTCAGTCTGTTGATTTGTTTGTCCATTTTTGCCATCAATGCAGCATTTTTTTCGTCTCCTGATCGCTTTAGCATGGTTTCCAAAACCTGGGCGTATGCTTTAATACTGGTAACCGGGGTTTTAAGTTCATGGCTTGCGACGCTCAGAAAATTATCTTTCTGGCGTTCCAGTTCTTTCTGCTCGGTGATGTCGGTATTTGTGCCATACCATTTTGAGATCTGGCCATTTTTATTGGTTAGTGCAAGAGCTCTTACCAGCCACCATCTATAATTCCCAAATTTATCTTTCAATCTGAATTCCACTTGGTAAGGTTCCCCAGAGGAGATACTGCTTTGCCAGCTTTTTAGCGTTAAGCGTACATCATCTGGGTGCAATGTGGCCGCCCATTTAGTTCCGAGCGAGTCGCTGATTGGGACATCGCTGCACTCATACCAACGCTCATTGATGTAGTCTAACATGCCATCGGGAGTAGCAGTCCAGACTACGGCCGGGACAGCATTGGCAAGGAATTCAAGTTCTTTAACTGCCTGGTAGAGTTCAGCGTTTTTCAGATCCATTGCTTTTGTAGCATTGATTTCTGCACGAAGATCTCTGGCGATTCCAGCTATAGCTATCGGTTCGTTACTGAGTTGGTCACGAATGATAAAGAGCTGTTTGTGGATGGGAATCAATTCTGCAGTTTCCAGGTGTTTCAATTCCAAAGTGCCTGACCATTTGCCGCATTCAAGCAGTTGGTCCATAATAGTTGTACGGATCAGGGTTGAGGATTCTTCGGAATGATACGTGTAGATATTGGCTTTGGAGATATTTACTGAATCTACGCCGATTAGTTTTTGCCCAGCTGAATTTATGTAAATGGTATTTCCCTCCAGATCGGTATAATTACAAAAGTCTTCGCTAATTTCTACTATGTTAGCTAGTCGCTGCAGTTCTGTTTTGGCTTTTAGTTCGGGGCGGAGGTCACGTGCGGTGGCTCCCCTACCAATGATTTCACCGGTGATTGGATTTTTAATCAGGATATAGTTGACTTTACATGGTATGTTTTCTTGAGTCTGACAGTTCATTAAATGAAGAACGCCTGTCCAGCCGGTGTCGCTGTCGATCCGGGGAATGATGGTTTGCTGTACCCGCTGAAGTTCTTCTGGTTGGTAAAAATCCCTAGCGGTCATAGTGGTGATATCTTTATCTTGAGGAACTCCAAGCATTGTTCTTGCCGCCTGGTTCATATAGATCAATTTGCCGGACATGTCTGCTATTGACATGTGATCCGCGTTGTAATTGACTAATGCAAGTAGCTGCTGTTCGCTCAATGAAGTTTTGATCTCAGCGCTGATGTCGCGCGCGGTACCGGCGAAACGGTAAGCGATGCCTTGTTTATTAAAGTATGCGCGGCCTTTACAGTGAACCCAGCGGACTTGCCGGCTGTAGCTGCCGACAGTGCGGTAGCGTACATCGTAGGTGTCGGCACCGTTGGAACTTGTTGCTGTACTAACCGCGTCCATTACTTTTTGTTTATCATCTGGATGTATGCATGAGAGTACTGCATTGTAGTCTACCTCGTCATTGCCTTCAAATCCGAAAAGTTGCCGGCAACGCTGGTCCCAGTGTACGGAATGATTGATCAAATCTAAGTTCCATGTGCCAATTTCTGCAGATTCCAGCGCCAGGAGCATTCGCTCCTGAATATCCTCTAATTGAAGTTGTGTGTCAACCAGGGGTGTTACGTCGATGGCAGAATGAATAATTGCTTCTGTTTTTCCGTCAGGACCAACAATAGGCTTATAAGTATAGTTAAAATAAAACGACTGGAGCTTACCATCGACCAGCAATTCCGCTCTTGCTTTCTCTGCATGATAAGCGATGCCGCTGTCATAAGCAGTTTGTAATTGGTCAATAAAGGGCTGGTTTTGGAGTTCTGGTACAGCCTCCAGTAAGGTTTGCCCTATGATATCTTCGCCTTTATCCCAAAAAGCAAGCATGCTTGTATTCACAGCGGTAATGACGATGTCCCGGGTATGGTAGATAGCAGTTGCTGTGGGGGCGGCCTGAATTAGTTCGTTGAAACGGTTTTTATAGCTGGTTATGTCCATAATTTAAATATCAAATATAGTGTTTCGTATTTTTATAAAATGAATTTTATAAACAACATTCTTTAATTTTCTAACCAGTACAGCCTTTTGTTAAAGGCTTTTACTGAGCTAACAGCTCGCAAAAGAATTTGTTAGCGAACTGAAGCACCTGCCTGGTTAAGTTTATTAGCCACACTGTTTTCTGGATTTTTAATAGGCCAAATGTAAAACCAGATTCGAGTTCTCTGCATACCGGCTGTTCGTGACTAAGTATCCTGACAGGTACGTGAGTCTGGATTTAGTCAAAGGTTTAGCAAAAGGTGATCTTGATGCTACAACAAATCTTGAGCTGTTTAAGAATATCAACAATTGGAGATATGTTTCATTTATGCCGTTGGATATGGTCTGGCTGATCCTTAATCTTGATGATCGATATCTAGGAAAAAATAAAAAGTAGATCCTTCTCCTTGTTTACTGTCAACCTGAATTATGCTGTTGTGGTAACGCAGGAATTCGGCGACTAGATATAGACCTATGCCAAAGCCGGTGGTGTGTTTGGTCGCGAGATTCTCTATCCTTTGGAAGCGTTGAAATAGTTTTTTTTGATCTGCTTTTGCAATTCCGATGCCCTTGTCCTGTACAAATATTTTCACCCTTGAGCCCTCAGGTTCATAGCCTACAGTAATAGTACTTGACTCGGGGGAGTATTTTATGGCATTACTGATCAGGTTGATCAGCACCTGACTGATCTTTGCATAGTCTGCAGCAATACGTACCTGTCCGCTATGTATGAGTTTGATGTTATGGGAATGGTGCGTCAACTGTAATTCCTGAACAACCTCTTGAATGAGCAGGTGAAGTTCCAATGACTCAATGTTGAGGTTGACTTCAGCTTGTTCAAGCCTGGAGATATGAAGGAAGTCGTTGATCATTTTTGTCATGCCCAGTGCCAGTTTCTCGGTTCGCCGGAGGGATTGGGTGATGAATGCATCTCCGGATTTTGCAGATCTGGACAGCATGACCTGAATGAAGGCTAAAATGGAAGTCAGCGGTGTTTTAAGTTCATGGCTAACCATAGAGACAAAATCATTTTTACGCTGCTCTTCCTGAACAATAGCGGTGACATCCCTGGTGAAGCAGCGCGTATGAATAAATTTTCCGTCCCTGGTTAACACATTAGAGCTGATCAATACGTGTTTGATGGAGCCATCTTTACATTTGAGCCTTGCGCGGTAGTTGTGGAGTGTTTCATTATTTTTTAGCCTGAATAAAATGTCTTCGATAATCTCGGCATCGGCATGGAAGGCACTGATGGGTTGTCCGATATATTCATCTTTTTCATAACCCAATGCACTGAGTTCAGCCTGGTTGGCCCAGGTGATAATACCCAGGTGATTCACCCAGTGAAGGGGAAGGACTGCATTTTCGATAAAATCAGTCAGTTCTTCATTGATCTGTATCAATTCTTTGATACGAACTTTGTCAGCAGCAATTTCCTGCTGAAGTTCTTCAATTAATTTAGTTTTCACAGGCGTTATTTTGTTGCAAATTTACTGGAATTTCCTGAACAATCTGGAACTTATTCATTCGATATAGATTGATTTTTGATAATGAAATCGCTCTAAAAATCGAACTTCAGGAATTCAGTGATTTATTTACAGAGGGTATCCTTAGGATACGTTTTTGGTAAGGGCTTCGTTTAAGCCTCCTTCTCCAGCTAAAATGGCTTGGTTTTGAGGATTCTGAAGTCCGGAGAGGAAGGTTGATGCGGGGGATAGGCTGGATAGGATTGAACTGGAGTGTTTACCTGACGGCGGGGAATTGGATATTTAACATTAAAAGCGCATTACATCCGTATCCGGTGAAGTGTTACCGAGCAACCTGGCCATGGTCATGACCTGGCCTTTATGGTGAAACTCGTAGGTAATGACATGAGTGAATATGCTGTAGGCATCAGTTTCAATGTATTTTTCCGGCCATTTAAGCCTTTAACGTCCTGCATTGGGGCTGCTGAGAAATGTGCGATAAAACCTGCCATGATTTCATCCACCTGTGCAAACAGTTTTTCGATCTGGGTTATATTTAAAGGCTGGTCCTGATCGTAGTAAGTGGAGGCACCATTCATTGCAAAATTCCCTGCCCAGGCGATATAGGTATTGGCAATATGCACATACATATAGGAAATGGTTTTGTCTAGAAAGATGGGGAGTGGCTTTGCCAGATCATCCATGAGGTTTTCTTTCAGGAATTGGAAAACGACCTGCCTGGACTGCTGGACCAAGGTGTATTGTGTATAAAGTAAACCTGATTGCATAAAATAAATGTATGCAAAATTCCCTTGTGTTGATGCCTGACCTCATTTTTGTTTGAGGTTAATCAAAAAGGACTGCGGGCAGGACCTGTTTTGCTATTTGAGGTTGTCCACTACATAGGAACTCATTTTTACGATTTTATCATTTTTAAAATGGTAGATGTCGCAAAAGTTGCTTTCGTACTGTGTGCCGTCTTTTTTTGTAGTTGTACTGCTGCCCTGTACCGAGGCCATATCGCCTTCAATCACGATGGTGCTGAAGCGGAAGTTGCTGTGCTGGGCAACATTGCTGCCATCCATCTGGTTGATTTCTGCTATTCCGTTAAAGGTGGTATGACCAGATGCGCTGTACATGTCCCAGACGATGTCTTCTGCGAAGTAGTCCATAAAAGACTCCAGTTTGTTTTCGGTAAACAGGTGGTTAATTTGCTCGATAAGTTCTTTTGTTGTGGCCATGATGGTAAAATGTAGGTTAAAACTATATGTTTGAGGGAGGCTGCTGTTTAGGCTTTCCCTTTCTTTTTTTGCCTGAGTTCTTTGGCTTTTTTCAGGCCTGTGGCTATGGCCAGACCTTCATCGCCACTTTCTTCTAATATGGCGTTGGCGATTTCTACTGCTTTTTCCCTTAGTTTAATGGGAAGGTTTTTATAGGAGGGTGGATAGGTTCCTTTAGGCCAGGGCATAATGTTTTGATTTTGGTTAAAGTTTCCAGTTTTCGTGTGCTTGAATTTGATCTCGGATGGAATTCAACAGTGGCATATCTAGTTCGCATCCCTGGCTTTCGCATCGGGCATGGTCTTTTTCGTCCAGTTGAATTGTTCCTATGGTTTCTCCTTCGATGTAAATCTGATAACGTGCGTTACCTAAAGGTTTGATGTCGTAAAACTTCCCTTGCCCGTTATCTGCTACTTCTATTTTAAATTGTTCCATCGCTTGTAGTATTTATCATATCCAACAATGTAATTTCATTATTGTTTAAAATTGGGCAGTAGCGGGTTGATTATGAGTGGATTGTCAACTTTTTTTTCAGTATAGGTTGCTGTTACATTATCGAGGTTCTTTTCATATTTAAAATCAAGGTGTGCGATTTCGTACCATTTGCCCAGGTAACGTTTGCTGTCAAATGGTTTTACTGCTTTGGCTCCTTTTGGTATGCTGACTTTGCAGGCATTGAAAAGTATCAAGCAGGTACTGAGTGCTAAGCTGAGGTATAGTAGGTTTTTTTCCGCATTGTTCATATTGGCTATTTGTTTCATCTGGATAGGTGTATGCTCCCGTTAAAGGATTCATTTACTTAACTGGGGTAACAATTGCGGATGAATATAGTTTCGGGGTTGAATGGATCAGCTGGGATTTGGAGGTGAATTTTTGGCATTATAAAACTGAATTTTTTTCATTGCTGCTGAAAATTTTTCAGTCTGAGCGTATGTTTTTGGCATTGGCATTTTGCTTGTATTGAGAAAACTGAACGCGAAGTTCATGAGTTTAATTAATTGTATGTTTTAATCATTAAATCAAATTAAGGAGGAAGAACCTATGACACTGGTTAAATTTAATCCAAAGAGTAACAATTCATTAATGCCAGGCTTTAATGATGTTTTCAATTCTGTTTTCAATGATACTTTTTTTTCGGATCGCATGATGACTAAGGTGCCTGCGGCTAACATTTCTGAAAGTGCGGATCATTTTCATGTGGAGCTGGCTGCCCCTGGTCTGAAAAAAGAGGATTTTAAATTGAAGCTGGAAAGGGATGTGTTGAGCATTTCGGTTGAGCAGGTGCACGAGGATCAAAAACAAGAGCGCAATTATGCGAAACGTGAATATAGTTATAGTTCGTTTGTGCGTTCTTTTACTTTGCCTGAAACTGCGGATCAGAATGGAATTGAGGCGAAATACAATGATGGGGTATTGTGTATTGATATTCCTAAACGGGAGGAAGCGAAAGTGCAATCCCGCCAGATTGAGATTAAGTAATTAATGGTTTTAAATTTAGGTTGACCGGGCCGCTCTTTAGGGAGCGGCTCTTTTATGTGATAGATGATGGAAACAAGTTATGAGATTTCGCTGAATATGAAGACGCTGAAAGGGATGGAAACCTACGGGTGTTTTTCGCTTGGGGAGGATGAGGGGTTTGCCAGGTCTGTCTTTGGGTTGATGCAGGGAGAGGATTTGGTATTTCCGAGTGCTGTGATTACAATTGATTTGATAAAAAGGGAAAATAGTGTGCCTTTTCCACTTGGTTTAAGGCACTGTAGTTATGACCAGCTGGGTTATAATGTGAAGCTAATTACTAAGGAGTTGTTTAAGCAGTTGAATTTGGAAGGGGCGAAAATTAAGTAGGATTACTCGGATCGTATAATTTCCAAGTCTTAAATTCAGAATACGCTTAGATCCATTTTCAACTGGAAGCCCTCCATTCATTTTTTCTCAAACTCGTCCGCTGGTCATGTCTCTGTACTTAAGATAACTCTCAATTGCTGAAACTTCATTTAAATATCATACAGACGAAACATTTTCTTACCTGGGTGGTTAATGATTATCATCAGTATTCTGGGTGCTATTTTAATGAAGTTGGAAGATGCTTTTGTAATCAATGGACATGTGGCGGATGGATATCGGCTGAGGATTTATTATGGCGCTGCTGATGAATTTGCCTGCGGTGCTTATTTTTCGGTCAATGAAATTCTGGGAACCATGGGCTTGGGTACGGAAGTTAGCCTGGGTGATAAATATAAACCTAACCTATAAAACTATGGAAACAAATAAAGAAAATAGTGAGCCGGGAGCGGCACATGTGCCGCATCAGTACACAGGATCAGAAATGAATGCGGTTGAAAAGATACAGCTGGCTTCTGAGTCAGAAGCAATTCACTTTTTTAAAACGGTAAAGGAACGTTTGCTGGATGTAAACCGCTGGAGGGAAATTGCAGGGGGATCGATGTCAGACTTTTTTTTGACAGATGCAGCGGGAAATCTGGTGCAGCGTAAAGCGACAAGTGGTGATCATATTCGGATTGATATTCCGGGGCCGGGTGGCCAAACCGGCGGTGGTTATGACTGGGTAACTATTGAAGAAATTAAAATGCAGGTATTGGATGATGCAGAGGTGTTGAGCATGACCGCCAGGCCATCCCCAAATCCGCTGACCCGTAATGAAGACACTGCACATTTTCTTACCGATGAAGCAACATCTACTTTCCAGGTGAAGCGCATTGGTAATACAATCTATGCGGAAGAACATGGTCGCAATGAGGTTCCTAATACCGATACGGACAATACGCTGGATAATATCCGAAATACTTTTGTGGGCTGGGGCGCTAAGGTTGGTTTCTCTTATCCGCAGTGGAAAGCTTTGGTTAAAGGGCTCCTGAATCATGATAACCCTTACCGCTCTGCTTAATTTATATTGATCACTTTTATGTTAAACGGGTAAAGATGGAAAATAGTAAACAGAATATTGTGTTGAGAGACAGTACAAGTACCAGCCCCTGGCAGGAAGCCTCATGGGGGGGCGGAAATCAACCAATAGGAGTTGGACATCAGGCAGGTAAGTTATACGATTGCCTGGTTATTGGAGCGGGTATTACCGGGATTACCACAGCGTTGTTATTGCAGCGTGCAGGACTTTCCTGTGTGATAGCTGAGGCAAGGCAAGCTGGCTTTGGAACAACTGGTGGCACTTCTGCGCATTTGAATACTTTTTTTGATGCGACTTATCCGGAAGTGGAGAGTGATTTCGGTGAGCAGGCAGCTAAATTACTGGCCGCAGGAGGCAAACAGGCGATGGGTATGATCGAAGGTTTTGTGAAAGAGCTGAACATAGATTGTGATTTTGAATTTAAGTCGGCCTGGCTGTATGCGGAGAATGAGAAAGAAAGCAAGCAGTTGCAGAAAATCCTGGAAGCTGCTCAACGGGCAGGGATTGCGGTGGAGTCTGCAGAGGAAAACCTGGTGCCGGTGCCTTTTGATTCGGTGATCCGTTTCAAGGGGCAGGGACAGTTTCATCCTCTAAAGTACATTAATGGACTGCTGGCGGAGTTTCTAAAGCTGGGCGGTGTATTGCTGGAGAACACTAGGATCAGGGAAAGCAGTTTTGAAGACGGGGTCTTTGCAGCAAAATCTGATGCTGACATGATCCTTACGAGGAAAATGGTCTATGCTACGCATATTCCGCCGGGGATAAACCTGATGAGTTTAAGGAATGCGCCTTACCGCAGTTATGTATTAGGGCTGAAGTTGAAAGACGGGAATTATCCTGATGGCCTGGCTTATGATATGCAGGAGCCTTATCATTATTTCCGGACTCATGTAATTGATGAACAGTCTTATTTAATTGTGGGTGGTGAAGACCATAAAACCGGTCACGATGATCCGGAAGCTACCTTCCAGCGTTTAAAGGATTATGCTGGTCGATATTATGCAGTGGAATCGGTGGTTTACCAGTGGTCGGCGCAATACTATGTGCCGGTAGATGGATTGCCTTATGTCGGGCAATTACCAGGTGCTGCTGAGGGGACTTATGTGGCTACGGGATTTAATGGTAATGGAATGATGTTCGGAACACTTTCGGCAAAGATCATTTCAGATCTGGTTTTGGATAAGGAAAATGAATATGCCAGTTTGTTCAGGCCTTCCCGGATGAAGCCTGTAGCTGGATTTACTGAATTTGTAAAGGAAAATGCGGATGTGGCCTGGCATTTTATCGCCGACCGGTTTTCTTCTTCGCATTTGCAGGCGCTTACTGACCTTAAACCAGGGGAAGGAAAGCTGGTGGATTTTGAAGGGAAAAAGCTGGCGATTTATAAGGATGATGCTGGAAAGGTAACTGCACTAAACCCTACCTGTACACATGCAGGTTGTACCGTTCAGTTTAATGCGGCTGAGCAAAGCTGGGACTGTCCTTGTCACGGTGGAAGGTTTGATGTTTCAGGGAAAGTGCTGACCGGGCCTCCGACGATAGATCTGGAAACTGTGATCATCAGCTATGATAAGCAGCCCTGAGGCCCCTTTGAATAGTGAAATGAAGGGTGCAGCAGCTTATTTTAAGTTTTTTAAGTATTGATGCAGGTGTTTGGCGAGAAAGGTGATGGTCTGGGATATAATCTCGTCCGGGGCTCCCTGGAAGACGATTCTTTCGTCAAGCACTTGCTGCTGTCCTTGGAGGCCATGGAGGAACATGGTACCTACGGGTTTCCCCGGGGTTTCACTTCCGCCTGGTGCGGTCAGGCCGGTACAGCCAATGTGAATATCCGCTGGGATGAGTGTTTGGATTCCTATGGTGATTCCTCGGGTGACAGTTTCTGATTCAGGTGTAAATTCTTTGAGCTGTTGTTTTGGAACATCGAGCAGACTGCATTTTAAATCCGCGTCGTAACAGACAATGCCGCCTTTGAGAAATTTACCGGCATCAGGTACCATGGCAAATGCAGCGGATATACGCCCGGCAGTCGCACTTTCGGCAAAGGCTATGGTCAGCTGATGTTTGATCAGTAACTTGCCGCATCGTTTTACCTCTGTGTCATCTATGTCTTTTTTCATTAGTTTAATCAGGGTTAATCATTATCAGTGCTATTTCCCGGTTTCCATATGCGGGGCA
Organism: Pedobacter sp.; assembly: GCF_041645105.1. Classification (GTDB taxonomy): domain Bacteria; phylum Bacteroidota; class Bacteroidia; order Sphingobacteriales; family Sphingobacteriaceae; genus Pedobacter. The sequence continues at coordinate 225,366 of NZ_JBAZQQ010000002.1, forward strand.
TCAACTGGTTTGGATTCAGGTGAGCCTTTTTGTCGCAGGTAAATGGTTAGGAACACAATAGAAGCGACCGAAAGGAATTCGCTTTGCCAGTTTTGAAAGGTTTCAAACCAGAATTCTGCCTGCCCCAGGTAAGTTGTTACGCTTTCTTTTGGGAGGTGTCTGGCTAGTTGTTCTACGTTGTGGTTCTGCCAGCTGCCATACAGGTGCAAGGCCCAGCTCGCCAGGAAAAGGATCGCGAAACAAATGGAAAGCGAATTGCTGTACAGCTTTAAGATCCATCCGCCTTTTCGTACCGCCCAGGGTGCGTCTTTTGATGGCTTGGGTTCCCGGTCTACTTCTTCGGGTTCATCCAGGCTTTTGGATTCTGCTGAACCGATCTGGCGTAAGGATACAGTGAGTAAAACGTACAAGGCCATTTGCAGGAATTCGCTTTCGAAGTTTTCGAAGGTCGCCGAGATGAAGTGCCCGCTTTGCAGGTAAGTGGCTAATCCTATTTCTGCTGCGTGGTCTTCCTGGAGATCCTGGTTGTGTTTTTTCCAGCCGGTAAGTGCCTGTGCGGCCAGGGTTGCGATAAAGAGCGTGAGGAAAACGATGGTTAGTCCGTTCCTGTATAAGTAGCTGTATTTTTTTTGGTTTGGTTTCATGATTAGATGATTTGCAGGTGAGGTCTGATCTGTAAGGTAATGACATCGCATCGTTGAGGTTGGGAGAGGCAATACAATACGCTCATGGCAATGTCTTCAGCCTTAAGCATTTCCATAGCTGCTATTTTTTTACGTTGTTCATCTGAATCTTCTTCAATCATGTCCGAACCGACCAGTCCGGGCTCAATCAGGCTTACCTTGACGCCTAGTTCATTCACTTCTTTTCTGAGGGCTTCGTTGAAGCCCTGGATACCGGCTTTGGTAGCGACATATACCGAGCTGTCTTTTCCGCGCTGGTCGGCACTGATGGAGCCGATGTTGACAATGTGGCTGGAAGTGTTTTCTTTCATGCGTTTTACAGCTTCATTACAGCAGGCCATATATCCCAGCAGGTTGGTGTTGATGATGTATTGCCAGTCTGGGTATGTTCCTTCCATGATGCTTTCATAGGGTAATGCCGCGTTATTGATCAGGACATCCAGGCCTTTAAACTGGCTGTCTACCATATCAAATATCCTGGTGATGTCTTGTTGATCGGCTACATCGGCAATCATACCGAAGCATTCTGTTTCCTGATCGAGCCTGCTGATGGCTTCCATTGTTTCATCAAGGGGCTTTTGGTGACGGCCAAAGATCATGATCCTGGCGCCTTGTGAAGCAAGCAGGATCGCTGTCGCGCGCCCGATGCCGGTTGTTCCACCGGTGATGAGTATTCTTTTTCCTTTAACGGTTGTAGGAAGGTATGCGGTTAATGGATTCATAGCTTTTGTTTTGATTGGGAATGTGTGTGGATAGTGATGGTACTGTTACCTGGGATGATGTATTGCTGGTTGCCGTTTTCTACGATGCTTGGCTTTAAGGGTTCTTTTGCTCTATTGAGCAATACTTTAAAATCCGAAATTTTCCTTTGTGCTGTTTTTACCAGCATCATCCGGCAGTTGATGCGTTCATCGCCAAGTATTTTAAAGATGATGTTTTTACCCTTTCTTGCATTAAATCCTGAGGTAGGATAATCGGTATAGATCATAAAGGGTTCGCCTGGAATCTGTAGGTAATGTCGTGGCAAAATTCCGAATGCGTTACCTGCCCCGTAGACTTCCTGGCCAACAGTTCCTGATTTCAACCAGCCGTCCTGCAGGTCTTCCAGTGCAATCCAGAGTTTGGGATCAACTTCTCCGATCTTGGGCTTTTCTTCCAGCATGTCTGCCGGGAGCATGGTTGGGTAGTAGTAAACTGCACGGTCTACCAGATAGCGAATGTATTCGGCAATGAGCAGCTTTACTGATGGCAGAATGTCTAGGTCCTGGGCATGCTTGAGGTAATCGTGGAATGCACAGAAAACTTCCTGTTCTTCGTAAACTGCCGTGTAAGGGGCGTCGTTCAATGGATACAGGGAAAAGAATTTCGGAAAGTTCTTGCCATACCCGTAGTTGCAATCCCAGAGTTGCACGTTCCGAAATATTCCGGCCAGACACATGTAGCTCAATTGCAGGTACAATTCATTTTTGGTGATTTTATACAGCCGGAGTAATGCTCCGGACGAGAATGCGGTATTGTTGGCCTGGTAGAAGATTTCAAAACCCAGACCTTGCAGGGTTTTTGCAGCTTTCTCGGCTTCGTTTAAATAACGCTGTTCACCAGTCAGTTCCCATGCCTGAAGCATGACATGCGTATAAATGCCGGCTACATCTTTTTCACCCCCTTTTCCTTCAGCGGTTTCTGCTTTGACCACCTCTAAGGTGTCCATCTTATAAAATACAGGCCATTGGTATTTAAAATGATGAGCTACTTTAATGGCAAAGTCAAGTGAATCCAGGAATAGTTTTTCCGCTGTCTGATCGCCTTTTAGGGCGAGTCTGGAAAGGTTGAGCAGGGGATGGTGCAGGTACCAGGAATCCATGACTTTTGGTACTTTTTGTTCTTCTTCACCTTTAAGTTTGTCTTCTGCGGCAGGTAGCCAGCGCATGATGGTGCCTAGTTTTTCGTCATAAAATGAGGGTAGTCCGACCTTTATGGTTTTCATGACTTCCAGCTCTTTTTTACTCCACTCCACATAGTCCAGCAGAGGAAGCAAAACGGCGAGCTGTACCATGATCTCGGGTGGAGTTTCATAGTCGCTCACGTATGCGTTGAAGTATTTGTGTCCGGCTACCTGTGACCAGCAGCCGGGGCTGTCGATCAGGTCTTTGAGACCTTTGTCAAGGATGTCCGGCCAGTGTTTGTATGCGGTCTCCGGTTTAGGGATGAGGAGGTAAATCCTGGCCAGCAAATCCAGGTAGAGCCGTATCATGTCCGGCTCGTTTTCCGGTACTTCTTCACTGAAAGCGATGAAGGCATCTGAAAGGATGATTTCCTTTCCTGCTTTCAATGGTTTGTTGGATGCCGGGAGAGAAAACCCCAGTTCCGGCCATGCTCCGCCTACGGTATCTCCCAGGGAGGTTTCGGTTTGGTCGCAATATGCTGATAAGGCGGTCAGGTTTTGAAGGTAAAGGAGTGTGGCTGATTTTGGCCTGGTCTGGCTCAGGTAAAGAAATCCTGTGCGGGTACCAAACTGGCTGGCATGGATTTTTCCATGGGTTTGTTCAGGGTTGTCGTTTTTCCCGTTAAACAATATGTCCTTCGGCCAGCTGGGCATCATCAGGTCTTTAGCCGGAATTAAGCTTGTAGTATAACGCAATACTGGTGATTTTTCCGTCTGATCAATGGAGATTGTGATGCTTTGTTTACCGATAGCTGAATTCAGTTTCAGCGTTATGCCTTGATGATTGGTATCTTTGCTTTTTAAAACTTCCAGGTTATTTCCTGTACTATAAGCCGCCCGGAAGGCAACGCGTCCACCACTGGGAAGTTCAGTTTGGATCCATATAGAATCAGTAGTAGCGACCACTTTAAAACTACAGGGATCTGCATGATGTTCAAATAGTATTGGTGAATTACTGGCCAGTTCAGCGCTTGCCGACAGGGCCCATGGTGATACTGCATTCATCATAAGCTTTAAAATAGATTATAACTTTCCGCGTATTGGTTAAACAGTGATAAATGTCTTAGGCAGGATCGTCTTTGGGCAGCTCTTAATCTGCATCTTCCTGGTCGTTTGAGGAACCTGAATCCGGATCGTTCTTAGGATCGGTATCCTGATCATCCAAATCATCAGGTCTCTCATCGATTTTCAGTTCTTCACTTTCCTGGTCAAGACGTGTACCTTCTCCGTCCGCAAATTCTGTTTCGCCTGGTGTATAACCGGCTGTGCCATTTTGGTTTTCTTCATCGTCCCGGTCTTCAGGGTTAGGACCTACCTGAAACTGTTTAGGGTTTATATTTTCTTCTTCTGGTAACTGATCTTGATTTTCCATACTTGTAGTTTTTAAAAACGTATAACATTTTGTGGCTGTTAGGGTTTAGTTGTTTTTTCTCCGGTATTTCCACTTGCAAAACAGCATGGCTGTATTGAGCAGCAAGGAAAATATGTTGGTGGAAATGATTGGAATATCCGATTTGGAACAGCCGTAGTAGATCCATAGGGAATTTCCAATGATCAGTACAATGAACATGATCCAGGATACATCGGACGCTTTTTTCTCCTGTATGGTTTTAACCAGTTGTGGTATCACCGAGGATGAGGTACAGATGCCCGCTGCAAGTCCCAGTATTTGAATGGATTCCATAGGCATGTGTTATTTTGGTTGATCTATGCAGGAACTTTACTCCCCCTTAGCGCTGGACTAAGGGGAAGGAAAGCTTAGGTTTGTTTACTCAGCTGCCGCCTGCTCGTTGATTGAGCTGACTGCAATTTCAGTGAGTGCTACGTCGGTTGCTTTTTCGTTGTCCAGCGTAAACTGAAGCAGTTCGGCTACATCGTTATGTCCCATGTTTTGGGCGAAAACTACTAGTGTGCCGTAGGTTGCAATTTCGTAGTGCTCTACCTTTTGAGCAGCGAGTATAAGCCCCGCGTCACGGATCATGGTATCAGCTTCGGTATCTTCGATTACACCTTCGGCTTCTTTCAGCAATCCTTCCATGGCATCGCATTTTTTGGCCTGAGCTTTTTCATCCAATAGCTGGAAAACCTGCTCCAGGGTGGCGATGTGGTTATTGGTTTCTTCTGTATGTTTTTCAAAGGCGGCTGCCAGTTCCGGACTGGTTGCTGCTTTTTTCATTTTAGGGAGGGCTTTGGAAAGGTGTTTTTCTGCCCAGTAGATGTCTTTCAGTTCGTCCACGAAGAATTCATGGAATTCTGAATTTTCCATTTTCCCTGTTTTTGATTTTGTGTTCGATTTTGTGGCGGTCTTTGCGCCGGTTTTTGTTGTAGTTGCCATAATTTTAGTTTTTCAATAGTTAAATGTTCTTGATTTTAGTGCTGCATTACAATCAACTGCGGGGAAATAACCAGCGATCTTAAAAAATTGTTTGAACTTTTTTAAAATGGATAATTTTCGCTGAGAACTATAGCTGAGTGTGATGCTAATGTAGGTGTTTAACATTGGTGGCAGGGGATTGTTTTGTTTTTGTTTGTTAACTTTTTAGGTTGGTATTTAAAACTTTTTGCTGCCACAGCGGTTAATGCTTTTGTCTATTATATATCTAATCCTCAAGACTATGAAAACTAAAAGTATGTTAAAATTTTCTGCTGCCCTGGTGATTTTTTCGGGGCTTATAGCCTGTCAGAATACAGACAGAAGTGGCAATGCACAACTGGACAGTGCTCCTGTTGGCAGCGATTCTTTGCGTAGGACTGACACTTCAGATGCGCCTAAGGATGTAACCCATATGAGTAAGGTGGATGGTGACGGCGCGGCTTTTATGGATACCGCTGCTGTTGGAGGTATGATGGAGGTTGATCTGGGTAAACTGGCACTTGAAAAGTCTTCAAATGCGGAGGTTAAGAAATTTGCCGCGCAAATGGTTGCTGATCATACTAAAGCTGGTAGCGATTTAAAAGCTGTGGCAGCGAAGCTGGAGCATTTGTTGCCTGCGAGCTATCCAGCGGATGTAAAAATGCATATGGATGAAATGAAGAAACTAAGTGGAAAAGCGTTCGATAAGCATTATATGGATATGATGGTGAATGACCATGTCAAAACCCTTGATTTGTTTAGATCTGCAAGCAGTTTAAGAGGGGAGATTAAGGATTTTGCTGCCCGTACGCTTCCGGTTTTAGAAAAACACCACCAGATGGCTAAGGAAATAAATGCTTCGCTGAAATAAAATGGAGGCGGTTACCGTAATCATTGAAACGCCCAAGGGAAGCGGTCAGAAGTATGACTATGATCTGCGGACTGGAAAGATGAAGCTGAAAAAGGTGATGCCGCTAGGTCTGGTATTTCCATTTGATTTCGGTTTTATTCCAGGGACGGTTGGAGGCGATGGTGATCCGCTGGATGTGCTGGTAGTTTCCGAAGTTTCTGCTTTTGCGGGTTGTGCGGTGGATTGCAGGATCATTGGCGCGTTTAAAGTTGTTCAGCAAGAACATAATGGAAAACCTGTGCGCAACGATAGGCTGATCGGCGTTCCGGAAGTTTCCCAGCGTTATGCGGATGTGTCTTCCCTGGGTGATCTTTCCAAAACGATTGTGGAACAGGCCATCGCTTTTTTTACCAGTTACAACCAGCAGGGGGGCAAGAAATTTAGCGTCCTGGAAAAGTTAGGTGCGGGCAAAGCTTTTCAGCTCATTGAAAAAAGCCGGAAGGATTTACCTATGGATCGGCTGGTGGAAATTTTCCTGCCTTTACGAGATGGCAATGGCGAGGTATTTCCTAAACAACTGTATGATGGGATTCGTGTGGAGCTGACGACTAAGTTTGGAGGTTTAACTGAATATTCCAGGAACCCGGCTAAGGGTTTCTGGAAACCTGATGAGGGTACAGCTGAGCAGGATGAGCTTTTGGTATTTGAAGTGATGTGCAGTGAAACAGATACCGAATTCTGGAGTAAGCTGAAGCTGCGACTCCTTAAACTTTTTAAACAGGATTCGCTCATCATCAGGTGTTCTAAGATAGAATTGCTGTGTTGTTGTGTATTTGGAGCGTTAGGATTTTTTCATCAACGTCAAGACTAGGCCTGTGACCACTGCACCCAGCAGGTAGTATCCGATAGTGAGGGTTTTTACCTGGTTGTTTTTAGCAACCGGCTGGGGATCTAAGCCCATGGGCTCTGGTAAGGTAACTGCGCCGATTCCCGCACTTAGTCCCATCATGGCGACTTTTGGCCATAGGTACTTTGGATTTCCTGCGCCGATCAGGCTATAGTAGAGGGTATTGCCAATGATGTCTCCGGCGAGGGTGGCCTGGTAAAGGTTTTCTTTACTTTGAATGTGTGCACCAAAGTAATGAAGTGCTTTTTGAAGGGCATCTTCACCCAGCAGGTCTACTCTGGGCATATCCGGGCTTTTTTTCTTTAAACTTTCATGCAGGACATTTAAGGCGATGGCGCCGGCTAATCCGGCAAAAAGGTTTTTAAGCTTGCTCATGTTGTTCAGGATTTAATGCTTAGCCAGTCTATGGCTGCTTGAAGGTCGTTTAATTCGAATCCTTTTGCCTGGCCGGGGCTGAGGTAGCTGAAAATATCGGTGAATTTTTCAACTGCTTTCTGATCGGTTACGATGGCCATTTTTTTCCAGTCTGTGAAATGTTTGACTCCGGCAATCAGGTCCTGTACCCAGGCTCCGGCGGTGAAATTCTGTACATCGGTTTCCAGTACCAGCAGGTAATAAATTTCCTTATAACGTTCGCTTAAGGACTCCAGTCCTGGCAGTAATACATTTTTTAGGTCATCTTTGTTGACCTCTCCGCTTGCGCGGACTCCCAATATATGGTCGGGTAGGTTTTTAATAACGGTCAGCATACTCAGATCTTTTTTACTTTAGTAGCGTTGAGGCCCTTCTTACCGTTTTCGATTTCATAACTGACCCGGTCGTTTTCTCTTATAGGAGCGCTGAGTGCGCTGGCGTGTACAAATAATTCGGGATCCCCATTGCTGGGGATAATGAAGCCAAATCCTTTTGACTCATTAAAAAATTTTACTGTTCCTTCTGGCATGGTGCTTTTAATAAAAATTAGGTGTACCGGAAACATTGGTTTGTTCCATTACGGTGATTATAACAGCAGGATTTGAGTATTTGTTTAATAAAACATTAAAATAATTTTTATGAAACAATCTGTTTAACAAGGTGTTGAATTTACGTTGACTTAGAAACTCTGGGAGGAACCAAGCGTATTTTACCGGTTGGGAAAGGTTTGAGGAAGGCAACAGATGCGTGGAAATAGTTTTACAATTCAATCAATAGATCATGAACAATATAGCGGAAGAATTGCCGGAAGATCCGGATCAGTCGGCGGTCATTAATAAAGACGCTGAGTTTGAAAATAGTGCTGTGGATCCTGGATTTGTGTCAGGGGAAAAGCAGGAAGATAGTGATGATGATGCTGTTGATCAGCGGCAAGATGATCAATCAGCTGATATGCAGGATGAGCAAGGCACTGAGCGGGGAGCTGAGGGACTTGGAGAACTGGATGGAACGAATCCTGGTTCTAATCATCATCCTATGGATAGTTAAACTTGAAAAAGATGGACATGACTAAGAAACAAATAACACCATCCACTCCGGTAAGTCCCAGGGATGGATTAGACAATACAGGAACACAAGGGTATGATTCGCTGAGTGATGATGCCTATACAGGCTCTTCGGAGAAACCGAAAGAAAATCCCGGAGATAATGAGAGTCACACGGGAAGTTCTTCGGAAGATTTTGATGATAAAGAGGACTAAATATGGGAAATATAGCAGATGACTGGGAGCCTTTCGAAATTCAGGTTACTATCGAGGGCGAGGTGAAATCTTTGCTGGTCATTCCTGACCGGGAGGAGCCTAAATATGCCATTTTTGATCAGCATACCTCCCTGGGCACGCTTTGGCAGGAGTCTGGGCAGACCGGTAAGGTCTGGTGTGGGGAGGGCATGGCTGTCAAAGTGCTGTTAACGCAGATTGGGGAGCAGCTGGAAGATTATTTTAATAATAAACCTGTTTAAATTAATAATTATGGATCCTTTTAATGTCATTATCAATACTGGCGGCGAGCAGATTGACCTGAACATTCACCCGCAGGAATCCGGTACTTACAAAATTGTATACCATGTTGCTCTGATAGGTGAGATTTTCTTAGGCAGTGATGGTGAAACGTGGCGGGCTTTAACTGCTGATGAGTTGGAGCCGGGCGGGTTTCCGGTTTATGAGTATGATGAAACTTCTGGTCATCAGGACATCCTGCTGGCTGAGGATATGGTGCAGGAAATTGGCAGACAGATACCCAGGTAATATTACCGTATCGGATTTAGAGGTCTGGATCAGGAGACGGAAATATTCGAACGGGGTGATACCGGTGATTAACTATTATGGTATAACTAAGCTGTTGGATACAATTGGAGAAGAAGTTCTTAGGGGTCATTTAGAAATGGATAAACCTCGTCGAATTGATTCCTCGAGAGTACTTTAAATTTATTTTAGGATGTAATTATTTTATGAGGATGTGGTTAACTTTGCCCTGAGATTTAATTTCAGGTTATGATCAAGATACAAAAAGTGGGTTTAGAGGATTTAAAGACTTTACAGGAAATATCCAGAAGCACTTTTCATGAAACTTTTGCCGATAGCAATACCCAGCAGGATATGCAGCATTATTTGTCTGTAAATTTTAGCCTGGACCAATTGGGTGTTGAATTAAATGAAGCTGATTCGCAGTTTTTTATGACTTGGGATAAGGATAGACCGGTTGGTTATTTGAAGGTGAATAGCGGGAAGGCGCAATCGGATTTAAAGGAAGAGGATTCTTTAGAGATTGAACGGATTTATGTGCTGAATGCTTATCACGGAAAGAAAGTTGGACAATTGTTGTACGGGCATGCCCTTGAGGTGGCCAGGCAGCTGGGGAAGTCATCGATATGGCTTGGGGTATGGGAAAATAACCCCAGGGCGATCCGGTTTTATGAAAAGAATGGTTTCGTTATTTTTGGAACTCATGTGTTTAAAATGGGTGAGGATGAGCAGACTGATCTGTTGATGCGGAAGTCTTTATCCGGGGAAGAGGGGCTTTTATGAAAGCAAAAATTTTGGTGATTATTGGCAGTGCAAGTAAGGAGTCATCAAATGCTAAGTTGATGGAGGAGTTCGCCGAGTTGAGCGCTGATGATTTTCAGCTCACTGTATTTAAGGGGCTTGGCTTGTTGCCGCATTTTGATCCTTCTTTAACAGAAGATTTGCCTGTAGCGGTTACGAATCTGATCGCTTGCATTGAAGCTGCCCAGGGGGTAGTTATTAGCTCGCCTGAATACATTTTTAGTATTCCAGCCAGACTGAAGAATTTGCTGGAATGGTGTGTAGCTACGACAGTATTTATGGATAAGCCGGTCGGCTTGGTGACTGCTTCTTCTGATGGTCAGCAGGGGCATGCACAGCTGAAGTTGATTATGAAGACACTTGGTGCCCGTTTAGCTGAGGAAGCGGAGCTGGTGATTAATGGCATCAAAGGCAGGTTTGATGGGAACGGTAGATTAAGCGATAGCCAGGTTCACGCTGCATTGGCTGATTTTACTGCGGGCTTCAAAAAATTGGTATACGAATAGCATTCGTACTGATTTAAAAGAATTAAAAGTTTGATGTCGTCTTATAGGTTGGTGCTGATTAGCCTTTGTTCGTGAAATGACAGTTGCTTGTTAATATGCATAACTAATGTGTCCTGTGATAAATTGTTATAGCGTGAAAATTATGAAATGTCAGAAATATGAATGATGTCGAAATAAAGAACCAGCGTCTATAAGGCAAATTGAAATAAAAGGAGTTCCCAATAAATCCTATTCCAGTTAGCCATAGTAATGGAGAATATGCAGGTGCCATAAACCCAAAAATACTATTACTCCATCTGCTGTCAGGAAAGTAAATTAATAAGAGCCAGGATGCAAAGTATATTACTGTCCCTGCAACATATAAAAACAACCCTTTCTTTTGTGTATTTGTCAAAATACTTAAAGGCATTAGTAATGTCAGCATAAAAACTAAAGTCCGTGAAATATTTTCTCCATATGTCAAAAATACTGGAACGTCTTTCCAAAATATTTCGGGTTGAAAGTCTTTAGGCAATTGCTTTGTCAAGACAATATTCCATATCATAATTGGAAGGGTCAAAAGAAAACAGTTAAGCGAATATTTCTTTATTGTATTTATGTTCATTTTGTCGTCAATGTGTTGTGTTGGTTGCCTTACCACTAACGTTTCGGGGCTTGATGATGGGGGCAATAGAAGCACAAATCTTCAATTTTGCACTAAAATTCAATGGGAGAACTACCGATATGCATTGGTAAATCTTCTAACATTGAATACTGCTTATGATTGCAAAATACAAATATTTTTAATCAGAATGCTTTTCATAAGACAAGAAATCATATCCTTGGTTGACTTCTGCACTATAGGTTTATTTCTTCCTGTAAATTAAAGGCTTGTCTTGAGCCTAAAATGGTCTTACAGCCCTTAAAAGAAGTATATGCTCTTTTACCCTCATTTTTTATTGGATAACAGATGGTACCGGCTGCAAAGGCCTTTTTAGATAGAGTCCTGTGTTTTTTCATTTGGACGGTTGTCTATGATCTCTGTCATTTTTTTAGTGTTGAAAAATAGCGTTATTTGAAAAAAAGATGTTATGAAAATCCAGGAAATTGTTTCAGATCTAAAGCAAATTGAACATGGCTTTAAGCATATTATGCTTGCGGGTGATCAAATTTATGCTACTCCTGCGTTGGATCATTATGCGGTGGCAATTGGTTTATTGGATGAAGAAAGTTATCAGGGACATATGCTTGGTACTTATCTTCTTGGTTTGCTTGCTCCCAGGGATGTTCGGGCATTGACTTCGTTAAGGGAAGTGGTCGTTCGGGATGAAAACTGGAGGGTTCAGGAGATGCTGGCCAAGGCATTTGATTATTACTGTGCCCAGATCGGTTATGAGCATGCTATGGGTGATTTGGAATCCTGGTTGTCTGATCCGGATCCGAAATTAAACAGAGCCGTGATTGAGGGGCTCCGAGTCTGGACTGGAAGACCATACTTTAAAATGCATCCCGAGGTTGCGGTGAGTATGATCAGTGTACATCGCGCAAGTGAGAGTGAATATCTTAGAAAGTCTGTTGGAAATGCCCTTCGTGACATTTGGAAAAGGCATCCGGATTTGGTTGAAAAGGAGGTGAGTGGTTGGGATCTTTCCGATGCCAAAGTTCTATTTACTTCGAAGTTGACCGGATTGAAGTAATTCAGCAAGACTAAGTAGAATTTCGGGAAATTGCATGATCAATAATGTTCTTCTGCTGTTAATTTAAGACAGAGATTATATGATCGTTATCATGAAAATATAAGGGAAAGACTGTTTAAGTCGGAGGGTTTATCTGTCCGCCACTACGGTATGATTTATACTCAGTATATTTATAAATTCGCTCATCGTGGTGATACATTTCCCGGGTAGCCAGGCTGGTTCCTTTGATAAATAAGCTTTCCATGTCTATAAACTATATTTGTGCCTGATCGGGGAAAGATCCCACCATAGCCCCGTTATCTGCAATGCAAAAACCACAGTCAAAAACACAATTCCAAATGGTGCCTTGTTTGTCAGTAAAGGTACTGGTGAAAAAGTTAGGATTGATTCCGAGGTTTAGAAATTCCTCTAAATTGTCGTAATACTTGTATTCGTCAATGTATGTGATGGTCTTTGTCATAGGTTTGAGTATCTCATAATTCCTTTTGATGATTCTGATTATTTCCGGAATGTTTTTATGATACTCAGCCTTTTCTGCCATGCGTAAATTGCGGTTAAATGTATTCCTGCAACTATCGTTGCAGAATCGCTGGTCGCTGCGACCATGTAGTACTTTTTCACAGAATTCACATTGCTTAACTGGTGTGGGATTGGTTTGGTTCATTGGTTAGTAGTTATGGTTGTAAAATTAGATAACGATTTTAACGCGTAAATGTTTGTGAGATCGGGTAGTTTTATTTGAGATCGGGTCTTTAGTTTATCGATCGGGTATGTCAAAGTGGGATCAAGTAAGTTGTTTTTGTACCTACTGTTTGCTTTTTTCCTACTCAATTTTGCTGGACACCAATTCTTAAATGTTATGAGAAAGCAAATTTTAGCAACAGAATCGTTCGCTTCGCAAAACAAAAGACATTACTTCCTGGACTTTAAGCGTGCGGATAACAACAGCAATTACATTCAGATCACTCGTAGTGAACAGCAGGAAGATGATAGTTATAAAAGATGGCAGGTCATTGTCTTTGAAAATGATTTCGAACAGTTTATACAGGCCTTCGCCTCGCTGTTTCAAAGTGCAGCTTACCAGGGAGGGGGATTTGAGACGGTAAAACAAATTCAGGAGCAGGCTAAATCTGCTAAGGGGATTAAAAGCATGGAGCCAGATCAGCGGCCAAGGGAAAAAATGATGGCACATGGTGCCGAGGATTTAACTACTGCGGAACTCCTGGCGATGCTGATCGGTTCGGGTACACCAAATCAGTCGGCTGTAGATCTCGCAGAAAACATTCTGAAAAGGTTTAGCGACAATCCAGGTAAGCTCAAAACGGTCACCTTGAAGGAACTTTGTAAGTTTAAGGGGATGGGAGTTGCCAAGTCCAGTTCCATACTTGCTGCGGTTGAACTGGCTAGAAGGATTTATGAGCACACGCCGCCGGTTTTTAAACCTATCTATATTTTCAACCGGCCGGGCAGAGATCCTGGTTTGTTAATGAGTTAGTTGCCGTAGGCTCCTTGTTTTTACAGGGGCATATGCCTATGCCCCGTTTTCTATTTTTTTTAAGTGTTTTGAGATTGATTTGATCAGGATGTTACGGGTTGGATTTAGGCTGTTTGTGTCGAAATTTCTGATCCGCAGGGCTCACTTAGTCAAGGCGGCTCCGCTTTGCTCCGCTGGTTTTGAAAAAACAATCTCCACACCTCGGCTGCGCCTTCGGGTAGTATTCTTTTTCCAAAAGCCTTGCCTGTAATCCCTGCTAAATCAGGTGAGGTTGCTTAACAAAAAGCCAGGATAGGCTCCTGCCGAAGGGTAGTAGGCAGGTTGGAAAATCTAAAACCCATAATAATGGAAACTAAAGTAAAAACAGGCGCAGAGGTTAAAGGAACTAACGCCGTAGCAGACAAAAAAGCCCCTCAATTTGTGGCAGGTAACCCGGTTAATGCGGTATCGCAAAAGGTGGAAACGGGCAAAGAGCTAAAAGGGGAAAGTGTAAAAGCTGGTTTTGTGGATGTCAGTAAGGAAGCGGACAAACCGAAAGCCGAACCTTCGAAAATGGAAATCAAAGCCAGTATTGCAGAAAAGATTGCAGAACAAAGGGCAATACTGGAACGCCACATTAAACTCGGGGATGATTTAGCCCGTAAGATCAGGCACAGGGACAACTTAAAAAACATCATTACCACGCTGGACGAATTCGAATTGGTTTTGAAAGACAATGCGGACGAAACAGATGGGAATTATTATCAGGGTTGTATGCTTACGATCAAAGATGATAACGGGAAAACTTTTACCACTAAAAATCCTACGATCATTAAAGGAGTGGCCGAGCAGGTGAACAGCCTTTGCACTGAAAAACTCGAAGAGGTCGAAACTGACATCGTTAATCTTATTCCTGCTTAAATATGTTGCGCCCCTGCTTAGGCGGGGGCGTCAATATTCACCTAAATATTTAAGTATGGAAAAGGATTTTATAGAATTCCTTGACCATGTGTATGAGCCGGGGTATGGCTTGGAATTTAAGGAAAATAACCCCTCGGCATTTTATCAGCAGTTGGAAAGGTTTAACCAACTGCCTAAAATTCCTAAGTATGAAAAATCACATTTTATATATCATCGTTCGGGTAGAGGTCGAAAGCAAGACCGATAGCCTGATCGAAACCGTAGCTGAATTTGAACAGGAAACCAAATACAGTTTTGATAGTACCGAAAACGTGAAGGTACTGGAAACGGAACTTTTAGCAACTGGATTTAATCACCCTTAATTTTTAGCATCATGTCACATAACCTTAATTATAACAGCAATACCAATCGGCATAGTTTTTTCAGTGTGAAAGAAAAAGCATGGCACAATCTGGGGCAGATCATTGAGCATTACCCGACCAGTAGCGAGGCAATTGTTTACGCGGGTTTAAACTTTGAAGTGGAGAAACGCCCGCTATTTACCTGCAATTCTGAAAACTTCGCTGTTTTTAATGACGTGGAAACGGACGAGTATATGAACAGCTTCGAGCCAAATATTATAGTGCCGGATTTCTTTTCTACGATGCGAACCGATACAGACGAAGTGCTGGGCTTAGTGGGCAGGGATTATCAAGTGGTTCAGAATACGGAAGCATTTGGTTTTTTTGATAGTATCGTAGGCGGGGGGACTGGTATCAAGTATGAAACGGCCGGATGTCTCGGACGGGGTCAGGTTATTTTTATTACAGCTAAACTACCGGATTTTATTCGGGTAGGGCGTGAAGATTTAATCGAGCAATATTTATTCCTTACATCTTCGCATGATGGTTCGGGGAGTATCAGTATTGCATTTACTCCTGTGCGCATTTGTTGTGCGAATACTTTAAACGCTGCTTTAAAACACAATTCGGGTTGTGTTAAAATCCGTCATACGGCCACCGCTACCGATAAACTGAAACAGGCGCAAACGATGTTAGGTATATCAAATAGCCTTTCTATTGAGATGGAGGCCATTTATAACAGGTGGTCACATGTGCGAATCAATGACCCGGAATTAAAACGTCTTATTCAACTGGCTATGGTGCCGAACCGGGAAACGCTGGAAAAACTCCGCAATTTTCAGGATGATGAACTTTCAACGCAGTTTAATAACATCGTTGAAAATGTATATGCGTATGCAATGGGAAGTCCTAGCCAGCAAATGGATACCACAAGGGGGACGGTGTTCGGGGCTTATAATTCTGTGACGGGGTATTTTCAGAATGTCCGCAATTATAAAGATGATGAAAGTAAGTTCAAATCTATTATGTGGGGTACTGGATTAACCCGTACACAAACTGCATTTGATTTGTGCATGGACTTTACCAAAACAGGGGCAAGCGCCTTGAATTAACTGATTATCTAACGGGGGGAGTAATCCCCCTAAATTTCGAATCATGATAAGATATATAGTCGATTGTGAAGGGAATCTGCTAGAAGTGACAGATTTAAAAACTGCAATTTTTCAGGTGGCGATGTACCTCACATACGAAATCAAAAATCCTACAAAGGAGGAAGAAGCATTTCATAAGAAACGCTTAAGCTACTGGATGGATATTTATAGCAAACTGGTGATCCTGAAACAGGATGCTGATAAAACTACAGCTGTTAATTAGTTTATCTATTCACGGGGCGGGTTTCCGCCCCCTAAATTCTAAAAATGATGAAGCCAATCATAAAACTCAATACTAAGGAAAAGGCCAAGTTGTTACATGCGCTTTTTCCTAATGAAATACCGGAGTTTTTAAATTATCTGCAAAAATTCTGTGCGCACATATATGAACGTAAGGAAGGTTATGAAAAATTATGGAATCCCCGGTTGATGCATTTTGAACGATGGCGGGTGACTTCGGGCTATATCTTGCAGCTTTTGGAAAGCAAGCGTGCTAAACTGGAATCCAGTTCAGAAGCATTTGCAAATCATTTGTTTTTCCTGGATTATGCCACCCTAACCCTAAATCAATTAACCAAATACGCGGAAACGGAATCTTATAACCAAAGGTTTAAGCTGGCCGTTCCTATGTTTTTCTAACCCACTAATTCTAAAATTATGAAACCTATACATAAAATGAAATTACACCAAAAAATCAAAATACTTTATAAGTTATATCCTGCTTCAATTGTCGAATTCACTGAATATTTAAAGACCTGTGCAATTGAAACAATAGATGATAGAGAAGCAATGGCCGAATCATGGGGCAGAAATGTTGTCCAGCAGGATTATTGGGTTTTACTGGCAATGAAAACCTTTGATCGTGTCAAGCATTACGGGGAGAGTTTATTTTATTGCCGGAAATTATTTATAAAACAGCTGTTCCAAGGAAGTGTATCTCTATTTACAGTTTATACATTATTACGGTACGCAGAAACTGAAAACTGTTCGCATAAGTTCGCACAATCGGTAAAACTATTTATTGAAGTTTAATGATGTAGTTATGAAAAGGATAAAAGGAATTAATGTACTGGAAGCAGAACTTTTGGTCTTTGCAGAAGAAATATTATATAGCCTGAATTGTGAGCTACAACGAATCGGTAGGACGGTAACGATGAAGGAACTGGAATTCAGTCCTTTTTCTGAAGAAGTAAACATCTATATTGATGCCATTCGATTGGATGAAAATGCCGAGATTGTTATAGATACTTCATTTGCTGATACCTCGGAAAAATTCTTGCGTACGTGTATTTCTGATCTGGAAATAGACTTTTTCAGCTTACTCGATCTTTTGGAATTGTTAAAAAGAGTGGAAGGAAAGAATGGTACTTTACCCTCTATTTTAAAACCTGTAAATGGTGAATACATTACTCATGAGCAGCAGGATCGAGAGTTGTGGGTTTGTGTGTGTGGAAATATGCCCAATTACAATGGGTTTTATGCTTGTGATGAAGATGGTGACCTAATCGAACCGGGAAATGAAGGGGAGTATTTGTACAGATGCGAGTATTGCGGGCGTGTCATTAATGCCAGGAATCTTCAAGTTATTGGTATCAATTTAAATCCGAACAACGAGGAGGGATAAGGAACTATATTACCTCTAATGTTTCTATTTGCCCGTAGGGCTAGCTATGCGTAAAAAATGCGGCCGGCCCTAACGGGCATTAAGTGTTTTAAAGATTATTTTAGATCGGAGGATTATAAGGGTCTATTATGAACTTTTGAACCATTTCTTGAAGTTGAGCATATACATCTATATGTTCGACACCATCCTCAAATTCAAAAGTTATAAATTGATCATCCTTGTCGATAGCAACTATTTTTATTCCTTTTTTTAAGATAACAATTTTATCATCTATAGATTCCGCCTTGCAATTATTTTTCGAGTTAAATGTATCGTCTGTAGATATATACCAACAAAGGGTTTTTTCAAATTCTGCTTCTGGCATTGAATTTACGAAAGGTAATTTATAGACCACTTATTTAAAATAAAAAATTAATATTATTCGGATGAAATCACAAAGCACCTATCCATGGAAAATAAATAGGTACAACGTATTTCGTATATGCCAACTTGAACTAATTAAAGTTACGAAATCTTATGAAATGTGCCTGCGGTGTGTACTGCATTATTTTCATCATACCATACAGAAAAGAAAATCTGATCTTCTACATGGATCTCTAATTTTTCACCTACTTTAAACTCTGCTCTTTTGAGTTCACCTAAAAGTTCATCTGAAACTTCTTTAAGCTCTATCTCTCGCTCCTCAAGGAAGTGTTTAGCAGCTTCAATTTCATCTTTTTTTGCTAATAAACTCAGTTTTTGCTTTGGAGTTGAATCACCTTTCTGTAATTCAGATAACTCTTTTTTTAGGTCATAATCTATGACTCTTTTTTCTTCGTCTCGACTTTCTTTAACATGTAAAAAAGAGGCCGCTAATTCATTAATTTTCATTTCGTCAAGATAACAACTATTTTAAGAATTTGCTTTAGTGAGACCATTTTATCTAAAAAAATATTAGTGACTTCGCACTTATTGAAGTACTTGAATTAATCTTTAATTTGCAACTAATTAAACGCTAACAAATGATGAAAGCAAAATTTATCAGACAATATATAGAATGGTATGAAGGAATCGAGAGCTTAAAGAATGGGAAACCTCATCAATCCAGCTACTATTATAGAGCCACTCTGGTTGACTTACCTGAATTATTAAACATTGACCGATTATTTATAGTTGCTGAGCCTGGTCACGGAAAAACAACCTTAATAGATGAATTAATTACTTATTTTAAAGATAATAGCATTTGTTATCAATACGCTGACGGACTTAATTATGATAAAGTTGTTTTAGAATCCGATATTGAGTACTTAATATTTGATGCCCTTGATGAAAGTAAAGATGTAGTGCCCACTTTCATCTCCTTACTTAAACTTTGTGAAAACACTAATGTTAAACTGATTGTCAGTAATCGTTTGCATTACATCAATATGATTCAGCATTTACTTAAGGTACCGCAGTTCCAATTTATAAAATTGTTATCTTTTGATGAATCTCAAGTTAGGTCTTTTTTAACAGATAGATTAAGCAAACTAAACTATTCTGCTGAACAAATAAATCAAATTATAGAAAATTCAAAAGGTAATTCCCCTAAATCCGTTCTGCGTACGCCACGCTATCTAAATGAATTTTGTGACTACATTCTGAACGATGAGATTGCACCTGAAAAAATTATCAAGCTAAGTAAATCTGATCTTTTTGAAAAAGTAATTTATTATAAGCTCGAACATGATACGAGTCAAAATAAAAATTCAAAATATCTTACCAAGAGAGTACTTGAACGATTGGCTTTAGTAATGGAAATTCATGGACTAAATCAAATTAATTTGGAAGATTTCGTGACCTTTCTAGATCAAACAGATTCAAATATTAGTCTGATCTTTCTAAATACTGTAGACTTGGAGGATTTATTGTGTAGGGTAATGCACAAGACTGGTGATATGCTCCAATTTGAACATACTGAATTTCAGGAGTATTTGGCTGCAAAAGAGCTTAGTCGTATGGGCTATCGATTTCAAACTGTATATGATCTTATGGTAGATCAAAAACTCCAAGTTTTAAATACAAACTGGATTGATGTTTTAACATTTGCGGTGGAAATGCAACCCGAGTTCTCTAAACCATTATTAAGTTTCATCGAGATAAATAAGAATGGAAATATAGATGAGAAATTAGTTCAATTGTTGGTAGGCATTCCTTCAACCAATTTCGATGATAGCTTTAGGAATCTTTTTTTTGATGTAATAAGTAATTACTATTATTCTCGGGGAAAGGTTATGTTTCACACCTATTCACAACTTGCAAATTATGTTACTGAAAGTAATTCCGAAATTTTAACTCCATATTATGCGATCTCAGAATTGAAAGATTTAACAACGCACATACAAAGTAACCAGATCTTAATTATTGAAGTGCTTGCAGAGCAAAATAAATTAAGCAAACAAGATAATTCCAATTGGGTCAACTACTTAACTGATTTGGTTCAAAAGGATGAATTTTATGAGATGCAAAGTACTGTTTTTAGAACCTTAGTTGCATTAAATGACACTAAAGCGGTATTGAAATTGATTCCTGTATTTGAGCAAAAACCGGATTATATTTTAAATAATTTATTCCATGCTTTAAGTCGTCTGGCTCCAAATGATTTGGAAACGAGCAAACTTATTAAACGATGTTTAACCTCTGGGAGGAGAGTAGATAATATTGATGCTTTAATTAATCAGATTACAGATCCAGATCGAATCACTGATTTTTTTAACTCCTTAAATGGAACGTTATCTATATTAGATAGCGATAGATTTAGATATGGGGTAGGTTTTTATAGTTTGTTTGAGCAAATAGAAAAGCTAAATTCAACAGACCTAAATGATACGGTGTACCAGTTTATATGTAATGTCTTCCTACACAGGAGGTACATTCATCAAATGTCCAGTATCATTGAATTATCATTCAAATATTGCTTTAAGCATCAACAGGGCTTTTTGACGAAAATGATGTCCTTTCCGATATTTTTACAGTCAATTGATGTAGTTACTGAGATTATTGCTTTGGATTTAGATCTAAAGAAATTCAAACAGATCGAAAAATTTATTGAAAATAGCACTAATCCTTGGAGGATGGAAAGGATGATTTATAAGATTAAACATAAACTTGACTCAATTAAGGATCATGAAATTTACCTCTATATTGAACACAAATACTTGTTGCCTTGGAGTAAAGCGAGGCCTAAAGAAGAAAAACCCTTAGTTAAAACTGCAATAGAAGAAATAAGGGATCAATATTTAGAAGATTTACAGTACTTTAAACCCGCTTTAATCCCTAAGTTTGTAGAGAAATTTGACGAGATTTATCCGGAATTGGAAGAATCTGATAAAGGCTACATCATAGATTTAATTGATATTATATTGAACAACTATGATCCGGATGTCTTCAAAATAGAAATAAATGAAGTCAAGGGGAACCAGACGAGTTTCTCTCATAATCATGATACATGGTTTCACATCGAACTTTATTTCAAAGCAGCTTATCTGTTAGAAAGCCATGAAATACTTAAAAAGCATCGAGTAAAATTCATTAAAACTATTCCACGTCTTGACATTTTTGAACATAAAAGGCTGGAACTAGTTGAAAATATTATTGAAATTATCGGAGGGCTTTCAGAAAAGGATTTAACGGCGATCTATAAATTCTGCGTCGAAAGGAAGGATGATATGTTAGCGTTAAGTGGGAGATCATTTGCTGAAATTGTATTTAGACTGAAGTTATATACTTTAAAGCCAATATTATTAAAATTAGTTAGGAACAATAAGGTTAAAACGTTTGAAAAACGAGAAATATTGAAGGCATTTGGTGAATTGGCTGAAACTAAATCAGATCGCAATTCGCTTAAAAAAATTTTTAAAGCTCCCGAGGATAATCAGCTTAAAGACATTGCCAACAGCTTTCTTGTTTCAAAATTTAAAGATCCAGCTGCTATTTTGTGGAGGTTTGAAGAGCTTAAAAACCGCCGTAAACCTTTCGATACTGATATCAAATACAACGGAGCAAGAAGTGTCAGTGATTTTGAACAGGAATTAGACAGGCCAGAATTTCCAAAATGCTTTTATGGATTATCTGACCAATCCGTACGAACGAAAATGCTTGATTTATTACATTTTTCATTTCAAATTAGGGACACTAAACCTTTTTTTAGATATAGTACATATTTGCAGTCCATAGTTTACACTTATTTTCAACCAAATCTCAATCCCTCCATTATTGCAGATTTGAGAAAGGTTGCTAGTAGTTTTTCTGTTATTGAACAAACATATTCCTTTAATAATACTTTAGATAAAATGGTGGAAGAATTACATCTTCAGCAAAAAAAGAATGAACCATTTTCAACTGCCGTTCATTCTGCAAATGAAATTTTATCAAAAACGTATTTACCAATTCAAAGTAACCAAGAACTTAAAGAACTTATATTAAAGGTATTTAACAATGAGATCAAAATCCTAATTGAAGACGATGGATTTTATAGGCTTTCAGATAAACTTGTAAATGATACTCAAAGCCAGTCCTCGAGTGTTACCGAAGCTATTATCCAGAAGACTCTAAAAATCGCACTTGGAAAAGCTCTTTTGGAAAATGGATTACGAAAAACAGATATTCATCGGGAGGTTGAAAGTATGGATGGTAAAAAGTATGATTACTTGATTAGCTATGGTCTTTTCGGCCCAATAATGGTAGAATTAAAGCTAATGCACAATGACGAAATCCAGAAGCCAGGAAAACGTAAAGAGTATAAGCAAAAGCTGTATCAGTATCTAAGGGCAAATGGAGGTATCGGAATTTACGCCATTTTCCAGATTTATGATATTCCCTCACAGCAACAAAAGTATCAGAAAATGTTGTCGGAATATAAGGATGTTAATGGTTTGGAAATTATTGCTATGCAGTGTTTCAATAAATCAATTTAATAGATTTTTTTACAATCCCTCTTATTTACCATCGATTTCATACATCCGGCTCTTTTTTCTTAGTAATACTGGTTTTTGACGTAATTCATCTATTTTTTCATTTATGAAGGTATTATTGAGCATATCTTTAAACCATAAATTATGGATCATCTTATATTCTGTAAAATATCTGTTTTCATCGTTTTCCCAGCTTTCCCCATAACCCGCAAGCCAATTATAAAACAACATTATTTGTTCATAATTGGACAATTGTGCCCTAAGCACTTTTAGGTATTTTATTTTATTTTTATAGCTAAGAAAATCATCTTTTTGATCCACAACAAATTTGACGGTATGATATAAATGCCTGAAATAATGCCCCAGTATTCCTGAATGTCCTTCAAATGCAACAATATTGAAGTTAAGATTGGAATTACTATCATGTCGGCTAGCAAATTGATGGTTTTTCAGTTTCGATAAAATATTAGACAAACTGTTATCGTCATGATGAAGTTGAGCTGCGACCTGATCTTCGCTTTCAAGATGTTCTTCACCTAAACCCCAAAAAAAATATCCATAAGCCTCCTTAATTGTTTCCTGATTAATCTCTCTAAGTTCGCATTTGGGAATTTGCTTTAGTATAGTCTCGAATTCTTTTTTGAACTCTAAAAAGGCATTTCTTTTGGTAACTGTGTGAGATTCGAAACGAAAAGGTCTTCCTTCGGAGATATTGCGTTTCGCAGGGATTTCAATCTCATTTACATTTTCCTTATGCAGTCTAACCATTTCATAAAATTGTGACTCAAACTGTTGAATCTTATTTTGTTTTTCCTGTGATAGAATTTGTTGTTGAAATTGCTCTTTGTTTAGTTTGATTTCTTCCTCGAATGACTCTTTGTCATTTTTAGATTGAATATTGAATAATTCTCGTTGGAGCAGATTTGCCCGATATTGCATATAGAAAGCTAATCCTGTTACAATAACTCCTGCCAGAGCAATAAATGGGTTCATTAATCCGCCAATAGTATCCCCAATTGCACCGGTTTGTGTAAAATCAAAATCTTCTGTAGCTGAATCCCGAGTAAAAAGAAATGGTGCAAAAAAGGCCAATGCAATTAAAGCAAAAGCGATAACCAAAGCATAAACGGACTGCCAATTCATGCTTGTCGATATTCGATCTATAGTAGCTGGTTTACCGAACTTTGAAACCGCCCATCTTACTAAAAGTCCACATAAAATAAAAAATGTTAATAGAAATATAGTTGCGCCAATTATGATAAGAGTTGTCATACCGCAAATTATATAAATTTATTGATATGTGATTGAATACCTCGAATACTAAATTATGCGATTTATGCTGATAAGTAATATTGTACTTTTACTTTTAAAATAAGCTAAAATATATAATATGGAAATACAAGTTAAGGAATACATGATGTCATTTGACGATATTGTATTTCCAGACACTTTGTTTAAGTATAGAGATTGGTCGAAGCCCACTAATCGGTCAATTATTGCTGATCGAGTAGTATACTTCGCTGCCCCATCAAGCTTTGAAGATCAACTTGATTGTAAGTTGCCCAAAAGATGGGACCTATTAAGTTATGAAGATATATTAGATAAATACTATCAGGATTCAATAGAAAATAACGCAGGTTTCTCTATTGAGGAACATATGGAATTTGCAATTGACTGGGCAAATAACACTGATATTACCAATCCAGATTTTGTGAAAATACATCAGGAAAAGGAATTTAAGGAACACGACCAACGTTCAGGGGTACTTAGCTTAACGGAATATTGGCACCTTAACGACCTTTGGGATAAATATGCTGATTATCATAATGGATTTTGTGTGGGTTTTGTTCCTGAAATTATGTTGAGAAATATGGGAACAGCAGGTGGTAAAGTGAATTATTATCCAGAGCTGCCTAATATTTATCCAGCGCCGAAACACTCGTTTTCATTGCAAATGAACTTGCAAATATTTTCAAAGGAAGAAAAGTGGAGATTTGAACAGGAGTATCGTACTTACATATTTAAGCCCGAACCCTTGACTATCAAAGAACGACAACGGAAAGTTCCTGCAGAAGCATACAAACTTATAATTCTAGGAGCCAATATGAATGAGCAAACCACGCATGAGTTAGTAAAATCAATTCCGAAAGAGCTTCGTCATGTTGCAATAAAACGTGCAACCCTTACAAATGGTGAAATCGGGCTGGTTGACATCTAATTCATTATAACATATTTTCTTAATCTCATCTTTTTTTATCACTAGTGGTGATGAACTGAAAATTAAGCATCTCTAGTAGGGATGATTTTGTATTTTTATCACTAGCAAAATCACCCCATTTAGACAAAAAAGAATTTTATAAATTAGTCAGTCTTATATTTTGTAAAACCATTTTCTGCCCACACTTGGGTTAAAGGCTTATCTTTCCTTTTCTGACTGGTATAATACCGTTTGTACCGAAGTTTGAAATCTCTACTAAGGGGCTCACTATTAACTAGGGTGTCCAAGTTTGCTATTTTCTTCAAATCATCGATAAACTTTTTTGAGTTCAGTCCGTTGGGGAACACCTCACCGGAGTGAAAATCTGATAAAGATTTCTCTCCGGTTTTTTTATGCCTTAAATTTCTGTTAATGTGGTAGATAAGCTGTGCGGCTTCATTAATTTCAGGGGTTCGATGTGTTTCGCCATCAAAAATCCATTTTTCAGGATAGATCGAACTCACGATTGCCCTTTTTATATCAGAATCTGCTGCTTTGTAGAATTCAGGCAGCTTTTTAAGGCCTCACAAAAGAATATTGATTACTACGATTAATCAAATCCAATTGTTGCTATTTAGAGTAGGTGAATAAGCAACCTTTGACCCTATCGGTCTTTGTTTAGAAATGGAGGTAATTTTATTGAAATACACATATTAGTGAATTTAGGAGATTTATAGTTTATTGGCTCATATTCTTTCAGCTTAAAAGATCTTAGTTTAGCAGAGGTTTATAGCAATAAAACGTTGGCTATTATTGATGATAGTAAGTCCGCAGCTGGGGCATTAATCGACGTGGGATCAAAATGATTTCTGACCAAGTGAAGCAAATTAAAGCTTCGGCAAGAATAAGAATGCCAGTTCGAGTAGAAAAGAAATATGGTCGAAATGACTTTGTAAGAGTGAGATAATAATCTACACATTATTAGTTTATAGTTAGGATGAAATTGGATAATTTACTTACTCGATTTCTAGTACGAGTCTGTTAAATTTAAAACTAGTTATAGCTTCAATGTAAAACTAGAAGACTATTCTATAGGCGAGGTATAAGAAGCCCGAAAATAATTTCTACCTTGCTTTTTTTTAGTAATGTATATTGGCACAAAAATGACTACCGTTAATTTAACTGATGAGAAGACTTTATTGCTTCAATTAAAGAACGGTGACGAACGTGCCTTTGAAATACTCTATAATAATTATAAATTTCGGCTTGCCGGAAACCTATTCAAACTGCTGAAATCTGATGATCTGGTAAAGGAAACTCTACAAGAGCTTTTTTTTAAATTATGGGAAGTCAGGGCGCAGATAGACCCTGAAAAATCTTTTAAATCTTATCTTTTCCGCATTGCGGAAAATCTGGTCAATGATTATTTCCGGAAGGTTGCGAAAGACAAACGTTTACTGGCTAAAATGTTGGCTTCAAGTTCAGAATTATACCTGCACATTGAAGAAGATATGCTTAGCAAAGAGGAAGTTCAAAAATTACAGCAGCTCATAGATTTGATGCCCCCTCAACGGAAAATGGTATTTACACTTTGCAAATTAGAGGGTAAATCTTATAAGGAGGTAGAAGAGATTATGGGGATCAACGCTAAAACCATTAGTAGCCACATGCTACAAGCCAATAAATTTTTAAGAAGTCATTTTAAGGATTCATCAGGAATTGCACTTTCCATCGTGTTGAGTGTTTTATTTAAAGGTTTTTGATACTAATCACTGTTTATGAAAAATAATTGTTAATTTTTTATAAACAGACTAAGGATATTTTTGCTTAGCTCCGTATTAGCTGTAAAAATTGAACCTTGAAGTCTTCTGATCAACTCCATATTCTCTTCAAAAAATATCTGGACAATTCCTGTAACCTTGAAGAAATACAGCGTCTGATGAATTATTTTCAACTTGATGAAGATAGGGAACTGTTAAAAGAGATAGTCATAGACGTTTTAGCAGTTGAGGACGAAAGTTATGAAACTAATTTTGCCATTGCAGAAGTGGTAGCAAAGGTTGATAAAGATTTGTTCAATCAAATTCATGGGGCAGCAGACAATATACCTTTAGAAGAAAATAAAACATGGAAGCTCTGGTTAAAAATAACTGCTGTTGCTGCAGCGGTCGTAATCCTTGTTACAGGTGTTTATTTCTTTAATGACAAAATGGAAACCAATAAGCCAGCTACGAATATTGCTGCAAAGGATGTAAAACCTGGTGATTTCGGAGCAACACTGACATTGGCAAACGGTAAGAAAATTAGCTTAGCGGATGCCTCTAAGGGGGAAATTGGTAGAGAGTCTGGGATTATCATCACTAAATCTGATGATGGCAGGCTTATCTATGAAATTGATGAAAAAGTAGCTGATCCGAATGCTGTTAATATACTCTCAACTTCCAGAGGGGAAACCTATCAGATACGCTTGCCTGATGGCTCTTTGGTTTATTTAAATGCAGCATCAAGCCTTACCTATACACCCTCATTAATTGAAAATGGAAAGCGAATGATAAGGCTTCGTGGAGAAGGCTATTTTGAGGTCGCTAAAGATAAGTACCATCCTTTTATTGTGAAGACAGACAAAGAAGAGATAGAAGTATTGGGTACACATTTTAATATCAGTAGTTATGCTGATGACGAAATTGAGAAAACTACGCTGCTCGAAGGAAGTGTGATGTTAACTGCTTCGGGTAGCTCCAGAATATTGAAGCCTGGTCAGCAAAGTAAACTGATCAATGGTAAAATACAAATTGAAGAAACGGATACGGATCTGGCCGTTGCCTGGAAAAACAATGAATTTGTTGTAGAAAGCGAGCGCATTGAGACCATCATGAAAATGATCGAGCGTTGGTATAATGTTGAGGTCATCTATATTGGTGACAAAACCAGCGAAAGGTTTAGTGGTAGTGTATCAAGATTCGACAATGTGTCTAAAGTACTTCAGATCGTTGAATCAACAGGTGCTGCCCATTTTGAAATTAAAGGACGAAAAATATACGTATCAAAATAAGATACCTAAACAGATAACTAACAGGAGTATTTACCATTAATTTAAATAGATGATAAGAAAATTACGATAAAAAAGAATAGGAAATGAAACCAGATCAGGAGTTTAAATCAAGATCTGGTCACAGAGTCTGGAACATTAATTCAAAAATCAACGTAAATCGCAGCTCCCTTGCCCGTGGAAAGAAAAAGGAACTGCTAAACCAAACCAACTACTAATGTATCAAAATTCCCGGAAATTTGGTATGCCTAAACGGCTATACCTCAAAATATTGCTAACTATGCGTTTAACCGTCGTTATATTAATAGCATGTTTTATGCAGGTAAGTGCTTCAAGCCTTGCCCAAAAAATCACGCTCAATAAATCAAAAGTCTCACTTAAGGCAGTTTTTAAGGATCTTAAAGAACAAAGTGGATATAATTTTTTCTATACAGACAATTTGTTGAAAGATGCAATCCCGGTAGATGTAAATGTAAAAAATGCAGAACTGGAAGATGTACTTCTGTTAATTTTGGATAAGCAACATCTCAATTTTATAATCCGGGATAAAACAGTTGTAATCAAAAGAAAAGAAGTAAGGCAGGATATTATATCTGGTTTTGTTGGTGATAAAAAGGACCGAAAACCAATCCCTGGAGTAACGGTTTCTATCAAAGGTACAAAATCAATGGTTCAGACTGATAAGAATGGTAAATTTACAATTAGCGTTCCGACCGGTGCAAAATCGTTAGAGTTCAAGTATTTAGGATATAAGACGGTCGAGTTAGCAATTTCTCCGAACTCAGATTATACTATTTATTTGACTGAAGATGAACAGACATTGAATGAAACAGTGATCACAGGTATGATGGAGCGTAAAGCCTCTACTTATACTGGTGCTGCAAAAACAATGACGGCGACAGAACTAAAGCAGGTGAGCCCGACCAATGTTTTTACGGCTATCGCTGCATTGGATCCGTCGTTTAGAATTGTTCCAAATAATGTAACAGGGGGTAATATCAATGCGCTTCCTGAAATCCAAATGCGTGGTCAAAATTCATTCCCAACATTGGGGGCAGAGTTGGCGGGAAATCCCAACCAGCCGCTCTTCATGTTGGACGGTTTCGAAGTTCGTTTGCAGGATATTGTCGACCTTGATATGAATCTTATTGCTTCAATTACCTTGTTAAAAGATGCAGCCGCTACTGCTACTTATGGGTCGAGGGGAGCAAATGGGGTTATGGTAGTCACAACTATAGTTCCACCATCAGGTAAAATTGAGGTTAGTTTAACAAATAACTTTACTCTAAACACACCCGACCTCTCTGTATATGATTTGCTAAACTCCCGTGAGAAGCTGGACTTTGAAAGAAGAGCAGGTTTGGTGAACAGTTATGGTACTGAATATATTTATAATGAACACTATAAAGCCATGCTTTCGGGCGTTAATACTGATTGGAAGTCAATTCCGGTACAAACTGGCTTTAACAACAGAACATCGCTCGGACTGCGAGGTGGGGATGATGTTCTTCGCTTTAACTTAAATTTTTCTGGAAACCTATTGCAGGGGGTAATGAAAGGACAGGATAGAAAGAACTATCAGGGATCTTTTCAATTAAGTTATACTAAGAAAAAGTTCTTGTTTCAGAACCAGATTACAGCGACACAGGTAGTGTCTAATGCAAGTCCATATGGATCGTTCAGTGATTACCTTAATCTTAATCCTTACCTAAAACCTTACGGAGAAAATGGTGAGCCCACCAAATACCTGGAAAATATATTTCTTTCGGGAAGTACAGGCGAAAACTCTGTGAAATTGAACCCCTTAATGGATATTACTTATAATACCATTGATAACAGGGATAAGAACTTTACTATTAGAAATGCTACATCGGTACGTTACAATGCAACGAAATCTTTATTTATCAATGCTGGTTTTAACTTATCAAAGGTGAATGGACAAATTGATAATTTTCATTCTGCATTGGATAGTGAATTCGCTGCTATAACTGACTTGTCCAGAAAAGGTAAATACTCTATTAGGAACAACAATTCATTTAGAATGGAAGGTAATGCTTCTGCAAATTATAGCCAAACTTATGGCCTTCATTCTATTACGGGAAATGCATTGTTTAATATTAGCTCTGATAAGTCTGATACTTACACAATGGTAACTGAAGGTTTTCCCTACGACCGTTTAGATCACGTTTTATTCGCAGCTCAATACGAGGCTAATAGTAAACCGGTTGGCGCGGAAGCGACCAATAACAGGGTGTCTTACTCTATTGCAGCGAACTATTCTTACGATAATCGGTATTTCTCCGATGTTTCTTTCACGAGAGAAGGTTCCTCGGCATATGGAGCAAACAACAAGTACGGAACATTCTGGTCTACAGGGATTGGCTGGAACTTACATAATGAATCATTTTTAAAAGACAGCAAGTTTGTTAACAGGCTTAGGGTACGAGGGAGTTATGGCTCAACAGGTTCGTTGGCAGTTGATCCTTACCAATCACAGTTCAGGTATAATTTTGGTAATACAACCAGTTACTATGGTGAGATTGGTGCATCTATAGCTGGTCTTGGAAATCCAGATTTAAGCTGGCAGCAGGTATTGAAAACGAATATCGGTATTGAGGCTGCACTTTATGATAACCGGATCAATTTCCGTGCAGAACTTTATAACGAGGTTACACAGAATGCTTTAACTACGGTAAGTATAGCTCCATCTACAGGATTTAATTCTTATTCTGAAAACCTGGGTAAACTTCAAAATAGAGGTTTGCAGCTGGAATTGGGGTATGCTGTTTTAAATGACCCCAGTAAAGGACTGAGATGGGTGTTGACAGGTACTGCTGCGACAAATAAGAATATTTTAAAGGAGCTTTCTAACCAATTGAAAGCTTTCAATGAAAGGTTAAATAAAGATAATCCTAACCAAACTGTGCCTAATCCTCAGTTCATAGAGGGACAATCTACTACAGCTTTTTATGCCGTACCCTCATTGGGTGTTGATCCCATCACTGGTAAAGAGGTATTCATGAAATTGGACGGAAGTACAACGTTTGATTGGGATGTAAGGGACAAGGTATATTCTGGTGATACCAGGCCAACCTGGACAGGTAACCTCAATTCTAACTTCCTTTATAAAGGATTTGGCTTTAATTTTAGTTTAACCTATAATTACGGTGCAGTATTGTACAATTCTACCCTGGTAAATAGGGTGGAAGCGGTAAATCCCAGAGATAATGTGGACCGTAGAGCATACGAATTGGGATGGAAAGGTCCTGGAGATGTAAGCCAGTACCAACGAATTACTTCCTCGAATCAAACTAAACTAACCTCACGTTTCGTCCAAAAAGATAACAATATTGAGATAGGATCGGTGAATTTTAGTTATCAGTTTAATAACCAGCTAATCCGGAAATTAGGATTACAAAATCTGACTGTAAATGCTACCACCACTAACGCAATTAACTTTAGGACAATTCAGATAGAAAGGGGAACTGAAAATCCATTTGCGAGAGAGTATACACTTGGTCTTACTGCACGCTTTTAAATATAAACATGATGAAAATTAAGATATTGATCATAGGAAGTCTGACACTAGCAATCGGCTTCATGAGTTGTAAAAAATTTCTAAACGTCGAACCGAAAACCAGTTTGTCTGATAGCCAACTATTTTCTTCAGAACAAGGTTTTCAACAGGCTTTAAATGGAGTATATGCCCAATTGGCCAGTAGGAATTTATATGGGGACAAAATGACGATGGGATTTATGTCCGCATTAGCGCAAAACTATGCCTTAACCACTGGGTCAATAGACCTTATAGAAACGGTAAAGTTAAATTATACTTCACCTGAAGTACAAAATCATGTGAGTAATATTTGGTCGACCGCCTATTCTGCTATTGCCGGGGTGAATAAAATACTTGCTAATGCAGAAGAACATAAACAAGTATTTACCGATCAGAATTACGGACTTATACGTGGTGAGGCCTTAGCCCTAAGGGCCTTTCTTCACTTTGATTTGCTTAGGCTTTTCGGTAAAGAGTATGGGGCGGGAGCTAATTTGAAAGCAATTCCTTACAAAATAGATGTTAGCCAGAATGCAAATGTACCTGTTACAACGGCAGAGGTTGCAAAATTTGCCTTGGCTGATTTGAAACAGGCAGAAGATTTATTGAAAAATATAGATCCGATTGTTACACTTGGCACTTTGTCGAGAAAAAATAAGTTGAATTATTATGCGGTTAAAGCATTGGAAGCACGCATTCGTCTTTATATCGATGACAAAGCGGGAGCAGCAGCAGCGGCAAATATTGTAATAAATTCAAATAAGTACACTTTCGTTACACCTGCTCAGGCTTCAGCTTTGTCGACCACCACTACTACACGCGATCGTCTCTATTTTAATGAGCAGATATTTATGGTAAGGGTACGGGATATGGTCAACTGGACGGAGATCTATTTCCGTTTCAATGGTGCTACAAACATGAAACTTACCCGTTCATTATCCAATTTCAATACTTTATATGAAGTGCCAGGTACTGGACTAACAGCAGATATCAGGTACAATTACCGCATAGAAGACGATGGAGGTAACAAATTCCCGTCTAAATACTGGCAGACCACATCTTCGGTACTAGATTCAACTAGAATTGATCAGTATGTTCCAGCCATTCGTTTATCTGAAATGTACTATATTCTGGCAGAAACAGCCGAAAATCCTGCAGTGGCAATTCCATATCTGAATACTGTTCGTAGAAACAGGGGGCTAACCAATCTGGTTGCGGGGACACCTGCGGCTTTGCGAACAGAAATTACAAAAGAACATGAGAAGGAATTTTATGCGGAGGGTCAGCTTTTCTTCTATTATAAACGCATTAAGGCAACAACAATGAGATTTCGAAGTACTGCTATGACGGCGGCTCAATATGTACTACCCATTCCTGATGCAGAACTTGAATTTAACCCAAATTATTAATTTGATAATGACATACAAAATGAAGAATATATTTTTCTTAATTGTACTAACCAGCCTTTTTGCTTGTAAGAAACAGGAAGTTGGTACTTATGCGGGTAAGGATGGTATTTCCTTTTTTGCATACGATTATGAAGCGTTGCACAGCACAAATGTCATAAGTTTTTCTTTTGCCTTTGCGCTGAGGCCCCAAACAAGAGATACAATCTATGTACGAATGAGGGTTACAGGTAAAATTTCGGATCGTCCCAGAACTGTTCAATTGAAAGCAGTAGAAGGTAGTACTGCAAGGGCAGGGATTGATTATATCTTGCCGGAAGCAACAGTTCCGGCAGGTGAATACATGTTTCAATACCCAGTTATTGTGCTGAATTCCCCTGAAATGCTTACTAACACTTACAGGCTCGTTCTAGAAGTTGCAGAAACAAATGATTTTACCCTCGGATCTGTTGGGTTAACACCTGCAACGACTTCTGGAGCTGAAAGAAATTTTAAGCAGTTGAAAATGGATATTAATAATCAGCTAACGCAACCTTCTTACTGGTCGGTAGGTGATTTCGGAGTTTTTAGTGCAGTAAAATACAGGTTTATGGTACAAGTTACCGGATTGACAGATTTTTCGGAGGAAGCAATCGGTGTGGACGGATCTTATAACCTACCAGTTAGGTTGAGAAACGCATTACTGGAATATGAAGCTGTAAATGGTCCGTTGATGGATGAGAATAATGTTAGGGTCAGTTTTTAATTAGATAATCATGAATGTAAATAAAATCAAAATAAAAACTTTCATTGCCGGTATGGTAATGCTAATGTACGCATGCAAAAAAGATGAGCAGCAATTCGTTTATGATAAGATCAATGATTTGACAATTGAAAATACAAGTACAACATTTACAGTAGCAGCTTTAGATGATCTGATCATTACCCCAAAATTGATAGAATCACAACCAGAGGGTGAAACATATGATTATGCCTGGACCATTTCTACCGCTGCCATACCAACAATGGGTACTGATGTGATATCCAGAGAAAAAGACCTAAAGTTTAAAGTGGAACTGTCACCGGGTAAATACACGTTTATCTTCAAAGCAACGAGTAAAAAGACTGGGATTGCAGCATTGTCCAGATACACAGTAACGGTAAATGGTGCTTTTTACGGTGGTTGGTATGTGGTGGGGAACAAAGATGGGAAATTAGATCTTTCCCTTATACGCACGGATGATGTAATTTTTAACAACCCAATTGAAACCGTAAATAAGAAAAGTTACCCAGGTAAAGCCTTATCTGCATATTATCAGTCTGATCTTGGATTAATCTATTTTTTCAGTGATCAGGGTGCTTACAGGTTTAATGGTAATGATTTGCTGGAACTGACGAACACGAGCGGTACGCTTCCTGGATTTACCAGCCTGCCTTTCAAAACTGCGCCTTATTATCAAGTCAGCTTTGTAGATGTATTTCCAAATATTACTGACCAGTGGATCGTAGCAGATGGTGGATTGTATGCTGGCATAGGTCCCTTATTTTATCCAAATGAAGTGCTGAAGCCTTTTTCTGAGCGATTATCTGGTGATTATGATCTTTTTCCAGGTGTATTTCCTGCCTCTTTATCAGTGATTTATTTTTATGATAATAAAAACAAAAAGTTCATGCAGACTACATACGGAGGAAGGGATATTGGAAACGCAACTGCCACTTCTACTAGCTTTAATATGGCTGATGTAGGTAAAACCATGATCGCATTCGATAGAGGAGTAATAGCTACTCATGAGTACTATTATATTATGGAAAACACAACAGGTCGCTACTTGATGTCCACAGTAGGTGCTTCGCCTGGGATAAACCTTCTAATAGCCAACAGTCCTGAAATTAACATAGCGAAAAACTTCGCTACTTCATCTATTACGAAGCAATTGTATTACACTGTTGACAACAAGATTTATTTGTATGAGATCACCACAAATGCCTCTCGGCTCATCTATAGTTTTCCTCAAGGTAGCTTAATTAAAGACATTGAAATGTTGCGCTCGTCAAGTAAGCAGTTAATTGTTGCTACAAATCAGGGCAGTACTGGTGAAGTTTACTATTTCGATATCGATGCCATTGGCGAGTTTGTGGATGGTACTTACACAAAGAAATTCGGTGGATTCGGTGAGATTGTTCAGGTTACACCCAGATAAAAAAATCGCTTAAAGAAATATGAAAAAGATAACCATAATTGCCGCCTGCCTTTTAACAGGCTTCGTAGCATATAGTCAGCAACCAATACCGGTTTATAAGGCCAGTCTAGATTCTTTGAAGATAATTTTTGATCCTTTAAAACAGGAAACCATTATTACCCGCTTGATAAAAGCCAATCCGAATGATAATTTCGAACAATATAAGGCTATGCTGGCAGGTAATTTTGTGTCTGCAAGAAATACGACAAAAGCATTAACCTACTTTAATCAACTTCAGGGAAGAGCGCGTGCCATGTACCTTGGTCCGGTTGCGGCTGGAATTATGACTTACGATATAAAAGCTGCAGAAATATTTGTTAAGGAGCAGTTAGCAAAGGAGGGGATTTCTGCGCAGGAACGTCAGACATTGCTAAATGTACAAAGCCAGGTGCTAGCCAGAAAAGGTGATTATACAAATGCATTTATTACGTTTAAAGAATATTATGATCAAACACAGCGAAAAAATCCATCACTAACTGCTAATTATTATTATTTAATGAGCAAATCAGGCAACCAGAAGGAGGCATTTCCCGAACTTGAAAATGCTGTGCTAGCAGGAGTGGCTACCGAGGATTTGAAGGCTGAACTGATGTCAGTTTATGCTAAAATAAATCCTGGAAAAGACGCTAAAGTGTATGTGTCTGGATTGCTTAAGCACTTTGAGGATAAGCACAAAGCGGAATTGATAACAAAAATGGTTAAGGAAGCTGCACCGAATTTTACCGTAAAAGATTTAAATGGAAAGACAGTTTCGCTAAGCCATTTTAAAGGAAAAACTGTAGTGTTGGATTTCTGGGCCACCTGGTGTGGTCCGTGTAAACGGGCGCTTCCGGCAATGCAAATGACGGTTGATAAATATAAAGCTGATCCGAATGTTAAATTCCTCTTTATCCATACCTGGGAAAGTGTTGCCAATCCAAAGGAAGAAGCAATGAAATATTTTGCAGATAATAATTTCAGATTGCCATTATACATGGATGTAAAAGATCCGTTGACCAGTAAAAACCCTGCTGTTTCGGCTTTCGATGTAAAGGGTATTCCTGCCAAATTCGTGATCGACGGCGAAGGAAATATCCGGTTTAAAACAAGTGGATTTGGCGGCACTAACGAAACTGCTGTAAATGAACTTTCTGCAATGATTGAATTGTCCCGTATTTCAAATAAAAGTTAACAAGATACAGCTAATGTTTATTTTAATGAGAAGATTATTTTTGATCACTGTAGCCTCTGTTTTGTTAGGTATATTTTGTGATAATATGTGTGCAGTGGCACAAACTTTGCCTGCCGACACCAGCTTTACTGGCCTGTTTAATTCAGTTAAGTCAGAGGTAGATGCTTCGAGAATGGGTCTGATGGTCAGTGAGATGATTAAAAAGGGACGTGGGGAGAGAGACCAAATGTTAATTGATGCGAGTGCACAGAATACTGCAATTGCATTTGCTGAGGCCGGAAATGTGGCGAAAGCAAAATTCTGGATCGGACATATTAAAGGAAATGACTGGAAACTTCCTGCGATATCAGCTGTGGTGAGGGCCTTAGTAGAAAATGGTAAAGTGGAGGATGCAGCAGCAATTACTGAACGCATCGTAGATCCCGTAAAAGGAGCCTCCGAATTTAATTTATCTGAGCATGACAAAGTGCAGTTACGTGGTCTTTATGGCATGATCAAATACAAACAAGGCAAATATAAAGAAGCCCTGGCTTATCTAATTCCTGGCGAAGGCCACCGAGGCGGGGATCCGGAGTTGTATGCTATAGCTTTGAACCGTTCTGGAAATGCTGACCAGGCATTTGAGGAGATGAATAAAATCTTGAGCAAATCGCCACATCTTAGCGAAGATTTCAAAAAAGAAGCAAGAGCATTGTTTGTTAAAAAACAGGGGAGCGATAAACGCTTCAAGGCCATTTTGGATTCAACTGCCCAGGACCAGAGGCAAAAAATGATGCAGAAAGTAGAAAAGATGAAAGTCAATGTACCTGCACCCGATTTTGAGATCACCGATTTTAACGGGAAAACTGTTTCGCTACAAAGCTTGAAAGGAAAAATTGTATTTATCGACTTCTGGGCTACCTGGTGTGTACCTTGTGTTGCTTCGTTTCCGGGTATGCAAAAGGCTGTTGATTATTATAAAGAAGACGATTCTGTAGTTTTTATGTTTGTACATACTGCTGAAAAAAATGCGAACGCGACCGAGGAAGCTAAAAAAATGATTGCGAGCAAAAAAAACAGATTTGATGTATATATGGATCTGAAAGATAAAGCTACTGGTAGAAATCCAATGATGTCTGCATTTCGGGTAACCAATTTACCTACTAAACTGGTCATCGATCCTTCTGGAGTAATCAGGTACAGAACTGCGGGATATATAGGTGTAGATGAAGCCATTCCAGAAATCAAAACGATGATTGATATGGCTAGAAAGGATGCAAATGCTCAATAAGGTTATAAATACTAAAAATTAAACTGTAGCTCGGCTGGCTTCAAGCTGGCCGTAATTAATACTCCCCTAAATGCTGAAATATATATATACACTCTTGTTGCTGCTAACCGTATCCTCGGTTGTAGCACAGGTAACACCTGCGGAAATTTTAAGTGATACTAGGTCTTTCGAGGTTAGTGCCTGCAAGCCTTCCAAAAAAGAAATCGTCACTGTGTGGATGGAAAAAAGGCCCGAACGAAAAGACAATGATGAAAATGCGGCCGATATGCGCGTAGCTTATAGATCATCTGCTGATAATGGTAATCGTTGGACAAACAAAGGAATAGTTGATCAGCCGGGTACATTCGGTACAGGTAATCCGTTTGTTGCATGCAACGAGAAGGGGAGTACTTACCTGGTGTGCATGCACATTGGCAAAGACTTTTACTCTGGTAATATTTCTCTGTATGAATTTGATTTTAAGAAGAAGAAATTCGAGATAAAATCAGTTCCTGTTAAAAGCGATGACATGCTTTTGGATAAACCCTCTTTTGTAACCTACGGGGATGAAATTCATTTGGTGTATGTCTCTTATCCAAAAAAAATGAAAAATGCTGTGAAATACCAGATGTCTAAAGACAAGGGGAAGACTTGGTCGGAACCTATCGATGTTTTTGGTGGTAATAGCAGTGGATATTTAGGGCCGGCGATTACTATGTTAAAGAATAGGCAGGTAATGATTTCCATAGGAGCATACGGAAGAAAGAACATCTTGGTTACCAAAAAGATCAATTCCGATAGTGTCGCTTTTGAAAAACCGACTGTTGTAAGTGCGATTTCAGTCGAGCAGGGAGCAGCTATGACTGAGTTGTCATCCTATAAAAATGGGTTGATCCTGACGTGGCAAAATCCGCATCAGAGAAGCGAAACCTATTTGTCGTATAGTAAAGATGATGGGGACAGCTGGGCCAAACCAATAATGGTAACCTCATATGGAAACCTGGCTTCAGCAGCTTTCGATGAAAAGGGTAATATTCATTGCATCTACTCAGATTTCAATGATCAGAAGTTTTTTGTAGGTTATAAATTATTCAACCCAAAATTTGAAGTGCCTAAGTCGTCCTATTTGCTGGCACCAACACCACTGACAACCTTTAAGGAGTATCTGGGTGCTTATCAAAAGATTTTGGTTCAAAAAGATGCACTTTTTTCCTTCTGGATTGACTATCCAGATAATAGTACGCTGAAGTTTACAAAATGGAAATTCTAGAATGCTTTTAAGCTATTGGGGCGAGGAGATTCCTGAAGCCGGCTTTCGCCAGCTCGTTGGTCAAACCGCCCTAATAGAAATGGAGTTATAATTTTTTCTTCATCATGATGTCGGTCTGCTCATCGTCACCTAATTTAAAAATATGTCTGTCAAACTCCAAAAAGCCGTTTTTCTTGTAAAAGCCAATTGCCCGGGGATTTTCTTCCCAAACACCTAACCAAACGTATTGAGCGCTTATCTGTTTTGCGATTTGCATGGCTTTTTCATAAAGTACTTGTCCGACTTTTTTACCGTGGAATTCCTCTAATACATAGATACGTTCAATTTCCAGTGCTTTATCGTCCTGCAATTCTGTTTGGGATCGTCCAAAGTTTAGTTTTAAATAGCCTATCGCTTCATTGTTAAGTAGGGCAAAATAAAACGCTGAACTTCCGTTATTTAATTCCATTGTCAGCTTTTCCAGAGAGAAGCCCTCTTCTAAATACTTTTTCATATTCTCTTCTGTATTTCCTTCAGAAAAAGTCTCGAAAAAAGTTTGTCTTCCGATCTGCTGTAATTGTTCTACTTCATTGTGTGTTATACGCTTTACCTCTATATTTTTCATTTTGTTTAAAATTATTGTTAGAGCGCTTTGATGTAATTTGCTATATCCCGTTCTACAGTGTTGTCGCTTTTTTCCAAATGCCCGGTTATCCTTAATCTTTCTGCAGCATTTTTGTTCTGGCTTAACTTCTTCTGTCCCTGTAAATCGGTTACTTCCAGTTCAAAGGCTATAATGCCTCTCATCATCCCTTTTTTAAACTTATCAGAAAGGCCGGCCCATTGATCTAGATAATTTTGATCATAAAATGTTATCATCTGTTCCAGTGCATTTATTTTGGATTTTTCATCTGTAAGAATTCTTGCTTTACCATAGGCATGTACTGAAATATAATCCCAGGTTGGAACGCTCTCCGGTTTGTCGTAATGGACAGGTGAGATATACGCATGAGGCTCTGTAAAGATAATTAAGGAAGTATTTGTTTCAATATATTTAGCTTGCTCATTGGCAAGAGCAAAATGAGAACTTAATACCAGTTTATCTGAACTTTCATCTATGTAAAATGGCAGTTGTGTAGCAATAGGTATCGTTTCTTTGTTGGTAATTATCGTTGCGAAACTATACTTCCTCATAAAAGCAATTTTTTCTGTTTCAGTCTTAAACTGAAAATGATTGGGGGTATACATAGGCCAATTCTTTTCTTTTTTTATCAAATTTACCTTTAGATTGGATTATATTTATAGTCCAATCTAAATAAAATGGATAGTCCAATGTTAACGCAGATTTTTGATCATCTGCATCTTGACCATTCTTGCGGTAGGGCAATTTATCTTCAGATTGCGGACGCTTTATTATTATTGATAAAAAAGGGAGATCTCCGTGCAGGGCGAAAGCTATTAAGTTCAAGGGATTTAGCCGCCTTATTGCAAATCAATAGGATAACCGTATCGAAGGCGTATGAAGAACTAAAAGCCCAGGGATGGTTGGAAAGTTTTACAGGACGTGGAACATTTGTTTCATCTCATATCCTGGATCACCAGCCAAAGACTCTGGATAGCAGGCTAATCCCAGCTGCATTAAAAAAAGCAGGGTTTGTTATTCATCCCAACAAATACCCTGATGAGGTAATTGATATTGTTATCCCTGAGCTCCATTTGGATGACGGATATCCCGACCCCAGACTTGCTCCCTTAAAAGAGTTTTACCGGGCTTATCGTGGTCAACTTACACGAAGCGGTTTGTACCAGAAATTTGGGAGTTATGGTAATCCGGCGGGTTCCAGCTATTATAGAGAGGCACTATCTCGTTATCTAAATCTTACAAGAGGGGTAAAGACAACAGCTAAAAATATTCTTTCTGTCAGAGGTACACTTATGGGGATAAATCTTGTATGTAATGCACTGATTAATCCAGGTGATATTATCGTTTCTGGTATACCTGGATGGAAAAGAGCTGACCATAATTTTGCTCATGCGAAGGCCAGACATATCGGAATATCGGTCGATGAGCATGGTTTGGTAGTGGAAGAATTGAGGGAAATCTGTAAAGCGCATAAGGTAAGAATGGTATATGTAACCCCGAATCATCATTACCCTACCACAGTATCGTTACGAATTGATAGAAGACTGGAACTGCTAAGGTTAGCAAATGAGTATGGTTTTTTCATTTTTGAGGATGATTATGATTTTGACTTTCATTATAAACACCGCCCCTTATCTCCGCTGGCAAGTGCAGACGAAAACGGAATGGTGATTTATTGTGGATCATTTAGCAAAACGTTTTCACCTACTTTTCGCATGGGCTACCTTGTAGCAGCCGAAAATGTTATTGAACACCTTGCAAAGGTTCGCATTTTGTTGGATAGACAAGGCGACCATATTTTAGATAATGCAATGGCCGAGATTTTGAATGATAATACTGTTCAACGCTACATTAGAAAAGCATTAACCATATATGAAGAACGACGTGATTTGTTTTGTGAGTTACTAAGTGCTGAATTAAAGGAGGTAATAAACTTTACAATTCCTGAGGGTGGAATGACGGTTTGGGCTGAATTTGATGGATCTATAGATCTTGAGGTTTTGGCCAAAAAAGCGTTTAGAAGAGGCTTATATATCTCCGATGGTAAAACGCACCAATACCCTGGATACAAAACCAATGCTATTCGCCTTGGATTTGCCTCTTCTTCGAAAGAAGAATTGATCACCAGTGTCGATATTTTGAAAGGATTGATATAAATTCAAGATCCATTATTTATCAGGTAAAAATGAGGAAAACTTCTGGTAGAGTAGGGGCGATGGCTAAATCAAGCCTTTAAAGTAGTTTGCATCACTTTTTTCGTAGCTTTATAGCCAACTTATTAATAAATGGGAATTTCCTAAAAACCTTTAATTATTTTTGTCCAGCAGGAAATACTGATGTCGAACTATAGCGAAAAAACTGATAAAGAGCTGATTGTATTATTGAAGGGTAATAATCATAAGGCTTTTAAGGAAATCTACAATCGCTATAACGGGCTTTTGTTTGCATACGCTTATAAGAGATTGCAGGTAGAAGAGGAAGCAAAGGATGTGATCCAGGAAGTTTTTATAGGGCTCTGGGAAAATCGAGAAACATTTATTTTAAAAACTTATCTCTCCGGTTTCCTGTATAAATCTGTCCTGAACAAAATACTGAATATATGGAAGCACAAACGTGTAATCCGGCATCATGTGCTGAGCCAGTCATTAGAAGTCGACGTAGATTCAAAAGAGACTGATTTTCTGATTCGGGAAAAGGATATCCTCGCTTTAGTGGAAAAGGAAATTGCCGCTATGCCACCCAGGATGCGTGAAATTTATGAGTTGAAGTACCGGCAGTATAGGTCAGTGAAACAGATTGCAAGTGACTTGAACATTTCAGAAAATACTGTGGCTACACAACTCCAGCGTGCTGCTTTTCATTTGAAAAATAAGTTGGGCTTGGTGGTTTTTGCAATTTACATGCTGCAAAGGTGATTTTAAGCCCATTGGTCAGGGTGTTTTTAAAATATTTATTTTTTTGAAAAAAAAGTTTGATGCTTGTGGTTGATTGCTTGTGCTGAGTTGTCTATGTCGTATAAAATCTTGCAATATTAACAACTGACAGGCCATATGGATAAAAGCCAAATTAATGAATTACTGGATAAGCTGGCTGCAGGGAACTTTAATCCGGCTGAAGAGCGACAGGCACTTGATTATATTCATAAATTTAATTCAGATGGTCCTACCGGGCTGACTGATGAAAGTTTTTTTAAAGCTGAAGCGGAGATGTGGCAAGTGATTGATCACAATAGCAAACCTAAGCAATTTAGCTGGTTTAGGAATTTTGCATCAGCTGCTGCTGCTGTTATTATTATATGCGCTGCAGGTTTTTATTATTACAACAGCTCAAATTTAGAAGTAGCAAAGCTTGTTTCCTACACAAAAGACATTCCTGCTGGTAAAGATGGTGCTACTTTAACCTTAGGAAATGGAAAAAAGATAGCGATCTCTGAGGCATCTGTTGGGAAGTTGTTTGATGACCCGAATATCACAATTACCAAAACTGCCGATGGGATGATTGTTTATAAGGTAAAGTCTTCTGAAAGCGGGGGTACAGATTATAATACGCTG
Source organism: Pedobacter sp. (assembly GCF_041645105.1). Taxonomy (GTDB): domain Bacteria; phylum Bacteroidota; class Bacteroidia; order Sphingobacteriales; family Sphingobacteriaceae; genus Pedobacter. The sequence continues at coordinate 268,032 of NZ_JBAZQQ010000002.1, forward strand.
GAGACAGACAATGGGCAACAGGGTAAAGTAGTCCTGCCAGATAATTCAATTGTCTGTTTAAACGCTGGATCCTCGCTAAAATATCCATCTTCTTTTTCTCATTTAAACGAAAGACAGGTGGAGCTCTCGGGAGAGGCTTACTTCGAAATTTCGAAAGATAAAAAACATCCCTTTATAGTAAGAACCAAGAGTCAGGACGTTAAAGTATTGGGAACTCATTTTAATATAAACAGTTATATTGATGAGCGGAGAACAAAAACTACTTTGTTGGAAGGAAGTGTGCTAATAGATAACAAATATCAACTGAAACCTGGGGATCTTGCGATCAATGATGATGGTAAGTTGGCTATTATGCGGGCGGACACAGATTTAGAACTGGCCTGGAAGAATAATGATTTTTATTTCAGGGAAACAGCTATGGAAAGTGTGATGAAGCAGATTGAAAGGTGGTATGACATTAAGGTCGAATATGCTGATCCACGTCTAAAGTTCATATCTATAAATGGTCTTATATCCCGTTCTAAGCCGCTTTCAGTTGTGCTGGAAAGACTGGGAGCCGCTGGACAAATGCATTTTAAAATAAATGGACGTAACGTTACTGCGATGCCGCAATAAAAATGAATCAACCCGGGAATTATATAAATAAACCTAAACCAAACCAAAATGAGAAGACATTTACGACAGAGAAGTTAAAACAAAGTAAGGCCGTTGAAAAAGAACCGAAAAGTGCTGTCAACACTTTCCGGTGAGTTTGAGCGACCGTCCCGAATATTCGGGAAAACAAATGGTGTAGTCAACAACAAATATCAACTCAAACCAATCAAAAGTATGGAAATATATGCTTTTAACCAAGGTATGTCACGTCTGTGGCTACCACAAAAATTATTATTAATTATGAAACTAGTCATAATTATATTTATCGCTTCTCTAATGCAGGTTTCGGCTGCCGGCTTTGCACAGCGGGTATCATTGAATGAAAAGAATGCCACACTGGAATCTGTCTTTAAAAAAATAAGGGTTCAGACGGGCTACGACTTCGTTTATGATTCAAAACTGATTAACATAAATAAAAAAGTCACCTTGGATGTGAAAAACACGGGTCTGGAAAATGCGTTGTCCCGCATTTTGGAAGGACAAGATCTCTCGTTTGAAATAAGAGATAAAGTCATCGTTTTATCTAAGAAATCACCCTCATTGCTAAATAAAATAATCACCGGATTTACTGCACAGGATATCAGAGGTTTTGTATTAGACGAGAACAATGTACCCTTACCTGGAGCAACTGTGAGGGTAAAAGGTAGTGGCAGAAGTGTTAGTACAAATGAAAGTGGTGGATTTGTTCTTAAAGATATTGTGCCCGGGGATGTATTGCTCATATCTTATATTGGTTATGAAACCCGCGAGATGACGCTTACCTCAGAGCTGCTTAGTAAGGGGAATATAGGTATCAATTTAAAACTCACTTATTCAAGCTTAGCAGAAGTAAATATTGTAAATACGGGCTATCAAAAAATACAGCAAACTAAAATGACGGGGTCCGTAACCACAGTTGGGAGGGAACAGCTTGAAAAAAGAAATGCTACTAATATTTTGCAAAACCTTGAGGGCTTGGTTCCCGGACTTGTACAAACCCGTCTTCGGACAACGATAAGAGGCTTAAGTACCCTCGACAATACCATGCGTGGCATCTTGTATGTTGTTGATGGTTTGCCAATTGAAGGAGGAATTGAGCAAATTAACCCTTATGATGTTGAAAGTGTGAGTGTGCTTAAAGATGCAGCAGCAGCAGCTATCTATGGGGCACGCGCCTCTAATGGCGTTATTGTAATCACGACCAAACGGGCAAAAGAAATAGGAAAGACAGTAGTAGAGGTAACAGGTAATTTGATGGTGACAGACAAGCCTGATTATAGTTATCAAAATTGGATGAGCCCTGCTGAACAGGTAGATTATGAAAGCGATTACTACAAATGGTGGTTCAACGGTGGAGGCAACGGAGGCCCGGTTGTCGCAAATCCTGTTGGAGATTTTGACAGCAGGATTAACTCCTCTAATTTTATTAGCCCAATAGCATATGCTTATTACCAGCAAAAGAAGGGGCTTATCAATCAGGCTCAACTTGATGGCGTGTTGACAGATCTTAAAAAGAACGATTTTCTTGCTCAGTATAAGGATAATGCAATCCAAAAGGGGATAATTCAACAATATAATATTGCATTAAGGACGAACAGCGGAAAAGCACAGAATAGCTTGATCATCAATTATACAACCTACAATAATGGGGGCAACAATAATTCAACCGGTGGTGTACCAACAGGCACGAACCTGGCACTCATTAATTCTTATACCAAAACCCTTAATCTGTTCTATAAAGGTAGCTATAACCTGGCTAAGTGGATCGATCTGGATTATGGCGTGAATAGCGTAATTAGCAAAATAAGGACACATAACACTGAATGGGCGAATAACCCGAGCAATGTGCCGGCCTATTATAAACTTTTGAATGATGACGGTTCCAGGGCATATTACTATACGAGTCGTTTCAATGGATATAATCCGATTAATAATGAAACCTCTTCGGCATTGGCTTCCTTTAAGTTCAACCACTTGGATGAACTGGAGCGTGATTTCAATGATAATTCAACCATTAATACCCGATACTATCTGAACATGAACATCAAGCCGCTTCAAGGGCTCACGATAAACCCGATGTTACAGGTGGAAGATGGCCGGAACACCTCTTCGACGTACTCAGAGTCGGATAGCTACACGATGCGGATCATTCAGAATGCATATACAACCCGGGCAGGTACCTCCGGAAACTACACCTACACCAATTTATTACCAGAAGGTGGTAAGTTGGGTACCGGACAGTTCAGTAGTACAAATTACACTGCCCGTATGCAAGCGAATTATAACAAAGAATTCGGGAAACATGAGGTTTTAGCCCTGATTGGTAGCGAGTTCCGTCAGACATTGATCAATACCGGAACAAAGGCAATTTTATTGGGATATGATGATCAACTACAGGTGGGTTCCAATCTGGTAAATTATAAAACCTTATTCAATACCATCAATAATGGTGCCCCCTGGGATACGAACTATCCAACGCGTCAGTATCATTTCAACCAGATTTCCTTTGATAATATTGCAGAATCTTCCATGCCGGCACTATCTGTTTATCCCAGAGAAACGATGCACCGATATGCTTCAGGGTATGCAAATATTACTTATACCTACAATAAAAAATATAACCTATTTGCATCTGTGAGGAAGGATTATGCGGATCTTTTTGGTGGTGACGAAAAATATAGAGGGAGACCCTTATGGTCTGTTGGAGCATCATGGATAGCCTCAAAAGAGAATTTTATAAAGGATATTGAGGCGATAAACTATCTTAAACTGCGCGGTTCTTATGGTCTTACCGGCAATATCAAGAATGTAACGGCATTTCTTGCAGCAACAACGGGGACTAATTCAACGACACAATTGCCAAACGCAAGCGTGTCTAACCCGCCAAATCCACAATTACGTTGGGAAAAAACCGCAACGACAAATATTGGGATTGACTTCAGTCTGCTTGCCGATCGGCTGAGAGGTTCATTGGACTGGTATAGGCGAGTAGGAACAGATCTGTTTGCAAGTAAGCGCTTGGATCCATCTGAAGGCTTTACTTCAATGACAGTGAACAATGCAAGTATGGTCAACAAAGGTGTTGAGCTGAGCTTGGCCTATGATTGGTTTAGGGCTTCATCACGAAGCGACTTTTCATGGTCTACGAATATGACTGGTTCTTTAAACAATAACAAAGTAACCAGCGTTGATGAACTCACCAAAACTCCATCTCAGATAGTCCAGGGTAGTTCGTTCAGGGTAGGTTATCCGGTCGCCTCTATATGGGCGTATAAATTTGCTGGATTAAACGCAACTGGTGTTCCCCAATGGTATAATGCTGCTGGTGCGCCGACTACCGCTACTTTGGGCCCAACTGATGCAGATGCATTAGTTTACATGGGTAATGAGGATCCAAAATATAACCTCTCCCTGAATAATGATCTTTCCTATAAGGGGATCTTCCTGAGTATATTTGCTGTATACCAGGGAGGAAATTATTTTAGGGCCAGACAAGTTCCTACAGCCTTTCCAAGTCCTGGTTATTATCAGACACCTTCCTATTTGCTCAACCGTTGGACACCGACAAATACGAACACCGATATTCCCGGGAGTGGACAGTTTTACCAGGTTCCACTAAATGGCCAATACAATTATTCTGATAATCTAATTCGTAGAGCGGATTTTTTTAAGGTAAGAAATGTTGTGCTGGGCTATTTGATACCTCGTGAGTTAGCTGCTAAAGTGAGGGCCTCTAATTTAAGACTGAATCTTCAGATTAACAATCCAAACATTGTTTGGTATAAACAAAAAGACGTTCGCATAGATGCTGAGACCGGTGGAATGCGAATCCCGACTTCAATTGTTTTTGGGCTAAATGCTAATTTTTAAATGATAACGAAGATGAAAAAAATATTCTCCTTTGCAGCCATCATTATTGCGATGACGCTAATGGCAGGTTGCAAAAAATATACCGACATTACTCCAAAAGGGCAAAATCTACTTAATAAAGTAAGTGATCTGGATTTGTTGTTAAACGTCAATTTTTCCGGTTCGGCCTATGATCACTTGAGGCAGAGTATGCTGATTAACGACAATTATCTTCTCGCGGAAAATGTACCAAATGTAATTTCCGGGGTTCAGAGTATAAATAAAATCTTGCTGACTTATGACGAGACAGGCGATAGAGCAGGCCTGACTGCTACTGACTCGAGGTATGAAGGGCTTTATGCAACCATTTCTAAAGTGGCAAATATAGTGATTACCATGGGCGATCAGGCAAGCGGGGATGCGCAACTGATCAAACAGCTGAAAGCGGAAGCTTACGTTTTAAGGGCATTTTTACATTACCGGTTGGTAAATATTTATGCTAAGGCTTATGATCCGGCAACAGCTGCAACTGATGGTGGTATTCCTTATGTAAATGATCTTGCTTTTGATAAAGTCAATGGCAAGAAGACAGTGAAAGAGGTTTATGACAATTTATTAGCGGATCTGGATGCAGGAATATCTTCCGGGGCATTACCGAACCAGCCTAAAAATAGTATGCGTATTGGAAAAGGTTTTGCCTATGGCGTTAAAGCGCAGGTGTTGCTGTCTATGAGGAACTATCCAGCTGCGCTGGAGGCCGCAAATGAAGCGTTGAAATACAATAGTACCCTGGAAGACCATCGTCCTTTGCTGGCCATCAATCCCATTTCTGCCCGTTCCCTCAACCGGGTTGGAATTAGCGCTGCCGATAATGTATTTTATGCATTTGGGAATAGTTTCGACCCATCTATCCTAACAGCATCTCCGGAGGTATTAGCAAACTATGAAGCTGGAAATATCATCAAAGACCGGACAGAAACGTATAACTATCTTTATGGGCAGTTGTATGTGGGTTTAACTAACAGTCCTGCCTGGCTGGCTATTAATTACCAGGGGAATTCTGCAGGAATGACTACTTCAGATTTGATTTTGATAAAAGCCGAATGCCTCATCCGGACTAATAAAATTAACGAAGGAATGGATGAGGTAAATAGAATTAGAATTCGCCGCATTGATCCGGCCAACTACGTTGCACTTTCCGCTGCAACGGAAGAACAGGCAATGGGTTATCTGCAGAAGACCTCGCGAATTGAATTTATTTTTACGATCAGGAATTTTATCAACATCAAAAGGTGGAACAGGGAGGTTAAATACCAGCAAACTATTACAAGAACAGTCGATGGCAAAACCTATACTTTGGCACCTGACTCAAAGTTATACGTATTCCCATTTCCTCAAAGTGCTACACAGTTTAATGAAACCTTAACACAGAATTACTAAATTTTAAATGGCTATGAAAAAGAATAATAACTCAGCTGGTATGCTGATCATTTTGGCCTGTACGTTCTTCATTTTCGGGAATGCAACAGCGCAGGAAAAAAATATATTAAATATCGGAGATCAGGCACCTCCGCTGAAGTATTCCAAATGGATTAAGGGTGAACCCATCAGTTCGTTTGCAGGATCCCAGTTATATGTACTTGAGTTCTGGGCTACATGGTGTGGACCCTGTAAGATGGCGATGCCGCATTTAACCAAGCTTCAGCAACAGTATAAGGATAAGGTTACTTTTATTGGTGTAGGGATCTGGGAAAAGGTACCTGAGGGCAAACCGTATGAATCCTCACTACCATCGGTCGAGAAATTTGTAAAAGGTAATGATGCCAATATGGGCTATGCTGTTATAGCTGACAACAATGAACAGTTTATGGGAAACAAATGGATGAAAGCAGCGGGCGAGAATGGCATCCCGTCTACATTTATTGTAAAAGATAAAAAAATCATTTGGATTGGCCATCCAAATTCATTGGATAGTATTTTACCCCAAATGCTGGAAGGGAAGTACGACATGGAAGCCTTCAAAGCTAAATTTTCGAAAAGCGCAGCCTCTGCAAGAAAGCAGAATGCTGATTTGATGGCTGTTTTTAGTCCATTGCAGGATGCTATAAAAGCTAAGGAATATGCAAAGGCACTGGAGTTGATTGAACAGCTAAAGGTAAAGCAACCGGATTATAAAACTATGATGGACGGTATGAAATTCAAAGTATTGCTGGATATGGATGAGAAAAAAGCCATGGATTTTGCCAGAGAATGGCTGAAAGAAACAAAATCGGCTTCCTCAGTGATATTGGGAGATGTATACAATAGGGATGGATTGTCAAAGGATACGTACCTGTGGACAGCCAGAAGTTTCGGAAATATTGAAACTTTAACAAATCCGGTGCTACTTGATGCACTGGCTACCTGTTTTTCAAAAGGTGGTGACCATCAAAATGCTTTGACTAGCCAGGAAAAAGCATTAGAATTGGCCAAAAAGGCCTTAAAAGATGGGACTATGGTAGGAAGTATTATGGATTACACGGTGACTGAGTATCAGGAAAAATTGAAAAAATACCAGAGAATGGTAAACTAATTATAAAGAATTAACTAAAACTCATAATAAACTGTAATACGGCTGGGTAGAATTGCCCAGCCGCTATTATTAACAATACTCGTAATTTATCACATTCGCATTTCTCAGTGTTACTCTATACCGATTATTATATAGCTTGTCAAGTGAGTGCTTACTTCTTTTCCAAAAGTGATAAAGAGCTATTTTCACTAATTATTTACAGGTAATGTTCTTTATTATTTTGCCCGGCATCATTGAAGCGGGTAAGCATCCTGCGGGTACAAACGCTGTATTGTCAAAAGCGATTATTCGAAGCCTTGAGATTGTCGGCGAAGCAAGTGCAAAAGTTGACTCGGATTTTAAATTGGAGCATCCGGAGGTGAATGGAGAAAAATGTCGAATACTCATAATAGGCTAATTCACAATTATTTTGGCATTAATTATGATATTGTTTGGGATATTATAACTTCAAAGCTACCCGATCTGGAGCAAGTTATCCAGTCTATTATTTCTGAAAAATAACCCATTTTTAATTTGTAGTTAGGATGAAATCTGATAATTTAACTACCAGATTCCTAGTACGCTTATTCTAGTACTGATAATCCTCTAAACCTGCCGCAGCTTGCAAATCAGCCATGAAAAAGTTCGAACTTTGTAGCGTAAGGGACACAGATTTTAAAGACTTAACATATTGACTGTTAAGGCTTATTTGTTTTTATTAAAGTCCTGTGTTGCCTGTTTTAGACGAATAATATCACTTTTAGTAAATTTGCTTTTTTCAATCGGCTGTCCTATAAGTCTTTAAAAAAGTGCCCTTTTTAGTTTTTTTACGGGCGTAATTTTGTTATATGGGAGTTTCGGTAAAACTGACCCCTTCATTCCGCAATTAAACTGACCTTCTATTCCGCTCCAAATTGACCCCTTCATTTCGGGGCAAATTGACCCCCTTTCGTCTTTCAAGCCACTTTTTTCAGTCCGAAAGGATCAATTTATCTTTAAGTTTTAAGGCTAAATAATAGCCGCTAAGCGTCGATGTACCCTGCGGATAGAGTGTTAGTCCAGATTGCGGACTGAACCGAATATACGGGCTTATTTAAGGTGGCTTTGAAATGCCTGGCATGATGGTCTAATCCGAAGGTTTGTTTGTTCTGAAAAGGCGGGTGAAGAGAATGATAGCGAGGTTGAGCTACTTTAGCTCGATGCAAGATCGGGGGTTGTTAAGAGTTAATTATCTTTGATAAGACTTCGTGGGGCATTCGCTACCACGCTCGGCAGCCAGTCAGGTGGTCAGTTTGATCCGAAACAAAGGGGTCAGTTTCACTGAAATACGCAACTTTGGCTCTAAACAAGAAATATTCTAGAAATAAAGTACTGCTCATTGACGATCCGGTACAGACAATGGATGAGTTGAATATAGCTGGTTTTGTTGAATTGCTGAGAAATGATTTTGGCGATCGTCAAATATTTATCTCGACACATGAAGATAAAATGTCGACCTACATGCGATATAAATTTGAGAAGTTTGGGTTTAAGACTAAACGTGTCAGCATGAAAAATGTGCAGGTTAATTAATCCAAGGTATTTTACTTTTTTCTGAATTTAATACAAAACTTTCACAATCTTGTAGACCAACAGATTCTTTTAATTTTTAGATCAAACAAAATGGAATTAGAAAAATTAATTGCCGAACTTAATGGTAAAGCCATTAAAAGAGAGTTTTCTGGAAATTTGGAATATCCAGATTTGTCCAAAACCCAAAAAGAATTATTAAAAAAGTATCGCCCTGAAAGAGCCTTTATTGTATATGGAACACTTGGCCCTGGAGGACCAAACCATTATTTTGTTGAGAATATATCTGGTGAATGGTATAAAGGATTCGTCAATGGCAGCTTAGAAAGTGGAGGATGGGGGGCTGATCTGGGTTATAATGGCTTTAGGCATACAGATGCTGGGAATCAGCAGCAAATTAAAGCTGCGGTACTGGTTTCAGATCATATGAGTGAGAACTGGGAACGTCTCGATGAATTTGAAGGGGATGGATATATTCGAGTCTTGGCTAAGTTTGAGTTAGAAGATGGAAAGTTAGGGGTTGGTTACATTTATGCGCTTAAATAAACTAGCAAGCCATGATATTTGATACCCGCAATTATGAAATGAAAAACATTTAAAACGAATTACTTTAATTTATGAGAGGTTTAGACCTAAAAATTCATGCAGCGAATAACATATCAATTAAAGATACTACGCATTCTATAGATATAAGCGAGTTCAAATGGGACCCATTATTTAAATTTTTATTTGATCTTACCGATAGTGTCTACTTTTATGGTGTAAGAGTCCTTGTCGTAAATGATGAACTGGAAAAAAATATCGATTTTGCTGCAGAAGAGGTCTTTATAAATAAAGACTATAATAAAATACTATTTCGTATAAAAAACATAAATCTATTAAGTAGAGGTTTGCTAATGAAAATTTGGTCATATTATGATCCACTATTGGTATTCTTGATGGATAAGAATGATGAAGATATTTTTTTAGAAGCAAATTATAAAAACAAAGGACCAGTTATTTCCTTAACTCATATTGAAGGTTATTTTATAGTTTACCCGGGAATGGAAGAAGATGTTTTATGGGTTAACAGTGATCTGAATTTTTCTACAATCCCTTGCTTGGTTTAAGCCTTTCGAAACCAGTTCCCTAGCTAAAGTGCTTTAAACTGTAAAGCAGCATTGCTCATGCCTCGCTTCAGCAGCTTTACAGTTAGTTAAACAAGAGCTCGTTCCTCGGTCATCTGTTTTTGTGCCTCTTAATGTACTTTTGCGAGCCAGAATATCTATTGGTAGGCTATTTTTTATCAAAATTATTAATTTTAAACTTGCCAACTTTTTTGTTCTAAACTTTGAACTTAAAGGGTATGTTTCACTATGTTGACTAATGAAATATACCTTCGAAGTATTAGATTTATATAAAACCCTTATTCTTTAAATCGTCAATTATTGGCCCTAGTATCTTACAGAAGCGGTCTAGATGTTCAAAGTATTCAGTAGAAGGGACACCTCACCGGAGTGAAAATCTGATAAAGATTTCACTCCGGTTTTTTTATGCCTTAAATTCCTGTTAATGTGGTAGATAAGATGGGTGGCTTCATTAATTTCAGGGGTTCGATGTTCTTCGCCATCAAAAACCCATTGCTTTCTTGTTATTTTGTTCGCCTATTAGATCTGTTTTTCGATTTTGATCCGTTAAGAATATTCCTCCATTTCTATATAGGAGTCGCAAATTATGCCATAGAACTTCTTATCAGAACTGACAACAACACCAGCAGAGAAAGCCCTCGCCTCCAAAACTCGAGGGTCACCCAGGATAAACTCCCGCAAACTCTCATAAGCAATAAACTTGGAAAAGTTCAGAAGAAGCCATGAGATAAACTTTCATTACCAGTTGTTTATCTTTTGAGATTTTTCAATAATTTGTTTTAAAAGCGAATTGAAATGATTATTTAAACCATTATAGGCATCTTCAAATCTCACTTTTCCATCATCTTCAAAAAGATATAATTTAGATTTTCCGACTTTTATCAGCTTTAGCGTAACCCACTCATCCCCAGTCCAACCACTTGCACCTCTGTAAGAACCTTCAACATATCTTTTAACTTCAAAATCAGGACTGTTAATCCGGATCTTGCCGTCTTTAAAAAGAAAGGTTAGTTTATACGATAAATCATATTTACGAACTGATTTTCCGAGCCCATTAGAAAGTTTTATAGGTAGAACTCCTTCTTCATACGCCGTTATACTGATGCTTTCACCTTCAACCACACTAAGACCTTTTTGTGGATTTTTGAATATCGAATTAATGGCATTAAGCACATTTTTGTACAGATCATTTTGTTTTACGTTTGGTACATTCACGACCGTAAAATCGCTATTGTCATTGGATACAAAACCCTTGGGCATTAGTTTAAAATACTGAGCGAAACCTAACTGAGTAACAAGCAATAGTATGGCAATAATTAGTGTTTTTTTCATGTTATTAATATTTTATAAATTTATGAGGCTGTGTTAAATGCAGAATTGCTTACCGTTACTGTACTAAACTAGTAAAAATAAGATATAACAGTATTCCAACTCCACGCTTCGGAAACTATCTTTTTTACAAGCCCTAAAACCCAGTAATCAAACTCTGAGAACGCAGGCTAAAGGTCTAACCATTTTGAACAATCTCTCCCAATTTACCCACGTCCTCTAGATTATAAGGTGTTTCCTGGTAAACAAAGTAGTTGAGCCAATTATTGAAGAGTAAATTCGCATGACTTGTCCAACATACTAGTGGCGTATTCTCAGGATTATTGTCCCGGTAATAGTTTTTCGGTACAGGTACATCAAGGCCTTTGTTCCGGTCTCTGACATATTCCTCGTGAAGGGTTAGCGGAGAATATTCTGAGTGACCAGTAAGATAAAATTCACGCCCGCCTCGGGAATATACAATGGCTATTCCTGCATCCGAAGATTCTGACAGGATACTAAGATCTTCCTTATCAGCCAAATCAGATTTCAATATTGTGGTATGCCTGCTATGAGGAATAAAGAATTCGTCGTCAAAGCCTCTTAACAAGGAGTGCCCCTTTTCAGTGGCAGTGTGCTTGAAAACCCCGGATAATTTTTCGTTTAATGGTTTTTTTTCTACCCCATAAAAATGATAGAGCGCAGCCTGAGAAGCCCAGCAAATATAGAGCGTTGAGGTAACGTGCTTTCTGGCCCAGTCGAAGATTTGAGTGATCTCATTCCAATAGCTTACTTCCTCGAACTCCAGCATTTCAACAGGAGCACCGGTGATGATCAAACCGTCATAGAAGTTTTTCTTTATCTCGCCAAAACCTTTATAGAACATCTCCAGGTGTTCTTCAGATATATTTTTAGAAGTGTGGGAATCGAGTCTTAAAAATTCTACTTCTACTTGTAAGGGATTGTTGGATAATAAACGAACAAAATCAGTTTCAGCAGATATTTTAAGAGGCATCAGGTTCAGGATAAGCACGCGCATTGGGCGAATATCTTGTGTATCTGCTCTCAGATCACTCATAACAAATATATTTTCCTTCTTTAAAATCTCAATCGCTGGCAGATTATTCGGAATCTTAACTGGCATTTATTACCCCCTTTGTTCTTATTTAAACGTCAAAAATAAGAATAATCTATTGAACTCTAAACTAAGGGGCATCTGTGACTATCATATGGCAATTCTGAGGCTACTACGGCTCGAATAGTGTATAAAAAAAAACATGGCAACAATTCCATCACTATTGCAAAAACCTTGTTGCGCGATTGTGCTTTTTAGTCTTTCAAAGAATATTTTATTTTTTCCATAGCAGATAAAAAATCCAATCGAAATTTCGTTGCATCGAAGTCCTCTAATTTCTTTTGTTTATCAACTAAAATTTGAGTTGAGTTATATAACAACTCAAATATATAGTTACAAATTTCCTCATCTGTAGATAATCCTCTCAATTTTTCATAATCTGGATGAATACTGTAATGACCAACATTATATGAATAAAATTCCGTGTAGGAAGATGGATTTTTTACTCTTTTTTGAAAGCGGAAGGGAAAAGATTTGTGACTTTCTACCAACTCTAAATCTATCCAAAGATATTCCATAATACCACCATAATCCTTGTGTAGTGCTTTTTCAAAGTGTTCAAAATGTTTACGAATGACTTTAGCAACTTTAGTGGTGTTTTTATCTATAATGTTTGCGAAAAATTCTACGTTTAAAAGATGTCCATTAGGTCTCGAACAACTTTCAGGAAACTCTCTGATAACCCCACTTTTAAATGTGCCATATGAACTAAAGAATAGCATCTTCGTAAATGATTTGTCCATTATGCCAATTTCTTTTTTGTGAAGATTTTTGGCGATTTCTCTAATAACATTAGATTTAGAACTCAATGAACTTTTACTTGATGAAATACATAAATAAATTTCATCGTCTGCAAAGATGTCGTTTATTGTATGACTAACAAGCTCAGGTTTAAAATCTTCATTAATACCGCAGTAAATCCATTTTACATCTCCTTCACTTTGGGCTAACTTTCCGCTTTCATTAAGCCAATTTGTTAAGTCATATTTACTGTGAAAAAGTCTAAATAGTTGTTTTGCATCCATTAGTGTAATCTTTGTTAGTTTAAGGTTGGTTTTAGAGTATCGCACAAGTTTTTGTGGCTTGGCGATGATGGGGCCATCGAAGTACAAATCTTCAATTTCGCACTAAAGATCAATAGAAATAGAACTGTTGAACTAAATCCTTGTTGTGTGATTGTGTTTTCATCAATATTTTTCAGTTTTTGTTAGGTTGCCTTGTTCATCGTATTTTTTCCATTCACCAATTCTATTGTAATTTTCAAAGTTTCCTTCCTCTCGTAATTTTCCATTTTCGTAATAGTATTTTGCCGGACCACTGAGCTCTCCGTTTTTAAAGTTTAGTATTTTTTCCAAATGTCGATTTTCATAATAAGCCTTCCATTCTCCTACTTCTTTTCCCTTTTCATAGTTTCCTATTGATATTATTTGTCCATTTCTGTACTCTTTGTATTCTCCATTTATTATGCCTTTTTTGTAAATTAAAACTTCTTTCAATTGTCCATCTTCGTAGTATGTTTTCCATTCTCCATCTTCGAAGTCGTCTTTATTTGTCCCAATTCTCTTTAATTGCCCATTCTCATAATATTCTTCGTCCAATCCTTCAAATTTTCCATTTTTAAAATAGTGTCTTTTTCCAATATTTCCATTCTCGTAATACTTTTCCCATTTTCCTACAGGTTCTCCGTTTTCATTGAATTGTCCGACTTGTTGTATTTTCCCATTATCATAAAAAACTTTATGCTCTTTTGGATTTGAAATATTTGTTGAATTATTTTTATCTTTTTTCTCTTGTCCATTACAAGAAGTTAAAAAAGATAAAATTGTTAGAATTAATAATAGTTTTTTCATTTGGTTTTCTGTCATTTTAATTTGTGCAGAATATTGGATTAGCATATCGCACAAGGACGCTAGTTATATGTTTTCATAAACTTGCTGCCTTACTTTATACTGTTTCAAGTTTTTCAATGGTTTTAATTTCTTTTTTAGCTCATCTATATCAAATTTGAAATAGTCAATTTTAAAATCACTTAAATTGATAAGCTTTTCAATTCCATTTAGATTCTGTCATTTTACTTTCCGTTGTTGATGCAAAAAGAATTAATGTTTCCAAATTTTTAAAATCTTCAATTCCATCAAGTTTTGTAAGTTTTGCAGTATAAGTTAGATTAAGATGTTTTATTTTTTCTTTTTGCGATTTAGTTATGAAATTAAAATCAGTTATTTTATTAGCACTGCTCAAAACAAGAGTTTCCAGCTTATGCAAATAATCTAATCCACTAAATGAAAAATTTTCTTTTCTGATATATGAAACTAGCAAATGTGTAACATTCGGAAATAATTCAAGTAGCTCCAAATCATTTTGCTTAATGTTCCAAATGTGAAGAAAATTCACGTTCTCAAATTTATGTTTATGCCGTTTTAAAATTTCAAAACCTTTCTTGTCAACTTTGTAATTGTTTATTGTTACAAATTTAAGGTTATGGTAGTTTTCAATATTGTTTAAGTCTTGTGTTGCGGGCAAAATGTATAAAACTTCTGATTGAAAACCCGTTCCACAAATTGACTTTGAATATTCTTCACTTTGTTGAGATATGAAATCATTGTGTTTTGATAAAAATTCTAAAAAATCCCTTGTGCTTTTTATGTCTTTAACTTTCATAGGTTCCGGTTCTTATTTTAAGATTATGATGTATAGGCTAATACAAGCGAACTAATAATCCCCAAAAATAGTTACAATCATAATTTTTCAATAGTTTTCATAACCAAACCATTCAATTTACAAAATAAATTTCTTCTAAATTGTTGTTTCAATGCTAAATTTTACCTTTCAAAGCCAATCAGTACCATTTTTCCTAATCCTTCAATGAGCCTTTATAAATTCGACTTTCACAGAAAATGAAGCGAGCAATGAAAGTTATCGGAATACAAAAATCAGCATTGGATAGAATGAATAACATTGTTTGAATCTAAGCTTGAAATCTCTACTAAGGGTCTCAATTTAAAATAGTGTGTCCAAGTTTGCAATTTTCTTCAAATCATCCAAAAATAGGTTCGAGAATAGTCCAGTAATGGACACCTCACCGAAGCAAAATCTTTACCAGATTTTGCTTCGGTTTTTTATGCCGCAACTTCCATAAGCTTAGCATTTGAAATAGTGATTATTCTTTTTGCTACATTTACTCCTGATAAATTGGGAGTTATTATAGTACTCATTTATGAATACCTATTATTTCGGTTTTAATAACGGTAAAAAAGATGGAACTATTTTAGTTTGGTTTTTTACCACCTTACTGAGTATTACATTAACAGCGACTATTTTACTGACGTATGCTGACGCGCTTTTCCCGACCTGGCTATTGTTGATTTCTTTTCCTCTATTGTTAGTTGCGATTTATAGACTGTTTAAAGCCGGCACCGAAAGAAAGTCGAGAGAAATTGTTTCAATAAGTAAAGGTGGCTTTATCAGTTCCAGCTTCGGTTCTGTTTTGTTTTCGGAAATACAATCCATTGCGGTTCCTGTAAGAGAAATAGGGTTATTGGGAGGACTGCAGCTGGACAATTACAAAAAAACAGAGGCTGATATTCCTTACCTGAAATTTTCGATCAGCACACTGGATGGAAAAAGGCTCAATTGGACATTAAATGAGTGGGGCGGGCTTTACAATACAGAAGAAGAATTTTCAATTTTCTTTAACTTTCTTACAGCGCTAACTGATCAGCTTTATCAACTTTATCAAGCTGATGAACCATTTAACTGTTATTTAAAAATTCTTGACGAAAAGGGTTCTTGGGAAAACTTATCTTTAATACATCTAAATCACTGAAAAATATAAATGAGAGAGATTGTTGCTTTAATTATCCTGGTGTTCATGTGTGGGCTGACGAAAGCACAATCTCACCGGGAGGATCTGGAAATCCACTGGCCAAAGGCTGAGGGCTGGAAATTGGATGAGAAATTGTCAGTCCAGACGGATTTTTCCCGACGTCATTATAAATGGAATGTTAAGGGAGAAAATAAGGAGGACTGGCAAAAAGTGGTGATGATATTAAGTGATGATATCACAAAAGATACTAAGCCTTTGGACAGCATTAATGTGTCTCATGATTTAGTAAAAGACAAAGGGATTAGTTTTACACTCCTGTCGGAAAATAAAAATAGCCTTAATCCCTATAGACTGATCAGCCTGGAAAACCGGACGCTGAAATCTGAACAAACACCAGTTTCAACTCTTATTTATATCATAGATGGCAAGACTTGTCGTCATATGGTCTTGGTATCTATGAAAACACTAAAATTTTCAGCTGATTTTTTGAAAAAATGGTCAAAAATTTTGTTGGATAGCAAGATCATTCCTTCAAAAGATGGGAACTTTGAACTTACCGAGGATGCCTATGTGGACTTTAAAGCGCATAATGGGGTTAATGAATTTTATGTTACCGCCAGTTTTAAATCCGATCAGGTGCAGCATTTGCTTAAGGGGCAATCTGCTAAAGTTGTGGTTGATGACTTTCCTGAACTTAGTTTTAGTGGTAAAGTGATGGAGATTTTTAGTTTAAAAGATGAACCTCCTTTTGTTGCTCCGGATAACCAAAGCGGGAATTATGTGAAAATGGTGCAAAGATTTCCGGTGATGATTAAAGTTGAAATACCACCAGCGGATAAGGATAAATTTAAAAGTCGCATGAGTTGTACGGTCAGTGTGGCTACAACTCCATAAGATGGCAAATTTAAGTAATAATGGGACAGTATGAAACAGTTATTGGGAGGCAACGTTTTCAATTAGTTCAATGAGTATTGTGGTAATGGTAATAGAATTTAAATAATCAATAAGTTTTTTGTCATTGATAGGATGGATGTTTTGGAGATTTCCTTTCTTTGCAACATCTTGAACCGATATATTAATGAATGCCGATACGTTTGTTAGAAAGTTGATGCTTTCTTTAGTTTTTGTTTTATTGCCTTATTATCTTATCGCCGGGATTTTTGAAACTGAGAAAAAAACAGATCAAAAGGTAATAGAAGATATAACTAAGCAGTATTCGCTGGCTAAAACGAATACTGAACTAAAAATATCATTACAAAAAGTATTTTTTGAATTAAAGGATGAAGAGAGTAAGTCGGCTGAAATTATCACGAATGTTTTTATTGCCAAAAAAAAAGCCGACGAACTAGATCAGCTTAATCCAACTAGTACTAATCTATTTAAAAAGGCATTGCTAAATGCCAGACAACTAAAACGTGAAGATCTTGAAATCTGGATTTCTTTGCAATACGGCTTTTATTTATATACCTATAGAAAATACGAAGAGTCTTTTCCTCTGTTTATGTATTGTATCGAAGCCCTTGATCAGACAGCTGCTGAATATATTATCCAGCCATATGACACTTATAAGAAAACAGCTTATTTTTTGACAACGGCTGGTGATTATGAAAAGTCAAATGATTATTTACAACTAGCCAGAAAATACGTGAAACCAAACAGTAGTGATTGGGCGAGTATTACAGACGCTTTAGGTTTAAATAGCATTCATTTGGACGACTTGGTAAAAGCTGAGAAATACTTCAAGGAAGCGCTTGTTATTGCTGAGGTAAACAAAGATGAATTGCGATATGCTAAAGTATTGGGTAACCTGGCGGAAATAAAGATCAAACAAAGGGATTACGATACAGCTATTGAACTTCTTAACCAGGATATTGCAATTTCAAAAATGCTATCTGCTACACAAAATACCATTTATGCCCTGGTTATGTTGGGTAAGGCATATTTGGGGAAGGGGGATGTTGCCGATGCGAATAGTAGGCTACAGCTTGCCCAGCATTATGCCCAATCGAAAACGTACTTTAAAAGTTCCGAATATGAAATCAACTTACTCATTTTAGCAATAGCAGAACGGACGGGAAATTATAAGGAAGAGCTTATCGTTAGGCGGAAATTAGAAAAATTAAAAAATCTGCTTAATGGGAAGGACGGAAGAGAGGCGATTATGAAGTTGGGCTGGGAAACAGAAAAAAATAAGCTGAAGCTAAAGGTTCAGGCAGAAACAGTCAAACGTCAAATAGAATCATACCTCAAAATCGCTGCATTAGTAAGTTGTGCAATGTTATTGGCTGCTATTATTTTTATAATAAGAGCTTATAGAAAAAAAATAAAGTTTAAAAAAAACGAGTATGAGGAAAAGATTATAGAGAAGCACAAGCAGATTGAGAAATTAGAATTTGAAATTGATAAGGTCAGACAACCTTCGCTTCAAAATTTGGAAACGTATACTTTAGAAATGCAAACTTTACTCAATTCGCATTTGATGAGTACAGAATCGTGGTTGAATTTCAAAAGATACTTTATACAAACTTATTCTGTTTATTACGAGTCCCTTATCCAGAATTTTCCAGAATTAACTGATGCTCAGCTCCGAATTATATTTCTAACCAAACTGGAAATGGATAATGGGGGAACAGCAAGAATATTAGGTTTAACAGTTGATGCCGTAAAAAAAGCAAAGCAAAGGCTTAGAAGAAGATATGGAAAGGATTATGATTTACTTTTTGAACAAAAGTAATTGCATTTGAGAAAACTCCAACTTTGTATCTTAAGGGATACGGTTTTTGATTTAAAAAGCCTAATAATCGAAATTATTAGGCTTTCGTGTTTTGTGGTTTTGCTACTTTAACTTTAGGATACCTTAAATTACTATTTTACAAATCATTAATTTCTGAATTTCTTTTGTTTATTGTCAATTAGTTTGCAAAAAGTACGTTGGTCTCTATTTCATAAAACGTATCTCCTTTTTTGATAAATGGAGGAGCTTCCCCCCAAGTTTTCCTGGAAATCATATACAAAGTAAAGATATTTTTAACCGGCAGTGGATTAATACCCTGAGGGCTTAATGCCGTATTTGAATAACTTGTTCCTCCATGGTTGAGCAATGGCTGCCCGGTGCTACCGTTTACAAATTCGAATACATAGTTGTGAGCATATTCAGGTAAGGGGGTTGGCAGACCATCGGGGAGGGTGTGATATTCGGCCTGGTCAATGCTGTTTTTTACATTTTTGATCGTCCCAACCTCCTCGACCACTGTATTAAAATCGGCATCAAAATAACTTATAAAAACTTTGAGGTCCAGATTTTCAAATGGAATAAGATCTTGTACATAATTGGCTACTTTCACTTTGATATGCCCAGCCGGAGCCGGACTTTCTGTACCCTGTTCGCTTGGATCGATAAAAGAGACCGGAGCATCCATCGTAGGCTGGAATAATGTATAGGTTTCTTTGGAACCAGGCTTCACATCGATAACTTTCTCGGCTACCACTTTTCCATTGCGGGTATCATAGAATTCAAATTTACCTTCACCTGCAACTACTTTGATCTTTTTCAAATTGACATCCCATTCGATCGGATTTCCATTGTACCTGGCCGCAATAAAAACACCGGTTCCATTGTCTCGCAATGCGGTTTTATCTGCATCAAAATATACATCCACAAATTCCGAAAATGAATTTACATATTCTGCTTTCTGGCAGGAATATAAACCTATCGACAATAGGACAATAACTATACTGTTTCTTATATATGCTTTCATCTGTTTTTTTTGATCTTTAAATTCAATGATTGATTATTAAAAGTTATAGCCGACACTCAGACTGAAACGTTGACCATCTTTTTTACGGTAGGTTATATTGTCACCTTCTTCTTTATTATACTTGATAGACTTGCCTTCTTTTAGCACATAGAACTTGGTGTCATCTGGTTCATAATCATTGATATTTATGTAATAACGTGTCCAGTCGTTAAGTAGATTGGATATATTGAATTTAACCTCCATTTTCTTCTTTAAGAAGCGTGCATAAAATTGGGCATCCAATTGTTTCGGTGCTAATTCATACTCCACCCTTGCCATGTTGACATTGGCCAGGTTTGTTCGGGGACCGCGGTGATTGTAGCTTGCTGTCGCGCCAAAACGATCTCCCCAGTATCCTAGTCCCAGGTTCAACAACCAAGGGGACTGACCGATAAGTGGCCTGTCTTGATTTGGATACCGCTGCTGGACGCGTTCTGCTATCTGTGTTTCCGGATTATTAATCCATTCCCAGTGACTTAACACATTGACAGTGGATTTGAGCAGCGTCCCATTAGCGGATATAAATAGGTCTTTTGCCCAATCTCTATCGGATAAAAAGCTAAAATTCTTCCGGATTTCCAGTTCCAACCCCAGATTTTTTGCATTCTCCATATTAGCAAAGGTATATTGGTTCGAACCGTTTCCGGAATGAACTAATTCGATAGGTTTGTCCAGTTTTTTGTGATACCCTGTCAAAGAAATGATCTCGCCAGGCGAAGGGTACCATTCCAATCGTACATCTATGTTGTCGATCAATGTAGACTGAACATGTTCACCGTACACATACCCGTCTATTTCAAAATCATACATCGCAAACATACCCACCTCTCTAAAGTCAGGACGTATGATCGTTCTTGAATAACTTCCACGGATATTAAACTCAGGAGTTAAGCTATAGGTAGCATTGATCGATGGGAGGAATCGCCAATTATTTTCCTTGACACCAAATCGATGTCTCTGTGTATCATCGGTATCTGGTTCGTCCTTATAGGATCGTCTATAAAGCTCTTCCTGCTTCGAATTTAAACCAAAATACTCGGCCCGAATACCGTATACCAGGCGAAGATTATTCCACAATTTCTGATCGGCCATCAGGAAGAGGGCATGGGAACTCATGTCTCCATCATAGTATCGTCCTCCAAGCGCATCTGCATAATAATAGGCCTGACCATCTCCATTTCCGATATTTTCGTTCGCAAACAGCTGGTCGTAGGAAACCTCGATTGCCGGAGCTCGTTGATTGGCCGTTCCTTCAATCCAAGACCTTGTCCAGGGAACCATTTTATTTACATCCAAAGACCTTTTCTTTGACCATGCCTGATATCCAAATTTGAGTAGGGTAGATACCGGTTCTCCTTCTCCAAATTTGCGAGAGAAAGCCGCACTCCAATTGTAATCCGTTTCATCGATACGGGTCCACATTCGCCAGTCTTTGAAGGAACCACCTGTCGAAGCTGCAGAATGGGTCATTAAGCCGGGAGTCTGAAAATAAGGTTTGTCAGCAATTATCGTGGTTAACCGGTAAGAAAGCTTGCGCTCATCCAGAATCTGTTGATTGATCTTATTGACGGTAAACATCCCCTCAGCTTTTATCTTCCAGGGAAGCTGATATTCGCCAGTCAACTGGTGCTGTTGCAAAGACATGGCTTCAGGCAATTGATAGATCAGTTTAGTGGCTGTCGGATTAGAATCTTCACGAGGTTTTTGGGTCGACTCATTGTAGGTGTCACTGTAGGTACGCGCATACATATTCTTTAAAGCCAACTTAAAACGCTGCCCTTGAAATCCCATATTTGCGACAAGTCCTCCGTTACTGTTAAACCGATAGGATGTGCCTGCACCGTTGTCACCAAGACCTACACTGTCTATATAGTTACCGTTGGGTGAACGTCTCACATTGTTAAAAGAAACGATATTTTGCTCATTTCTGAAATTTGCTGATGTCACAAATCCAAAACGGTTTCCGTTCTTCAGATCATATACCCGACCGAGTGAGAAACGCATATTTTGATTTGGAGAAGCTTTGTACTTGTATGGACGCATGGCATCGCTGTTTAACCTTTTGGACTGAGCAATGGCATCCAGGTCATTATATTTCACCGCATCTCCAAATTCTGTAGGATTGAGCGGTGTAGCGTTCAACTCCGGATCGGTCAGGATATAGCCCGGAGGGGCATCCAGTTGCGATGCCCGGTTAGCCCAATCCCAGGTTTTGATGCCTTCAGGCATTTTTGCAGATTTATCAAAGAAACCGAAATACTCGCTTGTATGACGCTCCCCCAGACGATAGAAATCTTTGCCAGTAGTTTGTGAATTACCACCTGTGCCTAATTGGATACTTGTAAAATTCTGTTCGGGAATATCGATGGTATTTACCGATATCTGCCCACCTGAAAACTCGGCCGATACATCCGGTGTTGCCGTTTTGTTGACCACGACAGAGCTTACCATCTCGGTTGGGATGATATCAAAGGAGAAGTCGCGTTTGTTCTGTGAGGTACTTGGAATTATTACACCGTCCAGCATGGCCTGATTGTAACGATCGGACATTCCCCGTACGATCACATTACGGTTGTTTACTGTCGTCAACCCCGTAACACGTTTCAATACCTGTCCCATGTCGTTGTCAGGGGTACGGGCAATCTGCTCGGCAGAGATACCGTCCGTTACGGAAGCCGCATTCTTTTGTGTAGCATACAGTCCAGCTACACTCTCTTTTTTGTAGCTTCCAGTTACGGTTACCTGGCTCAGTTTGTTGGTTGCAGGATTCAGTATAATGTTAAGACTGGTCAGCTGTCCTTCTTTTACTTCTACTTGCGTTATACGCTTGGTTTGGAATGAGATATAACTGACCTCAATGGTGTAAGATCCAGGAGAGATGCTGAGATTGTAGCTTCCGTCCACACTGCTTTGTACTACCTGGTTGGTCTGTACAATTTTTATGCTTGCGCCGGGAAGACTTTCGCCCCGGTCATCCAGTATTTTGCCGGAGACGCGTCCTGGTTGTGGTGGTTTTGGTACCCTTGTCACAGCGATCATTGAACCAGACTGTGTGAAACGTAAATGATACGTGACCGCAAGGTCTTGAAACACATTTTGTATGCTTGACTTTTTTTGTTTTAAGTTAACATTTGCAATGCGACCAATATCGGTCGCAAAATAAATACTGAGACCCGATTGTTGCTCGAGGTCTTTAAATACCTCTTTGAGTAAGGAAACCCGGGTCAGGGTTACCGTTAGTTTTTTTAAGTCCTGAGACTTCACATCCCTGGCCATTAGGAGCCCGGAAGTAGTCAGGACAACGATCACTGCGAGAAAAGTAAGTCTCGACATTTGATATAGGAGTTTAATTACACTTTTTTTTGTAAAATTGTACATAGCTTGTTTGAATGAATTTGTTGTGTTAAAGCAAATGACAGCTGAAGCTTATTGAAACGGAGGAGGTCAAGGCCCTCCGTTTCTGATTACAGCCCATTTTATTTTGAATATTGGATCTGCTGACTTATCTCATATATTTGGGTTTTAGATGAAAAATCTCTGATTATTTATATTTTAAAGTGATTTGCTTGTTCTTAATGGTATAGCTGAAACCACCGGCTAACGACAGCATATCCATTACGCTTACGATATTTTCCCCTCTGATCCTAAAGCCCATTTTCTTAAGTTTAAGATCGTGATCCTGAAAATGGAACTTCATATCATACACTTTCTCCAATTGCTGACAGATATAAGAAAGTGTTTTATCTTCAAACACATAATGGCCTTGTTGCCAGGAAATGTATTCCTCAGGCTGAAACCTTTGTCTATTTACAGAACCATTTTTGGTATGATAAACAAGTCGGTCACCCTCCAGTAATATATGCTTCTCTGTTTTTAAATCTTCCTGAACGCTTACCTTTCCCGATCTTACTGTTACAGAAAGTTCCTCTTCATGATTGTAATTGCTGACATCGAAACTAGTACCTAGTACCTTCACTGCCAGTTTAGAAGTTCTGACGATGAACGGATGCGAGGTGTCCCGTTTTACTTCAAAAAAAGCCTGTCCCTGAAGTTTTACCTCTCTGTTTCCTTTTTTAAAAGTCAGGGGATAGGTGAGTATAGAGGCACTGTTCATGGTCACTTTTGAACCATCTGCAAGTATGAGAATTTTACGTTCACCCTTATTTGTACGGATCTGGCCATAAGCCAATGAAGTAGGGATGTCGCTCTTTTCTGCAATCAAACGTGGCCATAGCAAAGCTGCGGCAATAAGTAGCACAACCGAAGCAGCTGCCATCCAAATTCTCCTGTTGGAGTATTTTCTTTCTATTGGGAGCAGGCTAGACCTTAGTTCACGTTTTGACTGGAGTTGTTCATTCAGCAGCTCTTTTTGGGTTACATCACCTTCGGTGAAATTGAGATTTCTGAGCCTCTGATGGATTTCATATTTTTGTGGATTGTCTTCGTAGTTCATTTTCTGATGCTTCTATATACATAAAGCACTAAGGCATCAAAAGACGTACAAGGTTTGCGTTAAGTGTTTGTGAAATAATTGTTAATTCGAAATCAACCAGGTAATGAAGAGTAGTTCCATCGCCGATGTTTTGTATTGTTGTGTTGAGCGCCTCAGCTTGCCCATCGCTCTGTCCAGTTGCTTTCGGGCTGTTTTAGGAGAGATACCCAGTTTTTTAGAGATTTCGACAACCGTCTTTTGTTCATTTCGGTTAAGCAAAAATATCTCCCGCATTCTGTCGGGCATTTCCTGAATGGTATGATTGACTACTTCCAGCAACTGGTCATAATTCTTTTGTTCTGCCAGAATTTCGAGTGGGTCTAGCTGAGGTGCATTTGAAACCTGTTCCAGGTTCAGGCGGATGTTTTCCAGGTGCTTTTGTTGGAAACCCTTTGTACGGTAGTACGCGGAAAGTTTAAACCAAAGTCGGTTGTGCAGCCAGCCATTCAGCTGCGCTCCAAATGCAAGTGTCTCCCTTTTTTCCCAAAGGTCTATGAAAAGCTCCTGAACCAGGTCGTAAGCATCTGCCTGATCTCCGGTTTTGCGGTATGCGAGTCTTCTGAGGCTAGGCCAATACCTGCGGTGAAGCTCATCAAAAGCTGCATAATCCGATATCCGGATCAGACCGATAAGTTCTTCGTCGGTAGAATTTTCCATGCAGCTGCAAAACTACTTCATTCCTATTAAGACAATGTTAAGGAATTAAGTGGTGTCGAGTTCTTATAAAATGGAATTTTCTCATCAACTGTATACGGATGAAAAATAGTATCATAAAACCACATAAATAGAATAGACATGGGCTTTTAAAGGAACTATTTTTGATTTTAAATAACATATACAATCAATAAAAATAGAAGCAGATGAGTAAACGAC
This sequence comes from Pedobacter sp., assembly GCF_041645105.1. GTDB lineage: Bacteria > Bacteroidota > Bacteroidia > Sphingobacteriales > Sphingobacteriaceae > Pedobacter. The sequence continues at coordinate 293,192 of NZ_JBAZQQ010000002.1, forward strand.
AAATCATTCACCCTGATAGAAATCCTAATTTCGTAACTGGTGCTTATTCTGATGGGGTAATTGCCGAAAACCTATTATTTGTAAGTGGACAGGCAGCTGTAGACTTTATTACTTCAAAGTTTGTGTTGGGTACAATAGAAGAAGAAACCAGGAGAACGATGGATAATATAAGAGCCATCATTGAAGCTGCTGGTGCAAGTATGGATCATGTGTTGAAATGTACGGTTCATTTAAGTGATATTGCTTATTTTGATCAGTTTAATTCTGTTTACGGGACTTATTTTTCAGGTATTAAACCTGCGAGAACTACTGTACAATCGGTTTTGGCTGAGGGAATAAAAGTTGAGATCGATTGTATTGTTAGTTTATCTTCTATACATGTCTAATGACTAATTTTGATAACGCAAAATCTATACCGGTTGGTATAGTAGGTATTGGCTTAATGGGGAGCAGTATTTTATTATCTCTTTTGGTATCAGGGCATCCTGTAGTGGCTATAGCTCCGATACCTGGAGAAAAGGAGCTAGGCTGGCAACGAATAATAGAACTTTTTGAGCATTGTAAAAAAGAAGGTTTGTTGAATAAGCCAGTTCAACATTATCTGGATAGACTCATCATATCAGACGATTATGCCCAATTGAATAATTGCCAGTTGGTAATGGAATGTGTTATGGAAAAACTTGAGATCAAACAACAGGTTTACCAGAAGATTGCTGCAGTTGTAAACTCCAATACAGTAGTCGCATCCAATACCTCAGCCATTCCAATAACATTACTACAGCAATTTTGGCCTTTTCCAGAAAACTTCCTTGGTATTCATTGGGCTGAACCCGCTTATGCAACCCGTTTTTTGGAGGTGACATGTGGCGATCTTACCAATCTAAAGACGGCAGAATGGGTGATGAATTTAAGCAAGGGTTGGGATAAAGAACCTACACTACTTAAAAAAGATATCAGAGGGTTTATTACCAATCGTTTGATGTATGCAGTATATCGGGAAGGACTACACCTGGAAGAAACAGGTGCAATTACTCTGGAAGATGCAGATAAAGCATTTCGTTATGATGTAGGTTCATGGATAACGGTTATGGGATTATTCAGAAGGATGGATTTTATGGGACTAAGCGATTTTTCAATTGCTTTCGAAGCTTTATTTGAAAGACTTAGCACCCAAAGTTGTGTGCCTGAAAAGATGCGGGAAATAGTCGCATTAAATATTAAAGGAGTAAAAGATGCAAAAGGACTTTATAATTATACCGATGAAGAAGCTCGGGCGTGGGAAAGCTCATTCTCGAAGTTTAACAATGAAATATATCAATTGGCTAAAAAATATTCGATAAGATATTCAAGTATCCATAATTCTGAAGAATTCTCAATATGAATGAATTAAAATACAAACATTCTGAAAGCCTGTTAAGTCGGGCAAAAAAAGTACTTGCTGGAGGTGTTTCTTCAGAGTTTAGAAAATACAATCATCCTCATGCTATTTTTTATAGCCACGGTAATGGAAGCCATATTTATGATGTTGATGGGAATGAGTACCTCGATTTTACATTAAGTCAAGGACCTTTAATCGTTGGACATTCACACCCAGATGTGTTGGATGCCGTGGCTACCTATTCAAAAAAAGGACAACTTTTTGCTGGCCAACATATCCAGGAAATAGAATTGGCAGAGAAGCTACAGGAGCTAATTCCTGCTGCTGAAAGTATGCGGTTTTGTCTGGATGGTTCGGAGGCTGTACAAACCGCATTTCGGGTAGCCAGGGCAAAAACAGGCCGTTCAAAATTTTTAAGATTTGAAGGACATTATCATGGTTGGCTAGATAATGTGGCTTATGGTATCAGTACGACTGACCTGGCTGCATTGGGTAGTAGAACAACACCTGCAGTTTTTCCCTGGTCTGCAGGACAATCCCCAAACAGTAGAGATGAGTTCATTATTCTGCCATGGAATGACCTTGATCTGCTGCAGCATACATTGGAGCTGCAGCATCAGGACCTTGCAGCAATTATTACGGAGCCAATCATGTGTAACAACAGTTGTATCATTCCTAATGATGGTTTTTTGCAGGGACTAAGAGATTTATGTGATAAATATGGAATAGCATTGATATTTGACGAGGTAATCACAGGGTTTCGTATGGGACTTGGTGGTGCGCAAAAGTACTATGGCATTACGCCAGACATAGCTGTATTTGCAAAGGCAATGGGAAGTGGTTATCCAATTAGTGCTGTTGTAGGAAAAAGAGAGTGGATGGCTGAGATTGAAGAGGGCCGTGTAATCCATGCCGGAACGATGAATGCAAGTAATCCAACTATTGCTGCTTCATTGGCAACGATAAAGGTACTTCAGGACGATAAAGATACATATAAGCGAATGTTTGATCTTGGTCTGATGCTTAAGGAAGGTCTAGTAGGAGCTGCGAAGCGAACCGGGCAAAATCTATTGGTACAAGGCCCTGGGCCTATGTTGCATACCGGATTTACAGACTTAGACAAAGTAAGTGATTACCGGGATACATTTACATATGACCGTGTTAAACTGAATAAATTCATCTCAGGTTTACATGATGAAAATATCAGGGTGATCGGGAGAGGTCTCTGGTATATCAGTGCCGTGCATACTGAACAAGAAGTGGCTCATGCATTAAAAGTGGCAGAGCAGATTCTATGCGATTTATAAATTATTATATATGAAGAATCAAGGTGTAGAAATGCCTGTGTTGGTTGTAGGTTCAGGGAAAGTTGCACAAGGTGTGGTAAATTGTTTAAGCTCGGCTGGGCATCCCATAGATTATTACAATATAGATAATGGGAAAGATATGCTCCCTGATCATATTCCCGAAAAGTTAGTGGTCATGGTCACATCGGAAGATAAGATCGAAAAGATAAGCTGGATAGTACTATTACAGCAAAGGATGGATTCCGATGCTACAATAGCCGTCAATATGGAAAGTATTTTGCTTGACGAACTACAGGAGAAAGCTCAACAACCAGAACAGATCATTGGTTTAAACTGGGTTTATCCTGCAGATCAAACATTCTTTCTTGAAATCATAAGTAATGCTGTTTGTAATGAAAGGAATATAGCCTTGCTACAACATCTCGGCAAAAACTGCTGGGGTAAAGATCCATATACAGTATGTAGTGGTTTTAGTGCCAGAGCGAGAATGTTTGCGGCTATGGTACGTGAGGCTTTTTATTTGGTAGAAAAAGAGTATGCTTCAATTGAAAGTGTAGACAGGGCCTGCAGAAATGATGCAGGGTATTATCTTCCTTTTGCAGGGAATTTCAGATATATGGACCTCATGGGAACCTATGCTTATGGTGCAGTGATGAAAGATTTAAACCCAGAATTGTGTAATGAAAAAACGCCAGCTATTTTTTTTAAAGAATTGTTAAAAAATGGCGGTTTGGGAATCGAAAATAATACTGGTTTTTATAACTATACAGAATCTGGTGTTCAGGAATGGAATGGACTGTTTAATCAATTTAGTGAAGATATTAGAAAAATCATGCTAAAATATCCCTTTGGAAAGGAGCAGGAGATATGAGTAGATTGATTATAGATGCCCATTTGGATTTGGCAATGAATGCCTTGGAATGGAATCGGGATCTTTCAAAATCATTAACTGAGGTTAGGCAACGTGAGTTACACATGAAAGATAAGCCTGACAGAGGGAAAGGAACTGTCTGTTTACCTGAATTACGTAAGGGAAAAGTTGGTCTTGTCGTTGCAACCCAAATTTCCAGAGTGAGCCAACCTGGAAGTACATCACCTGGATGGAACTCGCCCCAACAGGCATGGGCGATGACACAAGCTCAGTTGAGTTGGTATCGGGAGATGGAAGCAATGGGTGAGATGGTGCAGATTAGTAATTTGTCAGCATTAACCAAACATATTTCACTTTGGTCTGACGAAACCATTGATGATGATGAAAAACCCATTGGTTATATTTTAAGTTTGGAGGGGGCGGACTCTCTGGTGAATATAGATTATTTATACAAAGCGCACGAATATGGCTTGCGGGCAATTGGCTTATCACATTTTGGTGGCGGTCGGTATGCTCCTGGGACTCGCATGGAGGGGCCTATTCATGGACAGGGCCTTGAACTGCTGAAAGAGATGGCAAAGCTAAACATGATTCTTGATGTAACTCATTTAACTGATGAGGGTTTTGAACAAGCCATTCAAATTTATGATGGACCAATATGGGCAAGTCACCATAATGTGCGAAAGATTGTGCCTAACCAACGTCAGTTAAAAGATAGTCAAATTAAAAGACTGATTGATAGAGGGGCGGTGATTGGTGGCATGTTAGATTGCTGGGCCATGGATATTCGTTTTATTGATACGGTGTCTGATCCCTGGCAGCTTAATATCAGGTTGGAACACTTAGTAGATCATTGGGATCATATTTGCCAGTTGGCAGGAAACAGTCTGCACATTGGTATTGGTAGCGATCTGGACGGTATTTTCGGTACTGAGCAATCTCCATGGGATATGGATTCTGTGGCTGACCTGCAAAAGTTTGAAGCTATTTTACTGAGAAGAGGTTATAGTAATACAGATATTGATAATATTTTTAATAAAAATTGGCTTAGGTTTATAGAGAAAGCCTGGGAAGAACATTAAGTTTAAAATATGGAAGAGTATACCTTAAAAGCAGGCGCCGCTAGTATAGATATTACACCATCACTTGGAACATTAATTAATGGGGAATTTACCAACCGTTATGCCAATAAAATAGCAGATCGTCTCTACGCCAAAACACTTTTGTTAAAAACAAGTCAGCTGACTTTGGCTTTTGTGGTCGTGGACATTTGTGCAATGCAGAAAGACTATCTGGATGATATAAAAGAAAGGATTTTTCAGGAGACTCATATTCATCCTGAACATATACTCATTTCAAGTACACATACGCATTCTTCAGGATCGGTAACTGATTTGTTAATGGGGCATGTTGATATGGCATATCGTGAGTGTCTGCCTCAGTTGATTGTTGCTTCCGTTAAGCAAGCACTCTCGTTGGCTAAGCCCGCAAAATTAGGTTTTGGTAAAGTTGATGTTCCAGAGCATGTACTTTGTAGACGGTATTATATGCGCGACGGGTACAAGGCATTTAATCCGATAACAGGTACGTTGGATCAAGTTAAAACGAATCCCTTTGGTGGGGAGTCGGAAATTGTTGGTAGTGCATCGGCTGTAGATCCTGAAGTAGGATACCTTGCAGTAAAGGGATTGGATGGTGAATGGATTAGTTTATTAGCTAATTATTCTCTACATTATGTGGGTGATTGTGACCGTGGTACGATCAGTGCCGACTATTTTGGATATTTTTCCAGAACTATAGGTAAGCTGTTAAATGCAGATGAAAGTTTTGTTGGAATAATGAGCAATGGAACTAGCGGTGAAGCAAATATCTGGGATTTTAAGGATCCGAATAGATATCCCAAAGGTAATCATGAAAAAAGTGAACTTATTGGGATGTCAATTGCACATGCAGTGAATAATTCATTGCATCAGATGATTTGGGAAACTAATCCATTCCTGGATGTTATCTATCGGGATATAAATGTACGGTCGAGAAAACCAAGCCCTGCAGAACTAGTGCGTGCATTGTCGATCGTTGCTGACACCGACTATGAACATATCAATTTGGATCAACAGGGTTATGAACAGATTTATGCTCGGGAGCAGGTTTTATTAAATGATTATCCGGATGAAGTATCTTTCCCAATTCAGGCATTCAAGATTGGATCAGGAATAATAGGTGCTTTAGGAGGTGAGTTTTTTGCTGAAACTGGATTGAAATTAAAAGAAGATGCAGCAGGTAAGGCATATTTTACTATAACTATGGCTAACGATTATGTAGGTTATGTTCCACCTGCACATGAGTTAGAAAAAGGAGGTTATGAAACCTGGCGCTGTCGTACGAGCAGACTTGCTGCAGAATGTGAAGAAGAAATACGTGGAGTGTTAAAACAAATGATCATAGATAATTAATTTTCTATACTATTTCTTTTCAGAAACAAGCCAAATATAAATGAAATCTTTGGCTTGTTTTAACAGTCCCTTACCACCTGTGCTTTTCTGCTGTTAGGTACTGAACAAACAATGTCAGTGAACATATGTTCTAAATTATTCCCGTGTTTCCGCCTTGTGAAAAGGAAAGGTCGATTGGTGAGTTTTTCTTCCATGCCCCCCCTGTAAAGTCGGGAATGTCAATAGAATTGGACCTGTTATTTACTGACTTCTCGCTAAGTGGTAATATAGAACTCCTGCGGGAATTTCGGTGCAAACATGTTCCCTTGATTTATTGCATGAAAAGTCATAGGTGTATGCAGTGCCCAGGGAGAGTTTAAAGAATTCCTGATCTACGAAAAATATATAAGGAATAGCCTAACAGGACTAGATTACAAGGTAAGAGTAGTAATATGGCGTTCTGTGGTAATGAAAGATTGATATCTATCAATCGTCCAAAAATAACAGGGAATATTCCTCCACCTACAACAGCCATCAGTAGTAATGCAGACCCCATCTTCGTGAATCGTCCAAGACCCTTAAGCGCCAGTCCCCAGATTGTTCCCCAAAGCATAGCTGAACTGAATCCCATGATAATAACAAAGACAATTGACATAATTCCTTCGGTCATGTAAGCTGAAATAGTCATGGTCATACCCCATATTGTACAAGCCAGCAGTGCGCTTTGTTGTGAAAGGTATCTTGGGATTAATAAAATGCTGGCCACATAACCCAAAGTCATAGCAACAAGTGTATATTGAGCAAAATAGCGTGATTCGTCAATAGGAATACCCAAAGCAGAGCTATATAGAATAATACCATCAATAGGGATAACTTCACATGCAGCCGAGAAAAACAAGGCAATTATACCAAATAGAAGATGTGGAAACATGAGAATGTTCTTTTTGTTGGCCGACTTACTTTCGGCTGGAGTTTCCAAAGATTCATCAATTTCAGGAAACCTGGAGAAGTGAATCATGGCTGCCAGCAATACCAAGATGATGGTAATAATTAGATAAGGTCCGACCGCTTGTAGCATATAGTTGTCCAAAATAGTTTCTTTAACAGCTTCAGTTGCGTTTCCAGTCTGCTCAATAATACCATCGGCATCAGTGAGAAATATCGATCCCAAGATAAATAAACTAATAAAACCCGCGAACTTATTGGCCAGTCCCATGAACCCAATACGCTTTGCATGGCTTTCTATTGGTCCGATAATAGCAACATATGGATTGGCTGCTGTTTGTAATAGTGCCAAACCGGTACCCATTACAAATAGTCCTGTTAAGAAAATCCAATATGCTCGCATATAGGCAGCTGGAATGAAAAGAAAGGCTCCAAAGGCCATTACCAACAAGCCCACCAACATCCCCTTTTTATATCCAGTGCTTTTTAGTATCCATGCGGAGGGAATAGCCATAAAAAAATAGGCCACATAAGCAGAAAAAGCTACCCAGGTCGACTGGAAGTTATTGAGTTCCAGTCCAACCCTAAAGTATGGAATTAGTACACCATTTGCCCAGGTGATAAAGCCAAAGACAAAAAAAAGAATGCCAATGATGATTAGTGGATATGTTGTCGATTTATTCATTACTGCCAAAAGTAGCAGGGATTAGCTATGTTGACTACTACTTTTATGTGGATATCTGATACAATATTTCGACATGAGAAGTCGTATTATTAATTGTCAAATTACAATAGTCTTTTTATAGGCACTTGGTGACATGCCTTTAAGCCGCTTAAATTGACGGTTAAAATTTGCCAGACTATTAAAACCACATTCGTAAGCAATTTCGATAATGTTATGATCTCGTTCTCCTAATAATCGACAAACATGCCCGATGCGTATCGAATTTAGGTATTCTATAAATGTCATTCGATAGTGTTCCTTAAAAAAGTTGCAAAATGTGGTAGTGGCCATATTTGCTTCATTAGCTACTTCATTTAGTGTAATCTCTCTGTGAAAGTTTCGGATGATATAATCTGTAATTTTGCTAAATCGGTCTGTATAGATGCCTTGAGTATTAGCCATGTATGAGGGACTGGCTAATGGCTCGTATTCGTTGCTTTGGCAAAGGATGTCAAAAATATTAAATAATGAAGACAAGCGACCCAATCCACTTTGATGAGTCATCTGTCTCATAATTCTGTTGATGGATTTTTTAGTTACCCCTTTAATTTCAAGCCCGCGATTAGAAAGTACTAGTATTTTGCGTAAAGGACCCAGTTCTGGGATGTTTAGAAAATGCTGGCCTAAAAAGTCTTCTGCGAAATGAACAACTGTAGCATCAGCTTGAATTATCTCTTGTCCTTTAATAAAACTCGGATCATTTACCCATACATGTGGTAATGATGGCCCCATAAACACAAGATCTCCTTCATCAAAGTAACCGATATGATCACCCACCATCCTCCGACCGGTACTTTTATTTACTAATACAAATTCATATTCAGGATGATAATGCCAGGGACATGGAAAAAAAGGTCCCTTTTCAGTAAACACAATAAACGATTTGTCGAGATCTTTTGGTAAACGGTATTCTACGGCTTTCATTGTGGATTATAGTTTGGCATTTTCAATTTATGATATACAAACTAATAAACCAAGACATAATGATGAATTTGAAAAATAGTACCATAAAGCCGTGAGAAAATATTATGTCGATTTTTTAATGTTTTATCTTTTCTATTTTGCTATGAATTTTTAAGGTTTCCTTTAAGGCTGCAGAGCCGTACCAGTTATAGTATTCTGCAGTCATCATCTTACTTTTAACAACTGGATCGGTATCAACCAGAAGTTTAGCTTGTTCAATTTGTTCTACGTCAAGGATAAAGATACCTCTGTATCCAGCTTCATTTTTACCCAGGGGACCTGCAACAACCAGTTTGCCTTCTGCAGCCAGCAGGTTGATATTAGCCATATGGCCTTTAAATACACTGTCTCTTGTCGACTTTGGTAGTTCTGGTGTGTTGCTGGTTTTAAGAATGACTAGTACATACTTTTTCATTCCAAACTCATCTGCCTTCAGTTCTTTCGCCAGGGCTTCATCATAATTCTTATTGATTTTCTGACCATGGATTTGCATGGAGAGTAGTAAACAAAATAAAGTAAATAAGAAGGTTGTTTTCATGTGTTTCAGTTTAATACTAAGATAGGTAGAAGTACAGACTAATTACGTATTTTTACACTTCATAAAAATTCGATTCGAAATGATTAGCATTATAAAAAAATCAAATATCAAACAAAAGGTATTCTTTTTATTAATACCACTTCTAGGGTGTGTATTTGGTTGTAACTCCAATAATAAGCCCGTTGAGGTTGGTTCCTCTGCAGATAGTGTTCAGCAGGAGATGTTAAACAAGGAAGGTATTAAAGCAGATAGCATAGTGACTGCAAATGCTACAACTGATTTGAAACTTTTTTTAAGTAAATATTATCAGAAGGATATTGATCAGAATTTATTGGACTCTGGCAGTAGAAAGTTTATATACAGTGAATATGACCTAAATCAGGACGGGAAAAAGGAAGTTTTTATTGGTCTTAGCGGTGGTTATTTTTGTGGTTCAGGAGGTTGTACTGTATTGTTACTGGATAGTAACCGTGATTTACTTACTAAATTTACTGTTGTAGACTATCCGTTTACAGTTTTATCTTCTACTACAAATAATTGGAAAGATTTAATCGTTAGAAGTGGTGGAAAACAACGAATACTTAAATTTAATGGTAAAGCTTATCCATCAAATCCAAGTATACAACCAGAATTTAGTGAAAAGTCAATACAGGGTGATGAAGTTCTTGAACGTCCGGGTGCCTCAGAGCAATGGCAAAAATTTTAAGCACAGTAACACAATAAAAATGTAATCTCGACGCTATATTTGCATTATGAGTTTACCGCTGCGCATTACCTTTGAGGAAAAAGACTACACCTATATTGTTTTAACGAAGTCAATTACAAGAGAAACGGATTCAATTCAGATTAGGCTCAATAATGAAGAGTTTTCATTTGTTCGTAATTTAAAAGGGGACTGGGATGCAGATGATTCAACAGTAGGTGATCATCTTGGTTTGTTGAAAGCAATAGCGAGAAATATCAAACTCCGGTATAGGTAATAAAATTTCTGGGTAGCTAGTGGCTGGCAGTTTTGGAAAATACGTTGATTACAACTACTCCGCAAACTATCAGGGCAATGCCAATAATAGCAGGAAGATCTAGTTTCTGCTTGAACAGCAATAGACCTACAATAGAAATCACTACAATTCCTACTCCCGACCAGATAGCGTAGGCTATTCCCAGGTTCAACTTATTTAAGCTCAGGCTCAGGAAATAAAATGCAGCTACATAGCCTGCAATAGTTATAACCGATGGCCAGAGTTTAGAAAATTGCTCAGAAGCTTTTAAGGAAGATGTTGCGATAATTTCAAAGACAATGGCAACAAATAGAAATAGGTAAGTCTTTAACATATTTAATAAATATAAAAAAATCAATCAATTTGATGTGGCAATGCTACAGGAAAATATCACAATTTTCCAAGGGATAGAAAAGTTTGCTATTGAATATTTAGATAAGGATAAATGGAAAGTACTTGCGATTGATCAGCAATATTTTTTTTACTTTGGGATTAGCGATGCATTCCTGCAACACACCTTCTCCTACCATTCCTGTTGCCCCTGTTATAATAACATTTAATTTCATTCGAATTTTGTTTAAACTCTTTACAAGATAATCATTAGTAAATTGTTTTTACTCGTTAAAGAAATAACAAACTTTATTATATATTTGATTTTCCGATTAATATTTCCCGGTTGTAGGAGTTTCTTGCCTTAGTAAGATGTTTAATATGGATTCATATACTAAACTTTCTGACAATGAATTAACCAGCTTACTAAAAAAAGGTGACCAGGAAGCCTATACGCAACTTTATAAAAGATATTGGCCTTTATTATATCTTCACGCTCGAAAAATGCTTAAAGATGATGAGGAGGCTATGGATGTTGTTCAGGATATTTATACAATTCTTTGGGAAAAGAGGACTGAGATTAGTCCAGATGTATCTGTAAAATCTTATCTCTATATGGCGGTTCGTAATCATACCCTGAATAGGATTAATAGAAGTAAGCTAAAGGATAAATATCTCGAATCATTAGTGGATTTTATCAATAAAGGAGCCTTATCTACCGAAGAAGAAGTTTGTTATCGTGATTTTGCCGAACGGATTGAACGTGAAGTTGCAGCATTCTCTCCAAAAATGAAAAGGATATTCGAGATGAGCAGGAATGAGGGCTTGTCGAACAGGGCAATTGCAGATGAGCTGGATATTACTGATCATGCGGTGAAGAAAACCATTAACCGGGCACTTAAAGTACTAAGGTCACAGATATCTTCACTTTTATTTTCTTTTTAATGTACACCAAGGAAGGCTGAGTTTGTCTTAGTTAAATAAGGGGATAAAATGCCCGATTTAATATGGATAATTTAAAGGCACAGGAATTAATAAATAAATATCTGGAAGGGAAGGCCAGCCCGGAGGAAAAGCTATTGTTGGAACGTTGGTATAACCTTGAAATTGATAAGGCAGAGCCAATGCCAGGAAAGGTCGATTTTGATGCCGTAGAGCAGAAATTAATGGCTAGGTTACCTATTCATCAGGTTAAAACAACCAGATTATATTATCGTATTATAACTGGCGTAGCTGCGGTATTTTTGATCATAGCAGGTGTTTACCTCTTTACAGATCATTATAAGGAGCCAGTACAGCATTCAACCGCAAAAGTTGGTGGATATACACCTCCGGGTAGTAATAAGGCCATTTTAACCTTAGCGAATGGGGAACGTGTTTCTTTAAATGATGCCGAAAATGGTAAGCTGGCACAGCAATCAGGAAATTTGATTATTAAAGAAGCTGATGGTAAACTTATCTATACTGCTGATATCAATAACACAGGTGACATTGTGTACAACGTAATAGAAACGCCTAAAGGTGGCCAATACCAATTGCGTTTACCTGATGGAACAAAAGTTTGGCTTAATGCAGCATCTTCTCTTAAATTTCCTGCAACATTTAATGGGCTTTCTCAACGTAATGTAGAGTTAAAGGGAGAGGCTTATTTTGAGGTTTATAAAAGTAAAGATAAACCATTTATGGTGTCTACTGCAAAACAGAAAATTGAAGTTCTGGGTACCCATTTTAATATAAATAGTTATTTGGATGAAGGGGAGACTACAACAACATTGTTGGAAGGAAGTATCAACGTCTTACCTAAAGGAACAACAAAAGGAGCAGTTTTATTTCCAGGTCAACAGCTTGTCCTAAATGATAATGGCACTGTACTTCATACAAAAAGGGGGAATATTGAGGAGGCAATGGCTTGGAAAAACGGAAAATTTATTTTCAATGATCAAAATCTGCAAACCATTATGCGTCAGATTAGCAGATGGTACGATGTGGATGTAGAGTATAAAGGTAATCGAACTGCAAATAAAGTGTTTGGAGGAACTATCTCTCGTTTTGATAGTCTGGAGCAGGCACTTGAAATACTCGAACTTACTGGGTCAGTAAATTTTGTAGTTGAAGGAAGGAGGGTAACAGTGATGAATTAATCAGAATACCTAAAGGAAATACAAATAAACCAGGAGTGATTGGAGCCACCCCTGGGCAGTTTTGCATTTGCTGTTAAATAATCAACAAACAAACCATAACCAAATTTAACTAAATGTATGAATTTTTATATTCCACCTATACTCAGGTGCAGTAATTTTGTGCCAATTGCATTGTTTTTTGCTTTTACTAGTGTGAGTATGAAGACCTTTGCCCAAAGGATAACATTCACAAATAAAGAAGCTACGCTTAAGCAAATCTTAAAAGAAGTTGAGTCCCAGACGGATTTTAATGTTTTTTATGATGCTGAAGAACTAAAGGTTGCTAAACCTGTAAATGCAAGATTTAACAAAGAGACATTAGAAGAGGTCCTCAAATTTTCTTTTGCCAATCAGCCTTTGGATTACACTATAAAAAACAAAACCATCGTCGTTAAGCCTAAAAAAGAAATCAGAAAAAGCAGTAGGATTATAGGCATAACTGGAACAATAACTGATGGAAATGGAATTCCGATTCAAGGAGTAAGTGTCCGAATTAAAGGTACACAGATTGCAACGGCATCAGATCAGCATGGCAAGTATAAATTAAATGTACTTGATGAAAAGGCTGTTTTGTTGTTCCAATATCTCGGTTTTACTTCCTATGAAAAGGTTGTGATGAACAACACTATTATCAATGTTGTTTTGAAGGAGGAAAGCACAGCACTTGATGGAGTTGTTGTTGTTGGATATGGAACTGTAAAGAAAGGTGATCTTACAGGATCGGTTGGGGAAGTCAATATGAAAGATTTAGCCAAGGCTCCCGTTGCAACTATGGAACAGGCACTTGCAGGTAGGATTGCCGGCGTACAGGTAAGTTCTGATGAAGGTCAGCCTGGAGGGGGAATGAATATTGTAATCCGAGGGGGTAATTCATTAACACAATCTAATTCACCACTATATGTGATAGATGGATTTCCTGTTGAAGATGCCATAAGTTCTGTATTGAATCCGAAGGATATTGAATCTGTCACAGTGTTAAAAGATGCTTCTGCCACAGCTATATATGGATCCAGAGGTGCAAATGGTGTGATCGTAGTAGAAACCAAAAAAGGAAAAATAGGACTTCCTGTTTTATCTTATGATGGTTCAATTGGTTTCCAGGATGTCACTAATAAAATGGATTTAATGAGTGCTTATGACTTCGTTAAATACCAATTAGAGATCAATCCGGCAATTGCAACTTCCACATACCTCACTGGTCCGAATAGAGTTTTGGATGATTATCATCAGATTAAGCCTATTGATTGGCAAGATAAGATGTTTAGCCTTGCACCTTTACAGATTCATAACCTTTCACTTTCAGGAGGTACCGATCAAACAAAATATTCTATCTCAGGGTCAATTTTTGATCAAGAGGGAGTAATTGTGAATTCGGGGTATAATCGTTATCAAGGTAGGTTTCTATTGGATCAACGGATAAGTAAAAAGTTAAGGTTGTTCGTTAACCTGAATACAAGTAGTGAGAAGAGTTATGGACAACCTGTTTCCTCATCGAGATCGACTAGTGGACAGGCTTATTCAACTTATTTAATGTATCAGATATGGGGCTATAGACCAATTCCTACAGAGGGGACTGATCTAGAAGAAAACCCTATTGACGAATCGGCCAACGATTCTCGTTTTAACCCTTACTTATCTGCGAAAAATGAAATAAGAAAACAAACAACAAGTACACTCTTTGCCAATGCCAGAATAAATTACAGCATTTCTAAAAACTTTGATCTTGCCATACGAGGGGGAGTAAATAATAGGACATTGTTGAATGAATCTTTTTATAATGAGTTGACTTCAAGAGGGTATCCTTTTCCTGATAATACAAGAGGTGTAAACGGTTCAATATATAATACCTACTTAAACACCTGGGTAAATGAAAATATATTGACCTATAAAAATCAGATCAATAAAAACAATTTTCTGGATGTTGTTGGTGGTGTTACTTTTCAGTCTAATAAGTATAAACGTAACGGTTACGAAGCTCAGCGTGTTCCGAACCCAGAGCTAGGAATTAGTGGTTTGGACCAAGGGGAACTGACTTCCCTTGCTTCATTGGACTCTGAAAATACCTTAGTCTCTTTTTTATCAAGGGTAAATTACAACTATAAATCTAAGTATTTGTTTACTGCATCATTCAGGGCCGATGCTTCCTCAAAGTTTGCAAAGGGACATAAGTGGGGATATTTTCCATCAGCCGCTTTTGCCTGGAATATGGGGAAAGAAGATTTTATGAAAAGTTCAGATTTTATATCAGATGCTAAATTCAGAGTTAGTTATGGAATTACCGGTAATAATAGAGTAACAGATTTTCCATATCTGTCCTCCTTAACAATGCCCTACAACAATTACTATTCCTATAACAACGAAATTCCATCAAATGGCATCCTGCCAACTACCTATGGTAACGAAGATTTAAAATGGGAAAGTACAGCGCAAGTTGATATTGGTTATGACATTTCCTTTTTTAAAAACAGAGTTAACCTGGTTGTAGATTTATACCGAAAAAACACCAATGATTTATTATTGAATGCTGTTGTTCCTTATAGTACCGGATATGGTAAAATTCTGAAAAATATTGGTAAAGTAAGAAATCAGGGAATTGAGCTTTCTTTAAGCACAGTAAATGTTAAGACTAAGAATTTTGAATGGTCAAGTGATTTTAACATCGCATTTAACAACAATAAAATACTTGAATTAGCGGAGGGACAGCAAACCTTAATCTCGTCTGTAAACTTTCCTGCAAGTTATACTGAAGCACAATTGTTCCTGGCCAAAGTTGGTGGCCCTGCAGCAACGTTTTTTGGTTATGAATGGCTAGGTAATTATCAGGTTGAAGATTTTGATGTCTTATCAGGTGGCACTTATCAATTGAAATCAAACGTCGCATCTAATGGTACTCCTCGGCAGAATATCAAGCCTGGAGATATTAAGTATAAGGATTTTAATGCAGATGGAATTGTTAATGACAAGGACCGTGTATATATCGGGCGTGCTATTCCTATTCATATTGGTGGATTCAATAATAATTTCACCTATAAATCCTTGTCGCTGAATGTATTTTTTCAATGGTCATATGGCAATGATATTTTTAATGCCAATCGAGATATGTTCGAGGGGAATGCTTATAACCGGAGCAATTTAAACCAATATGCGACTTATGTAGATAGATGGACTCCGGAGAACCCAGGGAATAAATATTTCAGACCTGGTGGACAAGGTCCTACTGGTATGTTTTCATCCAGGCTAATAGAAGATGGGTCTTATCTGCGTCTAAAGACGGTTTCTCTGTCTTATCGCTTACCGGAGCAGATTAATAAAAAGCTGAAATTGAAAAGTATTGAAACGTATTTGTCGGCCCAGAATTTACATACCTGGACCAATTATTCGGGAATGGACCCTGAGGTCTCTGTTCAAAATTCAACACTCACACCTGGATACGATTATTCAGCTTACCCAAGAGAGAAGGCGATCACTTTTGGTATCAAAGTATCACTTTAATAAATAGAGGAATCAATAGATAAAATATTTAGAGATGAGAAAATTATTTTTTATAGCTCCCTTATTGTGTTTTGGGCTGGTACTCACATCATGCGAAAAGTTTTTGGATACTACACCTAAAGACTTTTTAAGTCCGAAAAACTATTATGAGACAGAAGCTCAATTACAGACTGCGTTAAACGGTGTATATGCTACCTTAAAGAGCTCAAATCTGTACGGTAACTATATGCTAGGGCGGATGGGAATAGAGGCTGATGAGGGGTTTAATGCTTTTACTAATGAACTAGCAACAGTTGGTGGTTATAATGTATCGGCCAACGATATTAAAATAGAAGCCTTTTGGAAAGAGTTGTATGTAGGCATAAATAAAGCAAATTTAATGCTGGACAATATTGATAAGCCAAACATGGACGCCACAAAAAGAGGTGTTATTAAAGGACAGGCCTTGTTTTTACGAAGTTACTTTTACTTTATGTTGGTTAGCTATTTCGGTAATGTACCTATGGTGTTAAAGACACCTGCATCCTCTTCTGTCGAGAGTCTGCATTTGCCAGCTACCCCTGCCAAAGAAGTTTATGAGCAGATTCTTAGGGATATGGAGACTGCTTCAAACCTGGTGGAAGATATACAAAGTATAGGTTTCGGAGGAAAGGTGAGCAAATCTGCTGTATGGGGTGTTATGGCTAGAGTATGTTTGCATATGGCAGGAAATCCTGTTAATGATCATAGCAAGTTTGATAAGGCAAAAGAATGGGCGGAGAAAGTGATCAATTCAGGGACGCATCAGTTAAATGATTCTTATGAAGAGGTATTTATCAATTACGCACAGGATAAATATGATTATAAGGAAAGTATCTGGGAAGTTGAGTTTTGGGGAAATAATAGCATAGGACCTTATTTAAATGGCGGAATGGTTGGTCGTGGTAACGGAATCAGATATACTTCAACAGATCCGAGCATTGGTTATGCTGTTGGGTATACACATCCTAGCATTTATTTTTATAAGCTATATGATTCTCCGGAAAAGCTATATTCTTATGATCTGAGAAGAGATTGGTCAATCGCTCCATTTAAATACAGCAGTACAAACCCTGCGGTTAAGACAAATCATACGGTAACAGAGATCAGTCAGCGTTGTGTTGGCAAGTTTAGAAGAGAGAAAGAAACTTTAACACCAAAGGTAGATGGATATACTTCCATTAATTTCCCCTTGTTGCGTTATTCTGATGTTTTATTAATGTATGCTGAAGCTGATAATGAAATAAATGGGCCAACTACAACATCCATAGAATATGTGAACCAGGTAAGAAGGCGAGGTTATGGCAAAAATTTAAATGGGGCCGGGAGTACTTCTGAAAGTGTTAAAACAATTGAAATACTGAATGGCGGAACAGGTTACACCACTGCACCAACTGTGACCATCTTGGGTGGAGGTGGCTCTGGTGCTTTAGCTACTGCAACTGTTTCTGGAGGTAAAATCACAGCAATTAATATCAGCAATCCTGGTAATAAATATTCTACAGTGCCTACAATAACAATTACAGGTGTTGGAAGTGGCGCCACGGCCAAGGTGGTATTGACAACCATTCAGGATGCTGAAATTTCTGCAAGTGATGGGATTGTAGACAAGGTTTCATTTAAAGATTACATTCAGAAGGAAAGAGCAAGGGAACTGTCTTTTGAGCTATTGAGAAAAGGCGACTTGGTAAGGTGGGGAATTTTTGAGGAAAGAATGGGAGTATGTAGAACTGAAACCTTAACTGCACCTGCTTTTACAGACAGGAATAATGCATTGATCTATTATACCAATGCCACTGGAAGAGATGTAATATGGCCTATTCCAGCTCATGAGATGGGTGTTAATCCTAATCTGGTACAAAATAAAGGCTGGTAAAAACACAATTCAAAATTTTAAATGATGAAGAAATATTTATTGTATATGGGCTTTTTAATAGCCCTGTCGTCTTGTAAAAAGGAGGTAGTTATAAATAGTCCTGCTCTGGAGATTCAAGCTGAATCTGTAAATGTTAAGGCCGGGGATGAGGTTAAATTTAATTTATCAGGTACTTCTGATTTCATTTATTTTTATTCAGGAGAGATTGGATCGGATTATTCTTTTAAAGAGGGAAGAACAAAAGATGCTGAAATACTGATGTCTTTTAATTCTCAGATCCTCGACGGTACCCAAGAAAATCAATTGTCAATTTTAACCTCCAATGATTTTGATGGAAATTATAATTTGCAACAGATAAATGCAGCTAACTGGACTGATATCACGGATAAATTCAGGATTGCACAGCATTCGGACAATAGGCTTTACGTGCCATCTGGAAAAATAGATGTTACCAATTATATCGATAGTAAAAAAACAACTTATTTCGCTTTTAAGTATACGACTAAACCATTTACTGCTTATGGGAGATTTAATATATGGCGAATCCAAAGCTACCTGCTGGAGTCTGTTACGAATGGAAATAGTATTGCTTTAGCAACACACAGTACAGCAGGACTGAATCTGGTACTTTCGGATAACTATGAAACCGGCCGGGCGTCCCTGTTACCTACTTATGTAAACTTTATTGCTAACGCCAGGGATAATGAGATCACTACCGAGGCATATGCTATAACTAAAGGACTGACGATTGAGAAACAGATAGATCTGGGACCAGATAAACCCATCTCGGTTAAAACAGTGGAAGATCCTGATTTAAAATTTTACAATTATACCTATAGCAAAGCCGGGAAATACAAAGCTGTTTTTGTTATGAAAAATGCAAATGTATACGATGAAAAAATGGTAGTTAAAGAACTCGAAATTAACGTTTATTAAGAACGTTGCAGGGAAAATGATGGTGAGAGTTATGCTGTTAAAGAGTATAGGATTTTGGCTTTTTTTAGCGATGAATAGCCTGGGGTCATTTGCACAGTTAAGTGATCTGGCAGTCCATAAAGTGGATGGCTTTAATTATCGAACTGAAGATGCTGAGGTCAGGGTTCATTTGCTGCGTAATCAGGCAGGAGAAAATGAGCTTTACATGGCTAATTTATCTGGAAATGTGTGCTCAGATAGTTTATGCAGGCCGATCAATATTGATATTTATTGGGATCTGCTTGGAAATTTTGTGGATTATAAAGTTGCCAAAGGTAACGAATTAACAAAGTTTGATCATGTCGAACTGACAAAAGAAGATCATCGTAAACTTTATGAAATTCTTTCCGATACGAATTCGTTGCTTAGAGATTATGGCATGAATGATCTGGTCGATACAAGCATTAAAGTTGTTTCACAAATTAAAGTAGATGCTGTAACAGGAGCTACAAATCCAACTTTTGAAGGAGCAGTAGTACAGGGGGCAGTGTATACAGTATATACACTGTGGCATTTTGTAAATGGTGATATCAAAAAGGCCATGCTTGAATTTTCTAAAAAGAATGTGTTTACTGATGCAGAAACTAAGCGATTACTTCTGTCTGATCGTAAGGTGTATAAGTTTTTTTTAATCGAATATATTCCTGATCATAAAGTAGAAAAATTTGAGGAAGAACTGATCAGACTTATCTCAGACAAAGATGCTTATATACCATTGTATGCACTTTCCAAATTACCAATAGAAATATGGGGCCGAGAAAGTTTCCAGCAGAGCGTGCTACAACGACTTGATCAATACAGTAATCCTGTAAGAATAAGTATCCTTGAAAATTTACCAAAACAGCAGTTAAGCTCTGCAACACTCAAGGATATTATAAAGGCTATTCCAATATTAACACCAGTACAATTAGCCTTAACATTTAAAATTTTAGATAGAAACCGAAGCACTATGAGAAAGAGCTTCATGAATGAAATGAAAATGCTGTTAAATGCCCCGAAACCTGAAGTAGTACAATTTGCTACAGATTTTTTAATGGGACTGTAACAAGTAATTAAACCAAATAAAACATTGTAATAATGAAAGATAATAGACGTAATTTTTTAAAGGTAATGGGGTTAAGCTCAGGAGCTTTTTTAATTAATCCTGCAATTGCCTTTAGTGGAGAAAACACGAAAGAGAAAATCAGCACATTTGGCCCTCCAGAGGTTTATACAATACGTAATTTAACCACAGATGTAGTGGTGGCTGGTGGAGGAATGTCTGGAGTTTGTGCAGCCTTAGCGGCTGCAAGAAATGGATCTAAAGTTGTGCTTGTACATAACAGATCAAGATTCGGAGGAAATGCCAGCAGCGAAATAAGAATGCATATTTCAGGTGCCAGTGTTTTGAGACAGGTATGGCGGGAAACGGGAATATTAGAGGAGTTGATGCTTACAGAAGCGGTAACAAATCCGCAGAAATCATATGAGATTTTTGATTATGTTTTATATGATAAAGTGATATCAGAGCCTAATATTACTATCTTATTTGATGCAAGTGTCTTTGATGTTGAAACAAAAAACAGGCAGATTACGAACGTTAAATCTTATTGTTCGCAAACAGAAGAACTATATCATATTAAGGCAAAGTATTATGTGGATTGCACTGGTGATGGAACTATGGCTGCTTTGGCAGGTGCCGAGTTTATGACAGGTAGGGAGGCAAAATCTAAATGGAATGAATCATTGGGACATGAAAAGCCCGATGAAATAACGATGGGTAATAGCTTGTTGTTTATGGCAGAAGAGCATGATAGAACCATGCCATTTATTGCGCCTTCATGGGCAAGGAAATATACTTTTAAAGATTTTGAACATCGTAAAATTACTTCATTCGAATATGGCTATTGGTGGTTAGAATTGGGTGGAACGGAAGAGATTATCAAGGATGGCCAAAAAATCAGAGAAGATCTAATGGCGGTTTTGTTTGGGGTATGGGATTACATTAAAAATTCAGGGAATCATCCTGAATCTGCCAAATGGGCTCTTTCGTGGTTTGGTGCGGTGCCGGGAAAAAGAGAAAGCAGAAGAATCACTGGTGATTACATTATGGTACAAAAAGATGTACAGTTCCCGGAAAATCTGTACGATCGGGTTGCTTATGGTGGTTGGGCTTTAGATGATCATTTGCCTAAAGGTATGGATGATACCAATGCAAAGCCTTTTAGGGCAGTAGCGTTAAAAGGTCCGTATTCTATCCCAATGAGGTCATTATATAGTAAGAGCTTTGATAATTTACTGATGGCAGGAAGAAATATTAGTGTGTCGCATATTGCATTGTCTTCTACCCGGGTTATGGCAACTTGTGCGGCTATTGGACAAGCTGTTGGTACAGCAATAAATTATTGTATCCGCCAAAATATAACACCAGCTAAATTGTGTGCGGAGAGAGGTAAAATAGCTGAACTTCAACAGATACTACTACGTCAGGATCAACCAATTCTGGGAGTAGTCAATACAGATGAAAAGGATTTAGCAAGAAAGGCAAATGTTAAAGCTTCTTCTGAAACCGAAAAAGGTAAAGCTATTCGTGTAATTGATGGAATCAACAGAGAAATCAAAGACGGAAATCTTCATCAATGGCAAGCCGAAATGGGAAGTGTAAGTCCATGGATTGCGTTGGACTGGAATCAAGGGGTTTCACTTTCTCAGGTAGAATGTACATTTGATACCGGATTACATCGCTTTTTAAGGATTTCAGGCGAAAAAGTAGTCTTGAAAGATCAGGTAAGAGGACCCCAACCCGAAACTGTCTCCGATTTTTTAATTGAGCTTACTCATCAAGGGAAATCGGTCTACAAAACTTTAGTAAAGGATAATTATCTGAGAAAGTTTATCCATCAGTTCCCTATTGTAAAAGCTGATAGTCTGCGCATTACTGTACAAAAAACACATGGTGATAAATTGGCTAGAGTATTCGAAATCAGATGTTATTAAACTATAAATAATGAACATTAAAAAAATAATAAAAGGAGTTATTGCCTGTATGTGTTATGTAACAACATATGGGCAAGAACTTCCCCTCAGTTTACAACATGGTTTGGTTGGTCATTGGTCTATGGATGAGGGAAATGGAACTCAGATTTCAGATAGTAGTCCCTCTAATGTTAATGGGGTATTAACTGAAGTATCTTGGGGGCCAGGTAAGTATAAAAGTGCTGCTCATTTTGTGTCAACTTCAAATGGATATATAGACCTTGGAAAGAAGCTTTCAGATAAGTTAAATGGTGCCAGTCAGATTACACTGTCATGCTGGGTAAAGAATACAGATCATCCAGATCTTCGGTACGATATCTTTAATACGTTTAATGGTGCTGGAGCTGGTTTTTGTGTTTATCTAGCTCCGAAAGGAGAGTTAAGGATAGGAGGCAGAAGTACTTCAACAGAGTCGTATAAATCAAATGGATTTAATTATACTTTTTCAGGGATCTGGGTACATCTTGTTGCAATGATTGATTATACAAACAAGGAATTTGTTCTGTATGTAAATGGTAAAAAAATGGGTGTAAAAGTAGGTAAACAACCGGATTTTACAGGGAATAATTATGTAACCGAAAAGCAATATACAAATGATTTTATTGGAGGTTTTAAAGGAAGGAATTTCAGTTTTAACGGAGGTGTTGATGAAGTCAGGTTATATCGTAGGAAATTAAGTGGTTCGGAAATATATGCATTGGCAAGACCAGATTTGAATCCGGATTTAGTGAGTCCTCAGGATTTGGAACGAAAAAAGGTAAATACAATTAAGACATTAATGAAAAACAATGTTGGCCTGTATGCAGGCAAAAATCATGCAATTGCTGACGATAAAAGATATTTTATCGACGATCATAATGATTTGGTGTCGCCATTTGTTGAAAAAGAGCTTTTTTATGTTCCGATTTCTTTTGTTGCCAAAAGGTTTAATGCTGAAGTAAACTGGGATCAGAAGATGGGCGCTCTGAAAATCAAAAGCAAACAAAGAAATGTGATGATGAAAAGTGGTGATAGCTATTTAATGCTTAACAATCAAAAAAAAATGATTAGTGGGACATTGTTGGTCAGACATGATGTGCTGTTTGCACCAGTTGATGCAGTTTCTCTTGTCTTGGATAAGAAAAGTTATCAAGGTTTATCAGGTAAATTAGTTGTTTTTGGAGATCATTTAGATAGCTTTAAAAAGGAAACGGCTAAAGAAAGTCTTGCCATCATGTCTGATTATTTCCTCCCGGATCACTATCCTGCTCCTAAAAGAAATGTAAGACAGACAAGACAAGAGCTTTTGTATCTTGACCCTGCACAAAAAAAATACGTATCGAACCCCAGTATTGAAAGGTTAGCAGATGGAACGTTAATAGCGAGTTGTACAAATAGTGGAACCGGCCTTGTAAATTATATTTATATATCGGAGGATGGTGCAAAATCCTGGCGTTTACAGACTACCCTTTCTGGGATCATGTGGGCAACTCTTTTTCAACATAATGGAGCACTTTATTTAATAGGAACAAATAATAGTTTGGGTGATATTATCATTAGGAAAAGTATGGATAAAGGCCTGAGCTGGACAAAAGCTTTGGACAGTAAGACTGGGATTCTGTTCAAAGGAGGTACAAAACCTTATGATAGGCCACCTAATCATCATACTGCCCCTACACCCGTGTTAAAAGCAAATGGCAGGATTTATAGGGCATTTGAAGACAATGACCCACATGAATTCCCTAAAATGAAAGCGTTTTTAATTTCTGCACCGGAAAATGGAGATCTTTTGAATGCCGAAAGCTGGGCAGCTACAGAAAAGTTGAGCTATGATTATAAAAACTGGAAAGAACCTTATCGCTTTTTGGCTCCAGGATGGTTGGAAGGAAATGCTGTTCAGGCACCAGATGGTAATGTATGGAATTTCATCAGGTTCAATTCAAGGCCTTATAGTGATAAAGCTGCGGTAATGAGGCTTTCTCCTGATGGAAAAAGTTTAATGTTTAATTACCCGAATGATATTATTGATTTTCCAGGAGGCAATACAAAGTTTTCTATTAAATATGATAACAGGACTAAAAGGTATTATTCTTTAGTGAATAATAGTGTAGACACGACTTTTGCAGGACATAGATGTGTATTGTCTCTGGTTTCTTCGAAAGACTTACTTCATTGGGATATAGTAGAAACGGTGCTTTACGATGACAACTTAAATATCTGGGACGATACCTTATTACAAGTGGGATACCAATATGTAGATTTTGTTTTTAGTGAAAAGGACATCGTATTTGTAGTACGGGAATCTTGGGGAGGTTCGGCCAACTTTCATGATGCTAACAGATTTACATCCTATGTGCTTGAAGATTATGCAAAGTTTATAAAATAATGAGTGTATGAAATTAAGAAAAATCAATTTGCTGTTAATTGTGCTTTTTTTGATCTCCATACAAGGTTATGGTCAGAAAGTCAATTTTGAAAAACCACCGGGGGTGATCATTACTCATCAGCCTGCTTCAAGCGGAAAGTATATTGGTTCTCCCTCAATATGTATTAGGGAGAATGGAGATTATATCGCATCACATGATTTCTTTGGTCCAGGAGCTGTTGAAAGAAAACAAGGTGTAACTGTAGTATTTAAATCAACAAATAAGGGGAAATCCTGGCGAAAAATAAGTACTATTCAAGGACAGTTCTGGTCAAATCTATATGAGGTCCGTGGAGAATTATATCTGATGGGGACAGATAAAGAATATGGTAATTTTATTATAAGGAAGTCTGCAGATGGAGGTTACACCTGGACAGAACCATCTGATGAGAACTCAGGGTTAATATTTGCAGGTAAATATCATACTGCACCTATGCCGGTACTGATCCATAATGGTTATTTGTGGAGGGCGGTGGAGGAAATCGATAAGAACCAGAAAGGCTGGGGGAAGATGTTTATGAGCAGTATGTTTTCTATTCCCATAGATGCAGATCTGTTGAAAGCATCAAATTGGAGAAAAACCAACAGTCTACCTTATGATTCAACCTATTTAGAGGGCGGGTTTATGGCTTGGTTGGAGGGTAATGCTTTGTTGGATAAGCAAGACCGGATTGTGAATTTGTTAAGAGTTAGTACCCAGATAAAGGGAACCGAAAAAGCAGCTTTAGTTAAAGTATCAGAAGACGGTTTATCGAATTTTTTTGAC
This sequence comes from Pedobacter sp., assembly GCF_041645105.1. Classification (GTDB taxonomy): domain Bacteria; phylum Bacteroidota; class Bacteroidia; order Sphingobacteriales; family Sphingobacteriaceae; genus Pedobacter. Next base: position 318,404 of record NZ_JBAZQQ010000002.1, read on the forward strand.
CGGGATAATGGCTTTATAAATTTTCCTGGTGGATCAAAAAAATTTAGTGTCAGGTATGATCAGGAAACTGATTTATACTGGACACTGTCGAATGTGATTGCACCCGAACTGATGGAAATAAAGGAAACAGGAAAGATTCGCAATACGATCGCATTATGTTCATCCACCGATCTTAAAAGTTGGCAGATACATAAGTATATCCTTCATCATAATGACATGGACCATCATGGCTTTCAATATGTAGATTGGTTGTTTAGTAAAAAGGATATTGTATTCATATCCAGAACTGCCTTTGATGATGCTTATTGCGGTGCACACAGGCAGCATGATGCAAATTACCTCACTTTTCACAAAATAAAAAATTTCAGAAAATATAAGAACATTACTAAAATTAAGTTATGAGAATTGTAATTATAATGATGCTATTGAACACATTCTTTGCAAAAGAAGCTATGTGTTTTAGCGACACCACTAATGTAATAATACCTAAGCCATTATATTTTAAGAGGACTCAGGGAAGCTTTAATATCAATAATAAAACTGTAATTTATGTCGAGCCTGGTCATGCTGATTTAAAATCCACTGGAAATCAATTGTCGGCCCATATATATAAATTAACAGGGTTAAAGCTTCCTGTTTTGCAGAAGGAAGTAGGAGTAAAAAATGGCTTTATTAACTTGACCACAAAAGGAGCGATAGATTCATTAGGTGCTGAAGGGTATCTATTAAATAGCAGCGCTAATTCGGTAGTAATTTGCAGTAAGGATGCACAAGGTGTTTTTTATGGTATTCAAACAATTATTCAGCTGATCAGTAAAAAGAACGGATTGTACCAGATTCCATCAACAAAAGTTTATGATAGACCTAGATTTGGATGGAGAGGCTTAATGCTTGATGTAGGAAGGTATTTTTATTCGGTTGAGTTTATCAAAAAAATGATGGATCATATGGCTATTTATAAGATGAATGTATTTCATTGGCATTTAACTGAAGATCAAGGCTGGAGGATTGAAATCTTGAAATATCCAGAATTAACCCAGAAGGGAGCATGGAGATCTGAAACCCAGTATGCCAGGGGAGGTAATAGATGGGTGGATAAAAATCCACATGGGGGATTCTACACGCAAGAACAGATCAAAGATGTTGTAAAATATGCACAGTCTAAATTCATTACTGTTATCCCGGAAATTGAAATGCCCGGCCATTCTGTTGCTGCATTGTCTGTTTTTCCTGCACTTTCCTGTACTGGTGGGCCTTTTGATATTCCTGGACAATGGAAAGTAGAAAAGGAAGTGTATTGTGCAGGTAATGAACAAACCTTTAAATTCTTAGAAGATGTATTGACAGAAGTTGTAGCACTTTTTCCTGGTAATGTAATACATATAGGAGGTGATGAATGTCCAAAAGATAGATGGAGGGCATGTTCAAAATGCCAGGAAAGAATAAAAAAGGAGGGACTAAAGGATGAGCATGAACTTCAGAGTTATTTTATCAGACGTATAGAAAAATTTCTAGCTACCAAAAACAAAAAAATCATAGGATGGGATGAGATCCTAGAAGGAGGCTTAGCTCCTAATGCAATGGTAATGTCCTGGAGAGGCACACAAGGAGGGATAGCTGCTGCAAAATTAAAGCATGAAGTAGTCATGAGTCCTAATACCTATATGTATTTTGACTACTATCAGGGAGAGCATCATATGGAACCTTATGCTTATGGTAATTTATTACCTATCCAAAAAGTGTATGGTTATGAACCTGTTCCTTCTGAATTAAATGATGCAGAGAAGACATATATCAAAGGTGTCCAAGCAAATGTCTGGACAGAGTATATTCATTCACCTGAGTCTGTAGAGTATATGTTGTTCCCAAGATTGGCTGCGGTTGCAGAGGTAGGATGGACATCTAGCACATTAAAAAATTGGACTGATTTTTCAAGAAGATTGGAACATGAATTTATTAAGTATAAGGCTGCTGATATTAATTATGCGAAGAGCATTTATTCGGTTTGGTGTGAGGCTAAAATAGATACGGCATCAGCCTCTGCAGATATTTCTTTAGCCGCTTATAATTACAAACCGGAAATTAGATATACAATAGATGGAACTGAGCCATCAATGGATTCAAAACTTTATACTGGTACTTTTAAAAGTAAAATACCAGTGACCATAAAAGCGACGACATTTAAAGGTGGGAAAAGGATTGGAAAAGTGAATACCAGATCGATTGCTGTTATATTAAAAAAATCTGTTAGCGATAAATAGAACGAGGTTTAACAGTGAACCCGTGGCAAGATGTCACGGGTTTCTAAAATAATATTCTAAAAGTTGTTCCCTCTCCAATTTCAGATTGAACACTAATTTGCATTTGATGGTATGCCGCAATACTTTTTACAATGGCTAATCCTAAACCATAGCCCACATCACCTTCAAGATTTGTTTTTGTGAAGCGGTCAAAAATAAACGGCAAATCGGCTTTTGGTATTCCAATACCAGTATCGATAATGTTGATTTCATAGCTTCCATTATTTAAATATTTATCATTAATATGAATACTTCCATTGTTCCGGTTAAACTTGATGGCATTATGAACCAGATTAAAAAATAGTTGAAACAATAGGTCCTTATTTACATTTTTTAATGTAGACTCTGCGGAAATATTAAGAAAAATCTGGACTTGTTTTTCCTCTAACCTATGACTAATTTCTTCTATGATTTCGTTGAATATTAGAATGGGTTTAACCTCATCATTTCTAATATATTGTTCATTATCTATTCTGGAAATCAATAATAGAGACTTGGTAATATTCTTTAATCTATCTACCGTTTTCATCATTTCCAAAATGGCCATTAATGATGGTTCATCAAGAGTTTCATCCGTCAGCAAATTCTCCATTTTATTTTGAAGAATACTAATAGGAGTCATCAGTTCATGAGAGGCATTGGATGTAAACTCTCGCTCCTTATAGAAAGCTTCATTGATCTGTTTCATTAATATTACAAGAGACTCGTCTAAATATTTAAAATCAGCAGTACTGGTTTTAATGCTTTCTTTTCCATCTTTAAAAGGGAATTTTCGGTTTACAAGTTTTGTATTGATAATTTCTGCAAGTGGTCGGATCAGCACCCTTATAAAGGTAAGATCAAGTAATATTGTCAAGGCAATAAGGGTGATCAACACATATAAGGCAACACGTTGCAGAGGTTTGTTATATTGATTAATACTTGCTGTCGTTTTGCCAATTTCCAGCAAGTAGTTTTTGTTTTTGTCTTTAAAAGTGTAGCTCAACACCCTATAGTTAAGTGTGTCGCTTTCTATAAGTCGCTGGGAATTTTTAATATCATCTATTTTTAGATTATTATGAACAGGTAGGAGGGCTATAAATTCTTCTTTTAGCATGGTATAACTACCATAATTGTCATCACCTTGAAAGTAATAATCCAAGCCATTTTTTTTCACTATACTGAGCACTTTTTTTCGTTGCTGTTTTAGTGTATAGTTGGTATATTCAGAAGCAATTTGCCTGACCAGAAAAGGTAATGTCAGAACAAATAACAAGACTATTACTAGTTTTGAACTAGTAATGAAAAGGGTAAGTTTGGTTGATAATTTCATGTTATTTCTTAATTCGATAGCCTACACCACGTACAGTTTCCAGCCATTCAGTGGCAGCCCATACATTAAGTTTTTTACGGATATTCTTAATATGGGCATCGATATAATTAGAATCATAATTGTCATTCACAAAAGAGCCCCAAATGTGTTCACTAAGTTGAACACGTGTTAAGACACGGTTTTTATGAAGTAAAAGATAACTAAGAAGATCAAATTCCTTGCGTGAGAGTTCGATTGTCTGTTCCTTAAATAAGATAACTCTTTTTTGAAAATCTATATTGAACTCTCCAATTGACAATAACTCTTCGGTGATGTTGAACTTGCGACGCGCAATAGCTTGCATTCTGGATTGCAATTCTAAAAGATAAAATGGTTTTGCCAGGTAATCATCTGCCCCAAGGTCCAGCCCCTTAACTCTGTCTTTTAGATTTGTTCTTGCTGATATAATAATATACGCTGCATCGGGGTTATTCTTTTTGGCACTTTCAAGAATTTTTAATCCATTGCCATCTGGTAAACTTAAGTCTATTAAAACAAAGTCGTATTTATTTAGTTCAAGTTGCTCAAGCCCTTCTTTTAATGTATGAGCAGTATCACATAAATAGAAGCTTTTTTTTAAAAATGCTACCATCTCAGAAGCAATTGTCTTTTCATCATCAACGATTAGTACTCTCATAGGTAATTAAATTAAAACTGATAGTAAAAGGCTACACCAAAAAATGATTGTTGAGGTTTTAAATCTGTTTCGGCTTTAGAACCCAGAATAGACATTTGATAACTAATTTCTGCAATATAATACGCCCTGCTTAAACTTAATGGAAGCTTAAAATTGTAAGATAATAGATTAAAACTTTCAGAAGCCACAGTAGTGGTGGATATGGAATTAGAATTTCCAGGAGATGCAGGGCCTTTTCCCTTTCCATGAGCATTGTCACGTTTACTTTTTTCTATCGTGTAGGTTTCGTAAAAATGACGGGTGCCAGCTATAAGTTCAAAAGTAGGTTCTATTGAAAGTAAGTCTTTCTCATTAAATAAACTGCCAATTTTGATTTCTTTAGAGTGTGCTAAACTCAAGAATATATCATTCTCTTTCCCAAATGCATAATCTGTACTAAGTGAGCTTTTAAGCCATTTCCATGCATAATTTATAGATAAGTTTATATTATTTTCATTAGAAGCTTGTAGCAAGGGGGAATTTGCCGGAAAAAAAGAACGTGTATAAGCTAGTGTTGTATTAATCTTCTCGTTGAAATTATGATCATAACCAATGCCAATATCTATTTCGGATAGGCCTGAGCCGTAATTTAGCAACTTATAGGCACCAGCTGATAAGTACAAGCCGATAGGAAATCGGACTGTTGCATTACCTAATACATAGGGAAGTTTTTCATTGGTAGTTTGTCCATAATAACTTACGTTACTGTTATAAAGCGTAGCTAATGTTACGGTTGTTTTTTCAGTACTGTCTTGTTGCGCAAGCGCATTAAAGGAAGTTATGATAATTAGAATTAATAGAAAAGTAAATCTCATAGGTTACACGCTATGGTCTTTTAATATTTGGACGAATAACCTTTGGCTTTGTTTTGATTTTTGGTTTAATCACAACAGGTGGCCTTCCTTGCTTGCGAGCTTTTGGAACCTTTTGTATGTCCGGCTGATTGGGTTCCTGCTTATTATCCGGTTTTTTATTATGATCAGGTGTTTTCTTGCTTTTATCTTTTTTCTCATCCTGCAAATAGGAACCAGATGAATACGATAGGTTGGCATGTACTAATAGAGGTAGCACCAAAATAAAGGCAAACATTAATAAATATTTGAAAATGAATGGTCTGTCCATTAGGTAAATATAATAAAGTATGTTCACAAAGCTCCGTACCAAAGATGAAATTAAGATGAAATTCGAGTGTCAATTAGTTTTGATATTTCATGTTGATTTCATCTTCATTTTTGAATTTTGTATAACGGAAAGTTAATACACATTAAAACTAAAATTATGAAGAAGAGAATTGTTTATTTAGGGATCGCTTTATTTTTTGCGGGTATGGCTATTCTAAGTGGATGTACAAAAGACAAGAATGGTACTGCTAATGGAACAACCAAGGTAGAGATAAGAATGACTGATGCGCCAGGAGATTTTGATGAAATTAATCTGAATGTCAAAGAGATTATATTATTTTCAGGAGGTAAGTCATATGCTTTTGATGCCACAACAAATGTCTTTAATATTTTAGATTTCAGAATTGGGACTAGTAATCCTGATATCCTAGTGGCTTCAGGAGAGATGCCTAGTGGGGAGATTACTGAAATTAGATTGGTATTAAACGATTCAGGAAATACGATTGTTGTTGGTGGTATATCTCAAGATTTAAAAACTCCAAGTGCTCAATCTTCAGGATGGAAAGTTAAACTTAAAGAAAATCCATCTTTGTTACCTGGGGTGACTTATTCACTATTGTTGGATTTCGATGCAGCAAAATCCATTGTAAGTACAGGGAATGGAAAGTACTTGCTTAAACCTGTCGTGAGAGGATTAACAGCTGCAACATCAGGATTAATATCTGGAACCGTATTGCCTTTATTAAGTCATCCTGAAGTATTGGTTATTGCAGGAACTGATACGGTTGGTACAATTGCAGATCCTTTGAGTGGTAAATTTACGGTTGGTGGACTTGCAGCAGGGAATTATTCTGTGAAATTCGCACCTGTTGTAGGTTATAAAGACAGCACAATAACAAATGTAAATGTGGCTCTTGGCCAAAATACCAGTTTAGGAACGATTACGCTTAAGCAATAAATTAGACGAAGAAATTATCACCATTCTGATAATACACACGCTTTTTATGTCATAGTGAAAAGCTAAAAAGGCTCCTGAAAAGGAGCTTTTTTATTAATGCTTTTTTTGCTGACCTGGGGCAAATGGTTTGGCCGACTTTGAACCGGTTCCTTTTTTTGCCTGGCCTGGGGGCACTTTACCACTATTTCCAGCTGTTCTTGTTGTGTAACATGAACTGGTGAACATAATTGTCGCAATTGCAAGAATCAAATAAGTCATTTTCATAATTTATGTATTTGATAAGTATTGTCTAATAATGTGCCAGAAATTATGATTCTTTTTTTAACAAATATGAATTTTAATATGATTTCGCGGGTAAAGAGGTAAGGTGATATTTCTCTTATGTTAATTTTCACTAACTTTCCAGCTTAAATCAACTTCATAAATAATTAAGTTATAACAAATGTTTAAAAAACAGTTTCTATTGTTTTTGGGTATATTTTTCGCCCAAATTTTACAAGCACAAACCATATCTGGTACAAAGAAAGTAGATGCTTTGTTGAAAACCCTTAATAGTCCAATGTCTAAAAATGTAATGGTTATTGCACATAGAGGTGACTGGCGTAGTGCCCCTGAAAACTCTGTACAGGCCATAAAAAATGTGATAGAAATGGGAGTTGATATGGTAGAAATTGATATTCAGAAAACAAAAGATGGAGAGTTGGTATTAATGCACGATACTAAGCTTGACAGGACAACTACTAGTAAAGGTAAAGTGAGTGATTTTACACTTGAAGAAATAAAGAAAATGTATTTACGCAATGGTGCGGGTGTGCCAACATCACACAGAATTCCAACACTAGAGGAAGCACTTAATGCTTGTAAAGGGAATATCCTGGTGAACATAGATAAAGGGTACAACCATTTTAAAGAAGCTTATGAAGTGGTTAAAAAAACAGGAACTGCAAAACAAGTGGTTATTAAAGGTGGAAAAAGGTATGATCAGGTACTTTCTGAACACGGCGATATATTAAGTAATGTAATATATATGCCTGTTGTAAATATTACTAAGCCCGGTGCCAAGGAAGTAATTAACAATTTTAGTAAACAACTTAAGCCTGTAGCATTTGAACTGGTTTTTAATACAGATACTATTTCTATGTTAAAGGATCTGAGTTTTATCAGAAAATCAGGTTCAAAGATTTGGATCAATACGTTGTGGCCTAGTTTGAATGGTGGACATCATGATGATATGGCAGTTGAAGAAAATAAAGCAGAACAAAGCTGGGGTTGGGTTATCAATAAAGGTGCAACTATGATTCAGACGGATCGACCTAAAGAATTAATAGAGTATCTGAGGAAAAAGGGATTACATAATTAAATGATATAACAATCATCTGTTTCATATGATGTATTTAGACTGATATATTTTTATTTCTTTTTAAAGCTGCGCATGGCAAGTATTGCACTTAACATCATCAACGCGGCAGCAACAAAATAAGGCGCGCCCGGAATATATGCCGGAGCATTTGCATTGGTGAAATAATAAAAAGTATAAGTCATAAACCAGGGGCCAAAGATAGAGCTTAGGCTCATTAAACTGGTTAAACTACCTTGTAGCTCGCCTTGTTCATTTGCGGGCACCTGGTTGGTCATAATGCCTTGCAGTGCTGGACCAGCTATTCCTCCCAGTGCATAAGGAACCATAAAAGCAAACATCATCCAGCCTTGATTGGCCAGGCCAAATAGTACCATACCTATAGCATATAACATTAATCCAATCCATATGCTGCGTTCTTGTCCTAGTTTGGGAATTGCAATGCGAATTAGTCCGCCTTGTACTATGGCAATCATCAAGCCGATAAAGCCTAAGGAATATCCTACTGTATCTTCATTCCAGTTAAATTTCTGCATAGTGTAGAATGTCCATACGCTTTGTACTGCATGAGCTGCGAAATAAATAATAAACAGACATACCGATAGACTGATCACTGATGGGTATTTTTTTAATTGAAGTAATGAACCTAAGGGATTGCAACGCTTCCAGTCTAACTCGCGACGGTGTTCTTTTGGAAGTGATTCTGGTAAAATAAAATACCCATAAGCTGCATTTAATAAAGCTAGAGCAGCTGCAGCATAAAACGGGTAGTGTACATCTATTTTACCTAATACGCCTCCAATAACCGGACCTAATATAAATCCCAGTCCGAATGCAACTCCGATCATTCCAAAGTTCTGAGCTCTTTTTTCTGGACTACTCACATCTGCTATATAAGCAGATGCAGTGGTAAAACTTGCTCCTGTAATTCCAGCAATAATCCGTCCCAGAAATAACCAACCTATAGTGGGAGCAAAAGCAAGGAAAAGATAGTCTATTCCAAAACCAAGGAGTGAAAATAATAGAACGGGACGACGACCGTATTTATCACTGAGATTTCCTACTAATGGGGCACATAAAAATTGCATTACTGCATAAGCTACCAGTAAAAGACCAGAAATTTTAGAAGCTTCGCTGATATCACCATTGATAAGTCCCTCAATAAGCTTTGGGAAAACAGGGATAATTATGGCCAGGCCAATTACATCAATCAATAATGTAATGAAAATAAAACTTAATGCTGCTGGTCGTTTTTCTTGGTTTTTAGAAATCATGGGTTCAAATGTAAAGAAAAAAATAACCATTCTCCTCAGCGTCTGGCATCTGTTGCTGAAGGGCAACAGCGCCTGAGGTCGCTTTGGAGAAGGTGATTTTTTTGTCAAGCAGGGTGGTTATTCGAGTTGGTAAAGCATGAAGGTTAAATAAAGTGTTCTTTGTTGAGCAGGGTAGTTATTGGGGTGATCAAGTTAGGTGCTAAGGTGAATGTAGAGCCAGGATAGGGTTAAACCAAATTTATACTGATGAAAAGGCTGCTTTTTGAAAAATAAAAGGCACTTTTGCAAAACTGTAGAATAATAGAATGAGGATGTAAAAGAATTGCATATATATGGAAGAGGAAGTTGTTGAAGAGGTTGTTGTACTGATAGAACAGGAGGATGACGCGCAATTAAAAGTTTATCTGGATAATCTTAACATTTCAGATGTTGAGCATCTGATAGATGAGCTTCCTCAGTATGCAGTAAAATTTATTGATACGCTATCTATTAAAAGAGCGGTAAATGTTTTCAGGATCCTTGACTTTCCAACTCAGGAAAGGATTATTAAGAAACTTCCGGGTAATAAGCTTGCAGAATTAATCAATCTTTTGCCTCCAGATGACCGGACTTCTTTATTTAGTGAATTAAAAGGTGATGCCGTAAAGAAATTGATTATCCTGTTACCCGCAAAAGATAGGATAGAGGCTCTTTCACTTTTGGGGTATGAGGAGGATAGTGTGGGTCGATTAATGACACCAGACTATGTGGCCGTTAAGAAAGATTGGACAGTAAATCGGGTATTGGCACACATCAGACGTTACGGAAAAAATTCAGAGACGATTGATGTGATCTATGTAATTGATAAGGATGGTGTATTGCTTGATGATATCCGAATCAGGGAAGTCCTGCTTGCTGATCCAGAAGCTAAAATTGGTGAATTAACCGATCATAGATTGATATCATTAAAAGTTAATGATCCACAGGAGGATGCCATTAATGTGTTTAGGATGAATAACAGGGTGGCTTTACCAGTTGTTGATGACAATCATGTTTTGCTTGGAATAGTAACTGTTGATGATATTTTATGGATAGCGAATGAAGAATATACGGAAGATATCCATAAGATAGGGGGTACCCAGGCTTTGGATGAACCATACCTTGATGTTCCGGTATTTCAATTATATAAAAAAAGGGTAGTTTGGTTAATCGTACTTTTCTTTGGAGAGCTGTTAACCATTTTTGCTATGTCAAATTTTGAACAGCAAATTGAAAAAGTAGTGATCCTGGCTACATTCATACCATTAATTATTTCAAGTGGAGGGAATAGTGGTTCACAGGCAGCAACGTTAATCATTCAGGCAATGGCTCTTGGGGAAATTACCATTAAAGACTGGTGGCGGGTAATGCGCAGGGAGATCTTCTCAGGAGTCTTTTTGGGTACGACTTTATGCTTGTTGAGTTTCTCTGTTATTATTTTTTGGCAAGTATTTTCAGGCTCACTTACTGAGCCTGTATTAATAGGATTGGTGGTTGGATGTTCTTTAATTGGCGTGGTGCTGTGGGGCACCTTAATGGGCTCTATGCTGCCGCTACTATTAAAGAAACTTGGTGCCGACCCTGCTGTATCGTCTACGCCATTTGTAGCGACTCTGGTGGATGTAACAGGCCTCATCATTTATTTCTCTATGGCGCTGTTCTTCTTAAAAGGAGTACTACTCTAGCCATAATGAACTACAATCTGAAAGGAAAATAGGTTATAAACAAAAGGGCTGATCATTTCATAATGATCGGCCCTTTAAATGAAGTATTCTCTTTATACTATTTAACGTCTGATAAAGCAATAGTGAAATCCAATACAGAATTAGCTGGAATACCTGGTTGTGAATCATTACCATAACCATATTTAGAAGGAATGAAAAGTCTGATTTTACCACCCTTTTGAATGTAAGGTATACCAATTTGCCAACCCGTGATTAAACCACCAAGTGTAAACTCTCTTGGGCTACCGTTACTGCTGTCAAAATTTTCAGATCCAGACAATATCTTGCCATAGTAATCCACTGTAACCAAGCTGCTTCCAGTGTATTTTACTGAGCCAGAACCTGGTGTGATCACATGATGAAATACACCATAATCATCCTTTACAGCAGGAATGTTATTCGCTGTTACATAAGCCCTGATTGCAGTTGTGTCTGCAGCGAACTGAGCTTCAGCATCAAAACCTTTTTTACAAGCAGAAAAGCCAAGTGTAATTGCTGCTATAGCTACTATATACTTAATTTGTTTCATCTATTTATCTTTTGCTTTTTTTTAAATGATCTATCCTTCGTTTTGCGCAGAAAATAATGCATGCTCAGAGAGGACATAGGAATTTTTGCCATCCTTCATGGCAAAAGGTTCCAGACTTCGAAGAGTCTTGCTTTATTTTCACTACTAAACGTTAAACCTGAAGTGCATGATGTCGCCATCTGCTACAACGTATGTTTTACCTTCAACAGATAATTTACCTGCCTCTTTACACGCATTCTCTGAACCTAGGGTTATAAAATCTTCATATTTAATCACCTCTGCACGGATAAAGCCTTTTTCGAAATCAGTATGAATAACTCCAGCAGCCTGAGGGGCAGTAAAGCCTTTAGTAATTGTCCACGCTCTTACTTCTTGCACACCAGCAGTAAAGTAAGTGTATAAATCTAATAAACGATAAGCCGCAACAATCAGCTTATTTACACCAGATTCAGTTAAGCCTAGATCAGCTAAAAACTCCTGACGCTCTTCATAACTTTCAAGCTCAGCAATTTCAGATTCTATTTTAGCAGAAATAACAAGGACTTCAGCATTTTCGTCTTTTACAGCCTCTCTTACACGGTCAACATAAGCATTTCCTGTAACTACAGATGCTTCGTCAACATTACAAGCGTACATTACGGGTTTTTGTGTAAGTAAACCCAGATCCTGGATATACTCAAAATCTTCAGCTGAAACTGCTGCCGAACGAACAGATTTACCACTCTCAATATGCGTTTTAATTACACTTAAGATATCGAAAGTTCTTTTGGCATCCTTATCAGTCTTAGCCATTTTCTCTACTTTCTGAATACGTTTTGTAACAGTATCCAGATCTTTCAACTGTAATTCAGTATCAATGATCTCTTTGTCGCGGATTGGATCAACAGAACCATCCACGTGAATCACATTTCCATCATCAAAACAACGTAACACATGAATAATTGCATTTGTTGCTCTGATATTACCTAAAAACTGGTTCCCTAAACCTTCACCTTTAGATGCACCTTTTACAAGACCTGCAATATCAACGATTTCGATGGTGTTTGGAACAATGCGGTTTGGCTTAACCAATTCTGCTAATTTTGTCAATCTTTCGTCCGGTACGGTAATTACACCTATATTCGGTTCGATTGTACAGAAAGGAAAGTTTGCCGCCTGGGCCTTTGCGTTAGATAAACAGTTAAATAATGTAGATTTTCCAACATTTGGTAAACCAACTATACCACATTGTAATGCCATGAATGATTTTTTTCTTGATTTGGCGCAAAGGTATCAATTTTTTAAAAATATTTTTTATGTTTAGGGCTACTTAACATTATTGAATAATAATTAACAACTATGGATAATTTTGAAGAAGCTGAGTCAGTAGAAGAATCTGGTCAGGAGCAAGAGCAATTGGTGGTAACAGAAGAGATCAGAAGTTATATTTATGAAACAGCAAAGTGGACGAAATTTCTTTCCGTTGTGGGCTTGGTGGTAGCTGTTTTTCTAGCTTTGATGGCTTTTAGTGCCAATGCAATTATCGATGGGCTAGCATTAGCAGCGCCCGGGAATGCTTTAGTACAAATGGGAACTGCATTTTTAACGGTGTATTTTTTATGTCTTTCGTTAATGCTGTTTTATCCTAGCTTTTTATTGTTCAAATACTCAAATGCAGCGACTACAGCAGTTTTATATGCTGATCAGGAGAATTTTACTGTAGCAATGAAAAAGATGAAGTCCTTGTTTAAGTTCTGGGGTATTATCACCATCATTATCCTTTCCTTGTATATTCTTAGCTTTTTGATGATGATTGTAGCTAAAACCGGTGGAGCGGCATAGTTGTTTCTATTTTATATTTAAACGTTTTAATTTCTTTTTTAAGTAAGCTTTCAAAGTAGGGATTTAATAATTTAGCAAGGCCTAATCCTATACCGCCTGCAGGTGGGTGGTAGGAAATTATAATTTTGAGTAACGTTTCCTGTGGATCCGTACGCTCAGCAAACTCAACCCGGCCAATGTGATGAATCAATGTGCCGGGAGCGGAACGCCAGCCAATTAACCGTCCGGGTTCATCCTTAACAATTTCAGCATGCCAATCTACAGGAAATACGTTGCCAAGGATATTAGATTTCCAACGGGAGAGATTTTCCCCCTCCATTTCCACATTTAGCAGATGATTTATACTTATTGGGAGGTTACTCAAATTACGCCAGTAAGTATAAACTTCCTGCGTAGGGCGATCGATAATAAATTCACCTCTTATGTTAATTGCATGTGGCCTGCTCGCATCAATGCCGAGCAGTTCATAAAACATGCAATGACCTGTGAAAGCACGGTATGCCAGGTAAGAACCATATAAAAATGAAGTACGAAGTGGACGTTTTATTCCTCTTCCCATTAAGAATCCCCCTAATAGCATAGAGATCATTCTTTCATTCAATGCTATATTTTCGTAGTGTTGTTTTTCAATAGAAAATTTTCCGGAACGTAATTTTAAGGTATTTTGATGTATACTCATAGTATTGATAATTTGTCTGTTTGCCATTCTATCTGCTATATGCAGCTATTGCTTTCCCAATGTTAACAACATCAATATTGCTTAGATCTCCCCAAATCTGTTCCCAACTCCCATCTTTTTCCTGTCTGATCTGTGTAATGTTTTTACCGTCCAGATTACATTTGAAATATTCAGCACCATCTGTGGTTTCTTCAGGTTTCACCTGAATTGTCTTCATAGAACCATTTAAACTAATGTTAATATCGAAGTCTTCCGGTTGTATTTCTAAATTTTCCATCGCAATTGTATTATGGTTAAATGCTAACAGATACCTTATATATTAACACTTTAGCTGAGATTAAGTTTTATTTTTTTAATTTGCAGAACCTAATCAAAACCTAACGACAATATGAATTATGATAAGAAATATCCAGATGTTTATAACGGTTACTTTAATTACAGAGAGCCATTTACCGAAAAACTTGAAGATATTTATCAAAATCCTGTAGTTATCCCTATCTATCATATTGATCAGCTGTTTAATGAACAGGCCATAAATGATGTTTACAGGTTAAATGAAATTAGCAATGACCCTGCTTTGAAGGATGAGTATGATTTGTTAAATGTCCGGTTAAAGGAAAGAGATCTAAATATTTTTAGATATTTCCACTTCATAGCAGCACAAAGGCATGTTTTGTACGAATTAAAAATGAAATATCGTGATTTTTATGAGCTGGAACATACATTAAAGCAATTTGAGGCTATAGGTTATGACGTGAGCAAGGCCCGGGCAACAGATTTGATCATTAGAAAAAAAGCATTATTGGATTTTCAGGCCGGACTTTGTTACGCACAGTTGGCTTAAAGGCTATATCGCTTCTTTATTCTGTGGTTTAACCAAAAGAGTGGATAATGCAGCCAGAATCATAAAAGCACCAGCCGTAATTAAAGCGTAAATGGCATACCCATCAAATAAATATTTGATCATATAGCCACCTATAAAGCCGTTTACCAATTGTGGAAGGGTAATAAAGAAATTAAAAAGCCCCATATATATACCCATCTTGTGGGATGGAATGGAATTGGAAAGTATGGCGTATGGAGTAGTCAGGATACTACCCCAGGCCAGTCCAACAGCAATCATTGGAAAGATCAATAAGTGTACGTCATGAATAAAATAGATCGACAATAAGCCTATTCCAGCTGCAGCTAATGAAAAGATATGTGTATTTCGTTTGCCCATTATTTTAAATAGAGAAGGAAGCAAGGCTGCATATATGGCCGATACCACATTGTATATTCCAAAAAGAATTCCTGTCCAATTGCCTGCATCGGCATAATGTGTAGAAGAGGTATCTGTTGGAGCGAGATGATATATGTGCTGTGCAATTGCGGGTGTGGTGAATACCCACATAGAAAATAACGCAAACCAGGAAAAGAACTGTACAATGCCCAATCTGACCATGACTTGGGGCATGGTAGAAAAGTCTTTCAGAATATGTATTAATCCTTTTTTAGACGCTTCAGTATGGTGATCCGGGTCAAATGATTGATGTTCTTCCGGAGAATATTCTTTGGTGGTAAAAACAGTCCATAATAAGGTGCCAAGCAAAACTAAAGCCCCAGCATAGAAGGAGTAAATTACGTTGTCTGGAACTTCGCCGGGAGCTGCTGTTTTTGAAATGCCTCCGTACTCAGCAAGTAGGTAAGGTAGAAATGATCCTATAATCGCTCCTGTGCCAATCAGAAAGGTTTGAACCGAAAACCCAATACTGCGCTGATTGCTGGGTAGATTATCGGCCACCAGTGCTCTAAATGGCTCCATAGCCACGTTGAATGAAGCATCCATGAGCATTAACATACCCGCACCAATCATTAGTGGGGGGAGCATTGCAGTAAACCATACGGCATTAGGCATTAAAGCCAGAGAAATGGCGGCGATGATTGCACCTACCAGAAAATATGGACGCCTGCGTCCTAAACGTGTCCAGGTATGGTCGCTATAATGGCCTATAATGGGTTGAATAAGCATTCCACTGATAGGAGCCGCCAGCCAGAATAAAGATAAATGCTCTATATCGGCCCCAAAAGTTTGCAAAATCCTGGAAGCATTCCCGGTTTGTAATGCAAAGCCAAATTGTATGCCCAGAAAACCAAAGCTCATGTTAAAGATCTGATAAAGGGATAGCTGTGGTTTAATGGTACGCTTTTGTATTATGTTCATACGATTTGGTTTGAAGTTTTATGATATATGGTTGAAATGGAACTGGACTATAAAATAGGATTTTAATTAGTATGGAGATGCTGCGCAAAAAAAAGTAGAGATTTTGATACGTGTTCCTGCCAATAAGGCCATTCATGTCCCCCTTCAAACTCTTCGTATTGGTGAGCTATCTGGTGTTCTTTCAATTGCTGGTGCAAGCTTCGGTTCTGATTAATCAGGAGATCTTGCTGTCCGCAGTCAAAACGAATTGGCGGTAAGATATCTTTGAATTTTAGGATCGTTGCCAGAACGGTTTCATCTACAGGATCTGGCTGATGATAGGTGGAGACAGCAGTTTTGGTAAACAGATTCATTTGTTCGAGCGCAGTGATGGAGGAGTGTGCAGAAACAGCCCGAAATAAATGTTGGTATTTCACGCCAATCTTTAATGCTCCGAAACCACCCATCGACAATCCGCAGATAAAAAAAGCCGATTGATTTGATACCTGAGGCAATGCTTCAGCAAGTGCAAGTGGTACATCAGTGCTAATCCATTTTTCGAAATCTTGCTGATGATGGGGCAAATACGCAGAGCCGTCTCCCCATAGACCATCAGAAGGCATGGCAATGATCATATTCGGTAAAGTTCTGCGCTGAATCATATCCATAGCTAGTAAGTGTACACCTCCGCTAAAGGCCCAGCTCCAGGAACTTCCATATACGCCATGCAGCAAAATTGCTACAGGTAAATTTTTAAGTTCATCAGTTCCCGGGGGGACAAATACGCATATATCTGCCCTGCCGGCAAGCGTATCTGTTCCTATGGTTATGAATCGGAGGTGATCTTTTTCGAACGCAGGATTTGATATTTCTAAGGTTCTGAATGCAGACATATAGCTCAAAATTTAATTAAATACAATAACCCCTTTGGCATTTTTGCCAGCCAGCATATCATCAAAAGCCTGTTGTAACTCGTTAATAGGATAAGTGTTGGTAACCATTTCTTCAAGTTGAAGCAAACCCTTGTCATACAAGGCAACGATGGCTGGTAAATCAACTTTCGGTCTGCATTTCCCATATAAAGGATTGATATATACCTTATCCCATTCAAATAAATTCATGTCAAATGATATTTCCTGTTCAATTCCACTTACCTGAACAGCAGTCCCAGCATTTCTAACCATTGCAAGTGGTGCAGCCCCCAAATCAGGGATGGCAGTACATTCAAATGCATAATCTGCCCCGCGATCATTGGTCATTGCTTTAACCTGTGAGGCCGCATTTAATAAACCTTTATCCGTTTTTTCTGCAAGGATGGTATCGGTGGCACCAAATGCCAGAGCCATTTCTAATCTTTTCGGATTGATGTCTACCGCAATGATTTTTACTGCACCTGATATTTTAGCGGCCTGTATCACACTGAGGCCAACGCCTCCAGTGCCTAAAACAACTACACTGGTGCCTGGTTTCACTTTGGCTGCATTTACAACAGATCCGTAACCTGTCATGATGCCACAGCTGATAATGCTTGCTGCAGGAAATGACATCTTTGCTGATGTGTTTATAACAGCTGCTGATGCTTTAACTAAAGTGTATTCGGCAATAGTGCCCAGGTTAAATGAACGTTCAACAGCCTCTCCGTCTATAATAGTACCTAAACTATGGGCATGTCCACCATTTGGACCGTACATGCCGCCTGTAACAGGTGAGTTGTTTTCGCAAATGTGTTGGTTGCCTTCCATACATTGAAAACAATGTTCGCAGGGCATTGCCCAATTTAGAATCACTTGATCGCCTATTTTAAACCCGGTAACTGCTGATCCTATTTTTTCAATGATGCCCGAACCTTCATGACCGATCACCATTTTCTTACCCCAGTTCAGGGAGTCGAAATCTGTATGGCATAAACCGGCAGACATGATTTTTATCCTGATTTCATCAGATTCTGGCTCACCAACCTGTATTTCTCCTATATAAAATTCACCCTTTCCATTGGTGATCGCTGCTTTGCATTTGATAGACATGGCGTATGTATTTTATTTTCCAAAAAGGAACGTTAATGGGATATCAAGTCTTTTTGCCCAGGCAATTTCGTTATGCTTATCGTCTGGGAAATACTCATATTTTAATTTGATGAGCTTGTTTTTCGATAAAATTTTGTTCATCTGCTCATTTGCCGGTAAGAAATCTTTATCCAGATCTAATCCGCCGCAATCCAGGTAAAGCTTGCTGCCGTTTAGACGACTGTTTTGTTGTGCAGCCTTAGCCAGTATATTTCCTTCGTCGAAGTAAAAACCACTGGACAAACATGCGGCTTTAGAAAAAACTTCAGGGTAATGCCACACCATATAAAACGAGATGAGTCCACCCATAGAAGAGCCTATGGCAGCTGTATTGGCTTTGTCTTTTAAAGTCCTGAAGTTGCGATCAATAAATGGTTTGAGTTCAGTCGCAATAAATTTAATATAATTCATCCCTTCAGGAGTACCAGAGTATTCGACCCAACGGTCTTTCGTATTGGCAATACCTACAATGATAAATTCTTCGGTTTGACCATTTCGCATCAGACTGTCGGCAATTTCATCCATATGCCATTCATTTCCTGACCCATTGGTATGGTCAAAGATGTTTTGACCATCGTGTGCATACAATACCGGGTATTTTTTACCGGGTTGTTTCTCGTAAGATGGGGGCAACCATACCACTACATTTCGTGTGTTTTTTAATAGAGGACTGCTAAAGTTATGGTAGTATCTGACTGTGCCTGTAATACTGCGTTGATAAATGTCATTCCAGCTACTTGGACGTAAGGTACAAATGGTATCTTTTGTTAATGTTAATGCGGTAGCAGCGGGAACTTGTCCATTGTTGTTGTAAAGTGCCTCCTTATAATAAGAACCACGGGTGATTTTAAAGTTTACTTTTGTATTTACAGGTAAGCTAATCTCTTGTATCCAGGTACTGTCGTTTATCTTTTGCATTTTCTGACTGCGTGGATAAATCCAGTCTCCCCATTGTGGCTGATCGCCAATAATCAATAAGGTGTCTGCTGTTTTAAATGGCTCAATAACTTTGATGGTTAATTTAACAGTTTGCGCCACCAATTGAAGCGCGCAGCAATTTATTCCAATCAGCAATGCAATGGTTAATGGGATTTTACTCATTCCTACAGTATTTATATTTCTATCCGTTTTTTTAGATAGGCTGGTTTATCTCAAAATAAAGGTTAATAACTTATACATACAATGCAGAAGTTGGCTTAAAAATGGAGTATTTTATCTTTTTGGATAGAAATAAATTATATTAGAGTTAAAAAAAGACAATGATTAGAGCGACACCTGAAATTGTACAACCCGCAAGTGAACAATCTTTTCTGATCCGTGCATTTGGTGATGAGGCTTTTAGGGCGCCTTATCATTTTCATGCTGAATATGAGCTGACTTTGATCTTAAATGGCAAAGGCAAGCGTTATATTGGTAATCATATGGCCGATTTTAAAGCTGGTGATATGGTACTGGTAGGGGCTAATTTGCCGCATTGCTGGAAACTTGTCCCAGAAAAGCAACCTGATGCAGGGGCAATCGTGATACAGTTTTCAGTAGATTTTATGGGGGATAGCTTTTTTGATAAGCCTGAAAATGCGCCTATTAAATCCATGTTTCAAAAAGCTGCGAATGGAATATGGTTTGATCAAATCAGTTTTGAACAGGTATATGCAGCTATTTTAGCCATGAAACAGCAGGATAGCTTTCATATATTAATAGACTTTCTTAAGATCCTTTATCAGCTTACGCAGTCGTCCAAATTGGTATTGTTAGATAAAGAACCAAATGTAGCCCGTCTAAGTTTGGTTGATCAAAAAAGAATTAATCCGGTTTTGGCTTACCTTGTAGAGAACTTCAGGAAACAGGTATCTCTAAACGACGCTGCTGCATTAACAAATATGACCACCAATGCATTTTGTAAGTACTTTAAAAAGATTACCCGTAAAACTTTTATGGAGATGGTGATCCAGTATCGCCTCAATTATGCAACCCAGCAATTGATAGAAACGGATAAACCTGTATCCGATATTGCCTTCAATAGTGGATTTACAGATGTTTCTCACTTCTATAAAGTTTTTAAAACCAAAATGGGACTGAGTCCACTTAGCTATCGGAAGAAGTTTATGATAGGCTATGACAGGGAAAATTAGTGTATTATAAATTGGTGAATTTATCAGTATTATTTTGATTTAAAGATAATGTGGATAATATATACCACTTTTCAGGTAATTTGTTCATTTTTTTTCAAGGGTTATTGGCTTTACTTTGAATTAACCAATTTTAAAGATTATGAACACCCAAAGTATGCAACTACCCGATCTTAATGATTTAAAAGAAATTTCCCAGGATCAAAAACAAGAGTTTAAGGAAAACGGACATATCCTGATTAAGCAGGTAATAAGCAGTGAAGATGCTGCGTCTTATCAAAAAGTGATCAGCAGTGCTGCTGCTAAGTACAATGAAGAAAAAAGGAAACTGGAAGATAGAGATACTTACGGAAAGGCCTTTTTACAGATTATGAATTTATGGCGTGGAGATGATGCTGTTAAGAAATTTGTACTGGCTAAACGTTTTGCTAAAATTGCAGCAGATTTGTTAGGCGTAGACAATGTACGTTTGTACCATGATCAGGCTTTATTTAAAGAACCAGGAGGGGGGCCAACACCATGGCATCAAGATCAGAATTACTGGCCTTTAGATACCAATAATACCGTTACCATGTGGATGCCACTGATAGATATTCCAAATGCAGAAATGGGCATGCTTACCTTTGCTTCAGGTTCTCATAAAAATGATAATGTGTTTGATTTTATCATCTCAGATGAATCAGAAAATGCCTTTGAGGATCATGTAAAGGAAAAGGGATTTGAGATCAGCAGACCATCTAGCATGAAAGCTGGTGATGCCACTTTTCATCGAGGTTATACAATTCATAATGCCCCTGGTAACAGCTCGGATAAAATGCGTGAGGTAATGACGATTATTTACTTTGCTGATGGGGCAAAAGTAACCGAACCACAGCATAAATGGCAGGAGAATGATCGTCAGCAATGGCTTATGGGGAAGGCTGCCGGTACACTTGCTGATTCTGAACTGAACCCTTTGCTGCTTTAATAGCAGCAATAGCGCTCTTTTAATACCCTTTCGTCCCTTATATTACAATACTAACCAAATTATTTATGAACGGAATTAAACACAAAATTGCAGGTTTACTATTTGCTTCTCTTTTGGGGATGGGTTGCCTTGCACAGAAAGAAGAGGGAGCAAAGGATGCTGAAGTTATGTATCATGTCTTTCAACGTAGTTTTTATGATGCAAATGAGGATCAGCACGGCGATTTAAAAGGATTAAAAGAAAAATTAGGCTATTTACAGGATTTAGGTGTAACCTCTATTCTGATGACACCTCTATATGAATCTGTTTATTATCATAATTATTATTCCAGCAATTTTGATAAGATAGATCCGAAGTATGGAACCATGGACGACTATATTGCTTTGGTAAAGGATATCCATAACAGGGGAATGAAGATTTATATGGATATGGAGACTCAGTATGTAACTGAAGACCACCAATGGTATAAAGAATCGTTAAACAATCCTGCATCTGAGTTTTCTGAGTATATATTGTATGATGACCTGGCACAAACCAAACCATCTACTATCGTTTATGACCTTAAAGATTTAAAGGGTTTTGATGGAACTGTCCGCAAAATTACTACAGTAAATCTAAACAGTAAGGCTGTACATGATTACAATGCCAGGTTGTTTAAATTCTGGCTTGACCCGAATGGGGATGGGAAATTTGATGATGGTGTAGACGGTTATCGCCTGGATCACATGATGGATGACCTGGATAACAAAAAACGTTTAACAAATCTGTTTGCCACGTTCTGGGTACCATTGATTAAACAGTTAAAGGAAGTCAACCCTAAGATCACCATTATGGCTGAACAGGCCAACTGGGGTTCATATGGGATTGAATATCTTGATAAAGCGGCAGTAGACCGGGTTTTTGCTTTTCGTATTCAGCAGGCCATTCCTTCTTTTGATAAAGAAAAGATTGCTGCCTTTGCTGATACCACCTTTTCCACTACTCCGGCTGGCAAGCAACAGATCGTGTTTATAGAGAATCATGATATCGCAAGGTTTCCGACAGTTGTAAAGCAAAATCCTGGAAAAGAAAGAGTCGGAGCTGCATTAAATTTACTGATAGGTGGTATTCCTTCTATTTATTACGGACAGGAAATAGGGATGCTTGGGGATACCTGGTTTGGTAAATATGGTGGCATTACAGATGCGAATGAGATTCCATCCCGGGAAGCTTTTGAATGGCACAAACAGGCTGAAGGTATAGGAATGGCTTTTTGGTATAAAAACAGTGGCCCATGGTGGGATACAAGTACAGTAAAAAGCGATGATGGTATTTCTTTTGAAGAGCAGAAAGATGATCCGGCTTCTTTATGGAATTTTTATAAAGATCTGATCGCGGTAAGAAAAAAACAGGCTGCATTAGTGGAGGGTACTTATCAGACCTTAAAGAACAACAATGCTAAGGTTTATACTTTTAGCAGAAACCTTGGGCAGCAAAAAGTAGTGGTAGCAGTAAATCTATCCGATCAGGAACAGCAGTTTAAAATTAGTGATGCAGCTGCCCGAAAAGCTACAGGATTATATGGGACAGCCAAGGGAATTGTTAAGGATGGTACGATAGAGGCAACTCTTGGTGCATATGGCGTACAAGTCTGGCGAACAGATAAGTAGGTGATTGAAAAACAACATTTAACCAAATATAAATTTAACCAATTTATTGTATGAACGGATTTTATCCTTTAAAACCGGGACTTTTTCTGCTGTTTTTTTTATCGGTATTTCAGGCGAGTGCCCAAAGTGGTTCGGTGTCTGGAAAAGTACTGGATGAAACTGGTCAGGGACTCCCAGGTGCTTCTGTAGTTGTCAAAGGAACAACAAGAAGTACCGCTACCGATGCCAAAGGAAATTATAGCTTAAGCGGCCTTTCTGCTGGAAATATTATACTTGCTGCCAGTTACGTTGGTTATCAGGTACTCGAAAAACCAGTTTCAGTTGCTGGAAATACTCGGGTAGATTTTAACCTGCAGCCTGATGCGAAGAGTCTGACAGAAGTTGTAGTGATTGGTTATGGAACTACTACCCGTAAAAATCTTACCGGCGCAGTTACTACAGTTAACGACAAAGATTTTCAAAAAGGTGCGGTTACCACTCCGGATCAATTGATTCAGGGTAAGGTAGCAGGTGTGGTGATTGTACCTGGGGGCGGACAGCCGGGATCCTCAGGAACCATCAGAATCAGGGGTGGAGCTTCTTTAACAGCAAGCAATAATCCGCTTTATGTAATTGATGGGATTCCATTAAGTGGTGAAGGTATTAGTGGATCATCAAGTCAGCTTTCTATGATTAATCCTAACGATATTGAAAGTTTTACAGTGTTGAAGGATGCAAATGCAACAGCTATTTATGGTTCCAGGGCATCTAATGGGGTGATATTGATCACTACTAAAAAAGGAGGCGGTGCCAAACCGACATTCACTTTCAATACCAATAACTCTTATGCTACAGTTGCCAGAAAGGTAGATGTATTTTCTGCTGAACAGGTAAGGGCATATGTGAATGAAAATGGGACTGCAGCAACAAAATCGGTATTGGGTACTGCAAATACCGATTGGCAGGACGAAATTTACGACAATGTTTTCGGTACGGATAACAATTTTACCCTATCTGGTAATTTCCATAATGTGCCTTATCGGATTTCTGCTGGCTATTTAGACCAGAAGGGGATCATGCGTACAGATGAGTTGAAAAGGGGGACAGGTGGCATTCGTTTAACACCGAGTTTATTTGACAATCATTTAAAAATAGATTTAAACTTAAAAGGTACTATTTCGAATACCCGGTTTGCCAATCAGCTGGCAGTTCCAAATGCGATTTCTTTTGATCCTACGCAACCTGTGCACGCTAATAATAAGTTTGGAAATTATTTTGAATGGATTAGCGGGGTAGCGCCTAATGAAGTTCCCAATATCAATACTGCGCGCAATCCTGTTGCTTTATTAGAAATGTATGCCAATAAGGGAAAAGCCGACCGTAGTTATGGTAATCTTCAGTTAGATTATTCTTTCCACTTCTTACCTGAATTGCATGCCAATGTAAATATCGGTTACGACGTAGCTAAAGGACAGGGGGTAACCAATATTCCTGCAAATGCTGCTTCAAATTTCTTAACTAAGGGATATTCGCTGGCTTATCTGGGAACTCAACAGGATAAGTTTCTGGAGGCTTATCTTAATTATACAAAAAATGTAGAAAGCATTAATAGTAATTTTAATATTACGGCAGGGTATGGTTATTATGATAATGCTAAGAAGAATTATGGATTGCCAACATATAATGCATTGGGCGAGGTGCAGGTTATGCCTAATTTCCCGTTTGATGTGTTGCGGAATAAATTACTCTCTTACTATGGTCGTTTCATTTACACACTGGCCGATCGGTATATTTTATCTGCCACTATGCGTGCGGATGGCTCTTCTAAATTTAATCCGGACGGCAGATGGGGCTATTTCCCTTCAGCAGCTTTTACATGGCGGGTTAAGGAAGAGGCTTTCCTGAAGAATAGCAAAGCGATTTCTGATCTCAAAATCAGGTTAAGTTATGGTGAAACCGGGAATAAAGATGGGATAGGGAATTATGCTTATTTACCTAATTATAGTCTTAGCGTAGACCAGGCACAATATCAGTTTGGGAACGAATTTTACCATATGTATAGTCCGCTTCCTTATGATAAAGATTTACGCTGGGAATCAACGACTACCTATAATGCCGGTTTGGATTATGGCTTCTGGGGCGGACGCATTTACGGAAGCATAGATGCTTATTACAAGAAAACAAAAGACCTGTTGTCCACAGTAGAAATCTCGATTGGAACCAATTATAGTAACCAGCTGCTAACCAATGTCGGGAATATGGAGAACAAAGGAATTGAAGCAAGTATCAATTTTGCATTAATAAAAACTGAAAAGGCGAACTGGGATATTGGCTTTAATGTGAGTTACAATAAAAACAAAGTGACCAATTTGACTTTGCAAAATAACCCAGGATTTAAATTGCAGGCCAGAGGGATTACTGGTGGTATTGATAATTATGTGCAATATCATACTGTTGGTCTTGAACCTTATTCTTTTTTACTGTATAAACAAGTTTATGATGTTTCCGGATTTCCTTTGGAAGGTGTTTATGAAGATCTGAGTGGAGATGGAAGAGTAACAGATGATGACAGGAGGTTTTATAAATCACCCGCTCCAATTTATGTAATGGGCTTTACTACTGCTTTTAATTATGGTAAGTGGACATTGAGTACGGTATTGAGGTCTAACCTGGGTGGGTATATTTATGATAATGTTTCCTCGCAATTTGGCGTTAGCCGGTTTATGTTAAATGAGCAGTTCATCAATAATACCAGTACTGATCTTTATAAGACGAGATTTGCAAACAACCAGTACAAGAGTGATTATTATTTGAAGAATGCATCCTTCCTTAAGATGGATAACCTGGGGTTAAATTTTAATGCCGGACGTTTGTCTAAGACCGGTACTGCAACTTTATCTATCTCTGCGAATTGTCAGAATGTATTTGTGCTATCTGATTACAAGGGTATTGATCCTGAAATCTTTTCAGGCATAGATTACAATTTATATCCAAGGCCCAGAACTTATACACTGGGTGTAAATGTTGGTTTTTAGTTAAAACATAAGAAGATGAGCAATAGATATAAAATATATAAAGCTGCTTTGCTGATTTTGGGAACAGTAGCTTTCTCTTGTAAAAAAGATAGTTTAAACCTTATTCCTACCAATGATATCATTGCAGAACAGGTTTACAGTTCTCCCCAAGGTTATAAACAAGCCTTTGCTAAAGTTTATGGAGCATGGGCATTGGTGGGGGTAAAGGGACCAACCAATATAGTGGGCGATTTGGCAGGACTTGATCCTGCCCAGACAGATTTTTTAAGACAATACTGGAACTTACAGGAGCTGACAAGTGATGAATCGAGTTGTGCATGGCCTGATCCAGGGATTCCTGATGCAATATATGGAATGCCAGAGCCTGATAACATCATGATTAAAGGTTTATATGCCAGAAGTATTTATCAGATTACCCTGGTAAATGAGTTCCTGAGAGAAAGTACTCCAGAGAAATTAAGTAGTCGCAATATAACCGGAAGCGCAGTTGCTGATATCAATTTATACCGCTCAGAGGCCAGGTTCCTGCGTGCTTATCAGTATAGCGTATTGATGGATTTATATGGTAATCCTCCTTTCCTTACGGAGGCTGATGAGATTGGTAAAATCAACCCTAAGCAAATTAAACGGGCTGATTTGTTTAATTATGTGGAGTCTGAGTTGAAGGCGATAGAAGGGGAGCTGGCCGCACCAATGAGCAATGAATATGGACGGGCAGATCGTGCTGCAGCATGGACGGTTTTAGCTCATATTTATCTGAACTCGGAAGTTTACCTGGGTGCTGGTAAAGGTAAATATACTGAGGCTATTACTTATGCAGTTAAAGTTATTGGGGCAGGTTATACGCTTGCTGCTAACTATAAAAACTTGTTCCTCACGGATAACAATCAAACGAGCAAAGAGATCATATTAACCATCAATTATGATGGTTTTAAAACTCAGACTTATGGCGGAACTACTTTCCTGATTAATGCGAATATAGATCCAACTATGAATCCAGCATCATTTGGTGTGCCGGGTGGAGGATGGAGTGGCTATCGTGCTAAGAGTACATTACCTCTATTGTTTGGAGATTATAGTGGTAATACAGACAAGCGGGCTTTGTTCTTTGGGACTAAAGTTGCCAATGATGACATAGCGGTTTCTACAGATGGACTTAGGACAACTAAGTTCAGGAATGTCAGTTCTACAGGAGTGATGGGTGGCTCGCAGGATGGGACAATGTCTTCCCTGGATTTTCCTTTGATGAGATTGGCGGATCTTTATCTGGTGTATGCTGAAGCTGTACTACGCGGTGGTAGCGGAGGTTCAATGAATCAGGCCTTGATTTATTTTAATGCCCTTAGACAAAGGGCTTATGGGAATACCTCCGGAAATGTATCTGCTATTACATTGAACGATATTCTGGATGAACGAGGCAGAGAACTTTACCTGGAAGGTTATCGTAGGACAGATCTGATTCGTTTTGGGAAATTTACTGGTTCAGCGTATTTGTGGCCATGGAAAGGTGGAGTTAAGGCCGGGAAATCATTGGAAGATTTCCGAGCATTGCTACCATTACCTATTTCAGATGTGATCGCTAATCCAAATCTTACACAGAATACGGGATATTAATATTTAATAGATATGAAATCATTTATTTTAAAATCCATCACTCTTGGCTTAATGGCTATGGGATTGTGGTCTTGTCAAAAAGATGAAGCTCCGGTAGTGGCTACATCTGGTACAGGTGGCTCTTTAAAAGCATCTGTGGCAACGGTAGTTTTAGATAAAAGTCTGATAACCACCAATGTGATTACTTTTACTATCGATGCAGCTAATTTTGGTTATCAGGCTGCTATTACAAATACCTTACAATTATCGCCCAAAGGAGAGAATTTTTCGGTTAATAAAACAAGAGAATTTGCACTTGATCCTAAAGCAACCAGTAAAAGTTATAATGGATTGGATTTTAATAACCTGCTGCTGGCATTAAATCTGCCAACATCTGGTAACTCTGATGTTGAAATCAGAGTGAAATCTACCATTTCTAAAAACCAGGAGCCAGTTTATAGTAATGTGGTAGGAATTAGTGCCAGACCATTCCCATTAACCAGTTGGATTTATGTACCTGGTGCTTATCAAGGCTGGGATATTTTAAATACTGATAGTCTTGTATCGGTAACTGGTAATGGTGTTTATGTTGGGGTAATCAATTTTACTGCCGCTAATTCTGAGTTTAAAATTGCACCAGCCAAGAAATGGGATCTTTCTTATGGTGATGGTGGTGCTGGTAAATTAAGTACTACAGGCGGAAATCTAAGAAATACTGCTGCAGGAGCACAATTATTAACAGTAGATATGAACACGCTGACTTGGTCTATCGCAGCGGCCGACATATGGTCTATTATAGGAGCTGCTGTTCCAGGTAGTGGCTGGATCCTGGATACTGATATGAAATTCATCAATGATGGAAAGGGGGCCTATGTGTTGAAAACTAATCTTGATGCCGGTGAATTTAAATTTAGAAAAAACCACGATTGGGGAATATCTATCGGTGAAGGAGCTGGCAATGCTAAAGTTGCTGTTGCAGGAAATTACACCCTAACGCTGACAGTGAATGCTGACGGAAAAACAGGGACTTATACCATGATTAAAAATTGATTAAAAAATAATGAAGAAATACATTAAAGCAGATGCGTGGAAGATAATTGAAAAGGGCTTTGATCCACATTTAAACAAGATATCGGAGAGTATTTTTAGTTTGGGAAATGGCAGGATGGGGCAGCGTGCCAATTTTGAAGAGACTTATACAGGTGATAGTTTGCCCGGCAATTATATTGCCGGTGTTTACTATCCTGATAAGACTCGGGTTGGATGGTGGAAAAATGGTTATCCAGAATCACTAGCCAAGGTAATTAATGCGGCCAATTGGATTGGTTTAAATGTAAAGATAGATGATGAAATGCTGGATCTCGCAAAAGTTGAGGTAACTGATTTTAAGCGGGAACTGAACATGCAGGAAGGTTATTTGCAGCGTAGCTTCACCGCTAATTTAAAGGATGGTAAAAAGGCAAATGTTGTAGCAACCCGGTTTTGCAGCATTGCTAATGATGAAGTTGCTGCAATGTGTTATCGTATTACCCCTTTAAATTTTAATGCCCAACTTAGTTTTACTGCTTTTATAGATGGGGATGTTGAAAATCAAGATAGCAATTATGGTGAAAAGTTCTGGGAAAGTGTAGCTGCTGAAATTATTGATCATGAAGCCTATTTAACCTTAAGGACAAAGAAAACAGCTTTTGAGGTTTGTACAGGGAGTAGCCTTAGGATTTTAAAAGGTAAAGATCAGATAAATCCAGAACTGACAGCTGTATATCGTGAAAAGTATGTTGGACAATCTTTTGCAATTGATGCTCAGGAAGCTGAGGAAATTACTGTATATAAAATCGCAGCAAATTTGTCATCAGAGAACCATCCCAAATCAGAATTGATGGAGCATTGTAAAAATGTGGTGCAGGCAGCTGCAGAACAGGGATTTGATGTTTTGCTGGATGAACAGGCTAAGGCATGGGCTAATAAATGGAAAGAAAGTGATATTGTGATAGAAGGAGATGTAGCTGCTCAACAAGCCATTAGGTTTAATATTTTTCAATTGTTCCAGACGTATACCGGTAAGGATGATCGCCTGAATATTGGTCCAAAGGGTTTTACAGGTGAGAAATACGGGGGGTCAACCTTTTGGGACACTGAAGCATATTGTCTGCCTTTTTACCTGGCTACAGCTGGGCCTGATGTGAGCAGGAACTTATTGGTTTATCGTTATAAGCAGTTGGATAAAGCAATTGAAAACGCGAAGAAGCTGGGCTTTGACAATGGAGCGGCCTTGTACCCGATGGTAACGATGAATGGGGAGGAATGTCATAATGAATGGGAAATCACCTTTGAAGAGATCCATCGAAATGGAGCCATTGCCTTTGCTATTTATAATTATATCCGCTATACCGGAGATGAAGCTTACTTAATTGAATATGGTTTGGAAGTGTTGATTGCTATTGCCAGGTTCTGGAAACAACGGGTCAACTGGAGCAATCATAAACATCAATATGTGATATTGGGGGTAACAGGCCCAAATGAATATGAGAACAATGTAGACAACAATTGGTACACTAACTTAATTGCCGCCTGGTGCTTAAAGTATACTATAAGTGCTGCGGAAACTGTAAAAAAGCAGCATCCTAAAAAATATAAGCAATTGATTGAGCATCTGGATTTTAAAGAGAAAGAGTTCACAGATTGGGCCAATATTGTGGAAAATATGTATTATCCTGAAGATAAAAAAAGAGGAATCTTTCTGCAGCAGGATGGCTATCTGGATAAAGAACCACTTACGGTAAAGCATTTGTCTGAGAGCGACCGACCGCTTAATCAGAATTGGAGTTGGGATCGCATCCTTCGTTCTTGTTTTATTAAGCAAGCTGATGTTTTACAGGGACTTTACTTTTTTGAAGAGGACTTTGATCTGGAAACGATTAGGAGGAATTTTGATTATTATGAACCGAAAACGGTACATGAAAGTTCTTTGTCTCCCTGTGTACACAGCATTATAGCCGCAAAATTAAATGATGAAGCCAGGGCTTATGAGTTTTACTTGCGTACAGCTCGTTTGGACCTGGATAATTATAACAATGATACGGAGGATGGCTTGCACATTACTTCTATGGCAGGAACCTGGATGAGTATTGTTGAAGGATTTGCGGGGATGCGTGTACGTAACGGACAGTTGCAGTTTAGTCCTTTCTTACCTGGCAAATGGGAAGCTTTTTCTTTTACCATTATTTTCAGAGGGGCAACGTTGAAAATTAGGATTGCCGAGCATGGAGTAAAGATTAAAAATGAGACTAAAGTAGCCTTGAATGTCCGATTAGGAGAAACAGACTATGAGCTTCCTGCTTATACAGAAATTGAAGCTGATTACAATGTGATTTGGTCTGTATAAACTTTTTAAGGGAGTGGTAATAAATTTTAATATAACGTGCTTTTAGTAAGTGTTTTAGGTTTGTTGTGAATTGAATTTTATTAAATCAGTATAGTTTTTGCGATGTTTTAGTTCAAATAATACTACATTTCGTTTAGTAATATGCGAAAGGTAAAGGACTAAAATGAAAAGAAAAGCGAGCTATTATAACTTTTTTGAAAGGTTCCCATTGTCGATGTGGGTGTACGACGTGAATACATACTACTTTCTGGATGTAAATATTGCCGCCACAGTACACTATGGGTTTTCGAAGGATGAGTTTTTATCGATGACTATTAATGCTTTAGTTCCACCCGAAGATGTGGCTATGATTGATAATATGATGAAGGAGGGGCTCGAAACTGGAGAGCCCTGTAAAAATACCGTCAGACATGTTAAGAAAAATGGCGAACTGATCTGTGTGGAACTTGAAAGTAGTGCTATTGAATTTGAAGATAAACAGGCACGGGTTGTCGTAGCACATGATATCACTAGTCGCGAACTGAGCCAGAAGGAGATTATGGAGAGTGTGGAAAGGTATGTTACCAAGGCTGTAGAAGAAGAACACTGGTCTAAGCTATTGGAATCAGTAGTGATCAATACCACTGATGGTGTTTTAATTACCGATGCTGCTGAAACCGGTACCGGTATTATTTATGTGAACGACGCATTGGTGAATATGTCTGGTTTTAGCCGGGAAGAATTAATTGGAAAAAACCCTGATATTTTTTATGGTTATAACAACGCTCAACAAGGTTTAAGAAAGATTGATACAGCTATAAAAAATAAAGTTCCGTGTAATGTGGAGCTGATTAATTATACCAAAAATGGGAAACCTTTTGATGTAAGCATTAACATTTGTCCGGTTACAGACAATACAGGAACAGTCACACACTGGATTTCTATCCAAAGGGATATTACTGAAAACCGAAATTATATAAAGGAAATAGAAGACCAGAATAAGAAACTAGTTGACATTGCCTGGAAGCATTCGCATAAAGTTAGAGGACCGCTTACGCAGATCATGTCACTGGTTGAATTACTGAGGGATTGTAATTCTTGTGAAGACCAGCATCTATTGCATGAATATCTCTCAAAGTCAGCATCAGAATTGGATCATGTGATTTCTGATATCACAAATCATACAGAACATGGTGCTTTTGTGATGAATGAAAAGAGGTTTTACGCATTTATGGACGAATTGCCAGGGCTGTGCTGGATTGCCGACGACAGCAATTTTTTAAGATATGCCAATAAGTGCTTCTTTGAAACACTTCATCTGACTAAAGAAACAATAGGTAAACCCCTTGAAGAAATTTTTGGTTCTGAGATTGCCAGAAGTGCACAAATAAATAATCAAGATGTTCTGAAGTCTGGTGAAAATAAAGAATTTCATCAAACAGTAAGAGATAAAAACGGACATCCCCAGTATTATAAGACCTATAAATTTCCCTTTAAAGATGGGGAAGGCGGAATGGTTGGTGCTGTAGCGTTTAATGTGACTAAACGAATTAAGCTTGAGGAAGAATTGTATCAAAGTGAAGCTCAGTTTAAGCAGGCTTTTGAACATTCGTTAGTCGGAATGGCTTTGATAAGTCCAGAGGGAAAATGGGAGCGGGTAAATAGAAGTTTATGCCAGATGCTTGGCTACACTGAGCAGGAAATGAAGTCGCTCAGTATTCAGGACTTAACTCATCCCGACGATCTTAAGGAGAGCCAGACGATCCTGGAAGATCTGGCCTTAGGTAAAATTGAAGAAGTAAAATACGAAAAAAGATATCTGCATAAAAACGGAAATCCTATCTGGGTGGTCATTGCGGCAACGATGCTGTATGACAGTGCGGGTGAAGCAATAAATTATGTATCACAGATTGAAGATATTACCAAAAGGAAAGAAATTGAAAACGATCTGGTACTGAGCGAAAAGAAGTATCGTACTATTTTCGAAAATGTACAGGACGTATTTTATCAGACGAACCAGGAAGGTATCGTTACTGAAATCAGTCCATCGATTGCGCAACATTCAGGTTATCTTCGTACGGAGATTATTGGAAAACCTGTAGGTAATTTTTATTATTATCCACAGGACCGGGAAAGGATGATCGAACAATTACGAATTAATGGTGCTGTGATTGATTTTGAAGTCAGACTGAAAACGAAAGAAGATGAGTTGCGTTACGCCTCGGTTAATGCTAAACTTAATGTCGAAAATGGTGTAATTATGGGAACTGAAGGCAGTATGAGAGATGTAACCAGGAGAAAGTTCCAGGAGAACGCTCTGCAAGCCCTAAATACAGAACTCACAGCTTCCAATGAACAAAAAAATAAATTGTTTTCTATTATTGGACACGATTTGAGAAACCCGATATCCGGAAGTCTGCAATTGCTGGATCTGACACTTAATGATTTTGAATCCAGTTCTGCTGAAGAAGTGCATTCCTATCTTTCTATGATGAAAACGGAACTGTCGAATGCAAATGTGTTGCTTGAAGACTTACTCACCTGGGCAAAATCTCAGTTTAATGCAGTAAGTTTTAATCCGGTGGAAATTGAAAACCTCGAGGGTCTTTTTGATAAATGTATTCAAACCGTTTCGCCAATGGCAGTTAAGAAGAACATTAGCATTATACCCTCTTTAAAGGGAGATCTTTTGCTTCATGCGGATATTGGAATGTTGGAAACGATTGTTAGAAATCTATTGTCTAACGCAGTCAAATTTACAGATAAAGGAGGGATTATTGGACTTAAAGCTGTGGGTAACAACAATGGCGTCCTCTTTTCTGTTAAAGACAATGGACGAGGCATTCCCAAATACAAAATCAATGAACTGTTCAATAAGAATTCCAATTATACCACTTTTGGTACCGCTGGAGAAAAGGGGACGGGCCTCGGCTTAAGTCTATGTAATGACTTCGTGTTAAAACACGGTGGAACTTTATGGGTAGAGAGTGAAGAAGGAATAGGGACGACATTTTACTTTACCATTCCTGAACTACTCAAAGATTCTTAAATGTCTGGTCCTGTTTCTCTTTTAACTAAGAGTTCAACAACATTCTTTAAAGCAGGATTCCTGTTTGATTCTTTCCAGGCGACATACAGTTCCGTTCGTTGTGGAATGTGTTTTAGCTCGATGAATTTAACATTTAAATTGTACCCGTATTGCAAAGATGTGGGTACAATAGCTACCCCCAGACCCTCCTCTACTAATTTGAATATAGTAAGTGCATTAACGGATTTATGGGAAACTTTTGGCCTGAAGCCTGCATCTTCGCAGATGCTGGTAATCAGATCATGGTAAAATGGACTGTCTTCGCTGGAGAAAAAGATAAACGGCTCATTGCTAAAATCCCTTACACTTTTAAAATTGGCTTCATTTACAGGATGGTCAATGGGTAAAACCATGGCAAAGGTATCCTGGTGAACAAGCTGTCTGGATATGCCCTCTGGTAATCGATGTAAACGTACAAAGGCAAGGTCAAGCTTGTCCTTCTCTAATTGTTCGATTTGAAGTCTATTCGGCATTTCATCCAAAATGGTTTGAATTCCAGGATATTTCTGATTCATTTTCAGTACCAGTTCCGGTACAGTTTTTTGTGCTGCAGAACCTAAAAATCCAATGCGCAGTTCCGTTTCTTTACCCTGACTGATGTTGTCTATTTGTCGGCGGATGGTTTCCAGATGATTGAAGATAAAATCTACTTCTTCTTTTAAATACAATCCTGCTGCAGTAAGTTCTACCTTTTTCTTACTGCGGTCAAACAAACTGGCACCTAATATTTCTTCCATCTGCATAATCTGACGGCTAAGACCTGGCTGTGAAATAAACAGCAGCTCTGCGGCTTTTCTGAACTTCAATTCCTGGGCAAGGACCTGGAAGTATTTTAAATGTCGCAGTTCTATTTGATAACTCATGGTTATTGATTGATGATGTAATTGGTATTTATAAGTATCAAAGATAGGGGTTATATTTGTGTAAACGATTTTTGAGATGAGTGCAAATCATAATTTTAATTACGGTTCAGACTTCCTTACAGTAAGCAAAACGCTTGCAATTAGTAAAGGAACAATAAAGGGGATTTTAAACGAGGAAACTCGTCAGAAGATAAAAGAAAGCAGTGCTATTGTTGAGAAAATAGCCCTTTCTGATAAAGCAGTTTATGGAATCAATACTGGGTTTGGCCCACTTTGTACGTCTATGATCTCTGCAGAAGATACCAAAAAGCTCCAGGAGAATATTTTGAAGAGTCATGCTGTAGGCGTTGGAGTACCAATTGATGATGAGATTTCCAGAATTATGCTGGTGCTTAAGTTACAGGCATTGGCCCAAGGTTATTCAGGGATCCAGGAAGCTACATTAGATCGCATGATCTGGCATTTGGAGAACGATGTAATTCCCGTAGTCCCAAAACAAGGATCAGTAGGAGCTTCGGGCGATTTAGCTCCTCTATCTCATCTTTTCCTTCCATTAATTGGATTGGGCAGGGTGCACTATAAGGGGGACATTGTATCCGCACAGGATGTTTTAAAGGAATATGGTTTAAAACCAATTGCATTAGGTCCTAAAGAGGGACTTGCTTTAATTAACGGTACTCAGTTTATCGCTGCGCATGCAGTAAAAGTTGTAGCGCGTTTTTATAATGTGTTAGCTACCGCAGATATCACAGCCGCAATGATGCTGGAAGGCTTGATGGGGTCTGTAAAGCCCTTTGACGAAGGTTTACATAAGCTAAGACCTTATAAAGGTAACCAGCATGTTGCCGCTAACATTAGAAATCTATTAGCTGATTCAGAGATCGTAGGTTCGCACCTGGATTGCGCAAAAGTACAGGACCCTTATTCTTTACGTTGTATTCCACAGGTACATGGCGCATCGAGAAATGCCTGGTTACATTTAAAAGAAACGCTGGAAATAGAGATCAATTCCGTAACAGATAATCCGATTATATTTAGCGAAGACCTGACCATTAGTGGTGGTAACTTCCACGGACAGCCTATTGCCATGCCTTTGGATTATGCTTGTCTGGCGGCTTCAGAAATTGGGAATATATCAGACCGCAGGATTTATCTTTCTCTGGAAGGAAATACAGATGGTGTACCTAAGTTATTGATGCGTGAAACAGGATTAAATTCAGGATTTATGATTCTCCAATATACTTCTGCAGCATTGGCTAGTGAGAATAAAGGCCTTTGTTTCCCTGCTAGTGCAGATAGTATTCCTACTTCTTTAGGGCAAGAAGATCATGTAAGTATGGGGTCGATCAGCGGAAGAAAAGCTTTACAAGTCATTGAAAACGTAGAAAGGATTTTAGGAATAGAGCTTTTCTGCGCAGCGCAGGCAATAGATTATCATGCTCCGTTAAAATCAGGAAAGATGATTAATGCAGTACACGATTATGTGCGTTCAAAAGTTGAGCATCTGGAAGAAGATCAGATCATGTATGAGATGATGGAAAAAGTAATTGAAATGGTACAGGATGGAAAGATACTTGAAATTGCATTGAATGCCGCAGAAAAAGAAGGTGTTGCCAGTAAAACAGTCTTTACTGATCTGTTTGAAAATTATTAATTCCAGATACCATGAATTTTAAGGAACAAGTTTTACAGGGGATTCCTAAACAATTGCCTGCAAAAAAAGAATACGATCCGAAGGTTAGCCATGCACCGGTAAGAAAGGATATATTAACTAAGGAAGAGAAGAAGTTAGCCCTTCGTAATGCATTACGGTATTTCCCGGAAGCATGGCATGAGGAACTAGTGGCAGATTTTTTGACTGAACTCCAAACTTATGGCCGGATTTATATGCATCGGTTCAGACCTGATTATGAGATGTATGCTCGGCCGGTTGATGAATATCCTTATCAGAGCCTGCATGCTGCCTGCATTATGCTCATGATCCAGAATAATCTTGATCCTGCAATTGCACAACATCCTCATGAGTTGATCACTTATGGTGGTAATGGTGGTGTTTTTCAGAACTGGGCACAATATCTTTTAACCATGCAATATCTGTCAAAGATGACAGATGAGCAAACGTTGAATATGTACAGTGGGCATCCACAGGGATTGTTCCCTTCTTCGGCCGCTGCGCCAAGGGTGGTGGTTACGAATGGGATGATGATTCCTAACTATTCATCACCAGATGATCTGGAAAAATATAGTGCCCTTGGGGTAACTCAATATGGACAAATGACTGCTGGTTCATACATGTATATTGGTCCTCAGGGAATTGTACATGGGACTACAATTACATTGATGAATGCTTTCAGAAAGAAACTGGGCGCTTCAGCTTCACCTGCTGGCCGGATTTTCCTTACTGCCGGATTAGGTGGAATGAGTGGTGCACAACCAAAGGCTGGGAATATTACTGGCTGCATTACTGTTTGTGCAGAAATTAATCCTGCGGCGGCACGTAAAAGATACGAACAAGGTTGGGTTGATGAGTTGATTGAAGATTTGGCTGTGTTGGTGGAAAGGATAAAAAAAGCACAAGCTGATCAGCAAACCGTATCTCTGGCCTTTATTGGAAACATTGTTGATGTTTGGGAATACTTTGATCAACACGGGATTTTTGTGGAAATTGGATCAGATCAGACGTCATTACATAACCCATGGTCTGGTGGATATTATCCGGCAGGTCTGAGCTATGATGAATCAAATGTAATGATGGCATCAGATCCTGAACGTTTTAAAGAAAAGGTACAGGCTTCATTGGTTAGACATGCAGCTACGGTGAACAGTCATGTAGCAAAAGGCACTTATTTCTTTGATTATGGCAATGCTTTCTTATTGGAATGTAGCAGGGCAGGAGCAGACGTAATGGCTGCTAATGGAATAGATTTTAAGTATCCTTCCTATGTAGAAGATATTTTGGGGCCTATGTGCTTTGACTATGGATTTGGACCTTTCAGATGGGTTTGTACATCAGGAGACCCGAAAGACTTAGGAACAACAGATCGCCTGGCAATGGAGGTATTGCAAGACATTAAAGAAATCGCTCCTGACGAAATACAACAGCAACTTCAGGATAATATTACCTGGATTAAAGAAGCCGGTGCCAATAAAATGGTAGTAGGTTCACAGGCCAGAATTCTTTATGCAGACGCTGAAGGTCGGGCTAAAATTGCTGAAAGGTTTAATGAAGCAGTGGAGTCAGGTTTGTTATCTGCACCAGTTGTATTGGGGAGAGATCACCATGATGTAAGTGGAACGGATTCTCCTTTCAGAGAGACCAGCAATATTTATGATGGCAGTCGTTTTACTGCTGATATGGCGATTCATAACGTGATTGGAGATAGTTTTAGAGGTGCAACCTGGGTATCCATTCATAATGGTGGTGGAGTAGGCTGGGGAGAAGTGACTAACGGTGGTTTTGGAATGGTGTTGGATGGTACGAAAGCAGCCGCTGTAAAGTTGAAGAGTATGTTGTTTTTTGATGTAAACAATGGTATTGCAAGAAGAAGCTGGGCTAGAAATAAAGAAGCCCGGTTTGCCATTGAAAGAGAAATGGAAAGAACTCCTCAATTGAATATTACCATACCCCATCTGGTTAACGATGGCTTGTTAGATGGTTTGTTCTAAATAATTAATGACGATCTCTGCTGTTTACGAAGAGCAGAATGTAATAAAGTAGGGTTGCGACCGAGCTGATTGCAGCTACAACATAAGTTCGCGCAGCCCATTTAAGTGCATCTGCGGCTTTATCATGTTCGGCTGGTGTCGTTATATTGTTTCTTTCCAGCCATAACAATGCACGGTTGCTGGCATCATATTCAACAGGAAGTGTGATAATGGTAAAAAGGGTGGTAAGGGCAAACAAAGCAATACCTACTAGTAGTATAGTAGGG
The DNA here is from genome assembly GCF_041645105.1 of Pedobacter sp. Taxonomy (GTDB): domain Bacteria; phylum Bacteroidota; class Bacteroidia; order Sphingobacteriales; family Sphingobacteriaceae; genus Pedobacter. The sequence goes on from NZ_JBAZQQ010000002.1 coordinate 357,056, forward strand.
TTTGCAGAACCAAATAGAAAACCAAGTCCGGCCAGTATGATCCATTGCGATAACTGAGAGCTGACATTGACTATGGGGACAATTGCACTACGAAAAGTAAGCATAGAATAAGCAGTAGCATGTTGCACCGCATGGCCACACTCATGCGCCGCAACTGCTGCCGCTGATATACTTCGTCCTTCATATACATCAGGACTTAAATTAACCGTTTTGTCCTGCGGATTATAATGGTCACTTAAATGACCAGGTGTTGAAATCACACGAACATCATAAATGCCGTTATCGGCAAGCATCTTTTGTGCAATTTCTTTCCCGCTCATGCCGTTTTGAAGCCCTATCTGACTATACTCGTTAAATTTACTTTTGAGCCGGTTGCTGACAATCAGTCCAACAATAAACATGATGCCTGCAATCAGGTAATAACCCATTAAACCCATACTTTTATTTTTTTGTCATTTATATCAATAACAATCAAAAATAGAATTGGTTCGGTGTTAGCCTAAATTATTGTTTCCAGCTTATTAAACATTTTAATCCAGCTTTGATAAGCGCCGGTTTGTTTAGCTTCAGCTTCAGAAACACTCTGATGTATGGTAAGCTTGGTCTGATTTCCAAGTTCACTAAAAGTAACAGTCGTCAGTACTTCTTCCGGCCAATCTTCCGGCTTTCCTGCATCTGCCGATCTAACATCATCTCCGTTTTCATTGGAAATAATCATGGTGAATACTAGTTTCTCAGGAGCTGTTACTTCCTTGTATTGACCCTTTATCCAACAGTCTCCATGTACTGGATCATGAACACAGGAATGAAAGGAGCCACCTTGTGTCGCATTTAAAGATTTAAACTCAATAGTACAGCCATCAGGAGCATACCAATGTTTTAATTTTTCGGGATCTGTCCAGGCCTCAAATACAAGAGCCCTTGGGGCATTGAAAAGATGTGTAATCAACAACTCTTTTCCTTGCTCAGTTTTACTTTGTTTCATCGTTTTGATTTTTGGTTTGTAAGTCGATTAAGAAATTGTCTAGTTTTTCAAATCTGTGATTCCATAGTCTTTTGGATTGCTCAACCCAGTCCATAACTTCATTTAACTGATCAAGACGTGCCTCGCAAAATCTTTCACGTCCTTGCTGAGTGATGGCAACCAATCCACATTCAGTTAATATTTTAATGTGTTTTGATACTGCTGGCTGACTGATCTGAAAATTTTCTATAATCTTATTTAAGGTTAATGTTTGCTCTGCCAATAATCCGAGTATCTCTCTGCGGGTAGGGTCAGCTATTGCCTGGAATACATCTCTGCGTGCTTTCATGCTAATTTTATTTATATAACCGTTTGGTTATGTAAAATTATATATAACCAATCAGTTATGCAAATTATTTTATGAAAAAAATGTGTAACCTGCTTAAATTCTTTGTGATACAGATTATTTCCTATATTTGTAAAAAAATAAAGTCATGTTACATATTAAACATATCCAGAAAAAGCAAAATAGCCAGTCTTATTGGCTAATGAGGCAGGGTATGGGCTTTGTTTTTCTTCCCGGCCATTAGTGCCCTTGCTTATTTAAAGCTTTCAATAGCCAACTTTTATTTAACTATTTAAAAATCAATGTTAAGGCTAAGCCCTTAACAAACTAATATATCCTTATGGACATTTTATATACTGTAGACGAAAAATATCTGCAGGGAATAGAGGAACTTCATTACGGTGAACTACCAAAGGCACTTCACATATTTAATGAAATTATCAATATAGATCCTGGTTATGCCAGAGCTTACTATCAGTTAGGTTGTTTTTATTACTATCAGTTTAAAAACTACCAGACAGCAGGATTTTATTTCAAAAAATGTATAGCACTGGAAGCTGAATTTCCAGATGTATATACAGATTATTTAAAGTTACTGGTTACCCTGAAAATGTATAAATCAGTTGAACTTATTGCTGAAAAAGCATTACTTATGCCCGGGGTTGGTAAAGCTGAAATTTACGGACAGCTTGGCTTGAATGCTGAAATGCAACACGATTTTGTACTTGCAAAAGAAAAGTATAAGCTTGCTTTACTGGCGACCGACAGCGATACTGATCACATTTTGTTTAAAGACCATTTGAAACGTGTGGATGATAAGCTACACGCCAAAAAAAGTATGGTATACGCCTATCAAAGCTAATTGACTTAGTCAATTAGCTTTGTATTAAAATGATATTATTGTTTAGCCTTTTTCTGATAGGCCCAATAAAATACAATTGGGTATACAAATAAGCAGAAAATAGTATTGGTAATTAAGCCACCAATTACTACGATAGCCAATGGCTTAGAGGCTTCCGAGCCTATGCCGGTTGACAATGCTGCTGGCATTAAACCAATAGCAGCCATCATCGCGGTCATAATTACGGGTCTTAGCCTGGTAGCTACACCATCCTTAATGGCATCGGCAAAGCTCCAGCCCGGATGATGTCTTAATTCGGCCATATTTGTTTTGAATCGGGTGATCAGAATCACCCCATTCTGAACACAAATACCAAACAGTGCTATAAATCCTATGCCTGCCGAAATATTGAAATTTACCTTTGTAATCAGCAAGGCAAGTATACCACCAATCAATGCAAAAGGGACATTGTTTAACACCAGTAATGCATCCTTAATATTCCCAAACAGGACGAACAGGATAAAAAAGATAAGTATTAAGCTAATAGGTACAGCTGTTGATAACCTGGAGGTCGCCCTTTGTTGATTTTCAAAATCCCCAGCCCATTCCAGTTTATATTCTTTTGGTAGTTTGATTTCTGCTGCAACTTTTTCCTGAGCTTCGGCAATGGTGCTACCCATATCGCGCCCGCGGATAGAGAATTTTATGGCTCCATATCTTTGGTGTTTGTCTCGGTAGATAATGCTGGGGCCAGTAATTTTCCGGATATTGGAAATCTCACTCAAAGGTACTTTCGCACCAGAAAGAGTAGGGATACGCAGGGCGCCTATCGCAGCCTCATCACTCCTGAAATCTTCTGGATAACGAATCCGGAGATCGAATTTTCTTTCTCCTTCGTAAATTTGGGTGGCAGCTTTTCCACCAATAGCCATTTCAATAACAGCATTTGCATCTTCTGTAGTCACTCCATATAAAGCCATTTTGCTCTGATCCAGATTAATTCTTAGTTCTGGTTGTCCCATGTTCCTTAAAATACCAAGATCTTCAATGCCATGAACAGTTTTCAGGATGTTTTCTATTTTCTCTTCTTGCTCTTCTATAAAATTGAAGTCATTACCAAACATTTTTACTACAATGGAGCCTTTAACACCTGATACCGCTTCCTCAACATTATCAGAAATAGGCTGAGAGAAATTTAGACTAATGCCAGGATAACTTTTTAGTTTTTCCTGCATACGTTGTACAAGTTTTTCTTTGCTACCTTTACGTTTCCATTCTTTCCTGGGATAAATATCTACCAGAAATTCCATGTTGTAAAAGCCGGTGGCATCGGTACCATCATTTGGTCGGCCGGTTTGTGACATGACCTGTTTTACCTCATCAAAACTTAAAAATACTTTACGCATCTCATTACTTAGCTTTTTTGTTTCATTCAAAGAAACGCTAAGCGGAGCACTGGCACGTACATAAATAGATCCTTCATCAAGAGTTGGTAAAAACTCAGTACCTAGAAAATTGAAAGAAAATATCCCCAACGCTAATGCAACCATTGCTCCTGTAAAGACTGCCTTTCGAGCTTTAAAAGCAGCATTAAATGTACCCATTACACCTTTTGTGAGATATTCTAAAAAGATGTTGTGCTTTTCTTTTACGTTTTTCTTTAACAGTATGCTGGCCAATGCCGGTACAAGCGTAAATGTTAGCAATAAGGCCCCCAGTAGTGCAAAACTTAATGTCCATGCCAATGGCGAGAACATCTTGCCTTCTACCTTTTCGAATGTAAAGATGGGCATCAGGCCGGTAATGATAATTAGTTTGGCAAAAAAGATTCCTTTACCATTTTCCAGACAGGCCTTTTTAATGATCCCTAGTTTACTCATCCGGTTAAATTTATCCATGCCGTTTTTCCGCGCATGGTAATCAAGGGCCACGAAAATGCCCTCTACCATCACTACTGCGCCATCTATAATGATCCCGAAATCTATAGCGCCCATGGAGAGTAGATTGGCCGACATACCTTTCATTTTTAGGCAGATAAATGCAAAGAGAAGCGATAAAGGGATGATTAGGGAGACGATAAGTGTAGTGCGCCAGTCGGCCATAAATAGGAATACAATCAAAGTTACAAAAATGATTCCTTCCAGCATATTGCCCATTACGGTATGTGTAGCGAAATTAACCAGGTCTTCACGGTCATAAAAAGGACTGATTTTTACATCACCTGGTAAAATATTATCGTTTATATCCTTTATTTTTTCTTTCAGGGCAGCAATCACTTCACTTGGATTTTGCCCTTTACGCATAACCACAATTCCTTCTACTACATCAGGATCAAGGTCACGTCCAACTTGTCCCAATCGTGGTAAAGCGGATTCTGTAACTTCAGCAATGGTTTTTACATATACTGGTGTGCCATTAAAGTTGTCGACAACTATATTTTTAATCTCATCAATATTGTTTAAAATGCCTATTCCCCTGACTACATAAGCTTGTCCGCTTTGTTCAATAACATCTCCACCTACATTGACATTGCTTTTAGATACTGCTTCAAATAGTTCTGTAGCAGTTACTCCGTATTGTAATGATTTTTGAGGATGAACAGTAATCTGATAAGTTTTTACTTCGCCCCCAAAGCTAACCACATCTGCAATTCCCGGAACGGAAAGCAACTCTCGCTGAACAACCCAATCCTGAATGGTTTTTAGATCTCTTACTGATTCCTTGTCACTTTTTAAAGTATAGCGGAAGATCTCACCTGTAGGTCCGTACGGAGGTTGTACCTCGGGTTTAGCTCCAGAGGGAAGATCAGCTTCATCCAGATGATTGTTTACCTGTACACGTGCAAATTGGTAATCTACATCATCTTCAAAGGTGATTTTTACGACCGATAAGCCAAAAAGAGAAGAAGAGCGGATGCTGGTTCTTTTCTCTGTGGGGTTCATTGCTATCTCAAGAGGTCGTGAGACAAATTTTTCTACTTCTTCTGCACTACGCCCCGGCCATTGTGTAATGATGGTAATATTGGTATTGGTGACATCAGGAAATGCCTCGATAGTAGTTTTTTTGAAACTTAAATATCCCGCTAGTACTAAAATGAAAGTAGCAAAGAAGATGAAGTATTTATTCTTCAGGGAAAAGTTTATGATAGACTTAATGAATTTATTCATTACAGTTTGAATTTAAAGGATGATGAAGATTATGGTTTTATGCTGTCGAAAAGAAATAATTGCTTAGACGCAACTATACGATCGCCTGCATTTAAACCCTTGCTGATATAGACTTTACTTTCAAACTTGCGGCTGATTTCAATTTCCTGAATCCTTATTTTCTTTACTTCGTCTAATACCAGTACATAATATTTATTGTTGTCGAAAATGAGACAGTTAGCATTTACTGACGGAAGACTACTATTGCTTTTTGTTGCAATCAACACTGAGGCCATCATACCGGGTTTTAATAAATAGTCTGGATTATTGATCACCACACGGGCATTCATGACTTTGCTGTCGCTGTTCAGCATGTTGTTGATTTTGCTTATTTTTCCTTTGAAAGATTTATCCGGATAAGAAAGAATAGCAATATCTACTTCATCTCCTTCTTTTACTTTAGAGATGTCACTTTCATAAATATTAATCTGCACCCATACATTAGAAAGGTCTGCTACAGTAAAAATGCTTTCATTGTTGTCTGGTCTGACTTGTGTATTAGTGGTTACATTTTTCTCAATAATAAAGCCTGAAATTGGCGATGTTAAATTGTAAAGACCATTTTTGTTACCTCCATTAAGGCTTAAAATAGACTTGCTTCTTTTATCTTCTGCTTGTTTTACCAGCAGGTCATTTTTAGCTTGTTCCAATTCCAATGCAGATGTTAGGCCACTATGGTATAAATCTTCTGTTAGTTTAAGATACCGCTGGGCATTCTTTAATTCTGCTGATGAACTAACGACTTCCTTGCCAAATCCAGCCATTTCTGCACTGGTCATTGTGGCGAGTAATTGGCCTTTATTTACGCGATCACCCAGTTTTACTGGTACATTTTGTAAATAACCACTTACCATAGGATAGATTTTGGCCATCTTCTCTTCATTTGCAGTGATTTTTGCTGAAAAATTAATGTCGATTTGGTTATTTGCACCTCTAACAGTATCTATTTTTAGTTTAGAGATAAGAGAGTCAGTTAGTTCAAACTTTTCATCTTTTGGTGTTTCTTTAGTCTGTTCGCCACAGCTGGTTAGTAGTAAAGCGATAGATAAAGCGGTTAACTTACCGATGTTTTGTAGCATATTTTGCATGTGTGCCTTTATTTAAAAATGTTGGATCCGGTTACAAAATTGATTTCTTCTTTTGCGTGCATACGTTCGTATTTCAGACTGTTCATCTGAATTGTGCTGGTCTTATAAGAATCATAGAAATCCATAAATTCAATAAGACTGATATTTCTATTTTTAAAGTTCCTGATCACTTCAGTAATCATTTTGCCGAAATCCGTATTGAAATTTTTATCTAGGGCCTGGTATAGGTTTTCAGTTCTTAATGCAGATGTATAGCTGTTGTAAACTTCGTTTTCTAATATAGCTTCTTGTTGTTGCAGTTGATTTTCCCCAACCTGTATGGCAATTCTTGCTTTTTTAACCTCTCCTTGATTTCTATTGAACAATGGAATAGGAAGCTTAATTCCAATGCCAGTATAGTTGTCTGGATAGCTTCCTTTCAGGTCATAGCTAAGCGAAAGCTCAATATCAGGTATTGCATTAGCTTTCTGTAATCTGAGGTTTTGTGCTGCATAAGAAACTTCTGTTTTTGCCAGTTGAAGGTCTGCACGGTTGTTACGTGCAGAGTCCAGTAAGTTGCTGTACACGTGCTTGCTTAACAGATATCTTTGTTCTTCTTCTGTAGAAACAATTAAATCAAAATCAGCATTTGCCGACAGGTTAGTCATTAGTTTAATTTCGGTTTTTGAATCTTCTATATCATTCATAATACTATTATATTCACCTTGTATTGTATAGAGTAAGGATTTGATTCTGATGATATCTTTTAAGGCGACGTTGCCTAGTTTTAATTGTTGCTCATTGGCAGTCAATAACAACTTTAAAGAATTGAGTTGTTCTTCGTAAACTTTGGCTGATTGCTGATCGTAAAAAGTTTTGTAAAAGGCAGACCTGAGGTTAAAACGTAAAGTACGCATGAGGTCAAAATATTGGTATTCTGCAAGCTTGACACCGGTAGTAGCCAATTGTATGTTTTTATTACGGTTACGTGCCAGTTTGATCATTTGTGAAAGGGATGCCTGATATTGTCCGTAAGCCCTACTCGTACCTAGAAATCTCTTAGTTTCAGGATTGTATAGCAGATTCTCATAACTGATCTCAGGATTGTCAAATAAGCGGGCAGTTATGACATCAGCATAAGCCTGATCTGTTTGGTATTGCTGGGCAATCAGCTGGTAGTTGTTCTGTACAAAACGTTTCTCTACATCAGAAAGACTGAGCTGAATCTTCGTTTCTGTTTGAGCTGATGTGGTCGATGCTATAAATAGCAATGTCAATAAGCTCAATAAAGAACTGAATTTTTGTGATAAATGAACCATTTGCGTAGTGTTTGGTCAAACCTATCACTACGGAATTAAAGAAGAATTAAAGGGAAATTAAAATGGGATTAAAATTTTGGAAAAATGACAGTTATGGTACTGCCATGACCTTTTTTTGAGTTGACTTTAATACTACCTTTGTAAAGTGTAATGATTTTGTGTGCCATATAGAGTCCCATTCCATTACCCGTATGTCTACTTTCAGCAGCTGCGCTATAAAAGGGCTTAAATATTTCCTTTATTGTTGTCTCAGGCATTCCTGTTCCCTGATCAGTTATAGCAATACAAATCTCTGTTTGTTGGATATTCAATGTGCATTGCACTGACTGATGATCTGAAAATTTGAATGCGTTAGAGATGATGTTATTGAATGCAATATGTAAAAGCGTTGGATTTGCCTGAATAATGAGCTCAGTTTCATCCATCGGTAAGTTATTCATGGTGATAAGAAGATCAACTGCTTCTTTTTCTTTCCAGTCTTTTTGTAATGTCCATAACATTTCATCAATGCGAACAGGACTAAGTTGAGAAGTGGCAAATTCGAGATCTGCTTGTGCAAGGTTGACTAGTCCGGTAATGATGCTTTCCATTTTTCCAGCATCTTCCAGGACCGAGTTTAATGCTTGTTGATAATCTTGTTTTTCCCTTTCTTGAGAGAGCGCAAGTTCGGCAGCAATTGTCATTCTGGTTATTGGTGTTCTCAGTTCATGAGATGCATTGGCCACAAAAGTTCTTTGTAATGCGAAAGCTTGTTCCAGATGTTCCATCAGGTTATTGAAATTTTGCGCAAGCAAGTTGATTTCATCTTTATTTTTTCCCTCATGGACTCTAAAGTGCAGGTTGCTGGATTTGATCTGTTTAACTTCTTTGATGAAGAGATTTAGAGGGCTTAGTATCGTTTTTGCTATCCAGCGTCCGGATAGGAGCAGACCTATAAAAACAATTACGAAAGTAGCCAGCATAATTTTACGTAATTTATCCAGTCGATAGTGAGTACTTTGGTCAACCGCAGAAGCTATGATTACGAAATCTCCCTGGTTATCTTTATAATAGATTCCTACGACTTGTCTTTCTCCATCTTTGAACCTTAGTTTTTTTGCATTTCGTACTTTATTAATTGTGCTGTTGCTCCAGTATTGCTGGTCATCGCCAATAAATGCAGCAGTGTTTTTCGAATCATATACCCTGATCACTTCGCCGTTTAGTTTTTCAAGGTACAGGCTCCTAATCTTATTTAATGAATCTGAGGAGATTTCATCAGCCTCCAGATATAACTTTGCTGTAACCATGGTGCGGTCTGTAAGCCTTGCAAAGAAGTCGGCCTCCATGAATTTAAGGAAAGTGATATAAATAGCAGACAATATGACCAGCATGAGTAAGGTGGTACTTAAAGTGAAGTATAATGCTAGTCTGTCTTTGATTTTCATACTGTTATTTAAGGATATAGCCCATATTTATTTTAGTATGGATGAGCTTTTTATCAAAACCTTTTTCAATTTTATTACGAAGAAAGTTGATATAAACATCAATTACATTGGTGCCGGTGTCAAAATTAATGTCCCATGCATTTTCCGCAATATATTGTCTGGATAGAAGTCGGTTTGGGTTACGTAAAAATAGTTCTAATAAGGTAAACTCTTTGGCCGTAAGTGTAATTGGTACTCCAGCACGTTGAACCTCTTTGCTGTAGATATTTAAAGTAATGTCATCATAGCTGAGTACTTGGTTATCTTTTTTATTTACTTCAGGCTGATGTCTTCTTAACAATGCTTCAATCCTAGCCAGTAATTCTTTAAAATGGAAAGGTTTTACCAGGTAATCATCGGCACCAGAATTGAGACCGTTTACCTTATCGTCAATGGCTCCTAAAGCACTTAACATAAGAATGGAGGTTGATTTATTTACCGCTCTAAGTTGTCGGCAGACCGCAATGCCATTAAGTCCTGGCATCATAATGTCCAGAATGACCAGGTCAAAATCTATAGTGCTGAAAATTTCTAATGCTTGTTGACCATCTGAAATACTGGTTACTTCATAACCATATTCTTCAAGGCCGGTTTTTATTAGCGCAGCTATTTTTTGGTCGTCTTCAGCTAATCCAATTTTAAACATGTTCGCAAAATATAAAAGGATTTTAACTTAATAACAGAAAAAAAATGTTTTTTACTATTTGAACTTGAGATAGTATATTTGGGAAAATATTTTATTCTAAATTAACAAAACTCGATGAAGAAAATTTTAATTAATACCCTTATTGCGATTACCATTGCAAGCTCTTTAAGTTCATGTGCTACAGTTTTTGGCGGAAAGGTAACGGATGCACAAAAGAGAAAACCTATGGATGGAGAGCCACAAAGGTCGATCAGGCCAGTTGCCTTGATTGCAGATATTCTTTTATTCTGGCCAGGGCTTATAGTTGATTTCGCGACAGGAGCAATTTATAAACCTGAAGGAAATGGAACTTCTAAATCTATCCCAGCGGATAAAGTTGTTGAAAAAGCTTCAAAATAATGCAAAACAAGAAATGCTACTCAAAGGGTAGCATTTCTTGATATAAATAATTGAAAATTAATGCAATTGCGAAGTAATCTCCGTACCTTTGCGCAAATTTTATGAAGAAGATCACTGATTACAGAAAACTATTGGGTGTACAAAAGGATGCCGAATTGAAAGAATTGAAATCCATTTACAGGAATTTAATGAAAGACTGGCACCCGGATAAGTTTCAGGATAGCGAAGAGGCTAAATTAGAGGCAGAAACTAAAAGTAAAGAGATTATAGAAGCTTATCACTTCCTGGTAAGTATAGCACCGGAAACACTGGCAATTTCTATTGATGAATACACGCAAACTACGACTAATTGTGGTATTGCCGATTACAACTGGGCCGGATTGGTACTTACTGTACAGTTTCTGGATGGTAGTGCTTATGAATATTTTGGTGTTCCAAAAGCAGTTTATGTGAAATTGGTTAATGCTGATTCTCCAGGTAGGTTTGCACGCCGTCACATTTTTGGTGAGTTCCCTTACAGAAACATAGCGAAATTACAAACGGCTTAACGGCTTGTAAATAAAAAACATGACCAGGTACTAAAGGTCAATATTGTTTGTAAATTTATGGTGTCTCAAATATTTGTTACATCATAAATTAAAGCTACAGACCATTGAAAATATCATTTAAAAATCTTAAAAAAGGCTTGCTGGCATTATCTTGCTGCAGCCTTTTTTTGTTATATTCTTGTGGAGCCAGGAAGAAAACTGCAATGGCTTCTAATGCAAAAGTGGCTAATGTTAAAGCTGTAGCAGCCGACATACCACCACAGGTAGATAGAGAGTTCCGTGCAGCATGGGTAGCCTCGGTAGCCAATATAAACTGGCCGTCTAAATCAGGTTTAAGTACTGCTGATCAGCAAAAGGAAGCCATTGTGCTGCTTGATTTTTTAAAAAAGAATAATTTTAATGCTGTGATATTTCAAGTTAGGCCTCAAGCCGATGCTTTTTATAACAGTAGTCTGGAACCCTGGTCAGTTTTTTTAACAGGCAGGCAGGGACAAGCACCCAGTCCTTATTATGATCCATTGGAGTTTTGGATTGAGGCCGCGCATGACCGTGGACTGGAGCTCCATGTATGGCTTAATCCTTACCGCTCACATCATACGACGGGAAAAGTGATTAGTGAACAGTCTATCGTTAAAAAAAGGCCAGATCTTGTAGTGAAACTAAAGGATGGGCAATATTGGATGGATCCATCAAATAAAGGTACTCAAGACCATGTTTCGGCAGTTGTACAGGATATTGTAAAACGTTATGATATCGATGGAGTGCATTTTGATGATTATTTTTATCCCTATGAATCTTATAATGGAGGTGCAGATTTTCCTGATGATGTAAGCTGGAATGCTTACTTGAAAAATGGAGGGAAATTAAATAGGGGAGACTGGCGTCGTCAAAGTGTAAACCAATTTATTGAAAGACTTTATAAAGAAATTAAAGCTGAAAAGAAATATGTGAAATTTGGTCTTAGTCCATTTGGGATATGGAGACCGGGTTATCCTGCTTCAATAAAAGGGATGGATCAATATAATAAACTGTATGCTGATGCAAAGCTTTGGTTAAATAAAGGTTGGATCGATTATTTCATGCCTCAGTTGTATTGGACAATCAACAGTCCTGCTCAAAGTTTTCCGGTATTACTGGGCTGGTGGGAGGCTGAAAATACCATGAAAAGACATCTTTGGCCTGGTATGAATGTAGCACTTGGTGGCGATGATAAAAATGTGGATGAGATTGTAAATCAGATTATGCTGACTCGTGGAATGCTGCCCAATAGTCCGGGAGCGGCTCATTGGAGCATTGGAGGCTTAACCAAGCATGAAAAGCTGATTAAAGGAATCGCAGATGGTCCTTATAAGAAACAAGCGCTCATACCACCTACACCCTGGTTAGGTGATACTACGCCTAATGTGCCTGTTGTTAGAACTGAATTAATACAAGGGGAGTGGAAGATTGCATGGAACCATACAAATGCTAAGGATGTATTTAAATGGATTGTATACTATAAGTATGGTGGTACCTGGAGCTCTGTTATCTTAAATCGTAATGATCGCTTTCTGATTAAGTCTGCTGTAGAAAACAATAATAAACTGACTAATGTTGCAGTTACAGCAGTTGATCGATTAGGAAATGAGAGTGCAAAAATAACCATTCTCCTCTAAGACTGGAATCTTTCCCTGGAAAAGGCAAAGATCCTATGTCCTTTCGAAAAGGTAATTTTTATGGTAAAAGATAAAGGGGTTGAGCCATTGGTTCAACCCCTTTATCTTGATAGCGATTTGTTAACTATTATTTTTCTTTGTTAAGCCTGTTTAGTCAACAGGTTAGTCTTTGGTTGTACTATTGCTAGTATTACCAGAAGTTGTTTTACCTAAATTGATATTGCTGATGTTTTCGGGAGCTTCATCAGCACCTTTTAAGTATGTTGGAAGATTTAGTCCGGCCATATTAAACAGGTCGTTTAATGGTGGGACAGTTTTCATCATTCCTGAAACGAAATTGGCTGTGGAGGAATTGCCGTTTTCATTATTCCCATTACCTGAATCCCATACGGTAATCTTATCGATTTTTATATTTTTAACAGCTTCAACTTGTGTTCTTACCAATTCAGGAAGTTTCTCAATTAATAGTAATTGGAATGCTTTAGTTGGATCTCCACCTGCCGCTGCAACAACTTCTCTATAACCCTCGGCTTGTTTAGTAAGGATTTCAAATAGACCTTTTGCTTCTGCTTCCATTTTAGCGAAAATTGCATCAGCCTCTCCCTTTGCATTTTCTCTGATGGTTTCAGCATCCGCCTGGGCCTGGATGATAGCTCTTTGTTTCGCAATTTCAGCAGGGATTACAATGTTTGCAATTTGAGTTGCTCTTTCACGTTCAGAACGGGCAGCTTCCGCTTTTTGCTCAGCAAGATAGGATGCTTCAAGGGCTTGTGCTTGCTGAACCTTTTCGGCCGAAACAGCAATCTTCAATGATTCCGCTTCTTTTTCACGACGTAAAGCATCAGAGTTGGCAATGTTTATTTTTGCTTCGTTCTCTCCCTGAACTGCAAATGCATTTGCAGCCGAGGTTTTGATACGCGTATCTCTTTCTGCCTCTGCTTTACCAATAGCCTCATCTTTAACAGCAGAAGCAATACTTACTTCTCTGTCTTTCTGTGTAATGGCTATTTTAACATCACGTTCACGCTGAGTTTCAGCAATCTGAACATCTTTTTCACGGTCGGCAATTGCTTTACCCGTTTCACCGATTTTAGTTTGTTCAGCTACACTGATTAAAGCCTCGTTAATCGCTTTTGCCGCTGCTTCTTTACCTAAAGCCTCGATATAACCAGACTCATCTTTAATATCTGTTACGTTAACGTTGATTAATTTTAAGCCTATTTTCTTAAGTTCTGTGTCTACATTTTTAGAGATATTGTCAAGAAATTTGTCCCTGTCAGAATTGATCTCCTCAATAGTCATGGTTGCAATAACCAAACGAAGCTGACCAAAAAGGATATCTTTAGCCAATTCCTGAATGTCTGCGGCAGCCAAACCTAATAAACGCTCAGCAGCATTGTTCATGCTGTCACTTTCTGTTGAGATGGCGATAGTAAATCGACAAGGAACATCAACCCTAATGTTTTGACGACTAAGTGCATTAACCAGATTGGCTTCAATAGATATAGGTTTAAGATCAAGGTAAGCGAAATCTTGAATTACAGGCCAGATAAAAGCGCCACCACCATGTACACATTTTGCAGATGTGCCACCTGTTTTACCATATATAACAAGGATTTTATCTGACGGACATCTTTTATATCGGGAAATGAGAGCCGATAAAGTAACGAAAATAACGATAACGACCACAAGAATGATCGTTAGAGGGGATTGTAATAGGTTTTCCATTAAATTTTTTCTACGAGTACTAGGTTTTGATTTTCTATTTTAATAATGCGGATGTTGGCTCCGCTTTCTATTGTTTCTTGATCTGTTATGGCATCAAGTTCTTTAAATGATCCTCTTACACTGACCTGAATTTTTCCTCTCCCTGTTCTTTGTCCAGGGATACGCAGGTACACCGAGCCGGATTTGTTTAAAGCATGTTCAGTTTTAAATGAATTGTCTTCTGCTAGTTTTTGAATTTGTTTGATGATGGCAAAAAACAAAAGAATAAAACCAATTCCTACTGCGATTGAAAGCAGGATGAGTAAAGGCTTATTACTGATGAGTTGATAAAATGAAATACCCGTCCAGCTTAAACCTAGCAAGAAATTAATCAGGTTTCTGAAAGAGAATAGCTGAAAGGGAGCGTCTGCATGATCAAGATTGCCATCAAAATCAGCATCTATTCCATCTGCACTATCAAGCCCAAGAAAGGTCATTACTGTCTGGACAGCAAAGATCAGACTTACGGGAAGAGCAATGAACCAAAAAGCCCGAAGTAGTGGTTCGAGAGTGTTAAAGTAATCCATAACTGTAAAAATAGTATTTTTTTTGAGAAGGTATTAATAATTGAGATTGAATTTAATTTGTAATGTAATGCGATATATAGGCTAGTTACCCATTTAATAGTGTAGGTTTGATAAAAACGTATTATGGAAGATTTAAGACATAACATAAACCCGAACGACTTAACGCAGATGCATAAGTTGACTGATCCTGAGCCGGCACTTAAAGTTGGAGAGACTGTAGAGTATGATGAGGAATATAGTGGTGCAATTCCTTCATTAGAGAGGTTTAAAAAATATTTAGATCGATTTTATGAATATAAATTGATTAAAGGTAAAGAGCAGCCCTTAGATTTTCCTCTTTATAAGATTACATCAATAAAATAAGCTTAAATTGGTGTCGGAATTTAAAATGTGTAAGCAGACTCAGTTTTTATTTCAGACATCACAAAAAAGCTTTGAACAGTGCCAATATTACTAAGCTGAGCAAGTTTGCTTCTTAAAAAATGATGATAAGCATCCATATCAGAGATCACAATTCTGAGGATAAAGTCGAACGCGCCAGTCATGTGATAGCACTCCATTACCTCAGGGAATTTTACAACCTCTTTTTCAAAGCCGCTTAACGCACTGTCAGTATGTTCTTTTAATTGTACCTGCGAGTAAGCAATAAGGCTTTTTCCAATCTTTTTTGCATCCAAAATGGCAACAGAACGTTTTATGTAACCGTCTGACTTTAATCTTCTTACTCTTTCATGAATCGTTGCAGTAGATTTGTTTAGTTCGAGGGCTAGCTGTTTATTGCTCAGTAATGCATCCTGTTGCAATAATCTCAATATACCAATGTCTGTTTTATCTAAGTCTGTATGGTTCATCACCCGTAAATTTGTAGAAAGTGTATCTATTACACTGAAAATTCGAATTTAATAAAAAAAAAGATAGTTGGAGCTGTGAAACCGTAAAAGTTGAAAGTTTTTGTAGATTTTTCCGTAAAATAATCGGAAATAAATCATATCCATTGATCTAAAGTTCAATTCTCCTGACCTTGCCCAAGATGAGACAATTAAAGATAGAGCAGTCCATTACCAACCGTGATTCGGACTCAATAGAAAAGTACTTATATGATATTTCGAGAATTGACCTGCTGAGTGTGGATGATGAGATTGCTTTGGCTCGAAAGATCAAAAGGGGTGATAGGATGGCGTTGGACAGATTGGTGAAAGCTAATCTGCGCTTTGTAGTATCAGTAGCTAAAAAATATCAAAATCAGGGCATTCGTCTTTCTGATCTGATAGCTGAAGGTAATCTTGGTTTAATTAAAGCTGCACAGCGTTTTGACGAAACTAAAGGATTTAAATTTATCTCTTTTGCTGTTTGGTGGATTCGCCAGAGTATAATGATTGCTATAGCTGAACAAAAAAGAATGGTTCGGCTACCTGCAAATCAAATTGGGGGAATAGTGAGGATAAATAAAGCAATGGGAGAACTTGAGCAACGTCTAGAAAGACAGCCAAGTATTGAAGAGGTCTGCGAATTTATTGAAATGCCGGAAGAAAAGGTTTCTGACTATCTTTTCCATGCCCCAATGACAACTTCATTAGATACCATTATTGGAGAAGATTCAGGTTTTACACTTGCTGATACTATTGAAGATGAAAACATAGAAAAGACAGATTCATTAGTTCTGGAAGACTCTATTTTAATTGACATTAAAAGATTGATGAAAAGATTGCCTCAGCGGGAAAAGGAAATTCTTTTTATGTTTTATGGTCTAGGTGGAAATACGGCAATCGGACTGGATGAAATTGGCTATAAAATGAATTTGGGTAAAGAACGTGTACGACAAATTAAAGATAAAGCCTTAAAAACACTCCGCGCAGAAAAACCTAAATCATATATGATGGAATATATCTAGTATATTAGTGTATTGCTTTTTTTCTATATTGCGCTTGTTTTTAAACAGAAAGCATCGCAAAAAGCATCGCAATTATTAGAGCTATGGAATCTAAAATAAGTAATTCAATCATTTTTAAAGATTTCGAAAATCTTAAAATGTACCACCCTGAAGGTGGTGTATGGTATGTCGGTTATTCCCTTGTTTTGGAGGATGGTACAAAAGTCAGAAGAAAAGAAAGGGGTAAAAAACAATATAAAATTAGTCTTGCCAAAGTCGATAATGAAAAGGATAGAAAAGGAAAACTTAAATTATTGTTTGATTCGGTTGAATATGATTTAAGGAATGGAATTGATCCTGCTAATTCAGATTATGAACGAAAGAAAAGGGAGTGGGAAGCACTAAAAAAAGCAGAAGCTAGTAAAATATCAATTGATAAAGCTATTCAAATAATTAAAGAAAATCGAGGTTGGGTTAATCCAACTTATGGTAACAAAACAACAGCAGTTTTGTTGTTGGCTTTCTATAACCATACTTTTAAACGTTTTTTGATAGAAATTAAAAAAGATGATAATGTACTATCCGTTACAAAAAAAGACCTTAATGATTGGATAGAAAAGGAATTCAATCCGACAGAAGGGAAAAAAGGTTGGAGCGCATTAACCTGTAAATTAAATTTAAGTAGGGTTAGTATCCTGTTTAAAACTTTAATTCAAAGGGATTATTTAGATTTCAATCCCTGTTCCAATATAATCTTAAAGAAAGATTCTGAAAAAATAGTACCCATTAAAAAGACAGAAATTTATGAATCTTGGACTCAACAAGAAATTAATATCTGGTTTGCTGAACTGTTTGAGTCGGGGTCAAAAGCTGATCGAATATTACATGTTTGTAGTGCAATTATATATTATACTTTCATTAGAAGAAGTGAGATGTTAAGATTGAAAATTTGGATGATTGAGTTTCCAAATCAACGATTCACGCTACCACCACACATTACGAAGTCTGCTAGAAGGTACGAAAATGATAATCTCATTCACGTTGACATTCCAAAAAGTTTAATTGAAATTTTGAAAGAATGGTTAAGCTTTGCATATCCAAATGGATATAATGATGATGATTTTTTAATCCCAAAAAACAATAACCCAAAATTAAGCTATAGTTATAGATATCTTTGCAATAGCTTTGATAGTATCAAGGGACAATTAATTGAAAAATATAAGGGCGATAATTTATTTGTAGGGAAAAATTTTTACGCTCTAAAGCACACAGGAGTGCAGAAGCTATTTAACACTTTGGTGAATACTAATTGGATGCCGATGCAAATACAGGCATATATAATGCAGCAATGTAGGCATGCTACATTTTCACAAACAGAAGTTTATTTGAGAAAATTAAAACTTGAATTTAAAGTTGAAAGAAAAATAGTTGATTTTTAATGGCGGGGTTTTTTAGCCCCTATTTTTGATACTAGCTAGAGCTTCCATCTGTAATATTTTTTGATGCTCTTCAAATGCAATACGTTCTTTTTCTTTTTTGCTGATGCGTTTTTTTACTGGTGCTGGTTCATGGGTATTTGCAAAGAAGTTGGTTACAGGTGTTAATTTATCATTGATGGTGTTAAATTGCTCCATCATTGCATTAAACATAGTAATATCTACAATTGGAGTAGTAGTAATAACAGATGCTAATTTTCGTTTAGTCTCATTTAGTTCATCCTGTACTAACCGCAGATCAAATTTTGAAAAGTCTAAATCAATTTTTAATTCCTCAACTTCTGTTAAAACATGAGAATGTATTAATCTCTGTTGTACATAATCTTCAATTGAGGTATAACCTTCTGCTAAAACAGCTTTTTCAACTTGCAATTCAAGGAATTTATCTGCACCAACTTTATTTAACAAATCTTTCTGTTCCTGATTCATATCCAAATTTATAAATTAAAATTGGGGCCCCATTAAAGTATTAATGAAAAAGGATAAGGGACATTAATGCAGATGCAGATAAAAAGAGATAAACTCCTTTTATAAAGATTAAATTAGAGTTGAAATTATTCAGCTTTTTGCCAGATTTTAATTATTCTATTTCTCGATTTGATGTAGGGATAATAAGTCTCTTTTTTTGCCTCTTTGCTTACATTCTTACTACCTCTAAATAATATTAAATCTAAAGCATCAATTTGCAACGTATCATCATCTACTGATGTACATGCAGCTTTTATTTCTTGGTTGGAAGTAGAGAAGGTGATGACCACCTGATCCTTGTATATTATATTTATATTTTTCAATTTGGTTTTGATTTGGCTCAAAAAATTGAAGATAATAATGATTTTACATTATAATTGTAACTGATGAAAACATATATCTCAGATATCATACCACGACTTAGTAAATTCAGTAAGGAGTTAGCTAACGTAACTTTGTTAGCCGAAAAGCATTGGGTAGCTATTAATCCTGCACTCGCTCAAAAGCACATGTATATTTTTAGACGAAATAACGAATTATTAATTTCCACTGATGGACATGTTGAAAAAGGTAAGTGGGAACTCATTGGTAATAATTCGCTACTTCTGGATATTGGGAGTAGTTCAATATTATTCAGACACGGATTTTTAGATGAGAGTATTCTTGCATTGAAAATTGATGGGAGAGATGAGTACGCATTTTTTGTTGCCGAATCCAAGTTTAATAGCGGTTTGAACTCAATTGAAGCAGTTAATGATTTTTTAAGAAAAAAATATGTTGAAAAGCCCACAGTTCAATATGTAGAGCCAAAAACATTAACTAAAGAAGAATTGGAAGCCACGTTTAGTGTAACTAACAAGCAGATAGTATTTATTATACTTGCGATCCTAGGGGTATTTGTATTAGTTGGTTTAATGGGATATTTTGCTACGCTTTTTTAATTGTTTTTTATTCATTAATTCTCTAATCTTAAGTACTGGAGAAAAATCTTCTCCACCTATATAGGTGATAATTTATAATTTTCACTTGTTAGTAAAAAACCTAACCTAACTATATTTACATTAAAGATACCTTTCGGGAGTTGGAATATCAGTAAATACTGTATCAAAGTTGATATTTGAAAATAAATACCCTATATAATGTAAATACTGTATCATTCTTAATTTTAAGTGGTAAATACTCTATATAGTGTATCAAATTAAATATTATAGAATAATACCTTATATATTAATGTATAGGTGTATTAAATAATTAAAATCATAGATGATACACTATATGGTGTATTTATTTTTAATTTACTTATATAATGCAATATTTAATTATATAGTGTATCAAATTAAATATTATAGAAATACACATATAATTTCATTTCCAACCTAAGAAGTGTTAAAATTTTATAGCTACTTGATTTTTCTTTTTTCCAATATAACTTTATTATCAATTCTTATTTATTTATAAATTTTTTCATCTAAAGTGATTTTAAATTTTTTCATAACTATTTATAAATAAATAAGAATTATTCATTGGGTTTCGGGAGTTGGTAGAACTGCAAATTATCTTCCAACTTCCATTAGTTTTTGCAGACTAATTAAACCTGAATGAAAAACTAAAACTAAACACAATGGAAAAATTAAACAAAAATCTGGTATATATTAACATACCTAAAACATTAAATTTCACAGAAGAATTTGGAACATTATCCAGTAAGAAACAGGATATAATTAAATTCATAATTTCTGAATTTAACTACAGAACTAAAAAGAATGGTGCTGCAAGGCACAACAGAAATACAATGTTGAAATTCTTTTCAATTAGCCCAAATCTATATAATGAACTTTTAAAGTTATTAATAGAAAAAGATTTAATTGAAAAAACTGAAACATCTAGTTTTGGTGTAGTAAGAAAAAATAATGGTTATACTTTATTGGAAACTTTTGAATGTAATGATGAAGAATCTATTCAACATATTTATACATTAACTGATGATAATTGTCCTGAATTTATAAAAAGATGGGTTGCAGATGATTTTCAAATTTTAAAAGAATCAAAATATATTCCAGTTACAGAAACTAAAGATTTTAAACCAAAAACTAAAAATCAATTACATCAACAGGTAATAGAATTACAGTCATTTATATTGCAACAGCGAGAAGAAATAGAGTGTTTAAAGGGGGAACTGTCTAATGTTAATACAAGTATTCAATCTCCAATTGTAGAGCCTGTGATATCACGTAAAGAGGTCGTTACAGAGCCAGTAAATAATGATGAAGATGATAATTTATTTATTCAAAAAATTGGGAATAAAACATATTATTATGCTAATTATCCAATAATTAAGAATATAGCTAATGATGAGGATGATGAGGGGGTAATCATTAATAAATTACAAGCTGCCAGAGATGATGATGGACAATCTATTGTATATAAAGGTAAAGCGATATACTTCAATAAAACAATTGTTGCGAACGAAATTGTGATTGAATTAGTGGCGTAACACTTGCATTTTTTCGATACTGATATAATTATTGTACATGTCAGGGACAGGTAGGATATATATAATAACGGTGGTAGCGCAATGGTTATCACCTTTATTTTATAAATTAGATTCTAAATCTAAATTAATCTATGGAAGTTCAAATCAGCGCTGAAATTATCAACGTACTGGAAAATGAATTAAAACAATATGAAGAAAGTATAGTTGATGTTTTAATTCAATACACCGACTTTAAAAATTTGGATTTATCAGATTTAGCAAATGATGGATTTTTTTATAATTCTGATGATAGAGGTGTTGCTTTTGTAGATAGTCTCCGAGGACATCTACACAAAAAAGATATAGACTATGATATCAGTTTATGGATCATTAATAAATGGGGTGGAATTGGCTCATTTAAGAATAATGAGACAAATGAAAATAGAATTAACAAATTTTTCAGTGAATTAAAAAAGAGAAAACTTACAACAGAGCTTTTTGGAATAATCTCTTCACTCTCAAAGATTGCATCATTTGCAGATCACGAGAAATATTTTGTATATGATTCAAGAGTAGTTTATACATTAAACTGGCTTATTTTAAAAAATAATTTGAATAATCCAGTATTTTTCCCAATGCCAGAAAGTAGGAATGCAAAACTTCTCTATTTTGACCTTAACACTTTAATCAATCTCGCTTACATGAGTGATGTTACATATGGGAATCGGAAAAATGAAATGTATTTATCCCCTCAAAAGGCTTACTTTATCTATTGTGATCTGGTAAGGGAACTCAATAGAAGATTATTTCCAACTTATAAACCTTATTATTTAGAAATGTTATTATTTACGATCGCTGATACTATTATTTTTGATGAAATTAAATCGAGCGTATCAATTAAAATTATCTAAGAATTTTTGAATCATTCATCCAAAAGTTGAGCAGGCTTAATTCCCAGGGCTTCAGCTAGAGCAAAGATTGTTGATACGCTGGTGTTAACTTCTCCACGTTCAATTCTATCTATTTGTGAGGGACTTGTAAGTGCAGCAGTGGCCAATGCCCTGATACTCATATTGGCATCAGTTCTAAACTTTTTCAAATTTCTACCTAAAACTTCTTTGGCTTTATCGTTGCCACTCTTATCACCCATGACGCCAAATTCATTAAACAAAATAAAAATTATGTACGCACATATGGGTACATTTTCTTATATTCGTACTAAAATTTAAACGTAAGGAATATGAAAAAATTACTGATAATGTGCAGTGTGGCAACGCTTTGTCTAAATTTTAATGCTTTTGGGCAAAAGAAATTGAAAAATATAGCTTGCAAGAAAGATACTGTAACGCAATATAAGTATGGATTTTGTCCTTATAAGACAGGATATAAAAGCTATACTAAGATCACTCCATCACATTTTTCCAGTTGGCGTAGGGTCATAAGTTATAATCAGACACTACCTGAATTATATGCTGTTGCACTCGGTGCAGGCAATACATTTTCACAAAATCGGGTAATAATTGAAGTTAGGGAACCTGAAAAATTGAACAAAAAATACTGTTATGAATTGCAAGTTCCTGCATATCTGTGTGATGATATGTTTATTATAATGCACCAAAACCTTCAATATCAATATCCTGATTACATTTCTTCGGTTGTGCAAATCAATGGCGTAAACTGGCTTAAAATCAGCGATAAGGAGGAAGGAATCTTGTTAAATCCAATAGCGAAAAATGAAAATAGTACCTATTAAAAAATGAAATTTAAAACTGAGATTCTAAAATATTTTCAGAAAAATATAAGGAATTGGGATATAAAGTTATATGAACAAGGTGATATAATAGTGATAGTGAGAGAGGATCGAATTTTAAAGATTTCTCATCAAAATTTTAAATCTATTCTTTGGTTGACATTGCCAGAAATGCCTACAAAGGCAGAAAAAGTTAGGTTTATCATCATGGATAAAAATAGATCAATTGAATATCAATATATCTTCAAACCGTAACTAAATATGAAAGCTCTCTTATGGTTATTGTTAATGTCTTTTTTTGCAGGATTTATCTATTTAATGATGAACCTTGAGGACGAGCAAACCAATTTAGATTTCTATGAAAAAAAAAGAAAAGGAGTTGGTTATTGAGTTATTTATAAATATGAAATAAATGCAGAGTGGAAATTAGGAATTAATCTTCAAAAAGCACTGATGGGTGAATAGCCAGAGCTTTAGCAATAATTGCAACCATACTGACTGTAGTATTAGCTGCACCCAGTTCTATATTGCTAATTGTACGATAATCAACATTACATAATTCAGAGAGCTTAACCATAGATAACCCTTTCAAAGTGCGTTGTTTACGCACATTTTGCCCTAGCTTTTTGATTGCCTGTTCATTTCTGGGGTTCTTTACTGCCATCGAATAGCAAATTTTGCTAATAGAAATGCTTTAACCTATGTAACTAGTTTCATATTTTATTTATCTTTGGATTAAACTAAATACAAATATTAATATGATAAGAAAGCAATTATTACTACTAGGAGTGGTTTTTTTTGAAAGTTGCGCTATAAATACACCTGAATCTCTAGCAACAGAAGTCTGTGATTGCTACAGACAATCAAAATCCTACAAAAACACAACTAAAGAATTGAAGAAACTTGATGAATGTTACATGTTAACGCAAGCAAATTTGAAGCGGTTGCAAAAATTAGGAGCAAAAAATGATTGGTCTGATGACCAAGTCCAAAAAGAAATGGAAAAATTCGATAATATTTTAAATAAATGCAATGGAAATTCTTCAGAATGAGACGCTAATTGGTGAGCATGTTATTGGTACAGAGAAGTTTACTATTACTGATAAACGAATGCTCTATAATAATCAGGGTAACAATAATATCATCGGTATAAAAGAGTTACGTTCTGCAGAGGCTAAACAAATGTATTTAAAATTTAATAGGTTCAATTTGCCAGCACAGGAGCCTTTAATTGCTTTAATTACAATTATATCAATTATTGTTGCATACATTGTTATTGTGGCAACAGGAAGGGAGTATGGATTTGAGTATGGAGATCTTATGCCACTTTTTCTTGCAGCACTCGCTTCAATTGCGATTGTACCTATTGCTTTCATTATTGTTCGATCTCTACAGGCATTTACAACTTTCAATGCAGATAAGGTTGTTTTACAAATTATTAAAACAGATAATACGTATTGGGCTAACCAACATTATAACCCTGAATTTATACCACAGCTGCAAGAATTGGTAAAGGATATAAATAAAAGCATTTATAAATAGGATGAAAAAAATATATATTATTACTGGTATTTACTCGCCTGATGGCGTAACCTCAACAAAAAGTAGTATCAAAAATTATTATCAAAAATAATAAATCAGCATTTGATAATTTCATTTCTTTAAATATTCTGGATCAAAACCGCAGTACCTTCTTTTAGTTTTTATACTTTACGATGGTAAGCATCTATTAAAAGGGCGTATTCATTCTATTTAAATAGTGATTACATTTAAGTGGTTAAAATGGGGTGTGTAATGAAGATTTTTTTAAAACTTCAAGGGGTGCTGAATTGGAAATTAGGCTTGCAAATGTTTCTGATATTCCATTTATATTAAGCCTTAATAGGATTTGGACAATATCATCTCTTGATAAGACAGATAAGAAAGATGGGTTTCTATTTTGTGAAATGCATAATAAGGAGGAACTAGAAAAGATTATTAATCACAAGGAATTAGGGATCGCAGCCTATAATGGAAATCTTGTTGCCTATTTTATTAATGATAATTATTCTTCTTTAATTTCTGAATACCAATCAGCTATTCAAGAAATGAAAAATGCAGGATTAATTCATGTGGATCATAATTATGTAAAAGAACGAAAATTATGGTAGAACTATTTTTTCATAGAATGGGTATTCCTAAAGCAATGTTGAAATTTTTAAGGCCATATTTATTGAAAAAATATGATATGTTGATCTCAATCGGAATTAATGATAATTTCAAAAGAATTGCTCACGAAAAGGCTGGGTGGGAAGTTATTTATGAAAATGAGTTTAATTATTATTTTATTTACGATTCGATTAAAAATCAGTAAATCTAAAATTTAGATGCAGCACCTTAAAATTTCAGGTTAGAATTTTCAGAAAAATATTTTTTGAGATAGGCTCTTAAATTGAAAACAATATTTTTTTTTGGAAAAAAAATCGCAAATGTGTGCCCACGTACTTAGGGAGGCGACTATTATAGTAGGAGCGTAGGGGGATACCTATGGGGAGGGGGAAGGGGGGCTCTTGGGATTAACATGACTTATGTAGGGTTAATTAACTGATAGATTTTAAATAAATTCCTGTTCATTTTTCATTGTTTAATTGGAATTAAAAGCATATTTCTATCTTTATTACAAATACTTAAATTTCATAATTTATGCCTGACTTAGAGAAATTAGCTAATATACTTGGTGCTGACACTGTAAAGAAAATTTATGAAGATGGTGGTTCACAACCTGTACAAGAGATAAGTAAGGTTGCTGTGGATGTTATTAAAGCATTTAGATTATTTACTGCACCAGTTCAATTAGCAGCGGCTTACCAGGATAGGTTAACAAGATATTTAGAGAAGGTTAGGGGGAATGTTAAAGAAGAAAATCAAATTGAAGCTCCTGCATCAATAGCAGGACCTGTGCTAGATAGAGTAAAATATTTAGAGGATGGTAATTATTTAACAGATTTATATTTAAACTTACTTTCTAGAGCTATAGATAAAGAAAGGATAAATGAAGCGCATCCTGCATTTGTCCATTTAATAGACCAACTCTCACCTGATGAAGCTTATTTTTTATTTTTATTAAAAGATAAAGAGGTCGAGATTGTTACTTATACTGATTATGATGCTTTAGCTGATTGGTTTTCTAATCGTAGAATCACTAAATCTGACATACCAATTGATAGATTTAATTTTCCTAAAAACTTCGATATGTATTACTCACATTTGGAAAGTTTAAGTTTAGTAACATGGCCAGTGTATGATACCAAATATCCAACAAACGAAGAAAATGTCCAGATTGGAATAGAAAAATTTACAAAAATTTTATTAACAGATTTCGGCAAACTATTTGTCAATTCATGCATTCCAGAAAAGGGATTTATGATGTACAAGTAGCTAATGCTAAATAGTTCACCATGTAGATGCTCATGATTTGATCATGTACCCCATGTAAATCGGTTTATTGTAACTATTCCAATGGAAATTAGCCTATTTTCTCAGGAATTAATACCAAAATGCTAATTTTATAATATTGGTACGTAATGATTATTTATAAAAAAAACTGGTTATGATCAGGTTTATATGAGGTTATTGCAAGGTTTTTTGCTGCTAATTATAAAGAAGATGTTAGGGGCTTCAAACCAATTTTTTTAATCTTTGTGAGCGTGTTAATGTGGAGACCAGTAATTTTAGAAATCTCTAAGTTTGTTAGATTGCCTCTTTTTAGGTAATCCAATGCTTTGGCATTTTTTGGCTTAGATAAAAATTTTAAATTATCCTCGATTGATCCTGTCTTCCTGCCATTAAATAATCCTTTTGCCTTAGCTAATGCAATACCTTCCGCTTGCCTCTCTTTAATTTGTGTTCTTTCCATTTCCCCTACAACCCCAAGAATGCTAATGATCATTTTTGAAATTGGATTTTCTTTTCCATTCTCATCCAAGGTTCTCAACCCCTGATTAATAAAAAAGATCGGTACATGTTTGTTGTTAAATTGTTCGATGGTATGGAGGAGATCTTTTAAGTTTCTGCCTAAGCGGTCTATACTTACAACTGATAAAGAGGTTATATAATTCTCATGAAGTAATCTTAATATTTTCTTACCACCTTCTCTTTCTTCAAAAGTGATAGCACCTGAACATTTATCTTCAACCAATAGATTAAAATCACCTTCATTAATTTTTTGCCTATCAGTATTCTGGTCTAATGATGATACTCTGACATAAAGAATTTTCATATATAATCACAATTTTAAAGTAGTGTATTGTTAAGTCTAAATATATGAAAATTAATAGATATTTCCAAGGTATTCCCATTGTTTTTGGCTATGGGTGTGCCTCACAAAAAAAGGTATACTCTAAAACACTAGATTGTTTGTGTGTGGGCTTAAAAGCTTTAATGAGGTAGAAAATGAAAAGTTAAATGAGTCTTCTACGGAACCTATTGCGATATCCTTTTGATAATCTTTTCTTTGATGTCAATAAGGAATGGAGATATAATTAAGACAGTTAGGAATAACTGTAGCATATATAGTACTCGACTTTTCCATGATAAAATTTTAAAAACGTTCTGATCCAGTTGCACACTTTTCATGAAAGTATCATATGCAAATTGGCTCAGAGGTAAACCTCTATTCTTTACTAAATTTTTATTTTTATCGATCCTCTCAATATTACTGTCTATTATAGAAGTATGAGATTTAATGATATTGATTATAGGTTCTTTTGATGGCGAATATGGATTGTCGAAATATTTGATAAAAAAGTCTCTATTTTGATCTCTATCGTTTATTTGGATAGTTTGGTTATTTTTAATAATCGATAGGTAATAGTTATATCCTTCATTTGGATCCTTCGGGGGCTTTCTTGGATCGACTGGGATTGGGGTCGTAACCCTATTCAACTCCAGTCCTATATCACCAGATGTTAACTCATAAGTTTTGACTCTATTGCTTTTTACTAGAAATGGAATTGCGTACCTATCTTTTTCAGATATTTTTAGTTTGTTTTTTGCTAGATTGACAAGAGACTCCATGCAATGCCTTTTTTCGAAGATAAGCTGGTGTCTAATTTTGTCAAAGGTATCGTATTCGTTTTTGATTTGATATTTATTGATGTCTTCGTCAATAATAAAAGAGCTTTTATCATACAGATACAGGAGGTAATGCATTGAACCAACAAAAAAGGAAGTGCTAAGTAGCAATGACAGTACAAAAATTATATATACTATCAGGTTGTTTTTTAATAAAGTTCTATACTTTTTGCGAAACAAAAATAGTATGGATGATATAATGAATGTGAAACAAAGAATAACCCATGTAGATTCATTAGTTGCCTGAGGATAAAGATAATAGTAGGTGTTGTCGTGAAATTTAGATATTACAAAGGCACATGCTAATGCCAAGAAGATTATGCCGAATGAAATCAATTTCGGTTTAACCTGTTTTATTCTACTAGGAGGGTGCATAAATTTAATTTTAATATTGAACTGTAATATGAGGGGACTAAAAGACTATTTGCATTTAACATACAATCTTAAGTCTGCTATCATTTTTACAATAAAATAATTCTCAGATGGTGATAATTTTAAAGCCTTCTATCATTAAGTTTATTCATCAAAATAACAAATTTGTCTGCTTGTTTGCCTTTTAGCTTTGAATGGATATTATTTTAATAACAAAACAAAGACTATCAAATTTGAGAGCCTTTGTTTTGTTATTCGTACCAGTAATCAAGTGGTAAATATTGGTATTTTGTACTCACATTTGTCTTATTATTGTACATGTCGTAGGTATTTTTATGCACCACATAAAACTTACCATCGGCAGAATACGTCTGTATCTCATAAGGTTTCTTTGCATGATCTCTATACCTAGCGTAATATATTGAACCGCCACCTTTACCTCCATAAACAGTAACGTTCATTATATTTCCCGAATCATAATAGTCTATTACAATGGTATTCATTCCATTACCATCAACTTCCCTATATCGTGCTTTATGGCCAAATACCCTATCGATTACTGCTTTGCCTGTTTTTGGTGTAAATCCCATAGGAAACCATTCAAAAACATGTCCAGTTTTGTGGGTATATATTCTGAATTTAGTTTTTATGGCTGCTTTAGTGGGCAATGAAGCTAACTCTGAATCACGTTTAATCTCACGATTAGCTTTAATCAAACTGTCTTGTTGAAATTTATTTTTTATAGCTTTTAAGTCGCTAATAATAGACTCTATATCTTTGGCATCTGTAACTTTATCAAACCCATTTATAGCTCTTTCGTATTTATCAAGAAATGTACTGTATTTTAGGGGATCGAAACTGGTGTTACTTGCGTATTTGTGTTTTACCCTAAAATAACTCTTAATTTCTTTACTCCTTCTAGCAAACTCCATTATTCTGTTTATGAGTTCGTCACTTTCACCTGATTCACGAGCGTACTTGAAATACCCACTCATATTATTGAATACGTTATCCAGTGAATCCTGTTTATTAGTCAATTTATTATCCAGTGCTAAATAGCGTTCCAAATCCTTCAAGTCTTTAGTGTCTTTATCTATTATGATGTAGCCTCTATTTGTGAGGGTATCTACTAACTTGGACACATCTTGACCAAATGAATACATGGAACACAAGATCATTGCCACAGTAACCAACGTCTTATTTTTCATAAATCTTATAAATTATTGAGCTTCCCAGTCTCTAAGAGGCATTTAAAGTTAAAGAAGTCGTGAGACCGTTAACTTATTATTCAAAAAGTTAAACGTTTCTTAAATTCAAATGTACGACAAGTCATATACGATACAAAGTATTTTATCTGATTTTTTGTTTTGATTGCAACCAAAAATCCTAGGAACGATAAAATCATCGCTCAATTTGGCGTGAACGTATGTAAGTGCCTTAACAACAGAGATATGACTATGGTTGAGTTAGCTGGTGTGGAATATGGTACTATAAGCACCATTGAGAGAGGGTTGGTCAACTGTACGATCAGTACTGCTTATGAAATTTCAAAGGCTTTGGGTGTCACTATTGATAAACTATTTGAATAAAAACAAGAAAACCCACACCGTCCTACGATGTGGAAAATAAAAATGGGATATATTTAATCTTCGATATCAAACATCTTTATCTTCAGTTTCGGACAATGTACTATAATAGTCTTGTACGGAATTCAGTTTAGTTTCTGTAGATTCATCCTCATATAATTGAACAAGTGTTTTCATGTTAACATAATTTGTTTATGTTATATATAAACCATTAGATTTTTCAAGTTGGCAAAACTTGTCCCAAGTGGGTAGAGTTACCAATATTTTTTATGATACCCGTTTAAACTTTGGTTTACGGTATTTTGATATGGTTCTAAATTCAATAAATTTGTTTATTTAAACTGCAAAATGACGCTTTTTATGAAACACACCTTGATTGATCTATGTGATTATTTCGGTTTAGCAACTGAAATTGGCATTCCGATGATAATATCAACAGGTGCGGCATTGATAGTTTTTATCCTTGGATATATCTTTTCAGGAATTTCATATTTTATAACAAAATTAATTTCCAGGTGGAATCATAAGGAACTAATAAGGATAAATTACGAGCTACTCATCGATTTTTTAGCAAACCAATCAATAGAATTTAAAGATTTAAAAGAAGATATTTCAATTGATTTCCCGAACGAATTTACAATTCTTTATTCTCCAACACCAGCCATAAATGCGCTAAAAGGATTGGAATATAAGCTTGTTTATCAAGTTTTCTTTGGAAGTATTTTCAGTAGTCTTTTTAGGAATGAAATGAAGTTGAAGGCTTTTAACCAACTTTATTCGACGTTAAGTGTTGTTGAAGATTTTGAACAAAGGAGATTAAGTGAATTAATAGAACTGAATAGTAATTCTAAAGTTTACAAGGAACGCATTTCACTTTCTGTAAAAGATGCCTTTATCGAAGTCCAGAAACTTAGTAGTAAACATATTGAGAGTTTTAATGGTGATTTTGATGAGTATCGCAAATCAAGAGTATCGCTTGTCAAAAATTACATCAATAGTCAAAAACTATATGGTGATGTACGGAGTTTTTTTAATGAGGTAAATGTACTCGATAAAAAATATATTAAACAGTTAGACAATTTTATTGATATCGACAGAATGTATGACTATCAAGGTTTAATAAAAAGCGCAATTATTAATATTGACGAATACAATGCCTATTTAAAACAACAGAGGGGGTATGTCGGTGGTCTAAGCTTGCATTTTAAACGTCAACATGAATATCTAATCCGCAACTACAAAATATTATTTGGAAAGGAATATTCATCGGTTTAAAATCTTATAATACAGTATTTAGATTAGACTATTATACCATCAAATTAAGTTTCCTTTATTAAGGAAGCGTTAACAAATACCTTATTTTCAATGTCTGCCGTATCCATAATGAATGCAATATCTTCAATGCTTCCAATTGAAAATACGTAGGGTTCATTTATACCTGTCACTAACTGTATTCTGTATTCCTTTTGCCATGAATACTCTATGCCTTTAGTAAATAAGTCTTTTTTGCCAGTAAATTTAGATAAATCCTTATAGGTAATGTCGTCATTCCCGTATTCTATTTTGTTCTTTTTTAATTGATCAAAGATTCTGCGAAAGAATTCAGTATTATTTAAAATTCCTACGCAATGAGTTCCAAATTCTTTTAGACGTGCATCAAATGGACTATGAATAATAGGTAATGAAGTGTCTATTGTAGTTAAGAATAGGCAGTATAAATTGCCGACAGGATTAGCTAGACTTACTCGGTGGCGTAAATTTGAAGCGTTTAGGGTGATTTTTTTTGTAGGCTCATCAATTGGTATAAGATGAATAATGCTATTTTCATGGTAGTGCATTCTTACTACTAATTCATTTTTGTCAAATCGACAACTATCATCCTTTTGTGCAAAGTAACTAATCGGTTTGCAGTAAATAGTGCCATTTAACAAAAGATCGTTCATGTCTCGTTCCGATCCAAATTTTAGAAATATATCCATGATACGTAATAGTTAAAATTTAGAGTTGATTATTAGAGGTTGCGTTTTCTAATGGATTTGATATCTTTTGTTTCCATTAGTACAGCAATATCTTCAATACTTCCAATATTGATTTTGTATGGTTCATTCTTAGCCGTTAACAAATGTAGGCGGTATTCATTTTGATATGAATATTTTAAATCTTTCGAGAAAAAGGATTTTTTTCCAGTATATTTTGAAAAGTCTTTATATCCAATTTTTCCATGTTTAAATTGTATACCATCCATGTTTAACTGATTTACTACTCTTTTGGCGAATTCATTGCTGTCATTGATTAAGACAACATGCGTTCCAAATTCTTTTAATTGCTCATCTAAGGTGATGGTGTGATCGTCTGGTGTGTTTTTAAAATCTAGGGTAAATAAGCAAAATAGGTTTCCGACAGGCTTAATGACAAATTCTTTATAACGTGTATTTTTTAAGTCGACAATTATTGGATTTTTAAAATCTCTATCTTCAGATAGAAAAAGGATTGTGTTTCCTGAATACTCCATCATTGTAGTTAGTTCATCTTTATCATTTCTACAACTGTCATCAAGTTTTGCAAATTCAGAAATAGGGTTGCAATAAATTGTTCCATTTTTTAATAGATCGGTCATATTATTTAATGACCCGAATTTGAGATAGATATACATATCTTTTGGGAGTGTTAATTTACTAAATATATGAAAATGTTTGTTGTCTTTAGAACTTTGCTAGTTTAATGGAAAAGGAAGTAAGATGTGGTTATCGGCCCTGTAATAGGTAAGTAGTATGTCAGAATAGTTTTAGATCGTCTATAGCAAAATACGACTAACCAGCAAGTATTTTAGCTACATAAATCTAAAAATTAAGACAATTTGCGATACTTTTTTGTGCGTGTATCATTCCTGTTTTTAGATTTATTTTGATACACTTATATTTCTGATACTTTAAGGCTGAAATAATCAATCAAAATGGAAGCGTTAAGCAGTCTTGAAGTTGTTGTCTCTCAAATTCTTTAATTAATCTGAGTTGATTGGTTTTAAAGAATTCTAAAGTTTTTACGGCCAGGTTATAGTTGCCTATGGTATAAACATCATTAGAATGTTCTGATTCTAATACCAAAGATATATGTACATTATTTCTTATATCCTTTAATTTTTTTAAGTTTTCTTCTAAAGTGGAATTGTCAGGAGCGATTTTACTACAAAATATTTTAATAGCATTTTCAAAACTTATTGTATTCGTCTTGTTGATATATGCTCCACATTTCGCCTGTTTTTTACATACGAAGTCACCTGATGAATCTCCCCACGTTACACAAAATAGGTGAAGTTTCGCTAATGAACATACGATTAATGCCTCTATAATCGAAACTAAATTGATTATACCTATTTTAAGAAACAATGACTCTACAGCACCATACACTTCCATTCTATTGATTAGGTAGTTGTGAAAGTCACTTTGAAGCAGGGAATAACAAATGTTTTTTCTTTTAACATGTTCATTCACAATTTCGGTTAAATTATATTCTTTAATAAAGTAAGCTACTTTTCGGATATAGTTTTTTGGTATTTGAATTTTCTTAAATTCTGAGATGTTAATGTTTTGAAATGGTGTTATATAATGGTTTCCGATTACCCTTTCTAAATTGGTTAATGCAGAAGTTGCTTGATCAAAAGCAGTTTGTATTTCGTGTTTTTCTGCCGCTGTCATTTTTAATTAATTTTATAATGCCTATGAATGTACTTGTGTGTTCATGTAATTACAATGTTCCAATTCCAATATTAATCAATCAATGTCGATGAATCTCTATCGGGTATGGTCATTTCCATTGTGTTAACTTTGCGATACATTTCCTTCGTCTTTGCAGCATCAAGTAGGGTAATAGTATACATTTTGTAATCGTCAATATTTGACACCTCAAAGTCCACTTCGAAATTTCCTTTTTTGTAAGATGATGTAGAAACTTTTTCATCTTGTATTGTCTCAATAAGTTGATAACCTAATCCTTTGATCTGTGTTCTAAGCTTGATAAATTCATCTAGTTTTAATGTTGTGATAGATGTATTATGGTTTGTACCCCTGAAAATACATACGGTGTAAGCCAAATAACTTAAATCGTGGTGGTTTTTAGAAAATGTATGATTTATGTTGTGTGGGTTTGAAGAAGTTAATGCTTTTGCACTGGTGAATGGCAACTGTTTAGTTAACATTCTGTCTTCTATATTTCCAATAGAATTGGTTAGGCCAAAAATTAGATCATCGTAGGTTAGTCTTTGTCCGTAACTTAATGTGCCGTAAGAAAAAATAAAAAATAGTATTAGCTTTTTCATTATCTATCTATCTGAAAAAATGTCATATCCACTAATATCATAAAAAATAAGTAATAGAATCACTTTGTTTTAAATTTTGGCGCAACTTATAAATTATATAACAATGATATCTTAAAATTGAAGAAATTTTTGGGGATTATTTTTTTAACTTTATGAGTGACAGTTAATTTTTGACCAAAAAACCAAATATAATGCTTTCTGAAAAATTACTTAATAATACTAAATGGCGGATAACTCATGAATATAAAAGTAAGCTTGATCCAGATATATTCACATTCAACTCTAACGGAAGTATATCAATTGAAAACAAAAAATATATGATTGGTACATGGGCTGTCTCTGGTGATGCCTTAATTATTAAATATAATAATTATGTTGAGTGTCGAGGAAAGCTTGTAAATCGTGAGATTATTGGAGAAGCTAAGAACATAAAGGGGACTATTTGGGAAATTAATTTGAAAAGTCTCTCCCCCTTAACCTTTGATGAGGTGCCGAAGACTTCTGCCTTAAACCTAGGTGGATCTAAATGGCATTTGGAATTGAGTACAGTACTTTTACCTGATAAAATAGTTGATGAGAGACATATTGTTTTTAATAATGGAGGGACTGCAACATTAATGAAGAAAAATGGAGGACAGATAGCTGGAATTGTCAAATGGGTTTTAGAGGGAGATAAGGTTATCATCAATATTAATACTTTTGCTAAGTACGTTGGTAAAATTAAGGAGGATAGTTTTGAAGGGGAGCTTACAAATATTAAAGGGAAAAAGCTGCTTTTTAAAGGAGTAAGAAAAAAAGAAGTCTTTCAGACTAATAATGTCAATGTTAAAAGAAGTGTTTTTACTGCAGAAAAATATTTTGATTCAAGTAAGTTTCATTTTCTCGATTATTACCAAAAATATTGGTTGGATGGGGAAAGAAATCCAGCGTTTGATAACCATAGTAGTAATATCTTAAATTTAAAAAAGGGTGAAAGTGGTGCAATTATTTATTTTTATAATCGTCTAAACCCTTTAATATCAACTGATGAACTCGTAATCTGTTATGTGCCTTCCAGTGATCCTGAGAATCAAATGTCTGGTGTTAGAAAGCTTTGTTCAATGATTGCAAAAATTAAAAACAGAATTGACGGTACACATTGTATTGTTAGGCATAAAAAAATAGATAAATTAGCCAGTGGAGGAAATAGGAGTATTCAGATACAATTAGATTCCCTAAAGATTGAAAACTTAGAATTGATAAAAGGGATGAATATTTTGTTATTGGACGATGTAACGACAACTAATAACTCTTTAAAGGCGTGTAAACAATTATTAGTAAGTGCAGGTGCTAATGATGTGTATTGTTTTGCTTTAGGACAGACTTCATAAATTAAGAATGAAATTAACAACAGAATATCTTTTGACGTTACTTAAAACACCTAAGATTGGACAGGTGTCAGTAAAATTTATTAATGATAATATTGCGTATAAACTTTCCAATATCGGAGAATTACATGAAGCAATTTCAGAGCTTAAAATTAAAAATGCAAAGCTTCCAGTTCCCAAATTGGAGGAATTAGAAACCGCACATAGTTACGCATTAAAAGTTCTAGAGTATGGTGAGAAATTGAATATTAGAGCTATAAACTATAATGAAGATTACTATCCTTATAAGTTGAAGAGATTGACTGATTTTCCCGTTATAATCTACTTAAAGGGGGCTATAGACTCAATTACTGCCAAAAATTCGGTAGCTATAATTGGTACCCGTGAACCGAGTGACTTTGGGGTTAGAGCTGGGAAAAAAATTTCAGGAATATTTGCTGAAAATAATTTTACTATTATCAGTGGTTTGGCTGTTGGGTGTGATACAGCAGGACATTTAGGTGCAGTAGAAAAAAATTTGCCGACAGTAGCGGTTTTAGCTAGTGGTGTAGATAGTATTTATCCAGCTGAAAATAAATATTTAGCGGAAAAAATAATTGAAACGGGAGGTAGTTTATTATCTGAGTATGAACCAGGGGTAAAGCTTTTTCGTCAACAACTTGTTTTGCGTGATAGGATTCAATCGGGGCTATCTGATGGATTAATTGTTATTGAAACTGGTTTAAAAGGGGGAACAATGCACGCAGTAGCAGCAGCTAAGAAAATGGATATGCCAATAGCATGTTTAACAGGACATCCTAAGCATATGAGAGATTTTGATAAGATAAAGGGGAATGATTTTTTAATTGAGGGTGGCGCAAGTTCATTGGGTAACTCTGATCAGATTAACTCTTTTATTTTGAAAATGAACCCAGATATTAAAGTGAATAATATTGAAAAAAATGAGTACAAATTAGGCTCATACACTCATGATCAGGATGTAAAACTTTCAAATAATACTTTCGATCAAAACAATTCTGAAAATGATAGTCTATCACCATTAGGTCTGGAAAAGGCAGTTGATAATAAGAAACATGAGCCGAGTGGTACAGAAACGATAGAAGTATATTTTGAAAATATAAAACAAAATATTTCTGGACAAGATCCTAGTTTAGATGAAATTAAAGAACTCATTTTAAAGCTTACGGATGAACAAAAGGAAACAAACAAGCTATTAAAGATGTTAATTTCTCAATCCCAGAAAGATAAAGGTAACAAACAGAAACCTGACAATCAATCTTCATTATTATGAGGCCTTCTGTGATATTCGATCTTGATCAAACATTGGTTGATACAAAACACTTAGCTGATCTTAGAAAAAATGGTCGTTGGAATCAGATATATGGTGAAATACAAAAGCTAAAAAGTTATGATAAGATCGATGATCTTTTTAATTTTTTAAGTAGAAATTCGATCGATATAATTATAGTAACAATGTCGCCGTCAAGCTACTGCTCTAGAATCGTTGATTATTTTGGTTGGAACGTTGGAGGGAAAATTTGTTACCATGATGTAAAACCTAATTTAAAACCTCATCCTGAGCCTTTTTTAAAAGCAATACGAGATTATCAGTTAGACCCAGCAAGAACAA
Organism: Pedobacter sp.; assembly: GCF_041645105.1. Taxonomy (GTDB): domain Bacteria; phylum Bacteroidota; class Bacteroidia; order Sphingobacteriales; family Sphingobacteriaceae; genus Pedobacter. The sequence goes on from NZ_JBAZQQ010000002.1 coordinate 394,246, forward strand.
TATCAGCAGGTGACAGTGCTATTGATATCATCGCTTCTAAGAGGGCTAATATTCCATCAATAGCTTGTTCCTGGGATTCTGATGATACGGTATCTTTATTGGCTTCAAGCCCAACCTTTCATGCCCACAATCCAAATGATTTATTCATGCAGATTATAAAATTCCATAATCTATCACAATTTGCATAGCATGCTTAGGGTTATTTGTAAAATAGAAAATAATCACTAACTTTATTGTGAGAGCGTTAATTTAAAGGGGTTACAGTCGGTCTGATAGTGCCCCTTTTCTTATTCAAATCATCTGATGCCAGATATTCAAGAAGTTTTTCAACAGCTTCAATGCTTTCTTTTTTACATCTTATAAAGTTTTGAAGTAAAAATTCAGATTGAAAATTGTAATTCACAACTGAATCTATAGCAGTTTGTAGACTTTAGCTTTTAATTTACAGTCAAATTGTAAATCTTGTTTAGTTGGTGTGGTCATTATGAGGTTGTTAATGGTGTAATTATAACAAATATACAATTTTAAATCATTGTCTATTTTACTAAAAATATTAGTAATTTTGAAGTATGAATAATGCAGAATTATCAGCACAACGATTTGAAATATTCCATAACCTTGCTTACAAGTGGGTTTATAGCAATAAGCATATAATTCGAGGTAATAACAGTCCATCACAATTCATATCATTCAATGAATCAAAAAATGAGATAATAGTTTCATTAACTGATTTTACCTATGAATATCATAACAAACACATCAAAGGAAAAGATAATGAGTATATGAATGGATTTATCGAAAAATTTAAACCTATTTTGAGTGAGTATTTGAAACAGGCAAAAATAAATGAGGTTGAATTTTGCTTAATCTTCAAATATAAATTAATGTTAACATATAAATATGTTAAGGCTAATACTTAATTTTCTTATTATAAAAGAATCGCAAAAAGCATCGCAAATATTTTATTTAATCTTTTTTATAAATAATAAAAGCGCAACTAATGTAGTTTAAACGATGTTTTTTATCTGAGGTAAAGTCTTTTTTTACCTTTAAAATATATCTAGTATATTTACATTCATGGATAAGTCGCTATACCTGGATCATTTAAACTTGTTACCAATCCCAGGAGAAGCCTTTTTCTACCCTGGTTTCTTTAATGAAGACGAAAGTGACAGGTATTTCGATCATATTATAAAGACGGCGAATTGGAAACAGGAAAAAATACAGTTATTTGGGAAAAGCACCTTATTGCCAAGGTATACAGCTTTTTATGGTGATGAAGGTATTAGCTATAACCATAGTGGAATTGTAATGAATGCTCAGCTATGGATTCCGGAATTAAAAACAATCAAAGAATATATTGAAAGTAAATTCGATGTGGAATTTAACAGTTGTACACTTAGTTATTACAGGACTGAAGCCGATAACTTAGGCTGGCATCGCGATAATAAAAAGAAACTGGGAAAATACCCTTTCATTGCATCTGTAAGTTTTGGTGCCCCTAGAATATTTCAGTTTAGGCATTTCATAGATAAAATTCCCATTATTTCTGTTGATCTTACTCATGGCAGTTTATTAGTTATGAAAGCTGAAACACAGCATCTATGGGAACATAGATTACCTAAAACAATTATCCCAACTGCACCTCGCATTAATTTAACTTTTCGTTTCATCCATAAATAGAGCTTGACTATCCTTTGTTTCATACAAATAATTTTATGGTAAAAATGTCAGAAAATGTAAAATAGTTTTGTAAAACTGTTTTAACTATTACTTTTGTTAACACTGTTAATAAAAATACATAGTATATGGGGATTGCAGAACGTAAAATCAGGCAAAAAGAGGAATTTAGAGCAAGTATCCTGGAGGCGGCATGGCATCAGGTGTTAACCGAAGGCTGGCAATCATTATCTATCCGAAAAATAGCTGATGCTATAGAATACAGTATTCCTGTTATTTATAACCATTTCGAAAATAAGGAAGCCATATTGCTTGAGTTTACTAAAGAGGGCTTTCAGAAGTTAGCAGATGCTATGAATGATGTTAAAATGCAACATAATGCACCTGCAAAACAGCTGGAAGTTATAGCTCATGCTTACTGGGATTTTGCTTTTGAGCATAAAGAATATTATCAGTTGATGTTTGGCTTGGGAATTCCTGCCTGTGAAAGGGTAAATCAAATTGTGGAAATGAAAACTATGACCACAGTAATGATTTCAACTATTGAAGATACCATCAAAGCAAGTCCAGACCCTGAGGCTGATGTATTCCTTAAATATCATACTTATTTATCTATTCTTCATGGACTAGTGTCGATTCAAATGATCCGGAATGAAGGGAAACCCAATGCACAAGACCGTCGAATCTTACAGGATGCAGTATCAGGCTTTATTAAATCACTTCTAGTATAATCAATATATCACTCACAAACAAAAATAAATAATTCATTATCCACATTAACTTATAAACAATAATTTCAATTTATGAAAAGACTATTTAACACCAATTTGAATCAAGAAGCGCTCCACTTTATGTTGCTTATTTTACGTGTAGGTATTGCATCTTTTATGATGGTTCATGGTTATCAAAAACTAGGAATGCTTACTGCAGGCGGAGAAATTCAATTTGGTGATCCAATAGGAGTGGGTACGGCAACATCATTGTATTTAGCAGTATTTGCAGAGTTCTTTTGTTCTATTTTTTTATTATTGGGTTTTGCTACAAGATTGGCTACTATTCCATTAATTATTACGATGCTGATAGCAGTATTTATTGTGCATGCAGCTGATGGCTTTGATAAAAAAGAAATGGGGTTACATTACCTGTTGGTTTATGTTTTCTTATTGGTTGCAGGACCTGGAAAATATAGTATTGATCAAATGATCAGCAAAAGTTTATATAGCCGCAAACGTTAAGCAGATATTATTTTAGATCAAATACCGTTATAGCTGTTATGAAGAGAATAATGCTGTTATGCCTTACGGCTATCGTTATATCAAGTTGTGGTATCAATAAGCAAGCACAACAAATAAAAGCGCTTGAAAAGTGTACCTATAGAATCACTTCTGCCGATCAGGTTACCTTAGGCGGTGCTGATGTGAAGAAAATGATCGAAAAGGGTGATATCAATTTAGGAAGTTTACCAAGCTTAGCTTTGGGACTGCTTAGAAAAGATGTTCCACTAAGAGGTCGTTTAAATCTGGAGGTTAAAAATCCAACAGGTGATAATGCTTCGATCAATGAGTTTGAATACAAAATTTTGATTAACAGACAGGAGCTGGCAACAGGTTTTGTAAATCAACCTTTAAATGTTGCTGCGGGACAATCGTCTACTGTACCTGTTGATATGGAAATAAACGTTTATCCATTTGTTTCAAATAGCAAAGTAATGGGAGAGATTGCTGAATTTCTTAAGGGTGGAAAAAATGGAGGCCCTGAAAAGAAAGGAATTCTGACACTTAAAATCAGACCCAGTATTAAAGTAGGAAATACCCTGGTTAAATATCCTGGTTTTATCACTGTAGATAAAGAAGTGAGTAGTAAAATATTACTCTAACATTACTTAATCTTGCAGGATTGTTACGGAGTTTAATTCGCTTTTGAACTTCATCTCAATGATTTTAATTAATTTCGGAGGTTGTCTTGAAGACTGTATTTTAGTTTTTATGACAACCTCATTTAAAATCAGAATATGAAGTTTCGTTTATCCACGCTCTTTTTTATTGCGGTTACTCCTTTTTTTGCAACTGCACAAAATATGCAGCAATTAAATGCTGCTGAGATTAAACAAGGCCTTGAAGCCTTAAACGTTACTGGTAGTGTATTGTACATTGCTGCTCACCCCGATGATGAGAATACCCGTTTATTAGGTTATTTAGCCAAAGAGAAAAAAGTTAGAACAGGATATTTGTCGCTAACCAGAGGTGATGGGGGACAGAACCTGATCGGTAATGAACAGGCAGAACTGCTGGGATTAATCCGCACTCAAGAGTTGCTGGCTGCACGTCGTACGGATGGGGCAGAACAGTTTTTTACACGTGCCAATGACTTTGGTTTCTCTAAAAATCCAGAAGAAAGTTTCAAGATATGGGATAAGGCAAAAATCCTTTCCGATGTAGTATTGGTGATTCGTAAATTTCAGCCTGATGTTATCATTACCCGTTTCCCGGAAGATGGACGTGCCGGACATGGTCACCATTCTGGTTCAGCAATTCTTGCTCGTGAAGCATTTGTTGCCGCAGCTGATCCTAAACAGTTTCCTGAACAGCTCACTCTGGTTAAGCCTTGGAAAGCCAAGCGTATTGTATGGAACACTTTTAACTTTGGAGGGAACAATACTACTGCAGATGATCAGATGAAGATTGACGTAGGCTTATACAATCCTTTATTAGGTAAAAGTTATGGTGAAATTGCTGCGGAAAGTAGATCTAACCACAGAAGCCAGGGTTTTGGTGCAGCAAGACAACGTGGGACTTCAATAGAATATTTTACACCGGTAGCTGGTGAAAAAGCAACCAGTGATATCTTTGATGGTGTTGATTTCAGCTTAAACAGAATACCTGATAATGCTGCTATACAGCAATTGCTGGAAGAAATTAATAAGAATTATGATGCTGCTAATCCCTCCAGATCCATTAAAAGTCTTATCAAGTTAAGACAACTGGTAAAAGGCAAAGTCTTTAAGCATGAATTGCTAGATGACTTGATTCTTGCTTGTGCAGGAATCTGGTTTGAGAGTGCCGCAACTAATGCTTCTTATGCTTTGGCTGAGCCTGTAAGTGTAAAAGTACAAGGCATCTCAAGGGTGCCTTCTGATTTTCCATTGTCTGTTAGTTTGGAAGAAAAAAATACGGGGATTAAATTCGATTTATTACCTAATAAGTTTGTAAGCAGGGATAAAGAAATTGTTAACGCCAATATTGGTACTACACAAGCTTACTGGTTGGAGAAAAAGCATCCGCTAGGTTATTTCGTAGTAGATTCACTTAGTAAGATTGGAATGCCGGAAAATGGGCCAGCACTAACTGCAATTTTTAGGATCAAGATTGGTGATGAAGTGATTGAAAAGAAACGTGCGGTGATCTATAAATATACAGACCAGGTGCGTGGAGAGGTTTATCAGCCTTTGGTTATTGCTCCTCCGGTGACGGCTACTCTTTCTGAAAAAGCTTTTATATTTAATGGTAATGAGCCAAAAATTATTACCGTGTTGTTAAAAGGCTTTAAAGATCAGGCTTCAGGAATATTAGTGCCACAGTTGCCAACAGGATGGAAAGTGAATCCGCAGAAAGTTGATTTTAATTTGATCAAAAAAGGGGATGAGCAATCACTTACTTTTACCATTACGCCTGCCGGAAATACTATTGGAGGTAGTCTTTTGTTGAATGTCACGGTTGATGGTAAAACTTATAACAAAGGCTTACGTGTGATCAATTATGAACATATTCCGGTTCAAACGCTTTTCCCTTACTCGGAAGCAAGGCTGGATAAAGTTGACCTAAAATTTGCTGGAAAACGTATCGGTTACATCGCAGGTGCAGGAGATTTAGTGCCAGAATCTTTAAAACAAATCGGCTATGAAGTGATAAATCTGACAAATGACCAGGTAATCAATTCAGATCTTTCTGCTTTTGATGCGATTGTTGCTGGGGTTAGGTTGTATAATGTAAATGATCAGATAAAGAGCATGCAACCTAAACTCATGAAATATGTGGAAAACGGCGGGAATTTATTGATTCAATATAATGTAAACAATCCTTTAAAGATCGACAATATTGGCCCTTATCCTTTCCGTTTGTCGCGTGATAGAGTTACCGAAGAAGATGCTAACGTACGTATATTGACTCCTAAAAATGATATTTTAAATTATCCTAACAAGATTACGGATAAGGATTTTGAAGGTTGGATCCAGGAACGTGGACTTTATTTTGTTACTGATGCTGATCAAAAATATACTTCAGTTTTAAGCATGAATGATACCAATGAAACTGCTAAAACAGGTTCATTAATTGTTGCGAACTATGGTAAAGGCAGGTTTGTTTATACAGGTATTTCTTTTTTCAGACAGTTACCTGCTGGCGTACCTGGGGCCTACCGCTTGTTTGTAAACTTGTTATCTAATAAAAAGTAATTAAACATAACTGTTGCTAAGGATATGATAGAAAAGGAACCAATAGATGAAAAGGAACAAGATCTGCCTCCTTTTGTTAAGACCTGGAAACAGTTTTATCGCTTGCTGATTGGCTGGTTGATATTGTTGATTATAATTTTTTACGTATTTACAGTGTATTTCGGATGAGTGTTATAGATTGGTCAGTATTAGTCATTACACTCGTTGTAATTGTTGTTTACGGTGTATATAAAAGTCGTGGGGCACAAAATATACAGGGTTATCTGCTTGGTAATCAGTCTTTACCTTGGTATCATGTCTGTTTGTCGGTAATGGCTACGCAAGCCAGTGCCATAACTTTTTTATCAGCTCCTGGTCTGGCTTATTCTTCTGGAATGAGCTTTGTACAGTTTTATCTTGGGCTACCATTGGCCATGATTGTCCTATGTATCACTTTTGTTCCCATCTTTCATCGTTTAAAAGTTTATACCGCTTATGAGTATCTGGAGCAAAGGTTTGATTTAAAAACGAGGGCATTAACTGCATTCCTGTTTTTAATTCAAAGAGGACTTTCTACCGGAATTACCATTTATGCGCCTTCAATAATTTTATCTACGATATTAAATATCAATACTACTTATACGACATTGTTTATTGGTAGTTTGGTGATTTTTTATACAGTTTACGGAGGAACTAAAGCTGTTTCTTATACCCAGATGTTGCAAATGAGTATTATATTTTGTGGTCTGTTTGCCGCAGGAATAATGGTAGTACATCTGCTTCCAGGAGATATTGGCTTTGGAAGAGCTATTAGTATTGCAGGTAAAATGGGTAGAACAAATGCTATTGATTTTAAACTTGACCTGAATAATCAGTATACGGTGTGGACAGGGTTAATAGGAGGTTTCTTTTTACAACTTTCTTATTTTGGAACAGATCAAAGTCAGGTAGGAAGATACTTGTCAGGGGCTTCTGTTAGTCAGAGCCGATTAGGATTATTGATGAATGGATTGGTAAAAATACCTATGCAATTCCTGATTCTATTAATCGGTGTTCTTGTATTTGCCTTTTATCAATACAATCGACCGCCTGTATTTTTCAACAGTTTCGAATTAAATAAACTGGAAAATAGCAAGTATGCGCCAGAGTTAAATAAAATAAAAGCTGATTATAACCGTGTCTTTGAAGAAAAACAGGTTGAAGTCAATAAGATGAATGATGCACTTAATGCTGATGATAAAGCATTGATTGACCAGCAAAGAACAGCCTTGCAGCTTGCTGATGAAAAAGAAAAGTCTATCAGAAAAGAAGTGACGGATTTAATGCTTAAGAATGACGAGCATGCAAATATTAAGGATAACAATTATATTTTCTTGAGTTTTGTTACAGCGTATTTGCCTAAGGGATTAATCGGGTTATTGATTGCTATTATTTTTCTTGCTTCTATGGGCTCTACTGCAAGTGCATTAAATTCCCTGGCCTCAACAACTGTGATTGATATTTACAAAAGGCTGATTAAAAAGGATGCTTCAGATCATCAGTATCTACAGGCATCGAGGCTGGCAACCGTATTTTGGGGAGTAATATGTATCATAATGGCATTATATGCCAGTAAAATCGGTAATCTATTGGAAGCAGTAAATATTTTGGGATCTTATATCTATGGTACCATACTCGGGGTTTTCCTTGTTGCATTTTATGTAAAAAAAGTAAATGGAAAGGCTGTATTTATTGCTGCGCTATTAACTGAAGCAATTATCGTGATCATGGGACGTGCTGATGTTGTAGCGTATTTATGGCTTAATGTAATTGGCTGTTTGCTTGTCGTAATAATTTCATTGGTCATTCAGCAGATCATAAATGTGGGTAAGAGATAGTTAACCTATTCTAACCTGCCTTGAAATCCATTTTTTGCCAGTTTATTGCTTTTGTCTTAACAGCTTTGCCATCTGATATAAAAGCTTTTAATATAGCAGTAGGGTTAAAATCGATGGTGTTATAAAACATTTTTCCAGCGAAAGTATTTCTTAAGAACTGCAAGGAAATTACAATAACGCACAGACAACCCGGTTCAATCTCGAATTTAAATTGTTGCGGAGTTATAACCTTCGCTTGATATTGGTATTCTATTTCTGTCGATTGAATGGGATTGAAATAATGCTGCCCATTTGTCAGATCAAACATGCCAAGGCCAAAACTCATCATGCACTGGTCGATTTCTTTTGGGAAGTTAAATTCTTGAGGGAGTCGCATTTCTGGTATATTGATTTTTAACTGATTCCCTGTCACCTCCAATTCTGGACGTACGTGAAAAATATTCCTTACCAGGGAACCATGATTGAATTCAAAACCATTTAGTCTGTCAAAACTGTCATTATTGAAATTGAAAATACCTTTTTCTAGGTTTTTACACTGATTCAGAATATGTATTACTTCAGAATTTAAGCGATTTACCATTTCCCCGTCAGTAAATTCTGTAGTAATGGTAGAAAGATTATCCCTTAGGATCCTGGCCAATGTACTGGCTTTCCCAAAGATCTTGGCTGTGATTTTGCTGGGCTCAGTATGACTGGAGGGGGTAAAAACAGGAGTTTGCTGAATAACCTGCTTATTTCGATATTTCTTATATACAGTAGGGCCAATTTTGCCCGTAATAAATTTTCCGTCAACTCTGGCCATATTACATAGATTTGTGGTTTAATAAATACTCTGGCTCTGTGTTGTCCAGGAATAAGAAAGGGCAAATAGAGTGCCAGTTTAATGCAAATATCCTGGGTAATGTTGCTAAAAGGCGGGGTATATGCGGAGTATAGGCGGGCTCAATGCGGGCTATGGCCGACTGGTGAATCTCTATTACACAGTTGTCTTTTCGCCTCCAAATTCTGGAAGATAGAAACTGTATCTATCAATATTATAGGGGGCGGTATTAGTGCTTAACATCAAAAAAATGCCCTGCAAAATCTTTTAAAATCTTGCAGGGCATTTTTTTTAACTCTTTTATTTACTTATTTCTTTGCTTCTTTTAATAATTCAGTATGTAAACGGATATACTCCTGATTTTTAAGCTCTGTAGCAAGCTTTAAACCATCTGTTGCAGTTTTAGCTGCACCAGCTTTGTCGCCCATTTTCATTTGAATCCGTCCTTTCCACAATTTAATCCATGGTGCTTTTCCATCTGCTGCTTCAGCTGCATTTACCCATTCTAATGCTTTTTTCAGGTCTTTACCATTCGTAAAGTAATATTGCGCAGCCTGGAAATAAGGTTTTTTCTCACCTTTCATAGCTTCATCAATACTTGCCATTACGGTAGCATCGATATCAGAACTTAACTGCACATTAACTAAAGTGTTTTCCCACATCAACTGTAATTTTGCAGTAGTTGCTAATACATCAGCAAATTGAATGGTAAATGTTTCTACTTTCTCATTCAATTTGATGGCTTTAACTTTAATTCTTAAAGCATCGTCTGATGCTTTATATTCATAAGAGCCCCATTGCTTAGCACCTTTGTTGAAAATTACCGTCCACTCGTCTTTTCCAGGAATAGTAAATAATCCATATTCTCCAGCAGGAAGATCTTTACCTTCGATTTTTACAGCTTCAGAGAATGTAATTACAGTTGCTGAGTTTGCTCCCGTACGCCAAACAGATCCATAAGGTTCCATTGCACCAAAAATTTTACGTCCTTTCACATTCGGGCGTGAATAGTTAAGCGTGATTTTTCCCAAGGCAAAGTTTTGAGAAATAGTTTGATTTGTACTAGCCTGCGGCATTTTAAGACCTTGCGCCTGAACATCAATGCTCAGAACTACAGCTAGTGCTAAAAATAACATTGTTTTAAACGTTGTTTTCATATAATTATTCTTTGTTTTTAAATGTTACAAAGGTCTTAACAGACCTGATCATAAGTTTTGTCGATACTAAATTACATATCTGCTCTTGTATTGTATAGTTTAAATGTTGTATAAAGGGAAACTTGACGAATAAATTAGAAAATCATGCTTAAATTCGCTGTCATGGTAGGTTTTCGTTATTTCGTTTTCAGTATTTTTTTCTTTTGTTTATGTGCAGCTTCTATAAAATCATTAGCTCAGTCAGTGGAAACGGGCGTTTCAAGAGAATTGGCGCAATATAGGAAATCTGTAATCAGTAAAGTTAATTATACACTTGAGTTTGATATACCAGGGGAAAGAACAGCGAAGATTACTGCCAATGAGGTGTTGCGTTTTCATCTTGATAAAAAAGACCATGCTTTGCAATTGGATTTTAAGGAAGATAAATCAAAATTGACGAAGCTGACAGTAAACGGCCTGTCTGTCGACATACAACATGAGAAGGAACACCTGTTGATTCCTGCCAGATATTTGAAAAAGGGAATGAATGAGGTAAAGATAAAATTTCAATCTGGTGAGGGAGCGCTAAACCGGAACAATGAATATTTATATACACTGTTTGTACCTGACAGGGCGAGAACAGTTTTCCCTTGCTTTGATCAGCCTGATATTAAAGCAACTTATAACCTAACTTTAAAAGTGCCGGCCGATTGGAAAGCAATAGCTAATGCTCCATTAAAAATATCAACTGTATTAAATAATCGAAAGACTTACAAATTTTTAACCTCAGATACTTTAAGTACATATCTGTTTTCATTTGTGGCTGGGAAATTTGAGCAACAGATTGGAAAAGTAGGTAATGAGAAAGCTACTTTCTTGTATAGGGAGACAGATACTGGGAAAATAAGGCATAGTATAGACAAAATTTTTAAGATTCATGACGAGGCACTTATGTATTTTGAGGATTGGACAGACATCCCTTACCCATTTCAGAAATTTGATTTTGCTGCGATTCCTGACTTTCAGTTTGGAGGAATGGAACATGTTGGGGCTATTCAATATAAAGCTGCCAGCTTATTTTTAGATGGTACTGCAACCAGAGATCAGATTAATTCCAGAAACAACCTGATCGCTCATGAAACTGCTCATATGTGGTTTGGCGATTTGGTAACAATGAATTGGTTTACTGATGTGTGGATGAAAGAGGTGTTTGCCAATTTTATGGCTGATAAAAGTGCAGAAGGTAGTGTTGGTAAGGATGTGTTTGATTTAAAATTTTTACTAGATCATTTTCCGGCAGCTTATGGTGTAGATCGTACTACGGGTTCAAACCCTATTCGACAGCCACTGGATAATCTAAAGGATGCTGGCACCATGTATGGAAATATTATTTATCATAAATCGCCAATTATGATGCGCCAGCTGGAACGTTTAATGGGCAAAGAAAAGTTTCAGCAGGGGGTAAGAGAATATCTTAAAAAGTTTGCGAATAACAATGCTTCCTGGCCTGATCTGATTAGTATTTTGGATAAATATGCCGATGAAGATTTACAGCAATGGAATAAGGTTTGGGTAAATGAACCCGGACGTCCAGTTGTCGATTATTCCATTAAATATGAAGGGAGTAAAATTAGCAAGTTCAGGATTAAGCAAACTGCAGAATACGGTAAGAATAGGATTTGGCCTCAAATTTTTGAACTGAGTTTGCATTATAAGAATTATAGCAAGGAAATAACTGTCAACCTTAATGCAGCAGAAGTTGAAGTTAAAGAAGCAGAAGGCCTGGAGGCTCCTTTATTTGTGCTTTTCAATTCTTCAGGTCAAGGTTATGGCCTTTGGCCAACAGATCCTGCAATATTTGATCATTTGTACAGTATTGACAAGCCTTTAAATCGTGCAGTATCTTATATTTCACTTTATGAGAATATGTTGAATGGGAGATATATTAAGCCAGTTGATTTACTAAATCTTTTTATAAGTGGTTTAAACAAGGAAACAGAAGAGTTGAATGTTAAATTGATTAGTAATTATATCAGCACTATTTATTGGGAATTTCTAACTCGTCAAGATAGAGAGCGATTAAGTGAATCTCTGGAAAAACAAATTTGGAATGCTATGTTAGAACAAAAGGAGTCTAATACTAAAAAGCTCCTTTTAAAAACATATCAGGATATCTTTTTAAATACAACAGCTTACAGGCAATTGTATGAAATATGGAAAACAGGAAATGCACCTGAGGGTGTGAAACTTTCTGAGGATGATTTTACTACACTCTCTTTTTCATTGGCTTTAAGAACAGATAGTAGCACTGCTATATTGAATGAGCAATTGTTACGTATCAGTAATGCAGACAGAAAGAAAAGGTTTGAATTTATCATGCCTTCTCTTTCTGCTGATGTGAAGCAAAGAGATCTTTTTTTTAAGAGCCTGGAGTTGAAAGCAAACAGAGAAAAGGAATCTAATGTTGGAGTGGCATTGTATTATTTACATCATCCTTTGAGACAGGCTACATCTGTAAAATACCTTAAAAAAAGTCTTGATCTGTTGGAAGAAATTCAAACGACAGGAGATATATTTTTTCCGCAAAGTTGGTTACAGGCAACATTAGGCTATTACCAAAGTGCAGAAGCAGCTGAAATTGTGAATGAATTTTTAAAAAGCCATCCTGATTATAATCCTAAGTTAAAAGCTAAAATTTTACAGACAGCAGATCATCTCTTTAGAGCACAAATGCTTTTAAATTAATCATGATTCCAGGCGTTTGTATGTAATAGTTATACTTTGCTTCATTTTCGCACTGGTTAGTATTACCTTTGAGGGATAACCATTGTCATTATATTCGTAACTAATATCTATATTATTCTGAGGGCTTTCCTGATTAAGCATAGTTGTTAGATTATTGTTTTTACATTTCAAAAACCAATGTTCAAGCTGTAATGTAAATAAATCGCTAAAAGGGATATTACTACTAATCCCATTTTTGAGATCATAGGTATAAGCAATAGTCTTGTGTTCAGTACTGCTTATTTCAGATAAATTTAAAGATTCACTGTAGTATAGATCACTTGTTTTAATCAATTTTTTGTTGTTATTATAGTAATCAATTGTACCGATTCGTAGTTGATCATTATAGGTTAATGTGTAATATCCATTAGGGCTGGTACGATTAGTTATTGCATCATGGTCGAACGATTGTATTTTATTGGTTAGTTTTTTATCTTTTTGCTCATAGTAATCGATAAAAAATAGTTTCCCATTTTTATATTTTTCTAATTTTTGCGGAAAACCATCCGTATTATAGATTATAACAGTTTTATTTCCGTCTGAATCGACAATTTCTGTTAGCAGTGCAGTATTTTCTTTATACTTCAGCGTTAAAGTGGTTCCTTCAGCTTCTAGCTTTATAGGTATATATTCACCTTTATCTTTAGGCACAGGTAACGTAGGCTCTTCTTTTTTTGGTTTTGGTTCTTCAATTGGAGGTTTTGTTTCTTTTTTACAGGATAATAATACTATAAGTGCACAAAAGGCTACAAAATGTAAAGATTTAATACTTTTCATAATACTGTTGATTAGGTTTAATGTTTAGACCATTTTATGGTAGTGAACGTAATGATTATTGTATTGATAATAAAAATTTTTGCACATAAAATGTGATTTCATTTTTATTTGAGAAATAAATTATTTTTGTAGTGTTTTTTGATATAATGGGCTAAATGAAAATATTCTACGATAAACAACAGATTTATGCAAGAAAATATTTTCAGAGAAATATGTTAGAATTATGATAATCTTCAGGTGAAAAAAGCCTTTTCATACAAGATAAGCTGTACTTTTACGGTAAGATTTCTTTTGTACATAATTTTAAAATATGGACGATTTTCTAGCAGCTCGCCTTCAAATGGCCTTCTCATTGGGCTTCCACATTGTTTTTGCTTGTATTGGTATGGTAATGCCTTTTTTTATGACCGTAGCGCATTTTTACTGGCTTAAAACTAAAAAAGCCGTTTACAAAGATGTTACTAAAGCCTGGAGTAAAGGTGTTGCTATTTTCTTTGCTACTGGTGCGGTTTCAGGTACAGTATTGTCATTTGAACTTGGTTTACTTTGGCCGAAATTTATGGAGCATGCTGGACCGATATTTGGAATGCCATTTTCTTTGGAAGGGACTGCTTTTTTTATTGAGGCAATAGCTCTTGGGTTTTATTTGTATGGATGGAATAAGCTTAATCCGTGGTTTCATTGGGCTACAGGGGTAGTGGTTGGCTTGAGTGGATTAGCATCTGGTATTCTTGTTGTTGCTGCAAATGCCTGGATGAATAGTCCTGCGGGCTTTGATTATATCGACGGACAGTACTTAAACATCGATCCTATTAAAGCTATGTTTAATGATGCCTGGTTTTCACAAGCATTACACATGAGTGTGGCTGCTTTTGTATCCACCGGATTTGCTGTTGCAGGTGTTCATGCCCTTATGATTCTTAAAGGTAAAAATATAGGTTTTCACAGTAAGGCTTTTAAGATCGCAGCTATTTTTGGAACTGTAGCTGCCTGTTTGCAGCCTATAAGTGGTGATATCTCTGCTAAAGATGTTGCAGTGAGACAACCCGAAAAACTGGCAGCAATGGAAGCTCATTTTCATACTGAACGTAATGCCCCACTTATTATTGGTGGAATACCTGATACTTTAAATAAGAAAGTTGATTATGCAATTAAAATCCCTGGTTTACTGAGTTTGATGGCAACAGGTGATTTTAATGGAGAGGTTAAAGGTTTAGATAGTTTTCCTAAAGATGAACAGCCTCCAATTGCTGTTACACATTACGCTTTTCAAATTATGGTCGGCTTAGGTATGATTATGGTGCTCATAGCGGTTTTGTATTTTATTGCCTTATGGAAAAAAAGGAAATGGTTGGATAGTCGTTGGTTGCTACGATTGTTTGTCATAGCTACTCCATTGGGCTTCATTGCACTGGAAGCTGGGTGGACAGTTACTGAAGTTGGACGTCAACCATGGATCATTAGAGGAATAATGAAAACTGCTGATGCAGTAACCCCAATGCCGGGCATCGTTTATTCTTTTTATATGTTTACTGCTGTATATATATCCCTCTCTATCATTGTAAGTATGTTGTTATACAGACAGATTACCATGGTAGGTGATTTATACGATTCTGAAAACCTTTCAAAAGATAAGCCGTTATGATTTATGTAGTTATCGTGTTTCTATGGACATCCATTTTGTTATACATCTTACTTGGAGGAGCCGATTTTGGTGCGGGTATAATTGAGTTGATGACAGCTAAAGTTAATAAAGCTAAAACTCGTAAAACCATGTATAAGGCAATTGGCCCCATTTGGGAAGCTAATCATATGTGGCTCATTATTGCAGTTGTGATTTTGTTTGTAGGTTTTCCTAAAATATACACTACTGTTTCTGTTTACTTACATATTCCATTGGTATGTATGTTGTTAGGGATTATTGCAAGAGGAACTGCCTTTGTGTTTAGAAACTATGATGCTGTAAAGGATGATATGCAGAAAGTGTATACACCGATTTTTGTATATTCCAGCTTAATTACACCATTTTTTCTAGGTATTATAGCGGCTAGTGCTGTTTCTGGTTATATCGATCCACAGGCAAATGACTTTCTGTCGGCTTATATCTTTAGTTGGTTAAATTGGTTCTCTGTTGCTGTAGGTATCTTTACCGTTAGTATTTGCGGTTTTCTGGCAACAATTTTTATAATTGGACAAACTGATGAGGAGGGAGATAGAGCACATTTTGTGGGGAAAGCAAGACGCGCAATCTTTTTCGTAATGGCTTGTGGAGCATTGGTTTTTATTGCTGCTGCTGTTGAACATATTCCACTGGTGAACTGGATTTTTGGAGATACACCTGGAATTATTGCTATTGTTGCAGCTAGTTTATCATTAGTTGTAATGTTTTATGCCTTGAATGGAAATAAGCCGATATTGTTACGCTTATTGGCCGGTTTTCAGGTAACAATGATTTTATTTGCTGCAACATATTCACATTTTCCAGATATCATTTTACTTAAGAATGGTGAAAATCTTTCTTTAATGGCGCATCAGGGACAAGCTAAAACAATTGAAACATTAGGATATGCATTGTTGATTGGCAGCTTGTTCATTTTACCTGCATTGGTTTATCTGATTTATATATTTCAGACATCGAAGAAAACAGTTGCTGATCGCTAGAAAAATATTAACTAAATATCCATCTATTTTGGTTTTTGTGTAACAAATTTAGCGTACAACAGAAAACTGATTTTTTTTGTACTTAATTCGTGATCTTTTTAAAGAATTGAATGAAGTGTTTTTATTTTATATAGTAGAAACTATTAAACCTAAATCATTTTATGAAGTCTTACAACTAATGTCGGACTTAAATACAACACCAAATATGAAATCAGGATTCCAAAAAGTTGCACTTTGTACGGTATTGTTTGCCAGTCTTGGTACTATTGCCCAGGCTCAAAAAGTTAATGAATTACAGGAGGTTAGTATATTCGCTCCCCATGCAATAAAGATAGATGGTAAGAATTTTGAATGGAAAGAAAGTGATTTTTCTGTTAGCAAACGTACCAATCTTTCTTATATAATCAGTAACGATGAAAAGAATCTATATCTGATCATTAAGTCTACTGATGTGTCTAATAATACTAAAATTATGGCCGGTGGAATTACTTTTTCTGTAAATCCAGATGGTAAGAAAAAAGAAAAGGAGAGTATAACTTTAACCTACCCTCTAGTGGTCAACCCTGCCAGAACAAGAGGTAGCAGGCCTGCAGTAGGCATGACTATGGCTATGGGAGGAGGAGGCAGGCCGGATGCTAAACAAAGAGATTCTTTTATGGTAGCCAGGCAAAAAACACAATTGAAGACCGCTAAGGAGATTAAAATCAGTGGATTTAAGAATACAACTGATACTTTAGTATCTATTTATAATGAATATGGTATTAAAGCATTTGCAAATATTGAAAATGATAATTCATTCTTTTATGAAGTAGCCATTCCCCTGGAAGCGTTAGGTCTTTCGGTGGATTCCCCTAAGGAATTCGCATATAATATTAAATTAAATGGACTTCAGTTACCTGGCTTAGATGGTGGGGGCTTTGGAGGCGGCGGTCGCGGTAATTTCGGTGGCGGCGGTGGCGGGAACTTCGGTCGTGGTGGTGGTGGAATGGATTTCCAGGCCATGTTAAGTCCCACCGATTTTTGGGGAAAATACACCCTTGCTAAAAAGTAATATCTTAATGGTGTAGAGAACACACATATACACCCCAACATACACACACAAACACACAAATGAATTATTTTAATCGGGTTACGGCCAGAAAATTAAACACCTTTTTTATGCCGAAATACCTACAGAGTCTTAAGAAATTGAGCATTGTTTTATTAATGATGTTTAGTTTTACCGAGGTATTTTCACAACAGCCGGCAAAACAGGATCCACCACCTCCGTTACCTACCCGACAGATTAGTGGGATTGTAAAAGACAGTACAGATTTAGGGGTAATAGGGGCAACAGTAAGTCTTACATCTGATAAAGACACCTTAAAGACTTCGACAAACAGTGATGGGATTTTTGTGTTTAAGGAAGTGAAATCTGCTACTTATACACTTGTGGTTCAAAGTATAGGTTATGCTAAGTCGCCAGTCATGCGTTTCAAGCAAAATGATATGATTCCGAGGATCGTTATGGATCCAATAATGCTAAAAGAAGAAAAAAACCTCTTGAATGAAGTGGTAATTAGTGGGACACCGGCGATAACTTATAAGACTGATACTGTAGAATATAAGGCCAGTGATTATGTTGTCAGAGCTAATTCAACAGTTGATGAGTTGCTGAAGAAGATGGAGGGAATGGAAGTAGGGAATGATGGAACACTTGTACATCAAGGTCAAAACGTAACCAAAGCAAAGTTAAATGGAAAGGAGTACCTGGGTGGTGATATTGCAAACGCTATAAAAAACTTACCAGCTGAAATTGTTGACAGGATCCAAATCGTTGATGATTATGGTGATCAGGCGGCTCGTACTGGTATTAAAGATGGCGATCCTGAAAAGGTATTGAACATTACAACCCGTACGGATAAGTCGGTGGGTAATATGCTTCGTGTAAATGGAGGTATTGGTAACAACAAACGTTATGATGCAGGACTTTTTGGTACCCGTATAAATGGAAATCAAAACATCGGAATTAACGCTAAGTTTAACAATACTGTAAATGGTGTTGCAGGTGGTGGTGATAATGGTGGTGATAGTGGTGGCGGAAGAGGTGGCCGCGGTGGAGGAAATCAAGGCAACAGTGGCAATAGTGGGAGTGGCGGTACAACAACTTCTGGAAACGGTTCCTTCAGTATCCGTGATAAGGTTGGTAAGAAAGTTGAATACAATCTAAATTATGGTTTCTCTACTACCAGAACAAAATCGTTGAATGATAGTTATTCTGTTACGCCAAACAGGGTACGAGATACAATTACTGGTAGAGATACGACCGTAAATACTTTTGCCAACAGTATTATTAATGGTGACAATATTTCCAGAAATCATAATTTAAGGGCAGAGATTGAGATTAATTTAGATAGCAATAATTTTCTGCGTTTTGTTCCTACGTTTAAATATAGCCTTTCTGATAACAAGAGGTTTTCAAATGTTAAACAGACTGGTTTTTTGCACCAACTCAGGGATGGATTAAATTCAACTAAAAACACAAGACCTCAATTGGGTGCTTCTATATTTTATCAGCATATTTTTGCTAAGCCCAGAAGGAATATGTCTATGCAGGTTGATGTCAATAGCAACGATCAGGATCAGGAAACAGAACAAGACATCAAGATTATTTATTATTTAAGTCAGGATGAGCAGCAAACAAAGGATTCATTGGTGAACCGTATTATTGCACGTAAAAATCTTCAAAATAATTACAGGGGAAGTTTTACTTATGTAGAGCCATTGTCACTTAATACCCAATTAGAGCTAAATGCACAGGTTAACTACAATGGCTATGATAATACAGCAACAACAAGAAATATTATTGATGGAGATCAATCAAGTGTAATTGACTCTTTAAGTAACATTTATAACTATTCATTTACACAAGGGCGAATCGCTTTAAATTATCGCTTTGGCTTAAGTAATATGTCGAAAGTAAGATTCTCTTTAGGAGTAACTGCTGTTCCGACTTTACTTTCTGGATCGAAAATGAGTTTAGGTACAACAACTACTAGAAGTAGTTTTAATATGATACCTATTGCACGATTTGAGTATTTATGGTCAAGACAGCAAAAGCTATCTATTAATTATGCTGGTAACGCAGTTGAACCAACTTTTGACCAGATACAACCAGTTCGTGATGTTTCGAATCCTCAAAACCCAATAGTTGGTAATCCAGACCTGCTTTCTACTTTTGTACATTCTGTAAATGCCAGCTACAACAATTATATTCCTAATTCGAAGTTAAATCTGACGTTAAACCTGAATTCATCTTTAACTGATAATGCTGTGATCAGAGATAATCGCCAAATCGAAGATTTAATCTATGACGAAAATAATAAACCGGATACCGTTTATATTACCGAAACAAGATTTTTAAATATGAGTGGGGTTTATAGAATTGGTGGTAATTATAATATTAGCAAACAACTTAATAACCGTAAATATAACCTATCACTTAGTGGTTCTGTGAATTATGACCATCGTATTTCCATGAACGCCGGGCAACAAAATATTAATACCGTACTGACAATGGTAGAGCGTTTTGGCCCCAGAATTAATCCAACGGAATGGTTTGAGATTAACCCCTTTGTTTCTTATAACTATACCAGATCCGAAAATAGCTTGAAGGGCTTTATTGATTCAAGAACGAATACGCTTGCATTGAACGTAGATGGACGTGTATATTTCTGGGATACATTCTTGTTTGGATACAGCGCAAGTAAAAATTATGTGAGTGGTATCAATGCAAATGTAACGAGCAATCCGTTTGTAGTAAATGCTTATCTTGAAAAGGAGATGTTTGACCGTAGAGGCAGACTTACTTTCCAGGCATTCGATATATTGAACCAGAATAATTTCGTAAGTCGTGATGTAAGTCAGGATGGTGGTTATACGGATACTAAATCCAATGCCTTAAGTCGTTATTTCATGCTTCGTTTTAGTATGCGATTGCAAAAGTGGTCTGGTGCTAAAGGAAAAGGCGGCAGAGGGATTATGCGTAGAGGAGATGGAAGTTTCATGTAAACGGATTATGAAACTAATTAAAGAAGCCCTGTTGAATGATTCAACAGGGCTTCTTTAATTAGTAGATGTTTAGTATAAATCATCATAAAAAGCCAGGGCTTCTTCGTATGTAGTCGCCAAACCTGTGGCTGTAACTGCTGTTCCAATACTTACGATTCCTGTCCAGGGAGCCACGGCTCCATATCCACCTTGACATCTATAGGATACATTAGTCGCGACATTTGTATTCGTATTGCCTCCAAAAAGTATTTTTGTTCCGTCCAAACCTAATTTGGAAGACATTATTGCCCTTTTTGCCGCTACAGTACTGCTTCCGCTGCCTAATATAGTTGCATCAGCTGCACTTATCAAATGCGTTCTATCAGGAGGATTATATCCACTATGATGAAAGACCAGGGCGTACCTGGTGAGTTGAGTGCCAGAAGTACTATAACTGAAGCTATTATTAGTGATCATAAAACTGGTGCCAAATCTCTCATCTCCCGGATTAACATCATTGAAAACTGGTACTTCAACAAAAACTGGATTGACTCCTGTTAAATATGTTCCAGTTGAGATAAAGGTGTTGCCATAGACAACACCATGGGTGGAATTATTCCCTCTAAACCTTACAAAGGATCCTGCGCAATCTGTAAAAGTATTGTTAATTACTTTTAGCCTTTTCACTCCATAAGCGCCATAAATCATATGACAATGAGAATCTAATCCAACTGTTGAAAACACATTTTGTCTGACAATTATATTATCTGACGTATCGTAATGAGCCCCCAAAGCACCATAATAAACATTTGGCATATTTTCGAATCTACAATAGGCTACAGTGACGTTCTGACTCCTTTGTATCGTAAGTGCATAGTCTGTTACAGGACCCGTAAACTTTAATCTATGTATTAAAATGTTTTTACAAGAGCTCAAACCCATTAATTTAGCAATGGAACCTGTAATGATAGCCGAACCAATTGTATTACATTTCAACTCCAAATTATTGGTTGTATGGCCAATATTGGTTAAAGAAATCGTTGATGTCAAATTGTATGTTCCATCAGCAAAAACGATATCAACAGGATTTGATTGCAGCAACGTTTGAATATTGGTCCAAAATGCAGTATTAAAAACTGTAGTGGGTGTTACATTAACAATGGTAGTTGCTAATAAAGACAGTTCGCTTGTCTTTCCTTCACTTTTTAAAAGTAATGAGTCTTTTTCGGTTTCCTGTTTGTCACAGGAATAAAGGAAGATTAATGTTACTCCCAATAATAAAATGCTTTTTTTCATAATAAAGGGGTTAAATTGTTTAACTCTAATTTATCTAATTTTTTTCGTTAACGTACACAATTAATTAAAATTTCTTTAAAGGGGGTGGAATAACTGATTAAGATATTTTGTATCTATAAAAGCACTTCAGAAAATATGGATCAAAAGGGTATGCATAAAAAAACCTTAAACAACTTATAGGTTATTTAAGGTTTCTTATTGAAATTGTAAATCAAAAAATAGTCGGACTATTTCATAATGTTATGTTTTTAGAATGAAAAATCGTCGTTGTGACTCTTGTTTCCCACTCCTTCATGATTTTCAGAATATTCATAGCGTTTTTCAACAACATCCTGATGGTTCTTGATGTATTCAACGGTTTCATTTAAACCCTCTGCAAACTTTTCAAAGTCTTCTTTATATAAGAAAATCTTATGTTTTACAAATACACCGTCCTCTAGCCTTTTTTTGCTTTCTGTTAAGGTTAGGTAATAATCTCCCGATCTGGTTGCTTTCACGTCGAAAAAATAAGTTCTTTTACCGGCCCTTACTTTCTTCGAGAAAACCTCTTCTCTCTCTTTGTTGTCAAATTCTCCCATGGTTGGTATTGATCTTGGTTTTTGGTTCGGGTAAATATAAACTAATAATTATTAAACTTCAAAATGAAATTAGTTAGTTTGATTCTCTTCTTCCAATAATTGGTTCTGATACATTTCAGAATAAGCACCACCAAGAGCCAATAGTTGTGTATGTGTGCCTTGTTCTATGATCTGACCGGCATCAAGTACAATTATCTTATCTGCATTTTTTATCGTTGAAATCCGGTGCGCAATCAATATACTTGTCCTGTTTTTCATAATTCTGCTAAGATTATTCAAGATTTCTTCTTCCGTTCTTGTGTCTACAGCAGAAAGACAGTCATCAAAAATCAATAAACGTGGCTCTTTAATTAGGGCCCTTGCTATTGATACCCGTTGTTTTTGTCCACCTGATAAAGTAATTCCTCTTTCACCAAGCATAGTTTCAAACTTTTGATCAAAATCAATGATATTATAATATACAGCTGCATCTTTAGCTGCAGTTTCTATTTCTGTGTCAGTAACCTGATCCAGACCAAATGCAATGTTGTTCTTTATGGTATCTGAGAAAAGAAATACTTCCTGTGGTACAAAACCGATCTGGCTTCGGTAATTATTTAGGTTTAAATCTTTTAATGGCGAATCATCCACACTAATTAAGCCCTTATCCACATCATACATCCTCATAATTAAATTAGCCAGGGTAGACTTTCCTGATCCCGTGCGACCAATGATCGCAACAAATTGGCCTTGTTCAATCTCAAAGCTTACATCTTTAATCGCCTGAATACCGGTGTCAGGATAGGTGAAGCTAACCTGATTAAACTTGATATTGCCCTTAAGTTCTGATGTTCTTATATTATTTGAATTGATGTCAGGCTGCAACTGTAAAAATTCATTGATACGTTTTTGAGAGGCGGAGGCACGCTGAATTAATGTGGTTACCCAACCCAACATAGAAACAGGAAAAGTAAGTTGGTTAACATATACTATAAACTCAGCAATATTTCCTGGAGTAATTGACCCATCTATTACTTGTATACCACCAATATAAATGGTTAAAATGGTGCTTAAGCCTACTAGTAATAACATAGTTGGATAAAAAAGAGCTTGTACCTTTACAAGGCCCATTGCATTGTCTTTGTATCCCTGACTTTCTTTAGCGAATATTTCTTGTGTGTAATCTTCTCTTACATAGGATTTTATCACCCTTATGCCTGAGAACCTTTCTTGTACAAAACTGGATAATTTAGATAGCTGTACTTGTATCTGTTCACTTTTTTGATTGATAAGCGTATTGACAAAGTAAATAATCAAAACAAGTACAGGTAGTGGCACTAAGCACCAAATGGCTAATGTGGCATTTACTGAAAACATGGCATATATAACCAATAAGAATAATACTGCTGTGTTAATGGTATACATAATGGCGGGGCCAACATACATCCTAACCCGGTTTACATCTTCTGTAGCCCTGTTCATCAGATCACCTGTATTATTGCGACGGTAAAAGCCAAGGCTCAATTTTTGGTAATGCGCATAAATCTCATTTTTCATGTCAAATTCAATGTGTCTGGACATTAAAATGATGGTTTGCCGCATAAAAAACAGAAACAAGCCACGTAATAAATACAGCACTAGAACGAGTAATCCAAAATAGAAAAGACTTACACTAAATATATCGTATACAATGGATGCTCGTTCAAAACCATTAAACAAACGGTATATTTGTATATTTTCGGTGATGAGGTTAAAGGCATGGCCTATTACCTGTGCAGGAATTACCCCGAAGATATTGGAGATAATCACAAAGAAAACCCCTGGGATAATCCACCATTTATATTTATAGAAATATTTATTTAAAAAACGGAGGTGCTTCATCAGGATGTAAAGTTATCCAAATGAACCTACTTTTTTTAAACTCTTTGGTTAAAACAATGTAAATAATGTTTTTTTATGCTAGTTTTGCGACATATCTGATAAACAAAATTATATGTCTGGGAATAGTTCTATTGTGAATTCAGTTTTAGATCAGTTGAGTGCATCGGGGCACAAGAAGGTCGTATTTTGCAACGATCCTGATACCGGGTTAAAAGCCATTATTGCGATTCATGATACTACATTAGGTCCTGCTTTAGGTGGAACGAGAATGTGGAGCTATGCTACGGAGGCGGAAGCGCTTGAAGATGTACTCAGATTATCAAGTGCAATGACTTATAAAGCTTCTATCACCGGATTAAATTTAGGTGGTGGTAAAGCTGTTATCATTGGTGATTCCAGAAAAGAAAAATCTGAAGCTTTGATGCGTAGCTACGGACGGTTTATTAAGAATCTGAATGGTGAATTTATCACTGCAGAAGATTTGGGAACTACCACTAAAGATATGGAATACATCCGCATGGAAACAAACCATGTGACAGGTGTGCCAGAATCATTAGGTGGAGCAGGTAATCCAGCACCAACAACTGCTAAAGGTGTTTATTTAGGTATCAAAGCTTGTGTAAAAGAAGTATTTGGAACAGATATGCTTGCCGGACGTTCTGTTGTTGTTCAGGGAATAGGTAATGTTGGGGAGCACCTTGTAGCGTTGCTTAGAGCTGAAAATGTAGAAGTTTATATCAGCGATATCAATGAGGAGAAGCTACAGCATGTTGCCCGTACTTATAAAGCAAAACCTATAAGTGCTGATAAGATATTTGGACTGGATGCAGATATATATGCGCCATGTGCATTGGGCGCAACTGTGAATGATAAGACGATCAATAAAATGAAGTTTGCCATTATCGCAGGTTCTGCAAATAATCAGCTTGCTGATGAAACAGTACATGGACAATTGTTGTTAGATAAAGGCATATTATTTGCCCCAGATTATTTAATTAATGCTGGGGGACTGATTAGCTGTTATTCTGAGCTAACGGGCTTTGGTAAAAAACGTACCATGCAGCTTACTGAGAATATTTACAATGCAACAAGAGACGTTATAAAAATGTCTAAAACAGATAATATACCAACAATATGGGCAGCTAACCGTATTGCTGAACAAAGGATAATCGATATCAAAAAAATAAAATCATCATTTTAATCACCAGGTAATTTACCACTCGTTCTTACATTCATGTTAAATAGAAGGCACTTAAGAATTAAAGCTCTGCAAAATATTTTTGCTTGGCAAATGACAGACAAAAAAGATCTGGCAGCCTCAAAGAAGGCGTTAATGAAAAGTATTGATGACGTATACGAAATGTACGTTGGCATGCTTTCGCTTTTAGTTGAGACTACAGAGTATACAGGTATAGATGCTATTGAGCGTTCTAATAAACACCTGCCTACTGCAGAAGATCTTAACCCAAATATGAAGTTGTTAAACAACAAATTTGCGGTTACATTAAAACAAAACCCTGATTATCTTGCGGCAATTCACAAGTATAAGATCAACTGGATGGCAGATCCGGAGTTTGTAAAAGCTATTTTTAACACTTTAAAAGTTACCCCTGAGTACGCTGCATATCTGGCAGATGAAGACAATAGTCTTGAAGGCTCAAAAACAATCATCAAGTTTATCTTCAGAAAAATCATCCTTAAAAGTCATAACATTATTCAGGCATTTGAAGATAAGTTTATCAACTGGTCTGTGGATAAAGAAGTGATGCAGGGAATGGTGGCTAAAACAATTAAAAACTTTACCTCAGAAGATCCTTTTAAAAATAGTCTGACTCCAATTAGTCAGGATTGGGAAGAGGACAGCAAATTTGTTCAGGATCTATTTGCATATACCCTTAGAAACAATAAGGAATATCATGAATTAATTGCAGAAAGAACAAAGAACTGGGAATCGGAGCGTATTGCATTGATGGATACAATTCTAATGAAAATGGCTATCTGCGAGTTGTTAAACTTCCCTTCAATACCAGTAAAGGTGACAATTAACGAGTATCTTGATTTGTCAAAAGATTACAGTACACCGAAAAGTAATTCGTTTATTAACGGTATCTTGGATAAAATTTTAGGCGATCTTAAGAGAACTGATAGTATTCATAAAACAGGTCGTGGATTAATAGAAGAATAACAAAATGAAGAAAATCTTTGTATTGGCTTTGGTAGCTGTATCATTTGCAGCTTGTCAGAATTCTGGAAAAAATAACAGTACAGCAAGTAGTGCTAATGAACTAACCGTAAATGCTGGTCATGAAGCTATTCCTGATGGTGAAGCTGCAGTAATGAGTTTCGAAAAAGAAAATTATAACTTTGGTAAAATTTCCCAGGGTGAAAAGATTTCTTATAGCTATAAGGTTAAAAATGTTGGTAAAAGCCCTTTAATTATTTTAAATGCTACTGCAACTTGTGGTTGTACAGTACCTGAAATACCTGCTGCACCAATTAAACCTGGTGAAGAAGGTGAGATTAAAGTGGTGTTTGACAGCCAGGGAAAATCTGGAATACAGGATAAAGTGATCACTGTTACCTCGAATGCAACTCCAAATATTGCTAGTTTACATTTAACTGGTGAAATCGACTAAAAATCAAATTAATATACAATTTATATAATAGAATATGATATCAACAGTAATTTTGCAAGCCCAGGGAAATGGTATGTTAAGTACACTTATACCAATGGTTTTAATCATGGTAGTGTTTTACTTTTTCATGATCAGACCTCAGGTTAAAAAAGCGAAAGACCTTAAAAAAATGGTTGAAGCTTTAAAAAAAGGAGATAAAATTGTTACCACTGCAGGCATTCATGGCCGTATTGCAGATATGAACGAAACTACATTTTTAATTGAAGTTGAAGGTGGTACAAAGATTCGTTTTGATAAAACAGCAGTATCATTAGATGCTACAAAAGCAGTTGCTCCTAAGACAGAAGAGTCTACAAAAGCCTAATCTCTGTAAAAGATTATGAAGAAGTCTGTATCGTTGGGTACAGACTTTTTTTATGGGCAGCTTCGTCTTAATTATTTCTCTTTTTAACGTATTTGGTCTTGAGAGCATATTTATTTGTATTTTTACATCGATGCCCTTTATAAAACTGACAAAAGTAGAGCGGAAGCGAATCCTCGTTTTAACTACCTGTATGCTTATAGCAATTGCAGCATGGTTGTTTATGGCATTAGATAATAAATACCCTTATACTGTAAAGACTGTTTTAAAGTATAATAATATCCCCCAGAAAAAAGCATTCCACCCATTACAGTCAGATACAGTAGATTTAAAAGTAGAGGGTACCGGGTGGCAGTTGTTGTTTGCGCGGTTAAGGATCAAACCTCAGTCTATATCTATCAGTCTTGAAAAGTTAAATAATAGAAATTTTATCCTTTTTTCTGAGCAGTTATATAATGTTAATGATCAGCTTGAAACTTCACAAAAAATTATATCTGTAAAACCAGATACCTTGTATTTCGACTTTTCAGAGAAAACGGTGAAAAGAGTACCCGTAAAGCTGCAATCTGAGATCGGATTTGTAAAGCAGTATGGAATCTCAGATCCTATTGAAATTACGCCAGATTATGTTACTATTTCTGGACCGGAGGAGGAATTGCATAAGATTAAAGAATGGAAGACAGATTCGCTTACTCTTGATGATATACAGTATACTTCAAAAAAGGTTGTTCCAATGATGCAGAGCAAGATGAAAAATGTGAGCATTTTTCCAGCAAGTGTTGAAGTGAAGGTTCCTGTTGATGAGTTTACAGAAAAGGTTCTTGATATTCCCCTTAAGGTAATTAATAATAGGGAATATTATAGTGTAAAACTGTACCCAAGGAAGGTAAAGGTTACTTTTTTGGTAGCACTGTCTAAATACAACCAGGTTAATGAAGAATTTATTGAGGCTGTGGTCGATATGAACGAGTGGAAAGAATTAAAGCATAATAAATTAAGGGTTAAGGTGGTTCGTTTCCCTGATTATTGTAAGATGGTAGCAATTACACCTGGGAAAGTTGATTTTATTATTGAAAAGTAATGCTGAAGATAGGGATAACAGGAGGAATAGGAAGTGGAAAGACAACCATTTGCAGGATATTCGAAACATTAGGAATTCCGGTGTTTTATGCGGATACTGTTGCCAAGCAGATTATGGTGACTGACGAGATTTTGATAGAAGGAGTAAAGAAGGCTTTTGGGATAGAAAGTTACAGCAAGGATGGATTATTAAATAATAAACACATAGCGGGTATTGTATTCCATAATGCTAAGGAACTGGCCAGGTTAAATGAACTGGTGCATCCGGCAGTATTCCGTGCTTTTGATGAATGGGTAAAGGCGATTCCTCAATCTGTTCCATATGTTTTAAAAGAAGCGGCTCTATTATTTGAAAGTGGATCATACAAAATGTGTGATCAGAATTTACTTGTTATTGCTCCGGAAGAAATAAAAATTCAAAGAGTAATGCAACGTGATGGGGTAACGGCAGAACTCGTAAAGGCTCGGATGGACAAACAGATGTCTGATGAAGAGAAAATAAAAAAGGCTGACCATATTATTTATAACAACGAAACAGATTCATTGATCATTCAAGTGACAAGGTTACATCAACTGTTTTTAAATATTTCTGAATGATACTCGATGATTTTATTGTGTTAAACAAAACAGGTTTGTTTTGTAGTTATGGGGATTTTTATTTGGATCCTAAAGAGATTGTGAAAAATGCTGTGATTTCTCATGCACATGGTGACCATGCAATTGGTGGTAATTTAAATGTGTTTTGTACTGAAGCTACTGCTTTATTTATGAAACACAGATATAGGAAGTTTGCAGGTAATGAGTTTCATATCAAAGCTTATCATGAAGTTTTTGATATGAATGGTGTTAGGATCAGCTTTATACCAGCTGGACATATTTTGGGTTCTGCTCAGGTATTAATGGAGTATAAAGGTGTCAAGTATCTTTATACTGGGGATTATAAACTTCAGCCTGATAAAACATGTGAACCTATCGAATTTGTTGAGGCTGATGTACTTATTACAGAAACTACTTTTGCCGATCCAGGTACTCAGCATCCAGTTGCTGAAGAAGAAATCTTAAAACTGAATAGTACGCAAACTAACATTATGTTAGGAGCTTATGCTTTGGGTAAATGCCAGCGATTGATTAGTTTAGTGAATGATCATTGTATAGAAAAAAGGATATTGGTTCATCATAGTATGCTGCCTTTTGTTAAAATATATGAACAAATGGGCATAAACTTGGGGCGATATGAAATGTACGATCGTAAGGTGATGAAAAATAATCCCAGCAATATGATTTATTTAGTCCCCCCGATGGTCTTTAGAAGTTATTTTAAAGCCATTAACGTGATTAGAGTGTTTGCTACTGGATGGAAGCATCTTCAGAATAATAATGAAATGCAATTGTATATCTCTGATCATGCTGATTGGAATGATATTCTTTTTACTGCTAAAATGGTTAAACCATCCGAAATATGGACGAATCATGGAAGTGGGGTACAGCTGAAAAATTACTTTGAAGGAAGTTTGGTCGTTAAATTGCTAAACTGATGACTGAAGGGGACGACTATTATTTTAACGACGAGGGTTTAATGGTGTTTACAAAAGCGTATCACCTAAAACGTGGCTTTTGTTGTAAAAATAAATGTAAACATTGTCCCTGGAATTATGGTAAAGTAAAAGGGAAATACCCTAATGATGGTAAACAACAGAAATAATGGATTTGCAGAAAGAATTAAAAATTTCCAAGTTTGAAAGTGCACATCAACAGGCTATAGTAAATGTGTTTTTTACTTATACCTGGTGTCATACTCATATGAAAAAGACGATGTCTCCATATGACATCACAATACAACAGTTTAATATTCTAAGGATTTTAAGGGGACAGAATCCTACACCTTGTAGTGTAAACACCTTGAAAGAAAGGATGCTTGATAAAATGAGTGATGCTTCAAGGATTGTGGATCGTCTGGTTCAGAAAGGACTTGTATTGAAATCAACTAGTGTTACAGATAAACGTTCTGTGGATGTTGTAATTACAAGAAAAGGTCTGTTATTACTTAAAAAAATTGACATGGAAGTAGATTTATCAGCAATGGTGGCTCCTAATTTGTCGATTGAAGAAGCCACTCAATTAAACATACTTCTGGATAAATTTAGGGGTTAGTGCGCATGGCCACTATGCCCTGAGGTATAAAAACCAATAAGGGCAATTCCAACACCACATAATACCGCAATCATTTTACGTTTACTGACCTTGTGGTCGACACTAGATTCAAACAGAATTGTGGTAGAAATATGTAGGAATATACCAATCACAATACCCATGATCTTATTAAAATAAGCTTCAACGCCTCCAATACTTCCATTGCTCAAGCCGTAGCTTACATAAAAACCAAGTGGTGCCATAGCTGCAAATATGCTGATATAGAAAATTACGCTGTTTCTGTTAAATTTACTTTGCAGTAGGATACTTGCAAGCGCAAAAGCAGCAGGGATATGATGTAGTGAAATACCATAAATTAATGCGTTATGCTGGTCTTTTGCAAGTGGCATGCCTTCAAGAAAAGCATGTAGACATAAACTGATCATAATTCCATAAGGGAAAACTTTACTGTCATCGTGTTTATGAATATGTCCATGTTCAACACCTTGCGAAAATTGCTCTAATAATATCTGCAGTAAGAAACCGATTAGAATGAATATCCCAATATCATGATGATCTGCGCCACTATATGCTTCGGGGATGAGGTGTAGCACCGTAATAGCAAATAAGTAAGCCCCACTAAAGGAAAGAATTAATTTGAGTAATTGTGATTTGTCACTTTTAACTAAAAAGATTGCAGTACCTCCTAAAAAAGCACTGAAAAATAACATGACTAATTTCCAGATTTCCATTCTGATTGTGGTTGTATTTTTTTATAAATTTTTGATGTTGTAAGGCCTATTGCAGTACCCAGAACTGCTCCCACCATGGTATCTATTGGGTAGTGAACCCCAACATATATTTGAGAGAAAGATATGATAAATGCCCATGCCAGACCGATAGGGAGAACGGGTTTCCATTTGTCATAGAAAACAAAGATCAGAAATATTGCAATAGCAAAGTGATTGGTTGCATGGGCAGATGGAAAGCTGTATCCACTTCCACAAGGCACCCGGCGTATAATCTCGTCAACTAAGGTAATTTCATTGCATGGCCTGATTCGGGCAACCAAGGGCTTGATAATTCTTGAAGCTAGCATATCACCCATTGCAAAAGTTACCAGCATCATTCCGATAATATAAGCTCCTTTTTTCTTGTATTCAATAAAGCAAAAAATGATGATAAACAAGTAAAGTGGAGCCCAGAAATATCTGTTGCGCATTAAAGGTAATAACCAGTCAAAGAATGGGTTGGCCATTCCTCTATGGATTTTTAGAAAAAGCTCTACATCAAAGTGCTGTAAGCTCTCTATCATGCTTTTTTGCAAATTAAAATTAAACGCTCAGATTTATTTTCATCAAATTCTTCCAGTGAATAACTTCCAAATGTAGCGCTAATTTGCAAACCACTTTTTGTCAGCATTCTTTCAAAATCAGCAAGTTCAAATGCCTGTACACGCTCTTCGAAGGCATAAGGTTTGCCACGGTGCTCAAAATTAATATGTTTTATTATTTTGCCATTAGAGACAAACTTATTGAGATGGAATTCAATTCCTTCAACAGTTTTGACCTCATTTTGAGTAAGATTTTTAATGATCTTTTGCGTATTGAAGTAATCTAAAACTAAAGTGCCATCTGCTTTCAAGCCTTTTCTGAATGATTTTAAAGCATTTACATGATCTTTCTCAGTGTCGAAATAGCCAAAACTGGTAAAAAGATTCAAGGCGATATCAAAGTAGTTGATAAAGCATAGTTTCCTCATGTCATGAACAAAAAAGTGCAGGTGCTTTTGTTCAAATTGTTGAGCATACTTAATACTTTGTTCGGAAAGGTCTATTCCTGTTACGTCATATCCCTTTTTATTCAGGTAAATGGCATGGCGACCTCTTCCACAAGCAATATCTAGTATTCTTGAATTTACCGTAGGTTTTAAATAGACGGAAAGGTTATCAATTAAGTATTCAGCCTCAGCATCATCACGTTGGCTATAAAGAATGTGATAATAGGGAGAGTTGAACCAATATTGAAACCATTTACGCTGCATAGAGCTAGTATTTTTGATGTTTAGAAAAAGACAAATATAGTGTTTTGCTCTGCAACCGATGATAATAATTATATAGTAAATGCAATTTAAGTGCATTTGTGATAATAATGACCAAAGTTAAATATTGGTTCTATGTTTTTTTCTTATTTTTGGAGCAAACTCTATAACTTCTATAACTTGACACTAATAAAATCAATCTCCGGTATCAGGGGCACCATTGGCGGCATTGCCGGCAATGGTTTAACGCCCATAGACATTGTTAAATTTACTGCAGCATACGGCTCATGGGTAATCAACAGAACCAATATAAAAAAGATAGTTCTTGGTCGAGATGCCAGAATTTCTGGTGAGATGGTGAACAACCTGGTCATTGGAACTTTGCAAGGCTTAGGTATTGAAGTGATAGATTTGGGACTGTCTACAACACCAACAGTTGAAATTGCTGTTCCTATGGAAAAAGCTGGTGGAGGTATTATTTTAACTGCAAGTCACAATCCAAAACAATGGAATGCACTTAAATTATTGAATGATAAAGGTGAGTTTATTAGTGATGCAGATGGAAAAGAAGTATTGGAGATCGCTGAAAAGTCCGAATTTGAATTTGCTGATGTTGATAGTCTTGGTAAAGTAATCAGCAATGATACATATCTGCAAAAACATATTGATGTTATACTTGACCTGCCACTTGTTGACGTAGAGGCTATAAAAAAAGCTAATTTTAAAGTCGCAATTGATTGTGTTAATTCTACAGGAGGGATATTTGTACCTGCTTTATTAAAAGCACTAGGTGTAGAAACGATTTATGAATTATATTGTGAGCCTAATGGGCATTTTCCACATAATCCAGAGCCTCTGCCTGAAAACCTGACGGAGATTGCAAAGGTGGTGCAAAGAGAAAAGGCAGATTTGGGGATTGTAGTTGATCCCGATGTAGATCGTTTGTGCTTTGTTTGTGAGGATGGAGAAATGTTTGGTGAAGAATATACACTTGTTGCAGTTGCTGATTATATTCTTAAAAATACTCCAGGAAATGCTGTATCCAACTTGTCATCTACAAGGGCTTTAAGAGATGTAACTGAACTATCTGGTGGAGCATATCATGCTTCTGCAGTTGGAGAGGTTAATGTGGTAAACCAAATGAAAGCTACGAACGCAGTGATTGGAGGAGAAGGTAATGGTGGTATTATTTACCCTGAATTACATTACGGACGTGATGCCTTGGTAGGTATTGCTTTGTTTTTAACTCATCTGGCTAAGTTTGGTAAGTCTATTTCGGCTTTGCGTCAGAGTTATCCTGCATACCATATCTCAAAAAATAAAATTACTTTAACACCTGAAATGGATATCGATGCATTGTTGATTAAAGTTCAGGAAAAATATAAAGATCAACCGCATAGTACGATTGATGGATTGAAAATTGAATTTGATAAGGAGTGGGTTCATTTGCGTAAATCAAATACCGAACCTATTATCCGTATTTATAGTGAAGCTGGTACCGAAACAGTAGCCGAAGGATTGGCCACAAAAATCATTTCGGATATCAAAGAAATATTAAAACTGAATTAACAAAAAAACTAACTTATTATAATGGAACGGGTTTACTTAGATAATGCCGCCACTACTCCTTTAGACAAGGATGTGATGGCGGAGATGGTAAACGTGATGAGCAATTATTACGGAAATCCATCTTCAATTCATGCCCAGGGCCGAGAAGTTCGTACTTTAATAGAAAAAGCGAGAAAGACTGTTGCTGGACTTTTAAATGCTACTCCAGCCGAGATATTTTTTACTTCTGGTGGTACAGAAGCAGATAATACGGCTATTCGTTGTGGTATTGCTGCTTTTAATATTAAGCATGCAATTACTTCTAAAATAGAACATCACGCGGTAGAGCACACCTTTGATATGTTGCTACAGCAAGGTGTAATTGATAAGTTAAGTTTCGTAGATATTGATGACAAGGGGAATGTCGATTACAACCATCTGGAAGAATTACTTAAGAATAACGACCGGTCTTTTGTATCCTTGATGCATGCTAATAATGAAATAGGTACGTTAACGGATATAGAAAGAGTAGGGAATCTTTGTGAAACTTATAACGCTATATATCATTGTGATACAGTGCAGACAATGGGGCATTATATTCATGATGTGAGAAAGCTTAAAGCTCATTTTATCGTTTGTGCTGCTCATAAACTGCATGGACCTAAGGGAGTTGGTTTTCTGTTTGTAAATCACGCTATTAAAATTAGTCCTATGATTTTTGGCGGTGCTCAGGAACGAAATATGAGAGGCGGTACTGAAAATGTTTATGGGATTGTTGGATTGGCTAAAGCATTAGAAATGGCTTATGCACAAATGGATGAACATCAGAATCATATCCAGGGATTAAAAACGTACCTGAAAGAAACGCTAAGTGCGACAATTCCTGGTATAACATTTAATGGAGAGACCGATGCGGACAAAAGCTTGTATACAGTATTAAATGTTTCTTTTCCGGCAATGGATATGGCAGATATGCTGTTGTTTAACCTTGATATTAATGGTGTTTCTGCTTCGGGGGGGAGTGCATGTTCATCTGGTTCTAACATTGGTTCCCATGTGCTTACAGGTATAGGTACTGATCCAAACAGGCCTTCTGTGCGTTTCTCTTTCAGTAAATATAATACTAAAGCAGAATTGGATTATGTAGTGGAAAAGTTAAAGGATATTGTGGATAAGAATGTAGTGGTTTAATTCAAACACAAAAGCATTAGCGTTGTTTATGATATAACAGATAAGATTTGTTACGATAAACAACGCTGACCATGAAAAGGACACAAAAAGCCGAGGACAAAAAAGTAGCATCTAAAGAAAAAGACCCTAACGAAGCAGCACGAGAAAGGCACGCCCATAGAAAAACCGTTTATAAAGAAACAAAAGAGCTGAATAATGAAAAGGAACAAGATAGCGGCGATACTTCCTCAGTGGTGGATATGGGAAGGAATGATTTCGTGATCAGACCTAAAAGAAAGAATAGACCGCTAGGATCCAGCCATGAACCTGGGACGATGTCCTGAATATACATATTTCAGTAAATCCACAGTTATTTCCGGTATAATTTACTAACATTGTTTTTTGAATTAAAAACCCGATAACTTTAGAAGAGGACAAGTGTGGTAACTGTTTACAGCAATCTTCCGGATACAGTATTGACTTCTTTATTAAAAGAAAGGGATCAGCTTGCATTTACCGAGATTTATAACCGACATTGGAAACTCATCTATGCGCATGTGTATAAGATGCTTAGAGACGAGGATGATGCCAAAGATATTGTTCAGGAAGTTTTTGGTAACTTATGGATAAAAGCAGCTTCCATAAAAAGTAACCTGAATATTGCAGGCTTATTGTATACTGCTGCAAGAAATAAAGTATTTGACCTTATTGAGAAAAACAAGGTTCGTAGTGATTACATCGGAGAGATTGCCAGCTTCGTTTCAGATCCGCTAAACGAAAAAGTAGATGCAATTGATGAAAAGCGGATTCTGGAAATCCTGGAAAGGGAAATTCAAAAGTTGCCTCCCAAGATGAAAGAGATATTTGAACTTAGCCGAAAAGAGGACTTGTCTCATAAAGAAATCGCTGCTAAATTAAATATCTCTGAGCAAACCGTTAAAAAACAAGTGCAGAATGCACTAAAAGCGATTAAGCCTAAGCTTAATGATATGGGATTGAGTATCACAATTCTGATGTTAATGCGCTAATTAAGATTATTTTAATATTCTTCTACCCCCAACTTCAGTTTCGCCCGTTTACCTGTAAATGAATTCCAAAAAGGATGAATAAACAACAGGCAAAAGAATTGGTTCAAAGGTATAATCAGGGATTGGCAACAGCTGAAGAAAAGGTGATGCTGGAGAACTGGTACATGCAAAAATCTGACAGTCTCAGCCTTGTAGAAGGAGAAATTGATTTTAATGCTATTGATAAAACGCTTAGAACAGCAACTTTTAACTATGCCGGCTTGCAGGAGCAATACACTGCTGTTGCAACCAAAAGCATTAAGCTATGGCCTCGCATTGCAGCGGTAGCTTCGATCATCTTAGTCATTGCAGCCGGACTATTTTATTTAAACCACAATCGAACTCAGCCTGGAGGTTTAAATGCATCCAAAGACAATGACATTGCTGCGGGTTCTAATAAAGCGATATTAACCCTGGCTGACGGGAAACAAATTGTATTAACAGATGCCAAAAATGGTGCGTTAGCCAATGAAGATGATGCACGCATCGAAAAAACAACCGATGGGCAGTTGGTGTACAAAGGAACTGCGGGAAACAGAGCGTCTGTATTATATAATAATATTGCTACACCAAGAGGTGGGCAATATACAGTTATGTTATCTGATAGAACAAAAGTTATCTTGAATGCTGCGTCTGCTTTGAAATATCCAACTGTGTTTAAAGGTGCAGACAGAATAGTAGAATTAACAGGAGAAGGGTATTTTGAGGTGGCACACAATAAATCTAAACCATTTAAAGTCATCAGCAAAGGACAGGTCGTGGAGGTTTTGGGTACACATTTTAACATTAATTCCTATGCAGATGAACCAAATGTTAAAACTACCCTCATTGAAGGTAGTGTAAATGTAAATGGTACCTTTATAAAGCCTAACCAACAAGCCATTTTAACAGCAAATAACCAGATTGTTGTGAAGCCGGTTGATGCAGCAGGTGCCGTTGCCTGGAAAGATGGCTTATTTAAATTTGATCATACGGATATCAGGACTTTAATGCGGCAGATTGCCCGCTGGTACAACGTAGAGGTAGTGTATGAAGGGAATGTGAAAGATGAACAGTTCTATGGGAAAATCGAAAGAAGTTATACCCTTTCAGAAGTATTAATGGTCCTGGAACGTGGCAATGTCCACTTCAGAATCGAAGGAAAGAAAATTATAGTTATGCAATAGCTTGAAATTGCCTTTTTTGGCTAAAAACAATCAACTGAATAAATAACCACTAAACTAGACAACCAAGATGAAGAAACCTTTACAACAAAGCGATTAAGCTTATTGAAGGTTTACCTGGAATAAAAAAGCCCGGAGAAGGCTTCGACACTTTTCTCCGGACTACTGCCTGGGCTAACCTCATCCGATAAAATCGGAACGATGAATAATTCCTGAAAATTAAATCCAAAACCCAAACAATACAAACGTATGAATTTATACTCATATGCGAAAGCTACCATGAAACCAGGGCGGCGAATGCATAAAATCATTATGGTAATGAAACTGATTTTTTTCATAATCACTATTGCTTGTGTACAGGTATCGGCTATTGGATACTCGCAAAATGTAACCATTCAGCAAAAAGATGCCACATTAACCACCGTTTTTTCTACCATAGAAAAACAAACTGGTTACAGCTTTTTCTGGAAAAATGAAGACCTGACTAAAATAAAGATTGATGTAAAATTGCAGAATGCTCCTTTGGAAGAAGCATTAAAAGAAGTTTTTAAAGGTCTTCCTTTAACCTATTCTATAGTTAAAAAATCAATTGTAGTACAAGCGAAAACACCTGGATTTATAGATCGCATAGCAGCTGTTTTTACCGGTATTGACGTTTTTGGGGTTATTGTTGATGCTCAAAATAACCCTTTACCAGGCGCAACTGTAACTATTAAAGGTGGAAAGCGTAGCACGACAGCTGGTACCGGTGGACAATTCACAATGAAAAATATTCCTGAAGATGCTGTTTTACAGATTTCATTTATGGGCTATGTCACCAAAGAAGTGAAGGCAAACTCCAATCTATTGGGGGTAAAACTGGAGCAGAGTACTTCTAAATTAGATGAAGTTCAGGTGATGGCTTATGGAAAAACCAACAGGCGCTTGTCAACAAGTAATATCGTAACCGTTTCTGCGAAGGATATTGAAAAACAGCCTGTTCAAAACCCTTTATTGGCATTACAAGGACGAGTGCCGGGAATGATTGTTTCTCAGACGAACGGATACGCGGGAAGCACGGTGAAAATTGAAATCAGAGGACGACAGACACTGAGTGGGAATTTCATTTCTGATCCATTATATATTATTGATGGTGTTCCAATGAATAATCTGGAAGTAGGAGGCACGTCTAATTATAAGGATGGGTCTACAGGAATTATCCAGAATGGATATACACCAACCGGGGGACAAAGTCCGTTTTATAACATCAATCCAAGGGATATAGAAAGTATAGAGGTGTTAAAAGATGCCGATGCTACCGCGATCTATGGATCGAGAGGTGCAAGTGGTGTTATCCTGATCACAACTAAGAAAGGTAAGGTTGGAGCGACTAAATTTTCAGCAAATGTTGAGCAAGGTTTCAGTACGGTAACGCAACGTTGGGATATGCTCAATACACAGCAATACCTACAAATAAGAAGAGAAGCATTTAAAAATGACAATATCAAACCCGATATCCTGAATGCGCCGGATCTCGAATTGTGGGATACGACCAAATATACCGATTGGCAAAAGAAGTTATGGGGAAATGTGGGTAGACAAACCAATGCGATGATGACTTTGTCGGGCGGAGATATACAGACTCAATTTAGGTTAAGTGCAAATTATGGTCGCCAGACAGAGATCCTGACTAGTAAGGGTAGTAATCAAAAAGGAGGAATTGCTTTTAATTTAGGGCATAACACCTTAAACAGGAAGCTGAAAATAGACTTTGGGGCTATGTATACATACACTGCTATTAACAATACTTCTACACCAAATGTGGTTACTTTAGCCCCCAATGCACCAGATATTTACAACGAAGATGGATTGTTGAATTATGAACCATGGACCAAGGCCGGACTTACTTATAGTTATCCTTTTACAGGTCTGGAAACGCCCGCTTATTCAGATACACACCTGCTGAACACTAACCTGAACATCAGTTATGCGATACTCAACAATTTATCGATATCTACAAATGTTGGCTACAATAAAAGTGCAAATACCAATAAGGCCTTTAGTCCGATAACCGCTCAGGATCCATCAACTAGTCCCACCGGATCAGCATTTTTCGGAACAAACGACAATTACAACATCATTGTAGAGCCACAGATAAATTTCAATACCAAACTGGGACATGGACAACTGAGTGTTTTAGCCGGGGCAAGTTTGCAGAAAAATTCAACCAAGGGCTGGAGTACGTTCGGATTTGGCTATGAAAGTGATGATTTTATAAAATCGATTACGCTTGCGCCAATGTCTATGAGCAAAGAAAATATAGGATTTTATAAATATGCAGCTGTTTTTGGTCGTATTACTTATAACTGGGAAGATAAATATATCATTAATCTGAATGGAAGACGGGATGGCTCTTCACGTTTTGGTCCTGGTAGGCAGTTTGGTAATTTTGGTTCTGCGGGTGCAGCATGGATTGCCTCTAAAGAGGAATGGATGAAAAACCTACTCCCTTCTTTTGTTAGTTTCCTGAAATTGAGAGGAAGTTACGGATTAACGGGTAGTGATAAAATCGGTGATTATCAATATCTGACCAGATGGTCCTCAGATCAGGGAGGTGTAGCTTTGCAGCCAGACTATGATGGCACTAAACCATTAGTGAGTATCCAGGCTGTTAATCAGAATTACAGATGGCAGATAAACAAAAAACTTGAGGGGGCATTAAGTATGGGTTTTCTGGAAGATAACATCACCCTCGAAGCTGCACTGTATCGTGATAGATGCGGTAACCAGTTAACTCAGTATCCAACGCCGGAGTATACCGGATTTCCCTTTGTAACTGCCAACTGGCCTGCATTAATTCAGAATAGTGGCTGGGAAATTTCTGTTACAGCAAATGTGTTGCGCCGGGATAAATTCAACTGGAACTTAAGATTCAATGGGTCCCGTAACTTTAATACCTTACTGGCTTATCCCAATATCCAAAATTCCCCTTTCGCCACTAAATTAAAAGTAGGTGAGAGTGTAAATAACATTTACGCTTATCATTATACAGGCGTAAACCCGCTTACCGGTCAGTATACTTTTGAAGACTATAACAGAAATGGAGTATTGGATGTTATTTCCGGAAAGGCCCCTGGTCTGGGCTATGATGATCAGTACGTCAGAATAGACCTGAGTCCTAAGTTTAACGGTGGATTGGGTAGTGATTTTAGCTACGGAAATTTGAATTTGAGTTGTTTCTTTGAATTTAGAGATCAAATGGGGATAAAACCAGGGCTTAATCCAGGGCAAGGCTTAGGATTTATGTCTAACGTACCGACAGATGTAATTGGTAATTACTGGAAAAAACCAGGCGATCAGGCGAAATATCCAAAGCCTTCTACTTTACAGGATATGAATTATAATAATTATACAAACTCTGATGCGATATATGTCAGATCTTCCTATATCCGTCTGTCAAATGTGGCCATTTCGTATGACCTGGACCAGAAGGTTGTGAAGAAAATAGGTGCAGAGACATTAAAGTTGTATATGAATGCTCAAAATATCTTTGTAATCACCAATGCTAAGGGAATTAATCCTGATTTACAGCAGTTTGGAGCACTTCCGCCAGCCAAAACCTATTTGTTTGGTCTTTCGTTAACCTTTTAATTGATAAAGAGATGACATTTAAAAATATAAAAATATATTTCTGCCTGACTGGCTTACTGTTATTGTTTTGTACTTCCTGTAAGAAACTGATTAGCATTCCAGATCCGGTCGATACGACCACCACAAATAAGGTTTTTGCAACCGATAATCAGGCCACTTCTGCTATGGCAGGTGTATATTCTATTATGATTAATAGCACAAGTGTTGGTGCATCGGCATATTCATCATTCTCCTCAGGATATAGTACAGTTCTGGGTGGCGTATCGTCAGACGAATTAAAGACTTTAACAGTAGATTTATTTGGCACAAATAAATTAACGAGAGACAATTCCCCTGTAGTATTGTGGACTTCAGCTTATAAGGCGATTTATGGAGTCAATGATGTGATAGAAGGTATTGAAGCCTCAACCTCTCAGGGCCTTACGGCTAAAGCAAGGAAGAGATTAACCGGAGAAGCTAAGTTTATACGGGCTTTCACTTATTTTTATCTGGTTAATTTTTTTGGAGATGTTCCATTGGTACTGACAGTAGATTTCAACCAGACTGTTCAGATGCAAAGAATGCCTTCAGCTGAGGTTTATAAGCAAATCATAAAGGATCTCGAAGAGGCAAAAGCGCTTCTTGGTACTGATTTTTCCAATTCAAAAACAGGAGAACGGATTATTCCTAACAAATGGGCAGCAACAGCAATGCTGGCCAGGGTTTATCTATATACTGGTGACTATACTAATGCAGCTGCTCAGGCCGGAGAAGTTATCGACCAAGCTGGCCTGTTCCAGCTAAAGGAAGATCTGAATGAAGTATTTCTGATGAATAGTACAGAGGCGATCTGGCAGTTACAGCAAAACGATCCCTCAGCAATCAAAGGGAGATCAACCCCTGAGGGCTTTACCCTTTTACCTGATGTTTCGTTAGGATCCATTTATCCTTTGAGATTTACCGACGAACTGCTACAGGTTTTCGAAAATGATGATAAAAGATTAAAAGACTGGACAATCACTTATATGAGAGATGGGGAAAAAGCCTATGTTCCATATAAATACAAGAAAGGGGGAGATCAAATATCAAAAGACAGCCCGATTACGGAATATTACATGGTATTGAGATTGGCAGAACAATACCTGATCAGAGCTGAAGCCCGTACGTTGAATGGTGGGCCACTGGGACTTGCGATCGATGACTTAAACGTAATCCGTCGACGGGCAGGTGTAGAAAATCTACCTGCAACATTATCCAGGGCAGAGGTTATAGCCGCCATTGAAAAGGAAAGAAGAACAGAGCTATTCGTAGAATGGGGACATCGATGGTTTGATCTCAAAAGAACCGGAAGGGCCCATGATGTACTTTCTGCTATCCCAGCTAAGCAACCTTGGGCAGGAGATTATCAATTACTTTATCCAATCCCTTTGACTGAGATTAGTGCCAATAATAAATTAAGTCAGAACCCTGGGTATTGATTTTTCATACCGATAAAATTATATTTCCAATGAAAAAAATGAAAATAAATACATTACTGGTTGTCCTGTTTTTTGCGCTTAGCTTGATGTCATGCAGTAAAGAAGAAGCATCACCTGTAACTTCCTCCCTAATCATAGCAAATGCTGTTGTTGGGGCCGAAACCTTAATGATTAATTTAAACGATGATGTAAATCCAGGCTACTTCTATTATGCTGGTACAGCAAGGTTCAAGTATGGAATATTCGATGAATATACCAATAAGCTTAGCGTTTCAAAGCCGGAACAGAGGATCCGTTTTTTTAAGCTTCCAGATACTCTGCCAACAAGTACAGCTTTATTCGATGTAAAACTACGGTTCGAAACTGGAAGTATAAACACCTTATTTCTTTCAGGTACTGCTACTAACCCGGATCATATTTTTGTAACCTCGGTACCTCCATATCACAACCAACCCGATAGCACATTTGGGATAAGGTTTATTAACCTTTCTTATCAGAGTAAGCCGGTTAGTGTGTATGTAATTTCAAACGGATCGCAAAAAGAAGTTGATGGGTTGACTTACAAGGGGATTACCGAATATAAAAAATATGAAGCATTGGCTAAGACAGGTAGCTACAGGTTCGAATTCCGCGATCAGGGAACGCA
This sequence comes from Pedobacter sp., assembly GCF_041645105.1. Lineage (GTDB taxonomy): Bacteria > Bacteroidota > Bacteroidia > Sphingobacteriales > Sphingobacteriaceae > Pedobacter. The sequence continues at coordinate 437,101 of NZ_JBAZQQ010000002.1, forward strand.
ACAGGTACTTGCTTCCTATACACTGAGCGGTGCAGGTGCCAGTACGGAAAATCTATGGCGCTATAGAAATTTTACACTAGCCCTAATCGGGCTTCCTGGTGCCGGCGACATAGCACAGCAACAAAAAACATTCATGATTAGTAATTATTAATGTAAAACAGCCGACCTATAAAATATTATTTGGTTAATAAAATAATCACCATTAACCAGGTGATCAAGGATGTTTTTGTCTAAAAAATCAAAAAAGTACCCGATCACCTGTACATCATAAAACATCTAATTCAAAAAATATGGAACCAATTGTTCGTATCAGCGGACTGTCGCACCGTTACAGTACCAGCTGGGCTATCAGAGACATTAACATCGAAATTCCACGCAGCGGGATTGTAGGCCTGCTGGGTTCTAATGGCGCTGGCAAATCTACCACCATGAATATTCTATGTGGGGTATTGACACCAACAACGGGATCTGTGATCATCAACGGCATCGACATCAGTAAAGAACCGGAACGCGCTAAGCAGGAGATTGGGTTTTTACCACAAACCCCGCCCTTATATATGGATTTGACTGTGGATGAATACCTGGTGCATACCGCAATCTTGCGCTCGGTGGAGAAAAGTCAGCTGAAAAAAGCATTGGAAGAGGTAAAAGAACGCTGCGGATTAACGCATATTAATAAAAGATTGATCAAGAACTTGTCTGGTGGTTATAAACAAAGGGTAGGTATCGCCCAGGCCATTATTCATCACCCTAAGCTCGTGGTATTTGATGAGCCCACCAATGGCCTTGATCCAAACCAGATCCTTGAAGTGCGTTCATTGATCAAGGACATTGCTGCAGAGCGTGCGGTAATCCTTTCAACGCATATCCTGACCGAAGTACAGTACCTCTGCAAGGATATTGTGATGATTGAAAGTGGCAGGATTGTTTTTGCAGACACCATGGAGGCTTTCGACAACTATATAGCGCCGCATAGCATGCTGGTTGTGATGGAAAATGCACCTCCGGTAGAAGCTTTAATGGCTATTGAAGGTATCGTAAGAATAGAAATACTAACTGAAAAGCAGCTGCGAATCTATTTTAATGGTGATCGCAATATTTCTGAAATGATTGTTCTGGAAAGTGCAAAGCAAGGCTGGCGCTTGCGTGAACTAAATATGGAAAAGAATTCACTAGATGAAACCTTTGCCCAATTGTCCAGAATCTCTAATTAAGTATCATCACATACAATGAAAAAAATAATACAGATAGCCAGACTGGAACTCAGCCTGCTATTTTATTCCCCGATTGCCTGGTTACTCATCATGGTGCTCTTTGTACAGATGGCGCTTACGTTTGGCCCAATGGTGGGGCAGTTGCAGCATTTGCAACACTTCGGTTTAGATCTTGATTTTTTAACCAACCGGTTCTACACTGCTACAAATGTAGGGACAGGGGGTATTTATGCTTTAATTCTCAAAAGTCTGTACCTGTATACACCCCTGATTACCATGGGTATCATCAGCAGGGAAATCAATAGCGGCAGTATTAAGTTACTGTATTCTTCGCCGGTAAAGCTCAGTGAGATCATTTTTGGAAAGTTTGTTTCCATGTTGGCTTTCAACCTGGTTATTATAGGTGTAATGGGACTGTTTTTTATTTTTGGAGTCCTGTTTATTGAAAATTTCGACTATCCGCATCCCCTGGTTGCGATGCTAACCTGCTTCCTCTTGTTGAGTGCTTACGCTGCCATCGGGATCTTTATGTCAAGCTTAACTACCTATCAGGTAGTAGCGGCCATCAGTACTTTTATGGTGCTGGGCTCTTTAAACTATATTGGCAGTTTTGGACAGCGAATTGATTTTGTCCGTGACCTGACTCATAGTCTGGCCATTGGAAGTCGCACAAATTTGATGATTAATGGTTTGCTGAATAGCCGAGACGTTATTTACTACCTGGTTATTTCTGGAATATTCCTGGCTTTTACCATTACCAGGCTAGACATGGCAAGGCGTGCAAGACCATTTTTGCAACAGCTAAGCCGTTATGTTCTGATCGTTATTGTGGGGCTCGCAGTAGCTTATCTCAGCTCTCGTCAACCCCTAATTGGCTATTATGATGCTACAGATACGAAAGTGAATACCATCGTTAAGGCTACCCGGGAAATATTGAAGGATATGGGGGATGAACCACTGGAAGTGACCGAATACATTAATGTCATGGATTATTCTTATGCTCAGGGTGATCCCAGCTTACGAATTCTTGATATTGCCCGTTGGGAGGCTTATCTGCGCTTTAAATCGAATATTAAGCTCAAATGGGTTTATTATTACGACAGTATCCCTGCTCCACAATTTTATGCCGCCAATCCCGGAAAAAGTTTAAAAACCCTGTTTAAAGAAAGGGTAAAAGCTTTAGACTTGGATACCAACGACTTTCTGGAACCTGAGATGATCCGCAAACAAGTAAACTTGAGTGGAGAAGACGGACGTTTAGTGATGCAACTTAAATACAAGAATAAAACCACTTTTTTAAGAACCTTTACCGATAGTGACTTCTGGCCTGGAGAACCCGAAACGGCTGCAGCGCTGAAACGTTTGATTGTTACCCCGCCAAAACTTGTCTTTGCTACAGATGGCTATCAGCGAAGTGTAGACAAAGTGGGCGATCGTGACTATAAAATGTTCTTTAATATCAAGACTGCACGTGCTTCATTGATCAACCAGGGATTTGATCTCGATAGTGTTGCTATAGAAAGCGATGAAATACAAAGTAGCATTGCCGCGCTTATTATTGGTGATTCAAAAGTAGCCTATAGTCCGGCCGCACTAGCTAAAATCAGGAAATATGTTGCCGATGGAGGAAACCTGTTGGTTGCGGGCGAGCCGGGCAAACAAGCCGTAGTTAACCCTTTACTGGATTCATTAGGTGTGAAAATGCTGGATGGAACCCTTGTACAGCGTAGCAGGGACTATTCTTATAACCTGGTTACGCCTAGGCTAACTAAAGAGGCTTTATCCATGTACTCCGGCTTAAATAATCCATATCAAAAGAAAGAAATCATATCGATGCCAGGCGTAGCTGCGTTAAGTTTTGACACGCAATCGGATTTTAAAACCCAGGCCATCCTAACCACAGATGCCAAATATGGCTGGATTAAAAAAGGATCTTTTGTACTGGATTCGGCTGCATTGGTTTTTGAAGCAAAAAACGGTGACCAACACGGTGCCTTTCCTGGAGCATTGATGCTAACAAGGAAAATGGCGAATAAAGAACAGCGGATTGTGGTTACAGGAGATGCAGATTTCTTCAGTAACAAAGAGCTGGGAAGATCAAACTTGCAAACAGCTAATGGAACTTTTGCTATGGCCATTTTTACCTGGTTCTCTAACAATGAGTTTCCGGTTGATATGTCGCGTCCACCCTCGAAAGACAATAAACTGAAGCAGAATAAAGCAGGAGTGAAAACTGTAAAGATAGTATACTATGGCCTGATCCCGGGTGCGATTGTCCTACTGGGCATGGTGCTTTTGATCCGCAGAAAACGTAAATAATTATGAGCTTTATAACCGATAAACAAACCATTGACGATTTGAATGTTTTCTCTAAATCGGGGAGCGATTCAATCTACCATATTTTTAATAAAACCTATACTCAGGGCGGGGCTTCCTTACTGGAAGACATGTTCCGAAATCCGCTTTCGGATGATCAGGCAATTAACGACCGGGTAGCCATTTTACGGTATTTTCAGGAAAGCAAAACGGAATTTCCTTTACAGGGTAATCGCTTTGAAGAAGCCGAACGATATTTAGGAAATACAGATCCGCGTAGCCGCCTATCTAACCAGGGCTTTAGTATGGCCGATTTTAAAGCGGCCGGACAAAGTGTAGAGGCTTTGATCGAAATTTTGAAGGGACTGAAAAGATTTATGCTGGAGATTGAGCCTAAAGTGTCGGCTAATCCTTATGCTAAGCAAGTGGAGCTGGTGATCACTTTGTTGAAAGCCAAAGAGCTGGAACTCATTTTTGCTGATCATGGCAAAGGTAAAATCTCTTCAGGTAAAATTGTAGAATATGATAATATTTTACGATTCCAGCAACGTGCCTTGATGGAAAAAATACTACAGCATATTTATCACCTGGATGTATACATTTCCATTGCCCGGGTAGCGACCGAAAGGGGCTATGTTTTTGCTAGGGCATTAAAGCGTGATGCCAACCGTTTGCACTTACAGGGCGTTTATCACCCATTGTTGAACAAACCGGTTGCCAATTCATTAGAGATGACCCCCGAAAGTAATATTGTGTTCTTAACCGGGGCCAATATGGGGGGTAAATCGACATTTATGAAATCGTTGAGTATTGCCATGTACCTGGCACATCTAGGCTTTCCTGTTGCTGCAAAACAAATGGAGTTTTCTGTGTGCGACGGTATGTATACAACCATCAACCTGCCGGATAATCTGGCCATGGGGGCCAGTCATTTCTACGCAGAAGTCCTGCGGGTAAAGAAGGTTGCGGTAGAGCTTGGCGCAGGGAAAAACCTCTTTGTGGTATTTGATGAATTGTTTAGAGGGACTAATGTGAAAGATGCTTATGAAGGCACCATTGCCATCATGGAAGCTTTTGCTAAAAAGCCACATTCATTATTTGTGATCTCAACACATATTATGGAGGCAGGATCGGTGTTAAGAGAGAGATGCAATAACATGATCTTTCGGTATTTGCCGACACGCATGGAGAACGGCAGACCTATTTACACCTATACGCTTACAGAAGGGATTACGGATGACCGTCATGGGATGATTATCATCAATAACGAAGGGGTAATAGAGCTCATCAAAGATGAAAAACAAACGAAGCAACAGCATCCTAACTTCCTGGCAGATAAGCAAACGGTAGAAGATTTGAACCTGCAAGGGAAGTTTAAACAACAGTCTATTTATAGCTTGTTCAATCACCTGCAAACCCAGGGCGGAGAAAAGGTACTGGAAGGCATGTTCGCCCGTCCGCTGAATAACGTGGAGCAGATCAATAAACGCAGTTCCTTGTTTGCTTTTTTTCAGCAACACAATATCATTTTCCCAGTGATTCGTTCTCAGGTAGAATCTATGGAAGATTACCTGGCCGGTGGTGCTGGCGCTGCTTTGCCAAGAGTAGCATGGGGCATTTTTGCCAAGAAATTTAAACAGGTGCTTTTTCATAATGCCGAATTATTGCAGTTGCAAGCCGGGCATTCGGTAACCATTGAAGTATTGCATGCTTTTAGAGATTTCTTCTCCGAACTGAAAGGAAAAGCAGGTGTTTCAGTATATCAGGACGATTTAGATACTGCATTAAAAGTCTTACAAGATTCAAGATTACAAGGGATCTTAGATGCTCCGGAAGGCCAGCTTTCGCTGATGCAGCTAATCCGAAATGACTATGTGATCCGCCATGCGATGATCAGTCAGATGGAAGGCTTATTGAAATTGATTTATGAACTGGATGTGTACGTCGGTGTAGCCGCTGTAGCAGCAGACCAGGGTTTTGTATATGCCAAGGCCTTACCAGCCACGCAGATGTTATTGGATATGGAAGGTTTCCGCCATCCAGCCCTAAAAAATGGGGTAAGTAATAACTTACATTTAACGCGCGAACGTAATATGTTGTTCCTCACCGGGGCCAATATGGCAGGTAAATCTACTTTCATGAAATCTATGGGAATAGCGGTTTACCTGGCACACATGGGTTTCCCGATAGCGGCGAAACGTATGGAGTTTTCAGTAAAAGATGGATTGTTCTCTTCAATTAACGTATCGGATAACCTGGATATGGGCTACAGTCATTTTTATGCAGAAGTATTGCGAACCAAAACGGTTGCTAAAGCAGTAAGTGAATCAGAAGACTTATACGTATTGTTTGATGAGTTGTTTAAAGGAACGAATGTGAAGGATGCTTACGATGCTACTTTGGCGGTTACGAAAGCTTTCTCTGAGAACAGGAACAGCTTCTTTGTGGTATCCACCCACATCATTGAAGTTGGGGAGGCCTTAGGCAAAGTATCGGATAATGTACAATTCTCTTTCCTGCCTACGGTTATGAAAGATGGTGTACCTACTTATCCGTATACACTAGTCAGCGGAATCACTACCGACAGACAAGGTATGATCATTATTGAAAATGAAAAGATTGTGGAGATTATTAAAACAGAGCAATATGTTAATTAAATATAGATTTTTAGGCTTACTGTCTGTTGCGGCCTTTTGCATGTTTTTGGCTTGTAAAACTCAGCTGGATAATCAGGCTTTGTCTCTTGATCCTGAATTGAGGACCGGGAAGCTTGCCAATGGATTTACCTATTACATCCGCAAAAATAAAAGCCCGGAAAAAAGGGTCATGATGTACCTGGCTGTAAAGGCAGGATCTATTCTGGAAACCGATCAGCAAAGAGGAGTAGCCCATTTTATAGAGCATATGAGTTTTAACGGGACTAAACACTTTCCTAAAAAGGAACTCTCCAATTACCTGGAAAAATCAGGGGTGCGTTTTGGTGCAGACATCAATGCCAATACTGGTCCTGATGAAACCGTATACCAGCTACCATTGCCATCCGATAATCCGGAGCTGCTTAACAACGGTTTACAGATTATGCGGGACTGGGCACAGGATGCGAATATAGAAGCAGAAGATGTGGAAAAGGAGCGTCATGTGATTTTAGAAGAAAAACGTGTCCGCCAGGGCATGCAGCAACGTTACGAAGAAAAAAGTATACAGCTCTGTTCCAATGGATCCCGATATGGATCACGTTTGCCGATTGGTACAGAGGAAGTCATTTCAAAGGTCACACCGGAAGAAATCCGTAGTTTTTACAAAGATTGGTACCGCCCAAATTTACAGGCTTTAATTGTTGTAGGGGATATTGATGTTGACCAGATGGAGAAAGCGATCAAAGCGAAGTTTGCGGACCTGAAAAACCCGGAAAAAGAGAAGGAGCGCCCTATATATCGCGCAGAATTGACTGGTAAAAACCAATATATGCAATTTATAGATCCGGAATTTGGTGGTATTGGTGTAGAGATCTTAATGAAACAGAAGCAAGCTGTAATGACTACCACATCAGATTACCGCAACGCGCTGCTGAAAAACCTATTGGGACAAATGATAAATGCAAGGTTTAGGCAAATGCCATTCGCTACATTTACTTCATTAACAGGTGGACTTTCTGCTTTTTCAGTTAACCTGGGCACTAAGCCCGCCGAAACGCAGCCATCCTTGCAAGGTGTTTGGCTGGAACTGCGCCGGATGCAGGAGCAGGGCTTTTTGCAAACTGAGTTGGACAGGGTGAAAAAGAGCTACCAGCAAAAAATGGCTGATGGACTGAAAGAGCAGGATAAAACGGCTTCCGAAACGCTGATCAAACCTTACCTGCAGCATTTCCTGACAGGCAATATTGCCCCCGGAATTGCTAAGGAGTATGAACTAACCAGTCAGCTATTGCCTGATATTACCCTAACAGAAATTAACGACTTATTGAAATCTTATCTGAAGGATACCGATCGGGACATCATTGTGAAATCTTCTGAAGAAAATAAAGCTTTTCTGCCAGATGAGGCTACTGTACTGAGTTGGATAGATGCAGTTTATACGGCTCCTTTAAGTCCATTTGTGGATGAAGTACAGGACCTTCCATTGTTGAAAAAAACTCCCGTTCCAGGGAAGATTACCAGCTTGGAAGATTTTGGAAAAATTGGCGTGCAGAAGATTACGCTGAGCAATGGTGTAACTGTATGGTTAAAGAAGACCAATTTTCAGAATGATCAGATCTTGTTTAAAGGGCTTGCCGAGGGTGGAGCTTCTCTATATTCAGATGCTGATCATCAAAATGCCATTAATGCCGCAAATGTAGTATCTGTCTCGGGTGCAGGAAACTATAATGCCGAGCAGCTTAGTAAATTGTTTACTGGTAGGCAGGTACAAGTAAGCCCTTTTGTAAATGATACTTACCAGGGTTTTAGTGGTGGTAGCTCTAAAGAGGAGCTGGCAACCACGCTTGAACTGCTCAATGCTTATTTTATGGAACCTCGAAAGGACCTTGAGGCATTCGATGTATTGATTGGTCGTACCAAAGAACAATTCGCCAATAAAGGCAATAGTCCAGCTCAAGTATTTATGGATACGGTAAGCCTGGTGCTGGGGAACTATCATGTCCGCAAACAGCCCCAAAGTATAAACAGCATAAATGCCGTTAAGTTGGACAGAGCCTATGAGATTTACAAAGAGCGTTTCTCTGACGCTTCCGGTTTTAATTTCTTTTTTGTGGGGAACATAGATATGGAAATGATGAAGCCTTTATTGGAAAAATATCTGGGTTCATTACCTTCTAAAGGATTGAAAGAAAAGGCCCGCGACCTGAACATTAACATTCCTGAAGGGCGAATTGCCAAGACCGTATACAAAGGTACAACACAGAAATCAAGCGTGATGCTGGTTTATTCTGGTCCTTTTGATTACAATTTTGACAATACCTTTAAGATGAATGCCATTGCCGATGCCCTGAAGATTAGCATTACACAGCGACTTCGCGATCAGGAGGGGGGAACTTATACACCAAACGTACAAATGAGCATGACCAAATACCTGAAAAGCAGGTTTAGTCTGGCCATTTCCTTTGATTGTGCCCCGCAGAATGTAGATAAATTGATTGCTTCGGCACAGGATGAACTGAATAAAATGAGAACATCAGGCCCCTCTGCCGAAAACCTGCAAAAATTTAAAGCGGTAAGTAAATCAGTGCTGCAAACGGGTTCAACAAATAACGGGTACTGGTTGGATTACCTGGTTTCAAGGAATATCAATAAAGAGCCCATCACTCAGTTTTTTGACTATGAAAGTGCGATAAATAATATGACTGTTCAATCTATTAAGCAGGCTGCAGCGACTTACATTCAGGATAAAAACTATGTAAGATTGGTATTGATGCCGGAAAAAACTAACCATTGATATACGAAATATGAAGAAAATTATACAAATAGCTAAGCTGGAGCTCAGCCTGCTATTTTATTCACCAATAGCCTGGTTATTGATCATCGTGCTCATTACACAGTTAAACCTGGCTTTTATGCCAGGTATCCCCGGACTGGTGCAAGGAGGTACATTTGGTTTTTTAACTACAATTTATGCCAACGTTCCAGATAAAACGAATCTCCTGACTCGAATTCTGGAACACCTGTATCTCTATATTCCTTTGATTACCATGGGGATTATCAGTAGGGAAATTAGTAGTGGAAGTATTAAATTACTCTATTCTTCCCCAGTAAAATTAAGCCAGGTGATTTATGGGAAGTTTATTTCCATGCTCATTTATAACCTGATGATTATAGGTATACTCGTTTTGTTTATGTTGATTGGGGCTGTGTTTTTCGTTAATTTTGATTATCCACATGCCTTCGTTGGACTGCTAGCTATTTTCCTGTTGTTAAGTGCTTATGCAGCGATCGGTATTTTTGTGTCTAGCTTAACCACTTATCAGGCAGTTGCAGCCATCAGCACCTTTGTGATGCTGGCTTTTATGAATTATATAGGGACGGTTGGACAGGATCTTGATTTTATCCGTGATTTGACACATAGTCTTTCTATGCCAAGCCGTACCGAGCGCATGATTGCAGGGTTGTTAAATACCCGTGATGTGATTTATTATGTGGTGATTTCAGGGATGTTCCTGGCTTTTACCATTACCAAATTAGAACTGGAACGGGTATCCAGATCGTTTTTACAGCAGACCAGCCGATATGCACTGATCTTATTGACCGGTTTAGGTATTGCCTATATCAGTTCCCGTCAGCCAATGATCGGATATTATGATGCCACAGCTACTAAAACAAATACCATTACTAAAGCTTCACAAGAGATCCTTAAAAATATGGGGGAGGAGCCTGTTGAAGTGACTACTTATGTTAATGGATTAGACGATTCTTATTTTAAGGGAGCACCTGTTGAACGCATTTCTAATATTGCACGTTGGGAATCTTATCAGCGATTTAAACCTAATATTAAGCTGAAATGGGTTTATTATTATGACAGTGTTCCTGGTGTTACGCCACAATTGATTGAACAGAAAGTAAGCTTCAATAAGTATGTAACCTTGATGGCTGATTTACAGCAAATTGATATTACTGATTTTTTGAGTCCAGAGGAAGTTAAAGCGCAAGTTGATTTGCGTGGAGAAAGTGCCCGTCTCGTGATGCAATTGAAATATAAGGGTAAAAGCACTTTTCTACGCACATTTCCTGCCCCTGATGGTGATTTTTGGCCATCTGAAGCTGAAACCGGGGCTGCTTTAAAGCGGTTGATGGTTACCCCTCCTAAGCTTGTTTTTGCTACAGATGGTTATCAACGGAGTATGGATAAAATGGGCGACCGGGATTATAAGGTATTGGCCAATAGTAAGTATTCCAGAAGCTCTTTAGTTAATCAGGGCTTTGATGTAGACAGTGTTTCTTTGGAACGTAATGAGATCCCAAAGGATATAGCTGCCCTGATTATTGCTGACCCAAGAGTGGAGTTTAGTGCTGTTGCCAAAGCAAAGCTTCAAAAATATATCGCTGAGGGTGGAAACCTGATGATTGCCGGAGAGCCAGGTAAACAGAACGTTGTTAACCCTTTGCTGGATTCATTGGGTGTACAAATGCTAAACGGAACCATTGTTCAAAAAAGCAGAGATTATTCTTTTGATCTGGTTACGCCAAACCTGGCTGCGGGTGCTGTTGCTATGGACAAAAGTTTGCAACAGTTTTATATGTATAAAATGGTAGTCTCTATGCCTAACGCTGGCGCCTTAAGTTACGCACAACAGGGAGGTTTTAGTGTTCATCCGCTGTTAGTATCTGATGCCCAAAGCAGCTGGATCAAAAAGGGTAAATTTACCCTTGACTCAGCAGCATTGGTAGTTGATCATCTTAAGGGTGATCAGGAAGGTAGTTTTCCTACAGCATTGATGCTCACCAGGAATGTGAATAATAAGGAGCAACGGATCATCGTATCTGCTGATGCAGACTTTTTCAGCAATACAGAGTTGAGCCGGAACAACCTGCAGACCTTAAATACAAATTTTGCGATGAGTATATTCCGGTGGTTCTCTTATGGAGAGTTCCCAATTGATACCAGTCGCCCGGCTTCCAAAGATAACATGACTACGCTAGATAAGGCTTATGTAAAACCGATACAGATTTTGTATTATTTCGTGATTCCAGGAGTTATATTCTTAATGGGGCTGATCATTTTAATCCGTAGAAAACGAAAATAATTATGAGTCATTTATTAGAATCCATTAGCTGGGCGTTTCTCCTCACCATCGGCCGTTATTTTATAATCGCAGGTATCTTTTTTTTAGTTTTTTACCTGGTTTTTCCCAAAAGTCTGCTGCGGAATAAAATTCAAAACAGACTGGCGGGTAAGGCCGATTTTCTCAGAGAAATCTTTCATTCGTCTATATCAAGTATCATGTTGGCTGTGACTTCGATCATTGCATTGTCTGACAACCTCAGGCCATATACATTTATCTATACAGACCTAAATTCTTACCCATTATGGTGGATTCCGGTAAGTCTTTTGCTAACCTTAGTAGTTCATGATACCTATTTTTACTGGATGCATCGGATCTTGCACCATAAAAAACTATTCAAAGTGACGCATTTGGTACATCACCAATCAACCAATCCTTCTCCATGGACTTCCTATTCCTTCCATTTTCTGGAAGCAATAGCAGAAGGGGCTGTCATCATTGTACTGGTGTTTTCTATGCCTTTACATCCTTTAACGATTGGATTATTTGCCCTTTCTTCTTTTGTGATTAATGTTTATGGACATCTGGGTTATGAAATCATGCCTAAGGGTTTCAGAAATACATTTCTATTTGAGATCGTGAATACCTCTACCTTCCATAACCTACACCATCAAAAATTTAAAGGTAATTACGGACTATATCTCAGGGTATGGGATCGGTTAATGGGAACGGAGCATCCCGATTATGTGAAAAATTATGATCAGCTTCAGGAAAAGCGGTTCGGAAAAATAAAATGATAAAAACCAAAAGGCCTGCTTATAAACAGGCCTTTTGGTTTTTATCATTTTAATCTTAGTTATTCATCATTTTGATAAATGCTGCCAGTTTGGCTTTCATCGCTCTCCGGTCAACAATAAAATCTAAGAATCCGTGTTCCAATACAAACTCTGCAGTCTGGAAACCTTTAGGTAAATCTTTTTTAATCGTTTCTTTAATTACCCTTGGGCCAGCGAAACCAATCAAAGCACCTGGTTCAGCAATATTGATATCACCCAGCATCGCATACGAAGCGGTTACACCACCTGTTGTAGGATCTGTTAGTAATGAGATATAAGGAATTTTTGCCTGACTCAATAAAGCCAGTTTAGCAGATGTTTTAGCCATTTGCATCAATGAAAATGCAGCTTCCATCATTCTTGCACCTCCTGATTTTGAAATCATCAGGAAAGGTATTTTATGCTTAATACTGTAATCAATAGAGCGGGCAATTTTTTCACCAACTACTGAACCCATAGAACCACCGATGAAATTAAAGTCCATGCAGGCAATTACAAGATCTTCGCCTTCTATTTTGCCATGAGCAGCTCTTATAGCGTCTTTTAAGCCAGTTTTAGTCTGACTCTCAATCAATCTGTCTGTATATTTTTTGCTATCTGTAAAGTGCAGCGGGTCACCTGATGTCAGGTTACTGAACAATTCTGTAAACTGATTGTTATCGAACAATACTTCAAAATATTCTTTAGAGCCAACACGTAAATGATAGCTGCAGTATTGACAAACATATTTATTTTCTACAAGGTCAGCACTATGTAACGCTTTCTTGCAATTCGGGCACTTGTTCCACAAACCATCCGGTGCCTCTTTCTTTTCTTCCGTTAATGTACTGATACCTTTTTTTTCTCTCTTAAACCAAGCCATGTTATTATTGAAAAATACGAGTACAAAGAAACGAAAAAAAATTAGAACAGTTTAAGGTAGTTTAGCCTAAATTAATTTGCCCAAACTTATATTTTTCATAACTTCGGCTAATCTAAAATTAAAAATAATGAGTTTAAAAGGCTATAAAGGCGTAATTTACGGAGATGCTGTTCAGGAACTGTTTGAACAAGCTAAGAAACATCAATTTGCTTTACCGGCAGTAAATGTTACAGGTACTAATACGATTAATGCGGTTATGGAGACTGCGAAGGCGGTTAATTCACCTGTTATGATCCAGTTATCAAACGGAGGTGCGCAGTTTTATGCAGGAAAAACATTAAACAATGATAATTTAAATGCTTGCGTATTAGGAGCTGTATCTGCTGCTAAGCATGTTCATTTACTTGCAGAACACTATGGTGTTGCAGTTGTATTACATACTGATCACGCTGCAAAGAAATTATTACCTTGGATTGATGGATTGTTAGACCATGGCGAGAAATTTTTCGCTGAACATGGAAAACCGCTATTTTCATCGCATATGCTTGACCTTTCAGAAGAGTCTATCGAAGAAAACATGGAGATCTCGGCTAAATATTTAGCGCGTATGGCTAAAATGGGGATGACTATCGAGATCGAACTGGGTGTAACTGGTGGCGAGGAAGATGGTGTAGACAATTCTGATGTGGATAGCTCTAAATTGTATACACAACCTTCTGAAGTAGCTTATGCTTATGAAGAATTAAGCAAAGTAAGTGATAAGTTTACAGTTGCAGCTGCATTTGGAAATGTTCACGGTGTGTACAAACCAGGTAATGTTAAATTACAACCTGTAATTCTTAAAAATTCACAGGAATACATCAGAGAGAAATTTGCGCTGACAGCTGAAAAACCAATTAACTTTGTGTTCCACGGTGGTTCTGGTTCTTCGCAGGAAGAAATCAGGGAAGCGATTTCTTATGGTGCCATCAAAATGAATATCGATACAGATATGCAATGGGCAATGTGGGAAGGTATTCTTGATTATTATAAAGCTAATGAAGCTTATCTTCAAGGACAGATTGGTAACCCAGATGGAGATGATAAACCCAATAAGAAGTATTATGATCCGCGCGTTTGGTTACGTAAAAGTGAAGAGCAATTTGTTAAGCGTCTGACTCAGGCATTTGATGATTTAAATTGCAGAAACGCAAGCGATAAATTGTAATCCTATTATAAACATTAAGTAAGCGCCATAGGGATAAACCTTATGGCGCTTTTTTTGTGCTAAATTGTACGCCTGAATAGACAGGGAATAAATATATTCTAATGGAAAAACCTAACCATAACCTTTTTGAGCGTTTTGCTAATGTAGCTACTAAATTTACGGGTAGTTCTGCTGCTTTTCTTTCCGCTACCGCTATTGTAGCTATATGGGCTTTAAGTGGGCCTGTGTTTAATTATTCACAAACCTGGCAACTTGTGATTAATACAGGAACTACCATCATTACCTTTTTGATGGTGTTTTTAATTCAGAAGGCGCAAAACAAGGATGGGAAAGCCATTCAGTTAAAATTGAATGAGCTGATTGCTGCTCATGAAAGGGCTAGCAACAGGATGGTAGATATTGAAGACTTGTCGGAAAAAGAACTAGACCAATTGCACAAATTCTATGTAACTTTATCACAACTAGCCAAAAAAGAAAGTGATATCCATTGTTCCCATTCTATAGATGCAGCAGAGGAAATTCACGAAAGAAAAATAAAAACTATAAAGAGCCATGGAAGCACTGCTGGTAAACAAAATTAAAAATAAAGAAGAACTGGAAAAAGCTTTTGCCATTAGAAGAAAAGTATTTGTTGATGAACAGAATTGTCCCCCTGAGCTGGAATGGGAAAATGAAGAGGAGTCTGTTCATTTCCTGGCAGAGCTTAACGGGACAGCTTGTGGTGCTTGTCGTTGGCGCAAAACAGACCTTGGCTATAAGCTTGAACGATTTGCTGTATTAAAAGAGTTTAGAGGTAAAAGGATAGGGCAGGCATTAATGGCTGCAGTACTGGCCGATTTACCTGATGATGCTCGTTATATTTACCTGAATGCTCAATTGCATGCCTTGCCTTTATATGCACGCTTTGGTTTTATTGCAGAAGGTGAACAGTTTGAAGAAGCGGGAATACAACACTTTAAAATGGTAAAAAAGAGTTAATTAAATATTTTGGCAGAGAGGTTAAGCGCTTCCTGCCATTTTTCCATATTAAGGTTTAATATTTCACCTTTGATATTTAAATAATTGATCAGGTCTTCAGTTGCCATATTACCTGTTAAGTCATCGGTAGCCATAGGGCAGCCTCCAAAACCTTTTAGTGCGCTATCAAAACGTCTGCAACCACTTTCATAAGCAGCCTGAATTTTTTCAAGCCTGGTATAAGGAGTGCTGTGTAAATGTAATCCAATTTCTACTTTCGGCAGAGCAGATTGTTCAAGGGTATCAGCTGTTTCAAATTTCTTAATTAGCAGGGGAACAATTTCTTTAATCTTTTCAGGAGAAGATACACCTGTTGTATCTGATAAAGCTAGTATTTTTGCACCATGTCCCGCTAGTTCATCTGCCCATTTTTCTACAATTTCTACATTCCAGGGATCTCCATAAGGATTGCCGAAACCCATTGATATATAGATAACTGCAGTTTTATTGTGTTTGTCACATAAAGCTAATAGTTGTTTTACGGTATCTACAGATTGGCTGATGCTTGAATTGGTATTGCGCTGTTGGAATGTCTCAGAAATGGAAAACGGGAAGCCAACATAACTGATCTGTTCATGTGTACAGGCTTCTTGTACACCTCTTAAATTGGCTACAATAGCCAATAACTTTGAGTTTGTATTGCTAAGGTCAAGCTTTGATAAAACGTCTGCTGTATCACGTAATTGGGGAATAGCTTTAGGAGAAACAAAGCTTCCAAAATCGATGGTATCAAACCCTACTTTTAGCAATAAATTGATATAAGCTACCTTTAGATCTGTATCTATAAAATCATGAATGCCCTGCATGGCATCTCTAGGACATTCTACTAGTTTAATCGGTTTTTGTAGCATTTGCATTTTCTATCTCTTTTATGCTTTTATTCTTAAAAAATGGTCTGATGATTAGCCTTGTACCTCGGTCATAACTAAAGTAACTCCAAACCCAATTCACAAATACAACCAGCTTGTTTCTAAAACCAACAAGCGTCATTAAATGTACAAACATCCAGGTAAACCATGCAAATACTCCCTGGAATCTGATCTTGTGCAGATCGACAACAGCCCGATTCCTGCCAACAGTTGCCATAGTTCCTTTATCATAATATTTAAATGGCTCTACAGGTCTTTTTTCTATAATATTAACCAGGTTCTTAGCAAGTAGAGTCCCCTGTTGTATAGCAGCAGGAGCTACACCAGGATGGCCATTTGGAAATTCTTCAGTAATCATGGCTGCAACATCTCCAATGGCATAAATGTTATTATATCCCTCTACAAGGTTGATCTCATTTACTTTTAATCTGTTTCCTCTAACTATTATTTCTGTATTTATACCATCTAGTACCACACCTTTTACACCGGCCGACCAGATTACTGTGGAGGAAGGGATTTTTTGTCCATCTTCCAGACTTAAAGCATTTCCATCATAACTTTTTACACGGGCGCTGTTCATGATGGTTACGCCAAGCTCACGTAAAAATTCTGCAGATTTTGTTTGAGATTGTGTCGACATAGCTCCAAGTAACTCTGGAGATCCTTCAATAAGATAAATATTTACATCATCAATATTTAGTTCTGGGTAGTCATTCTTTAATACATGTTTCTTCAATTCTGCTATTGCTCCAGCAGTTTCTACTCCAGTAGGACCGCCACCAACTACTACAAAATTTAATAGTTCAGCTCTCTCTAAAGGATCAGCTTCAATTTGTGCGGCCTCAAGATTTTGGAGAATTAGACTACGCAAGTTTAAAGCCTCAGGAATTGATTTCATTGGCATTGCATTGTGCTCAATTTCTTTATTGCCAAAAAAATTACTGGTTGTTCCCGTCGCCAATACAAGGTGATCATATTCTATAGTACCTATCGATGTTTCTATGATGTTCTCGGCAGAGCGTACGTTTTTTACTTTGGTTACTCTGAAAGTGAGATTTTTTTGACCTTTAAAGATCTTTCTCAAAGGAAAGGCAATTGAATCAGCTTCCAATCCGCCTGTAGCAACCTGATAAAGTAAGGGTTGGAAAGTATGGTAATTATGCTTATCGAGCATCATTACTTCCACATCTGCTTTTTTTAATTTTTTTGCAAGTTCAATTCCCCCAAATCCACCTCCTACAATTACAATTCTTTGTTTAGCGCCTTTCGGAAAATGTTGATTCATAATCTTGGGTTTCATCTATTTAGTTTATTGTTTTTTATTTGTCTTCAAGCTGCCTTCGGCGGTTTTGTTGTCAGATGGAGCCTTTGATGATTCAAATAGTTATTGCCCTGTATGCTTAACGATTATTTGAACCATGCCGGGTTCAGTAAATATACATATAACAACAAAAGGCATCCCAAAAAGGATGCCTTTAATTCAATATGATGTAATTACTTCGTAATTATTTTTTTGATTTGAATTTTGCTTCACCTAAATCTAATACGATTGGAGTAGAGATACATAATGATGAATATGTACCAATAATACGACCAATTAATAAGGCAAATATAAATCCTCTGATACTAGCACCACCGAAGATAAAGATCACTAACAATACAAAGAATACAGTTAATGAAGTAAGAATAGTACGACTTAAAGTACTGTTCAGTGCAAAGTTAATTAGCGTTTCTCTTTCTTTTCCATGAAGATCTTCTTTACCTTGTTGCGCTAACTTCTCACGGATCCTGTCAAATACTACAACTGTTTCAGTCATCGTATAACCCATTACTGTAAGGATGGCCGCGATGAAATCCTGCCCAATCTCAAGAGAGAAAGGTAATACACCGTCTAAAATAGTATAGAATGATAAAACTAATAAAACATCATGGAATAACGCGATTACCGCGCCTAAACCATAGTTTACTTTCTTAAACCTTACTACGATATAGATAAACATCACTAAACAAGAGAACAAAATAGCTCCGTAAGCACTATATAGAATATCGCTCGCGATGATAGGACCAACTTTCTCGTTACTTACAATGTTATATTTTACTCCTGTTTTTGATAAACCATCTTTTAAAGCCGATTCAACAATTTTATCTGCTTCAGTATCAGTATCAGTAATATGGTAGGTAGTTGTGATTTTTAATTCATGATCACCACCAGCTGTTTTTACAATTGTTTCAGACTCTGGGAATACTGCAGTTAATTTTTCTTTTACATCCTCAGTTTTCATACCCTCATCAAAGTGAACGATATAAGTTCTACCTCCTTTAAAGTCGATACCTAAGTTTAAACCACCGTGTTTGAAATAGAAGATTGCACCTAAAACAATGATTACTGTAGAGATGATATAATATAACTTTCTGTGTCCAACGAAGTCGAAAGCAATATTTTTAAATGCATGGATGGTGTATTTATTACCAAACGAAATGTTAGCTTTTTTATCTAACAAAGTATCAAATACTAAACGTGAGATAAGTACTGCACAAAACAACGATGATAAAATACCAATACAAAGTGTAGTTGCAAAACCTTGAACCGGACCGCTACCGAATACATATAGGATAACACCTAATACCAATACAGTAACGTTTGAATCGATGATTGAAGACATTGCATGTTTGAAACCTTCGCTAATTGCTAATGGAGTAGATTTACCCGCGTTTAATTCCTCTCGTACACGTTCAAAGATCAGGATGTTCGCATCCACTGATAAACCAATTACCAATACGATACCCGCGATACCAGGCAATGTTAAAACTGCACCGAGTGATACCAAAATTCCCATGATGAAGAATAAGTTGATGACCAATGCAAGGTTAGCAACCCATCCGGCTTTGTTATAATACAATGCCATGAACACCAGAATTACTACGAATGCGAGAACAAACGATAATAAACCGTTGTGGATCGCCGCTTCACCCAATGATGGACCAACTACAAACTCACCAACAATTCTAGCAGGAGCAGGTAATTTACCAGCTTTTAAAATATTTGCTAAATCTTGGGTGTCATTTTGAGTAAAGTTACCTGTGATTGAAGAAATACCGTTAGGGATTTCATTTTGTACCGTAGGAGCAGAATAAACTGTGTTATCTAAAACAATAGCAATCGCTTTTTTATTGTTTGGATCTGAAGAAGCCTCTGCAGTAATTTTTTTCCATTTCGCAGCACCATCAGCAGTCATGTACATGGTTACTTCAGGATGTCCTTTCTGATCAAAGTCATGACGTGCATCGCTGATTGCCTCACCACCTAAATCTGGTTTGCCATCTAAAGAAGTAGCTTTGATTGCGTACAATTCAAAAATTTTGCTTGGTGTTTGCGCACCCAGATCAGCTGGCTTAACACTCCACATAAATTTATATGTCTGAGGAATGATAGATGCAATTTCTGGTCTTTTGAAGAATGCGTTTACTTTTGCAGTATCTTTTTGTGCAACCCATCCTACAACTGGACCTGGGCGTAATGAAGGCTGACCAGTTTCTGATTGATAAGTAGGGATATTTAATACAGCGAATAAAGGATTGGATTTAGAAAGCTCCTGATTTTTTAAAGCTGTTGAATCTTTTGTATCTGCATTTTTAGCTAAACCAGCTAATTTACTACCTGTTTTTGCAGCAGTGTCAGTACCAGCAACAGATGCTGTGTCTTTTAAAGTTGTAGCTAGTGTTTTGTTGATGTTCTCCAAAACCGGATATACTTCCTCGTTTTGGTATACTTGCCAGAACTGCAATTCTGCAGAACCTTGTAATAGTTTGTGAACACGTTCTTTGTCTTGCACACCTGGCATCTCAATCAGGATACGGTTAGTACCTTCTTGTTTCTGCATGTTCGGACTCACTACACCGAAACCATCAATACGACTTCTAATGATAATGAATGAACGGTCGATTGCACTTGTTGCTTCTTTGGATAAAAAGTTTTTAACTTCAGAATTGCTGGCATTAGGCTTTAACAATTTTGCATTGTCCTGATTAGAGAAGAAATCAACCAGTTGTTTGTTTGGTTCTAGCTTCTCGTATTCGTTTACAAATAAAGAAACGAAATCTTTACCACCAGCATTTAACTGTTGTTGAGCAGTTGCTAATGCTTTGTTAAAATTAGCATCGTCAGTATTTCCAGCTAATGATTTAACCAATTCACCTAACGATATTTCCATCGTTACGTTCATACCACCTTTAAGGTCTAACCCAAGGTTTATTTCTTTTGCTTTACAAAACTGATAATTAAAACCGAAAAGCGGATAAACAGGCACAGTGGCCATAGAATCTAAATATGCTTTTTCTTTTTCTACATCTCCTTTAGCGTAAGCTTTTGCGTCTTTTTCAACTTTCGAGGTAACAAAGTTGAATGAGAGAGAGTACACACAGACAATACCTAAAAGTATTGCCATAAATTTAATAAAACCTTTACCCTGCATTTGTTTGTAATTATTAGTCTATATATGCTATATATTTTTTTAACAAGTCGGCAAATCTAATTATTTTTTTAATTAATAGGCCACCTTATTGATTTTTTATTATAGGAGCTCAACTATTTACGCAAAAGTGTCGAAAAAGTGTAAGCTACATGATTTTTTTCATCTGGAAGATGTTTTTCAACATCTATTTCATTCCACAGATCAGAATCAATCTGCGGGAAAAAAGCATCAGCATCATAACTTTGATGTACCCTGGTTAGATAGATCTTGTTTACGATTTTTAAGGTTGATTTATAGATTTCAGCACCACCTATAATAAATACTTCTTCTTCTTCTGTAGTACAAAGTGCAAGTGCTTCATCAATATTGCTGACTACTTCAACACCTGGAATTTGAAGCTCAGGAGTTCTTGTCATCACAATATTACGTCTGTTAGGTAATGGTTTACCTATGGAATCATAAGTTTTTCGACCCATAATAATGGTATGGCCGGATGTAACCTCTTTAAAATGTTTTAAGTCAGCAGGTAAATGCCAAAGCAGCTGATTATCTTTGCCTATGGCATTGTTCTCGTCAATAGCAACAACTACAGATATCATCATACAGCCACTGCTCCTTTTATATGTGGATGCGCGTCGTAATCTGTCAGCGTAAAATCTTCGTACTTAAAGTTGAAAATGTCTTTTACTTCTGGATTAATATACATAGTCGGCAATTTCTTAGGCTCGCGGCTTAATTGTAGTTTGGCTTGCTCAATATGATTATTGTATAGATGGGCATCTCCAAGTGTATGTATAAAATCACCATATTGTAATCCACATACTTGTGCTACCATCATTGTAAGCAATGCATAAGATGCTATATTAAAAGGTACACCTAAAAATATATCGGCACTACGTTGGTAAAGCTGACAGCTTAATTTTCCGTCTGCAACATAAAATTGAAAGAAAGCGTGGCAGGGTGGAAGTGCCATATTCTCTACTTCAGCAACATTCCATGCAGAAACGATGATTCGTCTCGAGTCTGGGTTGTTTTTAACGGTATTTATGATTTGTGCAATCTGATCGATATGGCCACCATCTGGTTTAGGCCATGAACGCCATTGTGAACCGTAAACAGGACCAAGGTCGCCATTTTCATCTGCCCACTCATCCCATATTCTAACGCCGTTGTCTTTTAGGTATTTGATATTGGTATCGCCACTTAAGAACCAGATCAGTTCATGTATAATAGATTTTAAGTGCAGTTTTTTTGTAGTTACCATTGGAAACCCGTCCTGCAGGTTAAAGCGCATCTGATATCCAAATACGCTGATAGTCCCAGTTCCGGTACGATCGTGTTTTTGCGTGCCATGATCTAGCACATGTTGCATTAGATCTAAATATTGCTTCATCTATTATGTTTTTTCTATTGAAGGATAATGTCTTTGATTAATGTTTTGTTGCATCCGATAGGTGCGTTGAATACAAAAGTACATATATATGAATGCTTTTGAAAGAATGGAGATTTTTAAATTAAATTTTCGGTGTAAGATTTCAATAATCCTGAAATAATAAAGACGTTCGTTGTGGAGGTAATAGAATGTGAAAAAAAGAGGACGACAACATCAGAAGAAGTTCAGACGGAAAGGTACTTATCAAAGGGAACCAATCATAAATACCTTTAATGAAATTGACCTTTTTGGTACTTATTCTTATGCGAGCTATCTTAAATGGAAGTTTGAAGAACGTGTTGAGCTGATTAAAGGGAAGGTTTTTCAAATGGGTGCTCCATCAGTAAATCATCAGCGTTTACTGGGTTTTATACACTGGGAAATATATTCTGTTTTAAGATTTCAATCCTGTGAAGTGTTTACCGCACCATTTGATGTGCGTTTTCCTGATAAATCAACATCAAATAATAAGGTCTTTACTGTTTTGCAACCTGATGTTTGCGTGGTTTGTGATGATAGTAAATTGGATAAGAGAGGTTGTATTGGAGCTCCTGATATTGTTGTCGAAATACTCTCACCTGGCAATGGAAAAATAGAACTTGAATATAAATATGGTATTTATGAAAAGTATGGTGTTCGGGAATATTGGGTTGTTCAGCCAAATGAGAAAAGCATTTTAAAATATGTTTTGAATAGTGATGGGAGGTTTGTTGCTGGAGTTCTTCATTATGGAAGGACAGAATTTGTCTCTGATGTATTACCTGGTTTTAGAATAAAAATTGATGAATGTTTTGGAGTAATGAGGGATGATTAGGACTTTAATGAATTGTTTAGGTTTGTTGATTTTTCTAAGTATTAATATGTCATTTGGTTTTTGGTATTTGCAATTTTAGTAAGTTTGCTTTCCAAAAATTAAATGCCACATGTATGCTTGCTTTTGCAAATGCAAAGATTAACCTTGGTTTAAACGTCATAGAAAAAAGGCCAGATGGGTATCATGATATCGAAACTGTATTTTATCCCATAAAGTTGTACGATGTGCTGGAGGTAACGGATGCATTGGAAACTTCTTGTTTGGTAAAAGGAATTGATGTGCCAGGAGATACAGATGATAATCTTTGCATCAAAGCCTTTAAGTCTATTCAAAAGGATTTTAACCTACCTGAACAGCAAATTACCTTACTTAAAAATATTCCTGTTGGTGCCGGATTAGGAGGAGGCTCTTCAGATGCCGCCCATTTGGTTAAATTGTTAAATGATAAGTTCAAATTGGGTTTGTCTGTTGCTACAATGGAAGACTATGTCAGGCCTTTAGGGGCTGACTGTTCATTTTTCATTAAAAATGAACCATCTTGTGCATTTGGGATAGGTGATGAGCTTAATCCAATCGCAATAGATTTGTCAAATTTCTTTCTTGTGCTGGTTAAACCGCCTGTACACGTTTCAACAGCAGATGCTTATGCTGGAATAAAGCCTACAATTCCTAGTAGATCGGTAAAAGATTTAATACATTTGCCTGTGAAAGAATGGAAATCTTGTCTCAAAAATGATTTTGAAACCTCTGTTTTTTCAAAATATTCGGAGATTGAACAGATCAAATCAAAATTATATCAATCTGGTGCATTATTCTCTTTAATGAGTGGTAGTGGTTCAAGTGTTTTTGCAATTTTTGATCAGCGCGTTCATCTGCCGGAACTGGAACGTGAAAATAAAGTTTATTATAACATTTAAACATCATGGTGTTGGTATTACGTACTGAACGTGATGGATAAAAATAACTGATACGAACATGGAGATTAATTTAATACGTAAAAGCGGTAAGTTTAACTTTGAAGCAGAGAATTCGAGTGGCTTTACTGTTGAGCTTGATGCTAAGCCTGCAATTGGAGGCGAAGGTAAAGGTTTTAGACCAATGGAAATGCTTTTAATAGGTTTAGGTGGTTGCAGTGGAATAGATATGGTGAATGTGCTGACTAAGCAAAAGGAGCCTTTAGATGATGTCAAGATTTCAATCAAGGCAACCAGAAAAGATGAAGAAATGCCACCTATTTTCGACGTAATAGATATTCATTTCAATTTATACGGTGCTTTAAGCGTGCCGAAGGTGGAGCGTGCATTGAATATGACGTTTGATAAATATTGTTCTGTCTCTAATATTTTGGGGCGTTCTGCTACCATCAACTTTACTTATACTATTCATCAATAAATAAAATGGAAGAAGAGAATTTCGAAACACTGGCTATACGTTTGCAAGCCGAAAGAACACAATATAAAGAGCATTCTGTGCCACTGTATTTAACGTCAAGTTATAAGTTTGATGATGCAGAGGACATGAGAGCGCTGTTTGCAAACGAAAAGGAAGGGAATGTTTATAGCAGATATGCTAATCCAAATACAACAGAATTAATTGATAAAATGGCTGTTCTTGAAGGTGCTGAAACCGGTTGGGTTACGGCTTCAGGAATGGCAGCAATATTTACCACTCTTGCTACTTTTTTAAAGTCTGGTGACCATGTATTGTCTAGCCGTTCTGTTTTTGGCTCAACCCATCAGCTGTTGAATAATGTTTTTGCAAAATGGGGTATTACTTATACTTATGCTGATCTGGATAAGCCAGAACAATGGGAAAAAGGTATACAGCCCAATACAAAAATGATTTTTGTGGAGACACCCTCTAATCCAGGAATTGATATTATTGATTTGGAATGGTTGGCGAAACTAGCGAAGCAGCATGATGTTTTATTAGCTGTGGATAATTGCTTTGCTACACCATATTTACAACAGCCAATAAAATTAGGTGCTGATATCTCTATTCATTCGGCTACAAAATTTATTGACGGACAAGGTCGTACTCTAGGTGGGGTTATTTTAGGCTCAAATAAATTAATTAAGGAAATAGAAGGATTTGCCAGGCACAGTGGGCCTGCAATGTCACCATTTAATGCATGGTTGTTGTCTAAAAGTTTAGAAACACTTGCGGTACGTATGGACAGACATTGTGAGAATGCTTTGAAAGTTGCGGAGTTTTTAGAGAGTCATGCAAGTATAAAAAGGGTGATGTATCCTTTTCTGACTTCACACCCTCAATATGAAATTGCTAAAAAGCAGATGAAACAAGGTGGAGGTATTGTGACGATGGTAATTGAAGGTGGGGTTGAGGCTGCTAGTGCTTTCATGAATAAGTTAAAGATGTTTTCTATTTCTGCTAATCTTGGTGATACCAGGTCTATAGCTACCCATCCGGCGACAAGCACGCATTCAAAGTTGACAGAAGATGAGCGTTTGCAGGTTGGGATTGAACAGGGAACTATTCGTTTATCTATAGGTTTGGAACATATCAACGATATTCTTGAAGATATTAAGCAGGCTTTAGCATAATTGACAAAGATATTTTACCAAATAGGTAGTGTTTAAAACAAAAGACCGGATTGCTTCTTCAGCAATCCGGTCTTTTGTTTTATGAAGTAATTTTCTTTTTTTTACTTGATATATTCCCGGTCTTCGTCGCTCAGATTATTTTTATTGTCATTGCTGTATCCATCTAACTCCTTATCATATGTGCTTATTGTTGTTTTTGGTCGGCCAGCCCAGTATCCGAGGATAAATCCTACAAAAGTACATACACCAACAACCAGAAGTTTAGAAATGTCCTTTTTAACGACTATGAAATTAAATTCAACTGCATCAGTATTGATCATTAAAAAAATAGTGATAAGTGCAGTAAAAATGATAATGAAAATGGTTCTTGCTCGCATGATTTAGAAGCTATAGTTTAAAATTAACTCTAATATAGGATTTTGATTGTAAACTTTATTTACGAACACGAATCTAGTGCCTAGATCAATTATTGGTTGGTAACGGAGTAAATTCATGCTGCTTCGTAATTCAAAGCCATATGTTTTTGGTTGCCCCATATCCGTGTCTATGCCTAGATTTTCGTAATGACAAAATAATCCGCCACGTATATTTCGGATATAAGCGAGTGGGCCAAGTTCAGCATCAGGAAAAGCGAAAGGAAATCTATAGTTGAAAAGTAGCGTATTCTTTAAAAAGTTGCGGGCCATGATATTATTGTAGCCATACACTGCATTAATCTCATTGTCGTAGCGTCTTACGCCTGATGTGTGCTGGTAATTGAAGTTTGCAGTAAAAGAATGGTTCTTAAAGAAGCCTGGGAAATATAAAAATGCTTCTGCGGCAAATAGTTCTCCGTCCAGACGCTTATCGAAAGGCTGGTGAAGATAAGTAAGTTTAAGTGTTTGTGCCCATCTTGGTGCTATGTCACGATCAGCCTGCCTTGTGGAATGTGCAAATGAGAATCCATATTCCATCGGTAGTTTTAGGCTTGTGATGTAATTGACTGGCATATTTTGTCCCATGTATCTTTGAGTATAACTTGTTGCAGTTTTAAAATTGAAACTATAGTTGTCTCCAAGACTATTAAAGTTAATTGGAACTAATGCTTGAAGTTGAATGTTGTTTTCCCTCCAGTCGCCCTGCATTATACCCTGATTAGTGGTGTAAAAAGTTCTTCGGGGTCTGTTTCGGTAAGTGCTGCTGATGACTGGATAAAAACTTTTAAGGACAAAACCCGCATTGTATTCAAACCGGCCAAGGTCACGGTGATATTCTACTCCTGCAAAGGAGCTGAAAGTATTGAGTAGGTTATCTGAATTTAGTTGTAATCCGAAGAGGTATTCGTCTTCAATTACAGGAGTTATACTGTGAAGGTTAATGAGGTTGCCTAACGCGCGATATGGTTTAGAGGTATAAATGCTATCAGGGATCTTGCTAAATACATTTCCTGTATTTTCTTGTTTTTCTGCAGCTGCACCAAAATAAACAAAATTATCTTTTGAGAGAGGCTCTGGTTTTATTGGTGTTTCTGAAATGTCGTAGCCTGTATGTCTAAAATTGTTGAAAATTAATGTTGACGATGTTTTTGAAAATGAAGGATTGAAAGCGCCGTATTTTGCGTTGCTCAGAGCGCTTATTTTTTTTGATATGACGTCTATCTCATAAATGTTGTCGATCCCGTTGTAATGGGCGTTAAATGCGATCTGTTGACCAAAGAATACGGGTCTAGTCAATTGCTGTTGTGTTGGGGCTATGAGTTCATGTGCTTCACCTGATCTGTTTATGGTGTGTAGCGCTTTTCCTTTTTCACTCACACTGATATAGGCAATGGTGTTTCCGCTTTCGTCAAAGGATGGAGTTTGAAGAATTAGATTTTTAGGGTTTGGGTATGTGAAAATGATGGCACCGGATTTTGCATCAAGCTCCACAAGGTTGCATTGGTTATTCAATTCGAATTTTACTGCAATTATCTTTTTACCGTCAGCGGAAAGTGAAGGAGCGAAAAGTCTGGATTTTGAACTGATTTTTTTAACTTTTTTTGTTTTTAGATTATAACTACAAATGATATTGTAGTTGCGTTTTCTATATCTAGGGTCGTATCTTACCTCATCCCAAACTACAAGATCATTGGCGTAACTGAACCAAGGCTGTTCCTGGTAACCAATGTAGAGCAAATGTTTTTCTGTACGATTGCTGTCGATCATTATCAGATGTGTTGCTTCTGTTTTACTTTGCTTTAAAGTTAATATGCTGTTGTCGTTTAATTTTACCGGAGTAAAATAATTGGTTGCATATTTCGCAGGTTTAGTTAGTGACTTGTAATCTACAGTTGATGCTGCTTGTTCCTGAGCTGTCCATTTTTCTTTGAGTAGTGACTCTGTTTGTTTGTACCATTGGTGGCTTCCTTTGTCTGTAAGTTTTTTTAATGTGTTAGAAAAAGGATAAAGGCGAAGAGGACGTTTCCTGATGTCAGTAAGCACCTCGTCAAATATATTTTCTCCATGTTGTGTTCTGATGTTTGAAGATAGGAGATAGCCCAGTTGGTAGTAGCCAGGAGTGATGTCTGTATTTGATCCGAAACTGGCCTTACTGTAGGAAAGTTTTTTCCCTTCAAGGAGGCTTGCTCTATAGGGCATAATCCATGATGGCTGTCTTCCGCGTCCCGCATTTGTAAGTGCAGTTTCTGTGGTTACTGCATCGCCTTCAAAAAACCAGATTGGCAAGCTTGCACCGAACCATGCGAAGTACACAAGTTCTGGAAATGGTTTCGCTTTAACGCCGGTTAGTTTGTCGAACTGAGCGACGTGTCTGAGTTCGTGAACTGCCAGGTTATTTAGCCAGTCTTGACTGTCGAATTGTTGTGGAGGTGTACTAAAAAATTCAGACTTTTTTGGGCCTAGCTGAGCGAAGCCATTTGCAATGACTCCTTGGTTTTGGAGCAGTACCGGGATGGTTGTTTTTTTGACTCCCAGACTACTCCCTATAAGAGGGTAAATGTGCGGTAAGGTATTGGCCATTCTTTGAGCTTCTTTTTCAAGTTCGGTTGGGTAGATGATTTTAAAACCTGATGAATTTATTTGGCGCCATTTTACACTAAGTGGGTTTTGCTCTTCGTCGAAAATTTGTGAAAATACCGAGTGTGAAATTAAACTTAATATGATTGTTATTTTTAATTTGATTATCAGTGAATTATATAGTTTATTTTGTTTCATTTATGTGGTTTACTAAAATAATTAGTATTTTGTTATTTTTATTGTTGTTTTTATTTGACTTTTTATTTTATATGAATGTAGTTTTATTGTTGATATTCAGCTTATTAAAATTTTATTTGTTTTTAATTGATTGTTCGATTTTATTGTGTTTTTATGATGTTTTAAGCTTCTTTTTGGTGTTTTTTATACTCGCTTTAAAAGTGGGTATAATTGGCAATTAAGATACACTATTTAGGCGATAAATAAAATTAAATTTAAGCGTATAATTTTAGTTCTGTATACTGAATAGCGTGTTTGTCTTTTAGTTTTTATGGCTGAAAGTCGCTCTTTTTAGAGGCGGTTTGCTGGATTTTCTTGTTGGATTTGGGTGCCTTTTCAGGCTTTTTTTTTGAATAGTGTAGAGGCTCTAGATAGTCTTTTTATGGATAGATTTTCTTGCCCCTACCCTATAGGTGAGGAGCTAGAAAGAGCTAAATGTTGCTGCGTTTTTTATAGATCGGATATAAGAATACAGCACCCAGAATAATGATGGCGCCAAGGTAAAATCCGATAGACATAGCTTCTTTTGTTCCGAAGAAAATGAAGGCTAATAAGATGCCATATACCGGTTCCAGGTTAGTGATTAGAGCTACGCGAAAGGCAGTGATTGTACGCATTACTGATACCCCTGCAACATAGGCAAGCGCTGTGCAAATGGTTCCTAGTAAACCAAGATAAAGCCAGTCTGTATGGCTTAGGTAGAAGTGTTCTGTGAACAGACTTTGGTCAAATAAACGGTATAAAGTGATCCATAGGAAGGCCCCCATAATCTCATAAAAGCTAATGACAAGGGCATCGCTTTTTTGTACAAGAACGGAATTAATACTACCGAAAAGACTGGATGCAAGGGCTGCTGAAAGTCCAAAAATGATACCTAATGTATATTTTGATTCAAATTTGAAGATCAGATAAATACCTAGAATGATAATTAATCCAATAACTATGTCAGGTATCTGTATGCGTTGTTTCTTTATTATAGGCTCTATTATAGCTGTAAACAATGTAAAGGATGATAGGCAAACGAGGGTTACCGAAACCGTTGAAACCTTGATGGCATGGAAAAAAAGAATCCAATGTAGGGCTACAATGCTTCCAGTTAACATGAATTGTAAAAACTGCTTTCTGGTAACTTTCAGGCTGGTTCTACTCAGTTTAAAATATATAAAAAGTGTAATGGTAGCAATTAGTACTCTGTACCACACCATCTGTACAGCATCTACCGAGATCAAAGCACCTAATATCCCTGTAAAGCCCCAGATAAAAACTGTAAAGTGAAGAATCAGTAGATTTTTATTGCTATTTATAGCTTCCTTTATCATTATTTTGGCGCTTTTCTCAGTAGGTAGAATCCTAACAAACCGAAGAATATGGTAGGAGCTAAAACTGCAATAAGGGGCGGCATTCCTCCTTTTAGGGAAAACATTTTTGCGAATTGATTAAATACGATGTAAGCAAAACTTAATAAAATTCCAATTCCCAGTGGTAATCCAACACCTCCACGAACCTTTCTGGATGATAATGCAACCCCGATGAGGGTAAGTACAAAGGCTGAAAGAGGGTGTAAGTAGCGTTTGTATTGTTCAAATAGAAGATCATTCCATATTCCTGATCCTCTGATCTTCTCTTTTTTGATCTTTTCTGAAAGTTCTTTATTAGTTAGGTTTTCAAAAATATTATCATATGCAGAGAAATCATCAGGACGCATGTCTAATATAGTATCTTTAGTTAAAGAAGATCCACCAGTGAAAGTTTCTTTAAGCCCATTGATGTCTCTTACAGAGTAGTTTATAAGCTTCCAGGAGCGTTTTACGGAGTCCCATTTGATTTCGTCAGCAATTAGCTTTTTAGTTAGTACATCGCCTTTAAAGTTGTCTAATGAAAAACGTGTTCCAGTCTTACTTTTATTGTCAAAGTTGTCTATGTGAATGTAAGTATTGTTATCCAGTTTCATATGGATATTACTTTTACTAGAAGGGTCGTTCTTCTTTACATAATTGTTTTCAAAGCTGTTTTTAAGCTGGTTTGTATACGGAAGAATGTACAAATTAGAAGCCAGATTGGCCGCAAATATGATAAAAGCCGAGATAAAATAAGGGACTAGAAATCTGTTAAAACTAACCCCTCCACTTAGTATAGGGACAATTTCAGTCTGGTCGGCCATTTTTGCAGTAAAGAAAATCACTGCAATAAAATTGATTAGAGGTGATAGCATATTCACATAATATGGTATAGAACCTGCATAATAAAGAGATATGACCTGCCAAAAAGTAAGATTGGCACCTAAAAAATCATCTAGTTTCTCGGATAAATCAAAAATGATGATAATAACAACAAAGAGGGTTAGGGTATACAAAAATGTACCCAGATATTTGCTGATGATATACCAGTCGAGAATTTTTATCCTGTCTTTGATAATGTTCATTTATAATTTATTACCTAAGATAGTAACCATTTTGTTTTTCCATGCGTAAAACTCGCCACTTAAGATTTTTTCTCTGGCAGTTTTTACCAACCAAAGGTAAAAATGCAGGTTATGTAGCGTGGCAATTTGTGCACCTAGCATCTCTTTTGAGTGCATTAGATGTCTTAGATAAGCTTTAGAATATACTTGATCAGCAATAAGGTCGCTATCAGCTTCAATTGGAGAGAAATCATCTGCCCATTTTTTATTGCTAATATTTATAACGCCGTTTTTAGTGAAAAGCATTCCGTTTCTTGCATTTCTGGTCGGCATAACACAATCAAACATGTCTACGCCTAGAGCAATGTTTTCTAATATATTGATAGGAGTGCCCACACCCATTAGGTAACGTGGCTTTTCTTCAGGCAATATATTACATACTACTTCCGTCATCCCATACATTTCCTCCGCTGGTTCACCTACAGAAAGTCCTCCAATTGCATTTCCTTCTCTGTCCATCGAAGCAATGAATTCCGCAGATTTCATTCTTAAGTCCTTGTATACAGATCCTTGTACAATCGGGAATAGCGTCTGATTGAAACCATATTTTGGTTCTGTACTGTCGAAACGTGTGCAGCAACGCTTTAACCAACGGTGTGTCATGTTGATAGAGTTTGCGGCGTATTTATAATCGCAAGGGTATGGTGTACATTCATCGAAGGCCATTATAATATCAGCTCCTATAGTACGTTGGATATCCATTGCGTATTCAGGAGTGAAAAGATGCTTTGACCCGTCTATATGTGAACGAAATGTTACGCCTTCTTCCTTAATTTTCCTTACTTTACTTAAAGAATATACCTGATAACCTCCGCTGTCAGTCAAAATTGGTCGGTCCCAGCCAATAAATTTATGCAGGCCTCCGGCTTGTTCCAGAACATTTAATCCAGGTCTCAGATATAAATGGTAAGTGTTTCCTAAGATGATTTTAGCATCGATATCATTTTTAAGCTGTTGCTGATTGATGGATTTAACTGTCCCTGCAGTGCCAACAGGCATGAAAATAGGGGTTTGTATTTCCCCATGATCTGTAGTTATTGTTCCTGCCCTTGCTTTTGAATTTATATCTTTAGCTTGTAAATTGAATTTCATCTTTATGTGTTTATTGTTTTAAGGATGGCTAATGCCTGATCTCCTTGAAAATCTGCGCAAAAATAGCAAAAAACAAGCTATTTATAGGTTAAATTTTTTATCAACATAAAGGAACATTACAGATTAAAAATCAGAAATTTGACCCTTTCAAAATTACATCGTGGAATTAAGCTTTTTAGATGGCGTTTTATTTGAACGCTTTGAGTACTACCTGCTCGGTATTTTATTTTTTTGTTTTCTTATTCAGCTATATTTTAGCTTGTTTGTTCACTTACGTTTAGCACGTTTAAGAATAGATCCGTTATCTGAAAATGCCAGAAAGCCATTAAGTGTA
This sequence comes from Pedobacter sp., assembly GCF_041645105.1. Lineage (GTDB taxonomy): Bacteria > Bacteroidota > Bacteroidia > Sphingobacteriales > Sphingobacteriaceae > Pedobacter. The sequence continues at coordinate 469,532 of NZ_JBAZQQ010000002.1, forward strand.
GTGATTTGTGCCCGCAATGAAGCTGAAAACCTCAAGCAGTATTTACCTTTAGTATTAGAACAGGATTATCCGGATTTTGAAGTTGTTGTTGTCAATGACCGTTCCTGGGATGAAACGGAGGATCTACTTAAAGAATTCTCAAAGCAGTATAAGCATTTAAAGATAGTAACGGTACTTGAGGGAGAGCGTTTTATTGCTGGAAAGAAATTTGCAGCAACGATGGGGATTAAAGCAGCAAAGAACGAATGGTTAGTATTTACCGATGCAGATTGTTTTCCAGCTTCATCTAAATGGTTGTATGGAATGCAGCAGCCAGAGCAGGAGGGAATAGAAATCCTATTAGGCTATTCTCCATATTTAAAAAAGAGAGGATTGTTAAATGCATTAATTCGTTTTGAGACTTTTTTTACAGCTGTAAATTACCTTTCATTTGCTATAAAAGGTATGCCCTATATGGGAGTAGGAAGAAATATGGCGTATAAGAAATCATTGTTTTTTAAAAATAAAGGCTTTGCTGCACATATGCATATTCCTTCAGGTGATGATGATCTTTTTGTAAATGCTCATGCACATAGTGGAAATACCGGAATTCGTATTCACCAGGATGCCCAGGTATGGAGTGAGCCAAATACCAGTTTTGGAGCATATTTACGACAAAAGAAACGTCATTTTGGTGCCGGAAAATTATATAAGCCCAAACATAAATTTATTTTGTCTGCACAGATCATCATACAATTTCTATTTTATGTTACCTTAATTGTACTGATGTGTTTTAAATCAACACTTTATCTCGCTTTGGGAGTTTTAGCTTTAAGTATTGTAATCAGGTGTTTTATTTACCCGCGGATTCTCAATCGTTTAAATTATGGAGATTTAAAATGGTGGTTCCCGGTTTTGGATATGCTATTATTCATTTTTCTAGTGTTTAACGGCATTCTGTCTATATTTGTCAAAAAAGTTAAGTGGAAATGAAATCAGCGTTAATACAGAAATATTTTAAAGACCTTACTGAGCAGCAAATTGCCCAGTTTGATCAGTTGTATGATTTATACAGTTTTTGGAATGCACAAATCAATGTGATTTCCAGAAAAGATATTGATGAACTTTATGAACGTCATATTTTACATTCACTAGGCATTGCAAAATTTTGCATTTTTAGACCTGGAGAAACTGTTTTAGATGTGGGTACTGGAGGTGGTTTTCCTGGAATTCCATTGGCTATTTTATTTCCTGAAACTGAATTTCATCTGGTAGATTCAATTGGGAAAAAGATTAAAGTAGTTGCTGAAGTCGCACATTCATTAGGCTTAAAGAATGTAACAGCAAGTCATTTGAGAGCTGAACAAGTAATAGATAAATATGATTTCGTAGTTTCAAGAGCAGTAACGCGCCTGATTGACTTCTATCCATGGGTAAAAGGGAAATTTAATAAAGAATCTAAAAATGCCATTCAAAATGGGATTTTATATTTAAAAGGAGGTGATTTGTCGGAAGAAATTGCTGAATCTCGTTTAAAAGCTGAGTTATACCCGCTTTCTGAATACTTTGAAGAAGAGTTTTTTGAAACTAAATACGTTGTTTACATCCCACAATAGCACTATTTTTTAAAAACAGGTCTTCATTTGTGCTTGCTTTATGCGTAATTGCATAAGTTAGCCTATGAGTCTTATCCATAAAATTGGCCTCACTTTAATAAAAGGTGTTGGGCATGTCCATGCCAAAAATTTACTAGATCATTTTGGTTCAGCTGAAGCTATTTTTAAGGCTAAAGGGAGTCAATTAATGGAGGTGAATGGTATAGGACCAGTTATTTCTGGTCTGATTTTAAGTAATAATGCCTTAAAAGAAGCCGAAAAGCAGTTGGTCTTTATCAGAAAACATAAGGTTAAAGTGCTTTTTTACACTGATATTTCTTATCCTCAAAGGTTAAAATACTGTCATGATGCTCCGGTATTATTATACTATAAGGGGAATGTAGATTTAAATCATCCTCGGATTATCAGCGTAGTGGGGACTAGAAATGCCACTACTTATGGTAGAATGTTGTGCCAGCAACTTACAGAAGCCCTTTTGCCATATGGTGTTGTGATTATAAGTGGACTGGCATATGGTATAGACGTAACCATACATAAAGAGAGTTTACATCTTAATATACCTACAATAGGGGTGATGGCACATGGATTAGATCGTATTTATCCTCCTTCGCATAAGCCAATAGCACAAAAAATGTTGCTGAATGGTGGATTGCTAACTGAATTTATACCAGGAACAATCCCTGATAAAGAGAATTTTCCGAAAAGAAACCGGATTATAGCTGGTCTTGCAGATGCAATAGTTGTGGTTGAAGCAGCTGGGAAAGGAGGCGCACTGATTACAGCGGATATTGCAAATTCCTATGATAGGGATGTATTTGCTTTCCCAGGACGAATAAATGATCCCTGCTCTGAGGGTTGTAATTTTCTGATTAAGACACATAGAGCGGGATTAATTAATCATGCTAAAGATCTTATTTATTATCTGGGATGGGATGATAAGTTACCGGATCAAAGTGGATTACAATCTAAATTAGCTCTAAATCTTTCCGAGGAAGAACAGAAATTAATCGGATTGCTAGATAATGTAACTCTTTCTTTAGATAAGTTGGTGTTAGGTTCAGGCTTTAGCCAGGGTAAACTGGCAATGCTGTTGTTAAATCTCGAAATACATGGAATTGTGACAGCCTTGCCAGGGAAAGTTTATAAATTAAATTGATATATTTTTTGCTTCGCCTTATTTACATCTGTTTTTAAGTCTACTGTAATACTAGATTAAAATATAATTTTATAAAATGAGTTATATTGATATTATATTTTGAATATTTATTTATATGTAAAATTCCAATCTTCAATCTGTATTTTTGCCATATGTGGTATAATAATATTTTGGAAACTATTGGCAATACGCCATTGGTGAAATTGAATAACATTACTAAGGAAATTCCTGCAACTGTGCTGGCTAAAATTGAAACAACCAATCCGGGCAATTCTATAAAAGATCGTATGGCTGTAAAGATGATAGAGGAAGCAGAGAAGAGTGGATTGCTAAAACCTGGTGGCACTATTATAGAAGGAACATCCGGTAATACGGGCATGGGACTAGCTATGGCGGCTATTATTAAAGGATACAAGTGTATTTTTACAACTACAGATAAGCAATCCAAGGAGAAAGTAGATGCTTTAAGGGCTTTTGGTGCTGAGGTTATCGTATGTCCTACAAATGTAGAGCCTGAAGATCCACGTTCTTACTATTCTGTTTCTTCACGCTTAGAACGTGAGGTTCCAAATTCCTGGAAACCAAATCAATATGATAATCTCGCAAATTCGAAGGCACATTACGAGCAGACTGGCCCTGAAATCTGGAAGCAGACTGAAGGAAAAATTACCCATCTTGTGGTAGGGGTTGGTACCGGCGGTACGATTTCTGGGACTGGAAGGTATTTAAAAGAGCAGAACCCTAATATTAAGGTTTGGGGCATAGATACTTACGGTTCGGTGTTTAAGAAATACAAGGAAACTGGTATTTTAGATAAAAATGAAATTTACCCTTATATCACTGAAGGAATTGGCGAGGATTTCTTACCAAAAAATGTAGATTTTGACATTATTGATCTCTTTGAAAAGGTAACAGATAAAGATGCCGCATTAATGACCCGTGATATTGCCCGTAAAGAAGGAATTTTCGTGGGTAATTCAGCAGGTTCAGCTATTGCAGGGTTACTGCAGTTAAAAGATAAATTAAAACCCGAAGATGTTGTTGTAGTGATATTTCATGATCATGGTAGTCGGTATATGGGTAAAATGTACAATGAGGATTGGTTAAGAGAGCGTGGTTTCCTTAAAGATGAGAAATTAACTGCTCGTTCAATCATCGCGAAGAAGGAAAATACAGAGATCATCACTATTGATTGTGAAAAGACTATTCTTGAAGCTATTAATAATATGAACAGTTTAAATATCTCTCAAATACCTGTTACACAGAAAGGAATGGTAGTAGGTAAATTAGCGGAAGGGGATATTTTAAAAGCTTTACTTGAAAATCCATCACTAAAATCAGCTCCTGTAGAACAGATTATGTCTGCCGGATTTCCATTTGTAGATATGAATACTTCTATAGATAGAATTTCTTCTTTAATCAATAAAGAGAATAGTGCAGTTCTTGTTGAAGATGAGCAGGGGAAAATTGAGATTATTACTCAGTATGATATTATCAATGCAATTTCTGGTTAAATAAAGAAGCTTAGAATTGAAAAACCCCAAGAAGTTATGCGCTTTTTGGGGTTTTTTATTGGAATATTTTATTGCATTAATGAGTAGGAGCAGATGCTTCTACACGTTTAATGTCTGCACCCAAGGCACGTAAACGTGTGTCAATATCCTGGTATCCACGCTCAATTTGCTCTATATTGAAGATGGTCGACTTTCCTTCGGCTGACAAAGCTGCAATTAATAAAGAAACACCAGCTCTAATATCAGGAGAAGTCATGCTGATTCCTCTTAATTTGTACTTTTTATCAATTCCGTTTACCGAAGCACGATGTGGATCGCAAAGAATAATCTGTGCACCCATGTCAATTAGTTTATCTACAAAGAATAATCTGCTTTCAAACATTTTCTGATGTATCAATACATTTCCTCTGGCTTGTGTAGCTACAACCAGTACAATACTCAGTAGATCTGGTGTAAAGCCAGGCCATGGAGAATCAGCTATAGTTAGCATGGAACCATCTATAAATGATTCAATTACATAGTGCTTTTGAGAAGGGATATAAATGTCATCACCTTTTAATTCAAATTTGATTCCCAGTTTTTTAAATACATCAGGGATTACACCAAGCTCTGAATAGCATACGTTTTTAATCGTAATTTCAGACTCTGTCATCGCTGCCAAGCCAATAAAAGAACCTATTTCTATCATGTCAGGAAGCATCCTATGCTCCGTTCCACCTAGTTTGCTAACACCTTCTATGGTTAGAAGATTTGAACCTACACCAGAAATTTTTGCGCCCATGCGATTAAGCATTTTACACAATTGTTGTAGATATGGTTCGCAGGCAGCATTGTAAATAGTAGTTGTTCCTTTGGCAAGTACGGCTGCCATTACGATGTTCGCTGTACCAGTTACAGATGCTTCATCAAGCAGAATATAAGCACCTTGTAAGTTGGTTGCATCTACATTGAAAAACTCTTTTTTGCTGTCGTACACAAACTTAGCTCCTAGTTTTTCAAATCCAATAAAATGGGTATCTAATCTGCGGCGACCTATTTTATCACCTCCAGGTTTAGGGATAGCTGCTTTACCAAAACGGCCTAGCAAAGGACCAACGATCATGATTGAGCCTCTTAATCCTCCTCCTTTTTTCTTAAATATATCTGATTGGAAAAATTCAAGATTAATATCTTTAGCTTCAAAAGTATAAGTGTCTTTGTTCAGGCGTTCAATCTTAACACCCATATCTCCCAGTAGTTCGATAAGTTTGTTAACATCTTTAATATCAGGGATATTGCTGATGGTAATCTTCTGGTCAGTTAATAAAACTGCGGCAATAATTTGCAAGGCTTCATTCTTTGCTCCCTGAGGTTGGATTTCGCCCTTTAATTTCTTACCGCCAATTATTTCAAATGCGTTCATGTTATTCGTAAGGTGTATGGATGATAAAAAACGAGTATAAATTAATGACGCTGTTTAGCGTTATTATTACGGGCAGGACGATTGTTGTTGTTTTGTCTGCCTTTACCGTTGTTGTTATTTCTTCCGCGGTTATTGTTATTAGATGGTCTGGAAACTACTGGTTTAAACTCAACCTTATTCAGGTTAATGTTTTCATCAAGTTGAAGTTGTCCACCTGATAATTCGCGAAGATTTTTTAGTATTGTTTCATCGGCTACGCTGTCTTTATTCCAGGTAACATAAGCCATTTTCATGAAATTAGCTATCCCCTGTACCATAGCTGCTCTGCGTTCAGGTTCCTCTACAGCTTTGGCTTTTTCAATCATCATTTCAACAGTTTTACCATAATGTTTATAGGTAATTCTTTGTTGAGGATAACCGATATGTTGCGGTTTCACCAATGCACCTTCAGGAGTAGGTTTAGGGTAAGGACTATCCACATCTATCTTATAGCCTGAAATGATATGTAAGTGATCCCACAGTTTATGTTTAAAATCAGCTACATCCCTTAAATGAGGGTTTAAAAAACCCATCAGGTCTATCACTGCCTGAGCATATTTGTTGCGTTCTTCAAGATCGGGAAGGTCAATAATGTACTTTACCATATTTTGTACATTACGGCCATATTCGGCCAATATCAACTCGCTTCTTGTGGTGTTATATTCGAAATTCATCTATATGTTTTCGTTAATACTTTTATTTTCTCTTTTGTTCTGAGACTATCTTGAGCTTATTATTTGCTTTTAAACTCAATGCGGTTCTGCTGTTTATGACCAATATCATCTATTAATCACATAATCAGAACCATTAAAAACTGACATAGTTATTCAAGAAATAACGAAAAAAGCCAGTTTTATTATATTATAATCAATGTTTTTATTTTGTTAGGCAATAAAAAAACGCCCTTAAGTTCTGTAAATATAAGGCTTATTTAACAATTCGCAACTTAGCAAATTTTAATAGCAATTGCTTATTACCCAGCCCCTGGAAAAATACAGTAGCTTTTACGTCGGGCAAAGTACCTTCCAGGCTAATAATTTTTCCGAAACCAAATTTTTCATGCTCTACATCCATGCCGTTCTGAAAAGCATTTGCCGCATCTGGAGTAAAGCCAGGAGTTGGCACGTGTGCTTTTGGAAGCATTGATGTGGTTTTCGGCCTTGGCGCACTCACCGTGCCAGTTGAGCCTGAAGAAGCTGGTTTTGGCTTACTAAAAGTGTCACGCTGTTGTGTCCAGGTACGTCTTTCATCATTAAAGCTGTTTTCACCTAAGCTGCTTTTTGCAGGTTTTGCTATTTCAATTTCAAGGAAGCGGGCATCTATCTCGTCAATAAAGCGACTTGGCTCACAATTGGTAAGACTACCCCATCTATATCTAGAGGTAGAGTAGGTAAGCGTCAGTTTCTTTTCTGCACGTGTAACAGCAACATAAAATAGCCTGCGCTCTTCTTCCAGATCAGTTCTTGAGTTGAGCGACATCTGCGAAGGGAACAGGTTTTCTTCCAATCCCACTACGTATACGTTTTTGAATTCCAGACCTTTAGAGGAGTGAATGGTCATTAGAGAAACGGTGTCTTTATTTTTATCATCCGCTTTATCATCGTTCGTTAACAGGGCAATATCCTGCATAAAAACGGCCAGACTACGATCTTCAATATCCTCACGTTCACCAAATTCCTTAATACCATTTAGTAATTCCTGGATATTCTCATGTCTGCCACGACCTTCCTCAGATTGATCTGCATGTAGTTCTTTTAAAATTCCCGAATGCTGAGCAATATATAAGGCTGTTTCGTATGCATCAAGTTTTTTTGACTCTGCAGCAAAACTCTGAATCATGACTGCAAAATCATTTAGCTGATTTGCAATACGACCAGGTATATATTGTTGAGGATTGCAGATCACCTGCCACATTGTAATATTGTGTTGATCGGCAGCTACGCTAATTTTCTCTACTGTAGTGTCTCCAAGACCTCTTTTCGGGTAATTAATCACCCTTTTTATGGCCTCTTCATCTGCCGGATTAAAAGTTAATCTGAAATAAGCGATTAAATCTTTAATTTCTTTACGCTGGTAGAAAGATAGACCACCATATATTTTATATGGTACATTTAGCTTTCTTAAAGCTTCCTCCATTGCCCTTGATTGGGCATTTGTTCTATACAGAATGGCAAAATCATTATAGTTATAACCCTTCGTCGTACGATCTTGAACAATTGAGTCTGCTACAATTTTACCCTCTTCATTATCTGTAAATGCACGCTGCACCTTGATATGATCACCAGATTCATTATCAGAGAATACATTCTTCTCCAATTGATTCTTGTTGTTAGCAATGATACTATTCGCTACTTTAACAATGTTTTGTGTTGAGCGGTAATTTTGCTCCAGTTTATATACTTTCAGATCAGGGTAATCGCGTTCAAAATTTAATATATTTTGAATGTTCGCACCCCTAAATGCATATATACTTTGTGCATCATCACCTACCACGCATATATTCTGATAAGCTGCTGCCAGTTTTTTAACAATTGTATACTGAGAAAAGTTGGTATCCTGATACTCATCTACCATCAGATATTTAAATTTTTGCTGGTATTTATTCAGTACATCAGGGTGAGTTTTCAGCAGAACATTAGTTTTAAAGAGCAAATCGTCGAAATCCATTGCCCCGGCTTTAAAACAGCGTTTGGTATAAGTTTCATAAATTACCCCTATTAAAGGTCTTTTATTACTGATATCCTCTGCCTGGATTTCTGCATTTTCCATGTATTCTACATGAGAAACTAGGTTGTTTTTTGCTGATGATATGCGGTTGTAAACAAAGTTTGCATTGTATAATTTATCATCCAACTGCATTTCTCGTAAAATAGTCCTGATCAGGCTCTTACTATCATCGGTATCATAAATAGTGAAATTGGAAGGATAGCCAATTTTTTCTGCTTCAACCCTTAATATTTTTGAAAATACAGAGTGGAAAGTACCCATCCAGATGTTTTTAGCTTCTGCACCTACTACCTTAGAGATACGTTCACGCATATCTTTCGATGCTTTGTTAGTAAATGTCAGTACAAGTATATTAAAGGGATCTACTCCTTTTTCAATCAAATGCGCCACCCTGTAGGTGATCACCCTTGTCTTTCCGGAGCCTGCACCCGCTACGATCATTGCCGGGCCTTGTGTGTTTTCTACTGCTGCGCGTTGTTGGGGGTTTAAACCTGCTAAATAATCCAAAATCCGTTTCTGCTATTTAAGTATGCTGTTGTGGTATATTTCAATTCTAAATGGCAAATTTAAGAAATTCCACGCTTTTAATGATATATGTTGGTAAAATACTGCACCGGTCTTCGAGGTTAGTTCCAGTCCTTTTGGGTACTTTCTATCTTATAGGTCCAGAAGTTGACCAAGTGGTTAATTCTCGTATAGTTACCATACTTAAAATGGATTAATCCGGCGGCTGTATGTAAAATCAAATGCCCTACATCGGCCTTTTTATGCCAGAAATACTGTCTTGAAGTGATGGCTTGTATTTTATGTGGCTCGATAATTTCATGTTCTACATCCCATATTCCACTTCGTTTAACGATGAAATCCTCGTTTACATAAAGACGATGACGTTTAAACTCGAAGTAGAGCATAGTTGAGGCCACGATAATATATGGTATCGTTAATATCAGGTATTGCCGTAAAGCCGGATGAAAAAATAATACTGTGCTCAGGAAAATCAATAACGGGATAACAATCCATAGTATTATCTGCAGGAAAATAAACCTATAATTGGGTAATAATTTGATTCCTGCGGGAGGGATTTGCTGGTAGATCATTTTGAGAATCTCATCACGTTCTGTTGCATCACATCCCGGGATTTCTATATCCGTTTTTTTATGTTCTTCTTTGTCAGCTGTTTCATAAGTCGCCTGTTTGATCTTTATATTCAACAGGTTAAATCTTTTCTGGAAAAAATTCTGACTATAGGCAAATAGCTGAACCTTATTTGGTTTTAGTAATACGTTTTTTCGGGTAAACAGACCCGAACTGATCGCAAGTGCATTTTTTTGTTTGGCTATCTGAAAATTAAAATATTTGATCAGGGTTCTGGTGACATTCGTGGTCAGGACCAGGAGGATGGCAAACAAAATGAGTATGCATATGGAAAAGAATGAAAACCCACGGTTCAATACCTGTTCAATCTTGTTGTCTTCAATTTCAAATGCTGAAGTGTAATCTTTAAAAAGTTGGATTAAACCCAGTACAAAACCACCCAACAATACAAAGCTTGCACCATAATTGGTTGTGATCCCTACTTTTAACAGGGTAGGTAGGCTTAAGTTTAAAAATGGGGCTGGTACTACATTAGACTGTCCTGAGGCATCAAGTTCGGAGGCAGGCCCTTCCTGAACTGAAGCTGCACTTAAGAGTCTTTGTTTTAATTCTAATGCGGTTGCATGGTCAATAGCCTTGATATTCGCTTCTTTTTTCTCGCTTCCAGCGGTATCTATTTCCAGGGTATACACGCCGACTATTTGCTGTAGCAGCGACTGATTGATGTTTACCTGCTGGATTTTATTGAGTTGAATGCTAAGGGTACTCTTATTAAAAATACCTTCATTAATCACAAATTCCTGCTTTTCTTCGTCCAAAAAAAAACTGAACTTCTGGTACCTGATATAAGTGAGTACAGCTAAAATGACCACCAGTACTATAGACCCGGTAATGATGATCATAGCCAGATTACCAGAGTCTTTGGATTTGATGATGATCAGCAGGATGGGTATAAATATTGCCCTGATTGTTTTTTGAAGGCTGTTGATAAACAAGACGATGATACCTGACGCGGATTGCTTTTGAGGTACCGAAAAATCATGCTGTGTAATGGTTTCTTTATTCATTATTCAGCAAGGTTAATCTGTTTCATCAGGATTTCCTTGATCTGCCTTGCCTGGTTAATCTCAATTCCAGGGATATGCAGACTACCGGTGCTGCCACCTGCGGTAAAAATTCTCAATTGTCCTAAATTGTACATCCTGGAAAACAGACCTTCATCCAATGCGATATGCTGGATTCTTGAAAAAGGAATAATAGTAGTGGATATCGCAATGATACCACTCCTGTATAAAATATCTTTTTCCCTTACCGCATAGCCACGTCTGCCGATATCTGTTTTATAAAGCAGGAATAAAATAACAGCAAATACGAGGTAGCCGCCAGCGATTACATATATATAAGGTCTGAATACAGCAGAAAAATACAAGAGCGCTACTAAGCCTGCTAAAAGAATAAGAAGTAAGATAATCAGGTTGATTACCACAACATTCCAGTATTTTTTACTTACTGAAGTTAAGGGTGCTTCTTCATATTCAGGCAAATTTCCAATATCTAGTGTATCGTTTGTGAAGTCTATCATTTAAGGGCTTTGACGTAATAATAAGGCCCAAGTTACAAAATATTTAAGGTCGTTTAGTTACCTCAGTTTATCTTTAAGCTTGTATCTTTGTCCAAACTAATTTGTTATGCAAGAGATCAAAAAATATGTAGAGGACAACAAGCAACGCTTTTTAGATGAGCTATTTGAATTGTTGCGCTTCCCGTCGGTTAGTGCTGACCCAAAATATAAAGAAGATGTTCTTAATACGGCAGACTTCGTTGCACAGAAGTTAAAAGATGCTGGTGCTGATCATGTTGAAATCTGCGAAACTGCAGGTTATCCTATAGTATATGGTGAAAAGATCGTTGATGCAAGTTTGCCTACTGTTTTAATTTACGGTCATTATGATGTGCAACCAGCAGATCCTTTGGAATTATGGCATACACCTCCATTTGAGCCTACTGTACGTGATGGAAAGATTTATGCACGTGGTGCATGTGATGATAAAGGACAATTTTACATGCATGTAAAGGCTTTCGAATTGATGATGAAAACCAATACATTAGCTTGTAATGTTAAGTTTATGATAGAGGGAGAGGAAGAAGTAGGTTCAGCAAACCTTGGTATTTTCGTAAATGCTAATGTGGAGAAATTGAAAGCAGATGTAGTTTTAATCTCTGATACTTCAATGATCAGTATGGAGAACCCATCTATAGAAACAGGCTTAAGAGGTCTGGCTTATATGGAGGTTGAAGTTGTTGGCCCTAATCGCGATTTACACTCTGGTGTTTATGGCGGTGCGGTAGCAAACCCGGCGACTATATTATGCAAGATGATTGCTTCATTACATGATGAAAATAATCACATTACTATTCCTGCATTTTATGATAAGGTAATTGAACTAAGCGATGAAGAGAAAAAAGCATTAAATTCAGCTCCGTTTGATTTGAATGAATACAAAGAAGATCTGGAAATTAAAGCAGAGTGGGGGGAGAAAGGCTATTCAACACTAGAGCGTACAGGAACCCGACCTACTTTAGAGGTGAACGGAATTTGGAGTGGCTATATAGGAGAGGGTGCCAAAACGGTACTTCCATCTAAAGCAAATGCTAAGATTTCTATGCGCCTTGTACCTAACCAAAGCTCAGAAGAAATTTCAGAGATTTTTGCGAAACACTTCGAGAGTATTGCACCTGATTACGTGAAAGTTAAAGTAACTGCACATCATGGTGGAGAGCCAGTTGTTACGCCAACAGATAGTGCAGCTTACCGCGCAGCAGAAAAAGCGATTGTAGATTCATTTGGTAAAGCACCAATTCCTACTCGTGGTGGTGGAAGTATTCCTATCGTTGCTTTGTTTGAAAGCTCATTGGGTATAAAATCTGTTTTATTTGGTTTTGGCTTAGATAGTGATGCTTTGCATTCACCAAATGAGAAATACGATATATATAATTATTATAAAGGAATTGAGACGTTGCCTTTGTTCCATAAGTATTTTGCAGAATTGAGCAAGTAATTGCTTTGGTATTGTTCGTTTTGCATGATGCTTAATCTTCTTATAAAAACACCAATATTCCCTCTCTCCTCGCAGCCTTGAAGAAATGCTGCGTATGTCGATCAGGAACATTGGTGTTTTTATTTTGGATGGCTACTTGAAAGGTGTATTTTTGCAACATCATGCCGCCAGCACCTAAGAAAACCTCCACTCCCAGAAGACCCACTTTTCGCCAAACTTACGAATCAGATGCGTCTGGTCGCCCAGGTAAGAAGGCGGTTCCAAGAAAAAAAGTAGTAAAGAAAAAATCATGGCCTACCTGGCTTAAGTTTTTAATTGCTGCCATGATACTTGTATTGCTTTCACCATTCTACTATGGATATGTGATTAAGGGTTTTAGCTCTACATGGCGATGGATCAGAGACATTGGTGAAGATCCAAATTACCGTACTTATCGCAGTTTTGATATTAAAATCCCTAAAGGATATAGTATTCATGGTATTGATGTTTCATATTATCAGGGAAAGATAGATTGGAAGCAGGTTAAATCCATGAGAGAGGATGATGTAAAGATTGATTTTGCATTTATAAAGGCTACAGAGGGAGTATTTAAGGTAGATCCATACTTTCAACGTAACTGGCGTGAGGCACCTAAAGCAGGGGTTATTTGTGGTGCTTATCATTATTTCAGACCACAGAAGTCTGGTGAATGGCAAGCGAAATTCTTTTTGCAGACAGTTAAATTTGAAACTGGTGATTTACCTCCAGTCGTAGATATTGAAGAACTCGATGGGGTACCTGCTTCAAAAATGAGGGTTCAGCTTATCGAGTTTTTAAATCATGTCGAAAAGAAAACAGGTGTTAAGCCTATTTTATATACGGGATTATCCTTTTATAAAGATTACCTTAAAGGGCATTTTGATGCATATCCATTATGGATCGCTCACTATTATCAACCTAAATTAAAAATAGGTAGTGATACAAAATGGCATTTCTGGCAACATTCTGATAAAGCAAAAATCTCCGGTATCAATCACGTTGTAGACTTTAATGCATTTAATGGCGATAGTCTTGCTTTTGATCGTTTATTGATTAAGTAGTAGTTTTTTAAGTTATAGGTAGCTTGTTGTATTAAAGCAGGGGGGAGAGTAGCCTTGCTGCTTTTTCTAATAGTTGTCTGTATAAAGGTCGATTTGCCCATTGTTCTGCGTCTATTCTTATTGCATCTTTAAGATCATCGTAAAATATTTCACTTAATTCGCTGGCAATTTCTGTATCATAAACAATTGCATTTACTTCAAAATTGAGGTCAAAGCTTCTGAAATCCATATTTGCTGTTCCTACAATTGCTATCTTATTATCAGTTACCATGGTTTTTGCATGTACAAAACCTTTTTGGTATTGATATATTTCAACACCTGCTTTTAACAAGTCATTATAGTAGGAGCGGGCAGCAGAGTTTACCAGAGTAGAATCCGATTTGCCCGGAACCAGCAGTTTTACTGAAATTCCACTTAAGGAAGATATGCTAAGTGCATCAAGAAGACTCTCACCTGGAATGAAATAGGGACTGGTGATCAATATTTCTTTAGTGGCCAGGTTAATCGCTTGAAGGGTAGAAAATAAAATAGTGGGCGACTCAGAGTCTGGGCCACTTGCTGCGATTTGAACAATCTTATTTTCTTCAGCAGCTTTTTGTGAGTTGGCTGGGAAAAAGTATCTGTTAGGTTCTAAAATACTATCAGAACAGAAGTTCCAATCGCATATAAATAGATATTGAAGGTATTGCGTGCCAGGACCATCTATACGTAAATGGGTGTCCCGCCAGTATATTTGTTTTCCATTACCATTTATATATCGGTCACTTACATTAATTCCTCCTACAAATGATGTGTAACCATCAATTACGATAATCTTACGGTGGTTACGGTAATTGAGACGATTGGCCAGTAATATAAAATGTACTTTTAGGAAAGGATATGCTTCTACACCATTTTCAATTAGCTTTGGAACTAGTTTTTTACGAATGGTTTTACTTCCGAAATCATCATATATAAATCTGACTTTTATCCCCTCTTTCGCTTTTGCAATCATTGCTTCAGCTAATGCAGTGCCGATTTCATCATCTTCAAAAATGTAATATTCTATATGTATATGATGCTTGGCATTTTTGATTGCTTCTAGTACTTCAGGGAATTTATTTTCTCCATTTAATAGTAGTTTTACTGCATTTTTAGAGGTCAAAGGACTCATAGAGTCATTTAATACCATAAATGCCAGTTCTTTATTACTAATGATTTCCGCGTTATTTTCCTCGTATGTCTTTTCTGAGTATTGAAGTAAATCTCTTCGGAATTTAGCTGCTAAATCATCATTTTCAAATAGCTTTTTGCTATACATTTTTCTGTGTCGGTAATTTATTCCAAAAAAGAAGTAGAAAATCATTCCAAAAACAGGAACAAAAACTGCGAAAAGCAGGTAGGCTAGTGTTTTTGTTGTACTGCGTGTATCGTAAACAATGCGTAGACAAACTAAAATCAATATGAAAACATAAGCAATTTCACTAACCAGCAACCAGTTCATAGAATAAGTTTACATTAATAGATATGCCGTAAGTTAATAAAAACCAGTTAATCTTTATAAGTGTAAAAAATGTAATTATGCAAAGTTTTTATAATCAAGCGATAACTCTGATGATAAGGTTTAAAATGAGAAAAATATTCAGTTTTGCGAATTTGCTATTCTTAAAAAGACGTCAATAATATTATATTTGCTACCCAATAAGGATGTGTTTAGTATCAATGCCCGGATGGCGAAATTGGTAAACGTTGCGGTCTCAGAAGCCGTTGGAGTACAATCCTTGAGAGTTCGAGTCTCTCTTCGGGCACAGTTGTTAAGTGAAACCGTCTAATATTTAGTATGTTAGGCGGTTTTTTATGCGTTTTTATATAATTTCTGATGGAACCATTAAAAGAGATGTTCAACCGCGAATTTTACCAATATTTTGCTGGGGTATTTGCAGATGTCGATAAAAACTTTAATTCAAATGCTTTTGTAAACAATGTTACATCCAACTTAAATACTTTGGAACTAAATGGACGTCTTCGAAATACTTCAATTGTACTGCAACAATATCTACCTAATGATTTTAAGAAAGCTGTTGATGTCCTTTATAAAGCTTCCCCTTTTTTAAGACGCGGATATACCGCCTTGGTATTGCCTGATTTTGTAGCACTTTATGGTAAAGAACACTTCGATCTTTCTATGGAGGCACTTAGAGATTTTACTTCACTTGGATCTTCAGAATTTGGCATCAGGGAATTTCTGAAAACTGATTTGGAAAAAACGCTGAAAGTGATGAAACAATGGGCCGAAGATAAAAATGAACATGTGAGGAGATTAGCTTCGGAGGGGAGCAGACCGCGTTTACCTTGGTCATTTAAATTGGATGAAATAATCAAGAAGCCTTCGTTAACGAGTGATATTCTGGAAAAACTGAAAGCTGATGAAGTGCCCTATGTAAGAAAATCAGTAGCTAACCACCTCAATGATATTTCTAAAGATAATACTAATTATATGTTGAATCTGGTTAAAGGTTGGGATGGTACCAACCCAAATACCAAATGGATCATCAAACATGCAAGTCGATCACTTATAAAAAAAGGAAATTTGGATTCGTTATCGTTGTTCAATTTTGAGAAAGATGTAAAGCTGCGTATTGATAAGTTTAGAATAAGTACAGAGCATATTCAGCTAGGTGAAAATTTGCATTTTGAGTTTGAACTTAGTAGTCTAAAGTCTACAGTGCAAAAATTAGTTGTCGACTATGCGATTCATTATGTAAAAGCTTCTGGAGAACATTCTAAAAAAGTATTCAAACTAAAGGAAGTATCGTTATTGCCAAACCAAACGATTAAGTTTTCTAAAAATCAAGTGTTTAAAGATCTTACTACACGCAAACATTATAAAGGAAAACATCTTATAGAGATTATTGTAAATGGACAGATATTAGAGAGAAAAGAATTTAATCTTACTATTTTATAACAGAAATACTAGCTACTATGTATATAAAAAAAGCGATTAAGTAAAGAGGAGTCTTTACTTAATCGCTTTTGTCATTTGTTATAAATTAATTATTTCAATTCTCCCGATAGATAAAAATTAGGATCATCAACACTTGTTATACTACCCACTTGTCCTTGAACCGGATCTATTTTATAATCTAATGTAAATTTATGATCATTAAAGATTTTTGTTAAAGGTAGAACAGCATTTAATATTACCGCCGTTCTTTCTTCGGTATTCACAAATTCAAAATCATAGGTTCCGTCTACGGTTTTAGTGTAGGTATAAATAAATTCAGAAACAGTTGGAAGAATACTTCTGAACGTCGTAACTGTAATCTTCATTTCTTTAATTTCATCATTGAAAATGAAATTAATATTTCCCAATCTTCTGGAATTAAGCGTTAGTGATGTAGACATTGTAGAACGCATCGCTGTAAAGCTTGGTGACCAGGTTTGGAATGGGGTAGAAAATACAGTAATAGACTTAAATCGATCAGTTCCCATCAAAATATGTAAAGGAATGATTGGAAGATCACCTTTTAAGATCTCAATTTGCTTACCTGTAGTTGTTGTTGCTATAAGCTGATTCCTTGTTTTACTCCATTCTATTGTTTTGAAAGCAATGTCATTAAAAACAAGTGGTTTATTAAAGAACATGCCATTAGTTGTATAGGCAAAAGGTGCCTCTGCTGTTTTTACCAAGCCATTTTCTACCCATGTAAAAAATGCTTTTTTTACATTTAAGGCCATATTTACAGAAAACTGAACTTTACTTACTTCATTATTGCCTGTTATGTAAAGGTTCTTATTGACATTGAAATAGTTTGTCAGTTCAGACACTAATGGTTTAAGTCCTCCTTTTAAGTAAAAATCTTGCTGTTCTGCATTTAGTTTCACCAGAAATAAATCACTTCTTCTCTTCTTTCCGATCAGTTTTACAGTATCTCCTTTTATGGCAGAAAATTCAAATTCAAAATCAGATTTAAAACCTACTCCTGATGTCCCTTCTATAATATCAGGGTTTGGATCTGCAAGTAAGTGCAAGTAGTTATAGGTGTCGAATAATAGGGAAGGTCCCATAATTGCTTTCAGCCTGTAGGAACTTTCCATGATATCTGTAGACGCATCAGCGTCAATCTCGGCAAGCATTTTTACACGATCCTGGTCATTGAAATCCATATAGAAACCGTATCCGCCACCACCTTCTGTGAATAAATAGGCAGCCCAGCCATTTTTTGCTGAAGTAAGTGTCTTTCCGTATGTTTCTAAACTTTCTTGTGATCTTAATTCTGGCATTTTTCCGTCGATCATTAAATCTTCAGATCCTTTTTTACAGCTGCTTAGTGCCAGAGCTAAACAGAATATGCTTAATATTTTTGTTTTCATAATTCTATCTGATTAGTGATCCGTAAAAGTAGTTTGAGGCATTAGTCTCACCCTTAAAGCCTGCTTTTGTTAAATTTTGAGGAGATAAAAATTCAGCTGTTGAAGCTTGTTCAATGATATCAAGCAAAGGTTTTAACTGGGGTCTGTATTTTGTTCCTTTATCGGTTTCCACTCCTGTAATTGTATTGTCCGGTACAAAAGTTACCTTATCTCCTACAACCGTTACTTTATAATTGAAAAACCATTCTTCATTTACAGTACCATTTTTTACAGTCATTACCAGAGTTGCAATCGGTTTGCCAACCAGCATGCCGAATCTAAATTCGAATTGATCTGCAACAGTAAGTGCAGCACTTGCTGTTTTTACAGCTGCAGCTGCAGAAGTATAGGCCGCAGTAAATGTGGCTGACTGATTTTCATCAGTTTTAGTTACCACCATTTTACTATAAGTATTTCTAGCCATGTTGGCTGCAAATTTTGTTGTTCGTCCTGTTTCTCTATCAATAGCCACTTTAACTTCTGCTTGTAGTGCTCTGAAATTAATGTTGTATGCAGTTTTGAAGTAATCCACCACCATTTGCTCTTTTTGTCTTAATCTCGGCTTTCCTAATTCACCTGCAGTATTTACATAGGCATCAAACCAATCCTGACCTTCTACCAGCAAAAATGCAATCATTTCTACAAAATCCTCATTGTCATTACTTCTAGCATATCTGGAAATAAAACCAAGTCTTTTGGCTTCATTAGCTGTATTTACGTTAGCTGTCCAGTTTGCTGCATACTCAGGAGATATTCTTGGGAAATCTTCAGGAATAGGTGAATTCTGATGAAGGATATGGCCAAATTCATGATGAATAGTATGCATCATTTGTTCTACATTGGCTGAATTAGATTTTTGAAAACTATTGATGATAAATAGGTTAATTCTTCTTCCTGCATCTGCTGTTCCAAGTGTAATGGTCCCATCGTTATTGTATTCGGCACTACCAATTAAAACAATTTGCTTTGGTGCGTAAGGTTTGATAAACTCCTTACCGGCAATATCAAGGTAGGGGCTAAGCCATATAGATTTTACTGTTTCCAAAGCAGGTAGAACATTGCGTTCTAATGGCGGAACCAAATCTTTATTCAGCGCTAGCTGATAACGGTCCCAGCGATATAAAACTTCAATGTTAAATGGGCTAAGGTATTCCTTTTGTAACCATTCATCTATTTGCCCGTTTTTGTAAGTATCAATGTTAAAGTTGTCCATATCCGCATTTAGTGGGCTTTCTTTTTTACAAGAGGCCAATGCCAGACTTAGGATAGCTATATAGTTAATTAGTTTTTTCATTATAAAATATCTTTTTGTAATGTTTATTTTAAGTCTGCCTATTTTTAACGTGGATTTTGAGCTACTCCTGAAAGGACAACTTCTTTTGGTAATTGAAACAATCTACGTGGATCACCTGGAGCCAATTCAACTATTTTCTCTTTCCCGTTAATATCCAATATATTATGTTTTACTGTCATTTTATGTCTTAATACATCAAACCAACGCATACCTTCCGTAATGAATTCCATTTTCTTAAAATCAAGGATACCTTTAATCAATACTTCTTTTTCATCAGTACTTCTGTAATAACCTTTAAGTTTATCCAGGGTTAAAGCATCTGTAGTAGGATTAAAATTCACAATTCTGGTACTAATAAAGCTGTTAAGGTCTTTTAAGGCTAACTCAGTATTTTGCAGATTCACATAAGCTTCAGCTCTGTTAAGTAGTGCCTCATCTGTAGTAAAGGCAGGAAGGATGGTATAACCTATACCTGAAGTTGAGTTTACACTTGTAAGCGAAAAATGCTCTTTCCACTTAGCCATGGTATAATGAGGAGCACCACCAAATGAGTATAATTTATGTGCCCATACTCTGCCAGTAGCATTACTACGGTTAAATAGCTCATCTGCCAATTTCTGACCGAAACCAAATCTTGGAGAACCTCTTCTTGCCCACCATGAAACAGTTTCTATTAAAAGAAGGTTAGATTTTTCTGTAGTTTGTGTAAATCTGGCGCGTAAATCCTGTGGTGTTAATGAGAAATATTCTGTACTCCATGGACGTAAGCTTGTCTCTACAATTTCACCTGTAAAAACATTACCTGCATGTTTTATAACTTTGTTATAATCACCTTTGAAAAGATAGAAACGAGTTGCAAAAGCATTTGCTGCGGCAATGTTAAAATGATACTTCTGAACTTTGTAAGCCGTATTTTTAATTAAAGGGAGACCTTCTTCAAGATCTTTCTCTATTTGCTCATATACTGCTTTTACTGTTCCTCTATTATACTTTTCAAATACAACTGTTTCTGGAGCAGTTACGTATGGTACACCAGGAGCATTATTTGCACCATTAATCTCATAAGGTGTAGCATAAAGTGTTACCAACATAAAATGGGCATATGCACGTGCTACTAAAGCTTCGCCTCTATAAGGATGGACTTTAGGATCATTCATGTTTTTGTCAATATAACTAAGTGCCTCGTTGGCTGCTGCAATAGCTGTATAACATGCATTCCAGTAAAAATCTGTCGAACCTTGTGCTCTATCTCTTACTTCCTGCCACATGTATGGATCTGTGTTGGTTGGATCTTCAGTACCTTCGTTTGGACCTTTATCTTCTGAGCTATCTGATGCTGGTTCTGTAAAGGTGATGTATTCGGCTTTAGGGTAGGCTGATGTTAAAAGCTCGGCAACTTTTTCAACAGAGTTCAATTCCGACCGCATGTCAGGAACTGTATCCAGGTATTTCTCACAACCTGTTGTAGAAAGAGCAATCGTTGCAACCAGTATATATTTTAAGTTTTTATTTAAGTTCATGATAATCTGTGTTTAGAAACCTAATTTTAATGAGACAGTAAATTGACGTGGAACAGGGAGGGATACACCACCTGAAGTATAGAATTCAGGATCTTGTCCGTTTAAGCGTTTATCAGAATATAATAAGCCTAAGTTATTCCCTACAACACTAACTGATGCGTTGTTTGCGCCAATTTTTCCAGAAATAAGCTTTGGAAGGTTATAGCTTAACATAATTTGTTTAATGCGAATGAAACCTCCGTCAGCAACTCTTACATCAGAATAATTGTAAACATTGTAAGGATAGTCCGAGCCCAGATTACTTTGTACAAATCTATCAGCTATAGCCGGAATGTTGGTTTTAAGTTCATCTCCCGGTTGCATCCATCTGCCAACAAAATCGTTTGACATAGATGAAAGATCATTATAGCTTGCAGAGAAGGCAGGATTTAATCTGATCTTATTACCTGCACTGAAGGTTAATAAAGTACTTAAAGAGAAGCTTTTGTATGAAAAGGAATTAAAAAAACCACCATTCATCAAAGGATCTGTAGGCCCTTCATATTTCAGATGACCAATATTATCATCTTGTAGATAAACATTAGTTACATTTCGTTCACCATTTACGCCAACAAAAGTAGGAATACCTGTTTGTGGATTTAGACCATCAAATTGAACAGAGAATAATCCTCTTTGTGGATATCCTTGTAATGCATCTCCTCCTGGAGATATTAAACTCCATACTAATGGAACACTCTCTAATTTGGTTATTTTACCTTTATGGTAACCAAAATTTAACTGGGTACGCCATTTTAGACCAGCTCCATTTAAAATCTGAGCTGCGGTTGTTACCTCAATACCTTTAGATTTCATATCGGCATAGTTGGCATATTTTATATACTGCCCACCAATACCTGAAGTTCTTACCGCACCAATCAGGTCATAACCATTTCTTTTGTATAGGTCTACAGTAAGACTTAAACGGTCTTTTAAGAAGCCCAGATCAAATCCAATATTGGTTTCTAATTGTTTTTCCCAGGTAAGCTCTGAGTTTTTAAGACCGCCAATTACTAACGCAGTTTCAATATCTCTTAAAAATGGTCTTTTTGTACTTTGGTTATTTAGGATCAAACTTGCATTTGTTGCAGGCCCCATACTGGCTGTTAAACCGTATGTACCTCTTAAAGTCGCTCTGCTTAATATATCTTGTTTGTCGAAGAATTCTTCATTGTCAATATTCCAGGCACCACTGATGTTCCATGTTGGCAACCATCTTGCTGTAGATGTACCTCCCAGTAAGTTAGAACCATCATATCTCATTGTACCGTTTACACTGTATTTGCCTTTATAAGCATAGGCCACTCTACCTAAATAAGAAAGGTATCTTTCTTTTAGGGTATTCATATTGTAATAGAAAAAGTTACTTTCTACACTTTTCTTAAAATAGTCAGGATCGATAAAAGGTACACCACCGCGGTCGTATTGATAACCTACTCCATCAAAAGTACGGCGCTGTCTGTCTGTAAAGCGCATTTCGGTTGATAAGAATGCGTTGAACAAATGGTCATGATTATATTCTTTATTCCATTCAAGTGAGTTTCTCATGTAATAGTTTTCCATATTGTCACTATTTACATTGTAAAAACCACCTGCTGGTAAAATTACTCTCGGTAAAGCATTAGGGTTATCAGGATCCTTATAAAGGAACTTATTGTTAGCGATTACATATGAATCTCCAGCAGCTCTATAAGCCATTGGCATATTTGAATTGTCATTGATTCTGTGTTCATTATCACTTTTTACATAACGATAGGCAGCATCAAATGAATATTTCAGTCCATTAATGATCTTATACTTTAAACCACCTTGAAGTTTAAAATCCAACATTTTAAGCTGCATGGTATTATTTTCAAGCTCATGAAGTATGTTAAAAGGGGCGAAGTTCTGTACAAAGAATTCTTTATTTCCCTGTTCATCAAATGCTGTAAGTGTACGACTGGTATTTAGCGCATAAGTAAAAGGATTAATATCAAATTCTCTGGTAAAGGTACCAGTTGAAGGACTGCTTCTTCTTCCAAGAGAACCTGGTGTAAACTGATTACGAATTGATCCTTGTGTAATTACCTCAATAGTTAGTTTACTGGATAAGTCAAAAGTACCTCTTACGTTTCCGGTAAATCTATCCACACTGTTTCCTACAGTCCATCCATTATCTCCTAAGTAACTTGTAGATATATAAAATTTTGATTTGTCTGTACCACTGGTAATACTTAATGCATGTTCTTGCATAAATGAATTTTTAAATAAGAGGTCAAACCAATCTGTATTTGCATTGGCATATCTCTTTAAAAACTCTTTTCTACTTGGAGCATCATTTCTTAGATTGAACTCATCTGTGGCTGCATCATATTGATACATTTGATTATACATCTTATAAAAAACACCACCACTAGCACCTCTAGAAACCTCTGAATGGTTTAACCAACCTTTGTTCATCATTTCTGCATATACAGACATCTGGTTTGCAGAATTCATAATGTCATATTGATTATAAGACGGTTTCAGGTAAGTAGTGAAATTACCTGTATAAGATAATACTGGTTTACCATCTGTTTTTTTACCTTTTTTAGTCGTTACAACGATTACCCCATTCATTGCACGGGCACCGTACATAGCTGTTGCAGATGCGTCTTTTAATATTTCGAAACTTTCGATATCATCAGGGTTTAATCCTGCTACAGAAGAACCAACTAATGTGCTTGGATCACCGGTTGAAAGTTGTTCATTGGAAATATTCACTACGTCTTCCAATATAATACCATCCACTACCCATAGCGGTTTATTTTCACCATTGATGGAAGTGGCACCCCTAACTCTGATTTTTGGAGCAGCACCAAAAGTTCCTGAAACATTTTGTACAGAAACACCGGCAACCTGACCTTCAAGCATACGACTTACATCGGGAACACCTGCACGTTCTGCATCTGAAGCCTTGATTTTTGAGGAAGCTCCAGTGAATAATCGTTTATTCAGGTCTTGGTAACCTGTCATTACAATGTTTACCTCGTTAAGATCGCTGGTTTGCAAAGTCATGCGGATTACTTTTAAATCTCTTGCAGCTTTGATTTCCTTAACTTGAAAACCAATGTAGCTGACAACTAGCATGGCGTTTTCATCAACATTAGTTAATACGAAATCTCCGTCCGCATTTGTTTTTGTTACTTGTGATGATCCTTTTACTGCAATTGTAGCACCTGCTAAACCTTCGTTGTTTTCATTTACTACTTTACCTTTTACATCAATAGTTGATAAACTGTTGATTACACGGTCGATTAAAGTTGTTTCTTTTTCTTTGATTACAACTGTTTTTTTGTCAATCGTATAGTTTAGATTTTTTCCTTTTAACAATTCATCCATCACTTTATCAAGTGGGGTGTTGTTAAATTTTACATTTACACGTTCCGTACTTTTAACTTTCTTTGAAATCAACAATACATCATAACCAGTTTGTTTTCTGATTTCTCTGAATACCTCATCAAAGGAGGTATTGTTTTTTGTCATGGTTAGCTTCTGTGCAAATGAAGCCGCGCTAACCTGGAGTAGTGTGGTAATTAATAGAAAAGCTGTTAGCCTCATAATTAATAGTGATTTGTGTATGCAGCGCGATTGCCTGCATAAAATTTTGGTATAAATTTTATACATTTTTAATCTGTTAATTCTAATGATTTTTTGTGGGTGGTTGGTGTTTTGGTTTCTATTCTGGTATTATCTATTTTACTTTTTCAATACGATGATTTTGTTTCCTTCTATTTCAAACTCTACTGCCTCTGTAAGCTCTAAAAGATTTAATACATCTGCTATATTGCTGAAACGGCTCAATGAACCGTAAACATTTTTATTTTTAATGCTTTGGTCTTTGTATTCAATTTTGACGTTATACCAGCGGGCTATTTTATTCATAGCTTGTGCTAGTGTTTCATTGTTGAATCTGAAGTAACCATTTTTCCAGGCTATTGCATCTTCAGCTTTCACTTGATCAATATAAATTCTATTGGCTTTTATGTAGGCTTGTTCTCCTGGCTTAATGATTGTTCCTGTTTCATTTTTATTTGATGAAAAACCAATCTGCACAGATCCTTCTAATAGCGTTGTTTTAGTATTTCCGTCGTCTTTATATGAATTTACATTGAAATGGGTACCTAAGACTTTTATTTCCTGATCGGCTGTACGAACTATAAAAGGATGGGAGCTATCTTTAGCTACCTCAAAGTAAGCTTCTCCACTTAGTTCCACTTTACGCTCATTAAGTGTGGCAAATGAAGCTGGATAGCTGATGGAAGAAGCCGCATTAAGATATACTACTGTATGATCGGGTAGGGTAATGCTATAAGTTTCGCCATTAGCGGTGGAGAGTGTATTTATTTTATCTTTTGCTGAAGCTACAGCCTTAGTCTCATAAAGAATCTGTCCATCTTTAGTTTTGGTAATTCTAACTCCTGCTTCATTTGCTAATTCTCCTTTGGTAGCGGCATCTAATCTGATTTTGCGACCATCTGCCAAAGTAAGTACAGCTCCATTACCGCCCGGTTTTATATTTTTCAGATAAGCAGTTTCTCTAGCTTTATTAGCTTGTTTTCCAGTGTAATAGAATAAGCTTAGGCCAACAACTAATGCAAATGATGCTGCAACAGCTATACGCGGCCAAATTTTAATATTGCGAGATTTTGGAATATGAAGATTCGCCTCTGTTGTAATATTTTTAAATATGCGTTCGGCTAAGGCTTCCTGACTTTTATCAGCAGTCACGGTTTGTTCCAGATTGTCGTAAGTACCATACCATTCATTAAATTCTTCCATTTCCTTTTCAGAAATGGTTCCTTTAACAATTTTATCGGAAAGCATATTTATTTTATGTTCGTCCATTTTTAGGGCAGTTTAGAACATAGTCCCACGAGTAGTGCTATACCCTACCTTTTATTTTAATAATTTTTATTTTTTTTAACTTATGTTCCGGACAAGGCAGCTTTCAATTGAGGAATAATATAAATATCAGGGATAGACCCAGTTTGGTTCTTAAAACTTTTAAAGCTTGTGTTACATGTTTTTCTACTGCTTTTTCAGAGATGCCTAACTCAGCGGCAATCTTTTTATTGGTATAATTCTCATCTCTGCTCATGTTAAAAACCAATTTACATTTAGGCGGTAGGGTGTCTATAATTTTACCCAGGCGGTTCTGGAGTTCTTCTAAATCATATTGGTTCCAATCGTAATTTTGACTTTGAAAATTTTCTAATTCAGCTTCAGTTCCAAGTTGTTGTTCGATGATAGATCTTCTAAAACGTTTAGACCTTCTTTTAATCACTTGAAATTTTATAGCAATAGCTAGGTAATTTTCAAAATTGACTTTTAGCTGAAAGGATTCTCTGTTTTTCCAAAGATTTAAAAAGATATCCTGTACGGCTTCTTCAGCTTCCGCAGGATCATTTAAACGTTTCGAGGCAACGAAGTAAAGTTTACTCCAAAAGCGGTCATAGATAATTTTAAACACGGTTTCATTACCATCCCTTAAAAGGTCTGCCAGTTCCTGATCAGAAAGTGTAACATAGCTTGCCATTTTTTATCCCTGAGCTGCAAGTTTACAGAAATTTAATAGTTTTTTAAAACTGGGATCAATCTTATACTCAAGATTTTGTTATATCTCATTCCCAAACTATTTAAGTTATCTCATGTTTTAATTTATAGTATCATTTAGCGTACTTATTTGCTCAAATTAATTCAATTATGACCGATCTTGCCAGACGTTTCAGTAATAACCCGATTTTAATGCCAAAGGATCTAAAATCAAGTAGCCCTGAACTTCAGATTATCAGTTTGTTAAACCCTGGCGTATTTCGTTATAATGGGAAAATCTGGTTATTGGTACGTGTTGCCGAAAGTATTGCGCAAAAGGAGGGAGTAATCTTTTTTCCAATATTAAATGATCAGGGAAAAATGGAAATCATTGAAGTCCCATTAAATGACCCGGAACTGATAGCAAATGATGCACGGATAGTGAATTATAGAGGTTTAGACTATCTAACGACTATATCTCATTTACGGCTTTTGTGTAGTGATGATGGTATTCATTTTTTTCAACCAGATTTTCCTGTTTCTATTTTTGGAGAGGGAGATCTGGAACGGTATGGGATAGAAGACTGTAGGGTTAGTCAGATCGGGAATGATTATTACCTAAGCTATACAGCTGTTTCTGAAAGTGGGGTAGGCGTAGGACTGAGAATAACGAACGACTGGCTACATTTTGATAACAAAGGTTTGATCTTTCCCCCTCATAATAAAGATGTGGCAATATTTGAGGAGCAGGTAAATGGTAAATTTTATGCTTTACACAGGCCTAGCAGTAAAGAGATTGGTGGCAATTACATATGGCTTGCCGAATCTCCTGATGGGGTACACTGGGGAAATCATAAATGTATTATAAAATCAAGACCAGGTTTATGGGATAATGCAAGGGTAGGTGCTGGTGCAGCTCCTATAAAGACAACAAAGGGTTGGTTGGAAATTTATCATGGCGCCAATATGGATCATCAGTATTGTTTGGGCGCTTTTCTAATGGATATTCATGATCCTTCAGTTGTGATAGCTAGAACAACCGATCCTATTATGGTACCTACAGAACATTATGAGTTAAGTGGCTTCTTTGGTTATGTAGTTTTTACAAATGGACATGTTATTGACGGTGATCAGTTAACCATTTATTATGGTGCAGCAGATGAGTTTGTGTGTGGTGCTTATTTTTCCATTGCTGAAATACTTTCCGTAATGGATATATCAACTGATACCTAATGAAATATTAACCAGAAAAAAGTATAATTTTACCCCATGATCAGATTAAACAACGAAACACCATCAGAAGTATTGCAGGAAGTTAAAAAAGGAGATCTGGTAACGGATACCTTTAGTAAAACCGGCTTGGTTGAGAATGTTGAGACTTCCGATGATGGATTATACAAGATTTATACCTTTAATCTGGTTACTGGACGCACAATTGTCATTAAGAGGTAGAGCAAATTCTACCTCATCATACTATCCATTTATCGCAGCTCAATAAGAATCGACTGTCAGCATCTGCACCTAATCCTGGTGTATCTGGTACATCAACAAAAAAGCCATTATAGGTTACTCCTCCTGTAACAGGATCAATCAGGTGGCCTATTAAGCAACTATCAAGATCATAAAATACAACATTAGGACTAGCCAAAGCGAAATGAAGTTTGGCACTGATGGCTATTCTACTTTCGAGCATTCCACCAATCATACATTTTACACCAGTCTGCAAAGCAACCTCGTGAATTTTTTGTGCTTCTAAAATACCGCCCGACTTAGAGAATTTAATATTAAGGTATTCACAGGATTTGCTGTTAATCAGTTTCCTTGCATCATGATGATTATAACAGCTTTCATCAGCCATTATTTTAATTGGCGAGTTTAAACTGAGTTCCGGTAATAGATCATCATACCAGGTACGCATAGGTTGTTCACAAAATTCAATATTAAATGGCTCCATTGCACCTAATGCAAATAAAGCATCATCAAAACTCCAGCCCTGATTAGCGTCCAGTCGTAGCTTAATATCATTACCGACAGCTGCCCTGATCTGTTTTACACGTTCAATATCGTCATGGACATCTTTGCCTAGTTTAATTTTGATAATTCTACAGCCTTGTTCTTTATATTTTATGGCATACTGAGCCATGTTTTCAGGACTGCCAATACCAATTGTCATATCTGTTTCAACAGTACGTTTATGTCCACCAAGAAACTGATACAAGGGCAACCCAGCATGTTTTGCCGCAATATCAAACAATGCCATATCAAAAGCGCTTTTAATAGTATTGTTATTAGCCGCATAACCCATTAAGTCGTTCATTCGTTCAGGAATATCCAGTGGATCTTTATCTATGAGAATCTTTGCGAAATCCTTAGCCATTGCTAAACATGTTTCCTGTGTCTCACCAACAATCATTGGAAAAGCAGAGCATTCTCCAACGCCATAAATACCAGTATCGGTATAAATTCTAATCAATACATTTTGAGCAAAATGCATGGTTCCGGTCGCAATTACAAAAGGTTCAGTTGGTATACTAAAGCGGTAGATTTCGGTATGGGTTATCTTCATTTTTGATAATGGTTTAACATAAAAGTACAACATAAATTTTATCTTTATAATATGAATACAGAATCCAATAGCTTAATAAATGCCTCTTCACCATATTTACTGCAACATGCTTATAATCCTGTAAATTGGTATGAATGGGGACCGGAGGCTTTGCAGAAAGCAAAGGATGAAAATAAATTGATATTGGTAAGCATAGGCTATTCAGCTTGTCACTGGTGTCATGTAATGGAAAGGGAAAGTTTTGAAAATCATGAGGTTGCAGAAGTAATGAACCAGCATTTTGTTTGTATTAAGGTGGATAGGGAGGAAAGACCTGATATAGATCAGATTTATATGCTAGCTATACAACTGATGACGGGTAGTGGAGGTTGGCCCTTAAACTGTATTTGTTTACCAGATCAGCGCCCAATATATGGCGGTACTTATTTTAAAAAGACTGATTGGATAAATGTGTTGTTAAGTGTTGCCGATATGTGGAAGAATGAGCCGGGTAAAGCGATACAATATGCAGACCGTTTAACCGAAGGCATACATCAGGCAGAGAAGATTATTCCTAATATAAAGGTTGATGAATATACTAAAGCTCATTTAACTGAAATTATTGAACCCTGGAAACGTTATTTCGATATGGGAGAGGGGGGGTATAATCGTGCACCTAAATTTCCTTTACCCAATAACTGGCAGTTTATGTTACGTTATAGTCACCTGATGGAAGATGATGGTACCCATGTTTCGGCTTTGTTGACGTTAGAAAAAATGGCTATGGGTGGAATTTACGATCATGTAGGTGGTGGTTTTGCCCGCTATTCTGTAGATGGCAACTGGCATGTTCCTCATTTCGAGAAAATGCTTTATGACAATGGTCAATTGATCAGTTTATATGCCGAGGCCTATCAATATTCAAAATCAGAATTGTTTAAAGATATTGCTGAAGAAACAATTGTTTGGCTGGAACGGGAAATGACATCAGCAGAGGGTTTGTTTTATTCGGCACTTGATGCTGATAGCGAAGGCGTAGAAGGGAAGTTTTATGTTTGGGATAAGTCAGAGTTTGATGCTGTAGTTGGTGATGATGCTGCCTTACTTGCTGATTATTTCAATGTCGTTGAGGAGGGCAATTGGGAAGAAGAACAAACCAATATCCTGCTTAGGAAGTTTGATGAACAAGAATATGCGGATGTTAAAGGGCTTACCGTTATGTCCTTACAACAGAAAATAAAAGCAGCAAAGCAGAAGTTGTTGAATGAACGCAGTAAAAGGGTTAGGCCTGGTCTGGATGATAAATGTTTAACGGCATGGAATGCCATGGCAATAAAAGGCCTGGCAGAAAGTGCTGGGATATTTGATCATACACATTACTACGATGTAGCTAAAAGAGCAGCAGCATTTATTCTGGATAATTTAAAGACTTCAGATGGAGGCCTATACCGTAACTTTAAAAATAATAAAGCTACCATTCCAGGTTTCTTGGATGATTATGCTTTCTTTATTGAAGCTCTTATCACATTGTATCAATACGATTTTGATGAAAAATGGCTTGAAGAAGCAAGGAATCTTACTGATTATGTGTTAAGAAATTTTGAAGATGAAGCTAGCCCTATGTTGTTTTATACTGCCGCAAATGGAGAAGCTTTAATTGCACGTAAGCACGAAATTATGGACAATGTAATTCCTGCTTCCAACTCCACAATGGCTCAAAATCTTCATAAATTAGGTTTATTGTTTGACAATGATAGGTATATTCTAAAAGCAGAAGGGATGTTGGCTGCCGTATTACCACAAATTAAA
This sequence comes from Pedobacter sp., assembly GCF_041645105.1. Taxonomy (GTDB): domain Bacteria; phylum Bacteroidota; class Bacteroidia; order Sphingobacteriales; family Sphingobacteriaceae; genus Pedobacter. Next base: position 500,347 of record NZ_JBAZQQ010000002.1, read on the forward strand.
ACCTATGGTTCTGCTTATTCAAATTGGGCAATCCAGGTGTTGGAATCTGTGTTTGGTATAAATGAAATTGCGTTGACAGGAAATGATCTTGAAAAAGTAAAATGGTCGCTCAATAAACATTACATTCCTAATAAAGTTACATTGGGAGGAACAAAATCTGAACTTCCATTGTTAAAAGATAAGCAAAGTATAGAAACAAAAATCTACATTTGCCGAAATAAAGTCTGCCAGTTGCCGGTGTCAACCGTTGATGAAGCATTAAATTTAATAACTAAATAACATTCTAATGAGTATTAAGCCCAATACAGTGGTATCATTAACGTATGAATTGCATACGACTAATGAAGAAGGACAACAGGTTTTTGTAGAAAAAACAGAGAAGGAAAATCCACTCGTTTTTTTATATGGTACAGGAATGATGTTGCCAAAGTTTGAAGAACATCTTGCCGGCTTAAATGTTGGTGATGCTTATAGTTTTGAGCTTTCTGCAGCTGATGGCTATGGAGAAATCGACCCAGGAGCATTTGCTGACCTGCCTAAAGAAATGTTTAAGGATGTTGAATTGCCAGCTGTTGGTGATGTGATTCCTTTGCAAGATAACCAAGGTAATCATTTCAGAGCAGGTGTTACTGCTATTCATGAGGATGTGGTTAACGTTAATTTAAACCACCCTATGGCTGGAAAAGACCTGATTTTTGCAGGTGAAATCTTAGCTGTGCGTGAAGCTACACAAGAAGAATTGGCTCATGGTCATGCGCATGGCGCTGATGGCCATTCAGGTCACTAAATAGCATTACATTTATTGCAAATGCCGTAAGCAATAGAGTTTACGGTTTTTGCAATAAATCCTTCCGGCATTTTAATACGAGGTGCCTCAACCTCCAGACAATATATCTTAAAACAGTTGGTACAGTTAAAATGTACATGTTCATCATGATGATGATCTTCAGTGCAGGATGAAGAACAAATCGCATAATTTGCAGTTCCATGCATATCCATGATCCTATGCAGGATTCCCTTTTCCTCATAAGTATTTAAAATCCTGTAAAGCGTTACTCTATCGATTTCCTTACCCAGTTTTTTTTCAAGATTAGGTTGTGATATAGCAGCAGTATCTAAAGCTATTTCCTCTAAAACACGTACCCGTTGTTTGGTGTGCTTTAAATCGTGCTCTTTTAAAAGATGTATAGGATCAATCTTCATGATTATATTATTTTAGCTGCAATGAGCGCAATAGGAGGATTGTCCATTGCATTACCTCCATTTAATTTCAAAACGCCTTTTACGGTTACTGTTTTATAAGTGAATTTGATGGGTTCAGCCATTTCAACTAACACCATGATTGGTACACCATTTTTTCCGCAATAAAAACATTGATTAATCGGTAAAGTAGACAGCATAAACTTGGTTTGTTTCATTCCATCTTTAATAGGCACAATATATCCTTCAAGTTCAAACTGCTTGTTGGCATATTTTTTAATTTCTGGTGTGAAAATGGCTTGCATTTCAGTGTCTTTAACAATTTTAAAGTCTACGCCTCCAACAATATCCCAGTTTCCAGACATGATCTGATCATCAGGATTATGTTGTGCCTTCACAGCAAAACCTGTAAACAATAAAACTATCAATGCTATTTTCTTAATCATCATGTTGTGTGTATTAGCTCTTTATCAATTTTTAGACAATATTTTTGAAATATTCGACCGGTATGCCTGCACAGCAGGGATTATAGCTGCAAATATACCAATCGCCAAGCCTGCAACAAATAGGTATAACTCATCATAAAGTAAAACAAATCCACTAAGCTGTGCCTGTCCACTTTCTTGATTGCTGCCAATAAATTCTAATACCAGGTGACCTAAAACTATGCCAATAACAGTACCTGCTAAGGTAAGCATTATGCCTTCTGCAATAACGATTACGAATAGCTTTGTTCTGGAAGCACCCAGAGTACGCATGATGGCAAGATCGTAGCTTCTCTCTTTTAACGAGTTATAAAGGTTGACAAATACACTTATTGCTGCAATCAGCATAATAAGAATGGCAAACCATTGAAGTGTATCTACACCAACACCTATTAACGAAAATAAACGAGTGCTTTCCTGAGCAGGTGATGCTGCTTGCATATTTGTGGTTTCATTCACCATTCTTGGGAACATAGCAACAGACATTGGAGATCTATATTGAATCAACAAAGAAGTCAATTCTCTTGACTCATCAGCTTTTTCATTTTCTTCATGATCGTGTTCTTCTCCATCATGATGATGTGCTTCGCCTGCGGGATGATGATGTCCTTCATGGCTATCGTGATCGTGGTCATCATGTTCATCGTGCATTTTCCATACACTTTTTATATTCGTAAGTATCAGATTATCAGTGACGTTTCCCTGATGTTCAAGAATGCCTGAAACAGTATATTGGTGTTCTTTGTGCACATCTGAACTGCCTGATAATCCATGTGCCCCATAAAAGGTGTCGCCAATTTTAAGCCCCTGTTGACTTGCTACAGTAGCCCCTATAGTCGTTTCGAAATCTTTTTCCCAGAATTTTCCTTTTGCAGTCTTTAATTTATACAAGCTTACAAAATTACTATCCGTTCCTACAATTCTAACCCCCTCGTAATTGTCACCTAATGCAAGTGGCACTGCACGTTTTACAAAAGGACTTCGTGCAAGTTCCATTGCTTCTTTTAATGGGATATTACCTGTCGGAAAGTCTATATAATAAATACTGCTTAAAACCAATTGTAATGGACTTCCTTTAGCACCAACAACTAGGTCGATATCTTTGGAGTTATTGTCAAGTTTTTCTCCGATTTGTCTTGATGCCAGTAAAAGAATCGTTAATATACCTGTTCCGAAAGCAATTAGCATGATGTTTAAGGCTGCTGATAGTGGTTTAGACCACAAGCTTTTCCAGCTTATTTTAAATGGACTCATGTTAATTCGTAAGTATTTATAAATGCATCTTTAACTCTTTTATCGTGTGTGGCAACTATAAGTGTGGCATGATTAAGGCCTGATTGCTCCATTAACAACGATAATACCGCAGTAGCATTCTTATCATCCAAACTAGATGTAGGCTCATCTGCAATCAGTAAAGCAGGCTTGTTAATCACAGCTCTTGCTATAGATACCCTTTGCAATTGCCCCTGACTAAGCTCGTTTGGGTAAGATCTTTTTTTATCGGCAATGCCTAACGATGCCAGCACTTCGTTTACTCTGTTTAAATCTGTCGGCAGGCCAGCTAAACTTTGAGCCAGAACTAAATTTTCAGCTATACTCAGACTTTTAATCAAATGTGGACGCTGGAAAATAATGCCAATATTTCTGCCTCTAAACTGATCTAGCTCTTTAGATGATAGATTATAAATAGAGGTATTATTGATAAGTACTTCACCTTCTTTAGGCTGTAATATGCCTGTTAATATATGTAGTAAAGTAGTTTTTCCACTGCCAGATTCGCCAAGTAACAACCATTGGTCTCCATTGGCAATCTGCCAGTCTTTAAAAGAAATGCGATGTCCACCAGAATAATCGTGTGAAACGGATTTTAATGATATCATAATTGCTATTTCTTTAAATGATTTTTTAAATATTTCAAATAAAGCTGCTTTCCATCTACTTTTTCGTGCTGACAACCTGGGTTGATCATGCTTACGAAAATCATTAATGTACCGAATATTAGTTTCTTGTTCATATCATGTGTGCGTTGTACAAAAATAGTATATGCAATTTAATTGCATATACTATTCATGTAAAGTAATTGCTACGGCTATTGCTGTTACTTTGTTTTATGATGATTACAGCTACGACTGTATTTCCAGTTCAGGTAGTGTGCCGCAGCGATGGTAAAGCCTCCTATGGGAATCAAAATAGCCTCAAGACTATGAAATGCATAATGACCTATAGCGATAAAACCAAAGCCGGTTACCAATACCATTATTGGAAGAACTTTTTCGTGCTTAGGAAAAGAGGTCGATAATGACCATATTCCTATAACGAGTGATAAACAGATCATACTCAGCTCAACCCAGCTATGAGCAAGAAATTCCAAACCCCAGAGTGGTAATGTAGTGATGATAAACGGAAGTGCTGCGCAGTGTATTGCACATGCTACAGAGGCAGTAATTCCCAGTTGGTCTAACGATGCAGATTTAATAAAAGGCTTCATATAATTTATTGATTTTTTTCTTGTTACAAATATAAAAGCAATTAAGTTGCATTTACAATTAAAAATAAAATATATTTGCAACTTAATTGCATTTGTGGAATGAGAAAGTTTTTAGCATTGTCCCCTTTTTTAATTTATAGCTGTTGTTCTTTTGCCCAGGAACTGGATAGTTTGAATTCCAAATACAAGAAAACAAAGTATACTGAGACCTTGAAAGAGGTGAAAATTTTGATCAAGAAAACTCCTTCAGGCAAAACTCGTGTTTCCTCTATATTGTCTGGCAGACAAATGGATGAAGTTAGAGGTAGCAGCTTAGGGGAGAGTATAAAGGAAATTCCAGGTGTTGCTTTGCTGCAAACGGGTGGTACTATTTCCAAGCCCGTTATTCATGGATTGCATAGTAACCGAATTTTACTCTTAAATAATGGAGTTAAACTGGAAGGGCAACAATGGGGAGCGGAACATGCACCAGAACTTGACCCATTTACAGCTAAAAGCATCCATGTAGTTAAGGGTGCTGAGTCTATAAGATATGGATCGGAAGCAATGGGCGGTGTAATTTTACTTGAACCACCTTTGTTTCCAACGGATAAGAATCTCGAAGGAGAATTTAATTTGTTGGGTGCGACAAACGGTAGAACCGGTGTAGCTTCATTAATGTTGACTGGAAGAGTTCTTACATTACCTGCACTTGCATGGCGGGTACAGAGTTCTATAAAAAGGTCTGGGAATATTCATACTGCCGATTATTATCTCGGAAATACAGGTGCTAAAGAATTAAATTACTCTGCATCAGTTGAATATAAGACCAGAAAAGCAAAGTATGAAGGTTATTATAGTCGCTTTAGTACTGATCTTGGTATTCTTTACAGTGCTCATATTGGTACAATTGAGGATATTAATGCACGTATCCAAGCAGGAAGGCCATTTGAAGATTATGGCTTTAGTTATGCTATTTCTGCACCAAAACAAAATGTTGTTCATGATTTACTGAAGCTTAAAGCTGATTATTCATTGAAGAATAATAAGACATTTTCATTGGTGTATGCACTTCAGAAAAATCGCAGGCAGGAGTTTGATATTAGAAGGGGTGATAGGGAGGCTTTACCAATTACAGACATGGTACTTAGTGATCATAAATTGGAAGGCTATTATAAGATTCTAAATCACGCAAGGCTACAACATCAAATCGGTTTTAATTTTGGTTATCAGGTCAACAATAATGCAGCTGGAACATTGTCTGTTCCTTTTATTCCCAATTTTGATCGACTTTCTGCAGCACTTTTTGCAATAGAGAAATTTGTCACAGATAATTATGAATTGGAATTTGGTGTCAGATATGACTTTAGCACTTTTGATGCAGTAGGATATAGGTATAAAACAAATGATGGGCCAACCTTTTACAAGGGTAGCAGAAGGTTTCACAATATAACCGGCTCTGTTGGTGCATTATGGAAAATCAACGATTATTGGCAATTGAATGGTAATGCAGGGCTTGCCTGGAGAGCTCCTTCTGCCAATGAATTGTATAGTGATGGCTTACATCATGGTGCAGGATTGTATGAAATAGGTGATCCTGATCTTAAGACTGAACAAGGTTATAAGTTCGTTGCCTCGTTAAAATATCAAGCATCAAAATTTCAAATAAATATTGATCCTTATATTCAATACATTCATCACTATATCTTTTCTAAGCCTGATGGTAGTTATTTACAAAGTAACAGGGGTACATTTCCTGTGTTTAAATACCAACAGAGCAATGCTTCATTTGCAGGACTGGACCTTTCCGCTATCTGGACAATCGATCCTGCACTTAGTTACAGTGTTAATGGTAGTGTGCTAAAAGCTAAAGACCAGAGCAATAATAGCTATCTGCCTTATATACCAGCTGATCGAATAGGTCAGACATTGCGTTGGGAAGTTGCAATTAATAAAAAGATCTCTTCCTTGTATTTTGCTGCGGGACATAGTTTTACGGCACGACAACACAGGTATACCCTTGGAAGTGATTATGCTGAGCCTCCTTCTGCCTACCATCTTTTTAACATTAAGGCAGGGGGATCTTTTACCTGGGGGGAAAATCAAGTATTGTTTGGCCTTACTGCTGAGAATCTTTTCAATACGCTTTACAAAGATTATATGAATCGGTTCAGGTATTACACTCACGACATGGGGCGTAATATCTCAATGCGATTCGCATACAAATTCTAAAATTATATAATAACAAACCATAAATTAAAAACAATGAACAAATTACGTAATTACAGCTCAGTGATCTTATTTGCCTTTATCGCCTTAACCTTTAATGCCTGTAAAAAGGATCCCAAACCAGAGGTGCCAGAAGAAGAGATCGGAAAAACAGAATTGACATTTTTAGAAGTAGAGCGTGAAGTCCATGGTGATCATTATCACTACAATGTGATTCCAGAAGCCCAACCTCTAACCATCGCTTTTGATAGCAAAGGCTTGCCACCTGTTGGCACTCATGCTCATCTTACTGAAGGGAAAACATACAAACTGAGTTTAAAATCCTACGATTTTGCCAATAGGGAAATGCAACAGGAATTTGTGGATAAACATGATATTCATCAGGCCTTTATTCTCGGCGCTCCAGTCGGAACACTTACTTATGTATACGCCGATAGAGATAAAGACAATAAAAAAGTAAATGTAGGAGTAACGGGTTATCTAACGGTCGACAAGCATACAGAGAAAGGATTTACATTTCGCTACGTTTTGCGTCATCTAAACACTGGAGTAAAAGCGAATATTACTGCCGAAAACTGGAATGATGAAAACTTTGCAACTAAGTTTTCGGGAGCCAACGACCTGGATTTGAAATTTGAACTTCATCCTGTTGAAGAAGATGGTCATGCACACTAATGAAGGTAAAAATAGGCAGCTATTCTAAGTCTGGCATCTTTTTCTGAAGGGAAAAAGCGCCTCAGGCCTTTTCATAGCAACCGATTTTTACTTAGCAAGCAGGGGACAAAGTTCAGTATATCATCACTGAACTTTGTCCCCCTGTTATTATATTTTGACGACATCTCGACTCGGGTATCGGCTTTTAAATTTGCTTATACTACACTTTATTTCTGCTCGCTGCTTGACACAAAATATATTACACTTTATTTCTACTCGCTGCTTGACACAAAATATATTACGCTTTATTTCTGCTCGCTGCTTGATACAAAATTTACCTTCTCTGATGCGACTTCAGGCGCTTTTTCCCTTCAGAAAAAGATGCCAGACGCAGAAGAGAACGGTTAATTTTGACCATTCATTTTTGCTCTCAACTCTGCCACTTCCGGACTAGAAATATAATCATCATAAGTCATCATTTTATCAATTGCACCTTTAGGTGTCAATTCGATAATACGAGTTGCCACGGATTCTGTTAACGCATGATCTCGGGATGTAAACAATGCTGTACCTCTAAAATCATTCAAACCATTATTTAAAGCCGTAATAGACTCCAAATCCAGGTGATTCGTTGGTTCATCAAATAATAAAAGGTTAGGATGTTTTAACATCATTTGCGAGAACATGCAACGCATTTTCTCACCACCTGATAATACTTTGACATTTTTAAGAACCTCTTCACCAGAAAACAACATTCTGCCCAGGAAGCTTCTTACAAACTGCTCATCCTGATCAGTACCGGAATATTCGCGTAACCAATCTACCAGATTCTCATCTTTATTCTCAAAATAGATAGAGTTATCATTTGGTATATCAGCAACATTGATAGTTACCCCAAATTTAAACTCGCCTGTATAGTTTTTTTCACGTCCGGTAAGAATGTTGTAAAAAGCAGTAGTCGCTAAACTGTTCTGAGCCAAAATTGCAATTTTGTCACCCTTATTTACCATGAAGCTCACGTTCTTAAACATCACTTCACCATTTAAGGTACATGACAAGTTCTCAACCTGTAAAATCTGGTCACCAGCTTCTCTACCCAAATTGTTAAACAAAATGGCAGGGTATTTACGACTTGATGCCTTAATTTCAGAAATATCAATTTTATCCAAAGCCTTTTTACGGGAAGTAGCTTGTTTTGATTTCGAAGCATTCGCACTAAAGCGCTGAATAAACTCTTGTAACTCTTTAACTTTCTCTTCCAATTTTTTATTCTGATCACTGCGCTGTTTTAAAGCAAGCTGACTAGACTCATACCAGAAGGTATAGTTACCAGAATAAATACTCATTTTGCTAAAGTCGATGTCAACAATATGCGTACAAACAGCATCTAAAAAGTGTCTGTCGTGGGATACAACAAGAACAATATTTTGATAATCGGCAAGGAAATTCTCTAACCAGGCAATAGTATCGATGTCCAAATCGTTGGTAGGCTCATCCAGCAAAAGGATATCAGGATTTCCAAATAATGCTTGTGCTAATAACACACGTACCTTTTGATTACCATCTAACTCTTTCAGTTGTTTATAATGATGCTCCTCTTTAATACCAAGGTTACTTAACATGGTAGCAGCATTACTTTCCATGTTCCAACCATCCATTTCAGCAAATCTGTTTTCCAGTTCACCCGCACGCTCACCGTCTTTATCAGAGAAATCTTCCTTTAAATAAATGGCATCTTTCTCTTTCATGATGTCATACAATTCTGAATGACCCATCATTACCGTTTCAATTACGCTGAATTCGTCGAATTCATAGTGATTTTGTTTTAAAACCGCCATACGTTCTCCGGGAGTGAAAGCAACACTACCTGTAGTCTGGTTCACCTCACCAGATAATATTTTTAAGAAAGTAGATTTACCCGCGCCGTTAGCCCCAATTACACCATAGCAGTTGCCATGAGTGAATTTTAAGTTCACATCTTCAAATAAAGTTCTTTTTCCGTAACGGAGTGATAAATTAGAAACTGAAATCATATTGCTGAAAAATAAGCCGCAAAGGTAATCATAATTTATAAAATGGTTTCAAGGGCTATTTATTAGTTTTGTTTTTTGAATCTACAATGATATAAAGAAAGAGGATTACAATTAAACAAGCTTAATATGGATAAAGATGAATTAATAGGAAGGATAGATGTTCCGGTTAAAACCCATATGGTAGCCGATTGTACTGCACTTATTGAAAACTTTGAGCTGAATGTTGATGATCTGATTGAGATTAGTTTTCATAGAAAGAAAGAAATCGCTTTTAGGGCTGCATGGATGTTGGAATATATCGTTAAACACAAACCTTTGCAGTTTTATCCACATGTAGCTGCATTTATATTGGCATTGCACAAGCAAGAAAATCCATCTGCTATGCGACATTTTACAAAAATCATGGCTTTAATGACAGATCGCAAGTCAAATTTATTGTATACGGCTGCACTTTATAAACTAGATATGAACCCTGTAATAGAGTTGTTTTTTACCAGACTTGTAGATCCTAATACGCTGGTCGCTTCAAAAGTACATTGTATGCAAACATTGGCTAATCTTGCGCCTCAACATGATTGGATTAGAGAAGAGTTAGAAGAAACCATTGACTATTTAACCGAAATAGAGAGCATTGCCTTTTTTGCAAGGGCTAAAATGGTAAAAAAGCAGATGAAAAAGTATTGCTAAACCTCTGAAAAGGAAGTAATATTAGTTAGACAAAAGTATTACAAGGCTTATGCACTTCGGCTAAACATAAATTCTATTTTTGCAGCATAGAGGCGCTCACTCAGAGAATTATGGAAGACGAAGTAAAAATTTTAAGCAATATCATTAAACGGAGGAGGAGTGTTTTTCCGATTAGCTATACCGAACAGGAAGTTCCTGTTGATGTAATCAAACAGATTCTTGAAAGTGCAAATTATGCACCTACACATAAGCTCACTGAACCTTGGCGTTTTATTGTATTCAGAAATGAAGGCAAGATAAAACTAGGTCAGGAGTTGGCCCGTTTGTATAAAGAAACTATGCCAGCTGAAAAGTTTCTTCAAAAAAAATATTACAGCATAATAGAGAAGGCAGAGCAGGCAAGTTGCATCATTACTCTAAATGTAAAATTGAATGGTGATAAGGTTCCAGAATGGGAAGAATTGGCTGCATTGGCTTGTGCTGTTCAAAATATGTCGCTAACTGCTGAAGCACTTCATGTTGGAGCCTACTGGAGTTCACCGGAAATGATTGCGGATCTGAAAGATTATCTTAACTTAGGTGAAGCGGAAAAATGTTATGGTTTATTTTATATGGGATACCATAATGAGGAGCCAAGAACCGCTAAACGGACACCAATAGAAGAGAAAATTAAATGGGTAGAGTCGTAGTATATGAATAAGGAACATTTATATCAGCTTTGTCTGAACTTTATTGAACAAAGAATCCAAACTGCTGAAACAGCATTGGCACAAGCACGTGAGGCTAGTAATGATGATACAAAAAGCAGTGCCGGCGATAAATACGAAACCAGCAGGGAAATGATGCAACAGGATATCGATCGTAATAAACGATTATTGATTGATGCTGAGGAAAATCGTAAAGTACTGGAAGCAATTGGACATGCAGTTCCATCAGATACCATTAGAGGGGGAAGCTTAGTAAATACCAATCAGGGTATATTTTATATCAGCATTAGTGCAGGTCAGTTACAAACTGAAGGTAAAACTGTATTTGCTATTTCTGCTGCATCACCTATCGGAAAACTGATGTTGGGCAAAAAAAGCAAAGACAGTTTTAGTTTTAATGGTAAAACTTACACCATCCAAGAAGTAGCTTAAGGTTTATTAAAGCTCTTATTAATGCTGTTGTATAAGTTTTTAGCTGTATAAGTACCTGGATCTATAATACGTCTGATAGTCTGTATCGGATAATTTTCATCTCGTTTTGTGGAAAGAATAAAAGCAGCTTTGATACCATGTTCCTGTAACTTAGGAAGATTAGCTGCTTTAAAAACACCATAGGGATAAGCGAGATACTCAACCTTTTTACCCGTAATTGCTTCTAAGGTTTTAGATGGTTTGTCAATCTGAGTTTCCCAATCTTCATCTGTAAACTGAGCAAAGTTTTTATGATCATAGGTATGACTTGCGATCGTATGGCCATCGTCAGAAAGTTCTTTGATCTGAACCTTGCTCATATATCTGGGTCTGCCAATAGTAACCGTCATGATAAAGAATACACCTCTGAAACCATATTTTTTTAATGTAGGTGCGGCAACAGTGTAATGATCCAGATTATTATCATCAAATGTAATCATGATTGGTTTCTCGGGTAGTGGACCGTCGTGTTTTAGATAATTATACAACTCATCTGGTGAAACAGTATGGTAACCACTATCAGCAAGCATTTTTATGTGCTGTTCAAACTTAGCTGGCGACATGATATCGTCATGTGCACGTTTAGAGTCAGATGCTTTCCATTCCCTGATTTGATGATAACAAAGAACAGGAACTTCTTTTTTAGCTAAAATCTCAGCTGCTGTTGCTTCTTTTTTATTATCCGACCCAGTAGCGATATCTTTAGTTGCTTCTTGATTTGGATGACTTGATTCTGGTGTTTTAACGTTACTTTTTGTTGGACTGGTGCAAGCTGCTGCACAAAGTAAAGCAGCTAAAGAGAATGCTAAAAATAAAGGCTTCATTTCTAATTTATAGTAATTCAGATAGGTTAGAAACTTTTTACAATGCTATTGTGTAGTGTTTTTGGACTCCAGTAGCCACTAGCTATAATCCTTCTTACTGTATATAAAGGATAGTTTTGATCGCGTTTATCTGCTAAAGAGAAAGCCATTCTAAAACCACGTTTTTTAAGTTCAGGAAAACCTTCTGCATTCCACAAGCCAAAGGGATAAGCGAAGTCAGTAACTTTCTTTCCTATAATCTCTTCAATTCTTTTAGTAGGTTTGTCTAATTGCTCTTCCCAGTCTTTGCCCTGGTATTTTTTGAAGTTCTTATGGTCATAAGTGTGATGACCAATTGCATTGCCTTCATCAGCCAATTGCTTAATCTGCTCAGCACTCATGTAATCTGCATATTTAGCTTTCTTACCAATAGATACAGTCATGATAAAATATGCAGCTTTGAAACCATGTTTTTTGAGAATTGGATTAGCCTGCTCAAACTGATTTAAGTCTGTATCATCAAAAGTGATCATGATCGGCTTTTCAGGTAATGAGGCTCCAGTGTTTAAATATGCATATAGTTGATCTGGTAAAATGGTATGATAACCACTGTCGGCCAGCATTTTCATCTGGTCTTTAAAATTCTGTATTTCTACAATATAGTCTTTGCCAACTTTACCATCTGTAGCTTTCCAGTTTCTTACCTGGTGATAACACAATATTGGTACTTGTTTACGCGCTAAAATTGTTGCTGCATCTGCAACCTTGATTTTTGAAACATCAATAGCAGGTGTTTGTATATCGGTTTTAGCCTCAGTAGCTTCTGTTTCAGTAGGAGTAGAAGTCCGATCGCTTGAATCTGTATTGGTTTGTGATTTGGATTGGCAACCAGCAGTAAAAATTAATGCAGCTGCAACAAATGGTAAGAAAGACTTTTTCATAGCTAATATTTGATACAAAACTAAAAAATCAAATGAATAAAATACAGCTATCGGATTTATTACATACAATATCCTTTTGACGATGTATTATTCGATAATTTTAGCGGCTTAATTTATATTCATAATGAACAAACTTTATTTGCCGTTGGCAGCGGTGCTTACTGTTTTTTGCATCAATTCTGATGTAAAAGCACAAACAAAGACTTTTACGATTACTGAATCAGTACAACAAGCACCGAAAGCGAATTATCTGCTGGCTTCAAGATTTTCACCTACGAAGCTTAAAAAAATGATTTATTCAACTGATGTGGATCCGCATTGGCTTAAATTGAGTAATCGTTTTTGGTACGTCTATGAGACTCCTTCTGGTAAGGAGTGGTACCTGGTGGATCCTGCTGCAAAGAGTAAAAAGAAAATATTCGATAATACAAAGCTTGCCGCCGAAATCACAACAGTCATCAGAGATCCTTTTGATGCAACGCACCTGCCGTTACAAAATCTGAAATTTTCAGCTGATGAAAAGCATATAACTTTTGAAGTTCAAAGCACAATAGATGAATTGAAAAACGACCGTAAGGATAAAAAGGCTGCTGACTCTATGCAGAAAAAGGTTTTTTACTTTAATTACGAAATCAAAAATTCAAAGCTTACCGAGATTCCAAATTATACCAGGCCTAAAGCTAAGCCTATATGGGGTTCTGTAGCACCGGATTCTTCCGCAATCATTTTTACAAGAAATTACAACTTGTATTGGATGGATAAAGAAAACTATAAGAAAGCTGTTAAGAATGAAGAAGACAGCACAATTGTAGAGCATCAGTTGACTAAGGATGGCGTTAAATTTTATCCTTATGGTAGCAATGGCGATGGAGAGAACAATGAGGAAAATGAGAAGAACAATAAAAAACGCAGACGTGCTAATGTATTGTGGTCGCCAGATGCTAAACATTTTGTACTTAATCGAATAGACTCCCGTAAAGTAAAAGACTTATGGGTAATCAACAATGTAGCTCCGGGCAGACCAACGCTTGAAACCTATAAATATCACATGCCAGGTGAAAAAGATGCACCAGTGTTTGAAGTTCTTTTATTTGATTTCGCGGCTAAAAGTTATAAGAAATTAAATACCGCTGCTTTTAAAGATCAGACTGTATCTGTATGGCCTGCGCCTTTATTGAATAAAGACCGTGATAATGAATTCAGACCATCGTTATGGCTTGGGAACAATAGTAAAGTTTATTTCCAGCGTACCAGCAGAGATTTGAAACGAATTGATGTGTGTATGGTTGATATTAATACCGGGACTGTTACATCTTTAATAGATGAGCGTTTTAATACTTATGTTGAAGTTACTCGCCCGGGATTGGTAAATGAAGGAAAAGAATTGATACATTGGTCAGAACGTGACGGCTGGGCACATTTTTACCTGTTTGATGGTAATGGAAAGTTGAAAAATCAAATTACTAAGGGTGCTTTTCATTGCGAAGAAATTGTGAAAATTGACGATAAAAACCGGGTACTTTATTTTACTGCCAATGGACGGGAGCCTAAAGAAGACCCATACTATATGCATCTTTATCGTGTTAATTTTGATGGCTCAGGAATGAAATTATTAAATCCTGGTGATTTTGACCATTCAATCAGTATGAATGATGAAGCCAAATATTTTGTAAATAACTTTTCGAGAGTAAATACAGTGCCTAAGTCTGTTTTAATGGATAACAATGGGAGGGTAGTGATGGATTTGGAAACTGCAGATTTATCCTTACTGATGGCCTCTGGTTATAAGTTTCCGGAACCCTTTAAAGTAAAGGCAGATGATGGCATTACAGATCTTTACGGGGTAATGTATAAGCCCTTTGACTTCGATTCAAATAAGAAATACCCGGTAATAGAATATGTATATCCCGGACCTCAAACAGAAGCAGTAAATAAGGCTTTTACAAAAAGTATGGACAGAACAGAACGTTTGGCCCAGTTTGGATATATTGTAGTGACAGTAGGCAACCGTGGAGGGCATCCTGCACGTTCTAAACGTTACCATACTTACGGTTATGGTAATTTAAGGGATTACGGCCTGGCAGATAAAAAGGCTGCTGTAGAGCAATTGGCAGATAGACATTCGTTTATAGATATCAGTAAAGTGGGAATTACAGGACATTCAGGAGGAGGCTTCATGTCGACTGCTGCCATGTTGGTTTATCCGGACTTCTTTAAAGCTGCGGTATCTAATGCTGGTAATCATGATAATAGTATTTATAACCGTTGGTGGAGCGAAAAACATCATGGGGTAAAGGAGTCTGTTACTGCTAAAGGTGATACTACATTTACTTATAGCATTGATAAAAACCCTGACCTGGCTAAAAACCTGAAAGGTCATTTATTGTTAATGACAGGTGATGTTGACAATAATGTGCATCCGGCAAATACAATTCGTGTAGCAAATGCATTAATGCGTGCTGGTAAAAGGTTTGAATTATCTATCATTCCCGGACAGCGTCATGCATTCGGGGATTTGACAGAGTATGCTTTCTGGAAACTTGCAGATCACTTTAATAAATATTTAATTGGAGATCTTTCAAGCCCCGGACAAGTAAATATTCTGGAGATAGACAGAGAGATTGAGCATAAGCGTTAATCTATTCTTCGTTTATCAACATATTGATCAACCTATTCTAGGAGGGTATAATCACAAAAAAAGACCCTTTGCAATTGCGAAGGGCCTTTCTTTTAACCAAACTTAAACTATATGAAACTTCAATCCTAGAAGTGGAACATTACACCTAATCTAGGAGCAACAGTACTTGCATTTAGACCAAATGTCTCAGATGTACTCTTAACTCCTGTAGCTTCATCTTTAAGAGCAAGGTTGTGATAACCTAAACCATCAACTGAAACTTCAATACCAATTCTTTTTGTAGGATAGAAAGCAAAACCTGGGGCTAACTGAACACCGATTTTAGTAGAGGTACCTAATTTATCACCTACATCACCAGTTACATCATCTACATCTTTATAGTTTCCGAAAGACATTGGAACTGATAATTGTCCGAAGAATTTAAACTGATCTGATAATCCTACATAATAACGGCCAAAGGGAGCAACTTCAAATGACTGGTTTAAAAGACCTTTGCTAACTTGTTTGTCGTAATCATACCCAACACCAGTACCAATAGCAATGTTATCGCTCACAAAATATCCTACAGAAGGAAGAATGTTGAAATTGATATCTGATTTACTAGCACCTTCAATTTTTGTAGAGTTAAAACCTACACCACCTCCTAACAATATTTTACCTTTTTCTGTCTGTGCCTGAGCGCCAAATGCTAATGCTGAAACTGCAACTAATGATAATAATAACTTTTTCATATTTGTAATTTTTTAATTTATAATAAGGTCTTTTAATTATTTACATTCTGACCATTGTTGATATATAGTCAATGTGCATGCCAATTAAAACATGCTGTATTTGGTTGTAATGGCCGATTTAACATAATTATCTTATTTATAGCTTAATAAAATTGTTGGTTGATTGGTTTATTATTTTAGTATGACAATTAAGATAAAACTGTGACAAATCTAGCGTCTGTTAAAACAGACAATTTGACTTTTTTTGTAATTTTGTCAGTAGTTGTGTTGTCTGTTTTAACAGACATGTTGACAAAATCATTGAGCATATTCCTGTTTTTTGTTTAAAAAAAATTAAATTCATAAATCATTGTTGTCCTTTTAGATGTTGTATACTATATGAGATTATTAATAGATAGAAAACCGGTTAAAGTATACCCAGATCCCAAACGGGTAATCGCAAGATTTTTTTTTAATGGAGCCGACAGAGCAGTAGAAGTTGTTAAGCAAGTTCTTGCACTATCTGATAAAGAGGTTTTCGGTCTTATTTCTCCTTTATTGCAGGAATATTCTAAACGGCATCGTAACATCACAAAAATCCTTACCCGTCATTGTAAGAAAATAGTTGATTGCATAGAGAAGGCAGGTTATGATTTTGAAGCACTTGATAAATATCAGAAGTTACTGCTTGGTTCGTATTTTACACATGAGTACTCGATTGAATCTGCTGCTTTTTTTAATCCTTCAGCAGTTGAAGATCCCGATCAATCTGACCTTGTTGAAGGTGAAAAAAGACTAATTATTAGTTTTAGGGCAGTGGGTGAAGGACATATTTCTTCGGTAGTGTTTAGAAGAGCACTGTTAGACCGGGATAATAATATCACAGTTATTCCTGCAGGGAATTACATTGATGAAGCAGAGGTTATTAAAAATGCTGTTTATAACAAAAAGTTATTTCTTAAAAAAGCTGCAGATTCCAGAATCGAAATAGAGGTTTTAGATGAGGTAGGGGAAAAGCTACAGGATAAATTTGATTATGCTACCCTTAGAAAGATCATACTTGATAGTAAAAATTTACAGGAGGACGATTTTAAGAAACTGGAGTATGATAAAATTTTATGGCTTTCGGATACCTATCATGAGATTAGTTTTTCAAGAGATACGGATATATCTGACCGTGTTATTTTTCCCATTTCCGAATTTGAACGTAAAGGTATTGAAGATGCCAGATTTGTACGTTTTGTTAAGGATGATGGGAGTGTCATTTTTTATGCTACTTACACTGCTTTTGATGGGGCCATTATAATGCCCAAATTATTGCAGACTACGGATTTTTATGATTTCAAAGTTAGTCCTTTACATGGAATAGGTGCCCAGAATAAAAACCTTGCACTATTTCCACGTAAAATAAATGGTAAATACGCCATGATGTCCCGAATTGATGGATGGAATAATTATTTAATGTATTCAGATAAACTTACAGTATGGGATAACCCTGTAAAACTTCAATCACCAAAGTTTCCATGGCAGTTTTGTCAAATCGGCAATTGTGGCTCTCCAATAGAGACAGAGGCTGGTTGGCTAGTGGTTACGCATGGGGTGGGGCCAATGAGACGCTATTGCCTGGGTGCAAGTTTGTTTGATCTGGATGATCCTTCTATTGAAATAGGACGTTTAACCGAACCGTTGGTCATCCCGAATACGGATGAGCGCGAGGGCTACGTGCCAAACGTCCTTTATTCATGTGGTTCAATAATCCATAATGGAGAATTGATCATTCCTTATGGACTTTCCGATTACTGCTCTTCTTTTGCAACAGTTAAAATAGATCTTTTACTAAATAAACTAAAAAACTCTAAGTAATTTAGTTAAGAACCTGTTTTTGGACTGCGCTAAAGTCGCTGCTCTGGATATATTCGTATTCCATTGCATTGAGTACAATTAAATGTGAAATCCAGTATGCCAATGTACTTTCTGCACCTTGGTTGCGGTTTACACCATGGGGCTGTAAACCGTCGCCACAACCTTTTGTTTCGTGGTCAAAGAGTGGTAGTCGTAGACTATTCTCACCTAGAAACCATTGATAGCATAAATGCATCTGCTTGATGTAATTGAGGTCTTGAGTAATTTCATATGCTTTGAAGTACAACAATACCATTGCCATGGTTTCAATAGCCTGCTGGTCATATAAAGCCATATCTTCCCCTTCCTTAAATAACCAGCCATCATTACCTACTGGATTTAAATAACCGTTAATTAGTGTTTTCTCACTTAGAAATTCCATGCTTTCTAAGGCGATTTTCAAGGATTCATGATCCTTGGTCTTTTCGTAATGACAAAGTAAAGCCAGTGGTAAAATGGCATTGTCATAAGTCATCTTTTCCTCAAACCAATGCCACTCATCATCTCTGTTTCGTCTATAGGCTTCTTTCAAAGGTATGACCAACTGCTCAAATTGTTCACTAATGTGTTCGTCACCAGGGTGCGCCTTAAGATAACTTGATAAACCAATCATGGTATTTCCAATTCCTCTTAAATGATTTAGTTTTTTAAAGTGTGGGACTGATTTACCAAATAGTTCTCTTGCAAATTCCCTGTAAGAATTATTCGGTGCATTATTAATCAAATACCCTAATGCCCATATCGTTCGACCAAAAGAGTCTTCTGATCCTACTTCATCTAGATATTCACGTGTAAAACTTAAGAAATTCCTGAAACTGCCATCTTCATTCTGCATATATTGTATATAGCTCAAATACACAGGCAATAGTTCTAAAGCAACTTTACTTTTATTTTGCTGATATGCGAGGATGGCCATTATTAATGCCCTGGAGTTATCATCCAGACAATAGCCTTCCTTTAAGTTGGGAATGCCATATTTAGCATGCTGAACTATTCCAGTATCATCAGTTAAACGCTGAATATGAGCCAGATTGAAGGATGGCATAGCATCAGCATCAATAATTTGTTTATTTGGTCTCTCTTTCTTGATTAAAGATTTTGAGATGGCTTCTTCCAATACATCAATGAATACCTTTCCAGTTGTAGGCCAACGTAAGTGTAAACCATATTCATAAGCATTTGCTTTTAATATATTTAACTTCTCATTGTCTTCAAACAGTTCATTTACAATTTTTGCCAATCCATCTGCATCTTTAAAGTCAAAAAGGCAACCTCGGTTGTCTTCCAGTAATTCTTGTGCATGCCAATAGGGTGTAGAAATTACTGCGGCACCAGCTCCAATGGCGTAAGATAAGGTTCCACTTGTAATCTGCGCTTCATTTAAATAAGGTGTAATGTACATATCGCAGGCTGTTAAATAATCAAACAGCTGCTTTTCAGATACAAATTTGTTTATAAAAGTAAGGTTGTCCTCCACATTGAGCTTTCTGGCCAGACGCTTTAAGCTATCGCGATACTCCTCTCCCGAATTTCGGATCACTCCTGGATGTGTGGTACCAAGAACTACATACATTACATCAGGGTTCTTGGCTACTATTTTTGGTAAGGCTTCAATTACTGTTTCCAGCCCTTTGTTTCTACTGATGAGGCCAAATGTGAACAGCACCTTTTTATCTTTAAATGGCAAAGAGGTCTTCACAGGATTATCTGCTAAAGCCTCAAGATCAGGAACACCATGTTCAATTAGTTGAATTTTACTAAAAGGAATACCATAAATGCTGGTTAAAAAGCTCACAGCTCTATGACTCATTACTACAATCCTGGCCGAATGTTTAGCAATTTCCCTGATAATGGTCAGTTGCATATAGGTCGGATCTTTTAATATAGTATGCAAAATAGTGACCAGCGGCTTTTGCAGCCTTGCAATAAGGGGAAGAATGTAAACACCATTTTCACCACCATATATACCAAATTCATGTTCCATAATACATACATCCACCAAACTGGTATTGATGTAATCAGCGGCACGGATGTAATCTTTCTGATTCTCTTGTCTGATTTGATATTTAACTTCTTCCGGATATTCGTAGCTGTCGATATGTTCAGTATCATTCAGTGCAACTACATAACTATCCTCAGAAACTGTTGTTTTATCGAAGCCTATTGCTCTAACAAGATTGTGATTAAATGTGGCGATTCCACATTCGCGTGGCGGGTAAGTTGAGATATAAGCGATTTTCATAATTTCAAGGATTCTTATTATGATATTAACAATCTGGAAGGCAGATTGTTCTGTCTGAGTGCTTTTTCTTTATAAGAAACTATTAAATGTGTGTCTGATTTTAGTTTTGGTAGGTTTATTCCATGAATTAGTGTGTATTATTTGTGTAGATATGGAAGTTTTTGAACAAAAAAAGTCCTGAATGGGCTATCTTTTTTGAGATTTAGCTCATTCAGGACAAATTGCTAGAATAATAGAATAATCTTATTTGTTGTTTAAGAATACAAACTTATGATCGAACATATCCAGTTTTATCTTACTGTCCTTATCTACTTTTCCGGATAATATCTCTTTAGATAGTTCGTTTAAAATTCGTTTCTGTATCACTCTTTTTAAAGGACGTGCTCCAAACTGCGGATCATAACCTAATTCTGCCAGCCAGTCTAAAGCTTCTGTAGAAGCTTCAATCTCAATGCCCATTTCAGCAAGTGTATCCTGAACATGTTTAAATTGAAGGTTTACGATATCCCTTAATTCAGCACGATTCAATGGAGTGAACATAATTAATTCATCTATTCTGTTTAAAAACTCAGGTCTGATGGTTTGTTTTAGCAGTTCAAACAACTCATTTTTTGTTTTTGCAACTACTTCATCATGATTTTCTTCATTTAGGTTTTTAAAGTTATCCTGAATTAGATGAGAACCGATATTGGAGGTCATGATGATAATTGTGTTTTTAAAATTCACCACACGACCTTTATTATCTGTTAATCTACCGTCGTCTAATACCTGTAACAGTATATTGAATACATCAGGATGCGCTTTTTCGATCTCATCCAAAAGTACTACAGAATATGGCTTGCGACGTACAGCTTCCGTCAGTTGTCCACCTTCATCATAACCTACGTATCCTGGAGGAGCACCAATTAATCTTGAAACTGCATGACGTTCCTGGTATTCGCTCATATCGATCCTTGTCATAGCATTTTCGTCATTGAACAGAAACTCAGCCAATGCTTTTGCCAGCTCTGTTTTACCCACACCAGTAGTCCCCAGGAATATGAATGAACCTATTGGTTTACGTTTGTCCTGCAAGCCTGCGCGTGAACGACGAATTGCATCAGATATGGCCTCAATAGCTTCATGTTGTCCGGCCACACGTTTGTGTAATTCGGCTTCCAGATTTAATAGTTTTTCCCTTTCACTCGAAATCAGCTTGGTAACAGGAATACCTGTCCATCTACCTACAACACCTGCAATATCATCAGCGGTAACCTCTTCTTTCAGCATTCGTCCTTCAGATTGCTGAACTTCCAATATTTTTTTCAGTTCTTCAACCTTATCTTGTGCTTCTTTTATTTTACCATAGCGTATTTCAGCTACTTTACCGTAATCTCCTGCACGCTCAGCTTGTTCAGCTTCAAGTTTATAATTTTCAATCTGTTCAATTTCATTGTTGATGTTGTCAACCAGATCTTTCTCTCCCTGCCATTTAGCTTTAATCTGATCCCTTTCGGCTGATAGGTTAGCAATCTCTTCTGCTAAGGATTTTACTTTATTGGTATCGTTTTCACGTTTAATTGCTTCCCTTTCAATCTCAAGCTGCATTATTTTCCTGTTCAGTTCATCAACTTCCTCAGGTACGCTATCCATTTCCAGGCGAAGCTTTGAAGCGGCTTCATCCATCAGGTCAATTGCTTTATCTGGTAAAAACCTGTCTGCAATATAACGTTGAGACATTTCTACAGCAGCAATAATTGCCTCATCTTTAATCCTCACTTTATGGTGCGTTTCATATCTTTCCTTTAGTCCACGCAGTATAGAAATAGCATCCTGTGTATCTGGTTCATCAACCATCACTTTTTGAAAGCGGCGTTCCAGCGCCTTATCTTTTTCCAGATATTTCTGATACTCATCAAGCGTAGTTGCACCTATAGCACGTAGTTCTCCACGGGCTAGAGCTGGTTTTAGAATGTTTGCAGCATCCATTGCGCCTTCGCCACCACCGGCACCAACAAGAGTATGAATCTCATCTATGAATAAAATGATGTCGCCATCACTTTGAGTTACCTCTTTAACTACAGCCTTTAAGCGTTCTTCGAATTCGCCCTTATATTTTGCACCTGCAATCAGCGCCCCCATATCCAAAGAGTAAACAGTTTTTGTTTTCAAGTTAGTTGGCACATCACCTTTTATAATTCTATGTGCAATACCTTCTGCAATTGCAGTTTTACCGACTCCCGGTTCACCAATCAGAATTGGATTGTTTTTCGTTCTTCTTGATAAAATCTGAATGACACGTCTTATTTCTTCATCACGACCAATTACAGGATCTAGTTTACCTGATTCTGCATATTCGTTTAAGTTACGGGCATATTTATTTAGTGCATTGTAAGTGGCCTCAGCATTTTGATCAGTCACATGATTATCGCCACGTAAAGCAACAATAGCCTTTTTAAGGTCTTTTTCTGTTACACCCTGATCTTTTAAGAGTTTAGCTGTATTATCGTTTACTGAAAGCAGACCTAGCAGTAAATGCTCAACAGAAACAAACTCATCCTTAAATTCCTTTAAGTACGATTGTGCTTTCTGTAAAGCAGAGTTACTTCCTGAAGTTAAATACGGACTGCTGCCTGTAACTTTAGGGAATTTCTCTATTTGTCCATCTAATTGCTGATTGATCACATTTAGATTTACATTCAGCTTCTTTAATACATAAGAAACTACATTTTCATCAACAGTAAGCAACCCTTTTAAAATATGGGCTGTCTCAATAGCTTGTTGCTGATTGCCCTGCGCTATTTCGGAAGCCTGTTGAATTGCTTCCTGTGCTTTTATTGTAAAGTTGTTAAAGTTCATAACAGCTATTTAACAAAGTAAATGCCTACTTGTTTTTTTTATCGAAATCGGAAGTTTTGTCGGTAATTATCAATTGTTTATGACTAAGTTACCTCGTAGTAGCAGTTTTTTAAGAAATAATGTCAGTTATTTTCTTGTAATTAATAAAAATAGGGTTGAATTAAAGTGAGAATTTTGTAGATCATTATTATAATTACAAGATGAATACAGAATAATCTCCTGATTATTCTTTACGCAGTCTAAAATCTGCCCCATAATGAGATTAATTTACAGTCTTTTTTCCAGTAATAATTTGGTGTCATCCAACATTTTTCGGGTTAATTTGCGATCTTTGGTGGTACTTTACATCCTAATGCGAGCTCTGATAAGGAGATTGGGCTGTCATATCTTGCGATACTAATGAAAGAATTTATAAGATTATATCTGGATGCCTATAAAGGGCTATCAACCCCAGCGTGGATGCTGGCACTAGTCATGTTGATTAACAGAAGCGGAGCCATGGTTATCCCTTTTTTGGGTGTTTATATGGTTAATCATCTTCATTTTAGTCTTGAAGATACCGGACTTGTTTTAAGTTGTTTTGGTGTTGGTGCTGTTGGTGGCTCATTTTTAGGCGGCTGGCTAACAGATAAGTTTGGGCATTTTAAAGTTCAGCTGATCAGTTTAATTCTAACTGTACCCATGTTTTTTTTATTACCTGAATTAGATACGGTAGTTAAACTTGGGGTTGGTGTATTCATGCTGAGTATTATTTCAGAAACATTCAGACCAGCAAACTCTGTTTCTATTGCTTATTATTCAAAACCAGACAATATCATCAGGTCTTTTTCTTTAAACAGGATGGCATTAAATCTTGGGTTTTCAATAGGGCCAGCATTAGGCGGCTTTCTTGCTGCAATTTCCTATACATTCTTGTTTTACGGTAATGCTATAGCCGCTTTTTTTTCTGCCCTTTTGTTTTTTCTTTATTTCCGGAATCGAAAGGGGAATGAAAAGAAAGTAATTGAACAGGAAAAGGATAATGATGTTCCAAATGTGAACCGTTCACCTTACAGAGATACATTATTTGTGTTATTTAGTATATTGAGTTGCATATTCGCCATTTGCTTTTTTCAATTGCTTAGTACATTACCTTTGTATTATAGAACAATTTATATGCTTTCTGAAGCAGAAATTGGAGTCATATTAGCCTTTAGTGGCTTGGTCGTGTTTCTTCTTGAAATGCTTCTCGTACACATCGCAGAAAAAAGGATGACAGCTAGAGCTGTTATTGTATTGGGTGTTTTGCTTTGTGGTTTATCATTTCTTATTCTTAATCTGGCGAATGGAATATGGGTGTTATATATGTCTATTTTTGTTCTGTGTATATCAGAAATCCTTGCTATGCCATTTATGGCTACGGTAACCTTACAGCGTTCATCTTTAAAAACAAGAGGTGCTTATATGGGAGTTAATGCCTTATCTTTTTCAGCAGCACATATTTTCTCACCATTCCTAGGTACAAGGATTGCTTCGGAATATAGCTTCGAAACCTTATGGTATGGGACAGCTATCGTGTTGTTGTTAACAGCAATAGGATTTCTTGTTGTTATGAAAAAGATGAAATTGGCTGATTTTTAAATATAAAATTTCTAATTAAGGGTAACAATTTGGTATTCCGGTTTATATCTAATAAACCAAAACCAATATGTTATGAAAAAGCTTATTTCTTCTCTGGCTGAGATTCCATTTTCAATAATTGCCCAGCAGTTTCCAGAAGCACCCATGTGTTTTTATGCTTTAAAAACAGTATTGTCAAATTTTATATTCCAAAATGGTTATAAAACACTATTAGCAATGGATATGAAAACTCATGGCTGTGTATTTAGTTCAGAAAAACCAATAACTATTACAAAAGTGGGTTACAGAGCATGGAAGCCTGGTATTTCATATAGTTTCTCGATTTGGCAGGTAGGTAAGGATCACTCATTGAGTACTTGTTTTATTTCTCCACGTGATACAGAAAAGATTGAGTTCTTTACATTGAGGCGCCCGGTTTTTATAGAAAGTGGTAAAACCTATTACATTACACGTACGTATGTTGAAAGTGCTGCGAGTAACAATCAGAGTGATTATGTAGGCTGGTTAAATAGTAACGAAAGGGGGACTGTTTATCCGGTAAAGCAACAAGTAGTGACTCTTATTAACGGTTTTTTTAGCGATGATATTAATCCTCTGCAAAGTGATAGTATGTCTAATATCCGAACTACTACTTTATTGCCGTTTATAGATTTTGAATATACCCTACAATACAGATGAAGAGCATATGAGGTATCATGAAAAAGGGTGCTTTTAGCACCCTTTCCTATGTATGATTTGTTATTTTAATATCTCTGCAAGTCTTTCTGTCTGATGATCAGCCAGTTTTTGTAATGGACCAGATGCCAGCATTTTCATCATCATATTCAGGTCTGCCGATATGATATGCGATGCTGTAGTGCCTCCTTTTCCGTTATCTGCTACTGTCCATTTTAATTCCAGATCAAAAGGAGCTTTTTCTGTTGGAACAGCGATTAGCTCTTTGTTTTCTACGCGACTGGTGATTTTAATAGCCAGTTTTGCCATGTTCTGTATCGTAAAACTCGCCTCATCTTCTGTAGAAGACCAGTTGTAGATATTTTCAGGCATAAGTTGCTGGTGATTATTCATATCTGCTAAAAAAGCATATACTTTTTCTACAGGTAAATTGACGTCAGTCGTACTTTCAATAACTGTCATGATGATCAGGTTAGTTTTTCTAATTCATTACCCCACTCTGCTGGGTTTCTACGCCATTTAGTTAAAAGATCAATGTCTTTCTCTGCAATAAAGCTATGTTCAGCAGCGTATTCAATGAGTGTATTATAGTTAGATAATGTTGCATAACGACATTTAGCAGCCGCAAAGTTTTCATCAGCCTGATCAAAGCCATAAGTAAAAATGGCTACCAGTCCGGCAACAGATAATCCTGCATTTCTCAAGGCATCAACAGCTTGTAAACTACTTTTTCCAGTTGAGATCAGGTCTTCTATTACAACTACTCTTTGTCCTTCAATGATTTCGCCTTCAATAAGGCTTCCAGTTCCGTGTTCCTTCGCTTTAGATCTAACGTAAGCAAATGGTAATCCCAGTTCCTGAGCTACTAGGGCACCCTGCGGAATACCTGCAGTGGCAACTCCTGCAATAAGGTCTACAGATCCGAACTCTTCCTGTATTAATTGGGTAAGTTTTTGTCTGATGTAGGTTCTTACAGATGGATGGGAAAGGGTGATCCTATTGTCACAATAGATAGGCGATTTCCAACCTGAAGCCCAGGTAAATGGGTTATTAGGTTGTAACTTAATTGCTTTTATTTGTAATAAAAATTCAGCTACCTTTAATTCAATATCACTTTTATTATACATGGCTCAAAAATACAGAATTCTTTACAATTTGTGTTAACACTACGTTATTGTTATAATGCGTAGTGCGTAAAATTGAAGAAAATGCTCGGTTAAATAAATAATTCCTATAGACACAAATATCGGCAATTATATTTGGCGTTAAAAGAGGTTTTTTGACTTAGACTGATTATCAGATGAATAGGGTTTTTTATTGTTGGACTCTATTGAAATCATAAAACTATTTCCATACAAAATTTTGTTAAAGGCCTTTATTTTTAAGTCAAAAAAATATAATTCTGTTTTTTGATTGTCACTTGGTGGAAAACGCAGTAGTTTTTTTATCCCAATTCTTTTTAAAGAGGTCTTATGACCTTTGTGGGCTTGTAATGACAAGCAATTTAGAACTGAAATGAAAGAAATTAATATAGAAAGATCTGTTACAAACCGTAAAATTGATTCATTTGAACGTTATTTATATGATATGGGTAAGTATCCATTATTAGCGGTGGAAGAGGAAGCGATACTGGCTAAAAAGATTCGCAGAGGCGATCAGGCAGCTTTAAATAAACTGGTTAATTGTAATTTGCGGTTTGTTATAACTGTTGCTAAAAAATACGAATTACCTGGTATTTCACTTCCTGATCTTGTTTCTGATGGGAATATAGGATTGATAAAAGCAGCGAAACGTTTTGATGAGACTAAAGGCTTTAAGTTTATAACATATGCTGTTTGGTGGATCAGGCAATCTATTCTGCACAGTCTGGCGATAAATAAGCGTATGATACGGTTGCCCGGAAATCAGTTAAAAGGTGTCCTGGATTTAAGGAATGCAGAAACTGAACTAGAACAGCATCTACACAGATTTGCAACTGTAGAGGAGATTGCAGAATATATGGATTTGCCTTGCCGACTTATTTTGGAATATATTTCAAATACAGCTTATACTTATTCATATGATGTGCCGATATCATCAGATGGACCGGCGACCAAAGTGGGGACGATTAGTGATACTGAATCGGACTCGCCGGATGCCCAATTGGAAAGTGATACTATAAATATTAATATTGGTTTATTGATGAATGTATTAACTGCAAGAGAAAGAGAAATACTTTGTCTTGCTTATGGAATCGGAGCGGTAAGGTCTTTCGAAAACAGAGAGATAGGGGCGATGTTGGGTATTAGCGCAGAGACAGTCCGCCGTGTAAAAGGACATGCATTGGGAAAATTAAAATCAAGGAAAAATATTGCTATGATGAAAGAATACGCATAAATTTACACACGAAACAATTATAACCATACAGCTTAGAAGTAAAGAATCATTCCTATGAAAACTTACAGGATTTACATCAACGATATTACCTTATATATAACTTCGATTGTTCCTCAGCTTAATGAAGAAATAGAGCGGTTGACTGTACTTGGTTTTAATTTTCAGACATTTTATGCGCAGTTGGATAAGGTTTCTGGTAAAACCTTTGTATTGCTTACAGAAGATCCAAAGTCTTTGTTCAAAAGTATTAAAGAAAGCTGTGTCATTATTAAAGCCGCTGGTGGATTGGTAGAAAGTGCGAAAGGGAATTACCTTTTTATTTTTAGAAATAAGAAATGGGATTTGCCAAAAGGAAAGGTTGAAAAAGGTGAAGGAATGAGGGAGGCAGCATGGCGTGAAGTAGAGGAAGAATGTGGAGTCAAAATCTTTACTCAAGAGGAGAAATTGTGTAAAACCTATCATGTATACACCTTAGGATCTAAAATAGTCCTTAAGAAAACAAATTGGTACCGCATGACAGTTAAAGGGGAACCTAAATTGATTCCTCAAAAAGAAGAAGGTATTACCAAAGCCAGTTGGTTAAGCAAGGCCGAATTGGAGCCTGTAATTGCCAATACATATCCCTCTATTATGGATGTCCTGGAAGCAGGCGAGCTCTTGCCACAGCGGGTCTTATAGGTGAGAGATTGCTTCTTTAGGTAAAAATGGACTTACGTCGCCATGGTTACGAAGTATATCTCGAACAATGGTCGAACTAATCGCTGAATATTCAGGTTTGCTGAGTATGAAAATAGTTTCCATTTCAGGCATCATGGTTTGATTGATTTGCGCAATGGCTCTTTCGTATTCAAAATCTCCGACTGAACGAATTCCTCTTACCATATAAGTTGCGTTGATCTTCTTGCAGAAATCAACAGTCAGTCCTTCATAAAGTTGAACATCTACTTTCGGACTATCTTCAAAAACAGATTTTACAATCTCTTCTCTTTTCTCTGCAGATAAGTAGCTTTGTTTAGAGCTGTTTAATCCTATACCAACAACAACTTTATCAAATAAAGGTAATGCACGCTTAAGTATATCAACATGTGCAATGGTTATGGGGTCGAATGAGCCAGGGAATAATGCAATCCTCATATTGTTTGGGGTTTTTCAAAAAAGCTAAATGAAGAGTTACCGTAACGTCTTGTTTCTTTATATCCGGGTTGGTCTTTCATTTTTAGTAAAGATGGATGTTCTACTATTAACAAACCATTATCAGTAAGTAAGTTATTGCGCATCACCAGTTCTGGAATAAGTGGAATTGTACTCAGGTCATATGGTGGATCGGCAAAAATGATCTGATAAATATGTTTGTCACTTTCCAAAAATTTAAAGACATCAGCTTTTTGAGCATCAATTTCTGTAAGGTCGTATTTTTTGATAACCGACTTTAACCAGAATACGCAGCCAGAGTGTTTGTCGACCGAAGTAACTTGTTTAATTCCTCTTGAAGCAAACTCAATGCTAATGCTCCCTGTACCACTAAACAGATCGAGAACATTACATTCTTCAAAATCATAGGTGTTATAAAGTATGTTAAACAGGGCTTCTTTTGCCATATCTGTAGTAGGTCTCACCGGTAAACTTTCCGGAGCATGAAAGCGGATTCCTTTTAATTTCCCTCCAATTATTCGCATATATCAAGGGCTAAAAGACTACTGTAATAATGAGCAGGCATATCATCTAGAATTCTGTGGTCAATCTCCTTGACAGGGGGTAAATTGAATGTAATGGTGTTGAAATACTTTTCAATGCAGAGGTAGCTTTCGTCGCCAGTATGAATGATACCACTTAAATGAACTTCAGTGTTAGAGGTGTCTATATTGATCTGACTGATGATCAGCAGCAGATAGTAATTGAATTCTTCTGCATTATCAATCTGATAATAATTTTGAAAGATTAATTTTTCACCTACAGTATACAATACATTAAAAGACGTTGCGGTGAAATCCAAAGTTAAAACGGTCTTATCCTTTTCTGCAGCCAATGCAAGAACAGGGGCATTTTGAGTATAGAGTCTGCAGTTTTTTAGTGAAGTAGCAAGTGCATCTTCTGTAAACTGTTGCAGACTAAATATAGAAGTAAAGCCAAAGCTGTTAAATGGCCTTGTATATAAATTATTGGAATGATCGGTCGTAAAAAAACTCGCGTATTGGTTTAATTGCTCCGGGTCATATAGTTCATTAGGAATATTTATGGTATTTTCTGTGTAAACAGCAGCTTTGATTTCATTAAATGGCAGCGTTAAATAAATATCATTTTTAAGTTTTGCCGCTAATCTTGCCGGAACATTATCACATTCCTGTTCATCGTAAACTGCTTTAAGTTGTCTGCAGCTTTTATCAATGATGGCGTAGGAGAAACTGTCTGGTGTTATTTTTAACAACAGGTCGCAATCTGCAGCCGTATTCAGTTCAAATTCCGGATCAACCAGTAGTATGCTGTTTTTATTATCCATATTAGCAAAATTAATCCTTTTTTCTATAAGATCACCATCGCATATTTGTTAAATGGATAAAGCAGCAATTATTGAAGCTTCTTATGAATTCAATCCCACTACGGAACAGCTTGATTTTTGTAGAGAAATGGCTTCTTTTTTATCGCATGATTTAGGGAATCAGTGTTTTATATTGAGGGGCTATGCGGGGACTGGTAAAACTACTTCTGTAGGCGCTTTGGTAAAGGCATTGACAAAATTTAAATTCCGGTCGGTATTATTGGCGCCAACAGGGAGAGCTGCTAAGGTAATGAGTAATTATACCGGTCGAAAAGCGCTTACTATACATAAGAAAATATACAGAAAACGTGCTGCAGTTGGCACAGATTTATCTTTTCAGATAGCACCTAATATAGCCGAGCATACCTTATTTATTATAGACGAAGCTTCTATGGTTGCCGACGAATGGATTACCCAGACTGGGTCATCTTTTTTGAAGGACCTGATGGAGTACGTGTATAATGGGAAAAATTGTGCAGCGATGTTTGTGGGAGATACAGCCCAATTACCTCCGGTAGGAAGTATTGAGAGTCCGGCATTAAACGCTGAATATATGGCTGCTAACTTTGGTATGCAGGTTAAATCTGTAGAACTTAAAGAAGTGGTTCGACAAGAAAAAGAATCAGGAATATTGGCCAATGCAACTATGCTGAGAAAGTTGATTGGTGACCTGGAAGAAGAGGAGGATGGAAATGTTGTGCTCCCGAAGTTCATTACTAAGAATTATAAAGATATTTTTAGAATGACTGGTTTAAAACTGGTTGAGGGCTTAGAATACGCTTATAGTAAGTTCGGTATTGAAAATTCACTGGTGGTATGTCGTTCAAATAAGTCTGCCAATGTTTATAACCAGCAAATCAGGGCCCGTTTACTGTATCGGGAAGAGGAGCTGACGGGAGGCGATCAGATCATGGTTGTAAGAAACAATTATTTTTGGCTTCCGGAAAATGAGTCTACCGCCTTTATTGCCAATGGAGATATGGCCCGAGTTGTTCGGGTCCGACGTATAGAAGAAAGATATGGTTTCCGTTTCGCAGAGGTACAATTAGAGTTTTTAGATTTTCCGGAGGTAGGAGCTGTTACCTGTAAAGTGATGATGGATACTTTGACCGTTGAAGCGCCAAATTTATCTTATGAACAGAATAGCAAGCTATTCGAGGAGTTAAACCTGGATTATGAACATATTAAAAATAAGCGTGATAGGTTTAATGCAATTAAGGAAGATCCTTATTATAATGCGCTACAAATAAAGTTTGCTTATGCTGTTACTTGTCATAAAGCTCAGGGCGGTCAATGGGATGCTGTATTTGTAGACCAGGGATATTTGACTGATGACATGGTAGATATGGATTTTTTAAGATGGTTGTATACCGGAGTAACAAGAGCAAAAAAAGAATTATTTTTAGTTAATTTTGCTGCTAATTTATTCTTGGCTGCAGCTGAGGATGAATTTTAATACTAAACCTCTGCATATGAAATTTGCCTACTCTGTTAAACAAAAAATGAAGATTTCGGTTTTGTTGTTCTGCATTATGGCTTGTACGTTATTGATTCGTTTTTTGGAAGATAAAAGCGTAAAAAGTATGAATGAGTCATTCGTATCGATGTATAATGATAGATTAATACCAGCGACATACTTATTTTATGTAGCAGAAAATGCTTTTTTAAAAAAGTCATTATTTGAAAGGACATTATATGGGGCAGAGCAAGCTTTTGATCCGGCAGAACTTAGGCGAGAGTTGAAAAGACGGAATACTTCAATGGATTCACTAATTAATAAGTATGAGAAAACTTTTTTGGTAAAACAGGAGAAAGATCAGCTACATGAATTGAAAAAAGCCATAATCGCAACTGTCGAAGTTGAAGATAAAATACTTATGGTTGCTGCGGAGCAAGGGATGGAACCGGCCAGAATAATTTATAATAATGAAAGAGCGAAGACATCAATCGAAACGATCAAGAAATTGTCGGGTTTAATGAATATTCAAAAACAAGTAGGAGAAGAACTGATTAAAGATTCTGCATTTATGGTGTCGGGCAGCAAATTATACTCAGGTTTACAGGTAGCCCTGGCAATTGTCATTGGTATTTTAATAGTAGGAATAGTTTTTACCTCTAATGTTGTAAAAATCAGTAACGATAAATTTAATCTGAATTAGTTTAAAGGAAGGGAAACTGTAAATGTCGTTCCCTCATTTTCCTTACTTTGCAGGGTGAGTGTTCCTTTATGTTGTTCTATAATTTGTCTGGAAATATGAAGTCCAAGTCCGACTGATTTTTCTCCTCTAAGTCCAGGTCTGCCAGCCTTTGAGAATTGATCGAACAGAAGTGATTGCAGGTCTAAAGGAATGCCAATTCCAAAATCTGTAACCTTGATCATACATGAATCATCAAATTTTAAAACATCTATATTGATTGGGCTTCCAGATTTTGAGAACTTCAACCCATTTACAATCAGGTTATCAATTACTCTCGTTAATTTAGATGTATCTATAGCTGCTACAAGTTCCTGGTTAGAAGCATTAAAAACAATTTGACGTTCATTTTTTAGATTTTTCTGCCAGTTATAGCAGATTTTGTCCATAAAAGCAATGATGTTGGTGTTTTGAAGTCGGAAGGGTGTTTTGTCGTGTTGCGCAATTTCTAATAAATCGTCAATAATACTTTTCGCTTGTCGTGTTGAACTTAATATAAGTTGCATTTCTGTATTGTCATTCTCTTTTTGCTCTTCTAATACAATTCTTGTTAATGCTTCAATGTTATTGAGCGGGTTTCTTAAGTCATGAGCTACAAAGCCAAGGATTTCACTTTTCTGATGGTTTAGTAATTGTACTTCAAGATTTTTTTCTTCTAGCTGCTTTACTTTTACAAATTGTTCCGCTCTAAAGTAATAGCTATATCTTGAACAAGCATACATAAAAAATGAAAGAACCCCTGACATGATGATATTGAGTAGTTTTTGTAAGCTATTGATATCTGGAATCATCATGGCCACCACAAATAGAAAAACTATATAGATAGAAATAAGTATAATGTGTTTAAGTTCAAGAGCGAAGAAGATACTTACGGCCAATACACCTGTCAGAAATATGGTAAGTGTATTTTTGGGGTTAAACTGAGAAAACAGGTAACTAATCGTGAAGGAAGTTGACAATAGAAACAAACAGAATACCAGTACTATTGAGTTTCTGATACTTGTACTCCAATTCTCGCGTTTTATAGCATAGCTACTTAGAATGATAAATATAGCCGAACCACAAATCTGGATAAAGTTTAAGATATTGTAGCTGTTCAGATTGGGCATTGATGCCAGCTCTTCATTATAAAAAATGCTGGTCATACGCACTCCAATCGCTATCATGAGTAAAACTGTTGCAAGAATGGCTACTTGCTTAATGTTAATATAGCTGTAAGTATTCCTAAATTCATAAGTATACTTATCCGGGATTTTATATCTGAATAGATGGAACACCTTTTTATTTTGGTAGTAAAAATAATGAATGGAAACGAAATTATATGATTATTATATTATTTTTGCTGAAAGTAGTAGATATGAGCCCGATTGCAGCTATTGAATTTAATTATGCCTTTCTTATTAAGCTCTTAAAATTCGGCATTGTAGGTTTCGCTGGGTTAATTGTTGACTTTACCGTTACTTATATCTGTAAGGAGAAATTAAAGATTCATAAATATGTTTCCAGTTCTCTTGGCTTTACGATCGCTACTGCAACTAATTATAGATTGAATCGTTTTTGGACATTCGATAGCCATGATGAGGCAACAATGACCCAGTTTGGAAAGTACTTTATGATCTGCCTGGTAGGGCTGGTTTTAAGTAATATTTTAATCTATATCCTGAATGATAAACTGAAATGGAATTTTTACTTTGCTAAGGCATGTGCAATTGTCATTGTATCATTGTGGAATTTTTTTGCAAATTATCTGTATACATTTACCAATTAAATCCTGCTATTAATGTTGGAAACAAGAAAAAGAGCTGAGCAAACCTTGTTTGTTTTTTTAGGACTATGGACTTTAATCAACATTATTCAGGCAACTTTTGTAGAGGTACATGCCGATGAAGCCTATTACTGGGTTTATTCACGTTTCTTAGATTGGGGCTATTTTGATCATCCTCCTATGGTGGCCTTGTTTATCAAAATTGGAGATGCAATATTTCCATCTACCCTGGGATTGAGATTACTTACAGTTATTACAAGTACATTGTCTGTTTACCTTTTATGGAAAATAGTAAGCAAGTATGCATATAATGTTATGCTATTTGTATTGCTTTTTTCGTCGATCGTCTTGTTCCATGTTTATGGATTTATTACTTCTCCGGATGCACCATTGTTCTTTTTTACGGTATTGTTTTTATATATCTATCAGCGTTATGTAGAGGCCGATAAGTTTAAATGGGCATTTTTACTGGCCCTGGTTATAGCTGGTATGTTGTACAGTAAATATCATGGTATATTGATCTTGTTCTTTACCATTATTTCTAACTTTAAATTATTAAAAAGGCCTACTTTCTGGTTTGTTGTAGTCATTTCTATTATTGCCTTTATTCCTCATATCTGGTGGCAGATTCAAAATAATTATCCTTCCTTTTATTATCATGTAATAGATCGTTCGTCGGCTTATTATAAATTTAGTTTTACTACTGAATATATCATGGCGCAACTGGCACTGGCCGGACCGCTTGTTGGTTGGTACATGTATAAATCTGCTGTTAAGTTAAAACCGGAAGATGCATTTATCCGTGCAGTGAAATTTAATTGTGTAGGTATTTTCATATTCTTTTTGATCAGTACCTTTAAAGGAAGGGTTGAGGCACACTGGACTTTGCCAGCGATGATTTGCTTGTTGATTCTTGCTTATGTGGCTATATCCAGGTATCCTGTTCCTAAATGGCTTGAAAGGTTGGCTATAGTGAATATCTTTCTTATAATTCTTGTCAGATTGATCCTGATTTTCCCTATTGATGCTTTGAAGAAAGTGAAAATTGTAGATTATTATTATGGAAACAAGGATTGGGCAAAAAGTATAAAAGAGAAAGCAGGTGATGCACCTGTGATATTTAGCAATAGTTTTCAAATTCCTTCAAGGTATAATTTCTACACCCATAGTACTAAAGGTTTTGGTTATGATTCCAGGTATTATAGGAAGAACCAATATGACATTTGGCCATTGGAAGATAGCTTAAGAAACAAAAGAGCTTACTTTATTACGCATCCGGATGCAGGATTTGAACAGTTGGATACGATTAAGACTAGCAAAGGTGTTTATTATGGAGCTTGGTTAGATCAGGTTAGAATGTATCAAAAGGTTTCTGTAAATCCATTAGTGGTGCCGGAAGAAGTAAGGGCTGGTCAGACTCTAATGCTGGACTTGAAAGTTTATAACCCTTATGATGAAACTATTTCTTTGGGTAATGCTGATCAGAAGTGGAAATGTTATCTGGAATATGGCTTTAAGCATGGTCCTGATTTGGGGGAGTTTAAAGCTGTTGATGCGGATATCGAAAATGTGGTTATCGGTTCTAAACAATCTGTAATTATAAAAGCTTCGGTTCAGGTACCGGTTGAAGAAGGGAAATATAAAATGATTTTCTCTTTGAGGACGGATCCGTTTGGAGGAGCAAGGAATAGTGGTATGATCGCTATTAAAGTGAAAAAATAACCATTCTCCTCTAGGACTGGAATCTTTGCCTGAAGGAGGCAAAGTTCCTATGTCCTTTCGGAGAAGGTAATTTTTTTGTCAAGCATGATGTATAAATAGCAGGATGTTTAAAATTGGTGTATAGCTGAAATGATCAGATAATTGGATCGTTTCAGCTATTGTTGTTTTATGCTGTTTCTGTTATTTACGAGGTCGCTATAAAATCCTGGAAAATGATTATATTCAATTATGATTTGATTTTTTTATCCTAAAAAGCAGAATATTTATGTCGCAATAGCCCCTTAATTTGTCTGAATTACACCTTTACGATTTAATGGTTACGAATTATCTTTGATTATATAACGAATGATTATGAAATGTAAACCTTGTGTTATTGCACTTCTGTTTATAATGGTAGGTACAATTAGTAAGTCCCAGGATAGGGATAATCTAAACTATACGTTCAGCTTAACAGAAGCGATAGATTATTCATTGAAACATCAGACAGCGGTATTAAATTCAACTATAGATGAAGAGATAGCCCGAAATACAGTGAAGCAAACTGTAGGTATTGGGCTACCACAAGTTTCTGCTTCATATAGTTTTCAGGATTTTTTAAAGTTGCCTACAACCTTACTGCCTGGCGAATTTTCAAATCCTCCCTCAAGTACGCCTATACCAGTTAAGTTTGGTACAAAGTATAATTCAACAGCGGGTATTGAGTTGAACCAGCTGATATTTGACGGTAGTTATATAGTCGGTTTACAGGCCTCTAAAACTTATAAGGAGCTATCTGTAAGGAATAGTAAACGAACCAGGATAGAAACTGCAGTTGCGGTAACTAAGGCTTATTATGGAGCATTGGTAAACGGAGAACAACTTTCCTTAATTGATGCGAATTTAAGCCAGCTTACTAAATCACTAAATGATACTGAAGCCATGTTTAAAAATGGTTTTGTGGAGAAGATTGATGTAGACAGGTTACAGGTGTTGAAGAACAATCTGGAAACGGAAAGAGAGAATGTAATTCGCTTATTGCAGATGAATATCGATATGCTCAAATTTCAGATGGGAATGCCTGTTCAGGCAAGTCTTAAATTAACAGATAAGATCAGCGATGTGAGAGCAGAGCCTGTTCCGGTAATGGGAACGGATACAACGGCTTATAGGAGCAGGATTGAGTATTCATTGTTAGAGACGCAGAAAAAATTAAATGAGTTGGATTTGAAAAGACAGAAAAGCTTGTTTTTGCCAACATTAAGAGGTTTTGCCAGTGCATCAAAAAACTTTCAGTCGGACGAATTTGCTAAGCATTTTGATCAGAGTTTTCCTACTTCTGTAATTGGGCTTACGCTTTCCTGGAATTTGATTAGCGGCGGACAACGTATTTATCAGGTTCGTAATGCCAAACTGGAGGTCATGAAGACTGAGAATGAGTTGTTCAATGCTAAGAACGGAATTACTAATGAAATTTCTGTCGCGCAGAAAGTATATATCAACAGTCTGCGTTCAGTTGAAAATCAACAGCGAAATCTGACACTTTCGCAAGAAATATTAAGGGTGACCCGCATTAAATATGAGCAGGGAGTTGGTTCAAGTTTGGAAGTAACCAATGCTGAAACTGCAGTTAAAGAGGCGCAAAACCATTACATCACTGCTTTATACGATTTGCTGATCAGTAAAGTTGATCTGGAAAAGGCGGCGGGAAGAATTAATTATTAACCTCAAAAAATAGTTTTAACGATGAAAACATCACTATATACCCTGGCATTAGCACTTATCTTATCCTCCTGCTCAGAAAAGCCGAAAGATAAAAAGGCCGAATTAGAGAAGCTTAAAAAGGAGCGTATTGCCCTGGATGGAAGAATAGAAAAACTGGAAGCTGATTTGGGACAGAAAAAAGTTCAGGCTGAGTCGAAAGATGTTGTCGTGTCTGAACTTTCTGAAACGCATTTCAGGAATTATGTAGAGGTACAGGGTAAGGTTGATGCTGAAGATAATGTAGAGATCATGCCAGAATCTCCGGGAACAGTGACTGGTATTTTTGTAAGAGTGGGACAACACGTAAATAAAGGACAAGTATTGGCTCAGCTGGATGATAAGGTTTTGAAACAGAGCGTTGCTCAGATGCAGACACAACTTGATCTGGCTACTACAGTATTTAATCGTCAGAAAAATCTATGGGACCAGAAGATAGGTACAGAAGTTCAGTTTCTTACGGCAAAAAGTCAGAAGGAGGGATTAGAAAAACAGTTGGCAGGATTGAAGTCGCAGGCTGCAATGAATAAAATTAAAAGCCCTGTTTCGGGAACTGTAGATGCAATGGAGCTAAAATTAGGTGCTTCCGTTGCTCCTGGCTCGCATACTGGTATTAGAGTGGTAAATGCTAATAATCTTAAGGTTAAAGCATTGGTGTCTGAAAACTATGGAGGTAAGGTGAACCAGGGAGATGATGTTGAAGTTTCCTTACCTGATGTACCTGAGACTTTACAGGCAAAGATTTCATTTGCAGCAAAGGTAATTGATCCGGTATCAAGAGGGTTTAATGTTGAAGTGAAATTACCTTCAGGTAAAAGGTACCGCCCGAATATGTTAGCTGTATTGAAGATTGTAGATTATAGAAATGATAAGGCGTTGGTAGTTCCTGTAAATGCTATTCAGAAATCTGAAACAAGTGAGTATGTTTTTGTCGCAATGAATGGAACAGCAAAAAAAGTAGATATAAAAACTGGAAAAGTATCTGATGGTAAAGCAGAAGTACTTTCGGGTTTGAAAGCTGGTGATAAGGTAATTATAACAGGATTTCAGGATTTAAATGATGGGGACTCTGTTAAATTATAAAAGATTATTCATAAAAAGATATGAAGGATATTAATAAAGAGTTTCGACCGTCTAGCTGGGCGATTGATAACAGAACTGCCATTTATGTATTTACATGTTTACTCATGATTGCCGGTTATTTCTCTTACCAGAGTCTTCCTAAAGAGAATTTTCCAGAAGTAGTCATCCCTAAGATTTTTGTGCAGACAGTTTATTATGGAACATCTCCGGCAAATATGGAGAATCTGGTTACAAAACAGTTAGAAAAGGAAATCAGAGGGACATTAGGTTTAAAAAAAGTAACCTCAAGCTCATTTCAAGACTTTTCTTTTATTACTGCTGAGTTTAATGCCGGTGTAGATATCAAAGATGCGAAACAGCGAATAAAGGATGCTGTGGATAAAGCAAAAACGGATCTGCCCTCTGATCTGCCTGATGATCCGGTGATTATGGATATCAATCTTTCAGATTTGCCAATTATGTATATCAATATTTCAGGTGATTACGATCTGAAAAAACTGAAGGAATATGCTGATGATATTGAGGATAAGGTAGAAGGATTGAAAGAGATTGCCGGGGTAGATATTGTAGGTGCATTGGAACCGGAGATACAGATTAATGTTGACTTACGTAAAATGGAATCCGCTCAGCTTTCATTTACAGATATTGAAAATGCTGTGCAATATGAAAATCTTACCATCTCCGGTGGGTCTGTGAAAATGGATGGAATGCTACGTACCTTAAACATTAAAAAGGAATTTAAAGACGCGCAAGAGATTGGCGATATGATCGTTAAAACACCGACTGGTGGTTCTGTATATTTGAAAGATATAGCTGAAGTGAAGGACTCCTTTAAAGAGCAAAACAGTTATGCCCGCCTGTATGGCAAAAATGTAATTACCTTAAATGTACGTAAGCGAAGCGGGGAGAATCTGATTGAGGCATCAGATAAGATCAATGTTATGTTGAAGGATATGAAAGGAACGGTATTGCCTTCTAAGCTTGATATTACTATTACTGGCGACCAGAGTGACCAGACTCGTATAACACTACATGATTTGATCAATACCATTATTATTGGTTTTATCCTGGTTACCTTAATTCTGATGTTTTTCATGGGGGTAACGAATGCCTTGTTTGTGGCCTTATCTGTGCCACTCTCCATGTTTATTGCTTTTCTTTCCATGCCTGTTTTAGGGGGGATATTCGATTTCAATTTTACCATGAACATGATGGTGCTGTTCTCCTTTTTACTAGGTTTAGGTATTGTGGTGGATGATGCAATTGTGGTGGTGGAAAATACGCATCGTATTTTTGATAATGGAAGGGTACCTATTGTTCAAGCTGCTAAAACAGCTACAGGGGAGGTGTTTTTGCCGGTGTTATCGGGTACATTGACTACCCTGGCTCCATTTTTTCCACTGTTGTTCTGGCCTGGGATCATCGGTGAGTTTATGTATTTTCTACCAGTTACGTTGATTGTAACCCTTTCTGCTTCTTTGGTTGTAGCTTATATCATAAATCCTGTTTTTGCAGTCGATTTTATGAAACCTCATGATGATCATGAAAACGATAAGCCCACTTTTAATAGAGCTGTTAAAATTACTTTGCTGGTTTTTACTGTAGTAGCATTGCTGGGATACCTTGTTAATTTTGGAATAGGGAATTTTGTGGTATTGATGGCCTTACTTTATCTGTTGAATCATTTTGTACTGAGCAGGGTGATTAAGAAATTCCAGACTGTGATTTGGCCTAAGGCAATTAATGGTTATCACAACCTGATCGTTTGGGCTTTAAAACGTCCGCGGACCATGATCTGGAGTACAGTAGGTTTGTTTTTTCTCACTTTGTTCCTGGTCAGTGTAGTACCACCAAGGGTTGTGTTTTTCCCTACTGCAGATCCTAACTTTGTTTATGTTTATATCGAATTACCTGTGGGTACCGACCAGGCTTACACAAGTAAAGTGGTGGAAAAGATTGAAGCAAAAGTTATTAAAGTAGTTGGTCGCAATAATCCTGATGTATCTTCTGTCATTTCAAACGTGACTGTTGGAGTTACTGATCCACAAGGTGAAGATCAAGGTGAATATGCCAACAAGGGGAAAGTTACAGTTGCTTTTGTCCCTTTTGGTAAACGAACTGGAGAAGCGACCACAGGTTATCTTACTAAAATTCGTGATGCTGTAAAGGGAATTCCTGGTGCAGAAATTAGTGTGGCACAGGAACAGGGTGGTCCACCAACAGCTAAGCCAATCAGTATTGAAATTACCGGTGATAACCTGGATTCTATTGCGATAACATCGGATCGCTTAAAAAAGTACTTGGATAATAAACAGATTGCTGGTGTAGAGGAGCTTAAGTCGGATTTTCAAAATAATAAGCCTGAGATTATTTTTGATATAAACAG
Organism: Pedobacter sp.; assembly: GCF_041645105.1. GTDB lineage: Bacteria > Bacteroidota > Bacteroidia > Sphingobacteriales > Sphingobacteriaceae > Pedobacter. The sequence goes on from NZ_JBAZQQ010000002.1 coordinate 541,449, forward strand.
GGAGAGAGCAAATAGAGAGGGAATTTCAACAGCTCAGATAGGTGGTGCCTTGCGGACAGCACTGTTTGGTAAGGAGATATCAAAATTCAGGGATGAAAATGATGATTATGAAATCAATGTACGTGCTCAGGAGGATCAGCGGAATAATCTGGAAGCATTGAGAAACATGAAGATTACGTATAGGGATATGGCTATGAATGGTATCATCAGGCAGGTGCCGATCTCTTCTTTTGCTGATATTGATTATGTGAATACTTATGGTGGAATTAAGCGTAAGCAGCAGAAAAGGATCATTATTCTTTCGTCTAATGTTTTATCGGAGTATAATGCCAATGAGGTAGTAGCAAATATTCAATCTGAGATCAATGAATTTAAAGCACCTGACGGGGTGGAAATTAAGATGGCTGGTGAGCAGGAGGAGCAGTTGGAAACTGCGGCATTTTTAGGGACTGCCTTAATTAGTGCCTTGTTTATCATTCTGATTATTCTAGTGCTTCAATTTAATTCAATCACTAAACCAATTGTGATTTTAAGTGAAATCTTGTTTAGTATTATTGGGGTATTGCTTGGTGTGACCATTTTTAGAATGGAGTTGTCTATCGTTATGACTGGATTAGGGATTGTTGCACTGGCCGGAATTGTTGTGCGTAACGGGATCCTGTTGGTGGAGTTTGCTGATCTGATGGTGAGTCAGGGGATGGAGGTTCGGGAAGCTGTGATTGAGGCAGGGCGCACCAGGATGACCCCGGTGTTGTTAACAGCAACGGCAACTATGTTGGGCTTGATTCCGCTTGCTGTAGGGCTAAATATAGACTTTGTGACGATGTTTACGGAGTTTCATCCACACCTTTATTTTGGTGGTGATAATGTGGCTTTCTGGGGGCCTTTATCGTGGACGATTATTTTTGGATTGAGCTTTGCAACTTTCTTAACACTGGTCCTGGTGCCGTGTATGTATTTGGTGGCGGATAGTAATTCGAAAAAGGTTAAAAACCTATTAAAAGGGAAAAAATAACCATTCTCCTCTAGGACTGGAATCTTTGCCTGAAGAAGGCAAAGTTCCTATGTCCTTTCGGAGAAGGTGATTTTTTTGTCAAGCAGGGTGTATAAGTAGCATGGTGTATAGCAGCAGGGTGTTTAAGTAGCAGGGCTTATAATAGCAGGACGTTTAAAGGACTGGTATTTCTGTGGCTTTGATTTCTTGTATCAGTTGATCGATTTGATTTTTAGTGATGTTGGGCATGCAGATGATGTGCGACCAGCCACCTTCGGCTGCGAGTTGCCATTTTTGTCTGATTTTTACATCAGGCTCAGGGAAGTTTACTGTGATGGCATTGGCATTGCGCCATGCGGGGATACCGATTTCTTTGAGTTTTTCTTCTGCATAAGCGGCGGTTTCAAGGCAATGTTGAGCACGTTTTTTTAGGCCGGTTATACCCAGTTTTTTGATGGTATACCATAAGAAGAGTGGGCTATGTCCATTTCTAGAGCCTGAAATAGTAGTGTCCATACTACCGATGTAGGCTACAGAACGGGCAATGCGGTCGCGGTTTGATTTTTTGGCTACAACTACGCCGCAGGGCATGGGTGATCCTATGAATTTATGACCGCTAATGGCAATGCTATCAGCGCCGTCAGCGAAATCGAATGCTGGTCGTGGTTCAATTAAAGCACTGTAGCTGCCGGATAAGGCACCGTCTGCATGAATGTAATAATGTTTGATGGCCAGTTTCTTTAGGATGAGTTTGATTTTACTGACGTCGTCACGTGCTTCAGTCATGGTAGTGCCTATATTAGCCATAATGATAACAGGCATATGACGGTTCATTCTTATGGTGTTTTCCAGATCTTCGTAATCAATCTCTCCGTTGTCTTGGGTACTAATTACAATGTTAGACATATTCAATAGGTGCAGGTTCTTTTGTACACTGTAGTGCGTAGCCTCTGAGTAGTAAACCATTCCCTTTGGATGTAGCTCTCTGGCAAGGTACAAGCCATAAAGGTTTCCTTCAGAGCCACCATTGGTTACATACCCCCACCAATCGTCAGTTTGTGCTCTGAATAGATCGGCAAAGAATTGCACAACTTCTTTTTCTAATTCACGAGAACCAACAGCATAAGTGGATGGAACAAATGGATCACCAAGGTTATTCATAGGATATTCCAGAAAAGGGGTCAATTCTGAATAGTCGAAATCTTTGGATACAGGATATCCCATGAAATGTCCGGTATTCAATTTTACTTCTTCCAGTAATTTTTCCAATGTTTGGTTTTCGCCTGATGATAAGGAGTTTATGCTCATTTTTCTTTATGTAAGTTAGTTTTGTTTAAGTCGCAAATTTACACACAAAAGAATAATATGTTATTTGTGTTTATGGAATTAGAATATTATTCTGTATTTTATTTTTATTTAAAATTATGGTCTGAATTTACGTCTGAAATTTTGCACTAGCATTAATGAAATTTTGTGCATTAACAAACAATCAAGATTTACTTTTACATTTGCAGCCTAAATAAAAAGGGGGACGTAATGAACGGGCATCTGGAAAACATACAAACATCAATTATCCCATTAAGGGAACAAATCATTAATCATAAAGTATATGCAGTAATTGAAGACCTAAAGGATTTACGAATCTTTATGGAATATCATGTATATGCAGTGTGGGACTTCATGTCTTTGTTGAAATCTTTACAGATCAATCTAACCTCTACAAATGTACCATGGTTTCCTGTAGGTTCTGGTAGTACACGAGCATTGATCAATGAAATTGTTGCTGGTGAAGAATCAGATATTGACGCACATGGTGTTCAAAAAAGTCATTATGAAATGTACCTTGATGCCATGCAACAATGCGGTGCAAATATTAATGATATCACCCAATTTATTGAAACGTTAAAAGCTACAGGTAATTTTGAGGAGGCATATACCACTGCTAATACCCCATTAGAGGCCAGAAAATTTGTAGATTATACCTTTGAAATAATTAATAGCGGAGCAGCACATTTACAAGCCAGCACCTTTACATTTGGACGTGAGGATTTGATTCCAAATATGTTTCTAACTATCGTAAATGACCTGAACAGAAAATTTCCTGATCAGATCTCTCTCTTTAAATACTATTTAGACCGTCATATTGAAGTAGATGGCGATCATCACAGTCACCTGGCCCTGGCTATGACTTCAGAGCTTTGTGGCGAGAGTGAATCCTATTGGAAAGCTGCGGAAGCCGCAACCATTAGATCCCTTCAAAAGAGGATTGAATTATGGGATGGCGCTTATCAAAAGATCTGCTCTGCGAAATTAAGCTAAGGCTAACTCAACGGCCTGATAATCTGTACTACAGTAATTGTGGCAATATACTGCTATGCATATTATATGATCGTGCAATTTAATAAGTCATGCAACTATGACAAACGATTTGCAAGACCTGTTGCTATCATTTGCTGCTTTATTTAGGTCTTTTACTGTGGATCTGAGTTTTGACCAGGAATTTTGGTTGCTCAGAGGAGACATAGGATTAATTTTTTTCTTCCTTCAAAAAGAAAAAAACTTATTCCAGTCTCCGAAGAGTCTGCCTAAATTCCCTTTTTAACATATTTTAACATTATATTTCACTATTTGCTGCTGCGAAAAAAATAAGTTTGTCTAATTTTCGCAATAAATAAAAATGTGTGTATAAATGGAAGAAGTAACTAATATTACTGAGCATTCTTCGTATGGAACAGATATCCGTGCACTGAATGAAATGATACAAAAGGAAAGTGCTTTTATTGATCTCCTGATCATGGAAATGGATAAAGTGATTGTTGGTCAGCGGTATATGGTAGAACGTTTGCTGATTGGTTTATTAGCTGACGGACATATTTTATTAGAAGGGGTCCCAGGATTAGCAAAAACATTAGCGATCAATACTTTGTCGAAAGCAATTGACGCTGGATTTAGCAGGATTCAGTTCACACCAGATCTATTACCAGCGGATTTGCTTGGTACAATGATCTATAATCAAAAGAAAGAAGAATTTATAGTTAGAAAGGGACCATTGTTTTCAAATTTTATCCTTGCCGATGAGATTAACCGTGCGCCGGCGAAAGTGCAAAGTGCTTTATTAGAAGCGATGCAAGAGCGTCAGGTTACTATCGGCGACAATACTTTTCCGCTGCCAAAGCCATTTCTTGTTTTGGCAACACAAAATCCGATAGAACAGGAAGGAACCTATCCTTTACCAGAAGCTCAGGTAGACAGGTTTATGCTGAAAGTAGTGATCGGTTATCCGAAAAAGGAAGATGAAAAGAAAATTATGCGTGCAAATATTGCACCTCAGGGAATGCCGACACCAAATGTAGTTGTTCATACTGATGATATTTTAAGAGCAAGAAAGGTAGTTAAAGAGGTGTATATGGATGAGAAAATCGAACAATACATCATTGATATAGTTTTCGCTACCCGTTTCCCTGGTGATTATAAGCTGCCAGAATATAAAAATCTGATCAGTTTTGGAGCTTCCCCTCGTGCCAGTATCAACCTTGCATTAGCAGCAAAAGCTTACGCCTTCATCAAAAGACGTGGTTATGTAATCCCGGAAGATGTAAGAGCAGTTTGTCATGATGTTTTAAGACACCGTATAGGTTTATCTTATGAGGCAGAAGCTGAAGATATCAATACAGAAACCATCATTACAGGAATATTAAATGCTGTAGAAGTGCCTTAATTATGGATACCAAAGACCTGTTAAAGAAAGTTAGAAAGATCGAGATAAAGAGTCGTGGCTTAAGTAATCAGATTTTTTCTGGAGAATACCAATCAGCCTTCAAAGGGCGTGGTATGGCCTTTAGCGAGGTGCGGGAATACCAGGTAGGGGATGAAATCCGTACCATCGATTGGAATGTAACGGCCCGTTTCAACCATCCTTACGTAAAAGTATTTGATGAAGAAAGGGAAATGACAGTAATGCTGCTGGTAGATGTGAGTGGATCAAAGAACTTTGGAACACAAGTTCAGTTGAAACAGGAGCTAGCTACTGAGCTTTGTGCCGTAATATCTTTTTCTGCAATACAGAACAATGATAAAGTGGGGGTACTGTTTTTTAGTGATAAGGTGGAAAAGTTTATTCCACCGAAAAAAGGTAGAAGCCATATTCTGATGATCATCAGAGAGCTGATAGATTTTAAACCGGAGAACAAAGGTACCAATGTTGCAGAGGGATTACGCTATTTTACCAGCGCCATAAAAAAGAGATGTACGGCTTTTTTGATTTCAGATTTTATGAGTGGTCCTTTTGAAAATGAACTTAAAATTGCCAATCGAAAACATGATCTGGTTGCTTTAAGATTATATGATAAGCATGAGGAAACCTTTCCGAATTTAGGGTTGATTCCGATAAAAGATGAAGAAACTGGTCAGATTGAATGGGTAAATACAGCAGATAGAGATGTGCGCATTGCTTTTGCAGCAGCGGCATTGGAAAGAAACGATAAGCTGGAAGAGCAGTTCAGGAAATCTGGTGTAGATTTTACCAAAATCGGTACCCATGAATCTTATATTAAACCATTAATGACTTTGTTTAAGAAAAGGGAAACCAGGAGATAAGGATATGAAACAATATTTTAATTTCAGCTGGTGTTTGATCTTGTGTTTAGCCGGTTTAACTTATACGGCAAATGCTCAGAAAATAAAAGTTGAGGCTACACTGGACCAGACTAGTATCAAGCTGGGAGATCAGACTATTTTGCGTTTAAAGGCACATTTGCCAGTGAATGCTAATGTAGATTTTCCAGTACTTGCAGATACTATTTCCTCGAAAGTACAGATTGTAGAAATGGGCAAGACTGATACCCTTTCTGACCAAAAAAATCCAGGGATTACGACCATCAGCAGGCAATATACCATAACATCATTTGATTCTGGCCTGCATATGATTCCGTCCTATGCTTTTGGGAGTAAAGATGGGAATCTCACTACACAAGCAATTCCTTTAGAGGTAGCCGAAGTAAAAGTGGATACCACAAAAGCTATTTATGATATTAAAGAGCCATTAGCCGTGAGCTATTCATTTATGGATTGGTTAAGGGACAATAAAAAATTAGTAGCATTTTCGGTTTTAGGTGTTTTGCTTATTGCAGCACTGATATGGTACCTGATAAAAAAACGTAAAAACAGGCCGGTAAAAGTTGAACCAGCCAAACCTGCTGTGCCACTGGATATCCAGGTTTTAGAAAAGCTAAGTACTTTGAAAGTGGAGAAACTTTGGGAGCAAGGAAAAGTAAAAGAATACCATAGCGAGTTAACAGATATCATCAGGGATTACCTGGAAAAGAGGTATCATATCAATGCTTTGGAACAGACTTCCGAGGAGATATTTTCGGGATTAAGACATCTTGAAATCCCTGAACAGCAAAGAAATGGCTTAAGGCAAATGCTCTTGTTGGCTGATCTGGTGAAGTTTGCAAAGGCTAGCCCTTTAAATATTGAAAATGAACAGAGTATGGAAAATGCGATTAGTTTTGTAATGAACACAAAACCTGCTCCATTTACAGATCATAAAGTACAAAATAACAATAATGAACCTGTTTAGCGGAATTGAATTTGCCAATAAAGGCTTTCTTTGGTTGCTGATCATCATTCCTTTGATGATAGGTTGGAATATCTGGAGGAAGAATAAGCTTCAGGGAAGTTTACGGATGTCGGCTGTAAAAGGATTTTCATCAGTTAAAAAAAGTAAATATGCCAGCTTGAGGCACTACGGAATTGTATTGCGTATTTTGGCATTTATTGCATTGATTCTTGCCTTAGCTAGACCACAATCTGCTTTCAGTTGGCAAAATTCTACTACTGAAGGTATTGATATTATCATAGCTACCGACATCTCGGGAAGTATGCTTGCCGAAGATTTAAAACCAAACCGTTTGGAAGCAGGTAAACAAATTGCTATCGACTTCATAAAAGACCGTCCGGAAGACCGTATTGGTTTGGTTATTTTTAGTGGTGAGAGCTTTACTCAGTGTCCGCTCACTATTGATCATGATGTACTGATTAATCTTTTTGCTGAGATTAACAATGGAATGATTGAAGACGGAACAGCTATTGGAATGGGATTGGCGACAGCAGTGAACCGTTTAAAAGAAAGTGATGCTAAAAGTAAGGTGGTGATTTTGCTTACAGACGGTTCTAACACTACAGGCTCTATACCACCTTTAACGGCAGCAGAAATTGCCAAGCAAATGAATGTGAGGGTTTATACAGTGGGCGTTGGTACTAAAGGTTATGCACCTTACCCTGTAAAAACACCTTTTGGTACCGAGTATCAGCAAGTACCGGTGACTATTGATGAGGGAGTATTGAAGAATATCGCCAAATTAACAGGTGGACAATATTTCCGTGCTACTAATAATGCCACACTGAAAAAGATTTATCAGCAGATCGATCAGTTAGAGAAAGCGAAGATTGCCGTTACTCAATACCATAAAAAAACGGAACGTTTTGTCCCATTTTTGTTGATTGCATTGGGATTGCTGATGTTGGAGTTTTTGTTAAGAAATACAATTTTTAAAGGAGCCTTAACTTAATGATATGTTACGTTTTGAACACATAGATTTTTTATGGGGACTACTGTTAATCCCTTTGATGGTGGTTATCTTTCTGGTGGTTCGCAGATGGAAAAAGAAGGCATTATTGTCGTTGGGCGACGAACATACTGTTAGAAGAATGATGCCTGAAGTTTCTTTAAGCAGACCGGTTTGGAAGTTCAGTTTATTCGCATTGGCTTATGCCTCATTGGTAATAGGAATAGCAAATCCTCAGATCGGAACTAAAATTGAAGAAGGGAAGCGTAATGGAGCAGATCTGATGATTTTGCTGGATGTATCGAATAGTATGCTGGCCGGTGATCTGGCTCCAAATAGATTAGAAAATGCCAAACGGGCCATCTCTCAAATGATAGATAATTTACGCAACGACCGCATAGGTATCATTATTTTTGCAGGAGATGCTTATGTGCAGTTGCCTATTACTACTGATTATTCTGCGGCTAAGTTATTCTTAAATAATATCACAACAGATATTGTTCCTACACAAGGTACGGCTATCGGGGCTGCAATAGATATGGGGATGAAGTCCTTTAACTTTGTAAATGGCACCAGTAAGGCCATGATTTTGATGACTGATGGTGAAAACCATGAAGACGATGCAGTCTCTGCTGCTAAATCTGCCAGTGCAAAAGATGTTGCCATTCATGTTATTGGCTTGGGATCACCTGAAGGTGCGCCTGTTCCGATTTATAAAAATGGAAAGCCTGTAGGCTTTCATACAGATGAAGCAGGTAAAACGGTAGTCAGCAAGTTAAATGAAGAAATGTGTAAAGAGATTTCAGAAGCAGGTCAAGGTGTTTATGTGAGAGCAAGCAATGCTAACAGCGGTTTAAACATTGTGATGGATCAGGTGAATAAAATGGAGAAGAAGACCTACGATAGTAAGAACTTTAAGAATTATGAAGACAGATTCCAGTTTTTTGTTGGATTTGCGCTTTTGTTATTGGTTTTGGAATTCTTCATTTCTAACCGTAGAAATCTAAAATTGAGTGAGTTGAATTTATTTGAAGTGAGGTCATGAAGCAATTTATCATTGTTATATATATAGTATTACAGGGATCCGTTGTCTTTGCTCAAAAAGAAAAGAGAGATATCCACAATGGTAATAAGCTATATCAACAGCAGAAATATGCAGAAGCAGAGGCTAGCTACAGGAAATCTGTAGAGAAAACAAAGGAGTCTGTAGCCGGTAATTTTAATCTTGGTGACGCCCTATATAAACAGAAGAAGTTCGATAATGCTGCACAGAAATTTAATGAGATTGCTACTACGTCTGATAATAAATCTGTAAAGGCACAAGCCTATCATAACCTTGGAAATTCATTGCTGGAATCTAAAAAGCTGGAAGAAAGTATTGAAGCCTACAAGAAATCATTAATGAATAATCCTAAAGATGACCAGACGCGTTACAATCTTGCTTATGCTCAGGAAAAGTTAAAGCAGCAACAGCAGCAGGAAAAGGACAATAAGGATAAGAATAAGGATAAAAAGGATCAGAATAAAAAAGAACAGGACAAGAAAGATCAAGATAAAAAGGATCAGGATAAGAAAGACCAGGACAAGAAGGATCAGGAAAAGAAAGATCAGCAAGACAAGGATAAAAATGATCAGGATAAAAAGGATCAGCAGGGGCAACAGCCACAAGCTGATAAATTATCAAAAGAAGATGCTGAGCGAATGCTTGAAGCCTTAAAAAATGAAGAGAAGAATACCCAGGATAAGTTGAAAAATAAAAAGGCAAAAGGGGTAAAGAAACGTATTGTTAAAGACTGGTAAAGGAGTATAGCGCGAATAGAATGAAAATTAGGTATTATTTATTATCGGTGTTGCTTTTATGGTCGGCCTTTAGCTTTGCACAAGGCTCTAAAGTTACTGCTACCGCCTCCTCAACTCAAGTGGCAGCGGGAGAACAGTTTGAAGTTTATTTTACAACAAGTGGGAATATTTCATCATTTGATCGGCCATCATTTGCCGGATTTAATGTTTTATCAGGTCCGAATCAAGCTTTTAGTCAGAGTTCTGTGAACGGACAAACCACTTCGAGTATGACAATCAGTTTTGTATTGTCGGCCGCCAAAGAGGGAGAATATACCATAGGATCTGCTACGATGACTGTGGATGGTAGAGATTATAAATCTAACCCTTTACGGATCAAGGTGACAAAGGGTAGAGCTGGAACTCAACAACAACAGCCGTCTGGGGCAGGGGGGCGACAATCAGGAGCGTCACCAAGTGGTAAATCATCTGATATTTCAGGACGGTTGTTTATGCGGGCTATTGCCAATAAAACGAATGTATATCAGGGAGAGCAGATTGCTGTCACCTACAAGCTATATACAAATATCCCTATTGTAGGAAATGAAGCAGATAAATTACCTGATTTTAATGGTTTTTGGAGCCAGGAAATAAAGGGATCTAATAATATAGACTGGAAACAAGAGGAATATAACGGACAAAGGTATCATGTTGCAGTATTAAAAGAAATCATTTTATTTCCAGAGCGTTTTGGCAAGTTAACACTTGATCCATTGATCATGACTTTTCTGGTACGCACCACGGTACCATCTAATGATCCTATAGAACAGCTTTTTGGAGGAGGCTCTTATGAGGATGTAAAGTATAAGGTGAAAACAGCACCAGTAACGATTAATGTAAAGCCATTGCCAGATGCCGGTAAACCAGAAGGCTTTGATGGCGCTGTTGGGCAGTTTTCTATAGTTGGTTCTGTAGATAAATCTTCGCTTAAAGCTAATGAAGCATTAAATTATAACCTTAAAATTACCGGTTCAGGTAATCTTAAACTATTGAAAGCGCCCCAGGTGAATTTTCCTGCAGATCTGGAGAAGTATGATCCTAAGATTAATGACCGTATTACCGAGAGTATGAGTGGTGTTAGTGGGACAAGAGATTATACTTATCTGTTGATTCCGAGGCATGAAGGAAATTATACCATTGAACCATTAAAATTCTCTTACTTTAATCCTGCCACAGGAAAGTATGTAACGCTTAATGCCGGACCTTTTGAATTAAAAGTTGCAAAAGGTGCTCCAGGATCTAATGTTACCGCATATTCTTCAGGTAATCAGAAAGATATTAAAATGTTGGCTAAGGATATTTCCTATATCAAAACAAATACTTCTGGACTGTATAAAAAGGGAAGTGCTTTTTTCGGATCGGGTACTTATTATATTTTGCTTTTCCTGGGCCCATTGTTATTTATCGGTGCATTTATTTATCGAAATCAATACAGAGAAAAAAATAGAGATCAGGTAAAGGTAAAAGGAAGAAATGCAAATAAAATTGCAACTAAACATCTTGCGAATGCGCAAAAGCAATTAGCAGCAGGAAATAAAACCATGTTTTATCAGGATGTTTATAAAGGCTTGTATCAATACCTTAGTGATAAGTTTAATATACCTGCTGCTGAGTTGAATAAAGAGCATATAGTAGAGAAGTTAACTCAAGCTGGGATAAAAGAGGAATTGATTAGTCAATTGACAGATACACTAGACTTATGTGAAATGGCCAGATATGCTCCGATGGGAGTATCTGCTGAACAACAAGTATTTGATAAGGCTAAAAGTATCATTAACGACATTGAGAACCATGCGTAATTTATTAAAATATAATTTTTGTACCTGCCTGCTTTTATTGACCATGTCATTTTGTGGCTCGGCAAAGGAAGTCGATGCAGAAGCTTTATTTAAGCAAGGAAATGCTGCTTATGCTAAAAATCAGTTTAAAGAGGCTGCAATAGCTTATCAGGAAGTATTGGATGCAGGGTATCAATCGGCCGAGGTTTATTTTAACCTGGGTAATGCAAATTACAAGCTTTCAGAAATTTCTCAAGCGATTTTAAATTATGAGAAAGCCTTGAAAATTAGTCCTGGAGATGCTGATATTCAGTTAAACCTGCAATTGGCTAATCTTAAAATTACGGATAGGATAGAAGTGGTACCCGAGTTTTTTCTGACTAAATGGTGGAAAGCTTTTATTTATTTCTTTTCATTAAATACGCTATCTGTTCTTACTGTACTGTGCTTTATTGGAGGCTTTGGTTTTTTGATAGCTTATCTCTTTTTAGTTGCGCCCTTACCTAAGAAAGCAGCATTTTATTCAGGCATCACGACCTTGCTATTAGGAATTGTTTTCCTGATTATGTCTAGTGTTCAATTTCATTATCTGAATGATAATAAGCAGGGGATTGTATTTGCAGGATCAGCTGATGTTAAAAGCGGTCCAGACAGTAAACAAAAAACTTTATTCGTAATTCATGATGGTACCAAAGTAACCATACTGGATAGTGATGCAGACTGGATAAAGGTTACTTTGCCTAATGGAAGTGCTGGATGGATAAAACACTCGGATATTAAAGAGATTTAGGCCTTAGTTCATTCGCTACTCCTTTAATAAACAGGTAGTTTATTGTTCCACCAATCAGTCCGCCAACAATAGGAACCAAGCGTCTGCTGGCTTTTGACCCAAGACTTAAAAGTATACGTTCAGCTACTTCCTCCATGACATTTTTGCTGATTGCAAGTTTTGTATCTGCCTTAACTGACTTTGCTACAATTTTAAAGAAATCTTCAAAGCTGATTTTGTAGGTTCCTGTATTGTGATAAGAGATTGCTAAGGTTACTCTGAATTGCTGAGTAATAAGATTGATGACATCTAATGGAGTTCCGATGAGCATGGTGCCAATGCCGCCAACGCCAGTAATTACGCCAGAACCAGCAGCCAGTAATGCACATTGATTGATGAATTTATCAATACCCATACTGTCGACACCTTTTTTAATGTTAAGCTGATTAATCTGATTAAAGATCTGTTTAAATCCACCTTCTGCAAGGTTTTTAAAACCTTGTCGTACATCCGATTTCACTTTTTTAAAATTAACCCTTCTAATTGATGGTAAATTCATAATCTTTTAATTTATAAACTATTGAATCTACTTTCGTGCCAAACTAAAAGCCTCTGCGATTATTGAGTTTATTCTCTGGTGGAAATGGAGAATGCTGTTCAGTGAAGGAAAATGAAATTGGGACATTGAATTTCATTTTGACTGGAAGGCCATGTATTTTTGCAGGAATCCATTTAGGTGAATTCTCTATTACACTTAAGGCTTCAGTATCTAGTGATGGATACAATTTTCTTATGACTTCGATATTTGTAAGGGAACCATCGGTATCAATAATGAAACTTAAAAACACCTTTCCCCGGATGTCATTTTTCATTGCATCCTTAGGATAATTTACTGATCTCTTTATATAGCTATAAAAATTATCCATCCCTCCTTTAAAGGTAGCGGGTTGATAGAGAGAAGTGTATTTAGATTTAATCCCTTTAACTTCACTTTCTCCAGTGATAAATTTTCCATCGTGGTATTCTTCTTTATAACTGTAAATGCCATCGTTGCTTTTCATAGTCCAGATGCCATACTTAAGCCCATTTTTATATTCGCCATCCAAAATAGCACCGTCATATGAAGAAATATTCATAGTGACACGACCATTTCCATCTTGAACCATAACGCGATTGGTAGAATCAGCCTGATACATGACAAGTGTATCCGTTTCACGTGAGCGATTATTCGATTTGCTTTTTTCTATTTGTGAAGGCTTAATTTCGACCATTTTATTTAATAATCCATTTTCAAAGTAATAATATATTGGACCATTAATTATATTGTTCTTATAAGTTGTCATTTGACGTTTCTTTCCATTTTTGTAGTAGGAAATGTACTGGTCTTCATATCTTAGAGGACTAAAGGACGACAAGCTACCTCTGGTTTTAATTTTTCCATCCGGATAAGCTTCAATTAACTTAAAATAATTAGAACCACTATCAGGCTCTTGAATGATCCTGATGAAATCAGCACTATCGATACTGTAAACTCTTTTGTTATTGTTTTTATAAAAGTAAGTGTTTTGTTTCTTTTGAGCTATGGCACAATTAAATGTACCAAGGAGAATGAATAGCGAGAATAGTTTTTTAATGGTCATAAATGAAAGCGAAATGTTTTATACAAACTTAATGTTTTTCGAATATTTTTTGTTCAAAAGTTAAGGTGACTTTATTGTAACCCAAGCCTTTTAAAATAGGGGCTAATACATGGAGTGCATTTGAACGCGTTTGTTGTAAGATATCAGATTTACGAACCTCGTTATAAATTTGTTGTTCAGCACTTTTATATGCTTCATCAACAAGGTCTGCCTCTCTGAAAAAGGCCATTTTAGTATCATATACACGGGAAGCTTTATGGTCAATTTTGATATAACAAATTTCTGGTTGAGGAAGTTGTACTACTGCAGAGTCTCCATATACTTGTATATGTTCTGATTTAATTTTAGTGAGGTCAATACAGCCAACGGCATCAGCTTTGATGATCAATAATACACTGGCATCAGGTAAAAATGGTGTTTTGTTTTTGTGCTCCAGCACATCGCTGATGCGATATTTTACCAGTTCAAGTTTACCCATAGCTTCGACCCGGTCAACTAAAAGCTGATGTTTACTTTCAACGGTTGTTTTTAAACTCCACTTTGAAGTAACTAACCAGGCAATAAACCCGATTACTGCCAAAATTATAATAATTCTTATTAATCTAACCATATTTTAAAGTAACCAATTTACAGGCCAAATGTTGTATGTAAAGGCTAAGTTACTTCATCAGTAGACATTTTTATTTTCAATCTCATTCTTTTTTCTTGTTAATTTGCATCAATTATGACAGAAAATGAATTTTTAGTGTACTGCCAAAGTCAGGTTTCTGGCCCATTAAAAGACGATGACATCATATTGATGTTAACAGCCTGGGGCAGCATTAAGTATACGCAGGGTTACAATCAGGCCACAGAAGATAAGGAATCGGTAAAAGATGATGAATAAAGCTTAACCACAATATTATGGCTGCATTAGATATAATGGATATAAAAATCCTAAACCTTTTACAAAGGGACTCTTCACTTCATGTGAAAGAGATTGCCTCTAGAATAGGACTCAGCCAGTCCCCGACTTATGAGCGAATAAAGAAGCTTGAAAATGAAGGATACATTGATAAGTATGTTGCATTGGTTAATCGGGAGAAGTTAGGTAAGCACCTCATGGTTATTTGCACAGTGACACTTAAGGAGCAATCAATAGCCGCTTTAAAAGAGTTTGAACATTCTATTATAAAATTTAAGCAAGTTCTGGAAGTGATGTGTATTGCAGGAAGTAGTGACTATATCCTCAAAATTGCGGTAGAAGATGTAAATACCTATCATTCTTTTGTGATTGAAGAAATATCGTCTATTGCTAATATATCTAAACTGAGCAGTAGTTTTGTGCTTAAAGAGCTTAAAAAGGATACTGCTATCGAGATTGGATAAATCTCATAAGTAGGCTTATTTTATAAACCCCTGTTTGACTACGCCACAATCAAATTGTTCTACATTGCTGGGTTTTAGTTTAGCCAGATATTTTGTCAGCTTAGATAGTTGTTTCCCACTTCTAATTGTAACAGGGTGAATCCATATATAATACTCATCTAATAAATCATGTTGAATTAGAAGGGATACCAACTGGCAACTACCCAATACAATTATATCCTTTCCTTGCTGCTCTTTTAGTTTTTTAATTTCTTGTAGTATATTTCCATTAACTAGATGAGAGTTCCTCCAGGGGAGTCTGCTCAATGAACTGGAAACTACCACTTTGCTATAGAGGTTCATCATGTAAGCCATGGGGACATCCATTGCAGGTATACTTAGATCATTCTCCTTAAGCATCCAGTATCCGGCAAATGCATTGTAGGTATTTCTTCCAAGTAATACAGTATCGCATTCGCTTAGTATTCGGCTCATTGAGTTACACATTTCATGATTCCAATATGGGAAATGCCAGTCCAGGCTACCGTCAGGATCAGCGACAAACCCATCTTCGGTTATATTAATTGACAAAATGATCTTCCTCATTTAACTTCTGTATACATGATCTTCCGGATATGTTATCCAGGTCTTCAAAAAACAATTTTTTTTGTTATTCAAAGGTAGATGAGATTTATAGGGTCGATACTGTATAAACCCGACTACATTACGGGCCATTTGCGACTCTTCGTATTTATTTAATAGATCAGTATTAATTAATTCTTTAAATTTGATCAATGTAAAACTCAGCATATATTGTTTTCAATAAAGCCATATGAAACAGATATCGATTTTAGTGCCCTATGAAGCTGTTCCTTCTACAATATTGGATCCCAAAGCCATCTTTACTGTTGTCAACCAGTTTTTGGTGAATGCTGGAAAAGAACCCGTATTTGACATTCAGTTGGTGGGGCTAACTGAAAAGGTGACACTTAGCAACGGAGTGATATCAGTGAATACTGATACTATAATTTCTAATCTTGAAAAAACAGACCTTATCATTATACCTGCATTATCAGGTGATATGAAATCTACAATTGATCTTAATGCAGATTTTATACCATGGATCGTTAATCAATATAAGAAAGGAGCAGAAGTGGCCTCCTTTTGCCTCGGTGCATTTCTGCTGGCATCGACTGGCTTACTGAATGGAAAATCATGCTCTACACATTGGTTTTCTGCCAATGAGTTCAGGTCAATGTTTCCGGAAGTATCCATGACCGAGGGGAGTATTATTACAGAGATTGAAGGGCTTTATTCCAGTGGAGGTGCAACATCTTATCTGAATTTGATGTTACATATCATTGAGAAATATGCTGGTAGAGAGATATCTATTATGACAGCCAAGTATTTCGCTATTGAAATAGATCGCCAAAGTCAGTCGATATTTGTGATGTTTAATGGTCAGAAGAAACATGAGGATGAACCTATTAAACAGGCTCAGGAATTTATTGAACAAAACTATGCTAACGGATTATCTGTAGATATCCTTGCAGATAAGTTTGCCATTGGCAGGCGCCATTTTGAAAGACGTTTTAGAAAAGCAACAAGCAATTCACCTGCTGAATATATTCAGCGGGTAAAAGTTGAAGCTGCCAAGAAGCAGCTTGAAAACACTTCAAAGAATATAAATGAGGTGATGTACGAAGTAGGTTATGCAGATGTAAAAGCTTTCAGAACTGCCTTTAAGAAGGCAACGGGTATGTCTCCTATGGATTATAAGCATAAATATAATCGCCAGGCGGCAGCATAAAACTTACTTTGTAAATTGTTTTATGATTCTTGATAGTTCATCCGGACTGCCAAGGCCTGACTTGAACGGTTGATAGTAACCTGAATCGATTGCTATAAAACGTTCAGCATCACGAGCCTCAGACCAACCAGATTTTACAGAAGAAAGTACTGCTGGATTTTGGTCATGTAACTTCAACAGAATGGTAACAATTTCTGTTTTCAATCGCTGTGGTAATTGTTTATTTAACAATACTGGTCCCAAAGGGATTTCTGGAGACATTTTAATTAATCTTACTTTTTTATCATTCTCTTTATTAGCAATAAATGAAAAATAATCAACACTGCCCATTGCAGCAAGATCAGCCTGGCCACTAGCCACTGTCTGAATCGTTTGTTGATGCGTTTTTACATAATTTACTGATTGAAACTGAGTCTCAGCATTAATGATCCCAGCCCCTGTAAGTATTAATCTAGGCACTAAATTCCCTGAAGTAGAGCCCTCGGCAACTAATGCCAGTCTCATGTTTTTGGCTTCTCCTTTGATAGCTTCAAATGAAGTGATCTTCGAATTCCAAGGCACAACGAAGGCAGTTTTGTAATTGTCTTTTTCCCCAGTTTTCACCTCCAGTGCAGCAACAGCTTCCATTGTGGAAACTTCATTGCTGGCATCAAAAAGCATATAACCGAAAGTACTGATAAGTGCCAAATCCACCTTATTCTCATTGAGTGCAGTAATCAGGCTAAAGACTGTCGGATAACTCTTGCTTACTACTTTATATCCTGTCTTTTTTTCTAAATTGGCAGCTAAAGGTTGGATATTCTTCAATCTGTCATTATCGGAATACTGGTAAGTCGCGATAACAATAGTCTTGGAGAATTTATGATTTTTTTCTTGTGCTTTTGATGTAAAGGAGCTGCTAAGCAGAAGAACGAAGACAAAAAAGTTTCTCATAATATAAGTTTTTAAGCGTTTATTTTATGGCCAGTTGCTGGTCATCAGCATTAACTATTTGCTTGAAAAATGCATTGAAAGCCTCGGTTTCCTTTAAAGGTACTATGTCCTTTTTTAAGAGAAATCTTCGTTTCAATATAATCTTGTTTTCAATCTGTTGGTTTTCAATACTAAAATCTATAAAATCATTTGAAAGATTTAAGTTTTTAGGTAGCTGTACCATGCTTTTACCTGCAGGAAGTTCTAGTGTTAATTGTTCATTGGACTCATCTATACTAAAGATTTGAGTAAGGTCAATTCCAAATTTTCTGTTTGGTACCATTTGTAAAATAGAGGCGGGGATTTTATTGGACCATGGGATGGAGAATATAGACATTCCCGCAACAGGCTTAAACACATTAATGAGTCTATAAGAAGATTGGGCACTCAGTGTATCTGAAGTTGCGGTTGCAGGGTCCAGATTTTTAAAATTAAGTGAGTAGACTTCATTCTCCGGATAAGTAGCGCTGATGTCTGTTTTCATCTTTTTTAATTGATCTTTGTTACTCATGTCATTATAAGACGAACGAACATAGCTGACAGCAGAGCCTGTATTTTGATTTGTTTCACTGATTACCATATCCATATTTTCGATTTTTATTCCCGTCTGGTAATTCAACGTATTGTAGCCTCTTATTCGAGGATTAAATTTGATCAGTTCATTAGATTTAGTTCCTACTTCAAGTACATTTGAATTTATAAAACCAGTGCTGAATGTATTGAATGGCAGATTTCCTGAGGTAAGTTCCAGCCAGTAATCCTGATTGTTTATAGTTGCTTTTGCGATGCAGTGATTAAAGTCTATGCTAGGCAGCGGTAAGGTGCTTTGGCCATTATCTCTGGTACTCACTAAGGCTAAATTTGCCTCTATCCCGGCTTCTTTACACATTGCTACAAATAGGGTGGAAACATCTTTACAATCACCAATACGTGTGTTGATCACAGTAGATGGGTTTTGAGGAATTACTCCATTTTGTCTGAATGGCACCGAGCTATAGGCAATATTCCGGGTGATATAACTATAGATTGTTTTAACTTTTGCTAAAGGATCTGCATTCTTTTGATTTTGAAAGAGTTCTTTTACAGTAGATTTAACTTCGTAACTGCTACGTGCTTTTGCTGTTGCAATGTTGTTGTACCAATCAGATACAAATTGCCAGTTGGGGATAGAGGATAGATACAACTTATTAACTACATCTTCTGATGGAGGCATTTTGTCTTCATAAATTAAAGCATTTTGGTTTCCTTGTTGCCATATATACAGATCAAATTCATCTTTTTTGTTTTTTTGAGGAACAATAGCATCTTGAGAGAATACGTATTTGAATGGCTTTTCCTGATGAATTAATAATGAATATTTTTTATTAATAAAAGACAAGCCATCTGAGAAATAAAAAGAATCGGAAAAATGACTTGCCATTTGTCCGGTAAAATAATTTTCGATGGTATATCGAAGATTAACTACATCACCAATTTCAACATTAGTAAATACGAGGTTGTTTCCATTTTGCTCTGCAGGTACTTTAGTCCCATTTACTTTTATAACTTCCGCAACTTCGATATTATAACTTTGATCATTGTTGTAGGGGATATTGTATTCGGTATAGGATTCTAATCCCTTTTGGGTAAGTATTTTTGTCGTCTCGAAATGTTTTTCTTCAGATCCACCATTTTCATATACAACTTTTTGCACTTCTCTATTTAATACGATTACCTGATCATCAGGATGATCAGATGCTTTTGGAGCAGCATTGATTATGGCTTTAATATCTGGTTGTACAAAATAATCGAATACAGCTTTTTTCTCCTGTAACCTTCTAAGAGATCTGATAGCCTCATAATTGTTTGGACTAATCTGAAGTGTTTTATTGTAAGCCTCAATACTTTTCTCTTTTTGTTTACTAACGTTATATAAGAGCCCAAGTGAGGTATAGGTATCTGCATGATTCGGATCAATTAGAAGTGCCTGCAAATATATTTTTTCGGCATTGTCATATTGCTGAAGGTTATGGTACTGTGCGGCAAGATCTGAATATACCCCAAATGCTATGGGATTATTTTTTAGTTCATCTTTGTATATTGCCAGACCTTTCTCGCTATCTCCTTTATCAAAATAGATTCCCGCAAGGTATTTTGCAGATGCATAATCATCATTTTCTGCTATGTATTTTTCCAGAATAGTAATCGCATTTGGATCTTTTTTAATTTCCTTTTCGACTGCGTATTTAACACCAACGATATCAACCGAATTAGGGAATAACGCATATGACCTTTCAGCCAATGTAATTACCTCCTGCTGGTTTTGGAGTTTAGCAGCAACATTCATCTTCTTTAAGAAGATATTGTCATTCTCACCATATATCTTTTCCAGTTTCGCGATGGTTGCTGTTGCATTGTTGTAATCTTTCTGGTTAAGATACTCATTGTACATAAGTTCAAGAGCATATGAAGATTCCGGATCATTTGTTTTTATAGCTTCCTGAAGCATTTCAATGCCTGTTCTGTTATTCGCTTTTGAAAAAAGCTCAATCATCATCATGTTCAGATAAGTGCTTTTTGGGAAGCGGTTTTTTAGTTTTTCGAGCAAACTGCGGCATTCAAATATATCACCTTGTCGGAGGTAAAGTCTTGCCAACATTAATTGATTTAGATAATTATTTGGAGATTTTTTTAGCTCAGTTTCAAAATAATTAAAAGCTGTAGGTTTTATTTTGGTCGAAATGTAACTGTTTTCTTTTGTGTAATTTTGAGGAGTGGTAGTTGTAGTGATGTTGGAAAGTGGTATTCCTTTTTGATCCGTTAATCGAATCATGAAATTAGATCTGTCGGCATAACTTTCTCCTATTTGAACAAGGATTCTATTATAACCTTCATTTAGTTTAATTGAATTGATATAGGAATCAAGATCGTTATTTCTTTCTTCTGCCACGCTGAGTATAAGCTGATCATTAACCCATACTTTAACAGAGCCGGAAACACCTGTTCTTAATTCGGCAGTTATATTTGCTGGGCTTTTCACAAAAGTTTGTGCAAACTGAACTGCATTTTTGTAATTGTTGTAATAGGTGAAATCAAACCATTTATCCAATCGGTTGTATGGCACTGTTCGCCAGCCAAACTTACGGTTTCGTTTTCCGGAGAATACCGCATTCAGTTCAGGATGATCAATTACTTCGTATGTTTTATCAAACCCACTTGTTGAAATGTTTTCAAACTCACCGGTAATAAGCCAATTTTCGAGTTCACCAATCTGACCATAAGCCTTATTGGCCATCTCATAGTTTTTGATTTCCTGATAGTGTCTTCCAGCAAGAGAAAGGGCCATAGCAGATAAAGTTCCATCAACATCTTTTCTTTGAGATAGGCTATTGTAGAAAGCCATTTGTGCTGGTGATTTTCGGTAGCCAAGATAATTTGCCGGGCTTCCCCACAATGCAAACAAATAGGGTTCTGATTTTTTTGAGGTTGTATATAATTTGTTTAGATATGTAAAAGCTTCATTTTCTGGCTTATCCATTTCAGAGATAAGGCTTAAGCCTATGTTCGCATCATCTTGTGTTTTTGGATTTTTTGCTAGTTGTAAGAATAAATTTCTTGATGACAGACGGTCATTTTGTAAGAATTTACTCCATGCATTGTCGACGGTAACCTGTGCATTTAATTTTACGGAAAATAACAGGGAGAGGATTAAAAGAGTTTTAATTTTCATTTATTTAGAGAGTTAGTTTGGCTACTGTTTAGTATTCAATTATATGAAAAAAAGACGTCATTTCAGGATCGCTCTGGATATTTGTAGTATTAATTATTTTTCATTCATCAAATTCAATAGTTTTTAAAACAGAACTAAAATTGTTTTAAGCAAGATTCTTATAAATTCGTTTGGATACGCTAATCAAAAAATAATAGTACAATTATGATTTTAAGAGTTCAAACCATTCAGGCTATCGTTTTTTTAATTTTGATTTTATTTGGCTTTAAGACATTTGCGCAAAAGCCAGAGAAGCCTAACGTTTTGTTTATTGCTATTGATGACTTGAAACCTATTTTAGGTTGTCATGGCGATCAGTTAATTAAAACACCTAATATAGACCGTTTAGCTAAAATGGGTACGGTTTTTAAAAGTAATTATTGCCAGCAGGCTGTCTGTGGTCCAACCAGAGCCAGTATAATGACTGGAATGCGTCCTGATGTAACCAAGGTATGGGATCTAAAAACAAAGATGAGGGATATGAATCCTGATATTTTGACCATTCCACAACACTTTGCGGCTCAGGGATATTCCACCCAGGCTATCGGTAAAATTTATGATCCAAGATGTGTGGATAAGGATTTGGATAAAGTGAGCTGGACAGTCCCATATTACCAAACAGATAATAAATATTATGCAGCATCAACAGGGAAGACAGTTTTAAATTATTACCAGGCGAAAGAGACTAAGGCCTTGGTTGAAAAAAAGAGGAGGGACGATAACGGAAAGATTTTAACAGATCTGGAGTTGTTAGCTACTATCAGGCCTTCTATGGAAAGTGTTGATGTACCTGATCATGCTTATATTGATGGAGCCAATATGCTTCAGGCAAAGGATATTTTAAATGAACTCCAAAAGAAAAACGAACCTTTCTTTTTTGCGGTGGGCTTAGCTAAGCCTCATTTACCTTTTAATGCACCAAAGAAATATTGGGATCTCTATCAGCGGGATGACATGCCTGTTGCAGAGTTTCAGGAGCAATCAAATCATGCAATAGATGTAGCTTATCATAATTCGGGAGAGCTCAGAGCTTATACAGATATTCCACCTATCCTCTCTAATACTGATCAGAAAAGTTATGGCATAACCTTACCTTTAGATAAACAAAAAGAGCTGATACATGGATACTATGCTGCAGTTTCTTACGCAGATGCCCAGGTGGGCATTTTATTAAACACGCTTGATTCATTAGGTTTAAGTAAAAATACAATTATTGTTCTTTGGGGTGATCATGGATGGCATTTAGGTGATCATAACTTATGGTGTAAGCATTCTAATTATGAACAAGCCACCCGTAGTCCATTGATCTTCTCGGCTCCTCATATTAAAGCCTCCGCTACCAGTTCCCTTTCGGAATTTGTAGATGTTTTTCCCACATTATGTAATTTGGCAGGAATTCCAGTACCAAACCATTTAGAGGGTAAAAGTTTGGTTCCATTGATGGAAAATCCTAATTCATCAATCAAAGATTTTGCAATAAGTCAGTACCCACGGAGTTCCACTGGTATGGAATCTCAACGAATGGTTGATGCTTCGTCGAAAGTTATGGGGTATTCACTTCGGACAAAAAGATATCGGTACACGATTTGGATGGAGAATTTCAGAAGTAATCTGCCATTTAAGGCATCTTCTATTATTGGTGATGAATTGTATGATTATGAGGAAGATCCTGGGGAAAGGTTTAATGTTGCAGCTGACAAAAAATATGAACAGGTCGCTAAAGATTTAAAGAATAAAATGATAGGTTATTTTCGTAGTAAAGAAAGTCGGTAAAATCAAAACTCTGTAAACACAAAAAGCAGCTCTTAATGAGCTGCTTTTTGTGTTTTGTGGAGCCGAAGGGGTTCGAACCCTTGTCCAGTCGTGCGATAAATTATGCCTTCTACATGCTTATTTTCCAATTAATTGTAGGGATCTGGCGGGCTGGAAACCGACCTAACCGTTCACCTTAGGTGCTTTATCTCACAACTGTATCGCACCTTACAATTGCCAGCGTTGTTATTTCGATGCCCCATATTCTAACCTAACATCGCAGCAGTTAGAGGGACAAAAGCTATTTAATTCTAAATTAAGCAGCTAAGGCGTAGTTATTTTCGCCAATTATAGTGTGAACGTTCACTTTAAGTGCTCTCCGTACAACGCACTGCATGCTAACATACCTAGCATCACCCTGTCAAATCCAAAACGGCCCCAGTATGTCCTGATGGTGTGTGGTTAACAACTCCTTTCCAACCATCAGGATACAAAAATACTAAAATTATGCCATACTTCTACCAGGATATTGCTTTAAAGCAATATCAAGGCAATCCATAGCTTTATTAAGGTCTTCGGTATTAAGTACATAAGCCATTCTGACTTCGTTTTTTCCTGATCCTTCTGTTGAATAAAATCCAGTAGCAGGAGCCATCATTACGGTTTGTCCATCATTATTAAAGCTTTCCAGTATCCACTGACAGAATTTATCAGCATCATCAATTGGTAATTTCGCTACTACATAAAAGGCACCACCTGGGTTGGGACAAAATACACCTTCAATTGCATTTAATCTTTTTACCAATGTATCTCTGCGCAAGGTATATTCTTTGTTTACCGCTTCGAAATAACTATCAGGAGTATCAACAGCTGCAGTGCCTGCAATTTGTTCAACCATTCCCGGACTAAGTCTTGCTTGTGCAAATTTTAATCCCGACTTGATTACTTCTTTGTTTTTGGTGATTAAACAACCTAATCTTGCACCACAAGCACTATATCTTTTTGAAACTGTATCTATGATAACTACATGCTCATCCAAGCCTTCCAAATGCATTGGTGAGATAAATTCTCTGCCATCATAACAGAATTCGCGATAAGCCTCATCGGAAAGTAGGAACAGGTCATATTTTACGCATAAAGCTTTTAAAGCTTCCAATTCTTCTCTTGAGTATAAATAACCCGTAGGATTATTAGGGTTACAAATGATGATTGCTCTTGTACGATCTGTAATTAGTTTTTCAAACTCAGCAATTTCCGGAAGTGCAAACCCATTTTCAATATGAGACAGAATAGGTTTGACAACTACATTGCTCATACAGGCAAAACCATTATAATTTGCATAAAAAGGCTCCGGAATGATAATTTCATCACCTTCGTTTATACAGGTCTGCATAGCTATGGTAATCGCTTCAGATCCGCCAACAGTAACCAATATATCTTCAGGCGTAATGTTATAGCCTAATTTATTGTAGTACTCTGTAAGCTTAGTTCTGTAACTAAGAGTTCCTTCTGATGGGGTGTATGCCCAAACATTAAAATCAATGTTTTTAATAGCGTTAAGCATTCCTTCAGGTGTAGCAATGTCAGGCTGACCAATATTCAGGTGGTACACTTTTTTACCCTCCCTTTTTGCCTGATCAGCAAATGGTGTTAGTTTTCTTATAGGCGAAGCAGGCATTTGGAAGCCCTTTTCTGAAATATTTGGCATAATGAAAAATTAATAAGTTAGTTTTTCTAAAGGGTACAAAATTAAAAAACCTCGTTGATTAACGAGGTTTTAATCAAATATCTTTTCTGATTTCTATTTAGATGCCGCTGCTACAGTTTCGCCTTTAATGTATAATACCTTAGTAGTAGTTTTTGCATTTGAAGTAATTGTAATGCTTTTGCTAAATGGAAGTGCTCCACCTGTAGGGTTGTAAGTAACTTTAATTGATCCCGATTCGCCTTTTTTAACTGGAATCTGAGTGTATTCAGGAACTGTACATCCACATGTAGTCTCAACCTTAGTAATAATTAAAGGCTGATCACCAATGTTAGTATACTTAAATTCAAATGTAGCAGGTTTATTCACAGGAATTTTACCAAAGTCATGTGTTTCTTTTTCAAACTTGAATTCAGCTGGTTTCGACTGTGCATTGACTGCAACACTTATACCTAGGATTAGCGTAAATAACAGAATTAGTTTTTTCATTTTAATGTTGTTTTAAAACAAATTTAATGTTTTCATTTATAAAACAAAAAGTATTCCATTATATAAATTCGGCTACACAGTTAAGTCATACTTTAGATTTTGTGTATCTTTGCCGCATAATTGATTTGCTTATGATGCCAAATAGTAAACTTACCACTAATCCAATAGACACCTCGGAGTTAAGTTTTGATGACTTCAAGACCATCGTTGTAAACGACTATAAAATTGCGTTTGAGAGTAGACAGGCTAGTTTATTAGGACGAAAGGAAGTATTAACAGGCAAAGCTAAGTTTGGTATTTTTGGTGATGGTAAAGAGCTACCTCAGATTGCTATGGCGAAAGCCTTTAAAAATGGCGACTGGCGTTCGGGTTATTACAGAGATCAGACTTTTGCTTTCGCAGCAGGGATTTGTACCATTAAGGAATTCTTTGCACAATTATATGCTAACCCAAGTTTAGAAGCCGATCCTGCTTCTGCAGGCAGACAAATGAACTGCCATTTTGCATCTCGTTCTATAAATGAAGATGGAAGCTGGAAAGATTTGACAGATATGAAAAACTGTTCGTCTGATATCGCACCTACTGGTGGACAAATGGCTAGATTGGTAGGTTTAGCTTATGCTTCTAAATTATATAGACAAAATCCTGAACTCGAATATTTAAAGAATTTCTCAGTAAAAGGAAATGAAGTAGCATTTGGTACTATAGGAAATGCCTCCACTTCTGAAGGCGTGTTTTTTGAAGCCATTAATGCTGCTGGTGTTTTGCAAGTGCCAATGGCCATGTCGGTATGGGATGATGGTTACGGAATTTCTGTTCCTGCAAAGTACCAGACTACTAAAGAAGATATATCTGAAATATTAAAAGGTTTTCAGCGCGATGAAAATGGTGCTGGTTACGAAATATTTAAAGTTAGAGGTTGGGATTATCCTGCTTTATGTGAAACTTATCAACGTGCAATAGACGTATGTAGGGAGGAACATGTTCCTGTATTGATTCATGTTACTGAAGTAACCCAGCCGCAAGGACATTCAACTTCTGGTTCTCATGAACGGTATAAAGATAAAGCCAGGCTAGAGTGGGAAAAGGAATATGATTGCATTGTTCAGATGCGTAAATGGATGCTGGAATCAGCAATCATTTCTGAAGAAGAAATCTTAGAGTTGGAAGCTAAAGCCAAAACCTTGATTCGTGAAACTCAGAGAGAAGCCTGGAACGAGTTTTTGGCATCAATAAAAACTGAAAAGGATGAGGTTATCGCATTGATCACCAGTATGGCTAACGGCGATCCTACATTGTTAAGAATCACCAGTCTGTTAGCAGGTACACCGGATGCACAGAGAAGAGAAGTAATTTCTTCTGCAAGAAAGGCTTTACGATTGACAGTTAGAGATACATCTTCGGCGCGAAGTAGTCTTTTAAATTGGTACAATGAGCAGATTGGATTAAATGAAGATAGATACAACTCAAAATTGTTTACTGATGGGGCTGAAAGTCCGTTTTTAGTGAATGAGCTAAAACCTGCATATCATGAAGATAGCAAAATGGTGGATGGACGTGAATTGTTAAATGCTTGCTTTGATTCTAATTTTTCACGTGACCAGAGACTTGTTGCTTTTGGGGAAGATCTAGGTGCCATTGGTGATGTAAACCAGGGTTTTGCAGGTCTTCAGGCTAAGTATGGCGATTTAAGGATTACAGATACTGGCATTAGAGAAATGACTATAGTAGGGCAGGGTATAGGTCTAGCTTTACGTGGACTACGTCCGATTGCCGAAATACAATATCTGGATTATCTATTATTTGCCTTAAATGTATTAAGTGATGATCTGGCAAGTTTATCATACCGTACTAAAGCAGGTCAAAAAGCTCCTGTAATTATTAGAACCCGTGGACACAGGCTGGAAGGTGTTTGGCATTCAGGTTCTCCGATCGGTATGATTTTAGGTTCATTAAGAGGTATGCATATTTGTGTACCACGTAATATGACACAGGCGGCAGGTATGTATAATACCCTTTTCCGTTCTGATGAACCGGCATTAGTGATCGAGTGTTTGAATGGGTATCGTTTAAAAGAAAAGCTCCCTGAAAATATAGGTGAATTCACTGTTCCATTTGGGAAGGCTGAAATAATTAAAGAGGGTACTGATATTACAGTTGTATCTTATGGTTCAACTTTAAGAATTGTAGAGGAAGCGGCACAGGAATTAGCGCAATTTGGAATTTCCATAGAGATTGTAGACCCTCAGACTTTGTTACCGTTTGATACAGAGCGAATTTGTGCTCAATCATTAGCAAAAACCAACAAATTATTGGTGGTTGATGAAGATGTACCTGGTGGTGGAACAGCTTTCTTATTGCAACAAATATTGGAAGAACAGAAAGGATATTATCATCTGGATGGACAACCTAAAACATTGAGTGCAAAAGCACATCGTCCTCCGTATGGATCGGATGGAGATTACTTTAGTAAGCCATCTGTTGATGATGTAATTGAAGCAGTTTATAGCATGATGAATGAGAGTAACCCAGGTAAATATCCTGCTATTTTTTAGGTAAAAAAATGCCTGTATCCGTTCGGACTCAAAATCTTTGAAGGAAAGATTTTACATGTCCTCATCGTACACAGGCATTTTTTTAATTAAGCAGTGAATATCTAACTTAATTTACTGGAGTTATTTCTTAGCAAATGATCTGCAATAACCAAAGCTGCCATTGCTTCAACAATCACAACAGCTCTTGGCACTACACATGGGTCATGTCTGCCTTTACCTTTAATCTCTGCTGCTTCACCTGCTGCATTAATAGTTTGTTGGTTATGCATAATTGTAGCAACTGGTTTAAAAGCGACAGTAAAGTCGATTTCCATGCCATTAGATATTCCACCTTGTATACCACCAGAAAAATTAGTGAGTGTTTTAGGTTGCCCCTCATTGGCCAGGAATATATCATTGTGTTCAGAACCTCTCATTTCACTACCACTAAAACCAGACCCGTATTCAAAGCCATGTACAGCATTAATGCTGAGCATGGCTTTACCAAGGTCAGCATGTAATTTATCAAATACAGGCTCTCCAAGTCCTACAGGACAGTTTTTAATGATGCAGCTTACTTTTCCACCTACTGTATCTCCATCTTTTCTAACTCCATCAATGAACTCAATCATTTGATGCGCAGTTGCAGGATCAGCGCAGCGTACGATGTTTTCTTCTCTTACTTCCAGCAATGAAGGAATATCACTATGACTTAAATTTGGTGCCTGAATCTGACCTACGGCTGAAACATGTGCAAAAATTTCGATACCATGATGTTTTAATAACAACTTGGCAATAGCTCCAGCAGCTACACGTGCAGCAGTTTCCCTTGCTGAAGAACGGCCACCGCCACGGTGATCACGAATACCATATTTAGCATCATAAGTATAATCTGCGTGAGAAGGACGATATACATCAGTATTATGGCTGTAATCTTTACTACGCTGATCTTCATTAGGAATCAGCATAGCTATTGGCGTCCCTGTGCTTTTACCTTCAAAGGTGCCAGATAGAATCTGTACAGTATCACTTTCCTTACGCTGCGTTGTGATTTTAGATTGTCCAGGTCTGCGTTTATCTAATTCCGACTGGATAAAATCCAGGTCGATAGGTAAAGCTGCCGGGCAACCGTCTAAAATAACACCTATAGCTACTCCATGTGATTCACCGAAGGTGGTGATGCGAAATAACTGACCGAATGTATTACCTGCCATATAGATTTATGATTTTAATGTTTTAAATTTCTTTTATTGTAAAACCTGCTTTCTCCAGATCTTTCCAGAAATCAGGATATGATTTCTCTACAACCTGGTAATCTTCCATCTCTATTTCATCAATGAACAAGCTTAATGGAGCAAAGGCCATAGCCATTCTATGGTCATCATAAGTTTGGAACTGAACTTTCTTTGGGAAGCTTAATTGAGTACAATCTAGAGTGTATACCTCATTATCTTCCGTTAAAGTAACGCCAATTTTGGCTAGTTCCTGTTGTAACGCCAGTACACGATTGGTTTCTTTAATTTTTAAAGTTTCCAATCCTGTAAATGAAAGATTGAGGCCTTTTGCTGCTGCGCAAACGATAATGGTTTGTGCCAGATCAGGACAGTCTTTTAAGTTTAATACTTCGTTTATGGCAACAGATGTTCCTGATTTTAACGCTATTCCATTAGGAGTTTGTGAGGTACGGACGCCAAAAGGAACCATAATGTTTCTAATTGCGCTATCTCCCTGCAAGCTACTTTCTTTTAAGTGTGGCAATGAAATGCTTCCCTGATCGGACAGGGCAACAATGCTATACCAGTAAGATGCAGCACTCCAATCAGGCTCTACAATTAATTCGCAAGCCTTAAAAGCTTGCTTATCAATGTGGATGGTATTGTTCTCCCACTGATGTTGTATGCCAGCTTCCTGAAGCATGCTTAAAGTCATTTCCAGGTATGGTCTGGATGTTAATTCTCCTACTATTTCTAAAGAAAGACCAAGTGGAAGTGAAGGGGCAATCATTAATAGTGCAGACAAATACTGACTACTGATGTCACCTTGAATTTTTACAGTACGGCTGTTTTGCGCAAAACTACTGCTGATATCCAGGGGTGGAAAACCATCTTCTCCAGCGTATTTAATGCTTGCACCCAGTTTTTGTAATGCTTCAACCAATAATTTTATCGGACGCTCTTTCATTCTTCCAGAACCTGTAAGATGGAAGTTACCATTTGCAATAGAAAGGTATGCTGTTAAAAAACGCATTGCCGTTCCTGCATGACCTACATCAACAGTAATAAAAGAATTGTTATTGCGACCTGCTTTTACCTGACTAAGTATGTTGTTTAGGGTTACCGTATCAACGGCATCAGATAAATTAGCTACTTTAACAATGCCTTGAGACAGGGCACTGATGATCAGCGCCCTGTTGCTTTCGCTTTTTGAACCCGTTAGGGCTATTTCAGCATTTATATCTTTAATCCCTTTAAAAGAAACAATTGCGTTTTTGCTCATTGTTACGCCTTAACTTCTGTATGTGTTTCTGCTGCAATTCCCTCTTCAGCTTTACCAGCATTCATAATTTCAGTTTGTTTACGGATAGACTCACCATGAACAAGTTCTAAGAACTTTTCAGTAAAGTTTAAGTCTAATTTCAATGCTTTTGCAAATGAAGTACCTTTTCTAATGATTGCATCCCAACGATTAACTTGTAAAATAGTTACCTGGTTATCACGTTTGTACTCGCCAATTTTACCAACAATTGCCATACGCTCACCAAGCTTTTGCAATAAAATATCATCAATTTTGTCAATTTGTTTACGTAATTCAGCAAGTTGATCTGTGAATACTTCATTTTGAGATTCTGGTTCACGAACAGTTAAACGTTCAGCAAGTTCACCAAGAGCTGCAGGAGTAAGCTGTTGTTTAGCGTCTGTCCATGCAATAGAAGGATCTACGTGAGACTCGATCATTAAACCTTGCATATCTAAATCTAATGCTTTCTGAGAGATGTAAGGGATTAGCTCACGGTTACCACAGATATGACTTGGATCATTGATGATTGGCAGATCAGGTAATAATGTTTTCAATTGGATAGCAAGTTCCCACATTGGTTCGTTGCGGAACGAGCTTTTCTCGTAAGAAGAGAAACCACGGTGAATAGCACCTAATTTAGTAATACCAGCACGATTGATACGCTCTAATGCACCAGCCCATAATTGTAAATCTGGGTTAATTGGGTTTTTAACCAATACCGGGATGTCAACACCTTTTAAAGCATCAGCAATTTCCTGTACTGTAAAAGGGTTTACTGTTGAACGGGCACCAATCCAAAGGATATCTACGCCAGCAGCTAAAGCTTCTTCAACGTGTTTTGCATTTGCAACTTCAACTGCAGTAGGTAATCCAGTTTCAGCTTTTGCTCTTTTTAACCACTCTAAACCAATACTTCCGATACCTTCAAATTCTCCCGGACGAGTACGTGGTTTCCAGATACCAGCTCTTAAAACAGATACTTTTCCTGTTGCGGCTAATAAATGTGCTGTAGTTAATAATTGCTCTTCTGTTTCTGCGCTGCAAGGACCAGAGATAATTAAGGGTTCGTTTTTGGTGTCAATCCATGAGCTTAATGGCTGGATGTTCAATTGTAGTTTCATTTTTTTGGGGTTTAAATTGTTGTTTTTATTTTACGAAGGCTGTGTTTACTGAAGATTATACTTGATCATTCTTCTGATACTCGCCCATAATATTAAAGTTTACGGTGTATTTCAAGGCTTGGCGTACAGCTTTGTCATACTTTTCCATGTTTTTCCATTCAAGGTCAACATAGAAATGATATTCATTGCGTTTTCCTAGAACAGGCATACTCTGAATTTTCGTTAAGTTCACCTGTTGTTCTGCAAAGATGTTTAGTACTTTAGATAAAGCACCAACAGTGTTACCTACCTGAAAACAGATAGAAGCTTTATTTATATTTTTTAATTCTTCTGTTTTATCAGCTTTAAGAATCAGAAAACGGGTAAAGTTTTTCTTGTTTGATTCAATTCTTCTTTCAATGATATTCAATCCATACAATTCAGCAGCAAGTGTATTTGCAATAGCAACAGTATCAGTTAATTGTTCTTCTTTGATTTTTTTAGCGCAAGCTGCAGTATCATTACCTTCAATTACCTGGATATGTGGGTAGTCATAAAAGAAATCAACGCACTGGCGAAGGGCAATAGGATGCGAAGTTGCAAATTTTACATCTTCAAATTTAACTCCTGGCAAAGCCATAAGATGAAGTTGAATAGCTAAGTATACCTCACCAACAACTGCGAAATTGTATTCGCGGATTAAAGAGTAGTTTGGTAAAAGACTACCTGCAATAGAGTTTTCAATAGCCATGATTACAAAGTCTGACTCTTTGTTTTGAAGGCTTTCACAAGTTTGTTTAAAAGAACTACACTCGATGGTCTGAATGTCCTTTCCGAAAAATTTGAAAGCTGCTTCTTCGTGAAAAGATGCTTTGATACCTTGAATTGCTACTCTTATTGGTTGTTCCATTGTGGTTAATTTTACCTTTTATAGTTTGTTTTTTGCATTAAACAAAAAAAGTCCCGGCGGTTGGCCGGGACTTTTCGTATACATTTATCGTGATGATATCAGTGCATATTAGTCCCGGCTCTTACTAAAGTAGTAGAAGTAACCAAACCAATATGTAGTGATGTTATTCATCTTATTTTTATTTCGTTCTTTTCTTGTTCGTTTCGCCAAATATAGCAACAAAATTTAATTTGTCAAATATTAAATATAAAAAATATTTTTTTGTTGCAAATTCAATGTGTTCTGGAGTTCAAAACTTTATAAAGTTCTATTACCCTGCGATGTTATTAAAATGGGCAAAGCTTTCTAAAATGTCGTTTTCTGAAACTCTGCAATTATAATCGCATTTACCAATGCTGCTCAACAGAGAAAACATGATTTGTCCATTTTCATTTTTCTTATCGCTCTGCATGAATTCCATTAATTGAGGAAAGCTTTCTGTTTTTATATGGTATTCTGGATATAATTTAGTGAGATAATCAGTTATATCATTTAAGTCATCGACACTTAATGTATTGTTTTTCTGTGAAAGGAAAGCTTCACAGATCATTCCAACGGCAATAGCCTCACCATGTGTTAAAGGCTTTTTATCATTAATGAGTGAATAAGTTTCAACTGCATGCCCAATAGTATGTCCGAAGTTTAGGATTTTTCTTAAACCTTTCTCATGAGGATCTTCAGTAACTACTTCATTTTTTATCTCTACGGAACGATAGATTGCCTGGGCTTCAATACTCAGGTAATCGCTGTTCTTAAGTTCATTATAATAATTGCGGTCTACAATTAAGCCATGCTTAATCATTTCTGCAAAACCAGATAATAGTTCCCTGTCGGGCAATGATTTTAAAAATGCTGTTTCAATATATACTGATTGAGGAAGAGTGAACGTACCTACCATGTTTTTAACATTGTCAACATCAATTCCGGTTTTTCCCCCAACTGAAGCGTCAACCTGTGAAAGTAGGGTGGTAGGAATATTAATGAAATCTATACCTCTTTTATATGTACTTGCTACAAAGCCACCCATGTCGGTAATTACACCACCACCTAGATTAACCATCAGGCATTTACGGTCGGCACCAAAGTCAAGTAATGTTTTCCAAATGCCTATACAAAAATCAATGTTTTTGTTTTCCTCACCTGGGTCGGTTTCTATCAGATCGAAATTATTGAAATCATCTAACATCTCACGAAATAGGGGGACACATAACTCCGAAGTGTTACTGTCTACAAAAACAAATATTTTACTGTATTTTCCGGATTCAAATACCTCTTTAAGAGGAGTTAGCTGAGTTTCAAAATGTATAGTATGTCCGGCGCTGTCTAGTTTGTTCATTAAATAACTGTTATTTTTTGTCCCATAAAGTCAATTACATCACCCACACGAACTTTGAGTCTTTTACGGTAGTCAACTTTTCCGTTGTATTTTACCAGACCATCTTCAACAACGGTTTGTGCTTCACCACCACTTTGAACTAGTCCTGTTGCTTTTAGTAATTGAATGAGGGGAATAAATTCACCTTCTAATTTAAAATTTATCATCGCAACGCAAACTTACAATTAATTATAAAGTGTTTTACCACCAATAGCAAGGGAATTTATACTTTTGCAGTCAAATTGACTAACTGACATTCGTAAATGGAACTATCCCCCAAGAAAGTATTAAATTTCGATAATACCGAAATTGCTTTCCGTAATAAATCTAATGGAGATTTAAACGCTGCTTATTGGCTATTTAAAGTGATTAGCAGTAACTTTCTAACAAAGGTCGGCCCTCCGGTTACTAATCTTTTTCTGAATATAGGATTACCAATTAAAGGCGTCATTAAAGCTACAATCTTTAAACA
The DNA here is from genome assembly GCF_041645105.1 of Pedobacter sp. Taxonomy (GTDB): domain Bacteria; phylum Bacteroidota; class Bacteroidia; order Sphingobacteriales; family Sphingobacteriaceae; genus Pedobacter. The sequence goes on from NZ_JBAZQQ010000002.1 coordinate 575,808, forward strand.
TTTTTGTGGAGGAGAAACCATCGCAGAATGCGAGCATACTATTGAACAGCTAGCTTTAGGTAATGTGGGTACGATTTTAGATTACTCTGTAGAGGGGGAAGATGAAGAAGCTGTATTTGATTTTACTTGTGCAGAGATCATTAGAACTATTGAGCGTGCAGCAGGTGATAAACGTATTCCTATTACCGTGTTTAAAGTTACAGGTATTGGTCGTTTTGGTTTACTGGAAAAATTAGATGCTAAAAAAGCTTTAACTATCGAGGAGCTTGCTGAATTTGAAAAGGTAAAACAGCGTTGTGAGAAAATTTGCAGGACTGCCTATGAGAAGAATGTGCCTATTATGGTTGACGCTGAGGAAACCTGGATACAGGATACTATTGATGAGCTGGCTATTGATATGATGCGTTTGTTTAATAAGGAACGTATTATTGTTTATAACACTTATCAGATGTATCGTCATGATAAATTGGCTGATATGAAAGCAGACCACTTAATTGCCAAGGCATCTGGTTTCATTTTAGGCGTGAAAATGGTTCGTGGTGCCTATATGGAAAAGGAACGTAAGAGAGCTGAGGAAATGGGTTATCCATCACCAATACAACCGGATAAAAAATCTTCAGATCGTGATTATGATGCTTCTTTAAATTATTGTATGGAGCATATCAGTGATATTGCCTTTGTTTGTGGTACACATAATGAGGAAAGTTGCAGGGTATTGGCCCAGTTGTTAGACGAGTATCACGTACCGCATAATCATCCGCACGCATATTTTGCGCAACTGTTAGGTATGAGTGATAATTTAAGTTTTAATTTATCGGATGCTGGTTATAATGTTACTAAATATGTTCCTTATGGCCCGGTAAAAGCTGTGATGCCTTACTTATTTAGAAGAGCTCAGGAAAATACTTCTATTGCTGGACAAACGAGTCGTGAGCTTGGTTTAATCATAAAAGAGAAGCAACGTAGAAAATAGCCTGAAAATTAAACTCGCAGTATATCAAAGAGAAAGAAAAACCTTTGGAAATATATGCAGAAGAAATTTTGTGATTTCAGGAAAAAGCCTTAATATTGCGCCCTGCTAAGGCAGAAACAATGGGGGCCTATAGCTCAGTTGGTTAGAGTAGAAGACTCATAATCTTTTGGTCGCTGGTTCGAGCCCAGCTGGGCCCACCAAACAAAAAGCCGTTTTTCTGAAGAGAAAAACGGCTTTTTTGTTTATAACAGTCTGGTCGATTATTTTCAATCAAACAACGGCTCCAATAAGTTCTATCAATTCAGCTCTGGAATAAAGAGAAGTGTAGTGCTTCTTGGTCTCAATAAGCATTAATAAATAGAGACTAATTACCACTCGTTAAACCGATAGTAATAAATCTAACCTATCTTTCTTCTTTTGGGTTTGAAGAACAGCTTTTTAATAACCCATCAGATACTGTCGCAAATAACCTCAGTAAAAATATAAGAGAAAAAATCAGGCATATACTACCGACTTAAAAAGTACCTCAATAACAAAGAAATAGATAATACAACGATCACGAATATAATCTTCCCGAGTAGGGATAGGCTTGGTAGAAAACGTTTACGCATAAAACAAATATAAAATTAAATAGTAGATGAATTATCTGCCCCTATTAAAAGTATTTTATCAAGTTTGAATTGAAGGATGGTGTGTTTCTGCTCGTTGATCTTCTTTTTGTTACTGAACAAATGGCGGGCGGTATCACTTGCTAATATGAAACATAACCCATAGGTTAGAGCTAATTAACAGCTTGAGTTAAAAATGAAAAAGACAATTACAATTCTATTAGCAATCTTCTGTATGACTATCTGTGCATATGGACAAGACAACAATGAAAAACTTTACAAGGCAATTATCAAAAGTGACACTTCAACTGTAAGGCAACTTTTAAACGATAAGGCTGACCCAAATTATATCAAGTCAGCAGGACCCTGGATGAAAGTAAATATGTTAATAACAGGGATTAAAGATATTAACATAGTAAAATTGCTAATTGCAAAAAAAGCAGACATCAAATGGAAAGATGGTTTTAATACCACAGCTTTAATGTATGCAGCATCAAATGGAAATAAAGAAATTGTTATGTTACTATTAGAGAATGGGGCAGATATTAATGATAATGATGGAAACGGAAATACGACACTTTCAGCAGCAAAAGAAAGTAAGAATAAAGAATTAATAAAGCTTATTGAAGATAAATTAAATAGCCGTTAAAACCCATAATGAGATGAAATTACATTATTTTGAAGAATTAAAACCTAATGAGCTCGAAGAGTATTATTCGATAGATATTGAGTTTGAAGGTAGCCAAATACAGATAGATCTTAACTTTGATAATACTTCAATAGCTGAAAGTCGGCTGTTAAAAGTTAATGCTATACTTGAAAAATTACCGGAATTTGTTGGTAAACTAAATGGTTTCATTCAAGATGATTTCAAAGCTGGAAACAATGTGCAAGAATTTCTGGATTTTCACCTTGATGAAGTTGATGAAGAATTACTTCCGCTTCTCTCGAAAACAGATCAAAGTCTAAAGAAAGATCAACAGTTACTGTCTATTTTAGACTTGAGAAGAATTGGCTTTTATCCCGATAATGATGAAATTTTTACTGTTTCTGATTTTGGACTAGATGAGGAAATTTCACAGTATGTTTTAGTTGTAAACACAACACAAGATCAGGAGCTTCATTATATAACTATGGAAAGCTAACTTAATTTTACCAAATCGCTGATTAAAGATAAATCAGATAGGAAATGGTTCGAGAAGCACCCAGTCGGGCCCACAAACAAAAAGCCGTTTTTCGATAAGAAGAACGGCTTTTTTCGTTTCTAATTTTCTGTTTCCAGGTCTTCCAATACACTTGTGAAATAATTAATTAAGTTTTCAAATGGGAACTTGCCAGGAATCCAAGAAGCAAACTTCCAATATTTCCATTTGTCCTTAGATGATTTTGGAGGGATGATCAGAAAGTACTGTTCCTCGTTAATACCTCCAATTAAAATAGCTCTTGCTAGTTCTTGGCCAATGTCTTTTAAGCTTTCTTGATTCCATATTTCAACTATATAACTATCAATGTTGACTAAATAATCAATACATTCTATAGTTTCAAATCTGGGCTCTGTATTATTTCTTGTTGCCGCAAATCCATTAGATATTAAAAGAAAGTCTTTATAATCTTGTGGGAGCCTAACGCCGAGATTTTTTTCAGCTGACTCTATATCATCAATTTTTGCAGGATCGTTTCCCATCCAATTAGATTCAATTTGCTTATTTGACAATTCAATATCTCCAGATTTTACAGATAGTTCAGAGATTCTTTTTAGTACGTTTTTGAGCATGGAAGAACTAGCATTGTTTATGAAAGTTTAAGTTAATGAATAATTGGTTAGATACATTATAATCCATTTAATTTGGACAAATCTGCGATTAAACGTAAATCAGATAAGAAATGGTTCGAGAAACGCCCAGTTGGGTCCACAAATCAAAAAGCCGTTTTTCGATAAGAAGAACGGCTTTTTTGTTTGTGGTATTTTAGGTAAGTTTAAGTTTTAATCTAGTTAGGTTATTGAATATTAGACATGAGTATTTTTAAAAATCTATTTAGACGTTCAATAAATGCAAGCCCTAAATACTCAACAGGGCCTAGACCTAGGCATGAACTAAATGTACAAGGCGACTTTTATGTTGAAAAGGATTCTTGTACTTTATGTGGTGCACCTGAAGTAGAGGCAATGGGCTTAATGGCACATTCTGGCGGAGGTTGTTATTTTATTAGACAGCCTGAGACAGAAGAAGAAATTGAACAGGCAATAAATGCAATTGCTGTCTCCTGTGTTTCCGCCGTTAGGTATGGAGGAACAGACCAAAAAATAATTAAAAGACTTTATTCCCTAAATTTAGAATCGGAATGTGATAACAAATTAAAATTATAATTCAAAGTGTATAATACGCCAGCCTATAACAGCAAGTTTAATCTATGCCCGAGCGAAGTGCTTTCACTTCACTTTCTGCAAATTAATTAGGTTTGTACTTGGGCGGAAAGGAATTCTATAATTCGGGCACACGTTAAAGTTGCAAAACATTAATCTCACATCAATAAAAAATTCTCACCATTCCCTCATTTTTTAATAAGAGGCTGGTTTATGAGATAATTGAATTTAATGATTTCATAAGTACGCCTGTAGTGAGTTTTAATTATTGATTGACATAAACTAATTCTACTAATCAAATTCATTTTTTCGTTTTTGACGATGAGTATTTGATAATTTGAATTCTTTTAAATTATTCACTTTTAAGTTCCCTTTCTATAACTATACGTAGGAAGGTCTATGCAGTTTTTTTACTAAATCTGCGATTAAATGCAAATCAGATAGGAAATGGTTCGAGAAGTGCCCAGTTGGGTCCACCAAACAAAAAGCCGTTTTTCGATAAGAAAAACGGCTTTTTGTTTAAGGTTAATTGTAGTTGTAACTGCTAAGTCGTTTTTCTCCAGATTTATTTAAAACTCCTTTTTCAGTTGCAGATTTAAGATCGCGGCTTGCTGTTGCTGAAGAGATACTTTTAAAATGTTGTAGATAATCTTTACGGCTAAAAGGTTTTTGGCCTATGACTTCTTTGAAAATAGAAATCCGGTCTTCTTCCTGTAGAGAAACATTTGGTAAATGATACAAAGAATTTAAGGATTTAAGTATACTCTCGAGCATAAAGACAATAAAAGGAGTACAATGTCCTAAGCTATCTGATTTGTTTAATGCCTCATAATATTTATTTTGTTCCGTTTTGATTATGCTTTCTACTGGGAGATATTCAAAAACAAGATATTGGTTCATTAATAATAAAGTCTGCCATAGTCTGCCCATACGTCCGTTTCCATCATTAAACGGATGGATGAATTCAAATTCATAGTGAAATACACAGCTTTTTATTAATATGGGGTCATCATCGTATTTAACATAGTCCAGAAGATTGTTAACTAAACCTGTAACCATGTTTCCCTGAGGAGCTACATGAGTAATTTTTGAACCTTTAACAATACCTACGTTCCCACTTCTAAATTTACCGGCATTCGGAATTAGTCCTTTCATCAATATTTTATGCGCATCTAATAGATATTTAAGTTTAAGTGGCTTAAAATTATTAAGTATGTCATATGCCTCAATTGCATTTTTAACCTCTATAATATCTTTTTCAGGGGCAAGTATCCTTTTGTTATTCAGTAAGGCAGTGATTTGTTCTTCTGTTAATGTGTTTCCCTCAATTGACAATGATGACTGTATAGTTTTTATACGATTAGATTTTCTAAGTTCAGCAGGAGGCCTATTTAATTGTATTGCATTTAATTCACCAATTTTTTCAGAAATCTTAGCTAATAAGTTGAGTATTTCACTTGTAATGTGGTATGGAGGTTTTATATAACTCATGTTGATAGTATCATATGATACTATCAAAGTTAACTGGATTTTATAATTTATGTATGTTTTTGTTTAAAGAAGCTCATAAATCCCATTAAAGCCTTACGATTAAAGGAAGATTTGGAACGCACTGAGTTCTGAATTGACTTAAACGCATTATTGTAAGCAACATTGAAGTTTGATTAAATTTTCTTACCCAAATCACCAATTAAACGTAAATCAGATAAGAAATGATTCAAGAAGCGCTGAGTTGGGTCCACTGCTTAGAAAGCTGTTTTTCGATAAGAAGAACGGCTTTTTTTGTGCCTGAATTTTAATTGTCAGTTAAAATTTTAGGATCCATGTTTCAATCTTAAAAGTTGTAGAAAAGTCGTTAAAAATGTCTTTTGAGAAGAAAAACTATATATTTGTAAATACATCAACCGTTTAAGTCTTGAATCATGTAATATCATTTCGCATACAATGTTAAATGACCTTTCCCAGCCGGGGAGGGAGTAATTATTATTTTTTAAATTTTACTTATTACAATATGGCTATTTCACAAAAATATGGTCGTACTTTTCATTATCCGTTTTCGCCGGGAACCACTAGCGATGATAGGATTCAGCACGACTATTGGAAATATTTACAACAAATACCGACGCTAATACATACTGAAAAACTAGACGGAGAGAATAATTGTTTGTCAAGATATGGTGTATTTGCACGTTCACATGCCGCTCCAACTACATCGCCCTGGACAGAGAGTATCAGACGTTTTTGGCAACTCGTTAAATATGATCTGGGCAACCTGGAGTTCTTTATGGAAAACCTGTACGCAATCCACTCTATAGAATATCGCAATTTAGACCATCATTTTTATGTGTTCGGAGTTAGGGAGCATGATCGTTGGTTAAGCTGGGAAGAAACTCAGTTTTATGCTAATCTTCTTGATTTGCCCACAGTTCCTGTTATTAAAATGCAAAAAAAACCGGAAAATAAAGAACTGTTTGAAAGGGAAATGTTAACCCTTGTTAATGGTTCAGGTGCGTTTGAACCTTATGATGTTCAACACAAAGCAAAAACGACTATGGAAGGGATCGTTACTAGGAATGCTGACGAATATACCGTAGATGATTTTGCGCAAAATGTATTTAAATATGTGCGTAAAGGACATGTTAAAACAGACGAACATTGGACAAAAAACTGGAAACGCGCGTCATTATTATACGAAGGAGGTAGTTATGTGGACTATTAGTGAAAACAAACAATGGGCAAATCTCGAAAGTCGATTTGATTGGGTGAATCGTATGAAAGAGGTACCACAAGACCCTCGTTATCATGCAGAAGGTGATGTGGCAATACATACGCAAATGGTATTGAAAGCTTTGCAAAATGAAGCAACTTTTCAGAAGCTATCCGCACAAGATCGGGAGATTTTGTGGGCTGCGGCTTTGTTGCACGATGTAGAGAAATATAGCACGACGGTTTATGAAACTGATGGGAGCATTACCTCGAATGGACATGCACGCAAAGGAGCGCAGTTTGCCAGACAGCTGTTGTACTTTAATGAACCTGCACCTTTTGCGATTCGCGAACAAATTGTAGGCTTAGTCAGGTATCATGGCTTGCCTATCTGGTTATTCGAAAAATCTGATCCTTTGAAAGTTTTAGTTAAAGCAAGTATGGAAGTTAATTTGGAATGGCTGTGCTTGCTGGCAAGAGCTGATATGTTAGGGCGTATTTGCAACGATCAGGAAGAGATGTTGTATCGTATCGCTTGTTTTGAAGAGTATTGTAAAGAAAATCAATGTTGGGGTAACGCGCGACGATTTGAGTCAAATCAGGCACAAATGTACTATATGCAAAATGAGGATGCTTATCTGGATTATATTCCGTTTGAAACACCAGAAGCGGAAGTTATTCTGATGTGTGGTTTGCCTGGTGCAGGAAAGGATAGCTATATTAAAGCGCATTACAATGATTGGCCGATTATTTCCTTGGATGGTATTCGTAATGAAAAAGGGATATCTCCAACTGATAAGGTGGGTAATGGACGCGTGATACAGGAGGCAAAAGAGCGAGCAAGGGTTTTCTTGAGAAAGCAACAATCTTTTGTGTGGAATGCGACTAATACAACGAGTCAGATGCGTATGCAGTTGATTGATCTGTTTTTAACTTATAAAGCAAAAGTAAACATCGTGTATATTGAGGTGCCTTATCATAGTTTGCACAATCAGAATAAAAACAGAGATGCCGTAGTGCCAGCAGGAGTGATAGATAAGTTGGTTCGTAAACTAGAAGTACCCGCGTTGTGGGAGGCACATAATGTGGTTTATCGAATTAGATAACATTCGTGTTATAGCACATATTTAACCAGATCATTGACTAAGCATAAATTTCTATAAATTTTTATATTTATTTCATCAGGCTGGTAAATCGTATAAGTTACGAGTGAAAATTGATTATAGAATTAATGTTAACGATTTACTGGTTTCCCAAAGCTTTGTAGTCAGTATTTCGTCAAATGATACTCTTTTGTTTGAATCAGATGTTATCGAAGCTTTTACACGCTGTGTTTCGCCGGTTTCATGATTTATAAACACGCCCATATAGTGTTTTTTGTCAGGAGTATGTTCAACTGTTTTAGACCATGAGCCAACTACGTGCGTGAGCGGTTCCTTGCATTCTATACTATAAGTAACTTTTGTAGTTTTTTGTTCGTCTTTTTTGCAGGAGGAAAGGCCTATAGCAGCAACTGACAAGAGCATTAATAATTTTTTCATAAATCAAATATAAAGAAAAGTATAGAAAGGAGGTTGGTGTTCAGTTGGTATCCTGCTGACTCATTGCCATGGTGTTGGTTTGTATAAGTCAATATGTGCATATTAATGCATTCATTTAGTTTTGAATTTTAAGATACATTTGTTAAAACCAAAAGTAAAAAAATGATATTTGTAGCCAATTTACCGTTCCACCTTTTGGAAGGTGTTGCGAACTCATGAGCCAGTTATCTCTTGAAAATACAAAATCAATCGAGGAAGTCCGTAATGGGATTTTCAAAATACGGTAAGAATTAATGTCAGTTGACGGGGAAACAGAAACCCGACAAAGTCAATAAAAAATTAAACATAGCATCTTAAGAATGAATGCAACATATCAAAGGATTAATATTGAAGAATGGAAACGGAAAGAGCACTTTAATGCTTATCGTAGTGCTGTAAAATGTGGGTTCAGTCTTACTTTTAAGCTCGATATTTCACAGGTAATTCCTTTTATAAAGGAACAGGAGTATAAATTTTATCCCGTGATTATTTATCTGCTTTCAAAAGCAGCAAATAAACATCGCGAATTTAAAATGGCAATGAAAGATGGCGAATTAATTGTGTGGGATCGGGTAGATCCGGTGTACACTGTCCTGCATCCGGAAACTGAAACTTTTTCCGCACTTTCGTCCCCTTACACCGAGGAATTGACGGAGTTTATAAAAGCATACGATCAAACGGTAGCACAGCACCAGAACGATTATCGTTTTTTTCCGGAAAAAGCACCCGAGAATCATTTTAATGTATCTGCAATTCCGTGGATTAATTTTGACAGTTTTAACCTAAATATTGCCGATTTTACCGATTATTTTGCGCCTTCTTTTACGATAGGGAAATACCAAAAAGATGGAAACAATATTTTGATGCCCTTGGCAATTCAGGTTCATCATGCGGTATGTGACGGATTTCATGTAGCTAAATTCATTGAAACTTTACAGGAATGCTGTTTAAATATTGAAAATTTTAAATAATCCTAAAATATATACGGTGCAGATACGTAAATTAAAAGAACAAGATATCTCAGATGTATTAGACGTCATTAATGGTGCTTTTGCAGATTACCTTTATCATGCACGGCATGCGCATAGCAGATGGCAAAATAGTGGAAAAGTATCCATGACACATTTTTTAATATAATTTTTTTGTGATGAAACCATTAAAAAGATATATGATTTAGTCTTTTCAAAATAAAATCTGCTCTTTCCGAAACAGCTAAACATGGTACTTCAATTAAATCATAATTTAAACGTTCATAAGTATCTTTTATCATGTTATAGGTTTCCTTAGCTAACTGAAAATCTTGTTTTCGTTCACTATCCATTATGTATATCTCTTCCCAGGGAGGGAGAATAAAAACTGCTTTATTGTATCTGTACTTATTTGCAATGAGATTTAAATTTTCATCATCATCAAATTTCATTAAACGTTCATAGGCATAGGTGTCTGGAATACCTCGGTCAAAGAAGTAAAGATCTTTGGTGTCTAGGAGTTTGACATAATCCCGAATAGAATGTGAAAGCATTAATTTTGAATATTCTTTTGCATTTTTCCAAGGTAGAGCCTGACCATTATTTTTTAATTGATCTTTGATAATCTCTCTGGCCACTTCAGGAATGCCGTTTATTTGCTTCTGTTGCAATTCATTTATTAAAGTTGTTTTTCCACCTCCTGGGCCACCAGTTATGATGTGAAAATTGGTTTTTATAATCATGTTATATGTTTTTGTTAAATAAGATTTTTTCTATAAAAAATTAGAAGAGGTATATTTCAGTTGGGGACACTGTTTAAAAGATCATTTTTCGACAATCGTGCGGATTAACTATTGTGTATAACCAAAGTCATTTCTATGTAGCTTACAAGGAAAATAAAACTATTCAGATACATTTGTTTACTAGACGTTGGAATGCTCACATGCCAATATGATTCCAGGTCTTAATTTAGTCATTTTGAGTTATATGAAAGAAATCTGGTTGCAAAAATGGGATGAGCGCTATAAACAGGACGAATTTGCCTATGGTATCAATCCAAATAATTATTTAAAATCCCAGTTAGAAAAATTACCTCTGGGAGAAATTCTTTTTGCAGCTGAAGGAGAGGGCCGTAATGCAGTATTTGCCGCCAGTCAGGGTTGGAAGGTTTCTGCTTTTGATATCAGTATTGAGGGAAAAAGAAAAGCAATGTTGCTTGCTGATGCAAATCAGGTAGAAATCGATTACCAAATCGGGTTTTTACCAGAGTTAGGATATGCTGATGAGAGCTTCGATGCAATTGCATTGATTTATGCTCATTTCCCTGCTGATATAAAATCAGCCTATCACCACCTTCTAAGCAGGAATTTGCGAAAGGGTGGCCATGTTATTTTTGAAGCCTTTAGTAAGAATCACCTAAACTATCTCGCAAAAAATAAAGACGTAGGAGGACCGACTGATCCTGCCATGTTGTTTTCAATTGAAGAGATTAAGGACGATTTTGCCGATTTTGAGATTCTAGAGTTAACTGAAGAGGAGGTTCAACTCAATGAGGGACTTTATCATAATGGAATAGGTTCTGTTATTAGGTTACTGGGGCGAAAAAGATAGATTTTATCTCCATAGTAGTTAGGCCTTGGTACTATCCAAGGGAATTAATAGCCTGGATTTTGCATCAGAGTTGCGTTCCGTATCATTTCTATTTGAGGTATTGGCATCAGCTTTTGATAAGATTGAATACCTAAGATTGATTCTGCCAGGCCATTACGCTTTAAGAAAGCAAAAAATACTCCTTCGTTTTTAAGATCATCTGTTATTTCTTCTTGTAATAGAGATAAAATGTTGCTTTCGTTTGAAGGAATATTTCCTTTTCCATTTCTAACGCGAACCAGGTTTAGTAAGTTGATAGCTTCCTCTTTATTATTTAATTTTAGATTACATTCAGATGAAAGAAGAAGGACATCAGTATATCTGATTACACTACGATAATTCCCCTTACCATATAAATTGTAAGTGATAGGTTTTACGTTATAACTTGATCGGTCATAATCAACACCAAAAATACTTTCATTAGCCGTTGTATGAATTTGAGATTTACTTGCTAAAGTATATTTCTTACTATCGATAATTTGATTCAGATACTTTTTAGCAGTAGAATAATCTCCATTATCAGCAGCTATTTTCGCTGCCACAACTTTTGCAAAATCGCCATCCTTTTCATTTCCTAAGTTTAGAATCGCTTCGTCAAGACCCGCAATTAAAGATTCAGATATTTCCTTTATGGTCGTTCTGGCACGGGGACTCAAATCTTGATAGTTTTTACTATTAACGAATGGAACGGCTCCCCATAAATTCATTAAAACCCAGTAGTTATAAGCGAAGTATGGATAGGATTTATACTTAAATGATTTAAAAGATGCAGATTTTTCTGCATGATCAATTACAGTATTTGCCCTGGTTATACTTTTGTATAAAGTAGAAAACAAACTAGATACTTCAGGATTATTAGGGATAACATCATGTCGGTACAAGCTGTTTTGCGGTTGTCCTGAGATGGTTTTGCTATATAATCCTTCAAGTTTGAAATGTTGTTCAGTTGCGTCTATAGTAGCTTGCAACACACCATTATGAGCAGCTGAATATGAGGCCTCGTCTTTAAAAAAATTATCATCAATTATTACATCTCCTCCTCCTCCTTTAATCTCAACAGAAAAGGCTTTATCGATAGCAAAATCGACTAAGGTAATGTTAAGCGCCTTATATCGGTTCTTCAGATTATCAGATATCGTTTTAGAATTTAAACCTTCTAAACTCTGTTTTATAGCTTGCTTTAATGATTCATCTATTGATCCATTGTCATCAAGATCGGTAGATAGGATACTCAAAAGTTCTGTTAATTTTGCATTATCTGATTGAGATATATTCAATAATGCAGCAGAGATACCTAATAAAATATTAGAATTGTCATCGTTTTTGGTCAATGAAAGCAATTCACTACTTGTTGTTGGTGAAGTTTTAACATAAAAAGATGTATAAATTTCAGCTAGTGCTTGTTTCTTTGCTTCACTAAAACTTTTCTTATCTTTTTTCATCAAAGATCTTACTCTTTTCTCTTCAAGATGACTCAGTACATTAACATTTATAGATTTGTTGTTAGTAATATCGGCAATAGCATTTAGTGTGATTTGAGATGTGGAAAGGTTTCCATTTATTTCATTGAAATAATAACCATTTACCGATAGTTGAACATAATTAGATGCTAACTCAATATCAGATAAGGAGAAGTTTCCTTTATCATCCAGTATTTCTGACTTGAAAGACCTCCCGGTTGGATTCAATTCTGAATTTAGTTCATAAACTGTTACAACTGATCCTCGAACAAAAGGCCCTTTTTCAACCGCTCCCTGAATAGTTGTTTTTTGATTTGTACCATTTGTAGGTTCATTCTTTTTGGAGCAGGCTATTAAGAAAGTAATAGCGAATAAAGCAACAAAAGCTTTAATATTCTGGGTGCTTAAGAGGGTCATAATGATGATTTTAACGCAAAATAGTAAAAAATATGTATTTTTTTATTTCCAGGATGAATATTAGCCATAGGAGTAAGCTTTTATTAATAACTTAGGTGCTTGAATACGAAAACAATTTAAAACTACCCATGAAGATTATTGCGGCCGATTTAGCAGATGTTGATCAGATCATGCTCATTATTGAGCAGGCGAAAAGTATTATGCGCAAAAATGGTAATCATACACAATGGATCAATGGATATCCGTCAAAGGAAGTCATACAGACCGATATACACAATCAACATGCTTTTGTATGTTTGGTGGATATGGAAATAGTTGGTTATTTTTGTTTTATGGAGGGGAATGATCCTGATCCAAACTATAAAGTAATTGAAAAAGGGGCTTGGATCAATAATAGTCCATATGGAGTGATACACCGATTGGCCTCATCTGGAAAGGTAAAAGGAGTTGCAAAAAATGCCTTTGATTTTGCATTTAGTCGGATCAAGAATGTTAGGGTCGACACAAATCACGACAATTTACCAATGCAGAATTTTCTTAAGAATAGTGGTTTCGTCTATTGTGGGATTATATATGTAAATGATGGAACTCCAAGAGATGCATTTCAAAAGCTGGTTACTGATTAGTCTTTTTAGATTTCTTTTAACACACTTTTGATGATGAGCAAACAATTTTCCATTTCATCAAAGGTCAAATGACCAAAGCCCATTCTAATGGCGGTAATATTTTTGTTTTGATATAATAATGTTTTGGGAATAAATAACTGTTTTTTCTGACACTTTTGACTGAGTTGCATTAGGTTTACTGGTTTTTTCCAGCGCAACCAAAGTGCTAGTCCTCCAGTAGGAATATCAACATCTACCCAATCCTTTAAATGCAAATTCAATAGTTTTACACAGTGATCGCGACGCTCTCGATATATTTTCAAAGATTTTTTTAAATGACGATGAATGATGCCCTCATCAATCATTTCGCCTAATACTTGTTCCATTAATACATCACCCTGACGGTCAATAACTCCAAGGTACTTTTGCATTTCAACCATTAGATTCTTTGGTGCTACTATAAAACCAGTGCGGAATCCGGGTGCCAGGGATTTTCCAAAGGAACTTACATAAACAACCATTCCTGAGTTGTCTGTTGCGGCAAGTGGTAAATTGTTTAGTTTTTCATATTGAAAATCGTAATCATAGTCGTCTTCAACAATGATAAAGCTCTTTTCTTTAGCTAATTCTAAAAGGGCTAAGCGTCTTTTAGATGACAAGCTGACTGTTGTAGGGTAATGATGATGCGGAGTAACATATACCATTCTTGGTGTTTGTTCTTTACAGATCTCTTTCAATGAATCGATACATAAACCTTCTTCATCTATGGGTATGGATTGAATTCTGGCTCCGGATTTTTGGAAAATCATATTGGCTGAAAAATAGCTAAGCTCGGCCACAATAACCAGGTCATCAGCCTGTAATAATAGTTCAGAAATGATGTACAAACTCATCTCAATACTACGTGTAATCAGTAGGTTTTGAGGGGAAATATGAAATCCACGCGATACATTCAAATAATTGGAGAGATGTTTTTTGAAATACTCACTTCCTTCCTGATTATAATACCCCATTTTCTTGCGATTGCTTTTACGTTTCATATTTGCGGAATAGAAACGTGATAAATCCTCAATTTGCGTTAATCGGATATCGGGTGTTCCATCATTAAATACAAAATCACAAGGAATGTACTCAAATGGATTGTCTAAAAGATTGGATTTTTGAAATGGAAATCCTGTTTTCTCAGGATAATGACTGTCATCTTGTATTGATTTTGTTTGTTTGCTAATGTTTTTGGTTGAAAATGGAAGTACAAAGGCGCCCTTGTTTTGTTGGATGTCTATCCAACCTTGTTGACTGAGTTCTTCATAAGCAGCGGTAACGGTATTTCTATGTACCTCGAGTTCGCTACTTAAAGTACGTGCCCCTGGGAGTTTCTGATCTGGATTAAGAATTCTTCTTTGTATTGCACTTATGATATGATTGGCGATTTGTAGATAAATAGGCGTTTCTAAATCACGTTGAATTTGTACAAATGAAGTAAAAGGGAATCTAACCGGACTATTCATAATCTTAAAACCGGCACCTTGTAACCGGGCGGAAAGTTACGAGTTTTGATGCAAACAGAAAAAGATGGATGAAATACTTCAATATGTTGTAGAAAATAATATTCTACATGCAAAGTGGCTTAATACTTTGTCTTTTTTAGAAAATGTAGGAGCCAGGAAAATTTCTGCTTGTGAGCAAGCTAATTCGGTAGACTTAATTCAGTTGAAACATGCTGCGGAGGAACATAGACATGCATATTATTTGAAAAAACAAATCAGTAAAGTTGATGTATTAGCCTGTCCATTTTATGAAGCTAAAGATTTGCTGGCAGCACGCGAAACCTTTCATTACCTCAACGGTTTGGACCTGAAATGTGCCAGATTTTTGAAGAAGGAATTTGATTTGAGCGGAGATGCTTTGAAGTACGCATCGTATTTGTTTGTTACATATGCTATTGAAGTTCGGGCGGATGCTTTATATCCAGCTTATCAAGATGTTTTAACAAGGAATCAAAGTAAGGTGATGGTAAGGTCTATAATCGTTGAAGAAGAAGGGCATCTGGAAGAAATGATTCAACAATTGGAAAAGTTTCATCCCAATTGGAAAGAGTATGCTGATAAAGTAGTGGAAATGGAAACAGAATTAAATGAGAATTGGTTTTCTGCGATTTCAAAAGAAGTATTAGAAGTGATTACCGAACAAATATCGTAAAATAAAATGACAGCAAATTTAAGACACGACTGGAAAAAAGATGAAATATTAGCCATTTATAATAAGCCTTTATTGCAATTGGTGTATGAGGCTGCAACGGTTCATAGAGCTTATCACAATCCAGAGGAAGTGCAGATTTCCACCTTATTATCGGTAAAAACAGGAGGTTGTCCTGAAGACTGTTCTTATTGTGGACAAGCAGCACGTTATCATACTGACATTAAAGTTCAGGCTTTGTTACCTACAGAGACTGTTTTAGCTCATGCAACAAAAGCAAAAAACAGTGGTTCTTCAAGGTTTTGCATGGCAGCAGCCTGGCGTGAAGTGCGCAACAATAGCGATTTCGACAGAATTATCGAAATGGTGAAAGGTGTAAATGAGATGGGACTTGAGGTGTGTTGTACCTTAGGAATGCTAACTGAAGAACAAGCGCTTCGATTGCAGGAAGCAGGATTGTATGCTTATAATCACAATCTGGATACTTCTGAAGAGTTTTATGATGATATCATATCAACGCGAAAGTTTGACAACCGTATTAATACCATTAATAATGTACGAAAAGCAGGTATAACGGTTTGTTCTGGGGGTATTATTGGTTTAGGGGAAACAGATAAAGACCGTATTTCTATGCTTTGTACATTGGCAAATATGGAAAAACATCCAGAATCAGTTCCGATTAATGCATTGGCCCGTGTGAAGGGAACTCCATTGGAGAATAATCCGAAAGTGCCAATTTGGGATATGGTTAGAATGATTGCCACTGCAAGAATAGTGATGCCGGCTTCTATGGTGCGTTTAAGTGCAGGAAGAATTGAAATGAATGAAGAAGAACAGGCCTGGTGTTTTATGGCAGGTGCAAATTCTATTTTTACAGGAGAACGGGAAACTTTATTGGTAACTCCAAATCCTGGCGTTACGGAAGATATGCAGATGTTGGCAAACTTAGGTTTAAAGCCTATGGTGAAAGAAGCAAAATCAGTATGCTCACATTAAAGGAACGTGATAAAAAGGTAAATTGGCATCCTTATACGCAAATGAAAACTGCGCAGGATGTTATTCCTATTGTTAAGGGAAAAGGAACTTATTTGTATGATGATGAGGGTAAACAATATATTGATGCAATTTCCTCTTGGTGGGTTACCCTACATGGACATGCTCATCCTTACATAACCCAAAAAGTTTCAGCGCAATTAAACACTTTAGAACAAGTGATTTTTGCTGGGTTTACACATAAAGCGGCCATTGAACTTTCGGAACGATTACTACAGCTTTTACCAAAGAATCAGCAAAAAGTTTTTTACACCGACAATGGATCAACAGCGGTTGAAGTTGCGTTGAAAATGTGTTTGCAATTTGATTACAATCAAGGGAAAAGCAGGAATAAAATTCTGGCTTTTAAAAATGGATATCATGGTGATACATTTGGTTCAATGTCTGTTAGTGGACGCGGGACATGGACTGAGCCTTTTAGAGGGATGCTATTCGATGTGATTTTTATCGATGTGCCGACAGAATCTAATTTGGATGATATTAAAAATATCATTAATTCTCATGAAGATATATGCTGCTTTGTGTATGAACCATTAGTGCAGGGAGCAGGAGGGATGCTGATGCACAAAGCGGAAGATTTAAGTGAATTGTTGGCATTTTGCAGGAGTAAAAAAATCTTATTGATTCAAGATGAGATTTTTGTAGGCTTCGGAAGAACCGGCAAAATGTTTGCTGCGAATCACTTGTCGACCGCTGCTGACGTGATGTGTTTTTCCAAAGGATTAACGGGGGGGACAATGCCTTTAGGAGTGACTACCTGCACTCAGGAAATTTATGATGCTTTTTATTCAAATGATAAAACTAAAGCGTTGTTTCATGGGCATTCCTTTACAGCAAGCCCCCTGGCTTGTTCTGCAGCATTAGCTAGCATGGATTTACTTTTGGAAGATCAAACACAAAGTAATATCGCAAGAATTTGTGATCAGCATGCAGCTTTTGCTAAGAAACTAAAGGATCATCCAAAAGTAGCAATGGTTCGTCAGCAAGGAACTATTTTCGCTATGGAATGGAAAACAAATGAGCATACTTCTTATTTTAGTGAAATGCATGATATTTTATATCCCTTCTTTTTAAGTAAAGGGATTTTGATGCGGCCACTTGGAAATATTATTTATCTGGTTCCTCCTTATTGTATCAGCGAAACCGATTTGAATTATATTTATGAAACTATATTGGAAGCATTGGTGTTAATTTAAAACTTGAGATTTTAATAGATAAGGACTAAATTCAACAAATGGAACTCAAAACACTATCAATTCGTCCCTTTATTGGTGCAAAGGATTTTGAACTTTCTAAGAGCTTTTACCGTGATTTAGGGTTTGAGGAGGTAATCTTAACACCAAATATGTGTCTGTATAAGAATGGACAAGTAGGATTTTATCTACAGGATGCCTATGTGCAGGATTGGGTAGATAATACGATGATCTTTATTGAGGTAGAAAATGCTAATGAGTTTTATGATGAACTACTTGGCTTAAACCTAACTAGTAAGTACGAAAATGTAAGGTTGATTCCAGTAAGGACGGAAGATTGGGGCAGAGAATGTTTTTTACATGACCCCTCCGGTATCCTATGGCATTTTGGTGAATTTTTTAACAAGTAGAATAATTATTGCTATGTTTTATGAAACATAGCAATAATTACTTTAATTGTATCATCAGGAATTTTAAATGTTATTTCTGACTAACGCGTACATCAATACGACGATTTTTTGCTCTACCTTCAGGTGTATCATTGCTTGCAATCGGATGTTCTGGTCCATAACCTTCAGCAGATAATCTATTCGCATCTATACCCAATTTTACTAACTCTTGCATTGCAGCATTAGCTCTATCATTAGATAATGTTTTATTTAAAGAGGCATCACCGGTGTTGTCTGTATATCCTCCCATTTTCAAATGTACATTTGGATAAGCCTTTAAGATGGCAGCCATATTCTTTAATTGTTCTTGTGATTCTGGTTTTAAAGTAGTTTTACCAGTTTCAAAGTACAATCTGTCAAATGTAAACCAGGTCGTTTTATCAACTGGTTTATCTTTATCTTCAATAAATGAGATTAATTTGTTTTCTATTGAGTTTTCAGCAATGCTGATCTCGGCTCCGTCAGGAAGTTTTTTACTGATTGTTGCACCTAAATCTCTGACAAAATCTCCTGCCTCATTTAATTTGCCGAGACTAGAATCTATACGACTGCCTATAGCTTCTATACTACTTCCTATAGAATCCACACGCGTCGATAATGTATCGGTCATCCCTTCCATTTTCGTTTCATTACAACCTGATCTGCTCATTAACCACCATGCAGCAATCAATACAATGAGAATGGGTATTAACCATTTTAGGAATCCTCCTCCCGATTTTGGTTCTTGAACAGTGCCATATTTCAAAGGAGGTGCTTTAGGAATCTCAACCTTAGGAATGTTGACCTCAGGCATTTTTATATTAGCAAGGCCTAATGAATCTCCTAAACCTTGTGGCAGTGCCGCTGTTATATCTGCTTTACTCTCGAATATTTTTCCCAATAAATCTTTGAAATTCCATCCATTACTTGCCATTATTTTTGAAATAAATCCGGTAACTAATGGGGCAATCATTGCCAATAAACCTGTAGATTTTTCAGGACTTAGACCTGTAGATGAAGATAGTGAGTTCGTTACTGCGTTGGTGTCATTACCAAATAGACCACCTAGCAATGATTTTCCTTTTTCTAATAAAGAATCCTCACTGCCATTTAATAAATCTGTAGGATTGTTATCGGGGCTTGAACCGGTAATACCAGACAGTATGTTGCCAAGAAAGCCTGAATTTCCGCCCGCACCATTTTTTAGGATGCCAGCTAATATGGCTGGGATACCAGCAGAGAAACCAGTTTTTACCTGATCCTCGCTTACGCCAGCTTTCTGGCTTAAAGATGAGATGACTTTATCACTCACCTCATTCTTCAACAGTTCAATTAAATTCATGTTTATAGTTTTTAAGTTAGAAGTTGTTCAAACAAATACTATACACCCTCACCTTTAATTTCAATCTGGTACATTACATCAGAATGTACCTGCCTCTTATAAAGATAAGATTAAGTCTTTGTATCTGCAAATCAGCTGATTAACTTTTAGATAGGGTAGTGTGAAGATCATTTGACTTTGGTCACTGGTGTTTTTTTGTTTGTAATCAGTTTTCCAACCCAAATAAATATTAAGGATAATACCAGAAAAACGATTAAGAGATAAAAACTATTTAAGATGACTTTATTGTATCCAATTGTATTTACATCAATAAATGGATAGGGGTAAAAACCAGAAATCGAGCCACTTAGAAGAACTAATACTAAATAAGCAAATGGATACATCAGCCATTCGAAAGCATTAACCCATTTTAAAGTCTTTTTTGGAGCAAAAATAAGCCAGTATAGCAAGAAAAGAAAAGGTATAAATACATGAAGTAGTTCATCTACAACAAGCTGTAATCCTTTTGGTTGCCAAGTGAAGCGTAAGATCAAGTTGTAGACTATTCCAACTATACTGATATAAACTGCTATGGCTGCCAAAATCTTTGGCTTTGAGTAAAAAGCCTCTTCTTTTTGATTGAAGTTTAATAACAAAAAGGTAAAGCACAATACCGCCATAACATTCGTTTGAACAGTGAAGTAACTGAAATACCTGATAATAGATTCTATCGCAGGGATTTGATTATTTACGATAGTGAGATAAAGTTGTGTTATTAAAGCAAACCATCCTGTGAAAAATCCGGCTATCAAGAATAATTTATTGGCTTTGTCACGATTTTCATTCATATTACGGTCTAATAATTAGCTATTTAATATAGTTTGTTTCCTTTTAAAATTGCATTAAAATAAATACATTAACACATGCTTGAGATTAAAAATTTACGAAAAGGGATATTATTTCATATTATCACTTTTTCCATCACCTTTTCTGTGCTTGCGCAGGATAAAGATTCTGTATTGTTTGTGAATGCAACTTTTGAAAGCCAAAAAATTGCAAGAGGGATAGTTTGGAAAAACCATAACTTTCAAAATAATGAACTTTTTGGAACTAACCAAAACATCAATATTCTAGAAGTGAAACCTAGAAAACGAAATCATTTTTTTATAGGTTTTGAGGAAATTGAGCTTAAACCAGTTTCAGAGTTTGGCAATAGAAGTGGAGCCATTGCAGGAATTAACGGTACTTTTTTCGATGTAAAAAAAGGAGGATCGATAGATTACATTAGAGTTGATGGAAAAGTGGAAACGGAGAATAGACTTTCGTCAGTTGGAAAAAGAGATCAAAAACATCAAGTTGCAGCAGTAGTTATTAATAAGGGGAAAATTTCCATTCAAAAATGGGATGGTTCTGAAGATTGGGAACAAAGGTTAAAGGGAGAGGATATTATGCTTAGCGGACCTTTGCTTTTTCTTAGGGGTAAGCAAGAAGATTTAGATTCCTCAAAATTTGCTCTTGCAAGGCACCCTCGTACAGCGATAGTTCAGACTAAGAACAAAAGAATTTTGCTGATCACTGTAGATGGGCGCAATGAAAATTCCGCAGGAATGAGTCTTTTTGAGCTCAGCAAGATAATGAAGTGGCTAAATGCTAATGATGGAATTAATCTTGATGGAGGCGGCTCTACAACATTTTGGCTTAAAGGACAGCCTGATAATGGAGTCGTAAATTATCCTACAGATAATAAAAAATGGGATCATAAAGGAGAAAGGAAAGTTGCTAACGCAATATTGTTAGGTAAGCCTAAAAAATGAAATTATAGAAAATCAACATTGATTAATCCACAATAGCACCATTTTTAACTTTAACCTCAGGCAGTTTTTCTCCAACCAACTCTAATAAAGTGGTTTCAATTGTTATACACATTTCATTCAGAGCAAGAGCATTTGCTTCGGTGCCAAAAGGTTGTTCAATCTCTTCGGCAATAGCTTCAAAAGCAACAAACGTATATGCAATAAAAACAACAATCAATGGTGTGAGCCATTGCAAACTATCTACCAAACCGAAGGGCAATAGAAAGCAGTATAGGTAGACAGTACGATGTAGTAATACTTGGTAACTATATGGAATAGGCGTAGATATAATTCTTTCACAACCTCCAGTTATATCGGATAATTTATCCAGATTCTCGTCAAATCTAGCCTGTTGTATGGAGTCAATTTTATGATCTCTTTTAGCATTTTTAACCCATTCGGCCATAAGCTTCATAATCATAATAGGTTTAAATCTTGATGTTGAAATCATCTTAAACTGTTCTTCATTTAAACGGGTTTTTAGATCTTGTTCGGCATCTGTACCTCTGAGCTGATGTTTCAAAGCGTATGTAAATGATATAAGTAACTTAATAAAGTCAGTTGTAAGCTTATTGTCCATCTCGACATTTGGTAAGGTTAGCGCTTGACGTGCCAAAGATCGGGTATCAATTAATAAGGCACCCCAGAGTTTTCGCCCTTCCCAAAAGCGATCGTAGCTAACACTGTTGCGAAAACCAAGGAATAGAGCAAGGACGAATCCGAATAAAGTTAAAGGTGTTGGATTTAGGGGAACCTTGAATGAGAAAATAGTCCCACGAAACCATACCACACAAATCGACATAATAAGAAGTAAAATTAATCGTGGAAGAACTGTCGGTAGCACAGATCCCTGCCATACAAAAAGCATTTTAAACCAGTGTTCTTTCTTTCTTATAATCATTCAGCAAATTTATTAAAAAAGATTAAGCCTTAACTTTAGCAAGTGGACTATTATAGTGATTTTTAATTAGCTGTAAAAGTTGATTTTTATGTCCATATTTATATGTTTTTAATTGAGAAAATGTAGATTATGATAAAGATAATAATGATTCAAATAGTCTCAATTTTGTTTAGCTGTTTGTTATGGACATCGGTTTTTTCGCAGTCAAAACATTACACACCTGTTTCTAAAGAATTGTATGCAACGATTATGCAAATGGATAGTCTTCTATTTAATGCATCTAATGCTGGGAATATAGATAAACTTAAAACTTTCTTTACTGAAGATCTTGAATTCTTTCATGATGTTGGGGGCCTGGCAGGGTACAAGGAAACTGTTGATAATTTTAGAAGAGTTGCTAAAAATTACGGTAATACAAGGCGGGTGTTAATTCCTGGCAGTGTAGAAGTATATCCAATCAAAGATTATGGTGCTATCCAAACTGGATTACATAAGTTTTGTCGTCTTGAGAATGACTCTCTGATCAATTGTGGAACTTTCAAATTTGTTCATGTTTGGAAGCATACGCCAGATGGCTGGAAGGTTTCAAGAGTTATTAGCTACGGACATTAAAAATGTTTATAAATCAAGCCAAATTATATAAAAATCATTATGAATTAACCAGAAATGGATAAGGTTATTACTTTTACAAGGGTATTTTCAGACTACCACATTAGTAGGGGAAAGCCTACATATTTTGTGGAGCAGATATTGAATAATCTTAGCAATCAAAATATTAATTGTAATGTTATTCATGTCGAAAAACAACTGGGGCATACACTACTTGCTGGATTTAGAACGAAATGCGGATCAAAAGGACATACTATACGTTCAGGCTATAATTGGAGCGTGGGAGATAAATTTTCTGTGGGAATATGGCTGGATAAACCACATGTTTCTGAAATTTTAATTCTTGAACCAATTATTGAGATTAAAAAGATCTGGACATTTGATTGTGATGATAATGGAGAAATTAAAGTAGATGGCATTTGTATAGATCTCAAATTAATAGAGAAAATTGCTAAGAATGATGGCTTGTCACTGCAGGATTTTGAAGAATGGCTGATTGTGCCTTGTCGTAAAGCTAAAAAGCCATTTAATGGGCAGATCATTTGTTGGGATGCAGCAATAAAATATGAATTGCATTGTCTAAATTTGGAAGACAATCCTTAGCAATTACTTTTTTAAAGATAAAACAGTGCAGAACATTAAAAACATCATATTTGATTATGGAAACGTAATCTTCGAAATAGATTTCAAAAAGACGCAGGAAGCTTTAAGCCAATTAGGAATTACAAATAGTACAGAGTTTTTTGCACATAAAAGTCACCACAACCTTTTTAATGATTTTGAAACTGCAGCAATTTCTCCAGCACAGTTTAGAGAGGGGATACGGGAAGCAGCTGGCGACAACAACTTAACAGATGAAGCAATTGATGCTGCATGGAATAGTCTGTTAATTGGTGTTCCTCCAGGAATTCATGAAGTGCTTTTAAAGGTTAAGCAAAAATACCGCACTTTCTTACTCAGTAATAATAATGAAACCCATTATAACTACATTGTTGACTATCTGAAAAAAGAATTTGGCATAGAAGATAATAGTAGCCTTTTTGAAAAAGCATACTATTCACAACAAATGTATCTACGTAAACCTAACGTAGAGATTTTTGAATCAGTGATTAATGAGAATAAGTTGAATCCTGCCGAAACTTTGTTTATAGATGATAGTCCGCAGCATATTGAAGGTGCTAAATTGGCTGGACTAAATACCTTACTTATGACTAAACACCCAAGAGAATTGGAGCAGGTATTAATTGATAATCATATCTTATAGTTGATAGATTTTCTCTATATCTATATAGATATTTACAGTTTGTTTTTCGATAGCATTATCCATAAATTTAGATAGTTCCTTTAAATGAACATTTAAATTAATATGCAATGGAAGACAATAATACAAACAAACGCAAGCTGACAACAGCATCGGGAAGACCTTATGCTGAACATGAAAATACGCAGTCTGTAGGTAATAGGGGGCCTTTATTATTGCAGGATTTTATTCTGCATGAAAAGATGGCCCACTTTAATCGTGAACGAATTCCGGAGCGGGTTGTACATGCTAAAGGTACTGGTGCTTATGGAACTTTTAAAGTAACAAATGATATCTCTAAATATACTAAAGCAAAGATTTTTTCTAAAATAGGAAATGAATGCAAAGTGTTTTTGAGGTTCTCTACAGTGGGCGGCGAGAAAGGAAGTGCAGATTCTGAAAGAGATCCACGTGGATTTGCAGTTAAGTTTTATACAGAAGATGGGAACTGGGATCTGGTAGGTAACAATACGCCAGTATTCTTCGTTAAAGATCCTAAGAAATTCAGTGATTTTATCCATACACAAAAAAGGGATCCACGGACAAACTTAAAAAGTCCGACTATGATGTGGGACTTCTGGTCATTAAACCCTGAAAGTTTACACCAGGTAGCGATATTAATGACGGATAGGGGAACACCTTTCTCTTATAGGCATATGGATGGCTTTAGTAGTCATACTTATTCAATGATTGATAGAGATAACCAAAGAGTATGGGTTAAATTTCATTTCAAGACTCAGCAGGGGATAAGGAATTTTACCGGACCAGAGGCTGATGCTATGCGTACTACAGATATGGATCATTCACAACGAGATTTGGTAGAGGCCATTGATCGTGGTGAGTTTCCTAAATGGAGTTTAAAAATCCAGGTGATGACGGAAGAGCAGGCTAAAACATTTAGATGGAATCCGTTTGACCTGACTAAGGTTTGGCCACATGCTGAATTCCCTTTGATTGATGTTGGTGTTTTAGAATTGAACCAGATTCCAAGAAACTATTTTGCACATGTTGAACAGTCGGCTTTTGCTCCTTCAAATACGATTGACGGCATTGGTTACTCTCCTGATAAAATGCTTCAGGGAAGAATCTTATCGTATGCAGATGCGCAACGATACAGATTGGGTGTTAATTTTGAACAGATACCAGTAAATACCTGTCCTTTTATGACTAATAACTATCATAGAGATGGTCATATGCGTGTTGACGGAAATGGAGAGGAGGGGCCAAATTATTATCCAAATAGCTTTGGTGATGTAGTCCCTGATGAAAGCTATAAAGAGCCGGCATGGGAGCTTGAATCTAACGTGGCTGATTGGTACGACAGAAATACAGGGCCTGGTGATGATGATCATTATACACAACCTGGTGATCTATTCCGTAAAGTTTTAGATGAGGAAGGTAAAAGAAATATGATCAATAATATTGTTGGTGCTATGAGTGGTATTACAGGGCCTAAACGCGATAAAATCATCAATCTACAGCTTTGCCATTGGTTTAGAGCTGATATTGGCCTTGGAATGGCTATAGCCAAAGGTTTAGGAGTCGACGTAGATCAGGCAATGTCTAAGCAACATAGTTAACGAACTTGAAAAGCATAGTAATATGCTTAAAGGAGAGGGTATCAAATGAATGATATCCTCTTTTTTATGGCAGAAAGAACGTTTTTAACAGATCCTTTAAATCTGCAATTAAAAGAGGCTTCTTTAGCAATCTGGCTACATACAAATTTGCTTCTGCTCTTTGAATATCTCCAAAATCCAGTGTCGAAGAAAGCATTGATATTAAACAAACATCTGTAAATCGTTTAGGAAGCTTTTTGTAGAGTTCTAAGAATTCAAAGCCATCCATGTCTGGCATTTGTATATCCAGTAAAATTAAATCTGGTAACTTGCTCTGATCGTTGAGCCCTTTGTTAAGAAAAGCCAAGGCCTCCTCACCTGATTTACAGGTTATGATTTCATTAAACAGATTAGATAATTGAATGATTTTTGAATTGATTTTTAAATCAACAACATTGTCATCTATTAATAAAACAGTTGTGGGCTTATTTAACATTAGGAATTGTAATTTTAAATGTAGTACCATCCGTGTCAGAGCTTACAGCTATTCTTCCATTAATTTTGTTTAAAGCTTCTTTTACGATAAACAAGCCCAATCCACTACCGTGGTTAATACTACTTTTGAAGAACTGAGTAAATATTTTTTCTAAATGTTCGTTTAAGATTCCCATACCGTTATCTGCAATCGAGATCTCGGCGAATTCATTACTCACTTCAATATTTATATTTACCTTTTTATTTGTTTCGTTCTCTTTTTGATATTTTATGGCATTAGAAATCAAATTGCCAAGTATAACTTCTATCCGGAAAGCATCACCATAAAAAGCTGCCTTCTGGTTAATGTTAACAGTAAAAGTTGTTTCCTTATCAGTAAATGAATAAAGTTCAATTAAACCTGGAATTAGTTGTTCAAAATCAACCAATGTGTTTTCAGAAATCATTTTATTATTTCTGTAATATTGAAGCGTTTTTTGGATATAATAGTCCAGTCTGTTTGAACAGGTTTCAATCAGTCCCCAATACTCACTATTAGCTTCATAAGCACCTTCCATCTTAACCAGATTGATTACCCCCATAGTTGATACCAGAGGAGCCCTGAGCTCATGAGAAATGCTATAAATAAACCTGTTTAATTCGTCGTTTGTTTTTTCTAGTTCTGCAACTTTATTTCTAAGATCAATCTTAGCTCTATAAGCATCGTAGGCATTTTTAATAGAATTATGAAGCTCCAGATCATTCCATGGTTTTGTAATATAACGATAGATATCACCATGATTAATTGCATCAGCAAGTGCTTCAATATCGGTATAACCTGTAAGCAAAATTCTAATTGGATCAGGAAATGTCTCTGTAATGCTTTTGAAAAATTCTACACCGGTAGTACCTGGCATTTTCTGATCTGCGAGAATAACCTGTATTGATACGTTTTGAAGTATCTTTAAACCTTCAGCTGCAGAAATGGCTGTATAAATCTCATACTGCCGTCTAAAACTGGCCTTAAATGCCTGCAGGTTATTTTCCTCATCATCGATATATAGAACTCTTACATTCGGTGCGGCCATATTATGAGATTTGCTTATTTTAATGTATTAACAGGCAATGTAATGATAAATTCTGTACCCTCGTTTAACTTGGACAAAACATCTATATGCCCTTTATGTTTCTCAATAATACTAAAAACAATTGATAAACCTAAACCTGTTCCTTCACCAACTTCTTTTGTAGTAAAAAATGGCTCAAATATCTTATGTTTCACCTCATCAGTCATACCACTTCCCGTATCTTTAATGCTGATGATAACATTATCGTTCTCATAATATGTGGTAATGGTCAGGAGTTCTTCCTCCCTGTTCATTCCATTTGATTTGATGGCCTGTATAGCGTTAGAAATCAGGTTCATAAAGACCTGATTGATCTTTCCAGGTAAACACTCTACTTTAGGTAGGTTACCAAAATTTTTGACCAATTTGAGGTTGTCAGGCATTGTGTTTTTAACCAGTACCACTGTCGATTGCAGACCTTCATTAATATCAACAGGCTTAAGGTCATCTTCATCCAAACGACTGAAGTTTCTTAAACTTCTGATAATCTCTGCAGTTCTTTTTGCCCCATCAGTGATTCCCGTTAATAGAGACTCAATCTCATCATTAATAAACTCCAGGTCTATCTGTTTCTTGAAAGCCTCTATTTCTCTTATCTGATCTTCAATATCCGGTGCAGAGAAATCAAGATTTTCATACTTACTGATGATCTCCTTTAAATCAGCGATGTCAAGTTGTAATGGCTTGATGTTAGAGGTGACAAAATTGATCGGATTATTAATCTCATGTGCAATACCCGCGGTTAACTGTCCGAGCGCAGCCATCTTTTCTGCATCTACCAACTGTGATTGTGCTGCTTTAAGGTTACTTAATGCGTTATTTAGGTTAGAGTTGGTTTCCTGTAAGGCTTCAGTCCGTTCATTTACCTTTTTCTCCAACTCTATGTTTTGTTGCAATATCAATTGCTCATTTTCTTTTGAAATAAGCAGAGCACGCTGCTGCGCAAGTTCATTTTCCTTTTTAAAGAAAT
Organism: Pedobacter sp.; assembly: GCF_041645105.1. Lineage (GTDB taxonomy): Bacteria > Bacteroidota > Bacteroidia > Sphingobacteriales > Sphingobacteriaceae > Pedobacter. Next base: position 604,124 of record NZ_JBAZQQ010000002.1, read on the forward strand.
TGATTCTATCTGCAAGTGCAAAGGAAAGGAGCATAACTTCTATGACCGATGTAAACTGTACAGCATACATGGTGTAGGTATTGTAAGGTAGTATTTCATAATCTTTTAAAATAAAGATCAGCATACCAAAAAACAAGAATGACCAGGAAGCCAGGTAGTATCCGGCAGGCTTAAATTTCTTATGAAAGAAAGACTGATAAGCCGTATAAGTTCCGATAATTGAACCAGCGAGGATTAAAATCTGCATGGCAATAAACGAAAATTGTTTAAAACCAACCAGTAATAAAACGGTATTGAGAATAGAAAGTGCCAATAAGATATTGATAATCTTATGGTTTTTTGGGGCATTTACTTTAGTGTTGAGAAAAGACTGGGTAAACATAATAGATGCCACGAGCCCCAGATTGGCAAAGAGACAGACGGAAATATTATTAAGCCAGCCTTCATTAAGTAGGAAATATTTCGTAAAATATCCTTGTAGTGCCGTTTGTGTAGCCCAGGTAAAGAAAATACAGAATATATAGTTTAAATAACTGCTGTCTTTAACACTAAAGAATAAGAACAGGTTATAAGTAAACATAATGATCATTACTCCGGTATACATGCCGAAAAAAATATCTCTTTGGGCAAAAATATTATCAAAAGAATACTTTGGAGCTACAAAAACTGGAGCAATCACAACCTCGTCTGAATAGAGTTTAAGGAAAATATCAGGTTGTTGTGCAACTATAGATCTTGGGAGTAAATGACTTTTTATATTCCCAGGAAATTCAAGATCGGCAATAGTAGCATAAGGTTTACCTTCAATTTTATATATAACTGAGCTATCTTTCACAAAATAGATGTCAGAAGTTTTCATTCTGGCCTGATCTATCATAATGCTCGCATTAGAGAAAGAAGAAAGTTTAATTGGTGCTGCTTTTAACCATACAGGTTTACTGACCTCTGCAAAATTGACGAAGGGAGCATTTAAAGGCCTAAATTTATCTTTAGCCTGAAGTACCCATTGAATAGATGCACTATCCGGAAATTCAGTTAAAACTAAAGAATGCTTAGTAATATTAACTATTGAATCTTTTTCCTGCTCGGGCGCAGCCTTTAAAACAAAGGAGTAGCTTAAGCACAGGAAAAGTAGTAGCAGTTTTTTTAAAAAAACTTTTGTCATATAACAATGTCAATATGCATATCGATAAAACCGTCATTTGTTTTGTTTGGCAGTGTAACAGTTTGTTTTGGATCTTTTCTTAAGGCCATTACAAAGTCGTGTGATTCCTGCGTAGCAGTAGGTAGTGTATCTAACTCATCATTTAATACAACCGTAGCAGTTAAATCTTCTTTAGGGTAATAGAACTTGCCGTTTATGCCAATTTCTTTAACTACCCTAAAGCCACCTCTTACGGCATTACGATAAGTTGCAGGAGCAGTTAAACCAAATAAAGATTGTAAGCCGATCAAGCTGGAGAGAGCTACAGTAATCTGACTAAGTACCCAGCTACCTATTCCTAAACCTGCGATTTCCCAGGAATTCCAAACTCCACAAAGCTCGCCGGTTCCATTGGCTACACGTTCAGCAACCATATCATATATCCTGTTGTCCATATCACCAACGGCAGTTTCAACAGGGAGTGGAATAATTCCATCTGCAATATGTACCCTGCTTCCGGCAAGTGCTTTGCCATTTTCTTCTGCAGAAACTAATACGACATACACTCCAGGGTTAAGCACCCAATCGATATTTGCAGAGGTAATTTTAGTAATGCCAAATATTTCCAATACATGGGTATGCCCTTCAATGAATTTCATGCAGCCCTCACGATTGTCTATGGCTCTAAAAGCTTTAAAATAAAGCTTATTGATTTGGGTTTTATGCTCTTCCAATTGATAAAATTTTATTAAAAGGTTTCCTAATTGTACGTTGTGGTGATGATTCTGCTTTAAATATTCTAAACATGAATACTTCTGCAATATTATCAGTTATTTTAAACAAATGTTTTAATTTTTGATGTAAATTGAAAATTTGTGTTCTACTTTCTTCAGGGAGATCATTTAATTGTCCAAAACTATTCTTATAAAAGAATATTAAAGGCACATTTACGGGGTGAATTTGATAGCCTAATGCTGTAGCAGCAAGCCACAGTTTCTCTACTGCTATGCCTCCTTTTAAGTAATTTAAAGGATTATGTTGCGGTAAAGTAATCAGACCAATAGCGGGGGATGATTGGAATTGCTTTAGGGCAAGGTATTTAAAGGCGTTTCCGCCTTTTATTTTCTTAAGAAATTCAACTGCTCTTTCATCTTTCATTAAGCGCAGACCAATTTGGTCCTGATTGCTTAAATCAAGAGTATTTATACCAATACCATCTTCTGTCTCCAGGATCTGATCTTGGTTCCATCGCATTTCTTTTTTTATAAAATCCTCATGAGCGGCGGGAATAAACATCCTTAACAGGTCAGCCTGCCCGGATATATCACCCAATTGTGTTTTATCTTCAGTATTAGTAATCCAATGCAGATCGATTTCGTCAGAATCGATAAGTGCTTTGAAGTGTTCCATTTCTTCTGGACTAATTTCCTGAGACATCCCGAATTTTCTATTGGTATGTCTGTTGTTAATCTGTGCCGCAAGTGTTTTCTCCAGTTCAGTAGCTATGTGTTGGCCATTGAAATTAAAAACAGCAATATGATCAGGGAAAAGCTCTGGGGTAAATTTCCAGTTTACCTCTAGATCATTTACAGATGCCTCCAGTAATAAATTTTCTATAGCAGCACCTAAAGAAGCGTAAGAGGATAGATAATCAGGATCTAAATAAGCACCAGCAACATGCTTATTTAAAAACAAATGTAGTGTGCCATTACTATAGTGCCAATGCCATGGCTGATTGTTCCCACCCGAAGGTGCTTTACTTGCTGCTGATATTAATTTGTCAATTAATTCAATAGAAATTGTTTCCCCGGTTTTCTCTGGAACAATTTGGTGTTTTGAAAAAAAACTACCTATTTCTTCAATGCTTAACTGTTTACCGCGTGCTGTTTCAGGTACTTCTTTTTCTACTGGATGATCTGTGATTAATTCGTCAATATCGATAAAGAATCTTCCTGAGAGCTTTAAATTTCCAAGAAGTATTTTCCTGGAAAGGTCTGCTGTAATACCACCACCATAAGTAACAGCACTAGCCAGTTGTGGCCAGGTAGATATGGTACTCATAATTTCTACCGCAGATGCTTTCATTCTTGGCGAAAGGGTTTCAATTCCAGTCACAGGAGCAATATAGGGGACTTTTTCATCCAGTGTTTTTAATGATTTAAAAACGCTCATATCTATATGCTCTACAAATCCATGTAAAACCGGACGATCAGGTTCAAGGTCAAACCTTTCAATATCAATGGTACATCTGTCGCTGCCTTCCATTAAAACAGGTATACCTAAAGCCTTGGCTTTTTCTCTTGCACCTATTTTAATATCGAAGCTATCACACTCATCAATTAATAAATCGAGTACGCCATCTTTTGTTAAGAAATCATCAATGTTATCATCTGTTATACCATCGTGAAAACAAACTACTTTTAAAAATGGATCCAATTCAGCAATTTCACGGGCAACGATTACTGTTTTTTGCAGTGTTATATTGTGTATACCAGTACGTATACGATTCAGATTAGATAAATCCAGTTCATCAAAATCAGCAATACGCAATTCTCCGAAACCACGTTCAATGGCCAGGGTTAAAGAAACTGATTGTCCAACAGATAGGCCTATTACACCAATTTTTTTCTGTGAAAGGATTTTTTGTTCCTCATCGGTAATTTTATGCTTATTTCTGTTTGTACGAACAATAATAAATTCTTCTTCATCAAGGAGGTGAACTAATTTTTCTGACCAGGGATAGTATACCCATACTCCATAGTCCTCAAAGGCAGTTGAACCACGGTGAGCTTCAGCAACTTTTTTTATTTCAGATGGCGGAATACCTGGTTTTAAACACTTGATTAATTCTTCTATTTGAGATTCAATACTATCAAATACTTGTAAATAGGGCTTTTCAATTAAAAGATTTTCAAGATTTAACTTTTCGGTATTGTTTTTGGTATTAAATAATACAGGCCTATAGAGTTTATTTAATTGCTTTGTGGTGTTAATTAGGGGTTCAAAATTCAAATTGGAATACGCTTTAGACTGCATTTTTTTAATAAATCTATACTATTAAAATAAAAAAAATAAGTAAAATATTGAATGAACTAAAAATAGGCTTTTAAGAGTAATAATAAAAAAGTATTTTTAACTTTTATTTCCAGACAAAATGAATGTAAATATCCTGTATGTTGATGACGAACCTCATAATTTAAGTGCTTTTAAAGCGACTTATAGAAGGTTGTATAATGTTTTTACTGCTGAGTCTGCCGACGAAGGCAGGGTTGTTTTAGATAATGAAGAAATTCACGTAATTATCACCGACCAAAGGATGCCTAAAACTACGGGTGTAGAATTTTTAGCGTCTATTTTAGAGAAGCACCCAGATCCGATCAGAATGATTCTTACGGGGTATACTGATATAGATGCTGTAATTGATGCGATTAACAAAGGACAGGTATATAGATATATCCAAAAGCCCTGGATGGAAGCTGATTTGAAGATTAATATTGAAAAAGCGTATGAAATTTATATGCTTAGAAAGGAAAATCGCGATCTGACTGCTAAATTATTAACAGCAAATCAGCAACTTGAGTTTTTATTAAGGCAAAATCTTTTATCTTAATTATCCTAAAGGATAATTAAGACGACAACAGATGTAAAAATAGGTGGACTGAGTATTCCGGTTCACCATTTACAATTACAGCAAACACCATCGAAATCCATTGCTATTGATCCTGCTGATGCTCATATGAGCCTTCACATCTGATGTTATTGTAGCTCGAAAGACTATATCATTAACTCCAGGATGTGTTAAAAGCAATTAAAGTTCTTTTCTTAAACGGGCAACAGGAATATTCATTTGTTCCCTGTATTTAGCAACTGTTCTTCTGGCGATGTTGTAACCTCTGTCTTTCAGAATTTCAGTTAGTTTTTCATCTGCCAAAGGCTTGCGTTTATCCTCATTGCCAATACAGTCTTCCAGAATTTTCTTTACCTCCTTATTAGATACTTCTTCACCGCTTTCTGTTTGAATGGCCTCAGAGAAAAATGATTTTAATAAGAAAGTACCAAACTCAGTTTGTACATATTTTGAGTTCGCTACCCTTGATACAGTTGAAATATCCATATCAATTTTATCGGCAATATCTTTCAAAATCATCGGACGCATTTTACGCTCATCACCAGTAAGTAAATACTCATACTGATATTGCATAATTGCATTCATTGTTTTTAACAAAGTTTGTTGTCTTTGTTTAATGGCATCGATAAACCATTTAGCTGAATCCAGTTTTTGTTTAACAAACTGTACCGCTTCTTTTAACTTTTTATCTTTCTGAGCTGCTTTATCGTAATGATCAAACATATCAATGTACGACCGGCTAACGCGTAGCTCAGGAGCATTTTTAGAGTTCAGAGTAAGGATCAGTACCCCGTCATTATTAGAGACATGAAAATCAGGGATAATTTGCAGTTGTTTTGTTGTTACCTGATTAGAATCTCCCGGTTTTGGATTTAGCCTTAATATTTCTGCAATAATTTCCTTTAAGTCCTCACTGTTTAGATTTAGAGATTTTTCCAGTTTGTCATAATGCTTTCTGGTAAATTCATCTAAATAATTTTCTACGATTAAAATCGCTTTCTGAATAATCGGGTTATTAGGGTCTTTACGTTTTAATTGTAAAGTAAGACATTCCTGTAAGTCTCTGGCAGCAATACCTGGGGGATCAAAATTCTGAATTACTTTAAGCATTTCCAGAACATCTTCTTCCTCAACCATTACATTCTGAGAAAAAGCAAGGTCATCGATCATTGAAGTGATTGGTCTTCTTAAATAACCATCGTCATCCAAGCTTCCAATAATCTGTTTTCCGATAATAAAATCCTGATCAGATAAAGGTACAAGGTCAAGTTGCTCCTGTAAACTTTCAAAAAAGGTACTTTCAATAGCTATTGGTGTTTCCTTTTTTTCCTCATCGTCATCGTTATTGTTGTACGAGGTGCTGTAATCATTTACATCATCATCTTGTAAATAATCATCTACATTAAATTCGTCAGTATTTTCTTCCTTTGCACCAGCGTCAAAATCTTCAGGCGTATCATTGAGGTCATCATACTCACTTTTAGGTTCTTCAGCAATCATTAAGCTAGGATCCTCTAGTGCCGGATTTTCTTCCAGTTCTTCTTTTATGCGGGTATCTAAAGCAACTGTTGGTACCTGTAACAGCTTTATAAACTGAATCTGTTGAGGTGATAATTTTTGAAGTAATTTTTGTTGTAAATGTTGTTTTAGCATAAAAAGGTGATGATGTATTTATGTACCCGTTTCAAAAATACACATTTAGTGCAGATAAAAATAATTACGGGATGATAATTCCAATATAAACACTGTCTCCGGCAAGTTTTCCATCGGCTGATGCAAAACTCATGTAGCAATGCAGGGTATCTCCCTTGAAATCTATCGGTATTTTTACATTATACTCTCTATCATATCGGTCAGCAACATCGATAAACTGAAGGCTTTGTTCTTTTTCTTGGTTATAAAGCAGAAAAGAGGCACGATCTGAAAATTGACAACTTGGATTTTGTGATTGCTGTGCCCAATTAAATTGAATGAGGTTGTTGGTAAGGATTAATTCAGTATCATCTGGTGTAGCGATACGGCCTCTGCTGTACATGATTTCTGGTAGATTCAATGAAATCTGGTCTTCTGTAACTAGAAATGCATGTGGGAAGTTAAACTTATAGGCTGCATTTATTTCGGTTTTCGAATTAGCATATTTCTTGAAACCGGGTTTTACCAATTCTTCTATATTGCTTAAAAAGCTGTTTAACAGGCTGAATTTAGCTTGTTCATTCAATTGTTTTGCCGTTGGCGGTTTGTTGCTGGTTCTATATGTGGCAGTAACTACGTTTGTTTTGCGATGTACACGATTTACTGATGGCCCAACTTTTTTACGTATTGGCCCAATGATGCCTGATTTTATGACTCCCATGATTACTATAGTTTAAATTAATTACGACTTGTTAAAACTTCCGGTATAGGTACTGTCGGCAATAGAGGTTCTGTCGGCCGATGAGAAGGATATATAAGTTTCCATATATTGTCCTCTTAAGCTGGCAGGAATTTGCAAGGATGCTTTACCTGATAAACGATCAGTGCCAAAAAGTGTATAAAAAGCTTTCTTCTTTTTTGGGAAATAGGCGAGAACCATGACTTGATCCGTTGCCATTGGAAATGCCATTTTTTTATCGGTATCCCAGGTGAATTCTAATCCTGTTCCGGTTTCCACTACTTGTGGATTTTGTGCTGGTGTTAAATTCCCTTTACTTAATATCAGTAAGTCGTATTCTATCTGCAGATTTGGGTAAGAGCCGCTAAACATATTCGGTTTGTTGGCTGTTACCGCTAAATTAAATGGATTATACGCTGCATTGGGGCTTTCCACACTATAGCCGACGTTTATGAAATCGTGTATATGCTGAAAAAAGTTGCTGCATAACTTTGTTCTTAATCTTGCATCACGTTGCTTTTCTGTGTCCCGATCTTTGTATACACCTATGGTTCGAGATACGTTTTTTCCGTTTAATGTGTAGTAAAGTACATTGCCTAATCTTCCTCTGTGGAAGCCACCAGGACCGTCATTTGCGATTGCCATAACAATTTAAAGGATTAGAGGTTAATATTAAATCTTTAAGATAAGCTGTAAATGGCTGAAAATCAATAGCGTTTTGTAATGATGACTGTATGATGACAGTATGATCACTATCTAAATACAGGGTTGCGCTACCCTTGAGCTACCCTTGACATAGGGTTGAGCTACCTTAGGGGTATTTCAACGGTAGCGCAAGGGTACTTTAAGGGTAGTGCAAGGGTAGCGCAACCTAGAAGTCATACTGTGTTTAATAGGTAGTTATATAGTTATTATTGTAATCTTATCTTGTACTTTGACTTTTGATCATTAAGCAATAAAATCACTGTTGATTTACTTATTTTTTATTGATGGTTTCTTTTATGACTAAAGTTGGATATGAATGGTTCTGTTTTTACCGCTGATGTTGATTTTTTTGAACTTTCCAGTAGGAGGAATGATCAGTCATTGGCGGAGCAGGAGGGTTTTTGTTGATGGTTCTACACAGAAAGATGGTATGCACAGAAAGATGAGGGTGTTTTAGTCGATATTAAATCAAATGGAATATGGGGTAGTAGAAAAGATAGAAAGGATAATTTTTTAAACTTAGCAGCTGATAATGCGCATGTGACTGAACGGTATAAAAAGGTTGATAAATTCAATTTTGACTTCGTACGTTCTTTAATTCTAGAGTATAACTCATTGAAAGCAAAGGCGGAGGGGAAATAAAATATATTCCCCTGATATAAATTCTTTGATTTGGTACGATTTTTATAAATTAGAGTAGAATAAAAGAAACAACTAATATGGGATTTGTAAAAGAATTTAAAGAGTTTGCTGTTAAAGGCAGTGTAATGGATCTTGCAGTCGGTGTCATCATCGGTGGAGCATTCGGTAAAATTATAGACAGTGTAGTTAAGGATTTAATTATGCCTTTAATCTCGGCTGTTATAGGATCTGTAGATTTTAGTAATCTATATGTTGTACTGAAAGGTGAGGTAGGGTCTAATCTTGCATTAGAGGAAGCGCGTAAAATACCTGATACTGTTATTTTTGCATACGGTAACTTTATTACTGTTGCCATAAACTTCCTTTTATTAGCACTTGCTGTTTTTATGTTAGTTAAAGGGATCAATGCGATGAAACGTAAGCAAGAAGCTGAACCTGTTGCGCCACCAGCGCCAACAAAAGAGGAGACTTTGCTTACTGAGATCAGAGATCTGCTTAAAACAAAATAGATTCTATATAATCTTACTGCATACCCGAATAGTTTTTTTAGCTGTTCGGGTTTTTTATTTTCATTGGAATATTTTACCGATATAATGATGCTGTTTACCGATGATTACTGACTATATAAACAATGCTTGTTTCTAGTTGTGTAAAGAAACCTAATTTTGAGTACATCATAAATATAAAAAAACATTCAATTTATATAACAAATGGAAGAGGAAAGAAATAATAATTCGAGCAGGATATACGGAGGGTTGATCATTATTGGAGTCGGACTGGTTTTTCTATTAAGGAATTTTGGGTACTACGTTCCGGATTGGATATTTAGCTGGCATACTTTGCTCATCATCATTGGATTGCTGATTGGTTATAAGCGCAATTTTAATGGAGGAGGATGGATAATTATGGTTTTGATCGGGGTCTTCTTTACAGTTCGGGAGATTGTTGACTTCGATATCTCAAAGTATTACTTCCCTTTAATATTTATTCTTCTTGGCTTGATCTTGTTATTGAAACCTAAGAAGTCAGATATAGATCGTGGTAAAAGATGTAAGGCCAGGTGGAAGAACAGGATGAGGAGAAAATATGAAACTATGGGTGATTTAAATATTCCGGGTGATGATGTAGATAATCCAATGGGAAATGATAAATATGCTGGCATAGACAAAAATGATATAGTAGAATCAGTAAGTGTTTTTGGAGGTAATCATAGACAGGTTTATTCAAAGAATTTTAAAGGTGGAGAAGTAGTCGCTGTTTTTGGGGGCTCTGATATCAATTTAACACAGGCTGATTTTGAGGGCGTGATTAGGATGGATGTTGTAGCAGTTTTTGGAGGTGTGAAAATTGTTGTTCCACCAGGATGGGAAGTGAGATCGGAGGTGACAGCAATTTTTGGTGGTCTTGACGACCGCAGAACTTTAGGAGTGCCCGCTGTGGAGCCTCGCAAGATATTGATAATTGAAGGGGTAGCTATGTTTGGAGGGGTTGATATTAGAAACTTTTAAAACAAAAAACAATGAAATGGTTTATAGTAAGGTACGTTTATCAGATAATTACCGGTAAAGGAAATCACGCCTCTCAATTTGATGAACAACTAAGATTAACAATCGCAGAAAGCTCTGAAGAAGCACTGACAAGGGCAGAGAAGCAGGCAGATGAATTTCATCAACCTTTTAGAAATCACAATGGAGAAATGGTAAGTTGGAATTTTATTTGTATTGCCGATCTTTATGAAATCGAATCGCCGGCAGATGGTGCAGAAGTAGCTTCGACTTTGTATGAGCCGAAGGACGTAAATGCTTTCCTGGATCATGTTAATCAACGTAAAAATTATTTGCAAAAACTTTTACCATATTCTACACCCTCAATTAAATTGTTTTGACAACCAGACCTTTATCTGTTCCCAGAATTAAAAAGATAGCTTCTCTGATTTTTCTTGGATGGGTATTGGTATTTATATGCATTTTTTATTCTACTCTAAATTTCAGTTTAACCATATCGGTTGCTGATAGTCTCATTACAAATGGTTTACTCGCGCTTGCTTGTGTTATTCTGAGTAATATGCTGGGCTTTTATCAGCCGAAAAATGAAACTATTGTTTTTGTATTGGCACTTACCTTTTTTAAGGCCCTTGTGATTACTTTGGTAAGTAAGTTTCTGCTGGTTTTTTTGTTTAGTGAAGAAAAAACATATATCAGTTTTGTTAACTTTTCTGTTATGGTGCGCTTTCTGATCTTATTTGTATTCCTTGCCTGGTGTGCACTGGCTAATATTTTATGGTACAGACTGGAAGAGCAATCTGAGACACAGGAACGGTTACTCGATGCTCAAAATCTATCTAAAGAAGCTGAACTGAATAAGCTACGTCACCAGTTGCAACCACATTTTTTGTTTAACAGTTTAAATTCTGTTTATGCACTGACTATTGTGAATCCTAAAGAGGCTGGAATAATGATTACTCGCCTGGCTGCTTTTTTAAGAGGGACATTAAAAAGAGATGATGAGGTTTGGGTAAGTGTAGCTGAAGAGATGGAGTACATTCAGCTTTATCTGGATATTGAAAAAGTACGATTTAGCCATAGATTAAACATAGAAGTGGAAATAGCAGAAGAAACCTTAAATTTATGTCTGCCAGGAACATTTTTACAGCCTATAGTAGAAAATGCTATAAAGTTCGGTTTGTATAATACATCAGCTGCTATAACTATATCAATATTTGTAAAATTGGAGCATAGTCATTTGATCGTTGTGGTGCGAAATCCCTTTGATCCTGAAATGAAAGCCAGTGAAGGAACCGGCTTTGGTTTAACGGCTATTCGCAGGCGTTTATATCTTTTGTTTGCTGATGAGCGTTTGCTGCAAACGAAAGTAATCAATGAAAATATGTTTGAAACCACGCTTAAAATACCTCAACAACATGATAAGAACAATATTAATTGACGATGAGCCTTTAGCCCGGGATGTAGTAAAACACTACCTAATGGGTTTTCCTGATGTTGAGGTAGTTGCAGAATGTAGTGATGGTTTTGAAGGGATAAAGGCTATTGCGACACATCAGCCAGATCTTATATTTCTGGATATACAAATGCCTAAAATCAGTGGTTTTGAAATGTTAGAATTGGTAGATAAGCACCCTGCAGTAATATTTACTACAGCTTTTGATGAGTATGCGATTAAAGCATTTGAGGTAAACGCGGTAGATTACCTTCTTAAGCCGATTGAACAGAAGAGATTTGAGCAAGCTATGCAGCGTTTACCCGCCAGATTGAGTAATGTGGCGGCTGTTGAGCAGGAACTGCTGGATGTGGCAGCTTTAAGTCCGGCGCAAAGCAATAGGGTGGTGCTGAAGAAGAATGGTGTCATTAAGATTATAGCGGTATCTGATATTCATTACCTTGAAGCAGATGATGATTATGTAAAGCTGAGTACGGCTGAAGGAGTTTTTCATAAAAATAAAACGATGAGTTTTTTTGAACGTACGCTTGAAAGTAATCAGTTTATCAGAATACACCGTTCCTATATTATAAACCTGGCTCAGGTTAGCCGTATTGAATTAAAAGAAAAGGATAGTTACATTGTGCTTTTAAAGTCTGATATTTGGCTGCCGGTCAGCAAAACTGGATATATAAAGCTGAAAGCAGCATTGGGAATGTAGACTGGTTTTTAAGAAATTGAGAAGTATAACTAAAATGTATTTGCAATTAAATAAAAATCGAACTATATTTGCACCTCTTATTTAAAAATAAATAGTCAAGATATAATACAGTTATGAAAAGAACATTCCAACCTTCGCAAAGAAAGAGAAGAAACAAACACGGCTTCCGCGAAAGAATGGCTACAGCAAACGGTAGAAGAGTATTAGCTTCACGTCGCGCAAAAGGAAGAAAAAGATTAACGGTTTCAAGCGAAGGCCGCCACAAATCATAATTCGTTGATTGCAGCACAGTAAGTGTTAGCAGATCAGTATTTTCTGCAAAATTGCAATCAAAAGGATGAAAACATTTAAGAAAGAAGAACGGTTATGTAACAGACGATATTTAGATCTGTTATTTGTTGACGGTTCTTCTTTTTTGTTATATCCGTATCGCGTATCTTATATATTTGTGCCTGCTGAAAATACTTTTCCTACACAGGCTGTAATTAATGTTTCGAAGAGAAGATACAAACGTGCGGTAGATAGAAATCTGATCAAGCGCCGCATTCGCGAGGCTTACCGTTTACACAAAGAACAGGAATTATATATAAAGTTACCTGGAGGTCCTGAACTACTTTTGCTTTCCTTACAGTTTGTTGGTAAAAAGATTTATGACTACTCTTTTATGGAGAAGAAGTTGATCGATGCACTGAGAAAATTGACTTCTATTATTGAAGCTAATGAAGCAAAGAAAGTAAATGGAGGCAATTAAACAAATTATCGGTTGGTTCTTTCTTTTGTTGATTAAGCTATATCAGTGGCTTGTATCGCCATTATTGGGGGCCAATTGCAGATTTACACCTACTTGTTCACAATACGGAATTGAAGCTATAAAAAAACACGGACCGTTTAAAGGCGGTTGGTTAACTTTGAAACGCATTGGCCGTTGTCATCCATGGGGAGATCATGGTCATGACCCGGTTCCTTAATTTATTCTTTTATTTTAGATTTAATACAATGGCTACCATACTTCAGCTTGAAACTGCTACCCAAGTTTGTTCTGCAGCAATATCTATAAACGGAGAAACTGTTGCTTTGAAAGAACAAATGGCCAGCAATATCCATGCGGGCAGCTTAACACTGTTTATTCAGGATGTAATGGATACTGCAGGTTTGAGGTTTTCTGATCTGGATGCTGTTGCTGTAAGTAAAGGCCCTGGTTCGTACACTGGTTTGCGTATCGGAGTGTCTACCGCTAAAGGATTGTGTTTTGCATTAGACCTTCCATTGATTGGTATTGACACCTTACAAATGATGTCTGCCGGTTTTTTGGCTACTCAGGAAGATTATACAGGATTAATCTGTGCAATGATAGATGCACGTAGGATGGAGGTGTTTACTGCTTTGTTTGATACGCAATTGGATTATATTGGTAATACAGAAGCAAAGATTATCGATGAGCATAGCTTTGCAGATGAACTGAATGCTAGTTGTATTACTTTTATTGGTGACGGTGCGCTGAAATGTGCTGCGGTTATCCAACATGCTAATGCATCATTTTCTGAACAGAATTTTAATTCGGCAGCAAACATGAGTAAGTTGGCTTTAAAGGCCTATAAAAATGCAGAATTTGAGGATGTAGCTTATTTTGAACCATTTTATCTGAAAGATTTTGTGTTGACTACACCGAAAAAGAAAGTCTGAAATTCCCTATCTCTTTTTTGAACCTCCAAAAATACGCTTAAAAAAGCTAGTTCCTTCATCACCTATACCGGGCATGTAGCTACTGTTTTGAGGGTGGTTAACGGTGTTTCCAAATTTTATACCTATACCCATGTAAAATGAAGCCCCATTGTAGCCACTGCCTATGGTTTGGTCTTGTTTAATAATACCATTAATTTGTGTAACGGTTTTAAACAAGTTGTCTGAACCAAAAAACAGTTCGAAGTTTGGCGTTTGATATAAACCTTGTAAACCCATTAAAAACAGGCCACTGAAATTGTACGTTGGAATAGCACTTAAAGCTATACTATTGTATTTTAATTTATTTACCAAGGCAGCATCACCACCTTTATAGAACAAATTTTTAGAAACAATAATACCTGGTGTGTAAGAGAAAGGATGACTAAAGCTAAATGATTTTGAAACCATAAAATCAATTTTCGCATTGGTTGGACTAAGGAAACTTTTATGTGTTTCATTATCTGTTGCAATCCTGGTAATTTGTCTTTCAATAGAGGAAGCGCTTGCCTGTGGGTCGTTAATAATCAAAGGATCATTTATGTTATTAAATTCATTGTAATACGAGCTTTTTGCCCATTTAATGAAGCCCAGGTCTTTTAAATTAGCCATCAGGAATACACCACTTTTTGAGGTGTAACTTGTACCCAGACTAAAAGAAAGACCGGGATTTTTAAAAGTAGGTATTGCATCTTTCCTTGATATCTCTTCTTTTTCTAGAAAGCTTGCTTTGTACGTTCCATTGAGTGCTGCTCTGAGTGGGCTTGTTGATGAACCGGGGTTGAAGTAAGATTCAACAATATTTAATTTATTATAGGTGATGCCACTTAGTAAGCTGATCTTTGCGCCAAAAGCTAGCCTCTTGTTATAGTTCTCGCGATAAGTAAAACTGAATTGATGGTATGACTGCGCATATCCTTTATTGTTGAATGCATTTGTAAAGTCTTCGTTTTCATAAGGCTGGAATCTTTTGTAATCATCTAACATTGCCAGTGTCTCATTGGTATAGTTTACATGAGCATCAGTACGTACCTGCCAGGCAAAGCCCATTTCCTTTTGAAATTTATAAGACTGAAATATTCTGAAAGTGAGCAGGTATATATTTGAGTTCTGATATACTGCATTAATTTCAGCAGCCCTTAAAGGAAGGTCTTTCATGTTGTACTTTCCTTCATTGATCAGTTTTCTGATGAAATCAGAATTTCCTTTGTTAGCTACGTTGATGCCTAAATTAGGCAAGAGAAAGTTGGAAGCAAATTTCCGGGATGAATCTAAAACAAAAGTTTTCTGCGCTGGGTTTTCAAACCCATCAAAGTGGGTTCTGGTATTAAATAGTCCGTACTGCTGTGCCCATAAAAATGGAGACAAACAACAGCATAATAATGTTAATACAAGATGCTTTTTAGTCATAGAGGTGCTATAAAGCTAAAGAATCTTTTTGTAAAACCTGAGGCTGTTTGTTAAGTAATATATTGGTTTGAAACTTACCTTTGTCAGCGTTTAGCTGGTAGGTAAAAGAATCATAGTTTTTTAATCCTTCTTCAGACTGTATATGTTTGTAGTATGGCAAATAAACATTCTTCCTGATGATCTCATTTGAGTTGTTATGGTCGAGATAAAAGCTAATACTCGAATTACCGGGAAGTTGGTTGGCTGCACTGATATAATTAGGTGTATTGATCAATAATTTATTATTGTCATAATTATTTAAAAAGGCTTTTAGAGTTGAGGCGTGATTGGCAAATACCATATAGTTGTCAAATATAATATAATACGGCTTTTTAAAATTTTCAAAGGGTAGTCCGAAGTAGGCATAAAGTATTCCTTCTTCTTTTAATACTTTTATGTCATCATCGTAATCATTGCTCAGGTCTATAAAAAGTTGCGACAGTTTATCTCCATTAATCAAATTGATGGCTCCAATTTTTTCTGAGGTACTCAATTGGAAAGTCATTATCTGGTTTTTAAAATATTTAGGAATAATTTCGTCCAGATTGAGGTGGTATTTAGTGTTGATTTCCTGGATAAGCTCTGAAGACTTCTTATCATGTATGTTGTTCATCCATGTTCTGAGTTTTTTTTGCCATTCTGAATAGTTATCTATTGCAAATATGGTATATGAAGAAGTGTTTGCCGGAAGCATATTTTGTATACTGGTTTTTTGAGCTTCCTGATCAGAGAAAAGGTTGTAATAGTTACTTTGATCATTGGCAATAGTTGTTCCGGTGAGGAGTAATTTATCTTTACTATAATTGTATGTTAATGTCGCAAACGCATTTTGCTTGTTAAAAACAGAGAGCTCACCATTAAGTTTTCCATCAACTATATTTTTCAATACTCCCGGTAGTTTGTTAAAGTTTATATATAGTTGGGCCAGACTATTTTTATTGATTTTATTATTGGTATTGATAAAATCGGCAAATTCATTGGTTTTGTCTTTTGGTTTGGCAAGGTAAGCACTGACTTGCTCTGATGAGTTGGAAAGTATAACCAGATTATCTTTAATGCTTAGGTAGCAAACAGTACTATCAGTCAAAGTTAATTTGTTCAGGCTTTTCAAAGGTTCTATATTGGTCCCGCCTGCTTTAATTGCGTTAATTATTTGATGTCCATAAGTTGGATTATGTATTTGAGTAAAACAGATGAAATCCATTTTCTGCTTATTGCTCGGGATAAATCCTATGTATATATATTGATTTGTTATTTCCTGATTTACCATTGGCAATGTCAGAAGATGTTTTTTGATCGAAGATAATTGTTTGTATTTTTCCTCTCCCAGAATTTCACTAAAGAGAGGTTGCTCTTTTAGTATATCAGTGATTCCTTTTTCATTTTCAAAAGAAAAGATGAGTCCTGAGCTAGAAGTGGCAGCATGCAAACTTATGTCGCTGGTATTGCGGTCTGCATTTAGTCTGGAAAAATATAAATAGGCCATAGCTACAATAGCTATAAGCAATAAGCCAATAATAATTGCAATCTTTTTCATGTGTTCTTTACAAATTTAACTGAATAGTTTGACTATTTAATTTAATACTGGTGTTTACTGGGGAAATGCCTGTATTTTGTTAATTTTGTTATATTAAAGCCGATCTATCATGAGCAGACGAATTATCTTAACCGCTTCATTGTGCGGTGCTATTGCCGTTATATTTGGTGCCTTTGGTGCACATAGCTTAAAGAATGTTTTGAGTTCTGGTGCAGTAGAAATTTGGGCCAAAGGGGTTGAATATCAATTCTATCATACTTTTGCCTTGTTGTTCCTTTCGCAGTTTGCAACCGATAATGATAAGCTGATAAAGTGGTCTTACATTTTCTTTACAACAGGGATTATCTTGTTCTCAGGTTCATTGTATTTATTGGCAACAAGAGAGATTTTAAATATTGGTTTTCTTAGTTATATAGGTCCGATTACACCAATAGGTGGATTGTGTTTTATACTTGGCTGGGCTTTGTTGTTCATTGCTGCTTCTAAACGTAAGTAAAATGAGTTCTGGGCCGTTGGATATTGGAGAAGGTTCTGAGGAGAACTTTGGGGAACTCTCAGGAGAACGTTTTGGTGGGCTTTTTGGAACACAAGAAAATGCTGAAAAGTATTCTACCGAGCTTTTTAAAGAGCGGGAAACGCTTTTTGTAGAAGTGATTTTACCTTTATCGCTTGCCAAGAACTATATGTACAGGGTGCCGTTTGAATTAAATGAACAAACGGAAGTAGGTAAGCGGGTAGTTGTACAATTTGGTAAGAACAAAATCTATACTGCACTTATTAAAAGCATTAGCCAGACTGCTCCTGAACATTATCAGGCAAAATATATTATTGATGTAGTAGATGAACATCCGATTATTACCCCTCAGCAATTGCAGTTATGGGATTGGATGACCAACTATTACCTCTGCAATGAAGGCGATGTAATGTCGGCTGCGTTGCCCACTGGGCTAAAACTGGCTAGTGAAACTATTATAGTACTTAAAGAGGATAATGATTCTGAAACTGAAGAATCTGAAGAGGTTTTAACTGAAAAAGAAGCTGCGCTTATTACCGCTTTAAACAGTCAAAAGCGATTAACTATCGATGAAGTATCGGTATTACTTGGCCAAAAAACAGTATATCCCATCATCAATTCCTTAATAGAAAAAGGACTGATTTATATAGCTGAAGAAGTAGTAGAGAAGTATAAACCTTTGCTTAAATCTTTCGTGTCGCTAAATCCTTTTTATCAGGAGGAAGAGCATCTGAAAGAACTGTTTTCTATTCTGGAAAGAGCTCCGAAACAATTAAATGCCCTGCTGACTTTTATTAAGCTTTATAGACAACAGGATCTGATTCCGAAACAACAACTGTTAGAAGAGAGTGACTGTGGACAGGCGGCTTTTAAAGCCTTGCAGGATAAGGAAATATTTAAGGTGGTAAAACGTCCGGTAAGCCGGTTAAAGGAAAACGAGGACGATTTTATTCTTAATTTTGAGTTGAGTGAGGTTCAGAATAAAGCTCTGGCTCAGATTGAGGCTGGTTTTGAAGAAAAGGATGTGGTTTTATTACATGGGATTACAGCTTCTGGAAAAACACAGGTCTATATTAAGCTCATCGAAAAGGCAATAGAAAAAGGCGGACAGGTATTGTTCCTGCTTCCAGAAATTGCGTTAACTACCCAGATTGTCCAGCGTATACAACGCTATTTTGGTGATGCAATTGGTGTATATCATTCTAAATTTAATAATAATGAAAGGGTAGAAATCTGGAATAAGGTTTTGAATGGAAAATATAGGGTGGTACTTGGTGCCAGATCAGCTGTATTCCTGCCTTTTAAAGAACTTAAGCTAATAGTTGTAGATGAAGAGCACGAATCCTCTTATAAGCAACAAGAGCCTTCACCAAGATATCAGGCACGTGATGTTGCAGTTTTGCTTGCTCATTTACATCAAGCTAAGGCAGTTCTTGGTTCTGCAACCCCATCCATAGAAAGTTATTACAATGCAGTAAACAACAAATATGGACTGGTGACTATGAACGAACGTTTCGGTGGGGTTGAGCTACCGTTACACGAGGTGGTTAGCATTTCTGAGGAAACGAAGAAGAAGAAAATGGTTTCTTATTTTTCAAGTAAGCTTATTGATGAAATTGCTTATACCATGGAGCAAAAGGAGCAAGTGATTTTGTTTCAAAATCGTCGCGGTTATGCTACAATTCTGATTTGCGCAACTTGTGGTTATGCACCGAAGTGTGTGAGTTGTGATGTCTCTTTAACTTATCATAAAACAAGTGGCAAATTGCATTGTCATTATTGTGGTTACCATCAAAGTAGTATCAATATTTGTCCGGCTTGCGGTTCTGTACATATTGAACAGAAAGGTTTTGGCACAGAACGGGTAGAAGAAGAGCTAAGCCTTATTTTTCCAGAAGCCAAAATTGCAAGACTTGACGTGGATAGTACGCGTACCAAAAATGGCTTAATGCAGATTATTACTGATTTCCAGGATAAGAAAACCGATATTCTGATTGGTACACAAATGGTAGCGAAAGGACTCGATTTTGATAATGTGACACTGATTGGTGTTATTAATGCTGATACACTGTTCAATTACCCTGATTTTAGAGCATTTGAACGTAGTTATCAATTGCTTGCTCAAGTAGCTGGCAGGGCTGGAAGAAGAGATAAACAAGGGAAGGTTATAATTCAGGCTTATGATGATCAGCACCGTATCATTCGGCAGGTGATCGATAATAAGTATCTGGAGATGTATAATGATGAACTTACAGAGCGCAGGCAGTTTCTTTATCCGCCTTTTACCAGGATGATATTTATCAATATTAAACATAAAGATCAGGACCTTTTAAATGTGGCTGCACAACGTTTTGCTACGGTATTAAGAGGACAACTGGGACGCAGGGTGTTAGGTCCTGAACAACCAATGGTTAGTC
Organism: Pedobacter sp.; assembly: GCF_041645105.1. Taxonomy (GTDB): domain Bacteria; phylum Bacteroidota; class Bacteroidia; order Sphingobacteriales; family Sphingobacteriaceae; genus Pedobacter. The sequence continues at coordinate 623,908 of NZ_JBAZQQ010000002.1, forward strand.
GAATCAGAAATTATTATATAAAACAGGTCATCATTAAAGCTGATAAGGAGAGCTCTATTCAAAAAGTTAAATCTATCCTTAAGGAAACAATTTTGCAGTTTCAATCGGAAAAAGATTTCCGTGCTGTAAACATTCAGGTAGACGTAGATCCTTACTAGATTTTATTGGGATTGATCCTGTGTCGATTAGCCTTTATTAATGCATTTAGCCCGAAAAAGATTGAATTATTTATTTCAAAAAGCGATATTTGAGGTGAAATGGCATATAAGTTTGTTGACAATTACAGAGAGCAGGGGGCAAGGAAGCGTTTGGTGGTTCATCTTGAATCAAGAGGGATAGCTGACAAAAAGGTGTTGAAAGCAATAGGGAAAGTTCCGAGGCATTTCTTTTTCGATGAAACTTTCTGGAACCAGGCTTATAAGGATATTGCATTCCCGATTGGGGATGGACAAACTATTTCTCAGCCCTATACTGTTGCTTATCAAAGCGAATTGCTACATATAAAAAAAGGCGATAAAGTTTTAGAAATCGGGACAGGATCGGGCTACCAGACTTGTGTTTTAATGGAACTGGGTGCCAATGTTTATACTATAGAACGTCAGGAAAGTATATACCGTCATACCATCAGGGTTTTACCTGGGATGGGGTATAATGCGCATTTCTTTTTCGGAGATGGGTCTAAAGGTATTGCTGATCATGCTCCATATGATAAGATTATTGTTACAGCGGGTGCGCCATTTGTGCCAGAAATCTTACTGAAACAACTTAAAGTTGGTGGGATATTGGTCATTCCTGTAGGTGATGAGCACTCTCAGAAAATGGTTACAGTGATCCGTGTAAGTGAAACGGATTATGAAAGAATCGAATTGGATACTTTTAGATTTGTACCATTAGTAGGTGACCAAGCCTGGTAAACCTACTAAACTTTCATTGCACGATCCAGTTCTCTTTTTGATTCTCTTTCTTTAATACTGTCTCTTTTGTCGAACTCTTTTTTACCTTGTGCTAATGCAATTTCTATTTTTGCAAAACCTCTCTCATTGGTAAATATGCGTAATGGGACAATTGTATAACCCTTTTCTTCACTTTTTACTTTAAGCTTTTTTAGTTCTTTTTTATGAAGTAGAAGAACACGGTCGCGCTTAATTTCGTGGTGGTGAAAAGAACTATGACTATATTCCGAAATATGCAGATTTCGCACGTATAGAGTATTGCCAATAAACATACAGAAAGCATCTGTCATATTGGCTTTACCTTGTCTTATTGCTTTAATTTCAGTACCCAGTAAGGCTAGTCCCGCATTGTATTTATCAATAATGTGGTAATCGAAATAAGCCCTTTTATTTTTTATTTGAATGTCATTCTTCATAAGAAGCTGCTAATATCTCAATTTTATCTTACAATAAGTACAGGAATAGATACTTTATGACGTACCGAATTGACTGTAGTGCCTAATATAAGGTCTTTTAGACCTTTATGACCATGAGCCCCCATTACCAATAATTGAATGTCTGTTTCTTTACTTATCGCAACTATAGCTTTTACAGTTCCCCCATATCCAATGTGGGGACTGGCTTTATATCCAAGTTCAGAAAGGTTGTCACAATACTTCTGCAGATTTTCTGTGTCACTTTGTGTTTCATAATCTAAAGCCGACTCTCCATAATAATTTGCAGCAGCAGTTTCTACTACATGTATGAGATAATAGTGAGCATGCTTACCTCCTTGAATGAGTGCGTGTCGGATGGTATTACGGTCATTTTTAGAGAAGTCAACTGTAATGCCGATACGTGTATAATTGATCTTTTCTACATTTTCAATATCTAAAGCTTTGCCATGGGGTACGTTATTGCTTTCGCGTTTCAAACGACTGATAAGTGGATAGATAAAAACATATAGAAGTAGTAAACCGATGAGTATTGCTAAAGGGATTATAATAGCATAAACATACCATTCCCCCTCAGCTCCCCATATCTTAATTTCTTCTACTACAAGTTTTACATTTAGTGTCACAATGATGATTGAGGCGGACCAGGCAAGTACTTTTACCCAGGTCTTGATGGCAAATCCTTTCATTGCTTTTTTGTCGGATGTAAAGTGTATCAAGGGAATTACAGCGAATCCGAGTTGCAAACTCAATACAACCTGACTTAATATTAATAATCCGCCCAGCGCATCATCTCCATACCATAAGATGGTGAAAAATGCCGGGATAATAGCTAATAGACGAGTGATTAAACGGCGCAACCAGGGCTGGATACGAAGCTTTAAGTGCCCCTCCATTACAATTTGTCCGGCCAGTGTGCCTGTGATGGTAGAGCTTTGCCCTGCTGCTATTAATGCGATGGCGAAAAGAGCAGGTGCAACATTACCGAATATATTTTGAAGCAGCTTATGTGCATCTTGTATTTCGGCTATTTCATGGTGACCATTGGTGTAAAATGCAGCTGCGGCAAGAATTAAAATAGCTGCATTCACAAAGAAAGCGAGGTTTAAGGCTACAGCAGTATCGATGAAATTGAACTTTATCGCTTCTTTAATGCCTTTCTCATCCCTGTTAAATTTACGGGTCTGTACCAATGAAGAATGCAGATATAGGTTATGAGGCATCACCGTCGCCCCAATGATTCCAATGGCAATATAAAGTGCTTCCCCTGATAACATTGATGGTTCAAATCCAGCAATAACATCTTTAAGAACAGGTTCAACAATAAACATTTCTGCGAGAAATGATACACCTACAATAAACACCATCGAGACAATGAAGGCTTCCATTTTTCGCATTCCTTTGTTGAGTAAGAAAAGAAGCAAGACAGTATCGAAAATGGTAATGCTGATACCCCAAATGAGTGGAAGGCCAAATAAAAGATTTAAGCCTATAGCCATTCCAATAATTTCTGCAAGATCACAAGCTACAATGGCGGTTTGCGCTAACATAAACAGTGGTATATTTACCCATTTTGGATAGCCATTTCTTGAAGCCTGTGCAAGATCTAACCCTCTGACAATTCCTAAACGTGCACTAAGTGATTGCAGCAGAAGTGCTATGAGGTTTGACATGAGCAATACCCAAATGAGCTGATAACCAAATTTACTACCACCTGCAAGGTCGGTTGCCCAGTTTCCAGGATCCATATACCCTACGCTGACCAGGTAAGCAGGGCCTAAAAAGGAAAGAATACGACGCCAACCAGTGCGTTTGTGCGTATCTACACTTTGGTGAACTTCACTTAAGGATTCGGGAGCTTTATGTTCGGAGTTCATATTATATTTTAATAAGGATGTGTTTGGCTACTTCTCGGCTAACACTTATTTTTTTCTGTTCCACAACCAGTTCTACAGAACCGTCAAAATCATTAATGTCTGTAATGGCAATCTTCTTTCCCAGAGTTAACCCCAACTTCTCCAGATGTTTTAAGAAGTTTGAGGAATGTTCACTAACACCCATTATTAAGCCATGCTCGCTTGTCCGAAGCTTATTAAGTTTGGTAAAAGGAATGGTATCGAATTGTCCGTTTTTATCAGGAATTGGGTCGCCATGAGGATCGCTTTTAGGAAAGCCTAAAAATTCATCAAGCTTTTCAACGAGTTCTGTAGATTGAATGTGCTCCAGATCTTCTGCGATATCATGGACCTGATCCCATTTAAAATTTAGTTTTTCTACCAGAAAAACTTCCCATAGTCGGTGTTTCCTTACAATATTAATAGCAGCTGATTTTCCAGATGGGGTTAAGGTTACTCCCTGGTATTTTTTATAGTTGATCAATTGCTTATCTGCCAGCTTTTTTATCATATCAGTTACAGAGGCAGCTTTAGTTTGCATTTTTTCTGCAATAGCGTTGGTTTGGATAGCACCGATATTGTTTTGAGACAAATGGTATATGATTTTCAGGTAGTTCTCTTCTGTGAATGATTGCATTTTTGTTTGCCTAACTATATGTTTAGACAAATCTAAAAATAATAGAAGAAATAAACTATAAATAATTGGTTTTTTTTTAGAATAAAATTTGGCACATAATGTATTCTTATTCTATCTTTGGAGATACTTATTATAATAATGGCGACAGAACTAGATAAAACGGATTTTAGAATTCTTAAATTGTTACAGGAGAATGGGAGGATGACGAACTTGCTATTATCCCAGGAGATTGGACTTTCACCGGCACCAACTTTAGAAAGAGTCAGGAAGCTTGAAGTTTCTGGTTTTATTAAGAGTTATCATGCTCTTGTTGACGAAGAAAAACTAGGATTGGGTATCAAAACTTTTATTCAGGTTCAACTCGATTTTCATAAGAACAATACCATTCAGATCTTTTTAGATGAAGTAAATCAGATTAAAGAGATTACAGAATGCCATCATGTTACTGGTCAGGCAGATTTTCTATTGAAAGTTTATGTGAGTGACATTAAGTCTTATGAGCGTTTGATTATGGATAAGATCAGCAAAATTTCTGTGGTAAAAACTTTTCAGACAATGATGATCATGTCAACTACCAAGAAAGAACCGATTGTTCCTTTGGAATACTAACACTAAGATTTTTAAGGAGCGCCTGATCATACAAATTTATGATCAGGCGTTTTTATTTGATGCTGAATTTAATGTTAGCTAATTTGCCAGTTAATAGGGCTTTGTCCTTGCTTGATCAAAATTTCGTTTGCTTTTGAAAAAGGTCTGCTTCCCAGGAATCCATTATATGCAGAGAAGGGAGAGGGGTGTGCTGAAGTAATAATCGTATGTTTATTCTGGTCTATTAATGCTGCTTTATTCTGTGCGTACCTGCCCCATAATAAAAATACAAGACCTGTTCTTTTTTCGGATAGTTCAGTGATAATTTTATCTGTAAAAGTCTCCCAACCTCTTTTTTGATGTGAGCCAGCCTCCTGTGCTCTTACTGTTAATGTTGCATTTAGCAGTAGGACTCCTTCATCTGCCCATTGTGTTAGGTTGCCATGTGTTGGAAGAGTAAAGCCAGGGATATCGGTAGCCAATTCTTTATATATGTTTTTTAGTGATGGTGGCACAGTTATTCCCTTTTGTACAGAAAATGATAAGCCATGTGCCTGTCCCGTTCCATGATAAGGGTCCTGGCCTAAAATCACTACTTTAACTTTATCAAAAGGAGTATGATTCAGGGCATTAAAGGTGTCAGCGCTTTTCGGATAAATGGTATGACCTTTTTGTTTTTCTTCTTGCAAAAAAGCTTTGAGAGATTTCATATAGGGTTTTTCGAATTCTTCATTTAAGACCTTTAACCAGCTTTCTTCTATTGAAACAGACATTAGTATTGTATTGAATTTATAAAGATTATAACAAAATGATTTTAACAGTGCAGATTGCTTTAGCTGTTATTTCTTTTTTTCGTTGAAATTATAAATTAAATCTGATTATTGGTATTTAAACACGATATTTGCAAAAAAATAAATACAATATAATATGCCAAATGTAGTTCGTCTTATTTTAGGTTTTGCAGTGTTGGGTGGTGCTATTGCCCTTATGTTTTTTAGTTTCTGGGGTTGGGGTGTACTCGCCGTTTTTATAAGCATTTTTATTTTCGTTACATTTTTCTTTAATGAGAATATGCTATTGGCCCAGTGGTTTTTAAGAAAAGATAACATGGGTAAAGCAGAAGCTTACCTTAATAGAATAACCAATTATGAAAAACAACTGATTAGAGGTCAGCACGGTTATTACAACCTTTTGATTGGTTTAATTGAATCGAGAAAGGCACCTATGCAATCAGAGAAGTTCTTTAAGAAATCTCTTTCTTTAGGAATGAATATGGATCATAACATTGCATTGGCAAAGTTAAGTCTGGCCGGGATTGCAATGGCTAAAAGAAATAAACGCGAGGCGACAATGTATTTGTCTGAAGCGAAGAAAGCGGATAAGAATAAGTTGCTTGCAGATCAGATTAAACAAATGAAAGATCAGTTGGGGATGTTAGACAGGCAGCAACAAGTAAGATATAGGTAGTTAAACCTTTATAAACGACCAAAGGCCACATGCAAATGTGGCCTTTTATTTTTCACTCAATCTGTCGTAGTTTTCGTTGCGATCTGCATAAGCTGTTTTACTGATGATGTCATCATCCAGGTCATCTTTTTTTCTACTGAAGAATTTTTGTTCCGATTGAATACGGGTAATTAGTTGACGAATCAGGGTTAAATCAAAAGCTTCTCTGCTCAATTTAATGCAGTATTCGTTGTCTGTTATTTCTAAACTTGAACTGTTCATAATTTCTATTTTTAAATCTCCATAAAAGTAAAAAAGGCTTGCTACATTTATTGTAGCAAGCCTTTAAGCTTTTGTTAACTTTATGTTAAGCGAACCAGGTCATAACATCGTCTTTAGATGGCATCGCTAATTCAAGTTTCATCTTTTTACGCATTCCACCAAGGTCATTAAACACTTTATTCGGATTAGCAGACTTTAGCTCTTCAATGGTGTTGATTCCCATTTTACGGATTACCTGAACCCAGTCAGCAGGAACACCAGCAGCTACAAAATCTTCATCTGTAGTCACCTTAGCTTTCTTCTCTGGTCTCATCTGAGGGAAGAACAGTACTTCCTGTATGGTAGACTGATCAGTCATCAACATCACCAAACGGTCAATCCCAACACCTAAACCAGATGTAGGAGGCATACCATATTCCAATGAACGAACAAAATCGTCATCCATAGCCATTGCTTCATCGTCACCTCTATCGGCAAGCTTCAGCTGATCCTCAAAGCGTTCACGCTGATCAATCGGATCATTTAATTCTGAATAAGCATTACCAATTTCTTTGCCCATTACAAACAGTTCAAACCTTTCTACTAAACCATCTTTGCTTCTGTGCTTCTTAGCAAGGGGGGTCATTTCAATCGGATAATCTGTTATGTATGTAGGCTGGATCAGATTAGCTTCAACTTTCTCGCTGAAAATTTCATCGATCAGTTTACCTCTGCCCATGGTATCGTCAATCTCTATATTCAGGCTTTTGCAGGTAGCTTTTAATTCTGCTTCTGCCATGGCAGATACATCAATACCAGTATATTTCTGAATCGATTCATACATAGTCAGTTTTTCGTACGGACCTTCAAAGTTGATCTCATGATCGCCAACTTTTACAATTGGCGTACCATGAATGGCTAAAGCTACTTTTTCCAGGCATTCCTCTACCATACCCATCATCCAGATGTAGTCTTTATAAGCTACATAGATTTCCATAGCAGTGTATTCTGGATTGTGCGTTCTGTCCATCCCTTCATTTCTGAACATTTTGCCGAATTCGTATACTCCGTCAAAACCAGCAACGATCAATCTTTTTAAATACAATTCATTAGCTATACGCAGATAAAGTGGCATATCTAGTGTATTGTGATGCGTTTCAAAAGGACGTGCAGCTGCACCACCGTGGATAGGCTGCAGGATAGGTGTCTCTACTTCCATCCATCCCTGATCATTAAAGTAATTACGCATGGTATTGATTACTTTAGATCGGTTGATGAAGATTTGTTTGAAACCAGGATTAACGGTTAAATCAACATAACGTTGTCTGTAACGCAATTCCGGATCAGTAAAGCCATCATATATATTACCATCTTCATCGCGTTTTACTACTGGAAGTGGTTTTAATGCTTTAGACAATAAGGTCAATTCTGTAACGTGAACAGAGATCTCGCCAGTTTGTGTCGTAAACACATAACCTTTAATCCCTATAAAGTCGCCCAGATCCATCAGCTTTTTAAATACTGTATTGTATAGGGTTTTATCTTCATCCGGACAAAGGTCATCTCTTTTCAGATATACCTGAATCCTGCCTGTTGAATCCTGTAGTTCTACAAAAGAAGCACTCCCCATAATGCGTCGGCTCATGATCCTGCCGGCTAAACTGATGTTCTTATAGGCAGTTTTATCGCGTTCGTAGTTTGCTAAAATATCTGCTGCATTAGCGTTTATTTCAAATGCTTCAGCAGGGTATGGATTGATTCCAAGCTCACGTAATTGGTTTAGCGAATTACGGCGCAATACTTCTAATTCTGATAGTCCTGTACTCATATATTTTTGGTATCAGGCATAAAGCCCAATAGCTGATTTATTGTTAATTTTAAAATTAGGCAAAAATAGGATTTATTTTTTAGGTTTAATCTGCATCTACTGGTTCTGTATACATTTCGTTAATCACGTCAGCATATTTTTTTTCAATGACTCTTCGTTTTGCCTTTAAGGTAGGTGTAATTTCACCTTCTTCAATACTAAAAGGATTCCTTTTAACTTTAAAGTTTTTAATCCGTTCAAATTTGGCCAGTTCTCCGGAGAGTTTCCTTAGATCTTGTCCTATCCAGTCAGTGATTTCTTTTTCAGTTATAAAAATTTCTGTTTTTTGAAAAAATGATTCAGGTAGATTGAAGGCTTCCTGAAGATTTTCTTTATTTGGGATCACAATGGCAGTTAGGTATTCGCGCTTATCACCAATCAAAAAGATCTGATCTATCTTCAGACTTTTCATATAGATGCTTTCAACAGGAGTGGGATATACATTCTTACCATAAGCATTCACGATCATATTTTTTAATCGATCGGTAATCTGTAAATTTCCTTTAAAAAAGCGACCAATATCTCCTGTGTGGAACCAGTTATCTTTATCAATAGCCTCAGCAGTTTCTGCAGGTTTGTTAAAATACCCCTGCATTACACAATGCCCTCTAACAATAATTTCTCCTTCTTCACATTCAAAATTCTCTTGAAAAGATTCGTGTGTTTGGATACTGATGATCTTTTTAGTTTCTATATCTTGAATACCTATCTCAATACCTGGGATTACGCGGCCAACGGTTCCATAAACTTGTCTATGGAATTCAGTAACAGCCATTACAGGTGATGTTTCTGTCAAGCCAAAGCCTTCTAGAATTTTGATACCCAGGTTGCCGAAAAATTCACCAACATTTTTGGGTAGGGCAGCACCACCAGAAATCATGAATTTTAGTCGTCCACCTGTTTTCTCTTTAATCTTACTGAATACCAGTTTTTCGGCAAGCATTTTTTCTGTAGAGAGGAAAAGACCAGGGCTTTTGCCTGCTTCTTTTTTTCTTCTGTAGTTCTGGCCTGCGTCTAATGCCCATAAAAAGATTTTGGCTTTTAAGCCTCCGCCAGCTGTCCCACTTTTAATGGCTTTGTCGTGTATTTTTTCCAGTAGCCTGGGTACACAGCTCATTACAGTAGGTTTAATTTCTCCCATGTTTTTTGCCAGTAGCTCAAGGCTCTGTGCAAAAGCGATCTTACAACCCTGGGCGCAGCAAACATGATAAGTGGCCGTGCGTTCAAATACGTGAGATAGCGGTAAAAAAGAAAGAAATGTTTCTGTTTCATCAATCACCGGAATTTGCTGCAAACAAACTTTTACATTTTCGACAAAGTTGCTGTGCGATAGCATTACACCCTTTGGTATTCCCGTAGTGCCTGAAGTATAGATAAGCGAAGATGTGTCGGCAGGTAGTACTTTACTACGCAAAAGATCAATTTTATCCAAATCCGATTGTGGTGTTTGGCCAGCCCCAGCTAATATTTCATCATAACTGATGATCTTTGAATGTAAATCATCAGGAACATTTAATTTCTGATAATCTGGAAATGCGGGGATAATGTATTCTAACTTTTTACAGTTGGGTGCTATCTTTAAGATCTTCTTATATAAAAAAGTATTGCCAATTAGAATGGCCCTCATACCTGAATCATTCACGATATAAGTGATCTCATGTTCAGAAAGAGTAGGGTATATGGAAACATTAATCGCCCCAATTTGCTGAATACCCTGGTCATAATAAACATACTCTGGAGAGTTCTCTATTATGAGTCCCATTCTATCACCTTTTTTGATATCACGTGCTAAGAAAAATGCAGATATAGCATCGGCACAGTCCAATGTATGTTGATAGGAGATCTCTTCCCATTCTTTGTCCTTCTTGTGGATAAGGAATGTTTCTTCAGGTTTATGGATATTGGCTACTACATTTCGCAATAAAGTTGGAATGGTAGAATGCTCGTTAAATAATTCCATAGATAAGGATTTGGTTATTTATAAAAATAGGCCGGTACAGATTGAACTGTACCGGCCTATGCAAATATAATAATTGTATTTTAAACAGAAAAACTCTCTCCACAACCGCAAGAGCGACTTGCATTGGGATTGTTAAAATTGAATCCTTTTCCATTTAAACCATCAGAAAAGTCTAGTTCAGTTCCTGCCAGATAAAGGAAGGATTTCATGTCTAATGCTATTCTGATACCTCTATCTTCAAAAAACTGATCGCCTGTCTTCTCTTCATTATCAAAGTCCAGGTTATATGATAATCCTGAACATCCCCCTCCTTTAACAGATACACGCAAGAAATAGGTAGTATCCATTTGAGCCTCTTCCATTAACTGGTCGATTTTGCTTTTTGCTTTATCAGTGATTGTGATCATTTTTTTAATATCTAAATACTAGTGATGCGACTTAGGCAATTCAATTGGTTCCATGCCATTTTTAACACGGTAATCATTGATTGCTGATTTAATTGCATCTTCTGCTAATACTGAGCAGTGAATTTTTACTGGTGGTAAAGCTAATTCTTCTACAATATCCATGTTGTCAATTGTTAAAGCTTCATCAATACTTTTACCTTTTAACCATTCTGTAGCTAAAGAAGAAGAAGCAATTGCTGAACCGCAACCAAATGTTTTAAATTTAGCATCAGTAATCAGGTTGTTTTCATCTACTTCAATCTGCAAACGCATTACGTCGCCACACTCAGGTGCACCAACTAATCCAGTACCTACAGATTTGCTATCCTTATTTAAAGTACCAACGTTTCTTGGGTTGGTATAGTGTTCCATTAATTTTTCCGAATAGGCCATATTAATATTTTTAAATTTCTATCTTATTGATTCTCTCTAGTGTTCTGCCCACTCAATTTTGCTCAGATCAATACCATCTTTAAACATTTCCCAAAGTGGAGAAAGATCTCTTAAATGGTTAACAGCTTTTTTAGTGTTTTCAATTGCATAGTCAATTTCTTCTTCTGTAGTGAAACGACCAAGTCCGAAACGGATTGAAGAGTGTGCTAAATCATCTGAAAGGCCTAAGCTTTTCAACACATAAGAAGGTTCTAATGAAGCAGAGGTACATGCTGAACCTGAAGAAACCGCAAGGTCTTTCATTGCCATCATTAATCCTTCACCTTCTACATATTTAAATGAGATGTTTGATACATGTGGTAACCTATGTTCTTTGTTTCCATTTACGTAACTTTCTTCCATTTCACTTAAAGCTGATTCCAGCTTGTCTCTTAAAGCAGAAAGACGTTTCGCTTCAGCGTCCATTTCTAAACGACAAAGTTCACATGCTTTACCTAAACCAACAATACCCGGTACGTTTAATGTACCAGAACGCATGCCACGCTCATGACCGCCACCATCAATTTGTGCAGTAACTTTAACCCTTGGGTTTTTACGACGTACATAAAGTACACCAACGCCTTTGGGGCCATACATTTTGTGTGCAGAGAAAGCCATTAAATCTATGCCATCTGCATTTACATCTACAGGTATTTTACCTACTGCCTGTGTAGCATCAGTCATAAACAATGCGCCATATTTATGTGCAATTGCTGATATTTCTTTAACTGGCTGAACTACACCAATTTCGTTATTTCCATACATGATGGTTACCAGGATAGTTTGCTCTGTCATGGCAGCTTCAAGCTCCTGCAGATCGATTAGACCATCCTCTTTTACTTTTAGATAAGTAACTTTTGCACCTAATTTTTCAAGGTGTTTGCAAGTGTCTAAAACAGCTTTATGTTCAGTAGTAGCGGTAATAATATGATTACCTTTCTCCTGATACATTTCAAACACACCTTTAATACCTAAGTTATCAGCTTCTGTAGCGCCTGAAGTGAAAATAATTTCTTTTTCAGTACAGCCAATTAGTTTTGCGGCTTGTTCACGTGCATAGTCAACACCTTCTTCAGCAACCCATCCGAATGCATGATTACGGCTTGCAGCATTACCAAATTTGTTCGTGAAATAGGGCAACATCGCTTCCAGTACTCTTGGATCAAGAGGCGTAGTTGCGTTATTATCTAAGTAAATAGGAAGTTCCATTATAATATATTTGTTCTTATTAATATACAAAGATACAAAAAAAGATTGCCAACAATGATAGAAATGCCTATGATGGTATATGGAAAACATGCATTTTTACATTTTTTTAACGTTATAGACAAATATGAATAAGATAGAGCATATAGGTATTGCGGTAAAGGATATGGATAATTCCTGTAATCTCTACGAAAAGCTACTCGGAACTACATGTTATAAAAAGGAGGAAGTGGCTTCGGAGGGTGTAAATACGGCATTTTTCAAATCAGGAATAAATAAGATTGAGTTGCTCAGTGCCACCACATCTGATAGCCCAATTGCTAAATTTCTTGAAAAAAGAGGAGAGGGGATCCATCATGTCGCTTTTGACGTTGATGACATTGTATTGGAAATGGAACGATTAAAAGCAGAAGGGTTTGTATTATTAAACGAAGTTCCTAAGTTGGGAGCTGATAATAAGCTTGTTTGTTTTGTACATCCAAAGGGAACGAATGGGGTGTTGGTAGAGTTGTGTCAGGAGATCAGATAGATAAACGATTAAATATAAATGGAAGATTTTAAATCTTTAAGTAAGATGATCAGTACAGATTTTGAGGTTGAAGAAATGCTGACTGAAGATATGTTGAGGTTACGCTTAATTGAGGCGTTTGCTTATCTGTTAGATAATAATATCTCAAAAATGATGAATATTCTTTATCGCACTGATGTAGATGAAGAAAAGTTAAAAAAGCTGTTGATCAGTAATTCTGATTTGCCTTCTGCAGAAGTGATTGCTGATGCTTATCTAAGTAGACAAAAGCAAAAAATTGAAACTAGAAAAAAGTATAGCAGATAATTTTTCCACACATACTTGATATTGAAAAATAAATTACTGATATTTGCATCCTTAAAAATAAGCGACAAATAAGTATTAAGTATATAAAATATTATGAAAAAAGATCTGCATCCATCAAACTATAGATTTGTAGTGTTTAAAGATATGTCAAACGAGTATTCTTTTTTAACTAAATCTTGTGTAGATACTAAAGAAACTATCCAATGGGAAGATGGTAATGAGTATCCTTTATATAAATTAGAGATTTCACACACATCTCACCCTTTTTACACTGGTAAAATGAAATTGGTTGATACTGCTGGTCGTATCGATAAATTCAAAACTCGTTACGCTAAAAAGTAATTATATAGAAATAAGAATTTATTTGAGTCCCGATGCTGATGCTTCGGGACTTTTTTTATTTTTGTAGCTTATGATAATCAATTTATTTGATGATGCGGCCTGGCTTGCTCTAAGGCCGTTATCTTTTACAAGGCCGGTAGCAGATCTTCGTGTAGGAATTCTGACGATTGCTGAAAAATGGCAGAAATATTTGAATGCAGATTCTGGTTTTGTCGCTCAGGCCTATTTAGCTGATAAATTTCCTTTATTAAATGATGCAGAACTTTATATCAACGGTTCCGTTTGTCCGGATGAAGCATTAGTTGAGGCTGTTTTATCGCTTAAAACAGGAGAGGTACTTACAAAGAATGGTATGCATATCGCCAGCAGGCTGATGTTGACTGAAGCTTTTCATAATGAGCTGTATAAACGCTTTGATGCAAAAGAATATACTAGAGATTTTATAAGAATATCCGTTCCTGAAGATATATTCAGAAATAATGATACTGAGCTTAGAAAAGATTTTGCTTTATTAACCAAAGGAAAAACATCTGTAGCATTAAGTGGCACCAATACATTTCTGGGTGATGAAATATTTGCAGAGGAAGGAGCTGGAGCTGAATGCTGTACTTTTAATAGCTTGAATGGACCTATATATATTGGTCAGAATTCTCAGGTTTGGGAAGGGTGTCATATCCGTGGATCATTTGCACTATGTCATGATTCTCAGGTTAAAATGGGAGCCAAGATTTATGGCCAAACTACGATCGGACCTTTTAGTCGTGTAGGCGGAGAAATTAATAATGCGGTTGTCTGGGGTTACTCTTCTAAAGGTCATGAGGGATACCTTGGTAATTCTGTCGTTGGACAATGGTGTAACATTGGAGCGGATAGTAATAATTCAAACCTTAAAAATAATTATGCTGATGTGAAGTTGTGGGACTATGAAATGGAAAGTTTCCGGGAAACGGGGCTGCAGTTTTGTGGTTTAATTATGGCTGATCATGCAAAATGTGGTATCAATACTATGTTTAATACCGGTACTGTAGCTGGTGTGAGCGCTAATGTTTTTGGCCCTGGTTTTCCCCGCAATTTCATACCAGACTTTGCCTGGGGTGGTTCACAGGGGTTTGATGTGTATAAACTCGAAAAAATGTTTGAAACTGCAGAAAAAGTGTATGAGCGCAGAAACATACCTTTTGATAGTACCGAAAAGGCTATCTTGCAGGCAATTTTTGAAATCACTAAGATTTACAGACCTTTTTAGTTTTAATACATTTATACTTAGATTGAAAATATAACCTACTAAATAATAACAATACGTAATGAGAAAAAAAATAGTTGCAGGAAATTGGAAAATGAATTTGGACTATGCAAACGGCATATCTTTATTTTCAGAAATTGTAAATATGGTAAGAGATGAAAAAAAAGGCGATCAGATCGCAATTATTTGCGCTCCATATATTCATTTAAACAGCCTGGCTAAATTAGGTGGTGATGTTGTTAAGATAGGCGCTCAGAACTGTCACCAAAACGACAATGGTGCTTTTACAGGCGAGATTTCTGCTGGAATGATTAAATCTGTTGGTTGTGAGTATGTCATCATTGGTCACTCAGAAAGACGTCAGTATTTTGCAGAAAGCAATGAGTTGCTAGCGACTAAAACTGTTAAAGTATTGGAAAATGGACTTTCTCCGATTTTCTGTATTGGTGAAACACTTGAAGAAAGAGAAAATGGAACTTATTTTGATGTACTTAAAACTCAATTGGAGCAAGGTGTTTTTGGTTTAAGTGCAGCAGATTTTGCGAAAGTTGTTATCGCTTATGAACCAGTATGGGCTATCGGTACTGGTCTCACAGCAAGTTCTGATCAGGCTCAGGAAGTACATGCTTTTATTAGAAAAGAAATTGCAGCAAAATATAACAGTGAGATAGCAGAAGATACAACTATTTTATATGGCGGCAGCTGTAACCCTAAAAATGCTGCAGAGCTCTTTGCTCAGGCTGATATTGATGGTGGTTTGATTGGTGGAGCATCTCTGAAATCAAGAGATTTTGTAGATATCGTTAAAGCTTTTAATTCTTAATGAAATATATACAGGTAACTTTTAGGTTTAATACCATTGAGGAGTATCAGCAGGATTTATTAATTGCTGAGCTTGGAGATATAGGTTTTAATACTTTTGAAGAAGTAGATGGGGGATTTCTGGCATTTATTGATTTAAACACGTTTAGTGAAGATCAGTTAAAAAATGTACTGAAGCAGTTTGAGGATGATTTTGAATGTAATTATGCTATTTCTGAAATTGAAGGTAAGAACTGGAATGAGGAGTGGGAAAAGAATTTCGAGCCTTTGATTATTAATGATCAATGCTATGTGCGGGCAACCTTTCATGATGCGCAGCCCGCATATCCTTATGAAATTGTGATCGACCCTAAAATGGCCTTTGGGACAGGGCATCATCAAACAACTACAATGATGATGCAATATATTCTTGAAACAGAGGTAAAGGGTAAGGAAATTCTTGACATGGGGTGTGGGACAGCTATTTTAGCTATCCTGGCTGCCAAGAAAGGTGCTTCTAGTCTTGTTGCAATTGATAATGACGAAGTTTGCTATGAAAGCTCTGTTGAGAATGCAGCGTTAAATGGTGTAACGAACATGGAAGCATTTTGTGGAGGAAAGGAAGCTATTCCCTCAAAAGAATTCGATATCATACTCGCTAATATCAACAGGAATATATTGATTGATCAGATTCCCGTATATGCTACCGTGCTGAAATCGGGTGGCCAGATTTTCTTCAGTGGATTTTATGAATCTCCCGATCTGGATATGATTAAAGCAACTTGTTTGCCATTCGGTATTAAATATGTTAATCATAAAAAGATTGGTGAATGGGTTGCGGCTTCATTTATAAAAGATTAATTAGAACATCATAGTATGCGTATACATTTTATAGCTATTGGTGGCAGTGCTATGCATAATTTAGCTATTGCTTTACATAAAAAAGGTTATCAGGTGACTGGTTCAGATGATGCCATTTTTGAACCTTCACAAAGTAGGTTGGATAAATATGGTCTTTTACCTGCCAAAATGGGTTGGGACGAGGCCAGGATTAGTTCTGATCTGGATGCTGTTATTTTAGGTATGCATGCGTTAACAGATAATCCTGAATTGCTTAAAGCTCAGGAAATGGGCATTAAAATATATTCTTATCCAGAATATATTTATGAACAGACGAAAGATAAATTAAGAGTTGTAATAGGTGGAAGTCATGGTAAAACGACAATTACGTCGATGATTTTACATGTGCTTAACTATTACAAAAAAGATTTCGATTATCTGGTCGGGGCTCAGCTTGCGGGTTTCGATACAATGGTGAAAATTACGAATGAAGCACCTTTGATTGTGATTGAAGGTGATGAGTATCTGGCTTCGCCAATAGATAGGAGACCTAAATTTCATTTGTATAAAGCTAATCTGGCTGTTATTAGTGGAATTGCATGGGACCATATTAATGTATTTAAAACTTATGCAGATTATACCCTTCAGTTTGAGTTGTTTATAGATACAATTGTACCTGGAGGAAAATTAGTTTATTGCAGTGCCGATAAAGACCTTGAGAAGATAGTTAAGGAAAGTAAAGCTGATGTACAAAAAATTGGCTACGAGATTCCTGACCATGTTGTTAAAAATGGCATAAGTTACCTCTTGCCAGATGAAACTCCGCTTAAGGTTTTTGGTGATCATAATCTTATGAATATAAATGCTGCAAAATTAATTTGTTCAGAACTTGGTATTGATTATAAACAGTTTGATATTGCTATAGGTTCTTTCACTGGGGCTGCAAAGAGGTTGGAGCTTTTACGCAATAGTGATGAGACAAGTGTGTATAAAGATTTTGCACATTCACCGTCAAAGCTAAAGGCAACAGTGGACGCAGTTAAAGCTCAATTTCCCAATAGGAAATTAGTTGCGTGTATAGAGTTACATACATTTAGCAGTCTGAATAAGGATTTTCTGGTTCAATATGCAGACACCATGGCGACAGCTGATACGGCAATTGTATACATTGATGAAAAAACTTTTCAGCATAAACGTCTAGAGCCTTTTTCTAAGGAAGATGTTCAAATGGCGTTCAAAAGGGCTGATTTGCTGTTTTTTGATAATTCAGAACGGTTAAAAGAATATTTTTATAGAGTAAATTTTTATCGTACGAACTTACTTTTGATGAGTTCAGGAAATTTTGGGGGAGTTGATCTTGTTAATTTGGCACGTGAGTTGAATACAGTTGAGCAAGGAATATAAATACAAGATTACACACCTAAATTAATAATATGAATATCATTGGAAAAAACATTAGACAACTGCGCCAAAAAAATGGTTGGAGCCAAGGGGAAGTAGCCAAGCGTCTAAATATTTCAATCCCTGCTTTTTCAAAAATCGAGACTGGTATTACTGATATAAACATTTCCAGACTTGGCCAGATTGCAGGTCTTTTCGAGGTTTCTACGATGGACATTATCTCTAAGGAAGGAGAGAACCCTCAGTCCCTTAATTTTGAGGAAATTAATAATTTGAAAGAAAAGCTTTCACTTAGAGAAGAAGAAATCATTAAACTTCAAAAAAAGGTTATCGATCTTTACGAAGAAATCAGAGAGAAAAAAAATTAAAATATTTTACGCATCGTCAGGTGTCGCTTTCCAAAAGTGGCACCTGTTGCTTCATGAATCGAGAGCATCTTATCGTTGAAGTCTCCAACCCAGGAAAGTTCCAGCTCATCATACTGATTCATAGGTAAAACATACTCTTTCAGTTTAATGAACAAAGCAGATTCAAGACCATGTTTTTGAAATGCAGATTTTGTTCCCATTACAATTGCCCGCATACGGTTTACACCTACCCATCGTTTGTATACAAACTTCAATTTTTCTAATAAACCTAGTTTCCCGTTGAAATCTTTAATCATTTGGTTGGCATCTGGTATAATGACTACAAAAGATGCTGGTTCCCCATTAATATAGGCAAACCAGATTAGTTTCTCGTCCATAATGGTTTGCATTTTTTGAAAGCTTTCTTCAAGTGTTTCCTTTTTAATAGGTACAAAATTTTCAAAGTCTTTCCATGCATCATTGTAAATTTCCATTAGGTCAGCAACATATTTTGAAGCATTCTTTTTTGAAAAGTGTTCAAATGTATATCCTGGTTTATTAGCCACCCAATTGGCAATTTTCGTAAAGCGTTCCGGGAATGGTTTTCTAACTGCCAAATGATTGGTGATTTGCTCATACTCCTTTTTAAAGCCATAATCAATAAAAAACGAATGATAGTATGGGTGATGGTAATTCATGCCATAGGATGGAGGCGTAAAGCCTTCTACAAGTAAACCCCAGAATGAATCATTCTCGCCAAAGTTGATAGGACCATCCATTGCTTTCATGCCATTTTTCTGCAGCCATGATTTTGCAGTATCAAATAATAAAAAAGCAGCATCTTTATTATTCACACATTCAAAGAAGCCTATTCCTCCGGTAGGTTGTTCCCATTGGAATGCTTTTTTATCATTTATAAAGGCTGCAATACGACCAATTGGAATCCCATTATCATCTTTTAGTACCCATCTTACGCATTTCCCATGTTGGAAAAAAGGATTTTTATGGGAATCAAATATTTGCTCAATATCCTGATCAAGGGGGCAGATCCAATTTTTATCATCTTTATAAATCAATCTCGCAGTGTCTAAAAAATCTTTCCTGGAACGCTTTCCGGATACAAGGGTTATTTGCATTTCTCCTATTAGGGATTTAAAAAATGAACTAGTGGTTTTAAATTAAAAAGCATCCCGTTAAGGATGCTTTATTAATCAATATTTTTTTGTTGTTAATAGTCGTCATCATCATCATCCGAACCAAAACTATCAAAGGTGTCCAGATCATCTAATGGCATATCGAGGTCGTCATCTTCATCATCATCGTATGATTTCTTTTTACTTGTTCCTTCATACGAATCATCCAGATCATTTTCCGGATCTTCTGCTTTGCTTTTGTTAATTGGTTTTTTTGGAGTTTTCATTACAAAAAATATAATTCCGTAAGGGTTTTATTTGATAAGTTAAATTTACTAAAAATCTTTTTAAATCAAAAGAACGATGTTTTTTTAAATTTTCAGCAATCAAAAGTAACACAAAAAGGAAAACTCACAAAGAATTTATTTAAAATAATCTTACCAAATTTTTGATGAGTTGATGGCCTGAGAAATAGGGGTAAAAAAAATGGTAAAGCTATGAACTTTACCATTTTTTAACACACAAATGAAACCTGAATTGAGATATAGTTTTAGGTTAGGTAAAAATATCTTTGATCAATCCTATAAGAACGCTTTTTACAAACTTCTGTTTGTTTTAATATATATAACAAGTTTAATGCTAATTCTTTAATGATTAATGCAAACTTAGTAAGTGGTATGAATAATTGAGTAAACGGTAAATTAGTGTATCAATGGCACTAATATCGAAACATAGGTGCCCGATAAACCGTTTTGTTTAATGTCTATTTGTATAGGATTTGGTTCAACCTGGTTCAATAAGTTGATACGTTCTTTAGTCAGACTCATACCTTTACTGACATGGTGCCCCTTTTTGTTATTTAGTGAATTATCTATTCCTACACCATCATCAATAATCTGTATGAGCAACTGTTCTTTTCCCTGAAAATCAATATGGATGTTTAAATGACCGCCTTCTTCTTTAGGCATTAATCCGTGCCATATTGCATTTTCAATATAAGGTTGGAGGATCATAGATGGGATCATGGTTTCCTCTTTATCGATTTCAGGGTTTACACGGATTGTGTATTGGAACTTTTCCCCAAATCTCTTTTTCTCCAGGCTAAGGTACAATTCCAGGTAGTCAAGTTCTTCTTCCAGACTGATAAAGCTTTTAGTACAGATTTCCAGATTTTTTCTGATCAGTTTAGCGAATCCCGTTAATATTTTGTTTGCTGAATTTGTATCCTTGGTGTTGATGTAGTGCTGGATAGAGTTCATCACATTAAAAACAAAATGTGGGTTCATCATTGCTTGTAATGCCCTTTGCTCGAGCATTAAAATCTTGTTTTTTAGCAGGAGTTGCTGCTGTTCCTTATTTTTCTGTACTCTTGTTATTATCACTGCAATTTTATAGAATATAAAACCAGCAATAATAAAAACTCCTGCCAGAAACCATAATGTTTGCCAAAAATGACGTTTTAAGGAGAAGTTTACACTGTTTGGACTACTCCAGTTATTACCTGCAGATTTAGCACTGATTTCAAAAGTATAGTCACCCGGTTCCAATGAAGAAAATTCTAATCTGCGACTTTTGGTTTCAGTCCAAACAGCATCAGGTTTTAGACGATAGCGGTACAGAATGTTTTTATTCTGGAAGTCGATCGCACTATAGGTAAATGCAATATTGTTATGTGCTGGAGCAAGCGTGTGCATTGCGTAATTAAGCCCTAGTTTTTTCTTATTGTTTATAATGGATGTGATTAAAACTTTAGGAGCTTCATGAGGATTGTCTCCTTTGTGATAGGAAAAATATACCATTCCATTATTTGTTGCAAAATAGGCATAATGGTTATCAACATATAAGCCATTTACATCATCTGCCAATAAAGCATTCGTATATTCAAATGATTCGACTGCATATTTTTTATCATTTAATGCGATTCTGTTGATGCCACTATTGGTTACAATCCATAGGTAGTTTCCTTTAACAAATACCTTTTTACAGATGTTACTGGCAAGACCGTCTTTCTGAGTTATCAATCTGATAACTTTTTTATTTCTGAAGAATGCAACTCCATAACCATCAGTCGCAAGAACAATAGTTCCATCAGGGAGTTCTTGTATATCATTAATCCTTTTGGTTAATAGAGCCTGATCTCCATAATAACTATACAGAATGCCTCCTGAGAGTTCTGAAAGTCCATTTACATTTGAAAACCATAGATTTTGCTTGCTGTCGTGGAATACGCTGTATGCTCTATTACTAAAAAAATCTACACCTTGTTTGAAGTAGATGGAAGTGAATTGGAAGTGATTTACTCTGTCTGGCAAGATAAATACACCGGATGAAAATGCCATTGCCAGTGTATTGTTTTTGGGGATACTAAAACTTTTAATTACAAACATACTGTTGTTTGTTTCTTTCAGGTAATCAATATTTTTTTTACCGTTTACATTATTTATCCGACCTAAGCCATAATCAGAACTAAAATACAGGGTTTGGTGTGCAGTATCATAAACCATCTGTTTAATGGCATTATATCTTTTTTTATCAGGTAACTGAATTCTACTGATTTTGTTAGAGGCAAGGTTCAGAATATTAATCTGACCATCATCTAATCCCAACCATAAGTTATCGTTTGGGTCTTTAACTACACTTTTTACAATATCGGTACTTAA
Organism: Pedobacter sp.; assembly: GCF_041645105.1. Taxonomy (GTDB): domain Bacteria; phylum Bacteroidota; class Bacteroidia; order Sphingobacteriales; family Sphingobacteriaceae; genus Pedobacter. The sequence goes on from NZ_JBAZQQ010000002.1 coordinate 645,635, forward strand.
GCCATTTTCTTTATTGATGATGTACAAGCGCCTATCTTTTTGGGGCAGCATAAAGATGCCATTATTTGTGGTAAACCACATGTTACTTTTTGAGTCTTTGATTACCTGGCTGGTAGATATATTGTCTAAGTAAGTTGTTGTTATTCCGGAATGGTCTATGTGATGTGCACCATTCGCATTACTTAACCACAGGTCATCTTTTTCAAAGTAAAAATATCCTGGGTTATTGGTCAGCAATGCCGTATCAATTTTTAGGTGTAAATATTGGGTGGCACCTTTTCTTATATTCAGACCTTTTTTATCTAAATATCCAAGGCTTTTATCAGGCAGGTTAAGTATTGTTTTATAGGAGAGGGGTAACGTTCCGTGAGATGATACGGTAAAGGTTTTGTTGTTAAAAATGCGGATACATTCGTTGCTAAAAGCCCATATTGATCCATTTGTATCTTCATGTATAAATGTGTTTGTATATGGATGAATGGCACTGGCAGATATGTATTTTATGATGGCTTTACCATCCCACATAACCAATATATTTTTATTTGTACCAAACCAGATCCTTCCTTTGCTGTCTTCGAAAAAAGAGACAATTACTGCATTAACTTTTAATAGTTTTAATAGCTTATCGTTGTTTTCATTATATATTTTTCCATTGAGGAAATAACTAAGTTGTCCATTTAGTGCTAAGAACCAGATTTTACCACTTTTATCTTCCTTTAGCTGTAAGATTTGGTTATCAGGGAGCCCGTCATCTATAGAAAAGTTCTCAAATACTTTTCCGTCAAACCTACTTACTCCCGCATCTGTTGCTACCCAAATATATCCTTTGGAGTCTTGAATGGTATAATAGCAGTTGTTGCTTGGAAGTCCTTTTTTGGTGGTGAAGTGTTGTAAAAAGGTAGTTTGTGAGTATACTGAAAAGTTAGATATCAGCAATGTCAATACTGCAATTAAAAACCTCGTTGTCCGATATGTATTGCTATTTGTCAATATTTGTGTATGATTTAATCTTATCACTGAAATCTGCGGCACGTCTTCTGGATACGGCAATCTTTTCGCCATTTTTTAGGATCACTTCCAATCCGTTTTTTGAATTATACTCCTTTACATAATTGAGGTTGACGATACTTGATTTGTGTATTCTTATAAATTGGTAATCAGGTAATATTTCTTCATACTCTTTCAATACTTTAGATACTGTGATTTTATCATTGTTCTGAAGGTAGAAAACTGAATAATTACTATCTGCAGCAATATGGATTATATCGTCAACATTAACCAAGCTGTATCCTTGTCCGTTTGGCAAGCTGATTTTTCTGATTTCATTTCTGTCAGCAAGGTTTACTGCCAGATTTTGAAGGCTTTCTTTGTGATGATTATCTTTTTTATTGACACTAATGTATTTTTCTGCTTTATCGACCGCGACTTTTAGTTCATCAATATCAATAGGCTTTAATAAGTAATCAAGTGCATTCGCTTTAATCGCTTTTAGTGCATATTGATCGTATGCTGTAGTAAATATGACGTGCGCATTGTGCGATTGTGCATCTGGGATTAATTCAAAGCCATTTTCACCAGGCATGGCAATATCCAGAAATATTAGATCAATACTATTATTGGCAAGAAGTGTACGGGCTTCGGTCACAGATTTTGCTATGCCGGAGATGTGTATATGCTCACAATTTTCCTGTAAAAGAAAGTATAATGAAGAACGGGCGAATTCTTCATCGTCGACAATAATAGTATTTAGCACATTTTTTGTTTTTAATAAAGGTCAATTTATTAAAAAAAAGGTAAAAACAAGCGCTTTTAACTGTTAATAATCTATTACCTGTTCTTCCAGGTGGTCTGGTAAATCACGATAATTATACTGTTGGCCACGTAATTGCGGTTCAAAACCGGCTTCTCTGATTGCATCCTGAATGCCCTTTGCCGTAAAACGATGAGGCGCACCAGCAGCAGATACTACATTTTCTTCGATCATGATAGAGCCAAAATCATTTGCACCCGCATGTAGACAAAGTTCGGCAACATTTTTACCTACAGTAAGCCATGATGCTTGTATATTCTTAATGTTGGGAAGCATGATGCGGCTTAAGGCGAGCATACGGATGTACTCATCACCAGAAACATTATTACTAATCCCTCTTAAGCGTTTCAATAATGTACCATCATCCTGAAAAGGCCATGGAATAAATGCCAGGAATCCATTAGCATCAGCAGGCTTCTCACTTTGTACTTCTCTTATCCAAACCAGGTGTTCAAAGCGTTCCTCAATAGTTTCTACATGACCAAACATCATTGTTGCTGAGGTTGTAATATGAAGTTGATGTGCAGCTCTCATTACATCCAGCCATTCCTGACCACCACATTTACCTTTAGAAATCAACCTGCGGACTCTGTCGTTCAATATTTCAGCTCCGGCACCAGGAAGTGAATCCATCCCGGCTTCTTTTAGTGCACTTAAAACTTCGGTATGAGAAATTCCCTCTAATTTAGCTACATGTGCAATTTCCGGCGGACCCAATGCATGTAATTTAAGATCAGGGTACAATTCTTTAAGCTTTTTAAAAAGGTCTGCATAGAATTTCAGGCCCAGATCCGGATGATGTCCTCCCTGAAGAAGTAACTGATCTCCACCTAGTCTAAAGGTTTCTTCAATTTTAACTTTATAAGTTTCAATATCTGTAATATAGCTTTCTTCATGTCCAGGTCTTCTAAAGAAGTTGCAAAATTTACAGTTAGCAATACATACGTTTGTAGTATTCACATTACGGTCAATCTGCCAGGTAACCTTACCACTGGGTACTTGTTTTTTTCTCAGCTCATTAGCAACATAAGCAAGTTCAGCAGTTGAAGCATGATGATATAAAAACACACCCTCTTCTTTCGTTAAAAAGTCGAAACGTAGGGCCCTTTGTAGTAATTCGGCAGTATTCATGCTACAAATATACCATAACTTGTTTTTATCAATATAATTTGTTTGTCTTAATTAAAGATGAACTGAATTCCACTGTCCATTATTCCTATATTTGGCGCAAATATTTTTTAAAATATGGTAGATTTTAATCGTTTTACATTAGCCAACGGATTACGTGTACTTGTACACGAAGATGATACAACACCCATGGCGGTGTTAAACATATTATATGATGTAGGGGCAAGAGATGAAGAAGAAGGTAGAACAGGTTTTGCCCATTTATTTGAGCACCTGATGTTTGGTGGCTCGGTGAATATTCCAAGTTATGACGAACCATTGCAACGAGTAGGAGGTGAGAACAATGCTTTTACAAGTAACGACATTACCAATTACTACATTACTTTGCCAGCAGTAAATCTGGAAACTGCATTCTGGTTAGAGAGTGACCGTATGTTGAGTCTTGCTTTCTCTGAAAAGAGTCTTGAAACACAGCGTAATGTAGTATGTGAAGAGTTTAAACAACGTTACCTGAATCAGCCTTATGGCGATGTGTGGTTAAAGTTACGACCTCTTGCTTATACTACTCATCCATATAGGTGGGCAACAATCGGACAAGATTTGAAGCAGATTGAGGAAGCTAAAATGGAGGATGTAAAAGCATTTTTCCAAAAGCATTATAATCCTAAAAATGCCATTATGGTAGTAGGTGGGAATGTTAAAACTGCTGATGTAAAAGTTCTGGCCGAGAAGTGGTTTGCACCAATTCCTGCAGGGGAAAAATACCTGAGAAAATTACCCAGGGAACCGAAGCAAATAGAGGAGCGAAGAGAAACAGTTAAAGCAGATGTGCCTTTAAATGCTCTCTATATGACCTTTAAAATGCCTTCAAGAATGGATGCTGAATATCAGGCCTATGATCTGATGTCGGATGTATTGTCGCAAGGTCAATCTTCCAGATTATACAACAGTTTATTGAAAGAACAACAGCTGTTTAGTGATATTCATGCCTATATCACGAGTAGTATAGATGAAGGATTATTTGTAGTAGAGGGTAAATTGGTTGAAGGTGTTAGTCTTGAACAAGCAGAGATTGGCATATGGACTGAATTAAATAAGCTTATTCAGGAACCAGTTACTGATGAAGAGATTACAAAAGTAAAAAATAAGTCGGAGTCTATAATGGTTTTTGCGGAGATGAGTTTATTGGATAAAGCCATGAATCTTGCTCATTATGAATTGTTAGGCGATGCTGCGGGATTAAATTCAGAGATTGATAAATATCTTTCTGTAACGCCTGAACGTATACAACAAGCTGCAAAGAATACATTTACAAAAGAACAATGTTCAGTTTTACAATATTTAACTACACAAAATGCTTAACCGTACACTAGCCCCTGAATCAAAACTGGTTGATGAAATTAGTTTCATTGAACCTTTAAAACAAGTGCTGGATAATGGTATACCCGTTTTTACCATTAATGCAGGTAAACAGGAACTTGTTCGTATAGAATTTATATTTGAAAATGTTAATTGGGATGCTTCAAGACCTTTGGATGCTATTGCAACGAGTCATTTAATTAATAATGGTACCAGTACACTTAGTGCTAAAGAAATTGCTGATAAGGTTGATTACTATGGTGCTTTTTTGCAAACAGAATATGGTGCAGATCAAACCTGTATTAAGCTGTATACTCTAAATAAGCACTTACAATCGGTATTACCTATTCTACGTTCTATTTTAAATGACAGCATTTTTCCGGAACAGGAATTGGCTATTTTTATACAAAATCAAAAACAATCGCTACAGGTAAATTTGCAGAAAAATGATTTTCTTGCCAGAAAGCATTTTGCGAATGCACTTTTTGGCGAAACTCCTTATGGTTCTAATATTGAGCCATCCAACTATGATGTACTAAAAAGAGCAGATTTGCTTAACCATTTTAAAGTAGCTTATACCTCTCAAAACTGTACCATCTTCGTGGCTGGTAAGTTTGAAGATGCTGAATTTAATATCCTAAATGGTGTTTTTGGAAATAAATGGGATAATATTGAAAAGGCTAAACCTAATAAATTTGAGTTCTTAGCAGATCATAAGGGCGAAGTTTTAGTAGAACGTCCCGAGGCTATTCAGTCGGCCATAAGAATGGGTAGACTAGCCATTACAAGGAATCATCCAGATTTCCCTGGCTTCCAGGTTCTAAATTGCCTTTTAGGAGGTTATTTCGGTTCTAGATTAATGGCTAATATTCGCGAAGATAAGGGGTATACTTATGGGATTGGTTCAGCTGTGGCTTCTTTAAAAGATGCTGGCTATTTCTTTATTGCTACGGAAGTAGGAGCAGAGGTATGTAACAATGCGTTAGCAGAGATTGAAAAGGAGATTAGTATACTTAAAGATGAACTGGTAGTTGAAGAAGAACTGGCATTGGTCAGGAATTATATGTTGGGTTCCATGTTGGGTAGCCTGGAAAATGCTTTTTCACATGCAGATAAATTTAAAAATGTCTATTTCTCTGGATTGGATTATAGTTATTACAAGAATTATATTAAAACAGTAAAAACTATAACTGCAGAAGATTTAAAAGCACTGGCTAATAAATACCTGGACACGAACAGCTTTACTAAAGTTGTTGTAGGGAAGAAATAAATAATAATATAAAAGTATCCTGACTATTCTATTTTAGTCAGGATACTTTTTAATTTATCAGCCTGATACATCTTTTTAGAAAAGGCGACATAATCATTATACTTTTCCGGAGGATACTGCTTATTTACCATTGTTTTAACACGGGTATAAATAAGTGTATTGTCTTTAGCTATAACCTTTGCTGTATAGCTGCCAAATTCAGATTCTATTAGAACATCTTTAGGAATAAATTCTACTTTATATCCCTGAGGGATGGTGTAAACAATTTCATCGGTATCATAATAGCCATATTTAATGCTGAAAGGTGTTTTCCTGGCTTCAATAGCAGTCGGGGTACTTCCTTGTCTGTTTAATAGGTTTAAAGTAAGGAATAGCTTGTCGCCCCCTTTTGTGAGCATTTGTGTGCTTTTTAAATTTATCTTTTCATTTAATACAGGAGTATGTTTATCTGGTTGCGTATAACTAAGGTCTGTTATCTGCATATTTGGAATGCTCAGGTTATTCATAAGCTTTTTTCTTTTTTCTCCAGGTTCAATAATCATCATCTGAATATTGTCTTCATATTGAGAATTTCCATATTCTGTTTCAATTGCAATATTTGCTGAACCTTCTGCATCAAGATCAACTAGTGTTTTTCTTTTTTGATAATTACTTTTTGGGTTATATATCGGAGTTTGTGCCAGTTGCCCACCATTTTCAGTAATTAATAATACAGTTCTGTTTGAATTACCATTGCCAATAAAACCAGCGGGCTTGTATTGACTTGTACATTCCAACCAGGTTGTATCCTTTTCCATGGGTACACAGAGTATCATATGGTTTGCCTGGTTCATACTTGCATAGTTCTTGTTTAATGAAGGCATATCATTACCAATTACAACCAGGTTAGACTTTATTCCAGCCTCAAGTAACATTGCTTTCATATAGTTCGATAAGCCTTTGCAGTCGCCATAATTCACTGTTGATACTTTATCTGCTGGAATTGGCACATAGCCTCCAATGCCTAACTGTACGCCTACATATCTGGTATTAGATTGTAAGTAATGATATAATATTCTAATCTTTTCATGATCTGTTTTTGCATCTTTAATCAGATTTTTAATTTTAGCTTTTATAGCTTCAGGAAGTACTTGTCTACCATTACTTAAGGTAAATAGCCATGAACCCATATTTTTCCAGGTTTCAATATCAGCCTTCGAGTTATCGTACTCAAATTGATTTGGTGCAAGACTTACCCAAGACGTTATATTTTTTATACCTGTACTAATTGGTTCGTAATCTATTGCCGGCAAATTTTGACAAGCCCATTTATAGTGTGTTTTATCCTTTACCTTTATAGAATCAGTCTTTAAACCTTTACTTTTAAGCTGTTTAAAGCTCATCGTTTGAGGGATTTTAAAAGTGTATTCGGCTCGTTCTACTGATTGGTTCCATGAGCTTATTGGTTGCCATCCAGGATAGCTTAGTATTCCATTAAAGTCTAAAGCATAACTATACTCAATAGTATATGGGAAGTTTGTGTGTAAAAAATCCAAATATTTAACCCTGTCATCCTGGTATAAAGTTCCACCAGAAACAAAACTTTCATCCTTAAAATCACCACTTTTATAATCTTTTACTTTATTACCTCTGTCATCATATAGGGTAGCTCTTAAACTAGAAATACTGGAAAATTTATCATAATGCTGTTTCATCTTTGAAGCATATTCTCCATTTTTATTTAAGATAGTGATGGCAGTTTTATAAGTCATAACCGCGCTTCCTGGATTTTTAACCTCATAAACCATTTCTTCATTTCTGGTTACGACAGCTGCGTTCTCCTTTAAAGCAGCGGGGATTTTGCTTACATCGTAAATTCCCTGAGCATTTGATTTTGTAAAAGCAAGTATAACGCTTGCGAAAAGTAAGATCGATTTCCTCATTATCCTTTTTTAAATACGATTTGTTCTGCCTGTTTTCTTACTATATTTTTGAATAATTCTTTTAAAAGATGATATTCATCAGAAGTAAAGAATGCTTTAGATATAGCTATTTTACTATTGATCATTATTTTTCCTTCTTCGGCGGCGAACATAAATGTAAAAGAGGCTGTGTTATTAGGCAATACTATTCTTTCGTTTTTAGGGGCTTTATCAAGCGTATATCCTTTTGGAAGTTCTATTGTAATGCGATAGTTTTCTTCAGTTGGGAAACCAAAATCAACGGGGAACTTTCTTTCTTCTAATTTAAATGGATTTTCTTTGGTACGTTCAAATAACAGTGGGGTAAAATAAACCAGGTTTCCGGCTTCTTCAATATTGTCCTCAATCATTACATCCATTGACTCAATCAAATTTTCATTCAGATTATCCAGATTTTCAATTTTATAATTTTTAATACCCAGACCAGATTTTCCGGTTTTATAATCTTTTAGGAAATCAGATTCATTAGTAGCCGAACGATATTTATCTCTTCGATTTAAGGCTTCATAATGATTAGAGGATAGATATAACTTACCACTAAATTTATTCTCATTATCTAATGTTAACATCAAATTGATGTTTTTCTTGCTCAATTTTGTTTCATCGAGTGATATCCACTCAGCGTTGACATTTTTTAGGTTTACTTTTAGTCCTTGATGATTCAGGTTTTGATAAGCAATCATATCATGGCTATGGTCTTTATCCATTGCATCCAGAAGTATCTTTTTATCTCCAATTTCTACTTGAACAATGACATTATTGAACTCTGTAATCATTGGAACTCCAGGGTGTGCACCATTTTCCCTGGTGCTTAATAATATTGGGTAAGCAGTAATATTTGCCTCGGTTAATAAGGCTGTTAAACAAAGGTTAATGTCCGCTGAGTTCCCTGTTTTCTTTTCAAATACTAGTTTAGGATTTGATTCAGAGCTAAACATCCTATACTGATCATTCCATTTGATATTATTCTTCACGTAATCAAAAATCAATGCCGTTACCATTTCCGGATTAGTTTCCTCTTTAATGAGGTCTTTTAGAATCGTTTTACAATAGCTTCTTTTATTTAAAAATAAGCCAAAATTCTCTTCCTCTTTTAAACTGGTTACTATTTTCCCCCACGTTGTATTAAAGTCCTTGTAAACCTGTCCAGGTATGGTAAAAGAGCTAAGTTCAAAACCTATTTTACTAATGTAATCGTTCATAGTGGTTACGAAATTCTCTCTTTTTAGTCCAGGGACATTTTCAGCGATATAGCTCATCCTTAAAGATTGTGCATTTAACATCTGGCTGTTAATCAAGAAAGTTTGATTTATAGTTTCACGTTTAGGGTTTAAGTAGACATACCCACCTGTGCTAGGTTTATATCTATAATATTCAGGAATTGTAATATCAAATTCAGAATAAAGGGTTGGAATTGCTCGTTGGAAATACCAGGGACCAAGAGTATAAATGAAGTCGCTCGTTGTTCTATACTTATATTCTACAATTGAGCCTTCTTTTACATTGGGTAATGCAAATTTTTTGAGGGTGTAGTTTTTGTCTTCTTTTTCAGAGAATTTGGCATCTTTATTCAGTTTACTAATTACGATCTTACCGCCTTCCAGATTATAGGTAGCAGCTTCCATATTATCTAATTTAGATTCCGAATTGCTCCCTTTATAAAATCGTAGTTCCATATTGCCATAGTCATATCCACTTTTATTGATGATTTTATAGCGAGTATGACGTTCTAAAACATACATAAATTCTCCTGTTTTAGAACTAAACTCAAAGAATCCTCTGCCTACATCAAATAGGGCTACCGCAGAAGCTGCTGAATCTGCACCTGTAAGTTTGACATCGAAATCGGCAGGAGTAATTTTGCCATATTTAAATGTTTTAGGTTTTACGTTTGGATTGTTTTGTGCGAAAGAGTAGACATTGCATAGCAATAGCAATGCCATTAAGCGTAATTTATTCATGATTGCGATAATTTATTGTACAATTATATAAAATTATTATTACAATAATTATCTCGATGTGATATATATCTTATTTTACGTTCAGCAGGCTGATTACCCCATCCATTGTGGCGACCAAAATCTTATTTTTATTAATCACATTAACTGTGTTTACCATTGAGTTGTCGATTTTATGAGCCCAGACAGTTCTTGGTGTATCAGGATCAAAGGCATAAACTACTCCATTTCTTGTTCCGAAAAACACCTGATTATCCTTTGCAATAAGCATAGATGGAACATGTTCATAACCAAAGCCCATATTTAATCTCCAGGCAATTCCAGGATCGGTCGCTTGTGTTTTATAAGCAACTATATCATTATTCATGGTTTTGCCAAATATCATGCTCCCATTTTCTGCTATACCAATAGACTCTCTCACTGTTGCTTCTTTATTTCTCCAAAGGGATACTCCCTTATTTGCATCAATGGCATTGAGCACTCTATCAGGGGCTGCTACATAAATTACACTGTTGTGGGCAACTGGTGTACACATGGCAGGTGAAAACATACGGTTTGCATGACCATTATTCCATTTCCATAAGAGTTTACCATTGATTTGGTTTAGAGCATATAAGTGTCTACCCCAGGAACCAAAAATAACTTTTCCTTCATACAATAAAGGTTTGCCTACAATTGAACCCGCAACATCATTAAAAGTCCATAATTGTCTTCCGGTACTTAAATCAAGTGCTCTGAAATTATTGTCACTTCCACCAATGTAAACCACATTATTTGCAATTATGGGACTGCCAAGTACTGATGCCTTAGTTTTAAACTTCCAGATTTGTTTACCTGTCTGCATTTGCAAGGCGTAAATATTGCCATCACCTGAGCCAATAACAATAATATTCTCTGCTATTGCAGGTGATGAATAAATTGCCCCTTTAGTTTTAAATGTCCATTTTTTGCTTCCATTGTTTATATCTAAAGCTTCCACTTCGCCAATACTATTTCCAAATATGACTAGTTTACCATCAGTTGCAGGGGTGAGTACCACATTAGCAGGAGCATGGTAAGTCCAAACCTTGGTGACTTGTGGATAGGTAGAATTAATCTGATAAGATGGCCTTTCGCCTTGCGTACTGGTTGCCTTAAAAGTTCCAAGTGCAATTTTTCTCCATGGTTGTTCTATATTAAGACCTGGTTTTTTCACGGCAAAAAGGGCAGAGTCAGTATACATAGTTACAATATTATATCCACCTAAGGTATCTTTTGCTCGCAAGTTAGAGCGGCCCATTGTACCAGGTATACCTTCAAAGTCAAGTGCCTGGTTGGCATGGCCATGACCACAAATGGCATATTGAATATTGTATTTTTTTATTCTGTCAGTCGCTTCGTACCAATTGTCTAAACTATTGTCAATAGGGTAGTGGTTGATAAACACGATTGGCATATCTGCAGGTGTTTTTTTAAGAATTTTATCTAACCAAACAACAGCGTCACGAGGAATATGTCCATCAGACATCCTAACATATGGTCCAGATGCACATAAAATGAAGCGATAGCCATTATGATCAAAAGTGAATTTATCATCACCGAAAGCTTTAATAAAGTCAACCCCACCTGACTCGGACCATCCTGTGTCATGGTTGCCAGGTATTACATAATAAGGTTTCTTTAGTCCGTTTAGTATTGAATTCGCCAGTTTAATCTCTAGCTTCGTTCCCATTTCGGTTACATCGCCAGTTACCAATATAAAATCCAGATCGTGTTGACTATTGATGTCTTTAACTGTTCGACGCAAATCTTCTTCACCAGTCGCTGTACCTACATGGGTATCGGTAACAAAAGCATACTTAAAATCCTGTGCATCTACACACAAGAAATGGCATGTCAGGGATAAAATGAAAAATAGATACTTCATATATTGGTAATGATTTATTCGGCTAAATTTACATCTTTTTTATTTCAACAGTTCCAGTGCTTTTTCAAGATATTCATCCCGCCCCTCTCTAATAGCTTTTTGAGTTTCTGTAATGAAAATGTCTGGCTGGATGCCAATGCCTTGAAGTTGACTTCCATCTTGTTGCTTTACTTTCATTCCGGTAAAGGATATTGATATTCCACCTGGTATAGAAAATCTATTTACATTCCCATTTGCTCCCGCGGTAGGTTGCCCAACAATTGTAGCAAGTTGGTAGTATTTTATAAAACTCATGTAACTCTCAGCATAGCTGATCGCACCTCCCCCTGTCAGAAATATAACTTTAGCAGAAATATGTGGTGTTGATGGTTTTAAGTTCCAACCGATACCATCATAACTTACTTTTTCGAAATCCGGGTAGGTAATCTTCGGTACAAACATCCATTTGTTATTGTCGTTTTCAGTTAAAAGGTAATTAATAAATTCGTGATTGTTAGTTGGATAGCCACGCAAATCACATTTAATGCCTTTCGCCTTTACCAATTCTGGTAGAATCTTTTTTATTTCATCCATTTTAGTTGTACTGATATCGATGAAATAAATCCCACTGTCCAATTTTTTAATTGTAGTTTTTTTATTCGGGGTTCTATAGTTTTTTCTAGTCAGTTTTAATGTTTGTGTATCGTTATTTCTTTTAATACCCAGCAAAAATTCAGAGTCTTTTGTTCCACTAAATAGCTCCGGTAAGGCCCTTGCCGTTTTCCATTGATCTGATCCGGAGATTTGCCTTTTTAATGAATCTAATTTTTGGAGTGCTGACTTTCCATTAATACTAATGATTTCGTCTCCAGGCAATAAAGGAAGTTTGGCTTGATCTGGTATTGAGTCTATTTCACGAATGATCAGTTTGCCTTCAACCAGAGCCGGACCAGCAGTTATATTGTAAAAATCATTAAATGAAGGATTACTTACTCTAATATGCCCATCTTTTAGTTTTTCTGTTAAACGTCTGAGTACACTTACATAATCAGTTGTGGTTTTATTACTAAACACTGCGCCTAAGGCAATAGGTAATTGTTTGAACCAGTCGGTATTTATTTCTTCATGGTAAGGGTAAAAATGTTTAAAAGCATTCCATGTTATGGTAATTCCACTCAAACGAGTATATATGTCCTTTGTAGACATTGCTTGAGGAAGTGAACTTTTTATTTTAGTCATTAAGTTGCTTAGTTGAACTGGATTAGCTGTGGGATAGGTAATAGCTTCATTTCCCATAAGAACTAAAGGGACAAGACAAGTCAGCCCAGTTCCTATATCTTTAATAAAATATTCTCCAAATTTAGGTTTGTTATCAAAAATTTGTTTTTCCGTTTTGGTCATTGATCCTTCTTGTATGAGCAAGGAGTAATTTCCATTTGTTGCATCCCCAGAGACCATTTCATATTGATATCCCGGAGCATTAGCAAGCCAATCTTTAGGTGATTTTGCATCATCTTCAAAGGAGGCATTTTTAATGGGTATTTGCATCCATTTACCATTGTCTTCAACTTCTAAACTGAAGTCGTCAATCCATACCTTTCCAGAGCCTGCTAAGAAAGTTCCAAATACAATAGATACAGCGTCGCTATCAACATTTCCTATAATTTCATAAGTTCCCCAACTTTCTTTTTTAACAGGCCTGCTATCCATATTTTCAAAAAAGCCCATTATTTTGTTTTCTCGATCTACCCGGATCCACATTTGGCCTGTACCACCATCGGCTACCTTTATCGATGACTTTAAGCGGATTTTCATTCCTCTATAAGGCTTTGCATCTATATGGTTAATTGCATTGCCATAACCTCTTGATTTATCATTAACTATCTTATATGGTCTGTTTGTTCTTATGCTTTTATAAAGGATGTTAGCTACCCCCATTCCATAATGCTGCCAGGTAACAGTATCGCGCATAGCCATTGAAATTGCCGGAGTAATTGATTTAACGTTAAACTCATGAGCTTTTATACCTGGTTTAATAAGTATTGATGGTGCTATTGGAACAAATAATTCAATGAGCTTTTGATTTAAAATTATCGGGTTTGGTGCATTTTCCACAGTTTTAATTCCGTAATAAACGAATTCTTCCCAGTTGATTTTTGAAGCTTCATCTGATGGGTGGAAATATCTTACATAACCATATAAATTAGCGAAACTAACAATGTTGTTAATTTTTTGCTGATGGTTAATTTCTTGGGCTGACAAGCCTACATGAAAAAAAAATATCAGAATAATAGAGAGGCAGCTTTTCATGGTTTATAATGTTTAGTATAAATCTAATAAATAAAAGCCTTGATTACCTGTGTTTAACCGATTTTAACATGGAATTTGAAAAACAATCTGATTGTAATCTTTTTGCATGCATAGTGTTAATTGTTCGCCACTATTGCACAGTATCAAGAATAATCGTATTTTTGCCCGGCAAATAGTAACTCTTAAATTATTTGCTATGCAACTCGATCCCAATAAATTTATAGCTGAAGGACTAACTTACGATGACGTATTATTAGTACCCGCATATTCTGAAGTTTTGCCACGTGATGTGGATACCGGAAGTTTTTTAACAAAGAAAATACGTCTTAATGTTCCAATAGTTTCTGCTGCTATGGATACTGTTACTGAGTCTAGCCTGGCTATTGCCATTGCTCAGGCCGGAGGTATTGGCATGCTGCATAAAAACATGAGCATTGAACGTCAGGCCAATGAGGTAAGGAAAGTAAAACGTTCAGAAAGCGGAATGATTCAGGATCCGGTTACGCTAAATGCCAATGCAAAGGTTGCGGATGCTTTTCTTATCATGAAAGAGTATAAGATTGGTGGTATTCCTGTTGTTGATGTTGAAAACAAACTTGTTGGTATAATTACCAATAGAGATTTACGTTTCCAGAAAGATATGGAACGTCCGGTATCAGAAGTAATGACACGTGAAAATCTAATTACTGCTGCTGAAGGAACTACTTTATTGCAGGCTGAAGAAATTTTACAAAATTATAAAATTGAAAAACTTCCTGTAGTAGATAAAGAAGGCCGTTTGGCTGGATTGATTACTTTCAAAGACATTCAGAAGTTTAAAAATTACCCTCAGGCATGTAAAGACGAACAAGGTCGTTTACGTGTAGGGGCAGCTGTAGGTGTTGCTGCTGATAATATTGACCGTGTAGCAGCACTGGTACAAGCTGGTGTTGATGTCGTGACTGTTGATACAGCCCATGGTCACTCAAAAGGCGTAATAGATATGGTGAAAGCCATTAAAGAAAGATGGCCTGATTTGCAGGTGATCGCTGGTAATATAGCAACTGCTGATGCTGCACGCGCTTTAGCTGCTGCTGGTGCTGATGCAGTCAAAGTTGGTATTGGACCAGGCTCTATCTGTACAACCAGAATCATTGCAGGAGTAGGGGTACCACAATTATATGCTGTGTTTGAATGTGCCCAAGCCCTAATAGGAACTGGAATTCCGGTTATTGCTGATGGTGGTATTAAGCAAACAGGTGACATTGTGAAAGCAATTGCTGCAGGTGCCAATGCTATTATGGCTGGTTCATTATTTGCAGGAGTTGAGGAATCCCCGGGTGAAACGATTATTTATGAAGGTCGTAAATTTAAATCTTACCGCGGTATGGGGTCAGTAGAGGCTATGGCACAAGGTTCTAAAGATCGCTATTTCCAGGATGAAACAGATGTAGTAACTAAATTGGTTCCTGAAGGTATTGTTGGACGTGTACCGTACAAAGGAACATTAGCTGAAGTTATTTATCAATATGTAGGTGGATTGAGAGCAGGAATGCATTATTGTGGAGCATCAACAATTGATGATTTGCAGAAAGCTAAGTTTGTTCGTATTACGGCTGCAGGGATGAGAGAAAGTCATCCACATGATATTTCAATTACTAAAGAAGCGCCAAATTACTCAAGGTAATACTTCATAGGTATAGAAAGGCTGCATATGTAGCCTTTTTATACCTATGTCTATAAAAATTCGTTCGGGATCAACTCCCAGGTCCAAGGTTTTTTAAAACTATTGAACGTTCTTAATGTTTTAATATTTAAAGGCTGCTCGAAAGTTTCGCTTGCAAGTGTTCCATTATTAATGACACTGCTTATTATCTTTTTCTTGTTTTTTACGAAATCATATTGTTTATCATTCGTCTCACCTGATTCCTGCTGATAGGCATAGTTGTTTGCAGTAATGAGTTTCCAGTCTTTATCCTGAAATTTAAAGCTGTAGTTAAGTTTCCAGCGCCAATGCCCACCTCCTTCAAATGATAAAGTAAGTTTATTGTCTGCAATACTCATAGGCCGTAGTGGATCACCCATTTCACCACCTTCATCAGCTCTTAACATAAAATTATTATTTTGAACGGAAATACGATAAGAACCCTTTACTGATTTTCTAAAATAAATGGCCAGTATTCTTGGTTTTTGCATTTCAGTAATAATTTCTGTGGTGTTATCACCATAAGCTCTATTTTCCTTAACAGGTCTATAAAACTCAAGAACAAGTGCAATATCTTTAACGTTGTCGTTATTTAAATCGCCTGAAATGCTATCAATAATTTTCCAGTTTTGGGGAACAATTAAATCTGCCGATTTCCCATATTCAGGTAAAACAGGGAAAACAAATGGTTGAGCATATAAAGCAGTATGAAATAGCAAAAAAAATAGAGTGAGTTTAATCGTCATAATAATTTAACAACGATAATTAAGCGTAAATAGTGCCCGTTGAAACAACAAGTGGGAGTTTAAAGCCAAAAGACACTTGAGTACCATCAATCATTACTTCAAGTTCACTACCGTTGCTTTTGATGTATTCACGGCATAAATGGAGTCCTAATCCTATTCCTTTTTCATGTGAAATTCCGGAAGCTACTTCAAAGGCACTTTTGTTGGTCATACTTTCCAGATTGATTTCATTCTCATCTAAAACTGGATTGCTTACTGTAATCTTAAGTTGATCCTGTGTATTCATGGCACTGATATCTATGCTATAAGATGATGGGGTAAACTTAATAGCGTTGTCAATTAGGTTACGTAAAACCAGCTGGATCTGATTTTCATCTGCATATACGATATGTTGCTCACTAATTTTCAGGTTAATGGAAATACCTTTCGACTGAATTAGAGGGGCATAAACCAGATTTAAATCTTCAATGAGTGCTTTCAAATTGAATTTGGAGGGCTGGGTTTTAATTCCATCCATCTGGTTCACTGCCCAGTAAAGCAGGTTATTGAGTGTGTTGTGTATGGTGTCAATATTTTTTTTGTTTTCGTTCAGTAACATCTTTAGCTCTTCCAGTGATAGCAGGTTCATGTCTTTTAATGAAAAGATACTCATCAGACTATTAAAAGGACTTCGTAAATCATGTGCTATGATAGAGAAAAGTTTGTTTTTTACTGCATTTGAAGATTCCAATTGTAAAATTGTATCTGTAAGTTTTATTGTTCTTTCCTCTACCAGATTTTCCAAACGCTGGTTTTGTGTTTGTATCAGTTTAAAGTTCTCATCACGCATTTTCTGTTCATTTGTCATGATAATACGATACCGATCGCCTAATGCGAAAGCCAATAATAAAAGCTCTATAGTTGAGCCCAAAGGAACAAATTCGAATGTAAAATCATAAAAAGGAAGAACATTAGCCAGACTTAATACCAATGCCATGATGGTAATCGCTATAAATGACCAGGCAATGATGTAATATTTAGCTTGTTTGTGTCCATGTCTATATGCAACTAATCCTATCCACCATAAAACTATAGTTGATATCAGGGAGATAATTTGAGCTATATTAGATGAGATGCTTTTGAAGCCTAAGGCACTTGTTAAAAATAAAACAACAGCACCTATCGTGAGGATATTGTAAACTTTCATCCATATTTGAGGAAGACTTTTACTATTTAGAAGTTTCCGCGAAAAGAAGACGGATGCAATAATTGACAGACTTAGAAAAATATGAGGATGTTGGTTCAGTATTATTCTAAAATCAGAGCCAAGTAAATAGCTATAACCTCTTAAATATGTAATTACATATGTGCCTAGAAACAATACATATAGACTATAGTAGAAGTAGGTCCTGTCCTTTATGCTGAAATAAAGGAAAATATTGAAAATAAATAGAGTCAATAAAATCCCTATGTAGATTACTTCGAAGCTATTTTTTACAAATTTTCTTTCAATAAGGTTCTCTGAAGTTACCAGTTTAATAGGAACAATAAGTATGTTATTGGTTTTTAGTCTAAGCCATACAGTAGTTTTGACGTTGTTGTTTTGCTGTATGGGGAGATCGAAAGTATAATTGTTAGAGATGGTTACTCCTGATGATGGAGGTAAAAGAGCGCCTGTCTTGCGGTGAATAAAACCATGATCTGAGTCCACATAAAAATCGATGTATTCAATATTGGGAACATCCAACATTAAATAGTTCTTTTCTTTAGCTTTTCCACTATAATCAATTCTAACCCAGAAAGCGGATTTGGAATTTCTTAGATTAAGGATGTTTGTTTCTCCTTTTTTGAATTTTCCATTTTCAGATAAAGCTTTGATTTCGGTTATGGTGAGATTTGCTTTTTTATCTTCATAATAAGTTATTTGCTTTCCGAGATTGGAGAAAACCAGATTACTATCCAGGTTAATAACCTGAGCTGTTGCGTAGTTACTTAACTTGGCTATAGTTATGAATAGGATGATCAGAAAACGCATATAATTCAATAAGGGATATATCTAATATAAACAATTACCATAGGAATTAATGATATACTTTGTTTATCAGGTGATTTTTGGTATTGAAATATTTATTGTTTTTTAGTTTTCTAGCCAGAATTTTAAGGGGAATTCAATTTGATCAACTGAACTTACTATAAGATCTGGTTTAAAAGCGTAGTTAGTGAGATCTTCTTTTTTTGCAATGCCTGACAATACCAATATCGTTTTGTAGCCCATTTGTACACCGCCTTGAATATCTGTTTCCATGGTGTCACCAATTACCGTTGTTTCAGCAGTTTCCAGTCCAAGATATTTACGTGCCGATCTCATCATAACTGGGCTGGGTTTACCGATTACAAAAGCTTTTCGACCTGTAGCTTCTTCAATCATGGCTGTTGTTGCGGCTATCCCAAGATTGTTCCATCCTGGTTTTTTAGGAGATGGGTCACGGTTAGTGGTTATAAATTTAGCACCCGCAAGGATCATGTCAACGGCACGTTGAACCATTTCCAATGTGAAATTTCTTCCTTCACCTAAAACTACATACTCCGGGTCAGAATTAACCAGGTTTATGCCGTTCTCATGAAGACTGGTAAGTAAGCCCCCTTCACCCAGAACATATGCTGTTCCATGTTTGCCCTGGTCACCAAGAAATTTACCAGTAGCCATTGCGCTGGTATAGATATGATCTTCAGTAACTATGATGCCCAATTGTTTTAGTTTACGTACCGCATCGAGTCTGGTACGTTGGCTATTATTGGTCATGAAAGTAAAAGGGATATTGTTTTTAAGCAATCCGGCAATAAATTTATCCGCGCCTTCAATTAAATTTTCTCCGCTATAGATTACACCATCCATATCGATTAAAAGTCCGTGTTTCATAGTTCTATGTCTTATTGGTTCTTGGTAAAGTTTGCCAGTTCAGGGCAGACAAATATAGCTTTCTGAAAGGAGATAAATATGGAGAAAGGTCATTAAAAAAAAACACCCAGAAAAACTAAAAGTCTTCCTGGGTGCACTTGGGACCAATATGTAATTATTGAAATTAGGCAGCAAATATTCAATGATTTGAAGCTTAAATACCTGCTTAACCAAGCGCTGCAAACGTACGGAAAAAATCGAATAAATCCTATAGGGCAAAAAAATAATAGATAATAGTATATTTAGATATTTAACTTATATACTTATGCCACATATCGTCATCATCTCTTCCAGTATAAGGAAAGGAAGAGTCAGCCATAGAACAGCACTGTACTTCAGGAACTTCATAGAAACAAATGATCTTGGTTCTGTCGAAATTCTAGATTTATCGGAGTATAATTTTCCTCTTTTTGAAGAGCGATTACGATTTACTGAGAATCCGACGGATAATGTACTTGATTTTGCAGCGAAGATTAAGGCTGCAGATGGGATTATTATAGTTACACCTGAATATAACGGTGGATATCCGGCTAGTTTGAAAAATGTTGTTGATTTGCTTTATGATGAGTGGCGTAGAAAACCTATTGCTATAGCCAGTAACTCGGGCGGCCCATTTGGTGCAGCTCAAGTGCTAACCTCATTGCAATTTTCGTTATGGAAAATAGGAGCATGGACAGTTCCAGCTATATTTCAGGTTGCAAAAGTACAGGATACATTTGATGAAAACGGTATGCCTACTGAGAAGGTCGGAACAGATAAACGTGCAACAGTTTTTATAAATGAGTTATTGTGGTGCGTTGAAGCAAAAAAGAGGATGTCTATTTAGAGATCCTCTTTTTTAGATTTTACCCTTTTGGATCCTGATGCTCAACCGATACATTATACAGTTCGTACCAGTCCTGATGATCCAATTCAATTGTAAACGCATTAGCCGCATTTTTGATTCTTTGCTCATTGGTGGTACCAATAAGTGGCAGTGCGCCCAATTTAACCAGCCAGGCAACTGCAAGAGATTCAATATTGGCATTGTATTTTGCACTCAGTTCCTCTAGCTTTTGACGTACCTTCAGCGCCTGTTTGTCTGTGCCTGCAGCAATTCGGCCTTCGGCAAGTGGAGCATAGGCTAAAGGACGCATATAACGTTGTTTGATGTAATCAATCTGGCCATTGTCCAATGCCTGTGTACTTAATAAGTTTAACTCAATATGGTTAGTAACGATTGGTTTAGTGAGGTACGAAGCGAGCAGTTGATGTTGAAAAACAGAGAAATTTGCAACACCTATACTTTTCACTTTTCCTGAATCTTTTAGTTTTTCTAAGGTTAATGCGGTCTCTTCCAGATTAGAAACGGGATCAAGCTTATCCAGTAAAAAGATATCTAAATAGTCAGTTCCCAGTTTCCTTAGTGACGATTCAACACTTTGGGTAATGTGCGCAGCTGAAGTATCATAGTGTTTTACCCTGATATCCGGATTTAAAGGATGTGGTGTTCTTAATCCGCATTTACTGAATAAGATCACGTCCTGACGTTTAATTTCACCTTGCTTAAGTAAAGCACCGAACAGTTCTTCACATTTATAGTTTCCGTAACTGTCGCCATGTTCAAAGGTATTGATGCCTAATTCTAAACACAGTTGAACTGTTTTTTTTAAAACATCAGCAGCATCTTTTACCTCATCCCACCTGTAAAAACCGTATACCGCAGGTGAAACTTTAGGGCCTGCATCCCCCATATATATCTTTTTCATATGCTTGTCTATTTTAAGTTGGCTCAATGTCGGTTTTTTAGCTAATATATCAAAAACACGTGCGCTTTATTTTAAAAAACAAAAAATAATCACCATTCTTTTTGTGGAGCTTTTAAAACAAATTTATACCTTTGAAATTCATCTGATGATATGATGAATTTGATATGAGTATTATAGTTAAAAAGAAATCCCTTGCAGATGAAGTTGCGTCCAGATTACAAGAGCAGATTTCACTTGGAAAATATAGGGTTAATGAAAAGTTGCCTATCGAGCCTGAACTGATGAAGCGCTTTGGTGTAGGCCGTTCTACCATCAGGGAAGCCATTAAAATTCTCGCTAACTCTGGTTTACTGCGTGTGCAGCAAGGTATCGGTACTTTTGTAGAGTCGCTTGTAGTAAGCCGGGAGCCTATGGATCAGCGCTTAAAAAGAGCCGACGTTCAGGATCTGGATGAAGTAAGGCAATTGCTGGAAATGAAAATTGCAGAAAAAGCAGCACTTAACCGAACAGATTCAGATATCATTGCCATTCGCCATCACCTGGCCAACCGTAAAAGGGCTGCCGCTGAAGGTAAAATTGAAGAATGTATAGCGGCAGATGTTCAGTTTCATATTGCCATTGCTGAAGCTTCTAAAAATGAAATCCTGGCAGACCTTTATAAATCTACATCTATCCATTTAAAAAATTGGTTTTTTCATATTTATCCTGAAACCGGGGTATTTGAAGAAACCTATATACTCCATGAACAATTGTTGAAAAGTATTATAGCAGGTGATGCGAAGAAAGCATGGAGTTTTGCTGCAAAAATAACCGGACACGTATCTCAATAATGAAAATGAAAGAAACAACGACTACCATTGACACCAAACAGATCGCACAGCAAACTGTCTTTCCAATACTTTTTGCTATCAGCTTTTCACATTTACTAAATGATACAATACAATCGCTTATACCAGCTATTTATCCGCTGGTAAAGGATACTTATAACCTTAGTTTCTCACAAATAGGGTTAATTACACTTACTTTTCAGATGGCCGCATCTTTGTTTCAGCCATTTGTTGGTTTATATACCGATAAAAAGCCACAACCATATTCGCTGGCGATTGGCATGGGATTTACATTGATCGGATTGATCACCCTGTCTTTATCTACAGGGTTTTATTTTATGCTGTTGTCAGTAGCACTTATCGGCACAGGGTCTTCTATATTTCATCCTGAAGCCTCACGTATGGCACATGCGGCATCGGGAGGCAGGCGTGGACTGGCACAATCTATATTTCAACTGGGAGGTAATGCAGGAAGTTCTATTGGTCCACTGTTAGCTGCCTGGATCATTGTGCCATATGGACAGTTCAGTGTCATATGGTTTTCTATCATTGCCTTACTTGCTATTGTAATTTTGAGTTGGGTGGGGAGCTGGTATAAAGGCTATATGGTCAATCTAAAAGCTAAGCATGGCAGCAAGCTCCATGCAGGGATCAATAATTTCTCGAGGAACAAAGTAATCGGGGCAGTTATTATTTTGTTGGTGCTGATTTTTTCAAAGTACTTTTATATGGCCAGTCTGACTAGTTATTTTACTTTCTATTTGATTGATAAATTCCATGTTTCGGTACAGACGTCGCAGATTTACCTGTTTATATTTCTTTTCTCGGTCGCTGCGGGCACTTTGATCGGAGGGCCTGTAGGAGATAGATTTGGTCGTAAATATGTGATCTGGTTTTCTATTTTAGGAACAGCACCTTTTGCTATGATGCTTCCATACGCCAATCTATTCTGGACAGGTGTATTGATTGTTCCAATAGGTATGATCCTCGCTTCTGCTTTTTCCGCTATTCTTGTTTACGCTCAGGAACTGATACCCGGAAAAGTTGGCCTAGTTGCAGGTTTGTTTTTTGGTTTTGCATTTGGTATGGGTGGAATTGGGTCTGCATTACTAGGTAGATTAGCTGATAGTACAAGTATCAGTCATGTATATCATATTTGTTCTTTCTTACCTTTGATAGGTATTGTTACTGGGTTTTTGCCAAATATTGAGGGGAGAAAAAAGGGATAAAAAATAATAAGATCTTAGGTGAGTAGAAAATATTTTTCTATTTTTAGAATCACACACCTTTAAACCTTAAAAATATAATGAAAACTAAAGATTTTGATTCCACTGACCGTAGGGCATTCCTAAAGAAATCAGGTATCGTTATGCTGGGCAGTACACTTGCTTATCAAACAGGCTTCGGGTCACCTTTATTCACTTCTTCTGCGAAATCAACAATTAAAGTTGGTTTGATCGGTTGCGGTGGCCGTGGAACTGGTGCTGCAGCACAAGCGCTTCAGGCAGATCCTGATGTAGTTATCACTGCCCTTGGTGATATTTTTGAAGATAGACTTGAAACTGCGTACAATGCACTGACCAACATCGACGCGAAAAGAGTCAAAGTTGATAAAAAGAGAAAATTTATAGGATTTGATGCCTATCAAAAAGTAATAGATTCTGGTGTTGATGTGGTTTTGTTAACTACACCACCAGCCTTTCGTCCAGATCAATTAACTGCGGCTATAAATGCTGGTAAACATGTGTTTTGCGAAAAACCTGTTGCTGTTGATGCTCCTGGCGTACGTAAAGTATTAGAGGCTGCGAAAAAGGCAAAGGATAAAAATCTGGCCCTGGTTTCGGGTTTCTGTTTCAGATACGATTTACCAAGCAGAGGAGTATTTAGTCGTGTTTTGAATGGTGATGTAGGTGAAATCAGAACAGTTACAACTTTTAGAAATGGCTCGGGAAACTGGTCCAATCCTCGCCAGCCTGACTGGAATGATCTTACTTTTAAAATGCGTAACTGGCATTATCAAAACTGGTTGTCAGGCGACTTTATTGTTGAGCAAGCAGTGCATAGTTTAGATATGATGTCGTGGGTAATGGGCGATAAGATGCCACTTAGTGCTACCGGAACGGGTGGTAGACAGGTACGTGTTAATGAAATATATGGCAATATTTATGATCACTTTGCTGTGGAGTTTGCCTATGCAAACGGCGCTAAAGGTTATCATTTTTGCAGACAACAAGAGGGAACTTCTCATCGAAATACTGTAGATGTCCTTGGAATTGATGGTAATGCTTTTGTGAATGTAGGAACACGTTACGAAATTTCCGGAAAGAATCAGTGGAAGTATGATGGGCCTAAGAAAAATATGTACCAGGTTCAGCATGATGAATTGTTTGCTTCTATTCGTAGTGGAAACCCTATGAATAATGGGGAGTTTATGGCAAATAGTACTTTGTTAGCAATCTGGGCACGCATGGCAGCTTACACCGGACAAACAGTTAGCTTTGAACAGGCGTTAAACTCAAATGTAGAATTAGGGCCGAAGATTGATGAATATAACTGGGATCTTAAATGGGAAAACCTTCCTGTAGCCTTACCAGGTTCTACAAAGGTTATTTAATTAAGAAGACTTAACAGATGACAGCCTTACCCGATTAAAATACCCATATATGGGTATTTTAATCGGGTAAGGCTGTGTTTATTTTTGAGGGTTGAAAAAATCTAAATTAACTCACTATGAAAAGGAATTTACTATTTGCTTTTGTCTTGCTCTTCACTGTTACTTCCTGTAAAAAGGAAAAAGCTCCTGAGCCACAAAATGAGGATAGAAAGCCAGAAGTTATCATCAAAGAAATTACGTCTAAATTAGCTGGTGCGGATAGCATTAGTACTTTTACAGCAGCATTAAAAAATATTGCCCTTACTGCAGAAGAAACTGCACAAGGTATTACTGTTTTTGCGCCATTAAATCAAAATTCTAGTCCACAGGCACGACTTAGCAAAATGGCTTCTTTGGGTGGTAGAGGTAGTGGAAAGTTATCAGATACTAATCCAACAGACACTGGAAAAACGGTTCTAACAGATGTAGAACTAAGGGATCATATCATAAAAGGCGTCTTTAATTTCGCAGATCTTACAAATGGAAAGATACTAACTGGTCTTAACGGTAATCAGCTTAAGGTCACGAGATCGGCTGATACAGTTTGGATTAATGGTATAAGAATAGGTGGACAACAGATTGTGTCATCAAGTAATGAAGCTGTTTATGCAGTGAAATCTATGCTGACAGGAACGAAAGTAAACGACGAACCACAATCTACTTCATTAGAAGTTACCGTTTGGGATGCTACACTCTGGAGTGCAACAAAGCCTAAAGGTGGAGTGGCAATTGATGCATGGGTAACACTTTATAATAGTCAAAAAGATTATGCTGATAGTATTCCTGCGCAGGAAGGCAGAACTGATATTAATGGGAAGGTTATTTTTAAAACTGTTAGTCCAGGTATTTATTATATTAAAGTGACTCAGGGGGCTAAGAGTAATATTTTTAACAGATCTTCAAAACAAGGGGGCTTATATACAGGATATGCCAATGTAGGGATCTTTCAGAACCAGGCAGAAATAACAGTATCTCCAATGCAGGTGTTAGCTGTTCCGGGCGACTTCAAATGGGTTGATGGAAATGGTGATGGGGTGATCAATAACAGTGACCGGGTAACTTTGCCTAATGAAAAAGCAACGGTTGTTTCAGGTGCATTGAGAAAAGTAGAAGTGATGATTGGTAAGTTGAAAAATACACAAGACGAACCATATACTGAAGTAGCGTTTGATGCAAACCTTAGTATTGTTGAAAGTAATTTAGCTGCATGGCATAAGAAACTTGTTTTGTTAGATGGTATATTAGGACCTCAGGCTCCTCTTGATTCGATTCCAACGGCGTATAGAACTACTACCTATCAGGCTATCTCCAATTTTGCATTTAATGCTTCAAATCCATTGATTGAAGAGGTTTGGAGGAAGGGGTATGAAAGTATAGCTACATTAAGTATTCTGCAGGAACGTATTCCACTAGTAATGACGGATCGCACTGTGAAATTGGCTCGGGTTCGTGGAATGAGGGCATATATTTATTTGCAGTTGCTGACTTATTATGGTAATATATCATTGATGCAAACTACAGGAATGCTCAATAATCAGAATAGAGCTGCAGTGTATACTTATATTATAACTGAGTTGCAGGAAGCTGCAGCTGCACTGCCATCAAATAGTAGTGGTTCTGTTAATTTAAATTCACTTTCTGTTGGGGCATTATCAGCCAAAGCAGCTTTGTTAGATAAAAAATACGCTGAAGCAGCAAATCATGCAGAAGCTGTAATTAATGCCGGGAGATATGCCTTAGCTAATCTTGGAGCTCAATTTAATGCAAATAGTGCGGAAATCATTTGGGATAATTCTGCTGGTATGGATGCAGGTATAAAAAGCTATTTCTATCAGAGAGTTTCACTGCCTTATCTGAGATTGACTGAGGTTTATCTGATAGCGGCTGAGGCAAATCTTTTATTGGGTAATACAACAAAGGCACAGAATTTTTATACTACAATTGGACAAAGATCAGGTTATGGCGTTTCTACTGTAAGTATAGCGAATATCAGGTCTATGTGGAACAATGAGTTGCGTAGGGAAGGAAGTATTTATTCAAGTATGTTGAGATGGGGAACTGCACAATCTTTATCATCAAGAGGCTTTATAGAAGGTAAACATAATCGTTTCCCTATTCCTCAGAATGTAATTGACACTAATCCTCAGATGCGACAGAATCCGGGGTATTAAATATAACTTATATAACAGGAAGCCGTTCAAGTTAAATCTTGAGCGGTTTTCTTTTTTGTAAAAGCTTAATTGTCCTATATTAGGGTAATCTAAACAAACCACACAATGAAAAAAATATTAAAATTTGTTAACCTGTGCCTTGTCATGTTTATACTCGGTACAACAACATTATTCGCACAGAAGGTAACACTGCAGTTCGGAAAAGAAATTAGTCCTGATGAAAGGGGACGGATAAAAGAAAAAAATATTAGCTGGTTTAATGTAAATACGGCACCTGACACCTGGAGGAAAGAAAAGGGCCTGCTTATTTGTTCAGGAAAACCTATTGGTGTAATGCGTTCTGAAAAATTATATGAGAATTTTATTCTTGAAGTAGAATGGAAACATATGGAAGCTGGAGGAAATTCAGGTATGTTCGTTTGGAGTGATGCTATACCAGGGGCTAAAAATCGTTTGCCGGGAGGAGTAGAGGTTCAGATGCTTGAACTGGATTGGATTAATATTAATGCTAAAAATGGGGTACAACAACCTATTGCCTATGTTCATGGCGAGCTATTTGGAGTTGGTGGAGTGACTACCGTTCCTGATAATCCCAGGGGCGAACGGAGTAAATCGATTGAAAACCGTTGTAAAGGAAAAGGGGAGTGGAATAGCTATAAGGTAGTCTGTGTAGATGGAACTATAAAACTTTCTGTTAATGGGAAGTTTGTAAATGGCATCAGTAAATCTACTGTTAAAAAAGGTTATTTGTGTCTTGAATCTGAGGGGGCAGAAATCCATTTCAGAAATTTAAAAGTTACTGAACTCTAAAAGGAGTTATAATTTCCATTAATCATATCCCTTATGCAATTATACATTTTTATAAGGGATATGCTGTGTCACTTTTCGTTTCTGAAAGCACAAAAAAACTTTGAACTGTACTTACATTTGGTAGTGTAGCCAATTTGTTCCTTAAAAATAGATGATAAGCATCCATATCACTAGTTGCAATTCGTAAGATAAAATCGTAAGCACCAGTCATCTGAAAACACTCCATAACTTCACTAAACTTAGCCACCTCTGTTTCAAATTCTACTAAAGTTTCGGCAGTATGTGCTTTTAGAAATACGTGTGAGAATGCCAGGAGGTTTCTGTCAATCTTTTTGCGGTCTAATATCGCAACAACCCGTTTAATATAGCCCTGCTCTTTTAATCGTCTTACTCTTTCATGTACAGTAGCTATAGATTTATTGAGTTTAAAAGAGAGCTCTTTATTGTTTAGAGTAGCGTCTTTCTGTAAAAGTCTTAAAATTTCCAGATCTACCGGGTCCAGATTGTTTTGCATATTAATGAGTTAAAAATATTTTGTGTTTCGAATTTTAATTTTTGTAGAAAAAGTAAGTGTTAATGAAAAAAAAACAGCCCAACTTATGAAAATGAAGTCGTGACTGAAATTATTCATTGTTTTTTGCTCTTTTTCTGAAAAATTTTCGGAAATAAAGGTAAGCATTGTTAATATAACTTGCATTATGGATTTTTACCGAAAATTATTTATAAAAAAACATGTTAGTTGAAACTCAAGAGCAGGCTTGTTTAACTGCTGATCTTACCAATAAATTTGCCCATCTATGGCATTTAGTAGGCAATACGCCTATGTTGGAATTACAGTATGTATACAAAGGAAAACCAGGAAAAGTTTATGTGAAATGTGAACACTATAACCTGACTGGAAGTGTGAAAGATAGAATGGCTCTTAACATTATGTATGAGGCCTATAAATCTTGTGCCATTAAACCAGGTGATACTATTATTGAAGCAACTAGTGGTAATACAGGTATTGCATTTGCTGCAATCGGTAGAGCATTAGGTCATCCTGTTAAAATCATTATGCCAAACTGGTTAAGTAAAGAGCGTATTGATATTATCAGAAGTATGGGTGCTGAAGTCATCTTGATTAGTAAAGAAGAAGGCGGATTTTTGGGGAGTATTAAATTATCTGAAGATCTTGCTGCTGCAGGAGGTGTATTTTTGCCTAAGCAATTCGAAAACAAATATAACGAAGAAGCTCATGAGAAAACTACTGGTATGGAGATCTGGGAACAATTGAAATTAAATGGCTTAAAACCTGATGCATTTGTTGCAGGTGTGGGTACTGGTGGTACTGTAATGGGAGTTGGTAAAGGATTGAAATCTTATAATCCGGCAATTAAAATTCATCCCTTGGAGCCAGCAGAAAGTCCGACTTTAACAACTGGATATAAAGTTGGTAGTCACCGCATTCAAGGGATTTCTGATGAGTTTATTCCTGCTATCGTGAAATTAGAAGAGATGGATGAAGTAATCCAGGCAAATGATGGTGATGCAATTATTATGGCACAAAAATTAGCTAAAGAACTTGGCTTAGCTGTAGGAATTTCATCAGGTGCAAATGTGATTGGTGCAATTAAGTTAAAAGAGCAAATGGGTGGCGATGCTGTTGTGGTTACCATTCTGAGTGATAGCAATAAAAAATATCTGAGTACTGATTTGGTTAAAGAGGAAGCTATAAAAGATTCTTTCATTTCAACAGATACTGTATTTACAGGTTACCAACCGATTTGTCGTTTGAAATAAAAAATATAATAGATGAAACTAAACCACCATTTGTTTTTAAGTTTACGTGTTTTGATACTGGGGTTTTTCCTGTTTTTAGGCTCGGCAACTCTTGCCTTTGCTCAGGAAGCAGATACTTCAGTAGATGATCTTGTATTTACTGAAATGGGTTCTGAAACCGATACAGCAGCGGTTGCTCCTGTAAAAGCGGATAGCCTTAAAAATATTGATAGCGCAAAAAGCGCTGTAGACACCACAAAAAATGCGACAGCAACAACTGCTGGTGTAAGTTCAAATACTTCTGAAGCAGAAAAAACCCTTTGGGAAACCTTTATTGCGGGGCTCATTGGTGGCTTTTTAGCTTTCCTGATGCCTTGTATATTCCCAATGGTGCCTTTAACCATTAGCTATTTTACTAACCGGGCTGGGAGCAAAAGTAAAGGTATTGGTCAGGCTTTAATCTACGGACTTTCTATTATTGTAATTTATGTGGCTTTCGGCTTATTGATCACTGTGATCTTTGGCTCTGCAGGATTAAATGCTTTAAGTGCCAGTGGATTATTCAACTTCCTGTTCTTTATCCTCCTGGTGGTATTTGCGGTTTCCTTTTTTGGCGCCTTTGAGATTACTTTACCGAGCTCTATTGTTAACAAGATCGATAGTAAGGCAGACAACAGTAAAGGTTTAGGCGGTATTTTCTTTATGGCCGCTTCTTTGGCTTTGGTATCTTTCTCTTGTACAGGACCAATTATTGGGACTTTATTGGTGCAGGCCAGCTCTAAAGGGGAGTTGTTAGCTCCGGCAATTGGTATGTTCGGATTTGCACTGGCTTTAGCTTTACCATTTACTTTATCAGCAATCTTCCCTGGATTTTTAAGCAGTATGCCTAAATCTGGTGGATGGTTAAATAGTGTAAAAGTATGTCTAGGCTTCCTGGAACTGGCTTTAGCTTTAAAATTCCTTTCATCTGCAGATCTGGCCTGGCATTGGGAATGGTTTGACAGAGAGATTTTCTTAGTACTGTGGATTGTGATCTTTACACTGATGGGAATGTACCTGTTGGGCAAACTCAAGTTTGCACACGATAGTGATTTGAAATATGTTTCTGTACCAAGGTTGTTCTTTGCTATCCTGTCGTTCTCTTTTGCGGTATACATGGTTCCTGGATTATGGGGAGCTCCTGTAAGTGTATTGAGTGGACTTGCGCCGCCAATGAATACCCAGGATTTCATCTTAAATGCACATGGACCGGCAGCTTCAAGTGGTTCAACAGATTTCCCCTCTAAGGTGAAACATAGTGAATCCTTAAAAGCACCAGTAGGCTTCAATGTATTCTTTGACCTGGATGAGGGAGTGGAGTATGCGAAGAAAGTAAACAAACCTGTTCTGTTAGACTTTACTGGACATACCTGTGTAAACTGTCGTAGAATGGAAGATCTGGTATGGATTGACCAGGAAGTTGGACGACTGATTAAAGAGGAATATGTACTTATTCAATTATATGCTGATGACCGTAATATTAAGATGCCTGCGGAGAAAGTTCATTATTCTAAGATCCTGAAACGCAATACCGATGACCTTGGTTATTGGAACCTTGATTTCCAGGCTACAAGATATGCTTCCAATGCACAGCCTTTATATGTGCTGGCCGGACAAGACCTTAATCCTTTAGTTGCCCCACAGGGTGCAAACTTTAATGCTAAAGAATATGCTGATTATTTAAGAAGCGGCGTTGCTGCCTTCAAGAATAAGTAAACAATACTATCCATAAAAAAACTAAAATGGTAGTTAATAATTAGACAATGGCCGGCATCCACCGGCCTTGTTTATTTTAGAAGTTTTCGATTTGATATAATTTATCGCTAATTCATTAAAAATCAGCGCGAAAGAGATAAGGGGTAAAGTGATAATAGCTTTAATGGTGAAAAACAACTATTTTTGACCAGAGAAAGAGTTGGCAGGGTGATAAATATTAAGATAAATTGTTCAAAGCAAATTGTTTTGACATAATGTAACAAGTAAATATGAAAAGAGTAGTAGTGACAGGATTAGGTGCTGTAACTCCGGTGGGAAATACAGTAAAAGAATTTTGGGAGAACATTGTAGCCGGTAAAAGCGGTGTAGGTGCGATTACAAAATTTGACACTTCAAAATTCAAAACTAATTTTGCTGCAGAAGTTAAAGATTTTGATGCTGAGGCATATATCGACAAGAAAGAGCTGAAAAAATACGACGTGTATACTCAATATGCTATTGCTGCGAGTGATCAGGCTATCAAAGATGCAGGACTGGACTTTGAAAATATGCCAGAAGTGGAGCGTTATGAAGTAGGAGTAATCTGGGCATCAGGTAACGGTGGTATTGGTACATTTGAACAACAGCTTAAAGAATATCACTTGGGTGATGGTACACCAAGATTCAGTCCTTATTTTATTCCTAAAATGATTGTTGACATCGCTGCAGGTGTGATTTCAATTAGACATAAATTACATGGACCAAATTATGCTACGGTTTCTGCATGTGCATCTTCAAACACCGCTATTATTAGTGCATTTGATACCATTAGGTTAGGCAAAGCAACTATTATGGTTGCTGGTGGTTCTGAGGCGGCTATTACTGAGTCTTCTGTAGGTGGATTTAGTTCTGCACAGGCATTATCTAAAAGAAATGATGATCATGCTACAGCTTCTCGTCCATTCGATAAAGATAGAGATGGTTTTGTGATTGGTGAAGGCGCTGGTGCATTGATTCTGGAAGAATATGAGCATGCAATTGCTCGTGGTGCGACTATCTATGCCGAAATGGTAGGTGGCGGTATGGCTGCGGATGCATATCATTTAACGGGTACACCTCCAGATGGTTTAGGAGCTTCTTTAGGTATATCAAAGGCATTGGCTGATGCGGGAATTACTCCAGATAAAATTGATTATATCAATGCGCATGCTACTTCAACTGGTTTAGGTGATATTGGTGAGCTGAACGGTATTAAAAAGATCTTTGGTGATCTGCCTGTTGCTATCAGTGCTACGAAATCTATGACAGGTCACCTTTTGGGTGGAGCTGGTGCAATAGAAAGTATCATCAGTGTTATGTCTGTAAAGGATGATATTATTCCAGGTACGATTAATACACAGGAGCTGGATGAGGCTATACCTGCAGGACTTAAAATAGTTTTAGGGAAGTCACTTCACCAACCAGTTAATTATGTGTTGAATAATACGTTTGGCTTTGGTGGTCATACTGCTACATCAATATTTAAGAAATATACTGGTAAATAAAGTAAAGCTTTATTGCTGTAATTTTAGAGGCCTGGTAGAAAAACCAGGCCTTTACTTTTTATATCATTTTACTGAAATTACCTTTGCTGAAGAGAAATAGAATTTTATCGCCTAAACTACCTGAATCTGTAAATTATACCAAAGCCTAAAACGGACTTTTGTTCCATAAAAAATATAATTTAACTTGCCTTCATGAATATAGAATTCAATAAAAACGAAGATGTCAATAAGCAATCGGTTTACGAACTCAAAACCAGGCTTAAAAAAATATATAAAGGTGGGGGAGATAAGTCTGCAGCAAAACAAAAGGAGAAAGGGAAGTTACTTGCCAGAGAGCGCATTGCTTATCTGATTGATCCAGAAACTGACTTTCTGGAAGTAGGTGCATTTGCAGCTGATGATATGTATGCAGAACAAGGTGGTTGTCCTTCTGCTGGGGTCATTTGTGGAATCGGTTATGTGTCGGGCCGACAATGTATGATTGTTGCCAATGATGCTACAGTTAAGGCTGGAGCATGGTTTCCTATGACAGCTAAAAAGAATTTGAGAGCACAAGAAATTGCAATGGAAAACAGACTTCCAGTCATTTATCTCGTAGATAGTGCTGGTGTTTACCTACCGATGCAAGATGAAATTTTTCCTGATAAGGAACATTTTGGAAGGATGTTCAGAAACAATGCCCTGATGTCTTCTGATGGTATTGTACAAATTGCAGCTATTATGGGCTCTTGCGTTGCTGGTGGTGCTTATTTACCGATTATGAGCGACGAGGCAATGATTGTTGATGGAACAGGTTCCGTGTTTTTAGCGGGTTCATATCTGGTTAAATCGGCAATTGGTGAGGAAGTAGATAATGAATCTTTAGGTGGGGCGACTACACATTGTGAAATATCAGGTGTAACGGACTACAAACATCCAAATGATCAGGCTTGTCTGGATAGTATTCGTAATATAATGAGTAAGCTTGGGGCTCCACAGGTAGCAGGTTATGATAGGATTAAATCTGTGTTGCCTAAGTTAGATCAAGAAGAAATTTATGGAGTATTGCCTGAGAATAGAGAGAAACCATATGATATGTTGGAGATTATTCATCGATTGGTGGATGACTCAGATTTTGAGGAATACAAGCAATTATATGGGCAAAGTATAATTTGCGGGCTTGGGAGGATTGATGGATGGGCAGTAGGTATTGTAGCCAATCAGCGTAAGGTGGTAAAATCTAAGAAAGGAGAGATGCAGTTTGGCGGAGTAATTTATTCTGACAGTGCGGATAAAGCTACACGATTCATCATGAATTGTAATCAAAAAAAAATTCCTCTTGTGTTTTTACAGGATGTTACCGGCTTTATGGTTGGGAGTCGCTCTGAGCAAGGTGGTATCATTAAAGATGGTGCAAAAATGGTTAATGCCGTAGCTAATTCAGTAGTGCCCAAATTTACCATTGTAGTAGGTAATTCTTATGGTGCAGGGAATTATGCCATGTGTGGGAAAGCTTATGATCCGAGATTAATTTATGCCTGGCCAAGTGCTAAAATAGCAGTAATGGGTGGTTCGCAGGCTGCAAAGGTTTTGTTGCAAATTCAGGAAGCGTCATTGAAAGCTAAGGGGGAAGTCATTACTGCCGAAAAAGAAGAGGCACTGCTGAATGAAATTACTGATAGGTATAACCGTCAGACCACTCCATATTATGCTGCAGCAAGGTTATGGGTAGATGGAGTAATAGATCCTAAAGATACCCGAAAAGTTATTTCTATGGGTATTGAGGCTGCAAATCAGTCTCCGATCAAAAAGCAGTTTAATGTTGGGATCATCCAAACCTGATTCCATTTATAATCCTGATATCACAATGTTGCATTTGTTACATTTTTGTTATTTGTGTATCGCGGGAAAATGGGTAATTTTGTAATACAATTCGTAAAAAATATGTCAGAAGAAATAGAACACGTAGAATGTTTAATTATAGGTTCAGGACCTGCAGGATATACCGCTGCAATTTATGCTGCCCGTGCAGATCTTAAACCAGTTATGTATACAGGTATGGAGCCTGGAGGTCAGCTTACCCAAACTACTGAGGTAGACAATTTTCCTGGCTACCCTGGTGGAATAACAGGACCTGAGATGATGGAAGATTTTCGCAAACAAGCTGAGCGATTCGGTACAGATGTTCGTTTCGGTTTCGTAAGTTCAGTTGACTTTTCTTCATTGCCACATAAAGTTGTAGTTGATGAAATAAAAACCATTACAGCTGATACAGTAATTATTTCTACTGGTGCTACCGCTAAATATCTTGGGTTACCAAGTGAACAAAAGTATAGTGGTTTCGGTGTATCAGCATGTGCTGTTTGTGATGGTTTCTTTTTTAAAGGACAGGATGTAGCTATCGTTGGTGCTGGTGATACAGCTGCAGAGGAAGCAACTTACCTGGCTAAACTATGTAAGAAAGTTTATATGCTGGTACGTAGAGATGAATTCAGAGCTTCAAAGGCAATGGTTCACAGGGTATTGAATACACCAAATATTGAAGTGATTTATAATACTGAAACTAAGGAAGTATTGGGTGACGGTAAAACTGTTACTGGTGTTAGGGTTGTAAATAATGAAACTGGTGTTGAACAGGATTTAGATGTTCAGGGCTTCTTCGTTGCGATTGGACATAAACCTAATACTGATATCTTTAAAGGCCAGTTGGATATGGACGAAACTGGTTATCTTAAAACAGTTCCAGGTTCAACGATAACTAATGTTGAGGGTGTTTTTGCAAGTGGTGATGTACAGGATAGCTATTACCGTCAGGCTATAACAGCAGCCGGTTCTGGTTGCATGGCAGCATTAGACGCGGAGCGTTATCTGGCGGCTAAAGAACACGGTGTTAGCGCAACAGCTTAATTATTAAGAAAAAATAATATTGAGCAGGATCATTTAATGGTCCTGCTTTTTTTGTGTAATCATTATTAAGTTTTTTTCTAACTTAGATTGTAAATCATAATCTTAGCAAGCTAATAATGAAGAAACTATTATCGATTGTTTTATTGGCATTTTTGTATGTCGGCACTTCTGCTCAAAGTGATTTAAATATGGGAATTATTCCAGCTCCGGTATCTGTCAAAAAGAATTCAGGTACATTTAAATTGGATAAAACTGTTGTGTTGGTATCCAATGATGTTAAAAATGCTAAATCTGCGGATTTGCTTAATGCATTTATCGTTACAAGGGCTGGTTTTTCATTAAGGGAAGCTAAGTCGGCGACTGCTAGTGGTCGTAGTATTGTTTTGAGCTCTGTAGGAGCCGAAAAATTACCTGATGAAGGCTATACTATTCATGTCGACAGCAAAAATATTACCGTTACAGGTAAAGGGGCTGGTTTGTTTTATGGCGTTCAGTCTTTAATACAGATGATGCCTGAAAAACAAAATAATGAGATTTTGATTGGTGCAGCAGAAATCAATGATTATCCGCGCTTTAAATATAGAGGTATGCATTTGGATGTAAGCCGTCATATGTTCCCTTTGGCTTTTATCAAAAAGTATATTGACTTAATGTCGACTTATAAATTGAATACCTTTCATTGGCATTTAACGGATGACCAAGGTTGGAGGATTGAAATTAAGAAATATCCAAAATTAACTACTATTGGTGCCAGTAGAAATGGAACGATCATTGGGCATCATCCAGGTGTAAATACTGATGGGAAACCATATAAAGGTTTTTATACCCAAAATGAAGCGAAAGAAGTAGTAGCTTATGCAGCTTCAAAATTTATCAATGTAATTCCGGAGATTGAAATGCCAGGTCATGCATCGGCTGCGATTGCTGCTTATCCTGAATTAAGCTGTTTCCCGAATCGGGATACATTTGTGGCTGAGGGAGCACCTTGGTCAGGTTCTCGAAAGGGTAAACAAGTACAACAAACCTGGGGTGTTTTTGATGATGTTTTTGTGCCATCAGAAAATACCTTTAAGTTCTTGCAAGATGTGATTGATGAAATCCTTCCAATTTTTCCTTCTAAATATATTCATGTTGGTGGGGATGAGAGTCCGAAGGAATACTGGAAGGAAAGTGAATTTTGTCAGAAATTAATAAAAGACCTTGGTTTAAAAGACGAACACGAATTGCAGAGTTATTTTATTCAACGAATGGAAAAGTATGTGAATTCTAAAGGTCGTAGTATCATTGGCTGGGATGAGATTTTAGAGGGGGGACTCGCACCAAATGCTACTGTAATGTCCTGGAGAGGGACCGAAGGTGGTATTGCTGCTGCAAAACAGAAGCATGATGTAATCATGACACCAGGAGGACCCGTTGGTCTTTATTTTGATCATGCACAATCTGACTCTAAAGATGAACCAACTAATATTGGCGGTCATGCACCATATTCATTAGTATATAATTATGATCCGGTACCTACTCAATTGAGTGTTGATGAGCAGAAATATATTGTTGGTGTGCAGGCAAATTTGTGGGCAGAATATCTGCCTACGCCTAAAAAGGTAGAATATTTTCTTCTTCCAAGGATGTTAGGTTTATCAGAAACTGCCTGGAGTCAACCTTCACGTAAAGACTTTAAAAACTTCTCGGAAGAACGCTTACCCATACACCTTTCAAATTTAGATAAAACAGATACAAATTACTGGGTACCAACTCCATTAGGGCAAGACAAGAAAGTAATGAATGGCGAACAATTTGAAATTAGTCTTAAGGAGCCAATGCCAGGTTCTAAAATTTATTATACTTTTGATGGTACAAGACCTTCTGAACTTGCTGCTTTGTACACTAAGCCGATAAAAACTATGGTATCGAAAGGTAAAAAAATGGTTTTGAAAACGATCGTAGTGACACCTTCCGGAAAGCAAAGTGTAGTAAAGGAAACTATATTAAACAATGGTGCTGCTGATGTGAAAACAAAGTAATACACATTGTATATTTAGAACAGAATTAATTAGATAGATGAAAAAAATGATAAATGTAATAAAGCATTCCCTACTATTTGCTGGGGTGATTTTAATGGCTTCCTGCGGTAATAATAATGAAAAAAAAGTAGCAATTGAAAAGCCTGTGGCTACACTTGCTGATAGTAAGGCAGGAGGACAATTTACATTTTATAAAGATATTAATGTGAAACCTGGTCTTAACTTCGAGATAGTAAGTTGGGGTAAAGGAGTTGATAGTATAGGAGGATATTTAATTCTGATGTCAGATTCTGTGAAAAATAAGTACAATTCATTTTCTGCTGAACGTAAAGGGATTATTACCGATGCATGGAATATGGATATGGATAATGACGGAAACCCTGAAATTTATATCGAGTTGCTTAGCAAGAAAAATGTATTGGACTTAAATGTTTATGAATATTCTGGTGGTGATTTTAGAAAAATCAATTTCCCGCCTTTAAGTAGTAATACGAAAAAAGATTATGCAGGTAATGATAAATTCCTGATTAAAGATGGTAATCTCTTCCGTTCTTTTCCCTTGGTTAATGCAAAAGATACGTCCATCAAAGCTGGCGATGTTAAGATGTTGGTGTACCAGTTAAATGGTAATAGTTTTAATGTAAATGAGGTTAAACAAGAAAAGTAAAACTAAACAAGTCTATTTTTTCTGGCTACTTTAATAGCATCGGCTTTTGAATTAACATCCAGCTTAGCGTAGATATTTTTGATATGTGTTTTTACCGTCTCGGTCTCTATAAATAGTTCTGATGCAATTTGTGAACGGTCTTTCCCTTTTGTAATGAGGTTAAGGATTTGGGTTTCTCTTTTTGTGAGTGGTGAATCAAAATTCTTTTGTAGCGATGTAATTACCTTTTTAGCTACGTTGGGACTCATCGGTCCACCTCCTTGCATTACCTCTTTAATTGCTTCAATGATTTTTGAAGAGGGGGTATTTTTGGTGAAGTAGCCGTTTGCTCCATTTGCTAATGCTTCGAGAATGACCTTCTCTGTATCATGAACGGTTAACATAATGATGTATGCTTGCGGAAGCAGCTTTTTTAATATTGGAAGTGCATCTATTCCGTTAGTGCCTGACATTTGTATATCAAGGATAATCACATCAGGATTATCTTTTACAATTAAATTTCTAGCATTATCAAATGATGGATAACAATTTACTACCTGGTAAGGGGATGTATGGTTAATCAGGTACGTATATCCTTCTCTAATAGTCTGGTCATCTTCTATAAGTACAATTCTTGCTTCTGCTTTTATATCCATCTTTACATTTTTAATATTTTAATTTAACGTAGGACGTTAAAATATTTGAGAACGTTAAGATCGAGTGCGTTAAAGTAAAATAGAGAGTGTTATGGTTGTTCCTTCGGTGTTCGAAGTTACTTTTAAGTTTCCTTTTATTCGTTCCGCCCTTACCCGCATATTGTTTAGTCCTCGGCCACTCTTTTCTATGCTGGCATCAAAGCCTTTTCCGTCATCCTTAAGTTGAATTTCTAAAAGACGGCCACTCATTCTTGCAGTAAAATCAATTTGCTCTGCTTTTGAATATTTCAATACATTATTTATGGCTTCTTTAAAAATCATCAATATATTCCTACTTAGTTCTAACGGAAGCCTCTTGCCTGTATCATTGACAACTATTTCATCTTTAAAACAAATTGAGGTATCACCAAACATTTCAGAACCGAAGTCTTTAATGTTGGATAATAGCTCTCCTAAAGTATCATTCTTTGGATCAAGTGACCATAAAATGTCTTTTGCTCCATTATATAATTCGTTAACATTGGTTTTTATTTTTTGTATAATGGCTCTTTTTTCATGATCGTTATTATCTGTCATGCTACTTAACACCTCTGATAAGACTGTTATCCTGGTTAATTTGTTACCGATATCATCATGAAAATCTTCTGCAGTTTGTTTTCTGACTTTAAACTGCTCTTCCAGCTTAATTTTGAGTCTTAATTTACGCTGCCTCTCATTTAGGTTAATGATTATATACACAGAAATCATTATAAATAATAAGATAATCACTAAAATGAAAACTTTGAAAATGGAGCTCTGGTAATAAGGTGGAGTAATCTCCAAATGGAATGATGCGTAGCTTTCCGATCTAATGCCTGACATTGTAATTGCTCTTACCTGAAAGGTATAATTTCCGGGAGGAAGTGCAATATAATTAACAGAGGAGGTTGTACTGGGCTTACTATACTTATGGTCTAATCCCCGAAGTTTGTATTGGTACATCACACTTTTGGGATTACTAAAATAGATACCCGTAAAGCTGATGTTCAGATGGTTGTGGTTGTAAGGAAGCACAATTTTTTTATCCAGTTCATGCTCTTTGTAAACTACTTGAGCTAAATTTTGATTGCCAATTTTATTTTGAGCTAAAATGCTTACCGAATTAATGAAAATATGAGGCTTATTAGATGTAGAGCTTATATTCTTATTGTTGTAAACCAGAGCACCTTTGGTTGTACCGATCCAAATGTTATCTCCATTTTCTAGTATAGCATTTTGATTACATTCCATCAACAAAGAATTCTCGTTTTTTAAAATTCTGAAACCTTTTGCCATTATTTTATTTATTCCTCGGCCAGTTCCAATCCAGATTATTCCTTTTCTGTCAAGGAGTAAGCTGTATATGTGGTCAGAGGATAATCCGTTTTTAGAGCTGATTTGCTTTGTGGTCCCTTTTGTAATGTTCCAAATAATCAATCCATTATCTGCTGTTCCGAAAATTACATGATCTTCATATTTAAGCATTGATAAAATATTGGATCCTTTTAAAGGCTGAAATAATAAAGGCGTTAAGTTCATTTTATTCCGGACTAATGTAGCACCATCCTGACTACCTATTATCATCATGTTGTTGCCAATTTCAAGTAAACTTGTGCTTGCCTTTTGTGTAACTCTGCTTATATTTTTCATATTGCTATCCATTAAGAAGCAGCCCATGTTAGCGGATATCCAAATGTTTTTATGTCTGTCTTCCAATATTGCATTACAATAGAACGATCTGCTTCCTTCATCTATCCGTTCAAAAAAATTGTTCTTGTAACGCCATAATCCGCCACCTGCAGTTCCAATCCAGATGTGGTTTCTGCTATCTTTAAACATGAAATTGATGCGTTTTGTGTCATCGTTTTCTGAAGGAATAGAGATCGGTTTAACTTGATTATTTTTATGTGAAAAAATGCCACTGTAAGTTGCTATCCAGATCTCGTTAGGGCTGGGGCCATTAATTATGCTCATTACAACATTACTTTTCAGGCCCTGTGATTCGTCGTAGCTTACGTAGTTATTGCTATTAAATTTAAATATTCCAGAGCCATCTGTGCCTAGCCAGATATTATTTTCCTTATCTCTAAAAATCCTGTTAACAACATTATCAGTAAAACCATTCTTGGCATTAAAGTGAATGGACTTGTCTTTAGACATAAACCATGCACCACTG
The DNA here is from genome assembly GCF_041645105.1 of Pedobacter sp. GTDB lineage: Bacteria > Bacteroidota > Bacteroidia > Sphingobacteriales > Sphingobacteriaceae > Pedobacter. The sequence goes on from NZ_JBAZQQ010000002.1 coordinate 686,335, forward strand.
TTTGTGCCTAACCATAAATTGCCTTTTTCGTCTTGGTTTATAGCTGTTATTTTTTTTATTTTGTTTGCAAAAGCGGATTTCATTTCCGCATTTTCAGATAAGAAAAAGCCGCTATTTGTTAGTATCCAGATTCTGTCTTTTGCAAATGTATCTACAAGGAAATTACCAATAATTAGCTGATCATCCTGTTTAGATAGAACTTTCTTATGCCATTTATTTCCATGTAGATAGTATAAACCATTTTTATAAACTGCGGCCCATATTTTTCCTTTTGCGTCTATTTTTAACGCAGTTACAATTTCATTCGTATCACCGGTAATGTATACAAGCTCAGCTTTTTTACCATTTATTTTAATTAGTTTTTTACCAGACAAACCATACATTTCGCCTGAAGATGAAAGAGTTAGGTCTTCAGTCCAGACTTTTATATCTGGATAATTGTAAAGACTATCGTTTTTATAAATGGATAAACCTTTTTCTGTTCCAATAAATAAGCTGCCGTCTTTATTAATGGCGCAGGAAAGAACAAAGTTGCTATTCAATCCATCTGTTTTACTCAAGTTTGTAAACTCGTTACCATTAAACCGGCTCAAGCCACCAAGAGTAGCAATCCACAGTCGATTTTGTTTGTCCTGAGCAATGGATGTAATCTGTGATTGGACTAATCCATCTTGTATATCATACTGTTCAAAATTATAACGCTGCCCAAAACTTCTCATGCTATAGATGAGTAAGAGCAACATAATAAATATTGATTTGAGGTAAGTCACGAGTTTAAATAAAATAAATTTATGTGATTGTAAATATAATTAAAAAGAAAAATACCCCTTCAGGGGTTAGGGTTTTTTATTTATCTTATATTAAATTTGTTTCATCCACAGTTAGTTATAGGGACTAATTCAGCGTGAATATATGAAGTATAATAAGATATTGGTTAATGGAGCCGAGATTATAAGAGAATGCACTTATAGTTCTGTTTATCATGAACTTACTGGAAAGTATGCTTTGCATGTGGTGTTGACAGGTGAGGTAAACTTCAGCATTGAAAAGCGTAATATAACACTGGTGCCTGGTAGCTTTATTTTTATTAACCCTGATACTACTTATACTAAGGGAATAGCTTCTGAAAATGAGGCGAATATGCTTACGGTACTTTTTGAGCCTGATTTTATACAGGAATTTGAATGCTCTAATCTTTTTAAAGAATATTTATCTTCGGAATATTCAGTGAGTTTTGATCATAGGGAAACACCATTGCTTGAATTTATTTGCCCTCTTTTGGGTGATATGAAATTTAATGTGATGCAGTTGATTAAACACATGGAAACTGAAAATGCTGATCCTCTCGTTTTAGGAGAATATTTAAATCATGCTTTGCTAGATTATTACGAGTTGTATGATATAGAAGTGATAAAAAGAAAAGCTGCTTTGCCTTTTTTGAACGGGAATACCAAAACTGAAATTTTGAGGCGTTTGTCCGTAGCTCGAGATTACATGATCAGTAATTATAAGGAACGTATTCAGCTAGATAAAATAGCCCAAACATCCTGTTTGTCAGTAAACCATTTGTTACGTACTTTTAAACAGGCCTACCAGCTTTCTCCACATCAATTTTTGACTAAAGTAAGGCTTCATCAGGCAAAACATCTACTAAAAAATACGGATTACCCCGTTAGTGAGATTGTGGATATTGTAGGCTTTGAATGTCCTAGTTCATTTATCAGATTGTTTAGGAATTCTTTTAATGTAACACCAGGCCAATACAGGTAAAATTCAGCTTAATGGTGATTTTCGCTTATCGTTAAATGAAAGTTTAGAGCTAGATTTGAAACAGGAAACCCAGTATATAGATTTGGATGAATTTAATTTGGGTTAGTTAATAATAAAGTCATCCGACTAAGTTCGGATGACTTTTTTTATAAACATATTTTTACTGTTCCTTGAACTGATTTTCAATACGTTCAAATTTTTCTATCAAGAGTGCAATTCTTTCTTTTTCCTTTTTCATAACTGATTTACGTACTAATGTTGAGCAGAAAATAATCCATCCAAAGCAAAATAATATAATCAGTAATTGTGCCCATAAGTCAAAATAGCTCAGGATTTCAAAAAAGTACATGGCAATTCCTAAACTTAGGAGTATTGCATAAACCCAATACATTTTACTGTAAAGGTTATACCTGCTTATCTGGTAGCTTTTTAGGTTATTTAGAAAGTCATTAGGATCTGTTGTAAAATCGTGTTGCGCGAGGAGGCGATGACTTCTATATAATGTAAATGTAGAGACAGCAATGGCAGATAGGAAAAGAGTCAATCCTGCATGTGTGGTCCAGGAATTGAAGTCAAAAAATAGCCATAGTATGGCTATTGCCACAAATGATACCATCATTCCTATAATGTTGAAAAGGGATTTATTGCGAATTGCATTTACCTCTTTTTTTGCCTGCTGAAGCATTTCATCAGATGAGATCTTAACCTCAACCGAATGTGATTGCCAAAGCGATTGTATGTGATCAAATTCTTGCATGCTGATTGTATAATTCGGTAAGTTTTAATTTAATACGGTGAATTTTTACCCTTAGGTTTCCTTCACTTATTCCTGATATCTCTGCTATTTCATTGTATGGTAGCTCATCAAGCACCATGGTAATGATCAAACGGTCGTTTTCTTCCAGTTTGGAAATTGACTTATAAAGGAGCGCTATTTGTTCATTTTTTTCTGAAAACTCTTCTGGTCGGTTTTCAATGATGTTATCTGTGAGCTCATCTTTCGCTTGTCTCTTTTCTGACCTTAAGTAGGTTAAGCAGGTATTTACTGCAATTCGGTATATCCAGGTAGATATAAGAGACTTATTTCTGAATTTATCCAGATTTTGCCAGACTTTCAAAAAAGTTTCTTGCAATAAATCGTTTGCAGCATCCTCGTCGCCAGTATAACCATAACATAAATGGAATATCTTTTTAGAGTTTGTGTCGAAAATCTGCTTAAATAGTTGATCTTTTTTTTCCATTAATTAACGGCTAATGGTGGTTTGATTGGAATAAAGCTATTTTGTTACAAGCCAGCTTAGTCCAAAAATAATAAATGTTTGCGGGCTTCATGCAATTAATTACTTTTGTTGCGAATCAAACAAACCTCTTTTATGAAAAAAAACCGTGTCGGGTTGATTACTTTTTTGTTTATTACTATAGCTTCGTTGCTTGGCGTATTAAAAGACTTCAATATCGCTGATATTCCTGATAATGTGATGATGGCCACACGATGGATACTTGCTGTACAACTTGTTATTTTTGCCTTGTTTAGAAAAAATCTTACAACCTGGATACTGGTATGTATGGTATTAGGAGTTTTTGTTGGAATAGATTACCCACATGTAGCAGTAGCTTTGCAACCTTTAAGTAAAGGCTTTATTAAATTGGTAAAAACCATTGTTGGGCCTATTTTGTTTGCTACTCTTGTGTATGGGATTGCGGGACATTCAGATTTAAAGCAAGTCGGTAGGATGGCCTGGAAATCTATGCTTTATTTTTATTGTGCTACTACAATCGCTTTATTCATCGGACTTGCTGCAATTAATATTACTCATGCAGGCGTAGGGGTGAATATACAGAATATGCCACATAATGAGCTACCCAAGCCTGTTAAAGATCCTATTGATGAAAGCATATTAAGTACACTGCCAGATAGTGTACATTGGCTGTATAAAACATTGGCATTCTTCAGAAATATTTTTCCTGAGAATATTGTGAAGTCAGTATACGATGCACAGATTTTACAGATTGTAATCTTTTCTGTTATTTTCGGTATCGGCCTTGCTATGGTGGATGAAAAGAAACGGAAACCGATGGTTGATTTCTGCGAGAGTTTATCAGAAACGATGTTTAAATTCACCAATATCATTATGTATTTTGCGCCGATTGGTGTGGGGGCGGCGATGGCATATACGGTAGGACATATGGGAGTCGATATCTTGAAGCATCTTTTTATGCTGGTTGCTACACTTTATATGGCTCTGATCGCATTCATTTTGATTGTGTTGTTACCTATCGCACTGTATTTGAAAATACCAATATTAAAATTTATAAACGCTATTAAAGAGCCGGTGTCTATTGCGTTTGCGACTACAAGTTCTGACGCTGCTCTGCCTAAGGCAATGAGTGCGATGGAGAATTTCGGAGTACCACGTAAAATTGTTTCCTTTGTAATTCCAACAGGGTACAGCTTTAATCTTGACGGCACAACATTATACTTATCGCTTGCTTCAATTTTTGTGGCGCAGGCGGCAGGCATGCATTTGACTTTTGGCGAACAGTTACTGATTGTATTTACACTGATGATTACGAGCAAGGGGGTGGCAGCAATACCAAGAGCATCGTTAATTATCTTAATTGCAACAGCAGATCAGTTTGGATTACCAACTTTTATTATTGCTGCAATTTTAGGGATAGATGAATTAATGGATATGGGAAGAACATCATTAAATGTAATAGGAAATTGTTTGGCAACAGTAGTAATTGCCAAATGGGAAGGAGAATACAATCCTGATCAAGTGGTTGAAATTAATGAAGCATAAATTATGAGTACAAGAGCAAAGAAAATATTCCTGGCACTAACGATTGTCGTTCCTTTTTTAATCTATTGTGTAGTTTATTATACGCCAATGTTGCGTAATGCACCGTTTAAGCTAAAGGAATTTGAGTCTATCGAGTTTAAGTGGGGAGAGGGAAATAATCTGGAGAATTCTTATAATTCTGCAACAGGTGATTATCAGTACGTAAATGCAAAAGATTCTATTATTAAAACTAATGTGAAATTGAGGAAGGACGACATTTTATATTTGCATTCAAAAGCAAATGAGTTGGGTTTCTGGAATTTTCCTGATTTTATGGCTAATTCAGAAAGTGATCTTAAAACATCTAAAGTACCACGTTATGTAATGACTTTCAATTATAAAAAGAAGTCTAAAACAGTCGTTTTCTTAGTAGATTATAATGGCGATCCGAAGCTTAAAGGGCTTGCAATGCAGATGAAAACTCTTTTGACGCAGAGTATTAACGAAGCAGAGGAGCGTTATGGTAAACAAGCAGCATCAAAAAACTAATTCGTTTGTGAATTTAGAAAATAAAGTTCTATATTTGCACCTCAATAAAAATAAACAATTTCAAATAAATAACTAATTAACAATGTACGCAATAGTAAATATAGCAGGACAGCAATTCAAAGTTGCAAAAGACCAGCACCTTTTTGTACACCGTTTGCAAGGAGATGAAGGCGCTAGTATTGAATTTGACAATGTATTGTTGGTTGAAGATGGTGGTAAAATCTCTGTAGGAGCTCCTACATTGAAAGGTGCATCGGTTTCAGCTAAAATCGTGTCTCATTTAAAAGGTGATAAAGTAATCGTTTTCAAAAAGAAACGTAGAAAAGGTTACAAAAAGAAAAACGGTCACCGTCAGTATTTCACCAAGATCCAGATCTCTGGTATCAGTTTATAATTATTGTTGAACAAAAAATGCCGTTCATTTCGGTAGTTAATAAAATATAAAACAAGATGGCACATAAAAAAGGAGCCGGTAGTTCCAGGAACGGACGTGAATCGCATAGTAAACGCCTTGGTATTAAGATCTTTGGTGGGCAAGATGCAATTTCTGGAAATATCATTGTACGCCAACGTGGTACAAAACATCATCCTGATAAAGGAGTAGGTATTGGTAAAGATCATACTTTATTCGCTTTAGTTGATGGTACTGTAATTTTCAAAAAGAAACAAGATAACAAATCTTATGTTTCTGTTTTACCTGCAGCAGTTGTTGCTGAAGTGGTAGAGAAAAAAGCACCTGCAAAGAAAGCTGTTGCGGCGTCTGCTGCTAAAGCTGAAAAAGCACCTGCTAAAAAAGCACCTGCTAAAAAGGCTGTTAAAGCTGAAACAGAAGCTACTGACACTGCATCAGCAGAATAGTCAAACTTCTTATATAAAACAAATAAGGTCTGATCATGTACATGATCAGACCTTATTTGTTTTTGCATTTTTGGACTAGTTACGTGTTTTATATTTTCTGGACTTAACCAGATTTAGTTCATGCTCTAGCTTCTTTAAGGAAGAACTAAAGCTTTTAAATGCGGTTTCCAGTTCATTTAAAATCAGGCCTATCTTTTCGGGAGTTTCATTCGATTGTTCAATGGCAGTCCCATGAAGAAGCCATTCATAAGTCTTTGAATAATATGTTGCTATTTCGTGGAGCGTGTTGAAAGTAGGGTATTGGTTACCAAGTTCAATTTGTGAATAATTACTTCTTGATAAGTTTAAGATGTTCGCGATGAACGCTTGTGATAACCCGTTATTCACCCTGAGTTCTTTAATACGTTCGCCTATGTTCTTTTTGGACAGAATTTCTTGCATAGTTCATACAAGACAATTTTGGAACCACAAATTAAACGCCTTTTGAAGCGTTTAATTTGGGTATTATCCATTAAAAGTCCCATAATTGGGGTATTGGTTGTGGAAAATATTACTCAATAGTAAAATGGATTTAATTAATCCTAATGTTCTCTGTTGAGAATTTGTTCTGCCAGTTTAAATAATTCGGATTTACGTTCTTTAGTAAGATCTAATGATTCTAAAGCATGGAATGCTTTGTTTGAATAGTTTTTCATTTCGGCAATGGCCAGGCTTTTGATGTCATATTTGTCATATAAGCCTTTTACATTATTTATTTTTTCTGTAAGATTTTTATTTTCGCTTTGTATTGCAAGACTTTCAAGGTCTATGCTATTAGCTAATTCTCGTAGTTTTAGTAATAATAAGGTTTTTTTATTGGCAATGATATCACCTCCAACTTGTTTCCCAAATTTATTAGGGTCACCATAAACATCCAGTAGGTCGTCTTGTAGTTGATAAGCAATTCCCAGGTTTTCACCGAAATCATACAACTGTTCCGCTTGTTGTTCTGTCGCACCTGCAACTTGTGCACCGAGCTTCATTGCACCACCTAATAATACTGCCGTTTTTAGACGAATCATATTGATATAATCAGCAATGCTCACCTTTTCCTGTTCCTCAAATTCCATGTCAAGTTGCTGCCCTTCACATACACCCTGTGCAGTAGCATTAAAAGTATGCAATGCAGCCTTCAATACCTTATTGTCTAACTCTGAAAGATGCTTATTGGCTTCTACCATCATTACGTCACCACTTAAAATGGCATTATTCACACCCCATTTTTCATGTACAGTCTGCTTTCCTCTTCTCAGAGGGGCGTTATCCATAATATCATCGTGAATCAATGTGAAATTATGAAATGTTTCAATAGCCAAAGCAGCAGGCATTGCTTTATCGAGATTATCTTCAAATAGTCCAGCTGCCATTAAAGTCAGTGCAGGCCTGATTCTTTTCCCACCTAAGCTCATTATATATCGGATAGGCGCGTAAAGCCTTTCCGGATGTGCAGGATATTTAATGTTTTGAACAGCGTTTTCTATAGCTTCTTGTAATTGATTAGGAGTATACATTTTTTACAAACGGATTAACCGGAATATTATATTTTTATTGTTGAATCAGTGAAAAGTCTATCTGTCGTTTTGACAGGTCTACTTTTTTTACTTTTACCATTACCTCATCACCTAACTGGTATTTTTTCTGTTTACGCTGTCCCACTATACAGTAGTTTTTTTCATCCAGCACATAAAAGTCATCGGTTATGTCACGCAAACGAATCATACCTTCACATTTGTTTTCGGTTAGCTCTACATACATACCCCATTCAGTAACCCCTGAAATGATTCCTGCAAAAGTATTGCCTACATTTTCTTCCAGATACTCAGCTTGTTTGTATTTAATAGAAGCACGTTCTGCATCTGCAGCACGTTTTTCCATGGCCGAAGAATGAGATGCTGCTATTTCATACTCTTCCTCATTGGCAGACTTCTCGTTATTTAAATAAGCAGCAAGTAACCGATGGACCATTACATCTGGATATCGACGGATAGGGGAGGTGAAATGTGTATAATGGTCAAATGCTAAACCATAATGACTAGTCTTTTTAGTGGTATAAATTGCTTTTGCCATGGATCTAATTGCTAGTTGTGTCAGCACATTCTGCTCTTTTTTACCTTCTACATCTTCCATCAGGTAGTTCAGCGATTTCGCAATCTCTTTATCTGATTTCATGTTTATTTTATAGCCAAATCGGGCAGCAAACAAGGCGAAACTGTTTAAGTTTTCCAGGTTTGGAGAATCATGAGATCGATATACAAAAGTATATTTTTGTTTGCCTTTACCTTTTTTAGCTATAAATTCAGCTACCTTACGATTGGCCAGCAGCATAAAGTCTTCAATAAGTTTATGTGCATCCTTACGTTCTTTTACATAAACGCCAATAGGTTTACCATGTTCGTCCAGTTTAAATTTTACTTCAGTGCTTTCAAAACTGATTGCACCATTTTTAAACTTTCTTTCACGTAGCGTATGTGCTAACTCATTAAGTTTTAAAATTTCTTCAGCATGGCTTCCTTTTTTCTCTTCAATAATAAGCTGTGCATCTTCATAGCTAAAGCGCATATTCGAATGGATAACTGTACGTCCGAACCATTCTGTAACAATATTTGCCTGCTCATCCATTTCAAATACTGCAGCAAAGCATAATTTATCTTCATTAGGACGTAATGAACATACACCGTTACTCAGTCGTTCTGGTAGCATAGGGATCACTCTGTCTACCAGGTAAACAGAAGTTGCCCTGGCATAAGCTTCTTTATCGAGATCACTATTTGGCTTTACATAATGTGATACATCGGCAATGTGTACACCTACTTCATAATTGCCATTTTCTAAAGTTTTGAAAGATATGGCATCATCAAAGTCTTTGGCGTCTGCCGGATCTATAGTGAAGGTTACCGTGTTTCTAAAGTCCCTGCGACCTTCCATTTCGGCAGGGCTGACTTTTTCAGGAATGGCATTGGCTTCATTCTCTACCTCCGGTGGAAAACTTAGAGGGAAGCCGTATTGCGCAAGGATGGCGTTCATTTCGGTGTTGTTTTCACCTTGTTCGCCCAGGATATTCATAATTCGTCCAATTGGATTTTTAGCACCCTCTGGCCATTCTGTTATGTTTACCTGTACTTTTTGACCATTTTTAGCACCATTTACATCACTTAAAGGTACAAATATGTCATGCAACATTTTGCGATCATCGATGTTTACAAAAGCATAACGGTCTGATATTTTGATGACTCCAATGAAATCAGTTTTATTTCGGGAAATAATCTCCACAACTTCACCCTCATTCTTTCGGCCTCTCTTTTTTGCATAAACATATACCTTTACCTTGTCGCCATGCAGCGCATTATGCAGTTTCCTGGCAGATACAAAAATGTCTTTTTCAAATTCATCATCCGGAACAACAAATGCTGATCCATCAGCAGTCATATCTACTTTACCAGTCAGGAATGTTTTTAAGTCTTTTAACTTGAATTTCCCCTTTTCGGTTTCTGTGAAAACACCCTTTTTAGCTTGATCTTTCAGCACCTCAAGGATGGTTTCTCTTGACGCTGCATCAGTAATGTTTAATTTAGCAGATACCTGCTTATAGTTCAAAGCCTCATTATTACTTTTTTCCAGTACGTCGCTAATTAATTGTGTTAAAACGAGTTCTAGATGAGAAGATTTCTTTTTTGCCATAATCTATGTATGAATCACCCGAAGGTAACAATTTGAAGCGAGTATTGTTGGATTTTGTATCTTTGATTACTCAGATATTGACGAACTTAAAATGATTTGACATGATTGAATACAGAGAAAGGAAACCGGGTAAAGAGCTCCTCATTATTGGGATAAAAGCTGTTATTTACTTATTTCTAGCCTATTTATATATTAATAAACCTAGCTTTTATATTGAATATCCGAGCATAAGGAAGGTTGCCGGCGCTGCAATGGTGTTCTTTGGCCCTAGTTTGCTGATTTCTATTTTGCGAATGGTTATCATTTATTTGTATATCCGTAAACAAAAGTTTAAAAGTAATATTAAGGATAATTTTATTCTGGGGATAGATCGGATTGCCTCAATTCTTGATACTATATTCTTAGTGATGGCCTTTGTATCGCTACTCGATGTGACTTTACAGGAACTGGTTTTTAGTGTTTCAATTGTTGCAGCAGCTGTAGCGCTGACGTTTAAAGATTATGTTACCAATATGATTAACGGTCTGATCATTATGTTTTCTGATCGTTTATCACTGGGGGATCATATCAAAATGGGAGAACATGAGGGGAAAATTCTGGATATTACCCTGATCAATATGATTCTGCAAAATGAAGATAGTGATATGGTAATTATACCTAACTCTGTTGTTTTTAGTTCTGTAATCATCAATCAGTCTAAACAGAATATTAAAAAACTAAGTATCGAGTTTGATATGTCTTTGAAAAACGGATATACTCCAGAATTTTTAGAGAATTATCTGAATAAAGTAATTGCGGGTTATTCTGCAAATGTGATGGAAAATGGTTTGACAATTAAAACCATTCAGATAAACAAGGATGCTGCTGTTTTTAAAGCGATGGTATTGTTAAGACATTACAATAAAGTTAAAGAAAGAGAGATAAGGAGAGCGATCAATACAGCATTGATCCGTCTTTCTGCACAGCTGAAAGAAGATGAATACATTGGGGAAAGGGCGTAGTATTTAGGTTCCCGGGATAGCAGCAATTAGTCTTTTTGTATATTCAGCTTGCGGGTTGTTATAAATCTCTTCCGGAAAGCCCTGTTCTTCGATTTTACCTTTGTTCATGACAATCATCCTATCAGAAATGTGTTTCACTACAGCCAGATCATGAGAGATAAATATATAGGTTAGTCCAAATTCCTGCTGGAGTTCTCTAAGCAGATTTAGTACCTGAGCCTGCACGGAAACGTCTAAAGCAGAAACTGATTCATCACAAATGATAAATTTCGGTTGTAAGGCCAATGCTCTGGCGATTACGATACGCTGTCTTTGTCCTCCGGAAAATTCATGTGGATATCTGTTAAAATGTTCGGGTTTTAAGTCTACACGGCTTAATAAATTTAGTACATGAGCTTTACGTTCATTGTTTGTTTGAAACATATTATGTACTTGTAATGGCTCCATCAATGCATTGCCTACTGTTAAGCGTGGATTAAGTGCTGAATAAGGATCTTGAAAAATAATTTGTACATCACGTCTCAGCATTCTTAATTCAGCAGCTTTTAAATTGGTTATATCTTTATTCTCAAAAATGAGTTTTCCAGAACTTGGTTCTACCAATCTGATAATGCTTCTGCCTAGCGTAGTTTTGCCGCATCCAGATTCGCCAACCAAGCCGAGTGTTTCACCTGGAAATACATTAAAAGTAACATCATCAACTGCTTTTACATACTCTTTAGCCTTACCAAATAAACCTTTTTTTATAGGATACCAGGTGCACAGATTTTTGATTTGTAATATGGGGTCTGAACTATAAAGTAATGTTCTGCGAGCTTCAATTTCATGGACTGTATAGTTGTTTATTTCTTCTTCATTTTTTCCTTCTAAAAAATCAGCTACTACAGGTAGTTTTTTTAGTAACCGATGTGGATTTGGGCGGCAGGCAAGTAGCCCTTTAGTGTAAGGATGCTGAGGGGTTTCGAATATTGTTTTTGCTTGGCCTTGTTCTACAATTTGACCTTTATACATCACTGCTACCTCATCCGCAATTTCGCTGATTACAGAAAGGTCATGAGTAATAAAGATCATAGTCATGCCACGCTCATTTTTAAGTTTCAGTAGCAGTTCAAGAATCGTTTTTTGCACCGTCACATCGAGTGCCGTGGTAGGTTCATCTGCTATGAGTAACTCCGGATTACAACTCAAAGCCATTGCAATCATTACCCTTTGCTTTTGTCCGCCCGATAATTGGTGGGGATAACTATCAAAAATGTTTTCAGGCCTTGGTAATTGCACTTCTTTAAACAAAGCAATTGTTTTCTTTTTTGCCGTGTGTTTATCAACTTTTTGGTGCAACATTATAGCTTCCCTTACCTGATTACCACATGTGAAAACGGGATTTAAGGAAGTCATAGGTTCCTGAAATATTATGGCAATTTTATTTCCACGATATTTTCTGATCTCATCTGTCGTTAAATTAAGTAGGTTAATCTTCTGAAAATTGATTTCACCAGTAATTTTTGTGCTTTTTCTATCATGTAGTCGCATAATGGAAAAAGACGTTACAGATTTTCCTGAACCCGACTCGCCAACTATTCCTAACACTTGTCCCTTGTCTATGCTGAAACTAACCTGATTTACAGCCTTAAGCCATGACTGATCTTCTTTATTTAGAAATTGTATGTCGAGATTTTTAACGTCTAGCATGGTTAAAGTATGATCATAATATAAGCACAACAGAAGAAATTTGAGATCAAGATAGTTATTTATCGTCTAAACCCGGTGTTTTGCTTAATTTTGCAAAATGGAAAGAGAAATTCTTGATACGAAGCGCAAGGCTTTAAAGATTAACTTAAACCCTAAAATTTACGGAACTTTTGCGGAGATTGGGGCAGGACAGGAAGTGGCACGTAATTTTTTTACCGCCGGTGCGGCATCCGGCACTGTTGCTAAAACTATGTCAGCCTATGACATGACCTTTAGTGATGTAATTTATGGCGCTGAAACCTCTGGAAGGTATGTGAGTGAGTCAAGGTTATTAAAAATGTTAGGCCATGAATACAGTTTGTTGACTGAACGTTTAAATGGAACTAAGTATGAAGACCGTACTTTTTTTGCTTTCGCAGACACGGTTACAACATTAAATTACAATAAGTCAAATGATCCACATGGCTGGATTGGTATCCGGTTTCAGGTAGAACCAGGAGGAGAGCCCAATGAAATATTTTTCCATGTACGTTTGTTAGATACTGATGCTGCACTGCAGCATAATGTATTGGGAATTATTGGTGTAAATCTAGTTTATGCAGCCTTTTACTTTCATCAGGATCCTAAGACGATGATCGAATCTTTAGCAGATAACCTTACTGTAGGTTCAGTAGAAATTGATCTCATCTCAGTAAATGGACCTGCATTTTCGGGTATAAATAACATACTGCTTAACTTATATCTAATTGTTAAAGACTTCTCTGATGCAGCTATATTTGATTCAAAAGGTAAACCTTGTCTACCTAAAGACTTGCTGTATAAGAAAGATATTATGATTCAGCGTACTAAATATGCGCAGAAATCGAATCCTAACTTCAGTATGTTGAATAAGGCTGTTGATCAGTTTGTGCGATCGGAAACTGTAGAACAAGATAATTTGAGTGTATTGATTGAAGTACTGATGTCGAACGTATTAAATGCTAATCATGAATTGCCTGAGAATATCGATTTAAGAGCTGTTGCAAAACGTGCCGAAGAGATGTGTAATACAGGCAACCTTGTTATTGTATCCAATTTTGCGAGGAACAATAAGCTTGCAAAGTATCTTGATCGTTGTCGCCCGAAAAGTGTTGGGATTTCCACGAATATTAATAACTTAAAATTTGTATTTAATTCTACTAATTTTGGTGATAATTACTCCAGTCAGTTACTTAATTATGTAAGTGATATGTTTAGTAAGAATGTTAAGATTTTTGCGTATCCATTCCTTGATAAGAAAACAAATCAGGTTATTACCACAGCAAATATGCCAGTAACACCTGATGCAAAACCACTTTTCGACTTCCTAATCATCAATGGTTATATTACAGATATTGAGGATTATAGTGACAGCGACGTAAAAACTGTTTAATCCTTTTTTTTGTAAGGGTCAGGTACAACAACTGCCATCAGTCTTTCGGGATGTTCTATCGCTTTAAAACCAAACTGGGCATATAAACCATGTGCGTCTAATGTGCCCAGCATGTATCTCCTAAGGCCTTGCAGGTCTTTATGAAAAAGCATTAGTGACATTAATTTTTTAGATAAGCCATTTCCACGATATTCTGATTTAACATATACATCAGCCAGGTAGGCAAAAGTGGCTTTATCAGTAATCCATCTTGCAAAGCCTACCTGCTGTTTATCTTTGTAAATTCCGAAGCATAATGAATTGTTTATGGATTTCTGTACAATATCTAAAGGAATGTCCTTTGCCCAATACGATTCTGTACTTAAATAATGATGAACTGCGGAAACATCTATCTTCTGTTTGTCATCAGAGAAGATAAAGCCATTATCTTCGATTTCCATTTAGTTACGCATATTAATGAACTGTAATGGTTGTCCAAAATCTTCACTTCTGCAAAGTGCAATTACGCTTTGAAGATCATCAATATTTTTGCCTTGTACACGCACTTGATCATCCATCATAGAAGCCTGAACTTTCAATTTGCTGTCCTTAATTTTAGCAACAATTTTTTTAGCAGTTTCTTTGTCTATACCTTCTTTAATTGAAATTTCCTTTCTAATCATGTTACCAGAAGCATATTGTTCCTTGCCAAAATCCAGACTCTTGGGATCTAGTTTTTGTTTCATCATTCTTGAAATAATGGAATCTTCAATAGCTTTCAACCTCATGTCATCCTCTGTAACTATGGTAATCACATTTGTTTTTTTATCATGATCAATGGTGCTTTTTGAAGAGCTGAAATCGTAACGGTTCAGGATTTCTTTTTTAGCATTATTCATCGCATTATCAAGCGTCTGTGCATCTATTTTGCTTACAATATCGAAAGTGGGCATGATTATTATGGCTTAAGTATTAAATAATTAGTAATTTTTAGCTGTAAAAGCAAAAGTATATCACAAATATAAACAATTAAAGTAAAAGCGTATGAAAACCAAAAATCCAAAAGTGCAAAAAAAGGTGGCAAAGAAAGCCGTTAAGAAGCAATTTGAGAAAAGTCTGGCCGATAAAATACTTGAAACAGTTAAACAGTTAGGGCAGGATGCAGGAAAGATTGGTGAAGATATTGCTTTGGTAAGTAAATTTGTAACGAAAAAATTATCAAAGAAGTTTAAAGGTGTTAAGGCTATCGTAGATAGTAAAATTGATACAGCTAAGTCAGCAAGTAAAAAAGATATTAAAAAAGCTAAGAAGAAAGCTGAAGCAGTTAAGAAAGAAGTTAAAAAAGAGCTGACTAAGGATGCTAAAAAAGCTAAAAAAGCAGTTAAAGTTATAGCTGCAAAGGTTAAGCCTGTAGTACATAGTGTTAAAGTTTCTGCAATAGCCACAGAGAAAAAAGCTGCAGATGCTATTGCTAAACCTGTGGCAAAAACTGCTAAAGTGTTGAAAACTAAGTCTAAGCCAGCAGTGAAAGCCGCAGTTAAAAAGGTTGAAAAAGTTGTTGAACCAGTGGTAAAATCAGTTGTAAATGCAGCAAAACCAGTCGCAAAAGCTCCGGTTAAAAAAGTAAGTACTGCAAGTAAAGTGATTGGGGCAAAAACAACAGCTGCTAAATCAGTAACAGCTAAGACCACAGTTGCTAAAACTGTTGCAAGCAAAACAACTGCTAAGCCTAAGCCTGCTACTACAGTAACACAAAAAGCAGCCAGTGCGCCTGTTGCGTCTGCAAATGGAACAACTGAAAATAGTGCTGTGAAAAGTGATGCTGAAGTTAAATAGACAGAGGTTATTAAGGTATGTTTAATTAGCTGATAATTAACAATTTCTTAACAATAAAATTCGCAGTTTTGTACCAGGTTGTATCATAGATTCTTGTTTATGATGCCATCTGGTTTTTTGATTTAATAATGACGAAAAAAAAAGCTCCATTTCTAAACAGAGAGATTAGTTGGTTGTATTTTAATGAACGTGTATTACAGGAGGCTGCAGATGAGACAGTTCCTTTAATAGAGCGCATTAAATTCTTGTCCATCTTTTCTTCCAATTTAGAGGAATTTTACCGCGTTAGGGTAGCTACTTTGAGTCGGTTGTCTAATCTTAATGATAAAGCTAAGGCTTTGCTTGGTTTCAATCCTAAAAAGGTATTAAACGAGATCAAAAATATTGTTGTAAAACAAGAACGTAAGTTCGAACAGTTATTTAAAGCAACATTAATTAATGAGCTTGCACAAAATCGTATTTTTATTTTAAATGAAACACAGCTCAACGTTTCCAGGGGAGAGTTTGTAAGAAATCATTTTAGAGACAGGATTCTTTCAAATCTTGTACCGATTATGATCGATCCCACGAGACCATTTCCGGAACTAAAAGACCGATATCTGTACTTCTTTGTGCGTCTTTCCAGAAAGTCGTCGGCCAAGCATGAAAAATATGCGCTGATTGAGTTACCAAATGATTTGCCAAGGTTTCTTGTATTACCAGAAACTAATGGTTTAAAGTTTATTATTCTGGCAGAGGATATTATTAAGTACTGTCTGGATGATATTTTTTATGTTTTTAACTATGATATTCTTGAAGCTTTTTCAATTCAGCTGACTAGGGATGCAGAGTTGGACATAGACAAAAATGTCAGCGATAAGTTTGTAGAAGAGCTGAAAGCAAGTTTAGATAAGCGCAAAAAAGGTAAGCCAATGCGTTTGTTGTATGATGTTGAAATGCCTTTTGATATGTTGAGCGTACTCATCCATAAAATGAAAATTGATGCTGAGAATCTGATTCCGGGCAATCAATATCATCGCTTTGGAGATTTTATTGCATTTCCAAATGTAGGCAATCAGGAACTTGAATATAAACCCAATGTGCCCTTAAAGGTACATGGATTGCATCGTACTGAAAGTATATTTAACAAACTCCAGGAACGAGATTATGTGATCAATTTACCTTATCAGTCATTTGACTATATCATCTTGTTTCTTCGCGAAGCAGCAATTGATCCTAAAGTAACAGAAATCAATATCACTTTGTACCGTCTTGCTGAAAATTCTAGAGTAATCAACGCATTGATTAATGCAGTAAAGAATGGAAAAAAAGTAAACTGTCTGGTCGAATTGAAAGCAAGGTTCGATGAGAGTGCTAATATTTTCTGGACAAATCGATTGCAGGAGGAAGGGGTAAATGTAAATTATGGTCTGACGGACTATAAAGTTCACTCTAAAATTTGTCTGGTTAAAAGAATGGAAAAGGGTAGAGCTGTTTATTATGCAAACCTTGCGACAGGTAACTTTAATGAAAAAACAGCCAAGCTGTATTGTGATCATAGTATTTTTACCGCAAAGAAGGAGATTACAACAGATTTGATTAAGCTTTTTAAAGCACTTAATAAGAAAACTGTTACCAAGGGATTTAAACATCTGATTGTCTCACCACTGGAATCTAGAACGAAATTCTTTTTAGCAGTTGACCGGGAGATTAAAAATGCCAGACAGGGTAAACCAGCTTATATGATTTTAAAGGTGAACAGTCTGGCTGATGAAGGTATTGTATCTAAACTATATGAAGCCAGTAATGCCGGAGTGAAAGTGAAACTAATTGTTCGTGGTATTTGTTCGCTTGTTCCGGGAATAAAAGATTTCAGTGAGAATATTACTGTGATCAGCATTGTGGATAAATTTCTTGAGCATGCCAGAGTATTTATTTTTGGCAATAATGGCAAGGAGGAAATGTATCTTTCATCAGCGGACCTAATGACCCGAAATTTTGAACATAGGGTAGAAGTGGGCTTCCCTGTACTTGATGAAGAGGTGAAGCAGGAGATCAGGGATATTATAGAATTTCAATTACAAGACAATGTAAAAGCGAGAGATATTACTCGTTTAAACAATAACAAGTATCATAAAAATAACCTGAAAGTAAAAATCAGGGCACAGGTTCAGACCTATAATTACTTAAAAAATAAACACCAATAAATCCAATGTTAAGATACGCTGCCATAGATATCGGTTCCAATGCTGTCAGATTATTAATCGCTGATATTTCTAAAAATGAGAGTGGTTATGATTTTAAAAAAAATACATTGGTAAGAGTGCCATTACGCTTAGGTGATGATGCTTTTTTAGATGGACATATTTCAGATCGTAAAGTTGAAGAACTGTTGAAAACGATGTCGGCCTTTAGGAATCTGATGGACGTTTATCATGTTTCAGAATATCTGGCTTGTGCAACTTCAGCAATGCGGGAAGCTGATAATGGAGCTGAGATTATAAAAAAGGTAAAGGAGCTTTGTAATATTAAACTTGAAATTATTGCCGGACAACGTGAGGCTAATATTATTTATGCAAATCACATTGAGCATAAGTTGGATATTAAGAAAAGCTATTTATATATAGATGTAGGTGGGGGGAGTACTGAACTTTCTGTTTTCGTAAATAGGGTTCCAGTTGCCTCGAAATCTTTTGATATTGGTACCATCCGTATTCTAGATAACAAGGATAAGGACGAGACATGGGATGAAATGAGAGATTGGGTAAAGGAAAATACCAAGTCTTTGAAGAATATTGCAGGAATTGGAACTGGTGGAAATATCAATAAGCTTTTCCGTATGTCTGACGAGAAAGAGGGAATGCCTCTGACTTTTCTTAAATTAAAAGGACTTTACAATCAGCTCAATTCACATTCTCTAAAAGAACGGATAAGTGTTTTTGGTTTAAACCCGGACCGTGCAGATGTTATTATACCTGCATGTGAGATTTATATCACTTTATTGAAATGGACAGGTATTAAGCAGGTTTATGTTCCTAAAGTTGGCTTGGTTGATGGTATAATCAGCTTGTTGATTGAAGAGAACCTGACAGATTTATAAGGGCCAGATATCGGCCATGGTGACTTACTGAATCAGGTTTAAGGGCTTTGTATGACTGGTCTGTTATGTTATAAGTCTCAATTTTTAGAGAGATAAGTACTAATGTTTTTTCGCAGTCTGCTGCAATAGTATGTATATAGTCTGGCGTCAGACCGCTATGACAATAATATTTTTTGCCCTTATAATCTACTGTTCCGCAGGCTGAATTTTCATGCAAAATTAGATTGTTGCAGCTCAATGTACATGGAGCAAAAGTTTTTGTTTGTGTATTGTACTCTGCTGCTTTGTAGACAGCTTCTTTCATGGTCCAAAATAACCATACCATTACATTTGCGTCTTTAGAGACATGAATCAGAAACCTTTCTGCTTCTGTAAATATTTTTTCAAGGTAACCTTTTCGTTTCCAATTGCTTTCCACTGCAGCAGCGGCCAGATCAACGATGTCATTACCTATCAATTTTCATTTAATTTAGCCTGGATAATACTTATAGTTTCGTCAACATTCAGCATGCGTTCCATTTCCAGATTGTCTATTTCTATATCGAACTCTTCCTCTACATCCAGAATGATATCTACCATGTTAGAGGAGTTGATTTTCAGGTCTTTAATGAAGTCTGTTGCTGGACTAATGTTTGTTAAAGCCTCTTTGTCATGGGTGTAGGGGGTAACAATCTCTTTGAGCTTTGCTACCAATTGTTCTCTTTCCATTTAGTACTTTTTTAAGATTAAACAGGCATTCACATCACCAAATCCAAAACTTGCTTTGGCTAATATATTAATGTTTTGATTAACAATTTGATTTTTAATATTGTTTTTGTTAACTATTTCTGCTATTTGAGGATGTAGGTCTTCACAGTTTATAGAAGGAAATACAAAGCCATATTTTAGCTGTAATGCGGAGGCTACAGATTCTATACTTCCAGCTGCACTTAAACAATGTCCGGTCATAGATTTTAAACTGTTGATGTAAGGGAAGTTTTCTGGGGTACTGTTTAGAGCTATAGCCCAGTTTTGTACTTCCAAGACATCTTTTGTCGTCGCAGTGAGGTGTCCGTTGATGGCGTCTATTTGATTGGCAGTGATACCCGAATCTTGTATAGCAATACGGATGCATCGTTGTACAGCAATGCTATTTGGGGCTGTCATACTTCCGGTACCACGTTGACCACCTGAGTTAATGTGGCCGCCCAAAATTTCAGCATAAATATTTGCACCACGGTTTAATGCACTTTCCAGCGATTCTATCACCAATGCTCCTGCACCACTTCCAGGTACAAATCCACTAGCACTGGCACTCATAGGCCTGGAACCTTTTTCAGGATTCTGGTTGTGTTTATAAGTACAAACTTTCATGGCATCAAATCCGGCCCATATATAAGGCCCACTGTCGCTTGTACTGCCAGCAAGCATTCTAGTGGACTGTCCGCTTTTTATACGATCATAAGCCATTAAAATACTTTCTGTACCAGTTGTACAGGCAGAAGAGTTGCTGCTGACTTGATTGCCTAGTCCGAGTTTGCCAGATAGGTAGGCGCTAATTCCACTAGCCATAGTTTGTACAACGACGCTGCTACCTAGTTTACGCAACTGCAATTCATCAACTTTATAGATGGCTTCTCTGAATTTGTCAACGCCTGATGTTCCGGTACCGAATATTGTTCCGCTATCCCAATCCGGTTCATCAGTTGAAGCTATGGATAAGCCAGCATCATGCCAGGCATCCATTCCGGCTATAATGCCATACAGTATTCCGGTGCTGTTGAAATTTCTACGTTCCAGATCGTTCATGTATCTGGAAATAAGTTCGTCTGAAAGTTCAGGTTTACCAGCAATCTGACAAGCAAATTGTAATCTTTCCAGTTCAGGGTCGTGCTTAATACCTGAAGTTCCATTTTTAATAGCTTCAGTAAATGCAGTTAGTCCAACTCCATTTGGGGCAACTACCCCTAAACCGGTTATGACTACGCGTTTATGCATTCATTTTGTTGGTTACCATTCCGGCAATGGTGCCTTTACAAACCACTTCTCCCGAAGCATTGGTCATTTGAACAATACAGTTTAATTTTTTGAAACGGAAGTAAACTTTTTGTGCAGTTACAGTGACTTTCTCTCCAGGAAAAACAGGTTTCATGAAATCGATAGCTGTTGAAGTAAGCATCACATGTCCTGGCATTCCACCTTCAGCACTCCCAGAAAGATAAATGCCCAGACAAACTAATCCGATTTGCGCCATTGTTTCTGTTAAAATTACACCAGGAGTAACTGGGTTGTCTTTAAAGTGGCCTTTGTAAAAATCAAGACCTGCATCAAAAGTATAGGAGCCAGTAACGCCATTTTCGTCAATTTCATGTAGTTCATCTACAAATAAAAATGGTGAGGTATAAGGTAAATGTGATAAGATATCTGCTTTAGTCATGTTATGATTTCATTTAATATTTTCGCCTAATTTACCCCTATTCTACCATTTTAACAATATCCGTTGTGCAGAAAAGCCAGGTCCAAAGCTGAGCATTAACCCAAGTTCCCCTGTCCCCAATGGTCTTTTCATATACTGTTCCAATACATAGAGAACTGTGGCGCTCGACATATTTCCATACTCTTTTAATACATTTTTGGTTTCATTTATATTTTTGCCCAATTCGCTAAATAAACTTTCAACAGTATCGATAATTTTTCTTCCTCCAGGGTGGAAGATCAAGTGGTCAATGTTCTTAATTTCAAGTC
Source organism: Pedobacter sp. (assembly GCF_041645105.1). Lineage (GTDB taxonomy): Bacteria > Bacteroidota > Bacteroidia > Sphingobacteriales > Sphingobacteriaceae > Pedobacter. Next base: position 707,731 of record NZ_JBAZQQ010000002.1, read on the forward strand.
CATTTTTTTCAAGAAAGGGGTTAATGATTTGGGGGAAGTGTTGCTCAATATTTTCAGGTACATCTTTATCTAAAACCATTTGTAGACCATTGTTTGTTAGATTAAAACCCATCATTGGTATAGCATCGTAAAAGTGATACATTTCTTCTGCGATTATTTCCGGTCCATTATCATCCTGATGTGATGATAACAAAACACATGCAGCACCATCGCCAAAAATAGCCGCACTAACGATATTGGCCATAGAAAAATCATTAAGCTGGAATGTTGCGGTAGGAGACTCGACTGCAATTACTGCTGCCCGTTTTCCAGGATTAGCTTTTAAAAAGTTTTTCGCATAGATCATACCCGATATACCTGCGGCACAACCCATTTCTGTGACAGGTAAACGAACAATATCCTGGCGCAAATTTAACGTGTTGATAATATACGCATCAATAGAAGGGATCATAATACCAGTACAACTAACCGTTATGATATAATCTATATCCTGAGGTTTCCAGTTCGCTTTTTTCAATGCAAGTTGAAGACAATCAGTCCCCAATTTAATACTTTCTCTAATGTAAATGTTGTTCTTTTCTTCGAAGGAAGTTTGAGTAAAAACCTCTTCTGGTGACATGATAGAATACCTTTTATCTACTGCGGCCTGTTCAAATATTTTTTTAACTTTTTTAATGAAACGAAGTTCCTGTCCGACTAGCCAGGTGTCCAGAAAAGGAATGATCTCAGCGGTATTTCTGGAGTATTGTGGCAGCTTTTTAGCTACTGTGGTTATTTTAACGCTCATATCGGCCTTTTATATTTGGAATTACCCATTGGTATCGGAATGCCCATTTCCATTTCAGGATATAGGATTTTAAGTTCAACTGCCGGGAATAGGATTGTAAATCATCTTTTTTAAAGCCTCTTAAAATAGAAATCAGTCCATCATCTTTAGACATCTTGTTCAATCTGAATGCAAAACAAAATATCGTAAACAGGTAATAAGCGGTTTTGCTTCTATGCAAATCGTTCACTACAATTCCTAAGGTCGACTGCTCATAAAAGGTATTCATCAGCGTTAAAATTTCTTCATTTTTAAAATGATGTAACGTCAGTGTACAAAGAATAACATCATAAACCTTTGCTTGTTTACATTCCTCAAAAATATCTGCACATAGGTAGCTGATATTATCATAATTAACTGACAATTGCTTAGCATGTTTTATGGTAAAAGCATTGGCATCTATGCCAATCAACTTAAAATTCAAATCCTTCTTTTCGGCATAATCGGCCAAGTATCTCAGCATATCACCATTCCCACAACCCACATCTAAAATGGTTATTTCTTTTTTCGCAGTATTGCTAATAATGGAGTTGCTATCATCTTTCAGCAAAAGTTCCAAACCCTGTAAAGTAACTTTATTACCACCTAGTAACCTGTTTATACTTGCAATTTTATCCAGGGCATCCCTTAATATTTCTCCCTTCAAGTTAAAATCATCCATTATTTCCGGAGCTTCAGACCTTGTTCTGGTATCTATTTTCATACAATAGGTTTTCCGTGAGTCATTTTAACAATCATTGGTAGTGTAGCAGGAAAGGCATGTAATAAACGTTGCATAGGGTTAAACAACTGATCTTTTCTCATCATTCCGGATAAAAACCTACCCATTAACAAACGATTTCTAAAGTTCGTATTCCAACTGCTGGAATATTTTTTTTCTAGCATAGTTCTGGAATTTATGGAACCACGCAAGTATTTTATACACTGTTCTGCCACAATTTTTGCACTATGAATAGCCATAGCCATTCCATTTCCGCAAAGCGGATGAATCAAACCTGCAGTATCGCCAATCATGAGCACATGATTACTTACCAATTCTTTTTTTGCGAAAGACACTTGACTAATTGTTAGAGGCTGATCAAAAAGTATCGTGCTTTCTTCAAAAATCTTTTGAAGCTGAGGATTTGAGTACAATACTTTTTTCTGGAAGTCATCCAGGTTTTTAAACGATTTAAAGCTATTATAGTCTGCCAGATAGCAAATGTTAATGAGTTTGTTCTCTACCATTGATACCCCACAATAGCCACCACTAAAATTATGCAGCTGCACGAGATCCGTTGGAATAATACCGCTGTAATGCGCTTTTACCGCCAGCCATGGCGATTTCTTCTGTATAAAGCTACGGTCCAGTTTTTGGTCTAATGCAGATCGTTTACCGAAAGCACCAATTACAAGTTTTGCCTTTAATAAATTAGTAGAGGTGGTTATTTCAAACTCATTATTTTTAAATACAATATCTGTTGCTCGGTCTTTGATCACTCTGCAACCACGCAGTATTGCTTTTTCATAAAGAAAATTATCAAGGGTAAACCGACTTAATCCAAAACCTCCCAGAGGCAATGAGCAGCCAATAATTTGTCCGCTTATTGAAGATATGGAAAGGTGGTTAATAAGAGAGGGTTTAAGTTCGTTAGGATCAACATCTAGCCATTGCAAATAGGGGAGAACTTCGTTAGAAATGTATTCGCCACAAACTTTATGATGAGGGTAATCATTCTTTTCAATCAGGGTAACATCTTGGCCTTCTTTGAGTAAGTGAAGGGCGCAGGTTAAACCAGCTAGTCCGCCACCTATAATTACAACCTCGTTACTTTGATTTACTTTGGCTTTCATGTTCTATAATTAGAAGTTATGGAATTGCCATTGACTTTTACCTAAGTTAACGAAAAAGGAATGATCTTTAGAACTTATAACATCTAAGCTGTCTGTCTCTGCTACTATTATTTCTGTTAATATAAAATCCTACAGAGATCTCATGACTGCCATAATTGTAATCGCGTAATTTATTAAGGGAGTAATCATATGAATAACCAATTCGTACATTTTCAGTAGCGAAAACCTCTAGAATTGCACCTATAGCATTCTGTTTAGAAAGCGTTGATTTCTGGTAGTCTTTTTTATAAAGATCAAAAGAGCTGCGGTAAAAACCGCCAATCCAGATTGTTTCTTTTAAGAGCAGGAAAGTATTGATATCCAATGAAGAGGGACCTTTAGTATCATCTTTAAATAACATAACGGGTTTTAGCTTTACATCTTCATTTAAATGAAGTAAAGCTCCTGCTGTGAAATAAAAATGTGGTTGAGGTACAGGAACCATCAGATCTTCCGTATTCTTTTTGGCCATATATTTAGCCAGCATATTAGTTGCAGAGAAACCCGCGAAATATTTTTTATTGGCGTAATAAACACCAAAACGTGCGTCAGGGACAATGTTTGATTGTGAACCTAGGGGAATTAAGGCATCACCAGGTCTATAGCCTTCTAATTTATTACCATCCAATCCTAATTGCATCATACCTGCGCCTATTCCAAATGCAAGTTGCGAACCCTCATCTATTCTGATTCGGTAAGCATAATTAGCGTAAGCGGTGAGGTAAGTCTGGGCACCTAGTTGGTCGTTTGACACCATTAATCCCAGTCCAACATTTCCATCATTAAATGCACCATCAGCGGCGAGAGAAAAGCTTTTTGGCGCAGCTTTTACACCTGCCCATTGTGAGCGGTAAAAGGACTGTACATAGATATCTTCTTTATAACCAGCATAGGCTGGATTTATATGCATACCATTAAACAAGTATTGTGTAAACTGGCTGTCCTGTTGTGCTTTAACGCTGAATATCAGACCTAAGATAAATAGTAAACTTAAAATTTTCTTCATATCTATTTACTTCGGAGAATAGTTACATAACCTTTATAAACTTCCCACTTGTTATCAGCGGTTTTAATTTTTAACAAGTAGTAGTATGTACCTTCATTAAGGTTTGATCCGTCCCAATCATTTTTATAACCCTTTTTGTCATATACTGTACCTCCCCAGCGATTAACGATCGTTAATTCATTGGTTTCATACATTTGTAAGCCTGGTATTTCGAATGTGTCGTTTAATCCGTCGTTATTAGGTGTAAAAACATTAGGGATGATTATTCCTGCTATTGATTTACTATCTGTTGCACTGTTGTTTTTCAGGTCGGGGTCAGTTTCATTGGCAGATATAGTAGCTGTATTTCTTATGATTCCAGCTTTTAAGGCAGTAACCTTAATCTTTAAATCGGCAGACTGTCCATTGTTTAGTTTAGTGATTTCCCATAAAATGGTTCTTGTACCACTGTTGTAACTCACAGAACCAAGACTAGGGAAAGTCCAGGTTTCCAGTTTTAACTCAGGTGGTAAAACATCTAATACTTTTATCTGGGTAGCATCGTCCATGCCTTTGTTACTCACGGAAATCAGATATTCGAAAGGATCATTAACAGTTAAAGCACGTTTTTCAGATGTTTTATCAATTTTAACATCAGCAACCAATAGTGGGTTAGGAGGACCTATACTGAGAATAACTTCATCAGAGATATCAGAAGCACAACCTTGCGCGTTGAAAGAAATAACACTGTATTTTCCTGCAAGCATTGCTGTATATTCAATTGAAGTTGAGCCAGTAATAAATACTCCATCTTTTATCCATTGGTAAGTAGATGCGTTAACAGAATTTGCCCGCAATTTCACTGAACCACCCGGAGGGATGATCACTGGTTGCGGACCAGATTGCGCAAAGCCTGCCATTGCTAAAAGCAACAGCAGGCTTGACACAAAACTTGTTTTTCTGTTAAGCATGAAAATAGAGTATCTTATTTGATATAGTTACCTTTTTACCAGGTAGCTGGAGTGTTAGAGATAGTAATTGTTGGTTTAGTTGGAGGTGTTGTTACAGTTACAGTCTTAGTCACCTCCCCTGGACAAAACTTATTTGCCCCCACTAAGTATCCAACTTTAAATTTATAAGTGGTGTTGGTCCCTGCAGTGTTTTCAGTTGGGGTATAGGTTAATCCTGTTGCTAAAGCAATTGGAGTTTCTGCATTAGTTCCATCAACTGTATACCATTGATATGCCAGAGTTACATAATCATCAGTATTGGTTACTGTTGCAGTAAGCTCTGCTGTTGAAGTATTTGCATTTTCAATACAATAAGCACTAACACCTGCTATACTTGCCGATAATGGTTTAAAAACATAAAATGGTATTTCTTGTGCTTCAGAAATACAACCTGTTGCAGTAGATTTGCTGTAAATATAATAGTAGCCGGTTTCAAGAGGAACATCTATCGTTAATCCGTCAGCGGCTAGGACAACTCCAGTTGTAGGTGTAAGTGTTTGAGTTGCACTATACCGAACTTCCCAGGTCGTTCCTGATGCTACTGCATCTAATTTAAATGTTCCACCTGAACAAATAAGTTTAACGCCTGGTGTTGCAGGTGTCGGAGCAGCTTGTGCGATCAGATTAATGCTGAATAACAATACAGTTATCATGGCGATTTTTAGTAGTGATTTTTTCATTTTTTTTGAATTTGAGATTTAAACGTTGTACTTAATATTGTGAATTGTTTAAGATGATTAGATGTGGAGCAGCAGGTTTTTGATTTACAGTGATATTGATTGGGTAAGAATTCATGCATCCATTTTCATTTTTGATAGTTAATGATCCGTTATGAATTCCAGTTGTAATAATAGTGGGCATTGTAAGAGGAATAGGGCTGACAGGCAAAGGTTGATATCCAATGTTTGGAAGATCATCCCAGGTGATGCTATATTCAAGTATACCTCCTGAAGTTGCACTATAAGGAATCGATGTTTGCACTTGTTCTTGGCAGATTGATGGCATGCTTCCTAATGTGATGGATGGTAGGTGATTTACCTCCACTGAAACGGGAACTCTCTCTGATTCAAGTGTACATCCTATCTTTTTTGATGCAACATAATAGATTGCATCTGAACTTAGGGCCAGTGTTGTATATTTCTCATTATATGCTTTTACAACAGGGGTTCCACCGGTTGGAGTAGTATACCACAAAAGCTCGTTTTCCGAGCTTGTAGTTGCAGATAACTCCGCTTGTGTATTACTACAAATAGACACATTTTGTGAAGATGTCGGGGAAGTAAAGGTTGGTTTAGCAGGTGATAATATTGCATCATATATCCTAAACGCATCTCCTAATAAGTTGAGGCCTAATAACCCAGAATTGAATTGGACGGCTATGTGAGTGAATTGTTGATTAGGATTAATGGTAACATCAAATTGACTATAACCTCCACCTATATCTATTAAGTTCAAAAGATTCAAATCTAAAACACTATCATTAAGTGTTTGAGTATTTACTAATTGATCTCCATTATAAGTTAAGAAAGTAATGCCATTTCCAAACAAACTAAGATTAATTAAGGAACTTGGTAATGCAAGCCGAAATTTAACACCATCATTTATGGTATTGTTACGTTCAAAAAAGAAATTCTGGGTTATTGTTGAGGCAACGCCAACACCAGCAACTCCAGTTGAAAAAGAAGAATAGTCAGATGTGTTGTTGTTTATTGCTCTCTCTGGATTTTTTATTAAGTCACTTAATTTTAGTCCAAGAGTTTGCGTGTTCAGACTAATTCCTGTAGCAGCCCCCCCATCAGTAAAAAGAGGTCTAGGATTACATTCTGTTCCAAGCACTTGTGTGTAAGCATTGTAAACATTAACCTTTATTTCTGCAGCCAAGTTTGCTAACGATAGATCTGGAGAAAAAGCAACAGTTAATCTTACTGAATTATAATCTTCATCTGGGGTAACTTTAGCATACCACTCACCTAAATCATTTATTATGATTTTTGTTGTTGTACCTTCAAGTGTACCAGCTATTGTACCATTATTTTCACTTCCATTATAAGGTTTAGCACATAAATTTAATCCTTCTGTCCATCCTCCTGTATGAAATTTATAATTTGTTGCTCCAATGTAACCAGTTCCCTTAATGCTTTGTAGTTCAGTTAAACCCAATAGTCCTCCAACAACTAAATTAAGTCCTGATATTTCAGGTCTTTCCTTTAATTTAATGTAAGTCGGGGTACCTTTTAGAATAGTCGTATTTCCGGTGTTTCTAATTTGAAGATATGTATCCCCACCAGTGTTCAATAGTGCACCAAGAACTCCTAAGTTGCGTGATGCAGTTATTGTCGTCTTATCAGTTGTCGTTCTAATTAAATTTGTATTATCTAAATAGTAGTATCTAAATGGATTAGATACTGATGAACCTAAGAGACAGCCAACCCCATAAGAGTTCATTGGTACAGATAGTCCTGACGTTCCTGTTCCAAGACCTAATAATCCAGGTATCTGAAATATGTTTCCAGTTTTGAAACCCTCTAAATAATTCTTGGTCTGCCCCCTAACCTCATTAAACCCACAAATTACTACCAAGAGCGTTAGCAACGTTAAAGTGAATCTTTGTATAATGCGAAATGAGTGCATGATAATTTAGTGTAGTCCCTACTACAAACCTAACTTACAATAGAGTCTTATTCATCGTTCATTATGTTCACTTTTAGCGTTTGGTTGGTTTTTTTTTGGTATTGAACAACACTGATTATTTATTTAAAATTTTGTAATTTGTTTATATTCATATGATTAATGATTTTAAAATAGTCTGTTCATTTTGTTCACTCAATAAATATGTAAGAATGTCCTATTCGTTTAGATGAAGTCTAATAGTTGATTAATAGGGGATGAGAATTTTCCATTGATGCAGATTTCTTTTGCTATTCTTTTGGTATCCTTTTGCTATTGTTTTGCTATTCTTTTGCTCAGACCAATAAAAACGTATAATCAGAGCATGTTAATTGGTATAGAAAAACAAATTAATATTTGAAGGATGTAAACGGAAGTGCTATGCTTATCTTAACTGTTAAGCATAATAATCTCATGATTAGATAATATATACATATGGCTAGAATGTTTTAAAATTTACATAAGACGTTGATCGGAATTGAGGCTATAAACTAAACCTTGTTTCTTGCTTTTAAACCAGCAAATAATGAAGCTGATTATTTGGTGAGCAGGGGCACGTAGATTTATTTCAGATGATCGTAATAGTATATTTGAGAGTATGTATGTGGGTAGGGTATCTGTTTAGTCTTTTTTAAATTGAGGAAGTTTTTGTAAAACTTGTTTATAACTTTGTTCTAGCTCTTTTACCTTTCAAGTTTTTTATCATGCTAAAAGAATCCTTAAAGTCACTTTTTACAAGAGACCTGAATAAATTAAAATCTGAGATAGAACAATATCAAAACGAGCAAGTGATCTGGCTTATTGACAAAGCAATATTAAACTCAGCTGGAAACCTCTGTTTACATTTGGTTGGTAACCTGAATACTTTTATAGGTGGAGAATTGGGAAAGACGGGGTATATAAGAAATCGACCTTTAGAGTTTTCTTTAAAAAATGTGCCTAGAACAGACTTGATCAATATGGTTGAGGCAACTATTAAAGTGGTAAATGATACATTGGATTTGTTAACAGATCAGGATATGGAAAAAGATTATCCGCTGGTAAAAGTGGTAGAAGGAGGGAGTTCTATTGCTTTTATGTTGATCCATTTAAGCACACATCTGGCTTACCATGTCGGACAAATTAATTACCATAGAAGATTACTTGATATTTAAAAAAGGAAGGCCGGATATTACCTGCCTTCCTTTTTAATAGGAAACTTTTTTATTAGCTATCCAATAATTTAGCTGCGGCATCATCTAAAAACCATGTAACCTTACCATCAATTGGTTTTATCAACTGAGCAGGGTATAACTTTGAATTTTTTTTATCTGCTTCAATTACATGTTTTACAGCCTCGGCTTTGCCGTCTCCAAATACCAGGAAAGCTATATTCTTAGCCTTATTGATTAGTGGTGCGGTGAAACTGATTCTGTAAGTGGATAGTTTTTCAACCCATACAGAGTCTATTTCGACATTGTTATTGTTCAGGATATCTGTTCCTGGGAACAATGAAGCTGTATGTGCATCATCTCCCATGCCCAATAAAATAAGGTCGAATACCAGGTCTGCACCATCAAAGTGCTTTACTATAGCTTTATTGTATTCTATAGCAGCTTTTTCCGGAGCAAGGGTCGTATCAACATAAAATATATGATCTGCTGCGATATTTAAAGGATCAAGTATCGCTTGTTTTGCCATTAAGCCATTATAGCTGTCATGGTTTGGCATTACGTTACGCTCATCACCAAAAAAGAAATATACTTTTTCCCAGTCTATTTGATCTTTATAAGTGGTGGCCAGCATTTCGTATAATGCTTTGGGTGAATTTCCGCCAGTCAGTACAAAATTAAAGCTTCCTTGTTCATCAATAGATTTGTTTGCTATGTTGATGATATAAGCCGCAATATCTTCCAGTAACTCGCTTTGAGTTTTATATATCAATAAATTCATTTATTCTTGTTTTAAAGGTAGGGTAAACCAATGGAATCCATCTCTTGCAATTAATGCTTCAGCATCTTCTGGTCCCCATGAACCAGCAGTGTAATTAGGAAAACTTAATGATTTTTTAGTCTCCCATGCATTGACAACAGGCATCAACAACTCCCATGCTATTTCTACCTGATCTGCACGCATAAACTGTGTTTGATCACCAGTCATAACGTCAAGTAAAAGTGTCTCATAAGCTTCAGGTGATTCTGTTGTATAAGTACCTTTGTAGTCAAAAACCATATCTACAGGATTCAGGATCATATCTAATCCCGGGCGCTTACCTTGTACTTGTAAACGGATACTCATTTCTGGCTGTATACTGATAATTAGCCTGTTTTGCTGCCAGTGCTCGGCAACTGCTTCAGGAAATACCTGGTGTGGCACATCTTTAAACTGAATAGTGATCAGTGAAGAGGTTTGAGCAAGGCGTTTTCCTGTACGGATATAGAAAGGAATACCTTTCCAGCGCCAGTTGTCAACAAAGAACTTAATTGCAGCAAATGTTTCGGTATTAGAATCATCATCTGTATCTTTTTCAGAACGGTATCCTGGAACCTCATCTCCTTTAATCCAGCCTTTGGTGTATTGTCCACGCACAGTATTGAAACGAATATCTTCTGCAGAGAATGGGCGCATAGCCTTTAGTACATCTACTTTCTTATCCCTGATTTCATCTGCATCAAAGTTAATTGGAGTTTCCATACCAATGATACATAGCAATTGCAGCAAGTGGTTTTGAATCATATCGCGTAAAGCACCTGAGCCGTCATAATAGCCACCACGATCACCTACACCTAATTGTTCTGTTACTGAGATTTGTATGTGATCTATGTAGTTTCTGTTCCAAAGCGGTTCTAAGAAAGAGTTGGCAAAACGGAAGGCCATGATATTTTGAACAGTTTCTTTGCCCAGATAATGGTCAATACGGTAGATTTGCTTTTCTGTGAAACGTTCTTTTAACAATGCATTTAACTCACGTGCAGTTTCTAGGTCTTTACCAAAAGGTTTTTCAACTACAATCCGGCAATTATCTTCGTTTTCTGCCATTTTAAACTTAGCTAAGCGTTTGGCAATTGAAGGAAAAAGATCTGGAGAAACAGCTAGATAAAACACGATCTGTGTATCTGCACCAAATTCCGCTTTAAACTGATCAACCATTACTTTAAGTTCATCAAAAGAAGCCGAATCCTGAACGTCAGTTGGTTTATAATGAATGTTTTGAGAGAAATTTTCCCATTTATTCTTGTCTACTTTTCCTGTACGTGAGAAACTGTTTACTCCATCCATCAGGGCTGTCCTGAATTTTTCGTTTGTAAGTGGTCTTCTGGCTGTACCTATGATAGCAAACTTATCTGGCATGTAGTTTTCAGCGTATAGGTTATAGAGCGCTGGTGCAAGTTTGCGTAGGTTTAAATCACCGGTACCTCCAAAAATTACGATTATGGTTGGGCTAAGGTTGATACTTGTCTTCATTATTAGGGGTTTTTACAAATTATTTGAATTCCAGTCAGCATGGAAAATTCCCGGCTCATCTGTACGTTCAAAAGTATGAGCACCGAAGAAATCTCTTTGTGCCTGTGTTAAATTAAGTGGTGAATTGGCTGTTCTTAAAGAGTCATAATAAGTTAAAGCCGAAGCAAAGGCAGGTAAGGCAAAACCGTTTTGTATGGCATTACCGATTACTTTTCTTGTACCTGGGACAATTTCTTTTAGTTTATTTTGGATTTCTGCATCGGCATATAAATGGGCTAGATCAGGTTGTTTGTGATAAGCCTTATAGATATCTTCCAGCAATGCGGCTCTGATGATACATCCACCACGCCATATTTGCGAGATTTCCTGTAAATTCAGTTCGTATTTATATTCTGAAGACGCCTGATTAAGCAAGTGTAAACCTTGGGCGTAGCAGGTAATCATGGCGAAATAAAAAGCTTGTTCCAGCTGTATCTCAAAATCTGATGGATTATCTACTTTCTCTACCTCATGTGGCAATGCATTAGCTAGGAAAACACGTAATTGCTTAAACTTAGAAAGATCTCTGCTACTTACGGCTTCATTAATAATAGGAATAGGCAACTGCAAATCCATAGAAACTTGTGAAGTCCATTTTCCAGTGCCTTTTGATTTAGCTTCATCTTTAATCACATCAATCAGATAGCCACCAGATTTAGCATCTTTTACAGTGAAGATATCTCTAGTTACTTCTAAAAGGAAGCAATGCAATCTGCCTTCATTCCATTTTTTAAAGGTGTTGTAAATTTGCTCATTGTTGTAACCCATCCCATTTTTAAGCATGTAATAAGCTTCGGCAAGGATTTGCATAATAGCATATTCAATACCATTATGTACCATTTTCACAAAATGGCCAGAAGCACCAGGACCTATATAGGCAACACAAGGATCGCCATTTACTTTGGCCGATACAGCTTCGAGGATAGGTTTAACAGTATTGTATGCTGTTTTATCACCACCAGGCATCATGCTAGGTCCAAAACGGGCACCCTCTTCACCTCCAGAAATACCCATTCCAAAGAAATGGATATCTTGTTTAGAAAGCTCTTCAGCTCTTCTGCTGGTATCGATAAAGTGTGAATTGCCACTGTCAATGATTACATCGCCTTTATCCAGTAATGGAACAAGTTCCTGAATCACGCTGTCAACGATCTGACCTGCAGGTACCAATAGCATAACCCTTCTAGGTAATTCTAAACTTTGTATAAAATCTCCCAAAGAAGAGAAGGCTTTTAAATTATGAGCTTTTCCATCTTCTTCAAGTTTTCGTAGCATATTGGCATCTTTGTCATAACCTGTTACTGCAAAGCCATTGTCGGCCATATTAAGTAATAAGTTACGACCCATGGTACCAAGGCCGATCATTCCTAAAATATACTTGTTATTCATTGTTTATTTTTTTGCTGGATGATTGGTGAAAACATGATATTTTTCTTCCAGATCCCATAGCTTTGCACCCCCTTTTATTCCGTCTTTATTTGTTGACAGATGAATGTTATGATCGAGTGCAAATGTAATATGCTTGGAATTACCACCACCAATGTATAACGTATCGTAATTAAATACTGTTTTATATATTTCTATAATATGTTGTAAACGCTCGTTCCATTTTTCTATACCAATTTTTTCAAAAGCTTTATCGCCTATATAATCGTCATAGTCTTTTGTTTTTGTAATTGGCATGTGTGCTAATTCCAAATGTGGTAATAGATCACCATCAAATACTAATGCTGTTCCGAAGCCGGTGCCTACAGTAAATACAATTTCAAAGCCTTTGCCTGAAACAATACCAAGAGCCTGCTGATCGGCATCGTTAATAAGCCTTACAGGTTTGCCGAAAAGATCACTTACATGCTGTGCAAGATCTATATCTATCCATTTATTTTTAGCAAGATTTACTGCAGTTTGTACTCTGCCACATTTAACATAGCCTGGAAAACCAATAGAAATTTTCTCAAAATTATCATTTAATGTAGCTACAAGTTCTTTGATACATTTTAGTACTGTAGCAGGAGTAGCATTTTTTGGTGTAGGTAATTTTTTGAATTCCGAAATCAGGTCACCCTTTGAACTTAAAATACAAGCTTTAATGCTGGTACCACCAATATCAATTGATAAAATGTTAGTGTTGTTTTTGTCTTTTTTGGTAACTGGCATGTTTTGTTTGTTGAATAAAAAAAGGCCTGTTCGTTAATATGTTTCAAAATAACAAAATTAAGATCAATATTCATCTATACAATCTGCTTAATCCTCAGTTATGATGATCTTTTTTTCGTATTTACTGCTTACAATGCCTATTTAAAGGTGGATCACGTTGATTAAAAATGACCGAAATTTAATAAATGAAACTTTTTCAAAACAAGAAAAGCTGTAAATTAGCATTTCTTGTTAGCAAGGCAGCAGAATTAGTTATTATGAAAAAGAATTTTGTATCCAACTCCCGGGAATCAATAAGAATGTTTAAGAATCCTTTGTTCGAAGCATTGTCTAAAGTACCGTTTTATGTTCCTTTAATTGTCTATATACCAGTGATATTTTATTTTAGCTGGATTTCTGTTCAGATGAATGGGGTAGGGCTGTTTCTAGGACAGCTTTTGCTAGGCGTACTGATCTGGACTTTAACGGAATATGTACTTCATAGGTTTGTCTTTCACTTTTATCCTTCTTCAAAATTGGGAAAACGGATTCATTTTATATTTCATGGGGTACACCATGATTATCCGAATGATGCACAGAGGCTAGTGATGCCGCCTTCAGCCAGTATACCACTTGCCGCTGCTTTTTATTTTTTATTTAAATGGATATTTCCGACTTATATGTTAGATGGGTTCTTTGTTGGATTTATTGGGGGTTACCTCTTTTATGATATGACTCATTATATGTTGCACCATGCTCAATTTAAAAATGGGGTATGGAAAAAGATCAAACAACACCATATGTTACATCATTATGATGATTCAACAAGGGGGTACGGGGTAACTTCAGCTTTATGGGACAGGATTTTTGGATCAGATTTTTTAAAGAAATAAAAAAATATAATATGTGTTTTGTGCCTTTTGAAAGGCTGAAAGGTGATTTATAAAAAAAGCATCGCTGTTAATAAACTTTAAATCAAAATTTTTGGTAAAAAAACTGTAAAAATAATTTGTTTTATAGTTTTTCTGTTTCTATCTTCGGGTACGTACCCATCATTTTGATATATGAAGAGACTTTTACCCTTTCTACTTTTAATCACTGCCTTTGTATTGAATGGTAATGTTAGTGGTGTGGACAATCAGAGTTCTGTTACTGATTCTGTTTACCTGAATACAAAAACTGTTATTTCTGGTTTGAATGTGCCATGGGAAATGCAATGGGGACCAGATAATTGGATTTGGTTTACGGAGCAGTCTGGTACATTAAGTAAACTTAATCCAGAAACGGGTGAGCGGAAAGTATTGCTCAGGCTTCCGGAAGTATATAGGTATCGCTCTTTAGGACTATTAGGTATGGCCGTACATCCTGATAAGTCAAAACCTTATGTTTTTCTTGACTATACATATAAGAATGGTACAGCTATTCTTTCAAAATTGGTTAGATATACTTATACTGCTGATACTTTAACAAATCCCTTGATCTTATTGAATGATATCCCAGGAAATACAGGACATAATGGCTCGCGTATTACGATTGCACCCGATGGAAAGGTGATAATGACTACAGGTGATGCTGTTAAAGGGGCGAATGCACAGAACGTAAATTCTATAAATGGTAAAATACTACGTATTAATATAGATGGTTCCATCCCAAAGGATAACCCTTTTCCTGGTAATCCTGTTTGGTCAATGGGGCATCGAAATGCACAAGGGTTGGCATTTACAAAGCATGGTCATCTTTATAGTTCAGAGCATGGTGATGCAATTGAAGATGAACTTAATCTGATAAAAAAAGCTGAGAATTACGGTTGGCCTAATGTAGAAGGAATTATTGATACCGAAAAGGAAAAGGAGTTCTGTAAGAACATAAAAGTGACTGAACCTGCAAAAGCATGGACACCGGTTATTGCTCCTGCCGGCATCTCGTATTATGGGTCGACAGCTATTCCAGAATGGAATAATTCGATTTTGCTTGTTACATTAAAAACACAAAGTTTAAGAGTACTGAAGCTATCGGAAGATGGAAAGACTGTAAAATCAGAAAAGATTTATCTGGATCATGAACTGGGACGTTTACGTGATGTATGTGTATCACCAGCAGGTGACGTCTACGTTTCAACTAGTAACCGTGACTGGAATCCTGGTGAGGGTTATCCAAAAAAGGATGATGATAAAATTGTAAAGGTATTTAAGGTAAAGAAACCTGTTACTTCCAAAGTAATTGTTAAAAATGAGGTGAAGCCAGTAGTTTTACCAGGTGCTGTAGTTTATAATAACTATTGTGCTTCCTGTCATAAAGCTGATGGTAAGGGGATTGCAGGAGTTTTTCCTCCATTAAAGGGAACCTCACGTGTATTAGGAGATAAGAATGCACTGATCTCTGTAATGTTAAAAGGTCTATCGGGGCCAATAGTTGTAAAAGGGCAGAAGTATGATCAGGAAATGCCATCATTTAATTTTTTAAGTGACAAGGATATTTCCCTTGTTGCCAGTTATATTAGATCCCAGTTTGGGAACAAAGCAACTGCTGTGACTGCAGCTGATGTTAAGTTAGTAAGGAGTGCAAAAAAATAACGCTTTTAAGGGGGATAATTTACAGCGGTTAAGCTACTGAATTATGCCTTTTGTTAATTTTCGTGTACGTACACTTTTTTGTGTACACATTATAAATAGGGAGATATCAACTAAAAACCAAATTAACCAAAGTATGGAGAGACACTTTACTCAACATGTAAAACCAATTCATTTGTTTTTATTGTTTGCACTATGCCTGATATTACCAGATATCAGTTATGCACAGCAACTAAAAAATATGACTGGTACTGTAACGGATGGATCCACGGGTGAACCTATGCCGGCAGTAAGTATTAAGTTAAGACGTACAAATGCAGTAGTTCATACTGATAAAGATGGAAAGTACGCAATTCGTGTGAATAGCGAAGACGTTTTGATTTTTTCATACGTAGGCTATCAAACCAGGTCTATTCTTATTGGCGATAAAAAAACGCTGAACGTGGCCCTTAAGGAATCTGAATCAAGTTTATCTGAAGTTGTTGTGGTGGGGTACGGACAGGTTGATAAGGTAGATCTGACGGGGTCTGTTGCACAGGTTAAGTTGCAAGACATGGAAAAGGCACCTGTTGGTTCTTTTGATCAGGCACTTCAGGGGAGGGTTGCAGGGGTGAATATTTCCGCTACCGATGGCCAACCTGGTGAGGGACTGAACATTGTGATCAGAGGTGGTAATTCATTAACGCAGAGTAATTCGCCATTGTACGTAATAGATGGTTTCCCCGTTGAAGATTTTAGTGCGGGTGCCATCAACCCTGATGATATTGAGTCGATCAATATCTTGAAGGATGCATCCTCTACTGCTATTTACGGTGCCAGAGGTGCAAATGGTGTAATTTTGATCGAAACAAAGAAAGGAAAAGTAGGATTGCCTATTATAACGTTTAATAATACTGTTGGTATTCAGCAACGACAGAAAACAATGGAAATGATGACTCCATATGAGTTTGTGAAATACCAGATGGAACTTGATATGAATTATGCAAATACATATTATTTATCCAGTAAAGGTAGAACGCTTGAGGATTATTTGACTACACCTGCTGTTGATTGGCAGGATCAAGTATTCAGAACCTCATTAAACCGTATTCATACCATTGCTTTACGTGGAGGAACTCAACAAACCAAGTATTCAATATCGGGTTCTAATCAGGAGCAAAATGGTATTTTGTTAAATTCTGCTTATACCACGTATCAAGGCAGAATTGGTTTAGACCAGGAAATAAGTAAAAAACTAACTGCAGGTTTCAACGTAAACATTTCCAAAAGGAAATCTGATGGTTCAGTGATTAGAGAAGGAGAAGGTACTACTTTGACCTCATATTTGTTAACAAGAGCCTGGTCTTACAGACCTGTTACTGGTAGTGTAGATGAGAATCTTTTGGAAGAAGATTTGGATGAAGATGCTTTAAACCAATTTGATGCAAGGTTTAATCCTGTTTCAACGAGTAATAATGCCTACAACATCCGAACTAATACAGACTTGTCAGCGAATGGGTATATTAACTATAAAATAAGTCCATCGTTATCATTTAAAACTACAGGAACTGTTTATAATAGTTTTATTTCTATAGAAAATTTTTATAACTCTAAAACTCCGCAAGGTTCACTCATTAGTTTGTTAAATTCCAGAAAGATCAATGCTTCTGTAAGTAATGGGGAGAGAATGACTTTATCTAGTAATAGTGTCCTGACCTATAATAAAACTTTTAGTAAATCTCATAAGATAACTGCGTTGGGAGGTTTTGAAATTCAGTCTTCTAATTATAAAGGGTACGGATTTTCTACTCAACAAATCCCTAATGAGGAGATGGGAATGTCGGGAATGGATCAGGGAAATCCGCTAAACACATCGGCTCTTGATGCTGAATATTCCTTACTTTCTGGTTTCGGTAGATTAAGCTATGGCTTTAAATCGAAATATTTGTTTACAGCAACATTTAGAGCAGATGCTTCCTCTAAGTTTTCTGATGAAAACAGATGGGGATATTTTCCAGCTGTTGCTGTAGCATGGAATATGCATTCTGAAAAATGGTTCAAGGATAATCTGAGCTTTATAAGTAATTCTAAATGGAGGTTGAGCTATGGGCTAAATGGTAACAACAGGGTATCGGAGTACACAAGGTTTACTAGTATTACACAACCTTTTGGTGCTTCTTATTCATGGGGAAATGGAACTCCTGTATTGGGGGCCTATATTTCTAGTCTTTCTAATAAAAAATTAAAATGGGAAACTACTGAATCTTACGATTTGGGATGGGATCTGTCTTTCCTGAAAGGAAAAATTGACTTAACTGCGGAGGTATATAGAAAAAATACACGTGACTTACTACTAAATGCATTGTTAGCCACTAGCTCTGGATATCCATCTGGAATGAAAAATGTAGGTAGTATTAGAAATCAAGGATTGGAAATATCATTGAGTACAAAAAACATTAAAACTAAAAAGTTCTCATGGAATTCTGATTTTAACATCACATTTAACGAAAGTAAGATTTTATCCTTAAATGACGCTCAGGACAAATTGTTTAGTACTCCAGCATATATCAGTCAATTTAATGCTAATCCGCTGTACATATCTGAAGTTGGACAACCAGTTGGTATGTTCTTTGGCTTTGTATGGGAAGGGACTTATAAATATGAGGATTTTGATAATCCCTCTCCTGGAGTTTACAAACTGAAAACCGGAGTTCCAAACAATGGTACCGATAATGTTCAACCAGGTGATATCAAGTATAGAGATTTAAACAATGATGGAACAATTGATCCTTTTGATATCACAATTATAGGTAGAGGATTACCCATTCATACTGGAGGTTTTAATAATAATTTTACATATGGCAACCTATCATTGAACGTATTTCTTCAATGGTCTTATGGTAATCAGATTTATAATGCAAATCGTAATCCATTTGATGGAAATTCGAATACTTTTCGCTTATTTAACCAATTTGCTACTTATGCAGATAGGTGGTCGCCAGAAAACCCTAACTCTGATATATACAGGACAAGAGGTCAGGGAGAAATTGGCTGGCATTCGTCAAGGGTAGTTGAAGATGGGTCATACTTAAGATTAAAAACTGTAGCATTGGATTATAGGATCCCGGCTAAATACTTAAAACCATTAAATATTAAAAGTTTAATTTTTGGTGTAGCAGGACAGAACTTATTTACCTGGACAAAATACTCGGGTATGGATCCAGAAGTATCGGTAAGAAATGCTACGTTGATGCCAGGATTTGATTATTCAGCGTATCCAATAGCTAGAACAGTAGTGTTAACATTGAAGACAACATTTTAAATCAGTAGCGTAATGAAATTTATTAGATATATTTTAATAGTTGTAGTCGTAATAACTGCAACATCGTGTAAAAAGTTTTTGGATAAAGAACCTAAAGATTTTTTATCAGATCCTAAAGCGTTTTATGATACCGAGGATAGGCTAAATGCTTCGATCGCGTCTGTTTATGACAAAATGGGGGCGTTACATGGTACGGGTTGGTTATATACTTATGGGAATGAGGCTGATGAAGGATTTTATGCCAGGGATAACACAATGACCATGCCTGCTTTTTTTGATTTTACAGCTGGCCATTCCTATGTGGCAGCTGTATGGAGAGATTGTTACGATGGTATTAATAGGGCAAATGCTTTCTTGGAAAATGTAGATAATAATCCTTCTATCCCTGAATCTTTTAGAAACAGACTTAGGGGAGAAGCTCACTTTCTAAGGGGATACTATTACTTTTTATTAGTTCAGTTTTATGGAGGAGTTCCTATTCGGACCGAATCTACTAAAGATGCTACTCAAAATTTAAATAAAAAGAGAAGTACTGTTGCAGAGGTATATGAGTTGATTCTTTCTGATATGAAAAAGGCAGAAACTTTAGTTCCAACGATAGATGCGATAGGCCACGGAGGAAGAATAAGTAAGTCGGCCGCAAGAGGATTACTTGCCAGAATTTGTCTTACAATGGCTGGGTTTCCGTTGAAGGATGAATCGAAGTATGTAGAAGCGAGAGATTGGGCAAAAATGGTTATGGATGATCCGATACATGGCTTGAACCCTGATTTTACAAATATTTTCGTGAAGTATGCCAGAGATGAATACGACATAAGAGAGAGTATTTTTGAAGTTGAGTTTTGGGGTAACAGAACGGATGTGTATACTGAAACAGGTTCTGTTGGTTTTGCAAATCAACCTATAAATACTAATCCAAATACTGGTAATGGTTTTGGAGGATTAAAGGTTACTTATAAATTGTGGAGACAGTTTGCCAGTCCAAATGATATGAGGAGAGACTGGACTATTGCTAATTTTGGTTATACGACTTCTGGGCCAAACGGGGCTAAATCACCAATTACTACGGCTTCGGAATCTACGATTTACAATAGACAAGTAGCAAAATGGAGAAGAGAATATGAAACTTTATTACCTAAGGCAATTGGGGCAACTCCACAAAATTTCCCTTTATTGAGATATTCAGATATCTTATTGATGTTTGCAGAGGCTGAAAATGCGGTTAATAATGGGCCAACACAAGAAGCATTCAATAAGATAAATGAAGTGAGAAGAAGAGCTTACGGTACTGGGTACAGAATTGCGACAATTACTAAAGTGGCTTCCGGAAGTGGCTATACAGCTACCCCAATGATTGTAATAAAAAATAGTGATGGACATGAAGGTGCTCAGGCCTATGCTTATGCAACTTTAGGTACTGGTGCAGCAGCGGGTACTATAAACACAGTTACATTGTTAAGCAAGGGAGCTTTTTATAGTGTAACACCTCCTACTGTTTCATTTGTATCTGTTAATGGAGTTGGATCTGGAGCTACTGCAACTGTTACTATGGAAGCTATAAATCCTGCAGATGCAAATATTCCAGTAGATTTAGGGCTTGATGAATTAAGCTTCCTGGAAATTATAAGAGCAGAAAGAATGAGGGAGTTATCTTTCGAACAAATGAGAAGATTTGACCTTATCAGATGGGGGATTTTTGGAGATGCGATGAGAGAAGTGGCGGACGCAATGTCTTCTACTCCACCTGCAGCATCTAATCTTTATGCAGCTGTCAGATTTCAAAAAGCACAAAATGTAAAGCATATCTTATGGCCAATTCCATCTGTAGAAATCATGATGAATTTAGATATGGTTCAAAATCCAAATTGGTAATTTAATTTATATAGATATGAAAATTAAATATTTAATAATATTGCTATTTGCATTTCAGTTGTGTGCATGTGACAAATCTTTAGACGTTAAGGAACCTAGCTTTGATGTTACTACGGATAAAACTACTTACAAAGTAGGTGATAATATACAATTCAATATTAGTGGTGATGCCAAGTATATTACATTTTATTCTGGAGAAGATGGCTCTAATCGTGATTTTGTTGGTGCGCCAAGAATGGTTGCTTACGATAAATTAAATCTGTATTATACCATATGGTATCAGCGTCGTTTGGCATATCCTCAAGTTTCCATATTAGTGTCTACAAACTTTACCGGCGACAGGTCTAATTTAAATGATGTAAAGGCTGCAACATGGATAGACATAACTGATAGGTATCCTTTTCTAATGGGACAAGCCGCTCTTGATGGACATACTGCATCTAATAGAGTAGATATATCTGATATAGTTAAACCAGGAGATAAAATGAATTTTGCGTTTAAATATATCAAAAATGCAGAGTCAACTACCTTTGCCACAGTTTGGTTAAGTAAAGTGAATTTGGCTTATAGTAAAGGCATTAAACAAGTAGATATAGGTGGGGAAACTGGTAAAAACCTGGGCGAACTTTTTCTTGTACGACCTGCGATGAATGAGAATAAGATTCCTGACAGATCTGATAACAGATGGTATACCAGAACTCCTCCTGTTGATAATATTATCCTATGGGCAAATGGTTCAAATGTAACTATAGATGGTAAAGCTTATACTACAACCTCATATCAGGAAGAATACTGGGTTTCTAAAACATTTGAAATTGCTGAAACCTTTGAAATTCAAGATGTAGGTTTACCTTTAAAAGGGTATTCAGATTCAAGAGTGAATTATCATACCTGGACATACACAAAGCCTGGGACTTATAAAGTGGTATTCGAAGGCTCCAATGCAACCATAAAACAGACTACTACGAAAACAAAAGAAATTATTCTCACTATAACTGAGTAGCTTTCTGCCTAAGCTTGATAATTTGTATTAAGTTTTAGGGTATAATACTACTGACCTTGTTTAAAAGAGTCAGTAGTATTTTTTATTATCATGTTTTCCTTTGAAAAAACAATCACGCTTACTACTACCAGTTGTTTTTACAACATAATATGCTTACTATTGATTTTCGTGTACGTACACAGTCTGTGAACGATTATCAGTAATGCCAACTAACCAAACCAAGTTTTAAACCAAACCAACCAAACTATGAACAGAAATGCTACTCAACACCTAACTCTTATAAAAGAGCATTCATTAAACTAACCAAATTAAACCTTATGATTATAAAAAAGAAAAGAAACCAAGGTTTTTTAGTGCTTCTATTTATTAGTTTTTTAATACCTGTAACCGTTGTTGGTCAACAGGTGAAGAATATAGTAGGAACAGTAACCGACGGTGATACTGGAAAACCAGTTGAAGGCATAAGTGTCAAAGTTAAAAGAACTAATGCTATAGTATTTACTAATACAGATGGTAAATATGGATTAAAAGCGAACAATAAGGATGTACTTATTTTTTCAGGTACAGATTATCAGACCCGTTCTTTAGTTCTCGGGACAAAGACTGTCCTGAATGTTTTAATGAAACAAAAACAAGATGATGAACTCAAATTAGTTGACATCGGTTATGGGGTAATCAGAAAGCGAGAATTGGGTAATGCTATGGCTCAGGTGAGAATGGGAGATCTGGTGAATATTCCTGTTGAATCTTTTGATCAGGCTTTGGCGGGCCGACTGGCCGGAGTTCAGGTATCTTCTACAAATGGACAGCCTGGGACAACTGCAAACATTGTTGTTCGTGGAAACAACTCATTATTGAAAAGTAGTACTCCTCTTTATGTTATTGATGGTACTGCGTTGGAAAATCCTGATCTGGGGGCTTTAAACCCAGAAGAAATCGAATCAATTAACGTTTTGAAAGATGCCGGTGCTACAGCTATTTACGGGTCAAGAGGGGCTAATGGGGTAGTACTGATTCAGACTAAAAGAGGCAAAGTGGCCACTTCCATCATTAATTTTAATGCTGCTGCTGGTTTTCAACAACCAGTAAAGCAAATTGAAATGATGAATCCATATGATTTTGTGAAATATCAGATTGAGCGGAGCGGGAATCAGGCTAAACAGATTTATACCCCAGCAGAACTAGCTACAAGTGATCCATTATATGTTGCAAGTGGCAGGAAACTTGAAGATTATAGATTTAAAGAAGGGATAGACTGGCAGGATCGAATTTTTAGAAATGCACCTATCCAGAATTATAATATTTCTATGAGGGGAGGGGATTTGCAAACCAGATATGCTTTATCTGGTTCTATGTTCGATCAGGAAGGAATCATAGTAAATAGTGGATCCAGACGTTATCAGGGAAGAGTTTCTTTAGACCAGGCCTTAGGAAAAAGTGCTCGAATTGGCCTTACCTTAAATTATAGCCGTAATACTAGAATTGGCGAAGCGGTTAGTGTAGATGGAAGCAACGACTTCTCCTCATATGTTTTGTATAGAGCTTGGGGATATAGACCAATTTCTAATGTGCGTGGAGAGGATCTGACAGCTTACAATACTGATCCGCTTTATAGCACTCCAGGTACGATAAGGATCAATCCAGAAGTGGCGGCTTTGAATGCTTATCGTCATTCTAATACCAGAAACTTATTTGCAAATACTTATTTGGAGATTGATATTGTTAAAAATCTTCAGTTTCGTACTACTGGTTCCATTAATTCAAGTAAAAACCGTTTAGAGATTTTCAATAATTCACTTACTCCTCAAGGAAATGCCAACAATACGTTAGGAGTGAATGGAACTTTTGGTAAGATTGAACAAAGAGATTTATCAGTAGAAAATACACTTACTTATACTAATACTTTTGAAAAAGTTCATAATCTGATAGTATTGGCTGGTTACTCCTATAGAGAAAGCCAGGACGAAGTGTATGGATTTTCATCAAGCAATCTTCCTCAGGAAAAATTGGGCATTTATGGATTATCGGAGGGAATTCCCTATGATGGTGTGTCGAAAGGCAGAAGATATGCATTTAAATCATATTTTGGCCGGGCGCACTACAACTATAAATCTAAGTACCTATTAAGTGCTACACTTCGTGCAGATGAATCCTATCATTTTGCTAAAAGAAGAGCTTTAGGATATTCACCTTCTGTAAGTTTAGCCTGGAATATGAAACCAGAAGATTTCATGGGAAGCTTAAAAGCTATTTCTGCTTCAAAGATTCGTTTTAGTTTTGGTGCAACCGGTAACAATAGAATTGAAGCAATGGATCATGATTCATTTTTTGCAAATTCATTTGTACAAGGTGGTGATTTATCAGACTTAAGTGTGTTAAGCTGGACAAACCCATATTTATTATGGGAAAGTACAAAGCAGTTAGATCTTGGATATGACTTGAGCTTGTTCAATGATAGGATTGGATTTAATTTTGACTATTATAGAAAAGTAACTGGGTTTAGCCGGTATTACACTGGTATGGCTACAGTTAAAAATTCTGGCTTTGAGTTTAATTTGAATACTGTTAATGTAAGAAGTAAGAACTTTAGCTGGTCATCTAATTTTAATATCAGCCTAAACAAAAATGAATTACTTGAATTAGGAAAAAGTGCATCTGCAATTCATTCGGGAGTAACCTCGACAACAAATGCAGATGCGTTGTACATTTCAAAAGTTGGAGTGCCTATCGGTCAATTCTATGGGTATATTTTTGATGGAATTAAACAGACAGGTGAAGCCCAGCCAGGATTTGTGAAATATAGGGACCTAGATGGAAATGGAATCATTGATGATAATGATAAAACGGTAATTGGAAGTAGCTTACCAATACATACTGGTGGTTTTTTTAATAACTTTTCTTACAAAGCATTTGATTTGAATGTTTTCTTGCAATGGTCTTATGGCAATGACATCTACAATGCCAATCGTGCAGTGTTTGAAGGGAACCCAGCTATGAATGATGTGAATCAGTACGCTGATTATGCAAACAGATGGAGTGTAAAGAATCCTTCAAATGAAATCCCTATGACTGGCGGTGCTGGTCCAGATAGGTTTCAGTCTTCAAGATTTATTGAAGATGGCTCATACTTACGTATAAAATCAGTTTCATTAAGCTATTCTATTCCTAAGAACTTAATCAAGCCGCTTTATCTAACTAGTTTAAAGTTTCATGTTTCAGGGCAGAATCTATTGACATTTACAAATTATACTGGTCTTGATCCTGAAGTTTCTGCCCGTCATTCGGTCTTGACTTCTGGTTTCGATTATTCAGCGTATCCACAGGCCCGTACCATTTCGTTCGGAATTAACGCAGCATTTTAACAGCTGATTATAACAAATTATTATGGGCTTAAAAAAAAATAAGAATATGCTGATTGAACTATTTAACATTCAAAATTATAAAGTACTCAACAAGTATATTGTAGCATGCTTTGTTTTAGTATTTACGGCTGGCTTTAGTGCTGCAGCCAATTTAAAAAGTATGCCATCACAGCAGATTGCAGTAACTGGTAAGGTTACAGATCAGGATGGTGTTGGTATACCTGGCGTAACGATACAGGTAAAAGGTACAACAAACACGCGTACTACTAATGAATCTGGGAATTATAGCATAAGCATCCCTAAACCTGGCTCTACGCTAGTATTTACTTATATCGGTTTTAAAACAGAATCGAGATTAATTACTGATCAGAAGGTTGTCAATATCAAACTTAGTTCTGAATCAACAACGTTGGACGATGTGGTTGTAATTGGATATGGATCCGTTAAGAAAAGTGACTTAACAGGTTCTGTGGGTAGGGTGGATATGAAAGATATCATGGAGGCACCGGTAGGTTCGATTGAAGAAGCTTTGGCTGGTCGTGTTGCAGGAGTTCAGGTATCGTCATCTGACGGACAGCCGGGAAGCAGGATGAATATAGTGATACGGGGTGCTAACTCGCTGACTCAGAGTAATGCACCTTTATATGTGATTGATGGTTTTCCTATTGAAGATCCTGATATTGCAGCAATTAATCCGGAGGATATTGAATCTTATGATATTCTAAAAGATGCTTCCGCGACGGGAATTTATGGTTCTAGAGGGGCCAATGGGGTTGTCGTTATCGAAACCAAAAAAGGGAAAATAGGTAAGCCAGTCATCAATCTTAGTACTTCATTTGGCTTTCAACAAGTACAAAAAAAAATGGATATGATGTCGCCTTGGGATTTTGTGAATCTGCAGAACGAAATTAGTCCTACCAGGACAAAGGAAATTTATACCAGAGGTGCTCTGGATCCTTCGAACCCCCTATATGACCCTAATGGAAGAACAAGTTTGGAAGATTATAGAAATATGAAAGGGATAGACTGGCAGGATATTATTTTCCGTAATGCATTGATGCAGAATCATAATGTGTCTATCAGAGGAGGAAATTCGAAAACCAAATATTCTTTGTCGGGGTCACTATTTGATCAACAAGGAATTATTGTCAATTCGGGATCCAAACGCGCTCAGGGTAGGATTACGATTGACCAAACAATCAGTAAAAAATTAAGAGGAGGTATTACGGCTAATTATAGTGAAAATATCAGATATGGCCAACCTGTTAATGCCGGTGGTGGTGGCACTTTTACTTCGTATTTGTTGTATCAAGCATGGGCATACAGACCTGTTGCCGGTACAATTGGTTTAAACCTGGAAGAGGTTGAAGATGATGATGCAGAGTATGTAAACCCATCTGATTTAAGGTTTAGCCCTAAGGTAACGGCAGAGAATGATTATACACGTTTGAATAGCACAAATTTTTCTTCGAATGCATATTTAGAATACGACATACTTAAAAACTTAAAACTTAAAATTACAGGAGCTATCAGTAATACTTTGAGTGAATCTAAACGCTTTTATAATTCACAAACACCACAAGGAAGTCCGAGAAATAACGGTTTGGCCAGACAGGTAAATGGTTCTTATTTGTATACCGAGCCTACACTTTGGTCTAACGAAAATTACCTGACCTATACTGCGACAATTAAAAAGCACCATAAGCTTAATATTGTTGCTGGATTGTCATACCAGGAGAATTTGAATGAAAACTTTGGTTTCTCATCTGAGCGTATAACACAGGAGTATTTAGGAATGTATGGTTTGGAAACCGGTACACTTTATGGCAAAAGTGCTGGCGCAAATGAATTCGGCTTAACTTCTGTATTCGGAAGAGCAGAGTATAATTATAAATCTAAGTACCTGGTTACTGCAACTATGCGTTTTGATGGTTCTTCGAAATTCGCGCCAGGAAATAAATGGAGTAGATTCCCTTCTGGAGCTGTGGCCTGGAACATGAAAAACGAGAATTTTTTGGCTGGTACGGACTGGCTTTCTGAAAGTAAGTTAAGGATTGGTTACGGAGTAACAGGTAATAACCGGATTGGAAGTTATGACTTCTATCCTGAAATGACTTACGCTGTAGGAACTACTTATCCTTTTAATAATAACGGTACTCCTCCAGGCGGAATTGTACCATCTAAAGTCGGAAATAGTGCTTTAAAATGGGAAAGCACTGAACAAATGAATATTGGTTATGACTTTGGTATGTTCAAAAGCAGGTTGAGTTTAACAGTAGATTATTATCGTAAAAAGACTAAGGACCTACTGCTAAATGCTGATCTACCGTCAGGGACAGGATTCTTGAGAACGTATAAAAATATTGGCTCGATTGGGAATAATGGGTTGGAATTTACATTAAGCACAACTAATATTCAATCCAAAAGCTTTACCTGGCGCTCAAGCTTCAATATCGCATTTAATGAGAATAAAATTCTAGGCTTAACAAGAAATCAGGAGAGTTTGTTTTCATTAATGAGTGTAGGGCAAAACTCGGCTAACCTTTATGTTTCAAGAATTGGTTATCCAGCTGGAATGTTCTATGGTTTTATATTCGACGGGATTTATCAGGTAGAGGATTTTGATCAGAGTAGTTCTGGAAAATATACCTTGAAAAGTCAATTGCCAACAAATGGAAGTTCAAGGGAAGATATTCAACCTGGTTATATCAAGTATAAAGATTTGAATGAGGATGGTGTCGTAGATACCAAAGACATGTCTATTATTGGTCGTGGGCAACCTTTACATACTGGAGGATTTTCGAATAATTTCTCGTATAAAGGTTTTTATCTAAATGTGTTTTTACAATGGTCATATGGTAATGATATCTTCAATGCTAACAGGATGATGTTTGACGGAAACTACATTAACCTGTATAACGTAAATCAGTACGCTAGTGCAAATGAAAGATGGACAGAGCAAAACAGGTCTAACACATTATTTAAAATTGGCGGACAAGGTCCGGCCGGAAATTTTTCTAACAGGGTTATTGAAGATGGTTCTTATTTACGTTTAAAGACAGTTTCTTTAGCATATACGATCCCAAGCTCTTTCACTAAACAGCTTAAGGTAAATAAAATCAGTTTTAGAGTTGCAGCTCAGAACCTGTTGACTTTTACAAAATACACTGGAATGGATCCTGAAGTTTCTGTTCGTCATAGTGTTTTAACACCTGGTCTTGATTATTCTCCATATCCTCAGGCCAGAACGATTACGTTTGGCTTAAATGTTACTCCATAATTAAAACTGAATATTATGAAAAGTAGATATTATATTTTATTGACACTATTGATTTTAAGTGTCAGTTCATGCGAAAAAATATTAGACAAAGAGCCACTGGATTTTATAGCTGATGTGAGTGAATATTATAATACTCCTGAAAAGCTGGAATCAAGTATGTTAGGGATTTATGACGTACTCCAATCTGGAGATTTATATGGTTTTCAGATGCTCTATATTACTGGTTTTGAAGCGGATGAAGGCTATTATAACAGAGAGTCTCCAACTGATGGCCCACATATGAATAATTTTTCTGCTGGAAATTCCAGAGTGAATAATTTCTGGGCAACCTTGTATAAAGGTATTGGTAGGGTAAATACCTTACTAAGGTTCGCAGACTCAAATCCAAGTATTGATGTGAAACTTAGAGATAAATATAAAGGCGAAGCAAAATTTTTAAGGGGATACTTCTATTTTATGTTAGTGCAGAACTTTGGTGGAGTGCCACTAATCCTGGAGCCTTTGGATAATGTGGAAGATGTTGATATCCCAAGAAATACAGCCAAGGAAATTTATAACCAGATTATTAAAGATATGGAAGATGCTGAAAAGGTGGTTCCAGGGATTAAAGAGTTGGGCTTTGGGGGTAGAGTGAGTAAATCAGCTGTACGTGGTATTTTAGCACGTGTATGTTTGCACATGGCTGGTTATCCTTTAAGAGAGACGGCAAGATTTGCAGATGCGAGAAAATGGGCTAAAATGGTGATGGATGATACAGAAGCTAAACACTCGTTAAATCCTAGTTTCAGTCAGATTTTCATCAACTATGCACAGGATAAGTACGATGTCAATGAAAGCATCTGGGAAGTTGAATTTACTGGAAACGGCACCGGGGGTGCGTATTCAGAAACTGGTGGTGTAGGTTATTTAAATGGTCCTCAATCTACAAATACTACTATTGGAGAGAGTTTTGGTGGGGTTAAAGTGACTTCTAAATTGTATAAAATATATGAACAGAATTATGCTGTTGCTACTGCTGTCGGTGATTTAAGAAGAGACTGGACGATTGCAAACTTTGCCTATAGTGCTGCAAATAAAGTGTTTATAACTTCTACAACTCCAGTAAATTTATACAATAGATTTTGTGGTAAGTTTAGAAGAGAATATGAAACTAATACGCCAAAACATAGAACACAAACACCTCAAAATTTTCCATTATTGAGATTTTCTGATGTATTATTAATGTTTGCGGAGGCTGATAATGAAGTGAATAATGGACCAGGTCCTGATGCTGTGGAAGCGGTAAATAAAGTAAGACGTCGCGCTTTAGCTGTTGGAGGTATTAAAAACTTCGGAATAAATGCAGCAGGATCTGGTTATAACTCGGCTCCGACTGTAGTACTTACAAACGGTGGTGGTACAGGTGCTTCTATTAAAGCTGTGGTTACGGCTGGTGCAATTACCGGTTTTACACTTGATCAGGATGCGGTTACTGGTGTTAAAATGGGATACAATTATGATACTCCTAAGGGGGTTGGCCTGTATGTAACTATAACTCCTACAAATGGTGGCACACTAGGAAGAGCAAATGCAAGAATCTGGCATGAAGATGAAGCTAGCATGACTGCAGCTCAGATCGCTTCAGCAGAATCTTTCCGTGAATTTATTCAGAATGAACGATTAAGAGAGCTTGCCTTTGAATGTCTTAGAAAAGGTGATCTACAGCGTTGGGGAAATTATGTTTTTGAAATGAAAGCTGTTGCTACGCATATTGAAAGTAGTGGCTTAACTGACAGATTCTATTACCTGCCATACAAAAACACATGGAGTAAACATAATTTATGGCCTATACCTGCAAGAGAAATGAATCTGAACAATAAGTTGGTTCAAAACCCTAGTTGGTAATCTTTAACTCTATATCATGAATGTAAAATATAAAAATATAATAATAAGTGCTACAGTGATACTGTTTAGTGCTTGCAGTAAAGATATTCCGGTAACGCCAGGTCTTGATCAATTTAATGTGACCTCTAATGCATTAACTTATAAATTAGGAGACACTACTAAGTTCACACTTAGTGGAAATCCGGACATGATTTCCTTTTATTCAGGGGAGCTTTATAAACAATATGAGTATAAAGGTGGTAGGGATATTGCTTTGGGTAAAGCTGAACTTTCATTCAGCACAGCCTATCCACCACTTGCTGCGGGTTCTCCAGTACCACAGGTAAATCCATTGTCGGTAATGCTATCCACAGATTTTAATGGCAATTACAATAGCTATGAAAATGTGGATAAGGCGAATTGGACAGATATTACAAATAAGTTTACCTACGGTACTGTGGCGACTTATGTGGCTTCAAAATCTTATGATATCACCAGTCATATTGTTCCTGGTAAACCACTCTATGTGGCTTTTAAATATACGACTAAACCTATTGCTGCTAATGGTCCTGCAAGATCATGGTATGTAAATAATATTGCGATGGTTAGTAATTCTATTTACGAGTCGCATTTGTTAGGGGATCTAATCAGTTCTGAATTTAAATTGGTGGAAAAACTACCAGTTATTGCACCTTCGATATCTACATATACGACAACGAGAATAACGTTAAGTGGATATAAATACGAGGGGCCAAGTGATCCGGATCCGGGAACTGAAACCTGGGCAATTAGTAAGGCATTCAATATGGAGATTTTGGACAAAGGCCCTGATAGGCCATTCATCATTAAAGGAAATGAAGATGCAAAAGTTACCGATTTTTCGCATGTATATACCGAGGAAGGGACATACAAAGTATACTTTATTGGAACAAATGCTAACGTAGATGGAAGCGATAAAAAGATTATTGAGATGACAATTACTGTTGTGAAATAATTTTTTGAAATCAACAAGTTGTAACTAAAACGAAAACATGAAAAAGACACTCTTAATATTATCATTATTGATAAATGGCTCAGTATGGGCTCAAACAGGTACCTGGACAAATAGTAGCAGCATTTGGGGTTATAATTTAGGAAAAGGTGATGGTACTTTAGGGAAAAATGTGAAAGGGGATGAAGTTCATCATGTTTCTACTTCTGGCAGTAAAGCAGCGTTTTTACCTACACCTCCATCAGGTTCTGTGATGATCTCATCGGTGACAGGTACACCATCCTTTACTTTAATGGGTTCAGGTGATGCTGCGGGATTAAAAATAAATGGATCAAGCAACAATGGATCTGCTGTCAAGTTTGCTGGTTATGATATTCAGAATGCAACTCAAGTAGTTAATATGTCTTTCACATTAGATCTGGATAAAACATCTGCAACGAAGGAAAATTGGTATTTCGTCTTGGGAAGAACTGCGGCGCTATTTAATCAGCCTAAAATGGGACTTGCGATTAATAGGACAGGTACATCATCGAATACTTCAATTTTTGCTTGCTTCAGATTAATAATGGATCCAACAAAACCTGATAACATGAGGTTTCAGGTCCGCACTCATTCTGATTTAGCTGATGAGGTAGGATGGACTGGAACGAATGCTAATGTGTTTAAAAAAGGAAGCTCACATAAAGTAGAGATTTTTTGCAATAATTCTTCGGCAGTTCAAAATTATAATATGGGAGGTAAGGAAAATAGTCTTGATGCAAGAAGTTATCATATCTGGGTAAATGGCAAACAGGTTGGTGGAATCTATGCCGGTAATGGAATGCCTGCCAAACGAAATATTGATGCCTTTTTGATGATGTCCAGAGATGCTAGTATGACTGGAGAAACAGCTGATAATGCTGCCGCAATTACTATCAAAAATGTAAAGCTTAATTATTCGGCCGTAAAATAGATTAATGCATTTTAAAAAATAAAGAGATGAGACAAATATGGCTCGGAATAATTCTGGCAGGGATGATGTGCCCCAGGCTAAATGCTCAAGGGATGAAGCAGCAGAATCTGCCAAAGCTGACTCAAACTATTACAAAGTCTTTGCCTGCAGAATTAAAGGCTTATTTTCCTCCTGAATTTATAGCAATGGCCAAAGGGAAAACGGCCAATGCTGTTATCGTAAAGGGTGATCGGGAAGGAAGTGCTGAAGCTGCACTAACAATTCAGCAAGCATTAAAGAAAAATTGGAAACTGGAATTCCCGATCGTAGATTGGGAAACCGCCAGAAAAACAAATGTGAATTTGATTTTATATGGTGGTGTAACGGATAATATGCCATTAAGACAATTAAATGCAAATTCAATTTTAGGTAATAATATCCTTGGGTATGAACTGCGAACTATACCTAATGCGTTAGATTGGAAACGCGATGTTATTTACATTGGAGCACGTACTGATCAGGAATTAAAAGAAGGGCTATCTGTTCTAACAGAAAAGATAAAAAACCCTGAAAAGATACCTTACCTGGTGGCTTGCAAAGGCTGGGATAAACCAGCTAATCCGGTAGCAGTTGCTGAAATGGTAGATAAAGTAAAAAAACATTACGAGAATAGTGGTAGTTATGTCCTTTCTCAGACGGTGATAAGTGAAATGTTAAAAGATGCTGCAAATTTGTATAAAATGACCGGTAATGATGTATATGCTAAGGCATTTGCTGATATGCAGGTTTTTATGTTTCAAAATTATGGCAAAACACTAAATGGACGTACAGAAACACCTCCTAGTTTCACCTTTCATTTATATCCTCAGTTTCTTTATACCATTGAAAATTCAAAAGCATTTACTGCCGGTGATAGATTGAAATCAACAGAATTTATCCGTAAAATGGTAGAGGAAATGATGTTGCACTGGGAAATGAAAATTCCTTTGGATTTATATAAAGAATCAAAACAGGATTATTTAACTAATCATGCTTGTTTTGCTTCGCGTTCTGTTTCTTCATCATCCAGATATCTGCTTGCAAGGTATGACTATGCACCTGCCATATTTTGGAAGGAAGTAGCGGATAATGCGTTTGCAGGTGTAGCACCAAATCCATTCTCTTCTGAGGATGCAGCTGGTTATCAATATCTGGTATATCAGATATTTATTGATTATGCAATGGCTAGTGGTAAATATGATCTTAGCTTTTTTAAGAATCCTCGTTTCGTAAGCTATCTTGATTATTCTAAATTTCAATTCAATCATCTTGGCTATACTGCAGGCTTTGGCGATGCTTACCCGATAGGACATAACAGTGCTTATCCCATTTTAAAGCAATCCATGGATATTTTAGGTGATAAAGAGTCTGAATATATCATTAATCTGATCGAGGGTAGAAGTCCACATTTGTTAAAAGGTCAAAAGCAAAATGAAACTATTCAGCCTCCGGGAAAGCATACTACTGGCTTAAATTATCAGGAAGTTGTACCATTTAAACAGAAACAATACGGTGTAGAAAATTTGTATAAAAAACCAACTCTGGATAAAGGGGTGATTAGAAGTGGATGGGATAAGTACGCAGATTTTATTTCACTAACAGGTATTAATGGAGATGGATATAATCATAGTCATTTTGATGCAAATGGGATTAGTCAGTATATTTCTGGCGATAGACTTTGGTTGTGGGAGGGTGATTATATAAAAAAATTCCCTAATGATCACAACTCAATCGTTGTAAGCAAAGATGGAGAACTACCTGATCAGAGTAGAAATTTAAGTAAGCGTAGAAAATCTTCATTATCGCAAGTGTTGGCAGCAGTAAATAATACTGAGAGGACATCTTCAATAATTTCCTTATTGCTTGAAGACTATAAAGGGCTGAACTGGACACGGAATATTAATTATGCTTCTAAAAATGGTTTTTGGGTAATTGATGAATTGGATGTGACACAAGATGGCCATTATATAATAGAAGCCAATTGGAGAAGTACAGGAACAATGGTTCAGCAAGGACAAACCGTAGCTTTCACGCAAAAGAAATCGGATGATAAACAGATTGCAAATCATTTCTTTATAACTGAGGGCAATGGCGCCGCCCAGTTAACTAAGTCGGTATGGGATGCTGGACATGGTCGTAAAGATGGGAATTTAACTGGTTATATGTTCTCTGACAGGAGTACAAGGTACGTCATTCAACGTATGGATGGTAATTATAAGAAAGGTGATAAGAAGTTGTTTGTTAATTTTTTACAAGCTATTCCTGGATCAGCACCTAAAGCTCCTGTAGTAAAAAAAATATCACCAACAGCATTCTTAGCTGAAAGTACAGGTGTATTACGTCTGGCTGTTATTAATAATTATATAGGAGAAAATATCGATATTCAAGCTGAAGCTTGTTTTGTTGGGCCAGAAGGAATCGTAGCACGTGGCGCAAGTCGGATTAAAGTAGGTAGTATCGATTGGAAATCAGATACAAAAAAAGATATAGCCCTTGATTTGCCGGCTGATTTTAATCAGACTCAAATGAGTCAGCTGTTAGGTAAAATCCTCCCCAATGCAGAAGAATTAAAACCAATAGCTACCACAAATTTACCAGTTAAGGAAATAAAAGTGGCAAACAAAGATGTTTATAAGTCAAATGTAAGTGTGATTGCTTCTGGGGATGAAAGATTTGCTATCGGATCCAGAGATGGGATCTTTAGCATTACTGATCTGCAGGGCAAAATGTTGGCTAGTTATAAGTTTCCAAGACCAGTAAGCGCGATTAGTTCTGTACAGACTCCTTCTGGATTGTTCTGGGCAGTAGCTACGTCGGCATCTGGTGATGGAAAGGTTTATTATTTGAATAGTGAAGCTGAAATTGTTTGGGAAAAGAAGATTCCTGTGTATCAGAAGCGTAATGGTACAGTAACTACTTTATTTACCGCTAATACTGGTGACTTAACTGGCCCCGCGATTATTGCTGGTTCTGAAGCATGGCATTATTATGCTTTTTCTGTTAGTGGTAAGCAATTGTGGAAGCAAACAATTTACCATGGGGCAACAATTGGTGCCGCAGGTGATATGGATGGTAATGGAGTGGATGATGTTGCGGCGGGTAGCGAATATTATTACCATTCGATCATACAAAATGGAAAAGTGCTGCCACATAAAGTTACTTCACCATGGGATTACTCTCTTGCAATTACTGATTTGAATAATGATGGGTTGAAAGAAGCAGTATTTGGAAGAGGAGATGGCTATATATATGTTCAGGCAGTTGATAAAAATCCGGTAAAAACATGGAGGTTAAATGTAGGAGGAAAACCGACAGCTATTGTTGCATTAACTGATCAAACCGAAAAATTAGCTATAGCAAATGAGCTTGGTAATATAGTTTTTGTTAATGGAATAGGAGAAGTTACAGGATCGGTAAACTTACCAGCTGGTTTAACTGATATGAAGATGTGGAAAAGTCAATTGCTCGCATTATGCATGGATGGCAATGTTTATTCTGTGGACCTTAAAGGAAAAGTTTTAGCGAAGTATGCTTATACAGTGGATAATATGTCGATTTATGAACCTAAAATTGCAGTGAATGATGAGGTGGCTCTTGTATTTTCTGGAAATATGACCTTTACAATTAAATAATGAAAGCCTGGTTAACTTTAATCTTGTATTTAGTCGTATTTAGTTCCTCAATGGCATCTGAGGCTCCTTTTCTCAAGTATCAATCTGGTTCTTTTTTAGATACAGTGTTAGTAGGAGCTGATAAGTATGAGGTTAAATGGTTGATCAAAGAAAATTTTAATGATAATAATTGGAAGTTAAGATGGGAAGTAGAAACTACCGATGCCATAATAAAAGTTTCAAATGGAAAGCTATTTATTACTGACCATGGTATTGGTACTACGCTTTGGAATAAAATGGAATTTCCTAAAAATTTGATTGTTAAATATAGAGTAAGAGCTGAAGGAAAAAAAGAAGACAATAAGACTAATTTTAACTTATTCTCTCATGCTAAAGGAATAGATGGGAAATCATTGGTAGTTGGAAAGGAAAGTAAAAGAACAGGTGCCTATAATCAATATCATAATATTCCTAATTATATCTCAACATTTACATTTAAACATTCAAGGATCAGGAAAGATCCTGGATTTATTTTATTAAGTGACAGTAAGGAGTATTCTGTAACAGATAAAATTTATCAAATTGTCTATGCGGTTAGTAATGGACATATCAGGTACTATGTTGATGGAAAAAAGATACATGATGTAATAGATGATACTCCACTTGAGGGAGGTAAAATAGGAATCAGAACCTGGGATACAGAAGCCTGGTGGGATGATATTGAGATTGGGATGATCGTAGGAAAAATTAAATGACAAATTGAGTTTTCAAAATAATAACTAGTCAATCAATTAAATAGTATAATTATGATTTCAAAAATTAAACTTCATCAACTGTTATACTTTAGTGCATTAATATTATTGATCATATTAATAATCTTTCAATGTGGTGCTTCATCAGCTCAGGCACAGCCTAAGCCGGAATTGGTAACGGTTAAAGTTTCTGCTGATCATAAAGATTGGATTTATAAACCAGGGGAACAGGTTAAGTTTCTTGTTAACGTCTCTCATAAAGATACTCCTCTTGAAGATGTAAAGATCAATTATGAGATTGGTCCGGAAAAAATGTCTCCTGTAATTAAAGACAGCACTTCATTGATAAATGGAAAGTACGAGATATCTGGTGGAACAATGGATAAGCCTGGATTCCTTAGATGTTTAGTTACAGTGAAGTTCCAAGGTAAAACCTATAGAGGCCTGGCTACAGCAGCTTTTTCACCAGAACTTTTGAGGCCAACGACTAATTTTCCCGCAGATTTTAAAGAATTCTGGGATAATGCAAAAGTTAAAAATGCAAAGATACCGATGGATCCAAAGCTAAGATTACTGCCTGAACGTTCAAATGATTCTATCAATGTATATGAAATTAGCGTTCAGAATTTTGAACCTGGTAGTCGAATTTATGGGGTTCTTTGTGTTCCGAAAAAAGCAGGGAAATATCCTGCAATATTAACGGTACCAGGCGCTGGGGTAGGCCCAAAAGCTGGTGACCTGGGAATGGCTGCCAGAGGATTTATTACGCTTCAAATAGGTATTCATGGAATTCCGGTAACTATGGCTGATAGTGTTTATAAGCGATTGGCTACGGAAGAAAAGTATAAACGCTACCGTGTATCTGGTAATGAAGATAGAGATAAATTTTATTTTAAAAGAGTGTTTTTAGGTTGTGTGAGAGCAATAGATTTTATTTATAGCTTGCCAGAATTTGATGGTCAGAATTTAGCTGTAGCAGGTGGTAGCCAAGGTGGAGCATTAACCATTGTAACTACAGCATTAGACAGCAGAGTTAAATACCTTGTCGCTTTCGCTCCTGCAATGTGTGATTTAACAGGTTATTTGCATGAAAGAGCGGGGGGGTGGCCACATACTTTTAATGCTAAAACTTATCAGACTAAAAATAGGATTGAAACCTCCAAATACTATGATGTAGCAAATTTTGCTCAGCTTATTAAAGTGCCAGGTTTTTATAGTTGGGGCTTTAATGATGAAACTTGTCCGCCAACTTCTATGTACTCAGCATATAACGTAATCACGGCTCCAAAAGAGCTATTTATAGCTAAAGATGCAGGACATTGGTATTATCCACTACAGAATAGAAAGAAAAGTGCATGGCTAGTTGATAAATTGATTAAAAAATAGAATGTATAAATAAAAAAATAACTATATTCGGGTACGCACACGAAAACGTTTAAAGACCAAAAATAAGCTTTTTCTTAGAGCGCTAAATGAGTATTGTTGCTGTACAAACGCTAAAATAAATTAAGATGACATTTAAAAAAATCACCCTCTTTTTTGTAATAGTTGTATTTTCCGTACAATTAAAAGGACAGGGAACTAAACACTCAGAATCTGCAGTTAAGAAAGCTACATGGGCAAAGATTTCACCGTATTTTTCACCATCAGCTAATTTTAAAGATGAATATGGTAAATTTAGATCACCTCTGAAGTTTTATAACGGTACAACAGTGAAGTCGGCGGCCGACTGGTCTAAAAGGCGCAAAGAGATTGCTGATCGTTGGAATGGTTTGATGGGCAAATGGCCTCCTTTTCTTAAAGATCAAAAGATGGAATATCTTGATACGATTAGAAAAGACGGGTTTACACAATATAAAGTGCGTTTTAAATGGACTCCAAATGAAGTTACAGAAGGTTACCTTTCAGTACCTGATGGCAAAGGTAAAAAGCCAGCTGTAATTACAGTGTTTTATGAACCTGAAACAGCTATTACCAAAGGATTAAAGCAACGTGATTTTGCTTATAGTTTGACTAATAGGGGTTTTGTAACTTTGTCTATTGGTACTAAACAGGCTTCATTGGATAAAACATATTCTATCTATTATCCAAGTATAGAGATAGCAGAGATACAGCCTCTTTCTGCTTTGGGATATGCCGCGGCAAATGCATGGTATGTGCTTTCAAAAGTTCCTGAAGTGGATGCTGAAAGAATAGGCATTATGGGACATTCTTTTGGTGGAAAATGGGCTATGTTTGCTTCATGCCTGTTTGATAAATTTGCTTGTGCAGTTTGGTCTGATCCAGGTATTGTTTTTAACGAAGCACGTGAGTCGGTTAATTACTGGGAGCCTTGGTATTTGGGCTATCATCCTAAACCATGGAGAAAAAGAGGACTAATTACTAAAGAGAATCCAGTTAAAGGGCTTTATCCAAAATTAGTTGCTGAAGGTTTTGACTTACATGAACTACATGCATTGATGGCACCAAGACCTTTTCTGGTTTCCGGAGGTTCTGAAGATCCTGAGTCGCAATGGATACCTCTTAACCATACTATAAAAATAAATAATTTATTGGGTGCTAAAAACCGTGTGGCTATGACGAACCGGCCTATGCACTCTCCTACTCCGGAATCAAATGAGATTGCCTATCTATTTTTCGATTATTTTTTAAAATAAAAGAATTAAGCCACTATAATAACCGAAACCAAACATACCAAATACACACACATGAAACTATTATCACTTTTCATCGGTTTTTTGATCGCTGGGATTTTCAACGTAAATGCTACAATTGTAAAATATGTAGCTCCTGCACCTTCGGGTAATGCAAGCGGTAACTCTGCAGCTAATGCAGCAGACTTCCTGGATGTTAAATTCTGGTCTGAAGTTCAAAGTGCCTTAAAGAAAGACCAGGTTACAGTAAAGTTTATGAGCGGAGATTATGTACGCGCATATACAGAGAGACCATTAGTATTAGATAAAATTGGAAATGCTAAAAACCTTTTGTTGTTAGAGGGGGATAAGAATAATACTTTGTTCACAGCTCCTGTTGGTCATCCAAAAAAAGATGTACTAATTGATGTTAAGAACTCAGAGAATATAATGATCAAAAACTTTCGTTTTACAGGTAATGGAAGTTTAGGTTATGCGCTCCGAATTACTTCCACCACTGGACATACAACAAAGAATATTCGTGTTGAGGATTGCACATGGACAGATATGCGTGGTATTATTTTCGGAACAACAGGTGTACATCAGAAAGGAACAAGTAATGTTACCTACAGGAACTGTACGTTTAAAAGGGTAGGAGTAGATAGTCACTCTCATTTTATGTATCATTCTTATCATTCTTCCAATATCAATGTATTAGATTGCTATTTTGAAGATTGTACTGGAGATTACGTGCGTTTCAGAGCAAATTGTGATCGTGGAACTGTAAAAGGATCAACCTTTGTAAGAACTAAGGATTTTCCTGTGTATCCATTTATTTCTATTCCATTATTTAATAATGTTGATCCCGGAGATGAAACTTTTGCTACCAATTATGTTTTTACCGGAAATAGTTTTAAAAACACAAAAAATGCAATTGCTTTTCATCATTATGGATTTGATCCGCAAGGTTATAATTACTTGCTAACTGCGGAAGAAGGTCAGATTTTAACGGCAGGAACAGATGCAGAGAAGAGAAGTATGGTGTTAAATAACTTCAAAGTTGATCTGGAGAAAGTAAAAGTAGGAAACAATAAATATGAGGATGTTACATCAAGAGTAGTTTTCGGAAGTTTTCCAAACTATGGGGCGAAAAGTAAGGGCTGGAAAGGCTGGGCTGATATTAGTTCATTGATTAAGTAATTTACACATGGAAAAGAAATTGAATCAGGACCAGTTACTGAGTAGAAGAAAGCTGCTAACTACACTTGGAATTGTAGGGGCTACTGCAGCTTCTGGAACTGCACTAGGAAATACTGGTGTTGCAATGCCTGCGAAAAAGGAAAGATTGGAAAGTTATGGTAGTGTTGTTGAAATGCTGAAAGACCAGTCACTTAAAGAAGGAGCATTAGTACAAACTTATGGTTATTATAATGCTGGTGATGGCGGTGCAACAAATTATAAAATTGAAAAGGCAAAGTCTGATGATAAGAAGGACATTGATTTAGGATTAAAATTAAACAATGGGTTGATTGCTGTTTTAATTAATGTTCAAAGTGT
The DNA here is from genome assembly GCF_041645105.1 of Pedobacter sp. Classification (GTDB taxonomy): domain Bacteria; phylum Bacteroidota; class Bacteroidia; order Sphingobacteriales; family Sphingobacteriaceae; genus Pedobacter. The sequence goes on from NZ_JBAZQQ010000002.1 coordinate 748,475, forward strand.
AAATTATAAGATGTTTGGTGCTGTGGGGGATGGAGTAAATGATGATAGCATTCAGATTAAAGCCGCGCATGATTATGCAAATGCACATGATATGCCTGTTATTAATTTTAGTGGTGAATATTGGCTCAAAAAAGCAAATAATGTAGAAATATATACAAATGTAGATTGGGGCAGTAGCATATTTCATATTGATGAGACTACAAACACCCCCGGTAATGGAAGGTTTAAAATCTTACCGCGTAAAGCCACCATAAAAATTGAACTTAGCGAAAGTGAGAAGAAAAGCTTTTTGAGTAGATTTAAACCTGGTGTTAAAGTGATACCAGAGCTTGCTGCTTTTAAGAATTGCCTGGTAAATATATCTGATAAGAACGATAAGATAGGTTTCCGTGCAGGAGCAAAGTTTGACGGGCAGTCCTGGGCCCGTGAAGAATTGTTTTATGTAGAAGAACATGGAAGTATTATAGGTGATATTGCCTGGTCTTTTAAGGATTATACTACTTTTACTGCATTCCCGGCTGATACTAGTTATTTAACCGTTAATGGAGGTACTTTTTATTTATCGGGCGACAGTCCGGGGACTAAATATGTAAGAAACGGATTTGCTATATCAAGGAGCCGTACCATTATTCAAAATCAATGGGTTGGTCTTGAACCTGGTAAATCAGATATCTCAATGAGTCCACGCAGTGGATTTTATTCTTACTCCAATGTTTATGATGTAAAACTTGAAAACATAAGACTGATACCTTATGAACAGGATCGGGAAGGGACTGCAAGAGATGTTTCAGCAGGAACTTATGGAATTGGCGGAGCAAGAATATTGAATGCACTGTTCAGAAATATAACCGCAGAAGGTGGACCAATACACTGGGGTGTCTTTGGTACTAACCTTAATAAAAATTTTAGGGTCGAAAATTGTAAGTTAAACCGTATTGATGTTCACTTTCATTGTTGGAATTTATATATAAAAGATTCTTCAATTGGATATAGAGGGATTTCTGTAACTGGTGGTGGAGATTTATCTATAGAAAATACTTCTTGTTTCAGTCGCAGTTTTATAAACTTTAGAAGAGATTTTGGTTCAAAATGGGATGGGAATATCTTAATGCGCAATTGCCGGTTTATTCCTTCAACATTAGGCGAAACTTCAGTTCTGGACTTTAATCCACAGGATTTTGATTATAAATATCCATTGGGTTTTGGTCGCTCAATAATTGTTGAAAATCTACTGATTGACTTTAATACAGTATCTGATTCTGTTGCTGCATGTTGGTTAATGAAGACCCCGAATTTTTCTAAAACTAAATCAGGTCATAGGCTGTTTTTCCCAAACTATGTTGAGTTTAGAAATGTAATGGTGCAAGGAAGAGAACAAGGAGTAAGGCTGTTTGGGATTATAAATCCACAAAATTATCAGGTAGATAAGGTTGGTGGTTATGATGGAGCTCATTTAAATTCAAATTCACAGATTGTATTTAACCAGGTTCAATTAGAGGATTTATCTAAAGTGGCTAGCGGAAAAATAATACCTTTTCATTTTGTAATTCTTGGCGATAAGAATAATAAGTATGAGGATCAATATGCACTTTACCCGGAAATTAGAATGGTAGATTGTAAAAATGTAGTGGCAATGTTTGGTGATAGCAAAGTAGATGTTGCTTTTGATCGATGCTCCTTATCTAGTGTATCAGGAACCAATGAAGGGAAAATGCCAGGAAGATTTACTTTCAATAATTGTTTATTTAGACCGACAAGTAAGTCTGAAATGACACATTATTATCTGTTAAAAGCTGAATTGGGGACTAGTTTAACAAATTGTACTATTTCTGCGCCTGTAATTAATGGGATGCACAAACCGGAACAAATAGATCGTTTTGATATTATAGTGCCGAATAAAACCGTTCGTTACAATCATTTAAATACACAATTGGGAAATGACATTATTGCTTATTATAAACAGAAAGGGCTTGCAATTAATCCTAAGTTTATCAGTATGCTGAAGAGTCACCATCAGCTGGAAGCAGAGAATATTTAAGTAGTTTTTAAAAAAACTGCATAAGTTTTTTAAAATAATAGATTTTTCAAATTTTTATTAATAGATTCGGGTACGTTAACGGGATAAAGTAATTCAGCATTATTTAACCTGATTAACAATAACCGAATTAAACCAAATGTATGATATCAACACTTAAAAAGGGACTACTATCTCTTGGACCTGGAATTATTACTGCCGCCTTAGTATTCGGGCCAAGCAAAATGACTATCACCTCAAAATTGGGAGCAGATTACGGCTATGACCTACTTTGGATAGTAGCTGTGGCTATTTTCTTTATGACAATTTTCACCATCATGGGGGCGAGAATAGGCGTAGCCAGTAATCAATCATTACTCAATACTATTCGCCTTAAATGGGGGAATGCTGCGGCTATAGCTGTTGGAGTTGGAATTTTCTTTGTTGCGACCTCTTTTCAGGCAGGTAATTCAATAGGCGTTGGTATTGCCGTTGGTGAGGCTACAAACACTTCTCATATTTTATGGATTATTGTATTCAATTTATTAGGAATAAGTTTGCTTTTCTTTCGTGCTTTCTATAAAGTTCTCGAAAAGTTGATGATTTTTTTAGTAGCCCTAATGCTTTTTGCTTTTGTAACTACACTATTTTTTGCAAAACCTAGCTTGTCGGGAATAGCTGGTGGATTGGTACCACAGCTTCCTATGGGTTCAACTGGTCTGGTAATTGCTTTTTTTGCATCTTGTTTTTCTATAGTAGGTGCTTTTTATCAATCTTACCTGGTTCAGGAACGTATAAAAATCAATCCTGAGATTAAAGAGACAAATAGTAATAGTATTACTGGTATTGTTATTCTGGGGGTAATGAGTGCTATTGTTATGATTTGTGCTGCTGCGGTTTTAAATGTCAAAGGCATTAAAGTGAATAATGCATCTGATATGGCTAGAGCATTAGAACCTCTTTTTGGCAGTGCCGCTTCAACATTTTTTCTGGTTGGTCTTTTTGGTGCATCTTTTTCTTCTCTAGTAGGTAATGCTACAGTTGGAGGTGCTCTATTAGGGGATGCATTTGGCAAAGGTAGTCAGCTGAATTCAAAGACAGTAAAGATCTTTATTGCTTTAGTCATGATATTCGGTGCTGCAATAGCCATCAAATTTGGTACGCTCCCTCTAGAACTCATCGTTTTTGCACAGAGTGTTACCATATTCCTGGTACCATTTATTGGTATTGCCATGTATGCCATTTCTAATGATCCTAAAATTATGGGTAAACATGTAAACTCCCTGTCTGTAAAGATAATTGGAGCAATAGGTTTACTGATATTGATTTTCCTGGCACTAAGTAATGTAAAAGAACTTTTTTTTAAATAATAAACGTGTAAGACAATGACCGAACTAGAACAACTGGAACAAGAATTATTAAGGCCATCAGATAGATTGATCGCTGATCTGTATAAAATTGAAGGTGATATTATGTTACTTGGAGTTGGTGGGAAAATGGGGCCGAGCATGGCTATGTTAGCTAAATCAGCAATAGAGCAAGCGGGAATTAAAAAGCGTATCATTGGTGTATCCCGATTTTCTGACGCATCGGCTCGCGAAGAGTTGGAAGCTGCAGGTATAGAGACCATATCAGCTGATTTATTAAATGAAGCCGATCTTGCTGCTTTACCTGATGTACCGAATATCATTTACCTGGCTGGTACTAAATTTGGAACTACTGGAAAAGAAGCGTTTACATGGGCTATGAATGCCTATTTGCCTGGTCGTGTGGCTGAGCGCTTTAAAAACTCCCGTATTGTTGCATTCTCAACAGGTAATGTATATCCGTTTACTCCAGTAACCAGTGGAGGTATGTCTGAAGAGAACCCGGTAGCACCTGTTGGTGAATACGGTCAATCTTGCCTTGGACGTGAACGTATATTCCAGTATTTTTCAGAAAAAAATAATACCCCAACTTTAATTTACAGGCTTAATTATGCAATTGATTTACGCTATGGCGTTTTATTAGAGATCGCTAAATCTGTAAATGAAGGAAGGCCAATAGACTTAACTACTGGAACTGTGAATGTTATTTGGCAGGGTGATGCAAATGAGATTGCCATTCGTGCATTATTACATTGCAGTACACCTACAAAGTTGTTGAATGTAACTGGTCCGGAAACGCTTTCAGTAAAATGGCTGGCAGAACAATTCGGTTTATTATTGAATAAAACACCATTATTTGAAAATGAAGTACAGCCTACTGCACTATTAAATAATGCCTCTGAAGCACATAGACTTTTTGGTTATCCAAGAGTAACCATTAGAGAAATGATAGAGATGACTGTAAGCTGGCTACAAGGTGGAGGGAAGATTTCTAACAAACCAACGCATTTTCAAGAAAGGAAAGGACAGTTTTAATGACAAATCAACTAAAACCTGAATTAAAGCATTTTTTGGATGCCGGAACTTTTATTCCAGCGCACCCACTTGCATTAACTGCTGATCGTAAGCTGGATGAACAAGGTCAGCGACTACTTACTCGTTATTATATGGCAGCAGGATCAGGAGGAATTGCTATTGGTGTGCATAGTACCCAGTTTGAAATTAGAGATCCGGAAATTAATCTATATGAAACAGTTCTTAAATTAGCTGCTGAAGAGATAGATAAAGCAAAACTTGATCGTCCATTTATTAAAGTAGCAGGAATTTGCGGACCAACAGAACAGGCAGTTCAGGAAGCAAAAACAGCACTTAAATATGGATATGATATAGGTCTTTTGAGTATGGGAGGTCTACAAGGATGGACAGAAGCAGAGATTATTGATCGTGTTAAAGCGGTTGCTGATGTAATGCCAGTTTTTGGTTTTTACCTGCAACCTAGCGTAGGAGGAAGGATTTTTACTTATGATTTCTGGCTGCAATTTGCTGAAATTAAAAATGTAGTAGCCATAAAGGTTGCTGCTTTTAATCGTTACCAGACATTGGATGTAGTAAGAGCAGTTTGTCATTCAAGTAGAAGAGAAGAAATAGCACTGTACACAGGTAATGACGATAATATTGTTGCCGATTTATTGACCCCCTACAAATTTGAAATTAATGGTCAGAAGATTGAAAAAGAATTTGTCGGTGGACTTTTAGGACATTGGGCTGTGTGGACACATGCTTCTGTGGCTTTATTAGAAGAAATAAAAACCTGCAAAGCCAACGGACGTTCGAATGTGACATCATTACTAGCTAAAGGTGTGGAAGTTACTGATATGAATGCTTCGATATTTGATCCGGCACATGCTTTCCATGGCTGTATTCCAGGAATTCATGAAGTACTAAAAAGACAAGGATTAATGAAAGGAATCTGGTGTTTAAATCCTGATGAGAAGATGTCTGAAGGACAAGCAGAAGAAATAACCAGGGTTTGTGCAGCTTACCCACACTTGATTGATGATGATTTTGTAAAGGATTTTCTTAGTAAACAATCGTTTTAAAATGTAGCTCTGATTGCCCCAGGAAATGATGGACAGAAGACAGTTTTTAAAGAATACAGGACTTATTACAGCATTTTCTGGAGGCAATTTTTCCGAGATGATTCATCCTATACCACAAACTATGAAGAATATTAAGGTCATTAAAACAGATTCAGATTTTGAACGTGAAAAACTTGTACGACCATTTGGCTTTAAAGGAGGGTATCTTTCGGAGCTATGGCAGGTAGCTTCGAAGCTGGAATCTTCATCAGGACATAGCAAAATAGGTGTTGCTACTCAAAGTGTGTTGTATGGAGATGCCGATTTGTTTAGTAGTTATTCTGAAGCTGGAGGAAATGCATTAATGTATCTGGTAGTCAATAAGGCACTGGAATTAATTAAAGAAACTCCTTTTACAAACCCTGTATCTTTACTTGATGCCATATTTCCGGAATTGCTTGTTCAGGCTGAACAGATAACAGGAAGGCAGGATCTGAACGTTAATTTTATATACAACGCCCTGGTTAGTACAGATAATGCTGCATGGTTATTGTATGCCGCCGAAAATCAATATAAAAACTTTGATGAAATGATACCTGAAAATTATAAAAAGGGGCTTTCTCATCGTAATGATAAAGTGGCTATTATGTATCAGATACCTTATGGTATGCCGATGCAAGAGATAAAAGATGCAGCAAAAGCTGGCTTCTTTGTTTTTAAGATAAAGACAGGATACCCAGGTAGTCAGGAAGTAATGTTGCAAAATGACATGGAAAGACTTACTGAAGTACACAAAGCGCTTAAAGGACTCAGGACAAATCAAACTAAAGATGGTAAGCTTATCTATACTATGGATGCAAATGCCAGGTATGAGCGTAAGGAGACCTTAATGCGTTATCTTGATCATGCCAAAAAGATTGGGGCATATGAACACATTCTTTTTTATGAAGAACCATTTACAGAGCATAATGAAGAGAATGTTTCGGATGTGGGTATCAGGATTGCAGCAGATGAAAGTGTGCATAATGAAATGGATGCCATACGCAGAATTGAACAAGGTTATGGAGCGATGGTATTAAAGGGAATAGCCAAGACACTTAGTCAATCAATGAAAATAGCTAACCTCGCTGCAGAACGGAAAATTCCTTGTTTATGTGCTGATCTTACTGTAAACCCAATTTTGATTGATTGGAATAAAAATCTAACTGCACGTTTGATGCCTTTTCCTGGAATAGGAATGGGATTCATGGAAACCAATGGTGATATGAATTACCGGAACTGGAAGAATATGTTGGGGTATCACCCTTTATCAGGGGCTTCGTGGACAAAAGCCAAGAATGGGGTGTTTGAATTAAATGATGATTATTATAAGCGTAGTGGTGGCATTCTTGAACCTTCAGCACATTATACTGAAATGTTTAACCCATAAATTGATTATAAGCATTTTATACTGATAAAAAACAAAATGACTGAACAAAATGATACCTCAGGCAGACGGAGTTTTCTAAAAAAAATATCTTTGGCAGGGGCTATGACACTTGGTATTCCCGAAATCGTATCCGCAGCTTTAATAACTGAAAAGAAAGCTGATAAAGTAAGCTTAAGAGCAAATGATATTATTCTTTTTCAAGGTGACTCTATTACGGATGCTAAGAGGAAAAGAACTGATCTGATTTTCAATAGTGCTCAGGGAATGGGCTCGGGATATGCCTTTCTGGCAGCATCAGAATTGCTGAGTAAACACTTTAATAAAGATCTCAAAATATATAATAGAGGTGTTGGTGGCGATAAGGTATATCAATTGGCTGACCGATGGGAAGAAGATTGTATGAAATTAAAACCTACTGTATTAAGTATTCACATAGGTGTAAATGATCACTGGCACGTGAAATCAAAAGGATATACCGGAACTATAAAGACATATAGGGATGATTTTAAAAACTTGTTAGACAGAACGAAACAAAAGAATCCAGATGTACGACTTATCATAGGAGAGCCATTTGGTGTAGCTGGAATTAAAGGAAATTATGAAGTATGGGATCCTGCGTTCAAAGAATTTAGAGTAGCTGCTAAAGAAATAGCCGATCAGTATAGTGCATTCTTTATTCCTTATCAAAAGGTCTATGATATGGCACAAAAACAGGCGCCTGGTATATATTGGACCTGGGATGGTGTACATCCAACAATGGCCGGGGCGCAGCTGATGGCACAGGCATGGTTAACTTCAATTAAAGGATAGAATATGTGCTTGAATAAAAATTATATTTTGCTATTGGTCTTCGGGCTACTTAGTATTAAAACAAATGGACAGGCTGTTAATAATGCGGTGAAAACCATTCAAATGAAGGTCGAAACCGGTTTGCAATTTGATGTAGTGCGCTTTAATGTCAAACCTGGTCAGGCAGTCAAAATTGTATTTGAAAATACAGATGACATGGATCATAATATGCTCATTACTAAACCTGGTGCACGTGAAGAGGTGGTTATGGCAGCTTTGAACCTAGGTGAAAAAGGGCCTGAATTGAATTATATTCCTAAATCAGATAAAGTGCTTTGGTCTGTACCAGTAATTTCTCCTCATCAGAAAAAAACAATCGAATTTACAGCACCAAAAGAACCTGGAGTTTATCCTTATGTATGTACTTATCCGGGACATGGCTTTGTAATGTATGGAGCCATGTATGTAAATACAACAGGAAAAATGCCTGCATTGGAAAAGGATATGAATATTCCTCCAAATAGAAGGGGTGCAGAAATGTCTGATGGCGAAAAGCATGATGATATGCATGCTGGGCATAAAATGCCTGCAAAACCTAAGCCGCTGCATCCTTATAAACCCATTGCACCTTATTTATACCGGGTGTTTATTGCCGGTGCAAGTCCAGCGGCTATTGCTGTAAGCTTACCGGATGACTTGTCTTACTGTTGGGATGCTGGAACTTGTAGGTTACGTTTTGCATGGAAAGGTGGATTTTTGGATAATTCAGAGTTGTGGAAAGGTAAAGGTGATGTTTTAGCAAAAGTAGTAGGTAAGGTATATTTTCGAGATAATGCTTTTCCTTTTCGACTAGCTCAAAATGGCAAAGAACCTGTAGCAGCTTATAAGGGGTATAAGTTGATTAATCGTTACCCTGAATTTCATTATACAATAGATGGAATTTCAGTGTATGAAATGGTAAAGCCTGGCAATAATAAAAATGGATTGGTAAGGACATTCAGAATACCTCAAGCAAATAAAACAATCTGGTTTGTTACCAATGAAAATGATGGCGTGAAATATGCATCATCCAAAGGTAAATGGACCCAAAACAAACTTAAACTTACTGCAGCTGAAGCCAAAAGTTTTACGATTACGTTAACTGCAAAAGAAGGAGCTGAATTATGAAATTAAAACTAATCACAGGATTATGTATTGCAGTTCTTTTTAGCAGTGCTGTCAACATACATGAAGATCCGGAAAATAAAGTATCATATAGGGTAGAAACAATAAAAATGCCCGAGGGCTTAACCAGTGAGAATGGGGCTGTTGAGTTTTTACCGGATGGACGATTGGTAGCTTGTTTTACTCGTGGCGAAGTAATGACTTACAATACTAAAACAAAAAAATGGAAACTATTTGCAGAGGGCTTCCATGACCCATTAGGCATATTGGTAATTAGTAATAGTGAAATGTTAGTTATCCAGCGCCCTGAACTGACCAGAATCAAAGATACAAATGGTGATGGTGTGGCCGATTTGTATGAGAATGTAACTGATGACTTTGGTATATCCGGTAATTATCATGAATATAATTATGGACCGGTTAAAGATAAAAATGGCAACCTTTTTATAGCACTGAATTCATCCTCACCAGGAGGAAGCATGCGTTCTGAAGTTAGAGGGAAAATTGATACAATGGGTAGAGATGGTGCTAATGGATTACGACAAATGTTTTCGGCTGTCCCTTATAGGGGATGGATTATGAAACTTACACCAGATGGAAAACTACATCCGTATGCATCAGGTTTTCGTTCACCAAATGGTCTTGGTTTTGATGGTAAAGGAAATTTATTTGCTACCGATAATCAAGGGGATTGGGTTGGGACTAGCCCTCTTTTTCATATCAAGGAAGGAAATTTTTACGGACATCCGGGAAGTTTAATCTGGACAAAAGGCTGGAATAAAGGAAACCCCTATCATTTATCAAGGGAAGTCTTAAATGAAATGCGTACAAAAGCAGCAGTTCTTTTTCCGCATGGTATAATGGCTAATTCTCCAACACAGCCATTGTGCGACAATACAAATGGCAAATTTGGACCTTTCGGAGGACAGCTTTTGATCGGAGAAATGAATAAAGAACGTATTGTAAGGGTAATGTTAGAAACTGTTGATGGTGAAATCCAGGGTGCATGTATTCCATTTTTGGATGGTCATGGTCTTAGAAAAGGAAACAATAGAATTGCTTTTGCTCCAGACGGAAGCCTGTATGTAGGTCAGAATTCTCATGGCTGGCTTGGAGATGAGGGAATTCAACGAATTGTTTTCACAGGTAGAACACCAGTTGATGTATATACCATGAGTTTAACAAGTACTGGCTTTGATCTTACTTTTACTCAACCTATTGATCGTAATTCGGCTATGAATAAGAGTAATTACAAAATGAGACATTATTATTATGAATACCATAAAAAATATGGCTCCGACCAGTTTGGTTTACAGAGTGATTTGATAAGAAATATCACAGTGTCTGCGGATGGAAAGAAAGTTTCATTGACTATTGATGCGCTAAAGGCAGGATATGTATACGAATTGGGCTTGGATAACATCAAAAGTCAAAAAGGAGAACCTCTTGATAATAAGTTGGTTTGCTATACATTAAATAGATTAAGGAAGTAAAAACACTGAAAATTCACAAGAAATTGAAAATATTTAGATATTTATTCAATTGGTAAACAGAAATATTATATTTTAGCTGAAACACATAATCCTAAAATACACACAAAATGAACAGAACCTTAATATTTTCATGTTGCTTTGCTATCGGTTTATTAGGTAGCGGAGTGGCAAAGAGTCAAACGACAGATCCTAAAAAGGACATAGAGCTTGGTAAAGCATTGATTGCAAAATCAGACTGTTTTGCTTGCCATAAGCCAGATGGTAAACTAGTAGGTCCATCATATGCTGATATTGCAAAAAAGTATAAGAACACAGATGCTAATACTACAATGTTGGCTGGGAAAATAATTAAAGGAGGTAGTGGTACATGGGGACAAATTCCAATGGCTGCGCATCCAAAAATTACACAAGTAGATGCGAAGAAAATGGTAGCATTTATTCTTTCACATAACACTGAGAAAAAATAAACTAAATAGTTTGTTGCAATCTATTAGAATGCTTTATTTCATTTGATTTTATCAATTTGGGATAAAGCATTTTTTTTTATAATATTTTGTTTTTATATAAAATATTATTTCATTTTTTGAATTATAATAAATATCTTCGGTAACGTACACGGCTTTGATATTACTTTAATATTGACAGCTTTAGCATTAAACTTTTATTATCCTAAGAATGGCACATTTTAATATTTCCAGAAGAAAATTTTTATCTAACGGTTCTATAGCATTGTCTGGTTTGGCAATGGCAGGTTTACCTAATCTTGCTTTCGGGCAATATGATCAACAAGTAAGGATTGGTTTGGTAGGTTGTGGACAGAGAGGAGCAGGGGTCGCAAGTATTATTAAAACTTTGCCTGGAATGGATCTTGTTGCTTACTGCGATATTGTTGATGCGCATTTGCAGCCAATGAAACAGTATTCTAAATCTTCAAATCCGAAGTATTATAAAAATTACCAGGAGATGTTAAGAAATAAGGAGGTTGATGCGGTGTACATTGCTACACCACTTAATTTACATTATCAAATGGTAGTTGATGCATTGGATGCTGGAAAACATGTTTATGTGGAAAAGACCATGACTTATGATATTCAGCAGGCGATGAATCTGGTTCATAAAATGAAAGGTAAAAACCTGGTGTTACAAGTAGGTCATCAATATCGCTATTACGCTATGTACCATAAGATAAAACAGATTATTGATGACAACTGGCTTGGTCAGGTTACTCATATAGAGAGTCAGTACAATAGGAATGACAACTGGCGCAGACAGGTTACTGATCCAAAAATGGAACGTCAGATCAATTGGAGGATGTATCGTGAGTATTCTGGTGGTGTTATGGCAGAACTTGCTGCTCATCAGATAGATATAGCAAACTGGATGCTTGGTGGTCACCCTTTAAAAGTTGTAGGACTGGGAGGGATAGACTTTTGGAAAGATGGAAGAGAAACCAATGATAATGTTCGCGCTATCTATGAATATGCAAATGGAGTAAAATCCAGTGTTACTTCAATTTTAAGTAATCAAAATAATAGTTACGCTATAAGAATTCTTGGATCTAAAGCTACTCTTGATATCAGACGTGGCAGTGCTGTAATTTATCCAGAACCAACAAAAAAAGTTTTGGGGATTGTAGATGGTGTAACTGGAGCAACAATTGAGTCTATAAAGCCAGGACAAGGCAAACCTTTATTGTTTGAAAGTCCAGACAATAAAAACTTAGACCCGACTGCTTATGCTTTTATGGCATTTGCTGATTGTATTAAAAATGGTAAAAAACCTGAATCAAATGTATTTACAGGACGTGACGCTGCAATAGCGGTTCATATGGGAAATACAGCGGCAGATACTGGAGTGATGCAGCTGTGGAAACCAGAATACTCGGTATAGGCCACCACACTAAAAATAAAAATTAACCAATAAACCAAACCACATGAACAAATCATTTAACCAAATTAAAAGTTGTTTTGCAGCAGCTCTGCAAGCACTTGTAGTAATTTCTCTTATGACTTTTGCTGCATCAGCTCAAAATGCTATAAAAACTGGTAAAAACAGCCTGTCATTTTCCACTCAGGTAATGTTTGGTGCACAAAAAAATAATCTCTCTATTGTTGTTTCTACAGATTTCAACGGAGATTATTCTATGGAAGGAATAAACAAAGCTACTTGGACTGACATCACTAAAATGTTTGAACTTGCGGATTCTAAAGAATGGAAAAAATCTGGTGAAGCTGATATTTCAGCATTGATTGCTTCGGGAAAACCTTTTTATGTAGGATTGAAATACATTGGTAACAAATCGAGTGTTGGTCCTACTCAAAAAATGTGGGGGATAAATGAAATGTATTTTAATGGAAAAGAGCTGCCTTCAGCAGATTGGAAGATTGTAAATGATCCTAATAATTTTGAAGGTTCAGGCTATTTTAGGCCAAAAGCAGGAGGCATAGTTTTTAAGTCAAATCTGTCAATAATTAGGTCTGAAAGCTGGGGTATTGTTAAAGTAATATAGTTTAGGAAATGGTGATGAATTTTAAAAGTAAACTATTGTCAGTATGGATCTTTTCAGCTATATTATTACAGCTAGGTATTACTAAAGTATGCTTTGCACAAGTAAAGATTGTAGTCAATGCTGATCGCTCTGACTGGGTGTATAAAGTCGGTGAACCAGTAACTTTTACGGTTTCTGCAATGAATGGTAATCAACTACTCAAAGATGTTAAACTAAATTATTCCATTGGACCGGAAAGGATGGTGCCAACTAAAAAAGGTTCGTTGGTTCAGAATAAAGATCTGGAACAAATAGAAGGGGGAAGTTTAGATAAGCCGGGGTTCTTGCGCTGTGTTGTTACTGCACAGATAGATGGCAAGAACTATAAGGGGATGGCCACTGCTGCTTTTGATCCAGAAAAGGTTAAACCGACTACCAATATGCCAAAGGATTTTGTAGCCTTTTGGAACAAAGCAAAAGCTGATTTGGCAAAAATCCCCATGGATGCTAAAATGGAACTTATCCCTGAAAAAAGTACCGCTACTGTAAATGTTTACGAGGTAAGTTTTCAGAATTACAAATTAGGTTCAAGGATCTATGGAATGTTAAGCGCCCCAAAAAAGGAAGGGAAATATCCTGCAATATTAAGGGTACCTGGAGCTGGAGTGAGAAGGTATAGTGCAGATATTGCAACTGCAGATAAAGGTTTCATTGTACTTCAGATTGGCATTCATGGCATTCCGGTAAACATGGCTGATAGCGTTTATAACCGTATGGCAAATACTGAGTTAAAAGGATATCCATTTTTCAATAATAACAATCGCGATGAATATTATTTTAAGCGTGTTTTTATGGGGTGTGTAAGGGCTAATGATTTCTTATTTAGCTTACCTCAATTTGATGGGAAAAATCTGGCTGTTGCAGGTGGAAGTCAGGGTGGAGCACTTACTATAAGCACTGCAGCTTTAGATAGTAGGGTGAAATATATGGTAGCTTATTTCCCTGGATTATGTGATCAGACAGGTTATCTATCTGACAGAACAGGTGGTTGGCCACATTCATTAAGGGATGTTAATAAGGTGAGCAAAGAACAGATTGAAACCTCTAAATATTATGATATGGTTAATTTCTCCAGTCTGCTGAAAATACCAGGTTTTTACAGCTGGGGTTTTAATGATGAAACTTGTCCCCCAACTAGTTGTTATGCTGCATATAATATGATAACCTCACCTAAAGAGTTATTGATTGTAAAGGAAGCGGAACACGAATACAAACCTGAACAAAGAGTAAAAATGAACGAATGGCTAGTTAAAAAGTTGTCGGGTAAATAATTGTATATTATATCTCCGATAAAATGATATACAATCTGAACAGTCAAACAAGTGTATTATGGATAAAGAATGGTATCGCAGCCACTAAGCCGCTGGTTTTACTATTTTTTTTTGTTTTTTTGCATCCCATGAAATTTTTGCTCAAAGTGGTTCAAGAGGGATAAAAGCCAGAATTTATAAAATAAGCTCTGCTGCTGAATTATCGACTATCATGTTAAATGCAGGGGATAAGGTAATCCTAAAAAATGGAGACTGGAAGAATCAAAGGCTTATTTTTAAAGGAAAGGGGACGAAGGTTTTACCCATTGTTTTGGTTGCTGAAAAAGCTGGGAACGTCGTGCTTAGTGGATCCTCATCGTTGTTAATTGATGGGAGCTGGTTGGTAGTTGATGGGTTGAACTTTAAAGACGGATATACACTGGCTGAAAATGTAATTACATTCTCAGAACAATCTGAAAATTGCAGGTTGACGAACACTGCTATAGTTGATTATAATAATCCAGAGAAGAAAGTAAGAAATAGCTGGATAGTACTGTATGGCGTGAAAAATAGAGTTGATCATTGTTATTTAAAAGGAAAAACACATGTTGGTACAACAATAGGAATATACGTTTCGAATACCCCTAATTACCATCGTATTGATCATAATTTTTTTGCTGACAGGCCACCATTAGGCCGAAATGGAGGTGAAATTCTAAGGATAGGAACAGACGTTTGGTCTATGCACGATTCTTTCACTGTTGTTGAAGAAAATATATTCACTCATTGCGATGGTGAGGTAGAGATTGTTTCCAATAAATCTACTAACAATACTATAAGGAACAACCTGTTCTATGAAAGTAAAGGTGGACTGGTATTGCGACACGGTAATAAAGCTAATGTCTATGACAATTATTTTATTGGCAATGGGATAGAGGGGGCAAATGGGATTCGTATTATTGGAGAAGGTCACCGAATTTATAACAATTATTTCCAAAACCTCACATCTGCATTTCTAATCAGAAATGCCTGGGTTAATCCACCTCTTTTTGGTTATTGGCAAGTTAAGCATGCAGAAATTACCGGTAATACGATCATAGATTGTAAAGAAAATTTTGTGATTGGTGCAGGTAAGGATGAAAAATCGGTGCTTCCTCCAATTACCAGTATGATTGCAAACAACCTTATTTATACGAATCAATCCATAATATCATGGTTGGAAAAAGAAGCTGAAATAGTTTTTAAAGAGAATGTGGCGTATGGTATGCATGATACAGCTTTACCAGCTGGAATTAAAGTTTTAGATCCAAAGCTAAAACGAATTAAATATGGATTATATCAGTCAGAGAATGGGGATATATCAAGCGCTGGTTCAAAAAAAATGAATGAAATTCAAAAAGCTGTTTTTGAGATTAATGGAATAGGTGTTTCCTGGATGAAGAAGCCTGTATTGTTTAACGTTGGTTTGATTAAATAATTAATAGATGATAAATTATAAATTTTTATTGCTCTGCTTTCCTCTTCTTTTTGGAAGCTCAGTGATGGCACAAAAGATGGTTTCAAATGCTAAGCTCGGAGGAACTATAGTTTATGATGCCGAGGATAAGGGAAGTTTAACTGCTGGTAATTTAAGTGTTGGTAAGTTTTATCGCTTTTCAAGAGAGCCGGATACTACTTACAAAGACGAATTCTCTAATAACTGGTCTGATGGTGCCAAACTTACAGACGAAGTTTTAAATACAGGTCCTGAATTGAATACTGCGCAATATGTAGGCTGGAAAGGAACCCGTGATCTGGAAATTACAGTAGACCTGGGACGTATCCAAAACTTGGAAAAACTAAATGTGAATGGGATTTCATCTGCTCAGTTGAATGCCTATACACCAGTTAGTGCAGCTGTTTTTGTAAAGCAAGAAAAGAATGATAAATGGATTCTTTTTAAGAAACAGAGCTTTGTCAGCAATAAGACCAATATTGGAAATAAACCTTATTCTGTTGAGGCTGCAGGACCGGCAATGAAAGCAAGGTTTGTAAAGCTGGTTTTAAAACCATCGGCTTCTGGAGGAAAGTCGGGATTGATACTCTTAGATGAGCTTAGTTTAATGGGAAAGATAAAGAATACCTGGCGTTCTGTTCCAGCTGAAGGTTGTTTTCATGGAGCATTTCCAACTTCCGTAGGATACAGCAAAGAAGAACTTGCAGGACGTAAAGGTATGGTCGTTGATCTTTTCGAAAAACAGGTTGGCAAGCAGCTTTCAATGGTTCTTTGGTATCAGGGTATGGCAAAAGGAAGAGATTTTCTGGAAATACAGAAACATAGGGAAATTCATTTGAATAAAGACTATAACGGTGTAAGACACCTTTCTGTAGGCTGGCTGCCTAAAGAATTAAAACCACTGGCGACAGGGGGGTATGATGAGTTTTTCACGAAGTATTTTAAAGATTCAGTAGATCCGGCGATTTTAAAAGGAATGAACGATCCCATCTGGATAAGACCAATGAATGAGTTCAATGGTGGTTGGGTGCCTTATGGATTAGATCCTGTCACCTTCAGAAAAGCCTGGCGCAGAATGTATAACATTGCAGAACAACTCGGTGCCGCTGCACATCATATTTTTGTATGGTCGCCTAATTACCTGAGTTTTCCAGATAAAGACTGGAATAAAATGGAGAAATATTATCCAGGTGATCAGTATGTAGACTGGGTTGGGATAAGTTCTTATCCTCCTGGAAAAAAGGCCGCTAAGAGTGAAGATATGAGGTATCCCTTAGAAAATATTAAGGAGGCATATGAGAAGTATGCACATTATAAGCCTTTTATGATTAGTGAGGGTGGCTTCTCTGATGATATTGATCCGGTTAGGTGGGTTAGAGAATGGTTTGAATTTAAAACTAAAAGACCGAATGTAAAAGCTGTAATCTGGGAAAATCACAACGATCGTGTAATTGCACGTAGTCCAGAAGCCCTAGAACTTTATCGGAAAATGGTTCAAGATAAATACTGGCTGGCAAATTAATTTTTATTTTAAAAACGGGAATGGTGCAGAATGATTATTGAAAGGTGAATTAATCAAATAATTAATCATAAAACCAATAAGCATGAAAAGATTATTATTATCAGTAACTGCAATCACTTTGATGGCATTTCAATCTTGTAAGAAGTCGGATACACCTTCGGCTTTGCTAAATGAGCAATTAGATAGAAAATCTAACAGTGAAATGTTAGGCATACTCTCAACAACCACTATTAATGTTAATCCGTCAACCACTTTAAATGCAGCATTTTGGACTGGAGTACAGACCGCACTAGCTAGTGGGCCTGTGGATGTCATTTTTGATGATGGTACTTATAATGTCGCTTCTACTATTGCTATTAATAACATCGGACATACCACTAATCTTTTAACGCTTAAAACCGCGGTTACAGAAGGTGGGGCTATTTTTACAGGCTCAATTGCTACTTATTTATTTTTTACTTCATGCAAGAATATAAAAGTAGAGCGTTTAAAATTTACAGGAGCGTCGTCAGGTTATGCAATGAGGATGTCAAACTGCATTGATTTCAGTCTTGAAAAGTGCTTTTTTGTAGATTTGCCCAGCGTAGCATATGGGGCACTTGGCATTCATTACCCTTCAACTAATCGTATCCTGGTTAAGAATTGTACATTTGAAAACATTGGTACTACTTCTTCTGCACACATGATTTATTGTGCGTATGGAGTGCAAAGGGTAAGTTTGATAGGCAATTATTTTAAGAATTGTGCAGGATCATTTGTACGCTTTAGGGGGGATCTTTCGGATAAAGGTGTCGTGTATGATAATGATTTTATTTCTACAGGAACATATTTAACAGGTTTTAATCCACCATTTATAGAGATTCCGGTTTTTAATGATGTGAATCCTGGAGATGAAAAGATGGGTACTAACTTTATGATTACTAAAAATACATTTAGCTATGGTACAGTTGGATCTCAGGCAACGCGTTACAATCTTGTTTTTCATAGTTCCGGTTATAATCCTACTGGAAGAACTTATTTAATCAGTACCGCTGATGCAGGATTGTTATCAAGTGGTACAATATTGCAGAAAAGAAGCATAATGTCAGGACAGCTTGGTCTTGATGGTGATGCTATTCGTTTTGGTGGAAATACCAATACCAATGTACAATACAATGTAATTTACCGTTGTTGGAATGCTTATGGGTCGACAGGACCATGGACTGGTCTTGCCAGTATTGGTACCGCAATAAATTCAACTGGGCTTGCAACCACTGAATCTGCAGCCATCGGATATTATCCGTAAATTTTATTATTTTCCTTCATAAGTGCCTGTATTGTATAATTATATAGGTGCTTATGGGGGTTTTTCTTATGGCTGATTGACCATCAGTAAATTATAGATTTATACTTCTATGAAAAATAGTATCCAAATAAATTTGCTTGTTAAATAATTAGTGTGTATTTTCGGGTACGTACACGAATGGTAGCAAGATTAAATGGGTTAATGGAGAAAACGGAGGAAATGAACGAGGTATAGGTGTATTTTATGATAGGTTATAAACAAAATTGTAAATTAAATTTATAGATAAAATAATTATGAGTAATTACGATCGAAGAAATTTTATAAAAATGGTAACTATAGCCGGTGCTGGTTTAGGAGTATCAGGTAGTTTAAATCCTTTGTATGCCATGTCTGGTTCACTTGCCGGGAAAAAAGTAGGGATCATTGGTTTGGATACTTCCCACGCGGTTGCATTCACTAAAACCCTTAATGCAGCTGATTCACCTGCTATATACGGAGGTTATAAAGTAGTGGCAGCTTATCCAAAGGGAAGTAATGATATTAAAAGCAGTGTCGAGCGTATCCCCGGATATATTGAAGAAGTAAAAAAACTGGGAGTAGAAATTGTAGGCTCTATAGCAGATCTTTTGAAAAAGGTAGATGTAGTGTTTCTGGAAACCAATGATGGTCGTTTGCATCTTGAACAAGCTTTGCCTGTATTAAAAGCACGCAAGCCAATGTTTATAGATAAGCCTATTGCAGCTTCATTAGCAGATGCTTCTGCAATATTTGCTGCTGCAAAAAAATATAATACTCCAGTGTTCTCTTCATCTTCTTTAAGATATATAGATGGTATTGATGAAGTGAAATCAGGTAAAATAGGTAAAGTTCTTGGAGCAGAGACTTATAGTCCAGCAAAATATGAAGTAACGCACCCGGATTTATTCTGGTATGGAATACATGGAGTAGAAATGCTATTCGCAGTGATGGGAACAGGATGTAAAACTGTAACGCGTGTTCATACACCTGATGCTGATGTTGTGGTAGGTGTATGGAATGATGGAAGGATTGGTACTTTTAGAGGAACACGAAAAGGTAAAAGTGATTACGGAGGTAGGATCTTCGGTGAAAAATCGAATACCACATTAGGTACTTTTAAAGGGTACAATCCATTATTAGAGCAAATTATCAAGTTCTTTGAAACAGGTGTAGTACCCGTGCAACCAGAAGAAACTTTAGAAATTGCTGCCTTTATGGAAGCGGCTGACGAAAGCAAAGCTAAAGGAGGCAGTCCGGTAAGTATGGAAAAACTTTTAACTAAAGCTAAATAACCAATAGCAGTAAAATTATATAATAAGAAATAATCAATTTTTGATCTAAACACAAAACACATGAATGAACTAGATGATAAAAACCGGAGAGACTTTATAAAAACTGCAGTAACTGGCGTAGCGGCACTATCTGTTGGAGGTATTCTTCCTGGATTCAGTGCAAAAAGCTATGCAAATATAATGGGGGCAAATGATAAAATCAGAGTTGCCATGATGGGGGTGAATGCACGTGGATTAGCTTTAGCTAATAACTTTGCAATACAACCAAATTGCGAAATCACTTATGTTTGTGATACAGATAGCCGCGCCGCGGAAAAATGTATCAGTCAGGTAGAAAAGAAGCAAAATAAACTTCCTAAAGCCCAGCCGGATTTTAGAAAAGCTCTAGAATATAAAGATGTAGATGCTCTTGTGGT
This sequence comes from Pedobacter sp., assembly GCF_041645105.1. GTDB lineage: Bacteria > Bacteroidota > Bacteroidia > Sphingobacteriales > Sphingobacteriaceae > Pedobacter. Next base: position 768,635 of record NZ_JBAZQQ010000002.1, read on the forward strand.
AGCTGCTCCTGATCATTGGCATGCTCCTGCAGCAATATTGGCTTCAAAAGCAGGTAAACATGTTTATCTGGAAAAACCTTGTAGCCATAATCCAAATGAAGGGGAAATCCTTTTGGCAGCAGTAAAGAAATATAAAAATGTTATTCAGATGGGTAACCAGCGCCGCTCATGGCCAAATATTGTAAAAGCAATTAATGAACTACATGGTGGTGTAATCGGAAGGCCGTATTTTGCAAAGACATGGTATACTAATAATCGTCCGTCTATTGGAATAGGAAAAGAAACTGCTGTGCCATCATGGTTAAATTATGATCTATGGCAAGGACCAGCACCTCGCATGGCCTATAAAGATAACATTCTGCATTATAACTGGCACTGGTTCTGGAACTGGGGTACTGGCGAGGCACTAAATAATGGTACACACATGGTTGATATCGCGAGATGGGGACTTGGTGTTGACTATCCAACAAAAGTAACCTCTTCAGGTGGTCGTTACAGATACCAGGATGATTGGCAAACTCCAGATACTCAGGTAATATCTTTAGAGTTTGGTAATAAAGGTGCCATTACATGGGAAGGTAGAAGCTGTAACGGTCGTAATGTAGAAGGTGCAAGTGTTGGTGTAATTTTCTATGGCGAAAGTGGCACTCTACAAATTAATGGTACAAACGGTTATACCATTCACGATTTAAATAATAAATTGGTTAAAGAAGTTAAAAATGATGTTGTAGTTGATGCGAGAAGTCTAACGAATCCTTCTCAGGCGCTAGATGCACTTCACATCAATAACTTCTTTGATTCAATTAGAAAAGGAACGGCCTTAAATTCAGATATCTTAAGTGGACACCAAAGTACCTTACTGGTTCAGTTAGGTAACATTGCACAGCGTACAGGTAGCACACTTAATATCGATCCAAAGAATGGCCATATATTAAACAATAAAGAAGCGCTTAAATACTGGAGCAGAACTTATCAAAAAGGTTGGGAGCCAACCATCTAATTGTAATTCATGAAGAAAACAAATTTAGCTTCCGTAGACGTAAGTTCGTTAAGTAAGCGCGATACCGTAATTTCTATTCTGATTATTGGCTTGTTGTTTTTTATTTTCGGCTTTGTAAGCTGGGTAAATGCAATTCTGATTCCATACTTTAAAATTGCATGTGAACTCAATAATTTTGAATCTTATCTGGTTGCCTTTGCATTTTACATCTCGTACTTTGTCATGTCTGTTCCTTCCTCATACTTGTTAAAGTCTGTAGGGTTTAAAAAAGGAATGATGATTGGTTTTTGGACGATGGCTGTTGGTGCGGCAATTTTTGTTCCGGCAGCATTTTCACGTACCTATGAGATTTTCCTTTTGGGATTATTTACACTTGGGTCGGGACTGGCTATTCTGCAAACGGCAGCAAATCCTTACATTACTGTATTAGGGCCAAAAGAACGTGCAGCTCAGCGAATTAGTATCATGGGTATATGTAATAAAGGTGCAGGTATACTTGCACCCCTATTATTTGCTGCTGTAATATTAAGAGCTACTGATGGTGATCTTTTCAAACAGCTTCCTCTTATGGATGAAGTCGCAAAAAATGCGGCACTTGATGAATTGATCAGAAGGGTAATTCTACCTTATTCTGTTGTGGCAGCTGTATTGGTAGGATTGGGGTTATTTGTACGCTTTTCTCCTCTTCCAGAAATTAATACCGAGGAAGAAAGCGAAGATGTAGCATTGGCTAACTCTGGTAAAACCAGTATTTTTCAGTTCCCGCATTTAATTCTTGGTGCCTTTGGTATTTTTTTACACGTTGGCACACAGGTTATCGCAATCGACACGATTATTGGATATGCCGGATCTATGGATATTCATTTGCTTGAAGCTAAAGCTTTTCCATCTTATACCTTGTTTGTAACTATATGTGGTTACTTACTGGGGATAGCTACAATTCCAAGATTTATCAGTCAGGCAACAGCATTAAAAATATGTACATTTTTAGGCGCAATTTTTACCCTACTCATCATCTATGCTAAAGGCAACATCACACTTTTTGGCCATACTGCTGATGTGTCTATCTGGTTTGTAGTTTTACTGGGTTTCGCTAACTCAATGGTATGGGCTGGAATTTGGCCTTTGGCTCTAGATGGTTTGGGACGTTTTACTAAAGTAGGAGCTTCTTTAATGATTATGGGCTTGTGCGGGAATGCAATAATGCCGCTTTTTTACGGTTATTATGCCGATCTTTTTGATTTGAGAGTAGCATATTGGGTTTTATTTCCTTGCTATCTATACCTCATATTTTATGCAGTTTATGGTCATAAAATCAGAAGTTGGTCTTTTAAAACAGCTAAAACAATTTAAAACTATTTTTATGCTTTCAAGTAAAAAATACAACTATAAATACGGCCAAAAACGTGTTTCATTGGTGCTGGGAATGATTACAATGTTGGCTTTTGGGTGCCAGAATAAGGAGCAAAAAACTGATGAACTTCAGATTAATTTACTAACCCTTGATCCTGGACACTTCCATGCTGCACTTGTGCAAAAGTCAATGTATAAAGAAATAAGTCCAGTAGTGCATGTTTATGCACCACAAGGACCAGAGGTCGAAGCCTACTTAAAACTGATTGAGAAATACAATACAAGAGCGGAAGAACCTACGGCCTGGCAGGAAAAAACCTATAAAGGAGAGGATTATCTTCAGAAAATGCTGGATGAGAAAAAAGGTAATCTGGTAATTCTTGCAGGTAACAATCAAAAGAAAACAGAGTATATTCTAAAATCTGTTGGTGCGGGTATTAATGTTTTGGCTGATAAACCAATGGTAATCGATGTAAATGGTTTTGGACAGTTAGAAAAAGCATTTGAAACTGCTGAAAAAAATAAGGTGGTTTTGTATGATATCATGACCGAGCGTTATGAAATTACAAATATGCTTCAAAAGGAGTTGTCTTTACAATCAGAAATATTCGGTTCGCTTGAAAAGGGGACAACAGAAAATCCTGCAATTACTAAAGAAAGTGTCCATCACTTCTTTAAATTGGTTTCGGGAGCTCCATTAATTCGCCCGCAATGGTATTATGATGTAAATCAGGAGGGTAATGGTTTGGTTGATGTAACCACACATTTAGTTGATATGATTCAGTGGGAGTGTTTCTCAGATCAGAATATTGACTATAAAACTGATGTCAACATGATTTCAGCAAAACGTTCAGCAACTGCAATTAGCCCTTCACAATTTAAATTAAGTACGGGTGCTGCAGAATATCCTGCTTTTCTTAAAAAAGATGTAAAGGATAGCATACTGAATGTATATTCAAATGGCGAAATGAATTATACAATTAAAGGAGTACATGCAAAAGTATCTGTGATTTGGAATTTTCAGGCACCAGCTGGAGCAGGAGATATCCATTATTCCGTAATGAGAGGTACAAAAGCCAACTTGGTTATTAAGCAGGGAGCAGAGCAACAATACAAACCAACTTTATACATCGTTCCTTTAAAGAAGAATGAGGCTAGTTATGAGGCCAGTCTTAAAAAAGCTTTTGAAAAAGTAAGTAAAATATATCCTGGTTTAGCATTAAAATCTAATAAAGAAGGCTGGGAAGTTGTCATACCTGAAACATATAAAGTAGGGCATGAAGCACATTTTGCTGAAGTAACTAAAAAGTATTTGGGTTATTTAAAGGAAAGAAAACTTCCAGAATGGGAAAAGAATGCTTTGTTGAGTAAATATTATACTACAACAAAAGCATTGGAAATAGCCATGAAGAGTAAATAATGTATTAATTATTAAGATCAGGACACAATTTAACAATTTACTCGGGTACGTACACAAAAACCATCATTATTGGTATATTTGTACGCAATTTCTGCCTTGAAATCACATCAATTATGCGTGACGAAAAAATAAAAATATATAACGGTACCATTATAACCCCCTATCGTCTGATAAAAAATGGAACAGTTATCATAACAAACGGTGTAATAACCGGTGTTATTGAAGGGAATGCCGATGTGGCAGATGCAATTGAAATAGATGCTAAAGGTAAATATATAGCACCTGGATTTATCGATATGCATATACATGGTGGCGGAGGTTATGATTTTATGGATGGAGATGTAAATTCCTTTCTTAAAATTGCTGAGACACATGTTAAGTATGGAACAACAGCGATGTGCCCTACTACCTTAACCAGCGAGTTGAGCAATTTATTGCAAACATTAGACAACTACGAAGAGGCTAATAAACTAAATACGTCAGGGTCTCAGTTTTTAGGAATGCACTTGGAGGGACCTTATTTTTCTAAGAATCAATGTGGAGCGCAAGATCCCAGGTATATGCGCAATCCTGATCCTGAGGAATATAAGAAAGTACTTTACCATTCTCATTCTATTAGAAGATGGAGTGCTGCACCTGAATTAAAAGGAGCTTTGGAGTTCGGAAGATACCTTAAATCATTAGGAGTAATCGCAGCAATAGCCCATACTGATGCCATTTATGAAGAGGTATTAGAAGCTTTTGAGAGCGGCTATACCTTAGCAACTCACTTTTACTCGGCCATGTCTGGTGTAAGTAGAAGAAATGCATTCAGATACGCTGGTGCAATAGAGGCGGGATATTTAATTGATGAAATGGATGTGGAAATCATAGCCGATGGAATACATCTGCCACCACCTCTATTGAAATTGGTTTATAAAATTAAGGGAGCATCGAGAACAGCCTTGATTACAGATGCTATGCGGGCAACGGGCATGCCTCCAGGTAAAAGTATATTGGGAAATATCAATGATGGCTTAGAGGTGATTGTTGAGGATGGTGTGGCTAAATTGATGGATAGAACCGCTTTTGCCGGTAGTGTTGCAACTGCAGATAGACTGGTAAGAACAATGGTTAAGGACGCTGATGTACCATTGCTGGAAGTTATACAGATGATTACTTCCACTCCAGCAAGAATATTGGGAGTGGGAGATCGGAAAGGTTCAATCCTGGAAGGAAAAGATGCTGATATCGTTATTTTCGATGCAGATATCAACATCGGTATGACTATAATAAAAGGAGAGGTGATTTACAATGCAAACAGCGAAATGAGTAAAAAATCGTTGGGAATAATAGAAGGATAGAATAATGATTAAAGAAATAAAAAAGGATAATCTTAATATACAAGTATTAGAAGATAGAAAATTATTAGGTGCGCTAGCTGCGGAACGTGTTTATAAGCAAATTACTGATTTGCTTAAAGATGAACCCTATCTGAACATGATTTTTGCAGCTGCACCCTCTCAAAATGAGTTTTTGTCAACTTTATTGGAAAAGGATATTGATTGGAGTAGAATCAATGCTTTCCATATGGATGAGTACATCGGATTAGATGCAGATGCACCTCAAGGTTTTGGTAATTTCTTAAGGTCTAGGTTGTTTAATAAAGTTAAATTCCGTACGGTCAACTATATTGATGGAACGGCAGTTAATCCAGTGCAGGAATGCGAGCGCTATGAAAGTTTATTGAAACAATTTCCGCCGCATATCGTTTGTATGGGTATTGGTGAAAACACACACATTGCCTTTAACGACCCTCATGTTGCCGATTTTGAGGATAAACTGATGGTTAAAGTTGTCGATCTTGATTTAGCATGCAGACAACAACAAGTAAATGATGGTTGTTTCAGTACAATAGATAAAGTTCCCGAATATGCCATTACTTTAACCATCCCTACACTTTTTGCTGGTAAATACCTTTTCTGTATGGTTCCCGGACAAAACAAAGCAAAAGCTGTACACAATACTGTTACGCAAGAAATAGATGAAAAATTCCCTTCCACAATATTGCGTAGACATCAAAATGCTAATATGTTTACAGATACAGAAAGCAGCATTTTTCTCTAGGTATTAAAGAATTAATTTTAACGCTCTTTTAAAAAAACGTAATTTTGTTATTTTATAATTTCATTCATTTTATTTGATAAAATAAATGCAAATTTATATTAATAAGATTACCTGATAAAATAATGAAGAAAACCGAAGAGAAGACATTAGTTGGCGTAAGGGAAATAGCTAGAAAGGCAAATGTGTCTATAGCAACTGTTGATAGGGTTTTGCATAACAGAACTGGAGTTTCTGCAAAAACAAAAGAGAAGATTGACGCGATAATAGAAGAGCTAGATTATAAACCTAATATTCTTGCCAGACGATTAGCTTCAAAGCAGATCTTAAGGTTTGCTGTTTTAATTCCATCTGTTTCAGCTGAAACAGATTATTGGTCTGCACCTTTGAGTGGTGTTGAACAAGCGGAATCAGAGATTTCAGCATATGGTATCGAGATAAGAACTTTTCTTTTTGACCAGAATGACAAGAAATCATTCACAAAACAAGCGGGAAAAATACTTGAAGCAAATTTTAACGGTGTCCTTCTGGCACCGATGTTTATTGAGGAATCAAGCCGTTTTGTTGATGAATGCTCAAAAAAGAATATTCAATGTGTATTTATAAATTCGGACATACCTGATAAAAATAGCTTATGCTATATCGGACCAAATTTGTACCATAGTGGTTATCTTACGGCACATATTTCAGGTTATCTTTTAAAAGAAAATGATAGAGTATTAATTGTAAATATTTCAAAAGAAATAGATAATCATCACCACTTACTTAGAAAAGAAGAAGGATTTAGGAAATATTTTGTTGACAATAATAAAACAAATGAAATTCTAAAGGTTGACATTAGAGATACAGCTTATGAATCTGTAAAAAGCAGCTTATCAGAGACTTTGAAAAAGAATGATATAAACCTGATTTTTGTAACCAATTCACGTGTATCTTCTGTAGCTCGTTATCTGGAGCAGGAAGGTATAGAAAATATCAAACTGATAGGATTCGACTTTCTAAATGACAACATAGAATATCTTAAAAAGCAGACTATCGATTTTCTTATCTGTCAGAAACCAATAGAGCAAGGTTATAGAGGTATAATGGCACTTTATACACATTTCGTTCATTCAGGGACTATAGAAAAGCTATATTATATGCCAATAGACATTATTACTAAAGAAAATTATCAGTTTTATAGAAACTAAAGTATGATGAAAGTGATTGATGTTCCTAATGTTGGGGACAATGGAGAGGATTTACATACCCTTGGTTTACTGTTAAATAAACAACCTTTACGACTTATCGATAATAGTCCCTGGCCAGAATATAAAACTACTGCTAAGGCTGGCTTTTCTATTGCTCATAATGGAAATTCTATTCTGATCAGATATGAGGTAGAAGAAAAAGAATTAAAATCAGTTTCTAGGGACTACAATCAAAATGTTCACAAGGATAATTGCGTAGAGTTTTTTATATCCTTTGGTACTAATGGAGTCGCTTATTATAACATTGAGCTTAATTGTTTAGGCTCATTAAAAATAGGTTATGGAGTAGGTAGAGGAAAAAGATTGCCAATAGCTGCAGAGTTTTTAGACCAGGTAAGAATAAATACTTCAATCAATTATACACGGGATAATGGTAGTAATGTGGTTAAATGGCAGCTTTTGCTGAGCATCCCTGCAACAGTATTTTCTGAAGATAATATTACATCCTTTAACGGAGTAAATTGTAAAGCGAACTTCTATAAATGTGGTGATGGTCTTCCTGATCCCCATTTTCTATGTTGGAATCGGATTGAAGTTGAAAGTCCGGATTTTCATCGTCCCGAATATTTTGGACAATTGAATTTCCTTTCTAAATAATACCTAAGCTACTGATAAGGATTTTTGTTCCGTAAGTACTTTAACGTGATCAAGAGCTTCCCTAATCTCTTCTATAGGGAAGTCGCCTCGTTCACCATAAGTCAGTAATCTCAAATATTCGCCCCATATTAATCCACGTCCATATTCTGTTTTAGACCACATTTGTCTGCTGATTGGATATTTCAAAAAATCAGTAGGTAAGGGAAGTGGAATACAGTGCAGTTCAATTTCAGGAAAGTATTTCTTCAATGATAACGCTGCTCTTGTAGAGGCATAAGAATGGGCTAAGAAAGTCATGCTTCTAATGTTTTTGAAAGAAATGATTTTCTTAGCTTCAATTATATTTTCAATGATATTTTTTGATTTGTTTTCTGTATAAATTCTTTTGTCTTTATATTTTTCCAGCGGAATAAAAGATTTAATCTGTTCTGATTCTGCCTGTTTTTTATAGAAGGAACCATTGTAATTGGCAATTCCACCTGTAATTAGAACCTGGTCAACAAGTTCATTATCTAGCATGTATTTGATGATATCAGCAATTTCCCTGTGTTGAACATTAGAACCAAAAACAAAAAGCAAGTCAGACCCTGTTATGCTTTCTTCTTGAAAACATAGATCTGTTAAGGCTGAAATTAGTTCATTGTCCATATCAGGACATTCAGGAACTTTTGAAATTTCCCGTTGTAATTCTTCTGACATATTGCTAGATAATTTTTACATAGACGTATCTTTTATAAGAATCGCTACAGACAACAAGAAATATTTCCTGAACCTTTTATCAAACCACTTGTTTAAGTATAAAATAGTTTTTGTGTTTTATTTAAGCATTTAAGAAATGAGATCAATTTGGAAAGGTGCGATAGGTTTTGGATTAGTAAATATTCCAGTGAAATTGTTTTCTGGTGTGCAGAATAGTTCATTGGATTTGGATATGCTGGATGAGCGAGACCATTCTAATATCAGATTTAAAAGGGTTAATGAGAAAACCCAAAAGGAGGTCCCTTATGATCATATTGTAAAAGGCTATCTTTTAAACGAACAGTATATTGTTTTAGATGAACATGACTTTGAAGAAGTAAGACCTGAAAAAACAAAGATGATAGAGATCGAGAGCTTCGTAAATATCGCCGAAATTAATCCAATTTATTACGAAACTACTTATTATACACAACCTGAGCCACAGGGTAAGAAGGCATATAGCTTATTATTAAAAGCACTTGTTAAATCAAAAATGGCAGGTGTAGCACGATTTGTTTTAAGAAATACAGAGAACTTATGCGTGATACATCCTTTAAATGGAATTATTGTCATCACTAAGATTCGTTTTCAGGAAGAGATTCGTGATACTAAGGAAATGGAAATGAAAGGCGCTGTAACCATCAATCCAAAAGAACTTGAGGTGGGGTTGGCTTTAATCAAACAATATACCACCACTTTTAATATCGATGTTTTTAAAAATGACTATTCTGCTGAGCTTTTAAAAATCATTAAAGCCAAGGCTAAAGGGCGTAGGGCGACAGTTAAAAAGATTAAACCTAAGAAAGCAGTAAGTGAGGATCTGTATGAGCAATTGATGGAAAGTTTAAATAAAAAAGCTTAACCTGATTTTAAGATATGTCTTTAGAGAAATATAAAAAGAAAAGAGATTTCAGTAAAACTGCTGAACCTGATATAGCAAGTAATAAAGTTGCCACTAAAGGTAAAGCAATAAAGGGAACTGAAAAAAACAAAGCTCTTGCTTTCGTAGTACAAAGGCACCATGCATCTCATTTGCACTACGACTTCCGTCTGGAAATGGATGGGGTTCTTAAAAGTTGGGCAGTTCCGAAGGGACCATCCTTAAACCCTGAGGATAAACGCTTGGCAATGATGGTTGAAGATCATCCTTATGATTATCGTAGGTTTGAAGGAGAAATTTCTGCTGGAAATTATGGAGGAGGTGTAGTCAATATATTTGATTCGGGAACTTATACTGCATTGAATGATGGTACTGAAAAGGATTTGAGGCATGGCCTTCATAAAGGGAACTTAAAATTCAAGTTGGATGGAAAAATCTTAAAAGGCGAGTTCGCGCTTGTTAAAATTAACAGTTCAGAGCAAAACGCATGGTTGTTAATTAAGCACAATGATAAATATGCTGTTCATAAGAAGTTCAATATTGAAGATCTAGTTTCTGCTGCTATAAAGAAAAGTGGACTGGATTTTAAAAAAAAAGTTAAAACGGGATCTAGAAGATTAGTAACTGATACAGTTGAAGAACATAATGAAATAGATCAGGCTATTTATAAGCCTATGCTGGCTAAATTATCTGCTGAAGTATTTGATGATCCCAATTGGATTTACGAACATAAACTAGATGGCTATAGGGCCTTGGCTTTTAGTACAGATAAAGGCGAAGTTAAATTGATTTCAAGAAATGGAATTGATTTTAGTAATAAATACCCATCAATTATTAAAGTCTTAAAAAAACTAGAGATGGACGCCGTGATTGATGGAGAATTGATTGTTGAGAATAATCAAGGAAAAAGTAGCTTCCAATTGCTTCAGCATTATGATCATACAAAAGATGGAGTTCCACTCAAATTCTGGGTATTCGATCTATTGTCTTTAAATGGCCATGACCTTCGTGAAATGGAACTAATAAAACGTAAAGAATTATTAAATACGGTTATTAGCAAGTTAGCCAATCCACTGGTGCTTTATAGTAAACATGTTACGGAGAGGGGAAAATTACTTTTTGAACAAGTTAGAAAAGAAGGAGGAGAGGGCATTATCGCAAAAAATGGTGAAAGCCATTATTTCAGTGGTAAACGATCCGAATCCTGGTTGAAATTTAAATTAGAACAATCTCAGGAGGCGATCATTATAGGCTATTCCAGACCAGAAGGTGGACGTCAGTATTTTGGCTCATTGGCCCTGGGGATTTATGACGAGAGTACACTGGTTTACATTGGCAATTGTGGTACAGGATTCAATGAAAAAAGTCTGAAATCAATATATCATCAGCTACAGTCGCTGATTATTAAGCAAAAGCCTGTTGATCAGCAGGTCCATAAAGAGCGCAGTTTTACCTGGGTTAAACCAGAATTGGTATGCGAAGTTACTTATGCTGAATGGACAGCAGATAGACATTTACGTCATCCTGTATTTAAGGGGCTAAGAGCAGATATAAAAAAGGAAAATGTGATTGCAGAAGTACCATTTAACTCAATCGAATCCAAAGAAAAATACAATATGGAAACAGAAAAAGTAGAGCAATTTGGAAAAAAGAAAGTAACGCTAACAAATTTAAATAAAATATACTGGCCTGACGAAAAGATAAGTAAGGGGCAGTTGATCGACTATTATAAGGCAATTGCAACATACATATTACCACATTTAAAAGATAAACCACTATCTCTTAACAGGCACCCAAATGGAATTGCAGCTCCAGGTTTTTTTCAGAAGGATTTGGATACAGATAAAATTCCATCATGGATAAAATCTGCTCCTTTGCATTCCGAAAGTAATGATAAGGATATTGATTATCTGATTTGCAATGACGAGGCTACATTGTTGTGGATGGCAAATTTGGGGTGCATCGAGATTAACCCCTGGCTAAGTACTTATAAAAAACCAGAAGTGCCCTTATATGCAGTGCTAGATCTCGATCCACATGATATAGATTTTAAGGATGTTATTTTGGTGGCTCAAACAGCAAAAAAAATACTGGAAGAAAGAGGCATTACTTCTTTTGTGAAGACTTCCGGCTCTAAGGGATTGCACATTTTTATTCCAATTAGCGGAACTTATGATTATAACATTACGAAGGAATTTATTCATTATATCGGACAACTGGTTTTCGAAGAACATCCAGATCAGACGAGTTTAGAACGTAGCCCTTCAAAGCGTAAAGAGAGAATTTATCTTGATTTTCTACAAAATAGAAAGGGGCAAACAATAGCAGCACCTTATTCAGTCAGACCAAGACCAGGCGCAACAGTATCTGCCCCATTAGATTGGATGGAAGTTAAAGATGGTTTAAGTATTCAACAATTTGACATTTCTAATATGGTACAGCGTGTAAAAGAAAAAGGGGACCTGTGGAAAAACATCAATAAGGTTAAAAATAACCTTAAAAATGCTTTAAAAAAAATCTAGTTGCTGTTACAAATCTAATTTATTATGCACTGAAGTTGCTTGTTTATAATTCCATTCCAGTGTTTTTAAAACTCCTTTTGCAAAGTTTTGGAGTGGGCTATCTCCAGACGTTGCTGCTCCTTTATAAAGATCAAGTGTCTTGATATGGTTTTTTACGATCATCCCCATGTAATGCTTCTCAAATCCTGCAACATCCATTTTTTGTAATTCAGCAAGGTGTGCCTGATCTGCTTCGGGTAATGTAGTCGCTAAGGTTATTTTTTTACTCTCCGCAAGTTTTTTGAGCTTTTCTGTGATTTTGGTATAGTCTTTTACCATCATTTTTGCAAAGTCCTTAACCTTAGGATTTGTTGCTTTTTGTAAAGCTGCTTTGCTAAGTTCAAGTTCTAGTAATCCAATATGGCCAGCATCATTTATAAATTCAGTTGTACCCGCTCCTCGATTAATGCCTGCAGTATCAGTAATCACATCTGCTTTCATGGCAGAGTCAACTGCGGCCGAATGAGCTGCTGACTCTTTAGTGCCGGTATCACGACAGGCTTGAGCCATCAAAAGGCCAAGCAAGGCAATGCTGAGTAAACTTTTTCTTTTCATGATTTAAAATATTAAGTGTTAAGTTTAATAATTACAGTTCAGGAGCAAAAATGTTTTAAAATAGAGTGATTAAATCTCTAATGACTATGGTTTCTCATCCTGGAATTGACTTTTTAGCATAATAGTGTAATAAAGATAACCAAAAGTTACCTATATTTTTTTATCTTACTTATAAGGCTATCTTTGTAAGAATGAATCCGTATAAGCAATTAAATATACTATCCGATGATCAATCTGCAGTACAGCTGCAGGTGGCTAAGGCTATATTTAATCGTTTTCTATCCCTTCAATCCGAATTAGGGGATGCTTTTCTTAAAAGCAGCAAAGACTTTATTAATTAGGCCCCACCTTTTTTCAAAGGTACGGGGTAAAATCTGCTAATTATACTTTCAGTTGGTTGTCCTGCGGCTTATTGCTGTGCAGGCTTTAATTATTTCACATTTAATTTTAGCTATGTCAGATCATATTACATTTTCTCTTATTCTTATTGCTGTAGCTTTTGTAATCCTCCTGATCAAAAACTACAGAAAATGGAATACAAATAGAGGAGAACGTTTAGATACTTTCTCTACACAAATCGCTTCAAGCAATCGAATGAAGCTTTCTATAACAGATCATTTTCAGAAGAAAACATTAGGTTTTGATGAACATAAAAATAAGATGCTCTACATAGACCTAGGAAATAATATTGTACAGGTTATCGACATGAACGATGTTGGCAATTTTAAACTCATTAAAAAGCAGGTAAGTATCCAACTTGAACTGAACTATCAGGATCAGGAAAAGCCCCCATTAACCATTACATTTTATAATAAGTTCCGAGACTATAAATGGATGAGAAGTAAACTGGAAAAAAAGGCAGTTTATTGGGAATCACTAATGAACCGGGTACTGACAGACAGAATAAAACAAATCACTTATTAATTAAATATTATGACTACATCAATCGTATTATCAACAGGTATATTTGACCTTTTAAAAGATCACATCAGAAGAAGGCAATTAAGCAAGTATAATCAGGAAAAACTTGAACTTGAGCTTAAAAATGCTACACAGATTCTGAATAAAGATATTCCGGAAAACGTAGTAACAGTAAACACAAAAGTGCGTGTTAGGGAATTGGAATCAGGTGAGGAGTTTACGCACATTATTCTTCCTCCGGCAAAAGCAAGAAGAAAGCATAACACTATTTCTATTTTATCTCCAATTGGTGTAGCGATTGTTGGTTATCCTCAAGGTGCTGAGCTAAAATGGGAGATGGGAGATGGTATAAAATCTTACAGAATAGAAGAAGTAACAAGACTGTAATAAGTGCTTCTACTTATTAGTGTTTTTATTAAAAATAGCGTGCCGATTTGTTCTCGGTGCGCTATTTACATCGCTGATTTTACGATATTTCCTAGCCGTTTTAGATCAAAATCTATGTCTTCGTTCCATTCTTGACCATAATTCAATCTCATACAGTTATTGTACTGATTGTGTAGCGAAAACATCCTGCCAGGTGCAAAACTTATTTTCTGTTTAATAGCAATATCGAACAGCTTCGCAGTATCAATTTTTTTATCCAGCTCAAGCCATAACATAAAACCGCCCTGAGGTTGAGAAATTTTAGTGTTATGTGGGAAGTAATCTTCAATCGCTCCCTGGAATTTCAGGCAACTCATATACAGTTTTGTCCTTATCATCCGTAAGTGATGATCATATCTTCCGTGCTCTAAAAAGTCGGCAATCACCTCCTGATACAAGCTGGGTGTAGATATTGTCTGTAAAAGTTTCTGCCTGATGATTTTATCTTTAAATTTTCCTGGTGCTACCCATCCCACCCGATACCCGGGAGCCAGCGTTTTAGAAACCGATCCGCACCACATTACAATACCGGCTTCATCAAAAGCTTTGCAGGGTTTTGGACGTGTAGCTCCAAAGAAGAGGTTCCCGTAAAGGTCGTCTTCAATTAAGGGTATATTATATTCTGTGAGCATTCTCACCAGCTCTTTTTTGTGCTCATCTGGCATTAGACAGCCCAGTGGATTACTGAAGTTACTAATAAAACAACAGGCTTTGAGCTTTGGTAAAACCTTTTTAAGCGCTTCAAGATCAATACCAGTTAAGGGGTTGTTGGGGATTTCTATAACATTAAGTCCCATTGATCTGGCCATTTGAAGAATGCCAAAGTATACAGGTGTTTCTACTGCAATTGTATCTCCACGTTGTGTTACCGCTATAAGACAATTGTAAAGGGCATTCATAGTACCTGAAGTGGTAACTATATCATCTTCGGTAAGTTTGCCTTCTAATACCAGAGACCATTTAGCAACTGTTCTTCTAAGATTGATACTTCCCTGAACTGGCTCATAACTAGTACCACCGTCATTGAGCTTTTGTACAACGGCAATAATACCTTTGTTCAGTTTTGCAATTGGTAAAAGACTTTTGTCTGGAACACCAAGAGAAAATTGTCTGATATCTTTATTTTCCAGCGTATTAAATACTTTGCTAATGAGATCTTCCGGATGTTTTTCATCTCCCGAAGACTTAAGTCTGCTAACCGTTGGTAGTGAAAATTTTCGTCGCGAAGTCTTACTTACAAAATATCCGGACTTTGGCCTTGCTTCAATTAGTGACTTGCTTTCTAGCTCTAAAAATGCTTGTTTGGCAGTGTTAATGCTTACATTATAGATTTTTTGAATACTTCGAATGGAAGGGAGCTTATCACCTAGCTTTAAAGTTTCACTATCTATTTGTTCTTCAATTACTTTTGCGATTTTTAAATATAGTGCTTCCTTCTTCATTTAATTTTATTTCTATAGGCTACCAACATTTATCAACAGTATTGTTATGAGCAGTTATTTAACCATGTTACCAACCTATCAGTAGCATTTTTAATCTTTTTTACAGCCTCCGGACCGGTGTCGAAACTTGAATAGACAGTGCTTTTAGCTAATTCTTCAAGGGATGTTTGAGTATTTGATTGACAAATTCCATTTTTATAGTATGATGTGATTTCAACTTCTTCTGATTCATTACATTTTGCAGATGCAAATCCTATCAATTTATTACTATGTTCTGCAATAGCCAAGGGTAAACCAAATTGCGTTGTTAATTTATCCGTAGAAAGGTTTGATCTTGTCTCCTGATAAATATCTAGGACGGCTTTTAGGTCAGACAAATATACTTTTCGAAAGGTGATTTCATCTGTTTTTTTTGTAAATCCATTCATAACTCTAAATCTTGATCAGCAAAGTTAGGAAAGTGATAGTATTGGTTACAGATACAGAAAAGTTATTTTTTTAGGGTACAGATTGAATTGATGAAATTTAGACAATTGATATTATAAAAGATTTGATGCCTAAAAAACTACGGCCATAAATTATGGCATTTTGCAGACTGTGAAATTCAGTAGAAAAAGTCAGATTTGTCCTAACAACATATATTGAATTACAATTTAAAATTGAGTTTATGAACTTTCAGCAATATCAAGATCACTTTCAGAAAATTCTTTCCAATCCAAACCCACCTGCACCTTACGACAATGCAGACTATTTGGATTATGCAAAATTAAACTGGTCGCGCCAACAACGCTGGTTAAAAACAGCTGTGATAGATCCTGTTTTAGCTCAAACTATTGCTGATATCAAAGCACCACAAGAGTGGATTATCATTACTGAGCCATGGTGTGGAGATGCTTCTCATATTGTCCCTTTTATTCATAAAATAGCGGAGCTGAATCCCTTAATTACTGCAACCTATCAGTTAAGAGACACAGAACCTTTTTTGATTAATCAATATCTTACCAATGGTGGCAAGGCTATTCCTAAACTAATTGTTAGAGATGAGGTGGGAAAAGATCTATTGAACTGGGGACCAAGGCCAGCTGAATGCCAGGTTATATATACTGAATTAACAGCCTTAAAGGCCGATTTCGAAACTATCAAAATTGAACTCCAAAAATGGTATAATCAGGATAAGGGGAAAAGCCTTCAGCAAGAATTGAACGATGGACTGAACTAATTAATTTTCTTGTTTAGTTTCATAGATATTATTTGTATTTTTTTCTGTCATTTATTTAGATTTGTTGTATAGCCATTTTGAACATAAGAATGGTAATGGTTAATAAATACCTATAGACGTAATAGTATGAAAAGCAATAAAAAGGAATTATTACCAGAGCAACGTGAAGAATTACTCAAAACGTTGAAAGAGCGTTTTCAAAAAAATATGAGTCGTCATGAAGGAATTGACTGGACAAAGGTACAGACGAAATTAGAAGCTAACACAGAAAAACTATGGTCGCTCGATGATATGGAAGTGACTGGTGGTGAGCCTGATGTTGTTGGTTATGATAAGAAGTCTGATGAATATATATTTTATGATTGTTCGATAGAGAGTCCTAAAGGGCGCAGAAGCTATTGTTATGATCGTGCAGCCTTAGATTCCAGGAAAGAACATAAACCTGCAAATAGTGCAATGGATGCAGCAGCTGCAATGGGAGTAGAGCTTTTAACAGAGGAAGAGTATAGAGAATTACAAAAACTAGGCAAATTTGATATGAAAACCTCTAGCTGGGTAAAAACACCAGACAATATTAGAAAACTAGGAGGAGCTATTTTTTGTGATTACCGTTATGGAACAGTCTTTATGTATCATAATGGCGCTGAGTCTTATTACGCCGCAAGAGGATTTAGGGGAGTGTTAAGGGTGTGATTTAATTTAATTCCAACACTTAATTTCGCTCCATTCCTAAAAAAATCGAACTCATGAGATATTGCTCTTTACTATTTTTTCTAATTATCCATATTGTATGCCGCGCTCAACAAGATAAAAGGAAAGAAGTAGTCTCTTTCAAAGACGCTTATAAACGTACCTATAATGTCACAAAGCTTTCTGGAGAAAAACCACGGATGGATGGTAAACTGGATGAAGATATATGGCAGAACAAAGGTGAATGGTCTGAAAAATTTTCGCAGGTTATTCCTTTTGAACGTGTGCATACAGGATCATGGACGCGAATGAAGATCTTTTACGACGATGACAATATTTATGTAGGCGTTTATTGCAAAGATGATCATCCAGAGAACATGAATGCTTTTATTGGCAATAGAGACGATAATAGTAATGGTGATCTGATCAGCATTGCATTTGATACTTATCATGATTACCGCGTTGCACCAGAATTTAATATCAATTTAGGAGGAAATAAGACAGATCTTACTGTTACCGATAAACTTTCAGTAAATCTTAGTTGGAACGCTGTATGGGAGGGACGGACACATATTAACCTACCAGATTCTTCCTGGACAGCAGAACTTCGAATTCCTTTCAGTCAGCTGAGGTATAACCAGAAAAATACAGATGGAATCTGGGGCTTACATGTTAGACGCATTATCCGTAAAAATAACGAGGTCCAGAATTGGAGTCTGATCCCTATAAAGAATAATGGCCATGTTTTTTCTTTTGGAGAGATGCATGGCATGAACGATTTGCCCAAGCCTAAGGGAATAGAGTTCTTGCCTCATGTGAAGAGCAAATATATTAATGAACCTAAAATACCTAATAGCCCTTTTCAGAAAGGAAGTAGTTGGACAGGAGGTGCTGGATTAGATGTAAAAGCAGCAATAAGCGATTTTACACTTGATTTAACAGTCAACCCCGATTATGGTCAGGTGGAACTCGATCCATCTGTAATGAATTTATCTGCATATGAAATATTTTACGATGAAAAAAGGCCTTTCTTCCTTGAGGGAAAGCACATTTTAGAGTTCAATAATAATGAGGATGGGATGATGTTCTATTCTCGGAGAATAGGTGCTATGCCTACTTATAAACCTCGGGGTATAAACAATGTTGAAAATTTTGCTGGTTCTCCGAGTTTTATACCCATCATTGGGGCTTTAAAGCTGACAGGTACAAATAGAAAAGGAGTAACGATTGGTCTTTTGGAGAGTGTTACCGCTCAAACATCGTCGAAGGTGAGTCGTAATGGGGTATTTGATAGAGAGGTGACTGAGCCTTTAACGAATTATACAGTAGCACGTGTTCAGAAAAATTGGGAAGGAAATACTTTGTTGGGGGCTATGGTCACCTCTGTAAATCGAAGTCTCGGAAAAGATCATTTAAGGGAGTCGATGATTGATAATGCATTTACAACAGGAATAGACTTTACGCAATATTTTGTAAATCGTTTGTACTATATAGATGCCAAAACTATGTTTAGCACTCTACATGGTTCTCCGCAGGCTGTATTAGATAAGAAGATGAATGCGACACATTATTTTCATAGGGAATCAGGAGCTGATTATCTGAACCTTGATCCCAATAAAAATTCGTTGCAAGGCACAGGGGGATATATAAAAGTGGGTAAGAAAGGAAATGCACAATGGAATTTTTCGCAGACTTTAAGTTGGTCATCACCTGGATTCGATTTAAATGACGTGGGCTACCTTAGGGAATCTGATTTTAAGTCTAACGAAACTGAGGTTGTACTTAGAAAAACAGATCCATGGGGACCTTTCAGGTTTGCGGGGATTAATCTGACTCAGAAAAATGTTTGGAACTTTGGAGGAAAGCCAACAAATAATGGTGTTGCCCTTCGGTTCCGCAGTTTGACCATTAAACGTCGTTTTGAAATGGATGTTAAAGAAACATACAATTGGAATACTGTGGATAGTCGCAGGCTAAGAGGGGGTTCAGATATGAGATATAATTCAAATTTTCAAACTAATGTAGCTTTTAGTACTGATCGTGCTAAAAAAGTGGTTTTCAAATTGAATTATGATGGCAGACATTTTTTAGATCAGGAAACTGGTTACAATGAAATACGTCCTAGCATGATTTTCCGTTTAGGAAATCACTTTCTTGTGACAGGACAACTTAACTATGCCTGGAATAAAGACGATCTGCAGTATGTAAATACTATCGCCCCATCAGGTGCGGAGACAGATAATGCAGCATATATTATGGGACGGATGAAGCAGGAGACTTATGGACTGACTTTGAATTTGCAGATGAATATTACACCAGATTTTTCAATCCAATATTATGGCTCTCCTTTCACCTCTATTGCTAAATACGACAAGTTTAAATTATCAGCAGATACACGATCACGTAATTTTACAGAACGCTTTTTTGAATTTAATAATAATGAGATCAGTTACAATGCTGGCAATTATATTGTTGATATAGATGGCAATGCAATGTCTTTCAAAGACCCTAACTTTAGCTTTAATGAATTCCGTTCTAACCTCGTTGCACGCTGGGAATTTTTACCTGGTTCTACCATGCACATTGTTTGGGAGAATACCCGATCTAATCGAGATAATATCTATTATCCGGGTTGGGGTAGTAATTTAGATAGAATATTTGGATTGTCGGCCACCAATACTTTTATGATGAAGATCAATTATTGGTTCAGTTTGTAAGGCTTTTTTTTTGTATTAAACATAGTTACGTTGTTATTTTAACAACGCTATTTTTTTGAGTTGAGCAAGAAACTGTCTGCCAATGGGTATTTCTATTTTATCAATTTCAACATCATGATTGGTAAAAGCTGTAATTCTGTCAATTGAAATAATGAAAGATCTGTGAACTCTCATGAACTGATGCTGAGGTAATACTGATTCTAATGAACTTAGCGATTGTTTAACTAAAAGAGGGGTATCCAGGTGACGGTATATTTTGACATAAGTCCTGATACTTTCAATGTATAGGATGTTTTCCAGGCTTATTTTTACCATTTTTCCATTGCATCTTAAAAATAGGTGATCTCCCCAGGGCAGGTGATTCTTTCTTTCTAAATCTTGGGGATAAGTATTAATTGCTTTATTAACTGCCATTAAAAACCTTTCCAGTGTCACTGGTTTTAGTAAGTAATCTACAGCACCCAATTTAAAGGCTTCCACAGCAAATTCCTGATGCGAAGTGATAAAGATAACTTTAGGAAGATGATTTAAAGTTCTGATAAAACTAGTACCTAAAAGCTCTGGCATCTCTATATCTAGAAAGATTAGGTCAATTCTTTCAGTCTTAATATACTCCATAGCTTTAAAAGCACTATTGCATGTGGCTACAACTTCGAGTTGTTCAACCATTTTACTATACTTTTCAATGGTCTTTAAGGAAAGTTGTTCGTCATCCACAATTAAGCATTTCCATATCATATTACTTGCAATTGATATCTCATTTTCTGATGTATTAATGCAGTACAGTTTAATCTGAATTGCGGCAAATTAAACAATGGGGGATGACTGTTTATAACATAAATATACACGTTATTGTTTATTTTTTTAATTATTGGTTATGAATTGCACATTCTTGTATACCAACTACCTCTATTTGATCATAAAGCAGTTTATAAACTTATTAGTGTTGTATGAAGTCCAGACTTTGTTGTGTATACACGATTGATTTACAGGATTAAAAACTTATTTATATTTAATTGGTAATTAATTCATTGTGCAATGAAAAAGCAATTATTAATGTTATTATTCAGCGGATTTGTATCCCTGCTGGGGATGAATAGCATATCTGCGCAAATAAGCCTTCCTGAGGTGACAATTAGTGGTAATTTAAGTAAGACAGTCGTCAATGACCAAGTTACTTCATCTTTTAGTCGTTTATTTAAAGATGCAGAAGCCCCGCAATGGTTTGAAGTAAATAAAAGGTATGTGGTAAATTTTATTTATAACGATCAACGAAATAGGGCCGTATTTACTAAAGGTGGTCAAATGGTATACCATCTGATTTATGCAAATGAAAATGAAATGCCTACTGACATTAGGTCAATTGTAAAAAGTAAATATTACGATTACGCGATCATTTCTACAATTATGGTGAATCAGGATGGCAGGAATATCTGGGTTATTAATGTTGAAGATAAGGCTAAGATCTTAGTGCTGAGAGTTGAAGGAGCTGAAATGAGTATAATTGATACTATCAAGAAAACATAGCTGAATCATATTGGATTTAGAAGAGCCTTAGATCGTATGGTTTAAGGTTTTTTGTAATCTTCCGCAAGTTGTAATTGCTATGATTGAGATCTAAGATGTTACTAAATCTAAGCTGACAAAGAAATTGGTTCCTTTATTCAATTCACTTTCAACCCAGATTTTTCCATTCTGTAACTCAACATAGGTTTTAGTTAGTTTTAATCCTAAACCAACACCTTTTTCTTTATTCGTTCCATAAGTAGCATTACTCTTTAAAGAAAATATGAATGGCAGCTGATCCTCAGAAATACCAATGCCATCATCCTTTATGGATAAGATGCATTTGTCTTCCAGGCTAGATGTGCTGAGTTTGACTGTTCCGCCTGGTAAAGAAAATTTTATGGCGTTGTTTAATAGATTCCTGACAATGAGCTGCAGCATATCAGGATCTGCAATTACCTTAAGGTCTTTCTCTGCCAGGAAAATTAGATTGATTTCTTTCTCCTGTGCTATGCTTTTTTGTAAGCTGACAGTATGTTTCAGGGTCTCATAAATAGAGATTGAACTGAGATTTACCTTAACTTCGTCCATTTGATCTTTGGCCCATGATAATATATTCTGGAGCATTTCAGAGGTTTGCCTGGTAGATGATAGCAGTTGCTTTTCGATTTCAATTTTCTCTTCATTGCTGATATCAATTTCATTCAGCAGAGATAGATGGCTCTCTATAGATGAAAGTGGTGAATTAAGATCATGAGCAACAATTGAAAATAATCTGTTTTTAGTTTGGTTGCTATTTTCTAAAGCAACAAGGCGTTTTTTTGCCAGTTCTTTCTCCCGATTGTAGTTCTTTTTTATATAAATGGTAATGATGGACATTAGAATGACCACTTCAAAAAATGTTTGTGCGGTATCTATAAGCTTATGTTGCTTATCAACATAAATTGTTTTTACCATTTCAGGATGCAAATATTCTATGGTTAAAAGGATGGCGAGGAAAATGATGTTTAGTGGTATCCATATCCAGAATTGTTTTTTTGGGGTGACTACACTGAGGATAAAAATGATAATGATAAATGTAAACAGGTTGACCCCATTGGATCCATCTGCTGCAAAATAAGTTCCTCCACACAATAGGTTAAACGTAATGGCAAATATTCCAATAGCGATGTTTAATTTATCCTTATATCGCGACAAATAATAACCAAAGAGCAAAACGGCAATTAAAGGAAACATTAGATAACCATATAAATCTAAGCCAAGTGCAAAATTTATGATGGCATTTATGGATGCAACAATAGTTGCAAAAATACTTACAGAGTTAAAAATGCGCGATTCTATGGAATAACGCAATTCATCTCCAATTAATGCAGACCAATGTTTTATTATCTGGTTTGGGAACTTCAATTTAAATCGAGCTGAATTCAAATATAGAAATAATTTGACTTTGGGGAATGTATGCAAGCAAAATGGATGTAGAAGTATTGTAATCTTTGTAAATAGAAAAAAGAGAAAGTCAAGAATTAAAACCGATAAAAAGAAAGCGGGAATGATCTCCGACCATTCCCGCTTCATCTAAATTAACGCTCTCACATATAAAGACGTTAATTGAGGAGAGATATTGTGTTAACTCAATAAAAAAATAAAATTTTTATTGTTTACTTGTTTCAAGGTGCCATTTTGGCTCCTTGAATTTACATTATGGAGTGCCGCCAAATTGCTACAGTTTTATAATTATAACTTATTGATTTAAAGTTATTTGTTGGTGCTGCTCACTAAAATTCTTCGAAACTGTCTCTTTCCCTGATTTCCTCTCCTGTTAAAATAACCTGAAGTGTGTCTTTATCAATTGCGAAGTTCACATTTATAAAATTATCTAATTCTGTTTCCGTTAATTCACATCCGCTAAATTCTGTGGCATTGTAGTTTATTTTGAATGTGCCTTGAAGTTCAGCACCAAAAATAAGATCGGTTATTTTAAATATGGATACTTTATATCTGCCCGGCAGGTAATTGTCGATAAGGTAACTAATTTCAGTTTTGTGATTACTTAAATCCTCTTTCAGAATTTTTGGTGCATTAGAGGGTTGATCAACAATAGCTTGAATAATGTTATTTGATATAGAGAATTTTTCTAATGGAATCTTCATAAGCACTAAGTTAATAAACTAAGATAGTAATCACGTTTTTGCTATTTCAGTAACCTTGTATCTTCAATAAAAAAGTAACTAAGATAAAATACAAGAAACAAATTCTTAATCAGTTAAATGAAACATGAAATGATCATGGAATAGCCTAAAACAATCAGATAGGGGATTTTTTAGGAAATTGGCGCCCCTTGATATGCAAAAAGCCTTAAATCACATGACTTAAGGCTTTTTAGATTTTCTCTGGCGGAGAGCGAGGGATTCGAACCCCCGGACCTATGACAGTCAACAGTTTTCAAGACTGCCGCATTCGACCACTCTGCCAGCTCTCCGCTGCAAAAGTACAAATCCGATTCGATTCTGCAAATTTAGATTTACTTATTTTTAGATATTTTTAAGCTTAATAATTATTGGTTGATGAAACGCTTTTAAAATCAGTTGATTAAGATTTGTTTTTGGCTCATTTTTTTTATTAAAAACCAAAATAAAGACTAAAAAGTACCACTAAAAATGAAGTTTTTTAGGGTTTTTCCTTATCTTGTATGGCTTGAATTATTAGGATTTCGTCAGATAAGTAACTTCAAATGCTAAATAATTCCAAAAAGACACAAGAAAATGATGTGTATTTTGCTGTTCAAATGCAGTTTGGATTCTGAAATAGAAAAAGGGTATTTTTCAGAGCTTATTCGGGCTTAAAAGAGACCGGGATCAGCCTTAAAGGTAAAGTCAAATCTAATAGGCACCTCCTTGCTCTCTCGCTCTGCTTTGTTCGGGAAAATCCGATTGAAAATAATACAATATAGAAGCAATGTTAAAGCAAAACAAAAGCCGCCTATTCAGCTCATTTCAAACCTCAAAAAAATCATAAAAAACAATCAGGAAGAAGACCTATTTCTTGAACATGTTAAAGTTCGGTTTAATGATTTTTACACTCCGTTTCGACAAATCGACACTAGCATTCAGCTCAAACCCGATCAGCAAAATTAAAGAGTTTAAATAAAGCCAGATCATGAGTACGATCAATACGCTGATAGAACCATAAACTTTATTATAAGAACTAAAGTTATTGATGTAAAAAGAAAAACCCAAAATAGTTAAGAAAGCAAGAACGGTAGCAAGGCATGACCCTGCACTAAAGAAATGCCACTTTTTGGCATGAGCAGGACCATAACGATATAAAATAGAAATCGTTACAAAATATAAGATCCCCAGCAATGACCACCTGGTCAGCTGTATCAAATATTTAAAGAAGTTACCTTCAATATCTAAGTGATTATTAATATAAGTGATAGCAAATTCACCAACAAACATTGCAGTAATACAAACAATCACTGAAAAAGCAATAAGTACAGTTAGCACTATGGCAATAAGTCTCTGTTTAACCCAGGTACGTGTTTCAACAATCAGTGATGATTTATTAAATGCCATCATCAGACTATGAACACCGTTAGTGGCAAAGAATAATGATAACAAAAATCCGAAAGACAACAATCCTCCGTTTTGTTTATTCACAATCTCATTTAGGGTAGCCTCAAAGGCTTTATAAGCATCGCCAGGTAGAATAAGGAGGATAAACTCCATAAGTCGTTCCTGGAAGCCAATGCGGGTTGGTATAAAAGGAATAAGCGTAAATAAAAAGATGATGGCTGGAAACAGTGCCAACATAAAATTATAAGCCAGGGAAGAAGCTTTGTTAACTAACGAATCTTTACCTATCTCTTTAAAAAAGAAAGAAGCAACAGTATAAAGCGGGAGTGGACTAAAGCCAGGAAGGACACATACCTTGGTCCAGTCTATAAACAAAGCATAAAGTTTGATTTTTAACAGTTGCTTATGTACCCAATCCATCTACCAAATTTAATTAAAAAATCCCCTTAGTTTCTCCATGAAATTTTCCGGAGGAGAACACGGCCTGTTTTTAGCCATATCAACAAAAACAAGTGTTGTAGCACCAATATTGATCAACTCTTCAGCCTCATTAAATAATTCGTACTTAAAATGTATTCTTACACCCGGTAAATCATGAATCGTGGTCTTGATCGTGATCTCCTGATCATACAACGCTGGTTTAATATACTTGCAGTTCAGCTCAAGAACAGGCATCATTACACCACTGCTTTCCATTGATGCATAACTCATGCCTAAACTTCTAAGCATTTCTACCCTTGCAACTTCATAATATTCAGCGTAATTACCGTAATAAACATAACCCATTTGGTCCGTCTCACCGTATCTTACTCTCACCTTGGTCGTGTGTGTATACATTCTATTTGAAAATATTGCGTTTATTTAAAGCGTCTCTGTATTTCTTCGCATTACGTTCATGTTCCTGAACGGTAACGGCAAAGTTGTGGTAACCAGAAAAATCTTCTTTGGCACACATGTAAATATAATCGTTCTTTTCTCTGTTCAATACAGCATCAATAGCATTGATACTTGGCATCATTATAGGTCCAGGAGGCAATCCAGCATATTTGTAAGTATTATATCTCGAATCTACACGTAACAAAGAATTGGTAACCCTTTTAACCGTAAAATCATTATTTGCGAAAATAACAGTAGGATCGGCCTGCAACAAGATACCCTTGTTTAATCTGTTTAAGTAAAGACCTGCAATAATTGGCATTTCCTTATCATACAAAGCTTCTGCATCAACAATAGAAGCCAAAATTGAAACCTGAATAGGACTTAAGTTTAAGGCTGCAGCTTTCTGCTTACGGTCATCATTCCAAAACTTTTCATATTCTTTATGCATGCGGTCAAAAAAGTCCATCGCCGTAACATTCCAATACATTTCATAGGTATTTGGAATAAACATCACATAGCTGTTGTCTTTATTAAAGCCATACTTTTCTATCAGTGCTGCAGAATCAAGTACATTGATAAAGGAAATAGAATCTGGTTCTAGGTTATTAGATAAATAAGCTGCAAAGTTTTCCTTTTTACGTAGGTTTTGAAACTTAAGTTTTACAGGATCCTGATTGCCAGATTTCAACATGTTGATCAAGCTGCGGTTATTCATCCCTTTAGTCAGTTTATAACGTCCGGGCTTTAATGAACGCGCAAGATCCATTTTGGCTGCAGCCTGACTAAAAGTACCAATCTGAGTTAAAACGTCTTTGCGACGAATCTCTTCAAATAAGTCATCCAGGTTATGACCCGTTCTTACAAACAGGTATTTCTCTTTTCCCGTTATGTTAGGAGCGAAGTAAACGTTATAAAATTTTATTCCGAAATAGCCTCCAATAGCTAATACGGCTAATAGGCCAAGCAGTATGATTTTAGTGCTGGTCTTAATGCTTTTCTTTTCGTTAGTCATATATAGAATTAAAAATATTATTTGTTGGAAAGGGTGATGTTTACTGGAGTGCCAATCTTAACCTTGATTAATGAATCAGTAGCAAAAGGATCTTGTCTTACTACTACTGCAGTCGTTGAGTCAGTGATATTTCCCTCATAGCTGATGATACCAAGGTTTAATCTTGCACCGCTTCTAAGTGCAAACAAAGCCTCATCTTTGGTTAAACCAATTAAAGAAGGAATCTCTACTTCTTCATTTCCTTTACCATCGCCCAGTACAAGATCTATTCTTGAACCTTTAGGTAAGCTTTCTCCAGCTTTAATAGGTTGACCGCCAAATGAAGCTTGCAATACCACATCGCGACTCATATCAGGTTTGTAAGTGGTATCTCCAATTTTTAGGCCAAAACTTTCAATCAGTGCTTGTGCTTCTGTTAGCGATTTCAATTCTACATCAGGAAATTTTGCATTAGGGGCTAAGGCTGTATTTATAGTCAGGTAAATTGTACGGTTATCTTTAACAAAAGTATTCGCTACAGGATCCTGATCGATAACCATGCCCGGAGGGGAGTCCATAATATAAACAGAATCTACCTGATAACGTAAACCTAAAGCCTCAAGCTTCTCTACGGCTTGCGTAAAAGCAAGTCCTTTTAGTTCGGGTACATTTAAACCTTGTCCATGTTTGGTATAATATCTTAAACTAAAGAAAGCGACCATCAATAGCACTACAACGGTAAGCACGGCAGCAATAATGTTGTTTCTGAATGAGGAAGTCTTTAAATAAGATATGAATTTGCCCATATTGATTGTTTTCTTTTAAGGTGTA
The DNA here is from genome assembly GCF_041645105.1 of Pedobacter sp. Lineage (GTDB taxonomy): Bacteria > Bacteroidota > Bacteroidia > Sphingobacteriales > Sphingobacteriaceae > Pedobacter. Next base: position 796,289 of record NZ_JBAZQQ010000002.1, read on the forward strand.
GGGGCCAAATTTAGGCTAAAAAAATATTTTAATGGAATTAAAATAACATCTCCATCAACTAATTTATATTTGTGCGTACAACCTGGAGTACCTGTCTACTCCTTTAATACGCTTAATAATGAAACCTGCATAAGCTTACTACTTATAAAACACAATGAAAAAGCTTTGCAAGCTTCATTACCATTGAATAATAAATTTATGATTCCAATGAAAAAAATAATAGCATTACTAACCGGTGGAACTACCGGAGAGTGGGTAGTCTCGGTTAAAAGCGCAGCTACGATCGCTCAGAATTTAGATCCGGATAAGTTTGAAGTATATAAAATTATGCTTACTCAGCAAGGCTGGTTCTATGAACCGGAAGGTTCAGTGAAAATTGAGGTAGACAGAAACGACTTCTCTATAACCGTTAAAGGAAAGAAAATCACTTTTGATGGTGTGTTTATTGCTATTCATGGTGCTCCGGGAGAGGATGGGAAATTACAAGGGTATTTCGATATGCTCGATCTTCCTTATACTACTTGTGATGCGCTAACATCGGCAGTAACCATGAATAAAGGTTATACTAAAGCAATTGTTAATGGTATTCCCCAATTGAATATTGCTAAGTCTGCACAGATTTTTAAAAATACTGAGTATAGTATTGATCAACTGAAGAAAGACTTGAATACGCCTTACTTTGTTAAGCCAAATAATGGTGGCAGCAGCATCGGTATGAGCAAAGTTAACCATCCGAGTGATTTACAGGTGGCTATAGAAAAAGCTTTTAAAGAGGATGATCAGGTGCTGATTGAAGAGTTTATTTCTGGAAGAGAGTTTACTGTGGGGGTGGTTAAACTGGATGGAAAGATCGTGGTACTACCTGTTACTGAAGTTGAAACTGCTAAAGAGTTTTTTGATTTTGAAGCTAAGTATACGCCTGGTGTGGCCACAGAGACTACACCAGCACCAATAAGAGCGGAAACCCGTGCAAGGGTAGAGGAGATTGCAAAAGCTGTTTATCTGAAGCTGAATTGTAGCGGAGTTGTTCGTATAGATTTTATTCTAACGGAAGATGAAGGTGATTTCTATTTCATCGAGATCAATACGATACCTGGACAAACTGCCACAAGTTTTATACCTCAACAGGTTGCTGCTGCAGGAATGAAACTGAATGATTTTTATACCAAACTAATTCGCGAAACAATCGGATAGGAGTGGTTTTTACACATAAAAAAACGTGGCACATATTTGCGCCACGCTTTTTTATTTTCTTGTAAATCGTCAGCCAGACGAAAAGCGGGTTATTATTAGAATCTAAAACCAATACTTAATCCGGCCCTAATATTTGCCCAAGGACCATCAAAGTCAACTTTAGCCCCTTCGCTATCAACAGTGTATTTTGTTTTAACTAATGGAAGTTCATCCAGATCAGCTAACGCATCTCTTAACGCTTGTTGCTCATCAGCATCAAATCCATTTTTGCTTTTGCCAGAAATGCTACCTGAAGAAGTACCATAACTACCGCCTAAAATCCACCAATCCAGGTAAACCAGTTTGCTTAGTTTCCACTGTGCACCGATCATTAAACCTGCTGTTAAGGTAGTTACATCACCGCTAAGGAAAATTTGCTCTTCTCTTCTAAGAGTTGTAGGGGGGGTAGTACTATTGTCTTCAACTTCAACTTCGAAATTAAACGGAACCTCTGCATTATATTTAGCATATCTTACGAATGGAGCTACATAAAAGCCTCTGAATACACCTTTGCCCATATAGTACCTGAATTCAGGTGTAATAGCGATGTTTCCTGTTTTAAAATCCTTAATGCTGTTCCATGTTTCCGGATCGTCAATTGCCTTCTCTAGTTGTGAGGAAAAGGGAACGTTTGACTTAGGCGCAAAACGTACACCAAGCGCTACCGACATTTTTTTGCCAATGGCACGCTCATATTGAAAGGAGTAATTTTTTAAGGCAACTGCCGGGACGTTCCATTTAACGATGTTTTTTCCATCTTCTGCTGTGGTGCTTTCTTGAGCTTTTACTGTACCTAACATGCAGATAGTAAAGCTAATTAGTAGAAGTAATGAATTTTTAGTAAAGTTTGTTTGCATACTCTAGTGTTTAAAATTTAATTTTTTCTCGTCAAAGTTATATTATATAGATTGCTTTAAAAATACCTAGTAATAGGTATTTTTAATTTGCTATGCTTAACTTCGAGGAGGCCAAAATACCTGACCTATGATCATAAAATACCTCTTAAATAATCACTATCGACCAGTTCTTTATAAAAAGGGAACAGTAATTTACGAGCCTGGTTTACAGCCTAAAGCGGTGTATTTTATCAAAAGTGGAGAGGTGAGAATGGTCACTGTAAATGATGATGGCAAGGAGTTTATACAGGGGATTTTTAAAGCAAACCAGTATTTTGGTGAACCGGCATTAATGATCGATAAACCGTACCTGGCTTATACCATTGTGAGCAGGGATGCCGAAATTATAACGGTCGACAAAGCTCAATTCTTTGAATTGCTGGATGAGGAACGCTCTTTTAGCCTGGAAATGATCAAAACCTTAAGTGATCGCTTATTTTACAAATCGATGATGTTGGAAGAATTGGCTAATGAGCAGGCAGAACATCGTGTCGTTACTCTTATCAATTATCTACTCAAAAATATTGAAAAAAATGCTGTGTTGGATATTACAAGGCAGCATTTGGCCGATATGAGTGGCTTAAGGGTGGAGACTGTAATTCGGATTGTAAAGAAACTGGCGGCAGAAAAAGCTTTAAAACTAAGGAAAGGAAAGATCGTTAAGATTTAAATATGATCTATATCATAAATGGTATGTTTTAGGTTCAGTATCTTTGTCTCAGATAACAATAACGAGGTAACAGATAATAAGAAGAGAGATGAAACCGATATCAAAATTAGACGCAGTTATACAATGTAAATGTCCACGGTGCAGAGAAGGTGAGATTTTCTCGCGGAAAATGTATTCTTTAAAAGGACAGGGTGCAAACGAGTTTTGCCCGGTTTGCAACCTGCGCTTTGAGCGGGAACCTGGATATTATTATGTAGCGATGTTTGTTAGTTATGCCATGAACGTAGCGGAGATGATTACTATTGCTGTTGCAGCTTATATACTTGGCCTTGAATTGGTTTATGAAAACTTATGGCTTTACGCCGGAATTATATTGTTAGGTGTGCTTTTGCTGGCGCCTTTTAATTACCGTTACTCAAGGGTTATCCTGATGCATTGGCTAACGCCAGGTTTAGGGTATGACCCTAAACCTTAATCGTTTTCCATTTACCTTTTTTAAACAGGATGTAACCAGCTATTGCAATGCCGGTTTCCGCAACTGGTATTGCAATGAATACGCCTGTTGGGCCAAGTTCAAAGTATTTGGCTAGTACATAGGCTAAGGGGATCTGGAATAGCCAGAATCCAAATAGATTAACCCATGTAGGTGTCCAGGTATCGCCGGCACCATTAAAGGTACTGATCAGTACCATTCCGATTCCATAACAGATATAACCTATACTCATAATTTGTAAAGCATTGACAGCTACATCCTGGATGAGCTTGTCGTTGGTGAAAAATGATATGAAGAATCTGCCACTCGCAAATGTGAATAGCATAACGATAACCATATAGATCACGATATACTTGGCAGTTTTCATCACCGATTGCTCCGCACGTAGTAATTGTTTGGCACCCAAATTTTGGCCTACCAGCGTTGCTGCTGCATTACTCATACCCCAGGCTGGTAACATAAAAAACATCATTAAACGCAATGCTGTTTGGTAGCCGGCCGAACCATGATCGCCACCTGTAGTTGCTACCAGTTGTGCCAAAAATATCCAGCTGCAGGAAGCAATAACAAATTGGAAAATAGCAGGGGTAGCGATTTTTAATAAGGCTTTAATTTGTTCCCAATGTGGTTTTAAATAAGCAAGTTTGATTTTTAAAACTCCTTTGCCATTAAATAAATGATACAATTGGTAACATACACCTATACTTCTACCGATGGTTGTAGCCATAGCTGCACCAGTTAAGCCAAAAGCGGGGATAGGGCCAAGGCCATTGATCAGTACCGGACATAAAATGATGTTCGCAATATTAGCTATCCATAAGCTTTTCATGGCAATAGCAGCATTACCGGCACCTCTGAAAATTCCGTTAATCAGAAATAACAATACAATGATCACACTGCCACCCATCATGATGCGCATAAATGGGGTGCCCTGTATAGCTGTTTCCATTGATGCACCCATCAATAGCAATATATCAGTAGCGTAGATCAACCCGAGGATGCTGATCAGAATGTTGATACATACGGCAACAAAAATGGCTTGCATACCGGCTTTACCAGCTGCTTCAGGATTTTTTTCGCCCACCCGACGGGCTACAACTGCAGTTGCAGCCATACTCATACCTATGGCAAGGGAATATATTACGGTAAGTACCGATTCTGTAAGGCCTACGGTTTGTATAGCATGGCTGCTGTTGTGTAGATGGCCAACAAAGTAGAGGTCGACCAACGCAAACACAGACTCCATTGCCATTTCCAACATCATTGGAATCGCTAAAAGGAGTACTGCTCGACGCATACTGCCTTGTGTGAAATCAAGGTCTTCGCCTTTAAAGGCTTGTTTTAAAAGTGATAAAATTTGAGATAGCTTGCCCATGGAAGCTGTTTGTTGTTCTGGCATAAAAAATGAAAAAGTAATGTATAAAACCTATTGCCAGCAGGAAATGCTGGTATCGATGTGGGGCGGGAAAATGGAGTCCTCGGTAATTAGAACCTCAAACGGACTGCAATGATCTTCATCGTTTTGCGGTTTTGTTAGAAAGCAAATATAGAAATATTTTTTAAATGCTGTAAGCTTTGATCATTTCTTCATTTACCTTGCATCCTCTGCCCGTATTGGTATCAATCATTACATAGTCAAACCAACCATCAGAAGCTATTTTCTTGCTGCGTTTGTTTTCTATTTCGAATTGTACCCTGCAACCTTTTTCGTTAATTGTAAGGATTCCGGTACGGATCAGAATTATATCACCTAATACCAACGGTCTTTTAAAATCAACCAACGCAGTACGTACTACCCAGCCATAACCGCTTTCTAAAAAAGATTCCATCGGCATTTTATAGAATTCGGCCATCTGATCGTAACGGGCAGCAAGTACATAATCAAAGTATTTGCTGTTGTGCACATGGTTAAACATGTCTATATCATCCGGACGTACTTTTAATTCACTCTCGAATATGCTATATTGATTCTTTTCCATGCTAATATATTGATGCCTCAAAAGTAGGGTTTTTATTTTCTTGTTAATCATTAAAACATACCTTATCTTTGCACCCAATTAATTAATTTATAACAACTTTAGTATCATTCAAGAATGTATTTAAGTAAAGAAGTAAAAGCCGACATTTTCAAAAAACACGGCGAAGTAGAAACAAACACGGGTTCTGCAGAAGGTCAAGTAGCGTTATTTACATACCGTATTGCGCACTTAACAGAGCATTTAAAGAAAAATCGTAAAGATTTCTCTACTCAGTTAGCACTACAGAAATTAGTAGGTAAACGTCGTGGTATTTTGGCGTACCTGTTTAAAAAAGATATTGAGCGCTATCGTGCTATCATCAAGAACTTAGGTTTAAGAGATATCATTAAGCCATTGGGGTCGAAAGACAACAAATAGTCTGCTTTATCAAAAAAAGCCATTCTTTTAGGATGGCTTTTTTACTTTGTATGGTAAAATTGTTTGAGTTTTATCCTAAATTTGAAAAACTAAAAAAAGTATATATAAACAAGGTGTATCGAAAGAGGAAAATGCACCACAACAATTATTAAATGAATGTAATAAAAAAATCGTTCGATCTGGGCGATGGAAGAACAATCGAAATTGAAACAGGTAAATTAGCGAAACAGGCAGATGGTTCAGTAGTGGTAAGGATGGGTGATACCATGCTTTTAGCAACTGTAGTATCAACTGTTGGAGCAAAAGCAGGTGTTGATTTTTTACCTTTATCGGTAGATTATCAGGAGAAATATGCTGCTGCCGGCCGTATTCCAGGTGGCTTTCTTCGCCGTGAGGCTAGGTTGTCAGACTATGAGGTTTTAATCTCTCGTTTGGTTGACCGTGCATTACGCCCAATGTTCCCTGAAGATTATCACTCTGATACGCAGGTGATGATCTCGTTAATATCTTCTGATAAAAATATAATGCCAGACTGTTTAGCTGGTTTAGCAGCTTCTGCTGCTATCGCGGTTTCAGATATTCCTTTTAACGGACCAATCTCTGAAGTACGTGTAGCTAAAATTGATGGTAATCTTGTAATTAACCCTTACGTTTCTGATTTAGAACGCGCTACAATGGAATTCCTTGTTGCAGGTACTGAAAATGATATCGTAATGGTGGAAGGTGAGTGTGATGAGATTTCTGAAGCTGAAATGGTGGAAGCAATCGAGTTTGCTCATAAAGCAATCGTAATTCAGGTTCAGGCTCAAAAAGAACTTACTGAATTAGTAGGTAAAACAGTAAAACGTACTTATTCTCATGAAGACAGCAATCCTGAATTAAGAGAACAAGTATTTGCTGCTACTTATGATAAAGTATATGCTATTGCAAAAAGCAATACTAGTAAAGGTGAGCGTGGTGATGCATTTGGTGCAATCTTAATGGATTTCATCGCTACTCTAGGTGAGGATATTGATGATGTAACTGGTTTCTTAGCTAAGAAATATTTCCATGATGTACAATATGATGCAATCCGTAACCTGGTATTAGACGAAGGAATTCGTTTAGATGGTCGTGATTCACGCACAGTACGCCCGATCTGGAGTGAAGTTGGTTACTTGCCTGCTGCTCACGGTTCTGCTGTATTTACTCGTGGTGAAACTCAATCATTAACTACAGTTACTTTAGGTTCTAAAGATGATGAGCAAATGATTGATGGTGCTTTCATCAATGGATATAACAAATTCCTTTTACACTATAACTTCCCTGGTTTCTCAACTGGTGAGGTTCGTCCGAACAGAGGTGCTGGTCGCCGCGAAATCGGTCACGGTAACCTGGCAATGCGCTCTTTAAAGAAAGTATTACCTGGATTGGAAGAAAATCCTTATACAATCCGTATCGTTTCTGATATTTTGGAATCTAACGGTTCTTCGTCAATGGCTACTGTTTGTGCAGGTACTTTAGCACTTATGGATGCTGGTATTAAAATCAAAGCTCCTGTATCAGGTATCGCAATGGGATTAATTACCGATGAGAAAACTGGTAAATATGCTATCCTTTCTGATATTCTAGGTGATGAAGATCATTTAGGTGATATGGACTTTAAAGTTACGGGTACTGAAAAAGGTATTGTAGCTTGTCAGATGGACTTAAAAATCAATGGCTTGAAATGGGAAGTATTAACAAATGCTTTAAACCAGGCTAAAGAAGCTCGTTTACACATCTTAAATGAGATGAAGAAAACGATTTCTGCTCCTCGTGAGGATTATAAAGACCATGCTCCACGTATCGTTTCTTTAAGTATTGATAAAGAATTTATTGGTGCAGTAATTGGCCCAGGTGGTAAAATTATTCAGGAAATGCAACGCGAAACCGGCGCATCGATCTCTATCGAAGAAGTTGGTAACAAAGGTATCGTTGAAATTTTTGCTGATAATAAAGCTGCAATTGATGCTGCTGTTGCACGTATCAATGCTATCGCTGCTAAACCGGAAATCGGTGCAACTTATGATGGTAAAGTAAAATCTATCATGCCATTTGGTGCATTTGTTGAGATCATGCCAGGTAAAGACGGTCTATTGCATATCTCTGAGATTGCATGGGAGCGTTTAGAAACTATGGATGGTGTGCTTAAAGAAGGTGATAAAATCCAGGTTAAACTTTTGGATGTTGATAAACAAGGTAAAATGAAGCTTTCAAGAAAAGCATTATTGCCTCGTCCACCAAGACCAGAAGCTGCTAATGCTGAAGTAAAACCAGCTTAATTTACAGCTGAATTAAATATGAAGAACCCCGCAATTAGCGGGGTTTTTTATTACATGGCATATTTTTTTATCTTTACATTTCCCGTAACTGATAATATCTAAAACCTTCAATAATATGCCACACCTTATCGCACCATCCGTACTTGCAGCAGACTTTGCAAACTTACAGCGTGATATTGAAATGATCAATTCAAGTCAGGCCGACTGGTTTCATGTGGATGTGATGGATGGCGTATTTGTACCTAATATTTCTTTTGGTTTCCCGGTTATTGAAGCAATCAAAAGACATGCAAAGAAACCTTTGGACGTGCATTTGATGATTGTTAATCCGGATCAGTATATCGAACGTTTTGCTGATGCAGGAGCTGCTATTATTACTGTGCATTATGAGGCTTGTACACATTTGCATAGAACAATGCAGGCAATTCATGCAGCGGGTTGTAAAGCAGGTGTAGCATTAAATCCACATACACCGGTGACTTTGCTAAGGGATATATTGGCTGACCTGGACATGGTATTGATTATGTCTGTAAACCCAGGCTTCGGCGGACAACAATTCATCTCTAACTCTTTAAATAAGATTGCTGAACTTAGAGCTATGGCCGCTCAGGTAAATCCCGAATTGCTGATAGAAGTAGATGGGGGTATAGGTGTTCACAATGCAGGTTCATTGTTAAAAGCAGGAGCTGACGTATTGGTTGCAGGAAGTGCTGTATTTGCTGCACCATCGCCAACTGAAATGATTGCTGCACTGAAACAAGTTGAGGGCAGATTGGTACAACATAGTTAGTATTTTGATCTTAATATAAACCATAATTAATGCTCAGGATTTGCTGGTTGCTGATTTTTATTTTACAGGGAGTGACGCAGCTGTTTGCGCAACCACTGATTAAAATATCTGGTCTGGTAACAGATGAATCAAAACGACCATTGCAGCAGGTAACTGTTAATGTATTGGGACAAAGTAAATCTACTGTAACTGATCTAAATGGTGCATATCATATTTATTCAAGTAAGAAGGTTTTTACACTTAAATATTCCCTATTAGGTTATAATCCTGTATTGGTCAACGTAAGTCAGAATAAAGCGGGCCGGATTAAGCAGGATATAGTATTGGCTGTGAATCCAAATGAGCTGGAACAAGTGACTATTACCAATAAGCAGAATCAGTTAAGCAACAGTATTACTATTAATCTTATTGATGCAGCGAACCTGCCATCAGTCTCCGGAAATTTTGAAGCGATTTTAAAAACACTGCCTGGAGTATCGCCTAATAATGAAATGAGTAGTCAATATAGCGTGCGTGGCGGTAGCTTTGATGAGAATCTGGTATATGTGAATGATGTTGAAATTAACAGACCTGTCATGATTAGAAATGCTCAACAGGAAGGCTTAAGTTTTATAAATCCGGATTTGCTCAGTTCAGCAAAGTTTTCTGCTGGTGGTTTTGAAGCCCGGTATGGTGATAAACTTTCGTCGGTGTTGGATGTGAAATACGATCGTCCAGACAGTAGCAATGCAACTTTAAATGTAGGATTGCTGGGACTGTCGTTTAGCTCAAAAATAATCAGTAAGAACAGTTATTTGCTAGCGGGTTTGCGGTATAAAGATAATGCTGGAATATTAAACAGTCAGGATACAAAAGGCGTTTACAATCCTAATTATACAGATGTACAATTGATTTACAATCAAAATCTATCAAATAAATTCAGCTTTAACTTATTAGGGAATTTTAATAGTGGAACATTTAAACTGATCCCGGAAAGTCGTGTAACTGAGTTTGGCACCTTGAACACATCGGTGCGCATGAATGTAGATTATGCGGGCGAGGAAAAGGATAATTATCAGACTGCTGGAGGGGCGGTGACTTTTAAATTTATTCCCAAATCCAATTATGTGATTAAATGGATAAACAGCTATTTCAGAATAGATGAAAAGGAACATATTGATCTGCAAGCCTGGTATGAGTTTGGTAAAGACAGGGGAGAAGGAACCTATTTAAACAATGCTATGAACTCCCTTACCTCGCAGTTTTTTAGTTCAAAACTTAAAGCCGATCAAACTTTTAAAAATCATACTTTTTCATGGGGATTAAGATTTGACTATAAAAATTACAGTGATAATTTAAATGAATTTAATATAACGGCTGCTTTGCCGGCTGATGGAGGTATTTATCAGAATGATCAGATTGCAGTGAAAAACACATTGGGTATAAAATATTTTAGTGCATATGTGCAGGATAGCTATCAATTATCAGCGAATACTGACCTGCAATTAGGGATTAGAGGTAATTTTAATGATTTCAGCAATCAGTTTTTATTAAGTCCACGGCTATTGCTTGCTTACCGTCCAGCTAGTAATAATAAAATATTGCGTTTTACTGCAGGTGTATACCAGCAGGCGCCAGATTACAGAAGCATAAGAAATTTTAATGGACTGCTTAATTTTAATCAAAGGGCTCAACGTGCTTATAATACTTCGGCTGGACTGGATTATGCATTTGATGGATTAGGAACACGTTTAAAGTTTAGTTCGGAACTTTATTTTAAATATATGGACAGGTTGGTGCCTTATATGATGGATAATGTGCGACTGAAATACCTGGCAGATCAGGAAGCGAAAGGTTATACTTTAGGAGCTGATTTTAGTTTGGGAGGGGAGTTTGTGAAAGACTTGCTGTCCTATTTTAGAGTATCCGTGATGAAGTCGAGCCAGGATATTAAAAATGATGCGTATGGCTATATGAAAAGACCTACAGATCAGCGGATCAATTTCTCAGCATATTTTCAAGATCGTTTGTTAAATAGTCCAACTTACAAAGTTCATTTGAGTTTGCTTTTTGGAACCAAACTGCCTGTGGGATCACCACTTACACAACAATACAGTGACAACTTTCACATTCCAGCTTACAAACGTGCAGATATTGGATTCTCTAAAGACTTCTTAGATGATTTTAGTGTAAAAAAATCAAGTTTCTTAGAGAAATATTTTAGTTCGTTTACAGGATATGTTGAAGTATTTAATTTGCTAAATATTAATAATACAGTTTCTTATTTGTGGTTGAAGGATGTTGATAACGTACAATATGCTGTTCCAAACTACTTAACGGGTAGGCGCCTCAACCTGAAATTAGTGATGAAGTTTCAGAAAACCAAACGATAAACGGCATAAAAATGTTACATTTACCATCAATAAAACTACTATAAAAAATGAGACATAATTTCGGCGCAGGACCCTGTATTTTACCGCAGGAAGTATTCAAGCAAGCATCAAGGGCTGTTTTAGATTTCAAAGACGGCCTGTCTATCCTAGAAATCTCTCACCGAACATCAGAATTTGAAGCTGTTGTTAATGAGACTGAAAATCTGGTAAAAGAATTATTAAATGTTCCTTCAGGTTATTCCGTTGTATTGTTACAAGGTGGTGCAAGCTTACAATTTGCTATGGTTCCTATGAATCTATTGCCTGAGGGCGGTACTGCTGCTTATCTGGAAACAGGTGTGTGGGCAAATAAAGCAATCAAAGAAGTGAAAAACTTTGGTAAAGCGAATATCGTAGCTTCGTCTAAAGATGCAAATTATACTTTTGTTCCAAAAGATTATAGCATCCCTGAAGACAGTGCTTATTTCCACTGTACTTCTAACAATACTATTTACGGAACTGAAATGTTTAGCTTACCAGAAACAAAAGTTCCTGTAGTGTGTGATATGTCTTCTGACATTATGAGCCGTGTAATTGATGTATCTCAGTATGACTTGATCTACGCTGGTGCACAAAAAAATATTGGCCCTGCCGGCTTGACAATTGCAATCGTAAAAGATGAAATTTTAGGTAAATCAGGTAGAAACATTCCTTCAATGCTGGATTATAAAGTTCATATTGATGGTGGTTCAATGTACAACACTCCACCGGTATTTTCTATTTATGTAGCTATGCTAAACCTAAGATGGTTAAAATCTAAGGGTGGTGTTGCTGAAATTGAAAAAGAAAACATCGCAAAAGCAAAAGCTTTATATACAGAGATTGATAGAAATCCTTTGTTTAAAGGTACTTGTGCTGTTGAGGATCGTTCAAGAATGAACGTTTGTTTCGTAATGGAAAACCCTGAGCTTGAAAAACCTTTCCTTAAATTTGCTGAAGAAAATGGTATCGAAGGCATAAAAGGTCATAGAAGTGTAGGCGGTTTCAGAGCATCAATGTACAATGCTTTGCCAATTACAAGCGTTCACGCCCTAATAGAATTAATGCAGATTTTTGCAGAGAACCACAAATAAAATAAATAAATGATTAAGATTCTTGCTAACGATGGGATTGATCCTATCGGTAAAAAATTATTAGAAGAAGCCGGTTTTGTGGTGGATACCGAAACTGTTCCTCAGGATCAATTGGTAGAAGCCTTGAAAAATTATGATGGCATTACAGTTAGAAGTGCAACCAAACTACGTAAAGAGCTGATCGATCAGGTACCTAACTTGAAATTGATTGGAAGAGGTGGTGTTGGTATGGATAATATTGATGTAGAATATGCTCGTAGCAAAGGTATTGCAGTAGTAAATACACCTGCAGCATCTTCATTATCAGTTGCTGAATTGGTATTCGCACATTTATTTACTGGTATCCGTTTTTTACAGGATTCTAACAGAAAAATGCCAGTTGAAGGTGCTACAAAGTTCAATGCTTTGAAGAAAGCATATGCCGGTGGTGTAGAGCTTCAAGGTAAAACTATGGGTATCATCGGTTTCGGTCGTATTGGTCGTGAAACTGCTAAAGTTGCCCTTAGATTAGGAATGAATGTATTGGCTTATGATCTTTATCCTGCTGAAGGTACTTTACCTTTAACTTTCCAGGGTGGTGCTTCTGTAGAAATTCCTTTCAAAACGGTATCATTGGATGAAGTAATTGCAAACAGTGATTTCATTAGCTTACATACTCCTTTTGCTGATAAACCTATTTTAGGTGCAGAAGAGTTTGCAAAAATGAAACAAGGTGTTGGTGTAGTTAACTGTTCTAGAGGTGGAACAATTGATGAGGCAGCTTTAATTGCGGCTTTAGACAGCGGTAAATTGGCTTTTGCTGGTTTAGATGTGTTCGATAATGAACCTACTCCTGATACTGCAATTTTACAGCACGCAAAAATATCTTTAACGCCTCATATCGGTGCTGCAACTAATGAAGCTCAGGAACGCATTGGCGTTGAGCTGGCTTCATTAATTATTGAGCACTTTAGTAAATAAGTAAAATTATATAAAGGGTACCCAATTAAATCGGGTACCCTTTTTTTGTTTCTAACCAAATATGTCTTGTATAAAACCCTTCTGCGCATTTATGCCCGCAGGACCTTTGCTATCGGCAGTAGTCACGCGCCCGCTTGAAAATTACAGTACGGGAGAAGCTCGTTTAATTGCTTCTGAAAATGCATGTAGCTTTTTACATCTGATTGATCCTGAATTGGATAATCCATATTTAAGAGGGACAAAACAAGAGCTGATATTCAAAAAGATTAGTGAGAATCTAGAAAGTTTTATTGAACAAAAATACCTGCAGCAATATGCTGAACCAGCTATTTACATTTATCAGGTTAAGCATGATGGTTTTTTACAAACCGGAATCTGGACATTAACGCATATTGATGATTATTTGGAAGGCAGGATAAAAAAGCATGAAGCTACAGTTGAACGACGAGAAATATTACTGGCGGATTATCTGCAACAAACAGGGCTGGATGCCAATCCGGTACTCATTACTTATCAACCTGATGTAATTATCGATAGCATTACAAATCAATATCTGGAGCAAACACCTACACTGGATTTTAGTTTTACTGATGGTACAGCGCATAAAATATGGGCTGTAACTGATAAAAAGGACATTGATGCTGTAGTAAAAGCATTTGCTGATATGCCAGATGTGTATATAGCGGATGGACATCACCGTGCTGCTTCAATGGCAAAAATGGGACTGCAAAAGAAAATGCTGGGTGGCAAAAAACATCAGGGGACTGAGCTGTACAATTATTTTAGTACAGTCTATATGAACACCCATGAGGTTAAGGTACTTGAATTTAACAGATTAGTAAGGGATCTAGGAGGATTAAGTGATGAAGGTTTTTTATCAGGTTTAACTCATTCTTTTATAGTAGAAAAAAGTGAAAAGTCAATAAAGCCTGATGCTCTTCATAAAATAGGAATGTATTTTAAGGGCCAATGGTATATACTTTTACCAAAGCCCGAAATATATGATGCGCATAATCCTGTTGATGTACTTGACGTGAGTATTTTGCAGAACTTTATTCTTGAACCTTTATTGAAGATCAAAGATCCGAGAACTGATGCCAGATTAACATTTGAAGGGGGGAGAACAGCGGTTGCAGATTTGCAGACTAAAGTTGATAATGGATTATTTGCAGTAGCTTTTGTCTTGTACCCCACATCTGTTTCCCAGGTTATAGCCGTAGCTGATGCCGGAGGTGTAATGCCCCCAAAATCGACCTGGGTTGAGCCTAAATTTTTAGTAGGTCTGCTAACCAGTTATTTCAACTAAAGAGAATTGGTTAGCGTCCAGTATTTGTAGCCAAGTATGGCCTTCTGTACATTGGTTAATTTCATTGGATCAACCTTATATAGTTTTGGCAATAACAGCTTATTTAGCTTAACCAGTATTTTAAAAAACTGCTTTTTCATTATCGTATGTTAAAGATGTCGTTTGTTAAAGATATCCGTTTTATTTTCCTTGTAAAGAACAAGATCAGTGCTGCTATTGATAAAACAAGAAAAGCAATAACTAAATTTGAAAGATTGCGGCCTACTTTATGCGACTGTGCTTCTTTATGAAGCTTTTCATTTTGATCTTGTAATGTTTTGATGGCTAGTTTATAATTCTGAATCCTGTCGCTGGTTTGATTAGCATCATTTTTAACCGCTGTTACCTCAAGATCTTTATATTCCATCAGCGTCTTAAGTTCTTTGAAGATATTGTTGTCATTCAAGACAATCTGCCGTAGAATTTCATTTGAGTTTCTGATGTCTCTCTTAGTTTGAAATCCGAATATCCCAGTGCGGGCATTCAGACTTTCATCATATTGACCAAATTTAGAACTACGTTCTGCCAGTAAAGCATTAACCCTTAAACGTTGTGTTTGGTATGCACTGGTATCGCCTTGCAAAGACAGGCTTTGTTCTCCTAAGGCCATCACATCAAAGCTGATGCAGACAAATAGGATGATAAATAAGTTTTTAACCATTTTTTCGCCGTTTGCTAAGTATCAAGCAAACTCCATGCCTCAGCCTTCACTTTAAAGTTTGGCTTTACAACAGCCCAGGTTGTTTTGAAAAGATCGGATTGCCGATAAGCATTTAAATGTTGTTCATCGTTCCAATGACTAATCGTAAAGAATATTTCAGGATCATTCTGGTCCTGGAGCAATTGTACACTCGAGCATCCATCAAATGATTCTATTTTCGGTTGTACCGATTTAAAAATTGTGCTGAACTCGCTAACAAATGCTGCATTAAAGTGCATTTTGACAATTCTGATTAACATATTTATTTTTAAGAATGAAATTCGACCCTAACAATATCATTAAGGTGTAAGCCCAGTAAGCCACTTGCTTTACCTTTGTTTATGGCAATTTCTAAGTGATTACTAATGCCAAACAAGCAGAGTTTTTCTCCTTCTGGTACTTCGTTGTAATGCCAGCTGAGCTGACTGATTGTTTCGCTCTTTCTGAAATATAAAGTAAAATCTCTGTTCCGTTGAATTTTCGTGAATAATTCTTTAGTAATATTGGTAATGACATTACTGAATGTGTCAATATAGATCACACTTCCACGGATGATGTCGCGCTCAATAACTGGGCTTAACAGCATTCGTTCTTCAACACTTTCTGTAGGAACACCAATGTCTTTTAATTTTGCACCCTTTGCTAATTGTGTTGCTGCTTTCACAAAAATATCAACCAATGGAAAATGTAGATATTTCAAATCCTGCATGATATTCAGCTCTACAACTTCATCAGGTTTTTCATCAAAAAGCAAAGAAAAAATTCCATTGTCAGCACCCACAAAATAATGATCTTTATATTTTAAAGCAATGTACTTTGTATGCTGACTATATACAGAGTCAATCCCAATAAGGTGGACGGTCTCTTTTGGAAAGTAAGGATAAACGTTTTTTAAAACGAAGGCGGCATGAGAAATATTGAACGAAGGCACTTCGTGTGTTACATCAACAATTGTAGCTGAAGGCAAGATACTCAGTATACTACCCTTAAGGGCAGCCTGATAAAAATCTTTTGAACCTAAATCTGTTGTTAAAGTAATAATGGCCATTAAAAATTGAATATTTATTCTTAACCTTGCGTAAGCGGCAAATCGCGTACAAATATATCAAAATATACACTCCTATCTAAAAAACAATATTTTGAACGAACTAAAATTAACATTAGAATCGGTAAATCCGGCCCAGTTTTGGGGTACTAATAATGAGCATTACGAATTAATGAAGAATGCTTTCCCAAAATTAAAAATCGTAGCAAGAGGTAATGAAGTTAAGGTACTTGGTGATGATCAGGAACTTAAGGGTTTTGAACTGAAATATAATCAGCTGATTGACCATCTGGAAAAATATAGTTCGTTAACACCAAATGATGTGGAATCAATTTTAGCATCAAAAAAATCAACAGCAATTGTTGAAAATGGAGTGGAAAAAACTACATCTGGTTCTGGTGGTGGCGGTGGTGAGGTGATAGTTTTTGGAACGAATGGCCTGATGGTTAAAGCCAGAACAGCCAATCAGCGTAGAATGGTTGATAGTATCGGAAAGAACGATGTTCTTTTTGCGATCGGACCTGCCGGAACTGGAAAAACTTATACCGCTGTAGCACTTGCAGTAAGAGCATTAAAGAATAAAGAGATTAAACGGATTATACTTACACGCCCAGCTGTTGAAGCGGGTGAGAATTTAGGTTTCCTTCCGGGAGATTTAAAAGAAAAAGTAGATCCTTATTTACGTCCTTTATATGATGCCCTGGATGATATGATTCCGGCAGAAAAGTTGAAAACTTATATAGAGAACAGAACCATTGAAATTGCACCTTTGGCATTTATGCGCGGAAGGACATTGGATAATTGTTTTGTTATTTTGGATGAGGCTCAGAACTCAACTGATTTGCAATTGAAAATGTTCCTGACTCGTATGGGACCTTCTGCTAAATTTATTGTTACCGGTGATGTTACGCAAATTGATTTACCTAAAAAACAGATGTCCGGTTTGCATAATGCTTTGAGGATTTTGGATGATATACCTGGGATTGAAATTATCTATCTGACAGGGGAAGATGTGGTAAGACATAAATTGGTGAAAAGAATATTAAAAGCTTATGGGGATATACAGTAGTCTGTAGTGCCCAAAATTAGGTTGAAAGAATCGAGTTAGAGATTAAGGATGAAAGCGCAAAGAATTAAGGAACAGGGAACAGGATTTAAGGATTGGTGAGTGAGGATTAACGAGGACAGAGAAATGATTAGAATACAAGAAGCTAGAGACGAGTTGATCGTCTAAACAACAAATAAAAATAACAATGACAGCAATTAAAGGAACAAATTTTAGTTTTCCAAAACAGACCAGTTTTTATAAAGGAAAAGTGCGCGACGTGTACACAATTAATAACCAGTATATGGTTATGGTAGTTACAGACAGAATTTCTGCGTTTGATGTGGTTTTACCTGAAGCAATACCCTTTAAAGGGCAGGTGTTAAATCAGATTGCGTCTAAGTTTTTAAATGCAACAAAGGATATTGTACCGAACTGGGTGATCAGTGTACCGGATGAAATGGTAACAGTAGGACGCATTTGCGAGCCATTTAAAGTTGAAATGGTTGTGAGAGGATATATGGCAGGTCACTTATGGAGAGAGTACAGTGCTGGCAGACGTACGGTTTGTGGTGTTACTTTACCAGAAGGATTAAATGAAAATGATAAACTTCCAAATCCTATTATTACGCCAACAACTAAAGCGGCAGTGGGTCATGATGAAGACATATCAAGAGAGGATATATTGGCAAAAGGAATTGTTTCTTTAGCTGATTATACCTTATTAGAAAAATATACTTATGCTTTATATGAGCGTGGTACACAAATGGCAGCGGAGAGAGGTTTGATCCTTGTAGATACAAAATATGAGTTTGGTAAAGTTGGTGATGAAGTTTATTTGATTGATGAGATTCATACACCTGATTCATCACGTTATTTCTATATGGATGGTTATGCAGAACGTCAGGAAAAGAAAGAACCACAGAAACAATTATCTAAAGAGTTTGTGCGCAAATGGTTAATCGAGAATAATTTTCAAGGGAAAGATGGTCAGACGATTCCTGAAATGACACCTGAAATCGTTAACTCTATTTCGGAGCGATATGTTGAGCTTTATGAGCAGATTATTGGTGAGAAATTTGTAAAAAACGAACAAGCAGATGTCAATGCACGTATCGAAAAAAATGTAATTGCTTTTTTGAATGGCCTTTAATATTCAAAACAGATTTTACATATACAGATAAAATTAATTACTTTCGTATTAGACTAAACAATCAATATCATGAAATTTTCAGTAGATAAGCATGAAAAGTATGTAGTTTTAAAGCTTAACGAATCGAAGTTAACGAACGACAATACACCGAAGTTGAAATCTGAGTTCATTTTATTGAACACAGATGGATATTGCAATATCGTATTAGACCTTTCAGCAGTAAAACAATGTAATGATTCACAAGATCTGAGTAGTTTGCTTTTTGGAGACAGACTTTGTAAACAGCATAGTGGATTATTTATTGTGACTGGTGTTAACCCAGATGTTGCGAAGATCCTGGAGATGTCTAATCTTGATCAGTCATTAACCATCGTTTCGAAAGTTGATGAAGCTACGGATCTGATTTTTATGGAAGAAATAGAGAAAGAATTGCTAGGGAGCGTAGATAAGGATTAATGAAATTTGAGGTTACTATTTTAGGCAGTAGTTCTGCAACCCCTGTATACAATAGGAATCCTACAGCTCAGTTATTAAACTGCAACGAGAAGTTCTATTTAATTGATTGCGGTGAAGGAACCCAGCAACAGTTGATCAGATACGGATTCAAAGCAAATAAAATAGATTATATTTTTATTAGCCATTTGCATGGCGACCATTATTTTGGTCTGATTGGATTGCTTTCCAGTCTGCACCTAAATGGACGCATGAAGCCTATGCATATATTTGCACCGGCGGCATTGTTGGAAATACTTACTTTACAATTCAAACATTCTGAAACAGAAATCAGATATCCGATAGAGTTTGTAGCTACACAAGCTGAAAGACCTGAACAGATATTTGAAAATGCTGACCTGACGGTTGAATCTTTTGTTTTAAACCACAGGATTCCCTGTACAGGATTTTCTTTTGTACAAAAGAAAAGATTACGTAAGCTGATTATAGAGAAGTTGGAAGCAGAGCAAATCCCTATTGAATATTATACTTTGTTAAAAAGAGGGGTAGACCTTGACTTGCCTGATGGTAGTGTATTGCTAAATGCAGACTATACTACGGATTCAGATATACCAAAAAAATATAGCTATTGCTCTGATACTTTAATGGATGTGCGTTATTTAGATAGCATCAAAGGTTGTGATACTTTGTATCATGAGGCAACATTTTTACATGAGATGTTGGATAGAGCTAATCAAACGCATCATACAACTGCACTACAAGCCGCACAAATTGCTAAATCTACCCATGCATCCAAATTGTTGATTGGGCATTTTTCATCCCGATATAAGAGCTTACAGCCTTTGCTGGATGAAGCGAGGACCGAGTTCCCTGAGACAGAATTGGCTATAGAGGGAATTACCTATACAATATAACAAGCGTACAAACATTCATATAATAAGAGAGGGCTTCAACATTGTTGAAGCCCTCTCTTATTATAGCTTTTTTAGCAATGCTATTTATCTTTTTTGCCTCCTCCGAATACAGAGAAATGAACATAGCGTTTAGGATTCTGCTTTAGATCAATAATCAGGTTATCCAGGTTTTTTGAAGCATTGTTCAGGTTGTCGTACATTTTAGTATCGTTAACCAACAAACCTAAAGAACCTTGTCCGTTATTTACTTTAGACACGATTCCCTGTAAGTCAGCTACAGCTTTATTAGCATTGTCTATAGTCTGTTTAAAGTTAGCTGCAGCAACCTGATCTGTTACGGTACCAATATTATCTAAGATAGCATTGATCTTTTCGTTGTTCTTCTTCAGGTTATTGGAAATAGATTCTACGTTCGCTAATATAGCAGATACTCGTGAACCTTCAGAGCCAACTAGGTGATCTACTTTTTTAGAAGTAGCTTCTAAAGAAGAAAGGGTAGAAGCGATGCTGTTAAAGCTCTTGTCAACGTTTTTCTGAAAGTCAGGATTCAGGATAGAGTTAACACTTGTTAAAATAGAATCCATTTTAGCAATAATCACCTCTGCCTTTTTTTGAACTGGTTGTACAGTTTCAAGTAAACCTTTGGCTACATTGGCATTTAACGTATCCCCATCCAGAGCATAATCAGTTCCTGCACCTAAAGCCATTACAATTGCTTTACTACCTAAAAGATCTGTTTGTTCCAGTTTTGCAATACTACTTTTAGGAATTTCATATTTTCCCTTAATCTTTAAGGTAGCCAGAATGCTACCATCAGGTTGTAATTCCAGTTTATCTACACGTCCAATCTGGAAACCATTAATCAAAACAGGTTTTGATACCGCCAATCCATCTACATGAGAATATTTGGCGTAAAGAATCGTTTCGTTCGAGAAGATGGCATTACCCTTTAGGAAATTGTAGCCTATAATCAATATGGCGATAGAAAAGGCTGCCATTATGCCCACTTTGGTTTCGTTTGCGATCTTCATTAGGTATGATATTTAATTTATCTCAGTTTCTTTCTTATATGTTTTTACAGCTTTGAAAATCGAGTTTACGATTTCATCCTGACCACTAGCCGAATTCATGTAGTCTTCTTCAGTTGGGTTCGAAATAAAGCCTATTTCGGTTAATACAGCAGGCATTCCACATCTTTGTAAAATCAAAAGCCCTTGCTCTTTTACACCTCTGTTTACCCTTTTACTATCTTCTGTATAGTTGTTCTGGATCAAGCGCGCTAATTTTAAACTTTTATCTCTAAAAGTATTTTTGAACAAAGATAATATAATAAATGTCTCTGGATCGTTGGGGTCATAACCATCATAATTTTCTTTATAGTTCTTTTCCAGTTTAATATCCGCATTCTCACGAATTGCAGCATCTTGTTCATTTAAACGATGCGAACCAGCTACAAATGTTTCCGTACCACTGGTAGATGTATTTTTTACATAACCATACTTAGGCACCTTTTTACCACTTCTTGTTTTGGTATAACCAGTTACCACTCTTCTGTCTGGCATAGAGTTACAGTGTATAGAAATGAAGATATCAGCTTTGTTGTCGTTAGCCAATGCAGCGCGTTTGTGAAATTCCACATCAATATCTGTCTTTCTGGTGTATAAGATCTTAACATCTGGCATTTCTTCTTCAAATTTCTTGCCTAATTTTAAAGCTACTTTTAAAGCAACATTTTTTTCTACAGAATAACTCCCTGCAGCACCAGGTTTAGGACCTCCGTGTCCAGCATCAATAACGATGGTTTTAACTTTATATCCCTGCGAAAAAGCAACTTGTGAACTTGTAAATAATGAAAGCGCAAATAGGAATACAACTTTTTTTAATCTCATCTCTCTATATACTTTTAATCTTTATAATCTTACTCTTTAGTCTTTAACTTTTGTTTCTTCTTCCAGGATCTTTAATCCTTGTTGTTAATCCTTGTTCTACTTAGCCTTCAATACCTTTTCTATAGTTTTGAATAGCTTTCAATAAGCAGGCCGTAATTTCATGCTGACCAGCTTCGGAGTTCATATAATTTTCTTCTTCAGGATTACTGATAAAACCTATCTCCGTTAAAATAGCCGGCATTCCTGCGCGGGCCAATACTGCAAGACTTTTTTCCTGCACTCCGCGGTCTACACGGCCAACATTAATATATTGATCCTGAACCAATTTTGCCAATTTCAAGCTCTGAGTCCGGAACGTATTTTTCATCAAAGATAGGATAATATAATTTTCGGGGTTGTTTGGATCAAAACCTTCATAATTTTCTTTGTAATTATCCTCCAGAAATATGGCTGCATTTTCTCTTTTAATAACCTCATCCTGTTCATTCATGCGACCCATACCCGAAACAAAAGTTTCTACACCTCTGGTAGAGGTACTTTTGCGGTATACGGTTTCAGTAATAGGTACTCTTTTACCTTTGATTTTTTTATATCCGGTAACAACAGTGGATCGGTGTACCGGCATATCATTGCAATGGATAGAGATAAAAAGGTCCGCTTTTGCATTATTTGCAATAGCAATTCGCTCGTAAAGAGGGATAAATTCATCAGTACTACGAGTATAAATGACTTTAACATCTTTCATTTGCTCCTTAATAGCCTCGCCAAGATGAAGCGCTGTTTTTAAAGCTACATCCTTTTCTGTCGAGAATATCCCCCTTGTCGACCCATCTTTACCTCCATGCCCGGCATCGATAACAATCGTTTTTATTTTATATTCTTGCGTAAAAGCTTGATTAACAGATGAAATGTTGATGATTATAGAAATAAATAAAATCAAAATAACATTTGCTCTAAGCAATGGTATATTTTTCATTAATTTTGAACGTTTTGGATTAAACATTAATGCAAAAATAACATTCACACACGAATTTGAAACTTTTACGCTATATCATTTTTTTAAAAGCGATTGTTTTATTAACATCTGTTAGTAACCATGCTCTTGCTTTTGCTTCTTTTTCTCCTTTTCAGGTTGTTCCTAAAAGCGATGTAATTAAAACAAACACGCTTAAGAAAAACGCTGGAATTGAACAGGACACGCTAAAACGTCGTACAACGGTAATTAATCAGGATTCGTTAAAACGTAGTATTCCTGCCGATCAGGATACATTGAAACGGGGCGGGATTCCAGGCGACCCTAAAGGAGATCTTAAAAGCAATCCGAACGATACTACAGCCTCAGAAAAAATTCAATACACAGCAAGAGATTCTGTTTCATTCAGTAAAGACAGCAGTATAGTTTATCTGTACGGAAAAGCAAGGGTAATTTACCAGGGACTTGAGCTGGATGCTGATTATATCACTTTTAATAATAAAACCAGTCTGATTTATGCCAGCGGAACTACTGATGCCAAAGGTAAGTATATAGGCAGGCCGATTTTTAAGATGGAAGGTCAGAGCACATCAATGGCCGATTCGCTAAGGTTTAATACAGTAACCAAGGCTGGTAATATCTGGGGTGTGTATACAGAGCAGGAAGGTGGTTTTTTTACTGGTGGTAAAGCCAAGAAGCAACCGGATGACGAGATACATAGTAAGGGGCAAACGTATAGTACCTGTAATCTGCCGCATCCTCATTTTGGAATTCATTTTACCAAGGCTATTGTTACGGAAAATCAGATTATAGCAGGACCACTTTATCTAAAGATTGAAGATATTCCATTGCCATTGGGACTACCCTTTGCTTTCTTTCCCAAACCGAACAAGAAGAGTTCTGGTATTATTTTGCCAACCCCCGGTGAGGACTTCTCAAGGGGTTTCTTTTTACAGGATGGCGGGTATTATCTGGGACTGAGTGATTACTGGGATGCGAAAATAACTGGCTCCATTTATTCTTATGGATCATATAGCGGTCGTGTTGCCTCAAACTATACTAAGAGGTATAAGTTTAACGGCAATGTAAATCTGGATTATGCATTTAATAAATTTGGTACCCAGGGTACTTCAGATTACAGAACAAGTAAGGATTTTAGAATCAACTGGAGTCACTCGCAAAATCCAAATGCTAAGCCTGGAACAACTTTCTCTGCAAGTGTAGATGCGGGAACAAGTAGCTATGATAGAGAAACAGCTGCGGGTGGTACATATGATCCAAATCAAATTGCCAGAAATACTTTAGGATCCAGTATTGCCTATAGCCGTGTTTTTGGCAAAGGGATTAATATGACCGCTGCTTTGCGTCACTCACAAGAAACGCAGACAAAGAGCGTGAGTTTAACTTTGCCTGATATTACCTTATCCGTACCTACGTTTAATCCCTTCGCCTCTAAAGACAGAGTAGGAGAGCAGAGATGGTATGAAAAGATATCTGTTGGTTATAGCATGCAGGCTACTAATAGTATAACCTCTCCAGATTCATTGTTGTTCAAAAAGGAAACATTGAGCAAGTTCAGGAGTGGGGTGCAACATAATATTCCTATTAATATGTCTTTCAACATCTTGAAATACTTTAATTTTAATACGGGGGTAAATTACCTGGAAAGATGGCATTATCAAACCATCAGAAAAACTTATGCTAAGGTTCCAAATGCTCCAGATGCAGTTTTTATAGATACTATTCCTGGTTTCAACAGATCTGGACAATATACGGTTAGTGGTGGTTTGTCGACTAAGATCTATTCAACAGCACAGTTTAAAAATTTGGGTAAATTTAAGGCGCTACGTCACGTGATGACTCCAAGTGTGAACTTTGGTTATACTCCTGATTTTTCTGATGTAAGTAAAGGGAATTTTAAAAATGCATTTTACCAGAATGGCGATATGGTCTATACCACTAATTTCAAAGGTGAAACCGTTCCGCTTAAATATTCTATTCATGAAGGTTCTGCTTATGGTGGTCCTGGTGAAGGTAGGAATGCATCGATAGGTTTCTCTATCGATAATACCGTGGAAGCAAAGTTTTTGAATCCAAAAGATACGACTGGTACAGGGGAAAAGAAAATCCCAATTATTCAGGGTTTGGGAATCAGTGGAAACTATAATCTGTTAGCAGAGAACTTTAAATTATCAACGCTAAGTTTAAGCGGTCGTTCGCAATTCACAGATAAGTTAGGGATTAACTATTACGGTACCTTGAATCCATATTTATATGCAGATTCGGTAAATGCAATGACAGGTCAGAGACAACGTTACCTGATTGATGAATATACCTGGACAAAAGGTAGGCTGCCACGTTTAACCAATTTTGGTTTTTCTTTTAACTATAGCCTGAACCCTGAAGCTT
The DNA here is from genome assembly GCF_041645105.1 of Pedobacter sp. GTDB lineage: Bacteria > Bacteroidota > Bacteroidia > Sphingobacteriales > Sphingobacteriaceae > Pedobacter. The sequence goes on from NZ_JBAZQQ010000002.1 coordinate 821,440, forward strand.
TAAAGAGAAAGAATGATGAGCAGGATAAGATTAAAGACCAACAGAATACAGGAGCAATAACTGCTGAGCAAGCAGAAGCACTGGCTAAAGTAAGTCGCGATCCGAATGCATTTGTTGATTTTAATATTCCATGGAATTTCGCTTTCTCTTATACTTTCAATTACAATACAGATGCTGTTGGTCAAAACGGAACTGTTACCAATACGCTGAACTTTAACGGGGATGCCAATATTACTCCAAAATGGAAAGTTACTTTTAGTTCAGGTTGGGATTTTCAACGTAAAACCATCTCACAGACCAACTTCTCTATATACAGAGATTTACATTGCTGGGATATGAGCTTTACCTGGGTACCTTTTGGTTTTTACCAGAGTTATTCAGTTGATATTAAAGTTAAAGCTTCTGTTCTTCAGGATTTAAAACTGAGCAAGAGAAAGGGATATTATACCAGATTCTAAAACCTATTTTATGTTAGCAGAAATTATAACAATTGGTGATGAAATACTGATTGGTCAGATTGTGGATACAAATTCGGCCTGGATGGCAAGAGAGTTAAATCTGATAGGTATAACGGTAAAGCAGGTGAGTTCTGTTTCTGACAATGCAGATCATATTATTGAAGCTTTACAGCTTGCCGAAAAACGTGCGGATATTATTTTAATAACGGGTGGGCTAGGGCCAACTAAAGATGATATTACTAAAATTACCATGGCAAAGTATTTTAATATGGGTTTTAGACGTGATCAGGAAATCCTGGATCATGTAACTGATATTTTTGTGCGGTTTAATAAACCGATGATTGAAATGAACCGCAAGCAGGCAGATGTTCCAGATGGTTGTACGGTGATTAAAAATAAAAATGGTACAGCACCATGTATGTGGTTTGAAGAGCGGGGGAAAATATTTGTTTCTATGCCTGGAGTACCATTCGAAATGATGTACCTCATGACAGAGGAAATTCTTCCACGTCTGAAAAAAGCATTCAAGCTTCCGTTTATTACACATAAAACTATACTTACCGCTAATATTGGTGAATCATTTTTAGCAGTTGAAATTGAGGATATTGAAGATAGTTTGCCTGAACATATCAAGCTGGCTTATCTGCCTAAACTCGGACAAATCAGACTACGGCTAAGTGCTACAGGAACAGATGAAGCTGTACTGAAAGCTGAAGTAGAGGTATATGCTCAACAAATTATTTCAAGGGTAAAGAAATATGTGGTTATTGATGAGGATGTGGCATTGGAGAAAGCATTGCTGGATATTATGGAGGCCAATCAACTTACTTTATCTACCGCCGAAAGTTGCACAGGGGGATATATTGCACATTTAATTACGCAACACCCGGGATGTTCATCTGTATATGCAGGTGGAGCAGTGACTTATTCTAACGCACTTAAAATGTCGGTCTTAGGTGTTCACGCTGAAACTTTGGATACTTATGGTGCCGTTAGCGAACAAACGGTAAAGGAAATGGCTTATGGTGCCAGAGTTCATTTTAAAACAGATTATGCTGTTGCTGTAAGCGGAGTGGCTGGTCCGGATGGAGGATCGGAAGAGAAACCAGTTGGTACCGTTTGGATTGCGGTGGCCAATCAACATCATGTAATTGCCCGTTTATTCAATTTTAGCAATCGTCGCATACAAAATATTGAACGTTCTGCTATAGCCGCATTAGCTATGGTTTTGAATGAACTTAAGCAGGATGTGGTTTAAGTCTTCAAAATACTTTACTTTTGCACTCGATACAAATCATAAAATAAAAAATGGCTCAATACGAATTATTGTTACCGAAAATGGGGGAGAGTGTTGCAGAAGCAACTATCATAAAGTGGGTTAAGCAACCAGGTGATAGAATTGAACTTGACGATACCGTTTTAGAAATTGCAACTGATAAGGTGGATTCTGAAGTTCCTTCACCAATAGCTGGTAAGTTGATAAAGCAATTATTTAAAGAAGATGATATTGTACAGGTAGGAGCTGTCATTGCAATTATTGAAACAGATGGTGGTGATGATCAGGTTGCTGCTGAAGTTATTGAGAGTCCTGCCGTTGTAGAAGAGAAGAATGTTGAAGTTGCCCTGGAAGATATACCAGGGATTTCTCAACTCGAAGTTGAAAGTACGTCTGAGCGTTTCTATTCTCCATTGGTGAAAAATATTGCGGCTCAGGAAGGAATTCAGTTCAATGAATTGGATGCTATTGCAGGTACAGGATCTGAGGGGCGTTTAACAAAAGATGATTTGTTAAACTATATTCAAAATAAAAAAGGAGGAGCAGCTCTATCACCTGCTACAAATGGCTTAAAGCAAGCAGAACAAGCTTCATCAGTAATTCAGCAAGCTGCAACACCTCAAATTGTAACAGCACCAGCGAAACAAGTCGCAACAAGTGTTGGTGGCACAGATGAAATTATAGAGATGGACAGGATGCGTAAGCTGATTGCTGATCACATGATTATGAGTAAGCAAACCTCTCCGCACGTTACTTCTTTTGTTGAAGCTGATGTGACGAATATGGTTATATGGCGCGAAAAAGTAAAAAGGAATTTTGAAAAACGTGAAAACGAAAAGATCACTTTTACACCAATCTTTGTAGAAGCAGTTAGTAAGGCTATTAAAGATTTTCCAATGATCAATGTATCTGTAAATGGAACACAGATCATTAAGAAAAAAGATATTAATATTGGTATGGCAGCAGCTCTTCCTAGTGGAAATCTGATTGTACCGGTTATAAAAAATGCAGATCAATTGAACCTTGTTGGCTTAACAAAATCTGTTAATGATCTGGCTTCACGTGCGCGTAATTCGAAGTTAAAACCAGATGAAACTCAAAATGGTACTTTCACTTTAACCAATGTAGGTTCTTTTGGTAATATCATGGGTACACCTATTATTAACCAGCCCCAGGTTGCTATATTAGCTGTTGGAGCGATTAAAAAGAAACCAGCTGTATTGGAGACTGAATTTGGGGATGTAATTGCTATCAGACACATGATGTACCTTTCTTTATCTTATGACCATAGAGTGGTTGATGGTGCCCTTGGCGGCTCTTTTGTACGCAGGGTAGCAGATTACCTGGAGAACTGGGATGTAAACAGAGAAATATAAAATCGATTGAATAGAAAAAGGCCTCCTAAGAGGCCTTTTTCATGATCAAAACAAAATAAATTTAGCTTAATAGAACACCTTCTTGAGCTAGTGCCTCAATCTGCTTTTCAGTATAAGTGTATTTGCCTGTATGGGCAATAAAAACATCTTTCTGCTCAAGTAAAGCCCAATTGGCAATCAGGTTTTTTAAGTTTACATTTCCGATTACATATTTGTAATCATCACGTGAGAATCTTTCTACGATGTTTTCAATTTGCAGTTTTTCTACAGTATACTCATGAGTATAACGCAGGTAAACTTCAAGGTTTACATCATCAGTATGTAGCAAGCCGTTGTGCTGATTGTATTTTCTGTATTCGTAACGGTAATCGTACCTCAACGCAGCAATGTCAGACAATACAGCCGCTCCTGTAGGGTGACCTCCAGCTCCTTTTCCAAAGAAGAATTGTTTATCAGCAAAAGCTGCTTGTACAGTTACACCATTATATTCATTCTCTACGTTGTAAAGGAAATCGTCCGACTTAACAAATTTTGGCAATACATAGGTAACCACTTGTTTGGTGCTGATTTTACGTGCAGTAGGAACCAGTTTTATTTTAAAGTTCTTTTCTCTTGCATACCTGATGTCATTTTCAGAAAGGTGTTGAATACCTACATTCAGAATATTATCAGGGTTAATAAACAGACCGTAAGCATGTGCAGTAGCAATAGCCAGTTTAAATTTAGGATCGTAGCCTCCAACATCCAGAATAGGGTTTGACTCCGCAAAACCAAGATCCTGAGCTTGTTTTAATGCTACTCCATATTCCAGGTTTTCATTGAAAATTTTAGAAAGGATATAGTTTGAAGAACCATTAAAAATACCACTGATACCATGAAGTAATTCGTTATCATAATATTCTTCAAGGTTACGAATAATTGGAATACTACCACATACAGCACCTTCATAAAGTAAAGATGCATCATGTTTATTCTGCAATTCAACCAGTTCAGCAAGGTGAGTAGCGATCATTTTTTTATTCGCTGATACTACATTTTTACCACTGATTAATGCTCTTTTAACAATGTTATAAGCTGCATCTGCATCATCTATCAATTCAACAATAGTATTGATTTCACTGTTATTTAACAGTTCATCATGATCTGTAGTAAAAAGATGTGCATCTAATGTGCGCTTCTTTTCAGGATTTTTAATTGCGATTTTAATGATTTCAAGATTTAAGTCCTGACCGCGAATAATATCGAGTAATCCCTGTCCAACTACCCCAAAACCAAATAAACCAATTTTAAGTTTCTTGCTCATCTAATTATCATGCTGTTTTAAGTAATTTAATTATTTTCTTGTTGATACTTTCTTTAAGGAAAGTGCCAATTACGTTTGTTAATGTGTCGGTTTCAATAAGAAATCCGTCATGCCCATATGCAGATCTTAGTTTGTAAAATTCTGCATATGCAATATGTTTAGACAAAAACTCTTGTTCTGATAAAGGGAAAAGAACATCATTCTCAATTCCAATGACCAATGTATTTGCTTTTACTCTTGCCAATGCTTCAGTAACACTTTGTCGGCCACGCCCAACATTATGACTGTCCATCGCTTTACTTAAATACCAGTAACTATAAGCATTAAAACGCTTGCATAGTTTTTCTCCCTGATAGTTCTGGTAAGATGACGCTCTGAAATTGTCAGTTTTATCATTTACACTTTCCAACTGTGTTGCTCCGTAAGCATCGTAAGTCCTGTAAGATAATAAAGCGATACTCCTTGCTACTTTTAGTCCTTTTAAACCCCCATTATGTTGTTGTGCATAAAAACTGCGATCGGCCGCAATAGCCAGACGCTGACTTTCATTGAAAGCGATGCCCCATGGTGAATGCAATGCATTTGTAGCCATAAGAATCAGGTTTTTAATCATGCTTTGATCCAAAATAGCCCATTCTAAAGCTTGCTGACCACCTAAAGAACCACCAATAAGAACTTTGATTTGTTGCACATCAAGATGTGCTGCCAACACTCGATGTGCAGCTACGAGGTCTCTGATGGTAAATTCAGGAAAAGAAAGATAATAGCTTAAGCCTGTTGCCGGATTTACACTTAACGGACTGGTGCTTCCATAATGGGAGCCCAGTACATTAGCACAAATGATAAAATGATCATCAGGGTTAAATAAAGCATTGTGGCCAAATAGTCCTTTCCACCAGTCCAATACATCTGAATTGGCTGTAAGTGCATGACAAACCCAAATTACATTATCCTTTTTTGCATTCAGCTTACCATAGGTCTGATAGGCAATTTCAAGATCATGAATCATCTTACCATTTTCAAGCGTAAAGGGTTTGGTGTAATTATATATGGCTACAGTGCTCATTAATTATTTTTTTATAGCAGCAAAGGCCTGTTCAAAATCTGCTTTGATATCATCAATATGTTCAATACCAACAGATACCCTTAATTGATTAGGAGTAACACCGGCACTGATTTGCTCTGCATCACTTAATTGCTGGTGCGTGGTTGCTGCAGGTTGTATGATCAGTGTTTTAGCATCTCCAACATTGGCAAGGTGACTTACCAGTTTCAGGCTGTCTACCAATGCTGTGGCTTGTTCTTTAGCACCATGTAATTCAAACGACAATACAGCTCCAAATCCATTTTTCAGATACTTTTTAGCATTTGCATGGTATGGACTGCTTTCCAAGCCTGGGTAGCTTACACTTTTCACTGCTTCATGACCTTCAAGCCATTTCGCTAAAGCAAGTGTATTGTCTACGTGACGTTGCATACGCAATGACAATGTTTCTAAACCTTGAAGTAACTGGAAAGAGTTGAAAGGAGATATAGCTGGACCAAAATCTCTTAAGCCTTCAACACGTGCACGGATGGCAAATTGAATATTTCCGAAAGGACCTGCAGATCCGAATACGTCATTAAAGACCAATCCATGATAACCATCAGATGGCTCACTGAATTGTGGAAATTTACCATTTCCCCAGTTGTAATTTCCACCGTCAATGATTACACCACCGATACTTGTACCATGTCCGCCGATCCATTTCGTAGCAGATTGAACTACAACGTGTGCACCATGCTCTAAAGGCTTAAATAAGTATCCGGCAGCACCGAAAGTATTGTCTACAATTAAAGGTAGATCATGCTTGTTGGCAATTGCAGATATTCTTTCGAAATCGATGATGCTGTAAGCTGGGTTACCAATAGTTTCCAGGTAAATCGCTTTAGTATTTTCGTCGATTTTAGCTTCGAAATCTTCCGGATCATCTCCATTTGCGAATTTAACTTCAATGCCAAGACGTTTAAAAGCAACTTTAAATTGATTGTAAGAACCACCGTATAAGTGAGAAGAAGAAACGAAGTTATCGCCAGCTTCTAAAATGTTATTTAATGCAATAAATTGTGCAGCCATTCCAGACCCAACTGCTACTGCAGCTACACCACCTTCAAGGGCAGCAACACGTTTTTCAAAAACATCCGTAGTAGGGTTCATGATACGTGTGTATATATTTCCGAATTCCTTAAGAGCAAAAAGATTTGCACCATGTTCAGAATTTTTAAAACCGTAAGAAGAAGTTTGATAAATAGGAACTGCTCTTGAGCCTGTTGTTGGATCTATTTCCTGACCTGCATGTACTTGTAGTGTTTCGAATTTATGAGTAGTCGACATGTTAATTTATTTTTTATATGGTTTGACTAATTGTGTTAATAAGGATATGCTTCAGATAAAACATGAATGCATATTGTATTGCGTACCCGTATGGGCCTTCCGGATGAATTAAAGAATACAAAAGGAAGATTTAAAGATTACTGCATGCAGCTGCACATACACATGGTATGGGGCGTACAACAATAATGATTAAGATTAGAAATAATAGTTTTCATACGTTTAAATTTATCTTTCCAAACAAGCACCATGCTGATTGGTCAGGAATTGGCACCTTCTCCATTTTGGGAGGGTTGCCAGTGGGTCAAAGAGCCTGTCTCTCGCCACTTCTTTATAAATCAAACCTTGAAATTTCGAGGTTGACTTGATTAGCTTTCGCTAAAGAATTATTCAAATATAGGGCTAAATACAAATATATTCAAAATTTAATTCTGAATTTTTTGTAAATATTTGATAATTAGTTATTTGTGTTTCTTTATTTAGCGGTTGCTATTAGCCAAAGCTTGCTCTATGTCGGCAATTAAATCATCTATATGTTCAAGTCCGGCAGATATCCGAATTAAATTCGGTGGAGTGGTGGAGGTTGGTCCTTCTATCGAAGCACGATGTTCGATTAAACTTTCTACGCCGCCTAAGCTTGTAGCCTGAGTAAATAATTTTACCCGGTTGACAACTCTTCTTGCTTCATCACTTCCGCCTTTTACAAGGATAGATAGCATACCTCCGAAGCCATTCATTTGTTTTTTTGCAATTTCATGTCCTGGGTGACTTGATAATCCGGGATAGTATACTGCTTCTATTGCCGGGTGATTTTGCAGGTAAAGGGCCAGGGCCATACCATTTTCACAATGTCCGCGCATCCTGTAGGCTAAAGTCTTGATACTGCGTACTAATAAATAACAGTCGAAAGGAGAGGGAACAGCTCCTCCAACTTCCTGTATATTTCTGATTTTGTCCCAGAGTTCATTTTTCTCTGCAGTGATCAATATGCCGCCAAGTACATCGCTATGCCCTCCTATATATTTTGTTGAAGAGTGCATCACAATATCTGCTCCTAGTAAAATTGGGTTTTGCAATGATGGTGAAGCAAAAGTACTGTCGCAAGCCATAATTAATCCATTTTCCTTGCAAATTGCCGAGATTGTTGAAATATCTGTGATTTTTAATAATGGATTTGATGGCGTTTCTGTCCAGATCATTACCGTGTTTTCTTTGATATGACGTTTGATCTCTTCAAAATTATTAAGGTCTATAAAGTCAATACTTAAAGTATCTGCAAAAATGGTTAGTAACTGTTTTTTAAATCCCCAGTACATGTCATCTGGTGCAATGATATGACTTCCAGGTTTTAGTGCCTGGAAAACAGTCATACCTGCTGTATTGCCTGATGAAAGAGCACAAGCATCTGCTCCTTTTTCTAATTCGGTAATGATTTTCTCCAGAGCCGACCTGTTTGGATTGCTGAGTCTGCTATACATGTGTCCACCAGAATAGCCACCTTCTTCATTTCTTAAAAATGTTGTGGATAAGTTTATTGGTGGCGTAACATCTTTTGTACTGATGTCGTATAAATTTCCTGCATGGATAGCTAATGTTTCTGCTCTCATTACTATGGGATTAAATGCTTGTTTTAAAGCTGGACTGCGATAACTGTAAAGGTAAAAATTATTATCTTGAAGTTTTGGCAGGATTTATGTATTTGATATGTAAAAATACATAATATGAAAAGAATATTCCTGATAGCAGCCCTTTTTTGCGGTGTATTAATGGTGCTGCAAAGCTGTTCACCAAAAGGTGCAGCCACGACTCAACCTGTTAAAAGAAGTAATGTAACCGGTAACTGGATTTTAAATGACATTACTTTTGAAGGTATTCCAGAAATGAATGTTAAATCTTTATTCGGTGAGTCTTCTTATAAGTGCTTTATTGGAAGTGCATGGAGATTGACTAATAGTGGTAACGGTAGCTACACACTAGGAAGTGAATGTGGAAGTAAAATGCAGACTATTTACTGGTCGGCAAGCCCAAAAGAGGACACTTTCCAGTTTAAAAAGATCTATGAAGGAGATAAAGCTAAAAATGTAACTGAAGGTTATAGAATGCTGCTTTCGTCTGCGACTAAAGAAACGTTGACAATAAAAACACCGGTAGAGTATGGTAATGGTACTGCTTATATCGTGTTGAACTTTCAGGCTACAAAGTAAAAAATAACCATTCTCTTCAGAGTCTGGCATCTTTTGCTGAAGAAGCAAAAGCGCCTCAAGCCTCTTCTGAGAAGGTGATTTTTTAGTCAAAAAAAAGCCTGTGTATTGCAGGATTTAACAAACAAGCTTGTTCTTCATGCGAAGAACAAGCTTGTTTGTTTTAGCATCCTTCGGTAAAGCTTAAAGTCACCTTAATGACTCATACTAACCTCATACTGCTCTGATACTAATATCGTACTACCTGGACAGTATCAGATCAGTGGAAAAGCAGTTTAATGGTAATATTTAGCTGGAAGCAGGGCTTAATGTTATTGTTCTTCAATTAGTTCTTTGATGCGGATCAGGCGATCGTAGAAGCATTCGAAGGGACGTACATTACCGTGTTGTTTAAGTAAGGTGAGATGGGTTTGAATTAAGAGGGGGATATCATTTGCTTTTACGCCAGGACCAAGTTCTAAGGATTGGGGTAAATCTATTCCTGAAAAATAGTCTTCTAGTTCTTCAATAGTCATGGTGCAAAGATAGGATTTATTGTCTTTTACACAGGGCTGACAGGTTAAATGGGTTTAAAAAAACGCTATATGATGATTTTATACTAAATTTGTACATTATACATTACGGATGGATACTACTTCAAAACTAACTTTGATTTTAGAAGATGCTGATCTGTCAGCCGAACTAAAAGCAATAGCCTCGAAAGTTCAAAATCAGGAAAGAATTACATTTGATGAGGGCGTTTACCTTTATGAACATGCAGAGCTTGGTTATCTGGGTGTTTTGGCAAATCATATCAGAGAAAAGAAGCATGGTGACAATACCTATTTCAACAGAAACTTTCATATAGAGCCTACTAATGTTTGTGTGTACGACTGCAAGTTTTGTTCTTACTCGCGCCTGATCAAACAGCGTGAAGAGGGATGGGAAATGAGTGTAGAGGGGATGATGGATGTATTAAAAAAATACGATAATGAACCCGTTACTGAAGTCCACATTACAGGAGGTGTAGTGCCTAAACAGAATCTGGAATTTTATAGTGACTTCTTTAGACAGGCGAAAGCACATCGCCCTGATCTTCATATTAAGGCTTTAACTCCGGTTGAGTATTATTATATTTTCAAGAAGGCTAAGTTAAGTCATTATGATGGTATGAAATACTTACAGGAAGCCGGTTTGGACTCTATGCCAGGTGGAGGCGCTGAGATATTTCATCCAGAAGTTAGGGAAAAGATTGCGCATGATAAATGTAATGCTGAACAATGGCTGGATATTCATGAGCAAGCACATAAATTAGGGATGAAAACCAATGCAACCATGTTGTATGGTCATATTGAAGAGTTCTGGCATAGGGTAGACCATATGGAACGCTTACGTCAGCAACAAGATAAATCCGGAGGTTTCCAGGCCTTTATTCCACTTAAATTCAGAAATCAGAATAATCAGATGGATCATGTTCCTGAAGTTTCGGTGATTGAAGATCTGAGGAATTATGCAATTGCCCGTATCTATATGGATAACTTTGATCACATTAAAGCATATTGGGCTATGATCAGCAGGCAAACTGCACAGCTATCCTTAAATTTTGGAGTAGATGATATCGATGGAACACTGGATGATACTACCAAAATCTACTCTATGGCTGGTGCAGAAGAACAGCACCCGGCTATGAACACTCAGGAACTGGTAAATTTAATTAAACAGGTAAATCGCAAGCCTATTGAAAGAGATACATTGTATAACGTGGTTACAGATTATACTGATTTCGTTTTTGAAGATGAGGTAAAGCCTCAGTATTATAAATTGCCGGTAATAAATTAGAATGAATAAGGAACTATATATCATCAGACATGGTGAGACAGATTTAAATAAACAGGGAATTGTACAGGGACGTGGGATAAACAGTGATCTGAATGATACTGGTAGGGCACAGGCAGCTGCCTTTTATGAAATGTACAAAGACATTCCTTTTGATAAAGTATACACTTCCAAATTAAAACGTACACATCAGACAGTTAAGGGGTTTATTGATGCGGGTTTAGCCTGGGAAGAACTTTCGGGATTGGATGAACTGGCATGGGGAGTATGGGAAGGACAGCCTAATGATGAGCACGCTATTACCGCTTTTAAAGGTCTGATGGAAAAATGGGAATCTGGTGATTTTGATGCACATTTTGATGGAGGTGAAAGTCCGAATCAAGTTATGGCAAGGGAAAAAGAAGCTTTGGAGGTAATTAAAAATGCTGCAAATGAGAAAACTGTGCTGATTTGTATGCATGGACGTGCAATGCGTTTGTTCTTATGCCTGCTGACTAAACTTCCCTTATCGGAAATGACCAACTTTCCTCATTTGAATACTACTCTTTATAAAGTTACGTTAACCGGTGATGATTTTGTAATTACTGAATTTAACAACACCAACCATTTAAAATAAGCAGCATTGTTGAATAAGATTAAAATTTCTGCCGTTTCCTATACCAATACCAAGCCCTTTATTTACGGAATTGAACATTCAGCACTGCTGGATCAGATAGACCTGAGTTTAGATATACCTACTGATTGTGCTGCTAAATTAATTGATGGACAGGTAGATATAGGATTGATTCCTGTTGCTGCAATACCATTAGTTCCAAATGCTAATATCGTTGCAAATTATTGCATCGGCTCCATTGGAGCTGTGAATTCTGTATTCATTTTTAGCAAAATACCCGTTTCAGAAATTAAATCAGTAAAGCTGGATAGTCATTCGCGTACTTCAAACAATTTGGCTAAAGTATTGCTGAAATTCCACTTTAAGCAAGAAGTAAGTTTTACGACTGATCCGGATATGGAAACAGATGCCATTGTACTTATCGGCGACCGTACTTTTGGTAAAAAGGATAGCTTTGCTTATGCTTACGACATGGGCGAAGAATGGATGAAATTTACCGGCTTACCATTTGTATATGCTGCATGGGTGGCTAATAAAACTATACCACAATCATTTATCAATGATTTTAATGAAGCATTGTCTTTCGGTTTATCTAAACGCAAAACGTTGCTGGAAGAATTGCCGAAACAATCAAATTTTGATCTGGATGATTATCTGATGCATAAATTAGATTTCGAATTGACGGATAAAAAGCGCGAGGCGTTGACACTATTTTTATCTTATATTACGAAACTATAAAACCTATTCACATTTTTTAAATTTTCAACAAATCGTAATGACTACTACGCAAATAGTATCTTTACGATTTTGTAAAACATAATCATTTTGGCTAAAGATAATACTAAGGAAACCCCGTTAATGCAGCAATACAATGCGATTAAAGCAAAGTATCCGGGTGCATTATTGCTATTTAGAGTTGGCGATTTTTATGAAACATTTGGTGAAGATGCAATAAAAGCATCCCAGATTTTAGGAATTGTTTTGACTAGAAGAGGCACCGGACCAAATGGAGCCTTGGAATTGGCTGGTTTTCCACACCATTCATTGGACAATTATCTTTCTAAATTGGTGAGAGCCGGACAAAGGGTAGCGATTTGTGATCAGCTGGAAGATCCAAAAACAACAAAGACCATTGTAAAAAGAGGCGTAACGGAATTGGTTACACCAGGAGTGGCTTACAATGATAATATCCTGAGTCAGAAATCTAACAATTACCTGGCTTCAATATATTTTGATAAGAATCTGTTGGGTGTATCTTTTGTAGATATTTCGACAGGAGAATTTCATGTTGCACAGGGAAATGTTGAATATATCGACAAGCTATTGCAAGGGTTCAAACCTAATGAAGTCGTTTTTCAAAAGAGCAAAAGAAAAGAGTTTATGGAATTGTTCGGTGACAGGTTTTATACCTTTCATCTGGACGACTGGGCTTTTACCAGCGATTATGCTAACGAAATTTTGACCAAGCATTTTGAGGTTAATTCCTTGAAAGGCTTTGGTGTTGATAAACTACAGACCGGAATTGTGGCTGCCGGGGTAGCTTTACATTACTTGAATGAAACTGAACACCGTAATTTAAAGCATATTTCATCTATTTCCCGCTTAGAGGAAGATAAATATATGTGGCTTGATCGTTTTACCATTCGTAATCTGGAATTGGTAAGCTCGGCTAATGAAAATGCGGTTACGCTTTTTCAGGTTCTGGATGAGACTTCAACGCCTATGGGTGCCCGTTTGTTACACAAATGGATTATCATGCCGCTTAAGGAACTAAAGCCTATTCAGGAACGTTTGGGAATGGTCGATTTCCTGGTTAAGAACGATACACTGTTGCAGGATTTCTTATCACACATTAAACAAATTGGTGATTTAGAAAGATTGATTTCTAAGGTTGGACTGCAAAAAGTAGGACCCAGAGAATTATGTCAGCTTAAAAAATCATTGTATCATATTGAGGCCATTAAGAACCTGGCAGAAGCCTCGAAGAATCCTTTTCTTATGGCGCTTGCGGAGCAATTGGAGCCTTGCCTGAGTATCAGAGAGAAACTGGAAAGAGAGCTGCATCAGGATCCGCCAGCTTTATTGATTAAAGGAAATGTGATTGCTGATGGGGTAAATGATGAACTTGATCGTTTACGGAAAATATCTTTTGGGGGTAAAGATTATCTGGTAGAGATTCAGAAAAGAGAAGCGGCAATTACTGGTATTCCTTCATTAAAAGTAGCTTTCAATAACGTTTTTGGTTATTACCTGGAAGTTACTCATACGCATAAAGATAAAGTTCCTACAGATTGGATCCGGAAACAAACACTGGTAAGTGCTGAGCGCTATATCACACCAGAATTAAAAGAATACGAAGAACAGATTTTAGGAGCTGAAGAGAAAATTCAGCAGATTGAAGTTAAATTATACGCCGAACTGATTTATCAGGTTAGTACTTATATTAAACCTATTCAGCTCAATGCATTTTTAGTAGCACAGCTGGATGTATTGCTTTGCTTTGCACAATTGGCTGTTAAAAACCATTATGTAAAGCCAGAGATCAATAAGGGTAAAGCCCTGGATATTAAGGGTGGCCGACACCCGGTGATTGAAAAACGCTTGCCGGTAGGAGAAGAATACATTACAAATGATGTGTTTTTGGATAATGAAAGTCAGCAGATCATCATTATAACCGGTCCCAATATGTCGGGTAAATCGGCCATACTAAGGCAGACCGGCCTAATAGTATTAATGGGACAAATGGGTTGTTTTGTGCCAGCTAAGGCAGCAACCATTGGTCTGGTAGATAAGATCTTCACGCGTGTTGGTGCATCGGATAACTTATCATCCGGAGAAAGTACATTCATGGTCGAAATGAATGAGACGGCAAGTATTCTGAATAATATATCAGATAACAGTTTAATCTTATTGGATGAAATAGGAAGGGGTACGAGTACTTACGATGGGATTTCTATCGCCTGGGCTATTGCGGAGTTTTTGCATACACACCCTAATGCTAAGCCAAAAACGCTCTTTGCAACGCATTATCATGAGCTAAATGAGCTGGCCAATACCATGAGCCGTATTAAAAACTTTAATGTATCTATAAAAGAGGTTGGAAATAGAATTATATTTTTACGTAAGCTAATTCCTGGAGGTAGTGAACACAGTTTTGGTATCCATGTGGCTAAAATGGCAGGGATGCCGCCTAAATTGATCAACAGGGCTAACGAGATTTTAAAGAAATTAGAAATAGACCGTACAGAAGGTCAAAGTATAAAAGATAGTATTAAAAAAGTGCAGAACCAGGCTTATCAATTACATATGTTTGCTGTTGATGATCCTATTTTGGTTCAGATCAGAGATATGTTAAATAATCTTGATGTGAATGTGTTGACTCCAGTTGAAGCTTTATTGAAGCTGGATGAGATACAGCGATTAATTAAACAATAGTATGAGTGTATATAAAGGAACAAAAGGAAGGATTTTAATAGTGGCACTGATGTCTGCCTTGTTTTTATCTGCTTGTAGTTCAAGAAAATATACAGCAAGACCAAGTGCAGAAGCGGCTGCTAAAGCGGCTGATGCCATGTCACATTTGAAAAATAAGCAATTGTATAAATTCATTACCGATTGGGCAGGGGTTCAATATCGTTATGGAGGCCTGGATAAAAGAGGAATTGATTGTTCTGGTTTTGCTTTTTTGCTCCAAAAGGATATCTATGGTAATAATCTTCCAAGAAGATCAAGAGATCAGGCGGATGCTGTTAAGAAAAAGAGTCTAGGTAGTCTTAAAGAAGGTGATCTGATCTTTTTCTCGTTTGGCGGGGGCGAGATTGATCATGTTGGTGTATATCTGAATAATAATTTTTTTGTTCATGCATCTACCACACGTGGGGTTGTAGTGGACGATTTAAGTATTCCTGCTTATCAGAGAGCTTTTGTAAAAGCAGGTACATTATAAAAAATATCATGGCGAAAGAGAAAGAAGATTTCACATTTTGGGCTAAGTATAAAAAGTTTGCAACTACAGAAGTGCTGATGTACCTGATTATGGCTATTGGTATTGGAGTAGGGATTTTAGTGCTGAGTTAGAACGATTTTAAGTACAGCTTTTATCCTGTCGTTTGAACTTATTTTATTCATGAAAGTTGAGAAGTCAGCATATTTATCTGCTGAATAAGTTCCGTTATTTAGAACCATTTTTCTGATATAAATCAATTTTTTATCTTCTTTTTTTACACTTACGCTGTAAGAACCAAAGCTGTTTTTTATTTCTATATCCTCTGGAAGATATTCAACATCCCAATTGTCAGGAATGGTATAGGTAATTTCGTCCAGATCCATATAACCTCTATTGATAAAAACAGGGAGCGTTCTGTTTTTTATCTCTGGAATAGTCCGGTTTTTATTAAAAGCATTTAGGACAAGGTAAACGTTATTGTTATTGGTTTTCACAGCATATTTTTGAATGCTGAGATTTAACATTTCTTTGCTGCTGGGATTAGCGCTTTTATCATAACTAAGATTAAAAGAATCAAAATTAATATTATCTACGTCATAGAACTTTTTAAGAAGTTTTAGTTGTTCCGATAAGGGCTGATTTTCGAACTGTGCATAATTGTCGTATTGAGAACCACTGAAAGTCGTATTTATAGAACCATTGACATTGCCATTTGCATCAATAACAAGAGCTGCTTTACGATTCTGTAAGTTCATTTGAGTAGATAGGGTTGGGGTCTTTAATATTTTTCCACCTTCTTCTCTACAAGCCAATACGGTACGGTCGTCGGTAAAGCTGCCCAAAAAGCCGAAAGGAGTATTCTGACTGGTACATTCAAGCCAGGTCGTATCGCCTTTTAAAGGAAGACAAAGTATGATGTGATTTCCCTGTGCCATACTTGCAAAGTCGTATTCCATATCCTTTTTGAAATCACCAGCATTGACAACACAATACCAGGAAGGAATATCTACTGCTTTGAGCAGACTTTGTGTATAATTAACCAGTGCCTTACAATCCCCGTATGAAAGTTGGTGAACTTCGTTTGCATGCATGGGTTGTTGCCCTCCAATACCTATCTGTACACTAATATAACGCGTCTTTTTCTGTACATATTCATAAACTTTACGTGCTTTATCTTTATCATTCGTTAAGTCTTTCACCAGTTCCTTGATTTCAGCAACAGCCACTGGGTTTAATACTTGTCTGTCTTTTATCAGGTCATTAAAAATCCATTTGCCCAATTCTTCCCAATTCTGATATTTTCCTTTATAACCATAATAGCTAAAATCTTCAGGAGCTATTTTAACACAGGTAAGATAGTTTTCCCTATTGGGTGTATAAGGTTCAGACTTAAAAGGGAGTAAATTTTTTACAGTCCAGGTTTGACTCCTGGCTTTTTCCTGGTCTGCAACCTCTGGTTCCCCCTTATAATTGTATGTTTTTATCCTTACTTTATCTGTTGGTTTGCAGATAAATGTATAGGTGCTTTCTTCAACTGAAACATCAGGAATACGGTTGGCATACCAATCAGGTATGACTAGATTTTGTTTAGATCTGACTTCAAACTCATATGATATCGTATAAGGATAATCAGATACAGAAGGTGCGAAATGTTTTACACGGTCATCTTCAAACAAAGAGGAATTGCTTACAGCGCTATGGTCTGTAAAATTGTTCAGTGCAAATTTACCAATTGATTTCCCATCAGCATTGTATATGATCCCTTTAACGTATTTAATGCTTGTATTTTTATTATACCCAAGTACAATTTCGGAATTGCTGTCACCACCTTTATTCAATACAGTAATAACACTTTTAACTGTTTGTACCACATTATCAGGGCTGCGCATATCAACCGTAGTTTCCATTTTTCTGATTACAGTATTTACACGATTCTTTAATGTGGGAGAAATCCTATCAACAGCATAATCAGTCTGGGAATAACTGCTGAAAGAGCAGAGTATAAGTATGGCTAAAGTAATTTTTTTCAATATCATTTTTTTAACGTTTAAGAATGATATCTGTTTTTTGCAATTGTATAATTCTACTGTAGAATTCCTTTAGAGAAAGGTAGTCATGAGATTCATAAATTGGTTTGTTGAATTGCAAAAGTTGATTAAAACTGAGTAGACCTTCATTTAGGGACGTATTACATAAATATCGACCTCCGTTATTTGCCAAACCGATGCTCAGATCTTTTGGTTTATCTGTTAAAGTATAATTATCAGGCAGTTTTATAGACATGCTGATTCGAAGTTCACTTTCAGACCCCAGGTCAACGGGATAAGTACGTTCATTCAGATTAAAAGGATTTTTGGAGATTTTTTCAATAAAAAAAGGATTAAAGAATAAAGGATTATTGTTCATATCCTCAAAAACCGGCATTTCAATATCATAGGTTTCAACTAATGGATTTTCAAGACTATCTACATTATTAATTTCATGTTTAAGGATGCTAATGCCAGGCATACTCTCATCCAGCTTTTCGACATATTCATTTACGGAACTTGATTTTAGTATTTTTTCACGCTTGTTCAATGCCGCATAGCCAAAAGAATAGGATGTTAAAGTTCCTTTCAATTTCCCATCTTTTCCTAGCTCTGCACTTAAATTGTAACGTGTTGTTTGTTTCTGGCTCGCTTTAAGATCTAACCAGTAAGATGGTTTCTTCAAAGAAATTACCCGGCCTTGTCCATTGATGCAATGTAAAGGCAATAAGCCAAAAGGTAGTAAGGGTTCTGAAGCATCAAGTAAATAAGATTTACCATCAATATTTACTTTGGCGATTACGTAATTAAAATCTGTGATAACCGGAAATAAGTTATTCACTAAACCATTGGCCCGTGTTGATAAAATAACGGCTTCAGCATCCAGGTCTGCGGCATTTAGAGCTGCAATCAATGCAAAATTAATATCAGCAGTATTTCCAGATTTTACATCCAATGCTTTTTTAATTGTATTTTCACTGTAAATACCAATAAATCCACTGCTTTTAATACTATTTCTTATATAGGAATAAATAGTTTTGGCTTTACTGAGCTGGTCGGTAGTATTTCCTGTTATAGCTGGAACAATATCTTTAAAAATGTCTTTTCTTTTTAATTGTCCACCAAAATTTCTTTCAGATATGAGTTCATAATCAACGTTTTTCCATTCTTTAGTAATGCTTGTTTTAACGCCTCTAATGCTTACATAGTCTGACAATTCAAAGTTAATAGCTGACCTGAAATTACTTGGTGCAGTCATATAGTCCTCTTCAATCAGAGCCGGAACATCTTTCATGATATAGGTCATTTTTGAGCAGTCTATAGCTTGTCCCGCTATCCTTAAACATTCTCTGTAGATTTCAGCATTTTGCGAAGTCAGTTTTTGTGCTCCACGTAGTGATACGTTATAATTGTAATTGGCAGGAATATTCGCAATGAATTCGCTATGTAGCTTAGGGATTTCCGATTGAAATTCCCAGGTTCTGAAATTAAAGATGTAAGGTGATTGGATGCGATAACTGTATTCAATTATGCTTCCTTCAGATAAGCCGGGCATAGTGAATTTAGTTAGGGTAACATATTTATTCTTCTTTTCCTCGAATATTTTCTTCCTATCCAACTCAGTCATCACCATCGTTCCATTAATATAATTAACAGTACTTGCTTTTAATTCATAGATCCGATCTTCCCTATCACCGTATTTGCGTTGCGGAATGACAATGTTAGCATGATCAAATCCATTTTTGTTCAAGATTTTGATTCTTACGTGATATTGGAAGTCAATATATAGATAACCATCAGTATCATCGATACCAACTGAAGCGGTTCCAAATTCACGTAAAACCACAGCATTTGCATTGGTGTCAATTGTAGTTTTTTTAAGATTCAGCTCTTCCTGCTTAATTTTAAGGTAATCGAAATCCTGGCCAAATAATAAGGTTGAAAAAGAAAGGGAGAGCAGTAAAAGAAGATATTTCATTTTTGAGCGTTATGTATGAGCATTATAATTTATAAACTGGTGCAAGATAAGTTAGATTTTTGAAAATAAAAATCGATATCATAAGTAATAATAGATATAAACAAAGGTGTTATCAAATAAGTTAAGGTTTAATGGATGATTTTTACGACTTTTGAAGCGCTACCAATAAAGTTAAAAATGAAATTAAATTTAAAACGTCCTCTAGCTTTTTTCGATCTTGAAACTACTGGTATTAATGTAGGATCTGATCGTATTGTTGAAATCGCTATTTTGAAAGCAATGCCTGATGGGTCTGAAGAGATCAAATCATTGCGCATTAATCCGGAAATGCCTATACCTTTGCATTCGTCATTGATTCATGGGATTTATGATGAAGATATAGCTGATGCACCTACTTTTAAAGCAGTAGCAACAGAGCTATCAGATTTTATTGGTGATGCTGATCTTGCGGGTTATAATTCAAACAGATTTGATATTCCTGTATTATTGGAAGAATTCTTGAGATCAGGAATTGATTTTGATATGTCTGATCGCAAGTTTGTTGATGTTCAGAACATTTTTCATCAGATGGAGCAGCGTACATTACGTGCTGCCTATAAGTTCTATTGTGGTAAAGATATCGTAAATGCACACTCTGCAGAAGCTGATATTACTGCAACGTACCATGTTTTACTTGCCCAAATTGAACGTTATAAAGACGTTGATTTTGAAGATAAGCAAGGGAAAATATCGCAGCCTGTTTTAAATGATGTAGAGGCACTGCATATATTTACCAATATGAACAAACCTGTTGACTTTGCAGGTAGAATGGTTTTTAATGAGAATGAAGAAGAAATATTTAATTTTGGAAAGCATAAAGGTAAAACTGTAGAGCAGGTTTTTGATATAGAACCTAGTTATTATGCCTGGATGAAACAAGGTGATTTCCCTTTGTATACTAAGAAAAAGCTGGATGAGATCTGGGCAAGATGGAGCAAAAAGAAAGAAGCTTTAAAGCAGGAAAGACAGCAACAGGCGGAAGCCAACAGACCTAAACAGGTACAACAGACTAAATCTCAGCAAGGCTCAGCAAATCAGCAGGCACGTCCACAAGTTAAAAAAGATAAACCGGTAGTTGCAGTAACAGACGATATGTTAGAGCAACTAAAAATGAAATTCGGTAAGTAAGAACAAAGAATATATGATAGATCGGACTGTATAATTATACAGTCCTTTTTTATGATGAAAGTAGTCCGCTTTTTAGGAAATCAATATTCCTGTTTAATCCCTTAAATTTAGTACGTTTTACTGCTGAGTTTTTAAAAATGGTCTTAAAAACATCTTCTGTAATATCTAGCCAATCTTCCTTTTTCATATTCAACAATTGCTCATTAGCCTTAAATCTAGGCTCAGTATGCGGGGTTGAAAAGCGGTTCCATGGACATACATCTTGACAAACATCACAACCAAACATCCAGTTGTCCATCTTATTCTTAAAACTCTGGTCAATTTCCTCTCTAAGCTCAATAGTAAGGTAGGAAATACATTTCTTTGCATCAATTACAAAAGGAGATAAGATCGCTTCAGTAGGACAGGCATCAATACATTTGGTGCAGGTTCCACAATGATCAGTTTGGAAAGGTTGATCATATTCGAGTTCCAGATCAATGATTAATTCTGCTAGAAAGAAGAATGAGCCACTTTTTTTATTAATGAGATTACTGTTTTTACCTATCCATCCAATACCAGCTCGTTTAGCCCATGCGCGATCTAATACTGGTGCAGAGTCTACAAAAGCTCGCCCAGCTACCTCTCCAATTTCTACTCTGATGAAGTTTAACAACTGGAATAATTTATCTTTAATAACCTCGTGATAGTCTGCTCCATATGCATATTTTGATATTTTAGGAGCATTTGGGTCTATTTGTCTTTGTTCTGGAAAATAATTGAGACTTAATGAAATGACTGATTTTGAGTCCTCCACAAGGAGTCTGGGGTCTAGCCGCTTATCAAAATGATTTTCCATATAAGCCATCTGACCATGATGCTTGTCCTGCAACCATTTTTCCAGTTTTGGTGCTTCATCTTCGAGGAATTCTGCTTTGGCAATGCCACAATGCATAAAGCCAAGCCGCAAAGCTTCATCTTTAATTATTTTACTATATCTGGAGGCAGTGTTTAACATCGCTTACAAAGATAAGGCTTTGCATTGGAAACTTTTTAAACGCTCGATTGTTGTTAGTTTAAATAAATAAAATTGAAGTTATGGAAAATTTAGAATCACAACATACCGAAGATCCAAACAAACCACATAAACCAATAGAACACGATTATCCCAAGCACCAGGATGATCCGGGTCCTTCCCGTGAATCAATTGAAGAGAAAGATATAAATGGGGCTGCAGTAGTGCTCAGATGGCTGATACCTATATTGGTTATTGCCTTGGTTGTGTACTGGTTTGTTTATATGAAGTAAAGCTGTTATTTTAACAGCTTTACTTCATATAGGTCTTTTCTTCTGTCTTTTAATATTTTAACGGTTCCAAAATGATGAAGCTCGTCCAGTAAATGTAGGTCTACATCCACTACCAGCATCATCTCTGTATTTGGAGTCGTTTCAGCTTTCACTGCATTGGTAGGGAAGGCAAAATCGGAAGGAGTGAATACGGCCGACTGTGCGAACTGAATATCCATATTATTTACTTTAGGTAAATTACCTACACATCCAGCAATAGCCACATAACATTCATTTTCTATGGCTCTGGCCTGTGCACAATGTCTGACCCTGGTATATCCATTTTGTGTATCCGTTAAGAAAGGAACAAAGAGTATTTGCATACCCTGGTCTGCTAATATTCTACTGAGTTCCGGGAATTCTACATCATAACAGATCAATATGCCTATTTTCCCACAGTCTGTATCAAATACCTGGATATTATCCCCACCTACCATTCCATAATATTTTTGCTCGTTTGGAGTGATATGGATCTTTCTGTATTCATCGGTTTTGCCACTTCTATGGCAAAGGTAGGTAGCATTATATAACTTATTGTTTTCAATTATCGGCATGCTGCCGGATATGATATTTACATTATAAGAAAGTGCATACTGCTGTATTCGTTCTACAATTTCTTCAGTTTGCTCAGCTAGTTTGCGCATAGCTTCCATTTCGGGCAAGTGATTATATGGCTGAAGTAGGGGTGTATTGAAGAATTCAGGGAACATGATAAAATCAGATTTATAGCCGCTTACTGCATCTACAAAAAATTCAACCTGTTCGTAAAAAGCTTCGATATCAGGAAACAAACGCATCTGCCATTGCACTAAACCTATCCTAATTGTCTTTGCTGAACGTGCAGAAGCATCAATACCCTGATAATAAATGTTATTCCACTCAATGAGTGTGGCAAATTCTTTTGATTCATGGTCGCCTGGGAGATAGTTTTTTAGAACTTTCCTAACGTGGAAATCATTAGAGAGTTGGAATGTTAGGGTAGGATCATACAGCTCCTTAGCTTTTACTTTATCGATATACTGTCTGGGCGTTAGCTTATCTGCATGTTCATGATAGCCTGGGATACGTCCGCCTGCGATAATACTTTTTAAATTAAGACTTTCACAGAGTTCTTTTCTGGCTTCATAAAGCCGGCGGCCCAATCGCAATCCCCGGAATTCGGGTGAAACAAAAATTTCTATTCCATACAAAGTATCTCCATTTGGATCATGGGTAGAAAAAGTATAGGCACCGGTAATTAATTGGTAGGTATGTTTATCGCCATATTCATCGTAATCGACAATAATGGATAGGGAACAGGCGACTACTTTATCATCAACAGCAATACACAGCTGTCCTTCCGGGAATAGCTTTAAAAGTTTTGCAATGGTAACTTTACTCCATATCTGACCGCCCAGTGTATCGTATGCCTGCTGCATAGATTCTTTGAGGTCATCATAATCTTCTAAAGTAAGTTTTCTTGTTTCAATGTTCATATTAGCAAATTTAGCTAATATGAACAGAAATGATGCCTAAAATCTGTTATTAAAACAATCTTCCGGTTTGTCCTGGGAAGTTTCTCTGCAAGTGCTTATAAGCAGCTTCTGTAGCTTCTCTGCCTCTTGATGTACGCATTAAGAATCCTTCCTGAATTAAAAAGGGTTCATAAACTTCTTCAATGGTGCCTTCATCTTCACCAACTGCTGTTGCTATGGTTTTTAAACCTACTGGTCCACCTTTAAACTTATCGATAATGGTAGTAAGGATTTTATTATCCATTTCATCCAGACCATGCTCATCTACATTTAATGCTTTTAATGCATAGCGGGCTATGTCGGTATCGATTTCGCCAGTACCTTTAATCTGAGCAAAATCTCTGGTTCGTCTTAACAGGGCATTAGCGATACGAGGTGTACCACGACTGCGCCTTGCTATTTCGTAAGCACCCTCATCAGTAATTGGGGTTTTTAAAATTTCGGATGACCTCAATACAATTGTTGTCAATAGCTTGGCATCATAATAAGCCAAACGCGAGTTGATACCAAATCTAGCTCTTAAAGGAGCTGTCAACAAACCTGATCGGGTAGTTGCACCAACTAGGGTGAAGGGGTTTAAGCTGATTTGTACAGAGCGGGCATTAGGTCCGCTCTCCAGCATAATATCTATTTTAAAATCCTCCATTGCCGAATACAGGTATTCTTCAACTAAAGGGCTTAATCGGTGTATTTCATCAATAAAAAGAATGTCACCTTCGTCCAGACCAGTTAATAGGCCTGCAAGATCACCTGGTTTATCCAATACAGGGCCGGAAGTAACTTTAATTCCAACGCCCATTTCATTGGCAATGATAAGGGAAAGGGTTGTTTTACCCAGTCCGGGAGGACCGTGCAACAAAACATGGTCCAGAGGTTCGCCGCGTAACTTTGCTGCTTTTACAAAGATCTTCAGGTTTTCCATCACCTTTTCCTGTCCGGTAAAATCATCAAAAGCCTGCGGACGCAAGACTTTCTCGATGTCGCGTTCTATGGGTGAAAGGCTTTCGGATGAGGGATCAAGATTCTCGTTCATTGTTCAAAAATACGCTTAAATATTAGAATTATAGAATGGCTAACTAAATTTAGACGCCACAACAGCCTCTTTTACACCATTCGCATAGTTATAAAAACCTTCGCCAGATTTAATACCTTTATTGCCAGCAGTAACCATATTTACCAGCAACGGACATGGTGCATATTTCGGGTTCCCGAAACCATCTTGTAATACACGTAAAATAGCCAGACAAACGTCAAGGCCAATAAAATCTGCCAGTTGCAATGGTCCCATTGGATGTGCCATTCCCAGTTTCATAACGGTATCGATTTCTTCAACACCTGCAACATTTTCATAAAGTGTATAAATTGCCTCGTTGATCATAGGCATTAAGATTCTGTTAGCTACGAAGCCAGGATAATCATTTACTTCGACAGGAACTTTAGCTAGTTTTTTAGAGAGGTCCATAACCAGAGCTGTGGTTTCATTGCTTGTTGCATAACCTCTTATCACCTCGACCAGTTTCATAACTGGAACGGGGTTCATGAAGTGCATGCCAATGACTTTGTCGCCACGATTGGTAACAGATGCTATTTTAGTGATGGATATAGATGAAGTATTGCTCGCTATAATAGCTTCTGGTTTAGCAAAGGTATCCAGATCTTTGAAAATCTTTAATTTAAGTTCCAGGTTTTCTGTTGCAGCTTCTACAATAAGATCGCTTTGAGCGATGCCCGATTTCATATCTGTAAAAGTAGTAATGTTACTTAAGGTAATGGTTTTCTCTGATTCAGTAAGTGTTCCTTTTGCTACCTGACGATCGAGGTTTTTACTAATGGTATTTAGAGCTTTTTCTAAAGCTTCATTATTGATGTCGATCAGGTTTACCTGATAGCCAAATTGCGCAAAAGTATGTGCAATCCCATTGCCCATCGTTCCAGATCCAATTATTGCGATGTTTTTCATTTAGTTTTTTATGAGGTTAGTATCTTTTTATGGAGCTAATCTATTTATAATCCACGAGCCATCCACTAAATCGTATGAAATTCTGTCGTGCAACCTACTTTGACGGCCTTGCCAGAATTCAATATGCATGGGTTCAATAAGGTAACCTCCCCAATGCTCTGGATGGGGAACCTCTTTGTTTTCGTATTCTTTTGTAAGGCTGGATACTTTTTCTTCTAAAGATTCACGGCTTTCAAGTACGCGGCTTTGTGGTGATGCCATAGCACCAATCTGACTTCCGGTTGGTCTGGAATGGAAATATTTAGCGGAGGTTTCTTTATCAACTTTACTAACTATGCCTTCAATTCTTACTTGTCGTTCTAATTCCGGCCAGAAAAATACAAGTGCAGCTTGAGGATTTTCAATTAAATCCTGACCTTTTTTACTTTCGTAATTGGTATAGAAGACAAAGCCATGCTCATCAAATTCTTTTAACAGTACAATACGAGCTGAAGGTTTTCCGAAACGGTCGGCCGTAGCGAGGGTCATTACATTGGGTTCATAAAGCTGTGCATCTATTGCGGCAGAAAACCATTTTCCAAATTGCAGGATAGGGTTGCTTTCCACATCTTTTTCTGAAAGCTGTGCCGCACGGTATTCCTGTCTTAAATCGTGTAAATTATTTTTATTAAGCTCCATGTACAAAAATAGGTTTTAGTTTATTCAAATTTATCCCTAAATTTCCAAAATGATAAGCAGGTTACAACCTACAACAGGAAGATTATTGATATCAGAACCATTTCTAATGGATCCTAATTTTAAGCGTTCAGTGATTCTGATTACTGAACATCAGGAAGATGGAACAGTAGGATTTATCCTGAATCATTCTAGTGCTTTAATACTGAGTGACGTGATCCCAGAAATGGAAGATGCAAGCTACCCGATTTATTTGGGAGGGCCTGTTGAAACTGACACCATACACTTTATACATAGATGTCCTGATTTGATTACAGATGGTCAGGAAATCGCAAAAGGAATATATTGGGGTGGTAATTTTGAAGCGTTAAAGGTATTGATCGATAATAAAAGTATTAGCGGGGCTGATATTAAGTTTTTTCTAGGTTATTCGGGCTGGGGAGAGGAACAGCTAAAAATGGAGATGAAGGAGAATACCTGGATCGTATCTGATCAGTTTCATGCCGATGTGGTTTTCTCTAATAATGAAGAAAACCTATGGCGTGAGGTGATTATTAACCTGGGGCCTAAATTTGCTCATGTGAGTAATTTTCCCCAGGATCCTAATTTGAATTAATTACATATCTGCTGCGCTTTCTTCAACTTTTTTTCTCAAGTCGTCTTTATAAGACTGCATTTTTTCTGCCAATGATTCATCAGCAGTAGAAAGTATTTGAACCGCCAATAATCCTGCATTTTTAGCTGCATTTAAAGCTACCGTTGCTACAGGAATACCGTTAGGCATTTGTAAGATGGAAAGAATTGAATCCCATCCGTCAATGGAATTTGAAGATTTAACAGGTACTCCAATTACAGGTACTACAGTAATAGAGGCTACCATACCAGGTAAATGAGCTGCACCACCTGCACCTGCAATAATTACTTTTATTCCTCTTGAAGCAGCATTTTTAGCATAATCGAACATTCTTTCCGGAGTACGGTGTGCCGATACTACGGTCATTTCAAATTCTACCCCAAATTCTTTAAAAATATCAGCAGCATCTTGCATAATGTGAAGATCTGATTTGCTGCCCATGATAATACCGGCTTTTATGCTCATTTTATGAAATAACTTTTAGTGTGTTTTTAACGAAATTGGCTTTTTGTATGGCTGCTTCCCTGTTTTGATCAACAATAGTGATGTGACCCATTTTACGGAATGGCTTGGTATATTTTTTACCATATAGGTGTAAATACACACCATCTATGCCCATTATTTTTTCTAATCCCTGATACTTTGCTACACCGTTATGGTTCTTTTCTCCCAGGAGGTTAATCATTACAGCATTGCTGATGCAACGGGTATCACCCAATGGTAAATTAAAAATAGAACGCAAATGCTGTGCAAACTGTGAAATGTAGTTGCCTTCAATGGTTTGGTGGCCGCTGTTATGTGGGCGAGGAGCTAACTCATTTACAAGTAGATCGCCATTTTTGGTTACAAACATTTCTACGGCTAGCAGACCGGTAACGTTAAGAGAGGAAGCAATATTTTTTGCGATTACTTCAGCTTTGTGTTGTAAAGCTTCAGGGTAAGTAGAAGGACCGATTAGAAACTCTACCAGATTAGCTTCTGCATTGAATTCCATTTCTACCATTGGGAATGTTTTCATATCTCCCTTTGAATTCCTGGCTACAATAACTGCAACTTCTTTTTCGAAATCAACCAACTCTTCAATCAGGCAAGGTGCATCAAATGCATTGTCAATATCAGCTGCACTGTTAATTCTCATTACTCCTTTACCATCATAACCATCTTTACGTTGTTTAAGAATATATGGGAAAGCAAAATTGCTGTTTCTGATGTCTTCTCTTGTGTTTACAAGTTGAAAAGGTGCTGTAGGAATATTGTTTTCCTTGAAAAATTGTTTTTGTACACCTTTGTCTTGTATTAAGCGGATTACTCTTGATTGTGGAAATACATGTTTTCCCTCTTTTTCTAGTTGCTCAAGAGCCTCTATATTAACCTTTTCGATTTCGATAGTAATGATATCGGCTTTCTTTCCGAAATTATAAACGGTGTCGAAATCAGTAATAGAGCCACATTCAAAGTAGTTTGCTATATGTTTACAGGGTGCATCGGTATCCGGATCTAAAACCAGGGTCGTGAGGTTATAGTTGATGGCTTCCTGGATGAGCATTCTGCCCAATTGTCCGCCACCGAGTATCCCTAATTTTAAATCACTTATTTGTTTTGCCATATCTAAATGAAAAAGTTATGCTTATTTTGCACAAAAATAAACAATATAAACGGATTGATGGATGCAGATGCTATAATTATTGGAGCCGGAGCTTGTGGTTTGATGTGTGCGGTACAAGCTGGGTACCTTGGTAAGCGTGTTGTTTTGCTGGAAAAGAATGAGCAGGCGGGTGCTAAGATCCTGATTTCAGGAGGTGGACGCTGTAATTATACCAATTTGTTTGCAACGGACGAGCAGTTTATTTCTGTTAATAAACATTTCGTGAAATCTGCATTTACACAGTGGACAGTGGCTGATACGATTAGCTTTTTTGAGACTTATGGGATTGAGGGAAAAGAAAAAACACTGGGACAGCTTTTTCCTGATGGTAAAAATGCGAAGGATGTTGTTGCCGTATTCACTTCTATTTGCGAGGATTTTGGACAAGAGCTGATTTGTGGTGCTGAAGTCTCGGATATCCAACAACAGGTGGGCGGCTTTCAGGTGAAGTATAGTAAAAATGGTAAAAGTCGTATGTTAACTGCACCTAAGCTAGTGATAGCTACAGGGGGCTTACCTATTCCTAAAATGGGGGCAACCGATTTTGCTCTGCGTTTTGCGCGTAAGCATGATTTGAAAATCGTTGAAACAATGCCTGCATTAGTACCGCTGACAATTACAGGAAAAGATGAGGAATGGTATGCTCAGCTGTCCGGAAATAGTGTGTTTTGCAGGGTTAGTAATGATAAAATATCATTTGAAGAGAATATTCTTTTTACGCATTGGGGCCTAAGTGGGCCAGCCATATTGCAGATTTCATCGTATTGGAAAAGAGGAGAGATGTTTAACATAGACTTGTTGCCAGATCAAAAGGTACTCGGCTTAATTGAAACTGAGCGTAAGCAAAATGGCAAGTTGTTATTGTCGACCGTTTTTAATCGTTTTTACGCCAAGAAATTTACTGAAGCATTAGGTAAGTTTTTACCTATAGAAAAGCAGGTGGCGGTACTTACCAAAGTTGAACTTGAGAATATTGAACAGGTAATTCATCATTTTACAGTGAAGCCGGCAGGGGATAAGGGGTATGATAAGGCAGAGGTGATGCGCGGTGGTATTGATACTAATGAATTGTCATCAAAAACTTTGGAATGTAAAAAGGTTCCAGGTGTTTATTTTGGTGGGGAATGTGTGGATGTAACGGGATGGCTTGGCGGTTATAATTTCCAATGGGCCTGGGCCAGTGGTTTTGTAATAGCCCAGGGATTGTAATATACTACTCACAATTTGGAGTTGTATACGTCCATGTCTCTGAAACACCGGTCGGAAAAGTATACACCATGCCTTTGCCAGTTTCGAACCACAATTTACCTCTTAATTTTTCTCTGCTACCAATTTCATTCATCGATAAACTATCGTAAATACGGCCATTTATCATTACATATTTGATCTTTTCTGAATTTCTGATATCATCCAAAGGATTCGCATCCATAACGATTAAGTCGGCAAGTTTCCCAACTTC
Organism: Pedobacter sp.; assembly: GCF_041645105.1. Lineage (GTDB taxonomy): Bacteria > Bacteroidota > Bacteroidia > Sphingobacteriales > Sphingobacteriaceae > Pedobacter. The sequence goes on from NZ_JBAZQQ010000002.1 coordinate 851,184, forward strand.
TAGTGAGCCGATTTCTTTGCTCATACCGAGGTAAGCAGCTCCATTTACTGTGGCACAACGAATCGCCTGTAAGGGAGTCATTCCTCCTTGTGCCAGCATCCATAATTCCCAATGTGCACCTAAACCTTGTATTTGTCCATGTGCCCCTAAATTAACTTTAGTGCCTCTGTCGGCAATGAGTTTTGCAGATTTAGCAACTTCAATATGACCATAATCACCATATTCTGATGTTGTTCTTCTTCTTGCTCTTGGATCAATAATTGATCTTGGTGTGAACGCCATCAGGCGTTCATTCTCCCAAACATTTGTTCTGTCGTACCAGTAGTTTTCTCCCCACTGACTGCCGTAGCTAACGATTAGGGTTGGTGTATAGGCTACTTCTGTTTTGTTCCAAAACGAAATAACATCCTTATAAACGGGAGCAACAGGGATGCTATGTTCAATGCCCGTATGTCCGTCGGCAATCATATTCATATTGGTGAAAAATGTAGAACCTCCTTCGGGAACAACCATCATTTTTAACTGTCTGGCCGCTTCAAGAATTTGCTGACGCTGATCACGACGAGGCTGGTTATATGATTTTACGGAAAATGCACCAACAGCTTTTAATCTGCGGAGGTTTGACAAAGCATCATCAAGGCTATTAATGACTACCTTGAAATCACCATCAGCACCATAAAGTATAGAACCAGTGGAATATAAGCGAGGACCAACCAGGCGGCCGGCCTTGATCATTTCCGACTGACTAAACACCATTTCTGTATTACTTGATGGGTCATGTGAAGTAGTTACACCAAATGCCAGATTGGCGAGGTAAGACCAGTCTTGCTGGGGACTAATTCCATCTGGACTGGTGCGTAAATGAGCATGTACATCGATCATTCCCGGCATAATTGTTTTGCCAGTTACATCTATAATCCTGGTGTTTGTCGGGATGGGAAGGTTCTTGCCGATAGACACAATCTTATTGTTTTCGATTAGAATAGAACCGTTTTCTATCACTTCATCGCCTTTCATGGTAATAATTCTTGCACCTGTTAAGGCGATTAGTCCGGAAGGAACATCAGTTTTAAGTTTTAAATTTAATGGTAGTCCAATGCTATCGGGTTCAGTAGCTGGTATCCTAAGTCCATCAGAAAAATTAAAAATGGTGTTAATGTCTCTATTGAAATACTGATCGCCCAATGTCCAGAACATTTTATTGCTATCGCGGCTCCAATGTATATATGTCCCTGCGTCTTTAGTAATTCGGGTTAGTGGGATAGCTTTGTTTGCTGAAGAAAGTTCAAGAGGTGATCCTGTTGTCACCATTGGTGTTACATAGCTATTGAAGAGTTCTGTAAAGGCCATCCATTTGCCATCCGGACTGGGTGCAAATTGAGTGGCATAGGTAGAAGTATAATGTGTCCGTTCATTGCCCCCATTCAGATCTATACTTTTAAAAACCTTTTTTCCTGCTTCTGATGATTGAAAATAGATTCTGCTATCGTCCGTATTGAATTTTGGTTTGATACCACTTTCTGAGATCAGGGTTTTTGCACCTCCAGTCACTGGCATAGTGAAAATTCCTGTTCCACGACCATAAGCATAGCCTAATACATCATTGCCTATACCTTTTCTATACACAATCTTATCACCTTTATTAGAGAATGAAGGAGAGTAGTAAAAGCCCTTTTCGTCAGTAAGCGCTGTAATTTTCCCTGATTTTATGTCTGCCTTTTTTATAGCTCCTTTAAATTCATCACTCCATGTAGCAAAAATGACTGTTTTACCATCTGCACTTATTTCTGGCTCAAATTCAAAATCCAGTCCTTTGGTAATTCGTTCAGGAATTCCGTTTGGTAAATCTTTTTTGTATAAAAACCCCGCTGCATTAAATACTACAAACTTGCCATCTGCAGAGGTGGTTAGCTGGCGGATCATTTTTACGGTAAAGTCTTCATTAAATACCTGCTGTGGGAAATGTAAGGCCTGTTGTACAGTTTGAGAGCTGGTTACATGGAACGGAATATTATTGGTAAATAAAGAGTTAAGGTCAATTTTTTTGATCTTTCCACGTGCGTAAAAAATAATGCTCTTGCCGTCCGGTGTCCAGGCATAGTTCGGGTAAACACCAAAAATTGCCCATGTTTCCTGCTGATCGTGGGATAAATCTTCATAGATAGGCCATTCCTCAGCAGTTTGCAGGTTCTGTAATACCAATACTGATTTTAATCTGATGCGTTTTACATAAGCCATTAACTTGCCATCTGGTGATATTTGAGGTCTGGCAGCGCCACCAGGTTGGGCAATTAGATTAGTGGTCTTTCCTGTTACAAGATTCAGCTGTCTGATGGCATAGATCATCCCATTAGGGTCTTTGCTATATTCAAAATTTGGGCCGGGCGACATATCTTCACTATAATAGAGGTATTTGCCATTGGGAGAAACATTGGGTTCCCCGACATCTTGCTGATCGTTTTTTCTTTTCGTTAATTGTACTCCTTCGCCACCATAAATGCTATACATCCACATTTCACCAGCACCAAGGGAACGTGTGCCTGTAAAATGTTTACGTGCAATCAGGTATTCACTATTGGGCATCCAGGTTGCATTGTTTAATAAGCGAAAGGTTTCTTTGGTCACCTGACGTTTAAAAGAACCGTCACGGTTCATGATCCATATGTTATCAGCACCGCTTTTATCACTGGTATAGGAAATGTATTTGCCATTCGGACTAAAACGAGGTTGGATATCCCAGGCTGGTCCACCACTTAATAATACTGCAGAACCGCCAGTGATAGGCATGATATATAGATCGCCCAGCAGGTCGAATATAATGTCTTTGCCATCAGGACTCACATCGAGATTCATCCATGTACCTTCATTTGTGTTTAAAGTAAAGGTTTGGGTACTCCCTCTATATTTTTCAATATCCCAATTCTCTCTCTGTGGGTTGGTCTGATCTTGAGTTAACGATTGTCCCTGACTACGTGTTTGAAGGGACGTTTGTGAGAACGACGATTGAAATATTAATGACAGAATTAATAGTATAAATAATCTTCCCATATTACCTGAATGTAATTTAAGCCGCAATTTACTAATATCAGTTCATTTTTATAGTTTTGAAGATTAGAGTTTGTGGAAAAGATGAAAGATTAAGGATAGAGGAATCAGGATTAAGGATAAAAGCGCTCAGTATATGAATGAAACAGAAGTATTAAGGCGGTATTGGGGATATGAGGGATTTAGACCTTTGCAGGATGATATCATCAGATCTGTTTTAGAAGGGAATGATACATTGGCGTTATTGCCAACAGGTGGGGGGAAATCTATTTGTTTTCAGGTTCCTGCGATGGTTAAAGAAGGGATTTGTATTGTGATTTCTCCTCTGGTTGCTTTAATGAAAGACCAGGTAGAGGGACTGAAAGCGAAAGGAATTGAGGGTGTAGCCATTTATGCAGGGATGGGTAAACGTGAAATTGATATTCTATTAGATAATTGTATTTATGGAAATATCAAGTTTCTTTACCTCTCGCCCGAACGATTGATGTCGGAATTGGTACGTATTCGCATTTCTTACATGAATGTGAATCTGATTGCTGTAGATGAAGCGCATTGTATTTCACAATGGGGATACGACTTCAGACCTCCTTATCTAAAGATCAACGAGATCAGAGAAATTCATCCAAATGTACCTGTATTGGCATTAACAGCAACTGCGACACGTTTTGTAAGGAACGATATTGTAGAGAAACTACATTTTAAAGAACCGAATATTTTTGTCCAAAGCTTTGCCCGGAAAAATCTGAGCTATGTGGTATTGGATGATGAAGATAAATACCGCAGACTAATCAAAATTCTTACGAATGTTAAGGGCAGTGGGCTGGTATATGTTAGGAACAGGAGGGAGACAGCTGAAGTAGCCGCCTTTTTAAATAGAAATGGGATTGCTGCTGATTATTATCATGCTGGTATAGAAAAGGAAGAACGTTTTAGAAAACAAGAAACCTGGAAGCTGAACCGTATAAGAGTAATGGTAGCCACTAATGCTTTTGGGATGGGGATTGATAAACCTGACGTACGTTTTGTAGTGCATCTGGATTTACCAGATAGTCTGGAAGCGTATTATCAGGAAGCTGGAAGAGCTGGTAGAGATTTACAAAAAGCATATACAGTTTTACTGGCGAATAAGTCTGATGAAGCATCTTTGAAAGCTAAATATGCAGATAGTTTCCCTTCGGTAGAGGAGATTAAAAAAGTTTACCATTACCTGGGTAATTATTATCAACTGGCTTATGGTGCTGGAGAGGGCTTGACTTTCGGGTTTGATCTGGCTGATTTTTGTAAGCGTTTTAATGTTGGTGTGCTGAAGACAATGGCTGCACTGAAGTTTTTAGAACATGATGGATATCTGACTTTATCAGAAAATATATTTTTACCATCCAGGGTTTTATTCCTTGTAGGAAGCGAGGATGTGTATCGTTTTCAGATAGAGAATGCTGGTTATGATCCGCTTATCAAAGCGATATTAAGATCGTATGGCGGAAGCTTTGAGCAATATGTGAAAATAAGTGAATCGGAAATTGCAGGGAAAATCAGAGTTTCTTATGCAGATGTGATTCGTATGATTAATAACTTGAATGAGCAGGGTTTATTGTCGTACCTGCCACAATCAGATCAGCCACAGTTACAGTATTTACGTCCCAGGCTGGATTTTAGTCACATGGACATTGATGTCAAATATATTGAACAGCGTAAGGAACTGCAGACAGAACAGATTAAAGCGGTGCTTGCTTATGCCGGTAAAAAGGAATGCAGAAGCGTTCAATTGCTAACTTATTTTGACGAGCCCGGGTCTGAGAAATGTGGAATTTGTGATGTATGTCTGGCTGAGAAAAAGGCAAATGATGCTGATCAGCTGGAAGATAAGATTGATTTTGAGATTGTAACTCTTCTGCAAACAGAAACATATTCTTTGGATGACCTGGTAAATACTATTGCTACAGGGACAGATAATGAGCGTTTAGAACGAATTCGTGCATTACTAGACGCAGGAAAAATTAAAACAGATGGTAAAAATTATTACCTTTAATCTCATGAAGAACATATCCCTTATTGCCCTATTTATTCCTGTTTTGTTAGCAGGTTGTGATAGTAAATGCATAGAAGATTCCGGTATTCCGGTTAGCAGAGCGTTAAAAGTAAAGAGTTTTGATAAAATTAAAGTAGACGGAGCAATTAAATTAATCCTTACACAGGATAGTAGTTATGTTGTGCAGGTAGATGCCGATTCTAACATCATTAGTTATGTTAAAGCAGATGTTTCAGGTTCTGAGCTTAAGATAAAATTGGATGCGGATAAATATTGTGGGACTGATTCTATTGTTGTTCATGCGGGAATTGGAGAGCTAAAAGATTTGTCTCTTGCTGGTGCAGTTAAAGTGGTTGGTGATGGACGTATTTATGCCAATGATGTTAATTTTTCTTTTTCAGGTACAACTGACCTAACAATGGATATAAATGCAGGTAAATTGACCACAAAAGTTGATGGCGTTGGTAAATTAGTATTAACAGGGCAAGCGGGGGCACATGATCTGAAGATTAACGGAACTGCGAAAGTTGATGCTTTTGATTTTATTGTGGGTATTTACAATATTGATACAGATGGAACTGGGAAAGCTAATATTAATGTGCTGAACGAGTTAAAAGTAAAAACCTCAGGTTCAAGTGAAATCTATTACAAAGGGAATCCCAAAAAGGTGGACGAGAAAAAGTCTGGCGCAACTAAACTGGAAAAAGTAATTTAGTCCTGAATGTTGTTTTTTAGCTACTTTAGTAGTCTTATTTAATACATGGAAAAAAACGATAAAAAGATTATCCGGTCCTGGGCTTTCTTTGATTGGGCCAACTCAGCTTATAATTTAGTTATCACCTCAACGATTTTCCCAGCTTACTATACTATTATTACAAGGACAGATGAGTTTGGCGATCAGGTAACTTTTTTTGGCAGGACATTTACCAATACCGCATTATCTAATTATACACTTTCTGTTGCTTACTTGTTGATGGTGATTTTATTGCCAATTCTGTCTTCGATGGCAGATTACAGGGGGAATAAAAAACTGTTCATGAAATTTTTTACCTATATGGGCGGTTTAGCCTGTATTGGGTTGTATTTTTTTGAATTGAAAACCCTGGAGTTTGGTATAATCTGTTTTGGTTTAGCAGCGATGGGCTATGTTGGAGGGGTGATGTTTAATAATTCATACCTTCCAGAAATTGCTAGTCCGGAGCATCAGGATAGGGTTAGCGCCAAAGGATTTGCTTACGGGTATGTTGGAAGTGTTTTGCTGCAATTGATCTGTTTTGTATTTGTAATGAAACCGGATTGGTTTGGTATTACTGATGCTTCTTTTCCACCGAGGTTGTCGTTTTTGCTAGTAGGTTTATGGTGGATCGTTTTTGCTCAGATTCCTTTCCGGAAATTGCCTGCGGGAAGCCCTAATTTTAAAAAGATTAATAAACATGTAATAAACAGTGGATTTGCTGAACTTGGTAAAGTATGGACACAATTAAAGCATATGCCTTTTTTAAAGGTATATTTGATCGCTTTCTTTTTTTACTCGATGGGGGTGCAGACCATTATGTTGGCGGCTGCAGGTTTTGGTGAAAAAACATTGCAACTGGGAACTGAGAATCTGATTATAGTTATCCTCATCATTCAACTGGTAGCTATTTTGGGTGCGATAATTATGTCGAAATTTGCCAAAAAAATCGGGAACATTAATGTGCTGATTATTGTTGTTGTGATTTGGGTTTTCACTTGTGGTTGTGCATATTTTGTAACAACGGCAACTCAATATTATGGCCTGGCAGCAATTGTAGGCTTAATTATGGGGGGGATTCAATCTCTGTCCCGGTCTACCTATTCTAAGAGTTTGCCTACTGATACGCCGGATAATGCCTCTTTTTTTAGTTTTTATGATATTACAGAGAAGATGGCGATTGTGATTGGACTTTTTAGTTTTGCGTTGATTGAAGAGATGACAGGTAGTATGCGCAATTCAATTATTGCTTTAGCATCGTTTTTTATCATAGGTTTGGTATTTTTGCTGGTGTTAAAGGGAGTTGAACGCAAATTAATTAGAAAGACGATCGACTAAACATAATATAAAACGTTTTATATACTGATGAAGATAGAATTATTTGTGCCGTGTTTTGTAGATCAATTGTATCCTGAAACGGCATTTAATACCATTAAGTTATTAGAAAAGTGCGGTTGTGAGGTGTTTTATAATTCAGCTCAGACTTGTTGTGGACAACCGGCATATAATGCGGGATATTGGGAACAGGCTAAGGAAACTGGTACTAAGTTTTTAAATGACTTTTCGGAAACAGATTATATTGTAGCGCCATCGGCTTCCTGTGTAGGGATGGTGAAAAGTGGTTTCAATGATTTGTTTACCAATACGATAGTGCATAATAAATGCAGGAATATACAGAGTAATATATTTGAACTTTCCGATTTTCTGATCAATGTATTGAAACGTGATTATTTTGGTGCCGAATTGGAAGGGAAAGCAGTTTACCATGATTCATGCAGCGGATTGCGCGAATGTAAGATCAAGGAGGAACCCAGACAACTATTGTCGAAGGTTCATGGTCTGGAAATGGTAGAAATGAAAGATACAGATATGTGCTGCGGATTTGGTGGTACTTTTGCAGTTAAATTTGATGCGATTTCTTCTGCTATGGCAGAGCAAAAAGTAAACAATGCATTGGAGCAGGGGGCTGAATATATGATTTCAACAGATCTATCTTGTCTGATGCATATACAAGGTTATATCGATAAAAATAATATTCCATTAAAAACCATGCATTTAGCTGATGTTTTAGCAAGTGGCTGGCTGGAAAGTACAGAATATTAATTAACTTTGCAATCGAAATAAGATCACATTGTAAGTGATTGGTATTAAATATTTTATTAATTTTTAAATCATAGTTGTAGATGATTAATATTACACTGCCTGACGGCTCTAGTCGTCAGTATGAAAAGGGCACAACCGCTCATCAAATCGCATTATCAATTTCAGAGGGGCTTGCCCGTAATGTTTTGGCTGCCGAAGTAAACGGCGAAGTTTGGGATTCATCAAGACCTATTGAGGCTGATGCTACTGTAAAATTATTGACCTGGAATGATCAGGCTGGTAAAGCTACATTCTGGCATTCTTCTGCTCATATCATGGCAGAGGCTTTAGAGATTTTGTATCCAGGAACGAAATTTGGTATTGGTCCGGCTATTGAAACCGGCTTTTACTATGATGTTGATTTTGGCGACAGAGAGTTCTCTTCTGATGATTTTAAAGCTATTGAAGCTAAGATCATCGAGCTGGCAAAACAGAAAGAAGTTTTTGAACGTAAAGCTGTTTCTAAATCAGATGCGATCGCTTATTTTGAAGAAAAGGGTGATGAATATAAGTTAGACCTTTTAGAAGGTCTAGAGGATGGTAAGATCACTTTCTATACACAAGGTGAATTTACAGACCTTTGTCGCGGGCCACATATTCCTAATACAGGTTTTGTAAAAGCAGTAAAACTGATGAACGTTGCCGGTGCTTATTGGCGCGGTGATGAAACCAGGAAACAATTAACACGTATTTATGGAGTTACTTTCCCTAAGGCAAGTGAATTGACTGAATATCTTCATATGATTGAGGAGGCTAAGAAAAGAGATCACCGTAAATTAGGTAAAGAATTGGAACTGTTTGCTTTCTCTGAGAAAGTTGGTATGGGTTTGCCATTGTGGTTACCAAAAGGTGCTGCATTACGTGAACGTCTGGTTCAGTTTTTAACTAAAGCACAAAGTAAGGCTGGTTATGAGCAGGTGGTTACACCGCATATCGGTCATAAAAATTTATACATCACATCTGGCCATTATGAAAAATATGGAAAGGATGCTTTTCAACCTATCAAAACACCTCAAGAGGGAGAAGAGTTCTTCTTAAAACCGATGAATTGCCCGCACCACTGTGAGATTTATAAGGTTAAACCTCGTTCATATAAGGACCTTCCTTTGCGTTTTGCAGAGTTTGGTACTGTATATCGTTATGAGCAGAGTGGTGAATTACATGGTTTAACACGTGTTCGTGGGTTTACTCAGGATGATGCACATTTATTCTGCAGACCTGATCAGGTAAAAGAAGAGTTTAAGAAGGTAATTGATCTAGTACTATATGTATTCAAATCATTAGGTTTTGATGACTATATCGCTCAGGTTTCTTTAAGAGACCCAGAGAATAAGACTAAGTACATCGGTAGTGATGAAAACTGGCGCATGGCAGAATCTGCTATTATTGAAGCTGCTGATGAAAAAGGTTTACCTACAGTTGTGGAATATGGTGAAGCAGCTTTTTATGGCCCTAAGCTGGATTTCATGGTTAAAGATGCTTTGGGTAGAAAATGGCAGTTAGGTACTATTCAGGTAGATTATAATTTGCCAGAGCGCTTTGAGCTGGAATACACAGGTAGTGATAACATGAAGCACAGACCGGTAATGATTCACCGTGCTCCATTTGGTTCATTGGAACGTTTTATTGCTGTTTTGATAGAACATTGTGCAGGTAATTTCCCATTGTGGCTATCACCAGAACAATTTATTATTCTTCCGATCTCTGAAAAATATGAAGAATATGCAAAAAAAGTTTCAGAAGAACTAAATAATTCCGATATTCGCGGGCTGATTGACTTTCGCGATGAAAAGATTGGAAGGAAAATCAGGGATGCAGAGGTTAAGAAAATCCCTTATATGTTGATTATCGGAGAGAAGGAAATGGCAGAAGGTAAGGCATCGGTAAGGAAACATGGTGAGGGAGATTTAGGTGAAATGACGCTGCAAGAGTTTAGTGAATTATTAATTAAAGAAATTACAGTTTAAATAAGATACAAATTTGGCATTAGGCAGACCAGGATTTAATAGGGGACCACGTCCTCCTTTTAAGAAAAAAGAAGCAGAACATAATATTAATCAGCATATCAGAGCACAAGAGGTGCGATTAGCTGGCGATAATGTTGAACCAGGGATCTATCCTTTGGCAAAAGCTTTGGCCCTAGCTGATGAGTTGGAATTGGATCTGGTAGAGATTTCTCCAAATGCAGTACCTCCCGTTTGTAGGATTATTGATTACAGTAAGTTTGTTTACGAGCAAAAGAAAAAGCAGAAAGAGATTAAAGCAAATGCTAAGCAAACTGTAATCAAGGAAATACGTTTTGGACCTAATACTAACGATCACGATTTTCAGTTTAAGCTAAAACATGCGGTTAGCTTTTTAGAGAATGGTGAGAAGGTTAGAGCTTATGTTCACTTTAAAGGTAGAGCAATCGTTTATAAAGAGCAAGGAGAGATTCTTTTGCTTAAGTTTGCTCAGGCTCTTGAAGATATAGGTAAGGTTGAACTTTTACCAAAATTAGAAGGTAAGCGTATGTTTTTAACGCTTGCACCAAAAGTTGCTAAGAAATAAATAAATTACATAAATAAACACAGGTTATGCCAAAAATGAAAACCAATTCCAGTGCTAAAAAGCGTTTTACGCTTACTGGAACAGGTAAAATCGCAAGGAAGAATGCCTACAAAAGCCACATCTTAACAAAGATGTCGACTAAACGTAAGCGTAACTTAGGACACACTTCAATGGTGTCAGACGCTGACATGGGCAACGTTAAACGTATGCTTGCAATCGGTAAATAATTAATTTTTAACCAGGTACCCGGTAGTAAGTTTGCTGTAATACGCAACACCGTTTATCAAAAAACAACAACAACATGCCACGTTCGGTAAACGCAGTAGCTTCGAGAAGAAGAAGGAAAAAGGTCTTAAATTTAGCCAAAGGTTATTGGGGATCAAGAAGCAAGGTATTCACCATTGCTAAAAATACGGTAGAAAAAGGTTTGCAATATGCTTACCGTGACCGTAAAGTTAAGAAAAGAGAATTCCGCGGATTGTGGATTCAGCGTATTAACGCTGGAGCACGTCAGCACGGTATATCTTACTCTCAGTTAATTGGTAAATTAGCTAGCAAAAACATCGGTTTAAACCGTAAAGTTTTAGCAGATTTAGCGATGAACCATCCAGAAGCTTTTAAAGCAGTAATTGATACAGTAAAATAGATATAACTGATCATATAGAAAAGGGGAAGTCAAATGATTTCCCCTTTTTTTATGGCATAAAACTGAGTTTGTCTGTGATTTCTTTTACAAGGTAATGTGTTCAGCTGCTTTCTTAATTGTTTCAGCATTAAGAATACTCATTTTAGGAATTCTCCCCAGGACTTTTACATTACTATAGTTTTCAATATACTGTTCGCTTTCTTCATTTTTTATACCATTAAATATTAGACCTGCTATTTCAATATGATGTATTTTTAGCATTTCTATTGTTAATAGCGTATGGTTAATGCTACCCAAATAGTTCTGCGACACAATAATCACTTTAGCACCCAGGCTTTTAATCAGGTCAAGGATCAATTCTTTATCATTTAAAGGAACCATTAAGCCTCCTGCACCTTCTATAATTAGGTTATTGTCTGTTTCTGGTTTTTTTATTGACGACAGAGAGATTTCAATCCCATCTAATCTTGCAGATAAATGAGGAGAAAGTGGTTCACTAAGACGATAGCTTTCCGGATGTATGATGGTATCAAGGCTAACCAGATGTTTAACAAATAAACTGTCACTGATCTCCAGATCTCCAGATTGAATAGGTTTCCAGTAATCAGCTTTTAATTTCTCTGTAAGTATGGAGCTGATGATTGTTTTGCCAATTCCAGTTCCAATCCCTGTAATAAAATAGGTATTATTCATATTTTAATTTCTTTAATTCATTGACCAGCATTTCAATTTCCTGATCGCTGTTAAATAGGTGAAGGCATATTCTTAATCTTTCTTTTCCTTTGGCAACTGTAGGACTTAATATGGCCCTTACATCTAATCCTTTACTTTGTAATGTTTGTGCAGCAAGCTTTGCGTCATTTACATTGTTGTAAAGAACCGTTTGTATAGTACTTGTACTTTCTATTGTAGGAATAGCTGTGTCTTTCAGTAAGGATTTGTACAATCGTATTTTATGTTCAATCTGTTTGGTGTAATCTGTTTTGATCAGCATTTGATAAGCTGAATTTATTGTTGTAATGGAATGAATGGGAGCTGCAGTTGTATATATAAAGGAACGTGCAAAATTTATAAGGTAGTTTCGCAGGTTTTTACTACCTAAGACTATGGCACCATGACATCCTAAAGCTTTTCCAAATGTTACAATTCTAGCAAAAATATCTTGTTCAAGTCCCAGCATTTGAACTACTCCTGAACCTTGTGATCCAAATATACCCAGGGCATGTGCTTCATCCACAATGAGGTTAGCCTGGTATTGCTTGCAAAGCTTTGAAATTTCAGTTATAGGGGCAAAATCTCCATCCATAGAATAGATGCTTTCTATAAGGATATAAACATTGCCTTTCGAAACTCTAAGTTTAGCCTCCAGTTCATTAAGGTCGTTATGTTTAAAGGTATACCGGTTGGCATGGCTAAGTCGGGCTCCATCGATCAGACTGGCATGTATGAGTTCATCAGCTATGATTGTGTCTCCACGTTGTGCCAAACTGGATATCAGGCCGATATTTGCATCATAACCAGAATTAAAGATTAATCCCGCTTCAGCATGATGGAAATTAGCAATTGCTTGTTCAGTTTCTTCGGTAAAAATATGGTTTCCGTTAAGTAAGCGTGAGCCAGTAGCTCCATTTTTATAATCGGTTATTTGTGTTAATGTTGCTGCGCTGATGGTTTTTAATTCAGCAGAGCGAGCAAACCCGAGGTAATCATTGGAAGAGAAGTCAACAAGGAGTGGTTTAGAGCTAAGTATCCTTAATATGCCCTTTTCAGCTCTTTGCTGTAGCCTGCTTTGAATAAATTCTTCTGCTTTGTTCATGATTTCCAAAAATATGCAAAGCAGTTTAAAGTATACCCGTCAAACTTAATTATTCAGTGAGACGGGTCTTATTTTATTAGCGTATCAGGTTTATGTATTTATAGATAACTATTAGTTTTTGTTTAGTTGCGAAATAGATTTTTGCATCTGCGCCATCATTGAACTTAGGGTTTCTATAGTAGGTTCTGGTGTAGGGTCAGGTAATGCGGTTGATATATAAGCTTTAGCTTTCCAAATTTCCAGGATGTCATCTGCCGGAACAGTATAAGGATCATAGATCTTATTATCCGATATTAATTTTAAATCCTTATTTTCTTTAAAACGGTTTCCAGCTCTTTTGTATACGACACCTTCATTTTTGCTGATTACAATGTAAGTTTCGCCTGTTTTAACATCATTCCAGTTATCCATATATTCAGCTACAATGATACTTCCCGGTTGTATAGGGAGCATTGAATCACCTACGATTTCAAAAGCCCTAAAGGTTCCCTGTTTTAAAAAGGGAAGTGGCAGTTGGAATTTTGGAAGGTCCTTAATGTATTGAGGGTCTGAGAATCCATTTAAGTAGCCTGCACTAGCCTTTACGGGAACCATTTCTATATTTTCATTATCATCCTTATCAACTGATATACTTAATATACGAAGATTCGATCCCTGGCTTTTGGGCTTTGGTTTCCAGTCTTCGTTGATACTTTCGTTAATAAACTCATCTATTGTTAAGTCAAAGTATTCTGCTATTTTTTTTAGCAAATCATATTTCGGCTCAGCCCTGTCTTCTTCGTAAGCCCCAATAAGTGACCTTTTAATTCCCATAGCATCAGCGAATTGCTGTTGTGTATGGCCTTTTTTCTTTCTTAAGTACTTAAGGTTGGATGAAATGTTTGACATAAAATAAAAAGTTAAAATAAATTTGTTTTTACTAAAATTGTTAGTATTATTGTGCCAATAAAGTTAGTAATATTTATTCAAATAGCAAATAGGTCTACTAACTAATTTAGTTTATTAATATTTAAGCTTAATGTTATGAAAAAATTTGTATACGTGATAACGGACAGGAACAGAGCAAGTTTACATGTAGGGATGAGTTCAGACCTAATTAAAACTTTGGATTTCTATAAGCAAATGCCTTGTTTATTCTTTGATAGCAGTCAGCAGTTAACCAGGCTGGTTTATTTTGAAGAGTTTAAAACAGAGGTTCAGGCATTAAGTCGCTTTAAACAGGTGAGCAGATTTACCAGGATGCAGAAGGAGCGTTTAGTCAGGTCTTGCAACCCTGATTGGGTAGATCTGACCATAGGATTGGATTTTGAGCACATTACTTCAGGAAAGAAAATGATCAATCAGGTAAACCTGGCATTTAACATTCTTTCTTAAATATACTTGAATAGGATTTTGATATTAACGCAATTAAAACTAGGCTTACGTTCTCAGGTTTTAGCACTTTGATATTAGCGCTCTCAAATTATTAACGCACTCGTTATTGACTCTTTTAAATGGATGAGGGTACATTTATTTCTAAATGCACCCTCATCATGTATCTTATTCGGTAGGTTTTATATTTTGGAACTTACCAGCCAGGGGCAAATGTTAAACCAAACGTACCCAATTTCAAGTCTGTACGTTGGAAAGGAATTGCATAGTAAGGCTCTAAGACAAATGCTCCAAATACATTTACCCTCACCGATATACCCACACTCAAAGCTGGAACGCGATCTAACGTTCTTGTATAAATTGGGTTTCCATTTTTATCATTTAATATTTCTCCCTGGTCATTAGTCAATGGATCAAGATCGTATGTTGGTTGGCCTTTGAAACGAACTTTAGAATCTTCATTCCATGCTAAACCAGCATCAAAAAACAAGTTCAGATCAGTAAATAGTAAATTGGAAGGTATTGCCGATAGTTTCTTCGGACCCGTAAATGGAAGTCTTATTTCCAGATTAAATACTGCCATTTTACTTCCAGATAGCTGGTTGATATCAAAACTATTTGTATATCCCGCTCCATTATTGCTATTGTACATTGAATTTGCTTCATAGCCTCTGATAAAGTAAGGATAACCAACAAATAAAGGATACAGGTTTTCGCCTTCTTTACCTAATCTGAGATAGTTGTAAGTTCTAGCTGCTATGGTTATAGGTTTAATTCGCCAGTATTTTCTTAAATCCACAGTAACTGCAGAAAATTTATAGTCTCCAAAATATTGTTCCATTCCTACTCGGTATCTAAAACCATCTAAAGGAGAAGTGATTCCATTGATGGAATTGTCTCCTACAAAAGCAGCATTTGCCTGGAAAATAGTAAAATCTTTTAACTGGGTACCGAAATAACTGGTCGCCTGGTCAATTGGTATTTTTCTCTTGTCTGAGGTAATATACCTACCAATAATATTACCACCTAAGTCCTCATAATAATTACTTATACGGTCTACCCTATAACTATACCGAGAAAATGCACCTCCTGCTTCAAAACGATGTACTTTGTTGAAAGGATAAGCACCAAATAATTGTGCCTGGTCTTCAAATGTCCTGATCAGGTCAGTTCTGTCATCCCAAACAGGAATTGCTGTTCCGTTGTTATCTAGTTGATCTTGAATAATATTTCTGACACCCGAGATATAAGGAATATGAGATACTGCTGCTCCCCAGTTAATCCTGCTTTGTTGATTAATATAACCTACCAGTCCACCAAAATCATAGATTTCTCCATTAACAGATAAGTTGGCCACAATCTGATTTTGTCCAAGTATATCACTAAACATACCTACAATACCACCTTGAACACCTGTTCCAAATCTACTGCTTGATACACCTACACCACTATTAGCCAAGTAATCCAATTTAAATTTAGGTCTGTAACGTACAAGACGCATGGAGTCAGCTTTAGTTTTTTCGAAACGCTCAAAGTTATTCAAGTTGGCATTCACAATGTCTACACCCAAGCTTTCCATAGGAGGGAGGATGGCAGCATCAAAATTTACCTCTGTTGCATCAACAGTTTTAGCTTTGAAAGAACTGGCGGGAGCATTGTAAAGTGTATATCTTTGTGAGCGATAGTAGCTATATACAATATCGTCATTTCTTGAAACAGAAATGGCAGGAGAAAACTCTGTAATACCACTTATCCCGGTAAAGTAATCTGTCAATTGTTTAACGCTATTATCACCTAGTGTGTATTCATACAAGTTTCTAAATCCATCTCTGTTTGATAGGAAGAATAACCTTTTACTATCACCAGAAAATTGTGCGTTAAGGTTATTAGCTTCTGGAAATACAGGTACATCAGTTAGTGATTTGCTTTCAACATCATAAATAGTCAGATTGATAGGGTGTACCGCTTTTTTGTTAGCACTCTGCATCGAAACCCTGTCTGAAGAGAATGCAATTTTCTTTCCATCCTGAGAATAAGCAGGAGCGTAGTCAGAGTAGGTATCATTTGTAATCTGTGTGACCTTTTTGGTTTTTAGATTGTAAGAGAATATATCACTTTGACCTTGTACCATTCCTGAGAAAGCAATGTCGTCTCCATTGGGCGACCATGACAGGTTTCCGAATTGAGCTACATTGCCCATTTCTGCACGTAGAGCTACATTTCCATTATTAACATTCACGATCATGAGCTGGTTTTTACCTTTACTGAAAATACTAAAGGCAAATTGTTTACCATCTGGCGACCATGTTCCTGCTGATTCCAGGAAGTTAAAGTCATCGATGTGAGAATTGGAAACCTGACTACTTAATTTTCTTAGGATTTTTCCGGTTTTGGCATCAGCTAGAAAGAGATCTATCCCGAAAAGGTCCTTTTCCGATAAAAAGGCGAGATATTTACCATCAGGACTGATTGCAGGTGCCACATTCATATTACCCGCATTTTTGTTATCTATGATTTTTGTACCCGTAATTCTGATTTGTGAACTATCTGCCTTTAACATCGGACGATAATGTGTTTCAATTGCATTTTTCCATAAGCCTGATAAAGCTCGGTCGTCATAACCAAAAGTATATCTTAGTCCATTTTCATAACCATACTTAGCCGTTGCTTTAAATAAAGGGACGATGGTGGTATCTCCATAAACAGAGCCTACAAATGTCCAGAAAGCCTGTCCATAACGATAAGGGAAATATTTATTAGAGTTTGTAAGATCTTTTAAAGAAGGGATATCTCTGTTTAAAAGGGCATCACGCATCCACATAGAAGTAAAAGCATCATTTTTACCTACTGAAAGATATTCTGCCATTCCCTCGATCATCCACAAAGGAATCTGACTGATACTTTCAAGACTGATAGAATCTTTTTCGAGTAACAAGTGATATTGAAATGCGTGAACTAGCTCATGACCCAGAACGTGACGTGTTTGATTGTTCAATTCCATCACTGGCATAATTACCCTGTTTTTAAACGCTTCTGTAACCCCACCTGTACCAATTCCTATGTCTCCTTGTAATGCAGTTGTTTGTTGAAAATCTGGATGGTTATTATAAAGGATAATAGGATTCTTTTTCTCGAAAGTAGCCTTGAAAATTTCCTGATGCATTTTATACCAGGTTTCTGCGTCTTCAGCAAATTTTGCTATGAGATTTTCATTCTGCAGGTAATAGTAAATTTCAAAATGAGGAGTTTGCAACACCTTAAATTTCTCGTTGTTGTAGCGCACTTTGTTTTGTCCAAAATATTGGGCCTTTATAGCAAGTGTAGATACGATGAGAAGAAAAAAGATAATCATTGATCTTCTAAGGAAAGTATAGCATTTATTCATACGGCTTATATTTCAAGAGTTACAGTTTAAATTTACAAAAAATAGCAATACATATGTTTACATCCGAATTGTATTAAAATATGGATCTAATTGTACATGTTACTGCTGTGATAAAGGTTACTCGTTATTGTTTTTCTTCTTTTCTTTTTCTTCCTGACGCTGTTTCCGTCTGAGTTCCCTTTCTTGTTTTTTTGTAAGAGGAACCTCAGTAACAGGTTGTTTTACTGGGTCAGGATTTTTCTTTTCGTCAGATTTTTGAACTACAGGAGCATTTTGAGCAGGTTGAGTTGGTTCAACCGTTGGGATTTCAAAATTTGTAGAGTCAACTTCAAGACTATCATTTGAAGTAGTATCCGGTACGTATCTTGGTGTAGGACAGTTAAGATCCTTCGTGATTTTCACTTTGGCTTTAGGGAAAGGCCCCATAGTATAACCTGTAGACTGGTCTTTGTAAACCTTTTCCATAAACTTACCGAAAATGGGAAGTGCTGTTCTTGATCCTTCGCCTGTTTCTCCGTTTTTAAAGTGTGCGGTACGCTCATCACAGCCTACCCAAATACCAGTTACCAGGTCTTTCGTAACTCCCATATACCAGGCATCCACATAATCACTGGAGGTGCCCGTTTTTCCGCCAATCTGGTTTCCTTTTTTCCAAAGATCCCATTCCCATAAAGCTTGAGATGTTCCTCCAGGTTCTTCCATACCACCTCTAAGCATGTAAAGCATGAGCCATGACATTTCTTCTGTTAGCACTCTTTTTGTTTTGGCTGTAAACTCTTCTATAATATTGCCGTCAAGATCAGTGATCTTCTCAACGAGAATAGGATCTGTTTTTAAACCTCCATTTAAGAAAGTTCCATAGGCTCTTACCATTTCAAAAACAGTAACATCATTTGGACCTAAGCTAACAGAAGGGACAGATTCTAAATGGCTGTCTATACCACATTCATGAGCCCACTTTACCACATTGTCCCAACCAACTTTTTCAGTAATCTGTGCGGTAATGGTATTCACAGATCTTGCCATTGCCAGACGTAGTGACATTTCACTATAGGTATTGCTCCAGCTTGCATTTTTAGGCTCCCAGTATTCTGTTTTTCCTTTTTCCTGATAGGCAATCCTAACCGGTTTATCCGTGAATTTATCACATGGGCCTAATCCGCTTTCCAGTGCAGCCAGATAAGCAAAAGGTTTAAATGTAGAACCAGCTTGTCTTTTTGATTGATTTACATGGTCATATTTAAAATATTTATGGTCTAATCCACCTACCCATACTTTTATTTTACCATTAAAAGGATCAAGAGTCATCATCCCGGTATTCATCATTTTTCCGTAATAACGGATAGAATCCATGGTAGAAAAGAGTGTATCACGATCACCTTTCCAGGTAAAGATTCTCATCTTTTTCTTTTTATTAAACCAGGATGTTATAGAATCTGGATTATTGGGATATTTCTTTTCCAGTAATTTATAAACAGGAAGGCTACGCATTGCACGATCTGGATAATCCACTTTTTTACCTTCAGAATCTTCCCATGGATCTTCATTGCCCCAAACACTATAAAATCTCCTCTGAATGGTTTTCATTTGCTCAGCTACGGCTTCTTCTGCATATTGCTGAAGCTTGGAGTCGATGGTTGTATATATTTTTAATCCATCTTCATATAAGTCGTAATTGTTGTCTTTACACCATTTTTCCAGGTATTTATCTACTGCTGCTCTTAAGTAAGAATCACCGTCACTACCATCATCAACTCTTCCTTCTTTAAGTTTTATCGGGGTGCTTTTATAAGTATTTAATTCGGCTGTTGAAATGTAATTGTACTTATTCATTTGTGCAAGGGCCACGTTACGACGTTCCAATGCCTTTTGAGGATTTTTAATAGGATTGTAGGTTGTTGTTCCTTTCAACATACCCACCAGAAGGGCTGCTTCAGGTACATCCAGTTGGTTGGCTTCTTTATCAAAATAAATGCGTGATGCTGTTTTGATACCATATGTATTGTTACCAAAGGATACCGTATTTAAGTACATGGTAATGATATCATTTTTAGAATAGTTAGATTCTAATTTTACTGCAGTGAGCCATTCTTTAAGTTTCGCAATAAGGGTTCGGACTACAGGAATGCGACTTAATGCACCCTGGGACTTATTGTATCTTGTTCGGTAAAGGTTTTTTGCCAATTGTTGTGTAATGGTACTTGCTCCACGTCTGTCGCCAGTCGCAGTCGAGATTCCGCTTGAAAGTAAGGAGCGAAAATCAATTCCCATATGTTTGTAGAAGCGGACATCCTCTGTCGCAATTAAAGCATTTACAATGCTTGGTGATATTTCCTTAAAAGTTACCGGTGTACGGTTTTCTTTGTAATACCGGCCTATTAATTTACCGTCCGAGGTGTATAATTCTGAACCGACACGGAGTGTAGGTGTTTTGATGTCTTCGTAAGATGGTGAGTACCCAAATAGCCATAAGAAATTGAGTTGCAGTGCACAAAAGAAGATAATGATACAAAAAAGGAATATGCTTGGATAACGGATGTACTTATTGCGAATTTCTTTAAACATGGGAGTAAAGATGAAAAAAACGTAAAACAGTTTGTGTTAAATAGTGTTAAAGTTATCAGGCAAAATTAACATATTTAATCAATAGAATTTTATTCTAAATTTAAAGCTGGCCGATTAGAATTGAAAAAAAATGGAAAATGAGATCAAACAATATTTAGTTGGAGTTGGTAAAAAGGTTTCGTTAGAGAATTACAGTACTACTTATAGCGGTGACAGAGATAAAAGAACTTCTCAACAGGAATTAGAAGAAACTAAGGAAGAGCTTGCAAAGTATCAGGAAACAATGTATGCTGCTGATTCTCGATCTGTGCTGATCATTTTTCAGGCTATGGATGCTGCAGGGAAAGATAGTGCTATTCAGCATGTGATGACTGGGTTTAATCCACAAGGCTGTCAGGTTTATAGTTTTAAAACACCAACTTCGGAAGAATATGATCATGATTTTTTATGGCGTCATTATAAAGCTTTACCCGAGCGTGGCCGTGTAGGAATTCATAATCGATCTCATTATGAGAATGTGTTGGTTTGTAAAGTGCATCCAGAATACGTGTTGAATGAAAAGATTCCTGGGTATCAGGATGTAAAAGAAGTAGATAAAGATTTTTGGAAGAGAAGATATGAAAGTATCCGGAATTTTGAGAAACACATTAGCGATAATGGAACTGTTATTGTAAAAATATTTCTGCATGTCTCTAAAGAAGAACAAAAACAACGTTTTCTGGATAGGATTGATGATCCTTCAAAAAACTGGAAGTTCTCTTCTGGTGATATAGCTGAACGGGCTTTATGGAATGATTATATGAAAGCCTATGAAGAAGCTATAGCTGAAACCTCTACAGAATCATCTCCATGGTATATTATTCCTGCAGATAAAAAATGGTATGCCCGGTTGGCAATCAGCAAAATACTGATAGAAACCTTTAAAGGTTTAAACCTTAAGTTTCCCGAGCTTCCTAAAAATGAACTGTTAAAACTAGATGAAATTAAACAGCAATTGCTGGATGAAAAATAGAAGAATCATTACTTTTTCGTATGTTTTCTGTGTAGTTCGTAATCGTAAATTAATTTCCCTATGTTTTTCATAAAAGGATAACAGATGGTTTCGTATTCATATATGCCATCGTTGTAAATGCCATCCTCATTGGATTGTACAACAGCTGTTAAGAAGAATTCGATATTGTTCTTATTATCTTTGAAGTAAGCATTATCTATAATGAAGCCATAGGAATCTCCATATTTATTGAATATTTTTAAATCAGGGTTTAATACAGCATTTTTCTCTCTGCCATAATATAGCATTTTGGCATAAGTAGGCCAGAATTCCTTAGGATTATAGGAAGGGTAACCGCTGTTTGTAGGTAGTTTACTCATGTAAGTATAAATAAGTTGATAATCTTCAGGAGTTAGTTGAAAACGTTCAGAAAGAGGAAAGGATTCTGGATAAATGAGTCTGATCATCATAGATTGCTGATCAGAAATACTAAAAGCATTCTTATTTGAAAGGTTAAAAGGCTTTGAAACAAGTTTCTCTGCGCTGTCTAAATATCCTTTTCCCATTATTGTATTTGTTAGTTCCAATGGATATTCTTTCGGGTCGTATTGAGCCTTTTGTTGATATATCAGTTTATTTGCATTGTAAAACTTTACAGGGTTAGTGTGTTTTGCAGATTCGCCGGCATCACCAATTGCCAGTCGATTTAAAATGCGACTATCATTTAAACCGTATTTTTTTAATTTTTTGTTGATTTCTGCTCGTCCAATAAATTCAAACAAGCGGTTAAAGGCATCATTATCACTTGTTAAAAGTATTTTTTTGATGTAATGTTCAATAGATGGTAATCCATTTTCAGAAGTTATGTCTTTATCAAACCTCGTTTGACCTTTCCTGGCACTATCGGTAATCATGGTACTTTTGGCTGTTAAGTCAGTTATTCTAAGCGCATTTATTTTTTCCAGTGCAAATATTACTGCTGCCAGCTTTACGGTGCTTGCCGGATAAAAGTATCTATGGTTATCTAAGTTGTAGCTATAAGTTTTAAATTTTGGACTGGTATTCTTTTTTTTAATGATTTGTGTATATAATACTTGTATCTGGTTTTTCTGAGGATGGTTTAGTACAGCAGAAAACAGATCTGGATGCTGTTGCATTAATTTTTCTATAAATATGGAGTCTGTTTTTTGAGCCATAACAGTGCTGCTGATGAGCATGAATAATGTGGAAATTAATTTATTCATTTGCGGTATGATTATTTATAAATATAAGTATTAAAAGAATATAAGAAATGCCCTTGTTGCTGATCAATAGATAATTGAGTACATTCGCATCGCTTTTGGTTTCCGTCAGGGTTAACCTGGTTGAATTAAAAGGGAATACGGTGTAATTCCGTAACTGTCCCGCAGCTGTAAGCTCTATAACGGTGTTCAAATCACACGCCACTTTTTCAAGCCTTTAAAAGGTTAGGAATGGGAAGGCTGGATACCGGGAGTAAGTCAGAAGACCTGCCATAAGTTTTAATATTTCATAGCTTTCGGGGATTGAAGCTAGGAGTGAATACTGATTTATCATATTTCATTTCCTGAATCTTTCTGTTTGCTGTGGGGAAAATCTCACAAACAAAACATTATTAAAAATGAAACTTAGTAACAAACTATTAATTGCAATGAGTGCCGGCTTTATCCAGCTTGGAGCTACAGGCAATTTACATGCGCAGGAAGTTGTTGATCTGAACGATGTGGTCATTTCTGCAACAAAAAATGATCAGAAACAATCACAGACCGGTAAGGTCGTTACGATTATTGGTCGCGAAGTATTAGATCGTAGTCATGGTCGAAGTCTTACAGATCTGTTAAACGAACAAGCAGGAATTGTAGTGGGTGGTGGAACACTTAATTCAGGCTCTAATAAAAGTCTGTTTATGCGGGGAGCATCAAGTGGCTATGCTGTGATTTTAATTGATGGGATTCCAATGAACAACCCCGCCAGTATTGGTGCTACGTTTGATTTACGTGCGTTTTCTATTGATCAGATTGATCGTATTGAAATCCTTAAGGGTGGGCAATCTACTATTTACGGCTCTGATGCTGTTGCTGGAGTTGTAAATATCATTACTAAAAAAGGATCGCAAGCAGGAAATAGTGTATATGGAGTGGGTAGTTATGGAACATATAACACTTATAAAGGAACTTTAGGGATGAACTATCATAGTAATGATTTTTCATATAATATAGCCTATACCCAAACTAAGACTGATGGAATTTCTGATGCTGCAAACCCGGTGGGTAATACTGATGTTTTTGATAAAGACGGAAATAAAACATCGGCTGTGAATGCGAATTTCTCCCTTAAGGCTACAGATCAATTAAGCATAAGTCCATTTATACGTTATTTCTATGGGAATTATGATACAGATCAGGGTGTTTTTAAAGATAATCCAACAAGCTATGTTAAGTTAAAGCATTTTAACAGCGGTGTAAATACCAAATACGATTTTGGTACTGGTAAAATTAACCTTAATTACAGTTATGAGAATTCGCAATTAGCCGATCCTACAGGTTTTGTTCCTTTTTCAGAAGGGAAAATGCATTTGGTAGACTTATTTTATAATCAGAAATTAGGTTCAAAACTAGATGTATTAGTAGGTTTGGATAACAGAGCTACAAGATTAAGTACAAGTTTAGTTGCTTCTACCAATCAGTTCAGTACTTATGCATCTGTATTTGCCCATGATTTAAGTATTTTTAACCTGGAAGTAGGAGGTCGTTATAATAAAGCAAAAGCATTTGGAGAAAATTATACTTATAATATTACACCATCTATAAATGTGGTGAAAGAAGTAAAGCTTTTTGGAACTATTTCAACAGCATTTAAAGCACCTAATTTAGATTATCTATTTACACCTTATGGAGGAAACTTAAATCTTGTTCCAGAAGAATCGAAGAATTATGAAGCCGGTGTTAGTTTGAATCTTGCAGAACAGAAGTATACACTTCGTGTTTCAGGATTTAAACGTGACCTGACAAATGCAATTGTTTATGCAGGCAATGGATATATCAATCAGCTAAAGCAAAAGGTTAAAGGATTTGAGATTGAACCTGCAGCGCAACTTGGTATTGTAAATATCAGGGGATATGTGGCGTATGTAGAGGGAAATGAATATACGTACCTGACCAGTACTGTTCTGGATTACTTATTCCGCAGGCCGAAAAATGTTTATGCAATAAATGTAGGTGTACAGGCTACAAAAGACCTTTTTATCAGCACTAATTTCAAATACAATTCAAAGAGCTATGACGCCGATTATGATACAGGGAATGTGGTTAATCTTGATGCTTATAAGTTGTTGGGGGTATATGCAGAATATACACTTATTAAAAAACAATTGAGATTATTTGCGGACCTTAAGAACGTATTGAATGAGAAGTATACAGAAATATATGGATATAACAGTATGGGATTCAATATGAATGCAGGCCTTAGCTTTATAATTAAATAAAGGATCGTTATCTGTTGATATAATCAGGATTGTATGATATAAATAGGCTGTATTATGATGATACAGCCTATTTTGTTTAAAATGTTTTTCGGTATCTAAATTATGGGTACCTTTGCGACGCTTTTGGTTCCTGATAGTATTGTGTTATCTGGATTAAAAGGGAATACGGTGTAAATCCGTAACTGTCCCGCAGCTGTAAGCTCTATTAAAAACGGTATTCAAATCCAAGCCACTTTTCAACCTCAAAAGGCCATGAAGGGGAAGGCAGGATGCCGGGAGTAAGTCAGAAGACCTGCCATTCGCATTATGATTTCATAGCTTTCGGGGATTGAAGCTAGGAGTGAGTGCTTAATTATTGTATTTCATTTCCTTGATCTAAACTGTTTGCTGTGGGTAATACTCACATCAAAATGATAAAAAATAAACTCGCCTATAAAGGCGTTAATTATTATTTATTGGCTTTCGCTTTGGCGATATGGTCAAGTATATTAATGCCCCTTAGCTCATTTGGGCAGGTGGCTGATTCGGTTAAGCAGGTTATACCAGCTAAGTTTAAGGCAGATTCTTTAAACAAAGTAAATCAGCTTAATGAAGTTCAGATCAATAGTATTAAGATCACTCGTCGCCAAACTTCTTCTACACCTTTACAAATCCTTTCAGGGGTAGAACTCGAACGGTTAAACAGTTTATCTGTTGCTGATGCAGTTCGTTTTTTCTCAGGTGTTCAATTAAAAGATTACGGGGGTATAGGTGGTTTAAAAACCATTAACGTACGTAGCATGGGAACAAACCACACTGCTGTGTTTTATGACGGTGTACAGCTTGGAAATGCACAGAACGGGCAGGTTGATCTTGGTAAGTTCTCTTTAGATAACATAGAAGAAATTGAATTATATAATGGACAGAAAAGCTCTGTTTTTCAATCGGCCAGAGGCTTTGCCTCTGGAAGTGCTCTTTATTTAAATGCTAAACAGCCTGTTTTTGGGCAGGGGCAGTCGGACCACTTAACTGCCACATTTAAATCAGGTTCATTTGGTTTAGTTAACCCATCTGTTCGTTGGCAAAAGAAAATTAACGATCAGGTATATAGCTCGATTAATGCTGAATATAAAAATGCGCATGGCAGGTATAAGTTCCATGACCGTAATGGTGCTTATGACACGACTATGGTTAGGAAGAATGCCGACATAGAAACTATGAGATTCGAAGGAGGTCTTTATGGCAAGCTGGCTGATAGCAGCATATGGAGTGCTAAGGTTTATTTTTATACTGATGAGCAGGGTTTACCAGGAGCTATAGTGAACAACGTATACGATTTCACCCAACGCTTATGGAACAGGAATTTCTTTGTACAAGGGAATTATAAAAAAGAAACCGGCAGGTATAATCTCTTGGCTTCTGTAAAGTATGCCAATGATTATTCAAGGTACCTGGATCCTAATCTTGTTAAAGATGATGGGCTGACTAATAATATTTATAAGCAGCAGGAATGGTATTTAACCCTTTCTAACCGATATAAAATTAATTCTTTATGGGATGTTGTATTGTCTGTTGATTACCAGCGTAATATTTTAGATGCCAATCTATATCGTTTCCCATATCCAACAAGGCAAACTGTATTGCTTGCACTGGCAACAGAAATCCGCTTAAACAGATTAAACATTCAGGCCAATCTACTTGGAACTTTAGTTAATGACGAGGTTAAACAATATTATTCTGCAGGAGATAAAAGTGAACTTACACCAACAATAATGGCTTCCTGGCAGCCCTTCAGTGCTAAAGAGTTCCGCTTACGTACATTTTATAAGCATATCTTCAGGATGCCAACTTTTAACGATCTGTATTATACTTTTATTGGTAATACTTTTCTTAAACCAGAATATACCCGACAATATGATCTTGGTTTTACTTATATCCGGCAGTTTGAGGGTAAATGGCTAAACCAAATCAGTATACAATCTGATGCTTATTATAATATAGTAAAGGATAAGATTGTTGCTGTTCCAGGGGCTAATCTGTTTAGATGGAGCATGCAGAATTTAGGACGTGTAGAGATAAAAGGATTAGATGTAAATGCGCAATCAGCCTGGGAAATTACATCGTTATTAAAGGCAAATGCAGGATTTACCTATACTTATCAGCAGGCGCTTAATGTAAGTAATGTGAATTTAAACTATAAGCATCAGATTCCTTATACACCAGTTCATAGTGGCTCTGTAATAGCTGGGGTGGATTATAAAAACATTGGTTTTAATTACAGTTATATCTACACAGGGGAACGCTATGACCAGAGTGCAAATATCGCTGTTAATTATGTTCAGCCCTGGTATACACACGATATCGCTTTTCAATATCATAAACAAATAAACCAAAAGAACATCCGGTTTCTGGTTGAAATAAATAACCTACTGAATCAGACTTATGAAGTTATTACCAATTTCCCTATGCCAGGCCGCTCATATCGTTTCACCTTATCTTATTCTTACTAATGATGAAATACAAAAAGCTATATTTTTTTAACCTTGTCTTGCTTAGTACGCTAATATTTAACGCATGCAGAAAGGATTTAGAACCAGTAAAAGAGGACACAGAAATAGTTCCCCAGGAACCTAGAGATACTGTTCCTGATTCTTCAATTGAATTGAAAGGTTTTTACCTACTCAATGAAGGGAATATGAATATGAACAAAGCTTCATTGGATTATTTCGACTTCAATTCAGGTTTATATAGTAGAAATATTTATGGTCAGGCTAATCCTGAAGTTGTAAAAGGTCTTGGAGATGTGGGGAATGATATGGCTATATATGGTTCCAAATTGTACGTAGTAGTCAATATATCCAATAAAGTAGAGGTGCTGGATGTTAAAACAGGTAAAAAGATCAAGCAAATTGATGTGATCAATTGTCGTTACATTACTTTCCATAAAGGCAGTGCTTATGTAAGTGCTTATTTAGGAGAGGTTGGAGATCCAAAGGCTCCTAATGGGGTAGTGGTAAGGATAGATACGACCACATTGAATGAAGTACAAAGGGTATCGGTAGGTAGACAGCCAGAAGAAATGGCTATTGTTGGTGAAAAATTATACGTTGCCAATTCAGGTGGCTATAGTCCACCTAACTATGAAAGAACAGTTTCAGTAATCAATTTGAATACTTTTCAGGTGGTAAAGAATATTGATGTAGCTGTAAATCTTCATCGACTCAAAGCTGATCAATACGGGGATCTGTATGTAACCTCCAGGGGTGATTACTATGATATTCCATCCAAACTTTTTGTAATTGACACCAAGACTGAAACCATTAAAAAGAAATTTGACATTGGTGTAAGTAACCTGGTTATAGATGAGGATCATGCTTATTACTACAATACTGAGTTTAGTTATATAACCGGCGAAAACGTAATTAATTACGGTGTTTTGAATATAAAAGATGAAGTGCTGACAGACCAAAAGTTTATAACTGATGGAACTGAGGGAAGTATAATGATCCCTTATGGTATTGCTGTTAATCCGATTACCAAGGACCTATATGTTACAGATGCAAAGGATTATGTTTCGCCAGGAACATTGTATTGCTTCGATAAAATTACTGGAAAAAAGAAGTGGTCAGTTCAGACCGGAGATATACCTAATAAGCTGGTGTTTGTTTACGAGTAGAATTTCCCTGATATATTTTAAAAAAAATATAAATGTCAATAAATCAGATATATATTATAGTTAATTAAATAATAAAATCAAATAAATAAAAAACAAATTTATAATTATGAAAATCAAAAGTTATCTACTCCTGGCGTGTTTATTCGTCATTACATTATCCGCCTGTAAAAAAGATAAATCAATACCTGCTCCACAAGTTGAAATGGGGGATTCAAAAAAAGATGTTGAGGGTAAATTAAATGAAAAGCTTTCTTTTTCGGCAAGCGTTAAAAATGGAGTTGCCTTTCAGCAAGAATGGAAACTGGATGGAGAAGTGAAAAGCACAGATAGTATTTATGAATTTACTCCAATTACATCTGGTATTTACCTAATTGAATATACAGCTTTTAATAATTCCGGTTCATTCAGTTTTCTGTATACCATCAATGTAGAAGCTCCTGTTATACCTGTTACTCCGGAAAGCTCTATGTATGTAACAAAGCTTTTTGAGTATAATCCTGCTCCTGGACAATTTATAAATAAAGTACCTGGAAATCTTATAAGTGCAGAAGGTATTCTTGGTAAAAAGGGAATGGTAACCTTAGGAGCCTGGGGTGGAAACATTATATTGGGCTTTGATCATACCGTTATTAATGGTGAAAAGGAAGATATTATTGTTTATGGAAACGCAATGGGCAATTTTGCTGAACCGGGAATAATATGGGTAATGCAGGATGAAAATAACAACGGAAAACCTGATGATACCTGGTATGAAGTAGCGGGAAGTGAGTTTGGAAAAGCAGGTTATAAAAGAAACTATTCAGTTACTTATACCAGGCCAACACCAGATACTGATCCCATCCCATGGAAAGATAGTGATGGCAATACAGGTTTTGTAGCAACAAATACTTTTCACAAGCAGAGCTATTTTCCATTATGGATAACTGGCAATGAATATACATTAACTGGTTCTATACTGCCATCTTCAGGTATTGATATGACTAATCCTAGTTATATCACCAGTGCGCCTTTTGCATGGGGTTACGCTGACAATACTGCTGGAGGGGATAAGATAGATATTAGTAATGCGGTAGATAAAGATGGTAAAAAGGTATCATTGAAAGGTATTGATTTCATTAAAATACAAACAGCTTTACAAGCAAATATGGGCTGGCTGGGAGAATTGTCTACGGAAGTACTAGGGGTCGCTGATCTTAGTTTAGTAAAGTAAAATCATCATAAATGAATAAAATTAGTTTTAAAAAGGTAGCGTTAGTACTGGCATTTGCCAGTACTTTACTGTCATGTAATAAAGAGGATCTGGTTATAGATGAGATATCTGAACCAGGTAAATACGAGAACGGTTTTTTTGTGATCAACGAAGGATGGGCTTTTACTGGTACAGGGTCCATCAGTTTCTTTGACTATGAATCAGGAACACTTAAGGATAGTGTTTTTCAAAAGGAAAACCCAGATAGCGACGGCTTTTTGCCAAAAAGTTCAACTGTGCAATTCGGCGCTAAGTTCAATAATAATATTTATGTAGTGAGCAAAGCGAGGGGGCCTGTTGTGGTAGCTGATGCTAAGACTCTGAAAGAAGTAGGGCGAATTCCTGGTTCTACAAGTTATGATTGGCGTGCTTTTGTTGGTCTGGATGAAAATCGAGGCTTGTTAAGTAGCAGCGATGGGGTACATGTAATTGACCTTAAGAATCTTAATGTTTTATCTAAACTTTCAGGTGTTTCTGGGCAGACTGGTGACATGTTAAAAGCTGGTAAGTATATCTATGTGCTTAATCAATCAGCTGGTGCGGTTATATACAATGCTGAAGATTTTAGTGTGGTTAAGAGAATAGCAGGAGTTACATTAGGTTTTGCCCAAACGCCAAACAAAAAAGTATGGTATACAAAGGATAAATTCCTGTACAGTTCTAATCCTCAAACTTTGGAAACAGACAGCGTGGAGCTACCATTTAAACCTGCAACTACATGGGGGACTTGGTTCTCTTCTCCAATCATTGCTTCAACAAAGAATAATACACTGTATTTATTGCAGGCGCAAAACTATGGTGGTGGTAAGGCAATGTATAAATACATTGAGGGTGATAAATCTTCTCTTAATCAAGCTTTTATTACTACGCCGGCAAAGCAATCATTTTATAAAAAGAACCTGGGTTATAATCCGCAAACTAATCAGATTGTTACCACCACAGTACAGGACGGCTTTGGTGAGAACTACCTGGTCAACAATATCTATTTTTACAATGCAGAAAGTGGAGAGCTGATTAAGCAAATACCTTATAGCGGATATTATTTTCCTTCAATGTTTGTATTCCATTAATGCTGGAACATGATCATTAAGGGGTGTTTTTATTATCCGTAGAAATAATATAACTTTGTATAATAAATTGATATAAACATGTCTGGAACTAAATTTAATCCAAGTACAATAATTTTAGTAGCTATTGTTGTGCTGGTTAGTGCTTTCCGCATTGCGGCACCTTATTCTGATGATTTTAAAGAAATTGCAAATTTCTCTGCAGTAGGGGCTATTGCTTTGTTTGGAGGAGCCTATTTTAACAATAATCTTAAGGCTTTTGGTTTTCCACTAGCTGTATTATTGATTAGTGATATTTTTATTGCCCAGACTTCTGGATATGGATTTTTCTATGGTGGATGGTACTGGACTTACATTGCCTTTGTATTAATGGTATTGGCAAGCAAAGCGTTGCTTAAGAAAAAGAATGTACAAAGTATGGTAACAGCTACACTTGCTGTGGTTCTGATTCACTGGATTGTTGCTGATATTAGTGCTATGTATGTACCAGGATTATATCCGCCAACATTAGCTGGCTTTGGTGCTTGTTTGATCGCAGCTATTCCTTTTGAACTGAAGTTTTTATATGGAACTGTAATATACGGTGCTGTTATGTTCGGTTTTATGGCATGGTATCCAGCGTTAAGCTTTAAAAAAGGTTTAAGTGCTTAATTAATAGACTGCACTTATTAATGATAAAAAAAACGTTGCTCCGAAAGGGCAACGTTTTTTTTATGCTTTGTTTTTCTAACTGGCTAGCCACCACCTTTAACTCTGTTTTGAATATCTTCACTGCCGGTTTTTCTTTCTTTTTTAACCAGGTTCTGATTTCCGAAGCGGTAAGAAAACGAGAGTATTGCCCTGCGACTGTCAAAGCCAATATGACTTCTCATATCTATATTCCCATAAAGTGTATTGCCTCTAAGCTGTCTACTTTGAAATATGTCATTTACGCTGAGTTTTATAGTTGCTTTTTCTTTTAAAATTAGCTTTTGTGCCCCTGCAGAGACCATATAATTGGCTTTGTATTTCGAGATACCATAAACTGAGCCTCCATTGTACAGGCCATTTAATTCCATCGTATAGCCTTTGCCCAGTTTAAAACTGTTTTGTGTATTGAAATTAAAGCTTGTTGCATTACTATTAAAGCTGCCACCTTCTCCTGTACCCTTATATTCGTTGCGATAAAGATTAGCGAACTGTGTACCCATCCACCATTCAGTAATGGCAGTCGAGGCCGTAAAACTAATGCCATAATTGATCAAACGGTTTAAGTTCATAGGCATTTCATACGTAGTATTGATATCATCAATTTGTCCGTTCATCCAGGTCATTACATCACTGGTTTGACTATAATTAATTGCTGTAGTATACTTTTCTTTAAAACTATGACTCAATTGAATGGTGTTGATGAGCTCCGGCCTTAAAAATGGATTGCCCTGGTAATATAATAAAGGGTCCCTGAAAACGCGAAAGGGATTTAGGTCACCATAGTCCGGCCGTTCTATCCTGCGACTATAAGCGAGCTGTAACTGATGGTTTTTGCCAATTGGCTTGTTAACAAAAACACTTGGAAATAATTGAAAATAGCTGCGGGATATTAATGAATCTGTAGTAATCTGGTGTCCCTCTGTATGCGTGTATTCACCTCTTAATCCGGCCTGTAAACTGAAGCTTTTAAATGATTTGTTAAAGTTTAAATAACCAGCATGGATCTCTTCTTTGTATTTAAAATGATTACTGCCATTGTTATCATATTCCCAGTTACCATTATTAAGTAAGTCATATCTTAAGTTATTATCAGAATTGGTTGCACTACTTTTAATTCCAGTTTCGAAATTTAATGTTTTGCTGATTGGGTCAGTGTAATCAAGTTTCGCCAGGTATACATTAGTCACTGCTGGAACATAACCTCGTCTACTGATATCAGTACTTGTCTGGCTTGGCGCTGCGGCAAGAGTTATAGTGTTCAAATTGAGGTTTGAGGTAAAACTGTTGCTCGCAAAATCTGCATCGGCAGAAAGTTCTCTGCCTTCCTTTTTAAATTTATATAAGTAATTCAGATTATAGGTCAGGTTTTCCCAGTTTTGCTTGTCGTAATTGCTGGTAGCCATATTGTTTAATGGCATACCTGCATTATTGCTGAGCAGATTGCTGGTTTTACTATCGTGCGTGTATTTACCTATATTTCCATTTATAAGGATGCCCAGAGCACTATTGTCGTTTAATTGATAATCAAGACCCAATCTAAAATTATTGGTGTGTAAAGGCTCATTTGTTTTAGTATGTTGATTAGAGGTTCTGTCAGGCAGTCCTGCAGCAATTCCAGAATCATAAAAGTTCCTTACAAAATCAAGATATTCCGTTTCTCCACGATATCCATAGTTATAACTTCCGTAGAAATTTAGTTTATTGGTCTTGTAATTTAAGCCAATACCGCTGCCATATCTTGCATTTCGACCTGCTCCTCCATTTAATGAAACTGTACCATTAAAACCAGTTAAGGTATTCTTTTTCATTTGTATGTTGATAATACCTCCATTTCCGGCAGCATCATATTTGGCAGAAGGATTGTTCATGATCTCAATTTTAGAGATTGAATTTGCATTTGTACCCTTGAGTAAAGTGCCCAGTTCTTTTGGGGAGAGGTAGGTCGACTTTCCATTGATCATGACCATTACTCCAGGGCGGCCTTTTAAAGAGATTTTACCATCCTGGTCGACAGTAACTCCGGGTGCTTTTTCTAACAATTCTAAAGCTGTATTACCCTCAGATAAAATACTGTTTTCAACATTGATTATTGTTCTGTCTATACCTTGTTCAATCAGCTTTTTTTGTGCACTAATGGTTACACTGTTTAGAAGCTTGGCATCTTCAAACAAAATAAGTTTGCCTAGATGAATATGTTGATTATGGACAGAGATTTCAAATATCTTAGATTGATGGGGAGTAAATCCCATCGTACTGATCTTTATTTTGTAATGCCCCTCAGTAATGGCTGGAAATTGAAATGTCCCAACAGTATCAGTCAATGTTCCTTTTAAAGTTTGTCCATCTTTATCCATTAATGCTATAGAAGCAAAGGGTAGGGCTTGTCCATCCGCTGAAATGACTGTTCCGGAAACCTTTCCTTTGGTTTGGGCGGAAGTTTGTTGTATACATGCGAAAAGGATTATTAGCAATAAGTATGGCAATAGTTTTCTGGCAACAAGGCTTTGTCTTGTTGAAATCGTAATAGCTGACATCATATCAATTTGTTTAAGCGGTAGTTAAGCTGTTTTTGGGTTTAACTATTTTGTTAGACTTTTTCTTTTTGCCCCACCAGATATAGAAGCCAGTGATAGGCAAGCTAGCGCAGATAAGACTGGCAAGAAAGTAAATGATTTTGGTGGTTACCCCGCCAACTAAACCAACATGTAAACCATAGTTGGAGCGACGAATCCAGGAGGCAAGATTTTCCTCTCTTAGTCTTTTGTTGGAGGCAGGCAACTCTTCCAATGTATATTGATCCAGGTAAACATCCCGCCAGGTGCCTCTGTACATATCTGTACAAACGTAAATGGCCTCAGTTGGTGTTTCTGGAAAATGCATCAGAATCTCGTAAGGGTTATGTTCCGCAAGTTCAAAAACACCTTTGTGCCATGCCTTATCAATTTGGCTGAACAGGTTGGGTTTTAGGTTACTTGTGGTATCTGATACGGCTTCGATCCGTGGCGCGTTTTCGCCTCCTGCTAACCAATAAACACTTTTGTTGAACCAAGTAAAGCTCATCATTAAGGCGGTAAAAGCCATGACAATTGCTATAATGACACTATAAAAACCAAGTACATTATGGAGGTCATAATTTATGCGTTTAAACTTTGCTTTCCAACGTATTTTAAAGCTTTGCTCTTTTCCTTTTTTATTCCATTTTTTTGGCCACCACAAAATAATTCCACTGATGAGTAACAAGAAGAAAATAAGGGTGCCCCAGGCAGTTACCTGGTGTCCTATCTCTTTTGGCAACCAAAAATAATAATGTCCGTCCTTAAAAAAATTAAAGATATCTTCATTACTAACCATGGCTATGACTTTTGCAGTATAGGGATTTACATAGACTGTTGAATCGGATTCGTGGATTCTAAAATGCGCAGTTTGGTTTTCACCATGGTACCATACAGATTCTATTTCTCTGGCAGGTAGCGCTTTCTCTACAGATTTATAAAGTACTGAAGGTGGAAGTATTTTGCCATCAACAGGCTTTTCTGCATGTAACCATGGACTACTGAGGCTTTTAATCTCTTGTTCAAATACTAGTACACATCCAGTAATACCTAATACAAATACAACAATTCCAGAAGCTATACCCAACCATAAATGAAACCAGGCATTAATTTTTTTGAAAGTCATGGATAGTGGTAAATAGATTATTTTAATTTTTCAATTCTAAGGATGTAATCAATACCGCCTACGAATTCAACACCCTTGGTTAATTGATCAGTTACAGGATTGTATTCCCATATATAGTCTCTATCTACTGCATTTACTGCAATAAAAGCCTTTCCATCTTCTACAATCACAGCATTTACCATACGTTCACCCTTATCAGTAGGTAAATCCAATTTTTTGATCAGACTCCCTGATTGTACATCAATAAGGCAATAATAGTGGTCTGCATCGATGGATTGACCCGCAATACGTGAACGAACTATGGCTTTGCCATTGCCTATGTACCACATAGCTGCCGTTGTTTCTTTGTTAGCTAAAGCAGAAAAATTGAAGTAATAGCTAGGGTCGATTTCGGTAGAACCATTTTTAATTCTATACATGGCAGATGGAGATTTGTAATCGTAAATATTTACAGGATCACTTATGAAATAAATGTCATTGTTCTCATCGATAAAAGAGGAGGGAGCATATACGCCAGAACCTCCTAGACCGTTGCTGCGTGTTTCTTCCAGTGTTTTTTCAACGTTCATAGTAGCATAGTCAATTACTGCGACAAATGATTTGGCATATACCGGCATGTTAGGGTAATTAGTCCAGTCGTTGGATCCGAAGCCATAACCAAGGTATAGTTTGTTGGCTCTGTATTCAGCAAATCCAAAGTTATAAATCTGAAATCCTGTGGGAATTGCATTAAGTGCTAGTTTGCCAGTTTTTATGGTCATTTTGTCAACTTTAATAATAGCATAGCGAGCTTCACCTTTACCATCTCCAAAAATTACCAGGGTATTATTGTCTGCCCATGCGTATGATGACCAGTTTAACCAAGAAAAGGGAATCTCTTTATCGATCAATAGAACACCATTTTCTACATGGTATTTTCCTAAACGGCCGCTGCCAGCATTAGCATGGTAATAAAATCCATCTCTTTGAATTACATCCTGGGCATAAACTTTTCCTGTCATTTCAGCTCCATTTCCTTTTAAACTTATGGTACCACTTGTTAACGAAGGAATGCTTGTGATATAATATGCAGTGTTTGGCCAGCTGCCAACACATAAGATTGCTGAATATTTGGACCCTTCTTCTACGTTCCCTATGTTTCTTTTTTCGCAACCACTAATGGAAAAAAGTAGGATTGTCGTTATAATTAGTTTTACTGTGCTGTTTATAAGTCGTTTCATATGAACTGTTATATTTTATTATGCTATTTAATATGTTGATCGTTTTTCCAGATAGCTACTGTATAAAATATCTGAATTTGACAGAAAAGGATCTTCCAGGTTTTTGTAGTTTGAAATTGTCGTACATTAAGCGATCTGTCAGGTTCCTGCATTCGGCAGAGAGGTTATATTTTCCATTTTTTATAGAATAGCTTAGGGTTGCATTTTGTACAAACTGGGTCGGTATATCAGACTTTCCGTTTGGATTTCCTTTGCTTTCCCAAGTCAGATAAAACCAGTTGATATATTGGGTGAACCAGTTAAACTGTAAACGAGTGTCTTTACCAAAAACATCATTTTTACCTATGCTGAAGTCGGTATTTCCAAATAACCAAGGCTGATTAGGAATTTTGTTGTTATAAGTGCCTTCCACATAATAAGATTCTGTTTGTCCAGTTTTTGTGGTGTTGATGGCATTTTGGTAAGTCATGTTGAGGCCAACAGCAAATAATTGATCGTAGCTGTACTTTACTTCAGATTCAAATCCTGTGATGCGAACGCTTGATTGGTTTTCGTTTTTTAGCAGATTAGAACGTACATCGGGCACAGGGAATATGAAGTCTTTGGCATTGCGATAAAAGCCTGACGCTTCTATATAAAATGTATTCTTACCAATCTGGAAGTTATAAAAGGCACCAAGGTTGATGTTGTCGCTGTTTTCAGGTTTTAAATCAGGATTCCCCTGAAGGTTCAGTCCATCGCCAAATACTTCCTCGGGTTCCTGTAGTCTATAAGCATGCTCGTAAGATGCTTTAATTCCTAATTGATTAGTAAGCTTATATCTAGAAGCAATTCCATAGCCTAAATTATTTGAGGTTGTATCCTGTGCAGTTAAAATACGGTTGATGAATTTGGCGCGGTCAAGTCCCAGGCTATAGTATTTTACAAATACAGTGTTAACTAATCTGCCTTCTAGCAGATCTTGCTGATAGGCTAGCCCTAATATCTGCTTATTAACTTTCCCAGGTAAACTATCTTTTTCTACCTGCAATACGTTATAGCTTTGGTTTCTCAAATGGTCTATCGTATAGTTTAGATTTATAGCATGTTGTGGACTGATGGTATAGCTCATATTGGCCATTGCATAAGTTCTTGGTCGTTTAATCACACCTATTGTTTTAACCCCATTACCCATTTCAGTATACCCACTGTCGAACCAGCTGCCATCCCAGTTGTATTTGTTGAAAAGTGTATCGATCGTTCTAAAAGAATCATTTGAACGAGCTGCAAAAGCACTTAAGTTTAAGCCTTTTGTGAAAAGATTATCCTTTTTATAACGTATGGTTGCACTTTTTGCATAACTGGTTCTTTTTACCTTGCCATATACAGTTTGTTGGTCGAAGCCTGTTTGTAGATCCTGATGTATCTCATTGTAACCACCTCCAATAAACAAAACATCAGCCCATTTTTTATTAGTGATCCCTACTTCCAATTGTCCCATTAAAGAGAAGTAGTTATCGTGGAAACGATTTACATTTCCCAGAACATATTCAAGGCCATTCAGTTCTTCCTCAGGCACATAATGACCTGCTTTAGCACTGTTGGATAATACATCTACACCTTTCATTTTATAATTGTTATCAGAGGAGTTACGGAATCCGCTGGCTTTTACAATAATGCCGGTTTTTTGATCTGCTAATTGAGCTGTTAATGCAGATCTGTTAGTATTAAAAGAGCCATAGCTATGACTAAAGTCTAAGTAATTGCTTGCTTTTTGGTTTGTAATCACGTTTACTGCTCCACCCATCGCATCGGCACCAAGCTGAACAGGTACCACACCTTTATAAACTTCCAATCGATCTGCAAGGTTTACTGGGATATTATTTAAAGACATGGCACTACCCATAACTTCCATGGGGATGCCATCGATAAAGAACTTTACTTGTTTGCCAGAGAGACCATTGATCGAGAATTTGAAATCTGAACCCAAGCCTCCCTGTTCTCTGATCCTTACTCCGGTGCTGCGGTTAAGAATCTGGTTCAGATCTGCGGTACTATTAGCGAACTTTTTGGTGTCAATAGCATTAACTGCAAAACCTGACTCTTTAACTTCTTGAGTTTTAGTTTTTCCCTGGATGCTAACATTTTGTAATTGTTGTTGATCCTTTTTTAAGGAAAAACTTAAGCTTAAGTTTTGATTGATATTTAAAGTAATTGTTTTTGACTCTTTTAAATATCCCAGGTAAGAAACAGTCAAAGTATACACTCCTGGTTTAACATCAACTAGTTCATAATAGCCTTGTTCATTAGATGTAGCACCAATTTGGCTACCCTTAACTATTACTGTGGCTCCGGCAATGGTTTCATTCCCATCTTTAATATAGCCGGAAATGATTGAAGAAGATTGCGAAAAAACGTTGAATGAAATTACGCTGAATAAGAATATGAGTAGGAATTTACCGTATGACATTTTATTTTAATATTGTGCATTTATACTAGGAGGTAGCATAACTGCATGTTTACCGAAGGTGGTAAACAAGAAATATTAAAATAATTCTAAATAAGGATTTAATTCATCGATTCTAAGGATGAAATCGGTGTTTCCAGATAGCTGTAAGCCCTTTTTTAGTTTGCCTGTTTTTTTGTTATAGATCCAAACATAGTTCCCCTCTGTTGAAGAGTTAACTGAAATATAAGCATCATCTTTATTTACGATTACACATTGCCTTCGTGTCCCTTTATCTAATGGAAGATCAAGTTTTTGTATTGCTTTAGTGATCAGGTCGACGATGTAAAATTCAAAATGTGCAGTGCTGTAATGATCATTTAAATCTTTAAAAAGATCTTTTCTTTCAGATCTGACGATAACTTTATTGTTGCCAAGATACCACATGCCGTAAGCATGGTTATGAATTGCAGAAGCACTAAGGTTAAAGAAATAGTTTTCATCTGGGGCATTAGCACCTGCTTTAATTTGCATGATGGCAGTAGGTAACTCAGGGCGGTTGCCCAAAGCAATGCCCGGACAGGTCATAAAATAATAATTGCCCTGTTCGTCATTAAATGAGTAAGGTTGGATGGTATTTACTCCTCCCGGATAGGTTGAACGAGTGTCTTTATCGGTTCTCACTACTTTCATCAATGGGAATCTGAATTCAGTAATATAGGTTGTGTCACTAGTTGTATAATTCGCGGTGCTAAGTTGTTCATGATAGGTATAGCCTAACAAAAGCTGCTGCCCTCGCAATTCAACAAAGCCTACAGACATATTGTTAAAACGACCTGAAGGACGAGGAATATCTAAATTGCCAGCGGCAACTTGATTCATGTCCTTCGTATTAATCATTGCATACTTTACTTGAGAGAAATCAGTTGAATTTAGGCCTGTTAGTAAAAGTGTATCTGCACTTTTCCAATAATAGTTTTCAATAGAAAAGTCTTTTAAAGGGACAGAAGCTATTTTTTTTAATTGTTTATCCAGAATTTTATATTTGACCAATAATTGATTTTTTCTATCTAATTGATAATAAAAGCCTTTTTTTACAATAGCTCCCCGACTAACTGGGATATTACTTAGATCTGCGCCATCCAGTTCTGGTTTTAATTCACCTTCATTTAATGAATTGCTTTCTATGATATATTCCTTGCCATCTTTAGCGAGAATGTAAATGCTGTATTTTTTATCACTATTATCTCCAGAGGCTTCTGGAGATTGAGTACAAGCTGTTAAACAAAAAAGCAATAAGTAAAGAAACTGCGAGCGCTTAAATTTTAAACTCATTGATGATTTGTTTTTGAAGTACCGGAGGAAGATCCATAATGTTTTTTTCGTTTATGATAATAACTTTATCATTTCCATCTTCTCCTTTTAGAACAATATAAGTTTGTCCAGCTTTAAATACTATGTTTTCCTGACTCCCTTCAAATTGGAGTGTAATATCCTTTTTGGGACTAATTAATAAACTTCCAGAAAGGTTTACAATGCCACTGTTATTATCAATTTTAGCAGAAGTATTCGGACCTATAGAAATGTTATAAGCGTTAGCTTCAAGCTGCCTAACATTTAATGATGAATTGTTAATAGCAATCAAGGGCATTTCATGTTTACTTCTTGTAATGTAATAAGTAGTAACGGAAAGTATAGCTAGCAGGAGACATGCAGCAATAGCACCTGTCCAAAATGAATAACGGTGTATTCCTGTTTTTTTCAAAGTAGGGCTGACCGGAGCAATTGGAATTATACGCTCAATTTCTTTCCAGATTTCGGCTTTGTGTACCAACTTTTCTTCAGTTAATGGAAGCTGCAAAGCTTCATCACTATCCCCAGAGAATAACCAGAATTCAACGGCATCACGTTCATCCTGACTACATTGGCCTCTATGATATTGCTCTATAAGTTCCTTACTGATCTTCATTATAGCTGTAACGCCTATTTTAATATTAAATGCAAACTTAGATAAAATATAAGTAGCATAACTAGCAAATACCCGTAATGCTTTTAAAAAAATTATGAAGAATAATTGGAAAGATTAACTCTTAGTACTGATAATGCTTTGGTAATGTGGTATTCTACAGCTCTTTCACTAATTAGCAGGGCTGCGGCAATTTCTTTATTACTAAGGCCTTGTTCACGACTCATTTTGTATACTCGACGGCATTGACAGGGTAAGGTATCGACCAAAATATCTACTTTCTCTTTTAAGTTGTTAAATAGCACTTTCTCTTCTGTGCAATTGGACGAATGAGTACAGTCCTGATATTTTATACAGATATGTTGCTGCTGGCTTACCTTATTTCTTATGTACTCGAAAGTTTTGAATTTTGCAGAACGGATTAGATAGTTGTTTACATTTTCCAGTTCCAATTCATGTCTACGTTCCCAAACAGATTTAAAGATATCTTGTACCATTTCTCTGGCAGGTTCTATTTCCCTGATATTGTTATAACAAACAGCATAAACTTTTTCCCAATACATTTGATAGATCGTCTCGAACGTATCTTTATCGATTCGGATCTTTTTATTACCGTTTGTATCTTTTGTCTGGTTTTGCAATGCTAGTTATTATGGTGCGCTGCAAATATAGTTATTTAGATTAATTATAAATACATATTGTGAAATTGTTGCTAGTCCAGTTGAGGAATATGCTTAATGACTATTTTCTTTTAAAAAAGCTGCGATTTCTTCTCCAATATAATTTATGGTATGTTCACATAAAACAAAGTCCAGGCGATCTGCGTTTAAATCTGGTTCATAAAGGGGAATATGACTTTTAGCAATATTATCATCTGGTACTTGCTCCCATGAGTCCCCATCTTCATCCAATTTTATAGCTCCGACAATGCAATCGTAATAAAGTACAATATAGTATTCTGTGGTAGGTAATATTTTCAGCGCCACCTCATTTTTTCCAAAACCAATTTTAATATTAAAGGGTCCCATGTTCATATAACAAGAAATGGGAAAGCTTTGTTTTGCAGGGATTTACATTATAGTGATTCCCGCATTGAAACCCAGCCAACCTTTTGTCGCATTCCCAAAGTTTGTGTGTCTGGATGGTACTATATTCTGATTATATCCTGGAGTGCTGGAACCTATGGAAGAGTCTCCATTATATATGACATATGATGGACCTCCAAATATGGTAAAGCCTTTAAATAGTTGAAATTGTAAATTACTCTGTAATCGATTGAGTAAATTATCTGCGTCCCAATTTCCAAGGTATAATAATTGTCCGGTTATTTCCAGCCCAATAGCCAGTCGTTTGTTGAGTATAAAGTCATGACCTATACCAATCCCTGCCGTCTTTATTTTCTCCTGATTTGATATATTCATCCCAATAAATAAGATAGTATATAGATTTGCATTACCTGTTTTTAAAGAGATATTGGTATTTATTGTTTCGTTGGTGTAAAGACTTACTTTATGATATCCGTTTTTTATAATGTTAATTAAGCCAAGACTATAACCAGAAGAGGTGTCCGCAACGTTGATGAGCCCTAATTGAAAACCATTTAATTTTTTCGCATAATTAAATACACCGGCAATCTGTATGCCATCTACATTTTTAGATACAAAGTTGCCGACGCCACTAATTTGTGTACCACTAAAGTCCTCGGCTATAATATTGGCAACCCCTGCTGCTTGAAACCCCTTCATGTTCTTTCGGCTCAGATTAACAATACCTGCGAGCTGAAAAGCCTCTGTATTTTTTTTTACATGGTTTAACAAACCTGCTGCCTGAAATCCCTTCGTTTCTCTTCGTACATCATTTAGTAAACCTGCAACTTGTATTCCATATACAGAACCACCTACCTGATTAAAGAGCCCGGCAAATTGCATTTTTCTAACATCACCTTTAGTAATGTTAAATAATCCAGCCATTTCAAATCCATCCGTCCCCGCAGTATAACCACCCAGAACATTTAAGGAAACCTTGTTTATAACCTGTGAGCTCATGTTGCCATGTGAGCTTAATCCTGGAGTTAGTGACGCCTGGAAAGGTGTATTGGCAAAAAAATCAGGAATATTAATACTTTGAATTCTTTGTTTGGAAGAGATAAAGAATCGGCCTAGGCCTGAATTTTCAATATTGTCATCTCCCATATTACCTCTGCGTCTTTCGTGATCATTATAACCCTCGGGTTTTATTTTAATATCTGATAGAAAAATCAAAGTGGTATCCCGGTAATTTTCCTTACTTGCAGTCAATATCACCTCATTATGATCCCCCTTAAACTTTAACTTGAAAAAACCCTTATTGTCGGTAAGGGTTGATTGCAATAATCGTTTCTCATAAACACTGGCCTGTTTTACTTTTATTCCTGTTTGTGTATCAATTACATAACCACTAATCAGGTATAGTTTTTCAGCTGTCGTAATATTCTCCGGCTCTATAGTAAAGTGGTTCGCAGCATATC
The DNA here is from genome assembly GCF_041645105.1 of Pedobacter sp. Taxonomy (GTDB): domain Bacteria; phylum Bacteroidota; class Bacteroidia; order Sphingobacteriales; family Sphingobacteriaceae; genus Pedobacter. Next base: position 894,415 of record NZ_JBAZQQ010000002.1, read on the forward strand.
TAAGGATAACGTATTCTCCATTTTCTGTATAATCAACTTTGTTGTTAAACAATCGATTTAATATCTCTCTTACTGGACTGTTTCTTATACTAATACTAACCAGACTATCTTGTTTAAGTAAAGTTCCACTATACGAGAAATAGAAGTTTCCTGCTCTGCTTATTTTTTGTAGTACTTGAGATATCTGTTGATCTTTTACTTCAATGGTTACCTTTTTCTCCAGGTTATGATAATTGGCCGGAATTTGCATCTGAGCCTTTGCACATGCGGTAATCAAAAAGAGTACAAGAGTTATCTTTAATTTCATTATTGGTGTTTAGACAATATAATTTCGTTTTGGTTACGTACAAGAGTCAGATTAAGCGTTTTACATATAACTTGTAAATTGTCATCCAGACTTGCGGAGGTTTTTAAAGTGGTATTCAAACTAAGATTCTTTATCGCTGAATCTTTAATAATTACTGTTGAACCATATGCCTCGTTGATCACTTCTATTATATGCCAGAGCGGAGTATTGTTTGTGACAAATTCATTGCTGCGGTAATAATTATAAAGCTGATCTGTATTTTGTGTTTTAACCAGCTGATCCACATTGTTGTTAATAATTACCTTTTCCCCTTTTTGAAGGTTGATTTCCTTTTTACCCAAACTTACTTTTACTATTCCTGTTTCAACAATTACTTCCGTTTGCTCTTCTAAATGTTTGATGTTAAAAGAAGTTCCTACTACAAGTACAGAAACCTTGTCTATGTCAATTACAAAAGGTTTTGTTTCATCATGAACCACATTAAAGAACACGCTTCCTTGTTCAAGATGAATGGTCCTGTTATTTCTGAAATTATTCGCGTAAGTGATGGTTGAGTTTTTATTTAAAGTTATTTCAGAACCATCAGGTAGTGTTTTTGTAGTTACTTTATTACCAGCCAATACAGGGATATAAGAAACAGGGGAAAGTATTTCATATAAAGACCATGAGGCTGCTACGACAAATAACATAGCCGCAATTTTTAACCAACTGAAGCTTGGTTTTATGTTTATGATCTCTGGTTCCTTTTTATGGGCTTTTTGTTTAAATCTTTCCCATGCCTCAATTTCACTGATATCTTTTTTCGTGGATAGATTTTTACTGCTGTCCCAGATTTTTTCAAGTTTAATAAAATGCGCTTTATTAGCAGGAGAGGCATTCATCCAGTTTTGTACTGAGATATGTTCATCTTCAGTTGTTTCTTTTAATAGAAACTTTATTAATAGTTCGTCAGTCATGCCGTTCTTAATTAAAGTAATCTTTATAATACATCAGACCTAATAAAATGAGCGAAAGGAAGTCTGCCAATTCTAAACGCAGTATTCTAAGAGCCTTACCCATCTGATTTTCTATTGTTTTAACTGATAAGCCCATCCGTTCAGCTATTTCCCTATATTTTAGTTCTTCAAAGCGGCTCATCTGGAATATAGTACGACATTGTTCTGGCAATTCATTAAGTGCCAGCCTAAGGTTGGATTCCAGTTCTGTCATTTCCACCTTAGATGAAGCAGGTAAATGTTGTTTATTCATCGAATAGGATACAAAGTCCTGATATTTTGTTTTTATTTTCTGGTGTTTTAAAAGGTTAAGGCTGTCATGGTATACACATTTATACAAATAGGCTTTGATAGAGGTTTGCACATCAAGTAATTCTCTTTTTTCCCAGAATTTTAAGAACATATTCTGGACTATTTCTTCAGCATCATCTTCATCCTTTAAAATAACGGAAGCATAAGCATGTAAGGCTTTAAAATGACTCTTAAACAATTGTTCAAAAGCCCTGTCGTCATAAAACAGATATTGGGGATTCATGTCTTTATTCTTTTTAAAATCTCCATTCCAGTAATGCTGTTAGTCGTAATCAAATCTATGTATTGAACCTTTGGGAACCAAAAGCTACCACGATTTACTCTTATAAATACTCTTTTTAAAAGGAGGTCTTTTCCTTCATCTTTAATGTAAAGATGGTATTTTTGATCCGTTCCTGACTTTTTTAAATACATAGGCATTTTTTTATAGGCTACTAATCTAATTTCATATTCATCTTCAGCAATTAGCTTAGATAGTATGCCATAAGCAAATTTCTGTTCAAGGGCTGTCAATTCTTTAAACTTCTGTTTTTCTTTATATCTAATCCATGAAGCCTTAATGGGAGCATTTTTTTGTATTGTCCCATCATTGTTAAAATTTAATTCATAAACCACAGTATTAGTGTCAGGATCACGTTGCAGGAAGAACAGCATGTTGCAACCATTAGGTTTAGACAGTTTGATCTGGTCAATTCCATTTTGCGCATAAGAGGTCTGGCTGAGTATTAATATTATTGTAATACTGATCATAAGACGTTGCATTAGGACCTGAACTAATACCATGTTCTGATGTTTTATAGTTTTATTACTTTTCCAGATCCACTTATATCTGCATCAACATCCGGACTTCCATTATAATAAACCTTTCCACTTCCGCTTATTTCTACTCTTAATTTATCCTGTATAGTCAAGCTGGCATTGCCACTGCCAGATATATCAACATCGGCATGTTCAGCGACTACTTTTAATAAATCTGCTTTTCCAGATCCGGATATATTTACCAGTATTTTTGTTGCTTCGAATGCATCTTTTACCAAAATATCACCTGAACCGCTAATGGAGATTTTTAGTTCATTTATGGCAGGGAAATCTCCTTCGATATTTATCTTTCCACTACCGCTTAAAGCCATTTTTCTGATGACAGGGAGTGTTACGAATACTTCAATATCATCATGTTGTACACTTGCATTTTCATAGCCTAAATATAATGTGCCGTTAATAATGTTGGTTTTGAAATAGGGAATAAGATTGTCAGAGCCCTTAAGTTCTACTTTGAATTCAGTGCCGTAACTGATTTTAACTGGAGTTGATCCACTGGAGTTAACACCTGTAAATTCTCCGGGAAAACGGATGTCAGTTGTTTTGTCGCCACTAGCTGTTAACCTGTCTTTTGAACATCCGATAAATAGGATGCTTATGCATGTAATTAATAATGAAAATCTCATAACTATGTTTTTAATGATTGATGTTAAAATATATATTGAAGTCCTCCACCATACCCAATGTATAGCGCCTGGAAGTTATTTCCCCATTTATTTTCCCAACTTGTGATATGCTTTTGGTTTAAACTGCGACCTTCTGCGGTGCTGGTATTTAAGTAGTTGAAGGATGGACCACCGAAAATTTCCAGGTTTTTGCTTATTTTTAACGCTGGCAATAGCCTAAGTGATGTCTTCATGTACTCACCAGCTTTAAAACTCTCTAAGCCGACACCTGAGACTTCAGCATTTAATCTGAATGAGTTGGATTTGAATAAGTGTGCTCCTAAACCTGCTTCAAAGGCATACACTTCATCAGTATTTTTGAAATTGTAACCTAAACCTATGATTCCATATAATACTCTTCCTCCAGAACGGAAAGAGAGTAGAGTGGTAAGTGTTTCATCGGTTGTAAGGCTGATACTTTTTTCACCACTTTTCACCAGGTTGATAATGCCGATTGGATAATCACTACTATCGACTACATTCATAAAACCTGCAAATTGCACTCCTTTTACTTTCTTTGCTACATTGATAAAGCCAGCAATTTGTGCACCATCTATATCTTTTGCTTTATTGATAAAACCTGTGAATTGGGAACCTTTTATATTGCCTGCCAGATTCATAAAGCCAGAGAATTGAGCTCCTTTAATATCTCCAGTTGAGATATTTGCAAATCCACCTAAAGCAAATACCTGACCGCCTTTATACATATTTAAAAAGCCAGAGAAAAGTCCGCCATTGGCCTGCTTCCCAATATGATTTGAGAATCCAGCTAAAAGAAAACCTTTAGTATCATTTCGAACAATATTAGACAGACCAGCAAATGCGACACCTCTTTCGGCTGCTGATATACCTGCAATCAAATGGAATGAAAAGTCATTCGTATCTAATGGAGCATGTGTGCCATTGCTACTTACCGGATAGATTAGTCCAAAATGGAGTTTATGAGATGAAACTGTTTTATCTTCCTGAGCAAATAAATTGGAAGCCAGTAAGGAGAGCAGGAGGCATGCCGTGATTTTTAAGGTCTTTAGACTAGTGTTAGTTTTGAGAATTGTAAAGTTCATTTTTGTCTTATTTTAAAATAGGACAACGAGATGAAGCTTTACCCCTACGTTGGGAACAAATAAAAATTAAGCGGGTAGATCGGCTATTTTACGTTTGCCAAAATATAAGATAACAATAGCAAGAATAGATGATAAGGTCATTATACTAACAGTCGGTACTGCCGATTTAACGTTAAACAAGCTTACACCTACTGAAGCTAATGCTCCAATACCCATTTGAATTGCACCCATTAATGCTGAAGCCGTTCCGGCATTTTTTGAAAATGGCAATAGAGAGAGGGCAGATGCATTTGGACTTACAAAACCAAGGCAGCAAAGGAAAATGAAAAGTAATGCTGTAGTTTCATATAAGCCAAGCCATCCATTAATGCTAGCTATCAAAAATATCAGAGCAGTAATGGTTTGTGTAATTAATGCTGCATAAATTAATTGCTGACTTGTATATCTTCTTAGCAATAAGGTATTGACCTGGCTTGAACCAATAAAGCCTATAGATAGGAGCGCGAAAATCCATCCATAAGTTTCTTCTTTCACTTGGAATATCTCCATAAAAATTAGCGGAGAACCAGATATGTAAGCAAATAAACCTGAAAAAGCGAGGGCACCTGTAAGCGCGTAGGTATAAAACTGAGGAGTTTTAAATACTGTCCAAAAACCATTGATGATAGGTTTAGGTTTCAAGGAAAGGTTTGCATCCGGTTTGTAACTGTTTGGCAACCAGAGCCAGCTTGCAATTAAGTTAAATACGCCTAAACCAAGTAGAACTAAAAAGATGGTGTGCCAGCCGAAAGCAACAGTTACATATCCACCAAGAGTGGGAGCGATCATCGGTGAAACACCTAATACGAGCATCAATAAGGCGAAAACTTTGGCGTTGTCTTTTACTGGGAATAGATCGCGTACCATAGCAACGGAGGCTACAGTAGCTGCACAGCTACCTAGTGCCTGTATAAATCTTAATCCGATCAGTGCGTCAATGCTGTTCGCAAAAGCACAACCTGCCGAAGCCAGAATGTAAACAAGCAGACCAATGAATAGTGGTTTCTTTCTTCCAAATTTATCAAGAAGAGGGCCATACAACAATTGTCCGGCAGAAATACCTATGAAATAACTGGATAAAGACAATGCTACACTTGATGTATTGGTATTTAGATCGTCGGCAATTGCAGGGAATCCAGGCAGATACATGTCAATAGAAAAAGGACCAAGTGCGGTAAGTGATCCTAATATTAAAATCAGACCAAAGTATTTTTTTTGAGTCATTTTGTTTTTTTATGATTCAGCACAAATTTAAGCCAAAAAAATGTGGTCAGGCTTGTGAAGATATGCAAAGATAATAATTGTATACAAGATGCGTTCAAGGCTGAAAATATTGTATAAGAATTGTTGCGGGATTTTTGACAGGGAATAGGATAGATGGATTAGAATTGCTTTATCTTTGTGTATGTTATATGTTAAGAATATGGTTTGCGACCGTTGCATTATGATTGTGAAACAACAATTAGAAGGCTTTGGCTTAAAAGTTAATGAAATCTCATTAGGTAAGATAGAGGTTGCTCCAGAACCTACTGAAGAACAGTTGCAAAAAATTGGTGACTCCTTACAGTCACTTGGTTTTGAGCTTTTAGATAAAGAAAAAGATCAGTTAGTTGAACAGATTAAAAATCAGGTGATTGAATTGGTTCATTATTCGGATCTTAATGAGATAGAAAATAGCTTAACTAAGCAAATTTCCGATAAACTAAATAAAGATTATGCTTATTTAAGTCGTCAGTTTTCAGAAGTAGAAGGCTTGACTATTGAAAAGTATATTATTCAGCAAAAAATTGAGCGGGTTAAAGAGCTTATGGAATATGGTGAGTTGAATTTGAATGAAATAGCCTATAAAATGGGGTATAGCAGTAGTGCCCATTTGTCAACTCAATTTAAATCGCTTACTGGCTTTACGCCCAGTAAATACAAGTCGTTAGCGATAAACAGTCGTAAATCATTAGATAAAATTAAATAATTCTGCTTTGGACGTTTTTCGATTGTACCTTAAAAATAAATTTTATATATAAGAATGGATAATTTGATTAATCATCCTGGTGTGCTCACCGGTTTTGCAGTAGTAGTAATAGGAATGCTCCTTTTAGATTTGGGTGTTTTTAATAAAAAGGTTCATGCCGTAACCAGTAAGGAGGCCGCAATTTGGTCAGTTGTATGGATTACGCTTTCAATGGGATTTAGTGGAGTCATTTACCTAACTTCTGGATTTGAAAAATTCACACAATTTCAATCTGCATATTGGATAGAAAAGGCATTGTCTGTAGATAATTTGTTTGTATTTATTCTGGTATTCGGTTTTTTTAAGGTTCCAAAAGAGTTACATCATAAAGTATTGTTTTGGGGTATAATTGGAGCCTTAGTGTTTAGAGCAATTTTTATTTTTGCTGGCGTTGGACTTATTAATCTGACTTATCTGCCTGAAATGGTATTGTTTGGACATACACTTCAAATTAATGTCGTTTTATTCTTATTCGGTTTATTCTTGATTTATGCAGGTATCAAGTCGTGGTCCGGACATTCTGAAGAAGATGAACATAAAGATTACACAAAGAATGCGGGAGCGAAACTAATCTATAAGTTTTTTAAGGTGAGCAAAAATTTTGATGGAGAAAAGTTCTTTACCGTAGAAAATGGTGTGAAGATGGCTACTCCATTATTGGTTGTGGTTGCTGTAATTGAATTTACCGATTTGTTGTTTGCTGTAGATTCTATACCTGCCATTTTTGCTATAGCGCCAGATGATCCAATGATTTTATACACCTCTAATATATTTGCTATTTTGGGATTAAGGGCACTTTATTTCCTATTAGCAAATTTTATTTATATGTTCAGTTTATTGAAATATGGATTGGCCATTATACTAACATTTATAGGTATTAAAATGGTAATATCCCCACTTTATCATATCTCTTCTCCTTTGTCATTATCAATAGTAGGAGGAGTGTTGGTTCTTTCAGTTATTGCTTCACTTATTTTTTCACGCAAGGAAGCAGCATAATTCATCAAATATCAAAAACATATCTCGGGGCTAGCTTTTTAAGTTAGCCCTTTTTTCTATCAAATAAGTTATAAGAGTACTTCTGTGGAATCCCAGGAAACGACCTTTACTCCAGGGGAATAATGATGGCTTTTAAGGTTGTGATTAGACAATATAAGTTGATCAAAGCTGTAATTCAGTTCTAAGGAATTTAATTTGATCTCTTTTAGATCCCATTCCTTATGATGGATGTCGTATCTTAAAATGCGTTCGCTTTTGTCTAGATAAAGACAGTATCTTTCAGTTATCCATTTATCAAAATCGGTCTTTTCGGAAACCTGATCAAGGACTTCAAAATCTGCTTTCAAATGTAATTGCTTTTGTGCGTTATAATTTGAATATCCGGTTTGCTTTCTTTTAATTTTTGATTTACCATAAGGTAGTCCTGATAGCGTTTTTGCAATGAAGGTAGAAAGAAGTTTTTCGGCTTCGATATTAATGAAGTAAACACCTTTCTTATTATCGTTATCGATATAAGTTCTAACATTTATTTCATAGAAATCAGAAATAAACTTAACTGCTGGAAGATTTCTTGGTCTGATGTTCTGCATTTTAAATGCAACCAGGGATACATAATATTTCCCGTTAAAATGATCGATGTTTAATTTCTTTGGAATAAGGTTTTTAAAGAAGTTTAGCTCTACTTCAAAGTGTAGAAATAAAGCATCATTCCATTCCTGATAGTATTGCCATTTACCTCCTGGAAGTTCCCAGTGTCTATGTTTAATCTCTTCCAATAGTGATGATATTTTGTACACGGTTGATTTTCTTGTTGAAGGGTAAAATTATAAATATATTCGAATATTGATTTTGTAAACCTTTTTGTTTGCTCTTGTGTTTAACGTTTATATTAACAATCATTATGAAGATTGCTACTTACAACATCAATGGGATAAATGCACGATTAGAGAATTTGTTACGCTGGTTGAAAGAAGCTTCGCCTGATGTAGTTTGTTTACAGGAACTGAAAGCACCTGATGACAAGTTTCCAGAGAAATCATTGTTGGATGCTGGTTATCATTCTATCTGGCATGGACAAAAAAGCTGGAATGGGGTTGCGATATTATCCAGATATGGGGAAATTCAGGAAACAAGAAGAGGGCTTAATGGAGATCCAGAAGATTTACATAGCCGATATATTGAAGCATTTATAAATGATGTAGTAATAGGTTGTTTATATCTACCCAACGGGAATCCTTTTCCTGGACCTAAGTTCGATTATAAACTTAAATGGATTGAAAGATTGATTGCTCATGCTGACAAGCTTCAATCTTTTGATATGCCGGTAGCGCTGATTGGCGATTACAATATCATGCCAACAGAATTAGATACTTATAAGCCAGAGAAATATGTGAATAATGCACTGTTTAGACCCGAAGCTAGACAATTGTTTGAGAAATTATTAAAGCAAGGCTGGACGGATGCTATTCGTAAATTATATCCGGATGAAAGCATTTATACCTTTTGGGATTATCTGCGTAATGCTTATGGCAGGGATGCTGGCTTACGGTTGGATCATTTCTTATTAAACCCAGTTTTAGAAAGTAGATTACAATATGCGGCTGTTGACAAAGACGTACGTGGGTGGCCGCATTCCAGCGATCATGCCCCGGTATGGATTATGGTATGATTTACCACTCTTGTGTATTTTTAATACCACATGCTTCAGCATTAAATACAGGATCCTTGCCAGCTCGTCTCTGTTGCTGGTAATCTTTAAAAGCCTTTAATGCAGGTTTACGTAGTAACAAGATGGCAATTACGTTTAACCAGGCCATTACACCCACACCAATATCGCCTAATGTCCATGCGGCTTCCGCAGTTTTTACAGAGCCATAAAAAGTTGCGATTAACATCAGAATTCTGAGTGCCCATATTGCCCATTTTCTACCTTTTTTATCCAGGTAACTGAGATTGGTTTCAGCAATATAATAGTAGGCCATGATGGTCGTAAAGGCAAAAAATAATAGAGATATAGCCACAAAACCGGCTCCTAGAGATGGAAAATGAGAGTTTACTGCATATTGAGTATATTCTGCGCCTATTTCCGCACCAGGTAGATTCTCTACAATAAAACCCCCATCAGGATTTATGACGTTATATTGGCCAGTAAAAAGAATCATGAAAGCAGTTGCAGTACATACGAAAAGTGTATCTACATATACTGAAAATGCCTGCACAAGGCCTTGTTTTACAGGGTGACTAACCTCTGCAGCTGCGGCAGCATGAGGGGCGGTTCCCTGACCAGCTTCATTTGAATATATTCCTCTTTTTATACCCCAGGCTATAGCCATACCAAAAACTCCAGCAAATGCCGGCTCCAGCTTGAAGGCAGATTTGATGATAAGAATAAGCACTGATGGGATTTGCTGTACATGCATAAACATAATGATAACAGCCATTAAGATGTATGCGCCAGCCATAAAAGGAACGACGATTTCAGCTACTTTACCAATACGTTTAACACCACCAAAAATGATTAATGCTAATAATATCGCTACTGTGGCTCCAGTATAAGCAACAGGTATTTGGAATGCATTGGTCATACTTAAAGCAATACTATTGCTTTGAACTCCTGGTAAAAATAATGCTGTACTTAATATAGTGGCTACAGCAAATACAATGGCATACCATTTAATACCGAGACCCTTTTCAATATAGAAAGCTGGGCCTCCACGGTATTGTCCATTGTTTACCTGTTTGTAAATCTGACCTAATGTAGCCTCAATAAATGCGGATGCACTACCTAGAAAGGCAATTAACCACATCCAGAAAACTGCTCCGGGACCACCCATAGCAATAGCTGTTGCTACTCCAGCAATATTTCCAGTGCCAATACGACCAGAAATGGCAATGGCAAATGCTTGAAAAGAGCTTACGCCTTTGGAAGAGCTTGCTCCACCAAAAAGCAAGGCTATCATTTCTTTTATGTATCGGAGTTGTACAAAACGTGTGACTATTGAGAAATAAATGCCTGCTCCCATACAGAGCAAAATGAGTGCATTGCTCCAGACCAGATCGTTTACTTTGCCAATGATTTCTTCCATGGGTTAAAATAACGCATTTTTTTTACCTTTTTGAAGAATTATTGAATGTTAAAATTTAGAATTATGAATGCCTTCTGGATGACCGTAGGATTGGGGATGTTTGAATAAAACAACAATGGATTATATTTGTTTAACTTAAAACTACGTATTATGAATACTGAACTGACTGCTCATGCAACCGTAACTTACCATTTCTCTGTGCCTGCTGAAGATGTTTTTGATGCATGGCTGGATACATTTATGATTGGAAGATTTATGTTTGGACCTGAAGTGAGGAATGAAGAGATTGTAAGTCTTAAAACTGATGCAAAAAAAGGTGGATCATTTTCGTATGTTGTCCGCAGAGAGGATACTGAAATTGACCATGTAGGAGAATATACAGAGGTGGAAAGACCTTTGCGACTCGTTTTTACCTGGGCCATTAAACAAGATTTACCAGATAATTCACGTGTAATTATTGATATTATACCTACACCCACTGGAACTGAGCTTACACTTACCCATGAAATGCCATCTGAATGGGAACATTTTATAGAAGGCTCTAGATCTTCCTGGATGAAAATGTTAACAGCTTTGGATAAGATACTTTAACTCTTTGTTTTGTCCATTAACTTACGACTTCTGATCATCATTTTTAAGCGCTGTCTTTTAAGTGAGAGGTTAATGCCTACTTCCTGGTTTTCTTTATGATATAATTTATAGGCATGAAGAACATCTTTATGGGTAAGCAAGCCAACAATTTCATTTGAGCCATTAGTCAGTACAACTGGTAAATATTCTTCTCCACTTGATGCCATTAGCTCTACTGCCTTGGACAGAGGGTCATTAGGATTTAAAATAGGTATTTCTCTTTTTAGTAGTTCATTTATAATTTGCTCTTGAATGGAGTTGATTTTTCCCATAACTTGTGAAACTGTGACTCTGCGTAGTATATCAGGTTCATAAGCATCAGGGGTGTAGATGCCTCTTCTGGCTATTTTCTCTGTCATGATGGTGTTTTCCATAAAGAAAAAGGAAACTAAATAAGAGGCTGTACATGCTCCAAGTAAGGGTAGTAAGGCATGTGATTGCATAGTAGCTTCCAATGCAAATGTGATGCTGGTTAAGTAGGCTCTTGAAGCACCGGCGAACATGGAAGACATGCCAATAAGTGCAGCCATAGGGATGTTGATTTCTGATTGAGGGAAGAACATCAGGACTAAAGTGCCAAGTAAAGCGCCTGCCGCTCCACCAATTGTTAACAATGGTGCTAGGGTGCCTCCTGATGTACCACTTCCTAAAGCTATTGCCCAGGATAGAAACTTAAAAAAACATAAGCTGAGCATTAATGCAAGAGTAGCTTTCCCTGAGAGCATACTGATGATATTTTCATATCCCACGCCGAGTGTATGGGGAGCAAAATATCCAATGATACCTACAGCAAGGCCACCTATTGCCGGCCACCACATCCAATGTATAGGAAGTTTTTCGAAAGTATCTTCAATCCAGTATACTACTTTGGTAAGTCCTAATGACATAAATCCTATAAGAATACCCATTCCACTATAAATTGCAAGTGCAAGATTGCTTGGCCCCTCAAGATTTGGCATTGGGAATACAGGTCCTGTTTCAAAAAGTAATTGATGTCCTGCTGCTCCGGTAATACAAGCCAATGCTACAGGTAAAATCGCTTTTGGCGAGAATTCAAATAATAACAATTCAATAGCAAGGAAAACAGCAGCTATTGGTGTACCGAATATGGCCGACATTCCAGCTGTTGCACCTGCAGCAAGAATTATCTTGCGCTCATTAGAGGTAATTTTAAATAATTGACCTATTGTAGAACCCAATGCACCGCCAGTAGCTATTATGGGCCCCTCAGCACCAAAAGGACCTCCTGATCCAATTGCAATAGCGGAAGATATGGGTTTTAAAAATGCAATAGATGGTTTGATTTTGCTCTGGTTAATTAGAATTTGCTCCATAGCTTCAGGTATACCATGTCCTCTAATGGCTTTGGAGCCAAATAAGGCCATTAATCCAACCAATACTCCCCCTATAACCGGTAATACAATAACAAATAAGCCAAGTTGATTATTAGCGGGGCTGCTAAATGTAAAGGCAAAGGTTCCGTAAAAACAAATATTGGTAACTAAATTAATCAACAAGACTAATCCTTTGGCAATGATGCTGATTAATACTGCAACGGCAATAGATAGCAGAGATATTTGGAGTAGGCGTTTTTTGAATAAGATTTCTTTTTTGCCTTTGGGCAAGGCAGGCATTAGACTAGGAAGTAAGGGAGCAATTGGAATACTGTTTTTTGATGGTTTCATCAGTGTATATGTCTTTTCTGTTTTAAAAGTGTGCTAACAAGCTACAAAGATAAGTTTTGGAGTTTGTATTTTGAAATAATAACATTGTTTAAAATATATTTATATTTAATATTATGGTTTAATTTTTTGTTTTTATATTGTTTTTATAATGTTTATTGTGCTTTTGGTTTTTTGCTGAAGAGGTTTGGCAGGCCGTCTTAATTTTGCATATTTGAAGAATGAAAGAATGCAATAATCTTTGTGATCTTAATAAGTGTTTTTTATGCAAGCTGTGTTTGCCGGAATGGCTACCGGCTCTTGCTGTTAGGAAGCGAAATTTTCAAGTGAAAAAAGGTGAATTGCTTTTTACTGAGGGGGATGCTGTTGGTGGAATCTTTTTTGTGTACGAGGGTACTTTTAAAGTACATAAGCGTTGGGATAAAGAAAAAGAGTTGATTATTCGTTTTGCTAAATCTGGAGATATAGTAGGGCATATGGGCTTGGGTGAGGAGCGTCTGTATCCAGTTTCTGCAACAGCTATTGAGCCTGCTATAGTTTGTTTTCTGGATATTGCTTTTTTTGAAAGTACACTTAAAGTCAATACAAATCTTACGTATGAACTTATGAAGTTTTATGCCAATGAGTTACAGAATTCACATAGACGAATGCGTGATCTTGCTCATATGTCCGTGAAGGCTCGAATTGCCCAGTCTTTTATTTCTCTTAAACAACAGTTTGGACAAGATGAAAATGGGGTTATTAATGTTGAAATGAGCAGACAGGATTTGTCGTCATTTGCTGGTACAACTTATGAAACTTTATTCAAGGTGTTGAATGAATTTGCGAAACACAATACTTTAACTATAAGCGGCAGAAAAATTAAAATAATAAATGAAGGAGAATTGGTGCGGATTGTTGCCAACGATAATATTTAATGAATAGTTTTTGTTATGCAAAAGAGGTAGTATCATGATGTGATACTACCTCTTTTATTTGGATACATTGAAATTCAAATTATTGAACTACTTTACCATCTTTGTCAATTTTAAGAGAACCTGTTTCTTCTCCTTTTTTCACATTGATCAAGTAGTATTCTGTTTTGTCTGCATTAGTAACTAAAAATGCAGCTGTTGGAGTCCATTCTTTAACTGTATCTGCTTTTAAAGCCTCTTTAACTGGCTCTGGAAGATCTTTTAGCTCAACTGGAGTTTTTGTAGTACTGTCTTGATATGCGATAACCTCAATCGGGTTTTTAATTTCACTTGCTTTTACTGAGGCTAATCCTGCTACGGCTAAAAATGCTGCTGATAAAATGATCTTTTTCATAATATTCGTTTTCAATTGTTAAAATTCTAGTTAATTATGAATAGGGTATGGTTCATTATCGTGCCTGAATTATTTGTTTTTGTTATTTTATTGTATTTCAGATGTTTATGATTTCGGTGTTCTTTGGAAACTGTGGATTAGCTCTACAATATGTTGCGTCATTAGGCATTTTTAATCATTTATCTATTAATAGATTGTTTTCGGTGATGTATATAGGGTTGATTAACCGTTGTTTCTTTATAGTGTAATTGTTGTTGTTGCTGCTGGTTTCTAATCGAATTTTAATCGGATTATATTGCATTGTTTATAATTTCAGTCCGTTATTGTTGATGAATAGTTTTATTGGCATAGTTATTTATTGAAAATTTATGATGATGATTTACTCGTTATGTGTAATTATTTGCTCAAAAATACACGCTATTATCATGTTTTTTGATTTTAATTTTTATTTAATAAATTATAAATATGCTTTTATTTGTGTTTAAATTAGTTTTTTGTACTGATTTTATTTTTTTGGCTCGATTATTATTAACTTGCGCTTTTTTTATTCATTATTTTTGAAAAATGATATAAATTCTGATTATTTTGTCAGTGGAAAATATGATTTTATTTTAAGGAAAATTGCGTAATCACTTACTATGCGAAAAGCGCTCAGAATCGATATTATGACTGATCTCAAAGTAAGTTATTTATTGGCGCTGCTTTTTTTGGTCTTTATCTCTTTTAACGTAAAAGCAGAAGGTAGTAAGGATCTATATCCAAATGGAGCTTTAGGGGCGAGAGCTAGTATGTATGCTACAGTAACTACTGATAATCATCCATCTTTTCCTTTTAAAACTCGTGGAACACATTACGTATATGTTAAGGCCGGAGAATGGATATGTGTAGGTTCGAGTATTAAGGGGATGACAACCTCTGGTAAATTTGGAGGAATAACTTTGACTAGTCCAAATGGGGTAGTCATTACTTCTACTTCTACTGTAGGACAAATTAAGAATCGAGTAGAGGAATTAAATGGGCCTAGTGGACCAAATGAGGCGGCAACAATAAATAAATATACTCCTTTTTATCATAAAGTTCTGGTAAACCAGGCAGGGATTTGGCGTGTAGAGTTCTCTACACCAAACGATCCTGATCCATCACCAGCTTCAGGACCTAATGCTGTAGACGTTTTAGCTAATTCATCTTGGACTCAAGATAAGAATGATCGTTTTATTTTAGCCTGGGATATTTCCGTTAGGAATACTGCGGATAATGATTGGGTTAAGGGACGGGTATATGCTAATGTGCTAAACCTTGGGATCGCAGGGGAATTTAAGAACTCAAATAAAAGTTATCATGGTAAAAATTATGTTTTAACAAGAGATGGGAGAGCATATTTCGTTAATAATAATGGGAATAACGGCTATGGTTTTACTTTTTTTGCCAACAATAAAGGTTTTATTGATGGCACGGGTGCGCCGTTATATAAAAGTTTAAACTTTAGTGACCAAACAATTGTAGACCACGTACATGATCCCCGGATTCAGGATGATTTATTGAAAAATTTGATTACACATAAATTATTTTATAATCCTCCTGCAGCGGATTTACCGGCAGATGCAAATGTTTGTATAAATGGGGTTAATAAGACAACTACCTGGTTAAAAAGAGAAGCTATTGTTCCGGTAATAACAAATGTTAAGTTCAAAGGTGCTGAGGATACACCTGATCAGGCTGGGCAAAAGGGGGGATATATTACTTTTGATGCGAATGTTCCTGGAACTTATAGGATTGTTATTCCGATTCCTGGCGGAGTAGAGAAAGTATTAACAGGTTCAGCAGTTAAAGATGAGAATATTATAAAATGGGATGGTACGGATGGTATTGGAGTTCTTGTGCCTGCAAACACCATTATCCCTGAAGTGAGAGTACGTTTAACATCTTCTGAAGTTCATTTTCCTTTTTTAGATATGGAAATTAATCCGAATGGGATCATTATAGAATTAACGAAGAATGATGGTACTTATGGTATTGAAAGTACTTCATTAAATGAGAGTATTTATAGTGATCGAGTTTATTGGGATGATTCGGATATTGTTAGTAATGACTCAGAAAAACCTTACCCAATTGTAAATACTAGTATTGGAATTTCAAGTAAGGAAAATGGGCATATATGGTCATCATATATCAATGGAAGTGGTAGTAGTTATGGGGATGCCAAGGCTATGGATACATGGGCTTATATGTTGAGTGATGATGCTGCAACACCATTAAATGTTTCAGTAAAAGTTGCTGATTTAAAGATTACCAGTATTTATGCAGAGCTTACTGGAAAAGATCTTGGTAGTACGGTAACATATAGAGTTACAGTCGAAAATAAAGGACCTAGTAATGTCTCTGGTGCTAAGTTTGCATTTGCTGTACCCGTTGGTTTACAAATAGATAATGTTGATTTCATGAATACTGGTTCTTGCGGGGCTCAAAGCAGCCCGGTAATAAATAGTCAGTCTGTTTCTGCTAAATTGGATCTTCCAAATAACTGTAAAATTGATTATGTAATAACTGGGACAATTACTCAAGCTTTTCCCTTAAACGGTTTTGGTGTTGAGGTTAGTATTATGCGACCAAACGACGTAACGGATCCAGATGCATCAAACCAGATATTTGAAAATACTCCGCCGACTGATCCACATGAGGAGTGCAGGAATGGAACTGCAGTTGAGGTTTGTAATAATATTAAATACAACATAGTTAAAGCATTGGATTTTTGTGTTGGAACGTCAATCCCATCATTTGCTTACGAATTGGCTACTGGTGGTGTTAATTATACTATTAGTGGAAAGCCTCTATGGTTAAATGCTGAGATAATTGATGGTAAGGTTGTCTTTACAGGTACGCCAACATCAACCGGGATATTTAATTTCACAGTTGGAACTTTGGGGAATGAACGTGAAAATACTACTTATCTGATCCTTGTCCATACTCTCCCTGTTTTTATTAAACATCCTCAATCTGTTACTGTTTGTGAAGGTAGTAACGCTGTGTTTTCAGTTGAATCGGCTGATACTGATACTTATCAGTGGCAATATCTAGAGGGTAATGTTTGGAAGGATTTTACTGACGCTGGGAGCATTGCTGGTTCGACTACCTCAACTCTAGATATTTCTGCTGTTCCTTTGACTTACAATGAGAAGAAGATCAGGGTTATTGTTTCCTCGGCGCTGGGTTGTTCCACAATATCTGATGAGGTGATCTTGATAGTAAATGATATTCCTACTAAACCTGTAATAGCAGGTACAAGGAATATTTGTGAAGATGGGAGTGTTTTGCTTACTGCCGATCCAGTGAATGCCAAAGGTTATCAATGGTATTTTAATGGGGTACTTATTCCAAATGAAAATAGCTATAGGTTGGTGATTTTTGAGCATGGTACTTATACGCTTGCCATTAAAAATGAGTTGGGTTGTTGGAGTGTGAAATCTGATCCGAAGGTGATTAATCTGGTGCTTTTCCCTAAGCCAGTAATTAATCATGATGATTTAATGGTTTGTGCTGGCAACAAGGTGAGACTTACAACAGGACTTGGAGCCATGTATCAATGGCTTAAGGATGGCCAAGATATACCTGGGGCAACGGATCAGGAATATATTGCTGAAGAGTCTGGTGAATATTCAGTTATTATTACCAATGCAATTGGTTGTGAAAGGAGCTCTGATCGTGTAACTGTAGAAATTTTGGCTCCTCTACCAGTTCCAACGATCAGTGTTGATCAAGATAAATTAACTTTCTGCGAAGGAGGTTCAATTGAACTGATCTCCTCATCAGCTGCTGGTAACCAATGGTACAAAGATGGCAACGAGATTGCCGGAGCAACCGATCAAAAATATGTAGCCACAGAATCAGGTATATATACAGTTCGATTTACTGATGCGAATGGATGTTATACGGTTTCTGCAGGTGTTACTGTATTAGAAAACCAATTGCCTCCGCCTCCAAGCATTACCGTTGATCAGGAGAAATTAACCTTCTGCGAAGGAGGTTCAGTAGAACTGGTATCTTCTGCTAGTACTGGTAACCAATGGTACAAAGATGGCAATGAGATCACTGGAGCAACCGATCAAAAATATGTAGCTACAGAATCCGGTATATATACAGTTAGATTTACTGATGTAAATGGATGTTATACGGTTTCTGCAGGTGTTACTGTATTAGAAAACCAATTGCCTCCGCCTCCAAGCATTACCGTTGATCAGGAGAAATTAACTTTCTGCGAAGGAGGTTCAGTTGAACTGATCTCCTCATCAGCTGCTGGTAACCAATGGTACAAAGATGGCAACGAGATCACTGGAGCAACCGATCAAAAATATGTAGCCACAGAATCCGGTATATATACAGTTCGGTTTACCGATGTAAATGGATGTTATACGGTTTCTGCAGGTGTTACTGTAGTAGAAAACCAATTGCCTCCGCCTCCAAGCATTACCGTTGATGAGGAGAAATTAACTTTCTGCGAAGGAGGTTCAGTTGAACTGGTATCTTCTGCTAGTACTGGTAACCAGTGGTACAAAGATGGCAATGAGATCACTGGAGCAACCGATCAAAAATATGTAGCCACAGAATCAGGTATATATACAGTTCGATTTACTGATGCGAATGGATGTTATACGGTTTCTGCAGGTGTTACTGTAGTAGAAAACCAATTGCCTCCACCTCCAAGCATTACTGTTGATCAGGAGAAATTAACTTTCT
>NZ_JBAZQQ010000003.1:0-805960 GCF_041645105.1 Pedobacter sp.
CAACAGGTGATACTTATACTTACAATGGTACTACCTGGGATCCAACTGGAAACATCAAGGGCCCTGCTGGACCTCAAGGTGTTCAGGGGCTTGCTGGTACTAACGGTACAAACGGAACCAATGGAACAAATGGTACTTCAGTGACTAGCGGTACAGGTGCTCCAACAGGTACAGGCGCTACTGGTGATACTTACATCAATACAACAACAGGTGATACTTATACTTACAATGGTACTACCTGGGATCCAACTGGAAACATCAAGGGCCCTGCTGGACCTCAAGGTGTTCAGGGGCTTGCTGGTACAAACGGTACCAATGGAACCAATGGTACTTCAGTGACTAGCGGTGCAGGTGCTCCAACAAGTACAGGCGCTACTGGTGATACTTACATCAATACCACAACAGGTGATACCTATGCTTACAATGGTACTACCTGGGATCCAACTGGAAACATCAAAGGTCCTGCTGGAACTAACGGTACAAACGGTACAAACGGAACCAATGGAACAAATGGTACTTCAGTGACTAGCGGTGCAGGTGCTCCAACAGGTACAGGCGCACTGGCGATACTTACATCAACACCACAACAGGTGATACTTATACTTACAATGGTACTACCTGGGATCCAACTGGAAACATCAAAGGTCCTGCTGGAACTAACGGTACAAACGGTACAAACGGAACCAATGGAACCAATGGTACTTCAGTGACTAGCGGTGCAGGTGCTCCAACAAGTACAGGTTCTGCTGGCGATACTTATATAAACACAACAACAGGTGATACCTATACTTACAATGGTACTACCTGGGATCCAACTGGAAATATCAAAGGTCCAGCTGGACCAAAAGGAGATACAGGTACTTTTGAAGCTACAGCAACCAATGGTTTAAATTTAGCAACAGCTACAAATATTCAATTAGGAGGGCCGTTAATTACGTCAACAACCATAACAACTAGCCCTGGTAATACCTTAGCTATAGCAGGTCTCCAAACAGGAGCAGCTGCAGATCAAATTGTAGTTGCCGATCCAACAACTGGTGTATTAAAAAGAGTTGACCGTACTACTTTTGCCGCTGATGTTCGTCTTGTAGGTACAGATAATCATATTTCACAAGACGCAGGAGTGGGGGCAAATGGTACAAGCATGCCTGGTAACGATAATATTGCTATTGGTAAAGGGGCAATGAATAATGCTTCTGGTGGCGCTGGTTTGTTTGGAAACATAGCAATAGGAGGTGGAAATCAGTTGGCTAATATTACTTCTCCGGGAAATGTAGCTCTTGGTTATGGCAACTTAGTGTTGGCAACAACAGGAAACAATGTGGCTGTAGGTGGGTTGAATTTAACTAAGGCTACTACAGCGAGTGCCAACTATGTATTAGGTTCTCAAAATTTAGGAGCTTTAATTTCTGGTGGGTCTAATGCAGTTATAGGAGCTAGTAACTTAAATGCATTAACTACTGGTGGTAACAATCAAGTTTTTGGTTCTTTAAATGCTATTACCACTCAAGAACAAAATATTGCCATTGGCTCATTAGTTTTGCCAACAGCGGTAGGTATCAAAAACATAGGTGTAGGTAGTTCTACTTTAACAAGCTTAGGCACAGGTCAGGATAACGTTGGCTTGGGTGTGGCTTCGGGAGGTGCGTTAACTGCGGGTAGCTATAATACGTTTTTTGGTACAGAAGCTGGTAATAGGATCATAGGATTAGCTGCAGACCGTTACACTTCTGGTAGCAATAGTTTGTTCTTAGGTTCGCAAACTAAAGCACAAAATGCAGTAAGCAACCAGTTAAATATCCAAAATTATATTTATGGTGTAAATGGTTCATTAGCTTTTGGAGATTTTACAGGAGCCAACCCACTTATTGTACCGACTGCCCGTTTAGATGTTACCGCAGGTAATGTGCGTGTACGTGGTATAAGTGCTCTTGCAGGAGATGTTGCAACTGATAAAGTAGTTGTAGCAGATGGTACTGGTGTATTAAAAACGGTGACAGTTGCCTCTCTGGCCAATCCACCAGTAACTGCCGATAATGGTTTAACTAAAACCTTAGACATTATTCAATTAGGAGGTCTACTAACTAAAACAACAACAATAACGGCAAATGGAAACCCCCTTCTGTTTGATTCACCGGAAAGACGTATTAGGTTTGATAGTAATGGACGTATTGGCTCTGAGGCAAAAGGTACAAACGATGGAGATATATATGTGGCTTCAGGTGCTGGAGCTACTTATAACCGCTTTGATATTCAGACTTTTCCTACAAGTGGTGAGGTTAATTTAACCGCAACCGGGGCGGCTAGCCAATTGGCGATAGCTACCCATCTGACAACACTTCCATCACCGATAACATTTTCAACAAGTCCAGGTGGTGCTTCGGGAGAAGAAAGAATGCGTATTACCGGAATAGGAAAGATAGGTATGGGTACTTATACTCCTTCAGAACAATTAGACAATGCTGGAATTACGAGATTAAGAATCCTTCCGCTAAATGGTGCTACTAATGCTATTAATACCACAGTTGATGGAGATGAGTCCTCAAGTCAGAATCAAACCTTTACAGCAACTAGAACTGTAGTGGCAGATGCTAATGGTGTATTGGGTACGTTGGCAGGTCTTGCAACCACTGTAAATATTTATAATGCAAATGGTAGCTTATCGGGGCCAAGAACGGTAACAACGGCTGATAATTTCCTAAGATTTACAGGTAACAGTAATACAGTTAGTATAAGTAACTTGGGTGCACAAGGAAGGTTAAGTGCAACAGGTAGCAATAGGGGCTCTATTGGTATTGATGGTGGTTCGGGTGCATCAAATAGCTCACTCGAGTTGTATGCAGATGCGAGCAGTTTAGCTCAAATCAATGCTTCTGGAACGGGATCAACAGGGTTATCTATAGGAACAACAATAGCTACACCAATGACTTTTAAAACTAATGGTGCACATAGGATGAGTTTAAAATCTACAGGAGAATTAGTGATCAACAGTAATGGTACTATTCCTCCCGCTATAGTGACGTCTAATAACCCTAAATTATATGTAGATGGTAATATTTATAGCGCAGGTACCATTTATACAGCTACCAATACTTATCCCGATTATGTATTTGAAGATTATTTCAATGGATTTTCAAAAATTTATAAAGACTACAAATTTAAAACACTTAAAGAAGTAGCTGAGTTTATCAAAACCAATAAACACTTACCGGGCATAACGCCTATATCAAAATTGAATGTTGGTGAAAATGGTTACGAAGTAGATTTAACGAAGCTCTCTGTACAACAATTAGAGAAATTGGAAGAGCTATATCTTCATGTGATTGAAATGAATGATGTACTTGGTCAAAAGGATAAAGAAATCAAAGCACTTCAAAATAAAACCAATGAATTGGAGGAACGATTGAAAAAACTGGAAAGTTTATTACTCAAAAAATAGAACTGATTCTATCTTTTTTATCTCAATATTTTAGGAAAGTAGACATTTTAAGTTTAAAGGAGTTACATTATGAAAGGAAATTTATTGTTATCCAGTTTAACTTTTATCTTAATATTATCAATCTTTTCCCAAACCAGCAATGCCCAAACTGGATCTGGAAGTATGACTGTTGATAATTCAGTTATTACGGTTTCTGCAGGAACTATAGAACAGCGTTTTAGTGAAGGTACCTATTTTGGTCCTAACGCTGTTTGGCAAATTGATGGTATACTAGAGATTTACAGCAAGAATATTTGGATTGCACCAGGGGCGACTTTTAATGGCTCTGGTAAGATTGTGATATACAATCCCGGTAATAATCCATTTTATACTTCAATGGCATCGGGACCAAGTAATATTGATGGAAACAATGCTGGTTTTATAAACCTTTTGGTTGAGCACCGTAATTCTGATAATATCAAATTGGATGATGTTAGTGACCCAGGTTTTGGAACTTTGAATCCGGGTGGTGCCTTATCGGCTACCTTAAATATCGGAGGGACTCTGGATCTTGCCGTAAATGGTGCCGATGTTATTTTAAATGGTCAGAATTTAGCTTTCAATACTAATGGAAAAATCACCAACTACAGTAAAGAGCGTATGGTCGTTACCGGCAATAGTATTGCCGGCCATATGATAAAAGAATATGGTGGTAAAGATTCATTTGTTTTTCCTGTGGGTATTTCTGAAGGCGATTATACACCAGCAACATTAATCCCGCAAAATGCAGGTAAGCTATTCATAAGTGTACAAGATTATGCTAGTGCTGGTAAATCCATTAAAAATTTGTCAACAGGTATGGACAGGGCATGGCACATTTATGGTTCAGGAGCAACAACATTATCTATGACCTTGCAACATAATCCTGCTACTAATGGCAGTCTTTTTAAAGATGAAAATGCAGGGATCTCCCGCTATGTTAACGGAGACAAATGGGACATTTTAAAAAGTTTTAATCCATCTCAAGGAGTTCATTATCATAATAATATATTAATTTCTGATGACTTTTTTGCCAATGGAAGTTTCTTTACCAAGCTGGCTGTTTCAGGCGTGTCATTATTTATTCCAAACCTTTTCACACCTAATGGTGACGGGAACAATGATACTTTTGAAATACGAGGATTGGAGCTCTTTGCTGATAATGATCTGATTATCGTAAATCGCTGGGGCAACCAGGTTTATAAATCTGATAATTATCGAAATGATTGGACTGGAGAAGGATTGAACGAAGGTACTTACTATTATATTCTCCGTGTGAAGGAAGCTACAGGAAGTGAATCGCAGGTGTTTAAAGGGTACATCACCTTAGTCAGGGCTTTTAAACAATAAATTCAAGAGGGTAGGAAAGATCACAATTGAAAAACATGAAAAGAATATTACAGATATTTAGCGTGCTACTTTTATTCTCCAATTTGGTTAAAGGCCAGCAGGATGCGCAGTTCAGCCAGTATATGTTCAATGGAATTTATATTAATCCAGCTTATGCCGGGTACAGGGAGCAGTTAAATGTTCATGCATTTTACCGAAATCAATGGACCGGAATTACCGGGGCTCCTAAAACCATGTCGCTAGCGGTTGATGCTATTGCGAATGATGGAAATGTTGGGCTTGCGCTACAGATTTCAAGCGACCGTTTAGGTGCCCAGCGCAATGAATCTGTGTATGGTAATTACGCATATAGAATACGCATGAACGATGATGGTTCTGCAAGATTGGCCTTCGGTGTTGGTGCCGGTGTGGTTCAGCTAGGGATTGATGGATCCAAGTTAAACCCTAATGATCCTGAGATATATCAGCCAATAGGTGTTCAGAGTACAATTTTGCCAGATGCAAGAGCGGGTATTTATTTTTCAAATGATCGTTTTTATGCAGGAGTATCGGTAGATAACCTTATCTCTCAATATGTTGACATTGAGCGTTATGCGTTTATCCCACAGCCAAAGCCACATTATTATTTAACGGCAGGTGTTCTGTTGCCGTTAAACGAGGGTGTGCTATTAAAGCCATCCTTTCTGTTAAAGGATGATAGGGGAGGTCCAACCAGTTTGGATTTAAATGCATTTGTGATTTTAGAGGATAAGTTTTGGGTTGGGGGGTCATATCGTACGGGTGTGAAGTTATACAGTAAGGATTATTTGCAAAAGGATTTGAGCCAGCTGAATTCAGCGGTAGCAGCGGTACAATTTTTACCTACGGAAAACTTTAGGATAGGTTATGCATATGATTTTTCTATTGGTCCTCTTCAAGGTTATAGTGCAGGTACTCATGAAATCTCCATAAGTTATTTCTTCAATAAAAGATATACAAGAATGCGTACGCCGAGATATTTTTAATTTCTGCTTAGCGCTAAATGTAATTTAAATCCCTGAAGAGGAAAATAAAAAATATGAAAAAAAATATTTACAGATTAATTCTTGCTATTACCGTAATGTTCAGCTATCAAACTAAGGTATTAGCTCAATATGCGCTGCTTGAGGCTGATAAAGAGTATGAACTTTACAACTTCAACAAAGCGATTGATTTATATGAAATTGCTTATAAAAAGAAACCAACCTTACATGCGGCTGAAAGATTGGCTCAGGCATATAGCTATCAGAGCAATTACAAACAAGCTGAAAGCTGGTATGCAATCGCCGCTGGTATGTCGACCACCAATCCGGAAAATATCCTCCATTACGCCAAAGCATTACAGCAAAATTCAAAATATGCTGAAGCAAAAGCGCAATACGAGAAGTATGGGGAATTAAAGAAAGATGTTGATCCAAAAGAACAAAATCGTTGGTTGTTGAGCTGTGATTCAGCTGGATTTTGGATGAAAAACCCTACGACAGTGGCCATGAAAAATGAAAAGATACTCAATTCTCCTCAGTCAGACTGGGGCGCTACCATGTATGGTAACAGTATCGTTTTTTCTTCAGATCGTGGAAATACATCAGCCGATAAATTATCGGGCAATAGACCATTCTTAAAGTTCGATGGGGCTAAAAGACCCGATCGAAATGTTTATGGGTGGACAGGTAACCATTATTTAAAACTGTATGGAAAAGATAAAAATCAGGATAGCATTTTTAGTTTCAATTTAAATGCAAATACAGATTATCATGTCGGACCAGCTAGTTTTAGTAAAGATGGGAATGAAGTTTTTTTTACTTTAAGTAAGATACCTAAAAAGCCGGTTTATGCTAAAGGGAAATTGGCTACCATTAACGTCGAGATTTATTCGAGTAAAAAAGATGCGGATGGCAAATGGACAAGTCCTGTTTCTTTTAAATATAACAAAGTAGATGATTACTCCGTTGGTGATCCTTTCATTACTGCCGATGGAAATAGTCTTTATTTCGTATCTAACATGCCGAATGGACTTGGAGGAACAGATATTTATAGGTGTCAACGTACTGGTGCTGGGGACTGGGGAGTACCCGTAAATCTAAGGGAAATTAATACCGAAGGTAATGAACGGACGCCGATATTGGATAATGAGCATAATCTTTATTTTAGTACTGATGGTCGGATAGGAATGGGAGGACTGGATGTTTTTAAGGTTAAGTTTTTGACTGGAAAAATTGCCGAACCGAAAAACCTGGGTTATCCAACAAACTCTCCACAAGATGATTTTGCGTATTTGAAAACGTCATCCTTAACTGGATATTTTACCTCAAATAGAACAGGTGGACTTGGCAGCGACGATATCTATAGTTTTACAGAGCAGCAGATCTTTGCTCTTAAATTGATCGGTAGTGTATTTGATCGAAAGAATAACCAACCATTAATAAATGCTATAGTTACCCTTTCTAAAATCAATGGTCAGACATTGAAAGTACAAACTGATGAAACTGGGAGTTTTAGTTTTAATCTGGATAAGGAATCTGATTACAACTTGACTGGAGAAAAAAGCAATTACAGAGCCGATATTGCATCACTTACAACAATTAATTTAACGGCTTCTACTGAGATTAAGAGAGATCTTTATTTAGAGAAAATCGATTTGGAAAAGGCAATTAGGATCGAGAATATTTACTATGATTTTGATAAATCGAATATCCGGCCAGATGCAGCGGTTGAACTGGATAAGCTAGTTAAGACTTTGAAAGACAACCCAACAATCTGGATTGAGTTAGGATCGCATACTGACAGTAGAGGTAATGATCAATATAATCAGTGGTTGTCTCAGCGGAGAGCAAATTCAGCAGTTCAATATATCATTGATCATGGAATCGGCAAAAATAGAATAACAGCAAAAGGCTATGGTGAAAGCAAATTGTTGAATAACTGCTCAAACGGCGTAAAATGTTCAGAAGCGAATCATCAGTTGAACAGAAGAACAGAGTTTAAAATAGTTAAACAATAAACTATAATCTTGTTATTTTATATTTGAATGGATTAGGCACATCGACTTCATTGCTACGCTCACTTATAGGATCGCTGAACGGGAATGGAGGAACACACCAGCAAGTTCTTCCTGGTGAAACAGTTGATGCATAAGAAAGAATACTTGGAGTAGATTCTTTTGAGTGGTAATATCAATGTTTTCTTAACTTAATTGGCCAAAATGGATGATTTTAAAACACATTCGAACAAAATCGAAAGTCGCTTCTTAAATTAAAAATTACATTTGATTTCAATATCGTTGTATATGATACTGTTATTACTAACCAAATATTAACCATTCAAAATCAATATTGCTTAAAGTTTTACTATTAGCAATTGATATATTTAAAATTAAGTATGAAGATTAATATGAAAACAGCATTTAAAAGATTGCTGTTCGCTTTCGTTTTATCCTTGATTATGTTTTTTACATTTCAAGGAACACCACCGGATTCAAAAACTATTAATATTAAAAAAGGATCCCGTATCGTTTTAATTGGCAATAATTTAGCATCAAGAATGATGAATTTTGGTCATTTTGAAACAGAAATGCATCTTCGTTATCCTGATAGTTTGCTTTTCATTCGTAATATGGCTGATGGAGCTAACACAGCAGGTTTTAGACCACATGCAGCCAGGAAGTCACCTTGGGCATTTCCAGGAGCTGAAAAGTTTCAGACAGAATTGGCTACTAATTCAAGTAGTACGGGGCATTTCCCTACTGAAGATGGATGGCTTACCATGCTGAAGGCAGATATTATTCTTGCGTTTTTTGGATATACTGAATCATTTAAGGGAATAGAAGGATTAGAGAACTATAAAGCAGAGCTTGATGCCTTTGTTAAATTTACCTTAACCCGAAAATATAATGGTGTAACTTCACCACAGCTAGCTCTGGTATCTCCAATAGCATTTGAGGATCTATCTGCGAAGAAGGACCTTCCAAATGGAATAAAAGAAAATGTGAATCTTGAATTATACACTAAAGCTATGCAAGAAATAGCTGCAAAACACAAAGTATTATTTATAGATACTTTTACTCCTACAACTAAATGGTTCGAGTCAAAAAATGAAGACTTGACCATTGATGGATCTCAACTTACAGATGAAGGTTATGCTAAATTTTCTGTACTGTTAGCAGATCAGATTTTTGGAAAAAAAGCTATTATAGCAAGGTCTAACCGCGAACTTGTTCGTAATGCTGTTCTTGAAAAGAATTGGATGTGGCATAATGATATTAAAATGCCTAATGGTGTTCATGCTTATGGTCGTAGATACGATCCATTTGGGCCACAAAATTATCCTGCAGAGGTGGCTAAACTCCGTGAGTTGACAGCGATTAGAGATCAGGCAATATGGCTGGCCGCTAAGGGGAAAAAGATGGATGTGGCAGCTGCAGATGAGAAGACATCGGTACTTCCAAAAATTGAAACAAATTATAAACAATCTGGAAAGAATGGAACTTTAGAATATTTGTATGGTAAAAATGCAATTGATAAATTTCATGTGGCACCAGGTTATAAAATTGAGCTTTTTGCTTCTGAGGTAGAATTTCCTGATCTGGCAAATCCTGTGCAGATGACTTTTGATACTAAAGGCCGCCTTTGGGTAGCAACTATGCCTACTTATCCACATTGGAAACCAGGCGATCCAAAACCAAATGATAAGATCTTAATTTTTGAAGATACAAATAATGATGGCAAGGCGGATAAGCAAACAGTTTTTGCTGATGGTCTGCACCTTCCTATAGGCTTTTCTTTTGCTCCTGAAGGAGTTTACGTTTCTCAAGGAACTAATTTAGTCCTTTTAACGGACACAAATGCTGACGATAAGGTTGATGTAAAGAAGATCATTTTGAGTGGTTTTGATGACCACGATACACACCACGCACATAGTACTTATACCATGGATCCTTCAGGAGCTATTTATATGGGTGAGGGTGTTTTTCTTCATTCTAATATAGAGACATCTTATGGGCCGGTTCGTGCTACAAATGGCGGGTTTTTCCGGTATGCACCACAACGTAATCATCTGGAACGTGTAGCACAACTTGCTATTCCAAACCCATGGGGCATTGCCTTTGATGATTGGGGACAAACAATTTTTGCAGAGACTTCTAGTCCTAGTGTTCGTTGGATGCTACCAGGAACAATCAAACCAAGGTATGGAGAAGTTGTCAATAAAGGACTGGAGTTGGTCGATGAAAAGCATAAAGTCAGACCAACATCAGGTTTAGAATTTGTGTCTAGTCGCCACTTCCCAGATGAGGTACAGGGAGATTATCTGATCAATAATACAATTGGTTTTCTAGGTGCCAAACAACATACATTAACAGACGATGGAACTGGTTTTAAAAGTAAACACCGTCAAGATCTTTTCTGGTCAGACGATAAGAATTTTAGACCTGTGGATTTGGAATTTGCACCCGATGGCTCTCTTTATCTGATAGATTGGCATAATGTATTAATTGGTCATATGCAGCATAATGCACGTGATCCACTTCGGGATCATGTGCATGGTCGGATTTATCGTATTACTTATCCATCAAGACCATTAATTAAACCTGCTAAGATTGCAGGAGCGAGTATTGAAGTACTTTTGGATAATTTAAAACTTCCGGAATATGGAAGTAGGTACCGCACGCGGATTGAACTCAGAGCGCGTAAAGCCTCGGATGTTTTGCCTCGGATCAAAACATGGGTAGCTACGTTGGATAAGAAAGACCCTAAATATGAACACCATGTACTTGAAGCACTTTGGGTAACCTGGGGACTAAATAAAATAGATCGGGATTTACTTAATATGATGCTTAATGCTAAAGATTATCGTGCAAGAGCAGCAGCAGTTCATGTAGTCCGCTACATGGGACATCAGCTTCCTGATCAATCTGAGTTGCTTTTAGCAGCAGCAAAAGATGAGCATGGGCGTGTCCGTTTGGAAGCAATTACAGCAGCATCCTGGTTAGATACAGAAAAAGGTTTGCCTGTTGTAATGGAAGCAGGTAAGAAAGCGCTTGATAAATGGATTGCTCCGGCACATGAAGCAGCATTGGCTCATCTAAATGGGACATCTGTAAAGGTTGTGAAAAAGGTTCAGAATCAAATTGCCCTTAAAGGAGTTGATAAGGATCTGTATGTTAAAGGAAAGGCAATTTTTTTACAAGATGGATTCTGTAGTACCTGTCATCAGGAGGATGGTAAAGGTGTAGAAATGGCAGGATTCCCTCCACTTGTTAAAACAAGATGGGTAGAAGGTAGTATAGATCGGCTTATTAAATTAACTTTAAAGGGGTTGCACGGACCGATTGAAGTGCATGGTAAGAAATACCCGGGACAAGTTCCTATGACCCCTTTTGGTGGAATGCTTAGCGATGAGGAAGTTGCCGCTGTACTTACTTATGTACGTAATTCATTTGGAAATAGTGCTTCTGCAGTTTCTCCGGCTAAAGTAAAAGATATACGTGCAACAATATCAAGTAAGACTGATTTTTATACGCCAGAAGCATTGCTTAAAGAGCATCCATTTGAGAAAAAATAGAAACCAATTTTAAAGGTAGAATATAAACTTACTATAATAATTATGAAAAAGAACTTGATTTTGTTTTTTAGTTTAGCTGTGATGTTGTCATTATGTTCGGTATCATTATTAGCCAATGAAAAGCCTGGTAATAAAAATCGGATTAATAGTGATAATGAAAAATACTGTGTAGTTTATAAAGGTGATAAGGGAATAGCTTTAGGGAAAAAGGTGGTTTTTATTGCAAGTGACCATGAGTATCGAAGTGAAGAAGTTTTGCCAGCTTTAGCTAAAATTCTAGCTAAAAGATACGGCATGACTTGCACCATTGTGTATGCATTGGATGAACAGGAAAGTATTTTGCCCGGTGGATCTGATCTTAAGGGACTTGAAGTTTTAGAGGATGCAGATCTGATGGTTATTTTTACTCGTTTTGCTAATTTTAATGATAAGGAAATGACTCATATTGATAATTTTCTTAAACGTGGTGGGCCAGTTATTGGTTTAAGAACATCTACCCACGCTTTTAAAAACAACGGGAATAGCAAATGGGAACATTATGGCTTTAATTATAATGGGCCAAAGACTGCCTGGAAGGGTGGCTTTGGTGAATATATTCTAGGTGAAACGTGGGTAGGTCATTATGGTAAAAATCACCAGCAGTCTTCAAATGTCTTAATTCAGCCAGAAGAAAAGAAACATTCTGTTTTGCGTGGGGTTAAGGATGTTTGGGTTCAATCTGGCGGGTATATGGCTGAACCAATTGGAACTGTACTTGCTCGTGGGCAAATCTTGAACGGAATGGATACCAAGGCCCAACCAGATAAAACAAAAAAGGAAGTTCCTGTTGCTTGGATACGCGATTATAAAATTGAGAACGGGCTTAGTGGCCGCGCTTTTACCACAACCCATGGTGCCTCGGTAGATTTTCTGAACGAGGGCTATAGACGCATGTTTATTAACGCTAGTCTTTGGGCAATGGGAATGGAAAATCAGATCAAGGCGAATAATAATGTTGACTTTGTAGGACCTATTTCCTTTTCTAATTTTGGTTTTGAAGGGTACAAAGCCAATGTAAAGCCTTCCGATTTAGCAGGCTGGGAATCTTTGATAATGCCGGGACAGAAAGTTGAGAAAAAGAAAAAGTAACCTGCCGTCTGGTGTGTAATTGATTTTATAATGCTCTGGATGATTTGTATAGAGGGTCGCTTCATTTCTGGTAATAATTATAATAACCATGTTGAATTTAATGATTCAGGATTGTATTATAATGCCCAGTCAGGAGTTAAAAACCTGAAGAGTATATGCGATGTTTTAAGCCAGAAAATCCTGGAAGTTAGTCCGATGGGTGCCTTCCAGGCAGATACCCAGGGTAATCGTCTACGTAAGCACTGGTATCTGATAAATTACAAATGGTATTCCTTTTTCTACGGAAAATAAATTAATTACAAAACATGCGAAAATCATAACCCATTCCAACAAATTAAATTTAATAACTGGTACACTTGATTATTAACATAAACTGCACTGGTGATAAATTCTACTATAATTTCTACAAAATAGGGAAGTAATTCCTGAAATGGATTGGTATATTGGCTTATGGTTTATTAAATATCAGCTTTCCACAAAAGAAAAACGTACGGAAAGATTGTATTGATTATCTGAGAAATAGTACTATACTGATCCTTTGGCTTTACCTATATTTAGATTTTCAGTTTTATGATCTTTGTTAGGATCGTTGATAATGACCTCTTTTTTTTACTCGCAATTTGGAAATAATTACTTATAATTGACCAGGAAATCGGAAGTGTATTAACTCATAATATTTGGTAAACTTGTATGGATATTAGTTATAAAATCGACGAAGATGAACTTACTTCCCGCCTAAATAGTGGAGACGAGCACTCTTACGATTATATATTTAAACTCTATTATAAGCCACTTTGTTTTTTTGCCTATAAAATTCTACAGGATAGTACTAAAGCAGAAGATATTGTACAGGACAACTTGATTAAGCTATGGGAACGCCGACAGACTTTTGATCATATGGAAAAAATCCGGGCATTTCTTTACGTGTGTGTGCGTAATTCATGTTATGATGAATTGCAACACCAAAAAGTAATGAATAAGCATGCGGAGTATTTCAATAACAATAGCGAGATATTAGAAAGAACCATCCTGGACACTATTATGCAAGCTGAAGTTGTTCGGAAAGTTTTTGCTACTGTTGACACCTTACCTGAGCAATGCCGAAAAGTGATTAAAATGACCTTTGAGGAGGGGAGGAGCCCTAAGGAGATTGCAGAAGAACTTGGCGTTACTGTCAGCACGGTGAGCAACCAGAAAATGCGTGGCCTTATTTTACTTAAAAAGAGACTTTCCGACCAAGATGTTGCTATGGCTATTGTAATTCTTCTGCCTGCTGTAATATTTAAATAAAATAAAATCACTGATATTCAGTTGTTTGTGAATTTTGTTGTAAAAAAAATCCAATCATTTAGAGATAATCAATGACTTCCCGTTCTATATTTAAACATGCCAGGAAGTTATGGATCTGAACAATAAAATAACGCACACCTTGAAAGTATCTGACTTAGTCTCCCGCTATCTGAGTGGTGAACTTAGCCAAGTCGAACAGGATGAACTCGAAATTTGGATCAATGAAAGCTCTAATAACCGGATTCTATTTGAAGAATTGTGTCACGTGCAAAACCTTGATAACGCTTATGAAGTGTTTAATCGTTTTGATGAGGTAGCTGCACTAAATAAAGTAAAAACCAATCAAATATTTAATTCTGAAGTTAATAAAAGTCAAAGAAAACTATGGCCTCGTATAGGCTTTGCTGCTGCCATACTATTAATTATTGGATCACTTGCAGTTAGTCTGAATTTATTTAAGAGCCCTAATGAGGGAGTAAGAACTGCATCTACCTATGAAGACTATATTGCTCCAGGAAATGCGGGAGCTACTCTAACCCTTGCCAATGGCAAGAAAATTAAACTATCAGGTGCTATAAATGGTAAAATTGCTAATGAAGCTGGTGTTGTAATTACCAAATCAAATGATGGGCAGCTCATTTATGAAATTAAAGATAAGAATGTAGCTAATAATAAAATCAATACCCTTAGTACTGCAAAAGGAGAAACTTATCAGATTCGCTTGCCTGATGGATCTTTAGTTGCGCTCAACGCCGCTTCCAGTTTGACCTATTCTACCTCTTTAAATGAGCGTGGGGAGAGAAGAGTTAGGCTTACTGGTGAGGCATATTTTGAGGTTTTTGAAGATAAAGAACATCCATTTGTTGTTGAAAGTAAGGGGCAGGAAGTGAAGGTATTGGGTACGAAATTTAACATTAATGCGTATGATGATGAAGCTGCAACCAAAACAACTTTATTAAAGGGTCGGGTGCGTGTCAATAGCGAAGTCCTACTTCCAAATGAGCAATCTATCATTAATGGGGATGGCATAAAAGTCGTTAAGGTCAACGTTAACCCAGTTGTTGCCTGGAAAGATGGACGATTTGTTTTTAAAGATACCAGCTTAGATGAAGTTCTTCGCCAGCTTTCCCGTTGGTATGATATAGAGATAAAATACAGCAATGGGATTCCTAAAAGGAGTTTTACTGGAGATATAAGTAGAAGTCTGAATCTTTCTGACGCACTTGACATCTTGAAATATTTAAAGGTCAGTTTTAAAATAGAGGGCAGATCTTTAACAGTTACTTAGCGCATTCTTCCAAAAACCAAAGCAGATTAACCAACAAACCTATGCAAAACATGAACAGATACGTATAAAAAAGAAAGATAGTGGTTGGCCAATAAAAAGCCGAATGGTACTTCGAACTACCATTCGGCAGATGATTGAGCCAATCCTTTCCCATTGATATATCATTGGGATAAATAATTGCGAAACCATTTTATCAACTCAACCAAACCAAAAGTATGAAAATTAATACTTTAAAACTAGGTATGTCAAAACTTTGGCTACCCGAAAAATTACTCTTAATAATGAAAATTATTATCTTCTTATTAATGATTTCTCTTGTGCAAGTCAGTGCAAAAGGTTTAGCGCAGCGAATTAGTCTTGTTGAGAATAATGTACCTGTAGAAAAGGTACTCCAGTCTATCAAAACACAATCAGGATACGGATTTATTTACGATGTAAATGATTTAAAAGGGCAGAGGATCAGTGTTAACTTAAAAAATGTTACGATAGAGGAAGCTGTTAGGGCTACTGTTAGATACCTACCTCTGGCTTTTAAAATTGTAAAGAGCAATATCGTTCTGATAAAGGTTGAAACAAAGATGGAAACAAGGTCATTGGATAGAACTATTTCAGGAAGTGTAGTAGATGAAAAAGGAACTCCTTTAATTAGTGTGAACATCAGGGTTAAAAATGCTAATATCAGTGCTTCAACAGATATAAAAGGAAAATTTAAAATTGATGTTCCAATAGGAAAAGATACATTGATGTTTACCTCTATTGGCTTTATTGATAAAGAAGTTGCTGTCAAATCAACAAGTACTATTGTGGTTACGATGGTAAGTGTTGAAGAAAGCCTGGAAGAAGTACTCGTAGTAGGATTTGGTACTCAGAAGAAAATCTCTAATGTTGGTGCACAGGCGACAGTTAAAGCAAAAGATTTGAAACTCCCTGTGAGGAATTTAAGCACATCTTTGTTGGGGCGGTTAGGAGGTGTGACAGGCATGCAAAGGAGTGGTGAGCCTGGAAACGATGACGCCGATATCTTTATACGTGGTATTGCAACATTAAACCGCGAATTGAGTAAACCATTGATTTTGGTGGATGGTGTTGAGCGGCTTATGAATGACATTGACCCTGAAGATATAGAGAGTTTCACTTTGTTGAAAGATGCAGCGGCAACTGCGGTGTATGGAGTAAGGGGGGCCAATGGAGTTATCATCATTACTACTAAACGTGGAGTCCAGGGTAAGACAAAAATAAAAGCCCGATACAGTGAAGGAGTTAGCACCTTTACGAAAATTCCAGAATTGGTGGATGGAGTTTCCTATATGAATATGGCTAATGAAGCTAGCTTAACGCGTGGTGGGGGTAGGCAATATACTGATGAACGTATTCAGAATACACTTTTAGGGAATGATCCTTATCTCTATCCAAATGTTAATTGGATGGATGAGATTTTTAACAAATATGCCAGTAATCGCAATGTTAATGTGACGATGTCTGGGGGAAGTCAGTTCGTAACCTATTATTTTTCAACTGGCTATTATCGCGATAATGGTATTCTAAAATCAGATGAGATGGCGAAGTATAATTCGAATCTTTATTTAGATCGTTATAATTTCACCTCCAATATCCAAGCAAATCTGACTAAAACGACTTTAATAGATCTTGGAATTCAAGGGAATATTAAAAATAGAAATTTGCCGGGGATGTTAAATACAAGCGATATTTTTGACCAGGTAATGCGTATCCCACCAATTTATCATCCCGTAATTTACCCGGATGGAAAGCTGGCGCAGTCGCTAACTAATTATGCATTTAACCCTTATAATTCATTAACACAGAGTGGTTATCGCACGCAGTGGAGTAATCAGTTGTACTCTAATTTAAGAATTACTCAGAAGCTCGATTCTTGGGTTAAAGGATTATCAGCGACAGGTATGTTCTCCTTTGATGCTAACAACCTACATGAGAATAAGCGAACAAAAACTCCGGATACCTGGATAGCCACAGGGCGTGACAATGATGGTAATCTGGTTTACGATCAGACAACCTTTGCGACCAATCAATATTTAGGTTTTACTACAAGCAGTTCTGGAACCCGACAATTTTATCTGGAGGGAGCTGTAAATTATACTGGAACCTTTGGAAAGCATGATGTTGGGGGAATGTTACTTTATAATCAACGAGATTATGTTACGACCGGTGGAAACTTGATCACATCACTTCCTTATCGATCAAAAGGTGTGGCTGCCCGATTAAACTATGCTTATAATTATAAGTATATGGCTGAATTAAATTTCGGTTATAATGGTTCAGAAAATTTTATGCCTAAAAGTCGATATGGTTTTTTCCCATCAATGGGATTAGGATGGGCAGTGTCTGAAGAATCATTTTTCGAACCTTTAAAAAACGCAATACAATTTCTAAAATTCCGCTTTACCCATGGTTTAGTTGGTAACAGTAACATCGGGGGCAGGAGGTTCGCTTATATTGGTACAGTAAATACGGTTACTGGTTATAATTTTGGTTTAGGGGATGTAAACAATAAATTCACTGGCCTCGAAATTGGTGAATATCCTGTTGATGTTACCTGGGAAACTTCAACAAAGACGAACTTAGGACTTGAGACTAAGTTGTTAAATAGCAGACTAAGTTTCCAGATTGACTTTTTTAATGAAAAGCGTGAAGGTATCTTTTTACGACGGACTTCGCTTCCAAATTATCTGGGAATCTTAAATGAGCCTTATGGGAATTTAGGGGTTGTAAAGAATCGGGGGGTAGATCTAACTACAGACTTTTCGGACAAAATTGGGAATGTATCATTGCAGTTCCAGGGTAATTTCTCTTTTGCGCGAAATACAATCTTGGAAAATGACGAACCTGATAGATTATATCCATGGATGGAAAGAGAAGGTCGAAGGGTTAATCAACGATTTGGGTATACCGCTTTGGGACTGTTTAAGGATGCTTCAGAAATATTAACTTCTGCGGTGCAGACAGGGGATGTACGTCCAGGAGATCTTAAATTTCAGGATTTGAATAATGATGGTAAAATTGACCAATATGATATGGGACCTATAGGTTATGGTGACCTCCCGGAAATCGTATATGGATTTGGTCTTACTGTTGGTTATAAAGGTTTTAATGTTGGAGCTTTTTTTCAGGGTGCTGCGAATGTTGATATAGCCATGTATGGAGAAGGGTTTCAGCCTTTTCTTAGTGGATCAGAAAGAGGAAACTTGTTTTCTGCTGTTAATGACAGATGGACACCTGAAAATCCAAATCCTAATGCATTTTATCCGCGATTGGCTTTTGGATCACTAAATGATAACTACACAACAAATTCCTGGTTTACGAAGAGTGCAAATTATTTGCGCCTTAAAACATTGCAGCTGGGTTATGATATACCTGATCGTTTAAGTGACAAGTTGAAACTGGGTAAATCCAGAATATTCTTTATCGCTACCAATGTGCTTACTTTCAGTAAGTTCGATTTATGGGACGTAGAGCTCGGCAATGGTCTTGGAACTAGCTATCCTAATATGTCAACTTATAGCTTGGGTATTGAACTTAATTTTTAATTTTTAGAACTTATTGACATGAATCGAATCTTATTACTCGTTTTCTGCATTGTTTCGACGTTTTTAGGCTCCTGCCAGAAAGGTTTTTTTGATCAGGTACCTGATGATCGAATGACAATTGATGAAGTGTTTCAACGCCGTCTCCCATCGGAACAATATTTAGCTAATATCTATAATTATCTTAAGGATGAATCAGGACAAACATTGGCCAATGATGTGCCATGGATGGGCTTATCAGACGAAGGTGATGTGACCTATACAACACATCATACGTATGTAATGAATTTGGGGAACTGGAATGCTTCAAGTAATTATTTTAATTTTTGGGTGCAGTATTATGCCGGTATTCGGTCTGCTACTTATTTTATTCAGCGAATAGATGAGAATACTGAACTTCAATCTACAGATATCGGAAGGCAATTGATAGTACAGTATAAGGCTGAAGCAAGGGCCTTAAGAGCTGAATTCTATGCGGCGTTGCTGAAGCAGTATGGTCCGGTAATTATTCTTCCGGAAGATAAGGTTATAGAGCCTGATTCGGAATCCTCTGCATTTAACTTGCCTAGAAGTACATATGATGAATGTGTTGAGTTTATCGTTAAGCAATTTGATATGGCGACAAACTCTTTGCCAACCTGGTATTCAACTCCCAATGACTATGGACGGATGACAAAAGCTGCTTGCCAGGCTTATAAAGCTCGCTTACTGTTGTATGCAGCAAGTCCGCTGTGGAATGGCAATACAGAAATGAGTGGCTTGAGAAACAAAGATGGAGTTCAGTTGGTGAATCAGACTTTTGTTAAGGAGAAGTGGAAGCGCGCTGCAGACGCAGCAAAAGATGTAATCGATATGACACGTTTTTCCCTTTATAAAGAATTTAATACTAATGGAAGTATAAATCCACTTTTATCTTATCATAATGCGTTGCTGGAACCTTGGAATTCTGAAATCATATTTGCCAGAAAAGATCCTGATTTAAGACGCTGGGAATGGCGTGTTTCCCCTAGATTTGCTGGTGGAACTGCTGGGAATGGGGCAACACAACAGTTGGTAGATGCCTATCAGATGGCTAATGGTGAAGTGCCAATTCTAGGTTATAATGCAAATGGATCGCCAATTATTAACGCGCAATCGGGTTATGTCGAAGGAGGTTTTTCAACCCAAGCTACAGCTTATGCAGAAGTTGGAACCTCGAATATGTATGTAAATAGGGAACCAAGGTTTTATGCAACCATTGCCTATAATGGTGGCAGGTGGGTGAATACGACTAACTTTCCTCAGCAGATAGGATTGTTTTTTACTGGTAATACAGGAAAAAGTGGAGGAGGTAATAATTTTACACGTACAGGATATCTAATCAGGAAAAATGTACACCCTAAAAGCAACGTAACACTTACGAATGGTCATATTAACAGGCCTGTGGTACTGCTCCGTTTGGCTGAGTTCTACCTTAGCTATGCAGAAGCACTAAACGAATACGAACCAGGTAATCCTGACATAGCTCGATATACTAATTTAATAAGAGAAAGAGCTGGTATCCCTGCTATTTCATCCGCATTGGACCAGGGAGCTATGAGGGATCGCATTCGGTTAGAGAGACGTACAGAATTAGCTTTCGAAAGACACAGATACTTCGATACACGTAGGTATAAAATAGCTCCTAGTGCTGATGGAGGTAACTTTTACGGGATGAATATTGACAAAGGGACTACTGTTAAGGATCCTCTATTTTTTGAACGTACAGTTTTTGAAACTCGAATTTTTGAAAGTCCAAAACATTATTTATTTCCAATTCCAATTTCAGAAATAGAAAGAAATCCACAGTTAGTACAGAACATCGGTTGGTAGGCAATAGTGCCATTTAAACTTTATTTAAATAATCAAAATATGCTAATTCTAATTTATTTAACTAATAAGATGCATTGCTTGTCTATTGCTTTGTCTTTTATATTTTTAACAGGTTGCACACGCCAAAACCTATTGGATAGTGCTACTGCTGAAAGAACAGATCCAGTTACCGAGGTAAATGTACTTGATTTTAGAACTGTATCAAGTACTGATCATGAAATGATTCAAAAAGCCATTGATTATGCTTCACTAAATAAGATAACATCTGTATATATTCCTGCAGGCAACTATAATATTGATGCTGCAGGAGTAGGAACAGCTGGAGCACGAGGTATTTTATTGCGGGATAGCATGACCTTGAGAATGGATAATAATACGATACTTAAGGCAATTCCAAATAACGTTGGGAATTACAGTATAGTTAGAATTCACAATGCCGAAGATGTTAAGATTATTGGTGGGAAGATTTTAGGTGAGCGGTATGAACATATAGGTACTGCCGGGGAATGGGGAATGGGTATCGATATTCGTGATTCTAAAAGGGTGGGAATTTCCAATGTTTCCATTAAATATTGTTGGGGTGATGCCATGTATATTTCAGTCAATAGTAAGGATCTTTTGATTGATAACATTACCTGTGATAGTAATCGTCGGCAAGGTTTGTCTGTGATCGATTGTGATGGAATTATAGTTAAGAATTCCTCATTTAACAACACTTATGGAACAAATCCGCAATCTGGCCTTGATTTAGAGCCAAATGCAGGGGATGAGGTAAAAAATGTCCTCATACAAAATTGTGTTTTTAATAATAATTTTTTGTACGGATTCACTACCTATGCACCTAATGGACCAATTTCAGATGTGGTGGTTGAGAATTGCACCTTTACAGGTGGTAAAGTTGGTGTGGCCATACGTTATTCTAAGAAAATTAAACTTTTGAATTCTACTATTTCTGGTTGTACAGAGCAAGGAATTAGGGTCAACCTTAATTGTGAAGATGTTGAGATAGCTGACGTTTCGATAAATGGATCCGTTGCTAATGCGATGACGCTGGCTAACTCAAAGAATACTGTTCTTAAGAAAATTGACATCAATAATTACACTGAAGGGATCTCAATTAGTGTGTGCGACTCAATGATTATTTCGGGGCTAAACCTTTCAACATCATCATCCGCAAGCAATAATATCCTGGTTAATAACTCCTCTAAGCTACATTTAGATTCAGTATCAGTAAATGGTGGAAGCAAGGGTATTTCGGTTACAAATAGTAGTTACGGAACTCTCGCTAATAGTACGATTAAATCTGCCGGGACTTCTCCGCTCGTTTTTTCTGGCTCATCGAATTTTACCATCCAGCATAATACCCTCTTGGGAAACTGCCATCTTGAAGATAATAAATATGTTAATATTTTGATTGATAATGGATCTAACAAAAATACAATTAAGTTAAATAAGATCTTAACTGGCACTAGTTCAAACCAATCGAAATATGGAATTCGCTTGACCGCCGGTACATTTAATAATGTCGTATCTGATAATACGATAGAGGCAGGTTCATATAGGACTTTAAATATATTGGACGAAGGAACCAATAGTGTTTACTAACGTGTTATGTCAATAATTTAAATACGATGACTTATATATCGCAGGAAAAATTTTGGGCTTGTCTTATTCATATAGGGTATAATATGTGGGAAGATCATGATCGATTCAAGCATGGTGACAATTTATTAAAAAGAACACGCTATTTCTGTCATCAATTAAGATTTGATCAGGATGTATGGAACAACTGTGTGAAAAGAATGGTAGACTCGGGTCTGAATATGATTGTATTGGATCTTGGAGACGCTGTACAATATTCATCTGTTCCAGAAATTGCCGTGGAGGGGGCTTGGAGTATCGCTAAATTAAAAGGAGAGATTTCTAAACTTCGGGATGTTGGCATTGAGCCAATCCCGAAATTGAATTTTTCAACTGGACATGATGCATGGTTAAGAGCGTATTCTAGAATGGTGTCCACTGAACAGTATTATAATGTTTGTCGTGCACTGATAGCTGAAGTCACTGATGTATTTAAAAAGCCCCGGTTCTTTCACCTT
Source organism: Pedobacter sp. (assembly GCF_041645105.1). Classification (GTDB taxonomy): domain Bacteria; phylum Bacteroidota; class Bacteroidia; order Sphingobacteriales; family Sphingobacteriaceae; genus Pedobacter. The sequence goes on from NZ_JBAZQQ010000003.1 coordinate 22,600, forward strand.
GGTTTTGATGAAGAAAATGCCAGACATCAGATTAGTTATGATTATGCGTCGGCCAGAGCAGGAGATTTATGGTGGCATGATTTAAACTTCTTCATTAAGGAGGTAGAGAAAGGTGGAAGCCGGCCATGGATATGGGCTGATCATTCCTGGGATAGTCCGGATGATTTTTACGCCCGAATGCCAAAGAATGTTTTACAAAGCAATTGGTATTACAGGCAAAAGTTTGATGATGTTTCAAATAAGCAGGTAAAGGCATATTTAGAACTAGAAAAACATGGATATGATCAAGTTCCTACCAGTGGGTATTTTGAACTTAATAAGGGTGAATTTCTGCATAGACAAAGTGCAAACCTAACTGCAGAGTTTACAAAAAAGCATGTGAGTGATAATCATCTTTTAGGTTTTCTGCAAACCTGTTGGCGTCCTACCATAAAGGAGTATGAACGTGATATCTTATTAGCAATTGATTATCTGGGGGAAAGTAAAACGGTCTTCTACGGAGAATCCGTTGGTAGGTAATTGCGATTTAAGGAGATGATTTAGTTAAATATTTAATGTATGAAAAATCTTATGTTTTGTTTTAGTTTAATCTTTACAGTTTTTATGAGCTGTAAAGATGTTATCAATATATTCAAAGAACAGCCGGAGAGGATAGTATTCGAATCCGATACAATTGTTTCACCTATTGAGGGATATACGCTTAAGTGGTCTGACGAGTTTAATGGGAATAAATTAGATTCTGCACGATGGAAATATCGAATAGGGATTAGCCATGAGAGCTCGCAACGTCCAGAAAATGTCTACTTGGATAGTGGTAAATTACATATACAACTTAAGCGGGAAAATCATGCTGGGAAATCTTTGACAGGAGGAGGGGTGATTACCAAAACGGGAAACGGTTACGGCTATTATGAAGTCCGCGCCAAATTGGATGGAGGTTATGGTTGGCATGAAGCGTTCTGGACTTCAGGACAACCTGGTTTTGATTCTCCATATATTATGGAAGATTCTGCCGGCATGGTTGAAATTGATTGCTTCGAACATTTTTTTGATTATAATGGACATCGATTTAGTTTTGGAACCCATGAATGGCTTCGTTACCCTGGGCAATTCAATAGGGGTGAGATAACAACAGTTGAGGACCTGAATACGAGTTACAATGTTTACGGCTTTGAGTATACTCCCGACTATCTGAACTATTATTTTAATGGAAGGTTGCTGGAAACTGTAGACATGAGGAATGCACCGATTCATGATTTTTTCCTTTGGTTATCTGCAATCGCAACAAAGACTGATGCGGTTAATTCCGGACTGGTTTCTTTTGATTATATAAGAGCTTTTGAGATTAACTCTGCAGCATATAATCTTCGGAAAGTAGCATTTCTTAGTCAATTGGATAGCAGATTGGATTCAATAAATGGAACCACATCTTCTGCTGGTATAGATTTATGGGTTCAGGCAGAGGATTTTGTAAAAAAAGGTGGATGGAAAGCAATGAGGGATTCTGATAATTTATTTTATTTAAGAGGCCATACATTTACTGCAAATAGAACTACTGATGTGCGTACTGCTCAAACAGCAATCGCTATTAATAATACTTCAACATATCATGTTTGGGTGCGCTCTAAGGATTACCTGGTTAGTCCTGGTATTCGAAATTTCAAAGTATTCATCAATGGGGTTGCAGTTTCACCTCTTTTCGGGACACATGGGCAAGATGGATACCATTGGCAGTATGCTGGTGCTCATGTACTTTCTATCGGTAATACGGTAATTAAAATGTATGATCAATCTCAATACTTTGCTCGATGTGATAAATTTCTCTTAACAACTGATCCGAACTTTACTCCAGATGGAGCAGGTGGTGTTTCTAACGTTCAACACATCAATTTATGGTAAATAGTATCAATAGAAGGGCTTTTATTAAACAAATTGGTGTAACAACCGGTATGGGATTGTTGAGTTCAAGTTCAATTGGATCAAGTTTGGTTGATTTTTCTGCTAATGTTAAAAAATGGGGCAGTCTGATTCATTTGAGTTTCAATATGTGGGAGGAGCATGACCGTTACAAAAAGAGTGACAATCTAAATTATACAATCAGATATTTTTCTGATAAGTTGACTTTTGATGATACCGTTTGGAATGATGTCTTGAAACACATGAAAGATTGTGGTCTTAATATGATTGTCATTGATCTGGGTGATGGACTTAAATACGAAAGCCATCCCGAAATTTCTGTGAAGAATGCCTGGACTACTTCAAGGTTACGGAAAGAGTTAGATAAGATTCGGTCTTATGGTATTACACCTATTCCTAAACTAAACTTCTCGAGCACACACGACGCATGGCTGGGGAAATATTCTCGTATGGTGTCTACAGATACCTATTATAAGGTTTGTAAGGAAATTATTGCTGAGGTTGTTCAGCTTTTTGATGTTCCAAGCTTATTTCATCTTGGATTTGACGAAGAGACAGCTGCCCATCAACGTTCGCAGGATTTCATTGTAGTCAGGCAAAATGACCTCTGGTGGAAAGATTTCTATGTAATGGTTGATCAGGTAGAAAAGTGTGGATCCCGAGCTTGGATATGGTCAGATTATGCATGGAATCATGCCGATGTTTTCTTTAATAAAATGTCTAAAGAAATTGTCCAAAGTAACTGGTATTACCAAGACAAGTTTGGTGATTTAAATAAAGTGGAGCTGGCAACGTATATCAAATTGGGAAAGGCGGGGTATTATCAAATTCCTTGCACATCTTATTATCAGGACAATTCTTATCAATATCAATCAGAGAAAGGTATAGGGCTAACAGTAGATTTTTGCAAAGAGCATCTGTGGAATGATCGTCTTTTAGGCTTTTTACAAACGAACTGGCGTCCGACTTTGCCACAATATAAATCAGATATTATTAAATCTATTGACTTAATGGCCAAGGCTAAATTAAAGTCAGCTGATTTTTAGCTGTTTTATTGATTTAATGTTTACTTAAATTTTTAACATGTTTAGAATTAAATATATAAAGTACTTGCTTAATAGCACTTTTAACGTGGTGTTGATAGCGTTACTGTTTTTTTGTATAGAGGTTAATGCGCAGCAGCGAAGACTTTATTTAGTCGCAGGACAGAGTAATTGCGTTGGAGCTGGAGACTCGACAAAATCGGTTCATGTGCTTTCTTCCACAGCATTTGAGTACAAACACAAAGACAAATCTTTGGTTGAACTTTCAGACCCGGTAGGTGAAAATTTCTTCGGATTTGGACGAGCTTCTTCTGGAAGCGCCTGGCCTGCATTTGCAAAACAGTTGCATGAATTAACGAGTGACACGATTATGTTAGTTCCTGCAGGCCGGGGTGGTAGTTCTTGTCATGCAAAGGCAGAAATGCGGGATTATGGTACCTGGGATAAAGGAGGGTACTTGTTAGAACATTCAGTATCCAAAACCAAGGCAGCCATGGAGTTGACTTCATTACCACTATCTGGTATTGTGTGGATACAAGGTGAAAGAGATGCAAATGCCATTAATTCCGGAGATATGACTGCAAAGGAATATCGCCAGGCACTCGAGAGTGTAGTAGATCGTTTCAGAAATGAGATGGGAAAAACGGTGCCGTTTTACATCGTTAGCACAGGAAACTACCGCGACCATAGTACAAGTGGCTTTGAGCAGGTCAGACAAATGCAGGATGCAGTGGCAAAGAGTATTCCCGGAGTCTCCGTGGTATATACTCAGACCCCGGAATTTATTGAGAAAGGATGGATGCGCGACGCCATACACTATAGCCAACCTGGTTTAAACGATGTTGGAACAATGGCGGCTACAAAAGTTGCCGCGCTAATGAGGAGTAAAAGTGTGAAATCAAAATCTAGTCATGATTTTCCACTAGTGATGTTCGATGTTCCATTTGGTAATGAGAACTTCAGTAAGGTGAGGTCGATGGGCTTCAATTATGTTCATGTGTATGCCTTAACAACAGGGAAATATGATTCGCCAAGGAAAAAAATAATACAGGATTATTTAGATCTGGCAAAGAAACACAATATGAAAGTTATGCTAGATCTGGGGGGTACTTATCTTATGAAGAAAGATAGCGCAGGACAAATTTTTGCAGACTTTAAGCAACTTATAAAAGATTTTCAGCATCACCCAGCAGTTGGAATGTGGTACTTGTTCGACGAACCTGAATGGCATTCTGTAGCAAATCCTCAAAAAATAAAGAAATATTATGCTTTCTTAAAGGCGCAATCTCCAGATATCCCCGTAACTATTTGTTTCTCTACAAAGACAAATAGAAATGATCCTTTAAAATATGTTTGGAAAGACTTTGTAAATGAAACAGATATTATCGCTTTTGATACTTACCCTGTTTATGGACAGAAATTTCCAGAGGCCAGATTAACCAATGTTACAGACTTTACTGCCGAAGTTCAAAAGGAAAAGAAGCCCGTAATGCCAACCTTACAAATGTTTAACTGGAGAACAATTCCTGGAGTTGTTGCAAAAGCAAAAGCAGGAACCTATCACATTAAGGTAGCAGGAAAGGACCCTACAGTTTGGCGCTATCCCAATTCAGAAGAGTTGCGTTATTGGTGCTTTTCATCATTAGTTCAAGGGGTGCAGGGATTGATGTTTTATTCTTACAGACACTCAGGGTCTGTTGAGTTTGCTGATCCTGATTGGATGGATAAAAATTTGATAAAAGTTATGAAAGAAACTACAGATTTTATTGGTCTGGTAAAGGGGGGAAGCTATGTTCAAGAAATCATACAGTCGGAAAATACTAATGTGCTTTCGGCAATATGGAAAAATGGAAGTAAAAGTATGTTAGTTATTACTAATCAAAGTTCTGCTAAACAAGTAGTCTGTGACAAACAGGTATTGACCTATCTTAAAACAAATAGCAGCAAATGGGGGCTATCAAGAAATATTAATATGAGTAAGGTAGGGATGAAGCAGTGTTTAGAGTTAGCACCATGGGAGGTCATGGTAGTAAAAATCGATTTCAAATAGTTCAGTTGATTATTAGATAATTTATAAAAAAAATATGATGTTTCGTATAGGTTTTGTTACCATGTGTTTATGTTTTTATGGTTGCCTTCTTGAAGTAAACGCACAACTGGTGAATATAGCAAAGGATAAACCTGTTACGGGTTTTCCATTTATTAAAGGAAATCCGTTCAGTAATATAGTGGATGGTGATGACGAAACCCTATGGTACCTGCCGGATGCAGTAACCAGTAAATATGTTGAGATCGATCTTTCAGGTGAATTTGTGGTCGATCGTATTTTGTTAAAATATTATAAAGGGATTGAGGATATCAAAATTACCTTATATAACAAAGGATCAATTACCGAGGTTTTTAAGGGAACTATCCCAGAGAAGCACCTGATCACATTTGCGCCTAAAAAGGCGACTGCTATAAGGGTTGAGTTCTTTAAAAAGCCTAAAGTTCATTCTGCTAAACCGAGTATCTATGTCGGAGAGATTGAGGTGTATGCCTACCAACCACAACCTGTTATGGTTAACCAAACCGGTTACAACCTGATGGGTGTAAAACGTTTCACTGCTCCATTGGCTAAGGATGGAAGTCCTTTCGTAGTAAAAGATACTGAAGGCCGGGAATTATATAAGGGTATAGTAACAAGAGCTTTGGGTGATTTTTCAGCATTTAAGCCAGATCTTCCAGGGCCATATTATATTGAAGTGCGTGGGACTGAAACAGGACGTTCATTCCCTTTTAATATTGAACCCTATTTATTAGAACGTGCCTCTTACAATCCGGCTCTGGCCTTTATGAACGATACACGTTGTTGGTATGGTTGTGCGGATGAGCTTGCACCTAATGCTAACGGAACGGGTTGTCCTTTTTTAGGCGTTGCCTGGCGCGACAGCCACCAGTTTTCGTTCGAGATCCCTGTATTATTGTCGATGTATTTTGCAAATCCAGAAGCATTTTCCAGGGAGAGGATGCCAGATACTGGCGTTTACAGTGGTTTACGTAAAAAGCTCCCAGCTGAAACTCCAGAAGTTGTTAAAATGGTTTACTGGGCGGTTGATATCTATCTCCGTGGTAAAGTTAATCACACCTTACTAAAAGGCCAATTGGCATGGTTTGTTTATGCTTATCCTCATCTGAGTGAATACATACCTCGCAGCGTCTATCAGGAAGCAGTAGATTATCTTTTTACTGTATGGGGTAATCCTGAGAAGGATAGATGGAGTTTTCATGATGTCGATCATTCGGCTGATTTATTCCAGACCTACAAAATCATTGGCTCCGGAAAAGGACAGCTTCCCCCCGGTTTTTCTATCACTCCAAACTTAATGATGTATGAGGTAGCCAAAAGGGAAAAGAGGGCTGATGCAGATAAGTTTTTCCGTGTTGCATATGATCAGACAGCCTGGATCATTGCAAATCTGGATTGGAATGACCCGGCAACGACTAAGGGACAGCGAATGAATGAGTACGTGACGCTGGACGCGTTATCGTATTTTCTCAAACAATATCCTGATCGAGCCCCGAAAGGTCTTGCTAAAAAAATTGCTTCCTGGGCAGATATTGCTATAAAACGGTCAGATAATATATGGGATTATCGCATGTATTCAGAACGTAAATGGACGATTCCAGATGTTCTTTATCCAAATGATCCAAAGTTTAACCCAAATGGGAGCTTTAATGAGGTAGGAAATATAGCAGCCTTTCCAGTTCCTGCGCTTGCTGCAGCCTGGTCATTAGAAAAACAAGGTAATAGAGCGAAAGATGTAACACGTTTACGGGAAATGGCTGCGGCTCACACTGATCATATGTTCGGGCGGAATCCAGTAGGCAGACATTTTAGTTATGATGCCATTACAGATTTCGAAGGAGCTGATTTAGGTTGGTTCAGGGAGTGGGATGGAGGAGCAGGAATGTTGCAAACCGTAAGGGGAGTATTAGATGGATCAGTAAAAGAAGCATCTTATCCTTACAATCCTTATGGTGGCGATGTAGGACATAGTGAGGGCTGGGTTACGTTTAATACTGCCTGGATAATGGCTTTGGCTTATCAGGCAGCTGATGTTACCCGTGTAGAGCTTTATGACTTAACTCAGGAAAAGACTATCCAGAGTATTGCCAGAAAGGGACAACTACGTGTCAGACTCTATGCTCCTTTAAACCTTGATCCATCAAAAAAGGAGATGGCAAAGGTAACTGTTCGCAATCTTTCGAATGGAAAATCTACACCTGTCGAATTACAGGAAATTGCGCTCAACGGCCTTTATTTTGAAGGAATTTTGGATGTCAGTAAATTACCTATTGATGTGAAAAAGGGAAACAAGTTGACAATTTCCTATGGCTTGGAACATTTTGAGAAATCAGCAACATGTAAGGTCGATTAAATGAATAATTATGGCATAAAATTGGCTTCATATGTTTCACCATAATAAACCATTTTTAATATAAAATAGATTGTCACACCGTACCTACTTATACAATATCAATTCTCCTTCTGTTGCAGAAAATGCAGATACAATGATGATGGAATGGGGCTATGAAATGCCGTTAATGCTTCAGCCACTGTTAGTTGATGGTGGCTTCATTTCAGGCAATAGTTATAACAATCATGTTGAATTTAATGATTCAGGGTTGTATTATAATGCCCAGCCAGGAGTTCAAAACCTGAAGAGGTTTTATAATTTTTTAGAGGAACAACCTGATCTGATTGAGGATTTAGAGAAATTTAAAGTAGCTAAATGTAAGCTGTTCAGTTATTTGGATAAGCTTACAGGGAGTTACTTCCATCTGGATATCTGGGATGTGTTAAACATGGATGAAACACCCCATCAAGAGCAGGCACAAGATTGGTTGGAAAATATTGCCCATAACAATTTGATGATTACAAGGGCTATGGATGCTGGTGATATAAGTCTGCTAAATTATACAAAGCTTAGGGATGTTAGTCCTGCATTCAATACTTTCTCCGATCTAGCAAATTATCCTGACTATGATTACGGGTGGTCTTGTATCTGGACTTCTGATGATGAAGAGGTTTCTTATGAAATATTTGAAGAAAATAAGCTCTGGGGGTTAAAGAATAAAGATGGTCAGGTATTACTTAACCCCCAGTTTGATGAATTCTACGCTTTTGGTCCCTTTGATCGGGCAGTGGTGTCTAACAATGGCAAATATGGCTATGTGGATACAGTTGGTGAAATTGTAATTCCATTAGTATGGGATGATGCTTTTGATTTCGAATATTCAGGAATCGCTGTGATTACATTACAGAAAAAAACAGGACTAATCAACCACAAGGGTGATCAGATCACCCAGATCATTTATGATGAACTTGAAGCGCTTAGAGAGGGGAACTACTTTACTGCAAAAAAAGATGATTTTTGGGGTGTTATTGATGCTTCTGGAAAAATTGTAATTGATTTCGAACATACAAATGAAATTCAGGCAGGTTATGGTTTTTATCACATTGTTATTGATGGTCAGAAAAATCATAAGATCTTCAATGAGTTTTTTAAGTATCTGGGAGAATTCCCTGTTCAGGCTATAGAAAACCTGGATAACGAACTACTATTGATTAAACCTCATAAAGGAATGAATTTTAGTTCCGTCTATAAATCCGATGGAACACTGCTCGATAGCGGGTTTGAAAAAATAAACAGGCAAGCAAATTTTCCTGATCTAATTGTTATCCGAAAAGACAAAAAACATGGGGCCATCAGTAAGAAAAATGGGAGTTATTTGCTTCCATGTGAATTTGATGCAATTTTGGATATCGGGGTTACGCAGAATGGTAGTAGTACTGACATTGCATTGATCCATCAAGCAAGAAAAAAGGGTATTTATGATGGCAATCCGGCCAATCCAATATGGTTAATACCCTTGGGTGATTATCAGCAGATCATTTGGCTCCATGAAAAGGTTTTCGCTTTGCAGAAAAACCAAATGTGGAGCATTGCGAATATGGCCAAAAATAGCTTTAGCGATTTTGCATTTGATTTGGTGGTTCAGAAACCTAATGAGGATGGATTTGCTTATGCTTTTAAGGAAGATGAGGTTTATTCCATTAGTGCAAATATTATCAAGCCTACCCTAAAAGAAGTTGCACTGGAACATGCCAGCGATGATTATGCTTACTATTTTGAGTATGAAAGTAGAAAAAGACTTTTGGCTTATGGTAAAGGGAAAAAAATGGATGATGAAGAGTTGGATGATGAATTATCTTCAGTAAATACCTTATTTGAACTGGCTGAAAAAGCCTATGATGCTGAGGATTATGTTAAAGCAATTCATTACTATACCAAAGCTTCCGAAAAAGGTTCTAGCCTTTCAATGAATAATCTTGCACACATTTATTATAGCGTTAAGGGCTTTCAAGATGATGAGAAAGCCTTCTTTTGGTATAATAAGGGCACGTTAACAGATAATGATAATTGCATGAATGGACTGGGTATGTGCTACAAATATGGTGTAGGCAGCCCGGTAGACATAGACAAGGCATTATTCTGGTTGAATAAGGCTGCTGATGCACAATTAGCACTGGCCAACAATAACTTGGGCGACCTATATTCAGAAGAAGGGCTTCTACTGTTTGATTCAGATAAGGCCATTAAATACTATCAGGCTGCTGCAGATTTGGGTGAACCTAAATACAATTCGTTAGGTTATCTGTATGATCTAAAAGAAGATTATGAAAATGCACTAAAATATTATCAGCTTGGTGCGGATAATGGTATAGACATGTCAGCTTATAACCTTGGTATTTTGTATTTGAATGGATTAGGTACAGAAAAAAATGTTCAAATTGCATTAACGAGTTTTAAGCTTTCACTTGACTACGGCTATCTTCCTGCTCATATAGAACTTGCTAGAATCTACAAAAATGAAAAGGGGTTTAAGAACGAAAGTAGGGCACAAGAACATATTAAAGAAGCAGCATCAGCAGGTTTGGAAATTCCTGAAGAGCTGATATCGAAGAAAAAAGGTTGGTTTAGATTTTAATTTTAGGAGATGTAAGAGATATTTATTCAATTTATTCATTTACAAGGAGAGTTGTTTTTTTTGCTTAGCTGTAATTATATTGGTAAATTAAGAAAACATTCCCTAATGTAATCCTTCATGAGTAGTAGACCAACAAGCACTTTACGTAAAGAAATAGCTGAAACGCAAAAAATCCTGGAAGTTAGCCCGATGGGTGCTTTTCAGGCTGATACCACAGGGAATTGTTTGTTTTTGAACAAGCAATGGGAAAAGATATCAGGATTGAGTGTAGAGGAATCATTGGGCAAAGGCTGGATGAGGATCGTTTATGAGGAAGATATCGTTCTTATCAACAATCTGTTACAGAATGTGATGGCGGAAGGAAAAGAAATATTCGATTTTGTTTATCGGATACATCACCCTTCTGAAGGGATTCGATGGCTAAAGGTGAATGCAAAATTTATTTTTGATGACCAAGGTGTTATTTCCTACTATATTGGTTTTTTAGAGGACATCACGGATCGCACCCTGCGCGAACTGGCATTTCAGGAGGTAAAACTAAGCCTGGAACGCAGCAATCTAATTCTGGATGTGAGCCAGGAACTCAGTACAACGGGGGGCTGGGAATTTAACTTACTGACAGGTGAAGTTTTCTGGACCAAGCAGGTTTATGAAATAAATGGCGTTGATGAGCAGAATTTTGTTCCAACATTTGAAGGTGTACTTTCACGCTACGAGGAAGGTTATGCCCAGATGATGGAAGCACAGATAAAGGATGCGATTGAAAAGCAAATACCTTACGATCTTGAACTCAGGCTATTTACGCCTGCGGGTGTAAGAAAATGGGTTAGGGCCATTGGTATACCTGTTGTAGTAGACAATAAGGTGGTGGTGCTAAGAGGAGCTATTACGGATATTACAAGAAAGAAGGAAATTGAACTGGAACTGCTGCGTGCAAAGGATATTGCGGAACATTCGGCAAAGGCAAAAACGGATTTTCTTTCGGTAATGAGCCATGAAATCCGTACACCCCTAAATGGAATCATTGGCATTGCAAATTTGTTGAAACTTAAACATACTATGGATCAGGAAGAGTATGTGCGTAGTCTGATCTTTTCGGCAGATCATTTATTACAGCTCATTAATGATATCCTGGATCTTACCAAAATTGAAAGTGATAAGTTGGAGTTGGTTTTGGCAGAAGTGAACATTTTTGAGTTGGTAAGGAATATCAAAAATCAGTTCAAGTCCCTGGCCGAGGCTAAAGGGATTATGGTGAAGAGTTTTATTGATGATGATATTCCTCAAAGGCTGATTGCTGATCCGGTAAGGCTCGGACAGATCTTGAATAATTTGATAAGCAATGCAATTAAATTTACTGAAAGTGGAGAGATAACCATTACCTTGCGTCTTGTAGCGTTGACAGGCAACAAGGCTAGTGTGCATTTTTCTGTAAAAGATACCGGAATGGGTATTCCACAGGAACTTCATGAAACCGTTTTTGAAAGCTTTAAACAAGTACAACAGGATGTCCACCGTAAACATACCGGAACGGGTTTAGGCTTGGCGATTACCCAGAAATTAGTGGAATTACACGATGGCCAAATCTTGCTTAAAAGTATAGCTGGCGAAGGAGCAGAGTTTTATTTTGAGCTGAATTTTGATTTGGCTAATGACGAGAATTCTCCAGGGACATTCAGGCCAGGTCCTGAAATTACTTCATATCAAAGTAGGTTAAAAGGTTTGCGTATTTTGTTTGTAGAAGACAACCCTATTAATGTACTGGTGGCTAAAAAACAGCTGGAGTACTTTGGTAGCGTACCTGACTGCGCTTATAGTGGAAAAGAAGCTCTTGCAATGCTGGAAGATAATCACTATGATGTAGCCTTGCTGGATCTGCATATGCCGGAAATTGATGGTTACGCTTTGGCTGATCTTATACAGCAGCAGTATCCGGAAATACATATTGTTATTTTTACTGCAGATATTATGACAGAGGTAAAATTGAAACTCGCTAAAATGCATATTTTTGATATTCTGAATAAGCCTTTCTCGCCCGAAAGAATGTTTGAAGTACTATTTAATGTAGCTAAGAATCGGGGTATTTTAAGTGAATCACCTTAGTCTATTAATTTTCCTATATTGATCCGGAAGAATCAGTAAAGCCAAAATTGAAATGAGAATAATATCAATTAGAGAAAATCCAGAATATAAAGAAACAGCAATAAGGTATTTACAAGAGAGTTGGTCGGAAATTTCACCAATTATATATGAAAATTGTATTTCCAATTGTATCAACGCAAGCCAGTTCCTGCCTCAATGGTATTTATTAGAAAAAAATGAAGAGATCATAGGCTGTGCGGGATTAATAACAAATGACTTCATAAGTAGAATGGATTTATATCCTTGGATTTGTGCAATATTTATTGACGAAACACATAGAGGGAATGCTTATGGGACATTGTTGATAGAAAAGGCAAAAATAGACACAAAAGAAGCCGGGTTTAAGCATCTCAATTTATCTACAAACCATATTGGGTACTATGAGAAATATGGGTTCAAATACATTGGACAAGGTTATCATCCATGGGATGAGGAATCAAGGATTTATCAAATAGAAGTGTAGTACCCAATAGTAAAGTTATTTTATAAATGGAAAAATCGAATAAGGCCATTTCAGCTGCATTGTTATCTATGGCTTGTGTTCAGGGTGGAGCTTCTATAGCTAAGCAACTCTTCCCTGCTATAGGTGCAACAGGAGCGAGTGTATTAAGAATTGGTCTATCGGCTACACTGCTTACTATAATTAATCGTCCTAAGTTGTCTAATTTCACTAAACAACAATGGTTGTACTGTTCCATTTACGGAATAGGAATTGCGGCGATGAATCTCATTTTTTATTTAGCCATACAACGGATTCCCTTAGGGTTGGCTGTAACAGTAGAATTTATTGGCCCTTTGTTTTTAGCTCTGTCCTTATCGCGTAAATGGATAGATATTGTTTGGGGATTACTGGCATGTGCTGGTATATTACTTATTGTTCCCTGGCAAAGTAATAATGTTGATCTGCTTGGACTTTTTCTGGCTTTTCTAGCAGGTGTTTTTTGGGCAGTTTACATTGTAATGGGTGGAAAGGTAACAACAGTAATGCAAGGAAAGGATGCTGTTACCACAGGTTTGCTTTTCGCTACCCTGATTATTTTGCCATTTGCTTTATGGGATGGTAAAGTTTTTAATCTAACCCCAATTCTTTTTTTTAAAGGTCTGGGAGTAGCTATATTATCTAGTGCATTGCCTTTTTCGTTAGACTTAGTGGCATTAAAAAGGCTTCCAGCAAAAATATTTAGTATTTTAACTAGTTTACAACCTGCCTTTGCTGCTTTTTCAGGGTTGATTTTCTTATCTGAAAAGTTAACTCTTTTGCAGTGTACTTCTGTTGCTTGTGTCATCACTGCAAGCATAGGGGCTACAGCTCTTAGTGGAAATAAAAAACAATAAACCCCAATTCATTGTGAGCTGGGGTTCATTAGTGCTATTTTGAAGATTGTAACTATTTGTTTTCTAAATACCTTGAAATATAAAAGGTTTTGTTTCTACAAATTGCTTAGATGTTTCTCCTGCGTAAATTTGATTTTTGTCCAATGCAAGCTTTTTTACCTTTCCGGTTTTACTGAAATCTAATTTTTTCAAATCAACCCAAATTGCATTAGGGCTAAGGGCATCTTCGAAATAATATACTAAATTTTTCTGATCAGAAACTGTTCGCCATCTTGTAGTGGACAGATTTGGGAAACCTTCAGTAGAAATACCATAAGGAACAGAACACTGTCTGATGACACTGAAAGCACTAGCTACTGCAATTCTAGTATCGTCTGTTTGTGGGATGGCAGTAATATAGTAGGATGCACGGACATACCTGTCAGCCGCTCTATTAGTACCAGGTAAAAATATATTACCTGGAATGCCTTTCCAATATTCGTTTATTGCCAATTGTTGTTCAAATACAGGGTCGTTTGTCATTACAGTATAAGAAGGGTTGTGATGGATTACTAACTTTCCATTAATATATTCCAGAATAGCATTATCGCCACTTGCATCTGATAAAGACAGGTGTACTGTAGTATATTTATCTGTTCCTGGGATAAAATCTGTGACTACAATAAACTCTTCTTTCTTTAACTGTTGCACAGCTTCGGCTACAGTAGCAAAATTATCCAACGCATACTGTGCCCATAGAGAAACAGCCAGGCCTTTTTTACCTTTACCATCTTTTATAAATTCAGGATATTTTGAACTTACAAGCCATAGCATATTGGCAACAAGACCTTTTTCGTTCATGCCGTCCGATATAGCAATATCCCATGAACTAGTGGTCATACTGCCATGTTTAGAAGTCCATTTCACGGTGTTTTTTCCTGTACTTCCGTCACGTTCCATTCCTCTGGGGAACAGCCATAAGTTAGAGGGAATAGGGATGGTGAAGTCCATGCTCCTGGCAGTAATGATTGTGTTGTTCGGGCCTTTATAAACCACCCTGGTGCAAGCGTTAATTTTTTCTGTTGCACTAAATAAAACAATAGCAGTGAAAGCAATTGCAGTTTTGATTAATTTAGCTTTTTTCATACTAATAAGGATTTTCTTAATAAGTAACAGAAATTTTATGACATTTATTGAATGATAACCAATATGTTACAGTTTAATAAATGGTAATTTAAATATGGTCTCCGTCGTGTTTTTCTGGCTTTATTTCGGACTGGATTTTTTCTTTTTCATATTTCTTTTTGTCTTTGATGTTTTTGTAGATGAGATAAATAATCAAGCCAATGACAAGAATGGCGGCTAAAGCTATTAGGGGAATGTTGATTTGCAGCATAGGAGTAAAGGATTTGTTCTATATTAAAGTTACAGCTCTTTAATGAAGATCAAGGCTCAATGTTAATATTTAATAAAATAATAACATTGAGCCTTGTGATTACTGCAATTAAACTAAAAGCACATTACATCTATATTTATCCCTGATGTTCGGCCGAACCGTTAGGATCCATCCATACGAACTCCCAATGATGACCATCTAGATCTTCAAAGCAATGTTGGTACATAAAACCGTAGTCGCTTGCTGGATTAGGTATGGTCGCACCAGCTGCTTCTGCTTTAGTTATCATTTCGTCAACCGCATTTTTTGTGTCTGCAGATAAGCAAATAGTACATTCTATCGTTTTGTGTGCATCTGCAATTTCTTTCTTAGTAAAGGTCTGAAAGAAAGGTTGAGTAAGCAGCATAATGTAAATCGTATCGCTAACGATCATGCAAGTTGCTTTTTCATCGGTAAATTTGGGGTTAAATGTATAACCAAGTTTGGTGAAGAATTCTACAGATCGATTTAGATCTTTAATAGGTAGATTTACGAAAATTTGAGTAGCCATAATTGTTTTCTCATTTAGTTTACTCAAATGTACAGTAATAATAGGTACATGTAGATGTGCAGAAATGACAAGTTAAGGGGGCAAATGCGACTTATTAAATTCTTTCTATAAACAGAATATCATGACTGCGATCAATAGTGCAATGGATACGTACTGTCATGCCGGGTCTTAGTTGATGTGGACTAACACCATGTCCCAATATTACTGCTGCTGCCCAGCTATCCAGTTCCTTATATTCGGTCTTTATAATATAGCGGGGTGGTAAGGCACTGCTTATTGCATTTTCTACAGTTACGTTCTTTACAACAGTATCTATTACTCTTTTCGAAGATTGAAGACAGTGCCTAAATGTACGTACATAAAAAGGTATAACTATGTTGATAAGTAAAATGGTAAATATTATAGTCAGGATAGCCCCAAACCATGTTAATCCACTAATTTGGTTAGTAGATATGTCCTTAATCATATTTTTAATAAAGATCACGTATGCATATAGTAGGGGAGTAATGAAGATTGCAAAAAAGATCAGTCGCTGTATCAGTAGGCTTTTAAGCTTTTTCTTTTCAAATGCGGTAAGCGGTTGTATGTTCATCTAATTTATAACGTGTACTATTTGTCTCAATTGCTAAATAAGTAAAAAAATATTGGGTACTCAGATTACTGCTGTGTTTTTATTTCAGTACAATTCCAAAACATTCAGAAAAGTGAATTCTATTACTACCAGTTAATTTGTGTAAACAAAAAAGTTACCTTATACAAAGATCTTGATAATCAGCACTTTGTTTGTCTTTTTTGAACTATTAACATTGATTTATTATATAGATAATTAAATGGGCATTGTTATTGGACTCGTTTCTCTACACACAAATAAACAAACATGAAAAAAATAATTTTAATCTGCCTGGCGGTAGTTGCTTTAGGTTGCAAGAGCATGTCGTATCAAGAATCGTCAATTAAAATAGGTATGTTAGAAAGTGAATTCAAACAAGCTAATCGCTCTGCCGAATTGATGTCGATTGATAATGATGGTATAAATATTTATCGCATTATCTCCTATAATTCATTTAACCCCAAACCTGAACCTTATTCATTCTTTTATTTTCACGAGGGTAAATTGACACGTTTTGTGAAATCAGATCGTATAGATGATTATAAGTTTATTTTTTGAGGAGATTCAGGTCAAGCTATTTTAGGATGTGACAACCTATTGCTTTAGTAGCTGATTGACAGTTTTTTCAAATTCTTCTTTATATTTTAAATAATGTTGCCCGGTAGCTGGTCCGTAGAAACTGGTTTCTACATGACTTATTTTTCCAGTTTTATCTATAAAAACTGTTGTCGGGAAAACCTTTATATCTGTCAATTGTGGAAGCGTTTTTTCAGTTTTTTTAGGGTCTGATACGGTCACACCAGTAAGAAGGATAGGGTACTGAACATCAAACCTGGTCTGGAATTTTTGCAGACTCTTTTTTGAGCGTTCGTTATCGGTACTTAGTTCATAGGACAAGGCAATAACTTCTATGCCTTTATGTTTGTTTTTCTTATAGTATTCACTTAAAAAAGCAGTTTCATCCATACAGTTTGGACACCATGATCCCATGATCTGCAGAATGACTACTTTGTTCTTATAGCGTTGATCTTTAACGGATACCAGTTTGCCATTTAAATCTTTAAATTGAAAATCAGGTATACCGTTACTCCCTTCTTTTATTG
Source organism: Pedobacter sp. (assembly GCF_041645105.1). Taxonomy (GTDB): domain Bacteria; phylum Bacteroidota; class Bacteroidia; order Sphingobacteriales; family Sphingobacteriaceae; genus Pedobacter. The sequence goes on from NZ_JBAZQQ010000003.1 coordinate 39,710, forward strand.
TGGTTACTGGAGTGGTCGATAAGGCTGCTTGTTCATTTCTTGTGGCTATCCAGCTTTCTTTTCCAGAAGCTCCAGATAATAAAGAACCTTTAATAGTATCTCCTTCAATTTTAGCTTCAAACAACATGGCATGAATTCCATCAAAAGTGGAAAGATCAAAAAAATTACCTGAAATGGTTCCGTTTAAATACCTATAATCCCCAGATGGGGTTAAGATAGAGCCTGAAATTGAATTTTTAACTTGGACAAATTGTCCAATTGCCGGTCTCTTGGTTTGATTAGCTCTTGTAAATTCTATTGTCCATTTACCAGCTATATTTTCAGGTGCTTTAAAAGATATCTTCGCTGAAGATCTAACTTTTGTAGAAGCAGCAAAGGGCATGACGATATCTTTATTTTCTGCGGCCCTGATCCAAAATCCATTGATGCTATCTTTTGTGATAAATTTAACTTTGAAATATGATTCAAAAACAGGCATTTTAATAATTGCTGAATCTTTGGCTATAATTATAGGATCTGTTTTGAGTCGCTCGGTACCATTGATGATATAAATAGCTGACTTTTTGTTTTCTTCCTTAACTTCAAATTGAACTGGAATGTGACTTCCATCTGTTCGTAACAATGATGCATGCCATTTGCCGGAACTTAAAACAGGAACCTTTTGTGCCCATAAGGTTGTAATAGATAATACGAATAAAGCAATGAATATGGTTTTCTTAATCATGATTCCTTTATAAATCTGTAGATACATAGTAAAGTTGCACATTTTTAACAACTTGAATTTGACTCAGATTTTATATGACTTTTTTCTGTCCTAGATTTATCAGGTTTACAATTAATTCCTGGATGCAAAAACAAATTTAGCTCCTGACTTTTTTACTTTTCTTTTGGCCTTATTGATGTAAATAATGATGAATTTTTCATCCGTTTCTAGATTTTCTGCATCAAAGTCAAAGGCAGCGAACTCATACTCCGGTACTAATTTTCGGGCGATGACTTTCCTTGGCATGTTAAGCGTAAGATAAGTCAAGTCCTTTTTTAGCACAATATTTCCAAATTTGGTATTGTCCATATTCCAGATGTCTAGTCTGTCATTTACATCTAAGTAAAAAGAAATTATCCCAGTTCCCCTTTTAACCTTTTCAGTATAAGATGAAAAAGATGGACTTTCATAAACCAAAGAATCACCTTTTTTAATCGACCTGAGCTTCGATACTTCCTTGTTAATGTGTTCTGCTTTAGTCTTAGTAGTTTTATGTGGAGAATCATTGCAACTCGCAAATAAAAATGCTACCGTTGTACATAGTGAGATTGTTAGTTTCATATTTTTTTATTACCAATTAGGTTCCATATAAGAGTCATCACCAGTGGATACAAAAGTATAATACTCTTTGTAATAATCTGTAAAGAACTTATCATCTATCTTTCCTTTTCCTTCGATGGTTGATTTTACTATTATTAGTTTGTTACTTTCTAAAACTGCATACGCATATGAAAACACGTTACGAGGTGGATTTACAGATTGAATTACTATTCGATTTCCATTTAAGCGGTAATATCCCTGGAAAAGTGTAGGAGTTACTTTGTTCTTAATTCTGGTATTAACTGCGTCAATATACTGTTGATTTGTTTTTAGGCTGTTATTTAAATCAAGAATCATATTTGCTTGTCCAGTATTATAGAATTTATAGATTTTCCGCTCCTTAGGGATCCGTTCTTTTCCTCCATTCTCGTTGGTCCAGATCTTTGTTTGGAGGTAAACTCCATCTGTCCTTAATAAAGTAGAATCACTCAAGTGGAAGTCTTTCTGATACAAAGAGTAATCATTTTTACTGTAAAATTTATTCGTGTAGCAACTCAATAGGCCGGTTAAGCAAAACAGACACAAACTAAATTTCAAGAGTCTTCTCATTTTTATTTTTTACTAATAGTAAGCAGACGAAAATTATGCCAGTATATTTTTAGAAAAACATCGTGTATATGTAATATGTTTAAATGAAACTCATTGATTGCCTATTAATTAAGTTTAGGTGGGGCAATCATTTTCTGAATTTTCATTGTTTTTGGAAGCCTGAAAAAATCAAATGAGACGTTTACTTGCTTGATTTCCTTTGCTTCTAAACCTTCTAACAAGGTATTGGCGACATTCTTTTTGTATAAAGCTAAAAAGCCACTTGATAATTGACTCATAAATGTATAAGGGTGCCAGGAAATTCTGGGCACATCATCGGATACATAGACTTCATATACCGCATCAACAAGTTTTTTTTGAGGATGAAACACGAATTTATTACAGGCTTTACCCATCATCGTTACTTTCCCTTCAGCTTTAATCATTTTATAATCATCAGCCCATAAAATTATAGGAAATTCACTATCCGAAATTTCATGAAGATCTGGCATTTGTTGTGTCGCAGAAAGTCCTTCCCTGGCTAGGTTGTCATAAATGTTATAACTATGTGCGGCATTGAAATCGCCAATTTCCCAATGTTTAGGTGAATATTGAATCCGATATGTCGAATCGGTATAATATAAAGTTACGCTTCCATATGATGCTACATCAGCCATTTTTACATCTGGTTTAATAAGCGTATCAGATGATTTACGGATGTATTGGTATTCTATTTTCCATACGGATAGCGAATCCTGAGCAAATAAAATAGTACATCCTGAGATCAGCCATAAAAAAAGAATAATCAGGTATTTTTTAAACATGGTTTTTAGCTAAAATGATATATTTAATTTTGTTTACGATTCCTGTATTATTACATTCTATATACAGGATGATATTTCAAACCTAGGACTTTTCTATAAATATTAATTGACTATTTTCATTTATCTGTTTCCAAAGATATAATCTCTAAGTTTGCTATACAGGGTTACTTTTTTTAAAATACCCAGTACAGTTTGAATGAAGTCATATAAGTACGAGGTATTTACATCATCTATTGAAAAGAACATTCGGGAAGGTATTTATAAGCCAGGCCATAAGCTACCATCAGTTCGTGAATTAAAAAATCAATATCTGACAAGTATAAGCACTATACAAAAAGGGTATGAACACTTGATGATTCTGGGATTGGTAGAAAGTGTAGCTAAATCAGGATATTATGTAAGTTCAAGACCAGTAAATGCTCTTGATCAACAGGAAGCTCTTCAGTCTCCAGTTATAAGAGATCCTATATTCGAAAATAATCTGGTACACATTACTTCATTAAGATCGGAAAAAAAGCTTTCCGAGTTTAATGTTGCTGCTCCTGGTGATTTGCTTATCCCTCAAAAATTGTTATTACGAACTATGCAGCAAGTGATCAGAGAGAATGGAGTTAGTCTTTTAAGGTATTACCCTTCAAACGGATCTGAAGATTTGAAGAAAAGTATTGTGAAGAGAGCTGCAGGTTATCAGACCAGACTCAATCCTGATGAGCTGATTATTACTGATGGTGCTTTACAGGCATTGTATATTGCTTTAGCGACCGTATGTAACAGTGGGGATATCATAGCAGTAGAAAGTCCATGTGTATTCTCTGTACTGGAGGTTATCAGAATGTTAAACCTTAAAGTCATAGAAATTCCAATAGAGCTGGGATATGGATTTGACATTGACTTTTTGCAAAAGGCTTGTCAGAAGAATAAGGTAAAAGCTGTGCTTGTTACACCTAATTTCCATAATCCTACAGGTATCCTGATGACTGATGAACAAAAGCAGAAATTACTGGCGGTTGTACAGAGGCTCAATATTGTTTTAATAGAAAATGACATCTATGGTGATCTTAATTTTAGCGGGCAAAGACCTTGCAATATAAAGAGTTATGATGAAAGCGGACTCGTCATGACTTATTCTTCATACGCTAAAACTCTTGCTCCTGGTATAAGACTTGGATGGTTATCTGCTGGGAAATTTATGGATCGGGCTGAACAAATTAAATTCTCATTGGGCAGCACGGTATCTCCAATTTATCAGGAAACAGTTAACCGTTTGCTTAAGGGTAGTAGCTATGATCGACACATTCGTGCATTCCGAATGGAATTGGCAAAGAATGCTTATTTTACAATTAATCTATTGTCGGATAATTTTGCAAAAGGTACATTAATGTATACCCCATCAGGTGGTTATAATATTTGGGTTAAAATGCCAGGGCATACTGACATGGATTATTTCTATCGTCAATGTGAAAAAAATGGAGTAAGATTTACCCCAGGCTATACTTTTTCCTTTTCTAATAACTTTTCGAATAATTTCAGGCTTGTTTTTGCCGATAAATTCTCCCCAAAAAAGCTGGAAGCTATAAAACTTGCTGGAAAGTACTTTTGATAAGATCTGTACTGGTAATTCTTTAAAATTGTGTACCAGCATTAAATTGTTAAGCTTAATAACTTTGTAAATCTAAAGCACAGGAAATGAATACAAAGATTATAACAAAGTTTACAATAGCAACTGAACAGGGACTGAATATATTGCTGATGCTAACTAGAGAGATTGCTAAAGAGAAATTCTCAAATTTATTAGAGGTACAAGTGCTTGATAAGTATATCGCTGACAATTTTAATGAAAAGAGTCTTATTGTTGAAGTAAACAGCATGTCAAACCAATGGTTGGTGGTTTATGCAGATGATGAACCAGCAGGATATGTAAGGATTACCTCTAAAGGCAAAAGACCTGTACGTTTGGAACAGAAACGAAGCATGCGAATAGCAGACTTTGGAATATTAAATAAATATTCAGATCCAATGATCATGCAATCTTTGTTTGAGAAGTGTATGACCGTATGCAGATCCTATGAAGCACTTTGGATAAATGAATATATGGAGAATCCCTTATTGGATTTTTTGGAAAGAAAAGATTTTGTAAGGGAAAATGAAAACTGGCAACATGACGAACTGCCTTTAGCATCTGTTTGTTTTATAAAAGATCAGGAAATAAGATAATAAGAGTAGTTAACAATTTGTATTTTTGTTATACTTTTTAATCAGATGAATACCTTATTATTAGACGAAGCTTTAATGTTAGAAAAGTTTCCTGGAAAAGGAGGCTGGACTTTTGTACGACTACCTGAAATTAAGGCTCCTTCGGGTAAGCCTTTAGGCTGGGATAAAGTATGTGCATTATTTGATGATTATGAGGTTGCTGAAATTGGTTTGCTGTCTTTAGGTAATGGGCAACGTTTCCTTCCTGTAAAAGCTGAAATCAGGAAATTAATAGGCAAACAGGCTGGTGATCAGATTAAGCTTAAGATATTCGCCCTAACCATGGAATTAGATGTAAAGGCAGAATTTCTGCTTTGTATTGAGGATGATCCGGAAGCTTTGAAGAATTTTCAAAGTTGGAAAGAGCAGGAGAGAGACAAATACGTTTCCTGGATTGAACAGGGGCAAAGTACAGAACAACAAATTGAACGTATGGCACAGGCTGTTGACCGTATTGCTGCCGGAGTTTTTTGTATCTCTTAGCATTAATCTATTAAAAAAAATACATTACAGTGATTGGCTTTTTGAGAGCCAGCACTTATATTTGCTGATATCCTAATATAACATTATACGGACCAGCGACTTATGTTTAGAAGAATAACAGGCTTATTTGTTTTGCTTACCTTTTTACTGGTAAAAGCTGTGCCGTTATTTGCTGCTGATCGTCAAGATGTACAAAATACCCTTATCTATTGTATTGGTCAGGAAACGGATGATAATTCCGAAACTGAAGAAGAAAGCAAACAAATAGAAAGTGCAGATGAAGATTTTATCGGACAACCTTTATTTGAGGTGGCTTCATTAACAATTGCTAAGAAAGCAAGGCAGATTTTTGTGCCTGATGTTATGGCTCTTTGTATATCATTGCCATATCCGCCTCCCGACTACTGTTCTTAATTTCTGAACAGTCAATAATTAAGTATTTACACAAAATTTTATTTTATGAAGAACCATTTTTTAAAATGTTCTGTTACAGGACTTTTATTAGGTGCAGCTACATTAACAGCTAGTGCACAAAAAATTAATGAGCAGGAACTGAAAGTTAATGTTGGTAAGATTGCCAACTCGACCCAACATTTAAAAAATCTTGAACCGGTTACATTTAATTATGATGTAAGTAAGTATAAGCATCTTAAATTACCAGCAGGAGCACAGTATGGTTTTATGGCCAGCAATGTGCAAACAGAGTTTCCTGAAATGGTTTATGAGGCTTCAAAAGTATATGATGCTGGTAAAAATAGTTCCAAAGTAGCTAAATATAGCGAAGTACAAACTGAGAACCTGATTCCTGTACTTGTGGCTGCAATTAAAGAGCAGCAAGCTGAAATTGAGCTTTTAAAGAAAGAGGTAAGGCAGCTTAAAGAAAAATCCAGATAAATGCTTTTTTTTAGTTTAAGTGTTTTGGGGGAAGTCATCCGTAAGGATGGCTTTTTTTATTAATTAAAAAACGGTTAAGAAATTCTTCTTAACCGTTTTCTTTATGCGAATTCAATTATTACTCTAATAACGCACTACCAACCAAAGTTTTGGTCAAAGTGTGGCGCTAAATCCATTTCTCTTTGTGGAATTGGTAATAGATCGTGTTTTGTTTTTGTAGTATAACCTGGTTGTGCAACTACATAGTTAGGAGCCCCGGCAGTGATCCACCATGATCCAAGATTTTTAGCTGTTTCCTTAACTGTTTCGTAGTAAATTCCCCAACGTATTAAATCTAATTTTCTGTCTCCTTCAAAAGCCAATTCAAATGCGCGTTCTTTATGAACAGCATTACGGAAACCTGTCACATCCAAACCTGCTGGTAAATCAGCTAAGGTACTGGTTGCTGTTACAGGTAAACCGTAACCACGTCTTCTTACCATATTAATAGCAGCATAAGCATCATTTGTAGGACCTTGTTTCCATTCGTTCAGTGCCTCTGCATATAGCAATAGCACATCTGCATAGCGTAAAACATACCAATTGATGTTAGATTTATCATTGTTAATTAGCTTATTGCTTTGAGGAACATATTTTTCGGTATCCCATTTACCAGGTGTGTAACTTTGTTTCTCTCTTTGTTTTTTTGTTGGGTCTGCATCATTAGTCAAGGCAAGTTGCTCAGAGTCACTAGTTGCTTTTACCCATAATACTTTAGATGGATTATACTGATAGTTTGCTACAGAAATATCTCTCCTTAGATCCTCCGGATAGTTACGCCAATCTAATACAAAAGTATGTACAACCTTCACGTTACCAGCATTGCTTCCACGTTCAGCACTAATAGTAGCTCTAACACCGTTCCATTTACCGATACGCCCAATTGGATCTGCAGCTCCGTTTGTAGCTGTAGGAGAGTAGAAAGAAGCTTCAATTAAACTTTCTGTTGGATTCCATGATCCTGCTCCAGAGTTTTTCCATAATTGTTCATAATTTTCAAGCAAGCCGTGTTTGTTTGACTCCACTAATATTTGTGCAGTTTTTGCAGCCATTTCCCATTTTGAAACATCTTTAACGGGGCTTCCTGCCCATGTTGCATATACTTTGGTTAATAAACCTAATGCCGAACCCCTGGATAGTCTGAAACTCTTATTGTTTCTGTAAGTATCATCAACTGCATATGGAAGATTTTCAACCGCATATTTCAAGTCCTGTTCAATAAATTTATAAACATTTGCAGGGTCTTCTTGTATAAAGGTGGCAGGAGCTTGATTAGACATTGCAGTATTTGTGATTAATACAATATGTCCATAACGGCGTAATAATTCGAAGTAATATAGTCCGCGCAAGCCTTTTGCCTCAGCCAGGTAAATTGTAGCCAGTTGTTTATCTTTATCTGAAAAATTAACCATTTTCTTTTCCAGGCTTTCGATAAAATCGTTGGCATTGTAAACTGAGTTATATAATGTAGCATAGGTACGTTGTACTTCTACCTGATTGGCAGAGAACGAATTGGTAGGAATGATACGGAAATTTTCATTTGTACTACCCTCTACCTGGGAAATATCTGTACCCATGGTAAATAGGATAGATAGGTGATAACCATATAATTCATCAGTTACCATATTACGGTAAACCCCTAATAGTACATTTTCGGCTTCTGCTGCATTCAGCATATACTTACTTTTATCAATATCTGTTCTCGATTCTTCTACCAAATAATCCTTGCACGATGTGCTCATCGTTAACACAAAGGCAGCTAGTATATAATAAATTTTACTTTTCATGATTTCTTATCTTATTGATTAAAACTGAACTTCTAATCCGAATGTAAATACCTTACTTCTAGGATAACCTCCCCAATCTAACCCTGGAGTCATTGGATTGCCTCCTGAAGTACTAACTTCTGGATCATAACCGCTGTATCCTGTCAACGTAAGCAAATTTTGTGCTGATGTAAATACTCTTGCTTTCGACATATAAGCTTTTTTAGTCCATGCAGCGGGTAGGGTATAGCCTAATGCAACACTTTTCAACCTTACAAAAGAACCATCCTCAACAAAGCGGGAGTAAACATCGTTTGTAATATATCCATTTGTTGAAGGAACTTTGTTTGAAGCATGTGTAGGTGTCCATCTATCTGCAACTTCTGCAAGCATATTTCTACGTCCAGAACGAGATTGTGTCGCGTATAAACGAGTTGCGTTATAGATATCGTTACCATAGTTGAATTGTACCATCACACCTAAATCAAAATTCTTATAGTAGAATGTATTGTTAAAACCACCATACATTTTTGGAATAGCATTTCCTATAACAGTACGGTCATTAGTAGATATAATACCATCACCATCCTGATCTTTATACTTTACAGCTCCTGGAGCCAGGTTTGTAATACGTCTGTTGTCGGTAACTCCATCCTTTAAAATCAGTTTTCCATCTGGTGTAGTATTGAAGTCATTGTACTGATATACGCCATCAAATTCATAACCGTAAATTAGACCTAATGACTGACCAATAATAGCTGCATAATCATTCTCAGTAAAGTTACTATCAAAACCAGAGCGTGTGTACATCGCATTTGCGCCGGATTGAAGAGCTACCAATTTATTATCTATGAATGAAATATTGAAATTAGTTTCCCATGAGAAATCTTTCTTTAGGATAGGTTTACCTGTTATACTTAGTTCAAAACCCTTGTTCCTGATTTTTCCGATATTCTGATATTGGGATGAAAAGCCTGTTAGTTCTAAAAGTGATTGGGCTAATAGAAGATCCTTCGTGTCTTTGATAAAGAAATCAGATACCATAGTCACACGATTTTTTAAGAATCCCCAATCAATCCCCATGTTAATGGTTGAGGAGCCTTCCCATTTCAGGTTATCATTTTTAAGTTGCTTTGGAGTCAATACTGTGTAAGTAGTACTTCCAATACCATATTTGCTAGGCTCGTAAAGATCTAACGAAAGGAAGCTCGCAATCCTATCGTTACCAACTACTCCCCATCCTAAACGAAGCTTAAGATCAGATATAGCACTAATATCTTTCATGAAACTCTCTTGAGAAATACGCCATGCTGCAGAAAATGAAGGGAAGTATCCCCATTTGTTTTTCTCCGAAAACACAGTTGATCCATCGGCCCTTATTGTGGCAGTTAACAAATATTTATTGTCAAAGTTGTAGTTGGCTCTGGCGAAAAATGACAAAAGCTTCTTATCTGAATAACCTGAATTTACACGGCTTGGTGTAGCACCTACTCCTAAATTGTCATTACCCAGATTGTCGAAAGGAAAATCCATTGCCTGACCTAACAAAAATTCAGAACTGTTGAAAGATAACTCTTGTCCTAACATCACATCGTAAGAGTTTTTGTTGTCAATTTTCTTTTTCCAGGTCAGGTTATTGTAGTTAGTCCAACGTAGATTTTTGCCCATTTGAGTTTGTCCATAAGGCTTTTGACCATTACGGAAAGCCTCTTTTGAACCGTTTCTATAAAACAGATCGTTACGTGAGTAGGTTGTATTGAAGGTTCCAGCAGAACGGAAAGTCAATCCTTTCATGATTTCCCAATTAACTGATAAGTTGGAAGACCATAACTCTGTTGCTCTGTTATTGATTACAGATTCTGTTTGTACGATAGGGTTTACCTGAGCCAAACTTGAACCATCTTCCAGTATTTCAGGGTCGATAGCCGATGTCAAAAGTGTTTCATCATCTACTTTTAATCCACCTGTTGGCCTTGCACTAAAAATCTGTCCAAGCATGTTAAATCTTCCAGCATCTGCTGTAGTTCCAACTCCCGATCTAAGTGTCTTACCATAGTTTATTGTTGCATCTACTGTTATATCTCTGGTTAGTTTTTGGTTTATTCTCATTTTGGCTGCTGTTCTACCAAAATCACTATTGTTGAATATACCATTTTCATTATATCTGTTTAGGGAGAAATTATACTTAGTTGTTTCTATACCACCACTTACAGAGAAATTTTGATCATGTGACCAGGTAGGCCTGAATGTTTCTTCTTGCCAATTGATACCTTTTACGCCAATATAATCTTCGGCTGACTGGTATTTGTAAGGTATTCCATTTTCATCAACACCTGGTTTATAATAAGAACCTGCATAGGCACTGTTTACATCTGCTTGTAGTTTTACAAACTCATAAGGACTCAATAATTCTAATGTTTTATTGATCTGACGGTACGTGCTAGCATTGCTGAATGCAATCTGAGGTTTACCCACCTTTCCAGATTTAGTGGTAATTAAAACCACTCCATTTGCTGCTCTTGCTCCATATATAGCTGAAGCTGAAGCATCCTTTAATACTTCAATAGATTCTACATCTGAATTTGACAGGAAATTAAGGTTGGCTACTTCAAATCCATCTACAATATATAGGGGAGAAGCATCACCTGTTAATGTTCCAACCCCACGAATGTTGACATTAAAACCAGAACCTGGTTCTCCGTCATATTGTGTGATTTGAACTCCGGAAACCTGACCACCTAATGCACCTAATACTGAGCTAGATTTAAAACCTTCAACATCTTTTCCTTTAACAGTAGAAACGGATCCTGTAAGATCACTACGTTTTACTGTACTATAGCCCACTACAACTAGTTCGTCCAGAAGCTCGTTATCAGGTTTTAATCTGATAATTATGTCGTTCATGTCACCTATTCTAAGGGTTTGTTCCTTATAGCCTATATATTTTACTTTTAAAGTTTCACCTTTTTGGGTAGATATAGAGAAAGCACCATTTTCAGTTGTCATTGTACCACCAGGTTTCCCTACAATGGTTATTGATGCTCCTTTTAGAGGAGTATTTGTTTCGTCTAAAACTTTTCCTTTTAAGGAAATTTTTTGGGCAGAGAGACTTAACGACCACAGTAATGCCACCATGGTCATGATGAATCCCTTATTTACACTTATCTTTATCATATTACGCATTTCTGTTCTTTTTAAAATTTCGTATCAAACCATACAACGATAGGGAATACCTGTGATGTGCTATTAACAGGGTCATTTCCATCGGTTCCAAACGTGATTTGTCCGATCATTGCCCCATTGGCTGCTTCTCCATTTGAAGTCCACTTATTGGGGTTAACAACCAACTCAAAAGTTAATGGATCTACATATGCAAGCGCATTATTGGTGCTGGCCCTGTTAGAATAATAGGATAGAGGGTCTCTTGAACCATAATTTGGATTGATGTTTCTGCTCTCGGCATATTGTTCCCAAAGGCTGCGCATAAACGATCCTACTACAGTTGGTTGGCCATTCACCTGAGTTCCGAAGAAATTATAATAGTTAAACGTCCTTCTATAATCCATTGTCAATTTGCTCTTATCAGCGATTCCTGTAATTACTGGTTTTGCTGAGCGACCACCAGAATTTGGGTTTACCTGGAAAGCAAAAGGTGAATATTCAATTACTGCCTTCTCTCCATTAGGAGCTGTTACGGGTTCAGATTTATGCACAAATACCGGAGTTTGAACGGAATATTCTTCTGGTGTTCCTTTTCCTGCCGTAGCAGTTACCATAAAAATAGCACATTGTGGTGCAGCAATACCATTTAATGTGATCTTTCCTGTACTTGCATCTATTGTTGTTCCAGCTCCCTGATGAATATTTTTAATTTCATAAATCAAGCTTACTGCTGCATCTGTTGTTGGTGTTGGACTTACTGTTGAAAGAGCTGCGCCAACTGGAATACGGAATTGGTTTGCATAGTTTTCTACCGCAGCTAAACCAAGGTTATTTCCATATTTTATGAAAGTGAAGAAATTTGGATTTGCACCAATTGTTAGGGTAAAGGTAGCCGTAGACTCATTTTTAGGGTTAGTAGCTTTTACTTTTACCGTGTAGGTGCCTTTAGCTATTGTATTGCCTTTAAGGGCGCTAATTTGTCCTTGTGCATTTAAAGAGATTTTACCTTGTAATGCAACTGGTAGCTCTACAAATTCAAAACGAACTTCGTCCCCTTTGAAACCTGCGGCTGGACTTATATCAAAAGCAACTGCTTGTATAGCATTCTTATTCGGATAGCTAAATAATTGTATAGGTTCTATAAATTCAACAACATCCAGTACAAAAACATCGCTAAAATCAACACCGGTCTGATCGTATGCATTCTTTGCGTTTACTGTAACCTTATATTTTTGTCCTGCAGTAAAGCCATGGTTTTCTGCAACAGAAATAACACCCGTTTGTGCATTAATCGCTATTTTATTTGTAGCTGGACTAATGCTTTTTATTGAGTATGAAAGGTCGTTTAATGAACCTTTAAGTGTTGGTACGGTACTTGTAAATGAAGTTTTACCACTTAGTGCAGATTCTTCTTCTATCTTACCTGAAGAAGGTGTGTAGGTTAATCCCAAAGGCTTAGAAATAATATCTATCTCTACTGCATTTTGAAATATTCCTTCATCTTCACCCGATGCTCCCGTAGTTAATTTAAGGGAAAGAACGTACTTCCCAGGTACTAAAGTTGCATCACCTTTAACAACTGATATAACTCCTGTAGATGATATTGCAAAGTATTTAGAGAAATCACTTTTAGCTATTTCATATTTTTTGATTGAAACGTGGTTTTTGTTTGTTGTTACCTGGGCGGTAGGTAATTCAACAGTGTTCCCGGCATCAATGATGTCTGCATAATTAACAGTCAGCTTGTTTGGCTCAACTGTAATGCCCTCTGGTACAGGTCTCATCATATTCACATCAATGGCATCTTTAAAGTCATACTTCTTTCCATTAGAAAAACAGCTGATAGAAATTTTGTAAACTCCAATAGGCATACCCTTAGTTTCCTTTATACTAACACTTCCGTTATCAGCATTGATTTCGAAACTATTACCAGTATAAGCTGCGCCATCAATAGTGATGCTCGTAATTTCGAAAGCGCTTGGTGCAGCACCAATATAAGAGGGAGACGCAATAACGCCCGACATTGATGGGCCAATATCGGTCATGCCTGTATAATGTATTGTGAAAGAAGTGGTATCAATAACTTCTTCCTTTTTACAACTTGCTGTAAAAAGCAGTAAGATAAACGTCCACGATAAATATCGTTTTAATTTTAGATTAGTATTTGTTGGCTTCATAATGATATGAATTTTATAGATTACAATTTAAGTTATATGTTCTTCCATCGATGCTAACTTCTAAAGCAACACCAGTTTCCTGGAAGGGCTGTTTAAATTCTGCGTTGATCTGTACAAGATTGGCCTGGCTGCTAGGATACAATACTGTAATGTAGCGAGCTGTTTGTCCAGCACTTTTTGTCATGTTAACCGTATAGGCTTTACGATTAGCTTCAATACCTTTAGCGTAAGAAACTTTCCCATCAAATGCCAGAGTAGTTAAGGCATCGCTTCCAAAAGTTCTCATAATCATATTGTTGCCGTCGGTAAAGTTTGTATGGGCGCCATTTTTATCGGTACTTACAATAACTTCACTATTTCCTTCGCACAAATTTAAATTAAGGTTTACTGTTCCACTAGCAGAACCAATACCCTCATCTACCAATACAAAAAAGGACTTGTCAACATAAAATACATAGCGACGGTGTTTTAAATTCGTATAGCCTTGGTTTTCTGTCACTACAATTTCAGCTTGACTGTTGGATACTACTGCTAGAGACTTGCCTTTAGCGTTAGTGATATTTTTGTGATCTAAAGTCAAGGTATTGTGTACCCTGGTTTGGCGATACCATAGTCTATTCGCATCATCTCCATCGCCGGTATAGGCAAACACACCTGGGTCTGGGAAGAAATTGCGCCCTTTATGATATAGCTCAAAAGTTCCATTGTCCGGTTGCTTATGACTCCATACCTGCAGTGAGTTTGTTGTTGTATTATTGTTGCTCAGGATAAACATAGTTGATGATTTGTCCCACCCATTACGTAATACATAGTATCCAGATGATGTGAATGCTTTAGGGGTAGTAGCCGGAATCTTACCATTTTTACCATAAGAGCTCATGTAAAGCAACTCTTGTTCATCAGGAAACATTTCATTATAGCGGGTAAAGTTACGATTGAGTACTGATCTTGACCAAGAGACCTGTCTTGTATCATTAAAGCCTGGGACATACTGACTATTTGATGCCGCAGTGGTGAAATAATTAGGATAAGTGAAATTCATAACCACCTGTGTTGCCTTACGTAAATAATCCTTAAAGTTTGAAGCAACGTTTCCTACAATCGCTTTATTAGCATCCGCTAATTTCATGATTTCGTAGAAGTTGGCAACAGTTCCGATATGATAACTTAAATCCAACTCATAATGCATACCATCTGCTAAAAATTGGGTTTTAACTTCTGTATCTAGTATTTTGAAACCTTCAGTCATCCACTCCGAAGCTTTTTTAAATTCTGGAAATAGTACACCAGCAAAAGCCAATGAACTGCCTTGAGCAACAAGAATATTTCCTTCGCTATAAGGATATTTCACAAGGAAATCGGCATGTTGGCTAAACTGAACCATGAATTCAGAAAACCACTCTGGAGTAAAGTTTGTAGAGTTTTTGTAATATTCAAATATTTGCGTTTGTGAGCTAAGACGCTCTGCAACCTGTAACTGCCACCAGGTTGTATTGTTGGTTCCCGTTTCCGGCATAGGGTTTTGTACTAACCAATCTTTATAAACCTTAATCCACGATTGGATATATTTCTCATCTTTAGTAGTACGGTAAGCTTTTGCCTGTGGTATAAACCACTGATGTCTGTGTAATTGCTTCTGGTATTCATTGTCAGCTCCTACTGGTTCGAATAACCAATTTAAGGCATTACCATTATTCAGAGAGTAGGGCATCTTTTTAACTGCATCTTCATAATAATTGTTGACGAAAAAGCGATTTTCTAAAGCATAATCGGCTTTAAGCTTATCATCTTCAGAAACCGTTACATTTAACAACGAAAGATTCGGGTTAACAACATTTGTGCGTAATCTATAATATTCAAGAATAGCTTTAGCTGCTTCATATTGTTTATCGGCCTCAAACAGGCTTTTAGCCTTTTCCAGTCCTGGATAGTTTAGATTAATAATTTCGAAAATCTTAGAGTTTATAACGCTATTAGGCTTTATAACTCCAGGAGTCCCTGAGTTAGTTGTAGTTTTTCTATTAGCCTCTTTTTTGCAAGAAAGGAGTAAGAAAGTGATACATATGTAAATGTAATACTTCATGGTTATAATTTGGTTAGTCTGGCTTTAGTTTTTTTATCCCTCTTTTAATAGCAAAGGTTGCATATATATCTTTTTTAGGATTTCAATTTTGATTTTTATCCTTTAGGTATGGGTTAATAACAATGATTTAAATGCTGATTAGTGCCCTTTTCTTGTATTAGACAGTCTTATTAGACACACAATTTTTAGACATTGAGAAGCCATGAATCTACTTGATTTAGATTCTGTTTGTTTAGAAAACTTAGAATTAATCAGGTATTTAATCTTTTTATTTAATTTTTTCGAACCAAAACTAATCTGAATTGTTATAGGGTCTATCCAGTTCTTGAATTGACGTACTAGTAAAGGTTCGTAGATAGGAAAAGAATTAAGTAAAAAGGTTTAAGAAAAATAATATCTTAATGAAAGCACTCATTTTAAAAGTTGTGAACTTACTTAAAGCAGAAACCAGTCTAAATTGTATGGTATTGCTTAAAAATGATCAAATTATCCTTGAAATTAGTAATGAGGATTTCGAAAAGTATATGGGAGTGTTTGTATCACGTATTCATCATATTGTAGATATTAATCTTCCTCAAAGGAACGAGGATTTAACAATTATCATTAGAAATAAGGATAGACTATTGGACAATACAATTAAAATATGGAGGCCTGTTGACCGTGGCTATTTAGTTGATGAAGTTTGTTAAATAGAAATGTGCTTATGCAGACAATGCCCAATGCTTTGATCTCTTCAATTTTAGACAACGATTTTTATAAAATTACAATGCAACAGGGGGTGATCCGCTTATTTCCTGGTGCAAAGGCAAGATATAAGTTTATCAACCGCGGTAAACATATTTTTCCTGAAGGTTTCTCTGCCGCCCTTCGTAAAGCTGTGAATGAGATGGCGCTTCTTAAGCTGAGTAAAGAAGAAAAGCAATTCCTGGCAGTGACCTGTCCATATCTTGATCCTGTTTATCTAGATTTTTTAGAAGGGTACCGGTTTAATCCCGAAGAAGTGCATATTGAACAAGAGGGAGATCAATTGAGTGTGCATATCGAAGGTCTTTGGTACCGAACAATTTTGTGGGAGGTACCTCTAATGAGTTTAATTTGTGAGCTTTTCTACGCGATGAATCACTCTGAACGGATAAGCAAAGAGGAGATCATCAATAAGACCAGAGAAAAAATTGAAAAATATAGGAAATTGGGGATTACTGTAGCAGAATTTGGTACTCGCCGGCGTTATTCTTATGAGGTTCATCGTTTGGTCTTACAGGCTTTATCTGAATACGGCGCCGGGTCTTTTATCGGAACAAGCAATGTTCATATGGCTATGTTACATCAGACCAAACCAATAGGTACCCATGCACACGAGTGGTTTATGTTCCATGCTGCATATTATGGTTTTAAAATGGCTAATGCTATGGGATTGGAGCATTGGGTTCAGGTTTATCGTGGGGATCTTGGTATAGCTTTATCTGACACCTATACAACAGATGTGTTTTTTCGTCAGTTTGATAAAATGTTCTCGAAATTATTCGATGGTGTAAGGCATGATAGCGGAGACTCACTTGAATTTGCTGATAAGGTTATTGCTCATTATGAGCATATGGGTATTAATCCAAGAAGTAAAACCATCATATTTTCAGATGGATTGGATTATGAGAAGGTGGAACGTATTGCTGCGTACTGTCGTGACCGGGTAGGAATGTCTTTTGGTATAGGAACAAACTTCACCAATGATGCTGGACCAAAAGCCATGAATATTGTAATTAAAATGACAGAAGCGCTTCCAAAAGATGCTGAGTGGACTGAAGTGGTGAAACTATCGGATGAACCGGGAAAACATACAGGAACCGAAGCAACTATTAATCTGGCAAAGGTTATTTTGAATATTCCATAGTTTTCTTAGTATATCTTCAACAGGTAAATATCTGCTTGCAATTGATCATTATCCTTATCTTCACATAACAAGAAGGATAGTTCATTTTTCTTATTGTGCTTTAGTGTCAGCCCTTCGAATTTGTGTCGATCAGAAATTTTTTTAGTGAATGTTATTTTCATTGTTTCAATGTCAATACATCCTATGATGCTTCCTGAAACCTCTCCGTCATTATAGGTAGAATTTGTATTTTCTGCTGCTGCTAAAAAGTAAAATTTATCTTCCACTTTGATCGCATCTGTAAAACTAGTGCGGATACCTTTAATTTCTGGGAGCTTTAATTCGGTATAAGTAATTTTAGAATCATTAGCTAATTCCTTACTATGAAAGGTGAAAACAAGGTTTTTCCCTGAATGCCCGTTTCCGCGGTTAAAAAAATACCAGGCATTTCCACTACAAACAACTCCTTCAATATTAAAGTTTTCCGCATCTAAGCCAGCCAAAGCCTGCATTCTTTTGTATAATGCTGATAAATCCTGAACGGAAACCCTTTCTTTGGTATTCGCATTTAATTGTACCATTTTGTTCCGGTTTTCAGTTGATCCAGATCCAAAAAGACAGAATGAACTTTCATAATAGGAGAGTGCTTCAAAATCAGGTTTGAGCTTCTTTTCAATATTTTCAGCAGGATTTTCACTCAGCGCATAACGCTTTAAGTTTGATGATTTGAATTCATACTCATAGAAGTAGGAACTGTTATCGCCTATTACATAAAGTGAATTGTCTTTTAAAAATAAACCAGAAGCGGAACTTATTCCTATAATATGAAATAACAATTCAAGCGTGAAACTATTCATTTATAGCTATTTATTAGTATTATTCTATTGTTTTTTCCTTTTTGAATTCCGTTGGCGTGCATCCGTACTTGCTTTTAAACAAGGTAGAAAAATAAGTTGGAGAGGCAATGCCAACCATATAAGTAATTTCTGAAATGGATAAGTCTTCATTTAATAGCAAGTACTTTGCTTTTTTTAATCTTTTATTGATGATATATTCCGATACACCACAGCCCATCAGGGCCTTTACTTTTCTGTATAACTGAACCCTCGAAATACCAATCATCTTACATATTTCCTCCACACTTAGATTTTCATTGGCAAGATTGCTTTCTACGATTCCTGAAAACTCATTAAGGAATTTTTTATCTAGTTTACCCACCATATTTATTCTGGAATCAACCGGTAGTTCAGCACTATAATGGCTGCGCATCAGTACCCTATTGTTAAGCAGGCTGATGATAGACTCCATTAAGAAGGTCATATTAAAAGGTTTGCTGATATAAGCATCAGCCATTGCCTGCATTCCTTCGATCTGGTGTTCATCACTTGTTTTAGCAGTGAGCAATATTACTGGGATATGGGAAGTTCGGATGTCATTTTTTAAAGAATTCAACAATGAAATACCAGACTTACCGGGCATTACTATATCTGATATAATCAGATCAGGTACTTTTTCCAATGCTTCATTCAATCCGGTTTCTCCATTATCAGCGGTAAAAACTTCATAATCTGCAGACAACCTTTGCTTTAGGAATCCCAGCATATCTTCGTTATCTTCTATGATAAGAACAGATTGTTCCTTTAAAGTGTTAAAAACAGGAGTCAGATTGCTTTTTACTTGGTTTGCCTGCTCCAGTTCAATCGTATATAGTTTAAAATTATGATCATCAATCACATAAGGGCTGGCTGTTTTGTCCAAATTTTCATCTATTTTGAAATGTTTAGAACCCAATGGAAGTACGATGTAGAAGCTCGTACCTTTCCATTTTTCACTTTTTAATTGGATACTGCCATGGTGTAAGGTGATAATTTCTTTAGATAGGGACAAGCCGATGCCGGAACCTTTTGCACGGTCATTTTCACCTTGATAAAAAAGGTCGAAAGCATGGTTTGCATCTTCTTCAGACATTCCGACACCATTGTCTTCCACCCAGATTTGAACCCTATTGGTTTCAGCGTCCTTTTCTATCCTGATATGTATTCTCCCATGATCGTTTGTAAACTTAAAAGCGTTAGAAAGCAAGTTAAAGATTACTTTATCCAGCATATTTACATCAAACCAAACATCAAGCTCCCTTTCTGTAGTTATGACACGCAGATCTATTTTTCTCCTTTTTGCAATATCTTTGAAAGCGTTTGCGATGTCCTTAACAAAAGCTATAAAATCATTTTCAGACGGATTGATACTTTGGTTATCATACTCTATTTTTCTAAAATCAATGAGTTGATTAACTAGTCGCAACAGCCTTGATGAATTTTTATGGATCATGTTAAGGTGTTTCTTTGCTGTTTCCGGAAGTTTGTTGTCTTCCAGTAGTTCTTCTAAAGGAATATTGATCAGCGTAAGTGGTGTACGGAATTCATGTGATATATTGGTAAAGAAATTAAATTTTGCTTCGGAGGCTGCATTGGCTTTTGCAGACATTTCAATAAGCTGTTGCTGATGAAGCAGAATCTCTTCATTTTTTGCTTCCAGCACCTTGTTGTTTTTCCAGTTTTCTCTGAGAGAATACAAGGCTACGCTTCCAAAAACAATGGCAAATACAAGACTAATAACAAGGATATTGAGAATGATCTGCTGGTTGTTGTAGACTTCCATCTGTTCTTCCAGCATTTTCTGTTGCCTTTCTATGTCTTTCTGCTGGCTATTCATTTTGTCAGCTTGCAGTCTCATCAATTGCACATTACTGGAGTCTGCAACAAGGGTTTTTAGAATGTTTTCCCGATTGAATGGTTCGTTGTTCAAAATATTCAATGCTGTTCTAATAGCCTCTTTTCCACCTGTAGGATATAGCATTGATGATTGTATAGTGCCATTCGCAATTTGTTGCAGACCATTTTGAGCCCCAGGAAGTGCATCAACACCCATGATCTTTATTTTTTTCTCAGGTGCAACCTTTTTAAAAGCCAGATAAGCTCCCAATGCCATTTGATCATTGTGAGCGAAGACTATGTCAATATTGAATTTCGAAGGAGCTAGTTTGGTTACTTCTTGTTGGGCCACTTCTTTTAGCCAATTGCCATATACCTGTTTTACAACTTTCACATTGGGGTATGGCTTTAGTCCTTCATAAAAACCTCTTTGTCGCTCTATAGCCGGAGAGGAGCCGGGAAGTCCCATGATTTCAAGAATATTGGCTTTCCCGTTAGCTTTAGTTGCAATATATTCTGCAGCTAGCCGGCCTATTTCGTAATTATTACCACCAACATATGCTGTATATAGACTTGATGATGTTTTCCTGTCGATCACAATAACAGGTATTCCACTGTTGAATGCTTCTTCAACAATTGGTGTAAGCGGTCTGGCTTCATTTGGAGATATAATCAGGAGATTGATTTTCTTTCTGATCATGTCTTTCACATGATTTATCTGGGTATGGTTGTTGCCATTTGCATCCTTATAAATCAATTTCACTTCGGGATGAAAGGAAAGTTCCCTTTTCATTTCTTCCAGCATGGTTTTTCTCCATTCGTCTGATCCTATACACTGGGAAAAACCTATTACATATTCAGTCCGTTTGGTTTCCTTATTGCTACAGCCAAAAAACAGAATGGTAATAAAGAATAAAATGAAATTTCTCATGTCTGGGAGATGCAGGTTTAAATTTGGTAAGGAAAAATACCAAAAGGAATCGGCTTATAAAAATGGGGCGAAGGCCAAAAGTCAAAAGAGCATCATTGGTTTTGTAACGATATGTATCATTTCTTGAAATGTATGTATCAAAATCTATATAAATGGATTTTCAGGTTTATTTTGATTGAGATTAATTTATTGTTTTACAGACTTTTGTGTTAAAGTGGCATTGTTTAAAAATTTGAATGCATTTGAATTGAAATTTAACATCAAAAGACAAGTATTTCTTCTTCTTTGTGATGTAAAAACCAAGTATAAACTTCATGAAGAAAAATTTTGTCATAGCGTGGTCGCTAGTAGTAGCATTAGGAGGCTTTCTTTTTGGCTTTGATACTGCGGTCATTTCAGGTGCGGAAAAAGCCATTCAGAATTACTGGGGCTTAAATGTTTTTGAGCATGGCTTAACAGTATCAATTGCATTGATCGGCACCGTTTTAGGTGCTCTTATAGGTGCTATACCATCAGATAATTTCGGGCGTAAAAACACTTTATATCTAATTGCAATTTGTTATTTATTATCTGCATTAGGAACGGCACTTGCCCAGGATTGGGCTGTATTCCTTAGCTTCCGGTTTTTAGGAGGTATTGGTGTAGGTATTTCCTCTGTAGCAGCTCCGATTTACATATCTGAAATCTCTCCAGCGCATTCCAGAGGAAGGTTGGTTGCCCTTTTTCAGTTCAATATAGTACTTGGTATTCTGATTTCTTATTTATCCAATTACCTTATTGGCAATAGTGGAGAATCCTCTTGGAGATGGATGTTAGGAATTCAGGTTGTTCCATCATTGATCTATTTATGCCTAATTCCACTGGTTCCTGAAAGTCCACGATGGCTTATTTTGCAACGTAACCGGATCAGCGAAGCAAAAGAGGTCCTTAGAAAGGTTAGTCCCATCAATTTTGAAAAAGAGTTGGAAGACATTATACAATCAGGTCAGCATCAAAAGGAGCAAGCCAAAGAGCCTTTATTGTCCAGAAAGTACAAGCGTCCGGTCTTATTGGCCATTTTGTTTGCGGTATTTAACCAGGTATCTGGTATCAATGCCATCATTTACTATGCACCCAGGATATTTGAAATGGCGGGCCTTGGAGCTCACACTTCTCTGTTGTCAACTATAGGAATTGGGTTGGTTAACTTTACCTTCACGCTCATTGCTATTGGTTTTATAGATCGTTTTGGTCGAAGGAAGTTAATGCTTATCGGCTCTTTTGGACTTATCATTTCTTTAGCACTCGTATCATACACCTTTTATACAGGTAATTTCAATGGTTTGCTGATTACCTTTTATCTCATGCTTTACATTGCTTTCTTTGCTTTTTCGCAAGGCGCGGTCATTTGGGTCTTTATTTCCGAAATTTTCCCTAATGAAGTACGTGCTAAGGGCCAGACACTCGGGAGTTTCACCCACTGGATCATGGCTGCCATTATAGCTTTCAGCTTTCCTTATTTCGCTGAAGAGCTGGGAGGGGGCACTACTTTCCTCTTCTTTTGTATCATGATGATCATCCAACTCCTTTTTGTATGGAAGCTTATGCCAGAAACAAAAGGGAAGTCACTGGAACAGATTGAACATAATATTATTGTCCATTAGTTTATAACATAGATAATCAGTTTAGAAAATGAAACAGGAAAATAACCGTGTAGTATGTTTTGGAGAAGTTTTATGGGATAATTTACCAGAAGGAAGAAAGCCCGGTGGTGCACCGATGAATGTTGCTTACCATCTCAATCAACTTGGAATTGAAAGTAATATAGTTAGCCGTGTAGGGGATGATCAACATGGTAAAGATCTCAAAAGCTTTATTGATGGAAAGGGAATACCAGTTCAGTTTATACAGAAAGATACAGAGTATAAAACCTCTGAAGTGGCAGTCCACATTTCTGAAGATAAGGAAGTTAGTTATGAGATAATGTATCCAGTAGCCTGGGACTTCATTTCCTCTGATTCTCAAGTTGAACAGATGGTTAAACAGGCAGATGCATTTGTTTATGGAAGTTTATCTGCACGTGCCGAAATGACCTCTAATACTTTGTACAGGCTTTTGGAAAATGCATCATACAAAGTATTTGATATCAATCTGCGTCCTCCTTTTATCGATCAGGAGAAACTAGAAAAGTTGTTGCAGATGGCAGATTTGCTAAAGCTGAACAAACAGGAGCTTGAACTCATTGCAGGATGGTACAACCTGGAAAATCGTACTGAGCGGCAAAAGACATCTTTTTTGCTTGATCGCTTCGATATAAAAGAGATGATCGTAACTAAAGGTAGTTCTGGAGCTTCATTTTACAACGGAAGTAAAGAAATACATAAAAATGCTTATAAAGTTGTAATTCAAGATACTATAGGTAGCGGAGATGCATTTCTTTCTGGGTTTATTGTAGCGAGGTTGAATGGTAAAAGTGAAGAAGAGGCTCTTGAATATGCGACAGCTATAGGTGGTTTTGTGACTATGAATATAGGTGCTTGTCCATCTTACTCTCCTCTGGAAATAGAATCTTTTATTCAACAAAATCAAGAGAATATTATATAAAGTATTAATTTAACCAAATAGATATGAAACGAATTTTAATGAAAATAACAGCCCTTTCGGCTCTGCTGGTTGTGTCAGCTGGACTGGTTGTTCAAGCCCAAACTCAAGCTGATTATACATCTAAAGTACCAAAATATACATTTAGCACTACTTTAAGTAAACAAGAGAAAGAATTAAAAAATAATCCTTTACTGAAACGTTTTGAAGCCTCGAGGAAGGCTTTGGCAGCAGATAAGCATCGTCCCTTTTACCATTATATCACACCAGAAGGACGCTTAAATGATCCTAACGGATTATGTTACTGGGGTGGCAACTGGCATTTATTCTACCAAGGGTATCCGCCTGAAGATCCACGTCAGCACTGGGGGCATGTGGTTAGTAAAGACCTGATCCACTGGCGTGATTTGCCTTATGCAATTTATCCTAATCCTGAGGAGAAAGTGTTTTCTGGATCTACATTCGTAGAAAATGATAGGGTAATCGCGATGTATCATGGAACGAAAGTAGGAACAATGGTAGCTACCTCATCAGACCCTTTGTTACTAAACTGGGAAAAAGTAACTGGACAATCTGTTATACCTTATCCTAAACAAGGAGAAAAAGTACCTTATAACATATTTGATCCAAACATTTGGAAGAAAGGTGATCATTATTACAGTTTGCTGGCCGGTGTTCGTCCGGTTGGGCCTGGTGGGAAAAATATAAGGACTCATTTTTTAATGAAATCTAAGGACTTGAGTAAATGGGAATATATGCACCCATTTGTAGAAAAGGATAATTATGGCTTGGTAGGCGATGATGGAGCTTGTCCTTATTTTTGGCCAATAGGTGATAAAGGCAAATATATCCTGCTTCATTTTAGTCATATGAGTGGAGGTAAATATATGATCGGCGATTACGATCAGAAGCGAGACAAGTTTGTTGTTACTGATGGTGGAGATTTTAACCATGGTCCGGTTTCTAAAGGAGGGATACACGCACCATCTGCTTATCCTGACGGAAAAGGTGGTGTTGTAGCAATATTCAACATGAATTCTGGAAAGCCTATTGGGAATGGGAATTTTACAGAAATGATGACCTTACCATGGTTGCTTACGCTTGATGAACATGATAAACTTCAGATTCAACCAGCTGGTGATGTGGAGTCATTAAGGAGAGAGAAAGTGTCAATAGCTGAAACTGTTTTACCAGCCAATAAAGAAGTTGTTCTTAAAAACGTTTCGGGTAATGCGATGGAACTGAATCTCACTGTTGATCTTCAAAAAGCTACAACTCTAGAGCTTAATGTCTTGCGTTCGCCAAATAAAGAAGAATACACCCGTATTTTATTCTATAAAGATGGAGGATATAATGGTCGTGCTGATGTGAAAACTAAGATACAATACAGTGCAGTATCAATTGATAATTCCATGGCTTCTACATTAAATTCTGTGAAGTCACGTGTAACGGAAACTGCTGATGTGGAGATCAAAAAAGGAGAACTGGTGAATATGAGAATATTTATAGACCGTAGTATCGTTGAAGTCTTTGTAAACGGACGCCAATGTATTGCTGTTCGTGCTTATCCTGATAGGGAAGATAGTAATGGTGTATCGATTCAGGCACGCGGAAATGATGCTTTGCTTAAATCGCTTGACGCCTGGCAAATGGAGAATGTTTTCAGTAAAAAGTAAACTATTTTCTATCCTCTGGCCTAAAATACCATGACACTGTCGTTAGGACTAACAATAATACTGGTCCAAAAAGATTCGTAGCAGCATCTCCAACGATCAGATGAGAAATAACGGCACCTGTCATGGTAAAAAAGAAACCTGCGTAAGCCCATTCCTTTAGTAAAGGGAATTTAGGGATAAGCACTGCTATAACCCCTAATATTTTCCAGACACCAAGGATGGTTAACAAATAGGAGGGATAGCCCAAAGTTGTCATCAGACTTACTTCTTCTTTCATTTTAAGTAACTGTACTATTCCTGTTGATATCATTCCTAATGATAGCCAGAGTGTAGCAATCCAATAGATTACTTTGGTTGTTTTAGTTGTCATGATTTGTTGTTTTTTGATTTAAGATGTCTTGTAAACGGTTATGTGCCATATTGATACCCTGGGCAAAAGGAAGTTTAAGTATTTGATCTCTAACAGCTACTGATTTGTATATAACATGCATATTAAGTTTGCTGGTCTCGTCAGTAAGTTTTTCGAACTGCAAAAACTCAAGTTGAACCTCAAAAGGTGTATTCTCCATTTCAAATGTGCGGGTGATTTTCTGATTTGAAATAATTTCATGAATCACCCCATTCATCTTCAATACAACATTTCCTTTTGGATCACTTGTTTCAAATTGGTAACTACCGTGTTTCTTATTTTCAAGCTTTAAGACTTTCGTCCCCATCCATTGTTCCACAATTTCTGCTTCTATATAAGCTTTGAAAAGCAATTCTACCGGTAAATCAAATTCTCTGGTAATCAAAATCTCCTGTTTGTCATCCAGAGCATTAATTTTTGTTTTTCTTTCCATGGTTAGGTTGTTTTGTAGTTTTTCATGATGGATTCCAATTTATTAAATCTGTCATCCCACATTTGACGGAATGGCTCAATAAAGTCAGCTACTTCCTTCATTTTTTTTGCATTAATATTATAGTAAATTTCTCTACCCTTTTGTTCTTGCTCAAGCAATTCGCACTCCGTAAGTATTTGCAGGTGCTTTGAAACAGTTGGTCTTGCGGTATCAAAATTCGCAGCTATGGCACCGGCAGTCATCGCTTGCGAAGCAACCAATAGCAATATTGCCCTGCGTGTAGGGTCTACTATGGCTTGAAATACATCTCTTCTTACATTCATTATGTAGTTATTTGACTACAAATATAAATGTAGTTATTTAACTACGCAAATTTTTCTGATCTTTTTAAAATGGTTTATGCAGTAAGGATAGCTAAACAAGAGAATTCTGAATTTTTAAAACTTTGAAATTGTAAAGTTTAATATGATGTTTAAAAGGTAAAATGAATATTTTTGAGAAACAATAACAGTAATATGAATCATAATACCAGAGTTACCTACAGTTCTATAGCGTAGCTAATTATGATATTATTATCTTTGTGATGTAAATGAACTTCAGTCAATTATCATATCGAAAAGAACAACTGTTAAGGCTTGTATTTGCCTTTTCATTGATGTTGTCAATTTTCAGTTTGTCCGTGCCTGTAGCTTTGTCTACAATTCAACAGCAAAAAAATAGGGTAGAACTTCCCTGGATCCAAAAAGAAAAGATACAAGGTCGGAGTTTACAATACTCAATCAAACAGGTTTTAGGCAGTTCATTTAATTACTGCGCTTCAATAAGTACATTACCGCTAGAAGCATTATTGAACTATAATCGAAAACAGACAGTTAAGTTTATACATTTTACTAATCTATTTAAGATAATTAAGACCACCATAGTTATTAAATACATTTTTTATAACCATTTAATTACCAGTGATCAAAATGATCTTATCTAATTGATTTGTTTGCCTATAGTTTAATATAGGTAATGAGTTAATTAAGGCTGCTTAAGGGTAGCCATTCTGTATTTTTGTTTCAAATATTATGCAAAGTTTAAAGAAAGTCATCAGGATGTTTATCCTGACAACTCTCATTATATTGGCTTCAGTTGGTGTAGGATTGAGTGGAGGTATAGCTATTGCCGTATCTAAAAGAAGAGAAGATAATCCTGTAACTATAGAGTTGGTTGAAGCTGATAAAGAGAAATCAGAAGATGAAGATTTGTTCCTTTTTTAAGGAACAAATCTTACTGCAACATGTATTTATTCAAATACTTACTACGATATTTCACTGGCGTGCTGCCAATAATCTTCTTGAAGTGCCTGTAAAAGTTAGATGCATTATTGAATCCAGATTCCATACATATTGTCTCCACAGTAAGGTTGTCTTCAATAAGCATTCTGCAGGCATGGCTGACTCTTATTTCGGTGAGAAAGTCGAAGTATGTTTTCTTAGTCATCAATTTAAAGTATCTGCAAAATGAGGTGATACTTAGATTGCTTAATGAAGATATCTCCTCC
The DNA here is from genome assembly GCF_041645105.1 of Pedobacter sp. Classification (GTDB taxonomy): domain Bacteria; phylum Bacteroidota; class Bacteroidia; order Sphingobacteriales; family Sphingobacteriaceae; genus Pedobacter. The sequence goes on from NZ_JBAZQQ010000003.1 coordinate 67,435, forward strand.
AGACTAATTTCTCGTTTATAATTGCTCAATGTATAGTTGCAAATCTTATTGATGCGATCCGTATCAATCTTATTGCTTTGATAGAAAGCATGAGAGTTGGTAATTGTTTCATACTCGTCTGATTCAGCAAGTGTACTTAGGATTGACAACAGGATGGTTAGCCGACTTAAATTTTCTGCATTTATTGCTGCACTCATCAATTCCGATAGTTTTTCTTTAGTTTCTCCTTTAATAATCAATCCTCTTTTGGCACGTTCATATAATTTGGAAATCTTATAGGCTTCAGGAAGGTTTAGGAGATCATGGCCTAAGCAATGAGGTAGAAAATGAATTACAATAGCCTCAACATTCAGATCAGAACCCTGTTCAAAATACTTATCCTTACACCTCCAGGTATGTGGTAAGTTTTCTCCCAGCAAGATCATTTCACCATCCGAAAAATTACTGATGTTATCACCTATAAAACGGACACCTTCTCCTTTTTTAATGTAATGAAGTTCCAATTCAGGATGATAATGCCAAAGCGTCCCGAAATTAGGAACAACGTCATTTCGTATACTAAAAGAAGTCTCGAGCTTAACGGGTACTTTGTGGAAATGTGGTTTCATATACAAATTTCTATTTGGTTGGTCTCTTATTAAATAACGCTGATTTCAGTCTGCTAACTAAAATAAAATAAAAATATATGAAAGTTACAGTTAATGATAATATTTCACATAAAGTAGACAAAAACTCGTAGAGTTTTCTATAAAAGGCTCCCCATATTTGTAATATACTGTTTTTTTGATAGATGGTGTGCAACATATTATCCGTCAATGTGACGTATATTAACCAAGTATAATTTAAACCTTTAATAAAGATGATAACAAATACTGAAAAGCAAGTTTACCTGGTGTGCAGTGGAGATCTGCGTTTATCGGCCAACTTAGATTGCTGGGCGGCCCAGCAAGAAATGGAAGAATTATTGGCAAAGGCATTAGCAATACAAGGATGGAAAATTAAAAGAGCCCATGTTTATGATGAAGCTAAAAAACATGGCTTTATAGACTCGCAGCGAATGGGTATTGAAGTATTTAAGAACATACCTGCTGATGTTCCCTTAATTGTAGCTGAAAGTGTTTGGCAATATTCGCACCATGTGCTGGCTGGACTAACCACCCATAAAGGTCCGATTTTAACTGTTGCTAACTGGAGCGGACAATGGCCTGGATTGGTAGGTATGTTAAACCTGAATGGTTCATTAACTAAAGCTGAGGTAGTTTACAGCAGTTTGTGGAGTCAGGACTTTACTGATGAGTTTTTTAATAAAGGTTTAGCAGAATGGTTATCTACAGGTACAATTAAACACAATACCAGTCATGTAAAGGATTTTAAATCTGTTACTCTTCCTTCAGCTGATGAAGAAAAAGGAAGAAATTTTGGCCGCACTTTAAAAACGAATAAAGCCATAATGGGAGTGTTTGATGAAGGTTGCATGGGAATGTTTAATGCAATTGTTCCAGATGATTTACTACATAGCACAGGGATATTTAAAGAACGCTTAAGTCAGTCTGCATTATATGCAAAAATGCTTACAGTAACCGATGCTGAGGCAGAAGGAGTACTAGACTGGTTATTGGCTAAAGGAATGAAGTTTAAATGGGGTACTGATAGTTTAAAAGAACTTACCAAAGAACAAACATTGAATCAGTGTAAGATGTACATTGCTGCAATGCGTATATCCGACGATTTTGGATGTGATACTATTGGTATTCAGTATCAGCAAGGTTTGAAGGACTTAACTGCAACAAGTGATTTAGCTGAAGGTTTGTTAAATAACGAGGATCGTCCGCCTGTATTCTCTGAATCAGGTAAAGAACTTTATCCAAATCAAGCTTTACCACATTTTAATGAGGTAGATGAATGTGCTGGAATTGATGCTTTAGTGACTTACCATTTATGGAAGGAACTTGGAATGCCAGGAGAGAATACATTACATGATATCAGATGGGGCGAACATTATACTGGTAATGGAATTGATGACTATGTATGGTTATTCCTGATTTCAGGTGCTGCACCTCCTGCACATTTTATTGATGGATATGCTGGCGCAAGCAGTGAAAGACAACCGCCAATGTTTTTCCATCTTGGTGGAGGAAGTCTTAAAGGAATCAGCAAGCCAGGAAGCCTCGTTTGGAGTCGTATTTATGTGATGAATGACGAACTGCATTGTGACCTGGGTGTTGGAGAAGCTGTATTTCTTCCAAATGAAGAAACAGAAAGACGCTGGAAAAATACAACTCCACAATGGCCAATTATGCATGCTACGCTAAGTGGGGTATCACGTGATCAGATGATGGCACGTCATCAGTCTAACCATATTCAAGTGGTTTATGCTACAGATAAGGCGACTGCAAATCAGGCTTGTCGTATTAAAGCAGCTGCTTTCGAAGAGATGGGTATACAAGTTCATTTTTGTGGAGACGTAGATACTGAAGGAAAACAATATGCTTAAACCACAATATGTAATTGGCCTGGACTATGGGACAGATTCTGCCCGTGCATTGTTAGTTGATGCACATACAGGCAAGGAAATGGCCACAGCTGTCCATTTATATAGTAATTGGAAGGAAGGAAAATACTGCGATACTAAAGTATCGCAGTTCCGTCAACATCCTAAGGATTATATTGAAGCCATGGAGGTCACTATAAAAGTAGTGCTTGCCATGGTTGATCCTGAAGTCCGGGAAAATATTAAAGGGATTTCTATTGATACCACAGGTTCTACACCAGTTGCAGTTGATGAACAAGGAACACCATTAGCTTTATTGCCTCAGTTTGCAGAGAACCCAAATGCAATGTTTGTTTTGTGGAAGGATCATACGGCAAATGCTGAAGCACAGGAAATAAATGCGTTGGCTAAAAGATGGGAAATTGACTTTACAAAATATTCTGGTGGAGCATATTCTTCAGAATGGTTCTGGTCAAAAATGCTTCACATCCTTAGAACTGATGAGCAAGTAGCAGAACACGCATATTCATGGGTTGAGCATTGCGATTGGATGCCGGCATTGTTGACAGGGAATACTGATCCGTTGACATTGAAGCGCAGTCGTTGTGCAGCTGGCCACAAAGCTATGTGGCATGAAGACTTTGAAGGATTACCTTCACAGGAATTTTTAACAGCATTAGATCCTAAATTAAATGGAATCCGTAATCGCCTGTATGCAGAAACATATACCTCTGATGAAAGTGCTGGTGTAATTTCTGCTGAATGGGCAGATAGGTTAGGTTTACCTGCCGATGTAGTGATTGGTGTTGGAGCACTGGATGCTCATTTTGGAGCGGTAGGAGCGGCCATTCAGCCTTTTAGTCTCGTGAAAGTAATGGGAACATCAACTTGTGATATGCTTACTGTTCCTGCTGACAGTTTTGATGGTAGTTTGATAAAAGGAATATGTGGACAGGTTAATGGATCAATTGTACCGGGGATGATCGGTATGGAAGCTGGGCAATCTGCATTTGGCGACTACTATTTCTGGTTTCAACAGGTGCTTGCATTTCCTATAAGGGAATTGACCGCTGGTATATTATCTGCTGCAGAAATAGACCAGATAATTGAAAAAATACTTCCTGCATTAACCGAAAAGGCCAGAGAACTACCAGTAACTGAAACTGACGTAGTTGCATTAGACTGGATCAATGGTCGTCGTACCCCTGATGCAAACCAACAGTTAAAGTCTGCAATTATGGGGCTTGGACTGGGTACAGATGCAGCTGCTTTGTTTAAAGCTTTTGTAGAAGCCACAGCCTTTGGTTCAAAAGCAATCGTAAAACGATTTGAAGTAGAAAATATTCCAATAAACGAAGTTATTGCCATTGGTGGAATTGCAAAAAAATCAAGTTATATTATGCAAACCCTTGCAGATGTGTTAAATGTAAAGATCGCTGTTGCAACCAGTGAGCAGGTGTGTGCATTGGGAGCAGCAATGTTTGCAGCTACAGTTAGTGGAATACATGCAGATATTGGCACTGCACAAAAAATGATGAACAGTGGTTTCGATAAAACATATTATCCAGATAAAGATCGTGTAATAGTTTATGAGAAACTGTACGAGAAATACGAAAAACTAGGTAATCTGATCGAAAACTTTGCCTTAACAGAGGAAGTTTTTGGATAATAATTGTTGTAGGATATCAATGTATAGTTATTGATAAGATAATATATATATTAGAAAAAATCTATAACATGATGAAGACCCTATTCGGATACTTTTGTGTAAATAACAACCTTGCTAAGGTGTATTCCTGGCGAACCAAATACTAAATCTTTTAAACGAATGAAAAACCTTCCAATATTGGACCTAGCTATTATACTTGCCTATCTGGTGGCAATGGTAATGGTAGGTGTTTACTTTTCTCGCAGGAATAAAAATTCTGATCAATATTCCAAAGCCTCCGGTTCTATACCTGGATGGGCTATTGGGCTCTCTATTTACGCTACTTTTTTAAGTAGCAATACTTTTTTGGGTGTGCCAGGTAAAGCTTTTGGTTCCAATTGGAATGCATTTGTATTTAGTTTGTCGATGCCTCTTGCGGCATGGGTTGCCGCAAAATATTTTGTTCCATTTTACCGGGCTACCGGAGAAGTTTCGGCTTACACCAATCTGGAAAAACGTTTCGGTCCATGGGCACGTACTTATGCTGTCGTTTGTTTTCTGTTTACTCAGCTGGCACGTATGGGATCCATATTTTTTGGTATTTCCTTAACACTACAAGCTTTAACGGGCTATAGTATGGAAATGATTATGATTGTAACAGGTATTTGTATCATCATTTACACCGTAATGGGTGGTATTGAAGCTGTTATCTGGACAGAAGTAGTACAAGGTGTTTTAAAAACTTTAGGGGCTATTCTCATTATATATCTGGTAGTTTCCAATATGCCAGGGGGAGTCTCAAAAATCATTGAAATTGGTAAGGCTGATAACAAATTTAGTCTGGGAAGTTTTAATCTTGATTTTACACAGGCAACTTTTTGGGTCGTGATGTTATATGGGTTTTTTATCAACCTCAATAACTTTGGTATGGATCAGAACTATGTACAACGTTACCATACAGCTTCATCAGCAAAAGAAGCTTCAAAATCTGTATGGCTTTGTGTATGGATCTATGTACCTGCATCTTTGTTATTCTTTGTTATCGGAACTTGTCTATATGCCTATTATCAGATCAATCCTGAAATGATAGAGCCTATTAAATTGCAAGTTGCAGCAGAACGTTTAGGTGCTGGTGTATCTGCGATAGATATCCAGAATTTGGCTGCAACGCTTCAACCGGCAGATTATGGAGATAAGGTGATGCCACATTTTATGGTAACAATGATTCCAACTGGATTAATTGGTCTGATTGTTTCAGCTATTCTTTCAGCTGCAATGAGTACCATCAGTTCAGGAATGAATGCTTCGGCTACCGTGTTCTCAGAAGATATTTACAAACGTTATTTTAAACCAAATATTAATGATACACAAAATCTAAGATTGCTACATGTATCCACTGTTATTTTTGGTATAGTAGGTATGGTTTGTGGAATTGCAATGATTGGTGTACAAAGTATTCTGGATATCTGGTGGCAGTTATCTGGTATTTTTGCAGGTGGTATGCTGGGCTTGTTCCTTTTAGGTATTATCAGTAAAAAATCAGGTAATATGGAGGCATTTGCAGCTACAATAATTGGGATATTGGTTATCGTTTGGATGTCGCTTTCTTATTTGATTCCAGAGCAGTACAGTTATCTTAAGAATCCATTACATGCCAATATGATCATTGTGGTGGGTACACTTTCCATCTTCCTGACTGGTGCAATCCTTACAAAGTTTAAAGGAAGTCAGGTAGAAAAAGCTAGCTAAGTTTTTACTCATGCGGACAAAATTATATACCCTGTGCATTGTTTTCGCTATTTGTTTTATCAATAGCTTAAATGGTTTTGCTAAAAATATAGTAAGCTCAGGTGAAGTTGGTATTTCTGATACCATAAGCGTAAAATTATACCCTCAAGGTGTAAAAACTAAGAATGGATTGGAGGGGGTAAAAGAATCGTATGATGGAAGATATATAAGAAATGTATCTGATCCTGAAATACTGGTTTTCCTTCCTGCTAAATCGGAGAGCTTAAAACCAACACAAGCGGTTCTTGTGATTCCTGGTGGATCTTACGGAGTCATTGCGGCATCACATGAAGGATATAAATCAATAGAATGGTTAAACTCAAATGGCATTGCGGGTATATTACTCAAGTACAGACTCCCGAATGGTCATAAGGATATACCATTAGAAGATGCCAGGCAGGCAATGAGGATAATAAGAGAACAATCTGCGAAATGGAACATAAATCCTTCTCAAATAGGAGTAATGGGTTTTTCAGCAGGGGGGCATCTTGCATCATCATTGTTAACCAGATTTAGCGATGCTTTGTCTCAGCCTAATTTTGGCATATTGGGTTATCCGGTTATCGATTTGCAAGGACATATTGGTACTGGGAAAAATTTACTCGGAAAAGATTATTCTGATGGTTACATTAAAGAATATTCAACTAATAATTATATTGGAGATCATACGCCACCAGTATATATAGTTTTAACAGACGATGATAAGATCGTTACCCCATCTCATAGCATTAAATTTTATAACGCTTTGAAAGAGAAAGGTATTCCTGCCGAGATGCATATTTATCCAACGGGTAATCATGGTTGGTGGATGAGGGAGCGGTACCGGTTTGCAGATGATACTTATCCATTACTGATGCGATGGATAAAAGCACAGAAGGTTGATAAATAAATAGTAAATAATTCAACAAAAAAGGCATTGCGTTCTAGCAATGCCTTTTTGTTTTGTAAACATATTCATTCTACTTACCCTGGCTGATGAAAAACTAAATTATTGATAATTTAATACACAAGCTGGAGAAAATGCATCATACGAAATAGATTTTACGGGAATACTTTTGTATAAACACTCATCGCTACTGACCAAACAGGTATGCTTAAGATCTAGTCTTAATGAGCTACGTAAAAATATTTTAAAGATTAAAAAAATCAATAATGAACAAATTAGAAAAAGAATTTATTCCGGTAATGCTTACTCCATTTAAAGATAACGGAGAAGTAGATTTTGACGGATTAACTAAATTATCGGAGTTATATATTGAAGCTGGTGCTAAAGGTTTATTTGCCAATTGTTTATCGAGTGAAATGTTTGAGCTTTCTGAAGCAGAAAGACTTAAAGTAGTTACACATGTAGTAAAAGCAACGCAAGGTGCTGTTCCAGTGGTGGCTACAGGGACTTTTGGTGGGCCTATAGCACAGCAGGCTGATTTTGTAAAACAAATATATGGTTGCGGAGTAGAGGCGGTAATTGGGATTACGGGCCTGCTTGCCGGAGAACATGATGGTGATGAAATTTTTGATGAAAATGTATCTCGTTTATTAGAGCTTACAGAGCAGATTCCGATGGGATTCTATGAATGTCCTGTTCCATACAAGCGCTTAATTTCTCCAGCTCAGTTAGAACGTCTTGTGGCTACAGGAAGGGTTACTTATCATAAAGACACTTGTTTGGATATTGATCAGGTAAAGGCTAAAATTGCTGCTACACAAGGACATAAATTTGGATTATATGATGCTTATATGGCCCATGCGGTAGCCTCTTTAAAAGCAGGTTCAGCTGGTCTTTCTTGTATACAAGGTAACTTCTTCCCTGAATTGATCGTATGGTTATGTAATAACTATGATAATACTGATTTGAAGGAGCAAGTTGATAAAGTACAACAATTCTTTATTGACGAGATGGATGTGATGCATAATGTTTATCCTACTATATCAAAGTATTATCTGCAAAAGAGAGGTCTTAATATCTCTACTTTTACAAGAAGAAACGATATCGGTATTTTTGATGCTAAAATTAAAACAGGTATTGATGCGCTCACAGAAAGATATGATATTTTGAAAAATGAATTAGAAATTAAATTTGAAGTGGTTTAATCTGACCCTCATTTTTGAATTGTCATACAGTAAGGACCGCTATACCAGTGGTCCTTATTTATTTTAAGACAGGTCATAATCTGATGCTAATGTTAGCATAGCTTTATTTAGGCATTACTAGGGGGTTACTAGGGCCTTTCTAGGGCCATTAGCCCTATGAAAGCCCTGGTAATACTTTAGAAAGGATCTGTTAATATTGAGTCAAATCAGTATGCCGATAAAACTTTATACAATAGGTGATGTTACATATGGAGATTGAGTTATTAATTTAAAAATTAACCTTAAGATTTGTAATATATGGGAAAGATACCTAATGGGATACTTGGGAATGTAATCGGGTCAACCGGTAATGTGACTGCTTATATGTTAAATGGTCAAAATGTAACACGGGTTAAAGCGAGGAAAATAAACCACTTTAGTGTAAAGCAATTGGCAAATCAACAGGGAATGCTGGTAGTTAATGAGTTTTTTAGATTTATGGGAGATTTTTTAAAGGTAGGATTTGATTTAGCTGCCAAGGGCACAACCAAAAATTATCATAACATCGCAACATCTTACAACAAGAAAAATGCGCTAAAAGGTGAATATCCAAATATAGAAATGGACTATCCCAAGGTTATATTAAGTACGGGTGATTTACTAGAGGCTCAAAATCCATTAATAGAGGTAGGATCAGCAGGACTGAAGTTTAGTTGGGATCTTCCTAAGGCTAATTCACAAACGGGGCAAGACCAAGCTATGTTATTGGTTTATGGAACAATATCCAGGCAAGTACAGAGCATTCTATATGGACCAAAGAGAATAGAAGGTGAAGCGATCCTTCAACTTAGTTCCAAATTGCAAAAAGAACCTGTTGAGACCTATATTTCTTTTATATCTGCAGATCGACAAAATGTCTCTAATAGCGTTTATACTGGAAGAATAGAGCCGATTTCGCAATGAAATATTAATTGTTAAACAAAATTCTTTACTTTGCGGGTAAGCATTTCAAATACGCAAATTGAAAAATACTACAATAAAAACAATATCAGAAGCAACCCAGGTTTCTTTAACAACAGTATCAAGGGTGCTAAATGGAGTATCAAAAAAGTTTAGGATAAGTGCTGCCACAGAAGCCAGAGTTTTAGAAGCTGCTGAAAGGTTAGGTTATACGCCAAACCAGACTGCAATTAATTTAAGGCTAAATAAAAGCTTTTCTATTGGACTTGTTATTCCTACGCTTGCCAATCCATTTTTTTCCAATATTGCGAGTATTGTAAATCAGGCGCTACATGCTAAAGGATATTCGGTCTTGGTCACTGATTGTGATGAAGAAGAGAAAACTGAAATTGAAGCAGTAAAACAACTTGCTGCCCGTAATATCGACGGAATGATCATTATTCCATCAGGAAAAGATAAAAAACATTTAGAAGTACTGCTTAAACAGGAAATACCTGTAGTTTTTATTGACCGTTATTTTGATGATCTTCCAATTTCTTATGTTTCAACAGATCATTATGAAGGAGCATTTCTAATGGTTAATCATATGATTGCTTCAGGGCATAAGAAAATTGCCTGCATACAAGGTGCTCATCATGTTATGCCTAATAGGGAAAGGGTAAGAGGGTATAGCGAAGCTATGAAAGGTAAAAAGCTGCCGGAGTTTTATATTGGCGGTAGTAGTTTTACATATGAAGACGGTTATCTGGAGACTAAATTACTGATGCAAAAAAAAGATAAACCAACTGCTATCTTTGCTCTTAGTGATACCATCCTTTTAGGCGTGTTAAAAGCATTAGCCGAGGATGGGTACCGTGTTCCTGAAGATATTTCTGTTACAACTTTTGATAATTCCGTATACCTTGATTTTCTAGCCTGTCCGGTTACAAGCATATCGCAGCCAATTGCTGATGTAGCTCATATCGCAATTAGATTGTTATTGAATAAAATAGATCAAAAAAGTAATCAAGTTAAGCCTTCAGGCGAACAGGAAAAAATTCTTATTGTACCATCCATCATCCATCGCAAATCAGTTAAAAACCTTATTTAAGAAAATAGGCCCTGTTGCACAAACGTTAATTCGTTCTAATATTATAACAGGGATAACATATTAGTAGATGTTGAATTATATTCAATACGTCTCATTTGCAGATAGTAATTCTACAAGTGATGTTGTGGGTGTATCATATTTTCATATATGTATATTATATTGTCATCTATTTTTTTTAATTATTTGATATATAATGTTTTAGGTTTAATTGTTTACAAAGCACAATGCACTGCTATTGTAGATGTTTTTTATCTTGTCTAACTTGCACAAACGTTATCGCAACGTGTTAACCAAATATAGAGTTTAATAATGCCACATTATTAGGCCTGAACACCTAAGGTATTTTCAAAGATGAAAAGAGCAATTGTTTTTATTTTTTTTAAGCTAGTACTGATTAATTTAATCAGCGCCCAGATCTTTACAAACTCCTTCTATTCTCAAAATTCAATTCCGCATTTAATTGTTGAAAAATCAACAATTTATACTCCTGATGCATCAAATTGGCATTATACTCACCATCCATCTATAGTTTATTTTAATAATAAGCTTATTTCAATCTTTTCCAGTGGAATTAAAGGTGAGGATGAGGCTGGGCAAAGAGTCATGATTTCTGAGTCAAAAGATCTTAAAACATGGTCAACTCCTACAATATTAAGAAGTTCAAGCTTATCTGAAAATGTACTCACTCCAGGTGGAGTATACGTTATTGATCATAAATTGGTAGCTTATTATACGGAAAACGGCATTGGTCCCAAAAATGCCCGGACCAATGTGAAACTCTATGCTATTAGCTCTTTGGATGGAACAAATTGGTCTGATCCTATTGATTTAGGTATATCGGTGTTCCCATGCCATAGGCCTACCAGACTTTCTTCAGGAAGGTTTATACTAACTGGAAACAGAAGCTTTTATTATACAGATGATGCTTCTGGAACTTCGGGCTGGAAGGCAGCTGTTAAGCCAGCATTTAAGGCTGGTGAAAACGCTACACTCGTTGAAGGTTCTATAATTCAGCATCAAGATAGTGTTTATACGTTGTTTAGAAGTACTGGCACTACGTATGATGGTTTTTTATGGCAGGAATCAAGTAAGGATGGGTCAGTTTGGACTACACCAAAGAAAACCAGGTTTACAGACAACAATACTAAGTCTCACTTAGGAAGATTACCTGATGGAAGGTATTATTACATAGGCACTCCTGATACTTTAAAAGTGAACAGAGGGAAACGTACACCTCTTGTTTTATCCCTTTCTTCTGATGGTTTTAATTTCAATGAGAATTACATTATAGCCAGTGATAACTATACAAAATTGTATACAGGCCGGTACAAAGATGGTCAGTTTGGTTATCCCTATACAATTATACATGACGGTAGCATGTATGTGATTTTGTCCAGACAAAAGGAAAAACTGGAAGTAATAAGATTTAAAATTAACCAATTAAAAGCTGCTGATATGGGTACAAAACGAAAGAAAACCTAGAAGTTCATACTATCCCGCTCTAAACATTAAATAACCAAATAAACCAAATTAACTGATTAAACCATCATAAGCATACAGCTTACAAAAAGCAATGAAAATGCTTATGATAGCTTCAAATCAGATAAAAAACAAATCACATTCCAATGAAAATTAAGAGCATTTTTTTAATGATTTGCTATGCTTTTTTAAGTTTAGCGTTTGCACAGGCACAAACCAAGATAAGTGGAATTGTGTATAGCGATGATAAAGAACCCTTGCCTGGTGTAATTGTGTCGATAAAGAATTCAACTACAAAAGTTTCTACTGATAGATCCGGGAAGTTTATGATTAATACTAAATCAAAAGATGATGTATTGGTTTTCTCGTACATAGGCTTCAAAAGGTTTTCTTTACCAGTTCAGAATAAAACGACAGTTGATGTGGTTTTAGAAAAGGAATTAAATAGTCTGAATGAAGTGGTTGTCATTGGATATGGTGAAGTAAAACAAAAGGACTTAACAGGATCTGTGGGCAAAGTTAATCTGGATGATATTTTAAAAGCACCTGTAGGTCGATTTGATGAAGCTTTAGGTGGACGCGTGGCTGGGGTATCTGTTATATCAAGTGAGGGGATGCCTGGAAGTGAGATGAATATTGTGATCAGAGGAAATAATTCCGTGACGCAACAAAATTCTCCATTATATGTAATCGACGGTTTTCCTTCGGAAGAATCAGCAAGCAATGTACTCAATCCATCGGATATTGAGTCTTATACTATTTTAAAAGATGCATCTGCAACGGCAATTTATGGTGCAAGGGCCGCAAATGGAGTAATTGTTATTACCACGAAGAAGGGTAAGATAGGTGCAGCACGAGTAAGCTATGATGGTAATTATGCAGTTTCTACGATTACCAAGAAGATTCCTTTATTAAATGCATATGAATTTGTTAAACTGCAATCAGAGAACTTTACACCTGCAGATTTTGCCGCAAGGTATTTAGCCGGTAACGAAAAAAGTTTAGAAGATTACAGAAATGTAAGAACTGTGGACTGGCAGGATCTTATTTTCAGAACAGCGGGTACTCAGAACCATAACGTAAATGTTTCCGGAGGTAATCCTCAAACACGCTACAGCGTTAGTTTATCTGCTTATGATCAGGATGGGACTATAAAGAATTCTAATTATAGCAGATACCAGGGTAGAGTAAATCTGAGTCAGAAGATCAGCGAGAAATTCAAATTTGACGTGAATAGTAATTTTGCCAGGTTTACACTAACAGGAGAATCACCGTCACAAGTATTGTATTCAAATAGTGCCAATTTGTTAAGAAATGTATGGAGTTACAGACCTTTGGCGAGTGTAAATAATACTGATTTGATTAACGATCTTATTGACGAATCAATTGCTTCTTCATCAGATTTGAGAATAAACCCCTTGGATATTGTAAACCATGAATACAAAAAGAGATTTAACGATGATATCAGAATAAATTCTAATTTGGAATACTCTATTATACCTGGATTGAGCCTTAAAGTTTCAGGGGGAATTTCAAACCTGGCATCAAGGTATGATCAATTTAACGGTACCCGCACAAGAAGTGGAAATCTATACCGACAGGATGGAGTGAATGCTTCTGTTGAAAACCGCAAAAACTTTAGCTGGCTAAATGAAAATACATTAACCTATAAGGGAGCATTTGATGCAAAAAAAGAACATGCATTTGATTTAATGATAGGAGAGACCTTACAAGGGGGAAAGACAAATTATCTTTACCAGCGTGTAATTGGAATCCCAAATGAAGATCTGGGGATGTCAGGTATGAGCCAGGGACAAACACAAAAAACAAATGCTTTTAATACAGAATGGCGGTTACTTTCCTTCTTGTCTAGATTTAACTATAATTATAAGTCAAAATATTATTTTACTGCTACAGTCAGAGCAGATGGTTCTTCAAAATTTCCTAAAGAAAACAGATGGGGATATTTTCCTTCTTTGGGATTAGGATGGAATATGCATGAAGAATCCTTCCTGAAAAATATTAAGTTCCTGTCTAGTGCAAAACTTAGAGGTAGTTGGGGGCAAACAGGAAATAACCGCATTCCGGATTATTCATATTGGGCACAAATGAGATCTCTGATTTCAAGAGATGGAGATACGTATTCTTCAGAATATGTTTTTAATGATGTGAATTCTACCGGTTATGCAATTACTTCTCCTGGTAATGAGGAGCTTAAATGGGAAACAACTACACAGACTGATATAGGTCTTGATTTAAGTTTTTTTAAGCAAAGAATCTCGTTTACAGCAGATGTTTATAACAAAGTTACCGATGGACTGTTACTTAATGCTAATCTTCCTCCATCTTTTGGATTTAGTTCCTCGTTAATGAATATTGGTAAGGTTAGTAATAAAGGATTAGAGTTGACATTAGAAAGTCAGAATATTAAGACAAAATCTTTTCAATGGAATTCTAGTTTTAACATCTCATTTAATAAGAATGAAGTTCTTGCTTTGTCAAGAAATGAAGAAAGCTTGGTTAGTGTGATCTCTTATTCTAATGCATACATAGCTAGAATTGGTCAACCCTTAGGTACAATGTACGGATATGTATATGAAGGTACATACAAGTATGATGATTTTGATTTAATGCCGGATGGCAAATATGTTTTAAAATCAAATTTACCTAATAATGGAACCGATCGTAATGGTATCCTTCCTGGAGATATCAGATTCAAGGATATGAATGGTGATGGAATAGTGAATAATGCCGATGCAACAGAGATAGGCAGAGGTATTCCTATTCATACCGGCGGTTTTTCTAACAATTTTCAATATAAAGGTTTTGATTTGAACATTTTCTTCCAATGGTCTTATGGAAATAATCTTTACAACTCAGATAAAATGTTTTTTGCCAGAGGTAAGCCTGAAGTTAATTATAACAGGTTTGCTACCTATGCAGATCGCTGGACTCCAGACAATCCTGATAGTAATATTCCTAGAGTTGGTGGTTGGGGAACGGGTGTGTTCTCTTCCTATGAGATAGAAGACGGTTCTTTTTTAAGGTTGAAAACTGTTGCATTAGGATATACATTTTCAAATGCCATAGCTAAAAAGCTGTCTGCACGAAAGATCCGAGTATTTGCATCTGGACAAAACTTAATTACCTGGACAAACTACTCAGGGTATGATCCTGAGGTTTCAACCAAAAACACAGCACTTACACCCGGATTTGACGGTTCGTCATATCCAAGAGCATACGTATTAAATATTGGATTAAACTTTATTTTTTAATCATGAGAAAGTTAAAAAAACTGATAGTGATCATTATTGTTGCATCACTTAGTGCCTGTAATACTTTAGAACTAAAGCCAGAAGGTTTTATTTCGCCGGAAGTATTTTATAAGAATGAGAATGAAGCCTTTATGGCATTAACCGGGGTTTATAATCCGTTAGCTAATGAGTCTTTTTATGGTAGAGACTGGTTCTATGCATTTAATATCCAAGATGATCTGGGATATTATGATCGTAACTATACCAATGAGGAATTGTTCCTTAACAACTATTCTTATACAAATGCGAGAGTTAACAGCCTATGGGCAAATCTGTATACAGGCATAAACCGTGCAAATTCATTCTTAGAAAATATCGATCGCGTATCTTTTAAAGACGATGCTCTAAAAGAAGCTTATCGTGGTGAAGCAATGTTTTTAAGAGCATATTATTACTTCATTCTTTCCAGTATGTGGGGTGATGTACCATTCAGAGATAAATCAGTTCAATCTGTATCTCAGGAATCACAGATTGCAGCAACTTCAACAAGTGATATTTTTAGTTTTGTTGTAAATGAGATGGAAGCTGCTGTACCAAAGGTATATGATACGGATAAGCTTACTGCTGTGGGGCGCATTTCTAAATCTACTGTACAAGGTATTTTGGCCAGGGTTTACTTAAAGATGGGTGGGTATCCATTAAATCTGGGTAAACCTGCTTTTGAAAAGGCATTGTTCTGGGGAAATGAAGTTAAGAAAAGTGCTAAACATAGTTTGAATACAGATTATACAAAGGTTTTCATCAATTATGCTCAGGATGTTACTGATGTAACATTTAGGGAAAGTATCTGGGAAATTGAGTTCAAAGGCAATCGACTTGACGGACATGAAACTGCCGGACTCCTTGGGAGCTATAATGGTATCTACAATAATGATAACATTAGTCAGGATACCCCAGGTTGGTGTTATGGTTATCTGTCTTGTACATTGAAATTAGAAGATTTATATAAGCTACCTGAGGATGCTGTAAGAAAGGCATGGAATGTTGCACCCTATCGCTACAATTATAATGCTACCACTAAAGTCAGGACTAAGACCAACTGGACAACTGCTCAATTGGTATATAGAAATGCTGGGAAATTCAGAAGAGAATACGAACTCGTATCACCTAAGGCTAAAGATTATACACCAATAAATTTCCCTGTTTTGAGATACGCTGATGTGTTATTGATGATTGCAGAAGCTGATAATGAAGTTAATGCAACACCATCAACTTTGGCATATGAATGTTTGAATTTAGTGAGAAAAAGAGCAATGCCTTCAGCTCCTGTGGTTGCAGGATTAACACAAGGAACTTTCAGACAAATGATCAGAGATGAAAGGGCACGTGAGCTTTGTTTTGAAGGAGAAAGAAAAAACGACCTGATTCGCTGGGGGATTTATGTTGAGGCCATGACAAATGGAAGAACTGCAATGGTGGCAGATTCAAGATGGCACGTAAATAAGAAATACGCTTCTGCTATTGCAAATTACACCTCAGAAAGGCATGTCTTATATCCTATACCAAGTTCAGAGTTGGCAACTAATCTTAAAATGAAACAAAGTCCACTTTGGTAATCAATTAAAAAATAGATAATGAAAAACTTTATATATACATTTTTTGCTGCGATTCTCTTTACTTCATGTAATAAGTTTTCAGCTGATGTTGATTTCTCTGTTTCACTTGATCCGGGAAATAACTACGAAGTGAATAAACCAATCACTTTTAATTTCGATGGTAATCCTAACCATTTGACTTTCTACTCTGGCGAATTAGGTAATAATTATGGGGATATAAATAGAAATACAGTTAACAACGAAGGACTAAAAGCATTTATTCAATTTAAGGTAAAAGTAGAAGATGGAGCGGCAGATAATACTTTAATGCTATTGATTTCAGAGAATTTAACAGGTTTAACTACTAAAAGTTATAAGACTGATTCTACAAATATTGTAGATTCTGAATGGGATGATTTAACAACAGAGGCCCTGCTGCCCACTGTCCAAAATGGAGAAAGCAATGTTAATTTGAACATTACTCAGTATTTGTCAAAGCCAGTTTCTATTGCTTTTAAATACGAGGCTGTATCAAATGCGACTAAGAAACAACCAAAATGGACCATCTCTAATTTTCACATTATACTAGAATCTCCAAATGGAGATCAGGTAGAAAGTCTGGATTCTACGAGAAGAGGTTTTGTACCCTTTGATTTCTTAGACAAAACGACTCCGTATACGAATAGAACCACAGAGGGTAGATGGAATGTTTCTTTTCCCCAGACCACTATGGTTTTAGCAAGTACTGCGGCAGGTTTGACAAAACCCGCAAATTTAGATTGGGTAATTTCCAAGCCGGCTATGTTGAATCAAACGAGTCCTGACAGGGGCATTGTTGTTAAAAGTATACAAGAGAGAATACCTTCTTTTAGTTATAAGTTTTCTAAAGCAGGTGATTATGAGGTGGTTTTTGTTGCAAAGAATTCAAATTTTGAAAGTGAAAAAGAAGTCATAAAACGCATTAATGTTAGTATAAAATAATCCGAGCTCATGATCAATAATTTTTGGAAGTTAAAAGTTCTATTGCTTTCCGCAATAGTATACGTAGGTAAGCCTGATGCTGCATTTGCTCAGAATAAGACTATAAACGGCATTGAAATGGTCAATATTCCATCGGGCTTTTTTTATATGGGCTCAAATGGTTTAAAGGAGAATTTTGATGAAAAACCAATTCATAAAGTAAATCTAACTAATGCCTTTAAAGTGTCGGCTACTGAAATTACTAATAAACAGTATGAAGAGTTTGACCCTGGTCATAGAAAGTATAGAGGGAGGAATGGCTTTTCAAATGACGATGATGAAGCTGTTGTTTATGTAAGTTGGGACGATGCTATGGCTTATTGTAAGTGGCTCTCAAAAAAAGAAGGTAAAACATATCGATTACCTACGGAAGCAGAATGGGAATATGCCTGTAGGGCAAATACCTATTCTACATTTTCAAATGGTGATAAACTGCCTGTAAATGTATTAAAATGGCAAGATAAGCCAGAGTCGTTGTCTGTGCAGAAGTTAACTGTTAAAAAGTCTAAACCAAATGGTTTTGGTTTGTACGATATGCATGGTAATGTGGAAGAATGGTGCATGGATTGGTATGGGCCATATAAAAAAGAGTCAATTGAAAATCCGGGAGGCTATGCTTCAGGAAATTATAAAGTTACGAGAGGTGGAAGCCACAATAATTTTATGAATTCATTAAGATCTGCTAACCGTTCAGGATTGATTCCGTCTGACAGAAATTATTTAACTGGATTTAGAATCGTCGAGGTAACATATATTACCAAACAATATTATCCAGAGCAAAATACAGCTCAACTAAATCAACAAAACGTTAGTCAAGCTTCATTTAAATGGGTGCAAAATGATCAGCCAGTATTTTTAGAGCCGATTGAATACATTAAAAGTCCAGATTGTGAGACTCAGCCCAACTTGTATGCTCACAATCATTGCCCTGCTATCACCTGGTGTAAAAATGGAGATTTACTGGCTATTTGGTTCTCTACAGAAAGTGAATTCGGTACTGAAATGGCTATCTGGGCAAGTAGATTAAGAGCCGGTAATAAGGACTGGGACAAGGCCTCTTTATTTTATAAAGTACCTGATAGAAATATGACTGGATCTTCTCTTTTTTATGATAAGGAAAGCGGAACGTTGTTTCACATGAACGGGATGTCTCCATCAGGTTGGTGGAAAAACATAGCTTTGATATTACGTACCTCAAATGATAACGGAGCTACCTGGAGCAAAAGTAATATTATCGCTCCAGAGCATAGCCAAAGACATCAGGTTATTGCTGGAATGTTTAAAAACAAGCAAGGCTGGCTTGTTCAGGCTTGTGATGCTGGACCAGGAATAGCAGATGGTTCAGCTTTGTATATCAGTAAAGATCAGGGTAAAACCTGGAGTGATCCGGCTGACACAAAGGAGATGCCTTTATTTGAAGCAGGTAAAACAGGAGGAAGTATAGCTGGAATACATGCCGGAGTAGTTGAATTGAAAAATGGGGATCTGATGGCTTTGGGAAGGGGCAATGATATAGAGAATACTGATGGCGTAAAAAGAATGCCATTAAGTATTTCGAAAGATGGAGGAAAAACATGGAGCTATCAGGCATCAGAATTTCCCCCAATATCGGGTGGACAACGTTTGGTATTTATGCGTTTAAAAGAGGGACCATTACTAGTGGTATCCTTTTCACACCATCCATTGAGATCTGTAGGAGATAAAGCCGGAATGGTCCTGGGCGAAGAAAAAGTCTACGGGATATTTACAGCAGTCTCTTATGATGAAGGAAAAACCTGGCCCTTAAAAAAACTACTATCCGACGGCCAGCATAGATTTATGGATGGGGGAGCATGGACAGGAAATTTCATCATGGATGAAACCCATTCAGAGCCAAGAGGCTATTTTGCAGGTACACAATCGCCCGACGGAATGATCCACATCATAAGCAGTAAAAATCATTACAGATTTAATCTTAAATGGCTGGAAACGACAAAAAAAATCAACCAATCTAAATAAATATAAATATGTTCATTATTGAAAACTATCCACTCGCTGTTCTCTTTTGTTTCATCACCATGTTATGCTGGGGATCATGGGGAAACACCCAAAAATTAGCTGCAAAAACATGGAGATTTGAACTCTTTTATTGGGACTATGTGATCGGTGTATTATTGTTCTCTTTATTCTCTGCCCTCACATTAGGAAGTTTTGGGAGTCAAGGACGTAGTTTTATTCCCGATTTGATGCAGGCTGATTTCTCAAATGTATCTTCTGCTTTTATAGGAGGTGTAATATTCAATCTTTCTAACATCTTATTGTCGGCTGCTATTGCCATTTCAGGAATGGCTGTTGCTTTTCCTTTGGGCGTTGGCCTTGCCTTAGTATTAGGTGTAGTCATTAATTATATCAGTGTACCTAAGGGTGATCCGGTTGTTTTGTTCGTAGGAGTAGCCTTAATTACTATTGCAATATTACTGAATGCAAAAGCTTACAAAAATATGGGTACCAATAACAGTTCAGCTACTAAAGGGATTATTGTAGCAGTTGTAGCAGGTATTTTAATGTCGGTGTTTTACAGGTTTATTGCAGCATCTATGGACGTTGACAACTTTGCTAGTCCACAGGCCGGAAAAATGACTCCTTATACAGCCGTTTTTATATTCTCCCTGGGGATGTTTGTCAGTAATTTCATAATTAACACTGTTGTAATGAAAAGGCCTTTTGTGGGCTTACCTGTATCTTATAAAGATTATTTCAACGGTAATTTTAAGACTCACTTGATTGGAGTTTTTGGTGGAGCTGTTTGGGGATTAGGCAATTCTCTAAACCTTATTGCGGCTGGTAAGGCAGGTGCTGCTATTTCTTATGGACTTGGACAGGGCGCAACAATGGTTGCGGCGCTTTGGGGCGTATTTATCTGGAAAGAGTTTAAAGGTGGGCCAAAAGTAAATAATACCTACCTCACTATGATGTTTATCCTGTTTTTCATAGGTATAGGCTTAATCATTTATTCAGGATCATAACAATCAATAAATATGAAACTTATAAAATTTACATCACTTTGTTTAATCAGTGTTGTTTGCATTAATGCATTTGGACAAGATCCGGGTCTGAAACAGAAGAAAATTAATAATCATCTGTTATTAGATGGAACTAAAAAACCTGTTGATGGAGGCTGGAATATGATTACACCGGCAAGCCAAAATAAGGGAGAAGTTTCTTTGATAAAAGGTGAAGGAATTAATATCAAATGTCTGGGAGGAGAGGCGCTAACTTTTGCAGTATCTGAAGGCACAGTTCCTGAATTCAAACCTAATAGCGATTATTCAATAGAAATTAAAGCTAAAATAGTTAAGAATGATGGTAGAGGGTTAGATCTCTATATCCGTGATGGTAAAAACGTAAGCCGACTCATTTGTATTACACATAATCGGGTTATTTTAAATGGAGAGAAAGCAGCGTTGGCCACACTAAATGGCAAAGAATTTCATACCTATCGTATCGCGGTTGAGCGAGAAAAGGGTAAGATGCATCTCTATATAGATGGTATTTATAAATCAACGACTGACCTTGTCATACATGGAGGCAAAGCACTGTTTTCTTTTGGAAAAGGAAATGTAAAGTCAGAGACTGAGTTAACTATCAATTATGTAACATATGACCTTACAGGAGCATACGCTCCTAATATTTAGCACAAATTTTAGATACAAATACAAACGCTTAATGCAATTATCAGAATGAAAAATGGAATTTTAGTTATAGGAAGTACAAATATAGACATGGTAGCATCAGTATCTCATCTTCCAATTCCGGGAGAAACTATTGGGGATGCAACGTTTTCCATAAAATACGGTGGAAAAGGAGCCAACCAGGCAATTGCAGCAGCAAGAGCAGGTGGAGAGGTGACTTTCTTTTCTTTCCTTGGAGATGATAATTATGGAAATTTGCTTATTGACCACTTCCAGGAGAACCATATAAATAGCTCTTATATCGTACAGAATGAAGGTGTGCCGACCGGTACCGCATTTATTTTTGTTGCTGATAATGGAGAGAATTGTATAGTAGTTGCACCGGGTGCCAATAAAGAAATGTCGGTTGAGCGTATCAGCGATTTTATGGCTACCATCAGTAACTACCAGGCAGTGATTTTACAACTTGAAATTCCTTGTGAAACAGTGTACGCAATCATTAAAGAAGCCTACAAAAACCGGGTGAAAGTCATATTCAATCCTTCACCATGCCACAGTTCTGCTATAGACATATTAAAGTACACAGATGTTCTAATAGTTAATGAAATAGAAGCTAACGAATTGGCTGAGCTAAAAAACACGAAAGTTCCAATTCATGTAGTTGCCAAAAAACTTCAGGAAAAGGGAGTTGGTATAGTTATCATTACACTGGGTGAAAATGGATGTTACGTATTGTCTGAGAATGTTGACCAATATTTTAGAGGATACAGAGTTGATGTTGTCGACACAACCGGTGCTGGTGATACTTTCTGTGGGTCCTTTACCAGCAAATATATGGAATGCAATGACCTAGTAAAGTCTGTAGAGTATGCATTGGCTTCATCAGCTATTGCTGTTACAAAACTTGGTGCGCAAACAGCAATTCCAGTTAAAGAAGAAGTTGACAGTTTTTTAGTTAAACAAACAGCATATGAAATTTAAACAGATTTTCTTTTTAGCTATTCTAGCCACATTTGCTTTTAATAGTAGTCTGCTAGCACAAAAAAAAGCACTCACAGTTATTTTCGAGACGGATATGGGAAATGATATTGATGATGTGCTGGCGTTGGATATATTATACAAGTATCAGGATGCAGGAATCGTTAATATAGCTGCGATTTCCAATAATAAAGGAAATATTTATTCTATCCCTTTTATTGATTTACTGAATCGTTGGTATGGCTATCCAGATATCCATTTGGGAAATGTGCAAAACACTAAAGTTAAGGAAGGTAAAAAGACTTCCTATGTAGAATATGTATCCAATTTAAAAAACGAGCAGCAGTCTAACCTTTTTGGAAAACAGTTGAATCCATCTTCAACAGTACAAGGTTCTGTAGAAATGTACAGAAAGATTTTATCTGCACAACCCGATCAATCGGTTGTAATTATTTCTGTTGGTTTTTTAACAAACCTATCAAGGCTACTTAATTCTCCGGCCGATAGGTATAGTTCACTTAATGGTAAAGAATTAATCAACAAAAAGGTGAAGTCTATGAGCCTTATGGGTGGGGATTTTAGAGCTGAAAATAGAACAAAAGAATTTAACATACGCTATGATATTGCTTCGGCTAAGGATGTTTTTGATAATTGGCCTGGGGATATTTTTGTAAGTCCATGGGAACTTGGTGGACCTATTTTGTTTCCTGCAGATGTTATAAAAAATGATCTTGCTTATACACCTGCACATCCCTTAAAATATGCATATGAATATTATTCAGCAATGCCCTATGATAGACCAACCTGGGATCTGACCTCAGTACTCTATGCAGTAGAACCTTTGAAAAAATATTTCACGGTGTCAAAAGCCGGATCTATTGATACAGATGAAAAAGGCGCTACATATTTTAACAAGAATAAAAAAGGTAACAGATACATACTTACTGCTAATAAACAACAGCAGGAAAGGATGCTGTTAAGATTTAAAGAATTGGTAAAACAAAAACCTAAACTTCGCTAATAGTAGATTCAAATTTATATGCTGATGAAATCAATCGCCAATGTTTTATTATTATGCTTATTTTTTTCTGCTGCAAAGTCAGAGATAAAGTTGCCATCATTACTCATGGATAACATGGTATTGCAGCAAAATGCTTCAGTAAGTTTATGGGGTAAAGCAAATGTCAATACTGATGTGATTATAAAAACATCCTGGGACAATAAAACGTACAAAATCAAATCCAATGGAGAGGGTAGCTGGGAGGTTAAAGTCAATACCATCGCAGGAAGCTACACAGCTCATAACATTTCCATTAGTGATGGACAAGAAAAGCGCTTAACTAATATTTTACTTGGTGAAGTATGGCTTTGTGGTGGACAATCCAATATGGAAATGAGCACTCGTGGATTTACCAATCAACCATTGTTTAATGCTAATGATGAAATGCTTGATTCAGACTTTCCAGGCATCAGGATGTTTTCTGTAAGAAGGGAGTTTAATACTCAGCCACAAGACGATTGTAAAGGAGTTTGGAGACTAGCTAATCCACAATCAGTCGAGACTTTTAGTGCAGTAGGTTTTAATTTTGCTAAAATACTAAATAAGACGTTGAAAGTTCCGATTGGGCTGATAGGTTGTTATTGGGGTGGTTCAAGAATTGAGGCCTGGATGAGTGAGGATAAATTGAAGCAATTTATTAAAGTGGATATTAAACCTGAAAGTTTAACACCTGCAAAGGCCAATAGGGCACCTACACTTTTATATAATGGGATGTTAAAACCTGTTTCCAAATTCACCATTAAAGGATGCATTTTTTATCAGGGAGAAGCAAATGTTACTAATCCTGGTTCCTATTTAAAACTATTGCCAGAGATGGTTCGTAACTGGCGGGAAAGCTTCAGTAATGACTTCCCATTTTATTATGTGCAGCTTGCGCCATTTAGTTATGAGAATATGGGTTGGAATGCTAATGGAACTGAAGTAGCTATGTTCAGGGAAGTTCAGCAAAAAGCACTTGCTGCCATTCCTAATTCAGGAATGGTAGGCACTACCGATATTGGTTCAGCTTCAACTATTCACCCTCCTGAAAAACGTACTGTGGCAAAGAGATTGGCCTATTATGCGCTATTAAAAACTTATAATTTAAATGGGATAGGAGGATTACCACCAAGCTACCTTTCTTATGCAAAAGATAACCAGAAAATAATTGTTGAGTTGGAAAATGTTGGGTATGGGTTATCCGCTTATGGACAAGAAATTGAAGGATTTGAAATTGCTGGGGCCGATAAAATTTACCATAAAGCAGATGCTGAGATTATAAAAGGAGGAAAGGGGAAAATAGCCCTTAAAAGTGAAAAAGTTAAAGAGCCCCTTTCAGTTAGGTATTGTTTTAAAAATTATAGTTATGGAAATGTATACAATAGCTATGGAATAGGCCTTTTACCATTTAGAACTGATAACTATTAAGGAATTACAGAAGGAATAAATTAATTTAACGTGAACTATCGGGTATAATATGATAATTTAGTACACTAAATGGAGAAAAACTATTATAAGCCTTTCTTAGCATAAGGTTAATTTAGGTTCTTGTAATTTTAATCCTGTGCATAAGCTTATAGTATTAAAAAAAGATGCACTAAATAAGTTATTTAATAATATGAATATAAGAAGTGTAAAAGGGCTTTTATTTGCAAGTTGCCTGGCTGCTATTGTTTTAGTTAATAAACCAGAGAATGTATTTGCGCAAGATGCAGGTGCAACAGATCTTCAATTTCTTAAATATAATCACCCAGGATTAACAGTTGACCTGGGAGTGGGATTATGGGCATGGCCAATTCCTATTGATTATGATGGAGATGGTGACATGGATCTATTGGTTTCCAGTCAGGGTAAACCTTTTAACGGAGTTTACTTATTTGAAAATACCAGTGGTGATACTAATCCCGTGTTTGCAAAACCTGTATTGTTGTCTAAATCAATAAAAGATATTCAGGTTTCTTATATAGATGGAAAGCCGCGTTTTACTGTGCCAGGTGCAGAATTGATCAATTTCACCAAAACTTTTACTAAACAAAAGAAAAAACTGTTTCCGGTAGAGTCTATCATGAAAGATATAAAAGGCAAAAACCGTTTTAATCAATGGAAACTGGTAGATTTTGATGGTGACGGCGATGTTGATATTGTAGTAGGAGTGGATGACTGGGGTGATTATGGTTGGGACAATGCATATGATAAAAAAGGTAATTGGACGAATGGCCCACTTCACGGTTATGTTTACCTCATTGAAAATGAAAATGGAAATTATGTAAATAAAGGCAGGATTAAAGCAGGAGGAAAGGAACTGGATGTTTACGGTGCACCTACACCTAACTTTGCTGATTTTGATGGAGATGGAGATCTTGATTTGATTTGTGGTGAGTTTTTGGATAAGCTGAATTATTTTGAAAATATCGGTACCAAAGAAAAACCTGTTTATGCTGCGGGTAGATATTTGAGTAATGATTCTGGTATTATTAAGATGGATCTGGAAATGATTATACCTGTTTCTGTTGACTGGAATAAAGATGGACATATTGATCTTATAGTAGGAGATGAAGATGGCCGTGTAGCCTTTATTGAGAATACAGGAAAGATAAAAAATGGAATGCCACAGTTTAAGTCGCCAGTATATTTTAAACAGGAAGCAGACAATGTGAAATTTGGGGCATTGGTAACTCCTTTTAGTGTAGACTGGGATGGTGATGGTGACGAAGATATTATTTGTGGTAATTCTGCCGGTCATATTGCTTTCATAGAAAACCTTGGAATGTTTAATGGAATGCCAAGATGGGCTGCTCCGAAACTATTACATAGTGATGGAAAAGAAATCAGAATTCAAGCTGGAAACAATGCCTCTATACAAGGACCGGCGGAAGCCAAATGGGGTTATACAACTTTATCTGTTGCAGATTGGGATGGCGATGGTTTGAAAGATCTTATTGTCAATTCTATATGGGGAAAAGTGATCTGGTATAAAAATATAGGTACAAAGAAATCGCCAAAATTAGCAAAGGAGCAACAAGTTAATGTAGATTGGGGTAAATCAACTATTCCAAAACCATCATGGAACTGGTGGAACCCTCAACCAAAAGAACTGGTTACACAATGGCGCACTACACCTTATGCTATAGATTGGAATAAGGACGGATTAACGGATTTAATTATGTTGGATACTGGTGGTTACCTTTCCTATTTCGAGCGATTTAAAAAAGGGAACGAATTATTGTTAAAAACACCTAAAAGAATATTTGAAGCTGTAGATTTTGCAGGATACAACGGAAATCATAAAATTACAGATAGTCTGGCTGGCCCTACTCGATTAAATACCATGAAATATGGAGCTAGTGGCAGGCGTAAATTCACAATTGGAGATTGGGATCTGGATGGGAAATCCGATATACTAGTAAACAGTGTGAATGTGACACTCATGAAAAATATGGGCACAAAGAATGGCCAGGTACAGTTAAAGAACGATGGACCAGTAGCAAAATTAGTACTTGCAGGTCATGATACAAGCCCAACTCTGGTAGATTGGAACAAAGATGGTATTCCTGATCTTTTAGTCGGCGCTGAAGATGGACATTTATATTACCTGCCTAACCCTTTAAAAAAAAAGTAATGCAGGAGAAACAATTAACGACTGATGCAAAAGGCCACTTTCTAAATACTAATCAAGGCTTTTCAGCCGATGGTAAATGGCTTGTTTATGATACGCGAAATGATGATAGTAAAATAGCAAGTACTGGAAGTATTGAAATGGTAAATGTTGCGACAGGAGAAATCAAAGCACTATATCATACAAAAAACCAATCGGAGTA
The DNA here is from genome assembly GCF_041645105.1 of Pedobacter sp. Taxonomy (GTDB): domain Bacteria; phylum Bacteroidota; class Bacteroidia; order Sphingobacteriales; family Sphingobacteriaceae; genus Pedobacter. The sequence continues at coordinate 94,336 of NZ_JBAZQQ010000003.1, forward strand.
TGGCCCTGGACTTGGTGCAGTATCTTTTTCTCCTGCTGCCAACAGAGTGATTTTCATCCAGGGTGTAAGAAATGCTAATGAAAAAAATCCTTATGGATTTACCCGTAGAACCGGAGTAGCAATAGATACTGATAAGCCTGAGTTGCCCATTTACATGGACGCAAGGGATATTACGGAACCGTTTACACCAGGTGCATTACGTGGTGGTACCCATGCACATTCATGGAGTGGTGATGGCAAATTGATCAGTTTTACTTACAATGATTTTGTGATAGAGCAATTGAGTAAAACTAATCCAGATGTTAAGGATCTTAGAACCGTAGGTGTAATGTTTCCTGGAAAAGTGAATGTTGCTGAAGATTCAAAACAAGAAAACAATAGTGGTGAAATGTTCTCTGTAGTGGTTACTCAGGTTACTGAAAATAGAAGACCAGGCAGTGATGATATTGATAAGGCTTTTGATGAGTGCTGGATTGGAAAAAAAGGTTATCAGAAGACTGATGGAAAATGGCAGGAAAGAGCAATTGCATTTCAAGGTAATGTGATCGATGAAAACGGAGTACAAAAAACAGAGGTTTTTGTAGTCGATTTACCTGATGATCTGAGTAAGGCAAAAGCAGGAGAGAAGCTCGAAGGTAATGTGAATAGTAGGCCCGCAGTTCCGAATGGAGTAAAACAAAGAAGAATTACTTTTACAAAAGAAGGGGTATTAGGCCCACGTCATTGGTTAAGGTCCAGTCCAGATGGAACGAACATTGCTTTCCTGTCTAAAGATAAGGCAGGCTTTATCAATGCATTTGTAGTTTCTCCTAATGGAGGAGCTGTGAAACAGGTTAGTTTCAATGAATTTGACATACAAAGTGGACTTAATTTTAGTCCCAATGGTAAATATATTAGCTATGTAGCTCAACAATCTATATATGTTACAAATATTGTAACAGGTAAAACTATTGCTTTAACACCAAATGCAACCGAAAATAATAGGCCTGTGAGTGCTGTTTTATGGAGCCCTGATGGTAACCTGCTTGCTTACAATCGGTTTATAGAAAATGCTGAAGGTCGAAATTTACAGATTTTTCTGCTTCCAGTGATCTCAGAACTCTTGTAAGATAAAGTAGTACTATAATTTTCGAACAGCCAGCAATCTATAAATTGCTGGCTTTTTTGGTTTAATAAATTCACTGGTATCCAATTAAATATGTTCGTTTCCGATCATAATCCTATTGTTTTATTTGTTTTTTGAATTATTCATCTTTCGTCTTATTTCATTTTATAAATGAGTGGTTTCTTTATGGCAATAAAGTACAGAGATTTGATAATAGATGTAATATGAAGCTTTTAAATCTTATGTAGTTTTAAAATATTAACCAAACAAACCAGCCATGATTTTTAAAAGATACTTCATTCTTATTGGTTTTATATGCTGCGCCAAAAGTAATTCCTCAGCACAAGATGTGCCTGGAGTAATTGTGGCAAAAGCACCTATTTTTAATCGCAGCTTTGTAGCCTCACCGGCTATTGCCATTCTTAAAGATGGCAGTTATGTAGTATCCCATGATCAGTATGGTGTTGCATATAAAGGAAAGCCTAAAATAACGACGGTTTACCGATCCAAAGACAAGGGTATTAGCTGGAAAAAACAAGCAGAAATAGAAGGTTTGTATTGGGCATCTTTTTTGGTTTTGAATAAAGATCTTTACCTGATGGGGACATCACAATCTATAGGAGACATTGTGATATGTAAATCTTCAGATAACGGTTTAACATGGACTAAGCCAGTTAGTTCAAAAACGGGGCTATTACTAGAAGGAAGATACCACACTGCCCCAACAACCTTTGTAGCATATAAAGGAAGGGTTTGGCGAGCTTATGAAGAAGACCCGGATCCCAATAATCCGCGTCATTTCCACGCTTTTGTATTTTCTGCTCCAGAGAATTCGGATTTGTTGAATGCAAAAAATTGGGTTAAAAGTAATGGTTTGGAGTTCGATGTAAATTTAATTAATGCTAGAGCTCCAAGATGGAGAGAAGGAAATATGGTACCTGGACCAGATGGCAATATGGTAAATTTAATCAGGTTGGAGTCCAGGCAAAAACCTAAAGATACCTATAAGCTAAGAGGCGCTGTTGAAGGTATGACCAGATATGAAATTGCAGGAAAGATTGATGTTTCAGATGATGGTAAAACTGTATCATTTAACCCTGAAAAAGGTCTGGTAGGTTTCCCTGGTGCAGAAACCAAATTTAGTGTAAGATATGATCCCGTATCAAAGAGGTATTGGAGTCTGGTGAACAAGATCACTTCAAACAAGCCTGGATCAGATTTTAAGGTCAGCCCTCATCATCAACGTAATGTTGTAATGCTTACTTCTTCTCCTGACCTGATAAATTGGACAGAGCATGCAAAACTATTGCGTTGGAATGAAGGTAAAACCATTACTATGGAGGATAAATACGCCTTTCAGTATTTAGACTGGGTTTTTGATAGGGATGATATTGTTGCTGCGTCAAGAACCGCCTGGAATTCGGTCAACTATCACGATTCCAATTACATTACATTTCACAGATTTAAAGGATTCAGGAATATGGTTATGGGGGATTCTCCACCTGATCTGGCCGATCAGCATTCAAAATAACAATAGAACCTGAAATAGTTAACAATTAGTTAATATTAAACATTGGTATTAACTAATTACAGGTGTTACTTTTGCCGAAATATAATGCTTTGGGTAATATATTAATAAATGATTGCAAGTTCCTGTCGAATTTCAATCAATTTTCTTGAATATAACGATCACAGTATAAATCATTAAAAATTAAACACAATAATTATGAGATTAATTTATCTACGCACACTGACTTTTTCTTTATTTATGTTCGTTTCTACATTTAGTTTTGGACAAATTGTAGCCTGGCAGTTCGCAACGCCAGAACCTTCAACCGGTAGAGAAAGAACAGCTAAAGCAACCACAAATGATGATAATCTTGAGCAGTCACTTTTAACCCGCGGTCCAAGTGCTATTGCAAAACAAGGTAATGGACGTGGATTTAGTGGTAATTTCCCGGTAAATGGAAATATGGATGAAGCTAAAGCTTCTGGCGCTTATTATGAATTCAAAATAAAAGCAAAACCTGGTTATAAATTCTCTTTAACTACTTTGAATGCAGTTTTAAGAAGTCAGCCTGAATCTGCCCATATTTATCGTTGGACCTACAGTCTGGATGGGAAGAACTTCAAATCACTTGGTACAAGTGATGTAACGATCAGCAACTTCCATAATAATGGGGTTAAGCAACCAGGTATCAGTCTTGCAGGTTATAAAGATTTGCAAAATGTACCATCAGATGTGACAATTTCCTTTAGATTATACGCATGGGGTGGTACAAACAATACAGGATCTGCTATTGCATTTGGTTTTGGTAAATCCAGTGCAGCTGGCAGCAATGTAATTGCAGTAGATGGAAAAGTAATTCCCGCTAAATAAACAAGCTAAGAAAATTAACTAAATAAGAATGAAACAGATATACACAATTTTTGTGTTACTGCTGCTATGTGCTACGCCTTTCTGTAAGATCTATGCCCAGCAAACCGACCGAAAGTTAGTTAGAGGGACAGTCATTGACGAGAATAATGAAACCTTAATAGGTGTCCTTATTCAGGTAAAAGAGGATGTGAAAAGAACTGCAGTATCCGACAAGGACGGTAAGTTTAGCATCAGAGCCAGTCAAAATGAAACACTGATATTCAATTATATCGGTTATGTGAAACAGCAAGTATTGGTGAGTAATATTAAAGAAAGCATCAAACTTAAACCAAGTCAGACTGCATTAGATGAAGTTGTAGTGATTGGTTATGGTACTGTTAAACGTAAAGATATTACAGGCGCAGTGGCTGAAGTTAAGATGGATGACCTGGCAAAAGCTCCGGTTAGTTCTTTTGATCAGGCTCTAGCAGGCCGTATAGCCGGAGTTCAGGTCAATTCCAATGAGGGACAGCCAGGCTCTGAAATCAATATTGTTATTCGTGGTGGAAACTCGCTTACCCAAAGCAATTCACCATTATATGTAATTGACGGTTTTCCGATTGAAGACTTTTCAAATGCGGCACTAAATACAGATGATATAGAATCTATATCTGTATTGAAGGACGCTTCGGCCACGGCTATTTATGGATCCAGAGGTGCCAATGGTGTTATTATTATTGAAACCAAAAAAGGTAAAGCCGGCAGGCCTGTACTTGCTTACAACGGCTATGCGGGACTACAACAGGTTACAAAAAGTATTGAACTGATGAATCCGTATGAATTTGTTAAATACCAGACAGAACGTGATCCTGATAAAATGGTTCAAACTTACCTTACAAGGCCGGGATATACAGTTGAGGATTATAAAAATGCAGAAAATATTGATTGGACAGATATGCTTTTCAGATCTGCATTGATGCATAACCATAATTTATCAATGCGTGGTGGTAATGCACAAACCAAGTATTCCATTTCAGGATCCTTATTAGGGCAGGACGGTGTAATTATAAATTCAGGGTACAGCAGATATCAAGGTAGAGTTGTACTAGACCAAACTGTAACTAAAAAACTAAAGGTTGGCCTTAATATCAATTATACACAAGATAAAAATTATGGTGCCTTAGCCTCTTCACAAGCAGCTGGCACCAGAGCTTACTCGACCTATCTGATGTATAGAACATGGGGATACAGACCTGTTGCGGTGGGAGATGAATTCGATGTATTTGAAGATCTCTTTGATTCCGACGATGATAGCAATCGGATTATGAACCCCATAATCGGGACAAGAAATGAACTCAGACAGCAACAAAGAACCAATTTTACTGCAAATGCAAACATCAATTACGATATCAGCAATAATCTGAAATTTAATGTAAGAGCAGGTCTAAATAACCGGCTTACCCGTAATGAAAGTTTCAATAACTCTAAAACATTTAGAGGATATCCATCAGCAGGCAACTTAAAAGGAGTAAATGGTTCATTTAGCGATTTGGACCTGAATGACTGGATGAATGAAAATACGCTGACCTACAGAAAGAAGATTAATAAAGACAACCAATTTGACATCACTGCAGGTTTTACAGTTCAGGGAACTTCAGCTTCAACCTATGGTTTTGAATCTACCAATATTCCAAACGAAGAACTTGGCCTGGTGGCACTTCAACTCGGAATACCTTCTTCTGTGATTTCTTATAAATCAAGGAACGCTTTGATGTCTTATTTAGGAAGGGTTAATTATAACTTTAAATCTAAATATCTGTTAACTGCATCTTTTCGTGCAGATGGATCTTCAAAGTTTTTTCCTGAAAACAGATGGGGATTTTTCCCTTCAGGAGCCTTTGCATGGCAAATGGGAAGAGAGAATTTCATGAAGAACTTGCGGTTTGTATCTGAATCTAAATTGAGAGTAAGTTATGGTATCACAGGAAACAATAGAGTAGGAGATTTTGCAAGATATCATTCTATAGATCTGAGCGATTATTACTCATTCAGTAATGAGACACCAGCTTATGCGGCATTGATCAATAATCTTGGAAATAAAGACCTGAAATGGGAAAAAACTGCACAGGCAGATATTGGTTACGATCTTTCATTGTTTAAGAACAAGGTTAATTTAACGGTAGATGTATATACAAAAACTACCAGCGATTTGTTGCTTAATTCTAATTTACCCTTAAGTTCAGGTCGTCCTAACCTTTATAAAAACGTTGGGAAAGTTCGCAATAATGGACTTGAAATATCATTGAGTACTATAAATATTAAGAACAAGAATTTTAGCTGGCAAAGTGATTTCAATATCAGTTTTAACAATAATAAAGTATTGGCATTGGCAGATGGGGAGAAGAATATACAATCGACCGTAAACTGGACAGGTGATTTTGCAAATTCATTCCTTTACCTGGCTAAAATCGGTGGGCCAGCTGCAGCCTTTTACGGTTACGTATGGGACGGTGTATATCAGTTCGAAGATTTTGATCAACAAGCGAACGGGACTTATTATTTAAAAAATGGAGTTCCTACCAATGGTAATGACCGTTCTGTAATTAAACCTGGAGACATCAAATATGTTGACCAAAATGGTGATGGTATCTTAAGTGATCTGGATCGCGTAGTTATTGGAAGGGCTTTGCCAATCCACACTGGTGGTTTTAATAACAACTTCACTTATAAAGGATTTAACCTGAATGTCTTTTTTCAATGGAATTATGGTAACGATATTTACAATGCAAACAGGATTATATTCGAAGGTAACTTTACCAATAGAAGTAACCTGAACCAATTTGCTACCTATATTGATCGTTGGACACCAGAGAATCCGAGCAATACGCAATTCCGCATAGGTGGACAAGGACCAGCGGGAGTATATTCTTCAAGAACTATAGAAGATGGTTCCTATTTAAGACTAAAAACGGTACAACTAGGTTACAACCTTCCTAAAGATTTAATGAAAAAGCTCAGTATGAATGCGATAAACGTTTATATGGCTGGACAAAATTTGTATACCTGGACTAATTATTCGGGTCTTGATCCAGAAGTTTCTGTACGCCATTCAAACTTAACACCGGGTTTAGATTATTCTGCTTATGCCAGAGCAAGAACTATTACCCTTGGTCTTAAAGCAACATTTTAACTAAGAACAACGATGAAACATATAAAACTTATTTGTCTGCTGGCCTCTTCAATGGTTGTTGCGTCTTGTCAGAAGATTTTAGAAATTAACCCTGATGAGTATATCATCAGATCAGAAACTTATTATTCTACTGAGCTGCAGTTAGAGACAGCTTTGTTAGGTGTTTATGCAAAGCTTGCCGATGATGCGCTTTATGCTAATAATATGCTTGGACGTATGGGACTTGAAGCTGATGAAGGCTTTTGTAGTTACAGTGCAGATAAAGGTAGTGTCGCTTATTATGCCGCATCACCTGCGGACGTAAAGATCCTTGGTTATTGGAAATCTCTTTATGAAGGGATCAATAATGCAAATGCTGTGCTGGACAACATTAACAGACCTGTAATGGACGAGGTCAAAAGAGACCGTATAAAAGGACAAGCCCTGTTTTTGAGAGCATATTATTATTTTATGCTGGTGAACAAATTTGGTGATGTCCCTTTAGTACTTACGCAAACTATTTCAGGCGACAGTGATGCTGTACAAATAGCAAAAAGCCCTGCAAAGAAAATTTACGACCAAATCATTACTGATATGACAATTGCAGCAGATCTTGTAGCTGATGCAGATGCAGTTAAATCGGCTGGTCAAGTAAGCAAATCTGCTGTATGGGGTATTTTGGCCAGAGTTTGTTTGTACATGGCTGGCAATCCAATAAATGATGAGAGCAAATATGCCGAAGCCGCAAAATGGGCCGGAAAGGTAATCAGCAGTGGTAAACATGAATTAAATGCAAACTACTCACAGATCTTTATCAATTATGCCCAGGATCTGTACGACATGAAAGAAAGTATTTGGGAAGTGGAATTCTGGGGTAATGGCTTAGGATCTTACGGAGCAACAGGTGGGATGGTAGGAAGGAATAATGGAATATCGAATACCGTTGACGATAACATAGGTTATTCGATAGGCGTGATTCATCCAACAGCCTGGTTATACAACCTTTATCCCGCAAATGATTTACGCCGTGATTGGTCAATTGCACCATTCGCTTACAGCGGTAATCCTGCAACAAAGGTTTACTGGACGACCCAAACCTATTATCAGCGATACGCTGGTAAGTTTAGAAGAGAGTATGAAATACTTAAACCTAAAAGTCAATCACGTACGCCACAGAATTTTCCATTACTAAGATACTCAGATGTATTGTTAATGTATGCTGAAGCTGTAAATGAGGTAAGTGGGCCTAATGATGAGATCAAAGATCTAGTGAACAGTGTACGCAGGAGAGCATTTGGGAAATATCAATATGGTGAGCGTGTAAGAACCATTACAGTAAGTAATGGAGGTAGCAATTATACATCAGCTCCCCTAGTTTCTATTAGTGGAGGTGGTGGAACCGGAGCGACAGCAACAGCTGTAATATCCACCACTACAGGTAAAGTTACTTCAGTAACTATTACTGATCCAGGATCATTTTTCTCTGCTGCACCAGTTATCAGTTTTTCTGGAGGTGGAGGTAGCGGAGCGGTGGCTGCAGCAACAATTTCAACACTTACAGAAGGAGATTTTGATCCTGCAGATCTTGATGGTCAGCCGGCTTTCAGATTATCAGTAAGAGATGAAAGAGCACGCGAATTGAGCTTTGAAGCTTTGCGTAAAAACGACCTGGTGAGATGGGGATTATTGATGGCAAATATGAAAACCATATTATTAGAAGTACCTAGTGGAACTACAGTATTTGCTACATCAGCGCAGTTTATCTATTCAAATGTAGCGAACAGGGATATATTATGGCCAATCCCATCATATGAGATTGGGGTCAACAGAAAACTCGTTCAAAATGAAGGCTGGTAAAATCTATTAAATCATGAAGAAGATATATCAAATATTAATTTTAGGAATTATCGGATTTTCCGCCTGCAAAAAAGAGCAGGAGGTATCAAATCCTGATTTTCAGGTATCCTCAAAAAAACTGACTTACAAAGCAGGGGATACTGTTGTTTTCAACTTGTCGGGCGATCCGGACATCCTTTCCTTTTATTCGGGAGAAAGGACATCAGACTATGATTTTTTAAAGGAAGACCTTGTTTTTTCCGCTACAACAGCGCTGTCATTTCGCACAACAAAATATGCCGGGAATAACCCTGATTGTGCTACATTAAAGTATTCAACTGATTTTAATGGTACTTATGATATCGCATCCATTCGGCAAGCTAACTGGATCGATATATCCGATAGGTTTCATTTGGCGAGTACTTTAGGCACTTCTGCAGTTTATGAAAATTCTGGAGAGCAGGATATTTCCGATTTATTTCCTGCTGCAGATAAGCCAATTCATTTTGCATGGTTTTTTACAACAAAACAAAACTCTAGTCGCACACGATACCAGGTTGAGCGTTTTGAAATCAGGGGACTGGTTGAGAATGAAGAGGACTTATCTGGTGTAAAATACAACTTTGTAAACTGTGCCTTTAAAATGGTAGAAGGAGAAGGATTTTTAATACAAAATAGTACAGCTCAGTATCCACGTGTAACCTCTACTTATATTTACTGGGACGGCGTTTTTGCCAATACTTCATTTAAAGAAGGATGGGCTGTTTCGGCACCAATATATTCGGCAGAGAAGATAAACCTTGGTCCAGCCATTGCTACAGGCATTAAAGGTGTATCAGATATCCCCTTGACCAGCTATTCTTATGCTTATAAAAAGCCTGGGAAGTATAAAGTCGTATTTGTTGCAGCGAATGCAAATATCTATGAGAGGAAGGAAGTGGTTAAGGAATTAGAAATCACAATTGAACCATAATTAGAATAAAACTAAGAATATGAAAAGAATATTATCTTTCTTATTGCTCCTGTTTTTTTATGTTTCTGCTTATAGTCAGGCACCTATAGCTGGCTGGCAAACCATGGCAGGAATGGGTGGGGCCTATGGTGCTACAACAAGTGATGCCAATTTGGAATCTGCCGTATTAAGTCGTGGCCCCGGCATAAGCTATAGTAACTCCTCCACAAATTCCTATATATCCATTTTTAAGATAGAGGCAACAAAAGCCGAGGCGGTTACAAATGGAGCATATTATCAGGTCGTAATCAAGGCGAAAAGTGGCTATTACGCTTCTCTGACTACGTTAAATGCTACAGTTCGCAGGGCATCGATATCTGCAGTTAATCAATACAGGTGGACTTATAGTTTAGATGGGACAACATTTATTGATCTCGGCCCTGGCGATGTTGACATGTCAAACATGGTAAATACTAACGGTGACAAACAAGCATCAATAGATTTATCAGAAGTGGAAGCCCTGCAGTATGTCCCATCTAACATTACTATAACCTTAAGAATGTATGCCTGGGGTGCAAAGATTGGTGATAATACATCAAATTTTGGCTTTGGTAAATCAAGTGCTGGTGTAAATACATTGGCATTTTCAGGGACGGTAGTCAACGTTTTACCAAAATTTAAAGTATTGTTTAATAGTAACGGAGGTTCGGGAATAGATGATCTTGATCTTGCTTACAATTCGCTCGTTACTGCTCCTGTAGCACCTACAAGAACTGGTTATACATTTGATGGTTGGTATAAAGAAGCTGCTTTAACAAATCCGTGGAATTTTGGAACAGATGTAATCACCAAAGCAACGACACTATATGCAAAATGGACTGCAATTAATTACACGGTAAGTTTCCAAAGTAACGGGGGAAGCGGAGTAGCATCATACCAGGCCGCTTACGACAGTCATATTTCAGCACCGACAGCTCCTGTACGTCCCAATTTTTTCTTTGCCGGTTGGTATAAAGATGCAGTCTTAACTAATCCGTGGAATTTTGCTGATGATATAATTCAGGGGAACCTTGTATTATATGCTAAATGGAATGACCCATCACAAAGCATTACCTTTGATCAAATTGCGGATCAGATTTATGGCGGACCAACATTTGCTTTAACTGCTACTGCAACTTCTGGTCTTCCTGTAAATTACGAAGCAATAACCAGTAACATTAGTATTGCAGGTAATATAGTTACCATCACAGGAGCAGGATTGGCAATTATAAAAGCCACACAACCGGGTGATAATTTTTATGTTCCAGCTCAGCCTGTTGAAATTAACTTCAATATAGAAAAAGCAGCTCAAACGATAACTTTTAAGCAAGTTGGGCCTTATAGCCGATATATAGGTGAAGTAGAATTGAAAGCAACCAGCACCTCTGGTTTACCCATATCTTTTACAGCAAACAGACCCGATATAGGAACTTTGAACGGACAGAAACTCCAGGTGCGTTCTTTAGGGGATATAACCGTTACAGCTTCACAAGAAGGAAATGAAAATTATGAAGCAGCTGAAGCAATAGCTAGAGTAATTACCATTCATACCGCTAGTAGTCTTCAATTATTGTTTAATCCGGCATTGTCTCCTAATGGCGATGGCATCAATGATCTATTTGTAATCGACGGAATTAAAACCTATCCAGATAACCAGGTTACCATTGTCAATAAAAATGGGGCAGAGGTCTTTAAGAAAAAAGGGTACAACAATGATCAGGTAGTTTTTGATGGCCGCAATAGCAACGGAGATAAACTAACTGCAGGTACCTATTATTATTCTGTAGAAGTAAAAACCGGTGGACAATGGGTTCAAAAGAAGGGCTACCTGGTTATTAGGTATTAACACTTTCTGAAAATAAAACTAAAGAGAATGAATTTAAGATACATATATATTTTAGTAGCACTGTTTTTTAGCTTAAAGAGTTTTGGACAGGGCAGTACCTACAGCCAATATGGCCGTAACATTGTACCATTAAATAATGCAGGTAGCTTTTTAAATGCAGAGGGGGCCTTGAGTTTGATCGGGCGACAACAATGGTCTGGTTTAGAAGGAGCGCCAAAGAGTTACTTTTTATCAGCAAATATGCCTTTATGGAAAGCAGATTTGAACGGAGGATTAAGCGTCAGACACGAGAATATGTCTGTTGAACGATTAACAGAAATTGTGGCCTTTGGTGGTAAGTCTGTCCGTATTACAGAAAAGGAACACCTTGCACTATCTATTGGTGTTGGAGTAAGCAATTATAAAGGTAATTACTCTGATTTAAGCAATACAGATCCGGCTTTTAAAGATGATGTCAGGGAGACTAGCGGGCTCTTATCTTTAGGATTGATGTTTTATCGTCCAGATAAGTATTATGCTGGAATTTCCATACCAAGACTGGCTTTTTCTAAACTAGGATTATCAGACACTGATGAAAACTATAGTCAACTAAACCAATATCATTTTACTTTAGCTGGAGTGATTAAATTAGATGATAAATTTGACCTTAAGCCCGCAGGTTTGCTCAGTTGGTCATCTGGTTTGAAGTTGCAGGCTGATGTATCAGCTATGATCTTCATGGACAAAGCTATAGGATTAGGTTTAAATGTGCGAAATTATGGCGAGGTTGCAGGAATGGCCCATTTTAATGTAAAGAGATTAGGCTTTGGCTATAGCTATCAGTTCAATACCAGTAACAAAGCATTGAGCCGCATCATTGGAAATAATACACATGAGATTGGTTTAAACTATCGTTTTGGCAAAGGTATATTAGGATTATTATAATAAATTACTAAATTAAAATTTTAACCAAATAAATAAATCAAATGATCAGATCAGTAAAATATATGGCAGCTTGTTTTTGTCTGCTTATATTCTTAACATCAGAGTCAGCTAAGGCAAAAGTAGAACTGCCTGCTGTAATTAGTAATGGCATGGTATTGCAACAAAACAGTAATGCGGCATTATGGGGTAGAGCTAAACCTGGAAAAATGCTACGCATCACTACATCATGGGATAAGAAAGTATATCAGACTTCAGTTTCGACCGATGGAAAATGGACTACCAAGGTTAAAACACCCAAAGCAGGAGGCCCGTATGAAATTACGTTTGATGATGGTGATACCTTCAAATTAGACAACATTCTGATTGGTGAAGTTTGGCTTGCATCTGGACAATCCAATATGGAAATGCCTTTAAAAGGTTTTAATAACCAACCAGTGCTGGGTTCTGATCAAGCGATCTCAATGGCAAAGAACCCGCAAATCAGGTTTTTTCAGGTGAAAAATGTAAGCTGGAAAAAGCCTTTAGAAAACTGTGAAGCTGCATGGGTAAATACCACCCCTATTTCTGCAAGAGATTTTAGTGCAGTAGCTTATTTTTATGCAAAAATTTTGAATGAAAAATTGAATGTCCCTATTGGAATTATCCAGGCAGATTGGGGCGGTACGGTTATTGAAGCCTGGATGAGCAAAGAAAGTCTAAGTAAATTCTCTAATGAAATAAAAGTACCAGCAGAGGAAGATGCGGTAAACAAAAACAAAAATACCCCATCAGGTTTGTATAATGCGATGATCAAACCTGTCGAAGGATATGGTATAAAAGGTGTAATCTGGTATCAGGGAGAATCAAACAGGAATAAGCCTGATTTGTATGCCAAATTGTTTCCTGCTATGGTAAAACAATGGCGTTCTGACTGGAAAACAGGAGACTTTGCTTTTTATTTTGCACAGATTGCGCCATACATATCTAATTCAGCTACATTGACGCCAGCCCTTCAAGCCTTAGAGCCTAAAGTACCAGTACTTAGAGAAGTTCAATTACAGTCGTTAAACCACATAACTAATTCTGGAATGGCAGTCCTCACAGATATAGGTGCAGAAAATACAATTCACCCACCCGATAAAGAGAATGTAGGCAAGCGTTTATCTTATTTAGCATTGGCAAATACTTATGGAAATAAGAAAATAAACTGGTCTGGTCCGACTTATAAAAGCATGCAAGTTCAAGATGGAAAAATTCTGTTGAAATTTACTGCTGCAGAAGGCTTGAAATTTAGTGGAAACGAAAGTGCTAACTTTGAAGTAGCAGGAAGCGATAAAGTGTTTCACCCTGCAAAAGCTTCAATTACTAAAGACGGCATCCTGGTATCGGCAACCGAGGTGAGTAAACCTGTAGCCGCACGTTATGCCTTCAAAGCATGGACCATTGGTGATCTTTTCAATAAATATGATTTACCAGCATCATCATTTAGAACAGATAGCTGGGAGATAAAATAAAATCAGGCAGTAAAAGAGATATAATGTAATGTACAACCACTGAAAATATTGGTGGTTGTACAATTCTCTATGATTTGGCAGCAATCTTATTTCATTATATTTTTATAAATTATGAAATGACCTATAATTAATATTTGTTTTGTAAATTTAACATTACAATATAAATTAAACGTGGCCATAAATACTCTTAATACCGATAGCAGATTACTATGTAGAATGGGTGAGGGTGAACAGGATGCTTTTAGGTTAATCTATAACAAATATCACGAAAGTGTATATACCTTTTCACTATGGTATCTTAAATCTGAAATTGAAGCAGAAGAGGTAGTACAAGAGATCTTCTTAAAATTATGGCAGCTTGGCACTGATGCTGCAAAAATTAATAATCTTGAAAGCTTTCTTCGGACTCTTACACGTAACCATTCATTGGACATTCTTCGCAAACGAGCAAGAGAAGCTAGAGCAGATGTTATGCTTGCCGTAAGCTGGCAGGAAAATCACAATGATACAGAAGAACGGATTCTACTCAACGATACAAGAAAAGTATTGCAAGAGGCTATTGATCTATTGCCACAACAACAAAAGCTTGTTTATGAACTTTGTGGTCTGCAAGGATTAAAGAATGATGAGGTTGCAGAAAGACTCAGTTTATCTCCATTGACTGTTCGTACCCATATGAAGTTAGCCTTAAGATTTCTGCGTACTTATATGGTTAGAAATACCGATGTCGCAGTTGCACTTATTCTTTTAAAATTATTTTAGTTTTTCATTACCCACTTTTTTTTTCCTGAACGTCTTGTAAAAAAGAGGACATATTTAGTCTCATCTGGCTAAGTTATGACCGATATAGCAAAATGGAAAAGGAAAGAATAGCATACTTACATCATCATTACTTGAATGGAACTCTCTCTATAGAGGAATTTGAGGAGTGGAATATACTTTTAAGAGATACTGAAAATTTAGATTATTTATCTGAGTTGATGGATTCAAATTGGGATAGAATGACCACAAATGATCAGATACATTTAAGAGATAACCGCTCAGCCGAAATCTTAGCATATATTAGTGCACAACCATACAAGAAAAGATTAAAGACCAATTGGCATGTACGTACGGTTGCTGCAGCTGTGTTCCTTCTTATAGGTTTAGGTATGTATTTTTACATTATTCAAAAAGATACAGTTCTAAAACAAAGCAGCTTTGCTTATGATGTAAAACCAGGTAAACAAGGAGCTACTCTTACACTTGCTAATGGTAAAAAGATTAGATTGTCTGATGTTTCAAATGGAGAAATCGCTAATCAAGCTGGTATCAGTGTAAGTAAAACTGCCGATGGGGAGCTTGTTTACGAGATAAAAGATAGTGGTACTGACCCTAATCAAATCAATACACTTTCAACTGCAAAAGGGGAAACTTATATTTTGAAGCTACCAGATAAATCGAGAGTCTGGATGAATGCTGCTTCCAGTTTAACCTATTCAGCTACATTGAAAAAAAATGGAAAACGTAGTGTTAAATTGGAAGGCGAAGCCTATTTTGAAATTGCAAAGGATCCTTTACATCCTTTTGTTGTTGAAACTAAAACACAACAGATTCAAGTCCTAGGTACTCATTTTAACGTCAATTCTTACGCAGATGAAGCAGTAGCGAAAACTACCTTACTTGAGGGAAGTGTGCAAGTTGATTTAATGAAAGGTGACAAGAAAGTAGTTCTTAAACCTGGTCAGCAATCTTTACTATCAAATGGCCAAATCCGGATTCAGGATGTGGATACTGATGAATCTGTGGCATGGAAGAACGGTTATTTCCAGTTTGATGGAAAAAACCTGGAAACAGCGCTGTTGGAAGTTAGTAGATGGTATAATATAGAAATTGAATATAAGGATAATTCATTACGCAAGCAGGCTTTAGCGGGCTCTATATCTAAGTATGAAAATGTAAATAATATTTTAAAGACAATGGAGCTAACAGGAGCACTTAAATTTAGTGTTTCAGGCAGAAAAGTAGTCGTAGAAAGGAATTAATACAAACAAATCACCGTCAATTCTAACCAAATAAACTATGTATAAAAGAGAAAACGATCCTTAAGAGAAAGGTAGTCGGACAAATAACCGGAAGTGCTTGCAACAACTCCCGGTCTAAATCTGATCCCAACAAAATTAGTCTAGTCAACCATTTTTGAAACTAAACCAGATTGTCAAATGTACAATTTTTACACTAAAATTTTATGTTGGCCTAACCGCTTCATATCAAAAAAACAGTTCATGCGGATTAAACTTACTACCGTTTTATTAATCGCAACGATGATGCAGGTAAGTGCAGGAGGATTTGCACAAAAACTTACGCTGAATCAGTCTAAAATAACTATTAAACAGCTTTTTAAGGAGATTAAAAAGCAAACAGGTTATGATGTCTTTTATTTACCCGAAATGGTGAAAGATAACAGGAAAATTCCTGGCAATTTTTCCAATACACCACTAGTGGATGTTATGAAGAAGAGTCTGGAAGGACAAGGTCTGATTTTTACCATATTTGAGAAAAGCATTGTAGTGAAGAAAGAGGAAGAATCTCTGATAGATCAGTTTCTAAGTCAGTTTAAAAAAATTGATATCCAAGGGAAAGTGTTAGATGGAACGAATAATCCATTACCTGGTGCATCAATAAAAGTAAAGGGAAGCACTAAAAGTACTTCCTCTAATCAGCTTGGAGAATTTGTTTTGCAGGATATCAATGAAGACGCAGTGTTGATAGTTTCTTATATGGGATTTAAAACTCAGGAAGTCGGTGTAGGTTCAAGAACAAAATTCAATATTATTCTGGTTGAAGAAAAAACTGACCTTACAGAACTTGTTGTTATTGGTTATGGTAGTCAGCGAAAAATAGCCACAACAGGAGCAATTGCATCCGTAAAAGCAGAGGAATTAATGAAAACCCCTGCTGTTAATGTTGCCCAGGGTTTACAGGGAAGGGTACCTGGTGTTCAGGTTACACAAAACTCGGCTGCTCCAGGTGGAAACATCAGTGTACGTATTCGTGGTGCTAATTCCATTAACGGAAGTTCAGAACCCCTTTATGTGGTGGATGGAATACCCCTAACCAATTCTGGAGGTATCAATGAGATCAGTTCCTTATCTGCCATTAATCCTAATGATATTGAGTCCGTTGAAATCCTTAAAGATGCCTCTTCAACAGCTATTTATGGCGCCAGAGGTGCCAATGGAGTAATGTTGATTACTACTAAAAGAGGTAAAGAAGGAGTGTCTCGTGTAAATTATGAAGGATACTATGGGACACAGCAAGTCAATAAAAAATTAGATCTGATGAATGCAATGGAGTTTGCAACATTAGAAAATGAAATCTACAAAACCACTGTATATCTAGATCCTAGCTCTTTAGGAGAAGGTGTAGATTGGCAGGATCTCATGTTTAGATCCGCTCCAATGCAAAGCCATCAGGTGTCATTATCGGGAGGGAATCAAAAAACTCAAATGATGCTTTCATTAAATTATTTTGATCAGAAAGGCGTTGTTGTAGCTACGGATTTTAAGAGATATTCTCTCAGATTGAATTTAGATCATCAAATTAGTAATCACTTTAAGGCGGGTATCAGTATTTTAGGTAGTTATAATATAAATAACAACCCTGCACCCGCTGTAACGGATTTTAATGGAATTGTAAACACTGTTTTAGGGGCAACAATTGGCGCACCACCAACACTCCAGCCGTATCGTGAAGATGGTAGCTTTTTCCCATTTTTTGATCAAATGGGCGGGCGTTATAAGGAAGTAATCAATCCATTGGGCTTAACCATGAGGCTTAACAGACAAACGTTAAACCGGACATTAACTAATTTATTTGCAGAAGCGAATATCATTCCGGGTTTAAAGTATAAAGCATCTTTGAATATGGTACTTTCTAATGGTCTGGAAGATTTTTATTCCCCTCTTTCCAGATTGTCTCTTTCTGAAATCAATGCAAGCTCTGGCAGTGCTAAAAAAGAAAATACAAATGCTATCGTATTGCTACATGAAAGTTTGCTAACCTACAATAAGCAATTTGGAGAAGATCATACTTTAAATATTACTGGATTATTTTCCAGTCAAAACAATTTAAATAATAGAAATACAATCAATTCATCTGGTTTCCCTAATGATGCAACAACAAATGAAGCTTTAGAACTTGCACTAACATCAGCTGTGTCAAGTTCCCGTTCTCTTGAAGGACTAGATTCATATATGGCGAGAATTCACTATGGTTTTAAGAATAAATACTTCTTAGATGTTACAACAAGGGCAGATGGTGCGACAAAATTTGGAGAAAATAATAAGTATGGTTATTTCCCGTCGATAGCGGGAGCATGGAGGATTAAAGAAGAAGCCTTTATGAAAAATATTGATTTTATCAGTGATTTGAAGTTGAGAGTTAGTTACGGAATTACAGGAAATGCTGCATCAGTTGACTTATACAAATCACTGCCATTAGTTGCACCCGGTGGTGGTTATGCATTTAATCATATTTATCTAAGTAGTATCAGTCCAAAAGCGATTGCCAATAAAGATTTGCGTTGGGAAAAATCAGCACAGTCAGATCTTGGATTAGACATCGGCTTCCTTTCTAATCGGATCAATGTAACTGTAGATATTTATGACAAGAATACCAAAGCTCTGCTCTACGTAAAAAGTCTTCCTTTATCCTCTGGTTACCCAAGTATGACCGGGAACTTTGCGGGGATTGACAATAGAGGAGTTGAATTTTCTGTAAATGCAAAAGTGTTGGATAAGGAGGTTAAATGGAATCTTGCCGGAAACATTAGTTTTAACCGGAATAAGATAACAAATCTAGATGGTGGTCTAACGAATGAAATGTTTGTTAACAACTACACCATTCTAAAAGTTGGATCGCCCATGGGTTTGTTTAAAACCTATGTTTTTGACGGAATTTATCAAACGGGAGAAGCTATCATTGCCAAATCAGATAGTCGTACAGGTGGAACTAAGATTAAGGACTTGAACAATGACGGGGAAATTACAGCATTAGATCAGACTATTACCGGAGATCCAAATGCTGATTATATATTCGGAATATCAACAGATGTAAATTACAAAAACATAGATTTAAGTTTGTTCATTTCAGGTAGTCAAGGTAATGATATTTACAACATTAGCCGATACACCTATGAAAACCCATTAGGACAAAGGAATACATTGGGTGGAGTGCGGGATCGTTGGACACCTACAAATCCATCAAATGATTTTGTTAGCGGATTTCAAGGAGGACGATTGCCTATAACTGATAGGTTTATAGAAGATGGTTCATTTATTCGTTTCAAAAATATAACATTAGGGTATACTTTACCAATAAAAAAGGTGCTTTCGAGTTTAAGAGTATACTTTAGTGCAAATAATTTATTTACCATTACTAAATATAGCGGTTATGATCCCGAGGTAAACTCATACGGTAATAGCAATACGCAGATTGGAGTAGATAACTTAGTTTATCCGGCAGCGAAATCATTTATTGCAGGTATTCAGTTAGGTTTATAAAAAAGAGGAGCCATGAAAGTATTTAATCATATATCGAGCTATCAATATAGCGCGCTTAAAAAACAAAATAACATGACCAGGATATTTTATCTAAGCTTATGTAGTATAATCGTACTCAGTTTGCTATCGGGATGCCGTAAACTTGATGAAACACCTTATTCATCCATTTTTATAGAACAATTTTATAAAACTCCAGCAGATGCCGAGGCAGCAATAAACGGGGCCTATAGTGAAATGGCAGACTTATATATCGGACCATCTGCTATATTGGTTCCTGATTTTAGTGATGACCAAACTTATCCGCGCCCGGTTGTGGGCAGGAATACTTTAACATTATTTATATATGATCCGGAATACTCAGTTCAAAGTAGTTTTGACCGGATTTCAGAATCCCCTTTGAACATCTGGCAGAAATGCTATTCTGGAATTGAAAAAGCAAATTGGGTACTGGAGAAAATACCAGGAATTGATATGCCTGAAGCCAGGAAAAAGGAAATCCTTGGTGAAGCATACTTCTTAAGAGCTTTTTTTCACTGGATGCTGGCTAAAAATTTTGGAGAGATTCCAGTTAAAATTAATGCGAGTAAATCATTAGAAGAAGCATATGTTGGGAAAAGCGTTAAAGCTGAAGTTTATAAACAGATCTATGCTGATCTGGATAATGCGGTTCTTAATCTTCCTTCTTATACACCTGCAGGAACAGTAAAAGGAAGGCCCAGTAAAGAAGCAGCAGAAGCGTTGTACGCGAAGGCCGCTTTGTATAATGAAGACTGGCTTACAGCACTTGAAAAAGCAAAACTTGTAATTGGTAAAGAAAAATATACGTTAATGACTAACGTATATGACCTTTATGATGTAAGTAAGGAAGATGTGGCCAGACAAGAAAATATCTGGGCATTTGAAGGTGAAAGTGTAGTGCCTGGCAATTCAAGTAATGCTTTATCTCTGTATGGACCTGCAAGCAGCGCAGCCCCTGCATATGGTAAATCTACTTTCGGGTCGATATTTGCCTATCAGTCCTTTTACGATTCTTTTAGTGTAAATGATCAACGTCGCACACAGCTCCTTGCTACCAGTTATATCAATAAAAGCGGAGCGGTAGTCCCTCAAGATAAAATTACTCCCATTACACCTAAAGCTGTTCTCGTTAAAAAATATATGGATGCTAATTCTGTAGGATCGAAAACTAGCGGCAATGTACCCATTATAAGACTTGCTGATGTTTATTTAATTGCTGCAGAGGCAGAAAACAGATTAAATGGTCCAATCAATGCCTATCAATATCTTAATAAAGTGCATAAAAGAGCTACTGGGGTTGATGTGGTTGCAGGTTTAACGCAACCTCAATTTACCGATGCTGTGTTACAAGAAAGGGCCTGGGAGTTTTTCTCTGAGGGAGACAGGTGGTACGACCTTACACGTACAGGGAAATTCTTAACCGTTATACCAGCTGCAGTTAATGATGTGTTTCCTGTTAGAACAGTGCTACCCAAACACAAATATTTCCCTATTCCACAGTTGGAAATTAATGCCAATCCAAAAGTGGATCAAAACCCTGATTGGAGATGATGAAAAGCATAACTACTCTAGTACTGCTGTGCCAGATCGCTTTATTTTTTGCTATTCCGGCAATTGCGCAGGAGAAGGAAAGTTATGCCACAACGCAGGCCTTTGAATTCTCAACAGACAAAGGCCTGCTATTAAATGTTGAATTACTATTAGATAAGTCGAAGAATCCAATTTATTACTCGGCACATATAGCCACTGAAGTCTGTTCAGACAGCTTATGTAAACCTATTGATTTAACAGTTTACTGGGATTTAATGGGTCGTTTTTCAGACTATCATACACGAGAGGACAGACCCTTAACTAAATTTGATCACATTGAATTTACCAGGGCGGATGGTAAAAAGTTACGGGATATATTAAAAGATGAACGATCTATGCTCAAGGATTACGAAGCTGAAGATATGATAGATCGTAGTGTTAAAGTACATTCTAATAAGATGGACGCAGTAACCGGGGCAACAAGTAAATCATTTCAAGATGTGATCGTTCCGGGAGCGGTCTATACCGTTCATACCCTATGGCATATCGTTAACGGTGGAGTAGCTGATAAAATCCTGGGACATACTAAAAGCATATTAAATGAGACACTGATCAGGTGGATGTTAAGATCGGGGAATCCTAGTTATCAGCATTTTATTTTAAAGGAATTACCGAATGATAAACTAAAGCCTTTTTCTAAAGATATGATTAGTTTGATTGGAAGTAAAGACGAGTTTACACCTCATCTTGCAATAGATAAAATACCAAAAGAACTATGGTTAGATACTGCTGTTCAACAAGAAATACTGAATTACTTATCTAATGTACATCTGGAGTTGCAGAATTCAATATTGCTGAAATTTAAGGATTTAAAACTTGGATCTGCTGAATTGATGATCTTACTTCGTCATGTGGACAAATTAAACGCTAACCAGATTGAAAAGGTAGTGAACATCTTTTTAAACAACACTGAATTTATAGACGAAAACTTGAAAAAGGAATTGTCTGCATTATTAATAAATCCGAAGCCCGAAGTCGCTCAAGGGGCCAAAGAAATTTTAAAGAGCATAAAGAAATAAGTAAAATTAATTTTAAAGTTATGACTGATAACAGAAGAGATTTTTTAAAAATGTTTGGATTGGGTTCGGGTGCATTATTAATTAACCCTACAACTGCACTTAGTGAAGTGAAGAAAAAAGATGGTTCGGCTTTTGATCCACAAAAAGATGTATTTGCAATTAGAAAACTTACTACAGATGTACTAATTGCGGGGGGAGGGATGTCAGGGGTATGTGCGGCACTTGCAGCAGCCAGAAATGGTTCAAAGGTTGTTTTGATTCAAAATCGCTCACGATTAGGAGGCAATGCCAGTAGCGAGATCAGGATGCACATTTGTGGCGCAACCCAGCTAAAACAGGTATGGAGGGAAACTGGGATCATAGAAGAAATCATGCTAACTGAGTCGGTAACCAACCCACAGAAGTCGTATGAAGTATTTGATTATGTAATGTATGATAAAGTTATTTCGGAAAAAAACATCACCTTGTTATTTGATACAATGCTTTTTGATGTTCAAGCAAAAGGGAATCGTATTACACTTGCAAAGGCTTTCTGTTCTGCAACTGAAGAATTATATGAGATAAACGCGAAGTATTACACTGATTGTACAGGTGACGGTACGCTTGCTGCACTCGCTGGCGCTGAATTTATGACCGGACGGGAAGCTAAATCTCAATGGGGTGAATCACTAGGTTTAGAAAAGGCGGATAAGATCACAATGGGGAATAGTATATTGTTTATGGCAGAAGAGCAAGACAAACCTGCGCCTTATATTCCTCCTACATGGGCTAGAAAATATACTTTTAAGGATTTTGAGTATCGGAAAATAAGATCCTGGGAATATGGCTATTGGTGGTTAGAGCTAGGTGGTACAGCAGATATTATAAAAGACGGACAAGCGTTACGTCATGAATTGCTAAGTGTTTTGTTTGGTGTTTGGGACTATATTAAAAACTCAGGTAATCACCCCAAATCCGAGAACTGGGCACTATCCTGGATAGGTGCAATTCAAGGTAAAAGAGAAAGCCGAAGAATTACCGGAGACTATGTAATGATTCAAAAAGACACGCAATCGCCACAGTTATTTGAAGACAGAATAGGTTACGGGGGATGGCCATTAGACGACCACTTGCCTGCAGGTATGGACGACACCTCGTTAAATCCGTTTAGATCTATTCCTTTAAAAGGACCTTACTCTATCCCTATGCGCTCGTTATACAGTAAAAGTTTTGACAATCTATTAATGGCTGGCAGAAATATAAGTGTTTCTCATGTTGCTTTATCTACTACAAGAGTAATGGCAACTTGTGCAGTCTTAGGGCAGGCAGCAGGAACTGCAGCAGCACTTTGCGTCCAAAAGAATATTACGCCTAAAGCATTATGTGCCAATCCAAAGCAAATCTCGGATTTGCAACAGTTATTGTTAAGACAAGATCAGGCAGTACTGGGTGTCAGTAATACAGATCCCAACGATTTAGCAAGAAAAGCACAGGTAAAGGCTTCTTCAGAAACTACTGATGGGAAAGCAATTAATGTGATTGATGGAATAAACAGGGATGTAGCTGATGGCAGCTCGCATCAGTGGCGTGCCGACATAGATGCAGGGGAAGTGTGGATTGAATTGAAATGGAACAAGCCAGTTGATATTTCTACAGTAGAATTTACCTTTGATACAGGGTTGAACCGTTTCTTGCGCATATCAGGAGAAAAGTCTGTAATGAAAAATCAGGTAAGAGGTGTACAACCTGAAACAGTTTCTGATTATAAAATAGAAGGCAGAATGGGGGATAAAGTTGTACATGAGTCTCATGTTAAAAATAATTACCTGAGAAAAGTAGTACACCAGATTCCGAAGACAAAAGTAAATTCAGTTCGGATTGTAGTACAAAAAACACATGGTGATAAGTTTGCTAAAATATTTGAAATCAGGTGTTACCAATAATTCTAGAATATAAAACCTGTATAAATCAAGCAATTTCTTCTTATACTTTAGTGTAGTTTTTATAAACTGCATTAAAGTATAAGAAATATTCATATTTTCGTGTACGTAACCGAAACTCGATATAGGAGATCGTTACAGTTGAAATTTTTCTAACTAGTAGTAATTATCATGTATATGAAACAGAAAAGAAGTATACTAACCGGCTTGATACTTTTAATTGTCATGGGTTTTACGTCAAATACAGGCTTTGCACAGTCTAAAAGTAATGGCTCATCGGTAAGAGAAAAAGCTGATCTAAAAGTTCTGAGAAATATCAGGTATGGGGAACAAAGAACCGATCTTAAACAAGACACTACTTCCGACAGGGTTTTAGATTTATATCTACCATCAGCTAAAAAAGAGAAATTACCCGTATTTGTATTTATTCATGGAGGAGGTTTTAGTGGTGGAGATAAATCGGGCACAAAAGCGTTATGCTCAAAAATAGCTTCATATGGGTATGCTGTAGTTTCAATCAACTACTTTCTCACCCTAAAACATGAAAAGGTTTCAGGTGCAAGTTGCTCAGGAAATATGTCCAGAGGACTTCCAGTAAAAGGATTTCATCCTAAATTGAAAGAGGCAATAAAAACGGCTTCTGAAGATACTCAGTTAGCACTTAAATGGATTAAGGACAATGGAAAAGAGTATGGCTTTGATACTCGTTTAGTAGCTATTTCAGGAGGATCTGCGGGGGCAATGACAGCTTTGTATACTGCTTATGTTTCCAATCAGAAAGCTTTGCCTATTAAAGCTGTGGTTAATCTGTGGGGAGGCTTAGAAGATTCAGATCTTATAAAAAAGGGAGCAGCACCATTGCTAACGTTTCATGGTGACCAGGATAAACTGATCCATGTTGATTATGCCTATGATTTGGATAAAAAAATGAAAGAAAAAGGTAATCAAGCTATAACAAATATATACGAAGGTAAAGGACATGCCATATATGGTTTTATCACTGCTGAAAAAACGGATGAAATTGATGCTTTTTTGAAAAAAAATCTTTAGTTGTTCATTTATAGGCTATTTTTTATTAGAAATGTCGCGTTTACCCATTATTATTGTCGTATACGCACACTAATTGCAACATATTTATTGACTAAATTTATATTTTCACCCGGTCATTCTTAGTAAGGGAAAACGGCTGTTTACAATAATGCGATTCCTGCAGCATTTACATTAGCAGAGCGTGTTGTTAGTCCAAGCGGAGTAATCATGGCCATTTACAAGCGGGCTGGTGAAGTTAAGACTGGTATTGCCGGTGCTTAAGGATATTTTACTTTATTTACAAATATTATTGCTCATTTATGAAAGATTTTGATTGGACTTCCTTTACCAAAACTATTGCGGTTAAGGCTTCTTTAACAGATATTTATAATGCCTGGACGAAGGCAGAGGAATTGGAAAAATGGTTTCTCCAACAAGTGATTTTTACTAATGAAACTGGGGTGATCATTGGTCCGGAGGAGAATGTTACGGCTGGATGTACTTATAATTGGTTTTGGTATTTATATGAAGATTCAATGCCTGGTGTAATAAAAAAAGCAAATGGGAAAGATTTTTTGCAATTCAGTTTTGAAGGGAAGTGCCTTGTTGATGTGACTTTAACGGAGAAATCAGATTATACTATCGTAACCTTAAGGCATTATAATATACCTCAAGACGATAAATCTAAGCAGTTCATCAGACTTGGTTGTGCAAGTGGTTGGGCATTTTATCTGGTTAACCTGAAATCTTTTTACGAGGGTGGATTGGATCTTAGAAATAAAGACGAGTATTTGCAACCCATGATTAACAATTAAAGCAGGCTCTATCTAAAAATATGTTATCAAGAAAGAGAAGATATTTCCTTTGATCCCACTACTCTAAGAAAGATTTTAAACGTGATTCATTTACCTCTACATTTGATTTACTAAAGGGAGATCAATTAAAAAGTACACATAAAAGTTTTGACCCAAATGAGTTCACTTTGAGCTGTAATTACCGCCTCTATGTTCTTGTAGGCTAAAGGATTCTCTTCAATTGATCCACCAATTAAGCTGACACCTGCATTTGCCAACATCTTTTTCATGGCAGAAACAGTCATGCTATCTTTTGCTTTTTGTCGGCTCATAGTACGACCTGCATCATGCGAAGCTGAATATAAGGCATCTTCCAAGCCTTTACCCGATACCAGGTAGGCTGGGTAGTCATACTGCTTGGAATCCAACCAGGCCAATTGTTGCGCATGACGAGGAAGCTTGCAAGAGTGGAACGCAAACCTCTGCTTCCTGAGTGAGACAATAAAGCCACATACTTTTTAGCTGGTAGCCCTTATGTATTATCTGGTAGCATTTTAATCTCACCAAATTCAACAAAGTGGTTGCCATTACCAGAGGTTCCCATTGTCTTACGGCCTTTCCGCGCAAGGGTTTTAAAATGGAATCTCATTGAATAGAGGACTATCCAAAACTTCGCGTTCCTGTCTTACATCTAATCCACCTTCCATACCGAAATGAGTATGGTTTTTTGAAAGCGGTGTCATAATTCCTAGATATTTAATTGCTAACAGATTAGGAATTAGATGCCAATATAGAGTGTTGCAGTCACCTTCTATATTGGCGTAGCTTTGATAATGGACTAATCTCACCGTTATCTCTGCTTACCCCATTTAGCCTCAAGGAAATCAATTGTTCCAGTGATCAATTTCTTTAATACATCAAGATTAATGTCTTCCAGTTTTTTCACATATATACAACCTTTACCCATAGTAAACCTTCCCAGTTGTTTAAGCAGTTCTTCCTGACCTGGTGCTCCACTATAAATATATAAAGATATGGCAGCCTTACGTGGTGAAAATCCAACCAATGGCCAATCTCCTTCTTGTCTGCTCTTTTCTGATTTATAATGATAAACACCGTAACCTATCATTGTTGGTCCCCACATTTTAGCTTCATAGCCTGTATGTTCTTTCATCAACTTTAATAGTTCGAAACCGTCTTGTTTTTTCTGTGGAGTAGATGTAAAGGCATCAATAAATTCTTCTACACTGGATTCGGTTTGGGTAGTTTTAATGCTCATATTGCTGTACTATTTAAATTGATAACAATATAAAGATTGATTACGATTTATTTAAATACTTGTTAGGAATATTTTGTGGGATATAATGAGTGCCATAAGCTGCATTCATCAAAATGGAAACGAGCCCATAAATCAGATCTTCTGATCTTTGAAACTGGGGTAGAAGTCCCATCATGGCATAGCTTATTGGATTTACTGCAGGTATAAATGTTTCCCAATCATAACCTTTGCCCCAAATGATTCCTTTTACTGTATAATGCAAATCAGCCGATTCTGAAATAAGATAATTCATTACATCTATACACTTATTTCCATTCTGATTTACTGTATGAAAAATTGCTGTTTGTCCACCAAATCCATTTTCATCATAACCTGCTGATAAATTAATATCTAAACCATATTTAACCAGCATTTTAGCACATGATAAATGGTTGTATTCTGCTGAAATATGAAGTAGCGACGCTTCTAACAACGGTGTAAACGCAGACTTAAATGAATACCTTTTTTGTAAGATTTTTGGATTCTCTTTTAATTCAGCTTCAAGCATTTTGCTGTCATCTAACAATACTGCTAACAAAGCAACATCATCAAATTCTAAACTATGTTCAGTGAAGGCTTTGATACATTCTTTGAACTTCGGTCCCCGGGAATATTGGCTAATCAGTTCATAGATTAACGGTTTATTGTTGAACTGCAAATTGGGATCAACTCCTTTTTTAAAGCATTCTCTGATTCCATTTACTGATAATAGTTCAAAATCAATTAATATTTTGCTTAAATAGTCCATAAACTATTCTCTGAAATTCATGACAAAAATGACTACTGCTGCCATAAAAAGAGCAGTAGCAAAAATCATTATATTTACACTTAAAGAATTGTTAGAAGTATTCCAGGCATAATTGGTACACAAACCTGCTAGGACGAGCAAGATTCCAGAAACAATAAAATTTCTTCTTTTCTTCATGGAAACTCTTATCTTATTGGAATTAAACAATCTAGGTTTAAAATTGTTTCGTTATTGCCTTGTACAGGATAGGATCGAGTTCATATATATCCTTATAATAATGAATAGTTCCTTTAGTGTCGACTCCAATTGTGTAATAGTCTATTCTAATAGGTACCTGTTGTGGTAAGTCAATAAACTTAGCACGGGGATAACCATTTGCCATTGCATTTTTGATCAGTTGATATTTGGGGCTTTTGTCGAATAACACATCGGCAAGCTCAAGTGGTTTCTGGACCCTTACACATCCATGACTTATTGCACGCATTGGCTGATTAAATACTTTATGTGGGGTGTCGTGAAGGTAAACACTACTTTTATTCTCAAATAGAAATTTAATCTTTCCTAGGGCATTTTCTACCCCTGGTTGTTGCTGGAATGAGTATTCATCAAGATTAGCGGTAGACCAGTTTATCGATTCAGAATTTCGAATAAGTACACCTTTTTTATATACCTTAATATTGCTATTGGATAGATAATAGCGATCCTGAGCAGCATTTTTACTCGTTTCATTACGTGCAATACTTTGTGGAATATTCCATACAGGGTTGACTTGTATTCTAAATATCATACTGCCTAACTGAGGAGTTTCCCATTGTCCTTTTTCGCCAACGCAAACTCTCATCTGGAGCATTGATTTTCCTTTATTGATCACATCAAGACTAAAACTTGGAATATTTACAGACACATACTTTTCATCTGCAGGTCTGTTTTTCCAACGTAAGCGTTCCAGATTTACAATTAAGGATTCTCGGATTTCATCTGTCGCAGTTGAGCCATTTTCATTTGTGGCAAGTAATGCCTTTTGCAATTTTATATAAGTAGGGCTTTTTGGCTGAATACTGTCTAAATATTTCTTTAAGTCCTTGATTTCAAACACATGCATTATGGTAATGCTATCCGCTTGCAAGGTAGGTGTACTGTATTGGGTATCGGTATATATATTCCCCGGATTTACAAGGCCGAATTGTAGAATCATACTATACCTGATGAGGGCGGTTACAGTAGCGAGTTCTAACTTTACTAAATTTTGATAGGTTTTAAGTGAATCTGAGGTTTTTGAAGCGTTGAACGCTGCTAGTTTTTCTTTTATATCAGGGATATAAAAAAGATTGGTATCTAATCCGTGTTGATCTGATTTTTCTAAATAATCGAATAATATCTGTAGGTTTTCTTCTGGAAGAAATTTAGTAACCAAAATTGGTTGGTAATTTACAGTTTCATATACTTCGGTAATCAATTCAGAATAGGGGAGCAAGAGCTTTTTTTTGTTTAAGAGTTTATTAAACTCGCCTTGGAAGTCTAAAACTTTTGATTTTATGTTATCATTTGAAAGATGGAGAGAGGGTTTTTGCGGAACACTCATAACAATATTTCGTTTTGTTCCGCAAGATAAAGACAAGCTTGTACAGCATAACAATAGAACTATTGCTGGTTTATACAAGCTTTCTTTCATGATAATGCCTATTTCGATTTCAATAATCAGCGTAATTCGCTGTTATCAAAACATTTAGACGATAAAAATTGTTTTATCCGTGACTACAATGGTAGAGAAAGTAACGGGATATTATTACTTGATGCCATCACTCTGGTTCTGCTTTTATGTATCAAAGAAGCCCAGAAGCCATAACGATATGGAACCATAATCAGTAAATCAGCTTGTATAGATTGCATTTCAATATTTATAGCCTTTAAGATCTCATTTGATTGGACATTTTTATATTGATAGCTAATACCTTTAAACTCTTGCTTTATCTCTTGCAGGTGATTGCTGATTTGTTCTTGTTTTAATTCGGCAACTTTATTAGAAACATGAAATACTTCTACCTTTGCTCCGAAATCCTGGGAAATGGATTTTACCTTCTCTAAAACCTCTTTATGAACTCCTCGTACAATATCACAAGCAAAAAGTATATTTTTGATTCCTTTATACTTAACAGACAGTGGTATCGCCAATATTGGGAATTTAAGTCGATGTAATGATTGGGTGGTTGTATTTCCTAACAAATCCTGTTCGAATGACTTCTGCGCCATACCCAAAACAACCAGATCTGCACAGTGTTCTTCATAGCATTTTGGAAGTTCCTCGTAGAAATCACCCATTGCAAAATATGGACGTACTTTTATGCCATAATCAGCTGCCAGTTTTGCTGAAACTATGTTTAGTTTTTCCTGATACTTTTTTACCAGTTGATCTAATCCTTCTGGTGAAATCCTTGAATTAAGCGCATGAATCGAGATGTTTTGTAAAGTAAAAAGTATCACTTCATATTTACCATCGAAAGCGGCAGTGGCAGCGTAATGCATCGCATTATCTGCTTCTACTGAAAAATCAGTTGCAACAATTATTTTCTTCATTATTCTATCATTATACCCAATAATACAAGTTATGTTGGTGCATTTTGGAAAAATTATACCCAGATGAATTATTTGATGATTGAACCGTAATAAACAATTCCTGAAATGTATTTATCTTAATGATGCAAGAAGAAGCTTAGATATTTAAAAGCTGTATTAAGGTCCTCATCTCATGAAAAACTATAGCTCCATGATCTGTTAATTCTTGTTGATTATAGCCGTTTGTTAACCCGTATACCCTAAATCCTCCGGTTCTCGCTGCTTCTATACCTGCAAGACTATCTTCAATAACAACACATTCAGACGGCGAAAAACCCATAGTACTTGCCGCATGTAAAAAGATATCCGGATCCGGTTTCCAGCTATCTATATCATAAGAACTAAAGATCCTGCTTTCATCAAAAAAAACACTTAAACCAGTTAGCCCTAAGTTAAGTTCAATTTTTTCTCTTGGCCCACTAGAGGCAACGCAATAGGGTAATTTTAGACTTTCTAATAATTCTTTTACACCTGGAATGGGTTGTACACCTTTTCTGAATTCCTCGTAAAGTCTTACTCTAAATCTTTTTTCAAAATCTTCGGGAAAAGTAATGTCTGACCGTTGCTCCAAAATTCTGATACTTTGTAATAGCTGTCTTCCACTAAATAACCTTATGGCTTCTCCCGTGTCCATATCTGCACCATATTCACGCGCCATATCAATAAGAACAGAAACTAAGGTAGATTCTGTATCAACAAGTACGTTATCGCAGTCGAATATGATACACTTGATTTCCGTATTATGATTTATATTGTTCATTTGCGACCAATATGCATAAAAGATTGGCGTAATTTAATATTATATTTAAATGTGATTTTAAATCAACCAAATATTTCATATTGATTAACCAACACAAATGAAAAAACATATTAGTATACTGAATCCTGTTTTATCAGTGATGGTGTTTATTGGAATGCTATTCATTAACTCAAAAACACTTTATGCACAGGAAAAAGAAACTCCAATAAATACTGATCCCATACGAACATCCTGGTCGGCCAAAGTTAACCCAGATCTGCCTTTACCTGAATACCCGAGACCACAATTGGTAAGAAGGGATTGGCAGAATTTAAATGGCAAATGGAACTATAGCATCACAAAGGGTAAACTTGGGAATATACCGGGTTCTTTTGATGGAGAGATCATTGTTCCTTATCCAGTTGAATCGGTATTGTCTGGCGTTGCAAAAAGTGTGGGCAAAGACAAGACTCTTTGGTATAAAAAGACAATTAGAATAAACAAAAACATAAACAAAGAGCGTGTCTTATTGCATTTTGGCGCTGTTGATTGGAAGTGCGAATTGTATGTCAATGGCAAAAAGGTAGGAGAACATGAGGGAGGCTATGATGCTTTTTCATTCGATATTACAAGGTTTTTGACAAAATCCAGTTCTCAGGAGATTGTACTTGGAGTTTGGGACCCATCTGATGAAGGTCCACAGCCCAATGGAAAACAGGTAGTGAAACCCAGGGGAATCTGGTATACACCAGTAACTGGGATTTGGCAAACAGTTTGGCTTGAGGGCCTACCTGCCACTTACATTGTTGGTACCAGGCATACTGCCGATATTGATGGGGGTAAGATGCAGGTTCAAGCAAATATTGAAAATGTGAAAGCAGGTGATAGACTAGAGGTTAATATTTTGGATGGGAATCAGCTGGTAGACAAAGTAGGTGCAAATGCTGGTGAAATGGTTTCGCTCTCTGTACCCAATGCGAAACTCTGGTCGCCAGACACACCTAAACTTTACAATATTGAAGTAAAGGTATTGCGGAATGGAAAGGTAATAGATCGGATTTCATCTTATTGTGCAATGCGAAAAATCTCAATGGGTAAAGATGCACAAGGTGTGCAGCGTATGTTGCTAAATAATAAATTTGTATTTCAATATGGCCCTTTAGATCAAGGCTGGTGGCCTGATGGTTTGTATACAGCACCAACGGATGAAGCCTTACTTTTTGATGTGATGAAGACAAAGGAAATGGGCTTTAACATGATTCGTAAGCATATTAAGGTCGAACCTGCCCGGTGGTACCACCATTGCGACCAGATAGGATTATTGGTTTGGCAGGATATGCCAAGTGGTGATTTAGGTGGTAATCATTGGGACATGAGACCTGGATTAACTTCTGGTAAGAATCATGATAAAATCCGTACAGCAGAATCAGAAGCTATTTATCGTACAGAACTGAAAGCAATGATGGATGGGTTATACAATTTCCCTTCTATTGTAGTTTGGATACCATTTAATGAAGCTTGGGGACAATTTAAAACTGTAGAAATCACAAATTGGACAATGCAGTATGATCCATCTAGACTGGTAAATAGTGCTAGTGGGGGTAATTTTTTTCCTGTCGGTCATATCTTCGATATTCATAATTATCCCGAAGCATTGATGCCTCGTGCTGATTTATTTGGTGATAAACAGATATTGGTTCTGGGCGAGTTTGGTGGATTAGGTTTACCAATTGAAGGACATACCTGGCAAAAGAAAGACAATTGGGGATATCAGAGTTTTAAAACAAAAGAAGAGCTTAAAAAACGTTATGCAGGTTTGGTTAAAGACTTGCTGCGCTTGATCCCACAAGGGCTGTCTGCTGCTGTTTATACACAGACTACTGATGTCGAGATTGAAATAAATGGTTTGATTACTTATGATCGGAAAGTTGTTAAAATTCCAGAGGCTGAATTGAATGAAATGCATAAACAGCTTTATAAATAACTTTTGTTGTTGGCATTATCTTTTGCTATTCAATTATCATAAAAGCTGAAGATTTGAATATAATATGGTAACTGAAATTAATTACATTAAAAAAGCGACTGGCTTTACCACCAGTCGCTTTTTGCTTCGGAAATTGAATACCCTTAATTTACACGTTCAAAATGGAAACGTAAAGGCATAGTTTTCATTACCGGAACATCGCCGAAAGAATTATACATCTCATAAGTATTAGAAAGGAAATCAGTTGGTTCATAATCCCTTATAGTAACTTCAAGAATATCCTTACCACTCTCGACAAATACACGCAACCCCACGTCTGTTGAGCGTATTTTTTGTTTAAGTGTAGAAAAGAATACATTTGCTGTCGACAATTGTACCAGCTGCATTTTTACAGATGGTGGAGGAAATCCAGCTTCTTGTAAACGTTCAGTTACTTCTCCTTTATCTGTAATTGTAGCAGTTCTGAAATAGTTTTTCAAATCTCCAGTCATTTGTACTTTTAAAGTAGTCTCATCAATAATAATCAAATCATTGGTGTTATTTTTTGGAAACAAAGCTTCATCATCCATACCCCAAATATTCTCTATAATCCAATTTCTATTAGTAAACGCCTTGTACTTCCAGGTACCTTTTAGCCTGCTAAAGTTACTGCCTTCAATTTTGATATTGGTTCTGTTGTAGTTACCTGCTACAAAATGGTTACTTTTTGGAGCAACCCTTAAAGCGATAGTCGTTTTACCAACCTCTTGCTTTAGGAATTTAAGCTTGAGTGTAGCTCTTAGTTTTCCAGCAGGAACTACAAACTCCTTTGGTCCATCAAAACTAAAATGTACACCTTCAACAGCTGTTGTAGTGCCAGGAATTAGCTCGACAGGTATTCTCATTTCAGTGGGTGAAATAAAAGGGCCTTCTGCAGCTGTTAAAGTCAGGTTAACATCAACAGTTTCTGTCATACTTAGATTTCTAGATTCAAATGAGTAAATCAGAATATCTTTTGGGCCGATAGAGACTTCTGTAAATAGCATGTTCCCCGCATTTATGCCAGAAGGAATTTTCCCTAAGGTCGCCTTGAAAGACTTGTTTAGGTCAAATGATGGTTTAGCCGTCACTTTTACCTCAGCAATAGTTGAGCCAGCCCGGATAATGAAAGCATCCGCTGAAATATCAAAATCATCACCAGGTATTGCCGTACCACTTATAGTAAACGGAATGTTTACATCAGAAGAAACAGGAGCAGTTGTAACAATTTTCATAGTTAACTCGCCCGATTGCGGGATACTGTAAGTTGTCGTCTCAAACTCTAGTATATTCTCTCTTTTAGAAAGCTCATCATCTTTTCCACATGACATAAGTGTCATAGTGGCTAGAAGGGCAGCCCCAAGTATATTTTTAAATTTTAATAATCTATTGTTATTAAACATCATTTTGTTTTTATAATTACTGTTTAAAATAATGGCGACTATAAATTGTCCCATTCATCACGTTTTGCATCCAGAATATCTCGCTCATCATCAGTAAGAAAAGTAGGAGCTGGAATAGCATAATTTAAGATATAGCCATCTTGTTTAGGTGGCACTTCATTTTCCTTTTTACAAGCTGCAAAGGTCAATACGCCCAATGCAATAGCCGCTAATATTAATCTATGTTTCATGGTCAGTTTTTTTAATTGAAATAGCCTGGGTTTTGAATCAGGCCGTTAATAATTTGCATATCAGTTCTTGGGATCGGGAAGGTGTACATGTAAGGATATGTAGTGTATCTACGTCCATTAGATGCGACCCAAAAACTTGGGCTACCATTTCTTTTAAGCTCCCAGAAACGATCTCCCTCTCCATAAAGTTCTTTTCTTCTTTCGTTTAAAATTGCTTGTATTAAAGGAGTTAAAGGTTTTCCATCTGCATCAACTTTAATTAAACCTGTAGTTGAAATTGCCGGCAAATTTGCAGCGGTATAAGCCACATATTTAGGAATTCTTTTACTGCGAATCAGGTTTAAGTATTCTAATGCTTTATCTTCGTTACCTTTGTGCGCATAAGCCTCCGCAAGTATCAAGACCATTTCATCCGTACGTACACCAGCAAAGAAGTTCTTCTTATTGATGCGTTTTTTACCGAAAATAATATTGAATCTAACATCTTCTTCCTTTTCAGTAAACAAGTCAAAAAAATCTTTTGAAGCTGGTCTGAATTGAATAGCTTGAGATTCATTAGAATAAGTAATATCTCCATTCTGATCATTAAAGATATAAGAACGCAATAAAGTATTACCGAGCTGGCTATTTTTGCTTTGAATCATAGC
Organism: Pedobacter sp.; assembly: GCF_041645105.1. Taxonomy (GTDB): domain Bacteria; phylum Bacteroidota; class Bacteroidia; order Sphingobacteriales; family Sphingobacteriaceae; genus Pedobacter. The sequence goes on from NZ_JBAZQQ010000003.1 coordinate 129,671, forward strand.
TCTGTACTCAGTTGTATCAAGCATTGGGTATGAAGATATTAATGTTATAGACTGGCTAATAGCATTATCCCAATTTTTTGTCCAGAAGTGTAAACGGGCTAAATAAGCACGACTTACATCTTCAGTAAAACGAAACAACTTATCAGACACATGATAGCTAATTGATTTATTTAAATCCTGTTCAATTTGATGGATAGATTGTCCGTAAGTACTACGTAGTGGCTTTTCTTCCATATCAAAACGTGTTACTAATGGTACTCCCAATTGGTCATCACTCTGATAAGGCTCACAAAATTCACGTAGCAACAAGAAATAGGCTACACCCCGCATGGCATAAGCTGTACCTAGAACATTTTTACTCTCTTCATTATCTTCGGTTTTCAAGTTGTCAATGATAATATTACAATCACGGATACGCTGATAAAGGGTTGAATAGCGGGTTTGTTGTTCGTTTAATTTTTGTCCAACATACACAGGTAGATTACTTCCGCCTGGAAAGATATTAAGATTGGCGTCAAGATTATCAGAAAAATATTCGATATCTGTTAAACTACCGATGCTTCCAATCAGGGGTTCACTATTATCAGCATAATCGATTTCATTCAATCTGTTGTGTAATAAAGAAGCAAATTCATCTGAAGTTTTAGGAATGGTTTTTCCGTTTGGTTTGATATCAAGAAATTGCTTGCATGAAATAAATGTAGCAAACAAGGGCAAAAGGGTAACGAAATAAAATCTTTTCATAATTGTAAATTATAGACCAACATTGATACCTAAGGATACAGATCTGGTAAGTGGGTAAACTGCACCCGGCGTTTCTGGATCGATACCTGAATAATTGGTAACGGTGAATAAATTGGTGACAGAGAATGAGAAACCTAAAGATTGAAGTTTTAAACGTTTAACGACATCTGTTGGCAATGAATATGCACCAGTTAATGATCCAATACGTAAGTAAGATACATTCTCCATTAAACTGGCATTAGTAATAGTTGTTGATATTGGATTATTTATGCTCAACAATAATGGCGCATTATAAGCATCTATTAACCTTGGTAATCCATTTACAATGGGATTATCAGGTGTCCATCTATTTGCCCATGCTTTTGGTATATTAACATGATTAATATAAAGATCATTTTGAGTGTTTGGTAGACTTTCCTGAAGAGAGCCCATGTTTTCAAGAGAACTGTATGTTAATGGCGTATTGATTTTATTAATGACTTTAGCGCCAATCGCATAGTTTCCGCCAACACTTAATGAGAATGCTTTATATCTGGCTGTTGTGGAGAAACCACCGGTTAATGGGGCTGTTCCTTGTCCAATATAAAATAAGTAATTGTTATAGTCTCTTAAACCCTCGTTACCTGTAATTTTAGCATCAGGACGTAATTGGTATTTATATATTCCGGTTTCTGGATCAATGCCAATTACTTTACCAGAGAATATAGAATTCAATGGATAACCTACAATTTGTCCATTGTTAATTGAACCTGCGCCTGTTGTTGCAGTGAATTTCGTTAATCTGTTTACGTTGTAAGCAGCGTTTACAGATGTACTCCATGAGAAGTTTGGAGATTTAATATTCAAGGTACTCAAGGTAAACTCGATTCCCTTATTCGTAGTTTCCGAAGTGTTAAAACTCTGTTCACTAAATCCAGTACTACTCGGCACTCTTAGCTTAGTAATTAAGTCGGTACTTTTACGATAATAAACTTCTGCCAAACCGTGAATACGGTTTTTAAGTAAACCAAAGTCCATTGCGGCCTTTACGTCCTGGGTTTTTTCCCAGCGCAGGTTAGGATTTGGTGCATTACCAATTCTTCCCATACGGTAAAAATCGTTATAACTCTTACGGAAACTAGCATCGTAGTCCATTACCAATTGAGGATATACACTTTTGTTTACGTTTCCAGTATAACCAGTAGATAATCTGAATGATAGCGAACTAAAAACAGGCTCTAGATATTTGAAAAATGATTCCTGATCTGCGTTCCATGATAAGCCGAAAGACCAGGCAGGATTAAATTGTTGATCGATACCAAAATTATTGGAACCATCAGTACGTGCAGTAATACTAGCGATGTATTTTTTATTATAAGCATAATCAACCGAAGCGTAGAAAGATGCAAAAGCTTCCTCAGAGAGGCTTTGTCCTGATAATCCATCAACCATATTCGCATAAGAGATCAGCTCATTATAATCAACTTTGTCACTGTTAGATGGTTTTGGAGGTACAGGCATAGATGAATTCCCAGTTATCTCGTCATAACCATAACGCTTAGTGAAGATGCTCTTCATTTGTTGTCTTCTGATCTCACTACCAGCAAGTGCACTAAGGTTATGTTTATCGCCTAAGACACCATCATATTGGAATTGTCCACGTAATAAATAACTATTATTATTACTTGTATTTTGTGCAATAGATCCATAAGTTCTTTTTGAGGAACTATTTTGATCGAAGTATAAACGATCTTTCCAGGCAGCAAAACTGTATCGACCATTGATATTATCATTTTGATTATCTGTGTAAGAATAAGATCCTATACCTATGAACTTAAAGTTGTTGTTGAATTTGTAACTAACATCTCCAGTTACAGTACCAGAAAAATTTTTAGCAAGACTTGAGGTTTCATTGATTTCACGGAAAACATTGATACCATTTGGCGGAGTATTGATATCGAACCCACTACCATTTAGGTGTTTTAAGTTAAAATATGTCTCATCGCCTCTGTAACTACCATCAGCATTGAAAGGCATTTCATAAGGGTTTGCATAGTATGCATATTCGAACAAATTCTGACTTGTAGATGGGCCTTTAGAAGTTTGATAAGAAAGATCCGTAATAAAACCGAATGATAACTTGCTGCTCGGTGTAAAGTTCATTTTAGCATTCACATTATAGCGATCTGCACTTGTTTTTTGAACCAAACCGTTATTATTGCTGTAACCTGTAGACAGGTAATATGTACTTTTATCTGTACCACCTGAGAATGAAAGGTAATGACTTTGAGAAAAGGAGTTTCTAAACAATTCATTAAACCAATCTGTTGATGATTCTCCCGCTTTAGCAATTACAGCATCTTGTTCTGCTTTAGATAAACCTGCATATTGATCTTTACCTGAACGAACCATACCTACCAAACCAATAGTAGGGAAGTGGCCGTTACTAGCAAATCCAGGAGCAGAGAACTGATCCCATAATTGCTGTTCCCAAGCCAATTTCTCTCTTGAGTTCATCAGGTTATTATCACGCTGAGGTGCCATCGTTAAAGAAGCGTTGGTCGAGTAAGAAACTTGCATCTTACCAATTTCACCTCTTTTTGTAGTTACCACAATTACCCCACCTGCAGCTCTTGAACCATAAATTGCAGCTGCCGAAGCATCTTTTAATACAGTTACTGAAGCAATATCATTTGGGTTAATTCCTGCGATACCACCAGAGAAAATGGTGTTGAAATCACCTGCCTTAATCTGGCTTGACGAAATGCTTGGAATGTCTTTTTGTAATGGTACACCATCAACTACCCATAATGGTTCAGCATTACCGGTAATAGTATTGGTTCCACGGATACGGATACTAGCCGATTGTCCCGGGCGGCCACTTACTGATGTAACCGCTAAACCGGCTACTTTACCTTGTAGTAATTTATCTACGTTTTGTAGCGGTTTGTTTTTTAATTCCTCGCCATCAACAATTGAAACAGATCCTGTAATCCGACGGGTGGTAGTTTGGTTGTAACCCGTAACTACTACTTCACTTAATGAAGCATCAGTTGATTTAAGGACCACATTTACAGATTTTGTTTTATCTGCAATGATTTCCTTAGTTACCATTGCTACATAGCTGATATGAAGGACGGAACCTTTAGGTACAATAGTTGAAAAGCGGCCTTCGCTATCCGTGCTAATACCTTTGCGAATGGCTTTAGCCATCACTGAAGCACCAGGTAGCGGATTACCCTGCTCATCTTTGATTACGCCAGATACGGTAACGACTGGAATTGAGTCGTTAGTTGACACTGGTCTTTTAGCATCCTGAGCCTGTGCCGCTGAATCGGGGGCTGCAATAAGCAACACTGCCGTAAGCAAGCTAAGGCCAAGAGCTGGTAAACTCTTGAAAGTAGACTTTTTGTGCATAATTATATAGGTTATTTGTGTAATACGATATCTGTGTCACTGCTTTTAACACCCAATAGGTTTTCCATAAAGTAATACCTGATCAGGTTGATATAATACTTGTCGCCCAGGCCGTGATCTTTTCCCGGAAGTACCATCATGTCAAATCGTTTGTTCTTTTTAATCAGCGCATCGGCCAATCTGAATGTATTTGCCGGATGCACATTTTTATCTACATCTCCTGTAATCAGAAATAATCTGCCTTTCAGGTTTCCAGCAAGTGCCGCAGTAGTAGGGATGTTGCTTTCAAATTTGCCATTCTTCTCCCATACACCATGATAGGTTTCACCCCACCATTGGGTATAAATATTGGTATCGTAATTGCCAGAAGCAGCAACCGCAACTTTGTAGAATTCAGGGTAAGTAAGCATAGCCGTTGCAGACATAAAACCACCGCCTGAGTGACCGTAAATACCTACTTTATCCAGGTCTATATATTTATGTTTTGCTGCCAGTTGTTCAATGATATGCTTATCATCAGCTAATGCATAGTCGCGAAGGTTTCCATAACCATAAGTATGGAATGCCAGACCACGTAACGGACTACTTCCTCTGTGTGCCATATTGATCACAATGAAACCCATTTGTGCCAGAGATTGATTGTAGTTATCATCAATGGTGAATTTCTTAGGAATGTAATCTTCCTGAGGACCAGGATATACATTACTGATGATGGGATACTTTTTAGTGGTATCCATATTAAATGGCTTATACATTACCCCATACAAATCTGTAATTCCATCTGCAGCTTTAATTTTAATAAATTCAGGAGCTTTCCATCCGGTTTTAAAGAGGGCAGAAGCATCGTCTTTACCCAATTCCATCACCTTTTTTCCTTTAATATCCCTCAATACCGTAACAGCTGGCTGATCAATCCTGGAATAAGTATCCAATAGGTATTTTCCATTTTTTGATAGCTGAATATCATGGTAAGCGTTGCCAGGAGTTAATAATGTAAAGCCTGAACCATCAAACTTAACCTTATAGAACATCCGGTAATAAGGATCTGTGTTCTTCTCTCGTCCGTATCCTTCAAACACCATACCTCTTCCTGCAGTATCAATGGAAAGAATTTCACCGCTAACAAAATTACCTTTCGTTACCGTGTGTTTAAGTTTTCCATTTCTGTCGTACAGGTAATATTGTCCATAACCAGTTCTTTCAGACCACCAAAGGATATCATTACCATTATTTAAAATGCGACAGTTAAAAAGCTGATCGTTAAAATGAGGCTTAGTAGTTTCTGTAATTAATTCAGTTACTTTTCCAGTTGTGCCATCCAAACGGCATAAATCCATCTGGTCATTGGTACGACTTCTTCTTAAAAAGTATACCTCTTGCTGAGGATCATTTGAGCTTTTACCAAATAACATAGTTCGCCCGTTGGTAATGGTAGACTGCATAATGATCTTCTGATCTGGATATTTGGCGATATCAAGCCTTTCAGCCTTTCCTGTTTCTGTATCAAAGAAAAACATATCATACTGCACCACCTCTTTGTCGCCCGGCATAGGGAATTTATAAGTGTTAATCTGCGGACGTGGTTCTGTAAGACTGTTTATAATGGTCATTTCCTGCACACGTCTTTTATCCTCGCGCAAGGCATACAATGATTTTGAATTTTTGAACCAGTAAAGCATTGGGCTACTTTTCTTATCGTCTGTACTGCTGGCATTGGATGATACAAAAGAGAAGTAAGGCTCAGCATCTGTAGTAAGTTGTATAGCTGTGCTGTCGTTACGTTTTTGCAGATAAGCATTGTGGCGGTAACCATATACAAACCAAGCACTATCTGGCGACATTTTTTTCCAGTATTCTGTATTAGGTTTAAAAGTATTTCTATTTTTCGCTATCTCTTTTGGCACTTCCTTTAATTGATCGGTTTTAGTATCATATTTATAGTTTTTGCCTTTAAACTGAAATTTAAAACTACCGGTGCTGTTAGGATCTATCTCTAAACTGTAAAATGAAAGACTGCCAGGTTGAACTGTTGTGCCTGTTTCCGTACTCAATTTATTAGCCAGCATTTTGGTATCGTAAAGTGGCTTACGTGTTCCCTTGGCTGCATCGACCAAATAGCAAATAGTGATATTGTTTTCGGTTGTATTATAATAAAACCGGTTACTTTTTCCGATCCAGTTTGGACTTACTGAGCTCCCTTTTAGATATTTTCCGAGTTGATCACCTGAATATTTTTCCGCACTGTCTAGTGGATTGGTCTGTGCATTGAGCCCGCCTGTTATTAAACATGCAAGCAGCATTAAGGTTAATTTGTTCATAATTTTAGCTACGCTTCACAGCGTGGATTGTTTATTTTTTTGACTTAGTAAGTTCTTCTGCCATTTTAACTGCCTGGTATGCATTTACAATGCCGCCAGTGGTGGATAGTTTTTCGAACGGAACCAGTTTTTTCGACTTGCCCGGTGTATTAGTAAAGTGTCCTTTTCTAGAGGTAACTGATGTAAGTAAAATAGATTTGACTTGCTTTGCAGATAGCTGAGGGTAATATGACCACAGCAAGGCTGCAACACCTGTAGTTATTGGGGTAGCAAGGCTCGTACCATCAGCGGTTTGATAGCCGTTGTCTAGGCCTGTTGAACGGATCTTTACTCCTGGAGCAAAAACATCTACATTCGAAGCTCCGTAATTACTAATAGCCGCAACATCGCCAGATGGGGTAGAAGCTCCTACACGAATCAGGTTATCTGCACGTTTATTATCTTTCACTAAAGCTGATGGATAAAACACTACACTATCTATATTTTTACCTTCATTTCCTGCTGCATGAAATAACAATACTCCTTTTTTCCCAGCATAATTGATAGCATCATTTACCCAATTACTATGTGGTGAAAAGTATTTACCAAAGCTCATGTTGATCAATTTAGCACCATTGTCTACAGCATAGCGAATGGCCAGAGCAATATCTTTGTCGTATTCGTCACCATCTGGAACAGCTCTTATGCCCATTATAGCTACTGAATCTGCAACGCCATTTATACCTATTCCATTATTTCTAACTGCTGCGACTAATCCTGCTACAAATGTACCATGGTACGAGTCGGGTATTAAAAGGTTTGCGTTGCCATAGTGTTTATCTTTTAAGTCATCTGCATCTCCAATAAGATCACGAGGAGATGCTTTTGCGTCCAGACTTTTAATTCTTTGCTGCACAGTTTCATTTTCAGCTAGCTGCGCGGCATATACTTCTTTCCAGGGAGTATTTTCGCTGTATTTGTACATGCTTCTTGCTACAACCCCATATTGTTCATTTAGAACAGAATCTTGTATTTTTAGTTTAAGTATATCTGATACTTTTGGCTCTTGCTCAAACTTAGTTATTTTTATTATTGAATCCGTTATGCTGAAAGCATTGGTGATCAAAGCGGTATAATTCCCGAAACTAATGTAAGAATTGATCTTAGCATCATTTCGAGCGGCCTTGAAGTAAGCGTATTCTTTCTTTTCTGCATCGGTTTTCAATTGATCTGCTTTGACCTTATCGTAACGGGGTTTTAAGCGTTTATATTCGCGGAATGATTCTGTACCCACTTTTATTAGATTCTGTCCATTTTTATTTCCTAGGAAATTCCATCCGTTAACATCATTGGCATAACCTTTTGCTCCGGGTCTTGGATTCTTCCAGATCCGTCCTTGTAGGTCTTCATGATTTACATTCAGATCTGCATCAATTACAGCTACAATAACTCTTTTCGGTGTTTTCTTTTTTAAGCTGTCAAGAAGTTTATAGGCTCTGTCGGTTTCCACACCATAAAATCCAGAATTATAGCTGGAGAGGTTGTACCAGTTAACAGGTAAGCTCTGTTCTTTCTGATTTGTTTGTTGTGCCTGAACAGTTGAAAAGGCATATGCGGCGCAAAAAATAGCGAAACGGCTAAGGTTCTTAAAGTGCATTCAGTTTGAATAATAAGTTGGTTGGTATTGGTACCAGTTAGAATGCTCAAAATTATAAATAATAAATTTATAGGTAAAAGAGTTTGACCATCTTATTGTCATTATTACACTAAGGGAGGCAAAAATAACCGTTCTCTTCAATAGCTGGAATCTTTGCCCGCTTCGCTAACTGGGCAAATCTTCCTATGCGCTTTCATAGAAGGTAATTTTTGTTTTATCAGGGAGTAGAAATAGTATGTAGTTTTATCAGGAAGCTGAAGTATGAAACAGAAACAAAGCGGGTTTTAAACTGATGTTTTAATCGCGAAGTTTTTAATTGCTAATGTCACCCAGGTTGCTGCTACAAAAGGAAAGGTTAATTGTATAAGTAAATTTGCTGACATCAATAAAGCTATTCCCTCAGCTAATGCGGTAGCGATAAGTACCCATAAACCGTCTGTTTTTTGGTCGCCTGCAAAGACAATAGCACATAAAACTGCGTTGTAACCAAATAATCCCATTTCTATAGTTTCAGTAGGGACAGCACAAATTGAAGCAAGTAACGCACCGATTGCAGAGGCAGCTAATGCGTATAAGCCAGAAATAGGAGAGTTGATGAATACTCCGATTAGAAATGCAATGCCAGCGAATAAACTTCCCTGAAAAATCACCTGACCGAAGCCTTTAAAAACAGCCGCAAAATTGTAACCTTCGGTAGTATCTGCAGTCAATAGAGGAGAAACTGGAACAGGATAGATTTGATGGAATAGATATAGGAATAACCAGGTTACCAAAATAAAAGGAAGTGTATACACTGGGATATTTTTAATAATAAAGAAGTGTTGTATGATCGTAGCTAAAGCTGAACCAAGAATTACGGCGATCCAGACTATTAAAGCGGGTTCAAAATAAAATAGCAACGCCACACCTACTAATGCAGCGCTAAAACCATATAGGCCCTGGTGTATTTCGGTTTTATTATACTTCAATAATACTGCAGTCATGGTTCCGCAGAATACTGATAGAATAGCACCAATACCCATAAATACTGAACCATAGAAAATACCTATTAAAAAGAGAAACCCTGTAAGCGCGTTTTCCTGGAGCATAATTTGTCCAAGTCCTTTTAAAATTGTGGTGATAAGATTATTTTTTAGATAGGTTTGGTCAATCATCGAATTAAACTTACAGGAATAATTATCGAATGTGGTAAATAAAAACGGATATTGGAAGTAAAATGGGGGGATTAAAGAGCCTCCTATCGGAATCGAACCAATGACCTACTGATTACAAGTCAGTTGCTCTACCAGCTGAGCTAAGGAGGCTTTTAATATTTCAAATGTCCATTTTGATACGTTTTGTATCGGTTAGGAGGCGCAAAATTAGAACTTTATTATTTATTCGCAAATATTTTTTATTATTATTTTATTGTCTTTTATAAATAATAGGTTAATTCATTGAATATCTTTAGTTTCAGATGATTGCATTCTATTATTAATCAGCTATTGACTATAAAACTTCAACTTTCCAAATGATTGAAGGGGTATTATAGTAATTATCATTATTAAAAGGTTTGTATTTAAAGGAAAATCATTTTTATGTAATAAAACCTGATGCTTTCGTGTACTTATTTTAAAATAAGGGAGTTAATATCAATTAAACTTTAAAAAACAGAGAAAATATTTAAAGAATACATGCAAAATATAATTTTGTGTTGTACTTTTGCGGAAAATTTCAAGTAAATGGCTAGTAAGAATAGTAATCCGGACAAAACAGTTGATGTTGTTCTAATTGGAGCAGGAATAATGAGTGCTACCTTAGGTATGATGCTAAAGGAATTGCAACCGGATATCACTATAGATATTTTTGAAAGATTAGATGTAGCAGCGGCAGAGAGTTCAGATGCTTGGAACAACGCTGGTACAGGACATTCGGCTTTTTGTGAGCTAAATTATACACCCCAACTTGAAGATGGATCAGTAGATACTAAAAAGGCAGTTTCTATTGCTGAATCATTTGAGGTCTCTAAACAATTCTGGTCTTTTCTTGTGAAGAGTAAATTGGTTGACAGTCCGGAGAATTTTATCAGAAGTATTCCTCATATGAGTTTTGTTTGGGGAGAGAATAACGTTGACTTTTTGAAGAAGCGTTATGCAAAACTTCAGGAAAGTGATTTATTTAAAGGAATGATTTATTCTGAGGATGCTAAGCAACTTGCAGAGTGGATGCCTTTAGTGATGAAAGACCGTAATCCGGACGAAAAAGTTGCTGCAACAAGAATGGATTTAGGTACAGACGTTAACTTTGGTGCACTAACCAGAATGATGTTCAGTAAATTGCAAACTAAATCTGATGTTGAACTTCACTTTCACCATGATGTTAAAAAGCTGAAGCAAAAAAACGGACTGTGGGAAGTAAAAGTTAAAGATGAAACGACGGGTCTGAAGAGAGTTATAAAAGCCAAATTCGTATTTATTGGAGCAGGTGGAGGTTCTTTACCTTTACTTGAAAAAGCTGGTATACCTGAAGGAAATGGTTTTGGTGGTTTTCCGGTTAGTGGACAGTGGCTAAAATGTGTGAACCCTGAGATTATTGAACAACACAATGCCAAAGTATACGGAAAAGCATCTGTAGGTGCGCCACCTATGTCTGTTCCACATTTGGATACAAGAATGATAGATGGAAAAAGAGCATTGCTTTTTGGTCCTTATGCTGGTTTTTCAACTCGTTTCCTAAAACATGGTTCATTACTTGATTTACCATTGTCTATTAAAGTAAATAACATACGTCCAATGATCTCAGCAGGACTAGACAATTTACCATTAACTAAGTATTTGATAGATCAGGTTCGACAATCGCCTGAAGACCGTATGGTTGCTTTAAGAGAGTATTTTCCTGGAGCAAAAATGCAGGATTGGGAACTTGAAACAGCTGGTCAGCGTGTACAGGTAATCAAAAAGGATGAAAAACATGGAGGTATCCTTGAATTTGGTACTGAAGTAGTTACTGCTGCTGATGGTTCTATTGCAGCTTTATTAGGTGCATCACCTGGTGCTTCTACAGCTGTATCTATCATGATTACATTAATGGAGCGTTGTTTCTCAGAGAAAATTAAAACTGATGAATGGCAGAAGAAATTAAAGCAGATGATCCCTTCTTATGGTGAATCACTAAATGGAAATCCGCAATTAACTGAAAATATCAGGACACAAAGTTCGCATGCTTTAGGTTTATAATATTAAGATCCCTTATTGAGGCGCCTTATAGCTAGTCTGTAAGGCGTTTTTTTGTTTTTCAGGATCATATAAATTCATGCATAAGTACTTGTTTAGCTATTTGGTATAATAATTGAACAACCCAGCTGGGTTCAAATTAGAAATTCAATTCCTAAGCTTACTTTAACATAAATTATATGCCTCGTTGGTCTAAAATAACACTTAAAATATTCGGTGTACTTATTGTATTGGTTCTTCTTTTATATGTAGGCCTCGCTGTTTATGTCAACACAAATAATAAAAGTATTCTGGCTAAAATTAACAAGGAACTCAATAAGAATCTTAACGGCAGTATGATAATTGGCAGTATGGATCCAGCTTTTCTGAAGGGTTTTCCTGCATTTTCATTGAGTTTAAAGAATGTTATCGCTAAGGATAGTTTATGGAATAACCATAAGCACAACCTGCTTGAAGCAAGTGATATAGATATTTATGTGAATATGCTGGGCTTTTTAAGAGGCAATATTGAAATCGGGAAAATAGGCATTAACAATGCTTCAGTGTACCTCTATACCGATACAAATGGATATAGTAATACCTCTCTTTTTAAGAAAAAAGAACAAAAGGAAAAAACTACTGAAGAAGGATCAGCTCCGGCAAGGATCAATAAAATTATCTTAAATAATGTAAATTTTGTTGTAGATAACCAAAAGGGTCATAAACTCTTTCATTTTGTGGTAGACGAATTAAAGGGAAAGTTTGATTATGGTTTGCTTGGTGGCTGGGAGGCTGATATTCATTTAAAAACTTTAGCTAAAAGCATGGCCTTTAATACAAGAAGAGGCAGCTTTATTAAGGATAAGTTGTTGGAAGGACCTTTTAAAGTAAGCTTCGACGAAGAAAACGGTATAATAGATGTCGCCCCGAATGAGCTGAAAATTGGGGGAGATCCTTTTATCATAGGAGCAAGGTTTGACACCTCTAAGGAAAATACTGAATTTACGATTAATATTGATGCCCCCAAAATCCTATGGCGTAATGCATCGGCTTTGCTTGCACCTAATATTTCGGAAAAACTGAATATGTTTAATTTGACTCAGCCTATTCACGCTAAATGCAAAATAAAAGGTGATATGGGGCCGGGTGGAGATCCTGAAATTAAGGTTGATGCAATCATTAAAGATAATCAGCTGACCACTCCAGGAGGGGTGATCGGCAATTGCAACTTTAATGGCGTGTTTACAAATAATTTCATCAGCGGAAAAGGCTTTACAGATGAAAACTCGGCAATTAAGTTGTATCATTTTAAGGGCAGTTATAAGGATATTCCATTTTCAATTGATACTGCTTCAATTAACAATTTAGATAAGCCTATTGCTACAGGTATCTTTAAATCGGAATTTGAGGTAGCAAAGTTAAATAATGTAATTGGGGAAGATGTATTGAAATTTGGGAAGGGAAGCGCAATAGTAAATTTGGCTTATAAAGCAGATATTGTAGACTTTAAATTAAACAAACCGCTAGTGTCAGGAGATATTGATTTAAAAAATGCTGATGTGAGCTACATTCCGAGAAAACTGAATTTTACCAATACTGCCATCTTGTTGAACTTTACAAATAACGATCTTTTTATAAAGAACATACACCTTCAAAGTGGGAAAAGTATAGTGATGATGGATGGAGAGGTGCATAACTTCTTGAATCTATATTATACCGCACCAGAAAAGATATTATTAAACTGGAAAATCCGTAGTCCACAGATACACCTTGCGGAGTTTATTGGCTTTTTAGGAAGTAGAAAGCCTGCACCCAAACGGAAAAAGCATAACAATAGTAAAAGTACATTTTCTGAAGATTTGAATCAGGTGTTTGAAAGGAGTAATGTGAAAATGAATTTAAAGGTTGATAAGGTTTATTATAATAAGTTCCTTGCTACCAATGCTACTGCAGATTTATTGTTGTCCGAATCAGGAATTACCATTAAAAATGTAAGTGTTAAACATTCTGGGGGTTCTCTTAAGATAAACGGTAAAGTTGTTCAACGCGGAACTTTAAATAGATTTAATATCAATGCCGTACTAAATAATGTTGACATCAAGAATTTCTTTTATGCTTTCGATAACTTCGGTATGACAAGTCTGACCTCCAAAAACCTAAAAGGCTTTCTATTCTCCAACACCAATATATCGGGAGGTATTACAGATCAAGGAACATTGGTAAAGAATTCTTTAAATGGGAACTTAACCTTTAACCTTAAAAGAGGTGCGCTTTTGAATTTCGAACCCATTATCAGCGTTGGAAAGTTTGCTTTTCCTTTCAGAGACCTGAACAATATTACTTTCGAGAATCTAAATGGAAAGTTTGATATACGTGGACAAAAGATAAACATTAACCCTATGCAGATAAATTCAAGCTTATTGAATATGGATGTTGCAGGTGTTTACTCCCTGACCACTGGAACCAATATTGCAGTAGATGTTCCTTTAAGGAACCCCAAAAAGGATGCTGAAATAACTGATAAAGAAGAACTTAAATCGAGGCGTATGAAAGGGATTGTTCTACATTTACTGGCTACTGATGGAGAAGATGGAAAGATTAAAATAAAGCTGAACAAAAATAGAAATCAGACCAAGTAATATATTTTTTCTATAAAATCTATCAATTATCCTCTGTTTCTTTTATAAAGGAGGATTTTTGAGTATTTTCGGGCTTTCAATACAGATTTAACAACCCGAATCACGAAACCACAATGGACAAGCCAATACTTGTTTTGAAATTAGGCACTGCCTCAATAACCACTGGAAATGGAGAACTTGATGAGCTGGTTATTGCTGATGTTGCCAGACAGGTAGCAGAAATTGCAAAAAAATACCGCTTAATACTTGTTTCTTCAGGAGCTGTAGGTGCAGGTAAAAAATACATTAAGAATTACAAAGGGAAAATCTCAGAGCGGAAGGCGGCTGCATCAATTGGTAATCCTTTACTATTAAATACATACTCTAAACATTTTCATCCCTATGGGATATCAATAGCCCAAAGTTTGTGCGAACGTCAGCATTTTTCAAACAGGAAGCAATTCTTGCAATTGAAAGAAACTTACGAAGAACTTTGGAAAAATGATGTGATACCTATTGCAAACGAAAATGATGTTGTGAGCAGTTTGGAACTTAAGTTTTCTGATAACGACGAACTGGCGACCCTGCTGGGTGTAGGCTTTGGAGCATCGGTGATTTTATTGGGGACTTCTGTTCCTGGTGTATTGGACAGAGATGGAAAGGTGATTGATAGAATTGAAAGCATCAATAATGATATCTTTTCATTGGCAGATAAAAATAAATCAGATCTTGGTTTGGGCGGTATGATTTCTAAATTAACATTTGCCCATCTGGCATCGGTTATGGGAATTAAAGTAGTTATCTTTGGTGTACGAACTGAAGATGGTATCTTAAATGCTGTTCAAGAAAAGACCGGAACGGTATGTATTCCCAAAGCATCTAATATTTCTGCGAGAAATAAATGGCTGGCTAGCGGAAGTCTGGTAACTGGTCGGATTGTGGTTGATGAAGGTGCATGTGAAGCCATAAGAAAACGTAAAAGCTTACTTGCAGTAGGTGTTTTGTCAGTAATAGAACAATTTAGTGATGGTGAGATTTTCGAAATCACTGATGAACAACAACACATAGTAGCAGTTGCCCGCGCTAAAACATCATCGGAGGCAATTCTTAAAAATGCTAAACAACATAACCTGGAAATTGCAAATGCAAGTGATATTGTAATACTTTAAATAATGGATAATATTAAACAACAGTTAATTAATGCAAAAAAGGCACAAACTTCTATTTCTTCCTTAAGTGATGAGGGGAAAAAAGAAGTGATCAATAGCCTGGCTGTACTTATTAAGGCCCAATCGGAACAGATCATTTCAGAAAATTTAAAAGACCTGAATAAAATGCCCGATACAGACCCCAAAAAGGACCGTCTGTTGTTAAATGAAGCAAGAATATCAGATCTTGCAGCAAGTTTAAATGATGTTGCGGCATTAAAGGATCCTACTAATATCATTCTTTCTGAAAATACACTTGCTAATGGATTGTTTATCCAAAAGAAAACAGTTCCACTTGGAGTGGTAGGAGTGATATATGAGTCAAGGCCAAATGTAACTATTGATGTTGCTGCATTGTGTATCAGATCAGGAAATGTATGCTTATTGCGCGGTGGACAAGATGCTTATCATACTAACTTGTATGTGGTTTCTTTAATTCAACAAGTTTTGGAAGCACATGGATTGGATAAAAACGTGGTACAGCAACTTCCGGCTGACCGCAAATATATATTAGACATATTACAAGCAGAGGGATATATTGATGTGATCATTCCACGTGGTTCAAATCAATTGATAGAGTTTGTACGTAAAAATGCCTTGGTTCCTGTTATTGAAACAGGAGCGGGGGTTTGCCATACTTATGTAGAAGCTACCGCAAAGCTCGAGGAAGCTGCTGCCATAGTAGTAAATGCCAAGGTCTCCAGACCATCGGTGTGCAATGCATTGGATACTCTCGTAGTAGATAGAGCTGTTGTAGAACCTTTTTTAAAAATATTAGGTCCTCTGTTAAGCAAATACGAGGTTGAAGTATTTGCTGATGAAACATCATACCCAATTTTGAATGATTTAAAATATCCCCAGTTAAAACAAGCTTCAACAGAAGATTTTGGAAGGGAGTTTTTAGATTTAAAATGTTCTGTTAAAGTTGTGGAAGGTGTGGATGAGGCCATAGCTCATATCCTTAATTATTCTTCAAAACATTCTGAAGCAATTATCACAGAACATGAAAGTAAGGCCGAAAGATTTCTAAACGAAATAGATGCTGCTGTTGTTTATCTGAATGCATCTACCAGATTTACCGATGGACAAGTATTTGGTCTGGGTGCTGAAATTGGTATTTCTACACAGAAGCTTCATGCCCGCGGTCCATTTGCACTGGAAAAACTGGTGACTGAAAAATGGGTTGTTAGAGGTAAGGGGCAGATTCGTTAATTCTATTTCTTTTAATTTAATATTGTGTGCTTTATTTTCCCAAATAGGGGAATAAAGCACACAATAAATTGATGTTTAAACATGGAAACTCATTGTTTACATTGATTTAAGCTTCCTTTCTTTGGCTTGAATTTTGAATTTACTTCTGTTTGAATTCCATCAAATTTAATTAAACAGAAGTACTTGAGATCAGATAGCTTACTTAGAATGCTTGAGGTAATAGACGACTATGCTATTTTCTTATTAGACAAGCAAGGAAATATTGAGAACTGGAATAAGGAGGCAGAAAAAATAAATGGATATAAGGCCCAGGAAATCATAGGCCATAATATTAGTATCTTTTATAATGAAGAGGGGCGCCGGAATAAACTGCCTGAATTACTGATTCAAGAAGCTATGCTTAAAGGCCGGTCTCAACACGAAGGGTGGCGTTTAAGAAAAGGTGGAGAGCTTTTTTGGGCTTTTGTTACGCTTTCTGCTATATATGATGACAACAATAATGTTGTTGGTTTTTCCAAATTTGTAAGAGATCTTACTGCGAAAAGAAATCTGGAAAAAACAGCAGAAGAGTATGCCCGGGAATTGGAGATTAAGAATAGAGAACTTGAACAATTTGTCTATATAGCTTCTCATGACTTACAAGAGCCCTTGCTTACTGTAAAGAATTTCATAGAGCTGTTTAAAGATGAGTATAAAGATATTTTTGACGATAATGCTAAATTATATCTTGAATTTATAGACAGGTCTACCGAGCGGATGAGAAATCTCATTAAAGGCTTGCTTGATTATGCCAGGCTAGGTGGACAACAGTCTAAAACACTGGTGAATTGCAATACATTACTGGATAGCCTGCAAAATGATTTGTTTAGCAGTATTAATGCTTCAGGAGCTGAAATCCACTATCAAAACCTACCTATAGTATATGGTTTTGAAACTGCATTGCGACAGCTTTTTCAGAATTTGCTGAGCAATTCATTGAAATTTAAAAAGCCTGGTGTTGTACCAAGGATTGAAATTTCGGTAACTAATAGTGAGAGTTATTGGCATTTTGAATTTAAAGACAATGGTATTGGCATAGAAGAACGCTATCAGGAAAAGATTTTTGTAATGTTCCAGCGTTTACATAATGTGACGGCTTATGAAGGTTATGGAATTGGTCTTTCGCATTGTAAGAAAATAGTGGAATTACATGGTGGAAAAATTAGTGTTGAATCTGTGGTTGATGAAGGAAGCACTTTCAAGTTTACACTTAGAGTTTAGTATAAAAAACAGTTATATCAATGAAGAAGTATAAAGATCTTGATTGTGTTTTATTAGTTGATGATGATATTTCTACGAATTTCATTCATCGTAGAATTGTGGAAAATGCAAAGATAATGGTAGATGTAAAGGAAATTACATCTGCGAAGGATGCATTGGATTATTTAACTCAGTCTGGTAAGTACGAAGATATTGAACCTGCACCTAAGGCAGGAATTATATTTTTAGATATCAATATGCCGGGAATGAATGGATGGGATTTTATTGCCGAATATAAAAAGCTTGATGAAAAATATAAGGCAAGAATCATTGTTGTAATGTTAACTACATCTCTGAATCCGGATGATGCGCAACATGCTGCGAATGTAGAGGAGATTGCTACGTATTTGCATAAGCCTCTAAATAAAGAGGCTTTCGCAAATATCGCAGATCAATATTTTGAAGTATTAGATGATGAGTGACCTTGGGTTTATTAAACCTCAAGATCATTCATTACCGCTTTAATTTTATCGCCAAGTTTGGCATCAACAGCTTTAAAGTCAGCCTTATTATTTAATGGTGCATTTACACTGCAATAGAACTTAATCTTAGGTTCTGTTCCTGATGGGCGCGCAGATACAATACTGCCATCTGCAGTAATAAATTGCAAGACATCGGACTTTGGTAATTCTAATTTTGATTTTACCCCAGTTCTTAAATCTGTTTGTACGCCAAGTTCATAATCCTTTAAGGTATCAATCTTCGAACCGCCCAAAGTAGCAGGAGGGTTGTTTCTGAATTTTTCCATCATCGCCTTAATATCTTCGGCACCTGTTTTTCCTTTTTTAGTGATAGAAACTAATTCTTCTTTATACAAGCCGTACTCTACATACATATTTAATAAAGCATCATAAAGGCTACTTCCTTTATCTTTATAAAAGGCAGTCATCTCCGCAATAAATGCGCAGGAAACGATAGCATCTTTATCTCTTACTAAATCGCCAACCAGGTAACCGTAACTTTCTTCACCTCCAACTATAAAAGTACTTTTGCCTTCCAATTGAGTCATAATCTGACCAATCCATTTAAAACCAGTTAAAGTATTATAATAGGTTACATTTTTAGCATTGGCAATTGCTTCAATTAGATTTGAAGTAACAATGGTTTTAACGATATACTCATTCCCTGTTAATTTACCCTTTTCCTGCCATGCCGTAAGCACGTAATTAATAAGGAGTGAACCTGTTTGGTTTCCATTCAATAATACAAACTCCCCATCATGATTTTTAACTGCAATTCCTACACGGTCTGCATCAGGATCTGTAGCCATAACAAGGTCAGCATCAATTTCACGTGCTTTTTTCAAGGCAAGTGTTAATGCTTCTTTTTCTTCAGGATTAGGATAAACAACTGTTGGAAAATTACCATCTGGCTTACTTTGCTCTTCAACTACCGTTAAATTGGTAAATCCAAACTGCTCTAAAGCTTTAGGTACAAGTGTGATTCCGGTTCCATGAATAGGAGAGAATACAATTTTCAGGTCCTTCTGACGGGCAATAGCTTCAGGAGAAACAGATAAAGCGGTGATTTTATCCAGGTATAGTTGATCAATATCTTCAGCAATTTGTTCAATATTTGCAGCTATACTTTCAAATTTAACTTCATCAATAGTTTTAATTCTTGCTACCTCATCCATAACCAGCTTATCATCAGGAGCAGTAAATTGTCCACCATCAGCACCATAAGCTTTGTATCCGTTGTATTCTTTTGGATTATGAGAAGCGGTAAGCATAACTCCGCTTTTACAGCCCAGGTTACGAATAGCGAAAGACAATTCAGGTGTTGGTCTTAATGCAGAAAAGAAATAGACGTGTATACCATTTGCCGAAAATACATCAGCAGTAATCTTTGCGAAATAATCAGAATTGTTCCGACTATCATGCGCAATTGCTACCTTTATTTTTTCGCCAGGATATTTTTTATTTAGATAATTAGCCAGTCCTTGTGTAGCTGTACCTATTGTATATTTATTTATTCTGTTAGATCCAGGTCCCATTATCCCTCGTAAACCTCCAGTTCCAAATTCCAGGTCTCTATAAAAAGAATCTGTAAGTTCGGTGTAAGCCTCCTGATTTAAAAGACTTTGTATCTCATTTTTAGTTGTATCATCGTAATTGCCATTTAGCCATTCGTTGATGGTATTTAAGGTAGCCTGTTCTAATTGCATATATTTCCTTCCAAATTTTATTTTGTCTATTTTGCTGTTATTAAGCATGATTTCTTTAAATTCACGCCCAATTACAAGTATATAACCATTTTGGCTAAAAATAAAATACTTGTAGCAAATAAATATAGCTATTTATACAGCTTTGAACCATTAAAAATTAAATAAACCAAATGAAATTGTTTGGCAAGTATCCTATCAATTATGATCGGCACAAATAAGTTTCATGACCATTAAAAACAATTAAAGAATTATGAAAATATTAAAGTTTGGAGGCACTTCGGTAGGAAGCCCTGAGCGTATGAAAAAATTGTTGGATATCATAAATCCTGCAGAACAACAAATAGTGGTGTTATCGGCCGTGTCTGGTACAACCAATAGCTTAGTAGAAATTTCAGCCAAACTTTTAAAGGAAGATAAACAGGTTGCGTTAGATTTAATTAACGCATTGCATCAAAAATATAATGAATTTGTAATTGAACTTTTAGCAGAAGGTGATTGTCGCGATCAAGGTCAAGAAGTAGTAGATTATCACTTTAACTTTTTAAGTACTTTAGCTAATGATATTTTTACACCAATAGAGGAAAAAATTGTTTTAGCACAAGGTGAATTGTTATCTACTACATTGTATCATATTTATCTGAGATCAATTGGTGTGCCTTCGGTATTATTACCTGCATTGGATTTCATGAAGATGGATGAAGATAATGAGCCGGATGTTCCTTTTACTACAAAGCACTTGCAACCGATCCTGGATCAGCATAAAGACAATAAAATCTTTATTACACAGGGGTTTATTTGTAGAAACAGCTTTGGTGAAGTAGATAACCTGCGTCGTGGCGGAAGTGATTATACTGCATCATTAATAGGTGCCGCAATTTCAGCCGAAGAAGTTCAGATCTGGACTGATATCGATGGTATGCATAATAATGATCCAAGAATTGTTAAAGGTACCAAACCAATTTCTCACCTGTCATTTGATGAAGCTGCTGAATTAGCATATTTCGGCGCAAAAATCTTGCATCCGCAATCAGTATTTCCTGCACAGAAATATAAAATTCCAGTTCGATTGTTAAACACAATGGAGCCAAATGCTGCAGGAACTTTAATTTCTACTGCAAGTGAAAAGGGCAAAATCAAATCTATTGCTGCTAAAGATGGTATTACTGCGATTAAAATCCAATCTAGCCGCATGTTACTGGCTTATGGTTTCTTGAGAAGGGTTTTTGAAATATTTGAAAGATATAAAACTCCGATCGATATGATCACGACTTCAGAGGTAGCTGTTTCTTTAACCATTGACTATACAGATAACCTGGATAAGATTGTTGAGGAGTTACATGCTTTTGGAACTGTAGAAATTGATAATGATCAGTCTATCGTATGTGTAGTTGGTGATTTTAGTGCAGAAAAGCATGGTTATGCATCAAGAGTATTGGATGCAATGAAGCATTTACCAGTGAGAATGATTTCTTATGGTGGAAGTAATTATAACATCTCATTGCTAATTAATACTGCAGATAAAACTGAAGCTTTAAGAAGTTTACACAATAGGTTATTTGAATAAAAATTAGGTTTTACTATCTTCTTTTTATCCATACAAGGATACCAATAAAAACAAAAATGAGTATGAAAAAGATTCTTAGTCTTCTATCATACTCTTTTTTGCTGATCTTCTGATTTCGAAGATCAATTTTGTTGCCTACGTAAATTAGGCCAATTATAATTACAAAAAATATAACAAGATATTTAAACATTATGTTTTCTAATAAAGATATATCACGATTCGCAAACTTAGAAACACCTTTCTATTATTACGATCTGAATCTGTTGCAAAGCACTTTAAACACTTGCGCAGACGCGGCTAAGTTATACAATTTTCATGTTCACTATGCCATGAAAGCAAATTTTAACCCGAAAGTTTTGGGCTGCATTAAAGCTGTTGGTTTTGGTGCCGATTGTGTAAGTGGAGGTGAAGTAAACAGAGCTGTTGAAGCGGGATTTGATAGCGGGCAGATAGTTTTTGCTGGTGTAGGGAAATCAGATAAAGAGATTAACCTTGCACTTGATCAGAATATTTTCTGCTTTAATGTTGAGTCTGTTCAGGAACTAGAAGTGATTAATGAATTAGCTGCAAAAAAAGATAAGAAAGCAAGAGTGGCAATTCGTATCAATCCTAACGTTGATGCGCATACACATCATAACATCACTACAGGCTTAGACGAAAATAAATTCGGAGTTAATTCATGGGATTTACCACAGTGTGCTGATACTTTGAGAGCTTCATCGCATATCGATTTTATTGGCATTCACTTTCACATTGGTTCGCAGATTACTAATCTGGATGTATATAAAAACCTATGTGTACGTGTAAATGAATTTGCGTTATGGTTTGAAGAAAGAGGTTTTACAGTTAAGGTTTTGAATGTTGGTGGAGGTTTAGGAATCGATTACCATAATCCAGATGAGCAAATCCCAGATTTCAGCAGCTATTTTAAGATATTTTCTGAGTTTTTAGATATAAAACCTGGTCAGGAAGTTCATTTTGAACTTGGCAGAGCCTTGGTTGGACAATCAGCATCGCTAATTAGTAAAGTATTATATGTAAAGAATGGCAAAAAGAAAAACTTTGTTGTTTTAGATGCAGGTATGACTGAATTGATGCGTCCGGCTTTGTATCAAGCCTATCATAAGATCGAAAACTTAAGTCGTGGTAATGAAGTTGCATTAAAGTACGATATCGTTGGACCTATCTGTGAGAGTACTGACTGCTTTGGAAAAGAGGTAGAGCAACCAGAAACTTTTAGAGGCGACCTATACGCTATTAGAAGTGCTGGAGCTTATGGTGAGGTGATGGCTTCTAAATATAACCTTCGTGATGAAATCAGGTCTTTTTATAGCGAAGAGGCTTAGATTTATTTAAAAACAAAAAGTCCCGTAACTGATGATGTTACGGGACTTTTTGTTTCAGCATTTGTTTATCAGAAGGAATAACCTAATGAGAATTTGCTTGACACATTTATGTTTTCTGAGATTTCATAACCAAAAGAAAAGTTATGTACATTCAAATGGTAATTAAAAGACCATGCTGTTGAATTGTTTGTAAAATCGTACGCATCACGATCACGGTCAAAACTTTTAGCAAGGCCAGGAGTGGTGCCAAGGAATAAGCGAAAAGCATGCTGAATTTCTTTATTCTTTCTGCCATGAAAAATAAGTTCTGAGGATAAGCCGGTAGTCCATATATTTACTTTGTCGGAAATATAGGAGTCAGTATAATTTCCAGTTCCATGTTGTAGTTTTCTAAAATCGGCATAGCTGCCCATTTCCCTGCTAAATGCATTTTCCCAGTTGATAACCCTGAAATTCACATTTCCGTTGCTAGACAATACCTGGTAACCAATACTTGTTTTTAAACCTAGTCCACTTACATTTTTATCAAATGAAGGAAGGTAGTTTTTGTTTTCATTTGTCGTCACTTCTTGTATGTTATGTTGAGCTTGACCTAGATATCCGAAAGCACCATATGCGAAGTTAAATGATTCATAGGTGTGTGCCCGATGTATATTTAATATACCTGCGCCAAAGCTAACAGCGTTTCCAGGAGAAGATGAACCTGCAAAAGTGCCTGTAATGTAGGTTTTTGAGCGTTTGTCACTGTCGGCCATTGGTTTAGCCATATAGCTAATGTTATTTCCAGATATGGCAGGTGATAGATAAGATCGACTACAGGAATATAAACTTAATATTGGAAAGAGTAATAATGACAAAATCTGTCTTTTCATTTTAAGAACTTAATAGATGTTTAAAAAGTTATTTAATAAATTATTGATCTTCAAAGAAATCGAGTAAACCGCCCAAATAATACTCATCAATTCCTTCTGTGAAATCTTCAAAGTCTCCCTCTGGTATATTGGTTTGCACAAATTCTAATGAAGTGCCTTTTTTATCTTCATGAAGTTTAATGGTTACGATTGAAGGCTCATTATCTTCTCCAAAATACCATTGTTGCACTATTCTTTTTCCGTAATCAAATTCCAGGTTTTTACCTGTAATATCACCATCCCACAATGAGAATTCGGTACCTGGTTCCTCTGTAAATTCCACTTCGGCACCTGTCCAAAGCTGGATACTTTGCTCTTTCGTTAACGCCAGGTATACCTCTTCCGGAGAAGCCGGGATCTGATAATATTTTTTAAAAGTTTTCATAATGTTAATTTTCCTTTTCACTTACGGGGTTTATTTCCCCAGTTTCTTCATACTCAGTTTTAATTTCTGTTTGTAATGTTTCTACAGGAGTCTCCTTTTTAAAGGATAATTCTTCGAAATATCGATCCAAAGCAGATTTCCATTCAAATTTAGGATAAGTATATACAAATGTCTGCTTAACACGGTTAGATTTTAAAAAATACCAGATAAAAATAAGATTAGCAGTTATTGATCCTATTAATCTGGACATATCAGTTAAAGTTATTGGATCTCTATCACTAACCATTTGTACGTATGCAGATAGGGATGCATCGTATATTAAAAAGATTATACCAAATATGGAAAACTTAATGTAATGCCCAGGTAATTCTTTTCTCTTCTGGAAGAACAAGATCAGACAAAAAACACTATAAGCAAATATGGCAGCATAAAGAGTTATTTCAAGTATGAAACATGCTTTTAAAGCTATTTCATTAATACTAGTATTGACTCCTCCCAGATTCTGCCAAAGCTGATTGCTGAATAGATCAAATGAAAAAGGCTTAACAAGTTGATTTATAGGAAGTATAATTATTCTGATGGCGACAACAGTAAGCCAGCCTCCAATTGGAATTGCATCAGATATTTGTACTATGTCAAATGCGCTCTGTTTAAAATACAATCTACTAAATAAAAATCCGGCAGCAACTAATGTAAGTAGGTATGGAAAAATCATATAAAAACTCAGACCGGCCGTTGATGAGGAACTTACACTATAATTGACGGTATAAGTAAGGTGTTCATCAATTTTCTTAACATCAGCTATGTATTCCTGAATTTTATTTTCTGGAATATGATCTGTTGCATTTCTATAAGTGTAGTTGAATTTTATTGTGGAATCAACTTGATTCATGTAGACGTCAAAGAAATAACCATCTCTATCTATATGAAAATTATCCTGCATAATAGGTATAGCATAAGGCAATAATACAGTAATGTTTTGCTCAATATTTACTGCATGTTTTAAAGCAATCGGAGGAATTCGTTTTTTACCTTTTATCGTTCTTAGTTCTGTGCTAACTAAGTCACCATAAAAAAATGCATGTTTAATATCCGGCTTATTGCCCTCTGTCCAGATGTCGCTGATTTCATAGGACTCTGTTATTTCCAATGTATTACTATCCTCATCATCCTTTACAACTAAATTGTCTTTTACTTCAATCTCAGGATACATTTTAGTAAAATACTCTAAAAACCTTTTTTGTAAATCATCAGTCCCAGATCCTGCAATTTCGGAACGCATATCATCCGCATAATTACTGGTGTAAACACTATGAACTTGTAATGTTGTTTTTGCTCCAGAAGCCGTATCTGCCATTTTAAATCTCATCTCTGAGATTAATTTACCTATAGGTTTACTCTCAATCATTTCCAAGGCATTCACGCCTTTCTTAAGAACCAATACATTACCATAGTTTGGTGCATAAAAATCATCAAAGCCTCCACGCTGATAACCTATGGTAGGATCTACCCATGTTCTGTAATTGTTATAATCAATTGCTACAATGACATGATTAAATATAAATGGGCTAGGTAAATAATCATTTTTATAAGTACTTCCATAGCTATCAGCATAAGTCAAATAAGCATTGATACCATTTGCCTGAAGAATTTTAACCAATAGCAAAGACTTATCTTTACAATCGCCATACCTTTGTTGTAAAATCTTTTCAGGAGAATTTGGCCGGTGCGAGTAAACACCTATCTCTATGCCCATATACCTAATTTCATCCTGTACAAATCTGGTTGCTAGTTTAATGTAATCCTTTATATTTCTGGACTGAGCTTTAAGTTCTTTTACTTTCTTGTCCAACAAAGGTGTTTTAAGATTTGGATAGTCACTTACAGAAAGCCCCCAGTCGACGACTTCCGACCAGTTCGAAAATTCACTTAATTGTGTTCTCTTTAATGGATTATACCATGAAGGTTCATAATCAGTAATTCTATGTGTTTTAGTAAGCGTATTTTCCCATTCATAAACCTTTAAATTGTCTTTTTCTGTAATTTTAGGAGCAGGATCAGCATTAAAACTTTTGATATTGAGTTTTCTTGATTTGTTAAGTATAACATTCATGTAAATATGACCGATGCTACTTGAACCTTCAGAATAAATGGTGGAGGTATAATTCTTTCCATAAATAGGATTAGATCCCTTTAAAGTATAGGAAAACTCTATTCTGTCTCCTTTCCTTACGTCATCAAGAACCATTAGTGCATCAAAAGTACCACTGTAGATAAAGCGGGAGAGGTCTTTTTCTGATTGAAGGAATTTGAAAGCACTTGCGTTTAAACGATCAGACGATTTACCATTACGCCATACCAAAACCTTATGGAAGATGAGCTGTTGAAAGCCCGGGTCATAAGTTACTGAAATTTGAGAACCATTTTGGACACCTGCATCAGATACAATTTCTCTGATCAGATGGGTGTAATCTTCTTCCAGCTCAGCATGGGTTTGATTTCCATAAAATGCGATAAAATATCCGTCAGAAATATCCTTATCAGCAGGCCTCTTTTGTTTTGGCTCTACTTTTTGTAACCATGAGGGATTGGCTTTATTAATGTTGAAGTTTTTATTTTGCCCATGACCTGAATAAGATATAACAAGACATAGGATAAGAGATATCCAGAGCGTTTTAAGAAGCATAGTGGTTAAAGATTGGTAACCGCTAATCTAATAATTTTTTACTTAAAAGCATTTATTCCAGTTACATCCATACCTGTAATTAACAGGTGGATATCGTGTGTGCCCTCATACGTAACAACAGATTCCAGGTTCATCATATGTCGCATTATAGAGTATTCACCGGTAATACCCATTGCACCAAGCATTTGTCTAGCATTCCTGGCTATATTTAATGCAATCTCAACACTGTTTCTTTTAGCCATTGATATTTGCTCAGGACTCGCTCTGTTTTCATTTTTAAGTACACCCAGTCTCCATACTAACAATTGAGCTTTAGTAATCTCAGTGATCATTTCTGCCAGTTTCTTCTGTTGCAATTGAAAACTACCTATTGGCTTGTCGAACTGAATCCTTTCTTTTGAATATCGAAGTGCTGTATCATAACAGTCCATTGCAGCCCCCAAAGCCCCCCAGGCTATGCCATAACGAGCTTGATTTAAACAACCCAGCGGACCCTTTAAACCAGTTACATCAGGGAAAATATTAGCTTTAGGTATTTTTACATTATCAAAAACCAATTCTCCGGTTGCCGAAGCTCTCAGGCTCCATTTATGATGTGTTTCTGGTGTAGTAAATCCTTCCATACCACGTTCTACAATGAGCCCCCGTACTTTTCCAGATTCTTCTTTGGCCCAAACGACAGCAATATCAGCGAAAGGAGCATTAGAAATCCACATCTTAGAACCGTTCAATAAATAATGATCTCCTTTATCTTTTATATTAGTAACCATACCACCTGGATCAGAGCCATGATCGGGTTCAGTAAGCCCAAAGCAGCCCATTAACTCACCTGTCGCCAATTTAGGAAGGTATTTTCTTTTTTGTTCCTCATTGCCATAGGTGAAAATTGGATACATCACTAAAGACCCCTGTACAGAGGCTGTAGAACGAATTCCTGAGTCACCACGTTCTATCTCTTGCATTAAGATGCCATAAGAAATATAATCCAAGCCTGCACCTCCATATTCTACTGATAAAGTAGGGCCAAAAGCACCTATTTCACCCAATCCTTTAATAACTTGTTTAGGGAATTCAGCTCTTTGAGCGTAATCTTCAATAATTGGGCTGATGTTTATTTTTACCCAATCACGTGCCGTTGAACGGATCAGCTTGTGTTCTTCCGACAATAATTCGTCTAATAAATAATAGTCTGGAGCTTCGTAAAGGTCTTTCTTGATAGATTTATTCATTGTTTAAGCTATATTTGGTGATCAATCAGCTGTCTTACCAAAGGTAATCAATTCACGGTAGGGAGAGTTAATACTTAACGAAAAATAGAGTTCAAGATGTCGTCAAAACCAACATATGCACAAACCGTTGCGCTTAAAGATGTTAAATGCTTTGCCCTTCATGGTTATTATCCTGAAGAGCAATTAACTGGCATCTATTTTCTTGTAGACATAGTGGTCGAGTTTATCCCTTTTGGAGAAACAGAGAATTTACAACATACCGTAAACTACGAAGTATTGAATACTATCATATTGGAAGAAATGGCCAACACTCAAAAAATGCTGGAAACTGTAGTTAAAAACATTATTGATCGGACGGTTGCTAATTACCCATTTGTATCAACAGCTACAGTTGGTATTAGAAAGCTAAACCCACCAATGCCTGGCGAAATAGGGCATTCATTTGTACAATTAAGCTATAAGTCAGCTTAACATGCCAATTGCTCGAAAGAGATCATGCGTGCCTTTTCTTCCTCTGGAATTGGAAACGAGCGTTTGCTTTGATAATCAAATGCAACACAGGTGGTTTTGCCTGTAGCGCAAACTTCTTCTTTGCCATTAACCATTTTTACCATCAGGTATTCCAGGTCAAAGCTACTTTTACCAATTCTTGATGTGCGAACATTTATACTGATCTTATCTTCGAGCAATATCGGTAAAACATAATCTATAGAAGCACTGGCAATCACAACACCTGTTTTTTTCCAGTCCCACTTTATTGCATAATTCCAGTACTTGGCCCTTGCCATTTCCAGGTAAGTGAAATATGTAGCATTGTTTACATGCCCCATCATATCAAAATCTGCAAAACGAGTTTCTATCTCCGCTTTATACTTAAAACTGTCGGAGTTATTGATGATAACTGACTTTTTGTCTGTTGTTTTATTTTTAGCACGCCATAATGTCTTAAAAATCATAATTAAATGGGTTGGTATAAGAGTTGAATATAGGGTTAGTATAAATTATAATATTAAAAATAGTAAATCATAAAAAACATAAAATAGGAGAAACAACCATGACACTAGTAAAATTTAACAACAGAACCAGGAACACTGCACCTTATTTCAACAATGTATTCGACTCATTGTTTAGTGAAGCATTAAATAAAAATTTAACGGTTAATAAAATCCCTGGAGTTAACATCTTAGAAACAGAGGCTGATTATAAAATTGAGTTGGCTGCACCAGGTTTAACAAAAGAAGATTTTCAAATCAACCTGAAAAAAGATACACTATCTGTTTGGGCAGAGAAAAAAACTACAGAGGATGAAGCTCAGAAAGATTATACAAGAAAAGAGTTCGACTATTATTCTTTCGCAAGATCATTTGTTTTGCCTGAAAGTGTAGATGGAGATAAAATAACAGCTGAATATATAAACGGCATCTTAAACATTACCATAGGTAAAAAAGATGAGTCTAAATCAGCTACAAAAGAAATAAAAGTTTCATAATAAGGTTAATTTGGTTTTTAGGTTACAGGCTGTATCATATCGATACGGCCTGTTTTTTTATATAAGCTCTTAATTTACCTCTTTAAGGTCGCTCTTATTTAACCAGCCTTTAGTAACCTGTCCGTCCTTATTGGTATGTGTAACATAAATAAAGCCTCTATCTTCCTCAATCACATTAAACTTAGCATTATTCCACAAACCTAGTACACCATTTCTTTGTGAACTGGTACTTGCTGCATCATAAAAATAAACAGTTCCCTTAGGAAGTTGATATTTTTTTCCTTCACTAACAATGAAAGTACCCGCCGCTTCTTTTGCTTTAGCTTCAGCTTCTGCTCTCTTTGCTGCAGCGGCCATTTGCGCTTCATATTCTTTTTTCAAGCTATCAATCTCAGCTTTCTGAGCAGCAGTATCAATGGTAACAGGCTGTGCTTGTGTTGTCGTATCAACAAGAGTTACGGGAATACTTTCAGTTGTATCAACCTTTACAGTTTGCGCCGTATCTATTGCAACTTGTTTATTGATTCCTTCAACTTGAGATAGTAATCCATATGCAGAAAGCATAGCTAATATGATGATAGAAAGGATCATAATTGCAAATACAGGCTTAGACAACCTAATTCCATCTGAATCTTCCACCTGTAGTTTAGCTTCATTTTTTAAAGGAGGAGGAGCCGGGTTTGATATCACTTCCAGAGGGGCAATAAACTCTCCCCCGCGATATACAATAGCATCCTGTAAATCAGCACCATTGGAATATCTCTTCTCCGGACTTTTCTCCAAACATTTCTTAATAACATCCAGCATCCATTGAGGAACATGCATTTCTTTTTTTCTTTTCTCCTCATCCCAGCTTTGTGGTAAGCGGTTTCTACGCAGGTTCAGCAGATCAGGGACCCGAGCTTCCATATGCGACAACATCACCTGATTCCGCGAGCTTTCGTTTTTATTGATTAAAGGAAAAGGAACAGTTCCAGCAAGTAATTCATAAAGTACGATACCATAACTGTAAATATCCGTCTGAAAGAACATCTCACCATCATGTTGTTCGGGAGCCATAAATTCTACAGCACCAGCATGACGTAAACTGGTACGGCGCTGTTCATCAGACATAATAGCTAATCCGAAGTCAAGTAATACATAATTACCCGTTTCGTTATTAAACTTTACATTATTGCTTTTTATATCGCCATGTTTAATGCCAACGCGATGACAGTGTGCAAGGGCATTTGCCAGTTGCTCAGCTAATTTAATCACCTCATGTATAGTGAATATTGGTGCATGAGGAGGCATAAGCAATTTTTCCAAATCCGGCCCTTCAATATATTCCATTTCTATAAAAGGAAAGGAGCCACTTTCTGTGAGGCCTGAACCTAGAATTTTTACGACATTCGGATTAGGTACTTCATTTACCTTTTTGAGTTTCTCTACTTCATTTTTAAATTTAATGAAGTTCTTATCATCTTCACTTTCGGTATGTATTGGAGTAGGCATAATTTTCACTGCCGTGATAATAGTTCCCGTACGTTTTCCTTTATACACAGAGCCTTGCCCACCTGTACTTAAAGCACCAAGATTTTCTAATCCTTCTGTTATTGTAAAAACTTTACTCATTGTACTATATTAATTATGATCAACTTCAATATAACTAAATTCTAAAACAGCAAGCTCACCCAATATAATCTGATCGCCCTCCTGCAATGTATGTCCCAGTTCAGTAACATTTAATTTCACTGGATTATGATCCCCCAATGATCTTATTTTTACTTTATTGCGAGGAGGGATGCCACCTTCATCTGCAAATAAAAGAAAAGATCCTGTATCTGAGTCCCATTCAATATGTGCATGTTGCCTGCTGATAAATTTATTGGCTTCATCGGAGCTTTTATCAGGAAAAGCAATGTGGTTAATCCTGAAAAAACCATCACTTGCCTGAACTTTATGCTCTCTGCCAATATTTATTTTACCATCTGCAGCACTGATTTTGTATTTCTTTTTCTCAGATTCTCCGTTCAAAGGACGAATATAAGCAGTTTTAGAACGGGTTACGACTACATGTTCCGGAGTCCTGATATAAAGTGCAGCATTTAACCCATTTAATTTTATAGCATCTACTGGTAATTCTTCGATAAAGTTGGTCTGCATTGTCCAGTTTTCAGGTAGGTCAATTGCAAAATCATCAGCAATACGCTGTACTTCGCTTTTAAACCTGATATCATCGTCAGCAAAAACAGCCGATTCATACATATGCCTTTCTGTAGGTAAACATGCAATGAATAAAGCAATGCCCTTTATATGTTTACCTTCTCCACCTTCCAGCTTCTGTAATTCCTGTTTTATACCCGATAATAACAGCTCTCTGATTGCTTTTACATCCTGTGGTGGCTCCTGATTACGTTTATTAAATAGATTAAACATATGATCTAGTTTAAGACTTTTTTCGTTTCTTTTTTTAAATAACCCAATTTCAATAAAGCGGGGACTACATGTTGTCCGGCAAGTTTGACTGCTTTACTAGAGCCTCGTGTAGATTCAATTCTGATACAAACTACAACATTTCCCTTTCCATTTGCTTTTGGTGCAAAAAAAGTATACCAGCCGTCGTTAATCTGCTGATCTTTCCAAATTCTTTCTGGTGTACCAGTTTTACCAGCTACTTTTATACCTAAGGTATAAGTTTTATTTTCACTTTGCTTTAACATGTAGCTACTGATCAACTCAGCATATTGAGGATCGTTTGCTATTTTAATAGAAGGATTAACAGAGGTCGTAGAATCACTTATTTTAAGCACATATCGATTGGCTACCACCTTACCTTTATTGGCTACCCCAGAAACCAGTCTGGCTATAGCTGCAGGAGTAGCGATCAGTTCGCCTTGTCCCCATGCCATTCCTGAAATCCCCTTAGCTCTTGTGCGACGAATCCTCGCCGGGTCGTATTTCGGTTTTGTATTGAATTCTGTTTTTTCCCAAAAAGTACGCCACTTTGCTTCTTGCTTAATATTACTCGTATCTCTTCCATAGTAATAACCACCTACACCACGTAAAAACATACCGGTTTTTAAATACAATGTAGCCATTTCATCTTGCAGGTGTTCTTCATTTGCAATTTTAATAAAGTATACATTATTAGATTTCACCAAAGCACGTTCCAGGTTAATATTACCAGTTTCATCAGGTTCAATACCTTTTGTTCTGATCCTTTCTGCTGCACTAACAGAAAACACCTTCTTTGCTGCATCAGGTCCCAACTTATTGAAGGCGGCCATAGCAGTAAGTACCTTAGCTGTCGAACCGGGGGGAGTGGCTGTAGTAAAACCTAAGTCGGCCGTAGTGTACCAAGCTGATAACTTATTCTGCTCTGTGGTTGTCATATTCAGCAAATCCCAATTTTTAACAGGAGGGAGCGGAAACAATGCTGAAGCAAGTACATCACCAGTATAGTCTTCCATGATTACTACAGACACTCTGCTGTTTCTGATGCTTGTATCCTGGGCCATGGTATTCTGAATGGTAGTTTGCAGGCTGGCATCAATGGTCAGTTTTACATCTCTATTGCGCTTTTTAAAGGCTTGTACTTCATCACTATTTAAACCTGATAATAAAAGAGGAGCAAGCGCTGTATAATCTCTTTTGCTGACCGTCATTTCTTTTATCCCACGAGGTAAAAAACGGTTTTCCTGGTATTTGTTCGCATTTGTATTAAATGAAATTGTAGGTGTTTTAAATCCTCTTAGCTCTGCAGCATGTTCATACTCGGCGAAATAGCCATTGGTACTTCCGTTAAAGATCCCGGTATTATTGTCGCCGGTCCAGAAAAACATCTGTTCCTCAAAAGGGTAGTACCTGTCAACACGCTTGTGCTCTGCAGAATCCAGATTGTAGCTAATACCAGCAGCATTCAGTTCGTTTCGTTGTTTTTTAATGTGTTCTGGATTACTTGTTGCAAGTACACGACCATTCCGGTCAAACAAATCACCAGCAGCAAGTTTATTCATTAATATAGCTATACGTGGATTGTAGCTAAACATACGTGCACCACTTCTATCTGCAACTAGCGCGGGTTGTACAACCCATTTGTTATTGTTTATAATGTAGTTAGATACAGTAACCGTAAGTAATAATATAGCAATACTTGCTGCAAGCAATGCAGGAACCAGGTTTTTATCTTGTTGTTTAGTAATGTAAGTCATTTGGACTTCAGAACCTTTAACAAGGGATATGGAGAGTAGAAAACCAGCTGCAAGCATATTGGCGACTAACGACGAACCACCATAACTGATAAAAGGTAATGCGACACCCGAAAGCGGAAGGGCGCCAGTAGAGCCGCCTGCAATCAGTAAAAACTGTATAAATAAACTGATGCCGACGCCAGCAGAAAGGTAGAACAGAAAGGGCATACCTGTTTGTCTCCCAATAATTATGGAACGATGTAAAAACACCAGGAATAATATAAATATCCCGACAATCCCTGCCCAACCAAACTCTTCACCGATTGCAGGTAAAATCATATCAGTATGAGCTTCAGGAATAGTTTTAGCAAAGCCTTTCCCAACACCTTGTCCACTAATACCACCACTAGCCATAGCCCAGATACCATTAGCAACCTGATCTCCTCCGTAAACTTCATTATTCCATGGATCTTGCCATATCGATTTGCGTTCTGTAAGCCTGTTTACAGGTCCGGGAATTAATTTTCCTAAATAGGGAACCTGGTCGATCAGCAGGAAAGCAGCCATCACCATAATGATCATCATGGCAGATTCACTCGTTTTCTTATTGATCACCATAATTAAAGAAACCAGAACAATGGTAGCCAGCGTTGCTATCCAGACATTTAAAAACCATGCACTAAACACATATATAATAATTGCCGCCAGCATCATCATAAAATCCCCTCTTGAAAAAGAGAAAAGAATGATAAAAGTAAAACAGACAACCATCGCAGGGCCTAAGTCGCCCAGTAGTAAATACATTAATATCGCTATCACCATTGCTATTAAGGCAAAAGAGAAAAAGAACCAACGTTTGTGCCAGCTGCTATACTCTGTGATAAACCGTTCATTTGAAGCGAAAAAACCTGCAAGGAAAAGAATGATGGAATACTTCACAATCTCACTTGGCTGTACACCGAAAAGGTTCACTTTTACACCACTACCTTCTGGACCAGTTCCAAATACAATGGTCAATGCGAGCAAGCCTAAGGCGGCAATGGCCCATTGCCATCCTTTAGCCTTACTAAATATATTCTTGACCAGTAGCATTCTGTACATCCTCGAGTCAACATTGAATTTACGCAAGTTTACAGAAAGCATAATGATGATGCTTAAAATCCCCAGACCGTAAAATACAAGGCTGTCTCTAGCTAAAAACCTATCCCTTAATGGATCCTGCAGACTAAGTAAAGTAAGAAATGATAAGCCGGTCATGATCATGATAACAGGCAATATTAGTTGATCGGCCTCTGGGCGCTTTACCGTCATAAAGAAGTGCAAAAGGAAAAACCCAGCAAAAAAACTAAGTACAATAATCCAATACCATTGGTTGTACGACTCTGGCGTTCGTACAATTAAAGATTTCTCCTTTTTTAGGATTTTAAAATCTCTGGTTGAGAATAACTTGATGCTATGGGGCGATTGCCTAAAATTAAACGTTGCATCTTCATCAAGTTCCTGTAATCCCAGTGATCTTCCGTACTGAAAGCCTGGCTTTAATGGAAGCACCCCATAAGCCTTTCCATCAGGCAAATGCTGGAAACTATAATTTCCATTTGCATCTGTACGCACATAAGAGATAAAATCATTTAATATCTCATCTTCATTGTAAGCAGTGTCTTGTGGCAAAATCATTTGAATTCTGACCAGAACACCCGCTACTGCTTTTTTGGCTGTATCTGTAATCTTCCCATTGATGCTATAACTGCCTTGTTTAAAATCTTTAGCAGCTGGTAACTTCTCTGGATTTTTTAGTTCCTGCTTATATTTTAATGAATCATTTCCTGAAAAACCAAGAAGCAAACGGGAGGCCAGCACCCGCTCCTTAAAGTTTTTTCCACCGTTAGCAAAAGCTACATCAGCAGGTACAAAGAAATTCTTTTTATTCAGTTCCCCTATATTATCAATAGGTTCTTTATGTAATATTGTACTATTTGCTACTACGTTTTCAATCAGTAGTACGTCGTTTTTATCCTCAAAATAATAACCTTTAGTCAGCAGTGTTTTGATCTTCTTACCAGGAGCAGGCTCATTCAGATTCATCATAGTGCCTTCATTCAGGCGCTTGTACACATCCTTAAAGTTATCTTGCTGGGCAAAATTTAATGTCACAAACAAGGCACCCAGTATAAGGGTTGCCAGCAGTAAAAATATACGCTCAGCTTTCCTATTTGGGTTGTGTTTTATCTGTCCTGACATATAAATTATTAATTCAGTTTGTTTGTTTCCAATTATTGATTTATAATACTTTATTGTGATTAAGGTTTAGCTACAGCCCCGGTAGCAATAAACTGTACATTCTTTAATAGAATACCTTTTCTTTCCAATGAATTAAGGTCGTCAAAGTTTTCTAATGTAAAGTTTTCCAATAAGACACTTTTGTTGGCAGGAGCAATTAAAAATGGTTGTCCTTTGTATCCACTGTCGCTTTTAATAGTAATGTTTCCCGTAGCTTTTAAATATAAGCTGTCTCTGTTTATTCTAATCGGTTCTGCAATTAATATTGGCGATTTAAATAATGAATCATCCAGTATCAATATATTTCCTTGTAATTTATCCAGTGTATCCTGTAACTTCAATGCTTGCGCATACTTGTTAAACACAACAGCGTCGGGCAGTTGGTGTTTATCTTCCAGTTCGTCATTGTACCATTGCTTCCAGAAAGCAAAAGCGATAGCTGCAAGGATTATAAAGATGATGATCTTTATTAAAGGACTAATACCTTTAGAAGGCTTTTTTACAGGAACCTTTACTAAAGAACCGGTAGTTTTTAAGCCTTCATCAACTTTTAAAGCTTCTTCAGGAACAACAGTTACTACCTTCTTCTTTTTAGGTCTTGAAATAGGTTTTGTCGCCTCATGAACAAATACTTCTTTATCATTTTTAACCAATACCACAGTAATATTATCACGGCCACCATTGGCATTAGCAGTATCAATTAATTGTATTCCTTTTTGCTCTAATTGATAGTTTTTTAATAGTATATCAGTTATACCTTGTTTATTAACCATGTCTGATAAACCATCACTGCAAAGCAAAATCAAGTCGCCTGGTAAAAAAGGGGAGTGTCCAGTCTCTACATAGTCCTTTTGTATACCAATATTCCCAGCAAATCCCAGCGCTTTATTGATTTCATTACGTTTAGGGTGTTGCATGGCCTGTTCCTCGGTTAAGCGTCCTGAATCTTCCATGAAACCAACAAAAGACTGGTCTTTGGATATCTTTATCAATGAACTATCCCGCAGTAAATAGATCCTGGTATCGCCTACATGAGCATAATAGAACTGATTGTTTTTCAGATCTACAAGAGCCAGGGTCATCACGCAGGCCATATCCTCATGTTCTTTATTTAATTTTTTTGCCTCTAGTATTTGTTCATTGGCTTCAGAAAAAACAGCCTGCATAAGTAGTGATAAATCACCTGCGGGCTTGTCCAATAGTCTAAGTACAGTTTTTCTGGCAACAGCTGCCGCCACTTCACCACCGGTATAGCCTCCCACGCCATCGATTACACAAGCAAGAATATAGTCCGAACCCTCTATTCTTTGAGCAATAAAAGTATCTTCATTATTGCTGCGTACTTTTCCGGTATCTGTTATTCCAAAATAGTTCCTATCCATTCTTGCTGGTCGATTTTTTTATAGCTATAAAATGTGATATCAGTAATAGCACACATAAGATCAATAACGCTATAGAGAGTATCTGCGACATAAATCAGGCTTTAAAAATGTTAATTCCAATAATTCCATTAAGGATAATTCTCGAATTCAGAGGTAATTCAACCCATTTGGGATCCTCAGGATTACTTCTTTCAATAAGGTTTTCATTTAGAATTGTTTTCTCTCCAAAGGATGACAGGTAGAATTTATCAGCAGTTTTGTTATAACGAATTTGAAGATGAGGGGAGTTTACCCAATCGGACGGGATTTTAAATATACTGTCCTCTGTCCTTGTTTCCTCATTTCCGGAAATCGTGATCTCATTAAATTTCATCATGTATTCCAGTTTTTGACCAGTGTAAGCCTGATCCGGCAAGGTAGTTTCAAATCTGGCCAGTAATACATTTTCCACTAAAACTTCACTTTTTGCCGGAGATTTTATATTGGCAATATATGGGATTTCATAATATCCCTCACTATAAAATATAAAGTCTTTAAGCAGTTCATTACTAATATCAAATGTTTGTGCAAGCCCGGTATGTCTGGGAATGAAGGTCACCCTAAGGTTTTCCTGCTTCTGTCCAGCATCTGGCATTAATTTACCAATAAACCCTTTATCTCCAGGTTTATAATCTGGATGTGCTACAAAACGAAATACCCATTTGTTACTGGAAGGCTCTACACTTTTGCCAGAAAGGGCATAGTCATTCAGTATGTCGTAGAATGTTTTTACTGATTCCTGAGCAATTAATCCGAACATTCCATTTTTATTGTCCATAAAAGACCGGTAGTCTTCAGTATTTAAACATATGATGTATTCATGATAAAAAACTACACGTTCGGCAAAAGACAAATCCGCAATAGATTCTTTAAACTTCTCAATGATATATTTATAAATCGTATCTGGTGTAAGCGGCTGTGTTTTAGTTGCTGGCCCTGTATTATTACTACTTAAAAACCAATCCTGAATGCCTATTCTCTGCCAAAAAGAAGGTTTTTCTTCCATCTATAAACGTTTAATGGTGTGTAAATTTCTATATAACGGTAAAGCTAGTTAATTCATTATTAAAGATGCAAAAATAACCGCTTTATGAATATAACAGTTTTTCAAAAAACTTCCAGGCGAACAAGAAATCAATGTTTTCTTATTAATTCTTCCGCAGGAAGTTGACCAGTAGCATTTTTGTAAACCTTAGCGAAATACCCTGGCTTGTCGTAACCAAGCTTATAGGCTACTTCATTAACTGTATTAAATTTGCCGCTTTTTAAAAACGCTTGTGCTAATAAAACTTTTTCATTCAAAAAGAATCTATTAGGACTGGTTTTAAAGAGTTTTTTAAATACTTTATTATAGCGGGAGATGGACATACCCGCCATACTTGCTAAAAAATCGATACCTGGAAATATGTCTAGAAGCTGGCCCATCATGTAGTCTCCCGTATGCATGACGAGTGACATTTCTGATTCAGATAACCGCCCCAATACTGCTGGTCCGTGTTCAGTCATGCGTTGTATGAGGTATCCAAAAGCCTGTAGTGCTGCTCCTTTCAAACTTAGCTCAAAACCAGGATCATCATAACTGCGTTCTTTTAGTCTAAGTAATGCAAGACGAGTACGACTATCTATATGGCTGTAGAAAAAGATGTTGTTCTTTTTTCCATCAAATACTTTTTCAGCCATATGTATTGGCATGTCAATCTGAAGGTGTTCTTTTAGTAATTCTTTAGATATGAGTAACCGAAAAGAATACATTCGTTGCGAAACAGGGGGAGTGTAAGTGCTTTTTAAAGCAGCATCTACAATGGCCATTCCTAGTTTGGAGTGATAACCTACCTGATGATTAGTTTCGTTTACGTGGTGAATACTGATCTCATCACTCAGGTCATAATAGGCAATGCAAAAGGCTTCTTTACTAGCCACTTTTGTAAATTCAATGCGCTCTTTAAAAGTCAGATCTACAATGAGGACCATCAACCCAGGCATAACTTCCATAAAATAGGAACCACCACGGGCAATGTGATCAGGGAATTTCAACTGACGGGAATTAATGAGTTGAGCACCTAGCTTATCCATAAAATCCTGCCTCCAGCTTGTATCCAGAGCCATGCTATGTGAAAATTTTTTCGGTATATCTTTATAGTGGCTCACTATAGTAAGTTAACGTAATCTTTAGGCAGTACTCCAAAATGATTTTTAAATAATTCTGTTAAATGAGAGGGGTTTGTAAAGTTTAGTTTATCTGATATTTCTCCAACTGTATAATGTCCGGAAGCAAGAAGTTCCCGACTCAGTTCCAGTTTGTTGTTCAGGAAAAAAGCGTTTGGACTGAAACCCGTAATCTTTTTATAAAGCATTTTGTATTTCGTTTCCGACATGCAGGCTTGGGCGGCAAGGCTAGCAATTCCAGGAAATACCCCGGTTACATTTTTAGTCAGGCTAGCCTGGGAAGCCATAATCAGACTTACATCCACACCGCTAAGTTTTCCGATCAAGATCTCACGCTTCATTAAATGTTCCAGGTAGTCGCTTAAAAGGTTATAAACTGTTGCACTCAAAAACAAGTCATAAGCGACACTTCCAGGTATTGACTTTCTAAATTCATTGATGATATGCCAACTAGCTCCACTCATATGATCATAATGGATAATTGTATTTTGTGCTTCATCGAATATAGTGTCTAACACTTTATTAAGTATTCCCATTTTAGCCAGGTATTCTCGAAGCATACGCTTTTTTACGAAGATCGATATATTGTAAGATTTGCTTCCTGCTTTTACGAGGTAGTCAAGGTCAAGATGGGCATCTATAATGGCCAGATTATAATTCCATCTTCCAACGGAACGAGAAACTTCATCCATGATATGGATAGATTCTCCTTCAGTAAGGTTAAAGTATATACCTGCAAAATCTGTTTTATCATTACGTAATCTGAACAATACATCCTGATGATAGGTTACATCAGCAAGTAAAACAGTAATATCTTCATTTATGGCTAATGTATAGCGTGTTCCTGTATGTAATTCATCAGGGACAATAGTATAGTTGCCCTCTACATATCCTCCCATTTCGACAGCCATTTTTTCTACCCAATCTGTTTCAACCCCAAAAGGATGTGTTATTTCTATCATGAGTATTGATCTTGTTTAACATTAGATAAATGGGTATTTAAAGATAATTGAATTTATTAAAAAAATAAGGATTGGTCTTAATCTGATATTTTAAAACATAATTGTGGCCTTTGCACTTTATAGCTAGGAGTACCTTTGTACTATAAGTAACACCAAATTATTTGTATGAAAGAATTTACCATGAAAAATAAGAACTACATCGTATTGCTGTATATAGTTATTGGAAGTATATGGGTATTTTTAAGCGATCAGGTTGTTTCAGCATGGATTGAAGCTATGCCTGCTGAAGACCGTGCAATGATAAACAGTCTGAAAGCCTTTCTATTTATAGGCATTAGTGCCTTATTGTTGCAGTACCTGATTAATCTTTACCACAAAGGGCAAAAGAAAAATTTAGCTTATCTAATGGAAAGCCTTGAGGAAAGCAGAAAACAACAGGCACTGATCAATGAACAGAACAATTTACTGAAAGAGATTGCCTGGATCAATTCACACGAAATACGGAAGCCGGTAGCCTCAGTAATGGGTTTATCTGCATTGATTAAAGAAACCGATGATCAGTCAGAAAAAGGAAAGTATTACGTCATGATCGACGGTTGTGTAAAAGAGTTGGATGAAATAGTCCAACAGACTGCTGATAAACTAAATTTGCTTATCGATTGAATATTTATTTGCTAAAGACACTATACAAACTCCAATAAAATTCTTGTAGGAACTTTTGTCCTTATTCAGAGCTATTATTGGTTTAGTGCGACGAAACCATTTTAAGTCCTATAATAGAACCGATTAGCGTAGCTATAAAAAACAACCTTAAAAAAGTAGCCGGTTCCTTGAACACGAAAATGCCTATTAGAACGGTCCCTACAGCACCAATGCCAGTCCATACTGCATATGCTGTACCTAAGGGCAATGTTTGTGTTGCTTTTAACAGAAGGTACATACTGATGAAAAGACAGGCAATAAAGCCAGCATACCAAGAATACATAGTGGTGCCTACAGCTTCTTTTGCCTTGCCCAGACACAAAGTAAATCCAACTTCGAAAAATCCTCCCAGGATTAGTATTATCCAGTTCATAATTATATGCTATTTTTATTATTGCAAAAGTAGCATTTCTATTTTTTTATATTGGCTTTAATCCATTTTTCATAAGCTAACATGAAATTTTTCAAAGATTCTCTTCTGGATTCATTAATGAGCTCGCCATTATCGTCAAATAATGCTGCAGCCCCACCAATATATGCCTCAGGCTGTGCCATAGTAGGCACGTTAACAAAAACCAAAGACTGACGCAAATGATGATTAGCACCAAAGCCACAAATGTTTCCAATAGAAACACTGACAATAGCTCCAGGTTTTTCATTCCATGAATTCTGACCATAAGGACGAGAGCCTA
The DNA here is from genome assembly GCF_041645105.1 of Pedobacter sp. Lineage (GTDB taxonomy): Bacteria > Bacteroidota > Bacteroidia > Sphingobacteriales > Sphingobacteriaceae > Pedobacter. The sequence continues at coordinate 171,465 of NZ_JBAZQQ010000003.1, forward strand.
CATCAATAGCATTTTTTAAAACAGCAGGTACAGAACGGTTATATTCAGGTGTAACAAAAAGAACTCCATCTGCAGCAATAATTTGTTCCCGAAATACTACCCATTCATTTGGCGGTGTAGCTTCCAGATCTTCATTAAACATGGGAAGATTTGCGATACTGACTATTTCCAGGGATAGAGATTCGGGTGCAACAGCAATTAATGCTTTTGCAGTTTTCAGATTGAATGATTCTTTGCGAAGGCTTCCTACTATAACTGCTATTTTATGCTTTTCCATTGTCTTGATTTTTGATTTAACTCAATACTATTGAAGTTAATTATTATTTCTTTGTTATAGTAGATTTTTTAGAAACATAAATAACTATTTAGATATTTCAGAACCTACCTTAATTATTGACATATAGATTAAAATTTAGGAATGAGTACTAGGTTGCTTTTAAAAGACATTGACATCTTATTTTTTACTTCAGAATAATGTATTACAACTCATTATTTTACTTTAATGATTTTTAATTTAATTATTAGATTATTACTGTTATTATAATGACTTTCGTTATATTTGAATAGGGGTTTAGCCAGCTTTAGTAACAAAAATAGCAAGCCTATGAAGTAGAAAAAATATACAACAAATTGATCATTTTTAAAATGAAGTATTAATTAAGGAGTCTCGCTTTCCAAATTCTGACAAGTGAAAGAGCAGGGATAATAGATTGATGCCTATAACAAAATGAAAACATATCTGGTGACTGATCTTTACCGATCTGATTTAGCTAACAATGGATATTACTGTTTTGATGGAGAAGATTTTTTAGTTTACCTCATGGCATCATCAGAAAATGAAGCAGTAAAAGCAGTAAGAGAAATTAGAGATTCTGCAGGAAATCTACTGCTTAGTTAAGGAGATGACTCCAAGTATACTCCAACTATATACCAAGTTGACACCGACTTTTCTAAGAAATAGTTGGAGTATAGTTGGTGTTTAATCATTTTCAACTTGGTTCTTTGCTGATAGGAGTCCTAAGCTTTTGCTAATTGTATTGTTCTATTTTGAATTGACTTTTTTGATCATGGCAAAATTTAATGGTAAATACATGACAGGTACAGATGGAGCCTACTGTTTATAAAGATAGACATCCACTATATTTACTACTATTATAGATGATCTATTTCCTCATTGTAAGAATTTTCACAAAAGAAAACTCTTTGGAGCGATTAATAACATGAAACTCAATTAAGTAAATTTGACAAATCGATAAAATGATATACAGAAATATAAAAACTAATGGAAATCTTTCAATATTAAATATTGGTGAATTTGATATTTATCATGAAAGCAACGATCGGGTCTATCTTCGAAGTGTTATAAATAAACTGTTTTCTATTGGTGATGAAGTATTTTTCTTTTTTAGGAGAGAAGAAGATTTGACTGAAGATTCTGAACTAAGAATATTAAGAGAAAAGATTTTTAAGAAGTTTGAGAATGAAGGTAAATTCGAATATTTATTTAAAGTTGATCAAAGGCAGTTTGATGCGATAGCAGTGATTCAATTTGATTTTAGTACGCCAAATCTTATCATTGATTTATGGAAGTATTTCTATGCTTGTAGTCTTTTTAAGCCCATTAATGACTTGACTTTTGAAGAGTATAAAGATTATTTAGAGGTAAATGGAGTTGATGATATTAATGGGCTGAAAAAATTATGGAATCGACTTTCTGATTTTATTCTGATTAAGGGACTTGGCGCCGATCATTTAATCCTTAGTTATGTTTCGGATTTAAAAATAGAAGACGTAGTTTGATAGTTGATTTATTATAATAACACAAAAAAGGTCGACCATTCGGCCGACCTCAAATATTGTTTGATAATTACTTATTCCTAAGTTTAAATCTTCGATAGGAGATAAACGCCAATACAAAAATACATCCTATAGTTACATAAACCCATGATGGGATCGGAACAGGATCACCTTGCGCATAAGAATGCAATCCTGTTAAGTAATAATTCACCCCGAAATAGGTCATGATAATCGTTGAGAAACTCAACAACGACAATAAGTTAAACAAGTATTTAGTTCTTAAACCTGGGATCAAACGAACGTGTAAAACGAATGCATAAATGATCACTGAGATAAACGCCCATGTTTCTTTAGGATCCCAGCTCCAGTAACGTCCCCAACTTTCGTTAGCCCAGATACCACCTAAGAAAGTACCCACGGTTAGCAAAAACAGCCCCACTGTTAAGGACATTTCGTTTACAATCGTTAATTCTGTAATAGAAGATTTTACCTTAGCACTGATTTTATTGTTGTCAATAACATATAAAACTAAGACCACTGTACCTATTAGGGCACTTAGTCCGAAGAAACCATAACTAGAGGTGATAATCGCTACGTGGATCATCAACCAATAAGACTTAAGTACCGGAACCAATGGTGTAATCTGCGGGTTCATCTGGGATCCACCATGTGCAAATCCCATTAAAATAACAGCAATTAAACAACCTGCTGCAGGGATAAAAGCATTACTGTTTCTATACATTCCCAATCCAGATAATACCCCAATCCAACTGATGAACAATACGGCTTCGTAACCATTACTCCACGGCTCGTGTCCTGAAATATACCATCTTGTGGCCAATCCAAATCCTTGAAGGAATGCTGCAATACTGATTAAGATCAATACAAAGGTGACCACTTTATCAAGTGTTTTAGAATCCTTAAACAACTTAAAGAATGCCAGACTTAAGATTACCGCACCTAACAGAGCATAAGTAATCATCAGATTAAGGAAAATATTCCATGAGTTATAGCTGATCTCCCAAAATACTTTAGTATCTGAAGGCATTACCTCTTTACCAAATTTCAATTGGATGGCTTTGAACTGATCTAACGTAGCATTGGCAGCAGACCAGTCGCCTGTCTGTTGAGCATCTTTAATGTTTTTAGCATAGCGATCAATAGGATTTAATTCGCCTGCAAGGGGAGAATCACGCACTGCTGAAGGCATAGCAACCCAGGTATTATTCTCATCGCCAGCTATAGGGAAGATGCGCAAATACTGTCCATTGATCAATGCCTGCATAGCCTGAAGCTTATCATTCAGCTCAATGATCTCTTTATCGTAGTTGTTTTGCTCAGCTGGTTTTCGGGCAAAAGCTTTTGAATAATCATCTTTTAATATAAACTGAAGGGCTCCATCTTCGCCTATCTTTAATAGGTTAATCATGGACGTATAACCACCTTCATTCGCTTTAACGGCTTTTAATAAACCAGGACCTCCTTTAGCACCAATTTTAATGAGTGGAACATTCATCCATATAAAAGGTGTAGTAGAAACAGAAAGGAAGAATTGATTAGCGTTCAAGCTATGAAAACGGTCTTTACGATGTAATTTCCTTAGAATTTCTAAGGCCATTGTATTGATAGGTTCAACTCTTCCATCTATATTCTGAACTGGTAAATGACCGAATTTATCTGCATGTACCAAATCTATTTTTATGGAAGCTGCAAACTGTACAGGTTCTACTGTTTTAGCCGACAACATCATTTCAAGCTCTGCCTTACCCGGTTGCACATGGTTATGGCCATCATGTGCGGAATGATCATGTCCCTCGCCAGGAGCATGATTGTGGCCATCGTGTTCTGAATGATCGTGTCCTTCCCCAGGGGCATGGTTATGCCCATCGTGTGCTGAATGATCATGACCGTCATCAGCAGGCATTTGTGCTTGTGGCTTTACAAGCCCCGGAATAGCTGAAGAGCCATTTTTACCGTGCATATCGATCTTCTGACTAAATGCAGCACTTGCAGGAAGGAATAAAAGCAACAGTAAAAGTGATTTTGACTTGGCTGATTTAGAAATACTTTTCAATTGCTCATTTAGTTTTGAAAAATGTGTTCCTTTCCAGAATAGAGTAACGAACATACCAAGGAATAATAAAGTATAGCCGATATAAGTAACGTTTGTACCCAATTCATCATGATTTACAGAAAGTACTGTTCCTTGTTCATCATCATCAAAACTTGCCTGGAATAGACGATATCCTGCCTTATCCAATACATGGTTCATATAAATTTTGTAAGGTGTATCTTGTCCACCTTCCTGAATTAGCACATCTGAAGAATAAGAGGAGGGACTGCTACTTCCTGGATATTTCTCCATTTTAAAGTCCACTAATTTAACTGAAAACGGAGTTCTGTAGATTTTAGAACCGTAGGCCATTGAAATTAATAATCCTCCAATTTCACTTTGATGCTGGAAATTAGTGATTCCCTTTCCACCATAGAAAGAAACTGTATCTATACTATTTGGAGTGGTTACTTCCACTTTAACCAGATCCGGATCATGTTCATTTTTTGTTTTATCACCTTCAAAATAAATGATATCGCCAGTAACAGGTGCTTCTGGAATCACGAAAGCCAATCTCCCGAAAGTATACAGACTTCTTAAATTAAAAGGTTGTGCCGGACTATTTTCAATGACAGGCTTCTTTTCCTGAGTGGCCATAATCATATAGTCTCCGGCAAAAGGTGATGCAATTTGTAAAGCGCCATTTGCATCTGAGATATTAATGGCACCAGGTGTTTCTTTATTATAACTCACCAACATATTTGCGATGAGCTGTACTGTTCCAGCAGGAACATATTTGTTTACCCGTTGTCCTGCCTCTGAAACTACTAAATGTAAAGTCGGTTTTCCAGCAGGGTTATGAACCAAAGAGTCTTGTGCTCTTGCATAAAAGTCAATTACTTTTACCTTAACGCGTTGTCCATGGTAATCATATTCAGCTTTAAAAGTCTTTTTGAAAGGCTTTAAATAGCTTGGAATACGGTTCGAGATTAAGATGGCCTGTTGATCATCATAAGCCAAAGCCTGTTCATCTTTTCCTATCTGCATTTTGAAAAAGGTTGCATCAGAAATGATTGCATCTGAGGATTCCCCTTCTCTGATGTGCATTGAGCCTTCAAAACTCACATATCGTGTAATATACCCACCAATAAAGATAATCACAAAAGCAAGGTGAAACACCAATAAAGGCCATTTTTTGCGTTGTGTAAGCTGGTACCTACTGATATTACCAATAAAGTTGAGCACAAGGATAACCATTATTAATTCAAACCACCAGCAATTGTATATCAATGCTTTGGCGACTGTTGTCCCGTAGTCATTTTCGACAAACGTGGCCATGGCCATAGAGAAAGCATATAACAATAACATAGCACCCATCATTCGGGTGGAAAAGAGAATCTTGCCTAACCTTGTAATCATTCGTGTGTTGTTCTTTTTCTTTTGTGCCGATTTTTTCAGCGGCATAAGGAGTTGTTCCTTATAGGTTACCGCAAAGATGCCCCGACAGAATCAGAAAACTTAGACTTAATAATTTTATGGCAAAAAAAAGACGATACGAGATGATTTTTACCAATTAAAACGCTTTGTCGCAATGTTTTTGTTACAGTTGGAGATCATTTAATCCTATATTCGTTATATTATCTTGGAAGACCGAGAAAAAGTCCTCTATAAATTTAGATCCTTTAGTAGATATGAAAGTTGCAGTTTTTAGTACAAGTAGTTATGACGAAGCTTTTTTAAGTAAGCATAGTACCGGTCATGATATTAAGTTTTTTAAAGTATCCCTTTCTGAGGAAACGTTTTCATTGGCAGCCGGATATGAAGCCATTTGCATTTTTGTTAATGATATACTTGACAAGAATATACTCGATAAATTAAAGGTGTTGGGTCTTCAATTAGTGGTTTTACGTTGTGCAGGCTTTAATAATGTTGATGTTCGACATGCAACAAAATTAGGAATTCCAGTTTTACGCGTGCCGGCGTACTCTCCCGAGGCTGTTGCTGAACATGCCATGGCCTTAATTTTAACACTTAATCGTAAAACCCATAAGGCTTATAATCGCGTAAGAGAAGGTAATTTTTCCTTGGAAAGACTCATGGGGATCAATCTTAATCAAAGAAAAGTCGCTGTGATAGGAACAGGTCATATCGGACAAGCCTTCTGTAGAATTTTGAACGGATTCGGATGTCAGATCAAAGCTTATGATCCTTTTCCAAATCAGGAATTACAAATTTTAGGAGTTAAATATGGAACACTTGAAGAGACTCTGAAGGATGCTGATATTGTTTCATTACATTGTCCACTTAATGCTGATACTCAGCACTTGATCAATGCAGAACGTCTTAGCTATATTAAGCATGGTGCTATGCTGATCAATACGGGTAGAGGAGGGTTAATCGATACATCAGCGATTATCTCAGCATTAAAGACAGGTATGATTGGTGCTCTTGGTCTTGATGTTTATGAGCAGGAATCTGAATTCTTTTTTCAGGATTTTTCTGAATCAATTATTCAGGACGAACAGCTTAGTCAACTGATATCTTTCCCCAATGTGCTGATTACTGGCCATCAGGGCTTTTTAACCCATGAAGCGTTGACAGAAATTGCGAAGGTGACTTTTAATAATATAGATGCTTTTAAAGATGGCCTAGCTTTATTGAATCGTATTGGAATTAATACTTAAAAAGGAAATGTTTTATGAACATGGATATACAGACTTATAATGATTCTCAGTCGGCATTAGAACGACAAATCTGTAATATATTATCTGCTGAAATTAATCGAAATCTCCCAAAAGCCGAAAATAAGATCTGGCATGCACATCCTGTTTGGTTTATAAATGAAAATCCTATTGTAGGCTATAGCAAACTCAAATCTGGAATTCGTTTGATGTTTTGGAGTGGTTCTGATTTTGATGAAGCAGAACTAAAGATAAACACCGGTAAATTTAAAGATGCAGCTATTACTTATACGGCTCCTGAACAGATTAACATAGAAGATCTTGCCCGTTGGATTGAAAAATCAAAAGTTATACAATGGGATTATAAAAATCTAGTGAAAAGAAAAGGCGTATTAATTCGTATTGAATGAAATACCTTCCTGCAATACAATCAAAAACCCCTCTGAATTATATTCAAGAGGGGTCTGTCAATGTATTATAGAAGGATTGTTTATTGTTTATTTCTGGAAACGGTATGCACCTTCAGTTCCTTCGAAGTAAAGGGCACCGTCTTCACTTTTTACCGTAAGAGCAGGGTGTATTACCTTGCCATCTTTCAATACCTTCCAGGTACCTGGTAAAAGATCAGTAATTACGAATTTAAATGTCCCCTTACCAACAACAGAGAAGTTAAATAAACCGTTAATAGTTTCGAAATTCTTACTGAAAGTAGTTATTCTATCTGCAATCTGTACACCAACTATCTTATCACCGTCTATACGTTTAACAGCGTGTAGTTTTTGTTGCGTGTTATCTGCAACCTGCATCACATTCAGGTAGTAATCTTCAGCTGCTGCTTTTTTTGGTGTGATTTCTATGCGCCATGCCCCACGTTCCAAAGCTTCATCTGTACCTGGTTTAGGATCGTTTTTGTAATTGGTACCAAATACCCAGAACTCTTTATCCTTACCTCCGACAGACTTAATATCTGAATTAGCAAGATCAGGTAGGAGGGATGTATTAACCAACATGCCACTATCGCCATTTTTTGTACGTTTTATAGTAATCTGGTTGCCTTTTATTTCAGGTTCTTCAATACTGTGCAACAGCCAAAACTTTTTAAAATCAGGATTAGAAGATACTACTTTATCAAAAACAATCATTGCTGCAGGAACCTTGTTGTCTTTAAGATTCAGGAACATAAACGACCGTTTTACTTCTTTTACTTTTGCCGAATAGGCTTCTGTAATATCACCTTTTAGATAAGTGTAGTCAGGTGCCTGATTATTTGGTCCAAAACCCTGACCAAGAATTTTTCCTGTTTTAAAATCACCTGCAAGCATTTCTTTAAGCTCTTTTGGTGCAGTCCAACCTTTTCCAGGCAAACGTTGACCACCATCATTGGCTGCAAAGTCAGTTTTATCTGATCCGCCATATCCATGAATACTGAATATCTCTTTTGGATCGTAAATCAACAAGCTATTATGCGCTATAGTACGCTTGAAGAAGTTTTTATTGTGAGGACTGTTATAACCTCCGGAAGAGCCTGTATACGACCCGGCATCAATTGCCAAAGGACCTTTGTAATAAATCTGGAATGAACCGGCATCGTGGTGCTGGTGATTAAGGAAATTATATTCATTGATTTTCATCTCTGCAATTACGCTTTCCGGACCCCATCCAGTACGAGCAACCATCCATCCAAAAGGAGATCCGGAATATCTGGACAAGGGTAAATCATCAGGCTTTTTACTCCCTAGTTTGGTATCACGCCATAAGAATTCGAATAGTTTGCAATGCGGTTCTACTCTAGGATCTTTAAGGAATTCGTAATTAAGATATTCATCTTTATAATAACTACCTGCAAGGAATGTAGGTAATGAATAATATTTAGGCCTTTTTCTGGTGTAATCAACATCTCCACTCGGCATAATCTGACCATCCGGACGGCGCTTATAGATCATATCATAAAGAACGAATTGTTGTCCAGGATGAAATACATTGCCTGCACCCATACGGTCTAATATCCAAAGTGCAAAGAGATCATTCGTAAACCTAACATTCAGGTATGACATTCCCTGATGATAGTTCTGAGAAGGATAAAACCAGTTGCGTGCAACCAGATGTTCTTTAAAGAAACGGCCAGCAGCAAGATTATACATTTCAGGAAACTCATCATAAATTGCTATACCAACAGAAAGCAGGTCCCGCATAATCATCCACTCCGAAGCATGTCCTACAATAGAATTATCTTTTACAGGGGGATAGCCACATTCCAGCATCTTTGCTAATCTGACAAAGGCTTTAACAAAACGTGTTTTCTCTTCAGGTTTTAACTGATCATAGCACCAATCGTACACGATGGCTCCGGTTACCATAAACAGACCAATACCTCTCGAAATATCACCAGCTTTCTTAAAAGTAGCTGTTTCCAGCGTATCTATAATAGAGGTAATAGCTGCTCGTCCTACTTTCGGATTTTTGGTCATCAGGTATTCTAAAGCTTGCAATTCGACTCTTACAGTAAGTCCTTTCTGATTGAAATAAAAACGAAAGTCCTTGACTTCTGGAATTTCTTCAGGCTTCCAGTCTTCCTGCATTTTAATCATGTCGTTCCAGACCTTTTTCAAATCTGGATCATTTTTTCTGTTCTTTAAATCAGGAACATGTTGTTCTCGAACGTATAATCGTGGATGAACTTTAGGAGGTACAGGCATAGACACACCATCCACTTCTTTCCAGATCACATCAGTCTTGATCTGAGAATAGCCTTTTGTTGTAAAAACAAAAAGTTGTACAACAAAAACATACAGGTAAAGCTTTTTCATATAATTGGTTTAATAGCTTGGCCGCTTATTATTATCCGACCTTGATAAAACTCAAGGTAAAAAGATTATAGCTTATCAATATGGCTCATCTGCGCTTTTCAACATAATTGAAATGAATTTATTGATTTTCTAAACTCATACAAGGTCAATTTATGGCTCTGCTTAAGCTAAAGTTTTTGCATTTTGTCTTAAATGGCATATCGGGAATATTCGATATTATCATTTAGCTGTCATCAATTCTCAATTAATTGGAATATCGGAAAAAGTCGATATATCTTTGTGCTATGAAACAGTTAGATATATTTAAAGCACTTTCCAATAAGACGAGGTTAGACATTCTTGCCTGGTTAAAAGATCCTGAAGCAAGCTTTCCGGAGCAAGTTCATGCAGGCTTTGAAGTTGGTGTTTGTGTGGGAGAGATCCAAAAGAAAGCAGGCTTAACTCAATCTACAGTTTCTGAATACTTATCTATTCTTCAACGTGCAGGTTTGGTTGAATCTACAAGGGTAGGGCAATGGACCTATTACAAACGTAATGAATCCGCATTTGAGGATTTGAGTAAGATGATCCAATCTGATATTTAAACAATAATATATGAATACTGACAATTTATTCAGACCTTTTAGTCTGAAATCGTTAAATATAAAAAACAGGATTGTAATGGCCCCAATGACAAGGTCTTTCTCTCCAAATGGAATACCTACTGCTGATGTAGCCAAATATTATCAGAAAAGAGCTGAAGGTGAAGTTGGCCTGATTCTTTCTGAAGGAACAGTGATTGACCGCATTGCATCTTCCAACGATCCCAATGTCCCTCATTTTTACGGAACAGAAGCCCTCTCAAGCTGGGAGAATGTAATTAAAAGTGTTCACTCAGCAGGCGGTAAAATGGGACCTCAGATTTGGCATATGGGTATTATGGACAACCACCATTCTGGCTGGCTTCCATCTCAACCTTTCGAAGGCCCATCGGGTTTGAACAGACCTGGTTTTACTAATGGAAATACCATGACTGAGAATGACATTACGGAGGCAATACTAGCCTATGGGCGTGCAGCAGCTGATGCCAAACGTTTGGGATTTGATACTGTTGAAATTCATGGTGCTCATGGCTATTTAATTGATCAGTTTTTCTGGGAAGGTACAAATCTGCGCACTGATACTTATGGTGGTAAAACATTGGTTGAACGGAGTCGCTTTGCAATTGATGTAATCAAAGAAGTACGCAGACAAGTAGGAGAAGACTTTGCAATAATTCTTCGATTGTCGCAGTGGAAACCTGCAGATTATACCAACCAACTGGCAAAAACACCAGAGGAATTGGAAGCCTGGTTAACTCCGATGGCTGATGCTGGGGTCGATATTTTCCATTGTTCGCAACGTCGCTTCTGGGAACCGGAATTTGAAGAATCTGACTTAAACTTTGCCGGATGGGCCAAAAAATTAACAGGAAAAGCAACAATTACTGTGGGCTCCATAGGGTTAAACGGTGAATTCTTGGCTGCTTTTGCCGGAGAGAGTTCTGAACCTAGTTCGTTAGAAGAGCTAATGCGCCGTATGGATAGAGGAGATTTTGACCTGGTAGCTGTCGGAAGGCCATTACTTGCAGATCCAAATTGGGTAAAGAAAATCAGAGAAGGACAAACAGGAGCATTAAAAGGCTTTACTAAAGCTGCACTTAGTCAGCTGGTTCTAGATTAAAAAATATTCATTAAAACAAGAAAGAGCTGTTCATATGGTTATGAGCAGCTTTTTTGTACTTTTGCAAAAAAATAAAGCAATGGATTTATATAAATCAGATGAAGAGGTCGAATTACAAAGAGAGAGTTGTTTACTTGTAAGTGCTACAATTACTGAGGTCGCAAAACTGTTGAAACCAGGCATTACAACGCTTTCACTGGATGAGATGGCTGAAACATTTATCAGAGACAATAACGCAATCCCTTCTTGCAAAGGATACCACGGTTTTCCATATTCCTTATGCATTTCTGTAAATGAAGAAGTTGTTCATGGTTTTCCCGGAAAACGTATATTGAAAGATGGAGATATTGTTACAATTGATACAGTGATTTATAAAAATGGCTTTCATGGTGACCATGCTTATACTTTCATCATTGGCGAGACTTCAAAAGAGATTTTAGATTTGGTACGTATTACCAAGGAATCATTATATGTTGGCATTCAAAAAGCTGTTACCGGTAACAGAACAGGCGATATCGGTTATGCAATAGAAAATTACACGGCTAAGCAACATGGCTACGGAGTAATACGCGATTTTGTAGGCCATGGGGTAGGACGCGAAATGCATGAAGATCCACAGGTACCAAATTATGGATTCCGTGGTAAGGGTAAAAAGCTGATTCAAAATATGGTACTGGCTATTGAACCGATGATTACTTTGGGTTCTCATAAAATTGATATTCTGGATGACGGATGGACTGTAGTCTCAGAGGATAAATCAACAGCGGTGCATTTTGAACATAATGTTTGTGTGAAGAAAGGGGCTCCGTTGATCTTATCTGATTATACAATAATTGAAGCTGCAGAAAAGCAAAACATCAATTTGAATAGTAGCTATTATTAAGGAAATTACAAAGTCAGAAATTGATCCAAAGAAACATGATAATAAACATGTTTAAAATTGTGTTGGTAGCTTAATGATTCTGATATTGTCATGATAGGCAACACGGGATAATACATTATCATTAATGATCACATTTCCATTGATATCTTTTCCTGCTTCACGATATACACCCCATTTGATATAGCCTTTTTGTCCGTTAGCTAGCTGAGTGCCTGTAAAGGTTCTTGCATTCAGATTTTCTAACCTTAAAGTATAATTCTCTTCATCACTATACCGGGTATAAATTTTAAAGTAACCGGTGTTATCTAATGTCCATTTCACATCTATCCTGAAATCAATCCATTTATTGATCTGAGGCCTGAAATCTGAAATAACAGTTCCATTTCCACTTGCATCATAGCGTGCTACAATTGCATTTCGTTTGGTAAGGAGTCTAACAGGAACCGGATCTCCACCACTTACTTTTAACTGAAAAATATTATCACCATATGGTGTATTTGCAATATTCCACTGCTCCCAATCTTTTAAGTATACACTAAATTCGTACCGTCTCTCCATTCCTGGAAAGAAGAGGGAAGCTTGATTTTCCAGTGCATCAGATTCGCTACGATAGGCTTCTGCAGAGTAGTAATCAGGATTCCCAAGAGTAACCTTATGGGCAATGCCATGTTTGCTGTTTTTGCCATTAATCAAGTAAGCTGCATCGGCACCTGGTGCTACAGTAGCCCTTACTCCTGATATGCCCGAATTAAGCTGACCACTTTCATAGGTGACATTTAAAATTGTATCAGTATTTACTATTACGACTGGCGGATCTGGCGATTCATTTTTATTGGCCGGGATGACTTCCTTCTTACCGCATGCTGTAGCAAACAATAAGACAATAAAAGCTAGAGATGTAAGGTTCATACTTTTGTTCTTTTGATTTCGATCTATTTGGTTACAACAATGAAGGTACTGCGGAATGTTAAGAGCCTATTTCAATATTCTCCATAAAGCTTTTAAAATCGGTTAACTTATATAGACTATCATTGTTGTAGATCATAATTTTGATTATACAAACCATTTATTTGCAGGATTGTTAAGTATGTAGACAGACACCAAAGAAGATGCAGTATTATGGAATTCGAGCAATCAAATAACGTTATATATATTACACCGGAAGGGGATCAGGTTTTTACTTTTATCAAGTATGTTAATGATAAGAATGGTTCATATATTCTTGATTTTGATAATATTGAAGTCTCTGAGAATAAACTTAAATTAAATAACTATTCGGAGTTCAGTGTTCCGCATGCTATGAGTAAAGATCGCATTAAGGGCTATCATTATGATCAATTGATCAATCAAATTACAAAGTATCTTATTAATCATCATGCTAAAGAACATATTCAAATTTATAGAGATATGGATGTTATTTATTTTGAGTCAGCATTCCATACACCTAAAACCCTTGAAGAAAAGAAGCTATTTCAGGAAGCTATTGATAAGTTCAACAGGATTATTGGCCAGATTAACAGTATGATTAAAAGTCGCTTTAACAGAAAAATTGAGGTAATACTTAAATTCCCTCCTAATATACACCATTTACATTCGGTTCGTATTTAGTCTGGAAGACTAAGTAACCAGCTTCTAGCTGATTCGGTATCGGTAAAGAACTGGACGATGGTATTCCCAACTTTAACATTTACTGCCTTTTCTGCAGATAATCGACTAAAGGCACTGGGAGAGTATACCCATGCAAAGTATCTTAATCCTGCATTTTCCATCATTGGAAACCATTCTTGTCCTGCCCAATCTGAAGCTTCTGACCAGGTTCCCTTCACATGAGTATTGTCGTTCAACACTTTATGTAAACCACTACTTTTCAATATCGCAAGCATTCGCATACCACCATTTTTAACAGCATCTACGGTTTGGAATCCCGTCCAATCCACTTCCAGCCAATCAGCTTCATTATTTTTGATGATTCTAATATGCGAATCTTCATAAAACTCATCTTCATTGGTAATTGGTTCTGCAAGTATGGGCTCGGTAACAGGCAGCCTGAAAAAGAAAGTAGAGCCCTTACCTGGTTCACTTTCAATCCAAAACGTCCCCATATGCCTTTTAAGAATTTCGGAAGATATGAATAGTCCTAATCCTAACCCCTCAAAGCGCATACCATCATTATCAATCCGGTAATAACGGTCAAAGAGACGTTGTACATGCTCTGAATGAATACCAATGCCAAAATCCTGTACAGAAACAATTAGTGCGTTTTCAGACATCTGGCTTTTCACAATGACCTGATTTGCATTAGGCGAATATTTGATTGCATTACTAAGAAAGTTGTTGATCACTTGTTCTAACCTCAAACGATCTCCTTTAAAATTTAACTGATCGGGTTGTTCCAGAACAATCTGATGAGTTGTACTAGTCAACTGCATACTGGCAACATTGTCTTTGAGCATTTGAGAAAAGTCAAAAAGCTGAAGCTCATAACTGAGTTTTCCAGCATTGATCTTAGTTACATCAAGAAGATCGTTGATTAGCTTTTCGAGCCTGTGGATATTTTCAGTTGATTTTTCAAGATAAGTTGAGTTACGTTCTACATCTTTACTCCGCTGCAATAATTGGGTAAATGCCTTTATTCCAGTCAATGGCGTTTTCAACTCATGACTTGCGATCGAAAGAAATTCGTCTTTACGTTGTTCATTCTGTTTTTGAGCATGAATATTAGTATTAGTCCCCAGCCATAAAGTAATCTCGTCATTTTCGATTAGCGGTATTGCTCTTGCCAGGTGCCACACATATTCATTATTAGCGAATTTAAGCCTAAACTCTGTTAAATACTCTTCTCCACTGATCAAAGCTTGTCTCCAAGCAAGCAAAGTGGCCGGAAGATCATCAGGATGAATAAAATCTTGCCAGGCTTTTCCAACAATCTCATCGCCTTCATAGCCAAAATCAACAGAAACGACTTGGTTTACATAATTTAACTGACCATCAGGCAATGCCGTCCAAACCTGCTGAGGGATAGCATTAAGCATAAATTGGAAACGCTGTTTACTCTCGCTCATCCACTTTAAACTTTCATTTAGTTGATTTTGCGTCAAATTTAGTTCGTCATTAATAGCGGCTAATTCCTCATTTGCAGCTGCAAGCTCTTCATTCGATGCTGCAAGCTCTTCGTTTGCTGCTGTTACTTCTTGATTGAGCAATTGTTGTGCTTCATAAAGTTCCGCATTAAGCATTAACTCCCTTTGGTAGGCAACGCTCAGCTCGGAAGTAAATGCATTATTGAGTAATGTACCTGTCTTAGCTGCAATTGCTTTATGAAATTGACGATAATCTTCATCAATTCGCTTACGAGAAGAGGCACCAAGTACAATATATCCCTTAATACCAGAATTGCCGCTATTAATTGTCAACGCAAGAGCTTCTGTTACCGGTTCTGGCCAGTGGCAGCTTAGCGGTTCTTCAAAATAGGTATCTAAATCTTTGAGATGTGTGACTTCACTAGTATCTTTATCTTTAAGGAGTCGGGTTAAATCTCTGACTTGACCATCACTCAGACCTCCGCTAAGGATCACCTCGTCCAAACTATTATTTACATCTAAACCATATAGCGCAAAGAAGCTGATATCCATAGTGGCATTGGCCAATAGCTTATTAACTTTTTCATATGCTACTGTGAGACAGTTGGACGTAGACGCTTGGGCAAGGAAATCATTGCGAATCTCGTTCCTTCGTTCATTAATTACACGGTAGGAGGTCTCCATTACTGCATTAAACACGCCACCAACTTTTCCATCAGCCCCTACAATCGGTGAAAGCGTATAGTCAAAATAACATTCCTCAGTATAACCGTATCTATGCATATATAATGGAGCATCTGGTTTGCGGTATGAATCACCCTTTGATAAAACGCTTTCAAATTCTTGCTTTAGCCCATCCCATATTTCCGGCCAAACGATTGCACCTGGCTTACCTAGTGCCCAGGGATGCTTTTGACCTGGTATACTACTCCAGGCATCATTATATAGTAGTGTAAAATCTTCGCCCCAATACACAGCTATTGGAAACCCGGAACTCAATGCAATTGCAACAGCAGATCTCAGACTTTCCGGCCAGGTATCTGGAGATTGCAGACTGGTTACAGACCAGTCTTTATTACGGATCAGCTCACCAAGCTCACCACTGTCTTGCAAAAAGGATAGATGTTTGTGCATGTGAAACACATAGCTACTATTGTGCCGAAATTAATTTCTTCTGATTAAGTAAAGGACAGCACTTTACAAAGTTTGGGTAATGAATTTAAACTAATTCTTTTTACTTTGTTGTGGATGGAGCAATTTACAATTAAAATCAAGGTAATATTGAAAAATCTACCATGGCTTTATGTATGGCACTTATTTTAGTACTGTCAAACAGTTCTTATCAGGATTTGTTAAAAGAAGTATGACAAAACTTCAACGCTGCATCTACGTTTTACTTTTTTTCATCCTGGTCTTTGCTGGATTATATTTTGCTGCACCCTTTCTTATTCCTGTAGCATTGGCAGCAGTTTTTTCAATGCTTTTTATCAAATTTTGTAATTGGTTAGAGTGTAAAGGACTGGGAAGGGGTACAGCCTCATTATTGTGCGTAATTTGCTTCATCCTCGCTATTTCATTAATTATTTTCCTCCTGACATGGCAGCTGAATGGTCTTGTAGAAAATATAGATAACATGAAGCAACGTATGATTGTGCTTTTCTCTAATTTCCAGCATTGGATATATGAAAAGGCTGGTATAGATTTAAAACAACAAAAGGAACTAATAGAGGGGCAATCAACTAATGGTGAATCTGGAAATATGCTGGCTGCATTTGCTGGAAAAATCATGGATATATTATTAAACGCTGTATTAGTATTGGTCTATATGTTTCTGTTCTTAGTTTATCGTTCACATATTAAAAAGTTTATTCTTAAGCTTGTACCTGGAGTAGAGAAAAATGAAGCAGACGGTGTAGTACATCAAGCTGCTAAAGTTGGACAGAGATATTTAAGCGGTCTGGCAGCAATGATTGCTGTACTTTGGATCATGTATGGTATCGGCTTTAGTATAGTTGGAGTAGAAAGTGCAATCTTTTTTGCAGTACTATGTGGAATTCTGGAGATTATCCCATTTGTTGGAAATTTGACTGGAACTTCGGTAACAATACTTGCTGTGCTTGCTCAAGGTGGAGATAGCCGTATGGTTATTGGTGTTTTGATTACTTATGCCTTAGTGCAATTTATACAGACCTATATTCTGGAGCCTCTTATTGTTGGCGAGCAGGTAAACATTAATCCACTTTTTACCATACTTGCAATCGTATTAGGAGAGATGATTTGGGGAGTTGCAGGAATGGTTCTTGCAATTCCTCTAATTGGAATGGTGAAAATTGTCTGCGACCATATACCGGATTTGCAACCCTATGGTTTTCTAATAGGTACAGAAAAACAAAGAAATAGGAAAACAGGACTTCTCGACAAAATCAAATCCTTCTTGAATGTTTCAAACTAAAAGTATTGGAAATTGTATTTGTTTTTAAATAATGTATTTTAGTACATATGAAGAAATCTGTACTTTTTACCTTAATTATATTTTCTGCATTGAGTGGTTATACTCAAACAATAAGATATGTTGCTCCCAATGCTAGTGGAAATGGAAATGGTCAATCTGCTGCTAATGCCGCTGATTTTTTGAGTGCAAGTTTTTGGCCAGACATTCAAACTTTGTTAGCAAAGCAATCAGTAACAGTAAAATTTATTGGAGGAGATTATTCTCGCGCATACACTGAAAAATCACTTACGGTAGGCAATATGGGAAACCCTACTAACAAGCTGATTTTAGAGGGTGGAGTAGATAGTGCTCTGTTTATTGCACCTATTGGATACACAAAAAAATCTCAATTGGTAAAGATTATCAATTCAGTAAATGTAACTGTAAAAAACTTGCACTTTAAAGGTAATGGTAGTACAAATTATGTATTAAATATTACTGCTGATATTGGAAAAAAAACTAATCATATTTCTGTAGAAAATTGTACCTGGTCTGACATGAGGGGTATTGTTTATGGAGCTACTGGAGCCACTCAGGCTGGAACAAGCCATATTACCTTTAAGGATTGCACTTTTAAACGTGTTGGTTTAAGTGCAGGATCTCATATGATTTATAATGCATATGGTTCTCATCACATTTGGGTTGTTGATTGTCATTTCGAAGATAGTCCTGGTGATTATGTAAGGTTTAGAGATAAATGCGACTATGCTATCGTGAAGGGCTGTACTTTTATCCATCCACAGAATATTCCATCTATTAAGTTCATTTCTATGCCCTTGTACAATGATGGGATTCCTACAATTGGTAATGAAAGTTTTGGAACAAATTATTCTTTCACCGGAAATAGCTTTAAAAGTACTTTTGCAAATGTTTATACCTTTTTCTTTTCCAATACCGGCTATACTGCAGCCCAGTTTAATTATTTACTGACTCCTGAAGAAGGTAATATTTTAATCAGCGGAACTAATGCACAAAAGAAAGATTTAGTGGAAACTAACTTTGGGATATTTCCAGGTAAAGTCCGAATCTACAACAACACCTATTCTGGTGTTGCAAGCAATGTTTATTTAGGAAGCTATGTAAACTTCGGTGCTGTATCTAAGGGCTGGACAGGGAAAGGAGATATACAGGCATTGATCAATACAGATGCATTACCTTATACCTGGGAAAAGGAATAAAACGAAGCTGTTAATTCAGTTCTTCGTCATCATCAATATTCAAGCTGAGGTCATCATCCTCATCATGATTTAAATCATAATCTTCATCGTCTAAATCTTCTCTTTCAGGGAAGAAATCATCATCTTCTTCATCATCCCGATCATCCTCTGGATCTTCTGGAGGACCTTGTTGGTAGCATGTCAGAACTAATTCTTCAATCATATAAGCGGTCGTTTCCATAACTGTTTTTTTTGATAGTAATAAAACAACTATGACTTAAAAAAGTTCTGTCAATTAACTGATATTTAATCAGCCAACACCTTTGTTATATGATAATATATTGGAGATTATAGCTAATTATCATCATAATATATTTGAACAGCATCTATAGTTTAGTGAATTAATATATTAGAGACCAAGGCTACAAAACTACAATGTGTTTGTCTGTATTATTTTAATTTTCTTAATTTGGATGAAAAATTATCTTTAACTAAATGACGAACGAGTGTTTATATGATGCAGAATTACTGGCAGGTCTTAAATCTGGCAATCAGGAAGCTTTTACTCATATTTACAGAAAATATTGGCAGAGACTTTATAATGCAGCCTTTAAGCGGGTAAAAAATAAAGAACAATGTCAGGATATCGTTCAATGTGTGTTTACCTCTTTATGGGATAGACGCGGAGAAGTAAACATAAATAATATCTCTGCCTATTTGCATACTGCCGTTAAATTCCAGGTTTTTAAACAGGCGGTACGCAGTCCTAATACTACAGAATTTCTTGAAGCCTTTGAACACATCATTACCTCACCGGTAAATACAGATGATGCTATACTTGAAAAAGAAATATTGTTAATGATTAAATTATGGATTGATGCACTTCCTGATAAACGGAGAAAAATATTCTTAATGCATTATAACGATGACCTATCAACAGCAGAAATTGCTGGAAAATTGAATATATCTCGAAAAACTGTTCAAAACCAACTGAATACGGCTTCTCAGGCATTAAGATTAAGGTTAGTCCAACTGCTTTCCTTACTGATTTTGTCATCATTTTTTTCTCGCTAAAAAATAAAACTACTTTGATTTGGGACTTATTGTCATTTCTGATACATCATGTTAAAGAACGAAAGTTAAAACTATGGCAGTTTATGTCCTTGTTTTAAAAACGATTCTAGTTAATCATTTATCAGATCACATTTAAATAAAATGAAATGACAGAATTTTCTAAAGACAACAGAAGAAGTTTTATCAAAAAAGTAGCCATTTCCACCTTGGCTATTACATCTGGCATGAGTTTTCAGGCTTGTGCAAAGCAACATAATTTACCAGATGAAACTATTTCGGAATTTCCGTGGCTCGAAATTGATCCTGAGGTTAGGATATCTGAAGGACTGTTTGATCAGAGCCGGAAAAATGATTTAGGTTTAAGTTATGCTACTAATACTGAACAAATAACCATTTTTAGGCCAGAGCAAGCACTGGATATGAAATTTAACAATCATCCACAAATAGTTGATTTTAAAGGAAAACTTTATGCTACATGGGTAGGACACCCTTTGCATGAACCTAGTGCCGAATCTTACGTTTATTATAGTTATTCTACAGATGGAAAAAACTGGGTAGCTCCTAAACAGATTGGTCCTGCTAACAGGGCAAGCGGTGGATGGCTTACGGATGGGAATCATATTAGTTGTTTATTGATTAGTGGTGATAAAGTAAATAAAA
This sequence comes from Pedobacter sp., assembly GCF_041645105.1. Lineage (GTDB taxonomy): Bacteria > Bacteroidota > Bacteroidia > Sphingobacteriales > Sphingobacteriaceae > Pedobacter. The sequence goes on from NZ_JBAZQQ010000003.1 coordinate 191,849, forward strand.
CATCAATTACAGAGTATTGCCATTCATTAGATGGTATAAACTGGTCCTCTGCAAAAGTGTTGATACAGAATGCAGGACCTAGTGAAAGTGCCAGAAGGCTTCCAAATGGAAGATTTATTATGGTTTGTCATGGACTGGGTACTGGAGATTTTAAAGCTGTTAGAGGTACAAGAATAATGTATTCTGATGCCAAGGATGGTCTTTCTGATTGGAAGCAAGGATTTTTGCCAGATCTTCCTGAATATAATGCAAACGATAAAGAAAAAGTGGCCAGAGCTGTAGAAGCCAGCTGGTTCAGGCGTAAAGACGATACCCTGGTTATGCTGTTTAGAGATTTATGGTTTGAGCAAAATAAAAGAACCTGGAAATTACTCGCAGCAGTAAGTAAGGATAATGGCACGAGCTGGTCTGTTCCTGTTTTAACAAATATCACTGATTCTGATTCTATGCAGTGTGCAGGCAGTCTTTCGGGCGGACTAGCTTTCTTTGTAAACAATCCTGTGCCAACACGTAGAAGAGTCCCGTTAACAGTAACTATTAGTAAAGACGGAAAATTATTTGATAAATCATACCTTTTAAGAGATATACCACAACCAAGAAGATATGAGGGAATCAGTAAAACTGAAGGTTATAGTTATCCTGGAGCTTTAGTATGGAAAGAGCATCTTTATGTTGCCTATGCAACCAATAAGGAAGATGTAGAAATAACCAGAATACCAATTAAATCACTTAACTAAATATTTAAAAACAATGACCAAAAAACTAAACTCCTTTTCAAGACAAATAATGCTTACATTGATGTGTAGCTTGTTTTTTTATTCTTTTTCACATGCTCAATCGGTAGCAGAAGCATTAAGCATCAGTATAGACGCAGATAAGGCTGACTGGAAATATACAGTTGGAGAGCAACCAATATTTAAAGTAACAGTATTGCAAAATGGTAAAAAGGCAAACAATGTTAAACTAAAATATAGAATTGCCCCCGAGAAGTTAGCTCCTGTAAAGTCTGATTCAGTACTACTTAATGATAACAGTTTTGATATAAAAGCTCCTACTTTAAAAGTACCTGGGTTTTTAAGATGTGAAGTAACATCAGTTGTAGGAGGGAAGACAATAAAAAAAATTGCAACAGTAGCATTTTCTCCTGAAGCGATTAAACCTACAATAGAGATACCTGCTGATTTTAATGAATTTTGGACTAAGTCTATCGCTGGTCTAAAAAAGATTCCTCTGGATCCTAAACTAGAGCTAATAAAAGAATATTCAACCGATGAAGTGAATGTTTATCATGTAAGTTTTCAGAATATTAATAATTCCAGGATATACGGTATGTTAAGTGTACCTACAAAGCCAGGTAAGTATCCTGGTGCATTAAAAGTTCCTGGAGCAGGTGTCAGATCTTATAAGGGGGACGTGAGTATGGCTAAAAATGGTATAATTGTTTTAGAAATTGGTATACATGGTATTCCAGTGAACCTAGATGCCCAGGTTTATGAAAGTTTGAGATCAGGTGCTTTATATTCTTATAATTCAACAAATTTAGACGATAAGGATAACTATTATTACAAAAGAGTATATCTGGGTTGTATTAGAGCATTAGATTTTTTAGTAGCGCAACAAGCATATGATGGACAAAACATTATCGTTTATGGTGGTAGTCAAGGTGGAGCATTGTCTATCGTAACTGCCGCTTTAGATCCTAGGGTTAAATATCTTGCTGCAAATTATCCGGCATTATGCGACTTAACAGGTTATCTGTATAACAGAGCTGGAGGTTGGCCACATTTGTTTAGTCCTGCAAACATAGCATATAACAATAAAAAAGATAAGTTGGAAACCTGTAAATATTATGACGTGGTGAATTTTGCTAAAAACCTTAAGGTTCCAGGACTTTACAGCTGGGGATTTAACGATGAAACTTGTCCGCCAACTTCAATGTATGCTGCCTATAATTCTATTACGGCACCAAAGGAGTTGATGATCTATAAAGAAACTGGCCATTCTACTATTCCTGAGCAAAGAACGAAAGTTATGGATTGGATATTAACCAAATTCAATAAATAATTTGAAACGATAGCATTTTGTTTTGGGACTTCTGCACATTTCAGGTACATCTATATAAAAGGATTGAAAATTAGCTATGGAAAAGAATAATACCAAGTCAGATTTAGCAAAGATGATGCAGAAGTATTTGGACGGAAAGGCTTCTGCAAAGGAATTAGAATTTCTGGAATCTTACTATGGCTATTTTGAGAAGGAAGAGGATATGCTGGCTTCACTTCCTGAAAATGAGAAGAATTTAATGCAGGATCATATAGAAGCAAATATCCTTAAAAGCATAAAAGAAAAAAAGGATGTAAAACCGCATAATATATGGTCTATAAGGTTTTATAAACCTTTGATTGCAGCCTCTCTGTTAATTATGCTGGGTGCTGGTGCTTATTTGTTTATGAAGCCAATGCCTAATCAAATAGATAAGAAAGAAATTCTGACCGCAGCAGATAACGTAAAAGCTACAAATGGAAATAGTGCTATTCTTACGCTGGCCAATGGAAAACAGCTGATTCTGGATCAAATGCAGAAAGGGCCAATAGCCAATGATGCTGGAGTAAGTATCAGCAAATCTGAAGATGGAAAGCTTGTTTACACAATAAATGACCTAAGATCATCAGAGAATACAGAGAGATTGATGTACAATACCATAACTACACCAAATGGAAATGAATATCAGGTGAATTTACCAGACGGTACAAAAGTTTGGTTAAATGCTGAATCTACTTTAAAATATCCTGTTGTCTTTGCAAATAACAACCGTTCTGTTGAACTAGATGGAGAAGCTTATTTTGAAGTTACTAATTCTAAAAATAAGCCATTTTTGGTCAATTCAAAAAATACACAGGTGCGGGTACTTGGAACACATTTTAATATCAATGCCTATAAAGATGATGAAGTGGTGAAAACGACCTTGTTGGAGGGAAGTGTAGCAGTTAAAAAGAATAGCATTGAGAAAATATTGAAACCAGGGGAACAATCCTTAATTTATAATCAATCCTCAGATATTAAAGTAAAAGAAGTAGATACTGAAGAAGTATTAGCCTGGAAACGAGGTTATTTTATTTTCAATGATGAAGACATCAAGACTGTGATGAAAACAATTGCTCGTTGGTATAATATTGAGGTTGTTTACGAATCTGAGATCAAAAACGAAATATTTGTTGGAACAGTTTCCAGGTTTGACAGTATTGAAAAGCTCTTGAAAACAATTGAACTGACAGGCGGCGTACATTTTAAAATAGAATCGAAGCCTGGAAATAAAAATGAAAGGAGAGTTACCGTTATGCCATAAAACAATAAATGCTAACGGTAAAAAAACAAATCAGGAACGTTCGAACCGTTCCTGATAACGTTAAAGTTGGCAAATCAGTCCTGAATCAAACTAATCTAAAAAACCTAACAACCAAATGTACAAAAAATATACAAAGTGCACTTGCAAGAAGCGCTGTGCCCTCTTTTTTAAGTTTTTTCTTATTATGAAGTTAGCTTTTATCATCCTTTTAACGACTTTCATGCAAGTGAATGCGAGTGTCTTCGCGCAAAAAATAAGCATTAATAAAAGGAATGCTCTGTTAACAGAGGTGTTAAAAGAAATAAGAAAGCAAAGTGGTTATAATATTTTGTTCACTAGAGACTTTGTCAAGAATCAACCAGCAATAACCATAAATCTTAGTAATGCCTCCATTGAAGAGGCTATGAATAAATGCCTGAATGGTTTAGGGTTAACTTACAAAATTGTAGAACGAAATATAGTAGTATCAAGAAAACTGAATGTTGAACCTCAGCGGCTTCAGCAAAAGTCTATTCCCGTAACAGGTAAAATTACAGATGAAAATGGAGGACCTTTGCCAGGTGTATCTGTGAAAATCAAAAATGGACAAGGCTCAACTGTGTCTGACTCCAAAGGCAATTATAAAATCATTGTTCCAACTGAAGAAACTGTATTAGTATATACATCAATAGGCTTCACCCCACAAGAAAAGAAAGTTTCAAATAGTAAAATGATCAATGTGGTAATGAAAGAGCAATCTACTTCTTTAAATCAAATTGTGGTAATTGGTTATGGTGAAGTAGCACGTAAAGACCTTACAGGATCAGTGAGCGAAGTTAAAGTTGCCGATCTTGCTAAAGCTCCTGTATCTTCTTTTATTGAGGCATTAGCGGGTAGGGTTGCAGGTGTAAGTGTAACTGCTAACGATGGTCAGCCAGGTTCAGAATTGAACATCATAATTAGAGGTGCAAATTCACTAACGCAAAGTAATGCGCCCTTATATGTAATCGATGGTTTTCCTGTAGAGGATATAACTAGTGCTGCTATCAATCAAGACGATATAGAAACTTTGAATATTCTAAAAGATGCTTCATCAACAGCTGTATATGGTGCCAGAGGAGCAAATGGTGTTGTTGTTATCGAAACTAAAAAAGGTAAAACAGGTAGGCCTGTTATTACTTTCAACAGTTCTGTAGGATTACATAAAGTTATCAAGCAAATGGATATGATGTCTTCTTACGATTTTGTTAAATATCAACTCGAACTAAATGAACCCAGAGCTACCAATAGGTATTTGGCAGATAGAACTTTAGAAGATTATAAAAACATAGAAGGTGTTGATTGGCAAGAAAAAATCTTAAACAATACAACAGTACAAACACATAATTTAGCCATAAGAGGAGGCAGTCAACAAACAAAGTATTCTTTATCAGGATCTTTATTCAGACAGCCCGGTGTAGTTAACAATACTGGTTCTAATAAATCTCAGTTTCGCAGTTCAATAGATCAAACAATCAGTAAAAAGCTTTCAATCGGCATGAATGCCAATTTTGGAAGTATACTAAACTATGGAGAAGTAGTTGCTGCAGGTGAAGGAACAACAAGTACTTATTTACTGTACAGAACCTGGGGGTACAGACCAGTAAGTGGAAATGCAAATTTCGATTTAGAAAATGATCTTATAGACCCGGATAACATTCAATTAGCAGATATCCGGTTAAATCCTTTCGTAACCAGCAGTAATAATTTTGCGCGTAATAGAATTGTTGATTTAGTAGCCAATGCCTATATGAAGTATGACATTGCTAAAGGATTAACCTTGAAGATCACAGGAAGTGCAAAAGGGAACACTCAGAAAAGAAGCCTTTTTTATAACTCACTTACTACACAGGGATCATCATTAAATCCATCAAATAAATTTGGTGTCAATGGAAGTATCCGATACTCTGAAACATTCAATTGGTCTAATCAAAATACTTTAACCTGGAATAAAACATTCAATAAAGATCATAAGTTCACATTAATGGCTGGGACATCTATTCAAGAGAATAAATTTGATCAGTTTGGCTATGGCACAATAGACATTTTGAATGAAGAATTGGGTATGTCGGGTTTGGAATTGGGAGACTTATATAGTGGTATTGCATATATTACCAGAAATACTTTAGCATCTGCTTATGGACGTTTAAACTATGGATTTAAATCAAAATACCTATTAACAGCTACTTTCAGGGCTGATGGTTCTTCGAAATTTGCTGATGGAAATAAATGGGGGTTTTTCCCTTCTGCTGCATTTGCATGGAATATGCATGAGGAAGATTTTATCAAAAAAATACCTGCAGTATCAAGTTCTAAGTTAAGAGCAAGTTATGGAGTAACAGGTAATAACAGGATTTCTGATTTTGCATTTTTACCAAGCTTAAATATGTTAGTGGCTAATTCATACTCATTTAATGATAGGGCTCCAATAAGAGGCACAATCTCAACTAATCTGGGAGACACTGATCTTAAATGGGAAAGCACTGCACAGACAGATATTGGCTGGGACTTGGGATTATTTAAAGATAGACTACAATTAACAGTAGACCTATACAGCAAAACAACGAAAGATCTATTACTGTATGCAAATTTTCCGGCAACAACAGGTTATTTACAGGCTTATAAAAACATAGGTTCTGTTAGAAACAGAGGATTAGAATTCTCTTTATTCTCTACAAATATTCAAAAGGAAGACTTTTCATGGTCTACGAATTTCAACATTAGTTTTAATGATAATAAAGTATTGGAATTGGCTAATGGTGATAAAAACCTTTTCAGTACAGCTAGCTTCTTTTCTCAATATAATGGTAGTGCATTGTATTTATCAAGAGTTGGACAACCTATGGGGCAATTTTATGGATATGTTTTCGATGGAATTTACCAAACAGATCAATTTGATACCCCTTCACCTGGTCAATATATCTTAAAAAAGGAATACCCCAGTAATGCAAGTGCGGCCGACAGAGGGAATATCCAACCAGGAGATATAAAGTATAAAGATTTGAATAATGATGGTGTGATCAATTCTAATGATGTGACTGTTATCGGTAGAGGTTTACCTATTCATACTGGAGGTTTTAATAATAATTTCAGTTATAAAAATTTTGATTTGAATGTTTTTTTTCAATGGTCTTATGGAAATCAGGTTTACAACGCAAACCGATTGATTTTTGATGGAAATGGTATTAAGGCTATAGATTTAAATCAGTATGCTTCATACAGCAACAGATGGACACCTGAAAACCCATCTAATACAAATTACAGAACCGGAGGACAAGGTCCACAAGGAATTCATTCTTCAAGGGTTTTAGAAGATGGTTCATTTTTAAGGTTGAAAACCATTGCTCTTGCATACTCACTACCCAAAAAGATGATTAAGTCGTTATATCTTAATGAATTAAAATTTAATGTAGCTGCACAAAATCTATTTACCTGGACTAATTATTCTGGTATGGATCCGGAGGTTTCTGTTCGCGGGAATACACCTACAACTCCTGGTTTTGATTATTCCGCATATCCAATGGCTAAAACAGTTGTTTTTGGTATTAATGCAACCTTTTAAAATTATAAATTATGAAATTTAAAGTATTAATAACATTAGTCGGACTAACGATTTTCTCAGGTTGTAAAAAATTTCTGGATGTTAAACCTGTTGATATTCTTGCACCCGAAGCTTACTATAACACAGAGAGTGATCTTGAACATTCTTTGGCAGGTGTATATGATGTATTAGGGAATAACGCTTTGTATGGAGGGATGATGCTCTTTAACTATGGTTTGGATGGCGATGATGGTTATTGCAGCAGGGTATCAACTACTACAGGACCGATGCTATATGATTTTACCTCTTCGGATCCATTTGTTACATCTCATTGGAATACCCTATATCTAGGTATAAACAGGGCAAACTTATTATTGGAAAATATAGATAACAATATGGATATAGCTGAACAGGTTAGAAATAGAGTTAGAGCTGAAGCATCTTTTCTAAGGGCTTATTTCTATTTTCTTTTGGTTCAGACATATGGTGAAGTACCTATTGTTTTGGCATCAACGAAATCTACAGCGAATACTGATATCGCCAAATCTTCAATAAAAGAGGTGTATAATATGATTCTAAAGGATATGGAGTATGCAGAGTCTCATGTGAAAGACATTTCTGAAATTGAAGGTGGTGGCAGGGTAAGTAAATCGGCAGTTCGAGGTATTTTATCAAGAGTTTGCCTTTTTATGGCCGGCTATCCCTTAAATGATGTAACAAAATACGAAGATGCCAAAAACTGGGCCTGGAAGGTAATAAGTGATGGTCAGTCCGCTCATCAACTAAATGATTCATATGCTCAGGTTTTTATCAATTATGCTATAGATAAATATGATACCAAGGAAAGTATTTGGGAAATTGAGTTTTATGGTAACATTGCTAATGGTTTTGATGAAACAGGTTGGAATGGTTATATTAATTCTCCTGGATCAAATCTGGATAACATAAAGAGTTTATCATTTGTAGCTGCTACTGCAAATTTGTATAACAGATACCTTTTGGGGGACATTAGGAGAGACTGGAACATCGCAAATTTCAGTTATAATGCAAGCGGTGGTAAAACATTCTCAAATTCAACAACTTTTGCCTCATTATTTGTGCGCCCTGCAGCCAAATTTAGAAGAGAATACGAGCCGGCTCCTGTAAAAAAGGCGTATGCTACACCTCAAAACTTTCCTGTTTTAAGATACTCAGATGTACTGCTCATGTATGCAGAAGCTTTAAATGAAATCTCATTTAGTAATAAAGACGAAGCTGTTCAATATTTAGAAATAGTTAGGAAAAGAGCCTATGTTAAAAAGGGAGGTGTTAAATCTATTACACTTACCAATAAGGGAAGTAATTATTCTGTGGCTCCAATCATAACCATTGCCGGTGGTGGTGGAACCGGAGCAAAAGCTTACGCAGTATTAAACGGAACTAAACAAATCTCTGGTATTCTGATGGAAAGAGATGGTGTTATAGGAAATGTTTTTGGCGAAGGATATACTTCTGCACCAACAGTTACAATAACTACTCCAGCAGGAGCTACGGGCTCTGGTGCTGTGGCAACGGCAGTACTATTTAATGGCGACGAACATAAAGTTTCTGCTGCTGCAATTGTAGATCAACAATCACTAAGAGCTTTAATAAGGGAAGAAAGATCAAGAGAGTTTGCATTCGAATGTTTGAGAAAAGGTGACCTCATCAGATGGAATATTTTCTTAGACAATATGCAAGATGTGTATAACACTATAAGTCAGCAAGTACCAGCTGCAAACTACATCAATTATATCAACAGGTATAAAAATGTGAACAGTAAACATTTGTTATGGCCTATTCCATCAAGAGAATTGAGTTTGAATAGCAAATTAATACAAAATAATAACTGGTAAAACTTAAAATAAATACAATGAAAGCAAAGTATTTCTTTTTCATAGTCATGCTCATGAGCAACTATGCTTGTAAAAAAGAAAATCGTTTGAAATTAGATAAGCTAGATTTTAACGTTAAAGCTAGTTCTACAGAGATTTCTATTGGTGAAAATGTAAATTTTCATTTTAGTGGAGATGCCGAGATAGTAAGTTTTTATTCTGGAGAATTTTTAAATGATTACGATTTCAAAGACGGAAGAAGTCTGGAAGTCTCCGGAGCTCAAACCATGTCTTTTACCTCTGCAGTAAATCAGGGAACTCAGGCTAATCAGTTGTCTATTTTGGCCAGCACCGATTTCGATGGAAATTACCAAAGTTTGGAAAGCATCCATGAGGCTGATTGGATTGACATCACCAATCGATTTACGCTGGGTACAGTTAACACATTTGTGGCTTCTGGGGAAAAGGATATTACCGATTTATATGAAACAGGTAAAGCTTTATTTATTGCATTCAAATACAATACCCGATCTCAGATCACCTTTGGAGATGCAAGAATTTGGATGATTCAGGATTTTAAAATTAATGGTCAGACTGAATTTGGAAAGCAACAAATAATGAATTTGCCTGAATCAGGTTTTAGAATTGTTGATGAAAACCCTACAACTTATCCGGCCAGAGCTGCAGTTACGGCTTCAAGAATAAGTATGCAGGGAAATGAGTACACGGAAAACTGGTCGCCGGAAGGATTCCATTGGGCAATCAGTAAAGCCCTTTATCTCGAAAATCTGAACCTCGGTCCAGATAGAGCTTTAGCAATAAAAGGCAGTGAAAATCCAATGCCTGATGTTTACACCTATAAATTTTCTAAACCAGGAACTTATAAAGTTAAATTTATTGGTTCAGTTCAAAACATCAATCAAAGGGAAGAACAAATCAGAACAATTACTATAACTGTAAATCCATAAGTAATGTTAAATCATCTTTTAAAAAGATATATCATATTACTTTTTATAACTTTTTCAATAGCACTAAGTACTATAAGTTATGGGCAGCAGAAAAATGCTATAGGAATTGATATGGTTGATATTAAACCCGGTAAATTTTTCATGGGAAGCGCAGGATTTGGGGAAAATCAGGATGAAAACCCTGCACATATTGTTCATATTTCCAAGCAGTTTAAAATATCCGCTACAGAAATTACTAATCTACAATACGAACTCTTTGATCCTGGACATAAATCTTTAAGGAGTAAAAATGGATTCTCTAAAGCAGATGACGAGGCTGTGATTTATGTAAGCTATAATGATGCCTTGAAGTTTTGTGAATGGCTCTCCAAAAAAGAGAATAAGATCTATAGGTTGCCAACTGAAGCTGAGTGGGAATATGTATGCCGGGCTGGTACTTTTTCTCCTTATGCAATTGGAGATCGCGTGCTACCTAAGAACTTCCTTAAAAACCAGGAAATAGCCTGGGATCCTAAACCTGTTTCATTACAAGTTAAACAAACACAACCTAATCAATGGGGTGTTTATGATATGCATGGAAATGTTGAGGAATGGTGCTTGGATTGGTATGGAAAATATATTGAAAAAGAACAAACAGATCCGGCAGGCTATAAAAATGGATTATATAGAGTAACAAGAGGAGGAAGTCATAATACCCCTGTAAAATACCTAAGATCAGCGAACAGATCTGCTTTAATTCCAGAAGATAGAACCTGTTTTACAGGCTTCAGGATAGTAGAAGTTGCTCAAGATATCAGTCCGGAGAGACTTATAGATTATAAACCCGTGTCTGAAATGAAGTCAGTGAAACATAAATGGGTTAAAGCGGACAGCCGTCCGGTGTTTATGGAGCCTATTACCTATGTGAAGATAGATGAAGCAGGTAAAAATGATTTTTTATATCATCATAATCATTGCCCAGCAGTAACATGGACGCCCAATGGTGATCTACTGGCAATTTGGTTTTCTACAGAAGAAGAAACGGGACGGGAAATGACTATCGTCTCTAGTCGGCTAAACTTAAAAAGCAAAACCTGGACAACACCTTCATTGTTTTTTAAAGTTCCAGATAGAAATATGACTGGTTCATCACTTTTTTTTGATGAACAACAAAATGTTATTTATCATATGAATGGTGTTGAAGCCACGGGAACATGGCAAAATCTGGCTATGGTTATGAGAAAAAGCTATGACAATGGGCACTCCTGGACCGCTCCAGTTTTTGCGAATGCGGAACATGAACCAGGTAATCAAGTCATTGCAGGAATGTTTAAAACCAGGGAAGGTTGGTTAATACAACCTTGTGATGCCACTCCAAAAGTGAAAGGGGGTAGTGTAATCCATATATCTAAAGACAATGGAAAAAATTGGTATAACCCATCAAAAACACTTAGGGTAACTCCAGATTTTAAAGAAGGAAATACCGGTGGAATTATTGCTGGTATCCATACAGGAATTGTTCAATTAAAAAATGGAAACCTCTTCGCTTTTGGCAGAAATGATAACATTAAAAAAGATAACAATTTTTACATGCCGATCAGTATTTCCACTAATATGGGGGAAAGCTGGACCTATTCAGCGAGTGAATTTCCACCAATTTCAAGCGGTCAAAGATTGATACTCAAAAGGCTTAATGAGGGTGCTTTATTACTTGTCTCTTTTACTGATGCTACAATTGATCCTAAAAAAGGGATGACCTTTAAACGTAAAAATGGCAGTAATTACACTGGCTATGGAATGTATGCAGCACTTTCTTTTGATGAAGGAAAAACCTGGCCCGTTAGAAAACTGATAACAGATGGCAAAGAAAGATACCTGAATGGCGGAGCCTTTACCGGATATTTTAAAATGGATCAGAATAATGCTGAACCCAAAGGCTACCTGGCCTTAACACAAAGTCCTGATAATTTAATTCACCTTTTTAGTAGTGCTATACATTATAGGTTTAACTTAAAATGGTTAATGCAATAATGTAAGCTCTGGAAACAAGACCACATTTATAAACACATATTTATATAAATAAACAAATTTTATTATGATTCTATTTAGTAAGAAATTATTAGTCTTATTAGTTGTTGCTGGAATAAATTTCGGCTATTCTTTTGCCCAAGTTGCTAAGCCTTTTAAAAAAGACAATCTGGTAATTTACCGAATTGGAGATGCAAATTCAGGTAGCGATATTAATAATTATAATGCTTGTCCAATTTATTTGGACGAATACAATGTTTCTGGTGACCGGCCAGTTTTAGTACAATCTGTGGGCTTACCTGTAAAAACAATGGGAGAGAACAGACGAATTTTAGCTTTAGGGAAGGATGTATTAGCTGGTTTTATAAGTCGCTCAAACGATGGAAAATACTTGGTTGTTCCAGGTTATGATGCATCACCTGGAACCGATATATTAAATAAACCTGCAAATGAGGTGAATCGTGTTGTTGCACTTATAGGAGCTGATGGTAAAATAAATACCTCATCTGTGGCAGAAAACACTTTTAATAATAATTCATTCCGTTCTGCAGCATCATTTGATGGTACCGATCTTTGGCTTTCCGGAGGCGGAGGAGCTAATAATGGAGGTATATTTTATCTTAAAAAAGGAGTAAAAGAAGGAGTGAATCTGGGTGGACTGAGCTTCAGGCAAATTAAATTTTATAATGGTGACCTATATGCCTCGGAAGCAGCACGGATTTACAAAATAGGTACCGGTAAAGTCGCAGAAGGAGGGAAAAAGTTTACCAATTTAACTGAAGAATCAACAATTAAAGATGGTACTAGCTTTGTTATTGCAAATCTTGATGCTACTGCTACAAGCTCCAAACAAGTTGCTTATTTCCTGACCTATAATAATGGCATTGTGAAATATTCACTGGTAAAAAATAAATGGGTAAATAATGGTGTTTTTCAAGGTGCTGGAAAAGGCACAGGTATTGAGGCAAGAGTAATTGATGGTAAAGTTAAACTATATGTAATTAGTAGCGGTAATGATAGAGGAGGTGATGGGACTCTAATCGAAGTTTTAGATAATTCAGGTTACAATGAGACAATTAGTGCAGCATCTAAGGTTTTGTTACGTTCTGGTACAAATCAGACCTTTAGGAGCTTAGCTTGGTCTCCATCGATAAACTAATGTTTCTTCTTACATTTCTCCAAAAGCAGGAGGCTGAAAAGAAAACAGAACAACATTAAATGACGCAACTATGTTGCAATTAAAATGAATGATTTCTAACTTTAACACAGTTAACGGAATCATTCATTTTAATTTTAGTTCAATGAAAGACAGCAACAATTTTGAAGTAATTATTATCGGAGGAAGCTATTCAGGCCTTTCGGCCGCAATGGCATTAGGGCGTTCTCTAAGAAATGTATTAATAATAGATAGTGGACAACCTTGCAATAAACAGACACCCCATTCACACAATTTCCTTACTCAAGATGGTAAAACTCCTAAAGAAATTTCTACACTAGCCAAAAAACAGGTCGAAAAATATGATACCGTAAAATTTTACGAAGGTAGTGCTATAAAAGGAAAAAGAACGGAAAGCGGTTTTCAAATAAAAACAGAATCTGGAGAACTATTCAATGCTAAAAAATTGATATTCGCTACAGGAATTAAAGATATCTTACCCGATATAAAAGGATTTTCACAATGTTGGGGTATTTCCGTAATACACTGTCCTTATTGCCATGGATATGAAGTGAAAAATGAAGTGACAGGGATCCTGGCTAATGGTGATGCAGCGATACACTATTCACAATTGGTCTGTAATTTGACAAAGGATTTAACCATCTTCACAAACGGAAAATCATCATTTACAGCTGAACAAATAAAAACTTTGGAAAATAAGGGAATAAAAATTATTGAATCTGAAATAGCCAGCTTCGAACATAATAGTGGGCATATTCAAAGTATTCAATTCAAAAATGGTTCAAAAATCCCTTTAAAAGCAATTTACGCGAGAGTCCCGTTTATACAGCATTCAGATATACCCGAAAGTTTAGGCTGTGAACTAACAGATAATGGTTTTATTCGTGTAAATGAATTACAGCAAACAAATGTATCTGGTGTTTTCGCCTGTGGAGATAACTCATCTTTTATGCGTTCAGTGGCGAATGCTGTAGCAACAGGAAATTTTGTAGGAGCAGTAACTAACAAAGAATTCTGCGAAGCTCAATTTTAATGGTTATTTTACTATTTCCTGTCGCAATAGCCCCTGTTTAATGTCGTTTTCATACTGTAATTCTTTCCACCTTAACGAGTAACTTTATATTGGCTTGGTTGCCAGAATAATATAGTCTTTAATTAAAATATCATGAAGAAGTTAGAGTTTAGTATTACGATTAATGCAAATCCTCAAAAAGTTTGGGATATCATCACAGGTAAAGAGACATACGACCAGTGGACAAAAGTGTTCGCAGAAGGTTCGACAGTAGAAACAGATTGGAAAAAGGGAAGTAAAGCCTTATTCCTGGATGGCAAAGGAAACGGTATGGTTTCAGAAATAGCTGAAAGCATACCAGGTAAATTCCTTTCTATTCATCATCTGGGTGAAGTGAAAGATGGAGTGGAAGACCCAACCACGTATCAAGGCGAGGAATGGGGAGATGCTTTAGAAAATTATACCTTAAAGGAAGTTGATGGTAAAACAGTTTGGCTGGTAGAGATGGATATGGATGAAGAATATGCGCAATACATGGAAGATACCTGGCCGCTGGCTTTAGCTAAAGTGAAAGAATTGGCTGAAAAGAATTAATGAATCACCATTGGCTGCTATTTAAGATACGCAGCCAATGGTGATTTGATTTCCTTTAGTCCCTGGGCAGCAAGGCGTGCTATTTCTGTAGCTCCAAATACGCACAAATGACTGTCGTCTTTTTTGCCTTCTGGTAATTTGCTGAATTTGCCCGGCTCAATATAAAGAAAGAGCTTTTTAGATTCTTCAGGGCCATATTTGGTTACCAGGTCAGCTGATTTTTGGTTTAAGTCGATTACTGGAATATTAGTTTCTTTGCCTAACTTGCGTACTGCATTTACATATTCCCCATAGGTATCTACAAGTTTTCCAGCTTTGTCAAATCTTCTTCGCACCAAAGAAGTAAACAGAACAGGATGTGCTCCTTTTGCTTTTGTTTCATTTATATAATTTAGTAGATTCTCTCTATAGCTGCTTTCAGGATCTGTATGTCTTGCAGTATCGGGTTTCTGATCGTTAGCACCAAACATAATAAATACATAATCACCTGCTTTTAGCTTTTCAATAACTGGTTTCCAATGTCCTTCAGTCCTGAAACTTTTAGAACTTCTGCCACTGCGGGCGGCATTATGAATTTCAACCTGCTCATTAAAAAACTCAGGCATCATTTGCATCCATCCTCTTATAGGGTAGTTTTCTCCTCCAAATTGCGAAAGATAAGAAGGTGAAAAATCACACATTGTTGAATCTCCAATAGAATATATAGTTATCTTTTTTTGTCCGCTTTTAAAACTGATCAACAGAAATACAACAAATACTGATGTAATTAAGGTTTTTAAGGTCTGAGTCATATCGGGTTTATTTTGGTTCTCAATTACGAATATACTTTTCATAAGTTTATCTGGGGGTAAATAAACTATTTTAATTGTCGGTAGCGCTATCGATAACGTTATCGGTAACGGTTGCATACATTTTTTAGCATCAAATGGGTATTATCTTCAGCAGAATAATGTAATCTTGTTATAAGCGATTGCTCTATCGTGCTAACCAGCTATAACCGAATATTATGAAAAGATTTTTACAGGTATTTATTGTTTTGCTGCATTTTGCCAGCATTTCATTTGCACAACAGCAAAGCCGTGCCATTTCAGGTAAAGTAATGAGCCTGGAAGAAGATGAACTATTACCAGGGGTATCCGTCGCTGTTAAGGGACTAACCACCGCAACAAGCACCGATGTGAATGGTGCATTTAAACTAACCGTGCCAGGCAACGGGGAAATTACATTGGTGTTTAAGTATTTGGGATATAAAGCCAGGGAGGTAAAAGTTACAAATGACAAAGAACTCATTGTAAGATTACAACCAGAAGCCTATATGCTTAACGAAGTAGTTACTATTGGCTACAAAACACTGCAACGTAAGGATATCACAGGTGCTGTAGCCTCTGTTAACGCACGACAATTGAAGGATATACCAGTCAACTCTGCTGCTGAAGCTCTGGCAGGAAGACTTGCAGGTGTTCAGATAACAGCAAACGAGGGTATGCCGGGTGCTGATGTACGGGTACTCATTAGGGGTGGAGGCTCTATTACTCAAAGTAATGCTCCACTATATGTAATTGACGGAGTACAGGTTGAGGATGGTTTATCAAATATTTCGCCAACAGATATTGAATCTGTAGAGGTACTTAAGGATGCTTCTGAAACTGCCATTTACGGAGCCAGAGGAGCAAATGGGGTTGTGGTCATCACCACAAAAGGTGGCAAAGAAGCGAAAACTAGAGTAAGCTACGATGGCTTCCTTGGACTTGCACGTTTGCAAAATAAGCTTGAAGTGATGAGTCCTTATGACTTTGTATTACGTCAGTATGAACGATCAAGAGGCTTAACCAACACTGAATCTGCATTTGAACAGATGTATGGTACTTTTGATAATCTTGATAGTTACAAAAATACAGCACCGATAGATTGGCAGGAAAAAACATTTGGCAGAGATGCGGTTTCACAAACTCACTCTGTAGCAATTAATGGTGGAAATAAAGCAACTACATTTAACATTAGCTATACCAATAATGCACAACAGGGTATTATGGTCAATTCTAAATTTAACAGACATATATTTAATTTAAAGCTGGATCATAGAGCTAATGATAAACTTCGTGTTGGCTTTGGTACCAGGTATAATAATCAGCAGATCAATGGTTCAGGAGTTTCCAGTACTGAGGCTACTGCCACTTATAGTCTGTTGCGACATACCATTAAATACAGGCCTTTAAACATCACTGGGATGAGTGATGATGAACTTGATGAAGAGTACTTTAATGACACCAATACCGGTAACGGACTTGGGGTTTTAAATCCTATTCAATTGAGTAATGCCCAATACAGGAGCAGGCCATCTGATAACTTAAACATTAATGGCTACCTCAATTATACACTGCTAAAAGGCCTGTCTTTCAGATCTACTGCCGGAGTTAATTTTAACAATAATACCATCAATGCATTTGATGATTACTTTACTTCAAATGCCAGAAATAATGGAAGTAGCTTACCAATAGTAAACATAAATAACAGGAAACGCTATAGCATCAACAACTCAAATGTATTCACTTACAATTTCAAAAAAGGGGTACATAACTTCAGTGCTTTACTTGGACAAGAGATTTATAGTTCAAAAGAGGAGATCAGACTTGATCAGTTGAAATTGTTTCCTAAAGGCATTACTCCAGAGAAGGCACTTGGACAACTTAGCCTTGGACAAAGTGCACCATTATTTCCAAGTAACATCATAAATGAAAGTCGCCTACTTTCCTATTTTTCTGGTTTAAATTATTCATATAATGATAAATATCTGGCCAAATTTACTTTCAGGACTGATGCCTCTTCAAAGTTCATTTCCGGTAAAAATTGGGGTTATTTCCCTTCGGGATCTCTGGGATGGAGGATATCGAAAGAGGATTTTATGAAAGATATTTCCGTTATCTCGGATCTGAAACTACGTGCTAGTTATGGTGCATCAGGAAATAACAGAATTAATGATTTTCTATATTTAACCACCTTTTTAACAAATGTCAAGTATGCATTAAATGAGACAGTAAGCCCTGGTTACAGTTCTCCATTCTTATCTAACAAAAATCTTCAATGGGAAACAACAGTGAGCCAAAACATTGGTCTTGATATTGCCCTTTGGGATAATCGATTGCAATTGAACATTGATGCATATAGGAATAAAGTTAAAAATCTGTTACTGGATGTTCGAATTCCTTCCACCTCAGGTTACGTTAGTCAGCTACAAAATGCAGGACAAAGCTCTAACAAAGGCCTCGAATTTCAATTAAACGCCATTCCTTTCCAGCGGAAAGATTTCTCATGGACAACTAATTTCAACATCGCCTTTAATAGAAATAACATTGATAAATTGTCTACCGCTTCAAGTTATCTGCCGTCACCTGCAGTAGCCTTTGTTTCAGGGCAACCAGCAGATTATATTGTACAAGTGGGTAAACCTGTTGGAACTATGTATGGTTATGTGTCTGACGGCTTTTATGGTGTTAACGATTTTAATTATGATCCTTCTACACAAATCTATACACTTAAATCAGGTGTAGCAGATGTCTCTGGTGTACTGGGAACCGCTCAGCCAGGATGGATGAAACTGAAAGACCTTGACGGAAATAATATTATCAACGAGAGCGATAAAAGTATTATTGGTGATGCTACACCTAAATTCACAGGAGGCTTTAACCAACAATTCACTTATAAGAACTTTGACCTGAGCATGTTTGTAAACTTTGTAGTTGGCAATGATATTTATAATGCCAACAAAATTGAATTCACAAACAGTTACACTCCAAATACCAACATGCTGGGTATAATGAAAGACCGTTGGAAAACCGTTGATGCCAGTGGAAATGTGGTCCAAAAGGTTACTGTAGTGGGAGGTTCTCCTCAGGTTACTGGTATTCCACCGGATCAGCTTGCGGCCTTAAACAAGGATGCCAATATATGGCAGCCAATTACTGGTTCCGGAGCCTTTTATCCAACTTCATGGGCCATTGAGGATGGTTCTTTTCTAAGACTTAACAACATTACGCTTGGCTATACTTTTCCAGTAAAATTAATCAGCAAGGCCAAAATTAATAAATTAAGAGTGTATGCTACGGCTAATAATGTAGCCGTAATTACGGGGTATTCAGGCTTTGATCCTGAAGTGAATGTAAGAAGTTCAGACCCGGTAACACCAGGGGTAGATTTCTCAGCCTATCCCCGTAGCCGCACATATATTTTCGGTATCAACCTTTCCCTTTAACCATAAAAGCAACAAAGATGAAAGTAAAAATATTTTTCCCAATAGCCGTAGCAGTCATAAGCATGATTAGCCTTATCTCATGTAAGAAATACCTGGAAGTATCACCCCAATCAGCTTTTGATGAGCAATTTGTGTTTAGCAATGTGGCCAATGCCACCGGTGCATTAATGGGTGTTTATGAACAGTTAACAGGAGATAATGGTTATGGTAGTCGGCTGAGTATGATGTACCCATACGATACCGATGAATTTATTGGGGTTACAAATGCTTCGGCTCCCGATAACAATTCGCGTGATTTATCCAGATACAATCTGCAGCCTACCAATGGGCAACTGGCATTGCCTTTTAATCAATTATACTCCGGAATAGAGAGAGCAAATATCTGCATCAAGAACATTCCAGTAATGGCAATGTACAACAATGGCGTTGAATCAGAAAAGCAACAGTTAAGGCGTTTATATGGAGAGGCCTTAACTTTACGTGCTCAGTTTTACCTGGAGCTAATTAGAAACTGGGGAGATGTTCCTGCCTTATTTAAACCTGCAATTGATCAGGAAGATCTTTTTCCGCAAAAAACAGACCGTGACCTGATATACGATAGGTTGATTGAGGATCTTAAAACAGCAGCAGAACTAGTTCCATGGCGTAATGAACCTGGAGTTGCCCTGGATGAAAGAATTACCAAAGGTGCTGTTAAAGGACTAAGAGCCAGAATTGCCCTTTACAGAGGTGGCTACTCTCTTAGAAGTAGTTCGAAGCAAATGGAACGCAAACCAGATTACCTTAATTTCTATAAAATAGCCCGGGATGAATGTGCTGAAATTATGGCACGTCGTGATAAACACAATCTGAACCCATCGTTCGAGGATATATTTAAAAATAACATTAATGCTTTTAAAATAGAACCTAATGGTGAAGTGATGTTCGAAGTTGCTTTAGGAAAAGACATTAGTGGAAGAATAGGCTATTATGATGGTCCGCGTTTTTATGTTTCTTCTGGTACTGCACAGTTGGGTAATAGTTCTGTAAGAGCTGTTCCGATATACTTTTACTCCTTTAATCCTTTAGATACCAGGAGGGATGTTACTTTGGCACCGTATTATAATAATGCGGATAAAACCAAAGCTGTACAAACACTGGTAAATATGGTAAGTGGAAAATACAGAGCCGATTGGTGGAATCCAGCACCAACTTCAGCCAGTCAGCAAACCGGAATCAATTGGCCAATTCTGCGTTTTTCAGATGTACTTTTGATGTTTGCTGAAGCGGAAAATGAAATAAACAGCGGACCTACTATTGGTGCTATATCAGCTTATGAAGAAGTAAGAAAACGTGGCTTTAAAGGTAATGAAGCTGCAATAGGCATTACTCCATTAGGGAAAGAAGATTTTTTCAATGCCATTGTAAATGAAAGGTACTTTGAATTTGGAGGAGAAGGTATTCGTAAGTACGATCTGATCCGCTGGAACTTATTGGCTTCAAAGATTGCTGAAACCCGTGCCAACTACACTAAAATGCTGAATAAAGCAGCTCCTTATAATAACCTTCCGCTAAGTATGTATTACAAATCGGCCTCAATGGAAGTGATTTATAGTAATTCACTTTATGCACCAGCACCTACTGCTACTCCGGTAGGTCATACTAAAGTAGCTTGGATAAGTTCAATTACGGCAGCTTGGATTACCAATTTTGCACAATACTTTAAACCTAACCACAGTGAGTTATTACCATTGCCTCAATCTGTGGTAGAGTCGAATCCTAAGCTAAAGCAAGATTATGATTATTAAGCCGAAATATAATTTTTTAGTTTTTCTGTTTTTTTTTGCCATAACAGTAAAACTTCAGGCACAAAATGATACAAAAGGAACAAAAAATAATAACCTCTCATCACAACTTGCTTTTCCAGGCGCTGAGGGAGCTGGGCGTTTTGCAACAGGCGGTCGCGGTGGCGAGGTCTATTACGTGACCAACCTTAAAGATAGTCTTGCAGGAAGCTTGCGTGATGCTGTGTCAAAACCTAACCGAACTATTATATTTAAAGTATCAGGTACTATTAACTTAAGAAGCCCTATTTCTATAAAAAAGGATAACATTACCATCGCTGGACAAACTGCTCCAGGCGATGGTATTTGTTTAAAGAACTATGGCCTATCAATAAGGGCAAATAATATTATAATAAGACACATCCGTTCAAGACCAGGAGATTTGATCACCAGGTCAGGTGATTCTTCGAAGGTAGTAGATGCGATGTATAATGCTTATGGAACTCCCATTACTCAGCCCTTTAATAACATTATTGTAGATCATTGTTCTCTAAGTTGGTCGACTGATGAGGTGGGTTCTTTTTATGCCATTTCTAACTTTACATTACAATGGAGCATACTGAGTGAAAGTCTTTATCGATCATTGCATACTAAAGGTACACCTCATGGCTACGGAGGAATATGGGGTGGCCAGAACGTCTCCTTTCATCACAACCTATTGGCCAGTAACTCTAATAGAAATCCCCGTTTTTCGGGAAGCACTGCCACTTTGCAACCTGAACTGGAATATGGAGATTTCAGGAACAATGTTGTTTACAATTGGGTAGGTTCAGCATATGGAGGAGTGGGAGGTCATTATAATATGGTAAATAATTATCATAAAGCAGGTCCGGCTACTACGGGTGCTGCAACAAGTTCTCCTTCCAATCGAAGGAACCGTATTTTATTATACTCCAGCTATAGTACGACACCAACAGGAGATACAGTACTTGGAGGAAAGTTCTATATAAATGGAAACTTTGTACATGGCTATCCTGATGTGACAGCAGATAATTGGACAAAAGGAGTACAGTTAGACAGTTATTACAAGGCTACAGCATTGAAAGCCTCAGGAAAGTCAGCCACTCCATTTCCATATGCACCTGTAGTAACACAAACAGCACAAGATGCCTTTTATTCTGTAATGAATGGCGCTGGGGCCGTTTTGCCACGCAGAGATACTGTTGATAGAAGAATTATTAAAGAAACCCGTACTGGTACCGCAACTTATGGAGGAAGTTATAATGCTAGTGGCACCCGAAATCCCTCTGGAATTATAGATAGTCAGCACACTGTAGGAGGATGGCCAAATTTGAAAAGCACAATTTATCCCATGGATACAGATAATGATGGTTTACCAGACTGGTGGGAAAAGATGATTCAAGCTTCTACAACAGATTCAACAAGCATTGACAGGAACACTTTTGATACAGATGGATACACCATGTTAGAAAAGTATTTGAATGGAATACCTTCCCCAGACCAACAGGTTTCATTTCTAAACATTAATGCTCATAAAGAGGGACAAAATATCATCCATGTTAGTTTTAATATAGATTGGGCAAAAGATCAATTCAATTTAGGTTTGTACAGATCAGCTGATGGTATTAAATTTAATAGAATTTCAGAAGTTAACACCTCAATTAACTCAACTTCTTACCTGATAAAAGATCATACAGCACCACATCAGTTGCTATATTATAAAATAGGAAGTAAACGTATTGATGGTACTGGTGAAACATTTTATAGCAATGCAGTACAAATTGCCAATAAATAAGGTTCTTAGTTATTGGCTGTTTCAATAACCAATAACTAAGAGCCTTTTTTTATACTGCTGAAAGCAGTTCTGCAGAAGCTTTATCGAAATAAAATCTGCAATCAGGGTGCAATTGTAATATGCTTGAGGGATACTTATTACTTACAGGTTGTTCTAAACTATCCTTTACTGCCTGAGCTTTCCTGCGGTCAGGTACAGAACAGATAATATGCTTAGATTTTAAAATCTGTTGAACTGACATACTGATAGCCTGAGTAGGAACATCGTCGATACTCTTGAACCAACCTTCTCCAAATTGTTGTTTCCGGCACTGCTCATCAAGGTTTACAACCAGATAAGGTATATGAGTATCAAAGTCAGCCGGAGGATCATTAAATGCAAGGTGACCATTTTCTCCAATACCGACAAGTGCAACGTCAATAGGGTTTTGCTGAATAATCTCAGCCAGACGATTACATTCTTCTTCTGGATTGGTTTCTCCATTTACCAGATAAACAGCTCTTAAAGGGCTCACTTTTTCAAGAAAGCGTTCTTTAAGATATTTTCTAAAACTGGCAGGAGATGACTCTGGTAAACCAATGTATTCGTCCAGGTGAAACATTGCAACTTTACTCCAATCTATGTCTTCTTTGATAAGTTGGTTTAATGTTTCAAACTGGCTTGCTCCTGTGGCAAGAATGATGTTCGCTTTGCCTTTTTCGGCAATAGTTTCCCTGATCAGATTTGCGGCAGCTTTTCCGGCTGCAACACCCAGTTCTTCAGGGCTGTTTGTTACGCTTGTTTCCATTTTATAATATTGGTGTTTTCAATGATTTTGTATTTTTTTATTTAGCTTTTTAGGCAATAGATTTCCATGCTCCCTAAGGCAGCAATATCTTTTTACAGTTAATTTTATATTAAATAACTCCGGTTGTACCGCCCTTTGAAAGACTGATATCTATTGGTAAATTCTTCTTCCATGATCCTCCTGTAAAATCAGGAATATCAATAGAATTTGAACGGTTATTTACAGACCACTCACTTAGTGGAAGAATAGAGCTCCAGAGTGCTGCATCATAAACATCCTGATCAAGTGGCAATCCGTTTCTCAGGCAATCTATCGTACGCCAATCCATCAAAAAGTCCATACCTCCATGTCCACCCACAGCTTTAGCCATTTCTCCAATTTTTTTTACCAGATTAGGGGTGTATTTTTCTTCTATAGCTTTCAATTCTATTTCAGAGAGCCAGCCTTCATGATTAGTTGAAATACGTGCTGGTAAAGGATACTTCTGTGCTGTGCCTTTAGTTCCACTGATCAGGTGCAACCGGGAATATGGCCTTGGTGATGTAACATCATGCTGTAGCATTATTGTTCGCCCCATGTGTGTCTTTATGGTGCTGGTATTCATGTTACCTCTGTAGTTCTTGTCAACAAAAGGTTTGTAAAATGAATCCTTAGCTGCCAATTCCTTAGCCATATTGTTCATCATAAAATCGTTCGAAGAAACAGATACAAGGTAGTTCATCTTATCCCCACGATTGATGTTCATAACCTGACAGATCGGACCAAGTCCATGTGTAGGATATAAATTTCCTTTATGCTTAATATTTTCTTTCAATCGCCATAAATCATAATTCTTGGTTTTTGAAAAATTCCCTTCCAGAATATCATGTATATATGCACCTTCACAATGAATGATATCGCCAAAAAATCCCTGTCTTGCCATACTAAGTGTAAGCATTTCAAAAAAGTCATAGCAGCAGTTTTCGAGCATCATACAGTGCTTTTTTGTCCGTTCAGAAGTTTTTACCAATTGCCAGCATTCTTCAAGAGTGGTAGCTGCAGGAATCTCTACACAAACATGCTTACCATGGTTCATAGCATATAATGCCATTGGAGTATGGAGTTCCCAGGATGTAGCGATATAGATCAGGTCAATATCGTCACGCTCGCACAGTTTTTTCCATGCCTCTTCCTTATCAGTGTATACTACCGGTTTATGTAGGGTTTTAGTTAAGTTTTTAACAGAGATAGCCGTTTTTTCTGGCCGCAGGTCGCACAACGCATTGATCTTGGTATTGGCAATTCTTGCCATACGCTTTACTGCAGCAGTTCCTCGGTTACCCAATCCAATAAAACCTACACGAACAGTATCTAATTTAGGGGCTGCATAACCACTCATGTTAAATTCCTGCTTATGCACATGCTTGGCTAGTTTTAGAATGTCATCCTGCTTTGAAGTCTCAGCGGAAGTATAAGCCGATAAAATACCCGAAGAGGCCAGACCAAGACCTGCCAGGCCGCCAAGTTTTAAGAAATCTCTTCTGTTGTTCTTCATTTATTTTGGTTAAAGTGGTGATTAGTTTTATCAAATCTATTAAATGACTTTTAAGAATAGGACTATAAAACCGAATAAAATAGCGAGAACGTTATCGGTAGCGTTGCCGCTCATTTATCTGTTCTATAGTGGTTTATTCTGTACTGATATCCTTAGTTTCGTTTGTAGATCATACTATAACCATCCATGACTAAACAACAAAACCACTCTGTATCGGTAAGCTCGCTAAGTAAGCGGGATACCTTGATTTCTATTCTTATTATAGGACTATTGTTTTTTATATTTGGATTTATCTCCTGGATAAATGCAATTCTGATTCCTTATTTCAAGATCGCATGTGAACTTACCAATTTTGAATCTTATCTGGTTGCCTTTGCTTTTTATATCTCTTACTTTGTGATGTCGGTACCCTCATCTTATCTTTTAAAGTCTGTAGGTTTTAAAAAGGGAATGATGATTGGCTTCTGGACTATGGCTGTTGGTGCTTTTATATTTGTTCCAGCAGCGATGACACGTACCTATGAGATTTTTCTATTAGGTCTCTTTACATTAGGTGCAGGCCTGGCCATCTTGCAAACCGCAGCCAATCCTTACATTACCGTTCTTGGGGCTAAAGAAAGAGCAGCCCAACGCATCAGTATCATGGGTATCTGCAATAAAGGTGCTGGTATCCTGGCACCACTGCTGTTTGCTGCAGTCATATTAAAAGCTACAGATGGTGAACTTTTTAAACAATTACCATTGATGAATGCTGCTGAAAAAAGCGCGGCTCTTGATGAACTGATTCGAAGGGTAATCGTTCCTTATGCTTGTGTTGGTGCTGTACTTATAGGTTTAGGTTTAATGGTGCGCTATTCACCGCTCCCTGAAATTGACACAGAACATGAAAATGAAGCTGTGGCCACAGCTAATTCAGGTAAAAACAGCATATTTCAGTTCCCGCATCTTATACTTGGCGCAATAGCCATATTTCTGCATGTAGGAACACAAATTATTGCAATTGATACCATTATTGGCTATGCCGGTTCCATGAATATTCATTTGTTGGAAGCCAAAGTTTTTCCTTCATATACTTTATTTGCAACTATTTGTGGTTATACCATAGGAATACTAGTTATCCCAAAGTTTATTAGTCAGGTCAATATGCTACGCATTTGTACTTTATTAGGAGCAATATTTACTTTACTTATCATTTTTGGCCATGGTCCGGTACGTATCCTTGGACATACTGCCGACATTTCAATTTGGTTTGTGGTATTACTTGGACTGGCGAATTCATTGGTTTGGGCTGGAATATGGCCTTTGGCACTTGATGGCCTTGGCAGGTATACCAAACTCGGTGCTTCCATCATGATCATGGGACTCTGCGGGAATGCAATAATGCCTCTTTTTTATGGCTATTTTGCTGATGTATATGACCTTAGAACTGCCTATTGGGTGTTATTCCCATGTTATTTATACTTAATGTTCTACGCATTTAAAGGATACAAGATCAGAAACTGGTCGATAAATAAAGTTATTAGTTAAATTTAACCTGTTGATGGTTTTCTAAATAAATACAATATGAAACCTGAAGAACTTTCAAGAAGACAATTTATAACCAAAAATGCCATTGCCTTATCTGGCTTTGCTTTAACTTATGCCGGATTTCCTGCTTTGGCAAATGGTAATTTTAAAACCGATGTAATCAGAGTCGGATTAATCGGTACCGGATCAAGAGGAACTGGTTTAATAAAAACCATTCGCAATTTACCACAAATGCAAGTCTTAGCCTGTTGCGATCCAATTCCTGAACATTTAAAAAATGGACTAAAATATGCAGCCACAGGTGCTAAAGCATATACAGATTATCGCAAACTACTAGAAGATAAAAATATTGATGCTGTAATTATTGCCACTCCACTTTATTTGCATTATCCAATGACAGTTGATGCCCTAGCAGCAGGGAAACATATTTACCTGGAAAAATCCATGACTTACGATATTCCACAGGCTATTGATCTGGAAAAAAGGGTCCGTAAATCAGATTTGGTCTTTCAGGTGGGCTATCAATATCGATATTTTGGCTTATACCATAGAGTAAAAGAAGTGATAGAGCAAAACTGGCTGGGAAAAATTACGCATTTTGAATGTCAGTACAATCGAAATTCCAATTGGCGTTTTCCAGTAAATGATCCAAAAATGGAAAGAGCTATTAACTGGAGAATGTACAAGGAATATTGTGGCGGTCCATTATCTGAACTTTGCGCACATGCCATTGATGCTGTACATTATTTAACTGACAGTCATCCTTTAAAAGTAATGGCAATGGGAGGTATAAATTACTGGAAAGATGGAAGGGATACTTATGATAACATCAGGGCTGTTTATGAATATCCTAATGACATTAAAGTAAGCGTTACTTCTGTGCTTTCCAATGCCTATAATGGATATGGAATTCGTATTTTAGGTGATAAAGCGACAATGGAAATACAAAGAGATAAAGCATTTATTTACCCAGAATCATTAAACAATAAACGAGGTACCGTGGATGGAGTAACAGGAGCTACTATTGCGGTTACTACGCAGGGTAAAGGCAATGAACTTATTTTTGAAAAACCAGGCGAAAAATCTTTAGAACCAACAGTTTACGCATTGAAAGATTTTATAAATTGTATTTTGACAAAAAGTAAACCTATATCGAACGCAGCTACGGCAAAAGATTCATCTATTGCTATTCATATGGGTAATACTGCTGCTGAAACGGAAACTATACAAATCTGGAAACCAGAATATTCAAGCTAATTAAATTATGACACGCCAAAGGCTAAAAATATATAACGGACAACTCATTACCCCATACAAAACCATTCAACAAGGAACATTATTAATTGAAGATGGAAAAATTATAGCCCTCCATGAGGGTAATCTGGATTTTCCTGATGCCGATGAAATTGATGCTAAAGGAAATTACATCTCTCCAGGTTTTATTGACCTGCACATTCATGGGGGTGGTGGGCACGACTTTATGGACAATACTGTTGAGGCTTTTTTGGGTATAGCTGAAACGCACGCGAGATACGGAACTACTGCTATGTGCCCGACTACACTGACTAGCGAGAAGGAAGATCTTTTAAAAACCTTAAGCATTTATGAACAAGCAAATAAGTTGAACGTTAAAGGTGCGCAGTTTATTGGTATGCACCTGGAAGGACCTTATTTTGCATTAAGTCAAAGAGGAGCACAGGATCCCCGCTATATCCGTGATCCTGATCCTGTAGAGTACAAAGAAATACTTGCATCGACAGATGTGATCAAAAGGTGGAGTGCTGCTCCGGAATTGAAGGGAGCTATTGAATTTGGAAAATACTTAAAATCTAAAGGGGTCTTAGCTGCTATTGCCCATACTGATGCTATTTACGAAGAGGTACTTGAAGCTTTTGAAAATGGTTATACCCTGGCCACACATTTCTATTCCAGCATGTCTGGTGTAAGTCGTCGTGATTGCTTCCGCTTTGCCGGAGTAATTGAAAGCGGATACCTGATTGATGAAATGGATGTGGAAATTATAGCTGATGGGGTTCATTTACCATCTCCATTATTAAAACTGATTTATAAAATAAAAGGTGCCAGTAGAACAGCTCTCATTACAGATGCGATGCGCGGCGCTGGTATGCCAGAAGGCGATAGCATACTCGGTAGCTTAAAGAATGGCTTAAAAGTAATTATCGAAGATGGGGTAGCAAAATTGCCAGATAGAAGTTCTTTTGCCGGAAGTGTTGCAACAACTGACAGACTGGTTCGCAACATGATTAATATGGCTGGTGTTTCTCTGGAAGAAGCGGTAAGGATGATCAGTAAAACACCTGCAAGAATTATGGGGATTGACGACAAAAAAGGCACACTAACTATTGGGAAGGATGCTGATGTGCTTA
Organism: Pedobacter sp.; assembly: GCF_041645105.1. GTDB lineage: Bacteria > Bacteroidota > Bacteroidia > Sphingobacteriales > Sphingobacteriaceae > Pedobacter. The sequence continues at coordinate 220,428 of NZ_JBAZQQ010000003.1, forward strand.
TATTTGATCAGGAGATAAACATTCAGCATACAATAGTAGACGGAAAGGTTGTTTACAGTAAAATTTAGTTTTTTCTGGCGCTGGATTCCCGAACGATCAGTTTTCCCGGAAGTACAACTTCTTCGGCATGGAAGTACTTTTTGGTGATGTGCTTGATCAGTAATTCGCAACTCAGTTTTCCAATCTCGAATGCGGGCTCTGCAATAGTAGATAAAGAGGGGGAGATGATGGTCGACATTGGATCGTTGGTAAAACCAATTACTCCAAAATCTTCTCCAACCTTTATACCCTTGTTTTTTAAGGTAACCATTGCTCCAATAGCCTTTCTGTCGTTCACAGCAAATATTGCATCAGGTTTGTCTTTCAGTTCTAAAAGCTGAAGTGTATCATGCTCACCATGCTCCTGCGAAAAGCCTGAATATACAACCCAACCCTCATTTGGCTGAATATTATGTTTTTCTAAGGCATCTAAATAGCCCTTTAGTCTGGCTTCAGTAAAACTGAGTCCCTTTGGACCTGCTATATGAGCTATTCGTTTATATCCATTTTCTATAAGATGCTCTACAGCTTCAAATGCTCCATTATAATCATCCTGCATTACTTTTGAGGTCTCAATTTCATTAGCCACCCGATCAAAGAACACCACAGGAATACCTTCATCTACAATTTCCTGAAAATGGCTACAGGAGTCTGAATCAGAAGAAATGGAAACCAATAACCCGTCAAGGCTCGATACAGAAAGATTCTCCATGATGGCAAGCTCTCTCTCAGGGGAATCATTAGTTACAAACAAGATGATATTATAGCCATTATTATAAGCTACTTCCTGAATACCGGTAATCACTGTAGAAAAGTAGTAATTGGTAATAAAAGGTAAAATAACTCCTAAGTTATGAGTACTGCCTTTGGCTAAACCTGTAGCATTAAAATTAGGTTTATAGTTCAATTCAGCTGCAAGTGCCAATACTTTCTCCTTAGTTTCCTGATTTACATCATATGTATCCCGTAATGCCCTGGAAACAGTAGAAACTGAAATATTTAAAATTCTTGCAATATCCTTTATTGTAACGTAATGACGGGCCATAAAAATGTAGAGGAGAAATAATACCTGGTTTCTATTATATCCCTAAGGTAGTAAAAAAAACAAAAGTAAGATAAGTAAGAAGAGCCAGGTAAATATAAAAATGTGTCAAATTTTGCCGTAATTTGAATATATTTATTTTAAAATATAACTCTTTCCTATATGAAAACATTAAAATACCCTGCGCTCATGCTCTGCTTTTTATCTCTTGCATCATGTAGTCTTTTTAAAAAATCTTCCACCTCACAAACTGATAACAATATGAAAAGTAATGTAATTACAGATCGTAAATGGAAGTTAGTTGAGCTTGCAGGCAAACCTGTAGCAGATAAAATAAATGGTAAAGAACCATTCATTTTACTTCAGAAAAGCGATAACCGCTATTCTGCATCCGGAGGATGTAATGGATTAGGTGGTACTTTTACTCTGCTGGAACATGGTAGGATAAAATTCTCTCAAGGTATGTCTACAATGATGGCATGTGAGCATATGGAGATTGAAAATGGCCTCAACAAAGCACTTGTTACTGCTGATAATTATAGTCTTAGCGGTGATAATTTATCTTTAAACAAAGCCAGAATGGCACCATTAGCACGTTTTAAGGCTGTAAAGTAGTCCAGAAAGAGCGTGATTGAAATATTTAAACAGATTACATTTAATGAATTACTGCTGCTTGCTTTAGGAATTAATGTGATTCTTTTCTTATTATCTATCACGCTCTTCTCTTTTTTTAGCAGAATAAGTAACTATCAAAGTTTACAAAATAGTCCACAAATACTTACCAGGGGAGATGTTATGCTCTCCTTTTTGGTTATTGGATGTAATACTTTGATATTTATTATTGGCTTTATGCTTTGGCAAAAAGATATTATAGTTGTCCGGGAGCATACAAATATCCTTGAAATAGGAGTAGAGGTCGTTTTTCTTATTTTTATTATGGATTTGTTAATGTACATTTTTCACAGAATCGCACATTTTCCTTTTTTCTACAATCTAATTCATTTAAGACACCATAAACACGAGTCGACCAACGCAATCAGTCTCTTTGTATTACACCCTATAGAAGCCTTGGGATTTGGCTTTCTAATCATATTGGTGATTTTCATATATTCGTTTTCTTATCTGGCAATATCACTATATCTGTTTATTAATCTACTTTGGGGCACAATTGGCCATTTGGACAAGGAAATTTTACCAAAGCAGTTAGCCGGATTGAAACCAGGCCTTTTAGGAGGCACAAAGTTTCATAATGAACACCATAAGCATCCTCATTATAATTATGGATTTTACACAGTCTTGTGGGATAAAATTTTTGGCACTTACAAATAACTCCAAGGACATTTTCATTATACCAACATAACATTGGAATAAAAGGTTTCCCTTTCATTTCTGCTTTAAAATGACTGTTTTCTAAACAATAATTCGTAACTTCTGTTACTTAAGTGTTTAATTTAATTATTGATGCTCATGGAACCGTACGAAATTATAATCTCTGGAAAAAAATTAACCGTAGTTCCCCTGGATGATGGCAGCTATAGTATATTAGATGGAGCAAAGCGGATAGCTAGTTTATGGATTGATATAAGTGCAGCAGGCATTTCCTGGGTTGCAGAGAGAATATCTCTACAATTAGCTGAACAGATAGGTTTGTTAATTAATGCACACGAATGTTAAAAATAAGCTTTAGATTCGCTATTATCAATAGAATTTATGATGAAAGCAGTCTTGATACAGCATTTTGGCGAACCTGAAACCTTACAAATTACTGAAGTACAAAAACCCATTATCAACGATGATCAGGTATTGATAAAGGTGATTTATGCTGCAGTTAATCCTGTAGATACAAAAATCAGAGCTGGAGCACATATATCTTGTAAAGACCTTAAGTTACCCGCCATTTTAGGTAAGGATATGAGCGGTATAATCGAGCAAACAGGTAAAAATGTACAGAATTTTAAACCTGGAGATACTGTTTTTGGTTGCATAGCAAATACTTATGCAGAATATGTTGCCGCAAGTCCGCAATTGATCGTAAAAAAGCCAGATCATGTTTCTTTTGATGAAGCTGCTGGAGTCTCATTAGCAGGATTAACGGCCTATCAGGCAATTAACGAGCATTTACAAATTTCTAAAGGTCAGCGTATTTTAATACAGTCTGCCGCAGGGGGCGTTGGTCATCTGGCGGTTCAGTTTGCTAAACTTAATGGTGCATATGTCTATGGAACTGCCTCTGGTAAAAACATTACTTTTTTATCAGAACTGGGAGTAGATCATCCCATTAATTATAAAACAGAAAAATTTGAGAAAATAACTACTGATCTTGATGCAGTGATGGATACAATGGGAGGAGAAATCCTTTATCGTTCTATTGCTTGTGTTAAGCCCGGGGGCAAAGTAATTTGTTTACCATCCTCAACAAAAAACGATCCTAAGGCTTTAGAGTTAGCCAGAGAAAGAAATGTAGAATTGATTTGGTCTATGATGCAGCCTGATCAGAAAGAACTGCAATTATTTGCAACTTTATTCGAGGAAGGAAAGCTAAAAGTAAAAGTTGATCAAACTTTCCCGCTGAATGAAATTGTCCAGGCACATCAAGTGATGGAAACTCATGGTGTCAGCGGGAAAATTATAATACAAGTATCATCTGATCGCGTATAAGTTATTTTACGCGTTCCACATATTCACCAGTACGCGTATCAACTTTTATTTTATCACCTTCATTCACAAATAAAGGTACTTTTATCTCAATACCATTTTCTGTGGTAATATTTTTCATCGCTCCAGATGAAGTATCACCTTTTACTGCTGGCTCTGCATAGGTAACCTCTAATTCCACGAAATTAGGTGCCTGAGCCATAATTGGTTCCTCACTTTCAATAGAAACAATTACGTCCATACCTTCTTTCAGAAACTTAGCAGCTGGGCCAAATAATGATTTCTCAATATTGAACTGCTCAAAAGTGTTGTTGTCCATCACCACGAAATAATCACCCTCTTCATATAAATATTGGTAGTCGCTAGTTTCTACACGGCAAATTTCAACCTGCTCGTCAGTTCCTAAGCGTGCCTCAACAATTTTCCCTGTTTTAATATTGCGGAATTTACCTAAGTAAAAAGCACCTCCTTTACCAGGTGTACGATGTATGATTTCGATAACAGTTACCAATTCGCCGTTAAAGCGTAAAATGTTTCCTACTTTAATTTCAGATGCTTTTGCCATAAAAATATAATTGTAAAATTTTGTGCCCAAAGATATACGCTTTTTGCAAATTTCTATGATTTAATGACAACAGGAGTTTTATCTTAGCAAAATGAAACACAAAGTAAATTCTTTAACCTTATTAGGTACAGCAGTAATGTTGTCTTTAGTCGTTCTCTTTTCTGGCTTTAATGCCTCAGAACCGCCTTCTGACATTAAATGGAAGCAACTATTTAATGGAAAAAATTTAAAAGGCTGGGATATGAAAATACGAAAGCACAAATTCAAAGAGAACTATGGAAATACATTTCGTGTTGAAAATGGAAATATTGAAGTAAGATATAACCAGTATGGAGGTAAATTTGATGAGCAATTTGGCCATCTATTTTTCAATAAACCATATTCATATTATTTGATTGGAGTAGAATATCGTTTTGTAGGAGAGCAATTAAAAGATGGACCTGGATGGGCTTTTCGTAATAGCGGTATCATGATTCATGGACAAGATCCTGAAACTATGACCAGAAATCAGGATTTCCCGAATTCTATAGAGGTACAGTTATTAGGTGGTTCGGGACAGGGTGAGCGCTCTACAGCTAATCTTTGTACACCAGGTACACAATATGTAAAAGATGGTAAGGTCATTAAGACTCATTGTATAACTTCCAGTTCAAAAACTTTTAACGGTGATCAGTGGGTACGTGTAGAAGTATTGGTGCTTGGCGACTCTCTGGTTGTACATTATGTGAACGGAGAGGAAGTTTTACGTTACCAAAGACCACAGCTTGATCCCATAGGTGATGAAGCTGAAGGTAAATTATTAAAAGGTGGGACCATATCACTTCAAAGTGAAAGTCATCCCGTCGATTTTCGTAAAGTTGAGATCATCGATTTAGAAAAATACGCTAAAGACCCGGAAAAACTCAAAGCAGTAATAGAACAACTGATGTCAGAAAAAAGGGTATCAAAACAGTAAAATGCAACAGATGATTAATAATGTATTGACGTTGCGATCTGTTCAGGTGACCAGATATGTAACCCCCTTAAGAGAGGGTGGCTCTATGCCAGCTATAGCAGAGGCCGACGATGATTTTTTATATGTGCTTAAATTCAAAGGTGCAGGACAAGGCACTAAGGCTCTTATTGCCGAAATATTTGGAGGTGAGATTGCACGTGCACTGGGTTTACGAGTTCCTGAGATTGTATTTGCAAGTTTAGATGAGGCATTCGGAAGAATTGAACCTGATGAAGAGATACAAGACCTGTTACGTGGTAGCGAAGGACTAAACCTGGCTTTACACTATTTATCAGGTGCCATTACTTTTGATCCTTTAGTTACGACTGTAGACACAAAATTAGCCTCTCAAATTGTATGGCTGGATTCCTTGCTTATGAATATGGACCGTACTGCAAGAAACACCAATATGTTGATGTGGCATAAAGAGCTTTGGTTAATTGATCATGGCGCATCCTTATACTTTCATCATTCCTGGCAAAACTGGGAAGAACAGGCTAAACGTCCTTTTGCTTTGATAAAAGATCATGTATTGCTTCCACTAGCAACAGAACTCGAAGCCGTAAACAAGGAGTTTGTACCAATACTTACCAATGAACTTATAAAAGCTATTGCAGCGTTGGTTCCAGATGAATGGCTAAAAGATGAGGATTCTTTTGAAAGCCCGGAAGTACACAGACAAGCTTATATTCATTTCCTGACCACCAGGATCGCTCATTCAGATATTTTTATAAAAGCAGCAGAAGATGCAAGAGAAGGACTTATTTGAGTATGCTGTAATCCGTGTTGTACCCAGGGTAGAACGTGAAGAATTTATAAATACAGGTATTGTGGTGTATTGTAGGAAACAGAAATTCCTGGGTATGATCTATGAGCTGAATGCCGATAAATTAAATGCTTTTTGCAAAGAAATTGATATTTCCATTTTGAAAGACAACCTTTGTGCCTTTGAGCGGATATGTATAGGAGGTGATCAGTCGGGGACAATTGGACAACTTGATATGGCCTCCAGGTTTCGTTGGTTAACCGCCATGCGGAGTACAGTGATACAAACCTCAAGAGCCCATGCTGGCCTTAGTATTAATGCCAGGGAAACAATGGAGCGATTATTCGCCGAAATGGTACTTTAAATTTATTATAGAATGACTGAAAAAGTAATACTTGTAGATGCAAATGATCGTGAGATTGGAGAGATGGCAAAAATGGAAGCGCATCTAAAAGGAAAACTTCACCGAGCATTTTCTGTTTTTATTTTCAATACAACAGGGGAATTACTTTTGCAGCAAAGAGCAGAAGATAAATACCACTCTGCAGGAAAATGGACGAATACCTGCTGTAGTCATCCCAGACCAGGTGAAGAAACCTTAGCGGCTGCGAACAGAAGACTAATGGAAGAAATGGGATTGAAATGTGATGTTAAGCATGTTTTTAGTTTTCAATATCTTGCAGAGGTTACTGAACAAGGACTTATCGAAAATGAATATGACCATGTTTTCTTTGGTGAGTCGGACCAGATCCCGGCCATAAATCCTGCTGAAGTATCTGCATATAAATATGCAAAAATGGATGAGCTATCCCACGATATAAAAATAAATCCCGATCGCTACACAGAATGGTTAAAAATCTGTTTTGATCGGGTACAGGAACAATATTCAAGACTTTATTAACTTTGTTCCCATGTTACCCATCACGCAAGTGCTAACTTAAAGAAAAATATTATATGATTATTGAACCTAAAATGCGCGGGTTTATATGCCTTACCGCACACCCAATTGGTTGTGAACAAAATGTAATCAATCAGATTAACTATGTAAAATCAAAAGGAAGTATTTCCGGCCCAAAAAAAGTATTGGTTATTGGAGCTTCCACAGGATTTGGTCTGGCATCAAGAATTACCAGTGCTTTTGGATCTGAAGCAGCTACTATAGGTGTTTTCTTCGAAAAACCTCCTGTTGCCGGAAAGCCAGCATCACCAGGATGGTATAACAGTGCTGCTTTTGAACAGCAAGCTATTAAAGCAGGTCTTTATGCAAAAAGTATCAATGGGGACGCTTTTTCAGATGAAATAAAGGAAAAAACATTAGATCTGATCAAACAAGATCTGGGGCAAATTGATCTTGTCATCTATAGTTTAGCCTCACCAAAAAGAGTACACCCTAAAACCGGAGTAGTACATAGTTCTGTATTAAAGCCTATCGGCGAACAGGCTTTTACCAATAAAACAGTAGATTTCCATACTGGTGTAGTTTCGGAAATTTCTATATCACCTGCAAATGAGGATGAAATCGAAAATACTGTAGCAGTAATGGGAGGGGAAGACTGGGAAATGTGGATCGATGCATTGACTCAGGCCAACCTGCTTGCTCCTGGAGCAACAACAGTTGCTTATTCTTATATCGGCCCATCTTTAACAGAGGCTGTATACAGAAAAGGTACTATTGGCCGCGCAAAAGATCATTTAGAAGCAACAGCTTTTACTATCGCTGATAAACTGAAATCAATTGGCGGACATGCTTACGTTTCTGTGAATAAGGCTTTAGTTACACAAGCCAGTTCAGCAATTCCGGTTATTCCTTTGTACATCTCATTACTGTATAAAGTAATGAAAGAAAATGGCATTCATGAAGGATGTATTGAGCAAATCCAGCGTTTATTTGCGAATAGACTATATAATGGTCAGGAAATCTCTACAGATGACAAAGGACGTATTCGTATTGATGATTGGGAAATGCGCGAAGACGTACAGGATAAAGTAGCTCAATTATGGCCTGAAGCAACTGCAGAAAACCTACCTCAGATTGGTGATCTTGCTGGCTATAAGAAAGACTTTTTAAACTTATTTGGATTTGACGTTCCGGGTGTTAATTATACCGAGGATGTAAATGAAATGGTTGAAATACCAGGATTAGTTTAATAATTAATTCAGATTATATTCTTTGACAAAGGCAGCAATTAGGCTGCCTTTTCTTTTTGCACTTGATTTGGAGGTAGTAAGTCCGATCGTAGTTTAGGGTTGGTCTATGACTCAAAGGACATTGGCATGACTCTCCTTTGAGTGTATGATGACTTGCGTTCGACAAGGGAATCGTCGAATAGTCCTTCCTAGCTCATTTTTGGGCCGTTTAAATGATACTAAAATATACGAGCAAACAGAAATGAAATAAAAGCAATGGTTATTTGCTTATTATAACGACAAATACGACATAAACCGTCATATCGTGACATCCTCCGACAAGCCGTTTTTTATTCCATCTACTTTTGGCCTATGAATCAGAAATATAACATAGCAAAAACTTTTTTTAACATCTTTTTGGATGAATATCAGGCTTACAGGAAGGCAGTATTAAGCTTAATAACAAAGTCGAAATTAAGAGGGACCTCCTTGCTCTCTCGCTCTGCTTTGTTCGGGAAAATCCAACTCATGGTAATCCCTTACAAATGCAGTATAAAAATAGTTTAAGAAGGCACTATTCGTCTCTTGACGAATCCCAGAAAAATCTAATAAGAATGTGGTAGGATCTTTCAGCATCAATAAGTGTACTTTTTACACCGTAAATACTTGATAATAAATGATTTTAGATGTTGCAGATTCGAAGTAATCTGATATTTTTGCGGCATAACACTAAAACCCATGAATATTAAGAAAGTTCTAATTGCCAACCGTGGCGAAATTGCCATCCGTATAGAACGTGCTTGTAGTGAACTAGACATTCAAACAGTAGCCGTCTATACTTATGAGGATAGATACTCTTTACATCGTTATAAAGCTGATGAAGCTTATCAGATAGGAGAAGATCATGAACCACTCAAACCTTATCTTGATATTGCTGGTATTATTGAAATGGCAAAACATAGTGAGGCAGATGCTATTCATCCAGGCTATGGTTTTCTTTCAGAAAATGAGGAGTTTGCAAAGCAATGTGCAGAGAATGGTATCATCTTTATAGGCCCAAGACCAGATGTAATGTTAGCATTGGGTGATAAAGTTACTGCAAAGACTGTCGCCAAAGCTGCTGGTCTTCCTATTATTGAAAGCAATGAACAGGAACTCAACACAATTGAAACAGCACTTGCGGAAGCAAAACGTATTGGTTACCCATTGATGATCAAAGCAGCATCTGGAGGTGGAGGTCGTGGTATGCGGATCGTGAGAAATGACGAGCAATTAGAAAAGGGCTTTTTTGAAGCAAGAAGTGAAGCTAAAAATGCTTTTGGTGATGACACGGTATTTCTGGAAAAATTTATTGACAGACCTCGTCATATAGAGGTGCAGATTGTAGCAGATAACCACGGACAGGTAGTCCACCTTTATGAAAGAGACTGTTCTGTACAGCGCCGTTTTCAAAAGGTAGTTGAAGTAGCACCTTCCTTAAATTTAACCGAACAAACACGGAAACAGCTTTATAATTATGCAACATCAATAGCAAAAGCTGTTAAATATAACAATGTTGGAACTGTAGAGTTCTTAATCGATCAGCAGGAAAACATCTATTTTATTGAAGTAAATCCGCGTATACAGGTAGAACATACAGTAACGGAAATGATTACCGGTATAGATCTGATCAAAACTCAGCTGTATATAGCAGATGGCTATCATCTGTCTGACGATGTTATTGGCCTGAAAGATCAGGAACATATTATCTGCAATGGTTTTGCCATGCAATGCCGCATTACTACGGAAGACCCGGGTAACGACTTTAAACCAGATTACGGTACTTTAATTACCTATAGAAATGCTACAGGATTTGGCATACGTCTGGATGAGGGAAGTACCTATCCAGGAATGAAAATCAGTCCGTTCTTTGACTCTATGCTGGTTAAAGTGAGCACAAGTGGTGCTACACTAGAAGATGCTTCCCGTAAAATGAACCGTGCATTGCGTGAATTTAGAATCAGAGGTGTCAAAAACAATGTACAGTTCCTGGAGAACTTGATCAATCACCCAATTTTCATTCAAGGGAAAGCTACCGTTAACTTTATACAAGAACATCCAGAGTTGTTTGAATCTAAAAAACGCCTGGATAGAGGAACAAGAATCCTGACTTACCTGGGAGAGGTTTCTGTAAACGGCAATCCCGATGTTAGATCAGTAGATGATAACAAAAGACTGGAAAAGCCGGAAATCCCGGTATATGACCACTATGGGCCATATGCCAAAGGCACAAAAGATTTGTTGACAGAACTTGGTCCTGATGACTTTTCAAAATGGCTGAAAGCAGAAAAAAAGATACATTATACAGATACCACCTTCAGAGATGCTCATCAGTCATTATTGGCGACAAGGATGCGTACTTATGACATGCTTAAAGTAGCAGAAGGTTTTGCGAAGAACCATCCGCAAACCTTTAGTATGGAAGCATGGGGCGGTGCAACATTTGACGTTTGCTTAAGGTTTTTACATGAAGATCCATGGAGAAGACTGGAAAAACTGAGGGCTGCAATGCCAAATATATTAATACAAATGCTCATAAGAGGATGTAATGGTGTAGGTTATGCTGCTTATCCTGATAACTTAATTGAATCATTTGTAGAGAAAAGCTGGGAAAAAGGAGTTGATATTTTCAGAATATTTGACTCTTTGAACTGGATGGAGAATATTGCGCCATGTATTGAAATGGTACGTAAAAAGACAGGCGGATTAGCTGAAGGTTCTTTATGTTACACTGGTGACATTCTTGATCCTAAGCGTACAAAATATAGCCTCGATTATTACTTAAAACTTGCTAAAAACCTTGAGGATGCAGGAAGTCATATACTTGGTGTTAAGGATATGTCAGGCTTACTAAAACCTTATGCAGCTAAAATACTAATTGAAGCGCTTAAAGACACGGTCAAAATCCCCATCCATCTTCATACACATGATACCTCATCACTGCAGCCTGCAACCTATTTAATGGCGATTGAAGCTGGAGTAGATGTGATAGATTGTGCATTAGGTGCTCTATCAGGTACTACAGCTCAGCCAAACTTCAATTCTATAGTAGAAATGATGCGTTTCCATGAGAGAGAGAACCCTTATAATCAGAAATCACTAAATGCTTATTCCAATTATTGGGAAACAGTAAGAGAATATTATTATCCTTTTGAATCGGGCTTAAAAGCAAGTTCAGCAGAAGTATTTGAGCATGAGATTCCGGGTGGACAATATTCAAACTTAAAGCCACAGGCCATTGCATTAGGACTTGGAGATCAGTTTGAACTGATTAAACAGCGTTATGCAGACGTAAACGAGCTTTTTGGTGACATTGTGAAAGTAACACCGAGTTCTAAGGTAGTTGGTGACATGGCTCAATTCATGGTCGCCAATCAAATCACTCCCGAAGATATATTTACAAGAGGTGAACAACTGGCTTTCCCAGAATCCGTTGTCTCATTCTTTATGGGCGAAATAGGTCAGCCAGAAGGAGGTTTTCCAGAAGCACTTCAACGTATTCTTTTAAAAGGTAAAACTCCATTTACTGATCGTCCAAACAAGCATCTGGCCCCACTAAATTTAGAACAGGAATTTGAAGCTTTTAAAAAGGAATTTGGAGATGACCTGAGTTATACCATGTACCTGGCCTATAAGTTTTATCCAAAAGTAACTGCTGAAGCTATAAGAGTATTCAGATTATATGGAGATGTATCTGTCATCCCGACCAGATATTTCTTTTATGGCATGAAACCAGGTGAAGAGACTACCATAGAAATAGCTAAAGGAAAGACGCTATTGGTTCGCCTGTTGTCTATAGGCCCGGCAGATGATAAAGGAATGCGTACTGTATTCTTTAAATTGAACGGGCAAACCCGTAATATTGAAATTCAGGATAAGTCAATTACTGTGGTGAAATTGGAGAACCGTAAAGTAGACAAAGACGTCTCAACCCACATAGGTTCACCACTACAAGGATTACTATCTAAAGTCTTTGTTAAAGTAGGCGATAAGGTAAAAAAGAACCAACCACTCTTTATGATCGAAGCTATGAAAATGGAGTCCAACATTTCAGCGATAGCTGATGGGGTAGTAAAGTCAATCACACTTGCTGCTGGTACTATGGTAAACACAGACGACCTGATACTGGAATTGACAGATTGATCTCATTCAACCTTGATACCCAGCATATCAAGGTTGCCAGGCTTATTAAAAGTTCTGTAAGTATTATAGAACACGATAACGATTGCGTAAATATTTTCCAATCAAGACTGTTTTTACTTATTAATATTGCGTAGAATTGCTATTTACGAGCATTTTTGAAACACGTAATTACAAGGAATTACATATCTTGGGGCTTCATATGAAATCTTGAGAAATAAACAAGCAGAGTTACTAGAAAATAATTATATAAATATTAATAAAACCAAATATAATGAGCCAACAAAAAATTGGAAAGTACAGATGGACGATATGCGCCATGTTATTTTTTGCCACTACAATAAATTATATGGATCGTCAAGTTCTGTCCTTAACATGGAAAGATTTTATTGCGCCTGAGTTTCATTGGACAAATAATGATTATGGTAATATTACCGCTCTTTTTTCTATTTTTTATTCTGTATCCATGTTGTTTGCGGGACGATTTGTTGACCGTATGGACACGAAGAAAGGCTTTTTATGGGCTATAGGCGTATGGTCTGTAGGTGCAATAATACATGCATACTGTGGTATTGCTACAGCAGGTTTACTTACGGGCGAATGGTTCTTGGGCTTTGAAGGTTCTAAAGAAGCGATTTCTACAGTAGGAGACACTGCATTAATCATTTCAACAAGTGTTACCTTATTCATATTTGCACGTTTTATACTGGCTGTTGGTGAAGCTGGAAACTTCCCTGCTGCCATTAAAGCTACCGCAGAGTTTTTCCCTAAAAAAGACAGGGCTTTTGCAACAAGTATTTTTAATGCTGGTGCAACGGTAGGAGCTCTTGCAGCACCACTATCAATTCCATTTATAGCAGCAGCATATGGCTGGGAAATGTCGTTCATTATTATTGGTGCACTAGGTTTTGTTTGGATGGGATTCTGGGTATTTATGTATCATAAACCTGAAGTACATCCTAAGGTAAGTAAGGAAGAGTTGGCTTACATACAACAAGATGTCATTGCTGATAGAAAACTTGTAGATTATGTAGAAGAAACAACAACCAAGGTATCTTTTATTGATTGCTTTAAATATAAACAAACCTGGGCCTTTGCTTTTGGTAAATTTATGACAGATGGAGTTTGGTGGTTCTTCCTTTTCTGGACACCAGCTTACTTAAGCTCTGTTTATAATATGGATTCAACAGAAAGTGCATTGCCACTATTTGTACTTTATTCTATTACCTTACTTTCTATCATCGGTGGATGGTTGCCGACCTATTTTGTAGAAAAGAAAGGAATGAATCCTTATGCTGGTCGTATGAAATCAATGTTAATATTTGCATTCTTTCCATTACTAGCTTTGTTAGCACAACCATTAGGACACATTACTTATTGGATTCCAGTTATCATTATTGGTATTGCTGGAGCAGCTCACCAGGCATGGTCAGCAAATATTTTTTCTACGGTTGGAGATATGTTCCCTAAAAAAGCTATTGCAACCATTACAGGTATCGGTGGTATGGCAGGTGGAGTAGGTGCAACGATTATTAATAAAAGTTCAGGTGTATTATTTGATTATGCAGGGCAGAATCAAATGGTTTTCATGGGTTTTAAAGGAGAAGAAGCTGGATATTTCATCATATTCTCAGTTTGCGCAGTTTGTTACCTAATAGGCTGGGTTATCATGAAAACTCTTGTACCTCAGTATAAACCAATCACAACCTTATAAAAACCTTAATAAATACCTAAACTAATATTACCTAAATGTTTCTAAAAAATCAGCTCGATTCGATTTTCGTGGAAGAAAATCAGATCCCTGAAGAGTTTAAACTCTCAGAAGAGCTTCACCAACGCGAATACTTAAGCAATGGTGAAATGCGCACATGGAATGGAGAAGTACACGAAGTGTTGTCTCCGATATGTATAAGAAGCGATAAGGGCCTTCATCGCAAAGTAATTGGTACTTATCCCTTATGTAGTGAAAAAGAGGCTAAGGAAGCGCTTGATGCTGCCGTAGCTGCATATGATAATGGGCGTGGTGAATGGCCAACCATGAGTGTGGCTGACCGTATTAAATGTGTTGAACAGTTCACACATAAGATTCTTGAGAAGAAGACAGAAGTTGTAAAACTACTGATGTGGGAAATTGGAAAATCGTACGGTGATTCAGTAAAGGAGTTTGATCGTACTGTGGAATATATCTATGCAACTATTGATGCTTTAAAAGATTTAGACAGACAGTCTTCCAGATTTAGTATTGAACAGGGTATTGTAGCACAGATCAGACGTTCTCCTCTTGGAGTAGTACTTTGTATGGGGCCATTTAACTATCCATTAAATGAAACCTTTACAACACTAATCCCAGCATTGATTATGGGGAATACGATGTTGTTTAAACCACCTAAACACGGTACATTATTACATTATCCATTATTGGAAGCCTTTAGAGATTGTTTCCCTAAAGGTGTAGTCAATACCATTTATGGTCGTGGAAACAAAATCATTCCAGATCTTATGAAATCTGGACAGATCAACGTGCTGACTTTAATCGGGTCGAGTAAAGTTGCCAATGAACTTAAAAAATTGCACCCTAAAGTAAACAGATTACGTGCAATCTTAGGTCTGGATGCTAAAAATGCAGCCATCATAACTGCAAAAGCAGATATCAATTTAGCAGTACAGGAAACGGTATTAGGTTCATTATCATTTAATGGACAAAGGTGTACAGCACTTAAAATCATATTCATTCACCGTAGCCTTGCAGATATATTCTTAAAAGAACTTTCAGCTGCAGTAGCTAAATTAAAATTTGGTATGCCATGGGAGCCGGGTGTGTCTCTAACACCACTTCCTGAGCCTCATAAACCGGCATACCTGAAAGAATGTATCGATGATGCAATAGCTAATGGCGCTAACGTAATCAATGAAAACGGTGGTGATACTGCTGAATCTTTCGTTTATCCAGCTATTGTTTATCCGGTTACTAAAGACATGAAACTCTATACTGAAGAGCAATTCGGCCCTGTTATACCAGTAGTGCCATTTGATGATTTAGAAGAGCCAATTCAATATCTTATTGATTCAACTCACGGGCAACAAGTAAGTATTTTTAGCGACGATAATGAAGAGGTAGCATCATTGATTGATCCATTGGTGAATCAGGTTAGCAGAGTGAATATTAATTGCCAGTGTCAGCGTGGACCAGATGCATTCCCTTTTACTGGCAGAAAGGACAGTGCAGAGGGTACTTTGTCAGTCGTAGATGCATTGAGATCATTCTCAATCAGATCATTAGTAGCTACAAAACTAAATGAAAGCAACAAACATTTAATTAATGAAATTGTTGACAGCAATAGCTCTAACTTTTTAAGTACCAAATATATATTCTAGATATTGATAATAATACATTTTTGAGCGTTGTCTTAGTTTATCTAAAAGTGATAAACTAAGACAACGCTTTTTTAGTTATAATCATTATCAAATTCTTCATTTTCCTCATCAGCATACTGAGGTTTATCATTTTTAAGTAGCGTATTTAACATTGGAATCAGAAATACCCCATTAATTATCAGGTGTGGTAAAACTTGAGTCATTGTACTTGTTTCTAATAATTTAAGGACAAGTGTGCCTACAGATAGAACCACTAATAGTATGTATATAGCTGCAGCAATTTTTGGATGTGGTGAATACTGTATTGCTTTTTTAAAGAGAAAACAGGTAACTGCAATCCCAAAAATAAACATGACGAACCAGAATATATCTGCTGCAGTAATTACAGACCAGATGCTTCCACTAGCATTACTGAAATTTGAAATCTCCGACATAGCGAATTTCACAAAGACGAGATAAGCCAATGCCCAGATAATATAGAAAGCTACCACAATCAGTAGCCAATGAAATATGAGTTTTAATTTAGATGTATACATAATGGATTACATATGGTTGAAAATTAAACATTTGAAATCGGATTTGCAAACACATGAATTGAAAAACATACCTAAGATTTAAGGGTTAAATAACTGTTGATTTTATTTTAAATAATTATTATCAGAATATTGAAAAAAATAACATAACATTGCGATTAGCTAAACTAACCAAATGGATAATAAACTTGTACATCATCTGTTATGGGAGCGTTTACGGGTTGGCGATCAAGACGCATTTTTTGACCTTTATAAAGCGCTCTATTATGATCTTGTAAATTTCGGTATTCGTGTATGTGGAGACGCTGAGACTTCTGGTGAAGCTGCCGATCAGGTATTCATATCAATCTGGGAAAAACATGAACAACTGACTAGGGTTGAAAATGTACATTCCTACCTACGTACTTTTTTAAAGAGGAAAGTACTAAGAATATTGGAGCGCAAGCGCAAAATTAATGATGCACTTACTAATGCCGGGGCAGAAGGAGAATGGATGGAGATGTCTTACGAAGAGTTTATTGTAAAGGTGCAAACCGATGAACTTGTACGGTTTAAGCTAAAAGCTGCTCTGCAAAAACTAACTTACAGACAGAAGCAATTGATTCATCTTAAATTTTTTGATGGATTGAGTTACGAACAAATTGCAGAACAGACTACCCAAACCATCAAAACAGCTTACAACACCGTTTACGATGCCATAAAAATCCTTAGAAAAGAGCTAAAAGACTAGTAATAAATTCCTTTTATAAAAAAATAAAAAATTTCTTTAGGAAAAGATCAACTTTTCAGGCACTGGTATTATAAAAGCCAGATATTATGATCGATCGTAGTCTTTTCCATATTGAAGACTTTCTTGTAGACAATACCTTTCAGGAGTATTGTGCCGGTAAAGATAAACTGTGTGTTACCTATTGGGAAAATTACATTAAGGCTCATCCGGAGCAAGAATCTACAATAAAGGATGCCAAACGTTTGTATGCTATTCTAAGCGGACATAAAAAACCACTGAACAGTCAACTGGAACTTCTAAAAAAAGAGCTTAATGAGCAGGAAACACCTCAAATTGTTCCTGTCAACCGTTATTACAGCTGGTTAAAAATTGCAGCAGTTTTTGTTCTCATCTCAGGCGCTATAGTATGGTATAAAAATAGTGATAGACAAACTAAGTCAATCCAAAACTTAATTACCAGCTACAAAACTATAGGAGCTGAACGTAAAAAGATTGAACTTCCTGATGGTACCATCATTATGCTAAACGCCAGGAGCTCATTGGAAATTAACAAAGATTTCAATATTGATAACAGGGAAGTTACCCTGATTGGAGAAGCTTTTTTCGACGTTACCCACGATAAAAACAAACCTTTTAAAGTACTCACTACTGATTTTGATATTAATGTATTGGGTACCACATTTAATGTGAAAGCATATCCGGATGAACCTACTTCTGAAGCTGTATTGATTAAAGGTGTTATTGTAATGGAAGGAAATAAGAACAGAGGCAATTCAATCACCCTTAAACCAAGTCAGAAAGTTACTTTTTACAAAGTAAAAGAGACATTGCCCTCAACAAGACAGCAAAATGCACCTGCTAAGTATCCCGAGATTACCATCAATAGTTATACAAAGAAAAGTGATAGCACTATTGTAGAGATGGCTTGGATTCAAAATCAGCTTGAGATACAAGATCAGAGTTTTGCTGATTTGAAAAAAACATTGGAAAGATGGTATAATGTAGAGATCAAATTCACTGACAATGAAATAGAGAAATACCATTTCACTGCAACATTTAAAGATGAAACATTATCAGAGGTTTTAAACGCACTACAAAGTGCAGAACATTTTAAATATGAAATAAAAGGAAATCAAGTGATCATATCGAAATAATAAGGGGAGGTGTTGACGCACCGCCCCTTTAATTTTTTGATATAAGCAATGGCAGTTAATGCGCAAACAAATCGCTGCCAATTACTCAAGCAACCAAAAAAACAAAAATATGATTAATTCTTACTTAGTGCAAGAGTTCTTTAATTATAAAGTGCTCTTAAAATTCATTGTCATAATGAAATTAACGTGTTTCTTCATTTTCATCACCTTTCTTAACGTTTCTGCGTCTGTCTTTTCGCAGGGTAAGATTTCTATGGATGTCAAGAAAACAAAGTTAAGCAAGGTGTTAAAGATCATTGAAGAGCAGAGTGGTTATCATTTTGTATATAGCTCAGCAAATGTTCCTGTAAATAAGGATGTAACAATGTCTGTAAAAAACACACATGTTTCGGAAATCCTTGAAACGATTTTTAACAGTACCAAGCTTAAATTTGTAATATCCGACAATGGGTTAATTATCATCAGCCGCATTCAGGATATCACAGTTAAAGGTATTGTCAAAGACAACAATGGAATACCTTTGCCCGGTGCCTCGGTACGAATAAAGGGAAGTGCAAGTGGTACATCAACAGATCTGAATGGACGGTTTAGCATTTCAGTACAGCCCAATGCTGTTCTTGTCATTTCTTATGCTGGATTTCATAGTTTAGAAATTCCCGTATCGAACAAAACAAACTTCGATATTGTATTGACTGAAGACACCAAACTATTAAGTGAGGTTGTAGTTACTGCCCTGGGCATTAAAAAAGAACGCAGAGCACTCGGTTATTCTGTTTCACAAGTAGATGGGGAATCATTAACACAAGCCAGAGAAAACAATGTCGCCAATTCACTGGTAGGAAAAGTTGCTGGTTTAGATGTAAGTTCTACTGCTGGCGGCGTCGGTTCTGCCACGAGTATAACCATTAGGGGCGTATCTAGCTTAAGTCAAACTAATCAACCGCTGTATGTTATTAATGGGGTGCCAATGGAAAATAAACCAACTGGACTTAATAACTTAAACCCAAATGGAAACAAAGGTAGTCAGTGGGACAATGCACCCGATCTTGGTGATGCTGTAGGTAATTTAAATCCTGATGATATAGAAAACATCTCTGTGCTTAAAGGTGCTGCTGCATCCGCTCTATACGGCTCCAGGGCTAAGGCTGGTGTAATATTGATTACTACAAAAAGTGGGAAAGGCAATAGCATAGACTTTAACAGTAATTTTGTGGTAGAGCAGGTAATGGACCGTACAGACTGGCAGTACATTTATGGCCAAGGTGCAAACGGCACAAAACCTGCAGATGCCGCTGCTGCAGCACAAGTTGGAGGTTCCAGCTGGGGTGCAAAACTTGATGGGAGTAGTGTAGTACAATTTGACGGTACTTCCAGACCATATAGTGCACAAAAGGAAAATATAGAGAATTTTTACCGCGATGGAAGAACCTGGTCAAACACCCTCGCTTTAAATAAAGCTTTTGATGGTGGGGCTATTCGTTTTTCTGCAAATGATTTGACCAATAAGTCTGTCGTTCCTAATTCTGGATTAAACAGACAATCTTTTAATTTGGTTGGAACCTTTGAGCCCTTAAAACGATTAACAATCGATGTACGGTCTAATTATATCTTAGAACAAGCTAAGAACAGGCCTATGCTTTCAGATGGCGCAGGAAATGCCAATTACAATGTGGTCTTTTTGCCAACAAGCATCAATGTAAATGACCTTAAGCCATGGAAAAATGAAAACGGTAAGGAAATTCAATACAACACCGGTAATACTTACGCCACCAATCCATGGTTTGCTGCAAATGAATTTGTAAATAATACCAATCGAGATCGAATAATCAGCTCATTTAATTCCCGTTACACCTTTGATAATGGATTGTTTATCCAAGGACGCGCTGGAATAGATGCTTATACAGATACTTATAAAAACGTGGTACCTTCCGGAACTGCCTATTATGAAATCGGTAAAATAGCAGAACAAAAAACCAAATTTTCTGATATAAATGCAGATCTTTTGTTAGGTAAAACATTTGAATTATCAGATATCTTTACATTAACTCCAAACTTAGGTGCAAGTTTTAGAAATACCAAAATCAATCAGACTACAAACAATGGGGATGATTTTGCAGTGTTTGGTGTATACAACATCATGAATGCTAAAAATAAATCGGTTAATCATGTCGTGTCAGAATCTGAAACCCAATCTGTTTATGGTACTTTAGAGTTCTCTTACAAAGATGTCTTTTACCTGACCGGCAGTGGACGTACCGACTGGTTTTCGACACTTGCAACACCTGGAAAAGACAATAAGTTGAGTGTCTTTTATCCTTCCATCAGTGGATCCTTCGTATTTTCTGAACTTTGGAAACCTTCAATACTTAGTTTTGGTAAATTAAGAGCAGGTTATGCGATAGTTGGACAGGCTACAGACCCTTATCAAACATTACTTACTTACGGTTTTAAAAGTGAAACCTTAAATGGTAAACCATTGGGAATCATTAACAACTTAGCTATTCCTAATCCGAGTTTAAAGGCATCAAAAGCAACAGAGCTGGAAATTGGTACAGAACTAAGATTTCTAAATAATCGTTTAAATTTTGACCTGACCCTTTATAAGAAACACTCTAAAGATGAGATATCTATCGTAACCACATCAAGTACTACAGGATATTCAGGCGCAGTTTTAAACTCCGGTGAAATTGAAAACAAAGGTGTTGAGGCATTGATTTCAGGTGTGGTTTTAAAAAGTGATAAATTTACATGGACCTCATCACTAAATGGTACATATAATGACAACACCGTATTATCACTAGCAGAAGGATTGCCATCGCAATTATTAGCAACCTCACGTACAGGAGTGGGCTTTTTACGTAATGTTCCTGGCATAGCTGCTGCTCAGGTAATGGCGTATGATTATTTATATGGTGCAAATGGTGAAATATTAACAGATGCGCTAGGTGAGCCAAAACAAGGAAAATTAAAATCTTATGGTTCTGCTTACAACAAATGGTTTGCTGGATGGAACAATGAGTTTAATTATAAAGGAGCAACATTATCCTTTCTGATTGACGGTAAATGGGGTGGTAAAGTCTTTTCTGCAACTGATTATTATGGATACTTTTTCGGATTACATAAAGCTACACTTGAAAATCGTGATGAGCTAGGTACTACAGCTGCTAAGTTTTATGAAAACACAGCAAATAATGCTTCTCATAAATTTGTTCAGGATGCGAGTTTTATCAAATTCAGACAACTAACACTGGGTTATAATTTCCCAGCGAAAATGTTTAACAACAAAATCAAAGGGTTAAACGTAAGTCTGGTAGGGCGCAACTTATTCATCCTCATGAAGAAGACGGACAATATAGATCCTGAATCTAGTTACAATGCCACTTTTCCGGGTTTAGAATTAGGAGGAGTTCCGCCAGTTAGAACATTCGGTTTGAATGTAAGTGTTAAGTTATAATTATTTAAAGAGAAGAACAATGAGAACGAATATATCCATTAAATATAGCTTGTTAATCACGATTGGCATGTTATTAAATCTAAGCTGCACAAAGGATTTTAAAGATATCAATACTAACCCTGTAGCTTATGGTCCAGGCACTTTTGATCCAAATTATACCCTTACTACTGCTCAGCTTAGCTATACAGGAAGTATAGATTTTGCATATGATACCTGGAGGGGAAACCTGATTTACTCGGCCACTATGATGCAAGGCTTATCTACAGTAGTAAGTTATTGGGCTGGCGACAAATACCTTTTAAATCCAGGATATACAGCCGCATACTGGGGAACCGGTGCAGTTGGCGCATACATTGAACAGGTAAGACCAATTGTAGATGTAGTCGAGTATACTAAATCTGATCCTAAATACAACAATATCCATCAAGTGGCAAGAATATGGAAAGCATTGATATTTGAACGTATTACAGATCTTTATGGAGATGTACCTTATTCGGAAGCTGGATTAGGAGTCTATACAGGGAATCTAACGCCTAAATATGATAAACAGCAAGACATTTACACTAACCTGTTGAAAGAAGTAGACGAAGCTACAAATGCTTTGAATGAATCAGGTGGAGATAAAGTAACAGGAGATGCCATTTACAATGGGAATATTGGAAATTGGAAACGTTTTGGCAGCTCTTTACTGTTGCGTATCGCCATGCGGTTAACAAAAATCGATGAAGCCAAAGCAAAAGAATATGCACAAAAGGCAATCGGAAAAACAATGATCGACAATAAGGATAACGCTTTTATACTTCATGATGTTGGCGGAGCAAGAGTTACCCAAAACAGAAACAGCCAGGTTTTACGTGGTGACGGGGGACAGGAGCACTATTACACAAAATGGTCTAAAACCTTTATCGATCTTTTAAAAACCAATAATGATCCACGTTTAGGAAAAGTTGCAGTAACACAATTATATTTAAACGATGGTGATAAAGCGCAGAACAATGCTTATG
Organism: Pedobacter sp.; assembly: GCF_041645105.1. Classification (GTDB taxonomy): domain Bacteria; phylum Bacteroidota; class Bacteroidia; order Sphingobacteriales; family Sphingobacteriaceae; genus Pedobacter. The sequence goes on from NZ_JBAZQQ010000003.1 coordinate 243,045, forward strand.
TCACTATTCCTGGAGCCCAAAAGGGGATGCCAAACGGAAAAGATTTAAGTGGTATTGCAGGCAGAGACGTCAGACAAGACCCTACTTTTACTACCTTCCCAGATTATTCTTCACTTAGCCCGGCAATGCTTAAACAAAATGGGGTAACTTTTATCTTAACCCATGCAGAAACAGAGTTTCTATTAGCAGAAGCGGCCCAAAGATGGAACATTGGCGGCACTGCTGCCGAGCATTATAAAGCAGGTCTGAAATCTGCCATTACATATTTAAGTCAATATGATGAATCTCTTGCCATATCAGAACCTATCGCTGAAACATTTGCGAATGCCAATCCTTATAATGCTGCAAATGGATTACAGATGATCAATACACAATACTGGCTACATACCTGTACCATGCTAGATTTTTATGAAACCTGGTGTAATTGGCGCAGAAGTGGATTTCCTGTATTGGTTCCAGTGGTATATCCAGGAAATGCAACTAATGGAACTATTCCGCGCAGGTTCCCATATCCTTTACAGGAAGGAGCAGAAAACGGAGCTAACTACAGAGCTGCATCATCAGCAGTTCCTGGTGGTGATAATCTAACAGGAAGAGTTTGGTGGGACAAACCATAATATGCCCTATAATAGAAAAGCCTGATCATTTTGATCAGGCTTTTCTATTATAGGCTTAATAAATCCGGTTCAAGCGCTATATATTGTTTTAATAAAGTGATCTGATTAATGGCTCGATTAAAATTATGGCCTTCATATTTTGCTCCATAATAAATATCATTTTGCAGATAATCAGCTAAAAAACGAATGGCCTGCATATAGATAATGAATTTACCGGCATAAACGAAATACGGTTTTTCAGCATCTGTTAATACATCCTGCATTTCACCCATATACCCATCGTAAATGGCTTTAAAGAATTCCTTTCTGATAGCTGTTTTACTAAAGTCAGTTTCTTCTTCACTCACTGCGCTTAAATATGTTCTCATCATATCTCCAACATCACTGATGAAGTAACCAGGCATAACGGTATCCAGATCAATCACACATAAACCTTTGTATTGATCATCAAAAAGTACATTACTAATTTTAGTATCGTGATGAATTACACGCAATGGAATAGCACTATTATTTAAAATCTCATTATAGGTCTTCACCAACCCCTGATGCTCCTTAATAAATTCAATGCTTTCAGCAGCCTTTTCAAGTCTTTCAGCAGATGCCTCATTACAAGCAGTCGTAAACTGATCATATCTCAAAGCCAGGTTATGGAAATTAGGTATGGTAATGTTCAATTCCTCTACTTTAAAACCATTCAGCAGCTTTGTAAATTTTCCAAACTGTTTTGCAGCCTCAAAGGCTTCTTCTTTTTTAGTCAGCACATTCACAGAAACAGAGCCCTCAATAAAAGGGAACAATCTGTAGTATCCATTATCAATATAGAGTAAAGATTCACCATTTGTAGCTACTACCGGAGATACAAATAGATAGTCAGGACACTCCTTACTTAAATAAGTTCTAAGTAAGGAGAAATTCTGATCGATATCCGATGGACGTTTAAATACATCGCTATTTACTTTTTGCAAGATGTAATTTTGCTCAGGTGTATTAACTTTCCAGGTATGATTAATCAGACCGTCACCAAATTGCTGAACATTTGCTGTTAATGGATCAAGGCCATAGATACGTAAAATATTTTCGAACATGTGCTTAGTATAGTGGTTGATATCTCAAACTTAAAAATTAAAGCAGCTAAAACCTCATGCAAACGTTTGCGCGAAATTATTTGGGCTCACTAACAATCAACTCTGATTCTACAACCACATTAAAATAGGCTTGTTCTGAAGTGCCAACCTCATTTTTTTGCCTATTAATTAGATCTATAAGGATATCAGCAGCCTTTTTACCTTGCTTATAAGGAAACTGTTCCACAGAAGCAATGGGTATATGATCCATATAATTTATAATAGGAAGATTGGCATAACTCACAAAGTCTATATCCTTCAAACCAAGGGATTTAGTATAACGCATAGCAAATAAGGCCACATAGTCGTTAAAAGTAACAATAGCAGTCGGTTTGCGACGATGGTTCAACAACGTATCCATTGCTTTAACTGTTCCTTCCTCAGATAAGTCACAATCCACAATTAGAGAAGGATCAAACTTCAGCCTGTTAGAAGTCATTGCCCTTATATATCCCTCTTTTCGTTCATGGCTTGCCACTAAAGTATCAGGACCATTTACTAAACCAATAGTACGATGCCCTTTTTTTAAGAGATAATTAACCGCTTCAAAAGTGCCAGTTTCCAGGTTAGAGCGCACATAATGTATATCCTTAATAGGAGGGATACGATCAAAAAACACTACTGGGATGTTTAATTTCCTGAAGACTTCAAAATGTTCGTAAGTACTGGTTGTTTTTGATACTGAGACCAATAAGCCATCCACACGTTGGGATTTCATTTTTGTAACCAGCAGTTTTTCCTTCTCCGCATCATCGTGAGACTGCGCCAATAAAACAGTATAGTTCCGCTTATAAGCAATATCCTCGATCCCACTAATTGCAGCCGAGAAAAATGATTCTGATAATTCAGGTAAAACAACGCCAATTATAAAAGACTTACCATGCAAAAACTGAATAGCTTTCTGATTGGGTTCGTAATTCATTTCAGAAGCCAGTTTTTTGACCCTCATTTTGGTAGTTAAACCTATACTCGGATGGTCATTTAATGCTCTGGATACGGTAGATACTGAAACCTTGAGTAGTTTTGCTATTTCTTTAATCGTAGTCGGTTTTTCAGGCTTCATCCTCAAATATTGAAATAAACTTTAACATTTTGATCACAATTCAATTTCAATTTGAATTTTTCCACTAAATACTACCAAAAACAACGCAAACGTTTGTTTCCGCCAGATCAATTAAAAATACCATTACTAAAATGCTGATCAAAAAAGCAGTTCTTTATCATAATTTACAGGTCAATAGATTTTGCCTTATCTGCAAATAGGTGTTAAAAGCTATAAAACCAGCCATTTCTGCGGATATCAAACGTTTGCGCGTTTTTTTTGCATATTTATTAATTGAGTTAGTTGTATAGTTCTCTAACTTGGTTAGATTATTTTTTAAGGAATAATGTATTAACCAGACTAAACACATAAAATGAAGTAAACAATATGAACAGACGAGAATTTGTTAAAAACGGAAGCATCACTGCGGCGGCTGCTACCGTTTTACCTGGAGGTTCTTTATTCGCATCAACCAAAGCAGATAAAGTTAAGGTAGCCATGATAGGGGTAGGACTACGTGGACAAAACCATTTGAATTTGCTACTTAAAAGAAACGATGTAGACCTGGTTGCAATTTGTGACGTAGAGGATCGTATGCTTACTTCTGCTAAGGCAATGATTACCAAAAGTGGTAAGCCAATGCCTAAAATATATACAGGTGATGATTATGCCTGGAAAAAAATGCTTGAAACAAAAGGGCTTCAGGCAATCGTAATTGCAACTCCATGGGAATGGCATAAAGAAATGATCATCAAATCCATGGAATCTGGATTAAAATACGTTGCTTCTGAAGTAATGATTGGCACTACTATACAAGACCATTGGGATGTTGTACAAGCAGCAGAAAAACATAATGCTCATGTAATGATGCTCGAAAATGTTTGCTATCGTAGAGATGTTATGGCAGCATTAAACATGGTCAGACAAGGTGTATTTGGAGAAATACTTCATTTACAAGGTGGTTATCAGCATGATCTAAGAGCCGTTAAATTTAATGATGGGGTTAAAGCTACAGGAGGCGGTGTAGAATTTGGTGAAAAAGCCTACTCGGAAGCCAAATGGAGAACCAATCATTCAGTACACCGCAATGGAGACCTTTATCCAACCCATGGTATCGGGCCAGTTGCCCATTGTATAAATATCAACAGAGGAAATAAATTCCTTAAATTAAACTCATTTGCTACCAAATCAAGAGGTTTACATAATTACATTGTTGCAAATGGAGGAGAAAATCATCCAAATGCAAAGGTTAACTTCCGTTTAGGAGATATCGTTACCACAACTATTGATTGTGCTAATGGCGAAACAATCATTCTGCAACACGATACAAATCTACCAAGACCATATTCATTAGGCTTTAGGGTACAAGGCACTAAAGGACTTTGGATGGATCTTAACAAAGGAATACATGTTGAAGGAATCAGCAAGGCCCATGCATGGGATAACCAGGACAAATGGTTTGAAAAATATGATCATCCGCTATGGAAAAAATATGGTACTGATGCTGAAGGAGCAGGACATGGTGGAATGGACTTCTTCGTAATCCATGCATTTATTGAAGCCGCAAAACGAAACGAACCAACACCAATGGATGTATATGATGCAGCAGCATGGAGTGTGATTACACCTCTAAGTGAACAATCTATAGAAATGGGAAATGAAACAGTTGATTTCCCCGATTTTACAAGTGGAAAATGGATGAGCAGAAAACCTGTTTTTGCATTAAACGACGAATATTAATATTAAAGAATAAATTTAGAAAGCCCTGACTGTTACGAGTCAGGGCTTTTTTTTGTAACATTTCACTACAAATTATAAAAAAATATTCGTGTTAACATTAACTTAACATTGAATACGCATCTTTGTGTATGTTTATAAATATTCTTGCGATTTCATTCCTTGTTTGTGCTCTTATAGCCGCCTTTAAAATGGATTCATTTTTACAAGGTCTTCTTTTTATATTGGTACTTTGCCTTGTTGCAGGTCTATTTTATTTATTCATTTCCTTCCCGGGGCTTTCTGGACTATCAGTAGCAATCATGTTGGGAGCATTTATTTTCAGACAAAATAAGAAATAGAAGGTTTTCGATTATCTTTAACATAACAATTTTAATTACAGATAAATTAAACATTAATTTATTTCTAGGTTCTGATAAGAATAATATAATATTGTTTAAATATTTCTTAATTTTAACTGGTAATAAAGTTCACAAAACTTTAATCTGTAAATTATGAAAACTTTAGGTGAAAAATTTAAAATCCTACGTCAGAAAAAAGGGGTAAACCAAAAGACGATGGCAGAATCATTAGGTATTTCAATTCCAGCATACTCTAAACTGGAAACAGGAATTACTGATCCGAATTTCAGCAGGATAAATCAGATTGCTGAAGTGCATGAATTAACATTACGACAGTTTCTTGATGTTGGTGAAGAGGGTGGTAGCGAGCAAGAACAATTGGTTGCAGAATTGAAAGAAAAAGTCCGCGAATTAGAATCATCCGTGATTCGGTTACAAGGAAAGGTCATCGACCTTTACGACAAAGAAGAAAGAAGAAAATAATTAAATAAATAAAGGGTGTCCAAAAAGATAAAAATTTTAGACACCCTTTTATACTCCATGTGGACTCTATTATTGGTTAACGAGTTTTATCAATAATTGACAACGTTCTGTTAACCAATTGTAATTCGCTGCGTTCTCTGGTTGCTGAAACAACTTAGAACCGAAACCTAAAGCTGTAACACCAGCGTTCAACCAATTGTCAATATTTTCTTTATTTACATCAACACCACCCGTTGGCATAAACTTAAGATTAGGGAATAACGGCTTGATCGCTTTTAAAAATCCAATACCTAAAGTATCACCAGGGAAAAGCTTAACAAGAGGAGCACCCAACTCTTCAGCAAAATTAATCTCTGTAGGTGTCATACATCCTGGAACCCACATTACGCCATGATCAGCGCATACTTTTGCAAGATCAGCTCTTACTATAGGACTAACGATAAAATCAGCACCAATTTTGATATATGCTTCAGCCTGTTCAACTGTCTTTATCGTACCAATACCTAGTTGCATATCTGCAAAATGCTCATTTCTGTAAGCCAATAGTGCTTTAAAGTTTTCAGTTGCATTACCGCCACGATTTGTAAATTCAAACACACGAATACCACCAGCATAAGTAGCCTTTAATACTTCTATACAGGTATCTGCATCTTCATTATAATAAACAGGGATAACCGGGTATGCCTGAATCACTTTTAAAGGATTTGTTTCTTTTGTCATCTGTATATTTTTATTTTTATCTTAAATATTACCATTGCCGAAATCGCCTTTTACAAAAAGTTTATTGTAACCAGACGACGTAGCCATTCTTATAATCTCAGCACCATCAGTACTGCTTAGTATTCCATAAATTAAACCTGCCATAAATGCGTCACCACTACCAATCCTATCTATAACATCATTGGTTTCCTGCACTTCAGATATATAGTTACCATCTGGAGTATGGTAAGTTCCGTAAAACAAGTTATGTTTCGGATTATCCATAAAACGATAAGTATTGGCAATATGTTTACATTGAGGAAATTGCTCAAAAACGATTTTAGCGGAAGCATTCGCATGCTGTTTATAATCCTCCACAGAAGTCTCCCGATTTAAGCTGTCATCCACCGGAATTCCAAGCATTTTGTTGGCTGCCCAGATATTCCCCATAATCACATCACAATAAGCTACCAGTTCCGGCATCACCTCAATAGGCTGCTTACCATAATCCCATAATCTGCTTCTATAATTTAAATCTACTGAGATTTTTAAGCCCTTAGCCCTTGCAGCAACCAAGGCCTCTTTACATACTGCAGCCATGTTTTCATTTAATGCCGGAGTAAGGGCTGTCCAATGAAACCAGGTATGACCATCAAGTACCTTGTCCCAATCAATAACACCGGGTTTAAGGTTACTGAAAGACGAAAATTTACGATCGTAAACAACCTCTCCACTAGTCAGCCCATTGGCAGATAGTAAAAAGTACAATCCTAACCTGTTCCCCTGACGTAAAGTCTTGTTCGTATTTACTCCTAATTCTTCCAATGATTGAAGTGCATTTGCGGCCAAAGCATTGTCTGGTACGCAGCTTACATAGGAACATGGTATTTTCCATTGTCCTAATGAAGCAGAGACATTTGCTTCAGAACCTCCGGGAAATAATGATACAGTGTGGTTCTTAGAAATAAATTGATCTTCCGATGAACTGAACCGCAGTAACAATTCACCAAATACCAATATGTTTTCTTGATTTAGCATAAGTTTTAATGATTTCAGATTGCAATAATACAGGTTATCAGTATTAAATAGAAGTAAAGTAATTTATTTAATAAATTTCAAACGATTTCGTAAATTTTTAGGACACAATAGTGACTTCAGCAATTAAATTTCATTAACATTGATATAATTAATGAACCTCTTTTAATAATATGATATGAATAGCAAAAATCTGTTTTCACTTGAAAATAAGGTAGTCGTAATTACAGGCGCTACCGGCGTTTTGGGAGAATCATTTGCATTAGCTGTTGCTGCTGCAGGTGCCAAAGTAGCAATTTTAGGTAGAAACGAACAAAAAGCAAATGAACGTGTAAAAGCGATCACATCAAACGGTGGTGAAGCTATAGCTGTTATCACAGACGTTTTGAACGAAGCTTCACTAATAGATGCAAAAAATCAAATTTTAAGTACATGGGGTACTATCGACGGATTAGTTAATGCGGCAGGAGGGAATATTCCTGGCGCAACCATAGCTCCAGATAAAAATTTATTCGATATTGATATTGCAGATACTCAAAAAGCAGTTGAACTTAATTTATTCGGCACGGTCTATCCGACCCATGTATTCGGTCGCGTTATTGCCGAAAAAGGTAAAGGCTCTATTGTAAATATTTCTTCATTAGCAGCACAACGCCCTTTAACAAGAGTTTTGGGTTATACGATGGGAAAAAATGCGATAGAAGGATATACCAAATGGATGGCAGTAGAACTCGCACAACGTTATGGCGATAAAGTAAGAGTAAATGCCTTGGCACCAGGTGTATTTCTAACCGAACAGAACCGTTCATTGTTAACCAATCCAGATGGAACGTACACTGATCGTGCACAGCGTTTCGTAAATCATACTCCATTTGGCCGATTAGGTAGTCCTGAAGAATTAAATGGCACACTGATTTATTTATTAAGTGATGCATCAGCTTTTGTGAACGGTGAAACAATCCTTGTTGACGGAGGCTTTAATGCTTACAGCGGCGTTTAAAATTAAATATAAAAACATTAGATATCATGAATACCACAAATCATAAATTATTACAAACCTGGCGTTGGTACGGACCTTCAGACCCAGTTACTTTACAAGATGTAAAACAAGCAGGTGCCAGCGGAATCGTTAGTGCTTTACATCATATTCCACATGGCGAAATCTGGCCAGTTGAAGATATCAAAGAACGTAAATCAATTATTGAAGCAGCAGGACTTAAATGGTCTGTAGTAGAAAGTGTTCCGGTACATGAAGCCATTAAGACACGTAGGAGTGATGCTGGAAAGTACATTGAGAACTACAAAACTAGCTTAAGAAACCTTGCTGAATGTGGCATAAAAACAGTATGCTATAACTTTATGCCAGTGTTAGACTGGACACGCACCCAATTGGACAAGACGATGCCGAATGGTGCAAAAGCATTATATTTCAACTGGATAGACCTGGCAGCTTTTGATCTTTTTATACTAAAAAGAGAAGGAGCAGAGGCAGACTATTCTGAAAGTATACTGAGTAGAGCTAAAGCGCGCTTTGAATCTTTAACTCCTGATGAGTTAAACGAATTAAGGATAAACGTTCTTATGGGTATCCCTAATGAAAAAGAAATTGAACTGGAAGCATTACGTAACAGTATTGAGGAATACAAACATATAGGCAGGGAAGGCTTAAAGAAAAACCTGGCTTATTTCCTTAATGAAATTGCAGGAGTATGCGAAGAAACCGGAATCAATATGACGATCCACCCAGATGATCCTCCTTATGCAATTCTTGGTTTACCTCGTGTTGCCAGTACAAAGGAAGATCTGGTAGATATATTGAAAAGTGTAGACAAACCATTTAACGGAATTTGTTTCTGTACAGGTTCATTAGGAGCGGGGATGTCAAATAACCTGACAGATATATTTGATGCCGTAAAAGAACGTGTGTATTTCCTTCACCTTCGTAATGTTACCAAAGATGAAGAAGGCAACTTCTACGAAGCAGATCACTTAGGTGGTGATGTAAACATGTATGAAGTTATGAAAGCTGTTACTGCAGAAAATGCACGTAGAAACGCTCCAATTCCATTCAGACCAGATCATGGACATCAAATGCTGGATGATTTAAACAAAGTAACCAATCCGGGTTATTCAGCTATAGGACGTTTACGCGGACTTGCAGAACTTCGTGGATTAGAGCTTGGAATAACAGGAAACTACTAATAAGTAAACTACCATTAAGATATAAGCTACCTGAATAGTATTCAGGTGGCTTTATTTATTTTCTGGGCTGAGATGAGGCTCTTACCTGAACATCTATAGGCAATAAAACTGTTTCAAAATCCTCATCAACATTCTTTTTTTCTATCAATGAGAATAGTTTCTCTGCTGCGAGTTTACCTATTTCAAAGGCAGGCTGATGAACGGTACTCAACGGAGGGTTCATGGCATCAGCCAATTCAGTATTAGTAAAACCAATCAAAGCAATATCTTCAGGAATACGAAAGCCCAGTTTGTTAAGGATAACTAAACACCTGGTGCTGATCTGATCAGTCGCAGTAAAAATAGCATCAGGCTTATTTTCCAGATTCATATAAGACTTAATGGCCTCTTCCAGATTTTCATTTAATGAAGTTGCACCAGTATAATTGCAAGACACCATTAATTCCTCTCTGCAGGGAATACCATGATCAGCAAGAGCTTGTTTATAGCCATTTAGCCTTTCCGTGGCAATACTCAGAATTGTATTGGTATTAAGATGTGCTATATTACGATAACCATTATTGATCAGATGTGTCGTTGCCTCATATGCACCTTTAAAGTTATCAGCCCCAACCTTATGCGTATGAATCTTGTCGATCAGGCGGTCAAAAAGTACTACTGGCAAACCCGATTGCTGTAAAGAGATCAGGTAATTGAAATTTATCGTTTCATACGCCGGAGAAATAAGGATACCATCAATACCACCCGCATATAAAAGCTCAATGCAGGCACTTTCTAACTTTTCAGATTCCTTACTTTGCATGATGATAATCTGGTAAGACTTATCCGTACATACCTTATGGATACCATCCAACATTTGTGCAATAACGTTATTATCCAAAGAACAAACTACTACACCAATAGAGCGGCTTTTACCTTCCTTAAGGCCTTTAGCCATTCTATTAGGCAAATAGTTATGTTCCTTTGCATAATCTAAAACTTTCTGCTTTGTATCAGCACCAATTTCGTGACTATCGTTTAAGGCCTTTGAAATTGTAGAAATAGATAAATTAAGCGCTTTGGCAATGTCTTTTAATGTGACGCTGTGATTCATTCTCATCCTGCTGTAAATATAAACGCTAAATTCCAACTTATAAGACGATAAACTCAATTTAATTCAATTTTTTAAAAAACACCTGCAAGAAGTTGACAAAGCGATGATATGTATATTCCTAACTGTTTATACATTTGCTTAACGGTGTTAGATTATTTATACATCATAATAAATGCAATGGGAAGTAAAGAACGTATTCAACGATTAAAGGAAGACACGAGAGCAAATATCCTCGGTGCGGCACTTGAAATTGTGAAGGAAGAGGGATGGCAAGCACTTAGCATGCGAAAAATTGCAGACAGGATAGAGTATACTGCACCTATTATCTATGAATATTTTTCAAATAAAGAGGGGATATTATTAGAACTTACCAGACAAGGATATATAATCCTTGGTCAGGAAATTAAAGCAGCAAAAAGTAACTATACTAAAATTGATGAACAACTGGAATCAATGTGGATAGCATATTGGGATTTTGCATTTTTACACAGGGAATATTATCAATTGATGTTTGGAGTAGATATGATCTGTTGTGACCAAAAGAAGTCAATGCCTGAAACAGAATATGTTGACAGGCTTTTTACAGATGTAATCAGAAAGCTGATGAAAACAGAGCATCCGGAAGAAGAAGTAGTATGCCGTAAATATTATACTTTCTGGTCTATAATTCATGGTTTAATCGCAATTAACATGGTAAATAGAGGAAGGGACGAAGCAATGAACCAACATATATTAAAAGATGCCCTAAAAGGAATTATTAAATATATAGACGAATAATTATGGAAACGGGCAGGAAAGTCCGTTTTTTTTATCACACAACTTAACGCTGTTAAATTACTTACTCTCGTTATATCTAAAATTTATAAACTAAATTATCATGACTCATATGTCCATTTATTCCCAACCACTTAACACTGTTAAATCACTTAATCACGTTATGAAAGCAATAATAATCGCTGCATTATTCCTATATAGTTGCAGCCCTAAAACACCAGAGGCAAGTGCGCCAGGCCCACAGTCACTTCCTGTAGCACAGATTTACACTGGGTCTGAAACAACTTTTCAGGAATACCCGGCATCAATTGAAGGTACGGTTAATGTACAAGTTCGTCCACAGATTAACGGAGCACTTGAAAAAGTTTATGTAGACGAAGGTGCCTTTGTGTCTGCCGGACAGCCTATTTTTAAAATTAATGATCAGCCTTTTCGGGCGGCATTAAATAATGCTCTTGCCGCACAACATTCTGCAGAAGCCACATTAATTAATGCAAATCTTGAAGTCGAACGATTAACACCATTGGTACAAAACAAGGTAATATCAGAGTTTCAGCTTAAATCGGCAAAAGCTACTGCTCAAATAGCAAAAGCAAATATTGAACAAGCAAAGGCAAATGTAGCTACTGCATCAATTAACCTCGGATATACCTTAATAAAGGCTCCTGTAAGTGGTTATATTGGTCGTCTCATTAAAAAGCAAGGAAGTCTAGTCTCCTCAACTGATACTGAGGCACTGACACAATTATCAGATGTACATGATGTACATGTCTATTTCTCACTCGGGGAAAAAGATTTTGTGAATTTCAAGGAACAGTATCCTGGTCAGACATTAAATGAAAAACTTAAACAATTACCCGAAGTAAAATTAATACTGGCCGATGAAACAGAATATACCAAAACTGGTAAGATAGATATGATAGATGGTCAGTTTGATAAAACGACTGGTGCGATTACCGTAAGGGCAAAATTCCCAAACCCACAAGGGTTGCTAAGATCAGGTAACACCGGTAAAATACAATTGAGTTTAAAACACGACAATGCTTTGACAGTACCTCAGTCTGCCACTATAGAGGTTCAGGATAAAGTATTTGTATTCCTACTCACAGACAGCAATAAAGTTAAAAAACAGGCAATTCAAATAGTCGGTAAATCAGGAACAAATTACCTGGTTAAAGATGGTATAAAATCCGGAGATCAGATTGTAATGAGTGGACTTGATCGTTTACAGGAGGGGACAGTAATAGCCCCGCAAAGGACAACAGACAAGATTGCCAAAAACTAACCTCCCATCTCAAATATAAAGCATCATGTTCAAAATATTTATACAAAGACCAGTACTGGCTACCGTAATCTCCATTTTACTGGTTATACTAGGGGTTTTAAGCCTTACCAAATTACCCTTACAGCAATTTCCTGACATAGCACCGCCTTCTGTGCTTGTTACGGCCAACTATCCTGGGGCTAACGCCGAAACTGTATTGCGTTCCGTTGCCCCATCTCTGGAGGAATCTATAAACGGAGTGGAGAATATGAGCTATATGAGCTCAACAGCAAGTAACGATGGCACCTTAGCCATTACTGTCTATTTTAAACTAGGTACAGATCCAGATCAAGCTGCAGTAAACGTACAAAATCGTGTTACACAAGCTACAAGTCAATTGCCAACGGAGGTAGTTCAACAAGGAATTATTACAGCCAAGCAGCAAAATAGTTTTATTATGGCCATCGGAATGTACACAGAAGATGAGCAGAAGTACGATCAGACTTTTATTGCAAACTATGCACAAATTAACATTATTCCAGAGATTAAACGTATTCCTGGAGTAGGTTCGGCCAGTATATTTGGAGGAGTTAAAGATTATTCAATGCGGATTTGGTTAAATCCGACACAAATGGCAACCTATAAGCTTACTCCTAATGAAGTTATGGCTGCCATAAAAGACAAAAGTCTAGAAGCTGCACCGGGTCGCTTTGGCGAACGCAGTAAGGAAGTTTTTGAATATATCATAAAATACAAGGGGAAGCTTAGCAAACCTGAAGAATATGAAAAGATAGCTATTCGTGCAAACAGTGATGGCTCTGTATTACGTTTAAAAGATGTTGCCAGAATTGAATTTGGTGCATATTCTTATAATAGTCTTACCAGGTTAAATGGTAAAAAAGGAGTTGTTCTAGGAATTATTCAACTTGCTGGTTCTAATGCAAATGAAATACAGATTTCCATTAATAAGTTAATGGAAAAGGCTGCAAAAGATTTTCCAAAAGGTGTAAAACATAACATTTTTTACAGTACTAAAGTAGCCTTAGATCAATCAATTGAACAAGTTATACATACACTGATTGAAGCTTTTATATTGGTATTTATCGTAGTATTTATATTTCTTCAAGACTTCAGATCTACTTTAATCCCTGCTATTGCGGTTCCCGTTGCAATTCTGGGTACCTTCTTTTTTATGCAACTATTTGGTTTTTCAATCAATTTGCTAACATTATTTGCACTGGTACTCGCTATTGGAATTGTAGTTGATGATGCCATAGTAGTGGTTGAGGCTGTACACGCAAAAATGGAGCAAAAACACATTGGAGCAAACCAGGCAACCACAGAAGCGATGCATGAAATCAGTGGCGCAATTATTTCCATTACATTGGTAATGTCGGCTGTATTTTTACCGGTTGGCTTTCTCGAAGGCTCCACTGGTGTATTTTACAGGCAATTTGCTTTCACCATGGCAACTGCAATTATTATATCGGCCATTAATGCATTAACATTAAGTCCTGCACTAGCTGCTTTATTTTTAAAAAACACACATACTCCACAAGCTGGACAAACAACAGTGGGCTTTAAAGAAAAATTCTTTGCAGGCTTCAATAAAAGCTTTACTGCACTTACAGATAGGTATATTGGTAGTTTAAGGTTTCTTATAAAAAACAAAGCTATCAGTATTGGCGCATTGCTCATCATAGTTGTAGCCACCATTTGGATGGTCCGTACTACTCCAACAGGTTTCATTCCAACAGAAGATCAAGGCTTTGTTGCTGTTGCTGTAAATACGCCATCCGGAACATCATTAGAGGGAACATCCAAAATTATGGAGCAGGCTGAAGCAGAATTACGCTCCCTTGAGGCATCTCGGTTTGTTACCGCTATAACTGGTTTTAACCTACTGACCTCATCATCAAGCCCCTCATCTGCAGTCGTATTTGTTCTTTTAAAACCTGCTAATGAAAGAGGTAAAATACAGGATATTAATGAAATTACAAATCAAATCAGAGCCAAACTTGCGCAAATAAGTGGTGGAAATTTCTTTGTGTTTAGTTTCCCAACAGTACCAGGCTTTAGCAATGTAGAAGCCTTAGATTTAGTATTGCAGGATAAAACAGGAGGTAAGCTAGATAAATTCAGCGGGATAGCTAATGATTTCATTTCGGAACTGATGAAACGAAAAGAGATAGCTGTTGCTTTCACTACTTTTAAGGCCGATTATCCTCAATTACAATTGGAGGTCGACGACGATAAAGCCAACCAGCTGGGCGTTAATGTCCAGGATATATTACAAACGATGCAAGCCTATTTTGGTAGTACACAGGCAGCTGATTTTAATCGTTTTGGAAAGTATTACCGCGTTGTTGTACAGGCAGATATAGCAGACCGTGCAGATCCATCCGCTATTGATCGGGTTTTTGTTAAAAACAAAATAGGAGAGATGGTTCCTATTAATACACTGGTAAAGTTGACCAGAGTTTACGGTTCTGAAACGGCTTCACGTTATAATATGTTCAATTCCATCCAGGTAAATGCAATCCCTAAACCTGGTTTTAGCTCTGGTGATGCCATTAATGCGATAGAAGAAGTCGCCCTTCAACAATTGCCTTCAGGATATGGCTTTGAGTTTTCCGGACAAACCAGAGAAGAAATCTCCTCAAATGGACAGTCGACCGTTGTATTTATTCTTTGTTTAATATTTGTTTATTTTTTGCTTGCTGCTCAATACGAAAGTTATATTTTGCCACTATCGGTCATACTATCTGTTCCGACAGGGGTTCTAGGTGTATTTATATTTATTGGAATAGCTGGTATAGAAAACAACATATATGTACAAGTTGCACTGATCATGTTGATTGGACTACTGGCTAAGAACGCTATTCTAATCGTAGAATTTGCAATACAGCGTCGTAAAGCAGGCCTTTCATTAGTCAACGCCGCCTTAGATGCTGCGAGATTAAGGTTACGACCAATTCTGATGACCTCATTTGCGTTTGTTGTTGGTCTTTTACCTATGACTGTTGCAATAGGCCCATCAGCACAAGGTAATCACTCGATTAGTATTGGTGCAGCGGGAGGGATGGCTTTTGGGGTAATACTCGGACTCCTTTTAATTCCGGTTTTATTTGTGATTTTTCAACACTTGCAGGAGAAAATATCTGGTAAATCTGTAATTCCTGAACAACAAACACATTCAGTTGTAAAAGTTGATTCAGAAATTATCTATTCATAATCATAAAAATTCTAAAATGAATATATATATAAAAACATTAATTGTTGTAGTCGGAATAGGCATTATTTCAGGATGCAAGGTAACCAAAGACATCACTGTTCCTCAATCAGTTGTTCCAGATCATTTCAGGAATAGCTTTAGACCGGATTCCTCAAGTATAGTCAATCAGACTGTGTCTGATTTTTTTCGGGAAATGGAACTGATTGACCTGATCGATACTGCTCTGATTCGAAATTTCGATATGCAGATTGCATTTGAAAACATTGAATCTGCCAGGCAAATCATCAGGCAGGCTAAGATGGAATACTTACCCCAATTAAATTTTCAGGTAACAGGAAGTACCAGCAGACCATCAAATAATGGTTTCAATACGGCACAGCTCTTAAACACCAATCATATTGAGGATTTTAACGCGGGTTTGAACTTAAGCTGGGAGGCAGACATATGGGGTAAAATCAAGAGTCAGAAAAAAGCAGCAGTTGCAGGGTATTTTCAAACTGAAGAAGCAAAAAACGCCATACAAACACAATTGATTGCCAGTGTTGCACAAGGGTATTATAGCTTGATGACTTTGGATGCACAGATTGATATTGCAGAAAGAAATCTGGCACTTACCAACAGTACACTTAAAATGATAAAACTTCAATTTGATGCAGGACAAGTTAGTTCTCTGGCCATTCAACAGGCAAAAGCACAACAACTGGTTGCTGCTCAACTCATTCCCAGACTTCAACAGGAAATTACAATCCAGGAGAATGCATTAAGCCTTTTAACTGGACATTTGCCCGGAATCATTAAACGTTCGGCAAACCTGGAATATACACTGGTTAATGAAAGCACAGCAGCTGGATTTCCATCAGCTATGGTCAATAAAAGACCTGATGTTAAAAATGCGGAGTTATCCTTAAGTATAGCCAATGCCAAGCTCGGAATAGCAAAAGCAAACCTATACCCATCACTTCGTATTACGGCAAGTGGAGGCGTAAACAGTCTCAAAGCAAGTAATTGGTTCAACATCCCAGCATCTTTATTTGGGATGGTTGCAGGTGGAATAACCCAGCCATTGCTTCAAAAAAGAATGTTAAAGACACAATATGAACTGGCAAAAATAGATAGAGAAAAAGCTGTAATTCAATTTCGTTATTCGGTTCTCAATGCTGTTACCGAGGTTTCTGATGAATTGGTTAAAATTGAGAAATTAAAACAGCAGTATGCAATTTCCAAAGAAAAGGTAAATACATTACAGTTAGCCGTTAAAAATGCCAATTTATTATTTGCAAGCGGAATGGCAAATTATCTTGAAGTCATTACGGCACAAAGCAATTCGCTGCAAAGCGAATTGGAGTTGGCAACGATAAAAAATGAACAACTAAATGCAAGAGTTGAATTATATCGTACGCTCGGCGGTGGATTGTAAGGTTAATAAGCTCATTTTAATTCAAAAAAATTAAACCTAGTAGTTCAAAAAGAGTCATACTTGTACCTTTAACGTAATATTTTTAGTATAAATTCTGTTTTCTAAATTCAGATGACTTGCATATTACGGGAAATACATAAGTTTGCTAACACATAAAAAAACAATTAAAATGAAAAACCTAATCTTGTTAACCGTTGGAATACTATTTAGCTTATCTGCGAGTAGTCAAATTTTAAAACCAGTGAAATGGAGTTATGCTGCAAAGAAAACTTCAAAGACAGAAGCTACTTTGTACTTTAAGGCTACAATTGATGAGGGATGGCATATCTATTCACAGAATATGGCTGATGGTGGTCCTGTGAAGACAAGCTTTACATTTGCTTCATCTAAAGCTTATAAGCCTGTAGGCAAAACTACTGAACCAAAAGCGATTGTGAAATTTGAGAAATCATTTGACATGAACGTTAGTTATTTTGAAAAAACGGCTGTATTTCAACAAAAAGTAAAACTTACTGGTGCAAATGCAATTGTAAAAGGAACGCTTGAATACATGGTATGTGATGATGCTCAGTGTCTTCCTCCAGAAACTGTTGACTTTTCAATTTCTGTAAAATAAGCCAATAATGATTTTAAAAAACTATTTGACAAGCATGAAAATGCTTGTCATTTACCTATTTCTATTCTTAGGTTCTGCAACTTTTGCCTCCGCTCAGGAAGCAGATACGTCTATAGATGATCTTGTATTTACCGAGATGGGTTCTGAAACGGATACAGCAGCTGTTGCTCCTGTAAAAGCGGATAGCCTTAAAAATATTGATAGCGCAAAAAGCGCTGTAGACACCACGAAAAATGCAACAGCAACAACTGCTGGTGTAAGTTCAAATACTTCTGAAGCAGAAAAAACCCTTTGGGAAACTTTTATTGCGGGTCTCATCGGTGGCTTTTTAGCTTTCCTGATGCCTTGTATATTCCCAATGGTGCCTTTAACCATTAGCTATTTTACAAACCGTGCTGGGAGCAAAAGTAAAGGTGTTGGTCAGGCTTTAATCTACGGACTTTCTATTATTGTCATTTATGTGGCTTTCGGCTTATTGATCACCGTGATCTTTGGCTCTGCAGGATTAAATGCTTTAAGTGCCAGTGGATTATTCAACTTCCTGTTCTTTGTTCTCCTGGTGATATTTGCGGTTTCCTTTTTTGGAGCCTTCGAAATTACTTTACCAAGCTCTATTGTTAACAAGATCGATAGTAAGGCAGACAACAGTAAAGGTTTAGGCGGTATTTTCTTTATGGCCGCTTCTTTAGCTTTGGTATCTTTCTCTTGTACAGGACCAATTATTGGGACTTTATTAGTGCAGGCCAGCTCTAAAGGGGAGTTGTTAGCTCCGGCAATTGGTATGTTCGGATTTGCACTGGCTTTAGCTTTACCATTTACTTTATCGGCAATCTTCCCTGGATTTTTAAGCAGTATGCCTAAATCTGGTGGATGGCTGAATAGCGTAAAAGTATGTTTAGGTTTCCTGGAACTGGCATTAGCCTTAAAATTCCTTTCATCAGCAGATTTAGCCTGGCATTGGGAATGGTTCGACAGAGAGATTTTCTTAGTACTGTGGATTGTGATCTTTACACTGATGGGAATGTACCTGTTGGGCAAACTCAAGTTTGCACACGATAGCGACTTGAAGTATGTTTCTGTACCAAGGTTGTTCTTTGCGATCCTGTCGTTCTCTTTTGCGGTATACATGGTTCCTGGATTATGGGGAGCTCCTGTAAGTGTATTGAGTGGACTTGCGCCGCCAATGAATACTCAGGATTTCATCTTAAATGCACATGGACCGGCAGCTTCCAGTGGTTCAACAGATTTCCCCTCTAAGGTGAAACATAGTGAATCCTTAAAAGCACCAGTAGGCTTCAATGTATTCTTTGACCTGGATGAGGGAATGGCGTATGCTAAGAAAGTAAACAAACCCGTTCTGTTAGACTTTACCGGACATACCTGTGTAAACTGTCGTAGAATGGAAGATCTGGTATGGATTGACCAGGAAGTCGCAAGATTGATTAAAGAGGAATATGTACTTATTCAGTTATATGTTGATGACCGTAACATTAAGATGCCTGCAGAGAAAGTTCATTATTCTAAAATCCTGAAACGCAATACCGATGATATTGGTTATTGGAACCTTGATTTCCAGGCTACAAGATATGCTTCCAATGCACAGCCTTTATATGTGCTGGCTGGACAAGACCTTAATCCTTTAGTTGCCCCACAGGGTGCAAACTTTAACGCTAAAGAATATGCTGATTATTTAAGAAGCGGTATAGCTGCTTATAAAGCCAAGTAATAATAACCTTATAAATTTTGTTTTAGGGGCAATTGGTATTTTATACTGTTGCCCCTAACTATAGGTTTATATCATACAACCAACTAATCTTATAATTAATAATCTAAATGAATAAATTAAGTTTGATCGCACTGGCACTATTGTGTACCAGCTATCAGGGTTTTTCGCAAAAAAGAAAACCGAAAACCCCAACACCTGTGCCGGCTACGGCTGCACCAGCAGGCAATCCTAATGCCATGAACCGTCCGGGGGCACCATCAACTGGCCCAAAACCATATAGCCAGGTGATTACTGCTAAAGCCAAAACCGATAAGGGTTTGTTTAAAGTTCATAATGTTGAAGACCGTTATTTCTTTGAAATTGCTGACTCATTATTAGGCAGAGAAATATTAACAGTTAACAGAATTAGTAAAGCAGCAGCAGGAAATCGTGCCTCGATGATGGGTTACGGTGGCGATCATATCGGCGATAATGTAATCAGCTTCGAAAAAGGTCCTTCTAACAAAGTATACCTTAAAAGTGTTTCTTTCAGAGAGCGCTCGAATGATACTACAGAACACGGAATGTTCAAATCAGTAATGAGTTCAAATATCCAACCTTTAGTTGCTTCTTTTGATATCAAAGCATTTGCTAAAGATTCAATTTCAGGTGTTAAAGGAGTTGTTATTGATGTTACAGACTATATGAACAGTGATAATGATATTTTCTTCTTTGATGCATCAGTTAAGAAAAGATTGTCTTTAGCTAATCAGTTGCCCGATAGAAGTTATATCAAGGAAATTAAGGCTTATCCTATGAATATAGAAATAAGAACTCTTAAGACCTATATGAAATCTGCTCCACAAATGCCAGGTAGCATGATGGGTGGAGCTGCTCCAAGTGCAACACCAGCTACTTACGAACTAAACAGTTCAATGGTACTTTTGCCATCTAAGCAAATGAAGCCAAGGTTCTTTGATGCTCGTGTAGGATATTTTGCTACCGGATATGTAGATTTTGATGCAAACCCACATGGTGTTAAAAATCAATCTTTGATTACCCGCTGGCGTTTAGAGCCAAAAGCTGAAGATGTAGAAAAATACAAAAGAGGCGAGCTGGTTGAACCTAAAAAACAAATTGTTTATTACATTGACCCGGCAACACCTAAAAAATGGGTTCCTTATCTTATTCAAGGTGTAAACGACTGGCAGGTTGCTTTTGAAAAAGCAGGCTTTAAAAATGCCATCGTAGCTAAAGAAGCACCAAATGATCCGGCATGGAATATTGATGATGCCAGACATAGCGTAATCGTTTATAAGCCATCTGACATTCCAAATGCAAGTGGTCCGCATGTTCATGACCCACGTACAGGAGAAATCCTAGAAACACATATCAACTGGTACCACAATATCATGTTGTTGTTAAGAAACTGGTATTTCATACAGGCTTCTGCAATTGATCCTCAAGCACGTAAAATGAAGTTTGATGACAAACTAATGGGAGAGCTGATTCGCTTTGTTTCTTCACATGAAGTTGGTCATACTTTAGGTTTACGCCATAACTTTGGTTCATCAGCAACAGTTCCTGTAGAAAAACTAAGAGACAAGCAATGGGTAGAAAAAAATGGCCATACACCATCAATCATGGATTATGCTCGGTTCAACTACGTAGCTCAACCAGAAGATAATGTAACTGCAAAAGGCATCTTTCCAAGAATTGGAGATTATGATTTATGGGCAATTGAATGGGGTTATAAATGGTTACCTGAATTTAATACACCAGCAGATGAAGCTACTTATTCAAATCAAACGATTATCAAAAGGGTAGGTGCAAACAAGCGTTTAACCTTTGGTACAGAATCTGACCCTGATGATCCACGTAACCAAAGTGAAGATATTGGTGACAATGCTATGCTGGCATCAACTTACGGTATTAAAAACCTGAAACGCGTGTTACCAAATATCCTAACATGGAGTAAAGAACCTAACGAAGGTTATGCCAATGCCAAAACACTTTATACTGAAGTGGTAGGACAATGGGGTCGTTATATGGGGCACGTAGTTAAGCATGTAGGTGGTATCTATACTTCACCAAAAAGTGTTGAAGAAAAAGGTCCATCGTTTGAACATGTACCATTTGCAAAACAAAAAGAAGCTATGACTTTCCTAAACAGTCAGTTATTTGCTACACCAACATGGTTAATCAATAAGGAACTGATAGAACGTACAGGTTTAAATCCAGTTGATATATTCCAGGGTACTCAAAAGAATGTTTTGGGCAGACTATTGAACCCAAACACTATTAATAAGCTGATCAATGCAGAAGCTTTAAACGGTGCAAAAGCTTATACTATCGGCAACTTGTTTACTGATTTAAAGGCCGGAGTATGGACAGAATTGTCTTCACGTAAAACCATTGATGTTTATAGAAGAAATCTGCAAAAGGCATATATAGACAACCTGGCTAAATTAATTAAAGCACCTGCAGCTTCAACAGGTGGATCAATGTTCCCGGGTATGAGAGTAACCGATCCAACCAGTTCGGATGTTTCGAGTATAGGTAGAGCTCATTTAACAACGCTTGCAAGAGAAATCCGTACAGCAATACCTACTGCAACAGGTATGAGCAAATATCACTTACAAGATTTATTAGTAAGAATCAATGCTGCATTAGATCCTAAATCTTAAGTATTTATTGCAATTACATAGAAAAGCCTCCAGAAAAATTCCGGAGGCTTTTCTATTTTAACATATATCGCCAGATTATTTGGAGAGAAAGTCAGGAACATATTCATCCTTCCTAAATTCAGGATGCACAGAATTTTCTGGGTTGAACAAGTTAATTCTTACATACAAATTGAAATAGCCAGTGCTATCCCTATTAAAACTAAGAACCGCATTATCACCATAAATCAGTTTTAATCTCTTTACAGTATTGTCCAGGCCAATATTATGGCTCTGGCGAACATAATTAGAATTGATGTAATTACTGGTTTCAATCAATATAGTATTCCCGTCAAAACTCACAGACATTACAGCAGGTTTATCAGGTTTAGTCAAATCACCGTGCTTAAAGATATTTTCAGCCAGAGTAAGCATAACCAGAGGGATAATTTCAATGTTATCCAAGGTCTTATCGTACTTTAAGGTAAGGTTTAATGGACTACCCGATTTAAGTGTATGAAGCTTAATCAAGTTTTCAATCTGTTCAATCTCTAAAGGTACCGGGATGAGTGTATTTTCAGTTTCATCGCGTAAGGCAAACCTCATCATTTCAGATAAAGACAATACAGCTTCAGCACCTTCCGGAGAAGTTTTACGGATATTGGTATAAATGAAACTCAATGTATTGAATAGGAAGTGTGGATTAATCTGAGCTTTTAAATGCGCATACTGGGTTTTGATTAATTCAGATTGTATTGTTTGATTTTCAATAATCATCCATAGCCTGTCCTTTTCAGCTTGCTGAGCATTTTTGCGCTCTCTAAAATAGCTCGTTAAATAATAATAACCAGAAGAAAAAAGAATAAAGTAAATAGCTCTCCAAACTCCGTTACCTACGGATGTTTTATTTATTGCTGCTTTTGTAGAGATCGTAAGATCGGCATATTGTTGCAAAAGTGCTACAGCACCAATAGTTAAGGGTACATATATTATTACCTCTATAATTACCAGGAGAGGAAGCACCCAGAATGTCTGTTTTTGTTGCTTGTAGGCAGTAGGTAGTACAACATGTGCATGGAAGTAGAACAAAAATATATTGAAAACATAAAATACAAAGTAATTTCCGAAGCTTGCAAAGTAGCCTCTTAATATACCCGTCAAAACAATTTCATAGAAAATAAAGAAAAACCATGCTATAAAATGAATTTTATACTTCATTAAAAACAATAGTATTTTTCTTAAGTAGTTCTTCATTATATGCAATGGTAATCAAGTATATCTGTACAGTTTAAAACAGAGCGGGTATTTGTATTTTAATCAAAAAGATAGTTCGTTTTATAATTTACTCCGGAACTCCCCGGTTGGATCTTAATGTTTTATCTTCTAAATATGATAAGAACTGCTTTTTATATGTAGCACCCAAAGGGACTTCCAGGTTATTATTTAAGGTTATCGAAGAACCTTCAATTTTATTTACATGATCGATTGAAATAATAAAGGATCGCTGAACCCTGATAAAAGATTTATCACCCTCTAATTTATGTTCTACCTCCTTGATTGTTAAATAAACTACATACATTGAATTAATAGTATGTAGTTTTACATAATTGTTCAAGCCTTCAACAGCTACAAGATCTTTCAGATTGACTTTTATATATTTTTGACTCTGATCTGTTTTAATGAAGAAAAAGTCGGAAGTCTTAGGTTTGATCCTATCTCTTCCAAGCTTGTCAAAATCTATCATCTTATTAATTGCGATTGCAAAGTTATTTAAAGAAATAGGTTTTAAAAGATAGTCATTGGCATAAATGCCAAAGGCTTCAACTGCATATTTGGTATGAGCAGTAGTAATTACAAGGAATTTAGATTTGTGCCTTATCATTCTGGCTAGCTCTATGCCAGTCATACCCGGCATATCAATATCCAAAAAGATAATATCAATATGGTCTTCCCAGGTAATGTTCCTATATGCAGCCAATGGATCAGTATAATACTTTAAGAGTGTTAAATTTGGCAATTCTTCAATATATTCAGACAATAGCTCAATGCCATGTTTTTCATCATCAATAATAACGCAGTTTAATTTATCTGTCATCTATACGTTAATTAAATTTTTCACTAAACTTAGCTATATTTACGATTACAAACACGTTATTGCTTAATATATTTTATTATTTCAATATTACACCAGTTTTCAAAGTTAATTCAAAAGTATCGAATAGCATAATTGCCATCTTAATCAACTTGGCACATTTCGTTCACCACGTTAAAGTAATCATTTACCACGTAAAACATAGCGTTTGCGTAATATAATTGCGTGAGAATTCAATCTTTTCTACTTTTAATCATCCCCCTATAAAAACCCAAAACCTGACGCATGCTAGTGCGTCAGGTTTTACTAAAATGAATTTCACATTTGGTACGTTCTCGTATATATTTAGTTCTAAAGGGAGTACAACCTCCCTTTAGTTACTAGATAACAAAATCACTAAATTTTAGCCATCGCTTTCCCCAGATACCAGCAAATCCACATAAATATTGGAGCTGCAACAATATCTATTGTATAATGTACGTGTTGGATCAATAGCAATACAGCAATAATTCCAGTAGCCGTAAATGCGATCATCTTATCACGTTTACGCTCTAAACAAAGTGCCACTAAAAAAACAGTAGCTGTATGTCCTGAAAAGAATAGATCCTTAGTAATCACATTCGCATGATAAAAAAAAATTGAGCAGGGGTCTGACAGATGAACAATATTAGCAGGCGGATCTAATGGCACTAATGATATGGTGATGATCCTGGCAATACATAAAAATATGAATGACCACAAAGCCGTAAGGCACATGATTGTATTTTTCGACATTCTGACCAACAGAAAACAAATCATTCCATATAAAACGGCAAATATCAGTACTGAAACGTCCTTTGCCGGTATAATATTCAACATCCAATCATTTAGTTCAATACCTTCTCTGGTTTCTATATGCGAAAAGAAATGAGGGATGAAAATTAAAATGGCTACCAGAATCAACATTCCAATGATGAATTTTACTCGAAATGCTTGATAGTCCCAGGCTATTTGCCAGGTAAATTGTTTTGACTGCATTAAAATTGGTTAGTATTTAGTTGGTAAAATTATACAAATAAAGCGATTTTCAATTAAAGTCCAACCTTCATTTTCGTTAAATGGTAACAATTGATTAGAATACTAATATTAAATGCAATAAAGCATATTTTACCGAAAATATTTAGATCATAATCCAAAAAGATATAAATTACAGTAACCAAATACGAATAATACAATATGGATGAATTTCAGATTAAAAAATCAACTAAAAATTATGATGTAATTATAGTTGGTTCAGGTGCAGGAGGAGGGATGGCTGGATACGTACTGGCTAATGCCGGACAAAAGGTTTTGATGTTAGAAGCCGGTGAGGACTTTGATCCACGTCTTCACGCTCAACAGCTAAAATGGCCTTGGGAATCGCCACGTAGAGGTGCTAGTACTACACGACCATTTGGTGATTTCGATGCTTCCTATGGGGGCTGGGAGCTGGATGGCGAGCCCTATACACAAAAAAACAATTCTGAATTTGCCTGGTTTCGTTCTAGAATGCTGGGGGGAAGAACCAATCATTGGGGTAGGATATCCCTAAGAATGGGACCTGATGATTTTAAATGTAAAGATGGCTTGACAGACGACTGGCCAATAACCTATGATGAAATAAAACCATATTATGATAAAATAGACCGCTTAATAGGTGTCTACGGCAGTGTAGAGGGCATACCAAATGAACCAGATGGGATCTTTTTACCACCACCAAAACCCCGCTTAAATGAATTGTTCATTAAAAAAGCAGGAGAAAAGACAGGTGTAACTGTAATTCCAGGTCGAGGTTCAGTATTAACAGAAGCCTTACCAGGAAACACTGACCGTGCACCATGCTTTTATTGCGGACAATGCGGCAGAAGCTGTAAAGTATATGGAGATTTCTCTTCCTCTTCCTGCCTGGTTATTCCAGCAATAAAAAGTGGAAATCTGACCGTCATTACCAATGCAATGGTAAGAGAAGTATTGACAGATTCAGCAGGTTTAGCTATAGGGGTATCCTATATTAATAAAAAAGACATGCAGGAATACCAGGTAAATGCTAAAGTAGTAGTCTTAGGAGCTAGTGCCTGTGAATCTGCCAGAATATTATTAAACTCCAAATCTGCTGCTCACCCTGATGGACTGGCAAATAGCAGTGGTATTATTGGTAAATACTTACACGACTCTACCGGAGCCGGCTTAAGTGGTTTTTTACCTCAATTAATGGATAGAAAGCGTTATAATGAAGACGGTGTTGGTAGTGTTCATATCTATTCACCATGGTGGCTGGACAACAAAAAACTCGATTTCCCACGTGGTTATCATATAGAATACTGGGGAGGTATGGGTATGCCAGCCTATGGTTTTACTGATGGCATGCATAATCTAAATGGGCTGGTACCTGATAGAAATGGCAAAATGAAAGAACCAGGAGGCTATGGTGCATCCTTAAAAGATGATTATAGAAGGTTTTATGGAACCCGCGTAGGAATGGCTGGTCGCGGAACGGCAATTGCCAGAGAAAGCAATTATTGCGAAATAGACCCTAAAGTGGTAGATAAATACGGTATTCCAGTATTGCGTTTCAACTATAAATGGGCAGACGAAGAGATTAAGCAGGCTAAGCATATGCAAGAGACTTTCCAGGCAATGATGCATGCAATGGGTGCTATCATAACTTCAAATATAGAAGGGGCAGAAACAAATTACGGATTACTTGCTCCGGGTAAAATTATCCATGAAGTAGGAACCATAAGAATGGGTAATGACCCAAAGAAATCTGCCTTAAATAAATGGTGTCAGGCTCACGAATGTAAAAATCTATTCGTAGTTGATGCAGCACCATTTGTACAACAGGGAGATAAAAATGCCACCTGGACTATTCTGGCATTATCAATGAGAACAGCTGAATATATTCTGGATCAAAAGAAGAAGCAAAATATTTAATAACATGAACAGACGTCAATCATTAAAAATCCTTGGGCTGACCACCATCAGTGCGTCAGTACTACTTGATGCATGTAAACCTGGCGAGAAGAGTCCTAAACTTTCAGGTGAATCCAGTGAGTCGGAACAACCTGGCAGACAGGAGTTCGAAATTGCCAGAGATAAAAAACTACATGAAGAAAAGTTTTTCAGTGCACATGAAATGGCTACTATTGCTGTTTTATCAGATATCATTATTCCAAAAGATGAAAAATCAGGAAGTGCTACAGATGCGAAAGTTCCTGAGTTTATAGAATTTATTGTAAAGGATTTACCCTATCATCAACTTCCCATGAGGGGCGGATTAAAATGGCTGGATCTACAATGTTTAAACAGATTTGAGAAGCCATTTAAAGATGCATCAGCAAGCCAGCAAACACAAATGCTAGATCTGATAGCCTATCCAAGAAAAGTAAAACCAGGAATGGAACAAGGCGTAGCCTTTTTTAACCTCATGAGAGATCTGACTGCTTCAGGATTTTTCACCACTGAAATGGGAGTTAAAGATTTAGGGTATGCTGGAAATACACCAAACAAATGGGAGGGTGTACCAGAGGATGTGGTAAAGCAATATAACTTTAGAAATAATAACCTGTAAGGGCAAAAGTTTGATAAGTAGGGCGGACTAAAAAAGAAACGGGGATAGGTCCTAAGACTTACCCCCGTTAAATTAACGCTCTCACCACAAAAGTACTAATTTATTCTTATTCACCAAATATTTTTTGATTTTATATTATTTCATATCTCGTTCAACTTTTCTAGCTGTACTTTTTCCTGGTAGATAAATTTGAAATCCAACACCTATTCCAATGTTATGAGCATAGGCACTGGTACCGAAACCAACAACACCATTGTATTTCAATAAGGCTTCAAGGCCAATTGTTTGTGTAACGAAATAGGTAAAGCCTGGACCAAATGAAAAACCTAATCCATTGGTACTACCACCTCCTGATGGATTATAACCCTGAACACCAACTGTAGCTTCTCCAAAGAACCTGGAGCTCTTAACAATTTCATTTGCACCTGTTTCTCCATAATACCTTCCTAGAGCACTAACTCCATAGTTAAAATCTGTTCCGCTTCCTTTTTGTGTTGCGATACCAAGATTAACCTCACCTCCGATAGCAAGTCCGTCTTGTACAAACCATGCTGCCTTCGGACTAACATTAAATGTGAATACGTTAGGCTTATCTAACCCAAATTTAATGTCCGACAAGTTTGCTCCTATCATCACATTTCCTTTTTGTATTTGCGCATTTGCTCCAAATGCCATAACACTTCCTAAAACAATAGTAAAAATTAGCTTTTTCATAAGATTCTTATTTAAATGTTTTCAATAGTGTTTAAAGCTATAATCAGCTTTAACTTTCTATTTTAACAAACAGAAAAGCTTTTTTGTTTAGAAACATTTTATTTGTGATCAATAGGCTTTATCCGTAAATTGCACAAAGTAACATTCTGTTTATGGCCTAAAAAATGCTTATGTATTTAATTATAACTTTTTTTACCTATATAGATAATTTATAGAATGGAGATATCATTAAGTAATAAACCTAACTATTTTATAGAGAAAGTTAGAAACATGCTGGGGAGAAAAGAAGTGGAAGTAATTAAATGGGGCATTATTGGTTGCGGAGATGTAACTGAAGTTAAAAGCGGTCCTGCCTTTAACAAAGTAGCCAATTCTAAATTATTAGCTGTAATGCGTCGTGATGGTGAAAAAGCCAGAGATTATGCAACACGCCATCAGGTACCTAAATGGTATGATGATGTAAACATGATTATTAATGATCCTGAAATAAATGCAATTTATATTGCTACCCCTCCTTTACAACATGAGGAGTATGCTATTAAAGCTATGGCAGCAGGTAAATTTGTATATGTAGAAAAGCCAATGACTTTAAATGCAGATGCTGCTATACGCATGAGAAATGCAGCTTCAAAATATAATGCAAAGTTATCGGTTGCTCATTATAGACGTGAGCAACCTATGTTTCAAAAAGTAAAGTCACTTTTAGAAAATAATGAAATTGGAACGGTAAAACTTGTACAACTACAAATGCTACAGCCCCCAAAATCTGATTTAATTGCAAATTCGGAAAGTAACTGGCGTATGGATCCTGCCATCTCTGGTGGTGGTTTATTTCATGATCTGGCCCCTCATCAGCTCGACTTGATGATTCACTTCTTCGGAGCAGTGGAACAATCTCAGGGACTTTCTTTAAATCAAGGAAACACTTATGGAGTGGATGATATGGTGACTGGGCATATTTTGTTTAAAAATGGAGTAGTATTTAATGGTAACTGGTGCTTTTCTGCAGCTGAAAACAGGGATGTTTGTGAAATTATTGGAACAAATGGACGAATTAACTTCCCCATGTTTGGACATAAAGTAACCTTAAGCAAAGATGGGAATGAAGAAGAATTTATATTTGACGCCTTACAACATGTTCAACAGCCAATGATTGCTGAGGTGGTTAGATATTTCCAGGGAGAAACAATTAATCCATGTTCTGCAGATCAGGCTATACAATCCATGAAAATAATGGATAGCTTTACACTATGAATAAAAAAACCAGTACAACTGGAAAACCAAATATTCTTAACCTTCTAAAGCCCTACAAAGGGCTGATTATCTTACTACTACTGTTTGCGTTGATCAGCAACGGGGTAAACTTGCTCTTACCAAAAATCATTGCCAATGGGATAGATGCTTATACTAATGGTACGTTTGATTTGCAAAGTATTCTTATCAAGTTCTCTGTGGCAATACTTTTTGTACTGCTGTTTACCTTTTTGCAAAGCATCATTCAAACTTACGCTTCAGAGAAAGTAGCAAGAGACCTGAGAACGAAACTCGCAGATCAAATTTCAAGGCAAAGCAATGCTTACATTGAGCAGTCAAACCCTTCCAAATTATTGACCAACCTTACGGCAGACGTTGACTCAATTAAAGTATTTATAGCACAGGCTATAGTTTCTATCACCTCTTCCATATTTATCATTTTTGGAGCCACCATTCTGTTGTTAACCATCAATTGGAAATTAGCATTGACTATCATTGCAATCATCCCAATTATCGGAATCACATTTTTTTTAGTCATCAGAAAAGTAAGCGTACTTTTTAAACAAAGCAGGGAAGTAATAGACTGGCTAAATAAGGTGATTAATGAAAGTATTCTTGGAGCAGCACTAATCCGCGTTATTAATTCCCAGCAACTGGAATATGTAAAGTTCTTATCAGCCAATACTAAAGCTAAAGAGCTTGGCCTTTCTATATTAAATCTGTTTGCGGGACTAATACCTGTAATTATATTCGTTGCCAATCTTGCCGGGTTAACCATCTTATTATTAGGTGGACATTATGTGATATCTGATAAAATGACCCTCGGTGATTTCGCAGCTTTTAATAGTTACCTGGCCATGCTTATTTTCCCAATTATAGTAATTGGCTTTATGAGTAATGTAATTGCACAGGCTACAGCATCTTATGGACGTATATCTCATGTATTAAATAAGGATAATGATACTGCTTCTGGCACCATAACAGCAGAGCTGAAAGGACTTGTGGAAATGAAAGGCATCAATGTTATTTATGGACAGAAACCTGTGCTTAAGGACATTTCATTTAGTTTGAAACCTGGTTCAAAAACTGCGATCATTGGTCCAACTGCTGCCGGTAAAACGCAGTTATTATATTTACTGACAGGATTAATTAAACCGGATAGTGGTGAGATTTTGTTTGATGATAAACCAGTGTCGGATTATAACCAGGAAACTTTTCATAATCAGGTTGGTTTTGTGTTTCAGGATAGTATCATCTTTAACATGAGCATCAGAGAGAACATTGCTTTTAATGACCAGGTGAGCGATGAATCTTTAGAAAAGGCAATTGAAACTGCTGAATTAAGGGACTTTATAGATACTCTTCCTGAAAAGCTGAATACCATTGTATCGGAAAGGGGCTCTAATTTATCAGGCGGACAAAAACAAAGGATCATGTTAGCTCGTGCATTGGCTTTAAACCCTAAGGTTTTATTGTTGGATGATTTTACAGCAAGGGTAGACAACAATACGGAACAACGTATCTTGGAAAATGTACAGCGGAATTTCCCTGGCCTTACTTTACTTTCTGTAACTCAGAAAATTGCAGCAGTACAAAACTATGATCATGTAATACTCATCACGCAAGGTGAGATCATAGGACAAGGCACACACCAACAACTCATGAGCAGCAGTCCTGAATACGTTCAAATTTTCAACTCACAACAAAGTACCAGCAATTATGAACTACAATCTTAACCATATTACTGGTAAGGAAGAAAAGAAATCAACATTTGCAGTGCTTAAAAAGCTGCTAAAGCTTATTGAACATGAACGCAAAAATCTGCTACTCGCTTTTTTTGCAATGATCATCAATGCTACATTACTCTTATTGTCACCACTTATTATTGGTCATACGATAGATAATTATATCAGCACTAAACAATATAATGGGGTGCTCATGTATGCTGCTATTCTATTTGGCATGTACCTGCTTACTTTGGTTACAGGCTACCTGCAAACTAAATTGATGGGAGGAGTGGGACAGCGGACTTTATATACTTTGCGGAATGCCATCTTCAGTAAGATACAAGAACTCCCGGTAGCATTCTTTAGCCAGAATAAAGCGGGTGATTTGATTTCAAGGGTAAATAATGATACGGATAAGCTTAATCAGTTCTTTTCACAATCGCTGATGCAGTTTCTAAGTAGCATTTTTACCATGATTGGCGCTGGTGTATTTTTACTGGTCATCAATTTTAAACTTGGTGCTGCTACACTTGTTCCGGGTCTGTTTATCTTATTATTCGCTACAGTCGTTTCTGCCTGGGTAAAAAGAAAGAATGCTCTAAACTTAAAAAGTGTAGGAAACCTGAGCGCCGGAATTCAGGAAAGCCTCAATAACTTTAAAGTGATCATTGCCTTTAATCGTCGCGATTATTTCAGAAAAAGATTTAATGAAACTAATACAGAGAACTACAAGACCGCTATTGGTGCAGGTATTGCCAATACGATGTTTGTCCCTGTATTTGGTTTCTTCTCTAGTGCTGCTCAGCTGATTGTATTGCTCTATGGTATTCACTTGATTTCAATTGGAGAGTTTTCTGTGGGTTTATTAATCAGTTATCTTTCTTATGCAATAAACTTTTATAATCCCCTTCGACAACTGGCTGCTTTATGGAGCACATTCCAGGTGGCAATGGCGGCTTGGGACAGAATCTCGCAGATCTTATCTTTAGAAAGTGACCTTAAAGTTATCACGGATACACATACGCATCAGACTAATGCGCTTATTGCATTTAAAAACGTTCATTTCTCTTACGCTGGTGGCGAAGAGATTTTGCACAATATCAGTTTTGAACTACAAAAGGGAAAAACATACGCTTTAATTGGTCCTACTGGTGGTGGAAAAACGACTACAGCTTCGCTTATGGCCCGTTTGTATGATACCACAAAAGGGGAGGTCTTACTGGCAGGAAAAGATATTCGCTCTTTTACTGCCGAAGAACGTAGTAACAAAATCGGTTTTATTTTACAGGAGCCCTTTTTATTTACAGGAACAGTAAAGGATAACATCTTATACAGCAATACCGAATATAAAGACTTCAGCAATGAGCAATTGGAAGAAGTAATTAAAGAAGCACACCTTGATGATTTACTGGCCTTGTTCGACAAAGGACTGGAAACCGAGGTGTTATCCAATTCTGACAATATAAGTTTGGGTCAGAAACAGCTAATTGCCTTTATGAGAGCGGTCTTGCGTAAGCCTGAGCTACTGATATTGGATGAAGCTACGGCAAACATCGATACCATTACAGAGAAATTATTAAGTGACATTCTTAAGAAGTTACCAACGGAAACTACATTGGTAATCATTGCCCACCGACTAAACACCATTGAAAATGCAGATGAGATTTACTTCGTGAACTCTGGGGAAGTAATTAAAGCTGGTACAATGGAGCATGCCATGAAAATGCTGATCAAAGGCAAAAGAAATAGCTAGCAGCGGAAATTAGTGTCCGCTGTTATGATTGTCTTTTTTTCTGAATGTTAAATAAAAAGCAGTAACCATGATGATTAGTGATAATGCTGATAAACTGATTAATGAGGCCATAATATGAGTTTTAATGTGTTTTACTGCACAAATATAACTTTACAAACCGATAAAACTTAATCCATTCTTTAAACTACAGAGTAATAATTGGCAAAATGTGGATTTGTGAATAAAATTGTTGTGAATTAAAATCAATTTTTTCCGTAAATTGTTATCAGTATTAAGAAGCCATATTTAAAACGACAAAAAAGTCCTGTGAGTGGGTGATCCGCGTAGGGCAGGCACAACATAGGAATGGGTGTATCCAAAATGGTTACACCCATTTATATAAAACCCCAGATATGATCAATTCTCTTAAGTGTCTTATTCCACTGTCGTTAATCATCCTTTTTTCAACTACTGCAAACGCACAATCAAACATTACAAATGCCGAAAATGAAATACAAAGTATTATGAAAGATCTGGATGCAGTTGGCCTATCCGTTGCTGTGGTTAAAAAAGGTAAGATCATTTATACACATTCCTTTGGTTTTAAAAACAAGGAAAGTAATACAGCACTGTCTGATACTGACATTTTCAGAATTGCATCTATATCTAAATCTTTTTCTGCAACCGCCGTTATGCAATTGGTAGAGGTTGGTAAATTGTCTTTAAATGATGATATATCTAAGCTTATTGGCTTTAAAATAAGGAATCCTAAATATCCGGAAACAGTCGTCACTTTAAAAATGCTGATGTCCCATAGCTCTAGTATAAATGATAGTCAGGGTTATTTTAACCTTGATAACATCAATCCTGAAAAGAATGTCAATTGGGAAAAATGCTATAATAATTATGAACCTGGCAAAGGTTACAGGTATTGTAACCTGAATTATAACTTGACAGGCGCAGTAATAGAGAAATATTCTGGAGAACGTTTTGACAACTACATTGTTCAACATATCCTAAAACCCTTGGATATCTATGGCGGTTATTGTATTGATTCTTTAGATGCTAAGCGTTTTGCAACACTGTATGAATATGATACGCTGAAAAAAACTTTAATAGCCTCACCCGCAGCATATGATTCCAGGGCTGATGATTTGAGAACTTATAAAATGGGTTATAGTACGCCAATATTCTCACCAACCGGGGGACTTAAGATTTCAGCCACAGATCTGGCCAAAGATATGATCATGCATATGAATTATGGCAAGGCAAACCGGGTCAGGATTATCTCTAAAAAGAGTGCAAAGCTGATGCAGACTCCAGTACTAGCCTCTAGTAAATATGGTCTGGCAATTACAACTGCAGATAATCTGATTCCAGGCATTAGTCTAAAAGGACACACAGGCTCTGCTTATGGCCTGTTTAGTGCTATGTTCTTTGACCCAAAAGAAAAGTTCGGAATAGTAGTGATTAACAATGGCTGCAACCCTAAATATAAAGACGGATTCCAAGATATACTACGCCTGTCTATTAACAGTTTATATAATAATTTTATCAAATAACATCAGTATTTATCTTTAAAATGAACAAAACCACAGCCTTCCTGTTGTTATAATAGATCAATTGCTATTATTTATGACAGAAAGACACACTTACCAGACTGGAATTATCGGAAATTGCGCATTCCTTGCTCATATCAACAAAAACACAAATGTAGATTGGCTGTGCTGGCCACGCTTCGACAGCAGTTTTGTTTTTGGTGGTTTACTGGACAAAAAACAAGGTGGTGAATTTTCTATTCTTCCAAAAGGTGAATATACTTCAAGACAATATTACCTCGAAAATACCAATGTATTATGCACTGAAATCAGTAATCCTGAAGGTAAGTACCGAATAGTGGATTATGCACCTCGATTTCATCAGTTTGAACGCTACTTTAAACCGCTAATGTTAATCAGAAAAATTGAACCGTTGGAAGGGGAGCCCAGGATTTGCGTAAGGTGTAAACCCGTTTATGATTATGGTACAATTGTTCAAACTGGACATCGTGGTAGCAACCATATCGAATTTCAGGGCGCGGATGATGATATGCAACTCAGTACCAACATTTCATTAAGCTATATTGAAGATGAAAAGTATTTTGCATTAAATGAAGCGAAATACCTGATTCTTACTTATGGACATGAGTTGGGAGCACCTATCATCAGTACTGCCGATAGATTTTTAACAGAAACCATCAAATATTGGCGCACTTGGATTAAACATACCACAATAGCAGGATTTTACCAGTCGCTGGTGATACGTTCTGCTTTAACGCTCAAAATACATCAGTATGAAGACACTGGAGCGATTATCGCAGCAAGTACAACTAGTTTACCAGAATCGCAGGGAAGTACGCGTAACTGGGACTATAGGTACTGCTGGATGCGGGATACTTATTATGTGATTACTGCTTTAAACCATATCGGACATTTTGAGGAAATGGAAAAGTACTTTGGGTACGTAACCGATATTTCGTTTAGAGACGATCAACGCTATCAGCCTTTATTTGGCATTGCAGGTGAAAGGGTGCTGACCGAACGTATCCTTGATAATATCGATGGTTATTTAGGTAACAAGCCTGTAAGAGTTGGAAACCAAGCTTTTGAGCATATCCAAAATGACATTTATGGTCAGGTATTGGTTTCTATGCTACCACTTTATACAGATTCACGTTTCATTTACTCGGAAAGAAAGGACTCTGAAAAGTGGTTGGATTATCTGCTCAAAAAAATTGAACGTACTATCGACGAGAAAGATGCAGGTATATGGGAATTTAGAAACATTGCCAATACACATTGCTATACCAATCTCTTCCAGTGGGCTGGTGCCAATGCAGCATTGAAAATGGCTAAAACAATAGGAAATAGTGTTTATGAAGAGAGGGCTCAGGTTTTAATTGACAAGGCGGCAAAACATATTGAAGATTGCTATGATCCTGTACGTAAAGTATACACCCATGCAATAGATAGTCCACACCTGGATGCCAGCACTTTGCAACTTATTCTGATGAATTACCTGGATCCAAATTCCCAAAAAGCCAAGGATCATTTAATTGCACTAGAGAATGAACTGAGGACAGAAAATGGATTGTTTTACAGGTATTTACACACAGATGATTTTGGAAAACCAAAGACCACATTTCTGATTTGTGCCTTTTGGTATATTGAAGCATTGGCTTGTGTAGGAAGAATTGATGATGCCATTAAAGAGTTTGAATCTATTATTAAATATGCCAACCATTTGTTACTCTTTAGTGAGGATGTGGATGAAGTAGATGGTAGTCAATGGGGCAACTTCCCTCAGGCCTACAGTCATGTAGGCCTGATGAATGCCGCCCATCGTATTGCTATTAAGCTAGACAGACCTGTATTTCTTTAATTAGCTATTGAATCAATCCTTTCAATAAATCTCTTACTTCATGATAATCTTTTAAATAATAACGGGCAGCTGAAATATTGCTGCCTACTTTTATTGTATAGGCTTCTGGAGATAATGTTTTAAAAATATCCTCATCGGTATGGTCGTCGCCTAAAGCAAGTATAAAGTCCGGATGATTATCATATAGCCAGTTCTGTACTGCTTTACCTTTATTGACTTCTATATTTTTAAACTCGATGACTTTATTACCGGGCATCATCTGCAATCCTTTATCGGCAATAAATACCCCTAGGTGATTGATAATTTCATTGGCCCTTAATTCCCCTAATCCTTCTTCAACCTTACGGTAATGCCAAACTAGCGAGTAACTTTTTTCTTCTATAAATGATCCTGGTGTACGATCGGTATAGGTATCCAATACTGTTCTTACCTCATGTTTCCATTTATCGGTAAGCAAAGGTAAGGGTTTCCAATCGCTTCCTTGATATTTCTGCCAGGCACCATGTTCTGCAATCATATCTAATTTCAAATGGCCAAACCAGTTTTGTAGGGTCTCGTACTTGCGGCCGCTCACTATGACAACCCGGTTCAGTGGATTCAGTGTCAGTTGTTCTAAAATAAAATAAAGTTCCTCATCTGGCGCTGCTTTGTCTATATCTGAATTGAAGCCTACCAAAGTGCCATCGTAGTCTAAAAATATATATCTTTCTTTTGCATTTGCATAATCCTCTGCAATTTTGGCCCTAACCGCTGCTACAGCGTGTTTGGTTAATAAAGAGGCTTGTAGTGTTTTTACTTCTGTCAATTTATCCATAAAATTTTTAACCCATCTGTATACATTAAATTTGCTGACTATCGCCCTCATACTCTTCATCCTCATAACTTGCTCATCCAAAGGCATATTTATAGCTTTAATTACAGCTTCCATTACATCACCCATATTATTTGGGTTCACAATCAGCGCATCATTCAATTCTTTTGAGGCTCCCGCCATCTCACTCAGAATTAAAACACCATCATCATTTGTTCTGGAGGCAACATATTCCTTACTCACCAGGTTCATTCCGTCACGCATAGGCGTAACCAGACAAATGTCGGCCGTACTGTAAATGGCCGAGAGGAACTCAACAGAAAAAGAACGATAAAAATAATGGATAGGAACCCAGTTTATGGTTCTGAAACGGGCATTTATATTCCCGACCAGTTGATCTATCTGGTCTTTTAATTCTTTGTATTTTGGTACAGTGTCCCTGGAAGGAACAACAATCATATATAGTGCTAACTTCCCGATGTACTCGGAATGCTGGTCTAAAAGCAATTCGAAAGACTGCAAGCGTTCTAATATACCCTTACTATAATCAAGCCTGTCGATAGTAAGTATCGTTTTTAAATCCTTTAAACTATTTTTAAAGGAACTAACATACTTCGTAACTTTATCTGTTTGGGTTAATGATTCGAAACTTTCTGAATCAATGCCCATAGGAAAAGCTTCTACAACAATCTGCCTGTTTTTATAATTTAGTACATTATCAGATAAATTACTGGATGACAATCGCGATGCAGCACTTAAAAAATAACTAACATCATTAAACGTGTGGAACCCCAGAAGATCGGCACCTAACATTCCGGCAATTAATTCTTCCCGCCAAG
Source organism: Pedobacter sp. (assembly GCF_041645105.1). GTDB lineage: Bacteria > Bacteroidota > Bacteroidia > Sphingobacteriales > Sphingobacteriaceae > Pedobacter. The sequence goes on from NZ_JBAZQQ010000003.1 coordinate 281,270, forward strand.
GAATTAACCTGAAAATTTCAAATGATGGAAAGGGTATATGCTGAAAAAAACCAATAGTTAATTGTGGCTCTTCTGTACGAATCAGGCAAGGCAGCAACAGCAATTGATAATCATGTATCCAAATCGTATCCCCCTTATTTAAGTTACTCAATGCTACATCTCTGAATTTCTCATTTACAGATTTGTAATATTCCCAATATTGCTCATCAAATTTAGCATAGGTAACCAGGTAATGAAACACGGGCCACAATATTTCATTAGAAAACCCTTCATAATAGAAGTTAATTTCATTGGCCGTTAGAAATACAGGTATCAGATTGTAAGCTGCTAATTTTGAGGTGACCTCAGCCTGTCTTTCTTTTGGAACTTCAATTCCTGGCCAGCCAATCCATATGTTATTGCCTTTCTTATAGACAGCGCCCAGGCCGGTAGCTAAGCCACCCTCACTTGGACTAAGTTTGTATTCGCCATTTTCTTCTGTAATTTTTACTGGTAATCGATTTGAGATAATTATTGTTTTACTACTTGTATTCATATATTATTAAAACAACATACAGACACCTTATATGTTTGAATTATTTTAAATTAATAGTTAATTACCTCTTTCTAAGGGCAATTAGAAAGGTCTTATGCGACTCTGGAATTGAGTGTTGAAAATCTGCAGATTCACAAAAAAATAATACATTGCAAGAAAATCCAAATAAACTACGTTAATGTAGAAACAAAGCAAAGTATTACCTATCTATGATCAAGAAACTTACGCTACCTCTTTCCATAATCTCTGCTATTTTTATCAGTTCATGTTCTTCTGTGTACATGCCCAATGTGCCAAACACACCTATGCTTAGTCAGAAGGGTGAATTTAGCGGCGGCTTACATATTTCGCCCAGACTTAATACCAGTCTTAATGGCGCTTATGCAGTTTCAAATCACATTGGCGTTTTGTTCAGTGGTTCTTATATGAACCGAGAAAAGGAAAGTAGGGATTACCGACATAAGTTAATGGAAATTGGAGGAGGATGGTTTGATACATTCGGGCCAGACAATAACCGTATTTTTGAAGTGTATGTAGGGGTAGGTTCGGGCAGAACAGATCGCACTTTTAGGGAGTTTGATGACAATGATGTATTGATAAAAACTGATATCGAAGAAATTACCTACAGCAAAACCTTCTTACAGGTTAACTATAGCTCAAAGAAGAACAACAACTTACGTCTCTTTGGCCATGATTATGCTTTAAACTATGGTACGGCTTTGCGTATTAGCAATGTTGATATGAAAACTTTTATGCGTAACAATACCGGCCAAGTAAGAGAGGGTAATATTTTTCTGGAGCCCATTTTTTTCACCAGAATGCGTATCAGTGAGACTTTCCAGCTTCAGTATACAACCAGTGGTACTTTTGGCTTAAATAGCAGGAAGCACATGAATGCCGGGAACTCCATTTTTACTATTGGAGCGGTAATTAACCTAAATGGAAAACGGAAACAGGAGTAAAAAATGCGACATCCTTCCGATACATTCTATACATTACAGTTTGGCCTTGTTTGTTTAAGTTCATTTTTGTTCTCAGCCAGCTTTAACATGTTGATTCCTGAACTTCCGGCTTATTTAACAGCAATGGGAGGTGCGGAGTACAAAGGATTAATCATAGCCTTGTTTACACTTACTGCGGGTATTTCAAGACCGTTTAGTGGTAAATTAACAGATACTATAGGTAGGGTACCGGTTATGGCAGTAGGTTCACTGGTATGTTTTGTATGTGGGTTCCTTTATCCTATGCTGACCACCATTGCAGGTTTTTTGTTCCTGAGGTTAATCCACGGCTTTTCTACAGGCTTTAAGCCGACAGCCACCGCAGCTTATGTTGCAGATTTAGTACCACAAGGAAAATGGGGAGAAGCTATGGGGATTCACGGAATTTGTTTCAGTACTGGATTGGCTATAGGCCCTGCGATTGGGAGTTTGATCACTGATCATTATAGTATCAATATCTTATTTTACTGCTCTTCTTTATTTGCCTTATTATCAATCGCTATTTTGGCAAACATGAAGGAAACCTTACCTGGAAAGGAAAAGTTTAAAATAAAACACTTAAAAGTAAACAGGAAAGACATAATTGAATGGCGAGTTATTCCAGCGGTTACTATTATATTCATGACTTATATCGCTTATGGTGCCATTCTAACTGTAATTTCTGATTGGAGCGCACATTTGGGCACAAGCAATAAAGGGATGTTCTTTATGGTATTTACCTTGACTTCCTTACTCATTCGTTTTGTGGCTGGTAAAGCGTCCGACAAACATGGCAGGGTTTTAATCCTCAAAATATCCACTTCACTTTTAGCAGTTTCATTGATCTGGATAGGGATGGCTGATTCTTCACTTAGCTTAATGCTGGCATCTGCATTATATGGTATAGCAACAGGAATGCTTTCACCAACAACATCAGCATGGACTGCAGATTTAAGTGATCCGCTACAAAGAGGTAAGGCAATGGCTACTATGTATATTGCATTAGAAGCCGGTATTGGCTTAGGTGCATTGCTTGCAGGTTGGTTATTTATTGATGACCTGAAGATGATTCCTATAACATTTTATGTTTGTGCTGGAATCACGGTTCTTGCACTTGTTTATCTTCAGTTTATTTATAAACCCAAAACAACAGTTGATCGGTTATAAATTCATTAACATGATAAAGGGGGTTGTTTGCCCCTTTATCATGTATAACTAGTATTTAAAAACTTTACCGTCTACCATTACTTCCTGTTTCGCTTCATCAAAAACAGCTTTCTTTCCCGTTCTTACCGCAGCATTTGTCATAATGTTAGCGATAGAATGGTAATATCCAGCCTCTACTGGAGCATTAGTCTCCTTACGACTTCTGATGCATTCCATCCAGTTACGCATATGTGAAGAGGTAAGCTTATCACCTCCAGTATTAGCAGATGCAGCTACCTTTTCTACCAGGTCAGTTAATTTCAATTCTGGCAATAAGTTAGGTTTCATGCCCATAGCCGCAGCAGGCTTTTCTTTTAATCCACCAATTGGCGAAACCATATTGGTATTCAGGTTCAGCTCGCCGCCATTAGAGTAATAAATCTCCGCGGGACGTTCATCCCCATTGTGCATTCTGGATGTAAATACAACCTGAAAACCATTATTAGGGTCATTTGGCTTTCCATAATCAAATACCGCTGTAGTGGTATCCCAATTACGCCGGCCATCTTTCCATTGGTAAATACCTCCATTGGCAACCACACTTCTAGGGTGTTTTAAATCTGTAAACCAATGCACGGTATCAATCTGGTGCGACATCCATTGTCCCGGCATACCTGATGAGTAGGGCCAGAACAAACGGTATTCTAAATATTTACGTGGATCCCATTCTTCAAAAGGACGGTTCAAAAGGAAACGCTTCCAGTCGGTATCTTCCTGTTTTAATTTAGCTACCAGATCAGGTCTGCGCCAACGGCCAGGCTGGTTGACATTCCAACTCAATTCAACCATCGTAATATCACCAAATTTACCATCCTTAATAAATTGCGAAGCCGCTTTATAATTAGCTCCACTACGACGCTGAGAGCCGATTTGCACAATTTGTTTAGAGTTCTTTACTGCCTTTAATGCCATCCGGGCATCTTCCATAGTTTCAGCAAAAGGCTTTTCGCAATATACATCACATTTATTATTCACACCTTCAGCAGCATGAATAGCATGCTGAAAATCTGCTGTACTTACAATTACAGCATCAATATCCTTTAAATTGTACAACTCATCATTATTACGACAAGCCGTAATATCATGTCCGAATTTAGATTTCAAATGATCTACACCAAGTCCGCGGCGATAATTCCATAAATCGGATACCGCAACAATATCAAAATTCAACTCCTTATTATGGTGTAAAAAAGAGGGTAGAAGAGCGTCTTTAAAACGGTCGGAGAATCCAACCACACCAACACGTACACGGTCGTTAGCACCAATAATGTTCCCATAACTTTTAGCACTTAAACCCATCGTTCCCAAATACGTACCTGCTGCTGCAATAGCAGATTGTTTGATAAATTTTCTTCTTGAATCCAACATGATTACTTACGATTTAAAGTTCTTTAATTTTAATACTTCTAAAGGATACATTATCTCCATGATCCTGAAGCAGGATATGTCCTTTTGGCGCCATACCAAAGCCTTTCCAGTTTTTATATTTACTCTCTGCAACAAGCGCATTGAACTCTGCAGAGCCTCTTACAAACTCTACAACCTTATAGCCGTTCAGATAGTATTCTATTTTATTGTTCGGATAAACCATAATGACACCCTTATTCCATTCGCCGATTTTCCTTTTTGCATTTGGAACCTTTTTACTTGCAATCAGGTCATACAGGGATCCAAGTGTACGGTTTGCATTTTTACCCATTTTAGCATCAGGATGGTTCTCATCATCAAGAATCTGATATTCCATACCAATTGCTGATCCTTTATTTCCTTCTGATAAGGTTACAAAGTATTTAACACCGCTATTAGCACCCCTAGTAAGTTTAAAATCAAACTTTAAAGCGAAGGCGCCATATTGTTTTTCAGTTACAATATCACCTCCATTAGTGCTTTCTCCTCCATTAGATTTAACAACACTCAATTCTCCGTTATTAATTTCCCAACCTTTTTCTGGAAAGCCTTTTTTATAAGCACCGATCCAGCCTTTAGTTGTTTTTCCGTCCCATAAAAGGCTATATCCATTTATTTTCTCAGCAGGCGATAAATCGTTAGGAATCATATTCACTACATAGGTCTGATCCGGTTTTGATGGCTTTAAACCTTCTGTCTGGATTCTGATGTTCCTCCATTTGATTTGTTTTCCTGGCGCATCATTTTTACCGATGCTGTGTACTTGTAAAGCAATAAAACCGGAAGGAGTCATATCATCAACCAAATTAGCTGTAGGGACACCATTTACCCAGGTTCTGATTGAATTACCTATACATTCAATACGATACTTATTCCATTGTCCTTTTTTGAAAGCCAGCTGACCCTTTGGGTTGATATCCAAAGGATATAACCAACCTCGGCGACTTTCATCGTATATTCCACCACTATAAGCGCGGTCTGAAGGATCTACTTCCATTTGGTATCCATGTACTCTACCTTCTTTAAAATCTGGTTTACTCTCACTTCTAAACTGTATACCAGAATTCATGGCATTGTCTACAAACAATTCAACCTCAAAGATGAAATCACCATATTTTTTTTCTGTTGTCAGAAATGAATTGGGCGTATTGGAAACTGTAGTACCTACAATCTCTCCATTTACGACCTCATATTTTGCCTGTCCATTTAACTGTTTCCAGCCTTTTAAATCTTTGCCATTAAACAGGTTTTGCCATTTCCCGCTTTGCGCATGTAATGAACTTAATGATGTTCCAAGGATTAGCCCTGTTAAAATTAATAGTTTACTGCTCTTCATTTGTTGTTAGTTATTTTTATTTGTTAGAATATTTTTGCGGCTATTTTATCTAATAGCTCCGAACTCATCTCTTTGCCGGAACTGATAACGATGCGGTATTTGAATGTTACAGATTCTCCAGGCTTTAAAGTAAGATCCATATGTTCTTTGCCATTACTAAAAATGGCTTGGCCTAATGGGTTAGCAGCAAATAATCCGTAATCACGGGCATGCCAGTAAGTAGGATAACCTGGGTTTTTAGGATGATCTATAATGGCTATGGAAACCGACTCCCCATCTTTTTTGCCATATAGCAAACACCAGTTTGCCCTGGTTCCCCAGGCATCATTACCTTTTTTACCAGCACTGGTCAGGTAATTCCCATTGGCACCCTTTTTTGCAGATAAGACTTTGGTTACAATGCCATTGTTATCAGTATATGACACTTCTTTATCTGAAGGCAGTTCTAATTCATTAGTCACTCTGATGCCTAGCATACCGTCTTTTATATCTTTAAAATATACAGTGTCCTTTTGTGCAGTTAGGGTAGTGCTGCGATCAATTGTTCTGGTATGTACAGTTCCACTAAATACAAAAGAGGTTTGTTCTTTGAGTAAGGCTGTTTTGTCCTGTTTTTCCCAATTTGCAGTATAAACAAGTGTACCTGATTTATTACCATCTTTTACGTTTGTTACTTTCACATTCCTGATCCAGCCATAATTGGCTTTCTTAGCTGCAGGTATTTTATAAGAGTTATTCCAGAAGTCCAGGCCATTCACACTTTCATAATTGAACCATAATCCTACATGATGCGGATGATCTGTACGCTCATTTCCAGTTTTGTTCAAAGGAAATCCTCGTGTAAGCGTAATTCCGCTGGCAGTTTTTAAAGGATATAAGATTGGTTTTTCCAGGCTATCCGGATAAAGGAAGCTGGTAAAAGATTTACCAGCTATCAAAACATCAACTTTCTGTTGTTGATCACTTTTAAGGAAAGTTACTTTTTGTGTTTGTGCATTTAATTGCAAACTGAAAAAGCAGCAACCAATCATCAGGTATCTCTTCATTATATTTGGTTAAAATTAGCGCCTCTGTCAGATACTAGTTTTAGTTAAATATACCTTTCTTAAGATACAATCGATTCAAAAATTGAGCTTTACAACTAATTATTTACGAAAACGATTGAGTGAAATTCGACAATTCCGGGTAATAAATCTTATCATTGTTTGTCTCTAAAACTAATGCAATGAACCGTAAACACTTTCTTTCTGCACTTGCAATGGCAGGTATTACCGGGAATAGTTTTAAAAGCTGGGCAAATAGAACTGAACCTGGTAAAGACTCCAGAATACCTCCTTATTTAAAGCCTGGTGATACTATTGGGATTACCTGTCCGGCAGGATATATTACTCACGAACAGATTCAGCCCGCCATACAACTGATGGAAAGCTGGGGGTTTAAAATACAGATCGGGAATACAATTGGCAAAAGGGATTTTAGCAGGGGGGGGACTGATCCGGAACGTGCTGCCGATCTTCAACAGATGCTTGACAATCCAAAGATCCATGCTATTATGTGTGCCAGGGGAGGTTATGGAGCAATCCGTATTATAGATCTCTTAAATTTCGAACAATTCAAATCAAAGCCGAAATGGATTATTGGCTTTAGCGATATAACCGTAATCCACTGCCATTTAAGCAGACAATTGAATGTTGCTTCTATACATGCTAAAATGTGCAATAGCTTTCCAACAGATTGGTCTTTGGCAGATCCTGTACAGATTGAAACCATACTATCTATCCGACAGGTATTGACCGGATTACCTGTTAAATATACAGCAGCGCCTAATATCTTGAACAGGCTGGGAAGGGCAGAAGCATCATTAATAGGAGGTAACCTGAGTATTATTGAAACTTTGACAGGTACAATATCAGATATTGAGACAGATGGTAAGATTTTATTCGTAGAAGATACAGGTGAATATCTGTATAGCATAGACCGCATGTTCTGGAATTTAAAAAGGACTGGAAAGCTAGCTAATTTGAAAGGTTTGATTATTGGAGGATTTAAAGTCAAACCTGATGATCCGGGTGAAGAATTTGGGCGTACTGTATATGAACTGATTATAGAAAAAATAAAGGAATATGACTATCCGGTCTGTTTTGATTTCCCTGTAGGCCATCAAAAGAATAACTTTGCGCTTAAATGTGGTGCAAAGCACATCCTTAATGTCGACACAAATGGAAGCTCAATCGTATCAATCTAACCCTGCAGCCATCAGGCTCTCGGAACTGACTAATCAGATCCGGCAGGCTATTGATGGCTTGTTTGGCAACCGTACTTTCTGGGTAATTGCTGATGTAACCAGTCACACTTATAAAGAGCAAAGTAACTTTCATTATTTTGAACTGGTAGAAAAAGATAAGACCTCAGCAAAAATCCTGACTAAAATAGCCTCCAGGGCATGGGGTAATGCAGCAGTTAACATTTCTAATTTTGAGCGTGCTACCGGACAAAAGTTTAAAAATGATATTAATGTATTGGTACAGGTTTCGGTCCAATATAATCCGGCATTTGGCTTACAGTTAAATCTGATAGACATTGACACCAACTTTACTTTAGGATTGTTTGAACAACAACGCAAAGAAACGCTGGAAAGACTATTAAGGGAAAACCCTGATTTCATACGTAAAGCAGGTGAGCATTTCATTACCCGTAACAACAGTTTAGTACTAAATAGAGTGGTACAGCGTATAGCAATAATTTCTTCCGCTACTTCTGCAGGTTATCAGGATTTTAGACATACTCTCGAAAACAACTCTTTTGGTTACCATTTTGAAATAGACGATTACTTTACCATGGTGCAGGGTGAAGCGAATGCCAAAGCTTTTCTTTCTAAGCTTGTTGATGTTTTTCAATCTGACAAGCCCTATGATGCTTTATTTGTCATAAGAGGTGGTGGTGCCCAAACAGATTTCCTGATTTTTGATAATTATGAACTTAGCAGGGCAATTGCTAAATTTCCGATTCCGGTGATTACTGGGATTGGACACCAGAAAAATGAAACAATTGCCGATTTAATGGCACATACGGCAACTAAAACACCTACTAAGGCTGCCGAACTGATTATTGCACACAACAGGGCTTTTGAAGAATCTATGCTGAGTTTGCAAAAAATGGTGCTGATTAAAACATATCAGCTCATTAACTTTCATAAAGACAGGCTAACACATATTAATCAGGTTACTATAAGCACGACCAGAGATCTTTTACAAGATCAGCACCGGAATATTATGAATTTATCAAGAATGGTCCTCACCAATCCTAAAATCATCATTTCCAATAAGCAAAAAGACCTGAGTAATGTAATTGGCAACATAGCCTCTTATAACAGGATGTATTTTGCCAATAAAAGAGGATATATCGGGCACTTCCAATCGGTAGTCAGACTAATGAGTCCGCAGAACATACTGAATAAAGGTTTTGCTATTATAAAAGTAAATGGTCGTATTGCCAGCAATGCAAATGCAATTGAGGAAGGTACGGAGCTGAACGTGCGACTTGCTTCAGCAGAAATAAAAACAACAGTGACATCTAAATCAATAATAAATGGAAATGATGAATTTAACGTATGAAAAAGCTTATAAAGAGCTTACTGAAATAGCTCTTGAAATAGAAACTGAATCTGTATCGGTTGATGTTTTAGCAGAAAAAGTAAAACGGGCATCAGACCTGATTGAATTTTGCCAGACTAAGCTTCGTGCCACAGAAACTGAGGTAAACAAGATCATTAAGCAAATGGAAAATCCATCAAGCTAATAGCTACATTTTGCTTAGTATTTCTTTTTTCTTAGCATCAAATTCTTCTTGTGTTAAGATCTCTTCATCCAACAACAGTTTTAATTTTTGAAGCTGTACAACGGGATCAACTGCGCTGTTATAGGTACTAAGCTCTTCTTTCTTATCATTTAGCGTTTTGCCTATTTCCAATCCGAAACCGAGCTGTAATCCGGCACCAGCTAAGCCGCCTTCATTACGTGCCGCATCGCGTAATGCTCTCAATTTTTCTATTTCAGGATAACTTAATCCACCTTCAGCTGCCGCACGACTTTCTGCAGTAATATCTGCAATTTTACCAATCCGCTGCTGTGTCTCCTTATCAAAGGAGGTGCCCTGAATCCTAAAGTCTTTAAGCTCTAGTCCTAAATCAGTAAATTCTGTATTCAGTTTATCTTTAAGATCTGATGAAATATTATCAAGTGCAGCATCAATATCCAGGTAAGAATGTTTTGATTGCGCCAAATAGGAGACCAGTGTTTGGGGAAGTCGAGAAATGATCAGCGTCTTCATGTTATTTGTGGTATATTCATTTACAGAACCAACTATGTCCCTAAATAGAAACACAGGGTTTGATATCTGTATAGAATAGTTTCCGTATATACCTAATTCAACCGGAATCTTATATTGAGGATCGAGGTACTTTACAGGAGATGGAGTACCCCATGACTGGTTTACAATATCAGCTTTACGGTAAAAGTAAATGTGCAGCTTATGTTCACTTTCAAACAGCTGCATAAACTTCATTAGGCTGGTTATAAAAGGATGATTATCCGTTTGAAGGTGAAACAAGCCTTCTTCTGTAAATACAGATCTAATTACACCTTCATAAACCAGGATGCAACCTTGACCTGGTGATACAATTAATTTACTGGCATTTTTAATCTCATCTGTTGCTGCCGGAAATTTATACAAGAGTAATTCTGGCTGCTGATTTTTCCACTCAATAACAGTGCTGAGCTGCTTCTTAAAAAAGTCTCCTAACCCCATATTAATTTAATTTGTAAGTAGCTGTTATTTTACCTTTAGCATCTAAAATTTTAATCTCTTCATTATCTGAAACCGATGCAAAGCCACCTTTATAACTGATTATCCTTTTAGTTTCCGAATTCTTTGGTTCGTCATTTGTCCATTCTACTGCCCCTGTATTAATGTTTAATTTTTGAAGCTTATAAACACTATTAGGATTCGCATCTCCTTTAAACTTAATCAAAAGCGAGGTACCATCATCATAAATTACTTTTGGTTCAAAATATAGCCTTCCGGGAGTAAGATCTTTCCAATCCAGCATACGATCTCTCTCCATCGAATATTTACCAAAAAGTACCTTTCTATATGGGTCGCGATCAGTAAATATACCTGATCTGCCGTAATCTTTACTCCATCTTGGATAATCAACAATATCCTTTGGGCCTGCGCCATTATCCTTATATTTCAATTTAATTAACTGCAGCTTATCATCAGGATATTCTGAACTTTTTTCTGTAAAAACGTGAATTACTTTCTCCTTTGCATCAGGCAATAACGTATTGAAACCCGTTTTTGCCTTATAGTAATCCTTTTCGCTATATAACTTTTGTATCAACGGATAATAATATAATTTTTTACCATCGTTAGTTAACAGCACTAAGCCATCGCCACTATCGTCATAAACAAACTCCATGGTTGCCACACCAACCTGTAACTCTGCCTTTGCAGGAAAGAATTTCTTGCCTGCATCTATTAGCTTTAATTTATCTTTATCAACTAGATAAAAGCTACTCTTGTTAATAATTATATACAGATTTCCATCTGTAAATGTTTTCATATTTACATCAGTATAGGAGATATGCTCTCCAAGAATACGATGTTCTCCAATTGGTTCATTTTTTCCTGGGCTATAAAAAGAAATATAGATCCCATCTTTTTGTTCATCGGCTTTTGATCTATAGCGTCGCTCTTCTCCTACGATAACTACCAGAGCTTGATCAGCAGACTGAGTAAACAGCTGCGCCTGGTATCTGCTTGCAGAAAAACCTTTTTCCTCAGCACTCGCAATACTAACCGGGTTAGGATAAGACCTAGGAGCAAACACAGAGGTTAAAACATTCATCATAACCATCAAAATAAAAAAAACGCCTACGATGATCCCAATAATTTTGAATGCTTTTTTTGACCCATCAGTCGAACCAGAAAAGGAGTTATTATTGTGATTATAATTGTGGTTATAGTTGATTGTTACATCATCATCATCCAGAAAATATTCAGTTTGACAATTTGAACAATGATAAAAGTCAGGTTTAATCTCAATTTTGACTGTACTGCCACACTGCGGGCACTTTATTACCTTAATCTCTTTAGCCATTTAATACAGTAAATTGTTAGTCAAAGGGTACACACTCCGCAATTTTAAGCAAAAATAAAATTATAACCAATTATTCAGCTTATACCATTTGATAGTTTGCATCAAACCTTGTTCTAGATTATATGCCGGTGAATAATCCAGATCTGCAGTTGCATTGTTGATATTGCATATCCAATTTACAGCAGTCAACTCAGCCATTTTTTCTTTGTTTAAAGCTGGCGTATTCTTGCTGTTGGCATAAATAAAATCCATTACTGCTGCCATTAGACTAACCAAAAAGACAGGTATATGAAATTTAAATGTTTTTTTATTTAGCGCTTTTTTAGAGTAAATAGCCAGCGCATAACGGTCATATACCGCTCCGTCCGAAATATTATAAGCCTGATGTACATACGGAACAGTCAAGGCCTTTACAATCACCTTAACCAGGTCCTTCACATATACAAAACTCAACTGTTGCTTAAAACGTCCGATATGTGGTTCGAGCCCTTTGTTAATGCTATTGAATAATATAAACAAATCCTTTTCCCTTGGTCCGTAAACAGCTGTTGGACGTATAATCACCAAAGGTAATCCGGTTAATTCAGCCAGGTATTGCTCGGCCAGCATTTTGCTTGCACCATAATTGGTTACCGGATGGGGAGGGCTATTGTCCTGGATTTTTGCAGAAAGATCTTTTAACGGTCCTAAAGCGGCTAAACTACTTACAAAAACAAACTTCTCCAGGTTGATGTTGCTTTCCAATGCTGCAATGGCCAGATTTCTTGTATAATCAGCATTCACACGATTGTAATCAGCCTCAGTTTTAGCCTTGGTTGTTCCAGCCGCATGAATAATGTAATTATATTGCTGCTCTTCAAGAGAATGTTTCAATTGCTGAACATCGCCATAATTCAGATTAACGTAATTTATACTGAATTCAGAAAGCTGTGATACCTCACTTCCAGGTCTGACAGCCGCATATACTTCCAGATTAGCCTTTAGTGCTTCTTCAATTAAATGATACCCAACAAAACCACTTGCACCGGTAATTAATACCTTTTTCTTACTCATATGTTTATATCTCCCTCTCGTAGATCCTGTACTTCTTATAAGGATCGCCCTTTATAGCAATAATTGCATTGTTTACCAGATCATTGTGCTCCAATGTCCACGACGCTTCCGCATATTCCATACCTTTTGCACGGTACGCTTTGATGATCTTACCATAAATGCAGGCTTCAATACCCATTTTACGATATCCATCAACAACGCCCAACAATAGAATCCTGATTCCCTTAACTTTCTTCTTACCGAACAGCAATTTAAAAATGCCGGTAGGGAATAAGCGCCCCTTTTTAATTTTGATCTGAATTTGATTCATATCCGGGATAGCAGCACCAAAGCCAACAAGTTTACCGTCCTTTTCTGCAACAAGACAGAAATCGGCGTCAAGAACTAGTTTTAAGTCTTTAGCCTGGTAATCAAATTCCTCATCATTTAGAGGAACGAAACCCAGATTCTTATCCCATGCTTTATTGTAAACTTCGCGCAGGCTATCTGCTTCCTGTTTAAAGTTCTTCATGTTGATTTTACGGATGGTGATATCATTACGTTGTAAACGCTCCTCTAATCGGTCCATCAGTTTTACAGAACGATCATCGTAGTTCTCGCCAGTAAAACTCCATGCAATCAGGTCAACCTGCTTTCTCAGTCCCCAACCTTCAAGTAATCCTGGGTAATAACTCGCATTATAAGGCATCATCACCACTGGCGGCATATCAAACCCTTGAATCAGCAAACCACAAGATTCATTTGTTGAAAAGTTTGTAGGACCTATTACCTTACCTGTTACTCCCTTGTCTTTTAACCATTGACTTGCAGTATCAAACAAAAGATTCGCTGCACTTTGATCATTAATGCAATCAAAAAAACCAAAGAAACCATCATTGACTTTATTCATTTCATTGTGGCTATTATTTAAAATAGCTGCAATTCTGCCGATCACCTGCTTATCATCATAAAGCAAAAAACACTGCAATGAAGAGTGTTTATGAAAAGGATGTGTTGTTAAGAGATCTTTTTGAGCGATAAATAGTTCTGGAACATAGTTCGGATCAGATTTGTAAAGCTCATGCGGAAAGTCAATAAATGTTGCTAACTGTTTTTTGGAGCTAACGGCAACAATACTCTTCATTAGTTTAAGGTTTGGTTGTAGGATGAAAAAAGGAAAGGCTTAATGTTGATCATTAAGCCTTTTAATAAGGTTATTATATGGTTTCCTGGAAGGATTTCACCTGTACTTCTTTTGCAGCTAAAGATAGCTTCTCTACAGCTTCCTCAATTTGTTCGAAAGTATGTGTAGCCATTAACGAGAATCTGATTAATGATGAATCAGAAGGTACAGCAGGGGATACTACAGGGTTTACAAAAATTCCATTGTTACTTAAGATATTCGTTACCATAAAGGTTTTATCATTATCTCTGATATAAACAGGAATAATAGGACTATCGGTATGGCCAATGTCAAAACCAGCATCAACCAATAATTTTTTAGCGTAATTAGTATTTGCCCAAAGTTTGTCGATACGCTCTGGCTCAGATTCAATGATATCTAAAGCAGCAATAACACTCGCAACAGCTGCCGGAGGCATACTTGCACTGAACATTAATGAACGTGCGCGGTGTTTTACAAATTCAATAGTTTCTTCTGTACCCGCAATAAATCCACCTAAAGAGGCTAAAGACTTACTGAAAGTTCCCATGATCAGGTCAACTTCATCAGTTAAACCAAAGTGAGAAGCAGTACCAGCTCCGTTTAAGCCGATTACACCCAGACTGTGTGCATCGTCCATCATGATGTTAGCACCAAATTCATTGGCAATTTTTACAATTTCAGGAAGGTTAACTAAATCACCTTCCATACTGAAGATACCATCTGCAACAATAAGCTTCGCTGCATCTTCTGGTAATCTACTCAATTTTTTACGCAGATCATCCATGTCGTTATGAGCATATTTGATCGATCTTGAAAAAGATAAACGACTGCCATCTATAATAGAAGCATGATCATATTCATCAAGGATCAAATAATCATTTCTATCTAACAGACATGAAATTACGCCCAGATTAACCTGGAAACCTGTACTAAATAGCACAGCAGCTTCTTTACCTACATAAGCTGCAAGTCTTCTTTCCAGCTCGATATGTATGTCTAATGTACCATTAAGGAATCTTGAACCTGCACATCCGGTTCCGTACTTGTCAATTGCCTGTTTGGAAGCTTCTTTAATCTTGGGGTGATTAGTTAAGCCCAGATAGGAGTTAGAGCCAAACATCAGCACCTTCTTCCCGTCTATCACAACTTCTGTGTCCTGGCCTGATTCAATTGCACGGAAGTAAGGGTACAAACCTTTTTCCTTAATTGCGTTAGCGTCTTTGAAAGCCGCTATCCTATCGTATAATTTTTTGCGCATGCTGGTACTTGATATGTTTAGATCACAGAACTTTTTTTAGTTGATATATTTTTTACATGAGCATTCGTTTGTTCTGCCTTTAACAAAGTCTCATTATTGTTACTATTTATTTACTGACTAAATTGACATTTTTGTCAATTCGTAAAAGTCCCCAAAGCTAAGATCATAAACACAGAAAACAAAACTTGAAGTCAACCAAGTTTGAATATATTACTTTTTAAAACAAAATTTACAATTTTCTTATAATTTATTCAAATCTCATCAACAATAAACGCTTAAAAATAAGAACTCTTTCCAATATATCGTCCAAAAGCCCTGCCATAATTTTATACTTATTCTATTAATTGTTCACAATCAACGTACTAAGCTGTATATTGTATCTTCTTTTATTTCGTTATTCTAATAAAATCAATAGTATATGGACCAGAAAATAATCAACCTGTACGATACTTATACCCATAGTGGCATGAGTAGAAAAGAGTTCATGAAAAAACTTGCAATTTTAACAGGGAGCACTGCATTAGCAGTATCTGTCTTACCATTGCTAGAAAACAATTATGCCGCTGCAGCGACTGTTCATTTTGATGATTTACATACAGAAAACATCACCTACAAGGGCGTAGATGGGGATGTAAAGGCTTTCCTGGCAAAACCCAAAAACAAACAACACCTTGGATGTGTGTTGGTAATACATGAGAACAGGGGACTAAATCCGCATATTATTGAAGTGACAAAAAGAGTAGCAAATGAAGGTTTTCTGGCCCTTGGGGTAGATGCACTTTCTCCCTTTGGTGGAACTCCGGCCGACGAAGACAAAGGGAGGGAGCTGATCGGTAAACTTGATCCGGAAAAAAATCTTAATAACTATCTGTTAGGCTTAGCATATTTACGAAATCGTAAAGATGGAAACGGCAAAACGGGTTGTATAGGTTTCTGCTGGGGTGGAGGAATGGTCGGTAAACTAGCCGTTGCTGATCCGAAACTACAAGCAGGAGTTGCATATTACGGCGCACAACCGAATCCTGCAGATGTTCCTAAAATAAAAACCAGCATCATGCTACATTACGCAGGTCTGGACGAGCGTATCAATACCGGAATACCTGCTTTTGAAGCGGCATTAAAAGAAAATAAAATTGATTATCAGCTATTTATATATGAAGATGTTAATCATGCTTTCAATAATGATACGGCTCCAACGAGATACAATAAAGAGGCCGCTACATTAGCCTGGAAGCGTTCCATTACATTGTTTAAAGACAAACTGGCCTAGGAATTAAAAATAATCATCTTAATGTGATTTTGCTAAAACAAAATTTAACGGCCTAGTGTTTATATGATTGTCAGATAATTATACGTATAACTGACACTAACACTTGATTTTAAGCAAAAAAATGCTTACTTTTGTAGAAATTTTTAAACATTAATGAAGATATTTATTACAGGCCTTCCGTTAGAAGTAGGGGAAGATGAACTAACAGCCGTATTTGGTGATTTCGGTCAAGTAAAATCACTTAGAATAATCAAAGATCGTGAGACTGGACAAAGTCGTGGTTTTGGTTTCGTTGAAATGCCTGTTGAAGAAGAGGCAAAAGAAGCAATCAAACGTATGAACGGTGGTGATTATAATGGTAACCGTATTAAGGTTGCTGAAGCACAGGAAAAACCAAATACTGGTGGTGGTGCTGGCGGCTTTAGACGCAATAACCGTACAGAAAAAAGCTACTAAGCTTTTTTTCTTTTTTACAGAATCTATTTCATAGTTTCAATCTATATAGGGCAACAGTTATGACTTATATCATAACTGTTGTTTTGATTATAGACTTTATATTATGATGAAAAGACACAAATGGTTTAGTGCTATATTTGCGCTAATCTTTATCCTGCAGCTTACGCTTGGAAATAATGGAGTAGGGTATCTCGAATACCTGATTAAACCATGCATAGTCTTTTCACTTCTCATTGTGTTCTTTTTAACCACCAAATTAAAAGGACGCTTCCACAAACGCATATTCATAGGGTTGGTTTTTGCCTTGATAGGTGATGTCCTGTTGATTTATGCTGCCCAGGATCCAGCTTTTTTCATGTACGGGCTCATCGCATTTCTATTATGCCATGTATTTTACATCAGTGCATTTTACCTGGATTTCAGATCCGCTCCTGAGCTTGATAAAAAAGGAGCAAGGATCGCTATTCTGCTTTGTGCCATACAGGCCATAGGTTATTATTTGATCATCAGATCACATCTGGGCAATATGAAACTTCCTGTAATGATCTATATCCTTGTGATTAGCATGATGATGATGATGGCCAGCTTCCGTAATCAGCGCGTAAATACCATCAGCTTTAAGTTGATTCTATTTGGCGTCATGCTATTTATGCTTTCCGACTCCATTCTTGCCTACAATAAGTTTGTACAACCCATGAATCACTCAGGTTTATGGATTATGGCAACCTATATGCTAGCGCAATACCTCATTACTATCGGAGCAATTGAACGTAAATTATTGCACAACAACTAGATTTTTATTAAACCTAAGATTTCTCTTTATCCAGAATGTTAAATATCTGGACTAGTCTTTCACCTTTTTCATCCACTAAAGTCAACGTATGTTTTCCGGGCTGGGGACTGATGGCCAACTGATGATAGTTTTGAGTAGTTGCAACATAATCACCATCAATATGCCAGTAAATCTTAGCGTCAGTATTACGGTGTGTCGCATTTAAAACAACCTTACCTCGTCGCCCATCAAACTCTACAGGTACGTATATACTTGCATTATTTTTAGGGTAGATCATTTCCATAACAAACTGCCCCCCCTCATCACCACAACCAGATTTAAAAGGAGGAAGCAGTTTATAATCACTGTGCTTTACCTTATAATAGTACTCCATTGCCGGTGGTAATACGAACCAAGGCATATGTATCATATCTGTAGGGTTCTCGCAAGCATCAGTAACTCTATATGTACCACTTCTGTCCAAATGAATTAATTTATGATAGGGACATAAAGCTGTTTTCTCGCCTGATGGCGCTACCAATTCCTCGACAATATCCTTGCAGTATTCGCCAGCCTTATAACCACTTTGCCGACAAACCTTCATTTTCTTTAGTTTATGTCTTGGGGTTTGAAACCATTTTCCATTAGGCAATTGCTTGAAAATGTCGAACAAAACAGGTGCAGCGACATCAACACCTGTTAAACCAGGCCTACCTTCACCATCCGCATTACCAACCCACACACAAACTACATAATCAGGATTTAATCCAATCGCCCAGGCATCTCGAAAGCCAAAGCTGGTGCCTGTTTTCCAGGCCAGTCTTTGAGAAGATGAAAACTGCTCCCACAAACCTTCTTCTCCCGGACGCATTAATTCTTCCATTGCATTAAAAGTATTCCATATTGCCCCATGACTCAATACAGAAGATACCTGCGTTTCATATCCATCATAGCGCGTATCTCGCTTTCCCTTAATATAAGCAGGAGCATCGTAATCATGTGGGTTATATTTCCCTTTATAATCATTAAAATGATTTAAAGTACGTGCCATCCCCATATAAGTTTTAGCAAGGTCCCACATGGTAACCTCACTGCCACCCAAAATAAGCGACAATCCATAATGATCTGCGGGCTTGTTAAGACTACTGAAACCAAGCTTTTTCAACTGATCATAAAAGCGCTGATACTTATAGTTTTGTAACATCTTAACTGCAGGAATATTTAAAGAACGACTCAAAGCTTTATCTGCCGGAATTGCTCCATCATAACCCAAATCGTAATTTTGAGGCGAGTAGCCACCAATCTGAGTTGGAACATCTGGTATCAGCGTTCTTGGAAGTATAAAACCATCGTTTAACATACTGGCATATAACAGTGGTTTCAAGGTGCTTCCCGGACTACGTAAAGCTTTGATCATATCGACATGACTTTCCAGCTCTTTGTTTTCTGGTTGATAGATATTCCCCACATAACCAACAACTGTACCTTGCTTTACATCAAGTACCAGTGCAGATATATTATTGATATCATTTGCCCGGTAACGGTTGTTATAACGCTTCAGTAAAGCGTTAAGATTTAGCTGTAAATCATAATTAATTGTTGATATGATTCTTGTACCATCATTTTTAATAGCTTGGCTTTTGCGTAAAGTATTATACTCACTTTTAAAGCGATTCAGCAGGTGGGGAGCATTCTGCGGCAAAGCCTGGGGTTTACCTGGAATTTGCTCCAGCTTTGATAAATTAGCAGTAGCTTGATCGATCTGCTTTAAGCTGACCAGCTTATCCAGTAAGTCATTACGCTTTTTAATTAACCTTACGGTATTTTTCCCAGGATGCACTAGGGATGGACTATTTGGCAACACTGCAAGTGTAGCCATTTCGCCCCATGAAAGTGTTTCCGGACTACGCCCAAAGTAACGCCATGAAGCCGCTTCAAGACCAACAACATTACTTCCAAATGGAGCATTTTCTGCATACAATTGCAATATCTCTGATTTGGAATGCGTTAGCTCAAGCCTCAATGCCAATAAAACTTCTATAGTTTTCTGCCATACAGTACGACTTTCCTTTCTAGATAAACGGATAACCTGCATACTCAATGTGCTGCCACCACTCACAACACTTTTAGCCCTCCAGTTTTGCCTCATAGCCCTGCTCATAGCCAATATATCTATACCAGGATGCTCAAAGAATCGTTTATCCTCAAAAGCAACAATACACTGTACAAACTTCTCTGGAATGGTGTCTGCTACCGGAAAACGCCATTGTCCGTCTTTTGCAATTGCTGCACTTAAGAGTTCACCATTTGATGCCTCTACCACATAGGAGGTAGGACTGGTAAACAACCTTTGCGGCAAAGCAAAGCAAAGCCACAATAGCAGGAGCAAGCAGACACCATCAGAAATAAAAATCGCTTTCTGTTTTTTCAACATGATTTATTTAATCACCTGCACCCATTTCCCTGCTTCTGTTGCACTTATGTTATTGTTATACATAGCCTCGCATTGCACTGCAGATAGGTAATACCTGCCGATATAGGAAGCATTTAACAATATTTTATACGTCACCGTTTCGTTTTCTCTCAAATTGAAATAGGTAAACACACGATCATCTCTGATATCCTGGTAAGTAAATGGCGACGAAGCAATCATACTTTCATTATCATTGATCCTGGTATTTATAATTTCCCATCCTGAAGGGAAAATCTGTGTTAAAGCCATCTGCTCATAATAACCCATTTTCCCAGGATTCCTCAATACAACCTGAGCATAGAAATCGGTTCCCTGTTTTAAGGTAGTCACATCTAACGGCTTGCCATTCATCATTTTATAGCTGATATCCATATCCAGCACATCAGGATTATTAGGCAAGAAATCATTCTGACCCGCAGCAGGTTGTCCTTCCAGAATCACACGCACAAACAAAACTCTGTTACCTGTATTGCTGATTGCAATGTTATTACCACCTTTAAAGCTCAGAGGCATACTGCTCATAAACTGATTAGAATTGATTTTACCATTCTTACCATCGATAGTATAGGTGAATTGTAAATTATTAGAAGCAGAATTGGCACCACAGAATTTAGCAATAGCCAATAAGCTATATGCAGTGGTCTGTGTACTATACCAACTGTCTTGCCCAAGTTTTACAGCAATTGATTGTATTAATTTTGCAGCATCTGCTTTGCGGCCCATTAAAGTCAGGGTTTCAAGAATCATCGCTTCATCCCTCAGATTAGAGCCATACGTACCGCCCAATTGATTATAAGGCTGCACTTCTGTAGCTAAACCATTAATCATATTATTTGCTGCATCACGTTGTCCCGCAAGCATATATGCAGCTGCTAAACGCCATTTAGCACTAACAGATATATATTGGAAAGCTTTAAGCCTGTTCATAGCAGCCATATCCGCTCTTTTAGCCAATGCCAATACATATAAACGATAGGATTGCGATAAATCGCCACCATAAAAATTAGTACTATTGGGCGACCAGTTAGCTGCTTTTACTTTTAAATAGCGCAATAACTCATCAACCATACCAACAGGCATAGTATAACCGGCATTTTGTGCTTCAACAAGGAAGTGACCAGCATAATTGCTACCCCATTCATCTGCCGTTGGCGATCCAGGCCAGTAACCTAAACCACCATCTGTTGTCTGGTAACCACGTAATCTGTTGACTCCAGCCTTTAAGTTACGTTCTGTTTCTGCTTTCTGTTTCTCAGTCAGCGGTGTTAATTTATTCAAGTACAACTGTGGGAAAATACCAGAAGTGATTTGTTCCACACAGCCGTGCGGATATTGAACCAGGTAATTTAAACGCTTTTTAAGGTTAATAGCTGGGATAGAAGAGACCTCTACACTTCCATTATTGGTGCCCGACATACCAATAGGGAGGTAAGTAGTACCCATATTTTTACCAGGCTCTACAATAGAAGAAACAACATTGGTTACAAAAGGGTTCGGATTACGTATATCCAGCTCTACATCATAACTAGTTTTTTCTGCACCACTTTGAGCGACAAGCTTAATTTTAGCTATACCTGTCATTTCAGGCGCTTTTACTTCAAAATAAGCCATCTGCTCACCCGGCTGCTTAAAACTTAACTGAGCGGTTCTATTGCCCGTTACCTGTAAGTTCTGCAACTGTAACTGTACCGTAACATTTTTAAGGTGACTTTCAGTCGCAAATACTGTAGCCGGTAAGGTGAAACTTTCTCCTGGGCCGATTACCCTCGGAACAGTAGCCAATAACATGAGCGGCTTTTTAACCTGAACTGTTTTCTCAGCAGAACCATATGCACCGTCCTGACCAGCAACAACCATTGCTCGTACAGACCCTATATATTGAGGTAACTTAAATTTATGAGTTTGTGAGCCACCTTTGCTTAAAGCAAAAGGACCTAAGTACTTAACTACAGGAACAAAACGATTGGCTTTTGCCGGGTTCAGGTTCTTATTCACACTACCATCACCACCAATACTCAGAATACGCTCCAGATTCCCGCCCCAGGCACCTAATACCTGATCAAAAAGATCCCAGGTTTTAACACCTAAACCTTCTCGAGCATAAAATACAGCATGTGGATTAGGGGTCAAATAGCGCGTAAGATCCAATAAGCCTTCATCTACAATGGCAATCGTATAAGTCATGGCCTTACCGTTTTGCTCCGACACTGTAATCGTACTCTCAGTTTCCGGCCTTAGTTTTTCAGCCATTTTAATCAGCGGCTTCAATATCGTCTGAGGGTCTTCAACCAACAGAGGAATAGCACCATACATACGGATAGGTAAATCATTTACCGTTTGCGCATGAGGTTGCAATAAAGTCACGTTGGCAAAAACATTTGGTGCCATTTCCTTTTCAGCCTTGAACTTAAACTGGGTTTGTCCCTTTTTTGTATCTGTCCAGAATGTTTTTAGCACTTTACTACCATTCTCAATTGAGATCAAAGCTCTGCCGCCTTCACCAGAAGGTATAGTCAGCACCACTTCTTCACCCACCTGGAACTTGGTTTTATTAGCAGTAAACGAAAGCATAGAAGCTTCGGTTGGATTACTACCTTGTTCACGTTGTGCCCATCCCGGCCAATCAATGTATACAGATTTTCCTGTAACGTGTCCACCATTTAAATCTCTGATCAGGATTAAATAACGGCCCCATTCCGGTTCATCAATTCTGAATTTCCAACTACCTTTACCGCCAGAAAGGGTCATATTCTCATGTTTGATCAGCTTATTGTATGAGTTCTGTGTGAAATTGGCAAATGAGTTCTCATTATCCTGTTCCCACCACCAGCGCCATTGTACTTTATACAATTCTACACTTACAGTTTTACTTCCTCCAACAAGCTTCCCGTTACGGTCAACATTCACCACATCAACTCTATGATCTTGGCCAGTAAGCAACATACCGCTCATTTTATCACCCTCAGGTGTTTTAATACCATAATAATTCTGGTAAACATGATAAGGGATACTGAAATTATCTATACTGAAATTACCACCAGCCTCAAACACACGGGTGGTAAAATTAGCCTTAAGCATTCCCGGAGCAGTGTTATTCTCGTTTAAATTGGTATTTACCAGAGCTGTACCATTTTCATTTAAAGTTCCTTCAAATATTGTTTTCACTTGCGATTGGAATGCCACTGTAGGGTTATCGAAGTTATAATTATCAAAACCTTTAAAAGTGGTCCTCATCGTGTTCAGGTTCACATCAACTTTTGCTTTAAGATGCTTACCGGGTGAACCAAACAACCAGGTGGCAGAAAGGCTAGCAGTAGATGTAGCCCCAGAGCCCAGATAGCCGCGGTTACCAATATCAAAGTTTATTTTCAGCCTGTTAGGCATAATGGTTTCTATTTTGATAGTCTTGGTAAATACAGCACCACCTGCTTTAACCTTAGCCATCCAGTTTCCTGTCGGAGCAGTACTTTCTGTACCTGTCCTGAATGCATAGAAACCATTTAAAGGTTTACCATTGATAGTTCTTTTAACTAATTGTCCTTGTGGATTATATAATTCAAAAGTAACAGGGTATCCACCAGGTAATTTTTTCAGCTTATCTTCCAGAACAAAGGATAAAAACACAGAATCACCTGGACGCCATACACCACGTTCGCCATAAATAAAGCCTTTTAAACCATTCTGAACAACATCACCACCTACATCAAAACGACTTAATGGGAGGGAGTTTCCATCATCCAGTTTTAAATAGCCCCGCTCATCTCCATTTTTAGCAACCAGGAGGAAGGGTTTTCTTTTTAATTCGAATGAAGCCATACCATCACCATCTGTTTTTACAGTATGGATAACCTGGCGTTGATAATCAAGCAACTCAATGCTAACTCCACTTAAAGTTTTAGCTGTAATCAGATCTGTTGCGATAACCAACATGCTGTTATCATTTCCTCTTTTGGCAATCAAACCTATATTGGAAGCGATTAAATTCCTGCTAGCCCATCTTTCATTGGTATAATAGGATGGGGTGCAGGGGTTATCTCTGTCTTCCCATCTATAATTATTCGGATAATAACTGTTGTAGCGTTCCCAAAATTCATCATCTTCATCAATTTTCTCACCATAACGATCATAATCGTCATAACCTTCACCTTCAGAAGCTTCAGTCTGCGCACATTTGAATACGTTATATTCTCGTTTAAATCCTATTGTAACCCGATACATGGCCCCAGGCTCAGTTCTGATGATCTTATCAAGGTCCAAAGTAAAACGATGTTTTTTATGCAGATCTAAAGCTTTATCCTCATCCAATCTGATTGTTTTTTGAATGATAGGCTTACCTACACGTCGTAATTCATTTCCATCTCTATAATTGTTGGTCTGGAAGAACTGAGGAATGTTGTTCTCATAAATTTTAACGATCGTTACATCAACAGCTTTAAGATTAACCGCTTCAAAAGGCAGTACCAGCTTTCCGGAAATTGGAATAATTGCTCCAGTTCCAGCAATTGTTACAGAAGGTAATTTATTCTCGAACACAATATTGGCCGTTTTACCTGCTTGTAACTTCTTGCCATTAATATTTTCTATGCCTTCATTTACAGTTAATGCATAATTTCCCTCTAATGTATTTGGTGAATATATTTTAATCTGGCTGGCATCAATCGTAAAGCGCAGATCGCTAAGTCCGGCAATCGAGATTAACCCGTTTAAATCTTGTCCAACATTTACTGGCTCTGAAAGTTGAACCAATGCAAAATCTTCTAAATCCTGTACTGCACGGATATTCAAAACTTTAAACACACCATTAGCTGGTACTAAAACAGTTTCCTCACCTTTGCTTTGGTCGCCCTCTGCATCGATAGCTTTACCGGACCAGATTAGTTTTAAAGGAACTTCCTGGCCTGTCTTTTTAATACTGTCGATGGTAAAAGAAGAGGTATTTGCAGCTGGATTATGTTGCCATTTCACCTTAAGTGATTGTGCGAAATCAAGCGTTAATGTTTTTTCAATCAGCTTAATATCTTCCTGATCTGAGGTAGAAACCTCACCACTCAGCTTCATATAATCTAATGAAGTATTATTCTGAGAAACAAGTCCATTTTGTGTTAAATGGATGCCCGGTCTGATGATTTTGAAATCAAATTCAAATGATTCCAGTCCTTTTTCAGTCTCAGTAACCTTATCTAAATTAAAGGTAGCTTCATAAGTTTCGCCTGGCTTGAGGTTTTCCTCTGGTCTGAATTCTACAGTTTGCGCATCTATCCAATAGGACTTTCCTTTTACAGAAGGAGAGAAGCTGAACAAATCCCTGCTATCCGGAACACCAACATCGCTCATCGTTTTGACTTGATTAGCCAGATGTACACGTATAAAACTTTTCTTAGAAACTGTACCTGAGGTATAAGCTTCTATGTATTTGGAATATTGTTGATTATAATCTTTGGGTCGATCTTTTTTAAAGTAAAAGAAAGCGCCAATAGCAACAACTGCAAATGTGATTATAGCAATGAGAGCAGCTTTGTTCCGCTGAACAAATGAGGGAGAGTTGTTTTTCATACAAATCTAATTGAGGATATAAGATGTGTACGAATATTATCAAAAATGATTGTAAACGAAAGGCTTTTTTATCAACAATAAAATTCCTACCTGATCATAACCCCAGGTTTATCTACTAAAGGTATGTGAATGAGGTGCTCATCTACAATACTCTCTGGTAGAAAAATGAATTTCTTATCATAAATAACACCGTCGATATAATAACTTAACCAATATTCATTGGTCAGCCCGAAAACTTCAGGATCTATCGCTTCAACACCAGAAAAAGACTTGGCCTTAAGATCGCCGATAAAATGGCGTAAAACCGAAGTTTTAACCATTTTACCGTCTTTCTCTCCATAGCCTTTAGAGCTAATCAGCACATTTTCTATTGGAGTATCTTTCAGGTTTATAATATAAACCGTCCAGTTTTTTACTTCTGGTGTTTCGCCAATAAGCACCACCGCCATTGCAATATCTTCAACTATATTTTCAGGAAGATCTTTCTTCATAAATATTACTTCTTGGCTGTCGCCTTCTTTGCAGGGGCTTTCTTTTTAGCCGCAGTTTTAGTTCCAGCTGCTTTTTTTGCACCAGTTTTCTTAGGCTCAAAAGCATTAGGTACTTGTTCAACAATTAGTTTTTTAACTTCGTCTAATGAGATAGACGCCAACTCTTCAGCTGTATATTTATCATTTGTAGCTGGGTTCTTACGCAGTTTCAGCATTTCTTTGCCGAAACGGATAAATGGTCCCCAGCGACCGTTCTCAATAGCAATCTTTTCTGCACTCCAAGTTTGAATAAACCTGTTCGCTTCTTTTTCAATCTTCTTATTGATCAGTTCATCAATATCAGTTTGTGATAACTTTTCGAAATTGTAAGCCTTAGGCACATTGATAAACAAATCATTCCATTTGATAAATGGTCCAAAACGGCCAGTACCTTTAGTAACCGGCATGCCTTGGAAATGTGCTATCGGAGCATCTGCAGTGATCTTTTCATCTATAATTTCTATGGCGCGTGCCTGATCTACAGATAACGGATCCTCATTTTTCGGAATTGAAATATAAGTTTCACCCCACTTCACATAAGGGCCAAAACGACCAACACCTACAGATACTTCTTTATCCTGGTAATCTTCCAATTGGAAAGGCAGTTTAAACTGTTCCAGTGCCTCTTCTAAAGTTACTGTACCTACCGACTGCGATTTAGCCAAGCTAGCGTAGCGTGGTTTTTCCTCGTCGTCATTTTCACCAATCTGTACCAATGGTCCAAAACGACCAACCTTGGTGTATACATTTTTACCAGAAGCAGGATCTACACCTAATAAACGTTCTCCATTTGCACGGTCAGCAGTCTCTAATGTTGTTTCTACTTCCAGGTGGAAAGGAGTGTAGAAGGAGTGAAGCATTTTAGTCCATTCCTGTAACCCCTGAGCGATCTCGTCAAATTCCTTCTCTACATTTGCAGTAAAGTTAAAATCAACAATTCCTTTAAAGTGTTCTACCAGGAAGTCATTTACAACTTCACCAATATCAGTAGGGAAGAGCTTAGATTTCTCAGCTCCTGTAATTTCAGATTTAGTTCTTTTAGTTACCGTTCCATTGATCAGTTCTATAGCACCAAAACTACGCTGGCGACCATCACGATCTTCTTTAACAACGTAACCACGATTTTGAATGGTAGAGATAGTTGGCGCATAAGTAGAAGGTCTGCCAATACCCAGCTCTTCCAGCTTTTTAACCAGTGAAGCCTCTGTATAACGCGCTGGAGGTCTTGAAAAACGCTCCGTAGCATTCATTACTTTTAAAGTAAGTTCTTGTCCGCGTGACAATGGAGGTAACATACCATGATTTTCTGCATCATCACTATCATCCTCATCAGAAGATTCCAGGTATACCTTTAAAAATCCGTCGAACTTCAATACTTCACCTTCAGCTATCAATTGTTCTTTACGTGTGCTTACTGCAATTTGAGCAGTTGTTTTTTCAAACAATGCCTCACTCATCTGCGAAGCAATTGCACGTTTCCAGATCAATTCATACAAACGTTGTTCTGAGCTATCGCCCGTTACAGTATGATGGTTGAAATAAGTAGGTCGGATGGCTTCGTGAGCCTCTTGTGCACCTGCAGATTTCGTTTTATAAGTTCTTGGTTGATGATATTTATCGCCATAAGCAGATTTGATTTCTGCCGCAGCTGCCTGTAAAGCAGTTTCAGAAAGATTCACGGAATCCGTTCTCATATAAGTGATACGTCCGCTTTCATATAACCTTTGCGCGATTTGCATTGTTCTGCTTACCGAATAACCCAATTTACGTGATGCTTCCTGTTGTAAAGTAGAAGTTGTAAAAGGAGCGGCAGGATTGCGTTTTGCTGGTTTAGTTTCCAGGCTATCTACTGAAAAACCCGCTCCAACACAGTCGTTTAGAAATTTCTCCGCATCAGCTTCTTTTTCAAAACGCTGTGGCAATTCAGCCTTAACCAGCTCTCTGGCATTACCAGTGTTAAACTCTGCGGTTATTTTATAAGCAGCAGCAGCGTTAAATTTATTGACTTCACGTTCTCTGTCTACAATCAAGCGAACAGCAACAGATTGCACACGTCCGGCCGACAAAGAAGGTTTAATTTTTTTCCATAATACCGGAGAAAGCTCAAAACCTACTAATCTATCCAATACACGTCTGGCTTGTTGAGCATTTACCAGGTTGTAATCAATAGATCTTGGTGTTTCAATCGCTTTTAATATAGCTGGCTTAGTAATCTCATGGAAAACAATACGTTTTGTTTTATCCGCTTTGAGTCCTAATGTTTCATATAAATGCCATGAGATGGCTTCTCCCTCGCGGTCCTCATCGGATGCGAGCCATACCATTTCTGCGTCCTTAGCTAGTTTCTTTAGTTCTGCCACCACCTGCTTCTTATCAGATGGAACTTCATAAGTTTGCGCAAAATTATTGGATATATCTATCCCCATATCTCCCTTAACCAAATCACGGATGTGTCCGTAACTCGATTTAACAAGAAAATCCTTACCTAAATATCCTTCTATCGTTTTTGCTTTCGCAGGTGACTCAACTATTAATAAATTCTTCGCCATTCAGACCGTTTTTCTGCAAATAAAGCTATAAATAAGGCTAATTTCAAAATTCGACAGACATTTTATAATAAATTTATCCGTAAACCGCTCATTTAATCTCTTATATGCAGTATTTATTAATTCAACTTTAGTCTACATTAATACAATCAACTGATTTTATACTGGTATATTACTGAACTCATCCTGGTAGGGTAGTACGATGTTATTATCAGGGCAGTATGAGAGTAATATGAGATTAGTAGTTGTCATTTAGGTCACCCCAAGGCTAATGAAAGGACTGTTTAAGGTTGCTGCAAAATCAAACTCATAAAAAACTCAAAAATCACACCGCAAAAAGCTGATTATCAATACAATGATCAAGCAAAACTTATAACTTCTATGAGTCTCCTATGACTCTCATATGAGTCTTGTATGGGTTTATATGACCCTGGGTCATTCAAAAGGCTATTAAAGGGCTACTTTTAGACTATTGATTCATACAATGAGATACTTTAGCGATTTTTACTATTCCATTATAGTTTTCTAAACTATTTGTCCTTAGATTCGTATATATCCTTTAAAACCTTAAAACGATGAATACATTATTGATATTAATGACCTTGCTTTTTAATCCACCAACTAAAAGCGTTTACGACTTTTCTTTTAAAACCATTGACGGTAAGGAAGTAAAGCTGTCTAAATTTAAAGGTAAGAAAATTCTGATTGTAAATACAGCCTCAAAATGTGGCTACACACCGCAATATGACGATCTGGAGAAATTGCATAAGCAGTATGGTAATAAATTGGTGTTGATCGGTTTCCCGGCAGGAAATTTCGGCGGACAAGAATTGGCAACCAACAGTGAAATCAAAGAATTTTGTACAGGAAAATTTAATGTTACTTTTCTCTTAGCTGAAAAAAGTAGTGTTAAAGGTGCCGACATCAATCCTTTGTTCAAATACCTTACAACAGCAGAAAACCCTGACTTTACTGGCGATATCAACTGGAACTTCGAGAAATTCCTAATCAATGAGAAAGGACAACTGGTACACCGTTTCCGTTCTAAAGTAAAACCTTTGGATGAAGCAATAGTAAGTAACATTAAATAACTTAATATTAAACTATGTTAACGCATTTCAAAAGATCCATCTCAATAGCTTTATCTATTGGGATGTTGCTATTTAATTCCTGTACTAAAAATAATGAAGTAACACCTGAGGATAATGAGAAAAAAACTGAAGAAGTGATTCCTCCAGGTAAAAAGGAAAAAACAAATGAAGAAATTGCATTTGAAAAAAGTATGTTAGGACTCTGGCAAATTATTCCTTCTTATGATCTGTCAGTATATCCACGAAACAAATCAATGAGTTCATCCCAAGAGAATAATTTTAAAAGTCGTACTGTTGAAAAAACAAGTGTTACTAGTATTGCTATACCATCAAATTATTTTTTTATGGAATTCCTAGAAGACCGAACATATCTGATATCTGATTATAAGATGAGTATTTTTGCAGGAAAATTTAATGCCGTTAACGATACAACACTTCAACTAGAAAATTTCGGCACTGTAATCAAAACTAAAGAGGGAAAACTTGAAATTAAACAAAGTTCCACAGGGGAATTTATAAATTATTATTATAAGTTCCAATATAATAATGTTCGTATTAATGATGCCCATGTAAATCTTTGTTCAAATACCTGGGTATTGGGAGAGGATATTGATGGAAAAGCCTTACTAAATGAACATGTTTCTGACAAGATTCTTATCAATTTTTCAGTATATGGTTCTTATAGAGAAAAGAGGTATAAAAACAATGAAATAATTAATTTCATAATTAAAGAATGGCGTTATAACATTAATAAAAATATGAGTATTTTCTGGCCTACAATAGAAAGCAATAAGGAAATAATCATAATTGAACTCACTAAAGATATTTTAAGAATACAGGAAAATGAGATGATTAACGATGAAATAATAAAGATTAGAAACTTGGTTTTTAGGCCTGAAAAATAAATTTAATGCTTTTACAAAAGAGAAATCCTTAACCGGGATTTCTCTTTTTTTTAACCGTTAATTACCTTCATTCTAGTAACTTTGCAACGTTCAGAATGAAAAAACACATATGGTAAAGAATCTGAAGTATCTTTTCAAAGGAAGTTTAGCCCTCTCGGCTGCTTCATTATTATTCTCCTGCTCTACAGGATACCAATTGGTTAAAGCCAATAGGGCAGAATACAATATCAATAAGAATCTGGCTGTAGATAGTTCGATCATAAAATCTTACCTGCCTTATAAAACACAACTGGATGCAGAAATGAACCAGATCCTAGGATATTCGGAGGTGGAAATGGTTAAAAGCAATGATTTGCCAGAAACTGTACTTGGCAATTTCTTTTCTGATGCTGTTTTAGCTGAAGCTTTAAAAACTGATCCAACGATTGATTTCTCTATGCCATCGACAAAAGGGGGGATCAGGGTAGATGTACCTAAAGGAGCAATAAAATTATCTAACATTTTTGAACTGATGCCATTTGAAAATGAGTTGATTGCTTTTACGCTAAAAGGAACAGATGTACAAGAGCTGATTAATTTTATTGCAGCAACCAACGGTCAGCCTGTTGCAGGAATCAGACTGAAAATAAAAAATAAAAAGCCTGTAGATGTATTTATTAAAGGTAAACCCTTTGATCCACAAAAAACATACAGAGTACTCACCTCAGATTATATTGCCGGAGGTGGTGATAATGCCCTTGGATTTAAAAACCCCATTGAAAAAAAGGTACTTGGATTAAAAGTACGACAAGCTATAATCAATTATGTTAAAGCCAACCAAGCTGCTGGTAAAACCCTTAACCCGAAATTAGATGGAAGAATTGTTAATGATTAACCGCAGAGACTTTATAAGAACAGGGGGGATAACCGCTGCTGCAACGGCACTTAGCTTAAATTCTTTTGGATCTATGGCCGCAGGTGATGTGATAAAACTAACCATTCTGCATACCAATGATGTGCATAGTCGTATTGAGCCTTTCCCAATGGATGGATCAAGAAACCAGGGCTTAGGAGGTACCGCCAGACGCGCTGCACTGATCAACAGCATCAGGGCAAAAGATCAGAACGTATTACTTTTAGATGCAGGTGATATATTCCAGGGCACACCATACTTTAATAAATTCGGAGGAGAGCTTGAAATTAAGCTCATGACAGCCATGGGGTATGATGCGGCGACAATGGGGAACCACGACTTTGATAATGGACTGGAGGGCTTTAAAAAGCAACTGCCGCATGCCAACTTTCCAATACTTTGTAGTAATTATAACTTTTCGAATACAATGCTGAAAGGGGACACTCAACCCTATAAGATATTTAAAAAACAAGGTTTAAAGATTGGAGTATTTGGTATTGGGATTGAACTGAAAGGTTTGGTCGAGGAAAAAAATTATGGAGACACTGTTTTCATTGATCCTGTTGTAAAGGCAAATGAGATTGCCGACCTATTAAAGCTAGACTTAAATTGCGACCTTGTAATATGCTTATCTCATTTAGGTTATAAATACAAGAACACTAAGGTTTCCGATCAGGTACTGGCAAAAAACAATAAAAATATAGACCTCATTATAGGTGGGCATACACACACATTTATGCGCGAACCAGAAGATGTGACCAATTTGAGTGGTAAGATTACGACCATAAACCAGGTTGGTTTTGCAGGAATAAACCTGGGTCGGATTGATTATTATTTTGAACGTTATAAAGGGAAGCGGATTAAAACCGCCTCACCTTATTTAATTACTAATGAACTAGATAGTTAATCCTTTTAGCAAAGGAAACCGCCACCTAAAAGGTCATTCCCCTCGTAAAATACAGCGGATTGACCTGGTGCTATTGCAGATACATTGTGATCAAACACCACACGCATTTTATCCTTTTCTTGTACAATCGTACTCAGCATACCTGCGTCTTTATATCGTATTTTGGTTACAACGTTGTCCATAGGCTCTAAAATACTATCATATTTCACCATGTTTACATTTCTAACCATTGCTTCTCTGCGTTCTAATTCTTCAGCTCTGCCCAACACTACAGTATTGCTTTCCGGAAGAATCTGAGTAACGAACATTGGCTCACCAAAGGCTATACCTAAACCTTTTCTTTGTCCTATGGTATAGAACGGGTATCCTTTATGCTGACCAACCACCATACCATTGCTTGTGATGAAGTTTCCACCTGCAACGCGTTGTTCTAAATCTTCTACTTTATGTCTTAAGAATGAACGGTAGTCATTGTCCGGCACAAAACAGATTTCATAGCTTTCACTTTTCTTCGCCAGTTCTTCCTGTCCCATATCAAGGGCCATTTGCCTGATGTCTGCTTTAGCGAAAGAACCTAAAGGGAATTGCGTACGCGCAAGGTTTTCTTGCGAAACCCCCCATAGCACATAAGATTGATCTTTATTTTCGTCTTTACCTTTCGAAATCACATGTCTGCCCGTATCCAGTTTACGGATGTTTGCATAGTGCCCGGTTGCAATAAATTCACAATCCAGTTTATTGGCACGTTTTAACAAAGCTTCCCATTTGATGTGGGTATTGCATAAAACACATGGGTTAGGAGTACGCCCCGCCAGATATTCATCAACAAAGTTGTCGATTACAAAATCACCAAATTCGTCTCTGATATCAAGGATGTAATGTGGAAATCCATAGTTTACAGCAAGTGTGCGGGCATCATTGATGCTATCTAAACTACAACAGCCTGTTTCTTTACTGCTGCTGCCTGAAGTGGCATAATCCCATGTTTTCATGGTCAGACCAATAACTTCATATCCTTGTTCGTGCAACATCACTGCTGCTACTGAACTATCAACGCCGCCACTCATGGCGACTAATATTCTACCGCGTTTGCTCATAATTCTGATACTGACTCGGGTTCAAGGCCCGGTAAATAAATAATAAAAGGCAAAAGTAAGGCTTTTTAAGCTATTTACAAATTGGTGATCTATAGCAACACTCAGATAAGATGTTAAACAAAGGCAGGTACAATGCTATTGGGATCATTGCCCTGAATTTGATTTCTGCGGATATCTTCCAGATCAACTGGCTTTTTAACGATTCTTTTACCCAAACCTGCGGCAGCAGTATACAATAAAAAACCACCAAGAGCCACCTCTTCAACAGCCAGGATAGGGTGTTTCTGGATATTTCTAACCCCTTTCTGGAAAAAGTAAACCCCGGCAATTACTGATATCAAACGCTTGCCTGCTTCTAATTCTTCTGTGGCATATCGGGATATGGCGTTATCGTATTTGTCTAATAATGAATTTAATATGGTTATAGTAAATTTCTCTTTTATATTTTGTAACATAATATTTCAGTTAAATAGTACTTAAATAACGTTTAATGGGCTTTTTTGTTTTAAAGCCTATCTAAAACCATGCCTATTGCTTTGTCGACCACCTGTTGAGGATTCTTACTGAATTCAAAGTTCACCCTGCTTGCTAATATGGCATTTACAGACAAAGCTTTATGTCCCAATACCTTAGCAAGCGCATAAATCCCAGCCGTTTCCATTTCCAAATTTGTAATTCTTACTTGCTGATGACGAAAGGTATTGAGTTGTGTAATCAGATCGGGGACGGCATTCTTAGCTCTGACCTGTCGACCTTGAGGTGCATAAAACCCTGGGGTGGTAACAGTTACACCTTGTTCCATCTGACTACCTATCGACTGTAAAAGTCCGGCATCAGCAGCGGTAACGTAAGGTGTAATCCCTCTAAAATGTGCAAAATGGGTCTTGAATGCATCTAAGAAACTATGTTCATCACCAGATAACTCGTGGATATAATAATTCATTAAAGCATCTAGTCCTACACCAAATGAAGACGCTAATATAGTACCCATCGGCACATCTGGCTGAATGGCTCCTGAAGTACCGATTCGAATGATATTTAAGGAAGTTAATTTCTCCTTAACCATCCTGCTCTGAAAATCAACATTCACTAAAGCATCTAACTCATTGAATACTATATCAATGTTATCAGTACCGATACCAGTTGAAATTACAGTTATACGTCTCTTGCCAAGAAATCCCGTATGGGTAATGAACTCACGCTTCCCTTTTTTGAGTTCTATTTTATCGAAATGCTTAGAAACCTCTGTTACCCGATCCGGATCGCCAACGGTAATAACAGTTTCAGCCAGTTCTTCTGGAAGGAGATTTAAGTGGTAAATGCTCCCGTCTGGATTAATAATTAGGTCTGATGGAGATAAAGCGTGTCCCATAATTAAGCTTAAGTATAGGATAAAGCTATAAATTATCAGGCAGTAAAAAGGTATTTTAATTGAACCCCTTCTATTTTTTCAATCTTTCCCAAGATACTGTTGAGGCTGGATTTTCTGATTTCAATCTTAATACTGCAGGAGTTATCGAATTCCTGGGACATAATATTTAATTTTTCTTCTTTAATCAGCCTCATCACATCGTTCATCAGCAGATAATCGAACTGCAATTCATATATATCATTTACCGTTTTCTCAATTACCTCGGCAGCTTGAATTGCCTCTACAGCAGCTGTTTTATACGCATTTATAAGTCCCGGCACCCCAAGCAATGTGCCACCAAAATAACGAACTACTACAATCAGTACATTGGTAATATCGGCAGAAAGCATTGAGTTTAGTATTGGCCTGCCTGCTGTACCAGAGGGCTCGCCATCATCCTGAATGCGAAATATACTCCTGTCGGGACTTAGACGAAATGCCCAGCAAAAGTGCCTGGCTTTAGGATGTTCTGCCCTCAATGCTGTTAAAATATCTTTTACAGCATCTTCGGATAAAATAGGATAAGCATAACCAATAAACTTACTTCCACGGTCCCTGAATATGCCTTCTGAAGGAGCTGATATAGTTTTATAAGTATCGTCGAACAGCATTAAAAGAATGGATTAGTAATAAGAAGTATGGCTACAAGTGAAAGTGCTAATCCCCAGTAATTCAATTTATTTAACTTTTCTTTGAATATAAGTATACCTACTAAACTACCCAGAATAATAACACCCATATTCATTGCTGCGAATACAACAGAAGGGTTGTCTGCCATTGCACGATGTGCTTTCAAATAGAATAGGATATTGAAGAAATTGAAAAAGCCTAAAATACATCCGCAAAGAAAATTTACCAATTCAAGTTTCTGCTTTTTAACTGCGGAAAGATAGAAAATGGAGAGGAGCGATACGATAAAAGCTAGAAAAAAGATAATGATTAAGGAATTGGTATAAGGAATAGCCTTAATTTGAGCAACTTTTTTAAAAAGTGTATCAATAACTCCAAAACCAACAAAAACAAACATTGGATACAACCAGTTTAAACCTTCATTTTTCTGCACCGTCTTTTTATGAAGTGTAAAAAAAATAGCTATAAATCCAACTGATAAACCTACGATTTTAAGGGTACTAAAACTTTCCTTGAAAAGGAAATAAGAGGCCAGCAAAGGAATAAACAAAGATAAACGCTGTGCAATATCTGTTTTTACAATTCCAATATGACGTACTGATCCTGCCAAAAACCAAAAAACCAAAGGTAACAATATACCTAAAGCAATATAAACCGGATCAATTGAAGCTGAAAAAAAACTACTGAAACTGGGTTTGTAAAAAATGAAAGCCAGAACAATAGCGAACAAATAGTTCCAGGTGACCGCCTGGGTAATGTTTATTTTATATCTTTTTGCAAGTTTGAGGAGGATGGCGACTGTAACACTACAGCAAATACTGATAAGTAGGAATATCATGAATGGTTATTTTGATATATGGTAAGTGTATCGGTTTCTATATTAAATTGATCTGTAATTACTCCGTTTATTTGCGGTGAAGGAATACCTTCTTTCCAGATTTTATTAGAGTTAAACACCCTGGCTTCGTCCCAAAGATTTCCCTTGATAAACTGATGTAAAATATTTGCTCCGCCTTCTATAATAACGGACTGTATATCCATTAGGTACAACTGAAATGCTATTTTCTGAGGCAGATAATATTGCATGTCCTCCATTTGGATATAATGGATATTATTCTGCACTTCAGTCTTATGTTCATTAAATACAACTGTTTTAGCTACATCATTAAAAAGATTGTTGCTTAATGGAATCTCCAGATTACGGTCTATAACAATACGAATAGGGTTTTTACCTTGCCATTCTCTGACATTTAATTGTGGGTTGTCTGCCAGAGCAGTAAGTTTTCCAACAAGAACGGCATCTTCTTCAGTTCGCCATTTATGAACCAGTTGTTTTGCCATATCACCGGTTATCCAACGCTGAGCAACATCTTTAGGTGCAAAATATCCATCAGCAGTACTTGCCCATTTTAAAATAATATAAGGTCTTTGCTTACGGATCCTGGTAAAAAAACGACGGTTAAGCTGAGTACATTCTTGCTCCAAAACACCAGTAACGACTGCTATACCAGTATTTCTAAGTTTTTCAATGCCTTTACCGTCTACATCTGCAAAAGGGTCTCTGTTGCCAATTACAACCTTCTTAACCTGATGTCTGACAAGCAGATCTGCACAGGGTGGAGTTTTACCAAAATGTGCACATGGCTCTAAACTTACATAAACAGTCGCACTGGCCAATAATCCGGCTGCTTGATCTCCATATTTTGCAATAACCGAATGAATTGCATTCACTTCTGCATGTGCCTCACCGTACTTAGCATGATAACCTTCACCAATGATTTTCCCATCACTTACAATAACACAACCAACGAGCGGGTTTGGGCTTACATTTCCCATACCAAGGTTTGCTAATTCCAGGCATCGCTGCATGTATAATTCGTCTGTCATCATAGCAAAAGTAAGGTTAAATTACGATTTATGGATGACGAACTTCTAATAACAGTGTAACAATACCTTAGGTATTATCATTATTTTTGTAGCATGAAACTACAGGATTTAGCAAGGAAGTTTAAAGAAGGGTTACATGATATTTATGGACACGATGAAGCAGAATCTATATTCTTAATTGCCATTCAGTCTGTCTTACAGTATAAAAGGGCCGATTACCTGCTTAAAAAAGCGGAGGTGCTTTCTGCTGAACACCTGTCTAAACTACAAAATATCCTCTCAGAATTAAAAACAGGCAAACCTTTGCAATATATACTCGGTGAAACTGTGTTCTATGGCTTTCCATTTAAGGTAAACGGCTCTGTGCTAATACCCAGACCTGAAACTGAGGAACTGGTAGAATGGATAATTGAAAGTGCTGAACTGGCTGATGTTACAGGAACTGGTCTGCGTATTCTGGACATTGGAACAGGCAGTGGTTGCATCGCTGTTTCTTTACAGAAAAGTCTGCCGAACAGTAAGGTGTCTGCATTGGATATATCTAAAGAGGCAATTGAGATTGCTTCGACTAATGCTTCATTAAATGAAGTAGATATCAATTTTTTACAGGCAGACATCAGGACATTTACAACTGAGAAAAAATTCGATTTAATAGTGAGCAATCCGCCTTACATTACACAACATGAAAAAGAGGAAATGCACAATAATGTATTGGAGCACGAGCCTCATTTGGCTTTGTTTGTAGCAGATGAAAAACCGTTAGAATTTTATGAAGCTATAGCTGACTTTGCCTGGCTAGGCCTAAGTGACATGGGTTTATTGTTCTTTGAGATCAACGAACATCTAGGTCAGGAGACTATTGATATGTTATCTTCTAAATCATTTATAAACATCGAATTAAAAAAAGATATGCAGGGTAAAGACAGGATGATTAAGTGCGAAAAAGCAAGCGTTTAACTTCTGGAATGAAAATCAGTCACCACACCTTTTAAATAACCTCTGTCAAGATGTGTATAGATCTCTGTCGTGGTAATACTGGAATGACCGAGCATCTCTTGTACAGCTCTTAAGTCTGCTCCGCCCTCTATTAAATGCGTAGCAAAGGAGTGACGAAAGGTATGTGGACTGATGCTTTTTCTTAAGCCCGACTTTTCAGCTAGTGCCTTAATGATATTAAAAACGGATATACGTGATAGCCTGGTACCTGATCTATTGAGGAAAATATAATCCTCGAAACCTCTTTTTATGGGAATATGAACCCGTGTTTGATGAAGGTAAATGTTAATGTATTTCAATGCGGTTAATCCAATTGGCACCAGTCGCTCTTTATTACCTTTTCCGGTAACTTTAATAAATTCATTATCTTCATAGATGTCGGAAATCTTAAGATTGATCAGCTCCGAAACCCGCAAGCCACAACCATAGAGGGTCTCCAGGATCGCTTTATTACGCATCCCATCAGATTTTGAGGCATCAATTATATTGATCATAGCATCAATCTCATGGATTTCCAATGTATCTGGCAGATGACGTGCTAAACGTGGCGTTTCCAGATTTTCCGATGGATCTGAATCGATGATTTCTTCAAGCACAAGGAAGCTGAAAAATGACTTGAGCGAAGAAACCACCCTTGCTTGTGTACTTGCCATCATCCCCAACTCATTGATCCAGCTAATAAAAAGCTTTAAATCTGAGCTATTGGTACTCTTTAAATCAGGAACTTGCCCAACACTTTCAAAATATTGTAATAATTTATTTAAGTCACCAAGATAACTCTCAATAGTGTTTAAAGATAGAGAACGCTCTAACTTGAGGTAATTTTTAAACGATTGCAGGTAGGGGTTATGAATCACAAAAAAGAATTTTATACTCGAATTTTTTATTCTAAGTTTGACTCGATGAAGATACAAATTATTAATGGCCCAAATTTAAACCTTTTAGGAGTTCGTGAACCTGGTATTTACGGAAATCAAGGTTTTGATACTTATATAAATGAACTGCGTGACATGTACAGTATTATTGAAATTGATTATTTCCAAAGCAATGTTGAAGGAGAATTGATCAATAAACTACATGAAGTTGGCTTTAGTTACGATGGTATTGTCATTAATGCAGGTGGTTACACCCATACTTCGGTAGCTATAGCTGATGCAATTGCCGCTATAAAAACTCCGGTTATTGAAGTTCATATCTCTAACATATATGCCAGAGAAGAATACAGACATGTATCGCTAACTGGAAAAAACTGCAAAGGTGTACTTACGGGTTTTGGTATAGATGGCTACAGATTGGCTATTGAAAGCTTATTAAAAGGCTAACAAAGTAAATATTAAGGTAGCTGACTATAAAATCTTATCTTCTTGATAAAATAAGCCCATACAATACTGGATGGATACTGTCCGGTATGTTTTAAAAAATCTATTTGCTTAGCCGCTCTTTTTCTTCCATTCCTGGACAGGTTTTGCAGAAAATGATAATGCGCTTTATTAATTGACCAGGCAAAATCCGATTTTCCTTGTAACAAAAAGTGAATCCAGGCTATAAAATCAAGACACATTCTTATAAAGATCCTTGAATAGGCATCATTTAAAGGCAGGTTCTTTTGCATGATAACCAGATTGTTCTTGAAATTAAGATAGGTTTTATAAGGGTTGTTAGCATTCAATGTTCCGCCTCCTACATGGTAAACCTCTGCTTTTGGACAATAAATAACTTTGTATCCCAGGTTTTTTAATCGCCAGCACAGGTCAATCTCTTCCATATGGGCAAAGAAATCAGGATCAAGTCCGCCAGCTTCTTTCCAACATTTACTTCTTACAAATAACGCTGCACCGCTAGCCCAGAAAATCTCCCTTTGATCCTCGTACTGATTGGTATCGATCTCTACTGTATCAAATAAACGGCCTCTGCAAAAAGGAAAGCCATGTAAATCTAAATAACCGCCTGCAGCACCAGCATATTCAAACTGACTCTTGTTTTTCTGCCATTTGATCTTTGGTTGAGCCACAGCTATATTACTGTCGACTTCCATAGCATCAATAACAGGTTGAATCCAGTTCTCCGGAACTTCAACATCAGAGTTCAGTAATACATAATAATCAGCTTCAACCTGATCTAAAACTCTACCATAGCCTTCTGCAAAGCCATAATTATGATCATTTACAATAATGCGTACTTGCGGATAATTGGCTTTCAGGAAAGCGACAGAATCATCTGTGGAATTGTTGTCTCCAACAATAAGCTGCAAATTGGGATATACCGATTTAATCACGCCCGGCATAAACTGCTCTAGCAATGCCTTCCCATTCCAATTTAATATTACTACTGCTACACTTGGTATTGTCATTCTCCTGCGTCCATCTGTTTATGTTTCCAACGTTTATGGCTCCAAAGCCAAAAAGCTGGTTCTTCGTTCAAAAATTTTTCAAGCATTGCAAATTGCATATCTGTAATCTGATGCCCTTCTGTTGCTTTGGGGTCAAGGCATAAAGGGATGCAATCTACTTCATAATACCCTCTTTTTACAACTTTAGCCTTGAAATAAAATATTGGTCTGTTGGTTTGTATTGCAATTTTCTCTAATCCTAGTAATACGGGGGTATTCTGGTTCATAAAGTTAATCCAATAACTGGAGTCACTTCTTCCAGGCGTCTGATCACCAGCAAAACAGAACATCGTAGCTTCATTTCTTGTAGCTGCAAGAGCCCGTAAAGTTTGTTTCATCGGAATAAAATAATTGCCAAAACGAGTTCTCATTTTATAAAACCAATCATCAAAATGTTCATTATGTAGTGGTTTGTAAATAACGTATGCTGGTTTAGAGAGTTCTGCACCTAAAGCTAGCATACATAATTCCCAATTCCCATAATGTCCAGTACAAGCTAAAACACTTTCACCTCTGTTAAAATAAGCCTCTACTAAATGTAGGTTAGTAAATTTTACTCTTCGCTTAAGTTCAGCTCTGGAAATAGAATTCATCTTTATTACTTCAACAATGAGGTCATTGAAATATCTAAAGAACTGTTTTTCAATCTTAATAATCTCTGCAGGAGTTTTCTCAGGAAAGGACTTTGTCAGGTTTTCCCGCACCACCTTTTTACGGTACTGAAATATATAGTATACCAGATAATACCCTATTGTAAAAATGAAATAGAGGACCGAAAGGGGTAATAAGGACAAAAAGTTCAAAAAACCTATTCCTATATAAGAAAAGCCTTTTTTTATCATTAATTTGGCAAATTAAGATGCAAACATAAAATATCAGATGCAAAGTTCAGCTATATTCCCACTTTTTTATCTTCCTCCTGTAGGTTACTTTTCTGGTCTGAAAGACTTTGATTATAATTTTTCATTAGAGAAAGAGGAACATTTCCCTAAACAAACCTATAGAAACCGAACAAGAATATATTCACCAAATGGACATTTAGATTTAATTATTCCTGTAATAAAGGGGTCTAAAGTACACACAAAGATCAAAGATGTTAAAATCAGTAATGATTTTAACTGGCAACGCTTACATTGGAAGAGCTTTGAAAGCTGTTATAGAAATGCTGCTTATTTTGAATTTTATGAAGATGAATTTTCACATTTCTACCATACAAAATTTGAATATTTGTTTGACTACAATCTGCAGCTTTTAGAATGGCTGTTCAAACAATTGAAAAAGGAACCTACAATTGGTTACACAACTGAATATATAAAAGAGATTGATCCAGCCCTGGACTTTAGAAGTAAAATACATTTTAAATATCCTGTGAATGAGACAGAATTTAAGCCCTATTTCCAGGTTTTTGATGATAGGGAAGGCTTTAAACCAAACTTAAGTATTGTAGATCTGTTATTTAATCAAGGTCCGCAAACTAAATCATATCTATGATGTATGGCTAAACCAGCAAAACATAAGCGTAAACGCAAACGCTATTCCTTACCAGAAGCCGGTTCCAGTCCGGGTGTAGTTTATATCGATAAAAATGCGCTTCAACCTGTTATCATGTTTCATAGCTATAATGACCATCATTATGCGGTGAAGCAGATTGATAATATCGAGAACCTATCAAGAATTCTGAGCAATCATGAATTCAACTACTGGATTGAGATCAAGGGTTTTGGCTCTATAGCAATGTTTGAAACGC
Source organism: Pedobacter sp. (assembly GCF_041645105.1). GTDB lineage: Bacteria > Bacteroidota > Bacteroidia > Sphingobacteriales > Sphingobacteriaceae > Pedobacter. The sequence goes on from NZ_JBAZQQ010000003.1 coordinate 323,901, forward strand.
TAAGTGCCGATTTTGGAATTAGTAAGCTGGTTTTAGAAGACATTACGCGAACTTATCAGCGTCCTAAGCTGGAAGAGTACGGAAAATATGATTTCGCTGTGAGTAGAATGCTTCATTTTGATGAGCAGAAAAATCTTGAAAATGAACAAGTCTCCTTTATATTAATGGAGAATGCCCTTTTTACTTTACAAGAAGGCTATGATGATTGTCTGGAGCCAGTTAGAAATCGACTGAAAGTAGGGAAGGGCAATATCAGAATTGCTGGAAGCAGCTACCTGATGTATGCTTTAATGGATATCATCATTGATACTTATTTTCAAATTCTGGGTCAATGGGGTGATGAGCTAGATCTTATTGAAGATCGTTTGTTTGACAAACCAGACAAGAGCGTAATGTTTGACACCCAATTGGTTAAAAGGAATCTAATCAATGTTAGGAGGGTAGTATGGCCAGAACGCGACAAGCTAAATGACATGCTAAGGAGTGATAGCTTACTGATCCCGGATCAAACAAAAATGTACATCAGGGATGCCTATGACCATTGCATACAAATTATTGATATAGTCGAATCTTTAAAAGAGATTTCTGCCAGTAATATTGACATGTACCTCTCTATCATCAGTAACAGGATGAATGAGATCATGAAAGTGCTGACAATCATTTCTTCAATTTTTATTCCTCTGACTTTTATCGCTGGAATTTATGGGATGAACTTCGCATTTACGGATCCCGTAACAGGCAAAGTATTACCACAAAATATGCCTGAGCTTTATGATGAACATGGCTATTTATATACGATGATTGTTATGGGGGGAATTGCAGTCGCACAAATCATATATTTCTGGCGTAAAGGATGGTTTAAATAGGGTTGATTATTATTACCTTTATTACCTCATGCAATCTTTCGAATTAGATAAGACAGATTTATCCAGAATTAAGCAAGCCTTAAGTGCTGATGACGAGCAGCTCAAGGTAATTCTGGGGGAGTACCATGCCTCGGAAATTGCCATCTTATTTGCCAATCTGAATAAAGATGAGAAACAAAGAATCATTAATTTACTGGATGTAGAGACTGCTTCTGAGGTAATTTCAGAAATGCACGAGGAATCACACCCAGAAGAGCTTTTGCTGCAATTACATCCGGATAAACGCACAGAGATTGTTGAAGAGCTGGATTATGATGATGCTACAGACATTATTTCGCAACTGGAAGAGCATGAACAAAAGGAGATTCTGGCTGACCTTAACGAAGATGATGCTTCAAGTATCAGGAACCTTTTAAGCTATCACGAAAAAACCGCTGGTGGATTGATGAATACGGAGTTTATCCGCATTAATTTGAACTTAGCTAAGAAAGATGCGATAGAGGAAATTATCCGACAGAGTGAAGAAATTGAAGAGTTCTACACCATATTTGTGGTAAATGACCACAATGTTTTCCAGGGAATTGTATCATTAAAAGACATCATTAAGGCTAAAGGAAATGTACAAATTACGGAATTGGTAAAGGCTGAGGTAGCCTGGGTTTATCCAGATACAGATCAGGAAGAGGTGGCCCGACTAATTTCACAATATAACATCACCAGTATTCCTGTACTTGATAAAGAATTAAAACTACTTGGACGTGTTACATTTGATGATGTAATTGACGTTTTAGAAGATGAAAATACTGAAGATATTTTAAAGATATCCGGAGTCTCTGAAGATGAGGAACTGAGTGGTAACTGGATTGAAGCCGTAAAATCACGTTTACCATGGTTAATTCTCAATCTAGGCACTGCATTCCTGGCCTCATCAGTAGTAAGGCATTTTGATGATACCATCAAGCTCATGGCTGTTTTGCCAGCATATATGACCATTATTGCAGGTATGGGAGGAAATGCCGCAACTCAGGCTCTTGCTGTAACTGTAAGGAGGATTTCCCTATATGATTTAAGTGACAGGCAAGCTTACAGGACTGTTTTAAAAGAGTTTACTGTGGGTTTAATTAATGGGGCCTGTACAGGTGCAATTGTATTTTTATTCGCTCTGTATTTTGATTCAAATCCTTTATTGGGAATAGTGATATTCTTAGCAATGACAGGTAATTTGATAATAGCAGGCATTACGGGGGCTGGTATTCCATTGGCACTTAAAAGAGTAGGTATTGATCCGGCTATTGCTTCTTCAATAATTATTACAACATTTACAGACGTCTTTGGATTTTTATTCTTGCTGGGACTTGCGAGTAAGCTTTTACTATAACAAGAGTAACAGCTATTAAATAGCTGTTACTCTTGTTTCAATATTTCCTTTTGTAGCCTTTGAATAAGGACAAGCATGATTGGCTTTATCGGCTAATTTCTGAGCTTCTTCTGTACTGATGCCTGGAATATGCACATCCAGGTCTGCAGATAATACGAATGCATTTCCATCTTTATTAAATGAAACATGAACATCTACCGTAGCCTCCGAAACATCTACGCCTTCACGTTCTGCAATTGAACCTAATGCACCTAAATAACATGGTCCCCAGGCTGCAGCAAACAATTGCTCAGGATTAGTAGCTCCTCCTTGTCCGCCCATTTCTCTTGGTTTTCTAAGATCAAATTCTATTGTTCCATCACTTGATTTAATATGACCATTTCGGCCACCTTTTGCCGTAACAGTGGCTGTATACAATTTCTCCATAATTTCTTGTTGTTTTTTTACTGTCTATACAACAGAAAAAAATCAATTATAGTTTTATCTATTTATATTTTGATTTTCTCTGAGAGCTTGAAGATATCATAAGCCACTTTTTGGATCAGATCGATCTGTTCACTTATAATCACCTCATCGGTTTGACTTGCATTCTGGTTCTCAATATTCTGTCTGATCAACGGTACGTTACTTGTTGTCCCCTTATTGGACTGTAAATTCTCAATAGCAAGATTCAAAAGATAGATCGTGTTTTGAACCACTGGCTTAAGCGTCTCGAAATTTGAAACTACAAAATCATGTTCCTTTTTATACAAAGAAAGTGTAGCAATATAAGAGGCGAGATGATGGTTCAAAGTTGTAAACTGATGTAATTCCTTCATCATCATCTGTTTACTTTTGGGTTCCGAGAACATACGCTGGAAAAGAGAGGCAAGGTTGGCCGTCGTTACATAAACTTCTTTACGGGCTACCTTATAATTGGTCATGTTATATACTTCATCTACATACAACAAAACTACCTCTTCAAAATACTTCATATTGGCCTTTAAAGTATCCAACATAGCTTCTTTCAGTTTCTGGTGTTCCCAATTCGGGAAAAGAGAATAACTAGCCAGCAAAGCAATACCAGACCCAATTAAGGTATCGTAAATTCTTTCTCTTGCTATAGACAAACTACCCATGCCCAAAAAATCAAAGAGCACAAGAATATAAGGTGTCATAAAAAGCACACTTACCACATAGTTTTTACGTTGAAAGCTATAGGCACCAATCATACAAAATAACAGGATGATAAATAAAGTATTTTTATCCTGTACATAAACCAGAATTCCCATTCCAATAAAAGCACCGACTACAGTTCCAATTATCCTTTCATAATTCCTCTGTTTGGTCAGACTAAAACCAGGCTTTGAAATCACCAAAATGGTAAGTAATATCCAGTAACTGTGTGAGAAATTCAAAGATTTTGCGACCACAAAACCAATGAGCATAACAATTGCCACTCGCAAGGAATGACGGAATGTAGAAGAACTAAATGTCATGTTCTCATATAGTAAACCACGATCCAGACTTTGCCTCGTCACAAACTTATCTACTTCAATCTCACGAGGTTTTAGATTCTTCTTTTCCTTTTTATTAAAATAGCTATTGATAGTTTTTACACGGGAAAGGATATTTTCAATATTAACTTCAATATTTTTTAAAGCTATAATTCCTAAAGTGCTGTATTTACCATCTGTATTATTCAGTTCCAATTCAGCTATTTCACGTTTTAGCTTTTCAACATCCTCCATCAATGAAATAGGAAGGTTGGGAACACTACCCGTTTTTAAAGAGAAAGCGATATCATCCAGTTCATCAGCTATTTTTATGATAATAGATTCGTAATTCCTCAGGATACCAGAATCATCAAATTGATCATGTAATTGCTTGTAATTGTAATAGGTAGACATTACTTGCTCGAAAAGATCGACCATATCCACAAAAACAAGTAGTAAAAAACGTCCTTCAGGAGTAGATTCCCGGATAATCTCTCGGGTTTTGAACATCACTTCTCTAACAGCATCTTGTTTCTCATGTACCAGCACCTGAAGTTGCAGTAACTCAGCATAGTTATCATCATAGTCAATGTTTTTATGATAAAACTTAGCTTTAGCTCTTAAAAAAAGACTTACTTCATGTATAGAATCGCTTAATGTCTGCTGAACAATACGAAAAGGGCGAATTCTATAAAAAAAATAACTAAGTAGGGTATACCAGATACTGCCAATAAGGAGTAGGGAAGATGAAAAAAGTACTTCTTTCCATGGTCTGATATCGTCAATGCTCAATACCATGATGAGTAAAGCCGCAGTTCCAACAGAAGCTGCTCTGGTACCATAAAGAAACAACATGGAGAAAATAAAGCTGAAGAATATCAGTAAAACAGCTGTAAAATAAACGTTGCTATTGGTTAATCCAACTACAATAAAAATAATTGTAATCAATGCAGTGGTGATCAGCATTGCATTTCTGCGATGAACAATCGGACCTGGAGAATCTACAACACTAACACATAAAGCACCTAATGACAATGTCATGCCGTATTGCAACAAGCCAAATTGAGCCATAATTAATGATGGACAAAGTACGCCTAATGTAATTCGCAGACCATCAGCAAAATAAGTACTCAATAAAAAATCATGTATATTTCTGATGGGGCGATTAAACATATTGCAAATCTATAAATAATGCATATCAATTACTTGACCATTTTGATATAGTAATATCAGCATTTTTTAGGCTTCTTTAAGGCAAAAGGCAAAATATTTATTACACTTGTAAAGTGCAGAATAGGGAGTCTCAAGAATCACTACTTAACATAATATTAATTATATCACAAATATCAGTAAATAGGAAGGAGAAGAGATTGTTTTGTCAATATACCAATTTTAAAAGTAAAGAAGGATTATTTGCTGACTTAAAACTCTTCGAGTTTACTTTTAAGCTCTTGAATTTTATCAAGTCTTTTTTTACGGGTATAAATATCAATCAGCAACTGCACGGTCGCCTTGTCATTCTGATTGATTTCGTGCGCTTGTAATAATGCAATCTCAGCGCGGTTGATATATGAAGAAAATTTTGGTGTATTCTGACCACCTCCAGATTTAAGCGATTCATTCGCAGAATTTATATAAACGAGTCCCAACTGATACAAGGCATCAAAATAGTTCTCGTCAATTCCTAAAGCTTTATTGTACGCTAGTTCTGCCGTACTGTTATTTGCTTTGTGCTGTTGCAGATAACCATAGAGAAAATACAATAATTTATTATTTGATTCTACTTTGATTGTAGATTCGATTACTTTCAATGCTTCTGTATATTTTTCATTATCCAATAAAAGATTGATATAGTCATTGGTTAAAAATACATTATAAGGATTAGCCTTAATGCCATCTTCAAGTGTTCGTATAGCTAATTCATGCTCAAACTTAGAGCTATAAATATTTGCCATATTTTGGAAAACTACTGGATTTTTAATGCCATTTTCTTTAGCTCTTTTGAAATAAATCAGCGCTTTATCATATGCCTGTATGTTTTGTGCTGATAATGCTACATTAATCGCTAAGGCAGTGTCTTTGGGTAAAAAATCACTTACCTCTTTAAGCAGATCAAATGCTGCTGCATAATCTCCCTTTGAATAAGCACTACTCCCCTTCTTCTGTTTTCTAATGTTTACATTGTACGATGAAGCAGCAATAAGACGGTAGTTTGCCTGAAATTTATCAAGACGATTTGCAGAATCAATAGCCTGTAATGCAAGGCCATAATATTTATCGGCATTACCCTCATCGGTATCAATAATAGATACGTATGATGCTAAATATGCCTTTAGAGCCCATGTTTCAGGCCATCTTTTCGTCTTCTTATCATTCTGAGCTGCCTCAGCCGCTTTAATCCCCTCTCCTAATACCGCAAGCTGTTTCTTGGCATCTTGCTTGGCATTTATAGCTACCTGTAATTTACCGACACTGTTCCTTGCAATTTGAAGTTGGCTCTTCTGGGCAAAGACAACATTACAACTCACGGAAACCAAAAACAAACTAGAAAAAAAGGATATCTTACTCATAGAAAAGGTGTGTTACTGATACAAACTTATAAAAAAAAAAGAGGGATAAAAATTACCCCTCTTTTTCTTTAAGACTTCTTACAAAATTATTGCTTAATTGCGTCTAATTTCTTTTTCATATCCTCATAATTAGGCGTGTCGTTCTTAAACATATAAATGATTTTAAGATTCTCTAGTGCACTAACATTCTTAGGGTCTATTTCTAAAGCTTTTTTGAAATAAGGCATAGACTCATCAATAAACTTGTTCATTTGTGCAGTCATTGCATCAAATTCTTTTTTCTTTTTAACGTCCAAAGCATTTCTTTTGTTTTGGATAGCCAATGCTTGTTTGTAATAGGTTTCACCCATTAAATACTGATAGACAGCATTTTTAGGATCTTTAACAATTAGTTTTTTAAGCATTTCCTGTGATTTACTAATATCACCGCTTTTAATATAGAGATCAGTCTCTAAACCAATGAAATAAGCATCTTCCGGATATTTAACTGCAGCCTCCTGAATTAATTTTAATCCAGCAACGCTATCCTTTAATTTATCCATTGTAATATTGATCATTTCAGAATATAACGCCTTTGACTCTGGATAATTCAATTCGGTTGCTTTTTTGAAATTCTTGATTACCTCTGGGTAATTCTGGATCTCTTTCGCTGTAACACCTGCATTTACATACATTGATGTATCATTAGGGTTTTTAGCTGTAATTTCATTGAAAGCTTCTAATGCGGTTTTGAAATCTTTCTTTCTATAAGCATAAATAGCTCTGTTTCTTACTGCATTTTCAACATTTGTTTTTGCCTGTGCAATATTCTCTTTTTCTGAACCTTTTTTATCAAGCTCTTCTGCTTTTGTAATTGCTTCATCAGCAATCTTCTGTTTAGCTTTTGCATTATTAAGATTCACTGAGTCGATCAGAGCAATTCTTGAAGCAAATAATGCTCTGTAAACCCATGCTTCAGCCATCACTTTAGATTTTTCATTAGCGATAGCCACATCAGTCCGAGCCAATCCACCGTTAAGCGTCTTTAAGTCTGTAGCAAGAGACTTACCCGATGTAATACCTAAAAGGTTCCAGGTCTTTTTCGCCTCATTGATTTCACTTTTCTGAGCGCTTGCAAATGAGGCAACACCTGCAAACATTATACTTAGAAGTACTTTTTTCATTGTTTTACATTTTATTTTTTAATAATAATGATTCATTACAAGCCCAATAAGTGCTCAATCAGGTCTGTAATGAATCATTAAATTTATTTATTCTCCCTCAGGTTCTTCATTATCTTCCTCAGGTTCCTCTGTTTCAGTCGTATCGTCAATAGGTTCATCTTCAACCTCACCTGCTGGCTCACCATCTACAACCACATGACTTTCTGTTTCCTCAACTTCTTCATCTTCATGCTCAATTCTTGCAACAGAAGCAATTTCATCGTTACCTTTCAGGTTAATTAAACGCACACCTTGAGTTGCACGTCCCATTACTCTCAATTCAGCAACAACAATTCTGATCACAATACCAGATCTGTTAATGATCATCAAATCATCTGCATCGGTTACATTTTTAATAGCAACAAGGCTTCCCGTTTTCTCTGTAATGTTAATCGTTTTAACACCCTTGCCCCCTCTATTTGTAACGCGGTAATCTTCGATATCAGTACGTTTACCGTAACCTTTTTCTGAAACCACCAAAACAGTTGCTCCCGGATCATCAACAGCAATCATGCCAACTACTTCATCTTTCTCATGTGCAAGTGTTACACCACGCACACCAGTAGCGGTTCTTCCCATTGGTCTAACTTTCTCTTCGTTGAAGCGAATTGCCCTTCCGGAGCGTAAAGCCATCACTATTTCGCTTGAACCAGTAGTTAAACTCGCTTCTAAAAGCTGATCACCTTCATTGATATTAATCGCATTAATACCATTTACCCTTGGTCTCGAATAAGCTTCTAAAGAAGTTTTCTTAATCGTTCCCTTTTTGGTACACATGATGATATAATTGTTTTCAAGATATTCCTGATCTTTCAGATTTATTACCTTAATAAAGGCTTTGATCTTATCATCCTTAGGAATATTAATGATATTCTGGATCGCTCTTCCTTTACTTAGTCTTGAACCTTCTGGAATTTCATAAACTCTTAACCAGAAACAACGGCCGCCCTCAGTAAAGAACAACATATAATTATGGTTAGAAGCAATCAATAAGTGTTCAATAAAATCTTCATTTCTTGAATCACTACCTTTTGATCCTTTACCACCTCTACCTTGAGTACGGTATTCTGTAGCTGGTGTACGCTTAATATAGCCTTCATGAGAAATGGTAATTACTACCTCTTCATCCTCAATAAAGTCTTCCATACTCATATCTTCTGCAGAGTGAACGATAGTTGTTCTACGCTCATCGCCATACTTTTCTTTCATTTCGATCAACTCGTCTTTGATGATTTGCATACGCAAACCCTCATCGGCCAAGATAGATTTTAAGTACTCAATAGTTTTCATCAACTCGTTGTACTCATCTTTAATCTTATCACGTTCCAGACCTGTTAACCTACGAAGGGTCATATCGAGAATGGCTCTTGCCTGAACATCGGACAAACCAAATTGCTCCATTAGTCCTGTTCTCGCATCCTCAGGAGTATCAGAACTACGGATTAACTTGATGACCTCATCAAGATGATCAAGGGCGATTAGTAAACCCTCTAAAATATGCGCACGTTTTTCAGCTTCAGCAAGTTCAAACTTAGTTCTGCGGACAACCACCTCATGTCTGTGCTCCACGAAATAATGAATCAGATCTTTTAGATTCAATAATTGTGGTCTTCCTTTAACAAGTGCAATGTTATTTACGCTAAAAGAAGTTTGTAACGCAGTTTGTTTGAACAGGTTATTTAAAACGATAGAAGCATTTGCATCACGCTTAATTTCATATACTATACGAATACCATCTTTATTAGATTCGTCTTTAATATTTGAAATACCTTCAATTTTTTTCTCGCCGACAAGTTCAGCAGTACGTTCAATCATCATAGCCTTATTTACCTGGTAAGGTATTTCAGTAACGATGATAGTTTCGCGGTCTTTATGCGATTCGATTTCAGCTTTAGCACGCATTACAATACGGCCTCTTCCAGTTTCAAAAGCTTCCTGAACCCCATTGTAACCATAGATGATCGCTCCTGTAGGGAAATCAGGTGCTTTAATATGCTTCATCAACTCTGCTACAGTTATTTCTCTGTTGTCGATATAAGCTATAGTTCCATTGATGGCTTCTGTAATATTATGAGGAGGCATATTTGTAGCCATACCCACTGCAATACCAGATGAACCATTAATAATTAAGTTTGGAACTTTTGAAGGAAGCACGGTAGGCTCCTGCAATGAATCATCAAAGTTTAGTTGAAAATCAACTGTGTCTTTATTGATATCAGCAAGCATATCTTCTGCGATCTTCTGAAAGCGTGCTTCTGTATAACGCATTGCTGCTGGCGAGTCACCATCAATTGAACCATAGTTCCCCTGTCCCTCTACCATTAAATAACGTAAGCTCCATTCCTGAGCCATCCTTACCATGGTGTTGTATACAGATGAGTCACCATGCGGGTGGTACTTACCTAGTACCTCACCAACGATACGTGCTGATTTTTTATATGGTTTATTGTTTGCTAAGCCCAGATCAAGCATCCCGTACAACACACGACGGTGTACAGGTTTTAATCCATCACGTACATCAGGGAGAGCCCTGGATACGATAACCGACATCGAATAATCGATGTAAGCGGATCTCATTTGCTCGTCAATATCGATTCTAATTACTTTGTCGTTTTCTTGATTTTCTAAATCTTCTGCCATAAATATTAATGTTCCTTAAGAACGATTTAAATTGTGGTATTGTTATAACCTTGCGAATCTAATAAAAAATGCGCCATTAAGACGCATTGTGGAAAAATTTTAACCTATAAAATACGGGTTGATTCTGGCCCTTAAGCCCATATAATTCCCTTTTTAAGTTTACTTAGGGTGTAAGCCTCCTGACTACCAGAAGCTGGCTGATGGTTATATGTCCATTTTGCCATTGGAGGAAGGCTCATTAAGATTGATTCTATTCTGCCGTTCGTTTCTAAACCAAATTTTGTTCCTGCATCATATACCAGATTAAACTCAGCATAACGACTCCTGCGCAGATATTGCCATTCTTGTTCTTGTGGAGTAAAATCCTGATCTCGATTTCTGTCGATCAGTTCTGTATATGCAGGAATGAATGTATTACCTACTGCTTTTGAAAACTCCAAAAGCTGCTCAAAAGACAACCCAGTATTCTCTGGCTTAAGTCTGTCATAAAAAATACCACCTACTCCCCTTGTTTCCTCACGATGTTTGATGTAAAAATAATCATCTGCATGATTCTTGAATTTTGGATAGAATGAAGCATCAAATTCATCACATGTTTGCTTCAGCAGGTGATGGAAAAACCTGGCATCTGTATCGATAATATAATGAGGTGTTAAGTCGATCCCACCGCCAAACCAACGGGTCTGTTCATCCATTTCGAAGTACCTGATATTCATATGTATGATAGGAACAAATGGATTAGATGGATGCATTACAATAGAAACACCTGTTGCGAAGAATTCATCATTTTCAACTTTAAATGCTTTTTTTACAGCATCTGGTAGTTTTCCGTGTACAGCTGAAAAATTTACACCACCCTTTTCAATTACTTCTCCATGTTGCATGATCCGGGTTCTGCCCCCACCGCCACCCTCCCGGTTCCATATCTCTTCTTCAAACTTTGCCTGTCCATCAGCGAGTTCCAAACTGCTGCAAATCTCATCCTGAATTTTCTGATAGGCTGCTACTACTTGATCTTTAAAAACCATTTTAATTAAAACTAAGCTCAAAGTTAACTTTATTAAAAAGGCATATCACCTAAAATTACAGATAGTACATTGTTTTGACACTAATATTCCCTAATTCTGACGGTCTTATTGGAACAGTGATACCTTGCCATAACTCCCTTGCATTTTTACATTTATCGTTATGTCTGCCTATATTTAATTAGAAAATAAAAAAGACTGTATTGATACAGTCTTTTTTATTATACCTACTTACTAGCCATTACATTGTAGGCGGCATCTTTGTAGTATCAGGTGGCATAGTCTTCATGGTATCCGGATTTATAGTAGTATCCATTGGAACAGCTATAGTTGTATCAATCTTGGTACTGTCTGACGAACCTGAAACGTTTTTCGTCGAGTTGCATGCTAAAAATGCCAGACTAAACACACCGGCAGTTGCAAGACTTAAAATTAACTTTTTCATACGGTTTCTATTTTATATTCAAGTATTTAACAAAAAATATTATGAAGTGTTTTAATTTTTAAACTCAAAAAAATCTAGATTTTAACTGAAAAATTACTTGGACTTGTGCATATAAAATTTTTAAGTTCAATAATCTTTCTGATATTTAAACACCATGGTTGTATCTGAGAAAACCCTGAAATGGGCAATGTGCTTTTATCCTCCTTTATTGTTTCAACGAATATGGGTTCGGAAATTTCATAAAGGATTTCGAGGTGTGGATGTAAAAATTGCCAAAAGCCTGCTCAATAAAAATTATAACGGTTCTATTTTTGGTGGCACCATTTATGCGGCCACGGATCCATTTTACGCCTTATTGTTTGATCAGCTGTTACAACGTGAAGGATTTAAAGTACGCGTTTGGTTAAAGAGTGCCTCCATTCAATATTTAAAACCTGGCAGGGGGAGTTTGTATTTCACTATAAAAGTAACCGATGAAATGCTCGAAGAAGCTATAGATACCCTTAAAACCAATGGGAAATTCATTAAAGCTTACCCTATGGAAATTACAAACGCAAATGGGGAAATCTGTGCTACTGTAATGAATGAAGTTTATGTAAGGAATTTACATAAAGGAGAAGAACCGCTCATTGCTTATTAATATTTTTAACGCTTAAACCTATGAATATCAGAAAACTAATTTTACAAGGCGAAGGGACGACACTTGATTTTAAGAAGACTATTACCAGCAATGAAAAAATTGCCAAGAGCCTGGTAGCTTTTGCAAATAATCAAGGCGGGCAACTGTTAATTGGCGTTGCAGACGACGGTACCATAAAGGGAGTAAAATCGGAAGATGAGGAGCGTTATATGATTACAAAATCGGCCCATCAGTTCTGTAAACCAGCTATTGAGCCAGAATTTGAGGAAATATATGTTGATGATAAACTAGTGCTTGTAGTTAATATTCCTGCAAGTGAAACAAAGCCCCATTATGCTCTAGATGAAAACAAGAAATGGTGGGTTTACTATCGCGTTAAAGATAAAAGCCTGCTTGCCAGTAAGATTATAGTGGATGTAATCAAGAAAAACAATAGCAATAATGGAGTTTTAATTTCTTATACTGAACAAGAGAAAAAGCTATTTGAATACCTGGCAGAAAAAGGACGGATCACGCTTAAAGAGTTCAGTAAAATTACCCGCAGTTCCTACAGACAGGCACAGAAGATTCTGGTAAGCTTAATTATCAGTGGCCTGATCAGACCGCATTCATCCGAAAAAGAAGAATATTTCACATCGGATTAAATTGTAACTGTCATCCCAGATTCATTTCATAAAAGTCAATAACAGTTTAAACGTTTTAAACCGTGATTCCAAAATAAGTTACCATCTAGAGTAGCTAAAACAGCCGAAAAAATGCGACTTTTGCCAAAATGTTGACAAATTTATACGCAAAATACAGACCTTTTTACGCTGACAACTTACGTTTGGCTTTACCCATTGTTGTTTCTCAACTTGGACATACGCTAGTGCATCTTGCTGATAGTATCATTGTTGGTCATTTTGCAGGAACCATACAACTTGCAGCGGTCTCACTTGTGAATAGCCTGTTTATGCTGGTCTTGGTTCTTGGGTTGGGAATTTCTTACGGTTTAACCCCTTTAATTGCTCAGGAAAATGGCCGTAAAAACTACGATGAGTGTGGTAAATTGTTATCAAATAGCCTTGTTATAAATATCATCACCTCTATCATACTTTACATATTTGTTCATTTTGGAACCTTATTGGCCATTGACCATATCGGGCAATCACCAGAAGTTGTGGCTTATGCAAAGCCATACCTGGGGTATCTGGCCATTTCAATTCTTCCTTTGATGATCTTTCAGACTTTTAAACAATTTGCTGAAGGACTTGGTTTCACCAAACAAGCTATGTTTGTTTCTATCTGGGGCAACCTGCTTAATATAATATTAGGTATTATATTTGTTAAAGGGATGTTTGGAATTGCACCAATGGGTGTAAAAGGCGTGGGCTTAAGTACATTAATAGACCGCTCATTAATGGCAGTCGCAATGTCCGTTTATGTACTTCGTTCTAAGTATTTTAAAGAATACACTAAAAGTTTTCGTATAGGCTTGATTGATAAAATAAGAAGCCTTAAAATTGCTAAGATTGGAACACCAGTAGCTTTACAATATTCGTTTGAAATCAGCGCCTTTAGTGGTGCTGCTATATTAATCGGTACCATTGGTGCTGTTGAACAGGCTGCACATCAGGTAGCTATTAACCTGGCCTCTGTTACCTATATGATGGCTAGTGGTATTGCATCTGCAGCAACCATTAAAACAGGAAATAATTTTGGCAAGAAGCATTTCTCCGACCTTCGGAAGTCGGCAATAGCGAGTTACCATGTCATCCTTCTATTTATGACTGTTACTGCATTGTTATTTATATTGGCAAACAATTTCCTGCCCTATATCTATACTGAAGATACAGCTGTAATTACTATTGCTGCTCAATTGCTTATCATCGCTGGATTCTTCCAGCTTTTTGACGGAACACAAGTTGTAGGACTTGGAGTTTTAAGAGGCATTGGGGATGTTAACATCCCTACCCTGATTACGTTTATTGCCTACTGGGTAATTGGTATTCCACTTGGATATTTATTAGGAATTAAATTAGGATTAGGCGTAAATGGAATTTGGTACGGCTTAACATTCGGACTTCTTACCGCTTCTACCCTATTGTTTTTCAGGTTTCAAAATAAGACAAAAGTGCTTATTGAGAAAGTTTGATTCTAAAGTATTTTTAACGATCAAATTCTTTTACAAATTATTTTAAGGCCAAAAGCAATCCTATTGGTATTTAAGCGAGGTTTTTAAAATTAATCCTACAAAATAGGTAGATTTAATTTTGATTATTAAAAAAGTTAAATTAATATTGTCGACTGAATCAGTAGACAATATTAAAAACTATATCACCTACTTACACCATAGACGGATTACTTACGAAATAATGAATATACAAGAAAACGAAATAAAGGTTCCACTTCAGCGTAAAACTCAGGAAAACAAATGGAAACAAATAGCGTATTTATGCTTGTTAATTCTTGCAGCTTTGTTTGGTGGATATGCAATTTACACCTATGTAAGTTATGATTCCATGGTTTCTTTAGGCCAGGAGATCCATGCTCAAATGGATGATAAGTTTTATTGGATGCTTGCCATTGGTTTCTTCGCTCAACTTGTTGATGGCGCCTTAGGAATGGGTTATGGCGTAGTTTCTACTACATTAATGTTATCAGGAGGTTTAAATCCTGCAGTTATTTCAGGGAGCATACATACGGCTGAGATGTTTTCAAGTGGTGCATCTGGCTTTAGCCATTACCGCTTTGGTAATGTAAATAAAAAACTATTTAAGACGCTATTAATACCAGGTGTATTGGGTGCAATAGCGGGAGCCTTATTGCTATTTTATGCCGGTGATGCATTTTCACAATGGATCAGACCAGTTATATCAGTGTACACATTGTTACTGGGTATAAAAATTTTAAGTAATGCATTTAAGGGAAAGCCTAAACTTCAAAAAGTAAAGCGTGCGGGTTGGTTAGCAGGTGCTGGTGGTTTTCTGGATTCATTTGGCGGTGGCGGTTGGGGGCCATTAGTAACTTCAACGCTTATTGCAAAAGGCCGTACACCAAAATATGTAATTGGATCTGTTAGTTTAACTGAATTCTTTGTTACTATGGCAAGTGCAGTTACTTTCTTCTTCCTTTTAGGGGTAAGTCACTGGCAATCCATACTTGGATTGATTGTAGGTGGTGTTATTGCAGCGCCAATAGCAGCCCGTCTGGTAGGAAAACTACCAATTAAGAAAATGTTTATAGGTGTTGCTGTTATTGTAATATTATCCAGCCTGCGCATCATTTGGATGTCGGTGGCTCAAATAATCTAGACTTACATTAACTATGATTCAGGTGTTCTAAATAATCTAAACCTTCGGGTGTAATAGAAGCAGAATGCTGTACTCTATGCCTATCTATTTTTATTAACCCCATGCTTTCCAGTTCTTCATATTCCTCTTCCATTCCACCGAGTATTGAAGAGCTGATTTGCTGATCTATTATTTCCAGTAATGATTTAATTTCTTCTTTTTCCATGACTTTAAATATTAGTTACTTAAAGATAGCAAAAATTAGACTTTAATTCTTTCTGTAATTTTGGCTTTATTAGCTGTATTTGTACCTTTTAACTCTACATACTTTACATTTGGTAACCAGAAAGAGCCACCTTCAATTCTAAGAAATATTCTGTCAAGCTGAATTTTCTTATTATTTACCGTAACATATACATGATATTTTTTATCGTCGGCAGACTTCATCAAATACATTGGTAGTTTTTTATGAGATACAAATCTTAATTCATATTCATCATCGCCAATTGCTTTAGTTTGAATTCCGTAAGCAAATTTACGTTGTATATAATTTAGTTCCTCTCGTTCTCCTTTATTGCCATACCTAAGCCAATATACTTTTATGGGCTCATTCTTATATGGTACTCCGTCTTTATCTACATTAAGTTCACAAATAATAGTATTTGTATTTGGGTCTCTTTGCAAAAAGAAAAGCTGATTAGGGATGCCAGTTGGTGTCGGGAATTTTAGCGGCGATGGATTGCCCGTCTCTACACTTTGTGCATTTGCGTTTACAATAAACAATGAAGAGACGAAAAGCCAGAAAAATAAAAATAGACGGGCACTAGGCTTTACTAATTTCATGTATGTATTTTTAGAATGCAAATTTACCTCAAAACCTGTTATCTATTCTGTCAAAGCTATTATTTTACAAAAAAGAGATAGTCTTTTCCTACTTTTTAATTTGCGGAATACTGTTGCTTTATTTTTTTTAGCTGATGAGCATGTCTTTTGGTATGATAAACTACGAAATAAACTGCTTCCAAACGAGTTAAACGACCATAAACTGGTAATTCAAAGGCCAAACAAGTTGGCTCAAGGTCCAGATCTGTAATAGCCTTAGTTATATCTTCTTTTATTTTTTCTAAAGACACTAACAAATGTTCTTTATCATAGACTTTAAGTTGGGGATAAATGAAGTCTGGAGATATCATCTTAAAGTTAAAATTGAGAAAGTCTGTTTCAATTCTCTCTATCAGTTGATCAGATGCTCTAACTGTTTCTTCAACAGGACCATTCAATATCTCTCCAAAACCCGAATTTGCCATAATGATGTGATATGCTACTTGTCCGGGTGTCCAGCTTCCTTCAAATGGCACAGCATTAAATTGATCTTCATCAAATGATGAAAGCAAATTCTGAAATTCACTAATCGTATCATTTAATACTTTGACTACTTCTATTTTGTTCATCGCTTAAGGATAAAGTGTAAGGTAAAATCTAATGTTTCTATTAATTAACAATAAAATTACATAAAATTAATTTACAAAAAAGGGGCTCAAAAGCGTCAAAAATGGGGCTATTTGCGACAAATATTTATTTATTGTCATAAATATGAAATTTCAATAGTGTATCATATACACTATATGAAAAATGTGTGTATATTTGTCCTATTAAAAAATGATAAACACTTCTACTCGGAACGCTAATCAGTTCTGATAGAATTAAAGAGAAAACCCGTTCATACAGGTTTATATTTGGTTAGAATAGAGGATAGTCTGGATGGATAGCCTCTTTCTTTTTTTATAGACCTTTTGTAATTACGGACTCTAATCACTACTGGTCATTTTGAATTCTTATGTAAGAAATTTATTACCTATAATTGTAATAACATACAAGAGTTCCTGATTCCTAACAGAGATTATGAGAAATATTGATGCCAGTAATCATGCTTTAATAACACCAGAAACGGTGTTTAATCAGAATTATGGCAGTCTTTGTTACTTTGCATTTCAATTAATCGCCGACAAATCTATTGCTGAAGATTTAGTACAGGATGCTTTTGTAGCTTACTGGAGCAATAAAGAAAATGTTTCAACCCATCCCCTAGCCATTAAAGATTTCCTTTATACTGCAGTTCGGAATTCCTGTCTTAACCTGATCCGTAGAAAAAAAGTACTGGAACGTTATCTTAACTCAAGAAATGAAACAGACTTCTCAGAAGAAAAGATTGTGCATAAAATCATTGAATCAGAGCTTATTGAAAAGTTGTACCAAGCAATTAACACCTTGCCTGATGGTTGTAAAAAAGTATTTAAACTAGGTTATCTGGAAGGTTTAAGTAATACCAAGATCGCTGAAACACTAAATATTAGTGTTAATACCGTTCGTGCTCAAAAACAACGAGGATTAAAAGCTTTAAAAACGAGGCTTGACTATGAATCCTTGGCCATATTTATTGCTGTTTTCTTTAATTAATCAGGATATATAAGGTACTTTTTCCGTATTGCCTTAAACTTCTGTAGTCCTGGCTCCCAGCTTTTTCTAATGTCTGCTTCTGAAACTCCCGCTATGATCTGTTTTCTTAATTGATCGGTGCCTATACGCAGGTCAAAAGCTGATATATCCTGGCTTACTCTTCCTGGAGTAAAAAAATTAGCCTTGTCCGGATAGGCATTGTACAACTCAATTAACCATGCTAAATTAATTTGTCGGCTCTTACGAAGATTATTAATATCATACTTGCGAAGATCAAGACCATAACAAACAGCGTCTTTGTGACGTGGGCTCTCACTCATCCCTGGAATACTTATAGGTTTGTATGAAAACGAATACTTGCCATTTAATGCAGGTGCTCCCAAAATAGTAAAAGGCATATAAGTCCCCCGTCCTTCATTTATAGCAGTTCCTTCAAACATACATAAGCTCGGGAAAAGCATCACAGCTTGCTGAGTATTCAAATTCGGTGAGGGATGTATTGGCAATACATAAGGCATGTCCCGACCATAGTTGGCAACTTTTATAATATTTATTTTGCATTTCTTTTTAAGATATCCTTCACCATTAAGGTATTGGGCAAATTCGCCGATAGTCATACCATGGGTCATAGGTGTATAATGGATTCCAATAGCAGATTTATATTTGTCTTCAGTCATTACCGGTCCATCTACCACATATCCATTAGGATTTGGTCTATCAAGAATCAACAGTTCTTTGTTGTTTTCTGCACAAGCGTCCATCACATACTCTAGAGTATTGATATTAGTGTAATAGCGACAACCCACGTCCTGAAGATCAAAGACCATAATATCAATATCTGCCAGCTGTTTTTTTGTTGGTTTCTCGTTTCTTCCATATAAAGAAATAATTGGAAGACCAGTCTTAGCATCTTTCTCATCGGCTACCACAGCTCCATTACTGGCATTGCCTCTGAAACCATGCTCAGGTCCGAACACTTTTACAATTTTGATTCCTAAGCTCATTAAACTATCAACACTGCTTTTATTGCCGATTATGGAACTCTGATTCACTACCATACCAATCCGTTTTCCTTTTAGATATGGCAAATATTTTTCGGTCTGGTCAGCACCTGTAGTAATTCCCGATTTACTGGACTTACTTTGGTTTAACGATTTATTTTGTGCGGTACAATCACTACTGATCGCCAAAAGTGTTAGAAAGAGTATAGAAGTAAATCGCATCATTTTTAAGAAGGTTTATAATTTCTATATTATTGTTAAATAACTAAGATCTTAAGTTAAATATTTTTTTTTACATCTTCTTGTAGTCTTTTTTTGGATCGAGTGTTTCTTCATATTAAACCAAACAGAAATGACTCCTAACCAAGATCATTATTATATTGCTGAATTGCTAACTAAATACTTCAATGAAGATATTAGTGATGATGAGCGTGAAATCTTAAAAAATTGGGTAGCAAAGAGTGAGACAAATCAAAAATTCTTCAATCAGCTTAAAGGTGATGAAACCATTCAGTCTGGAGTTGACTTTCTAGCCAATCTGGATTATAAAGAAGGATGGAAATCTGTAAAGAGAAAAAAACGTAATCAAGGATTTAATAAACTCATACCTTACCTAAGTACTGCTGCAGTGCTCTTTATCTGCATAGGCGCTGGTATATATTTCTTCAAATCATACTCCCCAAAGGAAAATATTAAAAAAGTAAGCACTTCTCCTATCTCTAATGATTTTTTACCTGCATCCAGTACTGCTCAGCTTGAATTGTCGGACGGAAGAATTATCGATCTCGATAAACAGTCTTTTGAGATTTCGGAAACAAATGGCATTAACATAAGTGGTAGAAATGGCGAGTTGATTTATAACAGTACTGTCTCAAGTAATAGCTTAATATACAATACCATTGTCGTACCTAAAAAAGGCTTTTTTAAACTTACACTTTCCGACGGCACAAAGGTTTGGCTAAACTCATATACACGGCTTTATTACCCTGTTAACTTTGGGAAACAACAAAGAAGCATCAAATTAGCTGGCGAGGCTTACTTTGAAGTTAAGAAAGACCCCATGCGACCATTTATTGTAGAAGTATCTGGAAAAAGAATTAAAGTTCTTGGCACAAAGTTTAATGTAAATGCCTATCAACCTATTGCAAAGACAACCTTACTTGAAGGAAGTGTTAAAATAGCAATCCAGCATAAGTCAAAGATGCTAATACCCGGACAGGAAGCCATATTTTCTAAAGATGAAATTGCAATAAGGCCTGCTGATATACAAAAGGTAATGGCATGGAAAAATGGTGAATTCTTTTTTAGGAAGGATGGCATCAAAGAAATAATGGAAGAAGTTTCCAGATGGTATGATGTCGATATTTTATACAATCGAGATAATTATGGTAAGGAGTTTTCTGGAAGTTTAAGCAGATCATTGACCCTACCTGAAGTCCTGGAAATGCTTCACTTTTTAAGTGGTCATACATTTAAACTAACTGGAAGGACAGTAACTGTATCTTAGAAATCAACTTAATAATTTAACCAAATAAAACCGAAAACTATGAACAAAGAGAAATCTACACCCGTCTGATTGGTTAAAAAACGGGAGTGTTGGTCCACTCCCGTATATAGCTAAGGCTAAGCCATTATTTCTGTAATTAACTTTATTTAATCACCTTAACCATTACAAAGTTATGAAAAACTTTAGGCATGGCAAGTGGGCTGTTTTCCCACTGGCTGATTTCCACTTTATCCGAATTTTTAGAATTATGAAGCTAACATTTATCATGATTTTTGCATTTACATTACTTGCAAAAGCAGATGGGATAGCACAAAGAGTAACTGTTTCAGTCCATAATGAAGGTATAGAAGAAGTGTTTGCCCAAATTTCAAGGCAAACAGATTACAAGTTTTTTTATGACGCCCTAATTCCTGGTGAAAATTCAAAAATTACTTTAAATGTAAAGAATGAACCTATTGAGAGTGTACTTAAAAAGGCGCTTAACAATACACCTTATGAATTTAAGATCCTGTCTGGGACCGTACTCATCTCTAGTAGAAAGAAACATAATGCGCCTGAAACAACGAAAGGTCAACGACAAATTTCAGGAATAGTGAAAGACAGTGAAGGTAATCCTCTACCTGGCGCCACGATTGCAGTGAGAAATAAACCATCTGTTAAAGCCATTACCAATACAGATGGAAAATTTACAATCAATGCTGCTAAAGGTGATATACTATTTATCTCCTACCTTGGATTTAAAGCTGCTGAAGCTGTTGTAGGGGATGAACCGAATCTGACTATACAGCTTCAGAATATGGATAAATTACTAGGAGAAGTAGTTGTTGTAGGATATGGAACACAAAGGCAAAGTGAGATTTCAGGCTCTGTGACCAATTTATCTGAGAAAGACTTTAATAAAGGAGTAACCAAGAATGCGGTTGACTTATTAAGAGGTAAGGTTGCAGGCTTAACGATAACCAGTGGTAGTGGTGATGTAAGTACTGGTGAAACCATCAGGTTAAGAGGTACTTCCTCCTTAACAGGAAGCAGTGCTCCTTTTGTAGTTATAGATGGTGTTCCTGGTTTAAATATAAATTCGGTGGCCCCACAGGATATAGCATCTATCAGTATCCTCAAAGATGCTTCAGCTGGGGCAATTTATGGTTCGCGTTCGGCTGGTGGTGTAATTTTAATCACCACAAAAAAAGGGAATAACAATAAGCCAGTAATTAATTATGATGGCTATACGGCATTAGATGTGGTATCAAATAAACCTAAAATGTTAAATGGTACTCAATGGCGCAAGTATGCCAGCGATCAGCAATTGGATGTATCTGGATTAGATATGGGTGCAAATACAGATTGGTTTGGTGAAATTATGCGAAAAGCTATTTCACAAAATCATTCCGTTTCTTTATCAGGTGGTGGAGAAAACAGCCGTTATCGCGCTTCTGTAAACTATCTAGACAGACAAGGAGTGGTTAGGGGAAATGAAATGCAAACTTTAAACAGCAGGCTTTCCTTCACACAAAAAGCATTAGATAATAAACTGGAAATCACGCTAACAGGGGCGCTAACACAAAGGGATTATAGCCCTACAGATGGAAGAAATTTTGTATTGGCTTATAATATGATCCCTGTGTATCCGGTAAAAAATCCAGATGGCTCCTGGTTCGACCGAAGAGGCTATGATGAGGGTAATCCACTAAGAAATATTGAATACAACAAACGTGACAATAAGGGGAATTTGTATTACCTGAATGGACAAGCAAAACTTGAAATTCTGAATAGCTTATTTGGAAGAGTGAATGTATTAAAGGAACGTGAGAATAATGACTATGGTTCCTACAACAGTTCGCAAACAGAAAGAGGTAGAGATGATCAGGGCTTTGCTTCTCGTGAGTTTTGGACAAGGGACCGAAATTTAATTGAAACTACAGTAGAATATGTAAAATCGCCTATTGAAAACCATAACTTAACTATATTAGGAGGGTATTCATACGAAAACAACCATTATCAGTCTGCCCGTGCACAGTCTCGTCAATTTGCTACTGATTTCTTTGAATACAATAACCTTGGTGCAGGAGAAAATGTTCGTGCTGGTGATGTCGCTTCCAGTGCTAATATGAATAAGCTGATTTCCTTTTTTGGTAGGGTTAACTACTCTATTCAGGAACGCTATATCTTCACTGCTGCACTGCGTAGAGATGGATCTTCTAAATTCGGAGCAAATCATAAATGGGGTACATTCCCCTCTGTTTCTGCTGCATGGAACATAGCAAAGGAATCATTTATGAAAAATGCTCCTGTTTTTGAAGATCTGAAATTACGTGCTGGATATGGTGTAGTTGGTAATCAGGACGGTCTAAGTCCATATCAAACTTTACAATTGTATGCGCCTAGCGGAAGGTATTTTGATAATGGAAACTGGTTCCAGGCCTATCAAATCAGTCAAAATGCAAATCCGGATTTGAAATGGGAAGAAACCAGCATGTTAAATATAGGGTTGGATTATAGCTTATTTAAAGGAAAAATAAATGGTGTGATAGAGTTTTATGATAAGAAAACAACAGATCTGTTGTATATGTATCAGGTGCCTGTTCCACCCTACTTATACCCCACAATGATTGCCAACGTAGGTACTATGTCTAACAGAGGTATAGAATTCCTGATCAATGGAAACGCAATACAGACCAATAATTTTAGCTGGAACATCTCTTTAAACATGGCGCATAACAAAAATGAAATCACCAGTTTATCTAATTCTAATTTCTCTACCTCGTCAATAAAACTTGGTAGTGCTGCTGTTCGCGGAGCAGCAACAACTACAACTCATATTATTGAAGAAGGAAAAGCTGTTGGAACGTTTTATGGCTGGAGAAATCTTGGTCTTGATGCTGCTGGTAAATACATTATGGATGATATGGTTGATGGAAAAGCAGGTTTAACGGATAACGACAGAACTTATATTGGTTCTGCGCAACCAAAACTAACTTATGGTATTAATAATTCTTTTACTTATAAAAAAATAGACTTCAATTTCTTCTTAAGAGGCGTGTACGGCAACGATGTACTGAATTTTTCGAGAATGGCTTATGCAACAACTTTATGGCTGCCGGGTGGCAATGCTCTAGAGGAAGCATTGGCAAATGGCTTAACAGACAACCCTAAATACAGCAGTTATAATATTGAAAAGGGATCATTCCTTCGCCTGGATAATGCAAGCCTTGGCTATAATTTCGATACACAACACATTAAACATTTAAAAGGCTTAAGACTTTATGTGAATGCACAAAACTTATTTGTGATTACAAGCTATAAAGGACTAGATCCTGAGGTTGATATGAGTGGACTTGCACCGGGAATGGAAGGTCGGGATTACTATCCAAAGGCTAGAACTTTTTCTATTGGTCTTAATGTAACACTTTAAGAATGAAAACAATTCAATCAGATTTTAATATTTTAACAACAATCAGATGAAAGTATTAAGTAAATTATTCCTGGTTCTTTTTTTTGCCTTATCACTTACAGGTTGTACAAACCTTGACGAAGAACTTTATGATAAACTGCCTACTGATCAGTTTGGCAATTCAGACAAAGAAATAAATGCATTGATTGCACCAATATATCGCACTTTAAAACCAATCTGGAGCCCTGCCTATTTCTGTATGGTTGATGGTTCTTCGGATATGGCCATTACCCCAACCCGAAAAGGTGGAGATGGATGGGAAGGTGGTTTATTTAAAGAACTTCGATTCGGCACCTGGACATCCGGAAATCGTTATGTAACAGATTCTTATAACGCTATAATGAGGGGTGTTTCAACCTGTAACCAGATTTACCACCTTATTAATACCAGTCAGACAGTAAAGGACAAAGAACAGATTTTAAGTGAAATCAGAGGTGTTAGGGCTCTATGGTATTATTTTCTGATCGACAACTATGGTAACGTTCCAATAGTAACAGATTTTACAAGTACGGAAAAACCTAAAACTTCACAAAGGAAGGAAGTCTTCAATTTTATCATCAAGGAACTCCTTGAAATCAAGGATAAGGTCAGAGCTGATGTTTCAACAGCCAGCTATGGAAAGATGACTAAAGGTGTAGTACATACGCTATTAGCTAAAATGTATTTAAATGCTATGGTATGGAATCCGGAAGGCGGTTCTAAATGGCAGGAATGTATAGATGAAACAAATGAGGTTTTAAAGCTGGGTTATATTTTAGAGCCCAATTGGAAGACCAATTTCCAGGTTAGGAATGAGGTATCAAAAGAAGCCATATTCCCAATAGTTTTTAGTACCGTTGATGGTGGAAATATTATGCTGCAACATACCCTACACTACCTGAGTAATGCTGCCCTTGGATTAAATACAACTGGTTTTAATGGGATTAATGCCATGCCTGGATATGTGCATGAGTTTGATGATGCAGACAAAAGAAAAAACTGGTCATTCCTTACCGGACCTATGACTAATCCAGCTACTGGTGAAGTATTGATTACGGCTCATGGTCGCCCTTTAATTCATTTTATAGATTTTACATTTAAATATGGCATTGACGCAGATGGCTGGGGACAGGTTGAGCAGGAAGATGGTGCAAGGTGTTATAAATGGGAATTTGAAAAAGGAGTTAACGGGAATATGGAAAATGATTATGCTATTTTCCGCTTAGCCGATGTATACCTGATGAAAGCTGAAGCTATGTTAAGGTCTGGTGGAAGTCCGACTGATGCAGCGGAACTGGTAAATGCAGTAAGAAAAAGAGGTTTCGATGATCCTTCTCAGCTTAAAACATCAGTTACACTGAACGATATTTATAAGGAACGGAGATTTGAGTTTGCCTGGGAATTAGTAAGCAGACAGGATATGATAAGATTTGGGACTTTCTTACAGCCTATTCCAGGTCCTGTAGGTAGAGGCGCAATTGCCCCGACACGATTAATTTATCCGATTCCCAGAACTGCACTTGACGCCAATCCAAACTTAACACCAAACCCAGGATATTAAAAGTAAAACCAAAACACTATTATAAAACCAAATTAACAACATGAAAACAAAAATTTATTTCCCCATTTGTCTTGTTTTACTTACCGGAGTGCTATTAGGCTTTACGGTTATTGAAACACAAAAAGATAAAAAGCCGGGAAAATGGGAATCCTTAATCCAGAATGGTTCAACCGACGGCTGGCATACTTATTTAAACAAATCTCCTGTTGGATGGAAAGTAGAGAATGGCATACTTTCTACTATCGGAAAACAAGGTGATATCGTTACGGATAAAATCTATAAAAACTTTGAACTTTCTTTGGAATGGAAAATAGAGGCTAAAGGTAACAGCGGGATATTTATTAATGTGGTTGAAGATCCTAAAAACAAGAGAATGTATGAAACTGGACCAGAATTTCAGATCATCGATGATCTCAATTACCCCCAGGAATTAACTCCTTCCCAAAAAACAGGATCATTATCGGACGTAATCCCTCCCAATGGGACTAGGGTTAAAAACGTTGGTGAATGGAACCATACCAGGATACTTGTTAATAATGGACAGGTAGAGCACTGGCTAAATGGTAAGAAAATATTGTCGTACGAACTAGGCTCTGCAACATTAAAGGAACAAATAGCTGCCAGTAAATTCGCAAAACTTCCTTATGCTCAGGCTACTGAAGGTAGAATTGGATTACAGGATCATGGAGGCCCTGTATTCTATAAAAACATAAAAATCAGAACCTTATAAATTAAAATAACCAAACTAAAACAAACACATTATGAGTAACGAATCAAGAAGAGAATTCATAAAGAAATCGTCCATGGCAGCAGGCTTTACAATTGTTTCCAGCCATGTTTTGGGTAAAGCACTGGGATATACTGCTCCTAGTGATAAATTAAATATTGCCGGTATTGGTGTTGGTGGTGTTGGTCGCCGTAACCTAAAAAACATGAACACCGAAAATATAGTGGCATTATGTGATGTAGATTGGAAGTATGCAGCTAAGACTTTTGGTGACTATCCTAAAGCGACTCCGTTTAGAGACTGGAGGGAAATGTTTGACAAAATGGGAAAGTCTATCGATGCAATTATGGTGGCTACTCCTGACCATACACATGCTGGGGTTGCGGCACATGCTATGACCATGGGCAAACACTGTTATGTCCAGAAACCCTTAACACACTCTGTATATGAATCCCGACTGCTTACGCGTCTGGCTAAAAAGCACAAAGTAGCAACCCAGATGGGAAACCAGGGTAATTCATTTGACTGGTGTCGTGATATTGCGGAAATGATACAAGCTGGTGCGATTGGTGAGGTGACGGAAGTTCATTGCTGGACCAATCGTCCGATCTGGCCACAGGGGCTAAAAAACCCTAAAGAAGCCATGAATATTCCTTCTGATTTGAATTGGGATTTGTTCTTAGGCCCGGCAGAAAAACGTCCATATCATTCGGTGTATACCCCTTGGAACTGGCGTGGCTGGTGGGACTTTGGCACTGGTGCTTTAGGTGACATGGCCTGTCATATTATGGACCCTCTATACTGGGCACTGGATTTGAAATATCCAACCAAGGTAAATGGTAGTTCGACATTAAGCAATCTATATTCTCCTCCTCATGCTCAGCTAGTTAAGTATACTTTCCCTGCTCGTCCACCCAAAGGCAGCGTTAAAATGCCAGAGGTTGACGTGTATTGGTATGATGGTGGTTTAATGCCTCCAAGACCGGAAGAATTAACTCCTGGGGTAATGATGGGTGATCCTGATGGAGGGCTTTTATTCATTGGTACAAAAGGTAAACTGGTTACTGGTTGCTTTGGATTGAACCCGACCCTATTGGGCAAGGCAAAAGATTTTGTAAAACCCGCCCCAACACTTAGACGTATTCCTGGTGGTAATATCGACATCTGGAAATCTACTGCTCATGAACAGGATTGGATTCGTGCAAGTAAGGAAAATCCAAAGCACCGTGTTGAATCGAGTTCAAACTTTGCTTTTGCTGGCCCATTTAACGAAATGGTTGTGATGGGAGTTTTAGCGGTAAGACTACAGGGATTGAATCGCGATTTGTTATGGGACGGAGAAAATATGCAGTTTACAAATATTAATGATAATGATAAGATCAAAATAGTTACTGTAGACGATTTTGTAGTAACGGATGGACATCCTCGTTTTGACAGACGTACTGCAGAGTTTAATGCTAAATCTATTGCAACCGAATGGATTAAGCACACTTATCATAATGGATTCTCACTGCCAGATATGCCTAAAGCTTAATAAAGTCAATAATAAGCTTATTAAAAAGGGAAAGCCTGGACAGCCAGGTGCTTTCCCTTTTTTAATTTCTCCCTACCATTCCCATTAATCCCTTGTTACTTAGATCAATGATTTTGTAGCCTTTGGTTGATAAGTTGAATATCTTTTTACTGATCATTTTAGTCTCCATGTCTTTTATGCCACCAGGTGATGTCATTTCTGCGAGTAAATAGTTTTTATTTAGTACTGGGATACCCATTGGAGTATTTTTCAGCTTTCTTATTTCTTTTGAATCGAGGTTTGCTTGAGTTTTGCTATTCCCCATTCCCATTGTATAAATCTTTATCGGATTAAAATCTACCTTAATAAAGTACCAGAGTGCCTTTTCATTTTCGTTCTTCATTTCATATTCAACCGCCCGATAACCACAAATGTTTTTTGTTTTACCTGTCCCAATTACTTTAGTGTTATGATTATCATTGGTTAGCATTTTATAGGCTATTTCTTCAGCAACTTCATTGCTCATGTTAATACCATCCCCTATTAGTCTGGAAATCTTTACTATAGTTATGGTCTTCTGTTTATAATTAAACATTAAGACTTTACTACCCTTGGAATAAACCATTAGATCCATCCCCATTTTACTTTTTGGGTCAGGCTTCATAGCTGCATAATCACCATTTAAATTAAAATAGTAAGTAATTGTTTTAGACCCATCTTCTTCATGTGTCCGCTGAACTACTTGTCTGCTAAAAGTGATTGTGGAAGGAATACCAGCAAAGAAATTAGTATGTTCAAATTGCTTAGAAGATAAAAAACATAACCCTCCGAGCGTAAAACAAAACGTAATTTTCACTTGCCCAATTATTCTCATAATGATGATTTATGAACAACACAAAGCTACAATCTAACAAAGATCAGAAATAGTAAAAAAGCGTCAAAAAAAATGTTATTTGCCTTAACTTTCAGCTTTCCCTTCTTTCTCAGCTTTAAGCAGTGCTCCTAAAAAAGTATCTGGTGATTGGGCTCCTGAAACGCCAAATTTTTGATTAATCACAAAAAATGGTACACCGGTGATGCCAATATTCTGAGCTGTTTTCTCATCATAACGAACCTCATCAGTAAAATCACTACTTTTCAGCATCACTTCTGTTTCAAGTGCATCTAAACCACTTTCCTTAGCTATATCTATGAGTATCTGGTGGTCAGCTATATTCTTACCATCTGTAAAATGAGCTTTAAACAGGTTTTCTTCAACCTTGTCAGACAAACCATTTATTTTAGCCATCTGAATTAACCGGTGGGCATCAAATGAATTTGCCATAATGGCCTGATCGAAATTGAAGGTTAACCCAACTTCAGCAGCAGTTTGTGCAACCTGCTCATGAGTACCCACGGCCCATTTTCTACTTTTACCATAACGTTCGGCCAGGTAATCGTATGGACTTTTATCCAATAATGTTTCAGCATTAGGATCAAGTTCAAAACTATGCCACTCTATCTCTACCTTATCTTTATGTTCAAACTGCTCTAAAGCCATTTCAAACTTTCTTTTGCCTATATAACAGAACGGACATCTTACATCCGACCAGATATCTACCTTCATTACGTATGTTCTATTTTATAAATTGTTGTTTGTTTATAGTTTTCTCCAGGTCTCAATACCGTTCCTGTAAATTCTGGAACATTAATGGCATTTGGCTGATGTTGTGTTTCTACGCAAAATGCTCCATAAGGATGATAATCCTGTCCACCCTTACCTCCTTTAACATTAAGATATTTAGCAGTATAAAAATGAGCAACTGGTTCAGTAGTGTATACAGATAACTTTAATCCACTTCCTGCTTCTGAGGTTTCAGAGGCAAGTGTCAGTTCACCATATGGCTTGTCCAGCACATAAGTCTGATCATATCCCTCTTCTGGATTCCAGTCCTGTCCTATCGCTTTATCACCAAGAAAATCATGTATAGTACCTTCTACTGGAAGCAATTTACCTGTAACTACATAATTATCATCTTGTTCCAGATAATTACTTGCAGGCATTCTATGAATATGATTAACTATAGAACCGCCCTTAGGTGCAAGATTAAAATAACTGTGATGGGTTAAGTTTACCGCTGTTGGTGCATCTGTTGATGCTTTAAAATCCAATATAAGTTCATTATCATCTGTTAACTTAAAGGTAAGCTGAACTGTAAGTGTACCAGGGAAATTTTCTTCTCCTGCAGGACTTATATACTGAAGGGTCACACTTGGGTCTATGGTAGATAATACGTCCCATACCTTTTTGTCGAAACCTATATCACCACCATGTAGACAATCCCCTCCATTTGCCTGTGAAAGCTGATATGTTTCCCCATCTATAGAAAAACGACCAATTTTAATCCGGTTAGCATAGCGGCCGATTACAGCGCCCAAATATGGATAATTACTTAAATAATCTTCGCTGGTATACGGATCTATGTCGTCAAAGCCTAACACTATATCTTGTTTTACACCATGTTTATTTTCTACTATGAACTTATTTATAATAGCTCCGTAATTGTATATTTTAACGTATGTACCCTGGGTATTGGTTAGTTCTATAGCCAGAACTTCTTTGCCATCGATGAATTTACCGGTCTTGATCAGCTTTGTTTCCATTGGTTTATATTATTCTTTAAAGGGGTCGATGAAAGATCATGATTTTTTTACTTCTCGTAAACTCATGATGGTTCATAAATTGTATCTTAGGAGCGTCAGTAAATTGATGACAATACTATCAATACTTTAACTTAAAACAAAACCAAACTTAAAAAATTACAATGAAAGCGGAATTAATCAATAAGTTCTTAGAAAAATACGGATATGAACCAACAGCAAATTATTTTACACCTGGACGCGTAAACCTTATCGGAGAGCACATTGATTATAATGGTGGATTGGTAATGCCTTGCGCTGTTACACTTGGCACCTGGTTGTGTATGGCACCAAATAAAGATAATGTAATCCGTTTCAAAAGTCTAAATTTTCCTGAAGAACAAGAATTCCCTTTACAATCAAGCTATACAAAAACAGGCTCTGAATGGTTTAATTATCCTTTAGGAGTCTTCAATGAAATTTTAAAAACACATCAAATTACAACTGGTCTGGATCTCTTGTTTTTTGGCAATATTCCAATAGGTTCTGGTTTATCATCATCGGCATCTATTGAAGTAGCTATGGCTTTTGCTTTGAATGATTATTTTAATCTGGGTTACGAAAAAATAGAAATCCCATTGCTGGCACAAAAAGTTGAAAACGAATTTATTGGGGTTAATTGTGGTATTATGGACCAATTTGCTGTTGCTTTTGGTGAAACCAATAAAGCCATAGTTTTAAACTGTGATACAGTTAAACACAAAATTGTAGATTGTAATTTAGGAAACTACTCACTGGCCATCGTTAATACCAATAAACCGAGAAAACTTGCAGAATCTAAATATAATGAACGCGTAGAGGAATGTCAGACTGCCTTAAATCAGTTAAATGAAGAAATCAAACTTAATAATCTCTGCGAATTGAATGCGGAGAAGTTTGCTTTACATAGTCACCTGATTACAGATCCTGTCGTTTTGAATCGGGCAACACATGTTGTAAAAGAAAATGACCGTGTTAGCCTGGCAGCAAAAGCATTAAATGAAGGAGATTTATCAACTTTTGGTCGTCTCATGTATGCTTCTCATCAATCTTTAAAAGACCTTTATGAAGTGTCGGGTATTGAATTGGATACTGTTGTAGATTTTTGCACTGACTATGATCATGTGATTGGTGCACGCATGACTGGTGCTGGCTTTGGTGGTTGCGCAATCGCTTTACTTGAAAAAGGAAAGGAAGAAGATTTCGCTAAAAAACTAACTGATTATTATGTTGATCGCATTGGTTATCCTGCGTCAATTTATATAAGTGAAATAGGCAACGGTGCTTCCGCAATTTAATTTTATTTTTGCGACATGCAGAAATTGAAATTAGACGATCTGAACCGTGTAAGTATTGATGAATTTAAGGAGCAGGAAAAACTTCCGGTAATTGTGGTGCTTGATAATGTGCGCAGTATGCACAATATTGGCTCTATTTTTAGAACAGCAGATGGCTTTTCTATTGCTGGAATTTACTTATGTGGCATTACAGCTCAACCTCCTCATCGTGAAATCGAGAAGACTGCTTTAGGAGCTACACAATCGGTAAGCTGGCAATACTTTAATACGACCATTGGTGCTGTAGAGGCTTTAAGAGCTGATGGTTATGAAATCATTGCCATTGAACAGGCTGCAGGAAGTACTATGTTAAATACTTATAAACCTGCTTCCGACAAAAAGTTTGCCCTGATCTTTGGTAACGAAGTAAATGGGGTTGATGATGAGGTCATGACTAAAATTGATGAATGCATTGAAATTCCACAGTTTGGGACTAAACACTCATTTAACATTACCATATCTGCTGGTATTGTACTTTGGGATTTCTTTGCTAAATTAAGATTGTAAATTTAATTCGTTAAATATGGAAAATGGCCTGTTAAAAAAACTATTGTTTAAACCTGGTTTTAAAGTTATAGTAGCTAATGCGCCTGATAATTTAACAACCATATTAGGCAACACCTCTTCTATAGAGATCAGCAATGATGAAAACACTGTGTACCAGGGTATGCTGTTATTTGCAAAAAATAGTACAGGACTAAATGATTTACTTCAAAAATTTGCTTCAAAAATCTATGATCAGATTGTTTGGATTGCTTATCCCAAAAAGAACAGTGGAATTGATACTGACTTAAAAATGGAAAAGTGGAAAGAGTTAGAAACTTATAAGCTAACTCCTTGTGCTTCTGCAGCTATTGACGAGGTGTGGACTGGGCTCAGAATCAAACCTATTGCTGCTGTAAAAGCATCTGGAGTTGGCAATAAAGAAATCAAAGACAGTGCCTTTTCTGAATATATTGATGTAGAAAACAGAATGATAAAGGCCCCTCCTGAATTAGAAAAACTATTTAAACAACAGCCTGATGCCAAAGTATTCTTTGAATCACTAGCCTATTCTCATAAAAAAGAATATGTACTCTGGATATTAACCGCTAAACAGGAAAAGACAAAAATAACCCGCTTAGAAAAAACCATAGAGATGCTTAAAAATGGTAAGAAGAATCCGACAATGAAATAAACAGGATCAAAATACGTCAAAACTTAACTCTTAAGCCCAGTCCCAATTGAAAAATATCGTCAATTGTGAGTGTCTTCATGTTTTGCAAATAGTTGATCAGATAAAAATCATTAGTATTCGTTTCGATATAAAAGCCAAGTCCCTTTATTCCTGCATTTGCCAAAGCCTTTGGCGGTTTTACTTCTAGCTCAGTATTAAAAGAAAGATGTGGACGGATCGCTTCAGACCAATAGTAATAATCATTAGGATATTGACCAGAAGGGAAAAACAAACTTAAATCTTTATGAAAAGTATAACTGGCAAAGAAGCCAGGATTAAAAGGGTACAAAGTGCCCCACTCTTTCAGCTTAACAACCCAAGGCTTATAGGAAAGTTTAACAGTTGCTATATTCAA
The DNA here is from genome assembly GCF_041645105.1 of Pedobacter sp. Taxonomy (GTDB): domain Bacteria; phylum Bacteroidota; class Bacteroidia; order Sphingobacteriales; family Sphingobacteriaceae; genus Pedobacter. The sequence continues at coordinate 357,176 of NZ_JBAZQQ010000003.1, forward strand.
TTCACCACCTTTATTTTCAGGCACATAACCGTAGTGAAATGATAAATTTCCTCTTTTATTACCAAAGATCTCGTACCCCGCTCCAACACTAAAATAGCCTATACTCCCAGCATATTGCACTATAGCCTCATCTGGAACTAAAAACTTTAACTTCTGAGCATTCGCTTCCATGCCACTTCCTATCAGCAACAATAAAAAAACAATTTGATATCTAAAATGGTACACGTTCAAAACTTAATTTATTGTTTACAATTTGAATAACTAAAAACTCTCTGTTACCGATAGAACTGGTTACAATGTAAGGGATTCCTGAGTTGTCAGGATAATACACATCAAAATTATGAGTATGTGCATGTAATGAGGCAAGAAAGCCAGGGGTTTCTGCAAAAGATTTCATATAATCATTACTTAAATTCTGATCAAAATCTTCAGAATTTACTGGAATATGAGATGCTGCTACATATCCTGTTATACCAGGTTCAGGTTTCAATTGCTGCTTTAGCCAGGGCATATCTGGAATGTGTCCGTTAAAACCATACTCCCTGCTATTGGTATCGTGCGCAATAAACTTAATCCCTCCATAGACGAAAGAGTAATTCAACTCACCAAACATGTTTCTAAAAGACTCCCTACCTCGCCCTGTTTCATCATGATTTCCGATAATAGCTACATATGGTCTGTTTAGACTTTCTAATGTTCTTGAAATCCATAGCATTTCTTTAAGGACACCAAATTCAGTAATGTCGCCATTGAGAATTACGAAATCAATATCATTCATGGCATTCACTGTTTTACAAAGCTGAACAGTTTCATCTCTTGAACGTTGTGAATCACCTGTTAAGACAAACTTTACGGTATCGTCATTTGCGCCATTACCTAATCGCTTTAAATTAGTGGCATTTATATCTTTTAAAGAAATATTATCAAAAGTCTGATTAGGGCTGAACTCAAAATGGTTACAGCTGACTAAGATTATACTGAAAAATAAAAGGAGCAGTGTTCTCATATCCTACAAAGAACATCATTTTAAAAAAAATGTTTGTCAGGGCTAATTCACAACTATACATTTTGACTTTTAACAAACAATAGTCAAACATAAGAATCAATAGATTCATTAATAATTCATTTATCCTAAAAACAAAACGGCCTGTATCATCGCGATACAGGCCGTTTTCTATAAGTTACGTCAGTAAGACAAACCTTTTAAGCATATGGAATTCCATCTTTAGATGGTAAACTACTATGTCCCATTAAATACTGGTCTACTTTACGTGCAGCTTCTCTACCTTCAGATATTGCCCAAACCACTAATGATTGGCCACGACGCATATCTCCGGCTGCAAATATTTTAGCAATATTAGTCTGATATTTACCTTCCTCTGCTTTCACATTACCTCTGTTATCTACATCAACACCCAGCTTCTCAATTAAGCCTTCCTTTTGTGGATGTAAGAAACCCATAGCTAATAATACAAGCTGACAAGGTAAATCACGTTCTGTACCTGGTTTTTCTTTGAAGTTTACAGGGCGACCTGTTGCATCAATATCCCATTCTACATCAACTACCTTTACCGCTTTCAGATTACCATTTTCATCTTTAATAAACTCCTTGGTGTTTACTCCCCAGCCTCTTTCACAACCTTCTTCATGAGAAGAGGTTACTTTAAGCAACATAGGATAAGTTGGCCATGGCATATTTTCGGTACGGCTTTGAGATGGCATAGGCATGATCTCGAACTGGGTAACTGATTTAGCACCCTGACGATTAGAAGTACCAATACAGTCAGAACCTGTATCACCACCACCAATTACGATCACATCTTTTCCTGTTGCCAGAATATCTTCTCCCTCAACCTGAAAATTCTTAACTCTTTTATTTTGTTGCTTTAAAAAGTCCATTGCGAAATGTACTCCCTTTGCTTCTCTACCTTTTGCAGGAAGATCACGCGGAATAGTCGAACCACCAGCTAAAATAATAGATTGAAAATCTCTCAGTAAAGTATTCAACTCTACATTCACACCAACGTTTGAATTGCATTTAAATACAATACCTTCTTTTTCCATCAAGGCAATACGACGCGTTACTACATCTTTTTGCAATTTAAAATCAGGGATACCATAGTTTAACAAACCACCAGGTGTATCGTCGCGTTCATAAACAACTACCTCATGACCAGCTTTATTCAACTGTGCAGCAGCTGCTAGTCCAGCCGGGCCAGAGCCAATTACAGCCACTTTTTTACCAGTACGGATTAAAGGTGGTTCTGCTTTGATATATCCTTTTGCAAAAGCTGTTTCTATGATATGTTTTTCTATTTCTTCAATTGATACAGGTGATTTGTTGATGCCCAGTACACATGCAGACTCGCATGGTGCAGGACAAATCCTACCTGTAAACTCAGGGAAATTATTTGTACTCAACAATATAGTTGAGGCCAAATGCCAATCTCCTTTATATACTGCTTCGTTAAATTCTGGAATAACGTTACCAAGCGGGCATCCCGACTGGCAAAAAGGCACTCCACAATCCATACATCTTGCTGCCTGGGTATTTACTTGCTCAGTTTCAAAAGGCGAGACAAACTCATTATAATGTTTTAAACGAGCTTTAGCATCTTCTTTTGCAGGAGCAGTTCTTTCATATTCTATAAATCCGGTTACTTTTCCCATTATATTTTTGAATTACTTGTTGTGGTCATTTTTTGTCTTCTATTCTTGATCTGCTCTTTCTTTATACTTTAACTGATTTTGCTCTTTTTTGCAACACAGCTTTGTATTCTTTAGGGAATACTTTAATAAAGTGTGCAGATTGAGTGGTCCAATCGTTCAAGATGAACTTAGCTACTTCACTGTTGGTAAGCTGGATATGTCTTTTTAGCAATACATTTATTCTTAGTTCATCTTGCTCATCAAGTGGATCAAGATCTACCATTTCCTTATTGCATTTACTTGCAAAGTCGCCTTTTGTATTGTATACCCAAGCCACACCACCGCTCATACCTGCAGCAAAGTTGCTACCTGTATCTCCAATTATCAGTACTTCACCACCAGTCATGTACTCACAACCGTGATCGCCAAGTCCTTCAACTACTGCTGTAGCTCCTGAGTTTCTCACTGCAAAACGCTCACCCGCTTGTCCACGTACAAACAATTCTCCAGAAGTTGCACCATAAAGGGCAACGTTACCAATGATGATATTCTGCTCCGGAACATATGGTACATTACTAAATGGATAGATAGACAATCTTGCTCCTGAAAGACCTTTACCTACGTAGTCATTCGCTTCACCTTCTAACTGTAATGATATCCCTTTTGTTGCAAAAGCTCCGAAACTTTGACCTGCAGATCCTTTAAACTTAAAGTTGATGGTATCAGCAGGTAAGCCCTGGCTCTTGTAAATTTTAGAAACTTCATTAGAAAGCATAGTTCCAACGGCACGGTTTGTGTTTTTCAACTCAAACTCTTTATATATAGGCTCCTTAGTCGCCAATGCAGGCTGTGCGGCTTTGATCAGTTCATGATCAAGCACTTCTGCCAATCCATGATCCTGAGTTTCCGTTTGATATAAACTTAAGCCATTATCTGGTGCTTTGTAAAGAATTGCAGAAAGATCAAGATCTTTTAATTTCCAGTCACTTTCTTCAATAGCACGTACACTTAATGCATCTGCTTGCCCAACCATTTCCTGAACTGTTCTGAAACCAAGCTCTGCCATTGTTTCTCTTAACTCTTCAGCTAAGAAGTAGAACAAATTCACAACATGATCAGCTTCACCGGTAAACAATTTCCTTAAATTAGGATCTTGTGTAGCAACACCAACCGGACAGGTATTCAGATGACACTTACGCATCATGATACAACCAGTAGTTACTAATGCAGCTGTAGCCACACCCCATTCTTCAGCTCCTAATAAAGTCGCAATTGCAATATCTTTACCAGTTTTCAATTGTCCATCTGTTTGTAGAACTACTCTGCTACGTAAACGGTTTTTAACCAATGTTTGATGTGCCTCAGCCAAACCAAGTTCCCATGGTAAACCAGCATGCTGTATTGAGGTTAAAGGTGAAGCACCAGTACCACCATCAAAACCAGATACGAGGATCACATCAGCATGTGCTTTAGCAACACCTGCTGCAATGGTACCTACACCAGCTTTAGAAACCAGTTTAACATTTATTCTTGCTTCACGGTTGGCGTTTTTCAAATCAAAAATCAGCTGTGCCAAATCCTCGATTGAATAAATATCATGGTGTGGTGGAGGAGAAATTAATCCTACTCCCGGTGTAGCATGACGAACCTTTCCAATCCAGTCATCAACTTTTTCGCCTGGTAATTGTCCACCTTCACCTGGCTTAGCACCTTGCGCCATTTTTATTTGCAACTCATCTGCGTTACTTAGGTAATAACTGGTTACACCAAAACGTGCAGAAGCAATCTGCTTAATAGCAGAACGCATCGAATCACCATTTGGCAGCAATTCATATCTCAATTCATCTTCACCACCCTCACCAGTATTACTCTTTCCACCAATGCGGTTCATTGCAATAGCTAAAGTAGAGTGTGCTTCGTGAGAGATAGAGCCAAATGACATTGCTCCCGTAGCAAAACGTTTTAATATACCTTCAATCGGTTCAACCTCTTCCAATGGAACAGCCGGACGATTGTAGTTAAATTCGAATAAACCTCTTATGGTAAAAGCTTGATTTGTTTGCTCATTTACCAGTTTAGAGTACTGTTTGTAAATGCTATAATCTTTTTTACGAGTAGAGTTTTGTAATAAGTGAATGGTTTGAGGATTGAACAAATGTTGCTCACCTTTACGTTTCCATTTGTAATTTCCACCTGTAGGCAATATCGGATCAGGGCGGTTATTCAATTTAAATACTCTGTTGTGTTTAATCAGTGTTTCTTTGGCAATTTCATCCAAACCTAATCCACCAATTCTTGATACAGCACCAGTAAAATAATTATCAACTACACTTTTATGTAAACCAAGGATTTCAAAGATTTGTGCTCCATGATACGATTGTAAAGTAGAGATTCCCATTTTTGAGAAAATCTTCAACAATCCATTATTAATAGCGTAAATATAGTTCTGTATTAATTTTTCTGACTTAACTCCAAGTTCAGTTTCAAAACCGGTAATTGTCTCCAATGCAAGGTACGGGTTCACTGCAGTTGCACCAAATCCAATTAAAGTTGCAAAATGATGTACTTCCCAAACGTCACCTGCCTCAACTACAATACCAACAGCCCCCCTGTATCCTTTACGGATCAGGTGATGATGTACTGCAGAAACAGCCAGCAAAGAAGGAATAGCAGCATGCTCTGAATCTAGTGCACGATCTGACAGTACAATCACCTGGAAGCCATCTTCAACAGCGTCTACGGCATAACGGCAAAGTCTGTCAAGGCCTTTTGCCAAGGTACCAGGTTTACCATCTGCCCTGAAATAGGTTTGTAAAGTTTTAGATTGAAATACACCTGTATCGATACTTCTTAATTTTTCCAGCTCATGGTTGGTTAAGATTGGATGTTTGATACCTACACAGTGGCACTGCATAGCATTTTCTTCCAATATATTCCCTGCATTTCCCATGAAACCCGCAAGACTCATTACCACCTTTTCCCTGATTGGGTCAATCGGTGGATTAGTTACCTGTGCAAATAATTGTTTAAAATATGAAGAAAGGTGTTGTGGTTTTTGAGATAAAACTGCCAACGGAATGTCAGTACCCATTGAGCCAATTGGCTCTTTAGCATCTCTGGCCATTGGTTTCAGAATCAGATCTACATCCTCTCTGCTGTAACCAAATACCTGCTGATATCTAAAAATTGATTCTTCCGACAAACCACTGAACACCAATCTAGGCTCAGGAAGCTCTTCTAGCCTGATCTGGTATTGATTAATCCAATCGCCATAAGGTCTGCTTCCACAAATCTGTTTTTTAATCTCATCGTCACTAATGATACGCCCCTGCTCCATGTCTACCACAAACATTTTACCAGGTGTAAGTCTACCTTTTTCAATGATCTTACTCTGATCTAGTGCCAAAGCTCCAGCTTCTGAAGCCATAATTACACGATCATCTTCAGTAATGGCATATCTTTGAGGGCGCAGACCATTTCTATCTAATGTTGCACCAATCAGGTTGCCATCTGTAAATGAAACAGCAGCTGGTCCATCCCATGGCTCCATTAATGTAGCATGAAACTTATAAAATGCTTGTTTCAGCTCATCCATATCTTCGTTGCCATCCCATGCTTCAGGAATTAGCATCATAAGTACATGTGGTAATGAACGGCCAGAATGCAGTAATAATTCAACTATATTATCCAAACATCCTGAATCTGAGTTCGACTCATCAATTACAGGAAGTAAAATATTTAATTCTTCTTGAGTAAAATATGAAGAAGCAAAAGATTTAACACTTGCCCTGAACCAGTTCAAATTACCTTGTAAAGTATTGATCTCTCCATTATGAGCAATATATCTGAAAGGCTGGGCCAATCTCCACGAAGGGAATGTATTGGTTGCAAAACGGGAATGCACCAATCCAAACGCAGATACTACACGTTTATCACTTAATTCAGTAAAGTAAGATCTTACTTGTAATGAAGTAAGCTGTCCTTTATATACTATGGTACGAGAAGAAAAAGAAGCAATATAAAAATCACCATTAATTCCCTTTACTGTCGTGTTAATAGTTTTAGACAGGTAGTTTTTAAATACGTAAAGCTTACGTTCGAAATCAGCTCCTGCAGCAACCGCATATGGACGTGCCACAAATACCTGTTCCATTTCCGGCTCAACAGACAAGGCCATATCACCTATGCCATCGGTGTTGGTCAGCACCTTTCTAAAGCCTAGAATTTCAAGGTTAAGCTTCTCCGCTGCCCTGTAAATAATCTCTCTGCATTCTTCTCTAGCTTTTACATCTTTGGGTAAAAAAAGCATACCAACGCCGTAATCTCCAGATTCATTCAAGCTGAATCCGATTTTAAGACATTCATCATATAGGTATTCGTGAGGTATCTGTATCATAATACCTGCCCCGTCTCCTGTGTTGATTTCAGCGCCTACTGCCCCGCGGTGATCAAGATTTTCAAGAATGGTTATCGCATCTGAAATGATTTGCTGCGACTTGCGGCCCTTTATATGGGCAACAAATCCGATGCCGCATGCATCATGTTCAAAACGCTGGTCGTATAACCCCTGGTTATCTTGTGTTAGTTCCATATTCCGTTTAATAGTTTTGGTGATGTGTTTATGGTAAGTGTATTTAGGACACTAAGATACGATAAAAACATGACAAATTACAATATTTATATATTTTTTAGTATATATTCAACATATTTAAAATAAAACACATCAATATTACTATTTCAATAAAATGTAACGTTTGAAATTATGAATTTGATAATCATGTTATTTAGAATAATTTTTCATAAAGCATAATCCCCTACTCTGACTACTCTATTTGTCACTGATCTTTTATTTGTCACTGATCATTAAAATATTTTTCATCATCAATCTATTTATCCTCAATTGATTATGTGTTTTCTGATAAAAAAACACAACTATTTATGATTTTCCCTTTTGTAAACTGATCTCTTTTGCTACATTTGCAGTGGGCAAGTCTTTTACGATCAGCTCCCTTTGAACTCCCCCAGGGCGGGAACGAAGCAAGGGTAGAAGGTTGTAGCGGTGCGATAAAAGTTGCTTGCCCATTTTTTACTTTTTTCAATAAAAGTAATAATCTAAACAGACTCTTATTATTCAAATTTTCCTAAAAGAGCTCAATGTAATTGCCTAATTTAGGCGAAAATAATTGATACATTTAAACATAAAACAATTGCTAATTAAAATAACATGAAATTTTTCATTGATACAGCTAATCTTGACCAGATTAAAGAAGCACAAGACCTTGGTATTTTAGACGGTGTTACCACCAATCCGAGCCTTATGGCTAAAGAAGGTATTACAGGTGATGATAATGTAATTGCCCATTATAAAGCAATCTGCGATATCGTTGATGACAATGTAAGTGCCGAAGTAATTTCAACTACTTATGATGAAATTATTAAAGAAGGTGAAGCGTTAGCTAAATTAAATCCAAAAATCGTAGTAAAAGTTCCTATGATTAAAGATGGCGTTAAGGCTATTAAATATCTAACTTCAAAAGGTATCAGAACTAACTGTACTTTAATATTCTCAGCAGGACAAGCATTATTAGCAGCAAAAGCTGGTGCTTCTTATGTTTCTCCATTTTTAGGTCGTTTAGACGATATTTCTACTGATGGCTTACAGTTAATTGAAGATATCAGATTGATATTTGATAATTATGGCTACCCTACTGAGATTCTTGCAGCTTCAATTCGCGGACCGTTGCATATTGTTGCTTGTGCTAAATTAGGTGCTGACGTAATTACAGCTCCATTATCAGCAATCACTGCATTATTGAAACATCCATTAACTGATAGCGGTTTAGCTACATTCTTAGCAGATCACGCTAAGGCATCTGGAAAATAAATAACACACATTTCTACAACCTGAGGAGATAATAACAAAAAAGGATAGAACATTATTAAAAAATGTTCTATCCTTTTTTTATAGGTATCAATTCTATCAACCATTCCCCCTATCAACCTTTACTTTCAACCTCTTCATAAGGATTTTTTAAAGCTATTCAAATATTAAAACACTGGTAAATAACCTTTTAACATAATAGTCTACTAAATCTATAGTTTTTATTTGTATTGATAAGAATTGTTAATATATTTGTCCCACTACATTAGCGATAACGTTTATAAAACGAACCAAAATGAAAGCAAAATTTAACTACATTAAGTTTAATAATGATCAATACAAAGGGCTTCATCTCATGCCCTGTTGTTGCTGCTCAGTCTAAGAAAGGTAGATCAACACTAGCGCTTATCAAGCACCATTAGCAAATTTATAAATAAGCTTTAATGGATGTTAAAAACATCTACATGGACTTGCTATGCCATTTTTATCAGTAATAATAATAACCCAAATAAATCAAACCAACGCGCATAAAACAAACCATAACTGCGCATAATCACCAAAATAATTATGAAAAAAGTAATACTCTTTATCTTGCCATTTCTGCTTTCGGCAAGCTACACCTTTGCCCAGTATGAAATAAAAGGCATAATAAAGAATTCCAATGGTGCCGAGGTACCACGTGCAACCGTATTAATCAGGGGCACAAATAACTCCGTAACTGCAGATGAGAATGGCAAATTCAGTATCAGTTCAAATCAAGAGCCTCCATTTTACATTCGCGTTAGTTCAGTTGGCTATAAACCACAGGACTTTCAGGTACTAAGGATCCAGGATACTCCTTTGGAATTAATCCTTGTTGAAAGTGAGCTGCTGGATGAAATTGTTGTGACCTCAAGAAGGCGCTCGGAAGTTCTTCAGGATGTTCCTATTGCAATTACTGTTATTGGTGGACAAGCCGCTGAAAATGCTGGAGCATTCAATGTCAACCGTTTAAAGGAATTAGTTCCTTCGGTTCAGCTATACGCATCAAACGCAAGAAATACAACACTTAATATCAGGGGATTAGGCTCAACATTTGGCTTAACCAATGATGGTATCGATCCTGGAGTAGGCTTTTATGTAGATGGTGTCTACCAGGCTCGTCCTGCTGCCACCTCAACAGATTTTCTTGACATTGAGCAAATAGAAATTCTACGTGGACCTCAGGGCACTTTGTTTGGAAAAAACACTACCGCAGGTGCATTTAATATTACTACAACAAAACCAACCCAAACTCCTTCTGCAAAAGTAGAATTGAGCTTTGGCAACTACAATTTCATCCAGGCTAAAACTTCAGTTTCTGGTGGAGTAGCAAAAAATCTTGCAGCAAAAATTTCAATTTCGGGTACACAACGGGATGGAACAATTTTAAATACCCGGGAAGAAAGAAAGTACAGTGGTCAAAATAACCTTGGCTTTAAAGGTCAGCTCTATTACACTCCATCAGATAAATTACAGGTATTATTAAGTAGTGATGTAAGTATTCAGCATCCGGCAGGCTACCCATTGGTAATTGCGGGAGTCACTACAACTGAAAGAAGCGCTTACCGTCAGTATGCCAAAATCATTTCTGATTTAGGATATGAACAACCTAAAATAGATCCTTTTTCAAGAGAGATCAGTACTAACACTCCTTGGAAGCAAAATCAATCAATCGGTGGTGTATCAGCGAATGTTGATTATAAGATCGGTAACGGAACACTTACCTCAACTACAGCCTGGAGGTTCTGGAATTGGGATCCTACAAATGACAGGGATTTCTCTGAATTCTCTGCATTAACAAAATCGCAGGGTAACTCTCGTCATGATCAATATTCGCAAGAGATCAGGTACGCAGGTAATATTACTGAAAAAGTAAGTGGTGTAATTGGTGTATTTGCCCTTGCACAAAATTTGAAAGGATTAGCACAGACAGAAGAAGTAGGAAAAGATCAGTGGAGATTTGTGCAAACATCTAACACCGGTGCTCAGGCATTATACGCTACACCAGGTTTATTAGATGGCTTTGGTATTAAAACCAATTCAACTATCAAATCATTAAGTACTGCTATTTTTGCACAGGCCGACTGGGAGTTTCTAGAAAATCTACACATATTACCTGGTTTGAGATTTACCTATGATAAAAAAGATGTAGAATATGACAGAGTAACCTACGGAGGTCTGCAAACTTCAGATGCCGCTTTACTTGCACTTAAAGCTGCTGTTTACAGCAATCAGCAATTCAGCACCAGTACAGATAACAATAATTTATCCGGTAATGTTACTTTATCTTATAGACCCAATACTAAGCTAAATATTTATGGAAACTTTTCTACCGCTTACAAACCAGTTGGTGTTAACGTTGGAGGCTTGCCAACAACCTCTAATGGTGAAGCAGATTTATCATTAGCCGTAGTAAAACCGGAATACGTTCAGCATTATGAAATAGGTGCAAAAACAAAACCTATTAAAGGTGCAATATTAAATATAACAGCTTTCAACACCGATATTAAAGACTACCAAACCAATGTTCAATCTCCTCAGCTAGGTGTAAATAGAGGTTACCTTTCTAATGCAGAAAAAGTTAATGTTAAAGGATTGGAAGTTGATGGGAGCTATCAGTTAAAAAGGTTTTTAACTTTAAATGCTGCCGTGGCCTATCTTGATGGTAAGTATAAAAAATTCACAAATGCGCCATTGCCATTAGAAGAAACGGGACATACAGAAATCATTAACGGAGTAGCTACTCAAGTAGCATTTAAAGATGCTTCTGGAGGCAGGATACCAGGTATATCTACATGGAATGTTTCTGGTGGAGCAGAATTAAGTACTGCAGGTAGTTTGGCTACTCAAAATGGTAGATATTTTATTGCTGGCGATGCTAGTTACCGTTCGGAATACTCTTCAAATCCAACACCTTCCCGTGTATTAAATGTCGAAGGTTATTCTTTGCTAAATATAAGATTAGGATTTAAGTCAGAAAAATTCTCAGTATTCGCATGGAGCAGAAATATTGGAAACACAAAATACTATGAGCAATTACAAGCAGCCGCTGGTAACTCAGGATTATATGCAGGTGTACTTGGAGATCCAAGAACTTTCGGAGTTACACTTAGATACGCCTTCTAATTAAAATTTTATTGAACATAAAAAAGCCTGAACTTTAGATTCAGGCTTTTTTATTGATCGCGCTTCTTAAATTAAATGGCCTGCATTTTTTCAGAAAGCACATTAAATTCAGAACCGGCAAGAACCTTTTTAACCAAATCGTAATCAATTTGCTCATCAGGAGAGATAAGAATTCCCCTTACTCCTGCTCCATTTGCAGCCTCTACATCACGTGGTTTATCGCCAATCATTACAGATATAGCAGGATCTATATTGTAAGTTTCAATAGCCTCTAAAAGCATTCCTGACTTAGGCTTACGACAATTACATTCTTCCGAAACTGTTGGATGATGCGGACAATAATAAGCATGTTTAATAGATGCACCTTGTTCTTCGAAACGTTCATTTAATGCTTTATGCATTTCAGCCAATGTTTCTTCAGTATACCTATCTTTTGCGATCCCTCCCTGATTTGTAATTATTATTAGAAAGAAACCTTCATCAAACAATCTTTTTAAGGGAGCAATCTGGTAATCAAGTATTTCAAAATCTTCCAATCGGGTAATGTAATCGTGAATCTCGTGATTAAGTACACCATCCCTATCCAGAAAAATAGCTTTATTCATCATAATTTAATTTTTATTATACGGCTTAGTTTTGTTTCCTTACAAATTTGGTAAGTATAACAATAGTCTGCCCTTCAATCTTACCTTCAATCTGGTCTGTATTGTCTTCTACCAGACGAATATTTTTAACAACTGTACCTAGTTTAGCACTAAGTGATGAACCTTTTACATCAAGTGTTTTTGTTAAAACTACGGAGTTACCTGTTTCCAAAATCTGACCATTACAATCTTTATGTACTTCATCAGCTCCAGTACTTTCATCCCCAGCTCCTGCTTGCGCCCATGATAAAGTTTCATCATCCATATACATCATATCGATGCTATCTGTTGCCCAGCTCTCATCCTTTAAGCGGTTAAGTAATCTCCATGTAACCACCTGTACCCCAGGCACAGCACTCCACATACTTGTCCTTAAACAGTTCAGGTGTTTAACATCAAGCTCCTCAGTTTTTTCAATCTGACCTAAACACTTGTCACAGATTATGATGCAATTATCTTCAGTTCTACCTGTTTGAGGCAAAACCTCATATAACTTTAAAGTTTCCGCTGATTGACATAATTCACACTTGTTTTCGCTTCTGTCTAATAATTGTTGTTCCAAAGTATATTGTTTTGTTAAATATAGAAACGCCAAATATACTTAATATGAATTGCTCGCTAAAGCCATTTCAACATAAAAGACAGTTCCATCAATTTCTGAACTGTTAAACCAAATTCGTCCTCCTTGCTGCACAATGAAATCATTACATAATACCAAGCCAAGCCCAGTACCTTTTTCATTCATTGTACCATAACTCGACGCAATATTAAGACTGAATATTTCACTTTGTCTGTCTGGGGCAATTCCTATACCATTGTCTTTTACGAAAATAATGCAACGATCGTCTTTAATCTCTGTTCCCACGTGAATCTCACCACCAATATTAGTAAACTTAACCGCATTATTTAATAAGTTTCGCATCACAAGGTCAAACATATTTTTATCGGCCAGAATGAAAACTTCATTATCAATTTCTACTTTCAGATTTATATTCTTTCTAGCGGCAATTTCATCAAACATCCTTAATGTTGCTGACAATTGTTGTTCTACATGCATGGCTGCTATGTTCATAGGAACGTTCTGTAATTGATTTTTAGCCCATTCCAACAGATTTACCAAAAGATATTGCGCATCCGACAAAGATTTAGAGAGATTCTGTTCTACATGTATACGCTCTTGAGTATTTAATTCCATTTCACTCAATAGTTGCAAATACTGTTGTAAGGAATTAAGTGGTGTATTTAAATCATGACCAATGATAGAAAAAAGTTTGTCCTTCTCCTTATTCATCAGTTCTAATTTTGCTGTCTTTTCTTCTACACGTATTTTTTGGTTTCTGTAACTTCTGCGTAGCTGAATTGTCCCTACAGCAATCATTACGCTCGACATAAAATAGGTAAAACCAAAATCTATAAACTGCTCAAATCGTGTCAAATAATAATGTCTTATGCTAGAAGGATTAAGATATTCTATGACCAATACACCCAGAACCAGTATTAAGTTAAAAAAATACCAGAATGCAAGCTTTTTACGTGGAATAATAAGAAACGACAGGTATAATGTTGCCATAAACAGCAACAATATACTCCCACCAATACCTGCATTATAAAAATAGGAAATTCCAACCCCTATATTGATTTGAATTACTGTAAGTATAATTGCAGGCCTGGATTTCCCAAAAAAACGGCTTAAAATGTACAGACCAGTTTGCATAACCAGAATAATGGCCGAAATCATACCAGCAAAATGAAGCGAAACCGAAAAACTATAGAAAGTAATTATGATAATGAAACAGATAACTGATATACAAATGCCATGAAATATACGGCCTTCCAGAGAAAACCGATCTGCATCCCCAACTATTTGGAGCCAATTATCTTCCCATTTACGCTTTACTTTTTTAAACATTTATTTTTTGCTTTTTGCCTGATCGCATAGAACGAGAGAGGCGTCATGAACGTGCAAATTAAACAATAAATGTTACAATTAAAGACTTGAATGGACAATTTTTAATGCATCATATAATACCTCAACCGGATGTAATGCTTTTCTGGATGTCCCATCTTTTATCTGGTGTCGGCAGCTTGTACCAGGTGCCGAAATTACAATTTCATCAGGTTGTTTTCTGACTTCAGGGAACAACACAAGTTCTCCGATTTGCATAGATAAATCGAAATGTTCTTTTTCATAACCAAAAGAACCGGCCATCCCACAACAACCAGAAGCAATGGTGTTTACCGTATAGTTCTCAGGAAAAGAAAGGATTTGTTCTGTTGCCGACAGAGCATTAAAAGCTTTTTGCTGACAATGGCCATGTAATTTAATCTGTTTTGAATTGGACTTAAATTGTGATTTCAGGATATTTCCTCTTTTCATTTCCCTGGCCAAAAACTCATCAATTATGAATGTATTCGAAGCCAGTTTTTTAGCAGTCTCCAACTGCTCCTCCTGTACAAGATCAGGATATTCGTCTCTAAATGTTAAAATCGCAGAAGGCTCTATGCCAATAAGTGGCGATTCTTCTGTAATCAATGAGCCTAAACACCATACATTATGTTGTGCAATTTTTTTAGCCTTACGCAGTAAACCTTTTGATATGGATGCCCTACCACTTTCCAGATGTTTCGGTATAATTACCTCATAACCCAGATTCTCTAGCAACAAGATTGCTTTAATACCTATTTCTGTATCTTGATAATTGGTAAATTCATCACAAAAAAGATAAACCTTTTTTAAAGAACGAACTTGCTTTTCTTCCTTACTGCGCTGATGTATTATAAACCAATTTCTTAAAGTAATTGAATGAATTGCAGGCATACTTCTTTTTGAAGCAAAACCTGCCAGGGTTTTCATCAGGTTGGTTAATACAGGACCTGTCATTATCCAATTGTATAAAGATGGCCATACAGAACCTAGCGCAGCAATATTGTTGAAATTAGCTATAAGTCTGGATCTAAACGGAATCCCATTTGCATCCTGGTAATGTTGTAGAAACTCGGCCTTTAACTTTGCCATATCTACATTAGAAGGACATTCAGATTTGCATCCTTTACAACTTAAACACAAATCAAGTACGTCTTTAATTTCTTTATGATCGAACTTATTTACCTGATCCGAATGGGTCAGAAAATTCCTTAAAATATTAGCTCTGGCCCTGGTAGTATCTTTTTCATTATGTGTTGCCATATAAGAGGGACACATGGTCCCCCCTGCTAAATGTGATTTCCTGCAATCTCCAGATCCATTACATTGTTCTACATGCTGTAACATATTCTGCCCGGCATAACGGAATACGGTTTTCACTGTAAAACTTTTCTGCCCCGCCTCGTACCTAAGCATTGTATCCATAGGCGGGGTGTCGATAATCTTACCAGGATTAAATATATTTTTAGGATCCCAGGTATTTTTCAGTGATTTGAGCAAGGCATAATTCTTTGGGCCAACCATCTGTTCTATAAACTCCCCCCTTAATCTTCCATCACCATGTTCTCCACTTAAAGAACCTCTATACTTTTTTACTAAAACAGCAATCTCTTCAGCAATCACTCTGAACATCAGATTTCCAGATTCAGATTTTAAGTTGAGTATGGGTCTTAAATGTATCTCCCCTGAGCCTGCATGCGCATAATGAACTGAATACAATCCATGTTTTTTTAAAATCTCATTAAATTCATAAATATATCCTGGCAAATCCTGAACATCAACTGCAGTATCTTCAATTACCGGCACTGCCTTTTCATCTCCAGGTAAATTGCTTAACAAACCCAGTCCGGCTTTTCTAAGCGACCAAACCTTTTTCATATCATTTCCAGATAGTAGCGGAAAATAATACCCCAATCCAAGTTCACGCATTTCTGCTTCAACTTTGATAGCAATTTCAACTACCTTCTCATAAGTATCCCTGGCATATTCAATCACCAGTAAAGCATCAGGTTCTCCATTAACAAAAAAGCTATTTTCCCTTTGTTCAATATTATCCCTGGTACATTCTAAAATATAATGATCAATAAGTTCTACGGCATTAGGCTGATACTTTAATGCAATTAGATTGGCACGTAATGCTTCTTCCAGTTTATTAAAATGCACACATAACAGTCCAGAATGTGCGGGTGGAAGCGGTTCCAGATTTAGTTTAATTTCTGTAATAAATGCTAATGTACCTTCTGATCCGGCAATAAGCTTACAGAAGTTAAAATGATCCCCACCTGCAGTGAAAGGTTCAGTATCCAATAGCAAATCTATTGCATAGCCAGTATTTCGTCGTTCTATACTTTTCTTTGGAAATTCTTTTCTTATTTCCTGTTGGTTTTCATAATTTCCTAGCTGACTTCTTATTGAACGATACAGTGATGCTTCTAAGTCGGAGCCTTCAGATTTGGCAATAAATTCATCAAAGTTGAGTGTCTTAAATGTCACTTCAGAAGCATCACTTAACAATGCCTTCACCTCAAGAGTATGTTCACGTGTACTTTTATAAACAATTGAATTTGAACCACATGAATTATTACCGACCATACCACCGATCATAGCACGATTAGCTGTAGATGTTTCAGGACCGAAGAATAAGCCATAAGGTTTGAGCATTAAATTCAACTCATCTCTAACCACACCTGGCTGTAGCCTTACCCATTGCTCTCCAGCATTAATTTCAAGAATCTTATTAAAATGCTTAGATACATCTACCACAATACCATCACCTACAACCTGTCCTGCTAAAGATGTTCCCGCAGTACGTGGTATTATAGAGGTACCCTCTCGATCTGCAAAACCAATTAATTGCTTCAGATCATCTACTGATACTGGTATAGCTACCGCCAGGGGCATCTCCGAGTAAGCCGATGCATCTGTAGCATAGAGCAGCCTCATGGTTTCATCAGTATATAAGTCGCCCTCAATTGAGGCCGCTAACACCTTAAGCTTATCTTTCATTATGGCTAGTTGAATAGCAAGATAACAAATACTTACAAATCAAACTTAATTCCTTGTGCAAGAGGTAATGTATTTGAATAATTGATGGTATTGGTCTGTCTTCGCATATAACCTTTCCATGCATCAGATCCACTTTCCCTACCACCACCAGTCTCTTTTTCACCACCAAAAGCACCACCAATCTCTGCACCTGAAGTTCCTATATTTACATTAGCAATGCCACAATCAGAACCAGCAGAAGACAAGAATTGCTCTGCTTCTCGCAAGTTTAAAGTCATAATTGCTGAAGATAGTCCTTGAGGTACGTCATTCTGCATCTGAATAGCCTGATCAATAGTGCTGTATTTCATAACATACAACAAAGGTGCAAAAGTTTCTTCCTGCACTATTTCGTAATGATTCTCCACTTCTGCAATACAAGGCTTCACATAACAACCTGACTCTAATCCATCACCTTCTAAAACACCACCTTCTACCAGGAAATTTCCACCTTGCTGTTTTACCTTTTCAATACTATTTAAATATGCTTCAACTGCATCTTTATCAATTAAAGGCCCCATATGATTATGCTCATTTAAAGGATCTCCTATCTTAATCTGTGCGTAGGCTTTAGCTAGCTTAGCTGTAAAATCATCATAAACACTTTCATGAATAATCAGTCTACGGGTAGAAGTACAACGTTGTCCGGCAGTACCAACGGCTCCGAAAACTGCACCAATTACTGACATTTCAAGATCTGCACTCTCAGAAATGATGATGGCATTATTACCACCTAATTCAAGGATTGTCCTGCCAAACCGGCCAGCTACGGCAGAAGAAACCAATCTCCCTATTTTTGTTGAGCCTGTAAATGACACTAATGAAATACGTTTATCATCATTCATCAGGTTGCCACATGCATTTCCTGTCACAAGGCTACAAATTCCCTCAGGAAGGTCATTTGCTTTTAATACTTTGGCTATAATGTTCTGACACGCTACGGCACATAATGGTGTTTTTGAAGATGGTTTCCAGACGCAAACATTGCCACAGACCCAAGCTAATGCAGTGTTCCATGCCCAAACCGCAACCGGAAAATTAAAAGCAGATATGATACTAACAATACCTAAAGGATGCCATTGCTCATACATACGGTGATTAGGCCGTTCTGAATGCATGGTCAAGCCATAAAGCTGTCTTGATAAACCAAGAGCAAAATCACATATATCTATCATTTCCTGAACCTCACCCATTCCTTCCTGTAGACTTTTACCCATCTCATAAGAAACCAGTGCACCAAGATCTTCTTTATTTTCACGTAAAGCATCACCAAACTGACGTACCATGTCCCCACGTTTAGGCGCTGGGACTGCTCTCCAGTGTAAAAATGCTTTTTGTGCCTGTTGCATTACTGCCTCATAACCTTCAGCATCAGTGCTTTCCACATGGGCAATCAATTTTCCATTTACAGGCGAATATGAGCTAATGACAGGTCCATTACCAACCAGCTTATTGATACCTGTAGATGTGCCTTGATTATTTGACTCTATACCCAAACGGGCTAATATATTGTTGATTTTCATAGCTTTTATGATTCTTTATCCTTTGTTTGTCTAATGTAAGTACTTTCAAATATTTTATCTGCATTGTCTGTTTCAAAACCTTCACGCCTATGCGACCGCTTAAGATCAGTCTCTGGCAGATTTTTAAACTCAGGTAAAACCAATCTCTCCGAGAACTCGACATAGCTTCCTGCAATCGGCATCGTTTGATTCTCCGCAAATACGGCATCTTTCATTTCAGCGATGGTACTACTTTGTCTCAATAATCCATCGGGACTTACCTTGATCTTCCCTCCAACAATATTTAATTTTAGTCCTAAAGACTCTACAAATTCATTAAATTCCTCTAATGTATTATAGCCTTTTTTTAAATCATGAACACTAATGGTATAATGGTTAAGGTAATACCGATTGTATATCACCCAAGCAGCATACTCACTTTCTTCCAATAAAAACTGATAATCTTCTATATCAGGTAATTGCCATAAAGGCTGATGGAAGAATTCCCCTATCTGCTGTCCATCATTAAGGTCCAGCATATCTACAGGGTCTTTTTCTATATGCCTGGTATATTTATGAATAATTACTTGAGATGCCGAAGACAAATCCTTAACAATCAATTCACTCATGAATATCCTTGGATATTCTGGTGATGGTGGAGCATACCAGTAAGCATTAAGTTTTTTGCCTTCAAAATGATAATAATCCATCCTTTTGTAACCTTGGTGCAGGAAAATCTTTTCAAAAGAAGCAATTCCTAAATGGGGTAGTCCTAATGTCCGGAAAGCAATATGATCATTCACGATTTCATCCTGATCTCTTACTACACCCAATGATATTAAAGAGTTGGTGATCTTTTTAACTGCCGGAACATCCTTCGCATAGCGATCGAACAACATATTAAGAAAGATATCTAATGGTTTTTGCGTTTCAAAATTCATTTGGTAATGTTTTATTTTGTTGAGGTTCTATCCATCATCATAATCAAATATGCCTATATTTATCATAAGTAAACGATACATATTAATTAAGTAATGATAAGTATAACTAATCAATTAGAAATGCGACACCTTAATTATTTTAAGGTACTAGCCACCGAATTACATTACAGAAGAGCATCAGAATTATTATATATATCGCAATCTGCATTAAGCCAACAAATTAAGCAACTTGAGCAAATACTTAAAGTAACTTTATTTGACAGGAGTAATAAAAAAGTAGCCTTAACTGATGCTGGCAAATTATTTTATCGTGATGTCCAACAGATCATGAATAAAGTAGAAACAGCTGCCATTCATTTAAAATTGTATAAGGAAGGAAATGCAGGTCAAATTGGAATTGGCTTTGTTGCATCAGCGATGGAGTCTGTACTCCCTGGATTACTTAAAAAATTTAATTCAGATTGTCCTAACATCAAATTTAAACTAGATGAACTTAGTAATAGCGATCAACTGATTGCCTTACAAAATGAGGCCATAGATATTGGCTTTATGCGGAGCAATCATCTGCCTGATGGCTTTACAAGTCAAAAGGTTTATACAGAAACCTTCTCCGTTGTACTTCCCGCTTCCCATCCTCTGGCTTCCTCAAAATTTAAAAACATCGGGCAATTGAAGGACGAGTTCTTCATATTGTTTCCAAATGAGCAAAGCCAGTTTTATTACCAGCAGATTCTTAGTTTATGTGCAGATCAAGGCTTTGCACCTAAAGTAGCTCACCGCTCAATCCATGCACCAACAATTTTCCGTTTGGTAGAAAACGGCATGGGACTTAGTATTATACCTACCTCACTGGCCTCTGGCCATCATCCTAATATTAAATTTATAGAACTCAAAGGTATCCCACAGCAAACCTCACTATATGCGGTTTGGAAAAAAGAAAATAACAATCCAGCATTCCCCTATTTATTAGAAATGCTTCCTAATGAAGGTTTTTAGCCAGAAAATAAAAAAGAGGATGATCATTTTAACAATGATACATCCTCATCTTCTTATAGTTTATAAATTTCTAAACTCCGTAAGTAGTCGAAGAAGTTTCTCCTCCACGTCCAGTCCAGTTAGTATGGAAGAACTCACCACGTGGTTCATCTAAGCGTTCATAAGTATGAGCACCAAAATAATCACGTTGTGCCTGTAAAAGATTGGCCGGTAAACGAGCACTTCTATAACCATCAAAATAATTGATTCCAGCACTGATGCAAGGAACCGGAATTCCGTTAAGTACAGCTGCAGCTACAACTCTTCTCCATCCAGCCTGAGCCTGATGAATTTTATCTTTAAAGAAATCATCAAGGATTAGGTTTTGTAAATTAGGGTTTTTATCAAAAGCCTCTTTAATTTTACCTAAGAAAGAGGATCTGATGATGCAACCTTCACGCCACATTAGTGCGATACTGCCATAATCAAGCTCCCATCCGTACTCCTTAGCCGCAGCTTGTATCATTTGATAGCCCTGTGCATAAGAGATTACTTTAGCAGCATAAAGTGCATCACGTAAATCATTGATAAACGCAGCCTTATCACCTGCAAACGTAGGCGTTGGACCAGTTAATACCTTAGATGCAGCTACACGCTCATCCTTCAATGCCGACAAACATCTTGAAAATACAGATTCAGCGATTAGCGTCAACGGCACACCCAATTCAAGAGCTACAGTACCAGTCCATTTACCTGTACCTTTTTGTCCAGCAGTATCCAGTATTTTATCAATTAATGGTGCTCCATCCTGATCTTTAAAAGCAAGGATATCACTCGTAATCTCAATCAGGTAACTATTCAATTCACCTTTATTCCATTCCGCAAATACCTTTTGCATGTCATCAGCCGACATACCAAGCATATCCTTCATTACATGATAAATTTCATTGATCAGTTGCATATCGCCATACTCGATACCATTGTGAACCATTTTCACAAAATGTCCTGATCCACCATCTCCTATCCATTCGCAGCAAGGAGAACCATCTTCTACCTTAGCTGAAATAGATTGAAAAATCGGCTTTACCGACTCCCATGCAGCTTTGCTACCGCCTGGCATAATAGAAGGTCCTAATAAAGCGCCTTCTTCACCACCAGAAACACCTGTACCTATATACAACAATCCTTTGCTTTCAACATATTTAACACGTCTTTCAGTATCAGGGAAATGTGAATTGCCACCATCTATAATGATATCACCTGGCTCCAATAGTGGAATAAGGGTTTCAATAAATTCATCAACCGGACGTCCGGCTTTCACCATTAGCATTACCTTACGTGGGCTCTTTAATGAACCAATAAACTCTTCCATAGACATTGCTCCAAAGATATTTTTACCCTTGGCACGTCCGTTCACAAACTTCTCTACCTTATCAACAGTGCGGTTATAGGCCGTAACACTAAAGCCTTTACTTTCCATATTGAGAATGAGATTTTCACCCATTACTGCAATACCAATGACACCTATGTCAGAAATCGCTTTCATATAATTTATTCAATGTTTAAATTTTTGGTAATTTATAACTTATGTGTAACATATCGTAATAAACCTTTCATAATTTCCCCTTTATTCATTCTTTCTACTCTTTTTGGATTAAAAACTACGGGAAATATAGAATATTCATTAATATTATAATTGCCGGAAAGTTGAGTCAAACAATACCTTTTCTATGTTGTTGTGAATACAAAAGCTACAAACAGCATGGAAAAAGATCTTAATCCTTTTGAATTTACTTTGGAAATAAACGGTGAACCACAAGCTATAAGAATTGAACACCCTAAAACGAAAGACTATATTGTTTATATAAATGGTGAACGTTCTGGACACATCTATCCTGTTGCATCTGGGAACAGGATAGATTGGAAATCGGAAGACGGAATGGATCAGACCTTGCTTGATGAAATCGGAAAGCATATAGAGATCATGGAAGATAAGACAAAGTAAAACGTTAAATCTTTATGAGCAAAAAGGTATCTAAAGATTGGCAGTTTAGGCTACACGAGGTTATATATGAGTCAAATACTCCAGCTGGTAAAGTATTTGATGTTGGATTGCTGATTGCTATTTTTACAAGTATAGCTGTAGTAATGCTAGATAGCGTTCAAAGTTTACACCTTAAATATGGGAGTTTCTTTTCCACAATGGAATGGATATTTACAGGTCTTTTTACAATTGAATATTTACTGAGGCTCATATGCATTAAAAAACCATTCAGATATGTTTTCAGTTTCCTAGGGATCATCGATATGATCGCATTGATCCCCTCTTATCTAAGCTTTTTTATTGTCGGCGCCCAATCACTATTGGTTTTCCGTGCGCTCAGATTATTGAGGGTATTCCGGATATTTAAACTTGGACATTTCCTTTCTGAGATCAATTTTCTTACAACTGCATTAAAGGGTAGTGTAAGAAAGATTAGTATATTTTTACTCACGGTATTAATGCTCACTGTAATCCTCGGATCTGTGATGTATCTGGTAGAGCAAAGAGAAAATGGTTTTTCTAATATTCCTGAGAGTATTTATTGGGCAATAGTAACAATCACTACTGTTGGTTATGGTGATATATCACCGATTACACCAATGGGAAAACTGGTAGCATCTGTAGTAATGTTGATTGGTTATTCCATCATTGCTGTTCCCACAGGTATACTTACCCACGATTTAGCTATGCTTGCCCGCTCGAAAAAAGAGCTTCCAGAATCTTGCCCAAGCTGTAGCAGAGAAGGACATGATCTGGATGCACAATTCTGTAAATATTGTGGTAGCTCCTTAATGAGGGATTAAAGTGTTAAGGTCAAATTATTTAAAAACATCCAGCCAGGCGTCAGCCATTAACTGTGCACCTGCAAGGCTTGGGTGTACACCATCACCAGTCCAATGTTTACCTGGAGCTTTTTTCTCCGCATCATCATAAACCTTCTGAAGAGGAATCCAGATCGTTTTAAATTCCTTAGCAATTTCCTGTGCTGCAAATCGATATTCATTAAACTCCGGATACCAGGTATCATCAACTGCCTTTACCTTTTTTACAGCAAAGGGTTCCGCAATGATCAGTTTCACATCAGGTAACTTTTCTCTGGTTCTCTCCAGCAACTTTTTAAAGTCGTCCTTATATACTTTTGAAGTACCATTGTATTTCCCACTATGCTTATGCCAATAATCATTAACACCAATTAAAATACTCAGTACTGTTGGTTTCAAGTCTAAACAATCCTTTTCCCATCGCTCTGCAAGTTGATAAACTTTATTCCCGCTAATTCCACGATTGTAGATTTTTAAGTTTTTATCAGAGAATTTATTCAATATTTCACAAGCCGCCAAAAAAGCATATCCTCTGCCCAAAGCCGCTGCGTTGTTAAAATCATTATTATCCTTACTTCTTCCAGCATCAGTTATAGAATCTCCCTGAAATAAAATGATATCATTTTCAGATAAAGCGATCTTAGCTTTCTTTTCATTCGGTGCTGCTGATAATATTGCCGGGTTTATTAAAGATATTAATCCGCCAACTGAAGCAGTTTTTAGAAAAGTCCGACGCGCATTTTTTGTTGTCATATCCATATGAGAAATATTAATCTTTTATTTTAAAGTTATTTATTAATTCGGTTTAATAGTAACCCGGCTAAATTTTAGCAAAATTATTAGTCTATAAAATTACCATTCTCAATATCTACATTTCTCCACCTGATTGCCAAAACCTTCAAGGATTTTATCATTTATAGCTAAACCGCAATTTTCTAATTTTCATTTTTCCGACAAATCATCATATATATCTATATCATTTAAATCCTCACTACCATCCCCTATTTCACGATCCACAGCTTCGGGTGATTCATCTTCAAGGTATGCATTCATACTACGCTTATCTGAGACTGCCGAAAAACTTGATGCCAATAAACCATACATTTCACTATCCAGGAACTTGCCTTCAAAATAATAATTCTCTCTAAAATAAGCTTCCTTAATAAAGCCGTGTTTATGTAGAATTTGCCTGGAGGCATCATTTTCAGGGTTGATATTTGCAAAAATAGAATGAAATCCAACCGTCTTAAATCCAAAATCAATAACCGCCGCAAGACCTTCAGAAATAATACCCTTTCTCCAATAATCCGGATGTAGCATATAGCCAATTTCTGCCCTGTGATTCGCAAGATCTATTCGCCAATATCCTATATTACCGATCATCTGATCGGGAGCATCCCTAAAGGCAATGGCCCAAACCAGGCTCATACCTTTATTAAACTGTTCACTAGTGGTCTGAATAGCCTCCTCGGATTCTTTTACATCTTTTGGCAAGGGGCGGTCTATATAGCGCATAACTTCAGTATTCGTCCGCAAGTTGAATAAATCCTGGGCATCTGAAATTATCTGTTCACGAAGCAATAGTCTGCTTGTTTCAATAATTGGGACTTGAGTTAAGTTGATTTTAAGCATTTTTCAATATTATCATATTTATTTGGAATATTCTATAACCAACATCTCCCATTCTTCCTCTAAAGAAACTTGGGGTCTGGTCTTCCCTGCCCTGTTATACCAATAATCGGCGTTCCAAATATCTCCCTCTTTGCGATGAAGGTAGGCATGGATATGGGCCGACTGCTTATCTGTTAACTGATCAATCAAATCATGAGCAATCTTCCAGTTACCTGCTCCATCATGCCATAACGATTGTAAATGCAGGGTTAAGCCATCGGGTGATCGCTTATCAATTATTGACTGTTTAAAATCACTTATATCAATCATATCTCAAATATAAAGACTAAGATTTCTGTTCAATTATTTTTTCAACATTTTGTAATTTGGACATATCATGAAAAAAGAGAACGTAATCCAGATTTAGACAATCATACAAGAAGATACTTTATACTATAGCGCCAGTAAAGATTTCTAATTGAGTAAAAATAAAAATATCGCACTGCCATAAGGTTGTCAGTGGAGCCTGTTTTCTTTGCATTGAAATTTAAACACATCGACCATGCTCCAGACACAAACCAATCAAACACGAGAAATCATCAATAACTTTTACAAAGCTTTATCAGCTAGAGAATTAGAAACATTAGTTCAATTCTTTGCAGAAGCCATTGATTGGGAAATTCCGGGTAATGAAGAACTTGCTCCCTGGTTAGGTAAACGTACAAATCGAAATGATGTAAGAGATTTTTTTAAGCTTCTCTGGGGAAGTATTGAACCAATATCTGCACAAATAGATCATATTCTTGTCGAGAATGATTTTGCAATAGCTACAGGTCATTTCAGTTCAAAAATGAATCGCTCGGGACAAGTTTTCTCTTCAATGTTTTCTGCGCATTTTACAGTTAAAAACTCACTAATTGTTCGTTATCGTTTACAGGAAGATAGTCAGGGACTCGTCGAAGCCCTGATGCTACCAATACCCGTTTACTATTAATGATTAACCAATTGCATCTGCATTCCCAATTTAATTGAGAAAGCACATTGATGATCCAATAGTTTGGTTATATCGGTTTATATCAAATATTAACTTTTTATATCATAAAAACAAAAAGTATATTGCAATAGGAAATCTAATCAGCATCAGCTATGAAAACGCATAACCTCGAAAGATTCATCACCGCACAAAAGTCAATTTATCAAACCGCATTAAGCGAAATTAATACAGGAAAAAAACAAAGTGATTGGATGTGGTATATATTTCCTCAAATCCAGGGGCTAGGTTTTACCGATACTTCTAAAAAATATGCTATTGATGACATTGATGAAGCTACAGAATATCTAGAGCATCGTGTATTAGGTCCAAGGCTGATCCTGTTGAGCCAGGTATTAATGAGTTTGGAAACCAATGATGCCCACAAAATTTTCGGCAGCCCGGACGATCTGAAATTAAAGTCCAGTATGACATTATTTTCTCAGGTACCCAATGCAGACCCAGTCTTTGAATTGGTGCTACAAAAATTTTTTAATGGTTTAAAGGATCATATCACTTTAAAGATCCTGAAAATGCATCGACAAGGTTAATTCATCCTATCTAATTATTTGTTTCCAACACAGAAAGGATATTACCATCTGGATCTTTAAACCAAGCTATAATATGCCCATCCCCTCTAAAAATCCCTTTATTATCTGTTTTCAAATCTTCATAATCATAGTGTTCAAACTGAATTCCTTTTACGCTCAATGCTTCAACTATAAGCTCCACGCTTTGAACAGGAAAATTTAACACCGTGAATGTTGCAGGCTGATGATTGGCTTTGGGATAAATCATCACAGTTGCGGATCCCTCTATCTGCAGTTCGAGGATCCCCATCTCATTATTTTTAACGTTTAATCCTAATGTTAAACTATAAAATTCCTTTGCCTTTTCAATATCACTGACCGAAAATGAGCTAAATGCCTTTGAATGTTCTAACATAACTTATAGTTTTAGAATTAATACTATTTAATACAATTGAAAAAGCCCTGCTTTTGTTTGTCAAAAAAACTATTAAAACTTTAAATTTGAAGATGAGTAATGCGAATCTGTATCCAACCATTGAAAAATATACTTATTTAAATACAGCCAGTTCTGGAATCTTATCCAAACCTATTCAAGAATGGAGAAATCAGCATGACAATGATTTCCTAATGGAAGGAAGCAATTTTCGCTTATATCAGACATCATTTTTTACGGAACTAAAGCAAAACCTTTCTACATTCCTTCGTTCTGCTAATGCTACATTATTTCTGGTTCCCAATTTCTCTTTTGGCTTCAACACACTGCTGGACGGACTTGATAAAAATCACCGGTTTCTTTTGTTAGATGAAGATTATCCATCTGTAAATTATCCAGTAATAAGCAGAGGATTTGATCATACAACAGTCCCTTTAAGTCATAGTTTAGAAGATAACATTTTAGCAGCGATTAAGCTATTTAAACCCAGTGCTTTTGCATTTAGCATTGTTCAGTATGCTAACGGAACAAGGCTTGACATTGATTTCATCAAAACAATCAAGCAAACTTATCCAGAACTTCTGCTTATAGCAGATGGCACACAATTTTGTGGCACAGTACCATTTAACTTTGAAAGTTCTGGTCTTGATGCCTTCCTATCAAGTGGCTATAAATGGTTGTTAGGAGGTTTTGGCAATGGTTTTATATTACTATCTGATCTATTGAAAGATCAATTATACATACAAAGGAAACAATCTTCATTACCAAAGGAAAACTTTCTGGAAGGTAGAGACCACCTATCGCTCTGCTTTGAGCCTGGTCACCTGGACACCTTGAATTTCGGAACTTTAAATCAAAGTGTACACCAACTGCGAACAATTGGACTTGAAAATATCGAAAAAATCACCCAATCTATATGTAACAGGGCGAGAGCTGAGTTTCATTTGAGAGGGCTGTTGAGTACTGAAATGCTGAATAGAAAAATACAATCAACAATAATTAATGTTCCACTTGCACCAAACATTTGCGAAAGGCTAATTGCCGCTAAGATTGTGTTTATTAACCGGGGAAAAGGTAGCAGGTTTTCTTTTCATTTCTACAATACCAATGAAGATTTAAATCGTTTATTAGCGGTTATCGATGGCAAAGAATAGTTTCCAGCCTCAGCTCACTGTCCAAACAGCATCAACAAAATATCGATTGGTGTCAAAAAAAATATTCCAACATTGAAATCCAGATTCCGTAGCCAGTCTTTCAATATCTTCCAATGCGTATTTCTGTGAAATCTCCATGTAAATCACCTCATCTTTAGCAAAGTCGATCGTTTCTTTTTGCCCAATATGAACCAATTGTTCTTTTAAGCTGATCAAATAACTTTTACAGGCTCCGGATTCAGGATCATAACTGGCATAGTGCTCAAAATTTTCAATTTCAAAATCCCCGTTCAGTTCCCTGTTTATTCGTGCAAGCAGGTTTAAGTTAAAAGAAGCAGTGATACCTTTGTTGTCATTATAAGCAGCCAATATTTGCTTCGGATTCTTCTTCAAATCAAAGCCAATGATTAATAAATCTCCTTTAGACAATAACCTCCTCATAGCTTGTAAAAAGCTTTCTGCATTCTCCTGATTCATGTTGCCGATATTTGCTCCCATAAACAAAACGACTTTTCGCCGCTTAGAAATTGAAGTAGCCTCTTGTAACATGTCCAGGTAATCCCCATGCAACCCTTTTATACTTAATCCAGGCAATTGCAACGGTAACTTAACCTCCAGATCGCTGATCACATGTGCTGAAATATCGATAGGTAAATAACTAAATTCCAATCCACTATCCATCATTTCCCTTAACAGATAAATGGATTTAGTAGCATCCCCTGCTCCCAGCTCTATCAAGTCAAAAGGAGTATTTAATCCGCTGATAAGTGTTGCAATCTTGTTGGCCTGATTTGAAAATATATCCATCTCTGCATTGGTCAGATAATACTCATCCATTTCCATGATCTGCTGAAAAATGTAATTCCCTTTTTCATCATAGAAGTACTTGGGATACATAAATTTGGGACTTGCCTTAAGTCCGGCCAGTGTTTCATTAAGAAATTGTGTCTGTACCGTCATTAAATTTTTGTTCGTGATTAAGCTCATTAGATATTGTTATTGGGCAAGTCGTATTCCTGTAAACTGCCATCTTAAACATGGTTGAAAAAAATTCCTGTAGGATATTCTGCTATGTCCTTCCGGTGTAGCCTCTGATGCACCTCGGAGTACTTTTTGATTCACCATAAATTTACCATTGTATTCTCCTATGGCACCAGGTGCTTTACTAAAACCTGGATAGGGTAAATATGCGCTCTCAGTCCACTCCCATCTTAGCCCCCAGTTAAACTTATTGGCAGCAACTTCCCATTCAAATTCTGTTGGTAGCCGCATTTTACTCCAACTTGCAAAAGCGTAGGCTTCATAATAACTAATATGGGTAACAGGTGCCTTCAGATCAAGTGTTTCCAAGCCTTCAAGTGTATAAGTATGCCAAACGCCATCTATTAAATGCCAATACATTGGCGCCATAATATGGTTACTCTTCAACCAATCCCAGCCGTCCGCATGCCAGTAAACAAAATTCGTATAACCTCCATCCTGAAGGAACTCCAAATATTTTTCATTGTCAACCAGTTCAGAACTAATGTAGAAATCATTCAAGTAAACTTTATGTCTACCAAGCTCATTATCAAAGCAAAAACCAGATCCGGAATAACCAACCTCATAGATCCCTTCTTTGATGAAAATCATTTCCTGTATATCAGCACCTAACTCGATAGAATTCTTTTTATTTTTTTGATACACCGGAAAAAGCGGATTATTTCCTAAAATATATTTGATGTCCGTTAATAGTAGCTCCTGATGTTGCTGCTCATGATTAAAACCCAAAAGGAGTAATTCCTTTACCTCATCTGAAAACGGTTTCTTTAAAAAACTGATCATAGCACGATCAACATATTTCCGATAAGCATAAACCTCGCTAACACTTGGGCGACTCAGATTTCCTCTATCAGTACGTATCACACGGTTACCTATAGTTTCATAATAACTATTGAAAACATAATTGTAATCAGTATTGTAAACCTGGTAAGTATCATCAAATGGCTGCAAAATGAAAGTTTCGAAAAACCATGTGGTATGACCAAGGTGCCACTTAGGTGGACTCACATCTACAACGGGCTGAACCACATAATCTTCAGTTTCTAAAGGTTTACAAATTTGTTCAGAATGCTTTCTAACCTGTTTATAATATTCCGAAAATATCATTAATGTTTGTCTAATTAATTCTTAAGTTCTGTAATGAATTAACATTTATCGCACTCGATTGTTTTCCACGCATCCTTCATAAACATAAGTTGTTAAAGCGTTTCCAAAGCAATTATAATTTCATAAAGAGATTATTTAATGACTCTGAATAAGTCGGATGAGCAAAAATACCATACCTAATTTTATCATATGTTATTCCTCCTTCAATCGCCATTTGAAGCACCGAAACAATTTCTCCTCCTTCTGATGCCAGTATTGTTGCACCTAATATTTGCTTGCTCTTCCTGTCCACAATTGCCTTCATAAATCCTAGTGTCTCTCCAGTTTCAATTCCACGTGCAACTTGTGACATAGGAATTTTTGCCACTATAAAGTCCAGGTCTTTCTCCTTGGCTTCTGATTCTGAGATTCCTATCCTGCCAAGTTGAGGATCAGTGAACATACAGTATGGAACAGGTCTGTCTTTAGTGCTCAGGTTACATTTTTCCACCAGATTTCTATAAACAATCGTAAAATCATTATAGGCTATATGTGTAAATGCGGGACCTCCTTTTACATCACCCAAGGCAAAAATTCCTTTAATGTTGGTTTCAAGCTTTCCATTAACTAAGATATTTCCTTTTTCATCAGTATCTACACCAGGAATTTCTAAATGGAGTGACTCGGTTTGTGGGGTTCTGCCAGTAGCAATCAAAAAATGACTCGCTGTTATACTTTTACTTTTATTATCAGATGTTAGGTTTAGCTTGAGCACAGCATTCTTTTTCTGAATTTTATCAATTGTAGTGCTAGTTAAGATTTTAAGACCTTCATCTGTTAATATTTTTGTCAGTTCAGCAGAAACATCCGTATCCTCACGTGGCATAATGCGTGAGGACTTTTCGATAATAGTTACTTTACTGCCAAAACGGTGAAACATCTGTCCGAATTCAAGACCGATGTAGTTCCCCCCAAGGATCACCAGGTGTTCAGGTATTTCTGTCAGATCGAGGATCGTTGTTGATGTTAAATATGGTACACCTTTCAACCCTTCCAATTCCGGAATACTAACTGAAGCACCCGTATTGATAAAAATTTGATCTGCTGACACTTTTTTCTTCTCACCATGAGTATCGACAATTGTCAACTCCTTTGTGCCAGAAAAAGTTGCTTCACCTAAAATCAGATCCAAACCTTTGGTAGATTCCAACCCATTTTGAGAGGAAGCCCGAAATAATTCAACAATATCATCCTTTCGTTGCTTTACTTTTTTCAAATCTACTTTAACAGCTCCTGTACTAACACCTAATTTACCGGCGGTCCTAGCACTATGAGCAGCATGGGCAGAGGCTATCATAGCCTTAGTTGGCGTACAGCCGTCATTGATACAAGTACCACCAACAAGTCTTTTTTCAATAATGGCAGTTTTCTTTCCGGATAAGGCTAATTTTTTGGCAAGTGGAATACCAGACTGCCCTGCTCCTATAATAATGGCATCGTAGTGTTTCATAGATAGATAAACTAAGTTAATCAGACATTTAAGTCACCCTCACGACCAATATCTAATTTTTTGCCAGAAACTGCACTTACTGCTACTTTTAAAAAGGTCACTAATTTATTTGATTTATTATCCCAATAATGGGCTTCTGAAGGTGTAACTTTCAAAACTCTGATTGATGGATCTTCTTTTCCTTTTTCAAACCATCCATCCATCATCTTATTCCAATAATTCTCAATCCGAAATTTGTCCTTAGATACTTCTGCAATTCCGTTTAAACTTAAAAAATTGTAATTATTAATATCCGAGTATAATAAACTTACATGATTGCTTTTTTGAAGGTTTTTATAGGTTTCACTTTCAGAGGAAAACAAGAACCATAAATTGCCCTCATCGTCTACCTCTTGTCTGCTCATAGGGACAGCATGAAGAT
Organism: Pedobacter sp.; assembly: GCF_041645105.1. GTDB lineage: Bacteria > Bacteroidota > Bacteroidia > Sphingobacteriales > Sphingobacteriaceae > Pedobacter. The sequence goes on from NZ_JBAZQQ010000003.1 coordinate 389,565, forward strand.
TACTTATTTCAGCAGTATTGGTACACATCATTCCAATGTCAATTTGATCAACCATACTTTTTAATTTATCTATCGCTTCCCGATTGTCTAAGTTTTCTGTACTCATAATATTTGTTTTAGAAGGTTATGAACAGTAATAACAAGAACAAAAAATATTTGTTTGACAGCTCAAACTATCTTACCCTGCAGCTTTTTAAAGCTTTAACCCATTTCTTGTGTCCGCATTTATCACAGTAATGTTCAGTTACAGGATGTAGATTTAATACATTTCCGCAATGAGTACAAGCATACTTCCCTAAGTCAAAAATCTGCTCATCAGCTTTTTCAAAGAGCGCAGGCATTATTGGCAGGCCGTATTTAACCTTATCATCAGGATAAAAGAATATGCTTACATTACCAGATGTTTCTAATATTGCAGTTTCAACTTGCCCAAGATGAGATACACTCTGTTGACGAAGCTCTGAAAAGAATTCATCTTGTGCCAGACTTTCTTTGTTAAATCCATCTATCGAAAATTCACCTTCAACAATTAAATAAACACATTTTCCTTCAACCAAATCATCAAACTTTTTACTCTTTGCCATGAAATAAGTTGTAAGCCGGTAAGCCCCTACAATAATTCCAAAAATAATAACTGGATATAGCAATCCGATCTCTTTGTAAAACATTGGATCTCCAGCTGCAGAACCAAGACTAATGATCACTACAAGTTCAAAAACAGAAAGTTGTCTCACTCCTCGTTTCCCCAAAAGCCTCAAACCGATTAGAATAATAAAATACATCATTATTGTGCGAAGAGATATCTCCAAGAGAAATCTCCAGTCTTCTTCACCGATGAAAAAGCTATACCAGTCAATTGAATTCATAGTTATTGATCAACCCTATAATTAAAAGTTTATAGATGATTATTTCAACACCTATAGAATGACGATTGTTTTAATAACTGAAATATCTTAATTATTAACGTGATAAAGATGAATTTAAAACAATTCTCAATTCTACATTGTTCAGAAAAAAGAATTAAACTATAATTAAATAACCGATGCATACAATCCCTAATGCTCACAAAAAGAAATTTGCTTCAAGACTACTACTCATTTTTGGGCTCTTTATTTTATTATGCGCTGAGGGATATTTTGGTTACCAATTATATCAACTATCTAATCAGCAGGAAGAGATTAAGGAAGATTACTCCAATGTTAATAATATCAGTTCAGGGTTATTCTCAGTGGAACAATGGCGAGACAAAGTATCAGCAATTATTAGCCATCAGATACGCGATTTTACGTTGACCACCAAGCAAAAAAATGATCTTCAGAATGAAGTGGAGAAAATAGTAATCTCCCTCATTAACAAAGCAGAAGCTCTAATAAATAAGCCCAAAAAAACCATTGATGGAAAAATTAAGAAGTTTCTGGTAAAAACGTTTGTAGATACAGATGACATCAAAAAGAAAGCTCCCTCAATTGCCAAAGATATCGTTGATAAGGTTTACAACCCCTCTAATAAGCGCCACTTAAGTAAGATGGCAATGGAGAAGTTCGATGCACTTGAACGTGCAGAGTACCTAGATAGTACTGTGGCTGCAACAAAGGCAGCAACTGATAAGGTGTATAAAAAATATAAAGTATCCACCAAAGAAGAATTAAACCATAAACTGGTTTCCTCATTGTCTCATATCAGAACTGCAACTTACAATTATTCATTCGGTATGTTAGGTTGCATAGTTGTTGTACTTGGGCTTTGGTGGATATTTAGAAAACGGGTTGAGTTACATGGAACTCTTTTCATAATGTCATTGATGTTTGCATTTATTCTCCTTTTTATAGGTTTGACGGCTTCCATGATCGAGGTTGATGCACGCATTAAGGCACTGGATTTTGTAGTATTAGGTGAACATGTAGTTTTCGAGAACCAAGTATTGTTTTTCCAGAGTAAGAGCATCTTGGAAGTTGTTAAAATATTAATCAGTCAATCCAGCATTGAATCGATGCTAGTAGGTATTCTTATTTTAGTATTTAGCATACTATTTCCAATCATGAAGCTTAGTGCAACTGGTATCCATCTGCTAAGCAAAAAAGAAATTGCAAAGCACAGAATCATACGATTTTTTGCATTTCAATCAGGTAAGTGGAGTATGGCAGATGTCATAGTAATAGCAATACTCATGGTATATATTGGTTTAAATGGTTTACTGGATAGTCAGTTAAAGAACTTGAACATAAAAAGTGATGACTTAAATGTAATTACAACAAATAACACCGCATTGCAACCCGGTTTTATCATTTTTATCAGCTTCGTATTGTACGGGCTTATTTTATCGACCATATTGAAATTTATTTCTCCCCATGAACATTAGAAAAATAGCCCTTCCTAATATCCTGCTAGTTATTTGCCTAAGTCTCCTGCTTTGTGCAGAGGCCTGGTTTGGTTATCAAGTATCAAAACTTTCCCGTCAGCAGGAGGAAATAAAAACAGATTACAGCGTTGTAAACAACATCACTTTTGGCATATTATCCGTTGATCAATGGCGTGAGAAAATGGCTAACGTGGTAGATGAAAAGGTCAACGATTTCGCTATGACTGTCACACAGAAAAAAGAGCTGCAAAAAAAGGTCGAAAAACAGTTAAACCATCTAGTTGACCAGGCGATAGCAGAAATGAATAAACCACAAAAAGGTATTGGTGGAAAACTCAAAAAGCTTGCTTTCAACGCATTGGTTGATCCAGAGGAAATCAAGTCAGAAGTACCTGTTTTTGCTGCGACAATCGTCAACAGGATCAACAAACCTGAAAGTAAGAAAAAGATAAAAAGTATTGTCATCAGTAAAGTTGACCAGTTGGAAAAGGAAACATTCGACAATACTGAGCCTGCCAGCGTTACAGTAAGTAAACATATTTATAAAAAATATGGAGTCTCAGGTGCTGAAGCTTTTGAAAAAACCATTAATTCACAACTCACCAACATACAAGCGCTATTATATCAATACACCTATGCAATGATTGCAAGCGTCTTGCTTGCACTTTGTATTTGGTGGTTAATGAGAAAACAAGTAGTCCTCCATACTACCCTATATATTCTTTCTCTTATGTTCGCTTTTGTCCTTTTATTAGTAGGCATCACAGCTACTATTATAGAAGTTGATGCTCGTATACAGTCACTAAATTTCACACTGTTAAGCGAAAAGTTAGCTTTTACTAACCAAGTATTATTTTTTCAAAGCAAGAGCATAACTGGTATCATTGAGTCATTAATCAGACAACCTAAATTCGATGCGATACTTGCAGGTTTACTCATACTACTCTTTGTGGTTATCCTGCCGGTGCTGCGTATGATTGGCAAAGGCATTCTTATATGGAGAAATGAAAAATATGTAAAAAATAAGCTTGTCCGATTTTTAGCCTTTGATTTAAGTAAATGGGATATGGCCGATGTTATGCTTGTTGGTACCGCAATGACATATATAGGGCTAAATGAGATCATTAAAAGTCAGCTATCCGGTCTGAACATACAAGAAGAATTACTTTCTACAGTAACACAGAATAATACTTCCTTACAGCCAGGTTATTATATCTTTTTAGCATATGTTCTCTTTATGTCGATATTGTCGATCATCTTAAAACGTACAAAGCTATCGCCCGCTAGACTGTAGTGTTAATGTAGTTTAAACAGCATTGGCGCTAAAACAAAAAACGAGCAAATGATTCATTTGCTCGTTTTGATAGGGTCTAAAATAATTACAGACTATTTATCCATTTCACTAGTTCTTCCCTCTTCTTTCCCGTTTTTTGTTGCAACTTTCCCAACATCTCATCATCTTTCCCTTCTTCATAAGTCAAATCATCATCGGTAAGATCTCCATAAGTTTGTTTTATCTTACCTTTTAGCTCATTCCACTTTCCTTTAATTTCTAACTTATCCATAATATAAAATTTTCTAGTTTATATAAATAACAAGAGTGGGCGACTTTAGTTTTTATGAATAAATAATTTTATAAATCTGATTAGATTTTATTGAGGTTGATCGCGATAGTAATTCAACAATGCAACACCATACCCATACTCATCCAAAGTAAAGCTTGTTGTCTCTAAAACCTTAGCATCTTTGTCAAGGATTGAAATCGTATAACTCGCTCCTGGCACACCATCACTAACACTCGCCGAAAAACCAGCACCTGAAATATTCTTATGTAATCTAACAGTCTTTTGCCAAGGTGGTGTTACTTCTTCTTCATATTCCAGATCATCCGGCACTTCCGTCATATTGGGATCAGTCATCGTAGGGGTATACTGAACAATTAATTTGGTAGTTCCAGGCCCGGTAAGTTTGTAGGTATACTCATAGCCAGGCTCCCCTTTGCCCTCTTTAGAGCAACTACTCAGCACTATAGCTGAAGCAAGAAAAAATAGGGTAATGATTTTTAGTTTCATACTTTAATATTTGTATATATTTTTCGTACGAGGGAACAAATACTATACCATTAGAGGTATGCCCTAGCTAAAATTTCCCTTTTTAATTATTGAATTATCTCTAAAATTCAGCCCTATGCAAAACAACCACAACAACTACATTAATCTTTTGCCCCATGTAACTCAAACCTGCCGGTTGCCTCTTGAATATTGATCTTGTAAACAATCAGATTGTCCTGAAGCACCGGATCTATCGCATGCGAAGGCTCCCGCCCAGGCTCATCAGTGCTTGGCATAATGCGAAGAATCAAACCTTGCATAACCTGCTGACGCTCCTGACCTTTCAGTTCCTCAAAAGTCCCCCATACAATGGCACTTTTCCAATTGAACATATTATCAATTTCATCAACCTGAAAGCATACTTTTGGATTTGCCCGAAGCATTTTTATTTTTTTACCATCACCTGAATGAGCATAAATTGCATTATTTTGATATACGTAGTTAATAGGTACAATGTAAGTTTCACCATCTAAATGGCATCCAAGACGTCCTATAAACTGACTTTCTAAAAAGTCTATGATCTCTCTTTTATTTAGTTCTCCAAGCATGGGCATTAATCTTTATACTTAGCTAAAAGTACATAAAGTCCTGAGTTTTCCAAAATACCACTATCTAACTGTACAGCAAACAAATAATTTCATTACTCATACGAATTTGGCTGGACTATGCCCTCTGCTATTGTGTTTTTTGCAACCTGGGCAATCAGTGGTTCAGAAAAACAAGAAGAAAAAAGATCATATCTTTAAATATGAAAGTAAAAAGAATCGTAAGCAATGTAGCTGCTCCTGATGTTAAAGGCGCTGAAGTATTCTACAAGAAAATTCTAGGTCTTGATCTGTTAATGGATCATGGTTGGATTCATACTTATGGTTCATCAGAGATTATGAACCTTCAAATTAGTTTTGCAATAGAAGGCGGATCAGGTACCTTAGTGCCAGACCTTTCTATCGAAGTAGATGATATTGATGAAGCATTGGAACTATTTGTTAAGGAAGGTTTTGACATTGAATATGGGCCTGCCGATGAACCTTGGGGCGTACGCAGATTTTATGTCAGAGATCCTTTCGGAAAATTGATCAATATTCTTAGCCACAAACATACTTAATTTCGCCCTCTGCTATCATCTAATTACTAAGATAAAAAAATGTAAAAACAATCTGTATTGACACTTGTATTTAATAGGTAACATTAAGACAACAATCATGGGACATTTAAATAACCGAACCATTGCTGTTTTATCAGAAATTACAGCAGAGGTTCCAAGTTAGGCTATAGATTAGGATAAAGTTAAACCATTACATCTTTTTTCAAAGCATAGCAAACCATATCAGCCACATTGGTATGCTTGTTATTATAGAAATCATCAGACAATTGAAAATTAAGCGCTTTCAAAAGCCCTACAGAATCTGAATTGACCCCGGAAGGAAATGCAGTAAGCAACTTTGCATTTAAGTTTTGAAAAGTATAATCAATGACTTTCTTTACAGCTTCTTTCATTAATCCCATTCCACGATATTCTGGAAGCATTTCATAACCAATCTCCACAATCTCATTTTCAATATCAAAACTCCAGCAGCAGATCGTACCAATCAAGCTATGCTCTTCCTTAAAAGCTATCACCCAATATAAACACTCTCTGTTTTCAACTAAACCCTCGATTTTTCTAATAAATTCCCGGGATTGTGATAACTGCATAGGTGTTTCCCGTCCAACCATTACATTTACCGCATGGTCAGAACGCAATTTATGAATAGCTTCCAAATCCGGAACACCGAGAGTTCTCAGGATTAACCTATCTGTCATTAAATACGGAACTGCAGAAAAATTTAATGTTAACATAATCGTTTAGCTTATTTAAAGATACAAAGAAAAATACATCATTGACATTGCTCTAAATTCTATTACCAATCCTAAACACTATTCTTTATCCATAAAAAATTAAATACGATATTAGGCGTACTTAGTGATAGCATTTAGTGACCAATGAAAATAGCATACATAACCTATTCGGGAACGTTTAAATATTCGCCTGCGAATAACTTTAATGAGACTCAAGAACTTTTACCATTTCTACAAAATAAAGGATTAGACATATCTGCTGAGATATGGGACGACCCGATGGTTGATTGGGAAAAATATGATATTGCGTTACTTAAAACTCCCTGGGATTATCACCAGAAATACGATCAATTTAAACTTTGGCTCAACAAGATTCAGTCTTTCCACATAAGACTACTCAACGATTATTCGGTTGTTAGATGGAATATGGATAAACACTATCTATTGGAAGTTGCAGATGCTGGTTTTGATATTATTCCATCTATATTTCTTCAGCAAGGTTGGAATGAAGACCTGAAAACTCTATTTGAAAGATTGGATTCGGAAAAACTAATTATTAAACCCTGTGTAAGTGGCGGTTCAAAAAATACAATTGTCTTAAATAAAAATACAACTGTTGAAGACAAAGATCGTGTTTTGGAACTTGTATCAGAAGGCGACTATATCGTTCAGCCATTAATGCCACAAATTCAACAAGGCGAATGGTCTTTCATTTTTTTAAATGGAAAATATAGCCACACCATTATAAAGAAGCCAAAAGTTGGTGACTTTAGGGTGCAACAGATTTTTGGTGGAACTATAGAGGTAACTTCTCCGGCCCAGCAATATATTGATCTGGCAGAACGATGTATTTCCAGATTTGCAAAAGGCACCATGTATGCAAGGATTGATGGTCTAATGGTTGATGGTCGTTTTATGCTTATGGAGTTAGAGTTGATTGAACCTTTCCTTTATCTATCTTATCATTCGGAGGCTGTTGAAAGGTATTATAACGCACTAGTTGAACAATTAGCTATTTAGTTTGTGGGAATTTATCTTCAATCAAATTAAGTCTGATCCCAAAATTAATCCAAATAACCAACAACATATAACCCTGACCTACAGCACTTTTTTTCTTAGAAAAATAAATTTAAGACTGCGACATAGTGATATGCTTTATATTGATTAATTTTATGCTGATAGTTTATTTATTGGTATATAACGAGATGTTATTTTTCAGACTGCGGAATTTAAACAAAATAAAAGTCATTAGTATCCTTTTATCTAGTTCGTTCCTTATTTTAAACTTATTAAGTTGTTCCCGGCAAACGGAGAAATCGACAAAGGAAGTTTACATAAAGGAAAGTAGTGGGAAATATAGCTTGTATAGAAATGGCCAACCTTATATCATAAAAGGTGCAGCAGGATATAGTCACTTTAATACCTTAAAAAATATAGGGGGCAATACCATAAGGATTTGGGATACTGTTGGTCTTTCAACTATTCTAGACAGTGCCAGACTGAACAAATTAGCGGTTATTGTTGGCTTACCAATCGCGAACAGTGATTATATGGCGCTATATAATGACTCTACTAAAGTTACTAAACAGCATAATGCTTTTAAAGCCATTGTAAATCGGTTTAAAGGTCACCCAGCTGTACTAATGTGGTGCATTGGCAATGAGCTCGACTTTCCTTATAAACCTTCTTACAATAACTTTTACCAGGCATTTAATAAGTTAACGGATATGATCCGGAAAGAAGATCCCAATCACCCAATTACCACAACGGTTTTAAACTTTAATAAAAAATATATTTCCAACATTAAATTCCGATGTAATATCGATATCATCTCTTTCAACATTTTTAACAGAATCAATTATTTAAGAGATGACATTAAATCGGCAACATTATTATGGCGTGGGCCATATATGATTGCAGAATGGGGAATTGATGGTCCTTGGGATGGGACCTTACAAACAGCATGGGGTGCATATGTAGAAAATACAAGCAATAAAAAAGCCGAGTTCTATCTTAACCGATACAAAAAGTATATGCCATTAGAGGATCCCAGATTCTTAGGATGTTTTATTTTCTATTGGGGTAACAAACAAGAAGGAACCCATACTTGGTTTAGCATATTTGACGAAAATGGAGCCAGTTCTGAAGCAGTTGATGTCATGCGGCATATCTGGACTGGCAAGCGACAAGGTAGTACCTTCCCTCAAATTAAATATATGCTTTTAAACAAAAAAGGTGCAATGGATAATATTATCTTATCCTCTCACGCCAATGCCAATGCTGAAGTTTTGCTATTGGAACAGTCTAAAATTAAAGCCATTAAATGGGAAGTCTTTAAAGAAGACTGGTATAAGGAGAATTTACATAATATAAAAAAACTAAAACCACTGCAGAATTTAATTAAATCAGACGGAGCGCTAAAAGTAGATTTTATTGCTCCAAAAGAAGAAGGTCCTTATCGCCTCTTTGCAACCATTTATGATTACAATGGGCATTTTGCTACCTGTAATACACCTTTTTATGTAGTTGCAGATAAATGAGGCCAATCCAACCAATAACAGCACCAACCAGAAAAGAGCAATTTACGCTAAGACTAATGATCACATTAGGCTTGATCTCAATGGGATTTTTCCTAAATACCATGCTCTTCGATTCTCTTAAAGGCTATCCTCCATTGTACTGGATGCTAATAGTAACTTTCGCATTTATTTGTCTAAAAACCTTACATGAATGGTGTCATTATCTTTGGATAACTGTTCCTGACACTCCAGTTCCGACCAGAACATACACAGTAGACATATTTACTACCTTTTGTGCTGGAGAGCCATACGAGATGATCGAAGAGACCTTAGCTGCTATTCAAGCCATCACCTATCCACATAAAACCTATTTATGTGATGAGGCCAATGATCCATACCTTAAAAAACTATGTGAAAAACTTGGGGTCAATCATATCACCCGAAAGCAAAAGATAAATGCGAAGGCGGGGAACATTAATAATGCATTGGGACAATCAAACGGGGAAATTTGTGTTATTCTTGATCCTGATCATGTACCTTTTCCAGATTTCCTTGACCCAATTGTATCACATTTCGACAATCCGAAAATAGGATTTGTTCAGGTTGTTCAGGCATATAAAAACAACGATGAAAACTTGATTGCTAAGGGAGCGGCGCAGCAAACCTACCAATTCTATGGTCCTATAATGATGACTATGAATAAGTACGGCACCGTTTTAGCTATTGGGGCAAATTGTACTTTTCGTCGTACCGCCCTGGAATCTATTGGTGGCCATGCAGCAGGATTAGCAGAAGATATGCATACTGCTATGCAGTTACATTCAAAAGGCTGGGAATCGATATATGTACCGCAAATTTTGGCAAGGGGACTCGCCCCCTCTACCCTTTCTGCCTATTACAAGCAACAATTAAAATGGTCGAGAGGAGTTTTTGATTTACTGGTTAATGTATATCCAAAGCTTTATAAAGGCTTTACCTGGAAACAAAAAATCCATTATGCAGTAATTCCAGTGCATTACCTTTCAGGTATATTCTATTTGCTGAATTTTTTAATCCCAATCATTTCACTTTTCTTTAATGTAAGTCCAATTCAACTGAATATAACTGATTTCGGAATCGCAGTGCTCCCATTCATTGTTTCTACACTAATGATCCGTCATTTTGTACAATGGTGGGTTATGGAAGATGAAGAAAGAGGATTTCATGTGGTTGGTGGGCTACTGATCATAGGTGCCTGGTGGATATTTATCCTTGGATTTGTGTATACTCTTATCGGGAAAAAAGTACCTTACGTACCCACCCCAAAAGATAATAACGAAGCAAACAACTGGCCGCTGAATATTCCAAATATAACAATATTAGTCTTGTCGCTCACAGCCATTATTTACGGCCTAACTTTCGACTGGAATCCTTACAACCTGATCATGGCTGGCTTCGCAGGATTAAATAGCCTGATCTTGATTTTTAATATTGTGGCTAGCAGGCAACAACAATTTAAATTGTTAAAAGAGCGTTATCCTTTCGCCAACGGTCTTATCACATGGATAAAGAAGATAAAAGTAAACTTTTGGTTCATGAGGCGCAGATTATACACCAGCATCAGGAGTACTACATTAATCATTACCGTTATCATGTGTTGTGTAGTGCTCTACTTTGCAAAAGTATCTGGTGGAAATGCTAGTATTCAACCAAAAGTTCTAGATCATAAAAGCAAAATGTTTTTGACAGGTATATTTTCTCCTGTGGATTTCAACGGGATATCCTCTGTACATAAAGCAAAGCAAGAACAGCAACTGTATAATAATCACTTTAATCTTATATCATTATATATACCATGGGGAGAACAAGCACAGTGCTATCTTCCTCAAAAAACTATTGATTCGATTTATAGTAATGGTTCGGTACCAATGATTACCTGGGAGCCCTGGCAAAACTTGTTCAAAGAAAATAGCCAATTAAAAAAAGACGAAAAGGTTTTTAAAAAGATAACAGAAGGAAAATACAACACATATCTTAAAAAATTCTGCGAACAGATTAAAGCAATGAACAGACCAGTCTTCATTCGTTTTGCGCATGAGATGGACAACCCGGCTTATCCTTGGTCACAAACTGGCAATAATACTTCTGACGAATTCAAAGCTGCATGGAAATTCCTGCACAGTTTCTTTTTAAATGAACAGGTCTATCAAGTGATTTGGGTTTGGAATCCATGGAAACACGAAACCCTTGATGCTTATTTTCCGGGAAATCAATATGTAGATTGGATCGGAGTAACCAATTTGAATTATGGCCCTGCATACTCAGGAAAATGGACCTCAATGTCTGATATATATGCTCCATATCACCAAAATAAAATATTCCGTTCAGGGCTACCAGTAATGCTTGCTGAAATGGGTTCGAATCTCTCGGCAGGGAAACAAGGTGAATGGTTTAGACTTGCTTTCGAGACTAAACACAAATTCAAAGAAATTAAAGCTTTTGTACTTTTTAATTCTGGATTTGATAAAAATGTTCCAGATGGCGGGTCTGAATTGTTGATAAATTGGACTATACAACATCCAGACACACTTAAAAACTTACTTAATAAATACAGGCAAAATAATATGGAGAGTGTAATGTCAAATACACCTCAGTTTTTGTCATCTTACTCAAATCAGCAAAATCCGAATCCTAAGTCAAGCGAAAACATTCCTTTTTTATCAGGAATAAGAGGTATCAATTACAATAGAGCACAAGACTGGAAAAAAAATTATGAAACGATTACCATGCGGGAGATCCTTGCAGACTTTAATGATATGAAACGCATAGGAATCAATACGATTAAACGTTATGGGCCTGACATATACGACAGAAATTTATTAAGAGCGGCAAAAATGAATGATTTTAACATTCTTTACGCCTATTGGATTTCAGATGAAATCAATTTCTTTAAAGACAAAGAGCAGCTGGAAATACTGAAAACTAAAATTTTAAATTCTGTTCGCTACCTCAAAGAAGAACAGAATGTTATCGCCTGGAATATTGGAAATGCAGTATTTCAAAAACTGGATATTTATTATTACAAACCAGAGCTTTTATACCAACAAGATGCCTATCTCGCCTGGCTTAGAAATCTTGTATTGAGTATAAAAGAAATAGACCCTAAGAGACCAGTCACTGTAGATGTTGAACTCAGCAATAATACAGCGCAAACAATTGATAGGATCAAAAGATTAATCCCAGAAATTGATGCATATGGAATTGTAGTAAATCAAAATACAAGTTCTTTTAAAGTAGCTGAGGATATAACCGTACCCTACTTTTACAGTGATATTGAAGTACCAACGTACAACAAGCTGCAAGACAACAAAGCCGGGTCATTTATTTCCAACTTTTACGATGAGCAAAAGATTGATCAGGTTACAGATAACGGAATTAAAGACTACAAAGGAAGAGAGAAATTGTCTTTTTCACAGCTCTTTCATCTATGGAATCACGGGCCTGCACCAGCAAAACCACCACATATTAAAATACTTAAGCCGGCTTTAGGAACATTTAAAGGTTCAAAATTGGAATATCATGCGCTGATTAAAACTGGACAGAATTGGAATATTGCTATTGAAGGGCAAAACAATATGAAATTTGAATGGAATCTTGTTAAAGTTGATCGATTCGAAAAACCAATTTCAATGGAAAAACTATCCAATGGAACAAAGATTACACTTAGTATTCCTGAAAATCCATCTGATTATCGTCTTTATCTTTATGTTTCTAAAGGAAAACAGGTATTGAATATAGTTAAGTCTAAATTGAATACTCCTTTCATTGTAAAGGTAAACTAAGCAAGCCGGGAATATGGAATAGGTCAATTAGAATGAATAAGAAGTTTTTAATATATTAACTCCAGATTTTAGTTGTTCAATAATAAAAAGGATTGTTATGAAATTATCTTCAAAAGCAGAAAACGTTTTGGGTCAGATCAACACTAAAACTAAGCTGGGAGACTTACGGAAGATTGCGAAGGATATCAAAAAGGACCATGATCTTGCTATGGAGCTATGGTCTACCAGAAATCTTTTGCCCAGACTATTGGCCATCTTAATTATGGATAGCAAGCTCATTTCACAAGATTTTATTGATGATCTTGATAAGGATATGCAGACTCACTCATTAAATGAGCGAAATCAGCTAATGGACTGGCTTATGGCCAATCAACTTATGAAAGACAAGAAAACAATTGCAATGATTGAATCATGGCAAGATAGTCTTTCTAATCTTCAGAGACGGACATTCTGGTATTACCAGGCGCGTTTAAGGTGGACAGGTCAAACACCACCGACTAATACACCACACCTACTAACTAAAATTGAAGCTAACATTGCAGAAGAAGAACCAGAAGTTCAATGGGCAATGAACTTCACAGCGGGATGGATTGGAATTCATGAAAAACAGTACAGAAACCGCTGTGTCACCATTGGAGAGAAAACAGGTCTTTATAAAGGTGAAATGGTATCAAAAGGATGTACACCCAATTATTTGCCAGAGTTCATTGCAATTGAGAGCAATAAGCGAAATTTATAGTCCAGCTTGCATAATAATATCTGTCTGCTCATCATCGCCCATCTTAAAAGATGTGCATCAGCGGCTAACAAAAGAACTTGTCGTAATTCCCCCCTTCATTTGTCAATTCTACCCAGCATGAAACAATCAATACTATCGTAACTTGCCATGTATTGAATATGGAAAACATGACAAAAGTAATTGCAGGAATAAATGTAACACTTGATGGATTTTGCGATCATACAGCAATAATTCCTAATGAAGAAATACATGATCATTATGCTGAACTGCTAAGTAAGGCAGGTACCATTCTATACGGCAGAATAACCTATCAACTCATGCAATATTGGCAAACGCTGATAAAAACCCCTTCAGGTGAAAGATCAATGGATGAATTTGCCAAAGTAATGGACAGCCTTCCAAAAATTGTTTTTTCTCATACACTTAAAGACCCCGAATGGGAAACTGCAAAACTGGCAAATCGTCCAATTGAAGACGAAGTATTAGCAATAAGACAACAATCAGGAAAGGATATTTTAGTCGGTAGTCGGAGTTTAATCATACAGCTAATGAAACTTAGCTTAATTGATGAGTTACAGCTGTGTGTGCATCCTATAATAGCAGGAAAAGGCCTACCCCTATTTGAAAACTTACAGGACAGAATAAACCTTAAGCTTTCAAAAACAAAAACTTTAAGTTCTGGAGCAATTATACTTTATTACGAGCAGATAAAGAATAGCCCTAATCTTACTCACATTCATTAGTTTTCATGCTTTTGCACAGCTTAAAGTTACACAAGGCTTTGGCAAACATAAAGAAGTACTTCCTGCATGGACTGAGGGCAATAAGTTGTTTTACAGATTAAACAAACAGCTCTATACCATCGGACAGGCACTCTACATGAACCTCATCCAGCATATCCAACATCTGTGGATCAAAATGTGTCAGTACCATTCTTTTACAGGAAAATTCAGGTAGACGCTTTTCCAATTCCAGGTAATTCAAATGCCCCTTCACCTGAAGGTCAAAGAAGTTGCATTCGCAAATAAACAAATCAGCATCTGCACTTAAAGGGAACAAAGCATCCGTCCAGGAAGTATCACCAGAATAAGCAATTACTTTATCCGCAACCTCAATGCGAAGCCCATGAGGCAAAGCCCTTTCAGAATGCAATACATCAAAAGCCTGTAAACTCCACCCTTCTAAGTTCAGCACTTCATTCGCACCATACTCCAAAAACTCCACATCCAGTTTTTCCAGCACTTCAGTACCCGGGTAAAGTAGATCCAGTAAGGCAGCTATCCTACGCTGACCTCCAACTGGACTGATCACCTGCATCTTTTTAGTTCTGCTATGAATCGCAGCATCCAACAATACAAAAGGCACACCACCATAATGATCTCCATGAAAATGACTAATCACAATCGCGTCAATATCATCCGCATTAATCCCATGTTGTTTTAATCCAGGTAAGCTCGTGGCCCCGCAATCCACCAAAAAACGAACCGGACCAGCATTTACGTAAAAACATGTATTTAATCTTCCGCCGCTACCAAAGGCATCACCACAGCCGATAATTTTAACTTGTACATTACTCATTTCCATAATCTTTATTTTTATTTCACCTGTGGGAATTTATCTCCAATCAGATTAAGTTTAATACCAAACTCAAGATAAGCTTTCAGTCCGTCTAAAACTGTCGTAAAACCACCTGTATTGTCTATGATGGCTTGAATTAAATCAACTCCTGTTTCCTTAAAGCCGTAATTTTTGATTATAACATAGGTCTTATCCTCCGTCAACGCTGTAAATTCATATGTCACCGTTGTTGTAGGATCTCCCCATTCAGTTCTAATCAATTTATTTGGAATGATTTCTTTTGTCAATACATTGGTTGATACACCATACATTTCCCATTCCCATGTTACTATCTTATTTACCTCTAATTGTCCACTTGATTTGGTAAACCAAAAATTGGTTGTGATTGCTGGGTCAATGAATGCTTGAAAAACCAATTCCTTAGGTTTTCTGATTAGCATTTGTGTCTCTACAGTGGGAGTTTCCTTTTTATTCATAAATTGGATGTACTAAATATGTTTTGTAATCGTAATTTTTTTCCATGTTAATGCATTATTTCATTGTTATTCCCTTTGCCTTACAGATCTCTATAATCGCATGTTGAGCTGCCACGGGATACTCTTCTAAATTACCAAATATAATTCCCAGCTCATCATCATCACAATTTTCAAACTTTCTTAAATAAAAGTCCCTTTGTTTTTTATCCTTCAATTGTTGTTCTTCCGCGCTTGGGTAAACTATCATTTCTAGAACCTGCCTTATGACCGTTTTATTCACAAGAAAATAAATGACTGTAATAAGAAGTACAATAGGATTGAAACCTATAGGTTTCATACTGCCGAAACCAACTGAAAATGAAATACCTCCAAGCCCAAAACTTGCAATATCAAAAATCCCGAGCGCCAGTAATATCCCCAGCGCATACCTTCCATACCGATGATTGGTAAACCTCAACATACAAGTAATCAGCCATAGTAAAATACCCAAATAATCATTAAGGGTTAATAAAATATGACCCATTATAAATTGGACAAGTGCATTAGCAAGCAAAAGACCTAAAATAGCGATAAAAATAAAATCAGCTTTTCTTTTCATATTCGAGCGAATTTTCACTTCCTTATTTTAATAATTTTCTTTTAATAATTCCTTTTGAGCTATAATGTAACCAAATATTATCTCATTTAAATCTTCTTTTGCGATTAATACATTATCGGGATCTTTTTCATCATGGAAATACAAGTCTGCTTGAAGTGCTTGCCATTTCGGAAAAACATCATTTGCCATAGCCAATAATTCTTTACGACGAGATATTGTGCCTGTTGGCACTTTACCACCGTACCAATCTGCTAAAGATGAATTCAAAACAGCTAAAGTCTTACCAGCACCTACATCTGCTAAAGCATTAGCTGTTTGCAGGAAAAACGAACCTGAATTTTTATAACTCTCCAAATTAACTTTTCATAAAACAGTTTATGACGTGGAAGTCGTTGACAAGAGAATTTCAAAAGAAAGAAGGAGTACTACTTATTATAAAAGTAGCACCTTGGGGACACCATTACGACAAAGAGGAAATTTCTGTTGCATCTAGCCAGTATGAAGAAATTCAAATTGGACAAATGGTCAAAATCGATTAAAAAAAAGGTATATTTAATATACCTTGGTATTATATAGAATAGCATATATAAATGGATATCTAAACCATTTCACAAAAAAATCAGCTCCATATGAATTCACTTCTCCGACTTCTTATCCTTGCATTGTTTCCTATCTTTGCGATGCTTTCATGCAACAACAGGGTTTACACAGAAATACCGCTTAAACATATTGAAGACTTTTACACCAATTTGAAAGAAAAAGGTGTAAATACAGATACTACTATGCTTTACGGCTATTTTTTTACCAATGAAACCAAAAAGCCTTTGGAAGCTTTGGCAGAGGAACTAAAAAAGAAAAATTTTCAAATTGTCGAAATAGATCAAAGAGATGATAATATCTATTGGCTACACGTTGAGCGAAAAGAAAAACATAACAGTACCTCTTTGTTTACATTAAATAAGGAATTATATGATCTTGCAAGCAGATACAATCTTAAATCCTATGATGGTTATGAAGTTGGAAATGTTCATCCACTAAAACCGTTTGAAATAGACAGCTATTTTGTTCCTGAAGATTTTTCAGCAAGAGATTTTACTAAAGATGGCTACACCTACTTACTGGTCATAAACGATGCTTTTGAAAAATTCTCTCATAAGGAAGAGTTTTGCTACTTCATAAAAATAAACTGCAATTATGATATAGTTGATGAGCATAGACTACCAAGCGACGCCGAATTAAAAAGTATGGATAACCTGGATCATGCAATTGAAGGCATGCTTACAGCCCAAAGAATTAAAAATTACTACGTGTTTAGAAATACTTACAAAGGTGATAGAAACTGTTTCATAGCAATTAATAATAAAGAGGCCGCTGATGAAGCCATGAAAAACTTTCAGCAAACATCAAAAATATTCGCCTTTAACTACGAGATTATAAAAGATATTAAATGGACTAACTACGAATTTGCTAAAAAGATGAAGTAATTTTCAGACATACATCGAGCTAAGATTCTATTAAATTCATAATATTAGCTAACAATAGAAACAAGAACCTTATGGAAAACAAGCGGCAAACAGACTTAAGAAAAGAGAAATTGGAAACTATCATTGATTGGTCTAAAAGCAATAAAGATATAAGAACTGTTTTGCTCACAAGCTCACTTGTAAATCCTTTAGCACCTATCGATGAATATAGTGATTTGGATATTGAACTTGTTTTTGAAGATAATGCCAAATACATCTCCAGCAAAGACTGGATACATCTTTTCGGAAATCCTATTGCTATGATTGAGGAGAATGAAAGCTCTTTCGATGATAAGCATGCCATGAAAATGGTATTGTACGATGATTATATAAAAGTAGATTTCAAACTATATAGCGTCCCTAATTTTCTGCAACAAGTAGATCAAAATGAATTATGTGAAGATTGGGACATTGGCTATAAAGTGCTGATTGATAAAGACGACATAACGAAAAACATGAAGGAAGCTACTCATCAGGTTTCCATTATTAAAAAACCTACAGAACAAAAATTCAAACAACTTTTAAATGACTTCTGGTGGGACACAACCTATGTAGCAAAATGTTTAGCAAGAGATGAAATTTTCTATGCTAAATTCATGATGGAAAGCAATATTAGAACTGATTACATTATCCCATTAATTGAATGGCATATCGCCAATCAACACGATTGGAACATCACAACCAATAAATACGGAAGGCTCTTTAAAAAATATCTAACTTCTGAAATATGGGAAAAAATAGAACGAACATTCTCAGGAAAAAATATAAATGAAAATTGGAATGCACTGTTCGCTATGGCAGATTTGGTATCAGAAATCGGAACTGATTTATCAGAAAAACTGGGTTATGAATATCCTTTCAAATTGGAAACAGATATAAGGAAATATTTAAACGCGACTTTCATAAGAACTTAGAAAGAACATTCAATACCACTTTTTGTTCCTATATGATTATCTGCTACATCCCAAATACTATTCCCATCATTTGCATTCCAACAGCCATCTTATCTTTTCCGAAATCATAGATTTTTTCTGTTTTTTTGATCTGCATTTCAGCCGGAGTTACGGATCTGTTTTCAACCTTGGTAAATTCATATAGGAATTTCAGCCCATTTTCCTTTTCATACTGAATTAGTATTTTCATAATACCAGCATCTTCTTTGATGTATAGCGGGTGGAGAAAATTTACTGACTTTGGCATTTCGGTTGAGGTCCATACTTCAAGCCTATATACAGAAGAAGCAGGAATGCCACCTGGCTTATTATTGGTGGGTGCAGACTCCTTTAAAGTATATACACTTTTAGTACAGTTGTAACCTGCTACAACGCTGGTTTCATTAGTTTTCTCGATGTTGTAATCTTCATTTTTAAGTTCATTCTTCGCCATTTCATGAAAACTGTCACCAGTGTATCTAATGGTCATATCCTTGTTACTATTTTGAGATTTAATGTACATCGTTCCTTCTTTCTTTGCCTCATTAACATTGTTTTCACCATGAAAAGTCATCGCATCAAATTTTGCCGTGGCTTCCGCTCCTTTAAGGTAAATCACAGATTTTATAGGTATCATCAATATGGCCAGATTCATGATACCCACCTTCTTATTTTGTGCTTCCAGTAGTTCCCGTTCCTTTGGAGAAAGTTTTTCGGCCAGGACTTTCATTTGTCCAGCCACATTTCCTTTGGTTGGATCAATCTGTTGCAATAGCTCCCCAAGAGCTGTACCAGGTGTAGTGATTTGTATATCTATCTTACCTTCTTTAAAGAGCGTTTTTACTTTGGCACTTTCTGGTGATTTTGTTTCACTGGTAAGATTTTCTTTTACATCAGGATTACTTTTTGTACCTGATGGATTTTGGTTACAAGCAATAAGGCTTAGCACTGCCATTAACGCAACTAATGGAAAATAATTAATTTTCATAGGGATGTGTATTTTAGGTTAATTTTCTAAAAATAGTATTTGTCTTTTTTATAATTGTGTTAAACCACACATTTAATTAAATTTATCCTATATCCCATCAAGTTAAAGCCTATAAAAAGTTAATCTATGATTCCTGATAAAAATGTTTTTTATAAAGTAGACATTGTGGTGATTGGAGCAGGACAAGCGGGGTTATCAGCAGCCTATAATTTACAAAGAGAGGGAATAAAACCTGGAAAAGGCTTTGTTGTATTAGATGATGAATTTAGTCCAGGTGGAGCCTGGCAACATCGTTGGGATTCTCTAACACTAAGCAATGTAAATGGCATCAATGACTTACCTGGAATGGCTTTTTCCGATGCTGTAAATACTAAGGAAACAGAATTGCAAGCGAATATTGCAATTCCCAAATATTATGAACAATATGAGAAAACCTTTGGGCTTCCGATTATTCGTCCTATAAGAGTGACTGATGTTACTGAGCAAAATGGACGATTTATCGTCCGAACAAATGGTATCCAGTTTAGTGCCCGCGGATTGATCAATGCTACCGGTACCTGGAAAACCCCAAACTGTCCTAAATATCCCGGCTGGGAAAAATTCAAAGGGAAACAGCTGCATACTGGCGAGTACAAAAATGCTGAAGAATTTATCGGAAAGCATGTAATAGTTGTGGGTGGTGGAATTTCAGCTATTCAATTGCTCGGTGAAATTTCAGCAGTAACCCAAACTACTTGGGTAGCCCGTCGATCTCCTGATTTTAGAAAATATGAATTTTCGCCAGAAGTAGGACGTGAAGCTGTAGCTTTAGTAGAGAAAAGAGTAAGAGAAGGCTTGCCACCTGAATCAGTGGTTTCTGTAACAGGCTTGCCCATCACTCCCGCTATTGAAAGGATGTTGAATAAAGGAGTTTTAGATCGGAAACCTATGTTCAAAGAAATCATTGAAACAGGTGTTCGATGGGAAGATGGAACTACACTCGATGCTGACGTTATTTTTTGGAATACCGGTTTCCGTCATTCTTTAAATCACCTTGCCCCTTTAAAGTTAATGAATGATAAAAACGGAATTGAAATGTCTGGGAGATTAGCCACACAAGTCGCTAAAGATCCACGTATCCATTTAACAGGCTACGGTCCATCTGCATCTACCATTGGTGCAAATCGTGCTGGTCGGACTGCAGCAATAGAGTTGATTCAATATCTTAAATTGTAATAGATGTATTATTAATTAGAAATCAGTAAGTTTGAAAGCCCTAGAAGATAAGTCCAAAACTAAAGTATGGAGCCCAATTTTACAGTAATATCTAACTTACAAAATGCTGTAGCAAAAAATTCAGATGAATCTGCCTACCGCAAATTATTTGTATTGTTTTATACGCCTGTAATCCGTTTCGCCAAAGCAATAGTTAATTCAGAAGAAGTTGCAGAAGAACTATATGCCGATGCGATGATGAAGATATGGCTGATGGGTCCAAAATTGGAACAGGTGATAGATTTTAGAGTTTACCTATTCACATTGGTCAAAAATTCCGCTTTTAATCACCTAAAAAAATATAAAGGCTACAATTATGTAGAATTAGATGATTTGGAGACATTCCCCATAAGCAACGAAACACCTATCAACCATATCATTGAGAAAGAGCTGGAACAGAGTTTAAAGAAAGCTATTGATATGTTGCCTCCTAAATGTCAGGTTGTTTACAGACTAGTCAAAAATGAAGGGTTTAGTTATAAGCAAGTGTCTGAAATTTTAAGTATTTCGACCAATACCATTGAAGGTCATATGACCAATGCATTGAAAAAGATTACCTTCCACATGAGAAAACATTTAAATTCTTAAAATATTTTCTATCCGACCGGTGGTTCCCTCCTATTTTATTGTCTCTTAATTGAAACAATAGGAAATCTATGCCACAAGATATTTTTTTTAAACTTTTAAGTAGGCAGCTGGCAGGTGAAGCCAGTGAAAAAGATTTAGATCAATTGAAGAATATCATTGATGCAGATCCTGAGTTGAAGAAGGTGTACCTTTCATTTATTACCCCCGAAGAAGTATCTGAAGATGAACTGAGTAAAGCAGAACAGGCTTTTGCATTACATTCCTTAAAGATGCATCTTCATGTTCCGAATGCCCCAGCTACCAATTTTAAATTACGCTCCTCCAATAAACGGGTTTGGCTTGCCACTGCATGTTTATTACTGATTTGCTTATCTCTTTTCCTGATATTTTCTCCATTTAGGTCCAACAATTCATTAAAAAGCCAGGTGGTAACAAAAAAAGGATCTAAAACTATGGTTAAGCTTCCAGATGGCAGTTCGGTATGGATAAATGCTGATAGCCGGCTACAATACACCGATAACTTTAAAGGTAAAATACGAGAAGTATGGTTAGATGGAGAAGCTTTTTTTGATGTAAAGAAAGATCCCGCGCACCCTTTTATAATCCATACAGACAAAATTAGGATAAAAGTGCTTGGCACATCCTTCAACGTAAAAAGCTATCCAGAAGATCAGATTATCGAAACTTCGCTTATAAAAGGACGAATAGAAGTCAGTTTCAGTGACAGGCCTTCTGAAAACATCATTTTACGACCAAATGAAAAGCTTACTGTACGTAAAGATCAATCCGAACCGAACAAGAGCAGTATTGAAACAGAAAATACCTCTAAAATTAAACTTGATAATCTCCTACACCTGAATGAGAAAAACCTACTAGTAGAAACAGCCTGGATGGATAACAAAATAGCTTTCTCAAACTGCCAGATGAAGGATATTGCAATTATGCTGGAAAGACGGTTTGATATTAGCGTTGAATTTAAAAATCAGCATATCATGGAATACCGGTACACTGGAATATTCGATGATGAAAGCCTGGAGGATATACTTAATATAATGAAAATTTCTAAACCCTTTAATTACAAACTGAATGGAAAAAAATTAACAATTATGAATTGAAACCAGGTCAGTTACAAACGGGAAATGTTGGCGCATTCCCCGTTAAGATAATTGATGCCTGATGATTTCCCCGGAAAGAGAAAATATCAATCTGTTTATTAACCAACTATCCAAAACAAATATATGAAGAAAAACAAACTTTTCTTTCAGAACCACTATGCCTCGTGCTATCGAAAACATTTTCTAAAAATGAAGCTACTTTTAATACTTGCGATGCTCACTTTACACACCAGAGCTTCTCTATATTCTCAATCCCGGGTAACAATTGAGTTGAAGAACACCACATTAAGCAATGTGCTAAAAACAATTGAGCAGAAAACCAGCTACAGATTTGCTTATAGCAATGAAGTCGTACCCTTTAAAAACCTGGTAAGCATCGACGTTAAAAATGCTGAGATTTCAGATGTGATGGTTAAACTATTAGAGAAACTGCCTTTAACCTTCAATGTAATTAAAAATATTGTTGTGATTAGTGCTAATGATCGGCTCAATGCTGACAATGTTTCCAAAGTGGTACAGATACAGGGAATCGTAACCGATGATCAAAATATCCCCTTACCAGGTGTAAATGTAAAATCGCAAAAGCACCCTTCTATTACTGCAGTGACTGATTCAAAAGGGCAATTTCAAATTACATTGCCCGAGCCAACTGATGTGTTAATTTTTAGCTATATCGGTTACCACATACAAGAACAGGTCTTACCATTTAATGGAGATATAAATATTAGTCTTAAACCACTAGGGGGCTTACTAAGTGAAGTGGTTATTAATGGTTACGGAAAACAGGCCAAAGCAATAACTACGGGTGCTGTAGGATTGGTTAAATCACAAGATCTAGAAAACCGTTCCTATACTTCTGTAGACCAATCACTACAGGGAAGAGTGGCAGGACTACAGTCAGTTGGTTCATCAGGCCAGCCGGGCGCATTACAACAGATCCGCATCCGTGGAATTGGTTCCATTTCTGCAGGATCAGATCCCCTGTTTGTTATTGATGGTATCATTGTAAGCTCCGGACAATTGTCCAGATCAACCACCACCTCTAATGCTTTATCTGCTATAAATCCTAATGATATAGAAAGTATCAACGTTTTAAAGGATGCATCGGCTTCAGCAATTTACGGATCAAGAGCAGCAAATGGCGTAATCATTATCACAACCAAACAAGGCGTTCAGGGCAAAACAAAAGTTAACTTTGATGTCGAATATGGTTTAACTCGCTTAGGAACTACGCCAGAAGCCGGTAAGCTTTTAACAACAGAACAATGGCGTACCATAACTGCTGAGGGCATACTGAACAATCCTTCTTATGCTGCACAAAATGGTGTAACTTCCAGTAACGTATTCACTTTCCTGGATAATAAATTTGGTTCAGGAAGTGGTGTAAACACCAACTGGCTTGATTTGGTACAAAGAGATGGAAGGCAGCAGCAGTACAATCTGGGGATTAGTGGTGGCAACAGCAATACACAATACCATGTATCTGGAGGATTTTTTAAGCAGCTGGGAACTGTAATTGCCTCAGATTTTAACCGTTATTCATTTAAAGTAGGTTTAAAAACTAAAATTGACGATCGTTTTTCCCTTTCCACTACGCTCATTGTAGGTGCCAATGGACAGAATTCGCCGGTAAATGGTAGCTCACCTGATAACCCTATCAATGCGGCTATACATCTTTATCCATTTATTTCACCATACAATGCTGATGGTTCATATAATATAAGTACAGTAGCTTTTGGTTCAAAGTCTAACCCGCTTTACACCGCTCTATATAACAAAAACAAACTGAACCAGTTGAAAGGTCTGGGTACATTATCAGCGGAATACAAAATCATGGATAACCTGAGTTTTACTTCCCGCTTTGGTGCAGATTACAATAACCTGGAAGAAGACACCTATTATAATCCAACCCACGGAACCGGAACCTTTTATGATAGTGGTTTTTCCTCACGTGGTTATACACGCTACTTCAATTGGACATGGACAAATATGGTCGATTATCATTTCGATCTTCAACGTGATCAAACCTGGGTAGGAAATATAAAAGTGGGCTATGAAGCTCAAAAATCACAGAATTACACTTCTACAGCAAGCACAACAGGTTTGCCTTTAAATCCTGTTGTTACAGTTCCATCAAACGGAACAACTCCTTATGAAGCCTCAGGGGCAAATTCTGACTATACTGTAGCATCCCTGCTAAGTCTTGCAGACTTTTCATATAAGGGAAAATATGTCATTTCCGGAAGTTTCCGCCGTGATGGTTCTTCCCGTTTTAGCGAGAAAAACAGATACGGAAATTTCTGGTCTACCGGTGCTTCCTGGAACGCGCAGGAAGAAGATTTCATAAAATCACTGAAGTCCATCAACCTGTTAAAGCTAAGAGCTAGTTATGGCTTAACAGGGAATGCCAATATCGACGATTACGGCTGGAGACAGTTGTATAGCTACGGAACTTCAAGTGATTACGCAGTATCTTATTATAATTTCAATTACAATGGTGAAGTTGGCAGTGGCCCTACTTCTGTTGGAAATCCATACCTGACATGGGAAACCAATAAACAATTTAACGTAGGCCTCGATGTTGGATTATTTAACAACAGGTTATCGTTCACCTTCGATTATTACAATAGAAAAGGTACTAATTTGTTGCTTAGTCAACCAACTTCCGGAACAGCGGGTACGGGTTCTTTCTTAAATAATATTGGATCGATGAGAAACCGGGGTGTTGAATTTACTATAAACGGAACTCCAGTTCAAATAGCAGACTTTAAATGGAATGCAGGTTTTAACATTTCCAGAAACATCAACAAAGTAACTTCTTTGGTAGACGGAAAGGACATCAAAGGTTCTTCTGTGATCAGAAGAGTAGGTCTTGATTTTCAAACATTTTATTTGCGTCAGTGGGCAGGTGTAGATCCTGCTAATGGTAAGCCACTTTGGTATACGGACGAAACCATGAGCCAAACCACAAGTAATTACAATTTAGCCAGGCTAGTACCTAATCATACTGCTTCGCCTAAAGTATTCGGAAGCTTCACCTCTGCATTTACTTATAAAGGCTTTCGCCTCGATGGATTACTGTATTACAACTTTGGCAATCATGTAATGGACCTTTGGTCCAGGTATACTCAATCTGATGGTGACAATAGTGCTTTTAACCATTTTGCATCCCAGTTAAATTCATGGAAAAAACCGAATGATGTGACCGATAATCCAATCTATATTTTTAACAATACCAATAACTCCAGCCGTGCATCCAGTCGTTTCTTATATAAAGGCGACTATATCCGCTTAAGGGAATTAACATTAGCCTATGCTTTCCAAAAATCAGTTCTATCGAAAGTAAAAATTGATGGATTGAGTATTTATGTCCGCGGAACAAATCTGGCTACCTGGATTAGAGATAAGAAGTTGCCATATGATCCCGAGGCCGGACTAACTGGTCAATCCAACTATAATATCCCTATGCCAAAAGTGTTCACCCTGGGTATTAATCTGAAGCTTTAAATTAATGAAAATGAAGAATTTAAATAAATACATATTCCTGATCGGAAGCTTTGTTGCATTGCTTTCTATTTCCTCCTGTACAAAAAGCTTTTTGGATCAAAAGCCATATACCAGCATAGCCAGCGAAGATGCGCTTAAAACACCTGCAGATATTAAAACAGCACTTAATGGAACCTATGCAAATTTACGTAATGGCGAGCTTCGTGGCGCCGCAGTTCCATTACTAGGAGATTTACTTGCCGACAACATCTACTTATCTTCCAGTAACATAGGACTATTTAACGGCGAAAACGCCTATTCCATTACAACAGATGGCGCTTATAGCAATCGGGTATGGTTTTTCGCCTATGCAAACATTTTACAGGCGAACAATATTATAGATGCACCATTGAATAAGGGAACTGACGTTTTACAATATAAAGGAGAAGCTTATGCTATCCGGGCCCTACTCTACTTCGATCTCGTACGTCTGTTTGGAAAATCTTACACCATTGCCCCCAATACGCTCGGTGTGCCAATTGTA
The DNA here is from genome assembly GCF_041645105.1 of Pedobacter sp. GTDB lineage: Bacteria > Bacteroidota > Bacteroidia > Sphingobacteriales > Sphingobacteriaceae > Pedobacter. The sequence continues at coordinate 416,035 of NZ_JBAZQQ010000003.1, forward strand.
TTACATTACGACCCTACAATCTTGCCTAAACGAAATACTGTTGCAGAAGTTTATGCCCAAATCCTTTCAGACCTGGATCAAGCCATCAATTTGATGTCGCAATACAATGGCTCGGCAAGATTTTCTAAATATGCAGCAATTGCATTAAAAGCAAAAGTAAATTTATACAAAGGAAATTATCAGGATGCATATGATCTGGCCAATGATGTGTTAAAGAACAGTGGTTTTACACCAGTTAGCCGAACTGCATTAGCTGGCTATTGGTCTGCCGCTACACCACACGATCAGGCCAATAAAGTAGAAACACTTTTTGAACTTGTCTCAGATGCATTTAACCATAATGGAGCAGATGAACTTTCCATGCATTATGTTCAGGATGATAACAGCGAAGGTGAAATGTTATCTACTCAGTCCTTGTTTGATGCTTATACAAGCACAGATGTAAGGAAGAATCTGATCATTAAAGGAGTCAGAAACAGATTGGGTGGAGAAGATCCTGCTTACATCGTGAATAAATATCCGGTGGTGGCTGGCGATTTCAATGAAAAGAAGGTGATTCGCCTTTCCGAAGTTCAGCTTATTGCTGCAGAAGCGGCATACAGAATTACGAAAGAATCTGAAGCTTTAACCTTACTAAATCAATTGGTAGCTCAAAGAGATGCTTCCTTAATCTATACTTCTACTGGCGCAACCTTACTGGCCGATATTATAAATGAAAGGCGTAAAGAACTTGCTTTTGAAGGCGACCGTTTCTTTGATCTCAACAGGTTGAACCAGGACATCATGCGCACTGAAGAATATCCGAGCGGCATCATTAAGGCCGGAGATTACCGAAGGGTAATGCCAATCCCACTGGGAGAAATCAATGTCAATCCAAACATCATTCAAAATCCAGATTATCATTAAGTTATGTCAAAAATATTCAGAATTTTAATTATCCTGTTAATGGCCACGCCATTTATAGGCTTTTCGCAAAAAAACAACTTTGTGATAAAAGGTAAGATCGGGCAGTTAAATTCACCTGCTAAAGTCTATCTTAAGTACTATACCGGTACAAAAACGAAAATTGACTCAGCCGTTCTTCATAACGGAAAATTTGAAATTCATGGTTATTTAAGCAAAATTAACCGTGGAATATTTTATGTAAATCCTAAAGGTACCGGAACATCTAGAGATGATTATCGTTATTTATACATCGATAAAGGAACTACCATAGTAAAAAGCACCGGAACTGCTAAAGTTGCTACAGCCACAGGGACACAGATAATATTAGAAGATAACGAATACCAGGCAGCATTAGCAGAGGCAAATAAGGCGGTAACGCCTGCTGATGCTCAGAAAGAACGTTTTATTGCGGCTCAACATTTCATTAAAGCCCATCATACATCTGTTATCTGTTTAAGTGCTTTATACGCCCATATCACTTCTGTTGAACCACAAAAACTGGAAGCTTTGTTCCTGACATTAGCGCCGGAGATCAGGAACAGCAGTGATGGTAAAGGTATATTCACAACACTTCAGGTACTGAAAAAAGTAGCCATCGGACAGATTGCACCAGATTTTTCACAGCCAGATACTAATGGCAGACAAATACAGCTTTCTTCTCTTCGTGGAAAGTATGTATTGCTGGATTTTTGGGCTTCCTGGTGCATTCCTTGCAGAAAAGAAAATCCAAATCTTATTAAATTATATGATTTGTATAAGAACTCGAATTTCACAATACTTGGTGTATCTCTGGATGCACTTTCCGAAAAAGATGAATGGCTCAAAGCCATTAGCAAAGACCGGTTAACCTGGCCTCAGGTTTCAGATTTAAAAACAGAAAATGCAGCGGCAAAATTGTATGGAGTAACTTCAGTACCTCAAAGCTTTTTGATTGATCCGGATGGCCGGATTATAGAAAAAGACCTGAAAGGAACTGAATTGGAACAAAAACTTGCCGAAATTTTAGGTCGTTGTAATTGATACGATCAATTAAGTATTGGTCAGGTCACAAGAGAAAAACCTATGGATATATTCCATAGGTTTTTGAATTTGATAGAATGTTCTCAGTATTTCTATTTAACTATTTACAATAACGTTTCATAGCATCTATGACCATAGGCTTACGATCTCCTAATTCATAACCAAGTTTTAAATCGGCACAAATCTTATCAAGATCTTCCTTTGGAATAGGTACAACATCCTTTGCTGCCATTATGGTAATTTCCCTGGACTTACTTAGAGTTTTAGCATCCTTAAATTCATATTTACGCAACCTGGCAAAGGCCCTATTGCTTATTGCCTCCATATACAAAGGTTCAAGTATTATGGCCTGATCAAAATCGGCAATGGATTGATCAAAATCGAAAGTGTTAAGTTTTGAAGTGCCTCTGTAGAAATAGACATCAGCATAGGACATATTTATTTTTAATGCGTCGTCGAATTTCTTAATAGCACTAAAATAATCACCTTCTTTCATAAAGGAGGCACCCTTTGAAAACAACTCGTAAAATTTCTTCTCGTCCTTGCTCAGAATCTGCTTATTGGCTATGAAATTGGATTCACGCTTTAATTTTCCTGTGGAATAAAACACCTGCCATAATCCTTCCTCTTTTTTATTAACGAAACTGCCCTTTTGCTTCAATTTACCGTTGATAAAATACTCTTCAGATTGACCGTTTTCAATTCCATCGCTATAAGTATAAAAGTATCTTTTATTCCCATTAGGATAATATACTGTCCTTATACCCTCAATCTTTCCGTTTTTTAAAACGCCATCACCTTGTACCTTCCCATTAAAGAAATAGTCTATGAATTTACCACTATAAGGTTGAGCAGCATTTTTATAATAACATAATCCGTTTGTCTTGGTCATCATTTTTGAACTTGGAATACCTTTTACATCATCAGGCCTTGCAGAATAAGCCTTAGTTGTAATAATAATGATCTTATCAATTTTCCCTTCATATCCCAAGGACTTAATTTTTTCAAAATCAGTAACAATTTCAAGTTTATCGATGTCATTTTCAACAGGTTGTTCATCTTCCTTAGGAGTGTCAACAACGGGAATATTATCTACAATATATAAGATTCTATCTTTCTGTTCCTGACTATAGGAAGTGAATGCGCTGAGCATCATGAGGAGTGTTAATATAATTTTATTCATGATTTATTATTACACACGAATATATACGTTTACAACCTCAATACCAATACATAGCTACGACGACCAACTTAATTACTATTTCTCCGCACAAAATACAACAGCACCTGAGTCAATCACAACGTTTCCATCAATAAATTTTTGATTCATCGCATCATATACTTCTGTCTTTATTTTATCTTTCATAGCAGCATCTGCTTTACTTAGCGCTGCAACAACCGGGGCAGCAACCTCAGTCATGAGGTTCCAATACACATCAGCAGTCCGACAATTCAACTTTCCTGCAACATCTTTTTTCAAAATATTTGTTAAACCTGCCGTTTTAAATATATCAGACATCAGATTACTATCGGCACAGCGAAACATTCCAGGAGCTCCGGGTGGCAAGACTGGTAAACCTATATTTCTATTTATAGTTCCCATAATTGCTGTAATCCAAAAGTTTTTTTCAGGTACATCCCACACTGATGTCACAATCTTTCCTCCGGGTTTCAGTACACGTGCTATTTCTTTAGCTGCCAAAAGCATATCCGGAAAAAACATGAAGCCAAACCGACAACTTACAGCATCAAATGTTTCATCTTCAAAAGGCAGATCACAAACATCACAAACAAGAGTTTCAATGTTTCTAATCCCCCTATCTGCTGCATTTTCAGTAGCTATTTTCAACATATCTTCTGAGAGATCAGTGAGCATGACTTTTCCGCCATCCAGAAAAGAAGCTATGGTTAATCCAGGTTCCCCAGTTCCAGAGGCAATATCCAAAACCATATCATTTGCCTTGGGATTAAGAAGTCTGATCATTTCTTCACCTACAGGTTTTAAAAAATCCATCATAAGCTCATCCCATTTCTTCCATCCGGATGAAAACCTATTCCATACTTCCTTTTGCTGATCACGTATTAATTCGAGTTCTTGATCCATGATTTCAAGTATTAAAATATTACTGATTACTCTCAATAATTATTAAAACATTCTAGCGGCTTACTTGTTTACGTTTTAAAAAAAAATCTACTATCCAGATAACTGATCTCTGCAAAGTAACCAGCCATATGTTTACGGGTGATTAAACCAAGGTATTAAACTTAGCCTTAATGTGTTCCTTTGCCTGCTTTTGAAATTCTTCTGGTGTCTGACCAGTTTGTTTCTTGAAAAATCGACTGAAATATGGACGATCAGAAAAACCCAACTCATAAGCAATCTCCTTAATCGTAATTTCGCTATGAATAATACTGCGTTTGGCTTCTAAAATAATCCGGTCGTGAATAAGCTGCATCCCCGTCTTATCCAGTTTATCTTTCAAAATCTGATTCAATCGCTTAGAACTAATACCCAATTTACCGGCATAAAAATCAGTGTTTCGCACCTGCTGATAATTACTTTCCAATAGCATTAGAAATTCATAAACACGCTTTTGATGAATATCCTGACTGGTAAAATCATGCTCTTTTACCTGAATCAATTTCAACAAGAAAACTTTAAGCAAAGCTTTCACCATAATCATGTTGTGGTTGGCATATTCTTTTTCCAATAAGCTGAAAATCTCGGAAAGCTCAACAGCAGCAGTTTCACTTAATCTTAAACAAGAGAACTCGCCCTGCACATTGAAAATCTTAAAAAGGTCTAAAAGAAACTCTTTATCCTCTTCTTCCAGCATATCTCTCTTAAAAGAAATAAGCTCCCCATTCTTACCAGCTTTATTCAATTGATGAACCCGATAAGGCGGAATCAGATAAATCCAATCCCCTTTTGCGTCCAGGTCCATATCCTTTAAAGCATGTAAAGCATCTTCATTCTTTAACCACACGATTTCAAAAAAGTCTTTCCTCCCCGGATCATTCAGATAGCTAGGTGGACAATTACCCAGATTACGAATATAAATCAGTGATTTTTCCAGGCTCGCCGGTAATGCAACATTCATCATGATATAAAGATAAGGACTCTCTACCGAGCGTATTGGATGATTTGGAAATTAAGGTGGACTATTCGGAAATAGCTTATTTTTTATGGCTTAAGCATGACTTATGAAGCAAAAAGTTTCCCAATTGTCCCATATAAAGGGCTGATTGTGTAACAGAGAGGATAAAAAGCCGAACTACCTTTACACCGGATTAAAAAATGTTTACAATGGAGTGCAGTACAACAATAGATCAACAACTGGCAAAAGAGGTTCGCAATAACCTTGAAATGATACTAATGGAAAATACCTGGTTATTAAATCAGATAGATTTTAATGAAGTAACCATCTTGGCAAACAATATTAAAGCAGCCAATCGTATTTTTATTATTGCCGCAGGAAGATCCGGTTTCGCCATGCGCTCGGCAGCAATGCGTTTAATGCACTTAGGATTAAATGCCCACTTTGTGGGTGAAACCACTACTCCAGCAATACAGGAAGGTGATTTATTAATCGCAGCATCAGGATCAGGTACCACCAGCTCAATCGTAAGAGCAGCAGAAAAAGCGAAATCACTAGGTGCTACAGTTGTGGCACTCTCTACACAAACTAAGTCCACCCTGGCCAATACCGCAGATCACTTGATACTCATCCCCGCTGCTGAAAAAGAAGATCACGAGGGTAATCGTTCGAGGCAATATGCAGGTAGCTTATTTGAACAATTTCTGCTTTTACTAACCGACGCGGTATTCCAATCTTTATGGAAGATGAGCGACACCCCAAACACGGAACTCTGGAAACGACACGCAAACCTCGAATAATCACGAATTAAATTAATTTTATATAAAATCATTATGGCAAAATTACAAGTAGCAATAGATTTATTAACGACAGAAGAAGCATTGGCGTTGGCAGCAAAAGTTGCCCCTTATGTAGATATTATTGAACTGGGAACTCCACTGATTAAAAATATGGGTGCAGCAGTAATCACTGCAATGAAAAATGCACACCCAAATAAATTGGTTTTCGCAGATATGAAAACAGCTGATGCTGGCGAACTGGAAGCAGATATTGCATTTAAAGCAGGTGCCGACTTAGTGACCATAATGGGAGCTGTTGGAGATGCAACAATTATAGGTGCTGTTAAAGCTGCAAAAGCACACGGAAAAGGTGTGGTTGTAGATACTATTGGTTACCCTGACCGCGTTAGACGCGCACAAGAAGTAACTAAATTAGGTGTAGAATTTGTAGAATTGCACGCAGGATTAGATGAGCAATGGGCACCAGGATACTCTATCCAGGTATTGATCGACGAAACAGCAAGAGTAGGCGTACCTGTTTCTGTAGCTGGTGGTGTTAATCTTGAAAATATCGCAGCAGTAGTTAAAGCAGGTGCAACAGTCGTAGTTGCTGGTGCTGCAATTTATGGAGCAGAAGATCCAGCCGCAGCAGCAAAAGCATTGCGTGAAGCAATGAATGCCGCATAATCGATTTGAAGTCCAAATATTGTATGAACATCCCCCAAAATGATAAGCTATTTTGGGGGATGTTTGTAATAATTAACTTTGTTACATAGCCTTTTATCCAAAAGCCTGCTCGATTGATCTTCCAATTTTTAGAATCGACATCCAATAGCCATACCTCGGGTATCTTTAATTTTTATCTATGTAGCAACAACGTTGCATATAAAATATGCTAAGATTTGGTCAGTCCAAAACAGATAATGCATCTTTGTTGCATTAAAAACTCAACTAATAAAAATGAAAAAACTATTATTAGCCGCGTCTTTTGTGTTTTCGGCCATTATGCTGCATGCACAAGATAATCCGTTATGGCTGCGTTATCCAGCTATTTCTCCGGATGGAAAACAAATTGCCTTTGGTTATAAAGGTGATATTTACCTTGTTAACAGTGCTGGCGGACAGGCCATTCCTTTAACATTGAATGAAGCTCATGATATGATGCCGGTATGGAGTAAAGATGGCAAATCCATTGCTTTTGCGAGTAACCGTTACGGCAATTTTGATGTCTTTATTGTCGGCGTAAAAGGCGGCTCCCCCACCCGGGTTACGTATAACAGCGCCAATGACTATCCATATGATTTTACGCCCGATAATAAGCATGTATTATTTGGAAGTGCCAGAAACGGAACAGCAGAAAGTGCAAGATTTCATAGCCCGAGAATTTATCAAAATCTTTATAAAGTAAAAACCGGAGGTGGTAAACCTGTACTAGTAAGTGCAGCAGGTATTGAAAATGCATCTTATAACAGCGATGGAAATTTATTAGTATTTGAAGATAAAAAGGGTTATGAAGACAGCTGGAGAAAGCACCATACTTCATCGGTAACCCGGGATATCTGGATCATGGATGTAAAAGCAAATACCTATACACAGGTTTCCAGCTTTGAGGGGGAAGACCGTAACCCAGTTTTCAGTGCTGATGATAAAAGCATATATTTCCTCAGCGAAAAAAATGGAAATCAGAACATTTTCCAGATCGCGGTCAATGGGCAGAAAAACTATCAACAGCTTACAACTTTTAAAAACAATCCAGTAAGACACCTTACCAGAGCCGATGACAATACGCTTTGTTTCTCTCAAGACGGTGAAATCTACACTTTAAAAAATGGGCAGAGCAAAAAACTAAACGTAAGCATATTGAATGATGGTCGGGACAACCTAAGTAGAACCGAATCTGTAATGGGAAATGTGAGTGAATTTGCATTAAGTCCAAATGGAAAGGAAATCGCATTTATTAACCGCGGGGAAGTATTTGTGACCGGTGTAGAAAATGGTCAGACCAAACAAATTACCAAAACGCCACAACAGGAAAGAATGGTCACTTGGTCTCCCGACAGTAAGTCTATTTATTATTCCTCTGAACGTGGAAATAGTTGGGATATTTACAAAAGTACCATTGTACAAAAAGATGAGCCCTACTTCTTCGCTGCCACAGTGATTAAAGATGAGCCTGTTATTGAAGGTGTTTCGGAGCAGTATCAAGGGGAGATTTCTCCGGATGGAAAGGAAATTGCGTACATCGAAGACCGGAACATTCTGAAAGTGTACAATATTAAAAGTAAAAGCAGTCGCACCATCTTACCTAAAGGACATAACCATTCTTATAGTGATGGCGATTGGAGCTTCCAATGGAGCCCTGATGGCAAGTACATCCTTACCGATGATCAAAAGGGCTTTATGTCCCGCAGCAACTTAGCCATATTTAAAGCTGATGGATCTGGAAATGCCATTTACCCGATAAATAGCGGATTTGGTGAATATTCAGGTAAATGGGCTTTGAGTGGTAAATTAATTACCTGGGCAAGTTCCAAAGACGGTCGTAAGTCCCTGGCTATACAGGGCAACAGGGAAATGGATATTTTTGGCATTTTCTTAGACCAGGAAGCCTACGACCTAGCGGCCATGACTAAAGCAGATTTCGACTTGTTAAAAGAAAGAGAACAACGTGAACGTCTGACGCCAAAAGATACGACAACTAACAAGGCGAAACCAGCTAAACAGGATACCAGCAAGAAAACTTTTGTTCCTGATTTCAGCAACCTTGAAAACAGGAAAGTGAAACTGACTATAAATAGCAGTTCATTAGGCGGTTATGCCTTAAATGCTGATGCAAGCAAACTGTATTATCTATCGTCATTTGAAAAGGGCTACGATTTGTGGGTAACTGATACACGCAGCAGAGATACCAAAGTCCTGGCTAAGCTTTCGGGCAGCCCAAGCGGCATTGAAATGAGCAAAGATGGAAAATCACTGTTCGTAAGTAACCGCGGCAGACTGGTAAAAGTGGAAAGTGAAAGTGGCAAGATTACTCCTATTGGTATTAACAGCGATATGGAAATAGATGCTGCTGCCGAAAGGGAGTATATATTTAACCATGCCTGGCGACAAGTAAAAGCAAAATTCTATGATCCTAAATTGCATGGCGTAGACTGGGCAATGTACAGAGAAACTTACGCCCGCTTTCTACCTCATGTTAACAACAACTTCGATTTCCAGGAATTGTTAAGTGAGATTCTGGGAGAGCTCAACGCTTCTCATACCGGGGGCCGCTACTCTCCAATGATCAATAACGCAGATGAGACGGCAAAATTAGGCTTGTTGTTTGATGAAACCAATCCAAGTGACGGCTTAAAAATTACTGAAGTTATCGCAGGTGGTCCTTTGGGAACAAAGAAAAGCAAAGTTAAAGCTGGACATCTGCTCATGGCGATAGACAATGAATCTATTACTGATGACGTGGATTGGGCGAAATACCTAAACAACAAAAAGGGTAAAAACACCCTGTTAAGCTTTTATGATCCCATCAGTAAAAATAAGTGGACAGAAACCATCAGACCTGTAGTAACTGCCGAAGAGAACACGCTGATGTACAAAAGATGGATTGCTAAAATGGAGCAGATGGTAGACAAACTAAGCGGTGGAAAAGTTGGATACGTACATGTGGAAGGGATGAATGACGCCAGTTTCAGAGAAACCTTTGATGTTGTTCTGGGCAAAAACCTTGAAAAAGAAGCGCTGATTGTAGACACCCGATATAATGGTGGAGGATGGTTGCATGACGACCTGAACACATTCTTATCCGGAAAAAAATACCTGGAATTTTCCCCTCAGGGCAACAGACTTAAAGGTGGTGAGCCTAATGTGAGATGGACCAAACCTAGTTGTGTAGTGATGAATGAAGCCAATTACAGTGATGCATTTATCTTCCCTTATATCTACAAACAAAATGGGCTGGGCAAACTGATTGGTATGCCTGTTGCTGGTACCGGAACAGCCGTATGGTGGGAACGCCAGATAGACCCGACACTAGTATTCGGGATACCTATGATTGGTACAATTGGAAAAGAAAACCGGACCACCGAAAATCTGCAGGTTTATCCAGACATTCAGGTTCCTGTTAAATATGAATCCTATTTAAGTGGATCAGATACACAAATCGAAATGGCAGTTAAAGAAATGCTAAAAACGATTAAACAGTAAAATTCTAAAATGATTACAATCTTAGGCCTAATTGAGATATTTCCAATATCCTGATTAGGCCTAATCATTAAGTTTATACAGCTCCACTTGGTGTCGCATTTTTAGCCCAGGTTCTACCGCCGACACCGTTATTGAATCACCATCCTCTATACCGTTAATTACAATCTTGCTGCCTATAGGAGAGAATTTAATGGCATTTGACAGCAAATTCCGGTTAACAATTCATCGGACACAGGAGGATCTGGTTAACATATCATCCAGTTATAAATATGATTAAAAAAATATTATAATTCTTTACCAACATAATAGCTTATTGATATAGACTTGTTTACTAATAGTAAACTTGTTATATTTGTTCACCAATAGTAAACTATTGTTATGTTTAATATTATTAATAGAAAAACGCTTTTAGCGTATTCAAAGGAGTATCCGAATGCAAAAAACGCACTATTTGAGTGGTATTATGAATTTTTAGCCTGCGAGTTTAAAAATTTCCAAGAGCTCAAATTGGCTCATGCCAATGTCAGCTTAGTTGGGGATGACCGGGTAGTTATAAATATTTTAAGTAACCATTACAGATTAGTAATCAGAATGATATTCAAATACAAAACCATACAGATTAAATGGTTTGGAACTCATGAAGAGTATAATAAAATAAACGTCAAAACAGTTAATTTCAAAGCATAAGCAAGATGATATTACAAATCTTAAAAACTGAAAAACAATATGAAGATCTATTAGAATGGATTGATCTTCAGTTTGATTTGGACCTCTCGCCAGAAAGTAAAGAAGGACAACAGTTACAAATTGCATTATTGCTCATTAAACAATACGAAGATGAACATTACCAAATTCCTTCTCCAGACCCAATAGAAGTTGTTAAATTAAAAATGGAGGAAAAAGGTTTATTAAGTAAAGATCTGGTAGAGTGGATTGGAAGTAAAGCTTATGTTTCAGCATTGCTAAATCGCAAAAAACCGCTCACGTTAAGGATTGCAAAATTACTTCACCAAAAACTAGGTATCCCTGCAGAAGTATTATTAGCATAAATAGCAAGATTACAATCTATTTAAGTGCTTTCTTTCCTTTTTCTAAATCATGAAAAAAACGTAGGTAATTTCACTATTCATTTTGTTTCAAATACTTAGTCGGCACATTATCTGTCAACCAAACGCCATTGTCGGAAATGAAAAACTGAAAATTATCATTATACATTTGTTCTGCTAATACTTTGAATACAAAAGGTTTTCCGTGTCGTTGACCGACTTTGATTGCCGTTTCTATATCACTACTTAAATGAGTGTGTTGTCTGGATCTCTTTTCAAGTCCTGTTTCCAAAATTGATTGAACTGATTTTTCGCTGGTTCCATGATAAAGTATTTCCGGTGGTTTTTGATTGCTATAACCTAATTCAAACTCTAGTGAATGTCCTTGACTAGCCCTTATTTTATCAAGGGTATTGTTATAAGCAAATCGTTTCTTTGAGTTAGTTGCAACAATGTGATTTAATATTTCTCTATCGAATTGTATCCCATAATTGTTAGCTTTTTCAATTAGTATCTCAATATCAGTCCAACCATTTTGATCAAGCTGAATACCAATTGTTTCAGGTTGATGTCGTAGTATCAAACTCAAAAACTTGCTTATATGTGTAAGTTGTTTGTCGTTAATCATTTTCTATTAAGTTGCAATAATACCAATTTATAAGAATAACATAGTTTATTTAAGTTAAACAAAAAATAATTAAAAAATATTCGCTATTTTTAATAGTTGCATTTATAATTTTATATTCCTGCCAAAATAGCAACAAAAAAATTAGAGAAATAATATAAAAAATCTAACTATTTTAGAAATGGGCGAATTAGCAATCTTACTAATCTTATTTGGCATGCCATTGGCAGCTATGTATGATCTCTTTAGACAATCTTCAATAGATAAAAACAAAGTTTTATGGGCATTAATAATATTATTAATCCCTTTTATAGGCCCTCTTATCTATCTTTTGTACACAAGGGTTTTGGATCTTTCTAAAAAATAACATTTGATATTATTATCTAACATTATGAGCAAGAAAGTTATTTGCTACAACCATTTCTAATTTGGCTGCCGGTTTGCTGCCAGCTCTGCTTCTTATAACTTAATAGCCTTTGTCGCAATAAAAGTGGGCAGATACTGATCTATTAAAAATCGTGGTTTAGGTTGTGAGTCTTCTATAAAATCAGCGATCATAAACCCCGCTCGCAATTGTCCACCGATAAGATCCGTTAAAGTATGACCAAAAACAAGCGCTTCTTGTCTTTCAATCTTTCTCTCGACATCTTTAGCATCCAGATCTTTCAAATCTGCATATGGTAATTTGAATTTGGGTCTAATAATACCATCGGTAATGTCCTGGGGGTTTCTATCTCCAATAAATACAACTGGATTAAAAAAACTGGCTAGTAAAAATCCACCTTTATTTAGCACACGATAAGCCTCTTTCCACACAGGATTTACATCTTCGACATAATGATTTGATATTGGATGAAAGACTATATCAAATGATTCACGATCAAATACTCCCAAATCGTTCATGTTTCCCTGAATCGTTTCCAGGGACAGGCCATCTCGTTGTGCAACGATTAAATCCTGTCTTAACTGTTCTTCTGATAGATCAAAAACAACGACTTTGGCACCAGCCGCCGCTAATATAGGAGCCTGCTGACCACCAGCTGAAGCAAGACATAGTATCTTTTTATCCCTAACATCACCCAACCATTGTTTTGGTAAAGGTTCTGGGGTCAGATGCACATTCCATATCCCATGCTTAGCGGCATTCACCAAGGCTGAGCTAACAGGCTGAGACCATTCATTTTGATCCAATGCCTGTTTATTCCAGGCAGATTCGTTGTGGCTTAGAAAATCTATTTTCATATCTTTCATAAGGTTTAATTTTTAATTCTATCAACCCAGAGCTATTCCTGCAATAGCCTTTTCATTGGTATGTTTTGTAGAGATCTTGGTGTAAAGTTATGAAGAACACATTAATTAATGGATTGATTGTTTTTTAGATTTTTTGTTTATAATTTAACAGTAGGGAAACAAACCAATATTTCATGATCATGATTAAATTTTACTACAAGCACATTTTATGGTGTATGGCTCTATTGTGCAGTATGAATACCATTGTTAAAGCACAGGGAATATTATTAGGAAAATGGTCAGGTATTCATCGTTTTGAAAATAAAAAAGGTAAAATTATTTCTATAAACAAATGGGAACTTATAATTGATAAAGTAACGAGTACTGGTGTTACTGGTTTTATGTATGAATACTATGCCGAAGACCCTCTCAAATCTGAAAAGAATTTAGTTTTTAACAAACTAAGTAAATCTGGTAAGCAACCATTGAAATTTGATTATGATACTGCCACTATGCAAATAAAAATGATCGGATCAACTCTTTATCGTGAAGATTATCGAAATCGCTGTAACGGAGTGTATACTGGACAATTGAAAATTGGAGCAAATCCGACACAAGACACAATCAAATTCAGTTTTAAAGGAGATACAGAAAATTGTGCAGTGAATATTGTAACTACAGTTACACGTATGGATGATGAAAGAGCTTTACCAACAATAAATAAAGTTGATTTAGCAGGAACTTGGGAAGGAACGTTTACTAAAACATCAGCTCCAGAAATCCCATCCACCACATCGAATTGCAAATGGATCATAAGTGAAATAGACAAAACAGGTGTGGCTAAAATTAAGGAGATTAATTATGACCTTAAAAATAAAAAAGATAATAGTAAAACTTTTTATACCGCTGAGATTAACTCAGACGGCGGATTCGAAATGAATATAGATTTATCACCTCAGGTTAGAGGAATTGGAAGATTTTACTTTTTTAAGGTAGATGGAAAACACAAATTGGAGGCCTATTCTTATCAAAATGGTGCCCCTCATCCATCCTTTAGAATGTTGTTAAATCAAACTAGTAAAGACACAACCTATATAGTACCAGGAACCATTACCCCTATTAAAGCTGGTGCTTACAAATTTGCTAAGGAAATAGCTGGGTCTTTAGCTATATATCAATTCACATTCAGCAACATTTCGGCAAAGCAGATGACAGTAGACTTTGGTACTTATGACAGGCCACTTTGTGATGCAGCTTTCAAGGGAACATTAAACCTGATTAGTCCAAATGTCTGGTCATTTAATGATAAGAGGATCCCATTAAGCTTTGAGTTGACCAATATAGATTCAGGGTTAAAAATAACTAAAGTCAAAGCAAATAAAAATGACGAATGCAGTTCCTACCCTGAAGAGGCTACCTATACCTATGGAAAATCAGACCCGAATGTTTTGGTATATAAAGAGCAAAAGACTAAAAGTATTGTACATAAATCAGAACCAAAATCAACCAAAATAACGATTCCAAAAGGCCCTATTAGTGCCAATCCATCTGTTGCCCTATTGAAGCGTTGGAAGATTATAGCTAAATCAGACAAATCAGGTGAGTTAGAATACACTAGAAAAGGTACATTAGGGGAATTCCATTTTGTTAAAGGGAAGAAAGTATTCCTTTACACAGATGGTGTAATCCAGGGTGTTGGTGAGTATATTATTGCACCTGATGGTAAGTCTTTACTAATGGTATTTGAAGATGGATCTAAATCAGAAAAGGTCTCCTACAAAATATTGAAACTTACCGCCACTGAATTGGTTGTTGAAATTCAGTCAGGACCTATGTTTAGCAATAAAAACATCATTTTTTTAAAGACCTAGTAATATTTACCCATATCAAAAAATCAAACCTAAATCAATTGCTTTTTTAGGATAAGTTTTTCGGTTGGCAAATCATCTTCAATACCAATAAAGTAGCTTTTGAACCCAAATTTTTCAAGTAGTCTTTTTGAGGCCGCATTATCAGGATCGATGATTCCGATGATGTCTACCGTTGAAAATTGTTCCTCCGCAAGCGATAATAATTTTATACAAATCATGCTGCCATAACCCTTGCCCCAATATACTTCCTTTAGGATATAGCCAATCTCTAGTTGAGAATTATCCAGCATGTTCCACTCTAATTTGGCATCACCTATAAATTCACCAGCATTATTATAAACTTTGAAATAACCAATTTTAGGATCTTTAGCATTGATTTCAATCATAGAGTCGAATTTTTTTCGAGCCTCTTCCAACGTTAGCCCCTTGCCTGTGATATACTTCATGACATTATCTTCTTTTACCAGCGGGTAATAGGTTGAAAAGTCACTTGCTATGTATTTCGTTAATGAGATTGATTCAACAGTCATAAAAATAGGATTTCAAATGACACGTAAAGGTAGGAAATTTTATAAACACAACTCGTTAGGCTCAAAGATCTCATGCTACTGATCGAATCCACTATCTAGCCCCACAAACCCCGCCCAGTAAAACTCGTTAGAGAAAAAACTCTGAAATACCACTAGAAAATCCTATTTTGCCAATCCAAACTGGTAAATTTCAAAGTACTAAATACCAAAAAATATATTTATGAAGACAACGCTTCTCTCCCTGACGATACTTTTAACCCTTAACTTTACAAGAATCCACGCTCAGGACAACCTCACGGCTCAGCAGATCATCGAAAAAAACATCGAGGCGACTGGGGGGAAAACCTATCTACAATCTATCAAAACCCTGTACAGCGATATGGCTACAGAGATGGAAGGCCGCAAGGTCAACTGGATCACCAAAGAAATGCTACCCAACAAAGGGTCTTTCCTAATTGTCTACCAAGGCAGAACCGTGTTCCAGAACTTCTATGATGGAGAAAAAGGATATGAGCTTTCGAAAGGAAAGAAACAGCTCGCCGACCAGGAACAGTTCAGTGACAAAAAATTTCGTAAGAACATCTTCAACGAACTGGATTACCTTGACCCTTCCCTATATACCTTAGAATTGGCAGGCACCGAAAAAGTAGAAAAAGAAGACTGCTTTAAGATAAAAGCCACCTGCGCAAACGGAACGGTAAGAGTTATTTACTATAGCAAAAAAACATTCCTGCAACTGCGAGAAGATAAATTCACCACCGAAAAAGGCGGATTCAGCAGCAGTTATTTCTCCGGCTACAAAAAATACGGGAAATTGACCTACTATACCGACGTAGTTTTTGGAGAGGGAGATCAAAAGCAAAAGGTAAAAATGGTAAAACTGTTAGTAAACGAAAAGATTAGCGAAGATGATTTCCGTTAATATCTCATCGAACGCAAAAGAACTCTCAGTTGCCTGGTAGTACTATCTATCTTTCATAGTCTCCAGCATAAAATCTTTACTGGGATGTTTCACAGAACTATTCTTACAAATATCGATCAAAACTGCAATTAAATCTCTTGCCTCTTCCGGCGGAAACATCGATTTAAAAACTTTCCTTTCGCCATTGTAATAAACAATAATGGTATAAACAATGCCATCACAGCAATTAATAATTTTATTAGCACTAACCCATCTTTCAAAAGACAGCATTTTAATAACTCATCATTTGTGCAATCAGAAGAATAATAACTAAAATCAATATCCACTGTATTCTCCTATGCGTTATCTTAGTCATTTGAGGTATTGATTTTGAGGGATTTTCCAGTTCCTTTGACGTTAAATAAATAGATCATAATCTTATATTTTTACAAATTCCACTCTTCTGTTCCTGGTCTTACCTGCCTCGCTTTTGTCATCCGTTACCGGGGCACTAGAACCTTTACCTTCTGTCTCCATACGGTCGGCATTGATTTTATAGTTTTTTACCAGTGCATCACGAACTGATTCGGCACGCTTTGCAGATAAAATCAGGTTGGCATCAGGTTTTCCGATTGCATCGGTATGTCCGATAATTTTGATCTTCAGGTCGGGATTTTCAGTCATAACCGCTGCCACTTCCTTGATTGTACCTTCATTATCTGATTTCACTTCCGCAGAATTAGTAGCAAACAAGATTCCACTCGTTTCCAATTTTCCTGTGGTCAAAAGTTTGGAGCGCTTGTCCGAGCTTCCTTCTGCGAACCTGAAATTTGAAACATAATAACCCAGCTGGTCATTGGTATAGTTAGAAGTGGACATATCAATTTTTAGCTGGTTTAAATTGCCATTTAGCGGTGCTGCCTGCGGCAAGTCAAATACCTTTTCCTGATCCAGCCAGATCCTTACTCTTTCTTTTTGGATGCTGATGGCCACATGTATCACACTGCCGACCTTACTCTCAAAATTTGCCACTTTGTACTTGTCGCTTTCGAGTTTCTTTGCTACGTTTTCATAGGAAGTCAGTTGTATTGCGGCTTCGGATCTGTATGGTGCAATGGTGAATTTCAGGCAATTTTTCAGACGGTAGTCGTAAGATAAAATTTCTCCCTTATTTCCACGGTCATAAAAAGCGAAACCAATTGCCGGCACCAAATAACCGCCCGCCTTCGGCCAGTTCATGATCAAATCAAATTCAATGGTCGAGTTTTCTCCGATGTTTACTACGGGGCTAACAAATGTACCGGGATATACGCGCAGCCAATTGCCTTTGGCGTTATTCACGGTAACGATTTCACCTTTACTTCTTGTATACCATTTTAATGGAAACTGGCCAATAGCATCCTGAGAAAAGTTATCTGCCAGCAATACTTTAGATCCTGGAACGAAGTCGTACGTAGTGGTACTCGTTAAAGCAGTATTAGTGCTACCAGAGCTATTTTCAGTTTTTACACCGGATTGGCCTGTATTGTTCGATTCCCTATTCTTTTTGCCTTTTCCCTCTATTGCTTTGTCAATGGTTTTAGAGGCCATGTCTTCTGCTTTTTGTTTCAGTTTGTTTAAAAAGCCCTGGGCCATTAAATTGTTTCCAGCCAATAGTAAGGCCGAGATAAAAATTATTCTTTTCATGTCTATGTTGTGTTTGTTTAAAATAAATTAGTGAACAAGGATATCTCCAGGCTGATTTTTCTTACTTGATATCCTGATACTGTGTTTTCATTTGTCGTTCCTGCGCTAACTTTAAGTCTGGAAGGTTGATGTAGGGTCTCACTATGGTGTGGGGTAAACCACACCAAAATGCAGGCAAGCAGGAAAAAAACGCCCGCAGCGAATTGGATAAGCCGGTTGTTAATTTTCATTTCCGTATATGTTTAAATTAATAGATTCCAGTCTTTCCGGTGCCAAGACCTTTTGAGCCAGGTCATATACCAGGTTAAACTGGGTTGATTTTTGATTCATACTGTTCATCCAGCTGGCCAATTCTCTGTTGGTGTTATGGATTAGCATCCATTGCAGAAAAACTTGCTCGCTTCTGCTGGTAGAGGCATTGAGGTGCTGCAATTGAAGCGCCCGGAGTTCATTGTCATTGTTATTATTCCAAAGCAAGGGGTTGATGAGCTGTTCTTCCATGTTCATATGATTAAAATTGTAGGCTAGGAATTCCACAAAAGCATTCAATAGATTATTGGCAACCGCTTCTTTTTCCGCGTTCGTTTTTGCTTCTACAAACCCACAAATCAGGATGTCTATATTTAATGTTAAAGCATCGGTATGATAATGCTGATTGGTAAAAAAGCTAATCATGCTCTGGCTTTCGGCACCCAGTTTCGGAAAAATGAAATCCTCTTCCCATTTCGTGTGTCTGTGCATCAGCAGCAAAACCAGTTTAATGCGTTCAACAGCAATAGTAGCCTGGTCAGCAATTAGAAAATCTGTCTGCTGAAGTTGCAAAAGTGTGTCGGCAAGCAGGGCTCTTAATCCTTTATGTACGCTTTTAAACAGGTTAAATCTCATCTCTTCCATGATATAGCTAAATTCTATTTTGCTTGATTTCGTGGCTGCTAATCAGCAGGTTTGAAATACGATTCAAAATTAAGCTGGAAACAGAGTCCCGGAAATAGGGAATACTGTTCAAATACCTGGGTAGTACTGCCTATTTTAAGGAGTAAATGGGATGTTGACTATGATTTGGGTGTTATTTTGATTCTTTTGAACACTAATATGTCCCTTGAGTAGTTCCAGTCTGTTCCTAATATCAGGAGAACCGTCCAGTATGCGCCGGGTAGTTTGAATTTCGAACCTGAAATCTACACTTGAAACATGACGAGTGATGGCATAGCGGATCTGTTTGTCGGGCTTGCTTGCCAAAATACTGTCTGTCAATAGCTGCAAGATTCTGAAAATGTGCATGGATTCGTCTGTATTGAAATACTCGTTGACTTCATCTGTATTTCCCTGCTCGATATCAAAATCAGTAAAAGTATCTGTTATTAAGCCATTGATACTTTGGGTTAATCCCAGCAAATCCATTTGGTAAGGCCTTAACCGGTGAAGTATTCCCCGTACTTCAGCCATGATAGCTGCAATATGGTTTATGGGCTCGCTCACTAAGTCTTTAATGACGCCTTCACTAAGTTGCTGAAGCCGCCATGACCTGTTCTTGATCAAGATCAGCTGCTGGCCAATGTTGTCGTGAAGTTCCATGGCGATGCGTTTTTTTTCCTGTTCCTGACGCTGAAGAAGTTCTTTCAAAAAACCTCTTTTTTCTTCGATAGTTTTTAGCTGGATCTGCTCCTGCTGCTTTCTGTAAAAATTGAGCCTGCTGGCCAGGGCAAAAGAAAGTATAAGGGCCTCAAGCAGCGTACCCCAATGCATACTGGTACGGGTAATCAGGTTGTCAGGCAGGATATCAAGGTCTTTTAAGTTGTATACAGCGTTGCCCAGCATGAGAGATCCGAATCCCAATATAAAATAGATCGCTGGTTTGTAGCCCTTTCTTAAACTCTGAATACCTGCTCCAAACCAATAAATAAAAAAGGGATACATCAGGTATTGCACGAGCATAAAGGAATAGGTGCCTTTGTAGAAAATGTCAGTCAGCAAAATCACTATTGAAAGCAGGCACATCAGTCCCCTTATTTTATAGAAAAAAGGACTGTTTTTTTTGGTTTGCAAAAAGGAATTGGTAAAAATGACACTCAGGAGGCTGGCAATGGCAATAATCGTTCCTGCGCTGTTTAACCAGATGAGTTCACTAAGTATATCCGGCAGAAATCCATTGTAAAAAAACAGGTTCAGGCTCCAGAAAAATATATAGCCCAGATAATATAGATAAGGCTGTTCCTTTGTGATGATGTATACAAAAAGGTTGTAAATGGCAAATGCGATCAGCATCCCAAAAACAATTCCATTCAATAGATCGGTGATGTAGCTCTGTTCAAAAGCATTTTGTAAGGTGGTGACTTTAATTGGCAGCCTTAGTATATTATTGCTGCTGGCCTTGATATAAAATTCTGCCTGGGTATGAACCGGGATGGAAATCGGTATGAGCAGGTTGTTGACCCTTACCTCCCCTGTCGCTTTGGGTATGCTGGCTCCTCTTGCAAATATCTTAAACAGGCGACCGTCATTTTTCTGATATATGCTGACCGATTCCAATACCGGCGGACTGTCAATCTGGATGTGCCAGCCGGTTTGATTACTTTGGTTTTGAATGCGAATTTTAACCCAAACCGATGCCGTGGTGGCGCCTAATGACAAGGTAGGGAACTCTGAAGTTTTGAAGTTTTTATACTGAACCTGGCTAATATGCAAATTATTGTCAGGATCAACCAGAAACTCCGGGTAGCTGAGGAGATAGCTTTTTCCGTTGTCCTTTAGTTGAATATCCTGAGCATTACCTGAGCTTATACTGGAAAGTAACAGGAAAAATATTAAAGCTTTGAGTAACCCTATGTTCATTTTTTAGCGCTGTTCTATGGCAAAACGCAGTAGGCTGTTTTTGCCATTCAAGTTTAATTTTTTCAGGATATTCATCCGGTGATTGGAAACCGTTTTTTCACTAATGAAAAGTTCATCAGCGATGGCTTTTGTACTTTTATAGCTGCCTACCAGTTTCAATATTTTCATTTCTGATGGTGTCAGTGTGCTGAGCAGCTCATTGATAGTTGGATTATGATTTGCAGCTCTGCGCTGGGTCAATAAAAAAGAACTCATCTCCGGACTGATGTAGGAATTTCCGGTCATGACTGCTTCTATGGCCTGAATGATATCGACCACCGCATTTTCTTTTAACACATATCCAGCAACGCCAATATCGAGCGCGTGCAGGAAGGTGTCTTTTGCCTTGTGCATGGTCAGTAGGATGACGTTAGCCTCCGGAACAAGTTTTATCAGTTCTTCGGCTGCGACCAGTCCATTCATTTCCGGCATGTCTATATCCAGTATGGTCACCATCGGGTGACGGGTCCGAGCAATCGCTAGTGCTTCCAGGCCGTTTTTAGCTTCAAAAATAACCTCGTAACCGGGTTCAGATTCTATAACTTCTTTCAGTCCTTTAAGGAATATCGGATGGTCGTCAGCGATGAGTATGGTTGTCTTTGCATTCATATGGCTATGGTTTTAGTAGGAATTTTGATGGATACTTTAGTTCCTTCACTGAGTTTGCTGTTTATTTTTATTTCGGCATACAGGAGTTTACAACGTTCTCTGATGCCCGACAGGCCTAAACCTGAAGAGGAGTTTTTGGTATGATATCCTTTTCCATTGTCCTCATAGTTCAGTCTTAAATGTTTTGCGGTTGACTTGATACGGATGTTGCAATTGGTAGCCTCTGCATGCTTGATCAGGTTGCTGAGCAGTTCCTGGACAATCCGGTACAGGTTCATCTGAGCTTCTTTGTCCAACAAATGATCTAAATCATCTATATTCAAATGTATGTTTGTGGTTGCATCAGTGGACATCTCCTCCACCAGACGTTCTAAGGAGCGCTTCAATCCAAGCGTATCCATTTGATAAGGCCTGAGAGAGAACGATACATTACTGACTTCTTCAATAGCCTTTCCAATATCCTGGGTAATGCTATAAAACAAATCAGGATTTGCACCCTGGCTTTGTTTTTCCAATACATAGATTTCATTTTTGAGCTGTACCAGTTGTTGTCCGATGCGGTTGTTGAGCTCAATAGCGATACTTTCTTTTTCGTTTTCCTGTGCGATGAGGAGTTCTTTGGAGAAACCTGCGGTCTGCTCCAGCATTTCCGTTTGTAAACGCATGGTTTGCTTTTTTGAATCATTCAGTTTTACGGCCAGGGCAAATGAGAGGACAAGCGATTGCAGGCAGAGCCCCATCTGAATACTCATGGAGGAATGAAAGCCTTCATATAATAAATAGCTTAAGGGTACACAGGAAAAAGCAGCGATGTGAAAAAGCAAAGATTTGTAACCTTTCTTTAAATTGACATAAATTGTGAGGAGCCAAAATATGAAAGCTAACAACAGGTTAATGAGTAGCTGCCCCTGAATATACCCATTCCAGATCAGCAAAAAGATCACACTAAAAAACAAATACCCCAAATAAAACAGATAGGATTTATCACGGATAGCAATGTAGATATACAGATTGTAAATCATTAAAGCCAGTAATGCCCCGAACATAAATCCGTTGACGACATTTTTGAAATGCTCTTCTTCATAAATGGCTTCCAGCGTGCCCGCATATATCGGGATTTTGAGCTTATAGTTGTTTTTGATACGCAAGTAATAATGCCGGCTTTCCCCTTTTTGTAATTTCAATGGCAGAATAAATCCATTTACTTTTACCGGGCGATTGGTATACGGTGTTTTGTTGTTCAGCTTCATGTGCTGGAACTTTCCGTCCTTTTGAGCGATATAAAGATCTACCTCGCTCACAGGTGGTGGCACCTGGATGTACCAATCGCTGGAGCTGGAACTATTGGTCAGGGTGATGCTGATCCAAAGGGCATTTTTATTAAGACGTGCATCTTTGATTTTATAAAACGCCTCCGTATTGCTCAGCACAATATCTTTTGGTGCAACGTTTAGACTCGCTGCCAATACCATAAGCACACAAATGATCCGCCTTACAATCATGTTCAAATATAAATAAGATTAAAGTATTGAAAATGGGTAGTAGTACCTATAAATATGATTAATGTCGCTTATTTATCCCTTAAGGTGTCCGGGCTAATTTTGATCTCAAATTATTTTAAACAAATACGATAGCAATTAGAACATGAAAAAGTTAAGTGTGTACCTGATAGGTATGCTGTGTGCAGTAAGCATACTCGCCTGTAAAAAGGATAAAGTAAAAGTAGTGGACGAAGAAAGTTCCGAGGTTGTGGCCTTGGTTAGGCCACAGGGAGTTTCGACGGGAGCAGCGGTAACCCGGCGTATTGGGCCAGCAGGTGGAGTGCTCGCTTCTTCGGAATGTGGTCTGAGTATTAATATACCCGCTGGTGCGCTGAAAGCTGAGACAACCATTGGTATTGAGCCCATTACCAGAACAAATATTGCAGGCGCAGGAAAATCCTTTAGACTTACTCCGCATGATGTCCAGTTTGAAAAGCCTGTTTCGCTGACTTATGCTTTTTCTGTGGAAACAGACTCGATAGCAATGATGGAGACCTTTGGATTTTCTTACCAAATGACAAGTGGGGTCTGGAAGTTTGTTGGGGCAAGCAGTTATGATATTCAGGGAAAGACAGTAACATTTAAAACGACACATTTCAGTGATTGGTCAATGATGAACCGGGTATCGCTTTCGCCACTTCATGCCAGTCTGGAACCGGGAAATAAACAGGTAGTTAAGGCACTGATTTATACCCAGTCGAAATACGAGGATTTATTGGTACCGCTAACCAGTGATGGGGCATCTGAGCCAGGTTATCCGGTAGGTACCCCTGTACCCCTGCCCTCAAAATATATTAAATCCTGGGATTTGACCGGTCCCGGGAACATCATCAGTTCCAATGGCAGTACGATTACCTATCAGGCTCCTGCTACGGTGAATGGTTCTACCAATGCAACGGTGAGCCTGAGCCTGAATGCGCCGGTGACCGGTACGTTTATGTTATTGTCCAATATCGAGATTATGGGTGATGGATGGGCCGAGTTAAATGTGAGCAATGGAAAATTTCCGGTTACACCGGCGGTAAAGTCAGGACAAAGGTTTCTTTTGTCTAATCCAGGCGCTGAGGGTGGCGGTGAATTCCTGCTGGCCTGGAACGGTGGCGTAGGCACCTATTCTTATGATCTGACTGCTACAGGAAACAAGTTTCACTTTCTAATGGGTAATGGAGGATATACCAGTGCCTATGTGGACCCTTTGCAAAAAGATTTATTGCCTAGTGGTGGCAGCATCAACATCACAAAAATGGACAACAAATGGGTGGAGGGCAATTTTACGGTACCTAATGCCGGAATAGGACCTCTACTAATAAACACCGCCAGTATTACCGGCCGGTTCAAAGCCAGGGTATATATCCCTTAATCATCAGAAACATATTTATTCAATTTTAACATTCAACAAATGAAAACAAATAAAACAAAAATTTATAGCGGACCAATTCGCTTATTTTTACCGATTCTTTTATTATCCATAACAATTTTGACTGGCACAGCATACGGTTGTAAAGAAACCGAGGCAGAGTCGCCAGATATTGAAGAGGGTTATGGAAATCATCCCAGATCTACGGTACCCGATGAACTTGTAGGTTACTGGATCGCAGGAGTAAGTTCAATCAGCAATTTTTGGGACTATAATGGCACTTATCAAGGTCCGGCAAATGAGATCGCTCTAGGGTATATGCTGTATAAAGACGGCCGTGTAAAGGAGTATTTTTATTATACCAGTACTTCTACCTACTGCAGGACTCAGGTGCTGGGTTATAAGCAAGGAACTGTGAAGATCGATAAAGAAGCGAAAACTTTTGATGTATACTATGCCAGTGGTCATTACAGGTCTTTTAATACCTGTGGCTCGGCTAACCCTCCGGGATTTGGGGAAACAAAACAATATACATCTGCTGAACTTTCTCCCGCAAAGAAAACAAACTTGAACAATTGGACTATCCAGCTCGTGAATAACAAACAGACACTTGTAGTTCCAATAGGTGATGGAGAAGTACAATACTACGTAAAGTCAACAGAACCCCAGAAATAAATCCCAAAGCATATGTTAGCCATTTTTAAACCTAGACAGCCATTCAGATATGGAGGGATACTGCTTTTGTTGATCATCCTGTCGGCCTGTAGTCGAAATGGGGATATCCCGAGGCCGACCAGGATAACTCAAATACAGTTTAAGGAAAATCTACTGACAGTCGCTGCCGGGAGCTCGGCCGAGCTGAAGGTACTCCACTCTCCTTCCGAATTAAATCCTCCGGGATATGACTGGTCTGTATCTGATGCCAGTGTGGCTAACGTAGAAAACGGTAAGGTCTATGGGTTAAAGGTCGGAGAAACAGAGGTTTCGGTCCTTGCCAGGGGGCTGGGATTAACAGCGAGGATAAAGATTCGGGTAGTTCCGGTTTTGCCAAAGGTATTGCGTTTACAGGCAGAAAAAACTTCGCTTTCTCTGGGGGAAGAAACCCTGATTACTTACTCAATAGATCCACCAGAGGTAACAGATCCGGATAAGCTGGAAATTGAGTGGTCGAGTTCTGATGAGACTGTTTGCAAGGTTTCCGGAGGTAAGGTCCTGACAGTGGGCGCTGGTACAGCAGATGTTGTTGCACAGATCAAAGGGACAGCTATTACAGGGACATTGCGAATTCAGGTGGCTCTGGTACCGGTTGAATCAGTTTCATTGAACCTTCAACAAGTTTATGTCACAGTTGGTGCAGGGACACGTTTGGTTTCAAGGATCTTGCCTGCAAATGCGACTGATCAGCGGTTAACATGGTCTTCGGATGATCCGCAGGTGGCCACTGTAATACAGGGTACGGTATTGGGAGTAAAAGAGGGAACAACCACAATCAGGGTTAGCACCGTTGATGGAGGGAAGACCGCAAGCTGCCAGGTTACGGTTACTCCGGTGCAGGTGGAAAGAATCATCTTGTCCTCACCTACTCTGTCTTTAGCAGTGGCTCAGGAACATACCTTAACAGCAACGGTGCTACCCGAACAAGCTAAGGATAAATCATTGAAATGGAATTCCTCCAATCTCAGCGTTGCTACGGTAGATCAGCAGGGCAAGATTATGACCAAAGGGAAAGGAACAGCTATTATCTGGGCGATTTCAGTACCTCATCCCAGGGTACAGTCTGCTTGTCAGGTAGTAGTGGTGAATCCGGAGGATATGATTTTTACGCAGGTCAACACTACTTCAAAGGTTTCGATAAACGGGTATGTATCAGCAAACCTATCTGCTTTGATAGAAAATGGATATTCTGTTCCCATTAAGCTGATTTCTTTTGAGGTTTTGTCACATACCGGTGAAGTCATCATGGGAAATTATCAGACCTCGATTATTTCTCCAAGCATCCAACAGCGACACACTGGCGTAATTCAGAATGTGTTCAGGCCTTTTATCAGGTATGTGTTTGAGTTGAATGGAAGTCGTTTTGAAAGGCGTTTAGAAATCGAATGATATTAACAGGGAATGTGATATATGTAAAAACGCCACCAATTGTAAATTTCAATTTGGTGGCATTTTTATAAAAGATTCTTTAAAGAGCTTATGATAATTTGAAACATTATAATGTTACAAAAACTGAATCAAAGTCAATATATTCATTTGTTAATCCTCACGACTTCCGTCATCTGCCATTCTCACCATCTTAGGCGTGAACTTAGCGACTACATCAATCAGATCTTTTTGAGCTTCCATTACCAGACTTATGTCTTTGTAAGCCATTGGAGCCTCATCTAAGCCTGCACCGATTAAGGTTACGTTATGGTCTTTCAATACGGTTCGCATTTCATCCTTAGTGATGCTTTTGATCGCCTTTGAACGACTCATTTGTCTACCTGCACCATGTGATGCTGAGTTAATCGCATCAGAAACGCCTTTACCTCTAACCAGAAAACCTGGAGCTGTCATTGAACCGGGAATAATTCCCATCACACCTTTACCTGCTGGTGTAGCACCCTTTCTATGGACAATAACTTCCTCGCCGTTCCAGGTTTCCTTCCAGGCAAAGTTGTGGTGGTTTTCAACTTTCGCCAATACTTCGGCCCCTATTGCCTTGCTCAGTTTGTTATGGATGATTTCATGACAGGCGGAAGCATAGTCTCCGGCAAGATTCATAGCTAGCCAATATTCCTGACCAGCTTCCGATTTTAGGTCCAGATAAGCGAGGTTAGCAGCTTCAGCAGGTAATTTACAGTTTTCTTTAGCAAGCTTAGTATAATAACCAGCTAAAGTTGCACCGAATCCACGGGATCCGGAATGAGTTAACAGCGCCAGATAACTACCTTTTTCAATGTTCAAGACTTCGTCTCTTTTTTCAAACTCAATAATCCCCCATTCCGCGAAATGGTTTCCACCTCCGGAGCTTCCCAGTTGTGAATAGGCTTTATCATGAAGGTTCTTAATAAAAGGCGTTAAATTAAATTCATTCCTGCTTAAGACCTCATGATCAGATTTGTATTGTCCGTGAAATCCATGTCCAGCGCCAAACTTGGTATGAGCAATCAATTCTCTTTTAAACTTCGCTTCATTTTCATGAAAATGAGCCTCTGTGATGTCAAATATAGAAAGCGCCATTCGACAACCAATGTCAACACCCACACCATATGGAATAATTGCATTACGCGTGGCTAAAACACCGCCAATTGGCAATCCATAACCTTGATGGGCATCAGGCATTAGCGCACCTGCAGCGGTTACTGGCAGACGCATCGCAATGTTCATTTGTTTTCTTGCACCTTCTTCAATATGCTCAGCTCCATACAAAGTATAAGGCAGGGCGTTTTCCATTAATGAGATCCCAGGCTCAATCTTGTTTTCTTCTATGATTTCTGCTGCCAGGGTTTTCATGATTTCATCATTTAGGAAATCCTCTGGATTGTCTTTTACTGTTTTAAGTAGCGCTTTAAGCTCCTTAATTGATAGTTCTGGCAAATTCTCTGCAGTTGCTAAAGCAATACCAAGTATTTTTCCTGAAGTATAACCAGCTTCCAGCAAGTCATCTCCGTTTATTTTTGTTTTCATTGTTTTTTAATAAAGTTCATTCCTTAATTCAATTTTTCTATTTCTAGTAATTGATTAAGTATTCTTGTTTTCATTTCTGTTCTTTTAAAGGTAAGGTCTTGGCCCTACCTATTTTACAAATATTTGTTTCAACTGATCAACGATCTGCCCGCTTCCTGACAAGCTAATGGTGTTGATCTTCTCCGCAATCTTTTCTACATATTCCATTTCTTTCAATTTGTAGAGCATTGCATTGTCTTCCATTAACTTTGCCGTGTTTAACAAACTTCTGGCAGACGCAGTTTCCTCTCTACGTGTGATTAAATTGGCTTGTGCCCTTTTCTCGGCAATTAATACCTGATTCATGATCTCCTTGATGTCTCCTGGTAATACGATGTCTTTTACCCCGCAGTCTATCAATTTTACCCCTAAACCTTCAGCTTTGCCTGCACAAATATTCAAGACGTTTTCAGAGATCTTGTCTTTATTTTCCATGAGTTCATCGAAAGTCATTTTTCCAACGATTTCCCTTAAACTCAATTGAATGCTGACATACAATTGCTTGTCGAACTCTTTATTTTCCAATAAAGCTTTCATCAGGTCAGTAACCTTGTATTGCATGCTGAAATTGATGCGCAACTGTGCCTTATCTTTGGTCAGGATTTCCTGTCCGATAATTTCCATGTTCAATTGACGCATATCTGTCTTTAAAACCTGGATTACAGTTCTGTTCTTCCAGAATATGTAATTACCTGGCTCCATTACTTTTTCAAAATTCCCGTCAACCATCAGCAAGCCTTTTTCATAATTTTCTACTTTGAAAACTCTGATATAACCTGCTAACTGAGGCTTTTCTACGGTATTTTTATCGATATCTGCTGCAATTTCATAGTTATCCAAGTTGACTGGAACAAATGAATATTTGTTTAAACCTTTCCAGAAAGCATATTTTCCTGCACTCAATACCTGTTTGAAATTCTTATTTTGATAAACCAATACCAATTCGTTGTCTGCCACCTGTATGGTAGTCACCAATTCTTCAAAATCTTTATTCAATAACAAAATGTCTAATTCTGTAGAGGCAATAAATGTTTTTGCCATATCATAAGTGATTACTGATTCTCCAAAACCCAACCAGTGGTTTCCGGCAGTCAATACACGTTTAAATTCATTTTTTCTGTAAACCAACCCCGCAGAGTTGGTATTGATCATTACTCTTTTCATATTTTAATTTTAGTTGGTTGCTATAGTTATTTCTGACTTAAGGAAGGAGAGATATCCTCTTTATTGATCTGCACCTTCCTGCGTCGAATTTTATTCTTTTAATAAAGCACTTTCAAAAGACATTCATCTGTTTTATACGGAGGTACAAATGATACTCGGTTTCTTTTTAAAGCAGTTATTCAATTCTTTAAAGATCTCGTTAAAACGCGTTGAGAACGTTGAGAACGTTTTTGATCTTTCTAAGAACAGATAGCTGCAGTAAAATCTGCCTTTCTATATTATACCTGCAAAGCATAAATCAAACTGCTTTATGGTATGGAGCGTTATTTCCATAAAGCGGAATGTCTTTCTTGGTGCTTTTGGCAATGGAACATTTGAAAAGTGTTCCTTCTTTTTCGGGACCTAAATCCGGTGCATTACCATTTTGCTACTCCATACTCTGGAGGCAGGATTCGAACCTGCAATTGATTTGTTACTCTAACCCCTGAGTTATCCTGTTTTACCAGGAGCAGGATTCGAACCTGCGACACACAAATTGGACAATCAGCCATTTTAAACATCAGAATATTGTCGCTGAACAGCGCAATACTATGGAGCCATCAGAGACTCGCAACTATGGATGTTTATCCTTTCGATCACCATTCCCTTTCGGGAATATCTTAATGTACTTTCGTACGTTTTATTTTTCAAAGAACCTGTCTTATTGTTGACATTACAAAGATGCATGAGCTACTACGCAGCATAATTGCGTAATAAAAAATATATAAAAATATTTCCATAACTCACTGTTAATCATTGTGATTAATTTATTTAACTCTCGATTTTACTATTTTTTAACTTCAATTACGCAATTCTATTGCGTAGTGAATTTCGTTTCCTATCTTTATTCGTTATTTATTTTGATTTTTTAACCCCTTAGATGTGATATGTCAATAAATAAACTTGCCTTAATTCGATATAAAACCATTGATGAGTGCCTAAAAAACAGGTTTAGAAAATGGACATTGGATGATATTATCGAAAAGGTAGCTTCCAGACTATACGAGTATGAAGGGATTACTTCCGGTGTAAGCAAACGCACAGTTCAGGCCGACATTCAATTGATGCGCAGTGATAAGCTAGGCTATAACGCACCAATTGTTGTTACTGATAGGAAATTCTACAGTTATAGCGATTTGGCTTACAGCATAACCAAAGTTCCGATCAATTCCGGTGATGTAGAAAAAATGAAAGAAATTGTTGGTGTGCTCAAGCAGTTCAACGGCTTTAATTATTTTGATGAGATGAGCGATATGATTGCCAAACTGGAGAATAACCTTTATAAATCCACCAACGCCAGTAAGAACTATATTCAATTTGAAAGTAATAAGCAACTAAGGGGATTGGAATATATTAATCCGCTTTATCAGGCTATTCTTCAACAAAAATCACTGCTGATTAGTTACCGGTCATTTAAAGCATTACAAGCGAGTCAGGGTATTTATTTTCCTTATCTTTTAAAAGAATACAGAAATAGATGGTTTGTTATTGTAAAGAAAAGGAAGGGTGCGCAATTGCTTACGCTCGCTCTTGATCGGATCATCGAATTTCAGGAACTCCCAAATGAACCTTATGTCGAATATAAAGGTGTAGATTTTGACCGCTATTTTGAAGACCTGATTGGAGTAACTAAATCTGAAAAAGATAGGCCGCACAAAGTCATTTTAAAAATTAATAAACAAAATGCTCCCTATATACTAACTAAGCCATTGCATCATAGTCAGCAAGTATTGAAAGAAGATAATGATGGTCTGACCTTTAGAGTTGATGTGGTATTAAACTTTGAGTTGGAAAGAGAAATTCTCGGCTTTGGTGAATGCATGAAAGTACTGGCGCCTCGAAACCTGGCTTCCAGAATAAAAAAAAGACTCATTGAATCCGCCAGACAATATGAAGCGGATGACTCCGGACAAGTTTATTAATTTGCTACAAACCGCAAGGTTTCGATAACTCCTTTAATAGACTTTCTTAACTATCTTCAAAAGTTAGCATAGCATCGAATGCATTCATCGTTATGACTGGGCTATGACCTATCTTAAACTTTCGTATTCCTAAATTTGAATGTAATCCCGGTAAAATGAAAAAAATAGGTTTTTTATCCTTTGGTCATTGGTCAGAACATCCCTCGTATCTCACCCGTACAGCGGGCGACACCTTGCTCCAGTCCATTGATCTTGCTGTTGCAGCAGAAGAAATAGGTCTGGATGGTGCTTACTTTAGGGTTCATCATTTTGCCAAACAGCTTGCCTCACCATTTCCACTGCTTTCGGCAATCGGAGCAAAGACCAGCAAAATAGAAATTGGTACAGGCGTGATCGATATGCGCTATGAAAACCCCTTGTACATGGTTGAAGATGCAGGTGCTGCCGATCTGATCTCTGGCGGACGTTTGCAACTGGGTATCAGCAGGGGTTCTCCAGAACAGGTGATAGAAGGTTGGCGGCATTTTGGTTTTGCACCTAAAGAAGGTCAAAATGATGCGGATATGGGAAGAGAAAAGGCACTGGAGTTTTTGGATAAGTTGAAGGGCCAAGGTTTTGCTCAGCCCAATCCTACTCCGATGTTTCCAAATCCTCCGGGTCTGTTAAGATTGGAACCATACTCAGATGGCTTGCGAGAACGCATCTGGTGGGGAGCTGCATCAAATGCCACAGCAGTATGGGCGGCCGAAAATGGAATGAACCTACAAAGTTCTACTTTGAAATTCGATGAAAACGGTAAGCCTTTTCATATCCAGCAGGCTGAGCAAATCAGGCTTTATAAAGATGCCTGGAAAAAAGCAGGACACGAGCGTGAGGCCAGGGTTTCGGTAAGCCGTTCGATTTTTGCGTTGGTTAACGATCAGGACAGATATTACTTTGGACAGCAGGGAAAGAACGCTGATAGCTTTGGCTATATTGAGCCTACTCAACGCGCGGTCTTTGGTAAGAGCTATGCGGCAGAACCCGATCAGCTCATTAGGGAATTGGCTCAGGACGAGGCTATACAGGAAGCGGATACTGTACTTTTGACTATACCGAACACTTTGGGTGTAGACTACAATATTCATATACTGTCTGCTATTCTGGAGCACGTAGCACCTGCTCTTGGCTGGCGATGACAATGGTTAGGCCTTATATGAGTGGAAAAGTGAGAATTTATTTCATTAGCGGTTTAGGTGCCGATAGACGAGTCTTTAGAAATCTTGTATTTCCCACGGATTTCGAATTAATGTATCTGGACTGGATCGTTCCTTTGCCTGATGAGCTATTGGAAGACTATGCTATTAGACTTGCTGCAGGAATTGATCATACTACCCCATTCTATTTAATTGGCTTGTCAATGGGTGGTATGATGGCTACGGAAATTGCAAAGAAACTAAATCCAATTCACACATTTTTGATTTCGAGCGTTCCAAGTTATAAACAGATCCCCTGGTATTTTAAACTTGCTGGTAAATTGAAGTTGCAAAAAATGATAACTGCAAGATTAATCAAACAAGCCAAATTTATTCCAACAAAACTTTTAGGTGGCAAAACTCCGGAAGAAAGAGTTTTACTTAAAACATTAATTTTAGATAGTGATCCGGTTTTTATGAAATGGGCATTAACGAGTATCTTAGAATGGAAAAATTCGGATAGGCCTGAGAATTTAACTCATATCCATGGCAATAAAGATATTACACTACCAATCAGGTATTGCAAACCTGATGTGATCATAAATGCTGCCGGGCATTTTATGGTATATGCTAACGCTGAAGAAATTAGTTCATATATATTGCAAAAAATCAATGCCTTTTCTAACAAAGCTTTCCATTAGCAGTCTTTTCTCCTTTATCCAACGCGAAAGCAAGTAGTTCTTAAACACCAAAAACATCAATTGCAGATTTTAAGAGCATATCTTTCTGCATATCTAAGTATGCAACTAAACATGCTATCAGCTCTATTTTAGATAGTTCAACTCCTTAAATCCTGCAAATAAATGATGTAGACCACTATGAAAACTTAATACCCAAAAATCTTGCATAGGACTACTTCACCTAGATTGTAAGGTGAATTACTTAGGTTGATATTCTACAAGGTTATTAAGCACAATAAAAAAAAAAGAGAATGAAAGTATAATAAAAACCCAGGCAATTAACTTATTATTACTATTTGGCAAACTTTCATATTTAGAAATAATAGCTTCTTTTTTCACCCACACTCTAAAATAGTTATACAAAAGAATAGCACCAAAAATTATCAAAGTGGCCTTTACACCAATATCTTCAGAAATACGATACTTGAGAAAATAATTTACTATTCCAAATATTGTCGCTAAGTTCATAAATTCTAAGAAGCTTAACGCAAGGTATGAGTTGAAAAAAGGTTGATCATTTTTTCTTGTAGTTTTAACTACTTTATAAAGCAGGTAATATAGTTTTTCTATCATTTTCTAATATATGGAATTACAAAGCTATTTGTTCTTTCTCCCTTCTATAGATGTTCGCTGCTAAACGTTTTTACTATCCTCCAAATAAGTAAAGCATCATATGAATCATTTTTTTAGCAAAAGTTCCTCTATTCCATCCAATAGGTTTTATTAAACTATCCACTTTTGCAGTCTGGGTTGACAAATCTCATTCTAGAAACATGGGGCTAGTTATATCTCTTGCTGTAGAGTCAAGTGCTTTAATGCAAAAACGAAAAAGCTCCTTATCACCTGAAAACTCAATTTCTACAAAGTGGTTTTTAGCCACAATCTTATAAAAAAAATACTATTATTAAAATAAAGGAGGCAGTTCTTCATAATAGTCTTTTTTATACTTTTGCTGATCAACTCCTCTAAGACCTACACTATAGACAAATAGGTCAAAGTCAAAGGTGAACGGGATATTTTTATCTAGGTATTCTTTGTGTTGCAGATATAATTCCTTCTCAATAAAATAGCCCAAAGAGTCATCGAATAAAAATCTTTCTCCTGTGACTTGATCTCTAAACAATTCATCAAACTTACTGTAAGGAATGTTTGAGATATTGATATGCCCAAAAACAAAATCCGCTCCTTTAAGCGCAACTTCCAAAAATACTTTGTAATAATATTCTTTCTCCATTTTTATATAATTAAAAACCATCCAAAGCTAAACTACCACTATTATAGTTATTGTAGCAGCTATAGCTCCTGTCCTAGTAGCAGCTCCTACTATCGAGATGATAGCAGGGGGCAACAAATTTAAGGGAGGTAATATTTAATCTTTAGATTACCTTTTTTTGCTTTGTATGATCTAAATTGAACAGATATGTCTGAGGAATAATGAAAGGATGAGAAATGCCAACGTAAGAGATACAACTGTATTTAAAACTGAGATAAAAACTTTAAATGCCTATAGAGTTTTTACTATTACAAAAAAAATTAACTCCTAAAAATGCTATTGAATATTTTTGTTATGATCCAAAGACTAGACATCTCTTTCGGGGAATAATTGAATACCCATCAAACAAGAATGTTGAGGCTAATAATCTGTTTATGGAAGTCATCAACAATGTAAAATTTAACAGATAAATACAAAACCAATTAAAACTTACCTAAAAAATTCTGTTGGGAATAGATTTTTATTTAATCTTTTTTTCTGTACTTGGCAAGATTAATTAACAGTACGCTGCCAAGTATCACCAATAAGCCGATAATTTGAATAAGGGTGACACTTTCATTCGTAAAAAGAATACTGAGTAAAACTGCGACAACAGGATTTACATAGGCATAGGTACTCACCTGTGTGGCAGGGCGCACAGTTAGCAACTGTATAGCTATATACGGATAAGACAAATCTTCGTTCATGTAATAATGGTATTCATTCGCGTAATATAAATACGCGTCTACGTAAAAAACACATTCTTTTAAAACTTTTAGAATACATTTATAAAAAAGCAGATCTCAATGCCTAATTAAATATAGTCTCTCATATTATTATGTTTTTCAATTACAGAATTCTTTCCGAGCATCCTAACCGCCTATTTACATCACGAAAACGGAGCAAACACTTCAATTTTATGTGGCCGGATTGTTCTGGATTAGAAATGGTATTTTATAAAACTTTAGAGGAAGCCGAAAATCTTAAAAAGAGTAGGCAAGCATTTATATATAATTATGTTAAAATTTAAAAAAGGAATAGCATTAATTGCTTTTCTAGCGTCTGGAGCACTTGTAAGTTGCGAAAAGAAAGAGGGAATTTCGGTTGCCGAGTCTAATATGGAGAGTTCTATTCAGAACTATGATAAACTTGTTAAGTTCGTTAGCACCTTACAGGGAGTTAATATTAATGACGTAAAGTTTGATGCTGTTAAGAATGAATTTTACATCCCTGATTCACCTTTCCGTGGATCGCTAGAGGAAATTCAAGCTTTCTATGAAATATCTAATGAATATAAATTTAAATATGAATCTAATTAAAATTGAATGAAAAATTATAGATTGTTTTTGATTAATGCACTTGTGTTTTTAATATGCTCATCTATTGCAAATGCACAAGGCATATTTGTATTTGATATATCTTCTCCGGTTGTTTCCAATGGAAAAATTACTATCAATAATACTAATGTTGCGACTCCAATAACGTTTAAAGTTATTGCAACGACTCAACGTGACATTACTACTTTTGGACCATTTGCTGCTGATATGGTCATTACGTTGGTTTATGAAAAAAATGGCATTATCGAGGAGATATCATCACCAATGTCAATTGCTAATAGCGCATTTTCATCGAACCTTTTGAGTACAACTCTTTTAACGTTTTCAGGGACTTTACCTGCGAATAAAATAGGAGGGGTAATTAAATTAAAATATTCCTGTTTTGACTATGTAACATCTCCAACTACAAAGGTGACAAAATACACATCCGTCGGTTACGAAACGATACTCCCGCCAGTAGTTTCTCCAGCAGCTCCTATTGATTGGAGCAATCCTGCCAATGCCAAGTTCATTGTAGTTGGTTTTCCTGGCCGTCATACTTTTAATGCAGGGACTACTGTTCTAAGAAATGGAGTTTATCATTTAGAGTTTCAGTCCGATGGTAATTTAGTTTTGTATAATGGAACGACCCCGATCTGGGCATCTGGTAAAAAAAGAGGAAATAATAGTACCCAAGTTAGATTTTATGATTCTGGTATAGGATGTTACGAAGGTAACACAAATTATTACTGGGTAAATTGGGCGCCGCGTCCTATTAACATTGCCCCAAATGCTGTCTGGGTTCTTCAGGACGATGGAAATTTTGTGTGCTACAGAGACCATGACACAGACTCAAATGGAGTGATTATTCCTTACTATGCTTATGCTATCGGAGCAACTATGACCCAGGGAGGACAAAAGAGTAATAGGAGTGGTAGAATTAATTAAATTCACCACAAATTTAATATTCTAATTACATTTTCATAAATAAAAGATATATGAGCTTATTCATAGACTTAAAAAAATGCCAATAAGATATGAGTACAGATTAAATATCCGTAATTTTAACAGCATTAAGCTAGCTCTGGAAGCTTAAAACAGGCTGATTGAAGGATGTAAACTTCTATAAATTATATTATAAAGCGCATTGGGGGGCAAACTTCAATGCGCTTTTTCGGGCATGTAGGTATGGCAGTAGGCTTGCTTTCAACCTGATAATATCCCCCGGACTTTTCCAGAAAGTTGTAATACTTTTCTTAGACGTTTTGGCTATCAATTTCATCAGATGTATCCGTCCTATCAAGTACATTTTTACTAGCTAATTTTCTAGCTTTAGCGTATCGGCGCTATAAATCAAGTGTAATTAATCTTTAAAATGGGTTTGTTTGTTTGTTTATTTGTTTGTCATCATTGTACATTTCGGCGAAAGTGGTTCTTCCCCACTTTTGGTGGTAATTATGATAATTGAATGGTTGTGGTCGTTAGAAATTAATGACCCTTACGAATCTAATATTCTCTTCTGCTGATGTATTTAAGGTTATTTCGGTAGATAATCAGTCTGATCAGATAAATATATACGTTCAGAGTCGGCAGAAAATATGTTTATGTCCGAACTGCTGCGAACCGTCGACCAAATTACATAGTTATTATACGAGGAAATTTAATGACTTGCCGACTTTTGGAAAAGCTTGCAAGATTTTTCTGAAATCTCGTAAATTTTATTGTCTCACCGATGAGTGTCCGCTTAGAATTTTTACAGAACGCTATGAAGATCATTTCAAACCATGCAAGCGGACAACAAAGCGTCTGGAAGAAAAGCTATTTAATACCGCTTTAGAATTGGGTGGCAAACCTACAGAACGAATATGTTGTCATTTTTCAATACCGGTCAGCGATACTACTTTGCTGAGACTTATCAATAGGGCTCCATTACCTGAACCTGATATTTTCACGGCTATAGGGGTTGATGATTGGGCTTACAAAAAGCGGGAAAGGTATGGCAGTATTCTGGTAGATTTGACAACGAGAAGAGTTGTCGATTTGCTGCCCGATAGAGAAGAGAAGAGTTTAATTACATGGTTTCAGAAACAGCCAAAACTTGAAATAATAACCAGGGATCGTTATGGCAAATATAGACGTGCGGCCACTAAAGGTGCACCTCAGGCTATCCAAGTGACCGATCGATGGCATTTACTGAAAAACCTCGGCGAAGCCCTCACTAAAATGATGACCCGGGAATATACCAGATTAAGTAGGTCATTAGCGCCGAAGATCGAGGAAAGCACATTGGAAATACCCGATGAATTGCCTGTTAGAGAAAAAGAAGTGGCTTCTACCGGAATTATAAGGCAACGGTTTGATGAGATGAAGATATTACAGGCAGAAGGCTTATCAATAAAAGGAATTGCAAGACAATTGGGTATGCACAGAGAAACAGTTAGAAAATACATGTTGACAGAAAACCTGGTCCGTAAGTCCTACAAAGACAGAGGTATGATCGAGAACTACTTCAATTATATAAAAAAGCGAATGGAAGAAGATGATGGCCTTTATTTGAAAACATTATGGAGTGAGTTGCGGCATATGGGATATCCGGGAGGATATAGTACGCTTTCTGAGGCCCTGGCTTACTACGGCATTCGTATTGGAAAGAAAGCAAGAAATCCAAAGTCGCCGCAACAATCAGGCTCATTCTTTAAGCCCTCTAATGCTGCAATGCTGTTTATGATTCCAGAAAACAAGCTTACTACAACACAGAAAGAGCTAATATGCAATTTATGCAAATCATCATCTGGCTTAGAACGCGCCTTATTACTGGCAAGAGGATTCCGCAATCTTATGGAAAACAAGGTGGCGAATCAACTTCGGAGCTGGATAGAAAATGTGCTGGACTCAGGCATTAGCGAGATCGTCACTTTTGCAAATGGCCTGTTAAGGGATTACGAAGCCATTGAAAACGCAATCAGCTTGCCTTGGAGCAATGGCCCGGTAGAAGGCAATGTAAATAAGCTAAAGACCATCAAACGGCAAATGTACGGCAGGGCTAGCTTAGAATTGCTCAGAAAAAGATTAGTACTCAAACCAACTTAACCACCAAAAGTGGGGAAGAACCACTTTTGGCGAAATACCCACCCAAAGCCGCAAAAGAATAATGTCGAGGTAGGAACCAAGCTAAATGCTGCGTCACACTTCTGAATAGTTCTTCATTCTCAAATAATTCTGGAGTCAGTTAAACACCAGATCTTGAGAAGCTTCCTCACCCGAACTTCCATGCCTCGACATTAATAACACTTTTGGGGATTTAACCCCATTATTGATTACTGTAAAAGTGATTTCGTAATTCAAAGTAGGTTTGTTAGATATGTCCATTTTAGTCTTAGGTTTACGATTTTTATCAATCAAATAAACATCTACGATGCGGCAGTAGATACCGAACTCAGCCTGGAAGCATGGAGAAAACAAAACCAGCAATAAGAAACAGCAGAAAAATTAACACTACAAAATCATGACCATTACCCGCAAACAATCTTTCTAGTCATTTCCTTCTTAATCCTTAACCTTATCCAGCTTTTCCTTTAGTTCCTTTAATCCTTTCTGGAGGTAATTCAAAAGCCATAACCTTTTACTAAATGCTATTCAGGCCGTAACGCACCAGCTTTAAGTACCGAAATAGCCTGATCGGCAAGTTCATCGGTTAAACCAACAGAACCACTTGTTAAAACAAACCGGTCCTTAATATCCTTTGGCAAAGTATTTAAAGACTTATCATCATCAATGATTACAAAATCTTTCTGAAAACCCATTGTAGCCTTATACCACGCTAAAATCTCTTCCCTACGATTTAAACCAGTAATGTTATCCCCTAACCGGTCAAATTCCCTGACAAGAATCCCTCTGGTTTTAAAGATATCACGCCATTGATCAATTGAATATCTGGATTTATGAGAAGTCGTTAAAAGAATCCCTGCTTTAGTCTCCAAAATAATCTTCCCAAGCGCTAATACCGCTCTCCTATCAAAAACAGGAAAACCATCATCAATGATTTCGGGACTTCTCCATGAATTAGCAGGAACCATTACTCCGTCTATATCCAGCAATATCAACATGATACAAACTTAGCGTGAATTAATTTAAAGCATGCAATTGGAAACCAAAATAGTGTTTTTTTGATAAATCTTCGTTAACATTTGTAATTTAGATTCCTGGCATAATATTAGACAATCGAAGAATCCAATTCCATTAAAATTCCATAAAGTATGAAACGTTTTCTCACTCTTACCACTATAATTAGTCTTTTCGCCCTTTGTGTCAGCGCACAGCGGTTCAATCCAGCCATCAATAAAGACTCTCTTTTACAGACAATTTTTAAAAAACTCGGAACAGAAGATCGCATCAAAGAATTCAAAAGCCACTATAATTCAGCCGACGAAAAAACCAAAGAATTTTTACTCTTTATGGGTAGCTTGCCAAGCAGCAGTAGAAAAGAACTCATAGCCAACATCGATAGCAATTACACCAAAATTCAAAATCAAATCGACACATACAAGAAGCTAGTACCTAAAGGGTATTTAGTATACATTGAATTTCAACCTGACAATAACGTCATCAGTACTCAACCAAGTGTGGATATGCGGATTCAATATTACAATGCCGACAATTTCAATTCGCTGGAAACTGATCAGCAATGGAATATGGGCTATGACTCTGCTGAGCTTAAAAGAATGTGCAGCAGACTAAATTGGACTGATGAAACTTTAAAAGACGATTAAACAACTGCTCGATCAAGCCAATTGTATATCCATTGAAAACGACACCATACCAGAAATTGGTTTTTCCAGAAGTAGCATGGCCAAATACTCCTACCTAATCTTTGAACAAAATCCGGATAAAGCAAAAATAGACAAATACAATAACGGTTGCACTTATATATATTACAAGATGAATATCGTTTTGGAATATGGTGGAGGTGCAGTTGGTCCCCAATGTTTCCCTAAAGAAGATTAGGAAAAAGAATTACGCTCATATAGCGGAAATATAAGATAACATGAACTTTGCTATTGATCCTGACCCACTCTTCAAAGTAAATAGTAATTACCTGGTCGATAAATAGATTTAAAAGAAATTACTTAATTATTGTACTGATGAGGCAACTTCTTTTTATTTAATCTTTTTTCTGTACTTGGCAAGATTAATCAACAGTACGCTGCCAAGTATCACTAATAAGCCGATAATTTGAATAAGGGTGACACTTTCATTCGTAAAAAGAATACTGAGTAAAACTGCGACAACAGGATTTACATAAGCATAGGTACTCACCTGTGTGGCAGGGCGCACAGTTAGCAACCATACATAAGCACTAAACGCCAGAATAGATCCGAAAATGATCAGGTAACCCACAGACAGCCAGGCGTCGGTAGATACATTTTGCAAGTTGAAATCCTTAATCTCAGCGGTGATCAACATGCCAGGGATAAAAGCCAGGCCAGCTGCAAGCATTTGCCACGAAGTGCTAACAGACACAGAGACCTTATTATCAGAATTGTATTTTGAATATAATGAACCCGCGGCCCAGCCTATAGGGGCTAACAGTAATAAAATTATTCCCAATATCCGAGTTCCGTTCTCTGCGCTATTCATGGTTTGCATCATTTGTTCAGCAAATAGCAGGATAACACCGATAAAACCAATAATCAGACCGGCAACAGTAGAGGTGCTTTTTAAATTCTCTTTCCATTTGGGCTTATCCAGAATTACAAACCACATGGCTGCCGAAGAAACCAGAATAGCGACAAGTCCACTCGGAGTGAATTGCTCAACCCATATTACCAGGCCATTTCCAACACCTAACATCAAGATACCTCCAATTGCGGCGTGCTTAATACTTTTTTTATCAAATATTTTTTCACCTTTTATTGAGCACCAGATGATGAGCAGAAAGCCAGCAGCCAGAAAACGAAAAGCACCCAGAATAAATGGAGGAAAGCCCGCCAACGCCTTTTGAATGAAGAAATAAGTAGATCCCCATACCACATAAACAATAGCAAAGGCAAGGATAACCATTAATGGTGCAGCTTTTTTATTTATGTTTGGCGACATGCAGTTCTTATTAAGAGGAGTTACATTTCAAAACTAGTATTAATATCATATTCCAGATATTGTTCTCTTGCTTTTTTATTAATAGTTACATCTAAATGATTATTATTATTCAATGAAGAGCCAAGGTAGGGCTAACCGCTTTTGCGCACGCACCAAGTAGTCATACTTCTCAGGTTCTGAACGTTAGTAGTCTTGATGGGTTCATGAAGTTCTCCGCCAAGCTTTTTGGTCAGTCTGAGCAGCATCTCCTGATTCACCAGAAAGCGTTCCGATCCATCAGGAAGGATGTATCTGCCATTTCCGATAAACCCGACTAAGGATTCGATCCCGATTTTCGAGGCCAACCGACAGAAAAAATACCCTCCAGGTTTGAGCACGTCCCACATAGAATTCAGCATGGCTTCAAAATGACTGAGGTTTTCTGCGAAATGCAATACAGCACTACTGATGACTAAATCAAAGGTTTCACTTTCAAAGGGCAACTGCTCCACAGAAGCCACCTTAAAGTTCTCTTCCGTATCAATCTGAGGAAATGAGCTTCCAAGGGTTCTTAGTTGAGCAATGGCTTCGGGGTTTTGATCTACACCAAATACACTAGCTCCGCATTTCAACAGGTACAGTAGGTTTCTGCCTGTTCCGCAACCGGCATCTAAGATCATGTCACAATCGTCGTAAATGCCCTTAAGTATCTGGTCAAATAAGTAAATGTCAATATTTCCGAAAGTATCCTGAATATGCTGCTTTTTCATCTCCAGGCAAAGATAGCCATAAGGGGGCCAATTCATCAAAACACGGTTCATTTAAAAATATATTACCTAAACGGAATTTTGCATACGCAGGATGATCTGCAGCATAATAAATTCTGCAGGACGAATTGGAGCCATGCCAATGTTCACAATCATTCTACCTTCCTGAATATCGAGACTACTCATAGTTTGACCTAAACCAATGTGCACAAAGAAAGCATCTTTGGTTGTTGTGCCCATCAATGCAC
This sequence comes from Pedobacter sp., assembly GCF_041645105.1. Lineage (GTDB taxonomy): Bacteria > Bacteroidota > Bacteroidia > Sphingobacteriales > Sphingobacteriaceae > Pedobacter. The sequence goes on from NZ_JBAZQQ010000003.1 coordinate 458,753, forward strand.
CAGCTTTAAACTGTGTGGTCAAATAGTTTTCAATCATTGATTGTACCTTTACCCAGGTATTGCGGTCATTGGGCTCAAATATAAATTGTTCTGTAGCCTTTTTTATAGATTCTTCTATCATATTAAAGAATCTTCTTATAGGTACGTAACGCCATTCGTTATCATTACCGGCCAATGTACGAGCCCCCCAGACAACTGCAGTTCCCCGACCAGAAAAACTCCTGATTACGTTTATAGATTTTCCAGCGACCTTATCTATATTAAGGTCATCCTGATCATCCTGGGTTAACAAAAACTCAGGACGAATAACATTTATAATATTAATATTAGCCGGGGCTTTCCACACCCCTCTGGTATTATCAATTTGCGCGTATATTCCAACTATCGCTGCCGAAACTGGCAATAACATTGGCAGGTTGGTTAATGTAGTTCTGGCCAATAAATATTGTGCTTTATTTTCTGCTATTAAATCAGAAAGTTTAGAAGCACCAGGTATGCCTTCAATACTAATCTGCTCATCAATGGATGGATCTTCTGCAGGAAGATAAAAATCAACTCCAGTGTATAATTTAGGAAAATATACTGCAGCATATTTCAACTCAGCAGTACTTAGTGCCATACCAGCTCTCAAATCTGATATATCCATGGCCCATGAATTGGAAGCGGTATGGTATACATCCATCACAGTAAACCGATCTTTAAGAAACGTACTTTGAAGGATGGCCTGTTTATGAATATCATAGTATTCTTCCTTCGTTTCGAGATTGACAGTGTCAGGAAAGACCAAAAGCGTTACTTCATCTATAGCAGCGACTTTAGTTAATCCATTTTTAAGATCTTGAACTTCCAACAGACCTTCCAGACTGCCTCCATAGTTACCGACAGAACATATCCAACAGGCACCGCCACCATTTACAAAATACAGTTGCAACGAATAATGCATCAAAAATTTAGACCTTTTTGTTTCATCCACTCTGGCATTCACCTCACCGTTTGCCTCAAAAACTACTGACAAACTCCCTCTTTCCGGATCAGGAAAGCCAAAATACTGCTCATACTCCAGCATAGATGTTATCCTTCTGGGTACATTTCTCAGATCATCTTTTTCTTTCCATTCAGCTTTTTCTGTATAGCCAATAAATGCTGGGATTGCTGTTTCTACAGATACTATTGAAGGAGGTAAATTCGGAATTTCTTCAATATAAACCCCGGGCGTTTTAAATTTCCCCATAACAGGCACTTTTTAAATGACATGCATTTAAAAATATTAATATTTTTGGAGTTATTGAAGAAAAAAAAATCCTGTTAATACTGACCGGTAAATAGAAAATACAATTAAAAAAACAACATGTCTTCAAATCACATTTTTAAAATCGACTTAAAATGGGCTGCTAAATCGAAAATCGAATTAGCTAATCATCGCAGAATAGTAAAGAACCATTCAATTAAAATAGCAGGGAAACCTGATTTAAATGTTTCAGCAGCTAAAGCATTTAAAGGTGATCCTGATTTATACAATCCTGAAGACCTTTTGTTGAGCAGCTTAGCATCATGCCACATGATGTCGTATTTATATTGCTGCGAAAAAGAAAAAATTGAAGTACTATCCTACTCAGATGATGCAGAAGCCATACTCGAGGTAAATACTGAGGGAAGTGGGCGCATTGTTAAAGTAATCCTTAATCCTAAAGTAATCATTTCTGAGGCTAATCAGATTGATTTAGCTTTGTCATTGCACACAAAGGCCAATCAATTATGTTTTATTGCCAATTCATGTAATTTCCCAGTAGAGCATCATCCGGTCTGCATAACTGATCATGAGTAATTGAGCCGATTAATCACTACCAATTTAGTTCGTAGTTGGTACTTCTACCCCCAGAATCGGCTTTCAATATTACACCTTTATTAACTAAATCTGTAATATCACGTAATGCTGTGTCCGCAGATACTTTAGTCATCTTTGCCCACTTCGAAGATGTTAAATTTCCTTCAAAATTATCCATTAATTTATTCAGCATCAAACGTTGTCTGTCATTACTTATTTTTGAAGCATTAATTGTCCAGAAATGATGCTTTTTAACTACCTTATCGATTATAGTATTGGAGGATAAGATAGCCTTCTGAAGACATTTTAGAAACCAAACAATCCATGCTGTGATTTCAGAATCTCCTTTTTGCGTTTTTTCTAAAATATCGTAGTATCCTTTTCTCTCATTTTTGATTTGCGCTGACATACTATAAAAGCGTTGATTTACGCCATCAGCTTTTGACAATTGCATATCTGTTATTGCCCTCGCGATGCGACCATTGCCGTCATCAAACGGATGTATCGTGACAAACCATAAATGAGCAATAGCGGCTTTCAAAACTGGATCAATGCTCAACTCTGTATTAAACCAATTAATTAACTTAGTCATTTCCTCGACTAGTTTTTCAGCTTTAGGGGCTTCAAAGTGAACAATTTCTCTTCCCATTCCTCCTGATACCACTTGCGTATCACCACTTCTCCATTTTGCGATTTCAATTTTATACAATCCACTTCTGCATGTCGGAAATAATGCCCCTTGCCAATTAAATAATCTTTCTTCACTCAAGGTCTTATCACTATTTTGCGTTGCATCTAACATCATTTCTACTACTCCATCAATATGACGATCAGGATGTGTCAAATTAGAATTATCTAATCCTAATCGAGTAGCAATAGAAGATCTAACCTGTTCAGGGTTTAATATCTCACCCTCTATTTCTGAAGATTGAACAACATCTTGGATAAGTGTCTCTAAATTGGCTTCATCCTTTAACTTAAAACTTAGTAATTCAACCTTTCCTATTATTTTTCCCTGCAAATACCGAACCTCACTTAACAAGTGAATAATCTCTTGCTCATCCCAATGGAAATTTGTCCAGTTATGTCTTTTATGTATGTAAATTGCCATATCTTAAATCGTTTTGCGGTAAATACAATTATTATTCACCGCAAATTAAGCGGAGAATAATTCAGTTATTCACCGCAAATGAAATTAAGACGTTAGCCTTTTCCTAAGCACCATAACAAATGAGTCAGAAAAACAAGGGGATATTTCCAAAAATTCGGTCAAAATAAACTAACATAACTTACTAACAATAAGAAATATACTTACCATTACTTAGCGTAATCATGCAGTAATGATCACCGATTATTTACCAACTGGTAAAATAGGAAGATCATCTTGTATCGGCAACTCTTCTAACATTGCCATTTTGTTGAGAAGGAAAGAATGTTGAGGATATAAATCTCTATCCAAACAAACGAAAAGTTTAGCGAAGATGATTTTCGTTAAGTATCGCCTAAATCAGAAAACCATAACATAAATGCATCTTTTTATCAGGAATCCCTATATTTATCACATCGTCAAAAGAATTATGATAAACATATCCACCCCAAAAATTGCTAAAGCAACAGCCTTTTACAAAACCGTTTTAGGCATGGACATTCTAATGGTTTTATGCATTCTCTAAATTTCAATAACTTGTCGAATACACCAATAACAAAAATCTTCCTATTTATAACCACTGTAATGCTCCTAACTGCCTGCAAAAACAAAAAGGCAACAGAGCAAAACGAAAAGAGACCTGCAACAACAACAACCATGCAGCACATCAAACCTGCATCACAAATCCATACCGACACCTTACAATTCATCTACTTTGAAGGCAATTTCGATTATTGGTCCTGCATATTTCAGAATTCATCAAAAGATACCATATCCCTGGTCACCGACAGCATGATCACCCACAATTTTAAAAACAGACTCTTTGAAGTAAAATGGTTTACCGATACGCTGTACCAGGCAGGCGACAACGACAGTAAATTCGCAGCAAACCGCATGTCCCATTTCAAACCAATTAAAGGAAAACCCTTTGTAGCCCCCATTACTGAGCAACAAATCTTGCAAGACATTAGAAATATACCCGAAGTTCAGACCGAAGAAGTCGTGGTAAATATTGCCGAAAGGCCCTCAGATGAAAAAAACTATTACCTTGTTCAAACCGGAAACCACCAAGCCGACCACTTCTCCCGGTTTTTGATGTTTAAGGTATACACCTACCCAAAGTATCAAATAAACATCTACGATGCGGCAGTAGATACCGAACTCAGCCTGGAAGCATGGAGAAAACAAAACCAGCAATAAGAAACAGCAGAAAAATTAACACTACAAAATCATGACCATTACCTGCAAACTTATTTTAAAACTATCTTTTCTAGTCATTCCCTTATGCATCCTTAGCCTTGATTACACGATGGAATGTTCCATAGCTATGCCATTTTAACCTCCAACTCCCCATCAAAATTATACATAACAGAGACCTCACTATAATAAACCCTACCAGGACCAATTGGAGTGTTAAATCTTCTCCATGTCTGGATTGGAAAAAGTCCAGTTTTCAATTCCTTTAGTTTTTAATTTTAACTGGTTATGCCCATCCATTAAATGGATCAACGTCCTGATCTTTTTCATCATGAAAATTTAGTTCCGCTTAACAATTTCTTATACCCCCGAACTGATGAATCGTTCTTCTATCTTACTCAACCAAATCTTCCAACTCCTGCAATAAGGGCACTTGTCGCTCATTGATATAAAGCCTCGCCTCATCCAAAGAAAACCACATTGCCCGATCTACCTCCGGAAAATCAGCCATCTTTCCAGATCTAGGAGGCCATTCAATGGTGAAAGTATTACAAGTAATCTGAGAAGCATCCAAGTCACCGCGAACCGCCCAGCAATGAACCACTTTACCACCCTTTTGCACAACAGGCTTTAAAGCTATGAATTCCCCGTCGGGCAAATAACCAATTTCTTCCTTAAACTCCCGTAATGCGGTCTGAAAAGCTTTTTCACCAACCATGACCTCGCCTTTAGGCACTGTCCACCAGCCCTTATCCTTATTCCGGAAAAACGGTCCACCAGGGCGGACAAGTAATACCTCGGCTTCCGCTGCTATACCCCTGTACAACAATATACCAGCACTCTGTTTCGCCATACACTACAAAACTAAAAAAAATTAAACTCCTGATTGTCATTGTCATCGAAATTGTTCTTGATGTAATCCTACGGCCTAGTAAACCGAAGAAAATTTGCTTCCCATGCGTAGAATGAACAAGGCTGGTTTGCCTAATGGCTTTCCGGCTCAGAATCCAGAACACCCTGCTTTCGGTTCAATGAAAAAACGAACCAAACGAAAGCAAACAGCCCTATGGCAAAAACAGTATCACCAATTACCCGCAGCCATTTAATATTATCCATTCCCGGGCCTTTCAGGAATTCCGCTGACCGGGCATACCACATCCCTTCATTCACACTGGCGATTGCCTGCAGAATCCCCATTGGCAGCAGGCTTAGCACGAGCATCAGCATCAGACCTATGTTTATTGACCAGAATGCAAAACCAATAAGTTTATCGTTCCATTTCTGAATCCTATACATACTTCGAAGTGTAAATAAGATCAGTCCGATGCCAAGCATTCCGTAAACACCAAACAAGGCGCCATGAGCATGTGCCGAGGTAGTATTTAAGCCTTGGATATAATATAAAGCAAGTGGTGGATTAATTATAAAACCTAAAATTCCGGCCCCAAAGAAATTCCAGAATGCAACTGCAACAAGACAATAGATCGGCCATTTATAATCCACGAGCCATTTAGTTGCTTTGCTCAAGCGGTAATTTTCATACGCCTCATATCCAATCAATACCAATGGAACTACTTCAAGTGCGCTGAATGTAGCCCCAATAGCCATAATTGCTGTCGGGGTTCCACTAAAATATAAATGGTGAAACGTCCCCAGAATTCCTCCTGAAAGAAAGATCACTGTAGATAAGATTACCGTGAGCGTCGCAGTTTTCGTGCGTAACAATCCCAATCTCACGAAAAGGAAAGCCGAAACCACAGTAGCAAACACCTCAAAAAATCCTTCTACCCACAGGTGTACAACCCACCACCGCCAGTATTCAGCAATAGCCAGATTAGTTTGTCTGCCCCACATTAATCCAGCCGCATAAAAGATCGCAATTGCGGCCGATGCCACAAGAAACATGGTGAGCAACCCCTTTTCAGCGGTCTTGCTTCTGATGACTGGAATCAGTGGTCTGAACATCAAAGCAAGCCACACAAATAGTCCGATACAAAGGAAAATCTGCCAGAACCTACCCAGGTCTACATATTCATACCCTTGATGACCAAACCAGAAATTGGTTTCAAGCCCAAGTTTCTGCATCACACCCATCCATTGTCCAGCCATAGAACCTAAAACAATGATCAGGATGCAAATAAAAAGAAAATTCACACCAAGCTTTTGATATTTCGGATCCTTTCCCGCAACCGATGGCGCGATATACAATCCAGTGGCCAGCCATGCCGTAGCAATCCATAAAATGCCAAGCTGAACATGCCAGGTTCGACTGATTGCGTAAGGCAGGGTGCTTGCCAGGTCAAAACCATAGAATGCATCACCTTCCACACCATAATGCGCGGTGATTACTCCAGCAGTAACCTGGATCAGGATCAACCCGCTTACCACCCATATGTATTTTTTGATCGCTAACATGGAAGGTGTTAATACCTGCCGCATCAGCGGATCTTCCACCGGCATATCCGGAGCATGTTCCTCCCGCAACCGGGCATGATAAAATACCATTCCCCCAACCCCTATCAATAGCAGGATTATACTTACACCAGTCCAGATCAGCAGGTTCCCCGTAGGCTTATTGCCTACCAAATCTTCCGCCGGCCAGTTGTGCGTATAGCTGATATCACTATCCGGACGTTCAGTCACACAAGCCCAGGTAGCCCAGAAGAAAAATCCGCTCATCTGGCGCATTCGTATGGGATCTTTTATAGCATTCTTGGGAATGGCATAGTTATTTCGGAGCTCATCCAACTCAGGATTCTCCATAAATAGACCAGCGTAGTACCCATTCAGATATTCGATAGCCTCAGCACGTATGGGTGAGACAATAATTTCTCCGGTTTCGGAATTATAGGTGTTTTTACGAAGCTCGAGTTGAAGCCGCCTTTCTAATCCGGCCTGTTTTTCACTTTCCAATGCTTTATAAGTAATCCCATATTCTGACTCAGACCAGCGGTTTAGAATATAGAGCGCTTCCCTATGTAGCCAATCTGCAGTCCAGTCTGGGGCGAGATAGGCTCCATGTCCCCAAACAGATCCCACTTCCTGCCCTCCCATGCTTTGCCAAACGTTCTGCCCGTCTTTAATATCCTGTCCTTCAAAGACTAACTTTCCTGTCGTAGTTACAACACGCTTAGGCAAAGGTGGCGCTTTCTGGTAAATTTCATGTCCGTAATAACCCAGAACGCTTAACGATACCGTAGTGATTAGGATAAAGACTATCCATAATTTTCTTTCCTGACTCATAGGGTTGATATTTAAAAGACTAAAGTTCAAATAAATACTATCCGGGAATGCTCTTGGTAACCAGAAAGATGCTCCGTTCAGCTGCGAACACGCTATGCGGCACATTTCCCTCCAGGGTCAATAGTTGCCCTGTTGTAAGCTCCTTCGCCGATTCATCAGTGCGAAAAGAAATTGATCCACGAATAACCTGAACACTGATAGGCCCTGGTGCGGTATGCTTTTTCAATTCAGCCTGCCCATCTAAGGCAATGAGCAAAATCTCCATACCCTTGGTTTTGTAAAGCTTTTGGACCTGTATACTTTTTCCCGGCTCAGTTTCCAGCGCTTTAATGGTCGCCGAAAAATCTGAAATATTACCTTTTAAATCTATTTGCGATGTATTTTCCATGTCAACATTTTTGGTAAGGTAAACTTTTTAAATCCATAAACACCTGATTTTTAATTATATTCATTCAGATCTCACTAATATGTTATTGGCGGAGTCGGATTATCTCATATTATTACCAATAATTACCCCCGATATTAAAACTCCTTTTATTTACAACTTTGGTGAAAACAATACTTTCGAACACTTGGATGTAGAAGGCAAAATACGGCAGGGTAAGTATACTGTTACTAATGGCAACATTAAATTTGACTTTGGGGGTGCCGAAGAAAACTACCAAATTAAAGGCGATAAAATTATCCCTCGTGGTAAAACAACTTCAGCCTTACTCGTAAAAAAGATTAACGGCAATTTATTAAAAGGTAATCAGTACACAGGCATTTTATATAACCTGAAATCAAAAGCGGCAATACACACTACCTACCATTTTATAGCCGATAAATTAGGCCTATCTGACGAAAATAGTAAAGCTGTGCCTTTTGGTGACTACACCTTAGTAGGCAACATGGCTGGTTACAAGTGGTATGGGCCAGGTGGCGTTAAGTCGTTGCTTTCACACAGGTTTTTTGTGTTGTACGGAACCCAAATGGTGGTTATCAATATTTATAAAAACCAGAGTCAGGGAGCTACTTCTTTTCTCCTTTTATGCGAAACATCTGTTCCAAATCTCTAATTTTCCAAGAAAGACACCTCAAAAAAAACAATTTTATTTTGCAACAGTTACCAAACAGCCTTATATTTAAGAAAACAAGTACCTGATACATATGGAAGGCAAAATCAAAAATATTCCCGTAAGAACCATAGACGAATACATCGCAAGTTTTCCAATCCACATCCAGAAACTCCTTCAGGAAATTAGAGATACCATAAAGAAAGCCGCTCCCCAAGCAGAAGAAACCATAAATTATGCTATGCCCACTTTCAAACTCAATGGAAACCTGGTCCATTTTGCAGGTTATAAAAAACATATCGGTTTCTACCCCGCCCCTTCTGCAATAACAGCATTTAAAGAAGCCTTATCCGGATACAAAAACGCAAAAGGCTCCGTTCAGTTTCCAATTGACCAGCCCCTTCCCGTGGAACTCATCACCAAAATGGTAGACTTCCGCGTAAAGGAAAATTTAAAAATTCACTCCATGAACTAACAAACAGGGAATATCATCGATTATTTACCAATACATTAAGAGCAAACGCTTAAAAATCAAACAATTAACTCAAGAATAAGACAGATTTTAATCACTAGTTTTTTATGTGATTTTGCCTAATTTTTTTAAATTCCAGTGTGGAAAACTAGGTAGGATTATTGAGGCAAATATAGCATATTTTTAATATCTACTCATAAAAAATACAAAGAAAGCTAATTTAAGAAATCACCCTATTCGTTTACTCCCTCTAATAAATGTATTAATAACTGTAAGATAGAATCGACATTCTTTCCCGATTCGTTAACCATATTTCTGATCAACCCACTTTTTTCTTTTTGTTCTATTTGCACCTGCAAAATATTTACAATACGTTGTAACAAGTCATCATTACCAGCAATAATTTTCCGTATCTCTCTACCTATTACTTTTGCTGCAATTTGCTCTAGTTCAATATCATCTTCCCTACCAAATAAATCAGAGTGATGGTCATATATCAAGTCAGACTGCAGATTAAAAAAATGAAGTACAATATTGATAATATCTCTCGGATCCTTCCCCCTATTCTCGGGACGGGCATCATAGGAAATGAATTTCAACAAAACTATAGCCGGTAGCGTAGCAATCCTAAAACTGTGTCCGGTATCCAAATCAAATGTTGCGGTACCCGATTGATGAACTTCCATAAAGCCGTTAACCTTAATGTTTGTAAGCCCTGTTCCTTTAAAATTCACATCATCATCTATTTCCATTCCGCCAAAAGGTAACATGTCAATCTCCACCCCATCTGGAGAAATCATTATAAAGGCGTTATTCCTTGATTCTGAATAGTTCTTTGTTTCAATCAAATATGTTTTTACACCCTCATAATCCTTTTTAGAAGCTATAAAAACTGCAAAATCTACATCCTTGGTGGCTCTTTGCAATTGCCCAGAGCCCGTGTACCAAACCTCTTTAGCTAATGCTCCGATCAGATAAAAATCTATTTCCATCTGATTAAAGATCACTTCCAAATCATCAAACACTGTCTTTAACTCACCAAGTCTAATATTCATATTCTTGTTTTAAATATTCATTGTAAATTCTTTCAGCTGTTTCTCTATTTCTGGGATCATCAGTGATCATTAAATCTGCATAAATAAGCAAAATCGGTGCAATAGGCAGTGCTTGGTCTGCATCATCCTGCCAGAACTTTTCATAAAATTGAATATTACCTTTAGCATCGGGTAATAACCTCCATTTTTGCATTAATATTGGTTTAGCCTCTGTCGTATAAACAGTAAACTCTTTTGCGTTTAAATAATTTGTGATTAGTTCTGCCCCTGGTTCGCCACCCCATACCGTTTCGCCAGCCCTTACTGGAAAATTATCCAGGTTCATTAAGTCTTCAGGCTTATTCAATCTATATTTTCCAATTAATAATAGCGGTTTCAAAGTTTCTTTATAACCCGCAATCCATCTTTCCAATAAAGCTCTTTTGTTCTGCAATACCATTTCCTTCTCGTTGATCTGCAATATAAACCCAGCCTGTTCCAACCCTAAAACGATATTTCTTATATTACCAAGTGCTACCCCTGTAGCCTTGGCAAGGGCCCGATATGGCATATTGATTGCATCATTATGCCATAGCAAGTAAAAAACTGTCCTTAATCCTGTCTTTGTAAATGCTCTATTAGTCACAGGGGCCTCCTGTTCTATATTTTTTCTCCCGTCCAACCAGATGTAATTACCCTCAGTATGTACATAAATATTCCCAGCTCCATCTAAGTATCCAATCTTATGTTCCCTAAGTTTCTCCTTTAGTTTTGGAAAAATTCGTTCAGCAACTACCATTAATGGTTGATATTTTGAAGCCAGCTCAATTAATCTCGGCAAATGATACTCTCTAAGTTCCGTTTTTACTTCCACATAAAAATGAGCTTGAGTACTTCCCAAATCCAAATCAATAGATCCATCAATCCCCTTATCAAACTGGTCACTTCTTAAATTCCAGGTACCCGTCAAACCGGTATGATCTGCCAATTGTACTAATGCTCGATCTGCAATTTCTGTTTCGTTCACCATAACACGATGTTCACGTAACGTGAACATTCAAATTTAGTGAACATAAGTATAAAAACAAAATTAAGGATGGGCTAATATGCATCGAAACGTCATAGATCCCAAGATAGACGTTCTGACAAACCTTCTTTTCTAGGCGATTGATCGCTTAGAGTAATCCATAAGTTTTACGAACGCTATCTGCTTGGGATCCTTTAAGAACCTTAATTACTCGTGTACGGTATTCTATTGCTGTACTCCTACTTGAGCTTAGCGTAATAAAGTATACAAATAGCTGTGCCGACGGTGTATGCAATCATATCACTCCAGAGAAAACCATTTCCAAGAACCAATGCACCTATGGTCGTATTTCGTATCTGATTAATCCATGGAGCACGATAGAGCTGGCTAATTTCAATAGAATAACAGATTGACAAACTAATTAATGCAACCTTCCAGTACCGCAATTGGATCAGAAGAAATTTTATCAAAAGAAACATCATTACGGCATATAATATATCACCAACAATTAATGGTATTACAGTTAATTTTCTGGATAAAATACCGAGAGCTATTACAACAAGAACTAATAGCGCATAAATAATACTCTTACTCTTCAAACTTGCTATATAAAACATTTAAGTACTTTATACATATTAATTCTCTTTGCATTTTTCCTTGAGCGCATTAGTAAACTCCAATGTAATTGGTTTACCCCCAGATCCATACATTCTTTATAATATCTCCAGGCCTTTTTGCAATCGTTCTTTAAAAACCAGCAAATGGAAAGTTTAAATAAGGTATTCTGATTTTTAGGATCTATAATATACGACTGCTCCAATAGTGTTATAGCATTGATGAGGTTACTAAGATCATTGTTGACCTGATAATAAACTAAATAAACAGTTGCCTTATCGGTAATTATTCTAGGATTTTTAGGATCAATGCTCAGCTTGGATTTTCAATTCTCTGGCTACTTGTTTTCCATGTCTGCTATTACAGGTATGGCTGCAAAATCTGGTGACAGTAGTTTTTGCGATAAATACGTTTCCGCAAAACTCACAAACTCTTTTTACCTGAATGTTTGAACTCATTCTATTTTCGTTTTAGGTTAGTGCACAGTAACCAATTTTGACCAAATCAGCCCCAAAAACACCTGTTTTTACTGCGAATTCCTAAGTGTCATTAAGCGACAATAAGTGTAATTAAGGAGTCGTTTGATGACCTGAATCGCCATAATTTACCAGATGATTTTTAAACCTGATTTTTAGGAGAAAAAAGCTACAAATGCGCTACAAAAGTCAGAAAAACAAAGTGATATTTCCAAAAATATGGACAAAAGAAATTCACATAACTTATTAACAATAAGCCATATACTTGTCATTACTTAGCGTAATTATGCAGTAATTATCATCGATTATTTGCCGATACAGAACTTACTAAATATATTTTCAAGCAAATCATCCGTAGTAACCTGACCTGTAATCTCACCAAGGTAATGTAATGCCAGCTTAATATCCATTGCAAGGAAATCCGAGGTCACCGGATTATTAAGTCCCGCAGCAACATTATTTAAAGCATTACGCGTCCTTTGTAACGCTTCTACATGCCTGATATTAGTTACCATGGTATGGTTATCAGAAAGCTTGTCACCCACCGCAGTATTGTACAACAACTCTTTCAGCTCTTCTATATTCTGATATCCTTTAGCCGAAATAGATATAAACTCAATATCTGATGGCAGTTTCAACTCTTTTAATCTGTCGCTATAAGAAAGGTCCATTTTATTCGCAACCGCTATAAAAGCTATCCCCGGCTTATGTAAACTCATGATGTCATCTCTTACTTCGGTTGCCGAAGTATTAACCACATCAAATAAATAAACCAGTACGGCCGATTGGCTAATCTTCTGCATGGTTTTCTCTACACCAATCGCTTCAATAGTATCTGTAGCTTCACGAATACCTGCGGTATCAATCAACCTGAAATTTATACCATTGATATTCAATACTTCTTCAATGGTATCTCTGGTAGTTCCCGCAATTTCACTTACAATAGCGCGATCTTCATTTAATAAAGCATTCAGTAATGTTGATTTACCTGCATTTGGTCGGCCTGCAATAACGGTATTGATACCCATTTTAATCACATTACCCAACTCGAACGAGCGGATCAGCTTGTTCAGCACCAAAGTAATCTTATCAATCAGCGCTTGTAACTGATCTCTATTAGCAAACTCCACATCTTCTTCTGCAAAGTCTAATTCCAACTCTATCATAGAGGCGAAATGAATCAACTGCTCCCGCAATACATTCAATTCTGTACTAAATCCTCCTCTTAGCTGGTTCATCGCTACACTATGTGCAGCTGCAGAATCTGATGAGATAAGATCTGCTACTGCTTCTGCTTGAGATAGATCTAGTCCACCATTTAAGAATGCTCTTAAGGTAAACTCACCTGGTTTAGCTGCTGATGCTCCTTTACGTATCAACAGGTTAATGATCTGTTGAATGATGTAATTGGAACCATGGCAGGAAATCTCTACCGTGTTTTCTTTGGTATAGGATTTAGGAGCAACAAACAAACTCACAAGAACCTCATCTATAACTACATTACCATCTTTAATTAAACCAAAATGTATAGTATGTGAATCCTGTTTTTCCAGATCTTTACCACTAAAAACAGAGTTCATGATGGTAATGGCATCTTTTCCTGAAAGGCGGATTACTCCTATAGCACCCACTCCGGGTGGTGTAGATAAGGCAACTATAGTTTCGTTTGTAATCATGGATATTCTTCTTTAAATTTAATTTGTGGCACAAAATTAGCCAAACATTCGATACCTAATAGTTTTATACGTTCAAAAATCAAACAAATTACGAATGAAAGACATGCCACTTACCGTTAGACGGTCAATTGAATTACTGGGGATTGTCCTTGTCGGAGCACTCCTTGTCATTGGAAATGACATCATTATGCCAATAATCATGGCCTTTTTTATCAGTATCGTACTGTTACCTATATTTCGGTTTTTGAGAAGATATAAGTTTCCGGAGATTGCTGCTATTATTTTGCCCATCCTGCTATTGGCTATTTTTATAGGTTTAATTGTATGGTTTTTCTCGGCTCAGTTCGCAACACTGGTCAACGAATTCCCTGAAATAAAGAAAAATGTAAGCTCGCATTTGAATTCCATCAGTGCCTGGATCAGCAGTATCAGCGACTTCTCTACTAAGGAACAGGTGAAGTTCATCAATGATAAAAGTAATGACCTGTTGGGTATGGCCGGAAAGGCTGCCAGTGGTGCTGCTGTAACCTTAAGTTCTGTATTTGTATTTATGGGTCTATTGCCTATATACATCTACCTGATGTTGTTTTATAAAGACATTTTACTTCGTTTCATCTTTATGTGGTTTAAAACAGAACACCACCCTAGAGTTAAAGATGCGATCTACGAAACGGAGTCTATCATTAAAAGTTATCTGGTAGGTTTACTGATACAGGTGACCTATATGACGATTCTATTAGGTGGGATATTGCTTTTGGTAGGTATTAAACATGCATTGCTGATTGGGGTAATCTTTGCCATCTTAAACCTTATTCCATACGTTGGTGCTTTAATCGGAAACATCATTGGTGTATTGCTCACCTTAACTTCATCTACAGAACTTTGGCCGGTAATTACCGTTCTTTTAGTTATAGCAGGAGTTCAGTTTCTTGACAATAACATATTAATGCCCAGGATTGTAGGATCTAAAGTTAAGATCAATGCACTGTTTGCAATTTTAGGTGTGATTATAGGTGGTAGTATTGCAGGGGTCTCCGGAATGTTCCTCGCCTTACCTATTATAGCCGTGTTAAAAATCATATTCGACAGAACTGATTCCTTTAAACAATGGGGAGTTCTATTGGGTGACGAAAGACCTTCTAAAAGCCCTATGACTTTCGCTTCCTTCAGGAAGAAGAAGCCTGTGGCAACGAAGCCAGGGGTAGAAAAAACAAAAGAGAAGGAATAATTCCTTCTCTTTTGTTTTAATAGCCTATGTATTGATTACAATAACGCTTTAAAAGCGTTTTTTACATGCGTTCTGGAACTGTAATCCCCAATATGTTCATACCATTCTTCAATATGGTTGCCGTTACAAAGCTTAGGTTTAAACGGTGTTTCTTAACCGCTTCGTTGTCTTCTTTGATAATCGGTGGTGTCTCATGATAAAATTTGTTAAACATCTTTGCTACCTCGTATAGGTAATTAGCTAATAAAGCCGGACTATGCGATTTGGCCGCCGATTGGATCTCGGATGGATATTTACCTAACAGCATGATCATTTCGAGCTCTGTAGGCGTAATAACAGCATCAGCAACACCAGCATAAGCGAAATCATAGTTTGCTTTTTGCAATAAAGATTTAATCCTTGCGTGTGTGTACTGTATAAACGGCCCTGTATTACCCTGGAAGTCTATAGACTCTGCTGGATCAAACAGTAATCTCTTTTTAGGCTCTACCTTAAGCAGGAAGTATTTTAAAGCCCCCATACCGATGTTATAGTACAATTGCTCCTTCTCTTGCTCGTCAAAGTCATTCACTTTACCTAAAGCTTCAGTCTTGGCTTTTGCAGTTTCAATCATCTCTGCAACCAGATCATCTGCATCTACAACAGTTCCTTCACGTGATTTCATCTTACCACTAGGCAAATCGACCATACCGTACGATAAATGGTGCAATCCTTTAGCCCAGCTTTTACCCAGTTTCTCTAAAATCAGGAACAATACTTTAAAGTGATAATCCTGTTCGTTACCTACCACGTAGATAGATTCGTCCATTTTGAAATCATCATACTTCATTTGTGCTGTACCTAAATCCTGTGTAATGTATACCGATGTACCATCAGCACGAAGTACCAGTTTCTGATCTAAGCCATCTGCTGTAAGGTCTATCCATACTGAACCGTCTGGTTTTTTAAAGAAGACACCTTTTTCCAGTCCTTCTTCAACTGTTCCTTTACCCAACAGGTAAGTATTGCTTTCGTAATAGTACTTGTCAAAATCAACGCCCAGGTTTTTATAAGATACTTCGAATCCATCATATACCCAGCCGTTCATCTTTTTCCAAAGATCAATAACCTCAGGTACACCAGCTTCCCAGTCTTGCAGCATTTTCTGTGCTTCCTTGATTAATGGCGCGTTCTTTTTAGCTTCTTCTTCGGTTTGTCCCTCTAGCTTTAAAACATCAATCTCCTTTTTATACTCTTTGTCGAATATAACGTAATACTTTCCTACCAGGTGATCGCCTTTTAGCAATGAGCTTTCCGGCGTTTCGCCATTACCCCATTTTTGCCAGGCCAGCATCGATTTACAGATATGAATCCCCCTATCGTTTACCAGGTTCACTTTAACTACATCGTAGCCACTTGCTTTTAACAGCTCTGCTACTGAATAACCCAACAGGTTATTTCTAACATGTCCAAGGTGTAAAGGCTTATTTGTGTTTGGCGAAGAATACTCTACCATTACCTTTTTACCATTTGGAATAACTGCTCCAAATGAAGGGTTTAATAGACTTGAGTTAAAGAGATTGATCCAGTAAGCATCTGAAATGATGAGGTTCAAAAATCCTTTAACGACATTAAAACCAGTAATATCTTCAATATGTTTTACCAGGTATTCGCCCAGATCAGTTGCTGTAGCTTCTGGTGATTTTTTAGAAAAGCGTACTACAGGAAATACAACTATAGTGATCTGACCTTCAAATTCAGCTCTTGTATCCTGTAAGCTTACCTGACTCTCAGGCAATTCCTGATTGTATAATTCTTTTACCGCAGCAACAGTTGCTGTAATAATATGTTGTTCGATGTTCATAATACTAATAATCCCCAAATCTACTATTCGTTTCTGAAAGCGTTGGTGGCTTTAATTAAAATTTCAAAGGCATGCTCTGCCATTTGGTTTTCGCGATCTAAGGTGGGGTTTACTTCCACTATTTCAAAACAGCAAACCTTTTGATTGGTCAGCAGTCCTGACATTAACTTACCCGCTTCTCTTTCTGTTAATCCTTGCGCTACCGGTGTTCCTGTTCCTCTGGATGTTGTAGGATCCAAAGAATCTACATCAAAGGACACGTAAATGATGTCGCAGTGATCCAGATATTGAAGTGTTTCAATTACGGTACGTTCTACTCCTCTTTTCCGCAGGTCTGCAGTGGTTATATTTTTAACCTTATGCTTTTTTAACAAATGTGCTTCCGGTTTTTCCATATCCCTGGCAGAGATCAGTACCAGGTCGCTATAATGAATCTTTGGTGCGATGTTTCCAACGTTTTTTAGCTGGTACCAATAGTTGATGGTCTCCTGATCTAACTTATTCACTTTCGCGTCTAAATTATCTTCATCCAAGGCCATAGCCAGAGGCATTCCGTGCATATTTCCGGAGGGCGTTGTGTAAGGGGAATGTAAATCTGCATGTGCATCTATCCAAATTACTCCTAATCTTAATTTAGGATATGCAGCTTTAATACCGGCAATTGTACCAGCAGCGGTGCTATGATCGGCAGCTAAAACAACAGGAAACTCACCTTTCACCAGTGTTGAACTTACCTCGTCACTTACCCGCTCTACCATGGTCAAAATTCCCGAAATGCGCTTTGCAAAGGGACTACCGGTACCTTCAAGCAATAAATGGTTCTCATTAGGAACCTCTACAGACTTATGTTTCTTAAAAAATCTGCTCCCAAAATCCAGGGCTGCAATCTTAATTGCATCCACTCCCAAACTGGAGCCGCGTGTACCGGCGCCGATCTCAGATTTTACCTCAATTATTTTTAAAGTCTTAGTCATAAAAAAAAATACGGGTGTATTTTATAAAGTGTTTATCTTTGAGCCCAAAATTAACTTAATTTTATTTGCCAAACCCTAAATAATAGTTCAAAAATAAAAAAATGCAGAGTTACTCCGAATTTCTTGATCTAAGTGTTGGTTTCCCTCAGGAAGGTTACAACGTTATAGACGATGAGTTATATTTTCAAGATCTCAATTTAATGGAGATGATTGAAACTTATGGTACGCCATTACGTTTCACTTACCTTCCTATGATCAGTAAGAAAATTCAGCAGGCCAAATTATTGTTCCAGACCGCCATCATCAAGAACAATTACCGTGGCGATTATAAATACTGCTACTGTACTAAGAGCTCCCACTTCAGACATATTGTTGAAGAGGCGCTTAAAAATGGCATCCACCTGGAAACCTCTTCTGCATTTGATATGCCGATGATTGAGGCTTTAGAGAAGAAAGGTGCTTTAACAAAAGATATCACCGTGATTTGTAATGGGTTTAAGACCTATCAGTACAAGCAATACATCATCGATATGTTGCATGATGGCTACAAAAACATTATCCCGGTATTGGACAACAAAGAGGAGTTTAACCTTTTTGATGATGAGGTTGAATTGGATACGCCTTGTAATTTAGGTATCCGTATTGCAGCTGAGGAACAGCCGGATTCACAATTCTATACTTCGCGTTTAGGTGTACGTTTGGAAGATGTAATCGACTTTTACAACAATAAGATCTCTGCAAACCCTAATTTCAGGGTTAAATTGCTACACTTCTTTATCAACTCTGGTATTACTGATTCTCCATATTACTGGAACGAACTAGAGAAGTATGTAACCTTATATTGCAAATTCAAAAAGATCAATCCTGAGTTAGATACTTTAGATATTGGTGGTGGTATGCCATTTAAAGACTCTTTGGTATTTGATTTCGATTACGAATACATGGTAAATGAGATCGTAAAACGTATTAAGGAAATCTGTGCTGAGCATGATGTTGTTGAACCGGATATCATTACTGAATTTGGAAAATACACTGTTGCTGAGGCATCTGGTATTTTATATAAGGTACTGGGACGTAAACAACAGAACGACAGAGAGAAATGGTTGATGCTAGATGGTTCTTTTATCACCAACTTACCTGATGTTTGGGCATTAAATCAGAAATATATCCTCCTTCCTATCAACAACTGGGATGCGGAGTATGAAAGGGTAAACCTTGGAGGTATTACTTGCGACGGACAGGATTACTACAACCAGGAAGCGCATATGAATAGTGTGTTCATGCCTAAGACACGTAAGGTTCAGTACTTAGGTTTCTTTAACACGGGGGCTTATCAAGAAGTATTGAGTGGTTATGGTGGTATTCACCATTGTTTATTGCCAAGTCCGAAGCATGTGATCATTCGTCGTAATCGGGATGAGACATTTAACTTTGAGGTGTTTGGCGAAGAGCAGAATAGTAAACAGGTATTGAAAATTCTGGGTTACACCTAGGATTCAATCGAAATTACAGCAAGTATAAAGCCCTGGAAGACTTCTTTCAGGGCTTTTTGTTTTTAACAGTTGCTCTTACAAGCCTCTTAATTAACGCGCCTTTTCAAGCACTTTCGCAATTTCGGCAAAACCACTTAACCTGGCATGCTGCAATGCTGTTACGCCATTCTTATCTGGTATATTAACATCAGATCCTGCATCAACAAGGATCTGAACAATCTTAACATACTTCTCACTACCATTTCCAAGCACAACAGCCTCCATTAAGGCAGTCCAACCTAAGCGGTTCACATGATCTATCGGAAAGCCCTTTGTAGTGGCTAATAGCTTCACCGTCTCAATATGCCCTCTTTCGCATGCAGGAATCAATGCGGTTCCGTTGTAACGGTTAAAAAGATCAAAGCGTGCACCGTTTGCCAGATACAATTTTACCAATTCAGTCTGCCCCTGCGCTCCGGCTAGTAAAAAAGGACTATCTGATCTAACGTCCTGCTGATTTACATTGGCACCATGTGACACCAGCAGCTGCGCCATTTTCAAATCATCGTTTTCTGTTGCGATAAGTAAAAGGTTCTTATCATGCTTGTCCTTTGAATTTACATCTGCACCTTTTTTCAACGCTGCCTCAACGGCTGTATATTGTTTGTTTTTTACTGCTTCAATTATTGAACTTTGAGTCACCTCCATATTGTAATTACCTTCCTTTGTTTTTAAAGTTTTACTAGAATCAACACCATTACATTTGTCCAGCCCTAAGAAAGAAAAGGCCGACAAAACCACCATCAACATTAAGCTAAACATATGCATCATCATATCAATTTTTGTAAAACTAAGGAAAGCAGATGGCTAAAACAATGTTACAACAGAAACGTGACGACAAGATTATAGGCACTAATTATAGTATAAAGTTTATATTTAATTAAAAATCATAATTACATTGATATATAGATAAATAAAATTTTATAAAATCAACATAATCAAACGTATAACTTTTTGTTATACGTTGTTTTTAGAAAAAAACAGTAATAACAAGACCTCGGTTTACCCCTTCTATCTATACTGAAAACGAACACAATAAAATTGCTGAATACAAGCAAGCATGTTAAGTAACAATTATGCTGCAAATCGACCAGACCAACCATAAATTGATCTCATAAAACAACAAATCTGGCCAGAATGTGGATAAGTGGATAAGTTCTTACACCATTTTTTAATTGGCTTATTAGCTTTATAGTATGAAAATCGGATTTTATGCTCTGCTTACTTGCGCATTTTTTGCAGGACTATACTTTGTGCTTGTTATAAATATGCAAAACACTTCGCTTTTTTATGGTCTGGTTGCCTTTGCTTTAGTTGTATTTATCTGGAGTTTTTATTCACGTTCAAAAAAGGCTGCAAAGCGTAAATACAGAGAGAATATGTTTCAACAACATATGAGAATGACGCTTCGCAACCAGTGGCATTAAGTAATAATTATTTTTTCTGAAGGCTAGCCCAATCTTCCACACCTACCTTTTTCGACCAGTTTACATGGGCTAAAATGAGCTCCTGTAGCTTTTCGGGATATACTTTACTGAGGTCTTTTAACTCTGTCCGGTCTTCTTCTATATTAAACAAGCGCCATACATTTTCCGGAAAGCTGGATACAATCTTCCATTTGCCTTGTCGCATGGCTTTATTGCCCTGATGTTCCCAATAAAGATGATCATGGCCTTTCCAGGTCTTCCCTGCAAATACATCTTTCAATGATATTCCATCCGCAGCTGAAATAGCTTTACCTTGATAGCTTGATGGGTATTTTACTCCGGCAAGGTCAAATATGGTCGCCTGTATATCTACAATATGCGCTGCTTGATGGTTAATACTTCCTGCTTTGATGAGTTTAGGGTAATAAGCAATAAAAGGAGTACTGATCCCTCCTTCGTTTTCCCAGTGCTTGAATGAGCGAAATGGGGTATTACTCACATTGGCCCAGTTGTATTCTATGCTGGTATAGGATTGGGGATTATTAGCAGGTAATGCCTTTATTTCCTTCGCATTTATATTGTCTGCCTGATTAAGCCTATTGTTTTCATGACTTGCACCATTATCAGAAAGAAAGATGATTACTGTATTGTCATCCAAACCCAATTCTTTTAATTTGTTTAACACTCTACCTACATTCTGGTCCAAACGATCAATCATTGCTGCATAAACGGCCATTCTCACATCCCAGGCATCCTGATCATTCTCTCTCATCTGGATCCAGGCTGGAACTAAGCTATCTCGCTCTGATATGGGCCACTTCGCATCTACAATGCCTGTTTCCACTTGTTTCTTATAACGTTCGGCACGGATTACATCCCAGCCTTTTTTATACTTACCACGGTATTTTGCTATATCTTCAGGTAGGGCCTGTATAGGAAAGTGAGGTGCATTGAATGTTAAATGCAGGTAAAAGGGCTTGTTCTGGGTTTTAGCTTCATCCAGGAATTTCAAAGCATAATCACCAAACTCATTGGTCAGGTAATAATCTTTAGGTTTATCTTCGGTAGTATAATTCTCTAGTTTCTTGTTATTTAAGACAAAGAAATTTGCTGCAGGAAGTTTTGCCTGATGCGGGTAAAAGTAATTACTGGTTCCACCTATCAATCCGAAATAGCGATCAAACCCACGTGCAACAGGCCATTGATCAGGTTGTGAGCCTACATGCCATTTACCAGACATCATGGTGAAATAACCTTGTGTTTTCAATCCTTCTGCAATGGTAATACTACTTTTATTCAGGTAACCTTGGTAAGCAGGAGTTCCTAAATCCTGAACCATGCTTCCTACACCTGCATTGTGAGGATACCTCCCGGTAAGCAATGATGCCCGGGTTGGGCAACAGCGAGAGGCATTGTAAAATTGAGTCATTTTTAGCCCTTGACTAGCCAGTCGATCCAGATTCGGAGTTTCGATCTCCGAGCCAAAACTTCCGATATCAGAATAACCCAGATCATCAGCAAGGATGACCACAAAGTTTGGCTTATTCTTTAGGTTTTGTGCAGGGTTTAAACTTTGTGCAGATAATGGTGCCTGATAACCAAAAAGCACTGCCCATAGGATAACATTATATCTTCTTATTTTCATTGGAATATAAATTTATTGCTCGACATATGACCAGTCGAACGTTTTGTTTTCCGGAGTAGTTTTAGCCCCAGACATCAATGTTCTTAATTCTTTAACTTTTGCAGTATTTTTTGAAGCCAGGTTTGTTTTCTCGCCAATATCTTCACGCAGATTGTACAGTTCAAGGACTTCTTTCTTACCCTCATCTTTAAAACGGATTAGCTTCCAGTCGCCCTTTGTTAAAGCTTCTTTTAACTCGCCTTCTTTAAACTGCCAGTATAGGTAGTCGTGTTGCTTGGTTTGAGGTTTACCCCATAAAGCCGGACTAAAAGATATGCCATCAATATTGCCTGGAACTGGTGCTGCTGCTAGCTGGGCAAGTGTCGGTAAGACATCCCAAAAGGCAAATGGTAGGTCGTTCACTTTACCTGCCGGAACCTTACCAGGTGCTTTTACGATTAATGGAACACGAATACCACCTTCATAAAGATCACGCTTTACACCCCTTAGCTGTCCACCGCTGTTAAAAAACACAGGATCTGCACCACCTTCTTTATGTGGGCCATTATCGCTGGTAAAAAAGATATAAGTATCATTCTCTAAGCCCAGATCTTTAACTTTCTGAACAATAGCTCCTACATCAGAATCAAGTTTTGAGACCATAGCCGCAAATGCTGCACGTGGCTGCGATTGACTATCATAATTTCCTTTTTTCACAAATGGCGTTTCCGGACCGAATTTACTGCTGCCATCAGCATTTTGAAACTTCTGAAGCAATTCTTGCGGAACTATTAATTCTGCATGTGGCAAGGTAAATGGTAAGAAAAGGAAAAAAGGCTTGTCTTTGTATGTATCTAAGAAACCAAGCGCCTTATTGACGATCAAATCCTGGGTATATTGACTGGAATCAATTTGTATCCTTTGGGTCTTATGGTCCTTGATTTCGTACAGGTGACTGGTATAATAATCATGCGCATGTGCCTGATCTAAATAACCAAAAAACTCATTAAAACCTTTCAAATGAGGCGCACCCGCGGTTTCTTCATCGCCTAAGCCCCATTTTCCGTACATACCCGTAACGTAGCCATTATTTTGTAGTCGTTGTACCACAGTAGTATCTTGTGCACGTAAAGCCCCTTTCCCATCTTTCGCCTTGCTGTTCCCCCGCACATAAGCATGGCCCATGTGAAGACCAGTCATCAATGCAGCTCTGGAAGGAGCACAAACCGTATTACCAGAGTAAAATCGTGTAAACCGAGTTCCATCTGCGGCCAAACGATCCAGATTGGGCGTTGGAATGGGTGATTTTTTATTGTAGCTGGCTAGATTTCCATAACCAAGGTCGTCCGCTACAATGAAAATAATATTAGGCTGCTTATTTGGAGCTTGCTGGGCATGTGCCTGACTGACCATAAGCACAGCGCTAAAGATGAAGCTTAATAAGTGTTTTTTCTGAATCATCGTTTTAGTATTACTTTCCATATTTAGGATTTTGATTTAAAACAGGGTTATTTTGAATAGCGATAGACGGAATTGGCCACAGGTAATCACGGGCAGCATCAAAGGCACGATTATCAATTCTTGCGCCTTTGATGTTATAAATATCTGTATTAAGCACCTGATCAGCAATCTTCCAGCGACGGATATCATAATAATACAAGCCCTCTCCGGCCAGTTCTATCCTACGTTCATGTCTCAATTCCGCCTGCATTTGTAATTGATTTAATCCAGCAGGCAGATTAGGCATTTTAGCTCTTTTGCGTACCAGATTAACTGCATCAGTAACGGTAAGCCCTTTATCTACTCCTGATTCAGGACCAAACGCTTCGTTTTGTGCTTCAGCATACATCAGTAAAACATCTGCATAACGAATTAAAATGTAATTCAATTCAGAAGTTCCGCTGGTAGGCACAACTGTAGGCTTTTCATTATCCTTAAAGATAGTATATTTTTTATGTCCATACCCTGTACTAGGATACTGAATATCAGTCACAACAGCACCTTTAAAAGTCGTACCTGGAATAATTACGGTAGCCTGTAAACGGGAATCCCTGTTTTCATAAGGCTTTGCTGCATTATAAACAGCAGAGCTTGCAATGGGTTTTCCATCAGTAGCGTAATAATCATTCACAAGCGTTGGCAATGGTGCCGTACCCAATTGCTGATCTAAACTCACATCCAGGGAGTGACTGAACTCAGGAAATTTGTACTGTATATCAAAAATCACTTCCTGATTGCCTTCATTTTCCAGGTAAAACAATCCCCTGTAATCTGGGAAAAGATCATAGACTTTTAAGTCGATCACCTTTTTGGCCGCAATAGCGGCTTCTTCCCACCTTTCAGCATATAACAATACCCTGGCTTTTAGTGCATAAACTGCTCCTCTGGTTACTCTGCCTTTATCTGCACCGGTATAAGCAATCGGCAACACATCGCCAGCGGCGGCTTCGTCCAGATCTTTAAGAATCTGAGTCAGCACTTCTGCTGCTGAATTTCTTGACAAGCTCGCCTGAGTTTCAAAATTTGTGGCTTCTGTAATTAATGGAGCACCACCGAAAAGATTCCATAAAGGAAGATAATACAGTGCTCTTAGGAATTTAGCTTCGGCCTTGTATCTGTTTTTCAGTGCTTCGTCCATGGTAACCTTATCTATATTGGCCAGGAAATTATTTGCCCTGCCTATTCCACTGTAACTCGTATTCCAGGTGGTATTAAACTTAGCGGTTGCGGCATTGTGCAAGCCTCTGGAAATGATATTCTCATCGGCATTATACTGATAAGTATTCGGGGTAAGCGCATCCAGGTAGACAGCATTACGGGCAGAATAGATGAAATTTGAATTGACCAATATGGCATATGTTGCGTTTAAAGCAGCCTCTCCCTGGTCTTTAGTGTTCCAATAAGTATTCTGAGTAAAGCGGTCTGTTGGCGTCACTTCAAGAAAGGACTTTTTGCAGCCCAGACTGAAAATAAGTGGAATGATGATGATATATTTATTCATTTGAGTTGAGCTTATTAAAATGAAACATTTAGACCAGCGGTGAGCGTTTTGGCATTTGGATATTCAATCAGATCAGCACGGGTCAGGTTTCTTTCCGGATCACTGAATTTAAAGTTGGTGAAGGTGAGATAGTTTTGTGCATTCACAAAAACTTTAAGTTGCTTTGCCCCAGCCCATCTGAGTACCCTTTTAGGGAAGTTATAACTTAACTGAATGTTTTTTAACCTGAGGTAAGACGCATCACGAATCCAAAAACTGGAAGTCTGGAAGTTTGCAGGATAACCATTTGAAGTGGTTAATCTTGGCAGTGGTGCATTAGGTTGCTCCGGAGTCCAGGAATCGGTAAGCCATTCTTTTGTTACTCCCGCCCCGTTTTTATAAGGCATAGCAAGGTTTCCTGTTAGATAAGTATCCACATCAGCTAGCCCCTGGAAGATCGCACTAAGCTCGAAGTTTTTGTAACCTCCGTTTAAAACAAATCCATAGGTATATTTAGGAATGCTATTTCCAATCACCACCCGGTCATTATTGTCGACAATACCATTACCATCAACATCACTATATTTTAAATCTCCCGGCTGTGTACCTGTATTTTGGAAAGCATGTGCCTGAATTTCTGCCGCAGTCTGAAATATCCCCTCTGTCTGTAAACCAAAGAAGGAATTAATTGGATGTCCTTCCTGGGTAATTGTATTTCCGCTGTAATACTTCTCGCCATTTATGTTAACGACTTTATTTTTTAGATAAGTTAAGTTTGCACTCACACCATACTTAAACTCATTGATTTTGTTCTGATAACCTATGGTTACCTCAATCCCTTTGTTAGATACAGAACCAATATTACGGTAAGGGCCGGTTAAGTTTCCAACCTGGGCAGGAATACTTACCTGGCGTAAAATATTCGAGGTTTCTTTATCAAACCAGTCAATTTCAAAAGTTAGTGTATTGTTTAAAAAACCACCTTCCAAACCTATGTCGGCCATATTGGTCGTTTCCCAGGTGATATTTGGATCACTTAACCTGGTAATGGCTGCTCCGCTAACGATAGTTCCGTTGAAATTGTAATTTTCACCCAATGATACCGCATCAACATAACTAAACAATGGAATAGCTTGATTTCCTAATTTTCCATAGGATGCACGCAGTTTCAGGTTGCTCAGCACTTCACTATTTTTAAGGAAGTTCTCTTCGCTTATTCTCCAGCCTGCAGAAAAAGAAGGGAAAAATCCCCATCTCTTGCCTTCAGCAAACCTCGACGAGCCGTCGTACCGAAAGTTAGCTTCTAACAAATACTTCTCTGAAAAATTATAGTTTAATCTGCCGAAGTAAGAAACTAATTTAGAACTACCTGAGGTGCCGGCAACCTGTGGCGAAGTGCTTCCAGCATCTAATTCAGTTAAATCATTCCCCAGGTAGCCTTGATTATAGGCAGAGAAATTTCCATCATTAAAGCTTTCTACACTGAAACCTCCTAATACACCAAGGTTATGGTTGCCAAGCTTCTTTTCCCAGTTTAAAGTATGAAAATTGGTTAAATTGATGTTGTTATTGCTAATTTGACGAACCCCTCTTAAAGGCGTATTTCCTATCGGACTAATTACGCCTGTTTTAGGATTGGTAAGGTAGATTTGTGGGTAGGAATACTTTTCTATGCCATATAATAAATTTGCAGCCAGTGTTGTTTTGTACTTGATGTCGAACGGCAACTGGTATTCTGCAAAAAGGTTTGCCATGGTACGGTATTCATTGTTTTTTCTAAACCCTTCTTTTGATAAAGCAACAGGATTACGGTAAAAATTATGACCAGGTACACGAATCCATTGATCTGCATAGGTTCCGTCTTGTGCATATGGCACCTGCATAGGCAAGCCTCTGTAAGTTAAGCCCATTAAACCACCCTCTCCGTTACCATCATCGGCACTATAAGCACTCTCTCTGTTTGTCGCGAAATTACCAACCACACTGGCACCGATCCTTAAACGTTTAGTGATGTCTGAAGTCACATTTGTATTCAGTGAATAACGTTTACCGGCAGTTTCAATCATGATCCCTTCCTGTTTTAAATAACCCAATGAAATAGAAAAAGTCGTTTTCTCAGTCCCACCGGATAAACGTAAATTGTGTTCCTGAATCGGTGCGGTATCAAACATCACATCAAACCAATCGGTATTAGGATAAATAAAAGGATCAGTGCCGGCTCTGTATTCATCAATTAATTGCTGAGAACTTTCAGGAGGTTTACCCTCATTTGCCAGGGCACGGTTTTTTCCGATCATATAATCCACGGAATTGGTGACGGCATCAGGAAATTGTATTGCTTTCTGTTTTCCTGTATAAAAGTTATAGTCTAACTGAAAACCACCTCTTTTTCCGGTTTTGGTTTTCACCAAGACCACACCATTCGCCGCACGGTTACCATAAATAGCTGAAGAAGCTGCATCTTTTAAGACAGTGATACTTTCAATATCATTGGGATTCACATCCCCTAAAGGAAATTCGACTCCGTCAACCAGAATTAAGGGATTGCTATTGTTCAATGTACCTACCCCCCTGATTCTTATGGTTGCTCCATCTGCTCCAGGTCTGCCTTTAGTTTGATTGGTAAAAACCCCGGGCAAATTTTGTAAAGCCTGTGTAGAGTTGGTAATGGGACGGTTGGCAAGTTCCTTTTGATCCAGACTGCTGACAGATCCGGTCAGGTTCACTTTCTTTTGCGTTCCGTACCCTACCACCACGACTTCACTTAGCTCATCGCGGACTTCCTTTAGCAAAATATCCAATGGGCTTCCTGTTGCAACCACCTCTTTTTTTTCAAAACCGACGTAACTGACAATAATGGTATAGGGAAATTTTTGTCCGGTGATAAAGTTGAAATTTCCGTTTCCATCTGTTGTGGTTCCATGAGATGTTCCTTTAATCTGCAGGGATACCCCCGCCAGCGGATCTTTGGTTCGTTCGTCTAAAACGCTACCCTTTAACGTTGAATTGATAATTGGCCTGTTTTCAACTTGTGCCCATACCTTAGTAGTAAAAAGTAATAAAATAAGGGTGAATTTGAAAAAAGATATAATTACCGATAGTTTACTACTGGTATTATGTTTCATAAATTTAACTGGCTTTTTTAAATGACTGTTTCGTTGATTAAAACTGCTGGGATGATCAGTTTGACCGGTTTACTTCTTTAAAAAACCATATTCATGAATATATTTTTGTCCGTCTGTAAGTATCCAGTTTACAAATGCAGTAACTTCTGGTCTTGTTTCTTTATAGATCAGTGTAAAATCTCCCTTTGGAGGTAAGTTTGTAGAAATAGACTCTAATTTTTTGATCAGCTGGTCCAGATCACCATAAAAGTCCTCCTCTTTATCTACCACTCCATTTCCATTCAGGTCGGTTGGTACTACACTGATTCCTGTTTTAGGCTTCCTGGTTTTCAGATCATACACAATCCCAAGGTCGTTATAGGCTATACCGAATTTATCGTCAATTACCGTTTGAAGCAATACATTATCATCAGCAATCTTTTTGCCTAAGGCGTTTGTCAGGTCTTTCAGATTTTCGCCCAGCACATCGGAAAACGTGGCTGAAGTACATGCCGTACGACTATATACCTTGAAAGGATGTTTAGTATCACCAAATGCAGCAAATTTATCTGCGCCGTTATTGCTGCTAAAATAAACAGACTCAAAATCTTTAGCCTTGAAACCATTTTTTTGAAGATGCGACCATGCAGGATTTTCGGCGTTTACGATTGGGACAATTGCGAAACGACTTACGATGGTATAATTACCTTTTGCCGGATCTTTAACTTTTAATGGCGCAGCAGAGGCATTGATATCCGGATTTTCTACACCTTGTTTGACTACAAATTTGACACCTGGGTTGGCTTTTGCGAATTCAGCTCCCCAACGTTCTATTAAAGGGAAAAGGAAACGCGTTCCGGTGATGTTAATGGTTCCTTCTAACTTTTTTTTATCTTCATTTACTTTATCAAAACCTGTTGAAGAAATAAAAGCTACAGCAGCCAATGCAAAAAAGGCTGTTTTAACGGAGTTAAATGTTGTTAATTTCATAATACTTTAGTTTTATAGATTTGATTAATGAATTATTTATATCCTGGATTTTGTTTAAGGGCAGGGTCAACCAGCAGTTCCTGACGTGGAATGGGATACAGCAGTTTATCTGGATCAGTGATACCTAGCACTTGTTCTGCAAGTCCCCTTCTGATGAGGTCAAACCAACGGTGACTTTCGTAAGCCAGCTCTAATCGGCGTTCTTGCAATACTTTAGCAATGATGATTTCTTTATCTGTAAGCCCATTTAAATCATTATCAGCAGCATTAGCACGCAGGCGCACTGTTCTGATGTCGGCCACTGCATCATCTGGTTTTTCCAGTTCTGCATAAGCTTCTGCCCGGATCAGGTATTGTTCTGCTATGCGTAATACATATACCTGGTTTTCTCCGGTTGAAATCTTAAAGTTCATATTGCCATAAGTAATGATACCTTTTGGAGGTGTATTGATATCAAGCAGTAATGCTTTTCTATCCCCGCCATAAGGCCCACGCAGTAAGGCAATAAGATCATCTGTAGGCAATAACTCCTTGGTCCCCCCGGTGATATTACTGGCAAACCAGTTACCTGCAAATGAGTTTTTGTTGTTAATGGTATAATCTATTTCAAAAATAGATTCGGTGGTATTTTTGGCATTAAAGAACTGCGCATAAGGCTTTACCAAAGTAAATTTCGAAGCTTCTTTAATCACCAGATCAGCATAATCGGCTGCTTTGCCCCAATTTTTCAGGTATAGAAAAAGCCTGGCTTTTAATGCGTACACTGCATAGATAGAAGCCCTGTTGCGGTTTATTGCAGATGGGTTTAATGGCAGTAAAGACTGTGCAACATCAAGATCATCGGATATTTGCTGATATACAGCAATTGGTCCACTATTGCCTATGCCATCGCCACTATTGGGTGAGCGTGTCCTTTCGGTAATTATAGGCACATTAGCCCATAATCTTACCAGGTCGAAATAAGCCAGTGCACGTATAAAGTGCGCTTCGCCGACTGCGACGTTACGTTCCGACTGCGAATAGGTCTGATCCTCAACTTTCGGCACCTTATCGATGATGTTGTTGCTGATGTTTATGGTACTGTATAATGCCCCCCAGAGACTACTCACAGATGTATTTGTAGCAAATACATCATGTACATCAAACTCACGGTTGGAGGGAGAATTTCCCACCCAGCGCAAATTATCACTGGCCAGGTTAACGATATATCTAAAGGTATTTCCCTGGTAGCTATTCTGACTCAATGCATTGTATGCCCCTATAACTGCAGCCTCAGCACTTTTCTTATTTACGATACTATTGTCTTCCGAAACATATAGCAGTGGTTTAGGATCCAATAAGTCCTTGCAGGAAGATGCAATTAACAATAATGGAATTGCAAGAACTATAGTATATTTCTGTATTTTTTTTAAGTTCATGATGTTATAGTTTATTTTAAAATGCCACATTAAACCCAGCCTGGAAAGTTCTTGGCTGTGATGCTATTGCCTGATCATAGCCCATTACATTTTGATTACTGCCCATGGTGTTTACCTCAGGATCTACCCCCTTATACTTTGTAAAAGTGAGTAGGTTGGTGGCCGACAGATAAATCCTTACGTTAGAGATATGGTGTTTTGCAAGGATCTTTTTGGGCAATCTATAACCAATTGACACTGTCTTTAACCGTACATAAGAACCATCTTCCAGAAAGCGATCAGGAATAATACTGGCATTATTACCTTTAGTTGTTAGTCGCGGTACCTCTGTGATGTCCCCTGGTTTTTGCCAGCGATCTAATTGATCTTGCAGTTGTGCAAACACTCCATTTCTAGAACCACCATGCCCCATTCTGTAGCGGGTATTGTTCCAAATGCTATTTCCAAGAGAGTAATTGAAGAAGACATTCAGGTCAAAATCTCCATAAGTAAATTCATTACCCAATCCCCCGTAAAAGTCTGGCCAGGCATCACCAATAATTTGCAGATCGGCATCAGACAAGGCCTTATCGCCATTTAAATCTTCAAAAAGCACATCTCCATTTTCTGGATTTACGCCCAATTGTTTATGCGCGTAAAAGGAGTATAATGGACTACCTTGCTGCATGATTGTCCTATTGTCCAATATTGGGGTATTTAGCTTTTCAATTTTGTTCTTATTGGTAGAAATGTTGATCCTTGCATTCCAGCTAAAAGATTTTTGTGCGATTAGCTGTCCATTTAGTGCGAGTTCAAATCCCTTATTGCTGATCTCTCCGGAGTTAGAAAAGATGGTTGCAAAACCAAGCTTCTGGGATATAGGCTGTTGAAGCAGTAAATTGCTGGTGTATTTGTCGTAATAGTTCAGTTCCACATTAAAGCGGTCTGCAAAGAAGCCCATGTTGACACCCAAATTGAGTTGGGTAGTCGTTTCCCATTTCAGGTTAGGATTAGCGAGTTGAAATGGCAAGATCCCGGCTGTGTTGAGGTAGTTGTTACCACCATTCCATAAGCCTAATGCAGCAAAATCAGGAATTCCATTTTGGTTACCAGTTGAACCATAACTAGCATTGAATTTAAGCTCAGAGAACAAGTTCAGTTTTTTTATGAACTCTTCCTGACTTGCACGCCATGCTATACCAACTGCAGGAAAATATCCCCATCGGTTATCCTTACCAAATCTGGATGAAGCATCAGCCCTTACACTGGCATCGATCATATACTTACCGTTATAGCCATAACTTAACCTTCCGAAAAAAGAAACCAGTCCAGCTTGAGATTCAGATGAAGTGCCCGTTTGGCTGGCAGAAGATGAAATCTGACTAAACTCATCCGTTGGGTACCCTACTCCTGTCACACTCGTATTTTCGAAGGTTTCTTTCTGCAAGGTATTGCCTACAGTTGCATTAAACTGGTGAATGTTATCCCATACCTTATCGTAAGTAAGCAATTGTTCATTGATCAGCGTAACATTCCGGTTTAAAGCAGTTGTTCCAGTTCCGTTAACAGGCGCTTGTCCGAGTTGTAGTTTCGAATTATAAAAGTTAACAGCTTTACTTTCATTAAAATCAATGCTCCAACTGGTTCTGAACTTTAGGCCAGAAGTGATCTTATACTCACCAAAAGCATTTGCTGTAACTCTGGAGCCCACATCTTTAAAAATGGTTTCTTTAATTGCAGCAACCGGGTTCTCGAACAAGGATGGCCTGGCATAACTACCATCTTCATTATAAAGCGGTAAATAAACAGGCGTATACAGTGCACCATTAACCGTTCCATTTGGCACGTTGTTATTTGGAGTCATGTTTCTGAAAGTGCTGACCAGATTTGCTGAGACACCGATTTTGATTTTTTCATCAAATTGGTGCCCAAGGTTAATCCTAAAACTGGCACGTCTAAACCTATCTGGTTTAACGATAGCTTCCTGATTAAAATAGTTACCGCCCAGGTAGTAAGAAGTCTTCGCATCCCCTCCGGCGACAGATAAATCAAAATTATCAGTTGGCGCATTCTGAAAGATCAGTCCGACACGATCAATAGTCACCTGCTCCTCAGGTAAGCCCAGTCCGCCTTCAGATTTAGGTCTAAAAGGACGAAGGTTAAACGCCCCACCATCATTAAGCCAGGTTTCATTTTGCAGGATACCTTCCTGTTCCCCCGTTAATGTTGGCCAGAATTTAATGGCTTTAGATACTCCATGATAATAACCAAAATCGACTTTTGCTTTCTTATTTAGCTTTCCACGTTTAGTTGTAATCAAAACCACACCATTTGCCCCTCTTGATCCGTAGATCGCAGTTGCATTTGCATCCTTTAGAATCTCCATAGATTCGATATCACCAGGATTGATATCTGCGATTGGCGAAGTCTGTTGTCCACCTGTAGTAATACTTTGCAGCGTCCTGTTGTTAATGAATACACCATCTACAACATATAAAGGATCATTACTGGCATTTATTGAGGATGAACCTCTGACTCTGATAAATATACCAGAACC
Organism: Pedobacter sp.; assembly: GCF_041645105.1. GTDB lineage: Bacteria > Bacteroidota > Bacteroidia > Sphingobacteriales > Sphingobacteriaceae > Pedobacter. Next base: position 492,176 of record NZ_JBAZQQ010000003.1, read on the forward strand.
TGGTACAGAGGTATTTGCAGACACCAATAAACCTGAAGCCTGACCTTGTAATTTCTGATCTAGTCCGGCAGCAGGAATGTCTTCAATTTGTTTAGCCGAAACTGTGGCTACAGAACTGGTTAAGGTTTTACGATTTTGCTGGCCATATCCAACTACAATAACATCATTAAGCTGACTTGCTTCGGGTTCTAAACGGACATTAACAGGACTTCCATCTACTACAAGTATAGCCGTTTTATAACCTACATAGCTTACTATTAATGTATAGGGAAATTTCTGCCCGGTAACGAAATTGAACTTTCCTTTATTGTCGGTTGAAGCCGTATGGGTAGTTCCCTGAATTTGTATGGAAGCCCCAATCAGGGTTTCGCCCGTTGTTGCATCAGATACAATACCGTTAAGTGTAGAATTAATCAGCGGTTTTGTTTGTGCAACAGAAATAAGGGATGAGGATATCAATAAGATGATGCTGCTACTAAATAACAGCAATCTCTTTTGCAAAGAATAAGCACTGTATAAATGCCTACCCTTTTTAAAATTTTGCATAACTTTAAAAAGTTTTAATTAATACTAAGCGATTGTTGAAACTATGGTTTTCAGTAAGTGATTGGCGTTGCATACTGATTGCCAGAATAAAGGCAGGATTTTATCCTGTCTTTATTGTTTATATCTTTTTTTTGGGAGATATTATTGCATGGGACTGCAACAACAATACTGATGAATAGTGGATCTGGTACTTAGAGAGGTTAAGATTCCCGTTTGAAATTGTAGTTGTTTTTTCATCTTTTCAACTTGTTATTTGTTTGTTATTCAGCAAATATAAATGCAATTTCTATAAAAACAAATTAAATCTACCTATTTACTAGACTATTATTAAAAAAGGCTATTAACCTCTCCTATTGGAGGTATTTTTCTTTTAATTAATTGACTCGGCTGAACCTGATCTGAAATTTTTCCTAAATAATATTTTCTAATAAATCTGTGCGTTAGAAAAATCCGTAAGTGTTCTAAATAAAAAATAAGAACTATGAAAAGATTAATCTTATCTGCAATTGCCTTGGTAGCCTTGGCATTTACAACCCAGGCTTATGCCCAAAAGAATCCTATGGTAGGAGGTGCTGCAATGTACGCCAATAAGGATATTATTGACAATGCGGTTAATTCGAAAGACCACACTACATTGGTTGCTGCAGTGAAAGCTGCTGATTTGGTTAGTACTTTAAAAGGTACTGGTCCTTTTACTGTATTTGCGCCAACAAATACAGCATTCGATAAACTTCCTGCTGGCACTGTAGCTACGTTAGTGAAACCTGAAAACAAAGAAAAGCTGACCAAAATTCTTACTTATCATGTTGTAGCTGGAAAAATGGATAGTAAAACTATTGCAGCAGCGATTAAAAAAGGAAATGGAAAAGCAGAACTAACTACTGTAAACGGAGCCAAATTAACCGGATGGATGAAAAATGGCAAATTGATTTTAAAAGATGTACATGGTGGTATGAGTACAGTAACTATTGCAGATGTGATGCAAAAAAATGGAGTGATCCATGTTGTGGATACTGTATTAATGCCTTAATATTAATTAATCTTCCGCTGATCCCTTTTCTTTTTAAAAGAGATCAGCGGATTTTTTATGGATTCCATACTGGCCCTACCTCTTGCTTTTTTAAAGGACGTCCAATAATGTTCTTTTCAAGTGTTTTATCCTTTGGGTAATAAACCCCATCTTTATTCTGGAAGATCGCAGAATCATATACGATGTTCTTTTCATCAGTCATGTTGATGGGTTCATCACGAATAAGGATTAGTGGTTTTTCTTTACCTTTCCCTAAAAGTACATTATCTCTTAAAATGGCATTTTCAACTTTCATCGTTTGTTTCTTTGCCGGATTATAGAGGTCGCCAATCACGATATTCACATCGTTATCTTTCAAAGTATTTCCAATAACTTGTAAATTCTTAACTTGTAAGTAGCCATGTATTGGAGAGTTTTCGATGCCTTCGATGATGGAAATAGCTGCCCTGCTCCCTTTTAATCCCTGGATATAATTATTCCTTACCATGTGATTTTCACCCATCACTCTAATGCCTCCGGTATTACTCTCCGATTCTCCAAAAATATAATTTCCGAATACCTCGTTGTAATTTCCGTGTCGGAGGCTGATACTTCCTTTTGATTTAATTACCGTATTGTATCGTATGATATTCCGTCCTGATTTAACTGAAATCAATTCCCCTTCGCCGTTACTATTTTCGAAGAGATTAAACTCAATAATGGTATGTGAATCAGATAGTGAATTTTCACTCGTTCCTACACGAATTGCTTCTGCTCCATTTTCACCCAGCGGGGGAATATCTCTGAAATAGTTATGATCAATCTGGTGATAATCTGGAGAGGTTCCAGATCTCCAGACCGTAACAATCGGACTTTTACTAGTCTTTTGTGCAAATAGGGAATGATCTATGCGATTATTTGTACCAAATAATCCGACCCAAACATCTTTATCAGGAGAATTACGTGGTTTACTAAATCCTGAAACCAGGATATTGGTTATGCGACTGTAAGATGCGGGTACACTACCAGCTCGAAATTCAATCAGGTGCGATTTATTGGAGGATGCTCCATTTTTAAAATAAAGACCATCAACTATTAAATACTGACCGGACAATTGTAAACATGACGATCCTGATATCATAACCTTACCCGGTGTTTGCGCTTTGAGGGTTATTGGCTTCTTCTCTTCTCCTTTTGCTTTAAAAACAATATCAATGTCGCGCCAGATACCTTCGGCCATGATAATAACATTACCTGGAATAGCCTCTTTAATAGCGGCATTAAGCTCTTGGGCTGTCTTTACCAAGCGTTCATTGGGCTTATCTTTTTCAAAAGCACTGGAATAGAGTGGTAAGAATAATATTAAAAACTGAATTAAAGTTCTGTGGTTTATTAGTTTATTTACCATTTCTACTGTTTTTTTATAAAGTCGTAATATACCTGACCATACAATTTAGAACCATCGTCATTATCTCGTACATGGCAGCCATCTCCGCTCCATTTTTTGCTTGAATATTTAATTGAAATAGTTCCTGAGGTGGGTGCACTTTTAAGAAACACTATACGAGGAATCCTGTTAATCTTTTGATTGGCTTGAATCCCATCATTGGAATTATCCATATTAAGACCTGCCCCGGTTTTCGATGGATCAATTCCATAACTATATCCGTTATAAACGACAGCATCTTTTCCATAAACATTCTTACCATTTACCAAAACTTCAAAATTCAGGCAATTTCTACCTGCAGGAATCTTCAAATCAGCTTCCAGGAATCCAGAAACAGGATCTGTTTTAAGTAAAGATGCATCTAAGGTCAGCGCTTGATCTCTTATCTGCGAATACTGATAATCATAAAAAGACGACACCCTTAAATTCTCTACCTGAGTTTCTCCTGCTATCTTATCTATTACATCCCAATACCCCCAAAGCTCTCTGGCACTTACAACTGGCAAAGGATTACTGATGACAGATATTTTAGCTGAAGGCTGTTCGCTTCTTATGTTCGAAATAAACTGTCTTAATTCATTTTCAAAGATTTCGAATGACCTTACACGTACCTCTAATCCAACTAAAGACTTCAAATCATCATAAATAAAATCTGCTGTAGAAATCGGTCGGTCGAATGTAATTTCACGGGTTTTATCATTGTAACTGCTCACTCTCCTCACCGCGTACTCTTTATTATTTGAGAAATAGCCTCCAATAAATACATAGTCGCCCTTTACAGGTTTCGCAGCGATTCCATATTTATCACCAGCAGAAATTGTTATACCTCTTTCCTGAACTGCTTCTATTTTACCAGCCCATTTTTGAAATTTATACTTCCCTGTTTTTTCATTAAATGTGATGTTTTTTGCTGGTAATGTACGCATGGACTGTAATTCTTGAATTGAGAGATCTTTGTACTCGGTATATACCTTGTGTCCCTTTACAGTCCAATCGTCATTTGGTGTAGTTTCAAGCATTACAATATCAGGCGCAAATTCAACTACCTTTTTATAGCTTCTATGGAACTCTTCAGGATCGTTCAGAAATTTAAGTTTCCATCCTCCAATTCCTGCATTTTGAAAATGAAAAAATCTATTTGTCGCGAAGTTAAAAATGAAGTACGGAGTACCTGAGGCGTCGATATAATTACCTTTAATCTTTAGCCTAACTATACGTTTCTTGTTTGTAGCAAATCTGTATTTTTTAACTGCACGTTCATCTGTTTGTCTAAAATCTAATCCACTTGATATACGTGCTGGTTTTGTTAAATCGAACGAAACATCACCATCGCCAAAAGGGCTTTCAAGTACTCCCTTCCCTGTTTTTCCTATAGTAGTTTTTTCATAACTGATCTCTTCTCCATAATCATAGCCGGCAACAATTTCTTCACCATTTTTCGGTATGACTTTAAAATATACCCAATGGTGTACTTCGGGGTTTCCGTATCTGTCTTTTCCGTATTTCCTTACGATCATATAATCATCAGATGCTGGAACTATACCACCACTATATCCCCCAAGGTTATGAGATCCCTTTTTTAAAGCAGATGAAACAGTTACATTATGATTGTAGGTAAAAGCCCTTCCTAAATCGAACATACTTGTCTTGCCATCGCCTTTGAAGCTCTTGGTTTCCTTGCCTACAGGTGATGTATTCCAATTATTAAAGGTATCATAAAGAACATCGTCAATATAAACTTCGATTTCAGCTGCGTTAGTATTAGATCTTTCAATCCCCTGAACAATGGACACTTCATTTCCTTCCAAAGAAAAACTTATTTCTGAATTGACTCCGGTTATACGAGTTGCAACTCCATCAAAAAACTTGCGATCGTTTGGAGTGTTTAACAGCGAATTGGTACCTTTAATTACAACATCCCTTGGTCCAACAACATCTGCCATGTGTTTTTGAGTGTTTAAAATGGTTTCTTTAACCAAGCCCGACTGTAAAAAACCGTCGCTCCATGTTACTGAAGAACCCACAAAACTCATACGTAGATTAACAGCGGGAATATTATTATTACTAGTTCGCTGTCCAAAACAAATATTTGGTAGCAGGAAAGTAATTGTAAGGGAAAGAATAAATAGTGATCTTCTAAGAGCTGGGAATAAATTCATGTTGGTTTAAGTCTTTTTTAATCATTGAGTAAAAAATAGGTTCAGATAATCAACGAAATATAAAAAATAACCTTTAATAACTTTCTAAAAAGTTTAAAGTTTTTATTTTTTATAAGTCGTCAATAGTAATTCGCTATTTAATCAATGATTAGTTCAAAGCTTTTTTATAAACCCTTAAAACTCTTTCCCTTGCAAAGGTATGCTCGACCATGGGTGTTGGATATTCAGGAGATAGATATTCAGGCACCCATTGCTCAATGTATTTATGTTCTTTGTCAAACTTTTCTGTTTGTAGCGTAGGATTAAATACCCTGAAATAAGGTGCAGCATCACAACCACATCCAGCAGCCCACTGCCAATTTCCATTATTTGCAGATAAATCGTAATCGTTGAGTTTAGCTGCAAAATACGCTTCTCCCCAACGCCAATCAATAAGTAGATGTTTACAAAGAAAACTTGCCACAATCATACGAACACGATTGTGCATAAAGCCAGTTTCATTTAACTGGCGCATACCTGCATCTACTATTGGATAACCTGTTTTACCCTCACACCAAAGTTTAAATTCTTTCTCATCATTTCTCCATTCAATCTGATCGTATTGCTTTTTAAAGGATTGCTGTACGACATGTGGAAAATGATAAAGGATCTGCATAAAAAATTCTCTCCATATCAATTCAGAAAGCCAAGTCTGATTGTGATGAGTTGCAAAACCGACACATTTACGAATGCTTATGGTTCCAAATCGCAATGCAATACCTAATTGTGTTGTGCGCTGTAACGCAGGAAAATCCCTGTATTTATCATATTCATTTATGATGGTAGCATCCAGTATCGGCTTTTCAAATTTAACATCAGTTTTCTCAAAACCTATTTCTTCTAAAGCAGGAATTTCTAAGAACTCTTGTTGAAGCAAATTATCCAGGTTCATTTCAACAGGAGTAAAATGCCTGGTATTTAAAGTTTCCTTCCACTTTTTTGCATAAGGTGTATATACTGTATAAGGTGTACCATCATTCTTTAGAATATTGGATTTGTCAAAAATAACCTGGTCTTTATAGGCTTTAAAAGGAATTTGCAATGACTCAAAATAATTAAGCATTTCCCTATCCCGAGCAATAGCTTGTGGTTCATAATCCCGATTACAATACGCCGCTTGTATATCGTATTCTTTCGCAAGTGTGGGGAATATTTCAATGGGCTTACCTATAAGTACAGTTAAGGTAGAGTTGTATTGCTTTAATTCTGAATTGATGTTTGTTAAAGCCTGATGAATGTAATCTACCCTCCTATCTTTCTTGTTTTCTAGGCGTTCTAAAATATTGGGATCAAAAATAAAGATGGGAAGTACTGGGAACTCTCCACTTAAAGCATGGCTCAGACCAATATTATCCTCGATACGCAAATCACGTCTGAACCAAAAAACTGCGACTTTACTCTTCATATTTTAAAGGTAAACAGTTTGCCTGGACTTAGTTAATCTCTCGGCAACTTTTCTGGTCTAGCCATCTTATACTGCGTTCCCGTAATTGATTGCAGGAAAGCAACCACTGACTGAATTTCATCTTTAGTAAGGTTCAACTTTTTCATCAGTGGATCAGTCACCGGGTGTAAGGGATCGGCCGCTTTTTGGGCAGCTGTAGCAGTATTCATCTGCATACCACTATTGTATATATTTACAATTCCAGTAATGTTATCAAATAGTCCATTATGCATCCATGGACTTGTATTCATCACATCCCTAAGTGATGGTGTACGGAATCTTCCTACATCGTTAGGATCTTTAGTGATGTTATATCTGCCCAGGTCTTCATACTTACGTTTATAATATGTTAAACCAATATTATGGAAGCTTTCATCAGTAAAGTATTGTCCGTTGTGACAATTGATACATCTTGCTTTGGTACGGAACAAATGTAAGCCCTCAACTTCCTGATCATTCAACTGCTTGAAGTCGCCTTCCATAAACTTATCAAAACGACTCTTTCTACTGGTAATTGTACGTTGAAAACTAGCCAATGCTTTTGCGATGTGGTCGAACGTAATTTTATCAGTGCCATAAGCTTTGGCGGTAAGCTCTTTATAAGCTTTGATCTTATTTAGCTTTGCAGGAAGTCCTTTTACATCCATAGCCATTTCATGATGTGCCGATATAGGGAACTTCACTTGTTCTTCCAGACTTGCAGCCCTACCATCCCAGAACAATAATTTACGTTCTTTTACATTCAGCAATGAAATTGAGTTCCTGTTTCCTGTAATATGGTCATTACCTACCGGTACTGAAATCTTATCGGCCCATCCAGTTTGCGGATTATGACAGCTGCTACAAGAGATCTGATTAGAACCAGAAAGTAAAGGTTCAAAAAACAGGTTCTTGCCCAATACAATCTCAGCTTTCGCCATGGTATCAAAATAGCTCTTATCTATCGTCGGTAGCGGTTTAAATTCCACCCAGTTTACACCACTATCAACCTCAGGCTTTGGCCATTGTGCAAGTGGACGTTCATATAAACGGCGCAGACTATCTACTTGAACACCGCTAGAAGTGAAAGCCACTTCTTTAAACGACAGATGTAATAAGCAAACAACAACAACCAATATGGAACCTACAATAACCTTCATCTTCTATTTATTTTTTGCAAAAATACAATTTTTCGACATGCAAAAGAGCAATCACAGCTCTTTATTAGTAACAATTCTAATTAAAAATTACAGCCTATACTGATATTGGTTGAGTTAAAATGCTTTCCAAGAAACGTTACATCTCCTGAATAGATATGCGCATAATCTAATTTAATATATGTACTTAAGTCTTCTCTCAGAGCCTTTGTATACTTAAACATCAGGTTTCCTTTAATTCGGGATGCTGTAAAATACTCAAACTCTTCATTAAGAAACTGTGGCATTGTGGTTGGAGCTGGGTAACCTGCAGCTGGAGTAATTATGATTTCGTCCCTTGCCATTTCTCCGCTTCCAGCACCATAGCCAATACCTAGACCAATATCAAAACTGTCTTTTTGCTGTTGGTATTGCCTGTTAACCTGTCCGGAAAATTGATAACTGTTTATTTTCTGTTCTCTGGAATATGGATATCGACCAGTACTTTTATCCCTAGTCATGTAATCAGCACTAAAATTTACTGCCCATTTGGGATGATTATTCTTTACATCCAGAAATAAATCATAAGTTAATCCAGCGTTTATAGTTACGCCCGAAAAGATCTTTCTATCACCATAATAAATAATCCTATTAACCCCACCAAGGTTGGTTTCCCTTCTATAAATGGTTTCGCTATTCTCCAGGAAATCATAATTACCTCTCATACCAACATGGTGTTCAATATCATCTGCTTTAATGGATAATTGTCCGTTATAAGCCAAGTCTGCCCCATTATGTCTGGTTAAAAGTATAGATGAGGTTCCCTCTTCTCCATAAAAGCCATTTCTATCGGCATAGCTAAACTCATTAAACAGTGTTATATTTTCATTGAAATTTAGGTTTAACTGTAAGGATCCACCTTGCCTGATATCTTTTAAAGGATTTTTAGTATCGCTTGCTGTATAGCCATATTGACCGAACAATTCTGTACGCCCATAAAATGCTCCATAACTAATTAATGAGAGATATTGTCTGTCTTTATTACCGAATGCTTTAAAGCCCATGCTTTCAATGCGACGGCCATAATTATAATTTGCACCAATCTCTACAACATTGCTGATTTGATACAGTGCACCAACACTTAAATCCATTGCCAGCAATTTGTTGGTATGACGGAGATCTCTTCTTTTAGCATAATTACCAGCCTGGTAATCTAATTTAGCACCAATACTTAATTTTGAGTTTACCTGGGCAGCTACAGCCCCATTTACACGATAGAGTTCAAACTCCTTAGTTCCTTTATTAGCAACATCTATCTCTACAATATCAAATGGATTCTGATAAGGATCAATAAATGTAGAGCCAGTCATGTTTTTGCCTTTGAAATTTTTATAGCCAAAACCTCCGGAAAGCACGACCTTATTGTTCAAACGTGAGTAAGAATCTGCCTGTAAACCATAATCCTGACTATTATCAGATTGAAAGTAATTTCTAAAACCTCCGTCTTCTTTACGAAAATTTAGTGTGGCATTAGAAATATTCACTGTATTATAATGAATTAGACCAGCAGCGTTTTTAGAACTGAGCCATGCATTGCTTTTACGAATATAGTCGATATCAGCATAGGTACCCCTTGCCTGTTGCGCCAAAACCTGAACAGAAGTGAATACTCCAGCTAAAAGGGAACATATAAAATATTTTGATGTAGACGTCATGTGGGCTTAGTAGTTACTTAAAGATGCTTTTAAACGTAGGTGCATATCGTTACTTGAATTATTTGAGTCTTTATAAATAATGCGTGCACCTCTCTTTATAGACTCTTCTGCGTTGATTTTACTTGGATCTGTACTTCCACCTATATCAACTGTTCCTAAATTATAGCCGTATACTATCTTGCCTGCATTTTCAGGTATTTCCAATGTAGCTTCTTCATCTACATTCCTATAAACAGAATACCCTATCTTATTGATATGATAAACATAACCAGCATCTACAGTTGCTAAGAAACGTTTTTTGCTATTTCCGTTATTTAAGAGATAGGTTTCCACGCCGTCCAGAACCCAGTCTACCGGAATTTTCTTATTGGAGTTAAGAACAGTTAAACTTGCATCAGAACCTATTGCTGCAGGAGTAATTCCCTGTGGTTCAAAAATAAATACACCGGGACTCAGCACACTTGGTACCCAGGCATTTCCTGTACTATAACTAACCGCTTTTAAATACTGACTTGTAGGTATTAATGCTGATGGAGATTTATAATAAGTAGTATTTTTATAGGTACTTGCCATATCATACATTGCATAATAGCTCGGATTTGCCAGATTGATTGACTTACTATGCGTTTGTGTGTTATCCACAGCCTGGTACAATGCTACTACCGCCTGTTCCCCGGGCTGCAGTGTTAAGGGCTGAGTGAAATACCAAAAACCACCAGCGGCTGGTATGTATCCTTCATTTTCATAAATTAACTTACCATCTGTGCCATAAAAGTTATTGGTAGCATGTGCATTGGCGGGTCCGATAGCTGCAATACATAAATTATTTGTAACACATGGAAACTCTGAGTTGTTATATATAATAACGTAACAGTCATAATTAAATGTACCAGCACCATTATCAAAAGGTGTTCCTCCAACAAAGACCTCTTTTAAAACCAGTTGTGAAGACTTTGATTCCTGCAATTTCATTGTAATTACATCACCATCCTTCCAGTTGCTTACAATAACCTGATTGGTATTTAAAGCATTATAATTATAGACATTAGCACCGCTTTTACGTGTTTCTGAAGAAGCAATATCGTACACATCAGAAGGAACATCAATAATTACTTTACCCTGAGCATCAGTTATGCCTTCAAAAACAGTTCCATCGCCAGTAAATCTTACTACAACTCCGGCAACAGGAGACAGCGCACTATTTTGCGGATACTCCAGTTGAATAATTACTTGATGTAATTCAAAGGATAGTTCCTTTTTACAGGATAGATTAAAAACCGCAATAGTTAACAACAGGATGATCTTCTTCATTATTTTCACGATCTATTAATTAAAATTTTAACCTTAATGATGTCCCATAATTAAATCTTGGGATATATGAACTTTCGAATAAGGATGACTCAGTACCGGAACCACTTAATCTTACCTTTGCCATATTGTTGAAAAAGTTGTTTGCAAAAAATGAAAGGGAGGCGTATTTACCTATTTCCTTAGTTACAGCAAGATTGGCAGAATAATAACTTGAAATTTTGTTTTCATTAAAATAGTAGTTAGTAGGACTTTTTTCTACCATTTTAGCCAGCTCATTATACAATGCCAGATCATTATCTTTTGCCCATATAAATTTCTCTAAAAAAGGAATTTTGTTGTTCAAATCCGAATAGTCCACATAGTATTCCGGATAAGATGCTACAAAACGATTTCCTCCATAAATATCTGTCTGATCGGAAGAAGGAAGATAACTTTCTCTATTGTCAATAACATAAGACCTCGCACCAAAATCACTCTCAGATATGTTTTTTGAAAATTTATAAAAGGACCCTTCTAACCTGGCAGAAACTATTAATCTGATGGCTGGTATATGGGTTGTTATCGTAAAATTCATATTTAGTGCCTTTTTGATTGAACCATTGGCAGATTGATCACCACCAATAAAATAGCCAATGTATTTATAAGGTCGGCCATCTGCCATGTTTTGGGTATTATTAGGCATAGAGGCTGATATAGTTTTTTCCAGACCTTTATAGTAATAGTAATTACCATCAACCCTTAAGGAAGTCTTTAAGACTTCAATACGTTTGAAATCTATAATCCAGTTGATATTCTTACGGGATACAGGTGAACCATTTTTATATTTACCATTGCTATTGAATCCATACATATTGGTATAATTCAACTGCTCTGAAGGAAGCACTCCTGTTCTATCGCTTACAGTAACGATACCCGTGTTTTTATCTACATTATAAATTCTATTGTCACTAGGAATTAGCGAGCCCTGCAAATCTGCCTGACTGGTATATTTGAAGAAATAAGGTGAAAAGTCTTGATTGTATTGATATGGGTTTCTTGTATAATCATCTGACACTGAGATAAAAACCTTGGTACCCTTAAGATTAAAGTTTAATGCTATTTCCTTTTGTTCATTGCTTTGCCATTTTAAGTCAGGATTAAAAACTCTATTTCTTTGCTGAGTATAATAAGCATAAAAAGTTTGTCCATTTACATCAGTCCCAGGTGAAAATGATAAAACATCACGATAGCCAGGTGTAATATACAATGCATCGAAACCAGGTAATTTCACTGTTTTACCCCAGGAGGCCTTAATGCTGAAATCACTGAACAACTGATCTTTCCCTGTCCAGAATGAATACTTTGCATTAAATCTGGGTGACCAATTGGTAATCGCCCCATATTCAGAACCATCAATATCTGTAATCTCTGAACGTAGTCCTGCTACCATCTGCAGAGTGTTCTCTCCTACTGGAACAGTTAAAGCATCTTCAGCAAAAAAAGCATAATTGTTTACAAAAGATTCATTTTTGTAAGGATAAGCTCTCCAGGTTGGTGCGGTACTTAGATCACCATAAAAAAGGCCCTGACCGTTATTTCCACTTACATTATAGTCGGTCCCCAGCATTAAGTTGTTATGCGATTGACCAATTTTTTTAGCCCAGTTAGCCTTTAAACGACCATTATAATTGATAAATTTATTATCGTTGAATTCGCTTTCGTACCAGAAACCCTTAGGTATCAATATAATCGCAGCATTTGGGTTATCATCATATAGTTCACCTACATGGTACCCTTGTTCTGTTGTACGTATAGAAGCAGCGGAAGAAGTGGTTGACTGTAAAGACCTTACTTCACTTAATTTATTATTATAATTTAATGTTGCACTTGCATCCAAACTTGTAATCCATGGCAATTTCAACAACCATTTTGCCGAAAAATTTGCCCGTATTGCATTGTCTTTCTGTTTAGTATAGGTATCAGCAGCAAAATCAGGATCTGTCTCCGAATCAAAGCCACCAATATTACCAGTTACGCCGAAATTAATAGTGAGCGGACGGTTATTACGCTTATTAAATGTATTGTTATAATTTAATGAAAGGCTGTTTCTATCATAAGATGTATAAGGAGAAGACAGATCTGCTATAGATTTCGTATGCTCTACATTTAAGTTTAAAACACCTACTCTTTCTCCCAGGCTCAATCCTTTACTCATAGCTATCAGCTTGGAGTTTGGACGTGTTGACATTTCGACCAGGTAAGGAGAAACTCCCTTTCGGGTATTTACTTTTACCATTCCATTGGTCATATCACCATATTCAACAGAAGGTAATCCTGTTATAACTTCTATTGATTCAATATTTGTAGTAGATATATTTTTAAGATCAGGACCTTCAGAACCGATTCTTATATTTGGAGATAGCTTAGGATCCTTAAAGGAATTATTCGTAATACGCACTCCATCTACCTCTATGCCAACACCAAAAGTAGCATTTCCATTTTCTCCACTGGTACCATTAACACTTATTCGTTGTTGTCCAGTAGTAGCCAAATGCAGACTGTTATTCGTTTTTCCTCCTGGTAATAAACTAGCAACATCCGTTAGCTGGAGCATCTGTAAGTGATCCAATGCCTTTCTGTCCATAATATAGGATGTGGCCAGATCAGTACCTTTTTTTGCATTTATTTCCACCACAGACAAGGTTAAATTGTCTTCCTCCATCAACAACTGCACATCAATATTTTTATTTAATATATATTGATAGTCCCTCTTTACAAAACCTAAATACTGGACAGTCAGCTTTACCTCACCTTTTGGTACATTTTTAAGCACAAACATTCCTTTTGCGTCGGCCATAGTCCAGATCCCACTTAAAGGAATAGAAACCGTAGCAAACTCTACAGGCTTTTGATCCTTTCGGTTCAAAACCTTTCCGCTAATGGTGTACTGTGAAAAAGCTGGAGATGCTGATGTTAAAATAAATGCGATTATAATAAATGCCTTTACGTTAAAGCGGCAAACGGAACCATTTAGGTCGCTGTTTGTAAAAAAAGCTGAACGAAATATTTGTAACACTTTTTAAGATTAATTAAGAATTCGTCGCAAATATACATTTATTTAGACTGGTTCAAAATAATGAAGTGAAAATGTTAACAGTATAGATCAGTTCTTTTTCTCTGGCTTATCGTTATTGTGGATATAGATATCTTGTTGAGGGAAAGGCATAACGATCTTATTCGCTCTAAATGCTTCCGTAATTGAGATGATTAATTCACTCTTGATCTTTCCGCTTTCTACGAATTCCTTTGTCCAGAAGAACACCTTAAGTCCAATTGCACTATCACCAAACCCATCATACAATAATGAAGGTGCAGGACTTTTCATCACATGCTCCGCCTGATTTAGCACCTCAATCAACACTTGCCTGGCTAACTCAAGATCCGTATCGTAAGACAAACTTATTGCAATAGTCATCCGCTTCCTGCGACCGCCTATCGACCAATTTGTTAAGTGTGCATTGAGCAAATCTCCATTGGGCATTACCACGTCAGCTCCCTCCCATGTCGAAATCACACTACTGCGGAAACCAATAGATTTCATTGTTCCACTTTGCCCATCTACTTCTACCACATCACCTACATTAACCGGCTTTTCAAAGGCTAGAATTAGTCCGCTGACTAAATTATTGACCAGCGTTTGCAAGCCAAATCCGATACCTACGCCCAAGGCACCTAATACTATGGTAATTCTATCAATTGGAATTCCTGTTGCTGCTATGGCCAGAAAAAGCCCCATACTTAAGATAAATATCCTAATGAGCAATAGCCAGCTTCCAAGTCCTTGTTTCTCTTTTTGATGATCTTTATCGGCCCTAAAGTTTCTATCTGAAGCAAAGAAGGAAACGATTTTAGAAATTGCTACAGAAATACCCATGATTACCACAAATAGCAGTAAGCTATTGATGCTAAAGGTATAATCTCCAAGTTTGCGGTCGTTTGATAGAAACTCTTGGACCGGTTCAGAAATATAATCGAAACCTGCAAAGTTCCTTCCAAACAAAATAAACCATCCAAATACCAGTAGTACATAAAATATTGGAGGAACGTTTTTCCCTACTTTATCAAAGTTCAGATAAAAAAGCTTCGCGTCCCGTCCTGTGTAAATGTTGAAAGCCAGATGTAGTCCTTCATTGATCAATCTGATCGTCCAGAGAAAAAGTATGGCAATTATGACATTTAGAAATCCACTGATCAAAAGAGCTTTAGATAAATTGTACCTACCGAACAAATTGGCCAGCACAGCACAAAATTCAATGACGACCATTAATTTAATGGCAATCAGGATCAGCTGTTCGCGAAGTTCTTGCCTGCGGCCATAGATTGCGATCATTAATCCAGATAAAGCTCCTGCAAGAGATATAAACAACATAAACCAACGTTCAGTATGGGAGGCTTGTAAAATCAGATTATCTATGGAAGCAATCAGAAAAAGTCCGACCATTAATAACCAGACTTTCATCCAATAAGAATTAACATAACCGCGAAATAGAAAACTGAGACTTAAGCTGGCAATTGTCCATAAGATCACATTTAAAAGAAAGGGAGGAGAAAAAAAGATAAACTGGAATAAGCTGATTACAATAAGCACTGCCGATGCGATTGGATATCTGAGTACAAGTTGACCTTCATAATTATCTGTAAGCAGCTTCTCACGCTGATAAATAGATTTTAAAGACCGGAGGTAAAAGGAAGAAATTACCATCAGAATAAGGAGACTAATTACCTTAGCAAGGTTGTTCTGCAAATAAAACAACAAGTTAAGCCGACCTTTTGCAACAGCCTGACTGAGTATTTCATTTATTGGCCTGGAATCCCTGTGCGTTTCCCATAAATTATTAACTTCAGGACTAAACATTCCAAAAGCCATATTCTTCTGATACATTTCAACTTCCTCAACACTTGACTGTAGGTTTAGCACTTGAAGATTCACCTGGTCCAGTAAGTGCTGTACACTTAAGGCGGTCAGTTTAAGTGTGCTATCGACTGGATGCGTTTCATAAGATACCATTCTGATTTGCTGAATGTATTCCACTAATACTGCAGAGTCTTTAGGAAATTTAAACAGTTCCGGTAAACTCAGCAAAGAATCTAGTTGATAACGAAAGCTACTCAATCCCTGTCGGTATTGGTCCAGTTTTATTTTCCTGGCACTAGCTTTTTTGAGCAATTCACTTAAAACCTTCTCTGTTGAAGTGAGGTTTCTAAATGTCTGTGATGTCCCTTTTGAAGTCAGAACCCCATCTCCGGCAACGAGAAAGTCTTTTCTGATTTGAGCAAGTTCTGTTTTAATTCCCGATGTATCCACCCCTGTTTTCAGATAAATCTTTGCTTTTTGCATAGTCTTTTTGACCTGCTCAAAGATGTTTAACTGAGCCATTGCAGCTTTATCAGCCTCAAATTCTAATTTACTTTCCCGAGCAGAACGTAAGGCAAACTGTTGCATTGTATCTACAAATCCATGTCGGGTACTATCAACCCTGCTTACCACATTACCTATTGTTGTTTGAGCTTTGAGAATTGGAAAATGTCCAAAAATAATAAGTACAAGTAAACTGAGATTGAGGAATAATTTCATATTTAGATAGATAATATATTTGCCGTTTTCATCCATTTCTTTATTCTTCCCCTGGCGTTATTATATGGCGAAGAAGTGTTAAACTGTATCATCCGCCCTCTTGTCCATTTTTCATACCAAGGGACTTCATAAAGTTCAGTATTTGTCTTTTTATCTAAAATTAACAAAATATTCTTTACAGTCTGGTCTAACTTTTCGAGCAAAAGAGAATAATCGTCATGCTCATAATCTTTATAAAATTTTTGGGCCAACTTACCTAGCTCATTCCATTTATATCCAGTATCCGGAAAATCAACATGTTCATTATTATCTTTCATTCGATTCCATTTCAGAACCAATTCTCCCCATCCTATCAGGTAAGAAACAAGATTATTAATGCTCATTAATGTTCCTTTTGAATGACCTTCTAAATTTTTAACCTGTGTTAGTTCATGAGGAATTGCTAAAAGTTCCTTTCTTAATTTGCTGTAATTAGTATGAATTGCTTGCTGTAATTCTTCCTTGCTTGCTGGGATAGCCATACTTTTCTATATAAGATGCTCAATTTTAATACTTATAATTTTAACTTTCAACTTTATCTTATTAAACACTTTATTATTTGTTTCAAATACTATTCTTTTTACCTTACATCACTGGATTAATAAGAAGGAAAAACTTAAATAACGCTATTTAATGAATGCAAATGAATACTCAATAAGAAGATCAAGAATTGATGATCTTGAAGGAATTTTTGATTTATATAAGCTCGTTAGTAAAGCTATAGGAGGTCTTGCAAGAAGCGAAAATGAAATCAAAAAGGAATATGTAAAAAACTTTACTGAGAGGTCAATTGAAAATGGAGTTCAATTTATAATTGTAGATCAACTGAATGATAAAAAAATCATTGCAGAAATTCATTGTTACAAATTAGAGCCCAATGTATTTGGGCATATTTTGAGTGAGCTGACTATTTCGGTTGATCCTTTTTATCAGGGTAAAGGTTTTGGAAGAAAACTATTCCAAACACTTCTTGATTTTGTATCATTAGAAAGAACTGATATCCTGAGGATCGAATTGATAGCAAGAGAATCTAATTCAAGAGCGATAAAACTATACGAGAGTATTGGATTTGTAAAAGAGGGAAGAATGGAAAAAAGAATACGTATAAATAAAAGTTCTTTTGAAGCAGATATCCCTATGGCTTGGTTCAATCCTAATTTTCATCCTGTAACTGTATTTACACTACCTCAAACAGAATGATCTGCAAGGGCATTAGAGATTTCCTTTATTGTTTTTATGCTAAAAGAATGTCTACCTATCAGCCATCTTTGAATTTCGGCTGGATTGATGTCCACCGCGACAGCAAGATCTTTTTCAGAAAGACCATTATCGGCTAATACTTTTGTGGCTTTACCAGCAACCTCCAGATTAAGCTTTGTTAATTCCTCTATAGCCGGATTTCCACTTTCTTCTAACCAGATCGATACAAAATCGTTCTCTTCCATTTGTTTTATTGTAATTGATTAAAGTAATCAGAGCAATTTCTACAATATGCTCATTCGGGCGGCAAATTTAATGATATTACTTATTAATATACAAAGAAGATCTCAGAAAAATCTGAGTCCCTCTCTGCTCCCAGGTGCCCTGTTACTAACCCTTTACAATTTATATGAAGAAAATAGCCAGTATTTTAAGATTACATCTAATTTAGTTGACTACGTCAACTATTATCTTTACTTTGGTTATGACATAAAATATAATCAAACCATAAAAGAATGGCAAAATCGACAATAAATAACATAAGGGCGTTCAACCGTTATTATACGAATGTAATAGGGCTATTGGATAAAGGATATCTTGAAACAAAGTATTCGTTAACAGAAGCGAGGATACTTTTTGAGATATACTCGGCAGGAAAAATAGATACATCTGAGATTATAGATGCCACGCTTATTGATAAAAGCTATTTGAGTCGAATATTAAAAAAGTTGGAAAAAGATAAATTGATTACGAGATCAAAATCTGCCAAAGACTCTAGAGTGAGTCAAGTAACCTTGACAGAAAAAGGATTGATTGAATTAAATTATCTCAATGAATTAACAGACAGATTAATTGAAAAATTACTGGAAGATTTAACATTAAAAGATCAAAAAAATCTTGTCTTGCACATGAATTCAATAATTCAAATTTTGAATAACAAGTCTTTAAACATTACCTAACCCAATAGACATGATACGCCTAGCTACTCTTAAGGACATTCCAGATCTAGAAAAACTGCTAGATTTATCGGTGCGTGGTTTAAGCAAAGAATATTATACATCTAACCAAATTGAAAGTGCACTCAAATACATTTTTGGAATCGATACACAGCTTATAAAAGACTGCACATATTACGTTGTTGAAATTGATAGGATAATTGCAGGCTGTGGTGGATGGAGTATGCGAAATACATTATATGGGGGTGATCAGCATAAAGAACTTGAAGACCCACTACTTAATCCAGAAATCGATGCTGCCCGGATTAGAGCTTTTTTCGTTCATCCAGATTATGCAAGAAAAGGAATTGGCAGGCAAATCATGGAACTTTGCGAAATGGAAGCGAAAAGACATGGCTTTTCAAGCATTGAGCTTGGTGCAACCTTACCAGGCGTTCCTCTTTATAAAACTATGGGTTTTCTGGAGATCGAAAATATTGTAGAGCCACTAGCTGATGGCGAAAAATTGGAACTTGTTAGGATGAGAAAAGTTTTTGAAAATCTACCAAAAATAAAAAACCATCTTTAAATTAATTAAAGAGCCCGCTTCTATCTTTAGAAAATATTATCTTAGATCTGAAGAACGACAGTCATGACTATAAGAATACCACAGATGCTAGCAATCGCAGTTTTACTTTTGTTATCGGTCCAGGGCTCCTATGCTCAGAAAGCTCCTGAATGGGTTCTTCCTTCAACCCCCTTCAATGAGGCTGAAACAGCTAAACTGATGGAAAAAGGAAATGCTACCATCCAAGGGATCGCTAAGTTAAAAAAGAAAGGCAAGGATAATTTCGGAGTAAAAGGAAGCCAAATTCTGCTGTTCCCTGTAACCCCTTATTTTACTGAATTTCTGGAACTAAAGAAAAAATATAATAGTCGTAAGAAACAGGCAACCATGGGCCGTACTGCCTTTACTTACCGCGTCGAAGGAAGATTTATAGATGAGAAAGGAACGTTCCAGTTTACCGGTCTTAAGCCTGGAAAATATTACATCATCAGCTGGATTAGCTTTGCAAGACAAAAAACAACTGCTGTTCAGACAGGTACCAATACTTCTTATAATGTTTATGGGTATGTATTAGGTTCATCACCAATATATGAAGACTATCACTATGATGTTTTTATTGAAAATGAAGTGAGTGGTTTTGTAGATGTGACAGAAACAAACGGAGTTGTAAATGTAGTAGTGAGCAACTAAAATTAAAGAATTACACCTATGAAAAACCTCTATCTATACCTGAGCTCAGTTCTTTTGGGAATCCTCCTCTCCCTCAATTCTAATGCCCAAACGGTCAAAATACCTGATCCGAATTTTAAAAAGAAACTGATCTTTCTTGGATTAGACCTCAATGGAGATGGTGAGATCCAGGTATCCGAAGCGCAGAAAGTAATGAAATTAAATGTAGATCAGGCGAATATAAGCTCACTTATCGGTATTAAAAGCTTCACGAACTTAAAGGAACTCAGTTTTTGGAACAACCAGGTTAGTATATTAGACCTGGAAGGCATGAAAAACCTTGAAGAGATCTTTGGTTACAACAACCAGATTCAGACGATTAACCTGAAGGGAATGATAAACCTCAGAACTTTATATGTTCATCAAAATAAAATCAGCACTTTGGATCTGACGGGGTTACTCAAACTTGAAGACATAAAGATGCATGACAATTTACTTTATAAGGTAAATATTCCCAACCTTCCAAAACTCGTACGTATTGAATTTCAAAAAAATAATTTAAATGAATTTAAAGTATCCGGATGTCATGCTGTTAAACTAATCAGACTGAGCGAAAATCAACTTTCGAAGCTTGACTTCAGTCAATTTAAAGAACTTGAGGAATTATCTTTAAGAGATAATCCGCTTATTTCTCTTAATATCATTGGATTAAGAAAGCTGAAATCAATTGATTGCTCGTACACCCGCTTAAGTAATGTCAATATGAGTGGAACCGTAAGTCTGGATAAAATGGAATGGTGATGATGCTTAACCTGCAGGAAAGACAAAATAATTCTTAATCTACAACCAATTCCGCCAAAGGAGACCAAAAAGAAACGCAGGGGAAATCTATAAATTTGAAATGAGTTATGCGGTCTCCTCCAATTTCTCCATAGACTCAGTAGTCAGCGACGCTGTAACCTCACCCCCTCCTCCTCCTCCAATACCTGATCCATAATAGGCTAAAAAGCCTAGTAAGAGGTTAGGCTTGTTAACATATTATCCATCAACTAGAACACTCAATTTATTTACATCTCTTCTATAATGTACAAATTCATGAAGCGTAGTTATTGTCATTAACATTACCATTGCATTGTACCTAGCCGCACCATTAACTGCGTCTAAGCCATTAATTAAAGGTTCGTGAAATGTTATAGCTTTAGTTGAAAAATCATAATTTGCAAATGTTGTTGTGTTACCTTGTGGAAGATTAGTCACAACAACTTTAGGATCAACTCCTGGTTGCATTAAATTTAATATTTTTTCTTTGGTAAAGCCAGTATAGTATGCTATAGCGTAAAGAATATTAGCATTCTTCGGATTTTTAAGAAATGCAGGTAAGTTAACTATAAGTTCTTTAAATACTGGATACTTATACAAACGTGTTGTGTCAATTTCGGGCAAATTAATTTTCTCTGGTTCACCAGGATTGGTTGGATTCCCTCTACCAGAATCTCCATCACCATTTCCTGAGGATCCACCCCTATAATTGCACATTTCAAACTCTTGCATATTTTGTGCAGCTATGCTTAATCTTTTCAACTATATTTTGAAAAACAAAGAAAGAACCGCACACTATTATAATAAGATAGATCAGTTTTCTTCATACTTAATCCATAACATCATCCAGATCTAGCAACGCAATGCAAATTGAAGATTCAAGCGGAATACCTTCTTCCAGTAACCAAATAAGACGACCAGTATGGGGAGCAATAACTTCAACTGAATCTTTATCGGTACTTATTTCACAAATTACTTCATCTATCCTAACGATCTCACCCAGATCTATTTTCCAATCACTAATGATAGCCTGTTCATATTGCGAGTAACCTAATAAATCATCAGGATTGAATACCACTTCAAAGCTATGCGGAAATTTATCTTTAGTCCTATTATATGTTCTTAGCAACGGCCGGGGTTTTCGCCAGATCAGCTCTCCAATGGAGGTATCAATTTTTAAATATCCTTCAGCAAGTTTTCTGGCAGATTCTACCTCCATGACTTTCTGAGCATTTTCCTGTTCCTGCTTTTTCAAAGCCTCCTGCTCACTAAAAAAGGTCGTCTCACCCCGCAGAATATCTGCTGCATAAGTAGCAAGGTAATCTGCATATCCGAAAAGTTGATCAATCTGATTGCCAGCAACCGGCACTTCAGGTTTTCGTTCCTTTATCAGTTGTAGAATGTTATATAAATTACTACCCTCGGATTTAGGCCCAAAATCGATAGCTATATTCATGCCCCAGTTAATACCCTTTACCACAATACGGATTTTACTATTTGAAAACCTTACCTGAAATAAATTATCTGTATCTGTTAAGGTCACCTTTTCTTCCCGGAACCCGAAGCTGCTGCAGATAGCAGCAAAGGCCTCTCGTACTTCCTTTTTGAAGTACTGAAGTGCATCAGCATGTATTTTATAATAATCTTGCATACCATTGGCTAATCGAAGATAGATAAATTAGCGGACATTCATAACTAGGCCGGATCTGAAGGTAGAATCAACTTTACGCATCAATTCGTTCAATTTTTTAACTAACTTAGTTACACACTATTCAGTGAGTAAATCGGAACCTCAAATTACTCACCGAATCGCTCACCTATTTTTTGCGAATTTTTGAATATTTTGGGGATTTCACTAAAACACAAAAGCTTGCAATCATTTGATTTGCAAGCTTTTATACGTTCTGTTACTATTCTCTGTGATCCCGCTGGGATTCGAACCCAGGACCACTACATTAAAAGTGTAATGCTCTACCAGCTGAGCTACGGAATCATTTCCTTGTTTGAAGGAGTGCAAAAGTATAAAATTTTATCTAATTTCACACATCAAAATCAATTTATTATTAACATTTCGTTAAGTAATTGATTTATAGCTATAAAATTATAGACTTTTCTTTGATGCCTCAATTGTTTTATCAATAGCATCAGCTAATACATCACGATACTTAACAAAATTGTTCTGACGATCCTCTTCTTCTTCAGTCACTTTAAGTAATCTTTTACATTCCTTTACCTGTTGCAATTCATTTTCATAAAGCTCCATAAAAGTATCAGCATCTTTATTTTTCAATATCCTTACTGTATGTGAATATTGCTCATATATATCCGTAATCACTTTAAGACTCTTCTCATCGTAATTAGTCAGACCCGTAGTTTTTGTAGATAGCTTTTCTAGCTTTCCTCTTTCTTTTGCATAACCCATAATAGCGCGAAGATACAGCTTTATCGTTATTTTACATCAAACCAAATTTCAAACCCATGAAAAACGTCCTTGGTCTTCCGGGTCCATATATATAATTACTATCCCTGTTTTTACCGATGTCGAAATCTTTTTGATACTGGTTAAACATATTTTGAACACCTATATTGAATTGGAGATCCTGTTTTATATTTTTCAAGGTAAACCGATACGATAACTTTAAATTGTTCTCCAAAAACGTTGGCGACCTGTAAAGCACATCCTGATCGATCCCCGGAGCACCAGCAACATGTGAAACTTCCATAGGACCAGTTAACACACCAGATAACACTGCATTAAACCTGCTTTGAGGCAGGAAACTTAATGTATAATAGCCATAAACATCTGGCGAGCGCAAGTATTTTTTGCTTCCAGGTAATTCTGCCGACCATAATACAGGGCTCTCAAAAGCCGACTTCTGGAAAGTTACACCTGTCTCCAATTGTACTTTTTGATCAAAATTTACCCTACCTTCTAAAGTGATTCCTTTTACCGTAGAATTGCCTCCATTTTTGCGCAACAATTGCTTGTTACCATTTGCATCTATTCCCAGATCTTCTAACACAAATGTGTTGTATAAACGCGTGAAAAAGCCATCTAATGTAAAGCCATAAATGAAATGTTCTGACGGTTTATTAAAATCTAATGATGCATTAAAGCTATTAGATGTTTCTTCGATCAGATTTGCATCTGTACTGATCACCGAAACTCCACCCCCTGCAAAAGCCATATGCATATCTGTTTCTAATGCCTGTGGGGCTTTAAATCCTCTGGCATATGATGCACGCAATTGGGTTTCCGCATTTAGTTTGTACAAGGTACTTAAGCGTGGCGTAAGTACTAGCTTGCTGATGCGGTTAGACTTGTTTAAACGTAAACCAGATAATACAGTAAACTTATTGGTTACCTCCCAGTCGCTCTGTAAAAAGACACCAAAGAGGTTCACGTTCTGATCTATCAGATAATCGTAAGCTTTAATTTCATCAAATGTATATTCATATTGATTCTCAAAACCAGTGGTAAAAGTGTTTTTCCCGTTTAGGAAATTGCTGGCCGTATAGTTGTATTGTACTCCACCTTGCATAGAATAGTTTTTTGTATTCCCCCAGGCATCAATCTGGTCTATCCCTGTATAATGTGTTCTTTTTGTATTTTGAGCTGAACCATATATACTAAATGAACTTTTATTATCTTTCGATTGATGTTCGTAATTGAAGCCCCCAACTAAAATATTATGTAACCTATACTCAGATTGATCGGCCTTATCTGCTGGCAGATCTAGCTTATTCCCTCCTTTTCTCTCTTCATATATACTCCATCCATTTATTTCCAGCTTATCCCGGTCTGATAATTTAAAAAAGGAATTAAAGCCGAACGAGTTATTTTTTAGCATAGGCATTTCCGAGTATCCATCTCCATTGGCATCAAAAGAATTGCGGTCGCGACGAGAGCCAAAAAAAGATACTCCTGCATTTTGCGCTTCATTTACAGCAGTTAAATTGGCATTAAAGAAATGATCCCAGGTGCCGCTTCCAATTATAGAACTATTGTTTGACAATGTAAACGAACTTGTTTTAGGCTCTTTCGTTAAAATATTTACTGTACCTGCAATGGCCGAAGAACCATATAAAACAGAACCTCCCCCCCTAACAACTTCTACCCTGTCAATCATGTTTGCGGGTATTTGCTCTAATCCGTAAAGGCTCATCAATGAACTAAATACCGGGCGACTATTAATCAGCACCTGAGAATAAGAACCTCCTAGCCCATTCATTCGCAATTGAGAATAATTACAGGTCTGGCAATCTGTTTCCATTCGCAGCCCGGGTTGAAAACATAAGCCATCGGCCAATGTGTTAGACTGCGTATTATTGAAAGTCCTGCTGTCCAGAATATTTACCGCCACTGGACTTTCTAATCTTCTACGATTGGTCCTGGTTCCTGTCACCACAACACTGTTTAAAGTATTTATCGATGATGTCAATACCAGATCTACAACTATAGGCTGAACATCAGCAACCTTAATCTGTTTATGTTTTGTATCATAACCGATATAGCTTACTAGTAGCTGATGAGTTCCGTAAGGAACATTTTTCAACTCATAATATCCCGCACTATCTGCTTTAGTTTTAATATTCGTTTTGGAGATGCTTATTGTTACCCGTTCAACTGGTTGTCCGTTCTTATCGGTAATGTTGCCCTTTATTAGTGTTTCTTGAGCGCTTGCTGAAAAAGTGATTAAAGCTAAAGCGATTAATAGTAATGGTTTCATTTGATCTAAATTGATTTTATTAACAGCAAACATACAAAAGTTAGGTTAATCTAACAATTAAATTAGATCAATAGTCTTAATTTTAATTTTATACTATTTAATTACATCAAAATCAACACATTATTCAATCAACAAGTATATGTCCTCATACCCGTATTTAGGGTCTTTTTACAATATTTTTAAAAATATTGTAACGTTTTGCTATGCAGTACTGTCTTATATCCAAAATCAACGCACCCACCTACAACTATTTGATTTATAACAAAATGCGCTAAATGCGTAATGGAAAAATATTGCCCTATGAAAACGAAACTATTCTATATATTTCCTGTCATTTTCTGCAGCTTTCTGTTAATCTCAAGACGAGCAAATGCACAATCTACAGGCGAAATATCTGGTAAAGTACTGGATGAACAACATAAAGCATTTCCTTTTGCTTCTGTAAACCTGCTAAATGCAAAAGATTCAACTTCTGTTAGAGGAACTCTGACTAGTGATAATGGTCTTTACGAATTAAAAGGTTTAAATGCAGGAAAATACCTGGTAGCCATAAATGTAATAGGCTATAAGAAAGCGATTAAAGGACCTTATGTAATCACAACCGACTCAAAACCTGTTACAGTAAGTGATGTACAACTTAGCATCGATGCTCAACTTTTAAAAGGCGTGGAAATTGTAAAACAGAAACCTTTAATTGAGCGTCAGATTGATAAAACAGTGCTGAACATCGAGAATAGTATTCTGGCGACAGGAAACACTGCATTAGAAATATTGGAAAAAGCACCAGGGGTTACGGTAGACAAAGACGGAAAGATAAGCCTGAGAGGTAAGCAAGGTGTAAACATTATGCTGGATGGTAAACCGACCAACCTTTCTGCTGAGCAACTGGCAAACCTACTTCGATCAACCGAAGGTAATGCCATACAGTCTATAGAACTCATTACCAATCCTTCTGCAAAATATGATGCAGCCGGAAACTCTGGAATCATTAATATTAAACTAAAGAAAAACAGCAATTATGGTCTTAATGGAACTGTAACTGCCGGTGCTGGATATGGAACATTACCAAAAGTAAATGGCGGACTTAACATAAATTATAGAAATAAGAAGTTCAACATCTACGGAGATGGCAATTACGGCTTTAATAAAAGTTTCAATGAAACTGATATTTCCAGGGTTAATGGTACCACGATCGATAAAACATATTTCGTTCAAACAGGCCATAATGATAAAAAAAGAACCAACCGCAATTATAAAGCTGGTTTAGATTATTTTATTAATGATAACCATACCATAGGATTTTTTGTAAACGGATACCATGGTAACGGTCCGAATACATCTAATATCCTTACACTTATTGGCGATAAACCACTTAAGGTAGACTCCTCTGTAGTAGCTTTAAATACCAGTGATTCAAAATATACCGGAATTACCTACAATCTAAACTATAGAGGGGTATTGGATACCCTGGGTCAGGAAATCAGCATGGATATGGACTACTCACGCTATTTTGAAACTCAG
Source organism: Pedobacter sp. (assembly GCF_041645105.1). Classification (GTDB taxonomy): domain Bacteria; phylum Bacteroidota; class Bacteroidia; order Sphingobacteriales; family Sphingobacteriaceae; genus Pedobacter. Next base: position 519,056 of record NZ_JBAZQQ010000003.1, read on the forward strand.
GAAAGCATATTTAACAATGAATATAAGAATGCTGCTGGTGGAGTACTAAAGCCCGATTACATATTCAGAAACACCTCCCCATCTCTTGTTAAGATCTATGGCGCTAAGATTGACTATGTCATGCCCATAAACAAAGACATTAAATTGGAGTTTGGAGCTAAAACCAGCTTTGTTAAGACAGATAACAACTTCATTTTTGAAAACTACAAGAATGACAAATGGGAGAATGATCCGGGCAGAAGCAATCAATTTGTATACGATGAAAATATCAATGCTGCATATGCCAACTACAAACAAAAGTTCAAAACTACAACCGTACAAATTGGATTAAGAGCAGAACAAACAGGCTCTAAAGGGAATTCCATAACAGAACAAAAGGTTGTTAAAAGAGATTATCTGAACCTATTTCCAAGTCTATTCATCAATCAGGAATTGTCAAAAAACCATGAAATAGGATTTTCTTATAGTCGCAGGATAGACAGACCAGATTACGGCTCCTTAAATCCCTTTATTTATTACCTCGATTTATACTCTTATAGATTTGGCAACCCTTTCTTAAAACCTCAGTATACCAATTCCTTAGAGTTCTCTTACTCCTATAAAAAGAACTTAAATATCACCATGGGCTATAGTCATACCAATGATGTGATGACCGAGGTTTTACTAACAGACACGGCTAAGAAAACAATATTTATCTCCCAACAAAACCTGGCTACACAAGATTCCTATAACATGAATATCAGCTCACCCCTTACCATTACTAAGTGGTGGAGTAGTAACAATAACATAAACATCTTTTACAATAGATTTGAAACCCCTGATTTGCTGGGTGTTCCATATTCAAGTGGGCGACTCGCTTTTACTCTAAATACAAATCAAACCATCACATTAAACCCGAGTACTAAATTTGAATGGTCGGCCAATTACGAATCGAAACAAGTATGGGGCACTTTGTTAATTGAACCACGTTACCGCATTGATATGGGAGCCAGCAAATCCTTTATGGATAGCAAGCTGAATATTAAGTTTGCGGCCAATGATATTTTTAAGCTGATGAAAAGTAGGATTACCAGTACACTACCCTCTCAAGATTACGTTGTTAACGAAAGATGGGAAAGTCAGGTTTTCCGATTAACATGCACTTATCGTTTCGGAAGTAAGGAAATTAAAGCTGCACGACAACGTTCCAGTAGTTCCGAAAGTGAGAGTAAACGTGTAAAATCAGGGAATTAAAAAAAGCGAGACTCGTCAGAAGACAAGTCCCGCTTTCAATTAACGCTCTCTGCATGCAAGGTACATAAAACTCATTCAAATACAAATATATTTTTCACTTTTAAAGAATGAGAGTTACATTACCCCTCATTAAACTATCATGGATTGTATGAAGTAGTATTGCAACATACCATAAACCATGCTTAGCAATATCAAATAAACGATATTGATTCGGAATTTAAACATCAGCAACATCGATACCAGGATCCATAATAAAGCCATTACATCAATACTTCCCAGACTAAGACCATTATGGAAAAGTACATCCTTCCCTAAATAAAGTGTAAGATTTAAGATTACCCCAACAACCGCAGCAGTTACAAAGCTGAGCACATCACTTATCACCGCATTTCCCCTGGAATGCTCTAAAGCTGGTCCGCCGACAAAAATGAACAGGAACGAAGGTAAAAATGTATAAAAGGTAGTCGCTAATAATCCAATAGTCCCCATCCACAATGATCCATTAAAGTGATTGAATCCAGCCATAAAACCTACATAACACACAACGATGATTAATGGACCAGGTGTAGTCTCTGCGAGTGCAAAACCATCTACCATTTGCGATTTACTTAACCAGTTAAACTTAGACACACTAAATTGCGCTACATAAGGCAAAACAGTATATGAGCCCCCAATGGTAAAAAGTGCAGTCTGGGTAAAAAATAAGATCATACCTTTCCAGAAGGAAAAATCATCACTCAATAGATAAAACAATAAGAAAGGAACCAGCCATATCAATAAGAAAATAGCACTTTGTTTAATCAATAGCCAGGTGCTAAAATCTCTCCCAAGTCCTTCAGTATGTTTATTGATGTAATAGCTCTGTTCAGTATTAATCAGGTTATTTTCATCCTGATTTTGCTCATCCGTTTTTGTATTTTTTCTATATACAAGATCTGGCCAGAAATACCTGAACAATAAAGCAAAACCAATGGTTCCAAGAATTATATAAGGCATGGAAATGTTAAAGAAAAAGATGCTTGCAAAAGCAACCGCAGCCAATACATAGTGTAAAATTCCATGAAGCGCCTTGCCTCCTACGCTCCATACCGCATGAAAGATAATGGCCACTACCGCAGGCTTTAAACCACTAAACACAGCCTCCATCCAGGTTTGGTTACCAAAAGTGACATAGAGGAAGCTAAGTCCGAGTAGAATAAACACAGAAGGCAGAATGAAGAATAAGCCAGCGAGCAATCCTCCGCGTTTACCGTGTAACTGCCAACCGATGTAAATAGCAAGCTGCTGGGCTTCAGGGCCGGGTAAAAGCATGCATAAACTAAGGGCATGAAAGAACCTGCTGCTGCTGATCCATTTCTTTTTGTCGACCAGGAAATCATGCATGATATTGATGTGTCCGAGTGTGCCGCCAAAGCTTATCCAACCTAATTTAAACCAGAATTTTATTGCGTCTTTAAAAGGAGGTTTTTGTATGATAGCTTTTTTTTGCATAAGGGGATTTCGTGTTCAACAGGGTAGTCCGAAGGTACGAAAAATAGAGGTGGTATGGAAGAAAATTGCCCGCAATTCTACATCCGTAGGCTATAAAATATTGTGATAAAATAAGAATGATTTTATCTAAAAAAATCACAAAACCAACTACGAGTAAACAATGGACTTGGTTTAATTAGGCTGGAACTTGGCTGATTTACTGCTTTTTTTGCTCATAAAAAAAATTAAGTTTTCTGCATGTGTAACTTGTTCCTCAAAACTATAAAAGATTAATGTCTCACGTGAGATCAAAGGGAAGTAAGAGCCCAATGAAAACTTACCATCCATTAAAATGGTTGCAAAATAGCTAAGCCCTTTGTTCTAACCACGGACTTTCTGATCCGAGAAGGAGAAAGTAATTCTTATGACAAAGAATTCGTAGATCGCATTCACTATATGCAGAAAATGGATGCAGAGATCAAAGCATTCTTTTTAACGTCATTAATACATACATCCAAAACTTTAGGACCAAACAGGCCTTTTAGTAAAAACAACAAAGCCCAAACAATACCAGGCTTTGAGATTTAAGATTTCACTAAATCATATGCTTCTGGTGAATTAACACTTGTCACTAAACGCCAACCAGCATCTAACTTCTCTTCCGCACCTTTCCCCACATAGGATGTGCCAATGCGTTTAAACTCCTTCTTAACCTTTTTTGAAAAAGTATTATAGAAGTTCAATGAAGAAGGATCATCAGAAGTGATACCAATCCTTCCGCCCACGATGACATCATCTTTTTCAATATAGACACCTCCAAGTTTCAATTCAATCCCCTTGGGATTATTTAGAAGATCCACAGCATATTTTATTCCCCCTTTTCTTTGTTCGATTTCTCGAATATCAAGTGTAGTACTTTTTGGGATAACTAGATAACGATCAATAAGGTTCCAATCTCCAAAAGACGTCAAACCAAGTCTTGGATCATCAAATATTGAATTATAATGAACAATATCTGGGCTATCAAAAAGCCCCATTAAGAAATATTGAATGTCAAAAGCTTCCTCTATCTCTTTTAATATTGGTTCAATGTCTGATTTGGTTATAAAAAACATTACCTGTTTACTACTCATTGCTTCTTTATTAACATTAAATGTTCCGTTGGTTTTTGCAGTCTTATTCTTGCTGCATTAATAAACTCTCGAGAAGTTATAATCCCACTTTTATCTAAATCCACAGTATTAACCCTCAACACTCTTCCATCTTTCACCGCCGTAATATCTGGATACGAACCTCCTTTTCTTCCTCCATCTATAGGTTTCAAATATCCCTCAGGGCCCCTGCCCGCACCGTTCGTAACTGTATAACCTCTTTTTTCCATCTCCCCAGCTATGGCAGAATTCTAATAATAAAAGACATTCAGAAAAAGAAATACACACCCTACTAATAAATAGCAAATAAATACCATGTAGTAATTTTCAAACCTAATAGATTTTTTATTGTTAACAATACTCGAAATTGTATTATGAAAAAACATTTGTACCAAAAGGTGATAACAACTTACAAAAAAAACAACTGCCTTCCAGTTAAATTCAATTTGGTTAAAGACGAAATATAGCCAAGAGAAATTCATTATCAACAAAATTGTTAATCCTGAACCAATTTTGTATTCCACAGAACGGTGGTCCTCTTTTAACCAAAAAGATTTAACAAAATAAAAAGAATACACGTTAAAAGATATGACAGCTTTCTTAATAGTATTTATCAACAGCCAAATATTTATTATTCAGTTACACATTCTAAAGTTAATTCATATTGATCCATCTTAATAATTTAGATCATATTGAAACTTCTGGAAACTTTTAAAGGAGAAAAATCACCTTTAAATATATCCAACTCATAAAAGTTATCATCTGTATCTAAAATTACAGAAATATTTAACTTTAATTTATCCATTTCAATCAAAGTCATTGAGGGCTTAATTTCATAGTCTAGTACCATTGCCATATTTTTCAAGTTTTGAATCTTGAATATAAAAAAACAATTATATACAACTGCCAAAATTGCTATTAAATCAGAATATGCTCCCACCGTCGCATATCTGTAAATTTTGGAGAACGCAGTGTTAATCTCTGTTTTATCTTTCGCATAATTTCTAAAAGCTATAGACACATAGGCATAAAAAAGGTATGCACCTACTATTGAGCCTAACTTACCGTACATGGGGTCTAAAATCCTACTTCTTATTCTTGCCATGATTAATTGATTAAAGTTTTTATTAGATTTTTTTGGGATTCGTCAGGAGACGAATAGTGCCTTCTTAAACTATTTTCATACTACTCCTGTAAGGAATTAATATGAGTTGGATTTTCCCGAACAAAGCAGAGCGAGAGAGCAATGAGGTCCATCTTAAATTCGACTTTGTTATTAAGCTGAATACCGTCATCCTATAAGCCTGACATTCATCCAAAAAAATGTTAAAAAAAGTTTTTCTTATGTTATGTTTTTGATCCATAAGCCAAAAGTAGGATGAAGAAAAAATGTCTTGTCGCAGACCGTCCCGATATGACGTTTTATGTCGTAATTGTCTTTATAATAAATCTGTTATACAATCAGATCTCACCAATTACCATTTAACATTCTATCGTAGCAGAGTATTGCGACAAAATATGCATATTTTTGTCGCGATACGTTGACTTTTGTCGCAATACATTGATTAAGCTGAAGTATGACAGTAGATCCCTATTAACAACTACCTGGATTTATCTGATTTTTATTAGTTTGACTAATCACATTACTTGTCGCAGAGTTTGATGGGTCTCATGAAGAATTTCCTACATTCACAATACCAAAACAAGCTTCAGATGCGGAACAGCATAATCTGATGAAAGATTGGGCAGCTTGTATTTTCAATTTTACATCTCAACTATTTTTATACTGTCTACAAAAATATTTGCTAGTTTTTTATAAATGTTAACAAATTCAGAATACTCAAACGATGGTAGTTCTTTTTCTAACTCCAGCCATTCCTCACCTTTCTTCCAAAAATATTTGTAATAACAATAATCAAAAAACATCTCCATATTTTTATTCCTCCTCAACAACAGGCATTCTTCATTCTTTGTTTGATAAAAGAAATCTGAAATTAGATTGTATACTTCAATTAATACTCCAGCATCATCTGATCCTATTCCTTCAATTTTCGTATTTTTTAATAGAACATCTTCAACTTCTATAAAAGAATAAGAATTGATTTCGCTTGAAAATAGCTGCGTATAATTAATCAGTTCATTTTTATTAAATGGATAAGTATCTGCATCATTTTCATTCATAAAATTCTTTATGCATTCCAAGGAAAAAAAGCCACAAATTCTATTTTCTTTATCTACTAAAAAAAAATCATCAAACTCATTTTGTCCCCAAATAATGAAAACATTTGATGACTCCGACAGATAAAGCTCTATTATTGAAAAATTCATATGTTAAATATCACTATTTTCATTTTACAGGTGTTCCAAAGTAAACTGTAAGCACCTCGAACCTTCATGTACCTTTTTAAAGAAGATTCCAAAGTTTGCTGCTGGCTAGCACAACGCTTTTGGCGGGTTTTATTTACCCAGCCTGGAATTGATGGTTTCACTGGGGACTTATTACAAAAGGAATAGTCAATCTTACAGATACTTTATCTCTATTGCATTTTCCTGGTTCCCATTTTAACATCAGTTTAGTCAAACGTAAAACTTCATTATCAATAAGAGAATTATTTCTTTTAGATATTGAAGCTTTTGCAAGCACTCTTGAATTACCTAATGTGTCGATTACAAAAGTTAAGAACAACTTGGTTTGTAGAGTTTTATTTTCTTCCTGTGGAGGGTAGACCATATTTTTCGCAAAAAATAAAGAAAGAGCATTCATCCCACCGGGATATACTGGCATTTCATCAACACTGGTGTAAATATATGAACCAATTGATTTCTCATAATACCCCCTACAACTTTTTTGTTGTCTTTTAATTTGCTCTGCTCTAAAACTACAGCTTGTAAGCAGAAAAATAAAAATAAAATATTTCATACATTATATGTAGAATTTATCCAATAGTGTCATCAAGGTTCCACTTTCATGTTCTAGAAATCTATGTTCATGTTTACACAGGTTCAATAAACTTCTGGCTATAAGCTTCAGAAAACTCCTTTAAGTTAATTTCTATTGCCTCTGCCGTATTGTTTATAAGACGATTTTTATCTCTGATGAGTAAATTACACCTCCATTGGTCAATAATAGCTTATATTATACCTATCTAAACTTAAAAGTGCCACTGGATCACTTCCATATATGCCACATTCAACATCATTCCGTTCCCTTATAATGGTTTTTGCAAACGCTATACCTAAATCTATATCTAATACAGTTCCTGTATTAATATCTGCTCTTAACAGAGCTACCTGTTTATTCTTTAGTAAAGGAAATTTTTCCATATTTGTTCTTATTTAAGGTTGTACTGGTGTTACTTTGGCGCCAGTTGTTCTACCTATTATTCAATTGATTAACCTCCGTTTATTCAAGATGAAGTATAGTAATGTTATTAATCCTATTAAGAACACCCAAAAACATATCTTTGTTACTTTCTGTTGATGAGTAATTTCCTATTGTCTTAAGGTTATTCGATGATACGCCTTAGTTTTTTCTTTCATGTTCATTTCAGATACATCAACATGAGTTTCCATCAAATCAACTTCATATTTATAACTGACCATCAAATTTAACTGGGCATAGATTTGAATGTTTAATGTTATACCAATGCCTCAACCTCTTTAACAGAAAGTCCAGTTAATTCAGCAATTTCATCAAAAACCATTTTTTTAGCCTTTAATTTAGTAGCAATTTCTACGGCTTCTTCATGACGCCCCTCCATCTTACCCTCTATTCTACCGTCACGCCTTTCCTGCATTTTTACAATTTCTAAAATACTCATGTCGATTTTTCCTCCTGTTAAAGTGTTAATTTGTTGATCGAAGTTATTATTTATATCCTTGTTATTAATGAAAATAAAATTCTTTAGAAATATCATAAAACTGATGATCCTGTCTGGTTCATAATTCTGACTCAGCAACAACCTGGCAATTTTTAATCTTTCTTCTCCCAACTCCTCATCAGGAATCTTTTTTTCTAATAGTGCCTTTTGACAGGCTAGAGCTATGAGAGCAAAAGGATTTCTCTTTGCCATAAGTGACTCTGCACTATGGTCGAAAACATGATAGCTTAAATATTTAAAGGAAAGTACTGTTCCTAAAAGCTCATCCCGATATTCTGTTGGTCTACTCTGGTTCTGATCTCCAATAAATACCGCTATAGTCGCTACAGGAACACCATGGCTCTCGCGAGCCCTATAGTTATATTGGTGTAGCCGAAAAGCAAAATCGGATTCTCTCCCAGCCTCGATTTCAACATTTAACAGCACCCATTTTTCAGTGCCATCTTTTAAATGAAGTTTAGCCAATAAATCGGCAGCACGCTTATCGTTTTTTCGCTCCCGATCCGGAATAATAGCAAACAACTCTTTGTCCATAAATTCAATTTCCTTATCGAAATCTATGACCTCATCCGCATCGGGATAAACAAATCGTAGGAAATCAGGGAAATTTTCTTTGAAAGCTCCTTTTAGTAGCTCATCATTCTTTTTCCGAGGAGTATTTTCATCCTCGATTTTCGTACCCACTACTAATGGAGCAACATCTATTTCTTCTGCCATGTTACATGTTTAAGAGCAAACTTACGCATGAATTATATCATAAACCACAAAACATAACCAATAAATTAATTTAATTGAATTATAAGGTTAAATTATTTACAATTAATTCTATCATATTGGAAAACATCTTAGAATTTTACATTGTTTCACCTGCCATTCTTGTCATGCACAATCGAATTATCACCTATGATTCGGTATATAACATCACGATGAATACATCAACTCTGTATAAACTACACGCTTAATGAAAGTATTTATAACGTTCATAAGATGCTAATGCGGATACTGCTAGATGACGATGAATTTTTCACATTTACCTTAACAAGTGGTAATTTATCAGTGATCTTTTCCAGCAGACAACCCGATTACTGTGCGACTTTACTTTGAACTGAATTAGTTGTTTAAGTCAGAACTGATTCTTTGTTATGAAAATATTTTCCTCTTATATAGAGGAAGAAGAATGAAAATATTAATGCTATAACATTTATTCCAATAAATATACCTTTGGTAGACATGAAATTAAATACAAACTGAAATCCTAATTTAGGCAAAACAATTCCAGATTCAACTTTACTTATTGTTTGATCAATATTAATATAAAATACACATTCTAATCCTTGGAGATATTTAAAGCGAAAACCATTCATAAATATGGAAACAGATTGAATTAAACAAATAATCAGATTAATGTTTATCTCTCTCTTCCTCAACACTTCTTTCTTTGATAAAATTACGGAGTTAGTCCATAAGGTAAGACCAATAATAAACATACTAATTATTAACACCAGGATTATCAGGAACTCTAGCTTTAGATCTATATTTATTATTATAAATACAAACCAAATACTAATTAAACTAGTTATTATCAAAAAACATGAGCTAAAAGCTAATAATGTTTTATCAATCTTATTTAATGCTATTCTATTTGACATATTTGGAGCGTTTGAGTAGATTAAAAGTACTACTATTTAAATAGTATCTATAATATCTTAATAGCATTTATAAAATTATATACTAACCACATCTATTGATTTACTTGTGACTGATTTTCCGCATATTCTTTTATTACTGAATTACGGTTGATTAGCAACTTTTTCAAATAGCTAGATAAAAACATGTTATCAGCTATTCTCCCCAATATTCCTAAAGGTGAAACATAATCAAATATGTCGATCATTAATGTTCCATTGTCATGTTCTAGAAATCTATGTTCATGTTTAATAGATTTAAAAGCACCTGATAACATCTCATCAACAAAGAAATCAGGGCTTTCAAACTGAGTGATCTTACTTGTTAATTTTTGTGTAATACCAAAATGCCTCGCCTGCCAGGTAACTGTTTCATTTAATTCAATCAGTCCAGACAATCTCCCGGCAATTGCTTTTTCATTAGTATGTTTCGTAGAAATCTGGTGCAAATCAATGCTACGGGCCAGGTCGAAGACAGTTTGTTTATCAGCGTTTATATAAGTTTCTAGCGTTATTATAGGCATACATTAAAGCTTAGATTTATCAATAGCAATGATGGTGAGATCATAAAGAAAAAGAATTAAAAACTCGAATATTACAATTCCTTTAAATATTAAAAAAACATTAGTTAGAATCTCATTACTGGTATTTAATGTCACCAAATAAATCCCAAATAATGCCACTAATTGAGCAGGTATTTGCAACAAAACATCTTTGACATTTAAAGTTCTTATTAAACGAATGCTTATAACATTTAACATATCCTTAACTATATAAATCGATAATACTATTGCTAAAGTCAAGAAAAGAAAAAAAATAATACAGGTCGTTCATGGTTAAATAATCCATAATAAACTACTAGTACAGATAGCAATATGCCAAAGAATTGTGAGAGCTTCTTCATATTGTAAATATACAATACTAAATATATTCACGTAAGATTATATAAGGAAATAAAAAATTGATCCTTTGAACTTAATTCTATAAGCCTTTTTTCAATCCACTTCAGCTTATACTAAAAATAACCATTGGTTGTTAGAACAGTTTTCCAACGCTGATAGCCATCTGCTGATAAATGTAGTCCATCATAAGTATAGATAGAATTCATTCTACCATTAGCATCCATAAAAGAGTCATAAAGATTTACAAAAGTCACCCCCTCATTAGTACAAATTGTACTTAACTTGGTATTAATACTTTGTATCTCTGTCCTTTTATTTACATGATTTGAAAATTTAACCGCACCACTTGTTAAAACAGTTTCATTAACGGGTAGCAATCCCTGAAAATAAATTTTGGTCTGCGGACTTCCTGCTTTAATAAGACGAATCATCCTGGTATAGTTCTTTAGGATATACTTTTCTGTTACTCCCCTAGCTAAATCATTAATTCCTATTAAAATGAAAACTTTGGCCGGTTTACCATTAATTACTTCCTGCATTCTTTCAATCACACCATAGGTTATATCTCCAGAAATCCCTCTGTTTTTAGCAATAGTTAGACCCAACAAGGTATTCCAATCTGTACCTGCCGTGATGCTGTTTCCAATAAATACGATATCCGTAGCTGCTCTGGTCTGAGCATTAAACTCTGATACTTTCTGTCTGTAGGTATCTGGTCTGTAAGTACTGTCAAATGCTACCACCTCAACTTCCGGAACATCCACAATGGGTTTTGATGATGGGTAATCTGACAGCCCTTTTTTACAAGCTGAACATATCAACAATGCAGCTATAAATGTTAAAATAATATTCTTCTTCATAAATTTAAGTTTAATCCCAATTCAAATCCTCCTTTGGCAATTCCTTTTAGTTCTTGTGAAACTGAAGAATACCCTCCTATTAACGATAATACAGAATTTGGTTTTAAGCAAAGTCCTGTAGAAAAGCTTTTAGAGCTATGATACAAACCGTAAACACTTACTTTCTCGCCTTTCATGGTGATGTTTGCTCCCACATCTACAATGCCATCCAAACCTTTAATCCCTCTATAAGCGACCTTAGGCTCTAAGATGATTGGGAATGATTTTTGGCTAAAGTCGATCTTATAACTTACTGCTGTAAAAAAGATATTCCTGTTAACATGATTGTGCTCTTCATCAGCCTTTAAAAGATCTTTAAGATTTAAAAAAGAAGCCTGTATGTTTAATGAATTTGAAGTATAAGCAATACCAAATTCGGCATCAAAATACTTATCTCTATCAATATAACCTGTTACATCAGGATCATTAACATCGCCTTGTACATTTAAAGCATCAAAATCATCACTTCTAATGCCAGCCGATAATCCAAAGCTTAACTTCTTTTCTATGCTGATTGGTAAATGATAAGCGTAAGTCCCCATAATATTGGTCTGACTAAAAAAACCTGCCTTACTATTTAAAATAGTCAGGCCCAACCCGTTTTTATTATTAATACTAAAATCTGCAGATAATGCCTGAGAAACAGGTGCGTTTTCTATTGATGTACTTAGCTTTCTATAGTTTGCTGAGATCTTTAAATTTCCATTTAAACCTGCAAATGCTGGATTTGCTAAATACTGGTTAAAAAAATACTGATTTGCAAAAGGTTCTGTTTGAGCAACAGCACTTATGCTGGAAAGCGAGATTAGTATAAAAAAGACTAATGCCACTTTGCTATATTTCATGTAATATATTACCTTATTCATGTCTTATCCTTAATTATTTTTTTCTAATAATATTAAGCATCCCTTTAAGGATACCTTTACCATCGCCTAAATCAACTTGATAATAATAAGCTCCTTCTGATAGATAACTTCCATTATAAGTAGCATTCCAGGTGTTATCATATGATTTTTGATAAAAAACAATACGGCCGGATTTGTCCAATACTTTTACTTCATTATTTGGATATTCGTGCAGGTTGTTTATTACCCAGGTATCATTTATACCATCGCCATTAGGTGTAATGACATTGCTAACCACGTAACTGTTAGCAGATGGTTTAGTTAATGCTGTAGTTACCTTTGCCAATCCGGAATATGGGGATGCTCCAATAGCGGAAATAGCTTTAATACGATAGTAATACGCTGTGCCCGTCGAAAGTCCTAAGTCATTATAGGTATTGATATTTATGCCATATACAGTTGCGACATTACTGAAATCTACACCGTTTAAAGAGCGCTCAATCACATATCCGATCTCATCATCTGCTAAATCTACCCAACTTAATTTTACTCCTGAGGTTGATAAAGCGACACCGAAAAGTGCTGATGGTGTTGCAGGAAAAATATTAGTTTTGATATAAGAAGTATTACTATAAAACGAATATCCGTTATCACTTTTAGCTCTTACCCGATAATAATAAGTACCTAGTGGAAGTGTTTTATCGATATATGTGGTCACATCTGTTCCAACGGTGCCAATTAGGGTAAAATCGGTTCCATTTGCAGAGCGTTCTATTTCAAAAGCGGTGTCATTATAAGAATTATCTACCCATTTCAATGTAACATCTGCAAGATCTGTAGAAGCACTTGTCTGAAGACCATTAGGAGCTTTCGCTGCTGAATCGTCTATTGGCGCCAATGCAATACTCCTAAACTCAGTATTTGCAGGTGCACTAGCAATCTTAGTTAATGTGGTACTTACTGTCAAGTCTACATCCTTTGCATTTTCCAGCATCTGTATAGTAGATGGAGTAGTGGTATTCCCCATGACACTGATGAACAATGTTGCGTTTCCATCTTTATAAGTTCCTGTTATACCTCTTACATTTTCTGTTACGCCTGCTTTATTAAGCACTCCTTTTGCAATCCACTTTGAAGTAGCTACATCATACACATGCTTCTGAACTTGTCCACCCGCAACCTCATAATCTGCCACATACAAAAGATCTGGTTCACTATTCCCATCCGTATCAAAAAATACAAAATTATAGGGTCTACCTGTAGTGGCATAACCTGGTAATTTAGTAGTAGTTTGAGTACCTGATGTGGGCAAGCCACCACTAACCGTAGCAATGGAACTGGTTGTAGAAATATAAAGTTGGTTGTTAAAAATAGCTAACCCAAAATTTCCCGCAGCTGCAATACCCAATGAAGTTCCATTTGACTGACCTAATTTGATATGTCTTAAATTACTTCCAGAACCAATTATCCAGAAATTCTCATTGTCGTTGGTTACCGCTGACCTGAATGTAGAGTTGATGTTATCTATATAAGTACTTGAATTTACGCTTCCATCTGCTGATACAAATCCCAATACCTTTTTAGCAGCTGAAGCATTAATCGATTCGCCTGGGGCTTGATTAAAACCCATAACCATTAAATGTCGTTTATCTGCAGAAATAGTAAGGTTTCCTTCAAACGCTGCACTATTCCAATTTCCTGTCAGGGCAAAGCTCTTCCCATCTGCAGAAGCTGCAACTGGAAGTGCTGCTATAGTTCTGACAAAAACACCTGCCGGAGTATACTCATCAATAAAGGTAGCAGCAGCTTTTCCTGTTGATTGTACTGAGCCATCTCCATACCTGTAAACAGCTATATTGCTTTGAGCATGGGCATAAAATCCCCAACCCACTAGTATTAGTGATAAAATTCTTTTCATGATGCCAATTGTTTTATGCTAACCTATTTGAATTTGAATGTTGCAACGACCGGTCTATGGTCTGAAGCATATGAATTATTTATAACCTGGTGAGTCAATACAGTTAAGTCATTTGATTTGTAAAAAATTAAATCAATAGCTTTAGTCGGCACGTCCGACGGCGCACTTGGCGCACATCCTGTTGTACAGGTTCTCTTAAAAAACTGATCAAAATAATTGATACTTGTACTACCTGGCTGGTCGTTATAATCGCCTCCAACAATTACCGGCAGAGTTTCATTTTGGAAATAATCAATAATTTTTTGTGCTTGTAATAGTCTGTGAGCTTCAGCATCCCAATGGGTGCTGGCGACAATAACTTCTTTCCCGTTTGGCAATTTCACTTTTACAACTGCCATTGATCTTTGCTCATAATCTACCCCATCTTTATGAGGCAAAAGAACCGTAGAAGATGATAGTATTGGATATTTAGAAAGAATGGCGACTCCGAATTCCCCACCTTCATAGTCAATTGCCTTGGCAAAATAACTATGTCTGCCTGTTAAACTTCCCAAAAGTTTAGCCTGATCATTTCCTGTGCCCGACCTTACCGTATGCACATCGACCTCCTGCAAAGCTACAATATCAGGATCTGCAATATTTATAACAGAAGCAATTGCATTTAAGTCAATAAAAGTTCTGTCTTTTGTTGGTGGACTACAATGGTGAACATTATATGTCATTATTTTTAAATCTGCAGTACTACCAGTTGGAGGTGGTGTAATACCTCCCTTATCATCTCCCCCTTTGCTACATGCCAATATTGGAAAAACTGCAATAAATGCTAATAAATTTAAGATTCTCTTTTTCATCATTATATTTTTTAAATTTTCATCTTTTTACCATCCTGTATTTTGACCTAATGCAGGGTTACGTGTATATTGAATAAATGGAACTGGCCACAGGTAATGCTTGGGAGCAACAAAGGTTCTACCACTCAACGCAATGATGTAACCATTTTGGTCTGTTGTTTTATTGGAGACAGTCGAAGCTACCAATGCCCACGATTTTTTCATTCCTTTGATATCTTCTGCCAGAAGGTTTCCTTGTTTCCATCTTAAAATATCAAAGTATCTTTGTCCTTCTATAGCCAATTCAATCCGACGTTCTCTTCTGATCTCATCTCTTACATTCAGACCATTTGCAGTTAACTCAGCAATTTCCATATGCTTCATACCTACCCTATCTCTTAATAAGTTGATGCTGATATCAAGATCGTTTTGACTTAATGCTCCTTGTTCAGCTGCAGCTTCGGCATAAGTAAGTAAAACCTCGGCATAACGCATGATATGAATATCGTTGGCATCTCTGTTGCCCGTTGCAACTGCGGGTATTTCTACATACTTATTAAAGTAATAGCCCGTTAAGGTTACACAGCCTTGTCCATCGGCATTAAATTTTGGTGCGGTAAAAATACCTGGATTCGTATTTGCAGGATTGCCATCTTTCATTCCTCCCCAGGCCGATCCTGGTTTTAGAATAGTTTGTGTCATCCTCGGGTCTCTGTTTTCGAAAACATCATTATAGCTATTTTCTTTGTATAAAGGAGATATGTTAATCGGCAATCCATCCGAACATAAATAAGCATCAACTAAAGATTTAGTAGGACTCCATCTTGAATTTTCATTCGGAACCTGTATAAGCCTGCTGAGATTGTGCATACTTACATCCTTTAAGTTTAACCTGGCAATAATGGTTTCTCTGTTCTTCCCATTGGCAAGTTTTCCATTATAGGTAAACAAATCAGAATAACTGCTAGCTGGATTACCATTCGTATATAAAGCATATGTACCTAAATCCATTACATCTTTCGCGGCCTTTTGCGCAACATCAAATCTGTTGTTATAAAGTGCATATCTAGCTTTTAAAGCTAGTGCAGCCCCCTTATTTAACCTACCTAACTTTACACCAGTATTGATCGCTGCATCTAACAAATTGGCTGATTCCTGTAATTCGTTTAAAATAAAATCTACTACCTGTTCTTTAGGATTTCTGGGCTCATATAATTCATCTATATCCAGCACTTTTGTAACCAAAGGAACATCACCATACAGACTTACCAGGTGACCTAACAAATAAGCTCTAATCACACGAGCTTCAGCAGCTAAACGGTCCTTTGTCTCTTGTGGAATACTGGCTTTATTATAATTTTCAAGAAAGACATTACACCTTCTGATACCTGCATAATCACCCACCCATTCAGAATTAATTAATCCCAGATCTGTTGCAAAAGTTCCACTGCCCACTAACCTTCTTTGAGCAGATGTTGGGTACAAAGAATTATCCCCCTGCATTTCCTCTTCAATAAGGTTGATGTTCCTTAAGCTATTGTAGCAAGTATTTAAAGCTAGTACCAATTGTTCTTCATTATTCCAGAAAGATTCATTTACAATCTCGTCTGGTGATAACACATCCAAGAAGCCCTTGTTACAAGCAGAAAATAGAAAAATTGATAGTATATAAAATATTTTTTTCATGGTTAGATCTATTTAAAAGTGATATTTAAACCAAACACAAACGTTTTTACCTGAGGGTAATAACCACCTCCACTTACCGGTGTTTCCGGATCATAACTGTAGTAGAAATTTGTTGCTGTAAATAGATTATCTGCCGAAGCATAAACCCTTACTCTGTTGGCTCTAAACTTGCCGGTGATTTTTTCTGGTATAGTATATCCCAGCTGGATATTCTTTACCCTTAGATAGGAAGCGTCCTCCAACCAAAATGTCGACAATCTTTGATTATGAGACTGACCAGCTGTTAACCTTGGATAAGATGCATCAGGATTCTCTGGCGTCCACCTATCTAAATGTACTTTTTGAGGAGTTGGATCATTGCCGATATTTACAAAAGCATGTCTGGCCGCTCCTTTAAGATAACCATTTACTTTTCCAACACCTTGAAGGAAGAAACTGAAATCGAAGTTATTCCATGATAAATCTCCCATAAAGCCGTAAGTATATCTTGGAATCGGACTACCTATAACAGAACGATCTCCATCTAATGTAATTCTGCCATCGTTATCCAGATCAGCATACATGATATCACCAGGTGCAATAGGATCGCCACTGATATAAGGGAAGTTTGGGGTGTATTTATTATTACCAGCGTCATAAGTAAAATCTGATAACTGAGCTATTCTCAAAGCCGTTAAGCCATAAAAGGCGTCAATAGGCTGACCAACTATTCGGATTTGATCACCTAAAGATGCCGGAGCATTACCTAAACTTAGTACTCTGTTTTTTACATCAGATAAATTAGCTCTTACACCATATTTAACAGATTTTATTCTGTCGCGCCAGCCAATTTGCAATTCCCAACCTTTGTTTTCTACATGTCCTGCATTTTGTGGAGGATAACCAGCACCCAACACATCTGGCAAGGAAACATTTAACAGAATATCATTGGTTCTGTTTTTATAATACTCTGCTGTAAAATCCAGTTTACCTTTGAGGAAAACAAGGTCTAAACCTATATTCTGTTGAATTGCCGATTCCCAGGTTAAAATTCTATTTACTACACCAGATTCGCCATAACCAATAGTAATCTGATTGCCAATTGGCATCGTACTCATTTCTGTAAGAGAAGACATATAACCAAAATCTCTACCTACTTTATCATTCCCTAAGGAACCATAAGAGTATCTTAATTTAGCAGATTCTACATGTGATCTTAACTTCTCAAAAAAGGCCTCTTCAGAGAAAACCCATCCCACAGAAGCAGATGAGAACAATTGCCATCTTGATTCTTTAGCAAAACGAGTTGAACCGTCATAACGAAAATTCAATTCTGCTAAGTACTTATTCTTATATGCATAATTGCTGCGCCCAAACATAGATGCCAATGCATTAACTGTAGCCCCACCATTATTTATCTGGTTATCTGTTCCCAAATTAATAGATTCGATATCCTGAAGCGGCAAATGGGTTCTGCTAGCCGAAAAATCGTTGGTTAACGTTTTCTCTTTTGATGCTCCTACAAGTACCTTAAAGTCATGGTCTTTATTAAATGTTTTCTGGTATTCTGATAAACCAATAAATGTATGATAAGAACCAGAATAGGAAGTTACACTTAGCTTATTAGGGTTATTGGCTTGATAAATCAAGGAGTTATCATATGGACTATAATAATTTATCGTTTTAGAAAAAACGCTTCTTCTGGAATTGTATTTGTTTAAAACGTATTGACCTTTAATACTCCAGCCATCTAAAACTTTAAAATTCAAAGAAAGATTGGCATTTACCTCTTGCGAAGTATAAGTATTGGTACCACCATCCGTAGTTTGAGCAATTGGGTTACTCACATTTACATACGCCCATTTCCCGGTTGTAAATCTGACAGGACTTAATGGACTAATCACATGAAGCGTATGTAATGGTCCAGACTCTGAGCCTATGTCCTGAGCTGAGCCAATCGATTTTCGATCTGTATAACCAAAGTTAGCATCAACATCCAGCCTATCCATCAATTTGGTATTGATACGGAGTCGCGCATTATTTCTATCTGCAGAATAGTTGTCTCCCGTAATTAAACCTTTCTCATTTAAATTACCATAAGAAACAAAGTAATTGATGTTTTTAGCATCTCCACTTAAGCTTAAATTATGCGATTGTTGTGGTGTATTCTTTTTAATAATCTCTTTAACCCAGTCGGTATCGCCAAAATAGTTGGGGTTTGATTTGTTTTTAACCGTTTCAACATCATAAGATGTATAAGTTGGCGTTTGTCCAACGTTAATTTGTGCTTCGTTCAGCAGCTGCATATAATCTACAGAACCTACTAACTCCGGTAAAGCTGTTGGTGTTTGCACTCCATAATATGTACTATAAGTAAGCGATGGCGCATCTCCGGTCTTACCTTTCTTTGTGGTAATTAAAATTACGCCATTAGCTCCTCTTACACCATAAATAGATGCAGAAGAAGCATCTTTTAATACCGAAATACTCTCTATATCATTAGCGTTTAAAATATCTATACTTCTGGTTGGTGCACCATCAACTACATATAAAGGGCTGGAATCTCCTAAAGTACCAATACCTCTGATTCTGATACTTCCAGAGTTTGCACCAGGCTGGCCACCAGAACTTTTAACTGTTACACCAGCCATTTGTCCTTGCAAAGCATTACTGATAGAAGTAACGGGCCTGCTTTCCAAATCCTTAGCCTGTAAAGTAGCTACTGAACCGGTAAGGTTAATTTTCTTTTGAGTACTGTAACCAACAGTTACAAATTCATTTAAAATAAAGGGAGATTCTTTTAATACAACATTTATATCCGTTTGTCCGGCAAGAGCTTTTTCTACAGATATAAATCCCAGATAATTAAATACTAATATTGCCTTATCAGATTTTAATTTAAGGCTGTAATTACCATTAGCATCAGTTGTAGTACCTATTGGCATATCTTTAACCTGAACGGTAACACCTACTAAAGGAATATTTTTTTCATCTGTTACCTTACCTTTTACAACAATAGTTTCCTGTTGTTGAAACGCGCTTGAAGGTAAAGTGTTGCCGGCCTCCTGTATAATAATTGCCTTATTATTTATGGTAAAAGTCAGCGATTTTCCAGCTAAACACTTCTCTAAAACCTGCTCTAGCTGACCGTTAAAAACCATGTCGACCTTACCAACTTTCTTTATAACGTTTACGTTATAAAAGAAATCGTAGCCCGTTTGATTTCTAATGTCTTTAAATATCAGTTCTAATGAAGAATTTGGCCTATTTAAAAAGACCTTTTGTGCAAAACTTGCGCCCTGAACCTGGAATATTAGTGTAAATAATAAAAGAAAAGAAAGTTTCATAATAAGTATAAGCTTTGGCGAAAGCATTATACTTAGCCTAAACTTAATAAAAGCATAAAAATCCATACATTTGAGTATTAGGTTTAAATTTGTTTGATTCTATTCACATTGGGAAAAAGCAGGATTTGTCTAACCTAAATTTATTACGCCGGGAGTGTTTGCAGCACTTCCGGTTTTTGATTTAAGGGACAATGGAGAGTAATTATTTATGCATAACTAAGAGCCTCCTGTTCTCGATTTTAAAATTCACATTGCCGGTTAATTTCATAATATTTAGTACTTCAGATAAATTTCTGGAGCGGGATATAATTCCCATAAATCTGAGTTTCCTTAATTCCGGGTTCTCGTAATCTACTTCTACATTATACCATAAGGCTACTTTGTGCATGATGCTTTCTAAAGATTCATCAGCAAAATTGAAATAACCATTTTTCCAGGCTATAACTTCATCAGTATTGACCTGATTAATATCGATAGATTGTTGTCCAACGTCTACAGAAGCCTGCTGACCTGGCTTAATGACCACAGCTTTATAAATATTAGAAACCTTTACCGATCCTTCCAGAAGAGTTGTTTTCAAAAGATCATCGTAAGCATTCACATTAAAATGCGTACCTAAGACCTCAACCTTCATTCCATTGATTTCTACTTCAAATGGTTGTTTTCTATTCTTAAATACTTCTAAATAGGCCTCTCCTTCAATTTTAACATTTCTCTTATCTCCATTAAAATAAACAGGAAAAGTAATGGAAGAAAGTGCATTTAGCCAAACTTTGGTTCCATCAGGTAACACGACTTGGTATTGTCCGCCTCTAGGTGTTTTTATCGTATTGTAAACAGGATGAGCATTTCTTTCAGAAGATCTATAGGTGATCTTTCCGGATTTGAGATCATTCACTACATTCTGACCTAAAGTACTATTAGTTACATTTTTATTTAAATCAATAACAGAGCCATCTGAGAGAACTAAAACTGCAGAATTCCCTCCAGATGGAATATCATGTTGTACAATTGTGTGTGTTGACTTATTTCCGTGTTCAGGTTTAACATAAAACCAGATGGCAACAGCGCAAATCAGCAAAGCCGCAGCGGCTGCAATGCCTCGGATCGGTATTAAACGCTTGCGCTTAGGCTCCTGATTGATATTTAGTCTACTGAACAGGCTGAGCTGTATCTCATCTTTTAAACGACTTTCAACAAAAGGATTACCCAGGTCTGCTTCTTTACCTTCGAGGCTTTCATACCATGCTTCTACCTGTTCTTTTTCAGCCTCAGAAGCATCTCCATTATTATATTTCTGTAGTAATTCTTTTATATTTTTTAATTCCACGGCAAAGTACCTTTTAATCATATCCGATTAAACAGGAAAAAGTACTATATGAATCAGAAAAAAATATTAGATGGTATACAACAATAAAAAAACAGAGAACAATAAACTAGAATCATATTCTATGATGCTCTTTTTTAATCGTTTTGTTGCACTTTGCAATTGGTTTTTAACCGTCTGTTCGGAAATAGAAAGCTTTTTTGCGATCTCTTTAATTGAAAGGCATTCTTCTTTTTGAAGACAATAAATCTCTTTCATCCTGGCTGGCATAAGATCTATTTCTTTATTAATAATGACATCAAGTTCTTTTTTTATGAAAACCTGATGAGAAGAAAGCTCCTCATTTTCTGGCATAGCTGCCATTTTCACCGCATAACGCAATCGTACTTCATCCTTTTCAAATAACTTTAAGGTTCTATTTCTTAAGACCATATAGAGATATGGAAGAAGGTGATCATAGGCTAATATCTTATCAAAGTTATTCCATAACACAAGAAATGTTTCCTGAACTAAATCTTTAGCACTATCTTCGGACTGGACTTTCTTGTAGGCATGCTGATAAAGCTTTTTCCAATATTTATCGAAAGCCATATTAAAAGCTTTCTCTAGATTGGTTTGAGCCATTTGAAAAATTAAATCGTCATTTATCTCTGCCATATTGTTTGTTAGCACCACGCATTACTCAATTTTTGTCGACTTATCTTCAAGGTTAAGCATTGAAAATGATTTAAAAGAAACATTACAAGATTTCGTTCCTGTAAATAGCTATATAATCAATTTCAAAGGTCGATAAGTTCTGCGAAATAAACAAACGTATATCTTTCATCCTGGTATATTTAGCCATAAAAAACCGGCTTTTAGTAAGGAATAACTGGCAGGTTACATTAAAATAACCTTTCCTTAAAAGTGATTTAACAACATAATCACTGAAGCTAGCCTGTGAACAATTTATGGACTCCCCTTATATTTTCAGTATAACTATTTAATAAGGAGTTATTTGAATTTTAGAATTTATTGCTTTACTTTATAAGTAGCTCATTTATAACAAGCAATCAAAAAGAAATACGATTTAACATAGAATAAAACAATATAGTTGTCTATTTGCCTAACATCGGGTACGTACACTAACAAAAATATAATGAAGGTAAATATGATTAGTAAGTTTATTTTAGGAAAATGCATTCTACTCCTAACCCTTGTAAATCTGTGCTTTGCACAGCAGAAGACCTACAATTTCGAAAATTTAGGAAAG
The DNA here is from genome assembly GCF_041645105.1 of Pedobacter sp. Classification (GTDB taxonomy): domain Bacteria; phylum Bacteroidota; class Bacteroidia; order Sphingobacteriales; family Sphingobacteriaceae; genus Pedobacter. The sequence continues at coordinate 541,461 of NZ_JBAZQQ010000003.1, forward strand.
CCTGTCAGGTCTCCCCTGACTATTGATTTTGTTACAAGAGATGAGCAGACCGGCCCCATAGCATGGGGAGCTTTAACAAGCGCTGAAAACAATGCATTGATAGGTGTAAACATGAAAGATGGCAAGCTGATTGAAGTCAATTTAGAAAAATATGGAAAAGCAAATGCTTTGTTGCTATTTAAAGTCTCTGAACGTTACATTTATATGTTTACAGGTAAGAGAGGTAGATTTTTAAAGTATGACATTCGTTTAAATGAGGTCAAAGCAATAGGTAACGAAAGCAAAGCAACTTATTGGATGAAGAAGAGTTTTAACACAGCTCCTGATGGCAAAATTTATGTAGGTACCTATCCTCAGGCTGCTGTTGCCATACTTAACCCCAAAACAGATGAAGTGAAGATTATTGACAGAATTTCGGCGAATGATGGAAGCGAATATGTGATTAACCCTGCATCAGATAAAGACGGAATCGTATATTTCCCAACTGGAATGAAACATGGGGAACTTTGGTCTTATAATCCTAATACAGATACAAGAAAGCAGATTTTACCAGAAAAAATGATGACCTACGGTCCTGCAATAATATGGAGAGCAGCTGATGGAAAAGTTTATGGCAAAAAAGGCAGCACAACTTTTCTATGTAAGGAAGATGAAATAGTAGAAGGAAAAGCTCTGCCAACATCTGTTGATACACCTGATAATCTGTATGGGGATATTGAAGCATTGTATCTAAATATGGATGGAAATCTGGTGGTTAAGAATCAAAAGACTAAAGAACAACAGATTATAAAAAGTACCTTTGAACCGAGTGCACATGAGGTATTTAGTGTTGGTGATATTTATAATGGTAAGCTGTATGGAAGCTCCATGAAACCAGGTAATATCTTTACCTACGATACCAATACTGGCAAAACAAATAACCTGGGAAGTCTGACCAGAGGCACAATACAGGCCTATGCGATTATGGCATACAAGGATCAATTGTTTACGACTAGTTATACCGGAGGTTATGTTGATGTTTTTACAGTAGATGCAAATGGCTTACCTATAAACAGAAAACCTGTTGCCCATTTACACCAAATGGCTAAACAAGAGCGTTTATTGCAATTAAGACTTGCCTCTGATGGCTATATATATAGTCCTACTGTACCCATAAAAGGGTTTTTAGGAGGGACACTGGTACAGATAGATCCGGAATCACTGAAAGCAAAGGTTTTTAAAGATATCGTTTATAATCAAAGCTTCATCTCTGTGACCCCTGTAAAAGAAACAGGTGAGCTTTTTTTAACCTCATCTATCCAGGGTGGTTCCAGTTCAAAACCGACGGAGAAAGAAGCTGTTGTTGTTTTATGGGACCCTGTTACCGAAAAAGTTACTTATACCGGAAAACCTGTTAAGGGAGCTACTTCGTATGAAACGACTGTACGCGGAAACAACGGGTTGATATATGGATCGGCATTAGATACGGTTTATGTATTTGATCCAGTGAAAAAGAAAGTAATCAGTAAAACTTCCATTGAAAAACCTCTTGATAAAACAGCCAGAATTCTATTAAGTGAAAACTTAGATAAAAATGGAGTTATATATGGAATAGATAGTAGAAATGGGCAATTGTTTAGCATAAACCCATCGTCAAATAAAATAACGGTATTGGGTAAGGATAACTCAATAATAGGAGCCCGTTTTGCTAAAGTTCAGAAAGACGGGTATTTATATTACCCAAGCCACTCTAAATTAATGAGAGTGCGAGTGGTTGATCTTTAATTTCAGTACTACAAAAAAAAGAGGCATATCAAATTCGATGATGCCTCTCTTCTCATTGAGATCTAATCAGCTAGCGGTTGATCTCAATCCGTAGTTCTTCCTGCATATGTCGTGTAGTACCATTCAATGTATACTGATACGATAATAAAAAGACATTGAATTTCCGCCCAAAAGACTCCTCTATCCTGAATAAGTTAGGATATCTTTCATCTCCGTCTATTTGCGTTACCGCAATATCTTTATAAGGTTTGATGGTAACCTTGTTATCGGCACCCACTTCCAGTATAATTGAAGTCTTATTGATATGATCCTCCTTACTCTCAAATGATTCCGTCCCTGCAATTACCCTTACACGATTACGCGTTAAGGGAAACAACTTCTTATTCGCTGCTGTTACCATATCATTTGCCAATCCAGTCATAGAGTAAAAAGCATTTTCCGCCTGAGATGCGTAATCGTTTTTAATGAGCACCTGATATAGAATGGATTTTTTCTTTGCATTTATTTCCACACCAGGGACATCTGTAGCTTTTAATTCGATAAAATAAGTTGAATCCGGCGACAAGCCATCTGGGCGCAATTTAACCATTGTGCGTCCAGTACGTTCCCCAGCCTTAATCAGGATTTTATAATCCATGATTTCATATTTATCCTTATGCAACAGCTTGGCATACAATTTTTCATCAGCATCAAAAAGCGACCTATTATAAAAATCCAACTGAGTGTCGTCTTCTTCTAATTGGATAAGCATATCCTTTGTTGGTGAATGTGTCCCACCGGCAGAAGCTGCGATATACCCAATAACTTCATCACCTGTTAATGGTACGATTTCCTGAAAAGTATTGTAATAGTTGCTACTGATTAAAGCGACTTCATTTTTGTACATTTCCTTTTCAAATATTTCATTGTCTTTGCACGATGAGAGCACTGTAATAAGTGCCAGCATCGTTATATACCTTATTTTCATATTTATACCTTTATCGTTTAACCTAATATCCCGGATTCTGATCTAGAGAAGGTAATCTTCTCAACTCGGCACGTGGTATGGGTACAAAAGCTAACTTTTTGTTGACTACACGTGTCATGAATGATGATGTTCCAGGAATGACGCGTTGATAATACGTTTCCTTGGTAGCACCATCCGGATTCATACCACGGATAGGTTCGCGTTCTGTTTCTTCATAGATTCCCCAGCGACGTACATCATAAAAACGTCTGTTTTCCCATAGCAATTCTACCATGCGTTCACGTTCAATCTGTTTTTGAACATCCGTTGTACTATTGAGTTGAGCAGCAGTTAATCCGGGCAAGCCAGCACGATAGCGTACAAGATTAAAAGCAGATTTTATCTCATCCAGATTTCTGGACATCATATATTGCTGATCTCCAAGTTGTACTGTGTGACTACTTGTTAAGTTATTAAGTGCCTCAGCATACGACAAAAGGATCTCTGCATAACGAATGATGGAATAAGCTTTTTTGATGTGGCGGGCACCTGTACCTTGAAAAGCATCCATCGGGTGGTTGTATTTCTTGATTACGTAGCCCGTGATCGGGTAGTTAGGTGAAGTAGCAGTTACTCCGCCACGACCATCGGCATCCTGGTAATAGTACTTGGCGGTATGATTATTAACAGAAGAACTAGACTGGGCCTGCCATACCGCTTCGTTAAATCCAATGGATGCATAGAAACGCATTTCACGGTTAGCATACATTTTATACACCCCAGAATTAAGTGGATATCCTGAAAAATTGCGAGGCTGTGTAGTAAAACCAGTTTCTGAATAATATCCGTTAACAGCAGCCTCTTCTTTGGTACGACCATCGTCCATCAGATAAGCATCCACCACTTTCTGCGTTACACAGAAACGTCCCCAGCCACCAAGAGAAGGAGGCATAGATCCTTGACTAATGGTGGTCACCATATAGCCTGTATTTCTACCCCAGATAATCTCTTTATTGATTTCAGCAACAGCTTCGCCGTTAAAGACATCCGCATAGGATTTTAGTGGGTCAATCCCTCCTGCTCCATTCGGATAATTATTGTAGAAATTAGGATCCGAAGTAACTCCTTGTGGAAGCGCAGGAGTTTTATCGTCATTCATTACAGTGTAAAGCTTATACAGACCTAAATCCATCACACGCTTTGCTGCTGCTGCAGCCACAGCCCACCTTGCTTCACTATACTGTTGTGATACGTAATGTACATTATCTGTCTTACGTCTCCAGTTACCAAAATAAGAACTGGCTACCGGCCCACCATTAAACAGCGGGCTTGCATGAATCAGACGTAAACGGGCTACTAAAGCAAATGCAGCTCCTTTGGTAGGACGGCCAAAATCTAAAAGAGACACTTCTCTTGGGAGCAGCTGTGCAGCTTTTTCAAACTCCTCACAGGTATAGTTCATGGTCTCATCGTAGGTAGCCCTTGGACGATCGTAATATTCAATAGGTTCATTGGTATTGACTACTTCATCGCCCAATAGGATTGCAGGGCCATAATCTACTAAAATATTGTAATAGGCATAGGCACGGATAAAGCGGGTATATCCTTCGATTCTCAGTCGATCGGAATTGGTCATCCCCTTAGGACGATCAAGGTTTTGTAGAATGCTGTTGCATTTACGGATGATCTTGTAGTATTTTCCCCATTGATTTAAGTCAGGGCTACTGTCTCCAAAGAAATCGGGAGAAGTACGCCCTGTGGCGAAATCCATTCCATAATACACATTGCTGGAACCACCTCCGGTAAGTCCGTTCAAACCTTCGTCAGTAGCCATTGGTCCTGGTGTGTAACCATACCTGATGGTATTTGATTCGTCAGGAAACATGGCCGCAGCACCCCACATATATGCCTCTATATTTCGAGGATTAGCAAAGGCGGAATCGATGTTAAACTCATCGTCAAAATATTCATCGATATTTAAATATTTCTTACAGGATGATGCCATTGCAATCAACTGGATCATGATGGCTACTAGCGCTATTCTTTTTATGATTGATGTTTTCATATCATTAAATTAGATCTTCATTAAAAATTGACGTACACTTGAAATGAATAGGTGGACGGTATTGGGTATTTACGCCCGTTCCAGGCGGCTTGTTCCGGATCGAAAATCTTGACCTTATCCCATACATATAGATTGCTTCCTACAAATTGAAGATCCATAGAAGAAACACCAATACGTTTCAGAAATGCGGGGTTAATATTATAGTTCAGTGTGATTTCCTCTAAACGTATGTAACTCGCATCACCTTGCCAGAATGTTGACAACTGACTATTATTACTGTTATTGCCATATTGCAAGCGTGGGTAGCGGGCATTCGGATTTTCAGCCAGTGCAGGATCTATACCATTGGCTATGGCATAGTCCCTCGGGATCCATCGATTTTTAGGATCCGCAGCCATGGTAAGTACGTTGCCATAATTGCCTTCATAGAATGGCATATAGCCCATTCCGTTAATCACTGTCACATCATCTATCTTCATCGGCTGTCCAACATAGAAAAAGGATGTTTTACCCGTTCCTTTGAACAACACGCCCAAGGTCAGTTTTTTGTAGCGAAATTCTCCACCTAATCCGTACATCGCCAATGGATAATTACTATGTGTAAGCGGTACCATATCCAGTTTATCGATAGTACCATCCCCATTTACATCCTTATACTTGATATCACCAGGTAATACCTCTCCAAAAGTTTGCTGAGGACTATACTTGATGTCATCGTCATCTTTAAAGAGTCCAAGAGACTGATAACCTCGTATAGAATTGTATGGGAAACCGTTATACTCCAGATAAGGATACTCCAGATAAGCTTGCTCCCAGTTCTGTACCACATTTTTAGAATAGGTAAAATTACCTCTCAAGGTTACCCCTATGTTTGGTGAGATATTGGTGGTATAGCTGATGTTTCCATCAACTCCGGAACTTTTCATACGGCCCACATTGGCAAATGGATTAGAAATCACACCCACGTATTCAGGAACCTGTACCCGCTGCTGGAAAATACCGTTACGTTGATCTTTGAAAATGTCTACTACAAAATCTATCTTGTTGTTAAAGAGCTTAGCTTCAATCCCTAAGTTAGATTTGATGGCCTTTTCCCACTCCAGGTTATCTGCACCAATCCGCGTCTCATTAATTATCTCGATATCAGGTACGCCCCATACATTACCATTGCCTTGATTTACTTTTGTTAGATAAGGAAAGCGGATTTTAGAGATCCGGTCATTACCTACTGTACCATAGGAAGCTCTGATTTTAAAATAATCAAGCCATGGAGCAGCTTCTTTTACAAATTTGTATCCTGTAGGTACCCAACCCACTGCTACTGATGGGAAAAAACCATATTGTCTGCCAGGTTGAAAATTTTCCGAACCTGTATACCCAAAATTTACGTCTAAGAGGTAAGTATCCTTGTAACCGTAGGTCAGCCTACTGGATACACCTTGATAGCGTAAAGGGATGGCCTCCATATTACTGGTAGCATCTTTAGTGTCTTTGGCATCACTAATATAGTAATAGACCAATGCGGATGTCCGGTGATCAGTACCATAAACCTTATCGTAATTGATAACAGACTCAAAGTGGTATTTACGGTATTGTCTGGTGGCTTTATTATAACTTGCTTTTTGCTCTTGCACTGTTTCCTGCATAATCAGGGAACCATCGTAACCACGACCTAAAGCTTTAAAAAGAGCAGGTTGTACACGTCTGCGCTCCTCAAAATAACTATATATATCATAAGCACCCTGAACCCGGAATTTAAGTCCATCCAGTATACTGGAAAGATCCTGATTGAGAGCCAATGTGGTTTTGCCTTTATACACCTCATCAGCTGCTTTACCCGTACGATTGATCATGACATATGGTGATGACTGGCCTCCGCTCCCAAGACCTGGAAGCAAGCCATTGGAATAACGCGTAGGAAGAGCCAGCGGAGTAAGTTGTGACTGCGCAGCCCATATGTAGTCGGTATTTGCCAATCCCGGCTGATTCAATCTGGATAAAAATCCATCTGATCCCAGGTAAACTTTCGTGGTTTTGGTCAGATTGACATCCAGATTGATCCGGTAATTATAGGTATTAAAACCCACGTTAGAGCTGTATACACTATTCTTGTCTACCTTATAAGCTGCACTTTCGCTTTTACCACCAAGACTCAGGAAATAGCGCGCTACCTCAGATCCCCCGCGGCCACTCATATAATAACTCTGGCGCCAGGAATTCTTATTCAAAATCTCATCTTGCCAATCTACATCAGGATACATATCCAAATCCAGACCATCGCGAATGATGCCCATCTCTGTTTGATTGTACAAAGGGCTCTGGCCGCGGACAACACTTGCTTCATTTGCCAAATTCGCATAATCATAAGCACGTAAATATTCTGGCAGCCGGCTTAGGCGAGATAAGGTTGTATTGGCACGTGCTGTAATCTGCATACGATCTACCTGGCCCCGTTTGGTAGTAACCAAAACCACCCCATTGGCTCCTCTAACTCCGTATACCGCAGTGGCTGATGCATCCTTGAGGATCGAGAAACTTTCAACATCCGCTGCATCAATGGTATTGAGGTCGCCTTCTAAACCATCGATGAGCACCAGGGCGCTGCTATTAGCACCAAATGTACCGATACCACGTACCCAGAACTCAGAAATATTCTTTCCTGGTTCACCACTTCCTAACCTGGAGATTACACCAGCCGCCCTTCCCCCAAGGAGATTTGCAATTGATGGTGCCGGAGATTGAAGATCCTTGACATCTACAGTTGTGATGGCACCCACTGAACTTATTTTCCTTTGTACATTTCCAAGACCTACGATGATAACTTCATCAATGGTCTTAGAATTTTCGGCGAGTGTGATGGTTATGTTGCTTTTTGATTCAATTACTAAATGTTCAAAAGGGTTGAAACCCACATAACTGAAAACGACCTTATCCCCATAGACTGCTTTAATACTAAATTTTCCATCGCTATTGGTCGATGTACCGATAGACGGCTTGTCTTTAACATAAACAGATACGCTTGGAATCGGCATATTATCTTTATCCACAACTTTACCTGCAATTGTTAACTCTTTCACTTGTTGTGCAGACGTCGTATTGAGCGATAAGCAAAACGATAGTATGCACATAATCTGAATGAACTTCATTTTAGATAGATTTTTATTATTCAATAACTAATTTGCGTATACGAGCATTACTCCAATCGGCGATATAGATGTCGCCTTGCTCATTGACAGCTACACCCCAGGGTTGATTGAACAGAGATTCTACCGGCCCGCCATCTTTATAGCCAGGAGTGCCAGGCTGCCCTGCTACCGTGGTGACTATATTATCAGCCGATATCATGCGGATACAATGATTGCCATAGTCGGCAACAAACATGTTTCCATTGTTATCGAACTTAATATCTTTAGGATAGTTAAATAGTGCATCTGCCACTGGACCATCGCGAAAGGCACTTCCGCCAGGTGCATTGAGACGTTTGAAACCTCCAGAACCATTAGGATCACGAAGATCCAGAACTGAAATACCTTGTCTGAATTCAGTTGGAGTAGCATTAGAATGGAGCGTGATATACAACAACCATGGCTTTGCTGGATTAATCGCCTGACCATATTGAGATCCATAAGGTCCCTGATGAACAATTTTTGCCTCTAATGTTTCAGGATTTATTTTAGCGATCTTTCCATCTCTATATCTTGTATAAAGATGCCCATCGTAAGGACAGTAAGTCACAAAATTTTTGTAGCGATCCGCTTCTACGATCGAGTTGAAATCTGCCGTGGAATATTTAACGTTACGCTGACGAGGATACCAGGCTTCCCGAGGGTCGAAAGTAAAGATCACTTCCTTAGTGGACTCGTGAGCTGCAGTCAGCATACCGGTGACTCTATCTACAGTCAGACCGTTAGCAAATAAGATACGACCGGTCGAAATTGATTCAATCAATGGAGTTACTATGTTTTGCTGTTCATTTATTCTGGCTACTCCGAATGTTGCAGGATCGCCACCATCTCTCCAGGACATAAATATATTACCCTCGGCATCCAGTTCCAGGTATTTACCATAAACTTCGGCTTCGGAGAGTGTCCCCGGTTTAAAGTTTTTTTGACCGTTGCCGGTAACAGTACTCACCTGAGCTTGGATATGATAAGTAAATGTACCTTCATAAGTGACCGAATCGGCGCCTACAACTACAGAAATCCGGGGGTTATCGCCCGGCAGACGGGGTACGATGGCGTAAATTCTATTGCCACTCGATGAGATAACTGAAGCTTTTGCATTATTAAAATAGACCTTGACTTTACTTGGGTCAGTTCCAAAATTTTCCCCGTCCAAAAGTATCTTATCTCTAGCTCCTCCTTCATTGGGAAAAAAAGTTTTAAGAACTATTGGTTTTGAAGGATCATGGGTTTTACTTGGGCCTTCCTTTTCGCTCTTACAGGAGAAAAAGCAAAACGAACTGAAGCATACCAATAAAAAGGTGACAAAACACCTTTCAGCGGATTTTCGGTGATTTTTCATTTAAAAAAGGTTTAAATTTGGGATTGCATTACTTTAAATTTTATTACATTTGGTTTATTTAAATGAATATATAAAATAAAAAATAATAAAATGAAATAAAAGAAAATAAAAAGAAGTACTACTGGTCATAATTAACAATTAGATGAAAGAAATAATAACGCAAAGTAAAGGCTTCGTAAGTTATCTTAACATTAACATTAAATCAACTTACAAGTTCGAAGACATAAGTATCATTTGATTCTGTTGGAATTTTAACCAAAGTCATAAGCTACGCTTAACATTATGTACATATAGGTCTAATAACTTCGCAAAAAAACAAGCCAGGTAACGTTAGTTGCCATAGAAAATTTATGAGACGAATTAATTTAATTGCAGCAGGCATGCTGTTCACTTTTGGAAGCTATGCACAAGAAACCGCAAAGGGATATATTTACAGCGACCGTAATTTAAATGGGAAACGCGAAAAGATGGAATCGGGCATTCCTAATGTGGCTGTAACAAACGGTATAGATGTAGTTTTATCAGACAAGAATGGGTATTATGAATTGCCGGTTAGTAACGATCAGATCATTTCAGTAATTAAACCGTCCGGATATAAAGTACGGACCAATGAAGATCAACTTCCGCAATTTTTTTATAATCATAAACCAGCCGGTTCACCTGCACTAAAGTACAAAGGGGTAGCTCCGACAGGGAAACTACCTGTTTCAATTGACTTTCCATTAAGTCCTTCAAAAGAAGATTCAAACTTCCGGGCGCTGATATTTGGTGATCCGCAACCCTACACCTTACAGGAGGTCGATTATTTTGACAAAGGGGTCGTTTCAGAACTTGAAGGTGTTAAAAACGTGGCTTTTGGTTTAAGCATGGGCGATCTGGTAGGAAATAATCCAGATCTGTTTATGCCTTATATTAAAGCGATAAAGAAAATTGGTATCCCCTGGTATAACCTTATGGGAAATCATGACATTAACTTTGATGTTAAAGAAGATAAATATTCAGACGAATCATTTGAAGCCCATTTTGGTCCTGCGGATTATGCCTTTAATTATGGGGATGTGCACTTTATTGTGTTAGATGACATTCTTTATCCAGACCCTAGAGATGGGAAATCCTATTGGGGAGGATTACGAAAAGATCAGTTGGAGTTTGTGGCCAATGATTTGAAATTTGTACCTAAAGATAAACTTGTAGTTATAGCATTCCATATTCCAATTGGCGAAGCAGGAAATAACGAAGGATTTAGAGAAGAAGACAGGAAGCGACTTTTCGAACTTTTAGCAGATTTCCCTAATACCTTATCTCTTTCAGCACATACGCACAACCAAAGGCAGATTTTCTTCCTTAAAAAGGACGGCTGGAAACAAGAGAAGGCACATCATCATTATAATGTAGGAACTACTTCCGGTAATTGGTATTCAGGTGAACTGAATGATCAAGGAGTTCCGGTATCAACAATGAGCGATGGAACACCGAAGGGATATGCTTTCATCAATTTTAAAGGTAATCAGTATGATGTAGATTATAAAGTAGCTGGAAAATCAAAAGAATATCAGATAGAGATTTCTGCCCCAAAAGTTGTTCAACATGATTTAAAAACATCAGCAGGCATTTATGCTAATTTCTTTATGGGATCTGAAAAAGATGTGTTGGTTTACAGAGTAGATGGTGGAGCCTGGAAAAAAATGGCCTATATGCCAGAAAGTGATCCTTCGTTTTTAGACATTCTACATAAATGGGATCATACTGAAACATTGTTATCAGGCCGACGTCCGGGCGCTGCTTCAGATTGTCATCATTTATGGAGAGCCGCAGTTCCTGTAAATTTAGCTCCGGGTGAACATACGATTGAAGTTAAAGCAACCGATATGTACGGTAAGACCTTTACTCAAACTAAAACATATAAAATTCTGGAGAAGAGTGTTAATTAATACACTTAAAAACAAAAAATCCGCTCTATTTAGTAGAGCGGATTTTGAGAAAGTCCATTCACATTTCACTGTTGAGTAAAGCTATTGCTTCGGTTGATGTTAAAACTGGCAAGCTACTTTTCTTAAAGTCCTTAGTATTACGAGTCACAATAAAATCAACATTTGGTATGGTCAATGCAGAATAATACTGTATTGCATCTTCATAATCTTTAAAGTCTGTTTTCAAAGATTGCCGAATTACTTTACCGTTTACATCTGTTATCTCTGTCATATCTGCTAAATTTTCCAATAATTTTATAGCAGCATTATTAGTTAGCGACTGACGAAGGATATAATAGATATTATTATATGAAACAGCGGAAATATAGATTTGAATTCTTCCTTCTACAGACATATTAAAAAGTTTGGCAGCATCTAAAGAAAAAGGTTGTCTGTTGGCTAAAAAATCAATGACAACGTTAGTGTCCATAAAGATATGCTTCATCTCTATGATTTATATTTTTTAGCCAAAGCATCTCCTAATTCTTTTTTGTAATCATAATCATGAGGCAATTTAATCACCCCCATCATTTTCATTACTTTTGGAGATAGCTTTTCGGTGGTATCTTCAGGTGTAGCAATTGATTTTAAATAATTCTCTACAATATCTGAAAGGCTCTTTCCTTTTTGACGTGCATATTTCTTAGCAGAATCAATTACGCTGTCTTCCATTGTCAATGTAAGCTTAGTTATCATATACGTGTGAATTAATATTCAAATATACGTGTTTCAATAGAAATAAAAAATTAATAAATTCAAATATGAAAAATCACATGCATGATGAGTACTTGGCAATAATAGAGCCAGATAAGCCTGTTAAATCTGATGTTATAGATATAAAAATCAGATGTAAGAATGACTATGGCTGGGACTCTTCTACTCCTCATTTTACTGTTTTTAACCTTATACAGCCTAGGTCAAATGAAAAAAACTAATTAAATGTTTTGAAAGAAATATTGTAAATATTTCGCCCTTTCAAATAAATCTTTGCGGTTTTGACTATTTTTCTATACCTACATATACACTTTATGTAAAACTGAAAGATGAAAAACAATTTTCAGAAATGGCACGATATATTAGGGAATTTTGTAAACCAATACTGAAGTCTGTAAAGGATTACCCACCTCACTACAACACGAAAGATGCTCATCTAACTATTGCAAAAGGAATCTCAGAGTTGGAGTTCTTAAAGGCTTGGCCAAATTGGGAAAATTTAGAATATCAATCCAGTACAATAGCAAATCGCATTTTATTATTAAGAAGGCCATTTACATATGCTAATTTTAAATACGAAATCGTTGGTGAGTATCCTTTTTTAGGACAAGGGCCACTAGACCCTCAGACAACATTATTCTAAAAACAAAAAAGCCGCTCTATTTAGTAGAGCGGCTTTGTAGCCCGTAGGGGAATCGAACCCCTGTTTCCAGAATGAAAATCTGGCGTCCTCACCCCTAGACGAACGGGCCATAATTGCCTTTATTGCGCTGCAAAGGTAATATTCTCATTTAATGACACAAACTTTTTTTAAAAGTTTTTTGATGCATAATCACATCAAATTTGTATCATTCAGATACTGTTACATTTACAATAAAGATGAGCCTTAGCTCATCTTTAATTTCTTTTCAATATCATTCACGTAAGCCCTGAACTTCTTATCTGTCTGAATCAAATCTTCAACAGTCTGACAAGCATAAATTACTGTCGAGTGATCTCTGCCTCCAAAGAATGCACCAATGGTTTTCAATGAACTTTTGGTCATTCCCTTAGCAAGATACATGGAGATCTGACGAGCCTGCACTACCTCACGCTTACGTGTTGGTGCTTTAAGCAAATGAACAGGTACTTCGAAGTAATCACATACCAATTTCTGAATGTAATCCATTGAAACCTCTTTAGTAGTATTCTTGATGAAGTTCTTAAGCATTGATTTAGCCAATTGTAAATCAATTTCTTTTTTGTTCATGGTCGACTGCGCCAATAAGGAAACCATTGCTCCTTCCAGCTCTCTTACATTATTATCTATGTTGTGTGCTACGTATTCAACTACCTCATCAGGTAAATCGATACCATCTGCATACATTTTCTTTCTAAGGATTGCAATCCTTGTTTCCAGTTCAGGAATTTGAAGATCTGCAGATAGTCCCCATTTAAAACGACTTAACAAACGCTCCTCTAATCCAGACAGGTCTTTAGGCGCCTTATCCGAAGTAATGATAATCTGCTTACCCGATTGATGTAAATGGTTAAAGATGTGGAAGAAAATATCCTGTGTCTTTTCTTTCCCTGCAAAATTGTGAACATCATCCATAATGATCACATCCATTGCCTGGTAAAAGTTTACAAAATCATTGATGGTATTGTTTTTCAAAGACTCTACAAACTGCTGGCAAAACTTCTCGCAAGAAACATAGATCACCAATTTATCTGGCAAACTTCTTCTGATCTCGTTACCAATTGCCTGAGCCAAGTGAGTTTTACCTAAACCTGAAGCACCATAAATCATTAAAGGATTAAACGATGTTGCTCCTGGCTTAGCCGCTACAGCGTGTCCGGCAGAACGTGCCAAACGATTACAGTCGCCCTCTACATAAGCCTCAAATGTGTAAGTTGGGTTCAACTGAGGGTCTACATTCATCTTTTTCAATCCTGGGATTACAAAAGGGTTTTTAATATCCCTGTTGATATTTACCGGAACTGGCATAGATTGCTTTCTGTTGGTTGATCCATTACCATTTGAGGGCATGTTAGTCGTGTATGGCAATGCACCATTGGTCGACTTATCTACAACAATATTATATTCTAGTCTGCCTTCATCTCCAAGCTGTTGCTTTACTGTTTTACGCAACAAGCCAACATAATGCTCTTCCAGCCACTCATAGAAAAACAAACTAGGTACCTGCACAGTTAAAACTCTATCCTCCAACTTTAGGGCTGATATCGGTTCGAACCAAGTTTTGAAGCTTTGGGCCGGGATATTATCCTTTATAATTTGGAGACAGTTATTCCATACTTGTGTACAAGTCATATGCATATTATTCTTTAATCTTTTAAGGTTTCTTAATAAAAAAACGACGAATTGACCCCGCCGTTTGGGATTGCGAAGATGGCAATTTTTACTAACATTTAAAGAGAAAATCTAACCTTTTCTATAACTCATTCAGCAGCAAAAGAATAGAAAAACAACTAACAGGGTTTACTGTGGATAACTTGAAAGATTGTTATAAGTTATCACCATTTCATCAGTTCATTTACCCTTGAAAACTCTGATTGTACAGAACATTTCAGTTTTATTTCTTGTTTAGTCACAGGATGTATAAAGGCCAATTCTGAAGCATGAAGCAGCATTGTAGTCATTTCCCACTGCTCTTTAAAGAATTTATTCTGTTTGTTGCAACCATGCTTGCGGTCGCCAATGATCGGATAAAAGATATGAGCAAAGTGCCTGCGCAACTGGTGCATACGTCCGGTTGTAGGTTCAGCTTCTACCAGCGAATATCTGGATGTTTGATGCTTGCCAAATGGAATATCAAGCTCTGCTCTTTTTAAAGTCACAAATGAGGTAAATGCTTCTTGCATAGCGCCGTTCTCTTTGAGCAAAGGATAATCAATATCCAGCTGATCAGGAGCATGTCCACGAAGCACTGCAAGATACTTTTTTTTCACTTCTCCATTTTGAAATTGCTGATGCATGGCAATCTCTACTTCCTTTTCAAATGCAAACAAAAGCAAGCCACCGGTCTTCCTGTCTAACCGGTGCACCGGACTTACAAAACGATCTACCTGATCCCTTAACATTTGCAAAGCAAATTCTGTAGCATCATTGGCTATCCGAGAGCGGTGAACCAACAAGCCATGGGGTTTATTAATTGCAATTAAATAATCGTCCTGGTATACAATTTCAAGCATTTGCTTTTTTTGTCGCGAAGGTAAGGCTTTTGTTTTCTATTTCGCAATCCAGGCTTCTGGATTCAGCTTGGTTTGTCCCCGCATAATTTCAAAGTGCAATATCGGACCATCTTCTTTAGAAGCTACGATACCTAAAGTCTGATTTGTTTCTACTTTAGCACCTCTGGCAACATTCACTGTCTTTAAATTCTGATAAATTGTAAAATAATCACCATGGCGCAATGCGACAATATAAGTCCCATACAACTCTCTAACAAAAAGTACATCGCCCTCAAAAACGGCTTTAACTGCAGCTCCTTGCTCCGTTAATATATTGATACCATCATTGGTATAAGAAGCTTGGCCCTCGGTATGATTACCAAAACGTTCTACAATAGAATAGCGACCTACAGGCCATGGCAGTCGACCACGATTATTCTCAAAGCCAGCTGATAGCTTGGCCAATTCTGGTGAAGCTGTTAAATAATTGTTAGTGCTTTTTTCTTTTACTACTGGAACCGGTCTGCCTTCTGCCAGAGCCTTTTGAGCGGCCAGACGTTGTTCTTCCTCAGCCTGTTTACGAGCCAGTTCAATTTCGCGTTGAATAGCTGAACGTATTGCCCTGTCAATCTCGGCTTGCTTACGTTTTCTTGCTGCAATATCCTGACGGAATTGCTTTTCCTGCTTACTAATCTGATTAAGCATTTGACTCTGCTCAACTTTATTCTTACCTAGCTTAACTTTCTCTTGCTCTTGCTCTGTCAGTAAATGGCTTTTTTCTTTCAGGTTCTTATCGAGCACTACAATGTTATATTCAATCTTCCTTTTGGTACCCTGAATATAATCGGCCTGCTTTTTACGGTACTGACCAAATTGCTGAAAATACTTAATCCGTTTATAAGCTTGATTAAAATTATCAGAAGAGAATATAAACATCATCTTGTCGTAGGAATTCTTGTTTCTTTGAGCAAAACGAACCATTCCAGCGTACTCGTTTTTTAGTCGCCCGAGCTGACTTTTCAAAGAATGCACCTCATTTGTATTCTCGTGAATCTGATTGTCCAGATTTTTCACTTCCGAATTAATGATCGAAATCTTATTCTGCATGAGTCTGATCTTGCTATTGATAGCTCTGATTTGACCCAATGTCAACTTTTTACTACTCGAAGTCTCATTCAGATTTCGTTGTAGCAAATCTATCTCACGCTGTATTGCCTCTTTGTTCCTCTTCAGTTCAGAACTGGTTTGAGCAAAGGCAGTAGCCGTAATGGAAACAAAAAGTATGGATAAAAAAAATCTGTTCAGCTTCATTGTGTACTCAAAAATAATACATTAAAGCTACCCAAACAAGTCGCTGCTTAAATACCTGTCTCCTCTATCGCAGGCAATGAAAACGATAAGGCCAGATTCCAATTCTTCTGCAAGCTTTAAAGCACAAGCCAAAGCACCGCCACTACTCATTCCTGCAAATATCCCTTCAACTTTAGCCAGTTCACGAGCTTTTTGCGTTGCTTCTTGCTGGGAAACATCCATTACGCGGTCTACCCTGCTTGGATCAAATATCTTAGGCAAATAAGCTGCAGGCCATCTACGGATACCCGGAATAGAAGAATCTTCTGTAGGCTGACAACCCACAATCTGTATGTCAGGGTTCTGTTCTTTTAAAAACATGGAAGTTCCCATAATACTACCTGTAGTACCCATGGAGCTCACAAAATGAGTTACCTTTTGTTCTGTATCACGCCATATTTCAGGACCTGTAGTCTTATAATGAGCCAGGTAATTATCAGGATTAGCAAACTGATCTAATAAAAAATATCCATTCTTATCACGCTGTTCTTCAGCATAATCGCGACAAACCTCTATAGATTCCAATAAAGTTACTTTAGCACCGAAAGCCTCCATCGTTAAAGTACGTTCCCGTGTTGAACTAGCCGGCATGACCAATTCAATCTCAAGATTGTAAATACTGGCAATCATAGCCAGCGCAATACCTGTATTCCCGCTTGTAGCTTCGATTAAACGCGTTCCCTTCTTAATCTCTCCACGTTCTATTGCACTGCGAATCATATTTAAAGCGGCTCTGTCTTTTACACTACCACCGGGATTATTACCTTCCAGCTTTGCAAACAACTTTACATTGGGATTTGGATTTAACTTGCTGATCTCTACTAATGGTGTATTTCCTATAAATTCTACAATATTGCCCATTTTACTTGTTGTCTTTTGTTTCTATAACTTTAACGGAAGATTGATGATAAACTGTTGAGCCGGTTGGAACACTTTTAGTAAGCCATACATTTCCACCAATAATGGAATTGGCACCAATAATGGTTTCACCTCCAAGTATTGTCGCCCCGGAATATATAATAACATGGTCTTCAATAGTTGGATGACGCTTAATATCTCTCATGTATTTTTCTACACTTAATGCTCCTAAGGTTACACCCTGATATAATTTAACATGGTTTCCTATGATTGTAGTCTCACCAATAACTAATCCTGTTCCATGATCTATATACAAATATTCTCCAATCAAAGCTCCTGGATGTATATCTATCCCTGTAATTGAATGGGCATACTCTGTTAATATCCTTGGAATGATAGGCACTTCATTTTTCAATAAAGCATGAGCAATACGGTATAAAGCAATAGCAAGGAAACCAGGATAACTTCTGATGATCTCAAACTCGCTTTTCGCCGCAGGGTCACCCTCTAAAATAGCCTGAATATCAGTATTCATTTTCCTGTACAGTTCAGGAACACCATCAAAGAAGCTTTGAACAATATGATCATTATTAAAACTTTCACATGCTTTTGTAGCATTAAGCAACCTGGTCAGTTCCTTTTCCTGTTTCAAAAACATACGCTTAATCTCGTTGATCGAATAATCAGGGGTAGTTAAGCGTTCTGGATACAATAAGTTCATCAGACTAATTGCCCAATCAGCAATTTCATGATTAGATGGAACAGGTTCAATACTGCCCTGCTTCTCAAAAATATGAAGATAAAATTCCTCGTTCATTGAATGTTGGTTAAAGCGTTAGTTTAGATATTACAAATAAAAGAAATTAATTGCTATTTACCTCGCAGGTATCTCCTCTAATACATTTAACAGGTAATGCCAGAATTTATTTACCGATGAAATCTGCACACACTCATCCGGAGAATGCGCACCATGAATAGTTGGACCAAATGAAATCATATCTATGCCGGGCAAATGAGCACCAAGTATACCACATTCGAGTCCGGCATGGCAAGCATTTACATTTGGTTCTTCTTTGAACCTTGTTTTATAAAGCTTGCTCATCAGCGAAAGAATTTCTGAATCAGCATCTGGCTTCCATCCCGGATAATCACCACTTGTTGTTACTGTAGCTCCAATAATTTCAAAAGCAGCACCTACGGCTATAGCAACATCCCCCTTAGTACTTTCCACACTACTACGTTGCAGGGATAAAGTAATAAATTCTCCATCCTTAATGATCACTTTCGCCAGGTTAGTAGATGCTTCAACAAGATCAGGAATATCCGGACTCATTCTAAAGACACCATTGGGTACAGCATATAAAACATTGATTATCTTATGACATTCATCTTTGTCCAAAACTTGCAACGGAAGATCTGTTTCTTTTGCACTGATACTTAATCCAGGTTCGATCGTCTGGAATTCAGCTTTCAATAGTTCCGAAAAATCATTGATGAAGGAGATAAGAGCTTCCTTTTGATCTTTAGCAATCGCCACAATTGCACTTGCTTCTCGTGGTATTGCATTTCTTAAACTTCCTCCTTCAAATGAACTCAATTGCAGGTCCAATACCTTATATCCATTATAAAGCAAACGGTTCATTAATTTATTTGCATTGGCTCTTCCTTTGTGAATATCCATACCTGAATGTCCGCCCTTTAAGCCTTTAATACTAACCTCAAATGCTACGCTATCCTTGGCCACGTTATGTTGCTTATATTTATAAACGGTAGTTGTATCGATACCTCCTGCACAGCCAATCGTTAATTCATTGTCTTCTTCAGTATCCAGATTTAATAAGATAGTACCCGATAAATTGGAAGGATCAAGCTGTTTAGCCCCTGTCATTCCCGTTTCCTCATCAATTGTAAACAAGGCTTCCAATGCAGGATGCACAAGATCATCAGCTGCCAGAATAGCCATTATGGTCGCTACACCAATGCCATTATCAGCGCCCAAAGTAGTTCCTTTTGCTCTTACCCAGTCTCCGTCAACATACATTTCAATACCCTGATGATCAAAATCGAAGTCAGTATCACTGTTTTTCTGATGCACCATATCCACATGCGACTGCAACACTACAGTCTGCCTGTTCTCCATGCCTTCAGTAGCAGGCTTTTTAATCACCACATTCCCGACATGATCTTTTATGGTTTCCAGACCGAGCTGTTTACCATAAGCAACCATAAAATCTATTATACGTTCTTCCTTTTTCGAAGCACGGGGCACGGCATTTAATGCAACAAAACTATCCCAAAGTGCCCTGGGTTCTAAATTCTCTACTTTCATTATTGTTCCTGTATTTAAAACAAAGCTAAAAAGTTAATTGAATTTAGGATTTAATATAAACTAAACATGTTATTAAAATGGCAAAAAAAAGCTTTAGCTCATAGAAGGAAAGGATATTCCCTTGATTTTTCTAAATAATTCTACGGCATAAATATCAGTCATGCCTGAGACAAAATCCAATATACTCTGTATTTTTGAATACACGTCTTCATTTTGTGTTAAAAACTGCTTAGGTATCAGTTCTACTAGTTTTTTATGATATTTTGATTCGTTTAACAAGTATGCAGGTATAAATTCTTCAAGTAAACCGCCCATCACTTTATAACCAGCCACTTCAATCTGTACTACGGATGAATAGTTATAAATCTTTTTAATAGATACACTTTCAATATTTTTCATAACAGACAGAAAAGGCTCTTCAATGGCATCCATCAAACTCTGGTTAAAATTGCCTTCCAGGATAGTTTGCTGCTCTTTAAAGAACACATCAGAACATAAACCGATTAGGGTACTGATAGATTTTGCACGCATCAGTGTAATTTTTGCATCCGCATCATCAATCTCAGCCAATCGTGCCGGCATCCTTTTATCATTGCATAAAGGCAGTAATAAAGTTTCTACTTCTTTATAAGAAAGTATTTTTAAACGATGTGCATCCTCCAGATCGATAATATTATAACAAATATCATCTGCAGCCTCTACCAGATACACGAGTGGGTGTCTTTTATAAATTAATGGTGATTCCTGAACCTTTATAAGGTCCATTTCTACAGCAATCTTTTCAAATCCCGATTGCTCTGATTGAAAGAAACCGTATTTTTTAGTAAAAATATTCTTCTTATTATGTCCAGCTAAAGATTCACATGGATATTTTGCAATAGCGGCGAGGGTAGCATAAGTTAAGGCGAAGCCGCCTGTACCCTTACCTGCAAAAGGATGTGTTAAAATACGTAAGGCATTGGCATTCCCTTCAAAATGAATCAGATCTTCCCATTGAGCATCAGTAACTTTATCACGGTAAACTTTACCGTCACCAGAACTGAAATAATGGGAAATAGCAGACTCCCCTGAATGGCCAAAAGCTGGATTTCCCAGGTCATGTGCCAAACATGCAGATGCTATGATATTACCGATTTCGCAAAGTAAAGGACAAGTGTCATCAATTGTAGCATCATTATCTTTTATTTTATTATAAAAAATAGTACCCAGGGATCTGCCTACACTGGCAACCTCTAAACTATGTGTTAAACGGTTATGAACAAAAACACTACCTGGCAATGGAAACACCTGAGTTTTATTTTGCAGCCTTCTAAATGGTGATGAAAAGATGATTCTATCGTAATCTCGCTGAAATTCAGATCTTGATTCCTTTTGATTACCAACAAATCTGTCTTCATTTCCCCAACGCTTGGAGGATAATAACTTTTCCCAAACCATATTAAAATTCCATTTATGCTTAAACGGCGAAGTTAAGGAATTACCGATAAAATGAGTCTTTAAAAGGCTTTTTTCTAAAACAACTGAAGTTGTCCTTCACCAGGGGGCTTTGCATCACCAAAAACAGTTTTACCACCATATTTCCATGAGTCCTTACGCTCCTTTTCTATCAAAGCATCAAAATTATCATTGGCTATAAAGTCCTGTTCTGCTTTACGGGATAAATTGCTCAGCTGTTGTATAGCATGTAACTTATCGCTCTGTCCAACTTTAGCCTGTTGTACAGCTTTACTCAATACAGCAATGGTTTCATCATATATTTTGATAGGTACTGGAAAAGGATGTCCATCCTTGCCACCATGCGCAAATGAAAAGCGTGCCGGATCCGAAAACCTGGATGGGGTACCATAAATCACCTCGCTAACCAGAGCCATAGATTGTAATGTTCTAGGCCCCATCCCCTCTAACAAAAGTAATTCTTCAAAATCAGCAGGCTGCTTCTCCTGTGTTAGCCAAAGCATGGCCCCCAAACGTTTCAGATCCACATCTTTTGCTTTTACCTCATGATGACTGGGCATAATCAATCGTCTTGCTTCAGCAATCATTCTATCCGGACTTTCGGTAGTCATGCTTAACATTGCTGCTCTTGAAGGTTGTGCTGCCTTTGCAACCAGATTTAAAATTTGTCCCTGGTTTTTACCACAGATTCCGGTATGCGGTTCTTCCACAAATGAAGTGAGCCCATCTGAATGCCAGTGATAACGTCGTGCAGTAGAACTGCCATTACGCATTCCTTGCTGAACTACCGTCCAAAGTCCGTCAGTGTTAACCACAAAACTATGTGTGTACAGTTGAAAGCCATCTTGTAAAGCGGTATTATCTACCTTTGCACTTAACTTACTACAACGCACCAGTTCATTCCCATTCAGACCAGTATGCTCACTATACTTAAGTAGTTCGTCAGGTGTATTACGTGATTTCTTTCCTTTGCCACCACAAATATAAATACCCAGCTCTTTGTAGTGCGGATTAATGGCAGCCTTTAATGCACCCATTACGGATGTAGTGATCCCTGAAGAATGCCAATCCATTCCCATTACGGCACCAAAACTTTGAAACCAGAATGGATCACTTAATTTGCGTAATACCTCGGCTGTTCCATATTCTGCAATAATAGCTTCTGTTATAGCCAAACCCAAACGAGACATCCGTTCTGCGAGCCATTTAGGTACGTAGCCATAATGTAAAGGCAAATCAGCTGTTCCAGATCTTTTCATTACTAACAAAATTAGCAATAATAATCGGATTAAATTTCACAATAACCAATTAATCAATATAATTAGTCTACCTTTCCATCTTAATTATTCCTTTGGAAAAAATATTTGATCAGCTGATAAACAGCTTCGTAAACGATAAAGTTGGTATCGCTAAAAACTTTATAAATCCAGCACTTTCGGCACACCTTATCAATAACCTCATCCAACTAAATACTGCTCATCAGATGATTTCTGCAGGAACTGGAAATGATGTTTTAGTTGCCCATGATAAAAGTTTAAGAAGTGATAAAATACACTGGTTAGACCGTAGCCACAACAACATCCATGAAAATGATTTCTTAGATCTTATTGATGCCTTTATTCTATACTTAAACCGAACATGTTATACCGGAATTACAGGTTATGAGTTTCATTATACACTATATGATATAGGGACATTTTATAAAAAACACATAGATCAGTTCAGGAATAATGATGTAAGACAATATTCTATGATTATGTATTTAAATCAGGATTGGAAAGCCAGTGATGGCGGAGAGTTGTGCATCCATCATTCAGATCGTCTGCAAAATATATCTCCCTCAAGCGGAAAGAGTGTGTTCTTTAAAAGCAGCGAACTACCACATGAGGTATTACTAACCAATAAACCCAGAATGAGCATCACTGGATGGTTAAAAATTGGCTAAAATGTTTATTCATGATGTTAATCGGCACGCATTGAACGTAGCGAAAAAGCTGCACCAGTACCTAATAATGCACCTGCAGCAACATCAGTAGGGTAATGCACACCAAGATATAACCTTGAATAACCAACAGAACCTGCCCATAAATACGAGGGGACAACCACATACCATTTAGGATAAGCCTGCGAAAGTGCAGTAGCTGTAGTAAAAGCAGTGGAAGTGTGTCCGGAAGGAAAAGAATAGTGAGCAGGCTGATAAACAGCCCGGATTTTAACATTACCCAGGAATGGCCTTGGGCGCTTTACTATTTTCTTAATCAGCAAGGTGGCCAAGGCATTAACAGCGGAACTACTGGCCACATAAAGTGCATTTTGTCGCATTTGTTTATCGTTTCCTATTACTCCACCTGCAAGCAAGCCAACAGGCACACCGATATTAACCCAGTCATTATGGTTTGATATGAATAGAAAGAAGCCTGTCTTTTCGGGAGTCCTGCTTTCAGACAAATTGATCAATATTTGATCATCCAGCTGCTGTAATTTAGATTGAGCATTTAACTGTATCGGCGAGGATACTGTATAAATAAAAGTAAATAAAAACAGGTATCTAAAACAAAGGCTCCTCATGACTAAAACTGTTTAGCCGCAAAGTACTAAGTTTTGACAATAATTTACAGATTGTGTTTATAATACACCTGAAAAATTACACAAAAAAGAAGGAGCGGTGGTGACCGCTCCTATCCAAACTTAAACACTATTTTTTCAAACCCTCTCTTAGAGCCTCCCATAAAGGCTGTTTAAGTCGGTTGTATTGTGGCGCATAAACATGTACCACATCAAATAACATTACACCACCAGATGCATTTTCTCTTATATACTTAATGGTTTTACTAATGGCTTGCTGATTTGGCCAATCCACATTCCCCATATCTATACTACCGTATAATGGCATTTTATTACGAGTAATGTATTTACCTCCTCTTAAAGAACCTTCAACACTCCACCAATGATATTTTAAAGCTGCTGTAGCGGCATTATCTGCCAGCATCAACTGCGTAAAATAGTTACCTGTCATCAACAGATCAAGCTGCTCTGCATAACCTGTTTTGTTATAATCAGGGTACGACCAGTCAAAACGTAACTCTTCGTCATTAAACGGATCATAATCCTGACTTGCCCAGTTCACTCCTACCGAATAATAACTACTGTACCATGCACCAACATATACACCAAATTTCATATTCGGTTTAACACTTTTAACAGCAGCTCTGGCTTTTACAAAAAAGTTATGAATTACTGTAGCACGATAAAGCAACCAGCGCTTATAATATTTACCGGTAACATTCGGCGTAACTACTCCACTCACAATTTTCCAGCTTTTAACAATATCCGTTGGAAACTCCATGCGTTTTGCCTGCGAATCATCGTATTTCTCTTCCAGGAACTTGATGAAATCATTTTTACTGAAATCAGAGAAATCTGCATCTATGTCGGTATATCTTGCATAATCCAATATCATACCGTCGATGTTATATTTACCCACGATCTCTTTAACGATGTTAAGCGCATGTTCCTGAACTGCGGGAATAGAGGGGTTAACAAAGCCATTTCTGCCGGTTGAGACTACCGGTACACGTCTGCCTGTTTCATCACAAACGATAGACTGGTATTGATCTCTCCACAATGGGTCTTCATATACCTTTCCTTTACCTGCTGAGCCCTCTACGAAAGTGATTATAGAAGCATAAATCTTGAAGTTACGCTTCTTAGCTTCTTCAATCATAAACCCTACATAATCTACACCAGGTGTAAAACTCTTTCCGTCGAGCGTAGTTACTTGTATAGAGTAATTGCTTGGATACATGGTGTAACCATTTGAGCCTTTAACATCAAGTACCAGACCTGTTACCCCCACTTGTTTAAGGGTATCAAGCACACGTCTGATTTTAGCAGTATCACTAAACCTGCCATAAGTACCAAAAACATTTGAACGGGCATCAACCCATGCAATAGCTTCGTTTCTACGCATGGTATCAGGCAACATAGTAGTTTTATCATCA
The DNA here is from genome assembly GCF_041645105.1 of Pedobacter sp. Lineage (GTDB taxonomy): Bacteria > Bacteroidota > Bacteroidia > Sphingobacteriales > Sphingobacteriaceae > Pedobacter. The sequence continues at coordinate 566,608 of NZ_JBAZQQ010000003.1, forward strand.
GGTAAATCACCCTTTGCTACAGTCGACTTTTTGCAAGCTATAAAGCCTGCAAAAAGTAATGCTGATATCATGGTTATTTTTATCATCTTCTTCATAAGATTTCCAATTAATTTCAAATAATGGTTTAAGGGGTATATTTTGTAAACTCATGAGCGAGTATACCACCGTTGGTTAGTAACATAAATACCTGCATTCGTTCTTTATCTGGTGTTAATGCAATACAGACATCACCTGTCCCACTCGAATTAGCTGTCGCGCCAAGGAATTCCTCAGAATTATAAATATTAAAAGTTTTGTACCTTGGATCAGCAGCGGATAAATTGATTTTAGAATTTTCCGTAACATCATAAAGTCCTAATACTGCATTGTTATAACTGAAAGTTTTTACAAATTTCTGTATGGCCAGGAACTTCGCATTGTTAAACACCACGTAATCTGTTGCGAAATGGAAAATACCAAAATTAGCTGTTTCATTAGCAAAGCCTATGGTTCTTTCATGTGAAGTTCCATTAACCAAACCAATCTCGAACTGGTAATTGATAAAGTAATCCGTATTGGCATTTGTAGAAGTAGGCTGCGCATCTGCATTATATCCCATAAAACTTGCAGCACCTCCAACAACTGATTTGTAATTGATTACTTCAGGTGTATTACTAACCAATGCACCATTTGCAATTCTCCATTTGTAAATAATCGTCGACTGCCCACCTGTAGTCATCAGTACTGCATTTGTATTCACATCACCGTAAATATTCAATCTTCTGCCTACACCACCATCACCTGTTATAGCTGCTGGATTGTTATTGGTCCAATCGATTAATTTAACCGGTGTGGCATCAATATCACTCCATTTGTAAACCAGGAATTTACCATTTTTACCGGCAAAGGTTGAGCCTATAAGATTACCTTCAGCATCATTCACCACCTGCATAGCCAGGGCACTAAATGGTAATGTCATATTCTTAACAAATGCACCAGTATTTCTATTGAATACTCTGTAAACAGCTGGGTTTGTACGAACAACAGTAACCACATAATCTCCCGTTACTGCAATAGAAGTTTCATTATTGGTAGTAAAACCTAATTCAGCTGCAGTTTTAGTCCACATTCTCCTATTTATACCTACACCATAATCCAGTTTAACTGGTTCTGCAACTTTTATCTTATAAGTTTTCTTCAATCCATCTATGCCTGTAATAGTTAAAGGCAATTCTTGAGATAAATTAACTGTTGATCCACTTGCCAATGAACTGGTAGAATGGCTGTTGATTTCAAGGTCAAAAATTGCTGCTGTCAAATCAGCACCTGGCAAAATATAAAAAATCACTTCATTCTCTTTAACCATGGCTTCGACTTCCTGCGTAGAGGTCCCTGCCTGATATTTAACCGTGGCTTTTGTAATTGACACATCCCCTACTTTTTTCGATACCACAACATAAGATCTGACTTCGCCAGAGCCGGATGTGATACTTAAAGTAAAGGGTTTGGATACATCCCTAACCGTGCCCAATGCTGGAGTAACAATAGCATCGGAAGGTACGGTAGATCTCATAATAATTTTTGAAAGATCTACAGCATAATCAGAATTAACTGGGTAAAAGTATGGAATATCAAAATAAATGGTATCCATACCCGCACTAAAGCGGGGTTCAAAAAGTCGCTGGCTACCCATTCCTTCAATTGTACCGTATATATCAGCTAGTTCATTTTTTGTATTTGGAACTACTTTTTCTGCTTTCTTGCAGGAGTTAAACACCAGACCGACCAGTGTAGTAACTATAAAAACCAATGATAATCTCTTCATCATTAAAAGTTTAATGTTATAACTAAATATTACCATCCTTTGATCTGGGTAATTGCATCATTCCTCAGAATTTCGTCCTGAATAATAGGGATATAATAAAGTGCAGGAGTAAACTGACGATTGGTATTATCTACAGGTATTGTTGTATAATTTATAGAGCCCCCATTCGGTTCACCTTTATGACCCGTAAAACGAACATTATTCAGGACAAGGTGTGCCTTTCTCCATCTTCTTAAATCCCAATAACGATGTCCTTCAAAAGCTAACTCTACAATGCGCTCATGCTCTATAGCAATCATCATTTCTGATAGAGTCTGTGAAGGTGTATTAGGCAATCCCCTTTTATTCCTAAGGGTATTTAATGATTCTTTAGCACCTGTAATATTATTAATCTTAGTTTTTGCTTCTGCATCAATTAACAATACTTCTGCAAAACGCAACTCTATCCAACTTTGATCGCTTCTATTAAGTGAAATATTGGTATTTAAAGGATCAAGAAACTTTTTAGCATAGTATCCACTTACAGTTCTTTTAGGATCTGTCCCTCCATATTCAGCAATACCTTCAATATTATCACTCGCTGTTGTATTGATAGTACGACCTTTCCATGATGAGCCATTATACAGGATAGTGGCATTAAACCTTTGCTCACGATTAGCATAAGGATTTGCTGCCATTACTGGGTTAGACCATGAGAAGGTAGAGCCATCACTCATTTCAAACTCATCTACCAGTTCAGCTGTAGGTACCCCATAAACTAAAACCTTATCTGGTTCATCTCTGGGTGGCGCAAAACCAAGATCGTACTGATGCGTAATCTGAGGGCGAATGAAATCTAATTTAAAAATAGCTTCTTTGGTATTCTTGTTCGTAAAAATAGAAGCGAAATTGGCTTCTAATTCATACAAGCCTTCTGCAGCCAACTTTTTCACTTCATCAGCAGCGTTCGAAGCATTGGTATAGTATGCAGCAGCTTTTGAAGCAGGTACGCCAGTCAATTCATCAGCATTAAATTGTTTTTTATCATATTCAGCAATTGATGCAGCATATAACCAGGTTCTAGCTAACATTGCATAAGCAGCACCTTTTGTTGCTCTTCCTTTATTTGCAGCATCCCAGGTTTTATCCAGATACTGGGCAGCAAAAGAAAAGTCCGCTGCTATAAAATTCCAGCAATCGTCTTCACTTGATCGTTGTTTGTCTTTTCCTTCCGGACCAACGAGTTTATCATGCAATACAACACTGCCATGCAATTTTACCAGCCAAAAATAAACGTAACCTCTTATAAATCTGGCCTCAGCTTGAAACTTAAGTTTTGCGGTTTCATCCAAACCTTGAGCCTTTGTTTCTAAACCCTCCAAAAACTCATTAAGTCTACGAATTCTTGAATATCCAGCATTCCAATAATTCAACATTGGTCCGGAAGCATTTACTCTAGATGCATCAGAAGCAAGGATATTCACAGTCCCGTTTCCTGAAAGTGCAGATGTATATTTCATAACATCGGTTAATGCATCAGTTGCATTATCATAGCCAATAGGAAAAGTACCGAACTTAAAGGTGTTAAACTCATTATACATACCAATTATGTATAGTCTGACATTAGCTGGATTTTGATAAACAGCAACATCAGTATATCGATCAAGTGGATCTGTATCAATCTTACAACCACTCATAGTCAGAATTGCGCCTGCTATAAGAGCTGATTTTTTTAGTGCTTTTATATATGTTCTCATAAAACTATTAGAATATTAAGTTAACACCACCCGAAATCATTTTTTGTTGTGGATAGAATCCATTGTTTACGTTTGGCATTTCAGGATCCAGATATTTCAGTTTATCCCAGGTAAACAGGTTAAACCCTGAAACATAAAACCTCATTTTTTCAATTTTCGACTTAAACAATCTTTTTGGAAGTGTGTAACCTAACTGAATGGCCTTTAACCTTAAATAATCGTTACTAATGATAAAGCCAGAATTTGCATTGGCATTATGTGGTGAAAGTGATACTCCACCAGATGTTAAACGAGGATACTTTGCATTAGGATTATCTGGCCTCCAAGCCTGCTCTACCAGATAGTATGGTGAGTTTCCATATCCATAGAAAGTTTTGGTAAAGGGACTGTTGTCTTCAATACCAGATGTGCCTGAAGACCCTTCATAAACGCCGGCTAAAGCAACACTTGACTCTGCTGCTCCTTGAAATAAGAACGAAATATCGAAACCAGCATAAGCAGCTTCAAAGTTTAAGCCATACATAATTTCTGGCATATTGCTTTTTCCTACAAAAGTCATATCAGCATCCCTTGTAATTCTACCATCACCATTCAAATCTTTATACTTAAAAAATCCGGGAGCGATGATCCCACTACTTGGAGATGAACCATTACGAGCTTCATCCCAATTCTGATAAAACCCATCTACAACAAATCCTAACTTCTGTCCGATTGGCTGACCTGTTCTCTTTTGCCAGGCTGGTAAGTTCTGGTTTTCATTAATTAAAATGATTTTATTTCTAGCCCAGTTAAAGTTACCTGTAACGGAATAACTGAATTTTCCTATTGTATTACGATGTCTTAATTGCAAATCAAAACCTCTGTTGTCTGTTATACCATCATTGAATGTAGATGGATGATAAGCTCCAATTGAAGCTGGATATAAAGCAGCTCTTGGTGTTAAAATATCAGTGACTACTTTATAGAAATAATCAAAATCTACTCCCAATTTACCATTCCACAATTCAGCCTCAAAACCTACGTTTGTTAAGCGATGACGCTCCCAGGTCAAATTTCTATTAGGTGGCGAACCGGTGGATAAAGCATTAACTGGAATGCCTCCAATGACAACTACAGGATCTTTAGTTAAGCTAAAGCTAGGCAAATAAGCAAATGCAGTTGAAGCCTCTTTACCCAATACACCCATAGATGCTTTAACTTTAAAGAAGTTTACAGTTTCCTTTATTTTACTAAAAAACCCTTCATCACTGGCAATCCATCCTAAAGCTACTCCAGGAAAATATCCCCATCGACCCTCTTCGGGGAAGGTTATAGACGCATCGGCCCTAAATGCAGCTTCAAATAGGTATTTATTCTTGTAGGCATAATTCACCCTTGTCACATAGCCATTTCTTGCTGTGGAACCACTTGATCCTGTAGGCTTAATAACATCCAGCGGAGCATCACTACCAAAATCTATGTCATGTAGTTCTGTAAGTGCAAAGTTTCTAGCTCCTGCGGAGAACACATTATTTCTATACCTGGACCACTCATATAAGGCTAGTCCTGTTACCGTATGATCACCAAATGTTTTTGAATAATTTAAACTTGGCTGAAAGGTCAATCTGTTATTTTGACTATAACTTTGTCTCAATGTATTAACAGTAATTCCAGGAGGACTTTCAACCGGCACAAAGTTACCTGTAGGTCTTGATCTGGTTCGTCCCATCATTTTATACGGAGTTAACCATCCCTTATTTTCAGTTGCATTCTTATCGAATGATGTTTGTACCTTTCCAGTCAATCCATCAACCCATGGAACCTTAACATTAAAACTTAAACTGGTTTGAAATACATTTGTTTCACCACGTTGGTATCCTGACTGCATAACCGATGCAATTGGATTAACATAACCTGCATTACTTAAATAAGCTGTAGGAAGTCCATTTTCTGCATACATAGGCATATTAGGCAACATCCTTACCGCCTGATAAAATGGGTTCATATACGCCCCATTATCTGGTGATATACCAGGTGTATTTGTCTTTTGCATCCTGGCATTGATGTCGAATGCAACAGAAAGAATATCATTTAATTGAACATCAAGATTGGTACGCAGGTTAAACCTTTTATAATTTGTATTGGCTACTACTCCTTCCTGATCCAGATACCCTAGATTAGAGAAATATTTAACCTTATCAGTTCCACCCCTAACAGTCACTCCATGACTTTGTGAAGTAGCTGATTTACCTAAAAATTCGCCTATCCAATCCGAATTCCCTAATAATGGATTTGTATTCGTACCATTCCTTACCGCATTGATTTGTGATTGGTTATAAGTTAATGGAATGGGATCTGAATCAATACTTATCCTGTACTCATTATCCATTTCTTCCGCTCTTGAAAACCATTCCATATAGTCTGGACCATCTAAAAATTTAGGGAAGCGAGTATTGGAGTTTACAATTACCGCTCCATCATAACTAATGTTAGGTTTTTGTGCCTTTCCTCTTTTTGTAGTTACAAGAATAATTCCATTTGCGGCTTGTAAACCATATACAGAAAGAGCTGCAGCATCTTTTAGAATAGATATACTTTCAATTTCATTAGGATCCAATTGAGCAAATGGTCTTTGAACACCATCTACAATGGCAATAGGCCCCTGTGCCCCTTCATATGAGGATGTCCCCCTAATTCTGAGCGATGCATCATCAGCTCCCGGTTGACCAGATTGTTGCCAACTGGTAATGCCTGGTAAGCGTCCAGCCAACATATTCGTAACGTTCATAGTAGGCATTTGCTTCAGATCAGCACTATTAATCTGAGCCACAGAACCAATTACATTTCTCTTTTTTTGTGTACCGTAGCCTACTACAATCACTTCATCGAGCCCTTTATTGGCTTCAATCAGCGTTACATTAATAACAGGGTTGTTATTCGCATCAACTTCTTTAGTTTGAAACCCAATATAACTAAACACCAGCGTTTCATCACCTTTAGGAAGTTTAATGCTAAACTCACCATTACTATTGGTACTGACTGCTAAGGTTGATCCCTTAACCCTGACACTAACACCAATCAGAGGAAGTCCCTTTTCATCCAATACACGACCTCGGACATCAGCCACAGAAAAGTAGTCGAGCACCTTATCAATGATGCCCATCTCTTTTTCCTTAACAATTACTGTTTTATTTTCAATGCTAAAGCTTAAGGGTTGTCCCTTAAAACAAATCTGCAGTGCCTTTTCCAGGCTCACATTTTTAAGGCTCAGATTAACTGGCTTCGCATTGCTCATTAACTTGTCGTTATAAAAGAAATCATACCCCGTCTGTAGTCTGATCTCTTTAAACACGCTTACTAATGCAGCATTGTTATACTTTAAAGTTACATTCTGACTGAAACTGCTGGCACTCAGGTGTAAAATTGAAGTAGTTAATAATACTATAATCAGGTTAACCCTCATAATAATCTGTCTTTTAACTGTCGAATCGAGCCGTGTTAGTGGATTCATCGTCGACAAAAAGTTGGTTATACAGGCAGGTGGCCTGCATAGGCTTTTAATGTAAAATTTCATACATTTGAATCTGTTTATTCTGTGAAGTGCTTACTTTACAAGGGGAAACACTACACATCATTCATTAATAAATTGTTTAACAATACCCAAATCTAATTTGGGTTTAATGGACAAAGCAGTAAACTATTACCGGGCGTGTTCCACCACTCCCGGTATTTTTTAATCTTGTCAGGCAGATCGCCTAAGTACTGTTTCTGTAGTTCTTATTCATTTTGTTTGGTTTTAAGTAAAGCCTTTTAGGTTTTCCAGGCTCTGTTTTGGTTAATTATATCTGTTAGTTATTTTCTACGATTACCTTTTTTCCAATAACATCAAATTTCAACTGACCTGCAGCTTGCATAATTTTCAATACTTCCGAAATGTTCTTTGATCTTGATACCAACCCACTATAGGTCTGGTTGATGTCTACTTGCTCACCATACTCTACATTTACATCATACCAACGGCATACTTTCCTCATAATGCCATTTAAACTTTCCTTTTTAAACATGAAATCTCCATTCTTCCAATCCATTACCTGGTCAATATCTGCTACAGCTATACTAAGATCTTTAGCCCCTTTTGAAATAGCCTGCTGACCAGGTTTAATCACACTGAAATTATGATGCATTAAAGCCTGAACTTTAACAGAGCCTTCCAATAATGTGGTAACTGACTTTTGCTCATCCAAATAGCTATTTATATTGAAGTGTGTTCCCAAAACTTCTATTTCCTGTATGCTTGTTTTAACAATAAAGGGATGTTTAGGGTCTTTTTCCACTTCAAAATAAGCCTCCCCTTTAAGCTCAACATTTCGGGTTTTAACATTAACAAAAGACTCTGGAAATCTTATCGATGACTCTGCATTTAACCAAACCCTGGTACCATCAGGAAGTATAACCTGATGTTGCCCCCCTCTTGGTGTTTCGATGGTATGATAAGCCGGATTTTTGGTTCTTGATCTTTTATTTCTATCCATCATTTTATAAACCAGCTTTCCATCAGCAGTCTTGGAAATTACGATGCCTGATTCTTTTATGATCTCCCCATTCTTTGCATCAGTAATTGAGATTTTAGCACCGTTGGCAAGCGTTAAAATGGCTTTATTACTACCCGGCGCGATGTCTTTATAGGCCGTAGCTACAGCTGATTCTTTGTTTAAATCAGTATAAGAATAAATAGCAATTCCTAAACAAACCAAAATAGAAGCAGCTACTGCTATGCGTGGCCATAACGTTTTACGTTTAGGAGCGATATCGGTGTGCAATCTTTGTTGTAAATCCAACAGATCCTCATCAAGTTCATCATCCGACAAATTGAACTTTGTTACTTCCCCCGCAATGAGCCAGTTCTCTACAATGGCCTTTTCTTCAGGGGTACATGTTCCTGCCTGATATTTATATATTAAACTTTTTGCGCTCTGTTCGTCCATTGTTCCGTGCTATTTAAGTACATAACGATTTCCGAAACCAGAGGGGTTAAATAAAAATTAAAATAATTAAGAAGAGCTGATCAGTATGAAAACAATTAAAGCACCAAGCTTCGTTTTTAATATCCGAAGTGCATGATGCATATGGCTCTTAACAGTTTGTTCTGATAAGTTTAACTCGCTGGCAATCTCCTTGCGCGACAAATTAGTTTTACGGCTAAGTTCAAAAACTTCACGCATTCTTGTAGGAAGGGCAGCAATTTCTTTTTCAATAAGAGCACTAAGATCATTATGTCTTATTAAATAATCAGTTGCATTCTGATTGGTATCAAGATAATTTTGAAAAATATCCAAATAACGCTGAGATACTTTTTTATGTTTATATAAATCAAATATCTTGTTTTTAATAATGGTAAAAAGATAGGCAGGTAATGTCCCGGCAATATGTATATCTTCCCGTTTCTCCCAGAGTGTCAGAAATAATTCATGAATAAGATCCTTTGCTTCTTCTCGCTCTCCGATCTTTTTATAAGCGAATATATAAAGCAGAGATTGGTAGCGATTAAAAATTTCTGTAAATGCAATTCTGTCTCCAGACTTTAATAAGCCTATTAATTCAGTATCAGAAGATTCTCTATACAGCACCATAAACTATGTAATCCAGGTCATACTTGGTTAATCCCATATAAATCTAAAACAATTAGTTTTAAATTTATTTTATAAAGATAATGCCAATATTAAAAAAATATTTTCAAATATTGGCATTGGATTACACGAATCTGGAGATTAGACTTTAAATACTTCAGCCATTATTTCATACGACCTTAATCTTGCTGTATGATCAAAAATATGCGAAGTAGCCATAATTTCATCTACTCCAGTCTGATCCAGAAACTGTTGTAAATCTGTTCTCAGTGTCTCCTTGCTTCCCACAAAAGTACAGGCCAACATTTGGTTAGCTTGTTCTTCTTCGTATACATCCCAAATGTCATTCATATTATCTACAGGTGGTTGCAGCAATCTACGCTTTCCGGTAACAATCCCCATAAACAATTGATAAAGAGACGTTACCAGGTAATTTGCTTCCTGATCAGTATCAGCACCTACAACGTTTACACAGGCCAGGACATAAGGTTCGCTCAAATGTTCTGAAGGTTTAAAGTTCTGCCTGTAGATATTAATCGCATTCATAAATTGTGCTGGGGCAAAATGACTGGCAAATGCATAAGGTAAGCCAAAAGCTGCAGCTAATCGTGCACTGTCTGTACTGGAACCCAATATCCAAATTGGAATATCAAGCCCCTCTCCTGGAATTGCTCTTACATGACTGGTACTATTTTCTGCTGATAAATAGGTTTGTAATTTTAAAACTTCCTTTGGAAAATCTTGAGCAGCTTGAAAGCGAAGATCACCTCTTATCGCTGCAGCAGTAACTTGATCTGTGCCTGGTGCTCTTCCTAATCCTAAATCAATCCGACCAGGATATAATGAAGCTAATGTCCCAAATTGCTCTGCTATAATTAGTGGGGAATGATTTGGTAACATGATGCCCCCTGAGCCAACCCTGATTTTTTTCGTTCCACCAGCAATATGCCCGATGACAACAGATGTCGCCGAACTGGCCACACTAATCATATTGTGATGCTCCGCAAGCCAATATCTGTTAAAGCCCCAATTTTCAACATGTTGGGCTAAATCAAGACTATTTTTAAAGGTATCAGCAGGTGTTTTTCCTTCTATTACAGTAGCCAAATCGAGTACAGAAAAAGGAATAGAGTTAAGCAATTTTTTCATTATATCTATTTGATGTTTTCATCTAAACCAAAACTACAATGTATAAACAACAAAACTTAGCCAACTAAAGTGATATGACTTTAAATCCACATGCTTTTGAATTTCAAATGAAATTAATGGATATATTTATGCTGAAACTATTTTATAATGGAGCCCAGTGATGTAAAAATATCCAGAAAGAAACCGATTTTTCCGGTTTCTCCTGCTTTGCAAAAATATCTTAAAAAGTATCAAAGGGAATCAAAGCTTCCTATCGGTTATGATGATCTGTTGATATTTGATGAATCTTACCCGATAATGGATAAATATGGTAAAGACTCTTTATGGAGAGGTCCTATTTATTCGGCTGATAGGATTGAGGAACTGTACAATGGGTTAAAAGTAATCTATGCCAATTTAAAGGCTTCTGGAAATCTTCGGATTGTTCAGCATAAGTACATTGATAAAATTGAATATTGTACTTTTGGTAACACCCACCCTTTCCGCATTAGAATTGTAAATCGCTTAAATGATGTATATGATTATTTTTATGTAAAAAAGGCCGATGCTTCCCGAATTTATGGTTTAGAACTGGAAGAAATCCTATCTCCCAATCAGGTTAATTATCTGGTAGATAGAGAGACGCTGATTGAAGAACATATTGCCGGAATACCTGGTGATGTTTTCGCAAAAAACTATTTGCATAACCCTGAATACAATCCCACCCGTATTGCAAAAGAGTTTGTAAAGTTTAATGAACGCTGCCTCGTAATGTTACTTGGCGATATGAGAGCATATAATTTTGTAGTTCAAATCACTCCTGATTTTGATGATATTCAATTTAGGATCAGAGCTATTGACTTTGACCAGCAGTTTTATGAAGGAAATATAAAAGTGTATTTACCTCAATTTTTCAAAGAAAACTATGCCTATGTAAAAATGGGTATGGATCAATTGACAGATAAAACTTATCTGCAATACCAACAAGAAGAAAAATCTTCTCTTTTACATAGGGTACGGAGTGAGCGTCACAGACTTACAGACTTAAGAGATGTATCTAACACTGAAGTATTAACAACTGAAGAGAATATAAGCAGATTAAAAAAGGAAATGGGCGAGTATTTTGAAGATGATCAATACCTTGAATGCAATAGCATGACAGACATTATAGAGCTAAATATCAAAAACATTATCAGGCAGGTAAAACTCTAAACCTCAGTTGTTTTCAAAAAAAAAGCGGAGGCCGGTCAGAATGACTTGTGCCCCCGCAAATTAACGCTCTCGAGGTAAAAGTATAAAAAAAATATTAATTCTTTACAACAAAAATGTCATAAAGTTAAAGCTCCAAATACCTCATCCTAATACAGCTAATATTTTTATAGTTTCTAAAACCTCTTTTTTTAATTAGAACACATAATTTTTATGCGAAAAGACATAATAATATAAACCTTTCGACATAGTTATTATCATAAATTCCTTATTTTGCAATAAAAAAAGTATGTCTTTAAAAGCAATTGTAGAGGGAATATTAAAAGGCCAAGGAAGATCGCTGACCTGGCTTGCTGAAAAAGTTGGTAAAACTGTAGATGGTCTAAGACTTGGTTTAATGAATAAATCTGTTAAATATAAAGACCTCTTGCTTATGGCAGAAGTACTTAATGTTTCACCATGTAATTTCTTCAAAACAGAGGACACATCGGCTACTGTTCAAAAAAACATTCTTGCTGAACCGCCTATAGAATATGGTGATGCTTTAAAAAATTGTAAGGAGCTTAATGCTGCGTTAAAAGATCAGCTAAAAGACAAGGAAAGAATTATTTCTCTGCTAAGCGAGGTCAAAAGCGGCGATCGTTCGAGGTAAAAATGTTACATATAAAAAACGTTAAATAATTGTATTTTAGACCAAAATTCCTATTTAACGCTTTTATTGACTAATCATGACTTACTTTTTTGAGCCAATTGGTGGCATTTTCAACAAATTAGTGATCAAAGAAAAAGATCCAATTAACCAGGCACGAATTAAAATGCTGGCATATATATTGGTTTTATATCTTTTGTTCACTGGTATATTGATTATTGCTTATTCACTTGGCGGTGAATCATTACACCTCATTAGGGTGTGTATTGTCTTTACAGCTACTGTTGCTTTAATAGCTCTCGCTTATTATACTCATGCCTGGAAAACTGTTTCGCATATCATTCTTTGGTTTCATACCCTCGCTGTATGGTCCAATCTCTCTATTTATGTTCAGGACATTAACATCGAAACACTCCAGTTCATCTGGATAGTTTGTGCACTTAGCTTCTATATGCATGGTTTAAAATGGGGCTGGTTTTATTCTGCTATAAATGTTGTTCCTGTTTTACTATACACTGCGATAGACAATAAAAATTACTTTTATCTGGGTACTGGCCCTCATGAAGTTAGCCAATTCACCTACCTATTTGTAATTACTTATAATTTTTCGCTCATCATCTTTCTACAGTACTACTTTTTTAAGGTATTTAACAGAAATATAATTAGTCTGACGGATACAAAGAACAAACTTAATGAGCTCAATGAGAAGCTCACATTAACGCTAACTGACGTTAAAAATCTTTCAAATTCGAGAATGGAATTTCTGTCGACCATGTCACATGAATTGCGTACACCACTAAATGGTGTAATTGGTATATCAAATGCTTTACTGCTTCAAAACCCTCGTCAGGATCAGGAAGAAAATCTAGCAGTACTTAAGTTCTCTGCAGAAAACCTACTCTTATTAATTAATGACATCCTTGATTTTAATAAATTCGATTCGGACAAAGTACAATTAGAACGTATTAACTTTGATCTGGCAGCATTAATTAAAAACAACTTCTCAAGTCTGAAGTTAAAAGCTGAAGAGAAAATGCTGGACTTAGACCTTCATATTGATGATGAATTAAATGGCAAACACGTAAATAGCGACCCTACACGACTAACACAGGTTTTATTAAATCTGATGAATAACGCCATCAAGTTTACAGAAAAGGGATTAGTAAGCTTACAAGTACGGATTCAGGACTTAACTGCCGAGCAGATGATTGTTCGTTTCATCATTGAAGATACCGGTATAGGTATTGATTTAAATAGACAGATAAATATATTTGAACCTTTTATACAGGCCGCAACAAGTACAAGCAGACGTTATGGTGGCACAGGATTGGGACTAGCTATTGTTAAAAAAGTATTAACAATGTTCAAAAGTGAGATCCATTTGATCAGTACACCGAATATTGGTACAAAAATCTTATTTGATATTGATTTTAAGTATCAAAATTTTAATGGCAGTGCATCCCCTACTTTAATAAACCACAAGTGCGATTTAGCTCATCTAAAGGTCTTAGTTACCGAAGATAATCAAGTAAATATCCTGGTCATAAAAAAGACACTGGAACAATGGAACATTATTCCTGTAATAGCAGAAAATGGAGAAATTGCCATACAAAAAATAGAAGATGAAACCTTTGATGTCATATTGATGGATCTTTATATGCCGGTTATGGATGGATATGAAGCAGCAGTAACGATACGTAAAATGGAAAATAAGCTCAAAGCGAATATTCCTATTATAGCACTTACAGCAAGTGTTAATAACAATGTTGCACAAAAAATATTAGATGCGGGAATGAATGATTATTTATCTAAACCATTCAATCCCGAACATCTGTTTAAAAAAATAAAAGACCTTACAAAATAGAATTATCTATTGTAAATATCAATTGCATCTTCCAGCTTTCTGCCCGCAGAAACTGAATTCAAATAACCTCCAGTAGCAAAGCCTAAACCTACCACAGCTAAGCTAAGACCTGTTGTAAAGTTAGTTTTTGAATAACTGTTTTTACCATTAGAAATAACACTAATAATCCCTGCAATAATAGATATGCTTGCAGCTGTATATAACACATTGCTTGTATTCATACTCTTCCGATAAGCATAAAGCATTTCTATACTCTCCGGATTATCGGCTATATCGTTCTTTAGATTTTTATAATTCAACTTCTTTAAATCACCATACCCTTTGTTATAATACATATTGATGTTTATCGAGGGCTCAGGATTATGGATAAAATGTGGATTGGAATTTGCATCATAAATAAAATGGGAATAGGATAGCTTTCTTTCTTGAAAAACATTAATACGTCCTTCCACAATACGCTCTGAGAAGTCTCCATATTTCATAATTCCTAATTTTCGTGTATTGGCAAAAAAGCCTTCCTTGCTGCTAAAAAACTTGACTTGCGCTGTGGGGAAGCTTCTTGAATCGACTCTAATTCGCATGTTCCCAGCAAAGTCCGGCCGAAGTTTAATATCTTTGGCATAGATCACAGAGTCAGAATAGAGATATAAGAAGTTTCTTGATTCCTGCACCTGGGCAGAAGAACGAAGGCCATAGCAAGCCAATGCGATAATAAGTAGTTGTTTCATATCGGTTATATTTGTGTGTACCTAATATTACACAAAACATACCCCATAAGTTGAATTGTAAACAACAAAATACATTAATATGGTTTACTCTGTATCAACTATCCATAAAAAATGACTGATATAGCATGAATAAGCCAAGGTTTTAAATGTTAAATTTAATGCGGAATTGATCATCAATTTCAACAGATATATATAGTATGAAAATCGATCAAATTTTAAACGAAATCTACCCACTTCCTCCAGAAACATGTGCTGAAATCTGTAAGTACATAAAGGAAGTTCAATTTGAAAAAGGGCATATCCTGTTAAAAGCTGACAAAGTAGAAAGACACTTATATTTTATTAAAAAAGGTATGGTAAGAGCCTTTGCACCTCAAGGAGATGATGATATCACATTCTGGTTTGGTGAAGAAGGTGAAACTATACTCTCGATGAAAAGTTATGTTGAGAACCAGAAATCATACGAAAACATTGAGCTTCTGGAAAACTGTGAACTGTATGAATTGAAAGTTGAATACCTGCGCGAGCTTTATAAGAAAGACATCCATATTGCTAACTGGGGAAGAAGACTTGCTGAAAGAGAGCTTTTAAAGATTGAAGAAAGAATCATTTCAAGAGAGTTACTATCTGCAAAACAACGCTACGATGAGTTATTAAATAATAAACCTAGTCTTTTGCAACGTGTGCAATTGAAATTTATAGCTTCTTATTTAGGCATTACCCCGGTAAGTTTAAGTAGAATCCGCAAAGAAAAATAATCATAGTCCCAGCATTAATTATCATAGGATAAATTTAGAAAGCATTATTAAACATAAATTTGCTGCATGATTAACACCATTATTCCAACTTCAACAAAAATCCGATTGGCATTAGTATGGCTTATTGTTGGCCTTTTTTATGCCGTAGGTTCTTCTCTATTAGATGAAGGTATGACGCAAAATGCAGCTATATTTGGTTTCATTATACTTTTGGCTACCATCATTGCTGCTTCATTTGGTGTTGTAAAAGAAGCGGATGCACTTGCCCATAAATTAGGAGAACCTTATGGAACATTGATCCTAACACTATCTATTGTATCCATTGAAGTTATATTAATCTCTGCAGTAATGCTTGGTCCGGGAGAGTTTCCAACCATTGGAAAGGATTCAATTTTCTCTGTAATGATGATTATCATGAACCTGGTAGTTGGCCTTTGTATTTTATTAGGTGGTTTAAAATATGGAGAGCAAGAATATAATGCTCAGGGTACGCTTACCTATATTTCTATGATTATATTATTAGGAGGCATGTCTTTACTTCTACCAAATGTAATTATTGGTGCTGGCAATGGAATTTTCACAAATACACAAGCCATCATATTATCTACTTTAATTGTGATTTTATACGGACTTTTTCTGGCATTGCAAATGAAAGGTTACAGACATCTATATGTACAGCCAGCAAAAGGAATGATGGAAATTCCTTTTGCTCAACGTAATGTCGGATCATCAGAAAATGTACAAGAGATCAAATCAACTGGAACCAATAAAGAGATCATCATTCGCTCTATTGTATTGATTGCTATGATATTGCCTATTGTCTTATTGTCACATCAGATGGCTACGGTTGTAGATTTTGGAATAAAAGCAGCTAATCTTCCTCCCATGCTTGGCGGAGTATTGATTGCTATTATTGTGTTTACTCCTGAATCTATTACAGCTGTAAAAGCGGCATTAAACAATGAAACACAAAGAGCAATCAACCTTTGTCATGGTGCATTTGTTTCTACGGTAGGATTAACCGTGCCGGCAGTTTTGATCATTGGATTGATCACAGGAAAAACTGTTATTTTTGGCATCTCTTCTACCGAAACTATTTTGTTTCTTATAACTGTAAGTCTTAGTTTCCTTACGTTTTTTGGTAAGCGTACTACGCCAATATCCGGTATTATGCACTTAGTTATGTTTGTTATTTTTCTAATGCTAATTTTCAATCCTTAGAAAATTCAAACGTGAAAACAAAAAAACGGGCTGTATACAGCCCGTTTTTTTGTTTAAAATATCGTTTATCCAACAATCGGATTATTTTTTTCCTGGCATGTTATTTTCATTTGTGCTTAGCATTTTTAAATTAGACACCTTACCTGGCGTTATTTTATATATAGAGCTACCACCGATGAAAAAGATAGTATTCTCTCCCTCTTTTACATTGGTATTGAATTTCACTTTTCCATCTGCACTGATTACATTCCAGTCGCCAGCTTTCATTCCCGCAAGAACAATCTGATAAGAACCTTTAGCAGGCACCTTAAATGAAAATTGCTGATTAATAAAATCCAATCCTTTGTTCAAGCTTAGCACTCTATCTGCCAAAACAATAACATCACTTACAGGTGTAACTAAATGTGTAACCGGCAGCGGCTTAGTATCACCAGAAGTTAACTGAACCACACTTAAAAAATGATCATTGTTGCTTTCTTTATTTGGAGTGAACATTATACGATGTCCTTTTCCTTCAGCAAGAGAACTTACAGGTGCTTCATATTTGAATTTAAATGAACTGTTTGCATCAGCACCACTAAACACTTCCAGCTTTCTCGCATCAGCAGCTGGAACTAGAATATCTACATGTGCTTTGCCAACTAAATCACCTAACTGATTTTGCAATACGACACCATTTTCACTAAGCAATGGCTTGTTGTGAGCATTAATTTGCCAATACTTCTTAAACTCAGGTTTAACAGTAGACATATCATCTGTTAAAATTATTGCAGCAGGCACATCTTCCCTATCCAGATTTAAAAACATCATACTCCTGTTATAAGCACTTATTTTAGCAGAATAAGCTCCCTTTAGGTCTACTGAGAAATAACTGAAAAATGGTTTAAGCTTAGATGGCCCAAAACTGGTTGATAATACCTTTCCATTGTAAAACAACGGATTAGTTTGAACCTCTTCAGGTGTTACAGGATGACGCTGAACAAAACGTGTTCCCCCGTCATTGGACTCAGAAGTAAGGAATTTCTCTGAAGGATCTACCGCGAGCATCATACTATGGGCTACAGACCTTTTATTGAAATTCAGGTCATATGGGGTACCGTAAAATTTATACAAACCCAAATCTCCAAACTGGAAACCACGATAATAGAGTTGCACGGATCCCGCATCACTGTGTTGGTGATTTCCAAATATATAACCACCTCCTTTAATTTCCGCAACTACATCACTACTATTTTGACCTATATTCCAACCTGTACGAGCGACCATTGATCCGAGTACTTTCCCAAAGTCTTTTGTTAAAGGAAGTGATTCACGGCTCGGTTCAGCTTTCAGATTTGGATCATTCAATAGGAGAAATAGGACTGGGTTATTTGGCAATGAACCCTGGCGCTGAAATTCAGCTTTGAGTAATGGATCAGCGGCATAAGCATAACACAATAACATGGTTTGAGCTGCAGACCAATAATAAGGCTTACCTGCAGAGCCTGAGTTAAAGCCATCTCCATCACGAAGCATCTGTCCATCAGGTGTACGCATATATTGCCAGTAATTGCGTACATCTTTAATGTTGTCATCAAAAACAGGTTTTCCAGTCATTCTGTAAAATAACCATGCAGCATGCATGTCCCAACCAAAACGATATGAACCGTAGTTCACTCCCTGATTGTGTCGGGGCGACTGGTATTCAAACTTTCTCATCGGTACTAATTCCTCTAAAATAGCATAAGAGGTATAACGATAAGGAAGTGGATTTTCATCATAAATAGCAATGCTCATTGATAGTAAATCACGACATACTTGGGCCTCATTACCATGACCATTTACTACTTTTTGTAGAAAGGGTGGCCAGCCAATCTCCATATCGTCTGCCAGCCTCATTAGATTCTTACAATAAATTTGCTTTTCTTCCGGACTAAGTAAGTCGTAACACCAATCATAAACTTCTGAAGCTGCTGTAATGGCACGTCCTATTTCACGCGTAATGTCCAGTAAATTTCCAAATTCTACATGTGAAAGATAGTCTTTCATCAAAGTTACTGCTTCACGCCCCGCTTTTTTATCACCAGTCATCAGGTAATAAAAGGCTTTACTTTCTGCTGCAGTTTCAAGTCCTGCATTAAAACTCATTTCTGCATTTGGATCAAATTTGAAATCAAATGGAGTAAGTGCAGCCTTCTTTACTTTTTCCCAGGCAGGAGTATTTTCGCCTTTAGTAAGGCCACCCTTTACAACCTGCAAAGACTCTTGATTTACCCACAAACGAGGGTGCCCGGACAAAGGAACTACTTTAGGGCGATAGGCTTCTGCTTTAGCAGGAACAGCTGGTGGAGTATATGGGGTAAGTTCGAAATATTCAAATCGCACACCTTTTGGCAACCAAATTTTAACTTGTTGATCCTGACCGTTAAATTCAAACTTACCTGAAGTTTGTAAAGGCCTGTCCCAAGGTACATAAACAACTCTTTTAGTTGGGCGTACATCATCAATCTGAATCCTGATATACATAGATTCATATTTAGTTTTCGCCTTTTTCATCAGTTTTGCACCTTCCTCATCTGTTACGGCATAAGTGCGCATTACATAGCGTCCAGCAATAGGTAGTTTTACGTTAAAAGTAAGGTCAGCTTCGGGACGTTCGCCTTCAATCGCCGCTGTAACTCCTGCTTTTAGGCTCATGCCCTTTCCATTGCTCAATCTCTTTTCTGATATGATTTCGCTGGTTGAGGAATTAATCTTTGCTGTTTCTGCATTATACCTAACCTTTATAGCTTTCCCCTTATCTGCGGTCTGAGCTTTTACTTCGGTTATTAAAGAGAAAGGTAGGATTAAGAGTAAGCAGAACCATAATGATTTCTGCTTAAGTACTAATACATTTGTTCTAAATGGTTTCATCTGTGGTGTTATTTGGCTAGAATAATTGTTTACTTATGATTTAAAAAATTACTTAAATAAAAA
Source organism: Pedobacter sp. (assembly GCF_041645105.1). Taxonomy (GTDB): domain Bacteria; phylum Bacteroidota; class Bacteroidia; order Sphingobacteriales; family Sphingobacteriaceae; genus Pedobacter. The sequence continues at coordinate 586,266 of NZ_JBAZQQ010000003.1, forward strand.
CGGGTACGTTAACAATTTATAAATAGACAAAAAATATCCAATAAAACAAAATTTATAGTAATTGAGTACATGTAAAACTAGCCGGTAGCAATCAGCATTTTAAGATCTGATTACGGCTCGAGAAGTGGTTATGAGGGAAACAAAACAAAGAGAAAAGCTTAGCAGGGGCATTTCAGTCAGCTTGCCCCTGCTATGCTCTTTAATTTTTTAATGTAAATTCAATATGCTGTACCAAATAAGCCTTTCCAAATTTAGCGGGATCATGTTTTACTGTCGCTTTTATAAACCTCCATTTAGGATCAGGTGTCTGTTTGGTTTCTTCCCATTTCTGGCGCATTTCCAATGAATGTTGCCAGATTTCCTCTAACTGATCTTTCACTGTCTGATTAGCATAAGTTAGCTCTAACTTATCCTTAATATATATGTATTGATCATCTATTTTACCCATATCAATGAATGGTCCACCTGGTATATACGATTTAATCAGCGAGATATCGAATGATTCATCTCCCATATACTTTTCTTCGCTAATTACTTTTGCAAAGTTAAACCACCTGTCTGATGCATCTTGTGGTGGGTTTAAATCAATATTAAATTTAGCCTTAACACGATAGGTATAGCCGGGCTTTCTTTCAGGAAATCCATGTAGCGACATTCCTGTTGCTTCATTTTGTGGTAAAATCAATAATTTATCATTGATTGATCCATAGCGATGATCAACCACAAGCTCAACTTCCTGTCCGTTTTTAAGTTTAAAAGGGCCATGTACTTCTTCTTTTGAACACGCAGAAAAAAAGAGAACGGCAAAGAGTAAATAAAGATGCTTCATAGTAATGAATGAGTAAAATTTGGTTTACTGCTTAAAACGTAAACCAAATCTTAAACGCTACACCCTATTGTAATTTAATATTACTAAAATGTCCTTTTTGAAGTTACATCATCCCGTAATGACTTTGCTTTCTCTATCCATTCAGGCGCTTTTTCTTTGATTTCATCAATCTTAGTCCTACCCATCTCATCTTTCTTGGTTAAATACCTCCATGCCTGATATATCGCCACTCCAATTATTGCATTTTTAAAAAATCCCATCTTGTTTGTTATTTAGATTAATGTAAAGGGTAAACAAGCTGAGGTTTAAAATGTTTTACGATTGATAAAACGTTTAGAGAATTAATCCATTACCGGATTATTCATAATCTCCAGCTTGGCAAACTTTTGGACTTCAATGCTTGGATAGCCAAAATCCTCCACAACCTTCCCTAAAATCAAGTAACAGCCTGAACCTCTAAAAGGATATATCGGTGTATTATTTGGAAAATGTGTAGTATCAAAGAAATTACCCTCGGCATCCAGGAATGTACCAAACCACATCTTCTTATTATTTTTGGTATGTACCGTTTTCTCGCAAACATATAAACCTACCATTTTTACTGTTCGTCCCAGATTTTTCATCAATTCATTAGCCTGAAGCTCTCCCCTATATTCTGTTTTAAGTAAATCAAACATTGATAAGCTGAGTGGAAATCCGAGTAACTCCAGCTCATGATAAGCATCTTCTAGTTTAGTATTAACTAAATCTGGTAAGACATAGTGTTTGGCTTGCACATGAAATAACTCGGCATGACTACTAGGTTTTACTTTATGACCAAGTAAAGTATGAACTTCCCACAACAATGTCTTTTTGCTTTTTCCAGTAAAACGCATGGCTCCACAGCGAATCAAAATTATGGCTTGTTCCAGGCCAATTTCCGTACGTTTTACAAAATCTTCCATATCGAGATATTTTCCATTTTGTTTACGTTCATCCGGGATCAGCTCTACAAATTTTCCTTCAAGCCCTTGCACCCCAACAAAGCCCAAATAAGCATCAATGCCACTAATAGACACCACCGCATCACTCCTGTTTACACATGGTAAATGCACTTTTGCTCCTGCCTTTTTTAGTTCATGCACATACAGCCAACGGGTATAAAAACCTCCATAATTGTTAAGTACTCCAACCATGAACTCAATAGGATAATAGGTTTTCAGATATAGGCTCTGATAGCTTTCTACTGCAAAACTTGCAGAATGTGCTTTCGAAAAACTATAACCTGCAAAACTAGATACCTGCCTCCAGACCTCCTTAGTTATCTCTTCTGGCCGTCCTAATAATTTAGCCCCATCATGAAATTTCTCGACCAGCCGATCAAACTCAATCCTGGAACGGTATTTACCACTCATTCCCCGTCTTAAAATATCTGCATCAGTTCCATCCATCCCTCCATAATAGATACAGATCTTAATCACATCCTCCTGGTATACCATCACACCAAAAGTTTCTTTTAACTGCTCTTCCATCACCGGATGTAAGTACTGAACATTCGTTGGATGATGAAAGTTATAGATATAGGTTTTCATCATTCCAGATTGTGCAACTCCCGGGCGAATAATGGAACTGGCGGCAACCAATGTTAAATAGTTGTCGCAGGTCAGCTTAGCGAGTAATTGTCTCATAGCTGGCGATTCAATATAAAAGCATCCGATGGTATTGCCTGTTTTCAACCTGTTATTGAGATTAGGGTCTTTCATAAACATTTGAACCTGATGAATATCCAATCTTTTTTGCTGATTCTGTTGCACCAGTTTAACGGCTTCTTTAATATGCCCAATTCCTCGTTGAGAAAGAATATCATATTTGTCATAACCAATTGCTTCCGCTTCGTACATATCCCACTGCACAGTGGGCATTCCTTTAGGTGGCAGATCTAAAGCGGTATAATAGGTGATTGGTTCTTCAGATATCAATACTCCACCAGCGTGAATACTTCTTTGGTTAGGCATTTTGGCCATCAGATTCTGTATAGCCAGTATCTTTTTAAAAGTATCATTATCGCGATTTACCACAGCACGGGCAGGGTCGGTAAAGCCATCAATTTCTGATTTAGGTAAGCCCATAACTTTACCGATTTCTCGAATTACCGAACGGTCTTTAAAGGTAGACATCGTTCCCAACAATGCTGTATGTTCTTTTCCGTAGCGTTTAAAAACATAATCCTGAACATCTTCTCGTTCGTCCCAGCTATAGTCAATATCAAAATCGGGTGGTGAGGAACGTTCTGCGTTTAGAAATCTCTCGAAATACAAATCCAGTTCTATAGGATCAACATCTGTAATTTGCAAGCAGTAAGCTATAATACTATTGGCCCCAGAGCCTCTACCTACATGATAATAGCCCCTACGCATAGAATACTGAATAATATCATTTGTAATCAGAAAATATGCACAAAAATTCATCTCCACGATTACTTTCAGCTCATTCTTTATTCGTTTTAAAGCCTCTCTGTTTTTACTACCATATCGATAAAGCATTCCTTCCATGGCCAGTTTTTCGAGAAGTGCCATATCATCTTTTTTATTTCCGGTAAAGGTCTTTTTGTTGAGTTTTAATTTCCCTTCCGGATAATCCATGGTACAACTATCCATCAGTTTACGGGTATTATCAAGAATAAAAGCATATCTGGCAAACTTCGCTTCCAGCTCTCCCGGCATTAGAAACATATCCGTTTCCCTGCATTTATCATCTTTCTCGACCATTGTGAGTAAGGTATTCAGATCAATCCCCCTTAAGTATTCATGCAAACGATAACCGATTTTATTGGCTACAAAAACAGGTTGTAAAACCAACAACTTATCCTGATAATCTGTTAAATCTTTATTATAAAGCTGATACAGTTCATCGAAACGGATACCAATGTATTCATTGCTTTTCAATTTGGCTTTATATCCATAAGGATATACCACATAAGCATGCTCAAATACACATGGCTCATCGGGCAATTCCTTTTGCTTTAGGTTATGCTCGCTAAGGAAATCATTAAGTTCTTTCATTCCCTCTTTATTTTTTGCGATGCCAATATAAAGCAGCCTTTTATCCCTTCTGAACTCCATACCTCCAATGGGTTTGATTTTGTTCTTACGACACTCCCTCATGAACTCCATCACTCCGGTAGAATTATTGATATCTGTTATCACCATCTGCGTAATACCACGTGCAGAGGCCTCTTCTATCAAGTTTTCGATAGACATAGTGCCATAGCGTAGGCTATATTGGGAATGGACGTTCAAATACATGATTATAGTTTAATATCTAATACCGAGGCCCTGGTTATTGCATCTTGTCCGAAACGATTCCGAATTTTATCCAGAGCCTGTACCAGACTATATTGCTCCTGCGACTCGCTGTACATATCAATCTGTTCAAATCCAGTTACCAGACTAGATAAACGTACACCCACCAGTCTGAGCAACATCCTGCGGTTATACATCTTTTTAAAAAGATCTTTTGCAGTAGCAATTAGTACACTATCCAGCGAGGTATAAGCAATGGCAGCTTGCTTTGTTTCAGTTTCGAAGTTGGCATAACGAATGGTAACAGTTACACATGCAGTCAGTTTTTTCTTCTCCCGAAGTTGATAAGCGACATCCATAACCTGAGCGATCAACAAGTTATTAATCATGTCAACATCAATAGAGTCGGCATGAAAAGTACACTGAGTACCAATAGATTTTTGTTCAGCATAGGGAATAACCGGACTATTATCTATCCCTTTTGCTTTTTGGAGCAAAGACAATCCCGATTTACCTAATAGGAAGTTCATCTGATCTGGGTGAATCTGTGATAAAGTGAATATTTTTTTAATTCCCATATCACTCAACTTTATGAAAGTCTTCTCTCCAAGGCCGGGAATTTTACGGATAGATAAAGGGTTTAGAAATGGTTGTACTTCAATCTGCTCTATTTGCTTTTCTCCGCCAGGCTTACACTCATTGGTTACCATCTTCGCAACAGTCTTGTTTACGGAAAGGCCAAATGAAATAGGTAGTGTTAATTCTTTCATAATGGTTTCACGCAATTCATGTGCATATTTCATTACCCCATGAAAGCGGTCCATACCTGTCATATCTATATAATGCTCATCAATACTCGCCTTTTCAAAAAGTGGTACCTTTTCTTTTATGATATCGGTAATTTCATGTGATGCTTTTGAATATTCCTCCATGTTACCTTTGATAAATATAGCATGGGGACATAGCATCTTCGCCATGCGCGAGGGCATAGCTGAATGAACACCAAACTTCCTAGCTTCATAACTACATGACGCTACAACACCACGATCCGATGTTCCACCAATAATCACAGGTTTACCTTCAAGGTCTTTGTTTTTTCGTACCTCACACGATACAAAAAAAGCATCCTGATCCATGTGAATAATATGCTTTCCCTCCCCCATGATAATGAATTTATTATAGGGCAAAGTTATACTAATATTTTTAGTATTTTAAAATAAAAACCAAATAAAATAGCAATAGCATATTGATTATTATAATAGAAAAAAATGATTACATCATTCAAAGGATCTAACTTCCTACCTCTTCCCCAACAAACACTTTACTCAAATGTGCTTGATATCTTTTCAAATCGACCTGTATATCCGCATTTTTTTCTACGTCATGAAAATGAATACTCTCTAAAGGCATCATACCCGTAAACGCATTCATCCGATGAAACCCAAATAATGGTCCATCATCTACACTTGTTTCATTAAAAAACTCGCCAGGCATTGTAAATGCTTCTTTAGGCGCATTCCATGAAGTCGTCAACATATATTGTTTACCATGCAACATTCCTCCAGTACCATAATTGATTGCCGGATCAACAGATGAACGCCCATCATTTTTATAAATTCCAGTTTGGTGTCCTTCAGTAAAAACAACATCTATATATTTTTTAAATTCATGAGGGACCTGAAACCACCATATTGGAGTATGATAAATCACAACATCTGCCCATTTGTAATTCTCTACTTCTTGTTTAGGATCATAAGGTCGATTAATATCTGTGTATCGTAAGTTGAAATCAAGCTCCTTTTTAAAGAAATCCAATGTAAACTCTGAAAGTGTTTTATTAAATAAACCACCAGAATGACCAAATACCTGTCCTCCGTTTATTACAAATATGTTTTTCATATCATATACTCTTTTATCTTCTATTAATTTCTACCACAAATTTACCCTCTGTCTTATGCATATTAAAATAATATAAATCATACATTTGTATCATAATTATAATAGATAGATCATGACAAATTTAGAATGGTTTAGAACCTTTAAGGCAATTTATGAAACAGGCTCGCTAACAGGGGCTGCAGAATCCTTATTTATATCACAACCCGGAGTAAGCCTGCACTTAAGCTCACTGGAAGCTTATGTAGGATATAAACTATTTGATCGTACATCAAGAAAAATGGTTTCGACCGAACGCGGAAAAATCTTGTACAATTATGTTCAGGAAGCAATTTGCAAATTAGAAGAAGCAGAAAGACATTTTCATAAAAGCACTGAAAAGGATGTCCCTACCATTAGTATAGGTATGTGTTTTGAAACTTTCCAATTTACCTTAGAGTCTTACCTCCCAACCCTTCCCTTTAATGTGATCATTAAGTTTGGAGAATACCCTCAAATGTTGGGCGACCTCGATAATGGAATCCTTGACCTGATCATTACTCCACAAAAAGGCGATTATAAAGGATTAGAATACAAGCCGTTTTTCACGGAAAAAATAGTCTTGGTAGCAGGTAAGCACACTCCTACTGACGAAATAAAAAAACTCATTAACAAAAACAGTCTTCCCGAAATTCAAACCTGGCTTAAAGACCAAACCTGGTATGGAACTGCAGGCGACATGGAGCATTTACGTAGATTTTGGCATCTAAACTTTGGGAAACGCCCAGATTTCAAACCAAACTTTATCGTCCCCAACATCAGTTCAATTATCAGATGTCTGAGTGGCGGAAAGGGGGTTGCTGTAATTCCCGACTTCCTGTCCAAAAAAGAATTAGATACTGGTGATATCAAAATTATCTGGGAAGGCAATAAGGTTATTGAGAACACCCTGTATTTTGGAACACGAAAGAAATCTATCTATACACAGCAGATCAACATGGTTCAAGAGATATTTGAGCGAGAAATGATTTAGCGCCAATCCCTGGCTTTGATGGGATTATTTTATCCCACCAAAAGCCGCGAAATTAGAATTCTTATGCAGTATTTCCGTAGCTGAAAATCCCACTTTATGCAATAAAGCAAGTTGGTAATTCAATGAACGTGGAGTATCCTCATACTCCACATAATCAAAAACTTTTTGCGCATATTCATCTCCACCTAATGATTCAAGATACACTCGATACTTATACTCAAAAAGACGAGTAATTGGCCCTGAATCATGTTTAATTAAATCAGAGATCCATAAACAGCCTCCAGGTTTTAAAGCTTTATAAATTTTAGTAAAAACAAGTTCCCAATCGGCATCATCACGTAAGTGATGAAATGTTGCCGCAGCCAAAACAATATCGAAATGACTATCTGGCAAATCCAGATTACGCATATCATTATGTAGAATGGTTATTTGACCATTGGTCTGCGCAGAGATTCGTTCTTTTGCCCGCTCCAACATCGGCATACTCAGATCATTAAGCGTACAATTAAGATCTGAAATCTTACTAAGCATGGTCAAGGTATAATTACCTGCACCACACCCTATATCTAACAATTCTTTTGCCTGTGGATTAACGTATTTTGCCGCTTCTGTACATAGCTCCATAGAAATTGGCGCATCAATAGTCGACAATTGCCCCGTTTCCAGGTTAGAAAAACGTTCAACATCCTTATCAAACCTTGCTGCAATCTCTTCGTTAGTCGCTTTATGGGAATAATCTGTTTTCATTTACTTTTAATATTTTATCCGCATTTAGATGAACCACAATCTTTACAAGTAAGGCAACCTTCCTGATAATGCAGATTGGTAGAGTTACAGTTCTGACACTGTTGTTTTCTCGCTTCTGTTCCGTCTGGAACGTAACGTTTTAATGCACGTGCAACTCCATTTTTCCAGGTATTTATGGCTTCATCCAGTTGTAAACTATTGATTAGATCTACAACCTTTTCAATAGGCATACTATGTCTTAATGTACTCGAAATCAATTTAGCATAATTCCAGTATTCTGGATTAAACTTATATGATAGTCCTTCTATAGTAGTTTTATGACCACGTTTGTTTTTATATTGGAAATCGTATCTCGAACTACCATCTGCTTCACGACTCTTAATAATCACCCCATCATTCACCCATCTTGGCAATAAGATACCATCCTCATCATCAGCAAAACCAGTAAAGATCTCGTAAGGCTTTCCATCTATTAAACCAATAAAGGCAATCCACTTGTCTTTGCTATTCTGAAAACGTACTACATCCGCTTCAAGAACTGCAGGTCTTGTCGTTGAAAAAACGGAGTGACCAACTGTCTCTTCCGCTTCAGCTTCTGGTGTATCATTAGAGATCAATACACCTGAACGTGAGCCATCTCTATAAACAGTAACTCCTTTACATCCAGATTTCCAGGCTTCCATATAAACAGCTCCAACAAGCTCTTCAGTCACACCAGATGGCATATTTATGGTTACACTGATAGAATGATCAATCCACTTCTGAATCTCGCCCTGCATCTTAACCTTTTTAAGATAATCAACATCATTCGAAGTAGATTTATAATACGGAGACAGTTCTACCAGCTTATCCAGATCCTTTTGCGCATAGTTTTTAGTAAGATCATGTCCGTTCACTTCCATCCATTGCTTAAAACGAGGGTGAAAAACAACATACTCTTCCCATGAATCTCCTACCTCATCAACAAAATCAACCCTTGCATCTTTGTCGTTTGGATTTACTTTTCTACGTCTTTTATAAACCGGCATAAATACAGGCTCAATTCCAGAACTGGTTTGCGACATCAGACTGGTTGTTCCCGTAGGTGCAATAGTCAGCAAAGCGATATTACGTCTTCCATATTCCATCATATCATTATACAAACCTGGATCTGCCGTTTTAAGTCTATTGATGAAAGGATTATTCTTTTCACGCGACGCATCAAATATGGCGAATGCACCTCTTTCTTTTGCAGTAATCACTGATGAACGATATGCTTCTAATGCAATAGTCTTATGAATTTCTACCGCAAACGCAGTTCCTTCATCACTACCATATCGCAAACCCATAGCCGCAAGCATATCACCTTCGGCAGTAATACCAATTCCTGTTCTTCTTCCCTCTTTAGCCTTAGTCTGAATATTTAACCACAGATTCATTTCTGTACGTTTAATTTCATCACCTTCTGGATCTTCAGCTATTTTTTCAAGAATTGCATCAATCTTTTCAAGTTCCAGATCTATAATATCGTCCATAATGCGCTGAGCTGCATGAATATGTTGTTTAAACAAATCCCAATTGAACTTGGCTTTGGAACTGAAAGGCTGATCTACATACGAGAACAAATTAATGGCCAGCAATCGGCATGAATCATAAGGACATAATGGAATTTCTCCACATGGATTGGTAGAAACCGTCTGATAACCTAAATCAGCATAACAATCAGGTACAGATTCTCTGATAATCGTATCCCAAAACAAAATCCCGGGCTCTGCAGAACGCCATGCATTGTGTACAATTTTCTTCCACAGTTGTGTGGGATCTATAGTTTTCTGATAAAGAGGACTTTTGCTATGGATAGGATATTGCTGCAAATAAGATTCACCAGAGGCAACTGCTTTCATAAACGCATCATCAATACGTACTGAAACATTAGCTCCTGTAACCTTCCCCTGCTCCATTTTTGCATCAATAAAATCTTCTGCATCCGGATGTTTGATCGCTACAGAAAGCATTAACGCTCCTCTTCTTCCATCTTGAGCTACTTCTCGTGTTGAATTTGAATAACGCTCCATAAACGGAACAATACCAGTAGAAGTAAGTGCGGAGTTCTTTACAGGCGATGCTTTGGGGCGTATGTGCGACAAATCATGTCCTACACCACCACGTCTTTTCATCAACTGTACCTGTTCCTGATCAATCTTCATAATCCCCCCATAAGAATCAGAATCTCCATCATTACCAATCACGAAACAATTGGAAAGTGAAGCGATTTGATATGGATTACCAATTCCAGTCATCGGACTTCCCTGAGGAATGATATATTTAAAATCCTTGATCAATTCAAATATTTCCGTTTCTGATAAAGGGTTTGCATAACGCTGTTCTATACGAGCTAGCTCAGCTGCAATTCTATGATGCATATCATCTGGTGTACCTTCATAAATAACCCCTTCAGAATCTTTCAAGGCGTACTTGTTTACCCAAACACGGGCAGCAAGATCATCACCTTTAAAATAGTCAAGAGATTTATTATAAGCTTCATCAGAGGTATAGGTAATTTGAACTGGATCCAGGGATTCGACTTTCATAATATATTGAGTTTTCTTTTTAATAAATGTAGATCACAAATATACATTTTCTGCACACCGACGACAAATATTAAATCAACAAAGTTTCAAGAAAAATCACATAAAAACCTAAAAAACAAATACTTAAGTTTTTACAAATTACAAAAAGTTTACAAATTTTAAAAACTAAATAAAACAAAAAAAACACTAATACAAATGATTCACAGGCCATTACCCCTAAAAATACATCATAAATTCTTTTATTGAACCGGAATAATAATCTGTATAACAGTACCCTCACCTTGCGTACTATTTATCTCAAAATCCCCCTTATAATACTTCACCCTTTTCTCAATATTTTCAAGACCAAACCCCTTAGCTACACAACTCAAATCAAACCCTTTACCATCATCACTATACTGAAAAACATAAGCATCCGGATATCCATATAACTCTATAATAATCGAATGTGCGTCACCATGTTTTAAGGAATTATTTATAATTTCCAGAGAAATCAGATATAAATCATAAATCCATACTTCAACTAACCGTTCAGGAAAATCATAAGAAAACAAATCAATAGCCGCATCCCGTAGCCCAACATTTAAACTCGACACCTGACTTTTCAAACTAGACACCAATGCACCTTCGTCTAAAGATTTAGGTAAAATCTGATGTGATATTTCCCTTATATCACTAGTCAGAATTTTAATATTCTCCTCTGCCAGCACTATATTCTTAAGCTGAATCAATTGCAATACATAAGCTAACTTGCTTCCAAAATTATCATGTATAATATTAGCGATCGACCTACGTTCTCTAATTTGAACCTGCGTTATTGCTTGTAATGATTTCTCTTTTTCTAATGTAATCTCCTTGATAAGTCTGTTGTTTTTCTGAAAGGTATCTATGTAGTTTTTAGTCAATACATACCCAAAAAGCAAAACCTCATATAAACAACTATACATCAACCAATCAACATGAATATCACTTGAAATAATTCTAAAGAAATTCAATATAAAGCACAATCCCCATAAGTTCTGTGGCAGAAAAGCCAGTATAACATAGATTGCCGCAGGTTTATTTATCTTTAAATGCAACACAGCACTCCAAGCCATAAGCATTAAGGCCACAAGAAAATTAAAATAGCCAAATAGCATAAATTCTTTGATAAGATCTAACTTACCCAGAATCAACAACACAATGGTAATCACAATGAGGCAAAAATTGAATACATTAAGTGCTAGAATAATATTGTATTTTATTGGCTCTAACTTCTTTAAACTAAGATAATGCGACAAGAAAGCACTTAATGCAATTACCCAAAAGAATGCTACATATATCCTCAATTCACTAAAAAACAAGAAATCTGGAAACAACAAATGTTTTGCATAATTAGTCGACACTAAAACATACAACATACTTAACACTGAATACAGAATATAGAACAGAAATAATCTTTTTCTTGTGATAAACAACAGAAGCGTATTAAAAAGAATAAGCAAGAAAACTATCCCCATAAAGAAGGAAATCACCGCAATCTTTACATCTGATTTACGAGCTAGACTATTGCGATCAACCAATTTAAAGGAAAAGCTTAATGCCGAAATCTCCTTTTTCACACTCACATAATACTCCTTCTCCTGACCAGCCTTTAGATTAACCCGAAAGGCAAGTGCAGTTAAAAATGGGCTACTATAGGTCGTACGATCTCCAAGAACACCCACTAACCTCTTCTCTTCGTAGACAACAAGACTATCTATATGATTATTATCAAAGCTTAACCAAGCTTCAGCATCCTTAGACTTATTAGGGTTTTTTATTTTAACAACACACCAAACCGTAGTATTATCATTATAACCAATATCGATCCGTTCGCCGACTTCATAAGTTCTAAAACCTTTTCCATCGATAGTCGCTACACTCCAGCTAGAACTTGTATCAACTGCGTACCTGGTGTTAACCTCTATTTTTTCCTGTCCAGAAACAACGGAAACAACATTGAATAAAAAAAAACTAAGAAAATAGATTATTTTCATTTGCAAACTTTATCAATGAAGCACTATTACCAATTTCTAGTTTCCTATTTATATTTCTTCGATGTGTATCTACAGTAGTCTTACTGATAAATAACGTTTCAGCTATCTCTTTACTGGTTTTACCTTCTATAATTAACCTAATAATATGCTTTTCCTGACCTGATAGCCTAAATTTACCTGCAACACTCGCATCAATCTCCTGAAATGAATTATTATGACTTTTAACCCCTTTATTTGTATAAAATGGAGCATTTATATCCATCTCTATAACTGAAATCAATTCATTAGCTTCTGTCTCTTTTTTCAAGAACGCATGAATACCAGCCTTTTCAGACTTCTGTATCAGAAAATCCTCATAATAAGCAGTCAAAATAATAACCTTTGTCCCTTTCAGCTCCTTCCGGAGTTCACTAATCAAGACAAACCCATCAATATTATCAATATTAAGATCACATATAAAAACATCAGCATAATGCTGTTGTAAATATTGTTTGCAGGATACCGAATCCTTAAAACTTACGATATCATACTTATCAGTATTTTTCTTAAGTAATTCGGTTAATCCGCTAGAAAAAAGAATATGATCATCACAAATAACAATCTTTTTAGTCATTGATGGTAGAGGTTGCGTAGTCTGGTTATCAGCTAATATAGCAAAAAACAAAACTATAAATTCATAACTTTATATTCAAAAAACATGGAACAAGATACCTGGTCTGCCAACCAATACATTAAATTCGAGAAAGAAAGAAATCGACCAATCATGGACTTGATCGCTCAAATCCCCACAATTGAAGTGAACAAAGCTATTGATATCGGATGTGGTCCGGGGAATTCAACAGAATTATTAGCTACTTACTTTCCAAAAGCCAAGTCCATTTCAGGCATAGACAGCTCTACCGACATGATAAAAGCAGCCCGAAAACGAATGCCTGACATTCATTTCGAAATCTCAGATATCTCAAAATGGAAAGATAAAAGCCTTTATGATGTTATATTAGCTAATGCATCATTACAATGGGTCCCTGATCACGACATACTTTTCCCATCATTGATCCAGAAACTAAACAAAAGTGGTACTCTTGCGGTTCAAATGCCTGACAATTTAAATGAATCTACTCATGTATTAATGCGTAAAGTTGCATCCGAAGGCCCCTGGGCCAATAAACTTAAAGATGGATCAAAGCGTACCAAAAGAGAAAGTGCCGATTGGTATTACCAACTACTTAAAGACAAAACATCTACTTTAAACATATGGCGAACAACATATTTCCACCCCTTACACGGAGGTCATGAAGCGATAGTAGAATGGCTTAAAGGCACGGGATTACGACCATTTTTAACCCAACTTAATCAGAATGAACAATCAGAATTCCTGGAAAAATACACTACTGAAATTGCAAAAGCATACCCAATATATGATAATGGCGATGTACTACTCCCATTCCCCAGAATATTTATCGTTGCGACACGTTAGAATAGGAGAAACATTAAAACAATATATACTACTAAATAGTTAATTAAAACTAAAGGTTATTATCTTTGAAAATAAGAACAGAAAATATTGAAATTTCATCAAAAAAAGCCCGTTCCTAACTCATTAAGAGTAGTTTTAATTTCAATACTTTTGCTCTTTGCAGCGGAGCAATACGCATACGCTCAGGTTCAGCCTGTAGTCGATACTTTAAAAACAACCTCCATAAAAAAGGACACAACAAATACCCAATATGATGTTGGCGATTTATTTTCCAGTATCTTCCATCCTAAAAAGAAAAACAACACATCCAGCAAAAAATCGCCGGTAACGATTATACCTAATGTAGCCTACAACCCAAGTATTGGCGCACAAATCGGCATTAAAGCTGTAGCAGGCAAGATACTTGGAAAAAAACCAAATACATTAATGTCGATAGCCGCAACTTCAGCTTCTATAACTACCAAAGGAATCATTTATGTTTATTTAAATCATAATGTTTATACGCCCGGCAACAAATGGAACCTTCAAGGTAGTCTAGTTGCAGCAAAAACCGTTGTGCCTGACTTTGGATTAGGAATTGGCAATGCAGCACAAGGAAGCGAAGCTGATCTCGTATTAACAAACCCAGACAGAAAAGGCTATGTACTTCATGCGGAGTACTACAATTTCAGAGAAAAAATATACAAACAAGTACAACCTGGCTTATTTTTAGGCGCTGGAGTATCTTTTGAAATCAGAAGAAAAATTGAAGATCGCGGAAACACAAATGAATTAACACCTTATAACATTTATAGTGACCGCTATGGCTTCAACAGAGATCATTATCAATCTAATGGTTTACTTTTCAATATTCAATATACTACTCGAGACAATCAGAACCGAGCCTACAAAGGCATTTATGCTGATGCCGGAATCCGGATAAACCAAACCTGGATGGGAAGCACAAAGAACGCAGTGCAAATCACAACAGATTTTAGAAAATACTGGAGTTTATCAGACAGAAACCCAGAACATGTCATTGCTTTCTGGAATTGGGGCTCATACCTGGTAAGTGGTGCCTTGCCTTATCTCGAGCTACCTGGAACCGGAAGGGATACCTACTTCCGTAGCGGCAGAGGCTATACCATCACTTACTTTAAAGGCCCACAGTATTTCTATTCAGAATTAGAATACCGCTTCCCTATTACCAGAAACAAATTCATTAGCGGGGTGACCTTTTTTAATATTCAAACCGCCAATGATAAACTAGGCACCCGTTTATTTGAACAATGGCAACCTGCAGGAGGTGCGGGTTTAAGGATCTTGTTCAACAAAGCAACCAGAACCAATCTTTGCCTGGATTATGCAATAGGAAAATATGGAGCTAAAGGACTGTTCCTAGGCTTAACTGAAGCTTTTTAAAGGGCATTTTTTAAAACTATAATAAATAAACTATAATCAGTAAACAAAAAATCTTATTTTTGCAGAACAACAAAAAAACATTCATGTAGGATTTAATTTCTTTCGGAAAAATAAACACAACTAGTAAAACTGGTCTGTATAGTTATTCACCCTCTAAAAAGAAAGAAATTATGATCATTCTTCAAGACATCACTTATATACATCCAAATAAAGATATACTGTTTACAGATATAAATCTCATTGTAAACAAACATGATAAAATTGCACTAATTGGTAATAATGGAGTCGGTAAATCTACACTCCTTAAAATTTTATCAGGCACATTAACACCCTCATACGGGAATGTAAAAACAAACTCTTCCCCCTATTACTTACCTCAGATTTTTGGACAGTTCAACCACTATAGTATTGCTCAGGCACTTCAAATAGATAAAAAAATAAACTCATTAAATGAAATCTTAAAAGGCAATGCAACAGATCAGCACTTAACAATACTTGAGGACGACTGGACAATAGAGGAGCGATGTAAAGAAGCATTTTCTCATTGGGGAATTGACAGCGTGGATTTAGGTCAAAAAATGGGAAACCTTAGTGGCGGACAAAAAACAAAAGTTTTCCTTGCCGGGATATTATTACATCGTCCTGAAATCGTTTTACTAGATGAACCCAGTAATCATCTGGACACCTGGAGTAGAAACAAGCTATACGATTACATTCAAAGCACTAAAAACACGCTGATAACTGTAAGCCATGACAGAACTTTATTAAATCTACTCAACACAGTACAGGAGCTCAATAAGCAAAGCATTAAAATATATGGTGGGAACTATGATTTTTATGCCACGCAAAAAGCAATAGAATACGACGCACTAAACCATGAATTAAAACACAGGGAAAAAGCATTGAGAAAAGCAAAGGAGATAGAAAAAGAAGCTGCAGAACGAAAACAAAAACTTGATGCACGCGGAAAGAAGAAACAAGAAAAAGCGGGATTACCAACAATCATGATGAATACGCTTAAAAACGGTGCTGAAAAAAGTGCTTCAAAAATAAAAAGCGTACATACAGAAAAGATTGGTTCACTTTCAGAGGAACTAACTCAATTGCGAAAAACGGTAGCTGAGGTAGATAAAATGAAAATGATTTTTGGAACCTCCTCTCTTTACAAAGGAAAGAACTTGATTGATGCAAAAGCCATTAATTTTGGATATAACAATCAGCTTTTATGGGAATCATCCTTAAACTTTCAAATTAACAGCGGAGAACGTGTAGTTATTAAAGGTCTAAATGGCTCAGGAAAGACAACTTTGATCAAGATGATTTTAAGCATCCATGAACCAACTGAGGGAGTTCTTAAAAGAGCTGGTTATAAAGCTATTTATATTGATCAGGATTATTCCCTTATTGACAATACAATAAGTGTATATGAGCAGGCCCAACAGTACAACTCTGGGGAACTGCAGGAACACGAAGTGAAAACCCGCTTGAACAGATTTCTATTTACAAAAACACACTGGGATAAACCTTGCAAAACCCTTAGTGGAGGAGAAAAAATGCGATTAATGCTTTGTTCACTAACGCTGACCAACAAATCTCCAGACATGATTATTCTTGATGAGCCGACAAACAATCTCGATATTCAAAACATAGAAATCTTAACTGACGCTGTAAATCAATATCAGGGAACATTATTAGTAGTTACACATGATGAATATTTTTTAAAGCAAATACATACAGAAAAAACAATAAAAGTCAAATAATGTATTAAGTAAAAAGGAAAACGGCCTGCCTTAAAAAAAGCAAGCCGTTTTCCTTTATTCAAAATATGAAATTACCTTTCACAATTAGCTGTCCAGGTAGCGCCGTCATTTGAAACCAGCATTACCAAAGAACTGGCATTGATTTTAATACCTGTTAAACCATTTCCAATACTTACATAAGTATTGTCATCTTGCTTCTCAAACTTCACTCCCTTAATATCAGGAATACCACTGCCAAAAAAGAAACTATAGGTATCATCAACCTTTGTTACAGTAACCTTTCCATCCTGACTGGTAATAGAAGTGCCGTCTTTATTATAAGAAACCGAACCTTTATAGGTACCCACAAAGAAATCGGCAGTTGCAGGATCTTTATCCTTTTTACAAGACATCATAACCGTTGTTACGACTAGGAATAAGCTTAAAATTTTCACTATGTTTTTCATGTTAAATTGATTTTGATGTAACATACAGGTTACAATAGCCATGCCAAAAGGAATAATCTGATGCTCTTTTTACTTCCCCCCCTGTCTATACCATCCCCATTAAATCAAACCAAATTGTAACTAACACACTTCTTTTTAATCTATAAATAAAACACAAACATGAATTTACTAGGCAATATCATTTGGTTCATTTGTGGAGGAGTATTTATATTCTTTCAATATATTATTGGAGGCTTGGTATTATGTTTTACTATAATAGGTATACCATTTGGTATTCAATGCTTTAAGTTCGCCATATTAGGCATCGCACCTTTCGGTGTAAAAATAACAGACACAGCATCCAACACTGGATGTTTATCAACTATAATGAATATCATTTGGTTAATTTTCGGTGGTATCTGGATAGTACTTACACACCTCTTCTTTGGTATCTTACTCTGTATTACAATTATTGGAATACCTTGGGGCAGACAGCACTTTAAGCTTATGAACCTTGCATTCTCCCCTTTCGGAAAATCACTGAATTAATGCTATTTAGCTATTACTCCAAGTGACAATTTAAGATAAACAGGCACATGATCGGAAATTCTCCTGGCCTCTTTAACACTATTAAAATCGCGATAAAAATGAACAATTCCTGCTTTTAAAACTTGAAATGATGATTTAAAAAAGATATTATCGTATTCAGATGCCAGACAACTACCTTCAACACATTCCATCTTTAATGATGTCTTTTGTGCAGCCAAAGCAGATACATATCCCATTTTCTTTAAGGGAATAAACACAGTATGTGATTGCGGCAAGTTAAAATCTCCGCAAAATATTAGATTATGATCAGCATATATCTCAGGAAAGAATTTAAAATATTTAATTTCTCGCTCCGGTTGCTTCGTTTTAGGAACAGCGTGAAAACTCAGCAAGGTAAAAGATTTGTTCCCGACCATAAACTGACTTAAATACGGCTCCCTATCTATCTCATCTGCATAATTCTCATCCAACCAGGATACTCCCTTGCGCTTAACCCTTGCCGTATTCCATAAAAAAGCATATCGTTCTTTTGAACTCCCCACACTTGAAGTAGGACTACTTATAACATAATCCCATCCACTCCCCTTACGATTCAATTCGTCAGCCAGACGAGCTACTGCCTGACTACCACCATACCCCGCAACAACTTCCTGAATAGCTACAACATCAAATTCTTTAATGATATTGGCAATATAACTTATCTCTGCGTCAGTTTTAGTTTTACCGAAGTGCTGAATATTCCATGAACAAATACTAACATTTTGAGAATAGGCTGAAAAGCTTATAAATATAAGCAGGATGGTAATATACTTTTTCAAATGGGATCGGAATAAAAAAGGACTTAAAGGCTATTTTGTATAGAGGTGATTAAAAGCTTTCATAAAGACAATATAATTAGCATTAGAAATGGCCAATGCAGTCTGATAAAGATTTACAGGTTCATTATCCTCATCATATGATTCAAAAATCAGCTTCATAGCTGTATTTCCAACTTTAAAGTCTTCATGAAAAGGAATTACTTTTAAAGTTTTATTAATACTGATTGTCCTAATTGGCAATTTAATCATACCGTACAAACGCTGATAACTTAAGGCATCTTTTTTCAGAACAATCGTTTCAGATCCATGAATATGCCATATTGAATATCTTAAAAACAAAATTTCAAAAACAAGAATGAACAAAACGATAACGCCAACACCCCCAATTGTAAACAATACAATAACAGCTATAAGTAAGATATTTAATACATATAAAGATATCTTTAAAGCAAGTGATGGTTTGACTTTTATAGAGGCCGTAACACTGCTTCCATCATAATTCACTTCGAAATCTCCTGGCTTCATGCTTGTTTAATTAAAATTTATTTTTGGTCAAAGCTAGCAAAACCTTTTAAAATTGTGATTGATGCTTTTATAAAATAGAAATAAGCAAAACAGGCTGCATCATGATCTATGATACAGCCTGTTTTATTATGCTTTTTTTGGAGGAAGTGCAAAAGCTATAGCTTCATGCTCAAAATGCCCATTATGAGCCCCATCGCAAAAAGGTTTGTTTTTTGATAAGCCACAACGACAAATAGAAAGTACCGTCCTGCCCTGTAATTCATAAACGTCACCGTTTCTATCTACGATCTCAAAATCACCTTCGATTTTAACTGAACCGTTATTGTTAATTGTAAGTTTAGTTTTTGACATATTCTGTTAGTTTGCCGCAAACATATAACAATGCGGGTATAGTCCAGAATATCATTTCAATTTAGAAACGTTTCTATTAACAACAGAGATACTATTGCCCAAATATATTCTTATATGCTGACCAGCACGCATTTTTAATCTCCTGAGGAAGACCATCTTTTACATAAAACTGAATACCCTTATCAATATAAAAATACCTGTAATAATTACCTAGTCTATCAGGCTTTTCACCAGTATGTATATTTTCACGTTTATTTAACCAATGAGCAAAGGTTACTTCAACCCTACCCAATGCATCTTCAAGATCCTTTAATTTTCCTGAGTTTTTATCAACCAACATCAAATCACTATAATCATTCATATCACTATACTTTAATTTACAAAGATACGAAAAAACATCCAAACAACCCTTATAAGTACCAATAAAACAGATATTTTAACCAAACAAACGAATCTAAAACTTTAATTATTTACAAATAAATATTTGTATTACAATTCTTATAATAAATATGAAATTATGAAGATGTAATTATTACACTATCATGTTTAAAAAACTCCTGTCACGATATATGAAAACCTAACTTTGAGTCCTTAAAAAAACACACCAATAGTGAATAACATAAAAGAACTTAAACAGCAAAATCAAGGTATCTCTACCGTACTTGCTTTTGCATTGCTCCCTCTTTCTGGTTTTGCAACAGATATATACATACCCTCATTACCAAGCATGGCTTCAAATATGCAGGTTAGCAGCTTACAGGTACAACTTACATTAAGCCTTTTCTTGATCAGCTATGGCGTTTCTCAGCTATTTATTGGCAGTGTACTCGACAGCTTCGGCAGATATAGACTCAGCCTTATTTCTTTAATTATTTTTGCCGGAGCCAGTATTGTAATTGCAAACACGCATAATATATACCTCATTTACCTTATGCGTATTATCCATGGCTTTACGGTAGGAACAATTATTGTTGCCAAGCGAGCTTATTTTGTAGACCTGTTTAAAGGAGATAAGCTAAAACACTATCTAAGCCTTTTCTCTATTATTTGGTCTACAGGACCAATCGTAGCCCCATTTTTAGGTGGCTATCTGCAAACGGTATTCGGATGGGAATCCAATTTCTATTTCCTTGCTATTTTAGCTGTAATTTTAGCTATTCTTGAGTACATATATAGTGGCGAAACCCTAAAGCATTTCTCTGAATTCTCCTTAAAAAAGATTACTTGTGTATATGTTAATATGATTAAAACGGCAAGCTTTAGTTTGGGAATTGTGATGCTGGGTCTTGCCTATACCATGGTAATGATATACAACATGACTGGTCCGTTTATAATTGAACATCACTTGCATTTAAGTCCTGTAATTGCTGGCTACAGCTCATTGGTTTTAGGCTTTGCCTGGATGGTTGGCGGTTTTATTGGTAAGGCCACTATAAACAGTCCATTCTTAAAAAAAATGGTAACGAACTTAATTCTACAAATTGTATTTGTAATCACAATGATCATGAGCATACAATTTATCTCGAATCTTTATTCGATGGTGATATTCGCTTTCCTAATTCACGTAACTGCAGGATATATTTTCAATAATTACTTTACATTCTGCCTGGGACTATTCCCTAAAAATGCAGGAATTGCAAGTGGACTAACTGGCGGTATAACTTATGTAATTGTTTCCTTCTTAAGTTACAGTGTAATTTCTATACTACCAGCAAAAGACGAACATCACCTTAGTGAAAGCTACTTAGTCCTTTCTATACTTTCTGCGCTGATCATGTTCGCCATTTATAGAATGACAAAAAAAGAACGCAGCTATTCACATGCTGCCTGATGCTGCATATGAAAATACTTTCCACCCATAAAATCTTTTTCTTTAACAACCTTAAAGCCTAGCGCTGAATACAGTTTCTCCGCTTTAGGGTTGTCTTTATTCACCAGCAGACCAGTTATATAATATTTACGCTGTTTGGCATAATCAATCATTGCTTGAATTAACTTCTTGCCAATTCCCTGCCCTTGTCGGTCAGAAGCCACACTAACACAATCAAGATAATACTCTCCAGGCTCTGTTTCGTCATCAGGATTATGTTTAATGCCGTAAGTTTTATAAAGATCATCTAAAAAAGGTGCTCTTAAATTATGAAGTCCAGCACCATCATAAGCATTAATCATCCCACACACCCCTTGCTCATCCTCATAAACCAATGTATTCTCAAAACTATATTGATTGCCTGGCTGTGCCGCAAATCTTTCAAAAAGTGCAATAGCTTCATTAGGATCAGAAGATCCTGTAAATTTCACGGATAGATCATCCATTGCCAGAATAATAAGTCTGGCTATTGCTTGTGCATCTCCTGGTAAAGCTTCTCTTATCATAATTTCTTTTTTGTATTACAATCTGTATAAGGGTTCTATTTTAACACACGATTACCGGATCTTTTATAGAAAAAGTTCAAATAAACAGAAAGTACAGCTGCAATTGCAAAACTTATTCCAGTAATCATATCAATAAATGAATCCGAGATATCTTTTCCTGTTAGCTTATCTGCATAGTACTTTATAAATGAGTTAGGTAGGTTTATTTCGCCTAAATGCTCTTTTATTTGCCAATGCCAATCAGTTAAAGGGCAATAACCTAAACCATACCATATACCTAATATCAACCAGGAACCAGCAGTAAGAACTACTACAATAAAATGCAATTTCCTGGTAGATTGCCATATCCAGCCTAACAAGTTGAATCCAACTATCAATAAATGGAATAACGTAAAAAGAAGATCATATATGAAATACACTATTATGGTTTTTATGCGAATATAATAATGATCTTGTAGCATTCTGCAACTCCAATCCGTTTTATATTTAAGAAAAGAAAACTAATGTCATCATTTATAAGTTGTAACAATAGTATGATGATTAATCTACAACAAAAAACACACTTATGAACCTTAAAAACTATAAATTATTGATTGCTATATTGATAATTGCAGGAGCATATGCCTGTAAAAAAAAAGATGAAAGTTCAATGGAAGCAGATAAACTTAAACTAGAATCACTGATGACAGAAATAAAAGGCTTGTCTGAAGTCAAATGTGAAATTTCAGAAGATTGGAAATTCAGGCCAATTGGCACTAAAGCCTGTGGTGGTCCAACAGGATATATAGCTTATTCCTCAAAAATTGATACTGTTGCATTTATTCAAAAGGTTAATAAATACACAGCTGATCAAAAAACTTTTAATGAAAAATGGAGTATCATTTCAGATTGCAGTCTTCCTGCCAGACCTGAAAAGGTTATATGCGAGAATGATATAGCTAAGCTTGTATATAAAGATTAATAGAACAGACTATAAACAGAACATTATCTTAATGAGAATGAGACAGGTACATTAAATGCAATATTAGATGGCTTGCCTCTCACCACTCCAGGCTCCCATAATGGCGATTCCTGAATTACCCTAACTGCCTCTTTTGCTAATTCTGGATGCACCAAATTCATCACTTTAATATTTTGTATAGTACCGTCTTTCTTAACTATAAATTTCAACATCACCTTACCTTGTGTGCGGCTTCGCAAACATTCTTGTGGATAACGAATTGTCTTTTTCAGATAGTTATAGAATTTATCCATCCCGCCCTTAAACTGTGGTGAAACATATATTTTTGTGTATTGATAAACAGTGCCATCCTTATCAAAACTTTCACCAGAAACCAACTCACCATTAGCATAGTTTTCCTTATATGTTGGTTTACCTATAGAATTACCACCAATCCATTCTCCATCATATTGCCCATTTTTTATACCACCTCTTTCCACACCCACATTAAAGTCAGCATCATAAATTCCACACTCACCATTTCCATCAACTACAAGTGCTTTACCTGTCGAATCCTGGACACTTTTAATATATTTCTGCTCCTTACCTCCATTCACAGCGGAAGTATACACAGTTGTCATATACAAAACTCCATTAGGATAAAAACTAAATGCAGTATCAACTAGCTTTCCTTTCTTGTAAGTACCAATTAAGCGTTTTTTACCATTTTTGAAGTAAGAAATATACTGTCCTTCATAAACAGGTGGATCTATTTTACTTGAATACCCGATAGTTTTATTAGCACCGTCAAGATAATGTTCATTTATCACATACAATTCTGACCCTGGTTCAGGCTCTTTAACTATCCTAAGATAATCAGCACTATCGCGTAACTTAACATACTGACCATTGTTCTTTAAAAAATAGAGATTTTGTCTTTGTCCAAATGCAGCTGAACTAATAACGAGGAACAAAAACAGAAAGCGTATTTTGATCATGATTTTAAATTATCTTATGAAAGATAGAAATAAAATTGTAAAACAAAAAAATCCTATTTTTTTCCATAACGAAGTTTTTTAGGTGCTATGATTAGTCACATTTGACATTGAAATGTAACAGATATCGCACAAAAACTGCCTTAGAACTGCTTTAACACTGATTTGTTACTGCAAAAGCAGTACCCGACAGTAACAGAACAGTAACAGAGCAGTAGCAGGTATACACTAAACCACATAATCCTCTGTAATAATTCAGTAACAAAAAAAACACAAATCGCGATAAAAAATAGGCGTAATTACATGAAAATTTTAAGATCGCTTTTAGAAGAAAAGTGCTAAGTCATTAAAAGAGAAACGGGAATAAGTCGGAGAGACTATTCCCGTTAATAAGGTCGATCCACCACAGATCAACCTAAACCAAACTAAACCGAAATGTTAATTACAAAGACTGTGCCAATAATTAAAAAGGCCTATTAATTCGTTCCTTCAGCATAAACAAAGCACTTTTACACCAATCAGGACACCTAAATTATACACCTGTATAAAAAAGTTAACTATTCTCCTATTTCAATAACTTATCAATTGCCTGATAGGTCATAGGATGGTAGTTTGGCCTTGCTTCTTTATAAATTGCTCTGGCTATCTTTGCACCTTCTGGTGTAATCATCAACTCTTTATACAAAGGAATAATGTGCCACATGCGCCCATTTTCTAATAAATATGCTTTTATATTATTGTTCGCATGATTATAATGATGACGTATAGCTAAGGTATACCAGGCCAATTGCACATCAGTATTATGTGATCCAGTAAAATTAAACTCTGCATCCAGGGCAGCCATATCTACCGCTTTTAGATCAGCAGGCAGCTGACTTATAAAATAACGTTTCTCATTACTGGATACGATTTCCTTGCTCAAACCTTTTACCACACCTGTTTTACGCCATTTTGCCACTAAAGCATCAATAGCCTTAAACCTTTCCGATCCTACAGCAACCACATTGTCTGGAACTCCAGGTCCATAAACCCATTTATCTATGTCAATCTTTACTTCAAGAGATTTATCACCTTTAATTAAATTCTTATTCAGATAATCTAAAAACTGGGTAGTATTTAATGATTTAAAAGCATTTGCATCAAAATACCCCCT
Source organism: Pedobacter sp. (assembly GCF_041645105.1). GTDB lineage: Bacteria > Bacteroidota > Bacteroidia > Sphingobacteriales > Sphingobacteriaceae > Pedobacter. Next base: position 611,389 of record NZ_JBAZQQ010000003.1, read on the forward strand.
TAAAAATGCATCAAATTTTTCTCTTCCTACTGCCCTCTCTATTGTCTTTAAGAAGAAGAATCCTTTTTCGTATGCAATATCATTCGTGCCTTCGTCAGGATTCCGACCAGTATAATCGGTTTGTAACCAGGTATCTCTGCTTTCTGCCCCCATATCAACAATAGCAGCATTTAATGCTTGTCTGGCAAATACCTCCTGCATTTCAGCTTCCTGCTTGCCAAAAATTTCCTCATCAATTCTACGTTCAAAGTAATTGGTAAACCCTTCATTTAACCAGAAATCATTCCAGTTTGAGTTTGTCACCAGATTTCCACTCCAGCTATGTGCTAACTCATGACAGATAATACTAACTAATGACCTGTCTCCTGCCAAAATGGTCGGCGTAATGAAGGTCAGATTAGGGTTCTCCATCCCTCCAAAAGGAAAACTAGGCGGCAATACCAATAAATCATACCTACCCCAACGATATGGACCATACAGCTTTTCTGCTGCATGTACCATCTTACCCATATCAGCAAACTCATATACCGCCTTGTTAAGTACAGAAGGCTCTGCATATACACCTGTACGTTCATCAATAGACTTGAAGGTTATATCGCCCACTGCCAAAGCCAATAAATATGAAGGAATGGCATGTGTTTGCTTAAAGTGATAAAGTCCCTCGTTATTTTTTGTTTGTGGGTTTTCAGCACTCATTAAGGCCAGTAAATCTTTAGGCACACTTACTTTAGCATTATAAGTAAAGCGTATGCCTGGACTATCCTGGCAGGGCACCCAACTTCTGGCAGCAATACTTTGCGACTGTGTAAAAAGATATGGCCTTATTTTACCTGCTGTTTGTTGTGGGTTTAACCATTGCAAAGCACTTGCTTCTTTATCAGTGGTATAATAGATATTTATCAATTTAGTATCTGCTGTAATCGCAACTTTTAAAGCTCTTCCCAGGTATTCCACAACAGGTCCATATGTATAAGATGTTTCCTTTTCATCTTTCCCTAATGTGATCTTAGATATACTTAATTTACTATCATCAAAAATAATCTCCTTTGCTTTTGCCTTGTTATTAATAGTCCAACTTGCCTTTCCTGTTAATTGTTGTTGCTCAAAATCTACTTTTAAATCAAGGTCAAGATGCTCAACATAGGCCACAGATGGCTGTGCAAAAGAATGCGGATCTTCAGTTTTTAAAGAATCTGTCACAGTGTGTTTTTTATTACTCTGCTGACAAGATAACATCATCAGCATCGCAATCATTAAAGTTAGTTTATTCATGAAATATAATTTGCAAACGCAATTTATGGATTTTTTTAATCAAGAAACTGTTTACATAAATCCCTATCCGCCTACAAAAGATCATTAGCCAGATTCGCCAACTCACTTCTTTCCCCTTTCCCTAGTGTTATATGGGCATACAACTCATTATCTTTAGCCTTATCAATTAAATAGGAAAGTCCATTACTCTCAGCATCCAGGTAAGGAGTATCAATCTGATAAATGTCTCCTGTAAAAACAATTTTTGTATCTTCTCCTGCCCTCGATATAATTGTTTTGATCTCATGAGGAGTTAAATTCTGAGCTTCATCGACTATGAAAAAAATCTTGCTTAATGTCCTCCCTCTGATATAAGCCAAAGGCGTAATCACAATCTTCTCAGTCTTTACAAAATCATCTATACGCCCCTGCATTTTAGGATCATTATTGTATTGCTCCTTTATAAACCTCAGGTTATCCCATATGGGTGCCATATAAGGATCAATCTTCGACTTTATATCACCTGGTAAAAAACCGATATCTTTATTACTTAAAGCAACAATCGGCCTAGTAACATAAATTTGTCTGTAATCTTTACGTTGTTCCAAAGCACTTGCTATAGCCAACAAAGTTTTCCCTGTTCCAGCTTTACCTTGTATGGTTACCAGTTTGATATCAGGATTAAGCAATGCGTTTATAGCAAAGGACTGCTCCTCGTTACGTGGAGAAATATTAAATATGGTTCGTGGCGCTATCGTAAAAATCCGACTTTCTTTTGCACTATAATAGGTTACAGCACTCTTACGTTTACCTTTTAATATACAAAAGTGATTAGCTGAATCATCTGTTAAAACAAGTCCGTTTGCATCTATACTTCCATCTGCTTTAAGCGTTTTAAATACCTCATCAGAAACATTTGAAATTGTAGCTTTTCCAGTATAAAGCTCATCAACATTTTTAATCTTACCAGTTTCGTAATCTTCAGCATATAGTTCAAGCGATTTCGCTTTCAGTCGCAAACAGATATCTTTAGACACCAAAATCACCCTCTTCTCTGGAAATTCCTGTTTAAGACTTAATGCAGCATTAAGTATACGATGATCAAACTTTCCCTTACCAAAAATCTCTTCAGCGTCCAGCTTATCTGGTTTATTATCCATAACCACTTTAAAGCGCCCGCTTTTACTACCATTAAAAGGTATCCATTCATTGATAATCCTGTCGCCAGAAGTATTGTCCATCAACCTGATGAAACTCCTCGCTTCTGCATTTCGGGTTTCATTTCCATTCTTCATGTTATCCAACTCTTCAAGTACCTGAATTGGAATTGCTACATCGTGTTCTTGAAAATTTTTAAATGCATTATGATCATAAAGGATTACAGAAGTATCAAGGACGAAGATCTTTTGTTCAAATGAAGGATGTTTTACAGCTTTACTCATGACACATAAAAATAATAAAATTCTAACGCATGAGACGAGTAAATTACATATAAAAAGAAAACGGAGACTTTCTTCTTTCGATTCAAGTTCTCCGTTTTCACCCATCCTTTAGCCGTAGCTATCAGACAAGCATCAATTCGTTTTTTACTTTACAATTCGTAGTATACTCAATTTCCTAAGAAGTTGATACCCGTTTAAATTACCCTCCTGATTTATTCCGTAGAATGTTTCATTTTGGTATAATGTCCGTTTCAGATGCAATTAAATTCCGGCATGTTTCAGCCCTTCATTGTTCAAGTTTTCATCGCTGTCTCCATTGATTCTAACTCTTCCTTGCTCCATCAAAATTTCCAGAGGCTTTTGCCCGGAGGCCAAGTATCTCTTTTTGGATATTTTTTCAGACTGTCAAAGTACTCCGTAATTGATAGATCTAATATATGCAGAATAACTATCTGATCCAAATATATTTAACCTTGTTTTTCAACATGTTATCAACCGCTTATCCACAGTTTTATCCACATCTAAATCTATTTCGATTCAATCTCTGTTATAGTAAAAGGTTTGTCTCTACCTTTATAAAGAGTTCTGACTTTATTAACCTCCTCTACATCTACCTTACCAGCATTATTTTGCCATGAGCCACGAATAAAACTTAATACTTGTGCTACATCTTCATCAGATATTTCATCACTATGTGCTATGCCCGGCATATCAGCAGAAACTTCCGGAGCTTCATATAAATGTCCATTAACTTTAACAGGCCCTGTTAAACCATATAATACAATAGCAATCAACTTATCCTTCTTACCTGTTACCCATTCCGACTTGTTTAAAGGCGGGGCCAATGAGCTGATTCCGTTTCCGTCTGCAGCATGGCAAGTCTGACAGCTTGAAGCAAATAAAGCAGCGCCTTTTGGAAATTCTTTACTTAACAACTCAGGATCCTTGCTCTTCTTATCATTTCTTAATCGAATAATTATATTTTGCAATTGTTTATTAATAACCAGGTTTGTATCAGGCAATATGTTGACTATCGAAGCAGCAAATGCTTCTTCTTTATGAGTAAGGTTACTAATCACCGCTGTAGAAACATAACGGTTTTTAGGGTATTTTTTAACTAAAGCAACCAATAATTCATCAGTCAACTTTTCATTATATGGTTTAATAGAACCAGCCAGGAAAGCAATATACGGAGCTAGCAGTTCATCATTCCCTTTGAGCATTTGTTGTAATGCAGCAATATAAGGCCCGCTTGAGTTTACGCCAATTATTGATGGAATTACACTTAAAGCCTGAACTTTAATATTGTAATTATCAGATTTCAATAAGCCAAGCACCTCATCAGACTGCAATGCCGAAAGTCCCTCCAACACCCACATTGCATGAATAACCAGCAAATGATGAGTTTTATCAGTAATTGCTTTTTTTAAATAAGGAATAGCATCTGTATGTTTACCATCAATCAATACCTGCTGTGCCATATCGCGGACAGCTCCATTTTTATGTCCCAGCAGGGCAACAAGCTCCTTCGGATTATTACTAAGCTTCAGCTTAGGCAACCTTTTACCTTTAGGGACAACTTTGTAAATTCTTCCGCAACCCAATGGTTCAGTTAGATTTCTTTTAAGAATTTCGTCTTTCAGATAGGGCGTGAGATATGTTTTATGCTGTATAATTCCCCTATACATATCTACAATATATAAAGCACCATCCAAACCATTATATAAACTCACTGGTCTGAAGCGTTCATCAATACTTGTTAAAAATTCCTTTCCTTTATAAGCTTGTTCTCCACTTACCACCAACCCTTTCTCATTAAGAATATTCCGCTTAATTAAGTTAGCAGCCGGTTCTGCAACAAATGCATTAAAATCATATTCTGGACCAAATAAGTTACCACGATATATAACAGGACCACATGCCGCTGTAAAACTCTTTAAACGTAAGCTATCATCCAAAACACCGGCCACATATGCTCTGTTTACACCAGTTGTAATCCTGGCTGGATAAACCCTGTTATCTCTAACTGTTCTCTCTTCAAATCCAAATACATGTTTAAGATTCGGATTACCCGCTGCAAAACCAGGCATAAAATAATCACTAACCAGGTTGGTAGAATTGTCATTATAATACAAGCGGCCATAATTATCCTGACTAATCCCCCATTGTCCTCTAAAATGAGTATTCTCAATTAACCACTGGTCTCCTTTTTTCCGATACCTTTTAGTGGATTTAGCATTATAAATCCAATTATCCAGCGCTCTCAAAAGTCCATTTGGTTGATGCTCTACATTACCCTCTGCCGCATAATCTTTGTCCACTAAGACACGTTTGCCCGGTTGATCATTTTTAATCTCATAATACCATAAATTTGGTGATTCGGCCACTAAAATTCCCCCATCTATCAAGCAAATAGCTCTTGGTAATATCAGGGAATCCAAAAAAATCTTCCTCGTATCCATCTTTCCATCACCATTCTTATCTTCAAGAATCACAATTTTTCCGTTGGGTATATCTTCCCCTTTACCTTGAACATCTGGCATGTACCCAACCATTTCCACGACCCACAACCTGCCTTTCGGATCAAATACCGAAGCCACTGGTGCCGAAATTAAAGGTTCTGCAGCAACAAGTTTTACCTCAAAGCCATCTTCTACTTTCATAAGTTTAATGGAAGCTTCAGCAGAAATAACCTGCGAGTTACTCGTATCCGGTATCAGTTCTTTATTAACTTCAACTGTTTTTCTATGTGTCTGACACTGGTAAAAGGTAAAAACAACAAGAGCTAAAACAATATAAATATATAACTTCATGCTAACCTATAACTCTTTATCTTCCAATGCTTTTATTTTTTTCAATCGTTTTACATGGCGCTCTTCACCAGAAAAAACAGCATTTAAAAATGCATAGGAAATATCTTTTGCAAGCTCAATACCAATAACACGTTCGCCCATGCAAAGTACATTCACATCATCATGTTCTACTGACTGATGTGCTGAATAAGTATCATGGCAAACGCCCGCTCTTATCCCTTTAAATTTATTAGCTGCAATACTTACACCTACCGCACTACCACAAATAAGAATACCTTTCTCACCTTTTCCATCTAAAATTGCCCTAGCTACATCAGCTGCATGATCAGGATAATCGGTAGGTTGTTCATTGTTTGTTCCCAGGTCAATGACTTCATATCCGTTTTGTAGTAATGCTGCAACCAACATGGTTTTATAATTAAAACCCGCATGATCTGAACCTATAATTACTTTCATTGTGTGTATTTTTATGAGGGTAAATACCCGATTTTCAATATAATGTCCTAAATGTAGCGAGTTTTTTTAAATTAAATTGTAGCGTTAGCATGACATTATACGTCTACATTAAAGTTAATTTCACAAACCCTAATCGTATAAACATGAACAAACTTAAAATGTCAGTGACTAAAAAATTCAAAAATCTAAGTGTATTAGCTCTTTTATCAATTGGAGCATTAACTATCCAGTCTTGCTCAAAAGAAAATGCTCCAGCACAAGAGTATACATTTTTAAACATTACAAATACTTCACCTACATTGGCAACATTCAATATTTTTGTAGATCAGAGTAAAATAAACCAACAAGCTGTTGCCTTTTTAGGAAACTCAGGATATATGCCCCTTAGCCCAGGTGACCATAATATTAAGTTTACAACTGCTGGTAACGAGCCTGTTATTTCAAAAAATATATCATTGGAAACCAATGGTGTAACCTCACTTTTCTTAATCGATAAAGCTCCTAATATAGACTACCTTATTGTAAAAGATACATTGGGGAACATGAATTCGTCTAAAGCCTTCGTTAGATTTATTAACCTTTCTCCAAATGCACCTTCACTTAATCTCGTGAATAAAGATGGAGATGTGATCATTTCTGCTAAATCTTATAAAGCCGCAAGTGCTTTTATTGAGATAGATCCTAAATCTTATGTCCTTCAACTAAAAGATAATCGTACAGAGCCTGTAATGGAGCCAAAAGATTTGGAAAGTTTTGAATTTAAAGCGGGCAAATCATATACTGTAATTGCTGCAGGTTTAATAGGAGATACTGACAGACCTTTTGGTGGTAAAATATTTACTAACTAAAAATTATAAAAATATCCATATAAAATAAGAGCCTGATCAACTGATCAGGCTCTATTGGTTTTGGTGTGTGTGTTTATTAATGTCTGCCTCTACCATGACCTCTATCCCCTCTATCTCTGTCGCGGCCTTTGTGCTCTCTGTCGCGGTGATGATCATTACGATCATTTCTATCCCATCTATCGTGCCCTCTGTCATGATCTCTTGAATAGTATTTTTTAGCATGTCCATGAGACATTCCATGAGGATGACCTTTCACAACATAGTACCTCGAATCATTGCTATACCTGATTACTTTTTGCCCTCTATAGCTTTTATACCTCGCATAAGTAACCCTATCTCTATCAAAGTGTCTGTAAGGATCTCTTGAATTAACAACTACTTTATAACCGCTATATAAATCATAACCTCTATATCTTGATGGCAGAGAAGCCGAAAATATCCATCTGGAATTTTGCAAGTATATAAATTGTCTGTTAGGCACATGATAATAAGCTTCCACATCTGGTAGATAATAATAATCTACATAATCATAGCCAACCGGCCCCCATAAAGGCTGTGAACCAATATTTACATTTATACTTAATTGCGCTTTAGCCTGGAACGGCAACCATCCTATTACACCAAGCATTCCTAATAATAATAACCTTTTCATAGCCTTGTAATTTTAAATTTCATTTGTGTGTTGTTAAATCAAATCTCAGCACTGAACATGAAATGAACATGAAATTTTAAGATTATTTATTCTTTTTATTTTTCATCTTAAATTCATATTCAACACACACCTTTGTATTCATCTTTATATATTTACACCATGAGTATTATTCGTCTATTTCGATACATTACTGTAGTTCTGCTTTTCGCAGGTCTTCCTTTTGGTGCATTTGCTACCACAACAACTACTGGTATAATCTCAAAAGCTGATTATTACCAGGATAAAAGAGGTGGTAGACAAGAACGTGGCAAGGGAGATAAAGGTGGTAAAAAACCCGAAGTAAAAGAAGTTCCACAGTCTCGTAGACAACAGAAACCTGGTGAAGTAAAACAAGAGAAAAAAGAAAAACCTGAGAGGGATAATAAACGAAGACACTAAACCTTAGTCAGAAATGAAAGTTTTAATCGTTGAAGATGAAAAAACACTGGCTTATGAAATAGAAGACTTTCTAAAAAAGGCTTTCTATATATGTGATCTTGCACATGGTTTTAAAGCGGGCCTTGAAAAGATGCAGATCAACACTTATGATTTTATCTTGCTGGACCTTGGCTTACCTGATGGTGATGGCTTAAATCTTCTCCCACAAGCAAAGAAACACAATCCAGATGCGGCATATATCATTCTTACTGCCAGAGGTAACCTTGAAGATCGTATTGCGGGACTGGACCTTGGGGCTGATGATTACCTTCCCAAACCCTTTTCATTACTTGAGTTACAATCTAGAATGCAGGCTATTGCACGCCGAAAATTTAATGTAAAGGAAGAACTCTTACCATTAGGAGATTTTAAACTTGACCTTCAAAAACGTTTGATATTGCTCAATGAACAACAAATTGAACTATCAAGAAAAGAGTTTGATTTACTTAGCTATCTCTTTCTTCACAGCAACCGTGTACTTACACGTATGCAGCTTAGTGAACACATTTGGGGTACCTTTGCTGACGACGATTACGACTCTAATTATATTGATGCCCACATCAAAAATATTAGAAAAAAGTTAAATGCATGGGCGCCAACAGAATTCCTTGAAACTGTTCGGGGAGTGGGTTATAGAATTAAAAAATAACGTGAAATTATCAACTAAATTAGTCCTTTTTATTACGGGCTCTAAAGTAGCTATCGTACTCATGTTTATCATTACCCTGCCTTTTCTGGTTGATGGTATCGTTTCAGAATACACTAATTATTCCTTACGCCGACAACAAAATAAGGTTATTAACGTAGTCAAAAAGAATGGGATAAATCATTACCTGCAAGGAGATGACAGTTATGGTAGTTATACCATGCTAAAAGAAGAATACATAGCTTTGGAGCCAGCCAACAAAGGGTTGCCAATTGACACGATAAAGACTGAACAGCGTATAATTGAACAAGACACACTGAATTACAGGATATTAATGCACACATTTAATTTCCAAAATAAATCCTATCTTCTTGAAATAGGAAAGACTGTATCCAGTATAAATCAGTATAATAAGCCTTTACAACGTATTGCCCTATATGTATTACTGAGTCTTATAGCCATCAGTTTGATATTCGATCTTTTCTTTACAAGGATGTTAATTCGTCCTCTCGGAAAAATCATTAAATCTAAGCTGGTAGACCGTAAGTTTCCTTTCAAGAATCATGCTCCTCTCATTAATACCTCAACTCAGGATTTCAAATTCCTTGATGCGTCTTTAGTCACATTATTAGACCAGATCAATGAGGCTTTTGAAAAAGAACGTGAATTTACAGCCAATGCTTCTCATGAACTGATGACTCCCATAAGTATTCTCCAAAATAAAATGGAGAATATGCTTGGCGATGAGCATTTGAATGAGCCTGAAGCTTTAAAAATCGTCGAGATGATGAAAACCTTAAATAGATTGAAGAAAATTTCAAACTCGCTGTTATTGATTTCAAGGATAGAAAATGAACAATTTGCAAAATCTGACATCGTAAATCCTGCAGAACTAATAAGAGAAGCTATTGAAGAGATAACCCATAGATTTGAGGAAAAAGGACTTAGCGTTAGGCTAAACCTCAAAACTCATATATCTATTAAAAAAGTAAACAGGGACCTGCTATTCCAATTATTTTACAACTTGATTAACAATGCGATAAAATATAACGTAGTAAATGGAAGTTTAATTATTTCAGATAATATAGAATCTAATGGTGCCTATGCAATTAATTTCGAAGATACAGGAATCGGGATTAGTATCGAGGACCTTCCTTATATTTTCGATCGCTTCAGAAAGACCAACCTAACAGAGAATGTAGGTCATGGACTTGGACTTTCTATTGTAAAAAGTATTTGTGTATCACAGCAAATTGCAATCAGTGTAAGCTCTGAAGTAAATAAAGGAAGCATTTTTCGCATCATATTTCCTCCAGAGCTGTGCAAGTAAAAATAGCTAAAGATATTATAGAATTTTGTTTACGATAAGACCCTTTGTATCCACAACAATATTCTTTTCCTGAGTAAGGTTTTTCAATTCTATTTTATAAAAAAACTGTTTACCAACCTCGTATTTATCTACGTCATCAATCCAAAAACCTTTATAATTCTTTTTCAAACTTGCAGAAACAGCAGCTGGAAGTTCTCTTGATTTGACCTCCTGTTTGTGTTTCACAATTGCACCAGCAGCATTTAGCCAAACCTCATGATCACGTCTGTTAACATCAAATTCAGCATTGTATAATTCTCCTTTCATTTCCCACTCAACCTTAACCGCATTTGGAAAAGCCTTTTTAAATGAGTTCATTACCGCAGCTGGCACACTGCTTACTGGGATATCCTGTGCATAAGTCAGACTTGAAAAAAGCAGGCATAACGCTAATAATAATTTTTGCTTCATAAAGTTTATATCTTTAATTAATACTGAGATTAACTCTACAACAAAAATATGGAACATTTGTTTAAATAGAATTTTGGATTAAAATGACAGAAATATTTGAATAGAATCAGATATTAGTAAACTATTCAAATCACTATGAGAAAAATATTCCTTTCATTAATAATTGCAGTTTGCGCTTTAACAGTCAATGCTCAACAACCAATTCCTGGAACTGATATGCCAAAAGCATTATTCTACAAAACTGATGGCGGAAACTTTTCTACAGATCTTATTCCAAAAGGGACTAAATCCATGATCATTCTATTTGATGCGACCTGTGACCATTGCCAAAAAGTCGCAACAAATATTTCTAAAAGAAGCAACGAATTGATTAACGTTAACCTCTACCTGGTTACTCAAGATCAGATCCGTTCAGTAAATTACTTTATGGATACCTTTGCCAAGCCTTTAAAAACAATGAAGAATGTTACCGTATTACAGGATCGTGATCATATTTTCATTCCCCTCTTCCATCCTAAACAATATCCTTCACTGTATTTATACGGAAAAGATAAGAAACTAGAATTTTACTCAAGTGATGAAAGAGATGTTCCCAGATTCTTCAGCAGAATAAAATAGTATCATTAATAATTGATTTTAAAGGAGCGTCTGGCAAGTAATTTCCATTCATCTCCTCTTTTTTCCCAAACCAATACTATACCGAGGTTAACTTTACCAGGAATTCCCCCGTCATTTGTATCTGCTCTTAAAATATGACGGACAATAGCTGTCTTTCCGGCTACTGTAACCGCAATTTCAGATAATTCTATGGTTTTAAAATCAGATTTTTTAGTCGACAATGCATGAACAAAAGCTGCCTTATCTTCGATTTTTCCATTTGAATGACCATAAGTTAAATTATCCCACACCAGGTTTTCCAGATCAGTTTTATTACCACTGATCATAGATATACGTAGCTTTTCGGTTAATTTTTCAATTTTAGTCTCTTCTTTTGTTTGTGCTGCAGCAATTAAGCTCATAATAGTAAATGTAAATAGAATGATTGTTCGTTTCATTGTATGTTATTTTAGCAAAGCCAATATAAATATAAATTATTGTACTGTTTTGTATTCTATCCCCATATTATAGAACATAAAGGCCCATTTATCTGCAATTTCTTCGATAGCTTTATCAGTTGGTTTTCCAGCACCATGCCCTGCATTGGTCTGTATACTAATTAAAACAGGAGCCTTACCTCCTTGATCTTTTTGCAATGTTGCGGCAAATTTAAAGGAATGTGCTGGCACAACCCTATCATCATGATCGGCAGTAGTGACCAATGTTGCCGGATATTTAAGACCTAATTTTAATGCGTGTACCGGTGAGTATTTATATAGGTATTCGAACATTTCTTTTGAATCTTCGGAGGTACCATAATCATAAGCCCAGCCTGCACCTGAAGTGAACTTGTGATATCTTAACATATCTAAAACACCCACTGCAGGGAAAGCTACCTTAAATAATTCTGGTCTCTGTGTCATTACAGCACCAACTAACAATCCTCCATTGGAACCACCCATAATAGCCAGGTACTCACTGGAAGTATATTTCTCTGTAATCAAAAACTCCGCAGCAGCAATAAAATCATCAAATACATTTTGCTTTTGCAGCTTCGTACCCATTACATGCCAATTCTCTCCATACTCACCTCCACCTCTCAAATTGGCCACAGCATAAATACCACCCTGCTCTAACAAAGAAACTACTGAGGTGCTAAATGCAGGTGTAAGACTAATATTGAAACCTCCATATCCATATAATACTGTTGGATTCTTGCCATTTAACAGAATCCCTCTTTTATAAGTAATGATCACAGGAACCTTGGTCCCGTCTTTAGATTTATAAAACAATTGTTTTGATTCATACATCAAAGGGTCAAAATCCACTCCCGATTTTTTGTACAACAATGAACTTCCATTGCTTACATCATACTTAAAAATTGTCGTAGGATAAACATAGGAGGTAAAAGTATAAAAGATCTCCTTCTCTATTTTTTTACCGCTAAATCCCACCGCTGTACCCAAGCCAGGAAGTTCAATTTCATGTTCCAGTTTACCTTCCATATCATATTGCATAACCTTGCTCACTGCATCTACAATATAGTTTGCAAATAGCTTTCCGCCACCTGTTGAAGGAGATAATACATTGCTGGTTTCTTTGATCAGCTCTTTCCAGTTTGTGGGTTTAGGATCAACAGCATCAACTGTAACAATACGTCCGTTTGGCGCATTTAAATTAGTATAGATATATAATTTGCTTCCAATATTGTCTATGATTGAATGATTCTGATCAAAATTATCCACTACAGAAATTATCTCTGAATCAGGCTGTCTAAGATCCTTGATATACAACTCATTTCCCGAAGTCGTATTTGCTGCAGAAATAATCAGGTAACGCTCATCTTCCGTTAATCCTGCACCAACATATCTACGTGGTATTTTTTCGCCACCGAATATCAATACATCTTCTTTTTGTGATGTCCCTAGCTTATGAAAATATAATTTATGATATTGGGTTAATCCAGACAATGGGCTTCCCGCCACAGGTTTATCATAACTAGAATAATAGAACCCTTCATTACCTTGCCAAGCAATTCCAGAAAACTTCACATCTGTTAATGTATCTCCTACCACAGACATATCATCTGTTTTCATTACAACAACGCTGGTCCAGTCAGAACCTCCTGCAGACAATTGGTAAGCACATAAACTACCATCTTTAGAGAAATCTATCCCAGCAAGCGAAGTAGTCGCATCTTTAGAAAAAGTATTAGGATCTAAAAATATCTCTGCTTCCTCACCCTCCTTCTGACGATACAACAGGCTTTGATTTTGTAAACCTGTATTTTTATAAAAATAAGTATAAACACCTTCTTTAAAAGGCTGAGAATACTTTTCATAATCCATTAAATGAGTTAATCGTTCTTTAATCTCATTCCGATAAGGAATTTGTGACATATACTTTTGTGTCACCGCATTTTGGGCGATAACCCAGGCCTTAGTTTCTTCAGACCGGTCATCCTCCAGCCAGCGATATGGATCTGCTACTTCTGTTCCAAAATAATTATCTTTTATAGCTACGGTCTTCGTCTTGGGATAAATCATTGTTCCTTTTTGTATTTGCTTTAATTGTGCCACGGATAATATTGGCGATAATATAGCCAAAACTAATAATCCTTTCTTTGTTATCACTTTCATAAGCTATAAATTACTTTAGTTTTAAATTGAACAGACAGTATCACTACTTTTTCTTGATAAATTCTGCAGTAAAATGCTCGGTATGCTTAGGTTTTGCAAACTTCTCTGCATTGTAAACGTCTGACTGTCCTCTTGGAATTGACAACGATACCCAATCTTTGCCACATATCATTTTGCCAATAAAAACCATTTGTCCGACATGATAAGGATAATGAGCCAATTGCCGGTTAATAGCTTCCATAACAGTATGTCCCATATTTCGTATAAAAACCTCTTTTTCAAGATCTTGATTTTTCAGGGAATATATGGTATCAAGCAGACATTTCCAGCCATCATTCCATGCTTTTAGAACCTCTTCTTTGGTATAAAGGTCATTATCAAACTCAGCCTCCCTGTTTCTAGTCTCTTTCTCTCCATCAGTTGTAAGAAAATCTGTCCAACGCGATTTCATATTACCAGACAAGTGTTTAACAATAGTAGCAATACTATTGCTTTCTTCATTATACTGCCAGAATAGTTTTTCTTCAGGAACCTGATTGATAGTCTTATCACCCAAAAATTTATAATATTCGAATTGCTTTTTTACACTTGATAGATAATCTGTTTCCATAATTTTAATGCGTAGAATTTACACCATTAAAATTACGAATTTCTTAGCTCAGTTTTATTGGAGCAACAGCGAATCTTTTATTTCTAGAAATCAACATCCAGGCAAATGCAGCACCAGTTAAGGCCATAAGAACACCTACTGCAACAGGTGATGTATAACCATATCCTGCAGCTAAGGGCAAACCACCCAAGAAAGCACCCAATGCATTGCCAATGTTAAAGCTAGCCTGACTAGCAGATGCAGCAAGCATTTCTGATCCTTTTGCAGTTTTAATCATCAGCATTTGAATAGGTGCAGCAAGAGCGAATGCTACAGCGCCGGTAATAAAAGTCATTATTAATGCAAGCGTTTGATTGACAGAGATAAAATGAACAATTGACAAAGTTATAGCCATCGCTATAAGTAAAGATACAGAAGCCTTTGCAGGAGAAAATTTATCTGCCAGCTTACCTCCAATAAAATTACCTACCATCATTCCCAATCCGGCAAGCACTAATACATAAGTAATAGAATCTGGAGAAAAACCACCTACATCTGTCAGCAAGGGTGCGATATAACTGTACCAGGAGAATAAGCCACCTGTTCCTATAGCAATCATTAGTATGATCAACCAGGCTTCTGGAAGTTTAAAGAAACTCAATTCTTTTTTAAGATCTCTATCTTTTGTTGCCGGTAATACAGGCATCCACAATTTTAAACTTAATAAAGTAATAAGGCCTACGATAACAATAATTATAAATGTATATCTCCAGGAATAGTTATGACCAATAAAAGTACCCAGGGGCACTCCAATTACATTAGCTATTGTTAAACCTGCAAACATCAAAGATACCGCCTGCGCTTCTTTTCCTTTTTCGGCAAGCTTACTGGCCACTACTGATCCTACTCCAAAAAATGCTCCGTGAGGCAATCCTGCAAGTAAACGAGCAATAAACATGGTTGTATAATCAGGTGAGAAAGCAGAAAAAGCATTAAAAGCTACGAACATTAACATCAATGCCATCAATATCTTTTTTGGAGGATAGCTACCTGCAATGGCTACCAATACTGGCGCACCAATAACTACACCTAAGGCATATGCAGAAATCAAGTGTCCAGCCTGAGGAATTGTTATCGCTAAATCTTTTGCAATATCAGGCAACAAGCCCATCATCACAAACTCTGTTATGCCAATCCCAAGACCACCTAGGGTTAATGCCAGTAAACTTTTTTTCATCTATTTCTTGTCATAGTTAGTGTAAAAAATACACGATACAAAAATAGAGAATAAATTAGCCCTGTTTAGTCTTTAAAAGGTAAAAGTTTATAGTTAACTTTTATTGAACTACCCTGCAATTTAGAATCACAAAATTATCCAGCGTTAAAAAGATAAATGATTTTCTCATTTTTTTCAAAACACTACTACCCTATATCTGTTTAGTTAGTAATGAAAGTGTTTTCATCCATTAAAATAAACAGCTATGAATTATAGAAAATTAATTTCCGACCACTTTTCAAACATGCAAGCGCACAAATCCAGTGATAAATCTGGAGCAATTATGGCTTTATTAGCAGGGCTTGCAATTGGCGGAGTATTGGGTGTGTTGTTCGCCCCGGATAGTGGCAGAAAAATCAGAGAGAGAATTTCCGATAAAGCAATGAACGCAGCTGATTCTGTTAAAGAAGGCTTTAATTCAGCAAAGAACAATGTAAAAAACAAAGCACAAGAAATCAGTAAGGAATTTGAAGATTTCAAAAACGAAACAAAATCAGGTGCTAAAGATGTGGCAGACCAAGCAAATGAGAAAATCCAAAATGTTTAGAAATATCTGATAAACGGACAATAAAACATATTTAAAAGCACAGAAGCTTTCAAATAAAATGGCTAAGCTATTTCATTTGAAAGCTTTTGATATTTAAAGAACATTTTCGTAATCGGTATTAATAAAGCACCACATAGTGCAAAAATGATAAAAGATACCCTTAAATTGAATGCATGCGCCAAATAGCCTATTAAAGGCGGGCCAAGCAACATCCCTGTAATAGAATAAGTGGCAATAATAGAAATTGCCATTCCTGCAGAATACTTTTTTGAAGCGCCTGCCAGTGCGTAAGACATCGGAATAATCGCCGCAGTACCAAAGCCGACTAATGAAAAACCTATCATAGCGGGCCAGAAATACGGAAAAATAGTGGCAAGCCCAATACCAGAAATAATAAACACCGCACTCATAATATATGTTTTTGGCATCCCAAATCTGGAAATGATAACATCAGATAGAAATCTTGACGTAGCCATAAACGTCATAAAAATGAGATAACCGTAAGTAAAGATCTCTACTCTAATGATCTCTTGAAAATAGATACCACTCCAATCGAACATTCCACCTTCACATATTGCACACAGAAATACAACTGAACCAAGATAAAAGATATAAGGATCTGGCTTACTTAATATCAGCTTATTACCCGTTTTAGCCCTATCTCCATGTAGTAAAAACTGATAGGAATATAGCGTAATCAATAACATTGCAATAGCAACAGCAATAAAATGATGTTGTATAGAAATGCTTAATTCTAATAACAGCGTTGATAAGAGTATACCTGCTATTCCACCCATGCTCCAATAACCATGAAAGGAGCCCATTATTTTCTTATCAAACCGTTTTTGCAAGGTTATAGCCTGAGTATTTACAGAAATATTAAAAATCCTTGTTGTAAAGGCAAATAAGACAACAGCAACAACCAAGCTAAAGGTATTATAAGAAAAACCAATCAGTGCCAGAGAAAAAGCATTGAGGCCATATCCGACAGTTAGCGGAACCCTGCTATTGTATTTTGAAACCAGCCAGCCGGAAAGTGGCAGCCCCAATAAAGAACCGATAGGTAAGGCCAGTAAAAGGCTACCCAACTCAGCTTCATTGAAACCAAAAGTGGATTTAATAGTAGGAATTCTGGATGCCCAGGTTGAAAAACTTAACCCTGACATGAAGAAAAAAAGACTTAGAAAGAAACGATGTTTTGTATTAGAAATCATTGCATTATAGTTGCACTGCAAATCTAGTAATTCATTTTCGACGAATTCTACTGAAGTGTCAGCATCAGGTAAATCCTCAGATATTATCATCATTATTTTAAAAGTTTGGCTTTAAGAATATAATAACATAGCTTTACAAAAAACTTTAGGGGTGCCTTGCGCTGAGATATACCCTTTGAACCTGATGCAGTTAGTACTGCCGAAGGGAAAAGTAGAAGCAAATCTATTGCTGTCTTTTCGAGCCGTTATGGGCTTTCTCCTATAGTTTTCCAAATTTTTACAGATTATGGAGATAACTATAAATAACAAAAATCATCAATTTAATCAGTCCTGTACTATAGCAGAAATGCTTGCTGTCATGCTACATAGCGAAGCTAAAGGCATTGCTGTTGCAGTTAATCAAACCATCATTACAAAATCCGACTGGCAAGAACATCTTTTAAAAGATGGTGACCAGGTTATGTTAATTAAAGCTACTCAAGGCGGATAAAATAACCCATTCAATCATTTAAATCAAATCCTTTAGTATAACAACATGAAAACTGAAAAGACTCCAAACCAAGAAGTAATCAGCAGAAGTCCATTCCCGGCCTCTCGTAAAGTATTTGTTAAAGGCCAGTTACACGATATCAGTGTAGCCATGCGCGAAATCACTTTGAACGATACCAAAATTCATAATGGTTTCGGTTTAACAGAACCTAATCCTCCAGTTACTGTATATGATACCAGTGGTCCATATACAGATCCTAATGCCCATATTGATGTAAAAGAAGGGCTTCCAAGATTAAGAGAAAAATGGATAACCAACAGAGCGGATGTTGAACAACTGGATCATATTTCCTCTGATTATGGACAACAACGCCTGGCCGACAACAAACTGGATGTTTTAAGATTTTCTCACCTTAATAAGCCTTATAAAGCTAAGGATGGCATGAATGTATCGCAAATGCATTATGCTAAAAAAGGCATTATTACTGCCGAAATGGAATACATTGCCATCAGAGAAAATCAGCGCATAGACTTACTGAACGAACAATTAGGTGATCAGCACGAGGTAATGAACCATCAGCATAAAGGACATAGTTTTGGCGCTAATACACCAAATGGATACATTACACCAGAGTTTGTACGCTCGGAAGTAGCAGCAGGACGTGCAGTTATTCCATGTAATATTAACCACCCCGAACTAGAACCAATGATCATCGGACGTAACTTCCTGGTAAAGATCAATGCTAACATTGGCAATTCAGCAGTTACTTCATCTATTGAAGAAGAGGTTGAAAAGGCAGTATGGGCGTGTAGATGGGGAGCAGATACTATTATGGATCTTTCTACAGGTAAAAACATTCATGAAACCAGAGAATGGATTATCCGTAACTCTCCTGTACCAATTGGTACTGTTCCAATTTATCAGGCACTCGAAAAAGTAAATGGTAAAGCGGAAGACTTAACATGGGAATTATTTAGAGATACTTTAATTGAACAGGCAGAACAAGGTGTAGATTACTTTACTATCCATGCAGGTGTACTGTTGCGCTATGTACCTTTAACAGCAAAAAGAATAACTGGCATTGTATCTCGTGGCGGTTCTATCATGGCAAAATGGTGCCTGGCACATCATAAAGAGAATTTTATTTATACGCATTTCGAAGAAATCTGTGAGATCATGAAAACTTATGATGTGGCATTTTCTTTGGGCGACGGGTTAAGACCGGGATGTATTGCTGATGCAAATGATGAAGCACAATTCAGTGAGCTGGAAACATTGGGGGAACTGACTAAAATAGCATGGAAACATGATGTCCAGACTATTATTGAAGGACCTGGACACGTACCGATGCACCTGATTAAGGAGAATATGGAAAAGCAACTTGAACATTGTTCTGAAGCTCCTTTTTATACTTTAGGCCCACTAACTACTGATATTGCTCCGGGATACGACCATATTACATCAGCCATTGGTGCTGCGATGATCGGTTGGTTTGGGACTGCAATGTTGTGCTATGTAACTCCTAAAGAGCATTTGGGCTTACCAAATAAAAAAGATGTTAAGGATGGTGTAATTACGTATAAGATTGCCGCACACGCTGCTGATCTGGCTAAAGGACATCCTGGTGCTCAATACAGAGATAATGCATTGAGTAAAGCAAGATTCGAGTTTAGATGGGAAGATCAGTTTAACCTTTCTCTTGACCCGGATACAGCCAAAGAGTTTCATGATGAAACGCTACCTGCTGATGGTGCCAAAATTGCCCACTTCTGCTCTATGTGCGGCCCGAATTTTTGCTCTATGAAAATCACACAAGATGTGAGAACCTATGCGGCAAATCAGGGTATTGATGAACAAGAGGCGATTAAAAAAGGAATGGCCGACAAATCGAAAGAATTCACTGAAAAAGGCAGTGAAATCTACCTGTAAACTAAAAAACTATACACTTTTCAAAGTTCCTGTTAAATGGCTTTAATTGTTATTTCTGAACCAATCTGTTTTACTACTGAAAGTAGAATGATCAATCTGCTATTCGATGCTGGCTTAAGTGTTTTTCATTTAAGAAAACCAGGTATTGGCCTTTCAGAACATAAAAAGCTGATTTCTGAAATAAAGGAGAAGTACCATGACAGAATCGCTTTACATCAGTTCCACTATTTGCATCAGGTTTTTCCATTAATAAAACGACTACATTATCCTGAGCAACTTAGAAAGGCGACCTCTAATGAAGAATTTGATCAACTGAAAGGTTATACCTTAAGTACTTCAATTCATCAATTAAATGACTTTGAAAAGCTGAACGGCTTTGATTATACTTTTTATGGGCCAGTATTTAACAGTATATCCAAACTGGGATATACTGGTCTATCTAAAGTTAATTTGATACTTCCTGATCAGAATAGAAAAACTAAAATTATCGGATTGGGGGGCATAACTCATCAAAATCTCCGGGAGATAAAACAACTGGGATTTGATGGCACAGCAGTTTTAGGTACTATCTGGAATAACAAAAAAACTGCAATTAATAATTTCAAATCACTTTTAATCAAATACAAAGAACACTTCAACTAAAGTATAATTTCAATAAAAATGGAACTTAAAAAAGCAATACGTCCCTATGTCATGAGCATTGCTGGATTCGATCCAAGTGCTGGTGCAGGACTGCTGGCAGATGTTAAATGTTTTGAGCAACAAAAAGTATACGGCTTTGGAATTTGCACTGCATTAACTGTTCAGACTGATATTGATTTTTTAAAAAACAATTGGCTGGATACTGCACAGATTATAGAACAAATTGCTCCACTTCTATCTCGTTTTAAAATAGCTGCTGTAAAGATTGGTCTCATAAAAAACATCTCTGTTCTAATAGATGTGATTGATCATTTAAAAAAGGAGCAATCAGAGATAAAAATAGTAATGGATCCGGTAATGAAAGCAAGTGCCGGTTATACTTTTCATGATTGGGACAATGGTTTAAAACAACTACTTCCTGTATTAAAGAAAATTGATTTGATTACACCCAATTACCATGAAATGCTGCACCTAGGTGGAAAGAATGAAGTATTTACTGCAGCAAAGATCTGGTCTAGCTATTGCCCCGTTTTACTTAAAGGTGGACATAATACTAAAAATATAGGTACAGACTATTTATATGTTGATGATCATGTGCATGAATTAAAGCCAGACATAAAGACCATCCATCAAAAACATGGTTCAGGCTGTGTGTTATCAGCAGCAATTACAGCAATGATAGCAAAAGGAAATGGACTTTTGGAAGCATGCACATTAGCAAAAGTGAACACAGAGCATTTTTTAAACAGCAATGAGAGCCTCCTTGGTTATCATAATATAATACAAAAAGAAAATGATTGAGAGACTACACTATATATCACCACCATTAAATTCACAATTAGAGGCCATTGAAAGGGTATTAATTGCTGGTGGTAAATGGATTCAATTGAGAGTTAAAAACCAAACTGAAGACGAGGTTCTATCGTTAGCCATTGAAGCAGTAGCATTATGTAAAAAGCACAGTGCTAAGCTTATTGTAAATGATTATCCTTTGGTTGCTTTAAAAGCAGGTGCCCATGGTGTTCATTTAGGTTTAGATGATATGCCTATTGCAGAAGCAAGAGCTATTTTAGGACCAAAAATAATTATTGGTGGCACAGCCAATACTCTTGACCATATAAAATTAAGGGTTGATGAAGGTGCGGATTATATTGGTTTAGGCCCATATAGATTCACCAGGACCAAAAAGAATTTAAGTCCGATAATTGGCTTGGAAGGTTATATTTCCTTAATTAAACAAGCAAAAGACATCGGAATCACTACTCCTGTCATTGCTATTGGTGGAATTGAAACAACAGACATTTCAGCCTTGATTGCTGCAGGAGTTCACGGCATTGCAGTTTCAGGAGCATTGACAATCCACCCAGAACACACTCCCGTTATTCAGAATCTGGTTCATTTTCTATTGCGAAATTCTAACCAATCGGTAACACTGAAATAATCCACCCAATTAATTAAAAAAGATGTTAAAAATAGCAGATAAAACTTTCAATTCGCGACTCTTTACAGGTACAGGTAAATTCAGTTCAGCTTCTGAAATGGAAACAGCATTATTAGCTTCATGTTCTGAACTGGTTACTGTAGCGCTTAAAAGAGTGGATATGCATAAGAACGAGGATAATATACTAGCGCATCTAAACCATTCTCATATTAATCTACTTCCCAATACATCTGGAGTTCGAAATGCAAAGGAAGCCATTTTTGCAGCGCAGATGGCAAGAGAAGCTTTGCAAACAAACTGGATAAAGCTGGAAATTCATCCTGACCCAAAATATCTGATGCCTGACCCTATTGAAACACTAAAGGCAACTGAAGAATTGGCTAAACTCGGATTTATCGTATTGCCATATATCCATGCTGATCCTGTTTTATGCAAACGTTTGGAAAACGTGGGTACAGCTGCTGTAATGCCTCTTGGATCTCCAATTGGTAGTAATAAAGGTTTAAGAACAATTGATTTTCTTGAAATTATCATCAGTCAAAGTACAGTACCTGTAATTATAGATGCAGGTATAGGTGCGCCCTCTGATGCAGCGAAAGCAATGGAAATTGGTGCTGATGCAGTTTTGGTGAATACGGCTATTGCTGCTTCAGGTAACCCAACGAAGATGGCGCAGGCTTTTAAAATGGCTGTTGAAGCTGGAAGAATGGCCTACGAAGCCGGGTTGGGTAAAATAGGCATACATGCCGTAGCAAGTAGTCCGCTCACCTCATTTTTAGATTAACAACAATGGGTACTTTTAACGAGATCTTTGAAAAATGCGACTGGAATGAAACCAGTAATAGCATCTATAGTAAAACGGCATCAGATGTTGAGCAAGCCTTGAATACTCATAAAAGAACACTGGAAGATTTTAAAGCCCTAATTTCACCTGCCGCTGCCCCATATCTGGAACAAATGGCACAGATTAGTCAACAGCTAACCCTAAAGCGTTTTGGCCGCATTGTTCAAATGTATGTGCCGCTCTACCTATCTAATGAATGCAATAACATTTGCACATATTGTGGTTTTAGCTACGACAATAAGGTAAAGCGGAAAACATTGTCTCCCATAGAAATCATGCAGGAAGTAGCTGCAATTAAAAATATGGGATTCGATCATGTGTTGCTGGTTACCGGAGAGGCCAACCAAACCGTTCATACCGATTATTTTAAAAAGGTATTGGAACTGATCAGGCCTCATTTTTCGCAAATATCTATGGAAGTCCAGCCTCTTGATCTTGAAGATTATGAACAGTTAAGGCCTTATGGCTTAAATACAGTATTGGTATACCAGGAAACTTACCACCAGGAAGATTATAAAAAACATCACCCAAAAGGAAAGAAATCAAACTTTCAATATAGACTTGAAACACCCGACAGACTAGGCCAATCCGGGATCCATAAAATGGGACTTGGCGTATTAATTGGCCTGGAAGATTGGCGTACTGACTCTTTTTATACAGCCCTACATCTCGATTACCTTGAAAAAACATATTGGCAAAGTAAATACAGTATCTCATTTCCCAGATTAAGGCCCTTTAGTGGTGGATTGGAACCTAAAGTGGTCATGAGTGACCGGGAATTGGTTCAATTAATCTGTGCTTATCGGCTGTTTAATGAAGAAGTAGAACTCTCAATCTCTACAAGAGAGTCTGAAGTGTTTAGAAACAACATTGTTAAACTCGGCATCACATCAATGAGTGCAGCATCTAAAACAAATCCTGGTGGCTATACTGTTGAACCGCAGTCATTAGAACAGTTTGAAATTTCAGATGAACGCAGTGCTTCAGAAATTGCTAACATGATATCGAAACAGGGTTATGAAGCGGTATGGAAAGATTGGGACAATATTCTTGTTTAACAATAGCGTGTAATGACCATGAATACAACTAAGAGTTATAAAAGATACAGCAGACAAATTACACTTGATGAAATAGGTTTAAAAGGACAACAAAAGCTTCAGAATGCAAATGTATTGATTATTGGAGCTGGAGGATTGGGTTGTCCTATACTTTTGTACCTCGCCGGAGCTGGTGTTGGTCATATCGGGATTATAGATCATGACCTGATAGACGAGACTAACCTCCAGCGTCAAATCTTATATCATATCTCTGATATCGGCAAGCATAAAGCAGATATTGCTGCTGAAAGACTTCGTTTGTTTAATCCTGAGCTACATATTGATTCATATGCTTTCAAATTTACAAGTGAAAATTCAGCTACATTAATCAAACAATATGATCTGATTATTGATGGTTCTGATAATTTTCCAACCCGTTACCTTGTTAATGACACTTGTGTTGAGCTAAATAAACCATTGATATTTGGTTCAATACTTCAGTTTGAAGGGCAGATATCAGTATTCAACTTTAATGGCGGGCCTGATTACAGGAATATTTACCCAGAGCCGCCTCGTCCTGAAGACACTGGTAATTGTGGAGAAAGTGGTGTAATAGGCACTCTACCTGGTATTATTGGTAGTTTAATGGCCAATGAAGCAATTAAAATAATATGTGGTTTTGGAGAAATACTTTCCGGAAAACTGCTCGTTTTTAATGCGTTGAACAATGAAATGCAGTGCTTCAAGTTCGCGGGTCCTACAATTAAACAGCCTTCAAAAATTAAAGAAACTGATCTCCCTACAAATACAAAGGAAATTAGTCTAATGGAGCTGCAACAATGGAAATCTCAAAAAAAAGAATTTACGCTTATAGATGTTAGAGAAACTTATGAGTTCGAAGAAAACAATATTGGTGGAATCAATATCCCTCTTTATGAGTTAAACAATCGACTTGATGAAGTTTCTCTGTATAAAAGAATAGTTTTTTGTTGCTCATTGGGTAAAAGGAGTAAAATCGCCATACAATTACTAAAAAACAAAGCAAATACTGAACTCTACTCTGTAATTTTAAAATAAGTGAGATATTTTTACCAACATATATATGCTTCTGTATAGACTTGTGGTAATATGAAAGCAAATATCCAAAATAAAGAACTATTACCAAAGAAATACAGAATCGAAGAATGTATTGAGAATCTAAAGAAACATGAATATCACATTGTTCTTAAGGCTATTCCCGGTATTATTGGTAAAGGAATGAGCACTTTTTACAATTACAGGGATATCCTGATTGACGATAAACTTGATATCCCTTATAAAATTGCCCGTAAACTGGAAATTTTATTCGGACTGGAATACGGGGGACTAGAAACCAGAAAAACTGTTGGTAAACATTATACTCAAATTGTTGAAGCACATAAAAAACGACTGGAGAATACTACCTTTGTAAAATGATAGCAATAGGACAATACAACGACCTTAGAATTATAAAAAAAACAGAAGAAGGGCTGATTTTAACCGAAGGTGAAAAAGAAGTGCTTCTACCCTACGTTGATGTTCCGCAGAATGTCGAAATTGGCGACAACCTGAATGTTTTTGTTTTTATGCAAAAAGATGGCAGATTACAAGCTACAACAAAAAAACCTTATGCTTGTGTTGGCGACTTTGCATTCCTTACTGTTGTTGATGAAGCTGAAGATGGTGGTGCATTTATGGACATTGGCTTGGGCAAAGATATATACGTTCCTAAACGTGAACAGAAACGTCCAATGTTTAAAGGTGATAAACATGTAGTATATGTTTTTCTGGATGAAAGCAATGACCGTATGGTAGCTTCTTCAAAGCTTGTAAATTATGTAGAAGAAGAAGAAATTGACCTGGAAGAAGCTGATGAAGTTAGTTTATTAATTGTAGACAGATCTGATTTAGGCTATAATGCCATTATAGATAATAAATATATTGGTCTATTATATACCAATGAGCTTTTTGATGAATTGAATCCAGGTGAAATACGTAAAGGATGGATCAAAAAAATCCGCGTTGAAGGTAAAATTGACTTGAGCTTACAACCTATGGGTTATGGTCATATACTGGAAACGAAAGATGTTTTGCTGGCAGACCTGAAAGAAAGCGGTGGTGTAATCTCATTGGGTGATAAAAGTTCACCAGATGATATTTATTACCGTTTTAAAATCAGCAAAAGTGCTTTTAAAAAAGCTATTGGTGGTTTGTATAAAGAACGATTGATTACCATTTCTGATCATGAAATCAAACTTCTTGTAGATCATGAAGCTGAATAAGGTATAAAAAAAGCGATGAGCATGCTCATCGCTTTTTTTATACAATTAGATATTCTTTTTCTTCAGTTCTTTTACTGCGTAATCACATGCACGTGCAGTTAAAGCCATGAAGGTTAAGGAAGGATTTTGACAAGCAATTGATGGCATACAAGAACCATCCGTAACAAATACATTATTTACTTCATGCATTTGGTTCCACTTGTTCAGAACAGATGTTTTTGGATCATTACCCATTCTGGCAGTTCCCATCTCATGGATCGCCATTCCTGGATAACACCCTCTATCATAAGTCTTGATGTTCTTCATGCCAGCAGCTTCAAGCATTTCAGCAGCATCATTCATCATATCCTTACGCATCTTCTGTTCATTCTCTTTGTACTCACAGTCGATAGCCAATACTGGTTGTCCCCATTTATCTTTCTTAGTCTTATCGATATACACCTTGTTTTCATAATAAGGAAGCATCTCACCAAAACCACCAAGTCCCATGGTCCATTCACCTGGTGTACTCATTTTCTCTTTAAAATCATTACCAAAAGCAAGTTCAGCAATATCACTTTGCCAGTTTTTGCGACTAGCACTACCCTGATAACCAAATCCACGTAAATAATCACGTTTATCACTACCTACGTTCTGGTACCTAGGTACATAAATTCCATTTGCCCTACGGCCAAAAGTATATTTATCATCAAAGCCAGGTGCTTCTCCAGAGGCTCCGCAACGGAAGTGATGATCCATAAGGTTATGCCCTAATTGTCCACTGCCATTACCCAATCCATTTGGATGTGCTTCCGAAGTAGAGTTCAATAAAATAAAGGTTGATCCTAATGTTGAGCCATTCACAAAAACAATCTTTGCGTAAAACTCCATTGTTTTATTCGTCTCCGAATCAATAACCATTACTCCTTTAGCCTTTTTAGTATTCTTATCATAAATAATATGGTTTACGATAGAATAAGGCCTTAATGTTAGTCTTCCCGTTGCCTCTGCAGCTGGTAAAGTTGATGATTGCGTACTGAAATAAGCACCGAACGGACAACCACGACTACATAAGTTTCTGTATTGGCAATTGCCACGACCTTTATGTGGAACAGTTAAATTGGCTACACGGCCAATTGTCAGAATTCTTGTTCCTTTATAATGCTCCTCTATACGTTTCTTAACAGATTTCTCTACGATATTAAGATCCATTGGGGGAAGAAACTGTCCATCAGGTAATAATGGCCAGTTTTCATTTTGTCCACTAATTCCGGCAAAACGTTCTGTATAATCATACCATGGAGCAAGATCCTTGTAACGGATTGGCCAGTCATTACCATGTCCATCTTTAGCGTTATCTTCAAAGTTATGATCACTAAAACGATAACTTTGACGACCCCACATTAATGATTTACCACCAACATGGAAACCACGGTACCAGTCGAAACGCTTATCTTCTGTATATGGACATTCTAAATCATTTACCCACCACTTCTCATTATATTCTGAATATGGATAATCTCTTTTCTGAACAGGATGCGTTCTTTTTTGCTCTTCAGTCAGTCGGCCAGCATGTTTAAACTCCCATGGGTCTTTCATTGCCGTATCATAGTCTTTCACGTGTTCAATATTCATTCCACGCTCCAACATCAATACCCTTAAACCTTTTTCTGTTAATTCTTTTGCAGCCCAGCCACCACTAATCCCAGATCCAATTACAATAGCATCGTATGTATTTCCCTTTTTTAAATCGGTATTTATATTCATGATTTATTCTACTCCTTAAAATTAAACGTTAACTAGCCCAGGATTTCTGTCCTGGTTTCAAATCAGCTGATCCATCATAGCGACCAGGAATAGCAATGTATTCACGCGCTTGTGTACAACCTATTTCAGAGGCAAAATACCCTAAAACGGTCAGATCTCTCAACAGTACAAAGAAATAGACAGCACCTTTCTTTTTAGATGCTCTATCTGCTTTTTGCTGTTCGATGGTCTCAGTTCTGATAGAACCTACCAATTGTTCACGTTCTTTTACGGTTAGAGATAAAAACTCCTTATTAAAATCCTTTAATGATTTTGCTTCTACACTTTTCAATCCTTCCGCAAAGCCTTTTTGCATATTGGCTGGATAGCAATCTTTAATCATCATTGGAATAAAAGTTCCCAATCCTGCTGCTTTAGCTCCTCCAACATCCTTAGTAGGCGGAATAATAATATCGGCAAGCTCTGCTAATATTTCTTCCTCTTTCACCGAAAATGAGATGGTGTTTTTTTCATTTTCAGGAAGTGTAAAACTTTCAAACAAAACACCGAATGTAGTAGCCGAAATTGCTGTTCCGAGCCATACCGCAGTATTTTTAAGTGCTTCTCTTCTGTTCATTTCTTTGTGTGGTTGTGTGTGGTTGTTTTAAAATTAAAAATGTCTATCGTTAAAAGTCATTTTCAATAAGCGCAACAATTTAGGGCTTATTTATTAATCTGACAATAAAGCACTCATCAATTTTTGATTTAAGTACTTTAAACTTATAAACAACCTGATTATTTATAAATATTTACTAAAAGTTGAATCCTATAGATAAATACAACATACTGGCTTCTTTAGACGCACCAACACTTGCCTGAAGAAGAATAACTTCACCAGGCATTACATACAAACCACCACCATAGCCCTGATGCCATCTGCCAGAATGCTCACCCTTTTCCCAAACACGTCCTACATCCGTAAAACCAATCATACCAACAGTACCAGGCACCAGATAGGAAGTAAAATTGAAAAGTTTAAGTCGCAGATCAAGATTGTTATAAACCATACTGTTACCCGTAAAACGTTTGCTATTAAATCCACGTAAGCTATTTACACCACCTAACTGCATACGTTGAAAGAAAGTAGGCTCTCCAATCGTAGTTCCCCCTCCTAATCTATTAGCAATAACAAGACCCGATTTACCAGGGTTGATGTAAAAACGAAACTCAGTCGATAGGGAACCATAACGATCTCCTGAATTACCTATTTTCTGTTGTGCTGCCAAAGCTGTGTTCCAGTAAATACCTTTCTTCGGTATCGCAATATTATCCCTGGTATCATAAGTTAGTCCGGCTACAAAACCACCATAAAACTTATCAGAGAAAATTTGCTGATCCGGATTGGCAGCATTGTAGTCATTAAAGAACCGCTCTTCATTGCCAGAAGCTGTACTGGTATAGTAAGAGAACAATACTCCAGCGTTTGCACGTAAGTATTTACTTATATTACGACTCAGTTTAACATCAACATTGAGATAATTGTAACGATTTCTATAATATGAAATACCATCTTCACGTTCCATCTCATCTTCATCATAATCATGGTCAATGTTTTCAGTATTATTTCCTAAACCAAAAAAATTACTAAGGTTGTTTGGTCCAAGCAAATTAGCATGTACACTGAGGTCATTATTCCCTATAGCTTTCTTAAAATCCGACCTATAATCCAATATAAATGATTTTCTACCACTATTATAATTGGCCCAAAATTCATGCTTACGTGCGTAGGGGCTTTTCCTGAACCCTTGTTTTTCAATCACATAACCTAAACCAATTTGTATCCCTTGATCAATATTATATCCTCCGTTAAATAAAACTCCTGATCTATCATATAAAAAGCTATTTTTATCAAACTGATTGATCAGTGAATCATTAGACAGGCGAAGTTTCGCTTGTAGTCTTTCAGGAAAATGATTATTTGTATCTGGCTGATCATATATAAAGGGCCTATTTTTTACGCCCCGCGCTATTTGATATTGATTGGCTTCCGATGAACCAATTAAACGTACCCGAATCGGAGAAGAGGCTGTACCTTCGACTTTAAATGAATCTTTGCCACCTATAGCAAAAAGCCTAATCTCTTTAGTGACACCCTTATCAAATATCCTTTTATAAACCAGTCTCCCCTTCTTTCCTTCCTTGTTGATGTTATGAATAACAACTTCCACATCGCCATTTTCTAAGTTTTTAACCGCAAAAACTTCTTCTTTACCTGAAGCAGGAATGTCTACATTTATAGATAAGAATTTATAATACTGTAATGCAAGTGTCTCCAGCTTATCTCTTCTTGAAGTAAAATACCTGATTAGCTCCGGGCCTGAAAGTTTATATACCGTATCCGGCATTTTGCGAAATGCCTTTTCAATGACCTCATCAGTAAGTTTGGTTTGCACATACTTTGCCTCAGTCTGCCAATCCTGCTCAGTCAGTTCATTTAAAAAGTATCTATCAAAGTACCTTTCATTAAAATTCCAATGATTAACATCCCTGATATTTTCACTATAAGGCTGTAAATGCGTTTTAAGCCATTGATGGTTTAAAACCCAGGGGAACACACCTGAAGTTTTATAAAAAACTTTATCTCTGTCGCGCGGAACTGGCAAATAATTAGTTTCTTTTCCATCTTCTTTCGCTATCCACCTCCAATTGTCCTCATGACGGTCCCAATCACCTAGTAAGAAATCAAGTAGCCTAGCTCTTAATGTTAGCTTTTGATCAGCTTTCGTATCGTTATTCTTCTGAATTTTTTTCTGTACTTTTTCAGTATTATCGGTTTTTTCTTCGAATGGACTTCTTTCCTCTATCAGATAAACGGCGTTTGCAAACTCTTTTCTGTATTCCTTTAATCCCGGATCATCGCCAACATAAACGATTTCAGGTTTAGCATGAGCTAAATCAAGCGTTTCTGCAAAGTCTGGCACTACCAATGATGCAAAAGGATGATTAGTTGACACTTGATCTTGTGCAATATCCTTCGCAATAGTTGCCCTAAGGTTTTCCGCCAATCCTCTTTCCGGATATTTCTGCACTGTTCTTAAAACCCATTCCTTCCCCTTAGGATCAACCAATCTAAGTGAACGTGTTTGCATTCCGCCTCCTAGCTTCACGATAGTTAATCCGCCTTTTTCCTTTTGAAGATTAATGATTCTCATTTTTACCGGAGTTGCCCATATTTCACGATGACTCTCGCCAAGCCAGAACCTATGAAAGGAACTAACTGCATTATACTCGGGTGCAACTGCTACAGTAATAGAGTCTTTAACATTAAGATCTTGCCCACTTGCATTAGAAATTCCAGTTAAAATTAAAGAAGCTGAAAATAGCAGCGCAAATAAAGGTCTTTTAAAACTCATGATTATCATTTAATATTTAACGCCAACTCTAAGCGCTTTTAATCCTTCAACTCCTTGCAACTCTTCTAGCTCCAAAAATTCCAGATCGTCGTTTAATAAACGCTGTCCTTGTAATTTCTTAATATACCGTTGGTATGCCTTAGCTTCATTGCTATCAAAATATACAATAGCTATTTTACCTGGCTGCGTAAGTCGCTCGTTAGTATCTTTAATTAATGCCTTATCTATACGCTTTTTCACCATCTGGTAACGAATATTGTAGCTACCTTCAACATCAAACCTCTGCTCATCAATTCTAAAGCTAATATCAATCAACTTTTCATATACAAAAATAAGCTGTGTGGTTTCCAGTGGAATAGAAAAATAAGGTCCTAAATTATTGGTTGTCCTGGCAATTTCGGCAAGTACACTTAATTGCCTCAACCTGAAGTCATGAACAATGTTTGCAGGAAATGGAATGCCTGGTGCAATTGATTGCCCCAGATAAAGGTCGAACTCTACCCCATCAGTTCTAAACTTCTCGAAATAACATGGATAAATACTTTGTAATTCAGCATTAAACTCATCCAGATGTCTGGTTACCGCCACATTGATCATTTGCATGCTCTTTTCATAACGTTCTCTATTCTCCAGAATCTTGCCCTTATCTCCGGTAAGTTTAAAATAATTGTCAACGATATCACTTACTTCAGGATAGCTTTCCTTTAAATGCTGAAGAGCATGAGGAATTTGTCGCTGTAAGTAGTCTTCCGTTTTAAAAATTTCACGATCTGACAATTCTTCCAGATGTTTATTACTCCATATCGATCCTCCACTTGGAATTTCAGTTTCCGGACATAAAACAGCCTTAACTCTTATGCGGTTCAAAGTATCTTCGAGAATTTCAAAATGCGCATACAAATCTCTTCTGATCGCGGCATTACGCTGAATACTCGAATTACGAATATCTATAGCAGCATATAATGGAATCACGTCTTTAAAGAAAATAGGCTCTATAGGATAGTTTCTATCTCTTGCTCCTGAATGCACATAATTATAAGCTGCTTCATGAAAACGCCATTGTACTGAAGGCTGCAATGCTGTAAACTTATCCATAATTACATCCTGTATATCGTTGTTAAAACCCACAATCACATTGTGATATAACTGAGCAAGCAATGGGAATGCAGCTTCAATTTTACTTAAAACATTTGGACTAAACTGCTTTGAATCTTTAGTATACATTTCAAGACACCCCACCAAACCTCCATTATAGTACAATGGAAATATGGCGTACGATTTAATTCCAGTTTGCCCTAGTAGCTTTAAGGTAGGATATTTGGTTTGATCATCTTCCTTAATATCCGGAAAAATTAAAGTACGAGGCTGACTCAAATAACTGTCTACAAGCGTATGATTAGTTATATCATCAAACCCATCCTCAGTTGCCACCTGAAGTAATACACTGTTAAACCCTTGCAACTGATTTACCTTTACCTTATTATTCAACTTGATATAAGGAATCATTCCAAAATCAATATGATCTGTCCCTACAAGTGTTTTTAGCGCTGTGGCGATATCTTTAGTATGTAAACCTTGCTGAGATTCGCTTTGGTTTATAATTAAGTTTTTAACCGTTTCAAGCGCATACTCGTCCGTCACATCTATCAGAGTAACAATAGAAAAGCCCTCAATAGAGAAATTTTCAGCAGGCATTAGCTTTGTTAATACTTTTAAAGTATTCTGTTCATCATTAATATAATCCCTTACATCCTTTATATTGTATTCCGGCAATTGAACGTTGGATTTCACCTCAATAAACCGAGTATCAATATTCAGGCGATAATACTTAAGTAAATGTGTTTCAGGATCTATCACCGAATGGATAACCATCTGGTTACCAGTTAATGAAAAGTTATAAAACCTTTCCATTATAAGATTATAAAATGCCGAAATCAGGTTTTTCTCCATCTCCTTTTTAGAGGGAAGACTGAGGTCTGCTTTTAAGTTACATTTTTTAGCATCCATCAAAACGCTATAGAAAGCGTCTGTCCCAAAATGAAAACAAGGAGATATAGGTGTACTTATAGCCCAATACTGTTGTTTTTCATCATTTATAATAGGAGATAAAGCAGTATATATTAGTTCAAAAAATCCTCTATACTTTATAGCACTGCCTGTTGGTATCGGCTCTTTAAGCTCAGGAAATGCCTTAAACTGTGCAAGTATATAATTATAAAAGTTCACTTTTGCAGATCGCTCTACCTCTGCTTTCTTTTCTACATATTCAATAAAAGGCCGTAAAGAGAGTCTGATATCAGCACCAAGAGGATGTTTATCCGATTTGTTTATACTCTTATTAAGATCTAGCGTTATTGCTTGCATTATATGTTTGGTTAAAAATTACGGCAGCACCGCAAATTTACTACCTGTTTCAGGATAAACAGTAATAACAGCGTAACTATTTTTTGACAGCTGGTAAATACCTGAATTTTAAAATATTGCCATCAGTAACCTCATCTCCTTCATTAGATATATACAGGTTCAATTGCTCATCAAAAGCCATCCCCTCAGGTTGATTAAATGTTGACGAATTTAATTTATGGGTTTCTTTAATTTTCCAATTCGCATCAGTTACCAGCAATAATTTGTCTGTTGACGAAAGTACATACCATTCCCCTGTTTTCGGATTTTTAGCCAAAGCCGCAGGCTTTAAACTGGTTTTTAGTTTAGGATTGAATGACTTTAGTCCAGAAAGATCTATTTTAAAGCCACCTGCTGCTTTTAAGCTATCTGTACCTGCATCATAATCTAATATGTAGCCAGTCAACTGTTTCATTTTCTTATCTACCTTACAACTTTTACATAATATATATATTTTATTGGTCAGCGGATCAGCATACATACCCTCATACTCTGCCTTTGGTACAAGGTTCTTTGTTTCTTTAACTAAATCTGATTCATCTTTTACAGCTTCAGCAAAAGGAAATGAATAAATAGTGCCATTACTTTTTAATATAAATACCATTTCATTAAAAATGGCCAGATCTTCGTAATCACCCTTAGAAGCAAACTTCATATGGTATTGCTTTTTAACATCCCAGCCTTGCCTAAAAAGCTTGCCATCTTCATCCTGGACACTGTAAATGGTATCACTTACCCCATTATGAAGCGCAATACCTGAAATTTCCAATAAACTGGATGGCATATTGAATTTCTCTGGTTCACGAAAATTATAGCCTTGTGGACTGGTATTTTTTTTAACCAAGTTTTTACAGGCATAGCCGCCAGAAACTAATAGGATTAGAAAAAAGTATAAAAAGTTCATGTAAAATCGCCTCATAAATTCTCTTAAAGGGTTACCCAAGCCGCAGCAATAATAAAAGCCAATACCGCAGCAATTATTCCAAACATAAATACATTATAGGCAACTCTTAACAATCTGTATTTACGCCCTAGTACTACCCCTTGAGCATACACATCTTTTATTAAGCTGCCATAAAGAAACTCCTTATCCTCCATCATCTTACGCATTCCGTACTCATAGTCCGTCAGACTTGTACGGTAGAAATTTCCAAAAAATAACAGATTCACCTTTTTATCATCAATATCCCTTTGTGTAAAGACACCTTCTGGAATAGATGGTCGCGTAGCGAGAATAGAAAATACCATGGTAACCACACAAATAATCAGCAATAGTAATGTAGGAATTATAAGGTGCGGGTTATCTTCTAACTTTCTAAGAAGTAAACTCAAAATTACTGATAGTATAATTGAGTTAGTAGAAATCATGATATGGGCCTTATTATCTGCCATATCACTTAAACGCTGGTGGTTGGCAGAAGAAATTCTGAACATAGTTTCTATACCTCGTCCAGGCTTTTCAGTATCTTTTTTCTTTTCGGTTTTAGAAACTGCTTTTATACCTGTTTCAGACTGAGTATTTAACTTATCTTCCATTTCGGCTAAGTTCTGTGCTTTTTTAAAATTTAATAATTCCTTGCAGTAATCAGTATGGTAATGATGAGCTTTAAAAAGAGCTATTGTCTTAATTCTCCACTCCATTTTATCTATTTCCTTATTGCAAAATGCCTGAGCCTCCTGGCGCATCAGCTTATTTTTTCCTTTAAAGCTGCTACTTCCTAAATGAAATAAATCCGCATCACAAACAATTTGCTGCAATAGACCTGATGGATTCTGTGGCATTTTGGTTGCCATAATACAACCACTAACCTGATTAATAACATCTTTATCGACTCCTTTCTCTTCCAAAAAGGTGACAGCCATGCGTTCTCCACGGACTTCATGCTGGCTGCAATCAAACAAATACCCCATATCGTGAAACCAACTTGCGGCAACAACAATAAAGAAATCCTGATCTGAAAGCTGATAGTGATTGGCAATTTTTACAGTATTCTCTACCACCTGCTCTGTATGTCCTATATTATGATAAACAAACCGTTCGTCCTTATTGGCCTCAAACAAGTTTGCAACATAGGTATGGAGTTGATTTAGAATTTCCCTGTACTGCATCTTAAATATTTTTTACTGAATTAAACTCCCATGATCAACATGTTCTGTTTGCTGTATAAATATGAGGGTTTTAATTTTCTTTTTTTTAAAATACTTTAAAAGATGTCAAAAACATAACTTTTTAGGTATAACATATGCTAAATAATGACAGACATCACATTATACACTGACCTTAATCATACTAAATGGTAACAAATACACGGAACTTTGATGAAAACTATTTTAATATATGGTACATCAAAAAACGCTTAAAACCGAAACTCATTGCTACCATTGCGGAGATGAATTACCAGTTAACCTTTACTTACATGATGATAAACAGTTTTGCTGTTTAGGTTGTAAAGGTGTTTATAAAATTCTTTCCAGCCATAACCTAAATAATTACTATGCCTACAATGATGTTCCAGGACAAAGTCAAAAGGTTCAGTCCAAACATTATGAATATCTTGATGAGCCTTCAATAATCAGCAAGTTAGTGGATTATCAGGATGATAAAATTACATCTATTACCCTATATGTCCCTGCAATTCACTGTAGTTCATGCATATGGCTTCTAGAAAACCTGCATAAAATTAATCCCTCAATTGTACAATCCAGAATTGATTTTTTAAAGAAACAGGTGTGTATCACCTTTAAAAGCGGTCAGAGTTCGTTAAGAGCTATAATTGAAACGATGGTTTCTATTGGTTATGAACCACTCATCAGTCTACAAGATGTTGTAAAAAAGCAAAACTCTGACTTCTCTGAAAGGAAACTAGTCTCTAAAATAGCATTAGCCGGCTTTTGTTTTGGTAATGTTATGCTACTTAGCTTTCCAGAATACTTTGGACTGTCTGATCTTGAAAAAGAGTTTAAATCCTTTTTTGGTTGGCTAAACCTGGCCTTTGCTATACCTGTTACCTTCTATTGTGGAAGAGACTATTTCAGCTCTGCTTACAACAATCTGAAAAATGGAATATTAAATCTAGATTTTCCTCTTGCCCTGGGTATTGCAGTAATGTTTATAAGATCTGTATATGAAATTGTTGGAAATACAGGTGCTGGGTTTGTAGATACCCTTTGCGGTCTTGTCTTTTTTCTGCTGATTGGTAAATGGATGCAGAAACGCACTTATCATCACCTCTCTTTCGAGCGTGATTACAGATCTTACTTTCCAGTTGCGGTAACCCTGATTAAAGATGGTCAGGAAAAGCCTGTTCCGCTTAATGAACTTAGCACTGGCGACAGGATGCTGATCAGAAGTAACGAGATCATTCCTGCAGATGCCATATTACTAAAAGGAGAAGCTGAAGTGGACTTCAGTTTTGTTACAGGTGAATCTATGCCCATAAAAAAAACACTAGGAGAAGTAGTGTATGCAGGAGGACGTCAACTTTTGGGGGCTGTAGAGCTGGAAGTTATAAAACCTGTTTCTCAAAGTTACCTGACTAAATTGTGGAACAACGAAGCTTTTTTTACAGATAAAAACAGAATTAAAACATTTAGTGATACAGCAAGTAAGTATTTCAGTATAGTTCTGCTATCTATAGCATTAGGTTCTGCTGCATTCTGGATGTTTTATGATAACAATACGACTAAAGCTATAGCCTCATTTACAGCAGTACTGATTATAGCCTGCCCTTGCGCTCTTGCCTTAAGTACTCCATTTACACTGGCAGCAGTATTGAGCATTTTGGACAAGAATAAATTCTACTTAAAAAGTACTGCTGTGGTAGAGGAACTTGCAAGAATAGACACTTTTGTTTTCGACAAAACGGGAACCATCAGTAACCCAGAGGCTGCAGGGTTCAGTTTCCATGGCAGCATCACTACAGAACAGAAACAACTACTTAGCGACCTGGCCCGAAACTCAGGCCACCCTTTAAGCAGGGAACTTGTAAAGCTTTTAAATATAAACAGGGTTTATTTAGTTGATGATTATGTTGAAAAAATTGGAAGAGGAATTAGTGGCAGAATTAATGGTAATAAAGTGAAATTGGGAAGTTCCGCTTTTATTGGCCTGCCGCTAATCACCTCACCAAAAGAAAGTAGTGTACATGTAATGATTAACGACAATTATCTGGGCTACTTCACTTTCAGGCAACAATGGCGCGATGGATTTAGAGATGTCATTTTCAAACTAAGCAAATATGCCGATCTTCATTTGTTATCAGGCGATCAGGACCATGATAAACCAATGCTTATCCCTTTCTTTCCCCGTGCGCAACAGATGCAATTTGGACAAAGCCCACAGAATAAGCTAGACTATATAAAGGTCCTTCAAAGCAATGGCAAAAAAGTTGTCATGTTTGGTGATGGTTTAAATGATGCCGGTGCATTAAGACAAAGCAATCTCGGTATTGCAGTTACAGACAACATCAATAATTTCTCGCCAGACTGTGATGCCATTCTGGATGGCGCAGCTTTTCAAAAAATACCACAATTTATCCAACAGGCAAAAGATGGTGTAAAAGTAATCCATATCAGCTTTGTTATATCACTACTGTACAACATAGTAGGTTTAAGCTTTGCAGTTCAAGGATTATTATCTCCTCTCATTGCTGCTATTTTAATGCCCATCAGTACAGTTACAATAATATTATTTACCAGCATAGCAGCAAGACTTTATGCACGTAAAAACAACTTACTATGAACATGATCTACTTTTTGATAGGATGCAGCATCTTGCTAGCACTTATCTTTCTCGCAGCCTTTTTCTGGGCCACTAAAAACGGACAGCATGATGATACTTATACCCCATCGGTACGTATACTTTTTGATGATGAAATTAAAGTGCACGATAAGTCTGAAAAATGTGATGAAGATCACATTTAAGTCAGACACCTATCATTCCCAAATAAACTATACCCGGGTAATTTTACACCCACAAACCTTTCATTAATTACACATGACAGATAAATTTTACTACGACAACAAGATCGTCAGAAACTTTGCCATAGCGACCATTGTATGGGGCATTATAGGCATGACGGTTGGTTTGCTCATTGCAATGCAACTCTTCAAACCTGCATTAAATATGGGCTCTCAGTACACTACATTTGGTCGGATCAGACCTCTACACACCAATGCGGTTATTTTCGCATTTGTGGGTAACGCCATATTCATGGGCGTTTATTATTCTCTACAACGCCTGCTAAAAGCGAGGATGTATAGTGACACACTTAGTAAAATACATTTCTGGGGATGGCAACTTATTATTGTAGCTGCTGTAATTACACTTCCTTTGGGGCTCAGTTCATCTCATGAATATGCAGAGCTGGAATGGCCAATTGATATTGCTATTACTTTAATATGGGTAGTGTTTGGAATTAATATGTTTGGTACAATCATCAAACGCAGAGAAAAGCACATGTATGTGGCCATCTGGTTTTACATTGCAACCTTTGTAACTGTTGCTGTTCTTCACATTGTTAATTCATTTCAATTACCTATATCTGCTTTTAAAAGCTATTATTTATATGCTGGTGTACAAGATGCTCTGGTACAATGGTGGTATGGCCACAATGCCGTAGCCTTCTTCTTAACCACCCCATACCTGGGTATGATGTATTATTTTCTTCCGAAAATGG
Source organism: Pedobacter sp. (assembly GCF_041645105.1). Classification (GTDB taxonomy): domain Bacteria; phylum Bacteroidota; class Bacteroidia; order Sphingobacteriales; family Sphingobacteriaceae; genus Pedobacter. The sequence continues at coordinate 650,518 of NZ_JBAZQQ010000003.1, forward strand.
CTCAGCGCCCGGTTTACTCTTATAAATTAAGTATTCTTCACTTCTGGTCGCTTATCTTTATCTATATCTGGGCTGGTCCTCACCATTTACTGTATACCTCGCTTCCGGGCTGGGCACAATCGCTAGGTGTAGCTTTCTCTATTATGCTTATTGCACCAAGCTGGGGGGGTATGATCAACGGATTGCTTACACTTCGTGGTGCATGGGATAAGGTTCGTGAAGATGCTACACTTAAATTTATGGTAGTTGGTTTAACTGCTTACGGTATGGCTACTTTTGAAGGCCCGATGCTGGCGTTAAAACAAATTAATGCCATTGCTCACTATACAGACTGGATTGTAGCACACGTTCACGTTGGAGCTTTAGGTTGGAACGGATTCTTAACCTTCGGAATCCTATACTGGCTCATACCAAGAATCTACAGAACCTCTCTATACTCTAAAAAATTAGCTTCATTCCACTTCTGGATTGGCACTTTAGGTATCATCTTTTATGCTGTACCACTATACTTTGCCGGATTTACACAAGGATTGATGTGGAAAGAGTTTACTGAAGAGGGTATGTTAAGGTATCCTAACTTCCTTGAAACTGTAATCCAGATCTTACCAATGTATGTCTTAAGAGCAATTGGTGGAGCATTATACCTTGCTGGAGTAATTGTGATGACTTACAACCTGATCAAAACGGTACGTACAGGAAAATTATTGGCTAATGAGGCTGCTGAAGCAATGCCTTTACCTAAAGAATTTGTTGCTGAAGGTTCTGACAAAAAACTACACCGTGTATTGGAACGTAAACCAATGATATTTCTGGTACTTTCATTGATTGTAATTCTTATTGGTGGAATGATCGAGATGATGCCAACTTTCACTATTAAATCTAATATTCCTACCATCAGTAGTGTAAAACCATACAGTCCACTCGAATTACAGGGGCGTGATCTATATATTAAAGAAGGTTGCGTAAGCTGTCACTCACAAATGATACGTCCATTCCGCTCTGAAACGGAAAGATATGGCGAATACAGTAAAGCTGGTGAGTTTGTATATGACCATCCACACCTTTGGGGTTCAAAACGTACTGGTCCTGATTTACAACGTGAAGGTGGCAAATATGGCAACGTTTGGCATTACAATCACATGGTAGACCCGCAAACTATGTCGCCAGGTAGTATCATGCCTCCATACGATTGGTTGGCTACTCAAACACTGGACACGACTACTACTCGTGCTAAAATCAATGCTATGCGCACATTAGGAGTACCATATGAAGTTGGTTATGAGCACAAAGCCAATCAGGATCTGGATATTCAGGCCAAAGCTATTGCTGCAGACCTGCAACAGAACAACATTAAGGTAAAGAGCGATAAGGAAATCATAGCATTGATTGCTTATTTACAGAGACTTGGAACCGACATTAAAGCGAAGTAACCCTAAAAAATAATACCATGTTTAAACAATTTTTAGATCAAGCCACAGGTAACAACGGCTACCTGCTTACCTCACTGGGAATATTCATGCTTTTCTTCATTATGGTAGCTGTCCTGCTATTTACAATGAAAAAAGATGAGGTAAAATATATGAGTGAACTCCCTTTAAAAGATGATGTAAAATGAACGATATATTACTTTGGGCCTTACTGTTTGTTTCAGTAAGCATATTAATAGCCGCAATACTGGTTTTGAGAGTAATCAAAATCTTTGTTCAGCAAAGCTTACATCCAACGTATTTTGCTTCTGCTGAGGAAAAAGAGAAGTACCAGATTGAACAAGATCAGCTTGAAGCCGAAAAACCAGAAAAAAAGACACTGTGGAACTGGATATTAGGCCTAAGACCACTTTCGGAAGAGAAAGACCTGGTAATGGAGCATGAATTTGATGGGATTGCTGAACTAGATAATCCAACTCCCGCCTGGTTTATGGTACTCTTTTATGGCACTATCATTTTCGCAATAGGCTATATGGTGAATTACCATGTTATCGGATGGGGTCAATCTCAGGAGCAGGAATATGCTGCAGAGCTGCTCCAGGCTGAAGAAGAACGCTTGGTGATGTTGCAGAAACCAGGTGCTGGTGGAGCAAATAAAATAAATGAAAACAATGTAGAGGCTTCATCGGATGAAGCTGTTTTACAAGCTGGCGCCGCTTTGTTTAAAAATGTATGTTCACCATGCCACGGTGAACATGGTGAAGGTACGGTTGGACCAAATCTTACAGATGAATACTGGCTTCATGGCGGAACTGTAAAAGATATCTTCAGAACCATAAAATATGGAGTTCCTGAAAAAGGAATGATCGCATGGGAGAAGTCTATGAACGGAAAGCAAATTGCTGATATTACCAGCTACATTTTATCTATAAAAGGAAGTAATCCTCCAGGAGCTAAAGCTCCGCAAGGTGATAAAGAATAATATGTCGCAGAGTCCAAATCATTTCAGAAATCAGATCTCAACATTAACTGATGATGGGAAAAATCGTAAATGGATATATCCCAGAGTTGTAAAAGGAAAGTTATACAAATACCGTTCGGTAATTAGTTATTTCTTTCTCGTACTATTGTTTGCCTCACCATTTATTAAACTAAATGGTGAGCAACTGATTCTGTTAAATGTACTGGAAAGGAAATTCGTCTTCTTTGGTATTATATTCTGGCCACAGGACTTTTATTTATTTGTACTCGCCCTGCTTACTTTTATTGTCTTCATTGTTTTATTCACAGTAGTATTTGGCCGTGTCTTCTGTGGTTGGGCCTGTCCCCAAACCATATTTCTGGAAATGGTTTTCCGTAAAATTGAAATCTGGATTGAAGGAGATCATTTTAAACGTAAAAAACTTGACGAAGGCCCACTTACGGGTACTAAAATCTTTAAAAAGACCTTAAAACATGGTATATATCTTTGCATATCTTTTTTAATTGCAAATACCTTTTTAGCATATTTAATTGGCTCAACTCAACTCATTAAAATTATCACAGAGCCAGTTTCCCAACACCTCTCAGGATTTATTTCTATCTCCGTATTCACATTTGTGTTTTACCTCGTTTTTTCTAAAATGAGAGAACTGGTATGTACAGTAGCCTGTCCTTACGGACGCTTGCAAGGTGTTTTACTTGACAATCAAAGTATCATTGTTGCTTATGATTATGAGCGTGGTGAACCAAGAGCTAAGCGCATTAAAGCGGCAGAAAACCTATCTGGAGATTGCATAGATTGCAAACTTTGCGTTGATGTATGTCCTACCGGCATCGACATCCGTAATGGTACACAAATGGAATGTGTTAACTGTACTGCCTGTATCGATGCTTGTGATATGGTCATGGAAAAAATTAACCGTCCTACCCGACTAATTGGCTTTAAGTCCGAAGACGAAATAAAAAATAAAAAAGCATTTTATCTGAACAAACGCATTTATGCCTACTCAGGTGTTTTATTTTTATTGATAGCTGTACTTTCCTATTTGCTGATTACCAGAAGCGACGTTAAAACCACCATCCTTAGAGCTGGTGGAACACTTTTCCAATTAAGAGACAAAGAAAAAGCAGTTAGCAACTTATATAATGCTGAGCTCATAAACAAAACCAACAGTAGTATTAAGTTTGAAATCGTACCCGACCAGCCCGGAGCAAAAATACAATACATACAAAAACTGGATAGTATCGCTTATGGAGGAGTAGCAAAACTCACATTCTTTGTAATCCTTCCACAAAAAGACATTAAAACTTACAAATCGGTCATTAAGTTTAAGCTAATTGCTAATGATAAAATTGCTGATCGATTTGAAACAACTTTTATAGGTCCACCTAATGATTAAAGAAATGAACTGGGGAACAAAATTAATAATCGGCATGCTTTGCTTTATGAGTTTCATTATTGTGCTTGCCATAAAGATGATCAACAGTAAATCTGATGCTCTTGTAGACACAGACTACTATGAAAAAGGCTTAGCTTATGATGAAGATTACAAACGCAAAGAACATGTAAAAACTGATGATGCAGCACCAGAGATCAGTATTACAGAAACCTTTATCCTGCTTACCTTTAAAGATAAGGCTAAAGGTGAGTTAAAACTGATCAGAAATTCTGATAAACGACTAGACAAAAAAATATCCATCAGTACGGACAACCTTCATACTGTAAAAATACCCCTTATCGGAATAGAAAAAGGGCAATGGCGATTGATCATTGCATGGACAACCGATGGGAAAGCCTACCTAAACGAACAGGAGGTAATGATACCATGAGCAACGAAAAACTGGCCTTTATGATTGGATTGATGGGGAGCGTACATTGCATAGGTATGTGCGGTCCCCTTGCTTTTGCCGTTCCATCATTAAAAAAGGGCTGGTTTTTTATCGTGGCCGATAAGCTTATTTATCAATTTGGACGAACTATTGCCTATTGCATTTTAGGGATAGTTATCGGCCTTATCGGTAAACAGATCTGGTTAGCCGGCTTTCAACAAATTGTAAGCATTCTAAGCGGATTACTTATTGTTATAGCTGCTTGTTCCAGAATATTCAAATTTCGATTCTTAAACGATAGCCCATCCTTTTTACTCGGTCCCTTCAACAAGATGTTTAACTATGCTTTAAAACACAAAGCCAACCATCTTATTATAGGTTTTATCAATGGTTTCCTTCCCTGCGGTTTTGTTTATCTTGCCCTTGCCGGGGCTTTAAATACCGAAAGTATACAAAGTTCTGTGGCATATATGTTTTGGTTTGGACTAGGAACATTACCTTTGATGTTCATTGCTACACTTGGGGTTGGATTCACAGGAAATCTATTCAGACAGAAAATTAATCGCATTGTCCCCTACTTGATGCTTTGTATTGGAGTATGGTTCATTCTAAGGGGGTTAACGCTAGACATCCCATACTTAAGTCCGGCAGCAACAGGAATTAGCAACTGTAATTAGAAATCATGAAAGATATAGCACATAGAGAGGATATACAATTCCTTGTAAATACATTTTATAAAACAGCATTAGCTGATTCACTTATAGGCCCTGTATTTACAGCTGCTAAGTTCGATTTAGAAAGTCATATCCCAACTATGGTTTCTTTTTGGGAAACTATCCTTTTTGATGTGATTACTTACCAGGGTAACCCAATGTTAAAACACCTGGATTTGAATCGTTCTGTCCCCCTTCTTCCAGCTCATTTTGAACGCTGGATGGAAATATGGAAAACAACTATAAACAATAATTTCGAAGGCCCACTTGCCGAAAAAGCAATTATCAGAGCCACCTCTATTGGACAATTGATGGAGTATAAAATCAAACAGGCCGATCAAAAGACCAGCCTGTAATTGCATTAATGAGCATTAATTGCGGGGGAATATAAGTACAATTAGTCTGCTAAGCTGAATAGCTGTTTTTCAGGCTGTTTCTCCCACAACCTTGCATCTAAACTCATACAAATATTTCTTAAATATTTTTTACCAATAGCGGTAACCTGTAACTGGTTCGGAGAGAGCATAATTAAACCATCATTTGCTAACCAGCGCATTTTAGCTATCCCTTTAGCAAAATCTTCATCTTCCAATTCCTTGCTAGTCCATGCGGTATATCCTTTGCACATGATATTTAAAATATGCTTGCGGATCAGGAGATCTGTTTCTGTAAGAATATGACCTTTAAATACTGGAAACTCACCTCTATTCACAATTTCCATGTAATTTTCTACTGTCTTAACATTTTGTGCAAACGCATTCCAGGTATCGCTTATAGAGGAAACTCCTAAGCCAACCAATACACGGCTATATTGATGCGTATATCCCATAAAGTTTCGGTGTAAAGTACCCTCCTTTTCTGCTTTATAAAGGCTATCCGTTTCCAAGGTAAAATGATCCATACCTATTTCTATATAACCATTTTCCTTTAGCATTCTTCTACCTAGTTTGTATAATTCCTGTTTAGCTTCAGATGTAGGTAAATCTTCTTCCGTGTAACGACGTTGTCCTGGTTTAACCCATGGTACATGTGCATAGCTGTAAAATGCAATCCTGTCTGGCTTTAATCTGATCACTTCCTCTATCGTATTTGAAAGACCTGTAAAAGTCTGATGAGGCAAGCCATAAATCAAATCATAGTTAATGGAGGTATATCCATTCTGACGCGCAAGTTTTGTTGTACTTTCTACCTGTCCAACTGATTGAAATCTATTGATTACGGTTTGCACTACAGGATCAAAATCCTGAATTCCCAAGCTTAAGCGTTTAAAGCCTAATTCACCGAGCGTTTTTAAGTGCATTTTCGTTGTGTTTCCTGGATGCGCTTCAAAACTAAATTCAGCATCTTTATGTAAGATTGTATCGTTCAGCAAACCATTAATTAAAAACTGTAAATTATCGGCACTAAAAAAAGTCGGTGTTCCACCACCAAGATGTAATTCCCTGATTACTGGTTTGTTCTTAAACAACTTAATATAAAGTTGCCATTCTTTTAACAAAGCATCAATGTAAGGTTTTTCTACACCATGATTTTTAGTAATACGGGTATTACAGCCACAATACGTACATAAGTCCTCACAAAAAGGAAGGTGTATATACAAGCTAATCCCATCCTGGTGATTGCTAATATCAAATGCTTTTACAATAGCCTGGCTCCATTTTTCAACATTAAAACCGGTTTCATCCCAATATGGGACCGTTGGATAACTGGTATAACGAGGAGCTGCAACTTGGTACCTTTTAGTCAGTGTGCTTGTGTTCATGAGTGGTGTGGTTGTGGAGAGTTGAGTGGTTTATCTGGTCACATGATCTGGAACAAACACAGGCTAATCCCAGACACTTCTTCTGCTGCCATTTGTCAAGATTTAATATGGTTTCCTCAGCCAGGGCCATAGGTAATTGACTGTCATTAAGGTTGTTTAAGGCAATTTGTGGCACGCTTGCAACGCGTATAGACCTGGTAGTAGCAGCATCACGATCTATGTGCTTGGTAGACACTGAGCGTGTAGCAATAAACTTCACTCCCATATCAGCTAATTCGTTGATCACATCTGCTGAGACATCATCATCTTCAAATACAATTACTGCTTCCTTACCTGTCGCATAGCTTACAGTATCGGCATTTAGCATGTTAGAAATCAGTGTGATTTCATGCTTTTTATGATTGGCAATGGCCAGGGGTTCTTTCTCGAATGACTTTATACTGTAGGCAACAACTTTCATGTAAACTGATTATTAATAATCAAATTTACCAGTACCTTAATTCATAAGAAATGAGTTCAATCAGTTGAAAAAGTGATATTCGTCAGTTTTTCATATTTTGAAGACGGAACTCGTCCAGGATAATAATTTTACTCCCTTTTCGCTCTATTATTTCTTCCTCTTTAAAATCGCTTAATATGCGACTTACCGTTTCAGTAGCAATACCAGCCATTGCGGCCAGGTTATCCCTTGAAACTTTCAGGTTTAATTCATCACTTCTCTCCTCCTGCCTTAATAATCTGATCAGTGCTTCTGCCAAACGCTTTCTTACAGAATGATAAGCTAATTGTAATAACTGTTCTTCCTTTTCCAACAAATCATTAGATAAAATCTGAATAAATTGTCTGGCTACATCAGGGTGTTTATTCAGTAACTCTTCAACCATTTCCTTCGGTAATAAACATACTGTAGAATCTTCTACCGCTTCCGCAGTTTCTGCATAAGGTTCCTGACTTAAAAAAGCTGCGATTCCAAAATAATTATCTGAACCATACATACCTGTAAGTAATTCCCTCCCATCAGTACTCAGCTTTATCGTTTTAATCTTACCAGTAAGGATCAGATATATACCGTTAACATCATCACCTTCATAATAAATAACCTGCCTCTTTTTTACGTTCCGTACTTTACGCTCTTCAATCATTTTCTGAAGTGCAGGCATACCTGAAGTTACTATTAAACTTGATAATTTCTCTATAGACTGACTATAAAAGCTTTCTTGTTTATCTTTCTTGCTTAACCTTATTTCAATTGCGTTCAGTAATTCTACATCATCAAACGGTTTAGTCAAATAATCATCAGCTCCCATTTCCATACCCTTTCTCATATCAATGCGTTCTGCTTTAGCAGTCAGAAAAATAAAAGGAATAACAGCCGTTTTGGGATTTTTGCTCAACATATACAACACACTATAACCATCCATCTCAGGCATCATAATATCGCATAAAATCAGATCCGGGGAATGCTTTGTCGCTATTTCATAACCTATCTTTCCATTATCGGCTTGTAAAACGGTATAGTTCGCCAATTCAAGTATTTCAGCAGTACTTTCTCTAATGTCATCATTATCTTCAATAATAAGTATAGTCGTTTTCTCCATTTATTTATTAAAAGAAAGTTTGAAAGTAGTTTCCTTATTGATCTCACTTTGAAAATGCAAGACTCCATTCATCAGGCTTGCATAACGCAGTACAATATTTAATCCTAATCCTGTACCAGGAATATTTCCAGTGTTGTTAGCACGGAAAAACGGCTGAAACAAATGCTTCTGATCAGCCTCTGGGATTCCAATCCCATTATCTTTTATGGTAATGGTACATTCATTATCATTGATCTCTGTATTAAACTCTATAAAAGTATTCTCACCTGAATATTTAATAGAATTAGAGATCAGGTTAATCATACAATTACGGATCAGGTTCTGGTCCAGGCTAACCATGCTTTCTAAACCGGTATGCTGATAAATAATATGTTGCTGTTGTTTGGCAATCATCTGCATTTCTTCTGTCACCTCTTCTGATAGTTTCACCAAATCAAAAGGAATATAAACCGGCTCCACAATACCTGCTTCCAAACGTTCGAGCGATAGAAAATCGTTTAATATTGTAGTTAAATTACCGACTGCATTTTTGATCTTGCCAACATGCTTGGTAATATTTTTATTATTAAAAGGTTGCGCGTATTTCTCGATCAGTGAAGAAGAAAGCTGAACTGAGCTAAGTGGTGTTCTGAACTCATGTGAGGCCATGGAAACGAAGCGACTTTTCATCTGATTAAGTTCTTTTTCCTTCACCAGCGACAAACTTACCTCTTCTTTTGCTTCACTTAATGCTTTTACTGATTTTCTTAATGATTTGGTTCGTTCTTCTACCAGTTCTTCAAGTTCAGCAGCATATTCACGCAAACGTTCTTCGGCTTCCTTCTCTTTCGAAAGGTCATGTATAAAACCTGTATAAATGATACGATCATCATATTGTACCTCACTAACAGCAAGTCTGAATGGAAAAGTAGAGCCATCTTTTCTAAGACCTCGTACTTCCCGTCCTTTACCAATGATCCGTTTTTCACCCGTAGTTTGATATCTGTTCAGATAACCATCATGTCCGCTTTTATCCGGCTCAGGCATCAGCATTTTTATGTTTCGCCCCTTTACCTCTTCAAGAGTATAACCAAATAGTTTAAGCGCAGCTGGGTTTAGACTTTCAATATGCCCCCTCCTGTCAATGGTAATAATCCCATCAATAGCAGTTTCAATAATTGCTTCTAATAACCTGACTTGCTCCATATCTGCGTTTTCACAAATATATACATTTTATAATCATCAATTTATCGTCAAAGTCAATTTTAAAAGTGATTCCCATCATATTTTAAACTAGGAATAGTATGCTCTTTTGCGTTCTAAATCTTATTAATAAATCATGAATCATACCTTTCATATACCAGTACTAGGCCTGGGATATTCTATAGATACTCCTTTAAAAGTGGCTAAATATGGGATTTCTTCTGTTGTTTCTATTGTGGATGATGAGCTGACTGAGCGAATGAGGAAATTTCACTCTGAAAAAAACAACGAAAATTATGTACTTATTGATAAAAAAGAACCAGATAGTCGTGCAGTAAGAATTACTTCTTATTTGAATTTATTAAATAAGCTAATTAAGGAACAGTTTAAAAATTTATTAAATGGGCCAGCCGATACCGGAACTGCCTTAGATACTTATTTCGAGCTACTTCCAGATAAATCTTTCCTTAAAACAAAATACAAGGAAGTACAGGGAATCACTGATGATAAAGAGAAAGCATTAGCATTTGAGGCATTAAAGAAAAAGCTAAAACCTGGAAATATTGATGTAAATATTATGTCGAAAGTTGACAAAGCCAATTATAGCGTAAAAGATGAATACCTGGGCGATGATTATGCCGATGCGCTTGCAGCCATGCGGGGTTTTGCGAACAGCGATCTTAATGCATCTGTTATCATCTCGGCCGGATTAAATCCTCGTTTGTATGCCTATATGGAGAAATGTGCAGACTTTTACCCCGACAGTTCTGGTGTTTATAACAAAACCATTATCCTGAAGGTTAGTGATTTCCGTTCAGCAATGATACAAGCAAAGATGCTAGCAAAAAAGGGCTTATGGGTATCTGAATTCAGAGTCGAATCGGGATTAAACTGTGGCGGGCACGCTTTCGCTACAGAAGGCTTTCTATTGGGACCAATTTTAGAAGAATTTAAAGAAAAACGTTCTTCATTGGCTATTGAATTATTTGATATTTATAAGGCAGCCTTAGCCATAAAAGACATCTCCCTTATTTCCCCTCCTCAACAGCGAATTACAGCTCAGGGTGGAATTGGCACCGCTGAAGAGCATCAGTTTCTGATCAATTATTACCAATTGGATGCTGCTGGTTGGGGAAGTCCATTTTTATTGGTTCCAGAAGCCACCAATGTAGATGAAGATACACTTACTGACCTGGTTAATGCCGATCAGTCTGACTATTATGTAAGTAACTCATCACCATTGGGCGTACTTTTTAACAACTTTAAGAAAAGCAGCATGGAACAACTCAGATTGGAGCGTATTGCCAAAGGCAGACCAGGTAGCCCCTGTACAAAGAAATTTCTATCTACAAATACAGAATTTACGGCTTTGCCAATATGTACAGCATCCCGGGAATACCAGAATCTGAAACTTAAAGAACTTGAAAAGCAGGAACTGACACCAGAAAATCGCAAACAACAGTTTGATGCCATCACTGAAAAAATATGTCTTTGCGAGGGTTTATGCTCCTCAACTTATTTAAAACATGATATCCTGAAGCCAAAAGAAAGTAAAGCCGTGAGCATTTGTCCAGGTCCTAATCTTGCCTATTTCTCAGGAAAATATTCCTTAAAAGAAATGATACAGCACATTTATGGCAAAACAAACCTGTTGGAATCTGTTAATCGCCCTAATCTGTTTATCAATGAGTTGAACCTATATGTAGATTACCTAAAGAAAGATATCTCCTTGCAATTAGATGAACTGAGCGTTAAAAAAGCAAAGTATTTCAGTAAATTTAAAGAGCAATTGCTGCAAGGCATTGCTTATTATCAAGAACTGATTCCTGAGCTAAAAAAGCAAAGTAATATCGCTATCAGTGAAATGCAACAACAACTGCAACTGGCTGAAAATAAACTTTCAACATTTAAAATATAAATTTAAAGGGGTTGAATTAATCAATACAACCCCTTTAAATGCTTCAAGAGTAGGTAGAATTAAAATGGTAGAGACATATGTACCATTAACCTATTTCCGGCATAAGCCCTTCCCCCTGCCAGATCTTGAGATCTAACATTCTGATAGTTTGCACCAAAAGATAATCCTTTCATTCCTACCTCAATACCAGCTACAGCAGATAGTGAATAGCCTCCCGATACATCAACATCATACTTACCAGATTCTATATCTTTCTGAGCCGTCTCATATAAAACGCCTGCATTCGGAGCAACTGTAATCGCTTTTGCAATTCTTATTTTGTAATAAGCCAGCAAATTAGCTGTAAACTTATTGCCGTAACGATATTCATACTTATTTTCCGTATTGATCTTGTAGTTTACATTGGCATTCAATCCTACATCATTATACCTGATATCATACGCAGCATTAAGGGTAAAATCTGTACTTGCAGTACCCAGTTGAAAGTTATTTGGTGATTCCTGAACAGCAGTTCTCTCAGCGGGCTCATATTTACCTGTAGGAACTTTTATTCCTCCACCAATCCATAGTGATTGTACCAATAAACGTTCGCCCACTGTTCCTTTATGATCAAACACTTTATAATATCCCATCAATGCAATATCTCCCAATCCGTTTTTACTTCCATTGCCAGTTTGAGCTTTACGCTCATTAAAATTATAAGGTACAAAAGCTAGCACTCTGAACTTAGTCCCGATGTTCCATCCGCCCCAAAGTTCTGCGCTTTGATAAGTTTCATCAGCAGTAATCGGTGTCCGTTCTCCATAGGGTCCCAAATGCGTATTCAGATTCTTGTATTGATAGCGCATCCCTAAAAAACGCTTATTGTACTCAGGTAAAATACCAAGATAGTAGCTTCCAACACCACATCCGCAAATATCACATGCTTTAACTACTGTTAAACTTGTCATAAGCAATATCAATGTGGCAATTATTATTTTATTCATCATTTCTATTTTTTATTGTTCAGAAAGGGACTTCTCCTTAATGAAAGTCTCGTCATTTAATGTATTCAGAAAAGCCAACAAATAAGTTTTATCAGCTTCTGAAAGTGGAATTCCCAGTTTTCCATTTTGCTGTAGTAAGGGATCCAGATTTGGCGTTTGCATTACTTCTGATGAATAATGATCTAACACACCTTTGAGTGTTAAGTACCTCCCGTCGTGCGTATATGGTGCGCTATATTTCAGATTCCTAAGACTAGGTACTTTAAATTTATACTTGTCAGCATCATTCATTGTAATCTCATAGCGTCCCAGATCATCTACAGAGCCAATACCTATTCCATTATTCCTAAAAGATTCATCAGTAAACAAAGGTGCTTTGTGACAACTTGCACAATGTTGCTTAAACAAATTGAACCCCTGTTCTTCTTCTGTAGTGAATTCCTGATTATCTTCCCCACGCATCACCTTATCATATTTGGAATTGCTAGAGATACACATCAGCATAAACTGAGACATAGCTTTCATTGTTCTTGCAGTATTGATTTCTTCAGTTCCAAAAGCTGCATTAAATAAACTGGTGTATTTCGGCATTGCCCTAAGCTTAGCTAATACACGTTCAAGGGTTTCATCCATTTCCTCATGTGCCGTTATTGGTGCAATCGGCTGCAGATCCAGATCAAATACTCCACCATCCCACATGAAAGTCTTCCTCCATGCCAGGTTCATAATTGGCGGAGAATTACGTTTACCCAATCTGTCTTCAATACCATGACTTACATCATGACCATGATGTGTAAAAGCGGCAGATTGTATGTGGCAAGAACCGCATGAAATTGAATTGTCCCTTGAAAACCTGGGTTCATAAAATAAGGCTCTTCCCAATTCGAACCCACTTTTGGTGACCGGATTATTGACGAAATTATATTCAGGTTCAGGAAAGTTCCCGGGTTTTTTAAAACCCAGGAAACTTTCTATCTCTTCTTTTATAACCTCATTTTTACTACAGCCAACTATAAAAAGTATGATGACACACCATACATATAAGTGGTTTGCTCTCATGGTTATCCTATTAATTTTCAGTATGATCGTGACTAAACATATTTACATAATTATTTGCCACCACTGTGCTGTACGAACCGGACATTACAGTTGGGTTTGTAACAAAACTAACGTTGGCAGGGCCATTAAAGACTTTCATAATATCTGCAAACAAGTGGATATTGCTATTCCTGTCTTTGCGTACTTTAGCAATACCTGCTGTTCTTAAATCAATAGTTACTGACTTAATGTTATTGATTCCCGGTGCTGAGTACCCACCGAATCCACCGATATGATACCTGATTTTTTGATCAGCAGATCCTGCATCAGGAGCGGAACCTTCCAGCTTTAGAAATATATAACCGCTGTTCCACGACCAATACATTCCACTCGTACTGTGATCTCCAGCCGGATCTAAAACACCTGTTCTTTTGCTTACATCCATAGTGCTGCGTAAGCTATCCACACCAATAGTAAAAGTTAAGGATTGGTAATCTGCCACAGGAACCTGAACCTTTGCAAACTGACTTGCTGCATCAGCTTGATTGATCAGGAAATAACTGTCATCTTGTGGAACAATATATTCTTGTCCCTCTGTAGTTTTCAATTTGATATTGCTGATAAAGTACTGTAACATGGAAACATTAAACTGTTGACCTAATGCATTGGTATAATTTCCATTGTTTAAAATCAGCTTTTTGTTACCTACTATATTGTCAAACTGTATAGATAAACCAGCTTTTTCACTTTCGTTAAAGTCTGGTTTTGGATCATCATTTTTAGAGCAGGCAGTCAACAATATAGAGAGACTTATAATTGATAGTATTCTTTTCATTTTTTTTAAAATAAGGTATTACACAGGCTGCATCATTAGCCCCCTGTTTCATCCTGAGTTCATTTCGCTTCCCCTTTACTTCAGGTCAGCATCTTTACTAAAAGAAGAAGATTGACAGTGGTTTAATTGTAATACAACTTGCTAAATCGTAAGGATTTTTTAAGATTCAAGCAGCATAAAAATTCCAGTACCATCTAAAAGATGGACATATTATTTTAACAAAGAAAATTTAAACTGTTTGACTATGAAAAGTAAGTTTTCGGCGGTTGAAACAGCTCGAAAGTGTTCGTGGGAAGTTTAAAGGAGATTTCGACAGCAGCAATCTTTCTGATGAAATAAGCTGGTAACGTTAAAGAAACATTCGGTCTAATCAGATAATGATCCTGAAAATTTTTCTTCTGTGCTTCCTGTGCCTGCTTCTTTTCCTTTTCTTCCGCTTGTTTAAGTTTTTTCATCAGATAACACTTACCATCGCAATGTAATTCAGGTTTATTCCTGTTTTCACATAGTGTACTGGAGATGTAATTCTGATTAAGCTCAAAACCCGCATAAATAAACAACCGGCTAAACTGACTGGATGTTAATGCAAGCAATAGAAAGATGGCGGTAAAGCTCCTAAGCATAATTAGGCGCAAAAATAAGATTTAATACCGATATAACTAACATCAATTGCAAGTTATTTTAGACTTTTAAGCACGAATTTACTGATTACATCAGCCGGCATTACCAAACACGATGTCCTGCTAAACCTTGCGATATTTACACCATAGAATTTTCCATTTAAATCAAAAACAGGACTTCCGCATTCTTCTGGTTTTATAATAGCATCATGTGTAAAAACGGTTTTAAAACCATCTCTTCTCCTGCTCTTTCCACCAGCGAAATGATCGGCAGGGTGACTTCCAACTGCGGGCATTGAGGTAAGATGTACCGATATGTTGTAAGGAACACCCGCCCTTATGCCCTGAACGATGATGGTGTCACCAGGTTCGTATTTCATTATCTCCCGGCCGTATTCTGGAGGAAGTGATATTGGAACTCCGTTAATTACGGTTATCTGGTCATCAAGCAGCAATCCTGCTATTGCAGCGGGGCTGGCTGGCGCGATCCTTGTCAGGACAATCTGTTTATTTATAAAGGTGGCAGAAGCACCAAAATATCCCGAGCTAAACTTCTTATCTAGCGAAAAATAGCTACTACCCAAAACACTCAGCTTATTACTTTGTCCCGGCATAGCCGATAACAGGAACTTCCCAATCGCATTGCATTTAAGGGCTGTATCAGGCAAAGCACTTAATCTTACTCCAGTGCCTAGTTTAGCAGCCACATGCAAAAGAACTAAATCGTTTTCTTTATCTCTGGATACAACTACCGCCGTATTTTTTTTCCCATTAACGGTCTCAACAACAATATGATCACCAGTCAATGAGCTTTTACTGAGTAAGAAACTCCCTGCCTTGAATTTTGAATTGGAGACTTTAGCATCCACTGATAACAAGGTCGCATACACCTGCTGCGACTTTCCTTTTATCTCAGACCTGACCAGTAGGCAGCTACCAGCAAAATAAAATGCAGGCTTACTGAAGTGTTTCTCCATATTTTCTAATTCTTGAACAGGCTTAATTTGCGCTTCCTGCAGATCTACCCCAGAGGAATCCACCTGCAAAGGCAAGGATTTATAATCTTCCGCTACATTAAGTACCGACCAGTATTTACGGTAAGTATCAACCGGAATTTCGTAATTGATTTTTTCATCCACACCAATCCGGCTATGGATGCCGATAACACGTCCGTGATCATCAAACAAAGGTCCTCCTGAATCTCCGGGTTCCATTGCACAGCTCGATACCATAAATCCCCAGAAATCAGTTACTCGGCTAATTCGGCCAAACCTTACCGATGGTAGTTTTTGGCTGAGGCTTGTGGGATAAGCGATACTCACGCACATACTATTTAATTTTATTGAGGAAGACCAGCCCATTTCCGCGTATGGCCATATTCCTTTTGACTTTATTTTTACCATAGCAGCATCGGGTCTGCCCTGACTTTCAGAAGCAATCCTTCCCATTCCTTCTGCAAGTACAGTCTTGCCATCAGGAAAATTGACCAGGTAAGTTTTGCCCGGTCTTATCGCATGGGCAGCCGTAAGAATGTGCCCTTCAGCAGTCACTACAACGCCACTAAACTGAGCACTGTTCTGCGCTTTCTTAACGGTATCATATCCCCATATGCGCACACATGCGGGATAAACTTTTTTGATGACTGCGGATGTGGTTGCCTCTACACGTTTCGCATCAAAAGATTGTTGTGCGTAACCTTCAAATACGAAACAACATAAGTATATAAAAGATAAGGCCGCAATTCTGCCGGGATGAATTAAGTTCATTATTTTAATTATAAAAAAATGACACCTGTTTATAAACGGTGCCATTTTTATTTTAGAATTTATATTTTCTGACTAAAAACGTCTTCAAGTTGCGTTTTCAGCTTAGCACTAAAACCTGTGTACTTTTCAACAATTTTCCCCTCCCTGTCTATCAGGTAAAGTGTCGGGATACCAACGATCATAAAACTGGCCATCGTTTTGTTTTTATCAGGACTCAATACCTGTGGCCAAGGCATATTTTCTTCAGACATGGCTTTTCTCCAGGCTGCATGATCAGTATCCACAGAAACGCTCAATACTTCGAGACCACTGTCTTTGTACTTACTGTACAATTCTTTAATTTCCGGAATGGCTTTTCGGCAAGGTCCACACCAGCTTGCCCAAAAATCTACTAACACATACTTTCCTTTAAAAGAATTGATATCTATTGCCTTCCCAAAAGGGTCATTGTAGGCGATATGGGGAATCACACTGCCTTTTTTCAAGGCATTTTTAATCGCATTTTGTTCCATGAACTCTTTTTTGAGTTGTTTAGCTTCTTCCAGCTGTGGATGTTTGTCTATCAGCTTTGAAAGCTCCGTTGAAAAAAAATCAGACTCTTTATCTGTGGAAAGCATACTGAGCAAATAAACGGCAGCCGGATTGCCTGGATTTGCAGTAATCAACTGTTTAAGCCTTAATGTCTCAAAATCTGCCTTTTGCCTGATCAACCCATTGGTTCTCAAGTAAGTGAACCACGAAGTGTCTTTTTTCATGTAATTTCTGGCGGTAAGCATCTCTTTGCTTAGCAAATCCATTTCCTGATCTGCAAGATACTTCTGATACAAAGCAGTAGTGATCAAATTTGTACCTGATGATTTGCTCTCTAAACGTACGAAACCAGAATTTTTACTTTTTGTTCTTGCGGTGTCATAACCCCTAGCAAAAAGATTCACATCTGCATCAGACCAGAAAATAGCAGTTTGCCACTTTAAAATATCTAAGGAATATAAACCTGATGCTGATGCTTTAACTGATAAGCTGAAGCTGCCATCGACGTTTACTTTAACTGAGTCGACAGCCTTTCTTCCTTTTCCTATCCCCTTGTACAACCATACCATGTTATACTTTTTAAAAATATCAGGATTCTGAAATTTTACTTTTCCTGTAACGGTTATTCCTTTTTTAATCTGGGCAGATACAGGCATACTCCAGTACAACATCAATCCTGCAAGCAGTACATATGCCGTTATATTTTTTAGTTTAGCTAACATATTATTTGTTAAAAATGGCCTTTAATTTATCATCCAGTTGTTTACCCGCAGCACCAAGCCAGCGACCAATAACTTTACCTTCTTTATCCAGTAAAATTTGTGTAGGATAACCTTCAATATTATATAACTGGACAACATCCTGCTTCATAGATAATTCATTATTTAAAACATTGGTCCAGGTTAGTCCATCTTTTTCTATAGCTTCCTTCCATACTTTTTCAGCTTGGGCCTGTCCGCTTACTTTTTCACTTGCTACTCCTAGTATTTCAAATCCTTTAGTGGCATAAGCGGAATAAAGTTCTTTCAAATGAGGGTTGGCAGCTCTACAAGGCCCACACCAGCTACCCCAGAAATCCAGCAACACATACTTCCCTCTAAATTGAGATAAACTAACTAGCCTACCATTTACATCAGGTTTGGTAAAATCAGGTGCAGGTCCGCCTGCATCCGCCACTTTTAAAGCTTCAATTTTAGCCAGAATACCCTTTGCATAACGAGTATTTTTATAGGTTTCAGAAAGACCATTATAAGTATCTTCGAGTTCCGCAGTCTTATACTCTTTTGCAGTTAATGATAAGAAGTAAATACTAGCAAAAGCATCTGGATGTGTCTTAATGAATTTTTTTCTGGATGCAGCCATAGCTTGTCTGTTTTCAAGCATCTTTTTCCCAATCTCATTCATTCCTTCTTTAACACCCATAATTCTTGTTTCTACAAGTTGACGACGAAGTGCATCCATTTCTTTAACCAAATGCAGTTCAGATTTTCTGAATTGAGTGAAGCTTTCATTTAGTGCATCCCCAGTTACTGAAGCCATGTTTATATCAATCGCATTACCGGTAATCACCAAATTTGCACCTTTAGAAAGCACAATTTCCAATGGTAATGATGGTTGATACATTCCTGTTTTACCTCCACCCAGATAAAGGTTGCGATCCAGGCTGGTATTGATCGTGGTAACAAAAGGTTCCTCTCCTGCTATCCCTGTCAATTCAAAGCTATTATTTTTTGCTTCTACAGTTATCTCTCCGTTTAGGCCCCTCAAAATGATTCTTTCGTTGCCCTGTCCTTCGAGCTTTCCTTTGATGTTGTAGTCCTGTGCTTGTGTCGAAATAAATCCAGCAAGCAGGACCATTGTAAATGCGATTTTTTGTTTCATTATATTGATCTAAGTTTTGTTCGTTTTTAATAGTTACAGGTTACAGGCTCCATTTATATCCCATGTCCTTGATTTTCCCAAAGCCAGTGTAAACACGCTCGGTAGACTTATTGATCGTTCCATTAGTCTGGTCAATTATATAAGCATATACTTTACCTTCTTTTGTGCCTGGGTTCCAGGTACCAATGTATACGACTGTGTTAGGCTGAGGCAACAATTGAGCAGATAACCCAGGATTATAGAAAAACTTCTGCAGGCGCACACAGGTTACTTCTTCATTTGCGGGAGCCTCCCATTCTGCAATAGCGTTTGGCCCCTGTTGATAACGATGAAGGTAAACGGTTTTCTCTGTACCCATCAGTGTATAATTACCAACGAAAGCAGAATTAAGCGTACGTATAGGGGTAGTTAAAGGAATCCCTGTGATTTGATATTTTCCAGTCCCAATAACCGCAGTAGAGCTATTAAAATTGCTAACTAATAAAAAACGATCGGTATTGTTTTTCATCACACTGTATTCATAACCCACAGTAGGTGTACCACTTCCGCGGCCCCAATCAAAAGCTTCAGGATCAAGGCCAACATTATTGACATCGAATGCTGCAGTCGAAGCCTGGGCGGAAAATCCCTGAACGACCGTACCATTGGTAGGAATATTCAGAAACCTTTTATTTGTTTTATCATACACCACAGCCTCAAAACCGATACCGAATGCAGTTGCAGACCATTCTGCCAAATCACCATAACTGCCATTATAAGCTGTTCCGAAAAAATTAATCCTGCTGACACCAGAAGTGCTATGGTTTACCCCATGTATCCTATTATTGTAAATAATCACTTCCTTTCTTCCTCCGTTAGTATTATTCGCTGATATACATTTAATTTCTCCACCAGGTACAAAGCTCCAGAACAGTTTTTCAAATGGATAAAACACTTGAAATGAAGATTTTTCAACTGCTACTAAATCGCGGGCAGATGCGATCATTACTTCAGCAGTAGTCAATGTTGATGCGGAATGCATCAAGCCACGTGGCTCTCCTAATAAAGGGTAGCCATTTGACATCTGGAACATGTCACTGAAGGTCCTTGTCTTAACAACATTTTTTTTCGTCCAGTCATCCACAATCAGCCCGACATCTGTATTTCCGTTCTTCTCGTAAAGTAACATCCAGCCGTCTGAAAGCTGTTCATCAACCTGCACATTAAACTTCATGTACTCTTCAACCTGCGTAACGAGGTTCTTTACACTTAAGATGACAATCCACCTTCCGGCAGGCTTTGAAATTGATTTACTTAGTGTTATTTCATTGGATATAGTGTCCCTGGTGTAAAGTTTCCCAGATGTTGCCTGATAAATTGACCAGGTAAACGCCAGTTTACCAGCAACCTGATCTGGCGAAGTTACCTCTTGCTGATCAAAAAATATTCTGGGGTTAATGACAAGTTCATCATATCGATAAATTGCATAATCGCTACGTATATTTCTTTTTGCAGTATCAATTAATAACTTTTCCAATGGTTTATATTCGTAATTCCCCTTATCCTTGTAGCAGGAAATACATAACACCATAAGGGATAAAAGTAACCATGCTATATTGTTATTTTTTTTCATGAGTTCAATCTTTAAATTTTTACACGATTCTTATTATGGAAAAACAATAGGAATTAGATTCTCATCCAACAAATCTTTACCGTTATTATTTATTTTATACTGATCAAGTGCTATTTTACATTGAACTTGTAATGCTTTGGCATGGATTTCCGTAATCGTATTAGGAGGCAGCTCAGGATTGACCTTAATATTCCTTTCCACCACTAAATTAGATAACCCGGTCACCTGGATAACGAACTTATATTTCTCCGTACTATACGAACCAAAGAAATTCTTCAGTGGTAAATTCGGCAAAACAGCATTATCCCAGTTGTCTGGCTTGGTAACGGCATTTTTGAATTTGATTTTAAGATTGTTTAATTCTTTTAAAGCAGGTTGGAAAACTGATGACTGTTTAACTTTAAATGATACATTTAAATCACGGTTTGCAAACAGGTTCTTGTCCGTAGGCTTATCTACATAAAAAACCATTTTCCCTAATGACTTTCCTGCAGGGATCTTATATTTATTAAAGGTAAAAGTCAGCAGTTTCGCATCATAATCTGTAGTGGTTAGCTCAAATACACGTTCATAATCAACCGGATAACCCGCTATCCGATAATTAAACACCAAAGAATCCCTATCTGTTGGACTATAAGCAAAGTTATGCGTAATACTATCCAGCACGTTGTTTGTACCAAACCAAATGTTCAGGAGCGGTACTTCTTCTTCAAAATATTTTAATTCATTTTTTTTGCAACCTGATATTGTTAATAACAAAAGCAGGATAATATAAATATATCTCATCTTATATAGTTTAACGATTACTGTTTCGGTTACCAGATTCGTATTCCGCAACTGGGAGCGGTAATATGTAAGCTTTCAAAGCAACCAGATTTTTATCAGTACCTGTGATGATCGTTCTGTTCAATCTCTTGTATTGATAAAAAAGCTGACCTTCCCCAAAAAACTCTTTCCTAAACTCTTCTAAGAGAGTTACCGTAGGTTCTATAGGCTCAACCGTCAAAGGGGTCAGACCTCTGCCCGATCTCACTTTGTTCAATGGCTCAATAATCCCCTTTCCTTCTGCCAGGTTAGATCCCGCAATAATAAATTGCATCTCAGAAATTTTAATGACAACACTTTTATTTCTGTAATAAAGATTTGATGCTATCGGCGCATTGTATTTCTTAAGATAGTAGTTACTTGCTTTATCCCCTTCGCCAACTTCGAACAGATAGATATATCGGTAATCCACTGAACCTTCAGGATAATAGGCATTCCTGGCAGCTGCACTCAAAAAAAATGTGTTGCTTATAAGGCGATCCTTTGATAGATAAAGATCGGAATAGTTGTAAAGGTTGTTAATGTTCAGTCCAAATATATGTTCATGAGCACCAGTGAGGTCATTTCCAGCAGACAGATCGGACTGAGAAGAGTAAGTGAATTTTCCGGATGTGATCACCGCATTTGCTGCTACCCTTGCTTTTTCATAGGCACCGGTGTAATAATAGAGTCTGGCCATAAGAGCTTCAACCGCATAATAATTCAAATGCAATTGTCGGTTGAGCAGGTAGCCGGTATCATCGGCCTCAGTAATAACCCGTCCCGTAAAAATCGGATCAACCTTCAGCAATTCTTTTGCTGCTTCAAGATCGCGGAGGATGAGTTCATAAGTTTCTTTAACGGTGGATTGTGGTGTCTGTTTCGCACTGTATTGAGTGACATAAGGTATTGCAGGTTTATTCATATCTACGAGATACGATGCACCGAAGAGCCTTACCAAATCGAAATGCAGAAATGCACGTAACGCCAGCGCTTCTCCTTTTATAATTGCAAAATTATCACCCGTAAACATTGATCTCTTAGCATCAATCTCATTAAGTAGGTAATTCGAGTTACTGATCCCCTGGTATAAGCCATTCCATACACTATTAATCCTGTTCTGAACATTCACAGCCTGATAATCATATTCTGCTTCTTCGTTATAAACCAGTGGAAAAGAAGTCCATTCGTGCGACAGAACGCTATTCATCCCATACTGCAGTTCCTTGCCATATAAGCTTTCCGCCGTCATCAGCGTATAAACACCAGCTAAAGCTTCTTTGAATCCTGATTCTGTTTTAAACAGCTCTGAAGATTTAATTTGAGAATTAGGTTCTACATCCAGCCATTTATTGCAGGATGATATCATCCCTGCGGCAAAACATAGCAGAATTAAATATGTTATTGATCTTGTAGTATTCATGTCCTTGGATTAAAATGTAGTTTGTAATGAGAAGGAGAATGTTCTAGCAAACGGATAGTCAGTACCTCTTTCAATTCTAACAGTTGAAAGGACAAATGCTTCATTCATGAGCAACGAACACTTCAGGTTCTGAAGTCCTATCCGTTTTAAATTTTTCCATTTGAAGTCGTAATATACATTTACGGAAGAAAGTGTAAGGTCACTTTTGTTTTCAATAAATCTTGTTGTAGCCCGGGTCACAATTGGATTCACTGTAATCTTCTTAAAAGGAACTTTGTCGCCCACATTTAACCAGGTATTGTTAAAAACTCTGTAATCCACATTATTCTCGATGTTCACGTTTTCTATGCGGCTGACTAACGTTGAATTGTAATAATCCTCTCCTATGGTGTAACGGAATGTGCCACTCAGTCCCCAGCCTTTGTATTCCAGGTTGACACCAAAATTCCCCCTTAATGCAGGATCTGTTATACCAGCAACAATCTGATCATTAGGATTCCATTCATAGGTTGTACTGCCATCTTTTGCACGAAAAATTTCACGCCCCGTTGCCGGGTCAATACCCAATGATGGAACAGCCCAGATAGATGACATAGATTGCCCTTCTTCGAAGCGTATAATCGGAGCACTGAGGTTGTCGGTACGCTCTTGTTGTTCTCTGTTAAGTTGCTTTAATCCATCAGATATCTTGGTAACCTTATTGCTATTGTGCGCAAATGAGCCAAATATTGATACGTAAGACTGGCTTTTCGCATCTCGGTACAACTGATAGCTGATCGTACCTTCGTAGCCTTTATTTTGCAATGAGCCTAAATTATCTTTGTAAGTACTAAAACCTGTTGATGGTGGCAAACTTAGATCCGTTAGCAGATTTTTAGTATTGGCTATATAGTAGTCCAGACGAATGTTAAGGCGTTTCAGCATATTGATATCCAAACCAATGTTGTTGTCTATTTTTTGTTGCCAGCGAAGGTTATCGTTTGCCAAAGCAGCAAGATAGGTACCTGAAATATTATCATAAGTGCTATTGGTAAAAAAAGTATAAGTCGCCATCGCCTGATAAGGATTGAAACTTTGGCTTCCCGTAGAACCAACCGATCCCCTGATTTTCAACATATCAAATATATTGAGGTTTTTAATGAGGCTTTCATGATGAAGGTTCCAACCCAAACCAACCGACCAGAATGTTCCCCATCGGTTGTTCGCACCAAATACAGATGAGGCATTTCTTCGGATACTCAGGTCTAACAAATAACGGTTATCGTAAGAATAGTTTGCAGAACCCAAAATACCAATCTCTCTTTGAATATTTTCTGAACCGTTGGGCACGCCATTTTGTGCGTATTGCGCCGCAAAAGTGATAAAATCTACCCGATTGTTCAAGAAACCCTCAGCTGCCATTCCATGAGTTTGTGCCTGAGTAGAACCCAGATTTCCACCACCATTGACCAGCAACAGGTGCTTGCCCCATGTCTTGTTCCAATTGGCAAAAACGTCTGAATTTAATGTCGTACTTTTCCCATCTGTTATATTGTACGTACCACGTCTGTAAAAATCATCACCGGTCATCGCGATGAATTTGGTATGGTCTCCCGGAAAAAACAACTCAGATCCGTTACGGTTTTGCGTAAAACCAACACGACCTGTTATCCTCAGTGCTTTAGTAGGCTGCCATTCCGTATAAAAATTTTCTGTAACTTCTGTGTAAGTTGAAAAGTCTTTGGTATTCAACGTGGCATTGTAAAGAGGATTATAGTAATATTTGATTGGAGCTGTAGCAGATGGCTGAAACTGTCCCAGAATTTTATTGATCCGGCCAAATTCATCAATCGGTGCCCAGTAAGGATTCAACTTTGTGTATTCCCCGAATGTTCCGTAGGGAGAGTTAACTAACTTGTTGAAATTCACGTTTAGGATATTTCTGAAACTCACTTTCCCACTCCTGTAAGAGAGATTGATAGACCCGCCCATATTGTCGCGTTTAGATTCCTTCATTACGCCCACCAGATTATTGTAATTCAAGTCAACCCCATAACGCATGTTCGCATCACCACCTTCCAGATACAAACCGTGCTTCGTTCCTAAACCCACACGTAGTGGCTTCGAAAGCCAATAGGTATCTACGCCACGAGCAATATCTGATTCGATCAAGTTAGCCTGCTCCGTTAAAAACTGCTGTAAGAGTGGTGTTGCAGACGTATATCTTCCAGCGTTTCGCTCTGCCTGCAATTTTTCCGAGGCATTAGTCAGGTTATAGGAAGTAAGGTCTGGCATTTCTACGTTGAAGTTACTGTTATACGTGATGCGCAGCTTTCCTTCTTTAGGAGCGAGAGTTTCAATAACCAACACTCCGTTTGCAGCTTTAGACCCATAAATGGCTTTTGCCGAAGCATCACGAAGTATAGTAATCGATGCTACCCGGTTCATATCCAGATCGTATATTTTCTGCAGACTTGATTCAAACCCGTCTAAAATAAACAATGGTAAATTCGGGCTACCTGAATACTCACCGCGTATGTCATCGAGCCCAGCCTGACCGCGCAATTGTATGTCAGGTAGCATGTTGGGATTCGAACCTAGAGATAGATTCTCCGTTAGCACAAACGAAGGATCAAGATTCTGTAAACTTTGCAGAATGTTTTTATTTCCAACTCTTTTCAAATCCTCTCCTGTAAACGTGGATGCACTTCCTGTGAAGCTTTCTTTTGATCTTGTCGAATACCCCGTGACAACCACTTCATTCAGTTCATCGGTAGACTCTTTCAATATAACCAGCAGTGGTAGTTTTAAATCCGACTTCAGGATGATCTCTTGTCGTTTAAAACCGATACTCGAAATCACAAGCGTAGCGCCGGGTTTGCCAGGAGATAGGATAAACTCTCCTGTATTGTTGGTTGTGGTTGCAATCTTGGGGTTGTCTTTAATACTCACCTTAACACCCGGAATAGGTTGTTTATGCTCGTCAACAACTTTCCCAATAACCTTGGAAACCGCTTGAACCTGGGTTGCAGATATCTGGCTATAAAGCCGTTCAGGCACCCCCAGCAGCCCAAACAGCGCGAACAGCGCGAACATCAGGACCCCATTTTTAATTTTTATTGTAAACTTTTTATTCATATGTTAATGGTTTAGGTTGCATTTTCAGACCTTTTTGTCCTTTTTTTTAGCATGCGATGTCCATCCCTGAATTTGTTTTTTTTTAAAACATCCAGGATAGCTGCTAGCTATAGGCTAATAACAGTAAGGTCAAACAGAAAGTGAAGTGCTTTAATTAAAGCAGATCTTAACTTTATTGTCTTTGACAGAATACGAGAACATCATCTTTTCAGACATGTCATTCAGTAAATCAGGGAGGGAAATTTCTTCGAAACGAGCAGTGTAAGTTTTCGACGTGCCGTTCCCATTACAAGGTACCAACACAATGCCACACTCCTCTCGAAGTAATACAGCCAGTCTTTCAAACGTTATGTCATGGACATTAAGGTTCAACAATACCGCCTTATTCGAGTCGATATCATTGAATAGCTTATGCAAAGCTACCTTGTTAACCATAAAATTCTCGAGCTTAGTCGATTTAACGAAAAGAGGTTTTTTCCCCTGACTTATGGTATCTGTCTCGGCTACAATTTGAATTGATTTGTTTCTGACGGTTTTTCTTTCATGATGAGTAATAGTTTTAGGTTTAATACTGGTTTGAAAAGTATCCCTGGGAAAATATGCCTTACGACCGACTTGCTCAACCTGCGGAAGCGAAATTACAACTGCCAGCGGTTTAGTTTTTAAAGGTGGTGTACTGTAAAAATAAACACCCGAAACTATCGCAATTGCCGCCGCTGCTGAAGCCCACCATTTGACTGGTACTGACTTCCTCCTCGCTACTACAGGAACATCAAGATGCTGATCGACATGATTATCCCATTGGCTTACCAAAAAATGCTCAAACTGGCTTCGATTTTCCGGATTCAATATCCATTCCTCAACAGCTTTCATTTCTGTCGCAGAACATCGTTTTTCGAAATACCTGTTTAATAATTTTTTGTCCACTTTTCAATCTTATTATACACTATACAGTTGAAAGAAACTTTGCACCTAAGGTAAAATAAAAAAAAATATGCTTATCATCATGAACCCAAAATTTTTCAATAGTTTCTTGACTATGGATGATGAATTATTGATGTGATTTTCTACTGTGCTCTTAGAAATCCCCAGCTCCTGTGCTATTTCTGTATTAGAATAGCCCTGAATTCTACTCATTTTAAATACTTTCGCCCTTTTCTCGGGCAAAGTATCCAAAATTTCGTTCAACACCTTATTCAGATCGGATGATGGGTGTTCAGATGTTTGCTGATAATGATCTCCCAAAAACGAATTATGTTTTTTAGCTACTATATTTCGCTGTATCTTGTTGTAAAGATCATTTTTTGCGACGGTAATGATGTAGTTTTTTAAAGGCACATTCGGATCGAGCTTTTCTCTGTTTTCCCAAATCTTAAGAAATGTCTGCTGCACAATGTCCCTGATGTCTTCTGAATCAATGTTTAACTTTGACATAAAGGTTAACAAAACAGGAGAATAGGCTTCAAAAAGCTCCATAAACGCTACTTCATCCCCGTCATTCAACCTGGTAATCAATTGCGTTTCGTTAATTAGCACTTTAGACATTGCTTTTTTATTAAGCTATCAATATAATTATTCTACTAAATTACTAGATTTAATTAGATATTCATATATAAATGGCAACTTAATATTTAATTATTAATTTCAAGTGATTTTTTTCTAAAAAATTCAACACCACACTTCAAATCTGTCAAATAAACTGATGATAAAAAAAGCCAATCTCAAATTTCAAAGCTACAATCCTAAAATCGGATCAAAAAAAGCAATTACTCTTTAAAATTGGCAATCATGATGATAAATTGATCATCTGCAACAGAAACTAGTAAAAAAATAACGACTATTCCTTATATTCTTTCAACAAAACATCCATATCGTTCATTAATTGTTCCACTTCTTTATCCACAGTTCCATCATATGCTCCTCTGATGCGTTTCTCTTTATCCACGAGCACCAAATATCCCTGATGAATAAATCCACCGGGTGCATTTTTGTCTTCCTTTGCAGAAACCAGATAGTTACGTTCAGCAAGTGCATATATTTCATCTCTACTTCCCCATAAATATTCCCATTGTGTTCCCTCTACACCCAATTTCGCAGCATATGTTTTCATTTTAGAAGGAACATCATATTTAACATCTATGGTGTGAGAAGCTAGTTTAACCTCAGGGTTGCCTTTAAATTTCTGATATACCTTTAACAAGTTTCGGTGCATAACAGGACATATCGTTGGACAAGAAGTAAAGAAAAAATCTGCCACGTAAATCGTACCATTAAAGTCCTTTTCTGTTACTACTGCACTATCCTGATTCAACAGCTTAAAGGCCGGTATAGTCCTGAATGACGAATCAATCATTGTCTTTCCATCCACAACCTTTTCTGTCGTTTCCAATTGCAAAAATGGCAACCGTTTCTGCTCAGCTTTACAACTAAAAAGTAAAGAAAGCAGTAAAACCAAATATAGACTTCCTCTCCCCATTACTTCTTAAATTTTTCAAGGTATGCGTTTGATAAACCGATCTCTTTTTTATACAAACTATCAACAGTTGCAATTTTAGCTTTCTCGTCTTTAAAATACTGCACGGCCACCTCATTAGATTTACCTGTCACATCTGGCTCAAACTTATGCATCCAATCATTCATGCTATCTTCGGCAATTGTCAAATCCTTGATCAAAGCATTAATTGTCTCTTTCTCCTTCACAGTATCTACCTCTGGAAATTTCAACTTCAGCCCTTTTAAATCCTTAACCAAGGTATCCAGCTTCATCTGGTTACTTACAATTACGCCATGATCTGCCATGACCACATCATGAAATTTCATCACTTCATCACGTACCACTTTATAGTCTGTTTCTTGTTTTTGTTGTTGATTACAGGCAACTGTTACAATTGCCATAAATAATATAACGGTTATTTTTTTCATTGTTTTATAATAAAATATTGACTAAAAATATTAGCTATGAAATATGCCTCTCTCTTCAAGAAAAATAAAAATCCTGCAAAGAAAGTATTCCCTTTTCAAGCCATCATGCTATGGAGTATAATTTAAAATTTACCTTCTCATAGGAGAAAGGTTAATTTTACACTCTGGGCGGTTGAAAAATAGAATTCTTAATGTTTCTTGGCATTCCCATCGAAATAGGGATATGAAGTTTTGTCTCCACTACGGCATAGCGTTTAAAGACGATGGGCGAATTAACCAATGCTTCCTGAAAGTGGCTCATTTGAGATTGACGATCTTTTTTCTCCTCTTTCTCCTGAGCTTGTTTCAATTTTTTCATCAGGAAACACTGACCATTACAATGCAATTCAGGCTTGCTTTTATTCATACAAAGTTCCGTTGCAATATAATTCCTATTCAATTCAAATCCTGCAAATAGAAACAGATTTGAAAAGTTAGTTATTAGCAAACTAAACAAAAGTAATATGGAAACTGGCTTCAGTGACATTTTGCTGCAAATGTAACTATCATCAAGGTCAATACTCCATAAAAAAAGAAAATATATCTATCTTCAGGAAGATTTACTTCAAAATTGAAGTTGGCTTTTTGTGCTCATCAATTGCTACAAAAGAAAATTCTCCTGTTACGGCCTTTTCTCTTTCATCACAATACATCTGTTCGATATAGATTTCAACTTTAACCTTTAAGCTGGTATTGCCAATATGGCTTACCCTTCCGATCAATTCGACAATTGTACCGGCAGGAATCGGTTTATTAAAATCTATACGGTCACTACTTACCGTAACCATTCTTTGTCTGCTAAAACGAGTTGCGGTGATAAATGCTACCTCGTCCATCATATGCATTGCAGTACCACCAAATAAGGTATCATAGTGGTTTGTAGTATTCGGAAATACGGCCTTAAAAATGCGTGTTTCCGAATTCTGAATCTTATCTTCTATAGTCATTTAGTCTTTTTTAGGCTGGCGAAGCTTTCCCCATTTAAGGTACGTTGCTCCCCATGAAAATCCTGCACCAAAAGCAGTCAATATCATTTTATCGCCGTATTTGAAATCATCTTTAAAGTCCCATAAACACAAAGGAATAGTGGCGGCAGTAGTGTTACCATAACGATCGATGTTTACTTTTACCTGCTCTGAAGATAAACCCAGGTAATCACCTACAGATTGTATGATTCTTAAATTTGCCTGATGAGGAATAAGATAATCGATTTGCGAGCTTAATAATTCATTTGATTTCAAAACCTCATTACAAGTATCTGTCATTCCCTGAATTGCAGCTTTAAATACCACTCTTCCATCCTGACGTACATAATGGAGTTTGCTATCAAGTGTTTCTTGTGTTGCAGGGTGCTTGGAACCTCCTGCAGTAACAATAAGATTCTCTTTTCCAGAACCGTCTGTTCTAAAGAAACTATCCATTAAGCCAACAGGTTCTTCCGTTTGTTCCAGCAAAACCGCACCTGCACCATCACCAAAAAGTATACAAGTATTACGATCAGTATAGTTAACAATGGCACTATTTTTATCTGCACCTATTACAACCACCTTCTTACAACGGCCACTTTCGATCATACTCGCGCCCAATGTTAAAGCATATAAAAAACCACTACAAGCGGCATTAGTATCAATTCCCCAGGCATTTTTTAATCCTGCTTTTTCGCACACCATACTTCCAGTACTTACCATCACATAATCAGGAGTTGAAGTTGATACAATTACACAATCAATTTCATCCGGATTCACATCACCGTCCTGCATCAATCTTTGCAGCGCATAGGTTGCCATATCGGAAGTAGCAATATCAGGGTCATTCACAATCCTTCTCTCCTTTATCCCTGTTCTTGCGATGATCCATTCGTTATTGGTATCCACCAGTTTTTCGAGGTCATGGTTACTTAAAACTGTATCCGGTACATAACCTCCAATCGCGGTTATCACCGCATTTTTCCTTATTCTCATTTGTGCGTACGTAATTCTGTAAAATAAAGGCAGGCATAACCCTGCCTTTATTTTTTACAAAGTTACAGCTTCTTCCACATATTCTCGCAGTACTTTTGCAGCAGAAACCATTTCTGTTAATGCTTTTTTTGTTTCGTCCCAGTGACGGGTCTTTAAACCGCAATCAGGATTCACCCAAAGTTGAGCTGAAGGAATAACTTTTTGTGCTTTTTGAAGCAGAAAAACCATTTCTTCTTTAGCTGGGACACGTGGTGAATGGATATCGTACACTCCTGGCCCAATTTCATTAGGATATTTAAAATTGGCAAATGCATCCAGTAGTTCCATTTGCGACCTTGAACATTCAATGGTAATGACATCTGCATCCATATCTGAAATATTTTGAATGATATCATTAAACTCAGAATAACACATATGTGTATGAATCTGCGTATCGTCTTTTACCCCACTTGCAGAAATCCTGAAAGCACGAACGGCCCATTGTAAATAATCTTGCCAATCAGATTTACGTAAGGGTAAACCTTCTCTAATTGCAGGTTCATCAATCTGAATGATCTTAATACCCGCATTCTCCAGGTCTACCACCTCATCCCTTATTGCCAATGCGATCTGTGTACAGGTTTCAGATCTAGACTGATCATTTCGTACAAAAGACCACTGCAATATGGTTACCGGGCCTGTAAGCATTCCTTTAACCCATTTGTTGGTTAATGACTGGGCAAAAGCAGACCATTTAACCGTCATAGGCAAAGGACGATAAACATCTCCATAAATCACAGGAGGTTTTACACAACGACTACCATAACTTTGTACCCATCCATTCTTAGTAAAAGTAAAACCAGCAAGCTGTTCACCAAAGTATTCAACCATATCATTACGTTCAAACTCTCCATGGACCAAGACATCTATACCTGCATCTTCCTGAAAACGAATTGTGTCCTCTGTTTCTTTTTTAATTAGCTCATTGTATTCCTCAGCACTTAAATCACCTTTTTTGTATTTTGCCCTCCAGCTACGTACTTCCTGCGTTTGTGGGAAAGAACCAATAGTAGTTGTAGGAAATAAAGGCAGATTTAGGGCCTGTTTTTGTAATTGCTGACGAACAGCAAAGGTATTTTTCCGCTGATCATCCTGGGCAGTAATACCAGCTACACGTTGCTTTACAGCATTATTATGAATCAGATCAGATGACCTTCTACTTTCATTAGCTATCCTGTTTACATTTAGTTTAGGAATGGCTGTCTCAATGTTCAATGCAAGTTCATTTAAAACAACGACTTCATCAATCTTTTGTCGGGCGAAAGACAACCATTGCTTAATCTCAGCACTTAATACAGCTTCATTGGTCTCCAGTTCCAAATCACAAGGCGAATGAATCAGTGAGCAAGACGGACTAATCATTAGTCTATCATGGCCGATTTTTTCAGCCGCAGCTCTGATCAAAGTTAAAGAAGCATCAAAATCATTTTTCCAGATATTCCGTCCATCTACAAGACCCAAAGACAGTCCCATATATGCAGGGATATCAGCTAATATCTCCTTCAGTTGCTCAGGATTACGTACAAAATCTATATGCAAAGTATGAACAGGCAATGAAAGTGTTAGTTCCTTATTGTCTTGTAAAGCACCAAAATAAGTGGCCAATAAAATTTTTAATCTTGGAAAGCGCTTTTTAATTTCTGCATACACATATTTGAAAGCTTTTCTATCTTTCTCTTTAAGATCTAATGATAAAAATGGCTCATCAAACTGTACCCATTCTACATGTTGCTCTTCCAGCTTCTTAAGCAATTCCAAGTAAACAGGTAAAAGATTTTTGATCAGATCTATTCTATCAAATCCACTTTCTTTTTCTTTACCCAATAACAGGTAAGAAACTGGTCCTATAATTACAGGCTTGGTTTTAATACCCAGCCTCACACTTTCCTGGTATTCATCCAGCAGTTTGGTCGAAAACAATTTAAACTGCTGATCTTTTAAAAATTCAGGAACAATATAATGATAATTGGTATCAAACCATTTGGTCATTTCCATTGCTGTAATATCCAAGCCATCCTTTTGATAACCTCTGGCCATAGCAAAATAAAGATCAAGCTCTGTATTCCCTTTGTTTAGGATGACTTCATGATAACGTTTGGGTATAGCACCCACTGTAAGTGATAAATCTAATACCTGGTCATAAAATGAAAAGTCATTTGATGGAATCAGGTTTATACCCGCTTCCTTCTGCATTTCCCAGTTTTGCTTACGAATTTCACGACCAGTTTGAACTAGCTCCTGAATAGTTGAACTGCCTGACCAATACTGCTCGCAGGCTTTTTTGAGTTCTCTTTTACTACCAATACGCGGGTAGCCCAGATTGTTTGTTAGCATTTCTTTGCTTTTTAATTGATGAAAAAATCAGTTAAAAGCTCTTTCGCTGAACTTCGCAATGCTGCCGAAAAATAAAGAATATGAAAATACAATGTATAACACCAGGATAACGACATGTTGCTCACACCGTATCACCAAATCATACATCAAACCTACACATGCTTCATATCGCGAAAGCAAAGTCAATTCGATAAAGGCAGGTCTCCTGACTTGTAACATTTTTACCATCCTTCCCATTTCGATTACGAAACAGTGGATATACTATGGGTAAAAACTTTTATGTTACTTACAGTTGCGCGACAGTTCGTGATTTACACACGATTCCCTATTAATCTACAATTAAGTAAAACCATTACCGGTTGATGAAGAAAGTAAAGAACTTTATCTGGCGTAAAGGTACTATAAAAAACTTTCTTTTGATAATACTGAAACACCCCTTAGTTAATCCTACCCAGGTACATGCTATTGGCTATGGCTTTCCTGTTTAAGGAAGTCATACCTACATAAACTTCAAGTGTTTTACCTATAAACGGTTCTTGTATCTTAATATCACATTCCTTGCAGGCTCTGTTAACGCCACCTGTAAAGCCAAATGACATATTCAATTCAGGAGAATAAGCGACAAACATCAACTGATCATTAAAGGCTGTCTTTTTTACCACATCTGATTTCCATGTCAATTTAAGCATTTCAGAATCTTCAAGGATCATTTGGACATCATTAATCATAGGCAGTTTACCTACACTTAAAATCAGCTTACTATAATCTGCCTCCAGATCAGGATACACCCCAGAAATCATGGTGTTGTAGTTCGCCGAAAATGCAGCACTAATTTCAGTTTTCTCCACAGCTTCATTCGCAAATCCAACAGTAATAAATTCATGAAAAGGCACTAAAATTAAGTTCATAAACTTCAATTTTTCTTGTGCTGCTATTTGTGCGGGACTTCTTTTTAATTTGTTTTTTTTCTTTTTCTTTTTAGGTCTGGTTCTTATATAAGGAATGCCTTTCCAAGTAGCACCCACAATTGGACCAATCTTTCCTGATACAGGGCCTAATATGCCCTTTCTAATTTTTGCCATCTCGTTTTCTTTTTTAGTTAATTATTATATTCATTGCTCTTTTATACTCATCATTTTTTAGCTTTCAGTTACTGACTACTTACCTTTATTTATTCAAAAGGCTAAAAAAGGCCTTTTAAACGCATTTTATATGACCCTGGGTCATACAGAGTCATACAAGACTCATAGGAGACTCATACAATACTCATAACAATCATAACCCTCGATAAAACTAAACACTGGATACCAGTCAGTTATACTCGAAACTTTTAAAAAAAAGATTCACGTACTAGTGCCAACAAAAAAAACAGACTTAACAATTAAATCTGTTTTGCTAATATACAATTCAAGAAATCTTTTGTCCAGTCCCCAGGGGTCTGGGACCCTTGTCAAAAAAAGGGTCAAAAAAGCGGTTTAAACGCAGATAAATGGGTCTATTTTTTTTGAAAATTTTATGTTTTTTATGATAAACGGAAGTAAAAACCTTAATCAGCAACAGGCAACGAAAAGTAAAACTTACTCCCTTCCCCTATTGAACTTTCGACCCAGATGTTACCATTTTCTGCTTCAATAAAATCTTTCGAGATGGCAAGCCCCAATCCTGAACCCGACTTACTACTCCCGTCTGTAGGTACCTGAAAGTACTTATCAAACAAACGCTTCAGATATTGTTCTTCAATACCCTTTCCAAAATCACGAACAGAAAATTCTACCACATTGTTATTTTCGATAACCTGCACAACTATTTTCGATTTTTCTGCACTATACCGTAAAGCATTCGACAAAAAGTTAACCAATACCCAAGCCGTTTTTTCAATATCCACACTTATTTTAGGAAGATTATTTCTAGAGATCAGTTCCAGCTCTATAGCCTTTTGTTCTGCTTGAAAGCGGACTGCATCCATAGCATATATCGCTATCTTTTTAGGGTCGGTTTTTACAAAATTCAACTGTAGATTACCTGTTTCTACCTGTGCCAGATCTAACAGTTCAGAAGTTATTTTTAACAAACGGCCACAATCTTCTTTAATATGTTGAACCAGTTCTTTTTGTTCGATGTTCATTTTTCCTACCCGATCATCATCCAATAATTTCAAACTCATTTTAATGGATGATATTGGCGTTTTTAACTCATGTGATACAGTGGCAATAAAATTTGTTTTAGCCTCATCCAATTCTTTAAACTTGGTGATATTTTTAAGTACATAAACTTGTCCAGCGGCTTTATCAGTCTGCACAGTTGCATTATCAGTGTTATCCTCATAATTAGGTACGCTGATTTCTCTTCTATCCAACTGAAAATAAGATTCCTTATGGTCTGCATAAATCTTCATAGGTTTATCATCAACAGACTCCTGTAAAATTCTGTTCAACAGATCATTCCTCTTCCTCAATTCCATTGCATTTACACCAATTACCTGCTGTTGATCCAGATTAAGCAGCTGCCCGGCAACTTTATTAAAGAAAAGAATTTCCTGTTTCTCATTGACCCCAATAATTGCATCCTGCATCTGTTCAATAATGGTTTCTATTCTTAATTTTTCAGACTGAATTTTAGCCAGGTTACTATTTTCCCATTTATTCAATTCAGCCGTCATTATATTAAAGGAATCAGCGAGTTCTGAAAACTCATCAGAACCTTTGAAATCCAGTTTTTGCTTATAATTCTTACGACTGATTTCATGGATAGCCTCAGAAAATTCACGTAAAGGATTGGCAACAAATCCAGGAAAGTTGACTATAAACGAGAATAGTATCAGGAAACAAATGGAGGCTGCAAAAATCACATACATAGCTGATTTTTCAATGGCAGACTGTGCAGCAGCATTTTTTCTAACTATAGCGTTCATGTTCAGGTCATCAATCAACTTCAATTGCCAACGCACCTGACTTACTGCTTTATGTTTTTCATTTACAGATGACGAAGGATTAACAACCTGCTTATAAGCAGCCTTTAATTTATTAACAGCTTTTCCCTCTCCAGCCTCCGTCACATTCTTACCTTCTAACCAAAGCTCTTTATCAAACTGAGCCATGGCCTGCTCTGATAACGGCAAAGTATTTTCATCCAATATAGAACGCATCTTACTCGTATAGTTGAGCGTTTCATAATTATCCTTCAAAATAACCTTCGATCTTAGGGAGATTTCATTCATATAATATAAAGAAATGCCTCCAAAAAAGAGTATCACTACGAATAAGAATCCGAATCCGAGGCGAAGTTTGGTTTTTATTTTCATCTTTATGTTTCTTTATTGCATTTATATTTGCCGTCAAATTGTAGTAACTGCCCTGGCATGCTGCCATTAACAATTAACTCAAAATCACTAAATCAGTTTCTGTCGCTGAAATACTTTTCAAAAGTTGGTTAAAAATCGCAGTTCTCATGATAATTTGAAATAAATTTAAATGAGGCTTACCTATGCATATCGTAGTGATCTCTTTCTCTTCAGCCATTTTTAATATTGATCTTGTAATATGATCACTTTTAACCTTAATCACCTCTGCTCCTAATTCAGTGGCCAGCTTTAAGTTATTAATTAGGTGTCTCTGTAAATCAAGCTTTATGCGGTCTCCACTTTCACTAGTATTCTGTACATACAAAACAATCCAGGGAGAATGATAATAAGAGGCCAGTCTTGCTGTTTTTCGGATAACTATTTTTGCTGTTGCATTATTTGTTGATATACAAGCCATAAAACGTTCTGGCCTCAACTTAATTTGCTTTGGAATCTCTATACTGATCTTTCTTTCCAAATGATGTGCCACTTCCTTAAGTGCCATTTCACGTAATTGCAGTATTCTATCCGATTGAAAAAAATTATTTAAAGCGCGTTCAATTTTAGTCTTATCGTAAATTTTTCCAGACTTTAAGCGGTCTATCAATTCATCTGCCGTCAAATCTATATTTACAATTTCGTCGGCCAATTCCAGAATCTTATCGGGTATTCGTTCAGTAATGGGGATTCCGGTAATCTTTTCGATTTCCTCATTCATGCTTTCCAGATGCTGAATATTTACTGCGGAAATGACGCTGATACCGGCTTCGAGTATATCAACCACATCTTGCCATCTTTTAATGTTTTTACTCCCCTCTACATTCGTATGCGCGAGTTCATCGACAATCACCACTTCGGGATGAATATTAACAATTGCATTAACATCCATCTCTTCCAGTTCTTTTCCTTTATAAAAGAGTTTCCTACGAGAGATTATAGGAATACCAGCCAACAGCGCATGTGTTTCTTCCCGATTGTGCGTTTCAATATACCCGATTTGTATGTCCACCCCATTCTTTAGCAATGCATGTGCCTCTTGAAGCATTTTATAGGTTTTACCTACACCTGCACTCATACCGATGTAGACCTTAAATTTTCCTCTTCTGGATTTTTTTACCAGCTCCAGAAACTTGCGGACAGAACTCTCTTTATTTTCTTCTTCCATCACATGTTACCATTTTACGATGATATAGCCCTCTTTAATTAAACACCAAATTCCCAGTAACAGTATTAGACAAACACTTATAACCGGCATCAGTTTAGTAAAATATCTTGTATTCATCTAATTGTTTTTACATCAGAACAAATCTTTTTTGTTTAAATAATACAGGACCAGCCACACCAAAACCGGCCCTGTATAAACTAAACTAAAAAGAAACTGCTATGCTGGCTGTAACAGCTGCATTTGTATTTGTCGGATTCGCATTACGCATAAATACTTTGTCTTTGCTATCATAAACCTTTCCTTCTAAACGTACTACAGCATTGTTAATAGGAGCATAATCCATGTTTACAGAATATCCTGTTGTTTTAAATCCATTCGGAGTTCCGGTCGCGATAAATGCACCATTTTTATCCTGATAATGCTCAACCCTTCCTGCCACTTTCCATTTGTCGGCAATACGGTACTGTGCAATAGCTACCGGCGCAAATACTTCATTACGATCATCACTACCTTTAGCTTTTTGCTGGGTTCCATAGTCAATACCAACTGTTAAACCAAAATCATCTGTCAGTTGAAATATTCCATAAACATTATGGTAAAAACGTTTTACCCTCACATCGTCAGCACCTTCTGTTCCAAGATAATTGCTATAATTTACAGTAATCTTATCTGTAGGTTTCCAGGTGAGTTGTAAGCCACCCGCAGGTTTACTGTTTCCATTTAAGCGATTAATTCGCTGCCAACCGTTCAGGTACAATAGCACTGCTGAGAACTTACCATCATTAGTTGAATAGCTCAATTTCGCACCCGATTCATAATAGGGCGTGTTTTCTGAAGAGATATTTCTGGTCAGTACCCAACAATCTTTAGATACTGCACTTTCAAAGCCAATATGTGAAGAAAATATACCGGCATCAACCCAAAGGTTAATTGTTTTAGACAGCTTCAGGCCAGCATTCGCTTCATAAATATTCTTCAATACACCCGGTTCGGCAGCAAGGTTTGCATTTGTATAAGTACCCGCCATTAAGGCTACGTTTGCACGAATTGTACCATTGTCATAACTGCCTTTAATAAAACCAAGGTTAAGGTTCACCTCATTATGGCGGTTGTGTGAGTAAATGAATCCTGGTCTGTTGTTATCAGCAGGTTTGTTAAAATCGTATCCATAGTAAGTTTCCAGATAGCCGGTTACTTTTATCTTAGGTTCTTCCTGTGCGTATAAAACTGATCCTGTTGAAAGGGCTACGGCTAATGTTATGAGTTTTTTCATTTGTTTTAAATTATTATTTCTTTAATTCGTCCAATGCAACATTAAGTTTCAAGACGTTGACTTTAGAGGGGCCAAACAAGCCAAACAATGGTCCTTCAGTATTCTTTACCACCAATTCCGCTACAGCTCTATCTGTAAGTCCTCGGTTTGCCGCAACTCTCTTGATCTGCATAATAG
The DNA here is from genome assembly GCF_041645105.1 of Pedobacter sp. Lineage (GTDB taxonomy): Bacteria > Bacteroidota > Bacteroidia > Sphingobacteriales > Sphingobacteriaceae > Pedobacter. The sequence goes on from NZ_JBAZQQ010000003.1 coordinate 689,792, forward strand.
CTGCCTGCTCTGAAATATCAGGATCCAACCCACTAGCTGAAGCAGTGACCATATCGGCAGGGATGTCTGATTTTTTCAGATAAGGATGATATTTCAACAAGGTATCTATCCTTCCTTCCACATCTTTCAGGTAATCAGCATTGGTCGGACCTTTATTGGAACCTCCTGAACCTGCCGCATTGTACCCAACAGCTGATGGTCTGCCCCAGAAATATTCTGGTTTAGTAAAAGACTGGCCAATCAATGCATAGCCCACTACTTTACCATTTTTTATTACTTTTTCGCCACTTCCTTCGCCTGGACTGAATTTTCCAACAAAGGCGATAGTTAATGGATAAATGATACACAACAGTACCATAAGTACTCCTGTTAGTCTCAACGATTGTATGATGTATTTTTTCATGACAATATTCTTTATTTATGTATTTATTTCAATGATATTTTATATAGAGCGAGTAATTAAACCATCAATGCAATCACCATATCTATTAGTTTTATACCGACAAATGGAGCAATTACCCCTCCCAGTCCATAAATCAGCAGGTTTCTGCGCAGTAAAGCACTCGCACCAATTGGCTTATAGGAGACGCCGCGTAAAGCAACCGGAATCAACAATGGAATCACCAACGCATTGAAAATTACTGCGGAAAGTATTGCTGTTTCCGGACTGTGGAGGTTCATGATATTTAAGCTACGTAGTGCCGGGATGGCTACAATAAATAAGGCCGGAACGATGGCAAAATATTTCGCCACGTCATTGGCAATAGAAAAAGTCGTTAGTGTGCCCCTGGTAATGAGCAACTGTTTCCCTATCTCTACAATCTCAATAAGTTTCGTTGGATCATTGTCCAGATCTACCATATTCCCTGCCTCTTTAGCCGCTTGTGTACCGCTATTCATCGCTACACCAACATCTGCCTGTGCCAGCGCAGGGGCATCGTTTGTGCCATCCCCCATCATCGCCACCAGCTTACCCTGAGCTTGCTCTTCTTTGATATAGTTCATTTTATCCTCAGGCTTAGCCTCAGCAATAAAATCATCCACACCAGCTTTCTGAGCAATAAATTTAGCTGTCAAAGGATTATCTCCTGTGACCATTACTGTTTTTACACCCATTTTACGAAGACGCTCGAAACGCTCACTGATGCCTGGTTTAATGATATCCTGTAACTCGATTACACCCAATGCTTTTTCATTTTCAGCAACTACCAGCGGTGTACCACCATTGCTGGCAATTCTTTTCACCTGCTCTTCGATATCCATGGGAAATGGATTCCCTGCAGTCAGCACCATATTACGAATCGAATCAAATGCACCTTTTCTAATCCTTCTACCGTCTGCTGTATCTAAACCACTCGACCTGGTTTCGGCCGTAAACTTGATGAATTTAGATCCTGCAGGTGCTGTAGTAATCAATTTATCATCCTGTGAAGCAGCCAGCTCAATAATCGATTTTCCTTCTGGTGTTTCATCTGCCAATGAACTTAATACACAGGCGTCAGTAAAGCTTTTAATCACAATTCCGGCAGTAGGATAAAAGTTGGAAGCCTTACGGTTCCCAATTGTGATCGTACCTGTTTTATCTAGTAACAACACATCGATATCTCCGGCAGTTTCCACTGCTTTACCCGATTTGGTAATTACATTGGCTCTTAGCGCCCTGTCCATTCCGGCAATACCAATAGCGGAAAGCAAACCACCAATGGTTGTTGGTATCAGACAGACAAACAGAGAGATGAATGCTGCAATTGTAATTGGCGTATTCGCATAATCTGCAAAAGGTTTTAAGGTGATACATACAATAATGAAGACCAGTGTAAAACCAGCTAACAGAATAGTCAATGCAATCTCATTAGGGGTTTTCTGACGCGAAGCACCTTCTACAAGCGCAATCATTTTATCAAGGAAGCTTTCTCCCGGCTTAGTGGTTACCTGTACTTTAATTTGATCTGAAAGTACTTTTGTGCCCCCCGTTACAGAAGATTTATCTCCACCTGATTCGCGGATTACGGGAGCTGACTCTCCTGTGATGGCCGATTCATCAATCGTTGCAATCCCTTCAATGATCTCCCCATCTGTAGGAATAGTATCTCCGGTTTCACAAATGAAAACGTCTCCTTTTTGCAATTGATTGGAAGAGCGCATTTCAATCTTCCCATTGCTCAATACCACTTTTGCAGGTGTTTCTTCCCTTGTTTTGCGTAAACTGTCGGCCTGAGCCTTTCCTCTTGCTTCCGCTATAGCTTCTGCAAAATTCGCAAAAAGAACAGTTAGCAACAGAACAATAAACACTACAAAGTTATATCCGAAAGAGCCCTGACTACTATTCCCGATAGAATAAAGTGTAACAAACAGCATCACAAATGTTCCTATCTCTACGGTAAACATGACCGGGTTTCTGATCATCAAGCGTGGATCAAGTTTGATAAAGGATTGCTTTAATGCTGTATTTACTAAAGCAGGTTCAAATAATATATTAGATTTTGTTTTCATTATAATTCTATTATTTAATTAGGGTAAAATATTCCGCTACGGGACCTAAAGTCAAAGCAGGGAAAAAGGCAAGTGCTGCAATGATCACGATGACTACGAAAGTCATTATACCAAATGTTAACGTATCTGTTTTTAAGGTTCCTGCAGATTCCGGGATGTATTTTTTTGAAGCCAATAATCCTGCAATTGCCACAGGGCCAATAATTGGAAGGAAACGTCCAAGGATCAGTACAAAGCCAGTCAATACATTCCAGAAGATATTGTTATCACCAAGTCCTTCAAAACCAGAACCGTTGTTTGCAGCTGCTGAAGTGTTCTCGTAAAGCATTTCAGAGAAGCCATGGAAACCGGGATTATTTAGCCAGTTAGCGGGCTTAACAGCCCAGTCTGCATCGGGAAAATAGGTAACGGTATATGCGGCCAGCGCAGTTCCAACCAGGATAATAAACGGATGTAGCAGTGCAATGATAGAAGCAATTTTAACTTCCCTGGCCTCTACTTTATGCCCAAGAAACTCAGGTGTTCGCCCCACCATCAACCCGGAAATAAATACCGCAATGATGATAAAGATAAAGTAGTTCAAAATCCCAACCCCACAGCCTCCGTAAAAGCAGTTCATCATCATAGCAATCAACTGCAACATACCTGTTAATGGCATTGAACTGTCGTGCATGGAGTTAACTGATCCTGTTGAGATAATGGTGGTTACAGTACTCCAGTAAGCTGTAGCCGTCGGTCCAAATCGAACCTCTTTACCTTCCATTGCTCCTGTCTCCTGAGAAATGCCCATTTTAGCAATTGCCGGACTTCCTCCGGTTTCGCTAATGACCGTAGGCACAAGTAAAAGCATCATCCCCAGGGTCATAATTCCAAAGATTACCCATGCCATTTTCTTTCTGCGGATAAAGTATCCAAAGGCAAAGATCATGGCTATAGGGATGATCACCTGAGATATCACTTCTACCATATTGGTTAAGTAGTTTGGATTTTCTATTGGATGTGACCCATTTACCCCAAACCAACCACCACCATTTGTACCGAGGTGTTTGATGGCTACGAAACCAGCGGCAGGCCCTCTGGAAACACTGACTGTATCTCCCTGAAGGGAAATGATTTGATCTTTACCTTCGTAACTGGTTGTAGTTCCGTTGAAAGCTAGAATAATCGCTACCACTACAGCAAGTGGTAATAGTAAACGTGTAATGGAACGTGTAAAGAATACCCAGAAATTACCAAGACTCGTAGTTGTTTTATCCCGGAAAGCTTTAAATAAGACTACCGCCGCAGCGATCCCAGTAGCAGCACTTACAAACTGTAAAAACATGAATACGAAATGCTGTGTAAAGTAAGTTGCACCACTTTCACCTGAATAATGCTGTAGATTACAGTTTACCACGAAACTAATGATACTATTGAAGGCCAGATCGGGCGACTGTCCCAGGTTACCATCTGGATTTAAAGGAAGTTTATCCTGATAAATTAATGCAAAAAAACCGTATACCAACCATACCATATTGATGGTTAACAGCGCTTTCATATGCTGCTTCCAGTTCATTGATTCTTCCGGATTAATTCCGGATAATTTGTAGATACCTTTTTCAAGGGGTTTTAGAAAGTCTGTCCAGACTTTCTCACCTGCGAACATCTTTGCCAGATAGATACCCAGTGGTATTCCAACCAGTAAAGTCAGACCGTAAGTGGTAATAATGCCAAGTAATTCAGTGTTCATAATAATAGTTAATTAAAATTTTTCGGGTTTAATCAGCACGTATACCATATAGATAAATACTGCGATTGCGACAATGAGTAATGCGATCATAATTTTTAGATTTTTTCGAACCAGTCAATAGATTTGTAGAATACCCAGCACATCAGTAGCAGGGCAAGAAGAAGTACGATTGTTAACATAATTGTCTTGTTTATTTTAAATGCTTATTGCCAATTGGCATACCACCATTGTCTACCCAGGCGTAAACCACTGAATTACAGTCAACAAAACAATAAAACACAAAGACTACTTGTTTTAAGAAACAAATAACCCTTCCATTTTGGAAGGGTTATTTGTCGTTTTGGTATATTTAACCAATGAAATATTTACAATGACCATCTCGATACAACCAACACTAGAAAACGGACGGATAAAACTAATCCCTTTAACAAACGATGATTTTGAAGGGCTTTTTAATGTAGCTTCAGATCCTGAAATATGGATACAACATCCCAACAGGGATAGATGGAAACGAGAAGTTTTTAAGGCTTTTTTTAATGAAGCCATCAACAGCAAGGGAGCTTTTAAAATTATTGATAATAGTACTGGCGAAATTGCAGGGAGTACTCGTTTTTATGATTACAATAATGCAGAGAACAGCATTTTTATTGGCTACACTTTTTATGCTACCAAATACTGGGGTACAGGTATGAATCCTATTGTGAAAAAACTCATGATGGATTATATTTTTCAACAGGTTGACAAAGTGTATTTCCATGTTGGCTCTACAAACCTTCGTTCGCAAATGGCACTCAGCAAAATTGGCGCGAAGAAAGTGGCAGAACAGGATTCTGCTAAACCAGGTGAGGCATCAAACCTGAAGTTTGTCTATCAGATTGAAAAATAACAATTCTCTTCAATTGCTGGAACCTTTTTCCTGAAGAAGGAAAAATTTTCCTATGCGCTTTCAGAGAAGGTAATTTTTCGTTCAGCGACCGATAAAAGTAGGGTTGTCATTCAAGTTTCCTATACAAAGTTGTTAAACCAATTCCCAGTAACCTGGCAGTTTCGGTTTTATTGCCACCGGTATATTTGAGGATTTTATCGATATGTTGCTTTTCAACATTTTCAAGCTTCATCATATCCCCTTCATTTCCGATTGTTTCAGTATGAAACTCATATGGCAACAGGTTCGCATTTAATAATTGTCCATCGGCTAGGATCACTACACGCTCCATTACATTTTTTAGCTCCCGGATATTCCCTTTCCAGGAATGTTTCATTAGCAATTCTTCAAAATGATCGTCCATTTTAAAAGCAGGCTTATTCACCTTATTGGCGAACTCATCTAAATAATGCCTGGCGAGCAGTAATATATCTGATTTACGTTGTGATAACGAAGGGAGTTCTATAGAAAATACGGAAAGGCGGTAATACAAATCCAGCCTAAACTTACCGGCCTCGGCTTCCTGCTTCAAATCTCTGTTTGTGGCAGCTATAATTCTTACATTCACCTTACTGGTTTGTGTATCACCAACTTTAATGAAGGTTTGATTTTCAAGTACCCGTAATAACTTTGCTTGTAAGTCGAGATTCATCTCTCCTATTTCATCCAGAAATATTGTTCCCTCATTTGCTTCTTCCAGTAACCCTTTTTTATCTTTAATAGCTCCCGTAAAGGCACCTATTTTATGTCCGAACAGCTCACTTTCCAATAACTCATGATTAAAGCCACTACAGTTTACAGCGACAAAAGGCTTCATTTTACGCAAGCTTTCATAGTGGATAGCCTGCGCAAACACTTCCTTTCCTGTCCCCGTTTCTCCAAGTAACAATACCGTGGTATCTGTTGCGGCAACTTTTTGTGCAAGGTTTATGGTTTCATGAATGGCTTTCGATTTCCCGAGAATTCCATCAAAGCTGTATTTCCTGATCACCTTATTTTCCAGCTCATTCACACGGTACTGCAATTTTGCTTTATCGAGGGCTTTATAAACCAGGGGAATGATCTTATCATTATCATCCCCCTTAGTAATGTAGTCGAACGCCCCGTTTCGCATAGACATCACCCCATCGGCAATGGTACCAAAAGCAGTCAGGTTGATCACCTCGGCATACGGTTTTATTTTCTTGATTTCCTTAACGAGTTCCACCCCATTGATATCTGGAAGTTTTACGTCACTGATCACAACATAAATATCATTATTGGCTAAAATTTTCAGACCTTCCTTTCCTGTAGCAGCCTGAAAAACTTTAAAACCTTCAAGTTCTATGATACGCGCCAGAAGGCTGCAGATCTTCTTTTCGTCATCTATAATTAAGACTGTATACTGCATAGCTGATAATTTCAACAATATTAGTAATTATTCGACACAACTGAACGCTGGTAAGCTACCTCATCAACTACAATAAACTTAAAACCTTCATCTCTAACCTTAAATTTACACCAGGTATGATTTTTAATGACATTCAAAATCTCTTTTACTGTGTAGTTATGGTCATATACTATTTCTACGGTAAAATTACACTGACTGGCGGAATTAAGCTGTTGAAAATTGGTATTTACACCCGTCACTTTCATTTCTACAGGGTTCGGGAGTTGTCCTTCTATCGGAAACACAAAATCTGTAAACCATTTAATATCCATTAATGCTGCACATATGGCATTGGTCCCTTCGGCAAAAGGCACAAGGCTTGCTCTGGGGTAGGCAACACAATCCAATACCATGACTTGCTTTTCCTCTTCAGTTTTTACGGTCTGCATCTCTATATCTTTAAGCTGTGGATCAAAAAGCATGGCGGTACACAAACAATTGCACCTGCGCTTACTTTCGAGAATATTATAGTTTACACAACTTTTACAACCTTCCCAAAAACACTCATCTTGTGTAATTTCGGCAAAGCTGACGGGATCAAAGCCAAGGCGGCTGTTCATTTTCATAATTGTTGATCCAGAGGTAATACTGAATATTTTAGCTTCAGGATACATTCTGCGCGACATTTTAAAGATGCGTTCTTTGATGGCCTTGGCTACCCCGGCATTCCTGAATTGCGGTGCAACGATCAAACCAGAGTTGGAAACAAAAGTTCCGTGGTCCCAAACTTCAAAATAAGAAAAGCCAACCCAGTCGCCTGCTCCTGTGACTGCAATTACGGCCTTTCCTTCTTCCATTCTATGATGCAATGACTCAACAGTCCGTTTAGCAATACCCGAACCACGTGAAATGGCCGATGTGGCTGTTTCTTTCACTATTTCATCTGCGTATTTAAAGTCGGCTGTTGTAGCAATACGTACAAATATCATTTGATTATCCATGATCAATTTAATTTTATGGCAGCCGTTTCAAACCTGATGCCGATGTTTTAAACAAGACTTAAAAACCGCCTATTATAACTTGTGAAGGTTCATTTATTATTTCATGACTCTTTTATGGCAATAGTATACCTTATCAAAACGATAGGGTTAATTTCATTTTAATTACATTTGCTTTTCTTCAATTATCATTATTCTTATGAAGCTAAATTTTTCATTATCTCTATTAACTGCTACTCTAATATTCATGTCTTCTTGCCAGAACGAGAAAAAACTACCTATCCTGGGACCAAGAGCAGCCGAAACGGTTACTAATCCAGATGGTACAACTCAAGTTGACACTGTTTACAAGACAATTCCTTCATTTAGTTTTTTAAATCAGGATAGCGTTGCTGTTACTCAGGACACATTTAAGGATAAGATCTACATTGCTGATTTCTTTTTTACATCATGCTCAACAATCTGTCCGACGATGCACCGTAACATGAAAGATATTTTTGAAAAATACAAAGACAATCCAGAGGTAATGTATCTTTCACATACCATTGATTTCAAATACGATAAACCTTCAGTTCTGAAAAAATATGCAGAAAAGTTAGGTGTTGATAATGGCAAATGGCAATTTGCTTATGGAAGCAAAGACAGCATTTATAAAATTGCTGAAAATGATTATCTGGTAGCTGTTATTGAAGATTCGACTGCAAAAGATGGTTACATCCACCAGGGATGGCTGGTACTGATTGATAAGCAAAAACGTATTCGTGGTGCTTATGATGGCACTGATAGCAATCAGGTTGCTCAATTGATGAAAGATATTCCATTATTACTAGCTGAAGATAAAAAATAAAAATGCGCAGACTCCTTATCGGTTCATTGTTAACCATTGCCTTATTTTCCATTGTTTATGGCTGCCAGAATGCAGGGCAGGTAAAGCAAGATATGTATCATGTTAACGGTAGGGATATCTATATCAAGCACTGTCAAAATTGTCACGGTTCAAAAGGCGAAGGCCTTGGTACGCTTGCTCCAGCACTGACCGACAGCATTTCCTTAAAACAAAACAAGCAGAGAATTGCGTGTTTTATAAAAAATGGGATAAAAGATACCATCATTATACATGGTCAAAAATACGAGGGCACAATGCCCTCGTTCCCTGAGTTATATGATATTGATATTGCACAAGTCATGGTTTATATTACCAACTCCTTTGGTAATAACCAAGGGATGTATACTCCAGAACAAGTGGCAAATGATTTAAAAAACTGCAAATAGAATCCGGTGCTTTTTCAGCTAAGTAGATTCCTGTATTATAATTTTGAGTCGCTGGCTTTAGAATTCAATAAGTTCTGATATAAAGTATTATAACATGGTAGAAAGTCTTTAACATCTTTATAAGCACTTTCGTACATAAATGGGCCATCATATCCAACTTCGTTTAAGGCAGAGAGTATCTCTACCCAATTGTTCTCTCCTTCGCCTGAACAAGGGAAGAAATGATTCTCTTTCTTTCCGGTACCATCAGCAATGTGCACAGATTTCAAGCGCTTACCTAAAGCTCTGATTAATCTTTCAGGATATTTAATGTGGTTCATATCCACTGCAGCATATATATTGGCTGGCAAGCGACTCATAATTTCAGACACTTCTTCTACGGTACGACATAATGGACGTTCCCGATCTGCACCTACATTTAGCTCATAACCAAGCATGTTTTCAATCACCATAATTGCCTTGATTGCTTTGACTTGCTTATTCAACTCAACCGCCGACTTAATCAATTGTTTTTTACGTTGTTCGCGCTCATTTAATCCAAGAAAATAACTTGGGTGAAACAAGATCACTTCTGGTTTTAATATTTTACAGTAATTAAGTATTTTAGTGTGTAGTGCTACCACATTACGTCGTTCAGATTCATCAGTTAACGACAAATCGATATCCTTACTAAAAGGCATATGTATAGACCAGATTTTCACTCCTGCATCATCAGCAGCCTTTTTTGCGACTATTACTTTTTCCATCATCTCCTCATCTGTGAACTTAAATTTTCTGTTTTTATCCAAAAATGAGCTCAAAGAAACCTCTAAGTAATCAACTCCGGCCGACTTAGTATCCTGCATCTTTTGAGGAGTTATTGAAGCTACACCGATGGAATAACCTATTTTTAAACGTTTAGGGGTTTTTATGTGATTTAAGGCCATCGAAGGGTGATAACTTAACGCTATTACCAAAAGGCAGAGCAGATATTTTAGTTTTAGTTTCATCTGATTAGTTATGTCTATTTTCAATTCATGTCTTATAGTTTTCAATGTTAAATAAAAAATAGCTTTTAAAAGCAAAAAACAGGTAAGGAAATAATAAAGCCTGATCATAACATTTATGATACAAGCTTTTATCCACTAGCTGTAAGTAAGTGTTATTTAGAGAGACTTATTCCTTAGGCTCACCTGTTAAATCAGGCTTTGTTAAATCAAAATAATACAATCCACTTTTTTTGTACAAAGGGAATTGATCTTTCAATCTCAATATAAACTGAGCATAATTTCTATTGCTATTTTTAGTCCATGCTGCCTCGGCCAAAGCAGCAATCCTTGGATACATCATATAATCTAGTCGTTGCTCAGTAACGATCCTCTCCGTCCATACATTTGCCTGAATACCCAAAACAAGGTTGTTCTTTGGAAAAACCACTGGTATTTTTTCTGGGTTAAAATGATATACATTTTCAGTTGAGTTTAAACTGAATTTCTTCCAGTTCGGGCCATGAACCTGCAAGCTATCTTGCTTATAATCAAAATACATTGGAGAGCGAGGACTTAAAACTACTGAAAAGCCTTTATCCAGCGATTTTTGTAATTGCTCTGGTTTATTATGTCTCCACCAGAAAACAATTGTTTCATTTTTAGGGAGATTAGATTCAGCAACTTCATCCCATGCCAGGACTTTATTACCTATTAACAGCAATGAATCTGCCATACGTTTAAAGAAGTAGTTTTCTACAGCTTTTAAATCACTTAGCTTTTCTTTTTCCATCAATTGCTTTATATCTCCATCTGTATTCCATTTTTCATTACCATAATGTACTTCATCTCCTCCGATATGTATCATTTGCGAAGGGAACATTACATCTGTTTCCCTAAGGATATTGGTCAGATATTGATAAGTCAATTCCTTACCAGGATTAAAGGTGAATTCGGGGAACTGTTTACTTCCACCCCCACTAAACTCAGGATATGCTCTATTTGCAGCAGAAGCATGTCCGGGCATATCTATTTCTGGAATAACCTGGATAAATCTTTCCGCAGCATAACTGACAATCTCTTTAATCTCTTCCTGGGTATAGTAATTTGCTGCTGCATTTTCGTTGCTATAATTTCCAATTCCTCCTACTGTAGTCAGCTTTGGATACTGTTTGATCTCTACCCTCCAACCATGCTGATCAGTTAAATGCCAGTGAAATCTATTCAGTTTATAAAAGGCCATCCAATCGAGTGTTTGCTTAACCTTTTTCTTTCCAAAGAAATGTCTCGACTCATCTAGCATTAAGCCACGCCAATTATATTGTGGCTGATCAGTAATTTGCCAACCAACAATATTTATGATGTTATTTGCTTTTTTTGCTGAACTGGCCAGCTGTAAAAATGAAATAACTCCATTAAAAAGGCCTTCATTATCGCGACCGCTAATCGTTACTTTATTTTTTGTAAACGCTAACTTATATGCGCCTATGACATTAGGTACAGCTTTACTATATGAAAGGACTATTTCACTTGCAGCCTTTTTGTTACTTGTAGAAAGTGTAATCTGTACTGAACGAAGTAGTTCTGACTGTAAATAATCACCTATGCGTTTTATTTGTTCGTCCTCAAATACAATTACTGTGTTTCTATTTAATGCGAAGTTCTCTTTACTTTTTTCAATCTTTTCGGGTAATGGAATTATCGGACAGTACTCTTGTGTATAGCCTTTAAAAAAGGCTATACACAGTACAAAAATTATTATTTCTTTCTTCATGTATGATTAAAAATTACCGCTGTTATTGATTCCGGTTTTAATGTTAAGTATTCCCATATCGTTGTTAAATACTCCTCCACTTGATGCATTAAAATTACTGACATCAAGGTTTGCACCAATAAAATGAATGGTACCATTTGGCATCGTATTGTGTGTAATTCGTATCGAATATTCCATATCGGTTGCATTATTCCTCCAATAACCAATTCCATGATAGATGTCGTTTACATTAGTGGTAATATCAATTGTATTATAAGAAACATCAACATATTTAAGAAATGGTGAAGTACTCCCACTATATTCATATAATAAGACCCCAGATCCGGTCATGTTGTTGCCAAATATGCTTATATTCTGTCCATTACGTGCCTTTACAGAACCACCAGACGCATTAGCTGGCCATCCTGAAATGGTATTGTATTTAATTAAAACCTGATCAAAACTATGAGCATAAATACCATGGTCTGTTTGTGCATCATCAGTATTTAAAGCTGGATTACGCTTAATATTATTTGCCTGGATAATGGTATTATTAGTAGCCGACTCATTAATTCCAGTTACAAAATAACCTAATGCCCCGCCGTCACCAATATCATTATTAATGATTTTTGAATTTGTTGCAGAGGTGTTCCAGATGGCTCTGCCACTATTCCCCGAACGTCTGTAAAAATTACAATTATCTACCACAGCGCTATCCGTTCCTGTCAACTGGATATAAGCATCCTGATAGAAATTCTTATCCGTCCCAGCAGGTCTTTTACCGTAATCGAAGTCACAATACATAAACCTGAGATTTTGGGCACTATTTACACTAAATCGAATATTATAAAAAGTAATACCTCTGATCAGGCAGTTATCAATTTGCCCTGTATAATAGGGCATTGTGAGCATACCATTTGCAACACTAGTGGCATCAAAAATAGGATTAACCGCAGTCTTTCTTTGTAATGTTACACCAGATTTCATTACAATTTTTCCACTGGGAATATAATATGTCCCAGCTTCAACCCATACAGTATCTCCCGCATTAGCTGCAGCAATTACACTGTTCATTTGTGCAAGCGTCATTCCTGTTTCGATCGTTAGATCTGCAACGGACATCATTCCGATCTCACTTTTAGAGGATGCTACTTTATTTTCGAAGCCTTCCTTAAACTCTTGTTTACATGATTGTGAGACTAAAAGCACATTCAACATCAGTAGTTTTAAAAATCCATTCATACAATTAAGTTTAAAAGTTTTATAATTTCTTAGTTAATTTATATATGCCACTCCCTATAGAAGGTAAAGTAAATTTTAACTGATTACCAGTTTGGACCGCAGCTATTTGTCGCTGATCTTTCGAAGCAATTTGCCAACCTGCAGGTATATTAATGCTAATACTTTTAACCGTATAATACGGGTTAGCTAATAAGATAACAAGCTCTCCATTATGTTCTTTTGCACTTATTACGGCTCCATCATTAGCTGATACAGTTAAAGGTTTTTCTTTCCCTGCCAATAACATTGGTATCAAAGCACTAATCTCTTTAGACATTGAACTCACCCCTTTCCAGCGCTCATTAAAATATTCAACACTAAAAGATTCGTTACGAGGCCATTTTTCATGAAAAAGGTCATAATAACTATAGAATATCATTCCTTTTGCACCCGATATAATTGCCTGATAGGCTTGATTTCTCATCTCATCGAGCGTTGGAGGTTTTGGTTTTCTGTCTTTTTGATATACTGCCCAATCCATAATCTGTGGAACAGACCATACTCCTTTAGATCCATGCATACCATTTATCGTTGCATTTGTACGAATGGTAGTCAGGTTTAAATCTGGCCTGCCAACAGGATAAGGATCAGTTGCCATGATATCGGTAGTATAATAATACTTCTCCAACATCCTTGCCCCATCATAGTAATGCACTTGAAAAGCAGGGTGGTTCTTATCATTTTCAACGATATCATTGTACATGTCCTTAATTTTAGGAAGCCATTCGGGTAGTAACTCATCGACAGTATACCAGGACAATAAGGCTGGCTTATTTTTTAGCTTATTAATGTACTCAACAGCCGTTTTTCGAGGTTGGTCAATCTTCATTGATCTCCCTTCGTACATATCCTTTAAGGAGTATACTACATTTAAGTTGTATTCATGAGCGTGATCGAGATAGGCTTCTGCACCTTTATTAAAACCGTATCCATAAGATAGTACCGTATTAAATCCAGCTTCTTTTATACGCTTTAAATGTTGGTCGTCATGATGCCCGATATAAACTCCAAATGGAAAAATACGTTTTCCATTTTTCACCGTAAAACCTTCTTTGTCTATGTATACTTCAGGCATAGATTTTACAATTTCAACAGGATGTTCCTGATCAAGTACCAATTTACCTTTTTCATTAAAATACTGCATGTTCCAGGTATAATTACCTACAGGAATACCTTTTGGTGGAGAGAAAGATAAGATTGTGTCTTTCTTGGTTAAACTGAATGTATGATCACTTTTGCTCAGGATCTTCTTTTTATCCTTTAAGGTATACACTGCACGCACTTTTCCCTTAAGACCAGGGGCTGATGGATTAATCCTTAAATTTGTTGTCCAGGCATTTTCATCACCTGATAAAACCATTCCTCTGTAGTTTGGGCTTACCATAAAAGACTCAAATAACTCAGGTGCCTCTAACTGTAATGAAACATTATCGAACCATACCTCACCAGTTATTCCTGGTAAAAAGCCTATCCCAATAGAAACTGTTTCCGCATCCATTGGAACTGTATATACCCCCCCTATTTGTTTCCAGTTATAAGTACCAGGACCACTGGATGCTGGATATATGCCATTGATCATTTTACCTGCAGCATCATAACTTTGTAAGTATACACGCGCCCCATAGGTATTTTTTTCTGCATTTGCTGCATCAACATTCTTAGCTTTCACCCAAACACTAAAATAAATGGTCTCCCCAGGACTAACGCTTATTTTCTGAGTAATTCTTGGTGCATAAACTTTGGGGTCCATGTGTTTAAAATGTATGCTTTTTTTACCCTCATAAGCCTGCCCCTCTACAATGGTTGCAAATTTAGCCGGAATCATCCATTTAGGATCTGCATTCTCAAAACCAGGGTCTGCAATCTGATTCTCACCTAACTTAACTTCAGTACCTATTTTTTGTGCAGCAGCAGGTAAAATTCCTGAGCCCATAAATAGCATAAAAGCAAGTATGTTATAAATATTTATTCTTATCATATCTGTAGATTATTCAATGGTGATCATCACTTCTCTTACTACTTGTTTCCTATCGTATACATTGCCATTAACAGCAACAAAAACAACTTTATACACTCCAGCTTCTTTATAGGTATGGGCGTATTGGGTTACAGGACCACTTAAATCTTTAATCGCTAAACCCGCATCAGGATTCACTGATGTCAACTGCAAAGCTTTGGTAATGACCCAGTCTTCATTATCAGGTTCATTTGCATTTGCACCTATGTAGAGATTTGGCGCAGTTATTCTCCATTTCCTGGCATCTCCAGCTACACTATGCTCTAACCAACCTCCACTAGCTAAATCAGGTACTATCGGTAATACTTTGCCATCTGGGGTTAATGTGTTTAATGAAAAATTAGTGATGTACCATGTCTTTTGAGGGGTAGCCATATTCTTCCCTATATATTTAAAGGCAATATGTATTGGCCCCCGTTGGATAAAATCGCTTAGATCTATGGTTCCCGATGATACAACTGTACCTGCTGATAGCGTTGCGCGATTGGTAATATCATCCCAGGATGCATTATAAATACTCTCCTTATTTAATTGTCCGTTAAAATTCCGCGACACCAATAGAGCAAGTGTATTTACCTGTGTCCCAAACTTTCCTTCACTATCAAACTTAAGCTGTGGCACAGCACCTTCAATTGAAGTTCTTTCTCTGAATTCGTAATTGTGTCCTTCACTCCCATCATAAAAGGTGACATAGTCAGCACTCCCTGAAAAATTGAACTCAACTACTTCATTTACCTTATAGGTTTGTTTGGCTACCGTTACATTAAATTCCGGATTGGAAATTTCTATGCTTTTACTACAAGAGAAAAAACAAGACATCAATGGCAGCACTAATAAATATATTCTGATTTTCATGTGAAAAATTCTAAGGTTAAAAAATTACCATCCTGTAGTTTGAACCAATCCCTTATTCAATGCTATCTCACTGATAGGTATAGGAAGAACAAGATTTTTTGGTTGAAAATTGGAAGAACTTAAGGCAGCATATTTATAATTATCCGGCGCATTAGATTTAATGTCATTAGACATTTGATTCAGCGTAAAGCCTAATATATTCCATCTGATCAGATCATACTTCCTCATAGCTTCAAAACAAAGCTCTCTGGAACGTTCTTCAATGATTAAATCCATAAAGGCATCTTTGTCCATCATAGATATTTCTGCATCAGACACCTGATGAATTGTAGCGACAGCAGTTGCTCCTGTACCTCCTCCTCCTCCTGTGATACTAATGGTAGGTGGACTCGTATAATTACTACCTAATTTAACTCCGGTAAGTGGGTCAGGACTAAGGTTAATCCCAGTAACTTTACCTGTGGTAATTACCGCAGTAGCTACAGCGCCAGAACCATTTCCGCCACTGATGGTCACTGTAGGAGCAGAAGTATAACCTGTTCCCTGATTGGTAATGGTAATTGTATTAATTCCACTAGCCCAGGCTCTGCGTCTTACTTTATTAACTGCATCTATACATGCCTGTGTTGGACCATTATTTAGTTCGCTTTCTGCTTCTGCAAACATCAACAGCACATCAGAGTATCTTAATAAAGCAAAATTT
The DNA here is from genome assembly GCF_041645105.1 of Pedobacter sp. Lineage (GTDB taxonomy): Bacteria > Bacteroidota > Bacteroidia > Sphingobacteriales > Sphingobacteriaceae > Pedobacter. Next base: position 706,152 of record NZ_JBAZQQ010000003.1, read on the forward strand.
ATAGGTGTATTCTGACTTAGCTTTGGTCTGGCAGTTTCTTCTTCCCTACGCCATTTCCCAACACTTCTACCATAAAATGTTGTACCTGTCCAGTAAGCTTTTGTACCATCAGCATTATAATAAAAAGGTGCAACAGATCTGTCTCTTCGCAAATCACCGGCCTTATATAACTGATAGAGTTTCTTACTAGCACCAATAAAACCATAGGCTGTTCCTATGTCAGCATTGCTTGAACGTATACCTATCCATGAACCTACCTGTCCATGTTCATAAATTCCAGTTGTCGCAAACTCTACTTCAAAAAGGCTTTCTTTTATGTCATATTTATCAGATGCATAATTGATAAATACCTGGCTATATGATGGATTCAGATCATGTGCTGCTTCTGTATCATCCATAACCTTTTTAGCCCAGTTTCTTGCATCTTCATATTTGGCAGTGTTTTTAAGTGGAAAGCCAGCCCAATAAAGATATACTCTTGACAGAATACCTCTTATCGCTGATTTATTAACTCTTCCGCCAATTTTCACCTCTGTTATGGAAGGAACCAGTGCTTCTGCATCGATCATGTCCTTTGTAATTTGCTCATATACCTGAGCTGCTGGAGTCCGCGCAACAGAATTGCCTTCAACTGATTTGGCCGTACTTAAGATCAATGGCACATCTCCCCAGTTTGTCACCAACAGAAAATGGTAATAAGCTCGTAAAAATAAAGCCTCACCATGAATCGCATTTCTCCTGGTTTCATCCATATCAGGTTTATTAATATTCTCCAGAACAGCATTTGCCCTGCTAATTCCAGAATAAAGTGCTGTCCAAAAGTCGAGCACTTCGCTATCACTAGATGACAAATCGTAAAACTGAGGACCTGTTGTTCTGGATGTACTAGCGAAAAAACCCTCATCAGCTTCTGTTGCTAGACGGGATTGAAGCGAATAGGCATATAATTGTCCTCGTCCAAGAATGTCATAAACACCAGCAATGGCATTATTCATTTGCTGTTCCGTATCATAGTAATTTACGGGCGACAGCATATCTCTAGGCGCAGGTTCCAAAAACTTTTTGCATGAACTTAAACTGAGTAAAATCAGCAGACATATAATGATATAATTACTTTTCATGTTCTTAAAATCAAATTTGAATTAAAAATTTGCATTAATTCCAAATACTATGGTCCTCTCTCTTGGATATGCTGAGAAGTCGAAACCAGGAGTTAAAGCCGAATGTCTGGTAGACACTTCAGGATCCATTCCAGTGTATTTTGTCCAGGTAAATAGGTTTTGTGAAGAAACAGTAAAAGCTAAATTATTCATGTATAATTTTTTAGCTACTGAAGTGGGCACTTTATACTCGAGTGATACTGTTTTCAATCGCAGGAATGAACCATCTTCTATAGTTCTGGAAGAATATGCACCAATAGGCCCATGTCCATCCGATCTGAAAAGCTCGTTATTCTGATTCTCTGGAGTCCACCTGTTATTGTAACTGCTGAACTGATTTAATAGCGGTCTGAATAAAGAATTTCCTTCAAATATCAACCTGTTTGCATTCTGAATATCATTACCGTAGGACCACTGAAAAAACACACCCAGACTAAAGCTTTTATAGTTAAAGTTATTAGAAAAACCACCCGTATGTATTGGCAATGGTCTTCCAATAATTGCCAGATCGGATGAATTAACTACAAAATCACCATTCATATCTTTGTATTTAATATCACCAGGTTGTATAGCAGTTCTAGAATCACCATTGGTAGTTACATTCCCTTTCAGCATGTACTTACCAGGTGATACCTCATCAAAATCTGAATATTGATAATTTCCATCAAACACATATCCATAAAATAATGCTGCTGGTTGCCCTACTCTTCCAATATACATTGGAGCGCTGTAATTATTTTCCCAGTTTACTTTACTTTGAAGATTATCTTCTCCTTCGGACAGTTTCAGGATTTTATTTCTATTAAAAGAAATGTTAAAGCTACTTTCCCAGGAGAAATCTCTGCCTTTAATGTTAATCGTATTAATGCTTATCTCCAAACCTTTATTCATCACTTCACCTATATTCTTGAATGCAGAGATAAACCCTGTAGTTCTTGGAAGATTTGCAGACAATAATAAATCGGAGGTTACTTTACGATAAACGTCTGCATTCAATACAATACGTTCTTTGAAAAAGCCTAAATCTAATCCAATATCTGTTTGTTGGGTACTTTCCCATCTCAATAAAGAATTACCCAAAGATGTGTAAATAGCCCCCTTGGTTGGAACAGCATTTCCATGTGAATAACCCGCATTATAATCTGCCAGAATTAATCTTGGCAAATGGTCAAAATCACCAATCCTGTTATTTCCTGTGATACCAAAACTTCCTCTCAACTTGGCATCAGAGATCACTGAGACATCCTTTAAAAATGACTCTTCTTTCATTTTCCAGGCAATTGCTCCAGAAGGGAAATAACCCCATTTTTTTCCTGAAGGAAATTTAGAAGAGCCGTCTGCTCTCATCGTTAATGTAAAAAGGTATTTCGATTTGAAATTATAATTGACTCTTCCAAAAAAAGAGGAAAGTCTGCTAAGCCCTTCTAAAGAAGTATTCTGATATGGCGTTCCAGAAGCTAAAGCATTTAATGTCAACTCTTCTACGAGTATATGATCTGCTTCAAATCCATAAGATTTGTTGTTACTTCCCTGTAGAGAGAATCCACCCACAGCGTTTAAAACATGGTCTTTATTAAACCTTTTGTTGTACGTAAGTGTATTTTCATTTAATAAAGTGCTGAACGATCTGTTTACTACTCCACCATAAACACCTCTAAAATTACTCGGATTTAAAGGTGTGCCACGTGATGTTCTTGAGTTATAAAAATAAGTATATTCATTTTTACGGCTATTTATACCAGCTGTAACCTTTAATGTAAGTCCTTTTGCAATATCGTACGATAAATAGGAGTTTGCATTAATATCCACATAATCGTTATTAATCAATTCTTCTTTAGCATTAATAATTGGATTAATCATCAGATTAAGTCCAGTACTTTCCGGATCTACCAAGGCAGACTCCAGGTCAATTGCATCCGAAGATGTTACCGGACGGAATCCCCATGTTTTGTACATTACATAGCTTGTTGCTGAACTGGTTTCTCCCGATGCAATCGGCGAACCTGATTTTATCATTTTCCCCAAAGCCACCGTAGCACCAGCCTTTAGTTTTTTACTAATCGTTTGGTCTATGGACATCCTTCCCTGATAGCGTTTGTATGCCGAATTGATAATGACACCCTGCTGATCATACACCATACCCGAAATAGAATATTTAGTACTTGAATTACCACCACGTACAGATAAGTTATGGATATGTATAGGAGCAGTTCTGAATAAGCTATTCTGCCAATCGTATCCCTTTTTGGTTTTATAATCATCCAGAGTCATATTCACGTCACCCAAATAATATCTTTCGGCCAGTGTAGGATATATCTCCTGCTGATATTTTACGAAGTCATAAGGCTTCATCATATCCATTTTATTGGTTGCCTCTTGAAAACCTACAGATCCCTTGTAATTAATAGAAGGTTTTCCGCTCAGCCCCTTTTTGGTTTCTATTACAATAACTCCATTGGCACCTCTGGAACCATAAATAGCTGTTGCCGATGCATCTTTTAAGACACTGATAGAAGCAATATCTTCCGGACTTACTGCAGCACTTGAAAAATCTTCCATCGGAAAACCGTCTATTACATATAGTGGAGCAGAACTCTGGGTAAGCGAGTTACCGCCTCTGATCACAATATTGTTTTCATTACCAGGTTGTCCATCGCTCGAAGAAACATTTACTCCCGCGATACGACCGGCCAACGCCTGATCAAAAGATGCCACAGGTGCCTTAGTCATATCAGAAACTTTAGCCAGTCCTACCGAACCAGTTAAATCTTTCTTCTGAACAGATCCATAACCTACTACTACAACTTCATCAAGTTTAGTGTCTGATTCTATGAGTTCTATATTTATTACTTTTCTTCCTGCAACATTTACTTCTTGCGTAGCAAATCCTAACATGGAAAAGACAAGAGTAGCTTGTTCCTCAGCAGCAGGTATTACATATTTTCCTTGGGCATTTGTTGCTGATTTGTAAGTGTTTCCTTTAATAGAGACCAGAACGCCAGGTAGTGGACTGCCTTTAGAGTCCGTTACCGTACCCGTAATTTTAATTAAAGAAAAATAATCTACAACACGATCAAGTACAGACTTCTCTTTAAGTCTGACCACAACAGTCTTTTCTTCAATAGAATAGGTTAAATCTTGATTTTGGAAGCAAATTTTCAAAGCCTCATCCAGACTAATCTGTTTTACATTGATACTTATTGGTTTTGCTGATTTTATCAGCTTTGCACTCCCGATAAAATCATAACCACTTTGTGATCTTATTGTGGTTATAATGTGTTCTAGTGATGCATTTTTTTCATTCAGAGTAATCTTTTGCGCATAAGTTCCGGCGCTTACCTGAAGTAAAAAAGTGGTCATTATGATGATGGTTAGCTTCATAATTCGCAAAAATTGTTTGGGTACGTGTATAGGTACCCTAAATCTCAACAGATCCAGGTTGTAAATAATCATATATTTGCTTGTTGGGTTTTAGATTGATTGTATAAGCACTTTTAATGGGTAAACTCAGCATTTGCCGGCGGCGGGTCGCATCGCCTCCGGCTTCTTCAGGTTTCCCTTTCGTATTTAAGTAAATTTATCTGGTTACTATGATCCTCCTTCCTTCTATTTTAAAGTGAACACTTCCAGTTGATTCCATAACTTTTAAGACGGTAGAGATATTCTTTGACTTAGATACCACTCCAAGAAATGTTAGATCAGAAAGATCTCCCTCATAACTTACATCAATATCATACCATCGAGAAAGTTTTCTCATGATGCTTTTTATAGGTTCATCTTTAAACATAAAATAATCATTCTTCCATGCCAATACCTGCTCAGTATCAACTCTCTTAATGTTCAATTGTCCTTTACTATCTGTTCCAGCCTGCTCACCTGGTTTTAACATCATAGGCTTAATTGTTTTCGCTTTTGCAAACCGGTCATTTGAAGATACACTAACAGCCCCTTCAATAAGGGTTGTTGCTGTCACAGGTTCATCTGAATAAGCATTCACATTTATATGTGTCCCGAGTACTTGAATATCTTGTAAGGTTGTTTTTACAATAAATGGCATTCTTTGTCCTGTTTTACCAGCAATAGCTTTATCCAGAAATACTTTGGCTACCTCAAAATAAGCTTCTCCTCTTAACTCAATTTCACGAATTCTAGCTTTTGAAAAAGTTGAAGGAAATTTAATGAAAGAGCCCGCATTTAACCAAACCTTTGTGCCGTCTGGTAATACAATCCGGTACTGACCTCCACGAGGAGTTTGCATACTCAGTTGTTTAGCATCATTACCAGTTTTACCAGAAGATGTAATGGATGTACCATCATTATAAGTAAGTGTGGTATTAATCACGATTCCATGCTTTGTACTATCAAGATTTATGCGTTGTCCATTAGCTAAAGTTAACACCGCTTTATTTCCACCTGGAAAGACATCATTCTTATATACATTTATCTGATCTAAAGCTAGATCAGATCTTTTAAAGTAATTGCTATATACAATTATACCTGCGCACAAAATCACAATAGCCGCAGCTACAGCCGCTTTTGGCCACCAGAGTTTCCTTACTTTAGCTTTAGGTAATTGTTTAAATACCTGATCAAGATCCTGCTCAATTTTTTGTTCATCGAGTTCTTTATGATGCAGACTGTTCTGAGTCAGATACCAGCTTTCTAATAAGCTAATTTCATCAGCATTACATTTACCTTCATTATACTTATTAATCAGTTCGAGTATCTCTTGTTTATTCATGCAAATTATAACGTTTTTAACCGTTATTATAAGTATGATACATAAGAAAGCCTTAGGGCGTAGAAAAATGTTGATTTATTTTAAAAGAAAAATCAGATAGGCAAATAAGCCCAATTTGACCCTTAGGGTTTTCAATGCATTATTCACTTGTTTCTTAACCGTTGGCTCTGTAATACCCAGCTTTTCTGCAATTTCCTTGTGACTAAGATTATCCTTTCTACTCATCAAGAATACCTCCTGCATTTTGGCTGGTAAAGAAGCTATTTCACGATCTATCATCTTTTGCAGCAAGCTTTCTCTCACCCGATGATCAGTAATGCAATTGCTTTTATTTATGGAATCCTGAATAGATGTTATATAAGAAGACTCTATTCCTTTACGTCCAATGATTCGAAATACCCTATTTCTTACCGCTCCATAAAGGTAGGATGCAAGGTTATCTGTTAGCAGCAATGTTTCTCTTTTATTCCACAATACTGTAAACAATTCCTGCACTAGATCTTTTGCCTCTTCCCTATTTCTCAACTTATTATAAGCATGAATATATAATGGACCTTTATAACGGGTATAAATTTCTGAATACGCCAGATGATCACCCGACTTAAGTAAATCGGATAACTCTACATCAGAAAGTCCATAATATTTATGCATACCCTTAAAATCCCCTATTTGAATCTAGCACTAAAATGGGTCAATCTCAAAATTAAAAGCAAATATTTGAGATCAACCTATTTATAAATACATTTTGGATTCAACTATCCGTAATAGCATAGATAGGCAACATCACTGTTGCATATCACATCAAAAGAAGTATTTGCAACCACATCAAACTCCTCTCCCTCATTATATTCTTTTAAGTCGGCACCGACTAACTTTACTTCCATAGTACCAGAAACAATTACCATTTTCTCTGGTGATGAAGTAGAAAATGTATAAGCGCCTTTCTTCATAACACCTAGGGTAGCTTTTCCATTTGCGGTTTCTAATCCAAGGCTTTGAACTTTACCTTCGAAATAGACATTGTGTGCGATTGTTTCATTGATTGAATTACTCATGACTGTGGTTTGGTTGATTATAATTTATGTGCGACAAATATATCTAAATCATACTTTGTTTGTATGTCAACATTAACTAATTTCCATTGGGATTGGTAAAAAATCAATACTTTTTAGTTAAATCGTTTTTAGTATATTTGGCACCAAATGCAAGCCGTTCTACCGCTGGCCTGATTTAATTATCTTGAAAGAGGAAAGTCCGGGCAACACAGAGCATCTCGCTTCCTAACGGGAAGAGGTTCAGGAATGAATGCCTGAATTATGGAAAGTGCCACAGAAAATACACCGCCGATGGCTTTCGGGCACAGGTAAGGTTGAAAACGTGAGGTAAGAGCTCACGATCTTTCCGCGTAATCGGAAAGTTGGTAAACCCCGGGAGTTGAAAGACCAAATAGGCTAACGTATGTAGGGCTGCTCGTTCGATGTTAGTGGGTAGGTCGTTAGAGATAAATGGTAACATTTATATTAGATTAATGGTAGAATCTCATCTTTTTGAGAACAGAACCCGGCTTACAGGCTTGCATTTTATAATTTTATAATGGGTTATTGATAATATAAATTATCTTAGTAACCACACAAATAATGATTAGCATACCTATGGCAAAATTATTGATAATTGACGATGAAAGAGCAATAAGAAACACACTCCGTGAAATTTTAGAATACGAAAATTACGAAGTTGAAGATATTGATAATGGCATCGAAGGATTAGAGCTAATTAAGAAGAAAAAATTTGACCTTGTACTATGCGATATCAAAATGAATCGTATGGATGGCATGGAGGTATTAGAACAGGCTCTGGCTTATAGTCCTGATCTTCCCTTTATCATGATATCGGGTCATGGCACCGTAGAAACTGCTATTGAAGCCAGTAAAAAAGGTGCGTTTGACTTCATCTCTAAACCACCAGATTTAAACCGTTTACTGATTACTGTAAGAAATGCACTTGATCGGGGAACCTTGGTTACAGAAACTAAAGTTTTAAAGAGGAAGGCAAGCAAAACAAGAGATATTCTTGGCAGTTCTGAAAACATTAATAAGATAAAAGAAACTATTGAGCGTGTAGCTCCTACTGAAGCAAGGGTATTGATTACTGGTGCAAATGGTAGTGGTAAGGAATTGGTTGCACGTTGGTTACATGAAAAATCTCAGCGTGCTGAAAGTCCGCTTATTGAGGTAAACTGTGCTGCAATTCCTTCTGAATTAATTGAAAGTGAATTATTTGGACATGAGAAAGGTTCCTTTACTTCTGCTGTAAAACAACGTATCGGAAAGTTTGAACTAGCTAATGGCGGCACATTATTTTTGGATGAGATTGGTGACATGAGTTTATCTGCTCAGGCAAAAGTATTACGTGCTTTACAAGAGCATAAAATTACGCGTGTAGGTGGCGAAAAAGAGCAAGAAGTAAATGTTAGAGTATTAGCGGCTACGAATAAGGACTTGTTAAAAGAAATTGAAGCTGGTAATTTCCGTATGGACTTATACCACCGCTTAAATGTAATTAATATCCATGTTCCACATTTAACAGAACGTACTGAGGATATCCCCGAAATCGCTTTAAACTTCCTTGAAGAAATTTGCCGTGATTATGGTATGCCTGTTAAAAAGATTAGTGATGCTGCAATGTGTGCATTACAGGGTTTACCTTGGACAGGAAATGTAAGGGAATTACATAATATGATTGAACGTTTGATTATTTTAAGTGATAAAACGATTACGGAGAATGACGTAATATCTTTTGCTAATCCAGGAGGTGGCACTAATATAGGAGCAGCAATTTCAAATAATGGACATGCTGGAAGTAATTCTGGTAATGCAATTGATTATGAGAAATTCAATAATTTCCAGGATTATAAGGATCATGCTGAAAAAGAATTTATTAAATTTAAGCTGGAAAAAAACAACTGGAATGTCTCTAAGACCGCTGATGACATTGAAATTCAACGAAGCCATTTATATAGTAAAATAGAAAAATTCGGCTTGAAGAGAGCTGTAGAATAATAGAATAGAACTTAAAACAAAAAACGTCTCATAAATAAATTATGAGACGTTTTTTGTTTTAAGCATCAAACTTATCCAGTAGTTTGATTAGTGTTGCAAAATCCTTAGGATATGGTGCTTCAATTACAATTTCTTTGCCATCTATACCTTTAAAAACAACTTGTCTGGCATGTAATGCAAATCGCTTCAAAATAGGTTGTTCTTCTTCATCCTTAGATAAGCGATAGCCCTTTTTCAAGCTGGATAGAAATACTGGTTTACCTCTGTACATATCATCGCCAGCGATTGCTGCACGCTGAGTAGCAAGGTGGATTCTAATCTGGTGCATGCGTCCCGTAATAGGCTTACACTCCACCAAAGTATAATGTCTGTAATGTTTTATGGTATTAAAAATAGTTTCAGCACGTTTCCCCTCTTTGCGGTCTATCGTAACACTTTTATTCCCATCATTTAAAATAGGAAGGTCAATAAACAAATCCTTAAATGTAAACTGTCCATCAACCACAGCATGGTAAGTTTTATCAACTTTACGTCTTTCAAACTGCATGGACACTGAACGATATGCTTCGGGTGTTTTAGCAATAATAATTGCACCCGAAGTTTCTTTATCCAAACGATGACATACTTGCGCATCTGGAGAATACTGCCTGGCTAAACGAAGGATATTTACTTCACCTGAACCACCGCGTTCATCCAATGATGCTACAAATGGTGGTTTATTAACTACGATATAATCATCGTTTTCGAATAGTATAAGATCTTTAAAGGACGGATATTTCAATATGATAAAAATTTCTTAGCTGCAAAAGTACTAAGAAAGTTCGAATTTATAGCCCACTCCTTTAACAGTAGCCACATAAGTTTCGCCTAATTTTTCACGAAGTTTGCGAATATGTACATCAATTGTCCGGTTTGTAACCACTACGGAGTCTTCCCAGATATTCTTGAGAATTGACTCTCTTGTGTATACTTTACCTGGTTTAGAGGCAAGTAAATACAACAATTCAAATTCTTTTTTAGCTAAGACAACCTTTTGTCCACCTTGATAAACCAGATAAGCCTCCCTATCAATAACTAAATCACCAATTTCTACCTTATTATCTGAAACTTCATCTGCACTTGAATTTCTTCTTAATATTGCATTAATACGGCTTACTAATGCACGTGGCTTAATTGGTTTAGCGATATAATCATCGGCTCCAACATTAAAGCCAGCTATTTCAGAATACTCTTCACTACGGGCAGTAAGAAAAACCATAAATGTATTCTTAAACTCAGGAATAGCACGCATTAATCTACAGGCTTCTATTCCATCCATTTTAGGCATCATGATATCCAGAATGATTAAATCCGGATGCACCTTTTTCGCTATATTAATACCTTCAAGTCCATTACTTGCCAGGTAAACCTGATAGCCTTCCTTTTTAAGATTATACTCAATCAGCTCTAAAATATCAGGTTCATCATCTACAATAAGTATCTTCTGTTTTACGGTGCTCATAGTTTTAATTATTTGTTACGAAATTAGGCAATCAATTATAACATAGCGTTAAACCCAAGTTAACAAATTGTTAATAACTACAATGTATTAACATGAATTTAGGATTAGCGTAAAGTCTTGTTTAAAAATGCATCTAACTCCTCACCACGAAGATTCTTCGCAATAATCTTACCTGATGGATCTATAACAAAAGAGCTTGGAATAGCTTCAATAGAATATAAAACAGCAGTCGGGCTATCAAAATCCTTTAAATCTCCAGCCTGTGCCCATTCCAATTTATCTGCTACAACTGCATTTTTCCAAGCCACAGCATCTTTATCAAGAGAGATCCCAAGGATCGTGAAGTTTTTATCTTTATAAGTATGGTATGCTTTTACCACATTTGGATTTTCTTGTCTGCAAGGCATACACCATGATGCCCAGAAATCAAGCATAACATATTTACCTTTAAAATCAGATAGTTTAATAGGTTTCCCATCTATACTGTTAATTGTAAATTCAGGAGCTGGCTGTCCGATTTGAACAGACTTAAGTTTAGCCATTTTCACCAAAAATTCAGTAACAGCCTTATTTTCATTGAAATTACTTTTTATTTTATCTGAGTATTCTACCAATTCCTTTTCAAATTCAGAAGGATTCAGAAGATTAGCAGCATAAAAACCTGCCAATGAAGTTGTGTTTTCTTGAACAAATTTCAGGACAGCTTTATTCAAACCATCAATCTCCTGAGTATAAGACGGCTTCATCTTCTCCATAATCACATCTCTCTGATCAGGGTTTGCATTAACAGCTTCATCGAACTGACTTTGTATATCAGAAATTTTCGAGATATATTGATTTTTAACCTTATTCAATTCTCCCAGTTTATCTGCTTCAGTTGCTCCTGAAATATTGTATGCTAAAGTTTTATCAGTTAAATCAGCATTTATTTTAATTTGATCACCATTTTGTGCGATAATCATATATTCATTATTACCAGAGGCAATTCTAAAAAAATCTACTCCAGGAGTGCTGTGCTGAAACTTAAATTCACCCTTTTCAGAGAAAACGGTAGAATCTAATGGTAATACCTGGTCTTTTTGGATACCAAACAGATACACTTTACTACCGGCAGCAGCATTTTTAAATTGTCCTTCTATTACAAAATTATTCTTCTCTTTACATGCTGCAAAAGCTACACACAATAGCAATATATATCCTATTCTCTTTATCATATCTTCGTTATTTTAACCTTTCCTGTAACAATTCATTTATTTTCTGAGGATCAGCTTTACCTTTTGCCAATTTCATCACTTCACCTACAAACAGTCCTAACACCCCTTTTTTCCCTTTTTTATAGGCTTCTACCTGAGGTTGATATTTTTTAAGGACATCACTTACAAAGCCTGATAGTTCATCGTCATTTTCTTCAATCAACAAGTTCAGTTGTTTCGCTAAATCCAAAACATTATCTGCCGGTGCTTTAAATAGCTCAGGTAACAATTGTTGCAGTGCAATCTGCTGGCTAATTTTTTTATCATCAACCATATTGATCACATCAGCTAACTGTTCAGGTATCACTTTAAATTCAGCTATACCTATCTCCTGTTCATTCAACAATGCTCTGATTGACCCGGTAAGCCAGTTTACAAGGCTCTTTTTATTGTTTGCATAAGGAAGTGCATTATTAAAATATCCTAACAGATCATGGTCTTCAGATAACAACGTTGCCTCAGAAGTATTTACACCATAATCTGCAACCAGTTGTTTAGCTATTTCCTGAGGTAATGCAGGCATTTCAAATTTCATTTGTGCAAGCCACTCATCTGAAATATGCACTGGTGCTAAATCAGGATCAGGAAAATAGCGATAGTCATTTGCTTCTTCCTTACTTCGCATTGGAGCTGTAGTACCATGATCGGCATCAAAAGTCAGCGTACTCTGTACAATGCTTCCGCCTGCCAAAACCACTTCTTTCTGACGACCATATTCAAAATCAATAGCCCTGCGAACATTTCTGATACTATTCAGGTTTTTCACTTCACAGCGTGTACCAAATTCAAGTACACCGAATCTACGAATCGAAATATTGGCGTCACAACGTAAGCTACCTTCTTCCATATTTCCATCACTCACATCCAGATGGCGAACCAGTTTCCTGATCTCTGTTAATAATAATGATGCTTCTTCGGCACTTCTGATATCAGGTTCTGTAACAATCTCAATAAGTGGAACACCAGCTCTGTTCAGATCTACATAAGAAAACTTCTCGTCCTGATCATGTAAACTTTTACCAGCATCCTCTTCAAGGTGAATCCTGTTTATACCAATGCGTTTTTCTTCACCATTACTTAAGGTTAGATTGATAAATCCATTCTGACAGATAGGTTTGTTATCTTGTGTAATCTGATAGCCCTTTGGTAAATCAGCATAGAAATAATTCTTTCTATCGAAATAATTAAGCTGATTAATTGTGCAATTTAATGCTAAGCCCATTCTTACTGCTTTCGCAATTACCTCTTTGTTTAACTTTGGTAAGGCTCCAGGTAAGGCAACAGAAACAGTGGATATATGTTCGTTTGGCTTTGCACCAAAAGCCGCACTATCAGATGAGAATATTTTTGATTGTGTATTTAATTGTACGTGGATCTCTAAACCAGATACCAATTCGAATTCTGTTGGAGAAACTGCAGTTTTCGTACTCATTTATGGGCAGTATTTTTCTTAATTATTGATGTATTTACCATACAAACATAACTATTTATACTTTATAATAGAGGTAATGTAGTCATAATTATACCTCATATTTACATTCAAAAAATAAAGCATATTGAATGCAGAACTCAATATGCTTATTTTTCCAGTCTTCCCTATAACTTCCCAGGTAGTTTAGCCGGCATGGTATCATACACTAAATAATCCACAGTCACAAACTCGTAATCAGGATGTGGATTAGCAATTTCTATTTTCACGTTATGATTTCCTTTTGGTAACTGATAACGCCAAAAAAGATCAGTACGAGCATGATTTGCTCCTATTGGAAAGTTTGCTCGTTCTACTTCTTTGCCGTCTACATACAAAACTCCCTGCAACACATGATGAGCTGCATTAGCTTTCTTTTTACGAGCGTAACCCCTTATCACAAAACCGATTCCCCTCATATCAAACTCTAGTTTATCCTGAAATGCTTTAGCTAATGGTTCTCTCGCTATTGGGAAGTGTCCAGAAAAATTTTCTTCAAATCTAACTGCCACAGGTACCGAACTGAGAATAATCACCTGATCATTACTCACTTTTCCACCATTCTTTTGAATATTCATCAAAGCATGATTATACCCCATTTCGTATACCTTATTTAGTGAAATGTTAGTAAAACTGAAGTTTCTATGTTCGGCTTTTTTAAGTGGAACTATCCATTTCTGGGGTATTTTATCATAACCTAAAACAACACCAAGTATTCCCCCGGCACTGGATGGATTACAATCAGAATCCTGCCCTGTACGTGTTGCGATTTCAAGTGTTTTGGTAAAATCTCCATTACCATATAGTAATCCAATTACCACATATGCAGCGTTTACTTTTGCATCAATATTTAAAGGATGGAAAACCATACTTGAACAACCTATATCCTCAGCCCATTTTCTCTGTACTTCAAACCAAGTTTGTTTCCAATCGTTCGGATATAATTTATGCCATTTTATTACATCAGCAATACATTGATAGAACTTACTTTTTTGAGGAATAGACTTTAATGCTGTATTAACAATGTAAGAGATATCATCATTAACAAAGGCAAGGGCATACATGTTTGACATATATACACCACCATAATACCCATCTCCTGAATTCATGATATGACCAATTTTATCACTAATTGCAGAAGCTACGTTAGGCATTCCTGGGCTCATTAATCCAATAAAATCAGATTCAATCTGAAAATCGATATCATCTGCATGCGGGTTATGTAACCAATGCCCTGACTTACCTGCTGGTAATCCTTGCTGAATATTATAACGGCCAGCCTGATTAGCATGCCATAATTGATATTCAGAAGCAGCAAGTGCTTTTGCAAACGAGTCGGCCGGAGCATCTAGTCCTAAACGATCAAATACCTCAACAAAAGTCAGATCAACATATACATCATCATAAAGCCCTGGAAATACAGTCATCGCCTCGTTCACATAATCATCATGCCATTTAATAGCTTCATAATCCTGTATATAAGTTCCCTGATAAACAAACTCAGATGGCCAGCCGAGGGTTACGCCAATAGTTTGACCGGCCCAGCCACCTTTAATTTTATCTTTCAAAGCTGACTTGGAAAGTTTTATTTCTTTTGTCAGCATTTGCTGTGGCTTTTTTTGGGCAAAAGCAGGCCTGATCATACCAATTGCAACGATTGCGATTGGTACAACAAGAAACTTAAAATACTTCATACTAATACGGTTAAAGTTGTACTATTTGTCCTGTTTTAACAGATTCATCACAGGCAAACGCTATTTTCAAACTATTTATCGCATCATCTGTAGGATCTGTTAAATCGATATCTTCCAGAATTGCCTTTAAGAAATAGCTTTGCTCACGATTACATAATTCCTGATGGTCAGGTTCATCTTTTAAATCTACCCAGCTGTCTGCTCTGCTAAACTTATCATCAGCATTCAGGTCAGCATAATGAACTTTTATTGACTCGGTTTTAGTATGAGCATCAACATTATCAGATTGTCCTGAAGCTCCAGCTTCTTTAGCTACAATTGAAACAGATCCTTTAGGTCCGATTACATCCTTAACAAAAAAAGCGGTTTCGCTCATCATTGGCCCCCAGCCTGCCTCGTACCAACCTACAGAACCATCCTCAAAACGAATTTGAAGTTGTCCATAGTTATAATTATCAGCAGGAATATCATTCGTCAGCCTCGCTCCTATAGCACTAACTTGCACAGGCTTAGAACGTGTCATCTGACACATTACATCGATATAATGCACACCACAATCTACAATTGGGCTCAAGCTCTTCATCAGGTTACGGTGTACCGTCCATTTTGCGCCTTGACTTTGCTGATTTAAATTCATCCTCATCACCAGAGGCTTACCCATTTCAGTTGAAAGTTCTATAAATTTCTCCCAAGATGGATGGTAACGTAAAATATAACCAACAAGTAATTTCTTATTGTATTTTTTTGCGGCATCAGCAACACGTTGTGAGCCTTCAACGGAATCTGCAAGTGGTTTTTCAATAAAAACATGAGCGCCATTTTCCATTGCTTTAATAGCGAAAGGCTCATGTGTATCAGGATAACTAGAAATGCAAACTGCATCAGGTTTAGTTTCTGCCAGCGCATCATTATAATCACTAAATAATGGATAACTGCCACCTAGTTTTTCATTCAACAGTACTTTACTGTTGCCTGTTGATACTATACCACATATTTCAAATCCATCCATGTTATGATAGGCGGTAGCATGAGCTGCTCCCATATTTCCACATCCTACTACTAAAACACGTACGGGTTTAATCACTTCAGTCATATATTTTATAATTTAATTGGTTGAATCAGTTGATTTAAGTTTATCCTTAAAAAGGACAGCAAAAGTAAGCAAAACAAATCCTGCAATGCAGGCAGGTACAAGCCAAACTTGTTGCCATTGATAACTAGTTTCATCATCAATGGTGGTTGAATAACTTTCAGTAATAAAACCTGACACATAAGAACCAATCATCATACCTACCCCATAAGTAGCAAAAGTAATTAGTCCTTGTGCAGCGTTCTTTACTGCTGAACCTGCTTTAGCATCTGTATAAATTTGTCCGGTTACAAAGAAAAAGTCATAACAAATACCGTGTAAAATAATTCCGGCATAGAGCATCCACATATTCGGTCCAATATTTCCATAGGCAAAAAGCAAGTACCGTATTACCCACGCAAAAATACCTATAAGCAACATCTTTTTAACCCCCAATCTGCGGAACAGAAATGGGATAGCCAACATGAAAAAGAATTCAGAAGCTTGTCCTAATGTCATTTTCCCAGCCGTATTACTTACGCCAATATCATTTAAAAATGAATTGGTAAAGCTGTAATAAAACGACAATGGGATACAGATTGCAATGGAAGAGATAAAAAACACCAAAAAAGATCTGTTTTTGAATAAAACAAGAGCATCTAAACCTAGTATAGCTGTTAAACTATTTTCCTTGTTGGTTTTTGGAGGTGTATTGGGTAGAAAAAAGCTAAAAATCCCCAATAAAAGCGAAGAAAAAGCTGCTATACGAAAAGTAAACACAGAGTTTTCTAATCCAAAAAAGCTGATCATTAGGCCGGCAACAATCCACCCAACGGTACCAAAAACACGAATAGCAGGAAACTCCTTTCCAGGATCTTTAAGTTGACCAAACGAAATAGAATTCGAGAGTGCCATAGTTGGCATATACAAAAGTGTATACAACAGAATGAGCCACCAAAAGCTACCGAAATCCCCTAAAGTGCTAATGTAATAAAGAGTGATTGCACCCATTAAGTGTAATACTCCTAACACTTTTTGTGCAGCAAAAAATCTATCAGCAATTAACCCTACAAAAAATGGGGATATAATTGCGGCAATAGATAAATTAGCATACGAGGACCCAACCTGTATAGCATCTGCTTTGAAATTTGTGAACAGGTAAGTCCCCATGGTTACATACCATGCTCCCCAGATAAAATACTCCAGAAACATAAGAGAAGATAACCGCAATCTGATTGATTTTTGCATAAATTTGGTTTGGTTTGATTGATCTTATTCTCGGATTATTTGTTTGAAAAATAAATCCAGTCCAGGTTAAACATATTCCCTTTTAATCCCGGAGCGGTAAAAACAAAATATAAATTATGCATCCCCTTAGTAGCTGTAATCGGAGCTAAAAATTCTTTCCAAACGTTTTTTTGTTCTGGAGAACCAGCAGCAGGCACAGCCAGCGTACTCACCAAAGGTCCGTCTTTGCTTCCTAACCTAAGTTCTATATTTCCACCGGTACCGCTTTGCTGTATCCTATATTTAATACGCTTAATACCAGACAAGTCAACCCCATTAAAACTGATATATTTTTTATCTGTCAAATTGCTAATAAAAGCCATAAATTCAGTTGTCCGTGTTACTATCCGAACATTTCCACTATCAAAATCATCTGCCTGAACCATGGGATTACGCAATGAGATATTCGCTCTGCCATCTAAAGGTTCTATTCCGTTTGCTCCAAGATCGCGATAGCTGGCATTTAAAAGATAGCTTCCTTCAATACCTTTTCCTATATGATCTTTTAAAGGAATTGCATTTTTTAATGGTAATTTCTTAGGTTTTGCAGATAGAGAAAGGATATAATTAACCATCTCTTTGGCATCCTCCTTTGCCAGGGCAGGATGAGCAGACATAGCTCTTTCACCCCAACTACCACTTCCTCCTTCAATAATTTTTCCAGACAAAAATTTAACTGCATCCTTTTTACCAATATAACGAGCAGAAATAGCCAGGTAAGTAGGACCAACTGATTCTTTATCCATGGAATGACAGGCTTTACAATCAAGGTTCGCCAGCATTTGCGCACCTTTTAGGTAGCGATATGCACTTGGATCCTGATTTCCGGCCAAAATTACTGCTACATCTTTTCCCTGTGGAATATATCCAAATGAAACTTTTACCTTACGTGGATCTATTATCTTGTCTTCCTTATCATTAACCTTTATGTTATAATCAAGAATCTGGTTATCCCAATAAAAACTACGGTTAATAGATGTTTGAATAGTCACTTCTGGTGGTGTATTTCCAACATGAACTTTAGTTTTTGCGGTCCCCACGCTTCCCTTATCATCCTTAACCATCAATTCTACATTAAAAATTCCTGTCTTCTCAAAAGTATATTTAGCAGTAGCTCCCTCAACTGTTTTTCCATCAATTTTCCAGCTATAGCTCAACAGGTCATCCTTATCATAATCCTTAGATTTACTTCCAGATAATAATACAGTATGAGGTGCAGCACCGTAGGCTTTATCAACTTCTATCTCAGCTACGGGTCTTCTGTTTCCTTCCTGGTACTCTACACGAATTAGCCTTGCATTAGTATTTTTAGAAAACCAGTTTGTTCCATATTCCAACATATATATTGCACCATCTGGCGCAAACTGCATATCTGTAGGGGCAGAAAATTTAAGATGCTTTAAAAAAGGCTCCATACTTTTGTAATTACCATTTTCATCAAAAGAAACAGCCATTATCCAACCTCTTATCCACTCGTAAATGAATAGCTTACCATTGTAATATTCAGATAATTTATATGGAGCATTGGGAAACAAGTCGCTATAATAAACAGGCCCCGCAGCAGCTGTAGCGCCTCCACTACCTACCAGAGGGAAGTTCTTTGAAGGAATTTTACCATACCAAATCATAGCAGGTTGTGCTGCAGGAAGCTCTTTCTCCCCTGTATTGTTAGGGGAATTGTTAATCGGCTTGGCAGGGTCCTTTTTTTCACCCGCCTTTTTTGTTGCAAAATCATACTTCGGGAATGCCTGATTATTTCCAAGGAAATATGGCCAGCCGAAATAACCCGGCCCTTTGGCCTGATTAATCTCATCAAAGCTCATATATTCACCGCCTTCTCCAATAACCTTGGTATCCGGACCTACATCACCCCAATATACATAACCATTTTTATGGTCTATACTAAACCGATAAGGATTACGAGAGCCCATGGTATAAATTTCAGGAAGCCCCTTGGAACCGTCTTTCGGAAAAAGGTTGCCATCAGGAATTGAATAACTACCATCTTGTTCTGGTTTAATTCTCAGAATCTTTCCTCTCAGATCGTTAGTATTTGCTGATGTAGCCTGATCATCGGATAGTTCCCGTCCTGGTCGTTCATCAACCGGAGTATGACCTTCAGTTTCTTCTGCATTGGTATTATCACCTGTAGATAGATAAAGAATACCCTTAGCATCAAAGGCAAGATATCCTGCAGAATGGCAACAGTATTTACGTTGAGTAGGGATTTCTAATAAAACCTGTTCTGATTTAAGGTTAAGATTCTCACCTTTTAATTCAAATCTAGATAAGCGGCTGATTGCCTCTTCACCTGCAACAGCATAATAAAAATATACCCAATGATTATCAGCAAATTTAGGATCGATTACAACGCCTAACAATCCATCTTCAATACCACTAAAAACACCAATATTGGCAATTGTTTTTACTTCTTTAGATTCATTATTATACAACTTGACTCCACCTTTTCTTTCAATAAAAAGGATATTCAAATTTGGTAAGATTGCCATTTCCATTGGTTCATCAAGTCCCTCAGCTAGTACTATCCTGGTGTAGCGACTACTATCGGGCATTACCAGTGCCTTAATCTTCTTATCCTCTGATGGAGATGCTTTTATAATTGTATCAAGCAATCGACCTTCATTTTTTTTAGCGGAAATTTGAGTGACCTGCTCAACATTTGTTGACTGCCGCTTTATAGCACAAGAGGCTATAAAAATAACAACAGCAAATATTAATAAATATTTCAGTTTCATTTGTACTTAGTTGAATTTGTGTGTGTGCGTTTGTGTGTAAATTTTACAAGCTTCTAAACACTTGCCATAGCAATCGAAGCTCCATTACGTTTACGGCTCATGTCTGCAGCACGTATGAAAGTAAATATCTCCATAGTCTCGGCCTCTGAAACCGGTGGCTTTCCTGTTTCAAAGAACGATATGATCTCAGCAATTAAGGGAGCGTAAGAATTAAATGGACCTAAGGGAGCAATTCCTTTTTCACCAAAGGCAGTCCCAGCTATATTTGCTGCTCCTTGTCTGATTGCCCTAACACTACCAATACGCCCATCATTCCAAACACCTGTTATAAAATCTGCTCCATCTTTATGAATTCTGGTAACTGTTTTACAACCGGGGCCCATAACAGTAAATAACATTTCTATTCCATGAATAGCGTACCATGCCATATCCATATGATTAGGTTCTATCTCACCAGGTGTATAAACATCGGCGCCCAAGACCTTGCCAATAGAGCCCGCTTTTACTTTCATTACATTTGTATCATAACGCAATGCAGAAGAGCTAAAAATAGGTGCATTGTATTTTTTAGATGCAGCATATATTTTTTTTGCATCTTCAAATGTGGCTGCAATGGGTTTATCAATAAACATTCTTTTGCCGGCCTGCATTACTGGTAATGCTTGTTCATAATGCGGCCTGCCGTCAACAGTTTCAAGCAATACAACATCAACCTTTCTAATCAGTTCTTCTATAGAATCTACTAACTCCACTCCCATCCCCTTTACGGCCGCTGTAATCCCAGGCTTTGCTTTTAATGCCTGAGGAATATCTTTTGAACCTTGTGCATAGGCTGCTACAACTTTATAGCCTGCCATTTCAGGTCCACCATTATTGATAAGTTTTGTGAATACTTCGCTATGAGAAGTATCAAGGCCGATAACTCCGATTCGCTTATCAGGTGCAGAAAATGTGGAAACATCGAAAGCCTTGGCTGAATTAAAGAATCCAATACCTGCCCCTGCCAGCGCTGTAGTTTTAATAAAGGATCTACGATTAAAAGATTTCATATTATTAGTTTTTGTGTGTTTGCTTAAAGTTTGATAATTTTATTAATAATAACCTCGTTAAATTAAATATTTTTTTTTATTTAAGCACTAATTAACAAGTAAATAGGAAATTATACTGCAACTTTATCAATTATTATATTGAATTACTTCTTTGTTATATCCATCATTAAGGGTAAATGATCAGAAGCATAAGTTTCATCCCCCACACGATAATTTGAAACTTTAAACTTTTTAAATGCTTTCTTATTCAACATCAAATAATCAATAGTCTCCGTAGGCTTATCTGCCGGGAAAGTTGATTCGCAATCCACACAATTAAAAACCACCTCTTTTTCAAGTATATTAATTACCGGATTATTACGTCTCATATTTAAATCTGCGCCAAAAATCAATGGGTACTTTGAATTGTTTTTAATGATTTTGTTTAGCTCTTCTACCTGTAATTTTCGATCAATATCTGACAGATGATCCAGATGTGCAGACATAAAAACAGTTTCTTCTCCAAATATTTTAACACGTATCAGAGCTGCGGCACGGATTTCACCTTTAGAATCCTTGGTGAGAGGCAATCGGAAGCTTTCCCCCTTTATAATGGGAAAACGAGACAATACTGCTACGCCATAATCTCCTCCACTACGATCTACTGCTTTAGCGAAATGGTAATACATACCTGTCTTTTCAGCTAGTTCTTTTCCCTGGTTTGAATGCTTCCCTGAACGTTCTGTATAAACATCTACCTCCTGTAATGCGACTAAATCGGGCTTCATTCTATTGATTGCATTCGCAACTGCCTGCAAATCCGTAAAACCCCAGCCTTTAGAAGGTGGACTAGCAATACGAATATTATAACTCATCACCTTAATGGATTTATTTACTTGGACTTTTTCGGTTGAATTTTGTGCTGAACTGGTTAAACTAAAAAAAGTTAATACAGCACAAATGAAGTATCTATAGTTAAAAGATTTCATATTTTTTATTTACTCTATTATCATTTTGGTTTGGTTGGCTAATTCTAATGCAGGATAACCTTTAAAAAGCCATAATTCAGGAGTGTCTTTAAGGTTGCGAACCATTATTTCAAACTTTCCAACTGGCAGTTTAATAGCCTCAAGGATCACCATATTCCCATCAACTCTGATATTTTCAATATTCAATGAGATTAATTTTCCATCCTTACGAAACTGGTAATTACTTTTTCCTGCTGCTGAGTTGGCATCTATTCTTTTACTGAAAGAAAGAATGATATTATCAGTCCCTTTTCTTATTGCTTTCTTCAAGACTGGTGGTTCTGTATACATATATCCACCAATATGATATTCATAAAAAGTAGTGGCACTGAACCCATGCTTAAAGGCAGCTTTTTCACAATCAGCTACCCAATTCCCAGATTTAATCATTTCTTTACCAGAACCAATATCTCCTTGCAGGCCGATCTTTACATCAGGAGCGATCTCCTTTATTTCGTCTACAAAGCTTTTGTAATGTTTCATGTAATCTGGCGGCAATTGTGTTGAAGACTTTACCCAGTCTGGCCAGTGTGTTTGGATAAAATGTATATCCGGTTTAACCAATTTCACCATTGCAGCCCCATCCAAACCTTGATATTCGCGAAGCAAGCTAACAGAATTTTTGCCTGCATCAATACCTAGACTCCAAGTAGCTACTAATGCATCTGGTCTTACCTCACGTATACCTCCAGTACCATTCACTACTTCATTTAGATATTCATTTACTGCATTTACTCTGCAATCCATCCATTTTTTATAAATTTCTGGATTCTTTTTATAGTAATTAGCTGCTTCAGGATTATTAAATTCAGGCATATCCAACCCATACTCACTTTTAAATGCTAACTGAGCATTAGGCCCCACATCTCCATAGGTACCTTTTTTAATAGCATCCCATTCAGGAAAATAAGGTTCTGTAAGCTCTACTCCATCAAAAGGATAAGTAACCATCAAACGGGCAAGACTCTCTTTTTTCCATTTCACAAACGATTTATTAAATGGCGACAAAAAGATATAGCCATTTTTGCCATTTACAGAATTATTCAATTCCATCTTCCAGGAAGGCCAATCTGTAGGATAACCATTGGTTTCATAAGTCACACTACCTGAAGCTTGTAACCATACTTTCATTCCCCTTTTATGGAAAGCTTGGATCAAACCTGCATTTACATTTGATTCATTTAGCACGAGATAACGAACTGTTTTATAACCCGCTAACACTATCTCATCTGCAATACTTTCATTACTCCGGTTTTTATAGTAAGCAAAATTAGCATCAACTTGTATTGACAATCCACTTAAAGTATCATTTAGTTGCTTTTCAACGTCAATTTCAGCTTTAGGTTTCGGAACGTATTCCGCTTTACAGCCTAAAGCCATGAACACAAACAATAGACTGCTAATAAAAAAATTAATCATATTTAAATATTGATAATTTATAAAGTAAGTTGAATAGTTACATATGGAGTGTAAAATAGATCTAAAGCTTTCAACTCAGGTTCAAACACCGTTCTGTACATAAATGATCCATTAACTGGCATATCAACTAAGCGTATTGAAGATTGCTTCTTATCTACTACTACAATTTTTTTTAGCTCTCCTCTGGTATCCAAATATTGAAGATCTACTTGTTTTACGGCTGTATCTGCAGGCATCCATTCCACATCCACATCATTTCCAGTTCTTTTAATTGAGCGATATGCCCTGGTTAGCATTGAGGACTGAAATCTTTCTCCATAAACTCTTCCTGATTTGGTCGATTTTACAGAGGAGTTACCCATTTTATCAAACAAGTAAATGTCAAAAAAATACGTTCCCTCTGCCATATTTGTCAACATAACTTTTACAAGATCTACCTCTGCAGTCTTTGTTACTGAATTTTCTATTGAGTCCCTACCATTGTTCCAAAACATTTTATATCTCGACACTTTTGGATCTGACAATAATAACCAGGTAACTTCCACCCGATTATTTCCTCCATGAATTTTGATAGAATCCGCTTTAGCAATATATACTGTCTCACCTTTCTCAATAAATTGTCTATAGCTATCATCCATCTTTTTACATGCCGAAAAATATATAGTAGAAAAAACAACCAGAAACAATAGTGAAATCGTCTTAATTTTTATGTTCATTTTAGTAAATATTAATATCTATTATTATTGTTCTTGTCCCCACATCGTCAATTCAGAAATCATCACATTAGTATTACCAGCCCAAGTTTTAAGCGTTTTAAAACGAATATATCGGTATGGTGAAGTAGCCAATGGAAAGACAAAGTTCTCCCCCTCTTTGGCTACAGCTATATCTTCGTTACTAAGGGTTCCTAAAGCAGCACCAGATGGTTTTATAGATTCAAAACCTGAAAGCAAAGTCCAACTGTCCCAACTTCCATCTGTGGCTGGTGCATTACTACCATAAATTTCAAATATCTTAGGCGCACCACTTGCAAACATCCAGGCATTAGCGTGAGATAGCTGATTCACTTTAATACGGCTAAACTTATATCTTTTTCCCAAGTCTATTGTAAACCAATTAGGTAACACAACATTTGCTCCTGGCTTTTGATAGAAAATTTTGGCAGTCCCTCCATCCCACAGGTTATTGATTGCCCATGTATCAAATTCTGGGACATAAGTATCTGAAAGTAGTGGATGGTGCTTCCATAAACCTTTATTTAAGGTTTCTTCGAAAAGCGGTGTCATTTTTACACTCAATCTTTCTGATTGATTTTTCCATTTGTCTACAAGAAAAAATGCAAATTCAGTTGGCTTAGCCGGTAATCCTCTAACTGCATATTCTTTCTCTTTTGCATTGGTGTAAAGTCTATCGTATGTTATCCACTCTCCACTTTCATTTTTGTACTGTGTGTGCACAACAAATTCTTTTTGTAATTCATTAAGAAGCTGAAGACTAACCCCACCAAAAGTCTCCGCTACTTTCAGTGTCGCAAAGGTGGTATGAACTGGTGCAATTAAAGCCTTAACCTTTACAGTTACTGGTTCAGACCTATTCTCTGAACGGTTAACAGCATATAAAATGATCTCATGTTCATCCGTATCCGCAAATCCTTCCAACAAGATGTTATTTGAATAAATACTCGACTTTACCATTCGTTTTTCTCCACCGTTAGTTGAAAACTCGGCAAGTACATATAGTAAGTCCGAATCATCTGGTAAAGTATAGGTTACTTTAACCTCACCATGTCCATTTTCTACCTTAACATTCGTTATGACACCTGGCTTATTGCCATTTTTAACAAGTGGTTCGATTTCTTTTTCCTTGCATCCATAAATAAAGAGGCAAAAGACAAGGAATATTTTCAATAATAATTTCATAATTAACTTTATTTAGGTTTTTACCATCCTGGACTTTGAACCAGATTTTTATTTACAATAAGATCCCGCTCACTTACTGGCCAGAAATAATCTTTAAGGTTAAAAACTTGGTTATAAATAACTTTTTCCCTGTAATAAGCATCTGCAGTTTCCTGATCAACATCCCAACCTGTTATTGGCCTGTTCAGAACGTCAGGTGCTTCTTTCCATCTACGGAGATCCCAGAAACGTTCTGCTTCAAAAGCTAATTCAATAGACCGTTCTCTGTGGATGATTTCTCGCATACCATCTGGATTAGAAATCTTACCTGGCGTTCTAGAAAAGTTAGTCCAGGACTCTTGTACACCTTTTAATCCCGCTTTTGCTCGGATAAGGTCTAGGTACTGATAAACTTCAGCACCTGGCCCTTCAATTTCATTCAAAGCTTCTGCATATAATAAATATAAATCTGACAACCGTAACATAACCCATGGCCAATTGGTAGTAGTATAAGTGGTCGAGCTGGTTATAGAATTTGTGTAGTATGCATATTTTTTAGCATAATACCCTGTTACAGAATGCCAACTTTGACCTACTTTTCCACCAAACTGTCCCTTTTTAGTTTCTAACCAAAGGGCCTTATTATCGTCAAATTCACCCAATCCATACCAAATCCCTCCATCAAATCCTAATGATCCGTAAAATCTAGATTCACGATCGAAATTGAACTCTGCCGTAGTATATCCTTCTTTAATTTTATATTTATCCGCAGCAATACTCTTTCTTAAATTAAAACGGTTATTATAATTCCAGGTAATATCCTCTTCTATAGGAACCCCATTACGACTATAATAGAGTGCAGCTATTTTTAGTGGAACTCCTATACTACCTGTAGAACCAGTAAATGATGCTTGCGCATTATTAAATCCTCTCGGTGTAGCCCAAGCTTGTAAATCTTTAGTAGATGCACCGGTATGTGCCCATATAATTTCTGTATTCCATTTATCTGTAATGATACGTGCATTCATCGCCAACTTAGTATCCTGAGAAATAGCTGCGGTTTGGTTACTACCTAAAAAATCGTACATTTTATAACCAAGGGAAGCACACATATCAATGGCTTCTTTACAAGCTATTGCTGCACGACGCCACTTTTCTTTATCTATATTTGCGCTAAACAGTTTTGTACCGTCCTTATTACTATATCCTGAATAATCAGGATTTCCATTGAACAATGGACTGGCCATATAAATCAACACCTTTGCCTTTAAGCCAAGGGCTATAGGTCTGGTGATCCTACCTAATTCAGAACCTTCATCCCTGACCTGCAAAGGCAAATCAGGAGCAGCCGCATCAAGTTGAGCAATGATATAATTAAATACTTCATCTGCTGGTTTTCTTGAGATTCTTACTTCTTCTACAGAAGCTGATACGGGAATGTTTTTATCCTGAATTGGAATTGGCCCGTACATCCGTAATAGAGAAAAATGATAAAAAGCTTTCAGGAATTTTATTTCTGCAATCCACTGACTACGTTCATACTCCTCCATGTCGGGCACTTTATGGATATATTCAAGAAATATGTTACACTGACTTATACCTGTCCATAAAGATTGTGTTGGCGCACTTGGTTTGTTGATAAAATTCCCATTACCATCTGCCTCCAGCGTACCTCTCCAATGATCAAGAATCGGTGTATTAATGTTTTGCATACCGATTCCGATGGTCCAGTTAGCCCAATAACTTGTTTTATCTGTGGCCACCCAAAGATCATCACCTCCAAACATGCCAGGACTATGGTACATATTTCCCATTTTAGGAAGAAAAGAGTAGCAGGTATATAAATACCGCTCTGCTGTTGACCGCATTCTAAAGGCGTAATCCAATGTAGCAACGTTATCAGGTACTACATCAATATATTTTTTACAAGAGCCCAATGTAGTGATGGCAGCAATTACAACTAATATTCTAGTAAATTTCATCTTTCAGTTTTTAAAATGTCACGTTTAAGCCAAGGTTAAATACTTTCTGCAGTGGGTAACCTAAACCATTCCCCCCCATCTCAATGTCCCATAGTTTAAAATGGCTAAGTAGAAGTAGATTTGTTCCACTTACATAAAACCGCATATTCTGCATTTTTAACCTTTGTGCGGTTTTTGCCGGAATAGAATACCCTATCTCAGCTTGTTTAAGACGAAGAAAACTACCATTATTGATCCACCAGGTACTGGGTTTTAAGTTATTTGAATGAGTCTCTGTACTTAGTCTTGGCCATAATGCGTAAGAATTTGGTTGCTCAGGAGAAAAATGGTTGTCGGCAAATGCTTTCATGATCTGCTTTCCTCCCGAAAAAGGCTCCACCCTTGTCGGATCTATCCAAAAAGAACTGATAGCAGATCCTTGAAAAAAAGTGGAAATATCGAAGTTTTTAAAACCTAATGAAAAGCCAACACCATAGACAATTTCAGGTACTGTAGGTAAACCAATGGGCACCATATCCAATTCAGTAATCTGTCCATCATTGTTAACATCCTTATATTTAATATCACCAGCAACATTTGGGCTACCGAAATTTTGCGCAGGTGAATTATTTACTTCGTTATCATCTACAAATAAACGTTCGGCAATATATCCCCATTGTTGATTGATAGGATATCCCACCATTGATTTCCACCATTCTTTTTGATAAATGGGTTCTTCAAAAACTGTACGTTTATTAGTGGCATAGGTAAAGTTACCCCGCGACTGCAACCACATACCATTCTTAAAATTATGAGAATAGTCTATAGAAATATCCATTCCTTTAGCATTAGCCTCTCCAACGTTAGCACTTAGGTCTGCGGTTAACCCCATTGTAGAAGGAATACTTGCTCTTTTCATCAATATATTCCTTCTTTTTTCACTAAAAAAATCAGCCTGGATATTTACTTTATTAAATAAGCCAAGCTCTAATGCCAAATTAGTTTTATAGGCGGTTTCCCATGTAATATCTGGATTCGAATAACGATCTACATTAATCCCATTTTTAAAGCTACTCCCCTCTCTTCCGAAGGTAAAACCTCTGTAGGAATTAGTCATATCTACATTAGAAAGATAAAAGAACCTATCGGAATCCAATCCGATTGCATCATTACCTACCAATCCATAAGTTGCTCTCAACCTGAAGTTATTCACCTTGTCTTTAAACGGTTGCCAAAACTTTTCATTGGAAATTGTCCAGGCCAGACCTGCAGATGGGAAGAAACCAAAACGCTTACTTTCATGAAACCTTTCAGAACCATTATAACCAAAATTAAACTCAGCGAAGTATCTGTTATCATAACCATAAGTTGTCCTTCCAGAAAGACCTAAATTTCTTGAGGGTAAAGAAAGTTGTAAATTTCCTGCTCTGGCATTAGTACCTGAGCGCATGATATAAACTAATAACCCACTTAAAGAATGTTTATTAGAGAAAGTCCGATTGTAATTAATTGCAGACTCCATGTAAAATACAGTACTTTGTTGCCTAAGATCATCCAGCAATGTGAAATCCAGAAACTCACGACCTGTATCTTCATTGAACATCTCTACATTATAATCGAGCGTCCTTTTATCGTAATCTCGGATCTCATAAAAAAAAGGGTTATAAGACCTTGCAATATCATAACGCGAGATCCTATTCGTATTCATCATTGTTCTGAAGGTTAAACCTTCTGTTAAAAAAGACAAATTTTGCTTCAACTCTAGCTGTGCCAGCATTAGGGAACGATTATAATCTTTATAACCTTTCACCATATCGGCATAGGGATTTAAGAAACCTTTCTTTGAATCTCCTCCAAACATAATATGCTGGACAGAACTATGCTTTCCTTGTGCTGGATAATATGGTAAAAAGTTAACAGGATTACTCCGAATCACTTTATTAAATAATTCACCACCCCCATCAATAGGTCCAGTATAATCATCAAAGTTACCGTTCAATCTTACGATAAGTTCCGTAGTATTACTAAGGTCAATATTTACGTTTGCACGTAGTGTATAACTTTTTAAATCAATTCCATTATTGAAATTATTGATTTTATCCATCTTTATTACGCCATTGTCCTGCGCAAGTGAGCCTGCCACATAGTAACGGGCCACTTTACCACCGCCACTTACATTCAAATTATAACGTTGATTAAAAGCACGATCTTTAAAAAGCATTTTCTGCCAATCTACTGCAGGGTAAATAATAGGGCTTATACCTTCAGCTGTACCGTCAATCTTTTCCTGAGTATAAAAAGGGTTTTCAAATGGATGTCTTGCATACTGTGCTTCATTATATAACTTCATAAATGTAACCGGATCAGCAAATTCCACTTTTGATGTTGCCTGTGACATACTGCCTTCAGCTCTAAAAGATATCCTGGCGACACCTTCCTTACCTTGTTTTGTGGTAACGTAAATAACCCCATTTGCACCTCTTGCCCCATATAATGCTGTTGAAGTAGCATCTTTCATTATAGAGAAGCTTTCAATATCGTCTGGACGCAAACGAGCAAGCTCTGTTACTCCAAGTTCAACTCCATCTATTAATATTAAAGGATTCACTTTTCCGGTTCCGAAAGAAGTTACGCCACGAATAAAGAAATCTGCATTGTCCTCTCCCGGCTCCCCGCTTCTCTGGTAAGCAATGACCCCTGCGGCGCGACCAGCAAGTGCAGTTGTAAGATTACTGGAAGGCACCTTTAAATCCGCTGGCTTAATAGAAGTAACAGAACCGACCATATCTGTTTTCTTTTGCGTACCAAAGGCAACAACAACAACATCTTCTAATGTATTTTTTGTAGGTACTAATCTTACATTTAACACTGAGAGACTCTTCACCGGAACTTCCTGTTTATCATATCCCACCATACTGAAAACCAAAATTGCATTGTCGTCAGGAATTTTTAAACTAAACCTTCCATAGTTGTCTGTTGAAGTACCTACTGTTGATTTGTCTTTTAACTTAACCGACACTCCGGGTATAGGACCTACAGAATCGGAAACCACTCCTCTGATTTCTCTTTCCAGATTCCTGTTGACGGTAATTTCCCTATTTTTTATAACTATGGTATTACCTACTATCTGATAAGACAGTGGTTGATCTTTAAAGCATTCATCCAGGGCATACTTAAGTGATACGTTTTTTAAATCAAGATCTACCTTTTTGGTGTTATTTAATAGTGAGTTTTCATACCAAAATAGATATCCACTTTGTTTTTTCACTTCCTGAAAAACTCTTTCTAAAGGGGTATTCTTAACTGAGAGCGTAATCTTCTGAGCATATCCAGATGCATTTACCTGCATACAGCCAATAACAATTACTATAAATAATGTTAGTTTCATAACCAGAAAGAGTTTGATAAGGCCCCTGTTTTTTTCATTGGGGGGCCCACAAAGAGAATAAAAATCCATACTTTTGTTTTGTTAGGGTTTTAAGTGTTTGATGATCTGTCGTTAGATTTGTGAAATAAGTTAATCCCTACAACTGTTGTAAAAGACAGTGCAGCCGGTACTGTTAGCGCAATACCGGTTTTTTTTGTATTAACTCGAATAAGGGTTTGTAGTTATTCTTTCATATGTTGATCGTTTGGTTTTTAGATAAAGTTGGTTAGACTCTTTTATTAATTATTATGTTTATGTGTTTAGCATTCCTATTAGGGCATTACTGTAATTACATTCCCCTCTAATTTTAACTGTATATTACTTAGCTTTATAATTTTTATAAGTTCAGAAAGATTGGCTTTTCTTGATATCTCTCCCGTAAAAAGTCTTCTCGGAATTTCCCCTTCGTATTTTACTTCAACATCATACCACCTGGCTACTTGTCTCATGATAGTTCTGATATCTGCGTCTATAAATGAAGTCAAACCATTTTTCCATGCCAAAGCATCAGCAGCAGCCTGCACCACTTGTATGCCATCTTTTACCTTTGCCTGTTGACCTGGTTTTAAAATTCTACTTTCATTATTTTTAGTCACTTTAACAGAGCCTTCCAATAAAGTGGTATTGATACTTTCTTCATCTTTATAAGCCATTACATCAAAATGAGTTCCTAAAACCTCTACGCTCATTCCATCAACATTTACTATAAATGATTTTGTCTTATCTTTTGATACCTCGAAATATGCTTCTCCGGTCAATATCACATTTCGTTGATTGGCCGAAAAATAGGTAGGAAATTTTAAAGACGATGAGGCGTTTAGCCAAACCTGAGTTCCATCAGGAAGTATCACCTGGTATTGACCACCTCTGGGGGTAGTGATAGTATTGTAAGCTACGATCTCTTTATTAGATATATCTTTGGCTTCACGATCAATAACCCTGTAAATCAATTGTCCATCTTTTGCTTTAGTTATACTGATACCTTTTTCTTCTATAATTTTTCCATTGTCAGTATCATTAAGTAAAACCTGAGAGCCATCAGCGAGTGTCAATACCGCATTATTACCTCCTGGAGCAACATCATTTTCAAATGCGATCTTACTTTTACTTTTTAAAGAGTTTAGATTACTATTATAAAACACTGCACCAATCGCTGTAACAACCAAAGCAATGCAAGCTGCGATAAGGTACTTAAAGGTGGCCTTTTGATAAAAAGGAATTGCTTTAACAGTTAACGCTGTATGTATCTTAGTAAGCAATTCGATTTTTGTTTCAGCCTCATTGCCCATGAAGTCCGCATTCCATTCTAAGTTTCCTTTAAAT
Source organism: Pedobacter sp. (assembly GCF_041645105.1). Taxonomy (GTDB): domain Bacteria; phylum Bacteroidota; class Bacteroidia; order Sphingobacteriales; family Sphingobacteriaceae; genus Pedobacter. The sequence goes on from NZ_JBAZQQ010000003.1 coordinate 738,224, forward strand.
TGGTTAATGTAGTTACTATATAAAGATAGCTCTTGTTCATTAGCAATACCACCTGCTACCTTATCTGCCAATTCTACGAACGTTTGTTTATCTATCATTCTTAATATGCCTTATATATGTATGGCACTTAATAGAGCCTCAACACCTGTTTCATTTATGAATAAAATTAAAATAAAACATAAGCCACTTATTTACAGTGAAATAAAAATAGATGCCAATCTATTTAGTGGCGTTTTAAGCTTCTTTAAAGCTCTTAAAATATGGTCATCTACAGTTTTTTCAGAGATCCCAAGCTTATCAGCAATTTGTTTATGAGTGAGGTTTTCATTCCTGCTTAATTGAAATACTTCTTTACATTTTTTCGGAAGATCATTTACCAGGTCGAAAATCATAATCTGAAGTTCTTTAACCTCCAATTCATTTTCCTGGAATGTATCTGTATCAACGCGTTTTAATTCATCAAAGAAACTTTCACGTATTTTTCCACTTCTGATGAAGTTGGCAATCTTGTATTTCACTGAGCTATATAAGTATCCTCTTATATTTGTTTTAATGTTTATTGTATTCCGATGTTCCCAAAGCCATAAAAATACAATCTGACAAATATCCATACTTTCATCCCTATCTCTAAGTAGATTAAAAGATGCTGTAAATAAGTATTTCCAATGCCTGTTATAAAGTTCATCAAATGCTTCACGACTATCATAATCGCGAATCAACTCAATTAACTGTTCGTCTGTAGTGCTTTTTAAATTATACTGGAACATATTTTTATGTATTTGTATTTTCTTTAAAACTGCTGTTCAAAATAATAGCCAAATTAATTATTCCATTACTAAGTAGCCTCTAAAGAACAATCATTTAAAACAACAATTATATTTCCTTAACAACACAACTATACTTCTTGATAAATATTATAAATATACTCACCAATAATATGAAATATTTCCAAGAAACTTAACCTTAAACAAACAAAACTTAGAGTAGTCGTAAATTGTTAAACACTATATTTATAAATAAATGGAAGCAATAATTACAGGAGCTACGGGGCTTATTGGAAACAACTTATTACATCAGTTACTAAACCACCCATCTTATAGTAAAGTAACGGCTATTGTTCGTACAGAAATCCCATTACAACATCCCAAATTTGAACAACTGGTTGTTGATTTTGATCGACTTGAAAATCATCAGGATTATATAAAAGGTGATGTTGTATTCTGTGCATTAGGTACAACAAAAAATAAAACGCCAGATCAGGAACAGTACCGTAAAATTGATTACCAATACCCTTTGGATATTGCATTTATTGCACATCAGAATGGTGTTTCTCAATATCATCTGGTATCTTCTTTAGGAGCAAATTCAAATTCTTCTGTTTTTTACACAAAACTAAAAGGTGAGGTCGAGCGTGATTTAAAAAGCATACCTTTTAAGACTGTACATATTTACAGACCATCACTATTGGATGGTGAACGTAAAGAATATCGTAGTACGGAGCGCTTTATGATTGGTCTGATGCATGTTTTAAATCCACTACTTATTGGAGGGTTAAAAAAATACCGTAGTATTAAAATAGAAACAGTTGCTGCTGCAATGTTAAAGCAATCTCTAAAACAATTGGATGGCATCTACACTTATGACTCAGACCAGATTGTTCAATTGGATGAATAATATCTTCCTTATGTAACAAAATCACTAAATGTGGTGACTCAGCTCTCATTCATTTTGCTATGTTAAATAATATCTATACGTTTGAAAAAGTATGAAACTGCGGAAGAAACTTACAATTGGCCTATGTGCATTTTACCTGATGAGTATCATCGGGATTGCATTGAATATGCACTTTTGTGGTGGAACACTTTCTAAAGTCAGCTTTACTGAAACTGTTAAATGTAATTCTTGTAAAAAAGCAGAGAAAAAAGGAAAAGAAAGTGATTGTTGTAAGAATACTTCTATAGATGCAAAAGTTAAAGACAGTCATAAAGCTGAAGTAAAATTAAAACTAGCTCAACTTTTTAGCACTGAATTGTTTCTGGGCCAATTATATACACCAGCATCTGGTTATGCATCATCCAACTTATCAAGTCATGCTGTAAATAAGGCCCCTCCACTCTCTACGAAACTATCTCTTCATTTGTACAATTGCGTTTTCAGAATTTAAACCAGGAATAATTTATTGAATTGTTGCAGATCATTTCTGTAATAATATGACGTGTTATTTATGCGTCATCTTTATTTATGCCCTTCCTTAAGGATTCGGCAATCTTCAGTAATAAATTTAAATTATACCCCATGAAAACGATCAAGAGTCTAATCATACTATCTATTATATTATTTGCAGGCAAAGTTTCTGCACAACAAATTTCTTCAGCAGAACTTCAGGTTACCGGATTAACTTGCTCCATGTGCTCTCAAGCTACTGAAAAATCATTAAGAACACTGGATTTTATTGGCAATATTGAGCCAGATCTAAACCGTAATATCTTTGTATTGACTTTTAAACAAGATAAATCTGTAAATATTGACCAGATTAAAAAGAAGGTTCAAGATGCCGGTTTCTCTGTAGGAAACCTTGACGCAGTATTTAATTTCAATAATACTAAAGTTGACGATAAAGGTTTAGCTATAGCGGGAACAAATGTTTATCAGTTCTTAAACACCAAAGACAAAACCTTAAACGGACCTGTTAAAGCTACTGTAGTAGATAAAGACTTCATATCTGGCTCAGCTTTTAAAAAGAGAGCAGCACAAGTTAGAGTAGATTCATATAAAAGTGGCATTGGCACTGTAAATGGTAAAAAGACACGTATTTATCATTTAAGTATCTAAGTATTTATATGAGATTTCTAAAATCATTATTGGCTCCCATAGTAATTGCTATGGGCACTTTAACTGTACAAGCCCAGGAATTATATGTATTTTCTGAACCTGCAAGCAATATGGCTGCAAAATCCATTGGCTTTAGACTTACCAATGAAGGTGTTTTCAGGCCTAATTTCTCGAGTCGACTGATTCCTGAATTAATGGTTGGCTTTAATAAAAACTTCATGGTACATGGCCAGGGCTATTTCTCCGATATGGATGGCAAGTATAGAGCTGAAGGGGCTGGTATATATGCCAAGTATAGGTTTCTATCGATCGATGAGGCCCAGAGCCATTTCAGAGCCGCAGCCTTTGCAAGAGCAGGTACCAGCAACAGGCCTACTTATTCTGAAGACATCAATCTTGAAGGAGATAATACTGGAATTCAAGCTGGATTAGTCTTTACACAATTGTTACATAAATTGGCTTTATCTACTACGTTGAGTTATAGCAAAGCATTCGACAATGTAGGAGATAAAGTAGTTGCTGGTATGCCCCAGCCCGATCATATGCTTGGTTATAGCCTATCATCAGGTTATCTTCTTTTACCTTTTGTCTATAAAAATTATAATCAACCTAACCTGAATTTATACTTCGAGATATTGGGAAAAACCAATCCTGAAAATGGCAAATCTTATGTCGATTTTGCTCCAGCTGTGCAAGTAATCATTAATAGCCGCACAAGAATTGATCTGGGTTATCGATTTGAGATTGCAGGAAACCTGGAAAACAGGTTTAATAAGAATATGTATATGGCTCGGGTAGAGTTCAATTTCTTTAATATGCTTAAATAACAAATTGCCTGTAAGCAAAAAGAGGTTCAGAATAATCTGAACCTCTTTTTGCTTACAGGGTTAAAAAATCGTTTTCACACCTAATGTAAACCATGAACCTGGCATTGGTACTGCTCCTGCTTCAGTATATTGTACATTAAATAGATTTGCACCATCAGCGTAAATGCTGTATTTCTTATGTTTAAATGCTAATCTAGCATCCATTACCATGTAATCTTTATAGCTAATTCTCTCACAATAACGTGTAGTAAGCGTTAAAGAAAGCTGTTTAATTAAATCCGCACTTAGTGTACTACTTAACTGGTTTCTTAAGCTCTCCAGTGCATAACGTGAAAAAACTGCAGTTGCCATTGTCTTTTTAAATCCTGGATCCAGATGAGTATAAGAAACACCTAATCTGACATTACTTAACGTACTTTCTGAAACAGACAACAATACATAATCTGCACTCATAGTAAAACCTTTAGTATTTACCTGGCTAAAGTTATGGGGCTGCCAAGGATCTGTCTGCAGGGTCTTTACCCAATCTATAAAATTATCTATTCTACGGACAAAGTAGCTTGCATTTAGAGCTAAACGAGCATTGTTAAATTTAATCCCCCCTTCTGCATACTTAGATTTTTCGGTCTTTAACTGATCATTACCAATATTTGTTGGCCCCTTATAATATAAATCTGTATATGTTGGCAATCGTTGTCCCGTACCTACATTTGCAAATACACGCCAGTTGTCATAAAAATTATAACCTAGATCTACCCCAGGAAAAGCCTGCCAGCCATAATCAGAGTTATAATTTGTATACACACCTGCATTTACTAATAAACGTTCTACTGGTTCAAATTTATACTCCCCAAACAATCCTGCATTGTTACGATTACGTTTACCAAGATTAGTGCTCTCAATACGCTCTGTTCTTGCTTCAAGTCCCACACCAAAAGTCCCTATGCTTGTCTGTATCGTATTATTCAACTCTGCGTCAAATACATTTGTGATATGATGGTTATGAAACTTATCAGGCGTTTGTTTTATATATAGGTAGTCATCTACATTATTTCGATAACTAACCCTAGGAATCATAGTCCAGTTTTCGGTTATTTTAGTAGTATATGAGATAGCAGCTATTGCTGTTTTAACTGTTTCCTCAGATTCTATATCACCTGGAGATGAATAATAACCATTTGCACCAAAATTATTATGAATATAACCTGCCATTACATCAATTACATCTGTTTTTCCGACCGCATATTTACCTTGATAATAGACTTTCTGATTGTTAAAAGCTGTATTATAGCGATAGCCATTCCCAGCTTCTTGTCCGACAGAAAATAGATGACTTGATCCTTCTAAAACAAGATTTCCTCCTGCCTTAATCCCATAGTTATAATATTTACTACCAGAAGCATTGTCTTTAAAACTACTTCCGCCAAATATATTAGCTGAAACACCATTTTGTTTAGGGGTTCTGGTTACAATATTGATTGCACCTGTCAAAGCATTAATACCATAAACTCGTGATGCTGATCCCCGTAATACTTCAATGTGATCAATATCATCCATATTAATAGGTAGATTCATCATATTATGACCCGTTTGTGGATCAGAAACCTTTATTCCATTAATTAATAATAGCGACTGATCAAAAGTACCACCATCAATGCTGATATCAGCCTGTAAGCCACCTGGTCCGCGCTGTCTTACATCTACTCCAGAAACATAGCTTAACAATTCAGCAATTGACCTGGCAGGAAGTGTTTTTATCTTTTCATTATCAATTATCCAGATATTTCTATTTTGCTTGGAAAAAGGCAATTGCAATCTATTTTCTTTAACAACTACTTCGTTCAGGTTGTTAATGGTATCCCCTTTTATTTTTAGGGAAGGCTGCTGTGCCATAGCTAAGTTAATTGAGGCCATTGAAAAAACAGAGAGCATTGAAATCCTTAAAAAGGAATACTGGCCAATAGACAAAGTTATACGTTTTAAATACATTCTTTTTAATTTCGACGGGCAAAGATAGTATCAACGTTGATAAATTCGTCAAAAAAAAGCGGGGATTGATCATACCGATCCTTCCCCGCTCATCTAAATTAACGCTCTCAGTTATATAGACGCTTAATTAACACTAATATTGTGTATATCTCATTTTTTTATCAATCAACCTTTAATAAGGTTATGCTATATTTAGCCTATGAAACCAAAACAGACCAAAACATTTTTAATTGCACTGATGTGCTTATTTTGTTCGATTTCTCTCGCACAAACAAAGAGTTTATTTAATGGTAAAGATTTAACAGGATGGCATAGCGATGTTCCTGCTAAAGATAAAGACCCGAATATTAAACCATCCTTTATTGTTCGTGAGGGCTTACTGGTAAGTATGGGCGATCCCCGTGGCCACCTCATTACAGATGCTGTTTATCAAAATTACAGGATTGAAGTACAATACCGCTTTTCAGCAAAGCCAGGAAATTGTGGCGTATTGGTACATGCATCTACTCCGAGAGCTCTTTACGGGATGTTCCCAAAATCAATAGAAGTACAGATGATGAACCAGAACGCTGGTGATTTCTGGTGCATTGAAGAAGATATTACTGTTCCTGATATGGAGAAAAGACGGGGTGATAAAACGAAATGGGGTATTAATGGCGACAAGTTACGCCGCATAAAGAAACTGACAAGTTACACTTTAGAAAATCCTGTAGGCGAATGGAATAAAATGATTGTTGAATGCTTTGATGACCAGGTGAAAGTTTGGGTCAATGGTAAACTTGCAAATCATGGAACACACTGTACCGTTAAGAGCGGCCAAATAGCACTACAAGCAGAAGGTTCAGAAGTAGAATTTAGAAAAGTAATTCTTAAACCAATTAAAAAGCTAAGTAAAGACTAAAGATCCTTATAGGCCGTTGTTATATCAACATATTGTCTATACTTTTGTATTTAAATCAAAGTAATATTGAAAAATGAACACCAATTCAACTTCAGATAAAAAGGTTGCTTTACTTAAATGGTTAAAAAAAATTGGCGTATGGGGATTCTTATTTTTCCTCATTAAGGGCCTTGTTTGGCTTGCTGTGGGCTATTGGGTGATTAAATAGCTTTACCTCTTCATTTTAAATAATACACAAAACAATAAAAAATACAAATAATATTTTGATATCCAATAATTTACAATACCTTTGTTTCATATTTAAACAATAATATAATGCAACAAGGAACAGTAAAATTTTTCAATGAAACTAAAGGTTTTGGATTTATTATACCATCAAATGGTGATGCCGAAATTTTTGTTCATTCTTCAGGCTTAATTGACAGCATTCGTGAGAATGATTCAGTGAGCTATGACATCGAGCAAGGTAAAAAAGGCTTGAACGCAATTAATGTTAAGATTAGCTAATCAAAATATTTATAAATTGTAAAAACATCCACCTAAACAGGTGGATGTTTTTTTTTGACCCTCTTATTGCATAGCGTTCCGTAAATTTGCAATTATTAAGATCTAGGTTATTAGCCTGATGATACTAATTTATTAAAAATGGAAACTTTAAATCATAAAACAGCATTAATTACCGGTGCAGGTAAAGGCCTAGGCAAAGCAATTGCATTAGCATTAGCCGCGGAAGGAGTCAATCTGGCATTATTAGCGAGAACTGCAAGCGATCTTGAAAAGGTTAGCAATCAGGCAAAACAAATCAACCCAGCTATTAAAGTTGTATATGCAACTGCAGATGTTTCAAACATTGAGGAAGTAAATACTGCATGTACTAAGATTACAGGAGAAATAGGTAAGATTGATATCCTGGTAAATAATGCTGGTATCGCTAAATTTGGTAAATTCCTTGATCTTGAGGTTAGTGAATGGGAAAATATGATCAAAACAAATTTGTTTGGACCATACTACTTCATTAAACAAATATTACCACAAATGTTAGAACGTAAAAGTGGTGATATCGTAAATATTTCTTCAAGCGCGGGCTTAAAAGGTGCTCCATTGACAAGCGCTTATAGTGCTTCAAAATTTGGTCTGATTGGTTTATCAGAATCATTAATGCAGGAAGCAAGAAAATCTAATATCCGTGTGTTTACACTTACCCCAAGTACAATTGCAACTGATTTAGCGATAGAGAATAAACTTACAGATGGCAATCCGAATTCAACATTACAACCTGAAGATTTTGCAGATCTGTTAGTGGCTCATTTAAAACTACCTACACGTGCACTAGTTAAAGACGTTAGTCTTTGGTCCACAAACCCATAATATTCAATAACAAAAGCCGCGATTTGCGGCTTTTCTGCTATACAAACTATTATTAATTAATAGAAATCAGACAATCTTAAAGCAGTAGTTGCTCTTTCATAAACCTCTGTTCTTCGCTCGTAATATGGTCATCATCAATTGCAGGTGCAACAGTAATACCTGCTAATCTTAATTCGTCCATAATATCTACAAAGTTTCTGTATCTGGACCCTGCGGTCGGTTTGATGATTATAAACAATCCTTTTTTAGGATGATCAGGATTTGCAGCCCGGACTTTCAATTTATTTGCAAGTATAGAATGACGTACATGCTCAATTCCCTCCACTAAAGGCCGTCTTTTCCCTGACTCCCCCATATACCAGGCTATTTTATCATCCTTTCCTAATAGAATAGTCATAGAACGTGACGCTGGCACAGGCTCCTGAAAGTCATCGATAGCCTCATCGGGCTTTGAAACATCCATTGCAACCGGCTTAGATAGAGAAGTTGTAAGCATAAAAAATGTAATCAGTAAAAATGCAAGATCAACCATAGCAGTTAAATCAACTTTCGGTACTGATCTTCTGTCTCGGGAAACGTTTAATTCGGCCATAATCTTTAGTTTTAAAGATGATGACTGAATTTATGGAATTCCATAAAGTAGAGTGGATTTAACAGCCTTTTTTAAGCTTTCTGATTACAAGTGTTTTCATTGATAACAAATACTCATTATCAGGATCTATGACAAGCCCCTTATCAAAAAGTTTTATTGCCGTATCATACTGCTCTAATTGAAGGTATACCCATCCAAACCCTCGATAGACATCAGGGTTCTTAACATTTAGCAACCATGCCTGATTTAGCCTGTACATTACGGTCTGCAAATCTCTTTGCTTCATATATGTGCATGCTTTCTTAAAATAATAATTTGAAGCTGAATCTGAACTTCCTGCATCAGCAATTGCTCTTTCTACAAACTCCGCATCGGCTTCCAATTGTTTTGAGGTTTTTACAGCATGACCGTACATTGGAAAGAGCCTTATATCATGCTTTGCCAATACCAGCCACTCTTCATAAGACATTTTTTTCTCGGTTACAAGATAATTTTCAGTATCAGGTGACGTAGAAATACAAGAACTTAATATTGTTAATAACAATAATGAGGAGAGAGAGTATTTCATATTAGAAAGCGATAGTAAGAGGTTAAAGTATTTTCAATGATTAAATATACATATTTTTTCTTTTATTCGTAGCCAGAATTTAATTACAAAATATGAAGATAGTCATATTAACAGGGGCTGGTATTAGTGCAGAGAGCGGTTTAAAAACTTTTAGAGATGCTGACGGTCTGTGGGAGAATCACAAGATTGAAGATGTGGCAACTCCAGAAGCATGGGAACGTAATCCCCAATTGGTTCAGCATTTTTATAATGAACGACGTAAGTCTGTATTAGAAGCAAAACCAAATGAGGCACATAAGGCTTTGGTCAGACTAGAAGATAAATATACTGTGCAGATCATTACGCAAAACATTGATGACCTGCATGAACGAGCGGGATCCAAAAATGTAATGCATTTGCATGGTGTAATTACTCGCTCCCAGTCAGATATCGACTCAGGATTAACTTATCCTATAGATGGTTGGGAACTTAATTTCAATGATTTATGTGAATATGGAAAGCCATTAAGACCCCATGTAGTATGGTTTGGAGAGGCTGTTCCGAATATGCAACCTGCCATAAAACTTTGTCAACAAGCAGATATTTTTGTTGTAATTGGAACTAGCTTGCAAGTATATCCTGCTGCTGGCCTAACAACATATGTACCACAACAAGCTATTAAATATATTATTGACCTAAATATACCTTATATAGCTGGCGGAGATAAAACCAAAAAAATTGAACGACCTGCAACAATAGGAGTTTCAATGATGGTTGATGAACTCATGAAAAATTGTTTGTAGCTTTGCAAATACATTATTAAACTCCTCATGGCAGTATTACATAGAAAAGAAGAAAAAATTGAAGTTGTGCTTAGTAAACTTCCAAAAGATTATACCGATAAACAATTCGTAGACATGTTTATACAGTTGTACTCTAAAGATTGGGGAAAAATTAAAGCGAATTATATCAAACAATCACAAGATAAAGAACCAGGAACGGTAATCAATATGCCAAAGCCTGAGGTTTATTTAAAAAATATCCTTAAAGTTTATTTAGAAAATTCAAAATAAAACATCTTCAGGACATTTTAAGCATTATTACAGAAAAGGGCCATTATAAAAAATAATGACCCTTTTCTGTTAAGCAATATGTATTAACTACATTCCTATTTTAATAGCGTCTCTGCTTTAGCCAGTACAGCATTTAAGCCTTCTTTATTTTTGCCACCAGCGGTAGCATAGAAAGGCTGTCCACCTCCACCACCTTGGATATCTTTTGCCAGTTCCCTTACTATATTCGAAGCATTTAATCCCTTCTCTTTAATGAGATTTTCCGATACCATTACAGTTATACCAGGTTTATCATCAATCAAAGTAGTCAATACAAGAAACAGATCATCAACAAGATCCTTTAAAGCAAAAGCCAGATTTTTTACTGCATCAGCATTTGGTAAATCTACATGAGTAGCAATCAGATTAACGCCATTAATGGTTTTAAGATGATGTACTATTTCATGTTTAAGATTAGCAGAATGTTCCAAAACAGCTTTTTCTGCATCCTTTTTAAGCCTACTATTCTCTTCAATCAATGCTGCAACAGCTGATTTCAAATCTTTATTTCCTTTTAAAAGACTTCTTAATTCATTTAGCTCTCTGTTCTGATCCAATACGAAGGCCTCTGCTTTATCAGCCGTAATTGCCTCGATACGTCTTACCCCTGCTGCTACAGCACTTTCAGAAGTGATTTTGAAATATCCGATCTGACCTGTCGCTTTAACATGTGTACCACCACAAAGCTCTTTAGAATAATGATCATCAAATGTAATGATACGAACCAGATCACCATACTTCTCCCCGAACAATGCAGTAACACCACTAGAAATTGCCTGATCATAAGGCACGTATCGCTGTTCTTTAAGCGGGATATTTTCTCTGACTTTCTGATTAACCAAATGTTCTATTTCTGCAAGTTCTTCTTCAGTAACTTTCGCAAAGTGAGAGAAATCAAAACGTAAATAATCTGGATTTACTAATGATCCCTTTTGGTTTACATGATTCCCTAATACTTTTTTTAATGCAGAATGTAATAAGTGAGTAGCACTATGGTTATCCTGAGAAAGCAAGCGCTTATTGGCATCTATAACAGCCCAGAATTGACTTTCTACATCTTCTGGCAATGTATCAGCATAATGTACAATTACACCGTTCTCGTTCTTTGTATCAGTTATCTCAACAAAAAAGAGACGACTATGATCTTCCAAACGACCTGTATCACCAACCTGTCCGCCACTCTCTGCATAAAACGGAGTTTTACTTAATACAATTTGATATTGTTCTTTACCCTTTGCAATAACCTTTCTGTATTTGATGATTTCGGTTTCCGCTTCAAAATCATCGTATCCTACAAACTCAACTTCAAGGTCAGGCTTAACAATTATCCAATCGCCTGTATCTACTGCTGTAGCTGCTCGCGAGCGTTCCTTTTGTTTAAGCAACTCTTTATTATACCCTTCCATATCAACCGTCCAGCGTTGCTCTCTGGCCATTAATTCTGTAAGGTCAATTGGAAACCCGTAAGTATCCTGCAATTCAAAAGCAAACTCTCCAGAGATCACCATCTGGTCTTTCAATATGCTATATACCCATTGATCATCAAAAGGCTTTTCCAATTCAATGGCATTTTCAGCCATCAATAATTCTCCTTGCTTTTTAGTATAATTATCAAAGCGTTGTATGCCTGTAGCTAAAGTTCTTAAGAAAGATATTTCTTCTTCCATTACTACCTTCTGTACAAAATCTTTCTGCAATTCCAATTCATCAAAAACACCTTTAAACTGTCCAGCTAAAACTGGTACAAGTTCATTTAAAAAAGGTTCTTTTAAATTCAGGAAAGTATAAGCGTAACGTACTGCGCGACGTAAAATACGACGGATCACATAGCCCGCTTTATTATTTGATGGCAGCTGTCCATCTGCAATCACAAAAGAAATAGCACGGATATGATCTGCCATTACACGCATAGCAATATCTGTTTTTTCGTCTGCACCATACTGAACATTTGCCTTAGCAGCTATAAATAGAATCAGTGGCTGAAAAACATCCGTATCATAATTGGATGATTTACCTTGTAATACACGCACAAGACGTTCAAATCCCATTCCCGTATCTACATGTTGAGCAGGTAAAGGTTGTAATGAGCCATCTTTTAAGCGGTTAAATTGCATAAATACATTATTCCAAATTTCTATTACCTGTGGATGATCGGCATTAACAAGGGTTTTGCCCTCTACAGCTTTACGCTCATCATCAGGTCTGCAATCCACATGAATTTCAGAACAAGGTCCACATGGTCCTGTATCTCCCATTTCCCAGAAGTTATCTTTCTTATTACCTAGAATGATCCGTTCTTCAGGTACATATTGTTTCCAAAGCTCAAAAGCTTCCGTATCTCTCGGTAAACCTTCTTTCTCATCGCCCATAAAGATGGACACATATAATTTATCCTTAGGGATTTTATAAACTTCAGTAAGCAACTCCCAACTCCAGGCAATCGCTTCTTTCTTAAAATAATCTCCGAAACTCCAGTTACCCAACATTTCAAACATGGTATGGTGATAGGTATCGATACCTACTTCCTCTAAATCGTTATGTTTACCAGAAACACGAAGACAGCGCTGTGTATCCGTAACTCTTGGGTACTTAATAGGTGCTTCGCCTAAAAACAAATCTTTAAACTGGTTCATACCTGCATTGGTAAACATCAGTGTTGGATCATTTTTAACTACAATTGGTGCAGATGCAACAATATGGTGCTGTTTCGATTCGAAAAATTTTAAGTACGCCTGTCTGATTTCCTTAGCTGTCATCCTCTATTGATTTATTTTGAGCAAAATTAGCATATTATTAGATTATTTAAAGCTAATCTCCTCTTAAAATGGTAGCCACCATAAGTTTAAGTTCCAATGAAATATTTTTTTATTCTGTCATTGATACTTGCATAAGTTTTCCTAAGTTTGAATACTTTAAATAAAACCCGTAATCAACTAATAATCAACACAAAATTATGCCTTATAAAGAAAGGGAGATCAATAAAATGTATTACACCATGGGAGAAGTGACGGAGATGTTCGGTGTAAACGCATCTCAAATCCGTTTTTATGAGAAGGAGTTCGATGTATTGCAGCCCAAAAAAAATAAAAAAGGCAACAGGTTATTTACGCCTGAAGATATTGAGAACTTAAAAATCATATTCCATCTTGTAGATGATAAAGGTTTTACTCTAAAAGGAGCTAAAGAACATCTAAAGAACAACAGTGGAGAAGTGAAGGAAAACCAAAAGATCATTGCTTCCCTTGAAAAACTAAAGGACTTTTTGTTAAAGCTCAACGAAGAGATCTAAATTAATCAGTAATATTTTTTTATTCAGTAATATCTGCAGTGATTTGTCCAGTTTATACAAATCACAATGAGAATATTATGTTTACTTTTCTGGCTCCCCCTAAGCCTGTCAACGTCAGCACAGGAAGATGAAAAAACCAGGGATATCCTAGAGCATATTGCTGAAAACGTCAGTGAAGATGCTGATATTTCAGAATTAACTGAACAATTATCAGCTTTTCAAAATCGTCCTATAAACCTAAATAAAACACATTCTGAAGAGCTTAAAAGTCTAGGACTCCTTTCCCCTATACAGATCGGAAATTTCTTTAGGTATCTTTCCAAAAACAAACTTATAGACGTTTTAGAACTACAAGCAATTCCATCATTTGATACCGAGACGATTAACAGGATTTTGCCATTTGTAACCTTATCAGACTTTCAGCATTACGATAACCTAAATCCGAAAAAACTAATATACAATAGCAATCATGATATAACTATCAGGTATACCCGTCTTCTTCAACAACAAAAAGGTTTTAAGAATTTATCTGGTAGCCGATACCTTGGTTCTCCTGAAAAGCTATTACTAAAATACAGATACAATTTCCAGAACCTCATTTCATCATCCTTGGTTATGGAAAAAGATGCAGGTGAATATATTTTTAACAGAAAAAGTATTACAGACCATCTATCAGCTAATATCTCATTTGTAAAATTGGGTAGATTTAAAAAAATCATAATTGGCGATTACAGTATGCAATTTGGACAAGGGTTAACCTTATGGTCTGGTTTTTCTTATGGAAAAGGGCCAGATGTAACAAGTGTTGCAGCTAGAGACGTTGGTCTAAAAGCGTACACTTCTGCTAATGAGTCCGCTTTCTTCCGTGGTATAGCAAGCTCTATTGAGGTTGGAAAGAATATCTATATTAGTCCGTTTATTTCGATCAGAAAGCTAGATGCAAGTTTAAAAGCGGGTCCAGAGGGAAAGTTTACGCTATCCAACATTAACATCAGTGGCCTTCATCGAACGCAAACAGAGCTTAAAAACCAAAAATCACTTGAGCAAAGGGTCTATGGTGGCGCTATTCAATACAGTAATGACAATCTCAGCATTGGCATCATTGGGTATCAATCCGATTACCAGCATGAATTTATCACCGGCTCACAGCAATACAACAAGTACAGCTTTGTTGGTAAGAAGCTTAAAAACACGGGCATTCATTACAACTATACTTTTCAAAATGTTTATTTATACGGAGAACTTGCCCATAGTATAGGAACAGGTTACGCTATAATAAATGGTGCCATGGCTAGTTTATCAAGTAAATTATCCTCTGTTATGCTCTACAGAAGCTATAGCAAGGATTATCATAACTTTTTCAGTAAGGCTATAGGAGAAGGCTCTGAGACCAACAATGAACGAGGTTGGTATGCAGGACTTAACTATTCCTTTTCAAGAGACCTTACCTGGTCAATATATGGAGATTACTTTATGTTTCCATGGTTAAAATATCGAGTAAACTCAGCTTCTAAAGGTTATGAGATACTTAGCCGACTAAGCTATACCCGAGGAAAAACATTCAAAGCTGCAATAAGATTTAAAACCGAACAAAAACAACAAAATCCTGATGCAGGCAGCACTCATCAGGAATTGGTAAATGTAACAAAACACAACTACCGGCTAGAATGGAATTTGAAAATAAACCAAAAGTTCAACTTTCAACAACGATCAGAAATCATTTACTATCAAAAGGATATTAACACAAAAGAAACTGGTTATATGATTTACCACGATCTTGATTACACCCCCTTATCTTCCAAAATATCAGCTAACTTTCGCTTTGCATTTTTCAATACACCATCCTATAATAGTCGGATTTACGCTTACGAAAATGATGTTCTACATGGTGCTGGATCTGCCGCATATGCTGGAAAAGGAATTCGAACTTTTGTAAATACAAGATATAGGATCTTAAAAAACATAGATCTCTGGACCAAGTTAGCCTTATTTTTATATCCCTCATCAGTCACAATAGGTTCTGGCTTAGATCAAATAGAAGGAAATAAAAAATTGGAAGTTAAATTACAGATCCGCTATCAATTATAGTGAAGTACCTTCAATATATATATAAACATGAAATTGCATTCGTAAGAATATTGATTCCATTCATACTTGGCACTATAAGTTATTATGGCTGTACAAATGACTGGGTTTTAAATCAGCTCATTCTTATAAATTCAGTTCTTTTCCTTTATCTCCTTTTCAGAAAAAACGTTTACAAAAAACCTGGAAAATCTAGAGACAAGAGCCTAAATGGTCTCATACTTCATTTATTATTCTTCTTTACAGGAGGGTTATCTTCTACATTATATAACGAACATAATGATGCTGATTATTATATATTTAAAAAATCAAATTATTTTAAAATAAGAATTATTGACGAACCTAAAAACAAACAAAATATAATTCTGTTTACTGCTGAAACGAGCAAATCAATCAACATAGACAACTATAAATCAGATAAAACAGAAAAAAAACACGATATACAATCATCTTCAGGCAAAATCAAAGTAACTATCTTAAAAAAAACAGATACAGCATTCAATTTAAAGTATGGTGATGAGCTCATAATTCCAGCAAAACCAATAGAAATAAAGCCTCCGTTAAACCCATCTGAATTTGACTATAAAAACTGGCTGGCAAGTCAAAATATTTATCACCAGTTCTTAATCAAACAAGAAGAATTGATTAAACTCAAGAGCAATGCAGGCAATAGCTTTATTAAGTTTGCCCTTCAACTAAGAGAAAGACAAGTCCGAATTTACCGTAGCCTGATTAAAAATGATGATGCGTTTGCAGTAGCCGCAACCTTAATATTGGGATATAGAGCCGATTTAAGCTTAGAAATTTTGGACATTTACTCAAAGACAGGCACCATACATGCCTTATCTGTATCCGGTATGCATGTAGGACTGGTTTATATCGTATTAAACTATTTACTATGGTTTTTAGACAGAGAACAAAGCTGGAAGATCATAAAAGCCTTATTCATCTTGATTAGCATCTGGTTTTACGCTTTACTAACAGGCTTCTCCCCTTCTGTTTTACGGGCATCCATAATGATATCTGCATTTATTATAGCAAAATTGTTAGCTAAGAATACAAATAGCTACAATATCATTGCTTTTTCCGCCTTTTGTATATTGCTATATAATCCATTCCTCATTTGGGATGTCGGCTTCCAGCTGTCGTTCATAGCCGTGTTGGGATTAATCTATTTACAACCCAAAATTGAAAAATGGCTGCCTGTAAAACAATTCTGGATATCTAAATTATGGAACTTAGTAGCGATGTCTTTAGCAGCTCAGTTAGCAACCTACCCTTTTAGCGTATATTACTTTCATCAATTTCCCATCTATTTTCTGTTCAGCAATCTATTTATAACCATCCCTACTGCTTTAATTATGTACATCGGCATCATCATACTTATTTTTAGATTGAATTCTTTAGGACCGTTCTTTGAATGGCTCATCAACTTCACCAACAATGGATTAGATCAGATTGCGAGTTTACCATTTTCAGGAATAACTTCAATATGGCTAGACAGAATTGAACTTGGTTTATTATGTTTCTCTATATTGTTATTTACAATTGCATTGGCAGACTTTAAAAAACAATTACTTTTGTATTCAGTTGTTCTATTTCTTGCGCTACAATGCTTTATTACCTATGATAAGCTTCTTGCTCTGCATCAAAAAAAAGTCATACATTTCAAGCTGCAAAAAAACTATGCAATTGCTATTATAGCTGCTCAGCGTGCTGTCTTATTTACAGATCTGGAACCTACAAGCAAACCTTTTAATTACGCTATTAAACCTGCATTAGATCAACATAGGATAACACAGATTACATTCAGAAACTCAAATATTACCAATGTTTTAAAAGACAATCATATCTTTGATTAAATAACTGAATTTGTATGACTGAACCACTGGTTTTGTACTCCGTTAGTCAGCGTATAGCTACGCTTTCTATTAACAGGCCTGAAAAGCGGAATGCATTAAATCCCGAACTTGTTTCCCAGCTGACCGCTGCATTTAAAAAAGCTGAAAAGGATAACAACGTAAAGGTTATTATTTTAAGAGCCGAAGGCAGTACCTTTAGTGCAGGTGCAGATCTTGCCTATCTACAGCAATTACAACAAAACACCTACGAAGAAAATCTTGCGGATTCCGAAAATCTAAAAAATCTGTTTACAACAATATACTATTTACCGAAGATTGTAATTGCGCAGGTGGAGGGGCATGCCATTGCAGGGGGATGTGGATTGGCTACGGTATGTGACATCATATTTTCTGTACCAGAAGCTAACTTTGGCTATACAGAAGTCAAGCTTGGTTTTGTCCCTGCAATTGTTTCTTGTTTTCTGTTACGTAAAACAAGTGAGACAATTGCCAAACGAATATTGCTTTCTGGTGCCCTGTTCAATGCTCAGGAAGCTTTAAACTATGGATTGATCACATTTGTAACAAAGAGAGAAGAAATCACTCTTAATGTAAGTAATTTTGCATTAAGTTTGTGTAATGAAGCTTCGACAAATTCGTTAATGCTTACGAAGCAACTGATCGGGCAGGTTACCAATGCTGACCTGGATAAATGCCTCTCAGAAGCTGTACAAATCAATGCTAAGGTCAGGGAAACTGACGATTTCAAAAAAGGGATTGCTGCCTTTATCAGCAAAGAAAAAATTAACTGGTAAACTAAATTATTTAATAAAAATGTTTAAATCTATCAAAACAGGAGTTCTTGCTATTGTTTTAATTGGAACTGCAATTATTGCTAAAGCCCAAAAAGCTTTCGAATCCGGAACAATCATCTATAGTGTTGAATACCAACTATCTGATGATCAGAAAAAAGCCATAGACCCCTCTGTACTTCCGTCTGAAAGTAAAGTAGAATTTAGCGGAAACCTAGCTAAAGTGCAAATTGATATGGGTATGGCTATGTTAAAGGTAATCAGTGATGCTTCAGTTAACAGTGCATTAGTTCTTGTAGATATACCAATGATCCAAAAACAATATGCAGCTAAGATGTCAAAGGAAGATGTTGAAAAACAACATGGCTCCATAAAATATAGTGATTTTAAGGCTACAGGAGAGCAGCAAAAGATTGGTGATTATAATACTGAGAAGTATACATACAAAGACAATAATGGTACTGAGTATGAGTTATGGGCCACAAAAGAAATTAAGTTACCTCTAGGAGCAAACCCTCGTGGTTTTACAGATCTGAAAGCTACTGCCGTAAAATTTGTTAATATTCAGGATGGTGTTAAAACACTAATGACCTTAAAAAAGGTGACTGACGGAAAAGTTGGTCCGTTTTCTCTAGAGGTTCCTAAAGGATATGAATTAAAAACTATGGAAGAATTAAAAGCAATGAGAGGCGGAAACTAACCCTTTAAATAAAAATGTTAAAAAGTCTGCTTTTTTTTCTTCGGTTCTTCCTTTTTTGGCTGTTATTCTTTTTTGTTGACCGCCTTATATTTATACTCATTTATCATGATAAGCTAACTACTGTACCATTTAAAGAAACTGCAGCTACCTTTTATCATGCTATACCTTTAGATTTATCCATGACGGCCTATATCGCCGTCATTCCACTTTTAAGCTATATATTCTGGTTATTAAATGGCAGAAAAGTAGTAGA
Organism: Pedobacter sp.; assembly: GCF_041645105.1. Classification (GTDB taxonomy): domain Bacteria; phylum Bacteroidota; class Bacteroidia; order Sphingobacteriales; family Sphingobacteriaceae; genus Pedobacter. The sequence goes on from NZ_JBAZQQ010000003.1 coordinate 757,372, forward strand.
ACTAAAGTGGATATCAATTTACAACCTTGTCCTTGTATTTGCTTGCAGCGTTTTATCTGTTGTCAATTTCAATATTTATCGGGAATGGGGCAGTAAAGTAAATGCAAAGGCAATGAGTTTTGCATTTAATTCTCCAACGGAGGCAATGGCATCCAGCGCCTCTTCTCCCATAGGCTTATCTATTTCATTATTAATCCTGCTATTTGTTATCGGCTTTTTTCTACAACGTTATATGGTTTCCAGAAAACTGAGCTTTACTCAAAGCCCCATCTGGTTAAGGGCTATTCTTTGTGTGGCTTTATTATTTGGAAACTTTTTACTTATTCGTGGTGGACTACGGGGCTCTCCAATTACTCAGAGCATGGGTTATTTTTCAAAAGAACAATTACTGAATAACGCCTCAGTAAATACAGAATGGAATCTAATTTCAAGTGTTCTGGCTTCTAAAATGACAAAAAATAACCCCTATTTATATCTGGACAGCAAAGAGGCTGAAAACAAAATCAAAGACTTATATACACCAACTAAGGACAGCACTATTCATATTTTGAATACAAAGCGGCCTAATGTAGTTCTTGTTATTATTGAAAGTTTTACAGCTGATTTAACAAAAACACTTGGAAATGAAGATGGCATTACGCCACACTTTGATACACTCATTAACAAAGGTGTCTTCTTCAGTCAGATTTATTCGGCTGGAAACAGAACTGACAAGGGGCTTATAGGAACACTTGCTGGTTTCCCTACATTGGCAAGCGGCAGTATCGTAAAATGGCCTGAAAAAATGCAAAAGCTCCCTGCTATTTCACAATCATTATTAAATAATGGATATAAAACCTCATTCTTTTATGGTGGAGAATCAGAGTTTGATAATTATAAGGCCTTTATTTTAAGCCATAATTATCAAAAACTCGTAGACAAGAACAACTTTGAAGGTAACAATATGAAAACCATCTGGGGAAAATATGATGAGGTGGTATTTGACAGACAACTTAATGACTTAAACAAAGAGAAACAACCTTTCTTTTCTACAATTTTAACCCTCACCAATCATGAACCTTATTTTTTACCCGGAACATCGAAATTTGGGAAAGCAGATAATGCAGCTAAATTTAAGAGTACGGCTTATTATACAGATTCTTGTATCAATGCCTTTCTAACAAATGCAAAGAAACAACCATGGTATAAAAACACTCTTTTTGTATTTGTAGCAGACCATGGGCACTCATTACCCAAAAACAATAATGAAATATCATCTCCCCAACGTTACCATATTCCACTTTTATTTTTTGGAGATGTGATTAAAGATGAATTTAAAGGCCGTCAGTTTGATAATGTGGGTAGCCAAACTGATATCGCAGCGACTCTACTGAGCCAAATGGATATCCCTACTAAGCAATTTACATGGAGTAAAAACTTACTTAATCCATATAGCAAACCTTTTGCTTTTTTTAGCTGGGATAATGGAATGGGCTTTATAGACAATAAACAATGTGTTACATTTGATAATGTAGGCAAAATGGTGCTATATAACAGTAATGATAAAAATGTAGATCAGACATCAATAACATTAAATTATGCTAAAGCATACCTACAAACCGTATATCGTCAATTTATAGAATTTTAATAAAATGAATTTCAGAAACATCACTTTTAAGCTGGTACTAATTGTACTAATTGGCTTTTATGGAAATGCTTTTGCTCAGAATAAACCTGAACTTAAGTGGACAAAAGATGGAAATGGTTACTACCAGATGATCAATGGTGAACTGGCATCTATTTCAATCCTGGAAAATGATCGTAAAACAATTGTGAGTCGTGAATTACTTTATAATAATGGTACTAATCCAGGTCGAATCACAGATTTCCAAATCTCTGAAGACGGTACCAAAGTGCTCTTTTATACCAATAGCAAAAAAGTTTGGCGTTACGAAACACGTGGGGATTACTTTGTGGCTGATTTAAAAGCCAATACTTTTACTCAAGTAGGAAAAGGTAAACCAGCATCTTCTTTAATGTTTGCTAAATTTTCACCAGATGGTAATAAGGTGGCTTATGTAAGTCAACATAATCTTTATGTAGATGACCTGCAAACTAAGAGCAGCAAGTCATTAACTACTGATGGCACTGACAGAATCATCAATGGAACATTTGACTGGGTTTATGAAGAAGAATTTGACTGCAGAGACGGTTTCAGATGGAGTCCTGATGGTCAATCTATTGCATACTGGCAAATTGACGCCAGAAAAATCAAAAACTTTCTTATGATTAATAATACTGATTCTATTTATGCTTTTACCATTCCTGTTGAATATCCTAAAGTAGGCCAAGACCCTTCATCATGCAAAGTTGGAATAGTAAATATTGCCAGTGCTCAAACTAAATGGCTAAATATACCAGGAGATCAGGTGCAAAACTACATACCGCGCATGGACTGGATTCCTAAGAGCAATGAAGTAATTTTACAGCAATTGAACAGAGAGCAAAATGTAAGCAAACTTTATGTTGCCAATGCCACAACTGCCGCTGTTGACAATATTTATTCTGAAACTGATAAAGCATGGATTGATGCCGCAAAGGATTGGCAATGGATCAATGAGGGTAAGGAGTTTATATGGTTAAGTGAAAAAGATGGATGGAGGCATGCTTACCGAATCAGTAAAGATGGCAAGAAACAAACACTGATTACCAAAGGAAATTTTGATGTGATTGAAAATTCCATAATTGATGAAAAAAACAACCTGCTTTACTATATGGCATCGCCTTTAAATGCCACACAGAAATACCTTTTCAAAATTAAGTTAAGTGGAGGTGGTAAACCGGAAATGGTTACTCCCTCAATATTACCAGGTACTCATACTTACGAAATTTCGCCAAATGCAGTATTTGCACGCCACACTTACACTAGTGCTTTAGTCCCTCCCATTACAGAATGGATGCGTTTAACAACTTTAAACCCGCTTACCATGGCTGGCAGTATCACTAATCAGCTAGGGCGAATAAAGCCACCTAAAAACAAGGTAGAATTCTTTAAAATCAAAACTGAAGATGGAATTGAATTGGATGGCTGGATGAAAAAACCTGATAATTTTGATCAAACCAAAAAGTATCCTGTAGTGTTCTATGTTTATGGAGAACCAGCTGCACAAACTGTTACAGATACTTATGGCGCTGGCCGAAACTGGCTATATGCTGGTGATATGCCGAAAGATGGTTATGTATATATCTCTATCGAAAACAGAGGTGCACCTGCCCCAAAAGGAAGAGAATGGCGTAAAAGCATTTATAAGAACATCGGTGTACTGAATATTCGTGATCAGGCAATGGCTGCTAAAAAGATTATAGAATGGCCATTCATTGATAAAGACAGAGTTGCAGTCTGGGGATGGAGTGGTGGTGGTTCTTCAACCTTAAACCTAATGTTCCAGTATCCTGAGATTTATAAAACAGGCATTGCTATTGCAGCAGTGGGTAATCAACTTACTTACGATAACATTTATCAAGAACGTTATATGGGTTCTCCATTAGTGACAAAAGAAGCCTACATCAAAGGTTCTCCTGTTACCTATGCTAAAAACCTAAATGGTAATTTGCTTTATATTCATGGTACTGCAGATGACAATGTACATTACCAGAATGCAGAAATGCTTATTAATGAGTTAATTAAAAACAGAAAGGTATTTCAAATGATGTCATACCCCAACAGAACTCATAGTATTAATGAAGGAGAAGGAACGTCAGAACATTTATCTCTCACCTATACTCGATTTTTACAACAGTATTGTCCAGCTGGAGGAAAAAGTAAATAACATGTTTTACTTATTTTTACATACATGATTTTTCTCGAAAACGAGCATTTAAAGGTTTCATTTGAAAATAAGGGAGCAGAATTACGATCCCTGGTAAACAAACAAAACAATATCAACTATTTGTGGAATGGTAATGCTACCTACTGGGCTAAGTTTAGTCCGGTATTATTCCCAATTGTAGGAGGATTAAAGGATAATACATATCATTTTGAGAACAATACATATCAGTTACCTAGACATGGTTTTGCAAGAGATCAAGATTTCGAAGCGATAAGTATCAATGATACAGAGCTTGTTTTTAAACTTAACCAAAATGAAGAAACATTAAAGAATTATCCATTTCAGTTTATTCTTCAACTGAGATACCGCTTGCAAGGTTCTCAATTATCCTGCACCTATGAAGTACGTAACCCATCTCAGGATAATTCTTTATGGTTTTCTATTGGCGCCCATCCAGCATTCTCAGTACCGCTAAAAGAGGATTTACTATATACCGATTATTTTTTGGAGTTTAACAAAGATCATTCGTTAGCATCCCATAAGATAAAAAATGATCTAATTACCAATGAAACTTTAAATATTGAAATAATTAAAGGAAGACTTCCTTTAGCACATGAGCTTTTTTATGATGATGCACTGGTCTTTAAATCATTAAAGAGTAACTGCATTACTTTAGGCACAAAAAAGGACAAGTATGGTCTAAATTTCAAATTTAATGACTTTCCATTTTTTGGTATATGGGCAGCCAAAGATGCAAATTTTGTTTGCCTTGAGCCCTGGTGTGGAGTTGCAGATGGTATTGATCATGAACAAGACCTTAAAAAGAAAGAAGGAATTATAGAACTTGGAGCATTGGAAAATTGGAGTCGGAGCTGGGAAGTTAATTGTTTTTAAACAGGAAGCTGAACAGTAAATCTAGACCCCTTATTTTTTCCATCACTTTCAGCAAATATATTACCTCCATGAGCTTCTACCAGTACTTTTACGATGGAAAGTCCAAGACCTGTTGAACTCTCATTAGCTGTTGGCTGTGCACTTAAGCGCGTAAAACGTTGGAACAGCAGCTTTTTATCTTCTATTGTTAAACCAGGGCCTTCATCTTCAATTACAATTTGCACATAATCTTTTACTAAACTTACTTTTACATATATATTGGTATTAAGTGGGGCATACTTAATGGCATTGTTTATCAGGTTATCTACAACTTCATTTAATCTACCTTCATCACCCTTAATATAAACATCTAACTGAGGAGCAAAATGAATGGTTTGCCCCTTTCTGTCTGCTAGTGGCAAGTTCATCGCTACAACATTGCTTACCAGATAAGAGATGTTCAATTTTACAAGCAGTAGCTTCACCTCACCAGCCTCCATACTCCCTGATTGCAATAACTCATCTATAATGCGAACCATATTTAAACTGGCTATTTTAATCTGGTCACACATAGTATCAACTGTATCAGGATCATGCTTCTTTATCTTAATCAGATCTGCACGAACTGGTATAGTTGTAAGTGGGTTTTTAAGATCATGTGCTGTAGTATTTAGAATATGGTTATGTCTTGCAATAGACAACTTAGAAATAAGCTTTAACTCAATCTGTTCCATCGCGATATCCCTTAAATCCCTTAAAACTTCCTGCTCTTCTTCAGTTAAAGTTCTTGGTTTTTTATCTATGATACAAAATGCTCCCAAATTAAAGCCTTCTTTAGTTTTAAGAGGATATGCTGCATAAAATCTTAAACCAAAATCTCCAACGACTAATTTATGTCCAGTCGTTCTAGGATCTTGTTTAGCATCTTCTACCTGGTAAAAATCCCCATCGAATACAACAGTATCACATAAACCATTCTCACGTTCCATTTGCTGCGTATCAAGACCATAAGAGGATTTAAACCAAACCCTATCTTTATCAACAAGGCTTATTATAGCTACTGGTACTTTCATTAGCTTAGCAGCTAGTTTAGTTAATTTATCACAAGTATTATCAGGAGGAGTATCCAATATACCATACTTACGTAATGCAAGAATCCGCTCTTCTTCAACAGAAGTCAGTTCACGATCAGTATATGTAGCCATGAGATCAATATATAGATGCAATTATAAATATAATACACTTACGCGGTAAATCAAATTAATAAATTATTTAATCACTACAGAAAGTTTACTGGATGTATGTGCATTGAAGACTCCTAATGCATTATTGCTAAAATTTGAAACAGGATTAGAGGGAGATACGGGAGGTCCACCACTCCCATTACTTTGCCCAAGACTATAAAAATATCTATAAACATTCCTATCTATACATTGAAATTCGACATCGAGTTTATCTCCGGCTACCAAATCATTAACATCATAAAATATAACATCAGCCACTTTGTTGCCATCGTTAAATCTATCTTCATTTACTTTATCCTCCTCTATTATACCTTTTACCTTTAAAATATAACGATACTGGTTATTTACGCCAGGTGGATCATTATAATTTACAGCTAGATAATCATTTTCCTCACCAAAAAAATTAAACTTCTTAAATGTAAGTGAATCAAGCGTTACCTTATTTGGCATTGTTGAATATGCTGTATAAGTTTCTCCATCCAAACTAACATCTAACCTGTATCTTTTACCAGGAGTACCTTTCATTTTAATTGTTTGATATATTCCAGGAGAGGTTTCCGTATAATTTATTGAAGCGCCTTCGGGGGTTGTTAATACTACTATAGCACCTCCCACACCATTAAATCTGTTCGGCTCTGTAAAATTGTATGTTTTCGAGATCTTTACGATCTGATTCTCATTCAGATCGTTTATACTCGCATCAATAACAACAATCGGTGTGGCATTATCTAATTTTAAATCAACTACTTTCTCACAACCAACCATTATCGTTGTTGTAAATAAAAGAATGGATATACTGTTTCTGATAATATTCATATTACTTTAAAATCTTGTATGATAACTAAAATTTAAAATTCCAGGTTACCGATGGTATAATTCCAAAAAGAGTAGTTTGCACTGCTTGTGTCTTATTTGAATCGTCTGGATCGTCCTTAAAATCAATAGAGAAAGCATTTTTACGGTTATATAAATTGTATAAACCAAATGACCAGCTCGATTGAACTTTTTTACCTGGTTTCCCTTCAAGTGTTGCTGAAAAATCTAAACGATGGTAAGCAGGAGTACGATGGCCGTTCTTTTCTGTATAATAGAAAACTGTGCGATCATTAATTTGGTATTTACCACTAGGATAGGTAACAGCATTCCCTGTATTGTAAACAAATACAGACGAGAAAGTCCAGCGTGTACTGGCTTTATAAATCCCCACCAGCGATATATCATGTGTCCTGTCTTGTTTTGCATAAAACCACTTCCGGTTATTAATAGCATCAAACTGTCGTTCTGTACGCGACCAGGTATAGCCTATCCATCCATTAAACTTACCAAATCTCTTTTTAAAGAATAGTTCAAGGCCGTATGCTCTTCCATCTCCATATAACAAATCAGCCTCTACATTTCCATTACCCCTTAAATCCGTCCCACTTCGATATTCTATCTGGTTTTGCATCCATTTATAATATACTTCGGCAGAAAACTCATAATTATCATCATTAAAGTTTCTAAAATACCCTGCTGCAATCTGATCTGCTATTTCAGGTTTTACATTATTACTGTTCATTATGTATAAATCTGTAGGAGATGTAGAAGTAGAATTAGACATTAGGTGCACATTTTGAACATTCCGGGTATAAGCAGCTTTTAATGAACTCGAATTATTGAGCTGATAACTTGCAGATAATCTTGGTTCAAGATTAAAATAAGTTTTTACAAATTCACCTGATTTATAAGGCGTACTGCTAATGATATTTCCATCTGTATCATATGATTTAATATTTCCCGGCCCCATCAATGAAAAGCTACTTAAACGTAGTCCATAAACCAGACTCATACGATCATTAACAGTCCATTCATCAGAAATATATGCTGCTAACTCAAGACCTTTACGATCTTCATAATTTGTTTCATTCACACTTGAACTTTCCGTTGCTGTAAGCTTTCCGGGTGCTATGGTATGATGAATAGCATTAACACCGAATTTCAAATTATGACTATTACTAAGGCTATATTCGAAGTCTTGCTTCAGGTTAAAGTCTTTTATAGAAGAATTTACTTCAAAGTTATTCTCCTCCATAAAATTTTGGATTATATAATTATAATTACTGTATATCAAGGAAGTATTTGAGAAAAGTCTATTACTATAAAGATGGTTCCAACGAAGTGTTACTGTTGCATTCCCCCAATTAAAACCAAAAGTATCAGAAAGTCCAAGCTTATCACGTCCAAAATATCCAGAAAGATAAAGTGTATTTTTATCGTCAAGTTGATAGTTTGCTTTCGCATTAAGGTCATAAAAGTATAGTGTATTACTATTTATAGCACTATCTGATGATAATTTTAGAAAAGCATCCATGTATGTTCTTCTGGCACTAACCATAAATGACCCTTTATCTTTTACTATCGGTCCTTCAACTTTAAGACGAGACGAAATTAGTCCAATTCCTCCCTCTGCAGTATACTCTTTTCTGTTTCCATCATTCATTTTAATATCTAATACTGAAGCTAATCTACCTCCATATTGAGCCGGCATTCCTCCTTTATAAACACTAACATCTTTTATAGCATCTGAATTAAAGGTTGAGAAAAATCCTAGTAAATGTGAAGCATTATATACAAGAGCTTCATCTAATAGAATAAGATTCTGATCAGTTGATCCCCCCCTTACATAAAAGCCACTGTTACCCTCTCCTGCAGGTTTTATTCCCGGCAATAGTTGCAAAGTTTTAAGTACATCACGCTCTCCAAGCAAAACAGGCACACTATTAATTTCTTTTACATTTATCTTCTGTAACCCCATCTGTGGGCTACTTACATTTTCATTTCTTTTCAGCCCCGAAATAACCACTTCATTAAGCTGATTGTCTTCCTCTAGTATGAAATTAAAACGTTGATCTTTACTTACACTAATATTCTTTCTGATAGTGTTATAGCCTATAAAACTTATAGAAATTTCATAATTCCCCTTAGGAATATTTAAAGAATAAAATCCATAGGAATTAGTCATAGTTGAAGCTATGTTATCACCAGTTAATTTAACACTTGCACCAATCAAAGTTTCACCCGTTTTTGCATCGCTCACAGTTCCATTGAGTGTTTGTTTATTTTGGGCAGATAAAATTCCTGTCTGAGTAAATAAAAAAAAGAGAATCAGTATAATCCTATAAGTGTTTGGCATAAATAAAATCGTGAATTGTAAAAATAGAAAGATTTCCGGTACCTTACATGTTATGAAAGAATTCTATTGGTCTTACGAGCAAAAAAAATTTCGAGGTATCAATTGGATACCAGAAAGATTTGACAAGGTAATGATCATTGTTCATGGAATTGGAGAACATATAGAGCGTTACGATCATGTTGCAGCATTTTTTATGAAGCAAGGTTTTGCTATTACTGGTATTGATCATTATGGTCATGGTAAAAGCGATGGACCAAGAGGGGCTTCCAAAGGTTTTGAATTTATGTTCGATTACCTGCAGGAGTTTCTACTTCATGTAAAAAAAGAGTTCAATAAACAGGTGATTATGTTCGGACACAGTATGGGTGGTGGTGTATTGACAGGCTTTCTGCTCAAACGTCAGCCAGAATTAATGGCTGCAGTTATTTCAGCACCTGCACTTATTATCGGCACTCGTCCAGGTCCGGCACTTAAAGGAATACTAAAAGTTATCACTTCAATTGCACCAAACATCCGAATTCCTCAAGGGCTTGATATCAATAAAATATCTCATGATAAAACAGTGGTAGAAAAATTCAGAAAGGATCCTTTACGCCACGGAAAATTAAGTTTTAAGCTGGCCAATGACATGATTCAAAATGGCAGTTGGTGTCTGAAACATGCTAAAGATTTACATGTAAAAACCCTGCTAATTCATGGTAATGCTGATGAATTTACAGCCGTAGAAGGCTCCAGACAGTTTGCAGAATCCGCCCCATCACAGTTGATTACATTCAAGGAATGGGATAACTTATATCATGAAATGCACAACGAACCTGAAGGTAAGGAAGTGCTTAGTTATATTGCAAACTGGCTAAAACAGCTGGATAATTAGATTCAATATTTTGGTTTATAAATAAAATCTATCACCGTGAATTACAAAACGCTATTTTTAACAGGACTTATCACTTTATCGAATGTTTATGTCTTTTCTCAGATTAAACAAACATTTATTTACAGCACAAAAGATACTCAGATTTTAAAGTTAGATGTATACAGCAATCAAGAACTTCATGTAAAAAAACCATCGATAATATTTTTGTTTGGTGGAGGATTTGTCAAAGGCAATCGAGATGATAGCTTTTATCTTCCTTACTTTAAAAAACTTGTTGAAAACAATTATAAAGTCATTTCTATAGATTATAGGCTAGGCTTAAAGGGAGAAAAATGGCCCACAGTTTTTAACACAAGCGTCCTTAAAAATGCGATATCTTATGCTGTAACAGATCTTTATGATGCTACGGCATACCTCATTGCAAATGCAAAAGAACTGGGAATCGATACATCCATGGTAATGCTATCAGGTTCAAGTGCTGGAGCAGTAACTATATTGCAAGCTGATTGGGAGAAAAGAAACAACACCTCTATTGCTAAACCGCTTCCTAATAACTTCCAATATAAAGGTGTAATTGCATTTGCAGGATCAATTTTAAGTTATAGCGGTAAACCAAAATATAAAACTCCACCCGCGCCGACTATGATGTTCCACGGAACTAATGACAAAGTGGTTATTTATAACAAAATAAAATTATTTAATAGAGGAATGTTCGGTTCTAGATACTTAGCTAGCTATTTTAAAAAACAACAATACCCATACTATTTCCAGTTTGTAAATAATATGGGACATGAAGTTGCTGGTACACCCATGCATAATAATCAAAATGAAATCCTCTGGTTTATTCGTACTTACATTGAACAAAAAAAACCTTATCAAGTTGAAGTCAACTTTAATGATCTGCAGCTTCATAAATAACCATGGAATAATTATGTTTTCATTCCAATGGTTATTTCCCTATACCTTATATAGTTTTAACGGTATCAAATAAACCGCTCAAATAAATGACTTAGGTCAAGCGAATGACCACCTTCCATTTCGTTCAGTACAACAAATGTTGTTGTATCCCTAACGCAATGTAAACTAGAAAGCTTATTGATCAAGAGGTTATGATAATCATTTAAATCTACTGCAACAATATGTATTAAAAAATCGAACACGCTGTTTATGCGATAAAAATTATATACTTCAGGTATTCTTTTTATATTTTTCAAAAAGGTAGTTACATTGTGATAGTTATTATTTGTGAGATTTACCCCTGTAAAGCATTCGAGATTTTTATTGATCTTAGCTTTGTTTAATATAGCTGTATACTGAAGGATGTAACCATCATTTTCAAGATGGCTAATTCTAGTTGTTACTGCGTTAGGAGATAAGTGAATAATGCGAGAGATTTGCTTGTCACTAATGCGAGCATTATTCTGTAACTGCGTTAGTATATTAATATCTAATTTATCTAATTCGAGTGGCATATAATTTATTTTAATCTTAAGTTAAATGAAGTGTAACGTAATAAAAACTGTCTGTAGATATTTTGTTAACCCAGATTTCTTCATACGAAAACCCCCTCTAAGCCAGCTTAGATAAGAAGGTTGCAAACCAAGGCTATTTGCAATATGCTTAGCAGCAAAGTATTGCTTATCATCTTCTACAAATAATGTTAAAGGTTCTCGATATGACTTACAGAAATCAATTATCTGATTTCTATAAATCCCATAACTACTCACAATCACCTCATTTCTAAATAGTTTTAAAACCTGAAGCATTGGCAAATTTAAGACAGAAGTCTTTGGGCTAAAATCCAGATAGCTATTTAAATAAGCTAAAAAATCAGCCACAACATTTTTACAATTCATACAATTTTTGTTGTTATTAAAATTATTTTTTTCCATATAAACTACACATGTTTCCATGAAAGATCCACACTTATTACAATTTAATTTAAAAATGCAGATTGGTACAGGACTAAAACTATACTCACACAATTGGTGTTAATTCCTATATGGCATTAATAGACTTTACCAGCAAAGGCATATATTGTAGAAAAGGCAATTTCTATATTGACCCATGGCAACCTGTAGATCTTGCTGTAACAACACATGGACATTCTGATCATGTAAAATGGGGCAACAAAGCATACCTATGTCATGAGCTAACTAAACCTGTTCTTATTCAACGTTTGGGAGATGTAAATATTGAAACACTTCCCTATTATAAAGAGATTGATATTAATGGTGTTAAACTGAGCCTTTTTCCTGCTGGTCATGTAATTGGTTCGGCGCAGATCAGACTAGAATACAAAGGCGAGATTTGTGTAGTTTCTGGCGATTACAAAGTAGAGGATGACGGAATAAGTACCCCTTTTGAACCAGTAAAATGCCACACCTTTGTATCAGAAAGCACATTTGGATTACCCATATATAAATGGCAAAATCAACGTCACATTTTTTCTCAGATTAAAGATTGGATTTCCACAAACCGATATCAAAATAAAACAACCGTACTCATTGCTTACAGCTTAGGTAAAGCACAACGATTAATAAAGGGGCTTGATGGTTATGGCAATATCTATGTACACAATTCTATAGCAAATTTGAATGAAGCTTTTATTAAGTCTGGCGTAACCTTACCTAATACCATTCGAATTTTTCCTGAAACAACTAAAGAATCATTACAACAGGGTATAGTAATCGTTCCTCCTGCCATGGCAGAGGGAAGATGGATAAAAAATCTAACCAATGCTGCTACAGGAGTCTGTTCAGGCTGGATGCAAGTTAGAGCAAGTAGAAGATGGCGTAGTGCAGATGCAGGATTTGCACTAAGTGATCATGCTGATTGGCCAGGACTACTGTCGGCAATTAAAGCAACTGAGGCCGATAAAGTATTCGTAACACATGGTTACACTGCTACTTTTAGTAAATACTTAAATGAAATAGGCATAGCAGCTGAAGAGGTAAAAACCCTATATGGAGATGTAAATGAAGAGAATGAAGACAAAATACAGATTAAATGAAACGATTCACTGAACTTATACAGCAGATTGAAATGAGTAACAAAACCAATGATAAAATACAGGCTCTTGTTAATTATTTTGCTGAAGCTGATGATTTAGATAAGCCTTTTGTAATTGCTATGTTCACTGGAAAGCGTCCAAAACGGCCTATAAGCACAGCATTAATAAAACAATGGGCTATCGAATTGAGTGGCATGCCTGAATGGCTATTTTCTGAGAGTTATCATAATGTAGGCGACCTGAGTGAAACAATTGCGCTAATCCTACCTCCTCCAACAGCAACTAGTAACTTTAAACTTCATGAATGGATTAATGAATTATCTGCATTAAACGGTAAAGATGAAACTTTTAAAAAACAGTTTATTCTCAAATCCTGGAACAGCCTGGAAAGCCCAGAACGTTTCATTTTCAATAAATTGATTTCTGGCAATTTTAGAATAGGTGTATCTCATAAAATACTTGTAAATGCTCTTGCAAAACAAAGCGGTATTGAAAGCAGTAAAATTATGCATATTATTATGGGTAAATGGCACCCATCAGAAATTACTTATGATGAATTACTAAAGGGTAGTCATGTTAATACAAATAGCTCCTGGCCTTATCCATTTTGCCTTGCTTATGCGCTTGAAATAACTCCCACATCACTTGGTGATCCTATAGAATGGCAAGCAGAATGGAAATGGGATGGTATAAGGGGACAAATAGTAAAACGTGAAGGAGAACTTTTTATATGGTCAAGAGGGGAAGAACTGGTAACTGAACAATTTCCTGAACTTCATTTCCTTGCACAGGAATTAGATGATGGTACTGTCCTTGATGGAGAAATACTATCAGTAAAAGATGGAAATGTACTACCTTTTAGCATGCTTCAACAGCGGCTCAATAGAAAAACAATAAACAAATCTCAGTTAAATGATACCCCCATTGGTTTTTTTACTTATGACTTACTGGAATATAATGGAAGAGATCTTCGTGATGAGCCATTAATTAAACGAAGAGAACTACTGGAAGTTGTGATTGCACAATTGAAAACACCTAAGATAGTAATGCTATCTCCTGTAGTTATATTTAATGATTGGGAAGATCTGGCAAAGATCCGACAGGGTTCACGCGACATCAACAGTGAAGGAATTATGTTAAAAAAACTAGATTCCTTATATCATGTTGGAAGAAAACGTGGTGACTGGTGGAAATGGAAAGTCAATCCATATACTATTGATACAGTCATGATTTATGCACAAAAAGGAAGTGGGAGAAGGGCTAATTTCTACACGGACTATACCTTTGCTGTAAGAGATGGTGATCAACTGATCACAGTAGCAAAAGCTTATTCTGGTTTAACAGATAAAGAAATAAAAGAAGTTAATGCATTTGTCCTGAAAAATGCCATTGAAAAATTCGGTCCGGTAAGAACGGTTAAACCTGAATTGGTATTTGAAATTGCTTTTGAAGGTATTGCCGAAAGCAAACGTCATAAGGCCGGTTTAGCTTTAAGATTTCCTCGAATTGCCAGATGGCGAAAAGACAAAAAAGCAGAAGAAATAAACACTTTAGAAGATTTGAAACAATTATTGGCTTCAACCCTATCCAACAATACAAATCGATTTTAATTCATGCAACTAGAGAAAAGTAAAGGATACAGACAAGTAATTAAATGGCTAAAACTGAACAAGAAGAAACCATTTGAATTTCAAACAGATGCCTGGCAGTATTATGCTGAAGGGTATTGTGGTCTTGTCAATGCCCCAACCGGTTTTGGTAAAACCTTTTCCATTTTTTTAGCCGTTGTAATTGATGAACTGAATAAAAAACATGAAACCAAAACAACAATCGCAAAAGGAAAAATCATAAAAAAAAAGAGCAATCAAGGTCTAAAACTGATTTGGATCACCCCTTTAAGATCATTAGCTAAAGACCTTGCTCGAGCTATGAATGAAGTCTGTACAGAACTGAAACTAGATTGGGTTATTGGTGTTCGAAATGGAGATACATCCCAAAGTGAAAAACTTAAGCAGAAAAAACAAATGCCAGAGGTTTTGATCATTACTCCAGAAAGCATTCATTTATTACTGGCTCAGAAAAATGCTTTCAGCTATTTTGATCAACTGCAATGCATCGTTGCTGATGAATGGCATGAACTTCTAGGAAGTAAACGTGGCGTAATGACGGAACTTGCTATCTCCAGAATTAAAGGTCTGCTCACCGAAATGCACCCAGAGCGCTTATTAAGAATATGGGGTATTTCTGCAACTATTGGCAATATGGAGCAAGCAATGGAAGTTTTGGTTCCATATAATAATGTACTAAAAACCATTATTAAAGCAGATATGGAGAAAAAAAATGAAATCCACTCTATCTTACCTGATCATATTGATATGTTGCCCTGGGCTGGCCACCTAGGACATAAACTGGCACACAAACTTTTACCCATTATTTACAAAAGTAAAACAACACTTATTTTCACCAATACTCGGGGACAAGCTGAATTATGGTACCAAACTCTGCTTGCACAAGATGAAACTCTTGCAGGCCAACTAGCTATTCATCATGGTTCTATCGATCATGAGCTAAGAAACTGGATAGAGGACGCTATTCATACAGGACTACTTAAAGCTGTTGTATGTACCTCCTCTTTAGACTTAGGGGTAGATTTTAAACCGGTTGATACGGTTGTACAAATTGGATCGCCAAAAGGTGTGGCTCGTTTTTTACAACGTGCAGGCAGAAGTGGCCATTCTCCTCATGAAACTTCTAAGATATATTTTTTACCCACACACGCACTTGAGCTGGTTGAGGCGGCTGCGATTAAAGAGGCTGTAAAGACACAGGACATAGAGAGTAGAGAACCCATTGTTATGGCATTTGATACCTTAATTCAATACTTAGTAACCATAGCCGTAGGTGACGGTTTTGATGATGAGAAAATATTCTTTGAAGTAAAACAAACCCATTCTTTTAAAGAGTTATTACCTCAGGAATGGAAATGGGTGATGCAGTTTATTACTACAGGTGGTACCAGCTTAACAGCTTACAATGAATTCAGTAAAGTCAGCAAAGATATTGATGGACTTTGGAAAGTTAAAAATCGTCAAATTGCCATGCGCCATCGCTTACATATCGGCACAATAGTTAGCGATGCAATGCTAAAAGTAAAATACCTAACGGGTGGTTTTATTGGGATGATTGAGGAATCTTTTATTTCAAGATTAAAACCTGGAAGTAGTTTTACACTTGCAGGTAAAGTGCTTGAATTTATTATGGTTAAAGAAATGATGGTTCTGGTTCGTAAAAGTAAATTAAAACAAGCTATTAGTCCAAGTTGGCTAGGTGGACGAATGTCACTAACTGCAAACCTGGGTGCCTTACTAAGAAAAAAATATAATGAGACACTTCATAAAACACACGGAGAAATAGAATTGGATTTCATTTTACCTTTATTTGAACAACAGGCAAAAGTTTCCCATGTCCCTAAAAGTGATGAATTTCTGGTTGAATTAATTAACACTAAAGATGGTTATCACCTCTTTGCCTATCCATTTGAAGGTAGACAGGTCCACGAAATTATGGCGGCATTGATTGCTTACAGATTAAGTATGATAAAACCGATCACTTTCTCTATTGCCATGAATGATTATGGCTTTGAGTTGCTGAGTGAACAACCTATTCCTTTGAATGAGGATAGCATTAAATCATTATTTACTCCCTTGAATCTAAGTAATGATATTGTAGCTAGCATTAATTCTACTGAAATGGCACGTCGTAAATTCAGAGACATCGCTTGCATCTCAGGTCTTGTTTTTCAGGGTTATCCCGGGAAATATGTCGCAAATAAACACTTACAGTCTTCAGCTGCTTTATTTTTCAATGTTTTTAGTGACTATGATAAACATAATTTACTTTTAAGACAGGCTTATGATGAAGCATTTTACCAACAGATTGAAGAACCACGACTGGCTGCTGCATTAAACCGTATACAAATTAGTAAAATAATTATTGTTAAAACCTATCGTTATACACCTTTATGTTTTCCAATTAAAGTAGACAGCTTAAGGGAAAATATGAGTTCAGAAGAATTGAGTCAACGTATTGAAAGGATGACTGCTGAATCTGAAAAAAGATTATCCCCAACCCAACGTAAAAACAAACAAAGAAAATGAATATTAAATGTAGAGGTGAACAGTTTATCCTTAATAAGGAAAGAGCAATTTATTGGCCTGCTAAACACATGCTAATTATAAGCGACCTTCATATAGGAAAAACTGCTTACTTCAGGAAGTCTGGGATTCAAGTACCAGATACTGTTGGATTGACAGACTTACAGCGTCTAACTTCATTAATAAAAGAGTTTCATCCGGAAAATTTACTTATTACAGGTGATATGTTTCATAATAAAATAAACAGCGATGTTAATGCTTTTATGGAATGGAGAAGAAGCTACTCTAACTTAAATGTTATATTGATAAAGGGAAATCATGATACTTTAAGGCACGAGGATTACCTAGCTTTAAATATCGATTACCATGCTAAAGAATTATGTTGTGCACCTTTCCGGTTTATTCATGATATACCCGAAGAAATTGATGAATTTTATAATATCTCAGGCCATATACACCCAGGTATTATATTATATGGTAAAGCAAAGCAACAATTAAAGTTTCCTTGCTTTTATTTCGGTAAACAACAAGCCATACTACCTGCTTTTAGTATTTTTACAGGATTAAAAATTATGAAACCACAAAAAGGAGACTTAGTTTTCGTACTTACCCCCAACAAAATTATACAAGTTTAAATATCTTCTAAACTTATAAATCGTACTGTTTCAATAAAAGTTCTATTGCATTTTTATCTGTTTTGAAGGTTACATCATCTGTTTTAAGTTCATCCAATGCGATCCACCTAAAAGATTGTAGTTCCCCCTTATCAAAATCGAAAGGCTTTGTCTTAAAATTAAGTACTAATGGATGGACCTCTCTTACCATATAATATATACTTAGTATCTGACTATCGTTAAAAGAGGATTGCTCGTAAAAGTCGGTAGTATAAAGATGTCCCAGCACCTCAATTTCTGCATGACACTCTTCAATAAACTCCCTTTTTAATGCTTCAATAAGGCCTTCACCAAGTTCAAGTCCACCACCAGGAAATTTACTAAACATACGTCCCCCTGACTGTTCGTCACTAACCAACACCTCATTTTTACTGTTGATCAACAAACCGTATACCCTTACATTAAAATAGCTCATTATAGGTTATAGTATATCAGAAAATATAAGAGGTTAAAAAAAGAATAAGAAAGGGGCATAAATCATCAGACTTACACCCCTTAAATTAACGCTCTCACTACAAAGGTAATAATCAATTCCATATATCCACTATAATATAACTTCAAAATTTTATATAGTCTGATACTCAAACAATCTGATTTATTTTCGGTTTTATTTATTAAAAATATAACCATGGTAAAATCAGTAAACGATAAAAAATCGATTGAAAATTTATTAAATAATAAAATCAGTTCAATCAAAAATGAAATAGAAAAATTAGAGAAGGAATTACAGCAGGCTCAGGTAATTCTGGCAGACTATAATAAAAACAGGACAACTATTGAAACCATATTGGGATTACAATCAGCTCCTGATATTGCAGGGACACCCAAGAAAAGAGTGAAAAAACAATAGAAAAGTACGATCAACTATTGATCAAAGTGTTTTTGATTTTTAGTCGCATTGTCGATTGTCCATTTTATTTCTCCCCTGAATGGTTCTTCCCGTACAGGGCATCCTTTCATTTTACAATAATTACAACAGGCCGGTAAACATGGGTCAGCATGAATAAATAATTCTGTTTTACGATCAGCATTACCATTTATCATCTTATCTATGTCAGAAATCTCCTGATGTACGCGGTTCAAATCAAAATAGTAAGGCAGGGTAATGTGGCAATCAATGTGCAGATCAGCACCGTATTGCTGTGCCCTTAAGTTATGTACATCTATCCAGGGGTCTTTCCTGTTTGACTGAAGAATATCTATAATACTTTTTACTAGTTCTACATTGCTTTCATCCATCAGTCCCCCCACCGATCTTCTGGTTAATTTATACCCATTATATATGATGTATATTCCCAACAAGATTGAAATAATGCTATCAAGAACAAATATTTCTGTAATTTTTATCAATATAACTCCTAAAACCAGTCCGGCACTAGTAATAGCATCTGTAAGCAAATGTTTCCCGTCTGCCTCAAGCGTAATTGATTTATGTTTTTTTCCTGTACTGATTAAATAATAACCTAATACCAGATTAACCAAACCTGTAACACCAATAATAGCTGCACCTTCAAAAAGCTGGCCTATTTGTTTTGGGTAAATAAGGTCGTATCCAGATTTAAAAACAATAATAATTCCAGCAAGAGCAATCAGTACCCCTTCAATAAAAGCAGAAAAGAACTCCACCTTGCCATGTCCATAAGGATGAT
The DNA here is from genome assembly GCF_041645105.1 of Pedobacter sp. Taxonomy (GTDB): domain Bacteria; phylum Bacteroidota; class Bacteroidia; order Sphingobacteriales; family Sphingobacteriaceae; genus Pedobacter. The sequence goes on from NZ_JBAZQQ010000003.1 coordinate 776,834, forward strand.
TTGTATCTTTCGGTAATGTAGCCAAATAAATGCTGTAAAAAGCAAAGCTACTGGCCAGTACATTCACTATACTCTCTGCAGCATCTGTTAAAATAGCATTAGAATTAGTTAAGAAATAGGCTACAAATTTGGCCAGCATAATTAATATGCTGATGCACATTGAAATGAGTATAGCTTTCTTTTGAGGTTGCAAATCGCTGTGTTTAGCCGTCAAAAATACTGTTTACTTGTCAAATTATGATAAAAAGTATTTTTTTATAGTTTATAATTCGGTTAGGTTTCTATATTTGCTACTTCACAAAACAATATTGCTTGCGCATTAATCATTATGACATTTTTATCCAAAAGAATCAACAACCTATCTGAGTCACAAACCATTAAAATGGCGAAGTTAGGAAGAGAGCTATCTGCAAAAGGGATAGACGTTATTAACCTCAGCTTTGGGGAACCAGACTTTTTTACTCCTGATTTTGTTAAGGAAGGCGCTAAGAAAGCTATTGACGACAACTTTTCTTATTATAGCCCAGTTTCAGGCTATCCTGAACTGCGTAAGGCAATTGCAGAAAAGTTATTGAGAGAAAATGGATTGACCTACAGCTTCGACCAGATTGTCGTTTCTACAGGTGCTAAGCAATCATTGGCCAACGCTGTAATGTGCCTAGTTGATCCAGGTGATGAGGTTATCGTTCCAACTCCTTACTGGGTATCTTACTCGGAAATGATTAAGCTTGGTGAAGGTGAAACTGTGTTCATCAATGCAACAGTTGAAAATAACTTTAAAATAACTGGTGCAGAACTAGAAGCAGCAATTACCCCTAAAACTAAATTATTTATGTTCTCTTCACCATGTAACCCTACAGGTTCTGTGTATAGCAAAGAGGAACTTGCTGATTTAGTTGCTGTTTTTGAAAAACACCCTAATATCTACATCATTTCTGATGAAATTTATGAGCACATCAACTTTGTTGGAAAACATGCTTCAATAGCTGAATTTGATTCTATAAAAGACAGAGTAATCCTAATCAATGGATTCTCTAAGTCATATGCAATGACCGGATGGAGATCTGGCTATATGGCTGCTAATAAAGAAATTGCAAATGCTTGCGATAAACTACAAGGCCAAATTACATCAGGAACTTGCTCTATTGCACAACGTGCATCATTAGTTGCCTACCAGGGTGGTTTAGATTCTGTAAACGAAATGGTTGCCGAGTTCAAAAAACGTAGAGATATTGTTTATGCTTTATTATCAGAAATCCCTGGTGTAAATGTAAACCTACCGGATGGTGCATTCTATTTCTTCCCTGAAATAAAATCTTACTTCGGTAAAAAGAACGGCGATACTGTAATCAACTCAGCTGAAGATCTTTCTTTGTACCTGTTAAATGAAGCACATGTATCAACCGTAACTGGTGAAGCTTTTGGCAATGCAGATTGTATTCGTTTATCTTACGCAGCTTCTGAAGATCAATTGAGAAAAGCTGTTTCAAGAATTAAAGATGCATTGGCTAAATTAAGCTAAGCATTATTTAAGGAATATTAATTTTCAAAAGGAGCCTGACATTAAATTAAAATGTCAGGCTCCTTTTTTATTAGTCCATCCTACCTGCTACAAAAACAAAATACCATTTATCATACATATTTGTATTTTTGAATATAAAACGAAAACTCATGGAAACCAACAGCAATACCAAGAGAGAAATTACCATGACAAAATTCTCAACTCCTTTAGGCCCAATGCTAGCTGGAGCCACAACTGAAGGTATATGTATTCTTGAGTTTACCAATCGTATCAAATTGGACAAAGAGATTAGTGAATTGCAAAATTTACTAAATGCAATTCCTGTTGAAGGTCGCAATCAACATTTAGATCAACTGGAAGTTGAGCTTCAGGAATATTTTGATGGCAAGAGAAAGATCTTTGAAGTACCTATTCACACTCCTGGAAATGATTTTGTTCAGTCTGTATGGAAAACACTTCAAGAAATCCCTTATGGCACAACCTGCTCCTATAAAGAGCAAGCAGATAAGATGAACAACCCAAAAGCTATTCGTGCTATCGCCACAACCAATGGCCGTAACAGACTAGCTATTGTTATTCCATGCCATCGTGTAATTGGAAGCAATGGAAGCATGACAGGTTATGCTGCTGGAATTGACAAGAAAAAATGGCTTTTAAAATTTGAAAGAGAAAACTCCGAAATACCAGACGGCAACCTTTTCAAATAATTCTGTTCTTTAGTCACTAAAATCAACTTCAGATTATCCCCTTCAAAATAACCCCTTGAAGAACAACAAACATAATAATACACATGCTATTAAATAAAAGTAGCGACCTTATGCTGTACTGACATGTTTAAAAAATAAGTATGCTGCGAGAAAGCATAGGAATTTTTACGTTCTTCAGTGTAAAATGTTCCAGCTTTCGAGTAGTCATGTTTATTTTTTAAAAGGAAGACCTGCCATTTACGAGCGGATCGCTTCGACAGGGTCTAGTTTCGATGCAGCATACGCCGGCCAAAAGCCCGATATCGTTCCAATTGCAAACGAAACCCCTACCCCAAGCAATATGTTATTTAAGAACAGGATCATAGTAAAACCAAAGGCACCAGTAATCAAAGTGCCAATATATACCAGTAAAATTCCTAATCCACCTCCAAGTAAACATAAAGCAACAGCCTCAAATAGAAACTGCAGAAGAATAAAGTAGTTTTTGGCACCTAAAGATTTCTGAATGCCTATGATGTTAGTTCGCTCTTTAACAGATACAAACATGATATTTGCTATTCCAAAGCCACCAACCAGGATAGAAAAGCCACCAATTACCCATCCAGCAATATTTACGACACTAAACATCTGGTCGAGTTGATTAGAAGCAATAGTACTTTTATTTAATGCAAAATCATCTTCAGCCCCAGGTTTAATTTTATGTGCAGCACGCATTGCCCCTCGTATTTCGCTCTCTATTTCTTCGAGATCTATATTTTCTTTACCCCTAACAGTAATGGTTGGATCATAACGGCCATTTTCTACATCAAACAATCCTTTTGCAAAATTTAAGGGAATCAAGACATTTTTATCTTGAGACATGCCGAGCATATCATCCCCCTCTTTCTTAAAAACCCCAACAACTGTCAGCCTGCGACCCATTACCACAATTTTATTTCCTACAGCAGGTTCACCATTAAATAATCCATCTGCAATATCAGCACCTAGAATAATAACAGGAGAGCCTGAATGACCTTCATTTTCAGTAAAATAACGTCCTTCCTGGAAATCTATCAACCATGTTTTATTAAAATCTTGAGAAGCTGCTTTTAGTCCCGCTCCTTCGACTGAATTACTACGATATTTTACGGTTCTACTATCTGCATAAATCTCATATGACACTCCTTCTGTGTATTCCAAACGTTCCTTTAGTGCAGTATAATCTCTCAAGGAAGGTTCAGGTCTATTTACATATTTCCACCATGGATAACTACCAAAACCACCCCATGGCCATTTTTGTACAAAAATTGTTTTAGAACCTAATTTGTCAATACTATCCTGAAGTTTACTTCTAAAAGTATCAGTTGCTGTAAAAACAAAAATAATTGCAAAAATCCCAATCGTGATTCCCAATAAGGAAAGCATAGTCCTCAGTTTATTTTGTCGCAATGCATCTGCTGCGAACCGAAAACTCTCTCCTATTAGTCTGAAAATAATCATAATTAATCTTTAGATCAAAACTAGCTAAAAAGGTTACAGCAATTATGAATTATCATTTAAAAAAAAGTCAATACAAAATAATATTCCATTCAATTAGCACCTATAAAATAATTTTACATTATTAAGGATAATAATTTGTAAATTTGCGGCCTTAAATATTACATTAAAACATATGAAGTTATCTCAATTTAAGTTTAATTTACCTGAATCATTGCTTGCCAATAACCCTGCTGAACAAAGAGATGAAGCCCGTTTAATGGTTTTACACAAGGATAGTGGTAAAATTGAACATAAAATATTCAAAGATGTTTTAGAATATTTCGATGATCAGGATGTAATGATCTTGAACAACACTAAAGTTTTTCCAGCCCGTTTATACGGCAATAAAGAAAAAACAGGTGCTACTATTGAAGTATTTCTATTAAGGGAGCTTAACAAAGAACTTCGCTTATGGGATGTTTTAGTGGATCCCGCACGTAAAATCCGTGTTGGTAATAAATTATATTTCGGCGATGATGATCTTCTAGTTGCGGAAGTAGTTGACAATACTACATCCCGTGGCCGTACTATCCGTTTCTTATTTGATGGAACAGACGAAGAGTTTAGAAAAAACATTGAAATTTTAGGTGAAACACCTTTACCAAAATATATCAAACGTAAAGCTACAGCTCAAGATAAAGAGCGTTACCAAACTATTTTTGCAAAACATGAAGGTGCTGTTGCTGCTCCTACTGCCGGTTTGCACTTTAGCAGAGAACTGATGAAACGTTTAGAATTAAAAGGCATCAATTTTGCAGAAGTAACATTACATGTTGGCTTAGGTACTTTCAGATCTGTTGAAGTTGAAGATCTTACCAAACATAAAATGGACTCTGAGCAATTCATTATTGAAGAAAAAGATGCGAAAATTGTAAATCAGGCTATTGAACGTAAAAAAAGAGTTTGTGCTGTTGGTACAACATCAATGCGTGCTATAGAATCAGCAGTTTCGTCAGGAGGATTACTTAAACCAGCAAATGACTGGACGAGTAAGTTCATTTTCCCTCCTTACGATTTTAGTATTGCAAACTCAATGATTACCAACTTCCACACTCCAGAATCGACATTGCTAATGATGGTAAGTGCATTTGGTGGTTACGATTATGTAAGAAATGCTTATGATGTAGCTTTGAAAGAAAAATATCGTTTCTATAGCTACGGTGATGCAATGTTAATCATCTAACAAGAGATATATTCTTAAAATATATTAATAGGAGATTTGAAAACTATAAGTTTTAAATCTCCTATTTTTGTTTAAAAAACAATACAGTATGAACCATTATGCGATTATAGTAGCCGGAGGATCTGGTAACAGAATGCAAAGCGCTATACCCAAACAATTCTTATTATTAGACGGTAAGCCAGTACTTATGCATACCATAGCCGCATTTAATGAATGTATATTTAAACCGCAGATTTTACTGGTACTCAACATCGACCAGCACAAATATTGGGAAGAGTTATGTTTAAAATACAACTTTCAGATCCCTCATCAAGTCATCAAAGGTGGCACACAAAGATATCATTCTGTAAAAAATGGACTAAAAGCAATTAAAGGAAAAGGAATTGTGGCTGTTCATGATGCAGTAAGGCCATTAGCATCTGCCAGATTGATCACACAGTCCTACAAAGTGGCTCAGGAGAAAAGCAATTGCATTATTGGAATTACACCTACAGACTCTGTTAGAAGCGTGCAGGAAGACGGTAAAAGTGAAGCTTTAAACAGAGAAAAATTAGCCTTGATACAAACCCCTCAGACTTTCGAAGTAGAACTGATTAAAAAAGCATATCAAACACCATATAGAAATGAATTTACGGATGATGCTTCTGTAGCTGAGTATGCCGGATATCAGATTAATTTAATAGCAGGAGAAAGAGAAAACATAAAAATCACTTATCCCGAAGATTTAGATATTGCTTCAATATTTATAAAAAAAACAAAGAGACTGGCTAATTGTGAATAGCTTAAACCAGTCCCTTTATTTAAATATTAAGCAGCTCTATTAATTACTTTCAAAAGAATCGCAATAATAGCAATAACCAACAGAACATGGATTAGCCCACCAACATTGGGACCGAACCCCTGAAAGAAAAAGCCAATAATCCATAATATAATTAATACTACGGCAACGAGGTAAAGCAGATTTCCCATAACTTCTAGTTTTAGTGATAAGTAAATGAACCTGATTGCGTTTAACAATCCATGACATTTCATAAACAATCATCGTTCCAAAAATAAAAAAGGCCCTTATGGGGCCTTTCCTATTCGTTATTGATTAATATTCGTCTTCGTTAAAGAAGAAATCGTCCTTTGTTGGGTAATCTGGCCAAATTTCTTCAATGGTTTCATAAGGTTCACCATCGTCTTCTAATGCCTGTAAATTTTCGATCACCTCAACAGGGGCACCTGATCTTATACCATAATCAATCAATTCATCTTTTGTTGCAGGCCATGGAGCGTCTTCCAGATGCGATGCGAGTTCTAAAGTCCAATACATATTACTTATCCAATTAATTATTCAAATTTATTTTTTTTGCAAAAATATAATAAAATCTATGAGTAAAACAAATCTATTTCATACTTTTTACAATCTCGGAATCCAGATATTTTCTTCCGTATTAGCATCTGAATTCAGTTTTCGTGCCAAAACAAACAAATAATCGCTTAATCGGTTCAAATAAATAGTCATTTTTTCGTCAACAAAGCTCTCCGACGCCAGGTGAACTGTTAAACGCTCCGCCCTTCTACATATACATCTAGCTATGTGACAATACGATACTACCGTATTTCCTCCTGGAAGTACGAAATGCTTTAGCTCTGGCAAAATCTCATTCATATCGTCCATTTCTTTCTCCAATAGGTAAATATCATTGTCGTGCAAGTCTGGAATCTTCATTCTGGATTTTTCAGGATCAGCAGCCAATGACGCACCAACTGTAAAAAGACGATCCTGAATTTCCTTTAACACCTTCTGATGATGTGGATTTATATCCTGACACATAATAAGTCCGATATATGAATTTAGTTCATCAACAGTCCCATAACATTCTATTCTAAGGTGAAATTTAGGAACACGGGTTCCTCCAATTAAAGAGGTAAGGCCTTTATCGCCCGTTTTGGTATATATTTTCATAGCTTGTTAGCTAATAGTCTCAAAATCATCACCCTTCTCTTCTAATTTAACAAGTCTGGGCGATACGGTTTTAATATCTGTATTTTGATAATCATTTTCAATCAGACCATCACGCATCCTGACAATACGATGAGCATGCTGTGCAATATCTTCTTCGTGAGTCACCAGGATAATTGTATTTCCTTTACTATGAATCTCTTCAAGTAGGCCCATGATCTCAATAGAGGTTTTGGTATCCAGATTTCCTGTAGGCTCATCAGCAAGTATAATGGAAGGGTTATTGATCAATGCTCTTGCAACTGCAACACGCTGCCGCTGACCACCAGATAATTCATTAGGCTTATGTGTAACCCTATTTCCCAATCCAACATTCTCTAAAGCTTTATGAGCACGTTCCTCCCGTTCCTTCTTATTTGCTCCTGCATAAATTAAAGGTAAAGCAACATTATCTAACGAAGTAGAACGAGGCAACAAATTAAAAGTCTGAAAAACAAAACCGATCTCTTTATTTCTTACTTCAGCAAGTTCATTATCTGACATATAACTCACATTGGTTCCATTCAAGATATAGTCACCCTTACTAGGTGTATCTAAACATCCTAAAATATTCATCAAAGTAGACTTACCAGAACCAGAAGGTCCCATAAGCGCTACAAATTCTCCCTTATGAATATCCAAAGTAACTGATTTCAATGCATGGATTACCTCAGAACCTATTACATATTTACGACCAATTTCTTTAATATGTATTAATGCTTTATTTGCTGATGACATAGTCGAGGTTCTATCCATTACTTATCTTTTTGACATTAGATTTCACCAGAGGTGCTAATGTTACAATCAATACTATTTTTCTATAATCTTTGGAACAAGAAAAAACGCTTCATTATGACGTGCAGAATTCTTCAATCCATCTGTCACACTCAATTCCTGCTTAGCTATATCTTCACGCCACACATTTTCTTCTGTATTCATGTAAACTAACGGTTCAACCCCTTTAGTATCTAATTCATTTAGCTTTTCCATGAAAGTAAGAATCTTGTTCATATCTGGTATCAGCGCATCAATTTCCTCTTCTTTTATAGCTATCCTTGCTAAATCTGCAACTTTATGTATCGTTTGCTTATCTATAATCATCTATCAATAAGTTTACTATTTATCAGCTCAAAAATACGGTCTTTTAATTCATCTGAATCATTTATTGTCAAATTACTCGTCAAAACCGGTTTATGAATATAAACATCTGCCCTACCTGGGCTTGAGCCATGTTTTTTCCCATCATCCCACATGCGTTTCCAAATATTTACAAAGCTTACTGCCACGATAGGAATTCCTTTCTCTATTGCCAATCTAAAAGGTCCGTTTTTAAAAGGCATCAGTTTTGGTGGATAATGATTGTCTGCTATTCCACCTTCCGGAAAAATAATCAGGCTCATCCCATTTTCAAGATTATCACCTGCACGCTTAAACGCCCTGAAAGATGAAATTTTACTATGCCTGTTTACAGGAATATCAATCGTTCTAAAAAATATTCCTAAAACAGGATTTTTCAACAATTCCTCCTTTCCCATAAAATGAAACCGTCCCTTAGCAAACATGCAAATCAACATAATATCATGGTTTGAAGTATGATTTGCACAATAAATATAGGTCTGCTTATCAGACAAAGGTTCTTCAAAATTAAAGTGGGGAACAATACCAATAAAAAAGGCACAGAGATTACTCTTCAATTTCCTTAATCGATTTAACAGATCATAATTTTTCGGATTCTGTGCCGCCAGATAGTAAAAAGGATAAAAAAACAGCGAAAATACAAGGATGATAAATACTGAATAGATGCGATGTGCTTGTTTAAGAATACTGATCATTAAATTTTAAATTAACAGAATTGGCAAATGCAAACTAAGAAGAATTCTACTTAGAATTACCATCTGGATAAAAAAAGAAATTATAAGCAGGCAGACTTAGGGTTTTTTATTAATTTCGGCATCTTGAATTCTTCCTCAGTCTGAAAGTCAAAATTCTAAAACAAAAGGAAGGCTTCATCAACTTTTAAAATATATAAATATAAGATGAAAGAAACGGTAGTTAGTGGTATTCGTCCAACAGGGAAATTACACTTGGGAAATTATTTTGGAGCAGTAACCAATTTCGTTAAAATGCAGTACGATTATAACTGCTTTTTCTTTATTGCCGACCTTCACTCTTTGACCACTCACCCTACCCCACAAGATCTTCATGGTTATGTAAGACATGTACTTGTTGAATATCTAGCCTGTGGAATAAATCCTGAAGAAACTACTATCTATATCCAATCCGATGTCCCTGAAGTAGCAGAACTGTATTTGTATTTGAATATGAATGCTTATATGGGCGAATTGGAAAGAAGCACTTCATTTAAAGATAAAGTAAGATCTCAGCCCGATAACGTGAATGCTGGTTTATTAACCTACCCTACACTTATGGCGGCCGACATCCTGATCCATAAAGCCACAAAAGTACCTGTAGGTAAAGATCAGGAACAACATCTTGAGTTTACACGTACTTTTGGTAACCGTTTTAACAGACTCTATCAAACTGAATATTTCCCTGAGTCTTTTGCTTTTAACTATGCTCAAAACCTGGTTAAAGTACCCGGCCTTGATGGGAACGGTAAAATGAGTAAATCAAGTGGAGAAGGCAACTGTATTTATTTGTCAGACAGCCCTGAAGTAATTCGTAAAAAAGTATCACGCGCAGTTACCGATGGCGGCCCTACAGAAGAGAATCAAGCTAAACCAGAAGCTATTCAGAATCTATTTGATCTGATGAAAATTGTTTCAACACCAGACACAATAGCTCATTTTGATGAATTATATAATAAAATGAATATCCGTTACGGAGACTTCAAGAAACAACTTGCAGAAGACATGATTGTGTTTAACACACCAATTAGAGAACGCATCGAGGAACTTTCTAAAGACAGCTCTTATTTGCGTCAGGTTGCAAAACATGGTGCATTGAAAGCAAGAGAAAGTGCACAAAGAACCATACGCGAGGTTAGAGAAATCATTGGTTTCAAATCATTTTAACATTTAGCGTAAATTCATTACCTTTCTTTTTTTCAAAAATAATATATGCATATAGCAATCGTTGGGAATATTGGCGCAGGTAAAACAACTTTAACAGGTTTACTTGCCAAAAATTATGGTTGGGAAGCCCTGTATGAGGCTGTAGATAATAACCCTTATCTTGAAGATTTCTATAGCGATATGAAACGCTGGAGTTTTAATCTTCAGATTTATTTTCTTAATAGTCGTTTTCAACAGATTGTAGATATTCAGAATTTTAACAGAAATGTTATTCAGGATAGGACAATATATGAGGATGCACATATTTTTGCAGACAATCTACACGAGATGGGATTGATGACGACACGTGATCATCAAAACTATAAAGCTATTTTTGAAAACGTAACTTCTTTTATTAAGCCGCCAGACTTATTGGTATACCTGCGCGCATCTGTTCCTACATTGGTAAATAACATCCAACGTCGTGGCCGCGAATATGAAACAAGTATCCGCATTGATTATTTATCGAAACTAAACGAGAAATATGAAACTTGGATTAAAAGTTATGACCTTGGCAAGCTTCTTATATTGGATAAAGACAAACTTGATTTCACTAATAACCCCGAAGACCTGGGAACCATTATTCAATCTATAGAAGCAGAGATTAACGGATTATTTTAGAATGAAAGTACTTGGGATTATACCAGCACGATATGCTTCTACCCGTTTTCCGGGAAAGCCGTTAATAGATATTCAGGGTAAAAGCATGATTCAGCGGGTTTATGAACAAGCTTTAAAAACTGACACACTCCAAAAAGTAGTTGTTGCTACAGATGATGATCGCATTGCTGAGGCGGTACGTGCTTTTGGTGGTGAATTTGTAATGACAGGTTTTACACATCAAAGTGGCACTGATCGCTGTGCAGAGGTTTCAAATCAGTTCCCTGAATTTGATATAGTTATTAATATACAAGGTGACGAACCTTTTATCAATCCAAAACAAATTGATTTGCTTGTTTCCTGTTTTAACCAACCTGATGTACAACTGGCAACATTAATAAAAGAAATTCATACAGAGGAAGAACTGTTTAATAACAATATCCCAAAAGTAGTAACCAATAGTAAACAAGAAGCTATATACTTTAGCAGACATACTATCCCTTTTATTAGAAATGCTGATCAAGAACAGTGGTTAAATAAGCATCAATTCTATAAACACATTGGAATTTATGGTTATACCACCGAGGTTTTACACGAGATAACTAAACTTCAACCTTCATCATTAGAAATCGCTGAAAGCCTGGAACAATTACGATGGATAGAAAATGGATATACAATCCAAACACGTATTACCAATCTGGAAACTATAGCTATAGATACTCCTGAAGATCTAAATAAGATCATAAGCTGATAATTTCTTATATTAGGTGTGATATGAAAACCTACCTTATACTTCTCGTGCTGCCACTTTGTTTTCTTTATGCCTGTAACTCCGGCAATCAGGAATTAAAAAACAATGTTGAAAATCACATAGTTTTAAAACCCTTTAGTGATTCTATTCAGATTGACACATTCAAAGTAGTACTTAATGGTACTGTTTTGAAAGACATGACCATAAAGTTTAGCATTACAGCTTATACGGGTAATATCATCTACAATAAAGAATTTAAGGCTACCGATCTGATTGACAACTACAAAGCTAGTGTTGATTTAAAAAAGGAACGTAGTCAGATGGATTTTATACTTAGTGAGTACAAGCTATTTTTAGACGATGAGAACTTTTTAGAACCTGCCGTTACTGAAAATGAAAACCCGGATCAGTACACTCCTGATAAAAATTTTTATAATGAGCTCAAACAGTCATCCTTAAATGGATTCAAATATCGTACAGATAAAGAGAACAATGTATATATCGCCTGGTCTGAAAAGGAAAAAAAAGTAAAGCCTTATTACAATTGCTGTAAATAATATACTTTAATTATATTGTTAAAAAATGCCTCTATTGATAGCTAGACGTATGTGTTAAGCTAAAAGAGCAATATTTTGTATACCTCATCAAAAAAAAATAAAAATAAAATTATGATACTTATAAATTTTATATTATGTTTATATAATCAAATAAGCCAATGACTATTTGACAATACGAACACCAGCATATTCTAACCAAATATACTTTTACAAAAAGCCCGAAAATTTTCGGGCCTTTTTTATTATATGCCTTTTCCATAATTAACGTTTAAAAAGTAATATTATTTCCAAAAGTTGATACGAAGAAAAAAATAGTTCTTAGCTTTAAGAATCGCGCTAGCTCCTTACCTGGTAATATATGCTCAAAAATAGTTTCATTGTTATTATTCTCCTTTTACTTCCTGTTTTTGCAGCCTTCGCGCAAAAAGCACAGATAAAGGGTGTTGTGACTGATTCTGTTGAAAAAAGAAAACTGACAAACAGTAACATACTATTGATTAGAAATTCAGATTCAATACTTGTAAAATCAACCAGAGCAGATCAGCAAGGTTTTTTTAATCTGACAAATCTCAAGAAAGGAGATTACAAACTCTTAATTTCCTATCCTAAAATGGGTGATTATATTCAAAACCTCAGGTTAAATGATACTTCAAAGATTGATCTGGGAAACATTAAAATGGACCTAAAATCTAAACTCCTACACGAAATTATTATACAAGCTAAGAGTGCTGTACGTATGAAAGGTGATACTGTCTTTTTTCAAGCTGATAGTTTTGCTGTACGGAGTAATGCTAATGTTCAGGAATTATTAAAAAGGTTACCCGGAATTGAAGTAGATAAAAATGGAACTATAAAAGCCGAAGGAAAAATCGTAAAAACAGTTCTTGTTGATGGTGATGAGTTCTTTGGTGACGACCCCCTACTGGCCACAAGATATCTTAAAGCAAATGCTGTTGAAGAAATCCAGGTGTTTGATAAAAAAAGTAAAAGTGCTGAACTAACAGGTATTGATGATGGCATTAAAAATAAGACCATTAATATCAAATTAAAAGAGAATGCAAAAAACGGATACCTTTCCACTCTCGATTTTAACACCAATGCTATTGATCTTGGGGATTATGGTGGTATGATTGGTATATTTAAAAATAAGCTCAAAGCAGCTGCATTTGGTACTTATTCCAATTTGAATAATGAGTCAAAAATCAACACTTCCATGCGAAAATTAAAAGGTGAAGAATATGACCTGATTGAAGTTGGAGATGATGGAAGTTCTATTATGTACGTCTCCGATGCAGATGATGAAGATTATATTGCCGCATCAGGTGGTTTACCTAATAATTTAAGCTTAGGAGCTTATTATGCAGATAAGTTTAAGGATAACAAAATGGGGGTCAAACTCAATTTCAAAAGTTTTAACAATCAAAACGTTAATACAACAACCGCTAATTCTGAAGAGCTGCTACCTAATGAAAAAACATATACAAATGCAGGAAAAACAGACAATACAGTAAATGTATCCGGAGAATCATTAAAGGGCACATATACTTATAATACAAGTCCTGGCTCTACTTTAAAGCTTTCATTCGGCTTGAGTAAGAGCCGTAACAGAAACAATTCTATCAGCGTAAGTGATACAAAAGGCGACAACGGATTCTTTATCAGCCAGAATTATCAGGAAAACATTGGGAAGGGTCATAACGAAACCTACAATGGAAACATCAACTGGTCCAAAAGATTTAAAAAAAGAGGACGTACCTTATCTATAGATCTTCAACCAGAAAGTCAGAGTAGTAATAGCATAGAAAACAGCTTAAACAAAACCTCATATTTTAACAGTAATGGATTAATTGACCGATACGAAGATACTGACCTTAGAAAGAAAAATTCCGGAACACAAAACTCTATTGCAACCAGAATTAATTATACAAATCCAATATCTAAAAATTGGACATTAGAGGTTGGATATAGCTTTAAAACCATTTCATCCGGCAGTAACAGGCTTGTATTTGATAACATCAAACAGGATGCTCAAAAAATAGATTCTTTAAGTAACAATTTTAAATTCATCAATTTCTCTAATGTAGGTAAGATGATATTGCAATATAATAATGAACATTTTTCAATATCCAGCGGACTTGAAGCCACACAAACTACCTTCGAATTGAATGATCTTGATCAACATACAGATTTTAACAGAAACTATCTTAACCTCTCCCCGCGTACAAATATTTTCTATAAAGTAAACAACTCTACTACATTATCAGTAAATTACAATGGTTATATGCAACAACCCAGCATCGACCAATTACAACCGGTACGACAAATCAATACTCCTCTCTATCAAGTAATTGGAAATTCATCCCTAAGGCCATCCTTCTCTAATAATTTTGGTATCTCCTATAACAGTTTCCAATTTAAATCTGACCAGTATATCTCTGCAAACTTCAATTATGGTTTTACAAATAATGCGATAGTAAGCACCGAACTGGTTGATGAGTTCAATAAAAGAATTACCAGCTTTATCAATAGTAATGGGAATAACTCTTTGAGTGGAAATGTTAGCTATTCTAAAGGCATTTCAAAACTTCATATACGTATGGGTATTGATTTAGGTTTCAATAGATCTAAAACAATTGCTTTAATTAATGCTACACAAAATAAAGCTGCAAATATGCAGTATAACTTAAGAGGATCATTTAATTATTATACGAAGAAAATTGAATTTAATTATATTCCTTCAGCGACACTAATGACAGGAAAATCATCTATTGGAGAAATCAATGACGGGAGAAGTATTACTCATAATCACGAAATTTCCGGTACAGTTCAACTCCCTTTTAAATCAGAATTCAACACCTCTTTTTCACTATCTTTCAGACCCGCAAATTCTTCATTTGGACAAGATCTGAATACGGCAATATGGAATAGCTATTTGGCGACCAGACTTCTTAAAAATGAAACACTGGAACTTAAAGTTTCCGTTACCGACATATTGAATCAAAAAATCGGCTACAATAGGTATGTAGGAGGAAACTATAAAAGTGAAGACACTTTTAGCTATATCCCACGTTATGTATTAATAGGCTTAAACTGGAATTTTAGTGGTAATTTTATTAAAAAAACAATGACAAATTAAACACATCTGATGAAATTAGCATCTTTAATATCATTATTTCTATCTACGATGTGCTTTAATATTAAAGCTCAGGAGACTTTTATTCCCTATGGAAAAATCACTTTTGAGAAGAAAGTAAATCTTATCCGTGCTTTGGAAAATTCAAATATCCCTTCAGAAGCAATGGAGCGTATGAAGAAATATGCGATTAGCAACTGGGAATTTTATTTTACGCAAAACAAATCCCTTTATAAACAAGAAAAAAAAGAAGTTGAAGATAATAACCCTGCCTTTTTTACATTTTCAAACAGTAAACTGAGTAATGAAATTTATACGGACTATAGCAATAATAAACGAGTAATAAAACGCAACATCATGGATGATAATTACTTACTAACTGATACAATACCAAGGTTAGAATGGAAAATCATGCATGATGTAAGAAACATTGCAGGTTATGAATGTCGCAAAGCTGTTGGAGTCATTTACGATACTGTATATGTTGTAGCTTTTTACACAGATGAGATATTACTTCGTGGAGGACCTGAAGGTTTTAGTGGTTTACCAGGAACAATTCTTGGTCTGGCAATTCCCAGATATAACACAACCTGGTTTGCAACAAAAGTTAGTGGGTTCGAAAATCATGCTTCAAAAATTGTACCTGCAGTTAATGGAAAAAATATAGAAACAGCTAAAGATTTAGACAAACTGATTGAATTATTTACCCGCTACGATCAGGATAAAAAGCAGAAAGCTGAAGAAGCAAAAAGAAAACTTTACGGCTTTACACTGTAACTTTTTATGCGAGAACAGATTACCATTACTTTTAAATAATAGATAATTTTTACAAAAAGGCTCTCCCTCCTTTGGTTTTAATTGCTAACTTTGTATCCCGTACAAAAACAACAATGTTGTAGTAAAATTGCTGCATTGTTTCAGAAAATCACAAACATGACTAAGTATATTTTTGTTACGGGCGGTGTTACTTCCTCATTAGGTAAGGGCATCATCTCCGCTTCATTAGCCAAATTATTACAAGCACGCGGCTATAGTGTTACCATCCAAAAGTTCGACCCTTATATCAATATTGATCCGGGAACATTAAACCCATACGAACATGGAGAATGCTATGTTACCGAAGATGGTGCGGAAACGGATCTCGACCTTGGTCATTATGAACGCTTTTTAAACGTTTCAACCTCGCAAGCTAACAACGTTACTACTGGTCGCATTTATCAAAATGTGATTAACAAAGAAAGACAAGGAGAATATCTTGGTAAAACTGTTCAGGTAGTTCCGCACATTACAGACGAAATTAAAAGGAATATGCGTTTACTGGGCGAAACAGGTAAATACGATATTGTAATTACTGAGCTTGGTGGTACTGTAGGAGATATTGAATCTTTACCATTTATTGAAGCTGTACGTCAGTTTAAATGGGAAGAAGGTGCACACAACGCTATCGTAATTCATTTAACACTAATTCCTTATCTTGCTGCTGCTGGTGAGTTAAAAACAAAACCAACTCAACACTCTGTTAAAGCATTATTAGAATATGGTATTCAACCAGACATCTTGGTTTGCCGTTCTGAACATCATATCTCTTTAGAAATTAAAAAGAAAATCGCACTTTTCTGTAATGTCAACGTAAATGCAGTAATCGAATCTCTTGATGCTTCTACCATTTATGATGTACCATTGCTGATGATGAAAGAGCAACTGGACAAAACTGTGTTGAGCAAACTTAAACTTGCGCAACGCAATGAACCAGATATGGAAAAATGGAAGGAATTCCTTGGTCGTTTAAAAAACCCAACATCTGAAGTAAAAATTGGCTTGGTTGGTAAGTATGTTGAACTTCCTGATGCTTATAAATCTATTATTGAATCTTTTGTTCATGCTGGTTCTAAAAACGAATGCAAGGTAAAAGTAGAATATATCCATTCTGAAAGTATTTACCCTGATAATGCTAAAGAAAAACTTGCACATCTTGATGGTGTCCTAGTTGCTCCAGGTTTTGGAAGCCGTGGCATTGAAGGAAAAATTGATACCATTCAATATGTAAGAGAGAACAATGTTCCGTTTTTTGGAATCTGCCTGGGCATGCAATGTGCTGTTATTGAATTTGGACGTAATGTGTTAGGTCTGAATGGTGCAAATACTACTGAAATTGATGAAGAAACTGTACATCCTGTAATCAATATGATGGAAGACCAAAAAGGCATTACCGCAAAAGGTGGTACTATGCGTTTAGGATCTTATCCTTGTGATTTGAAAAAAGGTACAAAAGCTTTTGCCGCTTATGGTAAAACTCATATTACCGAGCGTCACAGACATCGTTATGAATTTAACAATGCATATCTGAAACAATATGAAGAGGCAGGGATGACAGCATCAGGTACTAATCCAGAGACAAATCTTGTTGAAATTGTTGAGCTTAAAAATCATCCTTTCTTTGTTGGTGGACAATTTCACCCTGAATTAAAATCAACAGTTGCTAATCCTCACCCACTTTTTGTTAAATTTGTCGCCGCTGCGATGGAGTTTGCGAAGAAGAAAACAAAATAATACGCGTTTAATTAACAATAATGGATAGAAATACGTTTACAGGGTTGTTCCTGATCATGATCGTTTTAGCAGGTTCTTTCTATTTCTTTAAGCCTACCGAGGCTGAAATGAAATCAATAGAGGCAAAAAACACTGCTGATTCACTAAAAAAAGCCGGAGTTGTTACTACTCCTGCACCGACTGCTACTGCAACAACAGCCTTACCTGCGCCAGATTCTGCGGCGTTAAAAGGTCCTTTCGGTAATAATATTACAGGAACAACACAAACTAGTGTTCTTGAAAATGAAAACTTAAAAGTTACTTTCAGCAATAAAGGAGGTAAAATATTATCAGTTCAGGTTAAAGGTCAAACGACTTATGAAGGCAAACCAGTTATCTTGTTTGATGGCGACCAAAATAAGTTTGGTTTAAACCTAAATATTGATGGCAAAATTGTAAATACAAATGATTTGTATTTTACAGCTACTCAAAATGCTGAAAATATCAGCATGCGTGCTAATTACTCAGCTGATAAATATATCGAATTTATATACGATTTAAAGCCTAAGAGCAATCAGGTTGGTTTTAATATTAATCTGAATGGTCTAAACCAGGTTATTCAAGGAAACAATATTGCTTTAAACTGGGAAACAACCTTGCTAGAGCAAGAAAAATCAGGTAAAAAAGAACAGGAACACTCAGCTCCTTATTACAAGTACGTTGACAAAAATCCTGATCACCTGGATGTAATGAAAGATGAAGAAGAGGAATTAAAAGAGGGTAAAATCGAATGGTTCTCTTTTAAACAACACTTCTTCTCTGCAGTAATGATTCCTGCAGTTCCTTTCGAAAAAGGTAGTCTTGCTGTTAAAGTTAGCATTGAGCCTGGAAAAATTAAATGGTACGGTGCAACTATGCAAATGCCCTTTAACCAGCTAGCAGCTCAAAGCTACGCGATGAATATCTATTTTGGAACCAATAAGTTCTCTACTTTAAAAGCTCAGGGACATGAGATTGAAAAGCAAGTAGATATGGGATATTGGCCATTAAAATATATCAATAGATTTATTGTATTACCGGTATTTAACTTCCTTGAAGGCTTTGGATGGAATTATGGTTTGATTATTTTAATCCTAACTATCTTGTTAAAAGTGGCTATGTCGCCATTAACCTACAAATCATACATTTCGATGGCCAAAATGAGAATTTTGAAACCAGAAATGGATGAGGTGAAAGCTAAAGTTGGTGAAGACAATCCTACATTATTACAACAAGAATACTTAAAGCTTTACAAGCAGGTCGGTGTAAATCCACTTGGAGGTTGTTTACCAATGCTACTGCAGTTGCCTTTTGTTATGGCTTTCTTCTTCTTCTTCCCTAACTTATTTGAATTAAGAGGTGAATCATTCCTATGGATGAAAGATCTTTCTACTTATGACGATTTTATCAAGTTTGGATTTACTATTCCATTTATTGGTGATCACTTAAGTTTGATGTGTGTATTGATGACGGTATCTACGTTAATCTATACTTACTTCAATAATCAGATCTCTGGAGCAACAGGACAAATGAAATATATTGGATACATCATGCCGATTATTTTCTTAGGGGTACTGAATAGCTATCCTTCAGGTTTGAACTATTATTATTTCCTTGCAAATATGTTGACATTTGCTCAGCAGTTCTTAATCAAAATGATGGTTGATGATGAAAAGATTCACAGAACACTACAGGAAAATAAAACAAAACCTGCAGAGCAGAAAAAGAAGTCTAAATTCCAAACCAGATTAGACGATTATATGCGTCAGCAACAACAAGCTGCTGCACAACAGAAAAAAAATAAATAATCATTTTTTAAATATCTACAGAAGCCGCTTTCTTTAAATAGAAAGCGGCTTCTGTGTTTATTGTAAAATTTGGCATACAATACCGATATATGTTTAAAAATTCCAATTTTTAAAGTTTAAAGCCAAAAGCTTATTAATTCAATAATTAACCATGTTAAAAAAACTGATTCCCCTAGTATTGGTATTTCTTACCAGTCTATCTTTTGCACAAAAGAAACCATTAAATCATACTGTTTACGACAATTGGGAAGCCAGTGGCACAAAACAATTGTCTAACAATGGACTATGGGCAGGATATAGCATTAACAAGCAGGCCGGCGATGCTGTTTTACACCTAAATAACCTGATGGCTAATTCAAAACTGAATATAGCTAGAGGAACAACTCTTAGCTTTAGCGCTGATTCAAAATATGCTGCTTTTGCAATTAAACCCTTATATACTGATATCAGAGATGCAAAAATAAAAAAGAAAAAGCCTGAAGAATTAACTAAAGATACTTTGGGAATCGCGAACCTAAATACCCTGGAAGTTGTTAAAATACCAAGGGTGAAATCTTTTAAGATACCAGAAGAAAGTTCCATTTTCATTGCTTATCTATTGGAAAAACCGATTGATACCGCTAAAAAAAATAAAATAGCAGATACAAAAGGGAAAGCTGAGGGAACGGATCTTATTGTTAAAAATCTAATCACAGGATCTGAACGAATGTTCAAATATGTTACTGATTACAGTTTCAATAAGAATGGAAAACAATTAGTTTTTAATAGCTCCGGTTCAAAAAAAGACAAATCAGCACCAATGGGGGTTTTTCTTTACAATACTGAAAAAGGAGGCTTAAAAACATTGGTGGCAGGAAAAGGAAACTTCAATGGCTTTACTTTTAATGATGACGGAGAATATCTGGCATTTTTAGGAGAACGCAGTCCTGAGAAAAAAGAAATTAAAGATTTCAGTATTTATTACCACTCCCCTACACTAGACACTGCTCAAATACTAATAGACAATGGCATTACAGGTATCCCAACCAAATGGGCTGTTAGTGGTGATGGGAAACTGAGTTTTAGTAAAGATGGACATACGCTATACTTTGGTATTGCTCCAATAAAAATACCAAAGGATACTACGCTGGTTGATTTTGAAAATGCTAAACTTGATATATGGGGATATAAGGATGATTATTTACAACCCATGCAGCTCAAAAATTTGGAAAAAGACCTTAAAAAATCTTACTTATCCGCAATAGAAATCTTTAGCAGTAACCCTAAAATTATACCGTTAACAGATGAAAAACTACCCGATGCGGTGGTCGTAAATGAAGGTAATGCAGACTTTGTTCTAGCCTACACTGATTATGGCAATAGAATTCAAATGCAGTGGACTGTTAACCCTATCAGAGATTATTATCTGGTAAATACAAAAACCGGGGTTAGAAAAAAGATCATAGACAAATTATCAGGCTATGCAATGGCATCTCCAGCAGGAAAATACATTATATATTTTGACAAAAATGCCTCTGCATGGTTCACTTATAACATTGAAACAACTAAAATCACTCGCTTAAACAATGGTACAGATGTTAAATTCGTTGAAGAAGATCATGATATGCCAGATGCGCCTTCAGCCTATGGTATTGCTGCCTGGACAGCAGATGATAAAGCAGTATTGATTTATGATCGTTATGATATATGGGAATTTACACCAGATGGAAAAAATCCTGCCGAAAATATCACTAATGGGTTTGGCCGACAAAACAAAATTACTTTCAGATACGAAAAAACTGACCCTGAAAGTAAATTCCTGGACAAAAAACAAATCATTTGGTTAAAAGCATTCAATAATACGACTAAAGAATCAGGTTGGTACAAAAAGAACATCAACAACAATAGTAATCCTGAGCTGGTAATCATGGAAAAGATGTCATATTCAAATCTTGTGAAAGCTAAAGATGCTGAACGTTACATTTTTGATAAAGCAAACTATGTAAACTCGCCAAATGCATTCGTATCAGTAGATATGAAAACACAGATTCAACTTAGTCATACCAATCCACAGCAAAAAGATTATAATTGGGGTACAGCTGAACTTGTAAAATGGACTACGCCTAAAGGTTTTAATGCTGAAGGAATATTATACAAACCTGAAGACTTTGATCCAAATAAGAAATACCCTATGATTGCTTATTTTTATGAGAAGCTTTCCGACGGTTTATACAGTTACCAGCCGCCAGCGCCTACCCCATCCAGGTTAAACATTCCTTACTTTGTTAGCAATGGATATTTGGTTTTTGCACCGAATATTAGTTATGAAGATGGTTACCCTGGAAGATCAGCAGAGGAATACATCAATTCCGGGGTTGAATCATTAAAGAAAAACGCATGGGTAGATGGCACTAAAATAGGCATACAAGGTCAAAGCTGGGGTGGTTACCAGGTTGCTCATCTCATTACCAGAACCAATATGTATGCCGCTGCCTGGTCGGGTGCTCCGGTAGTAAACATGACTTCTGCTTATGGAGGTATGCGTTGGGAAAGTGGTATGAACAGACAATTTCAGTATGAAAAAACACAAAGTAGAATTGGTGCAACATTATGGGAAAAACCAGAATTGTATATAGAAAACTCACCATTATTCAAATTACCAAGTGTGAATACCCCTGTAGTAATTATGGCAAATGACGCTGATGGTGCTGTGCCGTGGTACCAGGGAATTGAAATGTTTACAGGTTTAAGGAGATTAGGTAAACCAGTATGGCTGTTAAATTATAACAATGAAGCTCATAATTTAATGCAAAGACAAAACAGAAAAGATATACAAATCAGAGAGCAACAGTTTTTTGATTACTATTTAAAAGGTGCAAAAGCGCCTGTATGGATGGTAAACGGTATTCCTGCTACAGAAAAAGGAAAGACATGGGGTTTTGAACTGACTGATGAAAAACCTTAATTTAAAGCAGAGATATTAGAATCAAAACTTTAAATTTAGGGCCTTAACTAAATCATGTTTAATGGCATTAAGTAGAATCTGGTCTGCCTTTATTATCGTTGCTATTGTCGTAGCGGGTATAAAGTGTTTCTTTTTTGAACAAAGTGAAATTTTCAACTGGATGATCATTGGTAAAGCTGATGATCCTACAAATCCTTTAAAACTTGATGGAGTAATTGAAACCTGCTGGACTGCTGTGAACATATGTTTAAAGCTGATTGGTATTATGGCTTTATTTATGGGTTTTATGAGTATTGCCGAGCGCGCTGGTGGCATCAGACTATTATCACGCATCATTGGCCCATTCTTTTCTAAATTATTTCCTGATGTACCTAAAGGACATCCAGCTACAGGCCACATGGTGATGAATTTCTCTGCAAACTTGCTGGGACTTGACAATGCGGCCACTCCTTTTGGTTTAAAAGCAATGGAGAGTCTGCAAGAACTTAATCCAAGTAAGGATACGGCATCCAATGCACAGGTCATGTTCCTATGCTTACATGCTTCAGGACTAACGCTTATTCCGGTTAGTATCATTGCTATTAGAGCTTCTTTAAATTCAACTAATCCTACAGAGATTTTTATCCCTTGTATGATTACGACATTTGTAGCTACCATGGCAGCCATGTTTATTGTTTCATTTAAGCAGAAAATCAATATTTTTCAACCTGCAATTTTAAGCTGGGTATTAGGCATTTCGGCAGTTATTGCTGCTTTGGTTCTATATCTTGTTACTTTAAACACACATGAACTACAATCATTCTCGGGCATATTGAGTAATGGTTTATTACTCCTGATATTCTTGCTGATTGTTTTAGGTGGAGTTTACAAAAAGATTGATGTATTCGATGCATTTATTGATGGTGCTAAAGGTGGCTTCGATACAGCTATAAGAATTATCCCCTACCTGGTAGGTATGTTAATCGCCATTAGTTTATTGCGTACGAGTGGTACATTTGATATTATACTTGATGCTTTAAAAAGTGTCTGCGCATATCTTGGAGCAGATTCAAGATTTATTGATGGTATTCCAACTGCATTAATCAGACCTTTAAGTGGCGGTGGAGCAAGAGGAATGATGGTTGACACGATTACAACTCATGGAGCTGATTCATTTGCCGGTAGGTTATCCAGCATTTTACAGGGCTCATCTGATACAACTTTTTATGTAATTGCCGTATACTTTGGTGCTGTAAATATTAAAAATACACGTTATGCTATTGGAGCCATGTTATTGGCCGATTTAGTCGGTGTATGTACTGCAATTGGTTTATGTTACATGTTTTTCGGATAACCATAGTCGACTATAAATAAAGAGGTTGAATCAAATTCGACAAAACCTCTTTATTTATTAAAAAACAATTACATTAAGCTGAAAATCAACACCTTATTTAATACAACCCTATGACTTCTATGAGTCTCCTATGACTCTTGTATGAGTCTTGTATGACTCTGTATGACCTTGGGTCATATAAAATGCATTTAAAAGGCCTTTTTTATACGCTTTACTTTACTGACTTAATGCAAAGCTGATTGGAATATTATACTTTACACGAACTGGCTTCCCATTTTGTATACCTGGAATCCATCTCGGACTAGCTTTTAGTACCCTAACAGCTTCCTCATCTGTACCATATCCCAGCTTTCTTTCTATTTTGATATCAGTAAGCGTACCATTTTTTTCGATGATGAAAGACAAGAATACTTTCCCTTGCACCCCTTGTTCTTGTGCCATCGCCGGATATCTTATCGCTTTCGATAGATAATTATAAAATTTATCCATACCACCAGGATAGGTAGGTTGTGTTTCCAATGGTTCAAATACGCCATACACTGTGTTATCTTCAACAACATTAGCATTTTTGGGCCCTTCACCTGGCGTACTGATCACTACCAATGTACCATCCTCCTCACCTGCTAAAGTTTTTTGTCCAGGATTAGCTATTGCCAAATCTTTAATTTGCACAGGCTCTACATCAATTACCTTATCGTCTTCTACAACTATTGGTGGTGGAAATTTAATCTGATTTTCCCTTGCAGGCGGCGGTTCCACTGCAGCTGGTGGTGGCATTTCCGGATTTACCGCTGGTGGAGGTTGTATAGTAACCTCAGTTTTACGATCAGAAACAAACTCATCCGTATTATTCCCTTTAATCAGATGAATAATTTTTGGTGATAAGAACAGCAGGATAAATAGTGTGCCTGCTATAAACAAAGCCTTAGCGGTATTTAATGAGCTATCTCTTCGCAAGGCATAAGCCCCGTAAGTTTTATTTTTCTGATCAAATACTACATCAAGCCATTCATTGCCAAATAAATCGATTTTTGAACCCAACATTGCTTTAAAATTTAGATTAAACATTATACCATTGATTCAGCTTCTGAGATCTCAATAAAGAGAACTTGATGCTTATTTATAGTGTGATGTTAATTTGTTGGGCTTTCCATAAGCCAAATGAAGAAATAAATTAAAATTAGAATACCCGAGGACAAATAAACGATCTGGGCACACGTCCAAAAGTAAAGCCCATGGTTAACTCATGAGATCCATTTTGATTACTTCCTAACTTACTGGTCACATAATCATAAGAGTAACCAATCCGAAAACGATCACTCACAAAAACCTGTACAATTCCAGATAAAGAATTTTGCTTACCCAGATCAAGATCATTGATTCCTTTTTTCCATAGTCCGAAACCAGTTCTAAAAGATCCACCTAGCCATAGTTTATCATTAAAAATGGTCATCACATTCATGTCCAAACTTGTTGGCCCTCTAAAATCCTCTTTAATCATTAAGCTAGGTCTGACTCTCATTTGTGGAGAAATATTAATCAAACTACCTGCAATGAAGTATGCATGTCTGCTTCTGGAAATATTAAAGGCCGGCGACCTGGTCGTATTAGTAACTCCACTACCGGAAAAAGCATCCAGAATAGACAGCCCAATGTACCAATAGTCAGAATTATAATATACTCCCAACCGCAAATCAGGTCTTAACTGACTTTCATCATCTAATACAAGAGCCTGATCTCCACCTTCCGAAGTATTCAGCATATTCCCATTCAGGTTGTACTGTACAACTCCAACACCTATTCCAAAACTTAACCGACGGGTATCGTCACCATTAAGCTGTAATCGATAAGCATAATTTCCAGTAACTGATGTGGTAAACTGCGGCCCTATCTTATCAGAAGTAACCTGGAAACCGATTCCCATTTTTCTATCTCTAGGGTCTACTATGCCATCAATAGAAACTACACCTGTCTTTGGTGCCCCCTCTGCTCCCAACCATTGAGAGCGCAGGGCCATCTGCACAAACCATTCTTCTTTATATCCTGCATATGCAGGGTTTACACTTAAGCTGTTAAAAACATATTGAGTAAACTGAATATTTTGTTGTGCAATAGATTGATCTGGAATTAAAAGATACAGCAATAGGAAAACGATTATACATTTCACACTCTTTACCATCTTTACCATCATCTCCATATTCAATTATCGTTTAATCAATACCCAGCTTCGGCGAGTATCTTCAACCTTACCTTTTCTCAATTTCAACACATAGAAATAAGTCCCGTCATTCAGACCATTACCATCCCATTCATTTTTATAATTATTGTTTCTATAAACCTCATCACCCCAGCGGTTATAAACAAAAAGACTTACTCCTTCATAGTTTTCTAATCCAGCAATTAAAAAGCTGTCATTCTTACCATCTCCATTTGGTGTAAAAGTATTTGGAATTTCTAGAGCTGGCGGTGCTATATAAAGCTTTACTTCTGCTGAATTTGATGGTAGCCCATTCATATCTTGAATTTTATAGGTAAAACGATCTGATCCAAAGAAACCTTTATTTGGTTTATAAGTAACTTTCCCATCTTTATCAACCACAATTCTTCCATTTGATGTTTGAGATAGCACCTCTACAGATTCTGTATTTAAGGGGAATAATGCGGGTCTATCGTTTTTAACTATAGAAAGCACGACTTCTTCATCTGCCTTAGTTGTTCCATAATCATCAACGGCTACTGGATACCTAATCAGATTAACAACAGTAGGATCATCGTTAAGTTCAGTCGTACCTGACACATCAGTTACTTCTTTTCTTGGTATTGTATAACCAGTTACCGTAGCAGTATTTGTTGTAGATCCTGCAATCTTTTCTTCTTCTGTGAAAGTATATTTTAAAGATTCTGTAATTGATTCTCCTGGAGCTAGTGTGGTTTGTTTTAACCTAATCGGCTCTGTGAATTTCAGATCTGTCAGAACAAGATCATTAAGCGTTACATTTCCCGTATTTTTTATTTTAAATGTATAAGTAACTGTCTTAAAATCTCTATCCATTTTCCCCGTTTTAACAAGGTTTACAGAAGGATTATTTTGTATATCAACATCTGCTCTATCTTCTATTGGTGAAGGCAATTCTAATGATTTCACTTTTGCTATGTTGCTAATCTTTCCGCTTCCTATTACCGGAATCCCTTTATTATCAAGGTCATTTTGCGTAATTGTATATGTTCTTTTATATACCCAAGATTCACCCTTTTCTAAAATCCCATTACCATTATCACCAGTTGGCTGATTTAAAATTCCACCGAACATTTCATCATTAACCTCTACTTGTGTATGATTTGCATTTCCAATATTGTGTACTGTAATGGTATAAGTTATTTTATCTCCTACTTCCGAAACAACATTTTTATCAGCAGTTTTAATGATCGAAAGATCTATGCATGCCGGTACTTGAACTGTGATTGTAAAAGGAGTTCCTTGGCAACCACCATTTTCTGCAACTGGCACCACGGTATATACTACGTTTTGCACTACTGCCGATGTATTTATCAATGTTGCAGAAATATGGTCTCCAAAGCCACTAGTTGCTCCAATTACATTGACTGAGTTTACAGTCCAGCTAAAGTGCGCTGGTATTGCATTCCCTCCTTCAGCTATATTATTTACGTTATCCTGAAGATTATAAATAAAACTTGATCGAGAGCAGCTAAGAGAGTTAATCTGATCATTATATCCTTTAGGTATTTTATTTACAATTACAGTGACTGATTCTGATATTTCACTACTACAACCTAATGCATTTGTTACTTTCACAACGTAATTTCCAGGTGCACTTACCACAAGGGTTTTATTTGTTTCCCCAACGATTAAACTACCGTTTCTAAACCACTGATTTCCATTTTCTGATGATGAAGTTAAAGTCACAAAACTGCCTTCGCAGAATGTTAAATCTTCAGCATTTACAATAATTGTTGGATTTTGAGGCAGTGGATTTTCTACTACAATAACACCTGCAGAAACCGTATAACATCCATTTACATCGGTAAACCGAACTGTATATATACCGGATTCTGTAGCTACATATTTTTGATCGGTTGCTCCAGTGATCTCGTTGCCATCTTTGTACCACTGGTTACCAGTACTAGCAGAAGATACCAGTTCTACTGAACCTCCTTCGCAGAAAGTTAATTTCTCCTGATCAACGGTAATGCTTGGAGGCGGAGGCAATTGGTTTTCTACTACAGTAACACCTGCAGAAACCATATAACATCCATTCGCATCAGTAAATCGAACTGTATATATACCTGATTCTGTAGCTACATATTTTTCTTCAGTTGCTCCGGCAATCTCGTTGCCATCTTTGTACCATTGGTTACCAGCAGCTGATGAAGATACCAGTTCTACTGAACCTCCTTCGCAGAAAGTTAATTTCTCCTGATCAACTGTAATGCTTGGAGGCGGAGGCAATTGGTTTTCTACTACAGTAACACCTGCAGAAACCGTATAACATCCATTCGCATCAGTAAATCGAACTGTATATATACCGGATTCTGTGGCTACATATTTTTCTTCAGTTGCTCCGGCAATCTCGTTGCCATCTTTGTACCACTGGTTACCAGTACTAGCAGAAGATACCAGTTCTACTGAACCTCCTTCGCAGAAAGTTAATTTCTCCTGATCAACGGTAATGGTTGGAGGCGGAGGCAATTGGTTTTCTAATACAGTAACACCTGCAGAAACCGTATAACATCCATTCGCATCAGTAAATCGAACTGTATATATACCTGATTCTGTGGCTACATATTTTTGATCGGTTGCTCCGGCAATCTCGTTGCCATCTTTGTACCATTGGTTACCAGCAGCTGATGAGGAGATCAGTTCAACTGAACCTCCTTCGCAGAAAGTTAATTTCTCCTCATCAACGGTAATGCTTGGAGGCGGAGGCAATTGGTTTTCTAATACAGTAACACCTGCAGAAACCGTATAACATCCATTCGCATCAGTAAATCGAACTGTATATATACCTGATTCTGTGGCTACATATTTTTGATCGGTTGCTCCAGTGATCTCGTTGCCATCTTTGTACCATTGGTTACCAGCAGCTGATGAGGAGATCAGTTCTACTGAACCTCCTTCGCAGAAAGTTAATTTCTCCTGATCAACGGTAATGCTTGGAGGCGGAGGCAATTGGTTTTCTACTACAGTAACACCTGCAGAAACCGTATAACATCCATTCGCATCAGTAAATCTAACTGTATATATACCGGATTCTGTAGCTACATATTTTTGATCGGTTGCTCCAGTGATCTCATTGCCATCTTTGTACCATTGGTTACCAGCAGCTGATGAAGAGATCAGTTCTACTGAACCTCCTTCGCAGAATGTTAATTTCTCCTGATCAACAGTAATGCTTGGAGGCGGAGGCAATTGGTTTTCTACTA
>NZ_JBAZQQ010000007.1:0-281214 GCF_041645105.1 Pedobacter sp.
TTCAGAAAAGCCACTGATCAAACGCTGGAAGAACTGCAGGAAAAAGTATAAAAAAATGCAAGAAAACTATTAATTTTATAAATGATAACCTTCCAAAAAAACTGTATAGCGAAACCCGTATTAGACCTTGTGTATAGCTTTTTTAGGAATCGACAGTAGGGCTGTTTTAAGGTGATGTTTGTTGCAAATCAATGTCAAATAGCGGCATTCATTAACTTCCAAAGGCATTATACTATGGCGAAAATGAGATTATGAATTTTGAGTCGGATTTTAGGGAGAATAGCAATTTATAGTCTTTAATTTTTCCAAAGTGTGGCAAAGCAACAAACAATCTGAACCAGTTAAAATTTGGGAATACATAGTTTTCCTTCTTTTGCTAGCTGTAAGTCTTTTCATGTTCAAAAGATTCAGCTGCTTTAATTGGTTCTGAGACAGAGCTGGATAGAACAGTCTCTTTTTTAGCTCCTTTTTTCTTTTTCTTGCCCCATTTACGATTGTACCAAATAATGAATCCTGTAATCGGCAATGACCCTGCGATAAATGTCACAAAAAATGCTAGAATTTTGGTTGGAATTCCCCAGATAGAACCCACATGGATGTCATAATTTAACCTTCTGAATTTCTCTCCCACACTGAGCTCATAGTAATCTTTATTAAAAAGTGAAACACTGTTGGGCAGGAATTCAGCCGTATATTTATCAAAAGAGTAATACCGGTTGTTAAATTGTCTATCCATATCATTCCGTATATAAACCTGGATAGTACCATCTGCCTTGGCGGTATCTGGATAGTTAATGTTTAAATAAAATGGATCCTTGTACTGCGTTAAGATCGTTGCTACCTGCTTGTCAAAAGCACGAGGAAAGTCAGATATAGTATACATCTTTGTGGTATCTGATTTTACTGTCTTTCGCTCGGCTAATGTTTCACCCCAATTAGTAGACCAGTAGAGTGCCTTATTAAACCAGGTAATCCCATAGTACATTCCTGTAATGGCTAGCAAAAGGGCCAGCAAAAATGAATAAAAGCCAAATACATTATGTAAATCCAAATTGAGCCTTTTCCAACCTGCTTTCCATTTGACTTTAAAACTCTTATCGCGAACAGATTTTGTCCACTTTTTAGGGTACCACCATATTAGCCCTGTGATCAGTGTAATGCTAAACATTAATGTCGCATAATTGACAATGGGTCTGCCTATATCGCGGGGAAGCCAGAGAAAACGATGACCACTAATTGCCCAGCCAAAGAAACTTTCCAATCGCTTCCGTAGTTGCTCTTCTTCAGAATTGTCTTCGGTTTTCAATCCTAAATATTCTCCTGTATAAGGATGTATTAAATTAATTTTAGGTTCTGGCTTCTTAGAGGTGTCAGCTCCTTTAATATTTACGGTAAAAGAAATCGGATGATCTTTAGTATATGTAATCCCACGAACAAAATCCTGGGGATACAAAGAATCTGCAATGGCTATTACTTTTGAAGGTGGTAGCAATGATTGATAACCTGCAACAATATATTGCTTTTCTTTTTTCGGTATTAAAAGTGAGGTGATTTCGTAGTGAAAAACCCAAAGGCAGGCTGTAAAACAGACTATCACTAAAATAATTCCTGAAATCAATCCTAGCCACAAATGTAACCAGTTGCTGACTGAACGGAATGTTATTTTTTTCTTCTTATTCTCTCTTACAGCCATGCACTTTTAGATTACTTCAAAACTCATTGATGTTGCACGGTTGTATTCTTCAAACGCCTGATCAGCTACTTTTTCCTTTTTAGAGCCCTCGGCAAAATACTTTCCTTTCCATTCTGGTATAAATCTGGCTACACCATTCTGATCAGTTTCTATCCATTTTATCCAGCCATTAGGAGAAATAATCTGAAAAAATGCTTTTACTGCAGGTTTTCCGTTTTCATATAAAGTTAAAGCCACTTCTTTCTTGTTATTTAGAAGATCTTGAGCAGGATAAACAACCAGGGCATTCCCAACATTGGTTGCTAAATTTCCTTTTTTAGAATTACCTACTTGTATAGAAGCATGTGCATTGATCTGGTATTGCGATTTAGCACCAGTTTTACGTTCAGTTTCATGTTGTATAGCTACATGATAAACACCATCCTGATCAGGAGTGAAAGTTGCAACCAACGCATTGTTTTGAGGAGTTAACTTCAGAATTTCTTTAGATCCGTCAGCCTTTGTCAAAGTTAACTTTACAACAGTTCCTTCTTTGTACCACCACCATTTAGATATTTCTTCGTGCTCATCAGGTTCTCCATATACCACTTTTATGGTATGGGCTTTCCCTTTATTTCCCTTTAGGGCAGTTTCAATGAAGACAGCATGCGCTGAGGCAGCTATGCTAATACCAGAATATAATGTTAGCAATAGAATTTGTTTTAATATTCTTTTCATAATGTTTTTGGATAAATAATTTGGTTTATTTTATTTTATTCACATGGTATACCCAGGTTACTCCTGGATCAATCTGTGCACCACGTTTGATTGCATTTGTGGAAGGGTTGTATTCATATACAAACCATTTAGACTCATCTGTTTTGAACACGTCGTATAGTTTTCCATTTTCCATGAAGTTCATGGTAGTCTTAGGCTCTGCACCTCCAGCTAAAATTCTTAAATCAGCTACAACCTTTTTATTGGCAGGGTCAATTACATAAGGACTGATATAAGCTTTACCATTGCCTAATTTCTGAATCATAGAAGACGAATTTTTAAAGATGTTGTAGTCTTTTAACTCGAAGAAATAATCAGGATCGAAGGTTGTTTCGCCCGATTTGATGCGCAACAGACCATAGCTGGAAGTTCCTACACGTCTTGTTAAGATATACAAATCATTATTGTCATCCTGGAAAGTAGGTTTATTGATTTCCCAGTGACCAGCAGTAAATCCACCACGTGGATCTTTTATGATCTTACCGTTAGACAGACTTGGGTAATCACATACATATACATAAGCGGTATCAATAATATCAGCCTTTGTAATGTTGCTTTTATATTTATGCCCGACAAAGAGTTTATCGCCTCTGACAGTCATACTTGTAGGTACAATGTAAACATCATCATCTTGTCCGTTTGTTTGCTTTGGTATGAACCTGATCATAGGGATTTCGACATTCAACGTCTTATTGATTGTCAAGCTGTTGGTATTCATGAAATAAATAGGCTGCTCCAGAACTTTTTTAGCTGTATTAGTAGTCCCTGCAGTCTTGGTAATAACCAATTCATCTTTGGTACTGATGTTATCCAAAACCTTTCCCATGTAGAAGTTTCCTGGGAAAACATAGTTATTGGTTTCTTTTAATAATCCGTTGCTGGTAATTTCGTGCTGACTGAAGAGTTTGCCATCGTTAGAAAAATAGAACTTACCATGATGGTTATAGGCATATACACCATAAAATGCTGCTGGAAGGTGAGAAGTAATATCTATGCCTTTGTTATTATTAGGAGACAATAAGGTATCTTTCATCAAATCATTAGTTGTTAAAAGATAAGAACCTGTTGCTGAAGTAACCCACAAACTATACAAACCACCATTTGTATTGATCGGGGTAGGAGCTACATCGTCCGGTGAATCTTTACATGATGAAAATAGAGCTGTTGCCGCCAGGCAGGTCACAATTAAATGTTTAATATTCATAATATTTATATTGATTGTTTTTACATTAATGATAATCTCAATTTGAGGAAGAATGCGCGACCAGGTTTTTGCAACCTGAAGTTGTCATATGCCCGTTCATCGGTAAGGTTGCGGCCTTCGAATGAAATATTGTACTTGTTTCTGCTCCAGGAATAACTCAGCACAGCAGAATGAATAGTTTGTGAAGGGATATAATCTTTAGAAGCCAGTGACCCCAAATGTGCTTCGCTTAGATAAAACCAATGAGTATATTGAGATAAGTAAGACAATTGAATCCTGCTTCCTTTTTGAAACCAATCGTTTTGAATAAGACTTACATCCATACTGCCATACACCCAGGGCCTGTTTGCAATCTGATAGCCGTAAGACAAACTCACCTGTTGATTGCTATCGTCAGTGTATTTTTTATTGTCGATCGCTTTATCGTAAGAGCCATTTAGTGTAAACGCTAATAAGTCTTTATAACCATACTTTACCTCCGCTGAAAAACCGTACAATTTTACACCTGGGATATTGTAATACTGAGAATATCCTTCTCCATTTACCTCTACAACTTTGGTGTTAATATAATCTGCAGCAAGGCGATAGAAACCTGTAACATCTACATTTAAAAAGTTATTGTCATTGATAAATGTATTGTAGTAAAAGCCTGTATTAATATTATCGCTGCGTTCTGGTTTGAGATCAAAATTAGAGATCGTGTTCAGTCCATCTCCGAAAAGTGGAGTCATGCCTGGTAGGTTATATGCCCTTTCGTAGGATAGCTTCCAGCCACCATCTGAGGTAATCCGATAGCGGGAAGCAATGCTCATGCTATAGAAGTTCCATGCTTTTTGATAATGGACGATTTCTCCACTGATCAATTCATTATTTCCATTGAATTTTCTTTCGTCCACATCTTTTGTAGCATCAAGTCGATAATACTTTAGCGCCATAACATTAGACAAACGTTTATCAAACCATTGGTTTTGCCACGATAAGCCAACAATATGTCTCGCTAGGTTGGAAGGAAGCCCAGAACGGTTGTAGCCATTAATCATATCGTATTCCTTTTGATGGCTAGTGTTATAGTTGTAATTAAAGTTTAAACTTTGTTTTCTTTCTTCATCAAAGTCGTAGTTCAGGTTTACTCTTGCCAGGTAATTGAACAAATTGTACTTATTATGAGAAGGATCACGAGGAGGGGTGTCTCCAATTGGAACCCAATTGCCAGACCAGCTGTAGTTATAGGCAGCAGTATCTCTTACATGTCGGTTATCGTAACTATAACTTGTAAATGCATCTGCGAATAGACGTTTTACAATGAAATCACTTTTCTTGTAACTTAGGGTGGGCATCAGATACTTACTTTCTGTCCATTGCCCAACATTTAGCGTGTTAATTGTTGCACCTAACTGATTTTGTTTATGATTTTGCGAATAGGTGAGTCCGACATAAAACTGATCGGCCCAGGGTTTATCCCGGAAACCAACTTCCAATTGTCCCATAGCCGAGGTATAGCGATCATAAAAACGTTTAACCTCAGCTATCGTGTCCAATTTGTTGTTCTTTTCGCCTCTGAGAATGACATTGTATTTTTCTTCTGAATACATCTTGTAATCATTATCCGAATGGTTATAGAATGCATTTAAGCGTACTGATAATTTGTTTTTCGGATTGGTGAATGTACCGACCAAGGCAGACTGTTGTGTATTAAACGAGCCCATGCTGTAGCTAAAATCAAGAAAAGGTCTTGCTCTTCGTTTGGTAATAATATTTACAGCTCCACCTAAGGCATCTGAACCCAGGAAAGCTGGTACAACCCCTTTATAAACCTCAATACGATCAATTAAATTTACTGGAATGTTATTTAGCGACATAGATGACCCGAAATTATCCATGGGTACACCATCTATAAATATTTTAGCATCAAGACCGTTGATTCGAAATACGAAATTAGATCCCAACCCACCGTCTTCACGTATGGTTAAACCTGTTGCTCTTTTTAAAACCTGTGTCAGGTTTGCCGCTTCATTGCTATATTTATTTAGATCGATAATGCTAACGTTAAATCCTGAACGCTTTATTTCCTGAATATGCCTTTCATTTTCTGTTTGTCCTACAACAGACACTTCCTGAAGTTGTTGTTTGTCCTCTTTAAGTACCACATCAAAAATGGTTTTCTGTGAACCAGCATTAACCTGTTTGATTTCTTTAGTAAATCCTATAGCGCTAATAATAAGAACGACTTGCTGATGATCAGGTAATTTTTGTAGCTTGTAAAAACCATCATAATCTGCCTGAGTTGAAAAATTTGTATTTTGTATACTAACAGTAGCATTGGAAACGGAGTTTCCAAACGTGTCTTTGATATACCCTGAAATCTCCCGGCCTTTTTTCTCTTGTGCAAATGTTATTGGAGTGAATAAACTGAACAATAAGAAGAAGAGGAGTAGTGCTTTGAATGTCATATTAAGATTATAAAAAAGTAGGAATGGCAGTTTCTAAGTCCTTGTTATTCACTATCGACGCCAATTGCATTGCAAGGGGTACATCAGGTATCATTTTCACCTGGTCTGGGGTTAAGACCAAAATTTGATCTCCAACAACTCCAGGATCTTCTTCCAGGCAGACAGTCAGATAGGTGGTGTGCTGTTTTAATGTATAGCTGCGACCATTTTTTTTTGTTGTTAGCTGAATTGTTTTGTTAGTCTCATTGGAGACCTTATAAAGGTCTATCGTTCTATTTTTTTGATTTACGCTTGGAGAGAAATGTATCTTTTGGATTTTGATGGACGCATAATCCATATTGGTCGTAAAAAGTATATCATCCTCCTTTGAAAAAATCATAAACAGCAATATGATAGCTGCAGCATACTTTACTAAATGAAGTATTTTATGCTTAGTTGTTCGCTTTGCAATAATCTGATTGAAAATTCCTGACCAGATTTTTTCTTGTGATGCATGAGTTGCTTTGATTGAAATAACATCAGATTCCCAGGTTTCTGTAGGGTCTAACCACTTTTCCATCTGGATTCGCTCTTCTTCAGAGCATGTATTCTCGAAATACCTCTTAACTATATCTTGATTTATATATTCTTTCATTTACAAAGAGAGTATACTTGGATGCGAAATTGTCCCGATTTATTTTCGAAAAAAGTCATTTTTATTTTCTGTGTTGATAATGAGTGTTTTAAAATGGTTTTTACTTATATCCCTCGATCTTCAGCTTTTCACGTATAATCCCTATTGTTCTGGATAATTTGTTTCTCACTGTCTTCTCCGACAAATCAAAATGTAGAGCTATTGAACGATTATCCATTCCTTGCTCAAATCGCATACGGAACATTTTTTGACATTTGTGCGCCATAGGGCACAATAATTTGTCTATTGTTTTTTCCAGGTCCTTGTATAAAACATGATCATCTGTTTGTAGATCCGTTTTTTTGCAGTTGATAACACAATCTTGTGCAGCGCAGCAACGGTACCTTTTCTTCAGTTCCGTTATGCATGCAAATTTGACAGCTTTAATCAAATAGCCTTCGATATTTTCTATCTGCAGGAATTCTCTTCGCTCCCATAGGCTTACAAAAACCTGTTGTACGACATCTTCGGCGAGCAGGTTTTCTTCTAAAATCTTTTGTGCATAATTATAGACCTTCTTCCAATACGTTTCGTAAATCAGACGAAATGCATCATAATCTTCTGGCATTATTGTTTGGTAATTAGTGGTTCGAAATATTTGTGGTAAAATTATTACTATTTAGACTAATTACAAATAAAAAAGAATAAAACTATTTTTGAATTATTGAATGCGGTTCAAAAGGCGATCAGTTTCTTTTTTGCTCTTTATTTGTAATTGATCTAAATAATATTACCTTTGAATTTCTAAGCCTTATAAATTGCCAGAAACAGTAGAAATAAATGAGAATGAGTTACTTCAAATTGACGAAGTGACGTTTGCATTGATATATGCTAAATTTTGGAAGAAACTATATTACATCTGCTACCAAAAGCTAAATGATAAGGATCTGGCCCAGGATATGGTCCATGATTTATTTGAATCTATTTGGGAAAGAAGGAATACACTGTTAATTTCTGATTCGATAGAAAAATATCTTATCAAGTCTGTTAAATATAAAATATCTGGTTACTTTCGTGAAAGGATTCAACAGGAAAGAAATCTTGAAGAATCGATGCTTTATGCTAAGGAAGCAGAAGCTGTTACCGAGAAACAAGTTGCGTTCAGCTTTCTCTCACGAGAACTCAACACCTTGGTAGATGAATTGCCGGAACGCTGCAGATTAATTTACAAGCTAAGCAGGGAAAAAGGATTAAATAATAGACAGATTGCATCATCTTTATTGGTTACAGAAAAGACGGTTGAGAACCAGATCACTAAAGCATTGTCATATATCCGCCTCAAGCTTAGGCAATATAAAAATGAATGACCATTAAATTGTTTAGCTATCTCAAATTTATTTCAGGAATTTGTCTTGCTTCGTTGCTGATAGCAGGTTGCGGAGGTGGCAATAAAATTAGCTCAGAAAAGCATAAATATTTGCTGATTATAAACGGGGAAAAGGGATCCAGGGATGAGGACCGTATGCTCTGGTTTGATTCATTGGATTCAAGCTTAGTTCTACATACAAATCAGGCTTCAATGATTAATAATAAGTTAGGTTCTACGGTAATCCTAAATCATAATTTTTTACTCAGCATGGATAAAAAATCCGGATTGTTTAGTAAATATCAGTATGCAGAAGATGGATTGAAAAGTGGAGGCGAACTTAAACTGGAGGAGTTTGAATACATTTCCTTTACTACAAAATTAGATAGTACATTACTTTATATAGGAGGTCGCGGACATAAAAATATTTCTTCCTACGCCATTATCGATCAAGAAAAAATGCTTTTGGTAAGGAAAGGACGCTTAGATCTGCCGGTAGCCGCAGAGCAAAATGCAAGTGATAATTTTGGGATGTTAAAGAATAATCATTTGTATGTGGGCTATAGTTCTTTTGGTGAAGATTATGACCATTGCAGCGATACTTCTTACCTGGCCGTATTGGATTACCCGGCCCTAAAACTAAAGAGCGTAGATAAGGATGTCCGCTCTGCTTTTCCCGGATCGGGTGTAAATGGGATGTTTAACTTTTTTGCGGATACAAAAGAAGATTTATATGTACTCACCTCTCCGGTTTTTTATCATGGGAACCATCCAACAGCATCAACTGCTTTTTATAGGATAAGTAATGGAAAAGGGGAGTTTGATAAGGAATACTTTTTTGATTTATCAAAACAGTTGAATGGTCGTCATTTACTTGGCATAACACAAGCTGCTGCTGGAAAAGTAATATTGGCTACAATTTCTTTTCCAAGTACTGGAAAGAGCGACTATTATGTTGCTGATGTTTATAAAAAAACAATAAAGTTATTACTTAAAAATCAGAACCAACCAAACTTTGTATGGGGTACCAGTGGTTATTATGATGGAGAAAATGCTTCATTTATTGTTAATGAAAGCCAGGGAAAGGCGAGGATGTATGTGTACGATGGGAATAAAGATATATTAAGATCCGGACCAGCCATCGAAGGAAATATCTCCTCAAAGTCTTCATATCTCATACTCAATCCTTCAAAGAAAGATTTTGATTAAGGCCTATAAGTCTTAAAAACCGCTTTTTTTTGCTTTTATTATTTTTATTTAAAAAAAATCTAAATAAGACGTAGGGGTAAATGCCGAGAAGATCGACTGTTATTATAGATGGGGAAGTATACTATAACAGATGAAATCTTGATGAGGTATCATTCCGGCAGAAGTTCGGCAGCTGAATGTGCTGCGGTTGAGGCTTGGCTGGAAGATGCTGAAGAAGAAGTTATCTCATCTCATGATCAGGGGGAAGAAGATGAAGTTAATACAGCTTTATGGGCTTCCCTAGAACAATCTACGATTTTTAAAGAGAGAAAAAGGCAGCAGCTTAAACTATGGTATAAGCGGATTAGCATAGCTGCTAGTTTACTTATCGCTTTACCATGTGTTTTTTTATTGTACAAGAGCGTTTTAAGATCGGACAGACTGAAAGTAATTCAGATTGATAACTTTAAAGGACAAACTGCAAAGGAAGAAAACATTGATGGGCTTGTATTTACTGCCTTAACTTTTTGCGATGCCATGCTCATTCAGAATAAATCTGTTGAAGATGTGAGCCTTAATTTCGCTTCCAACAGCTCGGGTATAGATGCCCAGACTAAAAAATTCGTCTGTAAAAGTGGAATCACTTATGTGGCTTTAAGAATAAGCCGTATTTCTCCAGAAATAATAGTGGTAGACCAACGCTATATGGAGGATGTGTTACCATTAAATGTAGCTATGAGAATAAATAAAGATTTACAAGCAATATAAATAATAGAAAAGGCCGTACTGGTACCAGCAGTACGGCTTGTCCCGGATAATCGGGTTAATCTTAACGTATGACATTAAAATCACTGCAAATTAATAAAATTCTGCTTACGGGGCTTTTATGTGCCTTATATTTCTTTTCCAATGCCCAAATTACCATGCCTCAGATTTCTGGCAAGGTAAGCGATAGTGATCAGGAGCCTGTTGAAGGGGCTACTGTGTGGATTCGGACTATAAAAGCTGGGACAGTAACTGATGCAAATGGTAGTTTTAGGTTAGATGTGCCAAAACCAGGAACTTATACAATTG
The DNA here is from genome assembly GCF_041645105.1 of Pedobacter sp. Taxonomy (GTDB): domain Bacteria; phylum Bacteroidota; class Bacteroidia; order Sphingobacteriales; family Sphingobacteriaceae; genus Pedobacter. The sequence goes on from NZ_JBAZQQ010000007.1 coordinate 10,345, forward strand.
AAGTTTCGGGGGTTGGGTTTAAAACCAAAAGGCAGGTAATAGAAGTACGGCTTCAGTCTTCAGTTTTGATGACCAATTTTATCCTTGAAAAGGATAACAAACTAATGGAGACCCTGAATGTTACAGGCAAAACAGAAGCCAGAAAACTTACGGAAAGTGGATTTAATGTAAGTGGTATAGAAACCAAAGCTCTGGCTAATACTACTGCTGATCTTAACCAGGTGCTGAGTAGAAGTACAGGTATTCGGATCAGAGAAAGTGGAGGGTTGGGATCAGATTTTAATTTTTCTATTAACGGTCTTTCCGGTAAACAGGTAAAGTTCTTTATTGATGGGATTCCGATGGAAAACTTCGGGAACTCCATGTCGCTCAATAATATTCCTGTCAACCTGGCCGAACGCATAGAAGTTTATAAAGGTGTTGTGCCGGTTGAACTTGGAGCTGATGCACTGGGTGGGGCAGTTAATATCGTAACCAACCAAAATGTAAAGCAATATCTGGATATGAGTTATAGCTATGGGTCTTTTAATACCCATAGAGCAGGTCTGAGTGGTCGGTATACAGATGAAAAAACAGGATTCACCATTAATGCGACTGGGTTCTATAATTATGCTGACAACAATTATATCATGAAGGACATAGATATTGCTGAGGGAAATGTATTTGTTAAAAAGGATGTTAAAAGATTTAATGATGGTTTCCGTTCGGGAATGGGACAATTAGAACTTGGTTTTCGAAACAAGAAATGGGCAGATGTATTGCTGGTCGGTCTACTTTATTCATCCGGATATAAAGAAAGACAAACAGGTGCAGAACAAGATATAATTTATGGAAAGGTCCATTCTTATGGGAACCTGGTTATGCCAAGCCTTAAATACAAAAAGACAGACTTATTTTTAAAGGGTCTCAGTGCTAGCCTGTTTGCTACCTATGCACAGGAAAATACTACATCAGTAGATACTTCAGCATCAAAATATGACTGGGAAGGGAAAATCATTTCTTCGAACAATCTATTTGGCGAGCAAGCTGCTTTTTCGCTATACAAATACACCAATAAATTTGCAGTGCTGAGAGCTAATTTTTCTTATGCCATCAGTGATAATAGTGCTGTCAAACTAAATTATAGTCTTAGTGCAGGTCAAAGATCAGGAGTAAATACTTTTAAAAATGCTGATCAGGATGGCAATACTTTAGATGTTCCTAATAAACTGAATAAAGGCATCCTGGGCATATCTCTAGAAAACAACTTACTCGATGGTCGCTTTAGCAGCTCCATTTTCCTGAAGCAATACCGTCTTCATTCTTATATCCGTTCTGCAATTTATTTCAATGGTAATGGATACCAAAAAAGCACAGCTGATTCTACCAGTAATTATTTTGGTTATGGTATTGCAACCCGTTATAAGATCACTGAAAATGCGGGGATAAAGGCATCTTTTGAACATACATACCGCCTACCGGAAGTTGAGGAACTTTTTGGGGACGGAATTTTAGTTCTGGCAAATCCAAAGTTAAAGCCAGAAGAAAGTGACAACATTAACCTGGGCGTGTATTTCCGCCATAATTTTGCTGAGCATCACTTTTCAGCTGAAAGTTCTGTATTCTATAGAAATGCAAAAGATTTTATCAATGCAATGCCAGGAGGAACTTTTTCCAGCTATGCGAACATTGGTAAAGTGCGTATTACCGGAATTGACGGAGAACTGAATTATGGTTACAAGAACTTACTTTCCCTAATAGTAAATGCAAGCTATATGGATGCGATTAGTCGTGACGAAAGTACAACAGTATTTGAAGAACGTATTCCAAATCAACCCTGGCTTTTTGGAAATGCAAGTTTTAGTATTGGGAAAAATGACCTCATAGGTAAGGGTACAAGATTACAATTTAACTGGTTTACCCAATACACACATTGGTTCTATTTAAGATGGCCAAGTCGTGGAACTGCAGCTACAAAAGATGTTATCCCTAGCCAAACTATACACAATGCTGGTTTTAGCTATTCCATGAACGAGGGGAAGTATAATGTCTCTCTGGAATCCAGGAATATTTTTGATGAAACTGCCTACGATAGTTTCCGTCTGCAAAGACCTGGAAGATCCTTTTTTGTAAAACTCCGCTATTTCATCAAATAAATTATGTATCACATCAAACAATATAATAAAATGAAATTTACACTTAAAACTACATCCCTATTTGCATTGCTTGCTGTAGGCGCAACGTTAACATTTTCTTCCTGCTCAAAAAAATCATCTCCAGACACTGAAGAACCTACGCCTGAAAGTGGAAATTTTGCCATTGTAGGCGGAGTTAATACTCCTTCAGCACTTTATCTACTTACGCCTGAGAGTTTAACTTCAGGCTCTGTTAGCGCAATTGGTAATGGTGCAGAGATTTCAAGCTGGAACAGGTTGTTTAAAAAGGGATATTATTATAAGATTACACCCGGCAAATTCAGCAAATTCAAATATGAAAACAAAGTCTTAACCACAGTAACTGAAATTCCTGTTACAGGCTCTACATCTACGATGTATTGGTTAAATGACAATACGATTCTAATCGGTGATGGTACACCAGCAGCAGCTAATCCAATACTGAATTATACAATTATCAATACAGATAATATGACTGTGACTAAAACAGGTACAGTTGGCGGACAAGTTTTGGGTGGAACTGATAAAGCTGTGAGTGTAGCTTCTGTAACATTAAGAGGGAGCAAACTATACATCGGTTATACGATATTTGATGCAAACTGGACTGCAACCAATACTGCCTATCTGGCAGTCGTAGATTACCCGGCGATGAACAATGTGGTTATTACTACTGACACCCGATCTACTTATCCTGGTTCAATTGCTACAGACTTACCTTCGACACTTACTTATAATGGGGATATTTATATTCTTAGTAACGTTGGAGATCGCTGGGGTATCAATCCTAATAAGCCTAGTGGTATTTGGAAGATCAAAAGCAATGAAAATACATTTGATGCTAACTATTTCTTCAACCTTTCTGCATTAAGTAATGGAAATAGAGAATACTATGGATTATGGGATCTTGGGAATGGTAAAGCGATTACCCGTATGGGCCGTGCAGATTTGCTTACTGCATTTGAGGATTATACAAATAAAGATGTTTTCGAATATTATGTACTTGATCTGAATGCAAAAACAAGAACAAAACTTGATCTTCCTTTAGACAGAGGCGTTCGCGTTTCTCCGGTATGGGTAGAAAATGGAAAGGCATATATCGGTGTTTCTTCTGCTACACAAGGGAAGTTCATTTATACCTATGATGTTGCAAGCGGTAGCCTTACCAAAGGAATGGAAGTTAAGGGCGTAGATTATATCAGTTGGATTTCTAGATTCAACTAATCATTTGACATTATAACCGGCGAAAAATAATTTCGCCGGTTTTTTATTCACTTGTATCATTTTTTTAATGTTTAGAAAAATCAACAATTGGCTTCACCTATGGATGGGGCTTATTTCGGGGGTAATTATGTTAATTGTCTGTTTAACAGCAGCCATTTGGGTTTTTAATGAAGAAATAAAATCTCTGTTCCATCCGGTTTATCATGTAGCTAAAAGCGAGAGGCCGTTGATTATGCCTTCACAAATTAATCAGATTATTCGTGATAAATTTCCAGGTGAACCTGTTAATATGGTTACCTATAAAAAAAACAGGTCGGTAGATGTAATGGTGAAAAAATGGGGAGATAACCCTTTGATTGTTTCTTTAGACCCTTATACGGGAAAAATTCTTGGGCAGCGGATCAATGAAGACAGGATTACTTTATTCTTTTACTTTATGGAAGATGGACACAGATTTTTTTGGCTACCAATTAAGATAGGAAGACCTATTGTAAATTATGGTACGCTTATGTTTGTGTTTCTTCTGATCACAGGACTTATTTGGTGGTATCCGAAAAAATGGAATAAATCAACTCGTGATAAAAGCTTTAAAATAAAGTGGTCGGCCAAGTGGAAACGGATTAACATAGACTTGCACAATGTATTCGGATTCTATGCTTTGCTAATCTTGTTGATTTTATCTCTTACAGGAATGGTATATGGGATAAAGTGGTACAGCAAAGGACTATATACCGTGACTTCAGCCGGTGAAAAGCTACCGGACTGGAAAGCTACAAATTCAGACAGCACCATGGTAGTTAAGGGCATCTCACTGGATATGGCTTTGGATAAAGCGATCCATACAGCGATAAATCGTTATCCCGAAGCAAGCGGCTATATGTACCGTACTCCAGATACAAGTAATATTAAATCAAGTATTCTAGTTGATGTATATCCTGAAGAGGGGAAGACATTTGGAAATCAAGGTATTTATTTCGATCGGCATACGGCAAAAGAAATAAAGAAAGATAAATATTATGCTGCCCAATTTAAGGATGCTTCATTTGCTACAAAGTTACGCCGGATGAATTATGATATCCATGTTGGTACTATACTTGGCCTACCTGGGAAGATTATTGCTTTTATAGCAAGTCTGATTGGAGCTTCATTGCCAGTTACCGGATTTATAATCTGGTATAACAGAAAATTTGGAAAGAAATCTAAAAAGAAAAAACAATTAAGCGATTGCCTGGATAGCTCATTGGATAAGAAAAAGGGTAGATAGTTATTTATCAGGGTATTCACTGAGTAACATTTTTAAATGTTGTTGCTCAGTGGCATACTTAGGGTTGTCATATAAATTATAGCGTTCCGTTGGGTCCCAACCAAGGTTAAACATTTCGTTTACCATTTTATCATTTTGCTTAGTTGTACGTAATTTCCAGTCTCCATCTTTCACGCCTTCTAACACGTAGTTGAAGTAGTAAATGGGTTTATGGATTCCTTTATAGTCTTTTTGTGAAAGTAGTTTTACTACAGATTCACCGTCCAGTGTCCTTTTTGGCAAAGCGGTATTTGTCCATTCTGCAATAGTAGGAAGTATATCAAGATTAGATATAGGTGTATGTACAACCTGCGGAATTGTGTGGTTTTTGTAGTAAACTATAAAGGGAACGCGATGCCCTCCTTCATAAGAAGTAGCCTTTGAGCCTTTGAATATTCCGGCAGTTCCCACATGATATGGCTTTGTAAACCCGTCTTCATACATACGTTGTGGAGCATTTAACCAGGGACCATTGTCGCTCGTAAATATGAAAATAGTATTATCTGCCTGACCGTTATCTTCAAGAGTTTTCCAAAGCCTGGCCATTTCAGTATCCATTTCTTCGATCACATTTCCTAATTCTCCCCCAGCTGATTTTTTACTATTTTTCTTTACTGCTGTAGCAACTGGTAAATGTGGCATGTTGTAGGCCAGATATAAAAAGAATGGTTGTTTTTTATCGCCGGATTCTTTAACGAATTTTATGGCTTCCTCTGTGTAGGTTTTAGTTAAGATCGTGTCGTTGGGACGATATATTTCTGGCTTTTGATTTCTGAATATTTTAATAACGGTATCTGTTTTTACATAAGGTGCTCTGAAATCATGACTATATAACATGCCATAAAATAAATCAAATCCTTGCTTATTTGGGAGACCTGTGCCATAATCACCAATATGCCATTTGCCAATGCAGGCGGTTCGATAAGCTGATGTCTTTAACATTTCTGCGATAGTAATTTCTTCATCAGGAATAGCCGTTTTATCTCCAGGACCAATAACACGAGGCATTTTCGACCTACTGCAATACCTTCCTGTAAGGGTAGAAACTCTTGAAGGGGAGCAGGTAGGAGAGGTGGTTACAAAATTGGTTGCTAATATTCCCTTTTGAGCCATTTTATCAATAAAAGAGGTGTTAAATAATGGGTTGCCATAACAGGCTAAATCGCCATATCCCATATCATCTGTTAGTACAACAATTACATTAGGTTTTTTTTGTGCAAATGATACCTGACAGGCTAAAAATAGCATGAGGAAAAATAGAACGAATATTGAAGTAGCTGCTTTAGACATATTTGGCTTTAATAATGGTTTCCTATAATTTATTTACTTGCAAATTAATGATAAATAGCAATTTGTTCGTTTCAATAACGTCTTAAACTCTATAGAATTCGTACAAACTTTAGCAGGTTTTGTAATTTTCCTATTCTATTTTTCCATTATTAATCATTTATTATGTTTTTGTTAATATGGAAATTGATTTTAGTGAATCAAACTAAATCAAATATAAATTATGAAAAAAACAATTATTTTATCGGTGTTGCTATCAGTATGTATGTTAAGTGTTAATGCTCAGGATGGAGATAAGGAAATAACTGAAGATAAATGGCAATGGTTAGCTACGGCTTCTCTTAATCCTGATGGTGCAAAAAAAGCTATTGACAATAACCCTGCAACCAGGTGGGAGACCAGAGTTTCTCAGGCTAGTGGTCAATTCTTTATTTTAGACATGAATGCCGTTAATAACGTAAGTAAAATTATATTAGATGTTACTGCAAGTAAAAATGACTCTCCAAAAGGTTATGAGGTATATATGTCTAACGATGGAAACAATTGGGGAACTGCATTAGCGACTGGCGCGGGAACACAGAATGAAACGGTAATTACTTTTAGCAAAAAGACTGCTGGTAGGTATATCAAAGTTATCCAAACAGGTGCCACAGGTAATTACTGGTCTATTCACGAATTTAGAGTTTTTGGACAGGCAGCTAAAAAGTAAAGAATCTCACAACGATAATACAATACAAAAAATGAAATTAAGTAATAAGATTTTTTATTGTGCCTTTATTTTAAGCTTACCAGTCCTATTCTATACATGTAATGTATTAAAAGATGTTGTGAAGAGAGATGCATCAGGAAAGATTATTGTTAAAACAAATCCGACCTCTAAATACCTAAGTCCCAAAGAGAGCCTTCAGTCGTTTCATCTTCCCAAGGGATATAGAATGGAGCTGGTGGCAAGTGAGCCGATGATTAGTGAGCCTGTTGCAATTGCATTTGATGGAAATGGCAGGATGTTCGTCGCAGAGATGAATACTTATATGAAGGACATTAATGGTACCGGACAAATGGAACCTGTATGTACAATTAAGAGGCTTGAGGATACTAACGGGGATGGAGTGATGGATAAGTCTGTTATTTTTATAGATAAGCTGATTCTTCCTCGTCTGATACAAACTTTAGATGATCGATTGTTAGTAGCGGAAACAAACTCCAACAATATCTACAGTTACAGAGATACAGATGGAGATGGAAAAGCTGATGAGAAAATACTGGTTTATCGCAATGATGTAGTTAGTACGAACAATTTAGAACACCAGAAAAGCGGTTTGATCTGGAATCTGGATAACAGGCTATATGTTACATATGATAACATCAGGTATCGCTACAATAATGGAGAACTAAAAGCAGAAAAACTGATTAGTGGATCAGGTGGTCAGTGGGGTTTGGCAAATGATAATTATGGTCGTTTATTTTATTCTTCAGCAGGAGGGGAAACACCAGCATTAGATTTTCAGCAAAACCCATATTTCGGTCGACTGGATATAAGTGGGCAGTATGACCAGGAATTTAGAGCGGTGTGGCCTATTATTTCTACTCCGGATGTTCAGGGTGGACTTAACAGATTAAGAAAAGACAGTACGCTTAACAATTTTACGGCATGTTCCGGACAATCTGTTTTTAGAGGGAATTCTTTACCAGCAGATATGGTTGGAGATCTTTTAATACCTGAGCCTGTTGGAAGATTGATTAGAAGAGCAAAGGTGACCAATACAGATGGCTTTATTACACTTCAAAATGCTTATAAAGAAGAAGAGTTTCTTGCATCTACAGATATGAACTTCAGACCTGTTAACAGTTTAACTGGGCCTGATGGTTGTTTATATATCGTAGATATGCACCATGGAATTATTCAGGAAAGTAACTGGACAAAAAGTGGAACTTATTTAGGAGGTCAGATATTAAGTAAGAGATTTGATAAAAACATTGGTAAGGGACGTATTTACAGATTGGTGTATGATGGAATTAAACCTGATCAAACTAAACCAAAAACATTAGGTATGCCATCTAGTGAATTGGTACAGTATTTATCTCATCCAAATGGATGGTGGAGAGACAATGCACAGAAATTAATGGTTATAAAAGGAGATCAGTCGGTAGCTCCTGCATTGAAAAATATTGTGTTAAATTCTCCAGATCCATTAGCTCGTATTCATGCAATCTGGACTTTAGATGGATTGAAAGCTCTGGATAAAGTGACTTTGAAAGCGGCATTAAAGGACAAGGATGCTAAAGTTAGAAAAAATGCTGTCTGGGTGGCTGAAGAAGCTATTAGAAATGGAGATGAGGATTTGGTTAACTTTTTGGAACCGTTTATTAATGACGAAAGTGCTGATGTAAGATTCCAGCTTTCTTTATCGCTAAGATTTAGTGAGTCTGAAAAGGCTAAAAGCATTATCAATGAATTGGTGAAAAAATATCCTAAGCAACGTGTGTTAATTGACTCGTACAGGAAGTACTTTGTTCAGCAAAGAGAACAGAAATTGCATGAGATGGCATCTAAACAATTGGCAGAGGAAGATAGAAAGCTGGTGCTTAAGGGGGCTACAATTTATAACCAGTTATGTACAACCTGTCATGGTCCAGAGGGTAAAGGAGTATTAGGTGCTAAAGATTTGCCTGCACCACCGTTAGCATCAAACAAGAATGTAAATGGTGATCCTGTTAAGCTTATCCGTATTCTTTTGCAAGGTTTAAAAGGGCCGATTGACGGGAAGGTTTATGCGGATGAAATGCCCGCACTAGGAGCGAATGATGATGAGTATATTGCTTCTATTTTAAGCTATATCAGAAATGGTATGGGAAATAAGGCTTCGGCGATAAAACCGAACGATGTGAAGAAAGTAAGGGAACAAACGGCAAATAGAACAAGTCCATGGACATGGCCAGAGCTCAACTTATTAAAATAGAGATTTTAACTTCAAGAGGGCTGCAGGTTTAGATATTTGCAGCCCTTTTTGCATAGAATCAATAGAGTTTTTACAAAAAATGTTTTTTGGCAAACCTTTATTTATCAGCATTGTTCAAATGACTGAAGGTTAAGACATGGAGATACACATAAATTTATCATTATCTTATGATTGAAACTAGGGAAGTGATTAAAGAGAATGGACTGGTATATGTTACAGATAGTATGCCTGGTATTTACAGAAAAGGTAAATCGGGTACTTTTTTTTATGAAGATGCAAAGGGTGCCCAGATAAAAGATGAAATTATACTGCAAAGAATTGCAGCGCTTGTTTTACCACCGGCCTGGACATCAGTTTGGATTAGCCCTAAAGCAAATGGCTATTTGCAGGCAACAGGTATTGATAATGCCAATAGGAAACAATATAAATATCATAGCAAATGGATCAAGAGACGTGCCGAGCATAAATATTTTAGGTTATTGGAGTTTGGTAAAGCATTGCCAAATGCGAGGAAGAGAATAGAAAAAGATTTAAGGCGCAAGGAACTTGATGAATTAAAGGTGTTAGCTGTGTGCGTTGATCTTCTGCAAAAAACATTATTGAGAGTTGGAGGAAAGGCCTATATGCAACAATATGGTAGCATAGGTTTGAGTACCCTGAAAGATAAGCATGTTAAAATTAATGGAAGTGCTTTGAGGTTAACCTTTATTGGTAAAAAGGGTGTTCAACATGAAGTTAATTTAACTGACAGGAGGTTAGCCAGACTTGTCAAAAAATGCAGAGATATTGCTGGTCAGGAACTTTTTCAATATTATAATGGAGATGGAGTGCGGAGAAGTATAGATTCAGGCCAGATTAATAATTACATAAAGGAAATTACAGATAATGATTTTACTGCAAAGGATTTCAGAACATGGGGAGGAACTTTAGAAGCTTTGAAACAGTTTGCAGTCTGTTTTAACAGTATGGATGAGCAATCTAAAGCTAAAATAGAAGTTCAGGTACTTGATTGTGTCGCTAAAAAATTAGGAAATACCAGAGCCATTTGTAAAAGTTCCTATGTTTATCCTGTGCTATTGGAAGCTTACCGAAATGACAGATTGGATAAGTGGCTAAAAAAGATAGACACATCGGATTATCCGACACAGAAGACATTAGAAAACAATGAAAGAGTTTTGCTTTCTTTCCTTAAACACACTAGTTAAATCCTTGTTTGTTTTTTTATTTTTAGATTTTCAGCTTCTTCTTCCGCTATAATTTTTCCTTTTTTCAGATCTATTCGTATGATATTGTATAAGCTCATGTATATGTTAGCTACCCAAACAATGGTGAAGCCAGCGATGACATAGCCAACCCAGTTTTGGTAAAGGAGTTTGTAATCAGTTATTATAAGTACTAATAACGTAATGTAATGGCTAAAGCAATATTCGCAGGTGAATACATAAAAGAATTTTCTCTTCCATATGGTGTTGGATGATTTTGATTTTTCGATGCAATAATTACGAGGTTCTTTAAAGATTTCTTCTTTAGTTATTGTCCAGGCAATGCAGGCAACTACTATAGCAAGAATAAAGAACCAATAAGGATGTGGGACCATAACTTATTCAATTAGGGTTTTGATGTTCGAGTTTAACACCCTGTGTTTAAAAAGGTTTTGTATATTATAGATAATAAATTTGAAATTTCATGTTGATTTCATGATTGCATTGCAACTTTGAGTAGTGAAAGTATTAATTTAAATAAAAAAATATGAAGAAGATAGTGATAACTCTTTTTGCAGTAATATTCCTGATTTCATTCAGAGCTTCCGCACAAGTGAGTATAAACGTAAATATTGGCTCTCAGCCTTTGTGGGGACCAGTTGGTTATGATCATGTAGATTATTATTATCTCCCTGATGTGGAAAGCTACTATCATGTACCTAAAAAGCAATTCATTTATCAGGACAATGGGAGGTGGATTTTTTCTACAGTATTACCGTCAAGATATAGGGGATATGATTTATATAAAGGTTATAAGGTTGTTGTCAATTCAAGGGATGCCTATCGCAATTTCGATCGCGACAGGGTAGTATACGCAAAATATAAAAAGAAACCAGGTCAGAAGGTAATTCGTTATAGTGATGATCCGCGTTATTATGTCGTTAAGGGGCACCCTCATGGTATGCCTCCTGGAAAAGCTAAAAAGCAATATTCAAATGGAAAGTCATCAGGTAAGGGTAATTTGAAACATAAAAATAATAAAGGAAATGGGAAGTATTAATCTAATTTGTAAATCCTTATATCGTCGTGATAAGTAATGCTGTTAAGCCCATCCTGAATGCCATGTTTACCTGCTAGGTGTGTACTTATAGTTAATCTTATATTCATTTGTAATTAATTGAGTTTTATAAAAAAAGGATTTGCAGGTGCTTTCCGTTTAAAGCATTTTATCAAACCCCGCTGCGTGATACCGTCCTAAGGTACGATAGAATGGATGAGCCCCATTCAATATTTCTCAAAGAAATCTATAAAATCAAATCCGGCGGCTTGCTGATAAATAGTAAGTGGAAATTGATTTTAGTGGATAGATCGTCCTAAACCAGGTTAGAGGCTTATTTGCTATATTCTTCATCTGTAACAGGCTCCAGCCATAATGTTTCGCCCTTTTCTCTTCCTGTTATAGCTACCTGAATAAATTTTGTATCAACACTTGCACCATGCCAATGTGGGGTATTTGGCGGACATTTAATAGAATCGCCTTTACGGAGGATTTTTTTTGCTTGGCCTTTTTCCTGGTAGTAACCAATGCCATCAATAGCTAATAAAATTTGTCCCGCAGGGTGAGTATGCCATTTACTTCTGGCTCCAGGCTCAAAGGTTACACTACCAACAGAATTCTGGTTTAGGCTATCGGCCTGGATTAGGTTTTCCAACCATGTGACCCCGGTGAAATTATCATTGGTTATTTGCTTTCCTTTTGAAAATACTAGTTCTTGTGATTCGGAGGTCGTTGTCTGTGCCGAATTATTTTGTTGGGTACAGGATATTGAAAACAGAGTGATTAAGGATAGTACGATTATATTTTTAATGTTCATCATCTTGGATTTAAAGGTTAGTCTGATAAAAATCAAGTAGTTTATTTACAGCTTGTGATACATACTCTGGTTTCCAGTAGGTTTGTATGTGTGTAGCACCTTCAATCAAGAATAACTCCTTGTTTTTTGAATTAGTTGCTTTAGGAAATGCTTCATCAGTCATGTATTTTGTATCGGCTTTGCTCCCTGCTATCATTAATAAAGGCTGATTGATCAGGTCCATATTAGCACTGGCATCCCATGTCATTAAGTCGAGCAGGCTACTCATGGTGTATAAAAAAGTTGAATTTGGGTGTGCATGGGTCCTATAATAATACACGAATCCTTCACGATATAGATCGGTTGGGGTTTTGGCAATTTCTTCATCTGTTACACTCGCCATACCTGCATAAATCATTTTATCGCCTGCTGCTTCTTGTGCACGGGCATCTGAAGCTTGCTTTAAACGTTCTTGAATTGTATTTAATTGGGAATTCTGAAAACCATTACGTCTTACTTCACCTGAATTAAACATACTAAGCGTAGCTACGGCTTTGAACCGTTTGTCTGATTGCGCTGCTTTTAAAGTATAGCCGCCGCCACCACAGATACCTAGAACACCTAATCGGTTCGCGTCAACTCCTGCATATTGAGTAATAAAGTCTGCCATTCCGCGAATGTCTTCTATGCGGCTGGCAGGTTTATCGGTATGACGAGGTTCACCACCACTTGCCCCCTGGTAGGCCGCATCAGCAGCAATGGTAATGTAACCAGCCTCAGCAAGGCTTTGCGCATATAGTCCAGCTGTCTGTTCTTTTATTCCCCCATTAGGGTGAGCAACAGCGACTGTCGGATATTTCTTTGAAGCATCGTAATTTGCCGGGGTATAAACATTCGCAGCTATTTCAATTCCGTTCAGCTTATATTTTACCGGATGTATGTTTACTTTCCCTTTTTCATTTTTGGTAATTGCTCCCTCGTATACCAAAGTATAAGGGTTTTGTTGTTTTCCCTTTTGAGTAGATTGTGCATTTACAAAATCAGTACCTGCTACTGATATGGCTAATGCAATTATTGATGTAAATGTTTTCATTGTTCTAATATTTTAGTTTTTACTTTTCAGCACTTCATCTAATACGGATTGTGCAGATTTTGCTTCCTTTTTACCAACACTTGATCTGATCAAACCTACAAATTGCTGTAATTGTCCTGGCGACAGACCCACATTCAGACAGATGTTTAAATGTGAGCGCAACATAGGTTCTACGCCTCCAATACTGCTGAGTACTGATACCGTGACCAATTCTCGTTCTGTATAGGTCAATACATCTCGTTCAAAAATATCAGCAAATAGGTGCTCTTTAAGAAAGACCTCTATTTCAGGTGCAAAGGCTGCATATCCGGTTTTTGCACCAGTTTCCTTTACGCCGGTTAATTTTTCTAATATGGCTTTACCTCTTTCATATTTGCTGTTTTGATCATTGATAGGAGAGGCTTCTGTGCCTACCTCATCAATAGAACCTTTAGATTTACGTTCATCCAGTACGGCCATAAGTGTCTGTAATCCCCTAATGCTACGAGGAAAGCCGGCATAAGCATAGAGATGAACAATTGCCTCTCTGATTTGATTGATCGTTAACCCAGCTTCAAGGCCACGATTCATTTCTGTTTTTAGTCTTGACAGGTCACCTTTTCCTGCAACTGCCGAAATACTTATAAGGGATTGGTGTTTTGCAGTTAAACTTTCATCTTTACTACTTTGTGCATTTAAGGTTGTTGTAAACATAACCGTTATAATAAATAGTATTGATTTTAAGATTTTATTCATCGTCATTCCTTTTTTACGGTGTTAATAATTTCGTAAATGACATAGAAGCCAACTTCCAATTGCTCTGCTCTTTTTTATAAACTTCAGTTACTATAAAAGGATTGGTCACTTCTTTACCGCCAACAACTGCCAACAGTGTAATTTTGTTAAGAAGAACAGCTGTGTTATCGATAACATTGACCGATACATCCTGAATATCTGCTTTCTTATACCAGATTCTTCCACTTTTAATCACATTGATTTCCTGTTCCTTGCCCCAGGATCCTCCCATATGAACAAACACAGATTTTTCATGAAACAAATCATTTAGTTTAGTTGTGTTTTTATCTGCCATCCAATCCCATTTTTGCTTAGAAAGATCAATAAGCTCCTTTTCTACATTTGCAGAACTTTCTGTCGGAGCTTTTATACTATTGTATTGCTCGTCAGTAACCGGATGTAACCATGTTGTTTTACTTTTTGGAGAGACTGCTATATAGGTAACACCGACCTTAGGGCTTGAACCATGCCAGTGCTCCACATTGGGTAGGCATTTTACCATATCTCCTTTGTGTACCACTTGTGCAGGCTTTCCCTTTTCCTGGTAATAACCAATACCATCGGTTATCAATAAGATCTGTCCGCCGGAATGAGTATGCCAATTTAGTTTAGAATTGGGTCCGAATACAGCAACAGATATTTGGGAATTAATGTTATTGTCAGCCTGGTTTACATCACGTAGCCATACGTCACCAGTGTGATTTATATTTTTTGCTTTTTCGCCTAATGGAAAAATACTTTGATCCTGAGCTACAACATTTGTTGTGAGCACTGCAAATAATAAAATGGTAAACTTTAATGCTTTTTTCATAATATAAAATTTAATCTATTTTTTTAGCTAAGCCTATTTTGTTCAACCACTGTTGAACTTCGTATTGCACCTGCTTTTCTTTTTCACCTTCCATTATGTATAAAATACCGTCTTTTTCCTTGCCACCTTTAGTTGAAAATCCTTCAAGAACTTTACTGTTTGGACACAATTGTTTTAAAGTTTCAAAGCTGCTACCTATGCCATAACCTGCATTTGTATTAAATGGAATTATTGTTTTTCCACCCAAATTGTATTGGGTTAAAAAGCAGTTCCAGTTCCACCAGGTCACCTCCAATTTTGTTACGAATGATTTCGGCAAGAGCTCTGGTGTTTTTGGTACGAGAAAGATACACGATCAAAACCCTGTTATTTTGCAACGTATCACTTTCTAAAATGTGATCCTCTTTGGTCGTCGACGGCACTTCTGCTCTGGAGCAGGATGTCAGCGTAAATAAGAAAGTGCATATGACTAAGCATTGTATAATTAACTTCTTCATTTGTTTCTTTTTTATAATAGAGGATAATATTATTTATCTAAGTCTTTTTCTTTCAACCATTTTGATAACTGATCGGCTACCTGAATATTGTTTAAATCAGAAAAGGGGAAATGTGTATTGCCTTTGATGCCGATCTCTGGTAGATGTATGACCGTTGCATCGCCGCCATGTTTATTGATAGCTGCTGCCCAAATCCGAGCCATTTCAAGCCCTGAACGCCAGTGATCCTTGTTCCAAACTTTGGTTGGTTCTTTAGCAATATTATCCCCGTAGTAGATAATGATAGGTAATTTAGTCAACTTGTTGAAGTCAGACAGGGGGATTTCTGTGCCTTTCAATTCACCGAAAAGACCTGCAGATTTTATTGGCTTTGGAAGCTCTCCTTCCGGGAATACAAAACTGCTATAAGGTTCGTAAGCTACTATAGCCTTAACTTTGTCATTTTTGATGGCTGTAAACCATCCGGGACCACCTCCCTGGGAGTGTGTCACCAGGATGCCTTCTCCGATTTTATTAAATAGTTGGGATACGGCGTCCGAGATCACATTTGCATCAAAACTTCCTGTGTTTGGAGTCATTTGTCGGTAAAACTGTTCTAATGAAGCTGCGTCTTTAGGAAACTGAACCTCTGGAAAGTAATTGGGGTAATTGCCAATGCGAAACTGAGTGAACCAGAACTGTTCATCTGCAGTAGGGCTTATGGTTGCAGCAACGGAACTTTTTCCTGCCTCACCTCGTCTGGGTTGGTCAAGAAGATATACAGGGAACTTTCTGCGAAGGAAAATATTCTGAAACCCTTCCCTTCCATCAGGGGTAGTTTCCCATGTTTTTTTTGATTGTCCTGCTCCATGTAGGAAAACCAATGGATATTTACGAGCCTTGGTCGGAACCTGATAAAAAACATAAGCATGATCTCCGTGAAAAGTTTGTCCTTGAGGTTTTAAAGCATTGTTCAGGTCAAAGTTGCCCTGTTCAGTAGTTTTGGTTCCTCCTATAGCAAAGCTGCTTTGCTCAGCAATAGCTAAAAATTTCTGTTTATTTTGGGCAATAAGCGATATTGAACTAGTCAGCAATATTGTCAATGCGCCTATGTATCTTATTAGTTTCCTCTTCATGTCAATTGGATTTTATTTTCCTACTCTGTTTTGTAAAGCCTCTGGATATCTTGCACCTTGTATGAATATCTTTGATGCTGCGGTATCGATTTGATGTACATCTTGTGCAGTTAACCAGATTTTTGTGGCCCCGATATTTTCTTGCAGACGATGTATTTTGGTAGTTCCAGGGATTGGTACTATCCATGGCTTTTGAGCCAATAACCAAGCTAAGGCTATTTGTGCAGGGCTTGCATTCTTTTCGGTAGCAATAGATTTCAATAGATCTACTAAAGCCTGGTTTGCTTTCCTGTTTTCTTCTGAGAAACGAGGGACAATATTTCTGAAATCCGTAGGATCAAATTTTGTGGTCTCATTAATTGCCCCTGTTAAAAAACCTTTTCCCAGAGGGCTGAATGGTACAAAGCCTATTCTCAATTCCTCCAATGTAGGTATGATTTCCTTTTCAGGTTCGCGGAAAAATAAAGAATATTCACTTTGTAATGCCGCAACTGGTTGTACCGCATGGGCTTTACGAATGGTATCTGTACCAGCTTCAGACAAGCCCCAATGTCTGATTTTGCCTTCTTTAATCAAATCCTGGATAGTTCCTGCAACATCTTCAATAGGTATATTGGGGTCGACACGATGCTGATAAAATAAATCGATATAGTCTGTTTTTAACCTTTTCATAGATGCTTCTGCTACCGCTCTTATTCTTGTAGGACTACTGTCTAATCCTTTTTTTGAATCGCCATCCTGAAAGCCAAATTTTGTTGCAATGACTACTTTATCTCTAATGGGAGAGAGGGCATCACCCAATAATTCTTCATTGGTAAACGGACCATAGCATTCCGCAGTATCAAAGAAAGTTATGCCCGCTTCGAATGCTGTCTGAATTAATTTTATGGCTTGTTTTTTATCTGTTGCGGGTCCATATCCAAAACTTAATCCCATGCAACCTAATCCCAGGGCTGATACTTCCAGTCCGCTGTTCCCGAGTATTCTTTTTGGTATCATCTATCTTAATATTTCTAATTTTCTCGTTCTTTATACAACATTTATGATGATACAAAGTTCTGCTTTGATATGATGCAAATTGGTATACCGATTACTGATATTACTACCAATGTTACTGATTGGAATAGATCTGTCATATTTGTTGTCCCAGAATGGCTAATTTTGTATCATAAGAAAAGTAATAGCTATGGAAAAGGCATATAATTTTGATACAGTAAGTCAGTATAACTCATTTAATAACCATGAAACTTTACATCCGTTAGTGAGTATTGTTGACTTCTCAAAAGCTAAAGAGAGGACCGGTTCGCGTATGACTTTCGGCCTTTATTGCATTTTTCTAAAAGAGGTACATTGCGGTGATTTAAAGTATGGGTGTAACTATTATGACTACGAGGAAGGTACCTTGGTATTTATTTCGCCTGGACAGGTTATAGATGTAGAGAATAAGGTAGATTTTTACCAGCCTATGGGGCATGGTTTGGTATTTCATCCGGACCTTATAAAAGGTACAGCTCTTTCAAAAATTTTAGATGATTATAGTTTCTTTAGCTATAATACTACTGAGGCATTACATTTATCTGAGAAAGAACGCAAAATTGTTTTTGATTGCTTTTCGAAAATTGAATCTGAGTTAAGACAATCTGTGGATAAGCATAGTAAAAAGTTGATCGCTTCTAACATTGAGTTGTTCCTGAATTATTGTGAACGATTTTATGACCGTCAGTTTATCACAAGGGAGAATGTGAACAAGGGAATATTGGAGCGGTTTGAAGAGTTACTTAATAGTTATTTCAAAAGCGAAAAGCCTTATAGTATAGGCTTACCTTCTGTTGCTTATTTTGCTGAGGAACTTCATCTTTCAGCAAATTACTTTGGTGATCTGATCAAAAAAGAAACAGGTAAATCTGCACAAGAATATATTCAGAACAAGATCATTGATATTGCTAAAAATAAGATTTTCGATAGTAGCAAGACCATTAATGAAATCGCATTTGAGTTGGGTTTTAAGTATCCACAGCATTTTAGCCGCTTATTTAAAAATCGTGTCGGTGTTACACCTAATGAATATCGGAATGGATAAATTATAATTCAAAGTCTTTCTCTTATCTTTGCCGAAATTCAATATTCCCATACTGTGATTAATGTAAATAACATCTCCGTTTCATTTGGCGGAACTACACTATTTAGCGACGTAACCTTTTCGATAAACGAGAATGATAAGATTGCCCTGATGGGTAAGAATGGCGCAGGTAAGTCGACTATTTTAAAGATCATTGCCGACGTGTCTAAACCTACTTCTGGTAATGTAACTGGTCCAAAGGATGCGGTAATAGCCTATTTGCCGCAGCATTTGCTTACCGATGATAAGGTTACTGTTTTTGAAGAAACGATGAAAGCTTTTGCTGAGGTAAACCAGATGCAAAAAGAGCTTGATGAACTTAATGAACAACTTACTATTCGTACTGATTACGAAAGTGACGACTACATGAAGCTAATTGAACGTGTGTCGGAACTGAGTGAGAAATTCTATTCGATCGAAGAGGTTAATTATGATGCAGAGGTAGAAAAGGTATTGAAAGGCTTAGGTTTTGAGCGCAAGGACTTTGGCCGTCAGACTTCCGAGTTTTCGGGCGGATGGCGCATGCGCATCGAGCTGGCTAAAATTCTGTTAAAGAAACCTGATCTTATCTTATTGGATGAGCCTACTAACCACATGGATATTGAGAGTATACAATGGTTGGAAGATTTCCTGATCAATTCGGCAAAGGCAGTAATGGTTATTTCACATGATCGTGCCTTTGTAGATAACATTACCAATCGTACCATTGAGGTTACAATGGGAAGAATATATGATTACAAAGCAAAATACAGTCATTATCTGCAGTTGCGTGCAGACCGTCGTGTGCACCAATTGAAAGCCTACGAGGAACAACAACGTTTTATTGCAGATAACCAGGAGTTTATAGACAGATTTAGGGGGACTTATTCTAAAACTTTGCAAGTGCAATCGCGTGTGAAGATGTTAGAAAAGCTTGAAGTTATTGAGATTGATGAAGTGGATACTTCAGCATTACGATTGAAATTCCCTCCATCACCACGTTCTGGTCAATATCCGGTAATGGTAGAAGAGCTAACTAAAACTTATGGAGATCATGTGGTGTTCGAAAAAGCATCTATGGTGATCGAGCGGGGAGAGAAGGTGGCTTTTGTGGGTAAAAATGGTGAAGGTAAATCGACCATGATCAAAGCTATCATGGGCGAAATCGATTTTGAAGGAGATTTAAAAGTAGGTCATAATGCTAAGATTGGATACTTTGCTCAAAACCAGGCAGCATTGCTTGACGAGAACTTAACGGTATTCGAAACCATTGACCAGATTCCATTGAGCAATGGTGCTATAAAAATTAAAGACCTTTTAGGTGCCTTCATGTTCAGTGGCGATGATACTACGAAAAAAGTAAAGGTGCTTTCTGGAGGTGAGAAAACACGTCTAGCCATGATCAAGCTACTTTTAGAACCTGTAAATGTATTGATACTGGATGAGCCTACCAATCATCTGGACATGAAGACCAAAGACATTATCAAGGATGCACTTAAGGATTTTGATGGCACTTTGATCCTGGTGTCCCATGATCGGGATTTCCTGGATGGACTGGCAAAAAAAGTATTTGAGTTTGGTAATAAGCGCGTTCGGGAACATTTTGAAGATATTAAAGGATTCCTGGCTTACAAGAAAATGGATAGCTTAAAGGAAATCGAGCAAAACTAAAATAATAGAAAAGAGAGAATTTTAGACATCTGATTCTCTCTTTTTATTTTCAGTGAATTAAAGAGATCCTAAAATTCTATCCTATAATTTATCGTTGGAATAATACCGCTCCATTTCTCCGGTTCAATAATCCGTTTACTGAAATTGTAGTGCATTCCCACAGTATTTTCTCTATTTAAAAGGTTCTGAATATCCAGAATAATTAAATGACTCACTTTTTTACCATTGATGCGATAACTGGATGAAAAATCAACCCTAACATAAGGATCTGCAGTTAAAGTATTGATTTTATCCTGATCAATCACTTCTTCATCCAAACGCAAAGATTCTTCTACCAGAATAGGTGAATATTTGCGACCTCCCGCATAAATCAGCTTGGCATTCAATCCAAAAATATTATTCTTTTTCTTTCCTGTAGTCCACTCTTTTCCTGCCAATAAATTACCCACATAACGGGTATTAAAAGTTGTGTTAAACTCTTTTCCGTTTAAAGCCTTAAACCTGGAATCGAAGAGGGAGGATGTTGCAATAAAATAATAGCCTTTACTTAATGATCTTTCAAGTGAAAACTCTACACCATAATTTTTGCCGGTTCCTTTGTTAATCAACTGACGATAAGCAGAAGAGCTTATTGCTGAATTATCTGAAACGTTTAATAAAGAGAAGTTGATATTAGGATCTGCAGATACCGGAACATTATATAAATGTTGGTAGTAAACCTCTGTTTTAAACTTAAAGTTTCCAGCAAAAAGCTTTTCATATCCTAATACTGCCTGTGCAGATTTCGTTGGTGATAATGTTTCATTAGATTGACCTGCTCCAATATCTTCAGCACTTTTTGCAAAATAGTAAGAAAGTGGTTCAAGCCGATTATACAAACCCGCTCCGAAAGATATTGATTGATCAGCTGAGGTTTGCCAGTTTAAGCCTACCCGCGGCTCTATGCTCCAGCTTTTACTCATCATAAAGTAATTGGCATGTAAGCCGGTATTTAAAGTTAACTTATCCGTTAATTCTGCTTTATGTTGAAGAAAAGCATCATAACTGCTGGTGCTTCCTTTTTGATTGATCAATTCTTTTAAACCCTGCAATTCAGTGTCAAAATTTAAAGCATAAAGGTTGTATTTTAACAAGCTTGCATTTACACCTGCTCTAATTGTATTTGAAGCATTGATCTTGTAATTTAATGTTCCCGCATATCGTATTGCTGTATTGGTATACTTATCCTCATGGTCAAGACTCGGTACATAGCTTTT
The DNA here is from genome assembly GCF_041645105.1 of Pedobacter sp. Lineage (GTDB taxonomy): Bacteria > Bacteroidota > Bacteroidia > Sphingobacteriales > Sphingobacteriaceae > Pedobacter. The sequence continues at coordinate 31,639 of NZ_JBAZQQ010000007.1, forward strand.
GGTAAGTGTATCTGTAGTGTTTGAACTCTGACTGGCGGATACAGAGATGATGTTATTGAAATATAGTTTATTACTGGCTATATAGAGGTGTTTAAGTCCAGCACTTCCAGCGTTAAAACCTAATTTCATATCGAAACCATCAAACCTTTCTTCCCACTTTTGATAATCGCGTTTAGCAACCTTATCAATTTTACCCAGTCCTCCAATACCAAACAAAGAAAAGGTACCGGCCTTTTTTGTTGGAAATACAAAATTGAATGATAGATCCTGATATTTAGGCGTACCAGCATCGGAAACTTCAACCCCGACTTTCTCCAATAAACTAAGTGAAGAGTAACGATAGCTAACTAGATATGATGCACTTCCACCTTTTTTAAAAGGGCCTTCTAAAGTAGCTCCAGCACCTAGTACACCAATATTAAATGCATACTCGCGTTTATCAGTATTCCCTTTTCTAAATTTTAAATCGAATACTCCAGAGATTGCATTTCCATATTCAGCCGCAAGACCACCAGTATAAAAGTCTGATGTGCTTAATACAGTTGTATTGATCATACTGATGCCTCCACCTGAGGCACCCTCACTTCCAAAATGATTAGGGTTAACAATCTCTATACCTTCCAATCGCCACTGTAAGCTCTTAGGCGAATTTCCCCTTACAATAATTTCGTTGTCATCACCACCGGCAACAACACCTGGAAAACTCTGAGCCATCCTTGCCGGATCAAAAAAAGCGCCTGCATAACGATTGGTTTCTTCTGGAGAGAAGGAGCGACCACTGGTCAGTGCCATTTGGTTTAATGGTTTCTTTCCTGAATTGGTATTGACAACCACTTCATTCAGGTTATTGGTTTGTGCCTCCATTTCCAGGTTAATTACATTTTCCTTTCCACTGGTAATCAATCCCTCTGAAAGGATAACAGGTTTATATCCGGTAATACTGGCTTGTAATACTTGACGTCCTAAGGGAACTCCTGTTAAACGAAATATGCCATTTTGATCTGTCATTGAAGGCTTAACTGCTGAGTTTGAACTGAGTCTTATAGTTACACCTGATAATGGCAATCTGGTTCCTTTATCTATTACTGTCCCTTTTATGGTTCCTGTTAATGCTTGATTGTTTGAGCTTTTAGCCTCTTTATCTTGAGCCTGAGCATAGATGGTTTGTTGTAGAAACAGCAAGATAAGAACTGGTAAAGTTTTTATATTCATGAGATTTGGTTTTCCAATATGACAACCAATTTTAGTTTTACCCCTACGTCCGGAAAAATAATGTATTTAAACTTTTTGTAACAAAAAATAATAAAATGATTAATAATTAAAGTAAATTAGTTGACCGAATTTTAAAAGCATGAAGAAACTAATTTTATTCCCTCTTTTTTTTATAGTATTAACACTAAAGGCTCAATCTCAAAATGTAAATATGCTGGCAAATTTGCCAGATTCGATTTATTCTGGAAAACAAGGTGCATTGCATGTTCAGGGTGTTGCTGTAGATAAAGCAAATGGATATGTGTATTTTTCTTTTACAGATAAGCTCATTAAAATGGACCTCAATGGTAAATTGATAGGAAGCGTAACCGGTTTTGTAGGGCATCTTGGGGATCTGGATTTTAATAAGGAGGATGGGAAGATATATGGCTCTTTGGAATATAAAAATGATGCGATTGGCAAGGGGATCAGAAAAGAATTGGGAGCGAAAAATAGCAATGAAAGCGGTTTTTATATTGCCATATTTGATGGCTCTCATATTGTACGTCCGAATATGAATGCTGAAAAGGAAAATTTATTGCGTACTGTTTATTTACAGGAAGTAGTGAAAGACTATGAAGCTCAGGTAAAGGTAGGCGATAAAACAAAATCACATAGGTTTGCTTGCTCTGGAATAGATGGGGTCACCTTTGCTCCGGCAATAGGTAGTTCAAATCCTAATAAAAAATATTTATATGTGGCCTATGGTGTCTACGGAGATACAGACAGAGACGACAATGATCATCAGGTTTTACTAAAGTATGATATTGCCAATTGGAATAAGTATGCACAATCTCTATCCCAGGATAAACTACACCATTCGGGACCTGCAAAGCCTATAGACAAATACTTTGTAAAAACTGGAAGTACAAGATATGGTATCCAAAATCTTGAATATGATTCCTATACCGGAAATTTATTTGCCGCTGTATATCGTGGAGGAAAAAAAGAGTTTCCAAATTATGATATGTTTGTTATTGATGGGCATAAAAAGCCTGGTAAAGCCCAAATATCATCAGACAATCAAAAAATAAATATCAAAACCCTTTCTTTATTGGACGCAGGACCGAAAGATACCAAAACTGGAATTAGAGGATGGCATTTTAAATGGGGAGCTACAGGTTTATGCGCTTTAGGTGATGGCTTATTTTATATTTCACATAATAAGAAAAACATGGACGGGCAACAGGAAAGTACAATATTTAAGTACAAATGGATAGGGGATATCCACAACTCATTTGTACTAATGAAATAATTAATTAATGTTTGTTTTTTGAAGCTTCACAATACCCATTATGGAATCTTCTAATTCCATTATGCTTTTCTTTAGTAAATTGTACAAGAACCTGGAGGATTCGTTCATCTCTTCCGCTTCAATGAGTTCCATTAATCCAAGCATATTCGCAACTGGTTTTCTAACCTGATGTGATTGCAATACCTTAATGTCATTAAGTTCACTTTCTTTTAATTTCCTTTCTGTAATGTCTAACCGAATGGAATAGTATCTTGATACTTTTTGGTTTTCATCTATTCTGGGAACGATAAATGTATCAACCCAATAGAAAGTACCGTCTTTTGCTTTGTTTTTAATTTCACCGCGCCAGGTTTGGCCTGATGAAATGGTTTTCCATAGATTTATAAAGAACGATTTAGGATGATAAGAGGAATTGATAATACGATGATCTACACCGATTAACTCTTCTCTTTTGTATCCCGATATGGAGCAGAACTTATCATTCGCATAAACAATTTTACCTGAGCGATCGGTGATAGCGACAATACTTAGCTGATCCAGTAAACTGGAATAAAATTCAGAATGAACCATTTACTATTTTTAATGGAGATCTTTATGTTATTAATACTTGATGCAGACTTAAATTTGGGCTGAACCCAAGAGACTACTTTTTTGACTATGTTAACACAGTAATCAATTGCAAATTTACTAACTATCGTCGGAAATTGGATTGCGCTAAATATATTGTATATTTAATATGACTGTATATTTATAAAAAAGGCTTATGCGGAACAATACATACTTACTTATATTGTTACCTCTGTTACTTTCAATCACTTGCTCTTGTCAAAATCAAAAGGCAGCTGCCGATGTTGTTTATTCCGGAGGAACTATTTTAACAATGGAGGATGACGTTCCTCAGGTAGAAGCTTTGGCTGTTAAAGATGGTAAAATCGTTTTTGCAGGTTCAAAAGAGAAAATCAAAGATTTTATTGGAAAACAAACTATACAGGTTGATTTAGAAAACAAGACTTTGTTACCTGGATTTATTGATGCGCATGGACACATTACCTCGCGTTCAGGAATGTCGCAAGCGGTTGATTTATCTCCCACACCATATGGGACAGTTAATACCATACCAGAGCTTCAAACTACTTTAAAAAAGTATATAGATAAGCATCAGTTAGCTGTGAATATGCCTTTGATAGGGAATGGATATGATGATGCCATTATGGTTGAACATCGCCATCCCACACGAGGTGAATTAGATGCAGTTAGCCTTACACATCCTCTTATCGTTATTCATACTTCTGGACATGCAAGTGTTGTAAACAGTGCTATGCTCAAACTGCTTCAAATTCCTGAAGATGCAAAAGATCCGGAAGGTGGTCATTATGGAAGAGATGTGAAAACCAATCGCTTAAATGGTAAATTGGAAGAGAATGCCAGTTTTTCTGCACTGATGAAATTAATGGCGCTTTTACCAAAACCAAAAGAAACTGATGGTCTTTCGCAAGAGCTAAAGGACTTTATCAAGGCACAAGACGAATGGTTAAGTTATGGACAAACAACCATTTGTGATGGCAGAACAATGGGAGTAGGGCTTGCTCTTTTGAAAGAAGTCGCAGATAAAAAGCTTTTAAAAGCTGATCTGGTTTATTTTCCTGATTTTGAAGCAAATAAAAAGGATTGGGAATCTTTTTTACCACATTATATGCGTTATGAAAGCCGACTGAAATTTGGTGGGTTTAAATTTTCTAATGATGGTTCGCCACAAGGGAAAACAGCTTGGCTTACAGAACCATATCTTGTTCCACCGGAAGGAAAGGATAAGAACTATAAAGGATTTCCTATTTTTTCGGATGAGACTTTATATGATGATTTGAAAAAGATTTTTTCTAAAGGCGTTACTGCTCAATTGCATGTAAATGGGGATGCCGCTATAGATCAGGCACTTCGCGTTATAGGCAAACTTAAAGCAGAAGGGGTCTATAAGCCAGAGCTAAGGGCAACCTTAATACATGTGCAAAACAGCAGACCTGATCATATTCCTAAAATTAAAGAGATAGGTGCTCTACCTTCGTATTTTTCGTCACATGTGTATTTATGGGGCGATTGGCATTATCAAAGTGTTTTCGGTCCTATACGAGCTTCTTTTATCAGTCCGGCTAAGGCTGCTAAAGATGCTGGGATTACTTTTACCATGCATCATGATGCTCCAGTTACTCCACCAGATTTATTAACCGGGGTTTATGCGGCTGTAAACAGAACGACGCGTTCTGGAATGGTTTTAGGTCCAGACCAACGTATTCCAGTTATGGATGCATTAAAAGCAATAACCATCAATGCTGCTTATCAATACCATGAAGAAGACAGTAAAGGCTCTTTAAAAGTAGGTAAACTGGCCGATTTGGTAATTCTAGATAAAGACCCGCTGACTATCGATCCTATGCAATTAAGGTCAATTAAAGTATTGGAAACCATAAAAGAGGGTAAGACAGTATTTAAACAGAACGAAAAATAGAACTTTATGAAACAACTTATTAGTTTAATGGCATTTCTACTTTTTGCATATAGTGGTTTTGCACAAGGGCATTACAACGGCTCCTCCTTCAATCCGAACGATTATTTTGCACCCCATGAAGGTTTTATTATTCCTGTCTGGTATGGCTATGCCGATATGAATTATTACAATGCACAGGGCAAAAAATCAGATCAGCTGATTAACCCGACACCTGGGAATCCTACTACTTTGAATATCGAACAAAATGTTAAAACACATTCGTTTATTTTAATGGCTATTTATGGAGGAAAGGGTAAAATACTCGATGCCAATTGGGGGATGATGATTATACCGACGTTAAATAGTCCAACAGCTAATATTGCTTTGGATTATTATTCTCAACAAACCGGGCCTGGTAAATATGTGTTTACCAATAAGAGCCTTGGCTTTGGGGATATGTACATTCAACCAGTCTGGTTATCCTGGAAAAAGGGTGATTTTCAATATGCATTGAATTATGGTGTTTGGGCACCGACAGGAAAATATGAACATGGCAGTCTGGATAATGGTGGTCATGGTTATTGGTCGCATAACATTAGGGGGGCGATTAAGTATAAACCAAGTGCTAAAGTCAATTTAAGTTTCGCACCTACTTTGGAAATCAATCATTGGCAAAAGAAAACAGATTTTAAAGAAGGTAGTCATCTTACCTTTGATGCAGGAGGTTCTTATCTCCTCAATTCAAGGGGTGATGAAGTTGGTCTATTTGGTCATTATTCCCAACAGGTTTCAGACGATAAAGGAACGGTAGGAAGTTTCTTGTCAGATCAAATTGCAGGTATAGGGGGATTTGTTTCTTATTGGATTGTACCTAAAAAGATAGGTGCTATGGCAAGAATTACTCAAAACTTTGCCATGGAGAATAGGTTTGGTGGTATAGCTTTCCAGGGAGGGGTTAATATTTTGATTCCTAATAAAAATTCAGCGCATTAGGATATCCGTGTGATGAGACTTCTAAAACATGAATGTTCAAGTTAAAATGAACATTCATGTTATAAAAAAGAATGATTAAGCATCTGGTATCTCAGGTTCTACAAGTTTAGCTAACTTCTCCAACGATTCCTGCCATCCTAAGTAGCACATTTCTGCTGGTATCATAGCTGGAATTCCTTCTTGTGTAATTTTTATTTCGGTACCTACTATAGTTTTACGAAGCCAAACAGAAGTGATCATTTCTCCTGGAAGGTTAGGGTCATCAAAGGTATCCGTGTATTTTAGAAATTCATTAGGTTTTATCTCAAGGTATTTTCCGCCAAATGAATGACCATTGCCGGTAGTGAAATTTTGAAACGACATTTTGAAAGAGCCACCTGTCTCTACGTTCATTTCATGTACGGTACAAAGAAAGCCATATGGGGGAAGCCATGAAGCAATTGCTAAGGCTTCGGTAAATGCGCGATATACCTTTTCTGGAGATGCTTTAAGGACTCTGTGTAATGAAACATTATTAGTTGACATAAAATCTTATTTTTCGTTTCCTACTCATTTGGCTTTTCGGTTTCGCCCGTTTTTAATTGGTCGCTGCTCCATTTGCTGTTACTAGTTTCATCTATTAACAATCAACAATACAAAAGTGTTAGGAAAATTTGATTTTGATAGCGTCTAAATAAGACAATATACAGGGGGATTTGCGACCAATTCTTATAATCCGTATAAAATAATAAGAAGCACGGATATGTCTTTTAATGATACTCTAAGTTGCTTGAGTGCATAGGTAATCTGGTTTTCTACAGAACGTCTGGAGATACCTAATGCACCTGCAATTTCATCATTACTAAGCGATTTCTGACGGCTCATTAAGAATATCTCCCTACATCTTTTAGGGAGGTTTTGTAGATAAGATTCTAATTCTAATTCCAGATCCTGATAGGCAACGCTACTATATCCCTTATTCTCAGTAAAGTTGTTTGAAAGTGAACTGAGATCTTCTTTATAATCTATCAGTGTTGATTTTTGGCGTAAGGTGTATCTGTATACCTGATATCTGGTGGCCGAAGTAAAATAACCTATAAAAGAATTTACTTCCAGTGTTTTTCGGTTATTCCATAGCGTTAAGAAAATATCATGTACTATTTGAGTACAAACTTCAGTGTCCTTAATTTTAAAAAATGCTTTATTATAAATTCTAGGCGAATAACGGTGAAAAAGTTCTGAGAATGCTGTTTCATCATCCCTTTTGATCGAATCCCAAAGCACGAAGTCGGTAATCATATTTGCAATAAATATTTGGTTTATAGCTAAGTTATAATTTAAAATTATTTAATCAAGGTTATTAATAAATATTTTATAAAAGTATGTGTGTTCATGATAGAATCACGAACTATATATATAGACACCGTGAATTATGACTAAGAAAGAGTATGTATTACTATATGAAAAATATATCGCTGGGAACTGCAATAGTGAAGAAAAACAACTGTTTGAGTCCTATCAGGATGATTTTTCTTTAGATATCAATGGGGAACTAGAGCCACATATAAAAGATCAGATCATTAAGATGTTGGAGATAAGTATGAGGCGACAAAAGACTAAACGATTATATTTTTACCGGTTTAGTTGGGTTGCAGCAGCATCAATTGTAATAACCACTGCGGTTTATTTTTATCTGAGCCCAATGCCTGTTCCAGTAAAGAAACAAGAATTGGTTGTAGGAAAGTCTTTGTCTATTGACAATAGTAAAGCTATTCTAACACTGGATGACGGTTCTCAGATTATGCTTGATCATATTGATAATGGTGTTTTGGCTAATCAGGGTGGAGCAACAGTAAGAAAAGAAAAGGGTTCTGAATTGGTTTATGATGTTGCAAAAAAACATGACAGTAATTTTTCAGTAAAATACAATTCAATCAGTATTCCATTTGGAAGTGAGTATCGGCTAGTATTACCTGATGGTAGTAAGGTATGGTTAAACGCGGTATCTTCTATTAGGTTTCCTGTAGTTTTTAATGGGACTGAACGTAGAGTTGAAATTTCAGGTGAAGCTTATTTTGAAGTTATAAAAGATCCTGATAAACCTTTTCGGGTGATCGCTAATGGTACTGAAATAGAAGTATTGGGGACCCATTTTAATGTTAATGCCTATAGTTCAAATGTAAATACAACATTACTGAGTGGATCAGTAAAGTTAAAGACAAACCGAAAAGAGGCTTTACTTAAGCCGGGGCAATCGGGACTCAGTCAAAGCAATGGTAGTTTCAAAGTTTTCGAAGCAGATATCGAAGCTGCCATTGCATGGAAAGAGGGATTCTTTGTATTTCATGATGAAAGTGTAAAGCAAATTATGGAGAAAATTTCGAGATGGTACAATGTAGATGTTAACTATGTTGGTGATGCCGGAAATAAATTATTTTATGGTAAGATTTCACGTTCATATCAACTCGAAGAACTGTTGAAGAATATAGAAATAACAGGATTGGTTCATTTCAAGATAGAGGGAAGGAGGGTGACAGTAATGCCTTAATTTAACTTAAATTCAATTCTTAAAGTTACTGTAATGAAGCTTCCGGTGCTCGTAACACCGAAAGCAATAATTGGTGACTTAAAATGATCCTTCTAAACCATCAAAAAACCAATGATCAAATGTATAAAAATTATACTGTAATTCTTTGCAGGGTGAAACCCTGCTCAGTACCTAAAATTTTGCTTATGATGAAGCTCATTTGTGTTTTATTAATTACTTCTATAATGCAGGTTTCTGCATCAGGCTTTGCACAGGTGGTTAGTCTGAAAAAGAAAAATGCTGCCATGAAGGAAGTCTTTAATGATATTCAAAAACAGACAGGCTTTAGCTTTATAATTAGTTCTGAATTGCTAAAAAAGGCAATTCCAACAGATGTTAATCTAAATAAAGTACCAATAAAGGAAAGCCTTGAACGCTATTTTTCCGGACAACCCTTTGACTATGTAATCAAAGGGAAAATGATCATTGTAAATGAGAAGCAACTCGTTAAACCTATAAGTATTGAGGTGTCAGGTAAAGTAACAGATGAAAAGGGACTTGCATTAACAGGTGTAAGTGTAATTGTTAAAAACACAAAAATCGGGACGGTGACAGATGTACATGGTAACTATAAAATCACCATCCCCAATCAAGATGCGATTATCGTTTACAGTTTTCTTGGTTTCGTAACGCAGGAGTTTAAAGTTGGTAACCGAAAACAGTTGAATGTAAGGTTGAAAGAACAAATCCAATCGTTGGGAGAAGCTGTAGTAATTGGATATGGAACGGTAAATAAAGCTGATTTAACTGGGGCTGTTGGACAATTAAAACTAGAAGATGTAAAAAAAGCACCTGTTGGAGCTTTTACAGAAGCTTTAGCAGGAAGAATTGCTGGTGTACAGGTATCTTCTAATGAAGGTCAACCCGGTAGTTTGCCCATAATTACCATTAGAGGGGCTGGTTCATTAACACAAAGTTCTGCTCCTTTATATGTTGTAGATGGGAGTCCGGTTGAAAGTTTTGATGCAGGTTCTATTAATGCCGATGATATCATGTCTTTAACTGTTTTAAAGGATGCTTCTGCAACTGCTATATACGGTGCCAGGGCATCAAATGGTGTAATTGTGATCGAAACGAAAAAGGGAAGAGAGGGGAAACCTGAAGTGAATTTTAATGTTTCTGCAGGAACGCAGGAAGTGAGAAAGTTCATAGAAGTAATGAATCCTTATGAGTTTGTCAAATATCAGGCTGAATTGTATCCTTTAAATGCTACCAATAACTATTTTCAAAATGGTAGAGATTTAGAATATTATAGGACAATTAAAGGGGCTGACTGGCAAAGGCAACTTATAGGAACGGGCAAATTTCGTAAAGCGGAGATGAGTATTAGGGGGGGAAGCAAGGATACCAGGTTTTCTATATCCGGTGCTGGTTTTGATCAGAAGGGTATCATCGTAAATACAGATGCAGCAAGGTATAATGGTAGAATATCCATTGATCATACTTTCAATAAAAAACTTACAGGAGGTGTGATTACAGCATTAACAAATACCAAAATTGGGGGTATCCAGTCATCCGTTGATAATGCAGGTTATAGAAATTTCCTGTTTTACTCTGCATGGGGATACAGACCTGTTTCGGGAAACAATGAAGTTGATTTTTTAGATGAAAATGTAGATGATATTTTTGATCCAAGTAATCCGAGTTCAGACATTAGGGTTAATCCTGTAAAAAATGCAAAGAATACTTACAGGCAAAGGAGTACAACTGATTTTTCTGCTAATGGTTATCTGAATTATAATATAACCAAAGATCTAATCTTAAGGGCAAGGGGAAATATCATAACTTATAGTGATGATCTGGATGAGTTTTACAACTCTAAAACTGTCAAAGGCAATCCGGATAATCCATTGAATACGATGAAAACTCAGGCTGGAATAACTTATACTGATGTTTCTACCTGGTCAAATGACAATACCTTAACTTATAGTAAGCGTATTAAAAAGGTTCACTCCATTTCGGCTCTGGCAGGATTTTCTTTATACTCCAGCAAACGTAAAATCCATGGTGTATCATATATGAATATACCTGATGAAGAACTAGGTATGTCTGGTATTGAAAAGGGAACACCTTATACCAGCATTGCATCCCGCACTAACTTTACTTTAGCCTCTTTTTTTGGTAGACTTAATTATAATTATAAATCAAAATACCTTTTTACAGGTACCTGGAGGGCAGATGGATCTTCCAAATTTCCATATAAAAACAGATGGGGTTATTTCCCATCAGCTGCTTTAGCCTGGAATATGAAAAATGAGTCTTTTTTGAAGAACTCTTCGATAGTCTCTAACTCCAAACTACGTGTTAGTTATGGTATAACTGGTAACAACAGAGTATCAGAATTTGATTATTTACCGAGTTTGCAGATTTCTCAGTTTGCAGCTTATTCCTACAAAAATGGAGCACCCATTGATGGTCTGGTTCCGGGAGGATTGGGTAACTCTGATTTAAGATGGGAAAGTACACATCAAACCGACATTGGTTATGATCTTGGCTTATTTAAGGACCGTGTTTCCCTTACAGTTGATTTGTACCGGAAACAGACGAATGATTTATTATTGGATGCTGATTTACCAGCGATTACCGGTTATACCAAAGTTTTTAAAAATATTGGAAAGATTAGAAATGATGGTATAGAATTAAGCTTAAATACGCTAAATATCAAGAATAAGAATTTTGAGTGGCAGACCAGTTTTAACATCAGCTTTAATAAGAATAAAGTAATAGAATTGGCTGATGGACAAAAACAGATGTTTACAACATTACCCTTTGAAACTAATTTTAAAAATGCCTTATATGTTGCAGAAATTGGTTCACCTGCAGCAATGTTTTATGGATATGTGTGGGAAGGGAATTATCAGTTTGCAGATTTTAATAATCCTTCTCCAGGAATATATGTATTGAAGGATGATATTCCAGATAATGGTGCGGCCAGAGCTAATATTCAACCTGGTGATATCAAATATAAAGACATTAACGGGGATCTAAAGGTTAATTCCTTAGATATGGTGCACATGGGATCCGGAATGCCTATCCACTTTGGTGGATTGACGAATAGCTTTAATTATAAGAATTTTGATCTTAACGTATTTTTTCAATGGTCATATGGCAATAAAATTTTTAATGCTAACCGAGTTGTTTTAGAAGGGAATACCAATGCCATAGTGTATTTAAATCAGTATGCGTCTTATGCAAATCGCTGGACACCAGAAAATAACAACAATGAGTATTATAGAACTAATGGACAAGGACCTCCTGGAATGTATTCAACCAGAACAATAGAAGACGGTTCTTATTTAAGGCTTAAAACTTTGTCGCTTGGTTACAGTTTACCAAATCAAATCATAAATAAATTAAAAATGAGAAGCTTGAGATTTGTTCTATCAGGCCAGAATCTGTTAACATTTACCAATTATTCTGGAATGGATCCAGAAGCATCAGCCAGAAATTCAATTTTAACACCCGGCTTTGATTATTCTTCATATCCTCATGCCAGAACATTAGTACTAGGAATCAATGCTTCATTTTAATCTGTAAATTATGAAAAAGATATTCAACATATTGTGTTTAGTAATCATTTCAAGTATTCTTTTTTCTTGTAAAAAGTTTCTAGATACCAAGCCGCAAGACTTTCTTTCGTCTTCGAACTACTTTCAGACCGAAGAGCATTTGATGCGTTCACTTACAGGAGTTTATGATATTTTGGGCTCTAATCCAATCTATGGAGCGAATTATCATTCCAAATTAGGTATGGAAGCAGAAGAAGGTTATTATTTTAGAGCCAATCTTGTAGTCGGGCCACAGGTATACAACATTACGGCTAATAATACAGAAGTACTCAGTTTCTGGACAAACTTATATAAGGGGATAGGGAGGGCTAATTTTTTACTCGCTAATGTTGACAACAACAAAGGCATCAGTGAAGCTTTTCGTTTACAGATAAAAGGAGAAGCTCTGTTTTTGAGAGGGTATTATTACTTTTTACTGGTACAGAATTTTGGTGGTGTGCCTCTGATGATTAAGGCAACTGAAAATGCCAATGATGTTCATATTGCTAAGTCAACTGCGAGAGAGGTATATGATCAGGTAATTAAAGATATGGAGGTTGCTGAAACTCTTGTTGCCCCAATTCAACAGTTAGGATATGGAGGTCGGGTAAGTAAATCGGCTGTAAGAGGCATACTGGCCCGTGTTTGTCTATACATGGCGGGTGAGCCATTAAAAGATGTTTCTAAATATGAAAAGGCTAGCTTTTGGGCAAAAAAAGTGATGGATGATGTAGAAGCTGCTCATGCTTTAAACACCGATTTTAATGATATTTTTATAAAATATGCTTCAGACCAATATGATATCAAGGAAAGTATCTGGGAGGTTGAATTTTGGGGAAATGCTACAAATGTATACCGGGAAGGAGGCTTTTTAGGTTCCTGGCATGGTATCAATTGCGTCAACACCACTATCGGATATTCCCAGGGAATTATGAAAGGGACAAGAAGACTATTTGAAAAATATAAGAGTGGTGATTTGAGAAGAGACTGGAGTTTAGCGCCCTTTTTGTATAGAGCAGATGGAACAAAAAGTTTATTTACAGTGACGCCAACAAACTTGCAGAAGTATGATCGATTTTCTGGAAAATACAGAAGGGAGTATGAAACTTTATTGCCTAAGGACAATAATAATACACCTATAAATCATCCTTTGTTAAGATATGCAGATGTATTACTGATGTTTGCTGAAGCAGAATCTCAGGCAAAAGGCGTACCTACACCAGAAGCAATTGAAGCTGTAAACAAGGTAAGGAGAAGAGGATATGGTAAATATCTGAATGGAATTGGCGCTGTTTCAGAAAGTATCAGTTCAATTATTGTTAGCAGTCAGGGAACAGGTTATACTGCTGCAACCACTGTAAATATTGCCGGCGGAAATGGTACTGCTACTGCAACAGCGGTAGTCTCTGGAGGGAAAATTACTGCGGTTAATATTACAAATGCTGGTAATAAGTTCTCCTCTCCGCCAATTATTACTTTTTCGGGTGCAGGAACAGGAGCGGTTGCAACTGCAACTTTAACCGATATTACTACGGCTGATTTAGCACCTGCAGATTATGTCTCTCAGCAAAAATTTATGGAGAGTATTCAGGATGAGAGGGCTAGAGAACTATGTTTTGAAGCACTTCGTAAACAAGACCTTATCCGATGGGGGATATTTATTACGACTATGAAAAGTGTATTGGCTGATATGCTTGTAGATAGTCCTACAGGTTTTATGAGTCTGGCTTTTAAGAATGTAGCAGAAAAGAACCTGCTATTTCCTATACCTGCAAATGAGATTGGAATTAATAAGGCATTGGTTCAAAATCCAGATTGGTTATAATTTATTAGAAACTTAAAGATGAAAATGATGCTAAGGAGCCGTTTTATACTATTATTATTGATCATGCCCTTCCTGTCTGTCTCGCAAAATTTACCTGGCAAGCTTGTAAACCTTGGACCACAGGTTAAGGAAAAACACCTTGAGGGCAGCCTTTTTTTGAAAGACGAGAAAGGTAAGGATTGGCTCTACACTGTTGTACGTGGCTCGCCAGGATATTTGTTAGGATACGATTTAGTTAACTACGAGCTTAAGGTGAAATTGCCATTGATTAAAATGGACGGTGCCTGGGATATAGGTATGTCTTCAGATGGCTGGTTATATATTGCTGGTTCTGCTGGAGGTCGACTGGCCAGGCATTGGCCTGGTAGCCAGCAAATAGAAGATTTAGGAAAGCCATTAATTTCTGAAACTTATCTTTTTGCACTAGCATCGGGTAAGAATGGGGAAATATTTGGGGCTACTTATCCAGGATGCCGGATATTTCGATATCATCCGAAGGATGGTTTTAAAGATATCGGCGCGGGAGCCATTAAAGCAGGTGAGCAATATGTTCATGGACTGGCTTATCATGAAAAAACAGATAAGTTATATGCAGGAATTGGCTCCAGAAGTTATTTAGTGGAAGTCAATCCGAGAACAGGAGAACGGAAGGAAATTCTGCCTGATCAATATCGAGGTGGTTCGGGTTTTGTTTATGATATGAAAATTATAAATGATGTAGACGGTGCTGACCTGCTACTTGCAAACTTGCCAGATTTAGGGAAAACTGTAGTTTACAATCTAAAAACAGAAACTTTTGAAGAAGATATACAACGGTCTGTAATGGTAAAATCGGCTATAAAATCTTTAACTGATGAAAAGATCTATTATAGCGCTGGATGGACCGATCTTTATGCTTTAGATTTAACTAAGCCACAGTCCAAACCCCAAAAAGTAGGTGTCGCTAAAAAAGCACTTGCTACAAAATGGTTGAATCATTCGGAATTGTTGATACTTAATGCTGAAGCCGAGTTATTAAGGTGCAATATAAAAACAGGTGAAAGTAAATCCATTCCTATTGATGTTCCTGCACAACCTATTGGTTTGATAGCCGTTGCAGCGGGACCAGATGGGCAAATATGGACAGGAGGATACCTGACAGGAAACAACGCTGCTTATAATCCTGAATCTAAAACTATAACCAGTTACCCTGGTTTACATCAACCTGAAGGTATTACTATACAAGACGAAAACATCTATTTTGGGACTTATACGCGTGCAGAATTTTATGTATATAATACCACCTTACCCTGGTCTTTAGAAAAGGGAAATCCTAAGAAGATAGGCCAGATTAAAGGGCAAGATCGTCCATTTGGAGGTGTAAATGTTGCAGAACATCGTCAGCTCTATTTTGGTACAGTTCCGGGATATGGATTATTAGGCGGGGCTTTAGCTGCGTATGATATTAAGGAGGGTAAAATGACTCCCTATTTTAATGTTATGCCTAATTCATCGATAGTAAGTCTGGTTTATGCAAATGGTTCAGTATTGGGAGGAACCTCTGTATGGGGTGGTTTAGGTGCGGTGCCAATAGCTAAAGAAGCCAGTTTGTTCGGTTGGGATCCTGTTAGAAAGATAAAGACATTTGAACTAGTTCCTGTACCAGAAGCAAAGGCTATTACTGGGTTAATAAATGGACCTGATGGTATGGTATGGGGTATGGCCGATGGAGTATGTTTTATTTTTGATCCGGTAAGTAAGACAGTCAGAACTTCTAAAAAAGTATTTGAAGTTCCTGAAGAAGTAAAAAAGAAGCCTGTATGGCGTGATGCATTCCTTGTTTTACATCCATCTGGAAACGTGTATGGAACTGCTGGAGGAAAGTTTTTTAAAATAGATCCGTCTAGTAAAGAAGTAACGATGATTCCGTTAGGAATTGCTGCACATTCATTATGTATGGATCAGCAAGGGAGGTTCTATTTTAGGAATGGCATTAACTTATGGCAATATGAAATTTTATAAATATTATATCCTTTTATTGCTTTTTCTATTGATAAAACCAGTATTTGGAAAAGCAACTTCATTATCTGAAGATACATTGAAGTATACAGGTAAGTTTAAAAATTTAGGTGTTCAGGTTGCTGAGAAATGGCTGGAAGGAAGTGTGTTTACAGAAGATGACGATGGTAATGAATGGGTGTATACGGTACTAAGAGGTAAACCGGGGTATTTGCTGGGGTATAACTTAACTAAATCTTCTTTAATGGTTAATTTACCTCTAGAGCGGATGGATGGTGCCTGGGACATTACAGTATCTTCTGATGGTTGGCTTTATATTGCAGGATCTGCAGGTGGGCGACTGGCTAAACACCGTCCCGGAAGCCAGAAAATAGAAGATCTTGGGAAACCACTTTCCTCTGAAACCTATTTGTTTGCTGTTACACCTGGAAAAAATGGAGAGATATTCGGAGCAACTTATCCTGGTTGCAGGATATTTCGTTATCATCCAAGCGATGGGTTTAAGGATGTTTGCAATGGACCCATTGTCCCATCCGAAAATTATGTACACGGTATTGCCTATCATGAAAAAACAAGTAAGCTTTTTGCAGGTATAGGCTCACATAGTTACCTGGTTGAAATAGATGTGGCAACAGGGCAAAAAAGGGAGATATTACCCGGGAAATACAGAGGATTGCCTGGTTTTGTATATGATATGGGAATTGTGAAAGGATTAAATGGTGGCGATAGGCTCTTTGCCAATTTACCCGATCAGCACAAAACATTGGTATATAATCTGGACAAAAAGACTTTTGATGCCGAAATTCCTAAGATAATTATGGTTAAAGGTGTTGTTAAGTCTCCTTACGATCAAAAGGTATACTATACCGATAGCAGTAGTTTGATTGCCCATGATGTTTTAAAGCCTACCGTTAGCCCACAATTATTAGTGAAAACCAGTAGAGCAATGAATATGAAATGGGGGAAGGATAAAAAATTGTATCTATTGAATTCAGATGGTGATCTGATTCGATACGACCCAATATCTGGAAAAACCGTTACAAAAGATTTGATGCTTCCTCCACAACCTATTGGAATAAATATCACGAAAACAGGTCCTGACGGTAGAATCTGGACGGGAGGGTATTTGGTCGGCAGTAATGCTACGTATGACCCTAAGACAGGTAAAACACAACGTTATTTTGGTTTGCATCAGTCAGAAAGTATTACTTTGAATGGAAGCGATATGTATTTTGGCATTTATCCAAAAGGTAAATTTTACAAATATGATACTCGTAAGCCATGGGACCTTAAAGAAGGGAATCCTAAATTATTAGGACATATTGAAGGTCAGGATCGTCCATTTTGTGGTACCGGTATACCAGAGTCTGATCAAATGTTTTTTGGTACTGTACCCGATTATGGAAGACTTGGAGGGGCTTTAATTGAATATGATCCTAAAACTGATAAACTGATTGCCTATGAAGGGCTTGTTCCAAAGCTATCTTTAGTTAGTATGATCTATCACGAGAAAGAGATTATTGCAGGAACTTCAGTCTGGGGTGGTTTAGGAATTAAACCTGAAGTAAATGAAGCGAAATTATTTGGCTGGGATCCGCAGAGAAAAGTTAAAACATTTGAGCTTGTTCCGGTATCAGGTGCAAAAGCAATTACTTGTCTGATTAAAGGTCCGGATGGTAATTTATGGGGCGTAGCAGATGGTGTTTTGTTTGTACTGAATGCCCCGCTTCGTAAAGTTATTGCCAGTTATAAATTATTTGAGTTAACAGTTCAACAGAAAAATAGTGCTGTTTGGCGAGATGTTAATCTGGTTATACATCCTTCAGGAAAAGTCTTTGGAACCGGTAATGGGAGATTGTTCCAAATTGATCCTCAAAGCAAAAAAGTTGTAATAGTCTCAGAAAAACCAGCATTTTTTGTCTCTATGGATAAACAGGGTATCCTTTATTTTAGAGATGGTAAAGATTTGTGGAGTTATACTCCCTAAAAATTGACAATTAATAATTTAACATAATATGAAGAAATATTTAAAATCGATCCTTAAAAAAACTGTAATTGCAGTATGTCTGTTCGCTTGTATATCATTTGTTTGTAATGGACAGGCGGTACCAGCAGGTGTAGTAATTAATGTGAGTGCTGATCATAAAGATCAGCTTTATAAAGTAAAAGAGCCTGTGGTATTTACTGTAACAGTTAGTCAAAATGGTACAGTGTTAAGAAACGTCAAGCTAAACTATGAGGTGGGACCGGAAAAAATGTTGCCAGTACTTAAAGGAACAGATGATCTTAAAGATGGCAGCCTGAAAATTAGTGGTGGTACAATGGAACAACCTGGGTTTTTACGCTGTGTGGTAACCTGTGAATATGAAGGTAAGTTATATAGGGGGATTTCTACAGTGGGTTTTGACCCGGATAAAATAGAAACGACGAGTATAACACCAACAGATTTTATACACTTTTGGAATAATGAAAAGGCTATGGCTGCTAAAATACCACTTGATGCTAAGATGGAGCTTTTAGCTGATAGGAGTAATGATGTTGTTAATGTGTATCATATTAGTTTCCAGAACCATCAACTGGGTTCCAGAATTTATGGTATTTTATGCGTACCTAAAAAGGAAGGTAAATATCCAGCAGTGGTCCGTTTTCCTGGTGCAGGCGTCAGAGCACATAATGGTAATCCTGCATTTGCTTCAAAAGGATTGATTACTCTAGAAATAGGAATCCATGGCATTCCTGTAAATATGAAAGGTGATGTTTATGACAATCTATATAAAGGAGCTTTAGGAGGATATCCATATTTTAATTTGGACAGCAGGAATAGTTATTATTTTAGAAGAGTTTTTATGGGATGTGTAAAGTCTCTGGATTTTATTTACAGTCTGCCTCAATTTGATGGACAGAATCTGGCTGTTGCAGGATCTAGTCAGGGTGGTGCACTTTCAATTGTAACTACAGCATTAGATAAGAGAGTAAAATATTTACTTGCTTTTTGTCCGGCTATGTGTGATTTAACTGGATATTTAAATGGAAGAGCTGCTGGCTGGCCAAATATGTTTGCCAATTCGACTAAAAATTTAGCTGCTACTAAGGATAAAATTACTACTTCAGGATATTATGATGTAGCGAATTTTGCCAAGCTTGTTCAGGTGCCGGGTATTTATTCCTGGGGGTATAATGATGAGGTAACGCCACCAACTTCTATTTATGCTGCTTACAATAATATTAAGGCGCCAAAAGAACTGTTCATTTTCCCGGAGATTGCACATGTTGTTAGTCCTGATCAATCCAAAATATGGTTCTCCTGGTTGGAATCTAAGTTGTTAAAGAAATAATATAGGTTTTTATACGTATGGAAAATAATCTAAATACAAACCGCCGGGGCTTTATTAAATATGCAGCTCTTGCAGGTACATTTTCGTTAAGTATCCCGGAAATTGTAAAAGCTGCAATAGGAAATGTTGATAAAAAAATATCCTTAAAGGAAGGTGATATTATCCTGTTTCAGGGAGATTCAATTACAGATTCTTACAGGAAAAGAGAAGAGTTGAGGTTTAATGATGGACCAGCAATGGGAACAGGATATGCTTTTTTGTCTACTTCTCAATTACTTTATCATCACCCGGGGAAAGGGCTGAAGATTTATAACAGAGGTATTAGTGGACATAAGACTTTTCATCTAATAGAGCGTTGGGAACGTGATACTATTGATTTAAAACCTAGTGTTTTAAGTATTCTGGTTGGTGTTAATGATTTCTGGGTAAAGAACAATGGCGTGCAAGGTACTTTAAAATCGTTCAGAGAAAATTACCAGATTTTGTTAGATAAGACCAGGCAAAACCTTCCTGATACAAAGCTTATAATAGGCGAACCTTTTGGTGTTACAGGTATAAAAGGAAAGCATGAATTTTGGGATCCTGAATTTAAAGATTATCAAAAGGTGGTGGCTGAGCTTGCCAGTTCGTTTGATGCTGTATTTATTCCTTATCAAAAGGTTTTTGACAAAGCACAGCAATCTGCGCCTGGTGTTTATTGGACAAGAGATGGCGTCCATCCAACAATTGCGGGTTCACAATTAATGGCAGAGGCTTGGCTATCGGCAATTAAATCTTAAAAATAAAGGTGTTATTTTCATAACTTTAAGTATCTGATGCATATGATGTTACCAGAGAGGGGGATGTGTTATGACCATACTTATCATAGTTATTGGATTAGCCTTACTCTTTGATATTATCAATGGTTTTCACGATGCAGCTAATTCTATCGCTACAATTGTTGGAACCAGGGTCTTATCACCTCGGTTGGCTGTCTTATGGGCAGCCTTTTTTAATTTTATTTCCTATTTGATTTTCAAACTTCATGTAGCTAATACAATTGCCAAGGGGATAGTTCATCCAGAGATTGTGACGATGCAAGTACTTATTGCTGGATTACTTGCTGCTATTTTATGGAATCTGGCAACTTGGTTTTTTGGACTTCCTTCCAGTTCATCTCATACTTTAATTGGTGGTTTTGTCGGTGCTGCAATAGCAGGAGCAGGTTTCAACGCGGTAATTTATTCTGCTGTTTTAAAGATTATCATGTTTATTTTTTTAGCCCCTATAATTGGGATGTTGGTAGCCACACTAATATCTATTGTAATGATGTGGATTTGTAGAAATTCTAATCGGGGGACTGTAAGCAAGCACTTTAAAAAGCTTCAGTTGCTTTCTGCTGCTGCTTTTAGTATTGGACATGGTGCAAATGATGCACAAAAAATAATGGGTATCATCGCTGTAGCCTTAATTGCTTCAGGAGAATTAGATCAAAATGCAGCAATACCATTTTGGGTGGTTATATCTTGTCATATGGCAATGGCAGTAGGTACACTACCTGGTGGCTGGCGAATTGTTAAAACTATGGGTTCTAAAATAACACATCTAAAGCCATTTGAAGGTTTTAGTGCTGAAACTTCGGGGGCAATTACTCTTTTTTCTACAAGTATGCTGGGGATTCCTGTAAGTACAACTCATACGATTACCGGTGCCATCATAGGGGTCGGAGCAATCAGGAGAATCTCGGCTGTGCGATGGGGTGTGACTATTCCTATAATGTATGCCTGGATATTGACCATTCCCGCAACAGGTTTGTTAGCTGCTCTGATACATTATATTTTGACATGGATCGCTTCATAGTTAAATAATTTCTATTTTGTCGAATATTACTTCTTTAATTTCAAGAGAAAATAAACATAATGAAACTTTACAAATACATCGTATTAGCTTTTCTATTTAATCCCTTTCCGGTCCTCGCTCAGGATAATTTTACCTTTAAAAAGGGACATGAACTTACAGTTTTAGGGAGAACATCTTCAGACAAAACAAATTATCATCGTATAGATTCAGTGGATGTTACGCGTTTGCCAGACCTGGTACGAAGATTTTCAAAGTATTCTGCAGGGATGAATATTGCTTTTAAAACAAATTCAAAAAGTATTAAGTTGAATTGGAAATTGGATAAGCTGAATACGATGTGGAATATGTCTTCAGTAGGTGTAAATGGATTAGATTTATATTGTTGGAATGGGAAAGTTTGGCAATATGTTTCATCTGCAAGGCCAACTGGTACAAATAATAGGGTGTTACTTGTAGAAAATTTGGACGGCGAGCTAAGAAATTACCGTGTTTTTCTTCCGATATATTCAGAGGTAAGGGATATAGAAATTGGTGTTTTTAAGGATGCAGAGATTTTACCTGGGGACGCTGCAAATTTACCCACAAGAAAGGTTGCGATTTATGGTTCGAGTATAACGCAAGGAATTGCTGCTTCCAGACCAGGGATGGCTTATCCTTCCATATTATCCAGAAAGATGAAAATTGATTTTCTCAACTTAGGTTTTAGTGGTAGTGGGAAGATGGAAATTGAGATTGCGGATATTCTTGCTAAAATACCTGCAGAAGTTTATGTTTTAGATTGTGTACCAAATGCACTTCCTCATGAAGTGAAAGAAAGATCCTATCCATTAGTTTTCCGTTTAAGAAAGTTGAAACCAGAAGTACCGATAGTGATGGTAGAAAGTGTAAGAAGGGAGATTAGCAATTGGAATTCGGTAATGAAAGATAGAATAGAGCAGCAAAATGGAGAGTTCAAAAAGACATATAATAAACTACTTGCTGAAGGGAATAAGAATATTTACTATATCAAATCGGAAGATTTGATGGGAGATGACCATGATGCTACTGTTGATGGGACACATCTGACTGATTTAGGATATATGAGGATATCTGAAACAATAGGTAAGCAACTTGCAGAAATAATGAATATTAAATTTTTAAAATAATATACTTTGAAACTGAAATCATTAATAATTACATCAATTTGCGCACTGTTTTTAGGGTGTAGCATACAGAAATCAATATCTCAAAAAGTATTGTTAGAAACAACAGGATGGACTATAGATACTTTAAGAAAAGATGTAGTTTGGTATAAATACAATAGTAAGACTGATAAGCAATTCGCCAATCAGAATGTTAATGTGATTAGCTTTAATCCGAAAGCTGGATTAGGTGAGATGGTTTTTGAATATAAAAAAGAAAAGGATTCCTTGTCTGTATTTGCAAGTAGGGTTAAAGGAGCGATAGCAGGTATAAATGCAACCTATTTTATTGAGAAAAAGGACTCTGCAGACTATATGCACTTACGCTTAAAAGGGAGAGATATTCAGCAGGTCAAAGTTCCTAAGAGCAGTATTTATTGGTGGAAACATCAGGGAATGTTTACTTTGGATGATCAAGGGAGGGAGTTTGATATCCGGTTTTCTCCTGAAAACTTTGCTGGCATAAAGTCTGAAAATATTATGACAGGAGCGCCAATGCTTGTAGACAATTTTAAACCTGTTGGTTTAACTTTTGCAGATACCACTGGTATCAATATTAAGAAGTTACATTACGAACATTATTTGAAACACCAGGGAGTGCGACATCCAAGAACGGCTATTGCTGTTACAAAAGAAGGCACTTTGTTATTGATTACAGTTGATGGAAGAAATAAGAATGCCTTGGGAATGTCTGCTAAAGAACTTACTTCCTTTTTAACTCGTTATTTCAATCCAAAATCTGCGATGAATATTGATGGTGGTGGATCGACAATGATGTGGGTTAATGGGCAGCCATTTAACGGTATTGTTAATTACCCGACTGACAACAAAAAGTATGATCATTATGGACAGCGTAAAGTTGAGACTGTTATTTTAATTAAATAGTGTCTTACTCAGATGTAACAGTCTTTATTTTTTCATGATTATAAAGGTTGATGTATTTTCTTAGAACTTTAAAGCTGAAACTTTTTTCTGCTTTAAAGTTCGCCCATAATGCTGGATTATCGCTGAGTAGCTGTTCAAAACTTTTCTCTTTATCAGCCCTGTTGAAAGCTAGTGCACTTGTTTTTAAACTAAACAAAGGACCACTACCTTTACTGGCATACCAGTTAGTAGTTGTACTTCCATTCATTCCTCCATTATACACTATTAATTCATACAAGTTAATATCGCCTTTTTCGAGTAACTCCATAAAAATTGGTTTTTTTTTATCAGGCAAAATCCTTGCTTCATAAGTATTTACTTTTTTATTGGAAATCTTTGAATAAAGCTTAGTGTTTTTTACAGTGATCAGGTTCGATTTTGATTGTCCTGTTTCTTTAAATCTATGCTTGTAGCCAAATAAAGTATTCTTTACTTCACCTCTTAGAGTATCATTTTTCAGGGTTACTATATAATCATTTTGAGCAAGAGCGGTTTTTGTAATAGCCATGCAAAAGCATGTTGAGAGTAGAAGTACAGTTAATTTCATATTCAAAGATAATAAAGTAACTTATTTCTTTATATAAAATTGAATTTAAGAAGATCAGAGAATTCATTGTTTTGTTAAGCATGTTTGTCATTTTTTTATGAATTCGAATCAATTTCAGATTAATGATGTTCTTTAAATACTTAAGGTTGTATTTAGTTAAATTATACTAATGATGAAAAAGCAAAAAGTATCCGGTCTAAGTTCAAATAAAGGAGGGAAGTTACCTCCACAAAGAAAAGAGAAACTAAAAACAGATGAGCCCCTATCTGAAAAAGATGAGGTTAAACAAGCGGAAGAGGAGCAGAGGAAACGAAATCTATCGAAATTCACTTGGAGTTTTTCCGAATTGTTTTTTAAACTCCATACTAAAATATTTTCTGTCACTAAAGCCTACTTTGAAGGCAATTTCAGCTATACTTTCATTCCCTGATTCTAATAACTGGGCAGCTCTTTTTAAACGCATTGATTTGATAAACTCATTTACCGAAAGATTTGTAAGCGCACGTATCTTCTTATATAGAACAGGCTGACTCATACCAATTTTAGAGGATAAAGTAGGAACATCAAAATCTACATTTTCCATCTCATCCTCTATGATCTGCATAATTTTAGCCAAAAAGTTTTGTTCTGAAGTATTGATGAAAAGTTTCTTAGGTTCTAATCTAACAACTTGTGCAAACCTATTTCGTATGTTTTCTCGTGCAACAAGTAAATTATGTACATTAAGTTGAAGCATTTTTACATTAAATGGCTTAATGACATAAGCATCCGCTCCGGTTTCCAACCCGTTTATTTGATGAATATAAGAAGACCTTGCCGTTAATAGAATAACTGGGATATGGCTGGTTCTTTCATCACTTTTTAATTTCCTGCATAATTCTAAGCCATCCATAACGGGCATCATAATATCACTAATAATCAAATCTGGGATTTGATTAATTGCAGTTTCCCAACCATTCTGTCCATCTTTGGATTCAATAATTTGATATGTTTTCAACAGAGACCTTTTGATAAATGACCTGATTTCATCATTATCTTCCACTAATAATACGGTATATCGTTTATTACCCTCAGTTGCCTCTGCCAGATCAGCTTTAGTTGATTCCAAATCCAAATCGGTCGAAGTCTCTTTGTAGTAAATAGGGGCTTCTATAACAAAGTCTTCAGATTTAAAATGTTCCTTTCCTTTTTTTAATCCGACAGTAAAGGTGGTAAGGTATGGCTTTCCATTTAACATAGGATTACTCTCGAAACCAATTGTGCCGCTATGAAGTTCAACGATACGCTTAGAAAAAGAAAGTCCTAAACCAGTGCCGATATTTACACTTGGCTTAGCTTGATAAAAATCATTAAATAAATTAGCCTGACTATCAGGAGCTATACCTTCTCCTTCATTGGATACATTAATTTTAACACAATTACTTTCCTCTTGTACGTTTATCAATACGTTTGCTCCCTCTTTACTAAATTTCAGCGCATTAGATATAAGGTTAAACATCACTTTTTCTAATTGTATCAGGTCAAAGTAGAGAAAGATTTCTTCCTTATCCGAATTGAAAGTGTAATGAATGTTTTTGAGGGTAGCCATTTGCTGAAAGGCCAGGAAAATTTCTTTACAAAATTTCACTATATTAACATTATTTACCTGTAATTTCATTTTTCCACTCTGTACCTTTCTAAAGTCTAACAACTCTGTAACCAGCTTCATCAGCCGATCTGCATTGTTCTTCATGGATTGTAAAGCTTTATTCGTTTGCTGTTCATCCTGGGTGTCTTCAATCAGCTTTTCTAATGGTCCAACAATTAAAGTAAGTGGAGTACGTATTTCATGTGAAATATTGGTAAAAAAGGCCAACTTATGAGCATTGATCTCTTTCTCCTTTTTCAGAACGGCTCTAATCAGGAGGTATCGTATAATCAATACAACGATAGCACTAATTACACAAGTATAAAATAGATAGGCCCACCAGGTTCGATAAAACGGAGGGTTTATCACAATCTTGATTTTTAGTGTATTGTCACTTTGTACACCATCGTTATTAATGCCCTTAGCCAAAAAAGTATAATTGCCCTCTGGCAAATTGGTATATGTCGCTTTTGGTATACTTACATGGTTCCAGTTTTTTTCAAAACCTTCAAGTTTATACAGATAATGATTTTTATTAGGTTTTATGAAATTGAGGAGCGCAAAACTTAAGCTAAAAGTGTTTTCACTATTATCGAAAACTATTTCGTTTGTAAAGTAGATGTTCTTCTTTAGCAAGCCATCCTTCTGATTAATCTGAACAGATTGATCAAAGCGCTGTAAATCTGTTGCAACAATTTGAGAAGGCTTTGAATTGGTTTGAATTTGATCAGGGTAAAAGCTGATAAAACCTTTGTATCCTCCAAAAAACATTTCACCATTCTGGTTTTTAAATGCAGCATTCAAGTTAAATTCATTACCAGCAAGACCATCAGCTATGGTGTAGTTTTTAAAGGTTTTTGATACTGGGTTAAACATAGATAGGCCATTAGCAGTACTAATCCATAAATAACCATTGTCATCCTCCAGAATGGCCATAATGTTATTATTCGGCAACCCATTCTTTATAGTATAGTTAAGGAGTTTGTTTTTATGTTGATCATAGTAATACAAGCCATTATAATTGGTGCCGAAGTAAATGTTGTTCTGTTTGGTCTCTGCAATACAGTTAATATACAAAGTAATGGGTTGGTTTGTTCTTTGATTTTTTAATGTATAAAACTCAGCCCTTTTTGGGTTGTAAATATACAGGCCGTTTGAAGTTCCAAAATATATTTGCTGATTTTTAGCTTGTATTAAGCTAATTACATTCCGGCCTTCTAATTGTTGACTTAATCTCTTCAGGAAATTAAATTTCGTCTTTTCCGGATTTGAAACACTGATCCCGTTTAAATGTGTTGCTACCCATAACCGGGAGTCAGTATCTTCTATTATAGCACGGATTTCATCAACTTGTTCTATTGTTTTTGAACCGAAATTGTAATGTTTAAAAGCTTTCTTATCTATATCTAATACATTTAAACCTCCACCATGTGTTGCAGCCCATAATTTTTGTGTTTTATCTAAAAGTATTTTCTTAACGAGATTTGAACTTAAAGAATTTTGATTTTCAGGTATGTTTTTAAATGATCTAAATGTAGTATTGCCTTGATTTAGATAGTTTAAGCCACCACCTTCTGTGCTTACCCATAGGTTGCCAGACTGATCCTGAGCAAAGCTACTGATGACATTATTATTTAGGTTAGAATTGCTTCTGTTGTAGACTTTAAATGTAGTTGCATAAGGATAATTGACATTAACTCCTCCGAAATAAGTACCCACCCAGATAGAGCCACTCTGATCTTTGTACATCGCATGTATTGAGTTCTGATTTAAGCCTCTGTTCTCATTCGGATCATATTTGATATTTGTATAAGTAAAAGTTTCCACATCCATTATACTTAGACCATCCAGTGTACCAATCCAGATTTTACCAGCGTCATCTATAGTTAAGCATCGAATAGTGTTGTTAATTAGAGATTTAGGGTCAGTCTCCACATGTTTAAAAGCCGTGAATTTTTGATGAATAGGGTCGAAAAGATTTATCCCCCCATTTTGGGTACTAATCCAAAGTCTCTTTTTTCGGTCTTCAGCAATTCCTGAAATGTAATCATCGCTAATGCTACCTTTCTGATTGTTATGAGTAAATATTGTGGTATGATATTTCCCCTCTTTTAGTTCCATTTTGAGTAATCCATTAGATGTTCCTACCCACAGATGACCGGCGTGATCCTCATATAGGGTTCTGATGTCATGATGAGGGTTTTTTAAACCTTCATTTGTCAAATATCTTTTGATGCTATTTGGATTACCTTTTTCGAGTTTATTCAATCCATTTGGAGTACCTATCCAGATGTTAGCATTTTTATCCTCATAAATGCAGACAGGGAAACTATTGCTTAAGCTATTTGGATTTTTTCTATCGTGTTTTAATTTACTGAAACTATCAGTTAACGGATCATATAGATTTAATCCATTTGGAGTTCCTACCCATAACTTTCC
This sequence comes from Pedobacter sp., assembly GCF_041645105.1. Taxonomy (GTDB): domain Bacteria; phylum Bacteroidota; class Bacteroidia; order Sphingobacteriales; family Sphingobacteriaceae; genus Pedobacter. The sequence continues at coordinate 59,449 of NZ_JBAZQQ010000007.1, forward strand.
TTTAGAATCAGAGTATAAACTTTTAATGTAATTGTTAGCAGATAGTGTAGAGTCTCCAGCTGGAAATTGATAAGTCTTAATATTGAAACCATCATATCTGTTTAAGCCATAACGAGTCCCAAACCACATAAAACCATTTTTATCTTGAGTGATGGAAATAACAGAATTTTGTGTCAGTCCTTCTTCAATGCCTATGTGATCAAATAATATAGGTCGTTGGGCTTTTACAGGCATGGAGAATCCAATAGCTATAATTATTAAGTATAGATATTTAGACGATTTTTTAGGTATTGGTTGTAAGTAACTCATTTGGTTTGATAAGTTAAAAATATGATTTTTAGCCTGTTTTCCTCAATAATTTAGAAAAATACCCCTAATTACTTTGAAAATTACCACCTCAAAAAAAACATAAAATCATACGTTTGTTTAGGTCTCGATATCAGAAAGGTAGAGAGCTGAATAACAACCAAATATAATCTCAGACTATGATTAAATTCTACAATCACTGGGGCACTAAAGCTTTATTGTTATATGCCCACAAGTATCAAAAATTCTTAACACTATTAATGCTGGGTCTATTAACCAGTCTGCAGGTTTTTGCTCAAAGTAAGAATATAATTGGTGTAGTAACCGATGAACAGAAGCAAGCGATACCAGGTGTTTCTGTTTCTATTAAAGGCTCTAAAATAGTCACTTTAACAGATGGAGATGGCAGATTTAAAATTCAGGCTGCTGCTACTGATGAGCTTGTATTTAATTATATAGGCTTTAGTTCACAAACTATTATAGTAGGTAATAAAACTACTATAAATGTTATTTTAAAATCAGCAGTAATAGGTTTAAATGATGTTGTGGTTGTTGGCTATGGAACGGTAAAGCGAGCTGATTTAACCGGAGCAGTTGGGTCTGTAAATATGAAAGATATGGAACAGGCCCCGGTAAAGTCTTTTGATCAGGCATTGGCTGGTCGTGTTGCTGGAGTACAAGTTTCAACAAATGATGGTCAACCAGGTGCAGTTGCAAATATTGTGATTCGTGGTGCAGGCTCAATATCACAAGACAACTCACCGTTATATGTGATAGATGGATTCCCTTCTGAAAATTCAGATGCAAACTCAATCAATCCTTCAGACATAGAATCCATTGATGTTTTAAAAGATGCTTCTGCTACCGCAATTTATGGTGCCAGGGGCTCAAATGGAGTAGTGCTCATCACTACTAAAAGAGGGAAAGCTGGAAAAACTCAGATTACATATAATGCTTATTATGGTTTACAGAAGTCACCTAGTAAAATACCATTACTTAAACCTTATGAGTTTGTTAAATATGTAAAGGAACTTAATTCAACTTTTGCTGATTCGGTCTATTTAAAAGATGGTATTACCATTGAAGATTATAGAAATGTTCAAGGTATTGATATGCAGGATCATGTTTTCCAGACTGGCCAAAATCAAAATCATGATATTGCTATGCGAGGTGGTAATGAGCAGACTACCTATTCCATCTCTGGTAACTATAATAATCAAAAAGGAATTGTTATTAAAAGTGGTTTTGAAAGATTTCAAGGGCGTGTTGTATTGGATCATAAAATAAATAATAAACTCAAAACTGGCATAAACATTAATTATGCTTATAGCGAAACTTTTGGGACACCTATATCGGCAACAAATTTTTATGCATCTGCCGGATTATTATATTCTGTCTGGGGTTACAGGCCTGCCGCATCCTTATCAGGACGGGATCAAGGCACAGACCTTATAGACTCTTTTTACGATCCTACGAATGATATCGGAAATAATCAGGATTATAGGGTAAATCCATTGATAAGCTTGCAAAACCAGAAAACACTATATAAATCAACAAGTATGGTCGCTAATGGATATGCAGAATATGCTTTTACACCAAAACTAAAGCTTAGAGTTGCAGGAGGGTTTACAAACAGTAATAGAGAAACTAATATCTTTAACAACTCATTTACACAGTCAGCCAGTAGGTATCCTAATAGCCCTGGACCGAATGGAAGATTTGTAACAGAACCTGTTTTTAACTGGTTAAATGATAATACACTAACATATCGAAATACATTTAATAAAGATCACAATCTGACAGTATTAGCTGGTTTTTCATCTCAGAGGAATAAGAATTCTTTTCGTTCCATATATGCTACACAAATTACCAATGAAAGCTTAGGGATAGATGCATTAGATTTAAGTCCACCAGCAAATACCTCAATCACTTCTGGAAGTTCCAGATGGACATTAGTCTCATTTCTAGGGCGTTTAAACTATGATTACAAGGGTAGATATCTATTGACTGCTTCATTCAGAGCCGATGGTTCATCTAAATTTGCTCCAGGAAATCGTTGGGGATATTTCCCTTCTGTATCTGCAGGTTGGAGATTTAGTCAGGAAGATTTCTTAAAACAAGTAAGCTGGATATCAGATGGTAAGTTACGTGTAGGTTATGGTGCTTCGGGAAATAACAGAGTTAGTGATTTCGCATACCTGGATCAGATAAATCTAGGAAACATCAATTATTGGTATTCTTTTAATGGTAATCCAGTTGCTATTGGTGGCGTTATAACCGCAGCTGGAAATCGGGATTTAAGATGGGAAACCAATACACAGACTAATATTGGTTTAGACATGAGTTTTCTGAAAAACCGTTTTGGCTTAACAGTTGACCTGTATAAAAGAGTAACCACAGATTTATTATTAAACGCGGAATTGCCGTACTCCCACGGTATACAAAGTTCTACCGGATTTAAAAATATTGGAAGACTGGAGAATAGGGGGTTGGAAATTACACTGAATAGCACCAATGTTAAAACTAAAAACTTCAATTGGACCAGCAATTTCAATATTAGTTTTAATAAGAATAAAATTCTGGATTTAAATGAAGGACAAAACTCACTGATTCGGGGTTCAGGTACTTTCTTCAATACAACTTATACCAGTTTGTCTCCATATATTTCTGTTAAAGGCCGCTCAGTTGGAGAGATGTATGGTTTGATTTTCGATGGAGTTTATCAATACAGTGATTTTGATAAAATGCCAAATGGTTCTTTTTTGCTTAAAAATGATATTACTACGAATGGAGCTACCAGGGCATCTATACAGCCTGGAGACATTAAGTATAAAGATTTGAATGGCGATTTAGTAGTTAATAGTAATGACTATACTATAATTGGTCGTGGTTTGCCAATACATACTGGTGGTTTCAGTAATAATTTTAGTTATAAAGCCTGGGATCTGGGGGTATTTTTGCAATGGTCTTATGGAAATAACATCATTAATGCCAACCGTTATGTTTTTGAAGGAGGAATTGTAACCAATCCAAACTTAAATCAATTTGCAAGTTTCGAAAATCGCTGGACACCAACAAATCAAACCAACGATTTATTTAGAGCAGGGGGTATGACTGCAGCAAATTATTCGTCAAGAGTTGTAGAGGATGGATCCTATTTGAGATTGAAAACAGTACAGCTAGGTTATAATTTTGTTGGCAAACTTTTGAAAAGTACTGGCATGTCTAAATTGCGGGTGAATGTTTCTGCCCAGAATTTATTAACGTTCACAGGGTACTCAGGACTAGACCCTGAAGCCTCATCAAGACCCGGTAACTTAACACCTGGATTTGATTACGGTACGTACCCTCAGTCCTTTACCGTTACTTTTGGTTTAAATGCAGCATTTTAATTACTATAAAAAATTAAGAAAATGAGACATATATATATAATGGTTTTGTTATTTGTGATGACTGTATTTTCATCCTGTAATAAATTTTTAGATACAGTACCAACTGATTTCTATAGTCAAAAGAATTACTACGAAACCGCAGACCAGCTCCAGGTAGCATTAAACGGTGTGTACAGCAATATGATGTATGAACGTATGTACGGACAGGTTCTGAACTTTAATTTTAGCAGCACAACTGATGAAATGATTCCCAACCGTCCATCAAGTGGAGAGGCAAGAGGCCTCTATTATTCTTCGTACAATGCCGGACATGCTTATATAGCAGACCTTTGGAGGTGGCCATATTTAGGCATCAATAATGCAAATGTGCTTATTGATAACATTAACAAGCCAACAATGGACGAGAAACAACGTGGATATATCAAAGGACAGGCTTTGTTTTTAAGAGCATATAATTATTTTTTACTCACGACTAATTTCGGAGATGTACCTTTAATATTGCATTCCCCTGCAATTTCAGATGTAAATATTCCTGCAACACCACAAGCCGACATTTATGCACATATTGTAAGCGACTTAAAAGAAGCAGAAACGCTGTTGGAAGGACGTACTGTTGCTAGTCTGGGTTACAATGACCAGGTAACGATAACTGCTGTTCAAGCTATGTTGGCCAAAGTGTATTTATACTGGGCTGGATATCCTGTAAATGACGTAAGCAAATATGCTGATGTAATTACTTATGCGGATAAGGTAATTAAGTCAGGTCTGCATATGTTGAATCCAGATTATAAACAGGTATTTATCAATTTATGCCAGGATAAGTACGATGTTAAAGAGAATATTTTAGAATGGGGCTCTGCTGGAGCTGCAGCAGGTGAAACTAATAAAACTGGTAATGATATCGGTAATTTTGTAGGCCTTTCTTCTTCTTATGTCGTTTTTGATAAGACATCTTATACAGCAGCTTCATGGATTTCTATTACTAAAAAGTTGTTTGATAGTTATGAAGTTGATCCCGGTAGTACATTGGTTAATAAAGCATCTTTGGATACCAGAAGAGATTGGAATTGTCCAGATTTCTATTACTCCAGTACCTCAACAGTAAGAGTAAAAGCCAATCGTCCGAATGTATGGCAAATGAGTTGCGGTAAATTTCGCAGAGAATACTGTCCCGAAGCATCACGTTTAAACGGAACTTATAATATCAATTGGCCGGTTATTCGTTATTCAGATGTTCTGCTTATGAAAGCAGAGGCGGAAAATCAGGTAAATAATGGACCAACTCAGGCTGCATACGACGCAATTAATGAGGTGCGTGAACGTGGCTATGGTACAAAATATGGTAATATTATCAAAACCATCAGCATGATAAATGGTGGGACAGGATATTCAGCTGCATCACCACCTATAGTAACAATTAGTGGTGGCGGGGGGGCTGGTGCTACAGCTGAAGCAGTGGTTACTGGTACAGCTGTAACGGGTATAAAACTGACCTCAAGGGGGAACTTAACCACAGGAGGACCATACTTTAGTTCTGCACCGACAATTACGATAGCAGCGCCTACAACAGGCATTACAGCTACAGCTACGGCAACAATCACTACCGGAACCGAATACATATTAACACCTGGCTTGAATAAAATGGATTTTCATCAGGCTATCAAAGATGAAAGGATGAGAGAAATGTGTTTTGAAAGTTCTCGTAAAGCAGATTTAATAAGGTGGGGTAATTTTGTAGCCGATATGCAGGCCTTTACTAATTATGCAGCTGCAAATGGAATTAATGTATCAGCATCTGGAAACTTAAATGGATATCAGGGCTTAGCCGGTATTGATCAAAAACATGTTTTTCTTCCTAAACCAACCTATGAGTTGAATTTGAATAAAGCCTTGATTCAAAACCCTGGCTATTAATTAACGATTAAAAAAAAAGGACATGAAATATCTATTTAATATAATCTTAACAGCCTGCATGTTTTTTGTAGCTTGTAAGAAGGAGCTTAAAGTCAATTCTCCTACGGTTTCAATTGATTTAAAAAATGCCAGATCAAGTATAGATGATACATTTGTTTTTAAACTCGGAGATACCTGTAAATTTGCTTTGAGTGGCTATGCAGATAACATTATTTTCTGGGGGGGAGCTATAGGTAATAAGTATGAACTTAGAAATAGATCTGTGAAATTGGGAAAGACGACATTGTCTTTTACCACTACAGCATCATTTGGAACTCAGACTGGGACGCTACAGGTACTTGCGACCAACCAGTTAAAGAAGATGGATTCTGTATCAGTAGTGAATGCGAACTGGACAGACATCACAAATCGCGCTTCATTGGCGACTAGTGCCACTGCTGTAAATTCAGGAATTGTAGATTTAAGTGATATCATTAGTAATGAAAGAGATTCTCTTTTTATTGCTTTTAAGTATACAGGGGTAACTGGCTCAACTCAGAGAACATGGGTTGTTAGCAATTATTTGGTTAACAATGTATTGGCCGATTATACTTATAATTTAGCCTCTCTTGCTAATGATAACCTTTTTTGGACGCGTTATGGTAACGTTTGGACACCTGCTAGTGCTAGGTGGGTTGCAACGACTACTGGATTAACAATAATTGGAGGACCAGCAACACAGGCGAGTAATACGAGTTGGGTTGTAAGTAAACCAATATACGCGGGAAGGGTTACTCCTGATGTTCCTACTGCTATTGTTAAGAATATTTCAGCTGCGGCGACAACTGTATACAGTTATAAATATGCCGCTACAGGAGAATATAAAGCTACGTTTTTTTCTTATAACACAACACCTGATGGTGCTGAATCTAGTATTAAAGAATTTAAGATTAAAATAATCCCTTAATGAAGGTCATTCTATTTCTATTTATATTCATTGCTTCAATAGATGATTTATTCGCACAAAATGAGCCATATGGGATGATAATGAATCGTATTTATTTAGATCTTCAAAATGAGATTAATGATAAAGTTTTAACGGATAGAGTTAACAAAAGCTTGTTGAATTTTAAATCTGACGGGAGTTGGGGTGACATTAATTATACAGATGTTCAGTATGATCCTTTAAGAAGAATTAAAGAAATGGCAATGGCATTCATTCGTCCTTCAAATCAATTATATAACGATCCTAAAATTTATGTCTCAATAACTAAATCATTGCAAAATTGGTTAGATAGAAACCCTGTAAATAAAAACTGGTGGTACAATGATATTTATTATCCACAGGTTATTGGCCAGACGCTTATTTTAATGCAATCTGCTAAGAGGCCTTTGTCTGCTGATCTTAAAAATGCATTGATAATGAGGATGAAAAGAAAGCTAAAGCCGGGAGATGGTGCTAATACTTCTGATGTGGCATTACATTATTTGTATCGGGCTTGTTTAACTGAAAATAAAATAACCCTGGATTCTGCAGCTAATTTTCTGTTTGAACCAATTGCAATAATGGATGATAAAGGTGGTGTTCAGGTAGATGGAAGTTACTATCAGCATGGGAAGCAGCAATCGATAGCTAGCTATGGACGTGTATTCGCTGAAAATTCTGTCAATGCTGCTTATTATTTGCACAACACCTCTTATGCATTGTCTCAAGAAAAAATGAAAGTTCTTGTAGGTTTTATTAAAAATACATTTAGCAGGACAATGAGAAATGGATTTTATGATTTTAATGTAAGAGGAAGAGGTTTAAGTCGTAAGGATTCACTGAAGGGAGATTTTTCCGGGATGATGATGAAAATGAAGCTTATTGATCATGAAGATATAAATAGTGGATCTGAGCCCTTTCATCGTCATTATTGGAAAAGTGGGTATACTTTACATATTCGCCCAGCATATACTTTTAGCATACAGACTGCTTCAAAGAGAACATTGAGGACTGAAAGAGGGAATAATGAGAATATTTTGGGCAAGTTTTTAGCAGATGGAGCTACTAATATTCAGCGTAATGGGTCAGAGTACTTCAACATAATGCCTATTTGGGAATGGGATAAAATTCCGGGGACCACTAGTAGGGATTATCTTGATGACGGTGGATCAACTATTGAAAAGGAGTGGGGTATTCCAGGTACCACAGGCTTTGTTGGTGGCGTTAGTGATGGGCTTTATGGTCTCTCGACTTACAGCTTAAATTATGATAGTGTTGAGGCTAAAAAATCATGGTTCTTTTTTGATCAGGAGATAGTATGTCTGGGGGCAGGAATAAAAAGTAAGGCAAATGAGCATATTACCACAAGCCTCAATCAATCTTGGTCTAAAGGTACTCTTACTTCCTCCTTTAAGGGAGAAAAAGTTGAGAAATCGGCAAGTAGCAATGAAATATGGTTAATACAAGATAGCATTGGATATGTTTTACCTAAAGGAGGAAATCTTAAAATCAGTAACGACGTACAAAAAGGGAACTGGTATAGGATCAATCATTTTGGAAGTAAACAGGAATTACAAGAAAGAGTTTTCAAATTATGGATAGATCATGGGACCAAGCCTGAAAATGGAAGTTATGAATATGTTGTCCTCCCAGGTATTGGAAAAAATGGAATTTCAAAATATAATCGGAATACAATAAAGATTTTGGAAAATACGGAATCCCTACAAGCTGTTGAGCATACAGGATTACACATGTTGATGGCGGTGTTTTATAAGCCTGGAATGCTAAAGAACAATGATATGACCATTAAAGTCGATAAAGCCTGTGTTATTTATATTAAACAATTAGGTTCCGAAACACCAACTCTCTATGTATCCGATCCTGGTCAGCAAGATGTTGATATACAGGTAGAACTTATGTTTTCTGGAGAAAAGAAAATAACTTGTACAATGCCAAGTGGAGCTTATGCCGGTTCAACAGCAAGTTTTACAATTAAATAAAAATAATAACCTTAAAATAACATGAAGAAAATTAACTTTATTTTAGTTTCGATGCTTTTGTGCTCAATCTGTTTTGCACAGACTAGGGATCGCAGTTCAATGGTCAAACTTATTGACGATGAGTTTAAATTTGCTGCAGATCAATATAAAATTTTAAGTAAAAACATACCGGATGGACAAACGCCTCAAAGTTATGCTAATGGTCAATCCATTAACAAGGATATTAAATGGTGGTGTAGTGGTTTTTATTCAGGTAGCCTTTGGTATATCTACGAACAAACAAAAGATGAAACTATAAAAAAGGAGGCTGAAGAGGCATTGAAAACTATAGCACCAAATCAGACTTATACTGGTAATCATGATTTGGGTTTTATGATGTACTGTAGTTTCGGGAATGCTTATAGAATTACAGGAAATGAAGCTTATAAGGATATTATCTTTCGTTCAGCAGAATCTCTTACAACGCGTTACAATCCTAAGGTTCAATCTATCCAATCCTGGAACGCAAATAAATACTGGAAATTTCCTGTAATTATTGATAATATGATGAATTTAGAATTATTGTATTGGTCAAGTAGAAATGGAGCCGATAAAAAATATGCAGATATTTCGATTATACATGCCAACACTACTTTAAAAAATCATTTTAGACCGGATTTTAGTTCTTATCATGTTGTTGATTATAATCCTGAGAATGGAAATGTTTTAAGGAAAGCAACCTGGCAGGGGGCAGCTGACTGCTCTTCATGGTCACGCGGACAGGCATGGGCACTTTATGGGTATGCGATGATGTACCGTTTTACAAAAGATAAAGCTTATTTAAAACAAGCTCAAGGGATCGCAAAGTTCATATTAACACACCCAAATTTACCAGCTGATAAGATTCCGTTTTGGGATTTCGATGCCCAGGGAATTCCTTATGCAAAACGGGATGCTTCAGCAGGTGCAATTATTGCTTCGGCTTTGTTGGAATTGGCCCAATACAGTGGTGATGATAAGAAAAAGGAGTATGTAAATGTAGCTGAAATTATAATAAAGTCATTATCAAGTGATACTTACAGAGCTAAAGCTGGTCAGAATGGTGGTTTTTTATTGATGCATAGTACTGGAGCTTATCCTTTGAATAGCGAGATTGATGTTCCTCTTATATATGCTGATTATTATTATTTGGAAGCTTTGGGTAGGTACAAAAAATGGTATCTCTAATAAATAAACAGGGGGAGATTTACTCCCCCATAATGTCGTTAAGTTAGTGAGATTGTTCTTAGTTTATTACTACTTTTGCTCATTACAACTTATCAAAAATGTACGCAATATTACTCCCTTTACATTCTCTTTTCCGATGGCTGGTATTGATAATTTTGTTTGTAGCAGTTTTCAGAGCCTATCAAGGTAGAATTAAAAAGTATGCTTTCTCTTCTTTCGACAATACCATCAAAATCCTGACTGTGAAAATTGTGCAGATTCAATTCTGTATTGGTATTGTTTTGTATATACTGAGTCCAATTGTGAGATATTTTTTAAGTAATTTCAGTACAGCGATTCACCTCAGAGAGATTAGATTTTTTGGTATGGAACACATTACTATGATGGTTCTAGCTGTTGGGATAATTACAATAGGGGCTGATAAGATAGACAAGGCCCAAAATGATTATCAGAAGTATAGAATTATGGCAATGTGGTTTACCATTGCACTTCTGATGATACTGACATCTATTCCATGGTCATTTTCGCCATTGACGAGCAGACCAAATATTCGGGGATTTTAATCCTCTTTAGCAATATTTATTCTTTAACAGCTTTTTCCCTTACAACTTCCAGTTTTTCCGCTTCCCAAGCCAGCATTCCTCCCTGTAATTCATGAATATCAGTAAAGCCTAGTTCCTTAAGTTGCTTTACAGCCATAGTACTTCTGCCTCCGGCTTTGCAATACACAAAAACAGGGCGTTTTTTGTCTAATGTCGAAACTTTCTCTTTAAAGTCCTTCTCATATACATTATAGTTTATTGCACCCTTAATATGACCAACACTATATTCCCTTGGCATACGTACATCAAGAATAGTTTTGTTTTTTACACTATCCATTTTAGCTTTAAAACTAGTTGCACTTTGTGCTTTAGCTTGATTTTGCATATGGCCAGTGGCCGCACTTAAAAAGTTGAAACTGATATAAGCAATTAAAATTAAAAGATATTTCATAATGCAAATGAAAGTAATTTAAAAGGGAGTGACAAACTTTTAGTGTGGAAGTTTATGTTTAATTACACCGTATAGATATGTTCCGGCTAAAGCACCTAATACAACAATAATCATAGACCAGTATCCGTAACCAATATTTACAAACATAGGTCCAGGACAAGCGCCTGTGAGTGCCCAGCCCAGCCCAAAAATTGATCCGCCAATAATGTATTTTTTCCAGCTTTTATCTTTATCAATAAAAGTGATCGGATTCCCTTCAATATCCTTTATCATAAACCTCTTGATCAGGAAAACGGAAAGCGTACCCAGTACTACAGCTGTACCAATAATACCATACATATGGAACGATTGGAAGCGGAACATTTCTTGAATCCTATACCATGAAATGGCTTCCGATTTTGCCATAATAACACCAAAAAGTATTCCTGCAAGTATAAATTTAAGTCCTTTCATAATTAAAGAATAATAGGTAAAAAAAGATGAGTCATTAATAAACCGCCGATGAAGAAACCGATAACAGCAATTAGTGATGGTAATTGTAAATTCGAAAGTCCGCTAATGGCATGCCCTGAGGTACATCCACCAGCATAGCGAGAACCAAAACCAACTAATAGACCGCCGAATAAAAGGACAATAATACCTTTCGGAGAGCTAATGAAATCTGGTCCAAAAAGCTGTGAAGGGTTAAGTTGACCGTCAAACTTTATATTGATCTTTGCAAGGTCGTTAATAGTAGCTTGTGATAATGCCAATGGGGTATCGCTTTTTAACAAGGTTGCTGATACCACTCCGCCAATAATAGCACCAACCAGAAATAGAAGATTCCATTTTTGCGTTTTCCAGTCAAAATCAAAAAAACTATATTTCTTTCCTGCCCCGACAATTGTACATAATGTTCTCAGGTTTGAAGAGAAACCAAATGATTTTCCAAAGACAAGTAGTAAGATCATAATTAAGGCAATAGCAAATCCTGAAGTATACCATGGCCATGGTTGTTTGAGTAATTCTAACATGTGATTTCTAATTTTTAGTCATTTTAGATGGACAAATATAACTGGATGTTTCTAGTATTCCTGATTCCTGGATAGCCTTAAAGCCTCCCTGGATATCAATAAGGTTGTCAAATCCACGAGCACGAAGTATAGAATTGAAGATCATAGACCGGTAACCTCCGGCACAGTGCACAAAATAGCTTTTATGTTTGTCTATTTTCATCAAAGTATCCATTAAGGAAATAGGAATCAACAAGCCTTTGGCAGAATCTACAGCTTTTGCCATTACCTGGCTGGTTTCCTGCTTGGCAGCACAAATCATAGACAAGGCGCAAGCATCACCTGGTTGCAGGTAATACATGAAGAATTCATTCCCATCTTCACCTTCACGGTACAATTTTACTACACCTTCAACAATCAACATTGTGGAGCGCATATTTTGACCGGTCTGCATGAGCATCTCTCCATCTTCAAAAGATTTAATCGAGCCATTCTCGATCAAAATTTGTTTTAAAGCTGGCTCAAATTGAGGGAAAAGTTTATCAATATATGTTTGTAAATTATTATCTGTATTCATTTTTAGTGATGGTCTGATTTGAAGGCAATCTGGTATTCAATTAAATAATGCTCTTATCAATGATACCGGTTACAATTTCGTCTAATTCCTTCGCCGAAATGTCCAAATAAGACAATAGTTTCCGTTCATCGTGATCTGTAATCTTTTCATCATCATATTTTAGCAACTGTACGATACCAATAATGCGTGCTAAAGGCGCCCTAACAAGGTGAGCCTGTGCCCAGGCGATATCACTAAGCTTTAAATTTCGTTGTTCAATGGTGTGGATATAATTTACCCTTTCTGTAATATCCTGCATGGCTCCAATCATTCTAATGACCTTACCCTCAGTATCAAAAAATAAAAAACCTCTGTCTAACACAGCCTTATAAGATCCGTCAGGACATCTGAATCGGTATTCACCCATCCATCTGGGCCGTTGTTGGGAAATACAAGTGTCAAAAAGAGTTAAAATTTTAGGTAAGTCATCCGGATGAACATGCTCTTTCCACCAATCGTAGGTATCATTAGCCCGTCTGTGACCGAAAATATCCTTTCCGTCATTGTTCCATACAATTTCGTTGGTCAGCAAGTTATAATCCCAAATGGTGTCACTAGTAGCTTTAGAAACAGCATTATATCGTTCCAAATGCTCTTGAATCTTAAGCTCGTGCTCCATTCTTTGGGTAATATCCTGCAAAACGCCTATCATTCTAATGGCATTACCATCACTATCCCTTATTACGTATCCATTCTCCTGTACAAAGGCATATTCACCATTGGCCTTTCTAAGTCGATACTCGATGGCCCAATTTATTCTAGTCTTATCTTTTAAAAGGTTTGATAAGCTTTTATTGGTATATTCCAGATCATTTGGATGCAAGATTTCCGACCAATTGTTAATTGTGAATTTGCCATTATGACGGTAACCAAAAACTCTGGAAAATGCTTCACCCCATTCTAAATGATCATGTACAATATCCCAGTCATAAATTGCGTCGTTAGTGGCCTTGTTTACATAGTCGTATAGTTCATTGCTCAACTTTAACGAGTCCTGTGCTTGTTTACTTTCTGTAACATCTTCCCAGCTTTGTACTATGTATTCTATTTCTCCTTTTAAATCTAGTAGGGGGTATACCTCGATTTTCCAAAATGCCGGGACAGATTGCTCATGGACAGAAATCTTATGCGTGTATTTGTAATTTTTAACCTGATGAGCATGTTTATGCAACAATACTTGTTCAAAGGCCATTAGCATGCTGTCAAGATTATTGTCGTTAATGGTTTCTGGAAATTTATCGAAAAAGTCCTTATCCTTAATCAAAGCTAGATCAGCATGTGTTGCGTTTAAAAAAGCTGTGTTAGCCGTAACAATAGAAAAATGAGGAGCATTAGCCTTTAATATGATACTGGCACTAGGCAGAGAATTGTAAATATATGCTATATCATCAATTGTAGGCATAGTGATATTATTTTAAACAGATTTGTTCAATCTTGATTTAAAGTATAATAATACAATAATTTGGCCGGAAATAAAAATCTACAGTTCTCTGATTACCCCCTTAAACTAAGTTTATAGGCAATAAAAGTAAAGGGAATAGTACAGCACATTACAATAGTGGTACTTAATAATGCATTTTTCGAAAATATAGAGACAGCAGCACTCGCTAAAAAGCAAATTCCTAACTGAATCGTGTTTTGTAATGCAGCAGCCTTACCTAAATTACCTGGAAAAGATTTCAATGCTTCTGCCACTACAATTGGATAGCAAGCACCATTGGAAAAAGCCATTAAGCAAAATGGAATGAGCAAGATAGTTAAAGTGGGTGTCATTGAAATAGTGATTAGATACAGGGCAATGCAACAGGAGGCATTGAGTATCAGTAATCCTGGAATCAACTTTTTTCCCTCAATTTTAGTTGATATACTCCTATATCCATAACCACCAACTAAAAAAGCTACTGTTTGCGGGAAGAAGCTAAAGCCAATTTCACTCTCATTATATCCAAGTTCTTTTAAAAAGAATGGAGAGCCCGTAAGCCAGGCAAAGAAAGTGGCTGAGCATAGAGCGTATATCAATACATTACCCAAGTATTTGTGAGATTTCAAAAGCAAAAAGTAAGATTTATCAGCTGAGGTCTCAGAAGATTCTGCAGAATTATTGCCAGATGTTTTGTCATCTTTAATAACTAAGGTATAAAGTATGAGTAGGAATGCAATTATTGCAAGTGCAATAAATATAGATCTCCAACCAAAATAATTGAGCAAGAAAGCACCTATTAGGGGAGCTAATGCCGGAGATAGGGCTACCAAAGGCATAATTGTCGCAAATACTTTATTGGTTTCTTCTTTAGGATATTTTTCAATTACTAGTGCCTGCCAGCAAACAGCAGCGGAACAAACGCCTATAGCTTGAATTAATCTTAGCGCTAAAAGGATACTTATATTTTCAGTGAAATATATTCCTAGTGAAGCAATAGTAAAGATACCTAGTCCCATCAGTACAGTCTTAGGCTTTCCTGCTTTATCAGAGATGGGCCCCCATAACAACTGTGCAATTGCATATCCAGCTAAAAACAAACTCATTGTAGCACTAATACTACTTTTGCTTGCATTTAAATCTATCCGCATTTTATCAAATGCTGGTAAATACATATCTGTCGCTAAAAAACCAATTATGCTTAGTCCTGTTAGGTAGACAAAAAATAGAAAACTATTCTTTTTATTTTTTGACATCATCTCTCTCCGTTTAAAAATGCAAATCTAAGATAAATGAACCTTTTAAAGGGAAGAGTAGTGGTATCTAATTATTAAGTGCATTAAATAAAAAAAGGCCAGGTAAAACATGTTTTACCTGGCCTTTTTTTATTCTTTGTTTTACAAATTAAAACAATGTAAACTCAACTCTACGGTTTTTCTGACGACCTTCAGCAGTTTTGTTAGATGCTATAGGTTGGTTTGGACCGTAACCAGTTGCTTCTATACGTGAAGCATTCGCTCCTTGAGATACCAAATAAGCTTTGATTGCTTCAGCTCTTTCTTTCGATAAACGTAAGTTTAAAGCCATTGAACCACTGTTGTCAGTGTGACCTGCTAATTTCAAGCTAAAGTTTTTAGCGATCAATAATTCAGCAACTTTGTTTAATGTAGCATAAGAAGTAGCACGGATTGTTGATTTACCTAAATCAAACTCTAAGTTTTTGATGGCTTCATCAACAACTTTACGATCTGCTTCTGTTACAACAACTTTAGTTTCTTTAATGATTTCACGTTGAACTTTGATTGGGCAACCTGAACCATCTACAACTGTACCAGTTGGTGTACCTGGACATTTGTCGAATTTATTAGCAACACCGTCATTATCATCATCACCCATATCTTTTGCATATTGAGCTCTGTCTCTTTCAGCATTTTGCTCTGCAGTAGATAATGCTCTTCTTAACTCATCAGACTCTTCTTTAGATTGCTTACGCAGATTAGCTAAAGCGCTGTAGTTTTGTAATTGAGGTTTTTCTTTGCTTCCTAACGCAAATTCTAAACCTACGTGACCATAAGAAAATCTGTCATTTGTTGAACCTGATTCAAATCCATCAAATTTATCAGATTTCACAAAATTTACATCGTAACCGAAGTCTAAGTTGATTCCTTTAGATAAGCCTAATTTGAAACCTACCCCAACTGGAATAAATACACGCTCTTTGTAACCTTCGTTAGCAGATAATGGAACATTAGTAGTTGTTGCACCAGCAACACCATATCCAACACCCGCTTTAGCGTAAGGAATTAGTACTGCATTTTCATGATTGATGCTGATGTTAGCGATGTTATAAACCGCTGTTAATGATCCAGACCATTCAATTTTAGTTTCGTAGCTAGAACCACCAATGTATGAGCCATTGTCATCATTAGCTCTTAAGCCTTCCATTTTACCTCTAAGGAAATCAACTTGAATCCCTAATGCAGGTAACAGTTGTTTTTTAATGTAAGCACCATAACCGATAGATTTACCTTCATTAGCAGATTGAAAATCACGTTCTTTTCCATTGAATATTGTGTTTTGACTTAATATTCCACCGTGAAGACCAACTGACCATGTACGGAATGGTTGTTCTGAAAATCTTGCCGATTGGTTTTGAGCAAATACTTGGGACGATAACCCTACTAGGGATAGCACTAGAGCCGTTTTTGTAATTTTAGACGTCATATTTATAAATGTTAGATTTTTGTTCTTTTTAATTTGTTGTGAACAATTATCTACTTGTAATAACCTTGCCAAAGCTATTTTTCTTATTTATTAATTATTAAAGTATTGGTATTCAGATTGTTAATTTAATTATTGTAGCCGTTTATAAATAGCTGAGGCTAGTTAAAGCTTCAAAAGATCTGTATAGTATTTACTACAAAATGGTATATTATGAGACCTAAAGTTCAAAACTTTCATTCCTTTTCGGTAAAATTACCTGGTAGTTTTCTTGTTTCAGCGACTCTGATAAATTATTCATACTATTTATTTCACCATGTACCAGGAATACTTTCTTTAAAGTATTTGGGTCTTGTTGTTTCACGGTATTTACTAGGTCTTTATGGTCACCATGACCACTTAATAGGTCTGTTTGCTTAATGGTAGCATAAACCATAAGGTCACGATTTCTTAATTTGATAATAGGATCACCTCTTAAAAGTCTATTACCAAGTGTTCCTTTTGCACAATAACCAATAAATAATATAGTGCAATAGTAGTTTTGTATGTTGTAATACAGATGGTCCTGTATTCTACCTCCTTCAAGCATTCCTGCAGAAGATATGATTATGCAGGGCTCATGATAATTACTTACAGACATGCTTTCCCGCTTATCATTAACGTAGGAAAGCTCTTTAAAATCAAAATGTTGTTTTTGGTTTTTATAAAACCCCTGAGCTTCCGGATTAAGGTAGTTTTCGTATTTCTGATAGATTTCTGTTGCTGCAGCTGCTAGAGGACTATCAATAAAAACCTTCACAAAAGGCAGCTTCTTTTCACTAAATATCTTGTTTAGGGTATAAGCCAGAGACTGCGTCCTTCCGATACTAAAAGCAGGGATGATTAATCTTCCAGGATATTTGATACAGGCTTCGGTAATCGTTTCAATTAGTTTTTGTTCTAGCGTTGTTCCTGTGCTGTGTAATCTACCTCCATAGGTTGATTCTGATACCAGGTAATCTACCTGAGGAAGTGGTTGAGGATCTATAAGCAATGGATAGTTTTTTCTTCCAATATCTCCTGTGAAAGCTATCTTTTTTGTATCGCCTTTTTCTTTTACTGTTAAAATTACTGCTGCTGCACCTAATAAATGTCCGACAGGAATAAATCTTAAAAATATATTTTCATTAAGGGGGAAGTCCTTATCGAAGTTAATGGTCACGAAGCGATCAACTGTTTCAGTTACATGTTTATATAGATAAAGAGGATCTGGTCCTGATTTAAATCTTTTTGAACGTGAACGTTTATTCTGTTTGCTTAAAAATACATTGACTGAATCTAAAAGTAGTACTTCAGTAAGTTCTGCAGTGGGAGGAGTACAAAGTATCTGTCCATGAAAGCCCATTCTTACTAAAGTAGGTAGATTACCAGAATGATCTATATGAGCATGTGTTAATATAACTACATCAATACTGGCAGGGTCAAATGTAAAATATAGGTTTTCATTTTGAAATGTCCCTTTTTCATAATCCAGACCGCAATCAATTAATATATTGTAATCATTTATTTGTAGCAGGTGCATGCTTCCGGTTACTTGTTCTGCTGCACCTAAAATTGTCAATCTCATTTTTTACTTATCTGTATAGGGTAATCTACCATTTTAATTTTCATCCTTAAGCCAATTAATCCAGTCGCTCACAAGGTAATTGTAGTTTAACAGATGTGAATGAACAGTAGATACTTTTTTCCAGCTTAACAATTCGTCAACAAATAAAGGTGGGCTTAGTTGTGCATTTATAGTCGCCAAGGTATAGAAAACTTGTTTACTAGGGTGGTCAGGAGCACAGGCATTGAAAGTATATCCAAAGTTTTCGTTTTCAAGGATGGCCATGCTTAAGCCCACACAATCATTTAAATGAATGAGGTTAATTGGGGCTTTACCATTCGGAACATGTGTTTTTCCTGCGAAGAATCTACCAGGGTGACGTTGAGGGCCAACTAAACCGGCAAAACGGATAATAGTGCTTGTAAATTCCTTTTGATCATGAAGTAATTGTTCTGTCCGAAGCATGGCTTTTCCAGATGCAGTTTCGGGCTGTGGAATACTTAATTCCGTTACTTCTTCATTAGTATCTCCATAAACAGCTGTTGAGCTGATGAACAGAACTTGCTTAATCTGGTTTTTAATTGCAGCATTTACAATTTGCTCTATTTTGGAATAAAAATCAGATTGTTCTGATGTGTTTCTTTTTGGCGGTATACAAATAAAGAGAAGGTCGGTTTTAAAAAAATCAGGATCATAATGGGCAGTGTCTTTCTTAATGTCGACTAAAAAAGGTCTTATATGATAAGTGGCGAGAAGAGGAAGCTTTTCCATTGTTGTACTTGAACCTTTTACAATATGTCCTTTTTGTACAAGTTTTTTTGCCAATTCTAACCCAAACCACCCACACCCTAGAATACTTATTGTCTTTTTATTGATCGGTACAGGATTACTCATTTAATAGATTATTGGTTTTGGCTGATTTTTATTTAATATCAGATGCGATTTTTTGATGAAAGTAACCAAATGGACTTTAAGATCAAAATGGACGGCCGAATTATGAGTATTTACAAATAAAATAACCTTTGGCACTATTTCTGTAACATAACCGTTATATTCTATGGTTAGATTAAAAATATAAGGTTATGAAAAGGATTTTTTTTGTGCTAATATCTGGTATAATATTATCAGCTTGTTCAAATAATGCTAAGCAAGAGGCGCTTATAAAGCAACAGACTATAGCTGCAATAAAAGATAGTTTAAAACTTGATAGCTTTAAAAAAGCAGAAGTAGTGGCTAAAGAAAAAGAAGAACAACGTTTAGCTCAAGCTAAAGAAGAGCAACGTATACTTTTATTATCTGAAAAAAATGAAGCTGCTGCAAGATCTGCAAGTGCAAGTAATAATGAAACGTCTGCCCCGGCTAAGAAAAAGGGATGGAGCCAGGCTGCTAAAGGTGCTGTTATAGGTGCTGGTGCTGGTGCTTTGGGTGGTGTAATTGTCGATAAAAAAGATGGTAGAGGAGCGGCAATTGGTGGTGTTATAGGTGCTGGTGCAGGTTACTTAATCGGAAGAGATCAAGACCGTAAATCGGGTAGGGTACAGCCTAAGAATTAGGGTTTAATTACTTTACAATCAGACTTATTATCGTTTTTATTTCTTGTCGGGTTAAAGATAACAGGCTGTTAATTTCATGATCATTATAGGTCGTGATTGAGTCTGTTTTCTTTGCTATATTTGACAGAGCGGTTAAACCAGAAACAATAGATGTGTCATACATTTTATGCCCTAATTCCTGAATTTTGTTTAAATCTTTATTTATAGTATGTTCTTTAAATTCTTTAGAGAAATTCATTAATTCTGTTCTAAGCAGTGACAGAACTTTAGTTAATACCTCAACATTGTCTCCAACATACTCCTTAAGTAATTCAATATTAAAGTGATAAGTAGGGTCTTCGGATGATTGTAATGCTAAATCACTTTGATGATGTTCTTTATGATCTTTTAACCACCTTTTTAATGAAAGTGCTATTGTATGTGCAACTACTGGTTTTGATATGAAATCGTCCATTCCAGCAGCAAAGCATTTTTCTTTCTCACCCTTAACATTCCCCGCAGTTAATGCTATGATAGGTGTATGTAAATTCTGTTTTTTAACACTGCGAATTTTTTTAGTAGCCTCATATCCATTCATTTCTGGCATTT
This sequence comes from Pedobacter sp., assembly GCF_041645105.1. Classification (GTDB taxonomy): domain Bacteria; phylum Bacteroidota; class Bacteroidia; order Sphingobacteriales; family Sphingobacteriaceae; genus Pedobacter. Next base: position 79,699 of record NZ_JBAZQQ010000007.1, read on the forward strand.
GGATATCCATTAAAATGATGTCAATTTTAGTGTTTTTGTACAGCTCTAAAGCTTCTAGCCCATTTTTGGCTTCAAATATAGTTGCATTGGGCGCAATTCTTCTTACAATTGTTTTTGCCAGTAACATGTTTACAGCATTGTCTTCTGCAATTAAAACCTGGATATGATCATCCATACGTTCAGGTTCCTGAAGTATAGAACTAGTTGTTTGTGGTTTTTTTGAAATAACCTCAAACAAGGAGTTATACATGTCCTTTAACTTAATTGGCTTTAAGAGTCTGTTCTTAACATTGAGCGCTTCACATGCTTTTATAATTGATTCGTCTGAAGAACTATGTAATAAAATAATAGGCTGTTGATTATTTGTATCTTTTTGAATTTCCCTGATGCGTTTTATGGTTTCGAGTCCATCAAGGTTTGGCATATGATAATCCATCAATATAACATCATATTTTTCTCCATTTGAGATTAATTTGAGGGCATCTTGTCCATTATTAGCTTCAATAGCTTGAATATCTTTAAGAGAAAGCATCTTGTTAATAATAAGCCTGTTGTTGGTGTTGTCGTCAACAACAAGGACTTTTTTAATTGAATCTAAATTCTGTACTTCAATAGATTCACCAGGTTCAGACTGAAGTGTAATTTCGAAATAAAAAGTGCTCCCTTTACCCAGTGTACTCTCTACCTGTAGCCTGCTGTTCATTAAACCCAGTAGTTTATTGGAGATGGTAAGTCCAAGACCAGTACCCCCGTATTTTTTAGTAGTTGATGCATCTTCCTGTGAAAAAGCATCAAATATTTTTAGTTTCTTATCCGGATTAATACCAATTCCCGTATCTCTAACGGAAATCCGGTATTTGATTTCTCTTAATTGCGGATCTGTTAATGCTTCGACCTTTAGTTCTATTTCTCCCTTTTCAGTAAATTTTACAGCGTTACCTAATAAGTTAATAAGAATTTGTTTGAGGCGCAACTCATCTGCCCAAATGTATTTTGGTAAATCGGATGAGATATTAAGTAACATTTCTAAACCTTTACTTTGTACCTGATACTTAATTACATCAGCCGATTCTTCGGCCAGTTCATAAAGATTAAATTTAGACCGGTTCATTTCTAGCTTTCCGGCTTCAATTTTAGAGAAATCTAAAATATCATTAATGGTGTTTAATAAAGCATTTCCAGATTGGGTAACTATAGAAAGGTATTGTTGTTGTGTTTCGTTTAAGTGAGTTTTTAATAATAAATCTGTAAAGCCAATAATGCCATTAAGTGGTGTACGTATTTCATGGCTCATATTTGCCAGAAATTCTGATTTTGCTTTGTTAGCCAGCTCTGCATCTTCTTTTGCAGTAATAAGGTTGGCCTCCATATTTTTTATTTTGGTAATATCCTGAACTGTTCCCCTGATATTGATGCATCTGCCATCAGCAAAGTAAGGAATACCTATTGATCTAATCCATATATTATTGCCCTTTCCAGTTGTAAGCTGTAATTCCAGGTCCCAATTAGTTCCATTTAATACTGCATTGTTTAATGCATTAAAGCGACTATCTCTACTCTTTCCAGATTTGTAAAACAACAGTTCATTTTCTGGATTGGGCTCAAAATCTTTGTCAACTTCAAATATTTCCCTTGCAACAGCAGACCATACGAGCTTTTGAGCAGATAAATCTAAATCCCAGTTTCCGAGTCTTGCAATTGTATTGGCTAGCTCAAGTTTTTTATTTTGCTTTTTCAGCTCCTTAGTGAGCTTATATCTTTCTGTGATATCAATTGAATTTACCAACACGTATGGCTTGCTTGCATCGATATTTTCAATTGTACTGTCGAAGGCTAAAACAATAGGCTCACCTTTTATGTGGTTAAGGACCATCAAACCATCTGCTTTACCGGTAGTTTTTAATTCATTGAGGTAATAGTCAACAGCGGTGCGGTGCTCTTTAGGAACAAAGTCAAATAGCTTCATACCTAGCATTTCAATTTTGGTATAACCTAATCGTTGTGAGCAATTACTGTTAAGAAAAATGAAATTACCAGATAGATCGTGTGTAAACATAAATCCCGGACTATTTTCCAATTGGGATTTTAATTTATTTTCATTGTTTAAGATCTTTTGCTGGACATTTCTTTCTTTAGTTATATCTCTGCTAATAGCAAGTACTTTATGAGTTTGAGACTCAATAGTAGTATTCCATTGCAGTGTTTTGTATTCGCCTTTTTTGGTTTTAAAGCGATTACTGAAATTTATAGTGTTTTTACCTGTATTTAATTTCTTGAATTCATCATTGGTAGGTTGTAAATCGTAGGGATGAAGAAAGCTGTAAAAAGATTTTTTAAGTAAATCCTCTTCAGTCCAGCCCAACAAGCTGGTAAATGCAGGGTTTATCCTTTGGAAGAATCCATTTATATCCATTTCGCACATCAGTTCACTGGATAAATTATAAAGTCTTAAAAAGTGACTTAACTCTTTTTTACTTTTGTCCTGTTCTACCAATGAAATGATTTCGGTAGCCAGAAGTTCTATCATTCTTTTTTGTTTTGATGAGAGTTCTTTTCTGGGCGTAGTATCAAGAACAGATAATGTTCCAATAATAACTCCATCATTATCGGTTAAGCGTATTCCTGCATAATATTTAATTTTGAGGTATTGCTGAGCGAGATCTGGTTTAGCTTGCTCGATATTAGTTAGGTTTAATATTTCTAATAAGTCAGAACGTTTTATTGTTTGTTTATAAAGGTCATTTTCTATAGCTATTTCCTCGGGAGTAAAGAGTTTATTTGATCTATACCATTTTTTATCCTGATCAATTAAAGTTACAAATGAAATATTTGTATCACAGATTGATGAAGCAAGCTCAGTAATACTTTCGAGTTGTGCTTCGAATATGGCGTCAAATGTTTTTGAATTGTTTAACACTTTTAATCGTTCTTTTTCACTTTCGGGAAGCGGCGTATATTTCATAAGAAGATGGTAGTCAAGTGTCTCTACTTAACAACAAGGTAAAAATAGTTAATTATACATTAGGAGCATAAGTAAAAGCTATAAAAAATCAATTATGGCTTTTGCATAGCGTTACGCCAGTATTTAGAAGTTTTATTGCTCGGTTCAGTGGCTTAATTTAGCTATTTATGCAGGAATTTGTGTGATGTGTTGTTGATAAAAATCCCCGTAACGGGGAATTTTTAGAAAAGTGGGTATGTTGTTTTTGATATTTTGATTGTTAAACTAGCATTGATAGTTAGTATTTTAGGCCGTAATATGCTTCTTTTACAACGATTTAATAAGAATGTTGAATATTGATAACTAAAAAAGGTGTAGTGGCCTGATTTTTTCAATTAGTTCGATGAAAAAGTAATAAAAATGAAAATCTCAACCCTATTGATTCTTCTCATTTTGTCCTTTTGCAGTTGCAAAAAGGAATCATTAACAAATGATATGTCGAATGTTGTCCTTAATAATAAAGGAGTTTTACGTGTCGAATGCAATGATTGCCAGATTAGTTATTCAGTTCAAAACAAAGATTTTAATGTGTCTGTAAAAGATGGGAGTAAAGATATTCCTTTTTTTTATGTGACAGATTTTAACTTGAAAACGCAGCTTAAATCGCTGGAAAATCAAGGTATTAGACTGATGATAATTGATTCTTATGGCCGGGTAGTATCTAATGAGCTAAGTTCCTGTTTACAGGGGGAAGTAAGGGAAGGGTCTTTCAGGATTAAAACTAAGTAATTTTTTAAATTTATATTTTTTGACAAATGCATTTATGTAGTTGTAAGGGGAATATTATGTAAAAAATGCGGATAAACTTTTTTAAATCCATTCGGAAAGAATGGAGAATTAACTTTGATTGATAGTAAGGTGAATAAAAATTCTTTTAATAAAGAAGTAGTTGAGAAATTATTTGTTTAAGTTTGAATTAAATCTATCTGGAACACTATTTTAAACGCTTAATACCATGGAGAGTAAGGAAGGTAGAAAAAAAGAAATATTAATTGTTGATGATGAGCCTAGTATACTTAAGTTGTTGAATTTTATTTTATCCGCTGAATATACATTGATTATTAAGACTAGTGGTATTGAAGCTATAGCCTGGCTTGAGGAAGGGAATGATCCAGATTTGATCATTTCCGATTTAATGATGCCTTATTTTGACGGTAGCTCTATGATTAGAAATCTTAAAATAAGTGGTTTTTACAGAAATACGCCTGTTATATTGTTATCTGGTGCAGAGGATTTGGAAGAGAAAGTGAAAGAGATGCCTTTTAAAATAGATCGTTTTATAGAGAAGCCATTCAACCCTAATACTTTGAAATCTCATATTACAGAACTTCTTGCATAATGATTACAACTACTATTAATCGGCCCGATGTAAATGCAAAAATTGTATATTTCGGCAAATTGCTGAAAAGTGCAGTATTTGAAGATTATGGTAATAGTTTTAATATAGAACATTTCGAAAATCCTGATGATTTTAAAAACTATCTGGATAATAGGTCTTTATTAAGTCTGCCAGATATTATCCTGATAGAAGTAGATGACAATAAGGATTGTTTTGAGCAGGTAAGTTATATCAAAAATAATCCTTTACTTCATGGGTTGATTATTGTTTTGTTAGGTGTTAAGGAGGATAGGGAGTGGAGAACTAGAGCTCTTAAACTGAAAGTGAATGATTATTACACTTACCCTTTTCCAATTGATGACTTTTATGAAAGGCTTAATTTTCTAATCAAGTTTAAATTGATTAAACCCAAGTTGCTCGAACTTTCCAAACGTATGGATGTGGAGTATCAAACACCTTTAACAAAGAGGATGTTTGATGTTATTGCATCAGGTTGTGCTTTACTTTGCTTAAGTCCGTTATTCATTATAGTAGCAATTTTAATTAGACTAGAATCTAAAGGTGCTGTTATTTATAAGAGTAAAAGGGTTGGTGCAGGGTATAAGATTTTTGATTTCTTTAAGTTCAGATCGATGAAAAGTGGAGCTGATCAGATGATTGCATCTATCGCTGACCTGAATCAATATTCCAATGAGTCAAATAATAAGAATGGTAAAGCTGCATTTGTTAAATTTAAAAATGATCCCAGAATTACTAAACTCGGTGCCTTTTTAAGGAGAACAAGTATCGATGAATTACCGCAATTGATTAATGTTTTTATTGGAGATATGTCTTTAGTTGGTAACAGACCATTACCCTTATACGAGGCAGAGCAGTTGACTACCAATGAATGGTCGACTAGATTTCTGGGACCAGCTGGTTTGACCGGTTTATGGCAGATAAGTAAAAGAGGGAAAGCAGATATGTCGGAAACTGAAAGAAAAGAACTTGACAATTATTATGCAGCTAATTATTCTATTTTATTGGATATGAAAATTATTTTAAAAACAATACCAGCATTAATACAAAAAGAAAGCGTTTAGAACGCTTTTAATACGTTTAAATACTATTTTAAATTACATCGAATTGAAAAATTAACCTACAAAAACAAATAAGACATGAAAAAATTATTAAATATGGTTCTTGCATCACTAATGTTTCTAAGTATAGATGCAATGGGACAGCAATCTATTATTTCAGAAATAAACTATGCGGATCTACAAAAGTATATTGATCTTGCAAAGAAGAATTTTCCGAGAAGAAAGATGTTTGATGCTCAAAAGGATGGAGCAAAGGCCGCTATTCCAATGGCACAGGTTTCTTATCTTGATCTATTTAATGCAAATTATTTTTATAGACCTGAAGATAAATCGGTACTAGATCCAATTAATCCTTATAATGTAAACGGTTTCCAGTTTAGTATTAATTTTAACCTTGGGAACTATCTTCAAAAGCCTTTTCAAGTGAAAAAGGCGAAAGCTGAATATAAAATAGCACAGTATGAAGCTGAAGAGTATGAGTTACAATTGGAAAGAGAAGTTAAGACAAGGTATTATGATTATATCCTGCAGATAAGCCAATTGAAAATTAATACCCAAACGGCACAAGATAATAAGGGGGTTGCTGAAAATTTAAGGACTAGATTTGAAAGAGGAGAAATAACTATAGATGCTTATAATCAATCTCGTATTGCTGTATCTGCTTCAAGTGCGGCTAAGATTCAGGTTGAAGTTGAATACCTTAAGGCAAAAGATGCTCTTGAGGAAATTATAGGAGAAAAACTTGCCGAAGTTAAATAATTGTGGCGTAATTGATATTAATAAATGGACATAAAATCATTCCTAAATACATTACTTAGATATAAATGGTTACTGATTATCATCCCGATTGTTGTAGTTTGTATCACTTATTTTCTAGTTCAAAATTTGCCAAAAGAATATGCTTCTGATGTGCAGATTTCAACGGGATTACTTGACCCGTCTAAAAAGGTAATTTCTGAACAAAATGTTGATTTCTTTAGTGTAAGCCAACAGTTTAATGGCATCATGGAGAAAATGAAAATGAAAAAAGTAATCAATCTTCTTTCATATAATTTGATTTTGCACGACTTAGAAAACCCAAGGGAAAGTTTTAGAAAGTATAGTGAAAAGATCGATTCGCTTTCGCAACAGGATAAAGCAGAAGTAATCAATAACTTTAGACAGAAATTAGCAAATAAATCTATCCTTGCACTTAGTGACAACAAAGGGAAGTATAAATTATACGATATTGTTGGTTCAATGGGCTATGATGAGGAAGGATTGAGGAAAAAACTTGAAATCACTCACCAGGATAATAGCGACTTTATAAATATTGAGTTTGTTTCAGAAAACCCTGACCTTTCTGCTTATGTAGTAAATACATTAGCTACTGAGTTTATTAATATTTATAGCCATGATGTGAACATCAATCAAAACAATAGTATTGTTTTACTGGACTCTTTGATGAAAAACAAGGAAGCTGCAATGAATTCTAAAAATAATGCACTTTCTTCCTTTAAAAGGAGTAAAGGTGTATTAAATCTTAATGAACAATCTGCAACTGTTTATGCCCAAATTACACAATACGAAGCGCAGAGAGCTGATGCTTTAAAGACTATTCAATCTAATATGGCTGCTATTACAGCTATAGAGAGCAAGTTAGGAGGAAGTGATTCATATATTAGTGGTAGTAGTAGGGCAGACAACCTGGAGATCATAAATCTTAAAAGAAAGTTAGAGGCTGCAAATGCAGCTTACATTGATGGTGGGTTTAAGCTTTCTGATCAGAAGAAGATTGATTCATTATCTCAGATGATACAGGCTCGAAGCAGCAAAAATGCTGATGAGAATGTAATGGATCCAAGGGCCTCAAAACAAGGTTTAGTGCAACAGAAAATTAACCTGGAAGTTGGTGTTCAACAAGCAAAAAGTGTTGTTAAATCAATGGATGGGGAATTAAGAAGTCTGAGAGGAAAGTATGCTAGTATGGTTCCTTATGATGCTGACATACATAATTATGAGCGTGACGCAGATCTAGCTACTAAAGATTATATGGCTGCACTTGAACGTTATAATCAGACTAGAACCGAGAAGAATATGGGACTTCGTTTAAATATAGAACAAGTTGGGTTGCCTGGGAATCCGGAGCCATCAAAGAAAATTCTTTATTTGGCTGGTTCAGGTTTTGGAAGTTTCTTCTTATGCCTAGGTTATGTATTCGTTGTATTTATGCTAGATCGTACCATTAAGACAACTCTTCAGCTTGCTCATGCTACAAATTCAAAATCTATTGGAGTTCTGAATAAAATTTTAGGGAATGAGAGAAGTGTAAGAGATATCTGGAATGATAAAACAGAAAATCCAAATTATGAAATGTATCGTGAAATGTTACGTGCTATCCGATTTGAGATTAGCTCTAAGATGGATGCTGATAATAGTAAAATTCTAGGGGTCACCAGTCTGAATGCTAATGAGGGGAAAACATTTATAGCACATAGTTTGGCTTACGCTTTTGCAATGACAGGCAAGAAGATTTTACTTATTGCTGATGAAGCGCCATTTGTGAAGTCTGATAACGAGAAAGCATTGACAACAAGACAGAATTTTCAAACTTTTTTAATGAAAAAGGAATTTCATACGGAAGATCTCATCACCATTATGAATAAAAGTTCTGCTAGAACTTCATTGCTTGAAATTCAGAGTGTTAAGAGTTTGAAAGCCGGCTTTGAAGTACTCAGAGATGAGTTTGATATGATTATTGTAGATGTGAACAGTTTACACGATCTCAATATTGCTAAAGAATGGTTATTGTTTACTGAAAAAAATATCGCAATTTTTGAGTATGGATCTACTATAAATGATGCCGACAAAGAACTTACTGAGTATATTAAAAATTTACCGGGATTTTTGGGATGGGTATTGAATAAAATGGAAATCAAAAATCCGAAATTCAGCACTTTGAATAAAGAGGTAAATTAGAAAATTAAATTTTATTTCGATTTCAGGATGCGGGCTTTCCTTCTTTATTTTCTAATATTTTATTGTTTTACTTTTATTATTCTTGGAAGGGAGATAGGAGGATTTCCATTTGGAGTAGTCATTGAAGGTGTCATTTTTATCACTATGATAGCGGCTATATTTAAGGCTGATAAGGATCAGTGGAAATCGCTAAATAATAGTTTCTTTTATTTGTTGTTGCTATGGCTTTTCGTCAGTATTCTGGAAGTTTTAAACCCGGGTTCAAATACTTTGGCTTGGGTAGCAGAAATCAGGACTACCGCCTTTTATCCATTCATGATCCTAACTTTAGGCTTTCTGATTTTCAACAGCAATAGATCCCTTGATTTATTCCTAATTATGGTGATTGCATGTTCTACACTAGCGTCATTGAATGGGATTAAACAACTATTTATTGGCTTAACTCCCGGAGAACAAGAGTTCGTTACAGCCAATGCATCTACCCATATGCTGTGGGGTAGATTGAGGGTTTTTTCTTTCTATACAGGAGCCGGACAGTTTGGAGCATCTCAGGCACATATAGCATTGATTGCATTGGTATTGGCTTTAGGGCCAATGACGAAGTGGAAGAAGATCGTGTTGTTAATCTGCGCCGCACTTAATTTTTATGGAATGCTTATTTCTGGTACAAGAGGGGCACTTTTTGCTTTAGTTCCAGGTGTTTTTCTAGCCATATTTCTTAGTAAGAATTTCAAAGTTGTGATTATTGGAGGTCTTATTGCTACTTGTTGTTTATTGGTGCTTAAGTTTACTCATTTGGGCGACAGTAACTATCAAATATATAGGTTGAGAACAGCCTTAAATCCAGAGGATCCTTCTTTAAATGTTAGGTTTATGACCCAACAGAAATTGAAAGCTTATATGTCAACACGTCCGTTTGGAGGAGGGCTTGGTGTCATTGGTTATAATGGCACTTTGTATAACCAGGATAAGTATTTGTCAACAGTACAACCCGATAGTTATTTTGTTAAACTTTGGGCAATGTATGGGGTGGTCGGATTGACTATATGGATATGTATCATGATGTTTATTTTAGGAAAATGTTGTGGTATAGTATGGCGACTGGAAGACCCCGGCTTGAAGACTAAAATGATTGCTTTAACTGCTGGTTTTGCTGGAGTTTTGATTTGTAGTTATGGAAATGAGGTGATCAATAACATGCCGACATCAATTGTGATATATTTATCATGGGTGTTTATTATGATGAGTCCTAAACTAGAAAAAATGGAAAAGAGTACATTATTAAGTTAACAGATTATGCCATTCGAGATTTTTGCATTACCTGCCATTATTTGCCTTATATTAGGTTTAATAAGCGGATTAAAAAAGACAGATGATTAGTGGTACCTTTATAAGTAATTTATGTCTATAATTTCAAAAATAAAGTCTAATCCTAAGTTAAAGAAAATGGCATTGTCATTGTTGATTCCAGCAAATGACCATAGACCTAGACTATGGGTCAGAATTTTTTTAAATCCATTTAAACATAAAAAGGGTAAGCACTCAATTATTAGAAGTAAAACCCGTATGGATGTATTCCCATTTAATACATTTGAGTTGGGTGCAAAATCAATTATTGAAGATTTCACAACAATTAATAATGGAGTAGGGGCCGTGATTATCGGTAATGAGAGTATTATAGGCCTTGGTAACGTGATTATAGGTCCGGTTTCTATTGGTAGTCACGTAATGCTAGCACAAAATATAGTTATTTCTGGTTTAAATCATGGGTATGAAGATGTAAACATTCCGCCAGCCTCTCAACCCGTAACTGTTAAGCAAATAGTAGTTTCGGATGATGTTTGGATTGGGGCAAATAGTGTAATTACGGCTGGGGTCACAATAGGAAAGCATAGTGTGATAGGAGCTGGAAGTGTCGTTACAAAGGATGTTCCGCCATTCTGCATAGCAGTAGGTAATCCTGCAAAAGTCATAAAGCGTTATAATAATGAAACTTTAACCTGGGAAAAGGTTTTTTAATATGGATAAACGAAATGTCTGAAAAAAAGAGAGGTTTTGAGCAAGTAACGTTGCTGGTTACTCATTATAACAGAAGTAAATCGCTGGAACGATTATTAGAATCTTTCGCATCCTATGATTTTACTTTTGGTGAAATTCTGATTTCTGATGATGGTAGCAAACAGGAACATATTAATTATATGGAAAATCTTCAAAATAAGTTTGAATTTAAACTATTAAAAGCAGTTAAGAATAGTGGGTTAGGAAATAATATTAATAAGGGACAGGATGCTGTGACTAAGCCATATACATTGTATGTTCAAGAAGATTTTGTTCCATTACCCGGTTTTCAAAAAGTTTTGGAAGATGGATTGGGGATTTTGTTGGATGATCCCGAAGCTGACTATGTAAGATTCTATTCTTATTTTGCACATCCAAAGGTGAAGTATTACAGAGATGGTTTCTCAGAAATGATATTTGATCCTTGGTCTGCAGACACAAATAAATTTCATTTATACAGTGATCACCCACATATACGACGAAGTACCTTTTTAGATAAATTCGGAAGGTATAATGAAACAAAACATTCTGACAAAATTGAGTTTGATATGATGATATCTTTTCTGAGAAATAAGGGAAAGGGATATTTGTTTAATGATTATAAATCTGTTTTTGATCAAATAAATAGTTCTACAGAACCTAGTACAGTTAAAAGGGATTTTTGGAGAAATAGTAATAATCCGGTAGTAAGCCTTATGCGGTATCTTTATAGACAATATATATTTAATTACAGTTATTTTCTTAAAAAATATTGATTATGAGTAATGACATTATCATTATAGGTCAGCAACCCTGGGATACTGATATAGGAAGTAACTGTAAAAACATTGCACTGGAATGGAGTAAGACCAATAGAGTCCTATATATAAATTCCCCCTTAGATAGGATCAGCTTAATAAAAAATAAAAAGGACCCTAAAATTCAAAAAAGGATTAGTGTTGTAAATAAACAAGAATCCGGATTAATAAAAATACAGGATAACTTATGGAATTATTATCCAGATTGTATAGTAGAGTCTATTAATTGGATTAATTCATTAGGCCTATTTAGATTCTTTAATAAAAGAAATAACCGGAAGTTATCTAATTCTATAATTAAAGCACTTGACACATTAAATTTTCAAAATATAATTCTATTTAATGATAATGAGATGTTTAAGGCATTTTATCTTGGTGATTATCTTAAGCCAGTTTTGAGCATTTATTACTCCAGAGATTATATGATTGGAGTAGATTATTGGAAAAAGCATGGAGAAACACTTGAGCCGGAATTGATTGCTAAAAGTGATCTTTGTTTTGCTAATTCAGAATATCTAGCAACATATTGTAGAAAGTATAACGCAAGATCGATTAATGTGGGGCAGGGTTGTGATATTGAGTCTTTTAAAGATGTTAATAATACCAAGCCAGATGACTTAAAACATTTAAAGGGGCCAATAATTGGATATGTAGGGGTGGTTAGTGCATCACGTTTAGATGTTGATATTATATTGCATATTGCAAAGGAATATATAGATTATCAAATTGTGTTGGTAGGTCCGGAGGATGATGTATTCAGGGCTAGCAAACTTCACGACTTGAAAAACGTACACTTTCTTGGGCAAAAGGAAGTCTCAGATCTTCCTGTTTACATAAATAATTTTGATATCTGTATAAATCCACAAGTGGTAAATGCAATTACTCGCGGCAATTATCCGAGAAAAATAGATGAGTATCTTGCATTAGGTAAACCTGTTGTGGCTACACGTACTGAAACTATGGAGTTTTTTAGTGATTTTGTTTATTTAGCAGACGACAAGAAGGATTACATAAAATTAATAGACTTGGCAATACAAGAGGATAATGAAGAACGTAGATTGGCAAGGAAAGATTTTGCATTTGGTCATACCTGGGAAAATAGTGTCCAGGAAATGAAGAATGAGATTAATACTTTATTGAAAGCATGATGATAGACGTATTATTATTCTTGTTTTATGTATTGCAAGTATATGTGTTAATACATTTAATCTTTCCAATTTTTCTATGGTTGGTAAGGCTTTTTGTGCCTAATTTATCGAAAGATAAATCTGATTACGTTGCCGAATCTGATTATGCTATTATTGTTACAGCATACCAGCAAACGGATTTGATCCCCGATGTTGTTCGCTCTATTCTTAGTCTCAATTACAGCAACTATTTGGTTTATATAGTGGCTGATAATTGTGATGTATCTAATTTGGTATTTAATGATAATAAGATCATTGTGCTTCGTCCTGAAACGGTATTGGCAAGCAATGTCAAATCCCATTTTTATGCAATTAATAATTTTAAGCGCAATCATGAACGTTTGACAATTATTGACAGTGATAACTTAGTTGATTCAAATTATTTAACCGAGTTGAATAAAGTATTTGAAATGGGGTACCATGCGGTTCAGGGAGTTCGAGAAGCTAAAAATCTCAATTCAAATTATGCTTGTCTGGATGCTGCAAATGATATTTACTATCGTTATGTAGATAAGTTTTTGTTGACTAAAGCAGGCTCTTCTTCTTCTTTATCTGGTTCTGGAATGGCTTTTAGTACCTCACTTTATATGGAATGTCTAAAAGATTTGGATAGCAATGGAGCTGGTTTTGATAAAATACTTCAGTATGAGATTGTAATCAGAAAGCTTAAGATTGCTTTTTCTGAAAAAGCTGTGGTTTTCGATGAAAAAACTGCAAAATCTGATCAGTTGGTTAAGCAAAGGGCCAGGTGGATCAATACATGGTTTAAATTTTTCAGATTAGGTTTAAGAATGTTATCAACTGGAATTTTTAAGTTTAACTGGAACCAATTTCTTTATGGAATTATGTTATGCAGACCACCTCTTTTTATACTGCTTTTTCTTTCCATCATGTGTTTTTTAGTTAATCTATTTATCATGCCCAAAATAGCCGTTTTGTTTGCTATCTTAGGCATTGGTTTTGTAATTGTTTTTATAAAGTCATTGATATACTTTAAAGCAAAAAAGGAAATATATAAATCATTGATTGCTATACCTAAATTTATTTATTTCCAGGTGTTGGCGCTGATGAAAGCTCGTATTGCCAATAAAATATCAGTCGCAACAGAACATTATATAGAAAAGACAACGAAATAGTTGCAAAATCCGTTCATAAGGAACAAATTTTAACATCATGAGGCCAATTCAAATTCCAAAATCAATTAATCAATATATAAAAAGCTCTTTGACGAAAGCAGAAATGTGTAAGGATGCATCGGATGCATATTCCGTTTTGTATAAAGGTGAGCCGGAAATTAGTGTGGTTATGCCTGCTTATAACGAGACAGAAAGTATTGTTCCTGCGTTATCTTCATTATGCCATAATAAAACACATAGAAGGGTGGAAATTATTGTTTCAAATAATAATTCAAAAGATGATACAGAAGATTTAGCAAGGGCTTGTGGTGTAAAAGTTGTGTCAGAGAATAGGCAGGGAATTGCATTTGCTAGGAATGCAGGAATGAATGCTGCTACAGGAAAGTATATTTTAAATGCAGATGCGGATACTATTTATCCTGAAGATTGGATTGAACTAATGGTGAAGCCATTGATCGATGATGAGAACATAGCAATTACCTATGGGAGGTTCTCTTTGATTCCAACAGGACCAACAGGCCGGTTAACTTATTTCTTTTATGAATATATTTCTGGTTTTTCACGTCGGTATAACAAGCTTGTAAAGGATGAAGCTGTAAATGTTTATGGATTCAATTCCGCATTCAGAAAGGCACAAGGTTTACAAGTGGAAGGCTTTAATCATCCTCCGGGAACTATTGAAGATGGATGGCTTGCATTAAAGCTAAGAAATAAAGGTTTTGGTAAACTTTTTTATGTAAACCATATAAAAGCATTGGTGTGGACTACCGATCGTCGTATTCAGATTGATGGTGGAATACTTAAGGGAACTATTAAAAGAGTTAAGAGAGTTTTAAATATCAGTTAGTCTGAAATGGGGGCTTAATAATAGTAAAGATTGATGAATGGATAGAAGGACAACTTTAAAGGGTATTTTAACTTTTGGTTTCTTAGGAATTTCCTCTTTTTCTGCCTACAAATGGTTTTTTTTTCATAGAAGTGTTGACCCAACATCTATTATCTCTTATAAGGATTTAATTGCTGAACTGGCAGAAACCATTATTCCTTTGACTGATACTCCTGGGGCAAAAGCGGCAAAAGTTGAAAATTATATTCTTAACGTTATGCTAAATTGTACCCAAACTTTAGAACAGAATATTTTTTTAAATGGGTTAAAAAATGTAGAAGAATTTGCATTAAATAGGTTTAATAAAACCTATTCAGAGTGTGTATTAACTGAACGATATCAAATATTGGAGTATTTTGAAGCAAAAAGTGTTTATTCCTATCAAATAATTAATAAGATAAATAAAAGGCTTTTTGGACAATCTTTTTTTACTCAACTTAAAAATTTGACTGTTGAGGGATATTGCAATTCTCAAGTTGGCGCTACTCAAGGATTAGCTTATGATTATATACCAGGTTCTTTTCAATCCTGTATTCCACTAAAGCCAAATCAAAAATCTTGGGCAACTAAATAGAGTATGAATAATTCTGATCATATACAAGATGATAATATTTACGATGCAATCGTAATAGGATCTGGAATAAGTGGTGGGTGGGCTGCGATGGAACTGTGTAAAAAGGGATTGAAAACCTTATTATTGGAAAGGGGAAGGAATGTGGAGCATATTAAAGATTATCCTACAGCAAACTTAAATCCATGGGATTTTAAAAATGGTTTTAATGATACTGTAGAGGAGAAGATAGCTGATCCAATTCAGGTTAATGCATATAATCCCGGAACAAAGCATTTTTATGTTAGTGATAAAGAACATCCCTATATACAAGAGAAACCATTTCATTGGATTAGAGGTTACCAGGTAGGTGGACGGTCATTAACATGGGGAAGGCAATGCTATAGATTAAGTGACCTGGACTTTGAAGCCAATAAAAAAGATGGTGTTGGAGTAGATTGGCCAATTCGTTATAAAGATATTGCTCCTTGGTATGATTATGTAGAGTCTTTTATTGGAGTAAGTGGGCAAAAAGAGAATTTACCTCAGTTACCTGATGGAGATTTTTTACCTCCTATGGAATTAAACTGTATAGAAAAGCATTTAGGTGATTCTATAGCAAAGCGTAATAAAAATCGCTTATTGACCATTGCACGTGTAGCAAACTTAACCAAGGGCTGGGAAGGTCGTGGGCCTTGTCAGAATCGTAACCTTTGTAATAGAGGCTGCCCTTTTGGAGGATATTTTAGTAGTAATAGTGCAACTATCCCCGTTGCGATTGAAACAGGTAATTTGGTTTTACGACCATTTTCGGTTGTTTCAGAAATTATTTATGACGAAAAGACAAAAAGGGCAACTGGTGTAAAAGTTATAGATACGAACACAAGAGAAAGATTGGAGTTTTACTCGAAGATAATTTTTGTAAATGCTTCAACTATTGCTACTACTGCTTTACTACTGAATTCGAAATCAGAAAGATTTCCAAATGGATTGGGGAATGATAGTGGCCAGTTAGGACATAATTTAATGGACCACCACTCTTCTGCCGGAGCATATGGTGTATTTAATGGACTTAAGGATAGGTATTATAAAGGAAGAAGACCTTGTGGTTTTTTAATCCCCAGGTATCAAAATTTAACAACTAAAGAGCGTTTGCCATTTAAAAGAGGTTATAATATTCAAGGCCACGGAGAACGGCAAGAATGGGAGGATCGACTTTATAGTTTACCGGGGTTTGGTAAGGATTTTAAGGCTCAACTAACAACACCTGGTCCTTGGACAGTTTGGATGGCTGGATGGGGAGAATGTTTGCCTTATTACGAGAATAAGGTTAGCTTATCAAATGACAAATTTGACCAGTGGGGATTGCCTTTGGTGAAGATCAGCTTTGCCTTTGGTGACAATGAAAATAAAATGATGGAACATATTAGAAAAACATCAGAAAAAATGCTTAGAGATGCTGGATTTGGGAATGTAACTTCATTTAATTATAATAAAGCTGGAGGTACAACAGTTCATGAGATGGGGACTGCGCGTATGGGTAATGATCCCCAAACCTCTGTTTTAAATGGCTTTAATCAAATGCATTCTGTAAAAAATGTATTTGTTACGGATGGTAGCTGCATGACCTCCTCAAGCTGTCAAAATCCCTCTTTAACTTACATGGCACTCACAGCTCGTGCTTGTGATTATGCTTACAACGAATTGAAATCAGGTAATTTATAGAAACAAATCTGCATGCAGTTTATTATAAAAAAAGTAGTATCGATATATAAGAATGTTCATTTCCAGTCATTGTTTGGTAATGGTTTGATGGCTGGTATAGGAATGTTAAGTCTGGCTTTACTTTATAGATCGTTATCTATCGAAGAAATTGGGGTTTATATTTTTATATTAACTGTAAATGGAGTAATGGAAACATTGAGGGGAGGATTTTTAACAATTACTTTTATCAAGTTTTATTCAGGTACTACTGGTAGAAGGGCTAGGCAAATTGCAGGGTCTGCATGGTTTTTAGGGATTGCAGTAGCTGCTTTAGCAATAGTTATCAATATTCCGGCTTTTTTCATAGCAGACCTTTTTACTGATAAAGGATTGATCCTATCGTTAAAATTCTTTTCTGTAATTCCCATTGTTTCATTGCCTTCATTTATGGCAAATTGTGTCGTACAGTCTTATCTGAGGTTTGATCGTTTGTTAATTCTTAGGATTATAAGTCAAGGTTCTTTTTTGCTTGCAATCTTTGTTTTGATGTTGATGAAAGAGGTTACTCTTGTTTCGGTTTTAATTGCTTACGCAGGATCTAATTTGCTTTCTAGCCTGTGTGTGTTATTGTTTGGCTGGACAAAAATAGGCACTTTGAGATATGCGAATAAGGAGACTATTTTAGAGCTATTTCATTTTGGTAAATACGCAATGGGAACCAATATTAATCTAAGCTTGTTTGGAGTAACAAGTACTTTTATTATTAATTTCTTAATAGGCCCGGCTGCCTTGGCAATGTACAACTTAGCAGGTAAACTGTTACAGATCATAGAAATTCCTCTCTTAAGTTTTGCAGCTACAGGTATGCCTATTCTTTCAACGCATTACAATAACGGTAAGCTTGATGATATGATGTATTCCTTAAAAAAGCTGATAGGAATGCTAACAATAGCGCTCATACCATTTGTGATTATAGCATTAATATTTGCCGAACCTATCATTCAGTTGCTTGGTGGTGAAATGTATATTCATACCGAAGCTCCAAACCTTTTTAGAATGTTTATGTTGATGTCTCTACTATATCCAATAGACCGATTTTTTGCATTGGCTATTGATGTTATTCATTTGCCAAAAGTGAATTTTTACAAGATAATAATAATGGTAGCTGTGTTTGTTGTGGCAGTGTTTATAGGAGTTAGCATTTATAAATCTATTTATTCTATAGCTATTGCATCATTGTTTCCGGGAATAGTAGCGATACTTATGACTTATTATCCACTTAATAAGTTTAAGAGAATAAGTATTATTGATATTTACGTTACTGGTTACAAGGAGGTTGTTTTATTTTTAAAGAGTTTTTCAAAAGCTGCTTTTTCAAGAGTTTAGCACTATGTTGTACTATTATCAGGTTACTATATGATGAAAAGGGGTATAAAGTATTTGTCCATATTAATTTTAGGGATATTCATCGGCATATTAGCTAATAGAAACCGGGAGTATCTGATTAATGCACAGTTCATCAGAGACTATTTACACTTTAGAAAGGAAGTGCCTGATAAAGATGTTATTATTAATGATCCAAAAGTTATGATTTGCTTGACTTTTGGTCAATCCAATGCTGGCAATTACGGAAATGGAACCTATTCAACTAGAAATGAAGTCTATAATTATTATAAGGGGAAGTTATATAAAGCTGAAGAACCTTTATTAGGTCCTGATGGTGGTGGTAGTAGTGTTTGGACGAGAGTTGCAGATATGCTGATTGATAGTGGACTGTATGAAAAAGTAATTATTGTTCCTTGTGCTATTGGTGGAACATCTGTAGAATGTTGGTCTGAAGGTCATTGTAAAGATAAACTGATAAAGACACTCGACTATTTGGAAAATGACAACATCAAATTGACACATATTTTTTGGGATCAGGGTGAAACAGATAATGTGGACAATACTACCACAGCTGAATATAAGAAACGGTTAAAAGAGGTTATAAAAATGATAAGAGATAGAAAATTTAATGCGCCTTTTTATACTTCGATTAGTAGTTATTTTCCTTACAATAATGATAATTTGTATGGAATTGATCCAGATGTCATAAAAGCCCAGGAGGAAGTAATAAAAGAAATTGATAATGTTAAGCGCGGACCAAATACTGATTCATTAAACTTGGCTTATTATCGGGCAGACGCTGTTCATTTTACAGAAAAGGGTTTAGATGAGTTGGCAAAAAGGTGGTTCGAAAGTATTAAACAAAATAATAAGTAGCTATTTGTATAATAATCAACGTATTATAATTTTGGCTTTTTAGCCAAACTTGAATATATTTCTCTTAATTTAGTTAATTATGAAAAAAAACAATATATCAATTGTTGTAGCAAGTGATAATCATTATGCAATTCTCATTGCAGCTCTTTTAAAATCTATTGAGCTTAATCATGTTAGTGAAGAGCATATCGATTTTTATATAATTGATGATGGTATTTCAAATAAAAATAAGAGTAAAATTGAAAACTCTGTATCTACAAAGACAATAACGATAAATTGGTTCGAGAAAAAATCTATAATCCCATCTGGGATGAGTATTCCGGTTGATAAGTCTGCATTTCCTTTGACAACTTACTTAAGATTGTTTGCTCCATATGCTTTACCAAAAGATGTTGAGCGGTTGATCTATCTCGATGTTGATACTGTAGTAATGAAAGATATATCTCTTCTGTGGAATACTAATTTAGAAGGAGCAACTATAGGAGCTGTTTTAGATGTTGGAAAAACCGTTGATTGTGCCTGGGGCGGGATTCCGAATTATAAGGAACTTGGTCTGCTACCTACAACTAAATATTTTAATGCTGGAATAATGCTAATTGATGTGGTTAAATGGGTTGAGCAAGATATATCCAAACAAGTTATTGATACTTTGAGAACGCATGCAGAGCATGTGGTATTGGTCGATCAATATGGGCTTAATGTTGTTTTTGCTAATAAATGGCTAGAATTAGACCCAAGATGGAATTGGTTTGCTACATTTGAACATCATGACCCTTATATCATACATTATTTAGACATTAAGCCTACGTTTAAATCATATAGATCACAAGAGAAGTTTAGAGAGATTTTTTATTACTATTTAAATCAGACTAAGTGGGCTGGATTTAAACCTATCAGCGGAAATTATAGAGTACTTAGAAAGTTTTCCAATAAAATTAAAAAACAGATATTAAGTTTTTTGCAATAGTAGCTTATCATATTTCTTATAAACAAAAAAGTCCCTTGTTAATTAAAACAAGGGACTTTCTTTATAAATAGAGATGATTATTTATTTTATAGATGCGCCAATACCATTGATTTTAGAACTTAAATCAGTTATGTTGTTAACTGCATTGTCTCTGCTTACATATTTGTTGTTGCTCTCAACAATGATCTTAGTGTCGCTCATGTTGTTAATCATGTTGCTTACAGGTCTGTTTGAATCGCTTGAATACAAATCGAATCCAAGGTTATTATAATATTCAAGTGTACCACCAGTGTTGTATAGATCTAGCATCTGTCCATGCCAGTCTTTATTTGTGTTCATTTGGCCGGCTGTATTGTTATAAACCTTAGCATCTGCATAAGTTGATTTACCTGGTACAATATTACGATCAAACATTTGTAATTCAAATGCGCCGTATTTTCTGGTGTTATAACAAACGTTATTATAAATTTCAACAGTTGCTTTTGTAGTTCCTCTTGAATATAGCCACATGCGTATAGCATTTCCTTGATAATTTGTTAGTTTATTATCATGAAAAGTACCATTTCCTTGCATAGAAAATATTCCATTGTGACTATTGTTGCTAGGGTTTACATTATTTACTGTGTTGTGATGGATATGGTAATCCTGAACATTTGTAAAAGAACATAAAGAGCCTACATTAGTGTTTTTAAACTCGTTATAGGCAATTTCAACATCCTTAAAAAATCCACTGTCTTGTCCACTTTCTTTAGACAGATTTCCTCCAAGTGAAATTTGGCCAGCATCATCAAATGAGCAATTTAAGATCTTAAATCTTTCCACCCTTGAATCTGCACTACCTGTATATGGAGTTTCGCTATTGCCTTTACTGCTGATCACATAATCATTAACATTTTTAAAGCTAAGGTTCTTTAATGTAACGCCATTCATTTTTCCATTAAACTGGATGGCACGATAAGAGATATTTTCGAATTTAAAGCCATAAGTTATATTTGGATTATTGTCACCTGCTATAACTACATTGGTAATATTGTCAGTAACCATCCCTTGTGTAATTGTTACCTGTCCATCATTTTTAACGTAAACAGGGTTGCTCTCTGTTCCTTTGATGTTAACAATGTTAATTGTAGTGTATGTGCCACTTTTAATTTTGATGATTGCTTTACTAGCTAAAGTAAATGTATTACCATCAATGTCTAAGCTACCAGATCCTCTGCCGAATTCATATACAGTAGCATCAGCATCTGGTTCAGTTGGATTAACAGGAGTAGTGGGTGTAGTTGGTGTAGTTGGTTGTTCTGGTTGAGCGGGAATTTCTTTGTTATCCTCATTAATTAATGGTTCACTTTTTTTACAAGCAATGCTGAACGACATTAATAAGCATAGGATTAAATGCATCGAGATTCTTTTTTCCATAAATGTAATTTTCTTTTTATTAATTCTCCGTATAAAACGAAGATGCGTCAAAGATAATACAATCACAATCACCAGTATATTGGTTGAATTGTTGCCCTTTTACTAAAATAATTACAAAATGTATGATTACAGCAACTGAGGAAGGATTTTCTCAATTTTATGTGTAATATTTTTTTTACACATATTTTGTATTATGACAGTAAAATTACAAACAATGCTTATTTGATTGAATATGGCTGGTTTTTCAGTAAGTTTGATGGATTGATAGGTTTTCTGTCATTATTGTTTAATAAAACTGGCATGGTTTTATTTTGAATGTGATTCTTGGTTTGTGGATTATTTTCTACGATTTATTTTGCTAAATGATCGTCTATCCAATCTAAAATTTCTGGATGTGTTGCTAAGTCAAATTTTCGTGCAAATAGCATATCCGATTTTTGAAGCTTTTCAATATCCTCCATACCTAAAATTTTAGGGTTTGCCTTTCCAGAAGGGAAATTAATATACCTGAGATTATCGTTCACAATATAATTATTAAACGGAGAGTTCATTAGGATTGTCGGAATTACAAATTCATCTGTACCCCAGCAATATCTAAGAAATGATTTTATATTTTGCTTGCGATAGTAAGATATCAGATAAGTGGCACAGTCACTATTGAGTGACCACCAGCTAGATTTGCTTCCTCCATATAATTTAACAGAGATAGGAAATGTCCTTGAAGGTAATATTTTGTTGATAATTTTTTCAAGTAAAGTTTTTCCTTTGAAATTAAAATCTGTTAAATGATATTTCTTGAATCGATTTACTGCAGTTGACCACCATTCATCGGCATGATCAGTTTCGTAGAATATAAATGATTTTTTTAAATTTTCTAAAAAAAAAGCGTAAATCTCTTCATTGGATTGGATTGGATAATCCTGAGCACTCAATAAATTGTAAAATCCATAGTTAAGTCCTTTATCTAGAACCTCGCTTAATGAATTCAACATTGCTTCAAGTGTACTAAATCCTCCCCAGTTACAAATAATTCTATTTTGTATAAAATATACCTGACCAATATTTTTTAAGTGCTGAAAATCTTTGATGTCAACTTTTTTATCCAAATGGATATAGAAGTCAAATTTGGGATGCTGCATTTTTTTGATCAAACGTTCAAGCTGCAATGGATTTTTATGTGTGATTATTAAATGAGCTATTCGCATAAAGATGTATAAACTTTTAACTGCACAAAACAAATATAATGTTTATAATTTCATGCAATGCCATTT
Organism: Pedobacter sp.; assembly: GCF_041645105.1. Classification (GTDB taxonomy): domain Bacteria; phylum Bacteroidota; class Bacteroidia; order Sphingobacteriales; family Sphingobacteriaceae; genus Pedobacter. The sequence goes on from NZ_JBAZQQ010000007.1 coordinate 102,310, forward strand.
AAAAAATCAATTGAGGACTCTGCTTTGGGAATTGAAATAGTTATTGTATAATTTTACATTATCTACTACTTTAATCATAAAATAAAATTGATGAATTAAAACCAAGATTAGTATATTTAAATAATGAAAATAAGCGTACTGACCCCGTCTTTTAATTCTGGTAAATATATAGAAAGAGCAATCAAAAGTGTATTAATACAAGGATATGAGAATTTTGAACACATCGTTTCTGATGGAGGATCAAAAGATAATACCGTTTCCATATTAGATAAGTATAGTCATATTAAGTATATATCTGAAAAAGACCATGGGCAATCTGATGCAATGAACAAAGCTTTTAGGATAAGTTCTGGTGAGATCATTGTTTATTTAAATGCAGATGATGAGTTTGCTCCGGGTGCATTTAAAAAAGTATTAAAAGCATTTGAAGAAAATCCTGAATCTGATATGATAGTCGGTGATTTATTATTTCAGGATATAGAAAGCTCGGTAGTTAGAGTTCCCTCCCCGCGGTACAAAGATATTTTACAATATTGGCAAAATCTTTTTCCAAATAATCCTGTAAGCTATTTTTATAGACGTAAGGTGCAAGATGAAGTTGGAGAATTTCCAGTGGATGACCATTACGCGATGGATATCTGGTTTTTATTGAAAGTCTATAGGAAATTCAGAGTAATTAAAATAGATGGTATTCTGGGGACTTTTCATTCTGACGGAAATAATAAAACAGCAGTAGTAGATACTGGGGTTAATTTACACCGAACAATTAAAATGCATTTAAAGAATGAAAATCCATTACTTCTTCCTTTCTTTTATATGAAATTTTTGTTAGCACGGTCTAGAAAAACAGAATAAAACTAATTATAGCCTTTTGTGACTTTGGCTCTTCCATTCTAATAAGTAAACAGTTACATCCCTACTTTTGAATCGTTGTTCTGTTTTGCACTGTTTGCTAAATTCTTTTATCAGTTGTAGGGGAGGGATTTCTCCTGATTTATAATACCAGGCAGGATCATCTAACTTATCGCCTATATCAGTTAAAAATTGGTTGTTGTAAATTACCCATATTCTACTGGCCGAGTTTAGTTGTTCAAAATCAGGTTTTAAGTGATTCATATAACTATGAAAATCTGTTGATTTTTGTCTGACATCCTGTCCTTCAACTGCTTTAAATTTGTAATTATACATTTCCTTATAAAGCCTATATCCTGGTAAGTTATTCCAATATACATAAACCATATCTCCAGTTTTGAATTGATTATTTACATAACTAATTGCTTCTCGTTGGAACGACTTTTTATGTACATAGAACGTTTGAGGCTTTAAAACTGATTGTATAGACTGAATTAATGGCCCTGCAATTATCAATACATAAAATAAAATTGAAACTTTTACGGATTCGATTAAGTTTGAAATGCATTGAAATCCCAGGGCTATGAAAATTATAAATACAGGAGAAATAAATACCCAGAATCTTTCTGTTAAGGGATATAGCTCTAGACCGGAAGCAATTAACATAAGAAAAATTGGGGTGATTAAAACAAATGAATTGGTTTTGAAATGCTTAAGCAATACATATAAACCAGAAAAGAGAAATATAATCCCAATAAATGGCATTTTTAATATCATATTAGTTGCCTGATTATCGGAAATGGCATTAAAATTCCACAATAGTCCAAGTGGATAATCCATCATTCGATATAAATTCATTGGGAACCATAGGAATTCAGAAATAGAGCTTGGGAATAGAGGCATGAAGTTATCGTAAGATCTAAACCAATAAGCAATCCATTCTGATTCTGCATGTTTATGTGTAAATATAAAATAGTTGATGCAGAAGCTAAGACCCCAGATACTGAAAGGAATTGCATTTAAAAAGAACGTACTCCATTTTCTGAGAATTAATTGCTGTATGCTAAGACCTATGGCTATTCCAGCTAATATGAAAATTGAAGAATAAGAAAACCAGATGATTATTGAGCCAATAACTCCCCAGATTACTCTGCTTTTTAAGTAGCTTCTATCATTATTTAGGCTTTTATAATGGATAAATGCTTTATAACTCAAAATGGTACCTAGCAGTTCTGTTGAATACTGTTTAATTTCTACACTATGAAATATCAATGCTGGTGAGAAAGCTATTATAGCTACAGCGGCATATACTCCTTGTCTGTTTAAAAAATGTCTGGCTACAGGTACAAATAAAAACATAGCTGCTGTTCCGGATATAAGAGGGATAATACGCAAGTAAATTTCTTTATTTCCAAATAGATTTACTATGAGCTTAACTAACATCAGAAAACCGATAGGAGCTTTTTGTTGATAATAAAGTGGCTGGCTAAGTAGTTCTTTATAGTCCATTTTTACCAGACTGGTGGATAGATAAACTTCATCCATCCACAATGAGCGATCATAAAAGAAATGAAATAATCTAAATGCTGTTCCAATAAATAATATCAGATATAGTAATAAATCGTTTTTATTATGCTTGTCAGCAACATTTATATCTTTTAAATAATTCATTTGTAGGTCGCTAAAGTTTGCAATATCGAAATTTTTAATAATTTTACTCTTAAATAAATACGATGAAGTGGAAAATATCAATTGGGGTGAATTAGAACTTGTGATTTTCGATGTTGATGGGACACTTTATGATCAAAAAAAATTAAGAAAAAAAATGATGCTTGCTTTGTTCTTGCATTATTTAATGCGACCCTGGCGGTATAAAGAACTTTTAATTCTATATCATTTTAGACAGGAAAGAGAAAAAAGACATGGTTATCAATCAGATGATCTACAGACTGAACAGTATTTGTGGGTTTTATCAAAGGTTAATGTGTCTTTGAGTAGAATTAAAAGAGTAATAGACTATTGGATATTTAATTATCCAAATAAGTATTTAAAAACATGTAAATATCCTGGGCTCGAACAGTTTTTTGAAGAGCTTAAGAAAAAGAATATTAGAACAGCAATATATTCTGATTATGAGTCGGAACAGAAATTAAAAAGTATGAATATTGCAGTAGACTTAATTGTAAGTTCTACCGACATTTATGTTAATGCCTTCAAACCTATTCCTATTGGACTGAATTATATTATAACTAAGTTAAAAATTAAAAATAGCAATTGCCTCTTTATTGGCGACCGTAAAGAACTTGATGGCGAGTGTGCTGCACGTGCTTCAATTCCTTTTTTTTTAATCAATAAGAATAATACAGATAAGCTGTATTATAATAGGCTATCTGATCAATTACGAAACCGTTAATCGGAAAACTGATTCAATATGACCAAAACAAGTTTAGCTGCAGAGGGACTTTTAGAAAATGCAGATGCACCAAGAAAAGCAGGATTAAAGGATTATATAAAGATTGCCAGACCAGACAATTGGGCGAAAAATGCATTTATGATTCCAGGGATGTTATTTGCATTATCTATTTTTAATACGCCCTTTGATACTAATTTACTGTTTAAGATTGTTTTAGGATTGATTAGTTTTTGTTTTGTAGCTTCTGCAAATTACGTGATTAACGAGTATCTGGATGCTGGATTTGATAGATTTCATCCACTCAAGAAAAGAAGATCATCTGTAGTATCTGTTGTAAATCCAGTAATAGTTTATAGTGAATATGCATTTTTAGGAATATTAGGCCTTTTTCTTGGCTATTGTGTATCTATTAAATTCTTATCCATGGCTTTATTTTTACTTTTTATGGGAGTTATGTACAATGTAAAGCCATTTAGGAGTAAGGATAGGGTATTTTTAGATGTTCTAAGTGAGTCGGTAAATAATCCGATAAGATTTGCTGCCGGTTGGTTTATATTTAGTCCGGCTTTAGGTATTCCAGATACCAAGTGGGATTTAGATTGGATTAATACATTTCCGCCTGTAAGTATCATTATTGCTTATTGGATGGGAGGCGCATTTTTAATGGCTACGAAGCGTTTTGCGGAATACAGGTTAATTGCTAATCCTGAAGTTGCAGGTCGATACCGCAGGTCTTTTAAATATTATACTGAGAATAGTTTATTGGTCTCAATGTTTTTTTATGGAATTACCTGTGCTTTTTTTATGGGGATCTTTCTGATAAAAGATAGGATTGAACTTTTAGTTAGTTTTCCATTTTTTGCTTTACTATTTTCATGGTACCTTAGGATTGGTCTGTTGAATGATTCTCCAGTACAAGGTTCAGAAAAACTATATACTAGAAAATGGTTTATGCTGTATGTAGTTTTGTTTACCATTTTGCTTTGTGTGTTAATGTTTGTGGAGATTCCTTGGTTACATTGGTTCTTACAGAATGCAAATAATTATGAATATTAAAGAATGATTTTAGCATAATTTATATGAAACAAGATCATTATGATTTAATAGTTGTTGGTACAGGTTTCGCTTCGACTTTCTTTTTGAAGAAGTATCTGGCAAAAGTTGATCAGAATAAACGGGTATTGGTTTTAGAAAGAGGTCATTTTTATCCCCACGATGAAAGGTTAAAAGTTAAAAGAGGAGAGCCTTCCGAATTTGAAAACTTCGAGGAGCCATGGGAAAAGGCAATCAATAATATAAATGCAGAGAAAAGATGGCCATTTACCACTGGACTTGGTGGTTCATCTAATTGCTGGTGGGGCTGTACACCCAGATTTATGCCTTCAGATTTCAAAATGAAATCTCTTTTTGGAATTGAGCAGGATTGGCCAATAGATTATGACGATCTTGACCCATATTATTATGAAGCTGAAAATTTGATGTCTATTTCTGGACCTGAGGGAACTCCTTTTCCTAGAACTGGTAAGTACCCATTGCCTCCACATACATTTAGTGTAGTTGATAAGATATTGCATAAGACTTATGGTAATCAATATATCAGTCAGCCTACCGCCCGGGCAAGTAGGGATACCAAAGGCCGAAACTCCTGCATGGCTTCCAGCACCTGTGATACTTGCCCTGTAAATGCGAAGTTTACCATCGAGAACTCGAATATGGGAGTTTATGATGATCGACGAATAGAATTGATATACGGAGCAGCTGTTTATAGTCTGGAAGTAATGAATGATGTAGCCAGAAAGATCAATTATATTAAAGATGGGAAAGAATATATTGCTTCTGCCGAAGTAATAGCTTTAGGAGCGAATCCATTTTTTAATACTAATATTCTGTTAAATGCTGGAGATAAAAACCAATTGACGGGGAAAGGCTTTGGTGAACAGCTAGGAATGCAGGTGTTAATATATCTCGATAATATGAGTAATGTAGGAGGGAGTACTTGGGTTAATGCCAACGGGTATATGCTCTATGATGGTGCGCATAGAAAAGACTTTGCAGCGTGTTTAATGGAAGTGAGTAATGCACCATATTATATTAGGTTAGAGCGTGGTAAATGGTTAAATATAGCAAGCATTCGTTTACTTTTTGAGGATTTACCTCAGGACTCCAATTATATCACAACAACTGCTGATAAACTAGTACCAAAGGTTAATTTTATGGGCCGATCCGAATATACTTTGAAAGGTATAGAAAATATGAAGGCAAAGTTACCGGGAATTCTTTCTTGTTTACCTGTAGAGAAATTAAAGTATCTGGATCCTTTTCCTAACGAAGGTCATATAATTGGTGGAACCAGGATGAGCAGTGACTCCAAAAGTGGAGTGGTTGATAAGCATATGATTCATCACCAATACAGGAACTTGTTTGTACTAGGTGCAGGTGCGTTTACTACCTATAGTGCTTCAAATCCCACATTAACGCTTTCTGCTATGTCATTGTTTGCGGCTGATAAAATGTTTTAAATGAATAGAAGAAGATTTTTATTGCTGATAGGGGTGGCAACAGGGAGTGTCGCTCTTCCTGCGTCACTTTATTTTTTGTCGCCAGCTATAAATGAACATGCGGTGTTGCTTATTAAACGAGAATTGTATTATTTAAAACTGGAAGAGGGAAGTGTAGAAAGATACATCACAGACTATTTTAAAAATGCCAATAACGATCTCATGACAAAGTTGAAATGGAAAACAATGTATTTTATGCGAATAAAACCAGAGCAATCTACAACGTTCTTTGAGCTTGTTAAATACTATCTATTATCCACAGATTTTTTTATCAATAGAGCTGATGAAAGTAAAGAAGTAAAGTACTTAGGATTATATAGTCCCTATAAAAGTCCTGTTCCTAACCCTTTTTCTTTTGCAATTTATCCTCCAAACACCATTAAAAATATTTAGCTTAAATTATTTTTCATTTTGTTCTGCAATCCTTTCATGAATACATTTGGGATTGCCTTTAAAGTGTAGGGAATATCAATAGCTAATGATTTCCCAAGTAAATTTAAAGATGTAAATATGCGAAATTCACGGATTAAGTTATGTTTTGATAATTCAACTAGACTTGCCATGTATCGTTCCTGAAGAATCCTCAGTTCTACTTTGTTTAATTGATACTGGAATCTGGTCATTTTTCTCTTAAGGTCAGCTATATATAGAAATTCTAGTATTTCAGCCCACTTTCTTCCATCATATATATTGATGTCGTCAATTCTTTTGTGCCATAACTTTTCCATCGTAAAAGCTATTTTTCGCTCTTTTGATAAAATCATTTCAAGATACATGCACCAGTCATCACCAATATTAATTTCTTCATCCCAGCCAGATACAATTGAAGCTTTTCGAAGCACTACTGAAGAGGAAGGAGAGGGGCAGGCATTGAGATAAAGGTCTCTTGTTTCTTTATACTCAAGGTTTATCCAGTGATTCGACTCTCTATTTAAGTAAGGTTTTAAAAAAGGATCATTTAACAGGAAATTCCATGATTCTCCTTTTTTTGCATCCTGATCCCAGTTAGCAAAAACGAAATCCAGCTGTTCAGTTTCAAGTTTTTCTACACATTTGCTTAAAAACTCGGGATACCATATGTCATCAGAGTCAAGCGAAGCTATAATTGAACCTTTAGCATGTTTCAGGCCAAGGTTCCTTGCAGATGCCTGCCCACCATTTTTCTTATAATAATACTCAATCTGCGGATATCCTTTTAACAATTCAGCAGTGTCATCAGTCGATCCGTCATCAATAACAATGATTTGCTTATTGGGATAAGTCTGGTCCAATGCACTTTGTATTGCATCCCTAAGTATTGAGGCTCTATTATATGTTGGAATAATAATCGTAACCAAATTTTTAATTTCCATTAATCTTTGTTTGAAAGGGGGCGGACTTTATATTGCTAATATATGAATATATGCTTGTGCAGGCAATAGGACACAATTGTTTTAGAGAAATAATTAAAAAAAATGTTTTGAAAAGTAATATTGTAACTATTTAGTTCTAATTAAATAAGTTAGATCCTTTAACGAAACTAATGCTTTTTTGGGAAAAAGGAATAAGTGAATAATTAGGATAACCAATGCATAGTTATTGTTTATAGTGGCTGTGCATAATAGTGAAATAGGGAAATAAACCTGGTAAAAATCACCCATAAGTATATGATATGGATGACTTTTAGGTGATACGATGATGACAGGTTTATATTTCAATACATATGTTCTGGTATAGGCCACAAGTAAATAAATAAATAAAAATAAAATGGGTAATAATTCATGCACACAATACAACATTGTAACAACAGCTAATAATTCTATTGCGAAAATAAAAGCTTCTTTTATTTTAAAATCCTTCGGTGCTATTTTTACTCCGTAGGTGTTCAGACCTGCTTTAATATCATTGGCTCTGTCGTAAAATTGATGCCATAATATCCCCCTTACACCATAACATAATGCCCAGATTCCAGTACTTATAAACCAGAGCCAATCTATGGATTTGTTACTTATGAAACTCATACTACTAATCATGAGTAAGCTCGTGAAAATATGTGATCCACTTGCATCAGCAAGTACTCCCCATATTCCCCGGTTCTTAAGCCTGAATGGCGGAAAGGAGTATAAGCTAAAGCTAATCCACGGTATCATATATAAACTAATGGAAAGCCAGTCGGGATAAAGAATGTAACAACATATTGAACCAACCAAAAGACATATTAATGGAAGCAACCATCGTAACACAGGTTTAACAGCTGCAATTCGATTTGCTTTTCCACTTTTCAGATCATCTTTAATGTCTGTTATGTCATTGATAATACTTACATAAGTAGCACCAATAATCAGAGATAGCAGCAGGAACAACAGATGGGGCATTGATTTTAGAAAATCAACATCAGTTTTAATTGCCGTTGCATAACCAATGGCCAATAATGGGGGAAGTTTATATTCCCACCACTCTGCAGATCGTATAACTTTTACTAAGTTCAATATCTGATTTTATAGATGATTTTCCTTTTTATTGCTTTAAAAAATGCTCCTGATTTTAATCTATGAAAACACTCATGTAGCAACATTTTGTGAGTTAGGTTTGATGCAGGATTAAAAAAAGCAGGTTGCTTATCATTACTTCCTGGAATAGGATGCATAATAAATTCTGTCAGACTGTTATCGCCCTCTTTACGTTTTTCGCTGCATACAATCACTCTTCTTGGAATAGTTAATATTTTTGGTTCATGTGGCCATCTTAAAATTTCTACTTTTTTAAAATACTTGGAAAACCACCTCATCCATTGGTCTAACATTGGTGAGAGACAATAATGATGTACATGATCTAATTCCTTATAGGTCCAGTGAATCCCTGTCACCAAGGCATAATTGTTCGGCACATTTTCCATATTATGGAAAACAGGAAAATTTATCGGTACAAAATCTGAAATATCAACAGGTGTAAGCATACACTTTCCATCATCAGAAGTCCATGAAGCCAAATTTTTTACAGCGATTTCTATTTGATCAAGTGTAGGAAGATAGCTCCATGGCTGCCCCGTACAGGTAACCAGATTAAATTGACCATTCAATGCTTCATTCTCATCGGTAAGGCTTTGTTGATGGAAAACAACACCTTTATTAACCTTTTTTGCTTCATGAATCATTGCTGCTGAAAAATCAAGGCCATTTCTGTTTGTTTCAGGGAACTGACTTAAGAAAAAACCATTTCCGCAACCCGCATCAAGCCAGTTGCCTCCAGGTTTTAATAGGTTTGCAATGGTTTCAATATGAAATTTTCCTTCCGGGGCCCAGGTATCACTATCCCACCAAATACTATTGTACATTGCAGCATAGGTTTCATCATATGGCCCTCCGTTAATCTGATCAGTAGTGTTCATATTTTTTAATGAAATATCGTGTTTTATTTAAGTAGATTGTTAATACAGTCAGCAAAATCTTTTTCAGCATTTTTCGGAAAATGATCTTTAATATATTCAGAGGCACTAATTCCTATACTTTCCCATTTGTCTTTCATTAACCAAGCCCTTTCCATTGCTTTATCAAAATCCTCCTCTGTGGCATTTCCAATAAAACCATTAATGCCATCATTAATAATTTCATTGTTTCCACCCGCTTTACTTACAATTACAGTTCTACCCAAAGACATCGCTTCTATCATGGATAGCGGAAGACCCTCACTCCTTGACGGTAATAAAAGAGCATGATATTGCTCCCATAATTTTTCAATATTTGACTCAAAACCCTTGAATTTTACGTTCTCTAATTTCAACAGATTAGCAAGTTCTTTTAGTCCCTCGTCATCATGTCCTGTGCCAATAAAAGAAACAGTAACCGGCCTTGATCTCCATTTTTGCGATGATAAAATCCTCAAAAGAATATCTTGTCCTTTATCAATTATAAATAGTCGTGCAACGCAAGCCAGTTTAATCCCTTTTTCTACAGAAGGGTATGGGATCGGTTTAATCACTGTTTTGTTTGGATTATAAAGCACTACACTATTAGGTAATCTTACACCAAATTGCTCTTCCGTGAGATTTTGGTTATGGTGAGAGACAAAGACAATTTGCTTAGCCTCCAATAACACATTTCTCATATACACTCTGTCCGTAGGATAGGGCCAATAAAAGTCTACAGCTTTCTGTACTATAATAACATAAGGAATATTGAGTAGGAGGCATTGCTGTGCATAAATCAGACCATCAAAATTAATACCTTGTGCAATGACTACAAGGTCAGGTTTGGAGTTCTGTAGATTTTTAAAGAAATGTTGTGCCAGCGGATTATAATGATATGAATCTTTAGGGAACTTTTTTATGCGCTGTTTTACCTTGTTATAAACTCTCTTTAATATAGATGAGCTGGTCGCAAGTTCTTTATATTTTAGTCCCAATGCATTTAAAGCTAAAATTTCAGGATGGTTATGATTAATTTTATCTTTAAAGAGTGTGATGTTTTTCGCTTGTAGATTTAGGTGTGGTATGCTTCTGGCCCATAATTCCTCACTTCCTCCCCAATCATCTATACAACAAGTTATAATTGCAAGTTTTTTATTGATTTCTGTTTTTAAATTAGCTTCAGTAATCATTTATGAGCTGTTTTGTTTTTAAATAAATTGGCATAATCACCTTCCATCATTAGTAATTCCTCATCAGTCCCATGTTGGGAAATTGTTCCTCCGGAAATTACATAAATATAATCAGCATGTTTAACTGCAGAATGCCTGTGACTTATAATCAATGCACTGCGTTGACTAATTTTATTACGTAATGACTCAAAAAGCTCATTTTCTGCAATTGCATCCAGTGCACTCGTTGCTTCATCTAAAATTAAAAAACGGGCAGTACTATAAAATGCACGGGCAATAGCCAATTTTTGCCATTGTCCAATACTTACTTCATGACCATCCTCAAATAGTCTGCCCATCATAGTCTGATACTGATCTGGAAATTTTTCAATAAATATATGAGCACCAGATTTTTTTGATGCAATCACAATATCATCTTGATTATATTCTTTTTCAATATCTCCAAACCTGATGTTGTCTGCTGCAGAAACATTGTATTTGGAAAAGTCTTGAAAAACGGGGCTTACTTGCTTTCTGAAATCAGAAAGTACAAAGCTTTTTATATTGGTATTTCCAAGATTGATTTCGCCTGATGAGGGATCATACAACCTACATAACAACTTAATTAAGGTTGATTTACCTGCACCGTTTAATCCGACAATTGCAATTATTTTTCCAGATGGAATTTTAATATTGATATTATTTAGTGTTGATTTTATACTATGAGGATAGGTGAAGGATACATTTTTGAGCTCTAAATCGAGTTTGTTATCATTAGGAACTGGTAGTCCGCCATCATTTACATTCAATTGATTTTTCAAATCAAAAAGCTCAAAAATACTGTTTATAAATATACTGTTTTGATATATAATGGATATACCGGCCGATATATTTTGCATTAATGAGAATGATTGTGGAAATACCATTAGAAAAAGTACGATGTCTCCCACGCTAGTAGTACCTTTTATCGTTCCAACTGCGATATAACCGATACATGTAAAAAAACCAATGCTAGCTATGGATGTCGTTAGAACTTCATTAAGTGTCCTTTTATAGCTTAATTTTAATTTTTCCTTAAATACCTGTATTTTTATAGAATAATAAAGATCTTTAAAATAATTTCCAAGATTAAAACTTCTTATTTCCTTAGCGGAAGTATCAGATGTTACCAGATTGCTTAAATAAGATGACTTTCTTTCCAATGGGGTATGCTTAATTCTCCATATGTTTTGTTTGTTGACAAAATAAATTCTAACAAACAGAGTAGGTAACACGAATAAGATCAAAAGAGGTAAAAGCATCCAGTTTATGGTGATAAATAGAGAACCTACTGCAAAAAGATTTAAAGTATTCTTAGCAACTTCAGCAATGGTAGTAATGACCAAGTTAGGCCGATCTGTTCCCGCATCTTTGGCTCTTTTTAAAATATCAAAATAATCAGGGTTTTCATAGTTGGAAAGATCCATACTAATTGCTTTGCTATGTATCTTGTAGTCTATATAATTAGCAACTTTTGTTGCTTGAACTTCAGTGAAATAAGCTGATAGTGCCTTTGCAATGGCATATAAAACTGCCAATGAACCTGCTATAATAACATGTTTTAAAATTAGATCTGTCGCTCCAGGTGTTGAACTATTAACTTGTGTTATTTTATCAACAAGGACTTTCAAAGCATAAAAAGAGGCGAGAAAAAGAATTGTTTCTATAACTATCATTACTATTGATAGTATCATCCAACTTTTCGCTGCATCCCATACTAATTCTAGTGTCCTTTTTACATTTAGATTAGTTTTAAGCTTTTTTAATTTCTGAGCAATTGATTCAACCATGAAAGTTTTAAAGCATAAATGTAGTTGAAAATATCCATGCCGCCATGAAAACTTTAAATGTACCCGGGTTTAATGGGAAAGTCTTTCTGATTGAAGATAAACTTAAAAAAGTCTTATTGATTTCTACTAAGGCGTCCTCTACTGTTGCATGATCGGTAGATCCTGGTAGATGTGTATATCTTTCCAGATAACATTTTTCCATGGCCATGAAAATTGCAGCTCTATCCAAAGGGTCTATGTAAATAGCATCGTCACCTAAACTTTCTCTGTGTCCAGGGAAATCAGAACATATAATCCGGCAACCTAAAGAATGTGCTTCAATAGGAGGCATATTGGTAGGCCCCATTAGGCTTGGCATCACCAGTGAAATGGCATTCCTATAAAAAGTATATAATTCTTCATCCGATATAAAACCAGGAAAAAGCACATTGTCTTGTAGATTAAGCTCTTGAACTACGGATTTTATATAATTTAAATTTCCTTTATCACTACCTGAAAGAATAAGTTTAACTCCTGGGTATTTGTTGATAAAATTTTTAAAAGAAATAAGTAAATTATAATGATTTTTATGTGGCCAAAATTGCGCAGGATATATAAAAAAATCCTTTTCAGAAACATCAAATTTCTTTAGAATGGATTTTTCTTCCTCTTTATTTAGTTTTAAGTCAACAATTGTTCCAGGAAACATAGGAATAACATGTACACGCTGAGGATTTACATTTTCATAATGGCAAAGTTCCCTTTTTCCGGCCTCAGATTCACATAGTACTGCAAATGCTTTAGGTAAAATATCTTTATAATATGCATTTCTTGATTCAAATTCATAATTATAAATTGTTTCAGGTAACGTATATGTACTCTTATGACCAATATCCCAATGTGTAATTACAGTAGGGTAGTCTATATCTGAATAAAAAGGAGTTAATGAATATACTATATCTATTTCCTTTTCAATTAGCTGTTCTCTTATACATTCCCAGGATTTTTTTTGATAAGAAGCCTGGATTTTAGCAGAAATAGGTAAATAGTTAATGACTTTTGTTTTGACGAAGCGGTTTAAAAAGTAAAATAGTCCGTGTTTTTCTCTTACTAACTTTTCCTGGTCAAATAAATAGCTGTTTTTTGGAGTAGAGGGGTCAATTGAATTACCAATAACAATAAATACAAATTCTAGATCTTCATGAAACTTGTAACTTTCAATTCCTTCAACAAGTGCATTATAATATGAATATGCACCGCCTTCCTGTTTTTTATAATCTTTTAATAGAACGCCAATTTTTAACTTATTCATAACCTTCAATAACACTGATCACTCTTTGTAAATCTTCATCTTCAAGGCCTAAACCTGATGGTAGATAAAAACCATTTCTTGCCATTTTTTCTGCATTCGGGTACGCTTCATCTTTAAAAAAGCCCATTCTTTGAAAAACAGGTTGTTCGTGGATACACCAAAAAAATGGTCTAGTTGCAATTTTATTTTGCTGAAGGACATCTAATATTCTATTTTTTTCTTCTTCAGTAGGCGCCAATAATCCAAAAACCCAATATATATTATCTGCATAAGCAGTTCTTTCTAAAGGTAGTTGGTAACCTTTGGAAATTAAATGTTTAAGGCCATTTTGGTAAGCTTTACCCATTGTTCGCTTTTTTTCAAGAAAACTTTGAATTTGTTCAAGCTGTGCCAAACCAAGTGCTGCCTGCATATTTGTCATCCTGTAATTCCAGCCTAGTTCATAGTGAATAAATCTTGGTCCGTCTGGCTCGAAACAAAGGTTTCTTAATTTTTTACAACGTCTTGATAAATCTAAATCATTAGTTAAAATCATTCCCCCCTCACCTGTAGTGATATGTTTGTTGGGATAAAAGCTGAAAATACTGATGTCTCCAATAGCGCCACACATTTTTCCATGATATGTTTGACCATGCATCTCTGCAGCATCTTCAATAACTTTAAGATTATATTTTTTTGCCAATTGTAATATAGGTTCCATATCTACAGGTAAACCATAGATATGAACTACTAGAATAGCTTTTGTATTAGATGTTATTTTAGCTTCTATTTGATTTACATCCATATTCCAGGTGTCTAAATTACTATCCACTAGAACTGGTATTGCACCCGCTGTAACTACTGATTGTGCAGGAGAAATAATAGTAAAACTTGGCATAATAACTTCGTCACCTGCCCCTATATTTAAGGCCCTAATCGCGATGTCTAATGCTGCTGAACCATTGCTTACTGCTATTCCATGATCTTGTCCAATGTAGGCTGCAAATTTTTCTTCAAATTCTGTAATAAAGGGGCCTTCGCTACTTATCCAACCTGTAGTGATACATTCAGATATATATTTAAGCTCGTTTCCAGCAAGTAGAGGGGTGTTAACTGAGATTGGTTTCATTTAAAAAATTAAACTTAAAGTTATGCTATTTTTTACGAAGTACGAAATTAACTCCCCAGGTATCTGGTCCGGGAATCTTCGCCGTTCCGAACTCTTCAGCTTTTAAGAGTTTAAATCCAGTGATATCTGCAAGTAATTCTATTTCCGGAATACTAAAATGTCGCATTTCGTGTTGCTCTAAGAAATTGTGGGTTTTTCCAGTAGCTTTTTCCAGAACATTAATATCATAAGCTACTTCAATTACATTTCTGTTCCAATAGTTTATTGGCTTGGCTTTTCGGATTACTTCTATGTAATCATTTTGAACAGTTTTTATGCGTTCTTCTGGAATCTGGGTAAGTACAGCGGCACTATACCATACATCAAAAATAAACAATCCATCATTTTTTAAGTGTTTATGCACATTTTTGAAAGAAGCAATCAGTTCTGAATTAGAATTAAGATAACTAATTACATGAAAAAGCGCTGTGGCTACATCAAACAGCTCGTCAGACTTAAACGAAGTAATACTATCTTGTTGTAAGGAAAGTTTGGGGTGATGTTCCTTTACAGCTTTAAGCATTTCAGCACTCGGTTCTACACCTTTTACAGTAAATCCACTGTTACAAAAATGAAAGGCATGTTTTCCGGTACCCGTGCCAAATTCAATAAGGTTTTTAGCCTTAGGGCTATAGGATTTGATAAGTTGAACAATATAGGCAGCTTCACCAGCATAGTCTTTCTGCTCATAAATCAAATCATAATAATTGCTTAAAACATTAAAAACTTTTTTCATAAGCTCAGGGGGTAAATCTCACTTTATCTTCGTCACCTACGTATGGTCCTTGTTTAACTTCTATCATTTCAGCATCTTCCAGCATCTCAAAACCATGCCCTCCATGTGCTAATAGAATTACATCACCGGCATTTAGTGTTCTATTTTCAAGGTAATTCCTTTCATCATCATAGAAGTTAATCAGCACTTTTCCTGATTTTATATAAAGCACTTCTTGTGTTAAGGTTACTTTACGCTCAACCAGTTTATGTACATGCGGATCTATGACATATCCCTTAGGACGATTCATATAACCGAGCTGTTGAGAAAAATCACTAGGTGTGAAAAATGATATTCCTTCTTTTTTGTAATCAGCACGTATAATAATGGAAAGCAAAACACCATCATGCTCAATTCTGTCAATCATTATAGTTCAATAAGAGGTAAGTCGTAATTTAATTATCCGATTGCAATTTAAGGTTTTATACACAAACCACCACCTATTAAGTGAAATTCATCATAACTGTTACAGTTTTTGATTAAAATTGATAAAGATTTCATTGTTGTTTTACGAACAAAAGAATTACATTTATTTCTAAATGCAAATTACATCTATAATCACTGTAAACTTCAATCAGCCGGAAGTTACAATCGCTTTCCTTAAATCAGTAAAAGCTAATACTAAAGAAGATGCTGTTGAGGTAATTGTCGTTGATAATGGGAGCCGGGAAAATCATGTAGTTACCTATAAGGAAATTTACCCTAAATTGATTTATATCAGATCTGATGTAAATCTGGGGTTTGCAGGGGGGAACAATCTTGGAATTAAAGCTGCTAAAGGAGAATTTCTCTTGTTTTTGAATAATGATACTGAAATTTTTAATGATACTGTTGAAGTGTTAAAAGAGGAGATGAATCAGCGTCCTGAGATAGGTATATTATCACCTTTGATTTTGTATTATGATCAACCAGACATTATTCAATATGCCGGCTTTACAGAAATGAATTATCTAACCTGTAGGAATAAAGGTATAGGACAAATGGAAGTGGATAATGGACAGTATAATATGGATAGCAGGGAGACAGGTTATTGTCATGGTGCAGCAATGATGTGTCGCAGAAGTGACCTTGAATCTGTTGGTCTAATGGCAGAGCATTTTTTCTTATATTATGAAGAATTGGATTGGTGTGAGAAGTTTAGAAAAGCGGGTAAACATATTTGGTTTACCGGAAGAACAAAAATATATCATAAAGAGTCAATAAGTGTCGGGAAAGAAAGTAGTATTAAAACTTATTTTATGACTAGAAATAGAATGCTTTTTATCCGAAGAAATACTAGCGTAATGAACTCTTTGTTCTTTAGTGTATATTATATTTTGTTCGCTTGTACCAAACAAATTTTCCTTTATCTTTTAAAAGGTCGTACAGATCTCATTAAATGGGTATTTAAAGGTGTATTTTGGAATTTAACAAATTCAAAGAATAGTAGTAAACTGGGTTTTAAAATATAAAATTAAATGGCTGTAGCTTTTTGGATCTGCCTGTTTCTGGTTGTTTATACTTTTGTAGGTTATGGACTGGTTTTGTATATTTTAGTAAAGTTAAAGAAGCTCCTTGTTAAAGCATCTAAGTTTGATAAAGCTATAGATCTGCCAACTGTTACTTTACTTATTGCTGCGTATAACGAAGAGGATCTTATTGTAGGCAAAATAAATAATAGTTTGGATCTCAATTATCCTAAAGAGAAGCTCGAAATAATATTTATTACAGATGGCTCAACTGATCAGACGGCTGATAGGATAAGAAGGTATAATCAGGTTACTTTATTACATCAGGATGGACGATCAGGAAAAATGGCAGCTATTAAAAGGGCAATTCCTTTTATAAATGGTAATATCACAGTTTTTACTGATGCCAATACTTTCTTAAATAAGAATGCAGTCCTGGAATTGGTGAAACATTATCAAAATCCCAAAGTTGGTGCGGTAGCTGGTGAAAAAAGAATTCATGTAGAAGAATCTGCTGATGCGAGTTCGGCAGGAGAAGGTTTTTACTGGAAGTATGAATCAAAACTTAAAAAATGGGATTATGAGTTGTATTCTAATGTTGGAGCAGCGGGAGAGTTGTTTAGTATCAGAACAGGTTTATATCAGCCTGTTGAATCAGATACCATTATAGATGATCATATGATTGCTATGAGGATTGCGGAAAATGGATATATTATTGCTTATGAGCCAAATGCTTACGCGATGGAGACAGCATCAGCAAATACTAAGGAAGAATTGAAAAGAAAGATAAGAATTGCAGCAGGGGGGATGCAGTCTATTCTTAGGCTAAGGAAAGCTGCAAATCCATTTTATTACCCGGTACTTACATTTCAATACATTAGTCATAGGGTATTAAGATGGACAATTACACCTTTCTTGTTAATTTCTGTTTTTATATTAAATATTTTAATTGTACTAAATGGGGCTTCTCTTCTATACCATTTATTATTTGCCGGACAGGTTTTGTTTTATATATTAAGCCTTGTGGGGATGTTTTTTGAAAGCAAAAATATACGGGTAAAAGCTTTTTTTATTCCTTATTATTTCTGCGTAATGAATTACGCAGTTATAGCCGGAATATTTAGGTACTTTAGAAATAATCAAAGTGCAGCATGGGAAAAATCGAAGAGAAAAATATAATATCTAAATGCTATTCCATTGCTTTTAACTGGTTGTAAACATCTTCTCTAATAAATGTTCGTTTAAATTTGTCTGTTGAATGTGCCAAAACATACCCGGCTTTTTTGAGTTGATTGGTTGCTTTTTTTATTCTTAAATGAAAGCCGAGACCTTGTGCGTGAAAAAATTCATCAAACTCAACGGCTATTATTTTGACGTCAATTTTGTCTTTAACTATCGAATCTATTACAGCATATTCAGCACCTTCAATTTCTAGTTTTACTAGATCAAGGGCTTTATGGTTAAACTCTTTCATAAAGGCAGACAGACGATCTACAGGAGCTTCAATATGTTCATCCGAATCTTTGAATAGATACACAGAGTGAGATACATAGTTATCTAATTTAGGAGCATAAAATTTTAAAACGGTTTTTTCATTCCAAACTCCTTTATTTACATAGGTTATTTCTTCAAGTTGTTTAGAATTGATACGATATCTGAACACATCATCACCTTCAACACCAAATGTTTCTCCTCTTGCTGTATATTCCTTTAATTTTATAAAATAGTTTATGCCCTCTGGCATGGGATCAAAAATGAAAATTTTAGAATCATAAAGCACCTTTAGTTCTGTGTCGAAAGAAATGTCCTCTCCAGCACCTACACAATAACAAATAGAATCTTTATTAAAAAAGCCTTCAGGAAGCTCATATCCATGATATTTTGAACCGATGTGAATTAAGTTTTTAAGAGGTTTAACCCCGTACTGAGGTTTTAACCTAAGTGTACTCTTTACTAAATCTTTTACTACCCTCATATTCTAAGTTTGTTAAATTAGTTAATGTTATCTGCTTATGATTTTAATGCTTCTTGAATATCCATTATCTTACCTAATGCTTTTGTATACATTAAAGCAGCTATTCCTAGATAAGAATAATTAGGATGAAGTAATTTCCATTGCTCATAGTTGTCATTGCTGAAATTTTTCCAATTTGACTTGTTTAACTGAGCCCTACCCATAGTTATGCTTGGGCCATGAATCTGAGTGGTATGCCACCATCCAGAAGGAAATAAAAGTGTTTCACCTTCTTGAACAACGCATCTTACTTGGCGAGCCTGCTTAAAGAGAGGGAATTTTTCGTAATCAGGATTGAGAACATCAACCTGTGAAGCTTTTGGTCGGTCAGGTTTTGGATATAGTAAATGGGACTGACCTGGTGAATAGAAAATAAACTCTTTTGCACCATAAACCTGGGTAATTTGCGTATGCATATACAATGCATCATAATGTAAAAATGGGAAGCCTGCCCCCTTACCTCCAAAAAAGAGTTCATAAACTTCAGTTCCATTCAATAGAAATTGAGGAAGTAATGGATGATTAATCCTATCTAGCTTTCCATATACAACTTCGGGTTTGATATCAGCAAGAAGTTCAGGAAAAATCCTTTTAATGTTCAGATTAAATGGATAAGGAGCTGGATTTTCTGGAGTTGAATTGAGCATCAAATCAATAAATTCCCCCATTTCATAGCGTTTTCCCTTGATCTCTTTTGTTAGTCCTGCATAATTTGTTTTAAAAAAATCCGGAGTGAATTTTCCCATTGCTGGCCATTTTTTTGCCGCATCAGTAATAATTACTGGAATTTCTGGCTCAATATATTCCTTTAGGAGTTCCTGTTTCGAAATGTTGCTACGTTTATCTATCGTAGTTATTTGTTCTGGGTCAATATTCCTTCTTGGGGTCATTTCGTTCATAACTATAGATTGTGAAGGTTATGTGAAACTATTATTTTAGCATATCGCCCATTTGACAACCTAGCCAGGCATAGCTATACATTGTTACGGCCTTCATCAGTCCCTCTCGACGCTTAAATGACCATACATCCTTGAGAAAATCCTTGCTATTTTTGTAATTTAACTGATCAAAAGCTACAGATATAGTAGGGGTAAGTGAATAGGCAGAATGCCAGGTACCAAAAGGAATAAAAAGGGTTTCACCAGGACCAACAGTAAAATGAATAGGGGTGGCCTCTTTATATTTTGGATGCTTCTCGTAATTGGGCTCAAAAATATTTACTTCTGAGCGCCATTGATCGTCGGGTTTAGGATACAATAAATCTTCCTGACCTCTAGGGAACACTGTAAAACGTTTTTCACCATATAACTGTGTAATCCATGCATTTAGATGATAATAATCCAAGTGTAAATAAGGGAACTTACCTCCAGGACCACCTATAAAAAGTTCAGTTGCACTCCCCCAATAGCCTTTTTTAAACCATTTACTTTCTAACCAATTTGGACGAGCATAATTTAAACTCAACGGGTCAATTAATGGAAGTAATTCTGGCAATTGATTCGGAATATTAAATATCAAAGGATAAGGAGCCGGATTATTTTCATTGCTATTCTCCACAAGATCCATTATTTCTTTCATGGAATAAATTTGACCATTCTTTTCTGTGGTCTTTTCGCCATAATTTTCCCTAAACCAATCTGGACTAAATAGTCCTTTGGCTTTCCAGACCTTTGATGCATTTTTAAAAACTACAGGAATGCCAGGCTCGTAAAAGCGAGTCATAAATTCTTGATGAGAAATATCATCAACTCTTTGAATTTCCATGAATGAAAGTTTTAATATCCCTAATTGTATACCAACATATAAATTGTATATACTGATATATAAATATAAAATAAAAACATCAAATAATTAAGGCTTTAACTGCAATAAAAATTATTTTTTTGTAATTAATTAATTTTTACTAATAAAGTTTTAGGTCAATTGTTTTCGCTAGACGGTAAAATCCCAGTAATTGAGATTGGGGTGTAATGTGTTAATTGCCAAACTTATAATGTGATCGTCTTCAAGTTTCTTGCTAGAAATACTGAAGTTGATGTGATTTCTTTTAACAACATTTTTTAAGCAATCGATGTCGTGTAAGTTGTCAATCAGACCTTCTCCACTCGCTTTGAGTATAGCTTCTTTTCTTGTCCATAAGGTATAAAAATCAACTATATCATGTATGCTATTTAACTCAGATTCTTTGAAACAAATATTTAATAATGGGCTAAAATCAAACTTCGCATTTATATATTCAATATCAATTCCAATAGCTACCGGGCTGATAGCGATGATAGTAAATCTACCACTATGGCTAATATTAAAATGTGCCCCTTCGATATAAGGTTTTTTATTTCCTGTAAAGGAAAAAAGGATGTCTTTTGGTTCAAGGTTTAAAAAGCTGGAAAGGATAATTCTTGAAAAGTATTTACCAATCACATACCTTTTTTTATCATCTTCATTTTTAAAACGATTTGCTTTTGTAATTTCCTTTTGATCAAGAACAGATAAATATTCAGGCTTTATGCTTTCATAAAGGACTATGTTTATTTTAAAAATATGGGTAATGCCTTTACTCAATTCTACATTTGAATTATAGTCTTGCCATTCAACCTGAGGAAGAGTGAAATCTATCACTTTCATCAATTATGAGTTAAATGACTCTTGTTTAATTCCGATTGTAGTTTCTGAGCAAAGATGTGAACATGATCAGGAGCGAAAAATTTTAAATGCTCTAAAGGGATATCAACTAAAGTTAGTTTTCCTCCAATATATGGAGCAAAGCCATTGCTTTCCATATTAGGAATGTAAGTCATTTTTTTATCATTCGCTCTGAATAGTACAACATCTTCGTGATATTTTTTTAATTTATAGCGTTCAAATGCTCTTTTATGAGTTTTCTGAATCTTATCTATAACATATAGGGGGTTAGATGGATCTTCTTTAATTGGGTTAAATTTTTTATAATAATTATAAAGACTGCCCAAAGTAAAGTTTTTCTTATGCAGAATAAAGTCTTTCGGATACCTGAAAAAATAAACAAAAGCATAGCCTAATGTCTTTATTGATTGATTAAAGATTTGTCCAAATTTAGCCTCTTTTAGCAGTCTGGAATAACTATCGCCATCATAATAGGTATCAAGAAGACCTAAAAATGATACTCTTTTTCCTAACTTTCTAAACTGTTCTGACATCTCTAAAGCAATTGTACCACCTGAAGAATATCCCATTAGCAGGTATGGACCTTCTGGATTATTTCTAATGATTTCATTAACATAGCCTTCAGCGATCTCTTCAACACTTTCTGCAGGCTCATCTTGGGGATTTAGGCCTAGAGGTTGCAGACCCAAAATAGGTTGGTCATTATCAATTTCATGCACAAGACTTTTGAAAATGATAATATTCATTCCCTGACCGTGAATGATGTAGAGTGGAGGCTTGTTTCCTGAGTTTTTTATAGGAATAAGTAATTTCCAATTCTTTTCCTGATCGGGTTTGCTTAAATTAAGGGCCAGTTTCTCTATAGTTGAATTGTCAAAAAGAACAGCTAGAGGTAACCTTATACCTGTTTGTTTTTCAATTTCAACCATTATTTTTATAGCAATCATAGAGTGCCCACCTAATTCAAAGAAATCATCATTAATACTAATTTTTTCTAGAGAAAGATGTTTAGCCCATATTTCAGCAATTAATTTTTGCTCTTTATTTTTAGGGGCTACAAAAGTTTTCTCATCATCTTCTGTAAATAGATCATATTTAGGCAAAGCTTTACGATCAACTTTTCCGTTCGCAGTAAGTGGGATTTGCTCTAATGGGATTAAGATTCGAGGAACCATATAATCAGGCAAGCTTTCTCTCAAATAGGATATAATAGCTTCTTTATTAAACTCTCCCTCTGTAACTACATAAGCTGCAAGTGTTTTTCCCGATTTTGAATGTTCTTCTACAGTTATAGTACATTGCTTAATATCCTTATGTTTTTGTAAAACATTCTGAATTTCTCCGAGCTCTATTCTGTTGCCTCTTATTTTTATCTGGTCATCAATACGACCTAAATATTCAATATTACCATCAGGTAACCATCTCACTAAATCACCAGTTTTATAAAAAATGCTATTGCTTTTATCTTCTGGCAAATTTTTAACAAATACTTTATCTGTAAGTTCCGGATTGTTTAGATAACCCTGAGCTACGCCAATTCCACCTATATAAAGTTCACCTGGAATGCCGGCTGGACATGATCTTAAGTTGGAGTTGAGTACAAATATAGATGCGTTAGAAAATGGTCTTCCAATAGGAACGGTTACTGGGTAAGTCGAGTTCTTATCCACTCTGAACAATAGTTTTCCAATAGTTGTCTCTGTTGGACCATAGTGGTTTACAACCTCACATTTCACCCCTGATGCATCAATCTCTTTAATGAATTCACCAGGTAGAGACTCTCCGCCAAACATCAAAAGCTTTTCAGGGTATAAGGCTTTTTCACCCTCATTTAAGAACTTCCATTGGGATGGGACAATTTTTAAACAATCAATATGATGTTTATTAAAATAGTCGTGAATATATACCGTATCGTTAAACTTGTTTTTACTAAAAATATGTAATTCACTCCCTATTGACAAAGCACTGTACAATATCGTGTTCCCAAGGTCAGTAGCTATTGTAGAGCCCAAAGCAAAGCTTTTGCAGTTTTCAAGAATAGGCAAATTCGCTTTTAGACCAAAAAGGTAATCGACCAAAGAGCTATGCCCTATCATTACACCTTTTGGATTTCCGGTAGAGCCTGAAGTATATATAACATAAAGAAGGCTAGAAGGGGATATTGTAACCTTAGGACGTTCATAACTCGCTTTCCAAACATTAATTTCGGAATCATCCAGACAAATGACTTCTTTTTCTGTTGTTTTAGACAGTATTTTAGCTGTTTCATTATCAGTAATGATGAAGTCAATGTTAGACTCGCTGAGCATGAAGCTTATTCTTTTAATCGGAAACTCGACATCAATAGGTAAGTATGCAGCACCACTTTTTAAAATTCCTAATATACCTACAATCATTTCTATAGATGGCTTGAGGCAAATTGGAATTAATGTTCCTGATTTTACACCTTTGCTAATCAGATGATTAGCTAACTTGTTAGATTGAGCATTCAGATTTGAATAGCTTAACTTTTTGCCCTCAAAAACAATGGCATTATGATCGGGAACTTTTGCAGCTTGTTCATAAAAGAGATCAACAAAGGTCTTATCCTTTGGATAATTACAATACTGAATAGCAATTTCAGGGAAAGGTGATTGATGGATGATGGCATCATGGATAGGTGTACGAGGCTCAGAGGTAAGTTTTCTTAAGAGCAACTCAAATTCCTGCATCATCACGTCAATTGTTTCTGATGTGAAAAGCTGACTATTGTAAGCCCATTCAAATGTTAAAGCTTTTTTAGAGCCATTTACATTCAAAGAAATCTCAAAAGTTTGAGAAACTCTGGGATTAGATATCAGTCGATGATTCAGTCCTGTAAATTCAACTTTCTCATCCATTCCCATATCAACGTTAAATACAACTGGTACCAGGGGCACAAGTGCTTTATCTCGTTTTAGGTTTAATTTCCTGATCAGCTCACTAAATGTTAATCGTTGATGGTCGTAAGCATCATATATTTCAGACCTTCTTTTCTTTAGATAATCTATGAAAGGTTGTTCTGGATCAATTTTACTTAGAAGTGGTAATAAATTTACGCAGTGCCCAACTAACCTCAAGTTCTCAGTAGCAAGTTGTCCGGCAGAAGGTAAGCCCACCACCAGATCTTGCTGTCCTGTACGATGGTATAACAGGACTTCAAACACAGCAACAAGTGTAACTACTAAACTGCTTCCTGTTTGTTTTGATAGTGCCTGGATTTGAGAAAGCAGGTCCTCAGCAAGTTGGTAGTCATTTCTTTTTCCTTTATAAGTCCGTAAGGCAGGACGGTTAAAATCAAGGGGTAAATTTACAACAGGAACGTTATCCTTATATTTATTAAGCCAGAAATCAGCGGTAGATTTATATTCTTCTGTCTTTACGAAATCCATTTGCTGCCTTGCATAATCACTAATTTGTTCAGCTTTGGGCAATATAGCTTGCTTGCCTGCTGAATGAGCATTATACAACAGGCTTAAGTCTTCAAGAATTACTCCTAAAGACCAGCCATCTCCGATTAAATGGTGAATTATGATGGTGAAGTAGTGTAGGTTCTGATCAAGCTTATGAAGGTAAATTCTAAAAAGTGGGCCCTCATATAAATCAAATGATTTTCCCATTTCAACCTGAATGAAAGATTTAAGGTTCAATTCCTTTTCAGTCAGACTGGTTTCAGAAAAGTCTTCTGATTTTATAATATCAAATGATATTGCTTTATAGATGATTAAGTCTTCACCATTTTTACTTAATACAGCTCTCAAACCCTCGTGTCTGGCAATTAAATCATGAATTGCTTTTTCAAAAGCTAATTCATTAAAATCTCCTTTAAGCTCCAGTGAGACTGATTCATTATAGGCCAAACTCGCTTCTTCTCCACCTAAAATACAAGATAGCCAGACTTCACGCTGAGGTTCGTTGGTAATGGCAATTTTTTCAATTTCATTACCTTCAAAAGGATTGAAATCAACAGCTACAAGATTATAATTGTTATGCATCTTTAAATTGCTTGATTCTAAAGCTGTACTTGTAAAAACTTTCCTGGATTCTTATCATCCTGAACAAACCAGGCTGGATTTCCATTGCTGTCCTTTCCTATTTTTGCGCCTGTAACAGGAGGCTTAGAAGCATCTATTACTGCTGCTCTTTCTATCTTTGAACTATTAACTCCTCTACTGAAAAAACCTGCATCTATCATTGCATCCATACTTTCTACGAAACATTTATTGATTTCATCAATGTCAGCATAAGTCATTGCCTCTGTAATAAAGCAAGGGAAGCCATCCAATACATGAATGCCTTTTTGACGCATTAAAGTAAACATCAGTTCAGCATAAGGTACATCATCATGGAATTTAATCTTCCAAAGTGATCCATAGTTCGCTGCAAAGAATGGCAAGCCTCTTTTTTCAATCTCAACATTTAAATTATCAGCTAAGTATTTACCTTTCTTATTCAGCTCTTCCTGAAAAGCAGGCCCCTTTTCTTTCATATATTCAAGAGCTGCTTTTGCAGAAGCCAGTGCTAAAGGATGCCTTACAAATGTACCTGCAAAATAGGTTACACCGACTTGCGGAAAAGAGTTGTCGCCATATTGCCACATCCCACCATCTAATGCGTCCATGAATTCTCTTTTTCCACCAATAACTCCAATTGGAACACCTGCACCAACTACTTTCCCATAAGAAGCAAGATCCGCACGGATACCAAATAAGGCTTGTGCACCTCCCGGATGCATCCTGAATCCTGTTATCACTTCATCAAAAATCAATGCAGTGCCCGAATTAAGCGTTATTTCCCTGAGTTCCTTTACAAAATCAATCGGTACAAACTCTGGTCTTCTGCTTTGTATAGGCTCTACCAAAACCGCTGCAATCTCATGTGCGCGTTCTTTAATGATAGAGAGTGTTTCTTCGGTTCCATAGTCAAGCACCAATATATTTTGAACCGCTTCTGGCATTACCCCGGCAACAGCAGGGAAAGATTTTAATTTCTTAGTTCCACGAACAAGTACTTCATCAATTATGCCGTGATAAGAACCTGTAAATGCAACAATTAATGATCTTCCTGTTGCTGTACGAGCAATCCTGATACAGCCAAGAACAGCTTCCGATCCTGTACTACAAAGTGCAGCGCGGTCAAATCCTGTTAGTTCGCAAACTAATTTGCTGACCTCGGCAGCAAGCTCATGCTGAGGGCCTACTTCATAACCTTTGTCAATTTGATCATGCATTGCTTTTTTGATAACAGGGTGCTGATAACCGAGCATATTGGACCCAAATCCGTTTAAAGCATCTATATATTCATTTCCGTCAATATCCCACAATTTGCTGCCATCTGATTTATTGATAACAATTGGATATACTAATTCCTTTGTTTGTATTCTGAAACCAGAAACAACTCTGGGGTCTGACATATAACTTCTGCTTTCTGCAGCATAAGCTTTACTCTTCGCTGTTTTAGCATTATAATGTTCTGTTAATTCTTTAATAAAACTCAATTGTACAGCATTCAGTGAATCAGTATTACGTTCTATTTTAGGTGTGGCCCCAAATGGTTTTAGTAGTTCTTTTTTTTCTGAAACACTGATCTCCTCATTTTCGGCTGTTTGTTGCACCATTGCAGGGGCCGAATGGTTAGCTTGAACAACAGGTGGGCCAGGTTGTTGGCCATGCATCAGCATCACTTGTTTTGATAAAATCTCTAATTGTTGTGCTATTAATCCTAATGCCGTATCATTCCCAGGAAGATTATTTGATGTTACTGGGAATGTCGATTGTTGGAAGGATGTTTGGATTGTTGTTTGGTGGTTTTGTTGTCCATTTACGTTAGCAGTGCTTGTTGGATCAGGTGCAGTATTCTGATCTATATAAGTCGTTAGCAAATCTAAATTTGGAAACTCTTCGTGTAATTTTCTAAAAGTGATAGGTAGCTTAAATTCATTCTTCAGAGAGATGGCAACCTGAGTAAGCAGTAAAGAGTCAAAGCCTATTTCAAGAAAGCTTTGTTGTGAATTAACTCCAGCCATTTCAATGCCGGAAGCATTTTCCAGCACTTGTTTTATTTTCTCAAGTAAAGTATCTTTCCTCATTTTGTTATTATTTTCAATTGGTATTATGATGTTCTCAGTAGGGGGTATGATAATTTCTGACCAATACCTCTTCTTATGGTAGTTATAAGTTGGTATATCTATTTTTTTTCTAGCAGCCGTATTATTAAGCGACTTCCAGTTTGGTTTTAAGCCTAGTTGCCAGGTTCTGCCTAATGCAAGCAGGATAGAGCGAAGTGAGTCAGGTGTTTTCTTATTATCCAGACTGGCAACTGCAGAAAAAGGGGTTTTAATACCCTGCTGATAAACCAGAGTGGTACATACAGTCCCCGGACCTGTTTCTATAAAAACAGGATTATTCATTTCCATTATAGTTTTTACTGCCGCAGAGAATTGAACGGTTTGGCGGAGGTGGTTCGCCCAGTATGCAGGGCTTTGTGCTTCGAGATCAGTTAAAAACTGACCAGTAACAGTAGAAACAATTGGTTTTTGAGGTCTGTTTAACTTTACTTCAGAAACTATTTTAGCAAAATCTTCCAAAACCGGATCCATCATTGCTGAATGGAAAGCATGACTAGTAAATAGTTTCTTATTTAAAACTTCCTTGCCATCTAAAACCAATTGGAAAGCAGCAATGTCTTCATCCGTTCCAGATGCGACAAATAGACTGTCACTATTAATAGCTGCTATTGATAATCCGGCAGGTATACTAATATCAGTAATTGCTGCCCTTATACTTATCATGCTTCCAGAAGGTAGTTGACTGATCAGTAAACCACGAAATGCAACCAGTTTTATAGCGTCAGCTAGTGAAAATATTCCGGCTAAATGAGCTGCAACATATTCTCCTATGCTGTGCCCGCATAATACAGATGGAGTTATTCCCCAACTCATCCATAATTTAGCCAATGCATATTCTGTTACAAAAAGAGCTGGTTGTGTATACTTTGTATTATTAAGATCTGCTATCGCCTGATCATTGTTTTCTTCGGCAAAGAGAACCTTCCTGATATCTTTGTCTAATAAATCAACTAATAAATCAGCACATTCATCTATAGCTTGACGATAAACTGGTTCATTGTTATACAATGACCTGCCCATATTGATATATTGAGCACCCTGTCCAGGAAATAGAAAAACAGTTTCTCCTGGTAATTGGTTTAATTGAGGCACTTCAAGGCCGGTAGCCCATTCCAAAGAGGTACTTAGTTCATTTAGATTGTCGGCTATTACAAAAGTTCGATAATTGAAATCTTCTCGTGTGGTTTGGAGTGTATAGGCTAGATCAGCAAGGTTAACCCCGGACTGGTTTATATAATTTTTTAAGCTATCACCATATTTCTGTAAACTTGGTAATGATTTGGCTGACCAGGTGAAGAGATGCATCGAATCATCCGATACAGGCTCAATTATCTGATTATGGTCATGTTCTTCCATAATCACATGTACATTTGTTCCTCCAACACCAAAAGAACTAATCCCGGCTCTTCTAGGGCCTTCAGTCTCCCAATTACTTAATTTATCATTCACATAGAATGGAGAACCCTCAAAACCAATATTAGGATTTGGACGATCAAAATTGATAGAAGGAGGTATTTCTTTATGGTATAAGGCTAATGTTGTTTTAATGAGTCCTGCAACACCTGCTGCAGCTGTCATATGTCCCATATTACTTTTTATTGAACCAATGGCACAATAAGCTTCACGTGACTGCGGACCAAATGCTTGTTTAAGCCCCTCGATTTCTATTGGGTCTCCAATTGGAGTTGCAGTGCCATGTGTTTCAATGTATGAAATAGAAGCAGGATCGATATTTGCATCAGAAATAGCCATAGCAATTGCAGAAGCCTGTCCATTTGTACTAGGTGCTGTAAAACTTCCCTTTTGACTGCCATCATTATTTACTCCAATGCCCTTAATTATACCATATATAACATCATTATCTTCAATCGCATTAGTCAGTGTTTTTAACAAAACAACACCAGCACCGTCACTAAACACTGTACCTGTTGCTTTTTCGTCGAATGAGCGACAGTGCCCATCTTTACTTAGCATAGCTCCCTCTTGATACAGATGACCACTTTTAATGGGCGACGTTATACTAGCTCCCCCCGCAATGGCGACATCACATTGGTTCTTTCTAAGGCTTTCTACAGCCTGTGCAACAGCAAGAAGGGAGGTTGAGCATGCGGAAAATACGCTGACAGCAGGACCCTTTAGGTCTAGCTGGTAAGCTGTTCTCGATGATATATAGTCCTTCTCATTAACGGTCATTACCTGAAAGTTGCCCAGTTGGGTTTGCAGATCAGTATTCCCGTAAACATTGTTCGGATAGTAACTGTTATTGCCAGATCCTGCAAATACACCAATCAAGCCATCATATACTGCTGGCAAATGACCAGTTTTCTCTAATACATCCCGGCTGATTTCCAGAAATACCCGTTGTTGAGGATCCATTGCTTCTGCAAGTTTTGGATTGATGCCGAAAAAAGAAGCATCAAAAAAAGCAGGATCTTTAATTATTCCCCTTGCTTTTACATAAAGAGGGTCGTTTTTAGTTTCTGTTGAAATGGAAATATCCAATTCACTATCCTCAAAAAAAGATATGGTTTCTTCACCCTGTTTCAATACATTCCATAATTCAGCTATGGTATCAGCTCCAGGAAACCTTCCTGCCATGCCTATAATAGCTATAGGTTGTGCTGTATCTGCTACAGTAGTATATTTTCTCTTTTTATTTTGAGAAGAATTTCCAGCATGTAAATACTCCAATAGTGCATCGATGGTAGGAAACTGATATAATTTTGTAATTGGTAGTTCGATACTTTCGGCAGAACGTAAAAGGGATACCGTTTTTAAGGCTAATAAAGAATTACCACCAAGTTCAAAAAAGTTGTCATGAATACCAACTGTATCTAGTTCTAATACATTGGCCCATATTGCTGCAATCTTTTTTTCTTCAACAGAAGATGGGGGAGTATATATAACAGAAATATCTGGTCGCTTTTGTTCAGGCGCCGGAAGAGCTTTTTTATCTATTTTGCCACTAGTGGTTTTAGGAAAGTCATCCAGCCAAACAAAAGAGGAGGGAATCATATAATCTGGAAGCTGTTCTTCCAGTTGTTTTCTAACAATTGGGGTGCTAATTTCTGGATTAGCGGCTAGAAGATAAGCTAATAATTTACTCTGACCAGCTAAATCATTTTTGGCTGTTACGACAGCTTGTTTTACACCATCAATTGCATTTAACAATACTTCTATTTCACCCAGTTCAATCCTGTAACCTCTGATTTTAACCTGATCGTCGCGTCTTCCTAAAAATTCTATAGTGCCGTTTTCTTCATAACGAGCCAGATCTCCGGTCAAATAAACCCGAGTATCTTCTCCTTCTACCAAAATATTGGTAAATTTTTCATTAGTTAAGTCCGGCTTGTTAAGGTATCCTGCAGCTAAACCAAATCCACCTATAGCTAGTTCCCCTGTTTCACCATTGGGTAAAATATTTTTATCCTGATCAACGATATAAATGCTGGTATTCCATATGGGGGTACCAATATTTGGTAACAATGGCCAATTACTACTAGGCCCCTCCAGGGCCAATTGAGTAACCACGTGGCATTCGGTTGGTCCGTATTGGTTATAAAGTTTACAATTGGCTAATTCCTTAAAGAACTCTTTTATCTGAGGCGTAATTTTCAATTGCTCACCGGCGGTCATTACCTCTCTTAAACATCGTGGATATACTTTTGTACTGGTTGCCGCTTCAGCTAAAAACTGAAGTGCAACAAATGGTAAAAAAATACGATCAATGTTAAATGTTTCAATATGTTTAAGCAGGTTTACCGGGTCTAGTCTTAAATCATCGTTAATCATGATTAAAGTTGCACCACTGGTTAGAGTAGTAAAAATCTCCTGGAAAGAAACATCGAAAGTAAGTGGTGCAAATTGAAGTGTCCTGGTATCAGGTCTCGCTAAAGAATTTTCATATTGCCAATTGATTAGGTTTACCATGGCTTTATGAGTCATATAAACTCCTTTAGGAGTACCTGTAGAGCCCGAAGTGTATAATACGTAGATGTTAGGGTTTTGTGATGGCGCTATTGTTGCCTCTGTTTCAGGCGACTCAGAAGTTTTCAAAACTTTTAAGCCTAATGATGTGAAGAACTCATTTAAATCTCCTCCTGATATGCAGGATTTAATTTTAGAATCTTTAATGATCTGTTTTAGACGATGCTCCGGATAGGTGGGATCCAAAGGTAGATACGCTTTTCCGGCCTTAAGAATAGCTAGCAAGGTAACAATCATATCTATTGACCGTACTGTGCTGATACCAATGATTTCTTCATCAGAGGTATGATTAATAATCAAGTTTGCTAATGTGGTAGATTTAGTATGTAACTCATCATAGGTCAATGATTGACCTGCAGAGATTACAGCAATTGCCTCTGGATATTCATGAACTGCCCTTTCAAAAAGCTTGTGTACAAATTGAACTGATTGAATCTGTTGGTAGGAGATTTTACCTGTCATCATACGAGAGTCTTGATGTAAATTGTTTTTGGTTAGCCCTTCTTCAAAAATAAGAATAATATTTGATCTAAAATAAATAAAGCTACCTCTTGGGTAGCTTTATTCTACTAATTTATTTCTTTTCTGGTGGTGTTATTTTTTTTTCAGGAGGTGTGTCTACAATTTCTCCAAATTCGTTTACCCAAGCCATCATGTTTTCTAGATCACCACCTGTGGAATTCTGCTGACGTTCCAATTTACGTTGTTCTTTTTCTTCTTTTTTCTTTTGTCTATTCTTTTCTAGTTGCTTCTTCATGAAGGTAGCTTGAGATTTAGCCATAAATTCAATGTATTAGTTAAAAAAATAACTTTTCTCTGTTCTTACCTGTTGTAGCCTGCGGTATGATCGATAATCATCGGGGCGAAGTGTAATTAATTCCTGGTTGGCAACGGATCAGCAACCTATAGAATATGAAACCCAATCAAAGGATTAATTGGCAAGTAAATTAAGAGAATAGTATAATGAATATCCCGTTTTTTACAAATATAAGCAATTTAAACTTAAAAAGCTATTTAGCTAAGGTGATTATGTAAGTTGAAGTAGCTCTTACTCGAATAGGTAGGGTAGTAACTGTTTTCGCTTTAACAATTACTTCGTAGGTCTTTATAGGATTAGTTAAGAAAGTTCTTAAGCTGTCGGGCACAATAACCGGATTTAAAGCCAATGCACCAACAGTTCCACTTGATGTAATTGTAGTATTTGCCAGATTTGCAAAATTGCCATTTGCAGCAATTCTGAGTCTTAGGTATTCTAAATTTCCAAAGTTATTTTTCGTGTCAATCGAGTCCTTTCCTGAAGTGTCCTTTCCTATAAACGCCAATGACATATTCATGCTCCTGAGTTTAGTAGATTTAATCTGATCAATAGTATATTTATTTAATCCGCTTTTTACTTCTTCTTCCAGGTTAAGTGTAAAAGGAATTCCTTGAATAGGGGTGGTGTTGGTGATGCTATTTAATACAGGGATATCAAAAAAAGCAGTATCATTAACTATGATATCTTGCTGAATATTTTCTGATATTTTACTGCAGGATATACATGTGATAACAATAAAAAATAAAACTATATTTAGGGCTGTGTTTTTCATGATTTGCAAGGTAGGTTATATCTGTTAAAAATACTCAACTTATATTAAATTTGGTGTTTTTATGATTCAGAATTATATTTTGTTGTGTTTTTTAAATTATTGATTTACAGTTATGTTATTTGTGTTTTGTTTAACCTATTCTTTATGTTTTTTGGTTTTTCAACTCAGTTCATAAGCTAACTAGCAGAATATAGTTTTGTTATGATCTTTTCTTATTTTATTTGCTCTGTTTTTCAGTTGTTTATGGTTGTTTATATGAATCAATACTGCTGTTTGTCATAAGCGACCTTGAAATCTGCTCTCATGTTCTTAAAACGCTCCACAACAGTAGCAATAAATTCCTCATCAATGATCTGAAAAACTTCATTGGCTCCCCCTCCTGTAAGGTCAAGTTCCGATAACTTATAACTCTGTTCCAATGTTCCTTGTTCAAACTTTATAATATACTTTTGGTTCATATGAAACAAAGTGATTTTGCAATCCGGGTGTGGTAATTCTGCTATTACTCTCATGTGTTTTATGTTAAAAAAAGGAGCTGTTATTACAGCTCCCTTGTATCGTTTTTTATTAAATTTTAACGCCTATTTCTTTCAATAAGAAATTTGCTTTGTCAATTTTCGCAGCTACCCATAATACGTAACGGATGTCTACACCAATCGATCTGCTATAGCTTTCATTCCATGCATAGTCATTAATTGTTGCACCATAAGCACGGTCAAAATTTACTCCGATCAGTTCACCATATGCATTCATAATTGGTGAACCAGAGTTGCCACCGGTGGTATCCATGTTATATAGAAGTCCAACTGGAACATCATTTAATTCTTTTTTTGCAAAAGGTCCAAAATCTTTAGCTTCCCAAAGTTGTCTTATCTGAGCAGGATAATCAAACTCTGGATTGTCTGTAGTACCTTTCTCTAATATTCCTTTAATTGTGGTGTAAGGATGCATATAGGTCGCATCAGCAGCCCAATATCCTCTTACATGACCATAAGTAAGTCGCAGTGTACTATTTGCGTCTGGGATAAAATCTTTCTTTAAAAACTTCTCTTTCACATTTACATAATCTCCCATAAGCTTATTCAAAACACCATCACGTCTGTCTTTTTCAGGTTTTAATTGTGCTATTTGAGTAGATATACCTTTTTCAAAGGCAAGAAGCTCGTCGTTATAAGCAGAAATAGATTTAGGAGATGAAATTAATACATTGTACACATAGTTGGTGTCTGTAAGCTTAGAACTGGCAAATGCTTTGTTAATGAAATGGTTAATTGCCTGCTCTTTCTCGGCAGATTTTCCAATAATTCTATCCAACGCATTCAAAGGTTGATCTGTTGAAAATTCAGATGCATCTGTAAGCATCTTTTTAAAGATCTTTTTATCTGCATCAAGATCGTAAGCGTCATAAATTCCTGAAAGGAACTGTTTTAATCTCGATTTATTTTGAGTTAGAAATGCTGCTCTTTGGTTTTCTGGTTGGGCCTCCATTGCAGTTTTAAATACATTGATATTTCTTGATATACCTAACAGACTGGTAGAGTTGTATATCTGAGTTAACCAAAGATCTCTTTTTGCATCACCATTAATCAATTTATAAAGGTTGTCAATGTCTTCCATTAATGTCCCGTAACGAGCTTTAACGTCAACATTACCATTGATGAACTTTGCAAGTGCTGCATCTTCAGTCTTTTTTTGTGAAATAAGGTCAATGCCTTTAAGCCCTTGTAATTTGCCTCTGTAATTTTTCATTACATTAGCATTTCTCTTAATTCTGGTTGCCAGTTTTATTTCAGTAGCCTTATCTTTTTTGCCTGCATTTTCCATGGTAGTGTTTTGGAAATCATACAGATTGGAAGTGTAAGGTAATACATATTGCTGTTGGTATTCAATGAATTGAGCTGGACGATGACGGAAAGTTCTACCTGGATATCCTAATATAAATACAAAATCTTCTTCGTTAGTTCCTTTAGGATTTACTTTAAGAAACTTTTTAGGTTTATATGGCAAGTTGTTCTTAGCGTATTTAGCCGGAGTACCATCAGGCGCTACGTAAGCACGCATAAAAGCAAAATCTCCAGTATGACGTGGCCATACCCAGTTATCGGTTTCCCCACCATATTCTCCAATTTGACGATTTGGAACATATACAAGTCTTACATCTTGTATTGTTTTATATCTAAACAAGACATAAGATTTTCCAATAAACATTTCTGATACTTCTGCTTGTATGCTTGGGTCTTTTAGTTCTGCTTCCAAAGCAATGTTTT
The DNA here is from genome assembly GCF_041645105.1 of Pedobacter sp. Lineage (GTDB taxonomy): Bacteria > Bacteroidota > Bacteroidia > Sphingobacteriales > Sphingobacteriaceae > Pedobacter. The sequence goes on from NZ_JBAZQQ010000007.1 coordinate 137,822, forward strand.
TCATGGCATCGTTAATCAGTTTTAATCTTGATGAAGGGTCAGTGATTTGTGCAACAGCACCTAACACCTTATCTGATACATCTTCATAGCTATCTGTAATGCGGCATGTTAAACCTTTCGCCTGGATTTCTTTTTCCTTTGTTTCTGCAACAAAACCATTTGTAAGGTAGTCGTGCTCAGGCGTACTTGCTTGTTGAACAGCACTAAAAGAACAATGATGATTGGTGATAATTAATCCCTGATCAGATATAAATGAACCTGTACATCCACCTACATTGACAAGCGCGTCAACAAGACTGGTGCCTTTAGGATTATATATTTCATTCTGACTGATCTTAAGTCCTGCTTTTTTTAAATCAACTTTATGGATTTCGCTTAAAGGGAACATTCCTTCTTCCCATGGTTTATAACCAGACTGCAAGATACCCACTGAAAGCAACGCGCAGGTTAGTAAGGAGGTTACTACGGTTTTCTTATTCATTTGTAATTGATATTTATTATAAGTTAGTTGCAAATAATTGTTCAATTTTAGCTGAACGAATTTTAAAAACACCAAATTTAAGCAAATAAGTTGTTTGAAGCAGAAAAAGCTTAAGTATAGCTGTTACTGTTGATTTGTGGATTTTTTTTTGATTTTAACTTATTGATAGTCAGTGTGTAGTGGTGTGTTGGTCTACGACTTATATGAGTCTCCTATGAGTCTCTTATGAGTCTTGTATGACTCTGTATGAGTAAAAGTCATTTAAAATGCATTTAAAGTGCGTTTTTGTAACACTAAAGGAATTGGTGACAATATGAGTTTTATCAATTTTTGCTGATCCCTATTCTTTGTTCTATTTTCTCAGCACATTTGATTGCTTCTGCAAGAATGTCTTCGTTATTAATATCCTTATTGATATTTAATGCTGTTAAGCTAGAGACTGTTAGACAGGCAATAATTCCCGTACTTCCTTTACCGATTGGTACAGAAATATCAATTACTCCGGCAGCAAGGTCACTTGTGCGGATATAAGCTCCCTTATCTTTAATTTCTATTAAAGATTTCATGAATTTAGCCTTTTCCTTATCGCTGAAAGCTTGAAAAATGGTATTCCCGTTTAGGGCTATAGTTTGTTCTATATCAGGTAAATAAGATAGTAAAACCTTGCCAGAAGCAGTTAAAGGTAAAGGGAAAAGATTTCCTTCTTCAATAGATAGGGCGATGGGACCCGGACTTTTGGCATGAAGAACTACCATTACCTGGTTCATATATAATATACTGAGGTGACAGGATTGCATTATTGTATTAGCCAGTTCTTCCAGTGGATATTGTGAAGCCTTACGAAGTTCATCAACAGGAGAGTGACGGTGAGATAGATGAAAGAGTTTTAGTGAAAGTCTGTATTTCCCAGAAACTTCATCACGTAAAATATAACCTCTACTTTCAAGGCTCATCAGCATACGGTAAATCTCATTTGGGCTTTTGTCTATTCCTGTAGCGATCTCTGTTTGAGAAAGTGGTATCGATTGGGAAGACAGGTATTCAAGAATATCAAGACCTTTGTCTAATGCAGGTGCTTGATATTTCACTTCTTTATCCTTCATAAAAACTTAAACATGGTTTATTAAACAAACATACTAAATGCTTTTTAATCATCATTCAATAAATTGATGTATGAATTTACCTAAAGATATACTTTCATATTTGAAATAAATATTTATATTTGAATTAACAACCATTTGTAAACCGAGATACCTCGTTATTTTAAACTAAGAACTAATTTAGTTATAAGGAGGTGTTAATCTATCAATTTAAATGAGCAAACTACTATATTTATTTGGTTTATTACTACTTACAGTCCCTGTGTACTCCCAGGGATTAAATGTGGATGCATTGCGTTGCGAGTATAAAACAAACCCACGAGGAGTAGAGTCTGTCTCACCCGTGCTTAGTTGGGAGTTGAAATCAACTGAAAGAAATGTATTTCAATCTGCCTATCAGATTCTGGTTGCAGATAACTTAAAGGATTTATCAAAAAACACAGGTAACATATGGGACTCTAAAAAAACTCCTTCAGGTAAATCTATCCAGGTTTCTTATAAAGGTCAGACTCTGGTTGGAGGGAAAACTTATTACTGGAAAGTAAGGGTATGGGATAATAAAGGTAAAGCATCAAAATGGGCAACGGTATCAAACTGGCAAATGGGATTGTTAACAAGTGCCGACTGGAAAAATGCAAGTTGGATTGCGTATGAGAAACTAGCAGATTCAAATGTAAATGTTTTACCTAAAGACAATAAAAAGGATACTTATGTAGGGAGTAATGTGTTACCTCTTTTGCGTAAAGATTTTACAGTAAAGAAAGCGATAGCTAAAGCCAGCATGTTTATCAGCGGATTAGGTCATTTTGAATTAAGTTTGAACGGAAAAAAACAGGGTGATCATTTTTTAGATGCAGGTTGGGTAAAATATGATAAAGAAGGTTTGTATGTAAGTTTTGATGTAACGGAGAGCTTGCTGAGCGGTGAAAACACGATTGGAGTAATGCTTGGTAATGGATTTTATTATGTACCACCAGTAAAGGGGCGGTTTAGAAAATCAAAACCAGCTTTTGGTTTGCCAAAAATGATATGTAGACTGCTTATTGAATATAAAGATGGTACAACAGAAAATATAATCAGTGATAAAAGTTGGAAAACGTCTTCCGGACCGATTACTTTTTCAAGTATATATGGTGGAGAAGATTATGATGCGCGTTTAGTTCAGAAAGGTTGGGATTCTTCGTCTTTTGATGATAAGCAATGGAAAAACGTGTTAATAGTAAGTGGGCCTCCGGCAATAAGATCTCAACAGGCTGAGCCGCTAAAAGTATTTGAAAATTTTAGTGCAATAAATATTAGTAAGCTGTCTGAGAAAGATTGGGTTTATGACTTGGGGCAAAATGCTTCTGGGATTATTAGCCTCAAGGTAAAGGGGAAGAAGGGGGATACGATAAGAGTATATCCTGGGGAGCTGCTTAAAAATGGAAAAGTTAATCAAAAGCCCACAGGTAGTCCGTTTTATTTCGAATATGTATTAAATGGTGAAGGTACGGAAATCTGGCAGCCACGTTTTACTTATTATGGCTTCAGATATCTTGAAGTAAGAGGTGCTGTGCCATCCGGAAAAAGTACAGATGGTAATTTGCCAGAGTTATTGGAATTGAAAGGCCTTCATACTCGGAATGCCGCAAAGAGGGTTGGTGAATTCACATCTTCGAATGAGCTTTTTAATAAAACAGATGTACTGATCGATTGGGCGATAAAAAGTAATATGGCAAGTGTATTTACTGATTGTCCACATCGTGAGAAACTGGGATGGTTAGAACAATCTCATTTAATGATTTCCTCAGTAATGTATAATTATGATGTAGCAACATTAGCAAATAAAGTAGTTAATGATGTAATTACTTCACAACTTGATAATGGGTTAATTCCTGAAATTGCACCTGAGTATATTCAGTTTACCTGGGGTGGCGAGATGTTTCGTGATTCACCAGAATGGGGAAGTACAGGGATTATCCTGCCATGGTATTTATACAAATGGTATGGGAATTCAGAAGTGATTAAAACAGCTTATCCAACTATGCAGCGTTATATTGCTTATTTGCAAACTAAAGCTGAAAATAATATATTAAAACAAGGTTTGGGTGATTGGTACGATATAGGTCCTGAGCGTCCAGGAGTTTCGCAGCAAACTCCTAAAGGGGTTACTGGGACGGCTATCTATTACTATAACTTGAGGCTGATGCAGAAGATGGCAGCATTGTTAGGAAAACCTGAAGATGCTGATGATTATGCTAAGCTTGCTGTAACTGTTAAGCAAGCATTCAATGCTAGTTTCTATAACAAGGAAAGCGGACAGTATGCTACTGGTAGTCAGGCAGCAAACGCAATGGCAATTTATATGGAATTAGTAGAGCCAGAAAATAAGGCTAAAGTGTTGGCTAATCTGATCAAGGACATCCGTGATAGGAATAATAGTTTGACTGCCGGAGATATTGGTTATCGTTATGTTTTAAGAGTCTTGGAACAGGAGAACCAATCTGATGTCATATTTGATATGAATAGCCGGAGTGATGTTCCGGGTTACGGCTATCAATTGGCACACGGTGCCACAGCATTAACAGAATCATGGGCAGCATTACCGGAAGTGTCAAATAACCACTTCATGCTGGGACATATTATGGAATGGTTTTATAGTGGTCTTGCTGGAATCCGACAGGAAGAAAGTTCAGTAGCTTTTAAAAATATAAAGATTTATCCACAACCTGTTGGTGATTTGACTGCAGCAAAAGGCAGCTATGCTTCACCGTATGGCTTGATTAGCTCAGCATGGAAAAAGTCGGGTCAATCATTTGACTTGTCTGTATCTATACCTGTAAATACGAATGCAACGGTTTATATTCCTGCTACTGAAAAACAAGAGCTTACTGAAGGTAACATTTCGGTTAAGGATAAAACCGGAATTAAATTAATGGGATATGATGATGGAAGAGCAATATTACAAATAGGTTCAGGGGATTATACATTTAAAGTTCAATAGAATTAAACATGAGATTGATAAAGGTTTTGAGTTTTACTTTCTTTTTTTCATCGGCTGTGTTTGCGCAATCGAAGAATACTGGTATTTCGGTAGCTAAAATGCAGGAAATATATGAAGAGGTAAAAACGCCCTATAAATATGGTTTGGTCATGGTGCCTCAGGATGAGCAACATAAAATGGATTGTCCAACTGTATTCCGAGAAGGTAAGTATTGGTACATGACCTATTTGATTTATAGTGGGAGGGGATATGAAACCTGGTTATCTAAAAGCAAAGACTTGCTGAACTGGGAAAATATGGGCCGTTTGATGTCTTTCGGCGACGCAGGAAAATGGGATGACAACCAAAAGGCTGGATATAATGCTTTAACTTCCATGAAATGGGGAGGTAATTATAAACTAGGCAAATTTGACGGTAAATACTGGATGTCTTATTTCGGAGGTAAAGAAAAGGGATATGAAACGGAACCTCTGTCGATCGGTATGGCATATACTGATAAACAACCGTGGGTTGTACATGAGTGGACAAGAATGCCTGAACCTGTGTTAAGTGCACTTGATAAAGATGTAAGATGGTGGGAAAATCGGCATAAGCTTTTTAAAAGTTCTGTAATAGAAGATAAAAAGAAGCTTACGGGGCATAGATTTGTGATGTATTATAATGCTGTAGGCGATTCTTTGGAAAACAATAAAAAAACAAGATGGTATGAACGGATCGGTATGGCAGTTTCTGATGATATGCAACATTGGAAGCGATTTAAAACGGAACCTGTAGTACACCAACCAGTAGGTATTACTGGTGATGGGGTAATTCAGAAAATTAAGGATACATGGGTAATGTTTTATTTTGGTGCCTTTTGGCAGGATAGAAAAGGAGGCTTTAACCGGTTTGCAGCATCAAAAGATTTAGTGAACTGGACAGATTGGACTGGTGATAACCTGATTGAATCATCTGAACCTTATGATGAATTGTATGCACATAAGTCATTTGTTATAAAGCATAAGGGGATAGTGTATCATTTTTATTGTGCAGTAAATAAGAAAGACCAACGTGGTATTGCTGTAGCTACATCAAAAGATTTAGGAAAAAGTAATGTCGGATTTGTAACACCGGCAAGTAAATAAGATAAAGATACCGTTATGATTTTAAAAAAGAGCTTGGTTTTATTGTTGTTAATATGGGTAGGTATACAATCTGCTTACACCCAACCACGTTTACGTCAGAGTTTTAACAATGGATGGAAATTCTATTTGGGAGATGCTGCTGCTGCAAAGTCGGCAGACTTTAATGATGCAAATTGGAGATCACTTTCTTTACCTCACGATTGGAGTATCGAGGGGAAATTTGATATTAAAAATCCTGCTAAACCAGAAGGTGGAGGATTACCTACAGGTGTAGCCTGGTACAGAAAGACATTTATACTTCCCACTTCCTTACAGAAAAAGACCGTATATATTGAGTTTGATGGAGTATATAAAAATTCTGAAGTATGGATCAATGGTCAGTTATTGGGCTTGCGTCCATTTGGCTATTCTTCTTTTCATTATGAGCTTACAAAATATTTAAAGCCTGGTAAAAACGTAATCGCTGTAAGGGTCGACAATTCTGCTCAACCAGATTCACGTTGGTATTCTGGATCAGGGATTTACAGAAATGTATGGTTAACATCAACCAATAATATAGCCATAGATCAATGGGGAACTTTTGTAAGTACACCATCTGTAACCAAATCATCTGCAAAGGTGAACATTAAAGCGCAGATCAGAAATAAAACTGGATTGAATGGACAAATAGATGTTCAGTCGCAAGTGTATAATGCTAAAGGAAAGTTGATCACTTCAGTTAGAACCAACCAGATCAGTTTAAAAACAAATGTTTTTGAGGTAGAGCAGTCGGCCACTGTTAACCAACCGGAACTATGGTCGGTTAACAATCCTCATCTTTATAAAGTTGTAACCAATATCTATTCCAATAAAAAATTGGTAGATAGCTATGAAACTCCACTGGGCATTCGTTATTTTAATTTTGATGCGGCAAAGGGCTTTACTTTGAATGGCGATTACATGAAAATTCTCGGGGTATGTATGCACCATGATTTAGGTGCTTTAGGTGCAGCCATCAATATCAGAGCTATGGAGCGTCAGTTGGAAATCTTAAAAGAAATGGGCTGTAATGCAATCCGTACTGCGCATAACCCACCTGCACCAGAACTGCTTGATTTATGTGATAAAATGGGATTTTTGGTTATGGATGAGGCTTTTGATATGTGGAAGAAAAAGAAAAACTCAAAAGATTATCATTTGAATTTCGAAGAATGGCATGTTGCAGATTTACAGGATATGGTGAAGCGCGACAGGAACCATCCCTCTATTATTTTATGGAGCATCGGAAACGAGATTCCTGAGCAGTTTGACCCTAGCGGTATTGCCCTTACCAAAGAATTGGTAAAACTTGTAAAAGACCTGGATACATCACGTCTGGTTTCATCTGCATTGACAGAAACTGATTCGACAAAGAATAACATATATAAGGCGGGGGTATTGGATATCTATGGCCAGAATTACAAACATAAACTGTATAAAGACTTTCCAAAAAATTATCCCGGACAAAAGTTCCTGGCCACAGAAACAACTTCTTCTTTAGATACAAGAGGTTTCTATGATAAAGCCGATAGTATTCGTCGCTGGCCAAAAGACGGCAGAACCAAATTTACAGGAGGTAACGCAGAATTTGCAGCATCTTCTTATGATAATGTTTCTGCTTATTGGGGGTCTACACATGCAGAAACCTGGAAAGAGGCTAAAAAATATCCACATGTATCAGGTTTGTTTGTGTGGACTGGTTTTGATTATTTAGGCGAGCCATTACCATATCCGTGGCCAGCAAGAAGTTCGTACTTCGGAATTGTAGATTTAGCAGGTTTTCCTAAGGATGCTTATTACATGTATCAGAGCGAGTGGACCAATAAACCCGTATTGCATGTATTTCCTCATTGGAACTGGGAGGCTGGTAAAATCGTAGACGTTTGGGTTTACTATAACAATGCTGATGAAGTTGAGTTGTTCCTGAATGGTAAATCATTAGGTACAAAAGCCAGAAAAGGTGAGGAACTACATATAGAATGGCCTGTAAAATATGAGCCAGGTGTTTTAAAAGCAGTTTCAAAGAAAAATGGGCAGGTTGTTTTAACCAGGGAAATTAAAACTGCTGGTAAACCGGCTAAAATTGAACTGTTAGCTGATAGATCAAAGATTAGGGCGGATGCTAAGGATCTCTCTTTTGTAACCGTTAGGATTTTAGATGAAGATGGGAATTTAGTACCCAATGCTGATAACCTGGTTCAATTTAAATTAGAGGGAGCTGGTACAATCGCAGGGGTAGATAACGGTTTTCAGGCAAGCCTTGAGCCATTTAAAGCAGATTACCGTAAAGCATACCGTGGCTTGTGTTTGGCCATTATACAAGCAAAAGACAAAGCTGGTAAATTAAAACTGACAGCTACAGCTGAAGGTTTAAAGGAAGCTTCGATAGTGATTACCGTGAAGTGATCTGAGTCAATAAAGGAAAGAGAAAAGCGAATATTAAGACAGAGATATAGGTCATGAGTGACAAAATAATTTTAAAAGGCATAACATGGAACCACAGTAGGGGTTTTGTTCCTATGGTGGCCACCGCACAAAGATTTTCAGAATTAAATCCACAGGTAGAAATAACCTGGGAAAAAAGAAGTTTACAACAATTTGCTGATTTTTCTATTCAGGAATTGGCGGCGCGTTTTGATTTACTGGTGATAGATCATCCATGGGCTGGATTTGCAGCTAAAACGAAATCTATACTTCCATTAGATCATTATTTATCTGAATTTTATATAGAAGATCAGCGGTTAAATACTGTAGGTCATTCGTTTGAAAGTTATTCATATGATGGTCATCAATGGGCTTTACCTATTGATGCAGCAACTCCTGTAGCCTCTAGCAGACCGGATTTGTTAGAAAAGAATGAAACTCGATTGCCTGCAAGTTTCGAGGATTTGTTGTTGCTTGCAGATAAAGGTTTGGTTGCTTTTGCTGGTATTCCAATTGATGTATTGATGAACTTCTATACTTTTTGCTGTTCATTAGGAGAAGATCCATGCCAGCAGGAAGATGCTGTTATTTCTAAAGAAACTGGTGTAAAGGCATTACAGATGTACCGTGAACTGGCTGCGAAAATTCATCAGGATAATTTTAAAAGGAATCCGATACAGGTTTATGAAGCGATGACTTTAACTGATGATATCGCTTATTGTCCTTTTGCTTATGGTTACTCTAATTATTCAAGACCTGGATATGCAGCTAAACTTTTGCATTTCCATGATATGATTTCTTTAGATGGAAAAACGAACCTACGCAGTACTTTAGGTGGAACAGGTCTGGCTATATCATCTAGTTCTGCTCATATCGATATGGCAGTAAAATATGCAGATTATGTAGGATCTGCTGCTTGTCAGCAGACTGTATTCTTTGAAAATGGTGGTCAGCCAGGGCATTTAAAGGCCTGGAAGGATGCTGAGGTAAATCGAAAATCAAGCAATTTCTTTGCTAATACTTTACCTGCCTTACAACGTGCATTTCTGCGCCCTCGTTACCACGGACATATGTTTTTTCAGGATCATGCTGGTGATATCGTAAGGGATTACCTGATGAATGGTGGAAACGAATTAGCGGTTCTGGAAAAAATGAATAGTTTATACCTTGAATCAAGAAGTCTGGTACTGTCATGAGGAAACCACTGGAAGGAATATTGGTCTTAGAGTTTTGCCAGTTTCTGGCGGGACCTTCTGCGGGTTTAAAACTAGCTGACCTCGGTGCACGTGTCATTAAAATTGAGCGTCCCATAAAAGGAGATGCTTGCAGACAATTAGCTATTAAAAACCTATTTGTAGATGGAGATAGTTTACTTTTTCATACCATCAATAGGAATAAGGAATCTTATGCAGCAGATCTGAAGAATCCAGAAGATCTGGAACTGCTTAAAAAACTTATTGCAAAAGCTGATGTGATGACCCATAATTTCAGACCAGGAGTAATGGAGAAAATTGGGTTGGATTATGGATCGGTACAAAGCATCAATTCAAAAATTGTATATGCCGCGGTTACGGGATATGGAAATGAAGGACCGTGGGCTGCGAAACCAGGACAAGATTTACTGGTACAGTCTGTTTCGGGTTTAACGCAACTTTCGGGAAGTAATGAAGACGGCCCCGTGCCTTTCGGACTTTCGGTTACTGATATCATGTGTGGTAATCATCTTACGCAAGGAATTATAGCCGCATTAATAAAGCGTGCTAAAACAAAAAAGAGTGTGCTGATTGAAGTGAGTTTACTGGAATCAGCCTTGGACATACAATTTGAGGTTTTGACTACTTATTTTAATGATGGTGGGCAATTACCTCAAAGAAGTGAGGTAAAGGGAAGTGCACATGCTTATTTGAGTGCACCTTATGGCACCTATCAGACTAAAGATGGTTTTCTGGCATTGGCCATGGGGAACCTGAGTAAAATTAGCCAGTTGATCGGTTGTGATATTTCTGAATACTATACGGATTCTTCTGCTTCTTTTGATAATAGAGATGTTATACTGAAATTATTAGGACAAACTTTTATTAACCAGACTACCCAATACTGGTTAGATCTGTTGGAACCAGCAGAAATATGGTGTACCGAGGTGTTAAACTATAAAGAAGCTATTGAGCTGGATGTTTTTAAAAATCAGAAGATCAGACAACAATTGGATTTAGGTAATGGACGTACTATAGATACTACAAGAGCGCCAATCCGTATAGATGGACATAAACTTTATGCCACTAAAGCAGCACCAAAAATAGGTGCAGATAATGAAAAGATTAATAAAGAATTTGATTTGAAATAGATATGAGGCCCCTGGAAGATTATTTAGTGGTAGATTTTAGCCAGTTTTTGTCAGGTCCTTCGGCAAGTTTGCGGTTGGCCGACATGGGCGCAAGGGTGATTAAAATAGAGCGTACAGGGACTGGCGATATTTGTCGCACGCTGTACACTTCCAATGTGATTATGAACGGAGAATCTTCCGTTTTTCACGCCATCAACAGAAATAAGGAGAGCTTTGAGGTAGACCTTAAAAATGAGGATGATTGTAAAATGGTACGTGAGCTGTTAAAAAAGGCAGACGTGATGATCCATAATTTTCGCCCTGGTGTAATGGAAAGACTAGGTTTCGATTACGAGACAGTACAAGAATTAAACAAAAATATTATCTATGCCGAGCTTTCAGGCTATGGTACAGAAGGAGAAGGAAAAGGTAAACCTGGTCAGGATTTACTTTTACAGTCGGTAACAGGGTTAACCTGGCTAACAGGAAATGCTGGCGGTCCGGTAGCAATGGGACTTTCCATTGTTGATATGCTAGCTGGTTCGCATTTGGCACAAGGGATTCTTGCCTGCCTGTTTCGTAAAGTCACGATGGGAGAGCAGACCGAAAGTGCATTGGTACAGGTCAGTATGATCGAATCGGCTTATGATTTTCAATTTGAAACCATCACTACTTTTATGAATGATGGTGGAGCACTTCCGGAACGTACCGTACAAAATAATGCAAATGCTTATTTAGGTGCACCTTATGGTATTTATCAAACGGACAATGGCCATATTGCCTTAGCCATGGGTTCAATTCCTGTACTTGCACGCTTGTTGGAATGTACTGCTATGGAACATTTTTCCGATCCTGCAGAAGCATTTGATAAAAGAGACGAGATCAAAGCGATCCTGGCCGATCATTTATTGACCAGAACAACAGAAAGCTGGTTGGCAGTATTGGAACCAGCGGATATCTGGTGTTCTGATGTGCTCAACTGGAAACAACTGATGGACCATGATGGATTTAAAGCCTTAAACATGATCCAGGAAGTAGAAATGACAGATGGTTATCGTTATCAGACTACCCGTTGTCCAATAAGGATTGACGGAGAATTGATGGTTTCTTCCAAAGGTTCCCCTAAATTAGGGCAGGATAATGAAAAAATCATGAGCCAGTTTATCAAACTAAAATCAAATGTCGATGGATAATAAGCCAGTGGATAAAAATGAAGTATTCAGAATAGCTGTACGAAAGTTTGGTCCTTTCGAATCTGCTATGCAAAAGATATGGGATCAATACTGTCTTACATCAGGCTGTAGCTTAAAAGCGGAGATGGTGCCTATGGATTTGCATGAGCTTCATGAAAGTACACTGATCAAAAAAGGACTCAAAAATGGTGACTGGGATGTTGCTCATATCAATACCGATTGGTTATTTGAAGGTTATACCGACGCCGCATTTGAGGATTTGAAACCCTTGATCAACAAAGAAGCTCCTGTTGCTTTCCCGGAGGGATGGAGCAATTCTCTTTTGGCTTCACAACAGTTTACTGATCAGATTATAGGTTTGCCTTTCCATGATGGACCGGAATGCCTGATTTACAGGAAAGATTTATTTGAAGATCAAACAGAGCAGGAGCGCTATTTTGCGCAATACGGAAAAGCACTTACTGTTCCCCAAACATGGGAAGATTTTATACAGGTAGCACGGTTTTTTAACCGTCCAGAGCAGAATTTGTACGGAACTGTATTTGCCTGCTATCCAGATGGACACAATACTGTATTTGATTTTTGTTTGCAATTGTGGAGTCGTGGTGGCACATTGACAGATGAGACAGGAAAAGTGAAGGTAAATTCTGCTGCTGCTATCGAAGGACTTGAGTTTTATAGAACAGCTGTTAAAGATCAAAAAGCAGTACATCCTGATTCGGCTGATTTCGATTCGGTAAGGGCAGGTGCAGCATTTGCAAATGGAGAAGCAGCTATGATGATCAATTGGTTTGGTTTTGCTTCAGTCTGTGAGGTTGACTCTTCATCAAAGGTAAAAGGGAAAGTAGAAGTCGCCTTATTACCCGCATCACAAGGCTGTAAGTCTGCCTCATTAAATGTTTATTGGCTGTACACAATTGGTGCGGGGAGTCTACACAAACAAACAGCATACGACTTTATCCGTTTTGCAGTAAATGAAGCTAATGATAAACTGCTAACACTTGAAGGCGGTATCGGTTGTCGTATTTCAACCTGGAAAGATGAGGAGATTAATCAGATCGTACCTTATTACCACAAGTTGGAGCAATTACATGAAGGTGCCAAGACCTTACCTCAAAAAAGTAACTGGGCAGAAATTGCAACGCTAATCGATGAGATGGTGTTGACTGCATTACATTCAGAAATTGAGGTCGAGGTTATTGTAAAAGCAGCACAGGATAAGATTAATTTAATTGATAAGTAGAGCTTTATGGATATTATATATAAACCCACTTTACCAGAAACCATACAACCCATTATTATAATCGGAGCTGGTGGTATCGTTGCTGATGCCCATCTTCCTGCATATAAAAAAGCAGGTTTTATGGTGCATGGGATTGTAAACCGTACTAAAGCAAAGGCAGAGAAATTAGCTGCAGCATTCAATATTCCAAATGTTTATGAATCAGTTGCTGAAGCAGTAGCCAAAGCACCTGAAAATGCAGTGTATGATTTAACCATTATGCCAGAGCAATACATTGAGACGTTGGAGCAACTGCCAGATGGGGTCGCAGTATTGATTCAAAAACCTATGGGCGATTCCTTTGAAGAGGCAAAAGAGATTTTGCAACTCTGCAGGAAGAAGAAATTAGTAGCTGCCATTAACTTTCAATTGCGTTTTGCACCATTTGTAAGTGCAGCGAGGTATATGATTGACCAGGGAATGATTGGTGAATTGTACGATATGGAAGTGCGGGTAACGATTAAAACACCCTGGGAGATATTTCCGCATGTGATGGTGCATCCAAGATTGGAAATACTTTACCATAGCATCCATTATGTAGACATGTTACGTTCGTTTTTAGGCGACCCGGAAACAGTGATGGCCAAAACATTAAAACACCCGGCAAAAACTTTGTCATCGTCTCGCTCAACTATTTTACTGGATTACGGAGATACTATGCACGCAGTAATCAATACCAATCATGACCATGATTTTGGTGCTCATAATCAAGAGTGTTTCATCAAATGGGAAGGGACAAAAGGAGCAATAAAAGCCAATGTCGGTTTATTGATGGATTATCCGCATGGTATACCAGATGTGTTTGAGTACTGTCTGACAGATGAAAAATCACTTCCGCAATGGAAGCAGGTTGAATTGGAAGGTTCCTGGTTTCCTGAAGCATTTATTGGTACAATGGCCAATTTAATGCGTTATAGGGAAGGATCATCGGATGTCTTGTATACAAGTGTTGAAGATGTGATTAAGACAATGGCTGTGGTGGAGAGCGCTTACATCTCCAGCGATAAAGGTGGCATAAAAGTTAGCGAACAGTTGAAAAATAATTAGTATACCTATAATAAACATAAAAGAACACATTTAACATATGTATTTCAGATCGATATTTTTTGAAGATTACCTGTTAGAAGAAAAACGAGTAACATTGGGAAGAACCATTACAGAAACAGATTTTGTAGTTCATGCAGGTCATACAGGTGATTTCTTTCCTCATCATATGGACGCAGAATGGTGTAAAACACAACCTTTTAAGCAGAGGATAGCACATGGAACGATGATTTTTAGTATAGGGATCGGTTTAACCGCTTCTGAAATCAATCCAGAAGCTTTTTCAAAAGGTTATGACCGTTTACGTTTTGTTAAGCCAGTATTTATTGGTGATACCATTCATTCTGAAATTACCATTTCAGAAAAAGGGGAAGCGAAGAAACCAGAATACGGGACGGTGACTGAGCATGTAGAAATAAAAAACCAACATGGTGAAGTCGTTTTGGTATGTGATCATTTGCTACTGGTAAAGAAGAAAGTATAAAAATAAAGTATTGACCAAAACCTAATACACATTTCGTATGAACCATACAACAGAGCCGGAAGTAATCAACAGTGGAGATCCTTCAGCGGGTAAAAAATATTTAGTGCCATTTATTTTGGTGGTGTGCTTATTTTTCCTTTGGGGAATGGCGCATAACCTGGATTCGATATTGATCCCACATTTGAAAAAAGCTTGTGATCTCAACAACAGACAGTCTACTTTAATCGACACTTCTGTATTTATGGCTTATTTTCTAATGGCCATTCCTGCTGGGATAATCCTTAAAAAATGGGGTTATAAAGCGAGTATGATCATTGGTTTATTGGTATTTGCAATTGGTGCATTCTTATTTGTTCCGGCTGCAAATCAGTTGTCTTATACTACTTTTCTGGTTGCATTGTTCATTATTGGATGCGGATTAACCATTTTGGAAACCTCAGCCAATCCATACGCTGCGGTTTTAGGAGATCCTGCAAAGGCAACCAGCAGATTAAATCTCGCTGCATCTTTTAATGGACTAGCGGCAATGGTTGCTCCCTTTATTGGTTCCATGTTTATCCTTTCAGGGAAATCATATACGCAGGAAGAACTGGCAGCAATGACAGATGTTTCTCGTAATAGCTATTTTATGGAAGAAGCGGCTTCTGTAAAGATGCCTTACATCATTTTAGGAGTGGTATTGTTGGTGATTGCCATCATTTTTTATTTTGTAAACCTTCCAGAAGTAAAGACCAAAAGTACGGATGGTGAAGCTAAAGGTAGTTTTTTCGGTGCTTTGCGCCACAAGCATTTAAGATGGGCCGTAATTGCACAATTCTTTTATGTTGGAGCACAGGTTTGTGTAACCAGTTTCTTTATCAGGATGGCTCAGCAGGGGGGTGGTTTTGACGAAAAGACCGCAGCTTATTATTTGGCGATTTATGGTTTATTATTTACAGTTGGTCGTTTTGCCGGAACAGCGATATTGCAATTCATTTCATCTCATAAATTATTGTCTATTTATGCAGCTATAGCAGTGTTGTTGAGTATGGTGGCTATTTTTGGTAACGGTGCTTATGTGGTATATGCTTTAGGTGCTATTGGCTTCTTCATGTCGATCATGTTCCCTACAATATTTGCATTAGGAATTGAAGGAATTGGTGATGACACCAAACCAGGCTCATCATGGTTGATCATGTCTATTGTTGGTGGAGCGATCCTTCCATACGCAATGGGTACATTGATTGATTTAAATAACGATAACATTCAGATTGGTTATAGCATTCCATTGGTGTGCTATCTCATCATTTTATATTTCGGATTGAGGGGTTATAAAGTTGCCCACAAATAAAGATTGATTATGAGTTTTAAAGGAAAAGGGGTTTTATTAGGTTTAATGATTTGTTACAGCATTTTAGCATTGCCTGCACGTGCTCAGCAATATGATACCACTAAACCATGGGTATTATGGCACTGGGTGAAAGCTGGTGTTTCTAAACCTGGTATTACTGCCGATCTTGAAGCCATGAAAGCCTCTGGTATTGGAGGTGCTTACCTGATGTCAATTAAAGGTGCAGATAATCCTCCATTATTTAGTCCGCCTGCACAACAATTAACTCCATATTGGTGGGATATGGTAACCTTTGCCATGCAGGAAGCTAAGCGATTGGATTTAAAGCTAGGCATGCACGTTAGTGATGGCTTTGCTTTAGCTGGCGGTCCTTGGGTTACACCCGACATATCTATGCAAAAGGTGGTGTCTACACAGTTGAATATCAAAGGTGGAACATCTGCGGTAGTGAAACTGCAACAGCCTCATGCATTAGAGAATTATTATAAAGATATTGCAGTATATGCTTACCCTTCGGTTGAAGGTGCAGGCATTTCTACCCGTAGTGTTGTACCTAAAGTAAGCAGTAGTAATGGTAACGATGCAAGTGTACTGGTCGTTCCTGGAAATAAAAAGAATTTTGGTAGTAATGAGCCTTGCTGGATTCAATACGCTTTTGACCAGCCTTTTACCACCAGGAGCATAACCATTAGAATTGAAGGTAACAATTACCAGGCACATCGTTTGGAAATACAAGTGAGTGATGATGGAAAGGTATTCCGTTCTATTGGTCGTCTTGTACCGCCACGCCATGGATGGCAGGATTCTGATGCTGCTGTGACGCATTCTATTAAAGCGGTAACAGCAAAGTATTACCGTTTTGTATACTATAAAACAGGAACAGAACCTGGAGCTGAAGATTTAGATGCTGCCAAATGGAAGCCTTCTTTAAAACTGGCTGGCCTGGAACTGTCTTCTGAAGCCAGAATCAATCAGTTTGAAGGAAAATCAGCTGCTGTATGGCGTATCAGTCCGCGCAGTACAGCCACAGAGATACCTGATCAGTTTTGTATACCTGTACACAAAATGATAGATCTGACGGCTAAATTAAATTCTGATGGTAGTCTAAACTGGAAAGCGCCAAAGGGAAACTGGACAATATTAAGAATCGGACATACTTCAACAGGACATACCAATGCTACTGGTGGTGGTGGTAAGGGACTTGAAATTGATAAGTTTAATCCTGCGGCCGTAAAATTACAGTTTGATAGCTGGTATGGTGAAGCTTTAAAACGTGGAGGGCCAGAAATTGCTTCCAAAGTATTGGCTGATATGTTTGTGGAAAGTTGGGAATGTGGTAGCCAAAATTGGTCGCCATTAATTGCAGCTGAGTTTAAAAAACGCAGGGGTTATGATATGATGCCTTATTTACCTGCTATAATCGGCATACCTGTGCAAAGTGCTGCTGCTTCAGAAGGCTTTTTATATGATCTGCGTAAAACTGTTTCAGAACTGATTATAGATCAGTTTTATAATACACTGGCACGACTTACTAAAGAAAAAGGTATCACACTAGTAGCAGAAAGTGTAGCACCAACCATGACTAGTGATGGTTTGTTACACTTTAAAGCCGTAGATGTTCCAATGGGCGAATTCTGGTTGAATAGTCCTACCCATGATAAGCTGAATGATATCCTGGATGCGATTTCAGGTGCACATATTTACGGGAAGAATATTGTACAGGCCGAAGCTTTTACATCCATACGTATGGACTGGGCGGAACATCCTGGTAATATGAAAACGCTGCAAGACAGGAACTATGCATTAGGGATCAATAAATTGGTTTACCACGTATATGTTCATAACCCATGGATGGACAGAAAGCCTGGAATGACCTTAGACGGTATAGGACTTTATTTCCAACGTGACCAGACCTGGTGGAAGCCGGGTAAGGCCTGGGTTGAATATGCTGAACGTGCACAAGGCTTATTGCAACAAGGGAAACCTGTAGCTGATGTAGCAGTATTTATTGGTGATGAAATCCCAAGAAGATCTATACTCCCTGATCGTTTGGTGCCATTTTTACCTGGGATATTCGGAAAAGATGTGGTAGAAGCTGAGCGTATCAGGCTGTTAAATGAAGGGCAACCACTAAGAATTAAGCCAATGGGAGTGAATCACTCTGCAAATATGGCTGATCCGGAAAATTGGGTAAACCCTTTACGTGGTTATGCTTATGATTCTTTTAATCCGGATGTATTGAGTACGGCTGTTGTAAAGGATAAAAGAGTAGTGTTTAGTAGCGGTGCTAGTTATGCTATACTGGTAATTCCTGGTAAAACTGCAATGAATCCGAATTATCAGTATATGAATTTCGAGACTTTAAAGCAATTACTGACATTGGTGAAATCAGGTGCAACAGTATTGTTGAACGAAAAGCCACTTTATCAATCTGGATTGAAACAAGTTTCAGAAGCTGAATTTAAAACTTTAGTAGAGGAGTTGTGGAAGCCAGGTAAATTAGGTGAAGGAAGGGTCGTTATAGGCCCATATCAAGCAGAATCGTTTGATGAACTGGGACTGGAAAGGGATTTGATTATCGCAGATGCAGGAAAGGATTCTTATGCCAAATACATAGCTTATACTCATCGGTTAACTAATGATAAAGATATTTATTTCATTGCAAATCAATTGGATAATGATCGTTTGTTAAACTTTTCATTCCGAGTAAATGATCTGAAGTCTGCCCCCGAGTTTTATGATGCGGTTACAGGGAAAAGCTGGAAAGCGAACGATTGGAAATTAAAGGATGGCCGATTGGAAATGCAAATAAAATTAGAAGCTAATGCTTCCGTATTTGTAACCTTTAACCGCAATGCGCCGGTTGCAACTCCAATTGCGGGTAAAGCAAACTATGAGTCATTCAGTACTGCTCAAGTCTTAACCGGTGATTGGAAAGTTAGCTTTGATGCCAGCTATGGTGGGCCAACAAAACCATTAATTTTTCCAGTATTGCAGGATTGGAGCAAGAGCACTGATACTTTGGTTAAATATTATTCAGGAACAGCTATCTATACCAAGACTTTTAAGCATAAAGGAAAAAAAGTAAAAGAGAATGGACAAGAGCAAATCTTTTTGGATCTGGCTAAAGTAGCCAACATGGCCACTGTAAAAGTAAACGGAGTGGATTGTGGAACGGTATGGACTGCGCCTTACAGGGTAGACATTACCAAAGCGCTTAAATCGGGAGACAATGAGTTAAGTATTGAAGTGAGTAATACCTGGGCAAATAGAATTATTGGTGATCAGCGTTTACCACAAGATAAACGAATCACCCAAACCAATGCACCTTTCCGCTTAGAAGGAAAGCCTCTACTGGAAGCAGGTCTATTGGGACCAGTAAGCATTCAAACTATAAAGTAAACCAAAAAAACAGCATTAACTAAAACTAATAAAACCACATATAAACATGAAAAGGATCAAAGTACATCTGGGTAGAGCTTTATTTTATAGTACATGCACGGCATTGCTTTTTCCAGTGTTGAATACCAGTGCGCAGGAGAAAAGTTTGGTAAACACAAAAGAAAGTAGTCATGCTAAATTGCATAGCCCGAATATGAAAGATGTTAACTGGACAAAGGGTTTTTGGGCAGACCGCTTTAAAGTGGCAAAGGAAACTATGGTGCCGAATATGTGGAATATCTATAATGATGAACACATCAGCCATGCTTTCAAAAACTTTGAAATTGCTGCCGGACTTGATACAGGATCACATAAAGGCCCTTCTTTTCATGATGGTGATTATTATAAAACATTAGAGGCAATGGCCAGCATTTATGCCTCTACAAATGATAAGAAATTATTGGTGAAGATGGATCAGGCCATTGGAGTGATTGCAAAATCACAGCGTGAAGATGGTTACATCTATACTAAAGCAATGATTGAGCAGCGTAAAACCGGTTCAAACAATCAATTCCAGGATCGGCTGAGCTTTGAAGCTTATAATATTGGTCACCTGATGACGGCTGCATGTGTTCATTATAGGGCTACTGGTAAAACCAATTTGCTGGATGTGGCTAAAAGAGCTACTGAATACCTGTATAACTTTTACCAGAAAGCATCACCTGCATTAGCCAGAAATGCAATTTGTCCTTCTCACTATATGGGTACAATAGAAATGTACCGTACTACAAAAGAACCTCGTTATCTGGAATTGGCCAAACACCTGATCGCTATCAAAGGTAAAATTGACGATGGAACTGATGATAACCAGGACAGAATTCCTTTTTTACAGCAAACAAAAGCTATGGGGCATGCTGTAAGAGCTAATTATTTATATGCAGGTGTAGCTGACTTATATGCTGAAACAGGGAATGATTCATTAATGAACACACTCAATTTGATGTGGGATGATGTGAACCAACATAAAATGTATGTAACAGGTGGTTGTGGTTCTTTATATGATGGTACGTCTCCTGATGGTACATCATACAATCCGGCAGATGTTCAGAAGATACACCAGGCCTTTGGCAGAGATTTTCAGTTGCCAAACTTTACAGCTCATAATGAAACTTGTGCCAACATCGGTAACGTTTTATGGAACTGGAGAATGTTGCAGATCAGTGGTAATGCAAAGTATGCTGATGTGATGGAGCTGGCATTGTATAATAGTGTGCTTTCAGGCATTAGTCTGGATGGGAAGAATTTCTTATATACCAATCCTTTAAGTTATTCGGATGACCTACCATTTCAGCAACGCTGGTCTAAAGACCGTGTTCCTTATATCGGCTTGTCAAACTGTTGTCCACCTAATGTAGTACGTACCATTGCTGAGGTGAGTGATTATGCTTATAGCATTTCTGATAAAGGTTTGTGGTTCAATTTGTATGGTGGCAATACTATTCAGACTACTTTAGAGGATGGATCGAAAGTTAGCCTTGCTCAGGAAACTAATTATCCATGGGATGGCAACATTAAAATCAGTATTAAATCAACAGGTAATAAGCCTTATTCGATGTTCCTACGTATTCCTGGATGGGCATCAAGTGCAGTTATAAAAGTAAATGGAAAAGTTGAAAATGTAGTGGCAACACCGGGTACGTATGCTGAACTGAACCGTAAGTGGAAATCGGGTGATCAAATTGAATTGGTATTACCGATGGATGCTCAGTTATTGGAATCAAATCCACTTGTAGAAGAAAACAGAAACCAGGTTGCAGTTAAACGTGGTCCGGTAGTTTATTGTCTGGAATCTCCTGATTTGCCAGGTAAGCGCATCTTTAACGTATTAATCCCTTCACAAATCAGTTTAAAGGCAAGTCCGATAAAAATTGATGGTGCAGATATGATGAGTCTGGAAGGTAATGCACAGCTGATTGAAAATAAGGATTGGAAGAATGTGCTTTATCGTCCGCTTAACCAGGTAAATACAGTTACACCAATCAGATTGGTACCTTATTTTGCCTGGGGCAATCGTGGGCATTCAGAAATGTCAGTTTGGTTACCAGTTAGCAGATAAGTATAGAAATGGAAAGAGTAACAGCAAAATATTATATAGAAACACCACTTGACCTTGAAAAGTCAGCGCAGGTATTGGCTGGTGAACAGTCGTCGGGAACGTTTATTGCTGTTCCCGGTGAAACAGCCGAACTGAAAAAGCGTTTCGCTGCCAGAGTAGAAAATATTACGACTTTAGATGTAGCTGATGCTCCTGCTATTCCAGGTGTAGTTTCATCTGGAGGAAAATACCAACGTGCCATGATAGAAGTATCATGGTCGGTCGAGAATTTTGGGTATAACTTACCGGTATTGGTATCGACCTTACAAGGAAACTTGTATGAGTTAACCCAGTTTACAGGTTTAAAGTTAATGGACCTGGAACTGCCTGCATCTTATGCAAAGGCATTTAAAGGACCCGCATTTGGTATTGAAGGCTGTAGGAAATTGACTGGTGTATATGGCAGACCATTGATCGGAACGATCATCAAACCAAGTATTGGGATGACACCAGAGCAGACAGCTGCCCTGGTTGATACACTTGCTACAGCGGGGATCGACTTTGTAAAGGATGATGAGTTATTGGGTTCATCTGCCAATTCTCCATTTGATAAGCGTGTTGATGCGGTGATGGAGGTGATTAACAAACATGCAGATCGTACAGGTAAAAAGGTGATGTATGCTTTTAACATCAGCGATGATATAGATCAGATGCAGCGTAATTATGAAAAAGTACTAAAGTCTGGTGGTACTTCGGTCATGATCAGTTTGAATAGTGTAGGCCTTTCAGGCGTTAAAAAAATAGGTGATATGGGCGAATTGGCGATCCATGGTCACCGTAATGGTTGGGGGATGCTGAACCGTCATCCTTTGTTGGGGATTGAATTTCCTGCCTATCAAAAATTATGGAGACTGGCAGGGGTAGACCAGATTCATGTAAATGGTATTCAGAACAAGTTCTGGGAGTCTGATGATTCGGTAGTAAAGTCTATCGAAGCTTGCTTAACACCTCTTTTGGGTGGTTACTCAGTATTACCAGTGGTGTCATCCGGACAATGGGGTGGACAAGCACCGGAAACTTATAGAAGAACCAAAACGGTCGACCTGCTTTATATGGCTGGTGGTGGGATTATGGCGCATCCCGATGGGCCCGCTGGAGGTGTTAATGCTTTACAGCAAGCCTGGGAAGCGGCAGTTGACGGTTTGTCTGTTGAGGAAGCAGCGGCTAAATACCCTCAATTTGGTCGTTCGGTAACTGTATTTGGAAAACCTAAATAACAGCTATGGAAAGCATGAATAATAACCGCTTACTGATTGCTTTTTACGGAGATGATTTCACTGGATCTACAGATGCGCTTGAGTTTTTAAGCAGAGCGGGAATTAAAACGGTTTTATTTATTGAATCCCCATCGGCAGAACAGCTGGCGCGTTATCCTGATTTGCAAGCAATAGGTGTGGCCGGTAAGAGTCGCGCACTTTCTCCTGATGAAATGGAGGAAGCATTGACCCCCACTTTTATAGCTCTAAAGAAGTTAAATCCGAGACATGTTCATTATAAAGTTTGTTCTACTTTTGATTCATCTCCTACTATAGGTAGTATAGGTAAAGCGATTGATATAGGGGTGTCTATATTTAAAACTAAACCAGTTCCTTTACTGGCTGCGGCACCTCATCTGGGACGTTATGGCTTATTTGGGAACCTTTTTGCCCGCATGGGGATTGGAAGCGAGGGTGAGATTTATCGCCTGGACAGGCATCCTTCCATGCGCTTTCATCCTACAACACCTGCAGATGAAAGTGATATTCGTTTGCACCTGGGAAAGCAGACGACTAAGAAAATAGGATTGTTCAATATTCTTGAATTACATCAATACCAGCAGCAATCTTTTATTCCTGATTTTTCAGCGCATGAAATTGTACTTTTTGACGCGTTGACAGCTGAAGAACTTAAAAGCATTGGGGAGTTGATTGATGGACAAGCTAAAATTGATCAGATTGTCTTTTCTGCAGGTTCCTCTGCCATTGAAAAGGCTTTAGGTGATCATTGGAAAGAAAAAGGCGTATTGCAAGGAGCGACAGACTGGAAAGCGATTAAAGCTGATGGACCAGTATTGGTGGCCTCAGGAAGTTGTTCTGCTGTAACGGCAGGACAAATCAGTTATGCTTTGTCTAATGGCTTTACTGAATTGCCGATCGATACAGTACTATTAGCTAATCAGGTGTCTGAAGCAGATCTTTTATCAGATAGTGAACTGATTCATTTAGCTGCTAAAACATATGCCGAACAAACTATTGCCTTGATCAATGAGGGAAAACATCCCTTAATTCATACCAGTTTGGGTAATGACGATCCACGCGTAGCCGAAACGGATCTGATATTTAAAGCAAAAGGTTTTGGTAAAGCCGCTACCGCACAGTTGTACGGTCAGTTATTGGGCCAGATTGTGAAGCAAACGGCAGAGGCAACTGAGCTTAAAAGAATCATTATTGCTGGGGGAGATACCTCTAGCTACGCAGCAAGGGCAATGGGTATTGAAGCCGTAGAAATGATCGCTCCTTTAACGCCTGGTGCACCTTTATGCCTTGCTTATGCACCTGGATCTGCAATAAACCATCTGCAAGTTGTCTTTAAAGGAGGGCAGGTAGGAAAAGAAGAATTTTTTAATAACAATCTTATATAACCAAACTATAATCCATATTATGAAAGCAAAAACACTCGGACTTGTCCATACATCAGCAACATTAGTACCCGTTTTTCAAAAACTTTGTAGTGATTATCTGCCGGGTATAAATGTATTTAACATTGTGGATGACAGTTTAATTAAAGATGTTATCGCACGTAATGAATTAACTAAGTTAACCTCAAAGAGGGTGGTAGATCATGTATCTTCAGCTGAGGCTGCAGGTGCAGACTTTATTTTGGTAACCTGTTCATCAATAGGTGCAGCAATTGAGGCTGCAGCAGATTTAACCAGTGTTCCTGTTTTAAGGGTTGATCAGCCGATGGCCGATTTGGCAGTTCAAACTGGAAAAAGGATTGGTGTAATAGCCACCTTACCAACGACATTGGGACCGACAAGTGATTTGGTAAAGCGTCGTGCTATAGTTGCAGGAAAAGAAATTGAATTGACCTCTAGATTGTGTGAAGGTGCTTTTGAAGCATTGATGGGTGGACAACCTGAAAAGCACGATGAAATGGTTAGTAAAGCGCTTATTGAACTATCGACAGAAGTAGATGTGATTGTTTTGGCACAGGCTTCGATGTCACGTGTGGTAGATAGTTTGCCAGAAGCAGAGAAAAGGGTTCCAATTCTTGCGAGTCCAATGCTAGCTATTCATCATATTGCAGACCTTCTTAAATAAGCTTTATGTATAAGTTACGCAGGTTTTGCCTGCTGTTGGCGCTAATTGCTTTTGTGGTGTTGTTGATCGGAATTTTCACTTCAGATGCAGCATTATGGCAACCCGCAGCAGTAGCGATGGCAGTTACGATGGCCATTGGAATAGGTGCATTAGACGCCTTAAAAAATTATCAATATACCGCTTGGATTATTGCAGCGGTGGTTGCTGGCATGGTATATCCAGCAGCCTTTTTGAAATGGGGAAGTGTTGATCTTCGTAATAAATGGCTGATCCTGGTAGTCGTACAGTTTGTCATGTTCGGTATGGGAATACAAATGAGTATGCGCGATTTCACAGGATTGGGAAGTTCGGGAAAAGGGGTAATCATTGGTTTATTATGCCATTTTTCTATCATGCCTCTAATGGGGTATCTGCTCACCAGAGTATTTCATTTTGAAACCGAAATTGCTGCTGGAATTATTTTAATCGGCTCTTGTTCGAGTGGATTGGCTTCCAATGTGATGACCTATATAGCTCGTGCAAACCTGGTTTTGTCGGTCGCTGTTACAGCTTTAGCCACATTGGTTGCGCCTTTTATGACACCATTGCTGATGAAACTACTGGCTGGTACATTGATAGAAATTAAGTTTTTCAATATGATGATGGAAATCATCAAGATTATGATTGTGCCTATTGGAGCAGCGCTGGTACATGATTACCTGAAAAGTGCATCACCAAAAGGATGGAAGATTACAAAATTGATTGCTACAATAGCTATACTTTGGCTGCTTGCCTTACCTTTGGGTTTATGGTCTGGTTTTGAAAAAGTGTTTAGTACGAATGGGATGGAATCGGTAGAGATTTTTAGTTTCTTTATTGGTGCATTTCTGGTTGGTTTGATTTATCACTTATTGGCCACAAAGTTTACCAATCTGGATCAGATGATGCCGTATATTTCTATGTTTGGGATTGTGTACTTTACCACAGTTACTACTGCTGCAGGAAGGGATAACCTGTTAAAAGTCGGATTTATTTTGTTTCTTGCATCTGTTATTCACAATGGAGCTGGTTACTTTTTTGGATATGTGCTGAGTCGGGTATTTGGTTTAGATAAACGTTCGGCCAGAACAATTGCTTTTGAGGTAGGTTTACAAAATGGCGGGATGGCTTCTGGTTTAGCCGGTTCAATGGGTAAACTTGGTACTGTAGGTCTCGCTGCTGCTGTGTTTAGTCCATGGATGAACATTTCAGGCTCTATTCTGGCAAACTACTGGAGAAAGCAAGCATTAAAAGAAGAGGAACTTGAAAAATCAACTCAAAAAATAAATGAAGAAGTTTAAAACTATCATTTCAAGATCAATAGCAACTGGACTGTTGATAGCTTTCTGTACAGGTAATTCCTTTGCAGAAGTCAAGCCAGCTTCTATTTTTACGGATCATATGGTACTGCAGCAACAAACCGATGTTGCGATATGGGGTTGGGCTAAAAAAAATAGTGTGGTTAGTTTAACCGCTTCATGGGACAAAAAGAAATACAGCATTAAAGCTGACAAAACTGGCCGGTGGAAGTTGAAGATAGCTACACCTAAGGCTGGCGGTCCATACGAAATTACAATCAGTGATGGCCAGGCCATGACGCTAAAAGATATTTTGATTGGTGAGGTATGGTTTTGTGGTGGGCAGTCTAATATGGAAATGCCAATGAAAGGGTTTAAAAGTCAGCCGGTTATGGGTTCAAATGAAGCCATTTTAAAATCTGCCAATTCACAGATTAGATTGTATACTGTTCCACGTTCGTCTATTACAGAGAGACAAGACAACAGTAAGCCTTCAGATTGGAAAGTTGCCGGACCTGAAGCGGTTGCTAATTTTAGCGCTACTGCTTATTACTTTGGTAAGCTATTGACTGAAATGCTAAATGTTCCTGTGGGATTGATCAATGATAGCTATGGAGGTTCAAATATAGAAGCATGGATGTCGCCAGAATTACTGAAATCATTTCCAGAGGTAAAAGTCCCTGCGAAAACGGATACCATCAAAGAACTAAGCCGTACACCCACTACTTTATACAATGGGATGTTGTATCCGGTAATGGGGTATGGGATCCGTGGGGCCATCTGGTACCAGGGAGAAAGCAATCGGAATCGTCCTGATCGTTATGAGGATTTATTTCCGGCAATGGTGAAGGAATGGCGTAGCGTATGGGGAATAGGCAACTTTCCATTTTACTATGCGCAAATTGCTCCTTTTATATATGTAAAGCCTGAAGATGAAGCCACTGCAGGTAAGTCAAATTCTGCTTATATCAGGGATGCACAAAGAAAGTCTTTAGCCAAAATTGCAAACTCGGGTATGGCGGTATTAATGGACATAGGCGAAAGCTATAACATTCATCCATCTCATAAAGCTGAAGGTGGACATCGATTGGCTTATCTGGCATTAGGAAATACTTATGGCATAAAAGGGTTTAGCTTTAACAGTCCGGATTATTTGTCGATGAACCTGAAAGATGGTGTTGCTGAAATCAGGTTTAACCATGTACCGAACGGATTAACATCATTCGGGAAACCACTGACTTTATTTGAAGTTGCAGGTGCCGATAAAGTGTTTCATCCAGCAAAAGCAGTGATTAAAGGAAGTAGTATTACCGTTTCGGCTGAAGCAGTAACTACTCCGGTTGCAGTGCGATATGCCTTTAAGGATTTTGTAATAGGTGACTTGTATAGCAGTGAAGGTTTACCAGTATCGTCTTTTAGAACGGATGACTGGTAGTTAATTTGAATATTTTGAAGAAAAAGTTTATCGGTTTTTGTGCCATTTTGTTATCAGGTTGTTTGTTGACTGCAGTTGGACAGGACAAGCATTTTGATGCGAACGTGGTATGGACAAGTCAGAGTGAGAATTCATCAGGATCTATGCCTTGTGGTGCGGGGGATATTGGGTTAAATGTTTGGGTGGAAAAAGGAGAGGTCTTGTTTTACATTTCTCGGAGTGGAACCTTTGATGAAAACAATACTTTATTGAAGCTTGGACGTGTAAGATTAAAACTGAGTCCGAATCCTTTTGAAGAAGGAAGTAACTTTAAACAAGAACTGGTTTTAAAAGAAGGTTATGTTAAAATTACTGGTAATAAAGCTGGATTGAATACTGAAGTAAAGGTATGGGTTGATGTATTTAACCCGTTAGTTCACTTAGATATAAAGAGTAATCAGAAGACCTTTGCTGAAGTTGGATTTGAAACCTGGAGATATGAAGACAGGTTGACCAAGGGTAAAGAAAACAATCAGAATTCTTATAAATGGGCTCCACAGGGGGAAGTAAAAACCTTTAAGGATAGTATTGCAGTTAAAAACAATGCGCTGGTGTTTTTTCATCAGAATAAAGAATATAGTGTATTTGATGTTACAGTAAAGCAGCAAGGTCTGGAAGAACGTAAAGGAGAATTGTTTAATCCCTTACGCCATTTGATTTTTGGAGGCTTGCTACAAGGAACAGGTCTGGTACCAGCAGGCGCTTATACTGGAAATTACGCAGGAACTCCTTTTAAAGGATGGAAGTTTAAAACTGAAAAAGCAGAAAAAACAACAGCTTTTTCTATCACACTGCATACTGAGCAAACGGTTAGTCTGGCAGACTGGGAGCACAAATTATTTCAATCTGCATCCCTTGCCGCTAAAAATAAGAATGCATTTGAAGAGAGTAAAAACTGGTGGAAAAACTATTGGAACCGCAGTTTTATCAATATCAAAAGTACTGAAGAACCATTAGCAGCAGAAATTAGTCGCAATTACCAGTTATTTCGATACATGTTAGGAGCAAATGCTTTTGGTACTTACCCTACTAAATTTAATGGAGGGTTGTTTACCTATGATCCCGTGTATGTAGACTCTACTTTAAAATTTACACCTGATTTTAGAAATTGGGGTGGTGGTACGCATACTGCCCAGAACCAACGACTGGTGTATTGGCCGATGTTAAAGAGTGGCGATACCGATATGATGCGTCCGCAGTTCGATTTTTACACGCGTTTAATGCGCAATGCAGAGATCAGAAGCGAGTTTTACTGGGGACATAAGGGTGCAAGTTTTACTGAGCAGTTAGAAAATTTCGCTTTGCCTAATCCTGCAGAATACAATTGGAAAAGACCTGCTGATTACGATAAGGGCATGGAATACAATGCCTGGCTGGAATATGAGTGGGATACGGTATTGGAGTTTTGTCAGATGATGCTGGAAACTGGAAGTTATGCAGGTAAAGAAGTGAAGGAGTATATTCCCTTTATAGAAAGCTGTTTAAGCTTCTTTGATGAACATTATACCTACCTCGCAAAAAAGAGGGGAAGCAAAGCATTGGATGCTAATGGTCATTTGGTTTTGTATCCAGGTTCGGCTGCAGAAACCTATAAAATGACTTATAATGCAACTTCAACTATTGCAGCTTTAAACACAGTATTAGGTAGCTTACTAAAACAAAAGGATATCACACAAAGTCAAAAGGAAAACTGGACAGCGATGCTGAAACGGATTCCACCAATGAGTTTTCAGGAGTTTAATGGGCATACCACAATTGCGCCGGCAAAGCTTTGGGAAAGAATAAACAATACCGAAAGTCCGCAGTTATATCCTGTTTATCCCTGGGGAATATATGGGATAGGAAGACCAGGATTGGATACGGCTATCAATACCTTCAATTACGATACGGATGTACTTAAATTTAGAAGCCATGTGGGCTGGAAGCAGGACAATATTTTTGCTGCAAGATTAGGTTTAATTAAAGACGCTAAAGAATTGATTTTAATGAAGTTAAAAGATTCAGGTAGGAGATTTCCAGCATTCTGGGGACCAGGTTTTGACTGGGTGCCTGATCACAACTGGGGTGGATCTGGAATGATAGGATTACAGGAAATGCTTTTACAGAGTCATGAGGATAAAGTCTATTTGTTTCCTGCATGGCCAAAGGAATGGGACGTACATTTTAAACTACATGCCCCACAACAAACGGTGATTGAAGGGGTATTTAAGAATGGTACGCTGGAAAGTTTAAAGGTAAGCCCGGAATCAAGAAGAAAAGATGTAATAAACCTATTGAAATAGATTTACGGCAACGATTGCGTATTTATTTTGTCCGTTTTACTAAAAACACTGTTTAAAACTGTGTAGAATTGTATTTAAACCAATATAAGACAACGAGTATGATGAAAACGAAATCCCTAATATTAAGCTTGTTCGCGCTCACAACTGTATTTCAGTCTAATGCACAAGCGCCTGCGACTAATGTAAAGCCTTTATCAGATCAAATGGCTGCAACTGTTATGGAAGTGTGGAAGGAAAGGTCAAAAAAATGGTCTTATGATGATGGTGTAGTTCAGGATGGAATGACTGAAATATGGAGAAGAACCGGAAATGCAGATTATTTTAAATATGTCCAGAGACAAATGGATAAGTTTATTTCTGATGATGGTGTAATTGATACCTATAGTACGGATCATTATAATATTGACCATTTAAAAAATGGTACTGTATTATTGTCGCTTTATAAAGTGACAGGACAGCCTAAGTATTTTAAAGCAGCAACTTCGCTTTATGATCAGTTGAAAAAACATCCACGTACAAAAGAGGGTGGTTTCTGGCATAAGCAAATTTATCCATATCAAATGTGGTTGGATGGTTTATATATGGGACAGCCATTTTATGCTGAGTACGCTAAATTGATCAAAAACGAAGCCGCTTTTGATGATATTGCCAATCAGTTTATCTACATGGAAAAGCATTCCAGAGATCCTAAAACCGGATTGCTTTATCATGGATGGGACGAATCAAAAGAACAAAAATGGGCTAATCCTAAAACAGGATTGTCACCGCATATCTGGGCAAGAGCAATGGGCTGGTATGCCATGGGATTGGTTGATGCCCTTGACTATTTTCCTAAAGATCATCCAAAGAGAAAAGAGCTGATTAATATTTTAAATCGTTTAGCTGTTGCCATTAAAAGTGTACAGAACAACAAAACAGGGGTATGGTATGATATTCTGGATCTTCCAAATGAGAAAGGGAATTATTTTGAATCATCGGCATCTGCCATGTTTGTTTATTCAATTGCTAAAGGTGTGAGAAAACAGTATTTACCAGCTTCTTTTTTTGCAGTGGCTGATAAAGCGTATAAAGGAATGCAGCAGGAGTTTGTTGAACAGCGTGCTGAAAATATGATTAACCTTAAAGGTACAGTTAGTGTATCTGGTTTAGGTGGTAAGCCATATCGTGATGGTAGTTTTGCTTATTATATGAGTGAAAAGGTGATCACCAATGATCCAAAAGGTGTTGGAGCATTTTTAAAAGCAATTAATGAAATGGAGATTGCAGCTATGCCTAAACCGGGTTTGGGTAAAACTGTAATGTTGGATTCTTATTTCAACAATGAGATGAAAAAAGACCAAAGTGGAAATGAAGTTTCATGGCACTATAAATGGGAAGAAAAGTCTAACCCAGGTTTTGCCATGTGGGGAGAGCAATTTGACAATGCAGGTTTTAAAACTTCAACATTATATGCTGCTCCAACTGCTTCAAATCTTAAAAATGCTGATGTATACATTATTGTAGATCCTGATACGGAAAAGGAAACACCAAAACCTAATTTTATTGGGGCTAATGATATTAAAAATATCACTAACTGGGTTAAAGCTGGTGGTGTATTGGTGTTGATGGGTAATGACATAGGGAACTCAGAATTTGATCATTTTAATCAACTGGCTACCAACTTTGGAATAGTGTTCAATAAAGACAGCAAAGGAAGGGTAGTGGGGAATCAGTTTGAAATGGGGAAAGCGATAGTTCCTGCAGATAACGAGATTTTTAAGACGGCAAAACAACTATACATCAAGGAATACAGTACTCTAAAACTGGCAGCGCCAGCAAAAGCTGTATTTAAAGATAAGGATGGTGATAACATGATGGCTGTTGCTAAAATTGGCAAGGGTACGGTGTTTGCAATCGGCGATCCATGGTTGTACGATGAGTATGTAAATGGAAGAAAATTGCCTGCAGTATACGATAACTTTAATGCAGGTCAGGATCTGATCTATTGGATCAGCAAACAATTGAAGAAATAATATTAAAATGAAGACATTAGTTTGCACTACACCGGGAACATTTGATTATATCACAGGGGAGAAGCCTGTATTAACTCCCGGTAACGCAATTATAAAGATCAAAAGAATAGGCATTTGCGGCACCGATTTACATGCTTTTGAAGGAACTCAACCATTTTTTAGCTATCCAAGGGTATTAGGACATGAACTTTCTGGTGAGTTGCTGGAATTTGATGGGGCGGAAGGTTTTGAAAAAGGAGAAAACGTTACGTTTATCCCGTATTTTAACTGTGGCGTATGTATCGCTTGTCGTAGTGGTAAACCAAATTGCTGTACCGATATTAAAGTTTGTGGTGTACATGTAGATGGCGGAATGGTCGAATATCTTTCTGTTCCTTCGCATATGTTGATTCATGGAGAAGGCTTAAGCTTTGATGAACTGGCATTAGTTGAGCCACTTGCAATTGGTGCCCATGGTGTTCGTCGTGCTGACATCCAAAAAGATGAGTTTGTATTAGTGATTGGTGCAGGGCCTATAGGCCTTGGTACAATGGAGTTTGCGAGAATTGCCGGTGCAAAGGTAATCGCACTAGATATTAATAATGAACGCTTAACTTTTTGTAAGGATAAGTTGAATGTGCCATATGTAGTAAATGCTATGGCTCCGGATGTGTTAGAGCAATTAAAAGACATCACGGGTGGTGATATGCCTTCAGTTGTAATTGATGCTACTGGTAGCTTAAAAGCGATCAATAATGCGTTTCAATATATGGCACATGGCGCCAGGTTTGTTTTAATTGGATTACAAAAAGAAAATATATCTTTTAGTCACCCCGAATTTCATAAACGTGAAGCTACATTAATGAGTAGCAGGAATGCGACCAGACAGGATTTTGAACATGTGATCGCTTCCATGAAAGCTGGACAGGTAGAACCTACAACCTACATTACACATAAAGTTCAGTTTGAAGAAGTGAAAGATGAATTTCAAAGCTGGTTAGATCCTAAGAATGGAGTGATCAAGGCGATGGTTGAATTATAAATATTATTCCCCGCGCTCAGGCGGGGAATAATAAGATCATTAATTTTAATAACCATTGTTTCCAAAATCATTTCCATTTTGAATTGTATTCAGGAAAGAGAAAGGAATTGGTCTGTTATAATGTTTTGCTGGGTTAAAACTTGCAGCAGCCCTACGATTGTATTGCGCTAGGCGTGTCTCGAATGCTTTATGACGTTTCAAAAGTGCCCAGCGATTAAACTCACCACAAAGCTCTCTAGCATACTCATCAAATACATCATTCATTGTTGCTGATGCTAACATCATTCCCGTTCCAGCATTAAAGTCTGAGGGATTACGGCAAGCACGCTTGCGCAATTCATTTAAATATTCGGCAGCAGTAGCTCCACTTCCACCCGATTTAAGCGTCGCTTCAGCCGCAAGCAAATAAACCTCTGCCATACGCATTACCATGATATTACCAAGTTTTTGTTGGAAGTTACCACCTAACCATCCACCATCAAAATTGTGATTAAACTTACTTAAAGCCGGGAAAAGGTTTGCCATACTGATAGGGGTTAGTCCATTACCTGTAGGATCTTTGTATTTGGCACCTGTCGGATCTGTGGGATCAAAAAGATCGTCAATATTTACCACTGCATATTTGCGAAGCGCTTTCTCTGCAGGGGTTAGTGGGTCTTTACTTAAAAAGGCGAAAAATCTGTCTTCATCAACGTCCAGCGGGTATGGATGGACATTGGCATTTGAGACAGGAGCAACCAACGCTGATGTTAACCCCGTTGTTATGCCTTTTGGCCATATTTTAGGAATGTATTGCCAGGTTGCATTTTGTGAAGCATTTTTGGCATCCACATCCACATAAGGATAGATCTTTTGTCCAATGAATGCTGGATTAATACCATACTTGGTACATATTGCAGCCGTAAGTGTAACCGTAGCATCAGCATAAGCTACATTTGCAGGATTTGGCGGCCCTGCTGGTATACTTGTTTTTGCCTGTACACCTGAATAGTTTGTAAATGCTGTAACAAATGAATTTTCCCAGCGCTTATCGTAAGTGGCATTAAAGCAGTTGATCAGGTATTTTGTAGGTGCATTAAACGATTGGTTCAAGCGTCCGTAATAAGCATTGGATGTATTTGAGCCGGCAGCTCTCCTGAAAAGATCTGTGCCTGCACCAAATGTATTATCAAGTGAAGGATAATAAAGCAAATAAAGGTTGGGCTTATTATTACCGGTAAATGCATCGTATGAAGCGTTGTAAGGATTTAATCCGTATGCAGTAAATAAAACTTCAGCATTATTTCTATTGTTAGCAGCAGCAAATACCTGGGCAAAATCAGGATACATGCTGGCACCATAAGCTCCTTTATTTATAATCAGATCTTCAGCAACTTCTTTTGCCCTCAACCAGTAACTTTTTGTTCCCTCCATTAATCCTTCGCCACCTCCTTGTGCATAAGCTCTGGCAAGCAGGCCGAGTGCAGATTTTTTCGTTACGCGTTGAAGATTGCCCTGGTAAGGTGTCACTGGTAAATTCTGGGCCGCAGTTGTTAAATCAGCGATTATCTGTGTATAGATCTCAGCAACGCTATTACGTACAGGATTTAAGTTTTTTACCGGATCATCTGTTGTAATTAATGGAATTGGACCAAATTGAGCTACCAATACCGAATAATAATAAGCCCTCATTACCTGTGCTTCTGCTACCAGAATTTTAATATCTGCCGCATTTCCATCTTTTATCAGTGGTGCAAGCTGTATGGTTTTATTACAATCCTTTATTGAACCCCAGCCGTAGTCCCAAACATTGGTTACCAGGTTAAAATTATTGGTAAATTCTTCATAGGCCATAACCTGTCTGTTACTTACAGAATTTGTAGGTGATGTCCACAAATCGGTGCCAGCTTCAGATACGACCCCGTAAGGCATACTGATCAATGTACCCCAAAGGCCTGTATAAATGTTAGACTGAAATGATCTGAAACCATTAAAATCTCTGATTACCTCCTCTTCCGACAGCGCATTAGGGTTATATTCGTCTACCTTACATGATGGTACGCTCAATATCATAAATAAGCCTAATCCACATGTACAAAATACTCTCTTTATAAATTGATTTTTCATCTCTAATTTTTTATTTGTTATGGCTAAGGAAAAAAGTTCCTCGCTATTTATTATTTAACGATTAAAATGACACATTCAAGCCAAACACAAACTGTTTGGTCAATGGATAATCCATCACTCCATTCATTTCCGGATCATAGTCTTTTAATAAATGACTTTTAGTAATCACCAATGGATTGGTCAGGGTGCTGTAAAAGCGTACTTTCTGCATAGCAATCTTTTTTGCAATACTTTCAGGCAATGTATAACCCACAGTGATATTTTTGATTTTAAAGAACGATCCGTCTACATAACTCAATCCTGAAAATCCTGTCATACTTGTAGGAGATGAAAGAATATTCATTACAGGAAAGTCATTAGATGGATTTTCTGGTGTCCAGTAATTAAAGTGAGAAAGGAAAGTTCTTGGCGGACTGGCAACAGTTGCTAATGCACTTGGGTTATACCATCCCATCATCACGTAGTTGATGGTTTGCCCCCAACGCATATAAGAGTAAATTCCCAGATCAAAATTTTTGTATTTAAAACTGTTTTGGAAACCCAGTGAAAAATCAGGTGTATTGTGCCCTACAATTTGAAAGTCATTGTTGCTATAATTGTAGAGAGAAGTTGGAGCAGTTAATCCTGAATTAAATTTTTGCGCATCGGCGAGGTTAATATAATAATACTGGTTCGTACCTTCTTTCATAAATACCCCGTCAGCCAGTTTAACAATACCAGGAGTATTTACCTTTAAATCTCCTGGGCGTCTGCCGAATGCCCCTGCATCTGCTTCCTCACCAATTTGCCAGATTCCGTCAATTTTGTAATTTCTAAATGAAGCAATCGGTTCACCTATTGTCAAGGAATAATTTCCGGCTATACGGTTATCTCCTCCAGTTACATTGTTTGTAATGTTATTGGCAACACCGCCTGTTAACTTTAAAATTTTCTCATAATTACGGGAAAAAGCAATAGAAGAACTCCATTCAAAATTCTTGTTCACGATATTACGTGTATTCATGGTGAGTTCGAATCCCTTGTTGTTGGTCTTTGCTATATTGAGATAGGTTTTGTAAGGTGTATTACCAGATCTGTATGATCCATAAATAATTGGCGAGCTGATATCATAGATTACCCCATCAGTATTTGTATTGTAATAATCTATGGCCATATCAATACGATTATTAAACAAA
The DNA here is from genome assembly GCF_041645105.1 of Pedobacter sp. Taxonomy (GTDB): domain Bacteria; phylum Bacteroidota; class Bacteroidia; order Sphingobacteriales; family Sphingobacteriaceae; genus Pedobacter. The sequence goes on from NZ_JBAZQQ010000007.1 coordinate 173,832, forward strand.
CCCAGATCCATACCAAGGTTTAAAGTTTTAGATTTCTCCCATCTCAGATCTGGATTCGTAATATATGGGGAATTGCGGTAAATAGGAATCAGCTCACCACCTAATGACATATTAGCTTGTTCAACAAACTCAGAAGAAGAATTAGGTGGAATGTAGGCAGTTCCAGCAATACCCCAAGTAGCACGAACCTTAAGGTTATTGATGTATTTTTTTAGACCTGCCATAAAGTTTTCATCAGAAACTCTCCAGCCGGCAGACATAGCCGGAAAATTATCCCACTGATTGGTTTCATATAATACCGAAGATGCATCTCTGCGTACTGAAGCAGAAAACAGGTACTTTCCTTTAAAAGCATAATTTATACGCCCCATCAAACCAAACGTCTTTTGCATTTCATAAGTTGATGTGGATGTAGAGTTTACATCACCTGTAAACCTGTACCATTTAAATTTGTTATTGGCCACGGCCTGGCTCATATCAGTTCTTGTAGTCTGCTTATGGAAAAAAGAACTAACACCGGTAAAGGTAAAATCATGATCGTCTCCAAGCAGGTAGTTATAGGTCAATACATTCTCCCACTGATACTCCTGATAACGGTTCTGAGTAATCTTTGCTCTTGCAATATTCGAATTTACATAAGTATAATTTACAGAACCCACCCCATCAAAACGATAGTTGTTTAAATAATCCATACGTACGCCACCACGACTTAAAATAGTTAGTCCCTTTATTGGTCTGATTTCTATATATGGATTAAAAAATACTTTTGTATTGTTATCTAAGTTTCCATAAACTCCTGGCTGATAGTCGAGTAGGAGATTGTACACATTGCTTCCCAGATCCGGATTTATAGATCCATCAGCTTTATAAGGTTGTACCAGAGGATCAGTAACAATAGCATTTTCCAGTTTGTCCTGAGCTTTATTTCTATTTACATATGAGGCTTGAAGATTAGCACCTATAGAAAGCCAGTTTCTAATCTTGTGATCCAGACGCATGCTTGTAGAGTAGAGTTTATAATCATCTCCAATATACTGACCTTTCTCATTATTTAAGTTAAATGAAACGTAAGCTTTTGTAGCATCTGTACCACCGGAAGCAGCTAAACTGTAGTTTTGTAAAGCAGCATTATCTCTCATAAAAATATCTGCCCAATTCACAAAATTGCCATCGTTAAACAGCGCATATCTGGCGTCGCCAAAAATTGCTTTATCATCTGCAGGTGACTTCCATTGCGGTGGACCAGTTGCAGGAAATCCATTTGCCGCTGCAACTGCAGTGGTCACCCATTTCCTGGTTGCACCATCGAAGTTATATTTGTAGGCCTCTCTTTTTGCATCCAGATACTGATCTTTAGTCAAGGCATCAGGAATAACTGACCAGCCATTATAGCCGTAATAAGAGTTGAAATCGATGTTTAATTTCCCTGACTTTCCACTTTTCGTGGTAATGATGATTACGCCATTTGCTCCAGACGCACCATACACTGCAGTTGAAGCCGCATCTTTTAAAATATCAATAGTTTCGATATCGTTGGGGTTTAAAGTAGCGTAATCACCTGGCAAGCCATTGATGATAAATAGAGGTGTACTATTGGCCTTAATCGACCTGTTTCCGCGCAACTGCAGATTAACACCTTCTCCGGCTTGTCCGGATGAGCGACTGATATCCAAACCGGCTACCCTTCCCTGTAACGATTCCATGGGGTTCGGACCTGGTCTGGCTGTGATTTCCTCTGATTTTACCGAAACCACAGATCCTGTGAGGTCACGTTTTTTGACTGTACCATAGCCAATTACAACCACTTCATCCAGGCCAGCTGTACCTTCCTTGAGCACAACATTTAGCGTTGTCCTGCCAGATGCTGCAATTTCCTGAGTTTCAAACCCAATTGAACTGAATACCAGCACTTCAGTGCCCAGAGGAAGGTTTAAACGGTAATTACCATTGATATCTGTACTTGTTCCCAGATTTGTTCCTTTTAATTTTACGCTTACGCCCGGTATAGCCTGCTGTTTTTCATCTTTAACAACTCCGGTAATTACAATCTGCGCATGCTGCTTGCGATAGAGATTTAAGCCTTTAACTGACGGATTTAATATTTCGGCGCTATAACCGGTGCCCGACAAGATCATAGACATTAGTAAAGGTGTCCAGACCTTCTTTAAGTTAAATGAATGGTTGGTTTGTAAAATTTGCTTCATTTATATTGAATTTTGGTTAGTAGTTCTATGAAAAAAACCAAAAAAAACATGAATACGGATATAGAATCAAAGAAAATGAAGTGCGGGCTTTAGGAATAACAGTCATTTTCACGTTTAATATTTGGTTACTCAAAGCTATTAGCAAATTTTATATTTTATTGTATAATGTTACCTAGTTAATGTATCATTTTATCATTATTAAAGAGGAGGATATGCTAAAAAAAGAAGCTGTATCATGACTTATGATACAGCTTCTTTTATCGACTTATTACAATGTTCAAGTTACTACCAGAACTTTACATATAATGCAGCAATGATCAATATAGTTACTACGATTAATGCCATAGTAGATGGTGCTACTTTAAACATTTCTTTATCTAACTCAAACGCTTTCGGATTAATTTTAGGACCTGCCATACTCACCCCAATCATAATCAACATGGTAAATGCAAAAGACAATCCCATACAAATATGGAATGGAATCTCATAACTGCCAGAACCATTAGGATAGGCCGTGTAAAGGAAAGTTTCATTTCCTAATATCCCTGGAGCCATTTCATTGAAGAATACCGATAGTAAGAAACCTGCAAGTACACCAGCAACGGCAGCACTCCCAGTAGTTCTTTTCCAGAACATTCCCAGAATGAACATGGCAAAAACGCCTGGACTAATAAAGCCCGTGTATTTTTGGATAAATGTAAAGCCACCTGCACTTCCGATACCTAAAAGATCATCCCATGTAAATAGGACAGCTAGAATCATTCCTACAAATACAGCTGCTCTTCCTACAAAAACCAGGTTTTTTTCGCCCGAACTTTTCGCGAAGTATTTCGAGTATATGTCTAAGGTGAAAATAGTCGAAATACTGTTAACCTTACCGGCTAATGAAGCCACAATAGCAGCTGTTAGTGCAGCTACTGATAAACCTTTAAGTCCGGTAGGCAAGAAAGTAAGTACTGCAGAATAAGCTCCATCTTTGCCGCCAATAAGTTGTGGCAAATGTCCACCTTCATATAAAACATATGCTGCAATACCTGGTAGCATTACAATTAAAGGCATTAAGAGTTTTAAAAATCCTGCGAACAAAATACCTGTCCTTGCAGTATGCAGATCAGCACCTAAAGCACGTTGTGTGATGTATTGGTTACAACCCCAGTAGTTCAGATTGATAATCCATATACCTGCAGCGTAAGACATGAGTCCAGGAAAAGTTAAGTATTTGTTGATTTCATTTTGACTTGACTCCGCAGTTGGCTCTGGTATAATCATTTTAAAATGCTCAGGAGCTTGCTCCATCAGTACGTTAAAACCAGCAAGCGCATTAGGACCAACGCCAAATTTTTGTCCTACAACAGTTAGAGCGATATAGGTAGTTACTAATCCTCCAAAAATTAAAACACCAACCTGGATTACATCGGTATAGGCAACCACTTTCATTCCGCCTAGTGAAATAACAAGGGCAAAAACAGCTAATCCAATCATGATTAAATGCAGATATTCGCCTCCCATCAATCCGTTAATTGCCACTGCGCCTAAATAAAGTATAGAGGTAAGGTTTACGAAAACATATAAAAACAGCCAGAAAACAGCCATAATTAAAGCAACAGATTCATTATACCTGGTTTTTAAGAACTGAGGCATAGTGTAAATCTTATTTTTAAGATAAACCGGGATAAACCATACCGCAACAATAATTAAGGCAATTGCAGCAATCCATTCATAAGCAGCTACTGCAATACCAAGGAAAAATCCTTCCCCACTCATTCCAATAAACTGCTCGGCCGAAATGTTCGAGGCTATTAGAGAAGCGCCAATTGCCCACCAGGTCAAGGTACCCTCGGCCAGGAAAAAGGCCTTGGCATCATGTTCGTCTTTTTTACGCTGGCGGTAAATATAATACCCATAGCCAGATACGACTAAAAAGTAGATGATGAAAACTACATAATCTGTAGTGGTTAAATTATTGTTCATTGCAGGTATATTCGATTATTTATAAAAAACTTCGTTCCATTGCAATTCATTTCTGAACTGATTGATTTTAGTATCTGCGCCGATGTTAACGTATTCGATACCTGCAATATTGGCAAAGTCCAATAGGTGTGAAGTAGTCAAATTCTGGCTGTATGCAGTATGATGGGCACCGCCTGCATAAATCCATGCAGCACATCCGGTTTTCATATCGGGAAGTGGTTTCCATAATACCTGAGCTACCGGAAGGTTAGGTAGTTCATGTTCAGGTTCAACTGCTTCAACTTCATTGACTAATAAACGGAAACGATTTCCCATGTCAATTATAGAAGCATTTAGTGCATTGCCTCCAGCTACATTAAAGATTAGTCTGGCAGGGTCAGCCTTACCTCCAATTCCTAACGGATGAACTTCCAGGCGTGCTTTTCCATTAGCCAATGAAGCATCAACTTCAAGCATATGAGAACCTAATACCATTGAATTTGCTGGATCGAAATGGTAGGTGTAGTCTTCCATAAATGCATTTGCACCGGGCAATCCAGCACCCATTACTTTACATGCTCTTACCAATGCAGCAGTTTTCCAATCACCTTCACCAGCGAAACCATAGCCTGCAGCCATTAGACGTTGAGCTGCAATGCCAGGTAATTGGATCATACCATGTAAGTCTTCAAAAGTATCACTGAAGCCTTTAAAACCACCATCTTCCAGGAATTTCTTTAAACCAAGTTCTATTTTAGCAGCTTCATATACAGAGGTATGTCTTGCTCCACCACGAAGAAGGTCTTCTGTCATAATATAAGTAGCCTCATATTCTGCAAGTAATTCCTGAATAGCAGCTTCAGGAATACTGTTAATTACGGCTACAAGATCACCGATTCCATAAGTATTTACCTCAAATCCGAATTTGAGTTCAGCTTCAACTTTATCACCATCAGTAACTGCTACGTAGCGCATATTGTCGCCAAAGCGAGCAAATTTAGCACCCTGCCAGTCATGCCATCCAGCTGCGGCACGCGTCCAGGTATCAATCTCACTAATAACTTCCGGATCCTGCCAGTGGCCAACCACAACTTTACGGTCCTTACGCATTCTGGTTACCATAAAACCAAATTCACGGTCACCATGAGCACTCTGATTAAGGTTCATGAAATCCATGTCAATCGTATCCCAAGGGATGTCTCTGTTAAACTGTGTGTGCAAATGCAGCAAAGGTTTCTGAAGAATATTTAAACCTCTGATCCACATTTTGGCAGGGGAGAAAGTATGCATCCATGTAATTACCCCTATACAGTTAGTACTTGAATTTGCCTGCTGAAGTGTTTGAAAGATCTCATCAGCAGTTTTTACAATTGGTTTGTATACCACCCGAACTTGGATAGGCTGAGCTGAATCTAATGATGATGCTACCTGCTGTGCATGTGAGGCTACTTGTTTTAATGTTTCTTCACCGTAAAGGTGTTGGGTACCGGTAATGAACCATACCTCTAAATCTTTTAAATTGATCATTATTTAATATCTATTTTGTTATTGTCCGTAATAAGAATCTGCACCATGTTTACGTTCATAATGCTTTTTAATCAATGCATCCTTTAATTTTGGTACATCTTTACGTATTTGTTCAGTTAGCAATGCCATTCGACCTACTTCTTCAAGTACAGCGCTATTGTATACTGCCTTTTCAGCAGTTTTTCCCCAGGTAAAAGGAGCATGATTACCAACCAGAATCATTTCTACTTCTTTGTAGCTCAGACCAGCCTCCTTAAAATGATTCATGATCTGAAAACCAGTTTCATATTCGTAATTACCTTTAATCATGTCATCATGCATAGGAGCAGCGCATGGGATATCAACGGTAAGGTGATCTGCATGTGTGGTACCGTAAATTGGAATTGGCCTTTGAGATTGTGCCCATGCTGTTCCATAAGTTGAATGTGTATGAACAATTCCACCAATTTCTTCCCAGTACTTGTACAGTACTGCATGTGTTTTAGTATCTGATGAAGGTCGAAGTGTACCTTCTACGGTATTGCCATCAAAGTCGACAATAACCATTTTCTCAGGACTCAGTTCATCATAAGCCACACCGCTAGGTTTAATGGCAAATACGCCTTTTGTACGATCTGCAGCACTGGCATTTCCAAATGTGAATAATACCAGCCCCAGTTTTGGTAGCTGCATATTGGCCAGATAAGCTTTTTCTTTTATATCTTGATAATTACTCATTTGTATTTTATTTAGTGCTAGCCTTTGTGCTTTCCTCTATAAAAGTACCTAATGCTTTATATTTCAAAAAGCGATCTTCATAATAGGATACATTTTCTGGTTGGGGGATGTATTCCTGATCAAAGCCGCTACCCATTCCTTCCATAGCAGCCTCAACATTAGGATAAATGCCGGCCACAACTGCTGCAAACATGGCCGCCCCTAAGGCACAAGTATGTTCAAACTGATGTATTCTGATCGGCATATTTAACACATCTGCCATAGTTTGCATTACAAATGGAGATTTTTTAGCTACACCGCCAATGCCAATGATCCCCTTAACAGGAATGCCTTCTTCAGTAAAGCGATCTACAATATTTTTAGCACCAAAACAAGAGGCTTCAACTAAGGCTCTGAAGATACGAGGAGCATCAGTTCCCAAATCAAGTTTACTGATTGCACCTTTTAATTCCTGGTTGGCATCAGGTGTTCTTCTGCCATTCAACCAATCTAAAGCTAGTTCATCATCATCAGTTTTAGCTAAAGTGGCAGCCTGCTTACTTAACTCAGGAATAATCTGATCTAGTAATTCCTGTTCTAACGCAGCCAATGTACGTGAATCTAATAATGTAGAATTGCGAAGTAGGTTTTTTATTGGCCATGATAAGATTTCTTTAAACCAGGCATAAATATCACCAAAAGCAGATTGACCAGCTTCAAGTCCTAGCATACCAGGAATCACTGAACCATTGACCTGTCCGCAAATACCTTTTATTAATAAACCTTCAATGTCTTTTTGAGGTACTGCTAGGATATCGCAAGTTGATGTACCCATTACTTTACTTAAATAATAAGGTTCAATTTGTCCACCAACAGCCCCCATATGTGCATCAAAAGCACCTACACCAATTACGACGTCGGCATTTAAGCCTAATCGCAAAGCCCATTCCTGACTGATTACACCGGCAGATTCGTCAGAAGTATAAGTGTCCTTAAATAAGCATTCAGTAAAACCATCTAGTAACGGATCAAGGCTTTTGAAGAATTCATTTGGTGGTAGGCCATTAAACTCTTCTGCCCAAAGTGCTTTATGTCCGGCTGCACAACGACTTCTTTTCATTTCCGAAATGTCATTACCACCTGTAAGTAAGAAAGGAATCCAGTCGCAATGCTCAACCCATGAATAGCAAGCGTTTTTGACCTCTTTATCTACACGTAAAATATGTAGTAGTTTGGCCCAAAACCATTCTGAAGAATAAATTCCACCGCAATACTTTAGATAGTTGATGTCTTGCAATGCAGCATGTTGATTAATTTGCATGGCTTCTTTTACCGAAGTATGGTCTTTCCAAAGCACAAACATGGCATTAGGATTAAGTTCAAATTCCGGCAATAAGGCAAGTGGTACACCTTGTTGGTTAACTGCAACAGGAGTGGAGCCAGTTGTATCTACAGCAATTGCTTTGATACCATTTGCAATAGTTAAACCACCAGCTTTTTGGATACAATCTTTTATACTTTGTTCTAACCCCTCTATATAATCAAGAGGATGTTGTCTGAATTGGTTTTTTGCAGGATTACAGTATAAACCTTTCTGCCAGCGGGGATAGTAAAAAACAGATGAAGCAAGTTCTGCCCCGTTATTTGTATTAATAATTACCGATCGTACAGAATCAGACCCATAATCGACCCCTATAACATATTGATCTTTGCTCATATTTAGTTAAATAAATGTCTAATTAACGTTTATTATTTTTAATAAAAGAATTTTTTTCAATATTCCTTCATTATGAGCTAAGATGTTCTTATCCAGTTATTAATTTATCGGGGTTTGGAATAATATTTAAGAAGGCCTGGAAGTTTGCCTGATACTTTTTCTTATCAAGTTTAAAATAGAATGCTCCTTTTTTAGAACCGGATTTGTCTTTTTCATCTAGTTTGATAAGTAACTTTGTTGCGGATAGTTTCCTGATAAAGTTACGGTTGTCTATCTGTGTGTTATATACGTCTTCATATAAATTCTGTAGTTGTGGAACCGTAAATTTCTTAGGTAAAAGTTCAAATAGAATAGGGTGGAGTGCAGCTTTGTATCTTATTTTTTTCTTAGCTTCTTCTACCATTTCTTCATGATCAAATATCAGCGTTGGAGTATCTTTTAAAGGGAACCATTCTGCATGATATTGGTCATTTATTTGTGTTTCATATTTATGGATATCAATTAAAGCAAAATAAGTTACAGATAATGTTCTTTCAATGGGATCTCTAAGCGGATTACCATAAGCATGAATTTGTTCCAGGTAAACATCTTTTAATCCTGTTAATTGTGTTAATACCCGGTTAGCTGCGCCGTCCAGACTCTCCTTAGGACTTACAAAACCACCCATTAAACTCCATTTATCTTTTTCTGGCTCAAAACCTCTCTTTATTAATAATATTTTAAGATGTTCTCCATCAAACCCAAATACGATGCAATCTACAGCAATTAAGAAACGGGTTTGATCATTATATTTTTTCATATGTGTTTGTTTGGTTGTTATCAGTGATGAAACTGTCATATGCTGTGCAGAAAATTACTTATATTGTTTTCAGTTTAGTTGCAGTGATGATTTCATTACTTTTAAGGCTATTACATTTCAAATGTAAATATATTATAATACTTAATATTAATTGTTATTGTGACGTTTAATATCTTTTAATACATTAGTGAATTGATCAAATATAAAAAAACACTATATGAACAACAATTTCAAATCTATCTGTTTACTTTTTATTGCGGCCTGGACATTAAGTAGCTGCGGAAATGCAACCAACAATGCTTCGTCTGGTAATGATAGCACAGCTGTTTTAGTAGCTAACCTTCCTGATTCAGCGCATTTTAATGCCAATATAGAAGGCAATTTAGTAAACCTGTATATTCTAAAAAATAAAAATGGTGCACAGGTAGCTATAACTAATTATGGCGGTAGGGTAGTATCCCTATTGGTGCCCGATAAAAATAATCAATTTAAGGATGTTGTTTTGGGATATGATAACCTTAAATCGTATCAGAAAAAAGGTGAAGCTTTTTTTGGAGCATTAATTGGTCGTTATGGAAACAGGATTGCTAAAGGGAAATTTACATTAGATGGAAGGACTTATGATCTCGAACTAAATGATGGTGTAAATACACTTCATGGAGGCTTTAATGGCTTTTGGGCTAAAGTTTGGGATGCTAAAAAGGTAAATGATCGTACACTGGAGCTTACTTATTTATCTAAAGATGGAGAAGCGGGATATCCAGGTAATTTAACTGTTAAGGTAACTTATGAGTGGACGGATAATAATGAGCTTAAAATAAGTTATTATGCAACTACTGATAAAAATACTGTGGTAAACCTAACTAATCACGCTTATTTTAATTTGAACGGTGCAGGAGATGCTACAATAACTGATCATTTATTGCAAATTGATGCTGATGGATATACACCAGTTGATTCTACCTTAATTCCAACTGGAAAGATAGAAAAGGTTGCAGGTACACCATTTGATTTTAATACGGCCACCTTAATTGGCAAAAGGATTAATAATGATGACCAACAATTAAAATATGGTAAAGGTTATGACCATAATTATGTATTGAAAAAATCAGCTGGCTTGCAAAAAGTAGCTACTGTAAGCAGTCCTAAAACCGGAATTGTAATGGATGTAATTACAGAAGAACCAGGATTACAGTTTTATAGTGGAAACTTTTTAACAGGTGAAGATAAGGATGGTAAAGGTCAGATCAGTTATCCATATCGCTCGGCTTTCTGTTTGGAAACTCAGCATTTTCCTGATTCACCAAATCAACCTGCTTTTCCAACAACTTTATTAAAACCGGGACAGGAGTATAAAACTGTTACTATTTATAAGTTTAGCGTACAGAAATAATAGATTCTTTATTATACTGTTAAAATGAGATTGCCAGTAAGTATTCGTTATCAAATAACAGATACTTACTGGCAATTGCTTTTATATAGACTTTTCATAAATATGAAAGTAAAAGCATATTTTTACCACAAACCAAATGATACTATAGATGTCTCCTCATTTCCATTGTAAAGTATTCTTGTTATTCATACTTGTCTATGGATATGGTACTGCAATTGCTCAAAAGGAGAAAAAAAGTTTTAAGCATTTAACTGTAGAGGATGGACTTTCTCAAAGCAGTGTATTGTCTATAGCACAAGATAGTATGGGGTTCATGTGGTTTGGAACAAAAGATGGCTTAAATAAATACAATACCAGAAATTTCGAAATCTATAAGCGTGAAAGAGGGAAGCGATCATCATTGACCAGTGCTCAGAATATTAATGCTTTATTGACTGATAGTAAAGGGAATTTATGGGTAGGAACGCAGAAGGGACTTAATAAATACCTGCCGGAAAGTAATTCTTTCAAGCGTTTTGTCACTAATCAAAAAAAAACAAACACGATTAGCCATAATATAATCAGAAGTCTCTTTGAAGATAAATCAGGACAAATATGGGTTGGAACTGATAGCGGATTGAACAAGTTAAATAAAGATGACACGTTCAGTCGCTTTCAAAAGGGTGATGCAAATACTCCGGGCTTAGCTCATCAGCTTGTAAAATCCATTTATCAGGATTATAAAGGGCTGATGTGGGTTGCTACCATGAATGGTTTAACAAGTATGGAACTCATTAATGGAAAGTATGTTTTTCAATCTTATTATCATAAGAAAGGTGATCCAAATAGTTTGATTGATAATGATTTGAGTGTAGTTTATGAGGATTCAAAACGTAATCTATGGATAGGTACACATAATAATGGTTTGGAGCTGTTCGATCGGGAAAAAGGCAGTTTCAGACATTTTATATCTAAAAAAGATGATCCAAATAGCATCAGTAGCAATGTTATCAGAAAGATTAAAATGGCCGCAGATGGTAAATTATGGATTTCAACGCTTCATGGTATAAATATCCTTGATCTGGAGAGTTTTAAATTCTCTGTCTTGAACCACAATCCTGAAGATCCGGAAAGTCTTAATCATAATTCTATATATGATATTTTACAGGATGCAACAGGCTCAATGTGGGTTGGGACCTATTTTGGTGGTGTTAATTCTTATCATGTTAATGCAACACCGTTTAAGAAATATACAACCAGCTTAGGTAAAAATACAATCAGCAGTAATGTAGTCAGTTCAATAGTAGAGGATAACGCTCATAATTTATGGATTGGAACAGAAGCTGAAGGACTTAACTATTATAACAGAGCCTCTGGTAAGTTTACCAGTTATAAGCATGATGTAGATAATCCAACTTCCTTAAGTTCTAATCTTGTCAAGACCATATCAATAGCACGTAACGGCGAAGTCTGGATTGGTACCTATGAGGGGGGATTAGATGTTTATCAACCCAAAACTAATAATTTCAGGCGCTATAAATCCAATTATGCAGATCCTAAAGCCTTAAATTCTAATCGGATTATATGTTTATTACACGATAGTCAGAATAGATTATGGATAGGAACCAGAGCTCAGGGAATTTTTATCTACAATGAAAAAGATGATAATTTTGACCCCTATATCAACCCTGCCCGACAGCATGATCTAAAGTTTCTGAGATACTTTTATGAAGATATCAGGAAAAATATTTGGATTGCGACTAATTCAGGGACATATATCCTTAATCCTGTTTCTAATAAAGTCCGTGCATTTACAGTTAATGATGGAAGCTGTAAATTCGATGATATCAATATTATAAAGGAAGATTCTCAAGGAATAATATGGCTTGGAAGCTATGATTGTGGATTAGTTCGATATGATCCAACAAAAAATACAGTCAGGTTTTATACGATGAAAGACGGTTTACCCAGTAATGTAATCCTTGGTGTTTTAGAAGACAAAGAGAGGAATCTATGGATTAGTACCGATAATGGCCTGGCCAAGTTTGATCGAAAAGGTTTTAAAAACTATACCGTTGAAGATGGTTTGCCAGGGAACGTATTTAATTATAATTCTTTTTATAAAGATTCCAAAGGTGAACTTTTTTTTGGTGGATATAGTGGTTTGCTGAGTTTCTTTCCAGAACAGATTAAAGAAAATAAGAGGGTTCCTAAGGTTATTTTTACCAGACTAAGACTTTTTAATAAGACTGTTGCAATTGGAGATGAGAGCAAATTGTTAAAGAAAAACATCAGCTTAACAGATGAAATTACCTTTTCACATGCACAGAATATTTTTAGCATTGAGTTTGCCGTGCTGAATTATATAAAGGCAGAGAAAAACCAATATGCTTATAAGCTGGAGGGACTAGACAAAGAATGGAATTATGTCAAATCGCCCATAGCAACATTTTATAACTTACCACCAGGAACTTATAAATTGTTAATCAAAGGTTCAAATAATGATGGCTTATGGACATCCCATCCTCAGCAAATGACCATACGTATTACCCCACCTTTTTGGAAAACATGGTGGGCATATCTATTCTATGTATTAGCTATTTCTGCAATACTGTTTTTGGTATTCAGGTTTTTATGGATTCGAGCCCTGTTAAGAAAGGAACACGAAGTTTATCAAATGAAAATGGACTTCTTTACAAATGTTTCTCATGAAATTAGAACGCCTTTAACGCTTATTGTTGGTCCACTTGAGCGTTTGATTAACGATACTAAAGAATATCCGGGGATTAACCGCAGACTGTTGACCGTTAGAAAGAATACTGGACGATTAACCAGATTAGTAACTGAGTTGATGGACTTCAGAAAACAGGAGGCCGGTAAAATGACTTTGAATGTAACTCCTGAAAACATTGTTTCATTTGCAAAAGAAATCTATTTGTCTTTTCAGTACCTGGCAATAAAGCATCATATTGATTATCAATTTAATAACAATGAAGAGCATATCGAGGTTTACTTTGATTCGGGGCAACTAGAAAAGGTCTTTTTTAACCTGTTGTCCAATGCATTTAAGTTCACTCCTGATTATGGAAGTATTATACTGACTGTTAAAAGATCTGATAAGGAATATGTGGAGATTACGGTTTGTGATAATGGAAAGGGAATCCCAGAAGAGAGCAGAGATAAATTATTTACGAACTTTTATCAGGTGAAAGATCCGCTTTCCAGAAATAGTGGGACCGGAATTGGCTTGGCTTTATCTAAAAGGATTGCAATGTTGCATCATGGTGATCTCTTACTCATGCCTGATGATTCTTTTAGTAAAGAACAGGTCCAAACTTGTTTTCAATTAAAATTAAAAACCGGAAATAGTCATTTTAAGAAGGAAGATCTTGTTGAACAATTTGTGGATGTAGAAAGTCCTTTGTTGTATCAATTATCACAAGAACCACTAGAATTACCTGAACAGGATGAAATTGATGAAAAGGTTATTGATGATCAAATTACCATTCTAATTGTTGAAGATAACCGTGAAATACGTGATTTTATCAAACAATCTATAAGACAAAATTATCAAGTTATTGAAGCCGAGAATGGTGAGGAGGGAACTGAAATCGCCTTTGAAAAAATACCTGATATTATAGTGAGTGATGTAATGATGCCTGTTAGAGATGGACTTGAAATGTGCCGTATTCTTAAAACAGATTTACGAACTAGTCATATTCCTATTATTTTGTTAACTGCAAGATCAGGGAACATACATGAGGTAAGTGGACTTAAAACAGGTGCTGAGGCTTATATTACCAAGCCTTTTAGTATTGATGTATTACAATTGAATATTAGTAATCTGTTAAATCTGCAAAATAGTATGCGCAGAAAGTTTAGTCAGCAAATTACTTTACAACCTTCCAATGTATTGATAGAATCCACTGACGAAGAGTTTCTGAATAAGATTATGACAATCATTGAACAGAACTTTGTTACAGATGATTTTAATGTAAATATATTAGCATCGGAAGTCGGTATGAGTACACCAATTTTATACAAGAAGATTAAAGCATTAACAGGGCTTACGGTTAATAATTTCATCAAATCAGTACGCTTAAAAAGAGCTGCACAGCTTTTACAGCAAAAAGTTTACACGGTTTATGAAGTGGCCTATATGGTAGGTTTTAGTGATAGCAAATACTTTAGTAAAGAGTTTGCAAAACAGTTTGGCAGAACACCAAGTGAATATACTGAAGAAGTGTGATTCTGTTAAAATACTTGAATATAATGCCAATATTTAACAATATGAAGCCTGTAAAATCTGTTATATTTGATATCCATGCTAACCAAATATTATCTTATAATAACCATAATCTTTATTTTTGGGATAATACCTGAAGGATATTCTCAAATAAAGGGAACGATATGGGATTCAAAAGATATTTATAAAGTGCCTAATTATAAGGTGCTATCGAAAGATTCTGCAATAGGTATTGTTTATGAAGGATTGAATTACAAAGGGCATGCTAAAAACGTTTTTGCATATTACTCAAGTCCTGGGATCTTAACTGGAAATAAATCGGAGGATAAAAAAATACCTGCTGTGGTTTTGGTACACGGTGGTGGTGGTACTGCTTTCAAAAAATGGGTATTGCTTTGGGCTAAAAAAGGCTATTTTGCTATTGCAATGGATTTAAGAGGAAATGATGAAACAAAAAAACACATAGAAGGTGGCTTTGATGAGCCTAATGGTTTAACCCCATATTTTACAATCACAGAGCAGTTAAATGAACAATGGATGTATCAGGCAGTAGCTGATGTGATACTTGCCCATAATTTAATTAGAAGCTTTAATGGAGTAGATAGCAATAGAACTGCATTGACTGGAATAAGCTGGGGAGGAATTATCAGCAGCACATTGGCTGGAATAGATAATCGATTTAAGGCTGTAGTACCGGTATATGGCTGTGGATATCTATTTCAAAATAGTGCTATGAAGAAAGAACTGGATAAATTGGATGAACGTAGCAGGGATACATGGATAAAACAATATGACCCTTCCAATTATCTTTCAAAAGCTAAGATGCCGATGTTGTTTATTAATGGCACAAATGACGGGAATTTCTTTTTAGATAGTTATGCTAAGTCTTATGATTTAGTCAGAAATAAAAAGCTCTCTGTTAAAATCGGATTGAAACATAATCATGCTTATGGTTGGGGCAACAATGAAATTTATAGTTTCATTAACAGCTATCTGAATCATACAGTTCCATTACCATCAATTGATAATATACAAACCAAAAAAGGTCATGCTATTGCAAGAGTAAACTCTCAATTACCAATTGCTAATGTCTATATAAATTATACTACAGATACGCTGAAGTCATTAAAAGACAGGTGTTGGAAGCAGAATGAAGTTACAATTAAGAATAATAAATGGATCACCACAACAGTGCCTGCATCTGCTACTATATGGTATTTGTCGGTAGTAGATAAAAGAGGATTACAAGTATCTGCCGACCTACAGTGGTCTGTAGTTCAATAAAAATTTAATCTAAATGAAGTATGTTGCCATATAGTCAATTTAACGATGAAGAACTGGCAGATCTCCTGAAAGAAGGAGATCATAAGGCATACACTATAATTTTCGATCGTTTTTACGGTTTGCTGTTTATACACGCTTGTAAAATGCTTGGCAATGAGGATGAGGCCAAAGATGTGGTGCAAGAGCTTTTTGAAGTACTATGGTTGCGACGTGAAAATATCTCTTTTGAACAAAGCTTGTCATCCTACCTGTATGCATCGATAAGGAACCGTATTATTAATGTTATTTCCCATAAAAAGGTGGAAAATAAGTATATAGAATCTTTAAGTGACTTTATGGATAGAGATACTAAACTGGCAGATTATCATGTTCGTGAGCTTGAAATGCAGAGGATTATTGAACAGGAAATTGCTGCTCTTCCTAAAAAAATGAAGGAAATATTTAAAATGAGTAGGAGAGAGTATCTTTCTTATAAGCAAATTGCCTCAAAGCTCGACATCAGTGAGCAAACTGTTAGGACACACGTTAAAAAAGCGCTGAGAATATTACGGCCAAAACTAAACATCATTTCTTATTTGTTCTTGATTTATCATCAATTATAAAACCGGACAGGTTATTATAACTTGTTTAGTTAATCTACACGAGGTATTTATACTTTTTTTATTTTTTTTAAATAAAAAGTACCCTATACCCCCGTGCTTTCCTGTCATAATATTAATAAAGCCAAAAACCAAATATAACGTATGCAACAAGATCCATTACAACTATTGGAAAAATATAAGGCAGGCAACTGTTCTGAAGAAGAAAAAGCAATTGTTGAAACTTGGTATTTGCAACTATCTACTCAGCACGTGCCCGAAGAACAACGTATTGATAATACTAAAAAGGAAGTATGGGAAGCGTTGATGAGTCATAGAAAGAAGCAACGGATAAGAACGCGATTTAATACTTTTATTCGTGTTGCAGCTGTTTTAGCAATACTAGCACTTTCTACCATACTTTATTTCCGTTCGCCGGTAACTCTTTTCCAGAAAGAGAATAAAACTGTTAAATCACAAAAAATTCTTCCAGGAGGGAATAAAGCTTATTTAACTCTGGCAAATGGGCAGAAGATTTCACTTACGGATGCTGCAAATGGGACAATCCAACAGCAGACAGGCTTAACCATTCGTAAAACTGCAGATGGAACACTTGTATATGAAGTGTCAAAATTGTCTCAACAAAGTAATCAAGAAGAAACACTTTATAATACGATTGAAACGCCTAAGGGAGGACAGTATCAGGTTAATCTTCCAGACGGTACAAAGGTTTGGTTAAATGCAGCTTCCTCTCTTAAGTATCCAACACAATTTATTGGTAGTAAGAGAATTGTAGAGCTTGATGGTGAGGGGTATTTCGAGGTGGCAAAAAGTAAACATCAGAAATTTATCGTCAAAAATGATATGCAGCAGGTAGAAGTGTTAGGAACACACTTTAATATTAATGCTTATAAAGATGAAGCATCTGTTAAAACTACTTTACTAGAAGGTTCTGTACGTGTGTCATTTAATGCAGAAAAAAATAAGGAGCAGTCAAGATTACTAAAGCCCGGACAGCAAAGTGAAAAAACAGGAGAGAATATCGATGTCAAGAATGTAGATGTCGAAAATGTAATAGCTTGGAAAAAAGGAGATTTTATTTTTAATGGGGAGGAGCTTAGTGGCATTATGAGAAAGATCGCGCGATGGTACGATGTTAAAGTGATATATAAAGGTGATTTTGATGATTTGAGATTTGGCGGTTACATTTCAAGAAGTAAAAATATTTCATCCGTACTAGGCATTATGGAGTCTACAGGGAAAATACACTTTAAAATTGAGGGCAAAAGAATTACGGTACTCAAAGCTGACAAATAAATAATCTTTACCAAACTAAATTAAACAAATATGAACAAGAAAATCATTAAGCAAAACTCTTCGTAGGCAGTATAAACCCTATAAATTACTGCATGCATTATGTAGTAATGGTCAAAAAACCGGAAGTGCTTGCAACCACTCCCGGTAAAAATGGCTGGGATTACCCTCAAACTTTAATTTTTCGTTTAACCCAACTTATCAAATGTATGAACTTTTACAAACAATTTGTATGTAGGCCTCCAGGCTATGTACATAAAATCCTGTTGATAATGAAATTCACTTCAATTTTATTGATCACAGCTTTTTTGCAAATCGCTCAGGCATCAAAAGCCCAACGAATTACTTTAAAACAAAAGAATGCAACACTTGAACAATTGTTCAAGGAGATACGTAAACAAAGCGGGTACGACTTTTTCTTTGACTTTGAAGATATCAAAAAAGCAAAAAAAATAGATATAGCTGTGGCTGATGAGACACTGGAAAGGGTACTGATTCGCTGTTTTGAAAACCAGCCTTTTACCTATGTAATAAAAGACAAAACTGTTATCATCAGAGAACAGGAAACAAAAAGCAGACAAAATGAAAATCTGCAAACTCAGCAAAACGTAATCAAGGGTAAGGTAAGTGATGCTAAGGGCGGTGCTTTGCCTGGGGTGAGTATCAAAGTAAAAGGAAGTAATGGTGGTACAGTGACAGACCAAAATGGAAATTACTCAATCACCCTTTCCCAAAATAATGCTACTCTTATATTTAGTTATATTGGCTATATCACTCAGGAATTGGCTACGGGAGGTCTGAAGACCTTAAATGTAGTGCTTCTGGAAGAAAATGAAAGTCTTACTGAGGTGGTGGTAGTAGGTTATGGAACTCAGAAAAAAGTTAACCTAACCGGATCTGTTGCTACTGTAGCAGCACAAGAACTGGTTAAAAGACCTGCACCCAATGCTTCTGTATTATTACAGGGTAAAGTGCCCGGTTTACAGATCATCCAAAATTCTGCTCAGCCTGGTAAAGAAGATCCTTCCATACAAATCCATGGGGTAGGTACTTTTGGTGCCAGTGGTAACAATCCACTTGTGTTGATCGATGGTGTACCCGGCTCATTGAGTAACATCAATCCCAATATGATCGAGAATATTTCTGTATTAAAGGATGCTGCATCAGCAGCTATTTATGGGGTTCAAGGGGCTAATGGAGTAATATTGGTCACCACAAAAATGGGTGCTCAAGGTCGTATGAACATCGAGTATTCTTATAATTATGGCATACAAAAACCTGCTGGTGTACCTGACCTGATCTGGAACTCTGCCGAGTTTATGGAGTTGAGTAATGAAGGCATCAACCGGACGGGACAGAATATGGGTAAACTTTATACCCAGGAACAAATTGATGCCTATAGAAATGGAAATGGTTCAGCACAGTTCCCGAACACAAACTGGACAGACCTCATGTTTAAGAATGCCAGTATGCAACAGCACTTTTTAAGTGTAAATGGCGGTGAAGGTAAAACTACTTATAATTTTGGATTAGGCTATCTGGATCAGAAAGGGATTCTTATCAATACTGGTTATAAAAAATATAACGCTTCTCTGAACTTCAAAACTAAAATGAATAAGATTGTAACATTTGGTAGCAATATCAATTTCATGCAAGGGGATAGAAGAGATCCGGTAGATAATGCCGAAAACCTGGTATTGAGTATTTATGCGCAACACCCTTTATGGAGTCCGTATTTACCTGATGGAAGTGGAAGGGTAGTGAGTAAAGCTTATGATTTTGAAACCACTAACCAGAATGCTTACGCAGTGCAGCAAACGAGTTCAGATCTGAATAAAGAATATGGTATTTCAGGAATTGGATATATGAACTTAAATCTGGCAAAAGGATTGGTTGGAGAAATCAGAGGAGCTGTACGATACAATACAGATAAACAAACCGCACAACGTATTCCATTACCTACATTTTTATTTCAACCAGATAACCAAGGTGTATATAAGCCACAGCAAAACTATTTAGGCCAATTTATTACTTTACGTAAAACTCAGCAAGAGTCTATCAACTATACCGCTTATGCTACCTTGTCTTATGATGAGACTTTTAACAATGTACACCATTTCTCAGCTGTAGGTGGATACAATCAGGAGAGCTTTAACTATGAACAGCTGGCAGGTTTTAGAAGAGATTTTCCTTCAGCAAATCTGCCAAGTCTGGATGCAGGAGGAAGCGATGCACAAACGGCTAATGGTTATGCCTACCAATGGGCATTGCAATCCGTATTTGGAAGAGTAAACTACGCTTATGATGAACGTTATCTATTTGAGGCCACTGTTCGTTATGACGGTTCTTCACGATTTAGAAAAGGCAAACGCTGGGGCGTTTTTCCAGCATTATCTGCGGGATGGAGAATTTCACAGGAAGCTTTCCTGAAAGATAATGATTGGCTTAGTAATTTAAAACTACGTGGATCATGGGGACAATTGGGTAATCAGAATATTGCCAATTATCCTTATCAAAATCTGTTGGATTATGGTAGCTATATTTATGACATCCTGAACACTGGTGTTGTATCACAGAAATTATCCGACCCTAATATTACCTGGGAAACAACTACTGCAGCTGGTGTAGGACTTGATTTCGATTTCTTTAAAGGTAAGCTTACTGGTACTTTAGATTATTTCAACAAAAACACAAAGGATATTTTACGTGTAGCCCAATTGCCAGATTTTGTGGGAATGGCCCCGCCAACAGTCAACTCAGGGGCGATGAAAAATACTGGATTTGAGTTCACTATTGCCCACAAGAATAAAATAGGAAATGTAGGGTATGAAATTGGAGCCAATTTCTATACTTATAAAAATACGGTGACCAAGTTTGGCCCGGAAGAGATTCAAGGCAATAAAATCCGTCGTGAAGGCTTACCATGGAATTCCTGGTATATGCTAGATTGGATAGGTGTTTTTCAGAACCAAGACCAGATCAATGCTGCACCAAAACATCAGAACAGTCCAAAGCCTGGAGATTTGATGTTTGCTGATCATAGTGGACCCAATGGTGTGCCTGATGGGAAAATTGATCCGTTTGACAGGGTTGTTATCGACGGACAACATCCTGACTTTAACTATGGTTTTAATTTAGGACTGGAATATAAAGGATTTGATCTCTCAGCCTTTTTTCTTGGTGTAGCCGGACGTAAAGTATATACCACAGATTGGGGCTATGGGGCCTTCAGACAATGGTCGCCACCGCCAACATTCTGGCGTGATCGCTGGACCCCGGATAACCCGACCAATAAATTACCCGGCATGTATGTAGATAACTACTCGCCCATCACTACTGCTTCTTCTTTTTGGCTTCAGGACGCTTCATACCTGAGACTTAAAAACCTGGTTGTTGGTTATACCTTTAAAAATGACTTCATAAAAAAGATCGGAATGCAAAATCTAAGGGTTTATTTCTCAGGTGATAACCTGTTTACAGTGAGTGATTTTATTGGTGATCCGGAGCGCGTAATTCTAGACAATACCAGTGGTCGTTTTGCCATTTATCCGCAAGCCAATGTATATACCTTCGGAATTAAGACAACATTTTAAAATTAGGACGATGAAAGTAAAATATATAAAATATGCATTGCTGATGGTTTCAGTAATGGGTTTTATGGGGTGTAAAGATGATTTTCTCGACAAGCAGCCTACTGATAAATTAACAAATGAAGCATTCTGGACATCAAAAAAAGATGCAGAATTGGCTTTGATCGGTTGCTACAGTACTTTGCGTACTCCTGCATTTGCCATTGATCTGAGCTCTTATTCTTCTATGCAGTTTGAAAGTTTGACAGACAATGCCTATAGCAACTCTACACTGGATAATTACACGGATATTTCCAGAGGTGTACTTACTTCCGGAACAGGCGGAATCGTATCCCGCATG
The DNA here is from genome assembly GCF_041645105.1 of Pedobacter sp. Classification (GTDB taxonomy): domain Bacteria; phylum Bacteroidota; class Bacteroidia; order Sphingobacteriales; family Sphingobacteriaceae; genus Pedobacter. The sequence goes on from NZ_JBAZQQ010000007.1 coordinate 195,449, forward strand.
TGGACAGATGCCTATAAAGGTATTGCCCGTTGCAATTGGTTTATTGGGAATCTGGATAGGGTTCCTGCATTAACACAGACTGAGAAAGACCTGATGTTAGGAGAAGCTTATTTCCTGAGAGCTTTCTTTTATAATGAATTGACCATGATTTATGGTGATGTGCCTTTGGTTACAGAGGAACTGGGTTTCGGACCAGATGTGTTTAAAATTAAGAAGTCACCTAAAGCAGATGTGGTGGCCAAGATCATTAAAGATCTTGACCTGGCTGCAGTCGGCCTGCCGAACACGGCCTATACCAATGGTCACCCTGTAAGAGGCTCAGCCCTGGCTTTAAAAGCCCGTATCTGTTTATACAATAAAATGTGGCCTGAAGCTGCTGCTGCTGCCAAACTGGTCATAGATGAAAAGAAGTTTTCATTAGCCAACAGTTACGAAGGCATATTTTATGGTGCTCAGAACAATAATCCTGAGATCATATTTTCTATCAGGGCTTTAAGCCCTAATGCAGTACACAATATGGACTTGCTTTATGGCTCTAGGTTTGCAATGGTTCCTTTGCATAGTTTAGCAGATGCTTATGAAATGAGTGACGGTACTAAACCTGTTGCACCTATTGTCCCATCGTCATACGACCCAAATAACAGGATGCGAAATGATTTTTACCAGAACAGAGATCCTCGTTTAAAACTAACTATTTATACCCCAGGAGCAACATGGGCCTATAACAAAACCATTGGTTTTAATAATATCGATAAAGGTAAAGCTGAATCGCCTTCTGTGAATAATCTTGGAGTACGCAAATACATCAATATCAATGTAGATAATGGAAACTCTGGCGCTACTGGTAGTGAGCAGGCAGTGGTTAAATTGCGTTTTGCAGATGTCTTACTCATGTATGCTGAAGCGATGACAGAAATTGCCGGAGGAACAACTACGGATGCTACAGCCTTAAAAGCATTGAATGATGTGCGTAACAGACCAGGGATTAATATGCCACCTAAAACCACACTTACGCGAGATTTGGTGCGTAATGAACGAAGGGTAGAACTGGCTTTCGAAGGATTAAGATACTTCGACATTAAGCGTTGGGAAATTGCTAAAGATGTGATCAATGGTTTTAAAGACCCAGGGAATGTAACGCGTGTATTTGAAGATAAACATTATTACTGGCCGGTTCCACAGTCGGAAGTTGACAAAATGGGGATTGATTTCCAAAATCCCGCTTATCGGTAAGGTGATTTAAATTACTAATTGAAATATGAAGACGAATGGATAATCATTAAACAAAATTAAATAGATGAAAATACGTCCTATAATACTTGATTATTATATCTTTTTATTGATGTGTTTCCCTTTTTTTGTTGTTGGAAATACAGCGATCGCACAAGTCACATCTGGAACTCAACAAATGTCGAGGGCAGATTGGGGAGCCACAGCGGTTAAAGTAACACAGGACAATGGGCAGTGGCTCCTTACTGGTAAAAAACAGCAGGTAACGCTACGGGAAGCAGATCTTCAACTTAAAGTTAAAGCCGGAACAGAAACCTGGTCAATGATTCCTTCATCTTCTGACGATATGGAGGTTAAAGTCCAGGGAAAGACTTATAAATTGCGGTTGGCAGATGCAAAAAGTAAACAGATTAGTCTTTACGATACTGGATATAAAACTGGTGTGCAGTTAACCCTTCAAGGCTGGTCGGATATAGATCTTAAATTGTACCTGACGATTTGTTTAGAGGGTGACAACGAGGATTTGGTATTTGATGTAGCTGCTGAAGAACATATTGCAGTAGTCAGAGAATTGAACTGGCCAACAGCCCTGGATGCAAGGAATATAGATTGTACCCTGCTAAGTAATGTAAGAGGAGTATTGTTGCCTAGAAACTGGCCAAAAGCTTACCACCCCATCCGGACTTCAGATCCGGATGGGGTGATTACCAAAAGCGACAGAAGCGAATTACAGAGCAATGTAATCGAAGACTGGAGTATGTCCTGGTGGGGATTTCAAAAAGGTAAATCTGCAATGATGGTTATTGTGGAGACACCAGATGATGCGGCCTATCAATTTAGTCACCCCGCCGGTGGTCCAACAGTAATCGGACCCCGCTGGCGCCCGCAATTGGGTAAATTGGGCTATCCTAGAACAGCAAGAATGTGCTTTTTTCAGGAAGGCAATTACGTGGATATGGCCAAGCGATACCGTAGTTACGTAATGAACACAGGTCTTTTTGTTTCCTTGAAAGATAAAATTGCCAGGAAGCCCATCGTGAAAGAACTCATCGGAACACCTATTATCCGCTCAAGTATCCTTACCAATTATAAACCTGAAAGTGCAAGATGGAAAAGAGATCCTGATACCCGGTATAAACTAGTTAGCTTTGATGAGCGTGCTGAAGAGTTTCGCAAGTACAAAGCAATGGGATTAAAAAGTCTATGTGTAGTACTGACCGGCTGGCCAAATTTGGGCTACGACCGCCAACATCCTGATGCAATACCTCCAGCCCCAACAGCAGGGGGATGGGAAGGAATGAAAAGGCTGGCAGAGACGTGTAAGGAACTGGGATACTTATTTAGTTTGCACGACCAATATCGCGACTATTACCTCGATGCTCCATCTTACAATAAACAGTTTGCGATTCATGCAGAAGATGAAAGTAGTCAGCCAAATATGTTTCCCGGGACTCGTTTCGGAGATAGTAAAGAAGGGAAAATCCCTTTTATGGATTACTGGGATGGTGGAAAAATGGCTTATCTGAGTGGCCGTTTCATGAATGGACATTTGAACAAAAATTACCAGTGGCTGTTTAAACACGGCATACATCCTCAAGGCAATTACCTGGATGTGTTCGGTTATGTGCCACCAGATGAAGATTTTAATCCTCAGCACCCATCAACACGTACTGATGGACTGAATGACAGGATTAAAAGTTATAACTGGTCTAGAAATAACCTTGGGTTTGTAGGAACAGAAACGGCCTGCGACTGGACTATACCTTATGTTGATTTTTCTTCGCCATTGAGTGCTAAAAATGGAATTACACTGCCCTTGTGGGATTTGGTTTATCATGATGCGATTTTAACTCCATATCATCCAGATGATTTGCGCGGACTGCTTTACGGTGGTACTCCGCAGGTATCTTTTAGAAAAGCAATTGATGAAGAAACCATAAAACTTATTGATAAAATGAGTGAATTGAGTAAGCGTGTAGCATTGCTGGAAATGACTAAACACGAATTTTTGGATAAGAATTACAAAATAGAACGCAGTACGTTTTCGGACGGGACCACTGTTACGGTAAACTGGAATCAAAACACTGTAGAAATATCACCTGAATTAAACTCGAAATGATCAAAAAAGTATTAGCATTAGGGATTTGCAGTTTGCTTGCAAATTTACCCGTGCAGGGCCAGTCGCCCGGCACCGCATCAAAAAACAAAGGATCTACGTTGATCAACATTGACTATAAAAGTCTGGTATCAAGAGCGGATCTGGATTATGTTGAACCTGTTAAAACTAGTGAAGCAGGAATGCCTGTTGGTAATGGTACCATAGGGACGCTATTGTGGACTACACCTGCTCAGTTAAAAATGCAGCTGAACAGGGTAGATATTTTTGGCTCAAATTCGGCCACTAATAATTTTTTTCAGCGCAATACAGAATATGGAGGAGGAGCAGCTTTTGTTGACCTTGATTTTGGGATTCCGGTATTTAATAAGCCCGATTTTAAACAACATTTGTACTGTTACGACGGTCTTGTAAGCACTGAGGGAAAGGATATAAAAACCAAAACATTGATCTGGAATAAGGAAGATGTGATGGCAGTGAATATCAGTGATAAAAGACAATTGAATGCAGCATTTACAGCGAGTTTGAGAATGTTCAGAAACCCTGTTACGAACCGAGGCAATCATACTGCGATATCAAAAATAAGTGTTCATGGTGAATACATTGTACTTACACAAGCATTTAAAGAAGATGATTATTATTGCGGTTCTGCAGTAGTAATGGGCATACAAGGAACAGCAGTAACTGCTGAATTGGCAAATGAAACCACAGTAAGGCTGCTCAGTGGATCAGGACAGAAAGATTTTACCGTCTATACAGCCAGTGCTGCCAGCTTTGATCCATCAGTAGATTTAACAGCCACCGCTATTAAAAAGCTTGAAGCTGCAAAAAGTCTTGGTTTCGAAGGATTGTACAAATCAAATCAGCAGTGGTGGGCGGATTTCTGGTCTAAATCTTTCATCAGTATGAAGAGTTCAGATGGAGAGGCCAATTTTGTCGAGCAAAACTACACATACTATCTATATGTGATGGCTGCTAGCTCAAGAGGCGACTATCCGACTAAATTTAATGGAATGCTGTGGACAACCGGTGGCGATCCGCGAAAGTGGGGAAGTGCTTATTGGGGTGCCAACCAAAGTTGTCTGTATAATGCTTTATTTCCGACCAATCACTTAGAGCTGTTGGATCCTATGTTTAATCTATATACCAAAGCCTTTTCATCGTTTGAAAAAAGTGCTGCTCAGCAATGGGGAAGTAAAGGTATATATATACCAGAAACAGTTTCTTTTGATGGGGTAGAGGAACTCCCGGATGATATTGCTGTAGAGATGCGTGAACTATATCTGAAGCAAAAGCCTTGGCAGGAAAGGACGCAAAAGTTTATAGATTATGCCGAAACGAAACAACCATTTTTTAGTCGCTGGAACTGGCGTAAAGATACGACCTGGGTTGCCGGCAGATGGCCAGTTGCCAATAGAGGTGAAGGGGCATATAGTCCGGTAAATCATATCTTTTCAAGAGGCGCTAAATTGGCTTATCAATACTGGCAACAATACGAGTATACACAAGATTTAAATTGGTTAAAGGACCGGGCCTATCCAATGCTAAAGGGAATGGCCGAGTTTTATCGCAATTTTCCGAATGTGAAGAAAGAAGCCGATGGTAAATACCATATCCGTCATGTAAATGATAATGAATCGATTTGGGGAGGACACAATACTGTCGAGGAAATTTCATCTATGATGGGGATATTTCCAACCCTGATCAAAGCTTCAGAGATCCTTGGACTGGACAAAGAAATGCGCCCTGTCTGGAAGGAGTTTATAACTAACCTTTCGCCATTAGCGACCAGTAAAAGTTATCCGGATTTAGTAGGTCAAAAGGAATACTGGGTTGGTTCTTTACCACCATGGATAAAAGGAAACGGGCAACGTAAGCCTGATGGTAATACCATGCCTGTATGGTTTTTTGATTTGTGTAACCTGGAGTCTGACCCTGCCATGCTTAAAATTGCACAAAATACTTACGATGGTTATTTTCCGAATGGAATCAACAAGACTGTTTATCCCTATGTCCTTTCTAAAATTCCGGCTGCGGGAGCAATGCTGGGCCGTAAAGAGGCAATCAAATATCTGGTTCCTAATCAGATCAGAAGAGATCCTAAACATGAAGTGATGGCAAATAGAATGGATGTGAGTGAAGGATATTATACCACCAATATTCAACGTTTAGGAAGAGCTGCAGACGCCATACAGTTGGGTTTAAATCAAACCGCACCTCCAAGTCCGGGCGCTGATTTAATTATGCGTGTATTCCCGGCATGGCCGGATAATTGGGATGCCAAATATACTATGCTTGCCCGTGGTAATTTCCTGGTCACTTCTTCTATTAAACAAGGGCAGATAGAATTTGTAGAGTTGTTATCGCAATCTGGTGCTACCTGCAGGATCAGAAATCCCTGGCCCGGAAAAACAGCAGTTATTTACCGGAATGGAAAACGAGAAACAGCAAAACGTAATGACCTGATTGTATTGAACACCAAGAAAGATGATCGTTTAGTGCTAGTCGCCCAAGGTAAAACTCCTGAACAGTTTAAACAAAATGTAAATTAATGTAAAATCCAAGATGCTTGAACATAGAAGAAAACCTATCACGACAATACTGACAGTTACATTGCTTTGTAGTATTACTATTCCACTTTATGCACAAACCATGGATGAAATGTGGGATAACAGAGCCTCAGAAAAACAACATCCAAATATACAATGGTTTAAAGAAGCCAAGTTTGGGATGTTTATCCATTGGGGTTTGTACGCTAAACTAGCGGGTGAGTGGAATGGAAAACGTTATTATGGAAGTGGCGAATGGATTATGAATCAAGCCAGAATTTCGGTTAAAGACTATAGAAAAGTTGCTGAAAGTTTTAATCCTGTAAAATTTAATGCAGATGAATGGGCAGACCTGGCTAAAGATGCAGGGATCAAATACATGGTGATCACTGCAAAACACCATGAAGGATTTTCAATGTACGACTCTAAAGTAACCGACTTTGATATTGTTGATGCAACTCCTTACAAAAAAGATCCAATGAAAGCATTGGCTGCAGCTAATGAAAAGCGTGGTATCCAATTTGGTTTCTATTATTCACAGTTTCAGGATTGGTATGAGCCAGATGGAGGTAAAAACACCTGGGATTTTGATGAATCAAAAAAAGATTATCAAAAATACTATAAGGAAAAAGCCATACCTCAATTAAAAGAACTCTTAACCAATTATGGGCCATTGGGTATCGTATGGTTTGATACTCCGGGAGGGATGACGAAAGAACAAACCCAAACTTTTGTCAACGATTTACGTGTATTACAACCCAAAAGTTTATTCAGTAGCCGGGTTGGTCATGGTTTGGGTGATTATAGAGATTTTGGTGATTCAGAAGTGCCTTCAACACCAATAAAAGGACCCTGGGAATCTATTTATACCCATAATGACTCCTGGGGATATATCAAACATGATATGAACTTTAAAACTCCTCATGAAATCATTAGGCTTTTGGCCAATGTCGCTTCAAAAGGAGGTAACCTAATGTTGAATGTAGGTCCGGATGGTGAAGGAAATATCCCTGAGTACTCCGCAAAATTTCTACGTGAAACTGGTAAGTGGCTTGATAAAAACGGGGAAAGTATTTATGCCTCTACTGCCGGTTTGATTCCTGCACAACCATGGGGCGTGAGTACATCGAAACCAGGTAAACAATATTTACATGTTTTAAATAGACCTGCAAATGGTATGCTATTGATTCCTGATTTTAAAGGAAAAGTAATAAGGGTTTATCCTCTTGGGAGTAAACAAGCTTTGACATGGAAAAATGAAGGTGATGATGTTTGGGTTAGCTTAACACAATTTGATCAGGATGCAGCAAATACCGTTTTTGTAATGGAGTATACTGGTAACATTAAGGATTATGATTTAACTGTTCCGGTTACTGTGTCGAGTCAATTCAAAAAGAATGAAGTCGAGGCTATTTTTGCTAAAACAAAGGGAAATACCAAAACCAGGAGCCTGACCTATAGCCATTACTATGGTGATTGGAAGCATACTACTTGTGTAACTGACATGAAGGATATTTCTGATCAAATTGAGTTTGATATTCGTGTTGTAGAACCTGGTGATTATAAAATAACATTACAATATTCCTGTGCTCCAGAAAGTGCTAAACAAGAAGGGATTATGAAAGTAAATGGCGAGGAGTTTTTGTTCCGTACCTTACGTACTTCAGAATTTGACAGAAAAGCACCACTGCCTTTTATTGATCATAATGTAGCTACAACAACCTTTGCAAAAAGAGGAAACTATACCATATCCATTCATCCTTTGCAAAATGGAAAAGAACTATTTAAGTTGAAGGCAGTTTTAGTTGAACCTGTTAAATAAGGCCTTTTAAGGGTGGAATTTAAGAATTTCACCCTTTTCTTTTAAGATTTTAGCCCCTTTCTCAATTGTTGCTGTCATAAATTAGCTCTTACCAAATATAAATAAACTGATTATGAAAGCACAACTACTGAAAGTATCAATGGAGCCAGCCCATTCATTTAGTGTAAGGCAAGATCTGGAACCATGTATCAACAATAAATGGCATTATCATCAGGAAATAGAGTTAATCTATTTTAATAAAGGAGACGGTACTCAATTTATAGGTGATAGCATTAAAAAATTTAAGTCGGGAGACATCGTGTTATTAGGTGCAAACTTACCACACTATTGGAGGTTTGATGAGGCTTATTTTGCCACTGATACCAAGCCGGCACAGGCCGATGTACGTGTAGCTCATTTTAGTGAAAACTTATTCGGTGATAGCTTTATAAATCTTCCAGAAAATAAATTGTTAAAAGACATTCTTGAAAAAGCAAAAAGAGGGGTCAAAGTAACAGGTAAGAATAAAGCCAAAGTCGCAGAACTGATTACACAGATGCTTAAAGCAGAAGGTACAGAACGTATTATTATATTAATGCAGGCATTGGTAGAAATTGCTAAATCGAGTCAATTGGAAGTTCTTTCTTCTGTAGGCTTTCACTACGACCTGGAAATGATCGAGAAAGATAGGATTAATGATATTTACGACTATACTTATGCCAATTTTAAAAACAAGATCTATCTGGATGAAATAGCAGAAGTTGCCAGGATTAGTCCTAATTCATTCTGCCGCTATTTTAAATCGCGTACCCGTAAAACTTATTCTCAATTTTTAATAGAAGTTAAAGTGGGGCAGGCGTGTAAGTTACTAATAGAAGACAGCCTGAATCTTAAGCAAGTTTGTTATAACAGTGGGTTTAACAACTTTGCAAGCTTTCATAAATGCTTTAAGAAAATTACCGGAAAGAGTCCTTTATCTTATCAGAAAGAATTTGTGAGCGCCTGCGCTTAATTAATTAAAAACATACTTTTTGATTAACCTGCTTGCGGGATAGGGGATATTATGCCAAGATAGCTGATGAATAAGCTAAAAGGGTCAAACAAAATGCTAAGGCTTATCAGCAATTTAGCAATGACTAATAATGCGCAAACCAAATATAAATTATTTAGATACCATACGAAGTGAAGAGAGTTAAGCTGTTGTTTTTTTTAGGACTGTTATTATGCAGTCAGTACCTTTCCGCGCAGAATAATCAAAGATTGATTAACAATTGGGAATATTTAAAGGGTGATTTAGGTGGAATCTGGGAGGCAATTAGACCTGCAAAAGAAGGTAGTCCGGAAACGGTTCCTTTATGGCAGAATGTAAGTTTACCACATTGTTTTAATGCGCTTAATTCCGTTGATCCTGATGAAAACTATTATCAGGGACCAGGTTGGTATCGTACGCAGTTGGAATTGAAAAATCCTTATATAGATGGCAGAACATTATTGCATTTTGAAGGGGCAGGTCAGAAAACCCAGGTTTATATTTATGATACTAAAGTAGCAGAACATGTAGGTGGCTATGATGAATGGACTGTTGATATTACTGATGCAGTAAGTGCATTTAAAAAAACAGAGGCTTATAAAACCCGCTTTAAAGGTAAAGTACCACTGCAAATCAGGTGTGATAATACCAGAGATTTAGAAATGATTCCCTCAGATTTGTCTGACTTTAATGTCTATGGTGGTATATATCGCTATTTGAATCTTGTGTATGTGCCTAAAGTATCTTTTGATAAGATTTTTGCAGCAGCAAGTGTGGACGAAAAAGGTGCCATAGGAAATCTAAGTATCTCTGGCAGGTTGTTAAATCCTATGGGAATAGACACTGTTTCTGTAAAAATTGAAGTTAAAGATCCACAAGGAAAGATAATCGCTACTTGGGGAAATGAAATAAAGGCTTTTTTTGGTGATAAGGACTTATGGGAAATGAGTTTTAAGAATCCGAAATTATGGTCGCCGGAATCTCCAAACCTTTATACTGTACAAACAAGCATCACAGCAAAAGGAGATACACATATTCATCAGGAGAAAATAGGATTCCGAAATTTTGAATTTGTTAAAAAAGGGCCTTTCAAGCTCAATGGAAAACGTTTACTATTGAGAGGAACGCATAGGCATGAAGATCATGCGGGGGTAGCTGCGGCTATGACTGAAGATATGATTCGGGAGGAATTATTGATGATGAAAGACATGGGGGTAAATTTTATTCGTCTGGGACATTATCAACAATCCAGGATTGTATTAGACTTGTGTGATAGTCTGGGGATTTTGGTTTGGGAAGAAATACCTTGGTGTCGTGGCGGACTTGGTGGTGAAGTTTACAAAGAACAGGCTCGTAGAATGTTGACCAATATGATTGAACAACATTATAATCATGCTTCGATAATCATCTGGGGATTGGGAAATGAAAATGATTGGCCCAATGATTTCAACGAATTTGATGAACAAAAAATTAGAACTTTTATGAAAGAACTAAATGCTCTTTCACATAAGTTAGACCCCTCAAGAAAAACTGCCATAAGAAGATGTGATTTCTGTAAAGATATTGTTGATGTATATTCTCCATCTATTTGGGCTGGATGGTACAGAGGGATATATACAGAATACAAAGAAACATCTAAAAAGGAATTTGAAAGAGTAGATCATTTTTTACATGTGGAATGGGGAGGCGACAGTCATGCCGGGCGACATTCTGAAAGCCCTGATAAGGCCCTTAGTTTAGTGAAAACTGGTGGAGGAGCAGATGAAAGAGACGGAGATGCGTCATTATTTGGGGGAAGTGCAAGGGTATCCAAAGATGGAGACTGGAGTGAGAGCTATATTGTTAATCTGATAGACTGGCATTTAAAAGAACAGGAAAAGATGCCTTGGTTAACTGGAGCAGCCTATTGGCCATTTAAAGACTTCTCTACACCTGTTCGTCCTGATAACCCTGTACCTTACATGAATCAAAAAGGAGTAGTTGAACGAGATTTTACTAAGAAGGAGTCTTACTATGTTTTCCAGTCGTATTGGACAAAGGCTCCTATGGTACGTATCTACGGACATTCATGGCCTGTTAGATGGGGTGATGTTGGAGAAGAGAAAATGGTTAAAGTATATTCTAACTGTACAGAAGCTGAGCTTTTTGTAAATGGCAAAAGCATGGGTAAAAAGAGGCGTAACAGTCAGAACTATCCAGCCGCTGGACTAAGGTGGATGATAAAATACAAGGAGGGGGAGAATAAAATAAAGGTTATTGCTAAGACCAAAGAAGGTAAAGAAATAATCGATGAGATTACACAGGAATACCAAACGGCAAAATGGACTAAGCCCGCAAAGCTGCTCCTTGAGAAGATAGCTGAGAAAGATAATATTGCAGTAATACAAGCGAGATTATATGATGAAAATAATATATTGTGTTTAGATGCCCGTAATTACGTGACATTCGGTTTAACGGGTGAAGGAACACTTATTGACGATCAGGGTACTTCTGATGGTTCACGTAAGGTTCAACTTTACAATGGAAGGGCAGTGATCAGTGTGAACCTGAATAAAGGTAAAAGCGTGGCAAGTGTAAAAGCTGATGGAATACAGGTTAGCTTTCTTCCGCTTAATTAAACGTAAAACATGATGATCAAAAACTTAATCCTCTTTGTTGGGTTTATATTAATAAGCAGTTCAAGTGCATTTAGTCAACCTAACATTGACAAAACATTGAAATTATGGTACAATAGGCCCGCTGATAATTGGAATGAAGCCCTACCTATTGGGAATGGTCGTTTAGGAGCAATGGTTTTTGGTGGACCTGCTAAGGAACAATTACAGCTCAATGAAGAAACAGTATGGTCTGGCGGTCCAAATAGCAATATTACTGCTGAATCAGGGGCTGCTATTCCGGCCTTAAGGAAATTGATTTTTGAAGGAAAATTTGAAGAAGCACAGGCTTTAGCAGATGTAGAAATGTTTCCAAAGAGAAACAGTGGAATGATATATCAGCCCGTTGGAAATCTTTTTCTGAATTTCGATGGACATGAAAAGGCTAAAAACTACTATCGTGATTTAAATATTGAAAAGGCCGTAGCTACAGTTACTTACGAATTGGATGGTGTAAAGTATAAGAGAGAAATATTATCTTCTTTTACTGATCAGGTAATGATTATACGTTTAACAGCAAGCAAACCAGGAAAAATATCCTTTACTGCAACAATGGATTCTCCTCAAAAAGGTGGATTAAAAATGGAAAATGGGAACCTTGTTTATGCTGGGCTGACAGCAGATCATGAAGGAGAAAAAGGGCAGATTCAATTCGAGTCGCAGGTAAAGACAATTGTAGAGGGAGGTAAAGCATCTTTAAAAGATAATATATGGACGGTTGTAAATGCCAATACAGCTACAGTATATGTTTCTATTGCTACAAATTTTAAAAAGTATAACGATCTGAGTGGAAATGCAGCTTTAAAGGCTAGAGCTTTTTTAACTGCAGCGATTAAAAGAAGGTATCCTGAGGCTTTGGCCAATCATATTAAATTTTATCAGCAATACTTTAACAGAGTGAAGTTTGATATTGGAGCAAATAGTGCCGTTGATAAACCTACAGATCAACGGATAGCGGAATTTGCAAAAACAAATGATCCACATCTTACTGCACTTTATTTTCAGTTTGGCAGGTATTTACTCATCTCAAGCTCGCAACCAGGTAACCAGCCACCTACTTTACAAGGTATCTGGAATGATAAAATGCTGGCGCCATGGGATAGTAAGTATACCATCAATATCAATACAGAAATGAACTATTGGCCTGCCGAGGTTACCAATCTTTCAGAATTGCATGACCCTTTATTTAAAATGTTGAAAGATCTTTCTGTTACGGGACAGGAAACCGCTAAGGTAATGTATGGTGCGAGAGGGTGGGTCACGCATCACAATACTGATCTTTGGCGAATTACTGGTCCGGTAGATAGGCCTTATGCTGGCTTATGGCCAATGGGTGGAAATTGGTTAAGCCAGCATTTGTGGGATCATTATATGTTTACTGGTGATCAGAATTTCTTAAAAGAATATTACCCCGTGTTGAAAGGAGCCTGTGATTTCTATTTAGATGTTTTACAGGAGGAACCAACGCATAAATGGTTAGTGGTTTCACCTTCTAATTCACCTGAAAATACTTATGTTCCTGGTAAACGCATTTCTATTGCAGCTGGTACAACTATGGATAATCAGCTTCTGTTTGACTTGTTTACCAAAACAGAAAAAGCAGCCGGAATTTTAGGTCTTGATTCAGAATTCAGAAAGATTTTAAAAAATACATTAGCGCGTTTGGCGCCAATGCAAATTGGAAAGTATAGTCAGCTACAGGAATGGATGCATGATTCAGACCGTACGGATGATAAACACCGTCATGTTTCTCATTTATATGGCTTGTATCCAGGTAATCAGATATCTCCAATAAGAACACCAGAGTTATTTGATGCCGCCAGAACTTCTTTGATTTATAGGGGTGATCCTGCTACGGGTTGGTCTATGGGTTGGAAAGTTAATTTTTGGGCTAGATTTTTAGACGGTAATCATGCTTATAAACTCATTACCGATCAGTTAAAACTGGTTGGTGGTCGTATAGAAGGTGTAGATACAAAAGGCGGAGGTACTTATCCTAATATGCTTGATGCGCATCCGCCATTTCAGATAGACGGTAATTTTGGTTGTACAGCAGGAATTGCTGAAATGATGCTGCAATCGCATGATGGCGCGATACACTTGTTGCCTGCAATACCAGATAACTGGCCTACAGGTGAAATAACAGGTCTGGTAGCTCGTGGTGGATTTGTTCTTGATATGGCCTGGAAAAGCAATAAACTGATCAGACTTAAAGTCAGATCGAAAATAGGAGGTAAATGCAGGTTGCGTATCAACAAGGATATGGAACTTAAAAGTCGGGATCTCGTATTAGCAAAAGGCTTAAATACCAATCCGTTTTACGAAACACCAGAGGTGAAAAAACCGATAATTTCTTTTCAAGCCAAGTTAAAAGCTGTAGGGATAAAACCCATAATAGAATATGATGTGGACACAGATGCTGGTAAGGAATATGTTTTTAATTTGAATTAATATGCTGAAATATAGAATTCTTTTTGTTGGGATATTTTTCAGTGGAATTACAGGGTTTGCGCAGCAAAAAAAAGAATCTGCGCTGAAACTATGGTATAAACAGTCTGCAAAAGTATGGGAAGAAGCTTTACCATTAGGCAATGGAAAAACTGGAGCAATGGTTTTTGGCAGGGTAAGCAGAGAACGTTTCCAGCTTAATAATAACACACTTTGGTCTGGGGCTCCTGAACCTGGAAATAATCCTAAAGCAAAGGCCAGTCTGCCAATCTTAAGGGAAGCGGTATTTAATGGTGATTATGGTAAAGCAGCAGAGTTATGGAAGAAGAATATGCAGGGACCATATTCTGCTCGTTATTTAACAATGGCCGATCTGTTCCTTGATTTTAAGTTTAAAGATTCAATCACAACAGCTTATCAGCGTGAACTTGATATAAATAATGCTTTAAGTACAGTAACTTATACCGTAGGGGGTATAAAGTACAAGCGGGAAACCCTAATTAGCTATCCTGATCAGGCAATGGCTATACGAATAACGGCTGATAAACCAAATGCGCTAAACTTTACAACGGAGATCAACAGTAAGCTGAGATATAAAGTAGTAACGCCTGAGCAAAATTATCTGGTCTTAAAAGGCAAAGCCCCAAAACATGTTGCACATAGAGCTAGCGAAGTACAACAGGTGGTTTACGACGAAAAGGAAGGGATGACGTTTGAAGTACATGTAAAGATCAAAGCCGAAGGTGGAACAACAAAAGCTGTTGGAGATAAATTAATAGTTAACCAAGCCAATGCGGTAACCATTTACATGACTAATGGAACGAGTTTCAATGGCTTTGATAAGTCGCCCGGATTACAAGGAAAAGACCCTGCTATTGAAGCCACTTCAAATCTGGCTAAAGTTTATTCAAAGTCATTTGCAATGATGAAATCGGCGCATATATCTGATTATCAAAGATTTTTTAGTCGCGTTTCATTTAGTTTATCTACAGATTCTTCTTTATCAAAATTACCTACAGATATAAGGTTGTCCAGGCAAGGTGCAACAGGAAATGATCAGGGCTTACAAGTCTTGTATTATCAGTTTGGCAGGTACCTGTTGATATCGAGCTCAAGAGCCGGTTCGCAGGCAACAAACTTACAGGGAATATGGAATGATCATGTACAACCACCATGGGGTAGTAATTATACCGTAAATGTGAATACGGAGATGAACTATTGGTTGGCAGAGAATACAAATCTTTCAGAATTACACCAGTCTTTATTCGATTTTATTAAAACGTTGGCAGTTAATGGAGCAGTAACAGCAAAGGTTAACTATGGCATCCAGCAAGGTTGGGTTGTTCATCATAATACAGATATATGGTCTAAAACTTCACCAACAGGTGGCTTTGATTGGGATCCAAAAGGATCACCAAGGTGGTCGGCATGGCCAATGGGAGGTGCATGGTTAAGTACACATCTATACGAACATTATTTGTTTACTGGTGATAAGCGCTTTTTGAAAGAAAAGGGATATCCTCTGATGAAAGGTGCTGCCGAATTTATGTTGAACTGGCTGGTTAAAGATAAAAAAGGTTATCTGGTTACGAATCCATCTACCTCACCTGAAAATGTTTTTAAAAATAATGGTAAGGAATATGAAATCAGTATGGCGACTACAATGGATATGGGAATCATAAGAGAGTTGTTTACTGCTTGTATTGCTTCTTCAGAAACATTAGGAATTGACGAGGCATTTCGTTCGAGATTGGTAGAAGCAAAGGAAAAATTATATCCGTATCATATTGGAAAATATGGACAGCTACAGGAATGGTACGATGATCTGGATGATCCTAAAGACAGTCATAGACATTTATCACACCTTTTTGGGCTTTATCCTGGAAACCAGATCACAACAGAGAATGCTCCAGAATTAGCTGCGGCTGCAAAGCAATCGCTCATTCATCGTGGCGATCACAGCACCGGTTGGTCTATGGCCTGGAAAATAAACTGGTGGGCCAGGCTTAAGGATGGAAATCATGCTTTAAAGATTTTAAAAACAGGCTTAACATTAATTGAGCCAGGTAAAGACCAGATGAGCGGTGGTGGAACCTACGCTAACTTACTGGATGCACATCCTCCATTCCAGATTGATGGAAATTTCGGTGCTACAGCTGGAATAACAGAAATGTTGTTGCAAAGTAATGAGGGGGCACTAAATCTATTACCTGCTTTACCGGACGATTGGTACACAGGTAATATTAAAGGGATTAAAGGCAGAGGTAATTTTACTGTAAATATGGAATGGAATAATGGGAAACTATTGGCTGCGGAGATCTATTCTGGATCTGGTGGCAATTGCAGATTGATGACTTCAGTACCGGTAAAAGTGACTGGAGCCATTGCTAAACCTATATCAGATAGCAATAGCTTACATGAATCAATAGAAAAACCAGCATACTTTAAAAATGAAAAAGCAGAACTCCAGGAATTGCTGCTTGAAAAAAGATATGTGATAGATTTTCAAACAGAAAAGGGAAAAACTTATAAAATAACGACCAGATAAATATCATTTATGAACCGGATATTCAAATATTCATTTTGCTTAGTACTCTTGTTAACATTTGGGAAGTTAGCTGCACAGGATATTAAATGGGAAATCATCGCGCCAGGTATCTGGAAAGGAAGTATTGGTAAACCTGAGAGCTATAATTTGCTAATTGCTTCCGGAGCTAAGCCTGCTATGGATAGATTGAAAGGCATGAAGGAAACTTCTTTTCCGTTAGTTCAGCAAGAAATTACTGCGAAGCTTAATGATGGTAAGGTTTATTTGCGTTTTCCACTGGATAAAAAGGAACAGATTTATGGATTTGGTTTAAACTTTCAAACAGTACACCAGCGCGGTAAAATCCTGAAGCTACATGTAGATCATTTTGGAGGTAAAGATAATGGCCGTACGCATGCTCCAACTCCTTTTTATGTATCTTCAAATGGTTATGGCGTATTTATCAACTCTGCTCGTTATCTTGATATTTATGCTGGTTCGGCGGTATTGCGTGATGGGGAAAATGTACCTGAAGCGAAAGACAGAAATACAGATAAAAGCTGGTCATCTAGACCATATTCTGATGGTGTAGAGATTTTGGTGCCATCAGAAGGTGTGGAGTTTTACGTGTTTGCAGGACCTAAACCATTGGATGCTATACGCAGGTATAATCTCTTTAATGGAGGTGGTGTACTGCCTCCACGCTGGGGACTGGGTTTTACGCAAAGGGTAAGAACCTTATATACTTCTGATGAGGTAGAAGCTGAAGTGAAAGCCTTTGAAGATAAAGGATTTCCTCTTGATTTTATAGGCTTGGAGCCGGGATGGCAGAGCAAAGCTTATCCATGTACTTTTGAATGGGATAAGGGGCGTTTCCCACAACCATCTGCATTCGTAAAATCATTACTTGATAAAAGGGTAAGGGTAAACCTGTGGACAAACCCATATGTATCACCAAAGGCATCTATCTATAATAATATTAAGCCTTTCACAGCCGATCATACCGTTTGGTTAGGCGCAATTCCTGATTTGACCATGCCTCAGGCACGGGATATATTGTTCTCACAGTTGAAAAAGAGTCAGCTGGATATTGGTGTTAGTGGTTATAAATTTGATGAAGTAGACGGTTATGATCATTATTTATGGCCGGATGTAACGCTCTTTCCTTCGGGTAAAAGTGCGGAACAGATGCGTCAGACTTATGGTTTGCTGATACAACGTTACAGTGCGGAAATGTATCATGAACGTAACCAACGTACATTCGGACTGGTAAGGGGATCTAATGGTGGGTCTTCATCATTCCCATATGTGATTTATAATGATTATTATAATCATGAAGATTTTATTACTGCTTTGATTAACAGTGGTTTTGCAGGTGTGCTTTGGACGCCGGAAGCCCGGGCCTCAAAATCAGAAGAAGAATGGTTAAGAAGAATGCAGTCTGTCGTATTCTCCCCAATGGCAATGATCAATGCATGGTCTTCAGGAACCAAACCATGGAGCTATCCAAACGTAGAACAGCAGGTAAAAGATGTAGCATTACTGCGTATGAAAATGATGCCTTACTGGTACAGCGAATTTGCTAAATATCATTTTGAAGGTACACCACCATTCCGTGCAATGAATCTTGAAGATGGTTATCAGGCAGATGTCAAGACTGAAGTTAAAACAACAAATCTTGAAGAGAACCCATATATAGAGGCCGTAAACAAAGAGGTAAAAGATCAATATATGGCTGGCGAATATTTGCTGGTAGCCCCAATGTTCGCTGGAAAGAAAACCAGGACTGTGATTTTGCCAAAAGGAAAGTGGTTTGACTTTTATACTGGCGAATTTGCTGGGGATGGTCAAGTCATTACAATAACTCCAGGATTAGATAAAATTCCTGTTTATGTTAAAGATGGTGGTATTATTCCAATGGGACCAGCATTGTTACATGCTCCTAAAGTTAATGAAAAACTAGATCTGGAAATCAGGTATTATGGAAGTAAACCAGGTAAATATATGCTGTACGATGATGATGGCGAGACTTTTAACTATGAAAAAGGCGCATATAGTTTCAGGGAAATCAATATTGTAAAAAAAGCAGATGGTAAACTGGAGGCTTCCATCTCAACGGCTCAGAAAGGAAAACCTAATACAATAAGTAAAGTGAGTTTTAAAGCAATGACTAAATAATTGATTTATGAAGAAAGTATTGATATTAGGGTTGCTATTGTTGAATATAATGGTTTTTCATAGTGCAGCTAATGCAAATAACATTGAAAAAGAAGTTATAAAGACATTAAAAGTTACCATTCTGAAAAATGCCGAATGGGCCATGCAGCAAAAAACTGTTACTGTTACAGACGAGCAGTCTTCACGAAGTGCAGGGGGGAAGCACGACTTTTATTCAGAAGGAGATTATTGGTGGCCTGATCCTAAAGATCCTAAGGGACCTTATATTCAGAAAGATGGATTAACAAATCCTGAGAACTTTGTAGCCCATCGACTGGCAATGATTCGTTTTAGTAAAATCATAGGCGCATTAGCTTCTGCTTATAAACTTACAGGTGATCAGAAATATGTAAAACAGGCAGTGAAACATTTACGGGCATGGTTTATAAATGAAACTACATTGATGAACCCTAATTTACAATATGCCCAGGCTATTCAAGGTCGCTTTACAGGACGTGGTATAGGAATTATTGATACCATACATTTTATGGAAGTGGCTCAAGGAGTGATAGTGTTGCAGAAGGCAATGGATGCAGAAGTACTTACAGGTACCAGAAAATGGTTTGCAGCATACCTGGATTGGTTAATGAGTCATGAGTATGGAAAAGCAGAAATGAATGCATTAAATAATCATGGAACCTGTTTTGTAATGCAAGTCGCATCTTTTGCCAAACTATGTAACAATGATCAGCTTATGGAGTTTTGTAGCAATAGATATAAAACAGTCTTATTGCCTAATCAGATGGCTGTTGATGGTAGTTTCCCCAGAGAACTTTCCCGTACAAAACCATATGGATATTCGATATTTAACCTTGATGCTATGACAATGCTTTGTCAGATTCTTTCTACAAAAGCAGATAACCTATGGGACTATAAGACCAGTGATGAAAAATCTATTAAAAAGGGAATTGAATATTTATATCCATTTGTTGCTGATAAAAGCAAGTGGACTTTAAAGCCTGATGTAATGTATTGGGAGAATTGGCCCGTTGCGCAGCCATTGCTCGTATTCGGTGCTAATGCTTACGGTAATCAAAATTGGTTAAAGACCTGGATAAAATTGGAGCATGATCCCCAGGTAGAAGAAGTGGTAAGGAACTTACCGATCAGAAACCCTTTGATATGGTTGAATTAGCAGAATATTATATAAAATATCCAAACACACACAAAACCAAATAATGAAACGTATAACGAACAAAGGGACAGTACTTTTGTTTTCTTCACTTCTTTTGCTGAGTAGCTACGGTTACAGTCAGGTTTCAGGAGATGAGGATAAAGAGATGTTTAACAGGGCACAGCAGCGTGACCAAAAGGCAATAGAAGAAGCAAGAACTGGCTGGTGGAAAACCTCTATGAAGACGCACGATGAGCGGATAAAATGGTGGAGGGACGCACGTTTCGGCATGTTTATACATTGGGGACTTTACTCTTTACCTGCCGGGGAGTGGAAAGGGAAATTGGTGAAGGGTTATTCCGAGCACCTGATGCGAAAAGAAAAGATCAGTAGAGCTGAGTACCTTGATCTAGCTCATGAATTTAATCCCCTAAAATTCAATGCAGAAGAATGGATTCTGGAAGCAAAGAAGTCAGGCATGAGGTATTTTATCATTACGGCGAAACACCACGATGGATTTGCTATGTATAATTCTTCAGTTTCAGATTTTAATGTTTTGAAACAGACTCCATTTAAGCGTGATCCAATGGCCGAGCTTGCTGCAGCAGCAAAAAAGTATGGGATGAAATTTGGTTTTTACTATTCTCATGCTTTTGATTGGGAGCATCCTGATGCTCCTGGGAATGACTGGGAATACAACAATCCAGGAGGCGATAAATTACTTGGTGGTGCAAACTGGTATGATAACCATCCTGAATGGCTACCAAAAGCAGCTAAGTATGTAGATGAAAAAGCTATACCTCAAATTAAAGAATTGATCAATAAGTATCATCCTGATATCCTATGGTTCGATACACCTCATAAATTACCATTATCAGAAAATATGAGAATACTGAAGGCTATTCGTGAAACGGATCCAAATATTGTAGTCAACGGACGTTTGGTTAGAAGTGCGGGCGGAAACTTTGGTGATTATATGAATACTGCGGATAGACCAGCAGAATTAATGACGGTAGAGGGAGATGCAGAGGCAATTCCAACTACCAACGAATCTTATGGATATTCTAAACACGATAACAGTCATAAATCAGCCAGTTTTTTTATAAAACTTCTCGCTAATTCAGCATCCAGAGGCGCAAACCTCTTAATGAATTTAGGACCTAAAGGAGATGGAACCTTTGATCAGAAAGATAAGAACATCTTAGATAGTGTGGGTGCCTGGTTAAGTAAAAATGGAGCAGCTATTTATGGAACCGAAAAGGGGAAATTACCCATCCCTGCATGGGGTGTAACTACTCAGAAAGGGCAATATGTTTATTTGCATGTATTTAACTGGCCAAGTGATGGAAATCTTGTTGTAGGTGGGTTAAAAAATGAGGTTAAAGCAGCCTGGTTTTTAGCAGATAAAAACAAAAAGAAGCTGGAAATTAAACGTCTGGATCCATCAGCTATAAATGTTAGTATTCCTATCAAATCTACAGGAGAACCTGTTGTGGTGATTACACTTGAACTAAAAGGGAAGATTGATATAGATCCAGTAAGGCTATTGGAATCTAATATTGATAAAAACCGGTTATTGGTATTTGATGCTATCCAACACGGACAAAAGCTTGGCTATGGAGATGGTAAAACCGATCGCTATTTCGTGACGAATTGGAAATCGAAAGACAGTTATCTAACCTGGGACCTAAAAACTCTTGTACCCGATAAGTATAAAATAATAGCAAAATATATTGCTGAGGAAGGTGGTTCATCATATGAAGTTAAAATTGGAGGGTTCTCTAAAAAAATACAGGTAATGCAGTCAAAAAAAGGAGCTGTTGTTGCTCAGGAAATTGGTGTAGCTGAGTTAAGTAAAGGCTTACAACAATTAAGTGTTAAAGTGATTGATATTAAGGGCTCGGAGTTAATGAAGTTACTGGAAATACAGTTGATACCAATAAAATAATTGAAAACAATAATAAAAGAATTTATGAAATCATTCTCTTTAACAATATGTACATTATTACTTGCTGCAGGATCATCTTTTAGTCAGAAAGTAGATATTAAAAAGGCATTTAAACATGCTGATCAACAGACCTTGGTCATGCTGAAAGAAATAGAAAAAACTAAAACCTCTGCTACAAAAAAGGATCTGGTAACTCCGCGGACTTTAGAAAATGGTCATCTGAAAATGGTTGCCTCAAAAGATTGGACAAGTGGTTTTTTTCCAGGTGAACTTTGGTTTTTATATCAATATACCGGTAAACAGATCTGGCTTGATCAGGCAAAAGCATTTACTAAACTTATTGAACCGGAACAGTTTAATGGTAAAACTCATGATATGGGCTTTAAAGTCTATTGTAGTGTTGGAACTGGATACCGTATTACAAAAGACAAGCATTATCGCGATGTAATTATACAATCAGCTAAAACACTTGCTACCCGGTTTAATCCTAAGACAGGAGTAATTCTTTCCTGGGATCATAGTAGGGATAAATGGGTAAATCCAGTAATCATTGATAATATGATGAACCTTGAATTGTTATTTGAAGCTACAGCACTTACAGGTGATTCTTCATTTTATAAAATTGCAGTAAGTCATGCCAATACAACGATGAAGAACCATTTCCGTCCTGACTATAGTTCTTATCATGTAGTTGATTACGATCCGAATACCGGTGCAGTGTTAAAAAAGCAAACTCATCAGGGATATAGCCATGAGTCTGCATGGTCAAGAGGGCAGGCATGGGCACTTTATGGCTATACAATGTGTTACCGTTTTACCAAAGATCCGTCTTATTTAAATCAAGCAGAACACATTGCTGCTTTTATGCTCAATCACAAGAATATGCCGACAGACTTAGTTCCATATTATGATTTTGATGCTCCAAATATTCCTAACGAACCTAGAGACGTATCTGCTGCTGCTGTAACTGCATCTGCATTATATGAATTAGGAGGCTATAGCAAAAAGAAGAACATATTTTATCAAAAAGCAGATATCATGTTAAATAGCATGGCTACAAAATATGCATCTCCAGTTGGAAAAAATAAGGGTTTTATATTGCTAAGCAGCACTGGTTCCAAACCATCAGAAAGTGAAGTAGATGTGCCACTGTCCTATGCTGATTATTATTACCTTGAAGCGCTATTGAGATACAAAGCATTGAAAAGGTAAACAATATCGTATAGGAAAGAGCCAAATTTACTGACAATTGGCTCTTTCTAATTCTTTAAATTAGCCATCTACCAAATAGAACTAAATTATGTTTAAACGGAAAATACTTTTAGCAATAACAGCCATTTTAATATTGGCACAACCTGTCTTTAGTCAGAAAACATTAACTAAAGATGAGCGCATGGCTTGGTGGAGAGATGCTAAATTTGGCATGTTTATTCACTGGGGGGTATATGCACAGTTTGGTGGGGTATATAAAGGCCATGAACAACGTAGGGGTGGTGCGGAGTGGATCATGAACAGATCGAAAATCCCCGTTTCGGAATATCAGGAAATGGCAAAAAGCTTTAATCCAGTGAAATATAATCCGGACGACTGGGTAAGGATGGCAAAGGATGCGGGAATGAAATATTTGATCATTACCGCTAAACACCATGATGGCTTTGCTTTGTTTAATTCTAAAGCAAGCAAATGGGACATTACAGATGCTACTCCTTACGGTAAGGATTTGTTAAAGCCATTAGCAGAGGCATGTAAAAAGTATGGAATAAAATTAGGGTTCTATTATTCTCAGGCACAGGATTGGAATAATCCGGGTGGTTCTGCTGCCAGAAAAGTGATGAACGAGGGATGGTTAAATCCTGATTCTGCAAAAGTTGATGCTTATACTTTAGCTAATAAAGGCCATTGGGATCCAGCACAGATGACCAAATCATTTGATCAGTATATTGACGATGTGGCTGTACCACAGGTTAAAGAATTGATGACCAATTATGGCGATATTGCTGTTCTTTGGTGGGATACCCCAACAAATATGACTGACGAAGCTGCGGTTAAGTTGCAGAATGCATTGAAATCGCAACCACATATCATTACAAATGACCGTTTGAAACGTCCGAACTTTCCTGGTGACACGAAAACACCTGAACAGAAAATACCTAGTCAGGCAGAATTGGATGGTATGGATTGGGAAACATGTATGACCATGAATGGTACATGGGGTTTTAGAACTTCAGACCAGAAATGGAAATCCTCAGAAACACTAATCCGAAACCTTGCTGATATTGCATCAAAAGGAGGCAACTATCTTTTAAATGTCGGCCCTAAACCTGATGGTACTTTCCCTCAGGAAAGTATAGATCGTTTGAAAGCTATTGGAACATGGATGAAGGTAAATAGTGAATCTATCTACGGCACAAGGTCTAATCCGCTTGAAACTTTAACCTGGGGCAGGTGTACACGAAAAGATGCTCCTAAAGGTACGATACTTTATTTTACTGTATTCAATTGGCCATCAGATGGTAAGTTAATTGTTCCAGGTATAAAGAATAAGGTTTTATCAGCTACTTTATTGGCGACAAAAGGTAAATTGAAAACTGAAATGAAAGGTAATGAGCTAACGATTGCAATACCGTCGGAAGCCCCTGATAAAGTTGCTAGCGTTATTAAGGTTGAATTTGAAGGTAAAGTAGAACCTCAGTTGAATGTTAAGCCTAAAAAGGAAATGAAAACAGGTGCACTCGACTAATCACCAGGACCTATTTGAATTATAATTATGAGGAGATTTAATTGCATCCTGATTTGTTTTAATATTTGTTTGATCAACCTGAGCGTTCAGGCGCAAAAAACAGCACCATTATGGGAGGATTTTGTAAAAGCTAAAAAATCAGGAGGTACACCAGTACTTCCTGATTTTTCATATGCCGGATATGGCTTTTCTGAAATCCCAATTCCTTCGTTAATTGGGAAAAAGATTTTTAAGGTAGATGATTTTGGAGCAAAGCCAAATGATAATCAGTTTGATGATGAGGCTATCCAAATGGCTATAAATGCAGCGGAATCAAATCCTGGAGGTGGCATAGTATTCTTCTCTTCAGGGAAATACTTAATAGCACCAGATGAAGATGCGACCAGGCAAATCAGAATAACTAAAAGTAACATCGTTTTAAAAGGTAATGGAAGCGGAAAGGGCGGAACAGAAATCTATCAGGCCAATATGAGAATCAATGGTAGACAATTTTTGTTTAAACCAGAAGATAATAAAGTTGAAAGATTAACAACTATAGTAAAGGACGCAGAACGCGAAACTTTTTCGGTTGTCGTAAAAGATGTCTCAAAACTTAAAGTTGGTCAGGATGTAGTTATTCGTCACAGAAGTGAAGAATTCACAAAGCTTTATTTTTCTCCTTTAGAGTTGAAACCACAATGGTCAAGGTTGTTTGGTGATAAAGGAGGAATGTTGATCTATGAAATCCACACGATCACTAAAATTGAGGGGGATAAGGTGAGCCTTAAGAATCCTATTCACATCGATATTAAAATGGTTAAGTCCGCCAATTGGACTATAGAATCTTATAATTCTATTGATCAATGTGGCGTAGAGGATATTTTGTTTACCAGCAATTGGAAAAATTATCCTGAAGAGTTCATACACCATAAAAATGAAATCCATGACTATGCTTATGAGGCGATAGGTATGGAGTATCTCAAAAACAGTTGGGTTCGGAATTGTGAGTTTCATGACTGGAATGAGGGTATTTACCTAAGGTCTGGTTACCAGATCACAATAGAGAACACTCATTTTAGAGGTAAAAAAGGACATGCTTCCGTTCACGCAAGAACTGGATATGGTGTATTGGTTAAGAAATGTACGTTCAATGGTGCCCAGCACCATGGCGCTGGAACTGGATATAGTGCGGTCGGTACTGTCGTTACTCAGTGTTCATTAGGTACTGATCAGAATTTTGATATTCATTCCGGACAGCCTTACGCTACGCTTTATGATGATATTGACGGTGGTGTTTTTTATAATTTAGGTGGACCTGAACCAGGACATCCACATCATGGGAAAGATTTAGTGCTTTGGAATTTTTATCATAAATCAGCAAAAGATCAGCAATATAATTTTTGGGACATGAGCAGGAGAAGGAATTATACAATTGCAGCACCGGTATTGGTGGGTTTTCAGTCGGACAGGAAAGTGACATTTGAGAATGCTGGAATAGTGGAAATGAAAGGTGAATCAGTGTTGCCTAAGTCATTGTTTGAAGCGCAATTGGAGCTGAGGTTAAAGGGGAGAAAATAACCTGGTTTTCCTAATCCACAGGCTATAGTCGACTTTATTCTAAAAGCCAGATAAAAAAAGTATTAAATTTTGGTGATATTTGAGTTTAAATGTCCACATACTATTAAAACATAGTAATTATGGCCACACAATTAAAGGAAAATACATCACTCAATGATCGTGAAGCATGGCTTACGACATTGTATAAGAGTACCTTTCCACTGGTAGCAAAATATATCAGTAGGATGGGCGGTTCATTGGATGAAGCCCGGGATATTTTTCAGGATGCCCTGATTATTTATTATGAGAAAATAGTGCGTGCTGAGTTGAACCTGGAATATAGCGATAAATCCTACCTCTTCGGCATAGCCCGTCACCTATGGAATAAGCGATTCAAAGAAGGTGAAAAGCAGATATCTATTGATGAACTCGGGAATGATTTTGATGAACAAGCAGGTTTGTTCAACACAGATGATCAGGAGATATCTACATCCCGATTGTTCCAGCTATTGCAAACTGCAGGGCAAAGATGTATGCAACTGCTTAGTGCATTTTATTATGAAAAACTGAAGATGGAAAATATCGCAGAACGCTTTGGCTTTTCTGGTCCACACTCCGCTACAGTTCAGAAATTCAAATGCTTGGAAAAAGTCAAAGAAACAGTAAGAGAAAAATCAATAAGCTATGAAGACGTCCTTGAATGAACTACAGTTAATTGAAGATTTTCTTTTGGTAAATACCAATGCAGAAGATAAGGTATTGATGCAGGCCCAGCAGATACTACAGCCAGGTCTTAAGGAAAGTGTGTACTGGCAGCAAAAAACCTATCTGTTTGTTGAAACCTACGGTAGGGAACAACTACGTAAAGAAATCAGACAGGTACATCAAAAACTGTTTACAACACCAGAGCATTTCTCCTTCAGCGAACGTATTAAGCGATTCTTCAGTAAGTAAATCATCTTAATCTAATTACAAATTTAATGTCCAGATAATGGGCAAGGGTAATGCTATGCCCGATTTAATCTAAAAAAACAGAATATGAACAACAAGGAATTTCGCAGCTATGCTGTAAAACATCACCGCATCAATAGTTTGTATGTAGACAAATACATTTCCAGAACTTCAGCTATGGCAGGTCCGGTAGCTATGACACCTTATATTACAGAAGAGCGGCAATTGAACGTTGCGCAGATGGATGTTTTTTCCCGCTTAATGATGGATCGTATCATCTTTATGGGAGAGGCTATAGATGAGAGGAATGCCAATGTTATACAGGCACAATTGCTCTTTTTGCAGTCGACCAACGCGGAAAAAGATATTCAGCTATATGTCAATTCACCTGGAGGATCAGTGTATGCTGGTTTGGGCATATATGATACTATGCAGTTTGTCGCACCGGATGTGGCCACGATATGTACGGGAATAGCGCTTTCTATGGGCTCTGTGTTACTTTGTGCCGGCGCCGCCGGAAAACGGTCTGCCTTGCAACATTCACGGATAATGATTCATCAAACTTCTGGTGGAACGCAGGGAACTGCAACTGATATGGACATATCAATTAAGCAGGTATTGCAAGTGCAAAAAGAACTTTACCAGGTTATTGCCCGACATAGCGGACAGACTTATGATCGAATAAATGAGGCAGCAAGCCGGGATTACTGGATGTCATCCGCAGAGGCTAAGGAATTTGGAATGATTGACGAGATTTTATCGAGGTAGCTGGCAGATTATTGCTATTACTTATCCTATATCAATGTCTATATTTATTTAACCAGGTAACTTTGTTGTATAAAAATAGATAATTATTATAAAATTATAAAGATATGGAATTAGGTATAGGCATGTTTGGCGATTTAGCAATCGACCCGCAGACAGGAAAACCGAGATCTGCGAAATTAAAACTTCAAGAGATTTTGGAACAGATTAAACTGGCTGATGAGGTAGGTTTAGATGTATTCGGAATGGGGGAACACCATCGTCCGGATTACGCAGTTTCATCACCTGAAATTGTATTGGCTGCCGCTGCAAGTATTACAAAGAACATAAAATTAATGAGTACAGTAACTGTGTTGAGTTCTTCTGAGCCTGTTAAAGTGTACCAGGACTTTTCCACTATTGATCTGATCTCGAACGGACGCGCTGAAATTGGAGTTGGACGAGGAAGTTTTATCGAATCATTCCCTCTTTTTGGATATGACCTTAAAAACTATGATAAGCTATTTGAAGAGAAACTGGATTTACTTCTCAACATCAATACTAATGAAGTTGTAAATTGGACTGGGGAACTTCGTGCACCACTTGTTAATCAAATGGTATTGCCAAGGGCTACTAACAACGGACAACTACCTATCTGGATTGCTGTTGGTGGAACACCACAATCTGTATTACGTGCTGCGGTATTGGGACTGCCATTGGTAGTTGCTATTATTGGAGGAATGCCCAGGCAGTTTCAGCCATTAATTGAATACTATAAAGAACAATACGTAAAGTACGGTCACGATATCAATAAAATGCAGATAGGTATACATTCGCATTCATTTGTAAGTGATAATGAAGCTGGTGCTGATGGTTATTTCAGTAAATATGCTGCTCAAATGGATAGGATTGGAGCTTCAAGAGGCTGGGCACCATATACTAAAGAACAATATGATGGTGGTCGTTCAAAAGAGGGAGCGTTATTTATTGGCGAAGCAGCTGAAGTAACAGATAAAATCCTTTATATGCATGAATTATTTGGTATTACTCGTTTCATCGCACATATGGATATTGGTGATCCATCTCATGCAGAAATGATGAAGTCTATTGAAATATTTGGTAATAAGGTAGCACCTGCTGTAAGAAAAGCATTAGCGTAGTTTAATCTCGTATAATGCAGCTTTAGCTAACCGATAAAACAAGCCAGTGGTTTTTGAGCAAAATAGGGATTCTCTTATGAGGCCTTCGCGTTCTTTGCGCTTTTTCAGCGTCAAAGAAATGCAGACTCAGAAGAGAATCTCTATTTTGCTATTTATCAACACTCTGTAAATCACACTTTTTTATGTTAACCTTTACTTAGCTTTCCTCGCAGCAACTTGCGCCTCGTACAATGAAGCCGGCTGTATTCCATCCTTATTCAACCCATCCCACTCGCCATCAGGCTTACCATCTAAACGACCTTTTAACTTTTTACCCTGAACGCCAACCGCGTAATTTTTTCCTGAGGTCCATGGATTCTGCACAGCAGCACCTCTAACCTTACAATTCCATAGAACCTGTGTCACACCGGCCCAGCCATGTCCGCTACCCCAATTGCCACGATCCTGAACATTAATCTCACCATCAGTATCTATATTGTCGTATAAAGTTCCAGAAGCCCAGCGATGATGAGGCCCGATATCAGCATGCGTATTTCTGGATTTACAATTGTAAAACACGTTGGGACCACATACTTTTGCACCAGTCACATAATCATGTCTACCTTCAGTAGTTTCAAGGTTCATAAAAAGATTCTGCTGACCATTATTATTAAATGAATATCTCTTGCCCCCGGTAATCACTGATTTTGCATCTAAACATTTGGAATTTTTAACTGTAATATTCTTGGCGCCATAACTTAAACTTACACATGAATAGCCGAAAAAACGAGAAGTAACATCAGTAACCCAGCCATTCTCAATATGGTTAAAGTCGACAGCAATCCAACCATGATCTTCATCTGTATCACTAGCGAATTCAGACTCAAACAATATATTTTCAATACCAACTTCTTTTAATCGACCTTTGTATTCATATTTATAAATCTCTCCACCACCATACTTTTGTTCCATTGACATCACTATAGGATTATCTATTGTGATTTTGTTACCATTAATGGCTACAATTTCCCTTTCGTAACTAAGATCATACTCAGAACCCTTCCATTGCTTTGTACCTTGTCGCTCAACAATATTGTCCATTTGAATATCATGAATCCAGTTATCAGTTCCTGGTCTGTAAACAATGATCTTATCACCAGTTTTAAAATCTTTTGCGGATGTAACATTAAATGATTTTGCTCCTGCAGGTACATAATTATCAGTAATTTTTACCCTGCTTCCTGCTTCGGTAATCTTCCCTTTACCACTGATTTTAAGGAGTGAGCGTAATCCTTTACCGGCAGCAATAAGGCGGGTGCCCTGAGCAGAGTTCCCTTCACCTTTCAGCACTATTCCATCAGCTTTAATATCTAAAGAACCAGCAATAAGATAATCCCCTTTCTTTAAAAGAATAGCTCCTCTGAAACCATCATGTCCAATCGGTAAAGCAGAAACCTGATCAATAGCATCCTGAATAGCACTTCCAGCATCTCCCTTAACAGGTGAAATCGTTTTTACAACTTTTACTAATGGAATTTCTTTTAAACCATGATGATAACCTACGAGACTAAAATCAGGAATAGTGTTACCTTGTTCATCCGGGAAATAGGTGATGGTACCATTTTTATTTACGACAAGAAACTTAGATGTCCATAATTTCTTATTAATGAAAGACAAAGTTATTAAGCCTGTCAGGATGATACAGATAGTTAAGATTGATTTGGTTTTCATTTGATTAAATATTGTTACTGCAATAGCGTAATAAAAACCCAATATTTAATAAATATAATTAGCACTCTTATCAATTCAATTGGCAATAAACTATTGAAAATAAGTGTTAAACGTTCATTCTTTGAATTCTAACTGCATTTAAAATAGCTAATAATGCAACACCTACATCGGCAATAACAGCCTCCCATAAAGTTGCCACTCCACCAGCACCAAGTAGTAAAACAATAATTTTAACACCCATCGCTAAACCAATATTCTGCCATACAATATTTTTAGTTAGTTTACCAATTTTTATGGCTGTAACAATCTTAGAAGGTTGGTCATTTTGAATCACGATATCAGCTGTTTCAATAGTAGCATCACTGCCCAGGCCACCCATAGCTATACCTGCATCTGCAAGAGCAACCACTGGTGCATCATTTACACCATCGCCTACAAAAGCAATATGTTTACCCTCTTTTTTAAGTTGTTCAACTTTTTCCACTTTATGTTCTGGTAAAAGGTCCCCATAAGCATGATCAATGCCTAAAATACCAGCAACTTTGACTACCACACTTTGCTTATCACCACTCAGCATAACAGTCTTGATATTTAGTTTATGCATATCTGAAATAGCTTGTTTTGCATCCTCCTTAATCTCATCGGCAATAGTAATGTAACCAGCATATTTGCTGTCTACGGCAAGTACGACAATAGTATCAGCTTCGCTATCAATGGCCTTATCATAATCTATATTAAATTTTTTAAGCAATTTAGTATTTCCCGCAAGTACAAGTTTGCCATTTACTATCCCCGTGAGGCCATGACCAGCCACTTCTTCAACATTGGTAATAGTAGCATTATGGAAATCACCACCAGCGTAATTTACAACAGCAAGACCAATAGGGTGGGTCGATTTGCTCTCGATAGCAGCTGCCAGAAGAACAAATTCCTTTTCATCAAAATTATTGGTTACTACTTTTTGGACCTCAAAAACGCCCTTTGTCAATGTGCCGGTTTTATCCATTACAATGGTATTAACCTTGGTCATCACGTCAAGGAAATTTGACCCTTTAAATAATATACCCTTTTTAGAAGCCAGACCAATTCCACCGAAGTAGCCTAAAGGAATTGAAACGACAAGCGCACAAGGGCAACTGATTACTAAAAATACCAGGCCTCTGTACAACCAATCTCTGAATACATAATCAGATACAAAGAACCAAGGTAAAGCGACCAGTAATACTGCCAGTAAAAATACTATTGGAGTATATACTTTAGCAAATCTTGAAATGAATAATTGCGTTTGTGATTTACGGGCTGTAGCATCTTGTACCATTTCCAGGATCTTACTCAGCTTGCTGTCTTTAAAAGCGGCCTTTACCTGAACCTCAGTGACCTGATTCAGATTAATCATGCCAGCCAAAACATTTTCACCCTTAGTCTTATTATCTGGTTTACTCTCGCCTGTAAGTGCAGCGGTATTAAAAGTGGCTTTATCAGATAATAAAATCCCATCTAGAGCGACTTTTTCCCCAGGTTTGATTTGTATTGTTTCGTCAATTGCTACATCAGCAGGAGCTAATGTAAGCACCTTTCCATCCCTGATTACATCAACAGCATCGGGTCTGATATCTAATAAGGCTTTAATACTTCTTTTTGCATTGTTCACAGCCGAATCCTGGAACCATTCACCAATAGAATAAAAGACCATTACGGCTACACCCTCACTAAAAGAACCAATAGCAAAAGCACCAAGGGTGGCAACACTCATTAAAAAGAACTCGTTAAAAAAGTCAAGCCTTAAAGCCTTTCTAAATGCGAGGTTAAGTACATTATAACCCGCAAGGAGATAAGCTGGAATGAAAATAATCAGTTGTGTTAGTGTGTTGAAAGTGATATGAAAACCATATTCCAACACCATCATTACCACTACAACAGCTAATGATGTAAGCAAGGGCCAATGACTTAACCAATTTGAAGGTTCTTCCGAACCATGGTTATGTCCATCATCATCACTATGTACTTGATGAGTGTGGTTATGTGTCTCATCGATCGCGCAGCAGTCTTTATGTATATTTGATACTTTCATTAGCCTTAAATTATATAACAAAGTTAAGGTATGAACTGATGCAATGCTATTGCAAACCTAACCGCAGTGTTGGCAAATGCCTTTAACAATAAGATTCATTTCTTGTTGCTTAAACCCATTTGGTAGTGACATTTCAGGAATGCGAGTGTTTGGCAGACAAAAAGTTTCCTTACAGGTATTACAGTAAAAGTGAACATGAAGATCATGATGGTTTTCACCATCACAATCTTGTTCGCATAATGCATATTTGGTAGCACCTGTACCATCTTCAATGCTATGTACAAGTCCTTTTTCCTCAAAAGTTTTTAAAGTTCTGTATAGCGTAATTCGGTCGGAGGGAGCCATTCCTTTTTCAAGATCATTTAAACTGATAGCTGCAGTTTGTTTTGTTAAAAAATCCAATACCAGTAATCGCATGGCAGTAGGGTTAACCTGCTTACTTTTAAGTGTATTTTCAATATCCCGTGTCATGTACTTAATGCTAAATGTTTAATGAAAAGCCTTTAGTGACTGTGTTCAGCAGGCCCTGCAGCTTTAGACTGCAAATAAAAGGCCCCTTTAGTAACCACTTGAACATCTGTTGGTAATTTTTCTAAAGGATTGATTTTAATATAACCCAATTCTGATACACCAGTAATTACTTCAACCTTTTTAAAATGTACAGAATTCGCATCTTTTGCATCCTCTTCTTTATGTTTTTCTGATGCTTCACCTTCATGTTTATGTCCATGTTCCTCTTCGTGTGCTACCTTCGCTTTTGGGTCAACAATGAAAATATAAGCTTTTCCGTCTGCACGTACTACTGCATCAATAGGAACGGCAGTGGTTGTTTCGGAGCCTACACCAATCAGCCCTGTTACATACATTCCTGGAATAAGATTAGCACCTGGCTTCTTAATTATTGCATGGACAATAACACCTTTGCTGTCATTTTCAAAGGATTTGTTAATACCGTAAATATGTCCGTCAATACGTTCGTTCTTTTGGTTAGTGAGCTGGAACTCTACATTTTGTCCGACTTTAATCTTTGCAAGATCTTTCTCAAATACAATCAGGTCTGCATGGATTTTTGAATTATCGACAATATCCATAATTGATACCCCAGGTTGAGCGTATGAACCAGTTTCTGCAGTAATCTTTCCAATTGTTCCACTGATAGGAGCAGTAACAGGTACCTGGGAAGTAATGTTACCAGATGCAATGCGACTCACTGAAATGCCATATTGTTGAAGTTGACGTTCTAAAGCCTTTATTCTAGCACGTTCAGCATTATAATTAGCTTCAGCTAGCTGATGAGCTTTACCAGTTCCAGCATTGGCTGCTTTAAGTTGCTGCTGACGATTATACTCGGATTCTATATAACTGAAACCACCTTTTGCAGTAAGATAGTCTTGCTGAAGTCTAATTAAATCCTGATTTTCTATGGTAACCAATACCTGGCCTTTATTTACCCGTTGACCTTCAATTACATTTATCTTTCTGATGATGCCACCCGTCAACACATTAATTTGTGCTGCATTTTGAGGCGGTACAGCTAATTGACCACTTGCTTTAATCACATCGGTAAGATTTTTTTGTTCGATCTTCCCGATTTCAATTCCTACAGCATTCATTTGTTCCTGACTCAATTCAAGTGCCTCGCTATGTTCCTCATGGCCTTCTGCACCATGATTGTGGCCAGCATGGTCATCTGTAGCTTCAGTATTAGCCTCAGTTTTCTTGGATGTATTGCCACATGAACTAATAACTGTTATGATAAAAGCTGAACAGATCAGAACAGCTAGGTTTCTTTTGATATATGATGTTGCCTTCATTATATTATTTTCCTTTTAAAAATTGTAATTGAATAACGGATTGGTTGAGCTGATTAACATTTTGCAGGTAATCCAGCTTGCTCTGAACAGCTAAAGCCATATTTTGAATAAATTCAATATATCCTATTTCTCCCAGATCATACGATACTTGTGCAATACGCAATTGCTCATCAGCCTGTTTAAGCCCGGCAGACGTAAAATAATCTGTCATGCTTTTATGCTGTGCATAGTTTTGTAGTTCTTGTTGGTACTGTATATTTAATTGATTTTGCATACGCTGGTAATCAGTTTCAGCAATTTGAACAGCAAGCTTTTCGTTATTTACTCTTGCTCTTCCTGCTCCATTAAAAATAGGTACAGCAATACCTAACTGAAGACCTGCAATCCGCGTTCCTGGCGTATAGGTACGGCCAATGTTTGCGGGATCAAAGGATTTAATTACAAACTGCTGTGCATAACCCAAGGTCAGATCTGGCATGGCTCTGGAGCGCTCCAGGTCAATTTTAGCTTTTGATACTGCAATTTGCTGCTGATAAACATCCATCAAAGGACTATTTTCAGTACCTGTTTCAGTTAAAGGTAGAATTGGAAGTGTTTTTTCTTCTGGGATGATATTTGTTTTCAAATTCAGAAGTTGTTGCAGATTGAGCTGTTGGATAGCTAACTCTGTTTCTGCAGCCTTTTTTAAAGCCTGTACTTCCTGATATTTATTTCTAGCAGTAATCAGCTCCAGATTAGATGTTTCGCCAACTTTATACCTAAGTTCGGATTTAGTAATGAAATTACGGTAAATGCTATCCTGAGTTTGCAATACTTTTAAGGTATTCATACTGAAAACCAGGTTGTAATATGCGAGTCTCGTATTACGGATAATCTCCGATTTCGTGTAATTTCCAGATTTTTCCATTAAACTGGTTTGACCTTTAAGCACTTTTTTCTGATTCTTGTAAAGTCCTGGCCAGGCAAAGCTTTGTGTAACAGATATCGAATTATCATTTCCACCACCAGCGGTAGGATCTTGTGATACACCAAATTCGGTTTTAGCAGGATCAAAAGCTGTTTTCTGCATAGCTTTCGACTGGTCGACCGCCAAACCTGCTGATTTTAGTTGCAGGTTGTTTTTCAAAGCCAACGATATTGCTGTATCAACAGAAATAGGTTTTTGTTGAGCTTTAACATTAGCAGAGAGGCCTAAACCGACAAAAAGAACAAGCAAAACAGATAAAGCTTTAACTGGTAGATCTAAACGCTTTTTTCGATCCGTAACCAATACATAAAGACAAGGTAATACAAACAGTGTTAAAAATGTAGCTGATATTAGGCCTCCGATTACAACTGTGGCCAATGGTCTCTGTACTTCTGCACCTGCACTGCCAGATAAAGCCATTGGTAAAAAACCTAGAGAAGCAACGGAGGCTGTCATAATTACAGGCCTTAGTCGTACCCCTGTTCCCTGTATAACGCGTTTATATACGTCTGTAATGCCTTCTTCCCGAAGCTGGTTAAAGTAGGAGATGAGCACAATTCCGTTTAGTACAGCTACACCAAACAAAGCAATAAAACCAACACCTGCGGATATACTGAAAGGCATGCCTCTAAATAGCAATGCAATTACGCCACCAATGGCTGACAAAGGGACGGCTGTAAAGACCAATATAGTTTGAGTAAGAGATCTGAAAGTAAAGTAAAGCAAAGATAAAATGAGCAACATAGCCACTGGAACAGCGATCATTAGTCGTTCTTTTGCTTCAATTAGGTTCTGGAATTGTCCTCCATATGTGGTATAATAACCAGCAGGGAGCTTTAATTTCGTGTCCAGAATGCCTTTTATTTCTGCCACAGTACGTTCAACATCTCTGCCTCTAACATTAAAGCCTACATAAATGCGCCTTTTTCCATCTTCACGTGAAATTTGCGCAGGAGCTTCTTTAATGTCAATTTTGGCAACCTGACTTAAAGGTACCTTGTTACCTGAAGGAATTGGAATATATAAATTCTCTATACTAGATATATCGGCTCTAAGGTCACGTTGTAAACGTACCACCATATCAAAGCGTTTTTCACCTTCAAATACCACACCGGCTACATTGCCTGCAAAGGCAGTTTTTAAGATGTTATTAATGTCGCTTATGGTTAAGCCATATTGTGCAATTTTGTCTCGGTCATAATCTACAACAACTTGAGGTAAGCCTGTTACCTGTTCAACAAAAGGTTCATTTACACCCTGCACTGGAGCAATAAGTTGAGCAACTTTTTTAGCCTGCGCTGCTAATACATCAAGATCTTCACCATAAATTTTAATGGCAACATCTTGTCTTACACCAGTCATCAATTCATTGAACCGTAATTGCATAGGTTGTGTGAGTTCAACACTTACACCTGGTAAGATCGACAAAGCATGTTCCATCTTTTCGGTCATTTCTTCCTTGGTTTTTGCGGTAGTCCATTCCTCTTTAGGTAGCATAGTCACCATCATGTCGCCACGTTCAACCGGCATAGGATCGGTCGGTATTTCTGCGCTACCAATTCTTGTTACTACTTGCTTTACTTCAGGGAATTTATCTTTCAGTATTTTTTCTGCTTTACCAAAAGTTTCTACAACCTGTGTAAGCGATGTTCCTTGTGCCATTCCAATTTCTACCGCTAAATCGCCTTCTTCTAACTGAGGAATAAACTCGCCACCCATGTTATTGAATAACCAAAGGGCAATAGAAAAACAGATGATTGCAAAAGCAACAACAACTTTCTTAAATTTCAATGCCCTTTCTAACATAGGTTTGTATATACGTTTAAAGAAATCCATGATTTTGTCGGATATGTTCCTTTTGTGCTCCGTATTCTTGCTTAAAAATAGAGCACTCATCATCGGGACGTAGGTAAGCGAGAGAATAAATGCTCCTATAATAGCGAAAACAACGGTTTCTGCCATCGGTTTAAACATTTTCCCTTCAATACCAACCAACGACAATAGGGGTAAGTATACGATAAGGATAATAATCTCACCAAAAGTAGCACTGGCTCTTATTTTAGAAGATGCAGTATATACCTCCTGATCCATTTGCTCCTGATTTAGCCTTGGAGTACCTTTAAATAATTTGCTTTCGGTAAGTCTGAAGATTATTGCTTCTACAATAATCACAGCACCATCTACAATTAAACCAAAGTCTATAGCACCAAGGCTCATCAGGTTTCCGGAAACGCCAAATAATCGCATCATCGAGAAAGCAAAGAGCATTGATAAAGGAATTACAGAAGCTACAATTAATCCTGCTCTCCAGTTACCCAATAGCAACAGCAATACAAAAATCACGATTAAAGCACCCTCTATCAGGTTTTTCTGTACAGTGCTAATGGAACGGCCAACCAGTTCAGTACGATCCATATAAGGCTCTATAACCACACCTTCGGGTAAGGTTTTTTGAATCTGTTCAATCCTTTCTTTAACATTTTTAATCACCTCGTTAAAATTTTCGCCCTTTAACATCAGGGTAATTCCGGCAACAACTTCACCTGTCCCATTCCTGGTAACCGCGCCATATCTGGTAGATGTGCCAAATTGAACTGTGCCAATGTCTCGGATAAGTACAGGGACACCACCAACGTTTTTTACAACTATTTTTTCAATATCATCAAGGGTTTTAACCTGTCCGATTCCACGGATCACATAGGCATTACTTTGTTGCTCTATATAGGATCCTCCTGTATTTTCGTTGTTATTCTTAAGTGCATCATAGATCTGGGAAATGGTTACATTATTGGCATTCAATTTCTCGTTGTCTAATGCAATTTCATATTGTTTGACATAGCCGCCCCAACCGCTTACTTCAGCAACACCTTTGGTTCCGGCAAGTTGAGGGCGTACTACCCAATCCTGTAGAGTCCTAAGGTCTACGGCAGAGTATTTGTTTTCGTAACCTTCTTTAGTATGCAAGACGTATTGATAGATTTCTCCTAAACCTGTTGTGATAGGGGCTAAGGTAGGCTCTGCCATGCCAGCCGGGATAATGCTTTCAGCCTCTTTTAACTGCAAAGCCACCTGTTGACGAGCCCAATAGATATCCGTATCATCTTCAAAGACTATGGTAATTACTGAAATACCTGCACGGGAGATAGAGCGTTTTTCGACAACATTTGCAATATTAGCCATCGACAACTCAATTGGTGCTGTAATGAATTGTTCCACTTCCTGTGCGCCCAAACTAGGTGCTTGTGAAATGATTTGGACCTGATTATTAGTGATATCTGGTACCGCATCAATAGGTAATCTAGTTAAGGAATAAATTCCCCAGACCATAAGGGCCAGGGTCATTATGCCTATTGCTAATTTATTCTTGATAGAGAATAAAATAATCTTGTTAAACATATAATGATGTTTTACTGCATTACAGGAGGTAATCCTGCATTAATGCAATGATTAATAATATTTTAGTATAGTATTTTGTCGTTTTTCTGAATGAAACACATACCTGCAAATAGCAATTGCTTCAACTAAAAAACAGAATGACAGGTTGTCCAATAAGAATTAGACCTGAAGAAATTAAATTAATTGAGGTGGTTGCCAGATATCACCTGGAAATAAAGTAACTGCAGCATCTTTATATTCTGGATAGTCATTTATTTGTTCTGCATTTGCAATAACAGGGGCATTGGTTATAGCAGGCGATATTACGAAAACGTGATAATTACTGGCATGAAAGAATGGAGAACAGGCATCTGGGTGCTCGTGACTGTCTTTCTGATGTTCTGTTGAACTCAGGCACACATCTTCATGGTTCGAAGAAATACTGGTTTCATCACCACAGCATGGCCACGCAGAAAGCGCCATAATGTAAATTGTGAATATGAAAGCGAGGTATCTCATAGCGCAAACATAATCGTTTTTTTTAAAAACAACAATTCTAGGGATGTGTTTTGTCTAATAGTTAACGAGTATCCGCTACTCTGTAATTAGGATCTTCCATAATATTTACATCGATTATGGCATCAGCATTCTTTAGTAATTGACGACAATCTTCACTCAGATGTTTTAAATGCAATTCTTTTCCTGCCTTTCGATATCGCTCAGTAAGCTTATTTAAAGCATCGATTCCAGACATATCCGCAATTCTGCTATCCCGGAAATCAATAATTACTTTTTGTGGATCCTTATTGACGTCAAATTTCTCTGAGAAAGCAGTTATTGAACCAAAAAACAGTGGACCATAGACCTCGTAATGCTTTATTCCATACTCATCAATGTATTTCTTAGCTCGGATGCGTTTAGCACTTTCCCACGCAAAAACCAATGCAGAAATGATTACACCAATCAATACTGCTAAAGCCAGGTTATGTAACCAGATGGTGATTAATGCTACCAGGACACCTACAAATATATCTTGTCGGGGCATTTTGTTTATTACCCTAAAGCTCATCCATTCGAAAGTTCCAATAGCCACCATAATCATT
The DNA here is from genome assembly GCF_041645105.1 of Pedobacter sp. GTDB lineage: Bacteria > Bacteroidota > Bacteroidia > Sphingobacteriales > Sphingobacteriaceae > Pedobacter. The sequence goes on from NZ_JBAZQQ010000007.1 coordinate 235,254, forward strand.
ACACCCGTTAAAGCCGCCATGGGTACTTTTTCAATTAGGGAGGAGCCAAATAAAATGATAATTAAAATAGTCATGGAAGCAATAATACCAGAAAGACGAGCTCTGGCACCGGCAGAAAGGTTGACTAGTGTTTGCGCAATCATAGGACAGCCACCCATACCAAAAAAGAAGCCATTAAGTATATTTGCGCTACCTTGAGCAATACATTCTCTGTTCCCATTCCCTCTGCTTTCTGTGATTTCATCAACAAGATTTAAAGTCAGCAGACCCTCTGTTAAACCAACAGCGGCCATAATCAAGGCGTACGGGAATACAATTTTTAGCATTTCTAGCGTAAAAGGAATCTCAGGGATATGAAAAGGAGGAAAACCACCACCTACTGATGCAATATCTTTAACTGTTTTGGTGTCAATATTAAAACCAAGTACGATGAGGAACACAACAATGATAGCCACAAGAGAGGCTGGAACTGCTTTCGTTATTCTTGGCCAAAGCATAACTATTGCTACCGTTAGAGCTACTAATCCAAGCATAATGTATAGTGCACTTCCACTTAGCCATACCAGTTGTCCATTTATATTTACTTTAAATTGTTCAATTTGTGCCATAAATATGATGATAGCTAATCCATTTACAAAGCCAAACATCACAGGTTGCGGAACAAGACGAATAAATTTTCCCAGTTTAAAAAGGCCGACAATAATTTGTATTACACCAGCCATTGCCACAGCAGCAAAAACATATTCAAGCCCATTTGATTTCATGAGGGCAATGAGTACAATTACAGTAGCTCCTGCGCCACCAGAAATCAAGCCTGGTCTGCCACCAAAAATAGCCGTGACCAAACCCATAATAAAAGCTGCGTAGAGTCCAGATAATGGAGGTAAGCCTGCAAGAATAGCGAAAGATAGGGATTCAGGCATCATGGTCATTGCTACTGTTAAACCAGCAAGTACTTCTGTTCTGTAGTTTACTTTTTGGGAAAAATCAAATAATTGTAGGATGGGCTTCATTCATTGCAAAAGTAGGATATAATAATGAGATGACTCCAACATGACTCCAACTAAACTCCAACATAATACCAAGTTTCCTAAGAAATAGTTGGAGTCATGTTGGAGTTTAGCCCCTTTCTATTTGGTTTTTTACTGTTTGGCGACCAAGATTAAAGAGAAACCAATATAAGATCCAAATCCTTTCCATTTTACTTTTGTATTTTTGTTATTCAACTTTCTAAGAATGGCAGAAGATTTAATTATAAATACGGACATAGATAAAGAAGCTCAATACAAATCAATTATTCCCCAGATAACAGCTTTGTTGGAAGGAGAGAGCGACCAGATCGCTAACCTTGCTAATGTTGCAGCGGCTTTAAAGGAGCAATTTAAATGGTTTTGGGTTGGATTTTATCTGGTTAAAGGTGATGAATTGGTTTTGGGGCCTTTTCAGGGGCCAGTGGCTTGTACAAGGATTAAAAAAGGTAAAGGTGTGTGTGGTGCCTCATGGCAACAGAATCAGATTTTAGTCGTACCGGATGTTGATCAGTTTCCAGGTCATATTGCTTGTGCTTCAGCTTCAAGGTCTGAGATCGTTTTACCTTTGTATCGAGGGGAAGAAATAATTGGAGTACTTGATGTTGATAGTGAATATATTTCTCATTTTGATGATATTGATGCTAAGTACTTAAAGGAAATAATTAAGATGTTGAATGTCTAAATTACCCTATTCATTTTATCAGGATACAGATGTTAACCAGCTTGCTATTCAACTACTGGGTAAACAGTTGTATACATTTATAGATGGGGTAATTACCTCTGGAACTATAGTAGAAACTGAAGCGTATAATGGCGAGGAAGATAAGGCTTCTCATGCCTATGGTGGTAGGTTTACCGATCGCACGAAGATTATGTATGATGAAGGTGGGATATCATACGTTTATTTATGCTATGGTATTCATCATCTATTTAATGTAGTTACAGCTCCTAAAGGAACGCCTCATGCGGTGTTGATAAGGGGATTAGAGCCGGTAAACGGTTTGGATATTATGTTGTATAGAAGAAATAAACCTGTTTTAAAACCTGCATTAACCGCTGGCCCAGGTGCATTGGCTAAAGCTATGGGAATTGATAAAGGATTGAATGCTAAAGATCTTTGTGGAGAAGAAATCTGGATTGAAGATAATGGTTTGATTGTTAGGTCTGAAGACATTGTTGCGGTTCCAAGGGTAGGTGTAGATTATGCTGAAGATCATGCTTTGCTGCCCTGGCGATATTATATCAAAGGAAATAAATTTGTGAGTAAACCCAATACCTGATTTTTTATTGTTGCCTATCCCTATCATCCTTGCTACCAGTGTTAACCCTTTGTTGTGGATAACAAAATGATTACTGGGATTAATTTATCCTCGTTTTTGTAGATATTTGAGACAATGAATTTTGAAAACACTTTAGCATTCGCACAGTCGCTTGATCAGGCAGATCCTCTGCGTGAATTGAGACAAGATTTTTTATTTCCACAACAAAATGGAAATCCATTTATTTATCTATGTGGCAATTCTTTAGGTTTACAACCTAAAGCTGCACGTGAGGTGTTAAATGAGCAGCTAATTAACTGGGAAAACCTTGCTGTTGAAGGATGGTTTGAAGGTGAAACACCTTGGATGTTTTATCATAAAGAGTTAAAAAAACTGATGGCACCATTAGTAGGCGCTAGTGCAGCTGAAGTTTGTCCGATGAATACTTTGACCGTAAACCTTCATTTGTTGATGGTTAGTTTTTATAAACCAACAACCAATAGGTATAAGATTATAATGGAAGCTGGAGCCTTTCCATCGGATCAGTATGCGATTGAAAGTCAGGTTCGTTTTCATGGTTACGATCCATCAACTGCTATTATTGAAGTTGCACCAAGAGAAGGAGAATATACTTTAAGAACAAAAGACATTACAAATGCAATTGCAGAAAATGGAAATGACATTGCACTGGTTTTATTTGGTGGTGTAAATTATTTTACGGGCCAGTGGTTTGATATGGAGGTAATTACTAAAGCAGGACATGAAGCTGGTGCTGTGGTAGGGTTTGACCTTGCGCATGCGGCTGGAAATGTTCCTCTAAAACTGCACGATTGGGACGTTGATTTTGCTTGCTGGTGTTCCTATAAATACCAAAACTCAGGGCCAGGTGGCATCAGTGGTATTTTTGTTCACGAAAAGCACTTCTCTGATACTAAAATGAACCGTTTTGCTGGCTGGTGGGGTTATCAGGAAGAGCAACGATTTAAAATGGAAAAAGGGTTTGTGCCGGAAAGCGGTGCAGATGGATGGCAGGTTAGCTGTACTCAGGTTATGCCAATGGCATTATATTATGCAGCATTACAAAGCTTTGAAAAAGCTGGTTTTATGGTTCCGTTAAGAGAAAAAAGTAAAAGATTAACAGCCTATTTGTTTTTTATTGTTAATGAGGTGAATAAAGCAATTGGCGAAGAGCAATATAAGATTATAACGCCTATAACAGAGGCTGATCGTGGTGCACAGGTTTCTATTATCGCTAAGCAAAAGGGAAAAGAGGTATTCCAGGAGTTGGTTGCCAATAATGTATTGGGCGACTGGCGTGAACCTAATGTGATCAGGCTAAGTCCTGTGCCGTTATACAATTCTTTTGAGGATGTATTTACTATGGGGGCCTTATTGCTAGATATCAGTAAGCGGATACTTTAATTAATATCTTAAGCAAAATCTAATATTCTGAAATAGAAAATAATATGATAAATTATAATCCAAAAGACTGGGTAACTTTTATATTTCATATTCATAAAGCGGATACCATACGTACTTTATGGCCATTGATGCTCAGTGTAGCAGTATTCTCCGGGATTATTGCCTACCTGGAATTGAATTATTTGAAGCTTGCTGAAACGACCTATGTGAAAAATATAGGAATGATGCATAATCTACTAGGTTTTGTGATTTCTATGTTGTTGGTATTCAGAACAAATACTTCGTACGACAGATGGTGGGAAGGCCGTAGGCAATTAGGTGCCTTAACAAATGTCAGCCGTAATTTTGCCATCAAAATAAAAGCTTTAAAGCTTAAAGCTGAGCATAATGAGTTTTTTGAATATGCAATTGCAAAGTATGCTTTCGCATTAAAAGAGCATTTAAGAGAGAAGCAGTATTTTGGCAAAAACAGTGTTTTAATTGAGGTCGATGGAGGTAAACATATTCCAAATCAGGTGGCTGCAAGAATATCTTCAAGGATTTTTGAATTGGAAGCAAATGGCGAAATTACAGGTCAGCAGCTGATAATTCTGAATGATGATGTTCAGCAATTTACAGAGGTTTGTGGTGGCTGTGAACGAATTAAGAATACACCAATCCCATATTCGTACAGTGCTTTTATTAAAAAGTTCATTTTTATTTATGTGATTACATTGCCATTTGGATGGGTATTTAGCTTGGGGTATTTTGTAGTTCCTATAGTGCCTTTTATCTTGTATGTCCTGGCTAGTTTAGAACTCATTGCCGAGGAAATTGAAAATCCTTTTGGTGAGGATGCTAATGATCTGCCTGTAAACGAGATTTGTATCAATATTGAAAAGCATGTAGGAGAAATCCTTAAGTAATATGGTAAAGATAGCCTGGCATCCGCTTTACGCACATCCTTTACCAGAAGGGCACCGTTTTCCGATGCTGAAGTATGAACTGATTCCTGAACAGCTAATGCACGAAGGGGTAATTACTCAAAACAATTTGTTTACCCCTGATCAGTTGGAAGAAGATGTCGTTATATTGTCGCATAATAAAGATTATTGGAATGAACTTAAATGCCTTACGCTCTCTTCAAAAGAGCAGAGAAGAATTGGTTTTCCTTTAAATGCACAATTGGTAGAACGTGAAATTAGCATTGCTAAAGGTACTGTTGATGGTGCTTTATTTGCTTTGGAATATGGAATTGCTTTTAATATTGCTGGTGGTACACATCATGCTGGTAGTAATTGGGGCGAAGGTTTTTGTTTATTAAATGATCAGGCTATAGCAGCAAACTATTTGTTGAAGAATAATTTAGCCAGCCGTATTTTAATGATAGATTTAGATGTTCATCAGGGCAATGGTACGGCAGAGATTTTTTATAATGAGCCAAGGGTGTTTACATTTTCTATGCATGGCGATAAAAACTTTCCGTTTAGAAAAGAGCGTTCCGATCTGGATGTTCCATTGGAAGATGGTATAACAGATCAATTGTATCTGGATAAACTGAAGGAATCACTTCCATTACTATTAAAACATAAGCCCGATTTTGTATTCTATTTATCAGGTGTTGATGTACTGGAAACGGATAAACTAGGTAAACTTGCAATGAGCAAAGAGGGATGTAAAGAGAGAGACAGGTTGGTGTTACAGTTTTGTAAGGACAATAATTTACCTGTTCAGGTAAGTATGGGAGGTGGTTATTCACCAAATATTAAAGATATTGTTGATGCACATTGTAACACTTTTAAGATTGGTTTAGATATTTTTGAATAATTATGAAGATTGTTATTGCAGAGAAACCTTCGGTGGGACGTGAATTGGCTAAGGTTTTTGGTGCTACAACTAAAAAAGATGGCTATATAGAGGGGAAAGGTTATTCTTTTACCTGGGCATTTGGGCACTTGTTACAGCTTGCTCCTCCACAAGATTATGGTTTTATTGGTTGGAGAAAACAGCATTTACCAATGTTGCCGAAGAAATTTAAACTGGCCATCCGGAAAATAAAAACCAAAGATGGTATGGTTGAAGACCCCGGAGTGCGTAAACAACTTGATATTATTAAAAAGTTGTTCGATGAGGCTGAGGAAATCATTGTGGCTACGGATGCCGGGAGGGAAGGTGAACTCATTTTCCGATATATCTATTACTTTCTGAAATGCAAAAAACCTTTCCGCAGACTTTGGATTTCCTCGCAAACTGATGAAGCAATCAAAGAAGGATTCAGAAATCTGAAACCAGGAACAGAGTATGATACTTTGTTCAATTCGGCACATATGAGGTCTGAATCGGATTGGCTGGTAGGAATGAATGCTACTCAGGCTTTGAGTATTTCTGCTGGAAATAGATCAGTCTTATCGCTGGGTAGAGTGCAAACTCCAACCTTAGCTATGATTTGTTCAAGGTTTCTCGAGATTAAAAACTTTGTTCCGCAAGCTTATTATCAATTAGCTATTCAGGTAGATAAAGACGGACAGCTATTCAGAGCAATGTCGGTCAATAACTTCGATAAAAAAGAAGAAGCAGAAGAACTGCTGGCTAAAATTGAAGATGTAGCATCTGGATTTCCCAATGGTGCTAAGATTATAAGCGTTGAGGCGAAACCCAGAAAAGAACCACCTCCATTATTACATGATTTAAGTAGTCTGCAACAGGAAGCCAATAAACGTAAGGGTTATACAGCTGATCAGACACTCAGTCTTTTACAGGGTTTATATGAAAGTAAATTGGTTACCTATCCCCGTACAGGAAGTAGGTATATTGGTGATGATGTATTTGCTGGAGTGCTTAACTTGATAGACAAATTAAAATCACATAAGGATTTTGGCAGGCAGGCAGAGTTTTTACAAAGCATTCCATTAAATAAAAGAAGCGTTAATGCTAAGAAAGTAACAGATCACCATGCTATTCTACCAACTGGCGAAACGCCATATCATTTAGGTAGTGATCAGCAGGCGGTCTATGATATGGTTGTTGGAAGGATGCTCGAGGCTTTTCATCAGGAATGTGTGAAAGAAATCACTAAAATATCTGTTGAATCGGGTTCATTGTTTATAGCTAATGGAACCGTTATTCGTTCTGCTGGATGGAGGTCCGTATTTAACGAGTCTGACGAAGAAAAGAAAGACGAGGATAATCCTGCTTTGCCAAAAGTTAAAAAAGGTGAGGAGCTGCCGATTACAAATAAAGCTTTGTTAGAAAAGCAAACCAAACCTAAACCTATGTACAATGAGGCTTCTTTATTAAAAGCCCTTGAAACATCTGGAAAGGATATTGAAGATGAAGAATTGAGATATGCAATGAAAGATAGTGGATTGGGTACACCTGCAACAAGGGCTTCAATTATAGAAACGTTGATTAACAGGGAGTATATTTCGAGGGAGAAACGCAATCTGGTACCAACTACAAAGGGTTTAGCTGTATATGATGTAGTAAAAGATCAGAAAATTGCACAAGCAGAGTTAACAGGTCAGTGGGAAAAACGTCTGGAAGAAATACGCTCTGGTGCTTCGGTAGTTGATTTTAAGGCAGAAATTGCTGAATATACGACTGCAATTACCAATGAGTTATTGCTGTCAGGAAATACACTTGCTGCAAAATTGGCACCACCGCCACAGCCACCAACTGAGGCAGTAGTTGAAACGAAAGCTGATTAATAATTGTAAATGAAGAAATTTATGTATTCCATTTTGGTCATTATTGTAGTACTCGCACTGGCAACAGTATGGGTACTGAACTTACCTGTGTTTGGTTCTGTATCTGAAGGAACGAGATTGGAAAAACTAAAAAAGCTTAGTAATTTCAAGGCAGATGGTACGCTTGAAAACCTTTCACCAACACCAATGAAACCGGATAGTGTGAGTTATTGGGATATGCTTGTAGGAATGATGAAGGGCAATGATAATAGTTCACCTAAAGAGAACCTTCCGCATATTAAGCCAGATTTTACGACCAGTACTAAGACCAAACTTATTTGGTTTGGTCATTCCTCTTATTACTTGCAAATTGACGGTGTAAAGGTACTTGTAGATCCAGTATTTAGTGAACGTCCATCTCCATTCTCTTTTATTGGAACTCGTAATTTTAAGGGGACAGATTTTGTGAAGGTGGAAGATTTCCCTTACTTGGATATTGTATTGATTACACATGATCATTATGATCACCTTGATTATCAAAGTATATTAAAGCTGAAAAGTAAAACTAAACTTTTCATTACTTCTTTAGGTGTAGGAGCACATCTGGAGCGATGGGGAGTGCCGGCAGACAAAATTGTTGAGTTGGCATGGGATGAAAATGTTACTGCTAACGGGTTAAAGTTTATTGCTACACCAGCACGCCATTTTACTGGTAGAGGATTTAAAAGAAACCAGACCCTATGGTCGGCTTTTGTATTACAGGGTGCTAATCACAAATTATATTTAGGGGGAGATTCTGGATATGATACTCATTTTAAAAAAGTGGGGGAGCAATATGGTCCTTTTAATTTAGTTATTCTGGAATGTGGACAGTATAATGCGTATTGGCCATTGATACATATGTTCCCTGAGCAAACAGTTCAGGCAGCTAAAGATTTAAATGCTAAAGTATTACTTCCTGTACATTGGGGGAAATTTGCTTTAGCAATGCACAGCTGGGATGATCCAGCTATCCGTGTAGCAAAACAGGCTAAAGCTGATAATTTTAAAATTACAACCCCCTTACTGGGTGAGTCTGTTGTTTTGGATGAACATTATCCGTCAAAAGAATGGTGGCTTGATTTAGGTAAATAAACAATATGGTTTTTAAGATGTTATCTAAATAAATTTTATCATCTATATAATGAAAACAGACTTCATAGAAATATTTCAAACGATAAGAGCAGTATTACAACCTTACACTGCACAAGGGTTTAGCAACAGGATAAACAGTGAAACAACTTTTGATCTGTGGAGTGATATGAATGTGGTTATTGAAGGGAAAAAGAGAAATGAAGTTTATTTTGCAGAAGTAAAGATTTTTAAAGGACATGTTGGCTTCTATTTTATGCCTGTTTATGCAGAACCTGAAAAAATGAAAGAGATTTTTGATCCTGGTCTGTTGAAATTATTAAAAGGGAAATCTTGTTTTCATATCAAAAAATTGGACGATACATTGTTAGCGAGTATTGAAAGTGCATTGGCAGAAGGATTCAGGTTATATAAGGAAAAGGGTTGGGTGTAGGATTGATCTGGCAAAACAGTGTTTGGATTGCACTGCAGGATAATGGAATTATTGCAAGAACTGAAATATATGATCGGTATGATTTGATCATGATCAACGATAAACTGGTCATTAATCTGATACCCCTTGATAATGATTATTCTGCTTCGGAATTAATTGATTTACAATCGGTATATCAGCTTAAAAATGTTGTTTTAGTTCAGTTATGGGAAGATATCTGGCTAACCAGGCAAGAGCAGGTAATCGGAAGAATTAAATCTATTTTAGGCTTAAATAAAAGGTTGCATGGGCGAAAGGGGCTGGTTACCGTAATTGATCAAACGGAAGCGGATGATTTTTTAATTGCAAATCATATTCAAGCCTCTGCTAAAGCGCGGTATAAATTTGCACTTCAAATAGACGGACAAACTGTGGCAGTAGCCTGTTTTAGTAATGTGAGATGGATGAAAGGAATTTCTGCCAGTTATAAATCTGTTGAATTGATTCGTTTTGCTACTAGAATGGGTTATACAGTTACAGGGGGCTTTACAAAATTACTTAAGCATTTTATAAAATTAATTCAACCTGATGATGTAATGAGTTATGCAGATCGTGATTGGTCGCTAGGGAATGCTTATGAACTTTCAGGTTTTAAACTTGTTGAAACTACTCCTCCAGCTAAGATATGGTTACAAAAAGAGGAGATGATCAGATATTTTCCACATCGTATGCCGGATCTTGGTCAAGATAAATTTGCCGCAGTGTTTAATACAGGCAATCTTAAATACATACTATACTTGAATAAAGTTTAATTAAATAATGACTAAAAATCCACTTCTAATCATATTGGGCCCCACTGCTTCTGGTAAAACAAAGTTAGCTGTGAATTTGGCAAATATTTTAAAAGGCGAAATCATTAGTGGCGATAGCAGACAGGTATTTGAAGGAATGGATATTGGCACAGGGAAAGATCTTGATGAATATATAATTAATGGAAAGAGAATCCATTATCATTTAATAGACATTAAAAAGGCAGGCGACAGTTATAATGTAAATGAATTTAAAGAAGACTTTTATCGTGCTTTTGAAAAAATAACTGACAAAAATGCACTGCCAATATTATGTGGTGGCAGTGGTATGTATATTCACAGCGTCCTGCAAGACCATGAATACACAGCAATTCCACCAAATCCTACATTAAGGACAACTTTGCTTAAGTTGGAAACGGAAGAACTAATACATTTATTGTCAAAATATTCTCATAAATTTACAGCTCACGCCGATTTGTCTTCTCGGAAGAGAATTATTAGAGCCATAGAGGTTTCTTCATATCTAACTGACCATAAACTTGACAAAGTAGTAAGACCAACATTTAATTCGTGTGTAATTGGGTTAGAACCTGAACTGAATTTGCGTAGGCAAAGCATCATTAGCCGCTTGGAATTAAGGTTAAATGAAGGCCTTATAAATGAGGTGGAGCAATTGATGCAATCAGGTGTTTCTATAGAGAAGCTTCAGTTCTATGGTCTTGAATATAAGTATGTTGTAACGTATATTTTGGGTGAAATCGATTATAGGACATTAGTTGAGAAATTAACAATAGCGATATGTCAGTTTGCAAAGCGTCAGATGACTTTTTTCAGAAAAATGGAAAAGGATGGTGTTAAAATTCATTGGATAAAATCGACTGAAAAAACTGACCCTACCCAACAAGCACTGGATTTGTATAACTCCTTTTTTAACAGTCAGGGCATATTTTGATGTAAAATGTAGAACATTTAACATCATTATTATTGTAAATTAATAATTGACAGTTAAGAAATGTGGCATACGTTTTGCAAAGGGGAGTAATAAATAGTTATTTAGTTAGAGGTATTAATAATTTATCGACAATTAAATATATATTTATAATACACAAATAAGTTTTATATAATTGAAATTAAAAAGATGAAAAAAGTTACTGGAATTTTAGCTATTGCAGCAGGTTTGTTTATGTTTACTGCAACGGCTACTCAAGCTCAAACAAGAGAAGATGCTAAAGGTGTACGTTTAGGTATCGGTATTAGTGGTGGAACTACTACTGACAAATCTCCATTCGAATATGCTTATGGTGCAGATCTAGGTTTTCAATTTGAATTGTCAAGAGAATTAGCACTTACTGCAACTGGTGGTTATACTTCATTCAAAGCGAAAGATGGTCAAGGTGAAGATTATAACTTTATTCCAGTAAAAGCTGGTGTTAAAGTATTCCCTCAAATCGGTGGTTTATATTTATCAGGTGAAGCTGGTTTCGGTTTCGGTACTGAAAAAGATTCTAAAGAGTCATTTATCTATTCAGGTGGATTAGGTTACCAGACTGCTGGTGGTTTTGATATTGGTGCTAGATACGAAGGTGTTACTCAACAAAGAACTTCTAACACATTCAGACCACAAAACGGTCAGTTTGCTTTACGTTTAGCTTATAGCTTCAAATTGTAATAACTGAGATAAAATAATTAAAGTAAAAAGGCTCCTGATTTTCAGGAGCCTTTTTATTTTATCTTCAATTTTAAATCTATGGCACAGGGTTTGCAACATTGTATATAAATCAGGATAAACCTGATTGTATAACGTAAAAACGTACCTATGAATAGAACTACCAAATTTATTGCCTCGGCAGTAGCTGTTGTGGCATTGTTTTTTACTACTAATGCAAATGCTCAGAAATTAGGAATAGGTTTAAACCTTGGTATTCCTACTAATGATGGATACAATTTCGCACTTGGTGCTGATGCTAGATTACAGTTCGATGTATCTAAGCAAGTTTCGATTCCTGTAACAGCGGGATACACTCATTTTATGGGAAAAGAAATTGCAAATAATGTGAAAGTGAGTGATTACGGTTATATCCCATTAAAAACCGGTTTGAAAGTGTTTTTAGATGAAACTGGCTCTGGTCCGTATGCATTGGCAGAAGTTGGTGCTGCCTTTGGGGTAACTGAAAATTCAGGAACGCACTTTGTGTATTCACCAGCAATTGGCTATGCATGGAGCAGTGGATTAGATCTGGGAGTCAAATATGAAGGAGTACCTGTAGGTGGTGGAACAGTAGGCCAGGTCGCACTACGGATAGCCTATGGTTTTAAATTATAACACTATTTTTCTGCTAATTATAGAAAGCTCCTGAAAAAATCAGGAGCTTTCTTATTTATTTAAAATTAAATTGGTATTTTAACCAAAAAAAAATACATGAGAAAATATCTGGCAGTAATGCTAATCGCAGGGATAGTTTCTTGCACAAATACAGAAAAAAAAGTAGCAGGGAATTCAGACACAACTACTTCAGATGCAGCCACTGCGGCTCCTGCTGAAGTAGAGTTAAAAGAACCTAAGGTTCAGGCGATTTATAATGGTTACATTATACTAAAAGACGCTTTAGTGTCTACAAAATTTGAGGAAGCGAAAAAAGCTGCTGATGCTCTTAAAGCGGATTTAGCCAGTTATAAGGGCTGTGAGAATACAGCATTGATTGCTGAAAAAATCGCTACAGCTGCAGATATTGCGGCCCAACGTAAAGATTTTACTTCATTAAGTTCAGATGTAATAGCGCTATTTAAGCATGCTGATATTACTAAAGGAGCTATTTTTGTTCAACATTGTCCGATGGCTAACAATGGCGATGGAGGTGATTGGTTGTCGAGTGAGCAAAAAATACAAAATCCATATTATGGTGATGAAATGATGGAATGTGGTCGAGTTGTAGAAACAATAAAAACTGCCTTGTAATTTACTTGGCGTTGACCCATATTTAATAATAATTTAACAGTTTTGTTATTTAAGCTAGAAGCCAATTAGAATGAATTGGTTAAGTTTGTTTTTATAAATTTAAGAATATATATGTCAGATATTGCAGAAATTAAGATTGATGGAAAAGTGTATGAATTCCCCGTTATCACAGGAACCGAGGGGGAGAAGGCTATTGATATTTCTAAACTTAGAGATTTAACAGGTCATATCACTTTAGATTTAGGATACAAAAATACGGGCTCAACAAAGAGTGCAATAACATTTTTAGATGGTGAACTGGGTATTTTAAAATACCGTGGATATCCAATCGAGGAACTGGCAGAAAAATCGACATTTTTAGAAGTAGCATACTTATTAATATATGGCGATTTGCCAACAGAAAGTCAATTAACAGACTTCCAGTTGCAAATTAGCAGACATACGTTGATTCATGAGGATATGAAGAAGTTTTTGGATGGATACCCTTCAAAATCACATCCAATGGCTCAGTTGTCTTCTTTGGTTTGTTCTTTATCTACATTTTATCCTGAATCATTAAAAGCTAATTCATCGGCAGAATCAATGGATCTGACGATGATTAAATTATTGGCTAAATTTCCGACTATAGTTTCTTTCATTTATAAAAAATCATTAGGTCATCCACTTATTTATCCTAAAAATAAGTATGATTATGTAAGCAATTTCTTAAACATGATTTTTGGTCAGCGTACCGAAGAAATCGAAATTGATCCTGTAGTAGTTAGCGCCATGAATACATTACTTATTCTACATGCTGATCATGAACAAAATTGTTCGGCATCTACTGTAAGAATGGTTGGTTCGTCTGATTGTAATTTATATGCTTCTGTATCAGCAGGTATCGATGCATTATGGGGCCCACTTCATGGTGGTGCAAACCAGGCTGTTATCGAAATGCTTGAATTGATTAAGGAAGATGGTGGTGATACAGAAAAATGGATCAATAAAGCTAAAGATAAAAACGATCCTTTCCGTATGATGGGCTTCGGACACAGAGTTTATAAAAACTTTGATCCAAGAGCTAAAATCATTAAAAAAGCATGTGATGATATTTTAGAGAAATTAGGTATTGATGATCCAGTTTTAGAAATCGCTAAGAAACTAGAAGAAGCTGCATTAAACGATCCATATTTTGTTCAACGTAAATTGTACCCGAATGTTGATTTCTATTCAGGTATCATATATAGAGCACTAGGTTTCCCTACAGATATGTTTACTGTATTGTTTGCATTAGGACGCTTACCAGGATGGATTGCTCAATGGAAAGAAATGCATGAGAATAAAGAACCAATCGGGCGTCCACGTCAAATATATGTTGGTCATACCGATAGAAAGTTCAGCGCAATAAAAGACAGATAATATCTTGAATTATATATAAAGAAAAATCCCCGTTCATTTGAGCGGGGATTTTTTTATGATCTTAATGACCTAGTTTTTGTTCAATTGCCTTTTCTTCTGCAATGCTGTGTTTATGTTTAAACATAATGGCAAAGGCAATGGTAATAATCAATGCATATGCTGTAAAGGAAAGCCATATATGGTGCCAGTCTTTAACATCTAAAGCACGGCTTAAATCTCCATTAGTTAATACATTTATACCCTTATTCTTTAAAAAGGTAAGTAAATGCTCATTTGTAGGTTCTGTGTTGGCAACAGCTGCAAGCGATTGAATATCGTTGTAGTGTTTAGTAAAATATTTATCTATCATCCAACCTGATACCAGACTGCCAAATACTGCTCCAAATCCATTGGTCATCATCATAAACATTCCTTGTGCAGAGGAACGTGTTTTTGCAGTAGTAGAAGTTTCTACAAAAAGAGAACCTGAAATGTTAAAGAAATCGAAGGCCATTCCGTATACCACGCATGACATAACAATCATCCATAAGTTACCTGCTGGGTCGCCATAAGCAAAGAAGCCGAAACGGAGCACCCATGCCAGCATGGCAATCACAATTACCTTTTTGATACCAAAACGCTTTAAAAAGAAAGGAATCGCTAATATAAACAAGGTTTCTGAAACCTGCGAAATGGACATGATAATGGTAGAGTACTTAATTACAAATGAGTCTGCATAAGTTGGAAACAATTTAAATTCATCCAAAAACACATCACCATAAGCATTTGTTAGTTGAAGTGCACCGCCTAAGAACATCGAAAAGATGAAGAATAAAGCCATTTTATAATTAGCAAAAAGCTTAAATGCTTCCAGGCCTAAGGTTTGTGCAAGAGATTTCTTCTCTGTTTTTATACCTTGTGGCGGGCACTTAGGTAGGGTAAAGGCATATAAGCCTAATGCAAGCGCTGCAGTTCCGGCAATATAGAACTGATAAGCTGTAGCTTTGTTCCCTGTTAAGTTGGTTGTCCACATGGCAACTATAAAACCTATAGTACCCCATACTCTGATTGGAGGGAAGTCTTTGATTACATCAAAGGAACCAGACTTTAAAGTTGTATAAGAAATGGAATTACTTAATGATATAGTAGGCATGTAAAAGCACATGGCTAGCAACATTACCCAAAAGAAACCATTAGGGCTATCTACCTGTGGTAAATAAAACAAAACACCCGCATACAAAATATGCAGAATACCATAAAGGACTTCTGCATTTACCCATTTGTCGGCAATAATACCACTTAGCGTAGGCATGATTAACGACGCAAAACCCATGGTTGCGAAAATGGCACCGAATTGTGTGCCATCCCATTGTTTTGTGCCGAACCAGTAATTAGCTATGGTAATTAACCAGGCACCCCAGACGAAGAATTGCATAAAACTCATCAGGGTTAAGCGAAACTTAACGTTCATTGTTTCTTTTGTTTAGTTCGTCACGTATGCGGGCAGCTTTTTCATAGGCCTCTTCTGCAAGTGCTTCCTGAAGCTTTTGGTTTAATTCTTCTGTACTTAATGATTTATAACTTGAAGATGGGATAGAGGAGAGGTCTTCAGCTCCTTTCTCTTTAGGAAGTGTATCCATATTTTCAAGGAAAAGGAAATCATTACCTTCTATTACAATACCAGCCGAAGATAAAATGAACTCGTAGGTATAAATAGTGGCATTGAAACGAACAGCTAATGCAATTGCATCAGAAGTGCGGGCGTCAATTTCATGTGTAGTTTTTCCATCTGTACAGATTAGTTTGGCATAAAAAACACCCTCTACTAAATTATAAATCAGGACTTCCTGAATTTCAATATTATAGATCTGCGCAAATGTCTTAAATAGGTCGTGGGTTAATGGCCTGCTCGGGGTCATCTTTTCAATCTCTATGGCAATAGCCTGAGCTTCAAACGCACCAATTATAATTGGCAAACGTCTTCTACCATTTACTTCTCCAAGCACGAGTGCATAAGCCCCGGATTGGGTTTGGCTATAAGATAAACCAACGATGTCTAGTTTTACTTTCTTCATTTTGCTGAAATGTCATGTTAAGCTCGCTAAAACTATGATCTATTTAGCAAGCTCAGAATGACAAATATTACCCTTTATGTGCTTTTAACGCCTCAATTAATTTTGGTACTACTTCAAATGCATCGCCAACAATTCCATAATCCGCAACTTTAAAGAATGGAGCTTCAGGGTCTTTATTGATAACAACAATTACTTTTGAAGAACTAACACCCGCTAAGTGCTGGATAGCGCCAGAAATACCTATTGCAATATACAAATTTGGACTGATCGCAATACCAGTTTGTCCAACATGTTCTGAATGTGGTCTCCAATCTGCATCCGAGACTGGTTTAGAGCAAGCTGTAGCAGCGCCCAACAGGTCAGCAAGCTCTTCTATCATTCCCCAGTTTTCAGGACCCTTAAGACCTCTGCCTGCAGAAACAACAAGTTCTGCATCTGGTAATGAAACTTTATTTGTAGCCCTAACCACCTCTTTTACAATAGCAGCAAGGTCTGTTGATTTAACTTCAGGATTGAAAGCTTCAATTGCTGCGTCGGTAGCATTTTCTTTAGTGCCAAATGCATTTGGATTAAGTGCAATTACTTTTATAGCAGAAGTCAATTCTGTCACAGCAAAAGCTTTTCCAGAGAAAGCTGTTTTCTTTACCTGGAATCTTCCACCATCTAATTGTGGCAATTCAACAGCACCATCAACTAATCCAGCTTCAAGTTTTACTGCAATACGTGGTGCCAATCCCTTTCCTGAGAATGAATTAGATAAGACTACAACGTCTGCGTTTTCTTTTTTAGCCGCCTCAGCAATTACTGCTGCATAAGCTTGGTTTACAAAGTTTTTTAATTGGTCATTAGAAACATTTAAAACCTTTGAAGCACCATATTTACCCAATTCTTTAAGCTCTGCCTCAGCAACATTACCTATAGAAATGGCTGTTAAATTACTATTTTGTTTATCTGCAATGGCTTTTGCATAAGAAACCGCTTCATAAACTGATTTCTTAAATTTACCATCAACTTGTTCTACATATACTAAAACTGACATAAGATCTTTATTAAATAATTTAAAATTTGAAACTGAAGTTTAGATAACTTTCGCCTCCTGGTGTAACAGATCGATTAATTTAGCAGTTTCTTCTGCTGGTACTAATTTAACTGCACCACGTGGGGGAGGTGTTTCAAATTGCTGTACTTTACTAAGTTGCACAATATCTTTAGCTTCAACTACCTGAAGAGGTTTAGTACGTGCTGACATAATTCCTCTCATATTTGGGATTTTAGGTTCAGCAGTTCCTTCGGCGCAGCTAGCAATGAATTTTCCAGTTACTGAAATCACTTCTTTACCACCTTCAATTTCACGCTCAATTGTTGCTGTTGATCCATCGTAATCCAATTTTTTAATGATAGATATAGATGGGATATCTAAAAATTCGCCAACCATTGCAGCTACCTGCGAGCCGTTGTAGTCGATCGACTCACGTCCGCAAAGGATCATATCAAAATCATTGGTCTTTGCATACTCAGCAATCTGGTATGCTGTAAAATAAGCATCTCTGGGTGCAGCATTAATTCTGACTGCATCATCAGCTCCGATAGCTAAAGCTTTTCTAATAGTTGGGTCTGTAAAACTCTCACCCACATTGACTACCGTAACTGTTCCTTTTCCACCATCGCAAAGCTCAATCGCCCTTGATAACGCAATTTCATCATAAGGATTTACAATAAATTGCACCCCTGCTGTATTGAATTGTGTATTATCGTTGGTAAAAGTTATTTTTGTTGTCGTGTCGGGCACGTTACTGATACAAACTAATATTTTCATAGGATCACATATTGATTTTTAATATTTAACCCAAAGATGGGTTCATAGAATTAATATATTTGATTTTTAAAGGTTAAAGAAGTCCTTAAACTTCTAAATGTCTTTTTGCAAATCTAATTAAAAAAGCAGGGAATTAAAATGCAAAGTACCCGATTAATAAAGTTATTGGAGTTTTTAGAAAGTGATCCTAATGATCCCTTTGTTCTGTATGCACTGGCTACAGAGTATAACAGTTCAAATGATACTGAAAAAGCGCTGGAATATTACTTAAAGCTGATAAATGACCATCCTGATTATGTGGGTACTTATTATCATCTGGGTAAACTTTACCAGAAATTAGAACAAACGGATAGTGCATTGGAAATTTATCAGAAAGGTATGCTTGCTGCCAGGGCAAAAAGAGATATGCATGCTTTTTCTGAACTTCAGGGAGCATATAACTCGGCAGCCGGTTTAGATTATGAAGATGATTAATTAAATTGAAGCAGGTGAGCAAAAGGCAATTGTTGTTTATCAGGAATGTAACTCTTTTTACTTTTACGGCTTTTGGAGGAGCACAGGCGCATCTGGCACTTTTACTAAAGTATTTTGTGAAGAATGTGGCCTTCGTTTCTGAAGAAGAGCTGCTGGAATTAAATGCACTTGCACAAGTATTACCAGGTCCTGCATCTACGCAAACACTTGTAGGTGTTGCTTATAAAGTAGGAGGGTTAAAGCTTTCTATTATCACTTTTTTAATCTGGATTTTACCATCAGCTGCAATTATGACTTTTGCAGCAATAACTTTTGGAAAGCTGGATCAGAAAGGCAAGTTTACCGATGTGCTGGAATATGTAGAACCTATTGCACTTGGAATTGTGGCATATGGGGCGTTTAATCTTGCTAAAAGAATTTTAATATCACAGTTAACTATATTTTTGGCAATATCCGCTGTTATCGTCACCTTGGTTTTAAGGAATGCTTACGTATTTCCTTTGGCTATTTTAATGGGAGGAATGATATCTTCAGCCATAGGCACACCGGCAGAAGAAAGTAATATCAGATTGAATTTATTCTCTAATATCAACCCCAAAAAGTTAAGTTATTTTTTTGGAGTATTGCTGATTTTAGCACTTATGGGGGCCATCATTAATAGAACTTCACCATTTAGTTTGCCTATCAGGCTTTTTGAGAATTTTTACCGCAATGGTATCGTGATTTTTGGAGGTGGACAAGTTTTAGTTCCACTGATGTTTACCGAGTTCGTACAAATGAAGCAATACCTGAGTGCTTCTGGCTTTTTATCGGGCTTCGCTTTGCAACAAGCGCTGCCAGGTCCAACATTTTCTTTTACCAGCTACCTGGGTGCTCTGAGTATGCGTAATTTTGGTTTTGGTATAAGTGGACAGATCTTAGGAGGGGTGGTTGGTGTTATCGGAATCAATTTACCCGGAGTAATATTAGTGTTGTTTATTGTTCCTTTCTGGGAAGATCTTAAAAAAATCACACGCATTAAATACTCCTTAACGGGTATTAATGCGGTGAGTGTAGGTTTTATTATTGCAGCGTTTATTCTGTTACTAATGCCTGTTGCCTTAAATGCATTGGCTATTGTAATAATGGTGATTACTTTTCTGGTGCTTAATTATACCAAAATCAGTACGCCATTTATTGTGCTTGCCGGAATATTACTAGGCTATTTTTTGTAGCCTAAAATGGTGCATCATCATGCATATCATCCATCCGTGAAGGTTTAATAATTACATTTCCCGCTGGCCTGTCAAAATCTTGAGAAGGAGCCATGCCTGCACTAGGGCTATCCATTGAGAAGGAAGTTGGTGCAGAGAAACTCTCTTCCAAATCCGCAAATTTAACGTATTTACCAATGAAGCGAAGTGGTACAATACCAGTTTCACCATTTCTGTGCTTGGCAATAATTACCTCACCAACACCGGCTTGTGAACGGCCTTGTTCATCTTCTGTGATACCGTAATACTCAGGTCTGTATAAGAATAAAACCATATCCGCATCCTGCTCAATAGAGCCCGATTCACGTAAATCTGATAGCATTGGCCTCTTTCCATTTACCCCAGGTCTACTTTCTACCGCACGACTTAACTGCGAAAGGGCTAATACAGGTACGTTTAATTCTTTAGCAACAGATTTTAATGCCCTTGAAATACTACCAATTTCCTGCTCCCTGTTTCCACCACCACCTTGACCTTCACCTTTACCATGCATCAACTGCAAGTAATCGATAATGATTAGTTGTATATCGTATTGTGCTTTTAGCCTTCTACATTTAGCTCTGAACTCAAATATGTTAAGTGCGGGTGTATCATCAATTAATAGAGGGGCTTCGGTCAATCCACCTATTTTACTATGTAGTTGTTGCCATTCCCATTCTTGTAGATTACCTTTTCTGATTTTCTCTTGCTCAATTTCAGCTTCTCCGGAAATCAAACGATTTACAAGCTGTACGGAAGACATCTCTAAAGAGAATACTACGGCTGGACGATGAAACTGTACTGCAGCATTCCTTGCACAGGTTAATACGAAAGCTGTTTTTCCCATCGCCGGACGTGCAGCAATAATTACCAAATCCGAAGGTTGCCAGCCACCTGTAATGCGGTCAAGATCTGTAAAACCTGAAGGTACCCCAGTTAAACCATCGCTCTTACCTCGTAGTTCTTCTAGTGTAGCCAATGATTGTTTTACAATCTCATCCATTTTCTGTGTATCTCTACGCAGGTTGTTTTGTGCAATATCAAATAACCCCTTTTCAGCCTGGTCTAACAGGTCGAAAATATCTGTTGTATCTTCATAAGCATTAGATATGATCTCTGATGAAATTCTGATCAGTTCCCTTTGAATATATTTCTGAGAAACAATTCTGGCATGAAACTCAATGTTCGCCGCAGAAGCGACCCTGTTGGTCAGATTCGTAATGTAATAAGCTCCTCCAATCATTTCCAATAGCCCCAGTGTACGCATTTCAGACGTAACCGTTAAAATATCAACTGGCTTTGATTTTTGGAAGAGTCCCTGGATTGCCTCAAATATTTTTCTATGTGCTTCATTATAAAACATTTCAGGCTTAAGGATGTCAATAACAGTAGATAATGCATCCTTTTCGAGCATCAGTGCACCTAGAACCGCTTCTTCAAGATCTGTAGCTTGTGGAGGTATCCTCCCCATAGTACTTATCGTGTTACTTAAACGGTTTTTTCTTGCACTAAAATTTGCTTTATCATTTCCTTGGGATTGGGGATCGTTACTCATAACTACAAAATTATGCAAAAAATAAGTCCTTTCGTTAATTGTTTACTCACATTTAGACATTCATCAATACTTGCGTTACGGTATCGTCCTATGAAATTTTAGATTTTTGCTAACAAAACTATGTGGAAAAGAATCCTTATTTTTGCCGTTCAATTTAATATTAATGGAAAATTCCCGGAGACCTTCAAGACCTAAAGAAAATAATGAATTTGTATTTGGTATACGTGCTGTAATAGAGGCGATTAAAGCTGGAAAAGATGTGGAGAGTATTTATATACAACGCGGACTTACCGGTGGGATCATATTGGAGCTAAAGGCCTTATTAAAAGGGACTGATATTCCTGTACACAATGTGCCGATTGAAAAATTGAACCGAATGACCCAAAAGAACCATCAGGGGGTTATCGCAGTTATATCAGCTATCTCTTTTCAAAAAATTGAGGATATCATTCCAATAATTTATGAAAAAGGAGAGACACCATTGGTATTGATTCTTGATGGGGTTACTGATGTAAGAAATATGGGAGCTATTGCCCGTACTGCTGCTTGTGCCGGAGTACATGCTATAATTGTACCTTCTAAAAATTCTGCGCAAATTAATGCCGATGCCATAAAAACTTCCGCCGGAGCTCTGTTCACTATTCCGGTATGCAGACATCAGAATTTGCATAAAGTAGCCTTGTATTTGCAGGAATGTGGCTTGCAGATCGTGGCTTGTACTGAAAAAACCAATGATTTGATCTATGTGCCTGATTATACTGCTCCAACGGCTATCGTAATGGGGGCTGAAGATGAGGGGATTTCAAATGAGATAATGCGTATGGCAAATCACCTGGCTAAAATTCCTATGATTGGAGAGATCAGTTCGTTAAACGTATCTGTATCGGCAGGTGTTATTTTATATGAGGCCATCAGACAGCGGCAATAGCTGAAGATGACCATTTTTTCTTATTAATCGTTAAATAAGTAACCGCTATAAGCTAATCCTTTAGCTACACTTATAAAGTTATCTCCTGTATGCATTGGGGTATCAGGGAATCTGTCTTTAAATAGGCTTTTAATGGCAAGCACCATTGATGTTCCTCCTGTTAAAAATAAACTGTTTATTTCTTCAGGCTTAATCTGATGCTGCAATAAAAAAGCATCGAGATACTGGCTGATCTTTCTGATATCCTTATCAATCACTGTTTCATATTGTTCGATAGAAATAGCTTCATCAATCTCGATTTCCATTTCTGAATACTTAAATTTTGAACTGGTTTGTTTGGATAATTCTATTTTAGTTTGCTCTATTGTTTGGAATATAGAGTAGCCTAAATTATTATCTATAAGTGTGATAAGATTTTTGAATGTCTTGTCCTGTTTGGAATAGTGATAATAAGTCTGTATGTCATTTTTGACCTTTAAACCGTTAAAAAAGTTCATCTGCTCCCATGAGCATATATTAGAAAATAAGGAAACTGGGACCTTAAGCATTTTTCCAGGGGCTGCTTCATACATCGTATATTTTCCAAAATAAGGTGTGCCTTTTTCCCACATAAATGCAGAGTCAAAGCTATCGCCGCCAATATATATACCTCCAGTGGCAATAATGTCTTTTTTACGGTCTTTACTGCCAATTTTTGCAGGATCTAGTTCAAGGTAAGTGAAGTCTGTAGTTCCACCACCCAGATCGGCAACCAGTACTTTTTCCTTTTTACTAATGGTTTTTTCATAGGCAAAAGCTGCTCCAATAGGCTCAAATTGAAATCTTACTTCATTAAATCCAGCATTTTCTGCAGCTTTAGTTAATCTTTTTTGTGCTAATGCATCCTTAGTGGTATTGTCATCATCAAAGAAAACAGGTCTGCCAATAATAGCCTTCTGACAATCAATACCAGTAATCAAATCTGCCTTAGTCTTTAACTCTTTTAAAATTAAAGTCACCAGGTCTGATGCATTCAATCTTTTATGATGGATTCTTGTTTCGATAAAGCTGCTTCTTGGAAGTATTCGTTTAATTGATTTCATGAAGCGTCCCTTCATTCCATCAGCAAGGTAAGCTGCTATTGCCTCTTCTCCAACTACATACTTTAGTGGCTCTGCTGCACTCTGTTCACTTCCAAAATATAAAATTGAAGGCACGATAATCGTTTCTATAATTTCATTTTTCTCTTCATCAAAAATAGATAGGGCAGAATTGGTTGTTCCAAAATCAATTCCATATAAAAACTTACTCATTGTAAAAACTCAAAATGTTTAAAGGGTAATAAAAAGACATCCGAACCTGGTTTTTAGTCCAAATTCGGATGTAGGTATAGAATTTAGTTTGAAAGCTAGATGTATTTTGTGCCAAATTTGGCTTTTACATCTGCAACAACTTGTTTTATAGATTGTTCTTCTGAACGTGGACAAATTAGTAATGTGTTGTTAGATTCTACAACAATATAATCATGTAATCCCTGAAGAATAACCAGTTTATCTTTAGGTACATTAACCATGCAATTTGAAGAGTCGAACATCATTACTTTTTCAGTAGGTATCACCGCGTTGCCAACATAATCATGTTCAGCAATATCATATATTGAAGCCCACGTGCCTAAATCAGACCAACCAAATTCTGCAGGTAACACATAAACATTATCAGCTTTCTCCATAATGGCAAAATCTATAGAAATGTTTGTGCATTGCTGATAGGCATCACTGATGAATTGTTTTTCATTTTCAGTGTTATATAAAGCGCGTCCCTGTAAAAATATCTCGTGCATATCAGGAAGGTGCTTGTGGAATGAATCATTTATAGATTTTGCAGACCAGATAAATATCCCTGCATTCCATAGGAAGTCACCACTTTGTATAAAAGACTTTGCGAGCTCAATATTTGGCTTTTCAGTAAATATCTTCACTTTATGGATTTGCTCGTCAGTCTTAAGTGTATTTTCTACATATTGAATGTAACCATATCCTGTATCTGGTCTGCTTGGTTTAATACCTAGTGTGATCAGGCAATTGTTCTCAGAGGCTGCTTTTAACGACTGTTCAATTGCTGCTACAAAGGCATCCGGATTAGTTATGGTATGATCTGAAGGTGCAACAACTATGGTTGCATTTGGATTCAGACTTGCAATTTTCATTGAACCATAAGAAATACATGGTGCTGTGTTTCTCATGATAGGCTCAGCCAGGATCTGATTTTCTTTTAGGTCAGGTAATTGCTCTTTAACGATATCTATATAGATTTCATTAGTTACAATAAAAATATTTTCAGGCGGACATATTTTTAAAAAACGTTCATAAGTACTCTGAATCAAAGTTTTTCCGACACCAAAGAAGTCAATGAATTGTTTTGGGAACTCTGTCCTGCTTACCGGCCAGAACCGGCTGCCAACACCGCCGGCCATTATCAATGCGTAATTATTCTTATTCATGCTAAATTAGAAAGTGTTATATGATGCCTTCCTGAAGAAGGTCATGCAAATGTACGATACCAAAGTAATTTCCAGCATCTGTTACTAACAATTGGGTTATGTTATTCTGTTTTATGACATCAAGCGCACTTATTGCCAATAAATCTTTTTCGATTCTCTTCGGATTTGAATTCATTAAATCTCTAGCTTTAATATTGCTTAAATCAGAATGATTCTCCAGCATCCTCCTAATGTCACCATCAGTAATGATACCTAGAATCTTGTTCATCTCTACAACAACAACAGCACCTAAACGGTTTCTGCTAATTTCAACGATCACATCTTTAACAGAAGCATCCGGGCTAATACTAGGTTTGTGGTTCTTAAGTGCCAAATCACCTGTTTTTAAATATAATTTTTTACCTAACGCTCCTCCAGGATGATATCTTGCAAAATCCTGCTCATTAAAATTCCGGGTATGCAATAAACATATTGCAAGTGCATCACCCATAGCAAGCTGGGCAGTAGTACTTGTCGTTGGAGCTAGGTTATGTGGACAAGCCTCTTTTTCAACCGTGGTATTTAAAACCAGATCAGCTTGTTTAGCCAGTTCCGAATTCATTTGTCCTATCATACCGATCATGATGTTCCCTGACTGTTTAAGAAGGGGAGCGAGTACTTTTATTTCTGGCGTATTTCCGCTGTTCGAAATGCAGATAACAATGTCATTTTTCTGGATCATTCCAAGGTCGCCATGTACCGCATCTGCAGCATGCATAAATATGGAAGGCGTACCTGTTGAGTTGAAAGTTGCTACAATTTTTTGTGCAATTATGGCACTTTTACCAATTCCAGTAACGATTACACGTCCGCTACTTTCAATAATTAAGTCAACAACCTTAACAAAATCATCATTTACATTTTTAATTAAGCCTAAAATTGCATCAGCCTCTAACTGTAAAGTGCTGACACCCGCCTCGATAATAGATTTTTTACTTTTCAAACAGAATTTATTAGTATATTGATGCTTTGAATTAGTGCAAAATTATGTTATTTTGAAGTAAAAATAGCACTGAATATTTTATACACGAAATGGATGTGAAAAAGTCGTTGTTTGACAACTTACAAACCTTTTTTGGTTTTGACAATTTTAAGGGTGATCAGGAGTCAATAATCACCAATGTTCTTGAGAAGAAGAACACTTTTGTGATCATGCCCACAGGAGGGGGGAAATCCATATGTTACCAGTTGCCTGCATTGATGAATGAAGGTACTGCAATCGTTATTTCACCACTAATAGCACTGATGAAAAATCAGGTAGATCAATTGAGAGCTTTTGGTGGAAGTGATAGTATTGCACATTTTTTAAACTCTTCACTGAACAAAACAGAAATTGCCCAGGTAAAAGGGGATTTATTAAGCGGACAAACCAAGTTACTTTATGTAGCTCCTGAGTCGCTTTCTAAACAAGATAATATTGAATTTCTGAAACTGATAAAAATATCTTTTGTAGCGGTAGATGAAGCCCACTGTATTTCCGAGTGGGGACATGATTTCAGACCTGAGTATCGTAAGATCAGACAGGTTATTAGTGGCTTAGGTGAGGGAATTCCCATCATAGCCTTAACTGCAACAGCCACCCCTAAAGTGCAGCAGGATATCATTAAAAATCTTCAAATGAGCGATGCAACGCTGTTTAAGTCTTCATTTAACAGACCCAATTTGTTTTATGAAATCAGACCTAAACGAGATATCATTAAAGAGATTATCAGGTATATTAAATACAACACTGGTAAATCTGGAATTATCTATTGCTTAAGCCGTAAAAAGGTTGAGGAGGTGGCTGAAGCATTGAATCTGAACGGTATCAAGGCTTTACCTTACCATGCTGGATTAGAACCTAAAGTTAGAGCAGAAACTCAGGACAAGTTCCTGATGGAAGATGTAGAGGTAATCGTAGCGACCATAGCTTTTGGTATGGGGATCGACAAACCTGATGTTCGTTTTGTAATACACCATGATATTCCTAAAAGTATGGAAGGCTATTATCAGGAAACGGGTAGAGCCGGAAGAGATGGTGGAGAAGGTGTTTGTATTGCTTTCTACGCACAAAAGGACGTAGATAAATTGGCTAAGTTTATGAAAGAT
This sequence comes from Pedobacter sp., assembly GCF_041645105.1. GTDB lineage: Bacteria > Bacteroidota > Bacteroidia > Sphingobacteriales > Sphingobacteriaceae > Pedobacter. Next base: position 262,002 of record NZ_JBAZQQ010000007.1, read on the forward strand.
AAACCTGTTTCTGAAAGAGAAATAGGGACACAGATTTTAAAAGAGGTTATTGATTATGCTGAATCTGGAGTTTGCAGAAGAAAACAGATCCTTCACTATTTCGGAGAAAACTTTAACGAAACAGGTTGTAACTGTATGTGCGATAACTGTAAAAAGCCGAAAACTCTTTTTGAGGCCGAAGATTCATTGTCTTTACTCCTAAAATTAATCCAGAAAGTAGGTGAGAAATTTGATGATTCGCATATCCTGAATTTAATTATGGGATCTGAAACGGCACAAACTATTGCTTACGAACATAGTAAACTGTCTGAATTTGGAATTGGCGTTGTAGAAGGAGAGAATTATTGGAAATCCCTGGTTAGACAGGCTGTATTAAATAACTTCCTTTCTAAGGATATTGACAATTACGGATTACTTGGTTTAACTAATTCAGGACGCGACTTTATCGAAAATCCATATAGTCTTAAATTCATCCTGAATGAGCCAATTGAAAGTGCAGCGGATGATGATGAAGATGATGTAAAACATGGCTCAGGAACAACAGATACTCAGTTATTGCAACTGCTTAAAGATCTGCGAAAGAAAATAGCCAAACAAAAAAATGTACCTCCATTTGTCGTTTTCCAAGACCCATCACTAGAAGAAATGTGTACGCATTATCCTATAGCTATGGATGAGCTGAAGCAGATTTCTGGAGTAGGAAATGGTAAGGCATTAAAGTTTGGTGCTCCCTTCCTGGAATTGATTAAGAAATATGTGGAAGACAATGATATTGAGCGTCCTATAGATCTGATTATTAAAACACAGGCTAATAAATCACAACTTAAAGTATCCATTATTCAAAACATCGACAGAAAGATAGGTCTTGAAGATATAGCTAAGGCTAAAGGCATCACTTATGATGATATTCTTAAAGAAATAGAAGCTATCGTAAACTCAGGAACTAAATTAAACCTGAACTACTTTGTAGATGAAGTAATTGACGAAGACAGACAAGATGAAGTATTTGATTATTTCCAATCTGCTGAAAATGATTCTATAGACGAGGCATTGAAAGAATTGGGAGAAACAGACTACTCGCGCGAAGAAATACAGCTGATGCGTATAAAGTTCATGTCTGAATTAGGAAATTAATACTATAACAACAGTAATGACCAACATTTCATTAGATAATTTAAAAAATATAAGTTCTGGTAACTTCTTTTTAATGGCAGGTCCATGTGCCATAGAAGGCGAAGAAATTGCATTTAGAATAGCTGAACGACTGGTAACAATTACCGATAAATTAGAGATCCCTTTTATTTTTAAAGGTTCTTATCGTAAAGCGAACCGTTCTAAAGGTGGTTCTTTTACAGGAATAGGTGATGAAAAAGCATTAAAAATTTTAGAGAAGATCGGAAAGACTTTTAATGTGCCTACCGTAACTGATATTCATGAAAGTGCAGAAGCGGCTATGGCAGCAGCTTATGTTGATGTGCTTCAAATCCCTGCATTCCTTTGTCGTCAGACAGATTTATTAATTGCTGCGGCTAAAACAAATAAGGTAGTTAACGTTAAAAAAGGTCAGTTCCTTTCTGCTGGATCAATGAAGTTTGCAGTAGAAAAAATTGTAGAGTCAGGTAACAATAAGGTAATCCTTACGGATAGGGGAAATACTTTCGGCTACCAGGATTTAATTGTCGATTATCGTGGAATTCCGGAAATGCAAAGTTTTGGTGTTCCTGTAGTAATGGATTGTACACACTCATTACAACAACCTAATCAAAGTTCTGGTGTAACTGGTGGTAAGCCAGAGTTGATAGAAACCATTGCTAAAGCTGCTATTGCAGTTGGTGCTGATGGATTGTTTATTGAAACACACCCGGATCCGGCTAATGCAAAATCGGATGGCGCAAATATGCTGCATCTCGATTTGATAGAAGAGCTATTAGTGAAACTAATTAGAATAAGAAAAGCGGTTATTTAACCGCTTTTTTAGTTTTAATACGTTAAACTAGATTTTAGTCACTACAAAAGAAGTCCTTCTATTTTGTTTTCTCTGAGCTTCTGTATCGTTCGTTGTTATAGGTTTTTTAGCTCCATAACCTTTAAAGCTGAGTCTTTCCGGAGTGATTTTATTTTCGATCAGGAAATCATAAACAGCTTTAGCACGTTGCAATGATAGTTTTTCATTAATTACATCATTACCCACATTATCAGTGTGCCCTTGTATCTCTATAGCCAGACTGGCATTGTCTTTAAGCAGGTCTTTAAGTGTATTTAGTTCTGTAACAGATGCGGGTAACAGATCGTATGAATTAGTGTTAAAAAAAACATTTTTCATCACCATATTTTTTCCAATAATCAGTTTATCCAGTTTAACAGATAAAATAAATGGATTATTGATATAAGATGTATCAAGCGCATAGTTTTCTGAATAGAATATATAACCATTTGCACTTACATTAAAGGCATAATTTCCTCCAATAGGCATCACGGCTAAAAAATCGCCTGTTTCGACCGATGTATAATCGCTATACTCAATTTTCCTGCTTTTTAAGTTGACAACCTGAACTTTAGCTTCTAAAAAAGCATTGGTCTCTCTGTCTGTCACAATCCCTTTAACATAAGTAATAGGAAGTGGCTTTTTACTTTCCGGCATTTTAAACTGGTAAATATCCATATCCCCATAACCACCTTTTAAGTTTGATGAAAATAAGCCATAATTACCATCAGGAGTTACAATTAAACCTGTTTCCTCATTAAAAGTATTAATAGGGTAACCAAGATTTTGGGGTTTGGACCAATTGCCTTTTTCATCAGAACGGCTCATGAAAATGTCTTTGTTCCCCATTCCTGGCCAGCCGTCAGAAGAGAAGTATAAAGTCTTCCCATCAGGATGTATAAAGGGAGTATGTTCGTCGTAAGGTGTATTAATTGATGGCCCAAGGTTTTCGGGACTCGTCCAGAACCCATCAGCTTTTAAGGTACTTTTCCATATATCATAACCTCCTAAACCACCAGGTCTGTTACTTACAAAATATAAAGTACTTCCATCGGAACTAATAGCAGGTTGAGATTCCCAATAACTAGAATTAATTGGTGCACCAAGGTTAAACGGTTCGCCCCATTCTTTTCCCTTTTTATGACTAACGTAAATATCACAACGGCCTAAACCATCCGGACGATTGCAACCTGTGAAAAACAGATACCTGCCATCAGCAGAAATAGATTGAGCTCCTTCATTATATTTCGAAGTATTAATCTGATTACTTAAAGGAATGGGGCTACTCCATTGTTTATCCTTCAAAGTTGAAACATAGAAATCTTCATTATCATCTATTTTTCTGCTAAAAATAAGCTGGTTACCATCGGCAGTAACGGAAGGAAAATAATCTCGGTGAACAGAATTGATTTCAGCTCCCATATTTAAGGGTTCGTATTTTATAGGGTTTTTCAATGCGATTATAGCAAACTCACAGTCCTTTAAATACTTTTTTGCCTTGTTTATAAAATCAGGATCATTTCCTTTATAAGTGTTTATAAACTGATTTAGGTGTTTTAAGGCATTGTTATAATCTCCGGTATACATCTCAGCTTCAGCATATCCGTAATAAAACCTGGCTTCCAGGTTGTTACCTAAAGCAAGTGCACTGCTATAGTTTTGCTTTGCCTCTTCATAAGATTTTAGTCTACGGTTGATGTCTGCTAACTGGAAAAAAGCAAACTGAAAAGCAGGATCTGCTTTCACAGCTTCCTGTAATAAAATTATTGCCTGATCATAATTGTTAGATGCAAGCTGTACCTGTGCCTTATCATAACTTGATTGCGCTTTTTTTACCTTAGAGGTTTGCGCATTAGTGTTTTTGATAATACAAAAAAGGAATAGTAAAAGCGCAATTTTCTTCATTTATGCCAAGTTATAACAACTATACCATTAAATGTAAAAAAAAATCTATTCCGTTTAAGGGATATTTAGATACTTATGTGTCTGTAAGGAAATTTCCCACTTAGGATTCGCCATTACATAATCAATAATCAGGGGAGTCATTTCTTTAGATTTTGACCATTCTGGTTGTAAATATAACTTACAGTTTTCAGAAACTGATTCTGCATATTTCTCTGCCCATTCAAAATCACTCTTATTAAAAACAATTACCTTAAGCTCATTTGCAAAAGGAGTAATATCAGGCCGTGGAGCTTTAAATTTCTTAGGAGATAAACAAATCCAATCCCACTCTCCAGATAAAGGGTAAGCGCCAGATGTTTCTATAAAAGTTAATATGCCCTTACTACGAAGTGATTTTGTTAGATAATCCAGGTTATAAATCAAGGGTTCACCTCCGGTAATCACAACAGCTTTTCCAGGAAAGGTATCCGCTTTCGCAACTATATCGTCAGATAAAGTAAGAGGATGTAATTCAGCATCCCAGCTTTCTTTTACATCGCACCAGTGGCACCCCACATCACAACCGCCTAAACGGATAAAATATGCTGCTTTTCCAGTGTTAAATCCTTCTCCCTGTATAGTGTAAAACTCTTCCATTAAAGGAAGTAACGTGCCGTCTTCTGGTATTTGATGTGCCATAATTAAGGAGGCAAAGGTAAATAAATATCTGTTGAAAATGAGATTATATGTATCTTGACACCAATAAATGACCAACTCATGAATAAGTTAAAGTGGCATAAAATAGATACCGAAATACCAGAAGAGGAATTTGTGAAACAAATTATGGTTGATGGTAAAAAGTTATGCCTTGTAAAACATGAAGGAGAGTTTTTTGTGGTACAGAATTATTGTCCACATGCAGGAGGTGTATTAAGTGGTGGTTGGTGTAAAAATGGCCATTTGATTTGTCCTATCCATCGCTGGGAATACAATTTATATACAGGAAGAGGAGCAGAGGGGCAGGGCGACTATATAAATAAATATCCCGTAGAGCTCAGGGCCGACGGGATATATGTAGGTTTTAAAGAAAGTTGGATTAAAAAGCTGTTTGGCAGTTAATACCAATTCCTTTTATAATATCTATTTAGCTGTAAATTTCGCCTTTAGCTGATGCCAGTGTATTTTTAAGTAATCCTACGATGGTCATCAAACCAACACCACCCGGTACCGGAGTAATCCATGAAGACTTAGGAGCAACATTTTCAAAATCAACATCACCATATAACTTATAACCAGACTTAGTCTGATCAGAAGTTTCTCTGTTGATACCTACGTCGATAATAATCGCACCTGGTTTTACCATATCAGCAGTAACAAAGTTCTTTTTACCAATTGCAGCAACAATAATATCAGCTTGCAGAGCTAATTCTTTTAAGTTTGCAGTTCTACTATGTGTAAGCGTTACTGTGCAGTTTCCTGGATTAGCATTGCGTGCCATAAGAATACTCATAGGGCTACCAACAATATTACTACGACCAACTACGACACAATGTTTACCGGTAGTATCAATTTGATAAGCCTGTAACATTAATAAAATACCATAAGGTGTAGCTGGAATAAAACAAGGAAGGTTACGCATCATTCTACCCAGGTTTACAGGGTGGAAGCCGTCAACATCCTTGCGGTAGTCAATCATTTCAGTAACTTTTTCCGGATCAATATGCTTAGGAAGAGGCAGCTGTACAATTAAGCCATCAACACCTGCATCCTGATTAATCTCCTGAATTTTCTTTAACAATTCATCTTCAGTTACAGTAACATCATACCTGATCAGAGAGGACTGAAAACCAACCTTCTCACAGTTTTTCATTTTACTGGCAACATAAGTTTCACTACCACCATCATTACCTACTAAAATTGCAACCAGGTGTGGTTTTCGGCCACTAGTAGCTAAAAAGTCTGCAGCTTCAGCTGCTATTTCCTGTTTTATTTTTTCAGATGCGAATTTTCCGTCAAGTAACTGCATGTATGATAATGTTGTTTGTTATTAAAAATTAGATGAACTTATAAATTGAAAGACTAATCCAGTTTTAGAACAGCCATAAATGCTGTCTGAGGAATCTCTACGTTACCAACCTGGCGCATACGTTTCTTTCCTTGCTTCTGTTTTTCAAGTAACTTACGTTTACGCGAAATATCACCACCATAACATTTAGCAGTAACATCCTTACGTAAAGCACTAAGTGTTTCCCTTGCAATAACTTTTGCACCAATAGATGCTTGTATTTTAATCTCGAATTGTTGACGAGGAATAAGTTCTCTCAGTTTTTCGCAAATTTTCTTTCCAAAATCATAAGCATTGCTACGGTGGATCAGGGAAGATAAAGCGTCTACAGGCTCTTCATTAAGCAACATATCTAACCTTACCAGGTCTGATTTGCGATAACCTATTTGATGATAATCAAATGAAGCATAACCTTTAGAAATTGTTTTTAACTTATCATAGAAATCGAAAACGATCTCACCCATAGGCATTTCAAAAACAAGTTCTACACGATCTGATGTTAAGTATGACTGATTAATAATAATACCTCTTTTTTGGATACAAAGTGACATTACAGGGCCAACAAATTCTGCTTTTGTAATGATATTTGCTTTAATGAAAGGCTCTTCAACAGATTCTAATTTACTTGGATCTGGTAAATCAGACGGATTGTTTACCGTTACTTCATCTCCTTTGGTTGTAAAAGCAATATAAGAAACGTTGGGAACAGTAGTAATAACCGTCATGTCAAATTCACGCTCCAAACGCTCCTGGATAATTTCCATGTGTAGCATGCCAAGGAATCCGCAACGGAAACCAAAACCTAATGCAGCAGAACTTTCTGGTTCGAAAACAATTGAAGCATCGTTTAATTGCAATTTATGCATCGCTTCACGTAGCTCTTCAAAATCATCAGTATCAACAGGGTAGATACCTGCAAATACCATTGGTTTAACCTCTTCAAAACCTTGAATAGATTCTAATGAAGGTCTGTCAACAGTCGTAATAGTATCGCCAACTTTTACTTCACGGGCTTCTTTAATTCCAGAAATGATATAACCTACATCACCAGTTTTAACTACGCTGCGTGGCGACATATCTAATTTAAGGATACCAACTTCATCAGCCAAATACTGTTTGCCAGTATTGATGAACTTTACTTTATCACCCTTTTTAATTTCGCCATTTACTACTTTATAGTAAGCGATAATTCCCCTGAAAGGATTAAAAACAGAGTCAAAGATCAATGCTTGTAAAGGAGCATCTGGTTCACCCACTGGTGCAGGAACACGGTCTACAATAGCCTGAATGATATCGGGTATACCCATTCCTGTTTTTCCAGAAGCAGGGATAATTTCTTCACGTTTACAACCGATCAAATCAATAATCTGGTCTTTTACTTCCTCAGGCATTGCCCCAGGTAAGTCCATTTTATTCAAAATCGGGATGATTTCAAGGTCATGCTCTAAAGCAAGATATAAGTTTGAGATGGTTTGTGCCTGAATACCTTGAGATGCATCTACAATGAGTAGTGCGCCTTCGCAAGCAGCAATAGAACGAGACACTTCATAAGAAAAATCTACGTGTCCAGGTGTATCAATCAGGTTGAAATTGTATTCAATTTCACCAACCTTATAATTCATTTGTATGGCGTGGCTTTTGATCGTGATACCACGTTCACGCTCTAAATCCATGTTATCCAGCAATTGAGCTTGAGACTCACGTTGTGAAATGGTTTTAGTATATTCCAATAAACGGTCAGCTAAAGTGCTTTTACCGTGGTCAATATGTGCAATTATGCAAAAATTACGTATGTGCTTCATCAGTTGCGCAAATATAAGAGTTTGACTCGATTATTTTATGTAATTTAATACGTACAGTATTTAATTTACATCCTCTGCACAAATGTATCTGTCAATATGCTCACCTTGAAGAGGTTAATAAGGGATATTTGCCAATTCAATTAACATTTTAACCGTGTTGGCGTCGGTAAGATCGTAACTGAATTCATCAGCTGTACTTCCCATATTTAGCTTTGGGTTTTTAAAGATCATAGTGCTTTTTACAGGATATTTTGCTGAGGCATGGAATTCTAATGCACCTGTAGTTTTTATCAATTCCGTAATGTTGTTTGTATTAATACCTGCACCAGGCATGATAATAATACGACCAGCGGCCAGTTTAATCAGTTTTGCAATTCTATCAGCCCCGTTGATTGCGGAAGATTCTCCGCCAGAGGTCAGGATTCTTTCACAACCTAGGGAAATAATATCTTCCAATGATGTTTCCAGATTATTACTCATATCAAATGCCCGATGAAAAGTAACAGGCATAGGACTAGCCAACTCAATCAATTCAGCACATCTCTCTTTGTCTATACTACCATCAGCCTTTAAAATACCAATGACAACACCATCACAATTTAAAGCTTTACAGGTTTTAATATCGGTTTTCATTAAATTGAATTCCAGATTAGTGTACAGGAAATCGCCACCGCGAGGCCTTATGATAGGATATACTTTAATAGATAGTATCTCTTTAGCCAGTGCGATTTGTGCATAGCTGGGAGTGGTTCCACCTTCTGATAAATTATCACACAGTTCAACCCGAATCGCTCCACCTTTTTGTGCTGCAAGTGCAGACTCTAATGAGTTTGCACAGACCTCAATATTTACCATATAACTGATGTAGAAATAGCAGTTGATTTTATAAACATCCGGCGACTAAACATAATGTCGTATTGTGATTAAATGATATCAAACTTGTCTGCATCCTTTAAAAAAGGAAAGCTTCTTCTTGTTTTTACCAATTCTTCGTAACCAATGCTAAAAGTATAAAGATCTTCGTCTTCAGGTTTATAATAAACCGTTTTACCCATAGGGTCTATACACATAGAATGGCCGCTATGGTAAACTTCTTTTCCGTCATGACCAACTCTGTTGGCCGCAATTACATAGCTCTGGTTTTCAATTGCACGAGCAGGAATAAGGGCTTTCCAATGCGATGAACGCTTATCAGGCCAGCTGGCAATTAATAATAAAATATCGTATTCTTCATCTTGATTACGCAACCATACAGGGAAACGAAGGTCATAACATATTGCTAAACGTATTTTCCATCCCTTTAATTCCACAATAACTTTTTCAGTTCCAGGTGTGTAAGTTTTGTCCTCACCTCCTAATCCAAATAAATGTCTTTTGTCATAATGACTGGAAGTACCATCTTGTAGCATCCAGATTAAACGATTGTAATAATTCCCGTTTTCCTTAATGATCAGACTTCCTGTAACTACGCTATCGTACTTTTCAGCAATCTGTTTCATCCACAGCATTGTTTTACCATTCATTTCTTCAGCCAGTTCAGCTGCATTCATACTGAAACCAGTATTAAACATCTCAGGCAAAACAATCAGATCAGTTTTTTCTTTTACTCCCAAAGAAAGACGGAGTGCAAGGTTTTGTAGGTTTTTGTCAATATTTTCCCAGAAAAGATAGGCCTGGAAAATGGTGACTTTTAAGTTATTTATGTTTAAGTATTTAGGGCTGTCCATTATTCTAATTTATAGGGATGTAAATTATAACTTCATTAGTCTCTCAACGGCTTTTTCGAGTGTTTCTTGCTTCTTGGCAAAACAAAACCTTAATACCTGATGATCGGTATGCTTCATATAAAATGCTGAAACCGGAATACTGGCTACGCCAAATTCTTTAACCAATCTTATGGCCATGTCCGTATCCTTTTCTTGATTTAGATGCGCATAGCTAACGCATTGAAAATAAGAACCGTTACAAGGTAATAATTTAAACCGGGTTTCTGCAAGTAAGCTACTGAAGAAATCACGTTTTTGTTGAAAAAAATGAGAAAGACCCATATAGGTTTCTTTATCTTTTAAATAATTGGCAATACCGACTTGCATAGGAGTATTAACGCTAAAAACATTAAACTGGTGTACTTTTCTGAACTCTTTCATTAAATTTTCAGGAGCCAGACAGTATCCTGTTTTCCAGCCAGTAGCATGTAGTAACTTTCCGAATGAAGCAGTAATGAAGCTTCTCTCTCTTAATTCAGGATACAGGGCAATACTGCGATGTTTATTGTTGTCAAATATAATATGTTCATATACCTCATCGCTCAAAATCAAGATGTCTGTGTTTTTTGTAAGCTTAATTAAGGCTTTAATATCTTTGTCAGATAAAATACAGCCTGTTGGATTTTGAGGGCTGTTTAAGATGATCATTTTAGTATTGGCAGTAAACAGCTTTTTTACCATTTCCCAATCAATCTCATAATTAGGAGGGGATAATTCGTAAGGTTTAACCAATCCGCCTAATAATTTAATTGCCGGAGCATAAGAATCATAAGCAGGTTCAAAAATAATCACCTCATCACCAGAATTAATACATGAACTCAAAGCTGTAAAAATGGCCTGAGTTCCGCCTGCTGTAATCGTAATTTCAGTATCTGGATTATAGTTTGCACCATAAAGGTCACTTACTTTTTCAGCTATAAGTTCTCTAAGTACAGGTAAGCCGGGCATAGGGGCATATTGATTATTGCCATTTAACATGGCATCTGTAACAAAGTTTAACAGTTTCGGATCGCATTCATAATCGGGAAAGCCTTGTGACAAGTTTACTGCGTTGTGTTCTTCAGCTAGCTTAGACATTACGCTGAAAATGGTAACGCCTGTGTGGGGTAATTTTGACTGTATAGATATCATGTTACAACGAAAATAGAAATAAATATTTTATAGCCTTATATCAGATTTATTTAATAATTTCAACCTGCTATGAGTTTTAGAACAAAAGAGAGTAAGTTGTTACTTGTCCTGGGTGCCTTTTTTGTTGCCAATGCAATTCTATCAGAGTTTATTGGTGTTAAAATTTTTACGGTAGAAGGAACAATAGGCATAAAGCAGTTTGATATAAATTTATTTGGTGTACCCAACCTATCTTTTCATATGTCAGCAGGAGTGCTTACCTGGCCAATAATATTCATCATGACAGATATTATAAATGAATATTTTGGAGTAAGACAGGTGCGTTTTTTATCTATACTGACTGCTATTTTAATCTCTTATGCCTTTATCGTTGTGGGTGCTGCAATGCACCTGCAGCCCTCAGATTTCTGGGTTAATCAAGATGTAAATGGGCAAAAAGTAAATATGAATATTGCATTTGCAGGTATATTTGGCCAGGGAATGTGGATAATAGTAGGCTCTATTACTGCATTTTTAGTTGGACAAATTGCTGATGTACTGATTTTTCACCGCATTAAAAAGATAACTGGCGATAAAGCTCTTTGGTTAAGGGCTACAGGCTCCACAGTTGTCTCTCAATTTATAGATAGCTTTGTTGTTATTTTTATAGCATTTTACTTAAATCCTCAATACCATTGGAGCTTCCAAATGGTAATGGCAATCGGACTGGTAGGTTATGTTTATAAATTTATTGTTGCTATTTTAATGACACCAGTGTTGTATCTCGTGCATAGTATTATTGATGGCTATCTGGGTAAAGATCTTTCGCAACGCATGATAAAAATGGCAGGCAGGAGATAAGGCCGAAGCAATATCTCCCCCTTCGACACATTTTAATTATAATCTGTTTACTTCAAGAATTTTGAATTCCTGGATGCCGTCCGGCATTTCCCAGTTAATGCTGTCGCCAGTTCTATATCCAAATAAAGCAATTCCTATCGGTGCAAAAACAGATACTTTCTGAACTTTTATATTTGCTTCCTCAGGCATTACCAATTTAAATGTAAATTCTTTTCCTGTTTTAACATTGGCAATACGTGCCTCAGATTTTAAACAAACTACGTCTAAAGGGAGTTCATCTTCAGAATAAATTGTAGCTGCTTTAAGTTCTTCTCGTAATTTCTCTTTATTATAAGCGCTCATGTTCGATTTCTCTAAATGTTCTTTTAATAATTTGAAATCGCTTTTTGATAATGATAATGATTTTGTTTCCATGATTTTAATTCTCTTAAATATGATGTTATATAGTTTAAGGGCTATCAAAAGAATAACCCTATGCAGATGTGTTATAAAGCTGTTTGTTGAAAAAAATAATAAGGAATGATGATTCAGAAAATTTCTGAGCCCCTGAATCGAAGAAGGTGATAAGAATGATTCGGGGCTTAAATGATAAAGTCCTTACTGGTTACCTGGAATGTGAAACCTAATGGATAGTTTTCTCTAAAGAACCTTTTGAACAGGGCATAGGCTTGCGATTGACTTTTATTGTAAGTCATCATTGCAGCTTTATGAATACCTGTTTGTTCCATTTTTGCTAATGTCGTCAGCTTTTTTCAAAAATCAAAGAAAAATGAAGATTATGACATTTTTATCCGCTTGTCAAAAATGAAAATTTCTGATTTTAACAGTTTAATGGATTTGAAATCAGGATGTTTAGGGTTAATGAGGTAGTTGTATTCAGCATTGATAATGGCTGATGGTACTTTTAATATTGCTGACTTACCAGCTATGATCCAATCTTCTCCTAATTTCTGGGTAACTGGCATATTGTGAAATTCAGTCCAGTCTGTTTGTAACTTTTTCTGTTCTATAGATAAGATAACTAAGTCATCAGGAATTTCAATAGTCATTACTTTGAACGATTGATTTAGCCCTATTTGATTTCTGTGCACTACATTTTCAAGGCAGGCGAGAGATCTTGAGCCTGCTGTATAGATCATTTCTATATCATTAGGATTCCATCGCGCTGCTCTTCCCGAGGCTTGTAATGAATCCGTATATTTTGCCAGTCCAATCCGAAATACCTGCATTTTACGCTAAATCACCGTATTCTATGCGGATAAGTTCTTCTTCAATGAGGGAAATGCCTGTAATCGTATCCATCAAATCAAAAGGTATTTGGTTTCCTAAGCCATAAGAGGGCATATTAAGCCATTGGTAAAATGCTTTTGCAGAACCAAAAACAGCAATTCCTTTATCAAATAATGAAAAAGATTTTAATAGTTTTTCACTTAAGGAAGCATCTAGCTTAGAAGAACTGATTATATAATTTTGTATTGTTTTTACATTGGTCTTAAAAGTATCCTGAAATTCTTCTTTACTAAAGCCAGAAAGATTTAAAAAATCAAGAGCGGCTTTTGCTGATAAACCCTTTTTGGAATTGGTTAATAAGCTTATCGGGTTGTCATATAAAGATTGGTACGGCGCAATAATTGTGCTTTCGGCGACGATAGAAACCTTTTCTTTAGTTTTATATGGTTTTGGAGTAGCAGCCATTTTGGGTTATATTTAAAATCTATTCAAATGTAAGAATTTTTTCTGTATTTTTTGGAATTTTTTCTAAATAGATTCATTTACTCTGAATTAATATAGATGTCTGATTATTACAAAATGATAGCTTTTGAATTAATGATTTTAGATCCGAAACATCTTGATGAAAAATATTTTAGATAGAAAAGTGCAATAACGGACGAGTTATGTACGTTTATTTGTAAAATAATATATATTTGACTTAAAATAAAAACTAAACATGAAAACTGCCTGGGTAGCTTTCATATAATTAAAAAGAAAAAACATGGAAAAATTTTCAAAAGTTAAAGAATTATTAGCTTCTGTAGAGGCTGATGCAGAGAAATTTTATAGTGCAGGTAACAATGCTGCAGGTACAAGAGTACGTAAAGCAATGCAAGATTTAAAAGTTCTGGCTCAGGAGATCCGTACAGAGGTTACTGAAAAGAAAAATGCTAAATAATAAGAATTAGTATAGATATCAGTAACCCGCCTTGGGTTGGTTACTGATATTTTTTGAGGCATGTTAAATGCCGTAATAAATGATTTATTTCTATCTTTAGAAATGGAATCAACACAAACTTTACCAGTCCTTGATGCTGTTGAGCTTCGCGTTTTAGGCGTGCTAATGGAAAAGTCAAAGACAACGCCAGAGTATTATCCAATGACAATAAATGCGATTACACTGGCTTGTAACCAAAAAACCTCTCGTAAACCAGTCGTTCAATACGATGATCAAACAGTAATTCTTGCACTTGATACTTTAAAAAGAAAAGGCCTTGTATCTACAGCCACAGGTGGCTCAAGTCGTAGTGTAAAATACAAACATAACTTTGCTATTGTTTTTCCTGTTCTTCCACAAGACGTAACCATTATATGTTTATTGATGTTAAGAGGGCCACAAACACCTGGTGAGCTCAATACAAATTCTGGTAGGATGTACGAATTTGAAACATTAGATGAGGTACAAGAAGTATTGGAAAGACTTTCTGCGCCAGAAATGCCTTATGTAATGCAGCTACCAAAGCGTCCTGGTCAAAAGGAAGTTCGATACGCTCATTTGCTGGGTGGTATTCCTGACCTGACTCAGATTGATTTACAGGATGAGGTAAGCAACAACAGACCTTCTAGTGAGTTGGAAAGCCGACTGAGTAAAGTTGAGCAGGAATTGTCTGATCTAAAAGAAGCTTTTGATAAGCTGATGCAGGAATTGTCCTGATTCTAAACTTATATCTATTATTCACTTAATTTAAGTGAAAGGGGATGGGTATGACTTTAATATCGTAAACACACAAATTAAATATAATGTCAGAAAACAAAAAACTCAGTATCCATGAAGATTGGGTAGTCGTAATTTTAGGTGCTTTAACAATCATTTTAGCTATTTCAGGATTTGTATTGCGCGTTCCAGTATTTGGCTGGAAGAACATGACAGATCTTTCTACACTCGTACTTTCTACTTCAAACCTGCAATTAATTGGAATACAATTCCTATTTGTAATTGCAATAGCTGCACTAGGTGCAATACTAATGGGTAAATCAGTGAAAAATGCTGTATTAACCTTTCCAGCGGTTTATATCTTAACCATTCTTGCACTGATATTGGCTGGTAATGCTCAGGTTAAGGCATTAAATCTTGAAGCTGTTATCTTTAGTTTAACTATAGGATTGATCATTGGTAACTTCTTTAAGCTTCCAGAGTGGTTTAAAACGTCACTGTCCACCGAACTGTTTGTTAAGATCGGACTTGTGTTATTAGGTACAACAGTTATTTTCTCTGAAATATTAGAAGCAGGTTCAAAAGGTTTGCTACAATCCCTGGTAGTAGTACTATCTGTATGGTATTTTGCTTTTTGGTTATGCAAAAAATTAAAAGTAGACAGTGAGTTGACTATGATGATTTCAAGTGCGGTATCTATATGTGGTGTTTCTGCTGCAATTGCAACTTCAGGAGCCATCAAGGGAGATTCTAAAAAACTTTCCTATGTCATTTCAATGGTTTTAATTACAGCTATACCAATGATGATCTTTATGCCTTACATCGCGAATTACTTTAATTTTCCTCAGGCAGTGACTGGTGCATGGTTGGGTGGAAGTATTGATACAACAGGGGCTGTAGTTGCTTCTGGTAGCTTAGTAGGTGAGGAAGCATTAAAGATTAGTACAATCGTAAAATTTTCTCAAAACGTATTGTTAGGGATTGCTGCTTTTGCAATCTCTATCTATTGGACAGTTACACAGCACCCAGCAGGTAAGGAGGCAGAGTCAAAACCAACAATAAAAGTAATCTGGGAACGCTTTCCTAAGTTTGTAATAGGTTTTGTAGGCGCTTCACTATTGTTTTCCTTCTTTATAACACCAGAAGTAAATAAGGAAGTAAAGGGAATGCTGAAAAATATGCAAGGTTTATGGTTTGCACTTGCATTTACAAGTATTGGCCTGGAAACAAACTTTAAAGATCTTTTTGGTAGGAATAGCAAGACACCATTCTATGCTTTTATAATTGCGCAAGGGTTCAATATCATTATTACATTGATTATAGCATACTTTTTGTTTAGCTAGTAAGGGTTATAAGGAAAATAATCTATCTGTAAATAAATGACTTATATAGGTGCATTGATTTTTTTTAAAATTTCTTTATAAGAATAAATTAATAATTCTATCTTTGCACCCTCTTCAAACAACAGAAGATGATTCCGTAGCTCAGCTGGTAGAGCATTACACTTTTAATGTAGTGGTCCTGGGTTCGAATCCCAGCGGGATCACAGAGAATAGTAACAAAACGTATAAAAGCCTGCAAATCAAATGATTGCAGGCTTTTTGCATTTAGTGAAAACTTCAAAATATTCAAAATCCGCAAAAAATAGGTGAGTGATTAGGTGAGTAATTTGAGGTTCCGATTTACTCACCGAATAACGTGTAACTATTTGTTATTAAGTTAGTTATAAATTTAAACAATTTGATGCGTAAAGACTGCAAGGCTAACTTTGTTAACCTTAAATCTTTGATTATGAAAACCAATTTCAGTCTGCTCTTCTACATGAAGAAACAAAAAACTATCTTTCTGGTGGAGCACCTATCTATTTAAGATTTACCGTAGCAGGTAAATGTTCCGAGATTGCAACAGGTAGGGTATGCAAGCCAAAACAAAGCAGCGGGAACCCGTTTGCGTAAGGCTTTCCAGGATATTAAAGTTTTGTCTCAGGAAGGACGTAGCGAGGTTACTGAACTGAAAAACAAAGAGAGTAAATAGCAGTATAACTGTTTTGGGAGAAGGCCCTGCGTCAATTATAGATGCAGGGCTTTTTTTATTAGGAACCATTAACGTTCCAGGATATTTTTGCTATTTTGATTCTATATTTTGGCTTGGGTTTGGGTAGATAATCAAAAATCAAGGCACTAAAGTAGTTTTGCAAAACAAATATTTATGTACAATGGAAGAACAAGCAAAAGACAAAAGTTATATAGACCAGCTTGGAGAATATTTTCAACAAAATCCTACTATTTTTGGTTGGTTAATGGTTGCTTTAGGCGCTCTTTTTTTATACGGGTCTATCAGACGTTGGGGCTGGTTATTTGAAGGTGGCGATGGCATGTTCAATATAGCCTGGCTAGCTGAAACCTTTGGCTTCAGAACTGCACAAATTCTTTATGTGCTCCTTTCTTTGTTATTTATAGGAGCCGGATTGGCATGGGTATACTTTTTTTAGTTTTCATGTGAATTGTTAGAAAAAAAATCACTAATTGATCATATTCTTTTAGAGGACAATGGTCAGGAAATTAAAAATTACGAAGTAACCCAAACTGTTAAAAATCTGCAACACTCAAAAGTTACAGGACTTCAGCGAAGAGTAATAAATGTTCTGAAAAAACAACTTTAAATTACAATTATGCAAAATGAAATTTTTATAGATTTCTTAAATCAAACAGAATGGAACATTAGTAAATTATCCATTAATAAAGAAATAGACTTTAATAAATTGGCAAATGGCAGATTATTGAAAGTTCCCGAGGATATCAAAAATTTTGTCCAATCATTTGAAGTATTAGCAAATAAAGAAGATAATATTTGGTTTCTTTCCTTAAAAGATTATGAAAGCAAAACAGATGTAGCCTTCCCTTGGAATGAGTTTGAAAAGCAAAGTTTAGATAGCATTGATGATGATATGCAAAATGATATTATTAAATTTTGGGCATCACATCTTCCAATTTTAATGACTGTAAAAAATGGTTATCAATATGTAGCTGTTGGAATAGGTGAAAATAACAAAGGAGAGATTTTTTACGGAAGTGAACCAGAATATGAAGAGGCGGTTTTAATCGCTAAGTCTTTTTCAGAATTTAAAGAAAAATATTTGGAGGCATTAAACGGAAATCCTTTTTCTGACTATTACAAGTTTCTAATATGAAAAAATAGCTCTCGAAAAGTCAGAAAAGATCCATAATTTAAGGACGCAGAAGCCAAAGGAATTTCTACTCATAAAGGTATTCCTAAGGCAGCGAAGAAAGAAATTGAAGCTGCCAGAGTTCGAGAATTGAGAGAGCTTGGGCTTGAATTGCTGACTGGAAATCTTAATATATTTTGAATAAATATTGATTATGATATATTATAAGCTTATAAATGCATTAAGTGAGCATGAAGATGCATGGGATTTGGGTGAAATTTTGAACTTTGGCGAGTTCGAGATAAAAAAGATGAATACTCCCGAGTGGGAAAATATTGTTGATAAACCAATTGAAATAGAAATTGATGATGAATACGGATGTGATGAAAGTGACTTTAATTTATCAACTACAGGTATTCAAATTATTAGCGAGAAATTTAGAAACTTACTTACTGGTGATGAAGCTGAATTTTATCCTGTAGTATTCACAAACATTGAACCTAAGCAAAATTATTTTGCTTTACGAATAAGCAACTTTTACGATTGTGTGGATGAAAAGAAATCAGAATTTGAGTATTGGAATGATGCAGAAGTTCAAATGGTGCCAGTGCGGGAGAATACCTATAAAAGTTTGAATAGGTTTTCTATTGATAGTACGAAGTGTGGCGATGCAAGAATTTTTAGGATATTGAAATATTTTCCTACCATAATAGTAACCGAAGATTTGAAAAAATCATTCGAGGAACTGGGTATTACTGGTTTGAAGTATGAAAAACTTGGATAAATCAGTTGAAGTTTTTGGGTTTACTGATATTATCGTAAACCTGCTGCTGAAGTCTTAATGTCCTTCTTTTTCTTGATAGGCTCGTGTGAAATCAGCAACATCCATCAGATTTCATTGGGAAGGCTTTCAGCTTTTGATACATTTTCTGCCTATTGAATTCTAGCAAATCTGGTTTTTGCCATATGGGGATTGAACTCTTAATCTAATCTCCCAAGATAACCTGATGCATCCAGGTCTGGATAACAGGGGTTAGGGAACGCCCAGGTGTTACTGCATTAACGGAGGCGGGGGAACTAAAGAAGTTACAGATGGAGGCCGTACCACGGTTTGGTAACCTGAATTTCTTTAGCCTGGACAATTGGCCTGTCAATAGGGAGCAGTTTCAGAAAGTGGTTAAACAAGGAAAGGATATTTCCGCTGGAAAGGAAAAGGGTACCTCTCAAAGCCAGAAATGGCGATGTAGCGCATTTGGAGTTTTCATCAATTAATTTATAAATTCACCCCCTTAAACTATTTATTATGTCAGCATTTGAAAAATTGAAAGAATTGGTAGCTGCTACTGAAGCAGATGCAACAGCTTTTTACACTAAAGGAAACAAAGCAGCGGGAACTCGTTTGCGTAAGGCTTTCCAGGATATTAAAGTTTTGGCTCAGGAAGGACGTAACGAGGTTACTGAACTGAAAAACAAAGAGAGTAAATAGCAGTATAACTGTTTTGGGTAAAAGGGCTGTCGAATTTGGACTGCCCCCAAAAGTTTAGACAAATTTAGTTATTAGATTTGTTATAATGAGCCCGATATTCCATCGGGCTCATTCCATTTAAATTCAATTTTAATCGTTCGTTATTGTAGTAACAGATATAATC
>NZ_JBAZQQ010000012.1:0-57504 GCF_041645105.1 Pedobacter sp.
AACAGAGAAGTTAAGCCCACCAGAGCCGATGGTACTGCGGTAACACGTGGGAGAGTAGGTCGGTGCCAAATCTTAAAGAAAGCCGGTAGTTCAAATGACTACCGGCTTTTCTTGTTTATAATAATTTTTAAAGTGATTGTTATAATCGGCGTTAATGCTATGCATCAGCTATACTTACAACTGAAGTTACTTTGTGCTTGTGACCAATTTTTAACTTATTTATTTAAATTATATAGAACTAAATTGTGAATAAGTGATGTTCATCACAGATTTTGTACATTTTTTGGTTATCTTTGATACAAAATTAAATTATAAAATAATGAGTTTTTTCGCAGAAAAAAGAGGGGAAGTGATGGTGCACATTGAAGGTTATATGCTGGAAATGATGGATTCATACTTGAAACCGATTGATACAAATTGGCAGCCATCTGATTTTTTGCCTGATTCAACAAGCGATACATTTTTCCAGGATATAAAAGCATTGCGTGAGAAAGCAAAAGATCTTTCTTATGATCTAGTAGCTGTTTTAATTGGAGATACGATCACCGAAGAAGCCTTGCCAACATATGAATCATGGTTAGCCATGGTAGAAGGTGTAAGTCGCAGGGAAGACGGTGGATGGATGAGATGGAATCGTCACTGGACTGCAGAAGAGAATAGACATGGTGATTTATTAAACAAGTACCTTTATCTTTCTGGTAGAGTTGATATGCGTCAGATGGAAATTTCTACACAATATTTAATTGCGGATGGATTTGATATTGGTACTGGCCATGATCCATATAGAAATTTTATTTATACCAGTTTCCAGGAATTGGCTACAAATATTTCTCATAGAAGAGTAGCTTCTTTAGCTAAGAGGGACGGTGATACATTATTATCAAAAATGTGTGGTGTGATTGCTTCTGATGAAGCAAGGCATGCAAAAGCTTATAAGGATTTTATGAGTAAGATTTTTGAAGTAGATCCTAATGAAGCTATGGTTGCTTTTGAAGATATGATGCGTCAGAAGATTGTTATGCCAGCTCATTTTCTTCGTGAAATGGGAATGAAAATTGGACAGACTTTTGGTCATTTTACTGATGCTGCACAACGTTTAGGAGTTTATACAGCTATTGATTATGTTGAGATTATGCAACAGTTGATAGAAGAGTGGAAATTGGATAGCATGAGAGATTTGAATGATGCTGGTGAAAAGGCCCGTGATTATATCATGGCACTCCCATCGCGTTTGTTACGTGTTGCTGAGCGTATGAAAGCACCAACAATGGATTATAAGTTTAGCTGGATACATGCTTAACAAAATATAGATGCAAACAATAAAGCCTGGATATTTTATCCAGGCTTTATTGTTTATCGCAACTTTTCTTTACATGTTTCTACGATATTGTCCTCCCACCTCATACAAGGCATTGGAAATTTGGCCTAAGGAACATATTTTACATACCTCCATTAGCTGCTCAAATATGTTATCTCCAGCAATAGCTGATTTTTGTAAGTTTTTTAGGGCAGTTTCAGATTTGTCTGAATTTCTATCCTGGAATAGTTTTAATGCTGTTATTTGATATTCTTTCTCTTCTTCAGTAGCACGGATTACTTCTCCTGGAACTATTGTCGGCGAGCCATTTTTATTCAGGAAGGTATTGACACCAACTATTGGATATTCGCCAGTGTGTTTTAAGGTTTCGTAATACAGACTTTCTTCCTGGATTTTACCTCGTTGATACATGGTTTCCATCGCACCCAAAACACCACCTCTGTCATTTATGCGCTTAAATTCAAGTAATACTGCCTCTTCTACAAGGTCTGTAAGGTCTTCGATGATAAAAGCGCCTTGCAATGGGTTTTCATTCTTAGCAAGTCCTAATTCACGATTTATAATGAGTTGAATAGCCATTGCCCTACGTACAGATTCTTCCGTAGGCGTAGTAATAGCTTCATCATAAGCGTTGGTATGTAGTGAATTACAGTTATCATATATTGCATACAAGGCTTGTAATGTGGTACGAATATCATTAAAATCGATTTCTTGTGCATGTAATGAACGTCCGGAAGTCTGGATATGATATTTTAATTTCTGTGATCTGTCGTTTCCTTTATACTTGTTTTTAATCGCCTTTGCCCATATTCGTCGAGCTACCCTACCAATTACCGAATACTCAGGATCTATGCCGTTAGAGAAGAAGAAAGATAGGTTAGGAGCAAAATCATCTATGTTCATCCCCCTGCTTAAATAATATTCAACAAAGGTGAAGCCGTTACTTAAGGTAAAAGCAAGTTGAGATATTGGATTAGCACCTGCTTCTGCAATATGGTATCCTGATATGGATACGGAATAGAAGTTACGAACTTTTTCACTGATGAAATAGCTTTGAATATCGCCCATCATCCTTAATGCAAATTCAGTAGAAAAAATGCAGGTATTTTGTGCCTGATCTTCTTTTAATATATCTGCTTGTACGGTTCCTCGGACTGTACTGATTGCGTAGGCTGCAATTTTTGAATATACATCGGCAGGAAGTACCTGATCACCAGTAACACCTAAAAGCATTAGTCCTAATCCGTTATTACCCTCTGGTAAATTGCCACTATAGGTAGGTCTTTTCTGTCCTTTTGCCTTATAAATTTTATTTATTTTTTCATCAACCTCTTTTTCAAGACCATTTTCAATAATATACTTTTCACATTGCTGATCAATAGCTGCATTCATAAAAAAGCCCAATAACATAGGTGCCGGACCATTTATGGTCATGGAAACTGAGGTTGATGGTGCGCAAAGATCAAAACCTGAGTATAGCTTTTTAGCATCATCAATAGTAGCTATACTTACACCAGAGTTGCCTATTTTTCCATAGATATCTGGCCTGATGTGTGGATCTTCACCATAAAGCGTAACAGAATCGAATGCGGTGGATAAACGGTGGGCAGGTTGGCCCAAGGATACATAATGAAACCTTTTATTGGTTCTTTCCGGACCACCTTCTCCAGCAAACATTCTGGTAGGATCTTCACCATCGCGTTTTAAAGGGAATACACCAGCTGCATATGGAAATTCTCCGGGAACATTTTCAGTTAAAAGCCAGCGTAAGATATCTCCCCAATCTTCATAACGGGGAAGCGATACTTTAGGTATCTGTAATTTAGATAATGATTCATAAAATAAAGGTTGTTTGATTTCTTTATCACGCACTTTATAAATGAAATGTTCTTGTTTGTATTTGATTTTAGTTTCAGGCCATTGTCTAAGTAAGCGTTTACAATCGCCATCCAATTGTTCTTCAATGTGATTGTAAATATCCTCAAGAGGTTTGGTGAGTGTATTTCCCACTTGCATATCTTTAGTCGCTTTTTCGTCTCTTGATAAATCAATTACCCCTTGAAGCTGATAAAGTTTGCGGGCAATACTACTTTGTTTGTCGACCCATTCGTTATATGTCTGACTAGATTCTGCAATTTCTGCGAGGTATCTGATCCTGTCAGGTGGAATAATATAGATTTTCTCTGACTGCTCTGTAGTGAGTTCCATTTGCGCATCGAACTTAACACCTGTTTTTTCTTCGATCTTATCCATTAATGCGCTGAAAAGATTATTCATGCCAGGATCATTGAACTGCGAAGCCATAGTACCAAATACAGGAATGTTTTCGTCTTTGGCATCAAATAAATTGTGGTTGCGTTTATATTGCTTACGCACATCTCTTAACGCATCTAAAGCGCCTCTTTTATCGAATTTGTTGATGGCTACCAGGTCGGCAAAATCCAGCATATCTATTTTTTCCAATTGTGTTGCTGCACCGAATTCTGGAGTCATTACATATAGAGAAACATCACAGTGTTCTGTGATTTCAGTATCAGATTGTCCAATTCCTGATGTTTCTACAATGATGAGGTCATATCCGGCCGCTTTACAGATATCAATGCTTTCCTGTACGTTTTTAGACAAAGCAAGATTGGCCTGTCTTGTGGCCAGTGATCTCATGTACACCCTATTGTTGTTAATCGCGTTCATGCGAATACGATCGCCTAATAATGCTCCTCCAGTTTTACGTTTGGATGGGTCTACAGATATAATCGCAAGCGTTTTATCTTTAACTTCTATTAAAAAGCGTCTGACCAATTCATCTACAAGAGATGATTTACCAGACCCACCAGTTCCGGTAATACCTAAAACAGGTGCCTGATTGCTTAATGTTAGTTTTTTTAATTCGTCAACAAACTGTTGCGCAGCTTCCGGATCATTTTCTGCTACTGTAATGGCCGAAGCAATGCTTTTAATGTTTTTTTCAGGTATAGATTTCAATTCTCCATTAAGAGATTTTACCGTGATATAGTCAGTTTGCTCCAGCATGTTGTTAATCATGCCTTGCAAGCCCATTTTCCGACCGTCATCCGGAGAATATATTCTTGTAATACCGTATTCGTGAAGCTCAGCGATCTCTGAAGGAAGTATTACACCACCCCCGCCACCAAATATTTTGATGTGTGTAGCGCCACGCTCTTTTAACAGGTCGTACATATACTTAAAATACTCGATATGCCCACCTTGATAGGATGTCATTGCTATACCTTGAACATCCTCCTGAATTGCGCAGTTCACAACCTCATCAACCGATCTGTTATGACCTAAGTGTATCACTTCGGCTCCTGAAGATTGAAGGATCCGGCGCATAATGTTTATTGTTGCATCATGCCCATCAAAAAGTGCAGCAGCTGTAACAAAACGGATTTTATGTTTGGGTTTATAGATTTGAATTTGCTCCATAGTGGGTTTTATAATCGGTACACAAAGGTAACAAAAACTGAGGGAGGGAGGTAAAAACGAGCTTGTACAATTACAAAAGCTATAAAACAAAAAGCTGTTCTGGTTTTTGTTCCAGAACAGCCTTTATATCGGTTTAAACCAATTTTTACTGATGCGTAAGCTCTGTAATGGGTTCACCAATACAGCCGCTTGGCATTTGTATGTGTAACATAGCGGCTAGAGTTGCTGCGATATCAGTCATGTAATGCTGCTTGTTCGTTTTCCCGGGTTTAACGTTCCAGCCCATAAATACACATGGAATATGTGAATCATATGGTGCCCATGCACCATGTGTTGTGCCGGTTTTACCTCCACTGTAATAGTTGGATTTCAAAATATAATAAACATCGCCACTTCTTCCCTGGTAATAACCATAAGTCAGCGATTTCTTAATCTGTTCAGGTAAAGTTGTTGTCGCTAGTTTACTTAAATCTACTGCATCAAAAACCTCATCCTGTTCTCTTAATATGTCTATAGCTAATGCTTTTATTGCATCAAAATCAGCTTTAGCTGCTTTTATAGCATTGCGATTAAAATATAGCTGTCCATTACCTGAAGATTCAATTGATTTTTTGATATTATACTCTTTCTCAATTGCTGTATTTATAAGTTTAGTTACAGGGCTCTCGCTGAATGGACCTCCAGGTAATTTGTTTTCTGTCATAAAGCCTGCCACATGTGCTGCACCATGATCTGCAGAAAGAAAAAACAGATAATTGCCTTTACCGAATTTACTATCCAGGTAATTAAAGAAACTTTCCAGTTCTTTGTCTAGTCTAAGGTAAGTATCTTCAGCTTCAACAGAATTAGGACCATATTGATGCCCCACATAGTCAGTTGCTGAGCAGCTTACTGCTAAAAAGTCAGTTGCACTGCCTTGACCCATTTTTTCTGCTGAAATAGCTAGCTTAGCCAGATCAAGAGTCATTGTATTTCCATGTGGAGTACTTTTAATGATTTCGTAGTTCTTACCGGCATAAAGTTTTAAAGGATGGGGAAAAGTTGGTGTTTCTTCTCCTCTTGTTTTCCTTTCGTAAGGTTTATTATCGGCTGTACTTTGTGTGTAGCTATCAATAGGGTATAAGGTATTCCAGTTTTGTGCATAAAACTTATCTGCAGGTTTTTGTTTGTTATATTCCTGAAGCCATGTAGGCAGCTCTTTCATATAATATGTACTGGTAATCCAGTCTCCAGTTTGTCCATCAAACCAATAAGCAGCATTAGCTGAATGCCCTGCTGGTAAAATAGATCCCCGATCTTTAAGAGAAATGCCTATTACTTTACTTTTAAAATTAGTAGCTAAACGAAGTTGATCCGTAATGGTTGTGGTCAGCATATTTTTTGGAGACATTACACCTGCTCTTGTACTGCTTCCAACTGAAGTAACCGTCGAATCTTCTGCACAATACATATTTCTTTTTAACTTCCTGTCATACCATTCATTTGCTATAATTCCGTTGATCCCAGGAGTGGCACCAGTATAAATGCTAGAGTGCCCACAGGCTGTGATAGTTGGTGTATAAGGAATTAAGGTGTTTTCTGCAGAAAAGCCTTCATTGACTAATCTTTTAAAACCTCCGGTTGAATATCTGTCTGCATATCTATAAAGATAATCCCATCTCATTTGATCTATGATCAATCCAACTACAATTTTTGGTCTTTTTACTCCCTCAGAGGATACTTTTGCTTTAGTTGATTTTTGTTGCGCAACAGCTACCTGGCCGACCAGGATTAGTGCGGCAAATACTAAATAAATTTTTCTCATTGTGTGTTGTTCTGTGTTTAGATAAGCTAATTTATTGTTTTTTGTAAGCTTATGAAACTTTCAACCTTATTTTTAATAAGAAAATTCAAGAAATTATAAGTAACGATAGTTATCTTTTAGTTATTATATGGCCTCAGCGACTACAAATGTACTTCCTCCTATAAAGATCAGGTCATCTTTTGTAGCATTTTCTTTTGCGGCTTGTATGGCAATGCTAACTGAATCGAAAAACTGTCCATTTAGGTTATGTTCTTTAGCTTTCTCTGCCAATTCCGATGCGGGTAAAGCCCTTTCTAATTGTGGCTGGCAAAAGTAGTAAGTTGCATTCTTTGGCAGAAGTGCGAGTACACCACTTATATCTTTGTCTTTTACCATCCCAATAACCATATGAAGTTGTTCATATTCCGTTTTAAGGATGTTTTGCATCACTTCTGTAATGCCAGAAATGTTGTGCCCTGTGTCGCAAATGATAAGTGGCTGTTCGCTTAGTTTTTGCCATCTGCCTTGTAGACCTGTTAGTTCTTTAACATTTTTTAAGGCAGCATAAATATGGTTCTCGGATATTAAATACCCTTTTTTTTGTAAAATGGATACAGACTGTGATACAGTAATTACATTCTTTAACTGATAAAAACCATTAAGATCAAGTTCAAGATTATTATAAAGTACAGTTGTCCCTTTGTATATAGAACTATGGAGATATTCTTTATCCCTTACCGTATGGTCTGTATGTAATTCCTGGTCGGCAAACGTAAGCTCACTATTTGTTTCCTTCGCTTTTTCAAGGAATATGGCTGCAATTTCCTCTTGCTTCTCGCCAATCACAACAGGGACCCCAGATTTAATAATTCCTGCTTTCTCTGTTGCAATCTCAGCAAGTGTATCACCCAATATATTGGTATGGTCCAGGCTGATATTGGTGATTACAGATAACTCAGGCGTAATGATATTGGTAGAATCCAGTCTGCCACCCAATCCAACTTCAATAATGGCAATATCTACTTTCTCTTCTGCAAAGAAAGAAAAAGCCATGGCTACAGTAGCTTCAAAAAAAGATGGACTTACTTCTTCAATTATTGTGCGTTGTTGATTTATAAAATCAGTAACGAAGGTTTTGGAGATCATCTTTCCGTTTATACGAATACGTTCTCTAAAATCCTTAAGGTGGGGAGAAGTATATAGACCAGTTTTATATCCTGCTTCCTGAAAAATAGCTGCCAGCATATGGGATGTTGACCCTTTGCCATTTGTACCACCAACATGGATAGATTTAAATTTGTTCTGCGGGTTTCCAAGGTTTTCGCAAAGTGCGATTGTATTGTGCAGATCTTTTTTAAAAGCAACAGCGCCAATGCGTGTGAACATTGGCAGCTTGCTGTATAAGTAATCTATGGATTCGTTGTAATTCATTTGTAATGCCTGATTTGGCAAAATTACATAAGCTGATGAATTATTTCACTTTAAAATTGAAAACAACCACACCGATCTGAACATCAGGAGCAGATTCTGATTGTGTTAACCTGGCACCCATTACGGCATCTTTACATTTCTGCCATAATTCGCGATCATTAAGTGTAGTTCCTTTTACTCCAGGTGTTGCGTCTATAACGACCCCACTTTTATTGATTTTTATTCTAACCGCAATTTTTCCTGTTTTTTGTCCATCATCTTGTGGAGTTACTAAGTTTGTAAACTTCCTTAAAGCAATTGGTGTTTCTCCAAAACCTGAGCCACCTTCGCCATAATTATTAGCAAGTGGGTCTCCATTAACACTTCCCTGATTGCCGGGAGTTGTACCGGTACCATCACCACCACCAGTCCCTTTATTGGCCTTACCTTTATACAAGGCATTTTGGTTGATAGCAGGCTTCGCTGGCTTAGTTTCTGTGGCCGTAGCAACGGGGGTAGAGGTACTTTTTGTTGATTTCGTTTTAACACTTACTGCATCTTCGGTGCTTTGTGTTACAATTTCCTTATCACTGCTTTGCGCTGTAGATGTTTGCGGGGTAGGTTCTTCTACCACAACTTTATCTGGGGCTTGCTCGTTAGCATTTGGATCAGCCGATGGCTCTTCGATACTGGTATAATCAGTTCCCATACCTTCAACAGAAGTTCCATAGTTAACCACCATACCCCCCATGCCAGCTTCAACTTCCGGTTTAAAAGTACCGATAGCAATGAAAAAGCTGAGCGCCAGCAACGCGGCCATAATTCCGGTTGATATGGCTAATGCCTTTGGATAATTATTTTCTTCTTTAGGATAGGTCATTATTTCTTAGGTTCTACAGCTAGTACAACTTTCAGTTTTAATTTGTTTGCCACATCAAATACCTGCATGGTGTTTTCTATAGAAACGCCTCTCGCTACATAAAGTACGATGGTTAGATCGGGAGATGCTTTCTGGTAACTTTCTACTGTGGCCTGCATCTGATCCAGCGTAACCTTTTGTTTATCTACAAAATAATTTAGTTTCTCATCTATAGATACTGTAACGGTTTTTTGTGCTGAAGATTGCTGTCCTGACTCCGATCTGGGTAGTAACAATTTCACTACTTGTGGGTTAACTACGGCAGAAGCCAACAGGAAAAACAGCAGCAGAAAGAACATGATGTCATTCAGGGCAGAGGTATGAACCTCTACTGTTCCTTTTTTTCTTTTGCGTAGATTCATTATTTACCCGGCTCCTCTAATAAATCAATAAATTCAATTGAATCAGTTTCCATTCTTAAAATGATACGTTCAACCATCATATTAAGAATATGGTATAATACATAAGCAATGATACCTATGATTAGTCCGGTTGCAGAAGTGATCATTTTGGTATATAGACCACCCGATATTGTTCCGATTTCGATAGCTCCCTTAATGGAAACATCGTGGAAAATTGCAATAACCCCAATAATTGTTCCTACGAAACCTAGCATTGGCGCAATACCTGCAATGATACCAAGTATGCCAATGTTTTTTTCAAGCTTAGATACTTCTAGTTTACCATTATTTTCAATTGCAGCTTCGATATCTTTAATTGGACGACCAATACGTTTAAGCCCTTTTTCCAACATCCTTGCTAAAGGAGAGTTGTTATTTCTACATAGTGCAATAGCATTCTCTAATCTTCCTTCATGTATATATTGCTTAATCTGAAGCATCAGGTTAGACTCAGTTTTTGAGACTTTTCTGATAGTAAGGTATCTTTCAACGAAAATTACAAGCCCAAGAAAGGCTAAAAATGCAAGAGGAAGCATAACCCAGCCGCCTTTTAATAACAAGTCTATAAAATGTAATTCAGGAGGGGCCGGTGTAACGCCCTGATTTAAGGCATTCGCGGTATCAGTAAGCTGGGTAATGGTATCAGTGGCACTTTGAATTAATGCGATCATAATTATTTAGGATTGTTTGTGTGTCTAACTTTTATTACATAGATGCCTGGAATTCTTGTTGTTTTCTTCAGGACTTCAAGTTCTTTTTTTGCTGCCTCCTCATTGGTAAAAGAGCCGATAGTTATTTTAACTCTTCTGCCGGGCATATCAGCAACCTTTGCAGGTATACCTCTTGCTTTCATATCGGCAAGGAACTTATCTCCTTCCTTTTGATCACGCAGGGAAGCTGCTATAATTTCGTAAGTGAACGTTGGTGCAGCAGTAGCTGGAGTTGCAGGTTTAACAGCTGCCATTGAATCTCTTGCAGAATCAGCCGCAAGGATAGCCTTTTCATTACTTATCCTTAAACTATCTGCATGAGCAATAGAGTCTAACCTCTCTTGTTCAATATTTTCAATAACTGGTTTGTTCTCAGGAACAATAATAGGCTGCTGTGTTGCCGCTGTTTTCTTAAACAAACCATCAAAAATATCTGGTTTTGCCAGATATAGTACTGCTGCAAGTACTGCCAGGATAACCAGGGCTAAAATTACTTTCAGATAGGCAGGCATTCCAGTTTTTTCTTCACTGGTGTAATCAAGTGAAAAATGAACTTCTTCTGGTTTGTCAATATTTACAACAGGTTGTACAATTGGTGTATCAATAACATCTTCGACAATATTCTCTGGCGTTTCTACAACAGGAAGAGAGGAAGTTGTTGCTTTAGGCTGTACTACTTCGGCTATTTCTTCATATACGGGTTGTTCATCATTATCTTCCGTACCATCACTCAGATCAGCATTGTTATTCTCAAGTTCAAGCTGTTCTTCTGTTAGATGCAAATCTTCTTCTATTGGAACTTCTACCGGAACTTCCACCGTTTCTGGCGTCTCTGTTCTTTCTGGTACCTCTTCAAC
Organism: Pedobacter sp.; assembly: GCF_041645105.1. GTDB lineage: Bacteria > Bacteroidota > Bacteroidia > Sphingobacteriales > Sphingobacteriaceae > Pedobacter. The sequence continues at coordinate 10,843 of NZ_JBAZQQ010000012.1, forward strand.
CCCCTCCAATTCCCCAGACTTAACCACTTCTGCTTCTTCCTTCACAGGTTCTTCAAGAACTTTCACCGTATCGGTATCAGGATCGGCCTTTAATTGAGGTAGACCATAAAAATCAAAGCCCAGGTTACTATCTTGTTTTGGAATAAAAGTAAGACTGCCTGAAGCAGTAGAGAATGTGCCTAGGTCACCAAAATCGGATTCCTGATGACCAGCAAGTTCATCAAGAATATTTTGCGAAAACTGCTCTACAAAGTATGTTGACGAATCAATTGAAATATTCTTATTCTTACTGATCAGTTCACTTAATAATCTCTGCTCCTTTAAATCTGAAGTAAAGCTTAAAGTATAGCTTGGTGGTAAAAAAGAATGCGTATTTATATCATATCGCCCCGGAGATTTCTTTTTATAAATAGTACCCAATCCGGGAATTCCCACCTCTTTATGGGTTTTTATAAGTGTAGTCAGGTATGATAAGATATCCATTCTGGTAAAAATAAATTTTAATTCCGTACCAAGCAATTATTAATTGAAAAGCATTAGAATGAGTAGGCTACTCCTCCAAAAACATTCGTTCCAATTGCGTCATAGTATAAATATTTGCTGTATTTCTTACCCAGCAAGTTATTAGCTCTAATAAAGGCTGAAAACTTATTGTTGATTTTATAGTTGGCTCCAGCACCAAGATCTACAAAACCTTTAACAGTAACTACCTGTTCATTTGCTAAATCAGGCAAAAGATAAGGATTAGCTGGTGCAGCATTATAAATTTTTGCTTTGCTGTCGTCTTGAATAGCAACAGCTGCATTTAAAGTAAGCTGTTTTGTTATAGCATACATGAAGTCAGAGCTGATACGCATTTTTGGTTTAAACCAGCTTTGTGTTTCAGCAGCAGGTTTATAGTCCTCAATGTTAAGTTTACCTGTCCATTTCAGTGCATCACTCACTTGTACAGAAATTTCTCCTTCTAAACCGGTTAGTTTCATAGTACCAAAATCGTAAATCACATCAAACTTGTTAAAATCAACAAAGTTATTTACGAACAGCGGCATGTTTTCAATTTGTTTGTGATAAAATCTTGCTTTATACCCAAAACCAGGACCGCCGGTACCTTTAATACCACCACTGATACTTAATTTCTCAATTGAATTTTGGATTTCAATATTGCTGTTTAAGAATGGATTCTCATCAGTCAGTAACTTTAATGAGTTACGGTTTACATCACCTTTAACTTCTCCAAAAATCTGTAAGTAATCAGGTATCAACGTGAAATCTGCAGTTACAGCAGGGAAAATTCGGCTTGAGGAGAATGCTCCAAATTCCTGAACAAAGTTTATTCCGGCATTAATTTTAATGCCATTGGTTTGTAGTCTGATATAAGGATTCAGTTTTAACAGGTTATTACCAAAGCTAGTTAGTTCATCTTTAGTTTTTCCAAGTTCAACTGAACCTGCAAGCCCTAGGTTTAAGCTACTGATCCGTTTATTAAGATAAGCGTTTAATACTATAGAACTCTCTTTAGCTTTATACTGATCATTCCAAATATAACCATTCAATTTTGCAGCATAACTCAATGCATCAGGATCTTCTGTGAATTTATTTACGATCTCTCCCTCCGCTTCAATAAAACTCAATACTTGTTGTGCTGGATCCGTATTAAATGTAGGTCTGGCTTTATCTACACCATAGAAGTATAAACCTTGTCTCTGGTAGTTTAATTTTCCTGATAGGGTTACCTGGTCGCCAATGCTTCTACCAAAAGCACTAAGTTGCTGTTGGTTATAGTTCTGCTTATTTAGGCTTCCTGACTGACCGAAATGCTTAAAAAAGGCTCCTGCCTGCAAAGCTTCATCTCTGCCGATATTTACATAGGCCTCAGCTAAAACGGTACTTGCAGAACCAAAAGCACCTTTAACATAATTGTTAATTAACTCAGCTTCTTTTTGAGCAGCAAGTTGCTGTGCTTTTAATTTATTGATATCAGAGTTAAGCTCAAGTTTTCTATCTGTCAGCTTATAATTGAATTTTGCTTTGTAGGTTTTTACATCATTCAAATCCGGGCTTCTCCTCAGCTTTACTGCTTCAGCCAAAACAGGTTTGTAAGGCCTTACTACTTCAATCTCTTCTGTAACCGCTTTTTCTTCTGCTTTTTTCTCTGTAGTTTTCTGATCTTGCGCAAAGGTACTTAGTGTCCCTGCTGCAATAAAAAATAGGGTAGTATATAATAATCTGGTCGATCTCATTTCGCGGTCTTATTTAATTTTTTCCAATTTAGCTTTGGCAGTAGGTACAATATCATCCTTGCCTTCATAGTTGTCTATAATACTCAATAGCGTGCTTTTAGCCTGTAAATTGTCTTTCAAAGCAACATAGTTATCGGCCAGTAGTATAAACGCTTTAGCTACCCAATAATCATAAGATGGCATATTGTTGATCAGGTCAAAACAAGTTTTAGTTGATGTTTTATACTCATGTTGTCCGTATTGTATCAAAGCAATATTATACTTTGCTTCTGCAGCAGCCAGTGTTTTGGTTTTACTAACTACACTGTTAAACGCCTTTAAAGCTTGAGGAGTATCTTGTTTTGCCAGATAAGCTTTTCCAGCATATAAATCAGAGCTGTTTTTCTCTTCTTCTGAAGCTTTATCAGACTCTTTAATCAACTGTACATATTTTAAAACATCATCTGGCATATTTAGCTCACTATACGCTTTTAAAAGATTGTTTAATGCATAAGTGTAGTGTACTTTGTAATCTGCTGTAGTTTCCAGACGTTTTAAGTATACAATAGCTTCATTATATTTTTTCTGGTCCAGGAATAATTTGGAGATGCTTACCAAAGAGCGTTCAGTATAATCACTTGTCCAGTCGTTAAGGATGTATTCATAATCAGCAACAGCTTCGTCCGGGCGACCAAGTTTTACCAATGATTCAGCTCTGATAAATTTCGCTTCTTTATCGTGTATAGCTTTAGGGAATTTATCAAAATAAGCATTCACAGCTTCAAATGCTCCTTTAGCATCACCTTTCAAATAAAGGTTGTTAGCACCCTGGAAAATAATATTGTCTTGTTCTGCAGCTGAATAATTGCCAAGAGGGGTAGTGGTTGCATAATTGATAAAGCCTTGCGAATCACCTCTGTCAACATAAATGTTTTTAATGGATTCTAAAGCTTGCTTTGCTTCTTCAGTACTTGCATACTCTCTGATCACCTTTTTAAATGATTCTAATGCAGCATCATCCTGGTCCTGGTTATATTGTACCAAACCTATAGTAACCAATGCACGCGGCACATAACTACTATTAGGATACTGACTTACTAAACTAATCAGGTCTGACTTAGATTTATCAAGTTCCCCTTTATTGAAATAAGTGTAAGCTCTTTCAAAACCAGCATCGTCTGCATAATTGGACGTTGGAAATTGTTTAAGCAGACTTTCCATAGTAGCAATTTTAGCATCATTCTGATTTTCCAAACCCTGGATCATTCCACGTTGGAACAATGCATAATCTTCACCAGTCGACCTGTTGCCTATAATCTTGTTGTAATTAACAAGTGCGTTGCCATAGCTTTTATTAACGAAATAAGAGTCGGCCAACCTAATGGTGGCATCATTTACTGTTTTCTGATCTTTATCATTACCCCTTAAAAAGCGTTCAAAATAAGTAGCAGCTTTACCATAGCGTTCATCTTCAAAAGCGGAATAAGCAAGGGCATAATTAGCAAAGTTATATACACCAGTTTTACTGGCCCCCGGCATATCAAGAAAAGTTTCAAAATGCTTTACAGCTTCACCAAATTTTCTAAGCTCATAACTTGCCTCTGCCTTCCAATAGGTATTTAAAGCAAGTATTTCTTCATCCTGAGGGAATTTCTCAGATCTCAGGAACATAGATAATGCATTTGGGAATGCTCTTTCATTGTAGAATTCCAAACCTCTGAAATAGGTTACTTTTTGATAAGCTTCTTTAGCTTCTTCAGATTTGTTTTGTATGGGTTCTAAAATGTCAATTGCAGCCTGGTAGTTTTTACTTGTTAAGAGGATTTCACCAAGTAGCGTTTTAGCTTCATTCACTTTACGTGATGATGGAAACTGTTTTAAGAAATTCTGTGTAGCTTCTAAAGCTTGCTGATTAAATTCAAGTTCGTAACTTAAACGAGCATAGTTAATCCAGGCTTCTTCTTGTACTGTTTTGTCGAAATCTAATCTCGATGCTCTGAAAAATGCACTTCTCGCTTTCTCTTTATTTTTTAATTGAAGAAAAGAACGACCCAGGGTATACATACCACTTTGCAGGTAAACATCATCGGTATCCAGTTTTTCAAGTACACTAACCGATTCGGTGTATTTTTTTAATTCAAACAGTGAGTATCCGTATTGGTAGATAAACAAGTTGTTTTTATTGTTTGATTTATCCTTAGCATAAAAGTCTCTGAAATACTTTTCAGCATTTACATAATCAGATTTTGCAAAATATGAAGCTGCAATAAGACTAAGCATTTCTGCTTCATATTGCTGTTTCGATGTTTTTAAGATTGGAATGGCATAGTTAAGCACATCATCATAACGTTCATCAAGATAATACATTGAAGTTATATAATATGGATAACTAGCTTCGTAAGTTGGAGAACCTTTTAGTTTTTCGAAGTTGCTCAGTGCTGTTTTGTACTCTTTATTCAGGTAATTGATATAGGCAAAATAGTAAATTGCACTTTCCTGAAATGGAGACTTTTCTTTTTTTACGGTTTCAAATAAAGGTTCAGCTTTTTCAATATCACCAAGTTCAAAATAAGCATAGCCTTGTTTAAATTGATATTCTAAACGTTGTTTTCCAGAAAGAGTAGAAGGGTCGGTTTTTTCGAACCATTCCAATGCTTTCTTATAATTTTTTTGATCAAAATATGATTTACCTACATGGAAGTATGCAAGTTTTGTATTTGGATTTAAAGGGTAATCTTTGATAAAGTTTTGGAACAGGCTTTCAGCATCTCTATTACCCAATTCCAAGGCACATACAGCGGCATAAAACTTAGCATTTTCTTTAAGCATTGATAATTCTGCATTGCTTTCAGATTGTGTGCCCGGTTTTTGTCTCAATTGTTCAACCAGTCTGAATTGCTGTGCTGCTGCAACATATTTCTCATTATCCAGTAGTTCCAGACCGGTTTGATAATTCTTGTTCAGGTTGACTAGTACACTTGTTTGGGCATGTACAGCAGTAAAGCTGCCTGCTAACAGTAGCGGAATAAAAAGGTGTTTTTTTGACATCTGATTTCAAATATGGTTGGTACTAATATAAATATAGTATTGGGTCTTATTAACATAAGAAATTAACATGTGTTGATAACACAGGTTTAACGGATATAAAAGAAAGTTCGTATTGATCCTTAAAAAATATTTATTGACATATTAAGGGTCAAGCGACTTGCTGTTCTCAATCGTTTTGTGAAGCCAGTAGATATAATACAGCCATACGAACAGCAACACCATTTTCTACCTGATCAAGAATGATAGATTGTTTGCTGTCGGCCACATCACTTGTAATCTCTACACCGCGGTTTATTGGGCCAGGGTGCATGACAATAATCTCTTTGTCCAGGTTGTCTAAAATTTGTTTATTCAACCCGTACATCATGGCATATTCCCTTAAAGAAGGAAAATATTTAATGTCCTGACGTTCCATTTGTATGCGTAGCATATTGGCTACATCACACCAGTTCAATGCTTTGATCAGATTGTGTTCCACTTTTACTCCTAGGCTTTCGATGTGTTTAGGAATCAAGGTCGTAGGGCCACATACCATCACTTCAGCGCCAAGCTTTTGCAAACAAAGGATATTGGAAATGGCAACTCTTGAATGTAAGATGTCACCCACAATTACAATTTTTTTACCTGCTACATCACCTAATTTTTCGCGGATGGAGAAAGCGTCTAGCAATGCTTGAGTGGGGTGCTCATGGGCTCCGTCTCCCGCATTTACAATCTGGGCTTTGATGTGCTTACTCAAAAACTGTCCGGCACCGGCATACGGGTGGCGCATAACCACCATATCCACTTTCATGGCCAGGATATTATTTACGGTATCTATTAATGTTTCGCCTTTACTTACAGATGAAGATGAAGCTGCGAAATTGATCACATCAGCAGAAAGTCGTTTCTCAGCCAGTTCAAAAGATAGTTTAGTACGGGTTGAGTTTTCGAAAAATATATTGGCAATGGTGATGTCTCTTAACGATGGAACCTTCTTTATAGGTCTGTTAATTACATCTTTAAAATTATCTGCAGTTTCGAAGATAAGTTCGATATCATTCCGGGTAATATCTTTGATGCCTAAAAGATGTCGGGTTGATAATGTTTCTACTGCCATATTATTTATTGCTTTCTGATATTAAGATAACTTTGTCTTCTCTTTCTGTTTCTTTCCAGCTTACCCTCACTTGCTGAGAATCAAGTGTGTCGACCTGTTGACCAATATAATCTGGTTCAATAGGCACATGCCTTGAAAAACGCCTGTCAATAAGTACCATTAACTCTACTTTTGCAGGTCTGCCATAAGCTTGTAATGCATCTAGTGCCGCACGGATTGTCCTCCCGGTCCATAATACATCATCAATTAAGATTACGTTTTTACCTTCAATGATAAAATCTATGGTGTTGCTATTTGCTGATACGATACCATCTTTTCGTCTGAAATCATCTCTGAAAAAGGTTATGTCTAAATTCCCTTTTTGTATAGTGCTGTTGTTCAGGACTTGAGAAAGCTCATGTTTTACACGATCGGCAAAATAGCTACCTCGTGGTTGTATACCAATTAAAACAGTATTAGAAAAATCGTTGTGATTCTCAATTAATTGTTGACAAAGTCGTTTAATTGTGATCTGGAATTTTTGACCGTCTAGCAGTGTTCGTTTTTGCATGGACTAAAAGATTATGCAAATATAGCCAAAATTTGTAACCCTAAATACATAAAAACGCTTTTAAATTTAAAAGCTATAAAATGTATTTGTACTTGCTTGTGCTTAAATGCTTTATATTTAAATGATATTATAATATTAATTAAGGGTATAAATTGTTTAGATAACGTTTGCTATAATTGATCCCCATCATGTCATAACGTTTAAATTGTGTTTTTAACCTTTTCTGAAAATCTATATAGTTCCGTTTTTCTTTAGGGCTCCATAGTACTTCACTAAGTGCATCCAAACGAGGGAACAACATATACTCTACTTTGGCAGGATTAGCGATGTACTCAGTCCATAAATTGGCTTGTCCTCCCCAAATATACTTGGCTTCATCTTTAGTTAGTATTGACGGGGTAGGGTCATAGTCATATACAGCTTTAAGCGGTAAATACCTTGCAGCAGTTAATGAATCATCTTTTAAAAATTGGCTATGATTAAAATACATTGTAGCTTCAGGGGTCATGATTACTTTGTGGTTTTGTTTTGCTGCAGCAATCCCACCTTTTTCTCCACGCCAACTCATCACTACTGCATTAGGAGCAAGGCCACCATCTAAAATTTCGTCCCAGCCTATAATTGTTTTGCCTTTACTGTTTACAAATTTTTCTACGCGATGGATAAAATAGCTTTGTAGCGCATTCTCGTCTTTAAGGTTATTGTCCCTCATAATTTTCTGAGAAACAGCCGATTTTTTCCACCACATTTTAGAAGCTTCATCTCCACCTATATGAATATAAGGAGAGGGAAATAATTCCATAACTTCAGAAAGCACCTCCTCTAAAAATTTAAAGGTCTTCTCTGTTGGCTGTAGGACATTATTTTGTCGGTTAAAAATTCCCCAGGTTTGTGCGACTTCATATTTTTTCTCAGGTTCTGTTCCTAGTGCAGGGTATGTAGCAAGAATAGCCATGCTATGTGCTGGTACATCAATTTCAGGGATAACATCGATGTAACGATCGGCTGCATACTGGATAACCTCTTTAACTTCTTGTTGCGTGTAATATCCTCCGTATCTTAATTTGTCATTTCCAGTTCCTGGGAATAAACCTATAATTGTGCCATTGCGCCATGCTCCAATTTCGGTTAGTTTAGGATGTTTTTTAATTTCAATTCTCCAACCCTGGTCATCCGTTAAATGCCAATGAAAAGTGTTTAATTTATGTAGTGCCAGATAATCTATATATTTTTTGACAAATGCTATATCAAAAAAATGTCTGCTTACATCAAGGTGCATGCCACGATAAGTAAAACGGGGATGATCCGCAATAGATAGGGCAGGAACCTTTAAGGTGTTGTTTTTGTGGTAAGGGAGTAACTGAATTAAGGTTTGAATGCCATAAAAAACACCAGGTCCAGACGTTCCGACAATTGAGATATACTTTTCTGATGTGGCTAACATGTAAGCATCATCAAATTCATTACTTGTAGTATTGAGTACTAAATTAATGCTGTTTTCTGAAACTTCTTTATTTGTTATAGACAATTTTACGGAAAAGTGCTTGCTTAAATAATCATTTAAATTGTTGGCAGATTTTAATAAAGCATTGTCTTTAACCACAATTTTTGTGTTATTGTTTATAATAAAAGGTTTGGAACCTTTTTTAATATCTAAATGGACTGGTTGAGGAATAAGATGTATATCCTGTGCTACAATATTAACCGTGCTGATCAATAATAGAAATAGAAAGATTGTTCTCTTCATAATAGATTAAGATAGGTTCTTTTCAAAAGTAGTAAATATGAAGGGATGAAAGAGTAGAAAATACTGCAAAAAAAAAGCATCCCTGCGAGGGGATGCTTTTAATATATAAGTATTAAAGATTACTCGCCTTTTTTAGCTTTGTTTTCTTCACCTTCCATTTGTTGTTTTAATTGTGCAAGCACACCTAAATCACCTAATGTAGATTTTTCAACTGAATCTTTAACTTTTTTCACTGCAGTGCTAGAAGCTTTAGCTTCTTTTTTCTTAGCATTACGCTCTTCTGCAACAGCTTCAGCTTTAGCCTCTTCCCAGATACGGGCGTGAGAAACAACGATACGTTTAGCATCTTTGTTAAACTCAATGATTTTGAAGTCATTAGTTTCTTCAGCTTTGATAGCACCACCATCTTCTTTAGCCATGTGTTTAGTAGGTACGAAACCTTCTACACCGTAAGGTAAAGCAATAACAGCACCTTTATCAGTTACTTTAACAACAGTTCCCTGGTGGATTGAATCTAAAGTGAAGATAGTTTCAAAAGTATCCCAAGGGTTTTCTTCTAATTGTTTGTGACCTAAGCTTAATTTGCGGCTTTCAACGTCTAATTCTAAAACAACTACGTCTAATGTATCACCAACTTTAGTGAATTCGTTAGGGTGGTTAACTTTTTTAGACCATGAAAGATCAGAGATATGGATTAATCCGTCGATACCTTCTTCGATTTCAACAAATACACCGAAGTTAGTCATGTTTTTAACTACAGCAGTATGTTTGCTTCCGATAGGATATCTTTCAGCAACATTTTGCCAAGGATCTTGAGTTAATTGTTTGATACCTAAGCTCATTTTACGATCATCTCTGTCTAAAGTTAAAACTTCAGCTTCGATTTCATCGCCAACTTTCAAGAATTCTTGTGGGCTGCGTAAGTTTTGTGACCACGACATTTCTGAAACGTGGATTAAACCTTCAACACCAGGAATGATTTCTAAGAAAGCTCCGTAATCAGCTACAGTAACAATTTTACCTTTAACTTTAGAACCAACAGCCAAGTTAGCATCTAAAGATTCCCAAGGGTGAGGAGTCAATTGTTTTAAACCTAAAGCAATACGTTTTTTCTCGTCATCAAAGTCAAGAACTACAACGTTGATTTTCTCATCTAAGCTCAATACTTCTTTCGGATGCTCTATGCGGCCCCAAGAAATATCAGTAATGTGAAGTAATCCGTCTACACCACCTAAATCGATGAATACACCGAAGTCTGTGATGTTTTTAACAGTACCTTCCAATACCTGACCTTTTTCAAGTTTAGATACGATTTCAACTTTTTGGCTTTCTAAGTCATCCTCAATAAGGATTTTATGAGATACAACTACGTTTTTAAATTCGTGGTTAATCTTAACAACTTTGAATTCCATTGTTTTACCCACGTAGATATCGTAATCGCGGATAGGTTTGATGTCAATTTGAGAACCAGGTAAGAAAGCTTCAACACCCATGATGTCAACGATAAGACCACCTTTAGTACGGCTTTTAACAAATCCGTTGATGATTCTGTCATTGTCAAGAGCCTCATTAATAGACTCCCATGATCTTTGGGTTTTAGCTCTTTTACGAGATAAAATTAACTGGCCGTTAGCATCTTCAGGGGCTTCCACGAAAACGTCAACTTTGTCGCCAACTTTCAAGTCAGGTGTATCACGGAACTCTGAAGTAGATACTAAACCGTCAGACTTAAATCCTACGTTTAATACTACGTCTTTGTTGTTAATTGACACAACAGTACCACTGATGATTTCACCTTGGTTGATTTGATTGAAAGTATCGGTATACATTTCTTCAAACTTCTTACGGTCTGCATCACTGTAATTTCCGAATGCTTTGTCGTCTGCATCCCAGTCAAAATCTTGATCTGGAGTTGCTAATGATGATTTGATCTGTTCGATCGACACTGAATCAGCTTCTGACTCAATGGTTTCTTTCTCAGCCAGACGAGCGTCTGCGCCTTGTAATTCGGCTGTTTTAGCCTCTAGTTCTTTTTCTGCTACTTGTTTTTTAGCCATTAAAATTAAATCTCCTTTTCCCGTGAGGGACGGCAAAGATAGAAATTATTCTTTTTACAGCAAAGAAATTTTAGATAAATCTTGTTGATTTAGAACAGATTGTAATGAAAAGCAATGAATTCAGCTTATGCCGTAATAAAAAATAAACAAATTTCAGGATCAAAGATTAGCAAAGACATTTTAAGTCTGGTAGGAAGATAGCCAAAATATTTTTTAAATGCGCTGGTGAAATGTGTAGCATGTTTATAGCCTATTTTGCTTGAAACTTCCGAGATTTTTGAATCACCCTCTAATAGCATCATTTTCGCCTGCTCCATTTTGTACTGATTGAAATAACCATAAACAGTAGTACCAAAAGCTGCCTTAAAATTTCTTTTCAAATTGAACTCATTGGTGCCTACCATATGGGCAAGTGTACGCAGGGAAAACTGGCTGTCTATATTGGCAATTAGTATTTCTTTTACTTCATGCATTTTATCCAGATCTTCTTTTGTAAGCCTGTTCACTGGTTCATCGTTTTGTGCTTGTTCAAACTGACTCAGCTGTAAGGCCAATAATTCTATTACTTTCGATTCTAAAAAGAGCCTCTTACAGAAACCGGTGTGGACTGAATTTTCAATACTATTTAATATAACACTGATTTCAGGACTGAGGTGAAGTACGCGGTCACAAAAAAGAACAGGTTCATTAAGAGAAGGACTTTGAACAATTTTAAATGCCGGATGTGTAGACGGTAGATATCTTGATAGGAAAAATGTACTGATGTTAATATATGCTATTTCGTAAGGAGCATTAGGGTCAACAGGTTTTAAGGTTACCCCATTTGGTATGGCAATTAAACTATGTTGCTGACTACTAACTGTTATAATGCTCTTTTGTTCTTTGCCAAGCAGACAATGAACATCGCCTTTTATAGCAAAGACCATCAGGAAATTAAATAAACTTGTTGGTTCAATAGCTAGCTGAACAGTATTTTCAGCGTCCATATGCTTAATAAAGTTCACACTTATCTGCGACTCAGGGAGGAAACCCTGCGAGATAAACTCTCCCTTAACCGTTAATTGTTCTCCCTTTTCCGTCATTAGTCAATGATATCTTTGCGGCGAAGTTATGATTATTAAGACTACTTCTAAATTAATTTGTAAAAAGAATACGAGAATGATTAAAAAAGTTACAACTCTTATACTAGCCATCTTTACTTCTGCTGTTACATTCGCTCAGATAAAAACCATATCTGGTAAAGTAATTGATCAGGAATCAGGTCTTGCTTTGCCTGGTGCTACTATCATCAAACATAAAGGGAATGTCTCTACTGCCGCTGATGGCACATTTTTAATAAAAGCAAAAGCAGGTGAGCGTTTAACTGTTTCTTATACAGGCTTTGTAACCAAGGAAGTTGTAGTTGGTAACAACTTAAACTTATTGATTGGTTTAACTGAAGATCCTAAAAGTCTTTCTGAAGTCGTAGTAACTGGAGCTTTAGGTATTAAAAGATCAGCCAGGGAACTGGGATCAAGTGCTCAACTGGTTAGTAACGAGAGCTTAAATCAGGGTAAAACCGTAAATCCATTATTTGGATTGAGCAGTAAAGTTGCCGGACTTCGTATTAATATGTATGATAGTAAGGTGGATCCTGTTGCGCAGATTACACTTCGTGGAACACGTTCATTAAGTCGTTCAACTGGTATTGATGGTAGAAATACCAATGCTCCTATATATGTAGTTGACGGGATGCCGGTTCCAAATATCAACAGGCTTAATCCGAATGATATTGAGAGTATTACTGTTTTAAAGGGCGCAAATGCAGCAGCGCTTTATGGTTCAGAAGGTGTTAATGGAGCTTTAATGATTACTACAAAGAACGGTGCTCGTGGCAGTAACGTTGTGAATGTAAGTAACACCACCACTTTTTCTAATGCCTTTTTGTTGCCAAATGCACAAACTACATACGGGCAAGGTGTAAATGGTGCTTATGATCCGGTACAATATGCTTCATGGGGACCTAAATTTGATGGTTCAATGAAAGATATTGGTTTGCCTTTACCAGATGGGACACAACCTCAGCTTTTATATGCAGCTCCTAATAAGGATAATAGATTGGGCTTGTTTCAAACAGGTATCAATGTGCAAAATGATGTTTCCTTTTCTGGAGGTGATCAGAATAGTACTTATTTCTTATCTGCACAATATGTAACACAAACAGGTATCATCCCAAAAGATAAAAATGATAGGATAGGCCTGAGGTTTAACGGAAGCCGTAATTTTAATAAATTAAAAACTTCTTATAACATCAATTATGTTCATAACAAGAAGTCGATTACGCCTGATGGGCCTTGGATAGGTGCATATTCTATGCCTGCAAACCTTGATTTTAGCAGGTTAAAAAATTGGGAAGATGTAAACTCAATGGCTAGTCCGCATAACTATTTTACTCCTGAAACAGGAAACTTGCGTAATCCGTATTTCCAGATAGATAATATTCGCGACAATAGTACACAGCAGATCCTTAATGGTAAACTTGATTTGGATTATGAATTCACGCCATGGTTTAGCGCATTGTATCGCATAGGTATTTATTCTATTTCTGATGAAATACGTACATCAACAAACAAATTCGAGGCTGCTGGAACCAGAAATGTTCAGGGCTCGGTAAATGATGCTAATAACAATTATAGAAGGTTAAATAGTGACCTGATCTTAAATTTCAAAAAGGATTTCGGGGATTTTACTACTAAACTTTTATTAGGTCAAAATACACGTACTGATTATAGAAAAGAAAACAACATCAGTGCAAACAATTTATTGTATACAGATCTGTTAAATCCTGGAAGTCGCCAGGGTGAACTTGGAGGTGCGGTAGCAATTACCCAGCAACGTTCAATGGCTGTATACGGAGAGTTTGTTGCCGGCTATAAAAACTACCTGTTTTTAACGTTTACAGGAAGAAACGACTGGGTATCTACATTAAGTAAAGAGAATCGTTCATTCTTCTATCCGGGAGTAAGTACTTCATTTATTGCCAGTGATGCAATCCAGAGCATTAAAAATAGCAATACCATTTCATTTGCTAAAGTATATGCTTCATGGAATAGAACAGGGAACGTGACCCTACAGCCCTACTCATTGGAAAATGCTTATGCACAATCTAATGGATTCCCTTTTGGCAATTCTGTAGGTTATTTGCCAAGTCTTAGTGTAACAGCTCCTGGAATTCAACCAGAATTTGTTTCTTCTTATGAAGCAGGTATTCAGTTTGGTTTATTCAATAACCGTTTAAATTTTGATGGTGCTTATGTTTATTCAGACTCTGACGGACAAATCTTTAACTCTACTGCATCAAGAGCAACCGGATATAATGTGAAGGTTATTAATGCTGGCCGACTGGTAAACAATATTTTTGAGCTAAGCCTTAATGGAGACATCATCAGAAGCAATGAAGTAAAATGGAATATGGGTGTTAACTTTACCTATATCAAAAATACGGTTAAAGATCTTTCAGAAGGATTAACCAATATCAACAATTTCCGCCAATCGTATGCTGTAAAAGGAGAGCAATACCCTAGCTTATTGGTGAGTGATTATGCAAAAGATCCTCAGGGTAGAGTGATTATCGATGCAAATGGAGAGCCAATGAAAGCCCAGGGCACTACTAATCTTGGGGCACTTATCCCGCCATATCTAATGGGATTAAGCACAGGTGTTAGTTATAAAGGATTTAGCTTAAATGCACAGTTAGACTGGAGAATGGGTGGTTGGTTATATTCTGAGATTGTACCTCGTATGTATAGTGCAGGTACGCATCCGGCAACTGTTCAATATGACAGACAGCCATTTGTTTGGCCGAACTCTGTGATTGAAACCGCACCGGGTGTTTATGTGGAAAATACAAATCGTTTATCAAAAGGCGATCAGGCATTTTGGACAAAACAAGGAGAGATTCAAATTAATACAGCAGCAAAATCAGACTTTCTTAAGTTGAGAGAGTTGAGCTTAAACTATGCTGTCCCTGCTAAGTTTCTTGCTGGTCAAAAAGTGATTAGACAGGCAAGTCTTGGTTTAGTTGCTAATAATGTATTTATCATTCGCCATAAAGATAATGATATGGGCGATCCTGAATATCTATACAATAATACGGATGGGTATATCAGTTTCCGCCAGGTACCTCCAATGAGAACGTTTGGATTTAATGTAAACCTTACTTTCTAAACATATTACATATACCTTATTTATAATACGATGAATAGAATTGCTAAAATATTTACACTTGGGTTAATCACTGTGACCGGATTTAGCTCATGTGAAAAATTTCTGGATGTGAACACTAATCCAAATGCTCCGGGTAAAGAAACCATATCATTAAGTGCTAAATTTCCTGCTGCATTGGTCGCAACCGTAAATCAGGAACAGGGACAGATTAACCAGATTGGTGCTTTTTGGGGTGGTTATTGGGGTACTACAAACCAGGCTGTTAATTCTTTTGTGGATCTAAAGTCTTATAATGGACTAGCCATAATGCACCAAAGAGATGGTATTCCTGTATGGGAAACTGCTTATAACAATCTTTATTATTTAGAGTTGATTAAAAAGGAGGCACTGGATGAAAAAGCTTTGTTTCATGCTGGAGCGGCTAAAATCATGCAAGGATGGTTATTCTTACGTCTCGTTGATATGTATAATAATATCCCTTTTGATGAAGCATTGAGAGGTTTTGATATTGCTACACCCAAATATGAGCCAGGTAAAACGGTTTATGAAAAAGCTATTAACCTGATAACATCAGGTATTCAGGATATTAAAAATCATAAAGATGGTCCTGGAATTTCTAAAATGGGCGCAGATGATGTTATGTTTAAGGGAGTTCCGGCCTTGTGGTATAAGTTTGCAAATACAGTAAAATTAAGAGCCTTAATCCGGCAGAGTGAAGCTGGCAATCAAGCATATATTGATGCTGAGATTGCTAAGATTGTGGCTGAAGGTAGTGGATATTTAAATGCTACAGAAAATGCATTTATCCAACCTGGATACCTTAATAGTTCAGGTAAATTGAACCCTTTCTGGGAAAATTATTATAAAACAGTAGCAGGTAAGGTTACAGTTAATTATGCTGCAATCAGACCAACTACTTATGTTATTAATCAATATTCAGCATTAAATGACCCACGTCTAGCCAATCTTTATGTAGCCGTGGGTGGTACCTATAAAGGTGTGCTGTTTGGCAATCCGAGTTCAAGTGATCCACAATACAGCCAGGCCAATACTTCTGCTTTTAAAGGCCCTGCAGAAAATAATAATAATCCAGCAGCCTTATTTAAAAGCTTTTCTCAGCCTTCAGTGCTTATGAGTTCATTTGAAAGTTTGTTTTTACAAGCTGAGGCAGCACAAAGAGGATGGATTACAGGTACTGCACAGCAATATTATGAAGAAGCAATAAAACAATCATTTAAGTATATGGAAGTTCCAGCTGGTGATTTTACTGCTTATAATCAGCAAGCAGGAGTATCTTTTACAGCTGCTGCTGCAAATGCAAAGATTGAAAGAATTATTCAGCAAAAGTGGTTGGCATTAAATAGCATTAGCAGTATTGAAGCATGGAATGATTACCGCCGACTAGGTTTGCCTAACATTCCTAACTCTTTAGATGCCCCATCGCCAACAGCTCGACCACTTCGTTTAATGTATCCGGAAACGGAAAGAATGACAAATAATGAAGAAGCTTCTAAACAAGGAAATGATGACATTACTTCCGCCAAGATCTGGTGGATGAAATAATATTATTTTTAATATTATATTTAGACTGTATCTAAATAATTGTATTTTAGCGACCTTGAAAATAAATAATGCCAACAAAGACAATTTGTTGGCATTATAAGTAAACAAACTTTATCACTTTAAAAATGACAGCGCAAAAAACAAAATCAACCTGGCAAAAAATCCGTAAGTTTTTTAATGATATCCACTTATGGATTGGCTTAGGTAGTGGTATTATTGTCATACTGATTTGTTTAAGTGGAACTTTGTATGTATTCAATACTGAGTTACGTGAGATGGCATCGCCTGAATTGTATCATGTTAAATACGAAAAGGGAGCTAAACCTATCGCTGTTGAAGAGCTTATTACCAAAGTAAAAGAAAGCACAGGAGGAAAGGTGGCTTCAGTAAAGATCCCCTCAGATCCGGGGCGTTCATATCAGTTTATGGTTCGTTTAAAAGATAAGGAAGAGGGGAGTAAAGATAAGGCCGGAAGTAAGGATAAAAGTGAGGTGGCAAAAGATAAAGGACGTGATAAATCGGGTAAAGGCGATAAAAAAGATGGGAAAGGAAAAGAAGGTCCGGCTGGTGGAAAACGCCCTTCAGCATTTGCTGTAAATCAATATACGGGTGAAGTACTAGGTAATATATCGGCATCGAAAACAGCTACTGCATCTTTTATGCAAACTATGTTTAGCCTGCACCGTTGGTTGTTGTTAGATAAGATTGAAAAACCATTAATCGGTGAATTAGAAAATCGAAAATTGGGTAGTTATATATCGGGTACAGCGACTATATTGTTTACCCTTGGTGTAATTACTGGGATGGTAATCTGGTTTCCTCAAAAGATTAGAGCCTGGAAACAAGGATTTAAAATTAAATGGAGTGGAAGCTGGAAAAGGAAAAATCATGACCTGCATAACAGTTTGGGCATGTATTCATGTATATTCTTGTTCCTAATGGGAATAACCGGTCCGCAATGGTCTTTTCCCTGGTATCGTGAAGCATTAAGAAAAACCTTGGGAACTCATGTGCCTGAAGGCGCGGAACTTCCAAAAGATCCTATTTCAAAACTTAGTTCAGCAGGTGTAAAGCCTTTAAATATCACTGATTTTATTGCAGCAGCAGACAAAGCATTGCCTTATACAGGCGATTACAGTATCAGTATGCCTAAAGATTCAACTGCTGCAGTCGCAATTATGAAGAATAAAACAGGCTTCTTTGCTCCATCGGCGGGCGACAAGATCTTACTTGATCAATATGATGCTTCTGTTTTAAAAATAGAAGTATTTAAAGATAAGCCTTTTAATGAGCGTGTATCTGGTTCCATAAAAGCATTGCACTTAGGTGATGTTTATGGAATGTTTACCAAAATCATTTACTTCTTCGCCTGTTTAATAGCCACGAGCTTACCTATAACCGGAACTATTATATGGTTAAATAAGCTTAAAAAGAAAAATAAGAGCAAAAAGAAAAGCATGGTTAAGCAACCCGCGCTTTAAACTTATCGCGGTAATCTTTTGGAGTCATACCAGAGCTTTTCTTAAAAAGTTGTCTGAAAGCTTTAAGGTCATTATAACCTGAGTTTAGCATGATTTCGAGAATGCTCTGATTGGTCTGTTCTAATAATTTTTTTGCGACTTCTATTCTGGTTTTCTGTAAATACTCTATCATGGTATTTCCAGTTGCCATTTTAAATCTACGTTCAATGTTTCTTCTGCTGGCAGGTATTTGTTGCAAAATATCATCAACTGTAGCAACTTTATTATAGAGGTTCTCAATAGACAACTGTGTTTTAGCAACCAGGTCATCTCCATGATCTCTTGAAGGAATAAAGGTGCCAAAATAGCTTTGCTGACCACGGTTCATGTCAATGGCAAATACTTTTGCCATTCTTACTGCAATTTCTCTATTTCCATAGTTATGAATTAGTCTTAGCAACAAATGAAAGGTGCTGGTTGCTCCTCCACTGGTATAAATACCGTGATCGTAAGTAACTACTTCATTGGGTCTTAAAAACACATCGGGATAACTCTCTGCAAAGGAAGTGCTGGCATGGATATGGGTAGTTGCACTCTTCCCATTTAATAAACCACTTGCACCAAGTAAAAAAGCACCAGTACAAAAGGAAGCAATCTCAACCCCATTATCATGTTGATTGCACAGCCAGGGTATAAAATCACGATTCTCTTGAATTGCAGCTTTTAAATCAAAGGTACTAAAGGCGGGAATAAGAATTAAATCATGTTTACCAGCTGATTTTAAAGGTTGTGGTTTGTGACTATTAAATGCTGGGATTTCATTTTTGCTGTTTTCAGCATATAGTACATTTAGCTTGAAAAGAGGTTCTTCGTCTTTAGTCTTGTAATAGCTGTTTACAGTATCAAATACATCTAATATCGCTGCTACGCTAAGCAGTCGGTATTGATTGGTCAGTAATAATGCTACCTGTGTCATTACTTTATGGTTAGGAGAATGCAAAATAGAAAAAATAAACAATTTGCTTATGCATGAACGTTATTCAATTTAAATAATTATACTTTTTCTATAAAATGCGCTATAAGTAGGAAGACCAATAAAAAAGACCATTTGCTTTATAGCAGAATGGTCTAATCTAATTTTTTGAAGGAAATACCAGGTTTTAATTTTATTTCCAACCACCCCCAAGGGCTTTGTATAAATTCACAACAGATTGCAGTTTTTGCAAACGGTCGTTAATACTGTTTAGCTGAGCGGCAAGCAAACTTTGTTCAGAAGTAAGTACATCTGTGTAATTAGTTGCAGAGCTATACCGTAGCAATTCTTTGGTAAAATCGACAGCTTTGGTTAAAGATGCAACCTGCATTGCTCTTGTTTTTTCTTTTTCTTCAGCGGTCTGGTAAGCATAAAGAGCGTTAGAAACTTCTTGACCACTTGTTAAAAGAGTCTGTTGGAAATTATAGAACGCAATTTGTTGTTGTGCTTCAGCAGTTTTTAAACGTGCTTTGTTCTGTCCCTTATTAAAAATAGGTTGGGTAATTCCACCGATTAGACTGTAAAAAATAGAGTTGTCAAAAAAGTTTTTAAGGGTTAAGCTAGATAAACCTGCATTAGCTGTTAAAGTTAAAGCTGGATAAAAAGAAGCCCTTGCCACATTTTTATTCTCAAAAGCAGCCCTGAAAGCAAATTCAGCAGCCTGTACATCAGGTCTGTTCTGTAATAATTGTGCAGACACACCAGTTTGCAAATTGCTATATGCTGTTTGTTGATCAAGTGTTGACCGATCAATTTTTCCAGGACCTTTTCCTAACAGGATGCTTAGCGCATTTTCTGTTTCTCTGATGCTTCTCTTTAAATCAGGTAGGGTAACCTGTGCAGCATATAAATTGGCTTCACTTTGCACAACTGCAGCACCATTAACAACTGCACCTTCTTTTAAAGACTTCATGGTTTCAACATCAGCTTGCCTTATTTTGATGGTTTGTTCTGTTATAGACAATTGTTTATCCAGAGCAAGCAAGTTATAGTAAGCATTGGCAATATTCGCGATGAGTTGAGTCTGGACAGCCCTTTTTGCAGCATCAGTTTGAAGCAATGAAGCATAAGCAGACCTTTTTGCACTACTCAATCTACCCCAGATATCCGCTTCCCAACTGGTGCTCAATTGCGCTTTATACAATTGTGTTTCTGTATTGATGTTAATACCTGGAGGAAAATTTAATGCTGCTACTGATTGCTTATTATCTGTAACAGATAGATCGCCGATTAAGCTAGGTAATAAAGCCGCTCTGCTTTGCAAAAGAGTAGCTTCGGCAACCTTAATCCTTTCAATAGCCTGTTTCAGGTCAAGGTTTCCATTGATGCCCTGTTCTATTAATAACTGCAAACTCTGATCTGCAAATAATGTTTTCCACTGTAAGTTTGCAATGCTAGTTGTATCTGTTGTGGTATTTTCGCGGTACAAGTCATTACTGTTTACAGCAGGGCGTTCATATTTTTTAGTTACGCAAGCCGATAAAGCAAGTATCGAGAAACCGATGAGAAAATAAGATTTATAATATCTGGTGTTCATGTTTTTTAAATTAGTGTTCACGGGTATCAACTTCAGGGAACTCAATAGCTTGTTGCTCAGCGGTGTAGCCCTCTAAGAATGGAGGTTTATTACTCACCCTTTCTTGAAGACTCTGGAACACGATGAACAGGGCAGGTATCACAAAAATACCAAAAATAGTTCCTATTAACATCCCTCCAACAGCACCAGTACCGATCGACTTATTACCTGAAGCACCAACACCTGTTGATAGCATTAAAGGTAATAGACCTAATATAAAGGCAAATGAAGTCATTAGGATTGGACGTAAACGAGCGGTTGCACCACTAATAGCTGCACTTACAATACTCATTCCTTTTCTTCGTCTGTCTACCGCAAATTCTACAATCAAAATCGCATTTTTTGCTAATAAACCAATCAACATGATCAGTGTAATTTGGGTGTATATGTTATTGTCAACGCCAAATATTTTATCGAATATAAATACACCTGCCAAACCTACTGGTAAAGAAATCAATACCGCTAAAGGAAGGATATAACTTTCATATTGAGCACAAAGTAAAAAGTATACAAAGATTAAGCAGAGCAAGAAGATAAATATGGTTTGACTTCCGCCTGCCATTTCTTCTCGAGAAAGGCCCGAGAATTCGTAACCATAACCTGCTGGCAAATGAATTGCAGCTTCTTCTTGAACAGCTTTTAGCGCATCACCTGAGCTGAATCCCGCTTTAGGACTACCTGTAACAGATATGGAAGTAAACAAGTTGAAACGGGATATAGCCTGTGGTCCGTATACTTTTTTTAGTGTAATAAAATTACTGATTGGAGCCATTTCTCCTTTTGCATTTCTGACATAAATGTTATTCAGCGTAGCCTGGTTAGCGCGGTATGCTGCATCTGCCTGGTACATTACCCGGTATTGCTTACCATATTTGTTAAAGTTGGAAGCATAAACACCACCATAATAACCTTGCAGCACATTCAATACATCACTTACACTTAAACCTGCCTGTTTTACAGTAGCCACATTCACATCAATCTGATATTGAGGGAAATTAGGGTTAAATGAGGTAGATGCATACTGGATTTCCGGTCTTTTACTTAATGCTGCTAAAAACTCGTTTCCTATTGTGTTAAATTTATTAATGTCGCCACCGGTTTTATCCTGTAACTGAAATTCGAAACCACCACTAGTACCAAAACCCTGGATGGTAGGAGGGGCGAAAAAGATTACTCTTGCTCCTTTAATATTAGCAGTTTTAGCAAATAATTCACCAATTACGGCTTTGACATCACGTTTACGCTCATTCCATGGAAGTAATTTCCCAATTACCATTCCATAGGAACTGCCCGACCCACTGATCATACTACGTCCGACAACGGTTAAGGAGTTTTTAATTTCAGGAATTGTATGTGCTATACTGTCAATTTGTTTAATGACTATTGCTGTTTGCTCCAAAGAAGTTGCGGGTGGCAGCGAGATATCAGACATAATAGTTCCCAAATCCTCATTTGGTACAAATCCTTTTGGCGTAGTGTTCATTGTCCAGATTAATATCCCGGTAAAAAGTGCAACACCTAAACCAGCTATCCACTTTCTTCTGGCCAAAAAGGTAACAGAATGTTTGTACTTCATCGTCATTGTATCAAATGACGTATTAAAAGCAGCATAAAAACGTTGCATAAAATTTTTAGGCTTACCATGATCATCAGCATGTGGCTTTAATAACAAAGCACAGAGTGCAGGACTTAAAGTCAAGGCATTTATTGCTGACAGGATAATTGCAATTGCTAGTGTTAATCCGAACTGCTTATAAAATACTCCTGATGAGCCTTGAATAAAACTTACCGGAACAAACACCGCAGCCATAACCAATGTAATGGAAATGATTGCACCTGTGATGTCTTCCATCGCATCGAATGTTGCTTTCTTTGCGGATTTATAACCCTGATCGAGCTTGGCATGGACGGCCTCAACCACCACAATGGCATCATCCACTACAATACCTATGGCCAGTACAAGAGCAAATAGGGTAAGTAAGTTAATAGTGAACCCAAATAGATTCAGGAAAAAGAAAGTACCAACAATAGCCACAGGTACACTAATCGCTGGAATTAATGTAGATCTGAAATCCTGAAGGAAAATAAATACTACAAGGAAAACCAGGATAAACGCTTCAATAAGAGTATGGATTACTTTTTCAATTGAGGCATCCAGGAAGTCGTTAACATTAACCAGCGAGGTATAACTGATGCCTTTTGGAAAGGTCTGAGAAGCTTCTTCGAGCGCTTTTAATGAACCTTCAATTACGTCTTTTGCATTTGAGCCTGCAGTCTGATTAATTGCAATACCTACTGCGGGTTTACCATTAAACCTTGTCGTACTGGCATAACTTTGTGCACCTAATTCAATTCTTGCAATATCTTTTAAGCGTAATACCTGTCCATTTTCTGCAACTTTGATAATGATGTTACTAAACTCAATCTCATCCTTCAATCGGCCTGAATACTTTAAAGTATATTGGAACGATTGTTCACCTTGTTCACCAAATTGACCAGGTGCAGCTTCGATATTCTGTTCTGCAAGTGCAATACTTACATCATTAGGAATTAAACCATAAGTCGCCATCACATCTGGTTTAAGCCAGATACGCATACTATAGTCCATCAAACCAAAGGCCGTAGCATCCCCAACTCCATTTATACGCTTTATCTGAGGAACCAGGTTAATATTCACATAATTCTGCAAAAATTTCTGGTCATACGAGTCACTTTCACTATAAATACCAAAAATCAACACATTACTTGCCTGACGTTTTGCCGTGATTACACCTGATCTGGTAACCTCTGCAGGTAATAAACTACTGGCCCTTGCTACCCTGTTCTGCACATTTACAGCGGCAAGATCTGGATCCGTTCCAAGTTTAAAGTTAATTGTAATTGTAGCAGTACCATCATTACTCGCTGAGGAAGTCATATAGGTCATGTCTTCCACACCATTAATTTGTTCTTCCAGAGGAATAACAACACTATTCATTACCACATCAGCATTTGCACCCTGGTATGAGGCTGAAACCTGTACCGTTGGTGGGGCAATTTCTGGATATTGAGATACAGGGAGAGTAATGAGGCCCAGTATACCAAGTATCACAATGATAATAGATATTACCGTAGATAATACTGGTCTTTCTATAAATTTCTTAAACATATATTCTATTTCAACAGGTTAAAAAACCAGGTTATTTATTGTTTAGATCAGCGTAAACTGAATCTGCATTTTTCTCGTCAGGTTTAATCTCAAGACCATCTTTCAAAGATTGGAAACCTTCCAGTACAATTTTGTCACCTTCTTTTAATCCCTTCGTAACCACATAGTAGTTACCTTTTGCGATTTCCATAATCTCAATTTCTGTATTTTTAACCAGGCCTTTATCCGCTAAAACATATACAAACTTTTTACCTTGTAAATCAATAGTTGATTTTTGAGGAATAAGAATTACATTTTCTAAGTGTTGTGGAATACGTACTGAAGCACTTGCTCCACTTCTTAAAAGATTCTGTGTGTTTGGAAAAGTAGCTCGTAAACTAGCTGAACCTGTTCCTGTATTGATCAGACCATTTATAGATCCAATTTTTCCTTTTTCCTGATAAGGAGTGCCGTCAGCCAAAACTAAAGAAACAGATGGAATATTCTTCATTTTTGCCTCAATAGTAGCACCTTTATAATTACGTGAGAAATCCAAAAGTTGTTTCTCATTCATTGAGAAATAAGCGTAAATTTTAGAAATGTTTGATACTGTTGTCAATGGACTAGTGCTATTACTGCTTACTAGACTCCCTGTTTTAAAAGGGATGCTGCCTATAACACCATCAACCGGACTGGTAATATGTGTATAACCTAAATTTACCTTAGCATTTACAAGTTCAGCTTTTGCTTGTGCCAATGCTGCTTTTCTGCTTTGAAGTGTTAGCATTGCTGCATCCAGATCATATTTACTGATAATATCTTTCTCTACCAGTGGTTTAGTTTTATTTACCTGCAATTGCGCAGCATTAACATCAGCTTCTGCACTACTAATAGCTGCATTTGCAGTTCTAACCTGTTGTTCGTACTGAGGTGCATTGATCTTAAAAAGAGCTTGTCCTTTTTTCACGCTTGCACCCTCATCTACATATATTTTTTCAATAAAGCCATCAACCTTTGGTCTGATGTCAATATTTTGAATTCCCTCTAATGTTGCAGGGTAATCAGTTTCCAAAGAAGTAGATTGAGCCTTCAAAACCACCACCGGGTATGATTGCACCTGAGCTGGAGGCGGACCACCTGCTTTTTTCTGATCCGAATTTCCGCATGAGGCGATAATTAACAATGCTGGAAGCAATAAGTAGAGAGATTTGGTTCTAGTTTTCATTTATGTAATTATATGTTTTTTGGAGAAGCGATTTGTATACTACTGAATTTAAGGGAATATGGTTTCAAAAATTAATTTTTTTCTTTCCTCCAGCAATTCGGAGTATTCGTCATCATTCATGCCAAACAATATCTTATTGAGAGGGGCCGTAACCAAGGGGTATGCCATTAAAGAAAAAAGGTTCAAAGTAAAATGTCTTGGATTCATCCTTTTTATAGTCCCTTTATCCATTTCAAATTCTATTTGCTTTAAAAAAGCGTTCACTTTTTTTGCTCTTGCTTTTTTTGAATCGATCACATCTTTTCTATTCATCTCAGTAATGATAAATAACTCTCGATACGGATATTGCATAGACTCTTTGAGGAAAACTGAAATGAGGTTTTCTATTTTTTGTTTGAAGGGCATATCAGATTCAATAACCTCATCAAGCATATTTACAAGTGATTCTTGTGCTTCGTTAAATACCTGATCAAATAAAGAATCCCTGGAACGGAAGTAATAATTAACAAGTGTACGATTTACACCAGCAGCATCTGCAATCTCTTGTGTAGTAGCATGTAACTTCCCTTCAGCAAAGAAAAGATGTTTAGCCGTATTCTTAATTAATTGTTCAGTACCAGTATCTCTTGTGGTCATTTACTTGAGTTTGACAAAATTGTTAAACAAAAGTATTAGTCTCATAGTTTAGTTAAAACACAGAAATGTAATGTTTAGATAAAACGATTATTGTAACCAAATAATTGCAAAAGCAATTTGATACTAGAAAAAAAATCTGATTAAGAAATTGGCTAAAAAAATATACTAAGGCAAATGTTGATGTACCATATTTAGAGCGAAATCAAGTTGTTCTTTTTCAGTTAACTCTGTGTTGTCCAGTATGATGGCGTCTTCTGCCCGGGTTAGTGGACTTTCCTTTCTTGTAGTGTCCGCATAATCACGGTGAGCTAAATTCTCAAAAACCTCTTCTAAAGTGGTAGTCTTATCTCCTTTACTTTGTAACTCTTTATACCTGCGTTCAGCTCTGATTTTAGGGTCTGCGGTCATGAAGAATTTGACTTGTGCATCTTCAAAAACAGTAGTTCCGATGTCGCGTCCATCCATTACTATATTTTTGGACTTGCCCATTCGTTGTTGCTGTTTGACCATTTCTTTACGAACCAACTTATTCGCAGAAACCTCACTTACATTTTCTGAAACCGGCATCTGCCTGATCTCTTCAGAAACTTCTTCGCCATTCAGCGTAATATGTGATTCATAATCACGTGAGTGAAAATTAAGCTCTATGTTATGAAGTGCCTCTGCTACTGCTTCGGGATCATTTATATTGATTTGGTTACGGATGAAATATAAAGTGACTGCCCTGTACATAGAGCCACTGTCGATGTATATAAATCCTAATTTTTTTGCTAAGGCTTTGGCAAGTGTGCTTTTTCCACATGACGAATAGCCATCAATTGCTACAACGAGGTTTTTTCTCATAGGTAAGCAAAGTTAGTATTTTGAGGGATTGTTTTAAATGAATTTTATATTAAGCTTTTTGCACCTTTAAATCATATTCTTTTATTAAAGCTTCAGATGGAATCTTTAACAGCTCACTAAACTTTCTGATCATGGTTAAAGAAAGAGCCTGCTTGTAATTGAGTACTTTACTAACGGTCCCCTTATCTCCATAAATCTCTGCAAGATCTGATGGTTTGTAACCAAATTCTTTCATTCTGATTTTAATAAGTTCAATAGGATCAACTTGGGGTAGTGTGCTATGCACTTTGTCATATTCTGAAATGAGATGTGCCAGCAATAGCTTTTCTTTATGATCTTCAGAACCTTTTTTTGCTTGCTTAATAGCTTGATATCTGTTTATTGCCTGTTGGTAATCATGCTCAGATTCAATTAAGTACCATTGTGTTTTTAAGTCCATTTATTTATCTTCTAATTAATATTCTACACTAGATTGTCTTAGCATCAATTTTATCATATTCTGAATGTGTTCCAAGAAATCTGATCTCTACAATTGCATCATCGTAATCAATCTCTATGACTAGTCTGTACTTATTCCCCGTAATTTTAAATCTGGCACGGTCACCTACAATTATTTTAGCTTTCGGGAAATCTTTTAAAACATCAGCACTTTTTGCCCAGGTTGCTTGTTCTGTTACCGTTCTCCAAACTCTTAAGCTTTTCCCAGCATCTGCATGTTTATGTGCAAACCGATCCAGGCTTCGTGAATAGATAATTATCATAATTCAATTCAAATATACTAATAGTTGGCAAATTACCAACTACGATTTAAAAATTAATTTGCTATTGTCAGCTTAATGGTTAACAATAGTGTAAGTCTATACAGATTTAGTATTATGTTGGTATTTTAATTTCATATTTTTGGGGTATGGTACCTGGAAAAGAAGATATATTAAAAGCTGTAACCTTTAAAACTTCAAGAAGTGGGGGAAAGGGTGGACAAAATGTCAATAAGGTTTCCAGTAAGGTTGAGCTTATTTTTAACTTGTCTTCAGCAAGTTTTTTAACAGATGATGAGAGAATACTAATAACTGAACGCCTGGCCGGGCGTTTAGATCAGGAGGGTAATATTCATGTAGTTTCACAAGAAGACCGAAGTCAGCTGCTAAATAAGGAAAAGACAATTGCTAAACTTATTGCCTTACTGAAATCAGCCATGCATGTGCAGAAGAAAAGGAAACCTACTAAAACTCCTAAATCAGTAATCAGAAAAAGGCTGGCCGATAAACAAGCTGTGGCTCATAAAAAAGAGTCTAGAAAACGTCCTCAACTAGATTAATCAATCTAAGAAGCTCCCGGTTTTTAATTAAACCGGTAAAACATGCTTATAGAACCATACTGATGTGCTTTAGCTGTGCTTTTCACTTCTTTGGTTTTAAAAATCATTCCAAAATCAAATGTAAAGCGTTGTGAACTATAGTTAAAGCCAATTTGTTGGGCAAAGACTAATGGCTTTGCTCCAAAAGTAATCGGGTCATTATCATTAAACATATTACCCTGTATTGTGGCATCATAAGCAACAAGGTTGATTTGAGGTTTAGCATAAAAGAAAACTTCTCTTTTGACAAGGGTTTTTGTTTTTGGGTTATTGCCAATTACAGCATTGGTATATGCGGAATTAAAAAGCTGGTTTAAGCCACCCGCTCTGAATAGGATCCCTGCTCCGGCACCACTGAATGTTGTGCCTGCATTGGCATATCCCTCAAAAGAGAAATCTATCGCCTTATTAGAGGCGCGGTGCAATAGCCTGGTATATTGGGCCGATAAATTTATAGCTAAAGCATTTTTTATCTGGTAATCCCAGCCTTCAAGTGTATAAAAACCTACCGTATTGTGTAATAACTCCTGGCCATCTTCAGCAAGTGAATTTGGACCAGTAGTACCTATTTCTACACTTGTTTTTAAAATGCTTTCATTGCTGTAAAACCAACTTAATGCTCCACCAGCATATAAATAGCCTGCAAACGGACGATCCTGTTTTGCCGGATCTGGAGCGTAACCTGAATAAGCATTATAAATTTCCTGCCCTGCAGTAATTTCATAAGTCTTTTTCTCCAAACCTTCTTTTAAATCTTGCTGATTTAGCGCCCTTCTAAAATGGATAAATAAACCATTGGTATAATACCTGTCAGAACCCTGTGCCAGATAGGAATCATTATCGCTTCGGAAACCAAATTCATTTTTATAGGTCTGGCTAAAAGCACTAATGCTGAAGATAGAGATTAATAAGGCAAGGAGTAAGTGTTTCATCCGTTTTTAGGTTTGCAGTAAAGTTATCAGAATTAGGATAAGTTTAAAAGAAAAAGGAGGCTATATCGTAATACAGCCTCCTTTTTAACATCGTTCTTATGATAATTGATTAAACAGCCTTCGCTGGATTTAATTTTATACTTAGATTCTGAGGATTTTTTACTTTTTCTTTTGTTAAAGCAAGTTCAATAACCTCTTTCATTTCAGAAACATAGTGGAAATTAAGGTCTTTGATATAGCTTTCCTTGATTTCCAGAATATCCTTACGATTTGATTTACATAAAATAATATCTTTTATGTTGGCGCGTTTGGCAGCCAGTATCTTTTCTTTTATTCCGCCTACAGGTAATACTTTACCTCTAAGTGTAATCTCACCCGTCATAGCCAGGTTAGATTTTACTTTACGTTGTGTAAATGCAGAAGTTAAAGCGGCAAGCATGGTTATACCCGCTGAAGGACCATCCTTTGGAGTAGCGCCGGCCGGAACATGCACATGTACATCCCATTGATCAAACAGTTCGTATGCGATATCAAAAATATCAGCGTGTGCACGTAAATAAGCAAGAGCTATAATTGCAGATTCTTTCATAACCTCACCCAGATTTCCAGTAAGGGTTAATTTACCTTTACCAGGACTTAGACTTGCTTCAATAAAAAGAATATCGCCACCAACTTGTGTCCAGGCTAAGCCTGTTACAACACCAGCAACTTCATTTCCCTCGTACAAGTCTTTGTCATAGATAGGTGCACCTAAGATACGTTCAACATCCTCTGAGCTAAGATTTGGATCATAACTTTCCTCCATTGCAATTTTAGTAGCTACACCACGTACCAATGAACCAATCTTTTTCTCCAGCCCACGTACGCCAGATTCTCTGGTATAATCTTCAATTACCTTTTCAATCAGCGAACTTTTAACATTAATATCTTTGGTTTTTATGCCATGCTGCTCTTTTTGTCTTGGTAACAGGTATTTTTTAGCAATTTCTATTTTCTCCTCTATGGTATAACCATTTACCTCAATAATCTCCATACGGTCTAACAAGGCAGGATGTATAGAGCTGAGTGAATTTGCAGTAGCAATAAATAGAACATTAGAAAGATTATAATCTGCCTCTACATAATGATCATTAAAAGCATTGTTTTGCTCGGGATCAAGTACTTCAAGCAAAGCAGAAGAAGGATCACCTCTAAAATCAGAACCTACTTTATCAATTTCATCCAAAACAAATACAGGGTTAGCTGCACCTGCTTTTTTTATGGATTGAATAATACGGCCTGGCATAGCGCCAATATATGTTTTTCTGTGACCACGGATTTCCGCTTCATCTTTAATCCCACCTAAAGCCATCCGAACATATTTGCGGTTAAGTGCTTTTGCTATAGATTTACCAAGCGATGTTTTACCAACTCCCGGAGGACCTACAAGACAAAGGATAGGCGCTTTCATATCACGCTTAAGTTTCAATACAGCCAGGTACTCTATGATACGCTGTTTAACTTTTTCCAAACCGAAATGATCTTTATCTAATACACGTTGTGCACGTTTCAGATCAAAGTTATCTTTTGTAAACTCATTCCATGGCAAATCCAGCAATAGTTCCAGGTAATTAATCTGTACAGAATAATCAGGAGCTGCAGGATTCATGCGACCCAGCTTTTCAAGCTCTTTGTTAAAATGTTCAGCAACCTGAACATCCCATTTTTTCTTTTTAGAACGGGTCTGCAAAGCCTCATACTCCAGGTCAGATGAATTACCACCTAATTCTTCCTGAATTGTTTTTAGCTGTTGATTTAAGAAATAATCTCTTTGTTGCTTATCCAGATCTACACGAACTTTAGATTGAATCTGGTTTTTAAGTTCCAGCATCTGTAACTCAAGGGTTAGTAACTCCATAACCATCATGGCGCGCTCCCTAAGGTTAGTCATTTCCAGCATCTTTTGCTTATCTGCAACATCTGCATTCATGTTCGAAGAGATGAAGTTGATTAAGAAAGAAGTACTTTCTATGTTTTTAAGTGCAATACCTGCTTCACTTGGAATGTTTGGCGACAGTTGAATGATCTGGCTCGACATTTCCTTAATAGAAGCTACTAAAGCTTTAAATTCTTTGTCAATCTTATGTTTTGATTCTTCAAACTTACTGATTGTTACTTTGATGTATGGTTCAGACTGCACCTCTTCCAATAAACGGAAACGCTGTTTACCCTGAATAATTACTGTAGTATTGCCATCAGGCATTTGAAGCATCTTAATAATATGAGCAACAGTACCCACACTGTTCAATTCATCAAAAGTAGGATCTTCTATAGAGACATCACGTTGTGAAACTACACCAATAATCCGGTCTCCCTTATAAGCTTCTTTAATCAGTTTTATTGATTTATCCCTTCCAACTGTAATGGGGATTACTACTCCGGGAAATAGTACAGTGTTCCGTAATGGTAGAATTGGTAAAATTTCTGGCGTGTCCTCATTATTCATTTCATCTTCATCTTGCTGGGACATTAATGGAAAGAATTCAGTGTCTTCGTTTATGATAGGTAGTGCGTTGCTAAAATCGAATTGATCTCGTTTACTCATTAAATAAGTCTTTCTAAAATAAAAAACGACAATTTGACAGCATGTCGTTTAAAAATTATTAATTGTGTTGTATACTGGTATTTTCAACTCCTGTGCCAAAAAAAGAATGACTGCTTTTCTCTGTTAAAAAGTCATGCGTTAATAATTAATTATTTTAAAAATCATAATTTGTATTATTTGACGTTTTAGTTAGATATTTGCATGTGGTACGATAGTTGCCTATATCAAACCTTTTAAATATATTTATTTTAAATAGAAATTAATGAACTATTTCAAGCAAACGATCTTATTGTTATTTGTTTTTTCTGCCAGCACTACTTTTGCCCAAAATAGCGGGTATGATAAACTAGGTATGCAGGCGATGATGAAGGGGGATTATAAAGGTGCTGTGAATCAGCTTGAAAAGGCAGATACTAAAAGTCCTAATAATGCTAATGTGTTGAAAATGTTAGGCTATTCCTATTTTCAATGTGGTAATTTCGAAAATTCTATAGATACATATAGTCGATTAATCGTCTTAAAACCTTCAGATTACTCTGCTTATTATTACAGAGGTAAGGCCAGACAAAATGTAGCTAATGATCCGAAGGAATCTTTGAATAATATGCGTGATAATTTTTATCAGGCTGCAATTAAAGACTTTACTAAAGCAATTGAGATCAACGGAGAAGAGGATACACAATTGTTGCAAAACAGAGCATTAGCTTATAAAGATTATGCGATTTATAAATCTTATAAGATAAAAACGAAAGCAGAAAAAGCGGCTTGTATTGCTTTATTTAATAACTCTATCACGGATTTCCAAAAGGTATTGGTTGTTCAGCCGCAGCGTAAAGACATACTTTCACTAATTGATTATGTTAAAGCTCAGGTTACAAGTCTGAAATAGAACTATCGTCTGGTATTTTAATGCACCCAATATTAATTAACGTTAGTATTGGGTGTTTTTTTAAAGAAACGCTCGCCTGGCCATAATTAACGCAGGCTTAATATTAAGGGTATATATTTGCACTGATAAGGGGCACCGACTGCCCTGCAAAGTTTTTTTTTATATATTGGACTTTTTTTAGTTACAGTTACTTCGCTGTAATGCAGTTAAAGCATGGAAATATATTCAAAATTTACTGATGCCGAATTGGTTTCCCTTTTACAAAAAGGATGTCATAAGGCCTATACAGAAATATACCATAGATATAAAGGTGTGCTGTATAAACATGCATTGAGAGTATTGAATAATACAGAGGAAGTTAACGATATCATTCATGAGCTATTTCTTAACTTATGGATTAAAAGAGAGCATATATTAATATCAGAAAGGCTTTCTTCCTATCTATATGCTGCAGTAAGAAACAGAATATTAGATCATATTGCACGCAATAAATTTGTGACAAATTATATAGAGTCAATTCAGGAATATATCCAGGCAGCAGTACCCCATACAGAACAACAAGTTAGGCTAAATGAGTTGACAAGGTTGATAGAAAAGGAAGTATCAGCATTACCAAAAAAAATGAAAGAGATATTTGAAATGAGTCGTAATCAGGAATTGTCTCATCGGGAAATAGCGGCCCAGCTTAATATCTCTGATCATACTGTTAAAAAGCAAATTAATAATGCTTTAAAAATATTGCGACCTAAAATTACATCTCTTTTGGTCGGAATACCATTCTTTTAAAAAAAAAAATTTTAATCTTATACCTGGTACATTCTCATTCGTCTTAACCTTAGAAAGCAACCCATAGGTAATGATGAAAAGTAAAGAAGCGATTATATTGCTCGAAAAATATGAAAATGGTACCATCACTAAAGAGGAATTGACCCTTTTAGAAAGTTGGTATAATCATCAGGCATCTATAGGTAAGGCCGAAATTTCTGATGAAGAACTAGAAGAAAATCTTGCAGGAATTTGGACTGCACTTCCACAAGCATCCGATGAAAGTCATAAAAAGAATATAAGGATATGGCCAATGATTTCTATAGCGGCTTCTGTATTGGCTGTGCTTTCGGTTGGTTTTTATTTTTACAATCTTAATAAAACGCAGAAAAAGGAGGCAATGGCTCTCTTATCCAGTGAGATTATCCCTGGAGGAAACAAAGCATATCTTACATTGTCAAATGGTAAACGAATTTCTTTAACTGAGGCAGAAAATGGTACGCTTGCAAAGCAAGAAGGAGTTACCATCACAAAAACTGATGATGGGCAATTAATATATAAGGTTACAAATACAGGGGAAAAAGGAGGCGTTTCTGCTTTTAATACTATTGAAACCCCTAATGGTGGACAATATCAAGTCCTTTTGCCTGATGGAACTAAAGTGTGGTTAAATGCAGCTTCAATGCTTACATATCCTGTAAACTTTGGGAAAAACGAGCGTAGAGTAGAACTTAGTGGGGAGGGGTATTTTGAAGTTGCAAAAAATAAATTGAAACCATTCAGGATAAAAACAGACCGACAAGAGGTTACTGTATTGGGTACTCATTTTAATGTTAATAATTATAAGGATGAAACTAAAGCCTCTACCACCTTATTAACTGGGTCTGTTAGCATATTAAACCTTAAATCTTCAGAAAGGGCAATTCTGAAACCTGATGAACAAGGTATCTTGAATGAAAAATCACTAAGTGTACAGCAGGTTAATGCAGAAGATGCTATAGCGTGGAAAAATGGAGAGTTTTTATTTAATGATGAACCTTTGGAAAGCATCATGCGACAAATCTCCAGGTGGTATGATATCGATGTAGAATATAAAGGAGTTAATCCAACAGATCGTTTTGGAGGATCTATCTCCAGATTTGAAAATGTAACAAAAGTACTTGAAAAATTAGAGCTTACAGGTGGAATACATTTCAAAATTCAGCATAGAACAATTATAGTGACAAACTAATCATTGTAAAAAACAAACTTTTTTTATAACCAAATTAAACAAACCGAAAATTAATTATATGAGCACAGAGAAATTTACATAGCCCCCCAGTTAAAAAGGGTCAAAAACAAACGCGTCCTGATTCGCAGTCAGGACACGTCAATTGTTTGAGTTAACCCTAATCCTAACGGATTGAATTATTGATGAATATAATGATGTATTAACCCAAACTTGGTTCAAAGTTATGAAAAATTATACTTTTAACTTAGGCTGTCTGCATATGCGGCTGCCGAACAAAATGCTATTGGTTATGAAAATAACAACCATTTTGCTTTTAACGCTAATAATGCAGGTAAGTGCCAGTACTTACGCACAAAAAATCAGCCTGCAAAAAGACAACATAAGTCTTAAAGAGCTATTTAGAGAGATAAAAAAACAAACCGGATATAATGTGGTCTGGAAATCTCAACAGCTGGAGAATACAACTCCTGTTGATGTGAATTTTAAAAATGCAGAACTGAGAACTGTATTGGCACAAGTACTTAATAAACAACGCCTAAACTTTACAGTCAAAGATAATACGGTAGTTATTAGGAAAGTAGAACAGAGTTTAGTGCATAATGTACTTAATAAAGCTACTATAACAATAACAGGTAGGGTAACCGATGAAAATAATGGTCCTCTTCCCGGAGCAAGTATTAAAGTTAAAGGAAGCACCAGAGTGACATCAACCAATTCAGATGGTAATTATACCCTTACTGATGTTCCGGAAAATGCCATGTTACAGATTTCTTTCATTGGTTATATTGCAGTTGAAGAGCCTGTTAAAGGTCGCAAAACCATAAATGTTAAATTAACGCCTGAGCTGCAACAACTGGAACAGCTTGTAGTTGTAGGCTATGGTGTACAAAAGAAAGTAAATCTTACGGGAGCAATTGACCAGGTAGGAGCAGAGGTATTTGAAAACAGACCGATGCCCAATGTAACAAGAGGATTGCAAGGAACAATTCCTAATCTTAATATCCGTATGGCGGATGGTAAACCAACAAGAGGTGCTACTTTTAATGTTCGTGGAACAACAACCATTAGCAATGAAACGGACCGTAGTGGTGGTGGTGCCTTGATATTAATAGATGGAATTCCAGGGGATCCGGATTTGTTAAACCCTAATGATATTGAAAATGTAACTGTCCTTAAAGATGCTGCCTCTGCAGCTATATACGGCGCCAGGGGAGCTTTTGGAGTTGTTTTAATTACAACAAAATCATCTAAAGAAGG
This sequence comes from Pedobacter sp., assembly GCF_041645105.1. Lineage (GTDB taxonomy): Bacteria > Bacteroidota > Bacteroidia > Sphingobacteriales > Sphingobacteriaceae > Pedobacter. The sequence goes on from NZ_JBAZQQ010000012.1 coordinate 46,247, forward strand.
TAAAGTAAAGATTCGTTTCAATAGCAGCTATACCCTCAATCAGCAAACAGCAAAACCCGAGATGGTTTGGGATGGTTATACCTGGGCAAAAATGTTTCTGGAATCATTTCAAGCCTACAATGATTATACCTCAACGCCAACAGGGGTCAACAATGCTTTTCCATTTAATCTGGATTACCTGGATGATTATCGTAAGAGAGCTGAAAGTCCTGAACTCGGACTACCAGAAATAGATATTAACCCATCTAATGGAAGATATCGTTATTTTGGAAGCACCAATTGGTTAAATGAGCTTTACAGAAATACATCTCCAGGTACAGAACAGAACATCAGCTTGTCTAGCGGAACTGAAAAGCTTAACTATTATATCTCAGGACGCTATTTTAAGCAAAATGGGATTTATAGATACAATCCGGATGACTTTAATAAATACAACTTTAGAGCTAAAGTGGAACTTAAGGTTAACAATTGGTTGAAGCTGACGAATAATCTCGATTTTTCTGCATTTGATTATAAAGAGCCTAGAAATTCAATTTATAACAATCATATTCTAAGAAACTTAGCAGATCAGGGTTTTCCCATGGCTGTTATGTATAATCCTGACGGAAGCTTAACTCAACATGCTGCATTTACAGTGGGTGACTTTAAAACCGGGAACAGCAACAAAAAAGAAGGTGAGAATATGTTGAGGAATACTGTTGGGTTAAAAGCAAATCTGCTGGATAATAACCTAAATATCAATGCAGATTTTACTTTCATGAAGCGTAATAATAAACAACAGACCCAGCTTTATCCTGTTACTTATAGTAACTCTCCTGGAGTCATGGAAACTGCAGGTAACAATTACCTGGAACAATACCGTGTTGATGAGCAGTATTATTCTAATAATGTATACGCTGATTATAAAAAGGAAATTAACAAACATTATATCAAAGGAATGATTGGGTATAATGTCGAATATTCATCAACCAGAAATAACCGTTTAAGACGTGATGGGCTGCTGAATCCCGAACTTCCGGACTTTAGTTTAATGGACGGACTAAATTATACTACCACAGGTGGGGGTAAAGATTGGGGTATTTTCGGGGCATTTTACAGGTTCAATTACATTTACGACAATAGGTATTTGTTTGAACTTAATGGACGTTACGACGGTTCATCCCGCTTCCCTGCTGATCAGCGTTTCGGATTCTTCCCTTCTGCTTCTGCAGGTTGGAGAGTTTCTGAAGAAGCTTTTATGAAACCATTGAAAAATTGGGTAGATAACTTTAAAGTAAGAGCTTCTTATGGAAGTCTAGCCAATGGAGATATCAAAGATTATTTGTTCTTAACGACTATGGGGACATCTAAATCAGGGATGATCCTGGATGGGGTATTTCCTTCACAAATTGGACAGCCAGACGTATTACCTGCTAAATTAACATGGGAAACTTCAACAACTTTAGATCTGGGAATAGACCTAAATCTATTTAAAAATCGCTTTACGTTTGTGTTTGACTGGTACAGCAGACAGACTACAGATATGTTTACGCCTCTACAGCCATTACCTAGGACTTTTGGGGCTACAGTACCTAAAGGTAATAATGCAGATCTGGAGACAAAGGGATGGGAACTTACACTTGGCTGGGCTGATAAGATCAATACCAGTAAGCCAATTGGATATAATCTTCGTTTTGTATTGTCTGATCAGTCGTCTTATATCACAAAGTTCAATAACCCTACAATGAGTCTGGGAGGTGAAGGTTATTATAAGGGAATGAGATTAGGCGAAATATGGGGATATACTACAGAAGGACTTTTTCAAAATATAGAGGATATCAGGAACCATGCTAATCAAAGCTATATCAGAACTTCTCAAGGAAACAATTACTTGCCAGGAGATATCAAGTTTTTAGATCGTAATGGAGATGGAGTTATTAATGATGGGAAGAATACTGTAACTGATCCAGGCGATAGGTCGATTATTGGAAACGATCAGGCCAGGTATACTTATGGTGTAAATCTGGGCTTAACCTGGAACAACTTTTCATTTGATGCGTTTGTTCAGGGAGTCGGTAAAAGGGATTGGTGGCCAAGTACTGAAGCAGGATATTTCTGGGGACAGTATAACCGTCCATATGGGTTTCTTCCGCAACATATTATTGGTAACTACTGGACAGCAGACAATCCGGATGCTTATTTCCCAAGATATAGGGGGTATCTGGCACAAAATACGAATGGAACCCTACGTAATACTCAAACAAGATATTTACAAGATGCCAGCTATGTCAGACTTAAAAACGTAACTATTGCTTATAACCTACCGAAAGCATGGTTAGCAAAAGCAAGTATCTCTGGCGCCAGGGTTTTTGTAAATGGTCAGAATTTATGGACTTACTCTCCAATGTATAAAATCACTAAAAACTTTGACCCCGAGGTTATAGAAAAAGCTGATCCGGATATTAATGTAAATAATGGCGACGGATACCGTTACCCTATGCTTAAGAACTTCACATTCGGAATCGATATAACATTATAGTAATAACCATAAAATCAAAACATGATGAAAAAAATATATATGCTTTTCCTCTTGCTTCCTTGTTTATGGGGTTGTAAGAAAATATTTGACCTTAAGCCGGTCGACAAAATGACCCCTGAAACGGTTTTTAACACTGAAAAGGGTTTGGAGTTGTATACCAACTCATTTTACAATGCTTCGCAAATATTTCCGCAGGCAGATCAGATTTACAAACATGATTTTACAAGTGATAACCTGTCTGACTTAGGAGCGGTAAATAATGTGTCTACTTACCTGCAAAGCGGTTTCGACTCAAATCAAGCTTCGGGTTGGGATTGGGGCCCATTAAGGAACATCAATTACTTTCTGGAAAATTATAATAATCCATCCATCAGTCAGGAAGCCAGAAATCATTATGGAGGTTTAGCACGTCTTTTTAGAGCCTGGTTCTATTATAATATGGTTAAAAAGTTCGGGGATGTGCCTTGGTACAGCAAAACATTAAGTGATACAGATCCTGACCTTTATAAAGCTCGTGATCCTCGTAAATTAGTGATGGACTCTGTTCTTGCGGATCTCAATTTCGCATGTACCAATATCCGTGTGGCTAAAAATACATCTTCATCCCGTATCACCAGGAATGTCGCCCTGGCATTGAAATCAAGAATATGTTTGTTTGAGGGGACAATGAGAAAGTACCATCCTCAGCTTCAGCTGAGTGGTAGTGCAAACGACTTTTTAAGGGAAGCAGCAGATGCTGCGGATAAAGTAATGACTAGTGGTATGTATAAAGTATATAATACCAATAACCCGGCAAAGGATTACAGAGCATTATTTGTTAGTGAAAATCCTGTTACTGATGAAGTGATGCTTGCTGTAGTTTATAACAATACCTTAAGAAGATGGCATTCATCAAACTGGTGGTTTACGAGTGCAACATATGGTTCGAGATGGAGCCTGACTAAAGATTTCATTAACTCTTATCAGATGTTGAATGGTGCGCGCTTTACCGAACAATCTGGATATGCAACAATGAACTTTATGCAGGAAACACAGAATAGAGACAGAAGGTTGGAACAAACCATCAGAATGGGTAATTATGCCCGAAGTAATGGTACACTTGCTGCGACTGATTTTGGTTATTCTTATACAGGTTATCAACCTATAAAATATACTCTGGATGATTCTGGTCTGGATGGAAAGGCAGAAAGCTATAACTCAATTCCAGTGGTACGTTATGCAGAGGTTTTATTGAACTATGCTGAAGCAAAAGCAGAACTGGGTGAATTTACTTCAGCAGAATGGGATAAAAGTATTCGTTTACTTCGTCAGCGTGGCGGGATTACCAATGCCGTGATGCCAGCCAGTATGGATACCTATTATCAACAGGAGTTTTTCCCGGGTATTACAAATTCTGCAATTATTGAAATCCGCAAAGAACGTGCAATTGAATTGGTTGCTGAAGGTTTCAGGTACTATGATCTGATTCGTTGGAAAGCAGGGAACCTTTTACAAAAACCATTCAAAGGAATGTATGTGCCAGCAATGAATACTACTATGGATCTTAATAGTGATGGCAAACCAGATGTTTCATTTGTAACAGCAAGGCCTTCAAATCCTGTTGCAGGTGTTGTTTACTATATCATTAATGGAGGTTCATCACAATTGACTGAAGGAACAAAAGGCAATTTGTTGTGGCTAAGTAATGTAACTAAGGTATTTGACGAAAGAAGATATTTTTATCCTATTCCATTAGATCAGGTAGTATTAAGTGGAGAAAACGTTAAACAAAACCCAGGTTGGTTACCATTAACTCCTTAATCAAAATATATTATGAATCGGAATTTATTTAGAATATACACATTGTTATTGCTTTCGATAGCAATGTTTAGCTCCTGTAAAAAGGTATACGAAAAACAAGAGAAAAAATCGCTGGTGCCTTTTTATTATGCAACGTACAATATTCGGACTGACACAGATACCGATGTTGATAATCCCTGGACGGCAAGGCGTGAGCTGATTGCCGATATGGTGGTAAAGCATGGTTTTGAACTTTTTGGGATTCAGGAAGGAAAAGATAATCAAGTGGCAGATCTTGCAGCACGTTTACCTCAGTTTAAACACTTTGGAGCAGGTAGGAACAATGGACTCACCGGCGAGCATGTAGAGATTTTTTATCGTAACGATCTATTTGAAGTTTTAGAAACCGGTGACTTCTGGCTTTCACCTAAACCCGAAAGTCCAGGGCCAGGATGGGATGCTTCGCTAAATAGAATATGTACCTGGGGTAGGTTTAAACAATTAAGTACGGGGACTGAATTTTATGTTTTCAATACACATATTGATCATCAGGGGGCACAGGCACAAAGAGAAAGTACAAAATTGTTGCTAAACATGATTCCTAAAATAGCGGGTAATTATCCAGCATTATTGAGCGGTGATTTTAACTATGATCAGAATGGAGATAATTATAGAACACTTAATACCTCCTCAATTTTAAGGGACTGTTATACCAGAGCAGAAAATCCAAACGCTCCGAATGGAACACTAAATCTATTTGATATCTATCGTAAAACTAAAGCACGAATAGACCATGTATTCATCACCCCACAATTTAATGTAGAACAGTATGATATTTTGATCGATACCTATAATGGTAAAATACCTTCTGATCATTATCCTGTACGTGTAAAACTAAGTATGTAATAATTAAAAAGATAAGAACATGTTAAACAAAAATATATTTATAGTAATTATTGCACTGGCATCAACAGTTGCATTTGGTTGTAAAAAGATCTATCAGGTAGAAGAAGTACATACTTATGAAACCGTAGAAGAAAAGCCTGGTGGTGGTAATGCCGGTGGTAATGATAATGAAATCAGGGTAATGTCTTATGATATCAATTATACTAACAGAGCATTTAAAGGAACCAACACGGGTGTTTTAGATATCGAAGCTGTTGCAGATGTTATTAATAGCAATAAAGCAGATGTGGTATGTATGCGTCAGGTTGATAAGTTTACTACCAGGGGACAAATGGATATTGATCAGGCTTCAGTGCTCGCAAATCTTACCGGGATGAAGTATTTTTATGCACCAGCCCGTACAGTGAGTGGTGGAGAAACTGGTAATGCTGTATTAAGCCGTTACCCAATTCTCGAATCTGAAAATATGAAGCTGTTTACAGAAGGTAATGATGAGGCGCGTTGTGCCGCAATTGTTGTTTTAGATCTGGGGAGTGGTAAAAAAGTGAGAGTTGTTTCGACTCAGTTAGAGTTTGCTAAAGAAGCAAGCAGACTCAAAGAAATAGAGGAGTTGAAGATTAGAATTAAGACTGATGACATGCCATCAATCCTGGCGGGAAATATGACTGCCAATGTGGGTACAACATCGTTTAATAAATTAACTGAGGCATTTGTCCTCTATACCACAGAAACGCCTCTTGCTACTTTCTCTTATCCAAACCCGACGACTGTCAGTGATTATATTTTTTATTCATCTGAAGCACATTTTAAAGTAGCCAACTTTTATATCGCTGGATATACACCAAATAGGCATGTCCCATTGATTGTGGATTTCGAACTGAAATAAAAAAAGATCCAAAACAAAATGGCCTCATAGTTTCGAAACTATGAGGCCATTTTGTTTTGGATCCTGTCTTAAAATTTACCTGTTATGATATAGTTCTTTTCAGAAAGCAACCTGATCTCCTGCTTTTTCTTGATTTGATAAAGACTGTCTGGATAATAGGATAGGGTATCTGCAGAGCTGTAAAGCATGTTGTTCGTCCTCATAAGAATCTTGATACCTTGTACTTTTTCACCTCTTTTTGTAATCAATACTTCCTTTACCGGAACTTTTTTATCATCTGAGGTGTAAACTTCCTGTTCCATGTTTTTTTCAATATGGAATAATCCTTTCCATGCACTGCGGTTTATATCAGCCTCAGAAAATACAGAAAGCTCTTTTTCCCAATCTCGTATTTGAATCTTCTTTGTTTCTGAACTTTTATTTACCATCACGGTTTTCGTAAATACAGGATTTCTTTTATTAAGTCGCAGAGCCTCTTTTTCAAAATATCCTTTAAGATCAAAATAACTTAAATCGTTCTTTTGGCTTTTTTCAGCCGGGTTACAGCCTGAAAAAACCAAAAGAATGACTGGTATTAATAGAGTTCTTCTCATTAAACCAGGCTGTTTCCGGTCATAATTGCCGGTTTAGGAATACCCATTATACTTAAAATAGTAGGAGCAATATCACCAAGTTTACCATCCGCAATAGATGTATAAGCTGCATCAATGAGGATACAAGGAACAAGGTTTGTAGTATGCGCGGTATTTACAGAACCATCATTATTCACCATATATTCAGAGTTACCATGATCTGCAAGGATAATGAATGAATAACCATGCTCAAGTCCTTTTTTTACTACAATTTCTGCACAGCTATCAGCCGTTTCAACTGCTTTAACAACAGCTTCAAAAACACCTGTGTGCCCAACCATATCCGGATTGGCGAAGTTTAAGCATACAAAATCTGGCCATCCGCTTTCCAGCTCTTTACAGATTGCCTCAGTAATACCTGCAGCACTCATTTCCGGCTGTAGATCGTAGGTAGCCACTTTCGGAGAAGGAATCATAATTCTCTTCTCTTCTTTAAATTCCTGCTCTCGGCCTCCAGAAAAGAAGAAAGTAACATGTGGGTATTTCTCTGTTTCTGCAATGCGGATTTGTTTTTTATGATACTTTTCAAGCACTTCACCCAACGTTTCAGAAAGATCGTCTTTAGTAAACATCACCTTTACATCTTCAAAATTCTCATCGTATGTGGTCATGGTTACATAATAAAGAGGAAGCTTGTGCATGCCAAAATCAGGATAGTCATTCTGAGTCAATACTGCAGTAATTTCACGTCCACGGTCTGTTCTGTAGTTAAAACAAATAACTACATCTCCAGGCTGTATTGTGGCTACAGGTTGTCCGTTATCCTGAGTTACAACAAGTGGTTTAATAAATTCGTCAGTTATTCCATCCTTGTAAGATTGCTCAATAGCTGTTGCGGGATCACTGGTTGGTTGTCCTATTCCGTTTGTCAATAGGTCGTAAGCCAGTTTTACACGTTCCCAGCGACTATCCCTGTCCATTGCATAATATCGCCCAATTAAGCTGGCTATTTTTGCAGTAGTATGTTCCAAATGATGATCAAGGTCTTTAATGAAATTCAGGCCAGAATTAGGGTCCGTATCTCTGCCATCCATAAAAGCATGTACAAAAATATCCTTTAAGCCTTGTTCTGTCGCTGCATCACATAATGCCTTTAAATGGTTAATATGAGCATGAACACCACCATCAGAAGTTAATCCGATAAAGTGAACAGCCTTGTCGTTATTTTTAGCATAATTAAAAGCATCAATCAAAGTCGGATTTTGGAAAAGACTCCTGTCACTTATTGCTTTATTTATTCTTCCTAATTCCTGATATACAACTCTGCCTGCACCAAGGTTCATGTGTCCTACTTCAGAGTTACCCATTTGTCCCTCAGGTAAACCTACTGCTTCGCCAGATGCTTCCAGTTTTGAATTAGGGTAATTTCGAATTGCAGCATCAAAAAATGGGGTATTGGCCGCATAAGCTGCATCAGAATTATCTTGTTTTCCGTATCCCCAGCCGTCAAGAATTAATAGTACTACTTTTTTGTTGTTCATCCGTGGTTCGCTTTGTTTTAATGTGTCATTGAACAATAGCAAATATAAGTCTAATCAATCTTTTTTTTGAACCAAAAACTGTTTCGTTATCATTTTATGATCTATTAATGGCATAATTTGTGTGAAGTTATTATATTAGCTGTACAGAGATGATAAAGCCCCTACTATTTTTATTCGTATTTTTAACGCATTCTTCCTCCTCTTATACGCTTCAAGGCGATATTATAGACAATTTGTCTGTACATTTTAAAGCCGGTAATGCAAAAGAGATCGCAGCCAATTTTTCTTCCAGTGTAGAATTAATCATCATCGATGATGAAGATGTATATTCTAAAGCACAGGCAGAACAGATCTTAAGAAACTTTTTTACTAAGTATCCGCCTGTTAAATCGACAGTGATTCACCTGATTAATACCAATCCTAATTTCAGGTTTGGGATACTTTCCCTGCATACAAAAAATGGAAAATTCAGGGTTTCTATTACAATGAAAAAATCGGCCAATGCTTTTTTTATAACAGAATTAAGAATAGAGCCTGATAAATAATAGTAAAAATGCTATTTTTGGGTTTAAATATTAATTTTGGATAAACTAATCATAAATCAATTCATAAAAAATGCTATTTCTGAAGACCTCGGTGATGGCGACCACACTTCACTTTCAACTATTCCTGCTAATGCACAAGGCAAAGCCAAACTGCTGATTAAGGAAGACGGAATTATTGCAGGGGTAGAACTGGCACAGGAAATTTTTAAACAAGTTGATGCTAATCTTCAGATAGAGGTATTTATCAATGATGGTGCAGCTGTAAAATATGGCGATATTGCTTTAACTGTTTCGGGAAGTTCTCAATCTATTCTCCTTGCAGAGCGTTTGGTATTAAATTGCATGCAGCGTATGAGTGGCATCGCTACCAAAACAAATCATATTGTTCAATTGCTTTCTGGATACCATACACAATTATTAGATACACGTAAAACTACACCGGGATTAAGATATCTTGAAAAATGGGCAGTCCGTATTGGTGGTGGAGTTAACCATAGGATTGGTCTGTATGATATGATCCTGATCAAGGATAATCATGTGGACTATGCTGGTGGTATCGCAAATGCGATAAATGCTGCGAATCAATATTTAAAAGAAAAAAACAAGCAATTAGAAATCGAGATTGAAGTAAGAAATCTTACAGAGTTGGGAGAGGTACTTGATTCTGGTAATGTGAACAGGATTATGCTCGATAACTTTAGCTTTACGGATCTAAAAGAAGCTGTTCGCTTGATCGATAAAAAATATATTACAGAAGCCTCAGGGGGCATCGTAGAAGAGAATGTTACGGAGTATGCAGCCTGTGGTGTAGACTATATATCAATGGGCGCATTAACACATTCAGTTAAAAGTTTAGACATGAGTTTAAAAGCCGTTTAGGTTATGATTTCTATCTATTCTATCTCGGCAGTGCTTTTGGCCTATTTGTTTGGCTCTATACCAACTGCAGTTTGGTTGGGACAGGCATTTTATGGCGTTGATGTAAGGGAATACGGAAGTGGAAACGCTGGTGCAACCAATACTTTCAGGGTGTTGGGTAAAAAGGCAGGTATTGCTGTAATGACCATTGACATAGCAAAAGGTTATACTGCAACCAAATTAGCCTACTTTATAGGACTATCTGTTACAGGGCCTCAGCATTCTGCCCAATTTGTAAATTACGAGCTTGCACTGGGTGTTACCGCAGTTATGGGGCATTTGTTCCCAATATTTGCAGGCTTTAGAGGTGGAAAGGGGGTGGCAACACTTTTTGGAATGATTTTGGCAGTTAACTTTCCGGCAGCAATGCTTTGTGTTCTGGTATTTATAACCGTATTATTACTTACAAAATATGTTTCATTAAGCTCAATATGCGCAGGTTTTACATTTCCTTTAAGTATTGTGTTTGTGTTACATTCTTCTATAAAGTCGGAAGTCTTATATGGAATGTGTGTATGTGTACTGATTTTAGTTACGCATCAAAAAAATATAGAGCGATTATTAAAAGGCAGAGAATCCAAAGTGTACCTGTTTAAAAAGAAAACTAATTAAACTTAAATCATGAAGCGAATATTAATTGTAGGTGTAACCGCTATTGGGTTAGCCTTATCGTCTTGTTCAACTGTTCCACTAACAGGAAGAAGCAGGTTAAATCTGGTTAGTGATGATCAGGTTTTGCCAATGGCATTTCAGGCATACAATGAATTCCTCACCGAAAATAAGGGGGCTGTATTATCTGCATCTAATGCTGAAGCATCAAGAGTGAAAATGGTAGGTAACAAACTGATTGCCTCTGTTAAAACTTATATGAATAACAACAATTACGGAGATCTGATTAAAGATTATAAGTGGGAAGTAAATGTTGTACAAAGTAAAGAATTGAATGCCTGGTGTATGCCAGGTGGAAAAATTGTTGTCTATACAGGAATTTTACCTGTTACTAAAGACGATGCAGGTTTGGCTACTGTGATGGGACATGAGATTGCCCATGCTATTGCTGGTCATAGTGCAGAACGTATGTCGCAGGAAATGGTTTCTCAAGGAATTGGAGCAGCAGGTAGTGTAGCTTTGTCCAAGAACCCTAAATCGCAATCTTTGTTCAATACCTTGTATGGTGTTGGGACACCTTTAATGATGCTGAAGTACTCACGTAATCAGGAGTTAGAGGCTGATAAGCTAGGATTGATCTTTATGGCAATGGCAGGTTATAACCCTCAAAATGCTGTGGCATTCTGGCAAAGGATGTCTGCTGCTTCTGCAGGAAGTCAGAAGCCAGCCGAGTTTTTAAGTACTCACCCAAGTGATGCTACGCGTATTGCTCAAATACAAAGAGCTATACCTGAAGCTCAAAAGTATTTGAAAAAATAATTCCTTTTAAATAAGATAAATGGAAGGCTGCCTGAAAATGGACTGCCCCCAAAAGTTTAGACAAATTTAGTTATTAGATTTGTTATAATGAGCCCGATATTCCATCGGGCTCATTCCATTTAAATTCAATTTTAATCGTTCGTTATTGTAGTAACAGATATAATC
>NZ_JBAZQQ010000021.1:0-3583 GCF_041645105.1 Pedobacter sp.
TGAATCAGGTTTAATTCCTCAAGTTGTTTAATATCTCTGACAATCTGCCTAATGCCTATTTTTGTATCAGCGTGCAAATCTTTAATACTTCTAAAGAAAAAATCCTCATTCTTCCCTGTGAATCTATTTATTTTTTCTCTTCAGCTTTCTCTATGTTTTGAGGATTCCCTGCTGTTACTTTTTTAGAGGGATAATCCAGCCCTTTATCAGCAAATTGCTCCTTTTCGTAGGCAAGTTCTGCTATATGTTCTTCAAAGTCAATGCCTTGCTCGGCTAAAATATCGGTATAAGAAGCCAGTCCATTGGTAACAGCTTCAATATTCGCCTTCTGGTCCTTGAGAGGGTCAACCCAATCCCAAGTTCGGGCTGTCCATTTTGCAGAGTCAAATCTTTCAAGGTCTCTAATGCTAAAAGGAGTCCCTGGCAAAGTCAGTAATATTTCAAGCCATTCTCTGTAAACTATATCACAGAAATTCTCAATAAACCAATTTTGAATTGACCGCCAATTATCTCTTTCTTCCAAAAGACCTGAACGACTGGAAGCATAATTAACGCTTTCAAGGTCTGAAGCAAGGCTATTGTAAGCGACTCCCCAAGCAGAGGACATTTTTCTCAACATCTGCTTTACAAAGGGTGCAAAATTGCCTTGAGGATGTTTGGGGTCAAACATTTCAAAGCCTGAGCCTGCTGGCAAGACCTCAAAAGTGCCAGGCTCGGCTTCGGTGATTATGTCTTTGCCTTGGGTATCGTCTCCAAGATATTGTCCATCTGGGGTTGTAATTATCCCCATCTTGGCAGCAGATACCCTTGCTGATACTAATTCAGCCTCCTCATAGCCGTCTAACATCTGGCAAGTTGCCATTCCTGCGTGAATCCAAGTGAATCCACGACTATCATTGCATCTATCGGGGTCAAAAAGATGAATGATATCATTGGCAAGGACTCTCTCTGTCCGGTATTCTACACCGCCATAATCGCCAGGATGCTTCGTCAAAATATGATAGGCAACAGGCTTTTTCCATTTATCAAACTCAACACCCATTCTAATCTCATTGTCGTTAGGAATTGTGATATTCAGATTTTCGTTGATGTGGTCTGACTCCATCAGTTGAAGAGCAAAGCGGTATTTGTTTTCATAGCCTCTGACTATTCGGATAAAGACTTCTCCGTCTCTGGCGACAGTCTTTATAGCCTGCCTTTGTATATCCTGCCAAGATAGTTTGCCCTGAACATCAGGAGAGTTTTTTAGTTTGCCCCAGTCTGCCCATTTTGCCTCAAGGAAGTCATTAACCTTTTCGTCTGATTCACCGCTATTAAGTTTAATTTTGGATTGAAAAGTTATACCCTTGGCACCAAGAACATTTATGGTGATCATCCGCAGGTATTTTTTAACATAGCTGTTGTTGCGACTCAGTTCCCTTGCTCGGTCCCGAAGCGTCTTTAGCCCTGCTCTTATTTCTGCGTCTCCAGATGTTCCTGTGGCAAGCCAAGAGGCATTAAGCCTTGACATCTGTGCTCCTGCAAAAGAACGCTTGCGAATAGGTTTTTGAACAGTCCTCTTAAAAATTCTCTTTAGCCAATTCATTCTTAAAACCTCACTAATACCCTTCCACCGCCACCAAGCCCTTGTGCAATTTTCTCTGCTTTAAGTTCACTATCATATTTTATCTGAAAATTATTTTGCCATTTGATTAGCTCTTCCGGTGTCATTTTAGCAATACTTCGCCCTGCGATTGTATAACTCATTACATCTGCGACTGCCTTACCTTCTAATAATGCACTTATGGCATCAAGAGTTTTTTTGATTTGACTGCGAGGGTCATACCCTGCGGTTTGTGTAGACAATCGGGCTTTGACTACAAGCATTCCCGTTGCGATAGGATGGGATTCTGCGGGTGTGGTTTTTGTAATGTGGGATTGCCAGCGATATGTGCCTGCTGCCCAGAGGGAGGTAATGCTTGGAGTCAGCGTAATCAGATAGTCGTCTCCGGATGTTGTCGCTGTGATAGCAATAGCAGTTCCACCGCCACGAAAGGCATAAATCAGCGACCAGCCTCCAGAAGCTGGATAATCGGAGACGGTTATTTTCCAAGTGGCATTATCACCTGCAATTATCTCTTCTGGTTCTATGGTAGGAATTGAGACACTCACAAAATAAGGGTAAAGAGAAAAAAAGAATTTGTCAAGCCTTTTTTACAGAAGGTCTTGGTCTTATAGGTGCTTTCTTGGCTGTCTGCCAATAAGGACTTTTGCACGCAGGACATTTTTTTGGTGCAAAAGAATTGCGTGGCACCCAATGATAACCACATCGCAAACAATGTCTCTCCTCAAGTCCTTTATCTTCTACAGGGGTGAATATTAATCCCCCATCTGCGTTTTGTTTCAAATGATAATAGCTCATTTATTTTCCTACCTCCTTTACTATCTCCCGCCAGACTCCCGTCAAAGCAGGCTTTAATCCGTTCCAAGCTATCCACCCAAGTAATAAAGTTCCTACTAATCCCGCCAATTCTAACATTCTTCTTCCTCCTTTTCTTCAATATACGAACATCCCGCAGGGGAACACCCCTTGCCTTCTCCATCACCATTACATTTATTGCCTGTTATACTGCAATAATAGCCATATAAATAACCATTATCCCACCATTCCTGATGTTCTCTCATCTCTCATTCCTCCTTTTCTAAATCCTGTTCTGCGACCAGAACAATCAGATCGCCACGATAAAAACTCACTGTCCACAGGTCTTGTCCGTAGTGTTTGATAACTACGCCCTTTGTGCCCTTTGTGGTCGTCCTGACCTTATCGCCTGCCTCAAATTTTGGTGGTTCATACATTTTTTACCTCCTTTCTAAGCTGGCGACTTATTGCCACCAGCTTATATTTTTGTCTCCTACCTCAACCCTATATCAAAAAGGTCTCCTCTCCCTGCCACTCCTTCGTCAGTTCTTTCCTTTGCAGGTTAATCTGGTGGAGGATTTCTCCTGCTTTTTTGATTATGTCCAATCCTGCTTGGAAAGATTGTTCTGAATAGACTTCTTCCATTGTAAATAGCACAACGCTACCTTCATCGCCTTCATCATCTCTATCCATTCTACGATAGCGATTAGCAAAGGCAAAACATTTTATAGAAAAGATGTCTTTCCCAAACCTTTTACACCCACATATCATTTCAGGATTTCCTTGATATTCTGAGGGCAACCCCTCTTTTCCCAAAACCCCTGAAATTTCCAGAATTTTTCTTGCCTTTCCCTCAATTTCAGGGACTACTACTTTCTCAGTTTTAATACTTATCATTTACTTTCTCCTCCCCCAGCATTGCTGCCAGGGTTAATATTACAATCTGCCATCATCCCGTTATAGTTTGTTTCTGTTTTACCTCCTTATTTTGTTTTGCAAGCCATTCATCTCGCTGTCTTCTCGCTGATTCCAAAGTTCTGGCACAACAAGAAAATAACTCTCCCGATGGTGTGCGGTAATCGTATTGATATATACGCCACCCATTTTCTTTTGTCCTTGGCATAAACTTTTCAAATTGTTCTTTGCCGTTTTCACATTTTCTTGGATTTAACATTTTACCTCCTT
>NZ_JBAZQQ010000017.1:0-6839 GCF_041645105.1 Pedobacter sp.
ACCTCCTTTAAGCCGTAGCTTCTTCTATGCTGCCTATTATCTCATCACAATTGTCTTGAGCAGATTGCAAGGCATCAATAGCCGTCTGTGCCAAATCCCCTTTTTCTCCATTCTGGAAAGATTCAGGCATATTGTCATAATACTCTTGTTCCTCTTCCATTATCCCCTCAATATCTGATGATAGTTCGGCTATTGCATCGGATATTTTTACAAGTCTTTTTCTTCTGTCTATGTTCATATTTATCTAACCTCCTTTAATTAGCCTCCCAGAGTCCCTGACCCTACCGCCTCTGAGATAGTGGGTAGCCACCAGATACCCCTACAATTTATTCGGCTATTGTTCGGCTATTGTAGGGGTATCTTCTTCCGCTTGTGCTTCCAGCAAATCTGCTTGAGCTTCTGACCGTGCCGCAAATGCGTCAATCTGTGCCGCTTTATCCATACATACTATTTCTTGCCCAGAGTATATAGGATGGGTTGCTTGTCGTCTGTGTGCGTTTGCATTTGCCCTTTGCCCCGCTGCCAAAACTCGTAGGTTGGCAGCCTGTAATTTTGCTTCAGCTTGCTCTATTTTAGTCATTTTTTATCACCTCCTTTTAATTTATAAAACCATCAACTCCCATTAGGATTCGTCCAATTTTGTATAATCCCATATTTTTCCCCTTTTGCTTTCCATCCCTGCATCATTGCTTTCAATTTTAACATATCATTACTAACAGTAATTTCTATGATTTCTTGTTTGCCATTTGGATAATCAATGATGCATCTCCCGCAGTGTCTTTTTTCTGCATCCCAGATTGTTTTTACTAATCCTATTCTTACATCTATCATTTCCATTTACCTCCTCAAGATTGACTGACTTGGCTGTCCTATCTCTCTTTTCTATATTATAAGTATATATACAAAAGGAAGTTTTGTCAAGTATTATTTTCATTTATTTAAGGTTTTTGAAAATTATTTTTAGGTAGGCTTTACTTCCAGTTATTCATCCATCCGCTTTTATGTTTGCTCTGCGTCTGGGTGGCTTTCTGTTGGATGGGCTGCCTGATAACCATAATACCGCCATTACATTCGGGGTCTGCTACGGCAAAGGCGTAATTTGTTGCGTCAAGCCAGTGATTAGCTTTGCTTAATGCCACCCAGTCAAATTTGCCTGTGCGTCTGTTTAATCGCTTCTCCTCTGATAGCAGGTGCTTGATATAGTCTGTATCCGTATCTGCGGAAAAGGTAAATCTGCCCGGCACGCCTTCCTCAAGGGAAAGCCTGTAATGGATTGCGTCCTTAAAAGCACTCGTGTCAACTATCCAGTTCATCAGGCCACCAGGGATGGGCTTACCTTTAGGAGTTTTATCAATTATTGATACTTGCATTCTCTTACCGCTTTTAACTTGTGAAGAAGCTCCCTTTATCCCCACTGCTCTACCTCTGCCAAATCTTCGTATCCACTCATAGCAAGCCTCCGTCATTGTCATCACAGTTTCCCCTTGATATTTTGTGCCACCAGTATCAATACCAAGCCGATATATGCCAAGATTCCGCTCCTCTCCCTCCATCTGATATGAGGTTTCCCAGAGAAGAGCCGTTACGCTTTCCCATCCTGCCACAAAGCCATAATGAACTAAGTGGCAACTCATATCCCTTTTCCAAGCTAAAATGACATAATAAAAGCCGTCCTGTGCCATATCTACGCCACAGGTTAGAGCTACAAAGCCTTTAGGGATGATAAAAGCTGGTATGTCAATCTTGTTTTGCAATAGGTCTGTAACCGCCTTGACTTCTCGCTTCTCTTCCCAAGGCTTAGCTGCCCAGTATTGACACCAATCCCTGAGCCTGAGATAGTCCCCAAAATCCCTTTGAGCGTCCATTGCCTCTAAAAACTCACGCACAGCATTAGCCCAAGTGGTGTGATAAAATAGCCCATACCATTTCGGCATTAGAAAGCCAATTTTTCTAACGCTATAATTCTCAAGCACATCTTCAAGTAAGACGGTTTTTTCTATGTCCGTGTCTTTATAATTCAATATGTCCGCCAATGGGTCTTCCCTTGCCCTCCACTGTCCGTTGATCACCATCTCAGCTTTTTTTATCTCTTGGAGTTTTGCCTTGCAGTGTTTGCATTCAAAACGAACCTCCCTAATCAGCTTTTCTCTGTCTTTTTCATCGCTATCAAATTTGATTCTATCCCATATCATAATCTGATAGCCTCCACACTCCGGACACGGCACCCAAAACTCAAAAACATATTGACAGGTAGTCAGCTGTTGCCATATATTGCCTGTGGTGGTTGTCGGGGTGCTGGTATCCACTATTTTTCTATTCGCAAAGGTGGAGGTTGTCTCTTGCACGGCTTTTAAGGGGTCGGCACTTGAACTCGCATCGCCTGTAATTTCGTCTATCTCATCTCTAAATAGATACCTAACAGGTCGGGAAATCATCTGAGAGACCGTCCCACCACCCGCTAAGGTCAGCACCATATTCTGAAATCGCATTTCCATATTGGTAAAGTCGTCAGGGTTAGAGGTCATTCTTCGCTTAACTTCTTCGCATTGTAGAAACATCGGCTGGAGTCTGTTCTGGCTGGTGTATTTTGCAAGCTCTCGGGTGCTGATAACAAAATGAGCTGGACCAGGGTCTTGAGCTATGGCATAAGCAAGGCAGGGATAGAGCACGCCCTGAGACTTCCCAACTTGCCGTCCGAACACAATAACAATATGTTCAATATACAATGAGCCAAACGCTTGCAGGATTCCTCTGGTGTAAGGTGTCCTGCTTATCTTTAATGGGCCAGGTTCAGGGCAGGTATGCTCGGGCAAAATGATATTTTTCTCTACCCAATCGTCTATGGTGATGTCATCAGGTGGGGTCAAGGCGTTCTTCATCGCCCTGTTGATGTAATCGGTTTCAACTTGGTTTGCTCTTATCAGCCCTTTAGTCTCTATCCGTGCCTCAGATTGTAATTTTATCTTATGCCTTTTTATTGCTTTGGCTGGGGTTTTCATTTTCTCTATTATCAAAATTTATATACTGGCTGGCAGAATTTTAATCTGCTGGAGACATACGGGCGTTTGGCTTTTATAAAGTTGGCCTGTCTCTCTACTCTTCTTGGACGCCCCCTGAGCATTTTTAATTAAATGCCTCAGCCAGTATTTTTATTTTCTCTTATGCACCAATCCCTTCACACCCTTTGACAATTCTATCAAAATGTCTCTGGTCTCACTGTTCAAAATCTTGGTTATCGGCTTCTCTTCCATCATCTTGACCTTCGGAGGGATTCTCTTCACCCAGGATGTGATTCTTGTTTTCAGGATACTGAGGATAAACACAAAGTCCTCTGTGATTTTCTCCAAACTTATCAGGCTACCCTCAAGTTCTTTCGTCAGCAGTTCGTCTCTCCGTGCCTTGGCAATCTCTCTCCGCAGTTTAGCCTGAGCCATACTTATAGCCGTATCTGCATCGCCGTAGAAGTGGTTTATCACCCAGTCGTTGAGGATTTTCAAATCTACTTTGCCCCTTTCCTGATGTGCGTGCTTGGGATAACCTGATAAGCCCTGCCAAAGCTGAATAGCCACCCTTGACTTGCCATAAAAAGCACAGGCGTCCACCATTTTTATCACATAAGGGCTGTCATATTTTGGGGTCTGGGTGGTCTGGTAGGCTTCAATCTGCGTCTCATACTCATCATATTTTTTCTGCTGAGCTGTGGTTAAAACCTTACCGTCATTTATCAGCTTGCGAAGGCTGTTATATTGGATTTTATCGGGTGGCTTCAAGGCAGATTTTAGGATGTCGGGGGTTGTTTCAACCATTTTGCCACTCCTCTTTATGGTTATTCACAACATCAAGCATTCTTCTTAATGCTTTCCCTGGCGTCTTAAATCCTGCTCTAATCTGATGTTTTTCTATAATTACCTTTAGCCCCTCTACTCCCAAATCCTTACCATAGCCTACTGTATATATCATATTAAAATTATACGCTTTCAAAGAAAGTTTAGTCAAGAAAATGTTACAGTTGTGTTTTACTTCTTATTACTTTTCTTTTTCTTCTCCACCAATGTTCAACAATAGACCCCAGAGATTCGGGGTTGAGTAACTTCTTAGAAACTAATCGTCTAACCGATACAACATTTTTATATCCTAACACGGTAGCAATATTTTGATAGGTATAGCAAAATCGCTTAGCTCCTCTTTCTTTATGTGCTGGATTCTGTCTTGGGTCTTTATCTTTCATTTTGCCTCTCTATAAACTAAACTCTAAATTACTATCAAACCAAAGTTGCTTCAAGTCTTTATCCTCTAAAACAGAATATAAACACAGGCTCCTGAAGCCCAGTGCTTCGCTAACCAATCGCTTATCTGCTTCGCTTGCCGTGCCTCTCTGGATATTGCTTACTCTGAAGCCAATGCTTGAGCTGATTATGCTTAGGATTTTCTGTCTTGCTTTGCTCATTTTACTTCTCCTGTGTTCCTATATGGCTCATTGTAGGGCTTCCTATGTAGCGTGGTAGTTTTGATTTGTTTTCTGCTCAAGGTGTAATTGTATAGGGTCGTCATTTTACTCTTGTTAAGTGGTGCTGTGTGTGGCGTGGTAGAAATCATTGCGTCTCCATCGGCTCGCCATTCTTTGTTATGGATATGGTGGGGTCAAGGGCAAGCATTCGCTCAAGACATACCGATATGTATATGGGGCTTATCTCAATACCGTATAGTCTCCGTTCTGTTTTCTCGCAAGCAATTAAAGTTGACCCGCTTCCCAAAAAGAAATCAATCACAAGCCCGCCTTTTGGACAACTGCTTTTTATTGCTCTTGTGCACAGGTCAACAGGTTTCGGGGTTGCGTGTTCTCCTGCTCTCTCGGTATCTCTGCTAAAATGCCATACATTGTTTTGGTTTTCGTGGGTATTGTCAAAATACGCCCTTGTATCGTAGTATTCCTTCTTGAGCACATCGTATTCCTTCTTAAAGGCATCTATGTTATTTTGTTGACAATAGGCTTGAAACTTTTGATAAACTTCTTTTGTGGGTAAGTCAAACTGACTTTTTCCAGTCCAATGGTCTCTGTTTTTGTCGCTATGTCCTGCTATCATTTTCATTGTTGGAATATTCCAACCTGCCTTTTGCCTCTGTTCTAATAAGTAATTACGAATCGGCTCCCAGCCTTCAAAATAATTATCAGCATTAGTATTAAACCCTTGCACCCCCATCATAACAAACAAACACTTTTCATCTGCTATCGGATACATCCTAAAATCTGCTGACATTTGTCCCTGTCCATTGCCTTTATCCCAAGTGATTAAATTTCTGAAGGTTGCCTTTTGCGTCTTGATATATGGCTTGATAATCTGGCTGTAAATATCCATCAGAGGTTCATCAGTTCCCCAACAATACCAACTGCCAGCGTCTTTAATATAGGTGATTTGTAATGGTATCCATTCCTTGTTAAATGCCAACAGATCATCATAATTTAGGTTATCATTTATCACGCCTTCCTTTTCTTTCTTCATTCCATAGGGAGGGTCGTTAAAGGCAAGGTCAGCTTTATCTTCACCCATCAGTCTTGATACATCCTCAGCATTACAAGCGTCTCCGCATAAAAGATAGTGCCGTCCACCCAAACAAAACAAATCCCCTCTAACCACCTTAAACTTCGGCTCTCTCTCAATAGCTTTGTCAAGGTCAAAGTCGTCTTCCATCATCGTCTCATCGGTCTGGTGAATGAAGTCAAGCTCACTTTGCTCCCAGCCAATCTCAAGCAAAAGGTCATCATCAAAATTGCAGAGTAGGTCATCTGACCAAGAGCCAGTATTCTTTGAAAGTCTTAGGCAAAGTTCCTGTTCTCTCTTCAGGTCTGGTTCATCTACCCAAACAACAGGCACTTCTTTATATTTCAGCTTCTGGTATATGTTCAGCCTCTGGTGTCCTCCCAATAGAATGCCTTCTCTACCTATAGCCTTATTGACTATTAAGGGGTCAACCACTCCAAACTTAACTATTGACTTCTCAAGGTCTTTAGCCTCTTTTTCAGTTAGCCTCTTAGGATTGTATTCATTCGGCTTTATCTGTTCTATCGGCACATATTCAATCTCTAATTTGTCTATCATTTCAACACCTCTTCCACCTGCCGCTTGCATTCAGTCCCCAGGGTCTCCTCTATCAGTTGCTTTACCCTGCTGATGTTCTGCGGTTTCTGCAAAATAGACGCATAGGTAATGCTTTTCATCGCCACCAGCTTCTCTTTGCCTTTATAAGTAGAGCTTTCAGAACCAGTTTCTCGTCTGAAAACCATAGGCACACGACCTCTACCAAAACCAATAAAGGGCTTGCCAAGCGATTTGCCTCCAATAGATATGGGCTTTTGCAGGAATGTTCGTCTCCCCTTGATTATCTGCTCATAGACTCCACCACCTTTTGCCCGGGTAGTCTTGAGTTGCTGAGCCAATGCCAGAGGTTTTCGCCCTTTGACTTTTGCACCATAGAGTTTGCGTCCACCTACAACTTGATATGCTCCAAAATACATTAGGCTAATAGGTTTGCCAATCAAAAGCAATTCTGATTTTAACTCTGACAAGCGTGGTCTTGCCATTATATTTCTGTCAACATCAGATTTTTTGATGTTAAACTTTTCCCTGACCTGAATTGACATAAAGGTCTTGCCCCTTCGTGTAGCCAGAGATAGAGAACGTTTAATAGCAGTTTTGACAATCTCTGGTGAGTATTTCTTCAGCAAATTGTCTATACCTTCAAATTTGATAGTTACTGATTCCATTGTCTTTACCTCCTATTCTGTGATGTTAATTACAAAAGGATTTAGATTGCGAATGGAAAAGGTGGGTTTTCCTATC
>NZ_JBAZQQ010000016.1:0-9141 GCF_041645105.1 Pedobacter sp.
CAATGCCCCATTTCTATACATTGTTACCGCTGTCCCGTTTTTAACTACTATATACTGATACCAGGTCCCAAGCACAGGCAGAGCATTACCATAGGTTTGAATATGGGTACCACCGCTCACAGTGGTATATATTAAGCCGTGAGTAGCGTTCATATAAATATAATAGCCATTAGCCTCTCCGTCTATCCATTTACTGATAATATGAGGTGGTGCCTCTGCAATACTATTAAATTTAATACGGAACAACCAAGTGGCAATGTTTCCTAAATTTGTTGATGCAGAATCTGGGATATTAACAAAGTCATCCGTGATAAAATCAAGTCCCCGCCCGAATGGGGTTTTAACCCAAGTAGCACCATTTATAGTGCCATTGTTATTCTGTCCACTAATATCCCGCAGGGTAGTTCCGCCGCCTTCAAAAACAGGATAGCACGCAACAAGCCCTTTCGCCAAAGGATTGCCTCGTTGCAAAATGGGCATGTCTGGTTTTACTATCATAATTTGCTCATCCCCTATTGGATTTCTGGAATATAATACTCATAAGTAACACTATGATTTGCTTCAGTTGCATTCAAGGCATTTGCAGAGGCATTTTTGATAATAGGCACCCAGTCCGCACCAAGAACGCCTATAATTGCAGTATCAAACGACTGTGGTTTGGCTTCATTTATGGTTGCTGTGGTTACTATAGTGCCTAATTGGGTGCTATTTGTTACCACTATAGTTCCTTTTGCATCTGCAGCGTTATCATCACGCACCGTGCCATTGCCTCTGGCTATGTATATCTCGTATAATTGCCCTGCCACTACCGTTGCCCCTTGTGTTAATTTCACAGTTATTTTAGCCGCAGGGTATCCATTTGGATTAAGAATCCTTGCTGCTTGGACAGCACTACCCGCCCCCAGACTTGCCAGTGTAAAGTCTGCACTTGCTACTGCGATATTCTTTGTTATAATTAGATTTGCCATTTTATACCTCCGTTAATATTTTTTTGCTCTCGCCACATCTGTAATATCTATCACATTAGGCACATCAGCAATGCCTACTAAAATGATATTTATACGAGGTGCAAAAGCGTCTCTAATTACTCTTTCTTTGTAATAGGGTTCATTTAACAATTTAGCTATTTCCTCATTGCTCTTCCCCTTATACCCTAATCCTTCAGGGTCTTTCTCAATCTCCTCCTTGATTCTTTCAAACATTTCACTTTGCAAATTCATCATAACCTCCTTAAATAAAATCTATCTTACTCCGTCATTTACGGCTTTTTGTAGTGAGGGAATTATTTCCCTTGCAAACGCATCGTGATCAACAAGAGAACCGTACACATATACATTCACCGCCACAGGTCTTGCGGTTTCTGCAGGGGCTACAGGAGTTGGTGTGATTGTTTCTCTGGGGGAAGGTATGCCTGTTGGGGAAGGCAATCCTGTTGGTGTTGGCATCTTCATCGCACTAATCTGGTCTAATCTTGCTATGCCTGCAGCCACAGCTATTGTAGCCATAGCAGCTCCTCCAATAGGACCACCCCATTTTGCCCCAAAAGCATAAGAACTTTGTGCCGCTCTAATTGTGCCTATAATAACTTCCAACTTTGCAAATGCCCTGTAAACATCAAATGCTTTTTGGCTTTGTTGTCCTGTTGCCGCATAAAGCGAATAGGCAATGCCAGCAAGCATTCCAGCGGTATTCTGGGCAATGGCTATTTTCTGTTGTGCTTCAAGCCTGTTTACATCAGTGGTCGCAGTAGCTATGCGTTGGTTTAATCCGATTGTAAATGCAGCATCTTCGGTTGTCAAATCTCTTTTTTGATTTATAAATTCTGTCAACTTTTCAATCCGCTGGCTGTAAATATCTTGGTCCATCATAACATCTGTTATCCCTTGCATACCAGCCGTTACCATACCAAGCCCTCTACCAGTCTCCCCCTCAACCTTGCCAGCCAGTTCGTTCATTTGTCGCGTAGTATCTTTGTAGCCTTCTACTGCCCTTTTCTGTTCTTCCTTCTGTGCTTGCAATAGAATATCTTTGATTATCTCCGTTCTTTTTTTCGTGCCGACTACTTCAATCTCTGTTTTTTGGTCAACATAAGCTTTATCCTTCTCAAGCAAAAATGCGTTAATCTTCAGTTGCTCTTCAACCCATTTATTAACATTGTCTATCTTCTGCCGATATTCGCTTTTTCCTACATCTGCTAAATTGTCTGCAAGCTGTGCCCTGGCTTCCAAGACTTTCTGATTCGCTTCTAACTTTTTCTTGGTTTCGGCATCCGTCATTGCCTGTAATTGCAAATTATAGGTTCTTTCAAGTTCTACTGTCCAACCAAGCACCTTTGCTTTTTCTTTATACTCTTCCAGCAGTTTGACTTTGTCGTATTCAAAACTTGAGAGGGTCAGTTTGTTGGTTTGGTCTGTAAGCCAAGTCTGAGCGTCAAGGGTTTTCTGATTTTGTCTTTCTTCTTCCTCAGCCTTTTTAAGTCTTTCGGCTCTTGCATCCTTTGTAAACTCATCGTCTATTTTCTTTAACTCCGCAACTACCCACGCTTCAATTTTCGCTTTATTTGCTCCAGCTCTAAACCATTCTTCTCCTTGTTTTATAATAAGGTCAGTAGGAGAAAGAGTGGCTTTATCAATCAGGTCTTGGATTTGTTTGTTCAGGTCTTTGATTTTGTCTGCTTTATCTGTTTCTGCTCCAGCCCCTGGCTTAACTCCTGCTCCAGTTTTAGCCGATGCTCTTGCAAGGTCTTCAGCTTTAGCAATCATAGCTATAAGATTGTCTAATCCTTTCGTGGATAAATCAACAGCTTTTCCCCAATCTTCTTCAGCTATTCTTCCCATTTCCTCAGCCAACATTTTAGCTTCTTCTCGTATTTTTTTGGTAATACCAATTTTAGAAATCACTATCTGAAACCCCTGAGCCATTCTAAAAAGTCCAGAAGTGGCGAGATAAAAAGCAGAAGTCAAGCCTTGTAATATTCCGACTAAACCAGCACCGCCACGAATAACAAAAAATCCCATTTGAAGGTTTAGGTCGGCTATAGTAACCCTTAACCTATCCATTTTATCCGCAGTAGAATCTGTGGTAGTTCCAAGCCGTTTTGTTATTTCTTCTCCTTTTGCCATAATAACATTAGCGGCAGCCTGTAGCTTTTCCATATCGTCAAGCTCTGCGGCAGTTTTGCCAATGCTTACAGCGTAATCTTTGTAAGCTCCTGTGAGGTCAACTATGATTCCCATTTGTTTTAGGGTTCGTTCTCTACCTGCTGTGGCAGCTTCGGTTATCATTCTGAAATTATCTGCGACCTTTGCACCTGTTACATTTGATGTGGTCTCGGCGATTTTCATAAAGCTCACAAGCTGGTCGGGATTCAACCCCATCATCAGAGATTTAGCCGATATACTTGCAGCGTCTGTCATAGACACAAGCCCTTGAGAGGCATCCTTGACGCTCTTTATAATTGTATCTGCGGTTGTGTTATATTGCCCAGCCAAAGCGTTTAGGGACATTCGCTGTTCTTCAAACTGTGCCGCCATTTCAGCCATATTCCACGCCTTGTTTACGGTTATCATAGCCCCAGCAATAGCAGCACTATAGCCCAACCAATGGGATTTGAGACTATTGACAATTCCTCCTGTGTCTTTTTCCATCTTTCTCATAGAGCCTGTAACATTCTGAATGCTTGTTATAGCTCCAGAGGGGTCTGCCGTGATGAGTATTTTTACTTCGTTAGCCATTTTGTTGTAGTTGCATTTTTAGGTTGCCAAGGTCAATCCATTCGTTAATAGATAATTCGTTTTGTTTGAAAGGATAGCCTCCAGACTGAAGGCAGTATAAATACCAGATGTGGTTAAAATATTCGGAAGGCTCGTGAGGGGTTTTGCTTTCACACTGAGAGCATAAAAATTCAAGATGGGGTCCCGCATTTTTAACACACTCCTTTTTTTTCTGAGGGGTGCAGCGGTCTTTTAGCCTTTGGATTTCTTCTGAAAAGGGGGGACATCATCTTTCTCCTCTATTTCAAAATCCGTCCCTGTGTCTATCCGTGCTCCCTCAAAGATTGTAAAGGCAAAAGTGGTAATGATGTCAGAGGCGGTTTCTTTTAAGAGGTCTTTCCAGTTTTCTTTGTAATTAGGATTCTCAGGTTCAGATGAGATAGCTTTTCCATCTATACCAAAACTACCCTCTGAAAATCCTGTTAGGATTCTCAATCCCATTTCAAGTCGTGCTTCAAAAGGGTTGATAATTACCTTCCTGCCCTGTCGCTTGACAAGTAAATGTTGATATTCAACCTCTTCCGATGTGGTCGGAGTCCTGTAGTATAACTCAATATCTGTGCCGCTTCTGGCGTCAAATATGCCTATCTTGTTTTTATCACTTAATTTTAAGTCTCTCATATTTTGCCTCCTTAATCAAATTTAAATTGCACTTCGGTGTTCCCTGCTACCATAGTAGGATTTGCTGAGAACTCAATAGCGTAGGTTACTATGCCTTCTCTTGCTCCAAACTTTGGTGCTTTCTTCATTGCGTTTGGAATTGCAACTATGAGCCTATTACCTGTGGTATTACCAACTGTTACGGCAATAGCTCCTGTTGTGCCTGCTTCCCAGGTTGTCAAAGGATTGTATGTCGCCAAAGCCACTACCTCAGGGTCACAACTACCGCTGATTTCTCTGGCTATACGAGAATACCGCAGAATGCCCGTGCTTGTATTGGCACTGGCTCGCTTAATAATAGTATTGGCAAGGTTTGTTTCTATGCTTTCTATGATTGCCGCATAAGTGTCAATTGTAAAGGTTGCCGACCTTAGAATTGGAGGAGTAATAGAATCACCAAAGGTTGGCGATGGGAAAGCTACTTCTGTGATAGAGGCTACACCACCCCAAAGACCTGTGAGTTCAAAATCAAACTTTGCTATCTCATTGGTTTTCATTGTGAGTTTGCAGGAATTCCCCACGCAACCCAGAGCTTTCCAAAGAAGACCATCGAGATAAAAATATACTGTATTTGATTCGATGTCCTGTGCAGAATTAGGGTCATAGGTAACATACGCTGGCGGACCAACCACTAAAGTCTGAGTAAATCCACACGCTCTGAGAATCGCTCCTATTCTTGGAGGGGTTGCAGCTGTGCCTGAGCCTCTAACCTCAACGCTAAAGGAAATTTTCACCCCAACACCAAGGGGAATATCCTTAAGTTTCCCCATATAAGGCAAAACCACTTCCCTTGCTTTGGTTTCCTCTATAATCTCAACCGTTGGCTTAGAAGTAAGAATGGCATCGGTTGCTATCACAGGGGCAGAATCCGTGCCATAGGTTGCCTCTATTTTTGCCAGTATCAATGCTCTACTTTCTAACATCGTCTTTTACCTCCACAGGCTTTTTCAAGCCCTTCTTTTTCTCTACTTCCAAATCTGCACGACCTTTCATAGCCTCATCGTTCAGGTCTGGTATCCGTTCCCCTTTTTCATCTAAAACAAACGCTCCTATATATTCCATATTTCCTCTTTATACTAACGGTGTATAAGGTTTCCATTCTTTCGTTCTGAAAAATACTGTGAACCTCATACTCACACCGCTTATCGTTTTATCTTTCTGGTCTATAATAATCTCATCATTGCCAGGGATAGTGTCAATAGCCAACCCATCCCATTGCGTATCCGTTCCGATTGCCAGAATAACATCCGCTATTTTCTTTCTAACTGCTGATATTGTCTCACTGGCTGTTACTATCTCAATTTCAAGCGTCAAATGATTTCTGTGTCCTTCTGCCTGACTAATATCATCGCTGGGGTCTCTATAGACCAGAGCAGGCAATTCAGATGTCGCAAAAGGTTCTACCCGCCATTCAAAAACACTGCTTCCCAGATTTGAACTGTAGCCATTAGCAACAAGGATTGTTTGTAACCGTGCTTTAACTTTGTCTAAAATCTGCTGTCTAAGTGTTTCTGCCATTTAGTCTTTGCTCAAAATCAAGATGGTTAATCCTGTTTTGTCGGGTTGAATACCTCTGACTTTATATGCCGTGTTATTTATTGTGATTGTCGCTCCGTGTGTAATGCCTATCACATCTGAATCTTTGACTATAGCCGATGGTGATGAGGTCTCTGCTTCAGAACCAAACACTTGCGAAGACTCAAACTCATCAAAAAATTGAACATTGAAACTGTTGCCACCATAAGCAGCAACAGTCCCAAGTTCTGAGGAGTTTAAGAAAATGTTTAAGTCCTCTGCGATAAAACTTCCAGGCATTAGATTCTCTGGACTTGCCCTGCCATTGTTACCGCCAGCCCATAAGTTGCACCTGTGCCAGTGATGGTGATATATATCCTCAAGTATCTCCTCACGGCTCTGGTGTCAATAGCCAGAGACTGCAAAGATACAGCAGTTGTTACTTGGGTAAATGCCTTTCCTGTGATGTCAGCAAAAGTGGTGTTGTTAGCTGAATCCTGTAATTTGGCATCTAAGGTTGGAGTTGTGCCTCCACCTGCTCCTGAATCAAGTATCACCTTCAGAACACCTTGATAATCCCTTATGTCCACTCCTGTGCCACTTATAGGAGATGCAGCCAATAAAGCCGTCCCCGCGTATAAGCTCGCAACAGATACTTCGTTATGCAAATCTAAAATCTTCATATTACCTCCGTCCCTTTGTCATTTTGACAATAGGTTTTGTCTCAATCTTCTCTTCTGAGCCTACATAATCCTCTACAAACTTATAACCTTTCAGAATTCGGTAATCTCCATCACTTATTTCCAGCACATCTCCAATCTTTCTTGGGGACCCTGCAACCATTACATCAGCTTTGAAAATTACCTTCTTCATCTTCTTACTGGTTTCCTGCGTCTGTTGATACCACAAAACTAACTGGATTTCTAATTGCTGAATCTGCCCATAGGGTTATGGTTATCTCAATCTGCCCTTTCTTCTTGAGACTATAAGGGTCAACCACTACATCAATTCCTGCCCAATCAGCAAGAATCAAATCAGCAAAGTTGCCAAAAATGACCTTATTATCTGGCACTTGGTTTGTGGCTTCTCCTCTGTAACCATTTACTTGTCCACCAATATTAGCTCCTTCCCAGAGGAATATTGCATTGCTTGCAACCTTCACAGTAGTTTTCCACTTGCCTCTAACTCCTGGAGTTGTAAGATATGCCATTGCACCTATGTCAGCATTTGCTGTGGCAACCAATGTTTCAAAGTCCACTACTTTAGCCCAAGTTGGGGCTGCGCCGAAAGTAACAGTCTGAACACCTGTGGTCTGCATAATACCAAGAGGTTGTCCGTCACTACCTGTGCCATTAATCGCAGCCAAATCTTTCGCCAGAGCAAGAACTCTCATTAAGTCCTCTCTTATAAATGATTCAATATCGATGCTGGATTGCATTAACAACTCTTTGGAATATGCTGTATCTCCAATCAATTTATGGGGGGTAAGCCCTAACTGTCCAAACGCTTGGTCTGTTGCTGTAACCTCACCAGTTTCTGGCAACCAATAGGCAGTAGCTCCACCAGATACTCTGGGGATAGCAATATTGCCTACTAATCCTGTTAGCTGTTTAGCTCCAAGCTGAGCCACAAGGGTTTTATTCCTGAGCAACTCAATCATCTCACCAGCCAGAAGCTCTGTGCCAACCGTGAATCCGCCTTTAGTTGCATCGGTAACATTCAAAGCCCTCTTCATCACATCTTGTGGCAAGAAAAAGCCTTTTGCAGATCTGCCTGCAATCTTTCCAGTTGCGTCACTGGCTTCCTTCTCTATTCCATCCAAAGGCTTCAAGTCGGCAATCTGTCTAATCGCCTTGACCAGACTATAGCTTCTGATTTCTTTGTCACTCATCCCAATCATAGGGTCTTGGTCTCTGGTCTCAATAGGCTTAGCCTTGTAAACCTTCTCAAGGATTGTCGCCCTAAAATCATCAATTGAGACGCTATCCTCAACTGCCTTCCGAGATAACTCAAGGCATCCGTGCTTATCACCTAATGCCATTATCTCCAATCCCCTCATTCTCTCTTCCTGTTTTGCTTTGTCCAGGTCTTTTATTTCTGTAATCTCCATTCTAACCTCCGTATCTTTTATTTCTTCATCTCTTTGCACAATGACCTCCATCAAATCCGTTTCTTGCGAACGTCCCACTCCAACTGTAATATCAGATGGCACGCTAACAAGAGATACCTCCAATGGCTCCCATCGTGTAATTCGGTATGTATCAACATCTTTTTCTTGCTTCTCAAGTTTCATTTCTTTGATTCTATAACCAACAGATATATTTTTTCGAATGCCATCAAGAACATCTTGAAAAATCTCCTCTGCTTTTGTGCTTTTCCCAAAACGAACCACAGCCCGTCCTTTTAATCCATCAATAGACACTTCCTCAATAACGCCTACTTGGTTTGTTGTGTCGTGGTCTATTAGTAATGCACCACCTCTTTTGAGTCTCCTCAAGTCAACAGATTTTGGTTGATGGTCAAGGATTTCTAAACCAAAAAACCTTTCTATCGGCTCTTCTGAGCTAAAAGAAAGGTTTACTGTTCGGCTTTCTGCAGTAATGTCTTCTTGCCTGATGTCAAAATCCCTGTAAAGTTTTCCTACTTTTATCATTTTAACCTCAATTCCTAACTTCCTAACTTCCAAAGTTCTAAAGTTAAATAAAGCATAAAGAGAAAACCAAACCTTGTCAAGAAAAATCTTTTATGAGATAATTTGAGAAAATGGTGTCTGAAAATTTGATTTTAATTTTCGGACTATGCTACTTGCAATAATTTTAATTCCTATCTATTTTTAGATAATCTTAATTAACTATTAAATAGTCTTAATCAACTATTAGATAGTATATCCTTTTTGACACTTTGCCCAGATTGCCTTTTAGGCACTTTGCCCAGATTGCCTTTTAGGCATATAGCAGATTGCCTTTTAGGCACTTTGCCTATCTTAATTTTGTTATTCTGAAGGCAGTTATATGTTTTTCGGATTTCTTTTTAGTTTCTTTATCTATCCAGTGCATTTGCCAAGTTTGAATCAGGTTTAATTCCTCAAGTTGTTTAATATCTCTGACAATCTGCCTAATGCCTATTTTTGTATCAGCGTGCAAATCTTTAATACTTCTAAAGAAAAAATCCTCATTCTTCCCTGTGAATCTAT
>NZ_JBAZQQ010000004.1:0-621192 GCF_041645105.1 Pedobacter sp.
AACAGAGAAGTTAAGCCCACCAGAGCCGATGGTACTGCGGTAACACGTGGGAGAGTAGGTCGGTGCCAAATCTTAAAGAAAGCCGGTAGTTCAAATGACTACCGGCTTTTCTTGTTTATAATAATTTCAATCCCAATACATCGACAACCTCCCAATTCCTTCAATAGAAATTGCAACATGGTTCTGCTATGTTAAAAAATGCTAAATCTAAATGCCTGAAATTAATAAAACCGTATTATTGTAATTCCGTAAATTGACAAAGTTAAAATCTATGAAATTAAAGTATATATTATATTTTGTAAGTTTCCTATTCCTGAATTCAACAGCATTTTCTCAAGATAAAAATGTTAAACTGCCTGCGAACTGGTATAATCTTGACTTGTTACAGGATGGTTATTTTGGAATAAGTACTGAAAAGGCATACAAAGAATTACTAAAAGATAAAAAGCCTAAAGAAAGTATAATAGTTGCAGTAATCGATGGGGGTGTTCAGACTACTCATGAGGATTTAAAAGATGTACTTTGGACTAATGCAAAAGAGATTCCGAATAATGGAATAGATGATGATGGGAATGGCTATATTGATGACATTCATGGATGGAATTTTATAGGGTCTAAGAAGGGGAATCTTGCTTATGACAATCTTGAATTGATCCGGATCATTCGAAAATATATGCCTAAGTACCGTTCAACTATTAAATCGACAGTATTAGATAGTGTGGAAAAGGAAGAGTTTGCTATTTACAATAGAGCAAATGCTGAATTCGGTATTAAATATGATAATGCCCATCAGACTTTTGCTGTACTTTCAATAATTAATAGAATGCTCGATTCTGTAGGAAAGGTTAGTAATAAGCCAATTCCTTCATTAGATGATATGGAGAAGTACAAGGCGGATGGGGAAGAAGAGGAGCAATGTAAGAAGATCATTAGACGTGGTGTGAAAGAAAGTGGCTCTATGGAGAAATTTCATAAAGAAATGAAAGATGCCTACAAGCAATATGATATTATGTTGCGTTACAATCTGAATGTGAAATATGATCAGCGAGCTGAACTAGTTGGAGATGATTATAGCAATTCTTATGAACGTTTCTATGGCAATAATGATGTAGCCGGACCAAATGCGGATCATGGTTCTCATGTGGCTGGAATTATTGGTGCTAATAGAAATAATAATATAGGAATAAATGGTGTTGCCAATAATGTTCGCATTATGGGAATAAGAGTAGTTCCTGAAGGTGATGAGCGTGATAAAGATGTTGCTAATGGAATCAGGTATGCCGTTGACAATGGAGCAAGGGTGATTAATATGAGTTTTGGAAAAGGCTTCAATTGGGATAAAGTAGCTGTAGATTCTGCAGTGAAGTATGCTGAACAAAAAGGAGTGTTATTGGTGCATGCAGCAGGTAATGATAATCAGGATAACGATGTAGAGGAGAATTTTCCCAATAAGTATTATGTAAGCCCGGAAGCAACAGCATATAAGAAAGCCAATAAAAGAAAAGTTCAGGATGCCCTGTTACCATTGCTTAATCAAACTCAAGCACAGGGAAATGGAATGGGGAGAAATATTCCAGTTAAGGATCTTAAAATTGGTATTGATACACTTAAGTTTAAATTACCACATGCAACTAATTGGATAGAAGTAGGAGCAAGCGCTTATAAGAATGATGCGAGTTTAAAAGCATCTTTTTCTAATTATGGAAAATATACGGTTGATGTATTTGCACCTGGATTTATGATCAATTCTACTGTTCCAGACTCAAAGTATGAGGAGTTTGATGGTACAAGTATGGCAGCTCCTGTTGTTTCAGGGCTGGCAGCGTTGATTTTAAGTTATTATCCGGAATTTAAAGCGAAGGATATTAGAGAAATTATTATGAAGTCTGCAGTGAAAGTTCAGCAAAAGGTTAGGCGGGAGAATAAACGAGGGGAAACAGAAAGAGTCGCTTTTAAAGAGTTGTGTGTTAGTGGTGGTATTGCAAATGCTTACGAGGCATTAAAATTGGCAGCTACTTATAAACCACGTTAATAGTTTAAGCATTTATATACGGTAACATAAAGGGGACAAATCAATATGATCTGCCCCCTTTATGCTTTATGATGGGTTTCTTTAAAAGCTGATGGAATATCTTTAACAGAATTGATTTTGTTTTATACCTTAGTACTTTGCCAATTTAAATTTTGTGAACCTATCATCTGAATAAAACAAACCACACATATGAATTTTTTAAAAATTAAATCGGGCTTATTAATGAGTCTAGTTATGTTATTGGCTATTGCAGGTTGTAAAACCAGAGCCACCAGTACTGCAAAGTCTAATGTAAATCCAGAACAAAAACTTGGCTGGGAGCTGGGTTCCCAAGCCTATACATTTAGATTATTTACCTTCTTTGAAGCTGTTAAAAAAATTGACAGTTGCAACCTTAGATATGTTGAAGCATTTCCAGGGCAACTAATAGGTGGGGGGATTGAGGGTAAGATGGATCCCAATATGAGCGAAGCAACTAGAAAAGCAATTCTGAGTAAACTAAAGGCTGCTAATGTTAAAGTAATAGCTTTTGGTGTAACTAAGGGAAATAATGAGGCAGAATGGGTAAAGCTATTTGAATTTTGTAAATCAATGGGAATTCATACAATCACATCAGAACCTGATGAAAAGTCTATTCCTTTATTATCTAAGTTGGCTGATAAGTATGAAATTAATGTAGCGATTCATAATCATCCAAATCCTTCACACTATTGGAATCCAGATATTATATTGAATGCAATTAAAGGGCAAAGTAAAAGAATTGGTGCTTGTGCAGATATTGGACATTGGGTACGTTCGGGCTTAGATCCTGTAGCTTGCTTAAAGAAACTTGAAGGACATGTATTGCATTCACATATGAAGGATCTACATGAAACGGGTAAAAAGGGGCATGATGTTCACTGGGGAGAAGGTGTTTGCAATATTCCAGGTGTGATAGCTGAACTAAAGCGGCAAAACTTTAAAGGCGGAATTTCTGCTGAATATGAATACAATTGGAAAAGTAATAGTGCAGATGTTGCAGCAAGTGTTATAAACTTCCGTAATATGGTCACAAAAAAGTAACAGAAAATCCCCAAAAGCCAAATGCTTTTGGGGATTTTTAAAATAAAGAGAAAACTGATTATTTCCAACCTCCACCAAGGGCTTTGTATAAAGATATTTTATTCAAGGCCTGTTGTTTTTTAGCTTGCACTTCATTCAGCTCTGCATCCAGTACATTTCTTTGCGTAGTAATGATATCAAGGTAGGTTACTCTACCTGCCAGGAAGAGATCATTTGCTGCTTTAACAGCTAAATTTAACGCTTTTACTTCATCGGAGATATATACTCTTTTTAGCTTAATAAAGCTATGCGCTTTTAAAGCATCTTGTACTTCATTGTAAGCTTTAAGGACAATCTTTTCATAATTCTGAAAAGCGATGCCATAAGTTGCCGCGTAAGTTTGGTACTCCGCACGTAAGCGGTTTCGGTTAAAGATCGGAGCGGTTATTCCACCAACCAGACCATAAGCCAATGCAGTTTTAGACTGAAATAGCTTGCTGAAGTCGAACGATTGAAATCCAATTTGAGGAGATAATACAATAGCTGGTAGGAATGCAGCATTTGCTGCTTTCAGATCTTTTTGCGAAGCAATTAATGCTAGTCCTGCTTCTTTTATATCAGGTCTTAATGCAATCATTTGTAAAGGTATACCACTGTTAATAGGTTCCATAGCTATAAACTGTTCAAAGCTATTTTCCTTTAATTGTATATCCGCATCAAACTTGCCTGTTAAAAAGTTCAGATGATTTTGCATCAGTGTAATTTGCTGTTTTACTTCCTGAACTCGGGCATTTGAATTTGCTACAACGGCCCTAAATTGCTGGACACCTAATTCAGTAGCTACCCCAGCTTCTTTTTGAATTTCAATAAGTTTTAAGCCCCGCTGCTGAAGTACTATGTTCCTGTTTAATATGCTTAGCTCCTCATTCCAACTTAATAATTCAAAATAGGCACTTGCAACATTGCTGATCAGTTCTGTCTGAACAAGCTTTCGTCCCTCATATGATGCCAGAAATCTATTTAAGGCAGCCTGCTTTTTGTTTTTGAGTTTTCCCCAGAGATCAATTTCCCAGGAAGTTCTTAATCCTATAAAATAGTCGGGAAGGGGATTCGGAACACGTTCATCTTCTTTTAAGTTTTCTGAAAAATTGGAGTCGTAATTTCCGATTCCGTCAGCGGTATAAAAACCATACCTATGTAATCCAGCTTCAACAGCAAGATCTAAATTAGGTAGAGCCATACCTTTTCTAATACGTAAATTGGCTTTAGCAATCTCTATGTGATGTAAGGCTTGTTTGATATCTGCATTGTTTATAAGTGCAGTATCAATCAAAGTGATCAAAGCCTCATCTTTAAAGAATTCTCTCCAAGGTGTATTAGCTATGGTAATGCTATCTGTACTTTTATCATAAGAAATTGGAGCAGAACGATGCTTATGCTCTGCAGTTTCTTTATTCATCCCACAACTACTAAGAATAGATATTGCAGCAATAGCCACTATCATTTTTGCGACTGGAATTGTTTTCTTTTTCATAAGCGAAGAGAATAATACATAGAGCCCGGGTATAACGATAAGACCGACTATTGTGCCGATAATCATACCACCAACTGCAGCTGTACCTATTGATCTGTTTCCTAATGCACCTGCACCACTGGCAATCATCAAAGGAATCAAACCAGCTGCAAAAGCAAAGGATGTCATTAATATTGGACGTAGACGAGCTACTGATCCTTCAATTGCAGCTTGTAAAAAGCCCATGCCTTCTTTTTGTTTAATTAAGGCATATTCTACAATAAGGATTGCATTCTTTCCTAGCAAACCGATGAGCATGACCAGTGCTACCTGTGCGTAAATATTGTTTTCAAGTCCAAATGCCCATAAGAATAAGAAAGCTCCAAATATTCCTGCTGGTAAAGAAAGAAGTACAGGTAGGGGTAAAAGGAAACTTTCATACTGTGCGGCCAGAATCAGGTATACGAATAATAAACATAAGGCGAAGATATATACAGCTTGATTTCCCGAAAGGATTTGTTCACGCGTCATACCAGACCATTCAATTTCATATCCTGTGGGAAGATTTTTAGCAGCTTTCTCAACAGCTTCAATTGCTTGACCACTACTAAAACCGGGTGTTGCATCACCATTTAACATGGCCGAAGAGAACATATTATATCGGGTAATCTGTTCAGGACCATATACCCGTTCCATTGTTATGAAAGAAGAGAATGGTAACATTTCATCTTTATCATTCTTAATGAAAAGATTGAGTACATCTTCAGGTTTTTCCCGATAGCTTGGCCCTGCTTGCACCATAACCTTATACATTTGTCCATAACGAATAAAGTTGGTTGCATAAAAGCTCCCCATTAAGGTTTGTAGGGTATTCATTGCATTTTCTACACTGACACCTTTTTTAGCGGCAAGGTCATAATCTACCTTAAGCAAATATTGAGGGAAGCTTACGTCGAATGTGGTAAATACATTTTCTATTTCTGGAGCCGCTTTTAAATCTTTAATGAACTTTGTCAGTACTTCCGACGTCTTATTTAAATCATCATTACCCGTCTTGTCCAGCACGCGTAATTCGAATCCTGCAGAGTTACCAAAACCAGGAACAGTTGGCGGTGGGAAAAACTCTATTTCAGCATCCATGATATGTGCCGTCGCCTTTTTTAAAGCATTAATAACATCTGTAACAGATTCGTTCCTGTTGTCCCAGGCAACGAGGTTGATCATTCCCATTCCATAAGAAGCACCAGAAACCTCATTTACAAGGCTATATCCTGCAAGCGTAGACACCGTTTCTACGGAAGACATCTTTCTGCTTATTTCATCAATTTCGTTCAGTACAACTTCAGTTCGATCTACTGTAGCACCCGGTGGAGTCGTGACATTCACATAGATCATTCCCTGATCTTCAGTTGGGATAAATCCAGATGGAAGAATACTGCTCATTCCCCAAGTGGTGATAAAGAACACAATTAATAACCCAAAAGTTAGAATTCTACGACCAGCAATACGGCTCAGTAAACCTTTGTATCCATTAGCCATTTTGTTATAGCCTTTATTGAATCTGCCGAAGAAACGAGAGATAATCCCCTTTGATGCAGGTTTATCATGAGGAGAGCGAAGTATGATCGCACAAAGGGCAGGTGTAAGTGTTAATGCATTTATTCCGGAGATGATGATTGCCGAAGCGAGTGTCAGTGAAAACTGTCTGTAGAAAATCCCAACGGGTCCTGAAAGGAAGGCTACAGGAATAAAAACGGCTGACATAACCATGGTAATGGCAATTACCGGTTTACCTACTTCTTTCATAGCAGCAAGTGTTGCTTCCATGGGCTGTAAATGTTCCTCTTCCATTTTAGCATATACTGCTTCTACCACAACTATGGCGTTGTCGACCACTATACCTATAGCTAATACAAGCGCAAAAAGAGTCAGAAGGTTAATAGAGAATCCTAGCATTTGCATAAAGAACAATGCTCCTATTAAACATACAGGTACAGCAAGGGCTGGGATTAATGTGGATCGGAAATCTTGTAAGAAGATATATACAACAATAAAAACCAGGATAAATGCCTCGAGCAATGTGATCAAAACACTTGATATAGATGCATCAAGGAAGCGAGATACATCATAGCCCATGGTGTACTTCATTCCAGGAGGGAATGAACTTTTTTGCAAAGCCGCCATTCGTTCCTTTACATTTTTAATTACTTCCTGTGCATTTGACCCAGGCAATTGCTTCATCATTATAGAAGCTGATGGTCTGCCATCTGTTTTTGACACCATTTCGTAATCCAGTGAACCGAATTCTACATCTGCAATATCCTTTATCCTGATAATTGAACCGTCTGAATTAGCCCTGATAGGGATATTTTTGTATTCTTCCGCATCAGAGAATTTACCAGGATATCGCAAAACATATTGCTGCATATTTATGGATTTGTCGGAGCCTATTCCGGTTTGCCCGGGAGCAGCTTCTACGTTTTGTTTTCTTAATGCTGCGATTACATCCTCACTTGAAATTTGATAAGCAGCCAAACGATCAGGTTTAAGCCAGACACGCATCGCATAATCCCGTAAACCCATAATCTGGGCAAAACCAACACCTTCAATACGTTTCAGTTCTTTCAGGATATTGATATCTGTAAAGTTGTAAATGAAACGTTCATCGGCCGATTGATCTTCACTATAGATGTTGAGGTACATTAACATACTGTTCACCTCTTTTTCTGTGGTGACACCAGCTTTAATTACCTCTTCTGGCAATTCATCCAATACAGTCGTCACCCTGTTCTGTACATTTACAGCTGCAATATCAGGGTCTGTACCTACTTTAAAGAATACCTGTATTAACGTTGTTCCATTGTTTGTTGATACCGAACTCATGTAAGTCATACCGGCAACACCATTAATAGCTCTTTCCAAAGGAATTGCAACGGCATCAGTACTTACTTCTGCATTTGCGCCAGTATAATTTGCAGTTACTACGACTGAAGGTGGAACAATATCAGGAAATTGGGTCACTGGCAATGTAAAAAGAGCCAGTAGTCCCAAGAGCGTTATAAATAGCGAAATGACCAGTGATAATACTGGTCGTTTTATAAATTGTTCAAACATAATGATTAATTTTTTGCTACCGTATTCATTGCATTGATGCTGATATCAGTAGGTTTTACCTGCAGACCATCTCTTAAACTTTGGGTACCTTCAAATACAATTTTATCTGAGCTACTCAGTCCAGAATCAACGATATAATAGTGTCCAACACGTTGGCCTGCTTTAAAAGGTGTCATCTTTAACTTATTATCTTCAGTTAAAAGATATACATAGGTTCTGTCTTGTATCTCAAAAACAGATTTCTGATGTACAACAAGAATTTTTCCTGTTTTTGCGGGCACACTAATTTTTCCGGAGGCACCATGTTTTAGTAGTCCATTAGGATTTGGGAAGGTAGCTTTTAAAGACAATGAGCCAGTTTGACTTGCAAATTCACTTTCTGCAAAGCTTGCACTACCTTTAAATGGGTATTCTTCACCATTTGCCAAGGTAAGTTTAACCTGTTTTTTGAATCTGCTTTTAGAATAGGCAGAGTCATTTGCAATGGCGAGGTATTCTCTTTCTGTAATGGCGAAGTAAACGTTTACTGCGCTAAGGTCAGACACAGAAGTTAGGAGCGAACCTTCTTCGAGCAAACTACCCGCTTTTAAAGGTAAGCGATCAATTCGACCGCTAAATGGAGATTTAATCAGTGTATGTGCCAATCGTGATTTAGCATATTGGGCTACAGATTTAGCTTCGGCAATACGAGATTCTGCAGCTTTAAGTTTTGCAGCACCTAAGTCTAATTCAGATTTGGAAACCACATTGTTTTTAACCAGTATTTTAGTTCTATGCTGTTCCAGCTCAACAGTTTTTGCATCTGCAATTGCATTATTTAATGCAGCTTCTGCTTTGCTTAAGTCTGTTTTATATTCTTCATCATTAATTTTAAATAGAACCTGACCTTTTTTCACTGCAGCACCCTCTTCAACATATATCTTTTCTAAGAAGCCAGATAGTCTTGATCTTACTTCCACATTTTTTACAGCCTGTATATCTGCAATATATTCTTTATGGATTACAGTATCTAAAGTACTAACCAGTGCAACAGGCACAGATCTGGTTTCTTCGATAGTCTTCTCTTTACTTTGGGAGGTACAGCCAGCAATTGTAATTGCAACAAAAAATGGTAAATACGCTAAATGATTAAGTTTCATAGTGTTTATTAATTTTAATGGATGCAGTTTACATCCATGGTATTCAAGATTTTAATCAGGGATGTTAGATGTGATTGAGTAAGAATAATGAAAAGGAGAGGGCACCAGAATGTGGTTTCCTTTGATTCTGATTCCGGGCAAAAAAAAGCAGGGGCACTATCTAAAGATCTGCCTGTAGTTTTAAAGCTTGAAAATCAATTCTTAAACAAATAAATAGAACAACTAGAAAGGTTTGAACCTAAACAAGTGTGAGTAATAACTGGGTAAACAGACGCTTTTTGTTTTATAAAAAGGATGTTCAATAACAATAACCTTTCCTATTTGTCTTGCCAGAAAGAAGGAAAGAACCAGCAAAATAGCTGGCATGATATGAATGATTGAATTGAAGAGTCTGTAACTTTCATTAGGAATTTCTATGTCATCGACCAGATTATCCATTGGGATATTCATGACATCATCGAGTACAAATTCAATAAATGAGTCACCTGCAAATATGTTTTTTACAGAAGTTTCTCCACCTTCATAAGTGATGGTGTTCAAATACGCGAAGAGCGATAAGAAATGAAACAGCTTAATAAACATATGGGCCAAAGATAATTTTTTGCGAAGGCTAATTTTCTACAAAACCGAGTATTGACAATTTTATGATATATACTATTTTATCATTTACTTTTAAAAATGGATTTATAATGAGCAGCTAAGTAATTTCTTAAATTTGTTTTATGAAGAACATCTATCCCATTGTTTTAATATTTATAACCTTCATTTTTTCATTTATCGGTTGTGCAAAAAATGACAAATTTCAACATAAAATGGAGACTGTCATTAATGGTCAAAAAGCCGATGTTGGTGTCTCTGTATTATTTTTAGAAGATGGAAGATCTGTTTCAGTAAATGGAGATAAACATTATCCTATGCAAAGTGTGTACAAATTTCACCTTGCTCTTGCTGTGCTAGATCAGGTTGATAAGGGAGCGTTTAAACTAGAGCAGGGAATTCTTGTTAAAAAGAGTGATTTGTTACCAAATACATGGAGTCCGTTAAGAGATAAATACCCAAATGGAAATGTAACATTACCCTTGTCCGAAATCATTCGAGTTACTGTGGCGGAGAGTGATAATAATGGTTGTGATATATTGTTTCGCTTAGTTGGAGGTACAAATAAGGTACATGAATATATCGGGAAACTAGGAATTAAAGATTGTGCTATAGTGGGAACCGAAGAAGAAATGCACGAGGATGAGGAGATGCAGTTTAGAAATTGGACAACACCAAATGCGGCAAATGCACTAATGTTAAAGTTTTGTAAAGGACAGGTGCTTGAAAAGGCTACCACTGATTTTTTGATGAAAACAATGGAGGGAACTGTTTCAGGTCCAAATAAAATTAAGGGGTTATTGCCTGAAGGTACCGCTGTCGCTCATAAAACAGGAAATTCAGGAATAAATAAAGTGGGAGTGATGACTGCTTCCAATGACATTGGCATTATTACTCTTCCGAATGGGAATAAAATGCTGGTTTCAATTTTTGTATCTATGTCTAAAGAAAGCGAGCAGAGAATTGATCAGATCATTGCCCAACTCGCAAGAACTGGCTGGGATGAAGCGACTAAATGAACTGCCCGTATTCAGTAACTTTTGTCCAACACAAATAAAATCAGTACTTTTGCAATTGATGAGGTTAAACAAAACATATCTTAATACAATTAAATGGCGGCCAATTATTGGTATTATTGCTATCTTTTGTGTTATTTTATCCTCTTGTGCAATCAAGTCAAGTATCAAAAGTCAATTAGGAGTTCAGCATACTGCTGCTCAGAAAAATGGCTTAAATAATCAAGGTAAATCTTTTATTTCTTCTTCTGCAACGGACTGTCTTTATGCTGCCGATGCAAAGGTTTTTAATATTCAGAAACCTGATATTAAGTTAAGTGGTGCTTCCATAGCAATTTTAGCATTTTGTACTTTTTCATTCTTATTTGGTTTCCATCTTTTACAGAAACAGAATAAGCACCCATTTTATAATAGCGGTCAGATTTCAGGCTCCCTGCCTATCTTTCTTCAGTATCGCAAACTTATCATATAATACCAGTATTTATACACAGCTTTTTAAGCGTGTGCAATTCTCTATGTAGTTTATTTCAATAAACCATACCGAATACTTTTTGGTATTAAATAATTTTTAAACATGATAAGATTTTTCTTGTCGGCCAGTATTTTCTTTTGGCTGACATTGGCTGCACCAGCTCTTTATGCGCAGCAAAAGCAACATACATTGGGAGACTTATGGTCATTGGTAGAGAAAAACTACCCTGGGATTATGGCTAAGCAATCAGACATTGAATCTGCAAAGTATTCTGAAAGAGCTACAAAAAGTAATGCTTTACCACAAGGCAAAATGCAGATGCAAAATAACTATGGTACTTACGAAGCAAGTACTGGAGGTTTTTTTCAGCAACCCGGACTATTTAATGTAAATGGTGCCAAAGGGTTAAGTGGCTCTTCTACCGCAGCAAGTACTTTTGGTTCTGCAACATTGGAATTTGAATTATTTGCTTTTGGAAGACAGCAGGCAGAAAATAAAGCTACTGAAATGCTGACCGCACTTAGTTCTGCCGATAAAGAAGCCTATTTGGTTAGCTTGAAAAAAGAACTTTCAACTCGGTATATCCAGCTTATTTATAATAACGTCAAGTTGAAATGGATAGATCAGAATGCAGCTCGTCTTTATGACATCAAAAAGTCAGCCGCTGGATTAGCCCGATCTGGAATTAAACCTGCTGCTGATAGTCTTTTAGCTTATTCGTCATATATCCAGGCTTTAGCTGAAAGAGACAATCTGGCAGGTAATAAAAGCGCATCTACACAACTTTTAAAAGAACTTCATGTTCAAGATGTATCGGATTATTCTTATTCAGAAGCCGGATTTATCAAACCTACATTTAGTAATTCGAATCCTGCATCAATAAATCCCTTACATCCATTTCTTGAGACATTTGATAAACAATCATCTTATCATGAATTAAATGGAATTGCTGAGAAAAGATCTGCTCTACCATCTATAAAGCTCCTTGGTGGATATGCTTATAGAGGAACAGGAATTGGTTCGACAGGTTCTGTTTCGGGTAATTGGAAAGATGGATTTTCAAACAGTACCAATAATGTTTTAGTAGGACTTGGACTCTCCTGGAATCTGACCAACTTATATAGTAACAGGTTAAAGGCAAA
Organism: Pedobacter sp.; assembly: GCF_041645105.1. Classification (GTDB taxonomy): domain Bacteria; phylum Bacteroidota; class Bacteroidia; order Sphingobacteriales; family Sphingobacteriaceae; genus Pedobacter. The sequence goes on from NZ_JBAZQQ010000004.1 coordinate 12,067, forward strand.
TGCGCAGTTTAAAAAGGCTGAAAAAACAAAATTTATGCAAGGCCAATTTGAATTACAAATGACAGCAAATTTAGGGGCTGCAAAAAGTAAATTAGGTGAGCAGCAAAAGCAATTGACCAAGACTGCTGATGCTGTAAAGCATGTTTTAGATGCTTACAATATGTATATGGCACGGTATAAAAGTGGTCTGATCACATTAACCGAATTATTGCAAATACGCATGCTACTAGAACAAGCTGAAAATAACCATATCGAAGCCTCTCGCAGCTACTGGCTGCAATTGGTTAATGAAGCTGAACTCACAAATAATTTCGACTTTTTATTTAATAACCTTTAAATCTTAGCAAATGAATCTTATACGTTTGGCTTTAAGAAAACCGATTGCTGTGATGGTGCTTGTCATGGTAATTGGTGTCTTTTCTTTTAATACCATTAAAAATATAAAAGTTGACATTTTTCCTGAAGTAGAACTTCCGGCAATGTACATTTCTATGCCTTATGGAGGACTCTCTCCTGCATATATGGATGGCTTTATGGCTAATGAATTCCAAAAGGTTTTACTTTTTGTGGCAGGTGTAAAAAACATCGATTTCAAAAGTATACAAGGGCTGACCATGATGAAGCTTACTTTTTATCCGGGGACAGATATGGCGCAGGCTGCTGGAGAGGTCTCTACACAGGTCAACAGAGCTATGGGTTTCTTACCTCCTGGAGCTGTGCCTCCAATGGTAGTTCGTTTTGATGGAAATTCCTTGCCAGTAGGACAATTGGTCTTTGAAAGTCCGCAACGTTCTATTACAGAGATACAGACATTGGTGTTGACTAAAATACGCCCTATGTTTGTGACTATACCTGGGATTACAGCGCCCGCTCCGTTTGGAGGAAATAACCGTACCATACTGATCAACATTGATCCGATGGCCATGCAGGCGAATGGATTAAGTCCAGAAGAAATCACTTTAGCAATTACCAAAAATAGTCATCCATCACCTGCCGGTAATATCCGAATTGGTGATGAGAACTTCATGGCACCTATTAATTCCATTGCAAAGAACCCAACAGAATTTTTAAAGACTCCCGTTAAAACTATTGACGGACGTACTATTTATGTTGGTGATGTTGCAAGTGTTCAGGATGGTGCCGATCAGACTGTTGGTTATGCTCTGGTAAACGGTAAAAGATCTGTTTACCTACCCGTCATCAAGAAAGCAGATGCTTCTACACTGGATGCAGTCGAAAATTTAAAATTAGCATTGCCAACACTAAAAGACCAGTTGCCAGAAGATGTTAATATTCGGTATGAATTTGACCAATCTAAGTACATCGAACGCTCATTAACTAACTTGGTTCACGAAGGCGTACTAGGAGCTGTATTTACTGGTTTAGTTATCCTGCTGTTTTTGGGAGATACACGCGGAGCAATTATTGTTGTGCTGACCATTCCTATTGCAATTTTATCAGCCGTATGTGCACTGTATATGCTGGGGTATACGATTAACATGATGACTTTGAGTGGCCTGGCGCTTTCCATTGGCATATTGGTTGACGAGGCCACAGTAACCATTGAAAATATACACCAGCATATGGAAATGGGTAAGAAAAAACAGCGTGCAATTATAGATGCACTACTGGAAATCTCTATCCCTAAATTGTTGATCATGCTATGTATCCTTACGGTACTGACACCAGCCTTTATTATGACTGGGATCCCTAAAGATATGTTCCTTCCATTATCTATGGCAGTTGCTTTTGCTATGATTGCATCCTTCCTGGCATCACAAACTTTTGTGCCAATTTTAGCCAACTGGATGATGAAGAATAAGCATGAGTCAGTTGATAAACAATTGGGTAGAAAGAAAAGCTTGTTTAATAAATTCAGAACCCGCTATGCATTTCAATTAAGAAAATGGTCAGGAAGATCTGTGGTTTTATTTGCTTCCTATGTTGTATTAGCGGGGGGAATTATTGCATTAGTTTTAAGAGTCGTAGGAACAGATGTTATGCCTGTTTCAAATAGTGGCGATTTTCAAGTTAGAGTAGTTGCTCCTCAAGGTAGCAGAATTGAAAAAACGGAAGCTTTAGTTAAGCGCATTATAGAAGATGTAAAAGGGCAGGTACCAGAAAATGGTCTATCCATCAGTTCTGCTTATATAGGTATGCATCCGGCATCAACGCCAATTAATCCTATCTTTTTATTTACCAGTTCTTCAAATGAAGCTGTATTACAGATTTCTATTGATCAGGAAATTTACAAAGGGTCTATTGAAGAATTAAAGGAGAATCTGAGAAAAGTTGTTGCGAAAAACCATCCCGAAGCTAGAATTAATTTTGAAGCTATGGACCTGACCGAAAAGATTATGGGACAGGGGGCAATGACACCTATTGAAGTTAAAGTTGGAGCAAATCAGTTAAAAGTTGCTGAAAAGCATGCTAGAAAGATTGAGGAGAAGCTAAAGGAAATTCCCTATCTGCGGGATGTACGCATAGCTGAGTCATTAAACTATCCCACTTTGCAGATAGATGTAGACCGAAACCTGGCTGCACAATTTGGACTGACAATGCAAGATGTTACACGTAGTATGGTTGCTGTAACTTCGTCAACACGTTACACCGATAAAAATCTTTGGATTGATCCTAAATCGGGACTTGTATTCCAGACCCAGGTTCAAATACCTGAAGAGATCATGGCCACCGAAGAAATGTTACGTTCAATACCTTTAAAGAAAGGGAGTTTAAGACCAGTTTTGGAAGATGTTGCCACTATAAAAAGAGCGCCTGCAGCAGCACAAATTAATCGTAAAGGACCTCACCGATACGTCACGTTGGTTGCAAATATGTATAATAAAGACCTTGGTACTGCGTCAAAAGCTGTAAAAGCAGCTATTAAGGATGCAGGAGTTCCGCCTAAAGGTACCACAGTTTGGACTGAGGGAACATTGCAGCTTTTGGATGATACATTAGATAGTCTGATCATCGGACTTGGTGTAGCTGTTATTGCAATATTCCTGATGTTAGCTGCCTTTTATCAATCCTTTAGAGTGCCATTGGTTATTTTATCAGTAGTACCATCTGTTATAGCTGGGAGTTTGATTATACTTTTCTTAACAGGAAGTACCCTCAACTTACAATCCTATATGGGTATTATCATGTCCATCGGTGTTTCGGTTTCCAATGCTGTTTTGTTAGTCAACCAGGCAGAATATTACAGAAAGCACTATGCTCTTAGGCCTATTCATGCGGCACGGATGGCTGCTGCATCACGTTTAAGGCCTGTATTAATGACTGCTGCAGCGATGTTTGCAGGTATGTTGCCCATGGCAATAGGAATGGGGGATGGTGCTGAACAAGTTGCCCCTTTAGGAAGAGCAGTGATAGGAGGGTTGTTAGCTTCAACCTTTACAATCTTATTATTGGTGCCTCATTTCTTTGCATCTGTGATGTCTAAGGCTTCCATAGTGAACCCATCTCTGGATCCAGACGATGAGAAAAGTCAATATTATTCAACCCAAAAAGCGTAACAAACTAAAAACAAATTCATTAATGTTATGAAACAATTAAAGAAAATAAGTTTATATATTATTTGTAGTTTAATCTCCATCAGTACTCTTTTATCATGTTCAGCAAAGCCTGAGGAAAAAAAAGAAGATAAACAGGTTAATAAGAAAGCACCAGTTTCTGTAGAAACTGAACAAGTTCAATTTATCAACCCTACATATACCATATCAATCCCGGGTGAATTGGAACCTTATGATGAGGTACAGGTTTATGCGAAGGTCAATGGCTTCATTCAGAAAATGTATGTAGACAGAGGTACCTATGTTCGCAAAAATCAGCTACTCGCCGTTTTAGAAGCTCCAGAAATGGATCAACAGTACTTATCAGATAAGTCTAAACAAGAAAAAATGCACAGTGATTACCTTTTTACAAAACAGAACTATGAACGTTTACTGGAGGCTTCGTCAACTGACGGAGCAGTTGCAAAGATTGAGCTAGACAGAGCAAAAAGTATGATGCAAGGTGCTAAATCTGCTTATGAATCTTCTAAAGCAGGTACTGCACATGCTTCTCAATTAAAACAATATTTGCGTATTGTTGCTCCATTTGATGGGGTGATAACTAAGAAAAATGTTTCTTTGGGCGCTTTGGTAGGACCAGGTTCAAATCAGCCCTTGTTCAATATTGCACAAGGGAACAAGTTACGTTTAACTTTATCTATGCCTGAAAAACATACTGCATCTGTTAAAGATGGTATGAAAGCAAAATTTACAGTTAGTTCTCATCCTGGAGATGTATTTGAAGCAAAATTATCAAGAACATCTGGATTCTTAAATGTGCAAAATCGCTCTTTAACACTTGAGTTTGACGTAGATAATTCCGATAAAAAACTTCAGGGAGGAGAATATGCACAAGTAAAACTAAACTTACAAAGGAAGTCACCATCTTATTGGGTTGCACCTAAAAGTATTATCAATGCACAATCAGGTACATTTATTATGGCTCTGAATAATAATGAAATTAAACGGATTCTAGTTAAAGAAGGTGTTCGTTTGGATAGTCTTGTAGAAGTTTTTGGTGATATTAGTGCTCAAGAACAAGTATTAAAAAATCCATCAGAAGAACTTGAAGTAGGAAAATTAAACTAAAGAAAAAATAAATAAATGAAACACAATATGAACTTTAAAACAATAACAATATTCAGTATAATGATGGCCATTACTTTATCTGTATTGGCATGCTCCAATGGTAATGGAAAAGCTAATGATAGTGCAAAGTCGGAAGTAGCAACTCCTGAAACTCCCGCAACACCTGTTGTTGAAAATGAACCTACAAACGATGGGATATCCTTTTTAGATGAGCATAAAAAAGCTGTCACTTTGAATGACCTTAAGGGAAAAGTTGTATTCATCAACTTTTGGGCTACCTGGTGTCCTCCATGCGTTCGTGAAATGCCATCTATCAACAATTTAAAGAAACACTATAAGAATAAGGATTTAGTTTTTCTAATGGTTGATGTTGATGGAAATTACGATGTGTCAAAAAGGTTTATGGAGAAGAACAATTTAGACCTTCCACTTTATATGCCTAATGGTGAAATTCCATCACGCTTTTTAGGCAATTCTATTCCGACTACAGTTATTCTCGATAAAATGGGTAAGATGGTTGCAAGGATAGAAGGAGGCAGAGATTATATGGCTCCGGAAATTATTTCGTCAATGGATAATCTGCTTGAAAAATAGCAGATTCTATCTTTTTAGTATTTTATTTAGGATGTAAATAAGTCTATCTACTTGCATTTGGTCATACACAGGCAGCCAGTCGTCAATAATCTTTTCTCTTTAAAATCTGACTCCCGTTCTTCGTGTCTGATATACAGATTAGATACAAAACATGAAAACATTACGTTATTTTTTTACGATATCCGGTATAACTTTCGGATCCTCTCTATTTGCTCAAACTGGATTCTCAGGAAAAATTAAGGCTGAATATGTTCCTTTCTCCAATTATGTAAGACCAATAGATAGTCTTAAAACGGGATCTACTAGTGATTTTAAGCGAATTCAGACTGCTTTTAGTATTCCCATTTCAACAACATTAGATGAACTTGGAAGACCAAGAATATGGGCTGTTGGTGTCGAAGGCTCTTATGCTAAAATGGAAAATCGTAATTACGAGGAATCATTATTTCCTTCAGAGATGCTCAATGCACAGATTGGTTTAATCCATTCCAGGCACATCAGTAAAACCTGGTCAATTATGGCGATGGCTTCTGTAGGAGTTTATACTGATATGGAAGAAATTTCTTCTAAGGACCTGCTTGCCCAGGGGGGTGTTTTGTTCATTAAGCATTTCAATCCTAGATTGGCACTAGGTGTAGGTCCTGTATTAACCAATACCTTTGGTGTCCCTATGGTTATGCCGGGTTTATATTTCAATTGGTCTACACAGGGACGGTACAAGCTACAAATTAATTTCCCGAATGGGATCGAGTTTGGTGCAAAATTGAGCGATGCAGTAGAACTTAAAACTGTAGTGGAACTGAGTGGTATGACTGCTGAAGTTAACCGTAATAATACTTCAATGCTTTTAGGCTACCAACAGGTTGTTGCTGGTTTACGTCCTGAAATTAAATTGAGTAAATCACTTTCTATGCAATTGACTGCTGGTACATCACTTGCCCGTTCTTTTAGTTTGACAAGTAGAAGATTAAAGGATTTCTTTAAGATGAAGGATGAAGCAGACCCTCGATTTACTACTACTTTTTATGGATCTGCTGGGTTGTCATGGAATTTTTCCAAACGCTAGCGGCTCAAAAGTTTATTGTAAACCACCTCATTTAATAAATCCTCCCTACGGGTTCTGGAAATTGGAAGTTCCTGTCCATTGATGAAAATCCGACCTCCAGATATCTGGTCTATATGAGCAATGTTGATTAGATAAGATTTATGAATTCTAAAAAAGTTATCCCTTGGAAGTGTTTCTTCCAGGGATATCATCGTTTGGTGAATCACCAGTTCCTGATTTTTAAAATGGAGTTTAGCATAATTCTGCATGCCTTCAATATATAGGATATCAACCCAGGATATCTTTCGGAAGCTATCACCTTGCCTAATGTATAAAAATGTATCTACAGGTTGTGGGTTTCGGGTGCTTATGCTCATCATATACAGCTGTCTAGCTTTCAGAGTAGCTTGGTAAAAACGCTTAAATGGGATTGGTTTCAATAAATAATCTACGATCTGAAGTCTGAAACCCTCTAACGCATGTTCCGAATAAGCCGTGGTTATGATTGTAAGTGGTGGATGTTCCAACGATTCTAGAAAATCGAGCCCGGATAAATAAGGCATGTTAATGTCCAGAAAAAGAAGATCAATACTTCCTTTTCTTATGTATTCAGAAGCTTCCATTGCTGAAGAACAGGAGCCTGCAACAGTTAAAAAGTCTAACTTTTCAATGAAATCAATAATTCCAGCCCTCGCCAGGGGCTCATCATCAATAACCAGACACTGCATAACAGGTTCAGTCTGTAAAGAGTTTGAGTTAAGTGTCGTGGTCATGAGTTTGATGGGTTTAATTGTAAGCGCAAATGAACCTTAAAGCTTGATTCTGTTTTTTCAATATCTAGTTTGTGCCTTTCCGGGTATAGGATTTCCAATCTTTTTTGAACATTAGTTAAACCTATACCTCCAGTGTCTTGCTTGCGTGGCTGTTGTGCTGAATTGGAGTTTTCAATGTTCAGTTCAAGTATTTCGCCCGATTGTTTTAATACCAAATGTACATAGCCCTTTTCTGTAGGTAAACGGGATACATGTTTAAATGCATTTTCTATAAAGGGTACCAACAATAATGGAGATATTTCACTTTTGCCATTCTGAATGGTCCAGGAATATTTCACTTCAAGTTCATCAGCCCATCTGATTTGTTCTATTGCAACCAAATCTTTCAAGTATTTCAGTTCCTTTTCCAGTGTCACAAATTCACGGTTACACTCGTACAATTGATACCTGAGAATATCTGAAAAGCGGATTAACAATACAGAAGCGCGGTCAATGTCTTTCTGCATAAGGATATGTATGTGATTAAGCACATTGAACATCAGGTGCGGATTGATCTGATCCTGTAAAATCCTAAGTTGTGCTTCCAGATGTACTTTAAGTAATTGCTCATGACTTTTCTCCATGAGGCTATGCTCCTGGTAAAACCGCAGGCCGCAAGCCGTGGCATTGATTAGAATTGCAGAGGGAAGGTTGCTGTAAAACCTGAGCAGAGATTCGCTATAGGCTTCTATTCTTTCAGGAGTATCAAAAACAGTCCCCATTACATAATGTTTATAAAACCACAATGGGATAACTGTTAATATAAAAGCTAGAAGCAAGGTCATTAAAAGGCTTTGACCTACAAATAACCTCATTTTTCCATTAACAAGTGCATTTGGCAGTAGAATATCACTAACTGTATGGGCTACAATAATGGCTGCTGTTACAAACGAGATTGATAGCAAAATTGAAGGAACCAGCTGAAAATCTTTTATCATTTGTGCCCAAATGGATATACCCAGGAGTAACCAGTAAAAGCAGATAAAAAGCCAGTGTTTATTGAGTAGACTCTTTTTCATATATAAGATAGACTGTCCGAAAGGCAACAGTTCATAGAGAGCCGTTCCGTTCGGACAGTTTGAAATAGGTTGTAAAAGTATGAAGAATTTTATAAGATCATGAAGCCGATGCTGGCCTGGAAGGAATTAGGTCTTGCCTTAAATTCTTTACTTATGTTATTCAATGCACCTTCATATCTTAAATCGAGGGTTAATTTTCCAATATCTACACCGGCTCCTACCTGATAACCAATATTAGATTTGTCGAATTTCTGAAAAGATTGAGATATCTGTTTCAAAGTTGAGGTTTTATCATTCAATACATAAGAATAGACACCGCCACCAAAAATTCTAAAGTTTACATTATCCGACTGTAGTAACTTGTAGCCAACCAGTACCGGAACTTCTATACTGTTCCATTTGGCTTGTTTAGCGCTGATAGTGCTATTTTCTACTTTCGATTTTTTCTGAGAATACAATAGCTCAGCCTGTACATACAACTTTGAAATATCTATTCGCGTGAACATCCCTCCATGGTATCCCAGGGAATATTTGGAGTCTAATTTGCTATTCGATAAAGAAAGGTTAGAGAAATTTGCTCCTCCCTTAAAGCCAATGTGTATTGGCATTTTGCTTTGTGATTTCACCTCATTGGCCATGAACGTCATACCTATAAGGAGTAACATTGCCAGATTTTTCAATTTTAATTGTGTTTCCATTTTTATTATTTTCCACAAAAGAGTGGAATTCTGCGTTCCTCTTCAAAATGATTTGACCAATTGCAAGTCTGCATTGACAGATGGCTAATCGGAATGCATAATCTATCGCGATATTAGAATTAACATGTTTATTTGAGCATTTTGTTGAAGTGCTTTTATAAGATTGTATCTCGTCATCCCAATAATTTCGGTTTAATTTGCTCAGGAGTATATAGGTAACCTATATATGATTTGATGAGTATGAATTTCTTTGGATTATACAAGTACTGAATGTTTCGCTTTAAACGTAAAAAAGCCCAACTTTCGTTGAGCTTTCTTTCAGTAGCGGGGAGCAGGATCGAACTGCCGACCTCAGGGTTATGAATCCTGCGCTCTAACCATCTGAGCTGCTGGAAATGAGTTTGTTATAATTTGAATTTGGTATGTGCGCCATTTAATGCGCCAAATCATGTTTACTGATCCTAAGATTGTTTTAACAGAAGACCTTAATGTAAGAGGTTACATTACTTATTATTTTGATGGAAAAAGAATCCGAGAGTATAATGCAAAAAAGTTAAATGCGGACATCAATCCTAATTTTGCAAAAACTTATAGTGATAAGAAAAGACTTTTAGCAAAATTGCAGTTTGAGTTTAAAAAGGCACTAAACTCAGGATGGTCACCTTTACAAGTTGATCTTAACAAAAGTGTTTCGCTAAAGGAAGCGATGAACAATGTTCTTAATGAAAAATTAAGTTCAGGCTATAGTAAAACTTATAAACGTGATTTAAATAAAGTCTTTGATCAATTTACATCTTTTATTCCTAAATCGATCTTAAATCAGTTTGTTGATAATGTTGACCCCTCCTATATTGAGGATTTTTTATGTCAGTTTAAAAGTTCTAATCGTCACTATATGAATAAGAGAAGATCATTGTCAGTTTTCTTCTCTGAAATGGTAAAGAGGGGATACGCTAATAAAAATATTGTTTTAAATACGAGTAGCTTAAAAGCCAAATCAGTTCTTCATACGCCATATAAGAAAGAGGAGTTAAAAAGTGTACTTGAATTTCTTAGTGTAGATTTTCCAAACCTCCATTTGTGCTGCATGCTTACATATGGATGTTTACTTCGTCCTCATCAAGAAATAAGGCTATTGAAAAGGAAGCATATCAACGATAATTTTAGTGAGATTCATTTATCGGGTAGTGAAAATAAGAGTGGTAGAATTAGAACGGTTTACATCCCGGGATATATCTCGGAAATATTGAGAGTGCGATTGGAAGCATGTGATAATATGGAGTTTAATATTTTTACTCTTGACGAATGTGCTTTTAACGAAGATTATTTTAAAACGCAATGGTCAAGAGCAAAAGTGGAAATGCTTAAATCAGGCTTGATTAGAAAGGGGCAAACCCTTTATTCTTTCCGACATACTGCTGCCATTAATGTATATCGAAAAACCAAGGATTTGCACATCTTACAGCAACTTTTACAGCATTCTAATATGATTGTAACCTTGAACTATTTGAGGGGCTTAGGAGAGATTAATGATGAGCGTTTAAGGGATGTGTTGCCAGAATTGTAAAACTAAATTTTTTAACTATATTCAAGCATGAAAACAGCACTCTCAATCATCGGAGTTATTATCGCATTATTTATAGTTTCTGCCATCTACCAACAATTTATTAATTTACTAGCAAGTATTCCTTGGTGGCTATGGATCATTTTTATTGGGATTACAATTTGGATTTACAATTCAAATAATAATGATTAGGTAAAATCAATATCCAAAATTTGATCTATTTTCTATTTTAATGGGTAGGTTTATTTTTTGGATATTGCCCTTATAAAAAGAAAGAATGCTAATAGAGAACTCATCTTTACTAAGATTAATTTTGATCTGCACCTTCTAAGATTTCTTCTCCATGGCAATGTGCACATTTTTTAAAGCCCAATTGTTCTAAAATGGCCCCTTCAAATTTTAGGTTTGGATTAAACTTAACCCTGTAATAATTACGAAGCAATTTTTTTAGCGGTCTTTTAAAAGCTTTGTCATATTGTTTCAGGAATTTTTTTAAAACTTCGTCCGTATACTTTGTCGAATTGTTCTTGAATGAATAGCTTGTATAAGCCATTGATGTCGACTTTATAAAATTATCTATTACGTATTTCTTATAATCACTTGCCTTATTGTAGTATTCTTGAATCTCTGCCAACAAGGTGTCTATTTTTAGTGTAAGGTCTTCAAGATCTAAATTTTCATTCTCTTGAACCCCAGAATTACCGACTTCAAATTCCTCTGCACTTCTTTTAATCCCAAAGGCTGCTTGAAGTCTCATAACATAAGTATCTGGCTTTTCCAATAAGGATTTATTTTCGTTGAACCATTTACGGAATCTCAAAACTTCTTCTTTTCCTTTATCCTTTATTTCTTGGGGAATCTCGTAATTCCGAAAGGTAGAAATAAGCTTTGGACAGTCGAGCTTAGCATGATACGCCGGTTGACCTCCTTCGAAAACATAACTTAATGTATCAATATTTTCAATTTTTTCATATTTACTATTGACAAATTCATCAGGATTTGAGTAAAGTTTACTAATTGCTAAGAGAATATTTTTGTCTTTGAGACTGAACAGATTAATTCTCTGACCGTAAACATCTCCTTCAAAATTTTTTATTTTCCCAAAATCTATTTCTCTTATAATTCTACTTGCATTTGATTTTGTAATATAAGCCATTTAAATATTTCTCTAAATTCTCCCTAGTGATCTTAAAAAACTCGCCCTAACTATATTTTCACATTAGACGCAGATTGTTTATTACTCTTACTTGCATCAATCAAAACAATACTCTCTTCACTGTCAATCTTCAGACTCTTTAGTATATTCTTGACATTTGAAAGTTCAATTGCATCAAAGTATAGAATTACTTTTATACTTTTTTTTGTGTCATTGGCCTGCTGATAAATTTCAACTTGTTTGGCCAAATTTTGTTTTAATTTTGAATTGGATGCTAGTTTAAATTCTACTAATGTTTTGTCTCTTGATCCTTTCGATATCTTGTAATCAACTGGCCCCCTTCCATTGTTGGTCTCACTATTGACATCAAATTCTGTTGAATACCAAGTAAGTCTGAAGATAACTTGAATGTCAGACTCTCTCTTAATTGGTTGATTTTTATAGTAAAACAATCTATATCCATCATTATTTTCTATAACTTTTTTTAGAAATAGAACTCTCTTTAACGAAGCGTCATAAGAATCTTGATCTTTTACTTTTTCAAAATAATCAGTATTTTCTGCAAGACTCTCAATAAGATCAGATACATTTTTAATAAATATATTTTGTATTTCTGAAACATTTGTAATTGCCGAAGCCTTAGCTGAAATTGTTGTATTCTCCTTTAATTTAATATAGTAGTTAATAATCTCCGGAAACTTTATTAATGCCTTTGAGATAGCATAGGCCTTTTCTTTTGCTGTTGCTTTTGGTTTTTTTTTCGTTGGCGCAGGTAAATTTGATATAAAATAATTATTGATTTCTGCTCTTAATCTCTCATTTGGAATTCCTTCAACGGAATCTCTAAATCTTTTTGTTAGATCATTTCTATTAAGCCAACTATCATCTTTAGTCAAGATGTCTTTAGGCGTTAATAATATAAAGTCTTCGTTGAAGTAGGGTAGAGTGTACGCCTTTGGCATCCATCGCTCTAATCTATAGTCGAAATAGGCTTTAGCTACTGGTATCTTTAACCTTTGTGTATCATTTAAGTATTGAAGGGCAAATGTCTGAGTATATTCTAGGAGGAAGGAGTAAATTAAATTAGTAGTGAAATCGCTTATATTATCTCTTCCTACCCCTACATTGAACAAGCAAGCCTTTTCAATATGACTAGATGCAGTTATTGTCTCTTTGCCTAGGTCATTAAATATAATATCTAAATTTTTACTAAATGCACTTGCAAAATCTTTACCTAGACCTCTTCCTCCATTCCCAACGACACTATACCCAAGCCAATTTTGCTTTATTTCTGGAAACATGTACCATGCTTCTAGTTCACCCTTTGAAAGATTAGATGATTTAGATTTAAGAAAGGCAACATAATCAAGAATATTTGAATGCAATTTTTTATATTCCTCTTTGGTACTGCCAAACAGTAAAAATGGGTCGATAAAGAGAGGCAGATCATTTACTAGAGAAACATCTAACGCACCGTAGTGCTCTAGAAGAGAACTGTCAATATTGAAAATGTTAGAGAAATATACCATAATGAGCAATTAATTGAACCAAATATAACTTTTCTGTTTATAATTCCAATTATTTGGAAATAAGACCATATTATATATTTCTTTTCAATAAATATTTGTGCTCACCGCCTGCGAATGGAACGAGGGTCACTGGAGTAAAGCTATGGAATAGCAATCCAGTGATATGTTTCGCAGAAACACAAGGATTGGCGGAATTGTTGATCTGTTGGCCTTGAGCATTGCTTTATCAACAATTGTGACAAACCAAAGCCTGAGAGACCCGCAGGTGAGCCACACTGAGAAAAGCGATAGCTTTATTAGTCACGTATGTGTTTAATAAAGATAGAGTAGCTTTTCATGAGCAACGCCTCTTGCTAAAAGCCAAAAATGATGACAGATTGCAAGTGGGTAGATTAAGCCAGGCTGAAAAAGCCTAGCTGTGTGCGTTGGGGCAAGTGAAGTAAAGATGTGCTTGTAAAGCTTATCAAACGAACGACATCTGGCGTTATTTTATGGCTAGCTTAGTAGTTGCGAATACCATATTTCCTGCGTCTTGCTTTCATAACTCTACAGGCTCTTAATAGCACGAATTTTCAGCATTGTCCCTCCTAAAAGAAGCACATCAGTTTATATCAGCACCAATCAAAGACTAAAACTCCCCTTTCTCCTTGTAAGCACCAAAAGAGAGAGGGGAGATTTTTAGGATGCAAATAGGTTTTATCTATGTCTTATTTTATTTAGGTACGCTATTCCAGCAAATAATAGTATAAGCAGAACACCAAATAATAATTTTAGAGATTCATCTGTCATAATTCCAATGGTTAATTAGCTATTTCCTCTTAAATACTTTTCCTGCGATATATCCGAATGCTATAACGATTGCAAAAGCAAGTATCACATCTGTTATAATTTCCATTCTTATGTTATCCTTAAAATTTTATTTACAGCTATATTTGTTAGTCGCAATGTAACTGGAATCACCTCCATTAGGATTAAAGTCTTTCCTTTTCACTTTAACCACATTTCCCATATCATCTTTCTCATAAGTGTATTCAACATAATGGTCGATACTATAAGTCGTTTTGGATAGTTGATTTTTAGAAAGCTTTCCGAAATATTTTTGTAACGGGCTATCATAAAACTTTGGTAAGCCTCTACCCATGTAATCATGATAAAAGTTCTCTAATGCTAAGTCATTATTATAAGTGAATGTAGTAGTGTATGTTCCATCATTTGAGGAGACTAAATTTCCGTTAGAATAGGTGTGTTTTGTTATTTTTGAAGTAATACCCTCAACCTCATTTTCTTCTATTAAATAGCCCTCTAAATTATAAATGTAGGTTGTAGTAGTAACGCTTGAAGTTCCATTATAACCTTTAGTATGTTTTGTTACTCTACCTTGAGGATCTAAATCATATTTATGTGTTAAACCTGCAGTATTGTGCCAATCTTTTTCAATGACTATGATTTGATTTTTAGAATAGGTAAAGACCTCACTATATGAGTCGTCAGTAAATTTGGAATTAGATACTGTTCCATCAGGATTATAGCTGTAAATAGTTTTAGCATCATCATTAGACCATGATACTTCTGTCAATTGACAATTCGGCTGTTTATCCTCTTCTGTGGGATTGGATTTTTTGCATGACGCTACGATCAGTAAAGAAACTGAGAGCATTAAAATTAGAACTTTCTTCATTCTGTTTGTTCGTTGTTAAAATCGAAAGTCCCTAATTCGATTGGTTATAAATGCAATAAGCGCAGGACAGTAACCAAAATCCGAATGAGAGAGGCACCTAGGAGAGCCCGTACACAAACAGATAGGTTACGCCCCACGCTTATTGCATGAGACGTTACTCTAACTGTCCTTGTTTGTGTACTTGAAAATTTCCTAGGTTTCCTCTGTTACAAGAACTTTAGCTAACGCTTATATTTTAATTAAATTGAACTCTATTTTATAAATTAATGCCTATTGCACCTCCGTTTTTTGTTATTTACTAACCAAAAGTAGCAAATTTTAATAAAGATAGTGTGATTTACACTCGTCTTTTAGGCTTAACGATGCCTCAATTGTGGTGATCGAGATATAATTTGTTTCACCTTGGGCTATAGTGCTATTGAAGTAGTTTAGCAACTCAATTGGCATAAAATTGATCTTTACTGAATATAGGATGTCTGTGGTCTCCTCATTCGAGCAGATAACAGAATATATTTTTAAAATGAGCGTATTTGTTAAATCACTCCCGTACTTTTTAAGTGCTTCTTTACTAAGATCAATAATTATGCAGTATCTATGATCTTTTGGGCTTTCTGTTAGGGTGATATTCCAAAACTGACAAAGAAATTCTCTGATCAAATTAGCATTGAGGTCATTCTTTGTATGTTCCATTTCACAGTAAGTTCTTAATTCAAAAGACTTAAGGTTTTTGAGTAGATCGATAGCGTTGCTAACAATTAAAGTGTAGATGGATTCTACCTTTTGGTTAATGATCTGAAATTGTTCATTTGTAATTTTGGTTTTTCTTTGCGTTTTCATGATTAAGAATAAAAGTGATTGGAAATTTATTCTGTAAAGTTTCCCCTCATAAAAAGTAAGGAGGAAATTCACTTCACATCAACACAACGGGAGGGGCTGAATACTATAGTCCCGGGGGGAGGGGATCACATATATCGATTTTAAAATTTTTTATTTTTGAATTTTTTTACCGGAATCATCCCTTTCTTTTTATGAGGGGTAACAAATAAAAAAGCACCAATAAAAACTGGTGCTTTAATTTATCAATATCCAAAATCAAAAGTTCCCCCTTAAATTAGATAAATTGATTGAATTTTGGATATTCCTAAATCTCCTTTATTCCTGTAATTACCCATATTTTCAATTTGCTATCCTGAGTTGAGGTTGTTGATTCATATGCATCATAATATTCTGATATATCGCTAGCCTTTGGCTTCTTCTGAATATTATATTTTTTGTACAGTTCCTCAGTTTTCTTTAGAAAATCACTTTTAAGAGGTCGATCGCCTATAACATATAAGGATGTTATTTCAGCTAAAAATTCAGTATTCTTCAGCGCTTGCTTTTCTTTCACCTTTTTGTATTCCGCTTTTAATTTAGAATCCTCAAAACCCAAAGCTTCAATTTTTTGAAATCCTAGAGTGTCATATATTTTTGAAAATTCAGGATGCTGCCTTCTTAGGTCATAAGGGTTATTATCGAAATCAAAAGATATCAAGCCGTTGCGTCTTGAACATTCAGCATTATATAAACCCGTCGCAATTTTTTTGTTTAATTCCTTTTTGCTCAATTGTCGTTGTTCTGAAAAGATTTCGTTATCTGTATAAAGGAAATCTTGATCGTCACGAATGGGGATAAAATATTCAGTTTTTATATAAGCTTCCTCTAATTCATCTTTTCCTAGGTAATAGCCCTTTATCTTTTCATCTAAGATGAAATTATCCAACATAAAATAATTTGTTTCGCCATTGTACTTAATGTATTTACTATAATCACTGTTTTCTAAAAGCTGATCAAATACTGTAACTTCTCTATCTGGTTCTAAGAGTGCTTTATCCCTGGCTTGTTTTACATCTCTGTAGCCTTGTATTTTATCAGCTATAGCTTTCCGGGCATCCATTTCATTCTTAGATTCAATTTTTGAATTAAAATTTGAAATGTGTGTAATGCTTGATATTCCATTTCTAAGTCTACCTTCAATTTGTACAGAATCAGTATATGGGTCTAGCATTGTAAACGAAGCTCTATAAATGTGAGAGACTAATATGACATCTGGCTTATCATCAATTTTAATATCTACCGCACTGAAAAATCTAGACGTAAAGAAATTGTATTGTGCAAATTCTCCTAATGTTGTGCTTGATTTGCGATAGCTCATTTTTCTTAATTTAACTACACTATTTTCAGCGCAATGAACCTTACTATGGTCATGAATACCTAAAACATTAATAATTTCATGAATTAAATCTGTGGAATTTAGAAAGATAAAAACCTTATTATCTTTTAATTCTAATAGCTTTTTGACAAGTGCATAGATAACATTATTTGTGTTTATGAGGGTTATCTTCTTTTTATAATCATAAGAAGGCTGAATCTTTAAGATCTTAAATCCATTTAGTGAAAATCTTGGATCTGACGGATTCATTGCTGTTGCAGAAATCATTGCTTTAGTATTGAAGTTGAAAAAATCATCAATGGGTAAGGTTATATCAGTTCTAAAGTCGCTATCTGTGGTCAATTTATCACATTCATCGATTAGCATAAAGAAATCTTCATATAAATTGAAGCCAGACTTCTCTATTGCTGGTTTTACTTTTTCTATATAGGCATGTGGGGTGCAAAGTATTTTCTTTGGTGATATTTCACTTTTCAAATATTTGATCACGTCAATTTCCTCTACTCCTTGAAACACTGATAATATGTTTGGGTACATTTTAGTTGTTGCATCATTGTGTAATGCATCTCTTTTACCTTCGAGTACTGGTGTATTAAATTCTAATATGATCGAATTACGCTCTTTATATAGACACTCCCAGTGAGTAGCCCCCTTTCCGGGCAAAACCTTAAATATAATGTAGTTGCTTGGAGTGCCATTTTTGAACTTCTCTGTATCGGAAAGCCATTGGTCTTTATTTATAGGAAGGTGTTCAGTTTCTAATGTGTTCATGTGGTTTTAATGTAGGTGGGTAAAAAAAGAAAAAGGCGTAAGGTCTTGTAAACCCTACGCCAGTATTTATTTTAGCTATTTAAAGCTACATCAAGCAATTCTTCTGCTGTGAAGGTTACATTGATTTTACCTGTTGCATAATCTTCAATAAAACGAAGAATATCACCTTCAACAATCACTTTAAAACCACTTGTAGCTCTTGCGTACATAAACTCTACCCAAGTGTATTTACGTCCGCTTTTATCCTCCCTAGTTTGAAGTTTAAGGTTTAATTTTACCCCGTTTTTCATTTGGTCGATAAAGCCAATGAATTGTTCAGGTTCATTACGAACCATACCGCGAGCATAATCCTCAAATTCTGATTTTCCAAAATAACCGTTATCATCATTCTCTTTAAAGAATTGCGTCGCGGATACTTTACGTGCGGTACTAGTGTTTTCGGTAGTTGTCACTGCTTTAAAAATGTTTGTTTTCATCTCATTATAATATGTTCAGCACCATTGCTGTAGTACAAATGTGCATAGAGATGAAAACGCTAGGGGCAATAGAAAATATCGAGTTTTAAAAAGTTTTATTGCCTTTATTATGAGGGGGTTACTTTTATCAGATGATTTCTAAGCAAAGCATGGATATAATCCTTTGGTTCGGATTCGATCTTGTTTCTATTTAAGTATCCGTACAATTCCAGTACATCAAAAAAGAAATTAGCTTGTGCATTGGTTATTAAAATATCTGAGGGTGTTGATAATTGCGTGTGTGCATTTAGATAAGTCCTTAGTTGAAGGCAAAAGCTAACAAGCATACTTTTATTGCTTGGCTTTTTAATCTTCAAATTTGATGCTACTTCTAGTCTTTCCATTGAAATAGGAGAGTCATTAGAAATTTCCGTTCCAAATACGTTAGATATAAAATGTTCACCTAAGAGGTACATAGGGAATTGTTTTGATTCTATTGCTGCATAAATCAACTCACACATCCATTGAGCTACCTCTGTATTTTTAATAGGGGCAGTATTTGTTGCTGATTTAGCCACAAGTTGAAATGCTTGATTTGGATTAGCTGTTTTGTGTGTCAGAAGAAACTGAGCCACTTCTTTTGTTGTCTGAGAATTATTATAAGCTTCATCTTCTATTTCTTGTGCCACTTGGCAGTTATCATTTAATATTATAATAGTGTAGTACAATTCATTGATGTGATCCTCGAGATGGTAACGTTTTAATATGACCAATAGAGCATTAAACATTTCAAAATGAACAGCATTATCGGCATAATCCCATTCTAGATTAGGTACTAGTCCACCTTGTTGTTTTATCCTAGCTTTTTGTTCTTCTGTGATATTAGGGAAGTAGTCTTTTAACCTGTCGAAATTGAGGTCTAGTTTAAAATCTGACATATTATATATGAGGGTGAAACTTTAGCAATATCCAAAATTAAGTCTAATTCTTTTATTTAAGGGGGATGTTTAAATTTTGGATATTGCTTTATAGCTCTTTCAATGCTATGATATTTGATTGGATTCGGAAGATTACTGCTTAATTTCGTGCGCCAAAGGATGCGCCAAATCCTTCTAAATATTGACCAAAATGGCTATTTCCTGAACGAAATTACTTACATTTGAAATAAGCACACGAGAGCTCAATTTATAAATAAAAACATTGTTTAAATAGCCTTAAACGTAAAAAAGCCCAACTTTCGTTGAGCTTTCTTTCAGTAGCGGGGAGCAGGATCGAACTGCCGACCTCAGGGTTATGAATCCTGCGCTCTAACCATCTGAGCTACCCCGCCGGGCTTTAAAATAATACATATTGTATTGGTTGTATTATTTTTAGAGCTGCAAATATAGGAGAATGAATTCAAATAATGAAAAATAAATATGCAATATGATTTTTAATACTGTTTTTGTGGTGATACTAAGCTACTTATTTTTAATTTATGATTATACTGAACAAAGCTCACTATAACTATTTGAAGCCGTAAATATCTTAATTTATATAAATGCCTGATTGAAGCGTATGACCTTTTGTGTAATAAAAAATCAGAGTGATTTTCTAAAGAGTTGCAAATATAGAATAAATTACTTTTCTTTAGAAATCAGTGTTATACAATAAATAGAAAATAAGTGTCAACGATGTCAGAAAAGAAAAAATTTACCCTGGAATATGAGTTGAGATCGTCTCCACGTATTTTGTTCAGCTTCATTAGTGAGCCTAATGGTTTATCTCAGTGGTTTGCCGATGACGTGATTTTCCGTGACCAGCTTTATACATTCACCTGGGATGATGAAATACAAAAAGCAAAGCTTTTAAGTATAAAAGAAAACAAACTTGTAAAATTCAAATGGCTGGATGATGAACCTCATTGTTATTTCGAAATGGAAATAGTACAGGATGAATTAACAAATGATGTAGCACTTTCTATTACCGACTTTGCTACAGAAG
This sequence comes from Pedobacter sp., assembly GCF_041645105.1. GTDB lineage: Bacteria > Bacteroidota > Bacteroidia > Sphingobacteriales > Sphingobacteriaceae > Pedobacter. The sequence continues at coordinate 32,226 of NZ_JBAZQQ010000004.1, forward strand.
ATACCCTTGCCGAACGTACATTAATCTGGGATAATCAAATAAACTACCTGCATAGTGTATTAGGTGCTTAATTTTCCGTTGGCTTTGCCTACATTTGTATATTGAAAAAGATACATTTACTACTTGTCAAAGCATTTATAAGGCCTTTCTTCGTCACTTTTTTTATAGTGATGTTTATACTATTGATGCTCTTTTTATTTAAGTATGTTGACGATCTGATCGGAAAAGGTTTTGAATGGTATGTCATACTTGAATTAATGTACTATGCATCTGCAGCAAATGTTTCAATGGCACTCCCGCTGTCCATTTTGCTTTCTTCAATCATGACTTTCGGTACGCTGGGAGAAAATTACGAGCTTGTTGCAATTAAATCAGCAGGTATCTCATTGCAAAAGGCAATGATGCCATTATTAGTGGTAATCATTGGTCTTGCTATTAGCTCCTTTATCTTTTCAGACTATATGCTACCCAAAGCGAATCTAAAATTTGGATCTTTGCTATGGGATATCAGAAACAAAAAACTATCCTTTCTGATTAAGGAAGGAGTCTTTAATAATAGTATACCAGGATATTCCATCAGGGTTGATAAGAAATATGATAATGGCGAATTGAAGAATGTGATGATCTATGATCATACAGGAAACAATGGGATTGCTAAAATCATCATTGCCAAAGAAGGAAAAATGTCCAAAGACGATGATTATTTATTGCTTAAACTTCATGATGGAGTGAGATATGAAGAGTCGAGTGGGAAAAATACATCTTATAATCCACGACAAGAGCTTACCCGAATGCGGTTTAAAGAAACTGATCAGAAGTTTGATATTTCCAGTTTTAAAATGAACCGGACTGATGAAGAGGGCTTTAGGGGGAATACTCAAATGCTCGACCTAAAGGGACTTCAAAAGAAAGAAGACTCTTTATCACGGGAATTAGATAGCGTCAATAAATTTGCTGCATTGAATGTTAGTAGTTATTACAAGCAGAATAACTATACTAAAGGATATACAAAAGAACTCTCTAAAGTAAAACCTGTTGAGGAACCTGTTTTAAAAACAGTTCCTAAAGATCAAAAATTAGCTGTAGTTCAGGGAGCGCTTGATCAGGCCAATTCAGTAATGCAAACTGCTTCTGGACGTATGGCTGATTTTGCTGATCGGACAAAGGCTATTATTAAGGTACAAATTGAATATCAAAAGAAATTTACACTCGCCGTTTCTTGTTTACTACTATTTTTTATTGGAGCACCATTGGGGGCTATTATTAGAAAGGGTGGGTTAGGACTACCTGTAGTGGTTGCTATCGTGTTCTTCTTGCTATACCATATTATCGCAACAGTGTCAGAGAAGTCTGCTACAACTGGATCTTTAACTCCTTTTTTCGGGATGTGGCTGGCCATTATCATATTGTCTCCATTGGGAGCATTTTTGACTTACAAAGCAACTGTTGACTCTGCTTTGTTTGATATAAATTATTTTAAACAGTTATTCCTAAACTTTCTTAAAAAATTTAACAGGAAAAAGGCTGCGGAAGAAGGCTAATCAATAATAAAGTTGCAACTGTTTATTCATTACTTATTTATGATATTTTATGGCGTAAATTTGTATTCGAAGGTTGTAACTTTGTAACGTAATTTTAATAGACATTCAATTGTTGTTATATCAGCATAAGGAAGTCGATAAACTTTAAAAATGGAAATTAAACTCGATGCAATAGAAGATGCTATTGCAGATATAAAAGCAGGAAAAGTTATCATCGTTGTAGATGATGAAGACAGAGAAAATGAAGGTGATTTCTTAACTGCGGCAGAGAATGCTACGCCTGAAGTAATCAATTTTATGGCAACCTATGGTAGAGGACTGATCTGCGCTCCTTTAACGGAACAAAGGTGCGATGAACTTGGGCTAGAGCCAATGGTAGGTAAGAATACCGCTGTGTATGAAACCAATTTTACAGTATCTGTCGATCTACAAGGATACGGCTGTACAACTGGTATTTCTGCATCAGATAGGTCAAAAACTATTATGGCACTAATTGATCCTAATATTGATCCGTCTGAATTAGGTAGACCAGGGCATATATTCCCATTAAGATCTAAAGATGGTGGCGTATTGCGTCGCTCTGGCCATACAGAGGCTACTGTTGATTTAGCTCGCTTAGCGGGATTTAAACCTGCAGGTGTACTTGTCGAAATCTTAAAAGAAGATGGAGAAATGGCCAGACTACCTGATTTGATTAAAATTGCTGAAAGACATCAGTTAAGAATCATTTCTATAAAAGATCTGATTGCATATAGATTAAGTAAAGAGTCTTTAATAAAAGAAGAGGTTACTATTAATTTACCTACGCAATGGGGTGATTTTAATATGACCGCTTATACGCAGATAGACAATAATGCAACACACTTAGCCATTAGTAAAGGAGAGTGGGCTGCAGATGAGCCTGTATTGGCACGCGTTCATAGCTCATGTGTTACTGGTGATATTTTTGGTTCATGCCGTTGTGATTGTGGGCCACAGCTACATAAAGCAATGGAAATGATTAACAAAGAGGGAAAAGGTGTTGTCGTTTATATGAATCAGGAAGGCCGTGGCATTGGACTGATCAATAAGCTTCGTTCTTATAATCTTCAGGATGCTGGATTTGATACTGTTGAAGCCAATATTAAATTAGGATTTAAAGGTGATGAACGCGATTATGGTGTAGGTGCACAGATCTTAAGAGCTCAAGGGGTAACTAAAATGAGGTTAATGTCTAACAACCCTACAAAAAGAGCGGGACTAATTGGTTATGGATTAGAAATCGTAGAGAATATTGCTATTGAAATAGAAAGTAATGTTCACAACGAACAGTATTTAAAAACAAAACGTGATAAAATGGGTCATCAGATCATGAAAGGCTAAATAGTTATTTCTTTTTTAGCTTTTTCTGATCGTTAAGGACTGCGTCTTTTCCAACAGATATAGGAGCCGTTGAAGACTTTTTCTCCTCTTCAGCGGCCTTTTTTTTACTCTCTTCTTTTTTCTTCTTTTCGTCTCTTCGGTTTTTTCCTGTAATTTTCTGAAGGAACTCTTTGAAACTATCAAATTGTTGAGTATAAATCAGACCAACGGAAGTAACATTTGTATTTTGGTTAATGCCAGTATTGAAAATGCTTTGTTGTGTTGGAGGCTTGTTGGCCAGTTTACCAACCAAGGTTCCATCCTTTTTAATTAATGCCAGCACCTCTACTTCACCACCCACGGAATTTTGATCAAAACCAATAGGGGATAAGTCGCTATTACTAACTCGTTTGTCAACAATACCAGCGTTTAAAATAACCCTGTCCTCGAAAAAGCGGAAGGAAGCATTTGCTTCACTTAACGAACGGATGTTGATGTCAACGAAGTCAAGATTTAAAGACGATAAGACATTGTTAAACTGATTAAATAATAACTCTGTTGCTGTACTTGCTACACCGGAAGTTAATTGTTTGCCCAAGGCTTCTTTTCCTGAGCCTGGTGCAAAACTCCTCCTGATAATTAAGCTTAGTGCTTGCAGGTTTCTATTGTTGTCGTCATTAAAGTACGACTGCATTTCTTCACGGATAGCAGGGTTTGAAGGGAAAAATACATCTAGTTTAATATCTGGCTGCAACAATAATCCCGTTAAGCCCATTTCAACTTCAGTTAGTACTCTCTCGTTTGAGTTGTTTTCCCGGTTCGCGGCGGAGTATAAGTCAGTGAGGCTAGCTCTAAGCGAGTATATGGCTTTTAAATTGATTTGAGCAGCAGTTGGGTTGCCTGTCCACCTGATCGTTCCTCCTTGCCTGATATTAAACTTTTTATTAATTACCTCCTGCGCTGTAAAGTCAAAACTTCCGGATTCAATGATGTAATCGCCCGACATCTCGAAATCCCCAAGGCTATTGATATTCAGCACTAGGTTTTTAGAATTTCCTCTGCCGCTCAGATTACCTAAAGTGGTAAAGATATTGGCAGTGCTGTTGGCATCAACATCTAAGGTTAAACTCATGGTCAGGCCATCAAAACTGGTTTGTTTTTTTACGAAATTAGTGGTGTCTTTACTTACAAAGGTTATGAAGTCTTTGCTGGACACAGTCTCAGAACTGTTTAATGGGAGATTGAAAACTGTTCCTTTTTCTGTTTTGGCTTTAATGCCTATAAACATTTTATTTGTGGGGCCTCTAAATTCAAATGTTCCTGTAGCATAAGCCTGGCCGAAATACAGTGGATTGTCTTTTTCAGTGGTATTCAGTGCCATAAACTTGTTGGCAGATATTTTTACATCAAGAGTGGGATTATTAATGTCATTTAAATCAACAGTACCCATAGCTATAGCTTCATTACCATCAATGTCATGCAGTGTAAGCTCGTCAACATCAATAATACTGTTGTTAACTGTAACCTCATCAGATATGGTATATCTTGTCTTGAGATAATTAATGGTCATGGCAGCACTGTCTAATTTTACAGTTCCTTTAATGCCGGGTTTATTAAAAGAGCCTTTAATCGTCAGGTCTGAAGAAACATTACCTTTCAGGTCTGAAACCAGTTGCTTAACAAATGGAGCAAGAACAACCAGTTCTGTTTGATCAAGATTTACCGCTACATCAATTTCCTTTTTCTCAAGATCAAGACTACCGGTGGCCCTCAATGTTTCTCTTTCACCAGATATAATATTTGTATAAATATTTGCAATGTTCTTCGATCTGCTGTATGATGATGTATCTGTTAAAGATCCAATATAAGTATCATTAAAAATGAGTGAATCTATTTTAAGATTGTCATGAATTTCGGGAGATTTAAGGATGTTAGATAAAGTGGTGCTTCCGTTTACATTGCCACTTATTTTAAGTCCGGTTGTTTTTATAAAAGGATTTATGGTTGTAAGATTAAAGTCTTTGAAGCCTACACGCATAATGTCTTCAGGTTTACTGGAAAGTGTTCCATCTAGTGTTAGGAATTGTTTTCCATTACTAAGTTCGAAATTACTAATCTCCGTTTTGCCTTCATGGAAATTAATCCTAACCTGTTCCTCAATTTTCCATTCCTCATTGTATACCATTAAAATGGATGGAAGAATGCTTATCCTGGCAGTTGTGTCATTCGAAAACTCTACCAGACCGTTTAAATCCAGCTTACTTAAATCATCTTCATTTGATAGTTTAACGTTTAAAGTTAAACTGTCATTTCGTAGGATGTTAGAAATAGCTACGTCTTTGATATAGAGGCTATCGTTCAAGTCAACTCTGTCGGATGTAATAATTGCTTGTAATTGGTTTGTGCTGGTGTTTTCGTCGACAATAATGTTGTTTACAACTACCCCTTGGTATTTTAATCTTTTTATATACCCATTTAAGGTAGCAGTATTATTTGGAGAGTCGAAGTTACCTACAAAAATTGCCTGATCCTCCAATTCCAGTCCAGGTACCAAGAGTTCTGCTATTGGCTCAAATCTTTTAATATTAAGATTAAACTGGAAAACCTGATCGCTATATTTTACAATGTCGGCCTTTAATGAAGGGATATATTTCTTTGCAAGTGCTTTGTAATAAGAGGGGATAGTATTTAAGTCGTACTGTCCCTTTATACTGGCATCAAGAATATCAGACTTAATAGTTAAGCTACGTTCTTTACCCAATCCGCTGGCTTGCAACTCAACAGAGTCTATATGATAAATGCCTTTCACATTATCCAGAACTATTTCCTGTAAACGAAGATTACCTTGAATATTGTTTAAATTGGTTCCGGAAAAATTTGTACTAAATATTGCATCTATTTTCAGAGAATCCTTATATAGTTTAAGTGCTTTTAATTTGGCATCTTTTATAGTAGCCTTAAAGTTAAATACTGGTAGTTTAGGATTTAGATTTACACCTCCGTCAAAAGCCAGTTTAACATTCTTATCGTTAATTGTTAATCTGCCATCAAAATATTTCTTGTCAAAAGTGCCATCAATTTTAACATTATGGTATCTGTAATTATTGAAGTCGATATAATTAATATCACCGTTCAGTTTTTCAGATAAGTTGTTGATCTCTGTACCTCTTCCTTTTATGTTTAATGATGCTGTGATTCTGCCTAGTGTTTTCTCATTAACCAGGGTTCCCAAGTCAAAGTCATATGTTTTAACGCTACCTGTATATGAGGGGGTGCCGTTTTTATCAATCTTCATGTTTACATCCGACACTAGTCTTCCTAGTTTGGTTTTAAACTCACCGAAGGCTATAAAATCATTTTTAAATCCTGTAAATGATCCATTGAAATTGACATTGCCAAATTTGTCTACAATTTTAGGTACTATGGCTCCTTTCTTACCTGTAATGTCAGCGACTATCTCATCCAGATCGGCTTTATTGGTTCCCGCCATATCAATTTTGAGATCCATAAAGGTTTCCTTAATATAGGGAAGACCTTTTAGTATGAAGTCGCCTTTTATATAGGTCGCTTTGCCTGCTTTAATGGCCAGAGATTTAGCTCTTAGGTTATTTACTAGTCCAGTAATTTTTCCATCAACATCAATGTCGAGGTTCATGTGGTCAAGTTCTGGAGTAAAATAGGCAACATCTCTGGATGAAATATGACTATCAACAAAGTTTGCATTCATACGTACTTTGTTAATATAGTCGTTAAAGTCGCTGTAGCTTTTAAACTTCATTTGGAAATAGTCGGTCAGCCTGGTTCTATTGGTGACCAGCAACAAATTCTTTAATTCAATATTATTGCTGTCTATTGTAGTAAATGCAGAAAGGTTTTTAAGATAAAAGCCGCTCTTTTCTTTGAAAGTAAGATCTTTTATATTGGTTTGCAGGATGTGATCTTTGGTATTAAACCCTTCAAAAATGCCATTTAAATCAGTTAAAGCAACATCATCAAAGTTTATACTTTTCATTACGGTATCGACTCTGTAGTTTTTGTACTTAAAGTCAATATTATTCAGAATCACTTTATCAAAGGAAATCTGATAAGGTTTACTTTGCTTTTTCTTAACGGTTTTAGGACCTGAATCAAAATAATCTATGATGAAGTCCAGATTCGTTGATTTGTCTTTATACGATTTTAAGAAAAAAGCTCCGTCGTTGATTTGAACCGTATTAATAGCAATTATTCGCTTTTTTAAGGAGAACTGGTTAATGTTTACCAGGAATTTTGGCGTATTTAATATGGTATCCTTTTGCTGGTCAAGAACAAGCAGGTCTTCAATTACGATATATTTGAAGGGTTTTATATAAATACCACTTAAAGATATCGTTGTATTTAGTTCATTAGAAAGGTAATTGGCCGCTTTTTTCGCTACATAAGTTTGCACCGGCCTAAACTGAAGGGCGAAAATGAGAATCGCAACTAGTAAAATTACTGATGCAACAAGCCAAAGAAGTATTTTTAATAGTTTTTTAATAGTTTTGTATCTTAATTATATATAACTGTGTCTGTAATACTTGCTATAGAATCTTCTTGCGATGAAACTTCAGTTGCCATATGTAACAACGGCAAAATTACTGCCAATGTTATTGCAAACCAAACAATTCATGAAAATTATGGTGGTGTAATTCCTGAGTTAGCTTCAAGGGTACATCAACAAAATATTGTTCCGGTTATACATCAGGCATTAACTGATGCTAAAATAGATAAAAAGGATTTAAATGCTATTGCTTTTACAAGAGGGCCAGGCTTATTGGGTTCTTTATTAGTAGGTGTTTCTTTTGCTAAATCTTTTGCATTGGCACTTGATCTGCCACTGGTTTCAGTAAATCATATGCACGCACATATTTTGGCGCATTTTATTGATGATCCAAAGCCTGAATTCCCATTTCTATGCCTGACAGTATCTGGGGGGCACACTCAAATTGTTCTGGTTAAGGATTATTTTGATATGGAGATCGTAGGTGAGACGTTGGATGATGCAGCTGGTGAAGCATTTGACAAAACAGCCAAAATATTAAACTTACCTTATCCTGGTGGACCATTAATTGACAAGTATGCAAAGGAGGGGAATGCAAGTGCTTTTAAATTTGCTGATCCGCAAATCAAAGACTTGAATTATAGCTTTAGTGGTTTAAAAACCTCTATTCTATACTTCATAAGAGCACAAGAGAAAGTTAATCCGAATTTTATTGACGAAAATTTAGCCGATATTTGTGCCTCAGTTCAACATAGTATTGTTCAGATCCTTTTAAACAAACTCAAAAAGGCAGCCAGGCAATACGGAATAAAACATATTGCAATTGCAGGAGGTGTTTCGGCTAATAGTGGGTTAAGAGGATCTTTGCAAGATCTGGCTGCAGAGTTAAATTGGAATGTTTATATTCCAGCATTTCAGTATTGTACAGACAATGCAGGGATGATTGCTATTGCAGGTTACCATAAATATTTGAAAGGAGATTTTGTTGGACAGGATGTTGCTCCTCTTTCAAGAATGGAATTTTAAAATAAGAATAGAGAATTAAAAATTAAATAAAATAGAGAGATTATGAGTGCAGCGAGTTATATTTTTTTTGGATTAATGTTAATCCCACTGGTTGTTTTTATGGCCTGGATTATAACTAAAGATAAGGAAAGAAATTACATGGCCTTATTTATTTTAGTAGGAATGGCGATTATAGCACTTGTAGCTATCATCAAATTTGATTCTAAGTTTATGGAAACTGGAGAAGGGTCAAAACTAAAATCAAAATCTCAAATGCCAAGTTATAGGTAGGAAAGGGATTTATATAGATAAAAAAAACGCCGTTGCAAAATACAATTTGCAACGGCGTTTTTTTATCTAAATACTACGATTCTACTTCTCTTCTAATTTTTCTCCTGTTACTTCAGCGCGTATTTTTGCTTCGATTTCTTCAGATAGTTCTGGGTTATCCATTAACAGTTGCTTAACCGCATCTCTACCCTGACCCAATTTAGTATCTCCGTAAGAGAACCACGAGCCAGCTTTTTTAATGATATTAAAGTCAACACCCAAGTCAATAATCTCACCTGTTTTAGAAATACCTTCCCCAAACATGATATCAAACTCGGCGATACGGAAAGGAGGGGCAACTTTATTCTTTATAATTTTCACTTTAACACGGTTACCTGCAACTTCGTCAGAATCTTTAATCTGAGATGTTCTACGGATGTCCAAACGTACAGAAGCGTAAAATTTAAGCGCATTACCACCAGTAGTAGTTTCTGGATTACCAAACATCACACCTATTTTTTCACGTAACTGGTTAATGAAAATACAGCAACATCCTGTTTTAGAGATTGTACCTGTAAGTTTACGTAATGCCTGAGACATTAAACGTGCGTGTAATCCCATTTTAGAATCACCCATTTCACCTTCAATCTCAGCTTTAGGTACCAATGCAGCTACAGAGTCAATAACAATTACATCAATAGCACCCGATCTGATCAGGTTATCAGCAATTTCTAAAGCCTGTTCCCCGTTATCTGGTTGAGAAATCAATAAGTTGTCTACATCAACACCCAGTTTTTTTGCATAACCTTTATCAAAAGCATGTTCAGCATCTACAATAGCAGCAATTCCGCCCTTTTTTTGTGCTTCTGCAATGATATGTGTAGCCAAAGTAGTTTTACCTGATGATTCAGGACCATAGATCTCAATAATACGACCTTTTGGTACACCACCAATGCCTAACGCAATATCTAAGCTGATTGATCCTGTCGAGATTGATTCGATAGGTTCTACAGCATTATCTCCAAGTTTCATTACGGTACCCTTACCATATGATTTTTCTAACTTATCTAAAGTAAGTTGTAGCGCTTTTAATTTGTCTGCGTTTGTGCTCATGTTTATTATAATTCTTTGAAGAAGATATAAATATCTGTTTGCTAATTATGTTAGCAAATATAGTGTAATTAAAATTTAAAAACCCAAATAAAGTTAAAATTATTTTGTGAGACCAGTTGGTTCACTAATTATTTTAGTTATTTTATTGTTTTTCTGGAAATACTTACAGAAATGTGTGATCTCGCAAATACTGCATTTTGGCGATCTTGCTACACATACATATCTGCCATGTAAAATCAGCCAATGGTGTGCAACATGTATAAAATGTTCTGGTATATTTTTAACCAAATCCTTCTCTACCGCTAAAGGTGTCTTTCCTGAAGTCAGGCCAATACGGTTGGCTACTCTGAATACATGGGTGTCTACAGCCATCGCAGGAGCATTGTAGATAACAGAGGCAATAACGTTTGCTGTCTTTCTACCCACACCTGGCATTTTTTGTAACTGATCTATATCTGAGGGAACCTCGTTGTTAAATTCATTCAGCAACATGTTCGCCATACCCACCAGGTGTTTAGCCTTGTTGTTTGGGTAACTTACACTTCTGATGTAATCGAATACAATATCTGGGGTAGTGTCTGCGAGTGCTTTCGCATTTGGAAAACGTTGAAAAAGGGCAGGAGTAACCTGGTTAATACGTTTGTCAGTACATTGAGCTGATAAAATAACTGCCACCAGCAACTGAAAAGGATTGTTATAATGAAGTTCTGTTTCAGCATTTGGCTGCCTCGCAGAAAAGTGGGACACAAAAAGTTGGTATCTTTCTTTTTTGAGCATGGACAAACTTAGAAAAATTATTCATGAATAAAAAAGCTGCCGGTTTCGCGGCAGCTTAAGGTCGGTTTAAATTATTTAGCTTTTGAATAGGCTAAGATTCTTGAGATGCAATCATCTGAAGGATCTTTTTTAAGCGTATTCAATTGGGATTTGATGCTTTCATAAAACACCTTTTCCAGTCCCTCAATTTCTTCGGCATTTTCCTGCTCGTGTTGGGGATAATTTAAATTGTTAGTTGAAGTAAAAGTTTCTATCATAAGCACTAGCGCAAATTAGTTTTAATAAAAAACGTTATTATCACTGATTTATTTTCGCCTTATTGCTAATGAATTGTAACATGTTCTTTACGGAGCTCTGATTAAGAGATCTCTTTCACTTTCATCATCTTACGCAGGTTGTTCAAAGCATACCTCATACGCCCTAAAGCAGTATTTATACTCACATCAGTCAGGTCTGCAATTTCTTTAAAACTCAGATCTGCATAATGGCGCATAATCAGTACTTCTTTTTGATCTTCAGGCAATAAATGAATCATTTTCCTTAAATCGAAATGAGTTTGCTCTCTTAACAACTTGTCTTCCGCACTTTCTTCATGAAATTGAAGCAGATTAAATACATCTGTTCCATCTGCACTGGTAATTGTCGGGGCCCTCTTTTCCTTTCTGAAATGGTCAATAACCAGGTTATGCGCAATACGCATTACCCAAGGTAAAAATTTACCTTCTTCATTGTACCTGCCAGATCTAAGGGTGTTGACTACCTTAATGAAAGCATCCTGAAAGATGTCTTCCGCTAAATATTGGTCTTTAACCAATAAATATATAGATGTATAAATTTTTGACTTATGTCTGTTTAACAGTTCTTCTAAAACGGTTTCTTCCCCGTTAAGATATAACTTAACTAAATCTTGATCACTCGATTGTTGTAATTTCATAGGAGTATCCTTACTAAATTCCCTTGCTACTTGCTTGCTAAAAAAAATACTTAGTAGATGTTTTCTTCTATATGAGTTCTCCTATTAGTTTGTTAGTTAGTGGTTTGCTTGATGCATTAATATTTCAAAAGAAGCATTTTTTTATTACAAAACCATATAAAAAGTGTTAAAAAAAAATAAAAGTGGATTGATAGCCTTATTTTTGCACTGCTGAGAAAAACCAAAATTGCGTTTTTTGGGTTATATTAGCACTATTCTAGCAAGAAATCAATGAATAACGAAATCGATAAAGATCCACATAAAAATATAATCATAAAGGGTGCCAGAGTTCACAATCTCAAGAATATTGATGTAGCTATCCCCAAAAATAAGCTGGTTGTCATCACCGGAATGTCTGGTTCTGGTAAATCATCTCTGGCTTTTGATACACTTTATGCCGAGGGACAACGCCGTTATGTAGAGAGCTTATCATCATATGCCCGTCAATTTATGGGTAGGATGAATAAGCCCGATGTAGATTATATAAAAGGTATTGCACCAGCTATTGCTATCGAACAAAAGGTGATTACTTCAAATCCGCGTTCTACTGTTGGTACATCAACGGAAATTTATGATTATCTGAAATTGCTTTTTTCAAGGATCGGAAAAACCTATTCGCCTGTTTCAGGAAATATTGTGAAGAAAGATACTGTAAGCACAGTTGTTGATTTTATTTCTGCCTTGGGGAATGAAAGTGTGGTTACTATATTTTGCCCACTGTTCCCACATAATAACAGATCACTGAAAGAAGAACTTGCTGTCTTGCTACAGAAAGGTTTTCTAAGGGTATCATACGAGAACAAGATTCGTAAAATTGAAGACATACTTGAGGATAAAGACTTTAAAGATTTCGAGCTTGCTGATGAAAACACTGTTCAAATTCTGATCGACAGGATAGTTGTAAACGATGAAGAAGAAACACTTAGTCGCATTGCTGATTCTGTACAAACTGCTTTTTTTGAAGGAAAAGGAGACTGTTATGTTGAGCATGATGGTAAATCAAACCATTTCTGTGATCGTTTTGAACTTGACGGCATCCGTTTTGAAGAACCTACACCTAATTTCTTTAGTTTCAATAATCCTTATGGCGCTTGTAAAAGGTGTGAAGGATATGGGAATGTGATTGGAATTGATGAGGATCTTGTTATTCCTGATAAAAGTAAAAGTGTTTACGACAATGCAATTGCACCTTGGCGTGGAGAAAAAATGCGTGAATGGTTAAACAAGCTTATTCACAGCGCAGATAAATTTAAGTTTCCTATCCATCGCCCATATAATGATCTGTCGGAGCAGGAGCAACAGTTAATCTGGACAGGTAATAAGTATTTCGGTGGACTGGATGATTTCTTTAAAGAACTTGAGGAACAAACTTATAAAATACAATACCGGGTAATGTTGTCGAGGTATAGAGGAAAAACTAACTGTCCGGATTGTAAAGGTTCCCGTTTACGTAAAGATGCATCTTATGTTAAAATAGGTGATAAATCTATTATAGATGTGGTGTTAATGCCATTGGCAACTATTCAGGATTTTTTTGAAAATTTAAAACTGTCAGAAACTGATAAAAAGATTTCAAAGCGTTTACTTGCCGAGATTGAGAATAGGGTATTGTATTTGAACAATGTTGGTTTGGGGTATTTAACCTTAAACAGGCTTTCAAATACACTTTCAGGTGGGGAGTCGCAAAGGATAAATCTGGCTACCTCATTAGGAAGTAGCCTGGTGGGCTCTATTTATGTATTAGATGAGCCAAGTATTGGACTACATCCAAGAGATACCAATAAGCTTATTGAAGTGCTTTTATCGCTCAGAAATGTTGGGAACACCGTTTTGGTTGTTGAACATGAGGAAGAGATGATGAAGGCTGCAGATCATATTATAGATATTGGTCCTGAAGCTGGAACACATGGTGGAAACCTTGTTTTTAGTGGTACCTATAAGGAGATCATCAAAGATAAAAATAGTTTAACCGGACAATACCTGTCTGGAAAAGAGAAAATAGCTATTCCTGACAGACGTAGAAACTGGAAAGACCATATTCTAATCAAAGGTGCAAGGGAAAACAATCTTAAAAACATTGATGTAAAAATACCCTTGGGTATATTTACAGTGGTGAGTGGAGTGTCAGGATCAGGAAAAACAAGTCTGATCAAGAAGATTTTCTATCCTGCTTTACAGAAAGCTATAGGTAATTATTCTGGCGAGCAAACTGGATCATATGATGGTATTTATGGCGATTACGAATTGGTGAGTCAGGTTGAAATGGTTGATCAGAACCCTATTGGGCGCTCATCCAGGTCTAATCCTGTTACCTATGTGAAGGCTTGGGATGATATACGTGCGTTATTTGCTGCCTTACCTGCTTCAAAAGCTGCAGGTTTAAAACCTGCAGCATTCTCTTTTAACGTTGAAGGTGGCCGTTGCGATGTTTGTCAGGGTGAAGGTGAAGTTAAGATTGAAATGCAGTTTATGGCAGATATTTACTTGCCATGTGAAACTTGTGGAGGTAGAAGATTTAAACAGCAGGTACTGGATATTACATATCAGGATAAAAATGTTGCAGATATATTAGATCTTACAATTGAGGAGGCAGTAGCATTCTTTGGTAAGGAAACTAAAATATTAAACAAGTTGCAACCACTGGTAGATGTAGGGTTAGGTTATGTTCATCTGGGACAGTCGTCCAATACCCTGTCAGGTGGTGAAGCACAACGGATTAAGCTCGCGTCATTTCTGATTAAAGGGAATAATGCGAGTAAAACAATGTTCATCTTTGATGAGCCGACTACCGGACTCCATTTTCACGATATCAAAAAGCTTTTGATCGCTTTGAATACTTTAATAGAGCAAGGTAATTCTATCCTGGTTATTGAGCATAATATGGATATGATCAAATCGGCCGACTGGGTAATTGATATCGGTCCGGAGGGAGGGGACAAAGGAGGAAATGTTGTATTTGAGGGAACACCAGAAGATCTTTTGGGTGTAAAAGCATCATATACAGCTAAATATTTAAAGGATCATATGTAGGTTGCATGAGTGTAATTTGCTTTAAAAAATCTGTGAAATCATTGTATCTTCGCCCATGCTATTTTTAACCTTCTTTCTTGGTGTTGTCCTAAACATGTTGGGCTATATCCCTCCGGGAAATATAAACTTAACAGTAGTTCAGATTACAATTACCAGGGGTATTCGTCAGGCCTTGTATTTTATCGGAGCTTTTTCTGCAGTAGAGGTGCTTTTTACCTTTGGAGTGATGCGCTTTGTACAGTGGCTTTCCAGCGAGATTAACCTTGAAAATGCCATTGATATTGTGATGATATTTATGTTTGGTATATTAGGTTTCATCACATGGAAATCAAGAAAGGAGATGCCTAAAGCCGACTATTCGAATAAGGACAGTATCAAATATGGAATGTTATTAGGCGTACTTAACCCTATGCAGGTCCCTTATTGGTTATTTGTTGGTACCTACCTGATTTCACACGAATGGATTGATATTGGTTACTTGTCGTTATCTGTTTTTAGTATAGGTTCAGGTATCGGAGCAGGACTTGCTCTGTATGGTTTTGCACGTTTTGCAGTATATATCAAAGAGAAGTTTGCGTTGAGCAGTTATATTGTTAATAAGAGCATTGCATTACTTTTCTTCGCTCTATCAGCTTACCACGTTGTTAAGATTATATACATACACTTTATAAAGTAGGTTACTTTAATAGTTCAGGGACTTTCTTATTGTTTCCAACGATCCAAACGATATCATCGCTTTCAAATATCATATTGGAATCAGGGTTTAATATGCGTTGTCCATTACGCTCAATGCCAACAACCAGACCTTGCGTAGTCTCTCTAATACCAGAGCTACGTATGCTTTGTCCGTAGATAGGAGAACTGGTATTAATTACAATCTTTTGTAAAGTCATGTCCTTTTTAGGGAAACTGGTTTCTTCATAAGGTACATCCGGACGTCCCTCAAAAAGCTCTTTGATTACAGCAAGCTGATCATCCGTTCCAAATACCATGACTTTATCATTCGGGTAAAGGCGTTCATCTCTACCAGGTGTTGGAATCATTAGCCTGCCACGTTCTATCAAGGCAATATTAACACCGTACTTTTCTCTGATAGACAAATCTATTAGCGACTGTCCAACCAATGACGACTCAGGTGCTACTGTAAGTTCTGCAAGGTGAGTATCCCAGGGTAAAATCTCGGGTTGAGCATTTTGGGTTTCTCTTGCATTTAGGTTTAACAAAAAGCGACTTTCCAATCGGTTATAAAAACTCTGCAGTTTTCTTGAGAAAATAATCATACCCGAAACAATCATAACCAGAGCGATGATAATCGCTATCCAGGTATTGTAAAACTGGAAGATCAGAAACCCGACAAAGAAAATAGCGAGGCCAATACGGAAAATTTCAAGAGAAATGAGCGGACCTCTGGTATATTTTTTATTTAGCCACAAATGCGAATAAGCTTTTCTTTCGATTCTCCTGATAGCCAATGCCCATAAGAAAGGAGTCATAATAATTAGTGTAACTACCAGACTAATGATAATACCCTGATTACCCTTAATAAGCGACGTGGTAATAAATGGCTGTAAATACCTTGAGCCTAAAATGGCAATGGAAATAAGTATAACAGAGTGGATAATGATGTTAAACATATAGGATTTTAACAGCACTTTCCAGTCGCTCAATGTAGTAATGCCTTCTGTACTTGAGGTGTACCTGTTTAGTCCTTCTATCCATTTCTTAGGTAGATTCCTTTCCAGAAAATAATAAAATGGCTCTGAAGATTTAATTAAATAAGGTGTCGTAAATGTAGTAATTGCTGATACCGCAACGGCAATAGGATAGAGGAAGTCGCTCGTTACCTTTAAAGACACCCCTAAAGTAGCAATGATAAAAGAAAACTCTCCGATTTGTGCCAGACTTAAACCTGTTTGTACGGCTGTTTTAAGCGGCTGACCAGAGACTAATGCCCCAAGTCCGGAACTTAAAAATTTACCTAAGATAGTTGCTAACGTAATGATCAAAATAGGTACAGCATAATCAACCAGAATACTTGGATTAATCAGCATCCCCACAGAAACAAAGAAAATAGCTGCAAATAAATCTTTGACTGACTTTATTAAATGTTCAATCCGTTCTGCCTGTGTGGTTTCAGCAAGAATAGAGCCCATAATAAACGCACCCAGGGCAGCAGAGAAACCTACTTTAACTGCCAGCAATACCATAATTAAACATAAAGCAAGTGATACGATGAGCATGGTCTCATCATTCATTAACTTTTTAGTCGCCTTTAAAAATGTTGGAACTAAGAATATGCCACCTATAAACCATAGTACGAGGAAGAAACAAAGTTTGATGATGGAGATCAGCATCTCCGCTCCGGCAAATTGCTGGCTTAGTGCCAGGGTGGATAGCAATACCAATAATAAAATGGCTACCAGATCTTCTACAATGAGTACGCCGAAAACCAGGCCGGCAAACTTCTTATGTTTAACTCCTAGTTCTTCAAAAGCCCTGATGATAATTGTTGTGGATGATACAGATAATATACCGCCTAAAAAGATGCTATCCATGGTTGACCACCCCATAGCTTTTCCAGCAACGAAGCCAATAAGCAGCATAAATACGACCTCTACAATAGCGGTAATAGATGCAGAGCCTCCAACCTTGACGAGTTTTTTAAAACTAAACTCCAGACCAAGGCTAAACAATAGAAAGATTACACCAATCTCTGCCCAGATATGGATACTGGCATGGTCGGTAACAGTAGGAATAAAATCAATATGAGGGCCAACAAGCAATCCGGCTAGAATGTAGCCTAAAACCAAGGGCTGTTTAATTTTCTTAAACAAAAGTGTGGTAATGCCTGCGGCAGCAAGTATTAACCCTAAATCAGTAATTAATACTGGTAAATGTATCATAGATAAATGAAGCCTGGTTGTCGTAAATGTAAAGAAAAAGCTAGTTTTTTTCTTAAAAAAAATAGCTTAAACTTAATTTATGACAATGTTTTAAAGTAGGCTAGCGTATCATCTTTGTCTTTTTGAAGTTGGATTTTTAATGTTTCTAATCCAGTAAACTTAACGTCTTCTCTTAAAAACTGGAGAAAGGTCATGGTGATATACTGACCATAAATTTCCTGATTAAAATCAAATATATTTACTTCGATGTTTCGGGTCATACCATTAATTGTAGGCCTTTGTCCAATGTAAGCCATACCTTTGAATGATTGGCCGGACATATCTACTGTTACGGCATAAATGCCATCAGAGGGGATAAGCTTATACGTTTCTTCAATGAAAATATTAGCCGTAGGAAAGCCAATCGTTCTACCGATTTTATCACCTTTAATAACCCTTCCATACATAGAGAAATGATAACCCAGGTAATTTGCAGCAAGCTCAACTTTACCACTCAAAAGTGCATTGCGTACTTTTGTAGAACTAACCGCTACATCGTTAATATCCTGTTCGGGTATAACTTCAATTTTATAATCATAAACCTTAGCTTCTGCCTCCAGTTCTGGCATACCGCCTGCCCTGTCTTTACCAAACCGATGATCATAACCTACAATTAAATGCTTGATGCCAATGGTATCTACCAAAATGTTTTTAATATATTCCTTCGGACTAAGATTAGAGAAGTCTCTTGTAAATGGGGTAATGATCAAATGATCTACTCCCAGAGCCGCTAACATTTTTGCTTTTTCATCTATCGTATTGATCATTTTTAAATCCTGATTCTCAGGATCAATGATCAGTCTTGGATGAGGAAAAAATGTAAGAATTACACTTTCGCCACCAGTAGCTTTGGCCAGTTCACAAAGTCTTTTGATAATTTTCTGATGACCATAATGAACACCATCAAAAGTACCAATAGTAACAACTGCATTTTTTAATCTCTTAAAATCAGAAAAGTGGTTATATATCTTCATAAAATTAATGTAAGGCCTTGTGTTTTACCACACCACCTTTTATATCAGCAATTTGCTGTTGTATTACAAAAGCATCCGGATCAATTTGTCTGATCGCAGTTTGTAGTTTGCCCATTTCCAATTTGGTTACTACAGTATATAAAATATCAATATCCTTTTGAGCCCCGTAACCGCCTTCACCTTTGTAAATGGTTACGCCACGTTTCATCTGGTTAATGATGAACTTTTTAATTTGTACATTTTTCTCCGATATCACTGTTACACCGGTGTATTGTTCAATGCCATTTACAATATAATCAACCGTATTAGAGGCTGAAAGGTAAGTTAGGATTGCGTAAAGAGCCGTATCAATACTTAGCAATAAGGCTGCAAATGAGAATATAATAACATTCAGAATCAAAATAATGTTACCGACAGTTAATGTACTGTTTTTACTGATATATAAAGCTAAAACCTCTGTACCATCAATCACACACCCTCCTCTCATGGCCAGGCTGATCCCACCACCCAGAAACAGCCCGCCAAAGAATGCAATTAATAAGCGGTCATGCGTAATAGATTCAAAAGGTATAACCACCAATAAAAAAGCAAGAGCAATGATGGCAACGGATGTTTTAATAGCGAAAATTTTTCCAATCTGTCTGTATCCTAAAATTACAAATGGAATATTAATCAGAACGATAAGGTAAGGGAGTCTGATTCCTGTGATATTGCTGACTAGCAGAGAAATTCCGGTTACTCCCCCATCAATAAAGCCACTTGGCAGCAGGAAGCTTTTTAATCCAAAACAGGCTGAAACGACGCCACAAATTATTAAGAATACATTTTTGGTGAAATTCAGTTTCGATGATTTTGGATGCCCTCGCATAATTATGCTTTTTGTGCCCTAAGGTAATCAACAAGATCCTTTACTTCAAAGGCATTTTCCAATAAAAAGTTACCACTTCTGGTTCTTGTAAGTGCAGAGAGGTAGGCTCCATTATTCAATTGTTTTCCGAAATCCGAAATCAGTGACCTGATGTATGTTCCTTTACTACAAACTATCCTGAAATCTACTTCTGGTAATGCAATACGGGTAATTTCAAATGCTGATACAGTAACAAAACGCAAGCGTAATTCAGTTTCCTCTCCACGTCGTGCTTTAACATACAGGCGTTCACCATTTACCTTTACCGCAGAGTGAGCAGGAGGATATTGTTGAATATCTCCGGTAAAAGGAGCCGTAGCAGCATAAATAGCTTCTTCAGTGATCCCGTCAATAGAGAACTCCTGATCCACCACAGTTTCCAGATCAAAAGATGGAGTTGTGGCACCAAGTACCATCGTACCGGTATATTCCTTCTCTTCTGCCTGGAAGGAATCAATCTGCTTGGTCATTTTTCCAGTGCAGATGATCAGTAAACCAGTAGCAAGCGGATCAAGTGTACCAGCATGACCTACCTTTAGTTTTTGTGGTTTCAAGGAATTTCTGATCTTTCCTACAACATCAAAACTTGTCCACTTATAAGGTTTATTAATGAGTAATAACTCTCCTTCAGCGAAATTAAATTCAGGAAATACTATGTTTTTTGATAATTCTTCTTGTTGGTCTGTCATTACATTACATTCATTTCAACCCCTGAATAATATAATGCAATTAAAACTACACCTATTATTATCCTGTACCAGCCAAAAATTCGGAATCCGTGTTTAGATAAAAAGCCAATAAACGATTTAATGGCTATGATGGCTACAATAAAAGCGATAAGATTACCGAAAAGTAATAGCTTAACGTTTTCTGCATTTAGCAAATGTACGCCTTTTAATAATTTATATCCTGTTGCCGCGCACATGGTGGGAACAGCTAGGAAAAAAGAGAACTCAGCTGCCGCATGTCTGGTTAGCTTTTGTTGCATACCACCAATAATGGTTGCAGCGCTTCGGCTCAGTCCTGGAAATACTACCGCTAAAACCTGGAACAATCCTATTTTAAAAGCAGATATGTTACTGATATCTTTTTCCTGATCAATAGTTTGATTTTTAAATAGTTTGTCGATAAACAACAATACAATCCCCCCCAATAACAACACTACAGCAATAAAAAGAGGATTGCCTAAGGTATTGTCTATGAAATCATTTAAAAGAAAACCGAAGAACAAAGCTGGAATTACAGCAATGATGAGTTTTAAATAAAACTGCCATTTGCTGAAATCAAAGAATTTTTTCCAGTATAGTACAACTACAGCTAAAATAGCTCCTAATTGAATAGCGACTTCAAACAATTTAACGAAATCATCATGCCCAATGCCCATAAATGAGCTGGCAATAACCATATGTCCTGTTGATGAAACAGGCAGAAACTCTGTTAAACCCTCAATTACAGCCAGAATAAAGGCTTGCAAATAATCCATCAGGTACCCTTTATTTCTTTAAGATTGCGTAAACTCCGAAACCGAAACCAAACAGAACTACCATAGGAGCAAGTAAGGTTTTTCTGAAATCGTAAATGTCGGTTGTTCCAATCATCAAAATAAAGCCAAAAACAACAATGGCAATGCTGATCAATAACAGTTGGTAATTCTTTTTAGTAAATACCAGTTCACTTTTTCTATCCTGATTTACAGGAGATGTTTTTTTCTCAGTCATTATCTATAAAGATCGTAAATTTTCAATTTTAAATATTTGCTAACAGCAAAAGAAGTACTGATGGCTGTTATAAAGATGCCAATTCCAATAAGGCTTCCCAATACTATTCCAAACTCAGTGTAATTCCTTAAGATAATCATTTCTGGAATTTCTTTTTGAGCATAGAATAAAATACCCAGGAGAATCAGAATTGCTATAAATGCAGCAATCAGACCATGTAAAACCGCAATAAGAATAAATGGTTTGCGTATAAAGTTTCTGGTTGCGCCAACAAGCTGCATACTTTTAATCAGAAACCGCTGAGAGTAAATGGCCAATCTAATGGTATTATTAATTAGAGCAATAGAAATGATTAATAATATTGCCGCAAAACCAAGGATTATTATGCCAATGGTATTGATGTTTTTATTTACCATATCAATCAGTGAGCTTTGGTAGATCACCTCTTTTACAATAGGGTTTTTAGCGATATTTGCTTTTAATGTGTCTATGCTTTTATTGTTTGCATAATCAGCTTTTAAATAAACATCAATAGTAGAAAGTAAAGGGTTGTAACCTAAAAAGTTTACAAAATCTTCACCAAGATCGTTGGTTAAGTTCCTGGCTGCCATTTCTTTATTAACATAAATGGTGTTTTTAATGGCAACATTGGCATTCAATTCTTTTTGAAATTGCAATACAGCAGTTTCTTTAGCACCTTCATCTACAATGATATTCAGTACAATATTTTCTTTTACGTAGTTAGAAAGGTTTTTTGCATGCACCAATATCAAGCCCAACATTCCCAGCATCAATAAAACCAATGCGATGCTAAATATTGTTGAAATGTATATGGTTTTTGTCTTCTTAGAAGCGTCACTAACTTCAAATTCTTCCATGTAATTGTTTTTGTATTCTGCGAAAATAAAAAATATAAGCCACTAAAGTACAAAGCTACAACGTATTTTCAAGAGTATTTATTTTCTGCAGTGCATTATAGACGGAATCCATGGCTTTAATTACCATAATGAGTACAATATAACTACAGTCTAATCACAGTATGATAAGTGGGTTCCGCTACCCTGTATTTACATAGTAGTTATATAGTTATTGTCCTGTAGTTATAAGCCATTCTGATAGTTAAAGAAGCCTGTTAAGAGAGAAGCTAGTCGCGTTACTGGCATAATTTGTGTAACATTTTTGTACCAAATGAATTTTTCATGCGTTATAGTTTCAGAAAATTCTTATTGAAAACTTAAAAAATCACTCCTAAATGAAAACACAAATTACTCTAGCCTTATTATTGATAGTTTCAGCTTTTACTGCTTGTAAAAAAGAAAAAGGTGCACATGTAGATATTGCTGGTAAATGGCAGGTTACTAAAGTTGAAACTTCAGTTGCAGGATCTGCAACAGTAACTTATACAGGAAAAGCATCGGATTATTTTGAATTTCGCAGAAACGACGAAAATGAAATGGTTGTGAGTCTGGATGGAATTAATACCATTGGTACTTATTATGTGCTGGCGGGTAATGACATCAAGTTTAATTATAGTGGTAAAGATCGTTCTGGCCATATAACAACTATAAATGCACAAAAACTGGAATTCAATGGTACTGTAACAGGATCATCGCCAGTAGTTACCGAGAAATATTACCTTACTAAGTAAAATATTACCAACAATTGAAGCGCAGGGCTGTTTGGAGTAAAATCCAGGCAGCCTTGTTTTTTTGCGCGTGTAAAATTCCATTATATTTGCCCATATCTGAACCACAAAGGACTGCTCAGGAAAAAAATGATTAGACAAGATAAACCAACAACATTTGCTGGCGAGATATTGAAATGGGGTATTATTATTCTGATCGTCGGTATTGCAGCTGGTACTTTATCTGCTGCATTTTTAGCCACTTTGAATCTTGCTACTAACTTTCGAGATCAACATCAATGGATGCTTTACCTGCTACCTTTTGCAGGATTATTTGTCGGGTTTTTATATCACCATAAGGGGAAAGGAATAGAGCGAGGTAATAACCTTGTGTTTGATACTGTACATAATCCAAAAGATATCATTCCCTTTAAAATGGTCCCTCTTGTTCTTTTAGGGACGATTGTAACCCACCTTTTTGGAGGCTCAGCAGGTAGAGAAGGTACAGCTTTGCAAATGGCTGGGGCTACGGCCGACCAATTACACAAGCCTTTTAAATTAGAGACGGCCGACCGGAGCATTTTGCTTATTGCAGGTTTAAGTGCGGGATTCGCTTCAGTTTTCGGAACACCATGGGCGGGGATCATTTTTGGCTTCGAGGTACTTTTAATTTCCAAAATACCGTTTAAAGTAATCATTTCGGCGACTGCTACAGCATTTATTGGAGCATACGTAACCGAATTATGGGGTGTTGGACATACTCCTTATAACATTAACATGGTGCCAGCATTATCGTTCAGAGGTTTGATATACTGCGGAATGGCCGGAGTGGCATTTGGAGTTGCTGCAATTTTGTTTGTCAGACTAACGGAAGGTGTTTCTCATTTGTTTAAAATGATATCTTATGCACCATTAAGGCCGTTTATTGGTGGTGTTATTGTATTGCTGCTGTTGTTATTGCCAGATAATTACAAATATGCCGGATTGGGTATTCCAACTATCCTTGAATCATTTGATGCCGCTTCGCAAAGTCAGGATTTTGCATGGAAAATTTTATTAACGGCTCTTACATTGGGGGCTGGTTTTAAAGGAGGAGAGGTTACTCCCTTGTTTTTTATTGGTGCAACTTTGGGTAGTGCCTTGTCTTTGTTTTTGCCATTGCCAGTGGGTCTATTAGCGGGAATGGGTTTTGTAGCTGTTTTCGCTGGTGCGGCCAAAACACCAATCGCGTGTTGCATTATGGCATTGGAACTTTTTGGAGTTTCATGTGGAATATATGTGGGGATCGCGTGTATTGTTGCTTACTTTATTTCAGGTCGTCATAGTATTTACAATGCGCCAGAAAACAAAACTCCACGCCATTTCTTGTTTGGCAAGATCAAGTATTCTTATTTTAGTAAAATTTAGATTCTATTTTTATAGACAAGTTCCCTTGACTATGGGAATTTTATGTTAGATTTGTATTTATGATATTTGTTTTTGCAGAATATTAAAGATGTCGATGAGCAAGTTAATTTTCTATTCGCAATTTGCAAATCGAGAATTAACTTTTGTAAGTGTATTTTAGTAAAAAGCTAAGGGCTGTATCAATCAGGCTTTAAGATTAATATTAGTTGTCCTTTCTTTTCCATAACAATTACATGGTTGTCATAATCAAAACCTAGTTTTTCCAACCATTTGCCAGTAAGCATTATAACTGGCACTGTTGAATGTGATCTTACTTGTGCAACAAATTTTTGTTGAATTTTGATCCGCCGCATTGCTGCCGGAAGTTTTGGTTTGGACGAGGCAGCGCCACAAGTACATTTTTTGTTGGATTGTTTAGTCTGAGTGATTTCAGGTTGTACCTGAAGTTTGCTTTGATTTTTCGAACTACGCATATTTGGAAAAATAAAAGCCCTTCTGTTTGGATTAGACTTTCCAAAGTTCATCATTAATTTAGAAATCTGAATTGTTGTTAGCAATTAAACGTTTTTTTGCTTAGCACATTCCTCCATTTCCTTATATTTTATCAAACCGTTTCGCTAACCATCTTTATTTCATTATTTTCGCGCTATAAAAGGAATAGCATTAATGGATTACCAATTTAAAGAAATAGAGCAAAAGTGGCAGAAGTTCTGGGCTCAGAATCAAACGTTTAAGGCAGAAACTGATTCTGCAAAACCTAAGTTTTATGTGCTGGACATGTTTCCATATCCTTCGGGAGCAGGTTTACATGTTGGACACCCACTTGGCTATATTGCTTCTGATATATTTTCAAGGTACAAAAGACTGAAAGGTTTTAATGTACTTCATCCTATGGGATACGATTCTTTCGGCTTGCCCGCAGAGCAGTATGCCATTCAAACTGGTCAGCATCCTGCTTTAACCACAGAAGCGAATATCAATACATACCGTAAACAATTGGATGGTATCGGTTTCTCTTTTGATTGGAGCAGAGAAGTACGTACCAGTGATCCTGAGTATTACAAATGGACACAATGGATCTTTATGCAGTTGTTCAATTCTTGGTACAACCTGGAAAATGATCGGGCGGAAGATATCAGTACCTTGATCGAAAAGTTTAATGCTGCAGGTTCTGCAGATGTAAAAGCTGTTTGTGATGAGGATACCAAAAGCTTTATGCCGAGCGATTGGGCGACTATGACCGAGGAAGAAAAGCAAGAAGAGCTTTTAAAATACCGCTTAACCTATTTGAAAGAAAGTACAGTTAACTGGTGTGCTGCTTTAGGTACAGTATTGGCCAATGATGAGGTGAAAGATGGTTTCTCTGAGCGTGGCGGACATCCGGTTGAGCAGAAGAAAATGATGCAATGGAGCATGCGTATCTCTGCTTATGCTGAAAGATTATTGCAAGGTTTAAACACCATCGACTGGCCTGAGCCTGTTAAAGAAATGCAACGTAACTGGATTGGTAAAAGTGTAGGAGCTAGTGTAAGGTTTGCTATTGAACCTTCTGAAGAGATTGCTGGTCTTAGTCAGGATTATATTGAAGTTTTTACCACTCGTGTGGATACGATATTTGGTGTTTCATACCTGGTCTTGGCGCCAGAGCATGAACTGGTTGCACAGGTAACTACAGCTGCACAGCAAAATGACATCAATAATTATATTGCTCAAACTAAAAAGAAATCTGAATTGGATCGTATGGCTGATACCAAAACGGTATCGGGTGCTTTTACGGGTAGCTATGTGATTAACCCGGTGAGTGGCGAACGTATCCAGCTTTGGATTGCTGATTACGTACTTGCTGGTTATGGTACTGGTGCTGTTATGGGGGTACCTAGTGGCGATCAGCGCGACTGGTTATTTGCTCGTCATTTTAACTTGCCTATCACACAGATTTTAGATGCTCAGCAGGATATCGAAAACCAGGCTGATGCAACTAAAGAAGGAAAATACATCAATTCTGGTTTTATAAACGGAATGAATTATACTGAAGCTACGGCAACTTTAAATGCCTGGCTGGAGGAAAAAGAAGTAGGTAGAGCTAAAATCAATTACCGCATGCGCGATGCTATATTTGGTCGCCAGCGTTATTGGGGAGAGCCTATTCCTGTTTATTTTAAAGATGGTTTGCCTTATCTGGTAAATGAGGAAGAATTGCCTTTGATGTTGCCGGAGATTGATAAATATTTACCTACTGAAACTGGTGAACCTCCATTGGGTAGAGCTGAAGGTTGGAAGTATGAAGATCAATATGAATATGAGTTAAGTACTATGCCTGGTTGGGCTGGTTCTAGCTGGTATTGGTATCGTTATATGGATGCGAAAAATGATTCAGATTTCGCTTCAAAGGATGCAATTGCTTACTGGAAAGATGTTGATCTTTATATTGGTGGCTCTGAACATGCTACTGGTCACCTTTTGTATAGCCGTTTTTGGAACAAGTTCCTTAAAGATTTAGGTTATGTACAAGAGGAGGAGCCTTTCAAAAAGCTAATCAACCAAGGTATGATTCAAGGTCGAAGTAACTTTGTTTACCGTGTTATTGATGAAGAGGGAAAAGGTACCAATAAATTGGTTTCTTATGGTTTAAGAAAGGATTATAAAACTTCTGCGCTACATGTTGACGTAAATATAGTAGAGAATGAGATTTTAGATATTGCTAAGTTTAAGTTATTCAGGCCAGAGTTTGAAAATGCTGAGTTTATTCTTGAAAATGGCAAATATATCTGTGGTGTAGAGGTTGAAAAAATGTCTAAATCTTATTACAATGTAGTAAACCCAGATATGCTGATCGAAAGCTATGGCGCTGATACTTTAAGAATGTATGAAATGTTCTTAGGGCCGTTGGAGCAGAGTAAACCTTGGAATACCAATGGTATTGAAGGGGTGTTTAAGTTCTTGCGTAAGTTCTGGCGTTTGTTCCATAATGAAGCGATGACTTTCCATGTGAATGATTCTGTGCCGACTAAAGCTGAATTGAAAGCTTTACATAAGATCATTAAAAAGGTACAGGATGATGTTGAGCGCTTCTCGTTTAATACTTCGGTATCTAGCTTTATGATTGCAGTGAATGAACTAACAGATCTGAAATGTAAAAACCGTCAGGTGCTGGAAGATCTTGTTGTTGTACTTTCTCCATATGCACCACATGTTTGTGAGGAACTTTGGTCGTTGTTAGGTAATGAGAAGGGTACTTTATCTTATACTCCTTATCCAACTTTTAACCCTGAGCATCTGGTAGAGGATGAGTTTAGTTATCCGATTTCGCTTAATGGTAAAACAAGACTTAACCTGAGTATTAGCCTTACTTTGGAAGCTAAGGAGATCGAAGAACTTGTGCTTGCTAATGAGGATGTCCAGAAGTACCTGGATGGCAAAACTCCTAAAAAGATGATTGTGGTGAAGGGAAGGATTGTAAATATCGTTTTATAATAAAGAGAAAAAAATAACCGTTCTCTTCCTCGCGGGAATCTTTTGTCTTGAAGTAAGACAAAAGTTCCAATGCTCGTCAGAGAAGGTAATTTTTTCTTTCAGCAGGATGGCCAGTTATATTGTATAATTGGCCATTTTAATTTTGGATTTTATATGTGTCTGTTCTTAAAGACTTTATCTTTACCACTTCATTTTTTATTCAAAATATGAGACAAATAGCGATAGCTTTAAACCTTTTAATGATCAGTTTTTTATCATTTGGGCAAAAAAAAGAGACAAGTAAAAGGATCGAATCACTAAAGCCTTTTGTATTGGGTGTAGTTGATGAGCTTAACTCTGTACAATTGGGTGAAAGAAGGATATTAAATATATACTTGCCGGAAGGATATAAAGAAAGTGATACGACGACTTATCCAGTGGTTTATTTACTGGATGGATCAGCTGATGAGGATTTTGTTCATGTTGCGGGGCTTTATCAGTTTAATAGTTTCTCTTGGATCAACAGGGTACCTAAATCTATAATAGTAGGTATTGCAACGGTTGATCGGAAAAGAGATTTTACATATCCAACAAATATAAAGGAGCAAAAGAAAGCATTTCCGACAACGGGTCATTCTGATCGTTTCATTGCTTTTCTAGAAAAGGAACTGCAACCGTTTATAGTAAAGAATTATAAGACCAATAGTTCAAAAACGATTATTGGGCAGTCGCTGGGCGGATTATTAACTACCGAGATTTTACTGAAAAGACCTGAATTGTTCAATAAATATATCATCATTAGTCCAAGTTTGTGGTGGGACGATGCTTCTTTATTAAAACAGACATCCGATCTGTTAAAGGAGAACTTCTCACCTAAGACCAGTATTTATATTGGTGTTGGTAAAGAAGGTCTTACGCCTGGAGCAATCCCCCATGTGATGGAAGTTGATGCCAATCTGCTGGCCGAAAAGCTAAAGGCAGGGAAAAGTAAAAATGTAACTGTTTATTTTGACTATTTACCAGAAGAAGATCATGGCACGATTTCACATCAGGCAATTTCTAATGCATTAAAGGCTTTCTTGAACAAAGATTAAGGAATAAAACCCTCGCTCTTGTTTGATTTTTATATGGCTTTAATAACGACATAGCCTCTCTTAACTTTAAGCTTATTTCTTTCCGTTACATTTGCCCCAGTAAGTTTAGGAAGGTTATGAAATAAAATACCAGTGTAGCTGTTTTGGGAGGCCTTTACATCCTGCTTGAAAGAAAAAATACATTCTGCGAACAGACTTAGAAGGATTTTGCCTTTTTCTGGCAAAAGATTTCAGACTGTGAGTAGAACGTTTTTTTTCCTATTATTTGTAACATTATCTACTTTTAGACAACTAATTGATTATGAAAAGCCATCTAAAACGTTTTGCAGTCTTAATTCTTGTCGTTACACCATTCTTTAGTGTAAAAGCACAGTTTTCTCTTGGAGGAAATTCAAAATCGACAGTTAAAGGACGTATTGTTGCTGTAATCATGGATTCACTGACTAAAAAACCAATTGATTATGTCAGTGTTTCATTATTTAACACGAAAGATGGTAAATCTGTAAATGGTGCTGTTACTGATTCAAAAGGGAAAGTAGTGATACAAAATGTATCTCCAGATGATTATAAGCTATCAATTGGTTTTATTGGGTATAAGACAAAAACCATATTTCTGAAAACAACTCCTGAAAAACCTGATTATAATGCAGGGGTAATTTATCTGAGTACTGTTGCTGGTAATTTAAAAGAAGTTGAAATTACCGGACAAAAAGCATTGATAGAAAATAAGGTGGATAAGCTTGTTTATAATGCGGAGCAGGATATAACCAATGCAGGTGGCGATGCAACAGATGTGATGCGAAAGGTGCCAATGCTTTCTGTTGATATCAATGGTAATGTACAGCTTCGTGGTAGTTCGGTTAGGGTTTTGATTAATGGTAAACCATCTGGGACTATGGCTAACAGTGTAGCTGATGCTTTAAAAATGATTCCTGCTGAGCAAATAAAAAGTGTAGAAGTCATCACAAGTCCTTCGGCTAAATATGATGCAGAGGGTTCTGGTGGGATTATTAATATCATTACTAAAAAGAAAACTGCAGAGGGTGTAAGCGGTAGCGTTAATACAACTGTGGGTACCCGTTCTAATAATGGGGCCTTTAACTTAAATGCTAAAACAGGTCGGTTGGCCTTGAATGGAAGTCTTGGATTGAACCAAGCTTATCCTCAAAATTCTAAAGTTTTCAATTATAATAGTGCAATTGTAGATGGGATCACAAATACAACTACGCAAGATGGTTTTTCCAAATGGTCAAGAGTTGGCTATAACGGGAGCCTTGGTCTGGATTATGATTTTAATGCCTATCATAACATTAGCACTACAGTCAAAATGAATCGCTTTTCAAATGGAGGACCTGGTCGTTCAGACATTGTTCGTAATGGCGTGTCATCTGTTAATTTAAGAGACATGGATATGAGTTTCAATAACCTGGATTGGAATGTGGATTACAGAAAGACTAGTAAGAAAGAAGGTGAAGAGTTTAGTGTTTCTGCACAATTGTCAACCGGAAGAAATGGTAGTGATTTTAGCAATACATTTAGTACAGTAGGGGTTCCGGACGATGTCGTTATACGTGGACATAATACAGGAAAAAACAACGAGTATACTGTGCAAAGTGATTATACATATCCTTTTAGTAAGACTACAATTCTTGAGACCGGAGTGAAAGGCATCTTTAGAAATATTGTGAGTGATTATGATCAGCAACAACAGGATTTTGATTATGATCAGAATGTTGCTTCGGCCTATGGTGTAATGGGATTTAAGCTGACTAAAAAGATCTCTGTTAAGGCTGGCTTAAGAGCAGAGTATACTAAGATTAATGGTTTGGCTGGAAATAGTTTGAACTTTGATAACGATTATTTTAACCTGTTTCCGAGTATGTTGATTTCTAAAACGCTAAAACCAATGACGACAGTTAAGTTGAGTTATAATCGTCGGATTCAACGTCCCAGTTTGTTTTATTTGAACCCTTTTAGAAATGAAAGTGATGTTTATAATCCAATGGAGGGTAATCCTAAACTATCTCCTGAGTTAACGGATAATATAGAGTTAGGTTACTCGACTTTCATTAAAGGTTCGGTAATTAATGCTTCTGTATTTTATCGGACTACTGGTAATGTAATTGAAAGCGCGATACAGCCAATTGTTGAAGATGGAGTAAGTAAAAACCTGACCACTTACCGGAATGTTGGAACGAGTCAGTCTTATGGTTTTAATATATTTGGTTCTTACAATCCTAAGCCAAAATGGACTCTAATGACTAATCTAGGCTTAAATACCTATGAGGTTAACAATGAAGAAGATAATCTGAATACGGGTACATTTTTAAATTATACGGCTTTTGCACGTTCTGCTTACGCTTTGCCTAAAGGATGGACAACTGAAATATGGGGAGTGCTGAACTCTCCGAAAAGAACTTTCCAGGGCAGGACAGAAAAGATGTATTTTTATGGAGCAACGGTGAAAAAAGAGATCTTAAAGCAAAAAGCAACAATCGGTCTGAATGTTCTTAATCCTTTTAATCGCGACTTAAATATCAAGACTGAAAATCGTACGGCAAATTCAATACAATTTACAGATATCCACTATCCTTTGCGTTCTTTTGGACTTAATTTTAGTTATAAGTTTGGTAAAATGAACTTTAATGCACAGCCTAAAAAGAAAAAAGGTGTAAATAATGATGACTTAAAAAAAGATGAGCAGCAACAAGGTGTTGGAGGTGGAATAGGTAATTAACTCTTTTTAGTAATGCTAGTCCTTTTTAACCGTTTTTAGTACCATCAAGTTTAAGGCATTAAGTGAGTACCCGCTAATATTGTTTTGGGTCATGACCAATGACTGGTCATAAAGAATGGGAACTACATTTGCATATTCTACAATCATTCTGTCCATTTTCTGGTAAAGGAGAAAACGTTTTTGATTGTCATTTTCATAATAACTCTGTTCGAATAAACGGTCAAATTCATCATTAAAATAACCCGTATAATTGGGGCCGTTTGGTACCTTGTTTTTAGAATAGAACATAGCCAGGAAATTCTCTGCATCCGGGTAATCGGCAATCCACGAACCTCTAAAGAAGTTGACGCTGTTTTTAGCAATGAGATCTCTTAAGCTAGCATTCGGACTTACATCAACTTTAACTTTAATGCCTATGGCATTTAGTTCTCCTTGTATAAATTCAATCAAGTCTTTGTAGGTCGTAGAGGTACTTAGAGTAATCTGAGGCATGCCTTTTCCATTAGGGAAACCTGCTTCTGCAAGTAATTTGATCGCTTTGTCGGGGTCGTAATGATAACCTTTAACTGCAACACTATCAAATCCCGGCATACCATGTGGAATGAACCCAGATGTTGCTGGGATGCCTATGCTGTTTCTTAAGTATTTGATCAGCTTCGGTTTATCTATTGCATAATTGATGGCTTGACGAACCTTTTTAAATCTTAAAGGAGAAGTTTTAACAATAGATTTAGCGGTGTCTACCAATATCCCTACATATTCTGTGCATAAGTAAGGACCTTTTCTTAAATGGAACTTCCCTTTGTATTTACTGGTCATCCGACCACTTTTGGTTAAAATATCATCCCGGTAACTGCCATCTACCTTATCGAAATAATCCAGGTCTTTTTTTATAAAATTCATAAAGGCACTTTGCTTATCACTAATGAAGGTCACCTTTACCGCATCTAGGTAGGGTAGCTGATGCCCATCCTCTTTTTCCCAGTATTTTTCATTCTTCAGCATCACTAATATTTCGTCTTCTTTCCAGTATTTAAACTTGAAAGGGCCAGTGCCAATAGGATGGCTTCTGAAATCTTTGCCATAGTGTTCTACAATTTCGTGTGGTACGACCACGCAGTAGAGTGTAGTCAGCAAATTTATAAATGCAGGAAAAGGGGTAGAGAGTTTAACCTGGAAAGTGCTGTCGTTTACAGCAATGAAACTATTAATGTCTTTTACTTTGTCGTTAAAAATCCAACCACCAGAAGAAGCAACTTTAGGGTCAATTAAGCGGTAAAAACTATATTTAAAGTCTGCTGCAACCACTTTGCGACCTTTTCCATTTGGGAAAATAGGATCGTCATGAAAGTAAACATCATTGCGCAGATTAAAAGTATAGGTTAGATTATCTGCTGAAGTTTGCCAGGTTTTAGCAATGCAGGGGAGTGGATTGAGATTGCTATCTACCTGAACAAGGCCGTTGAAAATCTGGTTCATCATCCATATTGCATTTTGATTGCGTGCAAAAGCTGGGTCAAGAGAAGTTACATTTTGATCCAGATTCATGTTAAACACTTTTTTTTCAGCGTCGGATGAATTGTTTTTACAGGATAAAAACGTTAAAATCAACAGGACATAAAAAATATTGTTTATCATACGGCGTATCGCTACAGGAATAGTAATTTTGTACAAAGTAATAAATAAATTGATATGTCTTTTTTAAACTCGGTTATAAATAAAGTTAAGGATGAAGTTGTGAGGGAACAACTTCAGGATCGTAAGGATATAATCGAACATAAAATAAAATTTATGGACAAGGTTCCTGTGGCCTGTCTGGATACCAATAATAAATTGAATTATGCATTGGAAGAGGTTATCTTAAGTGCAGGAGGCATATTGTATGATTTTACCCATTCTGCAAAAGTGGTGATCTATATGGAAAAGGGTAAAACCATGCTCGAATTGATGGGAATTGTACCTCCATTATTAGATAAAAGCTGGCCCGCAGTAGAATTTAACAGGGTTTATTTAATGAATGGCCAGGATTTGGATACCGCAGAT
This sequence comes from Pedobacter sp., assembly GCF_041645105.1. Taxonomy (GTDB): domain Bacteria; phylum Bacteroidota; class Bacteroidia; order Sphingobacteriales; family Sphingobacteriaceae; genus Pedobacter. Next base: position 65,697 of record NZ_JBAZQQ010000004.1, read on the forward strand.
GCTGAAGATCTGGTAACTGCCCTTGAAGATATTGCAGAAATGCTTTATCCTGGTTTTTTTGTATTTGGAAACGAAGGGATAGACTGGTTGAGTTTTAAAACACAATAAATTTGTCCATCTGCTGGTTGGTGAATTTTATAGTATCCTCCTTAAGCAGGTCTCCATTTTCATCTAATTCGGTTTTAATAGCCGAAATATGAATTCTTAAGGGGAGTACATGTAGGTGAAGGTAACTGCAAACACCACCAAAATGATCTATTCCGCGGATATTGCCATATTTTCCAGATGATACACCAACAAGTGCTGCTTTTTTATCGTAAAAGCTTTCAGGGAAATTGCAGGCATCAATGAATGTTTTTAAGACACCTGGAAAACTGCCGTTATACTCCGGAATGATGAAAAGAAATTTACTTGTATTGGCAATCATTTGTTGAATTGGCTCGAACTCTGGACTTCTTTTGCCATAAAGATCGGTAGCAATCAAACTTTCAGGAAGATCTTCAAGGTTAAAAAGATGTGTTTGTAACCCTTTTTCTGCCAGTGTTTTTTGATAATATTTTGCGACTTTTAAGGTATTACTCGCAGGTCTGTTTGTCCCTGATACGATAGTTATCATGCGGAAATTGTTAATAAGATGTGTAAAACACTTAAATCATTAGTGCTAGTTTTGCCATTTAGTTTGTATCTTAGCTAATCGTTAAAATATGCCTAAAACGATACAAAAATAGCATTTTTTATAGATTTACTTCAATGTAAAATAAGCCTTAAGTAAATAATTCGTAATTATTAAAAAGATAAATGAGTAAAATTATTGCATTGGCAAATCAAAAGGGTGGTGTAGGTAAAACGACTTCATCTATAAACTTAGCCGCAAGTTTAGCTGTACTGGAATACAGGACTTTACTGGTCGACGCAGACCCTCAGGCCAACTCAACATCTGGTATTGGTTTTGACCCACGAAATATTAAAAACAGCATCTACGAATGTATCATCAATGATATTGAACCGATGGATGCCATACAAAAAACAGAAACCCCTAATCTGGATCTGTTGCCTGCACATATTGATCTGGTAGGAGCGGAGATCGAAATGATTAACCTCACCAACAGAGAGTATAAGATGAAAGCGGTGATGGAGAAAATCAAAGATCAGTATGATTTTATCATCATTGATTGTTCACCGTCCTTGGGTTTAATTACCATTAATGCCTTAACTGCTGCGGATTCTGTAATCATCCCTGTTCAGTGCGAGTATTTTGCACTAGAAGGATTGGGTAAATTGCTGAACACAATTAAAATTGTTCAAAATCGTTTAAATCCTGAGCTAGAAATTGAAGGTATTTTACTAACCATGTATGATGTGCGTTTACGCTTGTCAAACCAGGTAGTTGAGGAAGTTAAAACACATTTCCAGGAACTTGTATTTGAAACTATTATTCAACGAAATACCCGCTTAAGCGAGGCCCCTAGTTATGGTGTATCTGTAATTATGCATGATGCAAACTGTAAAGGAGCTATCAATTATCTGAACCTGGCACGTGAAATCGTCCGTAAAAACGGATTGGTAAAAGAAGTGCAGGATGTAAATACGGCAATTATTTAATTATTTTTTAATGACATCTTTTCAGCGAAAAACAGGTTTAGGTAGAGGATTAAGTGCGCTTTTGGATGATAGCGAATCCGTTAATACGCCTAGAAGTGAGGTTAACCCGGTAAGTGAAACAAGGCAGGAAAGCAGCCAGGGTAACAATAATAGTATCGGATTAATTAACATTTCTGAAATAGAAACCAATCCATATCAGCCCCGAACCGAATTTGATCAGGTGGCCTTAAATGAATTATCGGAGTCTATTAAAGTGCAAGGCCTTATTCAGCCGATTACGGTTAGGAAACAAGGTGTAAATCATTATCAACTAATATCTGGTGAACGTAGATTAAGAGCTTCTAAATTAGCCGGATTAACTCAGATACCTGCATATGTACGTAGTGCAAATGATCAGCAGATGCTGGAAATGGCACTTATTGAAAATATACAACGTGAAAACCTTAACGCGATTGAGGTAGCACTGAGTTTTCAACGTATGCTTGATGAATGTAATTTAAAACAGGAACAGTTAGGTGAAAGGGTAGGGAAAAACCGTACTACAGTAACCAATTATCTGCGCTTGCTTAAATTACCTCCGGTAATACAGATTTCTATTCGTGATCAGAAAATATCGATGGGGCATGCACGTGCATTAATCAATGTTGAACAGGAAGAAAAACAGCTGTTTATTCATCAGGAAATTATTGATAAGGGACTTTCTGTTAGAAAGGTAGAGGAACTGGTAAGGAGTATCAATAGTGTAGAAGTAAAACCTAAGTTTCAGCTGAAATCTAAGTCTGTACCTTTTGAATATCAAAAACTACAGAAAGATCTTGCTTCTAAATTTGCTACTAAAGTGAAATTGAAGGTTGGTGATAATGGCAAAGGAGCTATCGAAATTCCATTTATGTCTGATGATGACCTGAATAGGATTTTAGAGTTATTAGATTGGTAATGTATAAGGTATTGCTATTGTCGGTTTGCTTGTTCTTTACTTTTGCCAACGCAAGGGCTCAGGAAAAAGTGACCATGAAAAAAGATAGCGTAGCTACAGACTCTGTTAAACCTTATGTAAATCAAGGTAAAATAGCTGGACGAAGAGCAATGATCAGGTCAGCAATGTTACCTGGACTTGGACAAATCAGAAATGGCTTTAATCTGTACAGAGGCTTAAAAGTAGCAGGGATATACACTGGAGCTGCTTTTTTGACCATTTCATACATAGACAACTCTAAACAATACGATATTTTTGTCCATGAACTGGAATACAGAACTCAGAATGGTGGAGCATCTCCTCCAGGAAGTTTGTATGCAAACTCTCCGGTTGACCGCCTGATTTCTGCCAAAGATATTTACAGAAGAAATAAACAGGTGATTATTTTCTCTTATGCAGGATTATATTTACTTAATATTATAGAAGCTTACATCGATGCCCGTCTGGCAAATTTTGATGTGGGTGATGTAACAAGGATAAAAATAAGACCGGATTTAATGAATGCTAATCAGATGTATGGTTATCATTCAATTGCTCCGGGAATGAAGATTGCAATTACTTTTTAAAAATAAACTAAACTAAATGAAGTCTGCATGGCAAGCTTCATCACCAAAAAATAAATTCAAACTAAATGAAAATAGCTTTACTTGGTTATGGTAAAATGGGGCAGATCATTGAACGGTTTGCGCTGGAAAGAGGCCATGAGATTGTCTTGAAAATAAGCATCGACAATACCGCAGATTTGACAACAGCGAATCTTTCTAAAGCTGATATTGCGATAGACTTTAGTGCACCTGATGCAGCTTTAAGTAATATTTATGCTTGCTTTGATGCAAATCTGCCTGTAGTAGTAGGTACAACAGGATGGTATGGAGAATTGCAACAAGTGAAAAACGATTGTCTGAGTCGTAACAATACCTTGCTTTATGGATCAAACTTTAGTATAGGGGTTAACTTGTTTTTTCATATCAGTAAGATGATGGCGAAATTGATGAACGATTTCCCTGCTTACGAAGTGCAGGTTGAAGAAATACACCATACGCAAAAACTAGATTCACCAAGTGGTACGGCAATGACACTTGCAGAGGAGATTATTGAACAGCTGGACAGAAAAGATGAATGGGTAAATGAATTAGTAGGTACGCCATTTGAAGATGTTGTAAAAAAGGAACAGTTACTGATTGAATCTCACAGAATTGAGAATGTGCCAGGTACGCATACTGTTTTATACAGCTCTGAAGTGGATGAAATAGAGTTAAAGCATACTGCACACAACCGTTCTGGCTTTGCACTTGGTGCTGTAGTTGCTGCAGAGTGGTTGAATAATAAACAAGGCTTTTATAATATAGCTGATATATTTAATTTTAAATAGTAGAATATGAATTGGAAATTCTGGCAAAAAAATACAGAAAGCAAGGATGATAAGCCAAAGAAGAAAAAGTCACGTACCAGGGAATGGGTTGATGCTATTATCTTTGCCGTAATTGCCGCAACAATTATAAGAGTGTTCTTTATTGAAGCTTATACCATCCCTACAGCATCAATGGAAAAATCGTTGTTAGTGGGGGATTTCTTGTTCGTAAGTAAAGTGAATTATGGTGCAAGGATACCGATGACGCCAGTAGCGTTTCCTTTCGCACATCATACTATGCCCATAACAGGCACAAAAGCATATTGGGAAGGAGTTAAATGGGATTTCCGTAGATTACCGGGATTATCTGAGATCAAGAGGAATGATGTTGTTGTTTTCAATTATCCACAAGGTGATACCGTAGCACTGGAGCAGCAGGATGCGGATTATTATATGATGGTAAGAGCCGAAGGCTGGCAGGCTATTAACAGCAGGTATACGATTGTGAGCAGACCGGTAGATAAAAGGGAAAACTATATCAAACGTTGCATAGCCATTGCAGGTGATACCATTACGATGAGCAATGGATTGGTTTCTGTAAATGGAAAGCCTGAAAAGTTGAAAAATACTGGTGAAATCAGTTATGATGTAGTGTTTAAAACTGCAGACTTTAATCCAGCTGTATTTGAAGATTTAGGTTTTAACATCGCTGAAGATATCAGAAGTACGATGACTCAGAACGTATATGAATTTAATGGTACAGAAGAGTTAATGGCAGAAGTTAAAAAACTTGACTTTGTACAATCTGTTAAAGAAAGTACTGCTGTTCCAGGGGAACGTGAAGGTGATATCTTTCCTTTTGATAAAAATAGAAACTGGAATGTAGATAACTTTGGACCAATCATTATTCCTAAGAAAGGTTGGACAGTTAAATTGGATAGTGCGACCATGCCACTTTATGAAAGAAGCATCCGAATTTATGAAGGGAATAAACTGGAAAAATCAGGAAGTGGATGGTTGATTAACGGTAAACCTGCCGACAGTTATACCTTTAAAATGGACTATTATTGGATGATGGGTGACAATAGACATCGCTCTTTAGATTCAAGATATTGGGGGTTTGTACCTGAAGATCATATTGTCGGAAAAGCATTATTCATCTGGATGAGTTACGATACTAACAAGAAGTTTTTTAGTAAAATCAGATGGAGCAGGCTACTTAGTGGCATTCATTAAGACAAACCTGCAATGCCTAATTTAAGGGCAAGATCATTTAAATCATTTACAACGGCATCAATTAAAGGGATGCCGTTTTTTTTGCGCTCGTTTTCGAATTCATATTCTGGTTCACCCGGAATAACTACCCTTTTTTCTGGATCTACAGTTTTTGAACTTTTAAAACGCTCAACCCAGTTATCCAGGTGATCTTTGAAGTCCTGTGCAGGACGGAATCCGTCTACGCGCATCGCACCAAAAAAGTGACCGATACCTTCACCAACAGGATCAGTTGGTGGTTCAAGGAAGGCGACAAAAGGAGGGACCCAGGGTCCGTAATTGGCACCAGATAATACCGCCGATAAAATATCAACAGTAGCACCTAATCCATATCCTTTATGACTTCCGTGGTCTTTATCACTTCCTAAAGGTAGTAATGAGCCACCTTCTTTCAGTTGATGTGGATTTGTTGAATTATTCCCAGCCGAATCTTGTACCCAGCCTTCTGGAACAGGATGATTGGCCCTTTGTGCAATTTCAAGTTTACCATTTGCGGCAGCTGCAGTTGCCATGTCGACCACCACAGGTGGATATTTACCTGCAGGAAAGGCATAACACATTGGGTTAGTCCCTAATAATCTTTCGCTTGAATAAGTAGGGGCTACCAATGGACTTGCATTGGTCATGCTTATTCCGATCATATCTTGTTCTACAGCTAATAACGCATGATAACCCGCGATACCAAAATGGTTAGAGTTTTTCACTGAAACCCATCCGCTTCCATAAGTTTTGGCTTTTTCTATTGCAACTTTCATTGCAAAAGGAGCGACAACTAACCCTAGTCCAGCATCACCGTCTACCGTAGCCGTTGTAGCTGTTTCATGAACGACTTTTACCACTGGTACTGGATTAATTCTTTTCTTCTCCCATAGCCTCACATATCCACTTAAACGAGCTACACCATGAGAATCAATACCTCTTAAGTCAGAACGTAACAAAACATCAGCTGCAAGTTTTGCATCTGCTTCGGGACAACCCATTATTAAGAAGACATTTTCAGTAAAATGACGCAGATTGTTTTCAGTAAATGTGTGAAATTTCATGGTAATCAGTCAAATAATATAGTAAACTGGTGATCCAGGGGTTTAAAGAATGCGACTAAGGAATCAATAAACTCGTCGCCATATAAAATATACATGGGTGCAATATTTAGAACTCTTTCCTGTAGGACACCTGTTGGGAAGAGCTTTTCTTTCAGGCTTTCTATTTGTGCCAGGGAGGTTTTATGTTTACGCTTTTCAGCTCTCAACATTTTTTTCTCTAAGCTGGCAATCAATTTCAGCGCCTTGTTTTTAGCGGCGTCAGTTGACTGAGAAAGCGTTTTGTCGATCTTATATGCATTTAGCTTAATCTGATCGAATACAGCATTAATGGCTCTTTCTTCATCATTTAAAGACAAATGCAAATTAACATGAGCACGTACCCATTCATTTTTTAAAGTTTCGGTTTTAGCAAATAGGTCTTTATGACTAATTCCAAGAATTTGCATTCTTAATTCACTTCTTCTATCAATTACCATTGCAGAATTACGCAATAATAATACGGGGAAATCAATTTTATAATGGTCAAAGTTCGATTTCAATTGCAACCAGTAAGTCACTTCAGCCCCCCCACCGATATAAGCAAGGTTTGGTAAGATTACTTCCTGATATATCGGGCGCATGACTACATTTGGACTAAACCTTTCTGGAAAATTATTGATTTCAGTTTGAAGTTCTTCTTTCCCGAAACTAATTTCTGTATGCATTACTTTATAGCGGCCATCTTTTTCCACTATACGTTCACGCAGATTATCGGTCATGTAAAAGAAGTTAATTTCTCTGGGATTTACCTGTGGTTTATGACCAAGTTCTTCCAGTTTTGTATTGCTTTCCGAAATGAACTTAAAGCTATTTTGCTCAGTAATATCTTGAAATATTACTTCAGAGAATTGTTTTTTTAATAGAGGATCATCGGCATCAATACAAACTAATCCGTATTCGCCAAATAAGGCATCAACCAGTTCACGTGTAGCATCGCTCAATCTGTTATTATTGGTATAGGCAGCTTCCACTAATCTGGATAGCATAAGGCCTTTTGTACCAATACCAAGATAACCTTTATAAGCAGTAAGGGTCTCAATAATATCTTTTGTGGCCAATCGACCAGTCGCACCAGCAGCAGGCTTGTTCCAGGTCAAGAGCCTGTCTTCAACTTTCACATGATTGATCTCTTCGAAATCATGATCTTCAGTTGCCATCCAATAAACGGGAACAAAGTTACAATCTGGAAATTTTTGTTTTAACTCTCTGGCCAGATTTATAGCTGTCACTATCTTATAAATAAAATAGAGAGGGCCTGTGAAAATATTAAGTTGGTGGCCTGTGGTGATGGTAAATGTACGGCTATCTCCAAGACGTTTGATATGCTCGGTTACCATTGGGGTTGTCTTTACATTGGCATACTGGCGTTGTAAAGTATTTACCAACACAGTTCGGTCTGCATTGAATTTCCTATTTTTAATGGCTTCACCGAAGCCATTAAAATCGGGAGTATATTTATAAAAAGACTTTAATTGGTCTTTTCCACTGATGTAATCCAGTACAACGGCAGAGAAAGCATTCGTTTCTTGATAAGAGATGTATTTTGCCTGCATTGGTACGAATTTAAAGTAATAAACTATAAATCTTAATTCGCAGCTTTTATTTTACAATCTGTCCATATAGATCAAAGTCTTCAGCTCTATCTATTTTAACCTTAACAAAGCTTCCGTTAGCAGCATAACCTGTACTGGCATCAATTAAGACTTCATTATCAACTTCAGGAGAATCGAATTCTGTACGTCCGATAAAGAAGTCACCTTCTTTTCTGTCGACCAGAACTTTGTAGGTCTGACCCACTTTTTCCTGGTTAATGTCGAAAGAAATACCTTGTTGCAATTCCATAATTGCATCAACACGTTCTTGTTTAACTTCATCAGGTACATCATCTATAAGACTATGTGCATGTGTTTTCTCTTCATGAGAATAAGTAAAACAACCAAGCCTGTCAAAACGGGTTTCTTCAACCCAGCTCATCATCTCTTCAAAATCCTGTTCTGTTTCACCAGGATAACCGCAGATTAAAGTGGTACGCATAGCAATACCAGGTACTTTATCTCTGATCTGATTTACTATATCTATGGTTTTTTGTTTGGTAATACCACGTCTCATAGACTTCAACATATTATCAGTTATATGTTGTAAAGGCATATCAAGATACTTGCAAATGTTTTCACGTTCGTTCATGGCATCTAAAATTTCCATAGGGAAACCAGAAGGATAAGCATATTGAAGTCTGATCCATTCTATACCATTTACATCAGATAGGCGGCGTAACAACTCATCTAAATTACGTTTTCCGTAGATATCCAATCCATAGTAAGTAAGATCCTGGGCAATTAATATCAGTTCTTTGGTGCCACCTGCTGCAAGTATCTTCGCTTCATTTACCAATTCCTGCATATCACGCGAAACGTGTTTACCACGCATTAATGGAATGGCACAAAATGAGCAGGGACGGTTACAACCTTCTGCAATTTTAAAATATGCAAAATGAGAAGGAGTAGTAAGCAGACGCTCACCAATCAGTTCATGTTTATAATTCGCACCCAGTGAATGTAATAAGTTGTTTAAATCATTAGTACCAAAGTATGCATCTACATTTGTAATTTCAGCTTCCAGTTCCGGCTTGTAGCGTTCAGATAGGCATCCTGTTACGTATACTTTCCCAACTTTTCCTTCTTCTTTTAACTGACTGTATTGTAAGATGGTATCAATAGATTCCTGTTTTGCATTGTCAATAAAACCACAAGTATTGATGACAACGATATCATCTTTACCCATTTTATTGTCTTCATGAACCACATCCATGCTATTGCCGCGTAGTTGTCCCATTAAAACCTCAGAATCATAGGTGTTTTTGGAACAGCCTAAAGTAATAACATTGATTTTAGGTTTTTTTACTGGGATTATCTTAGAAGTGGTTTTTGTATTCATGTTTTATATTGGGGGTATTCTTTTTTATTTATTCTATGCTTATTTAAATAAGCTGTCAACGAATGCTTTTTTATCAAATAGTTGCAGGTCATTCATGCCTTCGCCAACGCCTATGTATTTTACTGGTATTTTAAATTGATCGGAAATGCCGATAACTACGCCACCTTTAGCGGTGCCGTCCAGTTTGGTAATAGCTAATGCATTCACATCAGTTGCTTCGGTAAACTGTTTACATTGTTCAAAAGCATTTTGTCCTGTAGATCCGTCCAGAACCAACAATATTTCATGTGGTGCCGAAGGGACTACTTTTTCCATTACATTTTTGATTTTGCCAAGCTCGTTCATCAAACCGATTTTGTTGTGTAAACGGCCAGCAGTATCAATGATTACTACATCCTCGCCATTAGCTACAGCAGACTGTAAGGTGTCGAAAGCTACAGAAGCAGGATCTGAGCCCATTGCCTGTGCAACCACACGTACACCTACGCGTTCTCCCCATAGTTTGATCTGTTCTACGGCCGCTGCTCTAAATGTATCAGCCGCGCCCAGGACTACTTTAAGGTTTTCGGCCTTTAGTTTATGAGCAAGCTTTCCAATGGTGGTAGTTTTACCGACACCATTTACGCCAACTACCATAATCACATAAGGTTTATGTTGTTGTCCGTATTCAAATTTACGGAAATCATTACTGTTGTTTTCGGCTAGTAATAATTGAATCTCGTCACGAAGCAGGTGATTTAGTTCGGAGGTAGATAGGTATTTGTCTTTGCTTACACGTTGCTCTACACGATCAATAATTTTTAAGGTTGTACTTACCCCAACATCAGAAGTAACCAATACTTCCTCAAGGTTGTCTAGTACATCATCATCAATGGTAGATTTACCAGCAACAGCTTTGGTGATTTTACTGAAAAAGCCTTCTTTAGTTTTTTCTAATCCCTTATCCAGAGCCTCTTGCGCTTCTGGTGCAGTTTCTTTTTTCTTGAAAAAATCAAATAAACCCATACGAATGTATAACAAAACAAAAAAAGCCCTCCCGGTAAAAAGGGACGGCTTTAATATTATAAAATATTAAAATTATTTTTTAGATGCAGAAATAGCATCTTTAACGTGATCGTTGTGAACAATAACTTCTTTGAAAGAATAAGCACCTTTAGGTGATTTAGTCATTGTAATAACTTTCGAATATTCTTTTCCAGTACCCGTTTTAAGGGTAGCAACTACCTTTTTTGCCATGTTTTAATAGAATTATATTTAGTTATATACTAAATGATATTACTTAATTTCTTTGTGAACCGTTACTTTTCTCAATACCGGATTGAATTTTTTTAATTCTAAACGCTCAGTAGTGTTTTTACGGTTTTTAGTAGAGATATATCTAGACATACCAGGCATGCCGCTAGTCTTATGCTCTGTACACTCTAGAATAACTTGTACTCTGTTACCTTTTTTTGCCATTTTATATACTATTAAGGTTGATTCACATCAACCAATGTTATTTACAAATATCCTTTTTTCACGAAACGACTGATCGCTTCTGTAATACCAATTTTATTGATGGTTTTGATAGCTGAAGTAGATACCTTCAATGTTATCCAACGATCTTCCTCAGGAATATAAAATTTCTGAAGTTGTAAGTTGGGATAAAACTTACGTTTAGTTTTAACGTTCGAGTGAGAAACATTAAAACCTGTCATTGCCATTTTTCCAGTTAAATCACAAACTCTAGACATGCCTTTATTTATAGTGTTAAATATACTTTCTTAATTTTTTTAAGAGTGTGCAAATATCTATATAATATTTGTAATCATCAAGAGACTGAGAGAAATATTTTAATTTATTTCCAGCGAGTTAGTTTTCAAGAGTCAAATATACGAATGATAAAGGGGTAGAGGTTAAGAATTTTAATCAATATAATAGTATTGTATATTTCTGTCGGACAATTTGTCCTATTTTGGGGTTAAATAGCCACTTGTTAACTGTCTGATTCTTCATGTATTATAAATGAATAAAAGGAACAAGATTTTGCGATTTAGTTTATTATTCCGATCTTTCACATCCTAGAACGCTTTTTTTCTAAGTTAATGGGTGTTAAAACTTGCATTCTGCACAGTATCACATATTGCCTTGAAGAATTCGGGACGGAAAACTTATATACTTTGGAACAAAAGTTGGACAGGTAAAGCTAAATTAACTCAGCCCAGATAATACATTGAATCAAATTAAAATACACGCCCAGCAATTAGTCGCAGAAGCGGTATCGCTTATGCGTACAAATGGAATAAATACCTTGCCTGTCTATGACAAAGGTCAGTTTATTGGTAAAATTACTTATACAGAATTGATGTCTTTTTTAGATCATAAGGATGGGACAGGTGATGTCTATGCGCATAAGATGAACTTTGATATTAGAACAGCTATGCTTTTTATAAAAAAGTCTACTGTTGATCTGGAGGAGAATGTTAAACCGAAAATGAGTTTCCCCAAAAAACTGTTTATAGGCTTGAGTTCTGTAGCTGTTGTATCATTCCTGTTAATCAGTATTACCAGGTTGTTTTTTGTTCAGGATAGGATTATACCTGCGGAAAAAGAGGATATGAGTGTCAGCACTACTGGTAAAGTTGTATTAAAGATGTTCAATGGTCAAAGTATTGTTTTAAATGAGACTAAAACAGGGTTAGTTGTAGATGGTTCAAAATTGAGTTATAGCGATGGCAGTATGATTAGTTATCCAAAGCCTGAGAGTTCAAATAAGTCTATTCTATATAAAGATCGCTGGCTAAGTATTCCTGAGAATGAACAACAAATGATTCTGAATGTACCAGCAGGAGGAATGTATAGGGTAGTTTTGCCTGATGGAAGTCGGGTTTGGCTAAATGCAGCTAGTAAACTGAAGTTTCCTGCAACTTTTAAAGGTGATGATAAACGCATTGTTGAATTAAGTGGGGAAGCTTATTTTGAGATTGCGAAAGTAATGTTTAAACCGCATGGGAAAGGTGGAAAGGAAGAAAGAATGCCCTTCATAGTCGTTACTAATACACAGGAAATAGAAGTTTTGGGTACTAATTTCAATGTATATGCTTACGACAATGAGAAGAGTGTAAAAACTACGTTAGTTGAAGGAAGCATACGTCTCAGACCAGTTATACAAATGGGTAAGTTGCCGGGGATATTAGATCCATCATCCTTAGATCCTATGCAAGTTGAAAATGGTAAAAGAGTTTATGGTGACGCTATTTTGCTTAAACCTAGTCAGGAATCTACCTTAACAGGCTCTCGTATTTCGGTAAAAGCTGTTGATGGAAGTGAAGCTTATGCCTGGACAGATGGTGAATATATATTTAGAAATGCGTCCCTTGAAACGGTCATGCATACCATAAGCAGATGGTATGATGTTGAAGTAGTTTATGAAGACGAGAAAGCAGGACAAGTACTTTTAGGCGGGGCTATTTCAAGATCTTCCAAAATGAATGACGTATTAGAAATGTTGGGAGTAACAGCTAATATTCACTTTAAAATAGGGAATAAAAAGATTACGGTATTGAAATAATGTGGTTAAAAGAGGGGGCATTTGTTTTAATATTATCCTTATTTAGTGTAGCGTTAAAGGCACAAAAATTCACTTATGTGAAGAAAGAGGTCTCGCTAATCAGACTTTTTAAAGAGATAAGAAAGCAAACTGGAGTAAATGTGATATGGAATGAAAAGGAGTTCAATGTTAACCAAAAAATCGATGTAGCTTTTAGGAATGAAGAACTGAAAACGGTGATGGTTAAAATCTCCGATAAGCTGTTAATTACTTATACAATCTTAGGACAGAATATTGTGTTGAAAAATAAAGCAAAGGCTATTGGTCCTACACCTATTCCTGAAAAAATAGCATCAACTGACAAAAAAGTTATAGAAAATCGTCCAAGGGAATTTAATCTTAAACCAGTAGAGATTGTAAGTACTGGTTACCAGCATATACCTAAGGAACGTGCTTCAGGGAGTTTTGTTTTGGTTGATAGTAATCAAATAAATAGAAAAGTAAGTAAAGATATTTTTAGCAGACTGGAAGGAATAACCAGTGGATTGCTTTTTAATAAGAATACAATGATCTCTAGTTCAGGTAGTTTGGATTTTTCTATACGAGGTCGGAGTACTATTTACGCAAATGATCAGCCTTTGATCATTTTAGATGATTTTCCATTTAATGGTGATTTTGATGGCATAAATCCCAATGACGTAGCAAACATTACGGTATTAAAGGATGCTGCTGCCGCATCTATCTGGGGCGTTAGGGCGGGGAATGGGGTAATTGTGATCAATACAAAGAGAGGGAAATACAAGCAGCCTTTGAAATTTAGCTTTTCAAGTACCCTAACTGTTTCTGGTAAGCCAGATGTTTTTTATAATCCGAATTATTTGTCTTCTTCTGATTTTATAGATATAGAAACTTTTCTATTTAACAATGGAAAGTATAATGCTGCATTAGCTGATAAAGTAAATTATCCTGTAATTTCTCCTGTAGTTCAAATATTAAATAAGCAAAGAAATGGGCAATCTGCTATCGAAACTTCTGCACAATTGGATGCTTTAAGGAAAAATGATATTAGAAAGGAGGAGTTAAAGTATTTCTATCAAAAACCTTTACTTCAACAACATTTCTTAAGTGCCAGTAAAGGGACGGCTAAGTCAAATCATTATCTATCTGTAGGGTATGACCATAATATTTTAGGGCTTGTGAATAATAAGGATAAGAGACTTACAATAAATACCCAAAATACGGTTAAGTTACTGAAGACGCTGGAATTAAATCTTGGTATCAGTTATATACACAATACAGGGACTTTAGATAGTGCTGTCATTGGCAATACTTCCGGTTCAAATTTTACGCCTTATTATCAATTTAAAGATGCAAAAGGTAATTCAACAACGTTTGACAAGCTGTATAGTTCTGATTTTAATAAAGTAGCATTATCGAAGGGTTTTCTGGACTGGTCATATGTTCCTTTGGATGAATTGCAGCAACCTCCACCTGCTTTTATAAATAACGACCTCAATTTAAGAGCAGGAATAAAGTATACTGTTCTGCCAGGCTTTAGTGTAGAGGTTAAATCCAGGTATCAATATGTTGATAATGAGGTTACAATTATTAGAGGATTAGAAACTTTTTCTACAAGAGATTTGATCAATCGTTATTCAATTATTGATAATGGGCAGGTTAGTGGTTATAATATTCCATTAGGAGCGACTTATACTGGGAGGCGAAGAACGATGGATGTTAAGAACATAAGGGGGCAGTTGAATTTTAATAAAGATTGGAATGAGCATGCTATTTCTGCAATTGCAGGGTATGAACTTTCTCAGCTTAGTACACAATTAGATGTTTATAATCGTTATGGGTATAATACAAAAACCGGCAGCTCAGTTGACGTAGATACTAATCGTACATTTCCACTGTATCCATCTGGAACAGGCAAAATTACTCTTCATCAAAATATGTTTGGTAATTTAGATCGGATTCGCTCAGCATATGCTAATCTAGGCTATACTTATGATAATAAGTATACCGTTTCAGGTAGTGCCAGGATAGATGGTTCAAATTATTTTGGTGTGAAAACAAATCAAAAGAATATCCCCTTATGGTCTGCAGGTGGGTTATGGCATTTGGATAGAGAATCCTTTTATAAATTAGACTGGCTGCCAACCTTGAAGTTAAGAGTTTCTTATGGTTATAACGGAAATCTTGATAAGAGATATACAGGGATAACAACTTTTAAAAAAATTCCTTTACTGGCTAATTATACGAACCTTCCCTACGCGAGTATTATTAATATAGGCAATCCGGAATTACGCTGGGAAAAGATAGGGATTGCCAATTTCGGATTGGACTTTGGTTTTAAAGATCAGGTTGTTAGTGGTAAGATTGAGTATTATACTAAAAGAGGTACAGATATATTAGGTGATAAGGCTTTTGCTGCCAGCACGGGAATTAAAGTGTTAAGAGGTAACTACTCTGAAATGGAAGCTTGTGGTATGGATCTTTCATTAAATTCACATAACTTAAGAGGAGCTGTGAAATGGCATTCCAATTTTATGTTTTCCATTGTGCACGACCGTGTTACATTATATGAAGTAATGGACCCAAATAATGTGTATTATACAGGTAATTATAGTAGTCGTCCACTAGTGGGGAAACCTGTTTTTGGCATTTATAGTTATGAATGGGCTGGATTAGATCCTTTAAATGGTGATCCAAGGGGGTATTTAAATGGTGAAATTAGTAAGAATTATAAAGGTATTTTTGAAGAAACAAATATCGATGATTTAGAGTACAATGGCCCGGCTCGCCCAACAATATTTGGAGCTTTAAATAATAGTCTCTCTTTTAAGAATTTTACATTGGCTATTAATCTTACTTATAAATTCGGGTATTTTTTTAGAAAGCCATCTGTTGATTATTATGATATGTATAATGATATTTTGGGCAACAATATGAATAATGATTTTGGAAGGAGATGGCAAAAACCAGGGGATGAAAATATAACCAATATTCCTAGCATGGCTAATTATAGTAATAATGATAATGGAAGAGACCGTTTTTATAATGGTTCTTCTGCCACGGTAGCTAAGGGTGATCATATCAGGTTACAGGATATTAGTTTAGGTTATGATTTTGATAAATCAAATTGGAAAGGTATTCCGGTAAACCATTTACAATTATTTATTTATGCAAATAACCTAGGTGTTTTATGGAAAGCAAATGATTTTGGGTTAGATCCGGATTTTGTTCCAATTCCAAGCGATAGGTTTACTAGTCCCTTGCCAAGGAGTTTTTCTTTTGGAGTCAAAGCAAGTTTTTAATTAGAATGTTATTATGAGTAATAAAAAAGCTTTAAGCATTTTAATTGGCGCATTGTTATTGCTGACTATATTTCAGTCGTGTGGAAGGGAATGGCTTGAAGTTAAACCCGATAAGTCTTTAATTGTACCTAACAGTGTGGAAGACTATCAAATGTTAATTGATAATTCTGCTCTTTTTAATAATAGCCAGCCGATTGGTATGGGAGAAATAGGAGCAGGAGATTTCTATTTGGTTTTTGAGGTTTGGGAATCGTTATTTGCCCGACAGGAAAAGTCCGCTTATATATGGGCCCCAACTGAAAGTTTTTATGGTGCTGAACTGAGCACAGATTGGGGGGTTGGATATAAAAGAATTTTAAATGCGAATGCCATTTTGGATGGAATAAATAAAGTGGGGCCAAAAGCAAATGAACAGCATTCCTGGAATAATGTTAAAGGGAGCGCCTTATTTTTTCGCGCTTTTGATTATTTTAATCTGGCACAGGAATATTGTATTGGTTATGATTTGAGTACAGCAAGTACTGATTTAGGTCTGCCATTAAGGATAGAATATGATATAAATGTAAAAGTAAAGCGCAGCAGTTTACAACAGACATATGATAGAATTATAGCAGATCTATTAACGGCTGCTGATTTATTGGGGACTAGTCCTGCATATAAAACGAGGCCATCTAAACAAGCAGTTTATGCTTTATTGGCAAGGGTTTACCTGGTTATGGAAAAGTATCAAGAGGCGGGATATTATGTTGATCTTGCCTTGCAAATCCAATCAGAGTTATTAGATTATAAAACATTAAATAGCAGATCCTCTTATCCATTCGAAAGATTTAATGCTGAGGTAATCTTTCAAAGTTCTTTTTCTTATGGGATTTTTAATGCTTCCCGTTTAATCGTGGAACCTGAATTGTATGACTCTTATTCAAATAATGATTGTCGAAAAGATCTGTATTTTACTCAAAATGCATATGGAATGACATTTAAAGGTAGTTATAATGGAGATAAGAACTTATTCGGTGGTTTAGCAACTGACGAATTGTATTTAATTCGGGCAGAAGTAAGAGTACGAAACAATCAATTAGAACTTGCATTAGCTGATTTGAATCATTTAAGAAAGAAAAGATGGAAAAGCAATTATCAAGATTTGACAGGTAGTAATCCTTTAAATATACTTAAGCTTATATTACAAGAGCGACAGAAAGAATTGGCATTTAGAGGGATTCGCTGGACTGATTTGAGACGATTAAATAAGGATAGCCGGTTTGCAGTTACTTTAGCAAGAACAATTGGTAATATTACTTATAATTTGTTGCCCAATGATAAAAGATATGTTATTCCAATTGATGCTGAAGAAATTCGTTTGAGTGGAATACAGCAAAATGAGCGTTAATTGAATAAAAGAACTTTAGTCCCTTTATTCAATTAATTATTCTAATCAAAATGACCATCAATTACAGTTCCTGTTTGAAAAGTCACTCCAGTAGCTGGTAGGAGGGCGCCATTTGTCGGTGGAATATTAAGACCTATATCCCATTGAGCAGAACATACCTCTCCCCCTGATTCACAACGATCTCCTGAATAATAGACATACCCACGGTAATCAGCCGCAGGATAGCTAAGGTCTGTTTTGTAGTAAGTAAATACTGTGCTGGTTTTCAAAGTTGAAAATGCACTTAGCCCAAAGGCCAGCCCAGCAACAATAGCACCCAATGCTGTTTTTTTTAATTTGTTCATTTTTGTATATTTAATTATCCCCCAGTTGTAATTGTTTTAGCAGGCTACAACATTTACCTGCAAAATACATATGTAGTTTATTTTTTGTTGATGACCAGCCCAGTAGTGGCAAGTGCAATAAATCCCATGTTAAACCAGATATGTTGTTGCCAGGTCATGGTACTGATTACACCACCACAATGGCACGGTAACTTACTGTTAGATAAAATCATATAGGCAAGGTAAAGGGTAAAGGCCACCATCAATGTTAAAGCTGCATACAAGCCGACTCTTCTAAAAGAGGGAAAAATTAATACAATACTGATGATCACTTCTATAATTGGAATTCCCCAGGCCACTACATAATTCATGTTCCCGATTAAGGGTGATTTGGCTAGAGTAGAAGCAAAAGAACTTATTGTGAATAATTTACTAGCAGCAGTATACATGAAAAGGATAATAAACAAATAAACTACCGCATCTATAATATGTTCTTTGGTACTTGCTGATAGTTTCGGGATTGATTTTTTGCTTGCTGTTGTTTCCATGTTGCTATTTCTTATTCCCTAAGCTCTAGATATGGCTCTATATTTCAAGTTAGGTTTTATCTTTTAGTTAAAAAATGTAATTCTTCTCCAAAATATCCAATAAATTATTGGTGGTTTTTTGGGTAAGAATTTTTAATTCGAAATCTTCAGGATGTTAATAATAGGCTTGGAGCGCCGGATTACTATGTAATACACAAATATACAATAGAAAATCATTGATTTGAAATCAATATTCTTGTTGTAAAACATTATCAAAAAGTTTTGATAGCTTTTTAATAAAGTTATATTTGAACTTTAGTACCGAATCAATCAAATTAAACCATGCAAATTAAATCATTTGAAGAGTATCAAAAAACTTATCAGTATAGTATAGAGTATCCCGAACAATTTTGGGAAGGCATTGCTAACAATTTCCAATGGAAAAAGAAATGGAACAAAGTGTTGTCCTGGAATTTTTCTGAACCTAATATTAAATGGTTTGAAGGGGCAAAACTAAACATCACAGAGAACTGTCTGGATAGGCATTTAGCAGAAAATGGAGATAAACCGGCCATTATCTGGGAGCCAAATGACCCTCAAAAGGAAAGTATCACTTTAAGTTATAAAATATTACATGAACAGGTTTGCCGTTTTGGTAACGTGTTAAAAAAGAATGGTGTAAAAAAAGGAGATAGGGTGTGTATTTACATGCCAATGGTTCCAGAACTAGCTGTAGCAGTATTAGCTTGTGCCCGGATCGGTGCCGTACACTCTGTTGTATTTGGAGGGTTTTCGGCCAAATCAATTGCCGATCGTATTAATGATGCAGAATGTAAGGTGGTTATTACTGCTGATGGCGCATTTAGAGGAAATAAACAGATTCAGCTTAAAGAAGTAATTGATGACGCACTGATCGGTTGCCCTACAGTAGAAAAAGTTATTGTTCTTACTCATACACGTATAGCAGTATCCATGCTGAAAGGAAGAGATTTATGGTGGGAAGATGAAATTAAACTGGTAGATGCTAATTGCCCTGCAGAGGAAATGGATGCAGAGGATATGTTATTCATTTTATATACGTCAGGGTCAACAGGAAAACCAAAAGGAGTTGTACATACTTGTGGAGGTTATATGGTATATACAGGCTATACATTTAGTAATGTCTTCAATTACCAACCAGATGAGGTATTCTTTTGTACAGCCGATATCGGTTGGATTACAGGCCATTCTTATATTGTTTATGGGCCGTTATCTCAAGGAGCAACTTCGGTAATGTTTGAGGGAATTCCTACATATCCTGATGCATCGAGAATGTGGCAGGTGGTAGACAAGCATAAAGTTAATATATTATATACAGCACCAACTGCCATTCGCTCATTAATGAGTTTTGGACTGGAACCATTGGAAGGTGCGGATTTAAGTTCATTAAGAGTTTTAGGTTCTGTTGGTGAGCCAATAAATGAAGAGGCTTGGCACTGGTTTGATGAGAATATAGGGAAAGGTAAATGCCCAATTGTAGATACCTGGTGGCAAACAGAGAATGGTGGTATTATGATTTCTCCAATCGCTACTGTTACCCCTACTAAGCCAAGCTTTGCTACTTTACCTTTACCAGGTATACAACCTGTATTGGTAGATGAGCAAGGAAATGTAATAGAAGGAAATGGAGTAAATGGTAATTTATGTATCAAGTTCCCATGGCCAGGTATGTTGCGTACTACTTACGGAGATCATGAACGTTGTAAATTAACCTATTTCTCTACCTATAAAGACCTTTACTTTACTGGTGATGGCTGTTTAAGAGATGAGGATGGTTATTATAGAATTACTGGTAGGGTAGATGATGTAATCAACGTATCAGGTCATAGAATTGGTACCGCAGAAGTCGAAAATGCTATTAATATGCATGCCGGTGTTGTAGAAAGTGCAGTGGTTGGTTATCCGCATGAAGTAAAAGGACAGGGGATTTATGCATTCGTAATCAACCCGAATGTACATAGTGATGAAGATCTGACCCGTAAAGATATACTTCAGACAGTAACTCGTGTAATTGGTGCAATAGCTAAACCAGATAAAGTATTATTTGTATCTGGTTTACCTAAAACGCGCTCTGGAAAAATTATGCGTCGTATACTCAGAAAAATTGCTGAAGGTGAAACAGATCAGATTGGAGATGTTTCGACTTTGTTAGATCCAGCAGTAGTGACTGAGATAATAGAAAAAGCAGGAAAGATTAAATAATAAAAGAAAGGGAAGTGCATATGTCACTTCCCTTTTACTTCAAATGTGTAATCGCCATAGCGTACACCCCCTGGACTTAAGCCCTGCACAACAATTCTGAATTTCCCTGTAATATCGCTCGTGTGAAATGTAATTGTCTTTGTTTTTCCAGTTAAAAGCTCTCCATAATTCCAATAAAGTGTTGAGAAAAATGCAGGCTCTAATGCATCTGGATAATCATTAACGTAAAATTCTTTTTTAGTATAAATACCTTCCATTGGTGTCATTCCGGGGACAACTTCTTGTTCTGAACAGGCCCAATAGATTATGATACCTTGATCAGAGGAGTAGCTTTTGCCAGGAATCGGATGTTTGTTTTGTGGACTTCCAATGTGATTCCTGCAGTTTAGTATGTTATAGGTACAGACGTAATCGCCACAGCGATTAGCTCCCATAGCCATTCCACTTTCATTCCCATTGTCATTCGCTTTAATCTGTACTTCTTTAAGCTGAAATACACTTTCATTGCTTTTTACAGTAAGTGTCCGATTATTCTGTACAGCAGAAGGTATCGATCTGAAGTTTGTTAATAGTACTTTCTGGTAATTTTTATTAAGCTTTATATATGGATCGTTTACCTTAATCTGGTACTTATCTTTTCGTTTATCTGTAATGAGTAAGTAAATAGACTTGTCCTTTTTAACTGCCAGACTATTGTTTGGGAATTCAAAATTTCCATGTTGATCGGTTACAAACATATTTAGACCAGTTGATTTTAGTATAGCAATTTCAATAGGCTTAGTGATTGTTTTTTTTTGTTCAGAAAGATTCAGTCTTATTGAAGTATTGTCATACTTAATTAGGGTGTCGGCGGCTGTTGTTTTCATCAGGTCTGGCCAGCTATACCTGTTCCAGCCTTTTACCAGTAAAATATCTTCAAGGTAGGCTAGGTCTTCATATCCTCTTTTATTATTATATGGAGGTAACGCGGTAAGATGGCTGGCTAAATAATTATAGCTTTCTATATCAGAAGATAGTTTTTGTGAGAAACGGTTTTCTTGAACACAAGCAATAGAAACCATTGCAAGACTGTCTGGTTTAGTTAAATTGATAGACATACTTACTTTTTCCCTCTGTCCATAAACCCGTTTGTCAGTAGAGACTGATATCTTTTGCTTTGGATTGTAATGAGCAAAAAACAGACGTTCAGCAATTGGACGACCGAGGCTATCTGATATGGTTATGGTGTTAAGCCCTTTTGGAACATCATGAAGTGCTAGAATTAAAGTGACACCGGGAGCTTTTAAATTTATGGTGTTATAAATAAAGGTTTCTTGAAAATTATGTACCCTGATAAATATTGGTGTAGTATGCAATGTTTTAAGACTAACTTTTAAAGTGTCAGTTACGACTGCCCTAGCGGCTTTAAGGCTTAAACCGTGTTCGTCTAGGGCTGAAGGTAAAAAGTAAGTGCTGTCAGCCATACCCGAATGCAATAGCTTTACTTTGTAAATACTGCCTTTTTTGGGTATGAGATTAAACCTTCCTATTCCATTACTATTGGTTTCAATAGTGTCTATAATGTGATCATCCTGGTAAAGTTGTGCCTTAAGCGCTATTACAGCAAGTTGCTGATCTTTAACTTCCCAGCCAATCGTTCCTGGAATCCAGTTAACCATATTTCCCCCTTCAGGATAAAAAGTCACTTTGGCTTTTTGTTTTTCAATTGGCAAAGCCAGGTTTAGAAAGCTGCTATCCTTTCCATAAGTTAGTTTGAAGTATATATTAGGATCTGTAAGGGTTTTCTGCTCATTTATTTTTAAGATCAGTTCGCCTGAACTGTTGGTCTGAGTTTTTTGATTGAGCTGACCATATCGATATCTTACCGTTACGGGTTTAGGTAAAAAACGTGCATCAGGAGTAGTTACATTGAGAAGTATGTCAGTTGGTTTTTTACCTGAGATGCCAGGAGCAAGTATTTTTACACTGGCATTAAAGCTTAGTGTATTATTTGTTTTTATAATGATAGGCTGGATGTAACTGACATCAGGAATGCCATTGCTGACTCTGTTGGTAGTAACCAGAAAATGATAGTTTCCAGCAAGTATAGAATCTGGCATAGCTATACTTCCATAACTTACACTATTGGCCATGAAAAACTTCTGCTGTTTAATTATTGTGCTGTCAATATCCCTGATTAATGCAACAGAGAGAATATCATGCTTCGATATGTCGGCAAAGCGTTCATTTAACAGGTAGCCTGTAAACCAAACTGTTTCATTATTGGTGTAAATGTTTTTGTCAAAATGAACGAACAACATTCTGGAGGGTTTGGCCAATTTGTAATGATGAAATTGTTGTTCAAACGGATCGGGGGTGAAAAATTTTCTTTGTTGCCCGGATGCAACCAGAAAGAATAGTGATAAAAGGCATAGCAATAGGTAGGATTTGTTTGACATTGATAAACCGTTTATCAAACATAAAAAAACGGGAGCATCATTTGATATGATTCTCCCGTTTTTTTATTCAGCATTTTAAAACTAATAACCAAATATTTGTTCAAGGGTTAACTTTGTAACAGTGCCATATTTCTTCATATCATCCATTTTTACATTCTTTTCAGACGCAACAATACAATAGCTATAAGTTTTGTTAGCTACTTTCTGCTCATGAAATGCTTTGATATCAGCAAAAGTCAAGGGTTTTAAACCAATATATTCATCTATTCTAGAATCATGATCAAAGCCAAGTTTTTGATCTGAAAAGTAAGCATTTATAATCCCTTCTTTGGTAATCCTATTTGTTTCAATTGCATTTAAAGCATTTCCTTTTGAAACGTCAAATGATTTATCTGCTTGAGGAAGATTATTTAAAAGTTCATTCATTCCTGCTATAGCCTCATTCATTTTATCAGCCTGGCTACCTACATAGGCTACCATTGCATATTCTTTGTTTTTTTTATCAGGAG
Source organism: Pedobacter sp. (assembly GCF_041645105.1). GTDB lineage: Bacteria > Bacteroidota > Bacteroidia > Sphingobacteriales > Sphingobacteriaceae > Pedobacter. The sequence goes on from NZ_JBAZQQ010000004.1 coordinate 89,191, forward strand.
ATGAAAAAACAGCGAATGTTGAATAGGCAAGCGCTTTAGACTCTCTAATGGTTTGGAATACAATAGAGCCCATACCTCCACCAAAATAGCTGTTAAACAATGTTATTTTAGCAGCTTGAGCTGGATCATAAGTTCCACTATTGCGTAACCATCTTACTTCTGATTGTACCATGTCATAATCAGCAAAAAGCACCTGGTTTGTATTTGTGCTTGTATAAGTGAATTTTTTAGCTGCTGTAGCAGGAGTAAAAGCATTAGGCAGCTTATGTAATTTGCTGATTTCAGCAGTAAAAGCTTCTAATGTTTTTGGTCCATAATAGGTTATGGTGTGCTTATAATTGTTGATGTTGTGAATCAGTGATAACAATTGCTCTGAAGTGATGTTTTTAACAGCTTCATTACTTAAAGTGTAGTTAAATGGGTTGTTAGCTCCATATTGAGCATAAGTAGTTAGTCCACCCAATATAGCGGCTTTGTTTAGCTTATTGTTGTCTCTTCCTTTAAGAATTCTATTTTTAAGCTCTGATAGAGCCTGTTCATTAGGTTTACAGTTAGCAAAAATATGCTCGGTTAGACTTACAGCTTTGTCGAAATTTTCCTGTAATCCACTAATGGTTATTGTTGCATTTTCATTACCTACATTAAAGCTATAGTTACAGGCGATATTGTAAAACTGTTTGTTAATCTCTTCTGTACTATATTTATCCGTACTTAAAAAAGCAAGATACTGAGCCGCATAAGGCAACATCTGGTTATTCCAGCTACCAATGTCAAACTTGTAAGTCAGACTAAAGATACTGTTGTCCTTATTTTGAACAGTGATTACATCGGCAATCCCTTCTTTACCAAAGTTTAAATCTTTTTTATAATCCAAAAACTTAGGTGCAATAGGTTTTACCTGCATAGCATATAAGTTCTTAGCAAAGGTAGATGTTTCAGTAGCATTGGTTTTTACCGGAGTAATCGATGGTTTCTCGACTTTAGCGATGCTCTTATCCTCTCCTTTATGCTTGTACGTAACTACATAATTGTCTTTAAAGAATTGGTTTGCGAAATCGACAATTTGTTTTTTCGTAACCTTAGCCATTGCATCTGGCATATTCAGACTTTTATTCCAGTTTTGGCCACGGTTAAGTATAAATTCATTTGTAATGGATTCAACACGGAAGCTATTTTTATCGAATGCTTCAAGCAGGCCAAGTTTACTGTTTGCAACAGTTGCTTTAATAAGGCTTTCATCAAAATTACCTTTTTTAAGAATGTTGATTTGATCTAATAAGAGTTTTTGTGCTTCTTCTAAACTTTGACCTTGTTTAGGCTGAGCATTGATGACAAATACTCCATAGTCTTTCATTTGTTGGTAATAAGCACCTGCAGCCTGAACTTTTTGTTGTTGTTTTAAGTTAATGTCTATTAAACCAGCTTTTCCATTAGATAATATGCTGGAAATCAGATCTAGCAGCATGCTTTGGGTAGTGTTTTCAGCATAACCTCTGTAAGAAACTCTAACGCTTTCTGCACTTGGCCCATTGATATCAATTCTTTGAATTCCAGTCAATGGTTTTTCAGGAGCAGGATTGTAAAGTTCAAAAGGCTTGGGCTTCATGTAGGCAAATGCCTTGTCAATTTTTTTAATCAGTTCATCAGGATTAAAGTCACCCGCAAGTGCTAAGATCATATTGTTAGGAACATAATACTTATTATAGTATTTTCTGATCTCGACCAATGATGGGTTTTTTAAATGTTCAATTGTTCCGATAGTGGTTTGCTGACCATAATTGTGCGTAGGAAATAACTTTGCAGATGTAAGTTCAGAAACTTTCCATGAATCGTTGTCTAAACCACGGTTTTTTTCTTCATAAACCGCTTCCAGCTCGGTATGGAAAATTCTAAAAACAGGGCTTCGGAAACGTTCAGCTTGTAAAGCAAGGAACTGATCTGTCGCATTTGAAGGGAAATCTTCTTTGTAAACAGTTTCTTCGTACCAGGTATGTGCATTGGTAGATTGACCACCGATTGATTTCATCATCTTGTCATACTCATTGGCAATAGAATAATTTGATGCTTCTCCTGATGTTTTATCAATCTCTGCATAAATCTCTTTGCGTTTTGCAGGATCCGTTGTATTGCGGTATTGCTCATAAAGCGCAGATATTTTATCTAGTAACGGCTTTTCTTTGGCGTAATCCATTGTGCCAAATTTATCAGTCCCTTTAAATAGCATATGCTCAAGGTAGTGTGCCAGTCCTGTAGCATTTTTTGGGTCGGTATTGCTGCCAGCCCTTACAGCCAGACGGAATTCAATTATTGGTTCTTTTGTGTTTGGAGATAATGCTACGGTAAGGCCATTTTTTAAAGTGTAAAAACGAGCTTTTGTGGGGTCATTAGTAACATATTTGTAAGTGTAGCCACCTGATGAGGCTGTTTTCCACTGGTAGGTGGATTGTGCCATTACACTTGATCCTGCAATGAGGAAACAGACAAGCAATAGTAATTTGTGTTTCATTTAAAATAAATTAGTTAGTTTTTAATGGTAACAATATCCTGAGATATCGGTAGTATTTCGACCCTTGTAAGGTTAATAAGTTACAATCAATTAAATTAAAGATGCCGATGTTCAAATATAAGCTGATTGCTTAATTTTTGTAGTCGATTTCTTGTACTTTTACTGCTACAAAATGCCATGCAGCACAATTGTACTTAAAACAAGTAGGTTGTTATAGTGGTATAAAATGAAAGTGTATGAAGAAGCAAAATGCAAGACCCAATATTTTGGTCGTGAATGATGATGGGATTACAGCACCAGGTATTAAGAACCTGATTGATGTGATGATGGAGATTGGTAATGTCGTGGTGGTTGCGCCAGATGGTCCACAATCGGGCATGGGGCATGCTATCACTATTGGTAAGCCCTTGCGTTTTGACCGGGTGGATTTATACCCTGGGGTTGAAATGTACAAATGCTCGGGTACACCTGTTGATTGTGTGAAACTTGCAGTAAATAAGATTTTTAAAGGGAAAAAGCCTGATCTCTGTGTATCTGGGATTAATCACGGTTTGAATAATTCTATCAATGTAATTTATTCAGGAACCATGTCGGCCGCAGTAGAAGGTGCCATTGAAAATATTCCTTCAATTGGTTTTTCATTGGATGATTTTTCTCATCAGGCAGACTTTAGTCATTGTAAGAAGTATATCAAAACTATTTCCGAGCAAGTTTTAGAGCATGGATTGCCGCAGGCGACTCTATTGAATGTAAACTTCCCGAAGGGTGAGGATTTAAAAGGAATAAAGATCTGCAGACAGGCAAATGCAAAATGGGCTGAAGAGTTCGATGAACGTAAGGATCCATATGAACGTCCTTACTATTGGTTAACTGGTGTTTTTCAGAATCTTGACAAAGGTGAAGATACTGATGTGTGGGCACTTGAACAAGGCTTTGTATCAGTAGTGCCGGTTCAGTTTGATCTTACGGCTCATCATGCTATACCCGTTTTGAACAGCTGGACTTTTGATGTTGCTGGAGCTATTTCATCAACTAAGAATAATGTAAAAAGAACTGCGGCGCCTGATGGCCCTTCTCTTGGTTAATACATATGATTAAACACCGATTGGCAGCAGTTAAAAACTCTGTATTTATAGGATTGGGTATCGGGATATTGGTGCCTGGGATATTACTGTCCATCGTATGGTACCTAATGCAAAAGTTTGAATATTTAGCAAAAGCTGATTTGTTACTGATTGGTTGTATTGCTGTAAATGCTGTATTTATGCATTATTTTTTTAAGTTGAATAAGGACAATATTGGTCGGGGTATTATTAGCGCTACCTTTTTATGGGCCTTTGCATTCTTTTTTTATAAAATAAACCGTTCATGAGGTACTATTTAGTTGCAGGAGAGGCTTCTGGAGATTTGCATGGGGCAAACTTAATGAAGGCATTAAAAGTAGAGGACGGAAATGCAGAATTCAGGTATTACGGTGGAGACAAAATGAAAGCTCAGGGTGGTGTTTTGGATAAACACTATTCTGAAATGGCTTTTATGGGATTCACAGAAGTGTTATTGAATCTACGGACCATTTTTAAAAATATGAAGGCTTGTAAGGCTGCGGTACTTGCTTATAAGCCAGACGTACTCATACTTATTGATTTTCCTGGATTTAATTTGAAGATAGCAGAGTTTGCAAAAGCAAATGACATAAAAGTCTGCTATTATATTTCGCCAAAAGTTTGGGCATGGAACCAGAAAAGAGTGCTTAAAATAAAAAGGATCGTTGATCAAATGTTTTGCATTTTACCTTTTGAAGTAGACTTTTACAAACAGTGGGGGATGACCGTAGATTACGTTGGTAATCCGTTGTTAGATGAGATTGCTCAGTTTACTGCAGATTCAGATTTTCGAACAAAACACAATTTGCAAAAAGAAGTGATTGCGCTGCTACCAGGGAGTCGTAAACAGGAAATTGAGCGTTTGTTACCCGATATGTTGAGTGTTACCACTAATTTTCCTGATTACCATTTTGTAGTAGCCGCAGCACCAAGTTTTGATGAAACTTATTATCGGCAGTTTATCAAGACGGACAATGTTACTCTGGTATTTGCACAGACCTATAATCTGCTCACAATAGCAAAAGCTGCAATTGTGGCTTCTGGTACTGCAACGCTGGAAACTGCTTTGTTTCACGTGCCCCAGGTGGTGGTGTATCGTGGTGGGGCTATTTCTGTAGCTATAGCAAGAGCACTAGTGAAAATAAGGTTTATATCTCTGGTCAACCTAATTATGGATAGGAGAGTCGTGACCGAACTTATTCAGAATGATTGCAATACCAAGAACATCATCCAGGAATTAAGTCATGTTTTAAGTGCTGATGGAAGAAATCAGATGATGAACGATTATAAAGAATTATCAGGTAAAATGGGAACGGCTGGAGCTTCAGAACGAACTGCTAAACTTATTCTTACTTATTTGAAAAACTAGTTACTGTTATATCATTATACAACGTTCACCTGCAAGCAGATTTCTGCACTGCTCATCTTTTTCAGGAATATTGACTTGAGCCAGTTCTTTCTGATATTGACGTCTGAGATCTTTTCGTTCTTTGGCCTCAATAAAACGTCTTACCTGTTCTTTATTCTCCAGAATTAACCCCGGAACCTGTATTGGTGAATTTTGATCATCTTTGGCAACCATGGTAAAGTAACAAGTATTGGTGTGTTTAACCTGATTGGTTTTTATGTTTTCTGAAACAACCCTTATGCCAACCACAACAGAGGTGTTTCCAACATAATTGATGGAAGCCATTAAAGAAACCAATTCTCCTACTTCAACAGGTGCCAGAAAGTTCACGGTATCGATAGAGGCAGTCACACAATAATTTCCAGCATGTTTTGCTGCGCAAACATAAGCAACTTTGTCCATCAGTGAGAGCAGAGTACCTCCATGTATTTTTCCACCGAAATTAGCATATGCAGGTATCATTAATTCTGTTAAAATGGTTTCAGAATAACTGACTGGTTTGTAGTTTTTTGTTGAGTCTGATTGATCCGCTTGGTCTGGTTTATTCATATGGTCGAAGTGTTGAATATATTAATGTTTATTTAGCCTGGCTTCTTCAAGATCAAGATTGTCCTCCATATTCCTCATCACTTCATGATCATATTTTTTAGATGCCCTGATTTTCTTTAATCCTCTTCTCCTAAGTGCTATTAGCTCGAGCATAATTTCTCTGTAAAGCTTTCGGACAGAAACGACCTCTTCTTTTTGTGTTTGTTCAATTAGGGTTCTTTCCGTTGCTTTTATGCTCCTTTCAAGTTGTTCCTTAATACGTGAAATCGTCTCATGTTGGCTCATTTCCACGCTATAATTATCATTAAGATAGCTCACACATTCTTTGGCTAGTTGTAATCGGATCGACTCTATTTGTTCGTCTTCAGGGACATGTTCATCTACCTCTTCTACCTTTAATAATTTTAGGAAAATAGGTAAGGTTAACCCCTGAAATACCAATGTAACCAATATCACAATAAAGGTGATAAAAAGAATCATGTTACGATGAGGAAAAGGCTCGCCAGTATCTAGTGTTAATGGAATTGCCAATGCCGAAGCAAGAGAAACCACACCACGCATACCAGCCCATCCAATAATGAAAGGGAGTTTGAAACCCGGGGTCTTTTCTTTTTTTCTAATTCCTGGACTTAAAAGTCTGGGAATAAATGCCGAGGCATAAACCAGTACAATACGAAGTATAATTACGATTGCACTGATAATTAGCGCATATTTGATGGCTTCCTCCATTGAGTAACCCTCCAGGCCATCTACGATAACAGGCAGTTCTAAGCCAATAAGAATAAATACAAAACCATTTAAAAGAAAGCCTACAGTTGCCCATACTTCTTTTGCTTGTATGCGTGTATGGTAATTGAGAAAATCTGCTGACCGGAATGATAAAAATAATCCACCACTAACAACGGCCAATACGCCCGACCAATGAAATTCCTCGGCTACAATATACATTAGGTAGGGAGCGATAAGGGTAATCGGAGTAGTGATACTTGAAGATTTTGCCCAATACCTGAGTACAAAATAGAGGAGGTGTGCAATTACAAGACCCACTACTACCCCCATTACGGCGAGAATCAAAAAATCAGTTGCGGCGTCCTGTAATATAAATTTCCCCGTAAGTATGGCAGCTAATGCAAATCTGAATACAGTTAGGGATGCAGCGTCATTAACCAGACTTTCTCCTTCCAATATGGTTAATCCTCTTTTTGGCATGTTCACACCTTTTAGTACGGAGGTAGCGGCAACGGCATCAGGAGGGGATATGATGCCTCCAAGTAAAAACCCAAGGGCTAAAGTAAAACCCGGAATTATGCTGACAGAAAAATAGGCGACGGCCAATGATGTAATTAAGACTAGGGCAAAGCCTAACGAAAAGATAGACCGCCTCCATTTCCAGAATTCATTCCAGGAGGTATACCAGGCCGCTTCAAATAAAAGAGGGGGCAGGAAAATAAGAAATACAATATCAGGATTGATATTAATTACAGGCATGCCCGGAATGAAGCTGATGCCCAATCCACCAATAACAAGGAAAATGGGGTAAGAGATCTTCCAACGCTGACTCAGCAGAAAAAGTAAGGCCATTGCAAAAAATAGAGCCAGTATTAAAAGCAGGTTAGCGTGTATCATGCCTTAAAAAGATTTGAGAATATCATCTATGATTTAATAGAACCAGTTGAAATTTCATTACAATTTTTGAACCATCTTTTTAAAAATAGCAAATAAAATCATTAGTTAGCAATGGAAATTCGATCGGTAATAAATGCTGCTGACGAATTACTGCTATTGTATTTATTTGATACTGTTTAGGTAGTACCATATTAGTATGAGGTTAGTATGAGAGCAGTATGAGGGTAATATGAGTCATTAAGGTTGCTATAACGATTCTCGGAGGATTACAGGAGAAAGAAGCTTTAAGAAAAAGATTTTTGGGAAATTGTTGTGGGGGGAGAAGGATTCGAACCTTCGAAGTCTTGCGACAACAGAGTTACAGTCTGTCCCATTTGGCCACTCTGGTATCCCCCCAACTTACAATATTTTCAAAAGGCTTCAGGTTTTCTGAAGCCTTTTAAGGGTGGAGAATATCGGATTCGAACCGATCACCTCTTCACTGCCAGCGAAGCGCTCTAGCCAAATGAGCTAATCCCCCGTTTTACTAATGGTAAGAATCATTAGTGTGGGGCAAAAGTAACTAAATTTAGAAATCCTGCAAATTAAATATTGAAAATAGTGTACGTCTAATGCTTGTTTGTTGCGTATTTTTGAACCGTAAACCCATTTTTCATGTTAATGGGTAGGTTTTACCATTTTAAACACGATTGTAAATTGTATTCAAAAGATCAGGCGTCTCAATTAAAACAGGAGTTTTGGACAAGCTTCGGGCAATATATTGCTCCGCATCTATCGTCAGAAGGGTTGAAAATAAATTGGATTAACTATAAAACAGGCATAAAACATCTGTTTTTTAAAATGCATGCAGATAAACGGCAGGTATCAATAGCTATAGAACTTACGCATCCTGATGAGGAGATTAGGGAATTGGTATTTGAGCAGTTTACTGAATTTAAAAAACTGTTTGAAGAGCAGTTGCAGGAAAAATGGGAATGGGAGTTGGATAGTTATGATGAGTATGGAAAAAAAATCAGTAGAATTTACAAAGTTTTACCTGATGTAAGTATTTTTAAAAAAGAAGATTGGCCAACCTTAATATCATTCTTAAAGCCCAGAATAATTGCGCTGGATGAATTTTGGAGTAATGCACAGTATAGCTTTGAAGTGTTTAAGTAGAAATAGACATGAATCGACAGTATTTAAAAATCGTTCGTAAATTTTATCCTGGAGCATATGCAACTGAAGTTGCGATGGATAGACTATTAGATGTAGTAGAAAAACAATTAGGACTAAGGCCTGATCAGTTGATGTATGCTGATAGCATTTGTTGTGATGATGTTAATATTATTCAATATCCTGAAAGAGCTTATGAGATGCTTGGGCCATTTAAAATGGGTGGATTAAGCGGTTTCCCTTTTGCTGGAATTGCAGGAATGAATGCTTTTGCCAATCATGTTCCTGTAGATGGCGCGGTTGTTATTTTTTATGCACCACACATTGGTATTACTAAAAATGGTGAGGTAGGTGAGATTCATCGCATCGGACAATTAACTAATTCCCCTTGTTGCGGTGCTGCTAAAGGTGCTTTAGATAAGCTTATGGCTAATGAAATTCTACAAGATGACATTACTGCTTTGGATTACCAGTTGAATGCCATTGAACAGATTCTGTTGCGAAATGAAAAACGTATAAAAGGTGCAGAAAATGCAGTTTTTGAAGCGACAGAAGTAATGTATGAGGCAATAGAACAAAGAATTAATATTTTGATTTCTAAAACAGATTATCCTTGTAAACATCTTATTATTGCGGGGGGTGTTTTTGTTAACGGAGATGTAGATATGGGCTCATATTGTGATTATAGGCGTTTTGAGTACTTGAATCTAGAGACCGGGCAACGTTCAAATTGGATGATAGATTTTTAGAAAATCTTCATGTGATATTACTGGCAGCATTGTTGTAGTTTAAAAAATGATTTAGTTTTAAATGTAAAACAGCATTAATTATGATTAAAAGGGTTCATGTTCTTGAAGATGATGAGGATATCAGGTATATTATTGGTGTTTTATTAAAAGATGAGGGTTACGAGTTACAACTTTCATCATCTTTTGAAGAACTCAAAGGTAAGCTGAAGGATTCTGTTCCCGACTTATTCATATTAGATGTAATGTTGCCAGATGGTGATGGGACTGATATATGTACTGATCTGAAAACAGATGCCTTCACCAGGCATATACCAATTATTGTAATGTCAGCTAATGATAATAATAAAAAGAAAAGCATTGCTGCAGGTGCTGATGCTTATATAAGCAAGCCCTTTGACATAGATTATATTGTAACTCGTATTAATAAGTTATTAGCTTAGATTATTAGTAAGTTTTAGGCAATAATAACTTTTACTCCTCTGTCTTCTATCATTTTTACAGTTTGGTCGGATACTTTGTTGTCTGTAACAATATACTGTACCTGATCAAATCCGCAGATTTTTCCGAGGCCTCTACGTCCAAATTTAGTGCTATCTGCCATGATAACTAAGGTTTGAGCAGTTTCGATCATTTTTTGATTTAAAGTAGCTTCTGCAATATTGGTGATAGAGAAGCCAAAGTCCAGCTCAATTCCATCTACTCCCAAGAACAAGATTTCACACGAAATTTCGTCAAGTACTCTCATGGCGTGACTGCCGGCTACAGAAGATGAATTTGGACGAATGAGTCCTCCAAGTTGGAGAACCTCTACATTGCTTCTATTACTTAATTCGAGACCCACCTTTAAAGCTGGTGTTATTACAGTAAGAAGCTTGGTTGGATGAAGGCAACGTGCAAGTTCGAAAACAGTCGTGCCAGATCCAATCATAATGGAATCACTTTGTTTGATCAGTGTGGCAGCTGATTTTGCTATTTTTTGCTTGTCTTCTGAATTAATGAATTCCTTTTCATTTATTGGTCTGTCAACAGCGTAAGGATTGGTAATAGATCCCCCACCACGTGTTCTGAATAAAAGATTTTTATCTTCTAATAGTTTTAAGTCCTTTCTTATGGTAACGCCAGATACCTCCATGAGGTCGCTAAGTTCTTGAATGCCAACTCGGCCTTGTTCTTTTAGTTTCTGAAGAATAAGCTGATGTCTCTCTGTTATGTTTTTCATAAGATACCTGGGGTGTTAATTGCTGTAAATATATTAAATCGAAGACGTATTTATAAATATAGGCTATTGTTGAATTTATTTTTTTGTAAAAATAATCATTTGTGTTTCTTTAATTGTCTTAATTTTGTTTAATTTGGTTTAATATTGTTTTAATTTGCTTTACTTGTGTTTGTTTTAATGTTAAAATTTAAACTAATGTCGTGATAAATCCATTACTATGTTATTGAAGCATTTTTATGGTAAGTCTATCAAATAATATTTTTACGTAGGAAAATCCTGATGTAAATATAACATGGCATTAATATTTAAAGTAATTCAGAGTTTTTATTTTGTTTAATAATTATAAATGCAATAGGAATTTTAATAAGCAAAATGTAACATTTTAAAAGTTTGTGGAACGAAAAGAAGCAACAAAACCAAATATTTAACCAAATATGAAACACGAATTGAATTTAAACAATTCCCTGATGGATAAGATGGGGATACCAAAACAGTTAGCCTGGGGCTATCTGGGAATTATGATTTTTATGATGGGCGATGGAGTTGAGCAAGGATGGCTTAGTCCTTATCTTATTGGAAGAGGAATGACTATGGAGCAGTCTGCCAATATGTTTATAGTATACGGTATAACCATTGCAATTTCCTCATGGTTCTCAGGTGTTTTAACTGAAGGTTTTGGACCGAAAAAAACAATGCTGATGGGCTTGCTCCTTTATATTTTAGGGACGGTAGGGTTTGTTGGATTTGCTCTGCCTGATCTTGATTATGGTTTAATGTTGATTACCTATGCAATAAGAGGTTTTGGTTATCCACTATTTGCTTATTCATTTTTGGTATGGGTTACTTATCGTAGTCCAGGGAAGAAGTTGGGAGCTGCTGTGGGATGGTTCTGGTTTGTGTTTACAGGAGGCTTAAATGTTTTTGGTGCTTATTATTCGAGTTGGGCAATACAACATTTAGGATATCTGGATACACTTTGGAGTTCTATTTTCTGGGTGTTGATAGGTGCCTTTTTTGCCTTGATTTTGGTAAGAGATAAATTTCAGGCTGTAGCAGGTGAAAACAAATTATCTAAGTCTGAAGAATTGCTTAAGGGCATTGTTATCATGAGAGAAGAGCCAAAAGTATTGCTGGGTGGTATTGTGCGTATTATTAATACTACTGCTCAGTTTGCATTTCCTGTCTTTATGCCTATATACATGGCTTCTCACGGATTTAGTACTACAGAATGGTTGCAGATCTGGGGTACAATATTCATCGCGAATATTGCATTTAATCTAATGTTTGGATTTGTTGGAGATCGTTTTGGATGGCGAAATACAGTAATGTGGTTTGGAGGGGTGGGGTGTGCATTGAGTACACTATTATTCTTTTATTCACCGGTAATTTTTGAGGGAAGCTTTTGGATGGTTATGTTTTGTGGAGTACTGTGGGGTGCTTTCCTTGCTGGTTATGTGCCATTATCAGCCCTTATTCCTTCACTAGTTAATAAAGATAAAGGTGCAGCTATGGCTGTTCTAAACTTTGGTGCAGGTCTAGCCGTATTTGTTGGTCCAGCCATTGTAGGGTTATTTATAGGCAGTTTAGGTAATGAAGGTGTGGTTTGGATTCTTGCAGGATTATATGTTGTTAGTGCCATATTAACCAGGTTCATCACACTCCCTGATAATGCCAAAATTCTACATACTGAACCAAATCTGGAAGTTACATTAACAGCCTGATCATTGATGTCTGAGAATAAGATTACAAAAGAAAACACATAAATAAAATACATATGAGAATACTAATTACGGCCCCTTATCATGAAGAGGGGAGGCAATTATTGGCAGAAAGAATAGGTGAAGTAGTTTATAAGCCCTGGAAAGATTTAGGAAGGGCTTATAATGAGGATGAATTGCTCTCTCTTCTTCATGAAACCAATGCACAAGCACTAATTACTGAACATGATCACGTTACAGCTAAAGTTATAGAGGCAAATCCGCAACTCCAATTTATTGGTGTATGCAGAGGAACACCTTCAAATGTATCATTAGAAACGGCGAAGGAAATGGGAATAGCCGTGTTTCATACACCTGCGAGAAATGCACAAGCTGTTGCAGAGTTGTTTCTCGCTACGGTAATTGATCTTTTAAGAAATACTTATGCAGGCGTGGAGTGGTTGAAAAGTAAAGCCTGGACTGATGATGCCCACACTTCGTATCTTCAATTTAAGGGAAACGAAATGGCAGGTAAAACCATTGGTATGGTTGGTTTTGGCGCAGTTGGACAACGTATCGCCAGTATGGTTGAGAATTTTCCATGTGCTATAAAATTTTATGATCCATATTTGGAAAGTTATGATCCTAAGTACATTAAAACCTCATTGGAAGATGTATTTGAGAGTAGCGAGATCGTTTCTATCCATCTGCCAGTTAATGAATATACAATAGGTATGATCGATAAAGCTTTAATATCAAAAATGAGAAGAGATGCCGTATTTGTAAATACAGCTAGGGCTAGTGTTGTTAAACGTAATGATCTTTTATATGCGTTAGAAAATAAACTTATTCGTGGGGCCGTATTGGATGTATTTGATCATGAACCACCTGATGAAAAGGATTATAAGATTATCAATTTGCCAAATGTTCTGGCTACCCCACACATAGCAGGGGCTACACATGAGGTAGAAGATCATCATGTTGCAATTATGAACGAAAAAGTTCTTAGTTGGTTTGCTCAGGAAAAAGTAAATTAGGTTAGATAAAGTATAGATTAAATCAAGGATGACAAATCAAGAAGCATATATAGTAATTGATATTGGTACAGGAAATGTAAGAGTAGCCGTAGCCACAACCTCTGGTGAAATCCTCAGCATAGCACGTGAAAACCTGCAAAATCAAAAGGACTACAATTATCCAGAAGCTCTTTTCTTTAGTACTGATGACTTGTGGGAGCAGATCGTAAGGCTGACCAGGAAGGCGTTGGCTGAAATACCTAAAATAAGAATTCTTGCTTTAACCGCTACAAGTCAGCGGGAAGGGATAGTGCTGATTGGTAAAAATGGAGAATCACTGATTGGCCTCCCAAATATTGATCATAGGGGTAGAGAATGGGAGGATATGATTATGGACAAAAGTGAGGTTTATCAGCTTACGGGCCGTTATCCTACTTCTTTATTTTCTGCATTAAAAATTGTAGGTGTAAAAAACCGGCTACCTGATTTGTGGGGCGAGTTTGCTACATTCTTAAGTATCAGTGATTGGGTTGAATATAAGTTAAGTGGTGTGTTGCATTATGAGCATTCCCAGGCATCTGAGACGATGTTATATGATGTTGAAAAACATGATTGGTCCGATAGATTATGTGAAATTTTTGAAATCGACCCTGCGGTTTTGCCAAAATTAACATTATCCGGAACAGTACTCGGACCTATTATTCCTATTGAGGCTGCTGCATTTAATATTGATTCGGATGCCTGGATAATTGTTGGAGGTGCTGATACTCAATTGGCAATTATCAGTACACAGCCTTTAGAGAATGATGTTGTTATTGTTTCAGGAACAACTACGCCAATTATTAAAATTACAAGCGAATATATTACAGATGATCAGGAGCGTACCTGGACCAACAGACACATTGATGAACATAGTTTTATTTTAGAAGCAAATGCTGGAGTGACTGGTTTAAACTATCAACGTCTAAAAGAAATCTTTTACCCAAAAGAAGGGTATGATGTGATTGAAAATGAATTGCAGGAAATTACACATTTTCAGTGTCTGGCTTCATTGGGTTCGCTACTGGCTGATGAAAAAACTCCTTTAACACGTGGAGGTTTCATTTTTGATGCGCCAGTTTCCCATCTGCTAACACGTGGTAGTTTCGTATGGGCAACTTTATGGGATATAGCCTGCAGTATCAGGGAGAATTACAAAAGTCTTTGCGAAGTAACTAACCATGATCAAGATTATATTTGGGTTTGTGGAGGTGGTGTACAAAGCCGGACATTGAGACAGTTCATTGCCAATCTAATTCAAAAAAGAGTAATTATCCGCAAAAGTTATCGGCAATCGTCTGTTATTGGTGGTGTGTACATTTGTAATAAAGCTTTAGGAAAACCATTTATTGAACCATTTGTGCAAGAGGAAGTATTGCCACAGGGTAACGAAGAGCATCAAAGGTTATATAAGGAATGGAAGAAGACCAGAGCTTCATTCACAGAAATATTCAGTTAGTTATGGCTCCATATTTTATAGGAATAGATATTGGTACTCAGGGAGCAAGGATCGTATTGCTGGACTCTAATGGGGGCGTTGTATCAGCATCCGCAAAGGTTTTTGCGCTTGATGAGCAATCTAGAGAGGAGCAGTCGCCTGGTCTTTGGTGGAAAGCTTGTTTAGCCTGTTTCAAGGAATTGACTGATGCTGTTAGAGGGGAACTGGATTTTAATGAGATTGTTGCAATGGCTGTGACTTCGACATCTGGTACGGTTATTCCACTTGATAGTAACAATGTCCCTTTGCATAATGCTTTGATGTATAGTGATAAGCGGTCTGTGGAGCAGGCAGAAAAATGCACTTTGGCAGCTTTGAAATATCATCATTCTGGCTTTACAGGTTTTAACACTTCAAGTGCACTTGCTAAAATAGTTTGGTTTGGAGACACTTATCCAGGTAAAGTAGTTAAAATTCACAAATGGATTCATGCTGCCGATTATATTACCGGGATGTTAACAGGGAAATGGGGAGTAACGGATTATACTAATGCTTTTAAAACAGGCTATGATGTGAGTAATTATGAATGGCCTGATTACTTGTTTACTCAATTACCCTTAAAAAAAGAATGGCTCCCAGAAGTTTTTCCTTCAGGAACAGTGATAGGAACTTTGAATAAAGAGATTGCAACAACACTTGGGCTTCCTGAACATATTAAGGTTACCGTCGGTATAACAGATGGCTGCGCATCACAAATCGCCTCGGGTGCCGTAAATCCGGGCGATTGGAATACAACAATTGGTACTACAATGGTGATTAAAGGAGTCACTAAAAATGAAGTAGTGGATAATAAAGGGCGTATTTATAGCCATAGACATCCTTCGGGTTATTGGATGCCTGGAGGGGCGAGTAATACGGGAGCGGATTGGGTGACTAATGAATTTGGTGGGCAATTGGAATCGTTAAACAAGGCAGCTGAGCATTTAATGCCTACTGGTTTGCTTTCATACCCATTACGACAAAAGGGGGAGCGTTTTCCTATGCTTGCCCCACAGGCAATTGGTTTTGAAGAGGAGGGACTTTCAATGGAAGAGAGGTTCACTGCCAATATGGAAGGGGTAGCTTATCTGGAACGGTTTGCTTTTGAATTGATTCAGGTTTTCGCTAATGAAAAAGTAAATGCTGTTTTTACTGCTGGTGGTGGAAGTAATAGTGAAGTGTGGCTTAAAATACGCAGTAACGTATTGAATTTGCCTATTTATAAAATGAAAGAGGTGTCGGGGGCAGTTGGCGCTGCAATTTTAGCAGCTTCTAATACTTGCTTTTCATCACTTGAAAATGCAGTGAAGTCATTAACTGTGATAGAGAAAGAGGTTAGACCACAACCAGATCTGGTTGCGAGGTACGAGGAGAGTTACCATCGTTTTTTAAGGTTGCTGTTAGAAAAGGGATATATTAAAAAAGAAGAGATACATGCTTAATGTTTATTTATTACGCCATGGGGAGACTGCATACAATGCAGATGGCAATCGTTATTGTGGTAGGACAGATATTGAACTAACCCAAAAGGGTATTCTACAGGCTAATTTGGTAAATAACCAGCTTAAGGGGATGTCGTTTGATGCAGTTTATTCTTCTCCGTTAAAACGGGCTTTGTATACTGCAGAGATTGCTTCTGGTTTAAAAACGGTCCAAACAGATGTTCGGCTCATTGAAGTAGATTTTGGTGAATGGGAAGGTAAAACAAAGGAAGAGTTTATTGAAGAAAAGGCTAGTCTATGGACTTATTGGATGAATGATCCGGAACATACAAGGGCAGGTGGTACTGGAGAAACGGGCGCAAATGTAGTTTCAAGGGTAGATGATTTTTACAAGGAAATGTTAGATAAATATCCGGACGGAAATATTCTGGTAGTTGGCCATAATGGGATAAACAGACTCTACCTTGCACATAAGCTCGGGATGTCTTTGAAGTATTATAGACGCATAGTACAGGAGAATTCTTCTATCACCATGTTTAGTCTGGATGAGCATGGTGAACTTAATTTGAAGCTTTTAAATAGTAAAATCTAATCATAACAGCTTTTGTGGAATTCAAGAAATTGTTGCATCATATTTGTATTACACAATTAAATGAAATTTAATATGATTAAAAGTATCAATTCTAGAATGATTTTAACGCTCGTTTTAATGTTTGGATTTTCTCTTGCGTCTAAATCAGAAATAATTAAAATGGTAATTAAAGAAGATCTGGCCAGTTGTACAGGAGTGGCGCCTATGACCTGTATGCAGGTGAAATATAAAAACAGTAAAAATTGGGAGCTGTTTTATAATCAGATCTCTGGATTTAAGCATAAACCGGGATATCGTTATGTTATACTTGTTGATCGTACCAAAAGGAAAAATGTTCCTGCAGATGCCTCTTTATATGAATACAAACTTAAAAGGATTGTACAAAAAACAAAGGTTAAAGTAAAGACAAATACGGCATGGGATTATGTTCTGAAACATAAATGGAAGTTAATCCAAATGAATGGAGTGACACAAACGACCTCTCCAGTTTACATGACGTTTGATGGAGAAAAGAAACGTGTGACGGGAAAATCAGGATGTAATAATTTTTTCGGTGGTTATGATAAAAGTGAGGAGACGCTTGTTTTCAAACAAATGGCAGGAACAAGGATGGCTTGCAGTGAAGATCTAAATAAGTTAGAACATCAATTTCTAAGCTTGTTAGGCGATAAAACTTTTAAATTCGATGTTGCTGACCAAACTTTAAATCTTTATCAGAATAATAAATTGGTATTAATGTTTGGAGCTGCTGCACTTTAATGAAGCAGCTCCAAAATTAGCTTGATTATTCATCAAGTAAAGAAACACAGTCATTAGCGAGCGTTTTTAACCTGGAATTCAGAGTGGTTAATTGTTGTGGTTCCTTAATGGTTTTATAAAGGTTATTTATAATATTTAAAGTGTTTTCATCAGGGTCACATGCTTGTGATTTTTCAAAATAAGGAAGAGTAAGCAGCACTTGTTTTTTATAGTTTTTAAAAGCTTCGGCATGTAATGTGGCGTTTTTTAATTGTGCCGCCGCTGTTACTTTTTTACCTAAAGCATCACTTTGTCTTAAATAAATAAAGGCTAATGCACGATGTGTAACATAGTGTCCTGGGACTGTTTTAATTACTTTTTGATAATGTGGTATTGCCAGTTCTGGTTGTTTATCTTCTTCATATATACTGCCTAAATGAAAGTTTATATTAGCGATTTGTTTTTCATTCAATTCAGCACTACGTTCAAACAGGGCTAAGGCTTTAGTTTTGGCTTCTTTTCTGTTAGGTGAATTCCTAAATTGTGTATAGTCAAAATATAGGTCGTCAATTTTTTTTGTTTGAGAGAATGCTGATTCAAATACTAAGAGGATAAAGAAATTGAGAATGATTATTTTTTTCATGAAAAGCGAATAATTTGGTTTAATCATAAAAGTAAACATCTTTTTGAATTATGCCAGTATAATGATTTGTATTTTGTAAAGTCAACTGATGTAATTAACTTCATTATCTGGATTAACATATATCAGATTGGAAGATGCTATAAAGGGACTTGTTCCCCATGTTTTGAGTTTTATTGTCAGTGAGTATTGCAAGTATGGTTTTTTACTAGCTTATGAGAGAGATTTGTCCGATTTGAAAGGCCTTGTTAAACCTGATTCTATTTCGTCTGAAGATTTTGAATTGCTTGAGGTTGTTGATGACCCTGCTGTAAAATTATTACTACGCTCAATAGACAAGGTGATCAATTGTTCAAAAACTTTTTTTCTAATCAATAATCTTGATGAGCTTGAAGTAATGGAGGATGATGAGTATAACCAACTTGCGTCTGACAATTACCACATTTATATTTTTGATTGGGAAAACAAGAGCTATCAGGATGTACTGATTAACTTAAATGCAGTATATTTTACCATCGCGAGGTTACTTTACCATACTGCAAGCCAATTGAGACGTAATGAAATTGAATTGCCTGATGAATTTTACGATGATGAATTTCTGGATAAGTACGAAGAGCTGCTGGAACAGAAAGTTTATGCGAATGATAAAAATGTAGCATTGTTATATGACCTTATCGCAGATTTGAATTTAGATCTGCTTGATATAGACCGTTTACCTTAATGAGTCTTGTATTTAATTGATATTATTATCTTTGGCAATTCTAAATACCAAAATAAAATGTCAGATCAAAAAAAAGAAATATTCGATAGTGTAGCACAACGTTTGAAAATCGAGGGGTTTAATGTTGTTAACCGTGATGAAACTCGTCCATGGGGCGGTTTTTTTGTTATTGATGAAGAACAAGCTCAACAATTTGCCAATATTTACTTTGATAAATTAAATGTAGATGAATTAAAAATATCTGGTAAACTAAGTCCGAAAATTTTAATAGTTGCACCAAACACAAGGCTTTCATGGCAATACCATCATCGTCGTGCTGAAATATGGAGAGTTGTAAATGGAACAGTAGGAGTTAGTGTAAGTGATACAGATGAACAGGGAGAAGTACAGCAACTTGTACCTGGACAAACGATAAAATTAAAACAAGGAGAGCGTCATCGCTTAATTGGCTTAGAGGATTGGGGCATTGTTTCAGAGATATGGCAACATACTGATTTAAATATGCCTTCTGATGAGGATGATATTGTTAGGGTTCAAGATGATTTTGGACGTTAAGGCATTTCAAAGTCATTTCTATCTTTTACCTAAGCTATTTACAAACGATATTCGTTAACCTTTATATGACTATTTTAATATTTTTTCTTTTACATTGGTTTCTCTCCCTTTTTTCCCAGACTTTCTTTCTTCATCGTTATGCATCGCATAAGATGTTTAAGATGAATTCTTTTTGGGAAAAATTCTTTTATCTCATTACTTTCTTGTCCCAGGGCTCTTCTTTTTTAAATCCCAGGGCTTATGCCATATTACATCGTATGCATCATGCGTTTAGTGACACAGAAAAAGATCCACATTCTCCACATTTTGTAAAGGATGTTTGGGGTATGATGATTCAGACTAAAAATATTTATCTGAATTATGCTAAATACAATGTTGAACCAGAAGAGCAATTTAGGGATAACTATCCTTCCTGGCCGTTAATTGATAAAATTGGTGATTCGTGGATAACACGGTTTGTTTTTATCAGTTTTTATGTTTGGTTTTATGCGACTTTCGCTACGGCATGGTGGATGTTTTTATTGCTGCCAATTCATTTTTTAATGGGACCGTTACATGGTGCAATTGTAAACTGGTGCGGTCATAAATATGGATATTCGAACCATGATAATAATGATCATAGTAAAAATTCTTTACCTCTTGATTTTTTAATGCTTGGTGAGCTGTTTCAGAACAACCATCACAAAAAGCCAAATAGTCCAAATTTTGCTTCGAGATGGTTCGAATTTGATCCTACTTATCCCTTGATGAAAATAATGCATTGGATGAGAATTATTAAAATCAGAAAGACATAAAGAAGGAGGGTAAATTTACCCTCCTTCTTTATGTCTTTCTAATGTGTTTTTAGCTGAGTGGAGTTAGATACTGGGTGTATGAATAGCCTTCTTCTCCTTGATCAGTTTTAATCATCCACCACTGATCATTTGCTTTGCTTACCAGCGTTACTACTTCGTTTCTGGCCGCTTTACCAACAATTTCATCGCTGGTACTTGGGCCTTTTCTTATATTCAGGTTAGAGCTATTGGTAGTTACTTTAAGTTTTGTCCCTTCAGATATACCGGCAACGCTATTGATGTTCATTACTACATCTCCTGAGGCATAGTTTGGATCTAAGCGTTCGTATGTATCCCATAACTGTTGTTTTATTGTGCCATTCGTAGCGCCATCTATATACAATACACCATCCTGCTCGCGTACATTTAAGTCGTTCACGCCTGCAGAAGTAGCAGTATCAATCAGTTCTTTGTATTTATCTTGTAAAGCCATCTTTTATTCCTCCTTGATTATTTGATTACCAATTGTGTATTGTCAACTTTTTTAGGTTTTAAAGCTTGTAATGCCATCATCAGTTTCTGAAGGTTGGCCTTTTGAATTTCACCTTTTAAAGTAATTACTCCATTAGATACAGTTGAGCTAACGGTAGGAAAGTCTTTTGTTGCATCCTTAACAGCTGCTGTTAGTGGGTCGTCCAGAGCAATAGATACTGGAGCTGCAGGTGTTATAGTCAGGTTATTTACTACTGATTTTACTCCGATAATGCCAGCGGTGGCTTTTTCAAGATCATTTTTAGTAGCTTCATCAGCAACTTCACCTGTTAATGTGGCTACGCCTTTGTCAACTGTGACAGTTGTTCCTAAGGCCGAAGGTTTGGTCTGCAGGAGCGTTTCAATAGCAGCTTTTAAGTCAGCATCCTTTGGCTTATTTTTGCAGCCTGTTAAAGTCGCTGTCATAACTGAAAGCACGATTATAGCAGCGATCAATTTGCTTGTGATTTTTTTCATAGTTGAAGTAGGTTTTGACGATTAACGTTAATTCGTTAATATACTACAAGTTATCAAAAAAAAACAACAAGTTCTATTAAAATAATATGCAGAAATTATAATCTTTTGCCGTCGAAAGATATTTCATTAAATGATGAATTGAAATTATATTCTGTTAGCAGTAAATTTATTAGCACTAACGGAATGTTATTCTGAGAAGAAGTGTCAAAACTGCGTTGTTCCCTGATTATTTATTTGATTAACGATTATAGAAAATACCTGTCTAGCTTTGATAAGTATAGATTAACGTTATCAAATATTATGAGACAATTAAAGATCGCTCAAAGCATTACAAACCGTACTGAGGATAGTATTTCCAGGTATCTTATGGATATCGCTCAAATTGAATTACTTCAGCAGGAAGAAGAAGTAAGTCTGGCAAAAATGATTCAGGATGGTGATACGCAAGCTATGGAAAAGTTAGTTAAGACTAATCTTAGGTTTGTTGTTTCAGTTGCAAAACAATACCAAAATAAAGGTATGGCA
The DNA here is from genome assembly GCF_041645105.1 of Pedobacter sp. GTDB lineage: Bacteria > Bacteroidota > Bacteroidia > Sphingobacteriales > Sphingobacteriaceae > Pedobacter. Next base: position 110,729 of record NZ_JBAZQQ010000004.1, read on the forward strand.
CTTTCGGATCTGATTAGTGAAGGGAATTTAGGATTGATTAAAGCAGCGCAGCGCTTTGATTATACTAAGGGATTTAAATTTATCTCATTTGCAGTTTACTGGATCAGGCAAGGTATTATTCAAGCAATATCTGATCAAAAGCGTGTGGTGAGATTACCAGGCAATCAGATCAACGATATGCAGAAAGTATCAAAGGCAATGATTAAACTTGAACAGCATCTGGAGCGTACACCTACTTTAGCTGAGCTTGCTGAAACTCTTGAACTCTCTGAAGAAAAGGTCGCTGATATTTTGTGTAGCGGTAGCAGTGCCGTATCTGTAGATGTTCCATGTGGTTTAAGTGCGGAAACAACGCTTCTCGATGTGTTGGCTAATCAAAATTCATTAAATCCAATAAATCAATTATATAGAGATTCTTTATCTATAGATATGATTAGAATGTTGAATCGATTGCCTCAAAAACAGGAGATAATTATAAAATACTTCTATGGAATTGGTGGTTTCCCTCAGTTAAGTTTTGACGATATTGCGTTTAAAGTGCGATTAACTCCTGAGCGGGTTAGACAATTACGAAACAAGGCTATTGATACTTTAAAGAAGTTTGGTGAAATTAATATGATGATAGAGTATTTTCAAAATTAAAGAAACCACTTACAAGCTGTGGTATCTTTAATTTTGAAAATAGGTTTATTTTTTAGACCATTTTCTTCCTCCCTGAGGTGTCTTTTTTGCTCCACTAAGATTAGGCTGACGTTCAGTTCTTTCATTACGAGGCCCTCTTTCAGGACGTGCGCCTCTTGAAGGTTTTGCTTTCCCTTTGCTTTTTGCTGCTGCAGCGCCAGACATCAGACTTTGCCAGCTCATTGCGTAAGGATGATCCTCTGTTACAGGGATTTTTAGACCGATCAGCTTTTCGATATCATCCAGAAACTCTTTTTCCTCAGGATCGCAGAATGAAAAGGCTGTACCACTTAATCCTGCTCTACCAGTACGGCCAATACGGTGTACATAAGTTTCAGGGATGTTTGGTAATTCGTAATTGATTACGTGTGCCAGTTCGTCTACATCAATACCACGGGCCGCTATGTCAGTTGCGACTAAAATACGGGTTGTTTTTGCTTTGAAGTTTGTCAATGCCCTTTGTCTTGCATTTTGAGATTTGTTACCATGAATCGCTTCTGCTTTTATACCTGCTTTAATCAAGTCTTTAACAATACGATCTGATCCATGTTTAGTTCTTGCAAACACCAATGCTGTTTCTATGGTTTTGTCTTTCAAAATATGCATTAAAAGACCTCTTTTGTCATTCTTTTCTACAAAGAAAATCTGTTGCTGGATTTTTTCAGCGGTTGAAGATACCGGAGTTACTTCAACTTTAACAGGATCGGTCAGAATGGTATTGGCCAAAGACTGAATTTCTTTAGGCATAGTAGCCGAGAAGAATAATGTTTGTCTTTTAACAGGTAACTTGGTAATTACTTTCTTTACATCATGAATGAAGCCCATATCCAGCATCCTGTCTGCCTCATCAAGTACAAAGATCTCAATGTCCTTTAAGTTAATAAAACCTTGGTTCATCAGATCTAATAATCTTCCCGGTGTAGCAACAAGAATGTCTACACCTTTATGTAGTGCATCAGTTTGTGCTTTTTGACCTACACCACCAAAAATAACCAGATGTTTTAATGGAAGGTTTCTACCATAGGCCTTAAAGCTTTCCTCTATTTGTATAGCCAGCTCACGGGTAGGAGTTAGGATTAATGCTTTAATCGACTTATGGACCTTTGTATTGGTATGAGGTTTACTTAATAACTGAAGCATAGGAATAGCAAAAGCTGCTGTTTTCCCTGTTCCTGTTTGTGCACAACCTAGTAAATCTTTGCCTTGTAATATAGATGGAATGGATTGTTCTTGTATTGGGGTAGGTTGAGTATAACCTTCTGTTTGTAGCGCATTTAGAATGGGCTCAATCAGGTTTAATTCGTTGAATAACAATATTTTTGTATTTTAATTTAAAATTTATGACAACTTAAAGTTGTGTTTTTATGCAAATGTACATATAAGTTTCGGCTTTTACTTATTGGCTATTTTTACGCTAAAATGTGTATTTGTTGAAACTTTGTGGTTGATTGACATGCATATTAGCTTAAATTTGTAATTCTACTCTACTCAGATACATCATGGCAGAACCGAATTATAACGAAGATAGTATACGCTCTCTTGATTGGAAAGAACACATCAGATTACGTCCCGGTATGTATATTGGGAAACTGGGCGATGGTTCTGCTCAGGATGATGGTATCTATGTATTACTTAAGGAGATTGTAGATAACTCCATTGATGAGTTTGTAATGGGCTCTGGTCGTACAATAGAGATTACCGTTTCAGACCAAAAAGTAAATGTAAGAGATTACGGACGTGGGATACCTCTGGGAAAAGTAATTGATTGTGTTTCTAAAATTAATACAGGGGGTAAATACGATAGTAAAGCTTTTCAGAAATCAGTTGGATTAAATGGGGTCGGTACCAAAGCTGTAAATGCATTATCTACAAATTTCGTTGTACAGTCTTATCGTGATAACAAAACAAAGAAAGTAGAGTTCTCTAAAGGTGAGATCGTTCTTGAAAACGATATCATTGATACAACGCAACGGAATGGAACTGCAATAACCTTTTATCCTGATGAAACTATTTTCAGAAATTATCATTACATCCCGGATTTTGTGGAAAGTATGATCTGGAATTATGTTTTCCTTAATGCAGGTCTGACAATTAATTTTAATGGTCAAAAGTATTTTTCAGAAAGAGGACTTTATGATCTGTTACATAAACATGCGGATGTAGAGAGTGTGCGCTATCCTATTATTCACCTTGTTGGAAATGATATAGAAATAGCCATGACTCATGGACAGCAATATGGCGAAGATTACCATTCCTTTGTAAATGGTCAGCATACGACACAGGGAGGGACGCACCAGGCAGCATTTAGGGAGGCAGTGGTTAAGACAATCAGAGAGTTTTACAAAAAGGAGTATGACGCTTCGGATATCAGGTCATCTATAATTGCTGCAATTTCTGTACGTGTACAGGAGCCTGTATTTGAATCACAGACAAAGACCAAATTGGGCTCTCAGAATATGGGGCCTGATGGACCATCTGTGCGTACCTTCATTAATGATTTTGTTAAGAAAGAGCTTGATGATTATCTCCATAAGCATTCTGATGTAGCAGATGCTTTGCTGAAAAGAATTCTGCAATCTGAACGTGAACGTAAGGATATTGCTGGTATAAAAAAGCTGGCAAATGATAGAGCAAAAAAGGCATCCCTACATAATAAAAAATTAAGAGACTGTAAGGTTCATTTTAATAGTACACATGATAAACGTTATGAAACTACGTTGTTTATAACTGAGGGGGATTCTGCATCTGGCTCAATTACAAAATCAAGAGATGTAGATTGTCAGGCAGTATTTAGTTTAAAAGGAAAACCTTTGAATTGTTATGAGCTAACTAAAAAAGTTGTTTATGAAAATGAAGAGTTTAATCTTTTACAACATGCTTTAAATATTGAAGACGGATTGGATGGTTTGCATTATAATAATATCGTTATTGCTACAGATGCCGATGTGGACGGAATGCACATTCGTTTATTGATGATGACCTTCTTCCTGCAGTTTTTTCCTGACTTAGTTCGTGCAGGACATGTTTACATTTTACAAACTCCTCTTTTTAGGGTTCGGAATAAAAAAGAAACCATTTATTGCTATAGCGATGATGAACGTAGGAAAGCAATAGAAAAGTTGGGGAATAAGCCTGAAATAACCAGATTTAAAGGTTTAGGAGAGATCTCTCCTGATGAATTCGGACTGTTTATTGGAAAGGACATCAGACTTGATCCTGTGATACTAAAAGATCAGACAATTAAGAGTCTTCTTGAATATTATATGGGCAAAAATACGCCGGATAGACAACAACATATCATTAGAAATCTTCGGATAGAGAAAGACGAAGTAAGTAAAGAAGATGCCATCATTGATTCTTCGGAGGAAGAAGAGGTTGAAGGTGCTGTTGATGTAGCTTAATATTTAACATTATATATAGACGAATTCTAATTTTTTTGAATTATACTTGTAAACTGATCGATCCCCTATTGATACATTAGTTTAATAAGTTCTGCAGTGTAGCTGTGGTCAAAAAAAAAATTATGTCTCTTAGTGCTACAAAAAGATCTCCGATACGTTATTTTCTAATCGTATTTTTAATATTGATTCTATTTCTTTTTGCCTTTTTTTTATATCTAAGGTATCATAAGATGAATGAGCTGAAGCGTAATACTTCATTACTTATTCAACTTAAAGAAGACTATTCAAAAATGGATAGTTGTATTTATACGCTGTATCAGGCTGAGAACAATTCTCGCTTGTATGCTGTAACGGCCGACAGAGATTACATCAAAAAGTTTTCCTCACAAATTCAGAAGGTTTCAACTTATTTAGGAGAGTTAAACATAAATGTTGATGAAAATGTACTGACTCCAGATCTTAAAGGCATGCTGAAGCAAAAACGTCAAAAAACAGAAGGCTATTTGAAGCTAAGGAAGCTTACCGATAGTCTTGTTATTGGCTTTTCTCAACTTGGACTTGTAGAAAGGGAGGCTGAAGCTAAAATAGATCTCCCTGTTGCCAAAAAACAGTTTAAAACAGTTACCAGTTTTGATACAATCAAACATCAACCAGCTCCTAATAAGAAGTTTTTTGGCAGGATTGCAGATGCTTTCTCTTCAAAGAAAAAGGATACTTCTTTAACAATTATCAAAACAGAGCGAAATATTGTTGTTAATCAAGATGTAAGAAGCTTCAACAAAGAACAGATAAAAAAAATAGAAGCATATTATAAGCATCTCTATGCCAATGCAAATAAATTAAGAAGTGATGAAAAAGCCATTTTGTTATTAAATAATAAGTTGGTTGCAGAAATCATTGGCATATTGCAAACCTATAAGAATGAAGAGATTTCTTATATGATTGATACTAAAACATTATTGGGGAATGAGCTGCTAGCAGATATAAAGTCATTAGATTGGATCACAACAATTAATATACTTTTACTGGTGAGTCTGGTTGTGATAATTTTATACAATATTACAAAACTGTATAAAAATGAAAAGGTGCTGATTAATCTTGGAAAACGTGCTTCTCAGGAGTCTCACTCAAAAAGTCGGTTTCTCGCCAATATGAGTCATGAAATACGGACTCCCCTCAACTCTGTAGTTGGTTTTTCAGAGCAATTAAGTCAAAGCAAACTGACAGAAGAACAGCTTGATCAGGTTAATGCGATTCGTAATTCTTCAGAGATGTTACTAGCCCTGGTTAATGAGATTCTCGATTTTTCTAAATATGAGGTCGGAAAAATAAATCTTGAAAACACCTCTTTTTTACCAGCAGAGGAAATAATGGAAGTGTTTAATAGTATGAATGTTCTGGCAGTAAATAAAAACCTTGAACTGGAGAACAAGATCTCATTAGAAAAAGATGTACTGTTAATGGGAGATCGCTTACGTTTAAAACAATTGGTCATGAATTTATTAACCAATGCTATTAAGTTTACAATGAGCGGTAAGGTAACTTTAAAAGTAAATCTGATTTCACATGGTAAAAAGAATGCTGTTCTGAAGGTACAGGTTGAGGATACAGGGATTGGAATTGCTGCGGAAGATCTGGAGTTTATTTTTGATGAATTTTCGCAGGTATACTCCTCAACTAAACAAGGAACAGGTTTGGGATTGGCTATTTGTAAAAAGATTGTAGAGCTTCAGGGAGGTAAAATAGATGTAACCAGTGTGCTTGGAAAAGGGTCTGTGTTCAGTTTTGAGATTCCTTATGAATATGCTAAAGTAAAAGAGAATATACCAATAGTGGTGGGAGTTGAGCCCGTAACGAAGGGTAAGCTTACAGGGAAACATATTTTGTTGGTTGATGATAATAAAATGAATGTCCTGCTTGCACAAACGGTATTAAAAAAATGGGAAATGGATTTTGATTGTGCTTATGATGGGAAAGAAGCACTGGAATTATTTAAAAAGAATGAGTATGATCTAATTCTCACAGATATTCAAATGCCTGTAATGGGAGGGGTGGAACTTACTCATGAAGTAAGGTATAATGGAGATTTTAGTAAGTCCAAAATACCTATTTTGGGCATCACTGCCCATGTGCTGCAAGAGGATCGGGAAGCTTATCTGAAAGCAGGAATGAACGACCTGGTATTAAAGCCCTTTCTTGAACAGGAATTAATTGATAAAATCACTAAATACATATAAAGGGTTATATTTTAGTGTCTTGGGGGTGTTGAGGAGGCAATACCTTAACATCTTTTTCGATTACAACAATTTTAGTGTGGACCGCATATTTACTAGGCATAATACCTTTTGCATAACGTTCTGCATAGGCCTGAGTAAATTCAGCACCAAAATATAATATGATAGCGGTGTAGTAAACCCATAAGAGAATTACAATTAGTGAGCTTGCAGCTCCAAAGGCAGAACCTGGATTTCCTTTTTCAATGTAAATGCCAATCAGGTATTTACCCAAGCTAAATAATAAGGCCGTAAATAAAGCGCCGACAATTGCTGGTTTCCATTTAAGTTTAACATCAGGTAGTACTTTGAAAATTATGGTGAAGACTGCCGTTACTGCAATCAGCGTAATTGCATTATTTAAAATGCTAATGAGAAGGGTAGTGGTACTATCTACTACAGGAAAGTATTCGCTTATTTTGCTATTAGAAATAAGATAACCCAACCGATCACCAATGGCTACTACAATACTGTTGATGACCAGTGATACCAGTAATAAAAATCCAAGTGAGACAATTAGCGAAAAGGAAAGTAATCTGTTGACAATTAATTTTAGCCAGCCTTTTTTGGGAACCGCTTTTACTTTCCAGATCAGGTTGATACTATCCTGAATCTCCGTGAAGATCGCTGTAGACCCAATTATTAGTGTAACGATACCGATGATTAGTCCTATTGTACTTTTTCCAGTAGTGTTAGCATTGTTTACAAACGTCTGGAGTTGGGCAGCGGCGTCTGCTCCGACAAGTTCACCAATTTCAGAAAACAGTTCTTCTCTTGGATTAATTTCGACACTGTTAGGGTCAGGAGTTCCAAGAAATAAACTAGCTGCTGAGATCACAATAATAATAAGTGGAGTTAGTGAAAAAATAGTGTAATAAGCCAGAGCAGCACTGAGCTTCATTACCCGGTCTTCCATAAAGCCTTTACCAGCAGCAATAAATAAATGAATAGTAGCCTTTACAAAATGTTTTGCTTTTCTAAAAAGTGTCATGTTAAAATGGATATCCTATTCCAATGTTATAAATTAAATTTTCTTTACGCCATCCTTTATCCCCAAAATCTACCTGATCAATTACCCATCTTTTTCCTTCTGGAAGGTAAGGCTTACGAACTGGGAAAGCAACATCTAAGCGAATAACAAAAATAGTAGCGTCTAGACGAAGACCAGCACCCGTACCAACGGCCATTTCTTTAAATGCATTCTTGAGCTTGAATCCTGATCCAGGACGGGCTAGGCTCCCCTTTGGATCATCATCACTAGAAGGTGTACCCATATCTTCCTTTCTAAGCCATACGTTGCCAGCATCAGCAAATAAGGCCCCATATAAAATGCTGACTAATTTAAATCGAAGCTCAGTATTTAACATGGCCTTTATATCTCCACTCTGATCTGTATAGGTGGCGTCTTGGCCGGGCGTGAGGTGATCTCTATAGTTATACGTACCAGGGCCTAATGAGCGTGCGGGAAATGCACGGATATCATTAGTTCCTCCAGCAAAGAATTGACGAACGAATGGTAAGGAAGAACTATTTCCATAAGAATAACCATAACCAAGGTTTAAGCGGTTTGCCCATATTACATTCTTGGTAACCTTAAAGTAATCCCTTAAATCTAACTCTAAACGAACAAACTGGTTGATAGGAATGCCAAAAACAGAGTTCTTTCCTGCACTGTTCTTAGAAGCGAGAAGTCCCCATACATTTCCCCCCAATTCTAAACCACCATTAAAATAAATGTTGTTTCTCTGCGAGGAATTCATTTGATCACTATAGGTAAAGTTATAATTGCTTCCAATGATAAATTGTCTTTCAAGATTTTTCTTTAGTCCTGGGTTTGCATCGAAAAGACTATCTCTATTTCTTGCTGTAACTTTAGAGGTTACATAGTTAACCGAAATGGGATTAAACGTATGTTCTTTGTATTGGTTTTCTTTCCAGTTGTATCCAAATTCGGTTTTAAAAGAACTAAGGTTATAGGAAGACCCTCTGCTCAATAATTGATAGGATATGGATGCTATAGTTTTTGGAATGAAGTTGTTTGTGCTATTCAGGCCTTTGAAAGGTGTAATAAACCTTGGAAAAGTCAGTTTTGCTTCAGTGGTAAAGGAGTAAGAGTTTAACCCTTTGGCCACACCACTTACCTGGGTTTCAAAACCTCCGCTGACACTCACATCTAATTGTTCTGCTCCTCTGAATAGATTACGTGTAGTTTGTGTTAGCTTAAGTTCAGAGCCTACAAAGTTGTTTGATTTACTCGTGCCCGTAGCAGAGAAAGTAAGGGAGTTTTTCTTTAAGGGGGTCAAATAAATATTCAGATCCAACTGATTGTTTTTAAAACTATCTATTGGCAGAAACTCTGCTTTTACTGCTTGAAAAACGCCGATGTTAACCATTCGGTTCAAGGATTTGTTATGGTCTGTTCTATTGTAAAACTCACCTTTTTTAAAGAAGACCAGACGATCAAACAAACCAGGTTTAAAGGTGTTTCTTGGATCGTAGATGCTAAAATCGCTGTATTTTACAGGTGTAGAATTTCTTAATGCACTGTCTCTTCTTAAATTGTAATTTGGAAATATATTAATATTATTTACGCTATATGGCTTCAGGCTGGCATCAGGGGCAATATCTTTTACTTTAATTCTGATATCTACCAGATGATTTCCAATAGTGCTATCTACCTGTAAAATTAGGTAGTCGGGATTAAAATAAAAATACCCCTTTTCTTTCAGATCGTTGTCTATACGAATCCGTTCGTCTTTAAATACATCTAGATCATAATTGTTGCCAACCTTTAATAGTGTTTTGTCTTTGTTCTCGTTCACTATGCTCCCAACGCCAGAGCTGTCTTTAGGAAAAGTAACACTGTTGATTTTGTATCTTTCACCTGTTTTTGCCGTATATACGGCTTTTCCTTTCTTGCCTTTAATCACGGTATCACCAGTTACTTCAGATTGAAGATAGCCTTGACTGATGAGGTAGCTTTTTAATACCGCATTGTTGTAGGGAATTTTAACTTCACTGAGTAATACAGGTGGTTCGCCATTTTTCCTAAGCCAATTGCGTATTCCACCTTTCGGCTTTGTAGGTTCACCGGCCAGATTATAAATGCCGAGTTTAAACTTTATTCCCAATAATGATTTATTAGGTCTAGGGCGGGTTTTGCTTTCTAACTCTTCTTTTACTGCTTTCTGATTATCAATCTTCGCTGCAGAGTCTGGATTTATTTTGATATCTGCCCCAGTGTATAAATATTGACCTGGCTTTAGGCTCTTAGTAGTACTACAGCCAGCCCAGATTAAGCATGTAATTATAAATAAACCGGATCTAGTTAGTTGTTTCATCTTTAGCCTTTTGTTCTAATCTTATTCTTTTCTTTTTGGAGAATTTCTGGAATACCTCTCTAAATTTATTGTAATCTACCACCAGTGCAAAGCCTAGTCCTGTTTCAATAATCTGGCCTTCAATTACGCCTTCATTCTGATTTCGGCGATAAGCCCTTAATCTATATCTGCCGTCTCTGGACAGGAGGTATTCAATATTCACATTTCCTGCAATATTGGTTGAGTTTTGTCCTTGCTGTTCTGCACCTTCCAGCCCAAATGAGCTACCTACAGTTACAATCAGTCTGTCACTCAATAATTTTTTCGATAATCCAATTTCCAGATCAGTCTTTTGCTGCATTTGTCCACTTGAATAATCCTCTGAAGAATTCAGATTGAAATTAATATCGACTCCTTTCACCAGGCTTGAAGTAAGATTATTCAATTGCTCTGTAAGTAGTTTACTTACACTTGATCTTGCAATAGTAGAGATTCCACCACCGCCACCTGCCAGACTTTGGAATGGGTTGTCGGCAATAAAGCGTTCCAGAACAAGTAAGGCAAATACCTGTTTGTTCAGTTCTCCCTCATCCGTATTTACCTGTTGTAACTTCGTATAAACTGAACCACCCAGTGCGCCACGTTCATTTTCCGGGAGGTCTAGCTTAAATTTGATGATTGGCTTCATTAATTCCCCTGTCATCATTAAGTATACCTGGAAAGGGAGCTTAGTTTTTGCTATTTCCTGGCTTGGATCATTCAACAAATCTATCGGCGCAGCATTCACATTATACAGAGCGGTTAGGTTTACGTTAGCTGCGGTGGGTTCACCTGTCCAGACAATATTGCTTCCTTGTTGTAGCTTAAAGGATCTTTTTACCGGACCAACAGTTAAGTTATAGCTGCCATCTGAAATTTCATATCTTCCTGTTAAGCTCGTTTTGCCACTAGGATCCATCGTCGCCGCCAATGTGGCCTGACCTTTTACTTTTAACGCATCACCGTTAGTAGGGTCAACAACCACATTTAATTCTGCATTTTCGTCTATATTGATGGTTGCGCTTAAATTAAAACCTTTTATTGGGGCTTTACTGATGGAGTCTGCTGTTGTTAATGCTTTTCTACCATCATAAGGGGGAGCACTGAAATCTATGTATTGTACAATTCCTTCCTGATCAATAACTGAGGGATCATCGGGAGGCATGGCAAAGAAGAATTTAGTTTTATCCTCTACGCGAACATTCATGTCAACACTAGGTTGATTCAAATCTCCACGAACTTTAATGGTACTGGTTAAAAAGACCGTTCCATAGATCATTTCATTGTCTTCAGCAGTTGAGTTTAAAGCTCTGAAATTATTGGTACGGATGTCCATGTTAAATTTAAAATCCCTATAATCTTTGGTTAAAATTCCTCCTGTAATTACAGCTTTTTGGTTCAGAGAGTCCAGGATTGTAAACTTATTAAGATTGATCCCACTATCTGTAAAACTGATGGTCTCGTTGGGCATCCTGAAAAATGAATTAACATAAGCTACATTGAAACCTGCCTGATTAAATTTCACATCTCCCAATACTTTAGGTGCATCTAGACTCCCTTTTACCGATAACTGACCGCTGATGGTTCCTGTACCATTTTTAATTTGCCCCATTGAAAGACTTTCGATAGCCTTTAAATCTATTTTGTCGATATTCAAAGTCAAATCCAACGCACTTTCAGGAGCCGTATAATAAAAGCCACTTGCTCTTAATTCATGAACACCCGATAAGGCAATATTGGTTTCAAAAGCATTTTCCGTATTGTTGTTAACCGCAATGCGTAATGTTCCTAACATGTCTTTCTGATAGCGCAACTGGTCTATAGTCAGATTGGCTTCAAATTTAGGTGAGCCTGTCAGTTCTTTTACCTGAACAGTTCCATTAATAGCTCCGCCGGCTAAAGCGCTATCAGCTTCAGCAAATCGTGTTAGTGTCTCTATTCTGAAGTTTTTAAAATCTATTTTAAGGGGAGCATTAGGAGTATTGCTTTCGCTGTTAATGCTCAATAATTGACCTCCATTACTTAGGTTAAATTGGTTCGCCAATATGCCTGATTCTCCAAACTGGAAATAGTTCTCGGGAGCCACGGTCCATTTTTCATAATTTAACAATACCTTTTGTGGGTCAAAACTGAATCTGAAATCTTTATTCATAGAACTGAATTGCCCACCTAAAACATATTTGTCTTTACGCTTTCTATCCCTCAAAAATATATTGAGATCAAGTAGGTTATTTACAGCTGCTCCACTTATTTCATTGTTAAAAAAAGCTAATGATGGACTTTGCAGGCTTTTGATATTTAGCTTGTAATTTAATTTTTGATTATCATTATTAATGTTCAGTCTAGTGCTATCAACACGGTAGCTTCCATATGTGACTTGTGGAAAAACGGCATCGATGTTCATGCTATCTTTTTTCGTGTCTAACAAACCTCGCATTCGGGAGGGAGCGAAGTTACTTAGTTCTGGAACCAGATTTTTTAGGATTTTGGGATTGTAAAAGTTTACATAAAACCTAAAACGCTGGTCAGGGATTTTGGTAATGGCTCCAAACTGATAGTATTTGTTAATTTGATTAATCACTGCACTACCTAAATTGGTTAGTTGGTATTTCCCATCAATTTTTGCCCTTAGAAATTCTGATTTTAGAGTGAGTAAATTATGGTCTGCAGATGCTTCTGAATGTACAATGATAGTGTCTACATTAAATTGTTGTCCTTCTTTCACTACCTGCATTCCATTTACCGTAATGTCCCCGTTCAGGTAATCCGGGTCGGCCGTTTTTATATCTGCTTTTATCAACCCGGCTAATTTAAACTCAGTGGTGCTAAAGTTTAACTTTTGCAAATCTATTTGTTTTAGGTCCACATTGCCTTTTACAGCAGGGTATTTGCCAGATATATCTACATGTGCAGCCAATGCAAAATTGGCATTGGTGTCGGCCATGTTGCTCTTCAAATCTAATTTCTGATTGGCATATGTCCCGTTTAAAGTTAAATTTCTGTATGTGTATTTGTTATAGTAGGCGCTAACAACTTGTCCATTAACTGTTGCAGAAGCTTTCTTCGCATCAAGACCTGTACCTTTAACATTAGCTTTTACAGTAATTCTGCCTAGCTGCGGTTCCATTTTTAACAGCTTTCCAACGTTAAAATTGTTTAAATTAATATTGGCTGTATAACGCTCTTTACCTTTTGGACCTTTCATGTCAGCAATTAATTTTGCTGAACCCATATCTGTATTGATATTAAATCCGGTATTAAAATTAGTCATGGATCCTTTAAACTTACCATTCGCATTAATGGTATTTGGTAAGGTAATATTACTTGGAAGAGCAGTCTTTGGAATAACAACAAGCAAATCACCCTTGGTTAAAGAGAATCGCTTGATGTTTAAATCAAGTACAGCTTTATTAACATCTGGTAAACCCTTCGCAGTTCCACTAACATCGATATGAGTACTCTTTAATCCATCAATCTGTAATTTAGGTATCACAAGGTTGTTCATATAACCATGAGCCTGTGCTGTTACCTTTATTTTTTCATTTCGATAGTTCTCTGGTACAGCATCACTAAAATAGGCTGCGTCTTTAAGACCTAGGGTCGTATTCTTTAACTGAGCATATACTTTAACACGTTCTGGATGCTTAGTTAGATCCTCCATTGAGGTATAGTCCAGTTGAGTGCTGTTTTCAATATTGGTATTGGGGGTTCTTACTATAAGGTTATTTATTTTTGTTTGTTTTTGAGTATAGGATATATCACCTTGTAGTTTTAATAATTCAAAGCCACTCTTTTCTTTTAGTTTGCCAGATTTTACGTTTACCAGGATTCCAGCATCGCTATAAGCGATTTTTTCTGCCTGCAAGCCCAGTTGTTTAATATTAAGGTGGTTAAAATCCATCCCTTTGACTGGTTTCTCTGCAAGATTATCGAAGACGATATTGTTATCTGCCAGGTTTAGGCTGTTTAGTAACAATGAAATTCCTTGTTCCGTTGTTCCTGTATCGGTTTTAACTTCTGCTTTTGAAGGTGGAACAGGCTTAAAAGCAAACTGTACATCAGATCGGTTTAAAGATGCTTGATCTAGTTGGTATTTACTGTTCTTTACATCTGCAATAAGCTTTGATAAGCTAAATTCTTTAAGGTTGACTTTAGCATTCATTTCTGAAGCTGAGGTTTTAAAGTCGACTTTACTATCATTAATTTTTCCATCCTCAACTTTATACTGGCTATTGGTCAAGTCTACAAATAGCTTTGTTAGTATCAGGTTATTTAAATCAACATCTGCACTGGTTTTCGACAGCCTGTCATCAAATCCAATTTTTATTTTATTAAAGGCAACATCTTGTATTTCTACCAATGGGAGTTTACCAGATTCAGTCTTTGAAGTGTCAATGCTTTTTTCAATGTGATTCTTTAATTGTGTTAGCGGTTTTTGCTGCAAGTACTTAACCGAAGTATTGTTTAAAGACAGTTTTTTGATTACGTAATGCTGATTATCAAGATCAAAATCTTTAATGTTGGCTTTAAACTCGCCTAGGGATAACCGCATATCGTTGCCTGCTACATCGTCGCGATAAACAATTCCTATATCTTCCAGGTTAATCTTATTTATGGAAAATTTTAGGGTAGATGTAGTATCTTTCTGAACTTGCTCTTCGGGTTTAGTTTGCTCAGACATAAAAGCGTCCACTAAAAAAGAGAAGTTGAAAGATGTGTCGGGGTCAATACGTGTTACGTTTGCCCTTATTTTTTGTAATGTGATGTTATTTATCTCAACTTTATTGTTTAAAAGTTTGAACAAACTAATGTCAATTGCCAATTTTTGGGCATAAAGTAAAGTGTCCCCCTTTTTGTCTTCAATATAAAATTTGTTAAGTATAATGTCTTTAGGTAGGCCAATCTTTATACTTTCAAGACTGATTTCAGTCTTGGTCTTATTTTTAAGATATGAAATTGCCTTGTCTTTAACGAAATTTTGAACAGCAGGAATATTTAGAGATAAGGCAATCAGGATCACAAGCAAAAAAATGCCGGTAATAATCCACATTAAAATTTTGAGACTTTTTCGTATATATATGTTCAAGGGACTGGATTAAAAGTTTATTATGTAAAATATTCACTAAAACCATGCCACCTGGCACTGTTTGTTTTTATTAATATACTACAAGCAATTGAAATAATTGTTTAAAGTATAAATAAGTTGTATGTTTTATAACTTTGTAAGCGAAAACAGGTAAAACTTCTATTTAAAAGAATAAATACAAAAATAAGAACTGTTAAGAACTCAGTTCTGGAAATTCGTTTTCAACCCTTATATTTACAGCATAACAATCCTTTTTGATGAGCGAAGAAATAGAAAACAACATAAACGAAGAAAACAAACATACCGTAATTCCAATTAACGGGCTTTACGAAAACTGGTTCCTCGATTATGCTTCCTATGTAATTCTGGATCGCGCTGTACCACACATCAATGATGGCTTGAAGCCGGTACAGCGACGTATCATGCATTCTTTAAAAGAGATGGATGATGGTCGTTTTAACAAGGCCGCCAACGTGATCGGCAATACGATGAAGTATCACCCGCATGGTGATGCATCTATTGGTGATGCAATGGTGCAGATAGGCCAGAAAGATTTACTGATCGATTGCCAGGGTAACTGGGGCGACCCAATTACTGGTGATAATGCGGCAGCTCCTCGTTACATTGAAGCCCGTTTATCTAAATTTGCAAATGAAGTTGTCTTCAATGGTGACACTACTATTTGGCAATTGAGTTATGATGGTCGTAACAATGAGCCAGTTACCTTACCCGTTAAATTTCCTTTGTTATTAGCACAGGGTGCCGAGGGGATTGCTGTAGGTTTGGCGACCAAGGTTATGCCCCATAATTTTATTGAGTTGCTGGATGCTTCAATAGAATCGTTACAGGGGCAACGTCCAAATATTTTACCAGATTTCTTTACGGGTGGGATGGCTGATTTTTCAGCCTATAATGAGGGAATGCGTGGAGGAAGAATTCGTGTTCGGGCGAAGATTACAGAAAAAGATAAGAAAACTTTAGTCATCACTGAAATCCCTTTCAGTACAACTACGGGATCTGTTATTGACAGTATTTTATCTGCAAATGATAAAGGTAAAATCAAGATCAAGAAGATCGAAGATAATACAGCTGCACATGTAGAAATTGTTATCCAACTAGCACCAGGGATTTCTCCCGATGTAACCATTGATGCGTTGTATGCTTTTACTTCTTGTGAGGTTTCTATTTCTCCGAATACTTGTATCATTAAAGATGAGAAACCACAGTTTTTAAGTGTAAATGACATTCTAATCCAGAATGCCTTGCATACAAAAGCCCTGTTGAAGAAGGAACTAGAAATCAAATTACATGAGTTACAGGAAAAGATATTCTTTAGTTCCCTGTTAAAAATATTCATCCAGGAAGGGATGTATAAAAATGCAGAGTATGAGAATTCAGGTAATTTTGAAATAGTTGTAGAAGTATTAAATAAATTATTTGATCCTTTTAAATCTAGTCTATACAGAGAAATTTTACCGGAAGATTTCAAGAAGCTGATTGATAAACCAATGAGTAGTATCACTCGTTTTGACGTTAAGAAAGCTGACGATCAGATGAAGGCACTTTCAGATGAGATTAAAGTAGTTAAAAACCACTTACGTCATCTAACTGAGTATGCCATTGCCTGGTTTCAAAAATTAAAGGATAAATACGGTAAAGGAAGAGAACGTAAAACTGAGATTCGCTTGTTTGATCGTGTAGAGGCTTCTAAAGTGGCACTTGCCAACGTGAAATTATACTTAAATCGTGAGGATGGATTTATTGGCACAGGCCTTCGTAAGGATGAGTTTGTTGCTGATTGCTCTGATATAGACGAGATCATTGTTTTTAGAGAAGACGGAAAGTGTATTATCACTAAGGTCGCAGATAAAACCTTTGTAGGTAAAGGAATTTTACATGCTCAGGTGTTTAAGAAAGGAGATGAACGTACCATTTATAATATGATTTATAAAGATGGTGCCAGCGGAATCTCTTATATCAAACGTTTTGCTGTAGTAGGTGTTACACGTGATAAAGAATACGATTTAACTAAAGGTAGTAAGGGTTCAAAGGTGCTATATTTTACTGCAAATCCTAATGGAGAGGCCGAGATTATAACAGTTCAGCTTAAACCCCATACAAAGTTAAAGAAATTGCAATTTGACCTTGATTTTGCTGAGATCGCTATTAAAGGTCGAGGGTCTCAAGGAAATATTGTGTCTAAATACCCTATTAAAAAGATCCTTCTGAAGAGTAAAGGTGTTTCTACATTGTCTGGATTAAAGATTTGGTATGATGATCTTTTAAGAAGGCTAAATGTTGATGGACGCGGTAAATATCTTGGGGAATTTGATGGTGATGATAAGATCTTGCAAGTACATAAAGAGGGTTGGTATGAGCTGAGTACTTTTGAACTGAGCAATCACTTTGATGCCGATCTGATTTTGATTCAAAAGTTTGATCCTGAAAAACCTTTTGCCGTAGTACAATTTGAAGGTAAAGCGAAAAACTATTTTATAAAGCGATTTGTTTTTGAACTTATTGGGGTAGGAAAGAAGCAAAGCTTAATCAGTGAAGAGAGTGGTTCTAGATTTTTACATCTGACCAGTAACCCTGCCGCAATGCTTACTGTTGATGTGTTGAAAGGTAAAACTCAGATTCCTGAGACCATTGAAATAGTGTTGTCTGAGTTTATAGACGTGAAAGGAATTAAAGCTAATGGGAACAGACTGAGTGCCCATGATGTTAAAAAGATAACCATCTCCAATAATAAAGAAATAGAACCAACTGAAGAGGTTAAAGTTGCTGCTGTTGATGGGGTGAATTCTGAGGCGGCAGATGATTTTCAAGACGAGGTTATGCTTTCAAGTGAGGAAGCATCTATTGAGCTAAATGTAGAAAAAACAGACCCCGGGATTGTTTCTTTGCCAGAACCTGATGATGAAAAGCCTGAGTCAAAAGTTAAAAAGGCATTTGAGGTGAAACCTACTGTTAAAAAAGTGATAGAATCTGAGCAGGAGGTTGAAGCTGAGCATGAACAAGAAGCTCCAGCTGTTGAAAAACCAGTCGTTCCTGAAGCGCCGTTAACTCCAGAAAAGCCTAAAAAGGCTTGGGGAAGTCCGGCCTCTGAGAAACCTGCTGCAGAAAAGGTTGAAGCTACGTCGATTAAGCCTGTTGAGCCTACACCAGCTAAAACTATTCCTGTTGAGCCTGAAAAGACGAAGCGGGTCGTAAAATCAGAGCCGAAGAAAGAGGAACCAAAAAAAGAAGAGAAACCAGTTAAGAAAATAGATTTTGAAATCACCAATCCTGATGACATTAAGATTGATGATAAGGGTCAGTTGGGATTCTTTTAGTAACAGGTAATTTAATAAACTAGCGTTGCCTGGATTGTTGCATAGGGTTTGTCCCAGCAGATGATCCACGCGGCGCTTGTTGCTTTTTAAATAACTCAAATCTTGTCGGTTGACTTTGTCTTGGCCATGAATTATTGCCCTCATCAATATCAGCGGTTTCACGATAAGGGTCTATCTGAACTGATCTTACTTCTTTATCCTTCGCAAATACCTTAGTAACTTTATTCTCGTCCTTTCTCCATATATAAGCAGGAATGCGGTCAATTTCTTTACTTCCATCGATGAATGTCCATTCAATGATAATAGGCATCACTAATCCACCAATATTGGATAAGTCAAGTTCGTAAAAATTCTTTTTGCTTTCATATAGCTTACGTTCGTCATCAGACAGACTATTCAAGTAACTTTGAAATTCCTGATCTGCAGATTTGCCGACTTCAAAACGGTTAAATTTATTATAAAAATCATTTAAGCTTGTATCCTGTTCAACAGCGAATTTTATGCCCTCTTTACGATTACGTTCACGGCCTATGTTGTACTGATCTTTATCATAGGCCTTTTTCTTCTCTTTGTTTTCAGTAGTGGCATTCATGCTATTCATTCTGTAATAACGAACATCATTTAAAGAAATATCAACCGGATCTGTTCCAAAAAACCATCCTCTCCAAAACCAGTCAAGGTCAACAGCTGATGCATCTTCCATTGTTCTGAAAAGATCAGCTGGGGTAGGGTGTTTAAAAGCCCATCGCTTTGCATATTCTTTAAATGCATAATCAAAAAGTGTTCTGCCCATCACCGTTTCTCTTAAAATATTTAAAGCAGTAGCAGGTTTAGCGTAGGCGTTGGGCCCAAAGTTGATGATGTTTTCGGAATTGGTCATGATAGGTTCCAGCTGATCCTTAGGCATCTTCATATAATCAGTAATCTTATGAGCCGGGCCACGTTGAGATGGGTAGTTATTATCCCAGGCTTGTTCAGTCAGGTATTGACAAAATGTATTTAATCCTTCATCCATCCAGGACCATTGTCTCTCATCCGAATTTACGATCATAGGGAAAAAGTTATGCCCAACTTCATGAATAATTACACTGATCATTCCATACTTTATAGCTTCGGTGTAAGTACCGTCCTTTTCAGCGCGGCCATAGTTAAAACAAATCATTGGATACTCCATGCCATTTGCCGCTTCTACAGATATGGCAACTGGATATGGATAAGGTATGGTATGTTTAGAGTATTCTTTTAAAGTATGATCAACAACCTTAGTAGAGTACTTATTGTAAAGCGGGTAAGCTTCAGGGCCATAGTACGACATGGACATGATCTTTTTTCCATTGATATGTGTAGCCATAGCATCCCAAACCAATCTACGTGATGATACCCAGGCAAAATCTCTCACATTCTCAGCTGTGTATGTCCATGTTTTCTTTGCAGATGATTTTTTGCTTATAGCAGATTGAACTTCTGAAAGATTAATAATTTCTATAGGTGCTTTTGTTGTTTGTGCTGCATTCCACCTTTTTAGACTTGTTGAGCTAAGTACCTGAGCATAATTCTGACATTCACCGGTTGCGCCTACAACATGATCGGCAGGAACAGTCATATTAACTTTATAATTGCCAAAGGCCAGGGCAAATTCACCACGTCCTTCGAACTGTTTATTTTGCCATCCCTGGAAATCAGAATAAACAGCCATCCTTGGAAACCACTGCGTTATGGTGAATAGATAATTGTCGTCCTCAGCAAAATATTCATAACCTCCTCTGCCACCATCAATCATACGGTTAGCAATATTGTAATTCCAGATTATTCTTAGTTTATATTTTTGTTTGGGTTGTAAAGTAGCAGGCAGGTCAATACGCATCATGGTATTATTAATGGTATATGGTAAAGCTGTTCCCTTTTCGTCTGTTACTTTTAATATTTGAACTCCGAGTTTGTTTTCTGGATTAATGATATTGGTTAAAGCTTGGTAATCCATTTGTGTGGACATTTTACTTCTTTCCGTCAATTTGTTATCACTACCGGCTTTATGTTGATTTTCATCTAGTTGTACCCATAAATAGCTTAATGGGTCAGGAGAGTTATTGTAGTAGGTAATGGTTTCAGAGCCATTTAAGCGTAGGTTTTTTTCATCCAGTTCTGCATCGATTTCGTAATCAGCCCTTTGCTGCCAGTACCCAGGCCCTGGTGCTCCGGATGCAGATCTGTAAATGTTTGGGTCGGATATAATGGTGCCGAGTTGTTCAAATTTGTTCCCATGATTGGATCCCGGATTGTTTATATGCTGAGCGAAAGCATTTGTACTAAATATAAAAGCAATAAAAAATACAAGATTTTTATTCATAGGAATGTTAGGTATTTATCTGATTACGAAATTAGCCCGGCTAATCTTTCTGCCGCCATAACGAACGAAATTCCAAATATAGCCGATGAAAGAAAGAAATTATAATCCCATCGCTTAATTTTTACAATCCAGAGCATAATGAAGGATATTATAAGAACTACCACTACAATAAGAAGCTGACCGAATTCCAGGCCTATATTAAAAGCGAATAGTTCGGCAGTTATATTGCCACTTTTTCCAAGAAGGCTTTTTAAGTAATTAGAAAATCCCAGGCCATGTATCAAGCCAAAAAATAAAGCCATTGAGTATTTAAAGTTTTGACCTTTTGGTTTTTGTCTTTTACTAATAATATTTGATACGGCAGTAATGAGGATGGTAACTGGAATAAGAAATTCGATTAACGGTGTATTTACACTAATGATCTTAAATATACTTAAGGCCAATGTAATACTGTGACCAATAGTAAAAGCAGTTACCAATATTAATACTTTTTTCCAGTCAGAAATTGTATACATACCGCAAAGTACAATTACAAATAAGATGTGATCATAACCTTGCCAATCTAAAATATGTTGCCAGCCTAACTGAAAATATAGGGGAAAGTCCTGCATTGAATATTTTTGTAAATTCGCTAATTATTAAAGCAATATCCTTATTATAATTAATAAAAGCAAAATGCCGCAATTACTCTTACTTTTTTGGTTAAATATTTTTCATCCTTTTTACGTAAGTGTTACGGAGATTGTACATCATAAAAACACAGGTAATGTACAGGTTAGTGTAAGGGTTTTCTTTGATGACTTTGAAAAAGCATTAGAGAATAAGTACAAGAAGAAAGTGAATATCTTAAAGCCATCCAATAGAGAAGAATTAGAAGCTCTTATCACATTATACATTAAAAACCATTTAAAAATTAAGGTAAACGGAAAAGTACTTGATTTAAAATTTCAGGGTTATGAAATAGAAGAAGATGCCGCTTGGTGCTACTTTGAAACTCCAAAAGTCAAAGTTATAAAGGAATTGTATGTTGAGAATGATATTCTATTTGAGCAGCATTCATCACAGAGTAATATGATCCATGCAATAGTTGATGGTAAAAGGAAAAGTACTAAACTGGATAATCCTAAAAAAGAAGTGAATTTTATTTTCCTCAGCAATTAATATGCATTGATTATGCTATTCTATTGGTCTGAGCAAAAGGATAGCAAAAGAATAGCAAAACAATAGCAAAAGGATAGCAAAAGAAATATCGAACAAAATATATGTCTCTTACCCTGCTAGAGTTATATCCAAAAAGAGAAAGGGCTGTTCATTCGAACAGCCCTTTCTCTTTCATTTTGATAAGAAGTTCTAACCTGGAATTTCTTATTGGTATTGAATGTATATTGGTGCAGGTTTCAACTTTAATAATTCTTCTGGTGTCATTAAACGATTTGGAGCTTTCTTAAGATCGTTTTTATAGAATAATTTAAAGCCTGTAAATTGAACAGGTTCTGAGTGGATAAAATGGCGGTAAGTTCCTTTTTTCAGTTCAGGTTCTCCCCATCCATCCATGTGCATTACAATTTGTACTTCAGGACGTAGTTTTATGTTCTGATAGTTTGTTACCATTTTCCTTGTAAAACGGTGTATTACAAATACCTTAGGAGGTAAATTGTGTTTTTTAACCATATCAGCAAGATATTTCGAAACATAATTAATGTCTGCAGCATCATAAGTTCCAATTTTGCGTCCAGGTATAGTACCATCTTTCATGGAGAATTCCGGATCAATCCCTAAATGTACATAAGGTAATTGGAGATACTTTTCAATATGAGGCAACTCAGCTTTTATATTACTCAATGCAACCTGAAGATCTAAAAATACAATAGTATTAGGACGCATTTTAGAAATTGCTAAAACCGAATCAATCTGGCTATTAGCCATCCTGTTGATGTATTTTCCGTCTCTACCAGGAGTGCCGCTTGCTACGGCTGCTATATAGTGCAGACCAGCTTGTACAGGGGTAGAAGGATCTGCCTTTTCCCAATGCTTAATTTCTGCATTTAGCTTACTCCACATTTCTTTAGGGGCATATTCGCCAAGTGCACCCATTTTCTTAGAGTGTAAATTGCCATAATAAACCACAATACGTTTAAATGGAAGAATAGCTCCAGCTAATGGATAAGGCTGGTTTTTTACCGGCCATTTGCCGGTAGTGTCTCCGTTAGTAAGTTTTGTTAACAGGGCATTGTATTTTGCTGTGTCAACTGGAGTACGACTTGTATCTATAGGGTTTTCTGTCTCAACCGCAACCGTGTCGCCATCGGCGTTTACTTTAGTCTGTCCATTAGCTTTTTTTGTATCGGAAGCACAGCTGGCCAATATGCCTAATGCAGTTGTGCTAATTAAAAGAATGCCTGCGAGGCGTGTTATTTTCATAGGTGTTATATTAGCTAAATGAATAAAAATGTGAATGTAAATATTTGTTTTATTTAAAACTATTGAACTTGCCAAAAACACCAAGAGGTAACTTAACACCAGATGTGGCTTGAAGATAGAGTTCACCTGTTTCCAGGTTTTTTACCTGAGGGAATGATGTTCTAATTAAGTTTTCTACTATTACAGAAGAGAATCCTAAAGAATAAGTGTTTAGGATTAAAAAGTGTTCTTCTTCATCCAACAATTGAACTACATCATGCATCATTTCTTGGATATGGTCTTCAAGTTTCCATTTCTCACCATTAGGGCCATGTCCAAATGCAGGAGGATCTAAAATGATCCCATTATATTTTTTTCCTCTTTTTAATTCTCTCTTTACAAATTTTAAGGCATCTTCCAATACCCAGCGAACATCCTTAAGGTTTGAAAGTTCCTGGTTCTCATTGGCCCAGTTTATAACTTGTTTTATAGAATCTACGTGAGTGGTGTCTGCTCCAGCGGCTTTAGCTACTAATGATGCAGCACCAGTATAGGCAAAGAGGTTTAATACTTTAGGACTAGGTGTTTTAATTTTTTTAACACAAGAAGAAATATAATCCCAGTTTACAGCTTGTTCAGGGAATACACCAACATGTTTAAAAGATGTTAATCCAAGGCGCAAGCTAATGGTCACATCATCATTAGTATATTGTACATTCCACCTGTCTGGGATTTGGTTTGCACTTTTGATCCATTCGCCAGAAGTAGCTGATCGGCCTTTAAACCGGATGTGCGTTTGTTTTTTCCATTCAGAATCCGATAGTGTTTTTTTCCAAACAGCTTGTGGCTCTGGTCGGGACAAAACTAAATTGCCAAAACGTTCTAATTTCTCAAAATCACCACAATCAATTAACTCATAATCTTTCCAATGAGTGGGGGTTAGCAGGCTTATCATAAAAAAGTATATTAAAATTTTCCTTTTGCAGCCTTCATAAAGCGGCTCGCAAAAACAAAGTCGTTTAGTTCTTGAACATCAGTATGGGCTATTTCTTTGTTAGAACCTTCCCAGAATTTTTTGCCTTCGTGGAGGAACAATATATAATCGCCAATACCCATTACCGAGTTCATATCGTGGGTAACTACAATTGTTGTGGTGTTGTATTCTTCGGTTAATTCCTTAATCAGCTCATCAATTACAATTGATGTTTTTGGGTCGAGCCCTGAATTGGGTTCATCAACAAAAAGATATTTTGGGTTCATGGCAATGGCACGTGCAATACCAACCCTTTTTTTCATACCACCAGAAAGTTCTGCCGGGAATAATTTGTTTTTCCCTTCCAGGTTTACTCTTTCAAGGCAAAAGTTTACCCTTTCCATTTTTTCTTTGCGGCTTTGTTCAGTAAACATATTTAAGGGGAACATGATATTCTCCTCAACAGTCATAGAGTCAAATAGGGCAGAACCTTGAAAAAGCATGCCGATCTCTTTTCTGATCTCGATCTTTTCCTCAAAATTCATATTGGTAAATTCCCTTCCATCGTATTCTACACCTCCTTTTTCAGGGTGATGCAGGCCGATCATACATTTTAGAAGGGTAGTTTTTCCAGATCCAGACCCACCAATGATCAAATTAGTTACTCCGGCTTCGAATTTACCTGAGATACCTTTTAATACTTCGTTGTCTCCAAAAGATTTATAGATGTCCTTGATTTCGATCATAGTAATAACTGGGTTATAAGGTAATCACAGGCAAGAATGGATATACAACTCACAACTACTGCTCTTGTGCTTGCCTGAGCAACTTCGAGGGCTCCACCTTTTACATAAAAACCTTCGTAAGCCGGGACTGATGTGATGATAAAACCAAATACAAATGCCTTAACTAAAGCAACAACAATTGTATATGGGTTAAAATCGGTCGTGATACCTTGTATATATTCGGCAGGGGTTACAGCACCAGATAAGGTTCCACCAAGATAACCACCTGAAATACTTAAAAACATAGACATTATAACCAGGAATGGTACCATAGTAATCCCTGCAAGAATTTTAGGAAGTATTAAGTAACCTGGTGAATTGATCCCCATAATTTCCAATGCGTCAATTTGCTCGCTTACACGCATGGTTCCAATCTCAGAAGAAATAGCGGAACCTATTTTACCTGCAAGTACAATAGCCGTGATGGTTGGACTTAACTCAAGAATACTGGAGTCGCGGTTAACCGAACCAATTATGGTTTTTGGAATTAAATCACTTACCAACTGGAAAGCAATCTGTAAAGTCATCACCGCCCCGATAAAAGTAGATATAATAGCGATTAGCCCTATAGAACCAACGCCAATAAAGTCCATTTGTTTAAAGATGGCTTGTAAGTATATTTTAAATTTTTCAGGTCTTCTAAATACAGCCTTTAATAAAAGAAGGTATCTGCCAAAATTGGTGAAATTCATGCAATGAAAAATTAACTGTAGTATTTACGCAATAATAACACAAAGAAACAACAAAAAGTCGAAACCTGATAAGTTTGCCTTGTACAAACGGATTTAATAAGGAAACTATCAAATCTTTTGCCACAAAGTTTTCGGGGGATGACCTTTTTTGTATTATTGCGATACATTAAAAGGTTTTGACAAATGAATGCAATTATAACCGGAGCAACTAAGGGCATAGGAAGGGCCATCGCGATTAAATTGGCCGAAAGTGGTTACAATTTAGCAATATGTTCAAGAAGTAAATATGATATGGAACTTTTTACTCAGGAGCTGAATTATACCGGGGTAAAGATAATTGCGTTGCAAGCCGATTGTAGTGTTAAGCAAGAAGTATATGGCTTTTGTGATGAGGTAAAAGGACAAATGGGGACCATTGATGTGCTCGTGAATAATGCTGGGACATATTTACCTGGAAGTTTGCTGGATGAAACGGATGATATTCTTCAGAAACAATTGGACTTAAACCTGAATGCAGCTTATTACTTTTCCAAATATTTTGGGAAAATGATGCGTGAGCGTAAATCAGGGCATATTTTTAATATCTGTTCTATTGCTGCTAAAGCTGTTGTAGAAAATGGAGGAAGTTACTCTGTAACTAAATCGGCTTTGTTAAGTCTTAATGATGTATTGAGAGCAGAACTATCAAAATACAATGTAAAAGTAACGGCTATATTGCCAGGTTCTACTTTGACTTCTTCCTGGGAAGGAACAGATATCCCAGCTGAGCGTTTTGTACAACCAGAAGACATAGCCAATTCATTACACACTATTTTAAACTTAAGTGCAGGTGTAAATGTTGATGAGATAGTTTTGAAGCCATTACAGTTTTAAATTAACAGGAGGGAAATTATCATGGAAAAGAGATTATTTAGAAATGAGCATGACAAAGTGATATCCGGCGTATCGTCGGGCATAGCTGAGTACATGGAGGTGGACGTAACCATCATCAGATTGCTATTTGTACTTTCGACTATATTTTTGGTGGGAACGGGGATATTAGTGTATATTATAATGTGGATTGTAGTGCCTGTAAACAATGATCCCGCAGCGAGATTATCAAAGTTTAACGATTATTTCAAAGATCAGAGTAATCCTTTTCAAGCACCGAAACCATTTGGCAGCCAGAAGAGTACAACAGAAAGTACAAAGCCATATCAAAATTGGACTTCATCGACAGTTAAAGAGGATAATTTTGAGAGCTGGAAACAAACTGGTGAATTTAAACCTTATCAAAAAAATAATGAAACAGGGCGTACCGTTGCAGGATTGTTTCTATTAGTAATTGGATTGTATTTTCTGATGAATGAATTTGGTATGATTCCATTTTGGTTTCAGCTAACTAAATTATGGCCACTTTTATTTGTTGCAATCGGGGTCAGTTTTATCCTTAAATCTAAAAACAAAAATGCCTGGGAAAATTGGAAAGAGCAAAATACGCAACAGCCGGTAAACCCAGAAAGTAATCCTGTCGCAAGTGCTGAAAAACCGGTAGAACCGGTTACGCCGGAAAGCTCTGCTGCACCCGATACTTCGTCAGATCAGGCTGCGGACAATGAGACAAATGATCCGTTAACTAAAAAAGACATATAGTTATGAAATTGGATAGAATAATGTGGGGTATAGTCCTGCTTTTTATAGGAGGGGTACTTTTATTGGAGAATTTTAATGTCATCGATTTTTATTGGCGTAGTGTGTGGCGTTTTTGGCCTATATTTCTGATCATAGCTGGGGTTAATATCTTATTTAATAAAAATAAGTCTCAGATAGGTGGGATTGTATCCATTGCCATATTAATTATTACACTGATTCTCCTGTTTTTTAAAGGGCAACAGACGCCAGGATATAAAAATAGAGTAACTGAACGTTTTGAAGAAAGGATAGAGTCGCAGGAAACTGAAGATGCTAATGAGCAACATTTGTATTTGCCTTATGCTAATGATTCCACTGCAAAGCGAACTGTCCTTAATATTTCGGGCGGAGGTACATCTTTTGATCTTAAGGGAAGTACAGATAGCTTGATTTCAGCGAGAATAAGCCCTCCAGGTGAAAAGTTTTTACTGGTAAATAATTTCACTAAAGATAGTGTAAACATATTAGACCTGAAAATGGCCAGGAAAGGTAAATGGAATGGTGGTGGGAATAATGTGGATATTAAATTAAATCCTAAACCAATTTGGGAGTTTCATGTAAATATGGGAGCCGGAGAGATTGATTTTGATCTGAGAGATTACAAGGTTCGGGAGTTTAATTTCGACGGAGGGGCAGCTGCACTTGATGTGAAGTTAGGGGCTTTGCTTCCAGTTACAGATGTGAATGTTAAAACTGGAGTTGCTGAAGTGAAAATTAAAATCCCTTCAGAATCGGGCTGTCAGATCAGAGCAAAAACAGGTTTGTCTGCTAAAGAGTTTCCTGGTTTCGTTAAGTTGAGTGATAACACGTACGAGACTCCAAATTATGCAGCATCAAAGAATAAAATATTTATTAATTTTGATGGTGGACTGAGTAGTTTTGAGGTAAATAGATATTAAACCTCTGGTCGGAACACGACGAACTACATAGATATGGATAATAGTATTAAATACACAATTGTTGTAAATGGTAAACCTGAAGGACCATATCAATTAGAAGAATTAACAAGACTAAATATCCAACCTGGAACCTTTATAAGGAAGCCAGGAATGGATGATTATAAAGAAGCTCACGAGGTACCTGAACTGCGTGAGCTTCTTGGTTTTGCTCATCAGGTTACGGCACCACAGTATTTTGCTTCATTTGATCAGCGATTGCTGGCATCAGTTATTGATTATTTTTTATTGCTCTGTGCCTACGTGTTGCTTGCATTGTTAAGCTTTATTGTAATAGAAGAAAAAGAACAGCGTATAATGTTGGCATTCTCTGGGCTACCTCTCCTTCCTATTGCAAAATACATTTATGGTAGTTTTGCCGAATCATCTGAAAAACAAGGGACGATAGGCAAAATATTACTTCATATAAAAATTACTGATATGGAAGGTCGGAGAATTACGGTGGGGAAATCCTTTGGAAGGAATACGGCTAAGATTATTTCAATATTGCCACTGTTTATTGGTTATCTCTATTGCTTTCTAAATAAAAAACAACAATGCTTTCATGATATCATTGCTAATACTTTAGTTGTAAAAGAGCGCCTCATCTGACGTTACAGTTATAAACATAATCTTTATCTTTGTGTCAGATTTACAAATGATGGAAGAAGTAGTTGGTCAACAAGCACTAAAAAATGTATTACAAGGTGGATACTGTAACAGTTTAACAAAGTATTCCAGGTTCTTGACAAGGGAGGTTTCCATTGGAGATGTACCTATGGGTGGCTTTAATCCAATCCGGATACAATCTATGACCACTACTGATACCATGGATACCATCGGTACTGTAGAGCAAACCATAAGAATGGTTAACTCTGGCTGTGAATATGTACGTATTACAGCTCCAAGCATGAAAGAAGCCGATAATCTGGCTAATATTAAAAAGGAACTGCGCTTACGAGGCTATAATGTTCCTTTGGTGGCAGACATCCACTTTACGCCAAATGCAGCTGAAGCAGCAGCTCGTATTGTTGAAAAAGTTAGGGTGAATCCAGGCAATTACGCCGATAAAAAAAGATTCGAAAATATAGAATATACCCAACAGGCCTATCAAGCTGAACTGGATCGCATATATAAGAAATTTACTCCTTTAGTAAAGATCTGTAAGGAATATGGTACAGCCATGCGAATAGGAACTAATCATGGTTCACTATCAGACCGGATCATGAGTCATTATGGCGATACCCCGCGTGGGATGGTAGAGTCTGCAATGGAGTTTATCCGAATGTGCGAAGACCTGAATTATTATAACCTGGTGATCTCTATGAAAGCCAGTAATACTCAGGTAATGGTACAAGCTTACCGTTTGCTTGTGGAAACCATGGTGAAGGAGGGAATGAACTATCCTTTGCATCTCGGCGTGACGGAGGCCGGTGATGGTGAAGATGGCAGGATAAAATCGGCTGTAGGTATTGGCACTTTACTTGAAGATGGATTGGGAGATACCATAAGGGTTTCTTTAACCGAAGATCCGGAGTTTGAAGCACCAGTAGCAAAGGCGCTTGCTCTAAGATATGAAAAGCGATCTGCATCGTCTGAGCAGAGGGAACGCCTTAATGATGAAACCGGGATTGATATTAAAGATCTTCCGTACAGTCCATATGAATATAGCCGTAGACAAAGTGCTTCAGTACAACATATTGGAGGACATCACCATCCGGTAGTGATGCTTGATGTGAGTTCCGAGAACTTAAAAGATCCTTATTTTCTATCGGCCGTTGGATATTCATATAATGCCGGGCTTGATAAATATAATATGGCAGATCAGACTTGTGATATTGTATATCTTGGGGATCAGCTGCCATCATTTTCTTTTCCAGGGAACTTGAAACAGGTTTATAATTATGCTACATGGATTTCATTAAAAGATAAAAACAATTGCCATCCGCTACTTAGCTATAAGGAATATCTAGATGTTGAGCTTAAAGATGACCATCTGAACCTGGTTAAAGTTGATGCCACTGAGGGGGGTGACCTTTCATTGCTTAAAGGAAATGTTGTCCTGTTGTTAGAAACCAACGTAGCTCATGGTATGGCAGCACAAAGGTCCTTTTTTATCGATCTGGTGAAAAACAATATTCAGGTTCCTGTGATTATCAAAAGAACTTATGAAGGGCTAAATGCAGATGACCTTATGCTGTATGCTGCCAGTGATTTAGGTGCTTTACTTACTGATGGATTTGGTGATGGCATTTGGATTAGTACTGATAAAACAATAGGATTGTCATTAATCAATTCTACAAGTTTTGGTATTTTACAAGCAACACGTACCCGTATTTCTAAAACTGAATATATTTCTTGTCCAAGTTGCGGACGTACCTTGTTTGACCTGCAGGAAACTACGCAAATGATCCGGTCACGTACTGATCATTTAAAAGGTATCAAGATAGGTATTATGGGTTGTATAGTAAATGGGCCAGGAGAAATGGCGGATGCCGATTATGGCTATGTAGGAACGGGTCCTGATAAGATTACACTCTATAGAGGTAAGGAAGTCGTAAAGAAAAATGTAAATGCCGCACGTGCGCTGGATGATTTAATCGAGTTGATTAAGGAAGACGGTAACTGGGTGCAAAAATAAAAAGCCGGAATAGATTTTGAAAATGTATTCCGGCTTTTTGCTTTTTTGCTCGTTTTAAGCGCTAAACATTAATTCTTGTTCTTTGCTCATTGATTCCTGTTCATTATTCTTTAATGCTGGAACATTGTTTTTTAAGCCTTGTTCTTTAGAACTATTGAAATAAATTTCCTTAAAATTCATGGTTTTAGTAGTGTCAATTCTTCTATGGAATGATTCAGGATTAATATGTTCAGGCGTTGCAAAACCACAAGCTTCCATCAGCTCTACTGTTGCATGAATTGTGTTTTTATGGAAGTTGGCTACCCTGTGCTTCTTATCAGTCACATCAATACCTTTAAACAAGCTCTTGTCTTGGGTAGCAATACCTACAGGACATTTTCCACTGTCACACTTTAATGCTTGTATGCAGCCTAAAGCCATCATCATCCCTCTGGCACTATAACAGGCATCAGCTCCCAGAGCTAAAGCTTTCATAATATCAAAACCAGTGATGATCTTTCCTGAAGCCATTATTTTAATCTGATTTCTTAATCCGAATTTAGTTAACGACTCACTTACAAAAGCCAGGGCGTCCATTAATGGCATACCTACATAATCTGTATATTCCAAAGGTGCAGCACCAGTTCCACCTTCAGCTCCATCAATGGTGATGAAATCAGGTGCAATACCTGTTTCAATCATAGCTTTACAGATATCGGTAAACTCATTTTTACTTCCGATACACAATTTAAATCCAACAGGTTTACCATCTGATAATTTGCGTAATTGCTCTACAAAATGCATTAAGCCTAAAGCGTCATTAAAAGTGCTGTGTGCGGGTGGGGATATCACTGTTGTACCAGCTACCACGTTTCTTATTTC
Organism: Pedobacter sp.; assembly: GCF_041645105.1. GTDB lineage: Bacteria > Bacteroidota > Bacteroidia > Sphingobacteriales > Sphingobacteriaceae > Pedobacter. Next base: position 142,169 of record NZ_JBAZQQ010000004.1, read on the forward strand.
GGCTATTTCCGGTGTGTTTTTAGCAGCAGGTAAAATTCCTCCATGACCCGGTTTGGCACCTTGTGAAAGCTTGATTTCGATCATTTTTACATAGGCTCGTCTGGAGTTTTTCTGAAACAACGACGCATCGAAATTTCCATCATTGTCTCTGCATCCAAAGTAACCGGTTCCAATTTGCCAAATCAGGTCACCACCCCCCTTAACATGATGTGGGCTGATGCCACCTTCACCAGTATTATGTGCAAAACCATTCAATTTAGCACCATGACTTAAAGACATGATCGCTGTTTTACTCAGCGCACCAAAACTCATAGCTCCAATGTTGAGAATGCTCATGTCATAAGGTTGTGTACAATCTTTATTCCCAACTTTAACCCTCAAATCAGTTTTAGCCAGTTTTTTAGGATAAATACTATGTGATACCCATTCGTACCCTTGTAAATAGGGGTCCACCTGCATTCCGAAAGCTACAGTTTCCCGCTCATTTTTTGCTCTCTGGTAAACGATTGATCGTTGTCTTCTGTTAAATGGTTTTCCATCTAGCTCTGATTCAAAGAAATATTGACGCATTTCAGGCCTGATGGCTTCAAAGAAGTAACGGAGTCGGCCTACAATCGGGTAATTACGTAAAACAGCATGTTTAGATTGAAAACGATCATAACCTACTGCAGTAATAAGGATTAATGGGAGTGCTATTAAAAGGTAAAATGAAGATGCCTGATAAAAAGCAGCTATAATAAGTGCAACTGTTCCTGATAAAGCAATCCAAAGCAATGTCTTTCCGATAATTGAACGAATTTGGTGATTTTCCATAATTTGATAATGGTGTAGCTATGTGATGATCTAACAAAATAGCGGTAAAAGCCCCAAGTGGGGTAGCTGATATATGTTTTGATGTAAATAAGATTAGACCCCGAATCTAAAAATTGATGTGAAGCGATTCGGGGCTAAGATCATAAAGTCTTTTGCGAAATTTGAATTCATTCGGCAAATCTCGCTATGTTATTTAACATAATCAAAAAAATACACCTATAAAATTATATTTTTATCAATTTAATAAGGAAGGGAAATTAATTGTTACAAGATGTTGAGAATACCGTATAAAAATTGAATTAATTGTAAAGTATCAGGTAAAGATATTTAGTCTCTGTTCCAGAATGCAGGTGGTTCCACTCCTAAACTGCGAAGGTATACAGTTCCTTGTGCACGGTGGTGAATTTCATTGTCGATGAAATATAAGATAGAAGAAAAAACCTGCCCTTCATACTGACCAAAAACTACTGTGTTTTCCTGAAAACGCTCTTGTGTAATCTGTGGCCAATAAGTATTGATCTCCTCAGTTCCCTGATCAAATAATTTTAGTAATCCTTCTTTTGAGCGATGAGCTTCATCAACAGTATGTTCACTAAAACCGCCAGTGTTTTCCCAATTGTCAGTTGCAATTCCTCTTATGCCTGGGCCAGCAATGTCGATGATTTCTTTGATCATATCTCCGAAGGTGCGCATTCCCCCTATACTATAATCAAATAATTTGTCATCAGGAAAAGCTTCAATTACACGACGGGTAAGTCGACGGTGTCCCATCCATTGATCTAAAATGTTTTCTGATGATGCGAAATAAATAGTTTCAGTTGCAATGGTGTTTGTGTTTTGAGTTGTCATGATTAAAGGTTTAAGTGTTTGAAATTTTCTATTTGCTGATACAAAGAAAATAGGTATCCCTGACAACCCTATGGCAGTCTGATTTCAAATGGAATATTTTTTTGGATCTTTCTTGGCTGGCATTACAATTGTTTATAGTTTAATACCTACTGAAAAATTAAAACATATTTGATGACTCCTAATGTGACAGTGCTCGCTATTATTGATTTTGATAAGAAACCATGTGCACCATTGACTAAAGTGATGAGTGAAAGACTAAATCGTTTTGCAATCGAACTACAAAATTGCCTGGATCTTGAATTGAAAGATGATCAAACATTTAATAATCTGGTCATTTACATGAGTTACAACAGCAGTTATGCTGTTCGTTGGACAATAGTATCTGATGTGCCAGGTCGTATTCATAATATGGTTGCACAAAAATGTGCAAGTCTAGGTTATATAGCTTGGAAAGATGTTGATTTATTTCGTTTCAAGTGAAATAAACGCAAGCGTTTTTTTGACTACTTCTTTTAATTGATCTGGTAATTCTGCAGATGCATAAGGGTGTGAAGCTCCATAAACATGGTTCGCTCCTTCAATCTTCTGTATTTTTGCACTTAATTGTTGCTGCGCCAATTTTTGTGCTACGCTGAAAGCAACATTAACATCGTTATCCCCATGCAGGATTAACCATGGAATATTTATAAGCTTAGCAGCTTTTTTAATATCAAAAGCCTCTTTATGCGCTATAAAGTCTTCAAGTAAGCTGCTGTTTAGAGGCATTTTCTCTTTAGTTCGTGCATTTTCGACAAAAATTTTTCCTGTTTTAATCCAGTCTTCTTCCTGCTCTTCTTTCCACAAACTGGAAAAATCTGAAATAGCAGACCAGGTAATTAGCTTGCTGATGCGACTATCCTTTACTGCCTGGATAATTGCAAGACCACCTCCACGACTATGACCTATCAGAGTAATTGCAGAGGAGGGAAAGGTTTTATGAGCATAAGTAACCACTATCTCAACATCTGCTAACTCAAAACTAATGGTGTTTGATGCAAAATCTTCAAAATCAGTCACATCATTGATGTTGTTTTTAGTTACCCCACTATGAGAAAGGTTAAATTTGATAAATCTGTAACCATATGAGGCAAAAAAAGCAGCTGTTAAATGGTGAGCTCCCCAATCTTTAAACCCTTTGAAGCCGTGGATAAAAATTATGGTGCCTGAATTTGTGAGTTTATCGTCATACGTACTATCTCCAAAGATTGGTTTTCCTTCTGCGCCATGTAAGGTAAAAGAGTCTGTTTTAATCATATCTGACTACATATATGGTGTTTAAGAAGTATAACAAAATATAATTGCAGATGTTTAGATGTTGGTTTTTATTTAAAATCTTTCTAAATAGCTCTTAATTACAGCATAATGACAGTGGTATAGCCTTGTGTTATTACTTTTGTTACGCTAAAAATAAACAGGGTAATACTATTTTGGAATATTTAAAAATCATTGCTTTTACGCATAAACAAATTGATCTAAAGTCTTTAGGTAAGTTAGTGATATGTGAGCAAACATTGGACGACAGGTTGAGGAACATCCAATCCGAGTTAGGTGTAAAAGAGATATTCTATGTAGGAACGTGCAATAGGGTCGAATTCGTATTCACTTCTGCGAATAATTTAGATAAAGACTTCATTCTTCGTTTTTTAACTGTGCTTGATATGGGCTTGCCTCAGCAATACATGGAGCAGTTTATAGAAAATGTATCTGCGTACGAACAATTAGATGCTTTTAATCATTTGCTTCGTACTTCATGTTCACTGGAAAGTCTTGTTGTTGGAGAAAAAGAGATTCTGGCTCAAATTCGGAAAGCTTATGAAGCTTGTCGTGTTTCCGGCTTTACCGGAGATTATATGCGGATGATTATGAATCGGGTTGTGAAAACAGCAAAAGAGGTTTATACACATACCAATATTTCTAAAAACCCTGTATCAGTTGTATCATTGGCTTATCGCAAATTGCGTGACCTTAAAATGTGTGCGAACTCCAGATTACTCATTATAGGTGCCGGGGAAACTAATAAAAACATAGCACAATATCTTAAAAAGCATAAATACTCTAATTTTTCTGTTTTTAACAGGACATTAGAAAATGCAGAATTGCTGGCTAAAGATTTAAATGGTACAGCTTATCCTCTTTCGGAACTGGAAAACTTCAATCAGGGATTTGATGTTATTATTACCTGTACAGGTGCAACAGAGCCAATTATTACTGAGGAAATTTATACAAAATTGCTGAATGGCGAAACTGGTAAAAAGGTTATCGTTGATTTAGCTATCCCTAATGATACCGCTGCTGAAGTGGTTAGAAACTTCCCAATACACTACATAGAAGTTGAATCCTTAAAAGAGACAGCTCGTAAAAATATTCAGGAACGCTATGATGAGCTGGTTAATGCCGAGCACATCATCGAAGAAAATATCAAAGATTTTGAATCAGTATTACGTCAGCGTAAAATTGAAATCGCTATGAGCTGCGTTCCACAGAAAATTAAGGAGATCAAGCATACTGCTATCAATGGGATCTTTGCCGATGAAATCAATGGTCTGGATGAGAACTCTAGATTAGTGTTGGAAAAAGTGATGAATTACATGGAAAAGAAATACATCAGCGTTCCAATGGTTATGGCTAAGGAGATATTGGTAAAGAATAGCTAGATTTGCCAAAAAATTAGCAATCAACGTGAAAAGACTTATTATAGGTACAAGAGGTAGCGACCTGGCTTTATGGCAAGCCAATTTCATTAAAGATAAATTAACAGCTATAGGTGTTGAAGCTGAATTAAAAATTATCAAAACTCAGGGCGACAAGATTTTAAATCTTAGACTTGATAAGTTGGAAGGTAAGGGTTTCTTTACTAAAGAGCTTGAAGAAGAACTTTTAGGTGGTACAATTGATATTGCTGTTCATTCGCATAAAGATTTGCCAACAGTTCATCCTGCTGGCTTAACAATCGCTGCTGTGACCGAACGCGAGGATCCTTCTGAATTATTGTTGATTCTTAAAGATTGTGTAAGCGTTTCCCATAAACTTTCTCTTAAAAAAGGGGCAATGGTAGGAACTTCATCAAACAGACGTAAAGCTCAATTACTTGCAATCCGTCCTGACTTAAATATTGAAGATTTAAGAGGGAATGTGCCCACTCGTATACAAAAGCTAAGAGATGAGGATTACGATGCGATCGTGATTGCCAAAGCTGGAGTTAACCGTCTGAATATTGATCTTTCCGAATTTCATGTAGAGGTAATTGATACAACTGATGTGGTACCGGCACCGGCACAAGGGGCATTGGCTATACAGATCAGGGAAAACGACTCAGAATTGTTTGAAGTGCTGCAAAAGATTCATCACCAGGAAACGGCAGATGAAATTGGCGTGGAACGTAAGGTGCTTAACCTTTTTGAGGGTGGCTGCCATATGCCTTTAGGCTGTTATTGCAAGAAAGAAGATGGACAATATGAGGTATGGACTTCAAAAGCTGAAACCAATGAAGACTTTCCAGATCGTTTATTCTATAGGGTAGATAGCCTGGATGGACTGGCAGAAAAAATCGTTGCTAAATTTAGTGCCGATAGAAAGTTTCCTTCCAAGGTGTTTATTTCAAGAGAAGTTAGCGAGCATAATTACTTTAGAAAAGCACTTGAAAAACATCATATAGAAATTGATGCGAGATCATTGATCCGTACTTTCCCAATTGTAACTGTACTTGATCCATTTTATTTGAAACATGTAGATTGGATTTTTTTTAGCAGCAGGAACAGTGTTGAATATTTCTTTAAACTGAAACCGACACTGACTAAACACGTGAAGTTTGGTGTTGCCGGGAAAGGATCTGAAGATTCATTAAGGAAATTAGGCCATCTGGCCGACTATGTTGGTGAAGGTGGGGATATTGATGAGGTAGCAAACTTGTTTGCTGAAATGGTTGTTGGAAAAACAGTGTTGTTTCCAAGAGCGCAGGACTCTTTATTGAGTATTCAAAAAGCTTTGAAACCTGAGACAAAAGTAGTTGATCTACCAATTTATGAAACGGTTATCGAAGAAGATGTTGATCGAACCGAAGCAGAGGTGCTGATTTTTACTAGCCCATCAAATGTTGAAGCTTATTTTGTAGATAACCTGTTAGAGCCTGGACAACAGGTTATTGCAATTGGTAATTCTACGGCTAAAGTATTTGATGAAATGGGAGTGAAATATATATTGCCTTATGCTCCGGATGAAATTAGCCTTGCAGAAGCTGTTTTTGGAATTGAAATAAAATAAAAGAAAATATGTTACACCGTCCGCGTAGATTAAGGAAAAATCCAGTTGTGAGAGAGATGGTAGCCGAAACGAGGTTATCTAAAGACATGTTTGTTTACCCGTACTTTGTTGTGCCGGGGAAAGATGTGGTTCATCCACTGGAAGCTATGCCTGGCATTAGCCATTTTTCTGAAGATACACTAGTAAGGGACGTGGAGAAAGGATTGAAGCTGGGGGTGAACAAGATCATGCTTTTTGGTGTTGGCGATGAGAAGAGTGAAAATGCAGCTTCTGCCTATCATGATCATTCTTTAGTCCCTTCTGCTGTACGCTTATTAAAAAAGAATTTTGGTGATGACCTTTATATTGTGACTGATGTTTGTGTTTGTTCTTATACAACTCATGGTCACTGCGGTATATTGAAGGATGATTATGTGCAGAATGATGAAACAGTAGAGGTTATTGCAAAGATGGCGCTTACACATGCACAAGCTGGTGCAGATATGCTAGCCCCATCAGATATGATGGATGGTCGGGTAGCTGTGATGAGAAGTGTATTGGATGGTGCCGGCTATGTGAATGCAGCAATTATGTCTCACGCAACTAAATTTGCTTCTGCTTACTATGGTCCTTTTAGAGAGGCTGCCGACTGCGCGCCTAGTAAAGGAGACAGGAAAGCCTACCAAATGGATTTTAGAAATGGTAATGAAGCATTACGCGAAGCTTTGCTGGACGAAAGTGAGGGTGCTGATGTATTGATGGTGAAGCCTGCCTTGGCTTATCTGGATATTATGCATAACCTGAAGCAACATACAGATTTACCCATTGCCTGTTATAATGTGTCAGGAGAGTACTCGATGGTTAAGGCTGCGGCACAAAAAGGCTGGATAGATGAGCAGAAAGTAGTAATGGAAACCATGCATGCTTTTGCGCGTGCAGGAGCAAGTATCATTACCACTTACCATATTAGGGATATTGTTGAGAAAAACTGGATGTAGTAAGACGTGTTTTGTTGTAAACAACAATGCACACAGAATTGAAATAAGCATATGTTAGGATCTTTAAAAAAAATGTTTTCAGGAAATGAGGGCGATGTGCCTGTAAATACAGGTAGTAAACCAGATATTTCCAGAGAAAAGTCGGCGGAGTTATACGAAAAAGCAAAGAACTATTTTCCAGGTGGGGTAAACTCACCAGTAAGGGCTTTTAAGTCTGTTTATGGTACTCCTCTTTTTATTCAAAAAGGTGATGGCTGCTTTGTATGGGATGCCGATGGTAATCAATTTATAGATTTTTGTGCTAGCTGGGGACCGCTTATTCTGGGGCATAATAATGCCAAGGTAAGAGAGAAAGTTACTGAAGTGATGCAAAATGGTATGAGCTTCGGTGCTCCGACAGCATTGGAAAATGAACTGGCAGAGCTGATCATTAAGAACAATAAAATGGTTGAAAAAATCCGTTTTACCAGTTCTGGAACGGAAGCGGTAATGTCGGCCATTAGACTTGCCCGTGGTTATACCAGCAGAGATAAGATTATCAAATTTGAAGGTTGTTATCATGGACACAGTGATTCGTTACTGGTAAAGGCTGGTTCCGGATTGGTTACTTTTGGAGAAACTTCATCCGCAGGTGTGCCTAAAGCTTTTGCTCAGGAAACGATTGTATTGCCATTAAATGATACGGAAGCTTTAAAACAGGCATTTGAACAGTTCAAAGATCAGGTGGCGGCAGTTATTATTGAAGGTATACCGGCTAATAACGGTTTGTTAATGCAGGATGCTGAATATATTGAGTTTTTACAGGCAATCTGTAAAGAGAACAAAGCATTGTTGATTTTTGATGAGGTGATTACCGGTTTCAGGGTAGGTTTTGAAGGTGCTGCTGCACATTATGGCATTAAACCAGATATTGTTACCTATGGTAAGATTATAGGTGGTGGTTTACCAGTAGGGATGTATGGTGCTTCTGCTGAGATCATGGGACATATCTCTCCTGATGGTGGGGTTTACCAGGCAGGAACGCTTTCGGGTAACCCTGTAGCTATGGCTGCAGGTATTGCTCAGCTGACAGAATTGCTGCGTTCTGGTTTTTATAAAGAACTGAACAATAAGACTAGCGAGTTTGCAGAAAGTATTCAGCGATTTGCAACTGCAAGGAATTATAAAGTGAAGGTGTTTTATGTAGGCTCAATCTTCTGGATTGCTTTTACAGATAAGGATAAAATTCAGACTGCCGATGATATCGATCATAACAGTATGGAGAAGTTTAAGGTAATGCACCGCGAATTATTGAACAGAGGTATTTATATGGGCCCTTCAGGTTATGAGGTGGGTTTTGTATCTGCTGCACACACAAAAATAGAACTTGAAAAAGCAAAGAGAGCTATATTTGATAGCCTTGATGTTGTTTTCAGGAACAAGTAAATAATGGTATATTTATAAAGTAAAATACTGATAACCTTGAAGAAGTCGATAGTTATATTTTATTTCATGCTCCTTTATGCTTTAGTACAACTGATCTCTTGGGGAACTTTGGTAGTAAGGCTTGAACCTGCCAGAATGGCAATGGTTATGGGAGAAGGATCAGTGTTTTTATTTTTACTTTGTATAGGTGCTTATTTTTTGCATCAGTCTATTAAAAAAGAAGTACGTCTTCGTGAACAACAGCAAAATTTTTTACTATCTGTAACGCATGAATTAAAGTCTCCTTTAGCTGCGATTAAATTGTCTATTCAGACGATTGTAAAGCGCGACCTGGATAAGGCGAGACAGACTTCTTTATTGAGTAATTCTTTGAAAGATATTGAGCGCTTAGATGACCTGGTAGAGAATATGTTATTGGCTACAAAGATAGAAAACCGCTCTTATTCGTTCCCTAAGGAGGAATTTGATTTTTCTGAACTGGTGACTAAAATAACAGACAGACTACAAGTACATTCATGTGGTTGTGAGCAATTGATTACTCCGGTAATCAAGCCAGGTATTAAGGTAATGGGGGATCAGTTTGCGCTTTCTTCTGTAGTAACCAATCTGGTTGAAAATGCAGTGAAATATTCAGGACCTTGTGCGGATGTTGCTGTTGAACTGACAGAGAAAGATGGTCATGCCTTTTTGCGGGTGTCTGACAAAGGGCCAGGTATTCCTGATGCTGAAAAGATGCTTATTTTCGATAAATTCTACAGGGTTGGTGATGAGAATGTCAGAAAATCAAAAGGAACAGGATTGGGCCTGTTTATTGTTAAGGAAGTATTACAAAGCCACGACGCTGATATCAGCGTTAGAGATAACGTACCGCAAGGTGCTATTTTTGAAATAACATTTAGTTGATTATGCAACAGAAATTAAGAATACTGCTGGTTGAAGATGAAGACCATTTATTAGACGCTATTAAATTAAATCTTGAGCTTGAGGGCTATAAAGTTCATGCCGTTAAAGATGGCAAAACGGCCCTGAAAGTTTTTAAGGAAGAACGTTTTAACTTGATTATTCTGGATGTAATGCTTCCTGAAATGGATGGATTCCAGGTTTGTGAAACCATCAGGTTAGAAAATACTGAAGTGCCGATACTTTTCTTAACTGCAAAAAACACGAGTGAAGACAGAGTAATGGGACTTAAAAAGGGTGCTGACGATTACCTTGTAAAACCATTTAATCTTGAAGAGTTAATATTAAGGGTTGGTATCCTGGTTAAACGTAGCATGAAAGCTGATGATTTAAAAGAAATCAATTCTTATAAAATTGGTGATAAAACTATTTATTTCAATTCATTTGAATTGAAACAAGATGATGGTGTTATTGTGCCGCTTACTAAAAAAGAAACCATGTTGCTGAAATTACTTATTGAACGTAAGAATGAAGCGGTTTCACGTGAGCAGATTCTGGAAACAGTTTGGAACTATGATGTGTATCCTTCTACAAGAACGATAGATAACTTTATCTTGACTTTCCGTAAGTACTTTGAACCAGATCAGAAAAATCCTGTATATTTTCATTCTATCAGAGGAGTTGGTTATAAATTCACTGATATTCATTAATGTATAATTCAAAAGGCAGATATGCCCTGATGGCAGTTTTTACTGTTGCAGCGTTGGTATGTCTTTTTTATGCGCAATACCAGCTGGCATCCTTTGCCGGCTTTTTGTTTGGCTTTATTTTATGGAGCCATTTTAGACATAGCTCGGTATTGTTAGCTTCTAAATACTTTAAAAATGGTGATCATGAAAGAGCTGAAGAGCTGTTGAATGAGGTGCCGAATGCAGACAGGCTAGCAAAAAACAGACGTGGGTATTATGAGTTTATGCGGGCAAACATTGCTTTAAAAAAGGAAGATTATGCCGCTGCTGAATTTCATTTTCAAATAGCCAGCAGATTTCCCTTAGGCGGAAAGAATGATAAAGCTTTTGTAATGATCCATTTAGCTAATCTGGCATTAAGAAAGAAAGATAAGGTACGTAGCAATGCTTATCTTGAAAAAGCTAAAGAGCTTGCAGTTACGCCCAAAGCACAAGAAATAATTATTAAAATAGAAAAAGAAGTAAACAGTTTATAAAAGAATAGAGGAGAAATTAAGAAGTGAAGAACACGTTATTTTTAGATGCGGCATTTTCAAAGCAAACAGAACGTCCACCGGTATGGATGATGCGTCAGGCAGGTCGTTTTATGCCAGAATATTGGGAAATCAAAAACAAATATTCCTTTCTGGAGATGTGTAAAACACCTGAAATTGCTGCTGATGTAACGATGCTGCCTGTTGATTTGTTAGGCATTGATGCGGCCATCCTGTTTTCAGATATTTTGGTAACAGGCGAGGCGATGGGTGGTGACCTTAGTTTTACTCAAGGTGTTGGTCCGAAGTTTGCCAATCCGGTGCGTACTATGCAGGATGTTGATGCCCTTGAGGTTGATGTTTTGGATAGGTTACAATATGTTGCTGATGCAATTAAAGTGATACAGCAGCGCTTAAATGGAAGTATTCCATTAATCGGTTTTGCTGGTGCTCCATTTACAGTAATGAGTTACCTGGTAGAAGGTGGTTCATCAAAAGATTTTAAATTAACCAAGTTGTTAATTCATAACCATCCGGAAATTGCTCATAAATTACTGGCTAAAATTGCAAAGGTTACTGTTGATTATCTAAATCTGCAGATCGCTGCTGGCGTAAATGCTGTACAGCTATTTGATAGCTGGGCACTGGCTTTATCATGGAACGATTATCAGGAGTTTTCGCACCGTTATAATAAAGAGATTATTGCTGGATTGAATAGGAAAGATGTTCCTGTAATTTCTTTCTGTAAAGGTAGTTCTGTGTTTGCTCCAATTATGGCTGAAGCGAATCCGGATGTAGTATCGGTAGACTGGAATGCAGATCTTTTAAATATCAAGAACATTTTACCTGCAGGTATGGCAGTTCAGGGAAACTTAGATCCTCATATTTTATATGCTGAAAAAGCAGTAATTAAGAAAGAGATTCTTCGTTTATTTGAGCGTATGCGCGGTCAGAATGGCTTTATCTGTAATCTTGGTCATGGTATCATGCCTGACATTCCTTTTGATAACGTGAAATACGCAATAGAAACAATCAAGGAATTCAGATACTAGTTCAATGGATCAATACTATTTATACGTCCTTTCTGTTCATATTATCTTTGTGGTAAGCTGGATGGCAGGTCTGTTTTATAGTGTACGTTTGTTTATTTATCATACTGAGGCCAATGACAGGCCTGAGATTGAACGAAATATCTTACAAAAGGAATACGAAAAAATGGAGCGTAAGCTCTGGTATATCATTACTACACCTGCAATGGCATTAACTGTGCTTGCAGGTGTATCGATGGTTTGCATCAGACCATGGCTCTTACAATTGCCTTGGTTTCATGTAAAGTTAGGGTTTGTATTGGGGCTTTTGGCTTATCATTTTATTTGTCAGCGTATTATGAACCAGCTGAAAATGGGTACATGTAGGCTCAGTTCCTTTAAGCTTAGACTATGGAATGAGGTGGCCACCATTTTGTTAGTCGCTATTGTTTTCACTGTTATTTTAAAAAGTGCAGTTGATTGGGTATATGGTCTTATTGGGCTTATCGTTTTTGCTGTGGTGATTATGATGGCTGTAAAGTGGTATAAACACTATAGAAAGAAGCATGATTGCTAAAAATAATCTATCTTTATAATGTAAACCTGACATTATGAATAGCGTTTCATCTGGTATTTAAAATTAAAAGATAATGAGGTGTAATTGTTTAACAGCCCTGTTAACCGGAGTACTGGCAATAGTAATTTCATTTAATACATTTGCTCAACAGGATAGTGTTAAAGCAAGCGAGACTAATGCCAATCCTAAAGGGTATTTAGTAGGAGGAATTACCTTTACACGTTTCGATATTGGCTTTACTCGTATGGTAGATAATGGTAGTTTCACGCTATCTCCAGCTAATGATTTTCTAGATTATAAAGAATTTAAATCAAGCACAGTTTCTTTTGATGTATTGGATTATGGATATAGGTTCAATTCTAACTTTAAGGTATATCTTGCTGCAGGGTTAGACTGGACAATGCTCCGGTTAAAAAGGAATATTACCATAAAAAGAAATACTGATGTATTAGATTACGATCCAGAATCTGGTATTGAATTTTCTAAAAATAGGTTTTCCAGCTTTTATGTGCATATACCTTTAGGATTTCAGTTTAGAACAAATGAAAATGCTAATGGTAAGCGCTTTTATTTTGTTGTAAGTCCTGAAGTAAGTTTTCTGATCAACGGAAAAGTAAAACAGAAAAGCGAGGAAAATGGCAAACAGAAATTTAGAGATGACTATAACTTCGAGCCTGTTCGTTTGGGTGGTTCAGTGCGATTAGGTTATGGCTGGATTGGCCTTTTCAGTAAATATTATTTCAATGATATGTTTGACAGTGCTCCACAGGCAGGTTTAAAAAACATGTCGTTTGGTATAACCTTTGGATTAAATTAAAATCCCATTTTCTGCTATCTTTGCCAATGTGGAAGAACCTATCATATCTGTAAAGAACTTAACAAAACAACATCAGGCAGAACAAGCATCAGGAGTTAGTAACATTAGCTTTGACATTAAAAATGGTAATGTAGTTGCCATTCTTGGTGAAAGTGGGAGTGGCAAATCTACTCTGCTTAAGTGTATTTATGGCTTGCTTAAAGTTGATGAAGGACTAGTTTCTTTTAAAGGGAAGCGTATTCCAGGACCAGATGAGCAACTGATTCCTGGTCACAAGGAAATGAAGATGGTTACGCAAGACTTTTCACTGAATATCTATGCTAAGGTGTATGATAACATTGCTTCCATGCTTTCTAATACTAATGTTCAGGTTAAGCAGGAAAAGACGTTTGAAATCATGCGGCATTTGCGTATTGAGCATCTTAAGGATAAGAAGATCACTCAGCTCAGCGGGGGAGAGCAGCAACGTGTAGCCATCGCTAAAGCAATGGTGAGTGATACAACCGTATTGTTGCTTGATGAACCGTTTAGCCAGGTTGATGCTTTATTAAAAAATCAGTTACGTGCTGATATTAAAAGAATTGCTGCAGAAACAGGTGTTACCGTCATTATGGTGTCTCATGATCCTGCAGATGGATTGTTCCTGGCAGATGAATTATTGATTTTAAAAGATGGTAAGTTATTACAATCTGGAGCACCTGCCCACGTATACAATCATCCTGATGATATTTATACCGCCCAGCTTTTGGGTAATGCGGTAACGGTTAATATAATTGATGCAGAAAAGCTAGGCTTAGATATAAAAACCGGAACTGCGGTTTTTTATCCGGAATGGGTAGAATTGAAAAGTTCATGGAATAGCAGGCGTTTTGAGGTCAAAGATGTTTACTATAAAGGTTTTTATGAAGAATTATTGCTGGAGAGAAATGGTGTGATGATCAGAGCCATTCAGTTAAATCGTGGAGAACATAAAAAGAATGATCATGTACAGGCAAATGTCACCCGATTTTTGTCATTATAACTACATAAAAATCAATCAATAAAAGTCATTTTTCATATTCGTGTCATAACACATATACATTTGCTTTTTCCTGACTTTATTACTTAAATATTCAGAAGTTGAGTATTAACTTTGCAGTGCTTAATAAGTTTTAAGCAAATAATTAAAGCAAAGCAGCAGATGTATCAACCGCATCCATATTCTATATTTAGATATATTTTTATATTTCTCCTTACTTTAACGGCATTGCCTACTTTTGCGCAACAAACAGCAGTAAAGGGAGTGGTAACAGATGCTGTTACTAAAGAAACCATACCCTATGCCTCATTTATGATAGTAGGGACTAGTAAAGGTGGCCGAACCGATATTGATGGGCGTTATAATATTACCATCGAAGGGAGTTATACCCAACTGCAGTTTAGCTATGTAGGTTATAAAACTCAAGTTAAGACTGTAAAAGCGGGAATTACACAAGTAGTTAATGTGCAGCTTCAAAATGAAGCGATGCAAATGAATGAAGTGGTTATTAAAGGAAGTAAAAAGGCCCCTTACCGTAATAAAGACAATCCTGCAGTAGAGTTAATCCGTAAAGTAATTGCTAATAAGCCGAAAAACCGGATGGAAAGCTATGATTACGTGGAATATAAAAAGTATGAAAGAATGTTGTTTTCTATGAGCAATCTTTCAGATAAGTTTAAAAACAAAAAGGTATTCCGCAATTATCAGTTTCTTTTTGAGGAACAGGATTCTACAAAGATTGGTGGTAAAAATCTTTTGCCTGTATTCCAGCAGGAAAAGCTTTCTGAAAATTACTATCGTAAACATCCTGAGAAAATGAAAACGGTGGTAGTTGCTGATAAGCAGGTGAACTTTGATGAACGTTTTATTGATAATAAGGGATTGACTTCTTATTTCGACAGGATGTATCAGGATATTGATATTTATGATAATAACATTTCTGTAGTAAGTAATCTTTTGTTAAGCCCTATAGCAGATGGCGCGCCAGGCTTTTACAAGTTCTTTATTACAGATACTATCAGAACTCATCAGCCGCAGTTAATCGAATTATCTTTTACGCCGAGAAACAAAATGGATATGTTGTTTGAGGGGAAACTATATGTTACGATGGACGGTAATTATGCTGTACAGAATGCATATCTGACCGTAAACAAACATATCAATCTTAATTTTGTCAGAGGTCTTGAAGCTAAGCTTGAATTTGAACAGAATCCTGATCAGCGTTATCACCTGAGCAAAAGTAATCTGATTGTTGATTTTGGAATCCTTAAAAAAGGTGGAACCGGATTTACTGGCGAACGTACAGTGACTTTTAAGGATTATACAGTTAATCAACCTCCATCAGAAAATGTTTATAAAGGTGCAGAGGCATTAGTTGTAGTTCCAGATGCTACTAAAAAAAATGAACAATACTGGGCAAGCATCAGACCAGAATCAGTTAATGAAAGCAGTACTAAAATCTATCACAATTTAGATACTTTGCAGACCATACCTTCTTTCAAAAGAACTATGGATATTGTTACTTTATTTGTTGCTGGTTATAAAGATTTCGGACCTTTTGAGATGGGGCCTGTAAACACTTTTTATAGTTTTAACAGTGTTGAAGGATTTCGCGCAAGACTGGGAGGAAGGACTACAACAAAACTTAGTAAAAGGTATTATTTTGAAACGTATGCTGCCTATGGTTTTGACGATCAGAAGTGGAAATACTTTTTAAGTGGTACTTATTCTTTAAACAATAAATCTATTTATTCTTTTCCTCAGAACTATTTGCGTGCAAGTTTTCAGCGTGATACTAAGATTCCAGGACAGGAGTTACAATTTGTTCAGGAAGATAATTTCCTTTTGTCTTTTAAAAGGGGGGAGAATGATATGCTATTGTATAATGATTTTTATAGGTTCGACTATGTACGTGAGTATGAGAATCACTTCTCTTATAGCGTAGGTTTACGCAAATGGAGCCAAACTCCAGGTGGATCTTTATACTTCAATAATTCAGCACAAAATCTTTTCTCAAGAACAAATCAGATCAATACATCTGAGGTTAGTGTGAATTTGAGGTATGCTCCGAATGAGAAGTTCTACCAGGGTAAAATTTATCGCACTCCTTTGGTGGATAAGTATCCTATATTTAACCTGCGTTATACAGCTGGATTGAAAGGGGTTTTAGGTGGTGATTATAATTACCATAATTTTATGGGTAGTGTAGATAAACGTTTTTATTTATCACAATTAGGATATACTGATGTAACTGTTGAAGGTGGCTATAATGTAGGAAAGATACCTTTCCCATTATTGTCTATTCACCGTGCGAACCAGACTTATGCTTATCAGCTGCAATCCTATAATCTGATGAACTTTCTTGAGTTTGTAAGTGATCATTATGCTAGTATCAATATCGATCAGAATTTTAATGGGTTCTTCTTTAATAAGATCCCTTTGTTGCAACATTTAAAATTAAGGGAGGTAATGTCATTTAAAGCACTATATGGCGGGTTAAGAAATGAAAACAATCCTGATAAGAACCTTGATGCCATGCAATTTGTGCGTAATGACGACGGACAGCCTATTACCTATGCCTTAGACAGAGGTCCATATATGGAAGGAAGCGTTGGTATAGGAAATATTTTTAAAGTGCTTAGGGTAGATGCTGTTAAGCGTTTCAGCTACCTTGAAAATCCTAATGTTTCAAGCTGGGGTATTCGTGCAAGGGTAAAGTTTGATTTTTAATATTCCAGGTAATACTATCAATTTATTCAGGTAAATTAGTGGTGTAATTTTTATTCTAATTGAACAGCTATGAATGAAGAGTATCTTAAGCTACCATTGATGAAAAATCAGGTAGATATGCGTTTTGAATTAAAAGTTGATGGTTATACTGCTTTTATTGACTTTAAAGAGCATGGCAAGAAGATATGGCTAATCCATACCGAAGCACCTGAGGAATTGAAAGGAAGAGGTGCTGCAACTGCTATAATAGAGAAAACCTTAACTTATATAGAAGATAAGGGATATAAACTGATTCCATTGTGCCCATTTGTTGCAGCATATCTGAAGCGACATCCTGAATGGGAGCGGGTGTTAGATGAAAGTGCTAAACCTTTTTAGCCTTCGATACTAATCGAAGGCAACCTGATCAGGTCCGGAGACTTTACTAATATGACAGGCGCATTTGCCACCCTTAACATTGACTACGACAGATTTAGTCTGGTTGGTTGCTACTGATGTGGCAGTTATTTTTAGATCATCTCCTTCTTCAGAGAGACTTTTAGTATTTCCATCATCTGCAAATATATAAGTCCCTCTTTCTACAGTTAGATATCCGGTTATTGTAGGATATTTTTTATCTCCTGTTCTTTGGTTAACTACGGAAAAGTCTTTGACTTCTGTACCAACACCTTTATTATCTACAAATTTTATATATAAGGAGACAAATTGTTCAGTACAGACCATATTTCCACATTCTGATTCAGGTGTCTTTTTTTTACAGGAAAGGAAAATGGTAGTCATTAAAATCGCAAATAGTATTTTTTTCATAATTTGTTGGTTTTAGGTTAAAACGGGACAAATCATTAAAACGCTACAAATCGACAAAATACTTCTTATCCTACATCAATTGTTAACACTGTTAACCTCGGTATATTTGTATACTTAAAAAAAAGAATATTATGAAACCTGCACAAGCATTGCTTTGTAAGTTTCATAGCCATTAAAAAGAAAGTGTACAATTATGAAAAAGTTAATCGAAAAAATCGTGACAAATTCTGGCCGACCTCATATGGTTGGTGATGGTTTCAGGGTATTTAATTTAATACCAGGAGCAGGCATTCCACAGGAGAGGATAAGTCCATTTTTACTGTTGGACTTTAATCCTGAGTATGATTTTGGCCCATCAGACCATTTAAGAGGAGTAGGAGTGCATCCTCATAAAGGTTTTGAAACTGTAACTATTGCGTATAAAGGAAGTGTTGCTCACCATGATAGCACTGGTAGCCACGGAATAATTAAATCAGGTGATGTGCAATGGATGACAGCTGGAAGTGGTATACTTCATAAAGAGTACCATGAGCAAGAGTTCTCTAAAAGAGGAGGACCTTTTGAAATGGTCCAGTTATGGGTTAACCTTCCTAAAAAAGATAAATCTACAGCACCACATTATCAGGAGTTAGCCGCTGCTGGAATGGGTAAAGTAGAACTGCCTGAAAATGGGGGAGTAGTAAATGTAATTGCTGGTAACTTTAATGGTGTTGCTGGTCCTGCTGAGACTTATAGTCCCGTAAACTTGTTCGACCTTAAGCTAAATGAAGGAGCAGAAGTAACTACTTCAATCCAATCGGGCCATAATACTGCTTTATTGGTTGTAAACGGTAGTATTCAAGTAAATGGAGAAATAGCAGGAGAACACAATTTTGTATTGTTTGCAAATGAAGGTGAAGAAATTCACATTAAAGCGAACCAAAAAAGTGTGGTGTTGATTTTAAGTGGTGAGCCATTAAATGAACCGATTGTTAGCTACGGACCATTTGTAATGAATACTGAAGAGGAAATCAATCAGGCTATTGCAGATTTTAACCAAGGTAAATTTGGCGTGTTGGCCGATTAAAAAAAAGGTTAGGAATTATATAATTCCTAGCCTTTTTAATTTAATGTGTTTAGTCAATTATCTCTGAATCAACCAATACGATTTTCGCTCTGATTGTTCCTACAGGTGGGTTGATTTTAGCTCCAAGTGCGTCTTCAATAAATATAACTACATATCCTGGTTCAGAAGTGAAATTGTAAGATATACCTTGCACAACGTTTGGTAGTGCATCATAAACTTTTCTTTGTGGATCAAAAGATAACGATGCAATCACTCCACCCGATTGATTGAAGTTTTCATCATTTTCAGGTACATTTATAGTAGTAGAATAAGTGTATCCATCATCTGTAGTTTTCCAGGCGCTAGTTGGAATGTCATATAGGATAGTTCTCGGATATATTTGAGGCACATAGTTATCCTTCTTACACGATACCAGACCTAGCGTGGCCGTGCATAACAATAATAATATAAGTTTTTTCATGTGTTGTGTGTTTGCATTTCTTATAGCAAATTTATTGCCACAAAAATATGCTTAATTCTTATTCGGCTTCTCAATTACTATCTTAAAGGTAAGTATTTATCCGTAACACTTTGTAGTGTAGGTTGGATAGAGTGTATTTCTTCCTTATTCAATACCTTTTCATAAAGCTCCAGGTAATTGTTAGCCATTTTTTGCAGACTAAAATTATCCATTACATAATCATGGCAAAAGCGATTGTTAAACTGATTTACCTCTCGAAGCCCTTCCACAAGCACCGATTTATCATCACTCAACAAACCCACTTCAGTGCTCACCAATTCGGGTAAAGAGCCATAAGGTGTGGCAAAAACCGGGCAGCCATAATATAGACTCTCGATAATCGCAATTCCAAAAGGTTCATGCCATAAAACCGGAAAAAGAAGCGCTTTAGACTGCTGCATTACAGCCGCTTTCTGCTCATTATTTACCATTCCTTTAAATCGGACATTTAAATTAGGAGTAAAACGAAAGCCCATTTTTAAGTTTAAACGACTACCACCTAAAACTACCAGCTTGTTATTGCTCTGACTCGCCATGTCAATTGCAGCTTTTACATTTTTAATGCGCCATGCAGCCTTAGCAAGGAAATGCATGTGCAGGCGTTTTTGTGATAAATCGGGTTTCGGATAATCATCCGGATCAAGGCCATGATGTACAAAGGCTACAGCACCATGGCGACTAGCATGGTTACCGGAAACAAATACAGAGTTTTTATCCAGTTGCTCACCATAAGCTGGATTGCCGTGGACAGTTATGAGGTATGGCTTCTTGTTAAAGCCATTTACTTGGTAATTAAAATGAACAACATCTATATCATCGGGTACTTGTTTGTTCATGTCTAAACCAGGGTCATAAACTAAAACCCTGGCAAATGGACAGCTGGATCCAGCAGATACCAGATAGGTAATTTGATGTCCTAATCTGCTCAGTTCCTTCCCGAGCCACCAGATCACTCTTTCAGTACCGCCATATTTTATCGCCGGAATCTGGCTATTATTTACAATTAATATCTTCATGATCTTATCAGACTAAATATTCAAATAAAGTCTGATCGTTGTTCAGTTCAATGATTTCAAACTTAAACTCTTTCATTCTTTTTACCAATGAATCATAATCAGTACGGTTAGCCAATTCAATACCTACCAATGCCGGGCCATTTTCTTTATTCGTTTTTTTAATGAATTCAAAACGGGTAATGTCATCATGCGGACCTAATACATTGTTTACAAATAGTTTTAACGCACCTGGTCTTTGTGGGAAACGAACAATAAAGTAATGTTTAAGACCTTCATATAATAAAGATTTCTCTTTGATCTCTTGCATGCGCTCAATGTCGTTATTCCCTCCACTGATTACACAAACTACCTTTTTGCCCTTTATTTTATCGCGGTAAGCATCAAGTACAGCAACAGATAAAGCACCTGCAGGTTCTACAACAATTGCATCCTCATTATATAATTTTAAGATCGTTGTACATACTTTACCCTCGGCTACCAGTAATACATCATCCAGTACTTTAGTACAAATCTCGTAGGTAAGCTTTCCAACACATTTTACAGAAGCGCCATCCACAAAACGGTTGATTTCTGGTAAGGTAACCGGACCACCAAGTTCAAAAGCCTTTAGCATGGAAGGAGCACCTTCAGGTTCAACACCTGCAAGTAAAATCCCGGGCTTTTCAGTTTTTAGATATTGCCCGACACCAGCCGAAAGACCACCACCGCCAACAGGCATAATCACTACCTCAACACCAGGTAAATCTTCCAGAATTTCTACGCCAACTGTCCCCTGGCCTTCAATGATACTATAATTATCAAAAGGAGGGATAAAAGTCATATTGTGTTCTTGGGTATATGCCAATGCTTCCTTTAAACAATCATCAAAGGTATCACCAACTAAAACAAGCTCCACGCTGCCATTTCCAAACATTTCTGTTTGTTTTACCTTTTGCTTAGGGGTAATCTCTGGCATAAATATTACACCCTTTGTTCCTAGCTTATTACAAGAAAATGCAACACCTTGAGCATGGTTACCCGCACTTGCACATACAATTCCTCTACTTAGTTCTTCTGGACTTAAGCGACTAATCATATTGTAAGCTCCGCGTAGTTTGTAAGAGCGTACTACCTGTAAATCTTCACGTTTCAGGTAAATTTCACAATCGTAAGCTTCAGATAATTTTGCGTTGTAAATAAGTGGGGTATGCTTTACAACCTGTGCCAAGCGCTGAGCAGCAGCTTTGAAGTCTAATTTATGATTAAAGTCAGTCATTTTTTATGAAAAATATAAAAGGTTATCTGAAAGGTAGACGAAGCGTAGAAATTGCACAACGGACATATCTTTCGGATAACCTTTTTATTTGTATATCCTAAGGATATACAAAGATAGTTATATGTTAGCAGCCAACCAATCGCCTACTTCGCTGGTTTTGTATGCTTTGTTTGTTCCAGATAAATCCTCTGTTACAATACCTTCTGCAAGTGATTTGTTTACTACTGTTCTGATCAATTCTGCTTCTTCTTTTAATCCGAAAGCATCTTCAAACATCATAGCAGCCGATAATACAGTAGCCAAAGGGTTTGCAATATCTTTACCAGCAGCTTGTGGATAAGAACCATGAATTGGCTCAAATAAAGAAGTATGAACACCAATAGAAGCCGAAGGCATCAGACCCATAGAGCCAGAAATTACAGAAGCTTCGTCAGTTAAAATATCACCAAAAAGGTTTTCAGTAATCATTACATCATAAGAACTTGGCCATTGTACCAAACGCATTGCAACTGCATCTACAAATTCATAGCTTACAGTAACCTCAGGATAGTCTTTTTCCATATCCTGTACAGTTTCTCTCCATAAACGTGATGATTCCAAAACGTTGGCTTTATCTACGCAGCAAAGTTTTTTGCTACGGGTCATAGCCATTTCAAAACCTAATTTAGCTAAACGCTGAATCTCAGCTCTGGTATAAGTACAAGTATCAAAAGCAGTGTTACCATCGTCTTTTCTACCTCTTTCACCGAAATAAATACCACCTGTTAATTCACGAAGGATAATCAAATCTGTACCTTCAATACGCTCTCTTTTTAAAGGAGAGTTGTCAATTAATGAAGGGAATGTGAAAGTAGGACGTACGTTTGCAAATAAGCCTAATTTCTGACGCATTTTTAATAAGCCTTGCTCAGGACGAACAGTAGCTTTAGGATCATTGTCAAAACGTGGATCACCTATCGCACCAAACAATACTGCATCAGCAGCCATACAGATTTCGTGAGTCGCATCCGGATATGGTTCACCAACAGCATCAATCGCCGCAGCACCGGTAATACCTGAAGTCCATACAATCTCGTGGTTAAATTTCTTTGCTACCGCATTCGATACTTTAACAGCCTGGTCAATAACCTCTGGGCCAATTCCATCTCCTGCTAACAGAGCAATATTAAGTTTCATCTTTTATCTTTTTTAGTTGTTAAATTCAGCCTTTAATTATTCATTCCAGGCTCAAATATTCTTGGTTTAAAATTGTTTTTTGATTGCGCTAAAATACAACCTTAAATGATGTTTAACATTTTCTGAGTTGCTTTAATCGCACAAACAGTCTGATCTGAGTCTAGCCCACGTGTGATAAATACCTTCTGATCTGTTTCCCAGGTAATGATAGTTTCACAAAGGGCGTCAGAGTTACTACCAGGTGCAATCCTTACTGCATAGTCGATCAATTTAGGCAGATCTTTTTGCTGCTTGTTATAAACCTTTGTTAAAGCATTCATAAAAGCATCAAATTGTCCGTCACCTTGTGCATGCTCTTCAAACAGGTTTCCGTCAATTAAAACAGAAATCGTTGCAGAGGGACGAAGACCCATTGAGTTTGTCAGTACGTATGACTGTACAACAACGTGTTCTTCATATAGACTACTGTCTAATACATCAGAAATGATATAAGGAAGGTCTTCTTTAGTAACTGTTTCCTTTTTATCTCCTAGTTCAATAACCCTTTGTGTTACCTTTTTCAGATCCTCATCATTTAACTTCAGACCTAGTTCCTGCAGGTTTTTTTCAATATTAGCTTTACCGGAAGTTTTTCCTAAAGCATAGCTACGTTTTCTTCCAAAACGTTCAGGTAACAGATCATTAAAATATAAATTATTTTTATTGTCGCCATCTGCATGTATTCCCGCAGTTTGGGTAAATACGTGATCACCAACGATAGGTTTGTTAGAAGGAATTCTTACTCCTGAAAATGTTTCTACCAGTTTACTAACCTTGAAAATTGAAGACTCTTTAATCTGAATATCAACCTCTGGCGTAAAGTCTTTAATTACTGCTACAGCACTTGCTAATGCTGCATTTCCTGCTCTTTCACCCATGCCGTTTACGGTTAAGTGTAAGCCACTTATCCCAGCTTTTACGGCTTCCAGAACATTCGCTGTTCCCAGATCATAATCATTATGTGCATGGAAATCAAAATGGATAGTTGGATATTTTGATTTCAGTTCTGCAATAAACTTATAGGTCTCACCTGGTGTTAACACACCCAGTGTATCAGGTAATAAAATTCTTTTTACAGGCTGGGTCGATAAAAAGTCAAGGTACTGAATTACATACTCCGGAGAGTTGCGCATACCATTGCTCCAGTCTTCCAGGTAAACATTTGTAGAAATCCCTTTAGAAGCAGCAAGATCAACAACATGTTTAATCTCTGCAAAATGCTGTTCAGGAGTTTTTTTAAGCTGATGTGTTAAGTGATTTAAAGAACCTTTGGTTAACAGATTCTGAACTTTAACCCCGGCGTTGATCATCCAATCGATGGAAACACCATTATCAACGAACGACAATACTTCAATCCGATCAGCATAACCATTTAGCTCTGCCCAGTTAAGAATAGACTTCACAGCCTGAAATTCTCCATCAGATACACGTGCAGATGCAATTTCAACTCTGTCTACATGGAGTTCCTCTAATAGCAATTGGGTTATGGTTAACTTTTCTGAAATGGAGAATGACACTCCCGATGTTTGTTCACCATCGCGGAGTGTAGTATCCATTATCTCTATTTTCCTTTTTTCCATTTAGTTTGGTTGATATTTTCTTTCTACTAAAGCGGAAGATGCTTAGCGAATTCCTCAATTTCTGGTTTGATGCTTTGTAAATAATCTATATCATCAAAGCCATTCATCATGTTGTCCTTTTTATAAGAACTGATGTCGAAAGTTTCTTTTTCACCAGTTGCTAATAATGTGATAGTCTGCTCAGGCAGATTTACTTCCAATTCAGTATTAGGATCAGCAAAAATTGCAGTGAAAATCTTTTCAGCAAATTCAGGGCTAACCTGAACAGGTAGTACGCCAATATTCAGACAGTTGTTTCTAAAAATATCAGCAAAAAAGCTTGATACTACACATCTGAATCCATAGTCATAAACAGCCCATGCAGCGTGTTCTCTTGATGAACCTGAACCGAAGTTTTTACCACCAACTAATATTTTACCACTGTAAATTGGATTGTTCAATACGAAATCTGCTTTTGGCGTATTATCAGCATTGTATCTCCAGTCGCGGAAAAGGTTATCACCAAAACCAACACGTTCCGTAGCTTTTAAAAAGCGTGCAGGAATCAATTGGTCGGTATCAACATTCTCAATAGGAAGCGGAACCGCAGTGCTTCTTAAGGTATTAAATTTATCGTAAGCCATTTTTAATCTTTAATAATTTGTGTTAGACAAGTTCTTTAATGCTCTCTATTAATGTTCTTGGGTCTGTAACTACCCCCGTAACAGCAGCAGCAGCAGCAACAAGCGGACTAGCCAGCATGGTTCTGGAACCTGGACCTTGTCTGCCTTCAAAGTTTCTGTTTGAAGTACTTACCGCATATTTACCTGCAGGAATCTTATCATCATTCATTGCTAAACAAGCAGAACAACCTGGCTGACGAAGCGTAAATCCTGCTTCAGTTAAAATATCAAGTATACCTTCTTCTTTAATCTGTGATTCTACAATATGAGAACCCGGAACCAACCATGCCGTAACATGATCAGCTTTATGTTTGCCTTTCACGATAGAAGCAAAGGCTCTGAAATCTTCAATACGACCATTAGTACAGCTACCAACAAATACAAAATCAACTGGCTTACCGATCATATGATCTCCTTCAGAGAAGCCCATGTAGTTTAAAGATTTAGCATAAGTCTCTGCACCACCTTCAACCTGATCAGCATCAGGAATGTCCTGAGAAATACCAATACCCATTCCAGGGTTAGTACCGTAAGTGATCATTGGTTCAATAGAAGAACCATCAAATGTTAATTCTTTATCAAAAACAGCACCTTCGTCAGTTTTTAAGGTTTTGTAATACGCTAATGCTTTATCCCAAGCTTCACCTTTAGGGCTAAACTCACGACCTTTTACGTAGTTGATTGTAGTTTCATCCGGAGCAATCATACCACCACGGGCACCCATTTCAATACTCAAGTTACAAACCGTCATACGGCCTTCCATAGTCATGTTTTCAAAAACATCACCAGCATATTCTACAAAATATCCGGTAGCACCAGAAGTAGTCAGCTTAGAAATGATAAACAATGCAACGTCTTTTGGAGTAACACCTACACCTAATTTTCCGTTCACGTTGATACGCATTTTCTTAGGTTTTGGCTGCATAATACACTGCGTAGAAAGTACCATTTCTACTTCAGAAGTACCAATACCAAAAGCGATAGCACCAAAAGCACCATGTGTAGACGTGTGTGAGTCACCGCAAACAATTGTAGCACCAGGTTGGGTAATACCATACTCCGGACCTACAACGTGAACGATACCATTTTTCTGGTGACCTAAGCCCCAGTGACTGATACCATATTCATTAGAGTTAGACTCCAATGCCTTCAATTGGTTTGCAGAAAGTGGATCTGCAACTGGTAAATGTTGATTAATCGTTGGCGTATTGTGATCTGCCGTAGCAAAAGTACGCTCTGGATATAATACACTTATGCCTCTGCTTTTTAAACCTAAAAAGGCAACAGGGCTGGTCACTTCGTGAATAAGATGGCGATCAATAAAAAGCACATCAGGGCCACCTTCTATCTTACGTACTACGTGAGTGTCCCACACCTTATCAAATAATGTCTTGCTCATTTTTTTGTTTTTATTATAAATTCAATGTTGTAAAAAGGGCTATGCCATTTGTTGTTTGCCCATCATCAACAAAAGATCCTGGTCATTAATATCTAATTTCTGGTCAGCAACAGTAAGGAAACGGTGATAAACTTCAGCCAATTCTTCTTTACTCAAATTAAAGCCTAAACGCTCTAAATGGAACTTCAAAGCATGTCTGCCACTGCGTGCGGTCAATACAATACTCGCATCAGGAAAACCTACATCTTCCGGGCGGATAATCTCATAATTCTCGCGGTTTTTCAGGAAACCATCCTGATGGATGCCAGAGCTATGTGCAAAAGCATTGCTGCCAACAATAGCCTTGTTTGGCTGTACTGGCATGCGCATTTGTGAGCTTACCATACGGCTCAACTCATAAAAATTCTTTGTATTGATATTGGTATGTAACCCCAATACCTGGTGTGTTTTTAAAATCATGACCACTTCTTCAATAGAAGTGTTACCAGCACGTTCGCCAATACCATTAATGGTACCTTCAATCTGGCGTGCACCATTTTGTAATCCTGCAATTGAATTTGCTGTAGCTAAGCCCAGGTCATTGTGGCAATGCACGGAAATAATTGCTTGATCTATGTTTTTTACGTTTTCTTTCAAGAACTTGATTTTGCTGCCATATTGATCGGGCAAGCAATAACCATTGGTGTCAGGGATATTCACTACTGTTGCACCAGCAGCAATTACAGCTTCAACCATTTGTGCAAGGAAACGAACGTCGGCACGACCAGCGTCTTCTGCATAAAACTCAATATCTTCAACTGATCTTTTTGCGTATTTAACAGCTTCAACAGCACGTTCCAATATCTCTTCACGAGTACTGTTGAATTTATTTTTAATGTGCATGTCAGACGAACCGATTCCTGTATGGATCCGTGGACGTTTTGCAAATTGTAGTGCAGCAACAGCGGAATCAATATCACCTTTATTTGCACGGGTTAAGGCACATATAATAGGTTCAGATACTGCTTTTGAAAGCTCAACCACACTTTGGAAATCGCCAGGGCTTGATATAGGGAATCCTGCTTCAATAACATCCACGCCAAGTGCTTCCAGCTCTTTCGCAATCTCAATCTTTTCCGGAGTCGTCAATTGGCAACCCGGCACTTGCTCACCATCACGTAATGTGGTGTCAAATACATAAACTCTATTCGGATCGTGTAACATAATTTTCTTTTTTAGTTTGTGTAGGTATGTTCCATAGCATACTCAATAAGGGTTTCTATAGATTTTACTTCGCCATTTTCTAATAATATTCTCTTTTCAATGCAGTTTGGTATCTGGGCTTCAAAATGACCAACATAAATCAATGTAGTTCCATTTTTACATAACTCATCAACAAGCTTATTAAAGTGTATCGTCTGCTGCTGATCTAAACCCTGGCAAGGTTCATCCAGGATTAATATTTCCGGGTTTTTAACAATCGTTCTGGCTAGCATAGCCAGTCGCTGTTTACCTAAAGGAAGTTCATTCATCAGGGAATCTTTATATTCGTTCAAACCGAAATAACTGATCAGTTCATCAGTTTGTACTTTTTTAGAATATCCAGGATCGCAGAACAAACCAGAGCTGTCATAAAAACCAGATGCAATACTTTGCCATACAGTTGCCGACGGGTCAAAGTACCAGTGTAATTCAGGAGAAATCAAACCAATCCGTTCCTTAATCTCCCAAATACTTTCGCCACTACCTCTCTTATTTCCGAAAAGGTAAAAGTTGTTGGCATAGGCCTGTGGATGATCACCGCAGATTAAACTCAGTAAGGTTGATTTTCCAGAGCCATTGTGACCATGCAATACCCACTTTTCACCTGGTTTAACTTCCCAGTTTATATTTTTTAATACTTTTTTCTCACCATAACTGATGTTTACATCTACCATTTTAATGATCTCGGAGGATGTAGAAGCAGAGATGTCTTCTGTTAAGAATTTAGGAACAGCCATGCCACTTACTTCAATTTCCTTTAAGCTGCGTTCATCAGCAGAAATCTCTACCAGTTGACCGACTTCAATCTTCGCAATGCGATTAATGCAAGCAGGCAATTCAGTTTCATTACTGATTAAAATCAGCTGTGTTCCAGCCTCGGTAATTTCTTCTAATAAAGCATTTAAATTCTGACGGGAAAGTGTATCCAGTCCGTTGTAAGGAAGATCTAAAATCAACAATTGGGGTTTTAACCATAAGGCTTTCACCAATTGTAATTTTTTATGTTCTCCGCTTGATAACTGTATGAGTGTAGCATTCACCAATCCCGAAAACCCTAAAGCCGCTAAAATTGGTTCCGCTTCATGATAAAGCAAACCGTGTTTTTTACCGAAGCTCTCCAACTCAGCTTTTACACTGGCAGTGGTTTCTGTAGATTGTTTATTGTAACGTTGTTGATAATAGAAATTAGACTGGCCTTCCAGGTCTTTGAACTGGAACCAGTTGGCTACGTAATAGACCATAGCAGGCAAGCTGCTTTTAGGATCAAAACCGATTTCGATATTTCCGTAACTATGAGTCAGACCAGCAATGGCCTTAGCCAATGAAGTTTTGCCACTTCCGCTTTCGCCGCATAATAACCAATGCTCATTCCGATTTATAGTCCAGTTCAAACCCTGCAATACAGGCTTGTGCTGGTACTTCAAATTGAGATTGGCGATTTGGACGACGGGTTGTGACATATTTCGTGTTTTTATAAGCCGCTACATCAAAACATGGAAGATGCAGCGGCTTTATTTTTATTTATGCTGTTTTAATAGATTTCATGGCAGTCATTGCTTTTCTAAGCGTAGAACCAATAATCTCTACCTCATGCGAACGAAGTGCTTCGTTTACTGCAATCAGGGTTCTGTTATCTACACCAGCATCTTTACCTTCATTAAAGTTTTTACCTACAAGGTCAGTATCAACCTTAGTCATAAAATCAGCTAATAATGGTTTACAAGCCTGGTCAAATAAATAGCAACCGTATTCAGCAGTGTCAGAAATTACACGGTTCATTTCAAACAATTTCTTACGTGCAATTGTATTTGCAATAAGTGGAGTTTCGTGTAACGACTCATAGTAGGCAGACTCAGGTTTGATACCAGCTTGAACCATAGTTTCGAAAGCCAATTCTACACCAGCTCTAACAAAAGCAACCATTAGAGTATAGTTGTCGAAATATTCCTGCTCAGCAATTTTAACATCACCAGCTGGAGTTTTTTCGAAAGCAGTTTCGCCAGTTTCAGCTCTCCAGGCTAAAAGGTTTTTATCACCATTAGCCCAGTCAGCCATCATCGTGCTGCTAAACTCACCGCTCATGATATCATCCTGATGTTTCTGGAACAATGGACGCATAATGTTTTTCAATTCTTCTGAAATTTCAAAAGCTTTGATTTTTGCAGGATTGCTTAATCTGTCCATCATGCCGCTAACACCACCATGTTTAAGGGCTTCAGTGATAACTTCTACACCATACTGAACCAATTTCGAAGCATAGCCAGCATCAATACCTTTTTCAATCATTTTGTCGAAAGATAGGATAGATCCTGTTTGCAATAAACCACATAAAATGGTTTGCTCGCCCATTAAGTCAGATTTTACTTCAGCAACGAAAGAAGATCTTAAAACACCAGCTCTGTGGCCACCTGTTCCAACACAATAAGCTTTTGCTTGTGCTAAACCTTTTCCTTCCGGATCATTCTCTGGGTGAACAGCAATTAAGGTAGGTACACCAAAACCTCTTACATATTCAGCTCTTACTTCACTACCTGGACATTTTGGAGCAACCATAATTACAGTAATGTCTTTACGAACCTGCATACCTTCTTCAACAATGTTGAAGCCATGCGAATACAATAATGTA
Organism: Pedobacter sp.; assembly: GCF_041645105.1. Lineage (GTDB taxonomy): Bacteria > Bacteroidota > Bacteroidia > Sphingobacteriales > Sphingobacteriaceae > Pedobacter. The sequence continues at coordinate 172,191 of NZ_JBAZQQ010000004.1, forward strand.
GCACCTTTTTTCATTAAAGGCATTACAGCATTTACAACAGCAGTATGTTGTTTATCAGGAGTAAGGTTAATCACTACATCAGCACTAGGAATCAATTCTTCATAAGTACCAACAGTAAAGTTGTTGTCAGTAGCATTTTTCCATGAATCTCTTTTGCCTTCAATAGCTTCCTTACGTAAAGTATAAGAAACATCTAAACCACTATCTCTTAAGTTTAAACCCTGGTTTAAGCCCTGTGCTCCACAGCCTACAATTACCAGTTTTTTGCCTTTCAATACATTTATGCCGTCCAGAAATTCTGCACTGTCCATAAAGTCGCAAACGCCCAATTGGTTTAGTTGTTCTCTAAGAGGTAATGTGTTAAAGTAATTTGACATCTTTTCTATTTTTTTTAGATTTTTAAGGTTCGTTTAATATTTATTTTTCGTTGTGAATGATTACTCGCTTCATTGCTGATGCAATACCATAATGCAGGGCATCATGTACTACAAAGAACTGAGCAGCTTCATCTGCATTTTTTATCTCTACACCATAGTGAGTTTTAAAAGGGGTGAAGTTTAAAAACTTATCACTTTTCAGATCCTGTTCCAGTTGATCGATGGTACTGCGCATTAATTCTTTGATGGTATTTATTTCTTCAGCTTCCATAAACTTTTCAGGTTTGGTCCCCTTCCTGAAAGGCGCTATAAACTGGCTTTCAATGATAGGTTCAGCATTTGCAAGCAAATAACATAAACCTTGCTGACTAGCCACGATATGAGCGAAATTCCAGATGATATTATTGTTAAAACCTTGTGGAATTGCATTCAGTTCTTCAACAGTTGATGATTCAATTAACTTGATGAAGTTCTCGCGCGTTTGTCTTGTAACATTTAAAAGGTATTCCATCTTAATCAGAATTACATGCTAAATACGTTCTTCTCTTTATCCAGGTATTCGTTTTCAATCACGTCTTGTCCTGGTTCTCTGCGCTCAAACTCTCTCAGTTTAGCATTAAAGCCTTCACTGTCTTTTATGATTGCTACCCTTGCACTTCTTACAAATTCAATCAAACCGTAAGGTTGCAAAACTTCAATCAGTTTATCCGTCTCTTCTCTATGTCCGGTGGTTTCAAAAACTGTATAATCTTTACGGATCACAACAGCACGGGCACCAAACTCACGAAGCAATCTTTCAACCGGAGCACGCTCTGCAATGGTATCAGTAGGCACTTTGTAAAGTGCCATTTCCTGCCAGATGATGTCTTCGTTCGTGTTATAATACACCTTTAAAACTTCAACCTGTTTTTCTATCTGGCGACAAAGTTTGCGTACTACTTCTTCTGTTTCGTGGATTACGATATTGAAACGGTGTATGTGTTCAATCTCAGAAGGAGAGGTATTTAAACTTTCAATATTTATTTTTCTTCTGGAAAATATGATGGCAATACGATTCAATATACCGATTTGATTTTCGGTATAAACAGTAATCGTAAATTCCTGTCTTCCATTTATTTCTGTATCCTGGGCTTTACTCATGATCTTTAATTATTTAAGTCTGATTTCACTAACACTACTACCTTGAGGAACCATCGGGAACACATTGTGCTCCTGTAGTACCATTACCTCTAAAAGATAAGAACCTTTATGGTTCAGCATGTCTGTTAAAGCACTTGTCAGATCTTCACGTTCAGAGATTTTTCTACCTGCAATAGAATAAGAATCAGCAAGTTTTACAAAGTCAGGACTCGTGATGTCAACAAAAGAGTAACGTTTCTCATGGAACAATTGCTGCCACTGACGAACCATACCCAGGAACCTGTTGTTCAGGATCATTATTTTTACATCAATACCACTTTGCATAATGGTACCTAATTCCTGTAAAGTCATCTGGAAACCACCATCACCAATTACGGCAACAACTGTACGGTCAGGAGCGCCAAATTTAGCACCTATAGCAGCAGGTAAACCAAAACCCATAGTTCCTAAACCACCACTGGTAATATTACTTCTTGTTTGGTTAAACTTAGCATAGCGACAAGCCACCATCTGATGCTGACCAACGTCAGTCACAATTACAGCATCACCTTTAGTTAACTCATTCAATTGGTTAATTACCTCTCCCATGGTCATTTCACCACTTGCAGGATGTAATTCAGATTGAATGACAACCTCTTGCTCTGTTTTATCAAAAGCTCTGAATTCAGCTAACCAATCTGTATGTTCTTTTTCCTCAATCAAAGCTGTTAATAGAGGCAATGTTTCTTTACAATCTCCCCAAACAGGAACATCGGCTTTTACGTTTTTATCTATTTCAGCCGGATCAATATCCAGGTGGATAACTTTAGCTTGTTTCGCATATTTATCTAAACGACCAGTTACACGGTCATCAAAACGCATACCTATAGCGATCATTACATCGCAGGCATTGGTTTGTACGTTCGGGCCATAGTTACCATGCATACCCAACATCCCAACATTTAATGGGTGATCTGTAGGAATTGCACCAGCACCCATAATAGTCCATGCTGCAGGGATACCACTTTTCTCTACAAAAGTTTTAAACTCTTGTTCTGCATTCCCAAGTAATACACCTTGTCCGAATAATATAAAAGGTTTTTTAGCCGAATTGATCATCTCAGCAGCCTGCTGGATATACTCTTGTCTGATTAATGGTTTCGGACGGTAGCTACGTACATGATCACAAGGGGTGTAACCTTCGTAATCGAACATTTGCAACTGTGCATTTTTCGTAATGTCAATCAATACAGGACCAGGTCTGCCACTGCGGGCAATATAAAATGCTTTAGCTAATACACTTGGTATTTCTGTAGCATCAGTAATCTGATAATTCCATTTAGTTACCGGGGTAGTGATGTTGATTACGTCAGTTTCCTGAAAAGCATCAGTTCCGAGCAAGTGTGCAAACACCTGTCCGGTTATACATACCATAGGAGTACTGTCAATCTGAGCATCAGCTAAGCCTGTAACCAGGTTGGTTGCACCCGGACCGCTTGTTCCGAATACCACACCTACTTTTCCTGAAGTACGTGCATAGCCCTGACCAGCATGTGTTCCGCCTTGCTCATGGCGTACCAGGATATGTTTTAATTTATCTTTATAATCGTACAGTGCATCATAAATCGGCATGATGGCACCACCAGGATAACCAAAAATGGTATCCGTACCTTCGGCAATTAATCCTTCCAATAAAGCTACCGAACCAGAAATACTTACTGTCTTCTTGGGTTCCGTTAAGGTGGTTGCTTCCTCTTGTGCTGTATTCATTGTTTTATATTTAAGGTAATGAGGTTTTTAAAATTGTTTAATCATTATAAGCGTCTGTTACGCATCCTTCACTGGCGCTGCTTACTTGTTTAATGTATTTGTAAAGCACGCCTTTGGTGACCGGTGGAGGAAGTTGTTTCCAGACCGCACGACGTGTAGCCAGTTGCTCATCTGTAAGGTGAACATCAATTGAATTGTTTACTGCATCAATTGTGATGATATCATCATCATGAACTAGTGCGATGTTTCCACCATCCCAGCCTTCAGGAGTAATGTGACCTACCACAAAACCATGTGTACCACCAGAAAAACGACCATCTGTAATTAAGGCTACTGATTTTCCTAAGCCTGCTCCAATAATTAGCGAAGTAGGTTTAAGCATTTCTGGCATACCAGGCGCACCTTTAGGTCCAACTTGTCTGATCACTACAACATCTCCGCTTTTTACCCTTCCACTTTGGATACCAGCCATAAGTGATTTCTCACCGTCAAATACACGTGCAGGACCAGTAAATTTCTCTCCTTCTTTACCACTGATTTTAGCTACTGAACCTTCCGTTGCAAGATTACCATATAGCATTTGCAAGTGACCAGTTTCTTTAATGGGATTTTCTATTGGGAAGATGATCTTTTGCGTATCAAAGTCTAAATCTACTGCGTCAGCAACATTCTCTGCTAAAGTTTTACCAGTAACAGTAATACAGTCGCCATGGATCAATCCAACTTTCAATAGATATTTTAGTACTGCTGGTACACCACCTATGTTATGCAGATCTTCCATCATGTAAGTTCCACTAGGCTTTAAGTCGCCCAATACTGGTGTGCTGTCACTAATTTTTTGGAAATTTTCCAATTTTAAGTTCAGGCCAACAGATTTAGCCATTGCAATTAAGTGCAATACCGCATTGGTAGAACCACCTAACACCATTACAGTTACAATAGCATTGTGGAATGCTTTGTCGGTCATGATATCAGAAGGAAGTATATTTCTTTCTAAAAGGATACGGATGTATTTTCCTGCATCTGTACATTCTTGTTTTTTCTCATCGCTGGTAGCAGGATACGAAGAGCTATAAGGCAAACTCATACCCAATGCCTCAATTGCCGAAGCCATTGTGTTTGCAGTATACATACCACCACATGCACCAGCTCCCGGGCAAGCATTTTTGATTACGCCCTGGAAATCTTCTTCTTCTAAATTACCAGCTAACTTTTGTCCTAAAGCTTCAAAAGCTGATACAATATTTAAAGAGGCCCCTTTATATTTCCCAGAGTGGATACTTCCACCGTATACCATAATTGAAGGGCGGTTTAAACGACCCATTGCCATGATAGATCCTGGCATGTTTTTATCGCAACCAGGCACAGTGATCAGACCATCATAATATTGTCCACCACAAATAGTTTCAATTGAATCTGCAATTACATCTCTTGATATTAAAGAGTAGCGCATACCATCAGTTCCGTTTGACATACCATCACTTACCCCGATAGTACCAAAGGTTAAACCAACCATATCATTTTTCCAGACACCTTCTTTTACAATTTTAGCCAAATCGTTCAAGTGCATGTTGCAAGTGTTACCATCGTAACCCATGCTGGCAATACCCACTTGAGCCTTGTCCATATCTTCTTTGGTCAAACCAATTCCATATAGCATTGCCTGTGCAGCTGGTTGAGTAGGATCTTGTGTAAAGGTTTTGCTGTATCTGTTAATTTCAGGTGTTTGTGACATATTTTAGTTCGGTATATATATTAGGTATTATAGTTTTATTTAATATTTAATTCTTTAAATTTTGCTCTATATAATGACTTCATAGTTTTGCTTTTCCAGAACCAGGCATTTATAGGTGCGTTGTAATGTAGAACCGATGCTATCTGTCCACTTGATTGGAAAACTATATTCATCTATTGAAGCTATGCCAGCAATTTCTGAAGCCGTTCCACAGAAAAAGGCACTATCTACATGTTTCAGATCAGTTACTGATAGGTGTTTTTCTGTAACTTCAATTTCCAGGATTTTACATAACTCTATTACTGTAGCCCGGGTTATTCCAGGTAAAATATTTCCTAGAGGAGGTGTATATAGCTTGCCATTCTTTTCAATGAAAATATTAGCTCCTGGCGCCTCAGCAATATTCTGGTTCATGTCAAGCAATAAGGCTTCGTCAAAACCTTTATTTTTTGCTTCCGTTGTTGCTAAGATAGAGTTAACATAGTTTCCACTTACTTTAGCTTCTATTGGAATTGATTTAGGATTTGGTCTTTCATAACTCGAGATGCAGACTTTCAATTGTTCATGACCAAGATAAGCTCCCCATTCCCACGCACAAATCATGATGGATGGTTTTGTGCCACCTATTAATGACATATTAGGTGCGCAATAAATTAAGGGTCGGATGTAGGCATTTTTCAGATTATTGATCTCCAATAATTTATAAGTTTGCTTAATCAGATCAGCAACTTTCCATGGAAATGGAATATGTACCAGCTCTGCTGAACGCTTTAATCGTTCAAAATGTTCTCTGGCTTTAAAAATCCTGGTTCCATTATGAGTGCTATATGCTCTTATTCCTTCAAATACAGCATAGCCATAATGTAATGACTGACCATATATATCGGCTGTCGTGTTAGATGCTTTTTGAAACTGTCCGTTCAAAAAAAGCACTGTATTTGAGTTGAAATATTGCATTTTCTATTGATCTGTTTTTTATCTCGTTTTATTTCATTAAAAAAGCGCCACTTTAGGGGGCGCTTGCGTATATTTTTTTATTAAAAATTCATTTACAGCGCCTTGTCCTTCTGAAGAATCAGAAGAATAATTAGGTTAATAATGACATTATATAATGCTGTAATTGAAAGGTTCATTATCTTATTTATTTGTTATTGCTTTATAAATCCAATTTACTGGTTGCTTTCTAAACTATCAATAGCTGGACAAAAATATTTGAAAAAAAATTTAATTCTTCATTGTTTTTAAATGTAGGTATTAAATTCTGTAAAAGTATTGTATGTGGTATGTTAATTGGTGGTCGGTATACCAAATATGATTTCGGTATTCGGTATTGATGTTATGCGAGCATTGCAATTTTTGTGAATTTCTTCTTAAAATGGCCCGACTCATCAAAAAAGTTGATCAAAATCATGTTTTTAACTGGCTCATATTTGATTTGTTTTAATTAACAGAAGCTTGATTAGCTTTTCATAATTTTCAAGATCATTGTGATGAAATGTTGAAAAAAAAGGTATAAAAAAAGCCCTTTGAAATTTTCAAAGGGCTTTCTAATATTGTATGATAAAATATTAAGCAACCCCTTCGGCTAAAACAATAATTTTGTTTTTTAGGACCTCAACCACACCACCTTTAATAATAAAGGTATTATCGCCGGTCTTGCTTTTAATAATCACGGGACCATCTTCCAAAGTCGAAATAATAGGAGCATGGTCATGCAAAATCTGGAATGAGCCCATTGTTCCTGGCACAGTAACCGCAGTTACTTCGCCTTCAAAAACTTTCTTATCTGGTGTTAATATTTCTAGTGTCATTCTTTTAGTATTTAGTCGTTAGCTATTAGTATGTAGCAGTTAGATATAAGTACTTAGGCTAGAGATCAGATCTATATCCTAAGTACTAATACTATATACTAGTTCGCTTCAGCCAATAATTTTTTACCTTTTTCAATAGCTTCTTCGATACTACCTACAAGGTTAAATGCAGCTTCAGGATATTCATCAACTTCACCATCCATGATCATGTTAAATCCTTTGATGGTATCTTTAATGTCAACCAATACACCTTTTAATCCAGTGAACTGCTCAGCAACGTGGAACGGCTGAGATAAGAAACGCTGAACACGACGTGCACGTGAAACAACCAATTTATCTTCTTCAGATAACTCATCCATACCTAAGATGGCGATAATATCCTGAAGTTCTTTATAACGTTGTAAAGTTTCTTTTACGCGTTGAGCAGTATTATAGTGCTCATCACCTAATACAGCAGGAGAAAGGATACGTGAAGTAGAATCCAATGGATCCACTGCAGGATAGATACCTAACTCAGCAATTTTACGTGACAATACAGTAGTTGCATCTAAGTGGGCAAATGTTGTAGCCGGAGCCGGGTCAGTTAAATCATCCGCAGGTACGTAAACCGCTTGTACAGATGTGATTGAACCACGTTTAGTTGAAGTAATACGCTCTTGCATCAAACCCATCTCAGTTGCTAATGTAGGTTGGTAACCTACTGCAGAAGGCATACGGCCTAATAGTGCCGATACCTCAGAACCTGCCTGAGTAAAACGGAAGATGTTATCAACGAAGAAAAGAATATCTTTTCCAGCGCCTTCACCATCGCCATCACGGAAGTATTCAGCAACAGTTAATCCTGATAAAGCTACACGAGCACGTGCACCAGGAGGCTCGTTCATTTGACCGAATACCAATGTTGCTTTAGATTCTTTTAATTTTTCAGTGTCAACAGTTTTTAAATCCCATCCACCTTTTTCCATTGAATGAAGGAAGTCATCGCCATAGTTGATTACACCAGACTCAATGAACTCACGTAAAAGGTCATTACCTTCACGAGTACGTTCACCTACACCAGCGAATACAGATAAACCAGCATATGCTTTCGCAATGTTATTTACCAATTCCATGATCAATACTGTTTTACCAACACCCGCACCACCAAACAATCCGATTTTACCACCTTTAGCATAAGGCTCTAACAAGTCAATAACTTTAATACCTGTGAAAAGTACTTCAGTTTCTGTTGACAAGTCTTCGAATCTAGGAGGAGCATTGTGGATCGGACGACCATCAGTTTTATCAACTGTGTTGATTCCATCAATAGCTTCACCAACAACATTGAATAAGCGACCTTTAATTTGATCACCAATCGGCATTTTGATAGGAGAACCAGTATCCAATGCTTTCATGCCACGAACCAAACCATCGGTCGAGTCCATTGCAATTGCACGTACGCGGTCTTCACCAAGATGTTGTTGAACTTCTAAAACGACTTTCTGTCCGTTTTCTTTTTCAATCTCTAATGCAGAGAAGATTTGAGGTAAATGAGCATCGTCAGCAAAACTCACGTCAACTACCGGTCCTATAATCTGCGCTATTTTTCCAATGTTAGGCATATATTGTTTTGGGTAAAATTATAAATATCAAATTGTTAAAGGGCCTTTTATAAGCTCGCAATTCGGTTTGCAAAGTTAAAATTTTTATACAAGAATTGCACATATAAATAAAAAGTTTTTCAACAGTTTTTAAAATGGTATTTTAGCGGATACAAAAGCAGTCGAAAAACACAGGGTTTTGTGGCTTTGTTGGCTGTTCTATTAAGAAAATTACGCTAATGAAATCTATACTTGTTACTGGTAGCAATGGCCTTTTGGGGCAGAAAATCACTGAACGTTTACTGAAAACGAATCAATTTAACTTAATTGCCACATCAAAAGGTGCAAATCGTTTTCCTGTTAAGCAAGGTTATGCATATGCAGAAATGGATATTCTCGATCCTGAAAATGTGAAAAGCATTGTGGAAAAGTTTCAGCCAGATGCGATTATTCATACCGCAGCAATGACTAATGTGGATACTTGCGAGTCGGAAAAGGACCTCGCTCATCAATTAAATGTTGAAGCTGTTAAGACATTGGTATCACTTTGTGAACAGCATAATATTCAATTGATTCATCTATCAACAGACTTTATCTTTGATGGTGCCAATGGTCCTTACGATGAACTAGCTGCACCAAGTCCTTTAAGTTATTATGGTATTACCAAGCTAGAGGCGGAAGAGGTGATTAAAAGTTCAACTTGTCGTTGGGCTATTCTACGTACTATTATTGTGTATGGTATTGTTAGCGATATGAGCAGATCGAATATTGTACTTTGGGCTAAAGGTGCGCTTGAAAAGGGGAACCCTATCAATGTGGTAAACGACCAGTGGAGAATGCCTACTCTTGCTGAGGATTTGGCTGATTGCTGTTTATTGGCGGTGGAAAAAGATGCAAGAGGTGTATTTAATGCTTCGGGAAAAGACATGATGAGTATATCGGAGCTGGTTGAAAGGGTAGCCGATTTCTGGCATCTTGATAAATCTCTGATTAGTGAGATTAGTTCAGAGTCATTAAATCAAACTGCAAAGAGGCCTGTAAAGACAGGTTTTATTTTAGATAAGACTATTTCGGAATTGGGGTATAAGCCTCATAGTTTTGAAGAAGGTCTAGCGGTTGTTGATCAGCAATTGAAAGAGCGCGAGCTTTAAGCTAGGCTAGCCTTTGGTAAAATAGCAATTATAAAGTGACTAAATTCCAACTTGACTCCAACTATTCCTTGGGAAAGTCGGTGTCAAGTTGGAGTATAGTTGGACTATAGTTGGAGTCATCTCCTTGGCTGAGCAGTGCAAAACTGAAAATTCTGCAAACAAACTGTCAATAATTCTTTAAGTTTGGGAATACAATTAATAGTACACAAAAAAATATATTGATATGGCATTACAAGTTGGCGAAAAAGCCCCAGACTTTAAATTATTCAATTCTGATTTGAAAGAAGTGTCTCTTTCAGACTATAAGGGAAAAAAATTAGTTGTACATTTTTTCCCAATGGCGTTTACGGGTGTATGTACTACACAATTATGTACCATGAGAGATAGTTTTGGCTATTACCAGGGAATGAATGCTGAGGTTGTTGGTATTTCAGTGGATTCACCTTTTACATTGGCAAAATTTAAAGAAGAAAATGCTTATCAGTTCCCTTTATTGTCTGATTTTAATAAAGAAGTATCTCAGGCTTATGGTGCATTTTATGATGAATTTGTCTTTAATTTAAGAGGGGTATCTAAAAGATCTGCTTTTGTAATCGACGAAGACGGAAAAATTATTCATGCTGAAGTTTTAGAAGATGCAGGTAATATGCCTGATTTTGATGCAATTAGAAAAGTGGTAGAAGCATAGTTTTAAACTTAGGAAGAAATGCTTGAGATTATTTTACAAAAAAGTTGGTAAAATCAATTTCAAGCATTACTTTTGCAGTCCGTTAACGAAACGGAAGTACTTTAAAAAAAAATGCATTTGTAGCTCAATTGGATAGAGCATCTCACTACGGATGAGAAGGTTTGGGGTTCGAATCCCTACAAGTGCACTTCAAAAGCTTCTAGTGAAAACTAGGGGCTTTTTTGATTTTAGGTTACGAATCGTTTACGGATGAATTCCAAATGGAGTTGGGCAGTTGACTTAAGCCTTTTTAAGGCAAGTATTTAACTACATAAAATCATGTAAAGAAAATAGGCTCATCCTTACATGATGAGCATCTACTACTTCATGATCAAACGGCACTAGTCCCATTCATCTACATTATTTCTTGGCGCGTCACATATCATAAATTACATTGCTTTATTGGTATAATCATTCCCTGAATATGCCATGGACATTCCACAAAAAATATTTTAGAACATCAAAGTGTGAAATCGATTGCATAGTTTTAGTCACATATATTTTTTTTATTAATACTTAGTGTTTAATCTTGCTGCTAAACCGAATAAAATGAGGCATGAGTCAATTTTGTATCTTGCATAAGGGAAAAGTAGTGTGCTGTTTTATACTATTGTTATTTTTAACAGTAAACACTGTAGCTCAGCTCAAGTGTAAGATTGAGCACTATTCAACCGAAGATGGTTTATCCCATGATGGAATAACGACCATAATTAAAGATAGTGATGGGTTTATCTGGTTTGGCACTTGGGATGGCATAAACAGATTTGACGGCGAAAATTTTGTCAACTATAAAACACGTCCGGGAGATAGTTCCAATTTAAAATTGAACAGGGTTGATAATATTGTAGAAGACAAGGATGGTTATCTCTGGCTTGAAGTTTACGACAACCAGGTATATCGGTTTGATAAACGCAATAAGAAGTTCCTTTCGGTGGGCGGTATTTTGGCAGAAAAAAAAATAAATAAGATTTTATTTAATGGTATTTCGCTTGCTGAAAATGGCTATATCTGTCTTTCCACTTTAAATCAAGGTATATTTATAGTGAAAAATGCGGAGGGTGATCAGTTGAAAATCAATAGATATGGTTCGGACATTGGACAAGGCTTTCAGCTTCCTTCAAACCGTATTAATTTTCTACATGCCGACCAGCAGGATCAATTATGGGTTGGTACTGAAAATGGTTTGAGTTTACTGCGTTTAGATGCTTCGGGGATTTACAGGAGTAGCCGCATCAGTTCTGGTTTACTTCAAACGGATGCATATACTTGTATTGCTGAGGATCAATTTAATATTTGGTATGGTACGGCTGAAGGCTGGCTGATCCGTTATGAAAAATCTTCACATCGATTTTCAAAAGAAAAGATATCACCAAACAGATTGAATAAAATTTTGCCTTCAAAAAATGGTAAATGCCTATATATAACTGCTGGGAATACACTGCTTACAGCAAACTTATCGGGCCAGCGAATTGCTAAAGCAGAACTATTTGGTACGTACCTGATGTTGTCTATTTATGAGGATAAATCTGGGTTGTTATGGATTGAGCCTGAAAAACATGGTTTAATTAAGTACGACCCTAAAAAGGAAACTTTTAAATATTTTTTTCAGGAAAACGACGCTAATTTTTTCAATAGTGCAAAGGATTATAAGGTTTTTGAGGACCATACCGGGCGCATTTGGACATCTATGAAAGGTGGTGGGTTTGGTTATTATGATCCTGTTAATGAGGTGATTGAGTATTTTTTTAATAAACCCAGGTCTACTGATCATAAGTTTTCTAATATTGTAGGGAACAGTTATTTTGACCCAGCAGGTATACTGTGGCTTAGTACAAGGGACAGGGGCTTAGAAAAGATCATCTTCCAGAAGAATGATTTTAAACATTGGCTGCTGGAGGAAAATACGGCTAATAAATCCGATAACGAAGTCCGGGGTGTTTACAGTGACCGGAAAAAACGCCTTTGGATTGGTGTTAAATCTGGGCGCTTATATGTTTATGACAAGGGCAAGCCATTAAAAAATATTTTTGTTAATATGCCGGCTGCCGGATTTGGTTTGATCTATACCTTTATGGAGGATCGCAATGGGATAATGTGGTTGGGAACCAAGGGAAATGGTCTGTTTAGAGCGGTTCCAATTGACGGGGCTGCAAATCAATATAAACTTACGCATTATCGTGCTGATCGAAGAGATGTAAACAGTTTGAGCAGCGATCTGATTTACGCCCTGCTGGAAGATAAATCAGGCCGGATTTGGGTGGCAACCTATGAGCAGGGAATTAATTTGATCAGTGATGCAGGAGGAAATGCCCGCTTTGTAAATGTTTTCAATTCATTTAAAAATTATCCCTCGGGCTCCCTAAAAGTAAGACATTTGGCAGAAGATAAAGTGGGGAAGATCTGGTTGGCTACGACAAATGGGCTGGTAATTTTTAATCCTAAAGGGAAAGCAACCGCGAATTACATTTTTAATACCTATGGCAAAATAGCTGGTGATCAGGAAAGTCTGGGGAATAATGATGTCCAGTACATTTATAGGGACACGAGAAACAGGATGTGGCTGGGGACCTCGGGTGGTGGTTTGAATATGGTTACCGCTGTATCTGACAAGAAGCTGAAAGTTAAAGTTTTTACAAAGGAAAATGGGTTGCCCAGTGATTATGTGCTCAGCATTGTAGAAGACAACATGCAAAACTTGTGGCTAGCAACGGAAAATGGCATTGCCAGACTAAACACGGTACATGAGACTTTCAGGAGTTACGACTCTTATGATGGTCTGCCAAAAACAGGATTTTCGGAAGCTGCCAGTTTAAAACTTCCCGACGGGGAGCTCTTCTTTGGCTGCATCAATGGGTACATTACTTTTAATCCAGCGGCAATTACTGATCAGAAGATTAGCGCAAAAATGGCATTGACCAATTTTCAGATTAACAATAAGGAAGTCAATCTAAACGGAAAAAGGCCCAATTTAAATATTGATATCAACGAGGTTAAGCAGATTGACCTGAACTACAATGAGAACATCATCAGTATTGATTTTGCTGTTCTTGATTACCGTTCCGGCAACAAACTACAATATGCTTACCGCTTAAATGGATTTGATACGGAATGGCAGAGTGTTAAAAATCAGCGCAGAGCCACCTATACAAACCTGCCACCCGGAAATTACCTTTTTGAGGTAAAAAGTATGAATGCTGATCTGTACGAAAGCTTGCCTGCTAAAAAGCTGGCAATCCATATTGCTCCGCCACCATGGCGTACTGCATGGGCTTATATTTTGTATGTCGTTCTATTGGGAGTTTTAATAGAAATAGCACGAAGGATCACATTTACAGTGATCAGGTTGCGTAATAAGATTGCACTAGAACAACGGCTTACCGAACTAAAACTGCGTTTTTTTACTAATATTTCTCATGAGCTTAGAACGCCTTTAGCATTGATTGTAAACCCGATCGAAGAGATTTCCCGCCACGAGATTTTGTCAGTAAGGGGACGCGACTACATTAATGTGGTTATGCGTAATGCGGACCGTATGGTGCGTTTCATCAATCAACTCCTGTATTTTAGAAAAACGCAAAGTGGAAAAATGAGCCTTAAAATAAGCCATACAGATATCATTGGTTTAGTTCATCATATTGTGGGGCATTTTTTAGAATTGGCGAAGGAAAAACAAATTGAGGTATTGGTTATCGCAAAGGTTAAAGACTTGTATGCATGGGTAGATACAGAAAAAATTGATATAGTGATTTACAACCTATTGGCGAATGCACTTAAATTTACATCAAAAAACTCGATAGTCAGGATTAAAATTGATGAAAACCAATCTGAAGATCTTTTTACGATTCATGTCATTGACCAGGGGCCCGGTGTTCCTGAGGATAAACTAGAAGATATTTTCGAACTGTACTATGAACTGGATAAAGATCCTGGCAATAACCTGGAGGGTACAGGTATTGGACTGGCACTTTGTAAAGAGATCGTTCTGCTTCACCATGGTAAGATTGAAGCTCAGAATAACCCGGATAAGGGACTCGGCGTAAAAGTAACGCTGAAATTGGGGAAAGCACATTTTAAAAATGCTGAAAACATTTCTGATGCTGTTTTTGATGATGTAGTTACCCATGTTCATCAACAAGTGGTCGCAGTTCCGACAGTGGAGCGTTCTATAAATCAGGCCCATGCAAATCGCCCTGTAGTCCTGATTGTGGATGATAATGGGGAACTGAGACAATTTCTGGCCGATCAGCTGAGCGAATTTTATCATGTATTGGAAGCAGCTGATGGAAAGCAGGGGTTGAAAATAGCTGTGGAATTGATTCCGGACCTTATCTTGAGTGATGTGATGATGCCGATAATGGATGGAATACAAATGCTGGATCATTTAAAGACTAATGAAAATACGAGCCATATTCCGGTGATCCTGCTAACTGCCAAATCTTCTGTAGAAAACCAAATAGAGGGGCTCAGCTATGGGGCCGATTATTATATTGTTAAACCCTTTCAGACTGCATTTATACTGGCTTCAATAGCTAACCTGTTAAAGCAACGACAAAAAGTTTTTGAGTCTTTATTGCCTGATCACAAAATAATAGCGCTAAGTCCGGGCGAAATTTGTATCACCTCGAAGGACGAGGTTTTTCTAAAAGATATTATAGCAATTGTTGAAAAGGGGATGGTTGATCCTGATTTTAATATCGAGCTTGTTGCGGAATCTATAGGGATGAGTAGAACCACGTTTTACAAAAAATTTAAAAGTCTCACCAATTTGACTCCTGTTGAATTCGTTCGTCAGATGCGACTTAAAAGAGCAAAACAATTTTTAGATACCGGCGAACATAATGTCTCCGAAATTGCCTACGCTGTTGGTTTCAACAACGCTAAATATTTTGGCCGCTGCTTTAAAGAAGACTATGGGATTTCACCATCCGAGTATTTGAAAGGTCGAAAAAAATAAAATATGGCTGACTATTATTTAATAGCCCTAAATCGACAATTGTGGCCAAATTTGGTCAGAAAACAATATTTGCTCCTATTTAACCAAAATTTACTCCTCTAAATGATGTGGGTTATCTAGGTTTGTTTTAACGAACAACCAAATATAAAACCTTAGCACACCCGTTTAGATGAAATTGCACTTTTGGCTTTTTGCCCTTTTGTTTAATGCCTATGCTTTTTGTACAACTGCACAAACAAGAGCTGATCCCTGGGATAACCTTCCAAAAATCAAACAACCTGTTTTCAAAACCGATACCTTTAATATTGCCAAATTTGGTGCGGTTGCAAATGGTAATACTTTAAATACCAAAAGTATCAATCAGGCAATCATTACCTGTAGCAAGAGCGGTGGTGGTGTAGTCTTGATTCCTTCTGGTTACTGGCTTACCGGACCGGTCGAATTAAAAAGTAATGTTAACCTACATTTGGAAAAGAATGCCTTACTGCAATTTTCCAGTGATTTTAATCAATACAAAATTATAGCAGGAAATTATGAAGGTAAGCCTTCTGCTCGTAACCAATCGCCGATTATGGGAATCGATCTGGAAAACGTAGCGATCACAGGGGCTGGCACCATTGATGGTAACGGTGATGCCTGGAGAATGGTAGGTAAGGATAAACTCACTGAAGACGAATGGAAAAAGAAGTTAGCATCCGGAGGTTTGCTGAGTGAGGATGGAAAGACCTGGTTTCCTACTGGAAAAACGAAAAAGGCACATTTGGAAAAGCGGTCTGTTTTATTGGAGACCGGTAAAAAACTATCAGATTTTGAAGACATTAAAGATTACCTCAGACCAAATCTTATCGTATTGACCAATTGCAGTAAAGTGCTTTTGCAAGGGGTAACTTTTCAGAATTCACCAGCCTGGAACATTCATCCGCTGCTTTGTACTGACCTGACATTGAGGGATATTGTCGTTAAAAACCCCGATTATGCACAAAATGGAGATGGAGTGGATGTGGAATCCTGTAGAAATGTATTGATCGAAGGTTCTGTATTTGACGTTGGGGATGATGCGATCTGTATCAAATCGGGTAAAGATGCGGAAGGAAGAAAAAGAAATGTACCAACAGAAAATGTAATTGTTCGTAACAATAAAATATATGCAGGACATGGTGGATTTGTGGTAGGCAGCGAAATGTCTGGTGGAGCGAGAAATATATTTGTTACCGATTGCTCTTTTATGGGAACGGATAAGGGGATTCGTTTTAAAACCACGCGTGGACGTGGTGGTATCGTGGAGAAGATTTACATCAGGAATCTCAACATGTTTAACATTGTGGATGAAGCGATATTTTTTGACATGTATTACTGGACCAAATCACCCGAGGCCAATCAAAAACAGGAAGTACCGAAAGTTAGTGTTGAAACCCCACAGTTTAGAGACATATTTATCGACAACATCATTTGTAACAGTGCCAATATAGGTGTTTTTATTCGCGGCATCCCTGAAATGCCGGTAAGCAACATCCACATGCGAAACTTATTCCTGAATGCCAATAAAGCCATACAGATTAAAGATGCAAACGGCATTGAAATCACAAATTCTGTGTGCTTAACCAAGGAAAAAATGCCAGTGGTTTATATAGAAAGTAGTAAAAATATCAATTTGGATGGTGTTAAGTTTAATCCGGGGGCAGGAGTTTTATTTGACCTCAATGGGGAAGCTATCGAAAACATTAAAATCAAAAATACAGATCTTGGAAAGGAAGCCATAAAAGCCGTATTCAATCATGGAGCAAGGGAAGCTTCCTTTAAAAAATAACAGATTAAACTAACCAAATAATATAAATATGAACGTAATTAAGATGATTAAAGGGGGCATTTGCTTTGCATTTACATTGCTGGCCGTCATTGCATTTAAACCAGTAGATAGACCGGTTCTGTACATTATAGGGGATTCTACAGTACAAAATAGTGATGGAAATGGAAAGAATGAATACTGGGGATGGGGTAGCTTGCTATATCCATATCTGGATACGAATCAAGTGGCCATTCGAAACCATGCTAAAGCCGGAACCAGTACGCGGACCTTTATTCTGGATGGCAGATGGGAAAAGATTTTAGCCAGGTTGAAAAAGGGAGACATGGTGATGATGCAATTTGGACACAATGACCATGCGGGGGTAGACGATAGCACCAAACAGAAAGGATCTTTACTCGGCATTGGACCAGAGACGAAGGAGATCATTAGTATTCGCACACATCAGAAGGAGATTGTACATACCTATGGCTGGTACCTTAACAAATTTGTGAGCGAGGCAAAGGAAAAGGGCGCGATCCCAATCATTTGTTCCCTGGTACCACGTAATAAATGGGAAAATGGAGAGGTGGTAAAAGAAGCGGAATACCCGGAATGGGCTCAATCTGTCGCTAAAAAAGAAGGTACTTATTTTATCAATTTAAATCGAATAGTAGCGAAACATTGGGTTGTGATAGGGCCCAAAGGGGTTAAATCTTTTTTTCCCGTGGATGGTACACATACCAATCTGCAAGGTGCTGAACTGAATGCTAAATGTGTTATTGAGGGATTAAAAGAAATAAAAAGCTGCCCTTTAAATAAATACCTGAAAGCGAATTGAAAGCCCTTGAATTGACTCCAGGCATTTTGGGATCATGCCTATAAAAAGATGAATTTTTTAGAATTACAGCGTAAAAAAATATGAAGAAAATTATACTACTACAGTTTCTTTTTCTCTTGTTCTGTATCAGTAGCAGGGCACAGGCCCCTAAACTTTTGGTAACGGGAAAAGTACTGGATAACGATACCAAACAGAGCATGGTTGGGGTAAGTGTAACTTTGAAAGGCACTAAAACGTCGACGATGACCGATAACAACGGCGCTTTTAAGGTAAATATCACTGCGGGTGCTCAGGTACTTGTTTTTAAATATATTGGCTATACTAGTAAAGAAATAAATGTCAATGGCAGCGGTTCAATTACCGTTCAATTGTCTCCATCCAGCAATGCCTTACAGGAAGTTGTGGTAAACGTAGGCTATGGCAAATCAATTTCGAGGGATAAGCTGGCCTCGGCTGTCTCCAGTGTCAGCGCGAAGGATATTGCTGATTTTCCGGTAGGTACTGCCGCCGAAGCGCTGGCAGGTAAACTTGCCGGTGTTTCTGTGAAAGCCACAGAGGGAGCACCTGGTTCTGATATTCAGATTATTGTACGTGGTGGAACTTCTCTGACCCAGGATAATGCACCTTTGTATATTGTGGATGGCGTTCCACTAGAAAGAGCATTATCAATTATATCACCAAACGAAATAGAAACCATTGATGTATTGAAAGATGTAGCCTCTACGGCAATATACGGCGCAAGAGGTGCCAATGGTGTAGTCCTGATTACAACAAAATCGGGCAGGAAGGGCCGAACTATTGTTTCATTTGACGCTTTTGCAGGTTCAAGAAATATTGTAAATGAGATCAAAGTTTTAGCACCCTATGATTTTGTGAATTTTCAATATGAGTTGGCACACCGCCACTACAATGGTTTTGCCATTACAGATACTGCGGCTTTA
The DNA here is from genome assembly GCF_041645105.1 of Pedobacter sp. Classification (GTDB taxonomy): domain Bacteria; phylum Bacteroidota; class Bacteroidia; order Sphingobacteriales; family Sphingobacteriaceae; genus Pedobacter. The sequence continues at coordinate 190,980 of NZ_JBAZQQ010000004.1, forward strand.
AATGGATTTGACCGGAATTATGGAAAATGGTCGGACCTGGAGATTTATAAGAGTTTTCCAATGGTCAACTGGCAGGATAAAATTTTTGGCAGAAATGCTTTGTCAAATACACAAATCCTAAATGTAACTGGCGGTACGGATGCTACAACTTATAATTTTACATTGAACAATACCAGCGAGCAAGGGGTAATGTTAAATTCTGGCCTAAAAAGAACTTTTGCCTCTTTTCGATTTGACAATAAAATCTCCAGTAAGCTCAGATTAGGATTAAATGTACGTTACAGCAGGCAAAGGGTTGATGGCGCAGGTACTTCAAGTACTGGGAGTTCATCTAACAACAGATTGAAATATTCGGTCCGCTTTCAACCTTATGAAGGTATCATCAGTTTTGAAGAATATGATCCAAATGCAATTTTTGACAATACCATCAATTTGAGCAATCCCTTAACTTCTGCATTAACAGATGTGAGAAACGCTTATAATAATGCTTTGATCACCAGTGCGCAGCTTGCTTATACCCCGATACAGCGGTTAACGTTCCGAAGCGTGGTTGGCTATACGGCAAATGATTCTAAAAATGATAACTTCTCAGGGATTGCCAATTACTCCGTTTCCAGCAGAAACTCATCGAGTCAGTACGCCAGTCAGCCTTATGTCAGTTTAAATACTGGTAACGGCAACAACATCACCAATAGCAATACGGTAAGTTTTAACCCTAAAATAAACAAAGATAACACTTTAGATATTTTGCTCGGGCAGGAAATCAATCAAAGTAATTCCAAATCATTTAATCAGACCATTAAGTATTTCCCTGCAGCTGTTACAGCGGAACAGGCATTCGCCAACATCCAGCAGGCAAATCCGCCCGCAGGAGCCATTCAGCCATCACCAACTACCGAAGTAGGTGGTGATCGCTTATTTTCCTTTTTTGGAAGAATGATGTACTCCTATAAAAGTAAATATAATTTAAACCTGATGTTGAGACGTGACGGATCGTCGAAGTTCGGTCCTGAGCATCGCTGGGGAACATTTCCTTCCGCTCAGTTTGCCTGGCGGGTATCTGAGGAACAATTCATGAAAAAACTGAACTTGTTATGGCTAGATAACCTGAAATTTAGGGCAAGTTATGGTACTGCAGGGAACAACAGGGTAAGCAGTGATCGTTTGTTTGCCACAATTTTCACAACAAGTTCGAATTCGGCAGGATACGCCGCAACAGACAATTCACAAACTGCAGGTTTATATTCTGCAAACCTGGCCAATGCTGATCTTAAATGGGAAACTACGATATCGAGAAATATTGGACTGGATTTCAGTTTATTTAAAGGGCGTTTTACCGCATCGGTAGACGCTTATGTGAATCGTACAAATGACCTGTTGTTACAGGCCAATGTACCTCAGTCGTTAGGTTATACCCAGCAATATAAAAATGTGGGCTCTACGCGGAATAAAGGGATTGAAGTTCAGCTAAGCGGTGTTATTGTAAACCGTAAAAGCTTTACCTATAACAGCAGTTTCAATATATCAATGAATAAAAATACAATCTTATCGCTGCAGGACGGAAGTATGGGGTATGCCGTTTCTTCTGGTTGGGGCCAGAGTGGAGAGGATTTTTATGTAGCAGTAGGTAAACCGGTAGGACAGTTTTACGGCTACGTAACGGATGGCTTTTACACACTTGATGATTTTGACCGGACAAAATCGAATCCTGCTGGAAACGTATGGGTTTTGAAGCCTGGTACAGCCAATGCTGCAGCTATACTTGGACAAAGCCAGGTATATCCAGGCGTGATGAAACTGAAAAAGACTTCTCTTGAGGGAGATTCTGTAATTACCACTAAAGACAAAACGGTTTTGGGTAATGTTCAGCCCCTGTTTTATGGTGGCTGGAATAACCAGTTTTCTTATAAAAACTTTGACATGAGTGTGTTTGTGAACTTTTCTTATGGAAATAAAACCTATAACGCCAATACCATCGAATTTAGTTCTGCTTATCAGGCAAATGGAAACAATTTACTGGCAAAGTTTACTGATCGCTGGAAATCTTTTGACAATAATGGAGTTTTGATAACTGATTGGGATCAGATGGCAGCAGCAAATAAGGATGCGAAGATTTATATGCCAACACGGGGTTCATATCAGGTGTACTCAGATGCGATTGAAGATGCTTCTTTTATAAGGATTTCTAATGTTACATTAGGCTATTCCCTGCCCTCAAGCATTATGCAACGGATTAGGACCATTTCGAAATTACGGGTTTTTGCTACGGTGAATAACCTGTACACCTTTACCCGGTACAGCGGTTTTGACCCTGAGGCGAATACCCGAAGAAGTAATCCATTGACACCGGGAGTGGATTATTCTGCCTATCCGCGAAATAGATACATTCTGGCGGGAATTAACCTCATTTTTTGATAGTAAATCTTTTAGGTCATGAACACTAATTTTAAAAATATAATGATGTTGTTGGCAGCTACTGCTTTGCTAACACTGTCTTCTTGTAAAAAATATCTGGATTACAATTCACCTTCAAAACTAAATTTAGAACAAACCTTTGAGGATGTGAATTATACCAATAGCCAGGTGATAGGAATCTATACCAAACTTGCTGGTGGCAACGGCTACGGGAACCAGCTCTCTGCTTATTTTGGCTTGGGCGCTGACGATTTTATGTACCGGGGCAATGCGGCTTTTGATGGTGGTGCAGATTATGCGGTAGCCAATTATGGCGTTACCCCCGCAAGTAACCCGATGTATAATGTTTATGTGCAGTTGTACGATGGCATAGAGCGGGCCAATATTGCCTGCAAGTATATCCCAAACTCAAATCTCTATAAAAATGGTTCGGCAGCTGATAAGGCTAAGATGAAAAGATATTATGGGGAGGCTTTGTCACTACGGGCACTCTATTATTCTGAATTGATTAGAAATTGGGGAGATGTACCCGGAACTTTTGTACCTGCAGCAGATGTGAAAAATCAGTACCTGGGAAATACAGACCGCGATAGTACTTACGATCATATTATAGACGACCTAAGGATGGCTGCAGAGCTTGTACCCTGGCGTGACGAACTGCCAGATTATGTAGATTTTCGTTTTACTAAGGGGGCAATTAAGGCTTTAAGGGCTAGAATTGCGTTGGCAAGAGGGGGGTATTCACTTAGAAATGACAGCAGGATCATGCAGCGTCGTTCTGATTATCAAAAATACTATCAAATCGCATTTGAGGAGTGCAGAGATATCATTGATTCAAAAAAACATGCCTTAAACCCTGTGTACGAGAATATTTTTAAGACACTGCATAGTGCACCGGCCAGATATGATGATCAGCGTGAACTGATGTTTGAGGTTGCCATGTGGGGTCAGATTAATGACAGTAATATTGGTAGCGCCTTTGGTTTGAATTTCGCAGATTCTCCTTCCTGGGGCGGAGCAGGAGGGCGGAGTATAGCTGTGATGACTTATTTTTATGAATTTGAAAATGGAAAAGATGTGCGCAGGGATGTTACCATGTCTACCTATAAAGTTGTTGGCGATGCAGCAACGAATTATGCGGTGGACCGAAAAGACGCGGTGAGCGCCATCAATATGAATATCGCTAAGTTTAGGAAATCATGGACAGCCTTTAATGGCACCGTAACTGGTACCTATGGAGTAAACTGGCCGGTAATCCGCTATGCTGATGTATTGTTGATGTATGCAGAGGCAGGAAATGAGTTGGGGCTTAACGGAAGTATCACACCACTAGATGCCTTGCAACAGGTGCAAAAAAGAGCTTATGGTTCCAATACTATCCCGGTAACACCGACAGATAAAACAGGCTTTTTTGAGGCAATCGTGAAAGAACGTTTGTTGGAATTTGGGGGTGAGGGGATCAGAAAATACGATTTGATCAGATGGAATCTGCTGGCCAGTAAGATCGCCGAAACCAGGAGAAAGATTGCCCAGTTTGCTTCTAAGGCTCCCACCGCCAATAATCCTTACAACAATGCACCGGAATACATATATTCAAGTAAAACCACATTTACCAATGGAAATCTGAATACCGAAGCGGCTTCTTTGAACTTGTATGGTGGGGTACCGAATGTAGTTTATTTTACACCGATGACTGTTACGACAGCACCTTCCACGCATCCTGATAGAAGGTATTGGCGTCAGGAGGCCGGTTCTTATGATGCAGCGGGTGTATTGACCTCTACATTTTTAAATGATCCAAATACTGGTTATGTCTGCAAATTTAAAGCGAATAGCAGAGAATTATTGCCTTACTCGGATCGTGTAATTTCTGAGCACCGGGGCGCTATCACTCAGAATTTTGGCTACTAACAAAATCCTTAACTATTTATTCAATTGCGATGAATTTTATATCTAAATACAAGAAAATAATTCAATGGACAGCATTGTGCTCCGCACTGGTGTTGTGCTTATCAGCTTGCGAAAAGCCAATGGGTGGAATTGAAGATGCAGCTTTAAACCGTGCTTTTACACCTTCAGGCTTAAGTGTGAGGACGGTCAAAGACTCCGCTATATTTAAGTGGAATATGCCAGTGTATGGAAATGGAAAGGCTTTAAAATACACTTTGGAATTGGCTAAAGACTCCTTGTTCTCCACCATCGATTATACCAGGATTGCCGACACTACGGGAGCTGTAGTTTTGGATCCCGAGATTGAACTTAATACCCGTTATTTTTACAGGGTTAAAGTCAATGAATATAAGGGGACTGCAGCATCCATGTACTTGAATTCATCAACGGCTTTCCGTTTAACCGGGCAACAGTATTTTCGGGTGATCCGGGATTTTGAAATCACTGAAAATACAGCATTGTTTCACTGGTTTCAAAATACAAATACTGCTGGTTTGACTAAAATTGTACTCACGCCAAGCCTTACGAATTCAAGCGCAATCACCGCTGAAATTACAGGTAGTGATATCGCTGCGGGAATGAAAAACATTGTCGGACTTACTCCTGATATGAGATATACGGTACAACTTTTTGCGGGTAACAAAAGTAAAGGCATACTAAATATTACAACGGCCAAGCCGGTTGTTTTTACCACAGTTCTTTCTCCTACAGATAATTTGGCCACAGCCATTACCGCTGCAGCTAATGGTGATGTAATCGGGTTAAATCCGGGAACTTATAACCTTACGGGGATTACATACATCACCCAAAAGTCGATCACCATTCGTTCTGTGGCAAATGATCCGGGAACTACAAAAATTAAATCCCGTGAAATCAATCTTGTAGGAGATTCGGCTGGGGTTTCTCTTGCTGGTATTGATTTTGACGGCAATTATTCCGGAACTTCTTACGGTACAGCATTTATGCAACTGATGGGAACTCAGGCTGCAACTGGTACAAAAGCCGCATTTAAAGCTATTAAAATAGAAAATTGTATTATTCACGATTACCTGAGATGTATTTTGAGGGGTAATTATGGCGCTGCCGCCAATGATCAGAAGATTGAAAGTGTATCCATAAATAATTCTAGAATTTATAATGTTGACCAAGCCAATGCCCAGGGATATTATATGTTTTCGCTCGAAAAGCTATTGATCAGTAAATTGAGCTTTACCAAGTCTACATTTTACAATTTAGGCCAGGGAATGATCAATATGGGTACCAATCTAAGCAGTACCATTGTTCCTGCAATTAGCCTCGATTATTGCACTTTTAACAATTTTGGTGGTGGTAACAAATATCTATTTATCGATGCCAATGCTAATAAAATTGTTTATACTTTCAATAACAGTATTGTAGCCAATACACCTATATCGGGTACCATTCAAGCCGCCGCTTTCAGAGCCTCTGCAAGTGGTAATGTGCTGGCTTTTTCCAATAACAATTATTTTAACCTAAGACTTACATCTGGAGGTGCGGCAGTGACTTTAACGGGACTTGCACAAGCAAATGACATCAGTATAGATTTGGGATGGACGGCAGCCACCACCAATTTTAAACTGGTTGATGCCCTAGAGTTTAGTAAAGTGTTTTCGGCCAGCTCAAATGGAAGTACTGTTGGTGACCCACGCTGGGCCTATTAATTTATCTTATTTTAATTCATAATTTATGAAAGTTTTATTCTCTTCATTCTTAATCGCTGCTGGTATATGCTTGGCGACTCCCTCTATTGCGCAGCAATTAAATATTTTACCAGTAATCACAACCGAATTTCCTTCATCAAATCCGAATGAAGATGCTACCAAATTGAACGATAAAAATACCAAGACAAAGTATTTTAATGAACAGTACAAGGGCCAGTGGTTCCAATATGAATTTGAAAAACCAATTGTATACAGCCAATATATAATTGGATCTGCGAATGATGTACCAAAAAGGGATCCTAAAAATTGGATTTTACAAGGCTCTACGGACGGAAAGAAATGGGTAGATCTGGATACCAAGTCTGAAGAGAGCTTTCCTGAACGACAGATGTCTAAAACTTATGCCTTTGAAAATAAAATAGCCTATAAGCATTATCGACTTAAGGTTACGGAGACTGCAGGTGGTCCTTTACAACTATCCGAATGGAATTTATTAAGCGGAAAGTAATTCGGTTAGTACCTCAGAAAATAATAATATATAACTTTATGTATAAAAAACAATTTGCGGCCCTAATACTTATATTAAGCATGTATTATTCGGGTTATGCTCAAAATGACCTTAAACTTTGGTATAACCAACCTTCAAAATCATGGACTGATGCTTTGCCGCTTGGGAATGGACGGTTGGGGGCGATGGTTTATGGTATTCCACAATCGGATACTATTCAAGTTAATGAGGATACTTTTTGGTCTGGTAGCCCGTATCAAAACATAAATCCAAATGCTAAAATTAAGCTAAAGGAAATCCAGCAATTAATTGATCAGGGAAATTATATAGAGGCACAAAAGCTTTCCTTAGCAAACATTATCGCTGATCGTAAAATTACTTCTCATGGTCAAACTTACCAATCTATTGGAAATTTGGTGCTAACTTTTTCTGATCATGCAAACTACACTAAATATTATCGCGAACTGGATTTGAATACTGCAGTTGCCACTACACGATATACTGTAAATGGTGTTGAGTATAAACGGGAAACATTTACCTCTTTGCCGGATCAATTGATTATCATTCGGATTACGGCTAATAAGAACAGTAGTATTAGCTTTAACACCTCTTTTGTTGGGCCTTTAAAAAAGAACATGGTACAAACAATCAGCATTGTGCCAACACAGGGAGATAACGTGATGATTGTCACAGGTAAATGTGCAAGGGAAAAGGAAGAAAACATACCAAACCTGCTAAATTTCAATGGTCGGGTTAAAGTGGTTAATGATGGAGGATCGATAACAACGACAGCGAATTCTATTGGAGTTACAAATGCGACTGCGGTTACGATATATGTTTCAGTTGCAACCAACTTTGAAAATTATAAGAATATCTCCGGAAACGCGGAAGAAAAATCGAAAAGCTATTTGGATAAGTTCTCGAAAAGTTATGAAAAAGCTAAATCAGACCATGTTGCCGCTTACCAAAAGCAGTTTCAGCGTGTTCAACTCAATTTAGGGCAAAGTGAACAAGTTAATAAGCCAACTGATCAGCGTATTACGGAGTTTTCTACGGTTAATGATCCGTCTTTGGCTGCTATGTATTTTCAGTTTGGTAGATATCTGCTTATTTCTTCTTCTCAGCCAGGTACACAACCAGCCAACTTGCAAGGGATATGGAATCCAAATTCAGGACAATACCCTGCCTGGGATAGCAAGTACACGACCAATATAAATGTGGAGATGAATTATTGGCCTGCAGAAGTTACCAACTTAAGTGAATGCCATGAACCTTTTATACAATTAATCAAAGATGTAAGTGAAACGGGTAAAAAATCTGCATTGGAAATGTATGGGGCTAGGGGATGGACACTTCATCACAATACAGATTTATGGAGAATGACTGGAGCCGTGGATGCTACTGCAGGGATCTGGCCAACATGTAATGCCTGGTTTGCTGCGCATCTGTGGGAAAAATATCTGTATTCAGGAGATAAGGTTTATTTAAAGGAAATCTACCCCATTTTAAAAAGTGCTTGTGAATTTTACCAGGATTTTTTGGTGAAAGATGCTAAAACCGGATATATGGTAGTGTCGCCCTCTATATCTCCTGAACATACTCCGGGGAGAGAAAGCTATGATTACACCAAACCTGATGGATCGGTAGTCAAAGAACGTACTTCTACTTTCTCTGGTATTACCATGGATAATCAAATGATTTTCGATTTGTTGAGCAATACTATTGATGCTGCTCAAGTGTTAAATATGGATAAGAAGTTCAGTGCCGATTTATTCAAATTACGAAGTCAGCTTCCACCAATGCAAATCGGACAATACGCGCAACTGCAGGAATGGTTAGAGGATTGGGACAAAAAAACGGATTCACATCGGCATGTATCCCATCTTTGGGGTGTTTATCCGGGCAGGGAAATTTCACCTTTTGCAAATCCAGAATTATTTGAAGCTTCTAAAAATTCGTTGATTGGTCGCGGAGACGCTAGTCGTGGTTGGTCTATGGGCTGGAAAGTTTGCTTATGGGCGAGATTTCTTGATGGAAATCATGCTTATAAATTGATTCAAAATCAATTGAAGCTTAAACCTGCCTCTGCTACACTTAGAGACCCAGATGGAGGTACCTATACGAATATGTTTGATGCTCATCCGCCATTCCAAATTGATGGTAATTTCGGTTGTACTGCAGGAATTGCTGAAATGCTGCTTCAAAGTCACGATGGAGCAGTTAGTTTATTGCCTGCATTACCGGATGTCTGGGCAAACGGGAGCATAAAAGGACTTCGGGCACGTGGTGGTTTTGAAATTGTAAATATGGAATGGAAAAAAGGAAAATTATCGTCGATTACGATTAAATCCTCCATCGGTGGTGATTTACGTTTGCGGAGTAACAATAAACTCGCAGGTAATGATTTGAAGCTGGCTAAGGGGGAGAATTTAAATCCATTTTTTAAACGACAGCCAACTGCGAAGCCTTTAATTTCAAGTAAAGCATCATTAAATGGGACTAATGTTAACAAGGCATTTGAGTATGATTTGAATACAACTGCTGGAGGAGTTTATACATTTAAGAATGCTAGCTGATCCAATCGCCTGATAGGCTCAAAAATAACTTATAAAATTAATTAGAACAGATTAAAAAACATGAAGCAATTGCGAAATCATATATTAATTTTGACATTCATTAGTCTTATTACTTGTCAGCTCGCTGTCGCACAGAAATTGCCTAAAGCGGATATCATTGTAGCATTGGATGGGAGCGGACAATATAAATCAATTCAGGAAGCTATTGATGCAGTACTTGACAACAACTCAAAAAGAACCGTCATTCTCATCAAAAATGGCACTTATAATACGGAGAAACTAATTGTTCCAGCCAGTAAGATTAACCTTACGATTTTGGGTGAGTCGCGCGAAAAAACGATTGTAAGTTATCACCTTTACGATTGTAAAAGCGAAACGTCTTCTAACAAATGCCCGGCTGAGTCCTGGGCGTTGTGGAAAGACAACAAAGACCTGATCAGGACTTCTGCAACATTAACTGTACTGGGTAATAATTTCATCGCAGAGAACCTAACCATATCGAATACTGCCGGGCCGGTAGGACAAGCATTGGCTTTGACTTTGCGTGGTGATAGACTAATCTTTAACAATTGCAATATTCTGGGTTATCAAGACACGATTTTATTGGGTAAAGATGGTATGCTCAATTATTTCGTAGGATGTTTAATTTTAGGACGTACGGACTACATCTATGGTGGTGGTATTGGTTATTTTCAGTCATGCGAAATCCGTAGTTATGGAGGTGGCTGGGTTACTGCTCCTTCTACACCAGAAAATCAGTTGTATGGATACGTCTTTAATAAATGTAATTTTACCTATGTTGGCAATAGCCCAAGAAAAGGAGATGATGGTGCTAAGATCGCAATTGGGCGTCCATGGCACAATTACCCTAAGGTAGCTATATTAAATTCCGAAATGTGTGAGCAAATGCACCCGCAAGGTTGGCCAACCACGTGGAATATGGCCTATGCACCTGCGAGTGATAAGCTTCATTTGTATGAATACAACAATACCGGGAAAGGTGCTGATATGAGTTTAAGGGCAAAATGGGTTGGGCTACGGGAAATTTCTGCTGAGGAAGCTAAAAGTTATACAATGGAAGTTGTTTTATCAGGCTGGAATCCGATGCAGAATATAACTGTTGCGAAAAACAAAAAATAATTTAGAATGAAGAATATATTTTTTATCGCCTTTTTATTTGTCTATGCCGTGTCGAAAGATCAATACAGCCAGCTGCCCGTTATCCCTTCTTTAGTATAAAATGTAGTAGACATGGGAGCAACAATAGCCTGGGTTACGGATATAATCCCAAAAACTACTGCGGCTACACTTCAGCCCCATTTCCCTGGCTTTCATCCACACAAGCTCTCCTGTCATTTTCTACTTCGGGCATGGATAAGTAAATAGCTAATATAGTCTTACTTTCAGGTACAGATAAGTCTAAAGGCTGTTCGATAGCAATCGGTTGTGTTTGATAATCAACAGTGAGGATACGGATCATCTGGTAGGCATGGGTTATAAAATAAATGGTACTCCTTTTGTCGAACGGGATGGATACATTGACATAAAATAAAGATTATTGCGACATGTATAATCATTCTAATTCCGGCTACTGCTTATGAATTTCATATCTCTACTGGTGACGTTCTGAAAATCACTCATCATTAGTAGGGATGATTTTGAGATTTCATCACTAGCAAAATCATCCCATTTAGACAAAAAACGAATTTTGTAGATTAGTCAGTCTTGTATTTTGTAAACCCACTTTCTGCCCATACTTGCGTTAAAGGCTTATCTCTCCTTTCCTGATTGGTGTAACATCGTTTGTACCGAAGTTTGAAATCTCTACTAAGGGGCTCACTATGAAATAGTGTGTCCAAGTTTGCAATTTTCTTCAAATCATCTAAAAACTGGTTCGAGAATAGTCCAGTAAAGGGCACATCAGAAAGAGGGAATTTCAGCAATGAGATTCCCTCTTTTTTTTATTCATGCACTTGATAGTCAATGGTTTAGTGGTTTTGTGATTTTTGCAGATTTTGAGTGCTAAAATTGTAAGAAAATTAATGAGTTTCGATTTGTTGCTGATTTAATTAATTGATTATTAGTGTTTTGATTTTTTTGCTTTAGCATTAGAGTATAGCAGTCATTTAACGGTGTTGGTTGAATGACTGCTTTGGCTGTAAATGCATTATTTGTTCCATTAAAGAATCAGTACTAAGGTGCTCCCCAAACGTTTTCTTAAATATATACTCGCCATAAATTAATCACCATGGAATAAATACTTGGGTTTCTGTATTATATGAGATTTATAAATGGAGCGATTTGTCAAGATTTCGTAAAATACAATATAGTTATAAACTAAATTTTGTTTTATTGAACAGTGTTCAATATGTTTGTGGTGTCAATTCATTTGACATGTTGAAGATAAAAGGAGGGATTTATTAGTTTCGATCCCTATCTTTAAAAATCATTTTATCCATGGGTATAATAGAGAGAAAGCAGAAAGAGAAACAGGAAATGCGAAAACGCATCCTGAACGGTGCGAGAAAAGTATTTCTTCAAAATGGCTATCAGCAGACCAGTATGCGTAATATTGCTACTGAGATCAGCTATAGTGCTGGAGTGATCTATTTCCATTTCAAGGATAAGAGCGAAATCTTCCAAGAGCTTCATAACGAAGGATTTGCTTTATTGCTCAAACAGTTTCGGGTACTCGATTCCGTCAAAGATCCTTTTGAGCGCCTAAAAGCCTTGGGCATGGTGGTCATTAAATTCGCCCAAGATCAAAAAGATTACTATAATCTGATGTTCCTTGTAGAAGAACCCATGAAAAAATCAGAGGAAAACGGTTTCCAGATTGCAGACGAAGCATTGAAGTATTTGCGTGATCTGGTCATAGAGTGCCAGCATACTGGCCGCTTCAAAAATATGGATCCGGAGTATCTGACCTTTATGATCCTGTCTGCCATGCACGGCATCTGCGCCCTGTTCTGTAAGGACAAGACGATGAGTTTCGAAAACAAGACCAACGAGGAACTGATGGAGAACGGTTACGCGTGCTTTGTTGCCCTGCTAGAAAAAGGGTAGCCTTTTTTTTGCCATAAAATTGAACACTGTTATATTTTATTACAATGATTAATACATTCGAATTTCTACAAAACAAGAAAACTTACTGCCTGTTGCTATTTTGTGTAGTTTTCATCGCCAAACAATCAAGCGCACAGGAGCAATTGAACAGCTATGTCCAACAGGGACTAGTTTCAAATGAAAGCATCAAAGAGCAGGAATTTCTTCTGAGTAGGAGCGTATATGCGCTCCATGAGGCAAAAAGCATGTTTCTTCCAAGTGTAACCTTCTCGACTACCTATACAAAGGCCGATGGGGGAAGGACTATCGAGTTCCCAACAGGTGATCTTTTTAATGCAGCCTATGCCACACTGAACCAGCTTACCGGGAGCAACTCCTTTCCACAGCTCCAGAACCAGAGCATACTACTGAACCCCGATAACTTTTACGATGCCAAGATCCGCACGAGCCTTCCCATCCTAAATGCAGAGCTTGTGTACAACAAAAGGATCAAGTCTCAACAGGTGGATATCCAGAAAGCAGAAGTGCTCATGTACAAACGTGAATTGGTCAAGGAAATCAAAACCGCTTACTACAATTACATAAAGGCTACCAATGCGATCAGAATCTATCAGTCATTTCTGAAATTGCTGGAAGAGGGTGAAAGGGTTAACCAGAGCTTGTTCAACAACAACAAGATCAACCGTACAGCGGTAATCCGTAGCCAGAACGAGGTGTCAAAGATAAATGCATCACTTACCGCTGCCAAAAAAGCAGAGGAAGCTGCCCGTTACTACTTCAATTTCCTTTTGAACAGACCCTTGACCGATGCAATACTGATCGATGATGTTCCATCATTGCCGGCACAGGACAACCTACCCCTAGGTGATGTAAGCAGCCGTGAGGAACTAGCAAAACTTGAGATCGCCAAGGGGATCAATCAAAACCTTACCGGTCTTGCCAAGTCCTACCTCATACCCAAGATCGGTACCTCGCTGGACCTGGGATCGCAGGGTTTCGACTGGAAGTTTAACGACAGGAGCCGATATTATCTGCTGGGGGTTTCATTGGAATGGAACCTGTTCTCCTCAGGACGAAACAATTATAAGATCAAACAGTCCATTGCCAACCAGCAGGCCATATCGGCACAGACCGATCACGTGACACAACAACTGCTTACCGAACTGAATGTGCGCAGGGCAAATCTGCAAAGCGCTGTCGCACAGTATAAGGCGGCACAGTCGCAGCTGAAGACCAGCCAGACCTATTATAACGACATGACCAAACTCTACAAGGAGGGGATGGCCATCTATATTGAGCTGCTCGATGCACAGAACCAGTGGGTAAACGCCCAGCTACAGTCCAACATCGCATTATTTGATACCTGGATATCGTTCACGGCAATTGAGCGTGCGAATGCCAGCTTTAACCTACAATAAATATCATGAAGAAGATCCAACTTACATTAATTGCGCTTACATCCATTTTGTTCGCCTGCAAAGAAAAGCCAAAAAATACAAATCCACTAGGCCAGCCGGATATCATTTCGGTGAAGGTTGCCCCAATTTCCTCATTTGGTTCAACCAAATCAATCCAGGCCACGGGCTTGGTTGCTACAGAAAATGAAGCCAATTACTCCTTTAAGATTGGCGGGGTAATCAGGAGTATACTGGTTGATGAGGGACAGTTCTTTAAAAAAGGGCAGTTACTTGCCACATTGAACACTACCGAAATCGCGGCTGGCCTGGCCCAGGCAAATCTTGGTGTAGACAAGGCTGCACGGGATTACGCCAGAGCGGTAAACCTTTATAGGGACAGCGTATTTACACTGGAACAGCTTCAGAATACCAAGACGGCACTGGATGTGGCAAAAAAAACAAGTGAGACAACCGCCTTTAACCTGCGCTACGCCCAGATCTATGCGGCATCTGATGGTTTTGTGAGCCGGAAAATCGCCAGTGAAGGGGAAGTGATTGGGTCTGGTATGCCTGTGCTTGCCATTAACGAAACACATCAAAATAATAACTACCTGCTTAAAGTAGGCGTAACTGATCGGGAGTGGGCAACGATCAATCCGGGACAAACAGCAACAGTGACGCTGGATGGATATGCCGACAAGAAATTTGACGCCTTCGTATTTCGTAAATCACAGGCAGCAGATCCTACACTTGGCTCCTTTCAGGTAGAACTGAAATTGAAATTAAACAACATAAAACCGGCAGTTGGCATGTTTGGCAAAGCGGAAATAGCTACAAACCAGGATGAAAATGTCAAGGTCATCCCATATGGATCGTTGGTAGAAGCGGATGGTGATAAGGCATTCGTATTTACACCGGACGGGGCCAAAAAGGTTAGAAAAATTCCCATAACTATTTCAAGGTTCGACAATCAACAGGTTTATCTAAAAGATGGACTTAATGGAGTAAAAGAAATTGTGGTATCCAATAGTGCCTTTCTCAACGAAAAATCTACTATAAAAATCATCAGGTAATAATAACAGCTATGAAGATTACAAATTTTGCCGTAAAAAATTATCAGTTCACCCTCATCATATTTCTGCTGTTTGCAGTAGTCGGTGTACTTACCTTGTTTACAATGCCCCGTTCGGAAGACCCAACTATACATCCACCCGAATATCTTATCACTGTGATCTATCCTGGCACAAGTCCAAAGGACATGGAAGAGCAGGTGGTAAAACCGATTGAAAATAAAATCTATGGCCTGGAGAACATTGACAAAATACTTACCACAATTGAGGATGGTGTAGCGGCATTCCAGGTGAAATTCAAATATGGCGTTGATATCGACAACAAATACCAGGAGATCTCAACAGAAATGAACGCCTTAAAAAATAGTGCGCTCCCTAAGGATATCTATCTGATCAAAACAGAAAAGATTTCTTCTTCCGATGTCAAGATTTTACAGGTTGCATTGGTTTCGGACAACGCTTCGGAAAAATTGTTGAGAGATGAAGCCGACATGCTTAAAACGCGCCTGGAGAAAATAACAAATCTTAAAGAAGTAGGATATTTTGGAATGCCTGAACAGGAAATCCGTGTTGATATGCAATTGGATAAGCTGGCGCAAATGAAAATTCCGCTCAATATTGTGATAGGCAGTCTGCAAAGTGAAGCGGCTGATATTCCCGGTGGAAGCGTCAACTTGGAGAGTAAGGTTTTTAATGTAAAGACCAGCGGTAAGTTTAAGAGTATTGAGGACGTTGCCAATACCGTTATCTACAACGCTAATGGAAAGATTGTTTATTTGAAGGATGTGGCCGATGTAGGTTATAAAAGCGAAACGGTCAAACATATTACACGGGTGAATGGGCATCGTTGTGTCCTGGTTACCGCCGCCATGAAAGACAATGTTAACATAACGAAAGTGCAGGAAGAGTTTTTTCCGATAGTGGAAGAATTTTCTAAAAGATTGCCTGCTAATATTGAGCTCGTCAAAACTTTTGATCAGGGCACTATGGTTTCGCAACGTTTGGGACATCTTGGGTTTGACTTTACCTTGGCCATTGTTTTGGTAGTCATTACCTTATTGCCTTTAGGATTTAGGGCATCACTTATCGTAATGGTTTCTATTCCGCTTTCTTTAGCATTAGGGCTCATTGCATTGAATTTATTGGGGTTTTCATTAAACCAACTCAGTATTGTTGGTCTTGTAGTGGCCTTGGGATTGTTGGTGGATGACAGTATAGTAGTTGTAGAGAATATAGAGCGATGGCTCAGGGAGGGACATTCACGAATGGATGCTGTGCTGAAGGGCACCAAGCAAATAGGTGTGGCCGTTGTGGGATGTACAGCCACCCTGGTAATTGCGTTTTTGCCTCTTGCCTTCCTGCCAGATGCAGCCGGCGAATTTATGCGCAGCCTTCCTATGGCTGTGATCACCAGTGTCCTGGCATCAATGATTGTAGCTTTAACGCTTGTACCTTTCATGGGAAGCCGGTTATTGAAAACACACACAGATGGGGAAGGCAATTATTTCCTGAAGCAACTGCAGAAATTTCTCACAAACAGTTATCGCGGTATCATGCCACGAGCTTTAAAATATCCTAAAACAACCATTGGAATATCATTAATACTTAGTGTTTTCGCTTTTTTCTTATTTACAAAAGCAGGATTTAAACTTTTTCCCACCTCGGAAAAGCCAATGTTCCTCATCAATATCAAAATGCCATTGCAGGCTGGTATTCCCGAAAGTGATCGTGTGACCAAACTTGTAGAAAATGAACTAAAGCAACACAAAGAGATTGTATATTACACAAGCAATGTGGGTAAAGGAAACCCTCAGATATATTACAACGTACACCAACAGGATATTAAGCCCGACTTTGCCCAGATTTTTGTACAGCTGGATGATGAGGCAAGTCCTGATTCTAAAGTAGCGTTGATTAAGCAGCTAAGGGAAAAGTTTAAAGATTTTCCGTACGCCAAAATTGAAGTGAAAGATTTTGAACAAGGCCCCCCGATAGAAGCCAACATAGTGGTAAGGGTTTTTGGTGAGGACCCAAATAAGTTGCGTGAGCTTTCCTTTGAAGTGGAAGACCTGCTGCGCAAACATCCGGGAACCGTTTACATCAATAATGAACTGAACACCTACAAGTCGGATGTTAAAATAGAAATAAATAAGGAAAAAGCCCGCACATTGGGTGTGCTAACAAGTGATATTGATAAAGTAATTCGAATTGCCGTAGCGGGACTGGCCGTTGGTGATTATATCGACGACAGGGGCGATTCACGCAATGTTGTCTTAACACTTGCAAGGGATAAATTCTCAAACCTGGATGCATTCAAAAACCTTTATGTAAATAATATACAAGGTGTTCCGGTATTGGTTAGCCAGATCGCAACCATTTCTTTTGAGACATCGCCTACAGCTATCAATCATTTTAATAAATCCCGTTTCGCAAAGGTTACCTCTCTGACCAAGGAGGGTGTATATGCGAACGACATGCTTAAGGACATTGTTCCGCAACTGGACAAACTTAAAATGCCGCCAGGCTACTATTACAAGCTATCGGGTGAAGCGGAATCGGAAGGTGATACACTGGGCGGAAATTTCCTGTCGGTTATCCTATTGAGTACATTCCTTTTTATTGGGGTTCTGTTACTACAATTTAAAACGTTCAAAGGCATCATCATTGTACTATCTATTATTCCACTGGGGATTTTGGGTGGCGTGGTAATGCTATTGATCACAGGCCATCCGATGTCAATAGTTTCTATCATTGGTTTCATTGGTTTGTCTGGTATACAGGTCAAGAATTCGCTGTTGCTCGTTGATTTTACCAACCAGTTGCGGGTTGAGGGATATAGCATAGACGATGCGATTAATAAGGCAGGAGAAACCCGTTTTTTACCGGTTGTGCTCACCTCCCTAACAGCTATTTGTGGATTAATTCCACTTGCCTTGAATCCCAACCCACTTATCGCTCCATTGGCGATTGTGTTGATCGGTGGATTGATCAGTTCAACCATTCTTTCAAGAATTGTAACGCCTGTTATGTATAAGCTTATACCACCTTCTATTGAAAGTATTTAATCATCTATAAAATCAAAGAAAATGAAACAATACATCTTAATAACCGGAGCATCATCCGGAATTGGTTACGAAATGGCCCAACAGCTAGCGGCTTTAGAATACAATCTTATCCTCACTGCCCGCAGCGAGGATAAATTGGCAGCTATGCAGCAGGAATTAACTACCAGATACGGAATTGATGTGCACTACATACCCAAAGACTTAGGCAGAACAGAGCAAGCGGCCCAGTTATTTGATGATATCAAGAGAGCCGGCTATCAGGTATCTCATTTGGTTAACAATGCCGGATTTGGCGAGTATGGAAGTTTTCTGGAAAGCTCGCTGGAACAGGAGTTGAATATGATTGATCTCAATGTCAGCAGCCTGGTTGTTCTTACCAAATTGTTTGCGAAAGATATGGCAGCCCGAAAGTCGGGCAGAATCATGAACGTGTCTTCAGTGATTGCATATTTGCCGTTCCCTTACCAGTCGGTGTATTCCGCTACCAAGGCTTTTGTCTTAGCCTTTTCCCAAACTGTCGCTGCCGAACTGGAAGGAACCGGCGTAGTGGTTACCACGCTTGCCCCTGGGGTTACAGAAACAGCATTTATTTCGGCCGAAATGCGGGAAACTAATCTTCTGAAATCCAATAAGCCTACACCTGTAAAAACAGTGGCTACTGAAGGAGTGAAGCTCTTGCTATACGGAAAAGGAAAGAAAATCATTGGGTTTCAAAACCGGTTCAATTCCATTTTAGCAGGAATACTGCCTGATCGGGTGATGATGAAAATTAAGATGAAGCTGGCAAGTGCCAAATAATAACGTATAAATCTAAAAACAAATGACTGGACCGAAAAAAATATCAAGACGAGAACTAATTAAACAAGGTGGGCTTGCTTTATCAGTTATAGCTCTACCTTTACCATTAACAGCATTTTCAAATTTTAACGAAATGACAGATAACAAAAATTTTGACGTAATCATAGTTGGCGGAAGCTATGCGGGACTTTCGGCAGCAATGGCTTTGGGACGGGCATTAAGAAATGTTCTGATCATTGACAGCGGTTTGCCTTGTAACCGACAAACACCTCACTCACATAACTTCATAACGCAAGACGGAGAAAAACCAGGCGTTATTGCGGAAAAAGCAAAAAAAGAAGTGTTGAAATACGACACAGTAAAATTCATAACTGACCTTGTCGTTAAGGGAACGAAAACGGATAAAGGTTTTGAGATTTCAACCCAATCAGGAAAAATATTTTCTGCTAAAAAAGTGGTTTTTGCAACAGGCTTAAAAGACAAAATGCTAAATATTAAGGGGTTTTCTGAATGTTGGGGAATTACAGTGCTTCATTGTCCCTATTGCCACGGATATGAAGTAAGGAATCAAAAAACAGGGATTTTTGCAAATGGATATGGTGCATTTCACCTAGCTCGACTCATTCGTAACTGGACAAAGGACCTAACCATATTTACCAATGGAAAATCGGAACTGACACAAGAGCAAACCGATGAAATCAAAAGACACAATATTTCAATAGTTGAAAAGGAAATTACCTCATTGAAACACAAAGACGGAGTAATTGAAGAAATAGTTTTTTCAGATAATTCAACCTTTCAATTAAAAGTCATCTATTCAAGACCTCCTTTTGAACAACACTGTAAAATCCCCGAATTATTGGGTTGTGAACTGACAGAACAGGGACTTATCAAGGTAGATGCATCTCAGAGAACAACTGTGGATGATGTATTCGCCTGCGGAGACAACACCAATCCTTTACGTGCTGTATCATATGCGGTATCAACAGGGAATAATACAGGTGTATTTTTAAATAACGCTTTGATAGAAGAGGAATTTTTAAATGACAATGATAAATAGAAAAAACGTCATCTCTAGTAAGGATGATTTGCAATTTCATCACTAGCAAAATCATCCCATTTAGTCAAAAAAAGAATTCTATAGATTATTCGGTCTTGTATTTTGTAAAACCATTTTCTGCCCATACTTGTGTTAAAGGCTTGTCTCTCCTTTCCTGACTTGTGTAACACCGTTTGTAACGAAGTTTAAAATCTCTACTAAGGGGCTCACAGATATAAACAATGCTTATCTGGAAGAAACCTGGAGACGGTTTGGAGATAAAATTAATCGGCTGGTACTTGTTAATACAGATATATCTAGCTCTAATGAATCTTTCGTAAAAGCAGACTTCGTATGGGCTGCGCTAATTTTCGAATATATTGAAATTCAAAGAGGTTTCGAGTTCATCAATAACAATACGGAGAACTCAGCTAAGTTGATAATAACTATACAATCCAATAACGGAAACCAGTCTGTTAGTCAAACAGGAGTTGAATCCATAAAAGCTGTTAAAGATATTTTTACAATTGTTGACTCAGACTATTTAATGTCTATTGCTCAGACGTTTGGTTTTGAATTGATTGAATCAGCAGAAAACATAATGCCTAATGGTAAGTCATTACTTACCTATGAATTTAGCAAGGGTTAAGCAATTCCTCGCATACTTATACTTCATTTTCATTAAACTAATGATTTACAATTAAAGCCAGTATGTTTCCGAAACACATGATTTTTGGCATTACTATTACGATTTTATAAATCCAGTTGGACTGATCTTAGTGTGTCTAAATGCAATTTTCCGGTAGTGTAGAGCGAACTCTTCCAGGCACTATTCGATATTGTTTTGTCACAATTCCACTCAAAACTTCTGGGAAATTGCTGACGTAAAATCCGGTGCTTATATTTGGGAGGTAAATAAGTTACCCCCCACCTCCCAAAAAGAAGATAAATTATGAATAATAAACTAACAGAAAACAGCATCCTGGAACAGGAAAACAAACTTTACCGTGCAATCAAAGATAGCAATATCACCGCGCTTGACCAGTTGCTACATGATGACTTGTTGTTCATTCTTCCGAGTGGGCAAACAATAACCAAGGAAATCGATCTGGATACTTATCGCGATGGAATATTAAAGGTTGATGAACTTTTACCAGAAATTGAAAACTTAAATATTATCGATGATATGGCAGTGATCACATTGACAATGAAATTGAACGGAAAGTTTAATGAGGTGCCATTTGAAGTTAGCTATCGCTATATCAGGTTTTGGAAAAAATTCGGTGATGGGATTAAAGTAGTAGGGGGAAGCGGTATAGCTATTTGATTAGAATAATACTTTCATGCATTATTTTAATCTCATCAATAGGAAATTTTAAAATCCAGGCGAACGAAAAGCTATCCATTTTAATATAGTAGTAGACTAAGGCAACGATAGAGGCAATTGTAGAACAACTATTAACCAAGATTAAAAAACAATATTTCCTTTATAAATCAGTGATTTTACCGGAGAAATTCTGGATACTGCTTCGGCCGAACAGCTCGCATCAATAAAAACGAAATCGGCATCATCACCTACTTTTGGCCATTGTTGCTTACCTTTATCATCTAAAGGTATGGGGCCAGTTGTTGCTAGCTTCAACATTCTGGACAACCCAAATTCTGATGAATAACCATAGAGTTGTGCAGCAAGATTGGCTTTTTGTAAAACGCTTCCTGTACCAAATGTGTTCCAATGATCTATAATACTATCATTTCCGGTCATTACTTTTACCCCGTGTTTCATCAATGTTGGAATTGGCATAATCAGTCCTCCAAATGGAATAGTAGAGTTGATACCGATTTGAGCATTTGCCATTTTTTCGGCCATTTCTTCCTGTTGAACTTTATTTAATCGGGCTAATGCAAAGCAATGGCTTAGATAGGTTTTTCCTTTTAATGCTGGATTTTCGTTTACTTTAGCAATTAGGTATTTAATAGTTTTTAATCCCGATTCTCCCGATTCATGCAGATGGATATCTATACCTTTGTTGTTGTCCAAGGCCAGCTGTACAGTAAAATCCATTGTTTTTTCAATAGCTCCATCAATACTATATGGATCCACACCTCCGATAAAATCAATATCCATCTTTGCTGCTTCTTTCAGATACGGAACCGAATCAGTGTAAAATACACCATGTTGCGGAAAGGCAACGAGTTCAGCACCAAAAACTTTCTTTTTATTCTCTAATGCTTTTTGCAGGTTTTTAAGTGAGTCTAGTTTAGATGTTGGCTCAATATTCACGTGGCTTCGGGCAAAGGATGTCCCGTTTGATTGCAGGAGTTCAATCATCTTCTCAGCGTTATAGGTTGAGGTTTTGAGCATTTCAGGGAGTATTCGCTGTTCCAGAGCAATCATTCCTTTTATTCCAGCGGTTCCTCTTCTTACGGCTTGCCATTTATTACCATAAAAAGTCTTGTCTAAGTGGATATGCATATCCCTAAATGATGGAAGCATCAACATGCCTTTGGCATCTATGGCTTTTGCATTAAGTTGATTTGGGCTTACTTTCCTTATTTTTCCATCGGTTATTTCAATAGAGAAAAGTCCCGTTTTTGTTGTCATAACCTCGTTGTCGTCATACTCAAACCCTATTTCCAAAAGAACATTTTTCAGTGTATAACTATTTGCAGTTTTTTTTGCCTGGCTATCCCTTTCTTCTTCGAACTTGTTTGGTCTAGCTTGCAAAATTCCGGGTAAAAGTGTTAGTCCTGCTAAACTTACCGTTGAATTTTTAATAAAACTTTTCCGTGATATACTGGTTTCTTTCATCATGTTCTGATTTTGTTTCGAATCTGTTGTTCTATTTTTGATCTTAAACAAACCTTTTTTTACAAAAGTACATAACTGGTTTGTAGAAACGCTTGAATTATCTCTTTCATGTCTATGAATAGTGGTGGAAATGTTCCCCGGTACTAAATTCAATTATCTATATTTTTTATTTGGACTTATTCTAAATAAAGATATATTTGCATGATAAAAAAAATGCCACACGGCTTAGGACCCGTGTGGCTAACCGGCAATGCCGGCTCACCTTTAATCGTAGTTAAAAGTCATGCAAATTAAGAATTTTTTGCTATTAGGTATGCTATGTACCTATGTAATTTTTACAAAAGCTCAAAGTCCGGCTGCTTCCATCAGTGGAAATCTAAAAAGCAGCTCAGGGGAACCAATTACAGCCGCCACAGTTAAACTCCAGGATTCTAAATATGGAGCCGTTTCTGATCAAAATGGGAATTATGAAATCAGGAATGTAAAACCAGGAACTTATATTATACTGGTTAATGCAGTTGGTTATAAGCTGCAAAAAAAGGAGGTTAAACTCCTTCATGCTGACCATGGTCCCGTAAATTTTAAGCTTACAGAAAGCATTCAGCAAATGGAAGCGGTAAGCGTTTTAGGTCGTACCAAAGCCCAAGAAGTAAACAGGCAGGCTTTTAATGTCACTGCAATTGATGCCACTAAACTATATAACACAACGCTGGACATCTCCAGTGCCCTGGATCGGGTTGCTGGTGTGCGTGTGCGTGAAACGGGTGGTGTTGGTTCTAGTGTCAACATCTCTTTAAACGGCTTCTCGGGTAACCATATTCGTTATTTTATTGATGGGATCCCAATGGACAACTTTGGATCTTCTTTTCAGATCAATAACATTCCAATCAATGTTGCTGAACGAGTAGAGGTTTACAAAGGGGTGGTACCCATGTGGTTGGGGTCTGATGCTTTGGGCGGCGCTGTTAATATTGTTACTGGCAATAAACATAGAAATTATATAGATGCCTCTTATTCTTTTGGCTCATTTAACACTCATAGGACTGTTCTCAATGCAGCTACAACTTCGAAATCAGGTTTTACTGTTCAGCTAAGTGCATTTCAAAACTACTCGGATAATAATTATAAAGTGAAATTGCTCTCGCGGCTCACGAATGTGGAAGGTCCTGAAGTTTCATTGCCCAGATTTCATGATACTTATCACAACGAGACTTTAATTGCTAATGTTGGGGTAATCAATAAATCATTTGCTGATAACTTATTGTTCGGAATCACTCTGGGGCAAAATTATAAAGAAATGCAAAGTGGCGCTCGTCCTGATGAAGTATTTGGTGCTTTTCACAGACGTGGACATATTGTGATGCCCTCATTGAAATATAAAAAAACAAATCTTATTGAAGGGCTGGACGTGACAATTAACGCCAATTACAACCTTGGATTTGAAAGAAATATAGATACTGCGCGCGCCAGTTACAATTGGTATGGAATCCGCAGTCCTAAGTCGACTTATGGCGAACGTTCCCATACCGATTCTAAATATTATAATCATAATGGGCTGGCCACAACTATGGTCAGCTATAAGATAAGCGAAAAACATTCAGTAGCGGTAAACAACGTTTTCTCAACTTTTAATCGCGAGACCAAGGATTTACTGATTCCTGCAAATGATGCCTTTGATCCAGCCAAAACAATGGATAAAAATGTATTGGGTTTTGGTTACAGTTATGCTATTGAAAATAAACTGAGCGCTAGTCTTTTTGGAAAATATATCTATCAGAACAATATTATTGAAAGTAAAAATGTAAATAATGTTACCCAAAAAGTGGGTTATGGGCTTGCGATAGCTTATTATTTCAATCCCAATTTGCAACTAAGAACTTCTTATGAACTGACAAACCGGATGCCGGAAGCGACTGAAATATTTGGCGATTTAGATAACATGGATGCAAATCCGGCATTGAAACCGGAGCAGAGTGATAATTTCAATTTTGGAATGATCTATGGATTTGAGTTCAATAAAATCCACCGCTTTTCTGTAACAGCTAATGGGGTGTACCGATATTCTGCCGATTTTATTTACAACAAACTAAATACCCTAAGCAAATTTCAGGGTAAAACCATTGCAGACAATAGGGAAGGCGTAAGTACAATTGGTATAGACGGAGAAATAAGGTATTCCTATAAGAACTGGCTATCTGTCGGTACAACTGTTACCTATCAATACTTGCAAAATCTGCAGAAATATGAGGACGGCTATAATTCAGTAAGTGATGTATATCTAGATCAGATGCCTAACATTCCTTATCTGTTTGGTAACCTTGATTTAAGTGGTTCATTCAGAAATCTCGGAAGAAAAGGTAACCACCTTACGGTAGGATACAATCTATTGTACGTTAATCAATTTTGGTTATACTGGCCAAGTTTAGGTGCCAGCAATCTAGAACATAAGAATGGAATCCCAACTCAACTGTCTCATGATGTTAATCTGGTTTATAGTATGAAGAGTGGTCGTTACAACATCTCTTTTGAAGCGAAAAACTTAAGTGACAAACCGATGTATGACAACTTTAGTCTGCAAAAACCAGGACGAGGCTTCTACTTAAACCTCAGATACTTCTTTAATAAGAATCAACAATAATATATAAACAATTAATAATAATTTTCATGAAAACAATGATTACTAAAGCAGTTTCGGTATTGATGTTCGTTGCAATACTATCGTCCTGTAAAAAAAACAACAAGGAAAATGTTCCCGAAAATCCCGGAAACTTTGTGTTGGCAGTTACTCCCGCAGCAGTTACAGGAGTGGCAGATTATTTGGTTACGGCAAGTAGCCTAGATGAGGGTAAAGTATCCATCATCGGTAATGGAGTTGAACAAGATGGCACTTACCGCTATTACGTAACTTCTGGTTCAAAATTCTTTAGCATGCTTTACGGTCGCGGTAACCCCGGTGCCGTTACGGTTTATGATGTTAAAGATGGTAAGCTTAATAAACTGAGTGACTTTACAGCAGCGACAGTTCATGCTTTCGCTACTGTAAATAAGGATATTTTAATGGTTAAAGTGCCAAGAGCTTATGCTGCAACTGGTCCTACCTTGGCAAATTGGTATATTGTAAGTACAGAAAGCAATAGGCAAACTACCGAGGGCACATTGGATGCTGTTACTCCCTCTCAAAACGGAGAGATAGCTCATTTTAGTTGGATTAAACAAGTAGGTAATAAAGTTTTTGCGCCATTCTTCAGCATAAAAAACAACGGCTTTGAAACCGACTATCCTGATTTCGCTGGTATAGCAGTTTATGCTTATCCTTCAATGCAGTATGAAAAAACAATTAGGGACACGAGAACCAGCTTTATCGGAAGATACTTTACGGATGGTTTAGCTGTTGTAGAAAATGGAGATACTTATGCTTTCTCTTCTTCAGTGGCCCAAAAAGGTGGAGTGCTAACTTCTACTAAACCGTCTTCCATTAGCCGTATCAAGGCTGGTACAACAGAATTTGACTTGGATTACCTGATCAATTTTGAAACAGCCTCTGCTGGTAATGTTATAACAGACTGGCTATATCTGGGTCAAAATAAATTTGTAGTGCATATGGAGCCAAAAGCATCAAAAGGTGCATATAATGTAGGCAAAACCCTGGGTATTCTGGATGTTGCCAATCAGACTGTAACCAAGGTGACGGGTTTCCCGATTGCAGCTGATATTGTAGATGTGACAGCAAATAACTATAGTCCGAGGGATGGTAGAACAGGTTATGTTGGGGTGAACTTAATTGACGGCACTACCTGGGTTTATAAAATCGATGCTAGTACAGCCACAGCTACAAAAGGACTTAAAGTTGAAGGAGGATTGATCACAGCCATTCAGCACCTGAAATAACCCCTTCTAATTTCAAAACACTATTCAAAACACAAAATACAATTAAAGCAATGACTGGAAATAAAAACATGCCCCAGAAAAAGAAAATCAAGGATTCGCTTTTTATAAGAATCAACAAATGGCTCCATTTATGGTTAGGACTTGTTTCTGGTGTCATTGTTTTAATTGTATGTTTAACTGGCTGTATATGGGTATTCAATGAAGAGATCAATGGACTACTAGAGCCGGAAACAAAAGTTGAAAAGCAGGATAAGCCTGTGCTTACACCTTCGCAACTTTCAGCAATTGCAAATCAATTGTATCCTGATAAGATACCTTCTTATGCCAATTATCAGCAAGGACGTACTATCAATCTGAACTTAAAAAACAAAGTAGAAAAAGAAGGAAAAGGAGCTGGGCGAAGAGGGGGAGGAATACAGCTCAAAATTAATCCCTATACAGGTGAAGTTATAAAAACAGTTGTGCGTAAAAAGGGTGAGACTGATTTTTTTCGATTCATTCTCAATGGCCACAGGTTTTTATGGCTTCCTTATGAAATTGGTAGACCCATCGTCAACTATGGTACAATGGTCTTTGTTATTTTGTTAATCACAGGTATGATCTGGTGGTATCCAAAAAAATGGAACAAATCGACTACTGAAAAGAGTTTCAAAATTAAATGGGGAGCTTCATTTAAACGTGTTAACCTCGATCTGCATAATGTATTAGGCTTTTATTCATTGCTGTTTTTGCTGGCCATTGCACTCACAGGAATGGTTTATGGTATCAAGTGGTATAGTGAGAGTCTATACTGGGTTACCTCAGGAGGTGATAAACTGACTGAGTTTAGACGAATGGAATCTGATTCCTTACAAGCTAATAAACATTATACGCTAAGGCAGGCAATGGATTTGGGATGGAACAAGGTGATTACCAGTCATCCCAGGTCTCAGGGATTTTATTATAACTTCCCTGATACCTCTAAAGTTAAAGCAACTATAGATATTACTGTATATCCAAATACTGGACAGTTTTATAACAGCAAAGGATATACTTTTGATCAGCATACATTGGCTGAATTAAAATCCGACAATGTCTATTCAAGAGATTACGAGGGAGCCACAATCGGTACTAAACTCAGAAAGATGAATTACGACATACATGTCGGTAGTATTTTAGGATTCCCAGGTAAAGTTATGGCCTTTCTGGCTTCTTTGATCGGGGCTAGCCTACCAATCACTGGTTTCCTGGTATGGTATGGCCGTAAATTTAAAAAGAAGAAAACAAAACCTCTTCATCAAAAAACATTAGAAATTAAAGAACCAATATTAAAACATAAAATTATGAAAAATGTCATTACAATAATTGTAGGTATGCTACTCAGCTTTACTACAACACAAATTTTTGCACATGCGCTGTGGATTGAAACAGCTAACTCTGGAAAAATAGGTCAGCCACAATCTGTTAAAGTATTTTATGGTGAATATGCAACTAATGAACGCGATAGCGTAGCTAATTGGTATTCTGACGTAAATGAATTTTCAATTTGGCTCATCGGTCCAGACCAAAAGAAATCGCAGTTAAAACTAATTTCCCAAACAAGTCATTTTGAGGGAAGTTTTACGCCAAATCAGAATGGTGCTTACACAATTATAGTTAGTCATGAGGCCAAAGAGTTGGGAGGGACTACAAAGTATCATTTTCTTTCAAGTGCAGATGTAATGGTAGGGAAGGTATTGCCTGCAATAAAGCAAAACCCAAATATATTGAAACTACATACAGACAGTCTTTCATCTGCAAAGGTTAATAAGGTATTTCAATTGAAAGTTTTTGCAAATGATACTGCTTCAAAAGGAAAGATAGTATCTGTTTCTTCTCCCAATGGTTGGACAAAAGAGCTGACCACTGACGAAAATGGCTTGATAGAGTTTACCCCATTATGGGCTGGCCGATATGTGGTAGAAGTAACTGATATGGACAGGACTCCTGGTCAGCATCACGGTAAAGATTTTAAAGCTACCTGGAAAGGTGCAACCTATAGTTTCGAAATTAATTAATATTTCATTATCCCTTACAAATCAACCGACATAGAAATGGATTAAAATGTCGGTTGATAATGTCATTAAGTAATTTAATCTTCTATTTGAGTTAATGCAACTCCCTCAAATAGAATACCTGACCATCCATTTGCCATAAATTGTCTGATGTTTTGATGATCAGTAGCTTCGGGTGTATTCAATACATCTTGATAATGTTCCGCAAATAAAAGTAAAGTGTCGGATGCTGTAAGTCTATTGAGCTGAGCAAAAGTAAACACTTTGGCACTCCCCTGATTTTTTGTGGCTTCGTTGTAAGTCTCGCCATTTTTAAATGCTGTCGGTGTATGCGTGTAACTGCTTTCAATAAAAGCCAGTACATCTGCAAATTTAATCTTTTGTTGCTTTAGGTCTTTTAGTAAGGTGCTGATCTGTTCTTGCATTTTATGTTGATGGGCTTGAGCTACAAACTTATTATTATTTAAGAAATTAATACTACTGAAAACTCATAAACTAGCTAAAAGTTATTGTTATTATATTTGTGATGCATAAGCTAAGAGTTACATGTGATATATGAGTAGTAAAATCAGTACCGAAATAGAGCATGAAGGAAAGGAGTCTTTTCACAAAGACCATGAAAGCCTTTTGCGGTATTTTTTTGATTTACACCATAAATCTTTACGTTATTTTGCTAAAGGATTCGTAAGTAATGATGCTGAAGCAGAAGATATTGTAGCTTCCTGCTTTGTTAAATTATGGCAATTTAGAGAACAGTATTCAGACCCGACTAAAATTAAAGCCTTTCTTTATATCAGTTGCCGAAATGCTTGTTTGGATTACTTAAAGAAAAATAAGAGACGTAAAGGCTGGCAGGATGAATATTTAAGGCAGCTTGAAGGTGATGATGAAAGGATACTTCAAAGAGCGGCAGAATCTGCTTACCTGGATATCATTAATAGAGAAATAGAAGAACTACCCGAAAAATGTGCTGAAGTGTTTAAATTGCTTTATTTTGAACATAAAACAACAGATGAAATTGCAAATCAGTTAAATATTTCTGTTAAAACGGTTCGCAATCATAAAGCTAGAGCAGTTAAGCAGCTGCGGTACACATTTGTTGAGAAAGGATTACCTGATGCTATGATGCTTGCCGTTATCTTATTCCTTAATGGTAAATAAATTTTATTTTATTCCTCTGAAAATCATCTGTTTATTTATATTTTATGTTTTTGTTGATCAAAAAAATGATTTTCGACTAGGCGTTTGGAAGAAACGTCGTTTTAATGTTTTATAAGAGCTTAAATGATTAGTATTTAAGTTCTCTCAGTAGAGGTAATTATAAAACATACTGGAATGTTTGAACATGAATTTGATATAGCTTTACTTTTCTCCGCTCATGTTAAAGGAGAACTGGATGCCCAAGGACAGAAACAACTTGACGCCTGGCTTAATGCAAGCCAAGGTAACAGAGAATTGTTTGATAGTCTAATGCATCATGAGAAATTGAAAAAGAAACTGATCAGTTTTAATGAAGGCAATTCAGAAATAATATGGGACAAAACATTGCAAGGCCTGGTAGCTTTAAAAATTCAAGAGGATCATCGAGATAATCGGAATGTATTTACCGCAAAAAATCAGACAATCAAACTTTGGAAGAGAATAAGTATAGCAGTCTCCATTATAATTGCATTGAGTGCAGGAGGATATTTTTTCATTAACAGCCTAAATTATTTTGATTCAGATCAGCAGATTGTATTGAAGATTAATGACAATGCTCCTGGACGTAATAAAGCAACATTAACCCTTGCCAATGGTAAGGCAATTGCGCTTAGTGATGCTAAAACAGGCCTTGTAGTTGGAGCAACAGATTTAACCTATAATGATGGTAGTTATATAGATGTTAAACAGGATAACCAATTATTAACGGCTTCAACACCTCGTGGAGGTACTTACCAAATTACTTTATCAGATGGTACTCGTGTATGGTTAAATGCAGATAGTAAATTGATTTTTCCATCAAAGTTTAATACTTCACAACGAAAGGTTCAGTTAGTAGGAGAAGCTTATTTTGAAGTAGCAAAAGTAATGGTTAAAGATAGTAGAATGCCATTTATAGTTGTTACTGATCAACAGGAAATTTCTGTTTTGGGTACTCATTTTAATCTTAATAGCTATAAGGATGAAGGTGTTGTGAAGACTACATTGCTTGAAGGTAGTGTGAAAGTATCATTACTTTCATCTTCCGGGAAAGCTAGAGAAATGGGCAGCGTTACCCTACGTCCGGGACAGGAGGCTATCTTAAACAAGAATTCTGAATTAAAAATAACAGAAGCTGATGTAGAACAGGCTACAGCATGGAAAAATGGCTTGTTCTATTTTAAAGATGCTGATTTAAAAACTATTTTACGCACATTTTCGCGTTGGTATAACATTGATGTAGAGTATACCGGCTCACTAAGTGATCAGAAATTTTCAGGAAAACTGTATAGAAATGTGAATGCTTATCAAGCATTGGAAGTCCTAAAGTTATTAGGATTGGAGTTCATTCTGGAAAAAAAGAATCAACAAACACCACAAAAGATCATTATTAAACCTTAAACAAACCAACGAAGTATGATTAAAAATTAACCTGAAATTTTACTGAAGGGAAACGGAAAAATTACGGAGGTGTTACTAGCACCTCCGCATAAAATCTGGGCCGCCCAATTAAAGGGTATTAAAACAATTCA
Source organism: Pedobacter sp. (assembly GCF_041645105.1). Taxonomy (GTDB): domain Bacteria; phylum Bacteroidota; class Bacteroidia; order Sphingobacteriales; family Sphingobacteriaceae; genus Pedobacter. Next base: position 221,990 of record NZ_JBAZQQ010000004.1, read on the forward strand.
ACTAAACCATTTCTTTATTCACCCAAACATTACAAAAGTAATGAAATTAAACTTTATAAGCGGAGCTATGCCTGATGCATGGTTCCCGGAAAAACTATTAAGAGTTATGAAACTTACCACCTTGATGTTAGTTATAGCATTAATGCAGGCGAGTGCTGCAGGGTATAGTCAGAAGGTTTCCTTATCGGAACGGAATGTGCCTATCGAAAATGTCTTTAAGCAAATTGAAAAGCAAACTGGTTACGTATTCCTTTACGAAAATGGAATATATAGGCAGCGTATGAGTATCAATGTGAAAAATGTGAGCATTGAAGAGGTGCTGAGCAATCATTTTAAAACACTCCCATTAACATTCAATATTGTCAACGGCAACAATATTGTAGTCAAAAAGAAATCAGAATCACTAACTGATAAGGTACTGCAACTGTTTAATCAGAAAAATCCGGTTAAAGGAAAGGTTACTGATGAAACAGGCAGAGCTGTTCCCGGTGCTACCATTTTAAATAAAACAACAGGTAAGGGGACAATTTCTGAGGGTTCTGGGGCTTACAGTATAGATGCTGATAAGGGCGATTTGCTGGTATTTAGCTATATCGGATACCAACAGAAGAAAATCTATGTTGCAGAGCAAACAACGGTTAATGTTTCTCTGGAACCAGAAACCTCAAGTTTGGATCAGGTGGTAGTTGTGGGTTATGGTAGCACAAAGAAAAAGGATCTGACAGGATCTGTGTCAATTGTTAATGCTGCTGATTTAAAAGATGCTCCTTTTGCAACTATTGATAATGCGCTGGCTGGAAAAGCTACCGGAGTTCAGGTAACTAAAGCTGATGGTTCGCCAGGTGGGGCTGTGCGAATCAGGATACGAGGTTCAAGTTCTTTGCTTGGTGGAAATGACCCTCTGTACATTATTGATGGCGTACCTGTTCAGGTATCGAACAGCTTTATCAATCCCGGATTTGATGTTGGCAGTCCTATTGGTAATGAGATCAATGGGATGGGAAGTATGAATGCAGGTTTATCAACGGCATTTACTAATGGACTAAATAGTTTGGGCGGATTAAATGTCGAGGATATAGAATCGATAAGTATCCTTAAGGATGCATCTTCTACCGCAATCTATGGTTCAAAAGCTGCTAATGGTGTGGTTATGATTACCACAAAAAGAGGAAAAAAAGATATGAAACCTCAGATTTCGGCTAATTATTATTCCACAGTTACAACACCAAAATTACCTGAATTATTAAATGCTGATCAGTACAAAATGTTGCTTACAGAATCTGCTCAAAATTTAATGATTGAAGCAGATCCGAATGAAGACTATATCCCGGAAAATATTGACGTTATTTTAAATCATTCAAATACCTTCTTTGGTAATGCGAATACAGACTGGCTGAAGGAGGTTACACGCAATACTGTTTCTCACAATGCCGACCTTTCTGTACAGGGTGGTGGTGCAGCTTCCAAGTATTTCAGTTCTATTTCGTATAATCAAACACCTGGTGTAGTAAAATCAACAAACTATCAGCGTATTGCGGGTAAGTTGAATTTAGAGAATGAGATCGGTAGCAGGTTCCGGTTTATCACAAATTTGAATTTAGGCTATACCGACCAGAATATTGGCGATGGTGCTTATGGACAAGCATTAAGGGCACGTCCGGATTTGGCACCCTATGACGAAAATGGTATGCCAACCAGTTTTGTTGGACAGGGTGGTGAGGACTACCAGGGTTTTCAAAACCCCGTGGGATTGTTGCAGGCAACAAACAATGCCAAGACTTTTAGTATGTTGGGCTCACTATCAGCATTATACGATATTACTAAAGACTTACAGTTTAAAAGTACGGTATCAATGAATATGCAGGCTTATAACCAGCGTATTTATATGCCTAGTTTTATCCAGACAGGAACCTATTTTGGTACACCTACAGAAATGTCGGGGATTGGGAGCAACTCAAATAGCAGAATGACCAATTGGTTTTTGGAAAATACACTTACCTATACTAAAAGTATAGCAGACATTCACGATATCAATATTTTGGCAGGTACATCTTATGAAACCAGAAAAAATAGCTTCTTTAGTGCTACAGCCTCAGGTTATCCTAATGATCATTCGCTAAATAACCTTTCTTCTGCTATAACACCTTTGTTTATTCGTGGCGATGAGCCTACCGGGCCACAGAGTTATTTATTGTCATTTTATTTGCGCGCAAATTATACCCTAATGGATAAATATCTGTTTACTTTCACAGGTAGGACAGATGGTTCTTCAAAGTTTGGCCCTAACAATAAATTTGGATATTTCCCTTCGGCAGCTTTGGGATGGAGAATATCCAAAGAGAATTTCCTGAAAGAGGTAAAATGGATAGATGACCTTAAAATAAGGGGGAGTTATGGACTTACAGGAAGCCAGAACATTGGCGATCAGATGTACCGGACTTTGTATAGCCCTAAGGCATATGCTGGGGCGAATGCTTTAATCCCAACTCAGCTTGGTAATGAAAATATTAAATGGGAAAGTACAACGTCTACGGATCTGGGATTAGATGTCTCATTGTTTAACAATAGGCTACAAGTTACGGCTGATTATTATGATAAGAGAACCATTGGTGCATTACTATATCTACCGGTTCCATCAAGTAGTTCTTATGCTTTCTTACTAAGCAATGCTGCAGATCTTAAAAACCAGGGTTTTGAGTTTTCTTTGCAGGGTGACATTATAAGAAGTAAAGATTTTAAGTGGAATGCTTCATTTAACGTTACCTGGAATAAGACCATAGTTACTAGATTGGATCCAAAAGCTAATTTGGGGCAGTCGGGAAGTATGACTGGCCTGGAATGGCAGAATACGAGGATTGCAGAAGGAATGCCTCTAGGAATGATTCTTGGCTATACCCATACCGGGATCATTAAAACACAGGAACAACTGGATGCTTATAAAAAAGAACTAGGTCCGGGTAATACAGTATTTTATCCATTTTTAAATATTGGTGATCCAATGTACAAGTTGGACTATGAAACCTTCAAATCAAGTAAATCTGCAATTGCTGATGCAAAAACTATTATTGCAAATGCTGCACCTAAATATTATGGTGGCTTTACACAAGGTTTTGGTTACAAAAACCTGGACCTTCAATTGTTCTTCACATTTTCTCAAGGGGGCAAATTGTTATGGGGTGATCACATCAGTAGCAGACAGTTTAATGGCACCTCAAATTCGCATGCGCTGATGTTAGACCGATACCATCCAGGAAATACGGAGACTAACCGTGAACGATTGGTGTTGGAAGGTAACATGCCTATGCCATCATCTATTGATGTTTTCAGTTCTTCTTATATAAAATTAAGGACTTTAAATATGAATTATAGGTTTAACCAGACAAGGTGGATGCAACGTGCAGGATTGCAGAATACTTCAGTTTTTCTTTCTGCAACTAACCTGTTTACCATCACTAAATATCCTGGAAATGATCCAGAGACAACCAATGACACATTTAGTGTAGGCGGGGGATATTTTGATGTAAGCAATTATCCGGTGGTACGTACATTTTCACTAGGATTTAAACTTGGTTTTTAACATAAGATATTGAGATGAAATATATACAAATCAAATTATTACTACTGTTATTGTTAACATGTACATTTTTTTCATGTGAAAAACAATTGAATGTTTTTCCTACAAATAAGTTAGTAGATGGCAATGTAATCATTGACCTTAAAAGTGCTGAGACAGTATTAAATGGTGTCTATTACGCTTTTGCAAATGTAGGCTTGGATTACGCTAGCTTAGAGTCTGTTAAATGGATTTCAGTAAATGAAATTTTGCCATCAGAGCTTTCCGGTACTTTGGCTTATTCTTATGGTCAGGACGGATTCATGAATATGGCTTATCGTAATGCCAGTCCCGTGCTTGTAAGTAAATGGAAGTATGGTTACAACATAGTTAATGCGGCCAATGGTTTTCTAAAGAATGTAGGACCAGTAAACAATATCCCTTCAGAGCGGAAAGCACAAATGATTGCTGAAGCTAAGTTTTTGCGTGCTTTTGCAAATGCTGATCTGCTCCTTTATTTTGGCCATTATTATGATGTAAATAGCAAGTATGGAATTATATTAAGAGATGAGTTTGTTTCTGCCGATAATGTAAAGCTACCTAGAAGTACCGTTGCGGCTACATACAATTCAATACTTAAAGATTTGGACGAGGCTATTGCTGCTTTGCCACCTTTAAATAGCCAAATCCATTATGCGAATGTTTGGGTAGCAAAAATGCTTAAGGCCAGGGTACTGATTAACAGAGGGGCGCCAGAAGATTACAATCAGGTAATCAGTTTAACTGAAGATATTATTAATAATAGTTCTTTTAAGCTTGAAGCGAATTTAAAAGACTTATTTCAAGTAAAAGGTTTTAAAAGTGAGGAAGTTATGTTGTCAGTACAACCTTTCCCTAATGACAATTGGAAATATTACTTGAATAATACAAGTGTAGATTATTATGTTACTCCTGCTTTAAAAAATTTGTTGGCTAATGATCCAAGAAAGACCTGGATGTATAAAGATGCTGCAAATATAAATGGGATCTTACCTTCTGTAACCAAGTATTATTCTGGACCGGCAATTAAGCCTGTAAAAACGCCCTTGGTATGTAACAGTTATGCTTTCCGATTAACCGAAGCGTACTTAACACAGGCAGAGGCTATTGCTTTATCAAGTGCGGACCTAAGCTTAGCTAAGACGCGTTTAAAGAAAGTATTATTGTGTGCAGGAATAACTGATTTTGCTGATGTGGATGGGGTAACCAGCCCAGAGGCTATGCAATTATTAGTAGTGCAGGAAGTGTGCAAAAATTTCCTGCAAGAAAGTGGCTTGGATTGGTTTGCCTTGCGCAGACTTCCTCTTGCTACCTTAAAAACATTAAGACCAAGTGTCAAATCTGTTTATTCGCTGACGCTTCCTATTCCTATAGTTGAAATTAATGCGAATGGTTTAATTGAACCAAATCCTGTGGATTAATTTATTTTTATGATCAATATGAATATTATGAGTAAATCACTTTATATGTTATTTTTTGTTTTGACAACGGCTTTAGGTGCTGTTGCACAAAACACTGCTCCAGAAAAAAAGGTTTTTTTTAAAGGAAGAGCTGCAAGTAGATACAATGGTCAATATGTTTATCTATTTTCCAATGCACCAACGACAGTTCGAGACAGTGCCAAAATTATAAATGGAACTTTTACTTTTTCACGAATTTTTAAGGAACCTGGTATTTATAACTTTTACAGTGGATATGAAAAAAAGACAAAGGGAGATTATACTGTGCTAACGGTTCCTTTTGATCGTCCTTCGAAGATTGAGATAAAGGCAAATTTAGAGCGTTTCGACAATTCAGAGGTGAAAGGGAGTAAAGACTTCTTTATTTTTAATGCTTTTGTAAAGGCTACTGAACCTGTTTATGAAAAGTTGATAAATGACCTGTCTGCTAAATACGGAAAGGCTTATCTCTATGATATGAAACGCGATACTACGCAGCAAAAGTTTAAAGATATGATCTCTGAGTACAATAAGGGGAAAGCTGCTTATAATTTGTTATTGAAAGAACAAGCCATTAAGACTTTAAATGAGTATCCGAACTCTTTTTCAGCCATATTGATCCTTCAGAATTATGCGGATAACCTGGATCTGGAAGTATTGGAAAGATTGTATCAGAAGGTTTCTCCGGCGGTAATGGATAATTTTTTTGGTCGTAATTTACTAAGCCAGTTAAATGGGCGTAAGCAATCTGCAGTTGGTAATTTTGTAGAAGATTTTACTTTAAATGATCCTAAAGATCAACCGCTGAAATTTTCTTCATTAAGGAAAAAATATGTACTGATTGATTTCTGGGGTAGCTGGTGTGGCCCTTGTCACATTGCGTTTAAGGATTTGAGATTGTTGTATGCCAAGTATCGCGATAAGGAGTTTGAAATTTTAGGTATCGCTACAGAAAATAGTAAGCAAGCCTGGATTAAGGATCTTGAAAAAGAAAAGTTACCTTGGTTACAGGTGATTGATTTGCAGGGTAACAAAAGTGTATCTCTTAACCAGTTTGCTATTGCGAAATATCCGACCACTGTTTTGGTTGATCCTAATGGAAAAATTATTGGTAGGGATTTAAGTGTGAAGGCGCTTGAGGCTATTTTGGATAAATTGTAGTTTTCATACTATTGATTATATTGCGTTTTTGGGGGTAATATTATTGCCCCCAAAAGTAATTGCGATAAAATAAGAAATCAATGTTAAAGGAACTTGACTCTTACTATCTGAACAAAGATGAACCTAACAGAAGCTGTTTGTTAGCGTTACGCAGTATTATACTTGAGCAGGACACAAATATTACTGAAACACAGAAGTGGGGGATGCCTTGTTTCTGCTACAAGAAAAAAATGTTTTGTTATTTATGGACTGATAAAAAAACAGATCATCCATATATTCTAATGGTAGAAGGAAAATACCTTGATTATCCAGAATTGGAAAAAGGAGACCGTTCCAGAATGAAGATTTTTAGGGTTAATCCAAACAGAGACTTGCCTGTAATGACTATTGAAAGCATTTTGCAAAAAGCATTGGACTTATATAGGAAGGGGATTATAGTAATTAAGGGATAACTCCTACTTTCTAAAGCGAAAATTTCTGGCATTAATCATTTATTAGACATTTATTAATGTTGCTTTTTAAGTTTGAGCCATCATGAATAACCAAATTAACCAAATGAAAAGATTAACGTTAGGAGCAGATATAGGTGGTTCTCACATAACTGCTGCCCTGATAGACCTTGAAGAAAAGACGGAAGTAAAAAATACCTGGTCTAGAAATAGAATTCAATCGGACGGGAGTGCGGAAGATATTATCAATGCCTGGGCACAAACACTTGAAAAATCGGCTCAAGGCTGTGATCTTAAAAACTTAACTATCAATATTGCAATGCCAGGTCCTATGGATTACAGAAATGGAATATGTAAGATCAAGGATCAAGGGAAGTATAAAGCACTTTATGGATTAAATATTAAACAATTGCTAGCGAATCGCCTGGGCATATTGCCATCTCGTATCAACTTTATGAATGATGCAGCGTGTTTTTTAAAGGGGGAAGTTTTTAGTGGCACAATGGCAGGTTATGATCATGCAATAGGTTTAACACTAGGTACAGGTCTGGGAACTTCATATTTCGCTAATGGTAAAGTTAAGGATGCTGGTTTGTGGAATATGCCATTTTTAAATGGAATTGCAGAGGACTACATCTCAACAAGATGGTTTGTTTCGCGATTTGCTGAACTGAGTGGAAGCTCGATTAAAGATGTTAAAGATTTAATCGAAAACCATAAAGAATCTGTTCATTTCAAGACAATATTCTCAGAATTTAGTGTTAACCTGGCTATAGTGATCCATAAATTCATTCGAAAAAGAATGCCTATAGCAGCTGTCCTTGGTGGCAATATTGCCAATGCTGAGGAGTATTTTATTGAAGATACAAGAAAGCATCTTGCAAAAATTATGGGTTATAGTTTCCCGGTTAAAAAGTCTGTCTTAGGTGAAAAGGCAGCATTAATAGGTGCGGGTTCAGTCTACTATAATTAGGCCCTACTTAATTTTACATATCTGTGTTAATGTATGCATATATGTATTATATTCGTATCCCTGATTATGAAAGCCAAATATTTATTATCAATTCTCTCTGTTTTTTTTATCCTTTGCTGTAACAAAAGCTTTTCGCAAACTTACGGCCTGGGCTTTTATAGCCATGAGGTTATTCAGGATCAGCGAACAGGTTTGGATTTAAGTCCAGGGAAAACACTTTGCTTTAATTCCAGTTTTGAACTGTCTTTTGACCTCACTTTTATGCCGGGGAAAGAAGATTATTTTGGATATATACTAAGATTCGTAAATAGTAATAATGGGAATATTGATCTGATCTATGATAAGAGTCCTGAGATAGAAAATCATTTTAAACTAATCATAGGAGATAAATTTTCAAAAATTACTTTTAACATTCCTTCTGATGTTCTATTTCGTGCATGGAATACGGTTAAATTCAAATTTGATTATGAAAAGCAACTGCTTCATTTATCCTATGGGAAGTTTTCATCGGTAGCTAATTTGTCCCTTAAGAAAGGCGATTGCTTCAAAATCCTATTCGGTGCTAACGAATACAAGGGCTTTAAAACGACTGACGTACCACCAATGAAAATCAGAAATGTGAAAATTTCTGAAGAGGGAAGCCTTAAATATTCCTGGCTATTAGATGATTATGAGGGGGTAGTGGCAACTGAACAGATAGATAGCAAAAATGCATCTGTGGTTAATCCGCTGTGGATAAAGGAACTTCATCATGAATGGCAATTGCTTCAAAACATTACTGTTAAAGGACCTGCAAGTGTGGCATTTGATGCGAAGAATGAAATTTTAAACATCATTGGAATAGATTCTTTATACAAGTATTATGTGAAGTCCGAGAAACTGGGGCGTGTTAATTATTTGTCTGGTAGTCAGAGCCTTTTAAGGGGAAACCAGTCTTTGTTTGATGATAAAAACGATCGGTTACTCAATTTTTACATTGATCAGAAAATAGTAAGTACTTTCGATACTGTTCAAAAAAAGTGGAGTAAGAATTTTAGTACTAACACACCGATTACTGACTTTTGGCAGTATAATAAGTTTTATTCTAGTGTAGATTCATCTTTGTACTTCTTTGGTGGATATGGGCACTTCTTTTATAAGAACCAAATTCAGCGATTTCACTTCCCTACGGGAACCTGGGAGACCATACAACTGACTGGTGATCGTTTTATTCCGAGATATCTGGCCGCACTTGGAAAAACCAAGGATGGAGCCTACATTCTTGGAGGATACGGCAGTTCTACAGGCCAGCAAATGTTAAATCCAAGGAACTTGTATGACTTGCTTTACTTTGATGTGAAGACAAAGTCTATGAAGAAAATTTATGAGCTTAATGTAGAGGGGGAGCATTTTGCATTTGCTAATTCTTTAGTAATTAATAAGAAGGCTGATACGTATTATGCTTTAACTTTTCCAAAGCATAAATTTAAATCGCATTTGCAGCTCATACAGGGGTCATTCTTAAAACCAGAGTATAAATTCGTTGGTAGTCCGATTCCTTACCGCTTTCATGATATCAATTCATTTGCTGACCTCTTCTATTGCACAGTAAGTAAAAGGTTTATTGCTGTTACTTTGTTCAGAGATGAAAATGATCGTACAAATATTCAGATCTATTCATTATATGGACCTCCAATTGATACGGTTGCAAAGCAGTCTGTAAAGAGTGGTAATAATGTTTATATTATTATTTCAATAATTATACTGACAACATTTATAGCTGCATGGTTCTTTTATAAAAGAAGAAAGAAAAGCCTTTCTTTAGCTGGCATCTCCAGAGAAAGTACTAAAGAATCTATAGCTGCTGTTTCAACGCCCCTCGTTTCAACTGAATCTAATCCTGTGGTTCCCGATACTGTAAAACCTATTGCTGTAAAGAAAGTAGCAGATGAATATAAGTCTTCAATTTTTTTATTTGGTGATATGCAGGTATTCGATAAACAAGGGCAGGAAATCACCAAACTGTTTACCCCATTGATCAAAGAGCTTTTTCTGGTGATCTTATTGTATACCATCAGGTGGGAGCGTGGCATTAGTTCTGAAAAATTAAAAGAATTATTGTGGTTTGATAAGTCTGAAGATAGTGCAAGGAATAACCGTTCTGTTAACATTGCAAAATTGAAAAGTATCCTGGAAAAGATAGACCATTGTATGGTGTCAAAAGATACAGGATACTGGAAAATCAACTGTGATTTCGAAAGTGTTTATGTAGATTATCAGCAGTATTACGAGATCATAAAAGATAAGAAGAAATTGAATAAAGAAAAGGTGTCTGAGTTAGCTGAAATTATTAAGCGTGGATCCTTTTTGCCAAATACCAGTTATGAGTGGATGGATCAGTTTAAGGCTGAAGTCTCAAATGAAATCATTGATACCTATCTTCATTTTGCGCAGTCAATTGCCATCTCCGATGATCCTGAATTATTAATTGAATTGGCAGGATATATCTTTTATTTCGACTCAATAAATGAAGAGGCAATGGCTATACAATGTAAAGCACTTGCTCATTTAGGAAAGCATTCTCAAGCTAAAAATACCTACGAAAATTTCTGTAAGGAATACAAGCTATTGTACGGGGATGACTTCGATAAAAGTTTTAATGATGTTTTATTGGGATAACTTATCTTTCAAACAAAGAGACCCTATTTAAATAATTCTTGTTTTTTTCTGTTATTGTTGAATTAATTAGCTTAATCCGTCAAAAAAAGCTTTTTATTAATGATTTATTATGGAATAATTAATCGTTGGTACGTAATCTTGGTAAAACTAAGAGATAAACTAAAATAAGAACCGGAATCTAACCAAGTAGAATTTTAAGTATGAACTTTATTTATTGTACTGCAGTTGCAACATTAATCTTTGCAAACTGCAGTTTTGCTCAAACAACGAAAAAGAAGAATGTTCCAGTTAAGAAAGTCACTTCTGTAGTTACCTCTGCAGAGGATATTCAAAATGGGAAAGCTCTTATACAGAAGTCTGATTGTATGGCCTGCCATAAGACTGATGTAAAGCTGGTTGGCCCCGGTTTCGTTCAGATCGCAAAAAAGTATCCGGCAATCGAAGCCAACTATACTTTATTGGCAGATAAAATCATAAACGGAGGAACAGGAGTATGGGGACAGATTCCAATGGCAGCTCATTCAACATTATCTAAGCCTGATGCAAAAAAGATGGTGAAATACATACTATCTCTAAAATAAGAATAACCACACACATGAAACAAAGTAAGAAGCTTGTATTGAGTATTTTGACATTGTCAATGCTTATTTATACATGTAAGGTATCTAAGCAAGTCGTAAAGCGTGATGCTAATGGGAACATTATTGTAAATACAAATCCATCACCGGCTTATTTAACTCCTCAGGAGAGCTTAAAAACAATGCAGTTACCAAAAGGGTATCGCTTAGAGTTAGTAGCAAATGAACCAATGATTCACGAACCTGTGGCCATAACATGGGATGGTAACGGTAGAATGTATGTTGCAGAGATGAATACTTATATGCAAGATGCTGATGGGACAGGTGAAATGAAAGCTGTAAGTACGGTTAAGATGCTTGAAGATACCAATGGTGACGGTAAAATGGATAAGTCTACAGTGTTTATTGACAAATTGCTTTTACCAAGAATGATCCTTGCTCTTGATGATAGAATTTTGGTGAATGAGACCAACTCAAATCATATTTATAGTTATCGCGATACAAATGGAGATGGTAAAGCTGATGAAAAGAAAATGGTTTATAGGAATGATGTAGTCAGCACCAGCAATTTAGAGCATCAGAAAAGTGGATTGATATGGAACCTGGACAATAAAATTTATGTAACTGTAGAAAATAAGCGCTATTACTATGAAGATGGTATGCTTAAAGAAGAGTATCTACATGAAGGGCCAGGAGGACAATGGGGACTGACCAGCGATAATTATGGAAGATTATTCTTTTCTGCAGCAGGTGCAGAGGTTCCAGCACTTAACTTCCAGCAAAACCCTTCTTATGGAAGATTTGATTTTAATGATCAATATGATAATGAGTTTAAAGCGGTTTGGCCAATTATTTCTACACCCGATGTTCAAGGTGGTCCAAGAAGGTTAAGGGCTGATAGTACACTTAATCATTTCACTGCTTGTACTGGACAATCTGTATTTAGAGGTACAACATTACCCGCTGATGTTCAGGGAGACCTTTTTATTTGCGAACCTGTTGGGCGTTTGATCAGACGTGCTAAAGTGACCAATACAGATGGAAAAATAACCTTAACTAATGCTTACAATAAGGAAGAATTTATCGCATCGACAGATATGAATTTTAGACCTGTTAATAGTGTAACAGGGCCAGATGGATGTTTGTATATCGTAGATATGTATCGTGGAATAATACAGGAGGGGAATTGGACTAAAAAAGGAAGTTATCTGCGCGATCAGATTGATGAAAAGAAATTTGATAAGAATATTGGCCGTGGTCGAATTTACAGGGTGGTATATGATGGCATAAAACCCGATAAAAATAAACCAAAGATGTTAGATCAGACTTCTGATAAGTTAGTCCCTTATCTGGCTCATGCCAATGGTTGGTGGAGAGATAATGCACAAAAACTGATTGTTGTGCGTGGAGATAAATCAGTAGCTCCGGCATTAAAAGCAATGGCACTAAATAAGGGGACCACACAGCTTGGTCGTATACATGCTTTATGGACATTGCAAGGATTAAAAGCCTTAGATAATGAAACACTTCTTCAAGCATTTCGTGATCAGGATGCCGAAGTTCGTAAAACAGCTGTTTGGATAGCAGATGATGCAGTTAAAAAGGGAAATGACCAATTGATCAGCGCAATGGACTTCCTTAAAGATGATCCAAGTGCCGACGTTCGTTTTCAATTGGCATTGACGATGAGATTTAGTAAGGCTGAGAAAGCACAGGGAATGATCAATTACATGATTCAAAAGTACCCTAAAAACAAAATGCTGGTCGAATCGCATAAAAACTTTGAGCATAAAAATAATGAGCGTGCTTTGGCAGCAAAAAAAGCTGCAACACTTAAAGAAGAAGATCAAAAATTTCTACTTAAGGGAGCCGCGATTTATAAACAACTCTGTGCAATTTGTCATGGTGCCGATGGAAAAGGTGTAACCATAGGAGGAAGTGATATGCCAGCACCACCTTTGGCAGGTGTAAAGGATGTTAATGGAGATCCGGAAAAACTTATAAAAATCCTTCTTCACGGATTGACCGGGCCAATTGATGGAAAAACCTATGCAGATGCAATGCCTGCCCTGGGTGCTAATGATGACGAATATATTGCTTCTGTAATTAGCTATATCAGAAATGATATGGGGAACAAAGGATCTATCGTAAAACCTGCAGATGTGAAAAAGGTGAGAGATGAGCATAAGGGCAGAGATAAAAATTGGACCACTCAAGAATTGCTGAACACAAAAAAATAAACTAATAAACATATTTTATACAACGATGGCCGCTGAAAAGAGGCCAAATGGGAGCGTATTATATAAAAAAAATAGTCAACACAATAAACATTAAGCCGATAATATGATAACAAATACTTTTCTATTAAATATTAGAAAATCGTTGATTCCAATTCTGATTCTAGCTTCCAGTGGATTGGCTAATGCACAGGAACAATCAAATATGGGAGCGGGTAATTTAAAGTACATTGATCCTTTGATTGGAAACGTAGGACATCTTTTACAACCCACACGTCCAACTGTGCAATTACCTAATCAAATGATCAGAATGTTTCCTCAAAGAAAGGATTATATGGATGATCAGATCTCAAGTTTTCCCTTGAATGTTGTTTCACACCGTCTGGGTCAGGTATTTGCATTGAAACCTTCCACACAGAATTTGGAAGCTGCAAGTTGGAAGAAGAGAATGACTTACGATTACGATCTTGAGGTTAACCGCCCATGGTTTTACAGCACCAATTTAATTGAGGATGAAGTTAAAGTTGCTTTTACTCCTGGAAAAAAGACTGGATATTATAAGTTTCAATTCCCTTTAAAGGGTAGTAAAGCATTACTTCTCGAAAACTATAATCAGGGTTTAAATGAGTTTAACTTTATTTCAGCTACAGAAATTACTGGTGTAGAAATCTATCATGGGAATATTAAAGTATTTATGTACGGTGTTTTTAGTGATGGAGCTACAGTTGGTACCATACAAGACAACAAACTTTCTACAAATCGAAAAGTTACCGGAAAAGATGCCAGAGCGTGGATCCGTTTTCCTGAGAATACTACTGGTAGCGTTGAATTTAAATATGCCATATCTTATGTAAGCGCAGAGCAAGCAAGGAAGAATTATCAAAATGAATTGAAAAATACAAGTTTTGTTCAGCAGGTAACGATTGCTGAAGCTGCCTGGGCAAAAGTTATGAATCAGATTAAAACTACTGGTGCAACAGAGGCTCAGCGCCGATCATTTTATACGGCCTTGTACCGCTGTTATGAACGTATGGTTGATATTACTGAAGACGGCCAGTATTTTAGTGGTTTTGACAACAAAATACACAAAACAAACCGTCCGTTTTATGTGGACGATTGGGCTTGGGATACCTATCTGGCACATCATCCATTACGTATAATTCTGGATCCTGCACAAGAAGAGGATATGTTACAATCATATGTGAAGATGTATGAGCAAAGTGGATGGATGCCGACTTTTCCAGTGCTTTTTGGAGATCATGCTTGTATGAATGGTTTTCATTCTACCGTGAGTTTTTTAGATGCACATAGGAAAGGCTTAAAGAATTTCGACCTGGCAAAGGCTTATGAAGGCTCAGCTAAGAATGCCAACGAGGCAACAATGATTCCCTGGAGAAATGGTCCGAAAACTGAATTAGATGATATTTACCATAGTAAAGGCTTTTTTCCTGCATTACATAAAGGAGAAAAAGAATATGTAGAAACAGTAGATAAATTTGAAAAACGTCAGGCAGTAGCAGTTACCTTAGGTCATAGTTATGATGATTGGGCATTGGGAGAACTTGCTAAGGATTTGGGTAAAGATCATGATTATAAAAAGTTCAATCAGAGAGGTTATAACTATAAGAATTTATGGAGCAATGAGGCACAATTATTTATGCCGAAAGATAGGAATGGTGATTGGATTAAAATTGATCCGAAGTTTGATGGTGGAATGGGAGGAAGAGATTATTATGATGAAAATAATGGCTGGACTTATATGTGGCAGGTACAACATGATGTTCCTGGTTTGATGAATTTGATGGGCGGCTCAAAGGCTTTTGAAAATAGACTTGATCAGCTTTTCCGTGAGTCTTTAGGCAGAAGTCAATATGAATTTCAAGGTACTTTCCCAGATGCAACAGGTTTAGTCGGACAATTCTCTATGGGGAATGAACCAAGTTTCCATATCCCGTACTTGTATAACTATACATCTTCTCCATGGAAAACTCAAAGACGTATCCGCTTCTTATTGGATACGTGGTTTAAAGATAATGTATTTGGCATTCCAGGTGACGAAGATGGTGGAGGAATGACGGCATTTGTAGTTTTCTCTGCTATGGGATTTTATCCGGTAACACCAGGGATTCCGGTTTATACAATTGGTAGTCCTGTATTTGAAAAAGTAGCTATTGATTTACCAAATGGTAAAACCTTCCAGGTTATTGCAAATAAAAGCTCAGTTCAAAATAAATACATTCAAAGTGCAAAGTTTAATGGTAAGGTTTTAGATACTCCCTGGTTTACTCATCAGGAATTAGTTGCAGGAGGTAAGCTGGAGCTTGAAATGGGGCCCTTACCAAATAAAGCCTGGGGAATGGGACAGAATACAAATATTTCCAAGTAAAGAAGATGAATAGAAAGATATATTTACTGATGCTCTTTTTGAGTATAACCCTTTGGGGTTATGCTCAAAATAAACATGCAAAGCAATCCAGATTTCCAAGTTATAAAGGGTTGGTGATGACTGGTTATCAAGGCTGGTTTAATGCCAAAGGAGATGGTGGGGATAGAGGCTGGAATCATTATGGTCAAATTGATCAGAAAAATGCTGGTATAGAAATCTGGCCGGAAATGACTGAATATAAAGTCACCTATAAAACACCATTTAAGCTAGCTAATGGTGATCATGCGCAATTGTTCAGTTCCTATGATGACTCCTCTGTGCAGCTTCATTTTAAATGGATGAAAGATTATGGAATAGATGGGGCATTTATACAGCGTTTCATTGCCAATCTTAAATACAAACAAGGCATTAACCACAATAATAAAGTACTCACAACAGCATTTGATGCTGCGGAGAAAAATAAGAGAGCAATCGCAATTATGTATGATTTCTCTGGAATGAAGGAAGGAGATGAAAAGATTGTAATCGATGATTTCAAGAAACTGGTAGATGATCTGAAAATTACCAATCGAGGAAATAAACAAAGTTATTTGTACCATAATGGTAAACCATTGGTGGCATTATGGGGGGTAGGTTTTAATGACAATAGGAAGTACTCCTTAAAAAATGTACAAACTATCATAAATTTTCTACAAAATGATCCTGTTTATGGTGGTTGTTCTATATTATTGGGAGTTCCTACACAATGGAGAGAGTTAACGGGTGACACAATGAATGATCCTGAATTGCTTGAAATGTTTAAAAAAGCAGATATTATCCATCCATGGTTTGTCGGTCGTTTTACAGAAGCCCGACTTCCTAAAATGATGGAGAGAATAAAGGGAGACATAGCCTGGTGTAAAACGAATAAAGTAGATTATGTACCTGTGATATACCCAGGCTTTAGCTGGCATAATATGAAACCTGAATCTCCATTAGACCAGATTCCCAGAAATAGAGGACAGTTTTTCTGGAAGCAATTGTCCGGAGCCATACAAAATGGTGCTGAAATGATTTATCTGGCCATGTTTGATGAAGTTGACGAAGGAACAGCAATTTTTAAAATCAGTAAAAATCCTCCGGTAGGAAATGTGGAATTTGTTAAACCAGAGGAGGATATTCCTTCTGATTATTATTTATACCTGAGTGGTTATGCGGCTAAAATGCTTAGAAAAGAAGTCCCTTTTCAAAGTAAAATTCCGGCTCCTATCCTAAAAAAATAATATATTACATCTTCAACTAAACAGAAATAATAACCAATTATAACTAAGAAATGAACCAAGCTGCAACTAAAGCCAAATTTACAGACAAGAAGTTTATGATTACCCTTGTCTTTGTTACCTCACTCTTTATGTTCTGGGGCATAGCCATTACAATGGCTGATGTACTAAACAAGCATTTTCAACATACAATGAGCCTTACAAAATCACAATCGGCATTTGTACAGTTTGCAGTGTTCGGTGCCTATGCAGTAATGGGGATACCTGCGGGATTGTTTATGAAACGTTTTGGTTATAAAAAAGGAGTATTGCTGGGCTTGTCGCTTTTTGCTGCTGGGGCATTTCTTTTTGTGCCTGCTGCCAATATTTCATCATTTGCATTTTTTGGCATAGCATTATTTATTGTAGGTTGTGGCTTGTCAACATTAGAAACTGTTGCCCATCCTTTTGTTGCTTCTCTAGGTGATCAGCGTACAAGTGACCAGCGCATTAACTTTGCTCAATCATTCAATGCCGTGGGCGCTATGTTGGGGCCAGCAATAGGTAGTTATTTTTTACTACGGAATAATGTAGAGGGTAGTACAGATTTAACTTCTGTAAAGATGTTATATGTGGTAATTGGAGTAGTTATTTTATTAGTTGCCATTTCTTTTTCCTTTGTAAAAGTGCCTCCTACAGTCGACCCTCATGCAGTTGCTGAAGTGGATCTGGATGCTGTAAATATTGACACTGCACCTGATAAAAAATTATTTGATCATAAACATTTTGTATGGGCAGTGGCAGCACAATTTTTTAATGTTGCAGCTCAGGCAGGTACATGGGCATTCTTTATCAATTATGGGCACGAAAAAATGGGCTTTACTGATGCTGAAGCCGGTAATTATATGGTGCTATTTATGGGGATGATGCTGGCAGGACGTTTTATAGGTACATTTTTAATGCGTGTAATTGCTCCTAATAAGTTATTGGCCTTATTTGCTCTAGGGAATATTCTGATGTGTATTATTGTAGCACAGGGCTTTGGTCTGGTATCATTCATCGCCTTGCTCATGATCAATTTCTTTTTTAGCATTATGTTCCCGACTATTTTTAGTTTGGGGTTAAAAAATCTTGGCTCGCGTACACAACAAGCTTCTTCATTTTTATCTATGGGGGTAGTTGGAGGTGCATTTTTCCCATTCATTATGGGCGCTGTTGCAGATAGTGCTGGTATTGCAAATGCTTATTATACACCAATCATCTGCTATCTGGTTATTTTTATGTTTGCTTATAAGTATTATAAAGTAAAGCACTAGCATTAAAAAAATAAGCTCAATATTATTTAGGCTGCCTATTTTAAATCATTAAAATAGGCAGTTTTTTTTGCTGTTATTTATTCACGAAGGTTTTAAAACCATTCGTTCCAGGAAATTCTTCCTGAAGCTTTATTCCTGTTTGAATTAACCTTTTTTTATGCTTTTATTAAGCGGCAGAATGGATTTTAGTAAATTGTATTTACCATTTAGACCATAAAAAATGTTAGTTCGTAAAAAAGAATTATTTGAAAGTGTAGCTGAGCTACTTAAAGCCGATGGATTTAATATTGTGAACCGTGATGAAACGCGTCCTTGGGGAGGTTTTTTCGTGATTGATGAGAATCAGGCACAAGAGTTTGCCAATACATATTTTGATCAATTGAATGTGGATGATTTGAAGATTTCGGGGAAGCTAAGTCCAAAAATTCTAATTGTTGCACCTCAAACCAGGCTTTCATGGCAATATCATCACCGTCGTGCAGAAATCTGGAGTGTGGTGACGGGAACTGTTGGGGTGATTACCAGTGAAACAGATGAGGAAGGAGATTTGCAGCAACTTAGTGCTAAAGAGACCATCAGATTAAAGCAAGGCGAACGTCATCGTTTAATAGGCTTAGATGACTGGGGCATTGTTTCAGAGATATGGCAGCATACTGATCTTGAAAATCCATCGGATGAAAGTGATATCATCAGAGTTCAGGATGATTTTGGTAGAACCAATGAGTAATCTTAGGGAGTAAAGAAAAGACTAGACCAATAAACTAAACTATAAATGATGAAAAAATTAATTATTCCTTTCTTAGGGATTCTTTTAACTATCCTGAGTTATAGCCTGGCACTTAAAGCACAGAAATCCTCCTCTGTAAAGCCTCAAAAGATCAGGATGATCGCAACTTATGATGCTCCTGCTAAACTATGGGAAAGTGAGGCTTTACCTATTGGAAACGGATATATGGGTGCTATGATTTTTGGCGGCGTTTATCATGATGTTATCCAGACGAATGAACATACACTTTGGTCTGGGGGACCTGGTGAAAACCCCAGTTATAACGGTGGTCATCTAAGAACACCTCAGCAAAACAAAGAGAATCTTCAGAAAGCAAGGACCGCGTTGCAAAAGAAGATGAATGATTTTACCAAAAATGATAAGGCTTACCTGGATGCAAATGGAAAATTGATTACCAAAGACTATGGAGATGAAAGAAAAGATGGTGTAAGGGCTCTCATTGAAGCACTTATGGGGTCTAAAGATAATTTCGGGTCCTATCAGACATTGGGGAATGTAGAAATCAGCTATAATTCGATGGTGATGCCAGAGGTTGTGAAAATAGAGACTGATTGTGATAATAAAAAGAATCCATCGCAATCAGTAGATCGGTTATTTGATGGAGATATGAATACCAAATGGTTTGCAGATGGTGGTCCGGATAAAGGATTCCCATGCTATATTACCTGGGAATACAGAACAAACCTCGATGTAAAGTCGTACACTATAGTTTCAGGTAATGATGCTCCTGAAAGAGATCCCAATTCATGGAGATTATACGGTTACGATGGTAAAAATTATACCTTAATTGATGAGCAGACAGATGTGGTATTTTCTAAACGTAAGGAAATAAAGAAATTCTCTCTTAAAAAGGCAGTAAATTATAAAACCTTTAAGATTGAAATTTTAGGGGTTGCTGCAAATAATAAGAATACACCACCACAATTAGCAGGTATAGATTTCGAATACGCGCAGCTATCAAAGCCATTAGCTCCTTTTACAGCGTATAAGCGAGTACTTGATATAGATAATGCTACACATACCGTAAGCTACAAAGAGGATGGTGTAAATTATATGCGTGAGTACTTTATGAGCTATCCTGACAATGTGATGGTGATGAGATTGAAAGCATCGCAGAACGGTAAAATATCCAGAACATTTACGATCACAAGTCCACAAAAGAAAAAAGCGATTACAGTATCTGGCAATACACTTACGATGACTGGACAACCGGCTGGTCAGGGAGAAAATGGTTTGAAGTTCGCTCAACAGGTAAAAGTGTTGAACACAGGTGGGAAAATATCTACTAAAGATGGAAATAAAATAATAGTAGAAAATGCAAACGAAGTGATCATATTGATGTCTGCCGCTACCAATTACCATCAGTCTATGGATAACTCTTTTAATTATTTTTCGGAGACTGACCCCTTGCTTGTTGTCAAGCAAAGATTGGCTATAGCTGAAAAGAAATCATACGATCAGTTACTGTTAACTCATCAGAAAGACTATAAAGGGCTGTATGATAAAATGAGTCTGAACCTTGGAAATGTAAAAAGTGTACCAGAAAAAACGACAGATAAATTATTGACGGATTTATATAAAAGCAATACTGTAGCTGAGAATTTGTTTACTGAAATGTTGTATTATCAATTCGGTCGTTATTTGTTAATATCCAGTTCAAGAAAAAATTCTTTACCAGCCAATTTACAAGGAGTTTGGGCAGATAAATTAGCTAATCCCTGGAATGCCGATTATCATACAAATATCAATGTACAGATGAATTACTGGCCTACACAAACGACTAATTTAAGCGAATGTCACGCACCAATAGTTGATTATATTAATAGTCTGGTTCCGCGTGGAGAAGTGACTGCAAAGCATTATTACGGAACTGATGTACGTGGATGGGCAACACATCACGAAAACAACATTTGGGGGAACACAGCTCCGGCAGCATATTACTCAGCTTTTCATTTTCCGGCAGGAGCTGGATGGATGTGTCAGGATATATGGGAATATTACCAGTTTAATGATGATAAAAAGTTTCTGGAGAAAAATTATAATACCTTGCTTGGAGCGGCTTTATTTTGGGTTGATAATTTATGGACAGATGAACGAGATGGGAAACTGGTTGCCAACCCATCTTACTCACCGGAGCATGGGGAGTATTCTTTGGGTGCCTCTTGCGATCAGGCAATTATAACAGAGATGTTTGATATAGTGATTAAAGCGAGTCAGGTATTAGGAAAAAATACGAAAGAAGTTACGGAAATTAAAAATGCTAAAAGTAAATTGTCTGGCCCCCAGATTGGCTTGGGCGGTCAGTTTATGGAATGGAAGGATGAAGTAACTAAAGATGTAACTGGTGACGGTAAACATAGGCATGTGAATCAATTATTTTGGTTGCACCCGGGATCTCAGATTGTGGCAGGTAGAAGTACACAGGAAGATAAATATGTAGATGCGATGAAGAAAACTCTGGAAACGCGTGGTGATGGTGGCACTGGATGGAGCAAAGCATGGAAAATTAACTTTTGGGCAAGATTGAGAGACGGTAACCGTGCACATAAATTACTTATGGAAGCATTGGCTCTTACTTATCCGGGCAATCCCGCTAATACTGGAGGTGTTTATCAAAATCTTTTTGATACACATCCGCCTTTTCAGATTGATGGGAATTTTGGTGCTACTGCTGGTATTGCCGAAATGTTACTTCAGAGTCAAGGTGGTTATATTGAACTGCTACCGGCTTTGCCTGATGCGTGGGAGGAAGGTTCATTTAATGGATTAAAGGCAAGAGGTAATTTTGAAATCAATGTAAAATGGAATAATGCGGGCCTTATTTCTGCTGAAGTAATATCAAACTCAGGAAAAGAATGCATCATTAAATATCCAAATGCAAAGGATTGGGTAATTAAAACCAGTAAAGGTGCTCTTGTAACTAAAAAGGTGATTGATCAGAATAAAATATCGTTTACAACAAGTCCTGGAGCAGTTTTTTACATCAAAAAACTATGAAATAATAATCTTTTATAATTTCATCTTTTAAGGCGCTGGGGGTTATAAAAAAGCAAAGGGTTTGTAGTATGTACTACAAACCCTTTGCTTTTCACTTAGTTATTTACTTATGGACAAGTTGTAAATCCATATCCGGGGTTTTGGGGACATATATTAGTAAAATTCCAACTTGCTTTTTTAGGATGGCCCAGCACATCTGCTGGTAATGGTCCTGAAAAATTGTTTGCTTTTAATTCCAATGAATTAAGATTAGTCATTTTTCCTAAAACATTAGGAGGAATAGGGCCAATGAAGTTGGAGGTATGCATTTGAAGCGATGTTAAGGCTGTTAAATTTGCAAACTCCACAGGAATCGTACCCGTTAAACCTGATCTGCTTAATGTTAAAGCCGTCAGTCTCTTGAGGTTACCAATTGATGGAGGGATTGTACCAGTCAACTGTTGATTATTGTTGTTCAAGTCAAGTTGTGTTAATTCGCTTAGATAGCCTATAGCTAAAGGTATTGGGCCTTTAAGATTCCTGGCATTTAAGCCTATCTTGGTTACCCGATCAACCCCATTTACTTTTGCTACTGTTACACCATTCCATTTTGCTGCTGCATTAGCTTCTGTCAATGGCGCAGTAATATCCCATTTCGTTCCAGACCATGCATCACCACCCATACTTTCATAAATTGCAATCAACACTTGTCTATCCAATTCTGTTCCAATTGCAATACCAGTTTGTTTTACATCAATCACAACCCTGGTACCTCCATAAATAATGGTAATTGTACCTGCTAGTTCAACAAAGTTGTTTTTTGCTGCAGTAACTGTCAATTTACTTCCATCTCTTTCAACGGTAAACCAGGTCGTGTTTTTGCTGATTTCGTAAGTCCATACCTGGTTGGTTTCAATAGTAACAACCTGGGTACTTCCTTCTCTTGCTAAGAGCAGACTTTTCTTGTCAATCTCAAATTCGATTGTTCCTTTTTGAGTAACTGTAATGGCTTTATTGAAAACAGGTGAATCTGTATTCACAATTACCACCCCAGTACGTTCACCCGTTTCTGGATTCGCCGTGGCAATCAATTTCACTTCATTTCCATTGACCTCCCAACTTAACCAACTTGCATCTGAGCTGAGTGACCAACTCATATTGCTATTGATGTTAACAATACCATTATCACCAGGATTTTTAAATTTCAGCGCATTATTGTCCAAGATAATGGTAGGGGTATTACCATGTTGTTTAATTACAATGATCTTGCTGAGGCTTTTGTCAGCACTTAGTATCTTTATTTTAGCTACTCTTTCATACAAACTGGAGTTTTCTTCCATGGTAAATTCCACTTTTCCTCCAGTTTTTGTTGCGATAAGCCAGGTCTGTGTAGTTAAACTTTCCACAATCCAATCGCTATTATCTGATAGGGAAACTGCAAAATTTCCTGTTTTATCTGTATTTAAATATTCATAAACGTCACGCTCTATGTTTAGTGTTGGCTTAAGGGGTATTTCATTTTTATCTTTTGAACAATTGGTCAAAACAATCATCAGGATTGTCAAGCCGAATAGTAATGTTCTTTTCATAATGTATGATCATTAAACGAGTTAATTTAAATAGAATTAATTGGTTTAAAGTTTATTGAACTTTAAACTCTTCACGAACGATATCCAGATATTTTGTCCCATATCCTTGTCCATAATCAGCCACTGTTGGCTCTATTTGAGAATCCCAATTCCAATTGTTCATAGATTCAATCAATACCATCCGATTACTTCCTAAGTTCATTTTTGCGACATTACAACGTTCCCTGAAATCATTTTCATTTTTACGAACTGAGGGAATAGTGTAATCAGGACTGGTGTTATTAATGTATGTAGTGAAAGAAGGAGATACCGAAGGAATAAAGTCAATACCAAAGTTTTTAGATGTATATTCTTTATTCAACTTGTAATTTTCATTGATGAGACGATTTAATAAATACGTTCTATCCCAGCCAGTAACACCACTTCCAACATTACACATATTGTCCATTGATATGGCATCAGCTTTACCCCTCATAAAGAAATACTCAAAGCGAGCAGATGGCGTCCATTGAGGTTGACGAGCAATAATGTATACATCCTTACCTGTTTGTTCTTTTATAACATTCCGTATATCATCATATAATTTCTTACTATCTGCACTATACAATCTGTCTGCACCTAAAAAAACAAGTACAGGGCGACCCTGAAAATGGTAATAGGTCTCGTCTTTGAAATAAAGTGAAACCCGTTTCATATAACTAAGTAATCGCTCAACACGAGTTAGTACAGTTGGTATTCCGTTGATGGTGTAAGTAGTTGTAGGGGCATTCTCAATAAGTAGATTATTGGATAAACCACCACCAAAATTATTAACGTCAACTGAAATGGCATATTTCAAATCACCCATATTTACAGATGGGAGTAGGAAGTTGTGTTCGGCCAACATATTTACAGTTAACGAATCGTCTCTATTGAGGTTGTTAGGGAACAAGGTGTTATTGATCTCTTTAAGCGCAGGACTAATTAAAAAGTCAATCTTCGCCATTTTTGCCCATTCAACTATCCTGGCCATATTTTTTGCACCTGCTTCCGTAGCCTTTAAATCATAACGATCTAATTCTGGTTTTACATAAGGGCCTATTTTTCCATTACTAACATTGTAGCTTTCGGTGATACGTGTCCATTTTACTGCATCAGTAACAAGCGGATTGGATGGCTCGTAAAGGTAAGCACCAACAGGTATATTGGCAGTAACCGGAACTTTTGGTATTTCGTAATTCAACGGATAATCCTCAATGGACGGCCCTGTATCTTTTTTGCAGGAAGTAGCGGTAGTTATTGCCATTAATCCGACTAACGACATTTTAATATATCTTTTCATCATGATGATTTATATATAGATAATCTTATTATTCAATTTTATTATGGTATGTAGGTAACCAGACGCTGTCTGAACTTGTAGTCAAAGGCTTTAATTAAGGCCTGGTTATCATCTGTTTCACCGGTCATACTTTTGGCCGTAGCAACAACTTCTTCATAGGTTTTACCATATTTTTTATTGAAGTACTCTGCATTTGGCGTGATTTTTTTATTCCCTCCATACAATTGCTGCGCAAAAACCAAATCAGGATTCAATTTAGCAAAGCCTAAGGTTGTATAAACATTATCGCCCCATCTATCACCCCTGTAATAAGGACTTGTAGCTTTCAGGTTTTCAATTCCTTTATAGTAAGCTTCCTTATTTTTGCTTTGTTCAACAATGGGGTAAATAAATCGTTCAGTCCAGTAGTTATACTGCGGATTATATCCTTCCACATCACTGGCAGCACCATTGGCAAAATAAGGTGGAAAGCGCAAGACACGTGTTCTGCGTTCTAAATTCCAGCCCTCCAGACAGTTTAAATAATCAGCAATATACCTTTGTTTATAAATTTGTTCCAAATGATTCTCCTTACCTCCCTTGCCACGGATGTTTGCACGGTATAACAGCCTTCTATCTGCAAATCCTCTTCCATCTGTATTCCATTTTATGCCATTTTGAGCAAGGTATGTTTCAACCCCTGACTGGCCATATTGTGCAAATGAGGCACGTATACCTGCTTCGTAATGTTGTGCAGCTTTAACTTCTGAGCCGAAAAGGATTTCGGCTTCAGCTCTGAGAAAGTAGCTGTCGGCCCAGTTTAATAATATTGTGGTTGTATTTTCTTTTAAAAAATCAGTGTGTACAAAAGAAAAATTGTAAGGACTGCTTTTACTACCTAATGGATCGTTGTAGCGATTAGTTGTTCCGGGTATAAATTCCCATTCCCATCCCGCGGCCAAACTATTAGCTTCAGGAAGTGGTACATAAGGCATCGAATAATCAACTAGAATATCATCAATCCTTGAACCATTTAAACCATCGGCCTGATGAGCGGCGAATGTTGGGCATTCAGCGTTTGTACAGAAATTGGCGTGTTTTCTGGTCAAAGTATCCGTGTATAACATCGGTTTTACTGGTATTGGCGACAGTTGGTTTGCTTTATGAACAAAAGCGCTCAAACGAGGATCTTTGTATGAAAATAAGTAAATTCCAAAATACTCTCCCAGGGCAGGGTAGGTTGAATCATTAAAGGTCGTAGCAGTTTTGATTAATCTGGTGAAATAGTAAGAAGCACTAAGAGCTTCATCTGAACCCCATTGTAGTCTCACCATATCATCTAATGAAGAAATCAGTTTAGTTTCATCAGCCATTACTTCTAAAGCATGTGTTCTGGCAAGGTCCAAGGATAGATTTTGCGCATGAAGGGCAATATTTAAGCGTAATGTATTGGTGAATTTTTGCCATTTTAATATGTCAGATTTTCCAAAATTACTTCCACCAAATACAGGGTCACGCATTAAAATGTCACTTGGGTATGAGGCTGATACACCGTATAATTCGCCAGCATCTTTCAAATCTTTCAATATTTGGGTATATATTTCCAGTTCTGTGTCATAAGTATATTCCCTCGGACTATGATCGCTATCCGCCAAAGCCTTACTCATTGGAATACTTCCATACATCGAAGTCATCATATAGAATACATAAGATTTCCAGGTTTTTACCATAGCCAAACGATTGGCATAGTCTGGCTTCCCTTCATATTCTTTTTCCATTCTCAACAAATCCCGAAGAATGCCTACGTAAAATTGATTGAAATAATTATCATCCATTACTTGTGAAGGATTAGTAGCAAAACCAACCACAGCGTAACGGGAGAAATTCATTAGTTTGTTAAAACTTAAATCCTGGATCAACCTCATGGTTCTGGAAACAGTACCGGAAAAAATGTCGTTAACATCTACTTTATAGATTTTGTTGTTATTGGTATTGATCTCTTCAAAGTTCTTTTTACAGCTGATGGAAGCAGTACAAAAGGTTATGATAGTCAATATATAAGCTATTTTTTTCATCGTAGTATTTTTAGAATGATAGTTTAAGGTCAAATCCCCAGGTAGACATTGGTAAGTTGAAGCCACGTTCAAAACCTTGAGCATTGCCCGTTGTTGATGTCGCTTGTGGATCTAATCCTTTTGGTGTGTTCTGATATAAAATAGCCAGGTTACGTCCTACTAAAGCAACTCTTGCATTTTTTATTGGCGTTTTTTTGAACCAGGAATTTTTCAGACTGTATCCAATAGTAACTTCTCTTAACTTCATATAAGTTGCATCATAGATATATCTGGCGGCACTTGAAGCGTTGTTGTGTGTCCAATGGTCCATCGGACTTACCCATGCCATTGAGGGCTTGTCGGCCCAAAAACCGGACGAAGGGTCATAAACGGTATTGCCTAATTGAACACCTTTTGGACGCCATCCATCTGGATAGGCTACGTAATTTTGCAGGTAATCTGCATTCGCTTTAATTGTATTTCCTGGCTGAAGAAAACCTCTTCGTTCCTCACTGTTTTCTCCCAGAATCAATTCAGACACAAGCGCATCATATCGACCATCCAATGATTGTACAGTACTGCCATCAATACCGCCTCTAAATGCAGTATAAGACCATACTTTTCCACCCGACTGGAAGTCTATCATAAAGCCTAAATCAACCGGACCAACTCTAAAAGAGTTTTGCCATCCGCCAAACCAATCAGGTTGGATAGATCCTAAATATTGATCAGGTAAAAACTTAGGTTTTCCATCAGTACCAACGTAGATAGCACCATCGCTATTTCTTCTATAATCATTACCATAAAAAACACCATAAGGCTTTCCTACTTCTGCATAAAGCTTAATATTATCTGCACTAGCCATTTCATATCTGCTAATACCTTCTACCAATGAAACAACTTTTGATCTGTTTTTAGCCCAATTGAATGTAGTGTTCCAATTGAATAATTTTGTTTTAACAGGATTGACGGTCAAACTCACTTCAATACCCTCATTATGTATTTCACCAGCATTTAAGATCTCTCTGCGGTATCCACTGGCCGATATGGCATCGGCTTCAACAATTTGATTTTTAGTGCTTTTGTTATAATAAGTGATGTCTGTACTCACACGTCCATTCCATAGTCTGATCTCTGTACCAAACTCCCAGGATTGTGTTTGTTCTGGCTTAAGCCTTTTATTTTTTAGAACATCTTCACCTATGAAGAAGGGAATGCCATTGAATGAACCTGTTTCTCCTCTGTAGTATCCGCTGTAAAGACGGTCAAATCCAGTATCATTACCCACCTGAGCAAAAGAGGCACGGAGCTTTAAATGAGAAAGTACTTTCTTATTTATTTTTAAAGCATCTGTTAATACGACACTGGTACCTAGTGAATAATAGAAATAAGAAGCATTATCTATAGGTAAAGCACTCGACCACTCGTTACGAGCTGTAGCTTCTAAAAACGCCCAGTTTTTGTACCCTAAATTACCCATCGCAAAAATTGCTTGCTTATTTTTACGCTCTGGTTCTTGTAAGGTGCCGATAAGCCCTCTGGAATTTGCTACACTAGCCAGGTCTGGAGCAATAAGCATTGAAGCTCTGGCAGATACTCTCTCTCCTTTTATGTCTTGTACCGAGGCGCCAAGGTTTGAATTAAGATTGAAATCTTTATTCAGTTTTTTGTTAAAGGATAATAAGGCATCAAAGTTATTGTTTGTCATTAAACGACTCCAGTTAAAATATTCGCCATCAATATCAAAAGGAGAGTGGAGATTGGTGAAATCCCAACCTTTAGACTGCTGAATATCTGTAGATGCACGAATCCGGAATCTTAACAAGCTGTTTAGTCTGATATTTGCTGTAAGACTGGCGTTTAACAGGTTCTTGATATCTTTATTGGAAGTCTCATTTAATAGCCAGAAGGGATTGTTGAATCCATTAAAATTAAATGGCCTGTTGTCGTTTTGTTTCCATGGAACCAATTCTTCATAAGAGGCATCCCTGGGTAAATTTGCAATGACATACAAAGGGTTTCTGTTCGATGCATTACGGAAACCTCTGTTGTCCATATTCTCAAATGTATACCTGATGTTGGCATCAATATCTAAATAATTGGTAATCTTAGCGGTGCTTCTAAGGGTAAAGTTGTGCCTGTCAAATAAATTGAAGTTCTCGAGAATGTCATCTGCAATTTGTCCGGTGTAAGAAAACCTGATACTCATGGCATCTGTCAGTTTGTCGATAGCAAAACTATTGGTGATGGTGTTAGAGGTTTTGAACATGCTTTCTATTGTCTGTGGACGAGGTATGTACTGTTTTACTTCTCCATTTCTACCTACAACATCAAACCCTAACATTGGCATACCCCATGAACGTTGATCCTGGTTACCCATATTTGGGTTCCAGATACCATAAGGAAGATTTGGATCGAATGATACACCGTTGCCGAAATTGCCGTAATAGTTCATCCCTTCTCTTTTAAACTGGTTACCCTGACCGGCACCATATATGTTTTGAAGGGTAGGAAAGTTATAAAGGTTTCCAACCATTACATTAAATCCGTAATTGAGACCTAAACCCTGTTTTCTTCCTGCTTTCTTGGTTGTAATCAATATTGCACCATTTGCGGCGTCGGAACCATAAAGTGCAGCCGCATTGGCACCTTTTAAGACTTCAATATTTTCAATTTCATCAGGATTAATACTGTTTACAGGGCTACCAAAATCAAGGTCCCCACTCTCTCCTGAATTGTTCAATACTGGTATCCCATCTATTACAAATAAAGGTTGGTTATTGCCAGTAAGTGAATTATTCCCTCTTAATACTACCCTGGTTGAAGCACCAGGACCGCCACCAGATATAATTTGCATACCTGCGGCTTTACCAGAAAGCATATCTAAAAGACTACTTCCTCTTGCTTCCGTCATGGAGGAAACATCAATACTTTGACGAGCATAAGCTAAGGATTTTGCTTCTTGTTTAATGCCCATAGCTGTAACAACTACTTCGGTCAGACTTTTTGAATCTTCTTCCAAGATGATCTTTAACTCAGCATCTGATTTGATATTGATTTGCTGGGTAAGGAAACCAAGGTAGCTGATTCTTAAATTTGAATTAAGAGGGGCACTGATCTTGAATTTTCCGTTCTGGTCAGTTAATGTCCCTTTTGAATTTGGCGCTCCTATTATATTTACTGAAGCACCTACAATAGGTAGATTGGTTTTGTCCAGGACCGTACCCTTAATATTAACTTGTTTTTCCTGACCATAAGTTACTCCGAATAGAAATGTCAGGAGTAAGGTCAGATAATATATGTGAAATAAGTAATGTTTTCTCATCATACACGGTTTAGGTTAGTGAATTTATTATTTGGTTAATTAATAGGATTATCACATTGGCATGTTTTAATCTTATATAAATTACGCGGTGACCAATTAATAAAACACTAATAAAGGATTAATTTATTGGGTTTAATTTGGTTAAATGCAAGATTAATATTTTATTCTTGATTTATTTTGTCTGACTAAGGTTTCAGCTTAAAAAAGCCAGTTGCTTTCCACAACAGGCTTTCGCACGTTAAGTGTATAACATATCGTAAGACTAGTAATCCTGTACCTTTGATAGGAGAACTGATTCTGAAATTCGCTTAGATTTTGATCTCATGTATATCACCAATCCTGTAAATGCAATAACCAATACTATTGGGATAATTAATGTGACTTGCAATACCTCTGGGCCTGCTAGATTTTTGGCATTCGCAAGTGCTAATGCATCAGCAGAGTTTTCAGGTGCTACTAAGTATTTTTCCAGATTGGCGTCAGCAGGTAAATGTTTTACAATCAGGTTATCATAAAAACCGCCCATGAAAATAGTATAAATGGATACGGCAAACATACCTGCACCGCCCACCAGATTTAATCCCAATGCCCCCGATTGAGGTATGTTCTCGGCTATAAAGCCAATCATGGTAGGCCAGAAATAACAAACACCAATACCGAAAATAACAGCCGCTAAGAAAATTGAATTGCCACTGAAAGTACTCAGCATATACAAGCCGGCAGTTGCAAAAATTGCGGAGAAAAGTAATACACCCTGAGGAGCCAGACGCTTTACCACAGGCTCAGCAAAGGCACGGCCAATAACCATAATGCCTGTAGTTAAAGTAAGCAGCAAAATGGCATTATCTGTTACATTTTTTAGCAAAAGACCTATCCACTGACCGGTAAATAATTCGGTAATGGCAGTTCCAAACATGCAAATAAACATAAAAATAA
Source organism: Pedobacter sp. (assembly GCF_041645105.1). GTDB lineage: Bacteria > Bacteroidota > Bacteroidia > Sphingobacteriales > Sphingobacteriaceae > Pedobacter. The sequence goes on from NZ_JBAZQQ010000004.1 coordinate 252,984, forward strand.
AGAGGGGAGAGAGTACCGCTTTATACATGTCTTTATTTGAGTAACCTGACGATACCCTTTCGGTAACGGGAAATTGTAGTTTTGAAAATAAATATCCATAAATTACTGTTGGAATCAGCATCATCGCAACTTGAATTTTCCACCCCAGTCCGATTTGTACAAAAAGGGTAACCAGAAGTGTACCAATAACAATACCTCCAGGAAACCACAAATGGAAGTAATTTAAACGGGTAGTTTTATTTTCAGGATATAGGGTAGCTACTAAGGGGTTGCAGGCTGCTTCTACTGTACCGTTGGCTATCCCAATAAGTAACGTGGAAAAGAATAAAGTCCAGTATCCCTGTGCAAAGATGGTTAGCATAATGCCAGCCAAATGAAAAATAAAAGCCATAACCAGTAGTCGCTTCATTCCAATAATATCCACTATAAAGCCACCAATAACAATGGCTAATGGGAAACCCCAAAATGCGGTAGCGGTAATAGTGCCAAGTTGGGTTGCACTTAATTGGAAATCAATTCCCAATTGGTTCATCATTCCGGCACGTATACCGAATGAAAGCGAAGTCACTAATAATGCCAGGCAACTTGCCCAGAATAATTTGGTTGTATGAATTTGAGTCATAAGTTTGGTTTTAAATGATGGTTACTTTTTTCTACCCATGGCGTATTTAATTCCACCTAGTAAATGTTCCAGAAATAGCGGCTCCGAAAAGGATTCTTCTGTATGACCAAGGCCCGTATAGAAGGAACGACCACCATCATATTTATGATACCAGGCTATTGGATGATTGTCGCCCATTTTGTTTTTACCTGCGTCATAGCTTTTCTCATCCATAAAGATCAGAACACTTAAACCTTTTGCCACATTTCTGAAATTATACCACTCGTCTTTTCTTTTCCACTGTTCCGGTAAGTGTTTGGTTGAAATATGTTTGCGGTCTACAACATTTAATGTTGCATTTTGCTGATTTGGGTGGCCTGCAAAATATGCACCTACCAGATTTCCAAACCAGGGCCAGTTGTACTCACAATCTGTGGCACTATGTACTCCTGCAAATCCACCACCAGCTTGTATATATTTTTCAAAAGCAGCTTGCTGCTCATCGTTTAGTACGTCGCCAGTTGTGCTTAAAAATATAACAGCAGCATATTTTTTTAAGTTTTGGAGATTAAAATAAGTTGAATTTGTAGTCGTATCGACATCAAATTTATTTTCAGAACCTAGTTTTTGGATTGCTGCAATACCCTGCTTAATTGAATTGTGATGAAATCCGAGAGTTTTGCTAAACACCAGGACTCTTTGTTTTTTTGCATATGCTGGGGTATAAGCAATAATTACAGCAAGGACTATCGACAGGATTGTCAGATGGATTGTTTTTTTCATACATTAATTAATTTGGTTTTAGCTTCTAATGTATAATCAGGTAATTAAAAAAGCCTTAATAATTAGTTAACAGCTATCGGTTTTTAGTTTTTTCAAGATTTTTAGGAGCCTGATATTATTATTAATCTTTTATTATGTTTTTGTTAAGTAGGAAAATGATTTTAGTATCAAACTAAATCAAATATAAACGATATGATAAAAACGATTACTACAGTATTGCTGTTAGCAGCATGTTCTTATGCCAATGCCCAGAAGGTTCAGATATTAGATCGTTGCGAATCACTGGATGATAAACCGCATCAGTGGTTCAGTGATGGAAGTCCAACAAAATTAAATTCAGATCACAAGGAAGGAAGCTATTCTATTAGTTCAAATGGTTACAAACCTGAACGACTAAGAAAAATCTATGGTCAATCTTTTGATACCGGTGTAACGCAGGATAATGGTTTCATTTCATTTTGGTTTTTTATTGAAAAACCAGAATTACTAAAAGGTAGCGGACAGGTAGCCATATCAAGTGCGGCGAATTCAAATGTTGACGCCTATGGGTATGCTTTTGGTGGTCTTAAAGTAGGCTCCAACAAGCTTGTAGCAGGCTGGAATAACGTAATTATTTCTTTAAAGGAATTTAAAGATGTTAAGGGTGCCCCAAATTTAGCAGCTATTAACTATTTTAGGATCGTTTTGTATAATCTACAGGATGATACAACTACTCAGGAAATGAAAATAGATAATATTCGATTTAGTTCTGATAAAACTCAATTGGAGATTGTCGCTAAATAACTAATACTTAAAAATGATCAAAAAAATTTATCTGTTTTGTGCTTTGTTGCTAATTCAAAGTAGCCTACATGCACAGGATGTAAGTGCGCTAACTGGAACAGTACGTGATAATAATGGAGTTTCTATTACTGCCGCGACGGTCCATATCCTCAATACAAATTATAGTATTTCTACCAATTCAAAAGGTGATTTCAATTTTGTAAATGTACCTTTTGGCAAATATAGTATTCAGGTTACTGCTACGGGCTATGCTGCTTCAATTAAAAATATCATTGTTAACAACAATATTGCTCATGTTGATTTAAAACTCAACGCTTCTAACAAACAATTGGATGAGGTGGTCGTTACTGCTCAAAAAAGTGCTGAAAATATAGCCAATGTACCGCTTAGCATAACCACAATTTCAGCAAATCAGATTGAGGCATACGGTATCAGAAACATTAGAGATATCCGCACCATTATACCTAACCTGTATGCAGGTAATCCTGGTGATGGCAGAAATGTCGTATCTGTGCGAGGAATGGTAAGTACCTCATATGATCCGGCAATTGCCACCTATGTTGATGGCGTAAACCAATTTGGCCTGGATACTTATATCTCGGATTTACTGGATGTAGATAGGATTGAAGTATTGAGAGGCCCGCAGGGTACTTTATATGGTAGAAATGCCATGGGAGGCGTAATTAACATCATCACAAAGCAACCAAACAATACAACATCAGGTTTTGCAGGGATAGATGCAGGTAGTTTTGGTCAGCAGCGCTATACACTTGGTCTACGGACTCCATTGATAAAGGATAAACTGTTTTTTGGGGCGACTGGTATGTATAATGTACAGAGTGGAATTTATGTCAATGAGTTTACAGATGCACGCTTTGATAAGTTTAAGGGAATTATGGGAAGTTACTTCTTAAAGTACCTGGTAAATGATAAGCTGTCCATGATTTTAAATGTAAAGCATAATGCCAACAGGAACAATGGAGCCTTTCCTCTGGTAGGTTCAATGGATACAGCATTTGAAAATCCCTTTAAAGTGAATCAGGATGCAACTACTCAAATGGTTGATAATTTAATCAATGCTTCATTTTCTGTTAATTACTTAACTCATCGAATTCATATCTCATCTCAAACTGCATATCAATCGAATTACAGGTATTATAAAACACCTATTGATGGTGATTTTTCGCCCTTGGATATTGTTTCCATACAAAACAATTTTGGTAAGGACTGGAACAAAGTTCAGGTCTTAAGTCAGGAGTTTAAATTCAGCTCTCCGACCGCTTTAGAAAGCAGGTTTAATTGGACTGCCGGTCTGTATGGTTTTTATCAATATAGTCCAACAAAACAAGGGACACATTATGGTGAAGATGCGGGCTTATTTGGTAGCCCAATCATTAACTTTACGGACCTTGCGACGCATACTGCTAAAAGTATGGGCGTAGCAACCTATGCTCAATTGGGGTATACCATTACCACTCAACTGAGTGCAACAGCAGGTTTTAGATATGATTATGAGCACAAGAAGCTACATGGCTTTGATGAAATCATTATGGATGGAATGCAGCCTTCACCAACTCCTGATTTTGAAAGCGGATTAAAAAGTTATCATGCCTTTTCTCCCAAAGTAAGTCTGAAGTATCAGCCTCTGGCATACAGTAATTGGTTCGCGAGTTATAATAAAGGGTTCAGGGCTGGCGGTATCAACCAAACGAGTTCTGAGTCGCTTCAGTTTGTAACTTATAAGCCAGAAAACAGTAACAGCTTTGAGATTGGAACTAAGAATACCTTTTTTAAGGAGCGTTTGAGAGTTAATGCAGCGGTATTTTATACCAGTGTAAACAATGCTCAGGTACCGACTTTAATCCTTCCTGAAGCGATTACTGTTACTAAAAATGCAGGTAAGCTAAGGAGTAAAGGCGCAGAATTAGAAATTTCGGCTATACCTGTAAAAGGTTTGTCTATAGATTACAACCTAGGCTTTACAGATGCTAAATACACTGACCTGAAATTGGGTAAGGAAGAAGATGTATTAAACCTGGATAATAACAGACAGGTATTTACACCTGATTACACCTCTATGCTTGCCTTACAATATGCATATGACCTTTCTGCTTTAGAAGACATAAAACTTGTTGGAAGGGCTGAGTGGGCTGCAACAGGTAAGCAATATTTTGATCTGGAGAATAAGCTGGAACAAAAGGCTTATGACTTGTTTAATGCCAAATTTGGAATTTCCTTGAAGAAACTAGATTTTTTTGTTTGGGGAAGAAATCTGGGGAATAAAATATATGCAGATTATGCCTACGACTTTGGAGCTACACACTTAGGAACTCCACGGACTTACGGCGTTAGCATTAGTACTAAATTTTAAAAAAATAAACACATGAAAAAAACATTATTTTGTTTGATCCTATGCTCAATATTGGTTCAATCTTCTTTTGCACAACGTTTTGGGAAACTTCTAAAAGAAGCACCTGGAGTAGTTTCCTATACTTTCAGAGATGCTTTTTCTGAAGATGTACCTGGTACATTGGATATGATTAAAGCTATGGGAATAACCAACATTGAATTTTCAAGTCTATTCAAATTAAGCCCTGAAAAGATGCGGGCATTATTGGATGAACGAGGTATGAAATGCACGACCTATGGTGTTGGTTATGGGGATATCAATAATGCTGAGAATGTAATAAAAACAGCTAAAATATTAGGAGCTGAGTTTGTTCGTATACCTTCAATTCCACACAAAAAAGCTATTGATTCAAACATCATAAAAAAAGCTGTTGTTGATTTTAATGCTTTTGGTAAAAAACTTAAAGAAGGAGGTTTGGAGTTTTGTTTCCATAATCATGGTCAGGAGTTTGTACCAGGAGGAGACTTCTTTAAAGAAAGTCTGTTCGATTATCTTGTTCAAAAAACCGATCCTAAATATGTTTCCTTTGAAATGGATGTGCTTTGGGTGTTGGTACCAGGATATGATCCGATAGAATACCTGAAGAAATATCCAAAACGCTTTAAACTGATGCATTTAAAAGATCGCCCTAAAGCTGGTGGTGAAAACGTAGCGCTGGGTAGTGGTCAGATTGATATGAAGGAATTACTCAAAGCAGCTAAGAAAACATCAATTAAGTATTTCTATATTGAAGACGAAAGTAAAGGAGTAAAGCAACAGGTTCCTAAAAGTTTGGCTTACTTAAAAAGCATTTAAATTACTCTTGTTGACTAAGAGTAGGTCGTCTTAATCAAGAACAGAATGATAGATCAATACCGAATATAAACTTTTTCAAAATTAAAATGAGCACAAAAGACTTTTCGAGAAGACATTTTTTAAAGCAGACAATGATGTTGTCTGCCGCCGCCGCAGTTACCCCGGGTATACTGATGGGGATGAGTAAGGGAGATATAAAATTTGCCAGCGCGAATGAGCGGGTAAATTTGGCTTGTATCGGAATTGGAAATAGAGGAGCTGAAATTATACGTGATTTGTATAGAACAGGACTTGTTAATATTGTTGCATTATGTGATGTAGATATGGGTGCAGCGCATACTGAGGCAATTTTGAAAGAATTTCCAAATGTACCCCGCTTTCAGGATTTCAGGAAGATGTTTGATAAAATGAGTAATCAGATAGATGCGGTTACTGTTGGCGTGCCTGATTTTTCGCATTTCCCGATCACAATGATGGCTATGGGCTTAGGTAAGCATGTTTATGTAGAAAAGCCAATGGCTCGTACTTTTAATGAAGTAGAGCTCATGATGAAAGCCGCAAAGAAATACAATAAGGTGGTTACGCAAATGGGTAACCAAGGTCACTCTGATGCAAATTACTTTCAGTTTAAAGCCTGGAAAGAAGCAGGCATTATTAAAGATGTCACCTCAATAACTGCACATATGAATGCGCCAAGACGTTGGCATTCATGGAACCTCAACATGACCTCTTTACCACTTGCTCAAACCATGCCGGATACACTGGATTGGGATGTATGGCAAATGGCAACATCTGGTCATAATTATAACAAGGATTATGTGAATGGACAATGGCGTTGCTGGTTTGATTTAGGTATGGGAGCTCTTGGGGATTGGGGTGCACACATTTTGGATACTGCACACGAGTTTCTGGATTTGGGATTACCAAACCAAATCGTTCCTAAATTGGTAGGACATAACGATTTCTTTTTCCCATTGTGTTCTACAATAGCTTTTAAATTCCCACAGAGAGGAAATATGCCGGCGTTGGACATTAACTGGTATGATGGTGTAAATAACTTACCTCCGATTCCTAAGGGATATGGCGTATCTGGTTTAGACCCGAATATACCACCGCCAAGCACAGGGAAAATTGAACCTGCGAAATTGAACCCAGGAAAGATCATATATAGCAAGGATCTTATTTTTAAAGGAGGTTCTCATGGTAGTACACTCTCAATTATTCCTGCAGAAAAAGGAGCTGCTATGGCTGGTTCATTGCCAGAAGTACCAAAAAGCCCTTCAAACCACTTTAAGAATTTCCTTCAAGCCTGTAAAGGGGAAGAAAAAACACGTTCACCATTTTCAATAGCAGGTCCGCTTAGTCAGGTATTCTGTTTAGGGGTTCTTGCACAGAAATTAAATACAAAGCTTGATTTTGACCGAAAAAACAAAGTAATTACGAATAATAAAGTTGCCAATGCTCTGTTGGTTGGGCCACCACCACGTAAAGGCTGGGAGCAATACTACAAGGTTTAAATAGGATGAAGAATATTTATATTATACTCTCAGTTCTGATTGTTTCAGGCTGTGGAAATTCAAAGAAGTTAAGCCAGGATACTGATGAAAAGGTAAAGTTGATTACGTTAGATCCAGGTCATTTTCATGCAGCTTTAGTTCAAAAATCTATGTATCCTGATGTAGACTCAAATGTTTATGTCTATGCGCCTAAAGGAGATGACTTAAACAGTTATTTGGGACTGATAAAAAAATACAATTCAGATCCAGAGAATCCTACAGCATGGAACGAAATTGTTTATACAGAAGATGATTTCCTTGAAAAAATGCTCGCTGAAAAGAAAGGGAATGTGGTTGTTTTAGCGGGTAATAATCTTAAAAAGATCAATTATATCGATCAATCAATAAATGGAGGTTTAAATGTGCTGTCTGACAAACCAATGGCTATTGATAAAACAGGTTTTGAAACTTTAAAAACTGCATTTGAAAAAGCAGCCGATAAGCATCTTCTACTTTATGATATTATGACTGAACGTTATGAGATCACTAGTGTTTTACAAAAGGAGTTCTCTCAATTGCCAGAAGTTTTCGGAAGTCTGGAAAGGGGTACTTTAGAGCATCCAGCAGTAACAAAAGAGAGTGTACATCACTTTTATAAGAAGGTATCCGGAAATACTTTGATCCGTCCTTATTGGTTTTTTGATGTTAATGAACAAGGAGAAGGAATAGTAGATGTGACCACCCATTTGGTAGATCTGGTACAGTGGGGATGTTTTCCAGAGCAAATTCTGGATTACAAAAAGGATATCGAAATTACTGCCGCAAAACGTTGGAGTACAGATTTGACCCTGGAACAATTTTCGGACATTACTAAGCTAAATACATTTCCTGCTTCACTAAATAAAGACATAAAGAACAACCTTTTAAAAGTGTATGCCAATGGAGAGATTAATTATGTTTTGAAAGGAGTGCATGTTAAAGTATTGGTGAAATGGAATTACAAGGCGCCTGAAGGAACTGCTGATACCCATTACTCAATTATGAGAGGAACAAAGTCAAACTTGATTATCCGTCAGGCAGAGGAGCAAAAATACAAACCAGAGTTGTACATAGAGCCCGTAAATGGGAAGAACCAGATCTTTAAAGATGCTTTGCTTTCAAAAGTAAAGGGATTACAGCAGAAATACCCAGGTATTGATATTGTTGATACTGAGAAAGGCTGGCAGGTTGTTATCCCTGGCAAATATAAAGAAGGACACGAAGCACACTTCGCCCGGGTAACAGAAAATTTCTTAAGTTATATCAAAGCAGGTGCATTGCCAAAATGGGAAGTGCCTAATATGATTGCTAAATACTTCACTACAACATCAGCATTGGAACTGGCGAGACAAAATCGAGAATAAGCTTTTTTGAATTTAAAATGTGTTGATAATAAAGCCTTAGAGAAAATCTAGGGCTTTATGCATTTAAAAGACAATAATATATTTCTGGTAATTGTGACTCTTGAATGAAAAGGAGTTAAATTAGACCTTAATATTTGTAATTTGGATCCCGAATCATCCTGTAGCCAACTGTAAAAAAGAATTAGATTAATAGATTTTGATCCAAAAAAAATTCAAACAAAAAATGATACAAAATAGAGGACTTGATATATTGAAAAAATTTGCACTACTGACCCTGTTAGTTACGGGTGCTATGTATAGTAGTGTAGCAATGGGAACTATAAATTCCATTGTGCTTAGAACAGCAGAGGTGGTAGGACCTTCTGATGAAGAAAAGGCTTTAAAAACCGAAACTCCTTCAAGTGAAGCACACAAAAGCCTTAATGTAATGACATTTAATATCCTGTGGGATAAAATGACAAAGGGGCCAACACAATGGACTTTTCGTAAGCAGGGGATGGTGAATTTAATAAAAAGACATCATCCGGACATCGTTGGTATTCAGGAGGGTTTCATCAGTCAGATGGAATATATTTCATCGGAAGTTAAGTACGATTATTTTGGTTGGGGTACTGATGATGGGAAATCAAATCTGGATAATCCAGGGAAGCGCCAGAGCCTGAATCCAATTATGTATGATCAGAAGAGGTTGAAGGTATTGGAAAAAGGTGTTTTTTGGTATGCTGACCAGCCAAATGTACCAGGCATATTCGCTGGTGAGGATAAGCATTTCAGGAATTGTGTATGGGGTAAGTTCAAAGAGCAGGGTAAAAAGGGTAGAACTTTCTATGTATTTAATACCCATTTTTCACTTAAAGATGATATGCGGCAAAAGCAGGTGATAATGTTGAAGTCGAAGATTAAGGAAATTGCAGGCGACGATGCCGAGGTGGTTGTAACGGGTGATTTCAATTCTGATTTGGTACGCGACAAATCTTTTAGCATGTTGATTGATACGACAGGAGAAATGACATTGGTGGACAGCAAAAGAATTTGCTCTACTCCAGCATCAGGCCCTTCTTTTTCAGGTTCTGGTTTGATGGTAAACTCCAGAACAAAAGGTACGGAGATTGACCATATTTTTGTTCGTAATATTAAATCTTCTATGGCATATAAGGTGATTGATGACTATGAGGGGGATGTTTATCCTTCGGATCATTTTCCTGTACTGACGGTTTTAAAGTTTGATCGGTAAATTTCCATAAGTAATGGAACATATCTCCCTAACGAAAGAACAGGCGCGGAACATTATCATTGATGCTGCCGGGCTAGCCCGGAAAGCACAGTTCGGGGAGGGAATTGAGGCTGTTTATAGAGTGATTGACCACCTTGGTTTTGTACAGTTGGATACGAATTATGTCGTGGAGCGTGCTCATCATCATGTTATGGCAGCGCGTGTACCGGATTATCAAACGGAATGGCTGGCCAACCTTTGTGAAGAAGGCCGTATCTATGAGTACTTCATTTCGGATGCAGGTTATCTGCCAATGCAGGATTTCCGCTTTTCATTGCCTGTAAAAGAGGCTTTTGAAACGCAAGGTAAACCAAACTCTAAGTCGGAAATCAATTTAATGAGGCAAATTCTGGATCGTATAGAACGGGAAGGACCACTTATGATTGGGGATTTTGAGAACGATCGTTTAGAAGCCAGTTCGGGCTGGTGGGATTGGCGGCCTGCTAAGGTTGCACTTGAAGGGCTTTACCTTAATGGAAAGTTGATGATTAGTCGCACTAAATCCTTCCAAAAAGTATACGACCTACCGCTTAATCTAGTACCACAGGAAACAGACTTAAGCATGCCTACAGACGAGGAGTATGCAAGGTTTGTTATCCTACGTACTATAGGGGCACTTGGAATTGCCAATGTCAAAGAAATAGCCTGGCGCGGTCGTCGTGTGAAAGGCAACCTCATTAAAAAGGAATTGGAAAAAATGGCTCATTCCGGCAAAGTAAAGGTGGTAATGGTCGATGATCTGAAAGCTGTGTTCTATATGCTCCCAAATCAGGAAATTAATATAAAACTATCAAATGATGTTTTCATTCTTTCTCCATTCGATATACTGAATGTCTTTCGTCACCGTTTAAAGGATTTCTTCAATTTTGAATATCAGATTGAATGCTTTGTACCTGCGCCTAAACGTGTATATGGTTATTTTTCTTTACCTGTACTCGCGGGAGAAACTTTTATCGCAAGAATGGATGCCAAGGCCGACCGTAAACAAAAGGTATTAATTGTACATAATATTCATTTTGAACCCGTGGATCTCGGACAAGTCATTCTTGAAAAGTTTAGTCAAGTGTTAAAAGAATTTGTGCAGTTCAATCAATGTCAGGATATCATTTTCAAGAAATCCAATAATGAAGAATATTTAAATGTTATCAGCAAAAGTTTTTCATAACATCATATTAAGTATCCATGGCAAATAAGATTGATGAAATGCTATCACAATATAAGCTAGACAAAGAAGTAAGTATTTTGCCTTTGCTGGATGATTTTAAAGATGAAGAAGAAATCAGGGAGTATTGCTGGAAAGTGTTGCGCACTTATCCCGATCTGAAAAAGGAGGATTGGTTCATTGGAATGGAAGGAGGGGATTATATTTACAGTTTTGATGGTAACTACATTTTTATGACTGATGATATTTGGAGTTTTAATGTGATTGCCAAGCAAGCTATACTGGATTTGCTGGTTGAAAAGATGAGGGCATTAAAATAATTGTACTATGGGATTTTATGATTTAAGTAAAACGGAACGTTTAAATGTTGTTGCAGAAATCAATACTAATATACTGAATGATTTGAAGGAAGTTCAAACGGAAAACATACTTACTTATTTTAAAGATGATGATACTTATATTAGAAAATCTGCTTACCTATCTATTGGGAGGATTTATGGAATTCACATAGGTCTGAGGCCTCAACTTATTAATATACTGGAAAAGCTGTTTCTGGATGCTGACTTTAAAGTACGCCAAACAGTCATTAATGCAGCTGGAGAAATTGGGAAGTCGGATTTTGGTTCTGTAAAAAGTTTTTTTGACCGTGGTCTTTTCGATGAACACCATTCTCCGCGCAATGCAGTTATTGGCTCTATAAAGAAGATGGGGGAAGTAAACCCTGTTCCAGTTTTAAACTGGGCAAAACTATACCTGCATCATGAAGATAAAGAGATCCGCAGAGAGATTTGTCATGGTATAGAACTCAGAGGACGTAAGCATCCGAATGATATTTTACCATTATTGCAGGAATTGCAGCATGATAAAACGTCGAGAGTAAGAAAGACCTTAGTTCATGTGATTGGCCAAATTGCTTATAAAAAAGGATGTATAGAAAAAGTCATTGAGCATCTTAAGTGTTGGGAAAACAAAGAACTTGTTGCTGATGCACTGGAAGAAATTATTGATGTACATGAGCGCTACAGCGATTTTTCTGCATTGAACCAAGAGCAAGCCCGCCAGTATATTCTAGATAATTTTAACTCAATACATCAGTGAAATTAACTATCATTCTTAAAATAAATCCAATGGTGCTGATAAAGAATTTTTTCACTTCAAGAGCTCTCCTTTTTATTGGAATAGTACTTTCCTTTTCTGAACAAGGTTTTGCTCAATTAAGAAAATCACATCAACTGACCACTAGAGATACTGTTGTGATTTTACCAAGGGCTGAATGGAAAGCGCAAGAGGCCAGACCTTATAAACAACATGTACCAATAAAGATCACTGTCCACCATGAAGGAGGCAAGGTCTTAACCATCGCCGATGATGCGAGGCAACGGTTAAAGAATATACAAACCTGGACAATGGGACCTGATCGTAAATGGACAGATATTCCATATCACTTATTGATTGCTCCTGATGGAACTGTTTACCAGGGGAGAAATCCATTAACTGTAGGTGAAACCAATACAGAATATGATCCTACGGGTCATTTATTGATCTGCTTCTTAGGTAATTATAATCAGCAAAAATTAGACGATAAGCTTCTTAAAGCATTGATCAATCTATTGGCAGATCAATGTATTAAATACAATATATCAGCTAAAGACATATCCACTCATAGAGACCATAGTAAGCAAACCGCTTGTCCCGGAGAAGATATCTATTCTTATTTTAAAAGTGGGTATATCATAGATGAAGTAAGTAAATTGGTTAATTCGAAGTAGATCTTGATAGCATACATTGATTTTAATTTAGTGCTTCCTTATTATATTTCTGTTTATATTCTAATGGGGATAAGCCTGTAATTTTTCTAAAGACTTCCCGAAATGCCTTGATGTCTGTATAGCCTACTGCATACATGACTTCAGTAATGGTTTTCCGGCAAGTTTCAAATGTCTTTTTAGCGAATTCAATTTTTACTCTTTGCGTATACTCCACAGGTGTATTGCCCGTAGCTTTGATAAACCTTCGGTCAAAATTCCGCCTGCCTATTGAAAAGTGAGCTGATAAATGTTCGATAGAGATTTTTTCTTCAAGTTTACTTTCAATATAAGCTTGTGCTTGTTTTATCACTTCATCGTCGTGCTTTTTTTGCCCGGTAAAAATGGTAAAGGCAGACTGACTTTGCCTGTCTATTTCAATTTGAAATACTTTGGAACAAAAGATGGCAGTTTGCCGGTCATAATATTTTTCTACCAGATAAATCATCAGATTAAGGAATGAGTAAGCCCCACCATTGGTGTAAATTCCATTTTCGTCTGTGATCAGTTGATCAGCATGTAAGTTAACCTTAGGGAAGAATGTCCTAAAGCTATCTGCTGCTGCCCAATGTGTAGAGCAATTTTTTCCATCTAGCAATCCGGTAGACGCAAGTAAAAATGCTCCAGTGCAAATACTGGCAACTTCAGCTCCTGTTTTATACTTTTTGGTTATCCAATCGATCATTAATTGATTCCCTTTTACTGCCTCCTGATAATTATGATTTAATGAAGGAATAATAATGAGGTCTGTTTTCTTTATTGAAGCAATATTGACATGCGGTTTAACAGTAAATAACCCTTCATATAAATCGACTTTCTTAGAAATACCCGCAAGTTGAATATTAAATATTTGTTTTCTTCCTGTATTTACCCAGTGCTCGTTGGCTCTGGTAAATATCTTATATGCACCTATAATGCTACTCAGGTTATTCTTTCCATCCGGAACAAGTATAGTAAGGTGTTTCATCTCTTCTTTTTTAACGAAGATAAAAAAAGCTGTCCAAACCAGCCCGCTATAATGTCTATTTAGCACCCTGAACTGGAGGTTTTTAAATCTTATCTTTACTTAACAGATTTAATTAACAAAAATTGGAGGAATCAATTATGGCAGATATCTTGCATAGAATTGGAATCAAATCGTCATCTATAGATGATGTTTACCGGGCACTGACTACAAGGGAAGGTCTTGCCGGATGGTGGACAAGCAATACCAAAGGAGAAGGCGATCAAGTTGGTAACATTATCGAATTCCGCTTTGGTGCGGGAGGTTTTGATATGAAAGTTACTGATTTGAATGCACCTGATCATGTCGAGTGGACAGTTGCAGCAGGACCAGATGAATGGGTAGGAACAACTGTTATTTGGGACTTGAAACAGGATGGTGATTACATTATTGTGCTTTTCAAACATCTGAACTGGAAAGAGCCTATAGAGTTTATGCATCATTGCAGTACTAAATGGGCGATATTTTTGATGAGTCTTAAATCTCTTCTAGAGACTGGAAGAGGTACTCCTGATCCAAATGATGTCAAGATAGACAACTGGAACTAATATTTGGATAAGCAGGATTTATCGTAACTTGGGGCGTGTGATTTAAACACGCACAAGTTATATTATGAAGACATTAAAGATAGGTTGGGCCGGGCTAGGCAATATGGGAACTCCAATGGCTTTAAATATTCTTAAAGCTGGATACGAACTAACCGTTTATAACCGTAATAAAAATAAGGAACAGGAGTTAACAGCTGCGGGTGCAGGGGCTGTCAATAGTCTTCAGGAGCTGGCATCACATTGTGATATCATTTTCACAATGCTTTCGGATGATACAGCAGTGAAATCTGTTTATAACGAAAATGATGGCTTGCTTTCTGGAACAAAAGCTGGAATGTTATTGATAGATATGAGTACTGTAGCACCAGAAACATCACGTTATCTTGCTGCACAGTGTAAAACCAAACAAGTAGCATTTATAGATGCTCCTGTTTCAGGTAGTGTACAGCCGGCAAAGGAAGGCAAATTGATCATTCTGGCGGGTGCTGAGTTACAAGATTTTGAAAAAGCTAAACCTATTTTGGATGTACTTGGTAAGCTAGCTTTGCACTTAGGGCCTGTTGGGGCAGGTAGTTCTGCTAAAGTTGCCATCAATTATTTATTAGGTATCAATATTCAGGCAATGGCCGAAACAGTGCTTTTTGCTGAACAAAATGGTATTAGCAAGGAAGATATGCTTACAATTATCAATGAAGGGGCCTGTGGGAATGGAATCATCAAATTAAAAACACCTGCTGTATTGGCCGATAATTATCCTCCAGCCTTTGCCCTGAAATACATTGTTAAAGATTTAAAACTGGCTAAAGAGGCCGGACTAAAATCACCTCTTTCTGAACCCTTATTGAATACATTTGAAGCTGCGGCAGCAGATGGGCTTGGAGAGGAAGACTTGATGGCGGTAATTAAATATTTGAAACAGCATTAATACTCTCTTTCATGGTGTATTTAATTTAATATAATGGCAATAATAAGATAAAATTAATACGTTACTATTGTAGAACTGAACCAGGGTAACTTCTTGTAAGTTATCTCTTCAGAAAAAATATATGAATGATTAAATCTTTTTCTTTAGCATTTTATATTTAAATTGTATTTTAATTTATCTATAGTTATAAAACCAATATAATTTTGAATACACAAGACGAGATTTCGGACGTAGACTTTTTTAAGCTTTCTGTAGACAATAGACAGCTTAAAGCATTGTTCGATGAGTTTTATGATCGGTTGGTTTATTTTTCAGTACAGATGCTCAGGGATCAGGCTGCTGCTGAAGATATCGCTCAGGAGTCTTTTATAAAATACTGGGCTCAGCGAGGTGACATATCTGAAGAAAAGCATTCCATTAAAAATTATCTCTATAGTACCGTAAAAAATCTTAGTTTAAATCATATCAGACACGGTAAAGTTGTGAACCAGTATGTCAGCAAACGCCAGGCTGAAGAACTAGAGGAAAGATCCTTTATCGATGCATTGATAACGGCAGAGGTAATTGCACAGGTTCAGTCGGCAATAAAATCGCTGCCTGAAAACTATCGAGTCGTCTCATATCTTGGTTTTTTAGAAGGGAAGAAAAATCAGGAAGTAGCCGATGAACTTGGTATTTCTATAAATACAGTGAAAAAACAAAAGCAAAGAGCTTTGCAGTTACTTAGGCTTAAGCTGTCTGCTGATCTGTTTGCCGTCATTTTATGGCTTTCCGATTATTCCGATTATTCCGATTTCTAAGATCAATCCAGCTCTTTTTTTGTGTAAACCTAAAAAAATTCTTTTTTTCAATTTTTTTTATCCTCTTTTCAAATTGGAGTGTCTTAATGTTGTAAAAGAAGAAAATGAAACAACCTAATCATATTTTTGATGTTAGTAATCTCATAGGGAAGTACCTAAGAAACGAGCTAAGCGTGGATGAAAAGGAAAGGTTAAATATCTGGATAGCTGAAAGCAAAGAAAATAATTTATTATTTAGGCGAATAACTGCAGAAAGCTTCATTCAAGAAGAATTGGTGAGATTCTCTGCTGCTGATAAATCAACGGCCTGGGAAAGAATAAAAAAAGAAACACAAATCACTGAAACTGTAAAAAGGAAAAGTCCATTGCGGCTTATTTTCAGGTATGCTGCTGTTATTTCTTTATTAGCGTTGACTATTACGATTTTTAAAATACAGCAAAAGCAGTCAACAACAAATGAAATGATTGCACTTGATCAGAATGATGTTTCTCCAGGAGGAAATAAAGCAACGCTAACACTTGCTGATGGAACAAGTATTTTACTTGATGACACCAAAAATGGTGAACTTGCTCATCAAGCCAATACTGTAATCAGTAAAAATGAAGCAGGACAATTACATTATCTACACTCATCTAAAGCTACTAATTCGGAATTAAAGGAGAGCCTTTTTAATACCATAAATACTCCTAGAGGTGGACAATTCCAGCTAATTCTTTCAGATGGAACTAAGGTCTGGCTCAATTCCATTTCTTCTTTAAAATATCCTGCGGAATTTAAAGGCAATGAAAGACATGTCGTGTTAACTGGTGAGGCGTATTTCGAAGTTGCGAAGAATAATAAAATGCCATTCATAGTAAATGTTGGGAAAACCAAAGTAGAAGTGTTAGGAACACATTTTAACGTTATGGCTTATAATGACGAAAAGAACAGTGCTATAACGTTATTGGAAGGGGCTGTTATGGTTTCTAACAAAATTTCGACTAATGGAATTATGCTTAAGCCAGGTCAGCAAGCTAATATCGGAAAAGATCAATTGATTAATATAACAGAAGCCGACACAGAACAAAGTGTGGCCTGGAAAGATGGGTATTTCCAATTTAGCAGAAGTAACATTGAGGATGTAATGAAACAGCTCAGCAGGTGGTATGATATAGAAGTTGTATTCGAGGGGGATGTGCCCAAATTTGAGTTGGTGGGGAAAATCAGAAAAAGTGTGAACTTGTCGCAAGTACTAAAAATATTGAACCATAGTAATATTAAGTTCCGCAAGGAAGGTCGAAAGATTATAATATCTGATGAATAGATTACAATTAAATCAAACCAATATGACTGGATAAAGAGACAGAAAATTCTAAAAAGAAACCAGAAGTGGGGTAACACCTCTGGTTATGGTTAAGCTAAAATTAATTATTGAACGAATCATTAATAATAAACTCAAACCAAAGATATGAAACGATTTGAACTTGCATTTAAAAAATGTAAGCAAATGCCTCATATTTAAAACTAAAAGAAACTATGAGAAGAAGACTACGCTGACTAAAAATTAATTCAACTAAGTGCGGGTAAACACTTGGCTGAATTAATGTCCCACCCCCCCTAAGAACGAATCATTTAAATAACCAAACCAATTAAATAAGTATGAAATTTATTTTATGGGATAGAGTATGCTCAAAATTTACTTTATCTACGCAAATCCGTCGTGTTATGAGACTTATTGCTTTATTTCTTACTGCAGCATTTATACAGGTTAATGCTGCAGGATTTTCGCAAACCTTGAGTATATCAGGGAGGAATATTTCTCTTGAAAAAGTGTTTAAGACTATTGAAAAGCAAAGTGGGTATTTCTTTTTGTATAAATATGATGAAATAGAAAAAGCCAAACCAATTAATATCAATTTAAAAAATGTTACGTTGGAGCAGGCGCTTAAACAGACGTTTAATGATATACCATTTACCTATTCAATCGAAGACAAAACAATAGTAGTTTCTAGACTGCCCATAAAGAGGCAGCGCGCGGCTGTTTACCTAGATTTGAAAGGGAAAGTAATCGATGAAACTGGTAAGGCATTGCCGGGAGCCACTATAAGAATTAAAGATGGAAGCCAGGCCACAATAACTAATTCAGATGGTGAATTTACACTTAAAGGAATTGGTATTGAAGCCATTTTGATAGTGTCTTATACTGGGTATCTGACTAATGAAGTTCCCATAAATAACCGTACTCAACTTACGATATCCTTAAAGGAGGACCTGGCTAAGTTAAGTGAGGTGGTAGTAGTGGGATATGGTACTCAAGAAAGACGAAACCTAACAGGAGCAGTAGATCAGATTAGCTCAAAAGATATTGAATCAAGACCTGTATCTAGTATTGCAACTTCATTACAAGGACTTTTACCTGGTTTAAATATCCAGTCGAACAGTGGAGATCAAGGCAAAAACCCTGACATCAATATTCGTGGATTCAATTCATTAAATGGAGGAGGCCCACTCGTTTTAGTCGATGGAATTGAGGGTAATATAGAGAGAGTAAATCCTTCTGACGTTGAAAGCGTAACAGTGCTTAAGGATGCTGCTTCTTCAGCTATCTATGGTGCACGCGGTGCATTCGGTGTTATCCTGATTACCACTAAAAAAGGGAAAGAGGGAGAGATGGTGGTCAATTATACCAATAATATTGGTACGACAACCACAACAACCCGTACGGATTACATTACAGATCCTTATGTATATGGGAAAACGGTTGATGCAGCACTTTTCGGGTATAATGGAACCACATATACAGGCTATAATGATGCAGACTATGAAATTATTAAAAAGGTAGCTTCAGGAGAAATAGCTCCTTATCAGGAACTTCAGACTAATGGGAATTACAAATTTTATGGAAAGACAGATTGGTACAATTATTTGTTCAGACAATGGCAGCCAACTCAAAATCATAACATATCAATCTCTGGAGGGAATAAAAAATTACAAGCCTATCTATCTGGAAGGTATTACAATAGTAGTAGTATCCAGAATATTGTTGAAGCACCTTTAACCAGGTATAATTTAAAGACCAATATAAATTTTAATGCGACAGACTGGCTTCAGATTTCTGATAATATCCAATTTAATACAAGCGATCAAACAGAATATGGTGGTGCCGGAACCAGTTTTGGCGGTATATGGAGTACTACAACCTGGTATTATCAATTCCCTTTTTTACCTAAAGAAATTAATGGTTTACCATTCGATTTCTATGGTGGAGCAGCACATCCTGCTTTGGAGGATGCAAGTAACTTTATTCGTAACTACTCTGAACAACTGATCAATACTTTTAGTGTAAAAGTAACGCCTTTAAAGGATCTTGTTGTTAATTTTGATTACAGTAATAGAATAAATCATATTTCAAACTCAACCCGGTTAAATACTTATCAAAGGCTAACGGGGCCAAAAATTTTGTTACAAACAGCGGGTGTTAACAGATTAACTGAAAACAGGAATAGGAATTACTATAACGCACTCAACATTTTCAGTACTTATGCAAAGGACTTCTCTGATCATCATTTTAAAATTATGGCTGGTTTCAATCAGGAGCATTATGATGAAGATAATGTCTTAGCGGAACAGGGTGGACTATTATTTAATGATCTCTCCAACCTTAATCTGGGGACGGAATTACTTAGGGCAGACGGATCCGCGAGTTTATGGGCAGTGAGGGGATATTTCGGTCGTTTCA
Source organism: Pedobacter sp. (assembly GCF_041645105.1). Classification (GTDB taxonomy): domain Bacteria; phylum Bacteroidota; class Bacteroidia; order Sphingobacteriales; family Sphingobacteriaceae; genus Pedobacter. The sequence goes on from NZ_JBAZQQ010000004.1 coordinate 272,490, forward strand.
ATTATAATTACAAAAATAAATATCTGGTTGAGGTTAATGCACGTTATGATGGATCCTCGCGTTTCCCTAAGCAAAGCAGATGGGGTTTGTTCCCTTCAGTTTCTGCGGGATGGTATTTAAGTAGGGAGGAATTCTGGAAGCCAATAGAAAACGTGGTAAGTTCTATGAAAATACGTGCTTCTTATGGTAAGCTTGGTAATCAGAATGTTGGACTTTATACATTTTCTGAAATACTAGGCCTCGGACAGGGAAAATGGCTAGTTAATGGAAGTAAGATAAACTATGCAGGAATACCTGCACCACTTCCTAGTGCTGTAAGTTGGGAGAGTACTAAAACAATTGATGTTGGTGCTGATGTTGCTTTTTTTGGAAATAAATTTACTGCATCGTTTGACTGGTATGAGAAGAATACTTCGGGGATGTATTTACCTGGTCAGCCTTTACCTGCTGTTTTTGGAGCATCAGAACCTAAAGAGAATATTGCAAGTTTAAGGAATCGTGGTTTCGAACTTAGTTTAGGCTATACTAACAAAATTGATTTAGGAGGATCACCTTTAAATTTCAGAGCTACAGCCAGTGTATATAATTTTAGAGGGGTAATTACCAAATACCCAAATCCTAACGGCATTATGAGCTCTTATTGGGAAGGCCAGGAGTTAGGTAAGTTATATGGTTATCGCATAGATGGACAGTTTCAGTCGGACGAAGAGGCCTTAGCTTATCAAAATTCATTTACGAATCCTTCAACCAGTCTTGGACAGGTGTACAAATTTGAACTCAATACCGTTCAGAATAACCAATGGAAAGGGCTGAGAGCTGGAGATATCAAATACCTTGATATAAATGGTGATGGGGCAATTAATAAGGGAAAAAATACATTAGCTGATCATGGAGATTTGGAGGAAATTGGTAATTCAATGCCGCAATTCCCTTTTGGATTTACTTTTGGAGCAGACTGGAAAGGAATTGACTTTTCTGTTGCCGGAACAGGTGTGTCACGTCAGGATTGGTATCCTACGGGTGATATATTTTGGGGTACTTATGAACGTCCTTATTTATCATTTATAAGAAAAGATTTAATAGACAATGCATGGACAACAGATCGTCCAGGCAATACTTTTCCTCAGATTGATCGGGGATATGTTTCGTTAGGTGCACAACGCTCATTGGGTGAGGTTAATGATTATTACTTGACTAATGTTGGCTACTTAAGGGTTCGAAATTTGACTATCGGATATACAATTCCTTCGCAGCTTACTCAAAAATTACACATTAATAAGTTAAGATTCTATTTCAGTGGCGAAAACTTATTTACCTGGAGATTTGGTGATTTAACCAGATACATTGATCCTGAGCAAGCGGGTTCTGGTATTAATTATAATAATCCAAGTGATGCAGTGAAGCAAGCCCGTGTTGAAGATTATCCAATGGGTAAAACCTACTCATTTGGTCTGAGCTTAACCCTATAGAAATAATTGAAATCCAAATAGAAAGACAATGAACAAAATACATATAATATCGGCTATCGCATTCCTTTGCTTATTTAACATTGGCTGTAAAAAAGGGTTTTTGGATACGACTCCAAAAGACAGATTAGATGCCAATGTGTTTTTTAATACAGCAAAAGACCTGGAGGTATATACTAACGGATTTTATGAAATGTTACCAAGTACAACTGTTTATGATGCATCATACGGAGAATCGTCTGACGATATCGTTCCATTAATAGTACCCGAACGAATCAGAGGAAATAGACTGGTTCCTGTGGGACGTGGACTAGGTGGTTGGAAGTGGACTGATTTGCGTTCCATAAATTACTTTCTTGAGAATTATACGAAATGTGAGGATCCTGTTGCTCGAGCAAAGTACAGTGGAATTGCTAGATTTTTTAGAGCAAATTTTTATTACGACAAAGTTAAAATGTTTGGAGATGTACCTTGGTATAACCGTCCGTTAAAAGCTGGTGATGAAGATTTGTATAAAGCACGGGATTCACGTAAGCTGGTTATGGACTCTGTTTTGGCAGATATCAATTATGCAATTGAAAATATACCTGTAGAAATTCAATTGAGCAGAATTACAAGATATACGGCCTTAGTACTTAAGGCCAGGATATGCTTATTTGAAGGGACTTTTAGAAAATATCATAACCTTGGTGATCACGATAAGTTTTTAAATGAAGCTGTTGCTGCTTCGGAAGTATTGATTAGCAGTGGAGCCTATTCTTTGCATGTTGCTGGCGGGGCTAATGTTGCCTACAGGGATTTATTTGCCAGAAACAATCAGACCACTGGCGAGACTATTTTGGCCAGAGATTATAATCCTGATTTTGAAAGACATGGCCTTGGTAATCTGATGACTTCTCCTACAATGGGTTCATGGGGTATCGCTAAAGATTTGATAAACAGTTATCTGCTTAAAGATGGAAATAGATTTACAGATATTCCGGGATACCAGACAAAAGGTTTTTATGATGAAATGCAGAATAGAGATCCTCGTTTAACGCAAACAACTGCGGGACCCGATTTTACAGCCTTTGGCGAGACAACAAGAGAACCTGTTAATCTAAATGCTACTACCACAGGATATAGGGTAATTAAGGCCCTTGCTACCAGAGATCAGTGGAGTACAGCTTTTAATGATATTATTTTATTCCGTTATGCAGAGGCCTTGTTGATTTTTGCTGAAGCAAAGGCAGAACTTGGAACCATAACGCAAACAGATTTAGATAAGAGTATCAATAAACTCCGTGATAGAGTTAATATGCCACATTTAAATATGATTACGGCTAATGCAAGTCCTGATCCATTTCTTATGTCTATGTATCCGAATGTAAATAACGGTGCACTCAAAGGTCTTATTTTAGAAATCCGCAGAGAACGTAGAATTGAATTAGTAAATGAAGGTTTTAGATGGGATGATTTGATACGCTGGAAAGAAGGGAGTAAAGTACAACAGCCTATGGTAGGGATTTATTTTTCCGGATTAGGGGCTTTCGATTTTAATAACGATGGTAAGGCTGATGTATACGTACATAACGGTAATACTTCAGGAGCTCCGGTAGGTATTACCTCTTTCATCAATATCAATCAGAGACCGCTAACTAATGGTACTTCAGGTAATTTAAAACCATTAAGTATCACTCTAAAATTTGATGAAAGTAAAGATTATTATTATCCGATCCCATCAGAAGACATTACACTGAATCCTAATATTATTCAAAATCCTTTCTGGAAGTAATAAACTTAAAACTATTTATTATGAACATCATTAATCATTTTTTGCTTAAAAATGTCCTGTTTATAACAGCGGTTATTTGCTTAATGGGATGTAAGCGGTATGAAAATCAGGAGCTTTCTCATGAAACTTCTGGATTAAAAATGCCGAAACGTATGGGAGAAGCCGCTGCTGCGGTTAGTGGAGATGAATTTACAATTGCTGTAATACCTGATACACAGTATTATATAGAGGAATATAATGGTGGGACACCACAAATGTTTTACAGTCAGATTAACTGGATTAAGAACAATCGAATAGGACAAAACATAGTGTATGTAGTAGGGTTAGGTGATATTGTAGACAATGGAGACTTAAAAGCCGGAAGTCCGCCAACCGATAATATTGGCGAATGGAATAAGGCAACAGCTGGTTATTATCAACTTGAAGCGTCTCTTCCTGGACTTCCTCACGGTATTCCTTATGGGATAGCCGTTGGAAATCATGATCAAACATTTCATGAGTATCCACTTGTTAATCCAAATGGAACAACTGAAACTACGAAGTACTTTAATCAGTTTTTTGGTGTAGCTCATTTTGCTGGAAGAGCATACTATGGAGGGAGCTATACTGCTAGAGAAGCCAATAATAATGATAGTCATTATGACCTTTTTAGTGCCGGAGGCAAAGACTTTATTGTGATCTACCTTGAATACGATCAGAAAGTTAATCAATACGGTACCGAACTGGAAACCTGGGCTTATAATTTACTAGGTACTTATTCAGCTAGAAAGGCAATTATTGTTATGCATGCCCTGGCCTCGAACAATGGAACTGTAGGGTCTAATTTAGGCACACCTGCTGTTTTTTATTCGAGAGCACAAGCAGTTTATAATAAGCTCAAATCCCGTAGAAATGTTTTTATGATGCTTGGCGGGCACGTAGCAGGTAATGGAGAGGGATATCGGTTAGATACGTATAATGGTAGAACTGTAAAATCATTTGTATCGGGTTATCAGGGACGGATTAATGGTGGGAACGGTTGGATGAGATTAATCAATATTTCTGTTGCAAAAGACCTGATTAGTATAAAAACTTACAACCCACATTTGGGTACGTACGAAACGGATGCAGATAGTGAATTTAAGGTGCCAATGTTATATAGTCCTACTGCTTCAAGGGTTTTCGATTTTAATAATGATGGAAAATCTCAACTTGGTTTTTACAGCAACGGAGTTTGGAAAATAGCAGGACAACCTATTGTAACTTATGGAATAGCAGGATATATTCCGGTGCCAGCTGATTATGACGGGGATGGTGATACAGATTTCGGGGTATTTAACGCAAATAATGGTAATTGGGCAACAAATGGTGCCCAAAGCATTAATCACGGACAAACCGGGGACATTCCTGTTCCTGCAGATTATAATGGCGATGGAAGGGCTGATATCGCTTTTTGGAGACCATCTAACGCCACCTGGTATGTGCGGGGGATTATTACCGAGCAATATGGAATGTCCAATCATATTCCTGTGCCGGCCGATTATGATGGTGATGGGAAAGTAGATTTTGCTGTATTTAATCCAATCAGTGGTAACTGGGCCTCAACTGCGTTTACGACAGTTAAGTATGGTGAGGAAGGTGATATTCCTGTTCCTGGGGATTATAATGGGGATGGGAAGATGGAGATCGCTATTTTTAGGCCTTCAACGGGAAACTGGGACAGTACTACAATGAGTTACACACATCATGGTCAGGCAGGTGATATTCCTGTCCCAGGGGATTATGATGGGGATGGTAAGACCGATTTGGCAGTATATCGCCCATCCAATCATACTTTGTATATTAAAGATGGGACAACTGTTGTTTTAGGTGCAAGTGGGGATAAAATATTGAATTTGCCGTACCATATCAGAAAGTTTTATTTTCCTTGATAAACTGATAAAACGGATCTAGTGTAAAAGCATAATATTTTGAACTGTCGACAAATTGACGACAGTTCAAAATATTATATCACCTGATAAGCTATAATACTAAAATAATTATGGATATTTTTGTAGAGAAATACAATTATATTCTATTTTGAAAACAGATCTTTTCCTTGTTACTCCTCCCTTTACTCAACTCAATACCCCGTATCCTGCAACCGCATATATCAAAGGTTTTTTGAATACTAAAGGTATTACTTCAACACAAGCTGATTTAGGTATTGAAGTAATTTTGGCTTTGTTTTCAAAGAAAGGTTTGGAAGGTCTTTTTCTACATGCTGAAGCATCATCTGACCAGAAAAAAAGCTTAAATGCAAAGCGGATAATTGCCTTAAAAAACGAGTATATCAAGACAGTTGATGCTGTTATAGCTTTTTTACAAGGTAAAAATCCAACCCTGGCTTTACAGATTTGTCAGGAGGATTTTTTACCTGAAGCATCAAGGTTTGAACAATTGGAAGAACTCGATTGGGCATTTGGTGCAATGGGAACGCAAGATAAGGCTAAGCACCTGGCTACGCTATACCTTGAGGATATTTCAGATTTCATTATCGAATGTGTTGATCCCAATTTTGGTTTTAGTCGTTACGCCGAAAGGTTAGGCAGGAGTGCCAACTCTTTCGATGAGCTTTACGAAGTTTTAAATCAGGATTATACCTATATGGATGAAATTCTGATTAAAATTTTAGAGGAAAGGATTGCTGAGATTCAACCTAAATTATTCTTGATTTCTGTTCCCTTTCCAGGGAATTTGTATGCTGCATTTCGATGTGCACAGTATGTAAAACAACATTACCCTGAAATTAAGATATCAATGGGTGGTGGTTTTCCTAATACCGAACTCCGTTCTCTTTCTGATAAAAGGGTATTCGAGTTTTTCGATTATATCACCTTAGATGATGGAGAATTGCCTATTGAATTGCTTTACGATTCTATCACAAAAGAACAGGCTTTTAAACTTTATAAAAGAACTTTTTTGTTAGAGAATGGGAATGTTATTTATAAAAATGATGCTTTAAGAAGTGATTACAAGCAGTTTGATGTAGGCACACCAGATTATAGCGACTTGCAGCTGGATAGATATATTTCTGTTATAGAAATTGTTAATCCAATGCACCGGATGTGGAGTGATGGGCGCTGGAATAAATTAACAATGGCGCATGGATGTTATTGGGGAAAATGTACATTTTGTGATATCTCTTTAGATTATATCAAGGTTTACGAACCTGTAGCCGCTAAACTTATTGTAGATCGGATTGAAGAGTTAAGCGAAAAAACAGGGCAGAATGGCTTCCACTTTGTAGACGAGGCTGCACCACCGGCTTTGATGCGTGAAGTAGCGCTGGAGATTTTAAGAAGGGGGATTTCTGTAACCTGGTGGACCAATATCCGCTTCGAGAAAAGCTTCACCAGAGATTTATGTCTTTTGCTTAAGGCTTCTGGGTGTATAGCTGTTTCTGGCGGTCTGGAAGTCGCATCGGATAGGTTATTAAAGCTAATTGATAAAGGTGTAACGGTTGAACAAGTTGCTCAGGTAACGCGTAATTTTACGGAAGCAGGGGTGATGGTTCATGCTTATCTGATGTATGGTTATCCAACACAGACTATACAGGAAACAGTAGATAGTCTCGAAATGGTAAGGCAATTATTTGAAGCAGGTATTTTACAATCGGGCTTCTGGCATCAGTTTGCAATGACAGCTCACAGTCCGGTGGGGATGTATCCAGAGAAATTCGGTGTTGTTAAGGAAACCGAAGTAATTGGAACCTTTGCTAATAATGATATTAATTACACCGATAAAACGGGAATAGACCACGATAAGTTTAGCTATGGTTTAAAGAAATCTCTGTTTAATTTTATGCATGGTATCTGCTTCGATTACAAACTGCAGGACTGGTTTGATTTTAAGATTCCTAAAACAACGATCCCATCAGATTTTATTGATCAGGCTTTATTAGGGGAAAATAGGCTGTTAAATACCAAGTCGACAGCTAAAATTGTTTGGTTGGGAGGAATGCCGGAAATGGAGGTCTTTACAAATTATAAAAAAGGTAAATCTCTGGAAATGGTTAATCTGGTTTTTCATGATAAAAAGGAAAGTTTTAGCATTCAGACTACTAAAAATGAAGGAGAATGGTTAATTTCAATTTTACAAAAAATAGCAGTTTCAAATACACAGGTTTATACTTTTCAAGATATTAAAGCAGATTTTGAAACTAAAATGGAGCTTTTTGAACTATTTTGGTATTCAAAACCTATTTATAGTTTAAGAGAGTTTGGACTGTTGGTTTTATAGGTTGTTTATGGCATTGCAGAAGTTATTTACATTATCTGAAAGCTGTATTTTTAATGTTTACTTTGTAATGCCAAATCCAGACAAGGATTGAACGGTAAATGAATCGAACCATAAAATTATATTAATGAAAAAGTATTTTTTTCTTCTCGTTTTTACATTTATTACTTTATCGCTACATGCAAAAATCAGACTTCCAAATATTGTTGGGAGCAATATGGTTTTGCAACAGAAATCGAATACTAAGGTTTGGGGATGGGCATCACCAGGAGAAAAGATTAAAATCACGACCTCTTGGGATAATAAGACTATTGATACAAAAGCTGATGGAAATGCAAACTGGCAAGTCAACATTCAAACACCAGTAGCCGGTGGTCCTTATGTCATAACCTTACAAGGGCAGAATAAAATAGTTCTCGACAATATATTAATTGGAGAAGTATGGATATGTAGTGGGCAGTCGAATATGGAGTGGAGTTTTAACAATGGTGTAAAAACCATTAAAGATGAATTTGCTCAGCTGAGTAAACTAAAAATCAGGTTATTCCATATCCCTAAAACTACGGCTAAAACACCTCAGGATAATGTTGATGGCAATTGGGCTGTAATTGATAGCAATAATTTAAAGGCATTTAGTGCCGTTGGCTATTACTTCGGTAAAAACCTAAATCAGGCAATGGACGTACCCATTGGATTAATTAGCAGCAATTGGGGTGGTACACCTGCTGAAGCCTGGACACCTGATAGTATGGTAGAAAGTAATCCTGTGTTAAAAGAGGCGGCAGCAAAAAATAAACCCAAAGCGAGCTGGCCTGTTAGTCCGGGCTATGCTTATAATGCAATGATTGCTCCATTGGTTAATTTTCAGATAGCAGGTGCCATATGGTATCAGGGAGAAAGTAACACCGAAACTGCATCAACTTATGCGGAGCTGATGAATACCATGATTGCTTCATGGCGTCAAGCATGGAATAAAGACTTCCCATTTTATTATGTGCAAATAGCTCCATATAAATATGGTAATAAAAATATAGGCGCTTTGTTAAGGGAAGCTCAGATCAAAAGTCTTTCTATAAAAAATACAGGAATGGTTGTGGTGTCAGACTTAGTGAACGATACTTTAAATATCCACCCGGTAAATAAAAAGGATGTAGGTATAAGGCTGGCAAATCTGGCAATAGATGAAACTTACGGTCTAAACAAAAGTGCTTCACCTAAAAATCCGCTATTTAAATCTGTTACAATAAAAGGAGCTAATGCAATAATTGATTTTTATAATACTGATACAGGGCTAGAGATTAAAGGCAATACGGTCAGAGAAATCTTTATTGCCGGAACAGATCAGGCATTTTATCCGGCAACAGTAAAAATAAAAGGGAAGACTATTGTGGTTTCAAGTAAGCAGGTAAAAACACCTGTAGCTGTTCGCTATCAATTTAGCAATGCTGGTATTGGTAATTTAATAAGTAAAGAAGGTTTGCCTGTCGCACCATTTAGAACAGATAACTGGGAACTAAGTACAGACAAGATAAAGTAATTATTATTCTCAGTTTTTAATTGTCGGGATGGCGGGATTCGAACCCACGACCTCCAGCACCCCATGCTGGCGCGATACCGGGCTACGCTACATCCCGAATATTCGTTGAATATTTCGGGTGCAATTATATAAAATTTAATCTAAAAGCGCCAAAAGATATAGGAGGAATTTTTGACACATTTTCTATGCTTTAACGGAATTATGTAAGAAAATTACAGAATAGTGTAAATAATCTTAAAAGAGAAAGGGCATGTTTGTGGCAATGAAAAGACTCGTTGTCATATTCCTTTCTATGTTATACGTTGTAATGTCTTCGGGCTTTACAATGTACACACATTTTTGCAATGGAATACAACAAGGAAAAGCTTTTTCAATCAATGAGCAGCCTGATAGACCTTGTAATATCTGTGTTGTAAAAAATAAACAGCAGAAGAAAAAGAAGGGATGTTGCAAACATAAATCGGAACTTGTTAAAGTAACTGATTCAGTTAAAAAGGCAGCTAATCAAACAGTTTGCTTAAAGGTATGGGGTGATGTAATTCCTAACAAGACATTGGGTGCAGTTTTCGATATTAATATTGAAAGTCAACTCAAAACGGTTTATACAACCCCTTCAAATGTCCCCATTCCGGGCAATCCAATCTATATTTTAAATTGCGTTTATAGAATTTAGACCGACTTACGGAATTTATTTCAGCATTTATCAATGCTAAAATTCTTTATGTCTTATGTCTAAATATATACACAATGAAACTTAAATTCATTGCGTCTTTTAGTGTGTTATTTGGTTTTGGTCTTTCGGGCTTTTCCCAGGTATTACACCTACAAGATGCGTTAAATCGTTCCATAGAGAACTTTGATCGAATCAAGTCGAAACAGGCCTTATTACAGGCTTCGGAACAAAATATAGCTTATCAAAGGAAACAATTATTGCCAGATCTCACATTGGCAGCACAACAGAGTTTTGGAACAATTAATGCCCAAAATGGACCATTGTATGCTTATGGGGGATTAGGAGCAGCTTCGACTTCTATGCCATTGGCAGAGCAAAACTGGAATGCCGCTTTCGGATCACTCTATTTTGCGAATGTCAACTGGAATGTCTTTACTTTCGGAAAGCTGAAACAAGAAGTTAACGTCGCTAAATCAAAGGAGAAAACCGCTTTTGCAGATTTGGAACAAGAAATCTTTCAGCATCAAATTAAGGTAAGTGCTAATTATCTAAGTCTATTGGCGAGCCAACGTATCAAATATGTACAAGAGAAAAACCTTGACAGAGCAAAGGTATTTCATGAAATCACTGCTACCAGAGCCAATAGTGGATTAATCCCGGAAGTAGAGGCTTCATTAGCTAAGGCTGAGGTATCAAACGCACAGTCACAGCAGATTAAAGCGTATGATAAGGAATTGGAGTTTTCAAAAAATCTGGCTGTACTGTTGGGAGATAAATTTCAACCGTATCAATTGGATAGTTTGTTTAGCACTTCAATACCTTTCATAACTGCGGGACAAACCGCTGAGGTGTTAATTAAACATCCTTTATTGAACTGGCAACAAAGTAAAATCAATCAGAGTGTTCAATCAGAAACTTTGATGCGAAAATATAGATTGCCTGCTATTTCAGCATTTGGAGTGGTTCAAGGCAGAGGTTCTGGTTTTGACTGGAATTATGTACAGGATAATTCTGCTTACTCTTCATCTTATACTAAAGGTGTTGGAATTGATAGAAGTAACTATCTATTGGGCTTAACACTCAGTTGGAATTTAACAAATATCTTTCGTCAAAACAGCAAAGTTGGAGAGCAACAATTTATTACCAAATCATTAATACACGAGCATCAATTGTTAAATGAAGAGCTAAATGCGCAAGCCGCTCTGGCAAAAGCTAAAACTAAAAATGCGGTAGAGAATTTTGAAGAAACCAAAGTGCAGTTGACTGCAGCGCAACAGGCTTATTTGCAGCACAAGGCTTTATATGAAAACGGCCTGACAAACCTGGTAGATTATACTCAAACCCTTTATAGCTTAAACCGTGCAGAAATTGATTTTGAAATAGCTCAAAATAATGTCTGGCAGGCTTTGCTGTTACAAGCCGCAGCACATGGAGATTTAAATGTTTTATTAAACGCTATCCAAAAATAAATCTATGAATTTAATACGTTTTGCACTCCGCAAACCCATATCTATTATGGTGTTAGTGGTAGGATTGTTATTCTTTGGAATACGGTCTGCCAAGGACATTCAGGTAGACATTTTGCCGGAAATGAATTTGCCGGTTGTCTATGTTGCCCATTCGTTTAATGGTTATACACCACAGCAAATGGAAGGATATTTCACAAAAATGTATGTGAATATGATGCTTTTTACCAATGGAATAAAAAGCATAGAAACTAAAAATACGCAAGGCCTTACCTTAATGAAAGTGAATTTTTATGAAGGGACAGAGATCGGGGAAGCCATTGCCCAAATCTCGGCCTTGTCTAATCGTTCACAGGTGTTTCTACCTCCGGGTGCACCACCGCCGTTTATCATTCGTTTCGATGCCTCTTCGCAGCCAGTGGGGCAGTTGGTGTTTAAAAGTCCAACTAAAACAAATAACCAGTTACAGGATATTGCTAACTTTACAGCACGTCCATTTCTGATTGCCATTCCTGGACTAACAACAGCTCCTCCATTTGGAGGAAGTCCACGTACTATCGAGATCAATATTGATCCAAATAAATTAAGGACGCATCAGTTGTCACCAGAGCAAATTGTAGAAGCGATTAGTCGCCAAAACATAACTTCTCCTTCTGGAAATGTGTATATCAACGACCTTAATTATTTAACTCCAACGAACAACACGCTAAAAACGGTTGAGGAATTTGGTGATATCCCTATTTTTAAAGGAACAGTCGATAATGTTTATATCCGAGATGTAGCCACTGTAAAAGATGGTGCAGATATTACAGCCGGATATGCTTTAATTGATGGTAAACGTTCAGTATATATCAATATTGCAAAATCAGGTAAAGCTTCTACTTATGATGTAGTCCAAAACCTGAAAAAGTCAATACCGAATATTCAAAAGAACTTGCCGGATGATGTGAGCATTTCTTATGAATTTGACCAATCAGTGTATGTAATCAATGCTGTAAAAAGTTTGATTATGGAAGGTGTGTTGGGGGCTTTGCTTACTGGTTTAATGGTTATGCTATTTTTACGTGATACCAGGGCGGCGATTATTGTGATTCTGACTATACCAATTTCTATCATTTCTGGAGTATTGTTTTTAAAGCTATTCGGACAAACGATTAACATTATGTCGTTATCTGGATTGGCATTGGCGGTTGGTATTCTGGTCGATGAAAGTACAGTTACGATAGAGAATATCCACCAGCATTTTGCAATGAAAAAATCAAAGGCACAGGCCATTTTTGATGCATGTAAGGAAATAGCTTTTCCAAAATTATTAATCCTCCTTTGTATTCTTGCTGTATTTGCACCAGCGTTTATTATGACAGGTATTCCAGGTTCTTTATTTATGCCATTGGCTTTGTCAATTAGTTTTTCAATGATTGTTTCATTTTTAATGTCTCAAACTTTTGTGCCAATTATGGCTAATTGGTTAATGAAAAACAAACATTCAGCAGCAGATGAAATTAAAGAAACCAGATTTGATAGGTTTAAAAAACGTTTTACGGATTTACTGCAAAGCCTGATGAGCAAAAAGAAGCTGATCGTATTGACGAGTATGATCCTGGTATTAATTGCTGCGGTCTTTATGTATCAATATACAGGAAAAGACGTATTGCCTACTGTTAATTCAAGCCAGTTCCAGGTAAGGATTACTGCACCAGAGGGGACACGCATTGAAAAAACCGAGCAAAAGGTTAAAGCTGTTTTAAAAGAGCTGGACTCCTTATTGGGTAAAGATAATATTGCCATTTCATCAGCCTTTGTAGGGCAACACCCATCAACCTTTGCGGTAAGTCCAATTTACCTTTATAATGCAGGACCGCATGAAGCTTTAATGCAAGTGGCTATGAAAAAGTTTGATGGTAATTCAGATGAGTTGAAAGACAAAATTCGCCATCACATCAAGCAGAAAATGCCAGATTTGAAATTGTCTTTTGAGCCAATAGAGCTGACAGAAAAGATCCTTAGTCAGGGTGCCAATACACCTGTAGAGATTCGGATATCAGGGATGATGAAGAAGATGAATGCTATGACGGCTAATAAATTAATGATGGAGTTGAAGAAACTGGATTATCTAAGGGATGTACAGATTCCTCAATCTATGAATTATCCGGCTTTAGAGATTAATATAGATAGAGCCAGAGCTGCTCAATTGGGCTTAGATGCACAAGATATTGCTAAATCATTAGTTGCAAGTACAGCGTCATCACGCTATACCAGTAAAAATATGTGGGTTGGTGGTATGATGGGAATTGCCTATGATGTACAGGTGCAAATGCCTCAAAATCTGTTAAACAGTAAAGAAGAATTGGCAAATATTCCATTGTCTAAAAACGCTGACCGGCCAGTATTAGGTGATGTAGCAACGATTACGCCAACTAAAACATTGGGAGAAAGCTATAACCTGGGTACTATGGGATATACAACGGTTACTGCTAATGTTCACAAAACTGATTTGGCCAGGGCACAAAAAGATGTTGATGCTGCCATTGCTTCTTTAGGGGAGTTGCCTAAGGGTGTGAACGTAAAAGTAGCCGGAATGATTCCAGTATTGGATGATACAATGGATAGTCTCGCCAACGGTTTATTGATTGCCATCATCGTGATTTTCCTGATGCTTACGGCTAACTTCCAATCTTTCAAAGTCTCTTTTGTAGTTTTAACTACGGTTCCTTTTGTGGTATTAGGTGCATTGCTTTTACTTAAGGCAACTGGTTCAACGATAAACCTGCAATCCTACATGGGAATTATTATGTCGGTCGGCGTATCTATAGCCAATGCGGTATTATTAATTAGTAATGCAGAAACACTTCGTTTAAAAAATGGTAATGCCTTAGAATCGGCCATCGAGGCTGCGGGCTTACGTATTCGTCCAATTATCATGACTACCCTAGCTATGATTGCAGGTATGTTGCCAATAGCGATCGGTTTCGGTGAGGGCGCAGATCAGGTGTCTCCTTTAGCAAGAGCAGTAATCGGTGGATTGTTCGCTTCCACATTTTCAGTGTTGATTATCCTGCCTTTGATTTTTGCCTGGATACAAGGGAAAAGCAAAACGCAATCACCATCATTAGATCCGGAAGACGAAAATAGTATTCACTTTATTAAACAAACAATTAGATCGTAAAAACATGAAGATATTAACATATATATTGGTCGCTACTGCAGCTACTTTATCAGCCTGCAACAATGCCAAGCCAGAAAAGACAAAAGATGTAAAGACTGATAAATCAATGATGATGATGAATCCTTTTGAAAAGGTTACCATTAGTAAAAGTAATCCACTGGTTCAATTGAAGTTGGCAGGGGAATTGGCCCCTGATCAACAAACGGATCTATACGCAAAAGTGAATAGTTATGTAAAGCAGATTAAAGTTGATATTGGGTCGGTGGTAAGTGCCGGGCAGGTATTGATCACTTTAGAGGCGCCGGAGATTCAATCGCAGGTAGCTAGTGCTAAAGCCAAGTGGCAGGCACAAGAAGCAATTTATTTGTCTACAAAATCTACATACGACAGAATGATGAAAGCCAATGAAACCAAGGGGGCTATAGCTAAAGATGCGCTGGATCAGATTACAGCTAGAAAGTTAGCGGATGAGGCACAGCTTAATGCTGCAAAATCAGCTTATAATGAATTGCGTGATATGGATAATTATCTGGTAATTCGTGCCCCTTTTAATGGGGTGGTGACAGAGAAAAATGTGGATTTAGGTGCTTATGTTGGGCCAATGGAAAAAACACCTTTGTTAGTTATTCAAAATACCAAAAAGCTACGTTTAAGTCTCTCTATTCCAGAAGCGAATACACCTTATTTAAAAATAGGAGATACCATTAAATTTAAAATCAGATCTGCTCCGGAAAAGAAATATTTTGCCGTCATTTCAAGAAAGTCAGGGACTCTTGATTTAAAATTACGTTCTGAAAAAATAGAAGCAGATTTCTTAAACGTGAATAAAGAGTTAAAACCTTTTATGGTAGCAGAGACTATGATCGGATTACAAAATACTAAAGCAACATTCTTTGTGCCTAAAACAGCGCTGGTAGAAAGCAGTCTTGGTATTTACGTAATTCGTGTAGAGAATGGGAAGACTAAAAACGTACCTGTGGCCAAAGGCCGTGTAATGCCTGATCAGTTTGAAGTATTTGGTGAGCTAAATGAAGGTGATGAAATTTTGAAAATGGCGAATGAAGAAATGGAGGAAGGTACAAGTATCAAGTAATTAAATAAAAAATAATGGAAAATGCCGTAGATTTCTACGGCATTTTTTTTAAACCTTTAATTGCAACTTGTAAACTCAAATAAGGAATACGACCTTAGCTAAATGAATAATTTTGCTGACGTTAGTCTTAAACGCTATTTAGGATTTGCGTTTTTGTCTGCCTTTTTAATTTCTTGTTCTGTTCGTAAGGATAAAGTTGCTATAAATCAGTTAGATTCAGTTCCTTTTAAAGAACAGGTTGGTGCATTTAATTTACCAGTGGAAATAGCTCCAATTGAAGCACCTTTCCAAATGCCGAAGTTGAAAAGACCAGTTTTTCCTGCCTTAACAAAATTGATTACATCAAATGGAGCTAAGGAAGGTATAATTATAACTAAGGAAATTCAGCAGACTATAGATGAACTGAATGCCAAGGGTGGTGGTACAGCAGTTCTTCCGAAAGGGAAATGGCAAACAGGGCGTATCATTTTAAAAAGTAATGTAAACCTGCATTTAGAAGATGGTGCAGAGTTGTACTTCAGTGGAGAAGTAAAAGATTATCTGCCAGCGGTCTTTACTAGAAATGAAGGCATAGAGGTTATGTCACTAGGTGCATGCATTTATGCCAATGGACAAGAAAATATAGCGCTTACTGGGAAAGGACGATTAATAGGCCCTGCAAAAGGCGGCTCTGTCCGTAAACAAACCATGACCACCCAGGTCATAGAGGGATTTGTAGATCTGAGTAAACCTGTTTCAGAAAGGGTTTATGAAGGAGAAAATGGGAGCCCGGTGCTTCCTCCAATGTTTATTTCGCCTATCAATTGCAAAAATGTATTTATAGAAGGAATCTCATTAGAGAACACAGCGTTCTGGAATATCGTTCCTATATACTGTGAAAATGTGATTATCCGTGGTATAACTGTAAATTCTGTAGGTATTCCGAGGGGGGATGGCATAGACATTGAATCTTCAAGAAATGTATTGATTGAATATAGCACTTTAAGTAGTGGAGACGATTGCTTTACCATTAAAGCGGGACGTGGTGAAGATGGTGTTCGTGTTAATAAAGCATCAGAAAACATTGTAATCCGGTATTGCCTGGCAAGAGAAGGCCATGGCGCAATTACCGTTGGTAGTGAGACAGCAGGAATGATTCGGAACTTATATGTGCATGACTGTGTATTTGAGGAAACTGGAAGCGGGATCAGGTTTAAAACCCGCAGACCCCGAGGTGGTGGTGCTGAAAATATATATTACAACAGAATCAGAATGAATCTTACAGGCAGTGCATTTAATTGGGATATGCTGGGAAGTTCACAACATGTAGGGGAGTTGGCAGATAGACTTCCTGCCAGAACGATTAATGCACTCACTCCCTCGTTTAAAAATATTGTAGCCAGAAATATCGTGGTCGAACGCTCTAGTCAGTTCGTAAAGGTTAATGGCATTCCCGAAAGTCCTTTAAGTAACGTGCTTATAGAATATGCTGATATTAAATCAGGTAAGCTATTTACAGCAAGTGATATAAATGGCTTTACAGTCAAAAATGCAAGAGTTGAAGCGAAAGATTCGGTGATTAGTCTATTAGGGTCACGTAGATTGACTTTTGATGAGGTGGAGTTCATTGTACCTGGTAATGCACTTGAATTATCAGTCGCTTCATCAGAGGAACCTATGTTTATCAACAGTAATCCCAAAACTATTAAACATTAAAAATCAATTAAAAGAAATATGACACAGCAAGATCTATCTGCAACGGAAATAGAAGATTTATTAGGTGAGCAGCATATCGGAACTTCTTATGACACGCCATTAAGAAGCGATGCTTTTGATTTGAGCGATGAGGAGAAGATGAATAAAATAAGTCATCATTTTCGTGAAATTATGCAAACATTAGGACTAGACTTAACTGATGACAGTCTGAATGGAACCCCGGGACGTGTGGCCAAAATGTTTGTAAAGGAAGTTTTTAGTGGATTAAACCCTGCAAATAAACCAGCGATTGCACTCTTCGAGAATAAGTATCAATACAACCAAATGCTGGTTGAAAAGAATATTACACTTTATTCGAATTGTGAGCATCATTTTGTGCCTATTATTGGTAAGGCACATGTGGCATATATTTCATCTGGAAAGGTAATCGGTTTATCTAAGCTAAATCGAATTGTTCGATATTACGCACAAAGACCACAGGTTCAGGAACGCTTAACGATACAGATTGCTAATGAATTGAAGACTATATTGGAAACAGATGATGTGGCAGTATATATTGATGCAGTTCATTTATGTGTGTCTTCAAGAGGCATAAAAGATACCAGTAGCAGTACGATTACCACATCCTTTGATGGAGCTTTTCTGGACGCTAAAAGGAAAGAAGAATTCCTGCAATACATAAGAAACTAAGCATTTAAGTAGTTGAATTCTATATGAAAAATCTTAGTTTGTTTTTGCTTTTTATGCTGTTTGTTATAGCAGGAAAGGCTCAATCTACTTTTGTACGTTTTGCAACCAATAAAGGAAATATCACGGTTATGTTGTATGATGAAACTCCTGCACATAGAGATATGTTCTTAAAATCGATTAAAAGAGGGTTATATAGAAATGCAGAATTTAACCGGGTTATTAAAGATTTTGTAAGTCAGGGTGGTGAATTGGACGATACCATTCTGAATCGGGAAAAGATGAACCCCCAGCTAGGTGTAAAACGGTTCCCCGCCGAAATAAGGCCATCAATATTTCATAAAAAAGGTGCTTTGGGTGCAGGTAGAGATGATAACCCAGGCAAAGCCTCTTATTTTTCACAGATTTATCTGGTGGTGGGAAAGAAGCAAACTGATGATCAGTTAGATGTTATAGAACAGAAAAAGAATAGAAAAATACCTGTTGTGCAAAGAGCCGTTTATAAAACGATAGGCGGTACACCCCACCTCGATCAGGATTATACCATATTTGGCGAAATAGTAGAAGGAATGGATGTTGCTGATGCCATCAATAGGGTTGCTACAGATAAAAATGATGTACCATTAAAAGCAGTTGTTTTTAATGCGGTTGTACTTTCTAAAAAGGAAGCAATAAAACTGAAAAGAAACTAATATCATACATTGTACTCTGGGGCTATTTTGTAAAAAAATGAATATAATAAATTAATAATTATATATTTGCAACCTCAAAACTTACCACCAAATTTTTCATGTTCAAAGATTTAATGAATTGAAAAAGGGAAAGTTATGATGAATTAATAAGTAAAAACAAAATATTTTCAATGGTTAACTTACAATTTACAGAAGCATATTTATTTAAAACTTCCATAGATTGTATTGCATTTTTAACTTTGAGAGCTTAAATAATGAAACAGAAGCCTTAAGCCCGCGGGTTGAAGGCTTTTTAACTTTAAAGACAACCCAAATGCTGAATTTTGTTCTCTTTGGCCCACCGGGTGCAGGCAAAGGCACCCAATCTGAAAAATTGATTGAAAAATATCAATTGATCCACATCTCAACAGGAGATCTTTTCAGAGCACACATTAAAAATCAATCACCACTTGGACAAAGGGTGAGTGCATTAATTGCTGACGGCCAATTGGTACCTGATGAAATTACCATCGCGATGTTGGAAGAAGAAGTGGATAAAAACCCACAGGCTAAAGGATTTATATTTGATGGTTTTCCACGTACAGTTCCACAAGCACAGGCTCTGGATGAGTTTTTAGTGAGTAAAGGAAGTGCTATTGATGGTGTAATTGCATTAGATGTAGATCAGGAAGAGCTGACTAAACGTATTGCACAACGTCAGCTTGAAACAGGTCGTGTTGATGATCAGGCAGATAAACTTCAAAAACGTATTGAAGAATATTTTAGCAAAACTATTCATGTTTTGCCATACTATGAGTCACAAAGTAAATTAAGCAAAGTAAATGGAATCGGAAAAATCGATGATATCTTTGCAGAGCTTTGTGCCGTTGTAGATAAGTACTAGTACAAAAAAACATTACGGATAGCGGGACAAAGCTTTATGCTGCCCGCTATTGTTATTTATAAAAAAACAGAGAAAGATTATGTCGCAGGGTTCCAATTTTGTAGATTATGTTAAAATATGTTGTCGTTCCGGTAAAGGGGGGGCAGGTTCTGCACATTTGCACCGCGACGTAAGAACTGCAACTGGTGGTCCCGATGGTGGTGATGGTGGTCGTGGTGGTCATATCATACTAAGAGGCAACTCGCAGTTCTGGACTCTTCTCCATTTAAAATACCGTAAACATATTATTGCTCCTGACGGTCTTCCTGGATCAAGCGGAACATCAACTGGTAAATCTGGTAAAGATGAAATTCTTGATGTACCACTAGGTACTATTGCTAAAAATGCGGAAACTGGTGAAGTCCTTTTTGAAATTACAGCTGACGGGGAAACTAAAATTCTTACTCCTGGTGGTCGAGGAGGCCTAGGTAATTGGCATTTTAAAACGCCAACTATGCAAACGCCGCGCTTTGCACAACCGGGTGAAGCGGGAAAGGAAGAGTGGATGGTTCTTGAACTTAAAATTCTTGCTGACGTAGGTTTGGTCGGTTTCCCAAATGCGGGTAAGTCTACATTGTTATCGGTCGTTTCTGCTGCTAAGCCAGAAATTGCGGATTATCCTTTTACTACATTGGTGCCAAATTTGGGGATCGTCTCTTACCGTGGAAGTAAGTCATTTGTAATGGCCGATATTCCAGGTATTATTGAAGGTGCATCGAAAGGTAAAGGTCTTGGATATAGGTTTTTACGTCATATTGAACGGAATTCTGTATTATTATTCATGGTCCCTGCTGATACACATAGAAGCATAGCCGAAGAATATGAAATCTTAAAGTCGGAACTGAAAGATTATAATTCAGAGTTGATGCAAAAACCGCATGTTCTTGCGATTACCAAATCAGATATGTTAGATGAAGAATTGAAGGAAGAAATGAAAAAAGAACTTCCAGCAAATGTTCCATCAATTTTTATCTCATCTGTAGCTCAAAAGGGCCTTTTAGAATTAAAAGACATGCTTTGGGAGGCAATAAATAAAGAATAAATATTCCTATTTTTCTAAAAAAATCTTAAGGTTGGTGCCAATAATTTCTTTCCAGCCGGTAGTAAAGCTTTCTTTAGAAAAATTAACATCATCTTTAGATGGAAAGGTCTCCAGCCCCGAATGGGTTAGTTTAACCCTGGTGCCTGTCCCGGCTTCAAACAATTCAAATGTAACTGATGAATTGCCTTCATAATTGTCATAGTTCCAGGTGTAGGTTAATTTTTTACCTTCTTCAGCTTCGGTAACTTTACAGATATGTAAATAGTTTTTATTTTCACTTCCTGCCAGGAACTGGAATTTAAAGCCAATTTCTGGTTTAAAGTTTTCAATGTTAAAATACCATTCTTTCATTTTATTAGCGTCTGTCAGTGCTTCCCATACTTTATTAGCAGAAACGCTAAATGTTCTTTCTATGATTACTGGATCTGTTTTCATCTATCTGTATTTTTTCTTTCAGTTGATGGAACCTTCTGTCAATAGATAATAAAACTCAAAACTATAACAAAGTGTTTTTAATATTTTACATTTTGACATTTGCAAGTTCCATAATTTTGAGTAGGCCAACCGGGATTTAATAAAATTTATTGTTTCTTTGTTTATTGCATTGTATATCACCCTATAGGTATTGCCTGTATAAGTATTTTGTCTTTAAATGGAAACTGGAGAACTTTTAGAAAGTATTTTACCCAAAGCACGTATTAAATCACGTCTGATTGACCTTGTGGCCTATGCGTCTGATGCGGGCTTCTATTATTTACGTCCTAAGGCTGTTGTACAGCCAATTACGGAATTAGAAATCATTGCTTTGTTCAGATTTTCTCATGAAAATCGTATTCCATTAACTTTTAGAACTGGTGGTACCAGTTTATCAGGACAATCTATTACAGATGGGATTCTGGTTGACTTGAGCCAGTACTGGAATAAATTGCAGATTGAGGAGGAAGGAGCAAAGGTACGGGTACAACCAGGTATTACTGGAAGTATGGTAAATGCTTATCTGAAGCGCTATAAAAGAAAGATTGGCCCGGATCCATCAAGCATTGATGCGGCTATGATGGGTGGGATTTTATCCAACAATTCGAGCGGAATGTGTTGCGGTGTAAAGTTGAACTCTTATCATACCACTAAACATATCCGTTTCATTTTACCAGATGGCAAAACTTTTAGTACTGAAAAGCCTGAGGATTATAATCGGTTTGAACAGGATTGTACCGAAATTTACACTGCCATTCAAAGTATGCAGCAACAGCTGAAAAGCAATGCAGAATTATATGATCGGGTGAGGAAAAAGTATGAAACTAAAAATACGGTTGGCTATTCCTTAAACGCTTTTATTGACCATGATCATCCATTGGATGTGCTTGCACATCTTTTAATTGGTGCCGAAGGAACATTGGGTTTTATAGCTGAAGCAGTAATGGAAACTGTGCCTGATTACCCTTATAAAACTACTGCCTTTTTATATTTCCCTGATATGTATGCCGCCTGTCAGGCCATTATACCTTTAACAAATGCTGGTGCTGAGGCTGTTGAGCTGATGGATAGAGCCTCATTAAGGTCTATTGATAGTTTAAAAGGTGTGCCGGAGCGTTTAAAGACTTTACCTGAAACAGCTGCTGCTTTGTTGGTCGAGTTTCAGGCCAATAATTTAGAAGAATTACATGCCAAGACAAACGTATTTATGTCATCGGCTGGTGATTTATCTATGCTGGAGTTTCCGGTATTTACGGAGGATGTAAAGGAACAGGCATTTTTCTGGAAATTGAGGAAAGGTATGTTCCCGGCAGTCGGCGCTGTACGAGCAAGTGGTACAACTGTTATTCTTGAAGATATTGCTTTTCCGGTCGCAAAACTTGGACATGCTATTATTGACCTTCAGGCTTTATTTAAAAAATATGAATACCATGAAGCCATCATTTTTGGTCATGCTAAAGATGGGAATATTCACTTTGTAGTTACCCAGGCATTCCATACGGCTGCAGAAATAGAACGCTATGATTTGTTTTTGCAGGATGTAGTGACACTTGTGGTCGAAACTTACGATGGAACTTTAAAGGCTGAACATGGAACGGGGCGTAACATGGCTCCATTCATTGAAACAGAATGGGGAGGGGAAGCTTATGAGATCATGAAGGCTTTAAAGTCTGTTATTGATCCACAGGGCCTGCTGAATCCGGGAGTCATTATAAATGCAGATAAAAAAGCGCATATCGCAAATTTGAAGCCTTTACCATCTGTGGAAAGTGAGGTGGATAAATGTATAGAATGTGGTTATTGTGAACATAAATGCCCTAGTCGTAATGTAACCTTAACACCAAGACAAAGGATTGTAGTGAGACGGGAGCTTGCAGGATTGAAAGCACAGGGTAACAAACGTGATTTTGATTTGCTGGTTAATGAATACCAATATGATGGATTAGATACTTGTGCCGTTGACGGTTTGTGTGCTACTGCTTGCCCGGTTGATATCAATACAGGCGATCTGGTTAAACGTTTACGCAGGGAAAGTCATAGTAAAACAGCTAACGGACTGGCTGTCATGGTAGCAAAGAATTTTGGAGCTACAGCATTTGTGGTAGGTACAGCTGTTAAGGTTGGGGATGGCATAAACAGCGTTTTTGGTGCATCAACTATGCGAAATATTACTGGTGGACTAAAAAAGATGATTCCTGCGATGCCACTTTGGAGTAATCAATTACAGGCCACAAAAGGTCGGATTTATGGGGATAGTAACGGATCTGTAGTATATTTCCCTACTTGTATCAATCGGATGATGGGCGGTGCCAAGGACAATAAGAAGAGTATGCCTGAAACTTTCATGAGTGTTTCTGCAAAAGCTGGAATTAAAGTATTGGTGCCTGACGATATCAACAGTTCATGTTGTGGACAGCTATTCTCTTCTAAAGGTTATCAGGATGCATATGTTTATACGGCAAATGAAACCGTGAGAAAACTTTGGGCATGGACTTCAGGAGGGAAACTTCCAGTTGTATTGGATGTAAGTTCTTGTACGCATACTTTACAGACTTGCCGTCCGGTGCTTTCTGATCAGAATCGAGCATATTTTGATCAAATGAATATTATAGATAGTATTGATTATCTATATGATCATATCCTTCCTGTATTAAAGGATGTTCGTAAAAAGGATAATATTGTGTTGCATCCTGTTTGTACATTAAAAAAGATGGGATTGGAAACTAAGCTATTCCATATTGCAAGCCATTTTGCACAACAGGTTGATGTTCCTATAAATGCCGGCTGTTGTGGAATGGCAGGGGATAGGGGCTTTTTGTTTCCTGAACTTACGGCGGCGGCAACTGCACCAGAATCAGCTGAAGTAAAAAAGAAAGTATATGATGGCTATTACTCTACTGCCAAAACCTGCGAAATGGCAATGTCTGATGCGGTAAGTAAAAATTATGAGTCAATTTTATATTTGGTTGACGAGTGTTTATAGGGTTTTTTATTGCATTAATTCGTATACTTCTTTCATAAAAATAGCTTCGTCAATTGCTGCTTTGCACAATTCAAATTCTTCTTCAGCAAAAGCAAAGCTAATGTCATCGTGAGGTGTATGAAGGATTATTCTTTCTTCTCCACCAGGAAATGGAAGACACCTGTCTTCAAAAGAAAGGCTATGGAGCACTTCTTTAAAAGATATAAATCCCTCCTCTGTAAAACTCAACATCAGGTTGTCATGCCAGATGTAAAATGTTTTGCAGCCTATACAGTTACTAATTGTCGTTTGTCCTTTTTGACTTAATATTTTGTTTATACACATCGCAATTATTTTTTTTCATTAGATGATTATCGCAAGATTTGATTCGGCCATAAATATAGTGTCTATTATTTATATTCATTCTAAATAACTGAGAAAAAATTATTTTATCTCAGTTATTTAGCTCCTATGTAGTTCTGAGGCATTATGTTACAGCTTTATACTTATCTTTGCGCGAATGCCATATTTTAAAAAACTGCTTGATCTTCTAAAAACGGAACGTGAGGAAGATTTACAAAGCTATATCAAACAGAAAGAAACACTTTCAGTCGCAGAACGTAGAGCGAATGGTTTAACCTGGTATCCCATTGCAATCCGCGGCTCAGAAATGAGTAGGGGAGATTATTTAACTGTTGAAGTAGAACGGACAACTCATCAGGATTTACCACATCAGTTAAGATTTGGTATGCCTGCGGTATTATTTTCGAATCATGATCCCAAAAATGATAGGGTCGAAGGGGTAATTGCTTATCAGGGAGGTAGCAGTTTAAAAATTACTTTACGTACAGATGAATTGCCTGATTGGGCAAGAGATGGTAAATTAGGTATTGATGTCCTTTTTGATGATCATAGTTATGATGAAATGCAGGGAGCGGTTAAACGTGCTGCTAATCGGAATGAGCAGGGCGAAGATCATGATTTGATTAAAGTGCTGACAGGTGCGGGTACACCTTATTTTGCAGATGATATTTTTCATTATCCGATTCCTAAATTGAATGAGGTTCAGCAGCTTGCAGTAAATCGTATTGTTGCTGCACAGCATCTGGCTATTGTTCATGGCCCACCGGGGACAGGCAAAACTACCACACTGGTACAGGCCATCAAGGCATTAATTAAGCAGTATGGGAAGCAGATTTTAGTGGTTGCACCAAGTAATACTGCGGTCGACCTTTTAAGCGAAAAGCTGGCTGATGAGGGAATGAATGTTTTGCGTATCGGTAATCCTGCAAGGGTATCTGAAAAGCTGTTTTCTTTAACTTTAGATAGTAAGATGGCCGTTCATAACAGCATCAAAGAGGTTAAGGAGTTGAAAAAACAAGCTGCAGAGTATAAAAATATGGCTCATAAGTACAAAAGGAATTTTGGAAGAGCAGAGAAGGAGCAGCGAAAAGCACTTTTCGACGAAGCGCATAAGATCATGAAATCTGTTGCAAACACGGAACAGTATATTGTAGAGGATCTGATAGATAAAGCACAGGTAATTACGGCAACTTTAGTGGGTGCAAGTCATTATACGATTAAAGACCGAAAGTTTGATACAGTTGTAATTGATGAGGCCGGACAGGCTTTAGAACCGGCGTGCTGGATACCCATATTGAAAGCGCAGAAAGTGATATTAGCTGGAGATCATTGTCAATTATCCCCAACTATAAAGTCTAACGAAGCTGCAAAAGCAGGTTTAAGCACTACTTTATTGGAAAAGTGCGTGGCTTTGCATCCTCAGGCTGTAGTTTTACTGGAAGAACAATACAGAATGCATGCACAAATTATGGGTTATTCTTCTGATGTGTTTTACAGTGGGAAATTAAAAGCGCATGAATCTGTAGCTGCTCATCTGTTATTTCCAGAAGATACCGCGTTGAACTTTGTGGATACTGCGGGTTGCGGTTTTGAAGAACAAACTGAAGGAACAAGTACATATAATACTGAAGAGGCTGCATTCTTATTGAAACACTTGGCGCAATTGGTAGTACAACTGAATAGTGTTTATACCATTGAGAATTTTCCTAGTATAGCACTGATTTCGCCTTACAAGCAACAGATACAGGTAATGAAAGACTTGCTGCTCAACCATCCCGTTTTACAGCCTTATCATGGAAAAATATCTGTGAATACGATCGATAGTTTTCAAGGACAGGAAAGAGATATTGTTTATATCGGAATGACAAGAAGTAATGCTGATGGTGTGATCGGATTCTTATCTGATATCCGCAGGATGAATGTGGCCATGACCCGTGCAAGAAAAAAGTTGGTGGTGATCGGAGATAGTGCAACTTTATCCAGACTCCCTTTTTATGCTGATTTTATTACTTATACTGAAAAGATTGATGCATATAAAAGTGCATGGGAATTTGCTGATCTAGATTGATTTAATGACGATTAATCTTTATCAGATTGATCGCCACTTCCATGTTTTTCTGAATAGTCTCTGGCGTTTTCATCCGCTAATGTATTACCTTCCTTTTCACTTTCCAGATTTTGATCTAAACGATCGTTCCATTTGTCTAAGGCATCTGGATGGGGATGTTTCTTAATAAGGTTAACGTTAACTTTTTTTGTTTTTGATTTCGGATGTTTCATTTGAAGGGAAATTAAAAGCTTTACTATTATTAAACGTTATAGTGATACAATAGGTTTTAAAAAAATTATTACCTTTCCAGACCTGTGCGTATGACAGGTTTTATTTGATGTAAAGAACGTTGCTTATGAAAAAGTGTTTAACCTTCATTCTTGTTATTTGTAGTTCAATTGTTTTTGCACAGGAAAAATATTGGCAACAACAGGTAAAGTATAATATTGATGTAACTTTAAATGACCAGGATAAATCTTTAAAAGGTTTTGAAAAGATAGTTTATAAAAATAACTCGCCATCAAGTCTCAACTTCATCTGGTTTCATATCTGGCCAAATGCTTATAAGAATGAAAATACTGCCTTGTTTCATCAGTTAAAAAATGATACAGCAAGGGCGAAGAAGATGGAGAAATATACTTATGGTAGTATAGATGGATTGAACTTTAAAGTAAACGGGAAAGTAGCAAAGACAGAAGCTCATCCTAATCCTCAATATATAGATGTCATTAAACTGAATTTGTCTACACCATTGAAATCTGGAGATTCTGTAACGATTACTACTGATTTTAATGTGAAGTTACCTTCTTATTTCTCCAGATCTGGTTTTGCTCAAGGTGAATTTATGGTATGTCAATGGTATCCAAAACCTGCAGTTTTTGATAAAAATGGCTGGCATGAATTCCCATATTTAGATATGGGTGAGTACTATAGTGATTATGCTTCATTTAATGTGAATATTACCGTTCCTACGAGTTATGTGGTTGGTGCTACAGGTGTTTTGCAAAATACGGATGAACTGGCAATGTATAAAAGTATTGGTACAAAAAATGTTGCTGACAGGAAAGCAAAGCCTGTTTTGTATACTCCAAAAATTAAAACAGGCATGAAGAAATTGAATTATAAGATCGATAACGTGCCAGATTTTGCATGGTTTGCAGATAAGGGGTTTGTAATTCAGTATGATACTTTAAAACTGGAATCAGGAAAGGTTGTAGATGCATTTACTTATTACCATGATAGTGACAGTACTTTATGGAATTATAGTATTGATTATACGAAAGATGCAGTGAAAAAATATAGTAAATGGATTGGAGAGTATGAATATCCTGTAGTTCAGGTAGTGGAAGGGCCTAAAAATGAATCGAGTGGTGGAATGGAATATCCTACAATTACACTGATTACAAGCCCGGGAGCAAAGAAGGAATTTCTTGATGGTGTAATTACACATGAGGTAGGGCATAATTGGTTTATGAGTATGCTGGGTAGTAATGAGCGTCAATATGCCTGGTTAGACGAAGGTTTGAATACGTTTTTTCAGTTTAGATATGAGGCCGAGAAATACAGGGCTAACTCTGTTTTTGGAGACATTCCTATCGAAGTCCAGGCATTGCCAGCCAAAGAGTTCTTATCTTCTATTTATGGAGCATTAAGTGGGATTCCTATGAAATCTGCAATTGATGTTCCATCGGAAAAATTTGCTTCATCTGATGATTATAGTACCGCTTCTTATCTTAAGCCAGCATTATGGTTGTATATTTTGGAAAATTCAGTTGGAAGAGAGAAAATGGACAATGCTTTTCAGTTGTATTTTAAGCAATGGAAAGGAAAACATCCTCAACCTGAAGATTTCAAAGCTTCATTAGAACAGTCGCTCGGTATTAACCTGACTAAATATTTTGAATTATTGAAGAAAGAAGGTAAGTTTGAGTAAGGGAAAATCTGCCTCTCAAATTTGAACCATTTTTTTGAATCAAAACCGGGCTTGCATGGAGCTAGTATCGGGCTTCGTGGTTATACCGAATTTAAGAGGGACCTCCTTGCTCTCTCCTTCTGCTTTGTTCGGGAAAAATCAAATAAAATTAATTGTAAATAAGAGCAATAGTAGAGCTGTTCATAGCTTGACTATTCAGTTCATTTCAAATCCCATAAAAATCTCTTTTTTGGGATAATTTTATGACTTATTATACTACCGCTGATTTAAAGAATATGGGTACTTTTGCACACATATTTATACGAGTAGAATGAAATTAGCAATTAATGGTTTTGGAAGAATTGGACGTATTTTTTTGCGTACTGCTCTTGAGCGAAATATCAATGTTGTAGCCATAAATGATTTAGGTGATCCTGAAACATTGGCTCATCTTTTTAAATACGATAGTATACACCGTGGATTTAAAGGGACTGTTAAACATGAAGATGGAGCTTTAATCATTAATGGAAAGAAAATTTATGTTTATAACAAGGTTAAGCCGGAGGATTTGCCATGGGCAAGCTTAGGAATTGATCTTGTGGTAGAATCAACAGGTAAGTTTACCAGTCGTTCTGGAGCCGAACTTCATTTAAAAGCAGGAGCAAAACAAGTGCTGATTTCGGCACCATCAGCAGATAAAGATATACCCATGTTTGTGTTGGGGGTAAATGATAATGAAGTTGATTTAAAAGCTTCAATACTTTCAAATGCTTCCTGTACTACAAATAATGTGGCTCCAATGGTTAAGATTTTAGATGATAATTGGGGAATAAGAGATGGGTATATTACTACTGTACACTCAATGACTGGCGATCAAAGCCTGCATGATTCACCACATAAAGATTTGAGAAGGGCCAGAGCAGCATCAGCGTCTATTATTCCTACAAGTACTGGTGCAGCAAAAGCAATTACAAATATTTTTCCTCATTTAGAGGGTAAACTTGGAGGAGCTGGAATAAGAGTCCCTGTGTTGAATGGCTCCTTGACGGATTTTACCTGTATTTTAAAGTCGAAGACGACTAAAGAAGAAATCAATGCAGCATTTAAAAGAGCTGCTGAGCATGAAATGAAAACGATAGTGGAGTATACGGAAGATGCAATTGTATCGGTAGATATTTTAGATAATCCGCATTCCTGTGTATTTGATGCACAGCTGACTTCTATTGTTGGTGATCTTGTTAAAGTTGTTGGCTGGTATGATAATGAATCAGGATATTCTACAAGGTTGGTTGATCTTGTGCAAAGAATCGCTAAAAATTATAATTAAATAAACAGATTTTGAGTTTTTTAGGAAGGGCTAGAGGGCTTAACTTATAAAATTTGTAATTAATGAGTTGAGATCGGCTAATGCTTCTTATATTTGGTGTCACACGCGGAGATGCAGGGAATAAATAGGTCCGCATTTTGATATGATCCAATCATTTCGTAAACAACCGCAAACCAAACCTTAATAATAAAAGATAAAATTAAAAATGAGAACAATCGATCAATGCAATTTCAAAGATAAGAAGGCTCTGGTAAGGGTAGATTTTAACGTCCCTTTGGATAAGGAATTTAACATTACTGATGATAAAAGAATGCGTGCAGCATTGCCTACCATCAATAAAATATTGAACGATGGCGGATCTGTGATCCTAATGTCTCATTTGGGGCGTCCAAAAGGTGGGCCGGAAGATAAATATTCATTGAAACATATATTAGGCGATCTTTCGAGAATGCTTGATCTGGAAGTTAAGTTTGCTGACGATTGTGTTGGTACTGTAGCTACAGAAAAAGCTAAAAACCTGGTTCCAGGTCAAGTTTTGCTTTTAGAAAATCTTCGTTTTTACAAGGAAGAGGAAAAAGGTGATCGAGACTTTGCTGAGAAATTAGCAAAATTGGGTAATGTATATGTGAATGATGCTTTTGGTACGGCACATCGTGCACATGCTTCAACAGCTATTGTTGCTGAATTTTTCCCTACAGAGAAGTATTTTGGTTATTTAATGGCTGAAGAGTTGAAAAATGCAGAAAAAGTAAATCATGGAGCTGAGAAACCTTTTACTGCAATTATGGGCGGTGCTAAAGTGTCTGATAAGATTTTGTTGATCGAAAGTTTACTTGAAAAAGTAGATAATTTGATTATTGGTGGTGGTATGGCATATACTTTCGCTAAAGCTGCTGGTGGTGAGATTGGTACATCTTTATTAGAGGAAGATAGAATGGCTTTGTGTCTGGAGCTGGTAGAAAAAGCAAAAGCAAAAGGCGTGAATTTATACTTGCCTTTAGATACTGTGATTGCTGATAAGTTTGATAATGAGGCTAGTAAAGGTACTGTAGATTCGGGTCAGATTCCAGCAGATTGGATGGGATTGGATATTGGTCCTAAAACTGTTGAGTTGTTTTCAAAAGTGATCGCCAATTCTAAAACTTTATTATGGAACGGACCGATGGGTGTTTTTGAAATGGCTAATTTTGAGCAAGGAACGCGTGCAGTGGCAGATGCGGTTGTAGCTGCAACACAAAATAATGGTGCATTTTCACTAATTGGTGGTGGAGATTCAGCTGCGGCAATTGCAAAATTCAATTTAGAAGATAAAGTGAGCTATGTTTCTACTGGTGGTGGAGCATTGCTAGAATATATGGAAGGAAAAGAATTGCCTGGTGTTAAGGCAATTAATGATTAATAATAGAAATTATTTTTAAAACAGGCGTTTCGTTTTTGCGAAACGCCTGTTTTTGTTTACCACCTTATTTTCTGCGTTTTTGATGCCTTAAAGGCAGAAATGTGCTGGTAAAAATTATGTTGATAATTTTTTGTGGTAGAATGTGGTAAAAAGTGGTAGAAATATCTATTTTTACACTACATAAAAAGTGTACACATAGAAATGGTTCAACTGTTAGGAGAATTTGATTGTAAATTGGATGCGAAAGGCCGCTTGATGGTGCCTTCCGGTCTCAAAAAGCAATTGCCTAATGTTGAGGGTGAGGGACTTGTGATTAACCGTGGCTTTGAGAAGCATTTAGTGCTTTATCCAAAAAAAGTATGGGAAGGCATGGTTGAAGAGATGAGTAAGTTGAACCAATACGAACCAAAAACCAGAGAGTTTATTAGATATTTTACCCGTGGCGCGACGCTTTTGTCGCTCGATGCTACTGGAAGAGTGAATTTACCGAAGTCTTTATTGGAGTCGGTAGGTATAGAAATTAGTGACGAACTTGTTTTAGCTTGTCAATTTGACAAGATTGAAATTTGGTCCAAAAAAGCTTATGAAGCTTTGTTTGATACTGAGCCAGAGAATTTCGCTTTCCTTGCTCAGGAAGTAATGGGAAATAAAAACAGGGGGGAAGATGGAAAATAATTATCATGTTCCTGTATTGTTAAAAGAGTGTATTGATGGGTTGAATATCAAACCGGACGGAGTGTATGTGGATGTGACTTTTGGAGGTGGTGGACATTCCAGGGAAATACTTAAGAATTTAGGTAAAGATGGTGTGTTGATTGCTTTTGATCAGGATCCTGATGCGCAAAGAAATAAAATTGAAGATCCGCGTTTCCATTTTGTTGATCAGAACTTTGCTTTCCTTAAAAATAACCTTCGTTTATTGGGTTTTAAAACTGTAGATGGTATTCTTGCTGATCTGGGTGTTTCTTCACACCAGTTTAACGAGCCTGAAAGAGGTTTTTCAACTCGCTTTGATGCAGCGCTGGATATGCGTATGGATAAACAAGGTAAGCTGACAGCGGCTGATGTTTTGAATACGTATACGGAAGATCAATTGCATAAAATTTTTGGTATTTACGGTGAGGTTAAAAATGCAAAATCTTTAGCAAGGGTAATTGTAACAGGACGTGTAGAACGACCAGTTTTAACATTGGCTGACTTTAAAGCTGTAGCTGCTGCTCATATTCCTAAAGGTAAAGAGCATAAATATATGGCGCAGGTTTTTCAAGCCTTGCGTATTGAAGTAAATGCTGAGATGAAGGTTCTGGAGGATTTTTTAGTTCAGACCGCTGATGTTTTAAAGCAGGGTGGTCGGCTAGTGGTCATGTCATACCATTCATTAGAAGATAGACCTGTTAAGAATTTTATAGCAAAGGGAAAGTTTAGGGGGGAAGTCGATAAGGATTTTTTTGGTAATGAACAGAAACCATTTAAAGCTGTAACAAGAAAAGCTATAGTGGCGGATGAACTTGAACTGGAAAGGAATAGCCGCTCTAGGAGTGCAAAATTAAGAGTGGGGGAAAGGTTATGAGCAATAGGTTTAGGGAGCATCTTGATGAAGAACCGGAATTAGAGGAAGAGATAGAGATTAAGGTTAAGCCTCAGCCTAAACGCAAAGACACTGAAAGTAGTAATGCTTTTTTTAAAAAGCTGTTTACTGAAGGTGTAGTGAGTAAAGAGTCGGCAACGGAGATGTTGCCATTTTTGATATTTATTTCGGTTTTATGTATGCTTTACATAGCCAATAGCCATATGGCTATTAAGAATATCAGAAGCATTGACAAATTGAATAAAGAAGTAAAAGAGCTGAGTTGGGAATATAAGTCGCTGAAAGCTGATCTCATGTTTAAGAGTAAGCTGACAGAAGTAGCGAAAAAAGTAGATACGTTAGGAATTAAAGAATTAACTGAGCCACCTAAAAAAATTGTAATAAACAGTAATGAATATTAGAGATAACATATTATTGCGTGTTTATCTGTCTTTCGGACTGATTGTACTGCTTGCCGTGGCGGTATTGGTCAGACTATGCGATGTACAGTTTGTGGAGGGACATAAGTGGCGTGCCATGGCCGATAGTCTCTCTACAAAGTATGTCAATATTGATGCTGCAAGAGGAAATATCTATTCTGTAGATGGAAGTTTGCTGGCTACCTCTATCCCTGAATACGAATTGCGTATGGATATGTATGCTGGTGGGATACAGGATAAAGATATTTTTGACTCGAAGGTAGATTCTCTGGCAATGAAGTTGTCGCAGTTTTTTAAAGATAAAACACCTAAAGAGTATTCTCGTTACCTGCGCAATGCACGTAGGGATAGTATTCGTTATTTATTGATTAAACGTAAAGTTGGTTATCAGGAACTGAAAACA
Source organism: Pedobacter sp. (assembly GCF_041645105.1). GTDB lineage: Bacteria > Bacteroidota > Bacteroidia > Sphingobacteriales > Sphingobacteriaceae > Pedobacter. The sequence goes on from NZ_JBAZQQ010000004.1 coordinate 305,857, forward strand.
ATCAGAACTTTTCCTTTATATAATATAGGAAAGTATACAGGTGGGCTTATTGCTGTTCAGCAAAATAAGAGGATCAGGCCTTTTAAATTCTTAGCTGCCAGAACTATTGGTTATAAGAATGAGAATGTAGATAATGGTGTGGGTTTGGAAGGTGCTTATGGTGATTATATTAATGGTGAGCGTGGTAAAAGATTAGTGCAGAGAATTTCTGGTGGGGTTTGGATGCCGGTTAATGATGAGGCTGAGGTTGCACCTAAAGAGGGAGCAGATATCATATCAACTATTGATATAAATATGCAGGATCTTGCGCAGAGTGCATTGGAAAAACAATTAAAAATTAGCGATGCTGATCATGGGACGGTGATTTTGATGGAGGTGAATACTGGAGAGGTTAGGGCTGTTGCTAATTATACCAGAGTGAGCAAAGGTATATATGAAGAGAAATTTAATTATGCGATAGGAGGTAGTCAGGATCCTGGCTCTACTTTTAAATTGGCCTCGTATATGGCCTTGTTAGAGGATAAGAAAGTAGATACTAATACTTTGGTAGCTACAGGGGATGGGACTTACCGGATTCCGTCACATACTATTCGAGATTCTCATGGAGGGATAGGTACAGTTACTGTAATGAAAGCATTTGAGCAATCGGCAAATACAGCGATTGCTAAATTGGTTAATCAGCATTATCAGGATAATCCTTCCCGGTTTACAGATCATTTATATGATATTCATATGAATGAGCGACTGGGTTTACAGATTCCGGGTGAAACTAAGCCTGTAATAAAAAATCCAAAGTCAAAAACCTGGAACAAGAATATGACTTTGCCGCAAATGGCTTATGGTTATGAAATGCAGATTACACCATTGCAGATACTGGCATTTTATAATGCTGTTGCCAATAATGGTAAATACATCGCACCAATTTTTGTTAAGGAGATCAGACGTTTGGGTAATCCGATTGAACAGTTTCAGGCCAGAGTAATTTCTGAGGAGATTTGTTCTCCTGAAACAGTTAGAAAGTTACAAGCTATGCTTGAAAATGTGGTTACACAAGGCACTGGTAAACTAATGGGGTCGCCATTGTATAGGGTTGCGGGTAAGACAGGTACTGCGCAAGTTGCAGATGCAAACAGGGGGTATAAGGGGAAACGTAGTTACCAAGCTTCTTTCTGTGGTTATTTTCCTGCAGATAAGCCTAAGTACTCTATCATGGTGTCTATCAACGGTCCGAAAAATGGTTATTACGGTTCAACAGTAGCCGGGCCGGTGTTTAAAGAGATTGCAGATCGTATTTATGCAAGTGATATGGAAATGTACAACAACATTCCTGAACATTTTGTAGGAAATACAGTTAAGCCGGAAGCTAAAGCTGGTCATAGTAAGGCTGTTAAAAGAGTGTATAATGCTTTAGGTATTAAAGCTTTGTATGCTGCTAAGTCTGACTACTTTAACAGTGTGGATACCAGCAATGGTATTGTGTATGAAGAATATAATGTAGTAAAAGGAGTGATGCCTGACGTGAGTGGAATGGGGTTAAAAGATGCTTTATATCTTTTAGGAAATGCGGGTTTGAAAGCCAAGGTAAAAGGCAGTGGAAGAGTTGTAACTCAATCTATTGCTGCCGGAAGTAAAATAGGAAAAGGATTATCAGTACAAATAGATTTACAATAAGATGCAGCTGCAGGATGTTTTATATGGAATTACAATAACTAACCTGATTGGAAAAACCAACAGGGAAGTTGGTGTTTTGACTTTCGATTCAAGGCAGGTGACTAGTGATGCTGTATTTTTTGCAATCAAAGGTACTGTGTCGGATGGTCATGCGTATATAAATAGCGTACTTGAAAAGGGTGTTTCGGTAATTGTTTGTGAACAAGTCCCTCAAGAAACTGTAGAGGGTGTGACCTATATTCAGGTAGCGGATAGTTCGGTTGCTTTGGGTAAAATGGCAGCCAATTTTTATGGCAACCCTTCTTCTAATTTGCAATTGGTCGGAATTACAGGGACGAATGGCAAAACTACAATTGCAACTTTGCTTTTCAAATTGTTCAGAGAGCTTGGGTACAAGGTTGGTTTAATTTCGACAGTTGATAATCATATCAATGACCAGATTATTCCTGCGACTCATACAACCCCAAATCCAATTGCATTGAATGCATTGTTGCAAGATATGGTAAATGCCGGCTGTGATTATTGCTTTATGGAAGTAAGTTCACATGCGGTAGTGCAACATAGAATTGAGGGTTTAAACTTTGCTGGTGGTGTATTCTCAAATATTACACATGACCATCTGGATTTTCATAAAACATTTGATAATTATATCAAAGCTAAGAAAGCATTTTTTGATGGATTAGGTTCATCTTCTTTTGCTTTAACCAATCTTGATGATAAGAATGGTATGGTGATGCTGCAGAATACGAAAGCCGTTAAGAAGACTTATGCTTTAAAGCAAATGGCCGATTTTAAGGCTAGAATAGTAGAAAATAGTTTTAATGGATTGCATTTAGATATTGATCACACAGAGGTTTTCTTTAAACTGGTAGGTTCATTTAATGCGTATAATTTATTGGCGGTTTATGGTACAGCTATGTTGCTTGATCAGGACCAGTTGACGGTGCTGACTACATTGAGTAATCTAACAGGTGCCGAAGGTAGGTTTGATTACATAGTTTCAAATGGCATTATTGGTATAGTTGATTATGCACATACACCCGATGCAGTTCAGAATGTGCTGAGCACGATTCAGGATATCAGGAAGGGAACAGAGCAGGTGATTACCATTATTGGTTGTGGTGGAGACCGTGATAAAACAAAACGCCCGATTATGGCACAGGTGGCTTGTGATTGGAGCGATAAGGTAATTCTGACTTCAGATAATCCGAGGACAGAAAATCCGCAAACGATAGTAGCAGAAATGGAAGTAGGAGTTTCTCCGACAAACAGACGTAAAACATTGAGTATAGTAGATAGAAGGGAAGCGATTAAAACAGCATGTCATTTGGCTAAACCAGGTGATATTATTTTACTTGCTGGTAAAGGGCACGAAAAATATCAGGAAATAAATGGAGTGAGACATCATTTTGATGATAAGGAAGTATTAATGGAACAATTAAACTTGATCGGCTAATGTTATATTACTTATTTGAATATCTGAATCAGCATTATGATTTCCCTGGATTGAGGTTGTTTCAATACATCACTTTCCGTACCTCATTGGCTATTATTATTTCTCTGATCATTACTACTGTTTATGGTAGGAGAATTATCAATTATCTGCATAGAATGCAAGTTGGGGAAACAGTACGTAATCTTGGACTTGAAGGTCAGATGCAAAAACAAGGTACCCCGACTATGGGTGGTATTATGATTTTATTAGGTATTCTGGTGCCTACATTATTGCTGGCTAACCTGACCAATATTTATGTAATTCTTATGATTGTAACTACCATTTGGATGGGAGTAATCGGTTTTGTGGATGATTATATTAAAGTCTTTAGAAAAAATAAAGAGGGTTTAGCTGGCCGGTTTAAAATAGTTGGGCAAGTTGGATTGGCGCTGATTATTGGTTGGACCATGTATTTTAATCCAAATATTGTGGTTAGACAGACAGTTGATGAAGCAAGTGTTTCTAAAGCGACAACAGCTCCAATGGTATTAAGACAGAAAGGTGAGAGTTTCTATTATACACAGGATGTAAAGTCGACCCTGACTAATGTTCCTTTTTATAAAAATAATGAGTTTGATTATGCTAAGGTTCTGAAGTTTTTAGGTCCTGGTTATGAAAAATATGCAGTTTTTGTATTTCTGATTTTTGTGGTCATAATTGTTACTGCGGTTTCTAATGGAGCAAATATTACAGATGGTATTGATGGCCTCGCAACGGGCACCTCTGCTATTATTGGAATTACACTGGGCTTGCTTGCTTATGTTTCTGGTAACACTGTCATCGCAGATTACCTTAATATTATGTATATCCCCAATTCAGGTGAGCTGATGATATTTGCTGGGGCTTTTGTTGGGGCCTGTGTCGGCTTTTTATGGTACAATTCTTATCCTGCCCAGGTTTTTATGGGAGATACAGGAAGTTTGGCTATTGGGGGTATTATTGCAGCGTTTGCCATCATGATCAGAAAAGAGCTTTTGATCCCAGTATTATGTGGTGTATTCCTGATCGAGAATTTATCTGTGATCATGCAGGTGACTTACTTTAAATATACCAAAAAGCGTTATGGTGAGGGTAAGAGGGTTTTCCTAATGGCTCCATTGCATCACCATTATCAGAAGAAAGGCTACCATGAGGCTAAAATTGTAACGAGGTTTTGGATTATCAGCATTTTACTGGCAATCATAACCATTATCACTTTAAAATTAAGGTAATGGAAAAACAGAGGATAGTAATTTTAGGAGGTGGAGAAAGTGGTGTTGGTGCTGCTATATTGGCGCAAAAGGAAGGTTTTGACGTTTTTTTGTCTGATTTCGGTATAATATCATCACAGTACAAGAAGAAATTACAGGAGCTGAATATTATTTTCGAAGAACAGCAACATACGCAGGAAGAGATTTTTAAAGCAGTAGAAGTGATTAAGAGTCCAGGTATCCCTGATACGGCTGCTATCATTGTGGCGATTAAAGCAAAGAAAATTCCAGTAGTATCTGAAATTGAATTTGCAAAACGCTATACCAACGCGAAAACCATTTGTATTACGGGATCAAATGGTAAAACCACGACCACGATGCTGACCTATCATATTTTAAAGAGCGCAGGGTTAAATGTTGGTTTAGCGGGTAATATAGGGCATAGTTTTGCTGCGCAGGTTGCAACTGAAAATTTCGATTGGTACGTGTTAGAGATTTCCAGTTTTATGCTGGACGACATGTACAGTTTTAAAGCAGATGTAGCTGTTTTATTAAATATTACACCCGATCATTTGGATCGGTACGATTATAAACTTGGGAATTATGCTGCATCAAAAATGCGTATCACCCAGAACCAGGGCAGTGATGATGTTTTTATCTATTGTGCTGATGATGAAGAGACTATAAAAGCATTGAGAAATGCTAAGATCAAATCAAAAATGTATCCATTTTCAATCAGGAAGAAGATTGAAAGCGGAGCGTACTTAGAGAGCAACAACATACACATCAATATAAACCTAAACGATCCATTAACCATGTCTATTACAGAATTAGCCCTACAGGGAAAGCACAATATTTATAACTCTATGGCATCGGGCATAGTAGCTAAGGTATTAGATATAAGAAATATGTCGATACGTGAAAGTATGGGCGATTTTAAAAATATTGAGCATAGGTTGGAGCATGTAGCCAAAATTTCTGGCGTAGATTATATCAACGATTCGAAAGCAACAAATGTGAATTCGACCTGGTATGCGCTGGAAAGTGTTGGGGCTGATGTGATCTTAATTATGGGGGGTGTTGACAAAGGCAATGATTATGAAATGCTGAAAGAGATGGTTCGGCAGAAAGTTAAGGCTATTATATGTTTAGGTAAGGATAATAAGCGTATTCATGATGCTTTTGAGGATGATGTAGAAATTATTGTAAATACGTTTTCTGCTCATGAGGCTGTTCAGGTTGCCTATCATTTAGCTAAAAAAGGTAATACGGTATTGTTGTCGCCCGCTTGTGCAAGTTTTGATTTATTTAAAAATTATGAAGACCGCGGTAACCAGTTTAAGGCTGCTGTGAAAGAATTATAGATTATGGTTGCGATAAATAATCTTCTTGATAAAACAAAAGGTGATCGCTGGATTTGGCTGATCATTATACTTTTGTCGTTGATCTCTATACTGACTGTATATAGTGCTACGGGGACTATTGCCTATAATAAAGGGATAGCTGTTGAGAAATATTTATTGTTCAAACACGTGATTTTCGTTGTTTTGGGTATTGGTATGATTTATATAGCCCATTTATTGGATTATAAATACTATGCTGGTATTTCCAAGATATTAATGATCATAACGATTCCATTGTTATTCTATACTTTGATTTTTGGTTCACATATTAACGATGCTTCGCGTTGGGTTAAGATTCCGGGAATTGGACTTACTTTTCAAACATCCGATTTGGCTAAACTGGCTTTGATTACTTTTCTGGCTCGTATGTTGACCAAGAAGCAGGAAAATATTAAGGATGTAAAAAATGCATTTATTCCAATTATCAGTTCAGTATGTGCTGTAACCTTATTAATTGCAATTGCAAATATGTCGACCGCTTTAATGTTGTTTGGTGTGAGTATCTTATTGTTAATTATAGGTCGTATCAGTATCAAACAGATTGCCATCGTTAGTGTTGCTGGAGGTGTTTTGCTGGGGACGGTTATGATGGTTGGACCAAGGGGTGAGACATACCGTTCAAGGATTAAAACTTATTTGAATCCTGAGTTGGTTAACTCGGATAAATCTTATCAGGCTGATCAATCTAAGATTGCTTTAGCATCAGGAGGTTTTTTTGGTAAAGGGCCAGGAAATAGTACACAGAAGTACTTTCTGCCGCACCCTTATTCAGACTTTATCTTCGCAATTATTGTCGAAGAGTATGGTTTGTTTGGGGCTATGACGATGGTTGTATTATATCTGGTACTGCTTTATCGATGTGTACGAATTGTAACACGAAGTCCGAAAGCCTTCGGAGCCTTGCTGGCAGCAGGACTTAGTTTTAGTTTAACTATTCAGGCTTTTGCAAATATGGCTGTTGCAGTAGGATTAGGGCCTGTTACGGGGGTGCCATTACCACTTGTGAGTATGGGTGGAACTTCAATTTTGTTTACTAGTATCGCTTTTGGCATTATTCTAAGTGTAAGTAAAGATGTTGAAGAGCATGTAAAAGGTAAGAAGGTAGTGGTGGGAGAGATTCCGGTTATGGATTAAAGATAATATAATGAGAGCGACAAGGATAATAATTTCAGGAGGCGGCACTGGCGGACACATTTTTCCGGCCATATCCATTGCTAATGCGTTGAGGCGCATGGAGCCGGGCTGTGAGATTTTATTTGTTGGTGCTACCGGCCGTATGGAGATGGAAAAAGTTCCCGCGGCAGGATATAAGATAGTCGGTTTAAATATCAGCGGTATCCAAAGAGGTTCCATTGTCAAGAATTTAAGTCTGCCATTTAAACTACTTGGAAGTGTGCGTAAAGCCTTGCGGTTAATTGCTGATTTTAAACCTGATGTTGTAGTTGGAGTGGGTGGATATGCATCTGGACCTATTCTTTATGCTGCGTCATCTAAAAATATACCTTACCTGATACAAGAGCAAAATTCCTATGCAGGAATTACCAATAAGTGGCTTGGGAAAAATGCTTCTAAAGTTTGTGTTGCTTTTGACGGTATGGAACAATTTTTTCCAGCAGATCGCATATTGAAAACTGGGAATCCGGTACGTAAGGATGTGGTCGATGTCTTAAATAAACATCATGCAGGAGCAGAATTATTGAAACTTGATCCACTCAAGAAAACAATATTAGTAACTGGTGGAAGTTTAGGGGCTGGAACTTTAAATAAAAGTATCGAAAAACATATTCTTGATTTTATTGATGCTGATGTACAATTAATCTGGCAAACTGGTAAGTTTTATTACAAGGGTATAATTGAGCGGTTAGGACTTGATTTTAATCCTAATATTAGGATTCTTGAATTTTTAAATAAGATGGATTTGGCCTATGCAGCAGCAGATCTGATTATCTCAAGGGCAGGCGCTGGTACTATTGCTGAATTATGCTTGATTAAAAAGCCGGTAATTCTGGTGCCTTCTCCAAATGTGGCAGAAGATCATCAGACTAAAAATGCTTTAGCGTTGGTTAAGAATAATGCCGCTTTGATGATTACAGACAGTTCAGCTGAAGATACTTTAGTTAAAGAGGCTTTGAGTCTGCTGAATGATAAAGATAAAAGTAAAATCTATGCTGATAATATAGGTAAGATGGCTTTGCCGGATGCTGATGATATGATAGCTGACCAGGTAATGTTACTTGCAAGGAAGGGAGGGCTTGATTGATGGAGTTGAATCATATAAAACGTGTTTATTTTGTAGGGATTGGTGGTATTGGCATGAGTGCTATTGCTCGTTATTTTGCTAAGCGTGGATGTAAGGTATGTGGTTATGATAAAACACAAACTAACCTTACCAAAGCTTTAGAACAGGAAGGAATTGCGATAGTTTATGTAGATGATATTGCCTCTATTAATGAGGGTTTTGTTGAAGATATTGCCGAATCGCTTATCGTTTATACACCTGCTATTCCTAAGGATGCTGTCATCTTAAATTATTTTAAAGACAGAGGGTTTAAGTTAAAAAAACGTTCAGAAGTTTTAGGTATCATTAGTAAGGGGCAGTTCTGTATTGCTGTTGCCGGGACACATGGTAAGACAACTACTTCATGTATTATTGCTCATTTGTTAACGCATAGTGGTTATGGTTGTACAGCCTTTTTGGGTGGCATTAGTAGCAATTATAACAGTAATTTTTTGATTGGAGATAATGATGTAGTGGTAGTGGAAGCGGATGAGTATGATCGCTCCTTTTTAACGCTTCATCCAGATATATCGGTGATTACTTCAATGGATGCTGATCACCTGGATATTTATGGAGATGCGGCTCATTTGACTGAGTCGTTCGAGTTGTTTGCAGCACAGTTAAAAGATGACGGAAAATTATTTGTAAAAGAAGGCTTGCCTTTAAACGGTATTACTTATAGTGCAAATTCAGATTCATTGTTGAAAGCTAAAAATATCCGCGTTGTAGATGGGAATTTTGTTTTTGACTTTGAGGATGGTTACGTTAAGATTAAAGATTTGAGCTTGGCTTTGCCTGGTAAGCATAATGTAGAAAATGCTGTAGCTGCAATTGGCGTTGCTTTAAGCCTGGGAATTCATCCTAAGTCGATCAAAAAAGCTATAGCCGCATTTAAAGGAGTTAAAAGAAGGTTTGAATACATAGTGAAATCTCCTGAACATATATATATAGATGATTATGCACATCATCCAGAAGAGCTTCGTGCTTGTTTTGATGCTGTGCGTCAATTATATCCGGGAAAAAAGCTGACAGTAATTTTTCAGCCACATCTGTTTACACGTACACGTGATTTTGCTGATGATTTTGCAAAAGTTTTAAGCACTGTGGACGATTTAATATTGCTGGAGATTTATCCAGCAAGAGAATTGCCGTTGACAGGTATAAATTCACAGTTTCTATTGGATAAGATTACATTGGAAACCAAAGAGATATGTGGAAAAGAATCTGTTGTAGAACATATAAAGAATAAGAACCCTGAGTTACTTTTAACAGTTGGGGCAGGAGATATAGATACATTGATACAACCACTTAAAGCCATTTTGACTTATGCTTAAAAGGATTAACTGGAGACCTGTTTTTAAGTGTTTTGCGTGGGTAATTACTCTGGCAGGCCTGGTTGTGCTGATGAGTTTTGTTAGCGAGAAGAAAAAGACCGTGGTTTGTACAAAGGTTAAAATATTAATACCGGGGGCAGATAATTTTATAGAACGGGAAGAAATTGATGCGATTTTAAAGCAGAGCCAGGGTACTCTAGTTGGGCAGAATTTGGCAGGTCTTAACTTACAGCATATTGAAAAAAGTATTATCGCAAATCCATATATAGCTTATGCTACTGTTTATGCAGATATGAATGGGGTTATACAAATTGAGGTAAAACAAAGACAGCCTGTTTTAAGATTGATCAATGCGGCGGGGCAGGATTATTACATAGATAGTGATGGGCTAAAGATGCCTGTATCACCAAATTTCACAGCTAATGTACTGGCTGCAAACGGTGATATCATGGAGCATTTTAGTGGAAAGGTGGATACATTGATTACTAAAATAGCGGTTGATCTTTATAAGGTTGCGCTTTATGTAAAGAAAGATACACTATGGGATGCGCAGATAGAGCAACTTTATGTGAATCCAGCCAAGGATATTGAAATGATACCTAGATTGGGAAATCAGCGTATAATTTTAGGTAGTGCAGATTCACTGGAAACGAAGATGAGAAACCTTAGGGTTTTTTATAAAAAAGCAATGCCGAAAGTGGGATGGAACACTTATAAAACCATCAATATTAAATACACAAACCAGATTGTTTGTGAAAAAAACAAGCTTGATTCCCTGACAGGTGAGGTGATTGGGGGAGCTGCAAAAACTGATACAAAAAATACAATTAATAAACTCAGCAAATCGATATAGTTATGGGCAAAGAAAAATCTACCGTTCAATCTCCAATAGTAGTCGGATTAGACATCGGAACTACTAAGATCTGTGTGATCGTTGGTCGCAGAACACAGCATGGAAAAATAGAAGTATTAGGAATAGGGAAAGCAGAATCTGCAGGGGTGACCCGTGGTGTGGTTTCTAATATTCAAAAAACAGTTCAGGGAATTTCACAGGCCGTTGAAGTGGCGAGCGGACAGTCAAATGTTGAAATCCGGGTTGTGAACGTAGGTATTGCCGGGCAGCATATCAAGAGTTTGCAACATAGAGGTATTTTAACCAGACGTGAGTTAAACAGCGAAATCAGTAAAAAAGATATTGATAAGTTGATTGACGATATGTTTAAACTGGTTATGCCTCCAGGGGAGGAGATTATTCATGTTCTACCGCAAGAGTTTACAATTGATAATGAACCTGGTGTGAAAGATCCTATTGGCATGGCTGGAGTACGCCTGGAGGCTAACTTCCATATTATTTCAGGTCAGGTTACGGCGGTGAAAAATATCATGAGATGCGTAACCAATGCAGGGTTACAAACTCAGGAATTGATATTAGAACCTCTGGCTTCTTCGGAATCGGTGTTGAGCGACGAAGAAAAAGAAGCAGGTATTGCGCTTGTTGATATCGGTGGTGGTACTACAGATATTGCTATTTTCCATGAAGGCATTATCCGTCATACAGCGGTAATTCCTTTTGGAGGTAATAGTGTTACAGAAGATATCCGTGAAGGCTGCTCTGTAATGAGAAACCAGGCTGAGCTATTAAAGACCCGTTTTGGCTCGGCATTGGCAGGAGAGAATAAAGAAAATGAAATTATTTGTGTTCCTGGCTTAAGAGGTAGAGAGCCTAAAGAGATTTCTGTTAAAAACCTTGCTTTTGTAATCCAGGCCCGTATGGAAGAAATCATTGAGCATGTATATTACGAAATTAAATCATCAGGATACGAGAAAAAACTGATCGGTGGAGTTGTTATTACTGGTGGTGGAGCTTTACTGAAACACTTATCGCAATTGGTAGAATATGTAACCGGTTTGGACTGCCGTGTAGGTTATCCTAACGAGCACTTGTCTAAGTATGAAGACATGGCGAAAACGGTTTACGACGATTTGAAAAGCCCAATGTATGCAACTAGTGTTGGTTTGTTAATTAAAGGTATACAGAAAGCCGAAGAACTTTTGGAGGAAATGAAACAGCCTGGTGTTTTTGTTGATAAGCCAAAAGAAGCCAAGGAAAAAGCAAAGCGTACAGGAGGTGGATTGTTTGATAAACTCCTTGCAAAGACCAAGGATTTCATCAAAGATGACATGAATGTTAGTGATGAAGATTATATAAAACCGTAATATTTATCCACAATATGCAAGTTTTCCACATTGCTAACATTTGTGGAAAACGTGTGTTGAAAAAGTGTTAATATTACATAGAGAGATGAACAGCCAAAACGAATTTTTAAATAACTGATTCATAAAGATATGCAGTTCGAAATGTTAAAAGATAAGTCATCAATCATCAAGGTAATTGGTGTTGGTGGCGGTGGTGGTAACGCGGTAAACCATATGTACCGTCAAGGAATTACTGGTGTAGACTTTATTATTTGTAATACAGATGCCCAGGCTTTGGAGTTTAGTCCTATTCCCAACAAGGTACAATTAGGTGCCAGTCTTACGGAAGGAATGGGTGCCGGATCAATTCCTGAAGTTGGAAAGAACTCGGCTATTGAGAATATAGACGATATCAAACAAATGCTTGGCAGTACAACAAAAATGTTGTTCATAACTGCAGGTATGGGGGGCGGAACCGGAACAGGAGCCAGTCCGATTATTGCCAAAGCAGCTAAGGAACTTGATATTTTAACTGTTGCTATAGTAACTACGCCATTTGCCTTTGAAGGTAAAAGACGTAAGATGCAAGCAAATGACGGACTGGATGAACTGAAAAAATATGTAGATTCTTATTTGGTTATCTCCAACGACAGGCTGCGTGAAATTTTCGGTAACCTGACTTTAGGATCTGCGTTTTCACAAGCCGATGATATTTTAACAACGGCTGCAAAGGGTATTGCCGAGATCATTACTGTACCGGGATACATCAACGTGGATTTTAAAGATGTTCGTACTGTTATGAAAGACAGTGGTGTATCTATCATGGGTAGTTTTGCTTGTGATGGTGAGAACAGAGCTTTAAATGCAGTTGAAGGAGCATTAGCTTCTCCTCTGTTAAAAGATAATGAAATTGAAGGTGCAAGATATATCCTTCTAAACATTAGTTCTGGTTTACGTGAAGTAACCATGGACGAGGTAACAATTATTACAGATTATATACAGGAAAAAGCAGGTCTTTCTGCTGATCTGATCTGGGGTAACTGTATTGATGAAAACCTGGAAGATAAATTATCGGTAACGATCATTGCTACCGGCTTCCAAACTACAGAGCAACGAGATGAAGAGAAAAAGAATGTAAAGAAAATTTCTTTGCTTACACCTGAGGAAGCTCCATTGGTAAGAGCGGTTGAACCTGTAAATTCATTTATAGAACCTAAAGCACCAGTTTATTCGAATGAGCCTGTAATGAAGGCTAAAGAAGAAACAAAGCAATCAGATCTTTTTGGTGACTTGTTTAACGGGAATAAAAATCGTACTGCTGAAGAGCCTGCAAATGCTACAATCAGACATACGCTAGTAGAAGAAGAAGCTTTTGATGAAACGCCTCAAGATTCTGGATTTGAATTCGAAATTAAGGTGGCCGAAACAGATTTTGTGTTCGAAACTCCTGAAGTAGTTTTCAATAATGATACAGTTCCTCAAAGGGAAGAAGTGATAGAGCCAGGAGCTGATGATGATAAAAGCGATGAATCGATTGAAGATCAGTTAAAGAAATCTAAAGAGAGAATTCTCAGATTGAAAGACCTGAGCATGAAATTACGTACCAGTAATGGTTTACAGGAACTTGAAAATGAACCTGCTTATAAGCGTAAACAAATGCAATTACAGCAAGTTCAGCATTCCTCAGAATCGCAGGTTTCAAGATTTACCTTAAGTAACGATGAAGACGGATCTACTGAGATCAGACCAAATAATTCATTCCTGCACGATAATGTTGATTAATTCATCATCGTAACGGATCACAAAAAGCCTTGACAAATTATTGTTAGGGCTTTTTGGCTTTAAAAAGCAAGTATGTAAGCATTGTGTAATAGCTGGCTAATTATTTGATATAAGGCATATTAAACATAACTTTGCAAAAAAAATAGTAACATAAAAACATATAACATTGGATATTTTTGAAAAGATAGCGAAACACATGGGGCCGATTGGACAACATCACAAATGGTCACATGGATATTTCTCATTTCCTAAATTAGAAGGCGATATAGCTCCACACATGACTTTTCGTGGTAAAGAGCATTTGGTTTGGAGTTTAAATAATTATTTGGGTTTAGCAAATCACCCTGAAGTAAGAGAAGCGGATAGGAAAGGTGCTGAAGACTTTGGTATGGCTTACCCAATGGGCGCCCGTATGATGTCTGGTAACTCAAAATACCACGAGCAACTAGAGCAGGAGCTTGCTGCATTTGTAGGCAAGCCTGACGCATTCCTTTTGAATTATGGTTACCAGGGCATGGTTTCGATCATCGATAGTTTAGTAGATAGAAACGATGTAATCGTTTATGATGCAGAGTCTCATGCTTGTATTATAGATGGTTTGCGGTTGCACATGGGTAAACGTTTTGTTTATAAACACAATGATATTGAAAGTGCACGTAAACAGCTGGAAAGAGCTACTAAATTAGTAGAGCAGAGTGGTGGTGGTATCTTGGTGATTACAGAAGGTGTTTTTGGAATGTCAGGTGCACAAGGAAAGCTCAAAGAACTAGTTGATTTAAAAAAGGATTTTAATTTCCGTTTGTTAATTGATGATGCACATGGTTTTGGAACAATGGGGCCAACTGGTGCTGGTACACATGAAGCTCAGGGTTGTATTGATGGTGTAGATGTTTATTTCGGAACTTTTGCTAAGTCGATGGCTGGTATTGGTGCATTCGTTGCCTCAACGGAAGAAATGACTAACTTTTTCAGGTATAACATGCGTTCACAAACTTTTGCCAAAGCATTGCCAATGCCAATGGTAATAGGTTTGTTAAAACGTCTGGAGTTATTGAAAAACAATAGTGAGTTAAGAGATAAACTATGGAATATCGCTACTACACTTCAAAAGGGCTTAAGAGAGCGTGGTTTTGACCTTGGTGTTACTGATACTATGGTTACGCCTGTTTTTCTTAAAGGTGAACTATTAGAGGCTACTGCATTAACCATGGATCTTCGTGAGAACTATGGTATATTCTGTTCGATTGTAGTTTATCCTGTTATCCCTAAGGGATTAATTGAACTTAGGTTGATTCCTACTGCAGTTCATACACTGGAAGACGTACAGCGTACCCTGGATGCTTTTAGCGAAGTGTCAGATAAATTGAAAAGCGGATACTATAAGGAACATCAGTTCTCTATCGCATAGTATTTATAAGTATAACAAAAACGCCCTTCATAGCTGTATGAAGGGCGTTTTTGTTTTTTAATATTTTGTAATTGCTTAAAAATCAGTTAGATGAATTATTAAAAGCGACTAAAATTGTTTATAACCCCCTGAAATGTGGAAAAAAAGAGGGTTTTTGCGTATTTATTTGTTATTGCAACTATTCATTTATTGAAATAAACATCTTACTTTAGTAATAGAGTATTAATCAAAACCTTAAACCAATTAAAGTAGTAAAATTAACGATGAAAAAATTTAACGAAGTAAAGGAACTTGTTGCAGCTTTAGAAGCTGATGCTGACAAATTCTACAACAAAGCTAACAGCGCAGCAGGTACTCGTGTACGTAAAGGTATGCAAGACCTTAAAAACTTAGCACAGTCTATCAGACTGGAGATTCAAGACACTAAAAATAAGGCCTAACCAGTTTTAATTGTTTTGATAAAAAAAAAGTGTCCTGAGTTATTCAGGACACTTTTTTTATGTATTAATTTGTGTTTTATTTAATGACTCTGTTTGTCTCTGCTATAATTGCTGTTCTTAAAGAATCAGTAACCTTTACAAGTGGCAAACGTACGTGATCATCACAAATACCCAAATGTTTTAATGCTGCTTTTACTCCTCCTGGATTTCCTTCCGCAAACATCATTCTAGTGAACTCAATTAAATTTAAGTGCAGTGGTAAAGCCGTGTTGAAATTACCTTTAAGGCATAGCCTGATCATATCTGATAATTGTTGAGGCAAAGCATTACCAATAACAGAAATAACACCTACAGCACCTATTGAAATCATTGGCATAGCAACTGGATCATCCCCAGAAATCAACATGAAATCTGCTGGCTTATCGCGCATGATCTGATTAAACTGATCGAAGTTGCCAGATGCTTCTTTAGTACCGATAATATTTTTAAAATCGTTAGCTAATCTACATGTTGTCTCCGGACTCACATTGCTTGCTGTACGTCCAGGTACATTGTAAAGTAATATAGGTAATGAACTACTTTCACTAATGGCTTTATAATGTTGATATATTCCTTCCTGAGTAGGCTTATTATAGTAAGGACTGGCAGATAATATAGCATCATAACCATTTACCTCAAAAGTCCTGATACTGTCAGTAATTTCAGCTGTGTCATTTCCACCAATACCTGCAACTAGTGGCAATCTACCATTGTTAACTTCTGCAGTAAATTCCCATATCTTCTTCTTATCTGCTTTATTTAGTGTTGAGGCTTCACCAGTAGTACCTAAAGATACCAGGTATTCAACCTTTCCGTCAATTAAATGGTTGATGAGTTTTCTTAACCCATCATAGTCTACCGTTCCATCTGCATTAAAAGGCGTAACCAATGCCACACCTGTTCCGTGAAATTTGTTCATTTTTTATTCTTTACTTCAATAGCTCTAATAAATCATCTTCTGAAATCAGCGGAACGTTTAGTTTTTTCGCTTTCTCCAGTTTTGATGGACCCATATTATCTCCGGCAACAAGATAATTAAGTTTCGCAGAGATGCCACTTAATATCTTACCACCATTACTTTCAATTATGCTTTTAAGCTCTTCTCTACTATAGTTCTCAAAAACGCCTGAAATTACGAATGTTTTTCCAGTTAACTTCTCACTTTCTAAGGTAATTTCATTTTCTATGGCTTCAAATTGCAAACCGTATGATTTTAAGCGTGTTATTTGATGTATATGCTCTTCCTTGCTGAAATATTCTATGATGCTTTCGGCTATTCGCTGGCCAATTTCATCAATTGAAGTCAGCTCTTCCAGGCTGGAGGTCATCAATTTGTCTATACTTTTTGTTCCAAAAGCCAGTTTTCGAGCGACAGTTTCCCCCACATACCTGATGCCCAGGCCGAACAATACTTTTTCGAATGGCATTTGTTTAGATAACTCAATTCCCTTTAACATGTTTTCGATAGACTTTTCTCCGAATCTTTCCAGGGTCTTTAATTCATCAGCTTTTTCATGAAGTGTGTATAAGTCGCTGATGTGCGCAACCAGTTTACGCTGATAAAAAGCTTCAATGGTTTCGTCGCCCAAGCCGTCAATGTTCATTGCTTTTCTGCTAATGAAATGCTGGATTTTACCTACAATCTGTGGTGGACAAGCTTCATCATTAGGACAATAAAAGGCGACTTCACCTTCTTTTCTAATTAAAGGGGTATTGCATTCCGGGCAGCTAGATGGGTAAATAATGGGGTTTGCACCTGCTTTACGTTTTTCCAGGTTTACATTGATGATTTTGGGAATGATCTCACCACCTTTTTCTACAAATACACTATCGCCCTCATGCAGATCAAGTCTTTCAATTTCATTGGCATTGTGCAGTGTTGCTCTTTTTACAGTAGTTCCAGCCAGTTGGACTGGTTTAAGATTGGCAACTGGTGTGACGGCTCCGGTACGACCTACCTGGTAGGTTACCTGTTCAAGTACTGTTTCTACTTCCTGAGCTTTGTATTTATAGGAAATCGCCCACCTTGGAGATTTAGCTGTAAAGCCAAGCTCCTGCTGTTGTGCATAACTATTAACCTTGATGACAATTCCATCAATATCGTATGATAATTTAAACCTTTCATTCTCCCAATGTTGGATAAATTGTAATACTTCTTCAATGCTATTGGTTAATCTGGTGTGTTCACAAATATTAAAACCCCAGGTTTTTAGAGTCTGCAGACTCTCCCAGTGTGTCTTGAAATAGTTTTTGTCTGTATTTAGTGAATACAAAAAGCAATCTAAAGGTCTTTTTGCTACCTCTTTTGAATCCTGCATTTTAACCGTTCCTGCGGCAAAGTTTCTAGGGTTGGCATATTGTACTTCACCTAGCTCTTCCCGCTCTTTGTTTAGCCTGTGAAATGCAGCACGGTGCATAAATATTTCACCTCTTATTTCGAATACAGTAGGGACGTCAGCGGCTTTTAAATGATGGGGAATGGTATGGATTGTTTTTACATTTGCAGTAACGTCATCACCTTTTGTTCCATCACCACGTGTCACTGCCTTTACCAGTTTTGAACCTTCGTAAGTCAGGCTAATAGAAAGTCCATCGAACTTCAATTCACATACATATTCAAAATCATCTCCAATAGATTTCTTGATACGTTCATCAAAATCTCTTAAATCCTGTTCATTATAAGTATTTCCCAGAGATAACATAGGCCACTTATGCTTTACTGTAGTAAAGGACTTGGTAATCTCTCCTCCAACTTTTTGAGTCGGTGAATTTGGGTCAGCAAATTCCGGATGTGTCAGCTCTAATTGCTGTAGCTCCTCTAATTTCTTGTCAAATGTATAATCAGCTATAGTCGGCATAGCCAACACATAGTAGTTGTAACTGTGCTGGTTAAGCTCCTTAACCAATGCATCCATCTGCTCTTTAACCTCGAATAATGACATAATTGCGAAGATACGAATTAGCGAGAATTGCTAAGTTTTTTTTCTATGTCAATAAAAATAGATAAGTAGTCGCTCTGAATATTGTTTTTAAATATTTCCAGTTGTAAAGTTAACTGCTCAAGCTGTGCTTCTGTAAATGGCTTATCCCATAAACGCATGCATATGCGATTGAGTGCATAAGCAATATTTTCCATTTTTTGATAGCTGAAAAGATACCTGCTGGAGATAAAGTTAGTGAGGAATTCGAAAAATACAGCACTATCTTTAATGGAAGACGTATGTAGGAAACGTTTCAAAGCCCCTTTATTTGCTGAACTGAGCTTTTCATAAAAAGCACTGATATTAATTTGCCCCTGGGAAATTAACAAATGATCAAGAACAAGTTCAAGTCCGATGTGAGCAAGAAAGAAAGGTTTTACCGGACTGTTTTCACATGATGGCAGAATCAGTTGCTTTAGTTGATTGCTATGCAGTACAAAATATTCAGAAGAATGAAAAATCTTATCTACAGATATGTGCTTTTCCCAACCCTTTAAAATAGAAGCTTGTGCAGGCTCTGATTGAAAAAGGTGGCTGATTTTAAGAGGATATAGGTTCTCTTCCTTATGGGCATTTTTGATGAAATCAGGTAGTACAACTCCCATTACCATATTTTCATCGGGGTTATTTCGTTCAAAATAAAAATGGGATAAGAAGTTCATCGAGCTAAAAATAATGATTATTGTTTAATAAGAGGGTTTTATAGCACTATGAAATTTAAGGATAACTTAGCTTTTCCTATATTTGCGCACAAAATAGATTATAATGACCAATTTCGTTGAAGAGTTACGCTGGAGAGGCATGTTGCAGGATATGATGCCCGGAACTGAGGAAAAATTAAATGAAGGTATGGTATCTGGCTATATAGGTTTTGACCCGACTGCAGATTCACTGCATATCGGGCACCTTACACAGATTATGACATTGATTCATTTTCAGCGTGCCGGACATAAACCTTATGCTTTGGTAGGCGGGGCTACAGGAATGGTTGGTGATCCTTCTGGTAAATCTGATGAAAGGAATCTTCAGACAGAAGAAACCATTGAACTTTACCTTGCCGGGATGAAACATCAGCTTTCCAAGTTTCTTAACTTTTCTGAGGGAGGAAATGGTGCTGTAATGGTGAATAATGCAGATTGGTTTAAAGATATGAACCTATTTACCTTTATCAGGGATGTTGGTAAGCACATTACGGTTAACTATATGATGGCTAAAGATAGTGTAAAAAGACGGCTTGAAGGTGATTCAGGTCTTTCATTTACTGAGTTTTGCTACCAGTTAATTCAGGGATACGATTTCTATTATTTATGGAAAAACATGAACTGTCTTATTCAAATGGGTGGTTCAGATCAGTGGGGTAATATTGTTACCGGAACAGAGTTAATCAGACGAAAAGATGCAGGAACGGCATTTGCGATTACTACTCAGTTGATAAAAAAAGCAGATGGGACTAAGTTCGGTAAAACGGAAAGTGGTGCTGTATGGTTAGATCCTAAAAAGACTTCCCCATATAAATTCTACCAGTTTTGGTTAAATGCTTCTGATGAAGATACCAAAAAGTGGATTAAGATATTTACCTTGAAAACACAGGCAGAAATTGAAGCATTAGAAGTTGAGCATGATACTGCTCCGCACCTTCGTGTTTTGCAGAAGGCTCTGGCGGAGGATATTACAATCAGGACCCATTCTGAAGAAGCACTGGAAACAGCCGTGAAAACATCTGAATTCTTATTTGGAAATGGATCTCTGGAGTTTTTTAAAACCCTGTCGGATGCTCAGGTTTTAGAAATATTTGAAGGCATTCCTCAATTTTCAGTTTCAAAAAATGAATTGGCTGAAGGAATTGATGCAGCTACTTTACTTGCCGAAAAATCAAGCGTCTTTGCTTCAAAAGGGGAAGCAAAGAAACTGATACAAGGTGGTGGTGTATCTGTAAATAAAGAAAAATTGAAAGATCCTGCAGATAAGCTAACGGTTAATGACCTGCTAAACGATAAGTTTATTATTGTTCAAAAAGGTAAGAAGAATTACTATCTACTTATTGCTGAAAATTAAATCAGACAAAAATAATTTACTCCGCTTATCATAACTCGTTGGATACAAGTTGTAGTAAGCGGATTATAAATATAAATCATCCATTATTGTCAAAGGTTAAAATTGTAGAAACAAAATCATTCCTGTTCGATAAAAGATTGTATTAATTAACCAGTAAGTTGCAACCTCTGATATCGGCATTATCAAAACGGCCCAACACTTCAAAGGAGCCATCAGGAAATAGCTTTCCAAGATCTTGAGTTGCTATAAATGAACATGAATTGACATTGGCAAGGTCAATGATATTGATCCCCCCGGTTTTGTTATTTGGTGATAAGCTTAAAGGGTCATTGGTATCGCGAAGAAAAATCTTCATCCATGGTGGACAATTGAAGACCCCATTTCCATAAGAATAAGCCTGTGATAAAAGTTCTGTCATTCCATATTCACTATGTATGGCCTGGACACCAAAGCCTCTCTGTAGTAATTGATGAAGCTCTTCACGTACCATTTCTTTCCTTTTGCCTTTCATTCCTCCGGTTTCCATAACAATCAGCTCTGGGAAATCTACTTTATATTTCTCTATGAAATCAAGTAGTGCATAAGTAACTCCAATCAATATTGTCTTTTGATTTGTCGATTGTAGTTTTTTTAATTTTAGATAAAGTTCATCATGATTGTGCAGGAAATATCCGCTGTCCGGGTGCTTACTCTTATTTAGTAAAGCGTCTACCATATAAATTAAGGAAGAGCCGTCTCTTTCCAGGTAAGAGGGTAGGAGTGCAAGTAAACAGGTATTTGTTACGCTTCCGTAGAATTGTTCAAATGCCATATTAAAACTCTGCTCGTATACGCTAACATCAGTCACTAAATGTTTACTCTGAATCATTCCAGTGGTACCGGAACTGCTGAAGATAATCTCAGGAGTATTGCGGGAACTAAGTACTTCGTGAGTTTTAAAAAAACTAATGGGTAAATATGGAATTTGGGTTAAACTAGTAACATCCTTTGCTAATATTCTGAGGTGATATAAATATTCCTTATAAATCTGACAGTTTTCGGCCTGTTGATTGAATATTGCAAGGCTGGCTTGTTCAAACTCATGCGCATTGCTGATAGAGAAAATATGCTTTGTAAGATCGGTCACAGTGCAAAAATACGCAAGAATTTCTAATTAGGACTTGGTTTTTGTGACCAATACCGCTTTTCTGAAATGATATCCACAAAACCCGCTAACAGCTGCTGCGAATGCACCTAGTAAAGCACTAAGTGCTAGAATTAACCACCATGCTTGTACACCAAACATCTGGGCAACGCGCATGGCCAATATATTGTTATTAGGCAAGCTCTTAAAAAGTGCCATGCCTGTCCATAGGAGTAAAATTGCAAAGAAAGGTGACCATAAAGCTATTTTTCCCGTTTTACCTATCAAACCACAGGTGGCAAAAGAAATGATGATAACAATCCACCATGGAAGTACCATTTGTAATAGATAAGAGAGGATAATGATGACTATAAATACCATGATATTATTTTTTGGATATTTTTAATTTTGAAATTATTGTGGCGGAGCTATCATCAGCCGACTGCATAAAGAACAGATCATATAATTTTCCGCTAGCCCATTTGTCAATCATATTGTCGTAAAATGGACTACCCGGGTTACCCGATTGTCCACCTGGAAATACGCCATGTCCTTTAGGATTCTTACCTAGTTCAACCACCATCCTCCAGGAAGGGCCATTTCCCTCATTTAAAGCATTGATGGTCATTTTGCCTCCACCAGTTAATAAAACTTTAGAACCAAAACCCGGTATTTTTGCCAGGTGTTGAATTTGAGTGTGTTTTACATTAGCCCATTCCCAGGATTTACCGATAGGTCCATATTTCTTTTCGAGGCTATCGCAACTGAATTTAAAAGACTGGTTGATCAGCTCTGCCAGCGTTTCCTTTATTGGGGTATGGATGTTGTCTATCCATTTAGCATTTTGTTCATGTAAGATCAATTGTACCGTTCTGTCTCTCGAAGGGTAACGCATAGGAATATCAGGAACAGTAAATTCATCATCCCATATCTCAAATTGTAATCTTTTAGTCCATAAATCAAATACACTGGCTGCTATTGATTTGGCGTCATAAAATTTGTTCCAGTCGGTAACAGAACGTAATGCTTCTTTTTGTGTTGCATTCAGTTTGCTTTTGTCAATCATGCCCAGAATGGTTGGGAGGATATTTTGTGCATGAATGCTATAGCTGTCAGTTTGCATGTTAATAATGCTGTCGGCCGTTGCGTTTTTCATTACACTTAGTCGATCATTTATGCGTTTTCCACGTTCGTATGGGCTAAACTCCCAATTGATATAATAGGGATAGCTAGGGTCTGTGGACGATTGGTTTGCTGAGCTTACAAAGCCTCTATCTGGATTTTTAACAGTTGGGTTTTGGGAAGCGGGAATCCAGCCCTGCCAGTCATTCTGTGGATCTGAACCATCCAGAATAAATTTACCCTGATCTTTCCATTTTAAGGGATATTTCCCGTTGGCAGTTATTGCGATATCATTTTGTGCAGATGCAAAAATAAAGTTCTGTGCAGGGGCAGTATAAAATGTAAGCGCTTTACGATATTCATCGTAATTTTTAGCTCTGTTTAAGATGTAGAATGTTTTTAACTCATTTGATTTTTCATGAGCAATCCATCTTAAGGCATTTCCAACCGGGATATTCTTTGCTTTTGAGAAATCTTTAGGTTGCTGAAGATAAACTACAGGACCATGATGGGTATAAATAACTGTATCGATTATATTTTTGCGTCCTCTGACTACAATTTTTTCCAATCTGGTTGTAGTGCTCTTCCATTGATTATTATACCAGTAATTTTTATGGGTATTGTCTTTAAATTTAACCTGGTAAAAATCTAATACATCCGCAGCGACATTAGTTACACCCCATGCAATATCCTGATTAAAGCCAATAACAACACCTGGGGCACCAGGTAAAGATACACCATAAGTGTTTAAACCGGGAGCATGGAGCTGAATCTGGTACCATATAGAGGGTAATGATAAATCAAGGTGCGGGTCGTTCGCAAGAATTGGTAAACCTGATGCAGTCTTTGAGCCTGATAAGGCCCAGTTATTACTGCCAATCCCTTCTTCTTTCTGTTTTGTTTTAATAGGAGAAGTTATAGCTTCATCAAAAGATGCAGGAGTTTTTGGAATAGGCAACGGCGTGAAATTCCATTTAGTGCCTACTGGAATTATGGGCTCTTCTTTAAAAGGGTAGTCAGGAAAAAGGTCTTTAACAACATCTGCTCCGAACTTTTCCTTGATATTGGTCATATAAAATTCATCAGAGCCCATGGCTAGAACGGCCGACATCTGTTTTAATAGTAATGCACATTTCAGGGGTGTCCAGGCTTCAGGTTTAAAATCTAGTATTTTATATTCAATCGGTAATTTTGCTGCAGAAAGTGAATTGATATAAGCGTTCACACCAGCGGTATATGCCATGATCATTTCTTTGGATTCAGGTGAAGCCATTATCCCTTCTAAGGATTGTTCAGCACCATATACCATCCCCATTCTACGTTGATATTTATCCAATTCCAATGCTTTTTCACCAACTACTTCCGATATTCTTCCGGCGGCAAACCTGGTTTGAAAATCCATTTGCAGTAAACGATGCATCGCAGTAACATAGCCTTGAGCGAAGTATACATCGTGGTCGTTTTGTGCAAAAATATGAGGAATCATACGGTCATCAAATGCAATATCAACAGTTTGTTGTGTGCCCTTTAAAATAATTTTATTGTTCTTTTTAACTGTTATATGTTCTGCATTTTGCCAGAATCCAGTAAATGGATTTAAAAACTTTAATATTGGAGGGATATTCCCGAATTTGGTATTAAGAGCGAAAACCAATAATATAGGGATGATAATGCAAATGAATGCCTTTATTTTACTTGTCATAATCTGGTATAAAAATATAAATTATGCTATAATCTATTATCCTGAAATTTTCCTACGGCAATTTAACATAAAACTTTATTGAACGCAATGATTTGATTTTTTATATAAGAAATAATTGAGGAATGTTATTTGTTAATCAGAAGAATTTAATTAAGTTTATGTTAAATCAAAACTTAATTAAATTGTATGAAGAAAATGTTTACAAAAGCGACCTATGCACTTTTATTATGTCTGGCCGGCTTGTCGGCTCAGGCACAAAGTGTCGTTATTAGTGGCTTGGTTACCGACAAGCTTACTAAGCAACCAATACCAGGTGTTGGGGTCACAGTAAAAGGCACTACCAGTGGAACGGCAACAGATGCAAATGGCAGGTATTCATTTAGTACAACAAGAAAAGCTCCCTTTATCCTGGTCATCTCATTTTTGGGGTATACATCGGTAGAGCGGGAGATTACAGGTAATAGTTCAGGCGTAACAACTGAATTGGAGCCAGCAGTTATTTTAGGGCAGGAGGTCGTAATTTCAGCGTCGCGGACACCAGAGCGAATTCTTGAATCACCGGTTTCTGTAGAACGCATGGGCCAGGCAGCTATTAAGGAGCTTTCCGCCCCTTCTTTTTATGATGCTTTAGCGAATATGAAAGGAGTAGAGATCAGTACTCAAAGTTTAACTTTTAAATCAGTTAATACCCGTGGATTTAACTCAAACGGTAATACTCGTTTCAATCAATATGTGGATGGGATGGACAACCAGGCACCAGGCTTAAATTTCTCCGTAGGTAATATCATTGGTATTTCAGATCTTGATTTAGATAATGTGGAGTTGCTGCCAGGTGCATCTTCGGCTTTGTATGGTGCTGGAGGGATTAGCGGTACAATGTTAATGACTTCAAAAAATCCATTTAACTATCAAGGTGCAAGTTTTTCTTTTAAGACAGGAGTTAATCATGTGAATGATGCCAATACAAGCAATCAGCAATTTAATCAGTTAGATGTTCGCATGGCAAAAGCATGGAACAATAAGTTTGCAGTAAAAGGTACTTTCTCATTCCTTCAGGCGCAGGACTGGCAAGCGGATAACTTTAAAAATTTTGACAGAAATTCACGCCAGGTTAAAGCTGGTGATAGAAATTCAGATCCAAATTATGACGGTGTGAATGTTTACGGAGATGAGGTCAGTCAGAATATGAAAAATGTAGCACAAGCGGTATTAAATGCAGGTACATCTGGTTTCGTACAGGCTGCCCTGAATTTACCTGTTCCGCCAACCGCAAGCCAGATTGCAGCTTTTAAATCTGACCCAAATGGTTTAGCGGCTCTCAATGGCTTTTTGAGTACTGATGCGAGGTTTAAGCCCTTTGTTGCGGGTTTAGCCAACCCAGGATTGCTTCCAGATCAGAATGTGTCAAGAACAGGATATGACGAGCGTTATCTTGTAGATTATAAAACACAATCCTTAAAAGCATCAGGATCCTTACACTATAAGTTTACCAATACCATTGAAGGTATTGCACAGGCAAATTGGGGAACAGGAACTTCTGTTTATACCGGATCCGACCGTTATTCATTACGTAATTTCAGTATCGGTCAATTTAAGCTGGAATTGAAAGGGGAAGATTTCTTTATTAAAGGGTATACTACCCAGGAAAGATCAGGTGACTCTTATATATCTTCAATTTTGGGGAGTTATATAAATGAACAATCTAAGGCTTCAAAAGATTGGTTCCCTCAATATGTAGGAAATTATATCGGTGCAAAAGCTTTGGGTAAAACTGATGCAGAAGCACATGCGGCGGCCAGAACTGTTGCTAATCAGGGACGTTTTGAACCTGGTTCGCCACAATTTGAAGCCGCGAAGGATAAAATTATGAATACAACAATTGCTAGTACAGATTTCGAGAAAAGAGAATATGGTGCTAAGTTTAACGATAAAACGAACCTTTATCATTATGAAGGCATGTACAATTTCAGTAATGCCTTTAATAATGTAGTGGAGTTTCAGTTAGGGTCTTCCTATCGTATTTTTCAGTTACGTTCTGGTGGTACAATATTCGACGATTTGAATAATAAAATTGATATTAAGGAGTATGGAGCCTTTGCCCAATTGGGGAAAAAAATGTTCAATGAAAAAGTAAAACTAACCGTATCCGGAAGATATGATAAGAGTAGTAATTTTGAAGGGCGTTTTACCCCAAGGGTAACCGGTGTATTTACGGTAGCTCCAAATAATAACATCCGTCTTTCTTATCAAACAGGATATCGTAATCCTACTACTCAAAATCAATATATTGACCTTTCTGTTGGAGGTGGTTCGCAACGTTTAATAGGTGGCTTGCCCTCCAGTTTAAACAAGTATTCCTTATTTACCAATAAGCCCTACACAGACGTAAGTTATCGGGCTTTCCTTGCTTCTGCAGCTAATGGAACACCAAATCCATCATTGTTAAAAGTTTATGATTTTGATCCTAAGGGGGTTCGTCCGGAAAGTGTCCAAGCCTATGAAGTTGGTTATAAAGGGTTATTAGGTCCTAAGTTCATGATAGATGCTTATGCATATTATAATACTTATGAAGACTTTATTACAGCTGTTGATGTATATCAGGACAATAAGGATGGTACTTTCACTAAATTCGGAGTGCCTGTTAATGCCAAAGGAAAAGTAGACTCATATGGTGCTGCACTCGGTTTAGATTATTTGCTTGGTAAGTTTAATTTGAGTGGAAACGTATCTTATAATGAGATTGGAGATCTTCCTGATGGTTATATTAATGATTTTAACACACCTAAAATGCGTTATAATTTAGGTTTCGGAAACAAGGAAATCATTAAAAATGTCGGTTTTAATGCCGCATATCGCTGGCAGGAGAAATTTTACTGGAACAGCTCATTTTCATCTGGCGAAGTTCCTGCATATGGCACTATAGATGCACAGGTTAATCTTAAAGTTCCATCTGTGAATTCCATGATTAAAATTGGTGGTTCAAACCTTCTGAATAAATACTATTTCACTTCATATGGTAACCCTTCAGTAGGTGCATTGTACTATGTGTCGTATACATTTAATCCATAAAAATATTCTTTTTTTAAGTTTAAGGCCTTGACATTCACGTCAGGGCCTTTTTGTTGCCTTAATTTTATCTGATAATAACTCTTTGGTTTTAATAGAAATTTTAACACCTTAGTTGTATAAAGTACACGAAGTAAAATGACTCGTGTTTTTTCTACTTAATGAGGGGTTTTCATGGAAGAATTAAATAATCAACAAAACGACATAAACGAGAATGTAGTTGCAGGAGCTGAAACAGAAGAAACTGTACAGCATTTAAATAATCCTGTTTCAGGGCCTAAGCCAATCGTTAAAAAATACCTAAGTGCTGTACAGCAGGTTCATGCCGAAGGTAACAAGTTCTATTTATCAGATGGTGATGCTCGTGTTGAAATCCGAGTAGTTAGCGATGAGATAATTAGGGTAAGAATGGCACCGCATGGTGTTTTTCTAGAGGACTTTTCATATGCAGTTCCAGTAGTAGACCAGAAGGTAACTACTTTTAAGTTGGAAAATCTGGATGATTATTATGCCATTTCAACTAATACCATAACCTGCAAGGTCAGAAAGAGTGATTTCAATATCTCTTTTGTTGAAAACAGTAGCCAGATGGTAATGAGTGAAGATGATTCTGCTATGCACTGGGAAGAGAATATTGAATTTGGCGGTTATTATGTGTATGCTACCAAAAAATGTCTTCCTGATGAGAATTTCTTTGGACTGGGCGATAAATCTGGTAACATGAACTTAAGAGGACGACATTTCCAAAACTGGAATACAGATGCCTACTCTTTTGGTTGGGACCAGGATCCTTTATACCGTACCATACCTTTTTATACCGGGGTACATCATCAGGCCGCCTATGGTATATTTTTCGATAATACTTTCCGTTCTTATTTTGACTTTGGTAAAGAAGATCAAAATAAGACCAGCTTTTGGGCTGATGGTGGAGAATTGCAATATTATTATATTCATGGTCCTCATTTGATGGACGTGGTTAAAAGATATCAAACGCTTACCGGTACCCATCCAATGCCACCAAAATGGGCATTAGGTTATCATCAGTGTAGATGGAGTTACTATCCGGAGAAAAAGGTAAAGGAAATAGCTGAAGGCTTCAGGTCTAGAAATATCCCTTGTGATGCTATTTATCTGGATATTGATTATATGGATGGCTATCGTTGTTTTACCTGGAATAAAAATCATTTCCCTGATCCTAAGCGGATGATTAAGGAGCTGGCAAATGATGGTTTTAAAACGGTGGTGATGATTGATCCGGGGATTAAAGTGGATGATAATTACTGGGTGTTTAAGGAAGGTAAGGAAAATAATTTTTTCTGTAGAAGAAGTGACGATTACTTTATGGAGGGACATGTTTGGCCAGGCAGGTGTCAGTTTCCAGATTTTACGAATCCAGCTGTAAGAGACTGGTGGGGTAAATTGTATAAAGAGATGGTCGATATAGGCGTTGCAGGTGTATGGAACGATATGAATGAGCCGGCAGTATTTGGTTCAGGTACTTTCCCTAATGATGTAAGGCATAACTTCGATGGTTATCGTGGTTCGCACCGCAAGGCACATAATGTGTATGGAATGCAAATGGTGCGTTCTACATACGATGGCCTTAAAAAGTTAATGCGGAACAAGCGTCCATTTACCATAACTCGTGCAGGGTATTCAGGTATGCAACGCTATGGCTGTGTTTGGACAGGAGATAATGTGGCAACCTGGGAGCATTTGAAAATAGGAAATATCCAGTGTCAGAGAATGTCTATTTCAGGAGTGCCATTTTGTGGAACAGATATAGGTGGGTTTAGTGGAGAGCCAGATGGCGAGTTGTTTACGAGGTGGATTCAGTTAGGTACATTCTCTCCATTTATGCGTGCTCACTCTGCTGGAGATACGGCTGAGCGTGAACCATGGAGTTTTGGAGAACCATATACAAGTATCAACAGAACCTATATAGAATTACGTTATAGGTTAATGCCGTACTTGTACTCGGTTTTTTGGGAACACCACCGTTATGGATTCCCTATCCTCAGACCATTGGTTATGTTGGAGCAAGAGAATGCAAGTACGAGTTTCCGTCAGGATGAGTTTACATTTGGCGATAAAATTCTAGTTTGTCCTGTATTAGAACAAGGAGCTGTATCAAGAATGGTATATCTGCCTAAAGGCAAATGGTATAACTTCTGGACACATGAAATATTAAAAGGAGAAAGTGAGCACAATATACAGGCTCCATTAGATCAGATGCCTTTGTTTGTAAGAGCAGGTTCTGTAATCCCAGAATATCCTGTAATGCAGTATGTCGGTGAAAAAAATATTGATGAAGTTTTGTTGAATATTTATTATAGCGATTACGAGGTAAACTCTTTCTTGTTTGAAGATCATGGAGATACTTTTGCGTATGAGCAGGATATCTATTCGGAAAAGAAGTTTAACGTTAAAGGAACGCAGTATTTAATGAATATCGAGCAAACTGTAGACGGCCTTTACACACCAAATTATGAGCTGTACGATTTTAAAATTATCGGATTGCCATTTAATGTAAATAAGATCACAGTTGATGAGAATGATGTTGTTGATTATCAGATTGATGAAAACAACTGTCTGCGTTTTAAATCAAATAAGAATTTCACTAGTATAAAAATATATAACTGATGAGGAAAGTGCTTGCACATAGCTTATTTACTGAATTTGATATTTCTTTATTTGTATCTGGCAAGCACTTCCGCCTTTACGAAAAGTTTGGTGCACACCTTATTGTTGTTAATGAGGTTGCGGGAGTTTATTTCTCAGTCTGGGCGCCAAATGCGCAGAAATTACATGTTATTGGTGACTTTAATGAATGGAATAGGACCAGTCATCCATTAAACCTCCGGTTGGATAGTTCTGGTATCTGGGAGGGATTTATCCCTGGCGTATCTAAAGGGGATATGTATAAATTTCTGGTTAAAGGTTTTGACGGACTAGAAGTTGAAAAGGGTGATCCATATGCAAAAAGATGGGAACACCCCCCTAAAACAGCTTGCATAGTTTGGGATAATGACTATAAATGGAAAGACAAAGCATGGTTAAATAAAAGACCAAAGTTAAATGCTTTAGATAAACCAATGTCGGTTTATGAAGTGCATCTGGGATCCTGGCAACGTGATCCTAGTGAGCCGGATAGGGTGTTGACATATGTGGAAATAGCGAATAGTCTTGTTCCTTATGTATTGGATATGGGTTTTACACATGTAGAGCTAATGCCGATTATGGAATATCCTTATTTTCCATCCTGGGGGTATCAGATTACAGGGTATTTTGCAGCGAGTTCCAGACATGGTACCCCACAGGAATTAATGTACCTGATCAATGAGCTACACAAAAATAATATTGCAGTTATATTAGATTGGGTTCCATCGCATTTTCCTGGGGATGCACATGGTCTTTATCATTTTGATGGTACCCATTTGTATGAGCATTCTGATATGAGAAAGGGATTTCATCCTGATTGGAAATCTTATATCTTCAACTATGATAGAAATGAGGTGCGGTCCTTCTTAATTAGTAATGCCTTGTATTGGCTTGATCATTTCCATATTGATGGATTAAGGGTAGATGCTGTTGCTTCTATGCTTTATTTCAACTTCTCCAGAAAGGCCGAAGAAGCTGCTACAAATGAATTTGGTGGTTCCGAAAATCTTGGTGCCATACAATTTCTTAAAGATCTGAATATAGCGGTGTATGGGAATTATGATGGGGTACACACGATTGCCGAAGAAAGCAGTACCTATCCTGGGGTTACGCATCCTGTACATGATGGGGGCTTAGGCTTTGGTATGAAATGGATGATGGGTTGGATGAACGATACATTAAAGTACTTTAAAAATGACCCTATAAATCGCAGATACCATCATTATCAGCTTACTTTTAGTATTACATATGCATTCACGGAGAATTTTATGCTTCCGTTTTCACATGATGAAGTGGTACATGGTAAATCATCTATGATTTATAAAATGCCTGGTGATGAATGGCAGAAGTTTGCTAACCTAAGGGTACTTTATGCATATATGTTTACACATCCGGGTACTAAGTTATTGTTTATGGGTAATGAATTCGCGCAGACTCATGAATGGGATTTTAAAAATTCACTAGACTGGCATTTGCTGGAGCATGCGCCACACTTAGGAATGCAGAAAACGGTTCGTGCGATAAATAAACTTTATATATCAGAACCCGCTTTGTATGAACATAGTTTTTCCTATGAAGGGTTTGAATGGATTAGTGCTGATGATGGAAGACACTCCATTTATGTCTACATCAGAAAAGGGAAGAAAGCAAAAGATACATTAATTGTAATCTTGAATCTGACACCTGTTTACAGAGAGAAATACCGTATAGGTATACCTTTTAAAGCCAAATGGAAAGAAATTTTTAATACGGACGCGAAAGAGTTTTTTGGTAGCGGAAAGCTGAATAATAAATTAATCTCAGCTGAAAAGGTAGGCTGTCATGAAAGGGAATACTCTATTTTATTAAATATTCCGCCATTGGGAGTTACAATTTTGAAACAGGAGAAATAGATCTCTTTTTTACAAGAAACCAGATTCCTAAAAGAGCAGTTAATAACAGTGCTCCAAGCTGCGCGTAATATGTAAAGTGATTACGCGCAGGCTTTAAATCAATATTTTGGTCGTAGCCCATATAAATTAATGCGTCCCAATAATAAGGGAGAAATTCCTGTACAGGACGTTGTTTATCTTCCAGCCATTGTAGTTTTGCCAGCTGTAATGCTGTGCTGATTTTCTGACCTTGTAATATATTGTTATAACAATTAACTGTAATTTCTGAAGCTGCTTTATCATTTACATTCCATAAACCTGCAATGGTACCACCTGTTCCTATGGCAGCAAAACCTCTACTTAAACTGATGATTCCTTCGCCGCTGTTCATGACACCATCCGCGGTTCTGCATGCACTGAGTACTACCAGGTCTGGAGCTGCTTTTCTGGCTGATAATTCGAATAAGAAAACCTCAGCATCATCAAAGGCTAATGTAGGCTCTTTTTGTACACCCGATAGATAGGAATGGGTACTGATGTGTAAAACCCCAGCTTTATCAAAGGAATTGAAAAAATCTTTTACTTGTGCGTCATTGTCTTTTCTAAAATCACCATCAATAATCTTTTCTATTGCTTCTGCTTCTTTGGCTACTGCAGGAATATGCTGCTTACTTTTATTCTGATGCGTGATAAACAGACCTGCGAATTTTTTTTCAGGATAACTTCTTTTTTTTGATTGATTAATCCATGTCTGAATAGAAAAGGCATAAGAAACGGAAAGATTTTTAATAAGATATGGCCATTCGGAAATATTAGATTTGTATTTATTATCGGTAATTAAACCATCAAAGGAAAGATAACCTATTATCTCATCAGGGATAATGATCAATTTGTCGTTATTGTGAAAGTTAAAGTCTTTTAGTAAAGCGTTATAGATTTGATTTGATGATTTGAAAAAAGTTTCCGGCTGGTTCATCATAGCTGCCGGACCATGGTGATAATAGGTGTGTACAAAATCAAAAATGTCTTTCTTTACTTGTTCCGCATTAGCGACTCTTTTAACATGTTTCACCCGATTTTTATAGATTTCTGCTACATAAAGGTACTCTTTGCCAGAAAAAAACTCTAAAAAATGAATGTTCGATGGCAACTGGGACAATAATCTTTTAGCAGAACTAATGTCTTTATTTATAGCCAATGATGGATAACGTCTTACTAAATCTTTTTCAAGAGTTTCTAGTTTAAACTTCAGTTCGGAATTACGTTTTTCAACCTCAATTGAGATTTCTGTACCCTGTAAAAGTTCTTTTTCATTATAAGCAATAGCTTGCTCAAGTTTAGCTTTCTGCTCAAATAGGGGGTCTTTGGTCGATAAAGTAAGTTGTTGCTGATTTCTTCGAATATCATCCAATAAAGTGCGAGCACGTGTTTGTTCTATTATATCAATAATAATGATTGCATATTGATGTTGTTTTGTTTTTTCAAGTAATTGGAAAGCAATGCCAATAGCCTTTTCTGCCATGTCTTTTGTGGCCGATTGGAAACGTTGTTTGGTTTTTACATCTGCTAATTCAAAGCGAATCCTATCAGCAGATAGTAATGATAATCGAATATTCTCTAAAGCCAGCTTATCCTGTCCAACTTGATTGTAGGCGATTGATTTCTGATAGAAAACATCGATCAGACGATTGTCTCCAAATATTCTTTCCTTGTTGAACAGTAGAATAGAATCTGTAAGTCCGAATGTTGTTAGTGCCTGATTAAAGAAGTCAATAGCCTGAACGGCGTCTTTCTGTGCAAGTTTAATTTTACCAAGTTGTATAAGCGTATAAGCTTTTTCTCTAAGTCTGTTTCCTTTGTAATATTGATCATTAATAGCTAAAGCACGCTTATAACTATTTTGTGCATTTGCAAACTTCTGTTTTTTTTGTTGAATATCACCAGCCGTAATATAACTGCTTAAGAGCCAGTAAGCCGTTTCAAAATTTGCTTTTAGTTTCTGTTGGCGAATAATATTTCTTTTAATGACTTGTTCTGCGCGATCAAGCTCATTTTTATCATTATAGATATCAGCAAGTGTATTGTCTAACAGTACCAATGATACCGTATTTGCATTTGTCTTTTTTGTCCCTAATCGAATGGATTCTTCTGCTTTTTTGAAATCACCCAATGAACGATAAGAAATAGCCATGTTGTTGTAAACAGAAATCGCTAATTCATCATTATGTTCTTTCTTAGCATAGTCAAGTGTCTTTTGCTGTATAAATAACGCTTTCTCATAATCACCCAGGCGTGTATAATTATTTGCCCAGGGCTTTAACACATAATCTGCAATACCCTCTACATTCAATTTATGTTTAACAACGTAATTATAAGCTTGCTCATAACAATTGATAGAATTGAGGATATTGCCAGTATACATTTGATTATAACCCTGATTACTTAAGAGCATTAACCATGCTTCTTTTTCAGAAGTAGAGTTGGGTTTACGCCACATTTCTTTTTCCGTATTCATCAGGAAGGGAAGGCTTTGCCGTGGGGTAGTATAGCTGTAATCTATTCTTGTATACAACCAATCCGATAAATTGTCTTCTTTTTTTAAGGAGTCTAGTGTTTTAGCAATTACTTGTGTGTGGGCGATTGGCTTTTGTGCCATTGCAAAGCCAGGAAAGGAAAAGCAAATCAGTAGGATTTTAGTTAAAACTTCCACGTTAAATAAGTGATTAGCCTGTTCCCATTACCCTGAAAGGTATACATGTATCTAAAACCAAGTGCAGGACCTACACGTACCTTGCCTACTTGTATATCGGCAAACATGGTGTTTTGAAAATCTTTAAAGCTACTGCTCAATTTATCAAAAGCTTTCTCTATAATGACCTCCTGACCTACCCCAACAGCATTTGGTACTTCATAGTGAGCTTCTTTTTTAGGGGTCGACTGCTTATCAACATCAATAGAAACCATCGTGCCTATACCTGCACCGAAGTATTTGTTAAAATTATAACGCATTTGCAACGGAACAATATTAATGGTCATTACTTTAGTTGTTACCGTACTGTCTGCGTATTTTAACCTTGCTTCCTGAAGCTTGCCATTTACCTCAATGGGGACTAGTCTCTCACTACCCATAATTTGGGTGACTGGATATTCTTTTTCAGCAAAAGTACTTGCATATACTTCTACCTGCCAGTAGTACCTATGAGGTGCATAAGGTGCAAGACTTAGTCCAAAGGTGATGTTTTTTTGTCCTGTTAAAGGCGTATTTCCATTCTTAAAAGGGAAGCCATAACCAGCAATAATACCTGGAGATAAACCCATTTTGTATCTTCCTGTGGCTTTGTTTGTGTAAATAGGTTCATTTTTATCAAAGACAATTGCTGCTCCACTTTTAAAAGGCAACTTTTTAGGCTTTTCTTTGAAACCTATTTTGTATTCGATAAAACCCATGGTAGAATCGGCATCTTTAACACCTTTTTGCAGGGTTCCAGGTAAGTAAATGTTGTTAAATACAAAGTGAATACTATCGGCCCGACTAATGGTATCCAGATAACTCTGGTTGACATAGGTAGGTTTGCCTGGAGTGATTTTCGGTTTTGAGTCTAGTATTTCTATTGAGCCTTTATCAAGTACTTCAGCAATAGCAACACCCACATCTACTTTCTTTGCGGGTCCCTTACCAGTATTCTGGAATTTTACTTTGTAGGTTAATTTTCTGTTTTTTCCTGTAAAACGGAAATTCATTCTGCTGTTTTTCAGCATCATTTTGTTGGGGTCATGAGAAGCAACAATTTGCAATTCTATGGTGAAAAGTTCTGTTGCAGCTAAAGGATTGTCGGGCATGAAGACGCCTGTAAGTTTTATTACTGCATTGGTGTCTTTAATCATTTCCGGGGTAGTCTTGAAATTAAGGAATATAAACTTCTCCTCTCCGGATTTAAGATTTTCAAATTT
Organism: Pedobacter sp.; assembly: GCF_041645105.1. Taxonomy (GTDB): domain Bacteria; phylum Bacteroidota; class Bacteroidia; order Sphingobacteriales; family Sphingobacteriaceae; genus Pedobacter. Next base: position 341,625 of record NZ_JBAZQQ010000004.1, read on the forward strand.
CCAGCTTTGATTTTTCCTATATGCATCCATTTTTTCCTTGATCAAAGCTGTGCCCTCAGGGTCTATTACAAGGTTATTATACTTCTCTCCGATAAAATCATTCATATTCGGGCCTTTTAGTGCAGCATAATAAACAGGTGTTTTATTTACCTTTAATGAAGTATAGCTTCCCCGTTGATTTAATGTGGTTTCCTTTTCCTGGTTATATGTACGACTTTCGGCAAGTTCAAAGTTATCCTTGTTAAATTCTTTATCATTATATAAAATGGATAAGGTGCCATTTAAGCTGGCAATACCATTTTCAAGTTTATTGCGGTAACCTAAAACCAGCATCATATCATCTCCTGGTTTAGGCATGCAATTGGTTCTCATTTCAATAGTGCCACCTGATTTAAAAAACTGAGACCCTCCAGCCGGATTTATAGCAGCCAATACAGGTCTGCTACTTCCAGGTTTCAGAGGTTTGGGCCTGGTTGGAGGACGTTTCCCATCATCGTAACTGTTAGTGGCATATAAACGTACATTGTATGTCTGGTCATTAGGATAAATATGCTGAGGTTCTTTTTCAAATGAAAACTGACCATCTCCAAATTCCCAGAAATAAGAATAAAAAGGTTCAGGAGCACCGGCAATCTTTCTGAGTGCTCGTAATGTAGAACTGAACTTTACTACTCCATTCTCTGTAGTATGATGAATAATTGCAGGAACAGTATCCTCTGGCAAAGTCAATACAGGAAGTGTTTTTGTTACCGGAGGTTGAGTAGTTTGTGCATGTAAGTCGGACACTATCGACGAGAGTGCTAAAACGGTTCCGAAAAATAGTGAGTGCAATTGTAGCCGTCTTTTCATAATTGAAAATGAATTTAACAATATATTTATAAATCAGAGCGTAGTTGCAATTAAAAATAAATAGAAAAAGGCAAAGCCCCATTTATAGGGGCCTTACCGTGATAGCGCATTCATAGGGATTTCTAATAATTATTAAGACTATTTATGGCGGTTTGAATTGCATCTTCTGTAGTCTCTGCAAGTGTCAGTGTTATATTTTGATTAGCGGAAATAGTGATGTCCTGTGCTGCATAGTAGAATTTACCATCTTTGATTGAGAAAGAAATCATACGGCCTTCTGAACCAATTGGCATCATATTATCATAGCTTTTTACTTTACTCGGGCCATCAGGAGTATATAATTGAGCGACTACGTTGCTACCTTTTGCACAAAAGTATACGTAAGTTTCACCTGTGTAAGAGAAGAAACTTGCCATTGAACCCGGATTATTTAAAACTTCAACTCTTACCGTAGTTTTAGGGTTAGTATAGTTATAAAAGACATCACAGTTAATCCATCCTAGTGTTCCAAAATTAAAGGTAAAAGCATTTTGAACAGCAACTACTCCATTTGGACCGGCACCATCACCTTTTCTTGGATCAGCCCATGCCATTTTGTTGTCTTCATCAGCTACTAAAGGCTTACCTTCCTGATCTACCCCAACCCAAAGTTGAGTACTACCATCTCTTTTTGCAGGAATTGCGATTTGAACTGGTACAATCAGATTTTGATCTACACTTACACCATTTGATTTTACATCAATAAAGATGAAACCATCAGAAGAAAGTGGGGCGCCAGATGAATGATTGGTATTTGCACCAGAGAAAATAATACCGCTTCTTTTTAATACTTCATAAACTTCTACACGTACAGTTCCGGTTACTGGAACACCTCCTTTAGTTAAGGACCCAACCGGGAAAGTTATTTTTGTACCGTCTAAAAAGGTAATAGTTTGAGGAAGCGCTGAAGCGTTAATTTCTTTAACTTGTTTTTGAGCGCCATATTTGGCTGTAAATTCTTTAGCTGATTTTGTAGTGTTCTTATCGCCGCCATGATTTTCTTTTTTACAGGCTATGCCTAAAGCAATCAATACGATAAATAATGCTGATGTTAAGTTTAAAGATTTCATGGTTCTAATTTTTAAATTTGCTTACTCTTTTCAGGCTTTTCAGCGTCCGCCATTGGATGATTTGAATAGATATCAATGCACTTCAGAAATTGTTACCCCCATCTTTAATTATTTTTTTCACTCAGCTATCAAAAGATTTATAAATTCGTGATTAGATGATCCTTTATAAATTCGTTAATGGCTAAAAACATACATTCTGATCAGCGTTTTATTATTGGCCTGGTAAATAATGATACCATGGTTATTAATGAGATCTATAAGCGTTGCGCGGTTAAAGTAAAATCCTGGATTGTATTCAATAGCGGGAGTGAAGACGATGCCGGAGATATTTTTCAAGAGGCCTTGATGGACGTGTATAAGCAGGCGAAATATAAAACATTGGAACTCACCTGTCCATTTGAGCCATATATCTTATTGATCTGTAAGCGTAAATGGTTGAATGAATTAAAAAAAAGATCGATTCTACCGGTAACAAATAGTGAGGAGGATTTATTACATATCGGAGAAGATACTTTTGCAAATGCAGATGATCTGGAAAAGCAGGAAGCGCAGTCGAAGTTGTTTTTCAAAGCATTTGAAAAATTAGGAGAACGCTGCAAAGAAATCATTTCATGGAGCATGAAAGGTGAAGCACAGGAAAAAGTGGCCGAAACCCTTGGTGTTACTTATGGTTACCTGAGAAAAAAGAAATCTGAATGCATGGCATCTCTGATAAAAATGGTTCAATCTGATAAAACGGAAGAATAATGATGAACGAGGAGAAATTATTAGCTGTGGCACGTTACCTTGAGGGCGACATGGAGCACCAAGAGCAGGCGGAGTTTGAGCTTGCTATTCAAACAGATCCTGAACTGCAGGGAATGCTTGCTGAATATAAAAATGTTCATCAGACATTAAAAATGAGGATTGCCCCATCTGAGGCAGATGCAAAGGTTGAAGCAACACTAGCCTCATTAAATAAAGAATATTTTAAAGATGAAATATTTTTAGAGACAAAAACTATTACAACTCCTAAAATAATTTCAATAAAGCCTTATTTAAAATGGATGAGTGTTGCTGCTATTTTAATTATTGGTTTATTGGTTTGGGCACCCTGGTCGGCTGGACTGTACGAAAAATATGCTATCAGTAAAGAAATGTCTGTAGTGGAACGTGGTGAGGATAATAAAAATAACCTGGAAAAGGCCGCGGATTTTTATAATTCCGGTGATTTTATCTCAGCTTCTGATATTTTACAAAAGGAATATGCAGATAGTCCAGAAAATTCTATGGTTGCTTATTATTATGGTGTATCGCTTATTGAAACAGGGAGGACTGTTGAAGCAAGAACAGTTTTAACAAAAATATATGATGGAGCATCGGTGTTTAAATATGATGCGGCATATTATATAGCTTTAAGTTATATTAAAGAAAAAAACAATCGGGATGCAATAGCATGGATGGAAAAAATTCCTTCTGGAACTAGCAATTTTGATAAAGCACAAGAGCTTATCAAAATGCTGTAAAACATAAAGATTAAATATTGCCTTAGAAATAAAAGGGCCTAATCAAAATTTAATGATTAGGCCTTTCTATTGATTTGGGCAGCTGTTTAAAGTAGGCCGCGGTATTTTTGTAAAGCTTTGATACTTGGCTCCTGACCTCTGAAATCACGGAACATCTTTCCATAATCTTCTGTATTACCTTTAGACAAAATCATATCACGAAAACGTTGTCCATTTGCTCTTGTTAAACCGCCATTTTCTTCAAACCAGGCAAAAGCATCATGATCCAACATCTCACTCCACAGATAAGCATAATAGCCTGCAGCGTAACCACTACCCCAAATGTGTTTGAAGAAGCTTGAACGATAGCGCGGAGGTACATATGATAAGCTCAATCCGGTTTTCTTTAATGCATCTGTTTCGAACTTATTGGCATTCTGAACTGGACTTGTTGCTGAAAGACTATGCCATTGCATATCTAAAGCAGCTGCTGCAAGGACTTCAGTTAATGCGTAACCTTGGTTAAAATCAGCGGCTTTTTTTAGTTTGTCTACCAATGCCTGTGGCATAGGCTCGCCGGTATTGTAATGAACGGCATAATTTTTAAATACCTCAGGATTTACAGCCCAATGTTCGTTAAATTGAGAAGGGAGTTCTACAAAATCTCTAGCGACATTCGTGCCTGATAAGCTTGGATATTGTTGATTTGCGAAAAATCCGTGTAAAGCATGACCGAATTCATGAAACATAGTAGTCACTTCATCAAAGCTGATCAGAGCAGGTTGTCCTTCTGCTGGTTTGGTAAAGTTACACACGTTAAAAATAACAGGTTTAGTACCCAGTAATTTAGATTGGCCTACCATGTTGTCCATCCAAGCCCCACCAGATTTGTTATCACGTTTAAAAAAGTCATAGTAAAACAAACCAATTGCAGTTTTATCTTCATTAAACAATTCATAAACCTTAACATCTTTGTGGTAAACAGGCAGGTCAGTACGTTCTTTAAAAGTTATTCCATAAAGTTTGGTAGCTGCATAAAAGACGCCATTTTTAAGCACGTTATTCATTTCGAAATAGGGCTTGATCTCACTTTCGTTCAGGTCATACTTCGCCTTACGTACTTGTTCGGCATAGTAATTCCAGTCATACGCTTCTAGTTTAAAACCTCCTTTTTGCTGGTCAATTAATGTCTGGATTTCTGCAGCTTCGGTTTTTGCCCTTGCAGTAGCAGAAGGTACTAATTTGGCAAAGAACGACTCTACGGCAGCAGGTGTTTTAGCCATTTGGTCTTGAAGTTTCCAGGTTGCATAATTAGGGAAACCCATTAAGCTAGCTTTCTCTGCTCTAACTTTTGCGATTTGAACAATTGTTTTTCTGGTATCGTTGTCATCATTTTTCTCGGCTCTGTTCCAGGAAGCATCAAATAATTTTTTGCGGGTATCTCTATCTGATAATGATTGCAGGAATGGCTGTTGTGTGGTGTTTTGAAGAGATAATAGCCATTTCCCCTCATTATTCGCAGATTTAGCCGCCTGTGCTGCTGCGGTAATTTCAACTTCGGTTAAGCCCGCTAATTCTGCTACCATATCAACAACTAAAGCACCAGCTTTAGCTGCTGCAAGTGTTTGATTTGCAAATTTAGCACTAAGTGAAGCTTCTTCTTCATTAAGTTTCTTAAGATTTGCTTTAGCATCCTCAGATAATTTGGCACCGGCCAATACAAATTTTTGATAATAATATTCTATTAATCTTAAAGATTCTGAATCTAATTTAAGTTTCGTCTTACTGTTGTAGATTGCTTCAATACGTTTAAATAAATTAGCATTCAGATATATAGCATCTTGATGAGCGGCTTGCTTTGGTGCTAATTCTTCTTGTATTTTTTGCAAGTTGTCATTTGTATTTGAACTTGTAATCAGGCCAAATACGTTATTTACACGCTGAAGCATCTGACCACTTTTTTCCATTTCAATAAGCGTATTCTCAAAAGTCGGCTCATCGGGGTTGTTAGCGATTCTATCGATTTCATTCAGATGAATTTTCATTCCCTCCTCTATGGCGGGTTTAAAATCTTCATCTTTTATAGCGTTAAAATCGGCGGCCTGGTACGGTAGCGTACTTTCTTTTAAGAAGGGGTTTGACGGTGAAATACCAGTCTGTGCAGCATCATTTTTCTTGTTAGTATTGTCACAAGATGCAAAAATTGCCAACATGGCTACCAAAGGTAGCTTTAAGGATGGTTTCATAAAAAAATAAGTTTTGTTAGTCTAATGTACACATAATTGCATCCATTCGCCTCCCAAAACTTATTCTGTAATGAATTTGATAGGTTTATTCCTTATTGGAACTCTCTGATGTCGACAATTCTGTCGCTGTCATTAAATTTCAAAAAGGTTATTCCTTTTTTATTTTTTTGCCACATGAAATTGTTTCTTACCCATTCAGGAAGGTCAGCTGCCGACTGCGGAACCTTTTTAGAGAATGTTTCGTTATACACATCATCACTCACATAATGTACCTGGTATAAAGATTTGTCTGTAAGAAATACAATTGTTGATTTATCAGGTGAATTAAGAATAAACTGACCTTGTATACGCTCTTCAGGGTTTTGTCTTTTTATTAGATAAACTTGAGCGTTAACATTGGTGATATAGAAATCATTGTTAACTACATATCCCGCTCTTCCTACTTTGATTATACCAGTAGTGTATTTAGTGTCTTGTTTACCAGTTGAAGGTCTGTATAAACTGATTACTTCCAATTTTCCATCTTTTACGGATAATAAATAGCAAGGAGCAGTTAAACCAGATTTATCAGAAATCTGAACAAGCATGGTTGTTTTCTGTGTATTAATGAATTGTACTGATGAGAACTTTTCTGTTGCAGAGTTAGGATCAGCTTTGTTAATTTGAATTTTAACAAGTGTATCTTTGAATTTTACTTTAAATTCTTCTTTTACTTCGCTTGAGCTGGCTTCATCTTTATGAATAAGAACTGTAAAAGCACTATCTGAACCTTCCAGATATCCATTAAATTTTTCATTGGCAGTTAATACACGAGGCGTGTAAGTAGCAGCGTTTTCTTGGTTTTGTTGACAGCTAAAAAAAAGAACAGACAAAACGAGGGCGTACAATGTTTTCTTCATAATTGGGAATGAGATAGTTTAAATTTTGGCAAAAGTAATGTTTACACGGAAATATCCGTTGAATGTTAACGTGTAGAATGATCTTTTATTTGCTGTATAACAATTGTTTTACATTTCATTCAAATTAATTTCTGCTTTTTTTATTCTCTCTTAAAGACCTATAGTTCAATAATTGGTAATATAGTATAGGTAGTAGATAAAAAGTTAAAAAGGGATAAGCTTTGTATCTTGCATATTTGTGTTTTGCACTTAGTTTTATGCTTTGCATATTCCTATTTTAATGTAAATTAGGAACAACCAAATATAACATGCTGATCAGCCAGGAATATGATGATGATGAACTGCTGGATTTACTCCGGGAGAATAGCCAAATAGCTTTAAAGCATATTTACAATAAATATTGGAAGCGTTTGTATCTTTCCGCCTATTCTATTTTACGGGAAGATGCCGCTGCTCAAGATATAGTACAGGATGTATTGCTTCAGTTGTGGGTCCGAAGAAATGAGTCAAGCATTATGGCACTTAAACCTTATCTTTTTACTGCGATACGATACAAAGTTTTAACGCATATCAAGGCAGCCTCAAATCGTAAGGTTTTCTTAGAACCTGGTGAACTAGAGCTATTGGCAGGTAAAGAGGAGATGCATGATAGGCTGAATGAAAGTGACATCAATAGTCTTTTGGATAAAAGTATATCCGAACTCCCGGAGCGTTGTCGCCAGATATTTGTAATGAGTAGAAAAGAGTATCTGGGTAATAAAGAAATAGCAGAGAAGTTAAATATAACTGTTAAGGCTGTAGAAGCTCAAATTACATTGGCATTGAAGCAGTTGCGTATCTCTATGGGCGATTTTTTATTTTGGGTATGTATCCTGACACCGATGATACTTAACTAATCCGTTTATTTTTTCAGCATTTTTTAAAAAAAATATTTTTAATTCTTACTAGGGTTAAGTTCTTTTAATCAGACGTATTGGTATATAACCAAATATGACCGACAGAGAATTTAAAGAACTGGCCCGTAAGTGTCATGACAATTCTGCTTCAGAAGAAGAGAGAATTGCTTTTGATCATGCCTATCATTTAATGCTACGTAGATATACTGAATGGGATAAGGAACAGATGCGAGACGAAGAAACAGTTAAGGCTGAAATCTATCAATCACTGACGCAAAGGGTTATTCTTGATCAGGAAAATAAGACCCCTAAAGTAAAAAAGAGAAGATATTTTTATGTTGCAGCAGCTGTTGTTCTTGTTGTTGGACTTGCTGGCTTGTTTTATTTTTCAAAAAGAGAGGCTAATCAGGTTCAACAACAGTTTGCAGTTAAACAGGAAGTCGTTCCTGGCAAACAAGGAGCTACATTGATTCTCGCAAGTGGCGAAAAAATAGTCCTTTCATCGGCCAATAAAGGCCAATTAGCCCAGGAAGCTGGGGTGATTATTACAAAGACTGCCGATGGGCAATTGGTTTATGAGATCAAGAATCAGAGTGATTCAAAGAAAGGACAACAGAATACACTTTCGACTAATAAGGGGGAGACTTACCAGGTGCGCTTGCCAGATGGATCAATGGTTTGGTTAAATGCAGCCTCTACTCTTAAATATCCAGTGTCTTTTTCTGGACTTAAAACAAGGTCGGTGGAGTTGAACGGTGAAGCCTACTTTGAAGTTGCTAAAAATGAAGCATTTCCCTTTATTGTCCATACAGACAGAGAGGTGGTTAAGGTATTGGGAACCCACTTCAATATGAGTTCTTATCAGGATGAAAGTTTTTCAAGAACTACTCTTATAGAAGGAAAGGTAAGTGTTTCTCCAAATGGAAGCTCAGGTAATGTCCATACAAAAATTCTTAAACCTGGAGAGCAGGGGGAAGTGTTGCAAGGTATTATAGAAGTGAGGAAAGTAAATACAGAAGAAGTTATCGCCTGGAAGAATGATGAGTTTATGTTCAATAATGAAGATATAAGAAGTGTTATGAATAAAATTTCCCGTTGGTATGATGTGGAGATTGTTTACAAGTCTTCAGCAAAAAATGTATTGATCTGGGGATCCATTTCCCGGTTTAAAAGCATAACGGATGTATTGAAATTAATAGAATTGACAGGCTCAGTTCATTTCAAAGTTGAGGGAAGGAGGGTATTAGTTATGGATTGATTTTACAATCTACTTGATAAACCTGTTTAATTAACCGGAGAAAGGTTGCGTCTTTCCCCGGTAAATGACCTGGTTTATAGATGATAATTATGTGAACTACTCTTAAACCTAAATCAACCAAAGGTAATGAAAAATTACATTTTCTATGGCTGGGAGAGAATTGCCTCTCCTATGTTAAAATATCTAGTTATAATGAAGTTAATAGTGCTGATTGTTTTTATCGCCATTGTTCAGGTTAATGCATCTGGCTATGCCCAGACTATAACTTTGTCTCAAAATAACATTTCACTAGTAGACCTGTTCAGGGAAATCAAGAAACAAACCGGCTATAATGTTTTATGCAATGGTCAAATCTTAAAAGAAACACCTGGAATAAAGGTGAATTTTAAAAATGCGGCGTTAAGAGTGGCATTAGATCAGGCTTTATCACCAAATGGGTTAAATTATACCATTGAAAATAAAACCATTGTTGTAAAAAAAGAAGAGTCGATTCCGGAAAAGGAAATCCGGCAAACTGAGGTCAAAGGGAAAGTGGTTGATCGAAATGATATTCCTATACCAGGAGTAAGTGTAAGGATCAAAGGTTCCGTCAGCGGAACAGTAACCAATATCGATGGGAATTTTACAATCCGTGGTGCAAAGCAAACTGATATCTTAATATTCAGTTATTTAGGATATCAGATTACCGAAAGAAAGGTTGGGGCAGAAAAGAATATAAAAGTAGTTATGATTGATCAAGCCTCCTCATTAGATGAAGTGGTAGTGGTTGGTTATGGCAGTGTTAATAGAAGTGATCTAACCGGTTCTGTTGGAGAAGTTAAAATGGATGACTTGAAAAAGGCCCCGGTAGCTACATTTGAACAAGCTTTGGCTGGAAGAATCGCCGGAGTTCAGGTCAGCTCTAATGATGGACAGCCGGGATCAGGTATGAACATCGTGATTAGGGGAGGGAACTCTTTAACACAAAGTAATGCCCCATTGTATGTTGTAGATGGATTTCCGCTGGAAGAGTCTGCAGGAGCTGTATTGAATCCAAGCGATATTGAATCGATCAGTATTCTAAAGGATGCTTCTGCAACAGCTATTTATGGAGCTCGTGGAGCTAATGGAGTAATCATTGTAGAAACAAAAAAAGGGAGTATAGGAAAACCTGCTGTAAGTTATGATGGTTCGTTGGGATTTAACAGTGTGACTAAGAAAATACCATTAATGGATCCTTATGAATTTGTAAAATATCAACTTGAAATCAATCCGTCTATTGCCGAAGCTGCTTATTTAACAGAACCAGGAAGAACGCTTGATGACTATAAAAGTATTGCTCCCATTGACTGGCAGGACAAAATGTTCGGAACTGGCATGGTGCAGATTCATAACCTTGCATTAACGGGAGGTACAGCGGATACAAAATATGCGGTATCAGGTTCTATTTTTGATCAGAATGGTGTTATTGTTAATTCCGGCTATAACCGTTATCAGGGAAGAATTGTCCTAGATCAACGAATCAGTAAAAATATTAGGGGATCTTTTAACATTAACGTTGGTAACGAAAAGAATTATGGCGTTTCACCAACATCAACCAGAACCACAAGTACTCAACCTTATGCTACTTATCTGATGTATCAGATTTGGGGTGCGAGACCGGTTAGTGGAGGGGAAAATATTGAAGATGAACTGCTGGATCCTGATGCGGGTGATGCAAGAGCTAATCCATACATTTCTGCTATAAATGAAATTAAAACTAAGGTTACAAATACCTTATTGTTAAATGCTAAAATTGACTATTCAATTTCAAAGAAATTTGCATTAACTGTTAGAGGTGGAGTGAATAGCGTTGCGGTTAGAAATGAGGAGTTTTATAATGCCCAAACTTCTAGAGGGTACCCTTTTCCTGATAATACATTAGGAGTTAATGGGGCTATTTACAATGCTTTAACCAGTGGTTGGGTAAATGAAAACCTTCTTACTTATAATCACCAAATCGATAAAAACAACAAATTGAATATTATCGGTGGTTTTACGCTACAGAGTACTCAAAACAAGCGAAGTGGATATTTATCTAAGAATATTCCCAACCCGGAGCTGGGAGTAAATGGGATAGATGAAGGTGAATTGTCTAGTTTGGTAGCTTCTTCCACTGAAAATACGCTGGTTTCATTTTTGGGAAGAGCAAATTACAACTTCAAGTCCCGTTATTTATTTACTGCATCTTTTAGGGCTGACGCATCTTCAAAATTTGCCGAGAATAATAGATGGAGCTATTTCCCATCAGCAGCATTTGCATGGAACATGTATCAAGAGCCATTTATGAAAGCATTATCTTTTGTTTCTAACTCCAAACTTAGGGTTAGTTATGGGATTACTGGGAACAACCGTGTAGGAGATTTTTCCTATTTGTCTTCCATCACTTTCCCTTACAACAGTTATTACTCGTTTAATAATCAAGATCCTCAGCAAACCGCAATGTTGAGCAATTATGGTAATTCTGATTTAAAGTGGGAGAGCACAAGACAATTGGATTTTGGTTATGATGTTGCTTTCTTGAAAAACAAAATCAATATTACTATAGATTTGTATAGAAAAACTACCACAGATCTTTTGCTCAATGCGAACGTACCCTATAGTAGTGGGTATTCAAAAATTTTAAAGAATATTGGTAAGGTTAGAAACCAGGGTTTGGAATTCACTTTAAACACAGTAAATATCAAGAATAAGGTATTTGAATGGAGCAGTGATTTTAATATTTCATTTAATTCAAATACGATATTAGCCCTTGCTGATCTTCAGGAGACTATGATCTCCACTGTTGGTTATCCTGCCCCCTATAGTAATGCACAGCTATACCTAGCCAGAATTGGTGGGCCTGCAGCTGTTATGTACGGATATAAATGGCTAGGCAATTATCAGATTGATGATTTCACGCTTCAACCCAATGGTAGTTATCTCTTAAAAAATACAATTGCCACTAATGGAAATCTAAGAAGTACAATTAAGCCTGGAGATATCAAGTATGAGGATATGAATGGCGATGGTATAGTTAATGAGAAAGATCGTATCATTATTGGTCGCGGCCTTCCAAAGCATATTGGCGGTTTTAACAATAACCTTAGTTACAAAGGACTTTCTCTTAATGTGTTTTTCCAATGGTCTTATGGCAATGACCTGTTTAATGCAAATAGAGATATGTTTGAAGGCAATGCGTTAACCCGATCCAATTTAAATCAATATGCCACTTATGTGAATCGATGGACGCCGGAAAACCCTAGTAATGAGTATTATAGGTTTGGTGGTCAGGGGCCAACGGGGCGGTTCTCTTCTCGTGCTATTGAAGATGGCTCATTTCTAAGGCTCAAAACTGTTTCCTTATCCTATGCACTACCTAAAATTGTACTTTCTAAAATGAAATTAAGGTCCTTTAGCTTGTTTGCTACCGCTCAAAATCTATATACCTGGACTAAGTATTCTGGTATGGATCCAGAGGTTTCTGTAGCGAACTCGATATTGACACCAGGTTTTGATTATTCGGCCTATCCAAGAGAACAGACATTTGTTTTTGGGCTTAAAGCATCTTTATAACAGTTCGATTATTGATGAATAAATAAATATAAAATTTATGAAAAATATGTATTTACTCTTGATGTTGTTCTGCATTACCGGAATAACTTCATGTAAGAAATTTTTAGACACTAAGCCTGCAGATTTTATAAATCCAAAGGATTATTATAATACAGAAGCCCAGCTTAATACGGCATTAAATGGTGTATATGCAACATGGGCAAACGGAGGGTTATATCGTAACAATATGTTGGCCAGAATGGGAATAGAAACAGATGAAGGGTTTTGTAGCAATGCATCTGAGCTTACTGGAGTGGCCGGATTTAATGCCGCATCAACAGACCCAAAGGTATTGTCATATTGGCAAACTTTGTATGTAGGGATTAATAAGGCCAATCAGCTTCTTGCTAATATTGACAAACCAGTCATGGATAAAGTCAGACGAGATAGAATAAGAGGTGAAGCTCTGTTTCTTAGGGCTTATTATTATTTCATGTTGGTTAGCAAATTTGATGGCGTACCATTAGTATTAAAAACTGCTCCATCAGCATCAGCTGAGGATCTTCAAATACCAAGAACTCCAGCCAAAGATGTGTACGTACAAATTCTTAAAGATATGGAGGAGGCCTCATTATTAGTTGACGATATCAAGAATCTAAATTTTGGTGGTAAGGTTTCCAAAACTGCTGTTTGGGGTATGATGGCAAGAGTATGTTTACATATGGCCGGTTATCCTGTAAACGATGTTTCAAAATTTGCTGAAGCGAAAAAATGGGCAGAAAAAGTGATTGATGACGGTACACATAGTTTAAATCCGTCATTTGAACAGGTGTTTATTAACTATGCCCAAGATAAGTATGACATTAAAGAGAGTATCCTAGAAATAGAATTCTGGGGCAATAATAGTCCATATGATATTGGCGGTATGGTTGGTCGAAATAATGGGATCAGACAAAATACCGGCGGTGATCCTTCTATTGGATACTCACCTGGTTATTTGCACCCTACACTCTGGATGTTTAATGTATATGAGGCAAGTGGAGCTACTTATTCTAACGATCTTAGAAGAGATTGGTCTATTGCTCCTTTTTCATATTCAGGAAATAACACTAGTATAAAAGTAAATTGGGCCAGCAATCAAATCTATCAGCGTTATTGCGGAAAATGGCGTAGGGAAAGTGAGATATTGCTCCCTAAGGTAGATATACGTACACCACAGAATTTTCCGCTTTTGAGATATTCCGATGTCTTGTTAATGTATGCAGAAGCCGAAAATGAATTAAATGGGCCGACAAATCTAGCCATCAATGCGGTTAACAATGTAAGAAGGCGAGGGTATGGTAAGTATCTAAATGGTATAGGACAAGTCTCTGAAAGTATAAAGCTTATAAAAATCATCAATCCAGGTAGTGGATATACTTCTGCTCCTATAGTAACTATTTCAGGTGGAAGTGGTTTAAACGCTACTGCTACGGCAACTGTTGCGGGTGGTCTGATTACGGCAATTACTATCACCAACTCTGGTAGACAATTTAAAACGGCTCCAATAATTACCATTACTGGTGGTGGGGGTAACGGTGCTCAGGCTCAGGCAGAATTAACAAAGATTACAGATGCGGATTTAACAACTGCAAACATCAATGACAAAGACGATTTTCGAGCGGCTATTCAAAATGAACGCGCAAGAGAATTAAATTTTGAATTACTGAGAAAGGGAGATGTGGTACGTTGGGGGAAATTTATGGAACAGATGAATCTTGTTAAAGCTGAAGTTATTAATTCTCCCAATTCAGTAGATCGGAATAATGCATTGATTTGTTATAGTAATTTTTCTGAAAGAGATGTTCTATGGCCTATTCCTTCGTATGAAATGAGTGTTAATCCAAATTTGAGCCAAAATAAAGGCTGGTAGTTTTAAAAATAAACAAAATGAAGATATATCTGTTTTTTCTGACCTTTTTATTGTTTACAGCTAGTGCCTGTAAAAAAGAAATAGAGATTGTTACACCAGATTTTGATGTAGAAAATCAAGAATTGACTGTAAAGGTAAATGAGAGTTTGACCTTTAATTTTAAGGGAACCTCAGACATTATTTCTTTTTATTCGGGAGAAAATGGTAGTAGCTATGCATATGTTGATCAAAGTAGGGCATTGGAATCTGATATCAGCCTGAAATTTGATTCACAAATATTAGATGGGAAACAAGAAAATCAGTTCTCGGTTTTAGTATCCAGCGATTTTAATGGTACCTATGACTTAGCTAATCTTGATAAAGCTGACTGGATAAATATCACAGATCGGTTTAGAATGGCAACGCATGAAGACAATAGGGCTTTGGTTCCATCTGGTGAAATAAAGATTACTGATCTAATTGTTAATAACAAACCTATTTATATCGCATTTAAATATATTACAAAGCCTCAAACTACTTACGGGCAATATAATTTGTGGCGAATTCAAAATCTTCTGCTGCAATCATCAGATGAAATCAATGGTAAAGTCTCCATGATGGCGCAGTCTGCGGGAGGCTGGAAGTCGATACAGTCTAGTAATTATGAACCGAATAGGGGTTATATCTATACTAATAATATTACTTTCACTGGAAATGCAACCAATGGGCCTAAAAAGGATGATGAAACAGAAGCCTGGGTGGTCAGTAAATCAATACCTGCGGTTACGGTTACTGATCTGGGGCCGGATAGATCAGTAGCTATCAAGTCTATTTCAGATCCTGCCTTGAAATCTTATAGCTATACGTATTCCAAAACAGGTAAGTATACTGCTACGTTTGTTGGTCTAAACGCAAATCTTGATCGGACAAAACAGGTTGCTAAGCAAGTTACAGTAACTGTTGTTGAGTAATATAACACTGAAAAGGATTGAATTATGAGAATAATTAAAAATGGCATACTAAATATGCTACTGAGCATGCTATGGGTTATATTATCCTTATCTGGCTTTGCCCAAAATAAGATGGAAGGTGCAAAAGCATTTGATAATGTTCCCGGAACAGTACTAGGTTATAAATCTGGTTCGAGCAGAATTTATCCAGGATCTCCCAGTATATGTATACTACCTAATGGTGATTACATTGCCTCGAATGACTTTTTTGGTCCAAATCCAGAAGCACGAGTGAATGGCAAGTCCCTTACCCGAATATACAGGTCTGATGATGGAGGCGCTAGCTGGACTATTCTTACGGACATTATTGGACAATTTATGTCTAACCTTTTTGTTCATCAGGGTAATCTATATATTCTTGGTTTGAGTGGTAATGAAGGAGATGTAATCATTAGAAAGTCTCTGGATGGAGGCTTAAACTGGACTGTCCCAACAAATGAGGATAATGGATTACTAAAGAGAGGGAAATTCCATACTGCACCAACACCTGTTACATTGTATAGAGGACGGTTATGGAGAGCTATGGAAGATACTGAGGGTTTAATACAAAAATGGCCGAAGAAATTCAGGGCATTTATGTTATCTGCATCGGAAAATGCCGATTTATTAAAGGCAGATAGTTGGCTAAATTCCAATCCTCTTGCTTATGACTCCAGTTATTTGGGGGGGTATTTTTATGGTTGGTTAGAAGGTAATGCTGTTGCTGGCCCAAATGGAGGAATGCTTAACATCCTGAGGGTACATACCTTTGATAAACTAAGAGAAAGAATAGCGATAGTTCGGGTAAATGATTCTGGAACTATATCAACGTTTGATCCTGCAAATGGATTTAAGGATTTCCCAGGTGGTGGTAAAAAGTTTACTATTCGTTTCGATTCTCTTTCAAACAAATATTGGACTTTGTCTAATTATGTCCCAGAAGCTTATCGTGGGATTATTCCTCTGGATCGTGTCCGTAATACATTGGCATTATGCTCTTCAACTGATTTAATGAAATGGAAAGTAGAATCGACTATTCTGCACCATTCTGATACACTAAAGCACGGCTTTCAGTATGTTGATTGGCAATTTGCAGCTGAAGATATTATTGCGGTATCAAGAACTGCTTATGATGATGGAATTGGAGGGGCAAACAGCCACCATAACAACAATTTTTTTACTTTCCACAGAATCAAAAAGTTTAGAAGTATCAATGGAATAAAATAAAATCAAGACAATAAAATCAAATTATATACTGATGAAGAATTACAAGTATTTTATATGGAGTTTACTCATAAGCTCAATAGCTATGGTTTTATCCTGCAAGAAAGTTTTAGCACCTTCTGATCTGAAATATGAAAAGTCCCTGACCAATGATCTGGAAGAGCTTCCTGCTGCAACTATAGGGAGTACTGGCTGGATTAAAGCTATCCAGGGAGTAGATACGATCACTTACGCTACTGTTCGTGCTGCTGATGGAAATGTATGGTTGCAGCAGAACTTAGGTAGCAATCAAGTCGCTACTGCAGTAAATGATACCAGTGCATATGGTGGCTTGTATCAATGGGGCAGGTGGACTGATGGTCATGAAGTAAGGAATCCAGCATCTTTGGTAAACGGGATGCCTTTTAACAATCCTTCGCAATTACCCATCACAAATTCAGGGTCTTATTATTATAATGCTTCTCCAAATACCTGGTGGAATTTGGGAACGGTCGCAAGTAAATGGTTAGCGGCCGACCAAACCCAGGTGAATGCGGACAATGGTTGCGATCCTTGTAGGGCTTTGGGAGATGGCTGGCGCCTCCCTTACAATACGGAATGGATTAGAATTATAGATAGAGAAGAGATCACAAATATCCAAACCGCTTTTACTTCCAATTTAAAATTGCCTGGAGGTGGTCATCGTAATGGTGTTAATGGGGTACTGTTTCGAGTTGGTACACGGGGATATTATTGGAGTAGTAAAGCTTCTGGTAACATTGGACAAGGAGTTGCTACACATTTTTGGGAAACATCTATATTGCCATCGAATAGTGATATAAGAGGCAATGGATTTAGTGTAAGATGTATTAAAGGGCAATCGGGTACGGCCGAAGAAAATGTGCCAGGAGTAATTATTGCTCATTCTCCATCTTATCAGAGGATCTTTATCGGTTCGCCTAGTATTGTTAAATTATCTAATGGCCATTTGATTGCTTCGAATGATTTTTTTGGACCAAATGATGCCGCAAGGCCTGGTGGCAAAGCTTTTACGAGATTATATAAGTCTACTAATGGAGGGATATCCTGGGTACACCTTACTGATATCAGCGGTCAAAATAGTTCTACTCTGTTTAATCACTTGAATTCATTATTTGTGATGGGGATAGATGGCAGTTTGGGAAATGTTGTTATTAGGAAGTCAACTGATGCTGGGCTCACCTGGACCCAACCTACCAGTAGTACTACAGGTATTTTGCTTATAGGGAAACATCATACTGCACCTACTCCAGTTGTGGTAAACAATGGGAGGATCTGGCGCGCAATGGAGGATGAAGGAGGGGCAAATCAGCAATGGGGTAAGCGTTTCAGAGCATTTATGATGTCAGCACCTATTAATGCAGATTTGTTGGATTCTTCAAGTTGGGTAAGTACAAACAAAATGCCTTATGATCCTACTTATGTAAATGGTTATTTCTATGGATGGCTTGAAGGTAATGCAGTAATTAATCCGCAGGGAAAAATGTTAAATGTAATCCGTGTCCATACATTTGACAAATTCAGAGAAAGGTCTGCTCATATTCAGGTCAGTGATGATGGACTGACATCTACTTTTAATGCGACAACTGGGTTTCATGATCTACCAGGTGGAGGAAAGAAATTCAGTATACGTTTTGATAGTCTAAGTAACAAATACTGGACTTTATCTAATCATGTACCTAGTCAGTTTACTGGTAATATTGAGTTAGATAAAATAAGGAATACTTTAGCTCTTTGTTCCAGTACAGATTTGTTAACCTGGACAGTTAATTCAATTGTCATTCAAAATCCTGATATTTACTTACATGGCTATCAGTATGTAGACTGGCAGTTTGATGGACAGGACATTGTTGCAGTGTCCCGAACTTCTCATGATGATAATGAAGGTGGCCCAAATAATTATCACGATGCAAATTATTTAACTTTTCATCGCATTATCGGTTTTCGGAATCTTTAAAAGCAGAAAGTATAAGTAGATAAATAAAGAAATAAGTATGTCATCAAGAAGAGATTTTTTAAAAGCAGGAAGCCTCATGGCTGCGGGATTTATGATCGTACCCAGGCATGTTCTGGGTGGAAGCGGTTATGTTGCACCTAGTGATCGCATTAATCTGGGGTACATTGGGAATGGCAAAATGGCCAGATCATTACTCAAGTCCATAAATAGTTGTCCCGAAACACTTGTGCTTGCCAGCTGCGATGTGGATAGTAAAAAATTAGGACGTTTTGTAAATATGGCAATGGAGGCCAATAAGCAAAAGGTAAAAACAGATGTCAAAGGTTATGGTAATTATAGGGAGCTTTTACAGCGTAAGGATATTGATGCAGTAGTAGTAGCAACTCCTGATCATTGGCATGCTCAGATCACAATAGATGCGGCAAAGGCTGGTAAAGATATCTATTGTGAAAAACCACTTTCATTAACTGTTGGGGAGGGTAGGGCTATGGTTAATGCGGTTAGAAAGTATAAGCGTGTTTTACAAACTGGTAGTATGCAGCGCTCAATGGATAATTTTAGGCATGCAGCAGAGTTGGTTATCAATGGCTATATCGGGCAAGTAAAAGAAGTGAATGTTTCTATTGGAGAACCTGTAAAGGATTGCGATTTACCTTCAATGCCTATACCTGATTACCTGGATTGGGATATGTGGATTGGCCCTTCTCTTTATAGAGGATACAATCCGATTCTTTCTCCACCAATCGAAGAAGACGTTTGGGCATGGTGGAGAGGTTATCGCGGATTTGGTGGAGGCTATATAACCGATTGGGGTGCGCATATGTTTGATATTGTTCAATGGGCATTAGGAATGGATGACTCTGGTCCGGTATCATTTACTCCTCCTTCTACGCCAGGTGCTGTATCTGGTCTTTCGTTTAAGTATGCAAATGGAATAAATGTATATCACAAGGATTGGGGAAAGAAAAATGCGATTCAATTTATAGGATCTGAAGGTACAATTAAAGTTGCGAGAGGTTTTCTAGAAGTAAATCAGCCGAAATTAAAGAATATACAGTTCAGATCCAGTGATATACGCCTTTATAAGAGTCAGCAACATCAACAAGATTGGGTTAATGCGATGAAGAGTAGGAAGGATCCAATTGCCAATGTAGAAGTTGGACATCGAACTGCGAGTGTATGTAACCTTGTCAATATAGCTTATGAACTTCAAAAGCCATTGCTATGGAATCCTAAAAAGGAAGTATTTCTGAATTCGGCATATGGCAATCAAATGTTGTCGAGACCATACCGGGGTAAGTGGGATTATTTATCATTTTAATGCTTAAAGCTGTATCAAGGTAAGCTTAAGATTTTGATGTGACAGCTAGCATCCGGAATCTCAGAAAGCTGATCAGCAAATAGATTATAAATAAATCATAAGGTTAAGCAAAAAGAAAGGGATGTCGCATCCACGACATCCCTGTTTCTAACCAAATATAAACCTGTATGAACGGGTTTTACTTTAAGTTTCCGTAGTATTCTACGAATTTCGCTAATGCAGAAGAATAGCCCCATTCGTTATCATACCATGAAACTACTTTTACGAAGTTGTCATTCAATGAAATACCTGCTTTTGCATCAAAGATTGACGCATGATCATCACCAATAAAATCAGTAGAAACTACATCATCTTCAGTATAACCAAGCACACCTTTAAGTTCACCTTCAGATGCAGCTTTCATAGCAGCTTTGATTTGCTCATAAGTTGCTGGTTTCTCTAAACGTGCAGTTAAATCAACTACAGATACGTCTGCCACAGGAACGCGGAAAGACATACCAGTTAATTTACCTTTTAATTCAGGTAGTACCATTCCTACAGCTTTAGCAGCTCCTGTAGATGAAGGGATAATGTTAGAGAAACCACCACGGCCACCTCTCCAATCTTTAGCCGAAGGACTATCAACTGTTTTTTGAGTTGCAGTTACTGCATGGATTGTGCTCATTAAACCTTCAACAATACCAAAGTTATCATTCAATACTTTAGCGATAGGTGCTAAACAGTTTGTAGTACATGAAGCATTTGAAACAATAGTTTGATCTGCTGTTAATTTATGATGGTTAACACCCATAACATAAGTAGGGATGTCAGCATCTTTCGCAGGAGCAGAGAATACTACTCTTTTAGCACCAGCAGCGATGTGTTTCTCAGCATCTGCACGAGTTAAGAATAAGCCTGTTGACTCAATTACAGTTTCAACACCAACTTCATTCCATTTTAAGTTTGCAGGATCTCTTTCTGCAGTAATGCGGATTGTTTTTCCGTTTATCACTAGATTTCCGTTTTCAACAGCGATAGTGCCATCAAATCTACCATGAGTAGAATCATATTTTAACATATAAGCCATATAATCTGGCTCAACAAGATCATTGATTGCAACGATATCTAATCCTCTTTTTAATGCAGCTCTGAAAACTAGTCTGCCGATACGGCCAAAGCCGTTAATTCCAATTTTGCTCATCTTAAATTATTAATTTGAATAGTAGTTTAGTAAATTATATATAGGTTCCTTGGTTATGGTTGTGATTTCTAATCCTCGTTTTTTTGCTATTCCTCTTAACTCATCCTGAAAACTACCGGCAACAAGACCTACGAAATGTATTTCTTTTCCGGGGTGACGCTTTAAGGTCGGTTGTAGAAATATATCAAAGTAACGTTCAAAAGCATTTTCTATAATCTCCAGGATATATTTATTTGTTCTGTTTTCAAGGAAAAAGTCGAAAAATGAACTTAAGAATTGTTGAGCCATAGGCTTTTTATAGATTCTTTCCAGTATTTGAGGCCTGTCCAGATTATATTTCAGTTCAAAATCCTTTTGTAAATCCGCAGGAAGCTTATTCTGAAGGAAAAGTTTTAAAATCGTTTTTCCAAGATAGGTAGCTGATCCGTCTTCTCCAAATACATAGCCTAATCCAAAATTGTTCTTTTCAGGCTTTTTTCCATCAAAATAAGCACAATTAGCTCCACTTCCCAATATGGCTACAATACCACTGTTGTTGTAGCAAGCAGATATAGATGCACCGTACAGGTCGTCTTTAACTGTAATTTTACTGTATCTGAAAAATATGCCCAGGGTTTCAGCAAGTTCTTTTCTTCTCTCTTCGGACGATGCTCCAGCGGCAAAAACATATATCTTTTTTATGCTCTCTGCATGGTTAATCAACGTTGTTTTTTTGTTTAGATACTGAAGAATTGTTTTCTGATCATTGAAGCAGGGGTTAATTCCCGGCATCGTACATTCAGCAATAGTCTTCCCATCTCTGGCAATTTTCCAGAAGGCAGTTTTAGATCCACTATATACTATTGCTATCATGTTTATATCGATAAAACTTTAGTCATTTCCAATAAATCACTTTCCAGTTTAAAAGTATGTCTTGAAAGTGCTTCTTCTAAAGTGGTTGTTTTTACATCATTACCTCTAAGACCAACCATTTGCATGGTATTCCCTTTTAACAATTCATTAACAGCTGCAAAGCCAAGTCTGCTTCCAAGAATCCTATCAAAGCTACTTGGACTTCCTCCACGTTGAAGGTGGCCTAGTATAGTAACTTTGGTGTCGTAATGATTGAAGCGCTCTTTCACTTTTTTTGCCACATCATAAGCACCACCATCTTTATGACCTTCTGATACAATCACAATGCTGGATGTCTTTTTTGTTGATGCTCCTGATTCCAGTTGAGCGATCAGTTCATTTAAACTGGTCTCTTTTTCCGGTAATAAAACTGCTTCAGCTCCACTTGAAATAGCACTTCTTAAAGCTATACAACCAGAATCACGGCCCATTACTTCTATAAAGAATAATCGATCATGCGAATCTGCTGTATCTCTGATCTTATCTATTGCTTCAATAACGGTATTTATAGCTGTGTCGTATCCCAATGTGAAGTCAGAACCATATAGGTCATTGTCAATTGTTCCCGGTACACCGATTACTTTTATTCCGAATGTTTCTCCAAGTCGTTTTGCACCTGTAAAGGTTCCATCTCCTCCAATAACAACAAGTCCATCTATGTCACGAGCCTGCAGGTTTTTATAAGCAAGTTCCATTCCTTCATCTGTTTTGAAATCAAGGCAACGCGCTGTCTTTAGAATGGTACCTCCCAGATGAATGATATTACTAACCGATCTTGCATCCATCGGATTAATGTTATTACTAATTAATCCCTGATACCCCTGCATTACTCCAAACATATTTATACCATTGTATATTCCGGTTCTGACTACAGCTCTGATGCATGCATTCATTCCGGGAGCATCTCCTCCAGATGTTAATACTGCGATATTTTTGATATTTGGTTTCATCATTTATATTTACGAATATAGCGTGTATTTTTTACACTAAGTAATTTATTTTTTATTTTCCCTTGTTAGTTATAACAAGGTGTATTTATTTGCTTTATTGATTAAAAAATTAACATTTTGTCGGGATGTCGATTTTGTTAATGCTTTAGAGGGGGATGAAATTAATAAAAAAAGCTTGTTTTTGATCTTAATAAATAAGTTTTTTTCAAATAAAGTGCATTTAAAAGCTTTGATAAATATGATGATTTGAATGTCAATATGGTTTGTTGCTAAATTTAACTGACAGTATGCCGGATGTATTAATTACATTCGATAAAATTTGTTTTTTGCAGTCTCAAAAGTTATTTGCATTTTGGTGTCAAATGTGTTTTTTTGAGAAATTTATGCTGTGAAAAGCTGATAAATGCATGGAAATTATAAAAAATTAATGTTTTGAAAGAAGTCTTACCAAAGTTTAATTCCACTTTCTCGATTGATTGTGTTTTGTTCGGATTTGATGAAGGAGAATTGAAAATTCTTTTAATAGAAAGGAACGAGGAACCTTTTAAGGATTGGTGGGCCTTGCCGGGTAATCTGGTTGAAGAGGAAGAAAGTTTAGATCAATCAGCCACAAGAATTCTGCATGAGCTTACAGGTCTGAGTGATATTTATATGGAGCAATATTATACCTTTGGCGATGTAAACCGTCACCCACAAGGTCGCGTAGTAAGTATTGCTTATTTTGCTCTTTTAAGATTAGGGGGAGATAAGGTTGTGAAGCCTATAAGTACTTATGCTAAACAAGCATATTGGCGAAATGTAAAAGATTTACCTAAGCTTGCATTTGACCATCAGCAAATCTTTGAAAAGGGGTTAGAGAAGATCAAAAGACGAATTAAGCATCAACCTATCGCATTTGAGTTATTACCTGAAAAGTTTACTTTAACCCAACTCCAGAATGTTTATGAAGTGATTTCGAATAAGAAGCTGGATAAAAGGAATTTCAGGAAAAAGATGTTAAGTTTTGGCGTTCTAAAGGATTTGAATGAAAAGCAATACGGTGTATCGTTTAGAGCAGCAACACTTTATAAATTTGATAAGCGAAAATACTCTAAGTTGTTTGGTAAAGAGATATCTTTCTAACCAAAACTGTAAGAGCTGGAAATTTTCCTTAAAAACAAATCGGGCTGCATAATGCAGCCCGATTTGTTTTAATATAATTTAGATTACTTTTTTGCGATATGCAAATGGTAATTAACAAGGTCATCTATTGGCGAGCGGATGATTTTTCCGATTCCCATTTCATATCTGTCTGCAACAACACTCAATATGTCCCTAAAGCTATATCCTACAGAACCTACACAGTTTAACTTGTAATCTTTATAATTTGGATAGTGTACGACAAGGTTGTCAAAAAATGCTGTAAATGCATTATCAATAGTACTGAAGGTATAGTCTTCGTAATTGTCTTTAAAGTCGTACAAGAATTTACTGAACCCAGCGCAGAAGCGGTTAGGTAGTGGTCTGTTGTAGATATGATCGAAAATATCTTCGTTTGTCAGTGCATAGTTGTCATAAAAACTTTCTCTAAGGCCTTTAGGCATGTAGCCTTTCATATAGTCACTTAGAATTTTCTTTCCGATATAGCATCCACTTCCTTCATCACCCAGGAAATATCCTAATGAGTCTATGTTAAGTGTAATGTCAGTACCATCATATAAGCATGAGTTTGTGCCTGTTCCTAAAATTGCTGCAAAACCAGGTTGGTCTCCAAGTAAGGCTCTGCAAGAAGCTAAAAGATCGTGACCGATATTGATTTTTGCATTTGGAAATACCTGTTGCATCGCATCAGATACAATTTTTCTGTTAGTCTCTGTAGAGCACCCAGCACCGTAGTAATTTACTTCGGTAAGTTTATCTGTTTCCAAATGTTCAGGAAGAGACTCTTTTAATGACTTTACAATGTAATCAGTTTTGGAAAAGTAAGGGTTATAGCCTTCTGTATTGAAAAGAATTTTTCTACCTGCCTCATTAATTAAACACCAATTGGTTTTGGTTGAACCACCGTCTGCAATAACTATCATCTTAATTCGTTTTTTTCGGGATAAAAGTAAATAATCCTGTTGTTTTCGTATCCGTTTTACTCATAAATTTAATTTTTTTGGTTTTGGTTGTCAAATCGTAATGTGTGTTTAAATAGCAAAAAAAGCAGGTTTTTGCTACTTTTTTGTGTGTTTTTATGTTAGGATATTGTTAAATAAACACTAAGCTAAATTACACTAGTTATTTTAAAATCCAAATTTTAAAATTTAAGGCTATGAAATGAGCTTAAAATGGCGTCATATTAATTAAGTTTTATCATAATATTAACCATAATATGAGCAAGCTTCAGTAATATTGTATTTAGAATTTACAAGACCTAAGTTGACCTCAGAAATGTTATTAATATATTTCTGATAAATATAAAGATAGGATTATATAAAACATGAAGAAAATTCTTATTGCGAACAGGGGAGAGATCGCTTTACGTATTATGCGTTCGGCCAGAGAAATGGGAATAAAAACGGTTGCAGTATATTCAGAAGCAGACAGAGCGTCGTTACACGTTCTTTATGCGGATGAAGCTGTATGCATTGGTCCAGCACCTTCTAATCAATCCTATCTTATTGGAGAGAAAATCATAGAAGCGTGTAAACTCACAGGGGCTGATGCTATTCATCCTGGTTATGGGTTTTTGTCTGAAAATGCAGTTTTTGCAAGACTTGTTAAGGCATCGGGGCTTATTTTAATTGGCCCTACTCCAGAAGCAATGGAGACTATGGGGAATAAGTTGTCTGCAAAAGCAGCGGCATTAAAGTATAAAATCCCTATGGTTCCTGGTACTGAGGAAGCTATCACTGATGTTGAAGATGCAAAACTAAGAGCGGTTGAAGTAGGTTTCCCGATTTTGATTAAAGCTGCAGCTGGTGGTGGTGGTAAAGGGATGAGGGTGGTAGAAAAGGCTGAGGACTTTGAAGAGCAAATGCAGTTGGCTGTAAGTGAAGCCTTATCTGCCTTTGGGGATGGTTCAGTATTTATTGAACGTTATGTAACCTCTCCAAGACATATTGAGATACAGATTTTGGGGGATACACATGGAAATATTATCCATCTTTTTGAAAGAGAATGCTCTGTTCAGCGTAGGCATCAGAAAGTAATTGAAGAGGCTCCCTCTAGTGTTCTGACAACAGAAATACGAGAGAGAATGGGTAAATGTGCAGTTGATGTAGCAAGGTCTGTAAATTATGTTGGTGCAGGTACTGTTGAGTTTATTCTGGATGAAAACCTGGATTTTTTCTTTTTAGAGATGAATACGCGTTTACAGGTTGAACATCCCGTAACGGAGATGATTACTGGGCTTGATCTGGTAAAGGAGCAGATTAAAATTGCTAGAGGCGAAAAGCTATCTTATCGGCAGGAAGATCTGACAATAAATGGGCATGCCATAGAGTTAAGGGTTTATGCGGAAGACCCTGAAAATAATTTCCTTCCTGATATAGGTACATTGCAGACTTACAAAACACCTAAAGGGAATGGAGTAAGAGTGGATGATGGTTTTGAACAAGGGATGGAAATACCTATCTATTATGATCCGATGATTGCCAAATTGATTACATATGGTAAGGACAGAGAAGAAGCATTAGAGCGTATGATTAGGGCTATAGATGAATATGAGATTACAGGAATACAGACTACATTGAGCTTTGGTAAATTTGTAATGCAACATGAAGCATTCCGCTCAGGTAATTTTGATACGCATTTTGTAACTAAATACTTTAATGCAGATAGTTTGAAAATTGACAATGAGGATGAAGCTTTGATAGCTGCAATATTTGGTGCGATTTCTTTTAAAAAACAAGTGACATCTACGAAGTCGGTATTAAATGAACAAATTGAAAGTAACTGGAGAAAAAACAGGGTAAATAAATAAGAAGAGAAGAATGTTTACAGGGATAATTGAAACACTTGGTGAAGTTGAAAATATAATTGCAGAGGGAACGAACCTACATTTTACGATTAAGTCTGATATGAGTAATCAGCTTAAAATAGATCAAAGTGTTGCACATAATGGGGTTTGTTTAACAGTAGTATCATTAACAGAAAACAGTCATACCGTTACAGCAATACAAGAGACTTTGGAAAAAAGTAACATACAGGATTTAAAGTTAGGGAGCAAGGTTAATCTTGAAAGGTGTATGTTAATGAATGGCCGTCTTGATGGACATATTGTGCAAGGACACGTAGATCAGACTGCCATTTGTATTAAAAGGGCTGAATTAGATGGTAGTTGGGAGTATCGTTTTAAGTATGATGCGGGTACGGGAAACGTTACAGTAGAAAAGGGTTCTGTTTGTGTTAACGGAATTAGTCTTACTGTTGTTGGTTCTGAAAGGGATGAGTTCTCAGTTTTTATTATTCCATATACGTTTGAACATACCAATTTACAAGAAGTAAGTGTTGGAGATGCTGTAAATATTGAATTTGATATTATAGGTAAATATGTAGCAAGGTTGACAAATCTTTAATCATCTCCTTTTTAACTCTTCGATTTTGTTTTTGATAAATCCTGCTAATCGGGGTTTTTCGGCTACATTAATAGTTTTAAGGTATTGACCATAGTAATCAATAGCATTCTTCTTATCATTTAGTTTGGTTTCGTAAACAAGAGCGATGTTATAGAGGAGGCTTCCATTGTTTTCAAACTGTAAACCTTTTTTATAAGCCGCATTTGCTTCGGCATTTTTGTTTACGCCTTCAAATGAATCACCTAATAATCCATAATAGCTGGCGATTTTTTGCGATATCCCATAGTTAATTGCTTTTTGTAAATAGGGGATTGCGTTTTTATAATCTTTTACTCCTCTATAACTCATCCCAATGTTATAGGATAATACCTCGCTATCTAATTGCTGACCATCCAATTTTAAGAAATACTTCAAAGCATTTCTGTAGTCAAGCAGAAGGAAGTAGGATTTGGCCAGGTTGTTCAATACAAATGAAGAACTGTCACCATATTTTAACAGTAGCTCGCCGGTCTCCACAGATATTTTATAGTTTTTTGTAGCAATACCAATTGGCATTTTCATTTTTAATAACCTTAGGTTTGTACTGTCGGCTACCAAAGCAGTATCCAAGACCTTCATCGCATCACTAAGGTTTTCCATTTTTAAATATGTTTCACACAAATCAAATGCGATATCAGGATCTATAGGATTTAGCTTGTTTGCTGTATATAGGATTGACATCCTTTTATCCATTGTTTTCCTGTCTTCCCCTCTGTATAATTGTGCTAGACCCTTATAGGCATTGAAGCTGGTCGTGTCATTTCTTATGATCTCCTGGTAATATTCTTTTGCTTTTTCATCATTTCCTCTCCTCACATTAATACTTGCCAGGCTAAATAGAATGGGTAAACTCTTAGGCTGCTGTTCGTATAGTTTTAAATAGTTTTTTTCAGCTTCAGGAAGCTTACCTGCCATAACATATGCATATGCCAATTGTCTTATTTCTTTTGGATTCTGAGTATCTTCATTATAGATATTTTGCAAGTAGTTTGCAGCCTCAACATATTGTTGCGATTGGTAATATTCTAGTAGCTTATCGTTGTCGATTCGTTTAGACTGGGCGATACTATAGTAATATGTACAAAGTATATTTAAAATAAGCAGTAGTCTTTTCATGATAATTAATTTGAAACTAAATTATTAGTTATTGCTGTGCAATGCAAATATATTGAGTATTTACTTTAGCTTCTATTTTTTAGAATCCGATATTATTGAATTTAATTAAAACATAATTTCAAGTCAATTGGTTATTAGGTATAATAATACATTAGAACGTTAATATTAATAAGAGTGATATGGATACTTTAAAGAAGTTTGAGTTAATGGAAAAGATAGTGAGAGAGCTTGAAGATTTACAGCACTCACAACAGGCTATTATTCAGAAGTTAGGAAAAATTGAGGTTGATAACATTGAATTGGGGGATACAAGATTAAATAAAGATCTTCCTGATATGCACCAGCGTGTTTCTGATAACTTAGATACAATAGTGGGAATTCTTGAATACTTTGCAGACAAGACCCAGAATTTTGGTAATAAAAATAACGTCGATGCCTTGAAAGAGCAAGAAGCTATTAAAGGGGTTAACGGGCAATAATGGTTTTTATAAATTTTTTGATATCGGGCCTAAAATCTCATAAATGATTTTAGGCCCGGTTTTTTAGTATTCATTTATAAATTCTGTTCATCAATTGGTAAATACAATTTGAAAGTGGTGCCTCTGTCTCGCTCACTGTATACTTCCATTGTTCCATTATTACGTTCCATAAAATCTCTGCATATCACTAACCCTAAACCTGTCCCTTTTTCATCTTTAGTTCCTCTGGTTGATAAACCTGTGCCGGAGTTGACCGTTTCTAATGCTTCTGCTGACATTCCTTGTCCATTATCTTCAATGCAAATCATCATCTGATGGTTAGATTGAAATGCAGCACTAATAATTATTTCGCAGCCTTCATTGCAGAATTTAATAGAGTTGTTTAATATATTTCTTATCACTATTTGTATCATTAACATATCTCCATAAACAATTTGTCCCGGGAACACATCCTGAAGGATTTTAATATGCTTTATTGTAGCTGATGGCAGGTGATAGTTTACCTCATTGGTAATCAAGTTCCTTAGTTCAAAATGTACTTTGTTTATTCCGTACCCTTTAAGTTGACTTCTAGACCAGTGTAGAATGTTTTCCAGTAAATCTGTTGTGTATAGAATATCTCGACTCAGTTTCGGAGATAGGGTCTTGAATTCATCAGGACTAATCATCCCGGTATTGATCATTTTTAATACTTCTGAGAGATTGACAAGAGGAGCTCTAAGATCGTGGGCTATAATTGAAAAAATCTTATCCTTTAATTGGTTCAGCTTCTTAAGCTCATCAGTTTGTAATTTAGATTTTAATGCGTCTTCTTTTGTTGCTGTTAAATCCTGAAGTTTAATAATAGTTGCTTCGCTATTAAGCTGATGTTGGTTCAGATATTGGATATCTGCTTCAAGATCAGATACTGTACTATGAACCTGTATTCTCATTTCTATTTTTCCTGAGTTGTGGTTTTTTAGAAAGTCCAGGAAGTCGGTTTGTTGTGGAAACAGTGATTCAATATGTGTTCCTATTATTTTACTTCGTAATAAATCAGGTAGATATTGCTTAAAGGAAAGATTATAATCTATAACCCTGTTTTTGCCGTCAAGAACCAGGTAGCCATCCTGAATCAGATCCAGAACTTTTTCTCTGGCAATGGGAAGTATATCGAACAATTTAAATCGATAAATAGCTATGGCTATAAGCATAGTAGCAATAATGAAAGCGAAGGGAGTTAGATCCAGATTGGCAATGGGACGAAAGCCGAGTAAGTAGGCTAAGTTAACTATCCAAGGTATGAGTGCTGCAAAGAAAATGGTATAGTTTTGTCGTTTGTATATGGATTCAGTTTTTACTGTTTTAAGAATCAGAGAGCTGCCTAAGCCAAGCAGTATGTAGAAATAAGCCATGTAGAAGCTATACCAAATACCAGGCTCTATTTTTAATAATGGAAATGGGGTAGTTTGGTCAATACTTATATTTCGGTAGTGCAGATGATGATAACTATTTGTCCATACCAATAATACTGTAACGAATGGCACAATAAGTAATCCATATAAGTTTAATCGGTTTTTATACCAGCTCTCTTTTCCTGAAAGATTAAGGCAAAATAAGAGCCAGCTTACAGGGAGAGTGGTGATGCCAAGGTATTCTATTTTTATGAAAAAGTACATCATGTTTATGGTGGTGCTAGCCAATTCAAAGCCATAGGCTATTGACCAAACAGAGTTTGAGACCATCATAAAACCAAAAAGACGCAATGCTTCACGCTTTTTTTGAAATAGTTGATAAGAAAAGAATAAGGTGATAATGCCGCAAAAAATTAAAGTAGTGGCGTACGAATTAAATATAAAATTCATTCAGATATTCATGATAATAAACTGCGAAAAAGTATGTGGACATTAAAGAGATTATTTAATATAAAACTACGTAATTTACTTTTCAATTGAAAATATTGTTATTTTTACCTTTAGTAAATTAATTAAACATCCCTATATGAGAAAAATAATCTTATCTGCATTCTTTGTCGCTCTCAGTTTCAGCGCTTTTAGTCAGGTTTTGCCGAGCTTCCAATTTGGACTTAAAGGAGGACTAAACCTTTCTAAATTAAGTACAGAAAATACTTTCAGTAGTGATAACAGAGCTGGTTATTATGCGGGTTTATGGACTCGGATTGGTGCCGCTGGTATTCATTTGCAACCAGAATTATATTTAAGTGGTAAGAATACGACCCTTAAAGCTAATACAGGAGAAGAAAACAAAGTAACCTTTACCAGTTTAGATGTGCCGGTATTGGTTGGAACCAAAATTGGAGCTGCCGGTGTAGGTATACGTTTAAATACTGGCCCTGTTGTATCCTTTGTTTTAGATAAAGAGCAGTCTTTTGGTGATGCTGCTGGTGATGTATTTAAAGGTAACTTTAAAGATCAGAACTTTGCCTGGCAATTTGGTGCAGGTGTAGATATTGGTAAACTTGGTTTAGATTTGAGATATGAAACCGGACTTTCTAAAATTGGAAAAGATGGTTATAATGATACAAAACTGAGCTTATTTACTTTTGGTTTAGCACTGAAGCTATTTTAAAAAACAGAAAGTTTTCAACATTTTGTTAATAAGGGTAAGTACTAGATATTTACCCTTTCTTTTTGGCGTTATAATTGAGTTTAAATTTGTCCCTAACTTAATATATACGGCTATGAATATTAAAGAGTTGCTTTTAAATGGAAAGAGCTTCGCGGAGCTCCTTAAACAGTTCTCGATTGATGCTGCTGATGTCCGGATTCAGGACGAAGAGATCATACTTTCTGACCAGTATTTGAAACATCAGGAGGTGGTGAAAGAGAGTATTTGTATTGAGGGTAAGAACAAAGATGGAATTATAAATTTCTTTGGGACTTTACACTACAACTTGCTGAATAAGTTAGCTGTGTTTGAAATGCAGGGATTTGAGCAGGTTGTGGTCAGATAGTTAAGTGTTTTTGATAACTTCTTTTATTTCATAATTAAAAGTGCCCTTTATTGGACGTATCGGTGTTGATTTGTCATCACTCAGGATTTTTACATAGCAGGCACCAAAGTAAAATATAAAAGAAGAATAAAATACGAATAGCATGATCAGTACAATAGATCCTGATGTGCCGTATATATTTCCTATACCACTTAATGGGAGTAGTATTCGCAGAATATATTTGCCTATGGCAAATAAGATTGCTGTAAGAATACCACCTCTAAGTGCAGTAACCCATGTGGGCCTGCCATTTGTTAAAAAGCGGAAGAGTACGGTAAACCAGGTCATTACAATGATTATAAATAGCAATTGGTTTAGTGCTGTCAGGAAAAATTTTCCAAATGTTGGAGCGGCAGTGTTTAAATAGGTTCCTATGAAGTCCTGGATAATATCTGCAAGAAAGCCTACCAGTAATAATATCCCGGCAAGTAATATGATAATCATAGATCTTGCTCTTAATTTCATGGTGAACATAAAACCTACACGGTCTTTTTTACCGATGGACCAGATTTGGTCCATCGAGTTCTTAATGACATTAAACAGAGTTGTTGCTACGAAAAGAAAGAATAAAAAACTGATTAAGGTGGCATACCATTGATGATCAACACCCCTGATGTTACGTAATACCTGCCTAATTAATCCTGTGCTGTCATCATCTAATATAGAGCCTAGTCTGTCAAATAAACGGGAAGCTAGTAGTTTTTTATCAATGAAAAAACCGAACATCCGAATTAATATTAAAAGGATGGGTGGAAGTGCAAAGTTTGCAAAGAATGCTGTTGCTCCTGCAAGGCGCAGAGGATCGTTTTTTTGGAATAACTTGAAAGCAGCAGTAAACCTGGTGAAAAAAAGCTTTGTTCTGTCGATTAAGTTGTATTCCATACGCCGCAAGTGCCTAAAGCCCGAAAATAAGTATTTTTATTTAATATGGGGCTGGACAAATTTACAAAAAAGCCTACTCATAAATGATGAGCAGGCCATTCTGTTGATAAGTCTATGCAATGACTTACAAATTACCTCTTAACTCTTGTTCACGTTCCAGAGACTCAAATAGTGCTTTAAAGTTTCCTGCACCAAATGATTGGGCTCCTTTACGTTGAATGATTTCAAAGAATAAAGTTGGACGGTCTTCTACAGGTTTTGTGAAAATTTGCAATAAATATCCTTCTTCATCACAGTCAACCAGTATACCTAATTCCTTAAGTTGGGCAATTTCCTCATCAATTTCGCCCACACGTTCGGGCATCATATTGTAATAGGCTTCAGGGGGTGCACTTAAAAACTCAACCCCTCGAGCTTTTAATTCCTTTACAGTAGTCAAAATATCTTTTGTTGCTACTGCAATGTGCTGCACCCCTTCGCCTTCGTAAAATTCTAAATACTCTTCAATCTGCGATTTCTTTTTTCCCTCTGCTGGCTCATTAATAGGGAATTTAGAAAAGCCATTCCCATTGCTCATTACTTTACTCATCAGTGCAGAATACTCTGTGTTGATCTGTTTGTCATCAAATGAAAGTATATTTACAAAACCCATTACCTCTTCATACCATTTCACTGTTTCATTCATTCTATTCCAGCCTACATTCCCTACACAATGATCTATGTATAATAAACCTGCTTCAGTAGGGTTATAATCACTATTCCATTCTCTATAACCAGGTAAAAAGGCACCTTTATAGTTTTTGCGTTCGATAAACATATGAACCGTTTCTCCATAAGTGTATATACCTGACATGCGTACTTCGCCGTACTCATCTTTAAGAGTCACAGGTTCCAAATATGGTTTACCACCACGTTTTGTTGTTTCCTCAAATGCACTATAAGCATCATCTACCCAAAGTGCCAGGATTTTTACTCCATCACCATGCAATTTCACATGATCAGAAATAGGACTTTCAGATTTAAGTGCTGTGGTTAATACCAATCGGATTTTTCCTTGCTTTAATACATAAGAAGCACGGTCGCGAACACCAGTTTCAGGCCCTGCATAGGCGAGCGACTGAAAACCAAACGCTGTTTTATAATAATGAGCTGCCTGTTTAGCATTACCGACATAAAATTCGATGTAGTCTGTTCCATTTATAGGAAGAAAATCCTGCGCTTTAGCAATCTTTTCTGCAAATGTTTGTGTTGACATTTTTAGTTTTTTTTTTATGATAATAAGTTAGTTAGTCTATTTCTTTTTTGGCTACCTGCCCTCTATTCCTCTTCGCGATGCCCTGCTATATCCTCCCTGTTATTTCCACCTTGCTTTATCCTCCCTGCTTTACCCTCCCTGCTTTCCAAAAAAATACAGTTGCTATGAGCTGACATGTAAAGATTTTGCCCTTCAGCAAAATGTTTGAGTCAGTGAATAGCACTGGATTTTTTATTCTATATTTTCTTGCCAGCTCTTATGATACCCTTCATCTTCAATATTTACCGCATCTTCTGTTAACATCAGCGGGCGGAAAGGATCAATCATCACAGCTAATTCTTCAGTACTTTCCTTTCCAATAGATTTCTCAACTGTACCAGGATGAGGTCCATGAGGAATCCCACCAGGATGCAAAGTAATTTGTCCCTTCACCACACTTTTTCTACTCATAAAGTCGCCATCAACATAATATAGCACCTCATCACTATCCACATTGCTGTGGTTATAAGGAGCAGGTATAGAAAGTGGGTGATAATCGTATTTACGAGGAACGAAAGAGCAGATCACGAAATTATGTCCTTCAAAAGTTTGATGCACGGGTGGAGGCTGATGTAATCTGCCGGTTATAGGCTCAAAATCATGGATAGAAAATGCCCATGGATAGTGGAAGCCATCCCAGCCCACAAAATCAAAAGGATGTGTACCATAAGTGTAAGGATACATTATTCCCTGTTTTTTGATCAGTACTTTAAAATCACCGTATTCATCAATTGTTTCCAGGTCCTGTGGACGTCTGATATCTCTTTCACAAAAAGGCGAGTGCTCTTCCAGTTGCCCAAAAGCATTTCTGTAACGTTTAGGTGTACGTATTGGACTAAAGCTTTCTACAATAAACAGTCTGTTGTTCTCATCATTAAATTCGATCTGGTAAATCGTGCCACGCGGAATTACCAGGTAGTCTCCATATTTAAAAGAAATCTTCCCAAAACCTGTTTTTAATATACCTGTCCCTTCATGAATAAAGATAACCTCATCAGCCTGACTATTTTTATAAAAGTAGTCGGTCATTGATTTTTTAGGTGCAGCAAGAGAAATATGAAGGTCGCTATTTACCAAAACAGGTTTTCTGCTTTTTAAATAGTCGTCTTCAGGTTTTATATTAAAGCCAATCAGGCTGGTATGCCTTAAATGCTTTTCTCTCGCAATTTTAGGTTCAACAGAATAGGGTTCACCAAGTGCTTTTACCATGGTTGGTGGGTGACAATGGTATACAAGAGAATATAAGCTTGAGAAACCCTCCGTAGAAACGAGCTCTTCTGCGTAAAGTTTTCCATCGGGTTTACGAAAAACCGTATGGCGTTTTGCGGGAATGGATCCTAATGTATGATAAATAGGCATAGCAATATGTCAGTTAATTGGTTAGAATAATAAGTAAAACGTTAAAACCATGAAAAGCGTTTTAACTGAAGGCATTAAAGATGGAAATGCTATTTGGAATATTGTGCGAAAATGATTTTAGAAAGCATGCCATATCTGAATGCTGCCAGCGCTTGCGAGGCAATTTGACTTTGATATATGAAACAGCTTTTTACCATTTTCTTTTACGTCTGCTAATTTAAGTATTAAATCAATGAATAACCAAAATAATAAGCCACATATTGATCGAAGTAATGTTGTTGAATTATAAATGTTACGTTATGCAACAGCTTTACTGATTAATGAAAAAGGATATATTATTCGTTGTAATTAATTTATATATTTAAAACCGTTAAAAAAACATACAAACAAACCAAAATAATTAAACGATGATCTGGATACAATTGGCAATTTTAATTTTGCTTATACTCGTTGGTGCGCGCATGAAAGGTGTAGGACTAGGAGTGATGGGTGCGGTAGGACTACTCATTTTTGCGCTGGGCTTTGGCCTTAAGCCAACAACTCCTCCAATTGATGTGATGCTGATCATCTTGTCTGTTGTAACTGCTGCCGCTGCCTTACAGGCCTCAGGGGGAATGGATTTTATGGTTGGAATTGCTGAACGTATTTTGCGTAAAAACCCAAATCATATTACCTGGTTAGGACCACTGGTTACCTATACATTTACTTTAGTAGCAGGAACAGCACATATTATTTATTCTCTGCTTCCCATTATAGCCGAGGTGGCTACGAAGAAAAGGGTCAGGCCTGAACGTCCACTCAGTATATCTGTAATTGCTGCACATATGGCCATAACGGCCAGTCCTATTTCTGCAGCTACTGTTGCATTAACTACCTTAATTGCTCCTAAAGGGTATGAGCTGACTCATATACTAATTGTTGCTATCCCAGCTACCATAATAGGTGTGCTGGCGGGTGCTCTTATCGCTAATAGGCAAGGTAAGGACCTGATGAAAGATCCGGAGTTTCTGGAACGACTAAGAGATCCGGAATTCGTA
Organism: Pedobacter sp.; assembly: GCF_041645105.1. Taxonomy (GTDB): domain Bacteria; phylum Bacteroidota; class Bacteroidia; order Sphingobacteriales; family Sphingobacteriaceae; genus Pedobacter. Next base: position 378,081 of record NZ_JBAZQQ010000004.1, read on the forward strand.
AAGTTATTAGATGGTGATACTTCGCAGGGGGACGCAAAAAAAACTTATACTGCGGAGTCAAAAAGAGCTGTGTATGTTTTTCTGTTAGCTGTTATAAGTGTGGTGATTTTTGCCGCAATTCCTTCTGTTCGACCATCATTTCCAGTAGATGGGAAGATGCAACCAATGAGGATGGTTGAAATGATAGAATTATTAATGCTGGCGGCTGCAGCTGTAATTGTTTTTGTATCTAAAATCCCTGCAACAAAGGTTTCTCAGAGTACCATTTTCAGATCAGGGTCCGAAGCAGTAATATGTATATTTGGGGTAGCATGGATGAGCGATACTTATTTGCAAGCGCATATGCCTTTCTTTGAAACGCATTTAAGTGCATTTGTTACTGATCATCCCTGGACTTTTGCCATTGCCTTATTTGTAATGTCTATTTTACTGTTTAGTCAAGCAGCAACTGTAAGAGCATTAATGCCTTTAGGCATCGCTTTAGGAATTCCAGCTCCGGCTCTTATTGCAATGTTCCCTGCGGTTAATGGAGATTTTATTATTCCAAGCTATCCGACATTGGTAGCTGCAATGGGTTTCGACAGAACAGGAACAACAAGGATTGGTCGTTTTTTGGTGAATCATTCATTTACCCCACCAGGCTTAACGACAGTAACGGTAACCATTGCGGTAGGCTTTTTGTTAGCTGCCATTTTGCTTTAACTCGTGCCTTTGCTATAGTGCTTTTGTTTAATTTTATATAGCTTTGGAAAACTACTTAAAAAATAAAAAAGAACTGATATATGAAGCTGGTATCCTATAAAACAGAAGACATAGAGCACCTTGGTGTTTATGTAAATGGGCATATTTATAACCTGAATTCTTGTGATAAATTATTGCCTGATGAAATGAATGCTTTTTTGCAAGGCGGTGCTGAATTGATGGAGAGAGCTAAAAAGATTGATGCACAAATTAAATCTGGTGAACTGGAGCCAAAACAGGAAGCTTTTTTTGAATTGCTTGCACCGGTTCCGCATCCTACATCATGTAGAGATGGTTATGCTTTTCGTCAGCATGTAGCGTCAGCACGTAGAAACAGAAAAGTAGAAATGATTGCAGAGTTTGACCAGTATCCTATTTTTTACTTTACAAATCACAATGCCATTCAAGGACCAGGAGAAATAGAATGTATGCCTGATCATTTTCAAAAGCTTGATTTCGAATTGGAAGTAGCAGTAGTAATTGGTAAGAAAGGGCGTAATATAACAGCTGCTGAAGCAGATGATTACATTGCCGGTTATATGGTGATGAATGATATGAGTGCCAGAACGCTGCAAATGGAAGAAATGCTGTTAAACCTGGGGCCAGCTAAAGGAAAAGATTTCTCGACTGTAATTGGTCCGTGGCTGGTTACTCCTGATGAGCTTGAACAATATAAGACAGATGCCAAAGCTGGGCATACAGGAAATGCTTATGATTTAAAGATGACCTGTAAAGTAAATGGAGTAGAAGTGTCGGCTGGGAATATGGCAGATATGGATTGGACATTTGCTGAAATTATTGAACGTTGTGCATATGGTGCTGATATTTTACCTGGAGATGTAATCGGTTCTGGAACAGTTGGCACGGGCTGCTTTCTTGAATTGAATGGGACAGGCTTATTGAATGACCCTAACTTTAAACCTCAATGGTTACAAGATGGAGATGTGGTAGAAATGGAAGTCACTGGTCTTGGTCATTTAAGTAATACCATTAAAAAAGCAGATACAGATTTTTCAATTCTGGCGTTAAAAAAATAATTGATGTTAACAATAAATACAGCTGAAGCGACCCCGGCGCAGTTGCAGAACTATATGCAATATGCAATTGCACCGAGGCCGATCTGCTTTGCTACGACAATTGATTTGGAGGGTAATGTTAACCTTAGCCCCTTTAGTTTCTTTAACATGTTTAGTGCAAATCCACCGCTGTGCATCTTTTCGCCGGCAAGGAGGGTGCGAGATAATACTACCAAACATACTTTAGAGAATATACTCGAGGTTAAGGAGTGTGTCATCAATATTGTGAATTATCCGATGGTTCAGCAAATGAGCCTGGCGAGTACGGAATATCCAAAAGGGGTTAATGAATTCGAGAAATCAGGTTTTACAATGATGCCCTCGGTACTTGTGAAACCGCCAAGAGTGGCTGAGGCACCTGTGCAAATGGAATGTGTAGTAAGAGAAGTGATTCATCTTGGGGAAAATCCTGGAGCCGGAAATCTTATACTTGCGGAAGTCAAGCTGATTCACATTAAAGAAAATATACTTGATGTAGATGGTAAAATTGATCAGGCTAAGATAGATCTGGTAGCCAGACTGGGTGGCGATTGGTATTGCCGCGTTACATCAGAAAACTTGTTTAAGGTAGCTAAACCATTAACAACCTTGGGTATTGGTGTTGATGCTTTACCCGCGGCTGTAAGGAATTCTAAAGTGTTGACAGGTAATGATCTGGGAATGTTGGGGAATATTGAATATTTACCTGAAGCTGATGAAATTGATGCTATTCAGAACAACCCGGAAGTCAAAGAAATATTTGATGCAACTATAGGAGATATGAATAACCGTGAACGTGAGTTGCATGAACTGGCCAGAGCATGGCTGAGTAAAGGGAATGTCAATGATGCTTTAAAAGTGGTATTGCTATAAAATGCTTACCACTTTTAAGAAGCGTTTCTTATAAAAACCTTCCTCTAAGCTTGAAATGGTAACTCCTTTAGCATTTCCAGATGAAGAATGGATAAACTTAATCTCATCACCATTTATGGAGTAGATGATTCCCACGTGACCGGGTGTTCTTGACCTGCTGTTGGTGCCTGTAAACAATATCACATCACCAATTTTTGCCTCTTCAAGTTTTTTAGCCTCTCCACTTGTTGCGAATTCTCTGGATGAACGAGGAACTTTAAACCCAAAATTACTGAAGACATAATTGACGAAACCAGAGCAGTCAAAACCCTTGCTAGGACTACTGGAAGCAGCTCTGTATCTTATACCAAGCATTGATTTTGCGAATTCCAGTAAACGATTAGGTGATTCAACAGGTTTCGGTTTGTTTACCACTTTACTTTGCTCAGAAAGTTTGTTTACCAATTGCTGGTATTGGAGTGGTACGGTTGTCTGCGATTTAGCCGCAAACACACTCAAAAAAAGAAAACATAATGCAATTGGGAGACTCTTCATATTAACTTTGCCTAAGGTATTAAATTAATACTTTAGGTTTAAGAAATGTTGATAACTTATTGATTAAGGAGTTGTTACTGCTACAGGGAGTATTTTTCCATTAAAAAATTTGTGGCCAGTACGGGCAAAGTCGGCCACATACTTGCCCATTTCGAAAGCAAGAACGGGAGATTGGTACCCTGGAAATGCTTGTTCCAACATCTCTGTTTGAGCAGAGCCAAGAGCCAGACAGTTCACTTTTACACCAGTTTCAAGGAGCTCAAAAGCCAGGCATTCCGTTAAGGTATGTAATGCTGCTTTGCTGGCAGAGTAAGCAGAAAGTCCAGGGAATTTAACGCTGCCTTGAAAACCTCCCATACTACCTATATTTACAATGTGACTTCCACTGCCCATCAATGGAAGTAAGTTTTGAATCATATTAAAATGTCCAAGTACATTGCTTTCAAACATACAGGCCAGATCTTCGGCAGTGGTCTCAGAAAATGGTTTGTTAATCAATGCACCAGCATTGTTGATCAAGATATCAATATTGCCTAGTTTTTCCTTAAGAAAAGGTACTAAAGCAGCATAATCATCATTAATAATGTCAAATTCCACAGGTAATAATGTGCAATCTGGATTAATACCTTTAGCAATTTCGAGTAATTTTCGGAGCTTATCAGCTGATCTGGCTATGCAAACAACCTTGTTTTCTTTATTTAGTGTGAATTCTAATGCAGCTTCAAAGCCAATTCCACTGCTGGCGCCTGTTAATACAATATTCATTAATTTTTATTTCTAAATTACTTTTCTTCTTCGTTAATCAGTTGTGTAACCGGGTTTTTAATAACATGTAATCCATCATGAATCAATTTGCTCTGTTCAGGCTCATTTTCTGCCTTAAGCTCAAGATAGATACGGATTTCTTTTTCCAGGTCAGGATATTGTTGTTTGTGGTATAAAATTTCCAGGATCTCCATAGCTGAAAGCCAATCATGGCGGTGCTCTGATTTTAATGCCTCAAATAAAATGGGTAACTGCTCATATCCAGTTGCACGCTCTCTGATCAGGCGTACAGTCTTGTATATATTATGAAGTGCATTCGTCGTATCATCATAAACTACTTTATGTGTTTGCTTATCACTAATATGAGTAATTTCTTCATAAGCACCTTTGTCAGCTGCCCCATTAAATACAGAGATGATCGTTTGCCCAATTGCCATGTCGTACATTCCCCAGTCAGGTTGGAAGAGTATATTTCCATTCGATTCCTTGACTGTGCAATCTTCAAAGGAAATTAATATTGTTTTGCCTTTGTGTTGCAAAATACTTTTCACAAGTCCCTGCACATGGATACCACTTTCAAAGGTAAAGCTTGTGTTTTTATTTTCTACGATTCCAAGTTCCTCAAGTTGCGAAAGGTTTAAATCTTCCAGCGCATTCTGATGCCCTTTTAACTTGCCTACAGGAGATGAAAAACCATCTTTATGGTAAAATTTTCCATGGTTCTCCAACTGGTTATTGTCTATTGCCAATGCAGAAGGACCAGTTGTTTTTATAAAGCTGAGCTGATCATTCTCATCAACTCCCATATCTGTAAACACACCTGTAACCTGTAATCCAGAGCTATATACTGCTGTTGCAGGGTTTTTACACGCTATAGCTTTAACAATGCTTTCCACTCCACCTTTTCTAAAGGCCATTGTATTTGCAAAAGTCTCCAGAACGTCAATAAGATTTTGGAATGTTTTGGTTACAAAAAGTTGTGGTTGAGGTTTTGTAATATCGTAACTATAGTTAATGGTATCTATGTTATACCATAGTTTTTTGACATCATCTTGCATACAGGTCGAACTTTCTCCGATAGAAGAAAGGAGCCCGGCACCATATATTTTTGGATTTTCTAATGTACCTATCAATCCATATTCCACTGTCCACCAATGCAGACGACTTAATAAAGCCATTTCTGATGGCTCACCCATATTTTCTGAGATTTGCTGCAAGTGCTTTTCTGCCCTGGCAATATGATCTTCAGGAGTGTCTACTGCTTCTTTTAAAATAGAAAGGTTACGGATGGCTTCATAAAGTTCAAAATCTTTAGCAGAAAACATTGCTTTGGTACCAATTGAACCAAAATAACTTAGGTAGTTATTGTAGTCGGTATCTGCAATAATAGGAGCATGACCAGCTGATTCATGAATGATATCTGGTGCTGGTGTATATTCAATATGATTGATTTGTCGTATATCAGCAGCAATAACCAATACCCGGTATGCCTGATATTCCATAAATGCCGCAGGTGGAATAAATCCATCTACAGTAACTGCACCCCAACCTATTTTACCTAGGTTGTCATTCATAGTTTGCAGATCTGGAATATGCTCAATGCTTAAGCCAGCACGTTGTAAACCTTTGATATATGGATAAAATGCTACATGTTTTAAATAACTATAATTTTGACGCATTACATAGCGCCAAACAGCCTGGTCTATGGGCGTGTATTTTTCATAGTGCTGCTCAACAATAAATTGCCTTAGGTGCTTTGGAAGATTAGCTACCTGTGGATTGTTGAAGTCATTAAAATCACTCATTTTTATGATAGTTAGTTAGACGAAGTTAATGCTATCAGGGATGTTAACCAAATAAAAAGCAACGCAATGACCTTAATATGAAATTTATTTAAGGATGTTTTTTAACCCGAAATGTAAAGTGCTTTTGCAGGAAATAACTACACAGAGATAGGGTTAAGGTGATAAAGGCCTGTGAGATGGATGGATAGAAATGTAAGCCCTCTACCATATATTTAAGCATCGCAAAATTGAGTCCAAAGTTAATAGTCAAAACTGCTGCATACCTGAACATTTGTATTCTCCCTTTTAAATTAGATTTAGTGAAGACAAGATATTTGTTCAAGGTAAAGCCAATTATAAAACTGATGAAAGTACTGATGATGAGTGCTGCAGAGTGTGCTGTAATTAACTTAGGCAGAAATGGGAAATCGACATTTATATTCTTCTGTTCTAAGATCCAATTATAGGCAATGTAATAACTCAGGATACCAGATACAGCAGTAGTACCTCCAGAAACAAGGTACCTGAATGTATGCAAAGGTAACCAACGGGAGAAGGGTGGATAAAAGAAGTCGATAATGCTTAACAGAAATTTACGCATGTATTATTTCGCTGTTAATTTATTCTCAATCATTCTATTGTTGTATTGCTGTATAAATGCTCTAAGGTATTTATTCATTTTTTCTGTAACCGCTGGTTCCTGATCTACTATGTTATTCTTAGTAAGTCTGTCTTTTTTTAAATTATATAACGCATTGTTTATTTTACCATCACCAATCAATAGGTAATCTCCCTGGTAAAAACTGAAGAAATTATCATTGTTATTGATGGCAAAGTTATCTGGATTTTTACTAAAAGCATCAAAACCCAGTGCGAAATATGGTTTGTCGTAGTTCAGGTAATTAAGCACAGTAGGCATAATATCTATTTGTTGAACTATTTTATCTGTTTTTCCTTTCAGGTCACCACCTGGGTAGTAAAATACAATTGGAATAGAATAATAGCCTGGAGTCGTTTGATATTCTGGGAAATAAGATAAAGTCGCATGATCTGCACATAATACAAATAAGGTATTGTTATACCATGGCATTTTCGATGCTTTATTGAAGAAATTACGTAGTGCCATATCAGTATAGCCGAATATTTCCTGCACAGGAAGTGGGCCTTTTGGAAATTTACCTACATATTCTTCAGGAAGACGGAAGGGGTGATGAGAAGATAAAGAGAAGAATGCAGAGAAAAAAGGCTGCTTCAGTGTATTCATTTCATCGGCCATGTATTGCATGAAAGGATCATCCCAAATTCCCCATGTGCCATCGGTATCACCAGTTTTGCCATATTCATTTTGTCCGAAATAGTGTTTTATGCCGGCAAGGTGGGTATATGAAGAAAATCCCATTGAGCCATTTGGAGCACCATGGAAAAACGCAGTTTCATAACCTTTATCGCCCAATAATTTTGCAATACTTGTTGTTTCATTACTTGAATAAATAGACAAGATATAAGGTTCTCTATTGGAGGGAATACCTGTGATTACTGAAGGAAGTGCATCGATAGATTTTCGCCCGTTTGCATAGGTATTTGTAAAAGTAAAACTTTGACCAATTAAAGAATCCAGGAATGGAGTGTAGCCCTTATAATTTCCATTCATCAAGTCCTTGTTTAAGCTACCTACATGTTCTTTTCCTAAGCTCTCTATGATCAGGAATACAACATTCAACTTTTTAAAGGCTGCGGTATCTGCTGGCTGATGGATAGGATTGTAAATTGAATTAAGAGTTTTCTCGTCATAATAATTTACAGGTTTTAGTTTTGACGCTTTAAGTGTTCTGAAAATACAAAATGGGGTATTAAGTACCAGGCTCATTTGATCTGGAGTATCTACATATTCTCCCGCATTACTTAAGGTAATTGGTCTTGTCCCAAAACCCCATCCACCACGTACTCCGGTGATACATGCAAGGGCGATACCTAGCATTAAAACTGTTTGTAATGCGTAGTTTGTCCATTTAAAACGGCTCTCCCTTTTAACAGTTATCATGTTGTAAAGACGGATGAAAAACCAGATAGTAACAGCGTAAAGAATAAATAAGTACCAGTAATCACTTAAAAAATCAATGAATAGCTTAAATTTATTCTGTTCGTGACTAAACTGACTAAAAACAGTTGCAGTTGTACGTTTAAGTGTATATCTATAGTAAGCAAAGTCGGCAAAATTTGCCATAATACCTATGCTGTTTGTAATAATAAATAGCCATTTGCAAAAGCGTTGATATCCATCATTATATTTAAAAGGAGCGGGGATTACATGTAAAAGTATAAAAATGGCATTGATGTAAATCAGTGCAGAAGCATCAAATTTTAATCCTCCCCATAGCATGTAAAGGTATTTTGAGAAGGTTATATTCTGAAACAGATCTTGATTAAAGGCATAAAATGCAAGTCTGCATAAGGTGTATAGCTCCATTGCTATTAGGAAGCGGTAGGCTAGCGCAAAGTACAGATTTACTGCAATAGGATTCTTTCTTTTCAAATCGACTTTAGTTGAGGGCGCCAATTTAAGAATTTTGTGGCTAATGTGGCAATGCTACAAAATCTATTACTGCGCAATAGCGATAAGTTTTATGGGGTTGAATGCTAATACCAACAGTGTTTAACTGATAGGAAGTATTTAGGATCATTTTTCTGTGGCCCAGATCAGGAACGCCTTTGTCTATTAATAACATGCATACATTTGCCAATCCAGAAGAAAATCCAAATGATAAGTTTTCGCCACTGGATTTTTTCGGATACATTTTAGCAATCCTTTGGATGGCAGTACGGCCATCTTTTGAATTATGGGCAGCGTAATTATTTTTGTTCATGTCCTTGGCATGTTGCTTGGCAACCCAACTTAGTGCCTCATCCGGCCAGAATACAGGTAGAAGTTTGATGTTTTTAAGGTCTCTTTCCAAACTTCGGTAGTAGCTGTCATTTCTGCTTATTTTAAGACGGTCATAATTACTGTACTGCTTCATTTTTTGGTTGTGATCATCAATGAAGTCCTGTAAAAATGTATTGAAAAATCGCTCTCCATCCATACGAACTAAATTCATGTAGATCACTATATCTTTTTCTTCTCCTGTTAAATAAGAAGCGTTTCCGGCAGTATTTGCCATTTTTAATTCCTCTTTGGTCCACATCCCCGCATTTTGAGCTTTTAAACCCGATGTGTTGAAGAATATTAAAAGGCAGATAAAAGTTAAAGTTGATTTCATGTTTTACATTCACTAAGCCAGATCAATATAAGCGATTCGGCATGTCGATTATCTAAACGTTAAAAAGATATGGTAATTGCTTTTATTGACGAAGATCATGAGAAATAACAATCTTAAACATTTTTATTTGCCATTTTTTTATTCTAATTTGTTAAATGGAAGACAATTGCATAAAAACATCCCTACTTATGAAATATAGTTCTCTCATCATCGCTCTTATCCCCTTGTTTTTTTCGCAGGTCTTAAAAGCTCAGGGTATCAATGTGGCAGTATCTGAAAAAGCTAAAATAAATTTTTCAGGTATGATTCAGACTCAGTTTAACTATTCTCTAGACAATGATATTGATATTGCAGGTAAGCATCATACTGGTTCAGAACATTTTTCAAGGAATTCTTTTTCAGTAAAGCGTGCGCGTGTTCAGGTAAATGCAGTGATAAATGAGCGTATTAATGCTGTAATGCTCGTTAACTTTGGTGATTTTACAGGAAATCCCCAGAACAAAGTATTAGAAAATGCCTATATCAAATATAGTGTCAACGATTACGTTAATTTTCAGGTCGGACAGTTCAGGCCTCAGTTTGGTCAGGAAGATAATTATCCGGTGGACTTTGTCAGGTCGATAGATTATTCTAATCAATATTACCTTTTCGGATCAAATAGTTGGCAAAGTTTCCAGATTGGCGTCAGTTATTTTGGTGAAATTAAAAACGTCAGCATCCCTGTTAAGTACGCTATTGGAGTATATAATGGCAATAATCGTAATCAAGTTGGTGATAATGATGATGGAAAGATTGTGCCTGCCAGATTGGTCTTTGGACTTGGAAAAAATACTGAGCTTGGTGTGAGCGGAGGTGCAGGAAAAAATATGGGACAGAAAATATGGGCTTATGGCGCAGATGTAGATTATAAGAAGAGGTTAAATGAGAAATGGGATATTGAATTTGTCTCAGAGTATAAACAAGGAATTAATAGTGTAGCTTATTTTGCTCAGGAAGATCCTGTAATTCCAATTAACAGGTATGCAATGCGTGGGGTATATCTACAGCCAAATATTGGTTATAGCTTTAAAAATGTAAGGCTAAAAAAAATGGAATTTGCTTTCCGATACGAATATCTTGATGCTGATTTTAAGCAGGAGGGGAATGCTCGACAAAGTTATATTCCTATGGTCAGTGCTTCATTTGCCGAAGCTTATGCCATTAGAGTGCAGGTTGGTTATCTGATCGATAGGTATCAACGAAATATTCCTAACACAATTCAATATAATACTGATCGAATCATCTGTCAGGTACAAGCGAGATTTTAATTTGAATCTCAAATGGTAAAACTGTTTTATTAAATGCTAGAAAACATGAAGGAAATTAATTACAAAATGATTTTTGTTACGCTTGCCTTTGGTTTGTTGATTTGGTTTATTCCAGTCCCAGAAGGTGTTAAACCAGAAGCCTGGCATTTACTGGCTATTTTTTTAGCAACGATATTGGGGATTATACTTAAGGCTGCATCAATGGGAACTATGTCTATGATTGCCATAGCTCTTGTGGCATTAACTGGTGTTCTTGCCCCAGGTGACCCTGGTAAATCCATCTCATTAGCACTAAGTAGTTTTGGTGATAAGGTAATCTGGTTGATAGGAATTTCCTTTTTTATCGCCAGAGGCTTTATAAAAACAGGACTGGGTAGTCGTATTGCTTATCTCTTTATTCGTGTGTTTGGTAGAAGTTCATTGGGGTTGGGCTATGGTCTTGGTCTTGCGGATTTGGTTCTTGCTCCTGCAATTCCTAGTAATACAGCCAGGGGTGGTGGGATCATTTATCCCATCATGAAATCTATGGCTTTGAATTTTGGTTCGATTCCTGAAAAACCTGAAACGCATCGCAAGCTGGGCGCTTATTTAAGCTTAAATTGTTACAATGTAAATTTGATCACTTCATCTATGTTCCTTACAGGTACAGCTAGTAACCCTATGTGTCAGAAGTTTGCTGCGGATTTAGGGATAAACATTACCTGGATGTCCTGGATGTGGGCAGCACTTGTACCAGGGCTTATTTCGTTGATCGCTGTGCCTTATATTTTGTATAAGATTTATCCGCCAGAACTTAAAAGAACACAGGGGGCAACTAAAATGGCTTCAGAGAAGTTAAAAGAGATGGGTAGTGTTACACGCAACGAGTGGTTAATGCTTATAGCTTTTTTTGTGTTGTTGTTTTTATGGATTACAGGTGATATTTTCAAAATAGACGCAACCACAACTGCATTTATTGGATTGGTGTTTTTATTGTTGTCCCAAGTGCTTAACTGGGACGATGTTAAAAGTGAAAAGGGAGCCTGGGATACAATTGTATGGTTTTCGGCGCTGGTCATGATGGGTAGTCAATTGAATCATTTAGGATTAATTCCCTGGTTTAGTGAACTAGTAAAGTCCGAAATTGGTGGGATGAGCTGGACTATGGCTTTTCCGATCATTATCCTGGTTTACTTTTATAGTCATTATATGTTTGCCAGTGCTACTGCACATGTTGCTTCCATGTATGCCGCTTTACTAGGAGTAGGAATATCTGTGGGCATTCCCCCGCTATTGCTTGCTTTATCTTTGGGTTTTTGTGGTGGTATTTATGGCACATTAACTCATTACGGTCACGGACCGGCACCAGTGTTTTTTGGAAGTACTTATGTTGAGGTCAAAGAATGGTGGTCGCGCGGATTTATATTAAGTTTAGTGTTTCTGGTAATATGGATGGGTATTGGTGGTGCCTGGTGGAAAGTAATTGGAATTTATTAAAATTATGGATAGAAAAATGCAATTATCAACTATAACCCGTAAAACGTTAATGGCGCTGACTGGGCTTTTCCTTTGTTTTTTTCTGGTGATTCACTTATTGGGGAATTTACAGCTTTTACTCCCAGCTGAACACGCCAGGGAAAGTTTTAATAGTTATTCACGTTTATTATCAGGTAATATTTTTATAAAGATCATTTCCTATGTTTTATATACTTCAATCATAGTTCATTGTATCGATGCACTGATCATTACCTTGAAAAATAAAAAAATAGCGGGAAAGTATGCTGTAGATAATCGCGCTAAAGTGAGCAAGTGGTACTCCAGAAATATGGGGATCTTGGGGACTATCATTTTAATTTTCCTTGTTTTTCACTTCAAGGATTTCTGGTACCAATATAAGTTCGGTACATTACCTATGGATGATCAGGGAAACAAAGATCTTTATAGTATCGTCATCGCTGCCTATCAGGATTGGTGGTATGTGTTATTTTATGTGCTTTCTATGTTTGCTTTAGGATACCATTTGTTGCATGGCTTTTTTAGTGCTGCTCGCTCCCTTGGGGTTTATCACCCAAAATATGTTTCCTGGATCAGGGCGTTTGGTACAGGTTATAGTTATTTTATAGCTATCGGCTTTGCTATTATACCCATTTATATTTACTTAAACAGATAGGATTATGGAACTGAATGCTAAAATACCTCCGGGGCCTTTGAAGGATAAGTGGAATTATTACAAGGATCATGCAAAGTTGGTGAATCCCGCAAACCGAAAAAAAATAAATGTAATTGTAGTCGGCACCGGTCTTGCAGGTAGCTCAATCGCTTCTTCTTTAGCTGAAATGGGTTATAATGTAAAGTCTTTTTGCTTTCAGGACTCTGCCAGGAGAGCACATTCTGTAGCAGCTCAGGGGGGCGTGAATGCAGCGAAGAATTACAAAAATGATGGAGATAGTGTTTATAGGATGTTCTACGATACCTTAAAAGGAGGAGATTTTCGATCACGAGAAGCAAATGTATATAGATTGGCTGAATGCTCTGCACAATTGATTGATCAGGCTGTTGCCCAGGGTGTGCCTTTTGGAAGAGAGTATGGTGGATATTTGAACAATCGTTCTTTTGGTGGGGTACAGGTTAGTCGTACGTTTTATGCAAGAGGACAAACCGGGCAACAATTGCTGCTAGGGGCTTACCAGGCATTAATGAGACAAGTGGCTGCTGGTAGTGTTCAGTTATTTACCCGTCATGAAATGATGGATGTAGTTGTTGTGGATGAAAAAGCAAGGGGGGTGATCGTCCGGAATTTGGATACCGGAGAAATGGAGCGTCATAGTGCTCACGCTGTTATCTTAGCTACAGGAGGATTTGGGAAGATTTATTATTTGTCTACACTTGCTATGGGCTGTAATGCTTCTGCTATTTGGCGTGCACATAAAAAGGGGGCATTAATGGCATGCCCTAGCTGGACACAGATACATCCTACTTCATTGCCTCAGTCGGGAGCTTATCAATCGAAGTTAACCTTGATGTCTGAGTCTTTACGTAATGATGGTCGTATTTGGGTGCCATTGAAAAAAGATGATACCAGAAACCCTAATGAGATACCGGAAACTGAAAGAGATTATTATTTGGAAAGGAGATATCCTGCATTTGGGAACCTTGCGCCCAGGGATATTTCTTCGCGTGCAGCAAAAGAAAGAATTGACGCAGGATATGGTATCGGAGCTCAAAAGAATGCTGTTTATCTGGATTTCTCTAAAGCTATTAAAGAGCAGGGGCAGGAGAAGATTGCACAAAAATATGGTAACCTGTTCGATATGTATCGTAAAATAACAAGTATTGATGCCTATGCTGAACCTATGATGATATCGCCGGCTGCCCATTTTTCAATGGGTGGGTTGTGGGTAGATTATGAATTGATGACTACCATCCCAGGTTTATTCGCATTGGGAGAAGCTAATTTTGCAGATCATGGAGCAAATCGACTGGGTGCAAATTCATTATTACAGGCATGTGTCGACGGTTATTTTGTAGCGCCTTATACCATTTCTAATTATCTCTCCGGAGAGATCCGTTCCGAAATTATTCCTCTAGATCACCAGGCATTTGTCGATGCTGAAATAAATGTACGTGCACATATTGGGAAGTTGCTTGCCGTGAATGGTACAAAGACAGTGGATGACTATCATAAAACGTTAGGTAAGTTACTATATGATTATTGTGGTTTATCAAGGAGTAAGGAGGGATTGACTTATGCCATTAATGAGATTCGTAATCTGCGAAATGATTTTTATGAAAATGTTAAAGTTCCTGGTGGTGACGATGAAATGAATGGAGAATTAGAGAAAGCAGGACGCATTAGTGATTATCTGGAGGTCGCGGAACTGATGTGCTTAGATGCTTTGACGCGAGAAGAATCATGTGGTGCACATTTCAGAGAAGAATATCAGACGCCAGAAGGAGAAGCACTTAGAGATGATAAAAACTTTTGTTTTGTATCGGCCTGGCAATGGCAGGGAGAAGGAAGTGAAGAAGTATTGGTTCCTGAGCCTCTGTATTTTGAGAATGTTGAATTAGCAGTAAGAAGTTATAAATAATAAATCAGCCTTATGAAGATCTATCTAAAAATATGGAGACAAAATGATTCGGGAAGCCCGGGTAAATTGGTTGATTATGAATTGGATAATGTGATTTCACACATGTCTTTCCTGGAAATGATGGACACTTTAAATGAACAATTGGTTCTTTCCGGTGATCGTCCGGTCGAGTTTGATCATGATTGCAGAGAAGGGATTTGTGGACAGTGTGGTATGATGATCAATGGAAGGGCACATGGCCCAATTGCGCATACAACTACTTGTCAGCTTCATATGCGTGAATTTAAAGATGGAGATACCATTTATGTTGAACCTTTTAGAGCCCAAGCTTTTCCTGTAAAACGAGATCTTAAAGTAGACCGTTCTGCTTTCGACAGGATTATCATGGCTGGTGGTTTTGTTTCTGTTAACACAGGACAGGCACCAGAAGCAAATAGCATTCCTATTACTTCTGAAACAGTAGAATCAGCATTTGATTCAGCGGCTTGTATAGGTTGTGGGGCCTGCGTTGCAACCTGTAAAAATTCGAGTGCTGCATTGTTTACATCTGCTAAAATTTCTCATTTGGCAAAATTGCCTCAGGGTAAGATGGAATCAAGAAAGCGTGTGCTTACTATGGTTGCACGTATGGATGAAGAGCAATTTGGTCATTGTAGCAATACAGAAGCATGTGAAGTAGAATGCCCGCAAGGTATTTCGGTACTCAATATTGCCAGGATGAACTGGGAATTCTCATTGAGTAGTATATTGAAAAAATAGCAAGGTTATTCAAATAACCTTGCAAAATGGTTTTCAAGATGATTGCGCATGGCGTTCCTAAATAATTCTGGAGACCCATTTTCCAGTATATCTACCAGTCCTTTGTGAGACACAAATTTCTGTATATGCGTTTGCTTCTTTAACAAGCCACTGTTGTGTACATAGTCAAATACTGGTAAGAGCATCCTTTGAAAGGTTTTTAAAGTTTCGTTTCCTGTAATTTCATATAGTTTTCCATGGAAAACTATCTCATGATCTATGTGGAATATATAATTCTGAGCAGTGTCTGGCTCGTTTTCTACAATCTCTTTTAATTCTTTTATGTCTTCAGGAGTGATGCGCTGAAATAAGAAGTCGGCCATTCCAATCTCCAAAGCAAGTCTAATTTCAAATATCCCTTTTAATGTATCTTGATCAAGTACATGAGGGTTCATTGTTTTACTCATGATACCAAATATGTCAGGACTGGTTATTACCGATCCTTTTTTCTTTTTGGTTTCAATTAATCCCATCATTCTTAAACGCAAGATAGCTTCACGGGTAACAGTCCTGCTTACACCTAGAGTTTTGGATAGATCCAACTCTGTAGGGATAGTATCTCCTACTCTAAGTTTCTTTTCCTGAAGGAGTTTCACAAGGTTCGCTTCTACTTTGTCAACCAGAGAGCTCGTGTCTAGTGGTTGAAACGATTCGGTTATGCTTTCCATTATTATGTATTATAATATTTTTTCTGGTTAAATTGCTTTTAAGACTCAAATATAGTGGTATTGAGGATAATTCGATAAAAAAAATAAAATATTTCTTGCATATGAAGTGGAAAAGTCATTACCTTAGATTTATTATGTTATACATAATGCCAAAACCAAATCTCAATAGTATGAAACAGTTTTATTTGAAATCCTTTATTTTGCTGTGTTGTTCGCTGTTCTCTATAGGCGTATTCGCACAAAGTAAAAAAGTAACCGGTACGGTTATAGGAGAAGACGACGGACTCTCAATTCCAAGTGTTAGTGTTTCTGTAAAAGGAACCAAAGCAGGTACGCAAACTGATATGAATGGTAAGTTTAGTTTAGAGGCTACAGCAAATGATGTTTTAGTTTTTACTTACCTGGGTTACTTAACTCAAGAAATCAAAGTAGGCACAAGTACAAGTTTAAAAGTGGTGTTAAAACCAGCTGCCGCTAATCTTGATGAGGTGGTGGTAGTAGGTTATGGAACACAGAACAGACGTAATGTTACAAGTTCGATAGCTAAATTGGACAAGGATGTACTGGCTAATGCACCAAGGTCAAATGTGGGTAGTGCTTTACAAGGCACGATTGCAGGTTTACAGGTGGTAAACAAAACTGGACAGCCTGGTGCAGGGCCAACAATCACACTTAGAGGTGGTGCAAGTATTAATAGTCCCGGTACTCCATTGGTTATTGTAGATGGAGTAATCAGAGATTATAATGATATTTCTTCAGAGAATATCGAATCAATGGAAGTTTTAAAGGATGCCTCAGCGACTGCCATTTATGGTGCAAGGGCTAACAATGGAGTTATTTTAATTACCACTAAAACTGGTAAAGCTGGAATGGCTCAGATCAATTACAAATTTACCGGTGGATACAATCAACGAAGAGAGGGGTATCAATACTTAGGTGCAAGAGACTATATCTATTATACCCGTTTAGGATATCTTAATGCAAACAGGACACTTGCACAGGTTAATAGTTCCAGAGGTTTGGGTTTGTTAACTGATGCGGCCAATCTTGCTACTTTTGATATCAGATCATATGTTGCGGGAACTACGACGCTACCTACAGGTTGGGAAATTATGGATGACCCATATGGTGGTCAGATTATGTTTAAAGATCATGGTGGTGAAGTTGAAGATGTGGTATTTCGTAATACCTACACTAAAGACCACTATCTAAGCGCAATGGGTGGAAATGATAATGGAAAGTATTTTGCTTCTTTTGATGCTTATAATGAAGATGGTGTAATTGTTGGTTCTAAATACAAACGTTATACAGGTGATATCAATGGCTCATACAAAGTAAAACCAAGTGTTGAAGTGGGGGGAGGTGTTACACTTTCTACGTCATCACAGATTGGAGCTTTAGGTAGTGAGGTAAATAACCTTTATCGGAATCTTGCTATCTGGCCAACTTTTAACCCATGGTTAGATGAGGCAAAAACACTTCCAAACCCTGGTAATGGTGTAAATGATGGTAATCCATTGTATTGGTTGGGTAGACTAAATAGATCGAATGAGGTAAATAAAGTAGTCGTAAATGGTTCCTTAAAATGGGACATTATTCCAGGTTTGTATTTTAAAGGTACAGGAAATGCATATTTGCTGGATAGGCTAGATGAGTCTTTTCAAAAGTCTACACAGTTATATACTAACATATTTGCCAACCCACAAACTATTAGTAGTAGTAGCAGGGATGCAATTAATTTACGTAGAAGAGATTTTCAGACACAATTTAATGGAATCTTAAATTATAATAAAGAATTTGGGAAGCATAATCTGAATGCAATGGTAGGTGCGGAAACATTTCTTACCAAGACATTAAACGCACAAATCTATGGACAAAATGCACCAACTGATGAAATTCCAACTATTAATGCTTCAACAGTATTTCCAGCAACTATTGGTACAACTAAAGTGAATTATAGTGAGAAGTCTCAGTTTCGAATCAATTCGGTATTCAGCAGGTTGGCTTATGATTTTGATCAGAAGTACTTATTTACAGCAGTATTTAGAGCAGATGGAGTTTCTAGTTTACCTGAAGGTAATCAATGGGGGTATTTCCCTGGAGTATCTGCAGGGTGGAATGTACATAAAGAAGCATTCTTCCAAAATACTGGGTTGAAAAATTATGTTTCTACTTTAAAACCACGCGTAAGTTATGGTGTGAATGGGAACATAGCAGGTTTAGGGAGGTATGATGTGCAGGGGGTGTACACTTCTCCAGCTAATTATGATGGTTTAGGTGGATTTTTCCATGATAAATTACCTAATCAAAACCTTAGATGGGAAAAAAGTAAAACCCTCGACTTTGGTTTGGATGTGGGTTTGTTGAATGATAAAATAACTTTATTATTTGATTATTACGATCGTAGAACTTCTGATCTTTTAACTGACCTTCAGTTACCAAGTTATATCGGATATCCTCCTTTAAAAACAAATCTGGGTACTTTACAAAATAAGGGTTATGAGGTTGCTGTAAATGCAAGGGTATTAAGTACACAAGGTGGATTTACGCTAAACCTGGGTGCCAATGCAAGTTTTGTCAAAAACAAAGTTTTGCAACTTCCTTTCAATGGGAATGAAAATAATAGACAAGGTGGATTACAGGTCTATGATCCAGCATCTGGCCAGGTCATTTGGGTAGGTGGAATTCAAGAAGGCCGTGCTATAGGGGATATTTATGCTTATAAGCAAGTGTCTATCTTCAAAGATGCTGAAGAAGTAGCTCGTGTAGCGGGAAACAGAACTGATGCAATAGCTGGGATTACTGGTCCAAATTTGCCTGCAGGAGCAAACGGTCGTATCACTCCTGGTGATGTAAACTGGGAAGATTTAAATGGAGATAACATCATCGACTCAAGAGATCAGGTTTACCTGGGTAATATTATGCCGAAATGGACAGGTGGTTTTAGTGCCAATGCAGCTTATAAAGGTGTTTCATTATCTACTCGTTTCGAATTTGCAACTGGTCATACCATTTATAATGATTTAGTATCAAGAACTATGGGTAACTATCAGGGTACATTTAATTATATCGATTTAATGAAACAATCCTGGTCGCCAACCAACACAGTTACCGATGTTCCAAAAGTATACTTTGCTGATCAGGTCTTAGGTTCAAAACAAAATTACACCAGGGCAAATAATGCAAATTCTGTACTAAATAGTAACAATTCAAGGTTTTATGAAAAAGGAGATTACCTTGCGTTAAGAGAAGTGACCCTTTCTTATACATTGCCTAAATCGTTAATGACAAAAACTAAATTCCTTTCTAACACAAGGGTTTATGCTACAGGAAGCAATTTGTTTTACATAACTGGTTTTACAGGTCCAACACCAGAAGCGCCAATGGATGCTAATAATAACATTACAGGCATATATGCAGGAACTTATCCTACGCCTAGAACATTTGTATTCGGTTTGGAAGTTTCATTTTAAAGGTTAAGCGTCATGAAAAAGTATTATAGAAATTTAATAGCAATCTTAGTATTGCTCACAGTAACCATGAGTTCCTGTAAAAAGGATCTGGAATTAAAACCAATTAGTAATTTAAGTGATGACACTTATTGGAAAAATGCAGATCAATACGATGCCTTTGTCTCGGGTATGCATAGTAAGTTCCGCGGACATAACGGTAATTTTATGTTTCTAGGTGAGCTCCGTTCGGGGATATATGGTAATGATCCGGGAACTACGGCTTCCTTTACCGGTGAAGCCTCTCAGGGATTGGAACGGATGTGGTTACATACATTAACTTTAGATGCTGCTGGGGTGAGTAATTTTGGAACTTTTTATACCAATATCAATCAGCTGAATCTATTAATTAATAAGCTGAATACCGGAACAATTTTGTCCGAACCAGCAAAGAAATATTACTTAGGTATTGCTTATGGAATGCGGGCCTATTATTATTTCCAAATGTATAGAACCTGGGGGAAAACTGTAATCCAGACGGAATTTATAGATGCAGCAAATCTGGATCTCTTTAATCTGTCAAAACCGGCATCATCTGAGGCTGAGGTGTTGAAATTAATTCAGGATGACATTAATACATCTAATGATAATTTTGGAGCGGATTATTCCATTAGACGTACAAAATCCTATTGGTCTAAAGCCGCCACTTTAATGTTGAAAGCTGAAGTTTATTTGTGGACTGCACATAGAACTGGTGGAATGACTGATGCCAATATTGCAAAAACTGCATTAAATGACATCAAAACCAACATACCTGCATTAGGTTTGGTTACAGTTTCATCTAATCCTTTAAATTCTCCTTACGCTGATGTTTTTGCAACAAAAGGAAATAAGGAAATGATAATGGTTAGTCGAAATCAATTGAATGAAGCAGAGATGTTATTTATTCCGACATCCTTTACACCTCAAGCAGGTCTGATAGCTAACTTTTACGATTCATTAGCAAACCGTAAGTTTAATACTTCTTCTGAAAATTATGGAGGCCTGCTACGTGCACCAATTAAAATTGCTACTTATAGAAAGTTCAGTGATAAAGATACACGTAAAGATGCATCTATTCAGGCTGCTTACTCTTTGGTAAGTCCAAATGTATATAAGATTGCAGGCTGTTTCCTAAGAAAATACCAGGGGCAACAAGATGCAGGAAATAGAAAATACACCAACGATTTTCCGATTTATCGTTATGCAGACTTATTGCTGTTAATGGCTGAAGCAAAAGAGGTTTTGGGTGAAAGTCCGGCCGCAGAGATCAATGAAGTAAGGGCCAGAGCTTATGGTGCTAATTACAACGTAGCAGTGCAAGGATTTCCTAATCTACCTGGTGATGGAGATATCAAAAATGTAATTCTGAACGAGCGTTTATTCGAGTTTATAGGAGAGGGCAAAAGATGGTACGACTTAAGACGTATGGGGGATAGCTACGTGTATGCTAATACTGGATTGTCTGCTGGTGAATCTTACAAGCTTCTATGGCCAATAGATAGAGCTTCATTGACAAACAACAGGGCTTTAACACAGACAGACGGTTATCCGCAATTTTAAAATATTGTTTCCTTTGGTTTAATCAGTGGCAGTTTAAAACTGCTGCTGGTTTATTAAAGTTATGCACAAATCTTTTACAAATAATATCTACACAAAATGATAGTTTCAAAACTAGAAGGCTTAATAGCCGCTCCATTTACGCCAATGGATGAAAATGGAGTATTAAATTTATCTTTAATACCTAAGTATTATAATTTCTTAAAATCAAATCGCGTTACTGGTGCATTTATTTGTGGTTCGACTGGAGAAGGTGTGTCTATGACCACCGAAGAGAAAAAGAAAGTAGCTGCTCAGTGGGCAGAATGTACGGATGACGATGATGATTTTAAGGTAATGATGCTTTTAGGAGGTACAAGTATTGCCGATTGTAAAGACCTTGCGCTATATGCAAGTCAGATCGGATTATATGCCATTTCCTTTACGTCCCCATTTTATTTTAAACCGGCAAATGCAGAAGTTTTGGGCCAGATTTGTGAGGAGATTGCATCTGTAGTTCCTGAAATGCCTTTTTATTATTACCACATTCCTGTTTTAACTGGTGGTAATTATGCAATGATTGATCTCTTACATGCTGTTGATGGTAAAATTCCAAATTTTGCAGGTATCAAATACACCCATGAAGATTTTATGGATTTTCAAAGTTGCATGAGCTTTAAAGATGGTAAATACGACATGTTATGGGGGCGTGATGAAAACATGTTATCTGCTTTGGTATTAGGTGCAAAAGGAGCTGTAGGTAGTACTTTTAACTATGCGGCTCCACTTTATTATGATTTAATTGATGCATTTAATGCTAATGACTTGGTAAAAGCTCGCGAATTGCAACAAAAATCAATCGATATGATTCGATTGTTAGGTAAATACGGTGGTATTTCTGTAGGAAAGGCTTACATGAAATTGATTAACTTGAATTGCGGTGAATTTAGATTGCCAGTTAAAAATATGAATGAAACTCAATCAGTGCTGTTTAAAAAGGATGTTGAAGCCCTGGGCTTTGATCACTTTAAATCAGTCGGCTAGATTGGTTAAATTTTTAAAAAATGTACAAATACATCTTCCTATCCTTTTATATCATGTTAATTACTGAACTTGTTGTTGCTCAAAAAGCAAAACTACAAAGCGTGGAATGGACGCTTGCAGCTGAACTCAAAGATAGTGATGGAAATCGCTCGCTGGGTTTTGCCGGAGCTATTAATGCAATCGATAATGATGTGTTTATTGTGGCGGGAGGTGCAAATTTTCCCGACAAAATGCCTTGGGATGGTGGTAAGAAGCATTATGCCAACGAAATTCATGTACTGCAAAAAACTACGGAGGGATATGCTTGGAATAAGGCTGTAAAAGCTAAACTGCCGGAACCTATAGGTTATTGTGGTTACACATCAACAGCCCAAGGAATTGTTTATGCTGGAGGGGAAAATAATAATGGTTTTTCAAACCGGGCCTATCTTTTAAATTGGGATGATGCTAGTGAAAGTGTTATTATAAAACAATTGGCAAATCTGCCTGTCGCTATAACCAATATTGCTTTAACTAATATTGGTCATATCGTTTACGCAGTAGGAGGTGATTTACAAAATAAGTCTTCAAATGCATTTTTAAGCCTTGATCTTTCCAAAGAAAACGCAAAATGGGAAAATATGCCCAATCTTCCAGTTGCATTAGCTAATACTCTAGTAGTGGTTCAGCAATATAATCATGGGAAGAGTATTTATATGATCGGAGGAAGAGCCAAAACTTCATCAGGAATTAGTAATCTGTATCATAGCACTTTTGTTTTTGATTTTGAAAAACAAAAATGGAGAGATGCTGCTCCAATAAGTGATGGCAAAAATGTAACTAACTTTTCTGCAGGTTCGGGTGTTGCTATAGGAGATCATTTTATCCTGATTACGGGCGGAGACGATGGAAAAACATTCAATAAAATAGAGAATTACCTTACGCAAATTGCCAAAAGCAGTAATGATGAACTTAAAAGAAAGCTCACAAAAGAGAAGAATGAACTAAATATTAATCATAAAGGGTTTTACCGGGGTATGTTGTTATACAATACCTTAACCAATACTTGGACTAAGATTGGCGACTTGCCTTTTCTTGCTCAGGTTACTACAAAAGCCACATTGTGGGATGGGAAGATTGTTCTTTCTAATGGAGAAGTAAAACCAGGTATACGAACGCCAAACGTAATGTTAGGTACTATAAAACAATAATATCTAAAACTAAAAACTAAGCAATTTTATTAGACCAAAATGAGATGAAAGATACAAGTAGATATGCCTGGGTTGTTGTAGGATTACTTTGGGTTGTTGCATTACTGAATTATATGGACAGGCAAATGTTGTCGACCATGAAACCAGCTATGCAATTGGATATTGCCGAATTGCAGTCGGCCACTAACTTTGGTTACCTCATGGCTATTTTCCTGTGGATTTATGGGTTTATGAGTCCTGTGTCAGGAATTATAGCGGATAAATTTAATAGAAAATGGTTAATCGTTGGTAGTCTGTTTGTCTGGTCAGCCGTTACTTATATGATGGGTTATGCAGAAACTTTCAATCAGATTTATTGGTTACGTGCATTAATGGGCGTTAGTGAAGCTTTATATATTCCTGCAGCATTATCATTAATTGCAGATTTCCATTCTCCAAAAACAAGGTCTCTTGCTATAGGCATCCACATGACGGGTTTATATATGGGGCAAGCGCTTGGTGGTTTTGGGGCTACAATTGCTGAGGAATATTCCTGGCAATCCACTTTTCATTATTTTGGTATAGTAGGTATTTTCTATGCTTTTATATTAGTGTTTTTCCTGAGAGAAGCAAAAATAGCAGAAGAACACTCGACCGATCAGATAAAAGTAAAACCATCCTTGTTTAAAGGTTTGGGATTGCTTTTTACAAATATCTCATTTTGGATTATCCTGTTTTATTTCGCTGTTCCAAGCTTACCAGGATGGGCTGCTAAAAATTGGTTACCAACACTTTTTGCACAGAACTTAAATATTCCAATGGCTACAGCAGGGCCATTGTCTACTATAACTATTGCTGTTTCATCTTTTATTGGTGTTATAGCCGGTGGTATTTTATCAGACAGATGGGTGCAGAAAAATCTTAAAGGCAGGATATATACCAGTGCGATAGGTTTAGGACTAACTATCCCTTCATTGCTATTGCTTGGTTTCGGACACACACTTTTTCATGTGGTAGGTGCTGCGGTATGTTTTGGGGTTGGATTTGGAATGTTTGATGCCAATAATATGCCTATCCTATGTCAGTTTGTCTCGGCTAAATACCGTGCAACAGCTTACGGACTGATGAATATGGTTGGGGTATTCTCTGGGGCTTATATCACCGATTTACTCGGAAAATCAACCGATGCCGGTCATCTCGGTAAAGATTTTGCCATGCTTGCCGGTATAGTATTGGTTGCTTTGGTTGTACAGCTTTATTTTTTAAAGCCAAAAAATAATGACTTCGCTGATTCCAGCGTGTAACTTTTAAAATATATTCTAATGAAGACACATCACATATTTAATTGCTTTTTGCTCCTCGCTATATTAAGTGTATCAGCCTGTGCTGATAAAGTTTATAAAGGAACGGGTAAAGATGCCATCACAATTATTGCGAAGCCAACGGTAAATCCGATTTTTAAACGAATGGAAACCAATCCGTATTTACGCTTTGAGCTTGTTATTCCAGAAGGAAAGGAAATCAATTATCGCCAGTTAAAGGGCACAATAGCTGCTGATGGGTGGAAAGATATCGCAAAACTGGAACTTTACCTTGGTAATGATCAGGAAGATATTTCCAAAAGCACCTTAGTTGGTAGTACAGCAACGATTTCAAGTAAATTTGTTATCCCTTTTACAACTGCATTGACGGCTGGAAAACACAATTTATGGTTAAGCGTTACGCTAAATGATGATGCGGATATTGATCATAAACTAACCATCAAAGCAGATCAGATGAATGATGGAACTGGCTTGGCTTATAAAGTAACTCAAAATGAAGTAACATCACGTTACCTTGGAATTGCATTGCGCAAACCTATGGATGAAGGTGTACATACGTACCGTATCCCAGGGATCATCACCACCGATAAAGGAACCCTGATTTCAGTTTATGATATCCGTTACGATAATGATGTAGATCTTCCAGGAAATATAGATGTGGGCATGAGCAGAAGTACAGACGAAGGTAAAACCTGGGAGGGAATGAAAAATATTATGGATATGGGTGGCCCATTAGATAATAGTGGTGCCGGTGATCCATCTATACTTTTTGATCCGGTTACTAAAACTATATGGGTTTCGGCTTTATGGAGTAAAGGGGATAAATCTATTAAAGGATCAGGACCTGGTTTAACACCCGATGAAACGGGACAGTTCATTGTATGTAGCAGTACTGATGATGGTTTAACCTGGAGTAAGCCGTATAGTATCACTTCACAAGTGAAAAATCCAGAATGGCGTTTATTTTTCCCTGGCCCGGGTAATGGAATTGCAATGGCCGATGGAAAAATTGTTTTCCCTGCCCAATACTGGGATGCAGTAAAAATGCCATACTCAACTTTAGTTTATAGCGACGATCATGGCAAAACATGGAAATCTGGTGTGGGAGCTAAATCAAACACAACCGAAAGTCAGCTTGTAGAAACTACCCCAGGAACATTGATGTTGAATATGAGAGATAACAGGGGCAAGTTCAGAAGCGTAGCAACTACGACTGATATGGGGCAAACCTGGACGGAACATGCTACTTCTTACAGTGCTTTACCTGATCCGGTATGTATGGCAAGTTTCATTAAAGCAGATGTAAATGTTAAGGGGGCAAATAAAGATGTGTTATTCTTTAGTAACCTGAATACTTCAAAATCACCAAGAGCGCATACGACCATTAAGGCTAGTTTAGACTTGGGTGAAAGTTGGCAGCCAGCAAACCTTTTATACCTTGATGAGCGTAAATCCTATGGATACTCGGCCCTTACCAAAATAGATGACCAAACCCTGGGTATTTTATATGAAGGAATAAGAAGTATGCTATTTGTGAAAATCCCTGTCAAAGATATCATTAAGTGATAAAACAGGATCTCAACAATTCATAAAATGCTTAAAAATTTAAGTCTGATATTCCTGATCGTTTTGATGCAGGCTATGGCTACAGCGCAAACTGTAAAAGTAGCTTGTATTGGAAATTCAGTAACTTTTGGTGCTGGTTTGAAAAACCCTGCTACGGAAGCCTATCCTGCATTATTGCAAAAGTTGATGGGAAATGGATATGAGGTGAAAAACTTTGGTTTAAGTGGTGCTACACTGTTAAAAAAAGGGCATAGGCCATATTTTAAAACCAAGGAATTTGCTGCAGCAATGGATTTTAAAGCAGATATTGCTATTGTACACCTGGGCTTAAATGATACCGATCCTCGTAACTGGCCGGATTATAAAGATGATTTTGAACCTGATTATGCCTGGCTGCTGGATACCCTAAAAAAACAAAACCCTAAGGTTAAACTTTACATATGTAAGCTTACGCCTGTATTTAATGGCCACCCTAGGTTTAAGTCGGGAACCAGGGATTGGTATTGGCAAATTCAACAAACCATTCCAGTAATCGCAAAAGCAAATCAGGCACAGATTATTGACTTAAATAAACCGCTACACTACAGACCAGATCTTTTTGCCGATAATCTTCATCCCGATAAAGAGGGAGCAGCTATTATCGCTCAAACTGTATATGAAAAATTAAGTGGCAATTATGGTGGGTTAAAACTCTCTGCAATATTTACTGATCACATGGTGATGCAGCGTAATAAGCCTATTCCTGTATATGGTACAGCAAATGCGTATCAAGATATTGAGGTTGTTTTTAATCATAAAAAGCTTAGAACAATTTCAGATGCTGATGGACAATGGAAAGTGTCTTTCCCTGAAATGACACACGGCGGTCCCTATCTGCTAAAGGTAAGTTCTGATAATGTTAGTCTTGAAATAAAAGATATTTTAGTGGGTGATGTATGGTTATGTTCCGGGCAATCTAATATGGCTTTTCCTTTAAAAGCTGCAGCAACAGGAAAGGCAGAACTTGCTAATTTAAAAATCAACCCTCAGTTACGATTGCTGAAATATAATCAGATAGCAGAAACTAATAATGTTGCCTGGGATACTACGACACTTGAAAAGATCAATCAGCTTAAATACTTTAAAGGCGAATGGAAAACAACAAATACAGCTTCAGCCGCAGATTTTTCTGCAGTAGCCTATTATTTTGGGAAAAAGATCGCAGTTGATGAAGCTGTTCCTGTAGGATTAATAGAAGTTGCTGTTGGAGGTTCGATCATTGAATCCTGGATAGACAGATATACCATGGAACATGATGAGCAATTGGTTGATGTGCTTACAGATTGGCGTAAATCCGACTTCATACAGGAATGGGCCAGAGGTCGTGCAGACGTAAATTTAAAAAAAGCAGCTAAGGTAAAACAGCGTCACCCTTATGAGCCTGCTTACAATTATGAGGCTGGTATTGCACAGCTAACGAATTTTCCTATTAAAGGTGTCATATGGTATCAGGGTGAAAGCAATGCTCAAAATGTGGAGCAATATGAACATTCTTTTCCTGTCTTAGTTAATAGCTGGAGAGCGAAATGGGGATACAATTTTCCTTTTTATTTTGTACAGCTTTCTAGTATAGACAGGCCATCATGGCCATATTTTAGAGATGCGCAACGCAAGCTTCAGTTAAGTATTCCAAATTCAGGTATGGCAGTAAGTTCAGATCTGGGCGATTCTCTTGATGTTCATCCAACAAGAAAGAAAGAGGTTGGCGAGCGACTCGCCTTACTGGCGTTAAAAAATACTTACAATAAGTCTATACGCGCATCTGGGCCCGTGGCATTGAGTGCTAAAAAACAGCAAAACGAAGTGTTGATTTCATTTACAGACTGCGACAAGTTGTTAACGGCTGATAAATTACCCCTTACAGGCTTTGAACTGGTAACAGAAAAAGGACAGCACATCATTCCTGTAAAGGCAATGATTGTGAATAAACAAATACGATTAAGCATCCCTAACGGACAGCATATTAAAAAAGTAGATTATGCATGGAAACCATTTACCCGTGCAAATTTAACTAATGAAGCAGGCTTACCAGCTTCTACATTTTCAATTATAGTCAATTAAAAATATTCAAAATGAGCTATACATCACAGGATTTAGAACAACTTAAGGCTTATTACAGCCATCAGTTATTAAATGATACAGTGCCTTTTTGGTTTCCAAGGTCAATTGATCAGGAATATGGTGGTTACTTATTGATGCGGGATCAGGATGGAACCCTGATTGATGATGATAAGGCGGTTTGGATACAAGGACGTGCAGCCTGGCTGTTATCAACTTTGTATAACACAGTTGAGCAGAAACAAGAATGGCTGGATGCTGCAAAATCTGGAATAGATTTTTTAAACAAGTACTGTTTTGATACAGATGGACAGATGTTTTTCCATGTTACCCGTGATGGCAGACCTATTCGTAAACGTCGTTATTATTTTTCCGAAACCTTTGCTGTGATTGCTAATGCGGCTTATGCACAAGCAAGTGGAGATGAAGCTGCTGCAGAACGGGCTCGTTATTTGTTTGGAAAGTGTATCGAATATTCGACTACACCCGGTATTTTACCAGGTAAATTCACAGATACAAGACCTGCAAAAGGAATTGGAGTGCCCATGATCATGATGAATACAGCTCAGCAGTTAAGAGAAACTATTGGCGACCCGCGGTGTGATGAATGGATCGACAAATGGATCAATGAAATCGAAACCTATTTTGTAAAGGATGACATCCGTTGTGTAATGGAGCAGGTTGCTCCAGATGGTAGTATTATTGACCATATTGATGGCAGAACATTAAATCCAGGCCATGCTATTGAAGGTGCCTGGTTTATTCTTCATGAAGCAAAATATAGAAATAATGATCCCAGATTGATTAAGTTGGGTTGTAAAATGCTTGATTATATGTGGGAACGTGGATGGGATAAAGAGCATGGAGGTATCATGTATTTTAAAGATGTGTACAATAAACCAGTGCAGGAATATTGGCAGGATATGAAGTTCTGGTGGCCACATAATGAGGTGATTATAGCTACATTATTGGCCTACACCATTACCGGAGATGAAAAATATGCTGAATGGCACAAGATGGTACATGATTATTCTTATCAGCACTTCCATGATGCAGCAAATGGTGAATGGTTCGGTTATCTGCATAGAGATGGGAGTTTAGCACAAACCGCTAAAGGAAATATGTTCAAAGGTCCGTTTCACTTGCCAAGACAGGAGTGGTATTGCATGACTTTATTAAATGAATTTTTAAATCAACCTGTTGCTGAACTAGCAACCATAAAGGTGCATTAAGAAATGATTAAAAAGAAAATTATCTTTCTTGTACGCTGTCTTGGTGTTTTAATGATGATCATCAATACAGTAAAAGCACAGTCGGCCGTAAAACAGCAAGGTAACATAATTCCTATGCCTCAAAAGATGGCTGTTAAAACTGGTCTTTTTAATCTTAAAAACTGTAAGGTCATTGTGGTAAGTAATAAGCTTTTTTTTAAAGAAGCCTTGCAAATGCAACAATATCTTAAAAGTAAGGGTATATATGTACTTATTAAGAATGGAGCCTCTATCTATAAAACTGGTTTAATTGTACTTAAACAAGCCGAGATTAAAACGGTAAAATCTACAAAAGAAGCTTATAATTTAGCTGTAACACCTGGAAGCATTGTGGTAACGGCTTCAGGTGGGGCTGGGATTTTTTATGGACTGGAAACTTTAAAGCAGCTTGTTCAGAAAGATAAGCAAATACCAGCATGTGATATTACTGATTGGCCATCCTTTGATTGGAGGGGCTATATGATAGATGCAGGAAGGAATTTTGTACCAATGGATTTGATCAAACAGCAGATCGATATGATGGCAAAATATAAATTGAACATCTTTCATTTTCATTTTACGGAAGATATTGCCTGGCGACTAGAAAGTAAATTGTACCCACAACTTACTGACCCTGAAACTATGCTGCGTAATAAGGGAGAATATTATACAGAAAAAGACTTGAAAGAGTTGATTGGTTATTGCAAGGACAGGCATATTATGCTGATACCGGAAATAGATATGCCAGGACATAGTGCTGCTTTTAAAAGGGCAATGAAAACAGACATGCAAAGTGATAGCGGCCTGGCTATAGTAAAAAATATCATTACAGAATTTTGCAATACCTATGATCTTCCTTACCTGCATATTGGTGCAGATGAAGTAAAAATTACCAATCAGAATTTTTTACCAGAAGTAACAGCATTGATTGAGAAACTAGGGAAAAAGGTAATCGGCTGGGAGCCTGGAGGTAATTTTACAGAAAGTACCATCAGGCAGTTATGGATGGAAGGAGCAACTAAGGTAAGCAGCAATAAAAACATCAAATACATAGATTCCAGACACCTTTACATCAACCACATGGATCCCCTGGAAAGTGTGATTACTATATTTAACAGGCAGATTTGTAACCTCGATCAGGGGAATGATGCTGCATTGGGCGGAATTATTTGTGTATGGCCAGATAGGAGGGTAAATAGTCCACATGATGTAATGATACAAAACCCTGTTTACCCGGCAATGCTTGCTTTTGCTGAAAGAAGCTGGAGTGGTAGTGGTACTAGTGGTTGGACTGCCTGTATCGGGGCTCCGGAAACTGGTGCTGCCAAGACTTTTGCCGAATTTGAAAATCGTTTAATGGCACACAAAGCTTTATATTTTGCAAAGCTTCCATTCCCTTATGTAAGACAATCTGATGTGCATTGGAAACTTTATGGACCATTTAATAATGAAGGCGATTTAAGCAAAACATTCGCACCGCAAAATAAGAATTTCAACATCCAGACAACTCCTGCAAACCTAATGGCAGTGGGTGGTACTTTAATATTAAGACATTGGTGGGCTCCATTGGTAAAAGGTATTCTAGACAATCCACAGGAGAATACTACCTGGTATGCGGTTAGAAGGGTATGGAGTGATAAAGAAGAAACCCGTAACTTCTGGATAGGCTTTAACAATATTTCACGTTCTTATGCTTCAGATTCACCTGAAAAGGGGACATGGGACAATAGGGCAAGTCAGGTCTATGTAAATGGCCAGCTCGTTACACCTCCATTATGGAAACAAGCAGGAGCAAAAGGAGACATGGAGCTTCCATTAATTGACGAGGGATATGAATACCGTGAACCGACAAAAATTCAGCTTAAGAAAGGTTGGAATAAGGTTCTGGTTAAATTACCTATAGCATCATTGAAGGGTAAAGATTGGAAAAACCCGCAGAAATGGATGTTCACCTTTGTAGAGGCGGGGATTTAATCGTAATTTTGCCATTGATTATACGATGGTTTCATTAAGCGAACATTCTGAAAATGAACTTGCTGGTTTGTTAAAAACCGGAAGTGAGGCCGCATTCAGTGAAATCTATAATCGTTACTGGGATAAGCTCTATGTTGTGGCCAGGAAACGTCTGGACAGTACATTTGAAGGTGAAGAAATCGTACAGGAAATCTTTTGTAACCTATGGCGTAAAAGAGAAATATTTCAACTCGATAAAGGATTCAATAATTATTTCTCGGTTGCAGTAAAATTTGAAGTCATCAACAGACTTCAGAAAAGGGAGCGTATCCAAAATCTTGAAAGGAATCTTAGTATTCAACTCACAGAATTTGACGATACTACTGCAAAACAGGTAGATTTTAATGAGCTTAAAGCACAGATTGAATTAACAGTCCGGCAGCTACCTGAAAAATGTCAGATCGTATTCCGGTTAAAACACGAGGATGGATTGTCTCAGAAGCAGATCGCAGACCAATTGAATGTATCCGAAAAAACAGTGGAGGCACATCTTTCTAAAGCTCGTAAAACCATTAAGGATCAGTTCGGTAGCTTAGGAAGTTTGTTCTTTTTAATATTTTTATAAAAATAATTCATTTCGGACTAAGGGATTTGTCAATTCTGATTGGCTATATATAAAAGTAGCCTTTAATGAATACCCAAAAAAACAATCAGCGTTTATCTGAACTTGCCCAGAAATGGAAAGATGGAACCATTACAGCTCAGGAACAAACTGAGTTTAATCAATGGTATGATTCTTTTGACGATACCTCATTGGATGAAGTTTCTGCTGAAACCGTTTCTCAGCTTAAGCAACGGTTGTATACTAATGTGTTAAAGCAAGAAGATATTCATCCAGCTCAGCCGGTAAGGTCGTTAAAGCTATGGTATCGCATTGCAGCAGCAGCGGCGATATTAGTGATATTATCAACAGGAATTTATATTATTAATACTCCTAATAAAATTTATGAGAGTAATGATCCTTTGGTTAAGGAGGATGTAAAACCTGGAGGTAACAGAGCCTTGCTTACACTGGCCGATGGAACTACAATTGTAATTGACGATGCTACTGACGGGAAACTTGCCGAACAAAGTGGTGTAATTATTACCAAAACAAAAGATGGACAATTGGTTTATCAGTTTAAAGATTCAAATAGTTCTGGTAAAGGGGTATCTAAGCAGTTTAATACAATTTCAACACCTAAAGGAGGACAATATCAGGTTAATTTACCTGATGGTACTAAGGTTTGGCTAAATGCAGCTACATCAATTAAGTTTCCTGTAACATTTTCTGATCTTAAAGAAAGAAGGGTGGAGTTAAATGGGGAAGCTTATTTTGAAGTTCATAAAGATAAGCTTAAGCCCTTTAAAGTTGCTTCAGATCTTCAGGAAGTAGAAGTATTGGGAACTCATTTCAACGTCAATACATACAAGAACGAAAGAAACAATAAAACAACTTTGTTAGAAGGCTCAGTAGAACTACATTCTTCAGTAACAGCAGACTTAAAATTGAGACCTGGTGAACAGTCTGTGCTAAATGAAAAAGGAGTAGATGTAAATAAAGTAAATACTGAAGAGGTAATTGCCTGGAAAAATGGAAACTTCCTGTTCAATGATGAGCGTTTGACAAGTATCATGAGACAATTGGAACGCTGGTATGATGTAGGTGTAGATTATTCGACTATCCCAGATACGCGTTATAATGGTTATATCTCCAAGAATGTTAATCTATCGAACGTATTAAACATGCTGGAAATAACAGGGAACTTAAAGTTTAAAATAGAAGGAAAAGTAATAAAAGTATATAAATAACCAAAAATACACATTATATGTAACAACTATACAAAAAAGAGAAGGATGGCTTTACGACTTTATTGTGCGGGAACATAATAAAGAGCCGGCAGTGCGGGAACACTACCGGCAATAAGGTAAGCTTATCTATTAAAAGAGAGAATCAGTCAATAAAATCAACAAACCTTAACACTAACAAATTTATGAATTTCAACCTTCTAAGCAAGAGGGTGTATGGCTTAATGCATAGCCTGAATTTATCTTGCTTTTTAAGATCAAAAACGATATTAGTTATGAAGCTAATTGCAATCCTTCTTACAGTAACCTGTCTACAGGTTAGTGCTGAAGGTTTTTCTCAACAGATTACGCTTTCAAAAAATAGCGCTTCATTAAAAAGCGTGCTTCATGCAATAAGGAAGCAAAGTGGCTTTCAGCTATTATACAATACTGATTTGATTCAAAATGCAAAACCAGTAAGTGTAAATTTGCAAAATTCCGGATTGGAAGAAGCTTTAAAAGCCTCACTTAAAGGTCAGAATTTCACTTACGAAATCACTAATAAAATAATTCTGATTAAGCCTATTCAGACTAATAACGATGTTCCTAATGCCGATTACAATCGGGTTTTAAAATGGCAGGCTTTTAAGGAAATCCGTGGTAAAGTAATTACAAATGACGGGCAGCCTTTACCAGGTGTAGTGATCACTGAAAAAGGCACAGGTAATAAAACAGCAACTAATGCCAATGGAGAGTTTGAGCTGCGTAATGTTGCAGATAATGCTGTATTGGTATTTTCTTATATCGGTTACGAAAGTCAGGAAATAGCAACAATAGGTGCAGCTGGGCCATTAAATGTTACCATGATTCAAAGTGATAACAAACTAAAGGAAGTGAATGTAGTTGTATCTACAGGTTACCAGAATTTACCTAAGGAACGTGCTACAGGATCATTTAGCTTTGTTGACCAGAAAAAACTGGCGATAACTAATCTTGGTGCAACTGATTTTGCAAAAGGATTGGAAGGATTAGTCCCAGGATTGTTGGTAGGACCAGACGGAAAGATGCAGATCAGAGGTGCATCCTCACTTAGATCAGCTACACGCGAAGTTTTAATCGTTGTAGATGGTTTCCCTATTGAAACTGGTAATTTTACAGTGAACCCTAATGATATAGAAAATATCACATTTTTGAAGGATGCAGCTGCCGCTTCAATATGGGGTGTACGTGCCTCGAATGGTGTAGTTGTTATCAAAACCAAAAGTGGTATGGCTAATGATGGTAAAGCTGTATTTAACTTTACCAGTAACTTAAGCGTAACCAGTAAACCAGATTTCTCCTTCCAGCGTTTGGCCAATAGCTCAGATTATATCGATGCTGAAGTTGAGAGCATTAAGAGGGGATGGATCCCTTTTACCAATGCTGATAAGAATGCTTACTCATTGGTTGCAGGATTGTATTATAAAAATTATAAAGATCCTAATGGTTTTCCGATGAGCATGGTTAATAGCGGAATAGATCAGCTAAAGCAATACAATTCACTCAATGAACAAGATCTTTTTTACCGCAAAGCAGTACAACGTCAGCTAAATTTATCTGTACGTGGTGGTACTGAAAAGTATATGTTTGCCATCTCATCTTTATACACTAAAGAGTTAACAAATCTGACAGGTAAAAACAATGACAACCTGATCCTGAACTTTAAAAATAGTCTGCAGGTTCTACCTAAAGTAGTTTTGTCATTGGGCATAAATAGTACTTATGTAAAAAACGAGGGTAGTAATACCGGCTATGATTATGGCATTTCAAAACCATATGACAGAATTTTAGATGAAAATGGGAACTATGTTTCACGTACATCCAGAGTACCAGACCATATGAAACAAAGCTTTTATGACAATGGCTATTTAAGTTGGGATGATAACGCTTTGCAGAATATGCAAAACACAACAACTAAGAAAAGTACTTTTGCCTCAAGAATTAACGTTGGTGCAGATTACGAGATCATAAAGGGATTAAATTTCAGTTCTCAGTTCCAGACAGAGTTGAGGTTTACAAATAATGAAAATTTACAAGGTATCAATGCCTATTATCCACGATTAATGGCTAATACATGGAGAGTGCCTACGGGATCAGGCTCTTTTGTAAACAAGTTTCCGGTAGGTCCTGTATTTGATAAAGGTAAGGAAAACCAAAACAGCTGGACATTCCGTAACGTGGCAAACCTCGACAGACAGTTTGGTTCTGACCATGCTATTAATGCTGTCGCGGGTATGGAGTTAAGAAAAGTAGGCTTTACAAGTAATTCTGAACGTTATTACAATTATAACTATAAAGCACTTACATCTGATAATATAGATCTGGCTTCGCTTGGTATCACACAACTTAACGGACTTGGTGATTATAGCACTTATACATGGTTGCCCAATTTTGTGGATACAGATAAGCGGTTCTTTTCTTTATTTGCAAATGCTGCTTATACTTATAAAAGCCGTTACACGGTGTCAGGAAGTATCCGTATAGATCAGTCGAACTTGTTTGGTACAGATCCAAAATATCGCTACCGTCCGTTATGGAGTACCGGTGTAAGCTGGAACATGACGAACGAAGATTTTATGAGTTCAGTAGGTTTCTTAGATAAATTAATTGTCAGAGCTACCTATGGTATAAACGGTAACATTGGTAATTCAAGTCCGTATCCAATCGCACAAACCGGTAAAAACTTCAATACGCAAGAGAATATGCTGACATATATGAATCCTGAAAATCAGGCCTTGCGTCCTGAAAAAACAGCATCTAGCAACTTTGGGGTAGATTTCTCAGTATTTAATCGCCGTATTTCAGGATCGGTTGACCTATACAAAAAGAGGAGTTATGACCTGTTAGGCAATAGCATTCTAGACCCGACAACAGGTTTTTCAAGAGCTGAGAAAAATACAGCAATTATGACCAATCATGGTGTAGAACTGAACTTAAACGCTCGTATTTTAGAGGGAGATGTTCGTTTAGATGCTGACTTCAATATCGGATATAATAAGAATAAAGTAACAGATGTATTGACACCAAATAAAACGGCATCAGCTTATGCGAATTCAGAAGGACAAATTTCAGGATTACCACTTAGCTTTTTATATAGTTATAAATGGGCAGGTTTATCTTCAAAAGGAGAACCTCAGATTTATGATGCTGAAGGTAATATCAGAAGCTGGTCGCAAACACGTATAACTGATATCAATGCATTAAAATATGTAGGAACTATGGATCCTCCTGTTTATGGAGGAATGATGATTAATGTTGGTTATAAAGGTTTTACTTTTAGTCCGCAGTTTACTTTTAAAATGGGACATGTAATGCGTCAGAGCACTACAAAAACAGATATGACTGCAGGTGTAACATCTGATATTGCCAACAGATGGAAAAATCCGGGTGATGAGCAATACACCAATATCCCACGTATGTTCGATAGAGCAAGCATTGATGCAAAATGGAACGACTATTATAGAAAGTCTGATGTTTGGGATGATGATGCATCATTTGTACGTCTAAGATCAATGAGTTTATCATACCAGATGCCTAAAAAATTCTTGTTTAATGTATTTACAGCAGCAAGTTTAACTGCACAGGCTAATAATGTATGGTTGTGGACAGCCAACAAACAGGGCTTAGATCCTGACTACGTTAATTTACTTACAGGAAGCATTGGTTTTCCTCCGGTAAAAAACTACGTATTCTCATTAAATCTTAACTTTTAATTGGTACAGAAATGAAAATTTTTAATATATATAAATATACAGCAATAATGCTTGCAGTAGTACTTTTCACTTCCTGCAATAAGTTCCTGGATGCAGAACCTAAAGGTGTAGTTATTCCTACTAAGTTAGATGACTATCTTGCATTAATGAGTGCACCACTTGAAATTGGACGTACTTCAAATAATACTCATTACCTAACTGATGAGATAAATTTACCAGATGCCTACCGCGCCGGAGCAATTGGTTATCCAGGAACTGGTCCGATCAGGGCTTATGATTTTGAAGCAGAGTTGTATGATGTATCTGAGGAAGACACAGATTGGAATGTAGCCTATAGAACAATTTATGTAGCAAACTCGGTGTTATCCGGGTTGGAAACAAATACAGAAACAAATCAGGCAAAAAGAAACCAGGCTAAAGGAGAAGCATTGGTTCATCGTGCTTATACCTATCTTACTTTGGTAAACGAGTATGCAAAGCATTATAGCAATACTTCAGAAACTGACATGGGTGTACCATTAAATTTAAAAGTAGACATCAATGATTTGCCTGCAAGAGCTTCCGTTAAAGCTGTTTATGCACAGGTAGAAAAAGACTTGTTGGAAGCTGCTGATATCCTCTCTGAAAAATCAACTTATAGTTACAGACCAAATAAGGCTGCGGCGTATGGTGTTTTAGCTCGTATGTACTTATACATGGGGAATTGGACAAAAGCGTCAGAATATGCAGGTAAGGCTTTAGCTATTTATAATTTTATTTATGATTATACGACCTTTAGCCTGGCAACCCCAACAAAACCACAATCTTCAGCGATTACCGGTTATCCTAGTTCTTCAATAGCTAAAAAACATATTGTATTGTTAAAATATAGTTTGAAGGTTGGTAGCTATGAATTTAACTATCTCTTCTCTAATGAGCAATTCAACTTGTTAAATCCTATTGCTCAAGATCCAGCCTCTTTTGATCCGTATAAAGTAAATGATTTAAGAGAGACTTATGGTTCATCTCCTTATGGTTTTTCAGGTACCGCTTTCGTAAACAATGGAAAGGGAATTAGAGATTTCAATGGTACTTACGATTACAACAATAGTGGGATTACTACACAGGAATTAATATTGACACGTGCTGAAGCTTTAGCACGTTTAAATCAAACACAGCTTGCTTTGGATGATGTCAATGCACTTAGAAAGAAACGTATTCCTACAGCTAAGTATGCAGACTTAACTGCTGCAACGCCTGCAGATGCCTTAAATCTGGTATTACGAGAACGTCGTATTGAGCTTGCTTTTACAGGATTACGTTTAGCAGATATCAAGAGGTTAAACCTTGAGGGAAGAAATATCAGTGTAACTCATGGTAGCAAAACATTGCCCGCAAATAGTCCACGTTTTGTTTTACCAATCCCTTCAAAAGTGATTAGTTTAAACAATAACATCAAACAGAATCCAAGATAGAGAGGGGGAATTAGTGTGATGAAGAAGATCTTATTATTTTGCATTTTGTTAGGAAGCAGTATTATTTGTCAGGCCATTACTAAATTAAATGGCGTTATTAAAGTAGCAGACAACCGTACGGTTACTATTTATTTGAAAGAAGTTCTTGGTAATGAAGTTGGTAAGCCATACGAGGAAGAACTTAATATTGGAACCCAACGTTCATTTACAATGAAACTGGATATTAATAAAGCCGGTTTTTATAGTCTTTCTGTAGTTACACAAAAAGAAAATAATAAATCTGTACATAATAGTACTATCTATTTAAAACCGAATGATAAATTGAAATTGGAATTTCAAGGAAACAATCAATTCGGATTGGTTTGTAATTATAGTAAAATCACCAATGCAGATAATAAGGCACTGTTAGAAATCAACGAGAAATTTAACGATTACTTCCGTGCTTTATTTAACAGTACTGCAGATGTGGTTCATCAAAAAGAAGAGTTAAAGCAATTTTATGTATTAACTGATCAGGTGTTGACAGCTAAAAAAATCAGCCCTATAGTTCAGAAGTATTTAAAGTTTAAAGCTTTTGATGTGTACAATACACATTTATATCGTCTTGCATTAGAATACAGCAGGGGATCTAAAAACACTGTTCCTGTTGGGGCGGGCTTTTATGCTCAGCCTGTAGATCCCCTTTTTTACTTTAATGACCCAACAATTTTGCTTTTTGCAAATGGAGTGTCAAATGTGATCAGGTATCTTGAAGTATATATAGAAATGCCTGTTTATAAAAGAAGCAAAACACTGAAGGAAATCAATACTCAGATTGACTTGTTAAAAAGTATGGTGTCTAATGTACCATTAATTGATCAGGTGATAGAAAGTTTGCTGAGTAGCTATACTGCTTCCTATAAAATTACCAATGATTTTGAGCAAGACTTGAAAACCTATGTTAAAGTTGCAGCGCAAATTAATGACGTTGCAATCAGATCTAAGGTAAAGAAGGATTTTGAAAACTTAAGGTATACAATGAGAGGAGGTGCTTTACCCGACTTGAAATTTGAAGATGCAGAAGGTAAAACCGTAGATCTCGAACAGTTTAAAGGGAAATATCTTTTTATTGATTTCTGGGCTTCATGGTGTGTTCCTTGTATCAAAATGACACCTCTGGTGCAGAAGTTAGAAAAGGAGTATGAGGGAAGGAACATTACTTTTGTAGCCATCTCAATTGATGGTAATAAACATGCCTGGTTAAGCAAAATGAAAGAACTAAATATGCATGGTCATCAGTATTTAGACCAGACTGGTGCTTTTACCAAAAAGCTAAATATTTCAGGAATTCCTCATTATATGATCTATGATATGGAAAGCAAATTGTTGGTTTATAAGGCGCCAATGCCCGACAGTCCAAAGTTGAAAGAAATAATTGATCAATTATCAGGATTATAACGATCAGAAATAATCTCCATTTAATACAAAGCCCCGTATACCTTTAGGTTATGGGGTTTTTATGTATTCCCATTTTAGCTTTCCTGTAGCAGCATCTAAAGCAAATACCTTGTTCATGGCTGTCACCCCAAATAGAACTTTAGTACTATTTGTACAAAAAGAGGATGATAAATACATCCTCTTTTTTTTATTTTTTTCTGCATCATGCTTTAAGAAAAAATCACCTTCACTGAGGAAGCCTCAGGCGCTTTTTCACTTCAGAAAAAGATGCCAGATTCCGAAGAGAACGGTTATTTTTTACTTCCTTAACAATGTCTTCCAGCTTGTTTTACTTGCAATCAGTTCATCAAGATGACTGATCTCAATACGTTGCTGCTCCATTGTATCACGGTGACGAATCGTTACCGTATTATCTTCAAGGGTCTGATGATCTACAGTTACACAGAAAGGAGTACCTATAGCATCCTGACGGCGGTAGCGTTTACCAATAGCATCTTTTTCTTCATAAACGCAGTTGAAATCAAGTTTTAAACTATCCATGATTTCCCTTGCTTTTTCTGGCAATCCATCTTTCTTAGTTAATGGGAATATGGCAACTTTAACAGGCGCCAGACAAGGATGAAGGCGTAATAAAGTTCTGCTGTCTTGTTTATCTCCATCACTTAGATCCTGCTCTTCAAGTGCATTAGTCATTGTTAACAAGAACAGACGATCCAAACCAATTGAAGTTTCAATAACATAAGGAACATAGTTGCCATATGGCTTACCTTCCTCATTTAAGTCATTGTCAAAGTATTGCATCTTCTTACCAGAGAACTCCTGATGTTGTGTCAAATCGAAATCAGTACGGCTATGAATACCTTCTACTTCTTTAAATCCGAATGGGAATTCAAATTCAATATCAGTAGCAGCATTGGCATAATGTGCTAACTTAACATGGTCATGGAAACGATATTTTTCCGTTGGAGTACCCAAAGCAGTATGCCACTTTAAGCGTGCTTCTTTCCAGTAAGCAAACCATTTTTGGTCTTCGCCCGGGCGAACAAAGAATTGCATTTCCATCTGCTCGAATTCACGCATACGCATGATGAACTGACGTGCAATTACTTCATTTCTAAATGCTTTTCCGATTTGTGCAATTCCAAAAGGGATTTTCATACGTCCTGTTTTTTGTACATTCAGGAAGTTTACGAAGATACCTTGAGCAGTTTCCGGACGTAGGTAAACCTCGTCAGAATCTTCAGACATAGCTCCAAACTGCGTACTGAACATCAGGTTGAACTGTCGTACATCTGTCCAGTTTTTTGTACCACTCACAGGACACACAATGTCATGGTCTTCAATTAGTTTTTTAAGCAATGGCAAGTTTTCCGCTTTTAAGGCATCATCCATATCAGCTTGTAACTGCGCTGCTTTATCTGTTTTGCCGTCTTTTTCATAACGGGCAATTTTATCTTCTAATAACTGGTCGGCACGGTAACGTTTTTTTGAGTCCTTATTGTCTATCATCGGATCATTAAAACCATCTACGTGACCACTGGCTTTCCAAACCTTTGGATGCATAAAAATGGCAGAGTCGATGCCTACAATATTTTCATGCATTTGCACCATTGATTTCCACCAATAAGTTTTAAGGTTGTTTTTTAATTCAGCACCCAATTGGCCGTAATCATATACAGCGCTTAGTCCGTCATAAATTTCGCTGCTCTGAAATACAAATCCGTATTCCTTAGCGTGTGATATTACTTTTTTAAGTTGCTCGTCGTTAGTATTCTTTGCCATAATGATGCAAACTTAGATAAAATTACGGTGTTTTTCCTACTTTTGAGTTTGATCATCCGATTAGTATTAAAAATTTAAGAAATTGAGTATTCAGGTAAGTGCATTATCCAAACATTTCGATAAGCAAAAAGCAGTTGATGGGATTAGTTTTGAAGTTAAGCCTGGTCGTATTTTAGGTTTTTTGGGCCCAAATGGGGCAGGAAAATCTACTACTATGCGTATGCTCACTGGCTATACTTCACCTACCTCAGGTACTGCAACTTTATGTGGTTTTGATACTCAGACTCAAAGCCTCTCCTTAAGAAGGATCATGGGCTATCTACCAGAAAATACACCTTTATATATGGACATGTATGTAAAGGAATTTCTGTTGTTTGTGGCCAATACTTATCAGTTGAAAAATGCATCTCTAAGAGTTGAAGAGACAATTAAACAAGTAGGGCTTGGTGCAGAGCAACATAAAAGGATTTCGATGTTGTCTAAAGGGTATAAACAACGCGTAGGACTAGCTCAAGCTATTATTCATAATCCTGAAGTATTGATTCTTGATGAACCGACTTCAGGGCTCGATCCTAACCAGCTTTCAGAAATCAGAGATTTGATCAAAAGTCTGGGTAAAGATAAAACGGTTATTCTTTCTACACATATCATGCAGGAGGTTGAAGCTATTTGTGATGATGTGATCATTATTAACAAGGGGAATATTGTAGCTAATAATTCTATTGCCGAATTGAAAGCTAGCCATCCAGGTAGTAGTTTAGAGGATATTTTTAGAAAGTTAACTTCTGGGTAGAGGTAAGAAAGATCATAGGTAACCTCTTTTTTTTTGCGTTTTAGATATGGAATTTTCTAATTGTGTAACAATGGCAAAGTTTTTGTATCTAAGGAGTAAATCAAATTAAAAATATAAACATGAAAAAATTATTACTATTAACAGCAGTTGCAGGTTTATTTGCATTCTCAAGTGTTAACGCACAAGTTATTAAATCTCCAAAATTAAGTGTTGGAGCGGATTTTGGATTTCCAATTGGTGATGCAAGTGAAGGAACTGACTTCGCATTTGGTGGATCATTGCAATATCAACATCCTGTTGCTGAGAATTTATTATTAACAGGAAGCGCAGGTTATCTGAATTTCAAAGGTAAGGACTTTGACTTTGGTGGTGTTACTGTAAAAGGTGGAAATGTAGGGGTTATTCCGGTTAAAGCTGGTGCGAGATACTATTTTGGTGAGAACTTTTTTGTAAACGGTGAATTGGGAGCTGGTTTCTCTACTGAAAAAGGAGGATCTACTGCATTTATTTATGCTCCTGGAGCAGGTGTTGAATTTGAAGTTTCTGATAAGTCATCTGTAGAATTAGGTGCACGTTATGAAGGCCATTCAGTAAGTGGAGGAACTGCTTCTTTCATCGGTTTAAGAGCTGCATTTAACTTCGGTATCTAGTTAAAACACTTATTCTGTAAAGAATATTATAAAAAGGTTGTTCGAAGTATTTCGGGCAACCTTTTTCTTTTAAACATTATTAATCCTATGCGAGTAATTAGAATTTTTATAATAACATGAATATGGCAGTGTAACTACATAATTTTTTATAATATCGCTGATTAATCAAAATTTGATTGTAATGAAGAGAATACTGTTAACGGCAGCAGCCGGATTTTTAATGTTATGCAATACATATGCTCAGTCAAAAGCTGGCGAGGCTAAACTTGGACTAGGCCTGGATGCTGCATTTCCTGTTGGAAGTTATAAAGACGTTGCTGATTATGGTATTGGTGTTTCACTACTGTATCAAAAGCCTTTGACCGAGAATTTAAGTATCACTGGTAACATCGGTTATATGAGGTTTCATGGTCCTGCTATTTATAGCAACATCAAATACAAAGAAGGATATGTACCCATAAAAGCAGGTGCAAGATATGTTATCATTCCCACAATTTATGGCGCCGCAGAGCTTGGTGTCGCGATCTCTACAGCCAATGGTTACGGAACAGGAACTGCATTTACTTATGCACCAAAAATAGGCACTGAATTTAAAATCTCGAACTCCGGAACATTAGATGTTGGACTGAGTTATGAAAGCTGGAGCAGGAGTGGTGGTACACGTTCATTCGGAGGAATAAGGGCAGGATACAATTTTTAGCGGATAATTTTCTAACTTCGGCGTTAATAATCTGAATGCATGTACGCAGTTTTTAAACGGGAATTATTTAGTTTGTTGAATTCCATGATGGCCTATATCACCATCGGAATTTTTCTTTTGGTCATGGGCTTGCTGTTATGGTTTTTTCCAGATACTTCTATACTGGATTATGGATATGCTGAACTCAATGGTTTTTTTAGCCTGGTGCCTTTTCTTTTCATGTTTTTAATTCCCGCAATTACCATGCGCTCTTTTGCTGAAGAGCGTAGGGAGGGAACTTATATATTATTAGCCACACGGCCTATAACAGACTGGCAGATTATAATGGCTAAATACCTGGCTTGTTTGGTATTGGTGCTTTTTTCACTGATCCCAACGCTTATTTATTACTATTCCAT
This sequence comes from Pedobacter sp., assembly GCF_041645105.1. Lineage (GTDB taxonomy): Bacteria > Bacteroidota > Bacteroidia > Sphingobacteriales > Sphingobacteriaceae > Pedobacter. The sequence continues at coordinate 422,154 of NZ_JBAZQQ010000004.1, forward strand.
ATCCGAATTGGGCTTTCCTAAAGGGAATATTGATGGAGGTGCAGTAACTGGCAGTTATATTGGTCTTTTGTTATTGGGAGCCGCATTTACTGCTATTGGTATTTTTGCTTCATCAATCACGAAAAACCAGGTAATAGCATTCGCAGTAGCTGTATTTGTCTGTTTTATTACTTTTCAGGGGTTTGATGCAATGAGCAGGATATTTGGACTACAATATTTTGAAACGGTATTGTTAAGTCTAAGTGTCAACGAACATTACCAGTCTATTAGTCGTGGGGTATTAGACACGCGTGACCTGGTTTATTTTATCAGTTTTGTAATGGTGTTTTTAGGTCTTACCCGCTTAGTAATTGGAGGTAAGAAATGGTAAATAAGAAGAGTAAATGGCTTGGAATACTTGCTTTTGTAGTAACGATTGTCCTTTTAAATATTGCCGTGCAGTATTTTTATACCAGAATAGATTTTACCAAAGAGCAACGTTACACACTTAGCCCTAAATCTAAAGAAATCTTAAAGAATGTAAAGAGCCCGGTTAGTATAACTGTTTTTTTAGATGGTGAGCTACCTGCTGCTTTTAAACGACTTAGAAATTCGACGAAGGATTTATTGGCAGATTATAAAGCTTATGCTGGGACAGACATAAAGGTGATTTTTGTGGATCCTATTTCGGGTTTATCTGCTGCTGAACAAGATACAGCAATTAATAATTTGTATCAGGCCGGCATTGAAGCTACAACATTGAATATTAAGAACGATAATGGCTTCGCTCAGAAGACTATTTTTCCAATGGCAATGATTGCTGCCGACGGGAAACTTCTTCCAGTAAAGTTGTTACAGAATCTCGACGCAACTGGTAATTATGAGGAAAATATAAATAATTCTATTCAAAACCTGGAATATCTGTTCACTTCGGGTATGCAAAAAGTGCTGAGTGGTGAGCATCCTCGGATTGGTTTTACAGAAGGGAATGGTGAATTGCCTGATGTATACTTACACGATGCCATCAAGAGCCTTTCTGAAAGTTATGAAGTTGGACGAGTGAATCTGGATCAGATTGATAAAAGTGGGTTGGATAAATTGAAATTACTGTTTATTACCAAGCCACAAAAGGAATTTACTGAAGCCCAGAAGTACAAGATTAATTATTTTGTGATGAATGGCGGTAGAGTAGTATGGAGCATTGATCAGGTAGGGGCAGATCTGGATAGTTTAAAAGGTGGTGAACAGCTGGCTTTTAACAGAAAACTGAATCTTGATGATATGTTGTTTATGTATGGTGCAAGAATCAATTACAACCTTGTTGCTGATGCAAACTGTGCTGAAATACCTTTGGCAATGGGTGGTGCACAAGCACAAATACAAATGGCGCCATGGGTATATTACCCCTTACTAATGCCAGATTCATCAAGCTCAATTGTAAAAAATATTGATAATATCCGGACTGAGTTTGTAAGTACAGTTGATACCATTGGTGTTAAAGGAATCAGTAAAAAGTCTATACTTCAGACCTCATCATTTAATAAGGTTTTTAATGCACCTCAAATGCTTTCTTTACAAATGGTGGCCGAACAGCCTGATCCGCGTGACTATGCTAGTGTGCCACGTACTGTAGGGGTATTATTAGAAGGAGAATTTCCTTCTGTCTTTTTAAACCGCGCCTTACCTGCAGGCATTGAAAAGGATTATGGATCACCTCAACTTAGCAAACCCACAAAAATGATTGTAATTGGAGATGGTGATATTTTCAAAAATCAGGTAAGTGGGAGGGATGGATCTACATTTCCATTGGGTTTTGATAGGTATTCACAAAGAAATTTTGGAAATAAAGCATTGTTATTAAATATCGCAGATTATCTGTCCAATGATAATAATTTAATCAGTTTACGCAATAAAGAGGTTAAGATCAGGTTATTGGATAAGACTAAGCTGCGTGCCGAAAAGTTACAATGGCAACTGATTAATATAATTGTACCTTTACTATTGTTAATATCCTTTGCAATTTTTCAACATTATTACCGTAAACATAAGTATACACGGTAATTTTTATATTTTTGAGAACTTACTAGATCATAATTATGAGATTTATTGTATCCACATCAACGCTATTAAAACATTTGCAAACTGTTAACGGTGCATCGAGCAGCAGCACTGTTTTACCTATACTGGAAAATTTCCTGTTTGAGATTAAAGATGGAAATTTAACGATCTCTGCTACAGATTTGCAGACTAGTATGACTACCTCATTGCCTGTTGAATCTAAAGAAGGCGGGAAAGTTGCAGTACCGGCAAGAATCCTGTTAGACACTTTAAAAACATTACCTGATCAACCAATATCATTCAATATTGATGACAGTACTTTCTCTATCGAGATCAGTGCAGGTGATGGTAAGTATAAATTAAGTGGAGAGAACGGTGACGATTTTCCGAAAATTCCAGTAGTAGAAAATGCTTCTTCTGTGAATTTACCTGCTTCTGTATTAACTGAAGCGATTACAAAAACTATTTTTGCGGTAAGTAGTGATGAACTTCGCCCTGCAATGACTGGTGTATTTTGTCAGCTTTCTGAGCAGCATATTACTTTTGTAGCTACCGACGCGCATAAATTGGTAAGATATAGGCGTATGGATAGCAAAGGTGAAAAGAGTTCTTCTTTTATTTTGCCGAAAAAAGCTTTGACCTTGTTAAAAGCTGCTTTACCATCAACTGATATCAATGTTTCTGTAGATTATAATGCTACAAGTGCATTCTTTAAATTTGAAAATATTAACCTTGTTTGTCGCCTGATTGATGAGCGTTATCCAGATTATGAAGCTGTTATTCCTGCAAATAACCCTAACAAATTGGTTATCGACAGAGCTTTGTTCTTAAATACATTACGTAGGGTAGTGATTTTTGCAAATAAAACTACACACCAGGTACGTTTAAAAATTAATGGCAGTGAATTAAACATCTCTTCTGAAGATCTTGATTTCGCTAATGAAGCACATGAGCGCCTAAGCTGCCAGTATGAAGGTGAAGATCTTGAAATCGGATTTAATGCTAAATTCCTTATCGAGATGTTGAGTAATTTAAGTGGAGAGGAAGTAACTCTGGAGCTTTCAACACCAAATCGCGCAGGCTTATTAATCCCTCAGACTAATGATGAAAATGAGGATGTTCTGATGCTTGTAATGCCTGTAATGTTAAACAATTACAATTAGTACTTAAAATAATTAGCTAGAATGGCTTGGTTTTTGACCGAGCCATTTTGTTTTTAACGATTCTAAAAATAAAGATATGAAACCATCATTTTTATTATCATCGAAAGCTGGAAAAGTTTTCATGGTAGTTTGTCTAAGCGTAATAGTATTAGTTGCTTCTTGTGGTAAAAAATATGATCCTGTACCTGAGCCGGTAGGTGATGCTAAAATCAGATTTGTTAATGCTTTACATGGCTCAGCCGCACAAGATTTCTATGTGAATGGAACTAAAAAAAGCACAACACCTCTGGCCTATGGAGCAACCTCCGAAAATTTGACAATTACTTCAGGGCAGAATGCTTTTAACTTGAATGATGCGGGTTCTACTGTAGTAAATGCAAGTATTCAAGGGAACGTTTCTATTGGCGACCGATTTACTTTTTTGTATTTTAAACATCCTGAAGGCAAATTGGTATTGGCTCCGGTTCCTGATGTAGCAAGTAATCCTGTTGCTGGCAAAGCGAATGTAAGATTTATTAATTTGAACACTACTTTAAACAGTCAATTAACAGTGCATACAGTTGGTGTAGTTTCTCCTACTATTCCTTCTTTAGGTGCTCAAGCTATTTCAGATTTTTTTCCAGTTGATGCAGGTACAAAGTTTTCTTTTTCTGCAACTGGCTGGCTTACTGCTACTGATTATGATGGTGCTATTGTTGCCGGTAAAACTTATACGATATGGATTGATGGAAACACTGATCCTGCCAATAAACAGTTAATCGGACATATTTTCGAACAGAACTAGTTTAATAAAGAATAAAATTAATATGACATTTCTATTTATAAATATATCATGGTTTATGCCATGATATATTTATTTTTGGGCTTAATTTATAAGATTTGGAATTTTTCAGTTTTTTAATAGACTTCCTCCTGCACATTGACAAGCACCTGGAAGAAATCATCAGAGATTACAGTACCTGGACCTACGCTATCCTTTTTTTAATCATTTTCGCTGAAACAGGCTTTGTGGTAACACCATTTTTGCCAGGAGATTCTTTGCTTTTCGCAATGGGTGCATTAATTGCCGGCGGAAATACTGGTTTGAGTATTTGGGTAATGATGATCTTGCTCATCGTTGCTGCAATTTTAGGAAACTCCCTGAATTATAAACTCGGGAGCTTTTTTGGTGTAAAGGTATTTAAACCGGGGAATAAGATTCTTAAGTTAGAATACTACAATCAATCGCATGAGTTTTTTGAAAAGCATGGTGGTAAAGCTATAATCTTCAGTAGGTTCTTACCTATTTTTAGAACTATTGCTCCTTTTGTGGCTGGTGTAGCAAAAATGCCTTTCGGAAGATTTACCCTATTCAATGTTGTTGGTGGGGTAGCCTGGATTGCTGGTTTATTATTGGCTGGCTTTTTACTGGGGCAAATTCCTGTAGTTAAAAAGAACTTCGATGTTGTAATTATTGTAATCGCAGTCGTTACTTTCTTCCCAGCAGTATATGCAGCTTTGAAATCTAAATTTCAAAAGAAACCTGTAGTGGAAGTACTGGACGAAGCACTTACTCCAGAGGAAGAAGAAAAAACAAACTAATATTTTAATATTGGCTGTCCGGCATCAATCCAGGCAGTATACCAATATGATCCGATACTTAATATGGCTGAGCGCATTTGTCGCTCAACCATATTTTCCATTCTATCGTGATATGCTTTTGAATAGGCAAAGGAATATTGCCTCAATAATTGATTGTTTCTTTTAGAATAGCTATACTTTTTGTGGGCCGGAAATTCTTTACTTAACCTGGCTTCAAAATGTAATACCGTATCTACCATGGTATGCGTATTCTTCACAATCTTCCAGGCTTCTTTTAAAGGATTCTCTATATAACGGGCAGTTCCAACAACATAGTTATAACGTTTTGCAAATAGTTCTGGTAAACGACTTTCCCAAAAAGCATGTATGCCCAATTGGCTTGTGAGTTGACCATTATGGTTTTGTGTGGTATGCAGTGGAACATGTGCATCTGCAATATAATGGCCTAAATAGGCGGAATAGATTAATATTTTTAAGGAATCTTTCTCTTTAAAAGCATTGACAAGTTTATAATAGCTTTTTTGGATCTGCCAGGGTAAGATACCATTCTTGTTTAGTTTAGTCCACCCATAGCGTTTTAATGCATCTTCCCATTTGTAGGGGATGCTATCTATATGTTTCTCATATAATTCTACATCCAAAAAGTGTCTTGCAGCTTCAGCCGTATCTGCATACCTCCGTTTATCAGGGTCTACAGCATGATCTGAAATGTATTTGATGTTGTTCTTATAAAAAGAATTGATGCCAGCAGGGAGCGTAAAAACGGCTAAATGGTTGATGCGCATATGGGCGTAGAAACCCCAGGAGCTGCAGGTGATAAGGATAACGATTAGACTTACAGTAACGAATAGATTTTTCATTACTGTAAGTCTATATCAATTGGGCTATTGCCTGGTAATTTATTCTATACTTTTTCCTTTCATAGCAGCAGAAACTGCTACATCCATCACCCTTTCGGCAAATGGACGGGTGAATTCATTTAGCTCATCGGCCTTTTTAAGGATTTCATCCTTTTGGGGATTTGTCAATGCTACTTTTAAAGCTTCAATATGTGTTTTGGTATCAGCTATTTCAGCTTCTGTAAGGTATGTCGCATGTTTTTCAATAAAACGTTCTGCAGTATATACCAATTGTTCACCCTCACTTCTTGCTTCAATCAGCATACGCTGTTCTACATCACTTTTAGCATGAGTAATACTGTCTACCAGCATTTTTTCAACTGTATCATCTGTTAAACCATAACTAGGTTTAATATCTATCTCCTGTTTAACGCCTGAGCGTAATTCTACTGCTTGTACTGTAAGAATACCGTCGGCATTCAGGATAAAGTTAATGTCAACCTTTGGCAGGCCTGCTGGCATTGCTGGGATTCCTTTCAGGTCAAATTCTGCAAGTCTTCTGTTTTCCTGTACCAAATCACGTTCTCCCTGGAAAACAGTGATCTTCATGTTTACCTGCCCATCAACCGAAGTTGTGTATTGTCGGCCAGCCTTAGTAGGTACTTTTGAATTTCTCGGGATAATCACATCCATTAATCCTCCCATTGTTTCAATCCCTAACGAAAGTGGTGTTACGTCAAGCAGAAGAATGTCAGAACGGTTTCCGGCAAGAATATCTGCCTGAATTGCTGCACCAAGGGCAACTACTTCATCAGGATTGATCTGATCATGAGGCTGAATGCCAAAGAATTCAGCTACCTGCGATTTAACATAAGGTGTTCTGGTTGATCCGCCAACCAATACTACTTCATCAATCTCAGCTACAGTTAATTTTGCATCACTCAATGCTTGTTTGCAGGAGCTAATGGTTTCCTGAACTTTTGGAGCGATAAGTTGCTCAAATGTTTGTTTATCTAATGTACACCAGATATCGCCCATTTGTTCATTAAATAGGTTCTGGGTACTTAAGGCTTTTTTAGCAGCTTCAGCTTTTAATCTTAATGATTGCATTAATGACGCATCTTCTGCAAGTTTAGCCGGATCAATTTTATTTTTCTCTATCCAGTAGTGAACAATTGCACGGTCAAAATCATCGCCCCCTAAAAATGTATTACCATTAGTAGCCAAAACTTCAAATATGCCGTTCTGTATAGAAAGAATAGAAACGTCAAATGTTCCACCACCCAGATCGTATACTGCAATAGTTTTTTGTTGAGTAGGATCAAGACCGATTCCATAAGCCAGACTGGCGGCTGTTGGTTCGTTAACGATTCTTAAAACATCCAATCCAGCTAATCTACCCGCATCTCTGGTAGCTTGGCGCTGACTATCGTTAAAGTAAGCAGGGACTGTAATGACAGCTCTGTTTACAGGCGTCTTTAATGCATGTTCTGCACGTGCTTTTAATTCTTTTAAAATCTCTGCTGATAACTCAATAGGAGTATAGAATTTATCTCCCGCTTTTATCTTTACCAGTGAATCGTTCTCGTCATCAATGATTTTATAAGAAAAAGTATCCTGGTGACCAGCGACATCTTTATAAGAACGGCCTAATAGGCGTTTTACTGAGAATATAGTATTTTCAGGATCTGTGGTTAAAAACTCTTTAGCTTCAGTACCTACAATAGAATCGCCTTGTTTGTTGAAATGAACTACAGAAGGAACTAAAAGGCCTTTTCCAGTATCATTAATCACAATGGGTTTTTTATCGGGATTGATAAATGCCACTAAACTATTCGTAGTACCCAAATCAATTCCAACGATGATTTCTTCTTTTTGCAGGGAACCTGTTGCCAGGTTAATGGAGATCTTTGCCATAGTCTGGCAAATTTAGGAATGTTTCGGGTCTTTTTTGTTGGAATGTTGCAATGTTTGAAAACCGGATGCACTTTTCTTTCGTAAGTCTCCATATAAAACTTTAGAACCAAAAAGTTAGTGGACTGTACAAGCAGTTCCTTTAGACATTTAAACTTAAAAGACTATGAAAAATTTACAAGAAAAAAGTATGCTGACTGCACCATTGCAGCGTCGTTCTTTCCTCCAGTTTGCAGGGGCGGGAGCTGCAGCTATGGCTTTAGTTGCAGTGGGTTGCAAAAAAGACAGAAACAATGGGCCGATGCCTTCGGGGGTTACATTAGATTTTAAGGATGATTTTGGCGTATTAAATTACGCTTATGCTTTAGAGCAACTTGAAGCAGCATTTTATATTCAGGTAGCTTCTAAACCGCCTACTACATTCAGTCCAGCCGAAAAAACATATTTTCAGGATATTCAATTTCATGAAATCGCACACAGAGAGTTTTTTAAAAAAGCATTGAATACTGCTGCAATAGGTAGTCTGGAAGTGGATTTTTCCACTATAAATTTTAATGATCGTACTAGTGTTTTAAATGCGGCTAAGGCTTTTGAAGATTTAGGTGTTGCTGCATATAATGGTGCCGGGGCTCGTATTAAAACAGATGCTTATCTGGTAGCCGCTGGTAAAATTGTATCTGTTGAAGCCCGCCACGCAGCTTATGTTCGCGATTTAATTTCGAACGGAAGCTTTGCAAATGCAGAAGTGGTCAATGCTCAGGGCTTGGATATGGCTTTATCGCCTGATAAAGTTTTGGCTGCTGCCGGAAAATTCATCAAGACCAAAATTAATGTCATTAACCTTTAAACCTTAGAAAACATGAATATTGTAAATATATTAGAAGAGATAGAAAAAGTAGATGGTGAGATCTATGAGAGATTAAACCCGAGAAGAGCAGCAATGAAAGATTTTTTTAATCTTGGGAAAAAAGTTGCTTTATCTGCCGCACCACTTGCATTGGGTTCCATGTTTACAAAGGCATACGGACAAACTGCGCCATCCGCGGTCATTGATGTGTTAAACTATGCTTTAACTCTCGAATATCTGGAATATCATTTTTATAACCATTCTTTACTTGCAGCTCCTGGTCTAATTCCGGCTGGAGCTGCAACTACCGCAATTACGACAATCCGTGATCATGAAAAAGCACACGTAGATTTACTGAAAGGCGCAATTACAGCTAATGGTGGTACGCCGGTTTCTTTTACTTATGATCAGTTCGACTTTACAGCCAAGAACACCTTTCCAACAGTATATACAAATTATGATACTTTTCTTGCCGTAGCACAAGCATTTGAGGATACAGGGGTAAGGGCATATAAAGGACAAGCAACCGCACTAAAAGGAATGGCAGTTTTAACTACAGCCTTGCAAATTCATTCAGTAGAAGCTCGTCACGCTGCACATATACGTTCAATGAGAGCGGCGCGCGGAGCGACCATCAAACCCTGGATCAGTCTTGGACCTGGTGATGTTGCCAATGATACTGGGATTGCTGCCGTTAATGATGTTTATGCAGGTGAAAATCTCGATGCGCAGGCTGGTATAACCATTACAGGCATAGCTACCGGTGTAACAAAAGCTGCGGCTGTAGAAAGCTTTGACGAACCTTTAACTAAACCAGCTGTCTTAGCTATAGCTAGTTTATTTATCAAATAAAGAACAGTTAGGTAAATAGTAATGCCCCGTAGGTTTCTAATCACCTGCGGGGTTTTATATTTTAAAGTCCCACTTTACCGTCTGCCCAAAATGGTTGTGTATAAATGTTATTACTTTGTATTCCTTTCTCTTTTAACGCTTTTCTAAATGTTTGGATTGATTTTGCATTGCCCATCAAATAAAAATATCCGTTTTTCCATAAGTCCCAAATTTTAACATCTAAGTTTCTTAAACTATCAATTGCATATTCAGCTTTGTTTATTGATTTTGGTACCATATCCAACATCAGCCCTGTGTTTTTTAGTTCTTGAATAGAAATATCGTCCATTTCCAAAATGCCCAAGTAATTATTCTCGTCACCATTTACTTTGTCCTTTAGGCTTTTGAAAACACTTATACAAGTTTCATCCCCAAAGAAGAAATGATGTTTAGCTTCTTGTTTATAAATATTAAAACCTCTGGGTAAACCAATAGTTAATTGGTCGCCGGTTTGTAGATTATTTATAAAATGACTTCCCGGTCCATTTCCGTGAATATGAAAAATGACTTCAAATGTTCCTAGTTCGCTATCCCATTTACTGGGCGTATAATTTCTATAATTCCTGTTGTCAACTCGAATTATTATAGCTTGTCCTATTTTGAATTTGACATTCGGAAATGTCCCTTTAAATATAATAGCTTTAACTTTTTTGCTTATCATTTCAGTTGAAACCACACTTACTTTACAAATTCTGTTACTAAAAGCAAACTCAAGAAAATCGCCTATAAATTTTGGTGCTGTTGGCATAATTGCGCTGTATTAATTTTATGCAAAATTGATACAAGCCTGAAAATTTATAGATAGATATATAGGGGTAATGATAGGACTATTTACGGAATTTTCTTCGAAAACTTATTGGGGTTTCATTAGTTACTTTCTTAAATATTCTTGAAAAATAGGAATGATCTTCAAATCCAAGAGTAAAAGCAATTTCTTTTACATCATTTTCGGTGTAATACAAGAACCTTTGAGCTTCTATAATCATAGCGTTTTGAAGCCAATATGTTGGTGATTTTCCAGTATTTTCGCTTACACAGTCAGTCAAATGCGAAGGACTAATGTTTAGTTTTTTTGCAAAAAATGAAGGGCTTTTTAAAAAATTATTTCTATTGATGAGTTTCTTAAAATTTGTAGAAATCAAAGCTGATTGATTTTTGGCTTTAGGGATAGTTTTTTCTGACGATTGAAACAAATCTGCAAATTCGTAAATCAAAGCGTTGAAAAGTCCATTGATAATTTGTGGTTTGTTTTGTTTTTGTGTGTGAAAAGAGTTATACAATAATGAAATATGACTAATAAGATCTTCTTGAAAAATACCATCTATTTTTTTTCCTTGTTCAGCTATTGCTATACTTTGAAATATTTCTAAACAACTGTCAGGAATCAGAAAAGGTGCAATGCTTATAAAATATCCAATCGTATTGTTCGTAATTTGCTTAACAGAATGTACTTGAAAAGGTCTAATAAATCCAACACCAATTGATTCTAATACAACTTCTTCCCCGTCGCAGAGTATCACAACATTACCTTCTGTTAATACAAAGAAGATAAAGTAATCATCTCTATGGACACCCATTTTTTCAGTTGGATAGTCTGTGTCCTTGGTAAATAATTTTACAACATGGATTCCGCCAATCGCTTCGCTACTTTGATTAAAAACTGGTATGTCAGATTTTACTTTCAATATTTATATAGAAACATTACCCGCAACAATAAGCTGAGTCATGGTTGGTGTTGGACTTCCGCCACGTTTTTCCAGGGTAACAGCAAAAGTTTGCGCATCCGCAATAGCTTTCATGTTTATCAGAATTTGTGAACTGTCAGCTTTCACATCAAATACACCTAAATCTACAGGTTTACCATTTACAAGAGCCCAAAGCTGATATTGATGATCAGCATCATTTAGTGGGAGTTGCATTTTCGATTGATCTACAATTACATTTTGCTTAGAAGTATCCCAATAAACTACCATTTTAGCATTGGGATCCATCTTTGTTCCAGCAAGCTGTACAATTTTCCAGGCTGGATTGGTCACCATATCTGCAATCTTTTGCAAATCAGCATTCGACTGCTTAATATAATTTACTGTAGTAGTATATTGTTCTTTCTCAGTGCTTAGTAATGCAATTTGATCTTTAGCATTGCCTAATTCATTGTGTGTATTATACAGTGCAACGCCACTAACAACAAGTAATGCAGCACATGCTGCAAGTGCAATACGTAAGGTTTTTATTTTCGATTCGTAAGGCGCATAATTAAATGGAATAATAGGGATTGCATCCTGCACAGAAGGTTTACTTATCTCGGCTAATATTTTACTTTCAATATTGGGATTAGGTGCTACTGCGTTTTTTTGTGCATACTGTTCCATAGCAATTTCAATAGCTTCAATCTCCTGTTTTATTTCAGGATGTTTTGCTGCCATATCTTCTACTTCGGCTTGTTCTATTGCATTTAATTGCCCTAGAACGTAAAGCTCAAGTATGCCTGATTCAATATATGTTTTTAGTTCTTCCAATTTAATTAAAATACTTTCTAAGCTCTAAAATTGCCATTCTGAGGCGTGTTTTTACGGTACCCAAAGGTAAGTTCAATTCTTCAGCAGTTTCAACATGTGTATAGCCTTTAAAATACACCATATCTAATACATTATTGTATTCAGGTTTTAGTGTATCAACTATATCTTTCAATCCCAGTAAATCTGCATTAAAGGTAATTTCTTTTTGTGCATCAATGAAATCTACGTTATTATCGATGTCTTGGTTTTTTTCTGAATTTCTAAAATCTTTAGAACGCACTTTGTCGATAGACAGATTACGTGCAATATTCATCATCCAGGTAAACAAACGACCTTTACTACTATCATAGCTGTCAGCAGCGTTCCATATTTTAATGAAAGTTTCTTGTAAAATATCTTCGGCTACTTCTGTGTGGGGTACTAGCCTGGAGATTACTCCAAATAAGGCCGAGGAATACATATCGTACAATGCGCGTATAGCCAACGTATCCCGACTTTTCAGTTTACTAATGAGTTCTTCTTCAGAAAGGGATACTTTATTTATTGTGCTCAATTGATCTGTAATATAGAGATTATAACATGATCTACGAAATATTTGTTTTGTTTTCAGTGAGTTAATTGTAGGGTAGGGTGATTATAGAATGAACTTTAATAAGCAGCCTAGGTTCTGCCGAACAATAGTATATTTTAAATGATCAAGTTTAGGATAAGGGAAGCCATATTTTATTTTAAAAACACAAGGTGGAACTGCGTTTTCCTCTGAAATTGAAATAAAGGAGAGATCATGTTTATAGTCTCATTATGTTTGCTAACATACTTTCAGATATAAATATGTTAGAAGACCTGAACCTGGTTACTGTGCGAAAGAAGCCAGTCGCAAAACGAGAACAAAGAACCAATAAAAAACCATCCAGAAGAGATGATGAGTTGTGGAAAGGGATTTTGGACGATGTTTTTGAAGATTTTTTACGTTTCTTTTTTTCAGATGCTGATGGGCTATTTAATTTCAATAAGAAGTTTGTTTTTCTTGACAAGGAATTTAATCGATTCTTCCCTCCAGAAGTGAATGCTGTTGGGGTAAGATTCGTTGATAAATTAGTTAAAGTGTATTTAAAAGATGGGGGTTCTAAATTTATACTTGTGCATGTAGAGGTTCAGGGTAACAAGGGACACGAAGATTTGGGATTAAGGATGTTCCGGTATTTTTATAGAACCAAAGACAAGCACAATACATCAATCACTGCATTTGCAGTTTTAATAGACGATGTTAAAAGTTACCATCCTAAATCATATAAAGAGGAATATCTGGGCACAAAGCTTAGTTACGAATTTAATACCTATAAGATTTTTGATCAGGATGAAGCAGAGTTGAGGGCGAATCCTAATCCTTTTGCTGTTGTAGCATTAACAGTTCTAATGGCTTTAAAAAACAAGAAAATTAAGGACGAAGATTTAAAAAGGATTAAGATTGATTTGACACGTGAATTGATCAAAAGGAAGTTGGATAAAAGGAAACGGGATAAAATTATGGCATTTCTGACTTACTACGTAAGTTTTGAGAAGCCGGAAATGATGATTAAGTTTGAAGAAGAAGTTGAACAATTAAAAGGAAATAAAGAACCTATGGGCGTTATAGAGATATTAATGGAAAGACGGGAGAAACAGGGAATTGAGAAAGGAATTGAAAAAGGAATTGAGAAAGGAATTTATCAAAGAAGTTTGGAAATTGCCCGTGAAATGAAAAAGGATAAATTTCCTGTTGATAAAATTTCAAAATTCACTAAACTATCTATAGAAGAAATAGAGAAGCTATAGCCAGTAATTCCTTTAAGGAATATCGAGCTCTGCCTTATGGATATTATACAACCACAATACAATATCCTGATAACTATCAGTGCCTTTAGATTGGTTGTTTAATTTTAAAAACCGATCAAAAGCCACATCCATATAAGCGAACATATTGCTGTTGTAAATTTTCCAGAAATTTCTGTCAACTTTTAAATCATTTATGGTAACCGGGTTTATAGTATTGTAAAGCTTTTCATAATCCTCCGGCGATTTCATTTTAATTTCAAAAATGATGTTTTTAAATACTTCGTATGTCGCTGAGTATTGGAAAAGAGGATCGCTGCTATTGCTACCCACCAGGTAGCCAACTAAGTTGGCTTCATCTTCTCTGGCTACACCTAACTGATGAGCTATTTCATGGCAAGTTATAAAGGGTAAAGATGTCCCGGGTAAACGCATATTAACATTTGCCTCGCCGGAAAGCGGACTGTAATATCCCTCAATTCCTATTTTAGTGATTACCCAACTATTTAGTACTGGTTTAACAGAAGGATTTTTATAAGTAAAGAAAGCATTTTTTTGCTGCATCCCATCGTAAGCAACTTTGGCTTTTTGACGGAGTTCCTGGATGCTATAATTTACTCTTTTAACATGCTGAAATTGGTTGAGACGATTAATGAAGTATTGTCCAAGGGAAACCAATTGTGCAGTAGTATACTTTTCATCACTAATATTTAGCTGTTTCGCTATTGGTAAGCGCGAATAATTTAGTCCCCACAATACTTTAAATACCAAATACAGTATCAAAAAGAAATTAATAACCTGTAAGGGTATATTTATACGATCTGCTCTTTTTAACCTCTTTTGAACTACCTTTTTATAAAATAAATACAGACTTCTCAGTACAAATAAGATGAGCAATAAGTACAGGAAATCACCCAAAGCAAAGGGGACTATACTGCTGATAAATCGCTGTATAACAGAAGTGAATCTGTATAATCCCTGTGCGTAATATTGCTCTACCCAATTGCTGTTGAAGCCAATAGCATATACCAATGCCGAAAGGACAAAAAGCAAGATGAATTGCTTTAGCTTAGGCAGGTATACGATATACATTAGCGGTTAAATGAAAGCCTTTGTCCGGTTTCTTGCGTTGTGAAACGCCCTTTTTGATAAGCCAGGTTTCCAGAAACAAAAGTATGGGTAACCTCAGCCTGGAAAGTTTGTCCTTCAAAGGGCGACCAGCCACATTTGTACAATACATTTGTCCGTGTTACTTTAAAAGGATCATTCAGGTTTACAAGTACAAGATCTGCCCAATAACCTTCTCTGATAAAACCTCTCCTGTCGATGTTAAAGCAAGTAGCCACGTTATGAGCTGTCTTTTCTGCGATCTGTGTTAATGATATTTTGTTCTGGTGATACATTTCGAACAACGCAGGTAAAGCATGTTGTACCAATGGGCCACCAGAAGGTGCTTGTAGATAAGGTTGTTCCTTTTCTTCAATCGTATGTGGCGCATGGTCCGTAGCAATGATGTCGATATAACCATCCAATAAACCCTTTAAAATGCCATCTTTATCTGATGCTGTTTTTACTGCCGGGTTCCATTTGATCCAGTTGCCTTTTGTAGCATAATCTCGATCGTCAAACCAAAGGTGATGAACACAAGCTTCGGCAGTTATTTTTTTATCTGTAAGCGGTGTTTTATTGTCGAACAATGCTACTTCCCTTGCTGTTGAAATGTGCAGGATATGTAATCTTGTATCATATTTCTTAGCCAGTTCTACTGCTAATGAAGAAGATTTATAACAAGCCTCAGCACTGCGGATTAATGGATGCATGTCTATGGTGATGTTATCGCCATATTTTGCCTTATACTCAGCCATATTCTGTTGTATGGTCTGTTCATCTTCGCAATGTGTAGCCACAAGCATTGGGGCCTCTCTAAAGATGTTTTCCAATACTTTTTCATTATCAACCAGCATATTTCCGGTCGAAGAGCCCATGAATACCTTAATACCACAAACGTTTTTAGGATCGGTTTTCAATACCTCATCCAGGTTGTTATTGGATGCTCCCATGAAAAAGGAGTAATTTGCCAATGACATTTCTGATGCAATTGCATACTTGTCTGCCAGTAGTTCTTGAGTTAAAGTATTGGGTACAGTGTTTGGCATTTCCATGAAAGAGGTGATCCCTCCGGCAACGGCTGCCATGCTTTCTGTAAAAATATCTGCTTTATGTGTTAATCCAGGCTCTCTGAAGTGCACCTGATCATCAATCATCCCAGGAAAAAGATGTAAGCCTTCAGCATTGATTTCCTGATCGGCAGGAGCATCAATATGAGGTGCTATTTTTTCAATTAATCCATTTTTAATGAGCAGGTCGGCAACTATAATTTGCCCCTCGTTCACTATTGAAGCAGCTTTTATCAGAATGGTATTCATATTGCCAAAACTACAAAAAACTCTTATTATATATTACAGGTAGTAATATTTGTAATATACTTTTTCAACTTGATGTCACAGTTTGTGATATCAAGTTGGAAAAGTAGTTTTCACTAATGACTAAATAAATTTTGTCTATTTTTGCACAATGGCGAAAAGCTTCGAAGAATTTAATTTAAACAGGCAAATCTTAAACGCCGTGGCGGATGCAGGATTTACTACTGCAACCCCGATACAGGAAAAAGCAATTGCACCCGTTTTGTCGGGACAAGATATTTTTGGAATTGCACAAACAGGCACAGGTAAAACTGCGGCCTACGTTTTACCAATTTTAATGCAACTGAAATATACTCAGGGCGATTCAGCCCGTGCATTGATTTTGGCACCAACAAGAGAGTTGGCCATGCAAATAGCAGAACATGTAAAAATGTTCTCTACCTATACAGATCTACGTTCAGTAGTAGTATATGGAGGTATAGGTCCTAAAACTCAGATTGAACAAATAAAAGCTGGCGTAGATATTATCATTGCTACACCTGGAAGGTTCCTTGATATTTATCTGGCAGGACATATCAATACCCAATATTTAAAATTTTTAGTGCTTGATGAAGCCGATAAAATGATGGATATGGGCTTCATTGGTTCTATCCACAGAATTCTGGAAATTGTACCGCGTAAAAGGCAAAATCTGCTTTTCTCGGCAACGATGAGTAACCTTGTGCAAAAGATAGCAGGAGATTTCCTTAAAAATCCAACCGTTATTGAAGTAGCAGAACAGGCAACTCCGGCAGCTACAGTTACGCAGACATTGTACGAAGTTCCGAACTTTAAAACCAAAATCAATTTATTGCAGCACCTACTGAAAAACGATGAGGAGTTTAAACGCCTAATCATTTTCTGTAAGACTAAAACTGTTGCAGATAATATATTCAGTTTTATTGTGCGCCGTTTTGGTGAAGAAGCTGTAAGGGTAATCCATGCCAATAAAGGTCAAAATACAAGAATCAACTCCATTAATGCCTTTAAAGAAGGTAATGTACGGGTTTTAGTGGCTACAGATGTTGCTTCCAGAGGGATTGATGTGACAGAGGTAAGTCATGTAATTAATTTTGATGTACCAATCATTATAGAAGATTATGTACACAGGATTGGAAGAACAGGTAGGGCTTACTCTAAAGGTGATGCTTTAACATTCTGTAATCCGTCCGAGAAATATTACATTGAGAAAATAGAGAAACTCATCAGACAACAGATTCCTGTTGTACCTTTGCCGCCAGAAGTTTTTGTTGAAGAAACTCAATACGAGGAGAAACAAGCCATTGCCCGTGCAATAGATGATCAGAAACGTAGGGAAGATCCTGATTTTAAAGGAGCATTCCATGAGAAAAAACATGCGGCCGCAATTGCAGCTGCAGCTAGAAACAAAACCAACAAACAACCGGCCTGGAAAAAGAAGAAGTTTAAAAAGTAGTCTTTAAAAGCTAAACGGAATTGAAAGTAAAGTTAACCCCGCTTAATATTGTTTCGGCATTATCTCTGGTAGTTGCTGTATTGGTACTATTGGAAAAAAAACCGTCAGGATATAACAGTCATGTCAACATAACAGGACTGTTAGCAGGCTTTTGTTTGTTAACAGCAGTAATCGCTTTTATCTCCGACCTTATTTTCAGAAGATTCGTTCCAAGCCTTAAAAAGCTGTGGATAATCGAAAGTGTGTTAATCGTTTTTATCGTCATTTTAATATTTATAATAAAATCTAGTGTAGTATAATGAAAGAAGCAGAAATCAAAATCACAGTTCAACTGGATGATAATAATGTGCCCGAAAATATAATGTGGGAATCGACAGATGCGGAAACAAAAGAGCAAGTGCCTGTTAAATCAATGATGTTGGCCCTTTGGGATCACAATTACAAAAACTCAATGCGTATAGATCTGTGGACTAAAGATATGCCTGTTGATGAAATGAAAAGGTTCTTCTACGAAACTTTACAGACCATGGGAGACAGCTTTTTAAAAGCTACAGGTGAAAACCTGATTGTAGAAGATTTGCGTGATTACTGTGCGCATTTCGCAGATAAAATGGGGATCAATACACAAGGATAATCAGCATGAGAACGCAAGGGATTGTTGGTGCGGCATTGATGGCTATTGGAGGAATGTGTCCACTGGTTCGTGTACCAATTATGGGAAACTGGAATTATTTTGATCTTGACCAAACACTGGCCATTACTTTTTATGTAATGGTTGTTGTCGGGTTAATCGGAGCATTTACCGGAAAAGCAGGCATGATAAAATTTGCCGGATGGGCAGCGCTTGTACTTGTAGCAGTTACGCTTGCCGGAGTATATTTTAAAGCACATGATTCGTTCGGTTTCCTTCACTTTAAAAAGGCGGTAAACTTTGCTGCCGGCTTGGTAAAATACAAATGGGGATGGTATGTAATTGCTGCCGGAGCCTTTTTACTCATTACGGTTAGAAAACCTAAACCGGTTGTTGTTGTACAGGAACCAGTTATATAATATTTATAATCATTAAGCGATCAGTTCAGGTCGCTTAATGATTTATGTTTGCGCTTACGCTTATACTGACTCTGTTTCAGATTTTCGTTCCCACTAATGATGCTGATATTTCCATCAGCTTCCATAATAGCTAATTTTACATCTTTATACTTTTCTATCCCATGCTCTCTGATGGCCTCTTGAAGTTCTTCATTAGTGATGCCGAGCTTGCTCAACATCGTGAAATCAAGATTTCCATTGTGGATAAGGATTTCCGGCTTCTCAGAAATAAGGTTTCTGAATCTTGCATTTTTAAACATCAGCTTCTTTAACAGGTAATTAAGCAGAAATAATACAGCAGCTGCAACCAGGCCACCTGCTAAACTGGTGTTGTTACCTACCATCGCATTCTGCACAGAATTACTAATCAATAAAATTAAAACGACATCAGTCGTGTTTAACTGAGAAAGCTCTTTTTTCCCGGTTAAGCGAATGGCTATCAGCATAAAAGCATAAACAGCCAGACTCCGTAAGATAATGTCCAGGTATTCGTTCATGATCATAAATATAACACATATTTCTGCTGTTATTGTATATAAAAAGGGGTATTTAGTTTACTTTAAATAAGTATAGAAGAGTTAACTTACATCAGCTTTTGTAACCTTATTCCAATTATGAATTTCAATAAAACCCGAAAAAGAAAGAAAATGTTTAGATGTATGTCTTTACTGATTTTATTACTAACAGGGCCATTAACCACCTTTGCTGCAACAATTACTGTAGCTTCTTTAGCCGAGTTACAAAAAGCAATAGATAAGGCTGTTGCCGGTGATGTGATTTTGCTTAAAAGCGGTGTTTATGTCAGTACTGAAGATATTATCGTTAAACGTGCAGGTACTAAAGAAAAGCCGATTACCATTGCGGCTCAAACGATAGGGGAGACAGAAATCTCAGGAACTGGCGGTATCGGTATTAAAAGTCCGGGAGCCTATATCATCGTAAGAGGTTTTAAGTTTAGCAACTCGGCGGGTAAGAATGATCTGGCTGGGGGAACAGCTTTTTGTCAGTGGACCAGGAACATTTTCGAGTGTCCGGGTGAAGGCAATTACCTAACTATAAACGGAGCTGATCATCAGGTGGATTACAATACTTTTCAGAACAAAAATTCAATGGGTAAATTTATTGGAGTTCGGGGAACAGGAAAACAGATTGCTGAGCGTTTATGGATTCATCACAATTACTTCTATAACTTTTCTCCGCAGACCGGGAATGGGGCAGAGGCAGTGCAGTTTGGTTTAAGCGGCTTTAGTCTTTCTTCCAGCAATAGCATTTTTGAACATAATTTGTTTGAAAAATGTGATGGAGAAGCGGAATTGTTGTCTGTTAAATCTTCTGCGGTAACTGTTAGGTACAATACTGTGCGCGATTGCAAGGCACATATTACCTTAAGACATGGTAATTTCAATAAGGTGTATGGTAACTATTTCAGTAACACACCGGGTTTAAGAATTTTTGGAGACGATCATCTTATATACAGCAACTATTTCGAAAACTGTAACCCTGCAATTAATATCGGAAATGGTGGTGCAGAAGTTGCAGATGGAGCACCCTTGACTTCCCATGATCGTCCAGATAGGGTGTTGATTGCTTTTAATACATTGGTTAACAATAAAAAGAACATTGTTCTTAATCCGAGGAAACCAGTAGAATTAGGGGCTACTCATATTACCATTATCAACAATGTGATTCAAGGTGGAGAAGAAGCCGCTTTGATCAATGGCCCTTTTCTTAATCCTAAATGGGAGGGGAACATTATTTACCAAACAAAAGGAGCGGGTAATATGCCTGAGGGAAGTTATAAAACTTTCGATCCTAAAATGGTTAGAAATGCGACCGGAACTTTTCATCTTTCTGCTGCCAGCGCTGGTTTAAATGCTACTGGGGTATATCCATTGATCACAGTTGATATGGATGGCCAGGCTCGTAAACAACCCTTGCAGGTAGGTGCAGATCAGATTGCAAAGGATCCCGTTATTGCCAGGATTTTGACGCCAGAATTAGTTGGATATAAAGCAAAGTGACTTGGTCGGTCACTTGGTCGGTGACTTGTTCGGTGACTTATTCGCTGATGTGTTTGGTACTAGTTAATTATCTTTCCGATATCTAGCTCCTAAAGGAGTCAGCTTGTATTTTTGAAATCTGCTATTTGGTTTGTCAGGGAGGGTCATTTCGATTAATCCCAATGTTAAAGCAACCTGTAAATAGGTATAAAGGAATGTTTGACGATGCTTTATACCTAATTTAATCATTAGTTCTTTGCTAGATTCTGCTTCTTGCCCAAAGCAGATCAATAGACTAATGACTTGTTCGGTTACTTAGTCGGTCACTTAGTCGGTTTCGGGTGTTGCTGAGGGTAAATTGTATCTGTGCTGGGATTAAGTTTCTTTATACTTTCTTCCACAGGTAAGTTTTCGGGCATAGTACCACCAATGTCCTTGATCGTTTGACGTACCCTAGTCCCAACATCAAAATGTGTTTTATTCGCCTTTGATTTTTCTCTGACCTGATCCCGTTTCAATTTGTCTTCAGTCTGGGTAGCGCGAAACAGATTTGCCGCCAACTCTGTGCTGCCCATATGATCTAAAATATTTTCACTTTTCTTTAAACCTTTATTGGTGTGGATTGCCTTAGCATCGAAACCACCATATAAACCTTTATATCCATGGTTTTGAAAGATGGCATAGTCTCTTGAACTAATTACGCCAGCATCCTTCGCTGCGTCTGCAAGGTTTAGATTATGTCGTTTAAGTTCCTTACGTAGGAAAATTCGTTTTTCATCCTCAGTACTTAATTGACTATATTCTTCCATTTGCCTTATTTCTTGCAATCTGGTTTGCACAGCGAAATAAGTTTGACCAAGAGCCACTACTTCTTTTGATGGGTCGGCATTCTGGACAATTAAATAGCATGCGTATCGGGAAAGTTTAATATTGGATATTGTTCGATTAGCACTTGAACCAATTGTAACCATTTCGTTGAAGTCAACGAAATGGTTTTCTATCTGCTGCTCGCTATTTTTACAGGCAACTTTAGCCTTTTCTATTACGACAAGGAAATTTCTGAAATCAGTATATTCCAGTGCTTTAGAGAGTTTTCTTGCTCCCCAAAACTCATTTCCATTTTCATCTATTTCTTTAATCTGTTCAAAAATAGGTAGGGAAGAGGATTGATGGTTTTTCATATTTTGCTTATTGTTTGTTAATCAAACGTAATTATAAAATAACTATTAGTGTTTATTTTTTCTGTATTTGTAATAATTTAAGATTTTGTGTAATTTTTTAGGAATTTGAACTAATATTTGGTATCCTTTCCATTTTTATAAAAGGAACAAGTAACCAATATCAATTATGACCTATTTAGCATGGCTAAAAATTGTTGTTATTGCCAGGATTTTAACCCCTGAATTGGTTGGATATAAAGCGAAATAGTATCTTTGTCGCTACATGAATTTAAGTAGCCAGGTAAAACACTTAGTTAAAAAGGAATTGCTGCTGGAGTGGCGCTCAAAATATGCCCTAAACGGTGTGTTGTTGTATGTGGTTTCTACAGTGTTTGTATGTTTCTTATCTTTTGTAAGTATTGACATCATTACCTGGAATGCGTTGTTTTGGATCATTATGCTTTTCGCATCAATAAACGCAGTTTCTAAAAGCTTTTTACAGGAAAGCAAAGGCAGACAACTTTACATATATACCATTGCAAGTCCTATAGCATTAATCATTAGTAAAACGATTTATAACGTACTGTTGATGACCTTGCTTACAGTTATTGCACTGAGTTTTCACATGATGGTATTCGGTCGTGTGCCTCAGGATTTACTGATGTACTTTATCGCGACAATTTTAGGGAGTCTTAGTTTTTCAACCATATTTACTATGATTTCTGCAATTGCATCCAAGGCAGGAAATGGTGGTATGCTGATGGCTATCCTTGGCTTCCCTATTATAATTCCAGTATTGGTTGTATTGATCAAGCTCACAAAAAATGCAATTGATGGACTAGACAGAAGTGTAAGCTGGGATGAGGTTGGGATATTGCTGGTCATCAACGTGCTGGTTATGGCAGTGTCTCTATTGCTATTTCCGTATTTGTGGCGGGATTAAGTGTATGTGGAGTTAGTTAAGCTAATATATCCGACAAAAAGGTGGAGCCAGAGCAAAAGAACTTAAAAATTTCGCTGGATTCAGGGATGTTTTTGTAAACAGGATATGCGTAGTTTTGGCAAATGACATTTTCTACAGCATACAAAAAATTGCTCGGTCTTTTATTATGTTCATTTGTCGCTAATCTGAGCACACATGCGCAATCGCGATTTCCTACTTTGGAAGTAAACGAGACTTTTAAAGTTACTGTCGATGAAACGGAAAAAGGCATTGTTGCAAAGCTGAATAATAATAAAACGGTGTTCCTTAAAAAATGGAAACGGGCGCTTTCTTTTATTGAAACTTACGACGTCAATAATGACGGTCATATGGATCTGGTTCTCAACTCGGAAGAACATCAGCCAAATCATGCCCTTATATTTTTATTTGAGCCTAAATCTTCATCTTATAAGGAACTCAGCTATCCGGGCCATGAATTCAGTAACCTCATCATCACCGAGCAAGAGCCTGGCATGATCATCAGCTATATCAATGCGCAGGAATGGCTTAAATTCGGATTTAATAAGCAATCAGAACTGTATCGCAGTGGAGAGTCACGGGTATTGAATGACTATCAACTTGCGCTTAACCTCTATCAAATCCGTATGTATAACTTAGACGGGAGCGTAAAAAGCGTAAAACTAGAAACTTTTGAAAATGAAAAGATACCTCTACTTGAAGTACAGGTAGCAAGGCTTCGATTATACGATGAACCAGGATATAACGCTGGATCTAATATCTATGTCGAAAAAGGTGCTCTACTCGAAATCACCGCTTTTGAAGGAAAGGAGTGGCTAAAAATAAAATATAAATATGCTAAAGAAACCCTGGAACGATGGGTCAATGTCTCAGAATTAAAGATGGATATTAGCAAACTTCAGTATGTGGAGGACAAAAATGGCCTAAACCTTGTCATGATAGATCCTCAGCATGGAAATGGTAGCTTTTATTTCTGTATCGCACTGAACAATTATTCCAACAAAGTATTCGAATCCTCTTACGGAAAAATTTACATTTTTTTGGAAAATGAGAACGGCAACAAACTCCTATACCCTCTTTACAATACAGGAGATTTAAACCTACCGCCACAAAATCCTAAAGATACGCATATCAATAAAGCGGATGGAAAGTGGTTTAAACCTGGAGCTGTAATTGATGACAATATGGTCCAATGGGATGTTGAAAAAAAACAGTTCGTTATTTTTCATGATAAAAGTGAGAACGACGAGGTGGATGAGTACCCTTATGTACCATTCTTTCCAGACGGTTTATCCGCTGGAAAATATAAAATGTCCGCTGTTTTTATAGACAGTGAATCTCATCAAAAACCATTAGTATCGAACACGCAGGAGCTGAAATTCCCTTTGAAAAAAATTGCAATAAACCAAAACCAAAAACGATGATCAACAAACTTTTACTATTCCTCATACTTTTCACAATCGGTTCAGCAACCGCCCAGACCCCTGTTATCTTTGATGCTATCGGTTTTGATAATAGTTCTCCTTTTGTAAAAGTGAGAAAAGCCAGTGAAATTTATTTCTGTCATCCAGTTACCGGAGTGTTAGTCGATGATGTTAAAGATCATTCAGGCGACTTGCTTTCGGTAGTGAAAGACGGAGCGTATGCAGTGGTCCACACAAATGGAAAATTATTAAGCGACTTTGAATACGATGAGGTGACTTTACTTACCCATTATGACGGGCAATGGTATGCGGGAATCCATTACAATTATCAGTTTGCACAAACGAAAAAAAAGGGAAAGTATGGACTTATCGACCAGCAGGGAAAAGTAATTTGCGAACCACGTTTCCAGGAATTGGAGATCATAAACAAAGATATCATTGGTTTTAAAGAAAACAATAAATGGGGATGGCTAAGTGCAACGGATGGTGAAATTATACAGCCTCCTTTATATGATGAATTGGGCAGAAATTATCTATTTAAAGATATGCTTCAAATTCATCTCAATGGAAAACAAGGAATAGCACATAAAAGTGGTAAAGTAGTTATTCCTCCAACCTACGAAGGCCTGAGCAACATCTTCCTTAAAACCAGAAAGTACACTGCTTTTTTTCAAAATAATGCCTATGGTCTGATAGACTCTCTGGGGACTGTAGTAGTTCCTGCAGTCCACAAATCACTAATTCCTGTTAGAGGAAGTGATTTTCTTAAGATTGAAGAACGTGGTCTGCAAGGGCTCATTGATGCTACCGGAAAAGAAGTCACCCCTCCATTGTATGATAAGATCAATGATTTTGTAAGAGGTCATGCTATTGTCGAAAAGGCGGGTAGGGTAGGACTAATTGATGAAAGGGGTGAATTGTTATTGTCGCCCCAGTATGACGAGATCGAGTTCAAAAACTCAGCGGGACAAACAATGTTTGATGGTGTGCGCATATCACTCATGCCTTCTGTTGTAAATGCTTCCAAAGAATACCTTGAAAGGCTAGCAGCTGAAGCTAAAGTGGATGCGATGCCCTATTATCTAAGGGTAAAAGACAGGGGTAAAGTAGGAATTTTCGATTGGCAAAAGGCAAAACCTATTTTGCCGGCAAATTTTACGGAAATCGCCATCGTAAATCAGCAAGGGGAAACTTATTTTTATGCTGTAAATGGGAATCTCTATGGAATTTACGATAAACTGGGTAAAGAAATATTACCTCCGAAATACCGTGTACAGTCCGATATCTATATCAATCGAAGATACACCTATGGCGATCTTAACGAAAGTCCTTATATTTTCCCGGTTTATGATGATAAACGACTGGGCATCTACAACAGTCTAAAGAAACAGTTTATTATTCCAGTAGGCAATGTAGAAATCACCTGGTTAAATGCCCAAATTTTTGAGATTAGGAGAAAAGAGGAGGGAACGGGCTATACCCAAGAATCGGCAGTATATAACAGCAATGGAGAAGTAGTGATACCGTTCACTAAAGATATTTATCTTGTAAAGATGCTCACCGATAACCTCCTGCAGGCAGAACAAGGCTCACAATATGTCATTTATAACATGAAAGGTGAAAAAGTGTTTGAACGTCCAGAATGGAACAGGAGCGGCTACTACAACAATTATAAAATACCGGAAACTGGAAAGGAGGATGCCAAACCTTTTCAAAGTGGACTTTTCAAGATCAAGATTAAGGGAGATAATTTATTTATTGATGAACAGGGAAAACAGTTTCACTTTAATGACTTTGCCTATGTTGGCGAATTTTATGACAACCTGGCCTGGGTAGTTAGCAAAAGAGGAGATAAAATGCTTTATGGGGCGATTGATACTAAAGGAAATGTAGTTGTTGAACCTCAATTTGACCGTCTGGATGCGATCAATGACCATCCGGATCTGATGCTGGTAAAAAAGAAAGAAAAGTATGGAGTTCTGAACCTTCAGGGCAAAATGATACTTGAGCCTATATATGATATGATCAATAGCTTTTCACCTGAGCTGATAGAGATCACATTAAAAGACAAATCTGGCCTTGTAGATAGAAATGGGAAAATAGTTTTAGAGCCTAGGTTTGATCATCTAAGAAGAAATTATAATGGTAAAAATCGTACATGGCCAATTCTGGCTAAAGAAGGCAATGAGTTCTCATTTATTAATGAAGGAACAAACAAACCAATCATATTAGGGAAATCGAAAATTGAATAAGAAAATGAAACCATATATACTGATACTTACCGTTTTTTTTGTCAATAAGTCAACCGGGCAGATTATTTCTCCACCTATGGTAGGAAACGCTGAATATAAACCAGGGCGTCAGGATCCTCTGATGAAGGGTACCGAAATCAGTCCTTTTCGGCAGGGTTTCGCCCGGATTAATAAAGATGGAAAGGAGTTTTACATTGACGTCAATGGACAGAAAGCTTTTGACTATATGGTCAATAATGAAGAAGCTAAACTGGGAGATAAATACGATATCCTGGATTTTCAAAAAGAGTTGAAGGAGAAAGGTGAAATGCCACAGACAGTCATTCTGTTTGTAAAAGATGGTAAAAAAGGGGCAATGTCGCCCGATGGAAAAGAAATCCTTCCGGCTCAGTATGATCAGATAGATTTGAAGAACCCGTCCTATTGGAAGCTCTCATTAGATGGGAAGAAAAGTATGTACCTGCCAGGTTGGGTTAAGCTTCCTTTTTTTGATGAAATCAATTACCTGGATGGCCGCTACTTTGATGTAAAACAAGGTACTAAGTGGGGCGTTTATGATTCAAAGAAAAAAGAAATGGTTATCAATGCTTCCTATGAGGCTTTTGACTATTGCGGAGGCTGTTCAAGAAAATCAGATTATGTCTATGCAAAAAAAGACGGCAAATGGGGCATTGTGGGTTTCGACGGACAAGTACTTGTACCATTTGAATATGATCATGAACATATTCAAATGCGTAGTGATAACTGGGTGCAGGCTTTTTCTAAAAAAAATACACCTGTAATTGTCAACATAAAAAGTGGGCAGGAGTTTGCGGTGCAGGAACACAGCACTATCGCAAAGGGCTTGCTGATCTATACGGAGAAGGGAAAGTTTGGCGCTTATAACCAGCAAGGGAAGCTTGTCGTTCCTTTCATATATGACCGTATTGACATAGAAGGTGCTGGTGCCTATCAAAATTTCCCAGGCAATTACCTGATTGTTACCAAAGGAGAATTTCAGGGGGTGATTGATTTAAACGGAGCAGTTGTTGTTCCAATTCAGTATGAACAGGTAAAGGTTAGCAATAATTATTTTATACTGAAAAAAGGGACAATGACCATTTTGGCAGATGCTAAACTCAAAGAGCTGATCAGTGTGGAAGATGGACAAATTACTTATATTGACGGCAGTAGTGAGGGGGGGATAGAACCACTTCCGATTTTCAGAATAGTTAAGAAAGCTTTTTTGGGTTTATACTTTGCAAATACTGGTAAGTATTATGAACCGCAGTTTTATGATATCGGTGTAGATCATAAAGCCGGGAGTAAAATATATGATTTGATTATTGGAGAGCGACAGGGAATAAAGACCGTATTTGATTTAGAAGGGAACATGCTGGTTCCCGGTAAATACAATGGCTACACCTTCTTAACACCACTCGGAAATAAACGTGTCCAGGTGCAGAGAGATGGAAAGATAGGCATTTATGACCTTGATACACAGCAGGAATTAATCCCTCCCATGTACCGCGACTATTTTGATTTCATTGGTCTGGATCAACAGACCTTAGTTTGCCGGTCAGGTGAATATGAGTCTCCTCGCATTGAACTACGTTTGGTTAAGGATGGAAAGCTACTTACTGAACAGTACTATTCTGAAATTGCCTCGATTGATAGTACAACCTATTTATTAAGCGACTGGAAGAGTAATAAGTATGGTTTATATAATGCTGTAAAAAAAACAATCAAAAATCTACCCTATAACTTCGCAGCTTATATAGGATCAAATCAAGTGTTGGCTGTGTCTAATGAAGATGGCAAGGCAAAACTTTACAACTTCCATACCTCCAAAGAGCTTCCTGTGAAATATCGTTTTTCATTTCGCGATGAGCCTACTTCATACGCTACAGATCAGCCTGCAATAGTGAACCTGTTTAAAAACGGAATGGCAGTAATTGGTCAAAATAACAAGCTGGGCTATATCAATGAAAGTGGAACGTTGATCGTACCAGCCACATTCGATAAGGCCAGCAGTTTCGATAGTTTAGGAGTTGCCCTTGTGGCAAATGATGCTGCAGATAACTACCATACTTATTCTAAAATTGGCTTCATTAATAAAAAGGGCAATTTTGTTATTCCTCTAAACGATAGTTATCTGGATTCTTTTTATGACAACTTCTTTGTAGTAGGAAAAATCCTGTTAACGAAATATAATCCTAAAAATCAGGAACTGAAATATGGACTTGTCAATAGTGCAGGAAAAGAATTACTTGAACCTATATATGACCGGATCAGCCCTGTAAAGAATGATCAATATTTACTGGTAAAAAAAGGACGTAAATATGGGATAACAGATGCCGAAGGTAAATGGGTTGTGCCCTTGTCCTTTGATGACGTTGGAATGAGAGTTTATGATTTCTACGGTTACGCTTCACCTGTACAGTTTTTTCCAATGCCAGTAAAGGAAGGAGATAAATGGAAGTTTCTTACAGAGAAGGGAACTACACTGCCGATTGAAGGAGATCGCTTAAGCTATTAAAGCGTAAGAGTTAATAAACAAAATAGCCGGTGATCTCCATCACCGGCTATTTTGTTTATTCTTATTTATAACTATTTTTTGGCGTAATCTTTCTCAAATTTATCCGAAGCAACATTGACACCATTTGCCATATCTTCAAATGCCTTATTAATATTATCCAGCAATTTTTGTTCTGCTACCGGGTCTTGGGTGCTACTCTTTCTAATGGCAATCAATTTTGGATAATCGTCTGTAACGATTTTACCATAGCCTTTCAATCCATTAAGAATAGCTTGCTGCAATTGGTCATCACCGTTGAAATCCCCGATTTTTTCAATCTTTTTAATATCTTCTTTCACAGCTTCGTCCCATTTAAGGGCCACTTTTTCTGCTTCATCATATTTTTTAGACTGCATTGCGCTGTTCATTTCGTTAATATGTGCCTCTTCACTGTTGATAACCGTCATCAGTTCATTGTTGTAGGCCACAGGATCTTTTTTTCCACCACAGCTTAAAAGTGTGCAGACCATAATCAAAGCAGCACTTCCTGAAATCACTTTTTTCATTTCATTTTAATTTTTAGGTTGATAATTTGTTAAACCCTCTTCTGAAGGTTACACAAATTTAAAGGATGAAAAGATTTCAGTAAATCCCTGAATATAGTGGTTTTTGGGCCATTAGTCACGAAGAATGCCATATTCCAATGCAAGTTTGATCACAGAGGCAGTGCTTTTCACCCCAAATTTTTCTATGAGATTCTTCCTGTGACTTTCAACTGTATGGTGACTGATAAATAAAGTTTCGGCTATTTGCAGGGTAGTTGAGCCCTTAATTGCTTCCATTAATATTTCCTTCTCTCTTCGCGTGAGCTTAGGTACATTTTGCAGGCCATTATCGTCTTTCTTACTCATTTTGAGCTTGGTCTTCGCACATAAAAAGAGTTCTCCCTGAAACACGCTCCGAATACCAGCTATAATCTCAGGTCCCGAAGCGTTCTTTTGGATATATCCGTCCGCACCTTCGGTAATCATACTATTAATTACAGCGTATTCATTATGAACACTGATGGCAACAATCTTCATATTTGGACACCGTTTCTTAAATAAAGGGACCAGTTCTATGCTATTGGTATCAGGAAGATTGATGTCGAGCAATAATATATCAGGCTGAATACGTTTAATATTTTCAAGTGTTGACTTACCATCTGTAAAGCAATCTAAAATTTTAAAATCGGGTTCCGCTGCCAGAATATTTTTTAACCCTTCCAGCATCATCGGGTGATCATCAGTAATTACAATATTAACCATAATGCGTATTATTATTTATCGGGAACTCTATTTCAATGCTTGTACCTTTTCCGGCACCGGAATAAATATGCATCTGCCCGCTTAAAAATTCAAGGCGGGATTGTACATTGTGTATTCCGGCTGATTTTTTTTCATCTGCAAGATGCGGATCAAATCCCTTTCCATTATCTTCTACAGTGATCAGTATATGATCATTATGTTGTGAAAGCTGCACCATAATTTGTGAAGCCTGAGCATGTTTCACTGCATTATTCACCAGCTCCTGGATAATCCGGTAGACTACTATTTGTTTATCTTTTGAAAGCTCGGCCTCAAAATTTACAAAATGACTGGAAATCTCAAGCTCATCGTTACTCATTCGTTCAACATATTCCTTAAGAGCCTCTTTCAAGCCATATTTATCCAGTAATTCAGGCATAAGATTATGCGCAATTCGGCGTAATTCAACCACCGCAACATCGAGCTGATCTAAAGATTTATTTAGCATATTTCTGCTGGAATCATTCTCATGCAATAGCGTAAGACCAGATAAAGTGATTTTTGTGCCGGACAAAATACCACCTAAACCATCATGAAGATCTCTCGCTATACGTGAGCGTTCAGTTTCCTGCCCCTCTAACATGGAGACCAAAACCTGTAGACTTTCTTTCTGTTTTAATGTCTTGAGATGCTGGCGATAAGCATAATATACCAACATTGCGGCTATTAGAAATGTCAGGATAAGGAAAAAATAGACTGAATTTATTTTTGATTTATAGGCAAGTTCTTTTTGAGAAGTTTTAAGTTGTGCTGCACGCTGTTGTATCTCAACACGTGAAAGTTTAAGTTCTTTACCTCTGTTATCTGCCTCTAGCTGGATCACTTCTATCTGCTGACGCTGAATTTCTTTATTCAATTTCAAGTTTTCCAAATCCTGCAGCTGCACCTTACTATGCGCATGCATCAACGAGATTTGTTGCTTTCTCTTTTCAGCCTCAAATCGCAGTCGCATCAGCTGTTGTTGTTGCCTCTCTTTTTCAAACTGCGCTTCTAATCTGCGCCCCTGTTCCATTTTATTTGCATTGAAAACCTCTTCATAGAGCTTTACATATTGTTTGTAGTAGTGATAGGCTTCATTGTATTGTCCTTCTGCCTCATATACCTCTGCTAGCTTTTGATATAAGCTCAGGGCAATCGTATTTTCTATTACAGCATCCTTCATAAGAGCTGCTAATGAAGCCAGAAGGTATTTTTTTGCGGTTTGTGTATCACCTTCTTTCATGCTGTATTCTGCCATTATTCCATAGGCTGAAGCTACCTGCGCATATTGTTCTGTTTTTTGCCCAACTTCTAGTCCCAGTTGAGCGTACTGTAGTGATTTTGTTTTGTAGGATTGTGGATAATACTGCAGATACAGGTTTGCCAGGTTAATTGCTGCAAAAGATAAGTCAGAAGGCACAGCCATTAAGTGGCTGTTCTTTTCATAGAATTTAATGGCCTGGAGATAATAGCTTTCGGACTGATTACGAAGATTTTCATTTTTGGGCTGGCTGATGTACTGCTCCTGATAATTATATCCCATAGACATGTAAGCGTCAAAAATATCCATGGGTTTATTTCTTAATTTGGCTACTTCCAGGGTCAGTGTAGCATATTTTTCCTGTAAGTCATATGTTTTCCAGTTTGAATAGATCGAGGAAAGTTCCTTATAAATTGCAGTTTTTCTAGATATAACAACATCTGTCTGGGATGCTTTGTCGTAAAATTCTAAAGCTTGCTGGAAGCATCGGATGGCCTGATGCTCCTGGTTATTCCTGGCATGCATCCAACCCTCACAATACGACACATACCCTTTAATGCTCAGCTCTTTGGTTTTTTTTGCAAATACTTTAGCCTGCGCAAGATATCTGTTAGCAGATGTATTATCTTCTAGCAGCTTGCTGTTCATGGCGGCGATCCCACATAACTGCGCGGCATATTGTCCATCAGCCTTTTTAGCAGCTCTATCGATATTTTTTTGCAGCAATTCCATGGCTTCCTTTTGCCGACCATTAAAAAAAAGTGCATGAGCATATTTACCGGCCAACAATAGTTGCTGGTTACTACCTTCTACAACCTTATGATATTCATTTGCAGCGGTTTCAACAGCATTCTGAGCGTTAAGGTTCCCGAAGAAGAACGTCAATAAAATTAATACTAAATACTTCTTCACTATAGATTTTCTTGTTTGCCTTTTGAATAATAAGATGCTATATTGATTTTTCAAAAAGAAAAAAAATGCTGATATAGCTTCTGGTCCTTAAAATAAAATTAGCAAAGAAAGGTAATCAAAGCTTGATCTTCTGCTGCCGCTATTTGCAAAAATTCTTTCAATTTTCTGAATTCCTGAATCAGGTAATTTAGTGCTTCAGGATCTTCCCAAAACTCAGGATAAACACCTTCCTCATTCATTTTGTCGGCATCAAACCTATCTGATAAAGAGGATTCAGAGATGACGTTCACAGCTTCAAATAATTCTTTAGTCTGAGCTGCAGTAAGGTATTTCGCAGGGCCATATCCCATATCCTGTTCCACGTCTAGTATATTGGGACCAAATATTAGCCATTGTAGCGGCGGGCTGACCTGTTTGTAATTACTTAAAGGCTCACCTGTGAGGACATAAAACAAGCCATCCCAACTTTTACCTATGTCTAATAGGTTCGTTTTTTTTGAATTCGGAGTAGCAAAAAGGTCATCTTGCAGTAACTGGCTGTTATCAAGATAACCCATTAAAGTATTTTGGTCTATCCGTATATATTGCGCTATTATTCCCATACAACAAAATTAAATAATCTTAATTGTTATTCTAACGCTAACAGTTTTAAATATTATCATGATTTCAACTTTATTATTACTTATCCGACATTTATGGATTATAATTTGCAGATAAAAGGTAATTTCGGCAGCAATGAAAGAATATTTAGCTTCCTTAAACATACTCTCCACATCCGAATTAAATCAAATCGATGCGTATATCGTAAAACGCAGGGTTGAAAAGGGTGCGGTATTACTCGAGGAAAACAAGGTTTGTCGAGAACTTTTGTTTGTGGTTTCCGGGGTACTACGCAGTTATTATTGGAATTATAAGGGCGAACAAGTGACGAGCTGTATTGCATTCGACAATGAATTTATGGCGGCTTATCCGAGTTTTATCCAACAACAAAAATCGCGTGAAACTATACATGCATTGCAACACACTGAAATAGAAGTGATGCGTTTTGAGGATTTAGAAAAACTATATGACAGCAGTATGGCCTGGCAAAAACTGGGACGTAAACTTGTTGAAAATCAGTATATTTTTATGGATTTACATCATACGGAATTTCAGCAACAGAACAGTTCGCACCGCTATGAATACCTGTTAAAGAATTATTCGAAGCAACTCAATATGATCCCACAGCCCTATATAGCATCTTACCTGGGAATCTCTACCCGACAATTAACGCGAATTCGCAAATCGCTTTTATAGACAAATGGCTACTTTTTGGAGTTCTTGTCGGATCTACCTTTGAAAAAAAACAAAATCACTATCAAACTCGTTTGAGCTCGAGCCAATAACGAAGAAGGGGTAGTGATGGGATATGATTTCAAAAAGAGAAACCCTATATGAAAAATATTTTATTGGTAGGAGGCACAGGACTACAAGGTCAATTGACGCAACAACTCCTGCAAGAGCGACAAACTTCAGCGAAGATTTTTATAAGCAGTAGAAAAGAGGGTTCGGCAACAATTCTAATCGATGTTGCTCAACCACATACCTTTCAAAACATACTAACTGTTCCAATTGATTTGGTGGTAATGTGTACCGTTGATCCTAAAAACGAATTATTGCAATTTTGTATCGAGCATGGCTTGGATTATTTAGACATAACAAAGACCAGTACGGCTATTGCAGAAGCGCAAAAGGTAGCCTTATCTCAAAAATTAAACAGCAAAATTGTCCTGGCATCGAGTTGGATGGGAAGTGTAGTACCGGGATTGATTCAGGATGCTGTCAAGTGGTCGGATATAGAAGCGGTAGAATTGCTGATTTACTATTCGATGCGCGATAAAGCAGGTGCGAGTGCCGCTGATTTTATGGCACAAAATGCGGCTCAGAAATTCCCGATTTACAGTCAGGGTAAAACGAAATATGTCCGGCATTTTGAAGGGGGGATAAAACACCGGTTTGCATTCTCTAAATCGGTTTTAACCTTGTATCACTTTGATGCGCCCGACAATTATGTGCTGCATCATGTTGAACAAATACCCACAGTTTCAAGTGCAATAACCTACGGGGATAACCTATCAGGACTCCTTTTAAACCTTATGCAAAAGTTGCATGTATTTGATATACTACCCATGTCGATACGTAAAAAGCTTTTTTACGCCAACGGCACAGGAGATAAAACTGCCTTTGATATACAGATAAAATCCAAAACAGGTAAGTCGATAAAAATCAGCTTGATCAATGAAAAGGGACAAGCGAATTTAACGGCCTTTTCTACGGTGATGCATATCGAAAAACTCATTTCGGATAAGGAGTTACTGCCTGGCGTTTATTTCGGTCATCAGCTTTATTCAAAGGGAGCGTTCAGCACTGCATTAAGTCAAAATGAGAACATCAGTATTAGCATTGATTGATGAAAAAAAATGCTTTTTCCGTATTTGTGGAGGGATTAGCATATATAGCCTGACATTTATCAAAATGCTGGATCCTGTCGATTGTCCCAAAAAGTAACAATAAGTACTTCTTTTTTATAAATTCTGTAAATAACTGAACAATTACTATGTAATACGCATTTTCTTAATTGTAGATCTTCGTGAATAACTGCGTATAAATAAGGATTATTTGAAAGGGTTTTAATAGTTTTTTTTAGCTTGGCTTCAAATTTTAGCACAACTTTTTCACCCCATTTTTCCTGAAGTTGTGTTTCAACCGCAGTATAGGTAATACCTGATTCAGGTGTAAATCTGATCTCAAAACTCATTTATTAATAAAATGCTTATCAGCAAATTCATTGAAAGACATAGTCTGTCCAGCTTCGTATTGTTTAATACTTTTTGTGGCACTTTTCATTAGATGATCAGGCAAAGATGGCGTTTGCTGAGCTTCAAACTGAACTTTCAACGCTTTCAGTACAGCTTTAATAGTTTTAAGCTGTTCATTGCTTTCCGGATGTATAACAATGCTTTCCATATTTCAAATTTAAATAATATTCATCAGATTATCCACAGATGGATAATAACATATATTTATTTGTTTAAATTTGCCCTAGCATGAACGAATATCTGTTTTCTTACGGCACGCTGCAAAAAGATAAAGTGCAGCTCGAAACCTTCGGCAGGTTATTGAAAGGTTCCAAAGATACTTTACCAGGTTATAAGCTTTCAACGATCGTGATTGTCGACGAAGATGTCCTGGCTAAAAGCGAACAGGAAATTCATCTTCTGGCCATACCATCTGAAGTGGCAACTGACAGCATTGATGGTGTTATTTTCGAAATTACTCATGACGAACTGCTGGCAGCGGATGGGTATGAAACCGATGCTTATCAACGGGTTAAACTGCAGTTCGCATCAGGACAGGAAGCCTGGATTTATGTAGCGTCGTCGTAAAAGGACTAGATGAACTGCATGATCCATCGTCAGTCCAAGATTCCTCATGTCTTGGATATAAAAATATTTGCGGATATTGCCGCCGGAAAAATATCGCTTAATGGCAGAGAAGGAAATACATATCGGTTACGATTGGATGGAGGCATTTCGGAATGGAGAGGAGCAGGCCCTAGCTTATTTTTTCAAACTCCACAGTAAGTCTCTTGCCTATTTCGCCGGACGTATGCTGGACGATAAGACGGAGGCGGATGATATCGTTTCCAGATGTTTTTTAAAACTTTGGCAAAAGCACACAGATTTCGATTCCGAACAAAACATCAAAGCTTTCCTCTATATCAGCTGTCGGAATGCATGTCTGGATTATCTAGCGAGTTTAAAAGTCAGAACTGCGGGACAGCAAAGGTACATGGAACACCTACAGCATGGCGAGGAAACCCTGCTATATGATGTGATCCAAACCGAAGTACTGGATAGGTTAAACAAAGAGATTGAAGCCCTCCCCGAAAAAATGAAAGTGATTTTTAAAATGCTTTATGTAGAAGGGAAAAGTACCAGCGAAATTGCTGAAGAACTGGGGCTATCCATACAGACGGTAAGAAACCAAAAGACAAAGGCCGTCGATATGATTAAAAATTCTTTACTGAAAAAAGGCGTTTCTGACGCCATGCAGCTGGCTTTCTTGCTTTTTATGCATAAATAGGAAAAAAAACTTAAATATATATGGTTGTTTTGGGCTGTCATCCCGTTTCTATATCATTAAACATTTTAGAAAGTGTTAGATTGAATAAAAATGGCTACAATGATAGAACAAGAATTCCATATTGCTAAGCTGATCAGTGCTGAACTCGAAGGAACGCTCAGCCAGGAGCAGGCTATGGAACTTCAGGCCTGGAAAGATGCTGATCCCGACCACCTTGCTTTTTATAACCGTTTTGTCGCCCGGGACAACTTTTTGCAGGAGTTTAAAAATTTCAGTCAACTTGACACTGATCATATCTGGCAGCTCACAGCAGCAGGACTTAAAGAAAACCCGGTGTCAGCACCTGCCGCCACTGGCAAACGCATAAAACTTTGGCCGCGCATTGCCGGCATAGCCGCGGCAGTGACCGCATTGGCACTTTTCATTTATTTTTTCAACGCACCCCATCGCGCAGATACCTCTGCACAATCTGACTACGGATTGGCAGCTACTGATATTAAACCAGGCCGCAATGGTGCAACAATCACCCTTGCTGGTGGTAAAGTTATTCCGTTAAGCGACCGCAAAAACGGGTTAGTAATTGGGACTGATCGTCTGGCTTATACTGATGGAACTGCAGTAAGTACGGAAAAAGGTCTTCAGGATCAAAAAATCACCGCTACTACCGCAAGGGGGCAGACTTATATTTTTACCTTACCTGATGGAACCAGGGTCTGGCTAAATGTCGATTCAAAGATTTCATTCATACAACATTTTAATAATACTATCCGTGAGGTATTCTTAGAAGGAGAAGCATACTTTGAGGTGAAGAAAGACAAACATCGCCCATTTATCGTCTCTAGTAAAGGTCAGCAAATAGAGGTATTGGGAACTCATTTTAATGTAAATAGTTATAGCGATGAACCAGGTGCCGTCACAACTTTGTTGGAAGGCTCTGTAAAAGTTAAGGCCGGAAATCAGCAGAAAATCATTAGGCCGGGCGAACAAGTACTAAGCAGATCTGGTGGTATGACCGTCCGCGAAATTGACGTGGATAATGTTATGGACTGGAAAAACGGCGACTTTAACCTGAATCATATAGATTTTAAAACAGCCATGAGAAAAATTGCAAGATGGTATGACATGGATATTATTTACGATGAGAATGTACCCGACAATATGGAATCAGGCGGATGGATATCAAGAGATAAGCCGTTGTCAGCAGTGTTGAAGTCAATAGAAGCCTCCGGCCTGGTGAAATTTAAGGTAGAGGGCAGAAAAATCTACGTAATCCAATAATTTAAATAGGTACAACATGAAACGATTTATTTTCTTTATCATCATTTTTCAGGCAGCATTTTCGGCTCTTGCGCAGAACAATCATCCGGTTTCCTGGAAGTTCAGTAGTGAAAAGATTGCGCCCCTAACTTATCAAATCAAATTGCACGCTACTGTGCAGGAACCCTATCACATTTACCCACAAGGGTCTGCAGGAGGTATGGGAATGCCTACTGAATTTTTGTTTGATCAAGATGACAATGTAGAATTTGTTGGTGAGATGAAAGAACGGGGAGAAGAGCAGAAGGATGGGGGAAGTTTAGCCTATTACTCAAAAGGGGTGACATTTACCCAGACAGTCAAATTAGTGTCTGAAAGGAAGACCACATTGGCTTTTACTATTAAATACATGGCATGTACCAATCAGATGTGTCTTCCGCCATCGAAAAAGCAGTTTACACTTGAATTAAACGATAAGGCCAATGAAGCTGCAGCAGCTGAGGGTACCCTGAATTCCAGTAATTCGCAGACTAAAACCACAAGTTCATTTGCTTATGAGGATTTTACAATGGCCGACATGGATGGTAAAATGGTTTCATCTAAAGACATTACCTCAAAAAGTAAGTATACATTTATTGACTTTTGGGCCAGCTGGTGCACTCCATGTAGAGCTCAGGGGCGCGAATTGATCCCCATTTACAACAATTATAAATCAAAGGGCTTCGATGTGATTGCCGTTTCGCTGGATACTGATGTAAAAGCCTGGAAGAAAGCGAGCCAGGCAGATGGCTACACCTGGACGAATCTGAGTGATTTGAAGGGCTTTGAATCTCCGATGAGTAAAAAATATAACATCATAGCTATTCCCAGAAACCTGCTGATTGATCATAAAGGAAATATTGTCGCTATGGATTTGCATGGCGAGGAACTGGAAGCAAAGCTTGCTGAACTATTTAAGATATAACAAACCTAATTATAGAACCTAAACCAACCAAACATGCAGAAAAAGCTACCATAGTCCTAAAAAAGAACCAGTCCCAATGTGCTTGGAACTGGTACAGCTTGAAATTAACTAAACGTCAACTACAGTAACCTGGTCCGTCGAAAGTCAAGGATTGCTGTAATAATCAAACTAAACAAATGTATAAAATTTCTCACAGATACGGGGGGATATCCAGAACCCTCTTGTTTAAAATTATGCTGATTATGCGATTAACCACCGTAATATTAATAGCATCTATTTTGCAGGTCAGTGCATCAACATATGGCCAGCAAATTACGATTAACCGAAAGAATGTTTCTATAGAGTCGTTGTTAAAAGAAATCAGAACGCAGAGCCAGTATGACTTTTTTTATGACGGTAAAATAATACCTAAAAACAAACTGGTTGATATAAGCCTGAAAAACGCAGATATCAATGAGGCGCTGAAAAAGGTGCTTGCCGGATCTGCGCTTAGCTATAGGATCGAAGGTAAAATTATCACCATTAAGAAGCAGACTGAGCGTACAATGATAGATAAGATCATCTCGGTATTTGAACAGATAGACGTTCGCGGAAAGGTGGTTGATGAGAATGGAAAACCTCTTCCGGGAGCTTCTGTGTTTGTTGAAGATTCTAATAACAGGACAATCACTAACGAAAAGGGAGAGTTTTATCTTAAAAACGTGAGTGATAATGCGAAAATATTTATAGGTTATGTTGGCTATCAGCCGTTAGAGATCGATGCAGCCCGTGATTTGGGAACTATAAAGATGAAATCCTCAACAGGGAGTCTCGAAGAAGTAGAGATAAAGTTCAACACAGGGTATCAGCAACTTTCCAGGGAACGAAGTGCTGGATCGTTTGCGAAACCTAATCTTAACGTAATGAAAAACAGATCTACCAGCCCGAATATCCTTGACCGCCTCGAAGGATTGGTTCCAGGTTTGTCGAGTGGTAGGAGTGATTTGGTTGCAGAAGGTCAGAGAGGTGGATTGGTTATTCGAGGGGCATCTTCGATCAACCTTTCCACAAAGCCATTGGTGGTAGTAGACGGAATTGAAGTGCCTAATATCGAAACTGTAAACATGCAGGACGTAGAAGATATCACTATTCTTAAGGATGCCACTTCAGCATCCATCTGGGGTGCAAAAGCGGCTAACGGGGTGATTGTAATTACTACGAAAAAAGGTCAGGCAGGTGATCAGCTTCGAATTGATTATGACGGTTATTATGCTTTTCAAGGCCGCCCTAACCGGGAGTATTTACCGCGACTTGGTTCTTCGCAGTTTATTGCTGCCCAACGCGAGATCTTTCCGGAATTTGCACAGTTTAATCCTTATGATGGCGAAATAGCAGAAGGAGCTTTACCTCCACATCTACAGATTCTTTATGATGCACTTCCTGATCGTGGCATACTCAGCCAGGCACAGGCAAATTTCAAGCTGGATAGTTTATCCAAACTGGATAACAGAAAACAGATCAATGATATCTTTTTTCGTAATGCTGCCACGTTGAACCAGACCTTATCTATTTCTGGTGGTGGTAAGGTACATTCTTTTTACGGATCATTAAATCATATAGGTAGCAATGACAATGCACCTGGGAGTCGTAACAATCAATATAAGGTTAATCTTCGAAACGATTTTATTTTTGGTAAGAGATTTTCGGCATTTATAAATGCTGACCTGACCAATACGGTGATCAGGAGCAATACGGTGAGCACGAGCGATGGACCAGTAAGTGTAACTCCGGATGATGGGTTTTTACCCTATCAGCTTTTTAAGGATGCAAAGGGCAATCCTTTAGTTATAAATGTTTTGGCGCCTGTCGCTTTAATCGGATATGCTGATGAATTTAGGAATGATTATGCGACAAGAGCGGGTATAAACTTAGATTATAGCCCCGTTCAGGAAATGGACAGGCAATATCAGACAAATAATACTTTGAGTTCAAGATTTGTTGCCGGGGGCAAGATAGATATTCTTAAAAATCTTTCCTTTCAGGGGACCTATGGTTATAATATCATATCAACTGCAGGCAGAAATGTTTTGTCACAGGATAACTATAGGGTGAGAGATGACTATATGCGGTTCACCCAAGAGGACGAGGAAATAGATGAGGATGAGGATGGACCACTGCGACGCAATTTACCAAAGGATGGTGGTCGTCTGCTGACAAATAATTCGGTTACAAAAGGTTGGACCATTAGAAATCAGTTGTTTTTTAATCAGGATTGGGATCAGCACCAGTTAACTGTGATGGCTGGCCAGGAGGCAACTCATGTGCAGACAGTGGATAATAATGCTACCTATTTTGGATGGGATGACCAGCTTCAGGTTGGGCGTCCGGTAAATGTACGAAGACTCGTACAAGGGTTTGACGGGATTGCTGGTCGTGCTGGCTGGGATGGTTTTGAAAATAATGTAGGCGGTAGGGAACAACCTATAGCCAGGACTACTTCATATTTTGCGAATCTCGGCTATACATTTGCCGGCAAGTATACCTTAAATTCAAGCTGGAGGATAGACCAGAGTAATTTATTCGGATTTGATAAATCTGCCCAGAACAGACCGGTGTATAGCGTCGGTGGTAAATGGGCAATGGGAACCGAACAATTCCTGGATCCGGTTAACTGGCTGGACAGGTTAGATCTACGCTTAACTTTTGGTGTTACAGGTAATGCACCAACTCCTGGAATGGCAGCATCCAGGGATATTTTTGAATCGGAAGCCAACGTAAATTATGTGAATGGTGTCGGTATAGTTTTAACTACACCTGCCAATGCTAAGTTGACATGGGAAAGTACGAAGGTTTACAATGCGGGGATTGATTTTTCTGTTTTGAATGGAAGACTAGATGGTAGTATTGATCTATATCTAAAAAATACGCAAGACCTGATCGGCACACTATTCACTTCGCCATTAACCGGATATTCCAGTGTAACCGGGAACTTTGGTAATTTAAAAAATAAAGGTATTGACCTCCAGTTGAATTCAGTTAATTTAAGGAGCCGTGATTTTGAATGGGGTACCAGTCTTGTTTTAGGTTATAATAAAAATAAGATCACTAAATTAAATATCAATCCGGCGACTACAGGGGATGCATTGATTAATGCTACATATCTTGTTGGGTACCCAATGTTTGTGTCCCATTCTTACAATTATGCTGGATTGAACGCCGATGGTGACCCACAAATCAGACTTGCTGATGGATCACTAACATCGGATCCAAACATCAGCCTGCCAGCAGATATTTTATATAACGGAGTTACCCAGGCCCCCTTAAGTGGAGGTTTAAGTAATAATTTCAGGTACAAGAATTTCCAATTAGGAGTAAACATTATTTACAATGGAGGCCATGTGATGTTAGATCCACGTAATCCGTTAAATGCCAATGATCCGGGTTTTCTAAACCGTTTTAAAATTGCAGGTGATGAAAACAAAACCAATATCCCAAGATGGATTGCAGATACTGAACTGGCCTCTGAACGTAATACCAGTTATTACACCTATGGAAAACAGAGGGTTATGGATGCGTCATATGCCAAGATCAGAGACATTACTTTAGGTTACAGTTTGCCTCAAATGCTGGTTAGTAAAATGAAAGCTCAGGCTATCAGTTTCCGTTTCCAGCTTTCTAATCTGTTACTCTGGACGGCCAATGATATCAATTATGATCCGGAAGCCAGCGGTTATACACGTGCCGCACAAGGCACAGTAACATTTGGCGCCCACATCACCTTTTAATCATTAAGTTAAAACTGACAAAAAATGAAAATTTTAAAACAATATATCTTAGGTCTGGTGTTGACGGCAGGGGTTTTGACGCTGGTTTCCTGTAAAAAAGAATTTCTCGAAATAGATCCTAAAGGCTCAATTATAACCTCCAAAACACAAGACTATGAACTTGCACTAAACGGAACTTACATTAGCTCTGCATTCACCGCCAGTATTTATATGGGAGATGAAGTCGGCGTTCAAAATGCTTATTTTAGTGGGGCAACACTTCGTATGCAGCGCCTTTTTAAATATGAGGACAGAATTTATCAGTCAGATGAGATACCTACCGAAATTGACAATACGGAAGGTTATGTTCGCCGGCTATATCTGTACAATAAGATCATCAATGAGATTATGGATTCAGAAGGTGGTACACTGCAACAAAAGAATGCGATTATGGCCGAAGCCAAGGCGGGCAGGGCGATATGTAATTTTATGTTTCTTAGTGATTTTTCAAAACCATATAATGAGAAAACTGCTACCACAGATTTAGGGATACCTAGCCTTACACAAGCCGATGTTACACAGAATAGTTTTACCCGGTTGAGCCAAAAGGAAAATTATGATTTCATCATCCAGGACCTGACAGAGGCCATACCACATCTTGGCCCTCTTGTTCACAGACGTAAAATCTCTAAGCTGGCTGCGCAATTCTATCTGGCAAGGATTTTCATGACTATGCACCGTTTTAAAGATGCGGAAAACCAAATTAACAATGCATTCTCAGAATTATCGAGCGCTAACATCGGCTTGAGATTGTATGACTATAACGAGGTATTGAGTGCTACAGGCCAAAATAACTGGCTTCCTTTTAGCCCTTTTGGCTATTCGAAGAAACCACTTGCAGCCAATTATACCGAAACCATTTATGATATTCAGGCAAGTTCGTTCCAATTAGGTTCTCATAATACATTTGTATTAAGTCCTAAAACTGCTTTGTTATACGGATCTGGAGATAAACGGATTGATTTATTTGATCCCATGAACCTGTTCGAAGAAGAAATACTGGCGAAAGGAATGAGACGTCCGATTGGGTTCTTTGTGATGATTGGGCCTTCACTTCCGGATTTATACCTGATGAGTGCGGAATGTAAAGCGCGTGATGGAAATCTGGGCGGAGCAATAGAAGACCTGGAGAAACTAAGGGTGAACCGACTATCTGAAGATGCAGCTAAAGTCCCTGCAAATATTGCTGCAGACCAGCAGGCCCTGGTGAGGTTTATTCTTGATGAAC
This sequence comes from Pedobacter sp., assembly GCF_041645105.1. Lineage (GTDB taxonomy): Bacteria > Bacteroidota > Bacteroidia > Sphingobacteriales > Sphingobacteriaceae > Pedobacter. Next base: position 465,912 of record NZ_JBAZQQ010000004.1, read on the forward strand.
GTATTCGCGAATTTGCTTTTACTGGTTTGCGCTGGTTGGATATGCGTCGTTTATCTCAGGATCCCATTTATTCCGATCATGTAAATTATGTACATGAGTTTTTTGATGCAGATGGAAATGTGGTTAAAAAAACCGAGCCATTTAAGAAGGAAAGGTTCGCATTGAAATTTGGTGAACGTATGTTGCGCGAAAGTCAGGGGCTGCAGGAAAATCCTTAGAAAAATTAATTACTGATCTGTTAAATAATTCTATATGAATAAATTACTTGCAATAGCAGTTGCATTTCTGGTACCTGCTTTATCAAATGCACAAACGAAATATACCATAAAAGGGAAAATTCCTTCAACACACAAAGCCACCCGGGCTGTGATGTCTTATCCGCCGGATGATAAGGGAGGGGAATATAAAGCGGATACCGCAACAATTCAGGGCGGTGAATTTGAATTCAAAGGGATGATTGGCAGGCCACAATTGGCAGAACTGAATTTGATCATTCCTCGCTCTGCTGAAGAAAATGCGCGTAGAAACCAGTCCGGTGAAGAGGGTAATAATATGAAAAATGTCGGGCTTTTTTATTTAGATGGAACCATTAATGTCACATTTGATACGGCAGGGATGGCTTCCTATGTAGGTGGTGGTAAAGAACAAAAAGGCTGGAGAGACTATGAAGCTATGGTCTTAGAAAAGAATAAAACATTCAAGGGAGAAGGTATGCAACTTTATGAAGAAGCCATAACAGACTTTGTTAAAACGCATCCAGATATTTATGCAAGTGTAGATTTAATGGATCTGTTTACCCAAAGTTCAATAAATCCTAAGTTGGTTGAGCCTTTGTACAATGCCTTGAGCAAGCGCATGCAAAACTCAGAAAAGGTTTTGGCCTGGAAACCGAAATTAGATCAGGCAAAGCTAGCTGTTTCAGGTAATTTAACCGCTCCTGACTTCACACTGAATGATACCGAAGGCAAAGCGGTATCGCTGGCGTCTTATAGAGGAGGTTATGTGCTGGTAGACTTCTGGGCAAGCTGGTGTGTGCCTTGTCGTGCAGAAAACCCCAATGTACTGGCAGCTTATGAAAAATATAAAGCCAAAAACTTTCAGATTCTGGGCGTTTCTTTAGATGAGAAAAAAGACCTCTGGCTAAAAGCGATTGCTGAAGATAAACTCCCTTGGAAACAGGTGTGCGATTTTAAGGCTTCCAGAAGCGAAGTGACACAGTTGTATAACGTTTCCTCTATTCCTGCTAATGTGTTGATTGATCCTAATGGTAAGATCGTTGGTAAGGATTTAAGAGGTAAGGACTTACATGACAGACTAGCTGAATTAATTAAATAAGATATAAGCAGATAGAGATGAAAAAAATACTATTATTTCTGTTGATTTCCAGCTCAGCCTGGGCACAGCAACAAAAAACAGTTAAGTACAATTACAACGATTTTAACTTACTTGTTAAGGTAGAAGACAAGGAAAAATACTTTAATGAGATGATTCAGGCAAAACCTGAAGATCAAACGAAACCTACTCAATACGACCAGTTTCGAATCCCTCTGGCAGTTGCATGGCTGGCAAAAGGAAATCTTGATCGCTATAAACATTACACGAAAAACGAACCGAAGTTTGCCTATCCGAACTTGCTAGACCTGACCTATGCATTGGAATACCTGGTTGAGGATAACAAAAATCTGCGGATCGTTGAGCAGGTTTCCAGAGAAGTCCTGGAGGTGATGGACAAGAAAAAGGATAAGGTTTATGAAGATCTTGACGGTGATCGTATGCAGGTTCTACTGGAATTGAATGCAATGGCCAATGCCAGGTTGGGTAATGTGGATGTGGCGATGAAAAACATAGAGCGATCTTCTACCATCAAAGGCATGAGAGAAGGAAAGTATTTCAGGGATTCGAAATCCAATTATCTAAACCGTTACGGGATAGTATTATCTGCCGCAGGGCAGCATAAAAAGGCGCTGGATTTACTTACAGATGCAGTAAGAACCGCTGATTCTAATCCTAAGTTGGTGGCTACCCTTCGTGAGGTTTATAAAAAGGTGAATGGAAACGACAAAGGATTAGATGAGATGATCAAATCCCTGCAGGATGAAGCCTACCAAAAGTATTATAAGGAGGTTGAAAAATCATACATCGCAGATAGCAAAATACCATTTCAGGGAACAATAGCTAACCCAAATTCAGATGATAAAAACAAGATGATCACTATTCTGACTGCTAAAAAGCATGCTAAGGATATATCGTTAACAGACTTGAATGGTAAAGCGGTAAACTTCGCCGATTATAAAGGGAAGACTCTAGTGATCGATTTCTGGACTACAGGATGTACCCCTTGCGTTGCTGCGTTTGCTGGATTTGAAAAAGTTGTTGCAGACTATAAAAAAGATGCTTTCCAGCTTTTTGTGGTCAACCTGTTTGAAGAAGAACCAACTGTCAAAAGTTTTATAGCGAAAAAAGGCATTACCCTGGATGTTCTGCGTGATGAGCCAAATCAGGCATATGATATCCAGGCAACACCCACTAAGATCGTTTTTGACCCAATGGGCAACATCAGATTCTATGGTGTGGGCTATGCAGGTTCTACTGATAGGGAATACTACAAGTTGAAAGCGATGGTAGAGATCATAAAAGCACGCAGTTAATCCTCACAGATGGAAAAGCTAATATTATTATTGTTGTTGCTTTTTTGCGGTTCAGTCCGTGCGCAGCAAAAACCAAAGCAAACACCTCAGCAGATTGCCAAGCAATTTAACGCGTTGGTTAAAGTTGAGGATGAAGAAAAGTTTTATAATGACCTGATCGCAAAAGTTTCTGCCGATCCCATGAAGCCAGACCAATATAATGAATACCGCGCACAGCTAGCGGTAGATTGGCTCATTAACGGAAACATGGATAAGTATAAATTTTATAAGAATACCAATCCCAAATTTACAGCACTCCAATTGTTTGACCTGAGTAATCTGCTTGAGTATTGGGTTGACGACAATAAGAATGTTGCTATTGTGGAGCAGATTTCTAAGCAGATTTTAGATGAAATAGCAAAAAAGATGCATAATGATACATTTGGCCGAAACGGCATTTTGCTTGAAGTGAATGCGGTTGCAAATGCCAGGCTCGGTAACATAGAGATCGCCATGAAAAATATTGAAAAGTCGGGCGCAGATGCAACGTTCAGAAATATGCCTTATTTCAGAAATTCTAAGGCCAACTATCTAAACCGTCTTGGGGTGATCTTATCGGCGGCCGGACAGCATCAACGTGCATTAGATACCCTATCTAATGCAGTGCGTACTGCTATCTCAACACCTACAACTATAGGCACCTTGAAAGCAGTTTATCAAAAAGCTAAGGGTGACAGTTCGGGAGTGGACAAGTATATCACTGCGTTACAGGATGAAGCCTATCAGAAGATTGCAAAGGAAGTGGAAAAAGCATGGATTGCGAATACTAAAATTGTACCGGATATTACTTTGACAGATATGAATGGCAAGACCGTTAAGTTGTCTCATTACAAGGGTAAAATAGTTGTTATCGATTTTTGGAGCACAGTTTGTAAACCTTGTGTTGCGGCTTTTCCTGCATTCGAACGCGCTGTTGATTTTTATAAAAACGAACCCTTCCAACTATTTGTCATTAATGAAGGTGAGACCCCGGATATCGTAAAGCCGTATATGGATAAGAAAGGTTATAAGCTGGATGTATTATTTGATAATGATGAAGCGATTTTTAAGGCATTGGATGCTTTGGGTACACCGCAGAAATTTATCATTGATACGAAGGGAAACATCAATCAAACCGGTATTGGCTATGCAGGATCAGATGATAAGGAGTTTTATAAGCTAAAAGCCATGGTAGAGCTTACTAAAGCACGGTCATCAGGTAGATCAGCGGCTAATTAATTAAATTAAAATGAAGTATTTAAAACTGAGTTTACTCGGACTGGCTTGTCTTGTCTTTATAAATGGGTATAGCCAGAATAAGCCCGAAGCTAAAAAGATTGAAAAACTGATTTCCAATTGTGTGGAAAAGGCGATGGCAGCCAGTGTTTACATCATAGAGTGGGATACCCTGAAGAACAGGGTACAGGAAGGGATTGATCCGGCAAGTGGTTTTACCGGTGCAGTAGTTTCTGCAGAAGGCCATATCCTTACAGTATCCCATGCGGCGATGCCCAGCCAGGTGTACATGATTTCTTTTCCGGATGGTAGTAAGCGTACGGCAATTGGCCTGGGCAGGATTGGCTTGCAGGACAAAGAAAAGGATTACGACATGGCGATGCTGAAAATTCTTAAACCAGGAAAATGGCCTTTCGCTAAAATGGCACCCAGTACAGATTTGAAATTAAATCAGCCCGTAGTCAGCATTTCTTATCCAGGTGCTTTTTTCAAAGGGCTGCCGAATGTCCGTTACGGCAGGATATCAGACATTGACTTAAGTGATGGCTTTATAGAGTCATCTGCTAAAATGGAACCGGGCGACTCGGGAGGCCCTTTATTTGATGAGTATGGCCGTGTAGTCGGAATTCATAGCTGGATTAAAGAGAACGAAGACCAGAATTATGATGTTCCGGCTGATCATTTTCTGAAGTACTGGACGGCGCTGAATGTTGCAAAAGATTATAAAGAGTTCCCTGCTGCCGATGTTTTGCCTGCTGCTTCCGCTCCAATGGCTACAACAACAGCAGGCCCTCTTGAAGAGCTTTCGGCCATTCCGGCAACAGCACGTAAAAGTGTGGTCAGGCTGAGCAGCACACGTGGCGGTCAGCAGGTATCCATATTAGGAACCCTGGTCGACTATGGCGGCGCCAGCTACATCATCAGCAAGAGCACGATGGTATTTGACAGTCCCTTGCTAGAAACGGGCGACCGGTCTGTAGCTGTTCAGGTACTGAAAAGGGACAGGGACATGGATCTGGTTTTATTGAAAGTTACCGAACGTTTGAAGAATGGTATTAAGCTCAAAGCTAATGCCATAAACCCTGTACTGGACATGAAAGACTTAGGGAAAATCCTGGTCACTCCCTTACCGAAGGATTCTGTCAGCACAGGCATACTTAGTGCAACTTATACCGACATGCCATTGGTTTCCAGTATGGGATACCTGGGCGCGGCTGCGCAATATGCCGACGGAAAAATTACCTTGACTCAGGTTGGAAAGGCTGGTGCGGCAGCTGCACTCCTAAAAGCAAAGGATCAGGTAAGTAAAATAAACGGGGTTGCGGTGCAGACGGCAGCGGATTATGATCAGGAGTTTATGAAGTACCAGGCCGGGGACCTTGTTTCCATGGACCTCATCAGGGACGGAAAGGCAGTTCAGGTAAACGTATACCTGGAAGGTCAGCCTACCGTTAGGCACGTATCTTTTGAATATCCCGGTGGTAGAAGCGTACGTTCTGACGGCTTCAAACAAGTACTTGTGTACGACGCAGCGGTCAAAGCAGAGGAATGCGGCAGTCCGGTGTTCAGCGGTGATGGTAATTTTTATGGGATAAACATTGCCCGACGAAGCAGAACATCGACCCTAATTATGCCGGTAGCGGCCCTTGCGGAGTTTTTAAAGAACAGTATCAAGTAATACATACTTCATTAACAATAAAAAAACAAATTATAAGCAGATGAAAAAACTAGTTTTAGCCATTTTGGTTTTGTGCTCATTGAGTACCTTGGCCCAAAAAAAAGAAGAAATTAAAAAACTTCCTCCTGCAGAACAGGCAAGAATGAATCGTATGATGTCATTTCTCAAGTTGAGTGGAAGTAAGCAAACAGAAGATTTGCTGCAATCTATGCTTAAGGATTATCCTAAAGTTAATTTGGATATGGAAAAAAGCCTGGTTTCCAGTGCGTACGCCGAAGATCCCAATGCAGCAAAAGTTATGCAGTACATCAATATGATGGAAGACAGGGTATTCAGACTCAGGGCTTTCGTGATGGCCATTGAGCTCATGGCCCCGATTGATCCTGCGAAGTCACTGGAACTTGCTGCCGGAGAATTAGAAAAGGCTAAAAAAATAAAAGGTCAGACTGCATTAAGCGAGCCTTTAAAGGTTGATCCTAAAGCAGCTTATGATGATTTTATAAACTTGTACGGAAAACTGCTTTTTAAAGCAGGGAAAAATGAAGAAGCTTACACATATACCACAGAAGCCTACCAGAATATTAAACAAAGAGATGGAGAACTTATAGAAAACTACGGTTTTTTATCCGCTTTAAACGGTAAATATGAAGAAGCATTGCCCATCTTATCCAAAGCGGTAAAAGAGGGCAAGTTTGAGGAAAGATACCTGGAGCAAGTAAGAAAAGGTTATTCCAAATTAAACCCAGGTAAGGATGCTGAAGCCTATATTGCCAGTTTGAAGCAGGTTTTTATTGATAAAATTAAAAACGATGTTTCTAAATTAATGGTGAATGAAGCTGCGCCAAATTTTACGGTAAGCGATGTTAACGGGAAAAAAGTGTCTTTGGCCGATTTTAAAGGCAAAACGATAGTACTGGATTTCTGGGCAACCTGGTGCGGTCCCTGTGTAGCATCATTTCCTGCCATGCAGATGGCTGTAAACCGATATGCGAATGATCCGGAAGTTAAATTTCTTTTTATCCATACCTGGGAGAATGTGGCAGATCCGCTAACTGATGCTAAAAACTTCTTAAAGAAAAGGAACTATAAATTCGATTTATACATGGATAAGGTAGATCCACAGACCAAAAGATCTCCGGCAGTATCTGCTTTTGGCATAAAAGGCATTCCGGCAAAATTTATTATAGATGGTAATGGTAAGATCCGTTTTAAAGTAGAAGGTTTTGAAGGTAAAGCTGAGGCCGCTGCAGAAGAGGTTGCACAAATGGTTGAAATGACCCGTAAAGCCTCATAACTCTTAATAGGTGATAAAGAACTGCAGGCTATTCAGGCTGTGTGTGTAAAGAAACATAGCCTGTTTTTTCAATTATAGATTGACCTTGTCCAGACAAAACCCAATTCAGCAACTTTTTTGTATTTGGTTTTGCCTGGTTGGTTGTTACTGCATAGAACTGGGTTGTCAAAGGATATGTCCCTGTTCGGATGGTGTTGCTGTTAGCAGGAATGTTGTCAATATCCAACACCCTTATCTCCTGATTTTTTATCATTCCCGTAGCAAAATATAAGAAAGAGAAGCCTATTGCATTCCCGAAGTTTTTATAATTGGCTGTTTTTTTAATTATACCACCCATTCCAGCCGCTACATTATTTGTGGGCGGATCAGTAAGTTTATAACCACGCATGGTATGAATTAACATGGTCTGACTACCACTGCCTTCAGGCCGTTGAAAAGCCTTTATCGCTTCCGAATTTCCGCCAAGTTCTTTCCAGTTGGTGATGGAGCCCGAGTAAATTTTCCTGATCTGATCAAGCTGAAGGCCTGTAACTTTGTTTGTAGAATTAACAAAGAACACGAAGGCTTCTTTTCCTATTGGTGTCAGTACCATTTCTATACCCTTTGTTCGGGCATAATCTAATTGCTCCTTTGATGGTCGGGCAACAAAGATAATATCTGCCTTTCCGTCCACCAGGTTCTTGTATGCATTTGGCGTATTGGTACACATCACATCACTATTGTAATGGTTGTATCTTTTATTTGGATAAACAGCCCGGGCAAATGCGGAGTAAACAGGATATAGTGCAGTTGCACCATCCATTACCGGAAGATGATCGTCGATCTTTAATGAAGAAGGACTGCCAAGATCTACAGCTTTTGTATTTTTTGTAAAAGGTTCATAAGGAGAGAGGTTTAGCTCATCGTTAACTACAGGAATATTGTCAATGCGATATTTATTTATCTGACATCCTGCAATAATCAATACACATAACCCCAAAAAGATCCCCATTCCGTTGTATAAAGTTTTGCGCGGCATAAGTTTTGTTGAAAATAAGATGATAAATATAATTAAGGCAATGGTTATGGCGATGGTAATATAGGTGGCATAGGCAGGGCCTCCACCAAAATTAATTATAAATAAAGCCGCAAAACCGGAGAAGCCAACTAGTGTAATTAATAACAGTGTCAGAAATATTCTTAAAATGAGCATACTATATTAAATGCGGCTAATATAACCGTTTCTAAAATTGCTTTAGGCTTGATGATAGGTGAAAGGGAGTTGTTATTAGTTTGTTGTGTGCAGGCTATACCAGAGCTTCGATTTCTTTTGCCGTAAGCTTGGTAGTCTTTGCAATGAAATCAATAGTTAAACCCTCTTTTTTAAGTTCAAGAGCAATTTCTAAAGCTTCTTTACGACGACCTTTAACTTCGCCTTGTTCAATTCCTCTTTCAATCCCCTGTTCAATCCCTTCATCAAGAATTTGTTCTCTTATTGCTTCCATTATACCCATTGTAATTTTTCCTCCAAATAATTTAGTTATTTCTTTATCAAATATAATTTTTAATTTCTTATCCGTCAAAGGGATAAGTTGATCCATGAAGTGCAAGAAGTCTTTAATTTTTTCGTAATTGAACTTCTTGCTTGCTTTCAAGGCTTTCACAATTTTCATTCTAGTGTTGTAGAGTCCATCCTGTGCTTTCTCATTATATATCGCCTCCTGTTGTGCAGCAATGATCACAAGTGCAAATGGGTTGTCCATTTCTATTAATTCTTCTTCAGTATGGTTAAAGATCTGGTAGGTATTGTACTTGAAGTTAAGCTGTGTCCCTAACAGATTAAAATTGTATTGATTTGGTTGTAACTGACTTTTAAGGCCAGTAAATACCGCCAATGATACCACGGCAGACTTGTACTTGTCAGTTAAGCGATACCAATATTGAAATACCCGTCTCGAAAAGTCATTATTCGTAGTTTTTTGTATTTCCAGGTGTAACAAAAAAAGCTCTGTGCTACCATTCATTAAATGTACTTTTACCAGAAGATCAGCAGCACGGCTTCCACCTTTTTGACTCAGCAGGGGCTGGATTTCATGAAGCTCAGTATTCATCCATTCAAAACCTTTGCCCATATTGAAAATCTCGTCCGCGTCATGATAGAAAAAACGCAGTACATAAGGAAAAAAGTCTTCTACAGCACCCTTAAGCAAGATGTCGTTTTTTCTGCGGTGCTTTTTGTCGCCATGATTTACTATTAATGGAAGTGTAGTTTCTATTTCATCCTTCATGCTGTATCTGATTAAACGTAAATATATGCATGAATTATCCTTTGATCCACATGATTGAATTAATTGATTAATTTTAATAATCTATAATGATATATTATTTACTATTTATTCCAATAAACTGTAAAGTATCTCAAATATTTAGGTTTTCATCTGGTGAAATACTGCTACCTCAAAGCCCTACAGGGTAGTATTCTCTGCATATATTTCCTTTTGCTAAAGTAATTTATTAAATTGGTGATACAGTTGTGGTTACGGGCTCATATCCCAACCAGCTACAGCGCTCCCGGTCCTATAGAGGGAGCTGACCCCGGTATCAGACGGAAGGACTAACACCCCAAGCAGTTTTAACGAAAATAACAGCGTATGGCCATTTTGTGGTGTATGCTTCCACATAAATTATATATTATGAAAACAGAATTAGAAATGTTGACATCATATGTAAGTTTACTTATTATGAACCGTTCCGTATATCCGGGATTGGATATGTTAACAACTATAAAAACCGAATGTGCACGATTAAAAGACGTTTTTAATATTTCTTTTAATCATACTGCAGATAGTTTCCAGTTTACTGAAGCTATGAACTCCCGTTATATAAGATTGGTAAATCTTGCCAATTTATTATGGGAAAGAGCCAGATTGCCTAATTCCTTTGCCCGTTTGGCGATGATGGACGTATTGGCGCTGAAACATTTCTTGGAGTACGAGTATCGTAGTTTTTTAGATGCGGACCGTGACTTAACAAGCTTCGAAAGATTCACATTAAAGCATCGTGTATTATCAGAACTTAAGGTCATTAAAGGACATTTGAGGGCTAAGAAAATATCAGAAGCTTTAATCTTGCAGCTAGAGAAAGTATTCCTTGATCTTTTTAAAGAATCAAAATACCCTGTACTTAGTGTTTCCAAGAAGGAATATGTAGAAGCGCTACTTACCAATCTTTCGGCAATGGCTATTGATGATAGGGATAAAGATTGGAATGTGCGGCTCAGGCTTTTGCTAATTAAACTCAACTGCAACCATCTGGGCATTTATAAGTTGCTGCAAGCAGAACAGGAAAAAGAGATTCTTATGATCCGGGATCCGGAAAAGCAATATGATCTGCTATTTGCTAAGGAGATTTGGATCAAGCAAATTCAGATGGAGCGCAAGCTTGCTTATAACACCGATGTAGATGATTTAAAAAGCATGTTGCTGGAGCAAATCAGAATGCTTGGCCCACATTTGAGAGAAAAGATGGAAAGGAGAGCAGCCTTAAAGCCAGAGAAAGTTAAGTACAAGCTTAGTGTAGATGAGCTATCGGTTGTGTTTCATTCTTATTATACCGAAAAAGTTTTCGATTATCCATCAAAAAAGGCGGCAGCAGAAGCTATTTGCGAAAATATTCGAAGTGTCGGGACGGCGGATATTTCGGCGAATTCTCTGCTGAAATATGATAGACTGGAACAACGAAGTGCTGCATTGAATTATTATCGAAGGAGTACTCGGATTTTAGAACAGTTAAAAATCGACTTCGATCTTTAAAAACAGCAGAAAAAGACTGCTTTTATTAAAATAGGGGGTATGACGAAAAATCATACCCCCTTTTGGTTTTTATGTCTGTTTTGAGCCAATGGGGATAGTTGTGGGTTTTTGAAACTATACCCATGTAGGCTTTTCAGTATCGTTTGGCTATGCTAGACTATACCCCTTGGATTGAAATTGTTATCGCTCTTTTGCTTTTGAACCTTTTAATAACGGCTATGAAAGCAAGAATTAACCAATCGTTTAGTACCCGGATGTGCGTCCAGGATAAGAGTATGGCCCTTTGTCTGTTTGACTGCGAGAACACAGCGCCAGACTGCCTGAGTGGTCGATCGTTAGGTTATCTATTGTTTTCACATGTTGTTGCCCATAATCGAAGATATGCACTGTTCAGGCGTAGCGCCAGCAAGGATTAAATATAGAGAACCCACATAAGTGGTAAAGAGTAAAAACGATGAATAAGAACAATGATTAAAAATGGAAACTACAATAAAACACAGGACTAGATTTAGGCTAACAGACAAGACCAAAGAATGGATGGTATACGGCATATGTTTACTTTGTCTCGCTTTGTTTGCTTCTGCCGCTTATGGTAAGATTGCAGATCATGAAACCTTTGTAAAAGGTTTATCTAAAGTCTCTGTGATAGGAGGGGCTGCGGTATACCTTGCCTGGTTTGTTCCGATAGCAGAAATTATAGTTTGTGTTTTATTGTTAGTGCCAGCATTAAGTAAATGGGGACTGTATGGTTTTACAGGACTGATGACGGTCTTTACAGGATACATTTTAAGTATGCTGTTCTGGGCCGAGAAGTTGCCTTGTCATTGCAATCTGATCATCGAGAAATTGAGCTGGGGACAGCATTTATGGTTCAATGTAGGATTTATTGCATTGGCTGTACTTGCCTTGTGGCTAGGGAAAGCAAAACAAACACTTAATAAATAATACTATGTATAATAGCATAAAAAAAATCACTTTGAGCGGGCTAGTTGCTTGCTTGGTGGTAGGATTCAGCGCATTTACAAGCGCTGAGAATAACTCTTCTCTTTTACTAACAAATTACTATCATGTTGGTAGTGGTCAATATGAACAAACACCACCTTTAGACTCTGATTGTTTGGGTATTGAACAGTATCCATGTACAATTTCGTTTGATAATGATCCCAGGGAAGAATACCCCTCATTTGAATATAATGAACTTCAAGATGTAGAGGTAGTTGGAGGAACGGCTAATAAGTCAATAGAAGAAGGGACTTGGCAGTAATAAGTTTATTGATGGAAAGTACAAAGGGGTATTTATGCCCCTTTGTACTTTCTATAAATTAGTTTTGACTGGACAAAAGTAAATCATCAATAATTTTGATGAATGCCTGAGCTGCGGGGTTTGACAAAACATCTTTATGGTTGGGAATATATACTCTATTCTTGTCTACTTCAAACTCAATCCCTCCGTCAGGTCTTGGTGGTCTTGATGAGATAAGCTTCCCGTTCTTCCCTATTATTAATTGTTGTGGTGCTCCTTTAAAGTTGTAGAATTTTAGAAGTGGATGGGTAACACCTAATCCATTTGTATACAAATTAATGGTTCCGGGAGAGGTGTATTTTCCAGTTGAAACGCTTTTTAACCATACCTCTTTACTTTTGTCTTCACTTACGCTAATAAAGACGACATCCCCATTGGCCTTATACCGATCAATAATGGTGTGCATTGCTGCATTTAGGTTGGTGCACCAGGTGCAACCAGTGAACCAAAAGTCCATAATTATGATCTTATCCCTGTAATCAATTAACCTATGAACCTTTCCATTTTTATCCTGGAGTTCAAATGGAAACGCCTGAGCATAATAGTTTTTATTTTTCCAAGCTATGAGGTGACTTTTATATTTTTCCCCTTCTAACCTTTCAATTGCTTTATCAATGTATGACTTGATTTCAGTGGGAAAACGTCTATTCAGTTTACGAATACAGATCAAAATTAATTGATCACGGAGCTCTCCTGAATATTTCGTGCTTAAAATTTTAAAGATCGCATTAAACGAATCTCCAATGGCTGGATTTTTAGTGTATAACTTATACGCATTCCATTCTTTCAGAAAAAGATACTCCGGATAATAAGCAGATTTCACCAAGGCAGAAGAATCTATTCCGTTTTCAAATTCCCTTTTGATGTATTTCTTATAGAAATTCTGAACAGCAGTTGTACCATTTGATCTCCTGGTTTCGCTTCCAAAGGAAGCACTTATGTGAAGCCTACTTAGAAAGTGATATTCAGCCTTAGCAATTGCATCTAGGTAGATGAGATCATAAATGTTCCTATTTAACTGAGGTTTATAACTTTTCAAAATCATGAGGCGCATTTGGATCGCTAATTGTAAACTCTCATCAAGGATGGCAATGCATCTTTCAAAATTTCCTGTTTGACTTAGCTGAATAGATCTGGAAAGTGCACTTTTTGAAGTAGGTTCAATATTGTGGATTAGAAATTGGCAGTTAAGTTTATCTGCTCCTGTCCCGCTAAAACTAAGATTACCATTAGGTCCTATCCGGACATTGATGCTATCTGATTTTTCAAAAATATAAAGTTCCTCCGTACCGATTTCAGTTCTGAAAGGATAGGATATTGGCAAGATTGTGCCTGGGCGTTTAATTCCGCTGTCTCCATTATATTCGGCAGAAAAGGAGACATAGACCAATGCCGATTTTGATTTTATTGTCGATCGAAAGGATCCATCTGCACTAACAGGGATACTTATACTTTCCACTTCATTCAATCTATCGTATCTGTTGTAAATTTTAATAACCAGTTCGTTAAGGGCGAAAAAATTGACTACGGAACTATCTATTCTTCCATTGATTTTGAAACTTCCCTCTGAAGTCTGCGCCTTGCATAAATGACACATTAAAACAGTTGTCAGTAGCAATAGTGATTTCTTTATCATAGTATAATGACTTTAATATTTTTAAATGATAGGTTATCTTAAGTTCTGAATTACTCCGCTGAGTGCTATTTCATCATCTGGGATGGGTAAGATATATCTAGGACTGTTGGGCTCTAGACTATATGTTACACCTTGCAAGTTTCTGGTTAGCGTAATGTTTCTCCCCTCAAGATTTAATCTTTTTAAATCAGTCCATCGCAGGCTTCTCCAAATCAGAGCTTTCCGTCGTTCGGTCAAAACTTTTTCCAGAACATCTTCAGCTGTATTTGCAATAATGGGAGTATAAGTACCCGAAGTTCTTGTTCTAACCAAATCATTTAAAACAATGAGTGCTTCATCTTTTTCATCCCTTCTTGCCAGGCATTCAGCCTTAATCAGATATACCTCGTCTGTAGCTAATCCAGAGAAAGGGACCTGTGAACGGTTATTGATCGGTTTGGTATTATAATTTCCTATTGTATTTTTTCGAAAATATATAGGTAACCTTAAATCTGATGGATCATACGATGCTATTAAATCCGGATCAATTCCATAGCTATTACTAAGCCCATAAGTTATCTGGGAGTAACTACTTATCTGCTTTGTAAAATAGATAATTTCATCGTCATCATAAGAGAAAGCAGAGCTTGCTGTTTTATTTAATGTATTGAAATCAGTTAGCTTGGAATATATACTTAAGCACTTGTCGCTATATATTTCAGCTTTATCATACATCCTCATGCTTATGTAAACCCTGGCTAAAAAGGCATATGCAGCAACTTTTGAAGGGCGGTTTCTTTTGCCATTTATAATATTCTGATTTAATAATTCAGCGGCTTCTAAGGCATCATTAATAATTTGACTATATGTTTTCTCTACCGTGCTTCGCTGGACAATTTCATCAATTCCGGCACTCAATTTTAAAGATATGCCAAGATCAGTTGATGCGGTTGCAGGATTGTAGGCTTTAGAAAATGTACTTACCAGGCAATAGAACGAGTAAGATCTTGCAAAGAGTGCCCAACCCTTTAAAACTTTCAGTTGGCTATCATTATCTACGTCTTTTTTGGAAAGAATATCAAGAACGTTATTACAATAAAAGATTGAAGCATATGGTATTCTCCAATCTGCAACTTTGGTTTCTCCCTCGTAAATATCTTTCGCCCAAATATATGAGTTTCTGGCAGTGGCTGTGGACAGTGCTTCCCAGTCTTCCCGGTTTGGGATAAAGTATTCGTCCGCTGACAATTGTGGTAATGCCATGGTAACATTCATTACATCAATATTGTCAAGGATTAGTTCAAGGTCTTTAATTGTTGTTGGTAATATGGTAGAACTGCTTGGTTTTAGTTCCAGCTTTTCTGTGCAAGAAAATGAAGTGCAGATAATGATTAATATGATTAGTTTTTTCATGATTGCTTTGACTGTTAAAGAGTGATATTGATTCCCAATGATCCACTAAAAGATTGCGGTATATTGGTTGCGCCATAATCAGGGTCAATTTTAAGATTGTTCTCCCTCCATAAGATTCCGAGGTTTTTTGCATAAACAAAAATGTTTGCATTCCTAAAAAAGGAGGTTTGAGTTCTAGATCCTCCAAGGCTAAAAGAGAGCCGGATGTCCTGCAAGCGAATATGATTGCCACTTTCAACCATCACATCCGAATTTTGGAAGAAACCATCCTGCCTGGAAGCAGGGTAGGTCAAGGCTGGAATGTTGGTGGTTAATTCATCACCCGGCTTTTGCCAACGCTTAGCATAGTCTAACATGCTATAACTTGTCAGTGCAGCTGAGCCAAAATTACTCCCAGAAAAAACACCATTTCTTCTAAAATAGTAACCAAGTTTATATGTGATATTAAAAGAAAGTTGAAAGTTACTATAAGCAAAGGTATTTATGAGACTCCCAAAATACTTGGGCGAAGCAGATCCATGATATTTAAGTTGAGTTGGGTCAAGAGTACCAGTGATTGCAGTGTAATCTTTACTTAAGGCTCCATTTAAATAACCTTGTGCTGCTCCCTTATTATCGAGCCCAGCAAATGGAAAACTAAAAATGCCATAATAAGAGTATCCTTCCAAAGGATTCTGTTCATTATTGGATGCAATCTGACTGTTAGATACTTGTTTCACTTTGTAACTGGTTACTTTGTCGGTATTATAGCTGAAGAGTAGTTTTGAGAACCATTGAAGTTTGCCAGTCAGGTTGGTCGTGTTGATTACTGCATCAATGCCTTTTGTTTGAAGATTAGCTCCGTTTCCTCTAAATTGGATGATACCTGTTTGCATTGCAATGGGATTGTTGCTAATAAGGTCGACTGCATTTTTTTCATAAGCATCAATACTACCAGTGATTCTTGTGTTTTTGAAAGAAAAATCTATTCCTAAGTTCCATATTCTTACTTTCTCCCATCTAAGTGATGGGTTTGGAGGGTTTTGTATTACCGCATATGGATTGCCCATTATGTTGTTCGTACTTGTGGTGCTAGCTGTTAAATAAGCAGAGACAGATTTGTCTACATTGCCATTATAGCCATAGGTTGCTCTTAATTTCAACATTGGGAACCAATCTTGGGAAAAGAATTTTTCCTCGCTGATTATCCAGGATATCCCAGTAGACCATAATGGAACACCCTTTTGATTGGTCTTAACACCGAATAGGTTTGATTCATCTCTTCTAATACTACCACTCAGTATATAACGATTTTTATAAGTATAGGATGTGTTGGAATAATAGGACTGATTAATACTAATTGTTCCCAATAGATCAGGTGCTGTTGGGATTGTACCAGATGCAGAACTGTAATAATAATCATATAGAAATAAAGGATCAATGGTACTATTAGCATGTGTTAGATTTATGGGATCATAGCCATAGTATGTTTGTCCATTCGATGTCGCTCTGGTGTCGCCACCTTCGTAACCTGCTATTACATTTATCTCATGGTCTTTTATTATTGTCTTATTTAGATTAAGCTGTGCTCTAAATACCTTTGATACAAAGTCACGACGAACCTCCCTGTTGATGTTTCCGACTGGGATTACTCGATTTACTGTATTACCAATTATTGTCGAATATTGGTTTATCATGTTTCTGGTATAATACCAGTTTGTATCCCGATCCGATTTCTGAATAGAACTCTCTTTTAAATATTGATAGTTTACAGAAAGATCGAGGCCATTTATGATTCTAATATTATTGCCCACCTTTATCCTAAGTTGATCAACCCGATTTGAAAGATAGCTTGAAAGTTCATCTTTGGGAAAATAATGCCAATCTAATAAATTTCCATTGCCAACGGTGTCCACGTATGACATCCTAAATGCTGTGCTCGAGTTCAGTACAACAGGTACTGAACGGCCATTCTCATCAGCTATTCTATCATAAGGACTTTTTGGAGAATATAAGCTGGGATTAGAATTGGTATTGCTAGCCGTATAACTTATATCTCCCGAAATGTGCCATCTGTTCTTTAATAGTGAAAATGTGTTTTTTGCATTAATAGAAAGTCTATCAAAGTCTTCGGTCACTTTGTCTGCGAGATTCTTATCATATCCAGCAGATATATAATAAGTATGATTTTCCGTGCCTCCTCTTAAATTTAACTGATATTGTTGTTGGGATTGATTTCTGTAAACATATTTATTTAGATCGCGGCGGACATCAAGATCCTTTAATCTATCTATTTGTGCAGCCGAATCCAATGAGCTTATAGTGTTGTTTTTTCGTTGATTGAAAATTTCAACTGCAGCAGAGACAGAATTGTATGGATTACTGAAGCGGCTATTATAAAACCCCTTCGAAAAAAGGAATTCTTCTAATCCAATAAAATCTGATGAAGACAGTTGATCAACTAGATATAAATTCGGTTTACCAGTAATGGTGAATGTAGATGATACATTAATAGCCAATTTTTGGTTTTTACGCCCGCTTTTAGTGATGATGACGACAACCCCGTTCCCTGATCTTGTTCCCCAAATTGAGGAGGCAGTAGCATCTTTTAACAAATGTATAGTTTCTATGTCTGCTGGATTGATTTGGTCGATAGTTCCATCATACGGAAATCCGTCTAAAACTATCAATGGCTCGGCATTTGCAAAAATGGTACTGCGGCCATGAATTGATATTTTTGGCGTATTGCTAATGCCCATGCCACGGTTCAACAATAGCCCACTGGCAACACCTTCCAGTCTATCGACGATGTTAATACCAACACTCCGATTCAGAGTTTTTTCATCGATTGTAGTAAACGAACCGGTGGCTCTTTCTTTTGGAATGTTTTGATATCCTGTGGATACTATCTCAACTTCTTGAAGATTTTTATCATCGTTATCTAGTGCAATAACAAATGGGTCTTTTAGGGGAACTTGGATGGTGATGTTTTTGGTTTTATAACTAAGGTGGGATATGGATATATTATAGGTTCCGTTGCTTAGCGTTAGGATAAACTCTCCCTTATCGTTGCTTACTGTAGAATGGTTTGGTGTTGTTACTTTTATGACTGCTCCGGGTAAAGCTTCGCTGGTTGTGGAAGAAATGACTTTCCCTAATATGGCTTTTTTATTTGGTAAAAGTAGTGTGCTTTGGCTTTGTGCTCGAGTGTTGAAATTTAGGCAAAGCGTGGCCACTACGATGATTTGTATCGTTTTAAACATATTTGGTTAGAGGTTAAAACCTACAAGCTAGACATGAGGAATTGATTCCGCATCTGGCTTGCAGGTGATTAATGGATTAAAAAATTAAGCGCAAAATGCTTGAAGATGGATTTTTATCTATATGGGTGGACAGATTACAAGCGAAATAATGTTGCGATAATTGGTTTTGTTTTTCAGTTTCATATCTCATTTAAATTAGTTGAGTTTTAAATGAGCCTTGTTTAAGACAAAGGGGCGGGTCCCTTTTTTCAATTGTCAACAAGGTACTAGCACATACCCCAAAACAATATCCAATAGGAACCCAACCCCTAAGATTGCGCAAATATACGCAATAGCGGGTATGGGTTCATTTCCTATTGCTCGTTTTGGTTCAAAAAGTGCTAGTTTCTGTTGACGAGGCTCGTGAAATTATCCAAAATACCTACAAGGTATTCATGTCTTTTTTTACGTTTTAGTTATTCCACATCTTATTACTTAGTTGATTGCAATCATTACTGTAAATTTAATCATTCTTTTTTACAATGTGGTAATATTGACACGTTTTGTTTTTGACTCCTTTTGTATTATGCTGTATGAGCAATAATTATCAAATCATAGGCTACAATCTAAGAAGGATAAGAAAAAGTAACGGGCTTAGCCAAGATGATCTTGCTGCTAAATGTAAAACAGTAGATCGTGCTAAAATAAGTAAGATTGAGAATGCCCGTGTGGACTATATGATTTCTACATTATTTGAAATATGTGATGCATTAAATGTGTCAGTAATCGAAATGTTAACAAAGGAGGAAGAGTAATGTGGCACTAGTTGCCATCTAATTTGGGAAGTTTCTTCATACAGGTTTTGATTTTAGCCGACAAGAAAAATCAGCATATCTTTTTTTGAGGAATGAGCTGATAAGGCTTTGATTTGTTTATGAAATATCTTTATAGTGTTCTCTTCCTTTTATCAGGGCTCGTTGTTCATTCACAAAAAGGATCTTATTATCTAAAGCTAACTCCACATACAGGTGTTTTAACCTACGGTTTTCCTACTCCAGCTCCTTAAGCCGACGAAGTTCCTGATTATCCATTTCTGAGTATTTCTTCTTCCAATCGTAGAAGGTAGCCTAATGAACATCTAGGCTACGGCAGATATCTGCTGCTGATTTACCTGCTTCATGCTCTTTGATCGCTGCTACGATCTGTACTTCACCGATTTTTGACTTTTTCATCTTACTGTTTTAAAGTTACGAATTTTCGCATTTTATCCGATATTTTGGAAGGGTTACAACCTAATACCTTTAATTACTGGAGTGTTTTTAAGGAGTTCGAGATGCTGCGAAATAATATCATTCATGTCAAAGATGAATTACTAAATCACGATGATAATGATAAGACGATAATTGGTTTGTCGTTAAACGAATCGGCGTTCAAGAACATAGATTCCGCAAAAAATCTGATAGGTGATTTGGCAAAACTTCTTCCTGGACATACTGAATACCCCATTATGCAAAACTGTGGAAGATCTTGTGCCGATTGTAAAAGAAAGCTGGGGAGATTTGGGATTTCGTCGCGTTGAATAATTTTATATCTTTTTTCATTTGTTTTTACCGGCTTTAAATTCAAGTTTCATCAATTGTATCGTTAATTAGTTGCAGATTATTTCCGACTCTTCCGGCGGTGATCCATCCCGATTCGGAAAAGTTTGAGATAGCTGGTTTGCATTTGTATGCCTCGTAAGAAAGATACCGTTTTACGGGCAAGTCTGATACAAAAAGGGGATAGCTCATTTTGTTCATTCCTGAAATATATAAAGCAATGTAACCATAATGATAAACCGCTTCCTCTCGGCACATTTGCTTATCATCCTTACTGTTGTGATCCAGATAAAACCCAAGGTAATTTCTTGATTCCTCCTTGTCGTAAAAAGTAAAGGTGCTGTCATGCAACAAGGTCATCACACACAGCAGGATGTCATCGCTATTCTTGTTGACCTGAAGCAGGTATTTATCATCAATTTCGAACTTGCTCAAGACTTGCCTGATCGCGGTTTCAATTTCATTTTTAAAAGTGTCAGTTTCAAAGACTGCGGTATAATGGATGGCTCCCCGGATTACTTTTTGAACACCGTCGATCCTCCTTTCAATTTTATCAGCCAGCTCTTTTACTGTGCGTAAACTCTCTTCAAGTTCGGCCTCTTTTTCCTGCGTATGGTCCCCCAGTTTTTTAACTTCATTAATTAAATACTCTGTTCTGCGAGTTGTCAGGTAATGGAACCCATTTTTTTTGATATAGTGTCGCTGGAGCAGTTCTGTCGCTTCTGCTTTGGTGAATCCGGTATATTGCTTTAAATGTTCTTCCGGCAAGTCATCCAGACCGTCAGAATACAGAATATGAAATAACTTGGAATTAATCTTCTGTATGGACACTGCACTAAGCATATAGTCGCTGTATTCATCTTCAGTCTTGAAAGTCTTGGCGATCTCCGTAAAATTAGCCCGGTCGCTCTGCTGTTCAAAAAGTTTGAACTTAGTGTATCTGGCATTCACTTTTTTATGAAACATCCCTTGATTTCTATCGTTGTGGGCAATAAAATGAGCCAGCTCTCTGATTAGGCCGTTACCTTCAATATGCTCTCTGGAAACGATCAGTAAGGTGCGAATGGTATCCTCATCAAAAGTGTCATTTTCTATTTTGATCATACATTTGGCAATCGCCTGTTTTATCTTAGCAGACATGTGATCACTTTTTGATGGTGGTTAACTGATTTTTCCGCAACGTTTCGATCTCAGTTTTCAGCTCTTTTTGCTCTTTCAGGGAGGCTTCATGTTTCTGTTCAGAAGTTCTGCGCTGAGTTTCACTTTCCAGGATCTCACGTTCTTTTTGCAAATTCCCTAAGAAGATCCCGATAGTTAACAGACCTCCCGCTATTGTTATAAGACAACTCCATAGACCTATAATGGTTAAATTGCTTAAAAAGTTTTTTCGAGATGGATCTTGATACACGCCGTTGGATTCGACATAACCGATAGTTTTTTGAATAAGGACTTTGAAATTTTCCTTTTTTGATTCTTCAAAAACATGCTCTGTATAAGCATAATCCCGGGAATGATTGTCCACCGTTCTTGTGAGGAAAATATTATCGAGCCTATTGGTTAGAGAGGAGTTTTCGCCGAGATAAAGAGTCAGTGTATCCTTCAGCGATGCTTTCCATGTATTTCCTTCCAGAATGTTACTGATTAAGTTTAGTTCAATCAGATGCTGTTTTAATGTAGCGATGGCTATGCTTTTTTTACTAGGCATTTGTTGGTTTTACGGTGTGGTCTATACCAATATACGCTTACTTTTTATTCTTTGGTAAGAGATTGACCATAGTGCCATTTTTTTCTGATGACGAGATGTTCTAATACCGGGTCATGTCTTATCCTTTCTATTTCAGCATGTACGATCTCCTTTATGTCTTCTTTAATTTCAAAGTGTTCTGTAAGGAACAGCTTTTCCTGCTTTTCAACATTCTTCAGAAACAAAGTACGATCAACGATGTCTAACGTGATGTCGTTATTCTGATATGTAAGACATCTATTAATTTGGCTAAACCAACTATGCAGATTACCTCGGCAGTAAAAAAGGTAAGCTTAAAAGATGTTCGAATCAAAAATCCAAACCAGTCTGATAAAAAACCATCCGAATCCATAATGGTCCAGGCATATTTTAATGCGGATGACATAATAAAAGCGATGGCGGATGTCAGAAACAGTTCACCAGCCTTTTGAACGTCAAGATGAAGTTTTACATAATTTTCAGGTTGTAATACTTTAAAATAAGAAAAACAGACGGATGAAAGAGCGATTAACATTGCAAATCCAATATTGCTGAGATTTATGCTCTTATTCTCGCTACCGGCGAAATATATTAATAGCGCAATGCCTGCACTGACAATGAAAATAAAAAATGGAAAGCTGACGCACAAGTACCATGCAGCGGTTTGAAAACGGTTTAGGTTTGGATTAGCATCAGGATGAATGTACTTTTTTAGTTTTTCTGCATTCATTGCATTTAAGTTGAATCGTAATTTATAGTTCTAAAGCTTATTCAGTATATCAAAGATCATGGTCGTTTTTACAAATAGTCGTTTTCCCGATCAAGGGTGTTTTCATCTTTTAATAAGGCACCCAAACTTAGCAAAATATGAACAATCACCCCGATAAC
The DNA here is from genome assembly GCF_041645105.1 of Pedobacter sp. Classification (GTDB taxonomy): domain Bacteria; phylum Bacteroidota; class Bacteroidia; order Sphingobacteriales; family Sphingobacteriaceae; genus Pedobacter. The sequence continues at coordinate 488,338 of NZ_JBAZQQ010000004.1, forward strand.
AATATAAGAGCAAAAAAATGCGATACCCTTATTGGAAAAAAAAACATAAAAAATCGATGGTACAATAATTCCAAAGGTGAGAATTAGACTTGTAGTAACCTTGAAATAGCTTATGATCGGAGGCAACGGTGCTTCGTTTTGTTTTATAAGGTGAAAGAGTCTGGGTAGAATTTCATATTGAAAGTCCAAACTTACTTTGGATAATAGCTTTTTAGTAAGAAATTTAGATTTATACACTTTATTTATTCTCTTTAAGTCCTTAAGTATTTCAATGGAATAGTGCCCTACGGGAAATGTCTCAGGAAAATAGGCGCCTTCTTCGCAACAGTACCAAATATGATTCGCATCGTTCATCATTATGAACTTCTCCATTTCTTCGAACGAATAAATGTAGTTGCCTGGATATTCTGTGTAGGTCAACTTTGAATTAAAATAATCTTCGTCTGAAAACATATACATTTGAAGTACTAGATTTACTATAGGAAAAGACATGTGATCGTTGATCAATGATTTATATTTTGCATATTTTACCGGATCGTTATAAGAAGGATAATTGAAGTCTTCATATGAAATTAAATTTTTAATCGATTTTCCATGTTTGAAGCTAGCAATATTTGGATTTGTCGTGTTCCAGTAATTATGATCTCTCAAAAAATTAAAACAAACCTTTCTAAAATAAGTGAGTTGATTTGAAAGCTTCAATATTTCTGGTGCCCGCTGGATTTTTTCCTGTCTAATTGCCGTCACTTTTGTAACGATATATCCCAAAATAAATGAAGCAATCACGCCGCTAGCAATGTTTGTAAATTCAAATACTTTTCCTAAACTGGTAACCTCATGCGGAAATTTCTTAAGGTATAAAAGAGTACATATGGTTAATACACTAACAAAGAGTGCTGAAATTATTATGTACCTATTTATCAGTGTATTCCAGGTGTTCAGCCACCACAAAAATATTTTTGATCTGGGCTTATGTTCGCCTGTATTAAAGGTTGTTTCATAATAGTATGATGGTAAATAAAATAGGCGAATACTTTTAGCCTTATTTTGAATCGAACCGTCCTTTTCAGGCAACAGGTAGTCGACGGTAATATCTGCCAGTGAAACGTAATTTTCAAATACGCTGTGATTTTTACGCACCCATGCACTTAAGTACTTACTAAGCTCAGAATTTAGATTTTCGACGTTCTGATCCCAATCATGCTCATTTAAATCGATACTGTAATAGTTAACATTTTCTTTTTTTTCTTCACGTATGCTTCCAGCAAGATCTATTGTATCAAAGTGTTGGACGATAAACACTTCAATAGCCTGGCGTAAGATTTCATTGTCAGTTGGTTTCTCCATGAGTGTTAATTTAATGAATAGTTAAAGTTATATATAATTACTAACAACTCTCCATAAAGATATTTACTCCCTTCCCGACCTTGGCTCATAAAACCATTGAGCCATGAACAACACCATAACAGAACACGAGAGCCTAGAGTTTAACTGCAAACATTCCCCTAAGATCAAAAGGATTGTCACATATTTGAGTAAAAAGTCAGATCCAAGATCCGGGGAAGAAGGGAGTCCATTGCAACACTTAGAGGGTATTTTTAGTGTCATTAGAAAAATCTATAAGAACAAGAAAAATGAGGACTAACGTATTTATGGCTTAATCCTATTGTATATTTGACAGATTTTTATTTTGTAAATTATCCTGTAACAGAATGTATGAGAAAGAACCTATCTACATAGAAAAATGAATTAAGTAGGTACAATATTGCATTTTTTCAATTATTTGATTGATCAAGGTTTGTTTGCTACAGTAAAATATTTTCAATCGAATATCCCAATTCCTGTTCAAGTGAAGAACTTTCTAAATCAGGATCAATATCTACTTCTTTTAGAATAAGTTTTGTGTCTCGGTGATCTCTATAAGCATCAATAGCTTTGGGGAATGTTAGCCCTGTCATCGATTCTATCAGCTGAATGTTAACTTGATAGGTATCAGCACTATCGAATCTCAAAAAAAGGTCATCGTCGTCAGTGGCTATTTCTAATTCCTCTATCAATCCATTAGCTATTAATAGGCTATTTTGACTCATGATAAATCCAACCCGGTGAAGTGTTCCGTCGCTTTTTGGGTAGACGATCACCTTCCAGAATAATACCGGTATTTGCACTGATTGGCCTTTAATTGCTTTAATAAAATAGGGATTACGTTCAGCGAGGACTGGGCCACTGAATACACAGATACGCAACGAGTTTTTTTTCGTTTCTGAATTGAGTATATAATTTTCCAATCTTTTCCAAAGGCTCCTATTCAGGTCTTTGTGTTGCGGGACTGCATTGGGATAATAAAATGTCGATTCGGCAGCGAGCATCGCTACATGTTGTGTTGTCCCCCATTGGACGTCCTCACGTTTTGTCATATGGCCGCGATCAAACTTGGCTTCTTTATCTCCATAAAATTCCATACCCCACTGATATTTTCCAACTCGTACATCTTTTCTCCACCTGTCTTTTCTTGGTGCGTTTTGGAAGTTTAGTCCGTCGATATTTGAAGCGCTAAAAAAGGCAAGTTTATGTGACTTGGACATTGCGACACTATAATTCATGTAATCCAGAATTCCATTGTCTTTGTCTTGTACAACAAGCAGATCCAACAATTGGCCGGCATCTAAAGTGGGGAGAGGAACAGCTTCGTTTCCTGAACAATTGTCTAACAAGAAGTTAGGATTATATCCTTGGCTGGCAGTGTCAACTTTCATTTGTTATTTTCATATATTCCGCTCTTACAAATTCTATTATGCCATTTATGTGTATCCCTTCATTTCTGGATTTTATACCGTCAGGTAGGTCACTCTCACCGGGTTTCCTATTACCGCCGCTGTGATGTAACGCAGCAACTTGCCACCTTGAATTGAAAACTGGTGACCCAGAAGATCCTTTTAAGGTGTCTGTTAGGTATTGAATTACTCGTGTGTCGGAATGAGTTACGATATTGTGGTAAAGCGATATTTGTTTCATTCCACCACCAGGATGTTGAATGATATTAACGAAGTCATTTTTATCTACCTCAACAGGTTCCAGTTTTAAGAATCCATATACCGAAAGAGCTGTGTCATCGATTAAACAAAATACAGCGACATCTTTATCGTGTACAGGGGAAGTAAGCCAAGGACCTGTTGAGTCTATTTGAAAACTCTTTGATTTCTTGGTTTCCCCGTATATATCCATTTCAAAATCAAAAATAACTCTGGCACTTGAACAATGATCTCTGTTATTTAAAACGTGATAATTGGTCATAAAAAACAGGCGGTCTATGCCATCGATCCTAAATAAAAAACCCGTACCAACATCTGTTCTAGCTCCCCGCTGAATTTCAACTTTCGCAACAGACCTGCTTTTTATCACACCTTGCTCCAGAAAATTAATAGGTAGCAGACTGCTTGCTGCAAAGGTGAGTACTTCGAGTGTCTGTTTTGACACAGGTTTCCATCCTGAATTTTTGTCAATTTCGGGACTTAAGGAGTAGTCAATTTCCTCCTCATTAAGAGCGGCAATTAAATACGGATTACCCTCATAGTCTTTTAGGACCTGTTTAACAAGCTCATCGACAAGATTCATTTTGTTGGCCTCATCGAGCGTACTGTTCCACATGTCTTCAGCGTTACCACTAAAAGTGATTTTTTGAATCTTTATTCCTGCATGAGTGGCGTATCGTTGTACACTTTGCTGACTAGGAGCAAGATACGCGAGAACGTCATTCAATTGGGTTAGTTTTTTGCTCCAACTCATTTCTCGAAAATTTCTTTGTAATCTAAGGTAATGTATTTAATCAACCTGTCTATTTTTTCCCTATCGATACAGTAGTTAATCAAATAGGAGGACATTGATGCGGCATTCCCTTCCACTAGATGCGATCTGGGTATTCCTAACTTTGTTGCTAATGTTTGTATCGCCTGTGAGGTGTTATAGAACATGGGTAAACGTTCCAACAACAGATCTAATGTGATGCCAGCAATCGGTACGCTTGAAACTCTTTTGTATAGTAAATCAAGTTTTGCCTTTTCGAGTGGGTTATTCATTTCCGAAGGAGCGAAATAATATGCATCAAAAAGGGGATCAACTAGATCGGTGTTAATTAAATACCTGCCATTTCTGTCTTTATCTTTGCGATAGTGTTCAAAGAACCTTTCCACATATGATCTAACGTTTCGACCCACATTGTTTAATGCGGAACAGAATACAAAATCATAAAGAAAATTATTTTCAGTTTCATATTCCATTACACTAAACGGATGACTAATTACTGAATGTCCAGTCCTGATTACTGAAATCATTTTGTGGCTATCAATTTGTAAAAATCCCCTTGGAATACCTTTTGTGGTTGGAAAACTACGGGACCATTCTCGGGTATATCTAATCCATTTTGCATTATTGATGTTTAGCAAGTCACCTTCTTTAAGCTTAAGGTCATCTATAATTGAACCTGTAATTGCGATAGGAATTCCCATAGAAGCATTGCAACTTGACGTTACGCAAAATAATGCAGCGCCATCTGCGGCTCTTGGGAGTTTCATTGTTCCTATGCCCCCGAGAACTATTTTTGATTTTCCGGAAGGTTGGTATTCTATCCGTGCATCGTTTTTAAATATGAGTTCATTTTCACTTCGCAACCGCAACGCGGAAGAACCTTCATTCCAATAGAGCCCAGGTATCCGAGCAATTGACTCCGAAAGTGTAAAATTGCGCAGATTCACTTGTTGATTCCAGAAGGCATCGGGTGTTGCTAGAATTTGATTCCAAAACAACCTCTCATCCTCGAAAAATAGTTGATGATCAGGACTTATTTCTTCTGATACCCAGCTTTGATCTCCAGAAATACTATAGCTTTCTAAAGTTTCGAGAATCCTAGTGGCCTTGCTTGTTTTTGAATCCATATGTTATTTCTTAATGAATGAATGGCGTAGATCATACAATAAGCGAAAATCTTCAATATGACCGTAGTCTTTGTTAATTTCCGAAAGCAGATCTTTCATTTTTGGCTTTTTCAAAGCACCGTGGCGAAGCTTAGACAATGCATTGTTCCAAGCATCTAAAGCGGAACCATCCATTAATAAATCTGATTCTTGCCCCCCAGCTTTACGCCAAACTGTCACCAAGGCATTTCTATTGGAATAATACTCAACTATGAACTCTCCTAGAGGAGTCCACCAATCATCCGAAGGAATCTTAACTCCTTTAATGATCCCTTTTCCAGCAATTTTAAACCTAGTCCATCTATCTAAGATTGAATGACATTCTACTAGTGCGAACCGCCAGTTATTATCTCGGCTACTCTTTTGATAAATGAGATGAGCCGCATCTCTGTTACTTCTGTTGTAAATCAGTTTCCCCAATTGTTTAGCATCTAACGAGTTCAGGTCTCCGCGATAATTTCTTAAATAATCTGTGAGATAATGGTCTGGAATGTTTTTGTATCGGTTAAAAATTGGAAGCGTATTTTTTAGTTTATCGTTATTGTAATATAGAAAACCAGAGATACCATTTGAAAGGATGAATTCTGAGAGAATCTTGTCGTCTGGCACCTTCGTAGCAGGATCCTTTGCAAGCTTACCAAGTAGCTTTGTCGAGGTACTTTCTAGAATTTTACTTCGGATAATTCCAGGTAACTTTTCCCAAAGCGCGTTTCTCTGATCATAGTCAAGAACGTCAGAAAATTCCGATTCAGCTATGTCTTCCAGCAGCCTTAATTCTACTTGGGTTCCGCTGATTAAACAATCGAAAATGTTCTTCACCGCCTTTTTCGAGCGTTTTCCATTTTTAAGCCAATTGGAATTTCCATGATCTTCTCCGAATAGAATAATGAGTTTTTGTGCAGAAGGGTCGCTTAAATCTAAATTATCCAAAACCAATGCAGACGTTCCGTGTAGCATTGAAAGAATCTTTAAAATCCGTGGGTCACTAATTTTAATGGCTATGGCCACCAGTTTTGACTGCTCTACTTTTTTCGCGATAATTAGCAGTCCTTCCATCGATTCTGGATCTTTATCGACGGAAAGTTGCATTTCCAACGCTTTTTCCGGTAAATGTATACTTAATAAAAGATGCGCGTTAAGCCTAAACCACCGTTTTTTATTTGCAGCGTTTATTGCACACTCTACGTTTGATTTATCAATTTTTTTTGGTTTTGTTGCAATTAAGATCGTCTCATTTGCGGATGTTTGTGAAACAAACTGCTGAACTGTGTCGAAATAACTTGGATCAAATAAAAGCCACCTCCAAATTAATTTGGCCTTTTCCGAGTCCAGAATCCCTAAAGATTCACCTATTTTTTTTGAAATGTTAATAGAAATCCAGCTCTTTTTATCCGTATTTAACAGATTAATTATACCGAGTGATTCATTAAGGTCAGCTTTTTTTGTGTTTAGTATGTATTTGTTAACCCATGACTGAACTGCCTTTCCCATCTTTTCATTTGCAGAAAGAAAGCACTCTAATTTAAAGTTTCTAAGAACGGTTAAATCACTGCTGTTTGAATTTTCAATTAATGTAACGAGCCTATCGATCAGTTTATTTTTGAAGTTCTTTCCCGTTTGTGGGTTCGGTGCATGCAATGCTATGATTTGGCCAAGGGTATTTACTTTTTTAATGTCTGTGATAGAATTCAAATTTTCCATTGTAGGAAGTACCACTGCAATTAAATCCAACTCTGATCTAGTCAAATCAGAAAGATTAAGTTCTTTTCTGAAGATCTCCAGTCTGTTTTTCGCATTGATATTCCCAGCTAAAATTTCTTCAGCTAGTCCGCTTGGTAGATAGTTTTCGTTTTTATTAATCAAAAGAAATTCCTTGCTCAAGAATTTACTGTGAATTGATTCTGGGACCGTGATCAGATTTAGCTTATCACCCGATATATTTTCAGCATCGAAATAAATGCCGAAGTTGAACGTTTTGCGTTCGGAAGGTGTCAATAGTTTCCATAATTCATTGGTGGCATTTGACATATCTTTCTGACCGACCCAAATGATTGTATTCTTATATTTGTGGTGATTAACTAATCCATGAATAACTTTGTTAAATCTGCCTTTAAAATTAGTGTCCGTCAGTGTTTCGTTAGATATACTACAATCAACGCTAATATTTTCAAGTACGCTATTTTTATCCATCTCCTGTGGAAGAATAGAAAAAAATGCATTCAGTGACACACATTCGCATATTTGGTCAGCTGGAAGTATAAGAGTATGAGAAAACACTCTTCCAGGTCGTACATCAGAAGATCTATCTGGGAAAGTTTTCATCAACAGAAAATATTCTCCCTCGAAAAAGCCTCTTATTTGAGGATCCCATTTAGTGCCCTGGACATTATCCTGAAGACCTGTTTTAAATGCAAGATTTTTCGCAATATCCTTATCAGGAAAATTTGTTTTTAGCAAATCATAAGCCTTCTTCGGATTCTCGCCGCATAGGGCTTGATATACTTGTATTTTCACTGCAGTGCAATATCGATCAATTCAGTAATATCGTCGGTGTCTTGTCCATCCGCAAAAATAAGGTAGCCGAATTTTTCAGGACCCTCTATTTGATACTTCTCCTGGTTTTCCCGATCTTGTAATGAGAATCCCTGTGCAGATAATCCGACAATGTTCAATTTTGATTTATCCCAGTTTGATTCTAAAAATGACTTTACAAGAGGCATTCTTTCTTGTAAGAGTTTGCCAGGAAGTTCTTTCGTTTCCAACTCATCCCAACATGTAAGAGCAACGGTCAAAGTGACAGCCCGGTTTAGCAAATGGTAATCATGGTTTTTGTAATGAAGTAAAATTTGCAAGAGCTCGATATAGGAGGATTGTTCTGAAAGTACATGTTTTGGTCTTTCTTGATCTGGTGGGGCGGCGATTGTTTTTTCTTCCACCGTTACCTCAGAAATGTCTAAAGATTTGCTGACACTACCTATTCGTATAAATAAAATCCAATGATAACTGTTTTTAATGGCGCTTTCCCATTCTGCGTTAACTTCTCGATTTTCAATTATTTGATTTACCTGCTCTCCACCGTATTCAGGACAGAGAAAGTCAATATGTTCATTCCCTCTTCGAATTGGTATATTGAACTTCACATTTCTTTCTGGCGGTGTTGTCTCAGGTTGTTCACCGTTAGACAGTGCGTCTCTAACCGCTGCAATTGGCGATAAATCTTCAACAGGTTTATAGAGAGAAAGTTTGCTTTTATTCTTGCGTAGGCGCGAATAAAATTGCGACAGAAAAACCGTTTTCGATGCATGAGGCTTTCCAATTAAAAGCAGAGATTTATTCATCGTCCTTATAGTTGAAAAATGGGTCGGAATTCTTTATGTTTTTTATCTTTAAGATTTGTCCAGTTGGCTGGAAAATTTGGTTTAGTAACCAATCCACAACCTTGATGTTATTGCTGTGAACAAGATCGTCAGGATCGTCCATTGAAAAGTTGCTAATGTCAATTTCACTAAATACAGGAAACATTTCTGATAGTTCCTGGCTTAATGATGAAATTATTAACGGATGGATGTCACTCTTTTTGTCTGCCTTCGACCATAAGGTTATAACGGGTCTATTTCTGAGATCATGTCTGAGCATTTCTGCTATATCGATTATTTCTGTCTTTGCCTGATTTTTTCGTTTAACCAAATCATCACAATCCACAAAAAGCATGAAGGCTTGGGAGTTTTGATAAATCCATCTGGCATTGTCAGCATTCGTGTCATTTCTATTTTGTGACCAACGACTAAAAACCTCACCAGAGGCATCTGAAAAAAATAAATCAACAAGTCTTTTCTTGTCACCTCTAAGCGCGATATGATGTAATCGGTTATAAGATAAAGGAGTTGGTTCTGGGAACTCTACCTGGCTATTGTATACTTTCAGAGTATGATACAGTTCGTCCCATCCCAAAATTGTTTTTGAACCAGCAAATTTATAATTAGGAATTGATTTTCCCTGTAACAGTAAGGTAAACAACATGGCTAGGTACGTGGTTTTGCCAGCATCCGCTTTCCCGATTACTCCTATAATCACTGGCATATTCCGCGGTCCGACAAGGGGTAGCTCGTCAACCATCATAGGCTTTCCGGTCCAAGTCAATTGATTTTTTTTTGTCGATTTTGTCTTTTTGGAGACTTCAACCACTTTTGATTGGTTGTTAATCGCCCATGAAGGACAATTTTTATAATCATCTTTTCCTAAATGACAGCTGATAGGAGCGACACAATCTGGATTTGAGCATTTTCCTGTAGCCATTATTTAATCGCAATTAGTTTAGAGATTTGATAGCCATGGAACAACCAATTGCATATATAACTTAGTTTAACTTTAGTATCTAAATCGGGCCCAACTATTTTTTTGAACTCTTCTTTTTTCAGCTGACCCCATAATAAGCCTCGAACAAAACCTAACAAAGTAGAGGTGTTTTCCTCTCCACTTGACTGTACTAAGAATTGCTGACATAAATTTGATGAGCTAGTGATTTCATCTAAGAATTCTCCAAATGTTACTTCACGATCTGCGCAAATTGTTTTCATGGTTCTGATGAGAAAAAAATCAGCGCTAGCAGGGCATATTTCCGGCAACAAGTTTGCAAAATCACTTGCTAAAAGAATCTGAAGGGGGCATTCTTCTATTTGTTCATAACCCTTTTTCACGGTTGATGAATACCCGCTTTCTTTCCACCATAACAATTCTGATTTTAAGGCCTGATTTTTCAATTGAGCCTGCAAAGATGTGACATATTCCACAATCGCATTGTCTTTCGCCGTACTTTTGTTAGCTAGAAATTTTAGAGCAGCAGTAACTTCGTCGGCTATTCCGGTGCCGGCACGTTTTGAGAAAAAATTATGCCATGAATCGGTACTTGCCGTGCTTACAGGATTTTCCCCGTCATAATCGGCCGTTCCAGCGGCGGCTTTCAGATGAGCTTCTATTTTTGCTTTATCAATTGGAAGGTATGTTTGATTTTTTGCATATGCCTCGGAGAGTTCTATGTCTTTAAAAGACCATCGCAGTATTGCTTCCTGTTCGACCCGTTCTCCTAATTCTAATAAAAATTTTCTAAGAATATTCTTTTCTTTATCTACAAGAACTTTATATTTAATTGCGTCTCTCCCGGCATTCCATATAATGGTCGCGTTAATTATGTCTTTCGCTAGATCACTTAAGGCGTCCAGCATTACAGCTCTTATATAGGCTAAAGGGGTATCTTTTACATTGCTAAGAAAGGTTGTCCAGTTTTTTGTTATAAGTTCCTTAACTTCTATTATTTCGGGGTTTTCAATTGAAACCTGACTGTCAAGAGCGGTCATGGTATAGGACAATATTTTATTTTTGTTTTTTAGCTTTTTTACAAGCTCGCCTGACGTTTTTTTAAGTTTATCAAAATGCGAATCGTCAGCTAATATTAAAACACCTTCATTTACAAATTCTCGGAGCATACAATTTAGTTTGGTTAGTTGAGTGTTCTCAAAAGTGTTAAAATTTATCCAATAAAAAAAGACTTAAGAAGTTCAAGTTTATGGTTTTTGCTTAATGTGAGTTACTGATTAATATCTTATCTATTTTTTAAGATGGCAGCATCTGAATCAAGCTAAATGCAACAACTCCCCAATTCACTCCCCATAAATCCTTTTCATCCCTACCCAACTTTGGTTCAAATAAAACATTGAGCCATGAACAACAACACAACACGAGAGCCGTGAGTTTAACGGCAAACATTACCCTAAGATCAAGAGGATCGTTATAGATCCGAGTAAAAAGATCCGATCCAGGATCCGTGGATTTCTTCCCCTGAACCTGGAACATATTCTGGAAGGCCTGCCCACGAGTCAGCCCATTTCAAGGCGCAGCTCCTGCCTGAACCCGGGGATTTAATTCACTCAACATATCACTCAATTTAAATCAGCAGTGTACTGGTGGGAAGGGGATATGCCGCCTGTTTTTTTGGCGGAGTGAAATGTACGTTTGTGATACAAAAGGATTTCAGCCCCTGCCTCGAAACTCGGCGACGGCACATCAAAAACCTCGAAACTCGATTTTTGGAGATTGACCGACCATACCAATGTCAGAAACCCTTTCTATTCCACCTGGGAGATCTTTGCAGAGGCCGTTGGGCTTTATAATTTCTTCTTTGAAAAGGAAATAGGGCTATTGAACAGTGCGGATGGGGTATCTCCGTTTACCAAGGCACATCAGGAAGTGATCCATGCAGCATGCTCTGCTTACGTGGAAGAGTATCCTTTTGTCTTTTCGATCAAGGCACCAGATTCCCTTATGGAGGAAGATTTCCACTTCGAACGTCTGAGGTGGCTCAAGTTCTGGACGGACTGGGCGCTTACCAATTGTGACACCCCGATATTTCTGAACGAGCCATAGATGTTTATTGCCATCGGTTGCAGCACAAAATATGTGTTTGGATTGTAGTTATTTTTTTAAGTTTGAGGCTAACCAAACGAACTGATTATGGGTAACCGCTCATCTTTACCGAAAACCAATCCAAATGAGGAACTGGAAACTACTTGCAGACGAAAATTTAGTTTATTGCTGGATACTGCTTTATTCGAAGTGCGAGACGTATCGGTGAGGGATAAAGGTGTTGATGTGTTTGTAGAGATTAAAAAAGACGGCCATTTCCTCAATTTTCATTTTGCAGTGCAATTGAAAGCCACGCAAACCAGTAAGGTTAAAAAGGACGGATCAATGGCTTATGGTTTGGCCTGCACCAATATTCTTTACCTATTGCATTATGGAATGCCAGCTTACTATGTGCTTTATGATCATAATACCGGGGAGTTCTATGTGGCGAATGTGGAGGAGGTTTGGGAGGCGATGTATGAGAAATACCAGGGGAAGCAGAATCCTACTAAATTCAGTCACAATTTTAGCCGAAAGTTGGATGCGGATGCCATTGCTGAAATCTACAAAGAGACGCTGAAAGCCGGTGATCTGTTTTGGAAAGTGAGTACCCAGCGGAAAGCAAATGGTAAAGAGGCTTTTGGTTCTGGGATCACGATTGATGAAAACAACGATGTGTATAGTGCCGGGCAAAATATATATATGATTGAGCACAGGGGTCTTCATATGCTGAATGACCGAAATTTTCAGCAGATCATTGAGCTGGAGCGTAGAACTTATCTGGGCGGGGAAGAGGCTTCACCGATGTACAATTATGTTTGCGGGATGGCTTATTACTTTAAAGGGGAAATGCTCAGGGCATTGGAGTATTTGAAAAAAGCCAACCGTAGTGCCAGTCTTTTTGCGCCTGAACACCGCTCGACACTGATCCATGTGCTGTTACAGGCAAAACATCTGCTGGGGATGATAGATAGGGAAGTTTTTCAGCAGCAGCGGATGGCATTATTGGAAGGAGAGCGTATTGGTTCTTTTTTGGAATTAGAAAAAGCATGTCAGGAATTTTATGCGAATAAGCGGCCATGCACTGAGAGTGTAGAAAAGTTATATGGGACGATAAGTAATTTCCTTGCCACAAATCCGGACGCCTCGGGTTCCAGGGTGATGGTGTATGCGAAAGTGTTGCATATTGAATTGGTCGTGTTGACTACTGAGTTCCGGGATAACCTCTTCTCTTTGTTTAGTCTGGGTGCTGGTCACCTGAAGGATGAATTGTACCAGGTTTGGGATGAGTATGAGGAAAGTTATTTTGGAAGGCTTCGACAGGTTTATGCTGAAGCGCTGAAAACGATGGATGTTCCGGTATTGACCGCTATTACCAAGAGTCATTTGTCTTGGATCTATAAGACCGCATATATCAAGCAGTTTTTTGACCACTGGAATTCCAGGACTATGATGAGTGCAGGACCTGCTGAAAAGCTAGCCGTGGCGGAACTAATGGAAAGGGCTAGGCGCCTGGAGGGTGTTTGTGAACAGTGTGGTGACACGGCAAATGCGGCTATACAGGTTGATGTCCTTTGCCTGAAGTATGAGATTGAGGACTATAGCGGGCAGGATCAGCTTGCCCAGGAAACGCTGAGCCGGATAAAGGTATTGATTGATGACAGGAATTTGCAGCAATCTAACGGGGCAGATTACCAGGATTTGGCAATGGGTATAACGGATCACTGGAAGTTTTATCGGGAGATGGAGTCCAGGTTTAGTAAGTATTATGAGTTTGTTGCTAATTCAAACATTGATCTTGGATGTTTGGATTTTTCGCAGGCAAAATGTTTGGCTGATGTTAAGCGTGTTGAGTGGTCGATTAATGAGTTGATGAAATTTGAGTTCCCGGCACTAAAGAATTAGGCTCAACCTGGCTTGGTCGTCAGCTGGTCAGTTCTTTGGGCTTTTATAGATTGCGATTGTTACCGTTAAGAAGAATGGAAAGCGATCAGGCTGCGATTTAAAACCTCCCTTTGCAAACCCATCAGTCAAATCTTGTTGAACGATAGGCAATTACTGAAATGATAATACATTTGAAGACTAATAGTTACATCAAGAACGAATAGGATTTAAGTTAAGCGAAAGATTTTGGTAATTTAGTCTCATGATCAATTTAAACAGTGCTCAGGAATCGGTAATAAAATCAGTGTTTGCCGCCATTCCATTTGCAGGGCAACCACTAAATGAAATATTTTATGACTACAGAAGCCGCATTAAGCAGGATCGCTTAAATGAATTTAGTGCCTTGCTTGCTGAATATTTCTCCGAGCATCGGAATGTAGATTTTAGCGGACTGAACAGGGTAGAATTCAGTGATCTTTTTGAATCCATCATTTTAAGGGTGGCTCACACCGGATCGAAGGAAAAACATAAACGTTTCAGGGATATTTTGGTTGGTTACCTGCAAGAGCCTCAGCGGCAACTTGATCATACGGATACTTTCCTTGAACTAGTCTCAGTGCTCACGGAGTCCTCCATCACCGTACTGAAATACCATTACCTCTGTGATCAGGAATTTAACAGGCTGGATCAACTGGAGAAAACACAAGAGGGGTTGGTGAGAAAAGCAGAAAATTTGCTTAAAAAAGAGCTTGAATTAAAAGACTTAGGTGTGGCTAATGATTCCGCTAAATATGAGGCTGAACTTGAAATGTACCGGCCTGAATTGCAAAGAATTCAGGAGGTACAGAAAACGCTGGGAAAGTATAGGAGGGCTGACTTTTACGGATTAGCAGAAGATGATTTTCTGTATTTGAAGCAAATTCTTGCGAGCAGGGCCTTAATGATTGATGGAGGAATAGGTGCTATCGGTCATGTTCAATACCTCCACATGAAGATAACCACCTTTGGGAAACATTTTATTGATTACATCAGGGAGAGTTAATGAGGACCAAAGAGGTATGCCTATAGCGATTTAATAACAGGTATGAAAGGATATTTTGGAAATGAGGTGGCTTGCATCTTCCTGGATCAATTTGCTGCAAGTAATTTGTTTGATCAGCCGCCTTCTGAGGATTGGGTCAAAATCCGTGATCTTTTGCTGGAAAAACATGGGAAGGGGAAATTAATCTGTCCGGTGCCATTTGAGCATCTTTTGGAATCTTCTAACAAGCTTCAGGACAATGCGCTTGTGGTTGACCGTCAGTTTGGAAAACTCTCGAATGGTTTTGCTTTTTTATCAGAATCAGTTGCGGCGACCAGGTATATGATCGCTCTCGTACGGGGGGAAGCTATTAGCCAGAGGGTTTTTTTCGGCTTGCTTCGCCATGCGGAAACGCTGAACCAGGAGGGCGCATTTGTGGAATACAAGGCTTTGCACCAAGTGCTCAAATCACAGATTGATGATACTGTAGGTAATCAGAATGAGCTTAGGGAGACGCTGAAACAGAAACGGTTTCCCAGATCAGTTATAGAGCCGCTTTATCAGGCTGCGAAGTTTTTGCAGGTACGGTCTTTTTTGGATCGCCTAGAATCCCTGATTGCTAAAGGGCATTTCATTAGTGAGGGGGTTACCATCAATGGCGAGCAGGTGATCAAATGGACTGATTTGTTGTTGCAATATTTGTTACTCGAACATAAAATGACATACCAGGAATCGATTAGGCTCTGGGATTTGCTGGATAAAACGGGGTTTGATCAAATCCCTCCGCTTGATATCCGGTGCAGTCTGACAGCAAATATTGCAGTAGAACATAAAAAAGAAACCGTCAATGACCAGATTGATATCATGAGGCTCTCAACGGGGTTACTACCTTCAGACCTGGTGTTTACCGATAAGCAACGTAAATTTGAATTAGAACAAACCGGTTTGGCAGAAAAATACGGAACTAAAGTATTCAGCGGTACAAAGGCTGATGTGAAAGATTTCTTTGCACATTTACAAATGCTCTGATTTTATGCACCATCAAATCGGGCGGTGAGTGGGTTTTTATGTTTATCGAATACCACTAAGGAGGTCTCTATACCAAAGGTATGGAGAGGCGGTTTGTGCAGCTCATCATAACTTGGTGGCTACGATGCATAGGGCTATAAGTGCAATGATCAGCATGGTAATTACTGTGATGGCCACCAAGTATTTAAAATGGATGAATTCTTTTGATAAAATGCGAGAGGCTAAACATGCTCCGTTCCTTAAGGACTTCATTATTATTTCACATCCTCTCAATTTTTCCCTATTTTTCATCCATATTTTAAGAAGCTTTATGGAAAACTGGAAAAAACTACAAGACGCATTAATTGCGTTCAGAAATGAGCGTGACTGGGAACAATTCCACAATCCTAAGGATCTTGCACTTGCACTTTCTATTGAGGCTGCGGAACTAAATGAATTATTCCTCTGGAAAAAGGCAGATGAAGCCAATCCGGAAAAGATCAGGGAAGAATTAGCTGATGTGTTTGCCTATGCGATATTGCTTGCAGAAAAATATGATCTGGATATCAATGAGATCGTGCTGGATAAGATAAAGAGGAACGGGGAGAAGTATCCTGTTGATAAAGCTAAAGGTACGGCTACCAAGTATACAGATCTATGAATGCTGAATGCGAATTTGATGTAACTGAATTTAAATTTAACCGGGATCTTCTAGGTCATTTGATAGAGAGTGAACACATCAAAAACTACTGGCCCGTAGTTTATATTTTAAATAATGGGCAAGGTAAAGAGGCTTACATTGGTGAAACTATAGATGCATTGACTAGAATGTCCGCTCATCTAAAAGATGATGCTAAGCAAAAGCTGAACTCCATGTATCTGGTTGCCAGCGATAAGTTCAATAAGTCTGCGACACTGGACATTGAATCAAACCTCATTAAATACATATCCGGAGACGGTATTTATAAATTACTCAATGTAAATGTTGGATTAGCTAATCATCAGTTTTACGAAAAAGCTAAATATTGGGCATTATTTCAGTTGCTTTGGAACGATCTCCGCGCTAAGGGATTGGCCAAGCACTCATTGCAATATATTGATAACTCTAACCTGTTTAAATATTCCCCTTATAAAAGCTTAGCACCAGAACAGAAACTTGGGCTAATGATGATAATGAACAGCCTGCTGAATGACTACTCCAAAAGGATTGTGGTTGAAGGTGGGGCAGGTACCGGGAAGACTATTTTAGCAATTTTCCTTTTTAAATTGCTCAAGACAGATATCCATGATTTCAACTTCAGTGAATTTGGGAATGAGGAAGAGCTATTTATTGACCTGGTGAAAAGGTTGAAAGAGAAGTATCCTGATCCAAAGATGGCACTTGTGATTCCAATGTCCTCATTCAGGACTACGGTAAAGAAGGTTTTTAACAATGTAAAGGGCTTGAATGCGAATATGGTGATCGGTCCATCAGAAATGGTGAACGATCAATATGATATAGTGCTGGTAGATGAGTCACATCGCCTGCGTCAACGTGTAAACTTGGGGTCTTACTTCAGAGATTTTGACAAAGCATGTGCGAAGCTGGGATTAAACAAAATGACCTGCAGTGAATTGGATTGGGTGCTGATGCGATCGGATAGAAGTATCCTTTTTTATGATGAAAAACAGTCTATCAAACCTTCGGATGCAAATAAGGAAGACTTTGACAGACTAAAATCATCTCCATATACCACCGTAGAGAAGCTTAAGTCGCAGTTTAGGGTAAGGGGTGGACATGACTATATCTCATACATCGATAAGCTACTTAATTGTACTTTAGCCCCAGATAGAAAGATTTACCAGAGTAAAGATTATGAGTTTCTATTGTTTGATTCTCTAGATCAGATGATAGCTGAAATTAAATCGAAGAATGAAGCAATTGGTTTGGCAAGACTAATCGCTGGCTTTTCCTGGGAATGGAAAACTAAAGAAAAGAAGAACAGATACCTGATCGATATTCAGATTGGTGATACTAGCTTGAGGTGGAACAGTAAAGCGATAGACTGGACCAATTCAAAGAATGCAATTGATGAGGTTGGTTGTATCCATACTACGCAGGGATATGATTTGAATTATGCAGGGATCATCTTTGGGCATGAAATCTCCTACGATGAGCTGAATGATGAAATCGTAATCTACAAAGAGAACTATTTCGACAAGAATGGAAAGAATACAGTCAAAGATCCTAAAAGACTGAAATCGTATATATTGAATATTTATAATACAATACTTCAGCGTGGAATAAGAGGTACATATGTTTACGTTTGTGATCCTAAACTCAGAAATTACCTCGCGAAACATATACCCCAGGCTAAAGTTGAGCAACCACAGGTGAAATTGGAAGTGATGGCAACGCAGACAGAAAATAGTGTACCTTTTTACGATCTGTATGCTGCTGCCGGTAATTTTAGCGATTTACAGTATGGTCTCAATCATCATTGGGTTAAACTGCCGGATCGTTACAGCCCTGATTCTGATTTATTCGCCTGTAGGGTAATAGGGGAGTCTATGAATAAGGTCATTCCAAATGGTTCAATTTGTCTGTTCCGAAAATATACTGGTGGTTCCCGAAATGGGAAGATTGTCCTTGCGGAGAGTACTACATTTAAGGATATGGAATTTGGCTCTGGATACACCGTAAAAGAATATCATAGTTCTAAAAACGTTAATGACGAGGGATGGAACCATACTTCAATATTGTTAAAACCATTGTCATATGATCCGAAGTTTGAAGATATTAAACTAACTGAAGATGAGTTAGACAGTTTTAAGGTGATTGGGGTTTTTGAAGGGGTGCTGGCTTAGCTACTAGAGCCATAACTCTCAAATGGCTATTCCCATTTTTTAATTCTTAATGCCATTTCTTTTAATAGTTCCGTATTGTTTTAGTAAAAGTTTATATAAGACATGCTGTCGATTCCTAAAAGAGCTACACCTGCTGCTGTAGTTTTCTTTTGCTATTCTTTTGCTATCCTTTTGGTATTCTTTTGCTATCCTTTTGCTCAGACCAATAGAAATGCACTTTAAACCCATAACAACAGCTATATAAAAACAAATTAAATCTTAAAGGCTGCAAACGGTCAATCTGACCTTATCTTAGCCTTAAGGACAATGGTGTCCTGATTAAATATTTTATACATATGGCAAGCATGAAGTATGGTATCCTTGGACCGATCATCGGGAAAATTTCAAATCTAGTGACTTATATAAGACGTGGCGTGCCAGTGGTCAGGACAAAGCCCAAAAAAAAGAAGAAAAAAGCAGAGCGCTCCATTGCACAACAAGCTGTTAATTTACGGTTCCTGATGGTCAAAAGATTTGTTGCCGTGATTAGTGAATTTATCAATGTAGGCTATCAGTTTGATGTGGCCAAAACCCCAAGAATTCCCGAAAACGGAGCAGTTTCCTACTTGTTGAAAGAAGCGGTAACGGGGGTGTATCCAGATTATGAAATGGATTTCAGTAAAGTGATGGTGAGCAAAGGGAAACTACCAGTCCCCTTAAATCCTACAGTTAAGCTTGATGGCGACACTTTAAAGTTCACGTGGACTGTAGATCCGAAATGGAGCTATAAGCTCAATCGCGATCAGGTAATGCTGCTTGCTTACCTACCTGCCAACAACACCGCAGAATATTTATTAAGCGGAGCACGTAGAAATGAAGGGAGCGAAGAGCTAAAAGTTAGCCTGGTTCCTAAAACAAATAGCAACGCTAATAAAGATGAATATATAGAAACTTATATCGCATTTATATCCGACGACCGTAAAAAGATCTCCGATAGTGTGTATGTAGGAAGGGTATCTGTATAATGGTTTAAAAGATAAATGTAAAGGTCATTATTGAACATCAATAATGACCTTTACATCTCGTTCGGTCAAATCCTGGCATCCTTGGCTATTTTCCCACTTTTTTTTTACCGGCGACAGCATTTTCTTTTAACCCTTCAGCTTCATCACTTTCAGCAATCTGTCGTGTTGATAATTCTGCCAGTGCTGTAAACAATAACTCCGCCTCGGTCATCTGATCCCGAAGGTTTTACCAGTCCATTCCTGATGAATGATATTTGTTAACAAAGCAAACTCATCTCCTTTTTGTACTCCATGCTCCTGCCAGTAATCAGTTAACTCTCAAAAACTGCAAGGAAACTACAGTAACCCACAAGTAGCCTGGTTCAATCTCGAATTGTTGTGGATTCATAACTTCCGCTATTTATAATACCACTTCAGAATTTAATCGAGATAGATTTCAATATTTTATAAAATAATTCATTTTTATGTAATTGGTTACAATAAATTGCATTATGGTTATTGTTTGTAATTTTTATGATAATTTGTTGTGGTTTTTAGAATAACTCTACCTACCTTTGCTTAAAGGCAAAACAAGTAATATGTCGGAAGAGCTACAAGAAAATGTTGTAAAGGAGTCATCTATTGTTTATGGAAAAACTCCTGAATCTCCGGTTATTTACATCAATCCATTTGAGGATTGGGTTTTCAAAAGAATTTTTGCTTCGGAAAGTAGTAAGGAGGTTGCAAAGGCATTTTTGAATGTGGTTTTGGAGGGCAAAAGGTACATTGAATCTATTACTTATGGTAAGAATGAATACCCTGGAGAAATAAGAGATGAAGGTAATTCTGTATTTGATTTCATTTGCAAAGACAAAGATGGGGTAACATTTCTGGTAGAGGTGCAACGACAGGAGCAGAAGAATTTTAAGGAACGTTCATTGTTTTATACCAGTAGGCTGATTAGTGATCAGTCACCGAAAGGGTATAAGGAATGGAGATATAACCTTAAAGAGATATATTCTATTTCATTGTTGGAGAATTTCAGTCTACCAGAAACGAAGCCTGGTAAATATCTTCATAATGTGTCACTATGTGATACGGATACAGGCAGTGTTTTTTATAACAAGCTACACTTCACTTATATCGAAGTTGCGAAGTTTAATAAGAAGGAGCATGAACTAAAGACATTGCTAGATGAATGGCTTTATGCTTTTTTTTCATCTGGCGAGATATGCCAACTTAACACAAGAGGAACGTAATATGTTTAGAACAGCACAACAAGTAAAATGGGATGAGCAAAATGTTAGAGATTTTGCAATAGAGAAAGGAATAGAGAAAGGAATAGAGAAAGGAATAGAGAAAGGAATAGAGAAAGCGAGTGAAAAAGTTAAGTATCAGAACTCAATTGAAATTGCAAAGGCATTGTTGGCTGATGGTATTCCCGTAAGTCAGATTGCAAAATGTACCAGGTTATCAGAAGAAGAAGTTGCAGCTCTAAAATAATAAACTCCATTTCACTCTAATGGAGAAGGGGAAAAATACGTTTACAGTATTCGATCTTTATGAGCCCAACTTAGATCTAATTGCTTCTATGGTAGTGTTAATTCCAATAATTACAGTATTTACAATTGGCTCTGTAACCCTTCCAAAATATCGGACTCTATAAATGGCGAAAATTCGTAAACTAATATCAGTATAAGACAATGTGCTAAATCTTAATAAAAATCCTTTTTCTATAAAGCCAATATAAGATCAACCAGATTATAAATAATACTAAACAACCATTTACCAATGTAGCATAATGAGCGCCCAATAGCTGATCATAGGTTTGCCCCAGGTGGATATGAAGCGAGTTGGAAATCAAATCCCTGACGCCTGCATCAGATATGATATAAGCGGCTATAGAATTGCTTCCTATCACCAGTAAAAAGAATGACCATTTTTTTTTGCCAGCGACATCAATTATGCCATAAAAGAAGGCCAGAAACAAAAAGCATATGCCACCGCTAAATATCGTCCAGGCCGGTGTCCATATCCGTTTTACTATTGGGTTTATACCCGAATAGTGCAAAAGCAAGCCTAATAGTACTAAGCTGAACCCGGTTATGATAAAAAATTTAAGTTTATGCCGGTTGGTCGTATCAGCCTTTAATTGATTCCCGGCAAATAAGCCCAGGATCATAGTGCCTAGTGTGGGGATAAAACTCAGCGTTGAATAGCCTCCATTATTAAAAAGGAATGGGGTTTCGCGCGGAAAAAGGTTTAAAAACCAACGGTCAAAAGCCCAGGCAAGATTTGTATTCTTGTTCCAGTGCGCCATAAAGCCCTGAAAATTATATTCCCATGATGCACTTAATCCCGAGGCAATGTAATCAAAGCTGGCATTGGGTAGAGGATAAAATGCGAAGGCTAGCCAATAACCAACCAGGATTACAGCTAATACAATTAATTGTACACGCTGAGAATAAAACCCCAGCATAAATAAAAATGTATAGCCTAAACCTATTTGCGTAAGCGTATCCTCAAAAGTAAAATTGGTTTGCTTTGATGACATGGAACGCAAAAATATTCCAAGGCAGATAAGAATGATTGAGCGTACGGCAGCATGTTTTAATAAGGCTTTATGCGTTGCTCCTTTTTTTAGTCTACTTGAAATAGAGTATGGCAGTACCACTCCTACTAAAAAGGTGAAGGAGGGCTGGATCATATCATGCAATGAGCATCCAAACCATTGGACATGGTCCTGGTTGAAATAAAGAAACCGCCAGAAAGAGCTATCTGGCTGCGCTGCGGATACATGCTTAAAAGAAAGCACCTCGCCCATCATTAATAACATAACCAAGCCTCTGTATACATCAATAGAAGCAATTCTTTCAGTTGCTGACATTGTGGCCGGTTCAATAACGGGTGATGATGCAGTGGTCATAGTTTAGGTTGTTGTTTATAATAGGATTGTATGATTAAATAGTCTCTTAACATAGATTCATGGTGGAAAGGGTTTTTAAAGAAATAGACACCTGGTATCAGGTAGTCTATTTAGTCCATTTGGCGCGCCCTCCGGTTTTTAATAAGAATCGTAAAGATTCCTGATGGGCGATCAGCTGTGCGTCTAGTAGCATTTGAGGACTATGTGTAATTGGTACTCCACTGAGATTAGTCCCCGAAAAACCATGACAAGCCGATTCTATCACGACGCTAAGCGCTCCACAGTGTAAATTGAGTGCTGTGCTCAAGTTGTAGCCCTTCATATCGGCATGAGAAGGTTCAGTTTCAAAAGCGATATTAGTCGAACCCCTTAGCTTTTGGCTGGTTAAACGCGTATTGATCGTTCTGTATAATTCGTCAAAAACAGGTTGTATTTGAGGCTCGCAAAATGGCCTGTGGATGGTCATGAAATAGTTATTGCGCGGTACTCCTGTATGCATATTTATGATTAAATCCGGTTTCTCGGACTCAGATAAATCGAAAAGCATGCGAGTCTCAGGTTGGACTGTTCCAAAGAAATTGTCATGCATGATATTGACCCCTGCATCATTCGGATATCCTCCCGGAAAACCTACTTTGGTGAAATCCATAGGGATAAATTCCTTTACATCTGGCCATCCGATAATGGTGCCGTTCTGCTTGCCACCGGTATTTAGGTATTCGTGGATAGTAAAAGCATCAGGGGATCCACCTCGATTGGGCTCCATTTTTACAGGAACCCTCGATCTGCCGTCAGGATTGACTAACGGGATGAGTACGATCCGGTCTATGCTGTCGGCCATTCTTGTCAGTTCCGGCCATGAAGTGCCTCTCAGATCTTTGCCCGTTTCGAGTACCGATAATAGATTGATTATGCCTACAATGCCTTCTACCTCATATCCATGTACTGCCGCTATTGCCATGTATACTAGTTTTTCGCTATCTTTTCCTCGGTAGTGTTGTAAATCACCTGTACCAAGGTATCCCGAAAAAGTGGTTGTACCTCCCTTATGTCGTTTTCTTCCATACGAAATAGAGTGAATAGCTCTACCTCCTGCTGATGTGCCGACATGGCTTACCTGACCTTTTTTGATGTGATTTTTTAGATAGTCTTCAATCTCGGGTATGGTATTTATCCAAAATGAGGGGATATTTTCAGCCTCTGTCAAGTATCCTTTCGGGATATTGTAAGTTTGAGCCGAAGATCGTTGTGAACAGGATAGGGTGATAGTTGTTAATGCAACCAAATAAACGATCTGAAAAATACGGCTGTTGTTCATAATTTATCTTTTTCTTGTTTTAGACTTAGTCTCTATAAAACAAAGGTAATAAAAAAAATAAATCTTCGTAACGTTTCTATTTTTATTTAATTATGCAAATAGGTTTTCTTTTCGATTTATTACATTCGAAAGGCTAAGGGTAAAGATAAATAATGAAAGCTAAGGAGCTTGTTCTTTTTAACTGGGGTCAGCAATGATAACTTCTATCCCTGCATTTTCAAGTTTGATGCGCTCGTCGTCAGGTATGCCAGAATCGGTGATGATCGTGTCAATCTCGTTGATGGACGCGATAAAGGCGAGGCTTCTTTTATTGAATTTACTCGAGTCGGTTACTACGATGACTTTTTGGGAAATTGAAATCATAACCTTATTAAGATGTGCTTCTTCCACATTTGGGGTAGATAATCCAAAATCTGCACTGATGCCATCTACAGCTAGGAATAATTTGTCGCAAAAATAATTTTTTAAACTGTCTTCCGCTGCTCCTCCGACTAAGGAAAGTGATTTTTTTCTAAGATAACCGCCTGGTACAATAACTGTTACGTTCTCAGATTCCGCTAACTGATTGATGACATTTAGGGCATTTGTGATGACGGTTATTGTCTTGTCGCCAAGCTGTTTGCTTAGCTCAGAAGTGGTTGTTCCTGAGTCAAAAATAACGGTGTCGCCATCTTCGATGAGCGTGACAGCTGCTTTTCCGATGAAACTTTTTTGTTCGTATCTGTGTTTGTTTTTGTCGGAAATATTGAAGTCAGTTCCAACACGCTCAACTTTAATAGCTCCGCCTCTAGCTCTGATTAGCATTTTCTTTTGTTCAAGGCGAGTAAGGTCATTGCGGATAGTAACTTCAGTGACATTCAGTTCTTTACTTAAGTCTGCGATATTTACCTGGCCGTCTTTATTTAATTGTTCTAGGATATGTACTCGCCTTTGAACTGTGGTTGCTTTATTTATCGTTGTCATGATGTTTGCAATGAACTTGTTATTTCTTTCGAAGATATGCATAAAATTAATATTAGACAATATTTCGCTGTCTATCGCTTTGTTTATTGTATCCTTTTTTTGTTTTATATAGCCATTTAGAAAGGAAATGTTTTTTTATTCAATATTAATGAAAGGAAATAAAAAATTATATATTTGCAATTCGTTATTATTTATTGAGTTTACTTTGTTTTGTGATTTATGGTTGGAAAGAATGAGAATAAGTTAGGGATTGGTTGTGAATTATTGGTGGAGTTGGGGGCGATGAATACTGCACGTGAGATTTGTCAGCAACCTGACGTCTGGGGGCTCACCTATCAAAAGATTTTAGAGCAAAAGGAGTTGATTTCTGAATTTTTACAAGAGGCTTGCGCTTTCGACAATCTTAAGATTGTTCTTACGGGGGCAGGTACATCTGCTTATATTGGTGATATTATCAGTCAGTCTTTTCAGCAATTTTTAGGTAAAAACACCTGGGCGTATGCTACCACGGACATAGTGACACATCCTCAACAGTATTTTTGCGAGAAAGACACACTTCTGTTGGTGTCCTTTGCGCGCTCGGGTAATAGCCCGGAGAGTGTGGTGGTGGTAGATTTGGCTGAGTCGTTGTGTTCCCGAGTGTATCATTTAGTGGTTATCTGTAATGAGGGAGGTGAGCTTGTTCGTGTTGTTCGGGAAAAGAAGTCATATGTAATTGTTCTTCCTGAAGAAACGAATGATAAATCTTTGGCGATGACCAGTAGTTTTACCTCGATGTTGCTGACGGGGATACTGATTTCGCGTATCAATCGTATAGAGGATTATAAAAAGCAGGTAGACAGGGTGGTTGATTGCGGCCAGCGTATTCTGCGGGATGAAGTTGAGGGCCTCAGGGCGGTGTCGGATAGGGCGTTTGACCGTGCGTTTTTTCTGGGGTCTGGTCCGCTTCGTGGTGTTGCCTGTGAGTCTCAATTAAAATTACAGGAGCTAACAGGAGGACAAGTGATTTGTAAGTTTGATTCTTATCTTGGGTTGAGACATGGCCCTATGGTGGTGATTGATGATAAAACGCTCGTCGTTTTTATCTTTTCAAATAATAGCCATGCGAGTCATTATGAGGTGGATCTTGTGAAGTCGGTGAATGCTTCAAAATCAGGTTTGTATCTGGTTGGAATTGGTGAAGATTCAAAATCTGATCAGGATTTGGATTTATATGTTCCCTTGTCGTTAGATGGGGAGGTGCTGTTAGAGGACGATTTTCTTGCTATCGTAACTGCATTGCCGGCGCAAATTATAGGTTTCTTTAAAGCAATTAATTTGGGTTTGTTGCCTGATTCGCCATCTGTTGATGGTAAAATATCACGAGTGGTTAAAGGTGTTTACATATATCCCTTTGAGGTTTGATGCATAATGTCGATTTTAATAGTGAAATTTTCTTTGATGTAAATGTAGGTATTAATATGGGAAAAGTTATTGTTGTTGGCGAGTTGAATGTAGATTTGATTATGGGTGGTCTGGGCCAATTGCCGGTAGTAGGTAAGGAGGTTTTGGTTAACACTATGGGTTTAACATTGGGAAGTTCTGCCGCGATTTTTGCAAACAATTTAAGCGTATTGGGTGGTGATGTGGCCTTTGTAGGGAAGATTGGGGAGGATTTGTTTGGAGATTTGGTGATGCGTCGCCTGGTTGAAAGTGGTGTGGATACAAAGGCTGTTATCCGTGATCGCAACCATCAGACGGGTGCTACTGTTGCGTTTAGTTTCGGAAACGACAGGGCTATGGTAACTTATCCAGGGGCCATGAATGCATTTGGTGTGGATGATGTTAATTGGGATTTGTTGATTGGAATGAGCCATCTTCATGTGTCGTCAGTTTTTTTGCAACCAAAACTTAAACAGGGCTTGATGAGTCTGTTGAGTAAAGCGAAATCGTTAGGAATGACGACTTCCTTGGATGTGCAATGGGATCCTGATGAGCTGTGGGACTTACCTATACGGGGGTTACTTCCTTTGGTGGATTTATTTCTGCCTAATGAAGTGGAGGTGTTGGCTTTAACGGGCTGTGATGTTGTTGAAGAAGCGATAGATCAGCTGAGTAGTTATGCGAATATCGTGGTGGTTAAGCTTGGGGAAAAGGGGTGTCTGGCTATGGAAAATGGTGTTGTTACCTATGTTCCATCTTTTTTAAACGAAAATGTGGTGGATGCCATAGGTGCGGGTGATAGCTTTAATGCTGGGTTTATTTATCACTTTTTGCAAGGGTATTCGGTCGAAATGTGCCAGGTTTATGGAAACTTGATGGGGGCTATATCGACCACTGCTGTCGGCGGTACGGGGGCCTTTACCACGCCGGAGGAAGTGATGGAAATCGGTAGAACTAAATTTAATTTTTCCTATGATGACGTTGAAAGATAAATTAGGTCAGTTAAACCTGCTGAAAGGCTGTTTGTTGGCGACCAATTTTTATAATTTTGAGACATTGTCAGGGATTCTGTCTGCGGCTGCGGAGCGTAAAAGTCCGGTTATCTTGCAGTTGACACAAGGGTCTATAGATTACATGGGGCTTCGCACGGCAGTAAGTATGGCTCGGTCCGCCATTCAGGAGTATGGGGTTGAAGCCTGGATACATCTTGATCACGCTGGTTCGTATGAGTTGGTTGCGAGTTGCCTGGATGTAGGATTTGATTCTGTTATGATAGATTATAGCGAGTGGACATTTCAGGAAAATATTGCCATAACCAGACGTGTGGTAGAGTTGGCTGAAAAGTACGGCGCTAATGTAGAGGCTGAGTTAGGTTATGTGGCGAAGTTGGGGCAGCCGAAAGAAAATTGCGGATTTACAGTTCCGAAAGAGGCTCAGCAATTTGTAGAGGAGACTGGGGTACATGCGTTGGCAGTGGCCATTGGTTCTGCACATGGCTTTTATAAAGCAGAACCAAAGTTGGATCTGGATCTCTTGCGGGAGATTAAGCGCGTAACGAAAATTCCTCTTGTATTGCATGGGGGCTCTGGTATCCCGCTTGCAACCTTAGTTGAGTCTATTCATTTAGGGATCTGTAAGATTAACCTGGCAACGGAGATCAAAGATGCATTTATGAGAAAATTGCAAGAGGTGTTGATTGTAAATGAGGAAATCGATCTCAGGAAAACATTTCCTTACGCAATTAAATCAATTACGGACTTAGTTTCTGCTAAGTTGGATGTGCTGTAGTTATTTATTTATTCTATAATCTTATTATCGCTATGACTTGTTTTATGATAAAATTTCCGGGAAGAGTATTGTGCAGAAAGATGATGATTGTATGGCCTTCCTTTGGATTCTTCTTTGTGTTTGTTTCTGTAGGGAACGTGATGGCAGTTACGGACTCTCTAAAACGTATTGTTCCGGTTACCAAAGCTGGTGTTTATGCGGAACGAGGTGTTACTTATCGTTTGATGAATGATATTACAAGTACACATAGTGCCATTTTTTTGGGTAAAGATGTGACGTTAGACCTCAATGGGTATACGATCACCTATGCGAAAGGGGCTTATGAGCAGATTCGAAATGGAGGATTTGAGAAAGGTGTTGATGGTTGGGATATGTCGAAAGCGCCCGGGGCAAAGGTAGTGGCCACAAGATTGGTGCATGAGTTTGTTGGAGATAGCTTGTTGAGTATGTTGCCAGGTGATGAAGTTGTTTCCTCGTTTGTCAATTTGCCTTATGCAAACAGGTCTTATTATGCAATGTGTGGGGTTACAGGACGGTATGATAAGGATCGTAAGACGTTGGATGACAATATGATTGTTAGTGTCTATGTAGAGAATGAAAAAGGGGAGTTGGTTCGTTGTCAGACCTCTTATGTGGATACTGTGATGACGAGTGTTCCAGTTGAGCGGAAAACACTTAGGCTCGGTGGGGGATTTGTTGTTGCTCATATGAATGGTTTGCCGGCAGGAAAATATAGGGTGCGGATAAAGGCGGATACAGATTGTCTGATTGACGAGGTGGATATTCGGCCGGCATTTGATGTGGGAATTGGTATTGTAGGGGCGACTTTCCCGAACGGACATAACGATCACCTTTTTGAGGGGAGGTATTCAGCTTTTTTTGATTATGCTGACCCGGTAAGGCGTTTAAGCCCAAGGAAAGGGTTGCCTCAGGTAATAGGGGAAGGTAAGGTTGTTATCAAAAATGGTAAAATCAAAAATGGTACGCCAGGGGTAATGTCATGGGGTATTCAGTCTACCGCTAAAGATGTGCAATTGGTATTGGAAAATCTGGTGATAGAATCCAAAGGGATTAATTCTATCGCGGTAGATGTGCCTCAGGCAAATATTTCAAAATGTGTGTTTCGTACTGATAATCCTTTTATTATTAATAGGCATGGTTCACAGTTCCATTCGGTTGACTTGAGAGGTGATAAGCCGTCTGAAGTGTCTTATTCGTCATTTTTTGGAGGGCAGGGGTGTCTGGTGTTAAAAGGTAAGGGCTCGTCGGTTTATCGTAATTTTTTTGCAAATAGACAGACGGTTACCAATCATTATAGTATTACGGCATCCGGAGATAGTTTAAAGATTTTTGAAAATCGTTTTGAGCCTGAAATTGGTTCTGGAATTAATATTTTCCGTCGACAAGGTGTGGAGATTTTTGATAATTATTTCAAGGTGTCAGTTGCTCCGCCGTCTTGTGAGTATCATTTGGATTACAGTACAAATGGGGTGAGATTGGCCGATTATGGCGCGGTAAGGGGCTCGACGAAAGGAACTAGGTTCAATAAAATATACAATAATACATTTGATATAGTGGCACGTGCATTTGACGCGTATCCGGATTATGTAGGTATGGCGAATGCGGTATTTTTTAGTGCCAGTGCGGGTGATAATGAAATTTATGGTAATAAAGTGTCGGTATGGCATGAGGATCCAAAAGCCAAAACAATTGCTCATGCCTTTTATATCGGGAATGCAGATGGGGGAGTTTTTGAGCGGAATACCGTTGTTTCGAATGTTACGCCGATTTGGGTGGCTTGCCCTTATGGAAGTGCGGCAAATATTGATCTGACTATGAATACCTTAATCAAACATAGGGAATCTGAGTTTGATTTTCCGGCAATACGGTTAGGGTATAGGGGTACTCGTAACTCTGCTCTGAACATTGCATTTCGATCCAATGCGTTGGTAGGAATACCTTTTAAGGTGGAACAGGTTGGTCAGGCTGAAAAAGATTATCTGGTTCGTTGGACGCTGGATGCGCAATTTGTCGGGCTTGCCGGTAAGGGGGTGTCTGGTGTTCCGGTGTCTATTTTGGATCATCAAGAACTGGAGGTTTATCGTGGTATTTCTTCGGCCGGAGGTTTTCTGAAGGTTGAATTGACGGAAATTCAGGTGTCTGGTGGTGTGACGGTATCAAATGGACCCTACAAGTTGGTCTATCCTGGAGGTGAGCAATTGGTTCGCTTAACGGAAAATGTGAAATTAAAAATCGGCGTTAAACAATGAAGATTGGTGTATGTGTAGCGAATGTAGGGCTTTTTGTCTTACTCTTCGGGATTTGGACTGGGGCTTGTGCTCAGAAAAATGTTGGAAATAAAAAGATTGTATTGGTTTCTGGTCCGGGGTTTTATGCGGAGCCTGGGGTGACTTACAAGCTAACTAATGATATTCATAGTAGCCACAGTGCCCTCTTTTTAGGTAAAGACGTGACATTGGATCTTAATGGATTTACCGTGTACTATGCCGATGGAGGTTATAACAATCTGTTTAACGGTGGTTTCGAAAAGGGCCCGGCAGGATGGGATCTGTCAAGAGCTCCAGGTGCCAGTGTAGTGAATACCAAAGATGTACATGTTTTTGTGGGTGAAAAACTAATGAGTCTAAAAGCGGGAGACGAAATTGTGTCGTCTTACATGGAGCTTCCTGTGGCTGATCGGTCTTATTATGCTATGTGTGGTGTGACTGGTTATTATTATGAAGACATGGGGCCCGACAAGAGCAAGGAAATGCGTGTTAGTGTGTTCGTGGAAGATGAGTTTGGGAAGTCGGTTCGTTGCCTGACAGAATATGCCGACTCTACCGCATTGAGCTGTCCGACTATAAACCAATCGCCCCGTTTGGGTGGAGGTTTTGTTATGGCGCACCTGAAGGGGCTGCCTGCTGGTAAATATCGCGTACGTGTACGGGCAGATACTGATTGCCTGGTTGATGAGATTGATATCAGGCCTGCGTTTGACGTGGGTGTGGGGATTGTAGGTCGGGTAGAACGGTATGGGCATTATGGGCATTTATTCGAAGGTAGATATGGTGCCTTTTTCGACCATGAGAAAGTCTTTTCGGATGCTTCGACATCTGGAATGAAGAAAGTGACTGGAGAAGGTGCTGTGATTATCCGAAATGGACGGATAAAGAATGCTGCGGTAGGTGTACTGTCTGCTGGCGTGCAGTCTACTGCAAGCGATGTCAGACTTGTGTTGGAGCAGGTAGAGTTTGAATCGGAAGGGATTAGTACGGTAGCTGTTGAAGGGACTTACGGCTCGATCCGGCATTGCAAGTTTGATATCCGGAGTCCGTTTGTGATTAATCGCCACGGAAACCAGTTTATGGCGGTTAATCTGCGGGCTGAGCGTCCGTCTGAAGTGTCGCACAGCACCTTTTATGGTGGTCAGGGATGTCTGACGGTAAAAGGAGTCAAGTCTGTGATTCATGATAATTTGTTTGTAAACAGGCAAACTGTAACCAATCATTATGGCGTGTCGTCCTCGGGCGACAGCACAAGAGTTTTTAACAATCGGTTTGAGCCTGAAATCGGATCTGGTCTTGGGATTTACCGGCGTAAGGGCGTAGAAGTGTATAACAACTTCTTTCGCGTCACAGCTGCCCCGCCATCGTGCGAATATAACCTCGACTACAGTACGAATGGGATACGGATTTCTGACTATGGCGCAAAGACAGGTGATCCTAGAGGAGCGATCGGAAATAAAATCTACGGAAATACCTTTGAGATCATCGGTAAGGCGTTTCCTGAATACCCGAAGTACGTGCCTCTGGCTACCGCTATCTTCTACAGTGCAAGTGCTGGGAATAATGAGGTTTTTGATAACGACATCTCTGTGGTGCTGGAAGATTCTACCTCGAATACCCAGGCCTATGCGTTTTATATTGGCAATGCCAACGAAGGGCGATTGTATAATAATCGAATTAAGGCTAATACGACACCGATCTGGGTGGCTACTATTTATGATGGGGCATCCAATATCGACTTGTCGCGAAATCAGATTTCGAAAATTGCGGAATCGGTACCCGATTTTGCGTCGATGCGTTTAGGGTACAAATATGGGAAGCGCCCTGCTACCGCTATTTCGTTTCGATCTACCGAAGTGGATGGGATGCCGTTCAGCATTGCGCAAGAAGGTACTGCTGAAATGAGTTACCGTGTTTTTTGGACATTAGATCTGGAGTTGGTGTCGTCTAAGCGTAAGGCGGTTAATGGTCGTTTGGTAGAAGTGTTTGATGTTCAGGGGAAGCAAGTCTTTAGTGGAGTGGCGGAGAATGGAAAAGTTGTGGTTGAATTGTTGGCCTGCCAGGTTAACAACGATGTTAAAGAAATTTTTTCGCCTTTTAAGATTCGTGTAGGTAAGAGAGAGAGGCTTGTGGAGTTGGATAAGAATGCTAAGGTTGTTTTTAGGTTGGATTGACTTCTTAGAGGAGCACTATCGTACGGTCTTGGACAGGAAAAGCATGAAATAGTTATTTAGATATGAAATCTGATTTAAATATGAATAGAAGAGCATTTTTGTTAAACGGCGCAGTAACTTTAGCTGGGGCCTCAATGAGTGGAGTTCCTCAGATTCTGCAAGCTGCTCCTCTTCGCGGGAAAAAGCTGGCGGTAGGTATCATTGGTACTGGTAATCGAGGGGCTGGAATTGCAAATATCATACGTCGTTTGGATGGTTTGGAGGTAGTGGCCTGCAGCGATGTGCTCCCGAAAAATTTGGAAAAAGGATTGGCGCATGCCGGAAGTAAGGCTGTTGCCTATTCGGATTATAGGAAATTATTAGAAGATAAGCGTGTGGAGGCTGTCGTTATTGCTACACCTTTGCATGAGCATTACCGTATGGCTGTGGATGCGATTGATGCTGGTAAGCATGTTTATGTGGAAAAGACAATGACTTATGATATAGATCAAGCTGTTTCCTTGGAAAAGAAGGTGATGGAGCATCCTGGTCTGGTGTTTCAGGTGGGGTATCAATACCGATATTATGGTTTGTATCGTCGGGTGAAAGAGATGATTGATGCAGGGTGGCTAGGGGATGTTATTCAGTATGAGTGTCAATATCACCGCAATTCTAATTGGCGGAACCCAGTGACTGACCCTTCTTTGGAGCGACAGGTAAACTGGAAGATGTATAATGAGTATTCCGGAGGTCTTATGAGTGAGCTTTGCTCGCATCAGATAGATGTATTGCATTGGTTTACTGGTTCTAGTCCCTTGTTCGTGAGTGGTATGGGAGGTATTGATTATTGGAAGGACGGAAGGGAAACTTGGGATAATGTGAGGGCATTATTTGAATTTCCGGGTGGTGTTAAAGCTAATGTGAGTTCTATTTTAAGTAACGCTTATAAAGGATATTCTTTACGTGTACTGGGATCCAATGCTACGGTAGAGATACAGCAAAATAAAGCGTATTTGTATCCTGAGGAAAAGGAAAGAAAGCTTGGCGTGGTTGATGGTGTGACTGGCGCTACGCTACAGTCTTGGGGGCAAGGTGAGCCTGTTTTGGTTAATTTTGGGGATATTCATGATGTGAGTACTGATCCAACTGTTTTTTCGCTGTTGGACTTTGTTGCGTGTATTCGGGATGGGAAAAAACCATTTTCTGATGTTGTGACGGGGAAACATTCTGCTATTGCTGTACATAAGGCGAATCAGGCAATAGCTTCACGTACAGTACAAAGCTGGAAATTATAATGGAACGTGTTTCTAAGACTTGTTTTTTACTATTTCTTTTTTGCATATCGGCTGTTTTTGTGTATGGCCAGGAGATCTCTGTTGTTAAAGAAGCTGAAGGGTTTTTGATTACGGATAAGGACCGTCCGGTACTTTTTTATCGGACAGTTCCGGAAGTTGGTGCGTATAAAAGATCTGGGTACATCCATCCTTTATTTGGGTACGATGGAAAAGTGCTGACGGAGTCTTCTCCCTCAGATCACCCTTATCAGCATGGTGTTTATTGGGCATGGCACCAGATATTGTTGGCGGGGGTGCAGGTGGCAAATGGTTGGATATGTAAGGATATTTCCTGGGACGTACGAAAGGTTAAGGTGCGGAAAAGAAAGGGTGTTCTAATCTTGTCTTCACAAGTTGACTGGTTGGTCGCGCTTAAAGAGAAAAGAAAGAAAACGAAAATCGTAAAGGAAGATACGGAGATTACAGTTTATCCAAAAGGGAAAGGATATCGGGTGATCGATTTGCGACTTCATGTTAAACCCCTGTTGGATGAGGTTTGTGTTGGGGGAGCAGATAATGAAAAAGGGTATGGCGGGCTTTCTCTTCGTTTGAAAGATGCTGAACAGATTCGCTTTTTTTCCGAAAATGGATATGTTCAGCCTAAAGAGACGCCAGTGGTAGCTGGGGGCTGGATGGATTTTCGAAAGCATGTTGATGGCGGTAATAAAGGGGGGCTTGTGGTAATGGTTGATCCTAAAGGTCCTGATCATGGAGGGAAGTGGATCTTAAGAGACTTTAAAAGTATGCAGAATCCTGTTTTTCCTGGTAATGTTCCCTTTTCGATTCCTTCTTCCGGTCTTGTGCTTTCGTATCGCCTTCTTGTATATGGAGAAGATTTTGATAGTTTATTGATTTCTGATATTTTTAAAACCTTTTATTTTTCATCAAAAAACTGAAAATTATAATTTTAATTAGGTTTTGAAAGTATTTTTACTTTTATTTTTGTTTTCTATTTTTCTTTTCGTATTTTTCCATTACCAAATATCTATTGAAAGGCTTTGTATGTATTAATGTTTTTTCCTTTTTAATTCAATTAACTTAAAAATGATCAAGAGAAAATTTTCCAACAAACTATTTATTGCGCTTTGCGTGATGGTTTTTTATTCTGGAATCCGTGTACAGGCGCAAAAGCTTGTTTCTGGTACTGTGTCGGCAATTTTAGACGGAAAGCCAATTCAAGGGGTTTCTGTACGGCTTTCAGGATCCCCTGGTTCCACTGTTACAGACGCCAAAGGGATGTACCGAATAAGTGTTCCCGACGGTGTGGCGTCACTGTCTTTTTCTTATATAGGGATGCGTTCCGTTTCTGAACCGATCAATGGCCGATCCATCATCAATGTCAGATTGGACGACGAAAATTCGGCGCTTCAAGAAATTGTAGTTACTGCATTTGGTGTGGAGCGAGAAAAAAAGGCGGTAGGTTATTCGACCCAAACTATTAAAGGAAGTGAGCTAACCGAAGCCAGAGAGATCAACGTAGCCAATTCGTTAAAAGGGAAGGTTGCCGGGGTTTTTGTAAGCACACCTGCTACGGGGCCTGGTGGCTCTTCTTATGTAAATATTAGAGGTGCTTCTTCCTTTCAAGGAAATAACCAGCCATTATATGTTATTGATGGGGTTCCTATGGATAATGATAATGTTGGTGCGCCTGACCTTAGCAACCCGGTAGGACAAGGCCGTGATTATGGCGATGGTATTGGTGGGATCAGTCCTGATGATATAGAAAGTATTACCGTGCTTAAGGGTCCTAATGGTGCGTCACTTTATGGTGCGCGTGGTGCCAATGGTGTGATCTTAGTTACGACAAAAAAGGGAAAGCTCGGGGCCAGACCAAAAATTGAGTTTAATTCAAACATAACTTACGAAAATCCTTTGGTCACACCTAGACGTCAGAATGTATATGGTCCAGGTTGGACAGAATCATTGGATGTTGCAGGTTGGACACTCAAAACATTGAGTGACGGTACACAGTACTATGAGATGGGTACTTCGTTTGACTCTATGTGGGGGCCTAAGATGGAAGGACAATTAATTTCTATGCAGTTATGGCCTATGTTGGGCGTGTTCGAGATGACTCCAAAAGGCAGGGATGAGGTAGCGAAATTTTACAAAACCGGAGCTACGTTTACAAATTCAGCAGCTATATCGGGGGGGAATGAAAAACTTCGTTTCCGTGCCTCAATCAGTGATTTGCGGAATAAAGGAATATATCCGAATTCGGAATACGACAGGCAAACCATCTCTACTGGAGGAGAATACAAAGCGACGTCTAAATTTACGGTTGAGTCCCGTGTTACTTATACAAAGTCGGGAGGATATAATCGCCCTGGGTTCGGTACAAACTTGAATACTGTGGGTATGTCCCTTCAGCGATACCCGGCTTTCTTAAGTGACGAGATGCTGAGAAAATATAAAAATGAATCAGGTATGGCGGAAAACTGGGCGGATGGACGTCCGTTCAATCCATATTGGGTGGCTAATGAGTTTATAGCGACCGATTCGCGTGATCGCGTTAACGGATACCTGACTTTGCGGTACCAATTTACAGACTGGTTGAATTTACTGGCGCGAGGAGGGACCGATTTTTATGTCGAAAATAGAGATTCAAGAATTGGGGTCAATACTCCTACCGGGGGGGAAGGGAATTTGAGGAGAGGACAGGTGAATAATGACCGGCTGCGTATGAATGAACAAAATTTTGATGCGATATTAACCTCCAACGGAAAATTGTTTGGCAAGTTTTCAGGCTCGGCATCAATAGGAGTTAGTCGCCGTGACCGCGATTTAATTACCACAACACTGAAAGGCAATCGACTTAATATCGATCATATGTATAATATCGTAAATGCAGGTATTGTTGTTGCTACCAATTCTCCGAATAAACGCCGGATGAATTCCGTATTCTTTACAGGGCAATTGGCTTATGACAACTATCTTTTTATGGATATCACAGGTAGAAATGACTGGTCATCGACTTTAGCGGTTGGCCACCAATCGTTTTTCTACCCCTCTGTAAGCACTAGTTTTGTATTTACCGAAGCGTTTGATATTCCCAGGGATATTTTGAGTTTTGGTAAGGTGCGCTTTTCTGTGGCACAAGCTGGTAAAGACACTTCTCCTTATCGTACACAGATCGGATATACGATGCAATCTGTGGGATACGGTAGCTTAAGACAGTCAAATATTGGAAATAATATTCCCGCTGTTGATTTGAAAAATGAATTGACGACATCTATTGAGACGGGTTTAGATCTTAATTTTATTAACAATCGCTTGGGTATAGATTTTACTTATTATAATGCTGTTGCGAGAAACCAGATCCTGAATGTCAGTATCCCTGCAGCAACTGGTTTTTCTAATAAACTAATTAATGCCGGATCGATTAGAAATCACGGGTTTGAAATGATGATTAATGGAAAGATCATTCAAAATAAAGATTATGGATGGAGTGCGTCTTTGAATTTCTCACGCAACCAGTCAAAAGTATTGTCATTGTATCCTGATATTAATTCCCTCAATTTATTTAGTACCGGAGAAACCAGTATTGAAGCACGCCCGGGATTGCCTTTTGGAAATATTGTAGGCTACAGATACAAGCGCAATGAAGCAGGACAGGTTGTTGTTTCTGATAAAGGTACATGGCTAGCGGAGAGTGAGCCTTCGGTATTGGGTAATGTACAGCCAGATTACCTGGCAGGCCTTTCCACTGATTTCTATTATAAAGGGTTCAGTATCGGAGCTTTGATTGATATGAGTTTGGGCGGACAAGTTTTTTCAATGTCTAAGTTCCAGCAATATCAGTATGGTACCGCTATACAAACCGAGAAAGGAGAGAATTTGATTGCTAAGGGAGTCATTGATAAAGGTAATGGAGTTTATGTTCCAAATGACATTGTTATTGGGAGACGAGCCTATTATGCGGATTTGAATACCAATAAAATCGCTGAAGAGTTTGTTTTAGATGGTTCTTATATAGCGTTTAGAGAATTGCGTGTTGGATATGATATTGGACGGCATTTTCGTAAAGATTCCTATATGAGCTCGCTGAAGTTATCAGCAGTGGCTAGAAATCTGTTCTATATCAAACAAAATTCTGAAATGAAGGAAATGGGTATCAATCCAGAGGGTGCGTATGGGCCTTTCACAACAGCGCAAGGTTATGAGATGACTGGTATTCCTGTTACAAGGACGATTGGTTTTAACTTGTCATTTTCACTTTAATCAATCCTAATAGATATATCATGAAAGTGTATAAATATATAAGTAAATCAGCTCTGGCCATAATGCTTTTGGCGGTAAGTTGTACAAAAGGTTTTGAGGACATCAATACCAACCCCCTTTTGTTAAATAAAGATCTTGTGAAAACAGAAGATATTTTCACCTATGTAGCTAAGCGATTTTCGTTTGAAATACATAGTCAGTCTTATCGGATATCGTCTTACAGTGGTTATTATACGAATCCAGCGGGAGGAAACCTGTTCTCTAATAATGATTGGTCAAACCCGCACAATAATTTCTATCGTCAATACTATATCAATGCCAGCGAATTAGAGCGGCTGACACGCAATAAGCCATTGAAAAATGATCAAAATGCGATTGCCCGGATTATGAAAGCGATGATCTTTCAGCACTTAACGGATCTCTATGGCGACTTGCCTTATTTCCAAGCAGCTGAAGGTGTGCTTACTACCATTTTACAACCTGTGTATGACAAGCAGGAGGATATCTATATTAATCTGTTGAAGGAGGTTAAAGAGGCTACTGCCGCACTGGGAACGGTTCCCGATCAACAGAGTTTCGGTAACTCTGACATATACTTTCAAGGTAATGTTGATAAGTGGAAAAAATTAGGAAACTCGTTGAGATTACGTATGGCGATGCGTATTCGTTATGCTGCACCACAGATAGCTTCAGAGCATATCAATGATGTACTTTTTGAACCGCTCATTTTGACCAACGCTGATAATATGACGTTGAAAACATTGAATGAGGGAATTGTTGAAAATGAAAACTCCTTGTATACGAAAAGTGTTACCTCCCCAGGTAACATGTTGGTTTCTTTTACAACCACTGATCTACTCGGTAGATTGAACGATCCGAGGTTACCAATCTTTGCAAAGCCAGCCGTACTAACAGGTAAATATTTGGGCTTACCTATGCAGGTACTTGACGAATCAGGACGTTACTCGGCAGGTAACTTATCTCTTATGACTGATTTGTTTTTGAAGCCTGTGTTTACTATTGTGTTGTTTAATGCAGCAGAAGTTAACTTTCTTCGGGCCGAAGCGGGTAATGCCGGGATCACCAATGAAAATGCACAAAGCTATTATGCTAACGGCATCAGATTGGCCATGGAGCAGTATAGTGTTGCATCAGGAGATATCACCACTTATTTGGCATCTCCTGCCGGAATATTATCAGGAACTGAGGAAAATAAGATGGAGCAGATCATCAATCAAAAATGGATAGGAAATTATTACAACCACTATGAAAGTTATGCCGAGTTTAGAAGAACTGGTTATCCTAGAATCTGGACTGGAGAATCACTTGGGGTCACAAACGGAGAGATTCCTAGACGTTTGACTTATCCTGACGTGGAGTATCAACGTAACGAGGCAAATGTAGTCGAAGCCTCAAATAGATTACAAGGTGGTAATACGTTGACTAGTCGTATCTGGTGGGATAAAAAGGCTGGACTTCCCTTTCATCATCCAAGGCAAGGTATGTTTCCTCCTGAAGGTATTTAGTATTGTATGTACAGGTTAATGCTTTAGTCTTAGTCTTATAGGGTTCATATCTAGCAACTTGTAAATCGAATGTGGATTGCGGCGTAGCATATGCGCCGTAATCTATTCTATGTGTCTACTGTGATAAAACCTCAAAACCAATGGTGGGAGGTCTCATAGTGGAAGGGAACTTTAGTGGAAATTTTTAATTGATTTATATAAAAAAATAATACGAAGATGATTAAAAGAAATGTTTTATTATGCCCAGTATTAATATTACTATGTTTTGTGTGGATTTGCTGTGGTAAGGCCTCAAAACCAGAGGTAGAGGTTCCCATCGTGGATACAACTCCAACTCCAGAAGTACCACAGGATGTAGAGCCTCTAGCCGCATCCGATATTATTTTCATGAATAGCTTTGAGGATGGAAACCTAAAAGTATGGGACGATTGGGATGGAAATCCTGAACCTGAAAATACGTTAATAAAGGATCCTGGACCTTTTAATACTTCTGGAAATAATGCAATGCGTCTTTGGGTGAAGCCGGGAAGAGGTGGAGCGGATTTGATAAAGGTATTACCGAGTCAGCATGATAAGGTATATGCAAGATGGTATGCTAAATGGGAAGAAGGATTTGATTTCACAGCAAAAAATCATGGTGGAGGATTGTTTGCAGGAAATAGAAGCCTCCTGGGAGTAGCAGGCATCAGACCGGATGGAACAAATCGGGTGGGGATTGGTTTTGAGTATGACGCCAACAATGCTAAACCTTTCTTATATGCATACTATAGAGGTATGGCTATGGATTGTTCTGATCCAAATGGTTCATGTTGGGGTGATCATCTTCCATGCTTTTTGAGCGCTAATTATTGTAAAGATCCCGGACTTCGCGAGAAGCCAGGGAAACCTACACCAAAACTTAAAGCTGGGCAATGGTACTGTATTGAACTGTTACTGGATATGGGAACACCAACGCCTACACAAGAAGGTGCAAATGGTGTGATCAGCTTCTGGATAGATGGCGTGGAATATGGTCCGTTTGAAAATTTATGGCTTCGGACAGTACCTACTTTGAAAGTAAGCATTTTTAATGCGGCGCTGTTCCATCATGGAGATCATGGTAATGTGGGCGTTGTATATGATAATATCGTGATTGCTAAAAAGCGTATCGGAATGAATAAGGTGGTAGGTGAGTAGACAGAATGAAATGAATGAAGAAGGATTGTTGATCCGACCTGCGCCTTGATGCGTGGAAAGACCACCCTGGGATCTATTTATGTAGGAGAGGTGGGAGAGACTTAATTAATTGGTAGTTGAATAAATAAATAGAATACATAAAGAGTAGTTAGAGTTTTAAAAAATGTCGAAAATTAAGATGAAGTGGTTTCTATCTGTATTGCTGATTGCTAAAG
The DNA here is from genome assembly GCF_041645105.1 of Pedobacter sp. Taxonomy (GTDB): domain Bacteria; phylum Bacteroidota; class Bacteroidia; order Sphingobacteriales; family Sphingobacteriaceae; genus Pedobacter. Next base: position 528,780 of record NZ_JBAZQQ010000004.1, read on the forward strand.
GTAGTTTAGGCTGTATAAATTCTGGGTATGCACAGCAGACTCAGAATGGAGAAAAGGGGTTGGTATTTGTGCTGAATGCACCGGTAAATGATTTAGGTAATTTTGAGCGGATCGTTGAATCCGCGAAATCACTACAATCGTTCGGAACGGTCCGGGTCAATATCAGTACCCTCGCGGATAAAGGTTTTCATGAAATACCGGAAAACGGTAGTTCCTGGCATGAGTATGCCTCCAGCAACCCTACACCGTCTAAATTTTTTCCCGATAAGTTGGTAGAACCATTTATACCAGTAAACTTTGTAAAGAAAAATCAAGAATTATTGCTTGCAAAGGCAGCTATTCTACGTAAGCACCACGTAGAGGCCGCATTTCTTGGATACGAACCTAATTTTTTACCTAAGGAATTTTTTGAAGCTAATCCTGAGCTGTTAGGCCCTCGTGTTGATCACCCTCGAAGAAGTACCGAAAAGGCCTTTGCTCCGTCAGTATGCGCAACCGAGACTCGTGATATGTACGCCCGAATGATGGCGAATATGTTAACAAGGGTACCAGAAATTACCATGTTTGGATTCAAAACAAACGATGCAGGTGCTGGAATAGACTGGTCGGATTGGCTTTACTCCGGTGCCAATGGCCCTGCTGGATGTCGCGGATATAGTGCCGGCCAAAGAATGAAAATGCTTTTGGAGTCATATCGATCAGGAGCGAATACTGCCGGTAAGCCATTGTTTATTTATGTAGATGATAAAAATTCAAATTATTCGGATGCAGAGAAAAGAGATATCGAACAGCATATTCCACAGAATTGTTTTTTTTCCGGAGGTGGCAAACGTAAGATTTACACCGTTGGTTCGTTGCTCAATACAACTTACCCCGTTCAGGGATTGATTGATCCAGTGGCTTTAGTAAAACAAGTGTTGGAAATTAAACAACAACAAGAAGCTACTGTATATCTAAATTTCAGAGCAGCTTATGATAGAGGTTATGATAAGCCTGAGACTATTGCTTTGACAATCGGTATTATAGAAGCAACGCTGAAAGCGAAGGCAGCTAAAGACGAAAGCGCTACATTGGATAGCATTCTCGAAGAAGTTGCGTTCAGTTGGGCTGGTGCAGAAAATGCATCATCTTTAAAACGTGCCTTTGTCGATATGAACGAAGCTTTTGCTTACAAATCAACCACCATACCTCGGATCAGTTCTTTGTATTGGGGCGTAACAATGCGTTTGATTAACCGACCATTACTGTTCAATCCTAAGCTGATCACTGGTGCAGAAGAATCATACTTCTTACCGTACATATTTAACACCTCTAAAGAAGAAGCCCGTCGTGATTATGTGGATTTACATGGTGCTCGTTTATTTTTGCCACCTGCGGGTGCATTTGGATTTGCAAAAAGAGTTGATCCTGTCGCCAATACTTTTGAAGGACTGAGCATCCAGGCTACTCAGAAGGCTTATTTGAATAAAATGGCGCTTGGCTTGCGCATTTATTCAAAGATATTGGAAAGCTGTGCTAATTTCATTTACGCGCAAGAGATTCGCGATCGGGCTGCAGATGCCTTAAGTGGTGGCGAGGTCGTTATTCGTAAAGAAGGGACATGGGAGGGACATCCAGACTATATCCGTTTCAATGAAATCATGCGCAATGAATATGATAATACCTTGGGATTGATTCGATTGATGGAAAAAGGTGGAGAACAGGTAGTAATCAAAGCGCGTCATCAATCATATGAAGATTCTTTTTTACTAGGTCCTGATTTTACCGAACAGTTGAAAATAAAACGGAAAATTATGTGGAAACATTGGCAGGATATAGAAAAATACCTTGCCTCTCCATTAAAGTAAATACTCCAAAAATCATTAGAAACAATAACATAATCAGCATGAAAGTACTAAAAGGTGTTTTATTTGGGATAGGAATATTTCTGATATTGCTAAATACTGTAGGCTTGTTCAAGTCAATGAGGAATGATGAGCTATATACCTTAGAAAACGAAATTAGAAATCGTAAGAATGATGTGGTCATCCGGTATTCTGACCTCAAAAAGCAGCTTGTCCGTCTGGAAGGTGAATCGGAAAAGGATTTCTCGGTTAGGATTAACAGTCTGATTCACGATGGATTTTCACACTACTGGAAAAAGGAAGGAATTGATCGCTTTCATATGCGGGTGCCAGCTTGGGAAAATTATCTGCTGTATGCTGCATCGTTTGTCAATCCTAAGAAGTATGAGCGATATGAGTTTACCAATTATAAAAAGAACCTGGAACGGGGAGTTGGTGTGTGTTCGGCCCACTCAATAGTCTTAAAGGGGGTATTAAACGATCATGGTATTTCCGCTGAATTGCTTGATGTGGGCGGCAGACACGTAGTGGTCCGTGCCGAATACGCAGATAAATCTGCATTTATGCTCGATCCTGATTATGGAATTTACGTGCCATATGATACGGCTGCTGTCACCGCCAATCCGGAATTGGTCAGAGCTTCTTACCAGAACATGGCTGATCTGTATTATGAAGATGCCGTAGATCCTTACACGACAGATTTTCTCGTGGAGATTTTTGGAAAGCATAAGCACACGTATGCTGTGATTAATAAATTTGAGTCGATTTCCTACGTGGCGATTTGGATCATACCGTTTTTATTGATGTTGCCATGGACCCTATCCCGTAGGCGACAATTGAACCGTAAAATAGGATAGGTTAACTATTTTTTTATTTACTAAATTTTAAATTATGTTTATTGGAAAGTTTTTTACAAAATGTATGGCTCTGGCCATTGGTGTATTAGCACTTGGTTTTGCTGGTTGTAGTAAAAAGGGTGGTAAAGACATCATGATTCCAGACGCTCCTAAAATTACAGTGCAAGCCACAGGTCTAGTCGTAGCAGATGGGATTATCAGTGTGGCTATTTACCAAGATTCAACAATTGCCCTTAAGTATTCCGTTGAGGCAGCCGGAAAAATCAAGAAATTAAACCACACCCTTAACGGTGTTTTAGAGACTGTTGCCGATGCGAACGCCAAGACTTCCTTTTCAAAGGATATCGCTCTTGACGTTCCTCTTGAGGACAAGAGCTATGTGCTAAAAGTGGAAGTTACCGATGAGAATGGTAAGTCTACAGCTTCATCGGTAACTATTCGAGTTCGCAGCATTATTCCTCCGTCTGTTCCATTAACAACAGGAACGTCGATTATAATGGGTGGACCTATAAGTCCTGCAGATGTCAGTCGATGGGATCTTGATGTACCAGTAGGTTATACTGGATTTTCTCTGCGTGAGGGGGCTGTTAACGCAGGTAAAGTGCCTGATATGGATTGCTTCTATAAAACACGTTCTCTGAATAATACAGATACGGAATCTAACCGATTCGCAAACACAGGTGTAAGATTCTTGGTTACCAACTTTACGAAAGCGGACTTTGATGCCATGAAGAATGATTTGCGCTTGCAAAAATTGGTGATTGATCGAACTTTCGTGGAAGAGTTAGAGGTAGGTAAGGTAATCGCCTTCAAAACCAATGCGGGTAAAGTCGGGCTGTTGTATTTTGATAGTTATATTCAAGCTAATGACGACGCTACCTTTCTCCATAAAATTCAACAATAGGGATAGGGAAACGATTCAAACGAAATGAGACTCGATTAGAATTTACCAAGGAAATGGGCTCTTCAGTGTTATATGTAGGGTCCATTTCCTGATATAGGACCGTTTTGCTACGAACTAAATTTATGATTTTTATGAAAAATTTCAACATAATATGTACAATCATCTGCTTTTCACTGGTCGCTTTTGTGAGCTGTAAAAAAAAGGATAAAGTTCTCAATAAAGAAACCGAGATACCTTCTTTCACTATTGCAGCTCAGGGACATACGATAGCAGACGGAGCTATTCCTCTTCTGGTTACACAGGCAACAACGGTCGCAATTGACTATACTGTTACATCCTCGTCAACAATACAGCGATTTGTTCAAACAGTAAATGGCATTGAAAAATTAGTTTCTGAAGCGAGTGGTAAAGAAAAATTTACCGGAGTATTAATCGTAGACGTTCCCTACGAAAACAAGGTTATCGCATTGAAATTTTACGCGAAGGATGAACATGGCCAAGAAGCATCCAGTGAACTATCCATTAAGGTTAACGTACAGGCGGGATCCGCATTTAGCGGTGAAAGTGGGGGGATAAGATGGGAGGCGGACAAGCTTTCTGACGGGGGAATTTTAAAGTTATCCGATACCAAATCACGGTTCGGGACCAAAGTGAACCCATTGCCTATGTATTTCTTTGATTTTTCAACTGGATCGGCTGCACCACATCCAACCTATAGTAGGAAAGATGGAACTAAAATTACGCAAACTGTTGGCGCCACGTCGACGGAACAGATCCCTACCGGTAAAATACAATCGTGGAAAGCTCCACTGATGGAACTACCTTATGGTTCAAGTGTTGTCAAAATTCAGGATACAGATTTCGCGCCAGGCGTCAGTATATTTGTACGCAGGTTCTGGACACATGATGGTAATCATGACGGATTGATCCCAAGTGGAAGATTTAATCACAAATTGTGTCGTCTGAGCCCTAAAGATGGTATCAATCCTTATTACCAATACGATCGCCTGTTAATGGAACAATCTCCGGGGAAGGCAGCAGAATACTGGAATGCTGCACAATTTCATACTCCTTTTGTAAGGACCTGGGTCCTTGACGAGGTAAGGTACATTGCTTCCAGTGCACTCAATTCCTCGGATGCGAGCATTCACTTGCGCAGGAACGGGGCTTTTGTTGATCAGCTCATTAACACCATCTCCCGTACGACAGAAAAGCCCGGGCAATGGGAGTATTTGGCGATCGACCAGATCCATAATCTGTCAGAAGTTCCTCAAGGTTTTGCTGTTTATTATGATATGCTGGCCGTTGACAACACAGAACAACGCGTCATGTTGACAAACAACCCGGATCTTTTATTGGCCACCGAAAAAGAATACCTGCCTGCAACAGTATGGGTGGACAATGAGATACAGGTTTACCTTAGACAAGGCACGTTCACGTCCATTCGGGGGAAATATGTTTGTATTCAGGGTGTAGATGGGAATCAGATCGGGCTGGGGATACAGCTTCAGTAAGTCAAGAACTTAAAAATGGGCATTACTCCTGAAATAGAAATCGTGATGCCTGCCATCATATTGATGACACATGGATAACTAAATTATACACAGATGAAAAATCTTTTGAATGTATTTATTGCAGTTGTATTACTTATAGGTATTATTGGCTGCAAAGACAAGATTAATGGGATTGAGCTTGATGCTCCTACTATTGCGATCAAAGCACCTGGACTCATTTTTGCTGACGATGCTATTCATGTTTCTGTTACAACAGATTCTGTAATGGTATTTGATTATACTATTAATGCTAAGGCTAAGATTCAGCAGTTTAAACATGCCGTAGACGGTGATGAAAAAATCATTCCGGAGGGAAAGGGCCTGGATGAATATCATGGTCAATTAACTGTCGATGTTCCAGCTGAAGACAAGGTTATTGCTGTAAAACTTGAGGTGTTGGATGCAAATAACCGTGTATGTGAGAAATCATTTTCGATAATTGTTAAAGAAAAAATGATTCTTGTATCTGAAACTTCGGTATCTGGAGGTACTCCTGAGCTTTCCTGGAGCGCTTTAACAGGATTGGGGGATCAAAAACTCATAACACTTACAAGTAACATACATCAGTTAACCCCGCCAAACAAATCTATATGGTTGGGCTTTGGCGAAGGATGGTTGTATGAGCAGCCCAATGGAACTTCTTTTCCTACTACGATTACTTCGGGTAGCGAGCAATGGGTTATTGAGGGTGTTGACCGACGTTTTGTTCACATTGATGAACAAGGATATCGATGGGCACGATCCATACTAAAACCAAATGGTGCTGCTAATCCAGCAGGGGCTGGTAGCATCAACTGGGATACAGGATCCATTATAGGGCCTGGAGAGTTCACGTTTATGTACTCGGTATCTCGCTGCGAAGCAGGAATAAATCCTGGCGCCACTTTCCAGTGGAAGCAGGACCGGGTGCGTGCGGATAAAAATCTAAATGGGAATGATTGGAATTCGGCTTACATAACGGAGACGACACCTAGGTTTAACGGGCCGCGAATGTTAGGATATAGAGGCGATGGTGCTAAAAGTTGTAGTACCCCTGCACCACAGCATCAGGGACTTGTCCACCGTTTTGGCTGGCTATGGAAGCAGAACACACCTGATCTGGAGGACGGGCTAGCGAAAACTTTCCTTCTGGATGCCAATCATTCTTCCATGGTTGTACACACTCCAAAGAACTCTAGCAATCAGGTGCAGAATGATGTGGTAAAGTCGGCATTCCCGGAACGTGCCAGATGGGTTCTGTGGCAAGATTACATAGGTAATAATGACGACGTAGACAAAGCCGCTGACATAGAAATCCTGCGGACTGATATGTACGTACAACGCGGTGGTGTGCTGATATTTCTTTCAAACGGAACAACGCCAGCAACTACCTCTATAGCAGTTCCTTTGAGATATGTCAGTAGTGATGCGGTCAATAACACGATTACCTTAAAGATGTGGAGCCAAGGATCGATCTCTTTTGAGGCTGCTAGCATTTTGCTTTTTGATGCTAATCTCAACTTTTTGAAAGGAGTGAGTCTTAACCCTTAAATTTATAATAGGTATGAATAATTTCAACATGATATGTACAATAGCCAGTTTTTTATTGGCGGCGTTTGTGAGCTGTAAAAAAAAGGACAATATTCTCGATAAAAAATCTGAGATGCCCTCCATTGCTTTTGCCGCACAAGGACATACGATATCTAACGGTGTGATTAATTTTCCGGTGATAAAGGAAACAACGATCACGATTGATTATACCGTGACGACATCATCAAAGATCAAACAATTTGTTCGGTCATTGAATGGTGAGCAACAACAGATTACTGCCGCTGTTGGATTGGAAGAATATAAAGGCCAATTGCTGGTAAATGTGCCTTATACGAGTAAAACAATATCCCTGCATTTGGAAGTTACGGATGAAGATCTGCAGACGACTAAGGAAGCGGTTTCCATTGTTGTCAATGCGTCCGGTGAATTTGTTATCAATGGTGATGTGCAGGTAACCGGTAGCGTAAATCAGGGGCAGGAGCTCATTATTTCAGGAACTGGATTTGGTAGCGGCCCGAATGTCATAATCTATGATGATTTTGAAGGGGGGGCGCACAATGATCCTATCCCCTTGACATCACCCTTGATCGGTACTTGGGCGGCAAAATCCACAGACTACATCGCCCGATACCATGAGTATGCATATTCGGGAAAAACTTCCTATTCTATGCAGGACGAGTTGGCACTGGTAGCACTGTATGGTGCAAAGCGCACATCGTTGAAAGTACGTTTTGCCAATACAAAGGAAGTTTTTCTTTCGTATCAAGTCAGCGTACCTCCTGGGAAATTTTTTCCAGGTGCCCCTTCCAGAGATCAATGGGGGGCAGCGAGTCATTGGAAACTGACCTGGTTGATGGATGGGGACAACGGGTTTCAGGATGAAAAGGCTGATCTATGCATTCCTACAAATGGTCAGGCAAAGGCACTTCAGATTGGGGGAAACACGGATAATATTGGATGGCTTGCAAGTCTGGATGAACTCTTCGATATCGATGGGTTTAATAGAATGACTGCATGGCTCAGGGCTGATCCGGTCAACTATCAAACGCAAGGGTACACCTGGGCTCAATGGCTGAGTGCGAAGACGGGTACGCCTTGGGTACGTGAGCATCATAAAGCTGTTTTTAATGGAGGGCCAGCTTCAGAAAAATGGAATCAAATTAATATTCCCGGTTGGTTTGGAAACAGCTTGGTAAATCCAGGAGGTGTATACGATGATGTATATGTAGCGACGGGACCGAATGCTCCCGCAAGGGTAGAAGTAGGTGATGCACCTGTTTATACAAACTGTACAAAATTGAGCATTTTGCCCTCCACTTCCTGGACTAATTCACAAATTAAAGTGATTGTAAAAACAAAAGGGGAGGGAACTATCTCTCAACAGTATCTTTTTATTTTTAATGGTAACAATCAACTAATTGCAGGTGGGATTACTATTCCCTAAAATATAAACAACGACAAAATTTATTTTGTCGTTGTTTTGTTTAATAAAATTTTAACATTAAAATATAAAAAATGATTATTCAAATGAGTCGTATTTCGATTGTTTTACTGGGAATCGTTGCCCTGATTAGTAGTTGTGGGAAAAAAGTTCAAAGCTTTGATGTTGATAAAGAACTAGCTAAGGCGATGAAGCAATATGAGGTCATGCTGGCTGCCCATCCCGATACCACGAAAATACCTCATTCTTTAAATCACGATGGAAGCTATCACGATAAGCCTTCGGAATGGTGGGGAAGTGGTTTTTTCGGAGGTACTCTGTGGTATCTGTATGAATATAGTCAGGATCAGAAATGGAAAGACGCCGCTCACCTATGGTCAATGGCGGTAGCCAAGGAACAGTATAATACTACTACCCACGACCTAGGCTTCATGGTGTTTTGTCCATTTGGGAAAGGTTATCAGTTAACGGGCGATTCGACCTACTTAAATATCCTCATGCAAGGGGCAAAGTCCCTATCCACACGCTTCGATGCTAATCGAGGGGTTATTAAATCTTGGGATTCGTTTCGTGACTATGATTTTCCGGTGATCATCGACAATATGATGAATTTGGATTTTCTGTTTTGGGCTACAAAACATTCGGGAGACAGTTCGTTTTATAAATTGTCGGTCGAACATGCAGACGTTACCATGGCAAATCATTTTAGACCAGATCATAGTAGTTACCATGTAGTATGCTATGATGATTCAGGTAAGGCTTTAGCGCAAGTAACTCATCAAGGGTACAGTGACAGCTCTGCTTGGGCGAGAGGTCAGGCATGGGCATTATACGGTTATGTCGTGATGTTTCGTGAAACTGGTGACAAAAAATACTTAAACCATGCCATGTCAATTGCAGATTTTTACCTCAATCATCCGAATCTTCCGGCCGACAAAATACCTTATTGGGATTTCAACGCTCCAAAAATTCCTAATGAAGAGCGAGATGTTTCCGCCGCAGCTATTTTCAGTAGCGGGTTATTGGAATTGCAAGGTTATGTAGACAAGGAAACGGCAGATCGTTATGTTACCGAAGCACGTGAGATGCTTGTCAACCTGAGCCAAAAGCCTTATAGGACTGAGTACGGAGAAGCCGGTGATTTCTTGCTGAAGCATTCTGTCGGACATAAGCCTGGAAGCATTGAAGTTGATGTTCCGCTTATCTATGCAGATTATTATTACATTGAAGCGCTGCTACGTTATAAAAGCTTAAAATAAAAGGTTTTAAGATTGAATATCGATGGGAGCATTCTCGCAGACAATCCTTATCCTTGAAGTTACGTATGCAGTGATGGCGCTGTTTTTATCAGTAACCGCAACCCTAGTCGTAGCTTCCCTTTAAAAGGACATGATAGAATCCTGAAATCTGAGGTCTTACGGAGTTATATGCTTGTTAAATAAGTTTTAGTAGCAGGAAACTTGCGGCGATACTAAATTTCATCAGGAAAAACTGGGCAACAAGGGGACGGAAATTAAAAGGGAACAGATTAAGCAAAAAACGATAAAGAAATGTTTGTAAAGCTAAAAAAAGGACTTCTTTCACTAGGGCCAGGAATCATTACGGCGGCACTGGTATTTGGTCCAAGTAAAATGACTATCACCTCAAAACTTGGTGCAGATTATGGTTATAGTTTACTGTGGATTGTTATTGTCGCCATTTTTTTTATGAATATTTTTACCATGATGGGCGCAAGGATCGGCGTAGCAACACGGCAGTCCTTATTGACATCCATCCGGCAAAAATGGGGTAACACTGCAGCCGTTGCAATTGGGATGGGGATCTTTCTGGTGGCAACCTCTTTTCAGGCTGGTAACTCAGTAGGTGTAGGTATTGCGGTTGCTGAAGCAAGTGGCACTTCGGCTACACTGTGGATTATTGTATTTAATCTGCTGGGGATCAGTTTACTCTTTTTTAGGGCCTTTTATAAGGTGCTGGAAAAACTGATGATCTTTTTAGTGGCATTGATGCTTTTTGCTTTTGTAACCACTTTGTTTTTCGCCCGACCTAGTATTGGAGGAATTACCGGCGGATTAGTGCCTGAGCTTCCGGGAGGATCAACGGGATTGGTGATCGCTTTTTTTGCTTCCTGTTTCTCTATCGTCGGTGCTTTTTATCAAAGCTATCTGGTACAGGAACGCATCAAAATTAACCCTGAAATCAGGGAGAAAGGTAGTAGTAGCCTTACTGGAATAGTGATATTGGGACTCATGAGTGCTATCGTCATGATTTGCGCGGCGGCGGTACTGAATATCAAGGGAATTAAAGTTAACAATGCTTCAGATATGGCCAGGGCACTCGAACCGCTATTTGGCAGTGCCGCAGCTACCTTTTTTCTGATCGGACTTTTTGGGGCTTCCTTTTCTTCGCTGGTGGGTAATGCTACTGTAGGCGGTGTTTTGCTAGGTGACGCTCTAGGTAAAGGCAGCCAGTTGAACTCGAAGCCCGTTAAATTACTGATTGCCCTTGTCATGATATTTGGCGCTGCAATAGCCATTAAATTTGGTAAACTTCCACTGGAACTCATCGTTTTTGCACAAAGTGTAACCATTTTCCTGGTTCCTTTTATAGGTATAGCGATGTATGCCATTTCCAATGACCGAAAAATTATGGGTAAAGAGGTAAACACATGGTTTACCAAAATTTTAGCTGCACTAGGCTTGCTGATTCTCCTATTTCTTGCCTTAAGCAACATAAAAGAACTGTTTTTAAAATAAATTGATACACAGAAAATGACTGAACTAGAACAACTAGAACAAGAATTATTAAAGCCATCTGAAAGACTGATCGCTGATATAAAAAAAATTGAAGGAGATATCATGTTGCTTGGTGTAGGTGGGAAAATGGGACCAAGTATGGCTAAGTTAGCTAAATTGGCTGTAGACCAGGCAGGCCTGAAAAAAAGAATCATCGGCGTATCCCGCTTTTCTGATCCGTCGGCACGTGAAGAACTGGAAGCTGCGGGTATAGAAACCATCTCTGCGGATTTGCTGAATGAAGATGACCTTTCGGCTTTACCGGATGCAGCTAATATTATTTACCTTGCTGGTACCAAATTTGGCACTACAGGGAAAGAAGCTTTTACCTGGGCAATGAATGCCTATCTTCCCGGACGTGTTGCAGAACGCTATAAACACTCAAAAATAGTTGCGTTTTCAACAGGGAATGTATACCCTTTTACACAGGTAAGCAGCGGTGGATTTTCTGAAGATCATCCAGTAGCACCCGTAGGTGAATATGGTCAGTCTTGTCTGGGTCGGGAGCGGATCTTTCAATATTTCTCAGAAAAGAACCATACGCCAACTTTAATTTACCGACTTAACTATGCGATAGATCTACACTATGGAGTATTACTGGAAATCGCTAAATCGGTAAATGAAGGAAGGCCGATTGACCTGACCACAGGAAACGTTAATGTGATCTGGCAGGGCGATGCCAACGAAATTGCGATCAGATCTTTACTGCATTGCAGTACGCCGACTAAAATTCTTAACGTAACCGGACCTGAAACCCTTTCAGTAAAATGGCTGGCCGAACAATTTGGCCTGTTAATGGGGAGAACACCTTTATTTGAAAACGAAGTTCAACCTACCGCATTATTAAATAATGCTTCTGAAGCACATAAGCTGTTTGGTTATCCTAGAGTAACGATAAGGGAAATGATGGAGATGACGGTCAGCTGGTTACAGGGAGGTGGCAAAATTTCTAATAAGCCTACACACTTTCAGGAAAGGAAGGGACAATTCTAATGGCACAGCAACTTAAACCTGAACTGAAACAGTTCCTCGATGCCGGAACAATTATTCCCGCACATCCACTGGCTTTAACCGCAGATCGGAAGCTGGATGAAGCACAACAGCGCTTACTAACCCGTTATTATATGGCTGCGGGCACCGGCGGAATTGCCGTAGGTGTGCACAGTACCCAGTTCGAAATCAGGGATCCGGGAATAAATCTTTATGAAATTGTACTTAGACTAGCGGCCGAAGAAATAGATAAAGTCGGCTTAGACAGACCATTTATCAAAATCGCAGGTATCTGTGGTCCGACAAAACAGGCTGTAGAAGAAGCACAGACAGCGCTGAAGTATGGTTATGATATGGGCCTTTTGAGCATGGGTGGTTTACAAGGTTGGACAGAAGCTCAGATTTTAGAACGCGTAAAAACTGTGGCCGCAGTGATGCCGGTGTTCGGTTTTTATTTGCAGCCGAGCGTTGGGGGACGAATCTTTAGCTATGATTTCTGGTTGAAATTTAGCGAAATTGAAAATGTGGAGGCCATTAAGGTAGCCGCTTTCAACCGATATCAGACATTAGATGTTGTGCGGGCGATATGTAATTCTTCCAGAAGGGAGAAAATAGCTTTATACACGGGGAATGATGATAACATTGTTGCCGATCTGCTCAGCACCTATAGGTTTGAGGTAAACGGAGTAACTGTAGAAAAAGAGTTTATAGGCGGTTTACTAGGCCATTGGGCCGTATGGACAAAAGCCTCGGTGCAGTTGTTTGAGGAACTTAAAGCATGCAAGGCAAATGGCTATGCAAACATGGCGTCATTGCTGAGTAAAGGACTGCAGGTTACAGATATGAATGCGGCGATATTTGATCCTGCACATGCTTTTCATGGCTGTATTCCTGGTATCCATGAAGTACTAAAAAGACAGGGACTGCTAAAAGGTACCTGGTGTTTAAATCCTGATGAACAACTTTCTGATGGCCAGGCGGATGAAATTAGCAGGGTATGTAAGGCTTATCCTGGCCTTATTGATGATGAATTTGTAACGGATTTCCTTAAGCTAAATAAAAATTAAACATGAACAGATATCCAAGATGCGTGATGCTGATGAGCCTAAGCGCAGTCTTTTCCTTACTTGTTAAAGCTCAACCAAACGAATGGAATTGACTAACCGAGGTATGCAGGTACGTAAAGCAGTAATTCAGGGAAGGTTTTTCTTAATTGATAATAAAAGAAAGAACTGGGATTGACAGTTTGTCAGGTCATCCTTTTTTGAAAAGAACAAGAAAAACAGGGGTGTTAGGTAATTTTTTATAGTAAACTTCGCCATATTGATTGGACACCCCTTCAACTTCCTTTAATTTTAAAGAGTCCTTTATTCCATTTATACTAATATAATTGTTTAAAAGCCTGTTGTGTTTTCTAATTGGTATTTTTTTAAGGATTTATCTTGCAGATCAGTTATAAAATAGTTCTTCCTTGTCAAAACATGGCTAAATATCTGTGTTTGAAATCTGAAATTCAAAATAATCTCCTGTTAAAGCATTTTGAAATGATTGCTTTCGGAATTCTATATTGTTTTTTCGCGTCGTTTGGGTGGAATCCACCAACTTTGTAGTAAAGTAACACTTTTGTTCCAAAGCTTATTACGGTTGTTGCTGAGCAATTCCTAACGAAAGATCTCAAATTACTCCGTGTTTTTATGCTCATTATATCTAACCTCATCCCTGATTGTCAGTAATATTTTCCAATACGAAGCAGAGAATTCACTTGCTGGTTCAATAAAACCAATTAAATGCCCTACTGGTGTATTTAAACTTCCGCCAAAACTATTTTTAACAACGAAAAATAATTCTCCAATAAATCCTGATTTAGATACATCTCTCCAGTGCACTTCTTAATTTAGAATATTAGTGATATCTTTCATTTTAGGTCTTGGTGATTCGCAATTTGTTAGTTTTTTTTGGTGGCTGATGAGACTTTGGGCCATTTTTCTTTCGTTAGCTGATATTTATACTCATCTACTGTACCGCCGTCTACTGTTACATCATTTTGGGTAAGCGTAATAATAATTTTATCAAAATCAAGACCTGAGGATGGTAGCTTTACCGGCTTAATCAGGATTGGTACATTAGTTTTATGATTATAGCTGTATTGTTTTATCGCTTGTATGGTAACAGGTGATGACCATTTACCTTTAAAAACCAAGACAAAGTTCTTTTTCCTATAATCCATTTTTGCTTCGAGATATTGGAATTTAAAACGGGCAATTGAATCAGATTTATTTAAAGGTTTGAGTATAGCTACTGGAAAATCAATGGTTGCAGTCGAGTCCAGACTCAGGTTGAAGCGAGGGTTAAAGTGATCATCTATTTTGGCTTTCATACCACCCTGGAAAAACCTGGTGACTGCATAGAAACGTTCAATTTTTTCCATGGTTTTTACAGAATCCTTTTGTTCAATAAACGTTTTGTATATGGGGTTAATGCGTTTTAAACCGAATGTCTGAATGTAGTATTTAAGATATTGGTTGATATCTGCATATGCCTTTTCAGGAACTATAATGTTGGTTTTCATCTTTTTGTTCACCATTTCATTAAAGATCTTCAGTTTTTCAATTGATCCGTCTGACTCGATTTCATAATTTAGTGTATTGGCTATCATTTGACCCGGTGATAGTTTGAGCATTTTATAAGCTATATAGAAAAAGTCTTCGTTTGTCTGTGGAAGTTCATCGTAGCGCACTTTGCCGAGATAAGATCTTATTTGCTGCGTGAACAGTACACTGATTTTTTGAGAACGTGCGCTTGGTGGCGGAAGTGTTGCAAAGTTTAGCTGCATTCCATTAGTGCCATCAAGTGGCACCAGAACAGGATTTCTTCCACGAAGAGAAAAACTCAGAAAGTTGTTATCTCCATAAGTTGATGTACTATACTGCAAATTCGCAATGTATAATGGGCTGATAGATTTCTTAATCCACTCTTCTACTTTATTCATGTCGCAAGGCATTTCGGTACAACTGGATAGATTGAAAAGTAAGTCTAAAGTGTTTTGAGCTGATGCTTTGGCTCCACAGATAATAATTAAAATCAGTACAAAGAGCGTTCTTCTAATTTTCATAGTTCAAATCTAAAGAAAAACAAGTGTTAATTTTTATGATGTATCTTACTTATATATTGCTATGGACCAATATTTCACTGTTTATTTAAATAGATAGGTGGCGATGTATAGTGGAGGGATGTTTTCCAATAAATTGGAAAATCAATCAAATAATTAACAATAAATGTAAAAAATGTTTTTCTTAGAAGTCTATATTATTCTTTTAGAATTGTTAATTTCTTTTTGATTATTTATTAAGGTTTGTATATGTTTGCAATAGCACTTTAATCAATTATGTGATCTCATTAAACTTTACAGCTATGGCAAAAACCAATAAAGTGATTCAAGTCCAAAATATTGAAATATCCATTTCAAACCTCAATGACGATGATTACATTTCATTAACCGATATGGCAAAGGCCAAGGAGGGAGATGCCCGTGCAGCTGACGTCATTAAAAATTGGATTAGAACTCGCACGGCTTTGGAATTTATTGGTGTATGGGAGCAAATGAATAACAGTAATTTTAAAGTGGTCGAATTTGACCACTTTAAAATGCAGGCAGGTTTACCCAGCTTTGTATTAAGTCCTAGTCAGATAATTGAACAAACTAATGCCATTGGAATTTACGTTAAATCAGGAAGATATGGCGGAACGTATGCACATAAAGATATTGCCTTTGAGTTTGGTTCAGCAATAAGTGCAGTATTTAAGCTTTATCTAATTAAGGAGTATCAGAGGCTTAAAAATGAGGAAAATGACCGTCTAAGCTTAAACTGGAATTTTCACCGTACACTTGCAAAAGTAAACTATAGAATTCATACAGACGCAATTAAAGAGAAAATCATCCCATTAGAATTGACTAAAGAACAGTCTGCTGTAATTTATGCGAGTGAAGCGGATATGCTAAATGTTGCATTATTCGGTAAAACAGCTCAGCAATGGAAAAGTGACAATCGTAACCTAGAAGGTAATGTCCGTGACTATGCTACATTAGAGCAGCTTGTGGTTTTAAGTAATATGGAAAGCATCAATTCAGTTATGATCCATCAAGGTTTAGTCCAGAAGGAACGAATTATACAACTGAATCAAACAGCTATCATTCAACTTAGGTCTCTGTTAGGTAATAAGGAATTGAACAAATTACAAAATTCATAAATCCCAGGCTAGTCGGCAAAATTATTCTTTCTTTTGTGGTGGGATGTGTATGAGGAATTTATCGTAAGTAAAAGTCAATTCCGGTCAATGGGTTTTGGTTAAAAAATTTCTTTTCTTCGTGTGCTTCAAAAGCAAATCTAAACATCTGATTTGCTCTTTCGAGTTCTCCTTGTTTGGGTTGTGTAAAATAGCTTGTCGCTTTATTTCGCCATTGTTGTAGATAATCCAAACTTAATTGTCTTATATTTTCGTTCTCATCAATTGTCCCAATCATAATGTCTCCAATAGTGCTCCATTTGCCAACTTTGTTAAATAATTTGAGCATTGATTTCTTCAAGTCGTAGCTTCCGTTTTCATAAATTTCTCTTGCTTTTTGCAAAAAGTCTGATGATGCTGTGTTTGAAAAATACTCAATTACTACATTACGTATTCCGATGTATTCGCTATCCAAATTCTGTAAAGCAAAATCGTAGGCTTTGCTATTATTTAATTGTTTAAGAGCTAAAAATGCGGTCTTTCTCACTTTTATTTTTGTGTTTTTCAAGAATGGTATAAGGTTTTCTATAAACTGTTTTCCGTTTGTTTCAGCAAGTCCACTCAAAGAACCAATTATATTATTCTTGTTTAATAGATTATCGTTGTAGATTGTCGAAAAATCAGAAATGCTATCTTTTAAAGAATAACGAGCAAAGTCTCGAATAGTAGCCGAAATGTCTGAAAGAAAAGGAAACACTAAGTCTGGAAAATTTTCTTTGTTTTTCAACCTGTAAAGTGTCTGCATTCTAACTCTTGCTGATTTGTCAACTAAAAGATTGTCAATTTCAGATGGTGTGAATTTATCGAAATGGGATAGGGCGAAATTGCGAACTAAAAAATGCTTATCGCTTAAAAGAATTTTTAAATCTTCAAGATTAATTTTGTCCGAGTTTGCAATGTGTTTTGCAATTACAATTCGTGTTCTGTCAGTAAATGTTTTGAAGTTTTCAATTACAAAATTTCTGTTTTCTACAACCACAAAATTCATTATGTTGGTATAAACTGAACTTAAATCTGTTCTCTCTACCTTTTGCAGCCATTCAAAAATTGTCAAATTGTCAACGAGTGCATTTATAAATTCTGTTTTTTTGAAATTCTCAAGGCTTTTTAATGCAGTTAGTCGAACGGCTTGAACCCAATCGGCTAATCTGTAAACGATGAATTGAATTGCTTTTTCACTTTTGCTTTCAGCGAGTTTCTTAATAGCTTTTTCTCTTACATATCCATTGCTATTTAGTGTAGCAATCGAATATAGTGTTATGCAATCTTCATGTGAAAAAGTGTTGCTAAAAGCATCTATATCTGATTTTGAAATGTCGCAATGCTTTAAAGTATCGTAAAAGTCTTTTTTAGTTTCAATTTTTTTGAATAGTTGAGTTATTACTTTGCAAGTTTTTTGTTGAATTTCTTTGTTGTTGTCTTTGAGAAATGGAACTAGGTTTTGGATGGAACTCGGATAACCAAACTCCAAAATTTTTGTCAACGCAAGAAGTCGTTCTTCAACGTTGTCTTTTTTGAAAAGCCAACCTTGTTTTTTCTGTCCTAAAATTTGTATGTAGTTCCAAAGTCCCATACTTTTCTTTGTTGTGTCTTCATCGTGTTGCCACTAAACTTTCTTATACCAGCCATAAACATTCTTCAATGAAGTTATAAGTGGTTGTATTGGAGGCATAGATTTGCTGGTTTTGTATTGCTAATATATAAAATTAAGACCATCAAAGGTTTTTATTGTGTGCCGGGCATGGCAATCGACTATAGGGTGGGAATACATTATTCTTCTTTTATAGAACCATATTAGCGATATTAATAAGTTTACTATATTCGATTAACGGAATTCTGCGAACATGAGTATATTTAAAAAACTATTTGGTGGGGCTGACAAATTAGACAATCACTCAAGTAGCAAAAAGCTTAATCTTGAGAAACTACTTTCATCGGACGACGTGAATGGTAGCATAATTGAACTGGACAACTATATAGGTGAACTTTGCTCATACGGAGACGAAATGGAAAAGCTTACTGAACAACAAAAACAGTTTTATTATAATCAATGTTTGGAGAGAGAAATTAACAATGGAGGTTTTAATCAATATTTTTTTAATTCAAGTGGTAACTTCGCATATCTAACAGTTCTGTCTTTAAGGACAATTAAAGCAAATACAACTGCTGATATTTTACAAAAGGCCATTGACCAGTTCCCTAACAAGAAAGTTTCACCGGACAGAGCGGAACGCCAAGCGATTTTAGAACAAATTCAAGAGGTAGCCAACCCAACTTGGGAAGAACTTGACCAAAAATTCTTTGATTATGAAGACGACTTAAATTTGTTGAACATTGAATTTGTACGACAAAATAAAGACAATTTTTAACTTGATAAATAGAAGGCTGCTAAATAGGAAATGAGGATACAGATTATAAGCGACTTGCATCAGGAATTTGGGATTTCAGACTTAAATTTTGAAAATGCTGATCTTGTCATTTTAGCTGGGGATACCAATTTAGGTACAAGGGGAGTTGAATGGGTTAAAAAATATATTCCTGGCAAGCCCGTGATCTATATCCTTGGGAATCACGAATATTATAAAGGAACTTACCCAAAAACACTACATAAAATCATCGACGCCTCAAAGGACTCAAATGTAACCGTTCTTGAAAATAACAGAATTGAATTCAATGGGATAAGGTTTCATGGCACAACCTTATGGACGGATTTTTCGATGTTTGGAAGTCCTGTTGAGTATGGAATTATCTGTCAAGCTAAGATGAATGATTATAAAAAAATTCGCCGAGATCCTTCCTATTCTAAGTTAAGAACTATAGACACCTATAAAATTCATCAGTTTTCAAAATTGTGGTTGGAGGAAAGCCTGGAAGAATCTAAAGATTATAAGAATGTGGTTATTACACATCACGCACCTAGTATAAAATCGGTTCCTGAATTATACAAAAATGATCCAGTAACTTCTGCGTACGCTTCTAATCTTGAGGATTTGATTTCTAAATATAATCCTCTGTATTGGATACATGGACATATTCATACTCCAACAAGATATAAGATAGGTAAAACAGAGATTGTATGTAATCCACATGGCTATCTTGATGAAAAATATAATGGTTATAATAAGGAGTTAATAATCGAGATATAAGGACAATTTATCTTGCAGATCAGTTATAGCATAGTTCTTCCTTGTCAAAACATGGCTAAATATCTGTGTTTGAAATCTGAAATTCAAAATAATCTCCTGTTAAAGCATTTTGAAATGATTGCTTTCGGAATTCTATATTGTTTTTTCGCGTCGTTTTGGTGGAATCCACCAAATTTGTAATAAAGTAACACTTTTGTTCCAAAGCTTATTACGTTTGTTGCTGAGCAATTCTTAACGAAAGATCTCAAATTACTCCGTTTTAGATGGCAGAAGACAAATGTTAATACCAATAATCAGGATAGACAAAGAGTTCTGTATTTGCAAGAGGTAGCACGACATCTATAAGGAATAAAATATGATTATCTTGTTATCAAGCTATTGTGAAATGGGAAATATAAAAAACAAGAATAAAATCGGAAAAGATGTTTCAACTCAGGATATTGGTTCTGTAGTTAAATATACAAATGCCCCGTTTTTCAAGAAAAAGGATGAAGAGGCTATTATATTCCTCGAAAAGCATCCTGTTCCTATCGATTTCTGGAAAAATTAACATCCATCTTTCTATTGACATTAAGGCAGAGACGCCGAAAGACGATAGTGTGATTGTACCTTTTGCTCCATCATGTTTCCTTATCTATCAATCGAAACTAAATTCAACGTTTGAATAAACATCTTTCTCTTTTCCAGTTATCATTTGTATTGCAAGTGGAGAATTACAGAATCCTTCTTGTGTTAATGTTTCTTTTATTGCATTTGGCAGATTGGAGTTTATTCTAATTATGTCTTTATTAAATTCTTTCAGTTTATCAGCATAGTAGTCTAGCTTATTGGCATAAGCACTGCTATCGGTAAGTATTGCAACTTCACGTTGTTTAGAAATTATAATAGAACAATTTAAAGCTGAATAAAGCTAGATAAGTAATTCGGAAATATTTATTTATAATTGCTAAGGGAAAGATTGGATTAAGCAGTCAATAATGATTAATTAGTATGGCCTATTAGCAATTATGGTAAGTTACAATAAGTATACAGATGATCAGTTGGCTGAATTATTTCGGGGAGGTGATCGTTTGGCTTTTACTGAAATTTATAGACGATATAAAAGGCTCTTGTACATTTTTGCTTTTAAGCGCTTGGGCGATAAAGAACTTGTAAATGATTTGCTTCATGACTTGTTTCTTGCGCTCTGGCAGAAGCATGATGAAATAGATTTACAGTTTGCACTGTCTACTTATTTGTATAGTAGCATCCGAAATCGTATCATAAACA
Organism: Pedobacter sp.; assembly: GCF_041645105.1. GTDB lineage: Bacteria > Bacteroidota > Bacteroidia > Sphingobacteriales > Sphingobacteriaceae > Pedobacter. The sequence goes on from NZ_JBAZQQ010000004.1 coordinate 549,393, forward strand.
TCATTGCGCATAAACAAGTCACAGCGAAATACACTGAAAGTTTTAACAAGTATGCTGCACAAACACATAGTTCAACCGACCACTTGCTTAGACATAATGAACTTTCTGCATTAATAGATAAAGAGATTGAGGCTCTACCAAAAAAGATGCGTCAGGTTTTTGAACTGAGCAGAAAGACTAATTATTCACGGAAAGAGATTGCCCAGGAATTGGGACTTTCAGAGGAAACTGTAAAAAGTCATATGCATCATGCTATTAAAATTCTGAAAGTAAAGTTTGGACCATTGTTGATTTTAGTGCTCTTAATGAATTCTTAAAATTATTTTATTTTTTTTTAACCCTTGTCCGGCATTCGACTGTCTAATGTTTTAATAATCCTCAGTTGGATAATTTAAGCCATGGACAATAAAGAAATAACGAGTCTGTTAAAAAAATTCCGGGAGGGCACAATCAATAAAGAAGAAAAAGCTTTTTTAGAGAATTGGGTCTTGTTTGGTGAATTCACTGAAAGGGAATTGTCAGACGATGAGCTGGATACGGAATTAAATAAAATTGAAAGTAGGCTTAATTTAAATAAAACTGTAAAGCTTTGGCCTCGTATCGCTGCCGCTGTTGCTATTCTTTTGATAGTTGGTTCGGGAATAATATTTTATATCGACAAAACAGATAAGGAATCCATAGCATATACAGATGTAGTTTCACCAGGATCTGTTGGTGCAACGTTGACTTTAGCAAATGGCAAAAAGATAAAGCTGGATGATGCAGCAAATGGTGAACTGGCAAAAGAATCTGGTATCATCATTAGCAAAACAGCATCTGGACAAATTATTTACGAAATTCAGGAGCAGGTTTCTGATATCAATAGTGTAAATACCTTATCGACAGCAAAAGGAGAAAATTATTCTATCATATTACCTGATAAGTCTAAGGTATGGCTAAATGCAGCTTCAAGTTTAACTTATTCTACTGCTTTAAATGTGAATAAGAAACGGGTGGTTGAACTAATGGGAGAGGCCTACTTTGAAGTTTTTCATGATAAAGCACATCCCTTCATTGTTGAAACTAAAAATCAGACACTTGAAGTTTTAGGAACACATTTTAACCTGGCAGCTTATCCAGATGATCCTGTAATCCGAACTACTTTATTGGAAGGGCGAGTAAGTCTTAATAATCAAACAAATAAGGTCTTTTTAACTCCCGGCCAGCAGGCCACGTTAAGTCAGGTCAAACCTACATTTAACGTGAAAGATGTAAATGTAACGGATGCTGTGGCATGGAAGAATGGTCTTTTCGCTTTTAAAAATGAAAGTATCAGATCTATTATGGAAGAAATATCACGATGGTATGATGTTGATTTTGAGTTGCATGGAGACATTGAGAATAAAACCTTTGGAGGTACAGTGTCCAGATTTAGTGATATAAGGGAAGTATTGAATGTTTTAGAATTAACAGGGGCTATTCATTTCAAAATAGAAGGAAGGAGGATCATCGTTACGAAATAAATGATTACTATTTAATTCATAAAATCTCTCAGAAAGCCAAGGGTATTGGCGTACCCCTGGCAATTTGCTCCAAATTAGGAGCGAAGATTATTTAAAGTATTGCTGTTAACAACCAAATAAATAAACCTAACCAAATGTATAAAATTAATAGTGCATTTCCTTACAGGGGCTTATCCCGTGTACAGGTAAAATATTTGAAAATTATGAAACTCATGCTTTTGCTGATGACCATAGGTGTTTTTCAAGTGAGTGCTGCATCTTATGCACAGAAGATCAGCCTAACTGTGAATTCTGTTCCGCTAGAAGATGTTCTTAGAAAACTTGATAAACTGAGTAACTACAATTTTGTTTATGATACAGAAGTAATAAAGGGAAGTAAACCTGTAAGTTTATCTGTGGTAAACATGAACTTGTCGGAAGTGTTGACCCTTTGTATGCGAGATCAGAACATTACTTTTCTGTTTACTAAAAATACAGTAGTGCTGCGCAGAAAGGGAGATGAGGTAGATACACCAATTCAATCAATGATTACTGGAACTGTTAATGATGAGCAGGGAAGACCTTTACCCGGGGTTAATGTAAGTGTTAAAAATAAGGGGACAGGTGGAACGGTGACCAATAGTGATGGGCATTATTCCATCAAAGTCCCAAGTTCAACCAGTATCCTTGTTTTTTCATTTATGGGTTTTTTCACTCAGGAGAGCATTGTATTAAACAGGAAAACGGTAAACATAACGTTAGTAGTACAGCCAAAAGATCTTGACGAAGTAATTGTTGTAGGGTATGGAGAGCAAAAAAAGGGAGATTTAACGGGGTCGATTTCCAGTATTTCAGAACGGGATTTAGAGAAAGTATCTACAGCAACCTTTGACATGAAATTACAGGGAAGAGCTTCAGGAGTAATGGTAACACAGACTTCTTCTGAACCTGGAGGCAATGTGAGTATAAGAATAAGGGGTAGCAACTCAGTCTCTGGAAGCAATGAGCCTTTATATGTTGTTGATGGTTATCCTTTGCCTGCTTTAGGAGAAGCTTCTGGTAATGGATATGGACAGGAAGCCAATCCCCTCTCCGGAATAAATCCAGACGATATCGAATCCATACAAATATTAAAGGATGCTTCTTCTACAGCTATTTATGGGTCAAGAGGAGCTAATGGAGTGGTATTAATTACCACAAAAAGAGGTAAGGAAGGTAAAGCTAACATAGTTTTTGAATCATTAACCGGGGTAAGTAATATCATCAATCTTCCTGAAATGGGTACCGCTCAGCAATATGCACAGGAACGAAATGATTACGCTATATCTTTAGGCCAGCAACCTCCTTATAACGGTAGTAGCGTTCGTTTGCCCTTACCCGAAAATGCGGGAATTGGTACAAGATGGGTAGATCATATTCTTCGTACAGGTGTGACTCAAAAATATCAGATGAGCATAAACGGAGGGAATAAATTCTCAAGGTATAATATTTCTGGTAATTACTATTTGGAAGAAGGTGTTATTGTAAATTCGAAATTAGGCAGAGGAAATATAAGGGTAAACTTAGATAATGTTATTTCTGATAAGTTTTCTATTTCTACAACTATAAATCTTACTAATGGTAAAAATAACAGGGTTCAAGCTGGAGGCATTGCCGTAAGTCGACTTGCAGACCCTATACTATTAGCATTAAGGGCAAATCCAGTTGTTCCTGCAGATGCTACTGGAACGGGTGAATATGGAGGAATAGCTTATGGTGATTCTGATGGAACATTCTTTGAAAATCCGGTAACCCTGGCAAAAGATAAACAAGATATCATCTTGAACGAAGACTATTTTGCATCGGCAAAAGGAATATATAAAATCAATACAGATTTGGTGGGAGTGGTTAATCTTGGTACCACAAGAAGATATAGCCAGCGCGATATTTATTACCCAAGAGAAACAACAGCATTAGGCTTTCAAAACAATGGATACGCCTGGGTCAACAAATATCAAAGTGAGGACTATGTGCTGGAAGCGTATTTAAAGTATAATAAAGTTTTAAGTAATGACCATAGGTTTGATATTACAGCGGGGACTTCATTACAAGAGAATATAATCAAATCCCATACATCATCATATTTAGGGTTTCCGGATGATATATTGAAAACAAACGGTTTACAGTTTGCTACATCTATAAATATACCTTCCGTTACTAAAGCAGAAAGAAGTTTGCAGTCATTTTATCTACGTACTAATTATTCGTATTTAAATAGATATTTGTTTACTTTTTCGGGGAGAGCAGATGGTTCATCTGTCTTTGCAAAGAATTATAAATGGGGATTATTCCCATCTGGTGCATTTGCCTGGAAAATATCAAACGAACCTTTCTTTAGATCCATCACTCCGATTGTTTCAGACTTAAAACTTAGAACCAGTTATGGTGTTACAGGGAGCCAATCAATAGCACCTTTAGGTTCTCTTTCTCAAATAGGTAATGCCAATTATGTTTCAGGAGAAACAATCGTATCGGGCTCAAGTTTTCGGACTGTGGGTAACTCAGATTTGAAGTGGGAACAAACAGAACAGGTAAATATTGGTTTAGATGCTGCTTTCCTTAAAAATAGAATAAAACTGACTATTGATGCGTATCAAAAGTCGACGAACAGGTTACTTCAAACTCTAAATATTCCTACATCTTCTGGATTTTCAACAATGTTGGTAAATATGGGAAGCGTTAGAAATAAGGGGCTGGAATTTGATGTGTCGGGTGATATTATTAAGAGTAGGAATTTACAATGGAATTCTTCTTTTAATATTAGTTTTAATAGACCTACGGTAACTGATCTTGGTACCAATACAGAAATATATGGTTCGGGACCTGCTACAGCTCCGGTGTTTTTAAGAAGCGTTCCTCTTACAATTATACAGGTGGGAGGATCTCTGCCAATGTATTATGGTTTGGTGGCAGAAAGATTGATTCAATCTACAGATTTTAATGCAGCAGGGCAACCCACTTTTGCAATGTTTAATAATGAGAAAAGACCAGGGCAATGGCTGTATAAGGATGTAAATAACGACGGAATAATTAATTCTTTTGACAGGCAGATAATTGGAGATCCTAATCCGGATGCCATTTTAGGATTTAACAATGAAATTAATTATAAAAATTTCACACTTAATATCTTTTTTCAGGGAGTACTGGGCAATGATGTGATGAATGTAGGTAAAGCTTATATGAGCACAGGACTAGTTAACTTAAATAAGTATGCAGACTGGTATGAAAATGCATGGACACCGCAGAATCCCACCAATGATATTAATTATACTGCTTTTGGGACTGTTCAGGATAACCTTGTCCCAGGGAATTATTACATAGAAGATGGTTCTTATTTAAGATTGAAAAATGTTGGTTTGGCTTATAATCTGAAGCTAAAAAAAGGACCTGTAAAGAATCTGATTTTTAATGTCTCAGCTACCAATCTTTTAACTATCACCAATTATTCAGGCTTCGATCCTGAAGTTGGAATCTTTGGTAAGAATAATTTGTTACCATCGCTGGATTTAGGTTCATATCCAAGGGCTACTTCAATGTACTTTGGAATTAAATGTCATCTTAAATAATTTAAATTAATTTTTATGTTGGTAAAAAAAATCACACTGTCTATCATATTTTTAGTTCTTCTCTCTTCCTGTAAAGAACTAGATGAAAAAGTATATTCTTCTCTTACACCTGAAGTTTATTTTAACAATGCTTCTGATGCTAAAGTCGCCCTTTATGGCGTCTATAATGTTTTAAACAGACAGCATTTTTATACAAATGATCTGTTTGTTATGGCACTGCTACCTAGTAAATATGTATTAACAAGAATGGCTACACACAAATCTTATGTCAGTTTTAATTTTGCTGTTACAGATCCAAGAATTTCAAGTGTATGGACCTCTTTGTATGTCACTATAAATAGAGCAAATACTATTATAGATCGTGTTCCTGCAATAAATATGGATGAGACTTTAAAGCAGCAATACATCGGGGAGGCTAAGTTTCTTAGAGCCATGTCTTATTTCTACTTAGTAAGATTATTTGGTGGTGTTCCTCTGAAAATTAAGGAAACAGTGAGCATTCAGGGAGTTCACGCACCCAGAGCAGGTGTTCAGGATATTTACAACCAAATTATCGAAGATTTACAATTTTGCGAGACAGCTCTTCCTCCACAAAGGCCAATAACCGAACGTGGGAGAGCTACAAGGGCCGCTGCTAAAAGTTTGCTGGGAAAGGTATACCTGACTATGGCAGGGTATCCTTTGAAACAAACAGATAAGTGGGAATTAGCCAGGGAAAAGTTGAAAGAAGTTATTGATGATAAAGCCATATATAATGTTGACTTATTGCCGGATTTTAAAGACTTATATGATGTAAACAAGGAAAATGTAAATAAAGAGGCAATTTTTGCTATTCAATTTTCTCGTACTGTTCCTGATCAGGGAAGTACTTTGGCTTTCTTTTCTGCCCCTTTAAATTCAAACTTTGCAACTTCTTATGGGGCATACAATTATGGATTTACTACAGCATTCAGAGATTTGTTTGAAGTAGCAGATACACGTAAAGACGCAACTGTAGTATCCACATACAAAGCATTTAATGGCGTTACAGTTACTTATGGGGGGAACTCTAGTAATTATTTTCATCCAAATGGGTTGGCTTTGGGAAAATATCAAGACGGACCTGCCGGTACTGCACCTTCCAACGTCAGACATGCAAATGACATCATGTTGTTGCGTTATGCGGATGTCTTATTAATGTACGCTGAAGCTGAAAATGAGGTAAATGGTCCCGGTGCTGTAGGTGACCCTAATAGCGCTATTACAGCATTAAATGCAGTGAGAGGAAGGGCTAAAGCTACATTATTAACAGCTGTTGCCGGAGGTACAGGAGAGTTTAGAAATCTTGTTTATATAGAGCGTGTTAAGGAACTAGCGGGAGAGTTGCATGAATATTTTGATGTGCAGCGGTTAGAAAGACTGGAAGATCATGTTAAAAATTCGTTTGAAGCTAATCTTGCTGGAATGCTATACAATCCTCGATCTTATCTATATCCGATTCCTGATGATGAAATAGCAAAAAATAATGCTATTGGCATTGAAGATCAAAATCCTGGTTATTAGTAACTCTTAATAGTATTTATTTATTGTCCACAGGTGAAATGGGATTACCCATTTCGCCAATGGATCACTATGGAAATTTTAAACATAAAGAAGCATGAAGATAAAACTCATTATTTTTTTATCCTTGGTTTGGAATATATCGTTTGCAAATGATATCATCTTTCATGAAAAATTTGATAAAAAAAAGAGCGACTTAATTAACTGGAAATTTACACCGGAAGATTCCTGGTCTGTTTTATCCAAAGCTGGGCCTGCCGGAGATGGCAGTTTGGTCGTTAGAGGAGGGACAGGCAACCATGAGGTGTCTTTCCCCGTAACATTAAATTCAGAAAATGAACAAACATTACGGTTAAGTGTATGGATAAAAACCGAAAATGTTAATTACAGACGTGATGCGATAGTAGAGATTATATTTAAAGGAGAAAGGTACACTCAGCAGTTGCGTGATTTTAACCGGAATAAAGGCTATAGTTATCTGGAAAAAATAATGAAAGTGCCTGCTGGTTTGCGAAAAGCTACCATCAATATTATTTTCTATGGGCAAAGAGGATCTGCATACTTTGATGAAATAAAACTAGAAGATATTAGTGGAAGGAATAAGCAATCGCTTTGGGCTCAGAATGCTACACCCTATCAGGTAGAAAGGAAACCACTTATAGAAAAACAGGCGCATTGGCATGCGAATTTGCCTTACCGTATAAACGGTAAGCTTGATAAGGATTATTCTGGAGACCCTGTCTGGACAGACCTTGATTTTGCAAGGTTATTGTTGGCTGCCGGAGAGCTGAATCCGGTAGACCCATCCTCGGTACGTGTATTTGCTAAATACTCTGGAGGAAAAACAGAAGAATGTACAGTTGCTTTTGGCGACCCCATAGCTATGCTGAGCGATCATTATATACGCAATGGAACGCTGAAATGGCGTGCCAAAAAGGGAGCTATTGCGTATGAGGTTTACTTTGCCCCAGCCGGTAATAAGGGACCACTTCCGCAAAAGAATAATCTGCATTTGGGTGTAGGTGAATTAATTAACTATCCTAATACTAGTAAGAACTTATTATGGGCAGGATGGCCGGGAATGGGGTTGGAAGTATTGGATGTTGACGGTGATGGTGATTTGGATATCTATGGGAAAACTGTGGACGGTGGTATGTGGTTGCATCGTAATACGGGCTCTAATCAATCGCCTTTATTTTTACCGCGAAGCAGACAACTTATAACAGATTTAGACCCTAGTTTTATCCCCGAAGATATTTTAATAGATTGGGATGGAGATGGACATAAAGACAGGGTTTTTTATGTAAAGAATCCTCGCTCTAACCGTGTAGATAATATGGAAGCCGCTATTTATATTCAGCTAAACCGTAATGGGAAGTTGGCTAAAGAGGTGTTGCTTACCTATATAAATGGTGAACCGGTGAAATTTATCAACTCTTCCTGGTTCTCGCTAAAAGCAGGTGATTTTGATAATGACGGAAAGCCAGACCTGGTTGTTGGTTCAACTCAGGGATATGCAGAGATATTACTGAATAAAGGTCTTAAAAATGATAAGCCCATTGTTGTTAATGAAAAAATGCCTTTAAATGTATTTAAGAAACAACCCTACGAATCAGGAGACATGTCTTTAAAACCTTTTCCCATAGATTGGGATGGAGACGGTAAAACTGATTTAGTTTTTACAGCATGGCAGGGATTTTATTGGATTTCTCTAAATAAAGGTAAAAAAGGGGAGCTTAAATTTGATAAGCCAGTTCAGCTTTATCAGGAAGGAGGGGTACTGGTACACAATGATTCGCCGGCTCCTTATGCGGTAGACTGGGATAATGATGGTGATTTGGACATTATTAGTGGCGGATGTAGTGGCAACCTTATGTATTATGAGAATGTTGCAGGAAAAGGATTGCCCCCAAATTTTAAAGCCGGCGTCTATTTAGCGTATGATAACAATGAGCGTATTTTTATTAATGCAGTAAAAGCAGGTGGTACGGTACAAGGAATGGAAGAACAATATTGGGGATACTTAACTGTTGTTCCTGCAGATGTTGACCACGATGGCGATTTGGACTTGATTATTGCTGATTGTTTGGGGAAAGTAAGTTGGATAGAAAATATCGGCAATAAAAAAAATCCTAAGCTGTCTGCAAAAATCCATGAATTTTTAGTAGATGGTAAACCTTTGAAAACGCCTTGGAGAAACAGGCCGGGCGTTGCTGATTGGAACAAAGACAATAGATTGGAGCTGATATTACTAAATGACGATAGCGAATTGGTATTTTATTCACAGAATGCGAAAAATCCTTCAATACTTCATAAATCAGGTCAACTAAAAGATAAAAATGGAAAAAACATCTTAATTAAGAGACCTCCTGCAAAGATTCCGGGAGGTAATGGCCGTTTACAAATAGATGTTGCAGACTGGGACGGGGACGGCAATCTTGACTTGATTATGGGAGAACCACGTATGTATTTAGGTGGTGGAAACCTTACTATGTGTTTAAATAAGGGCACCAATCTTAATCCCATCTTTGAATATAGTATTCTTAATGCTCGTAGCGGTCGTTTCGTAGAGTGGACAGGTTCAGACGGACATGATGCCTGGCATTGCACGTATCCTTGTGTGGTTGATTGGGATAATGATGGTAAGATGGATATAATTACTGGAACAGAATCTGGAAGATTTGCTTTTTATGCAAACGATTATTTCAAAGGAGATAAGTTCCCCGTATTTGAAGCAATGGCATTTGAAGCTAAAGAGATTAACGGTTCAGTAAACAGAATACTGGACTTTAGTTCATTGTCTCCATTTACAGCAGCATTAAATACGCATAATGTACAATTGCAATTATTGCCTGAACAAGCAAACCTGAGCTTAATCAATGACAAGGGAACACTGACCATTACTTCGCCCAAAAGTGGGGAGACAGTAAGTGGAAAAGTGAAATTTATAGCCGATGTTTCTTATCTCAATATTGTTTCGGTTGATTTCTATATCAATAATGAAAAAGTGGCTACAGAAAGTCAGCCCCCGTACATCGCATTCGGAGACGACAATTTTTGGGATACTACCCAACATGGGGACGGTGAATACCGTCTTAAAGCAGTGTTGACTTTGTTTAACGGTAAAAAAATAGAAGTTGTCCAAACGAATAGAATTAAGAATAACAATAATAGAAAGAAATGAATAAATGTGTTTTAATAGCAATAGTATGGTTTCTGTCAGGTTCTGGTTTTGCGTTAGGGCAGATATCTGTTAATAATCTGCGATGCGAATTGCTGGTTAATCCTGTAGGAATTGATCAAGAAAAACCTAATCTGAGCTGGGAGATAACGTCCACACATAGAAATACGCAGCAAACTGCTTATCAGATTTTGGTTTCGGAAAATGAAAATACTTTGAAATCAGGTAAGGCAGAATTATGGGATTCAGGAAAAATGGCTTCGGATAGTTCAGCATTTGTAAAATACAATGGTCCAAAATTAAAAAAGAATACCAGGTATTTCTGGAAAGTAAAAATCTGGACGAATAAAGGCGAGTCTGCCTGGAGCGATTTTGCTCATTGGCATGTGGGTTTATTAAATTATAAGGACTGGGCATTTACGCAGGTGGGAGAGATGCCATTTAAAGACTGGGGCGGAAGATGGATTGGTTTTGACCGTCGTTTTCCCTGGGATGGAGACCTGAAAAATTCAAGGCTATCTGCCCGTTATTTCAGGAAAGAATTTACCAATAACAGGAAAATCGTTTCGGCAACGGCTTATATCATTGGATTAGGTTTGTACGAACTGTATATCAACGGAAAAAAGATAGGGAATCATGTTCTGGCGCCAGTGCCAACTGATTACACCAAAAATATAAAGTACAATGCTTTTGACGTAAGCAGTTACATACAAAACGGGAAAAATGCCATTGGTATTGTTTTGGGTAACGGGCGTTATTTTACCATGCGGCAATATCTTCAGGAATATAAAATAAAAACTTTTGGTTTCCCGAAACTGATGTTTAACCTGATTTTGACTTATGATGACGGAACAGAAGAGGTGGTTTATTCTGATGATTCATGGAAAGGAACAGCCGACGGGCCTGTAAGAGCTAATAATGAATATGATGGAGAGGAATATGATGCCAGGAAGGAAATGTTTGGATGGAATAAAACCGGCTTTAACGATAGGGATTGGCTGAAAGCAGAATTTGTACAGGAACCAGGGGGCAATTACGAAGCACAGATGACTGAGAACATGAAAGTGATGGACAGTATAGCACCGGTTTCCATTACTAAAATATCGGGCAATCGTTATATCCTTGATTTCGGGCAGAACATGACAGGGTGGATGAAATTTTCTGTCCAGGGAGAAAGAGGGCTGCAGGTGAAACTGCGTTATGCGGAATCTTTAGAACCCAGTGGAGAGCTGTCTGTCGCCAACCTCAGAGATGCCAAAGCACAGGCACTTTATACCCTTAAAGGAAGTGGAAAAGAATCATGGGAGCCTGCTTTTGTGTATTATGGTTTTCGTTATGTAGAAGTCAGCGGATATCCTGGTATGGCACAAAAAGAAAATTTTCAAGCCAAAATGGTGTATGACAATATACGTACTGTGGGTTCTTTCGAATCATCAAATGCTCTGCTTAACCAGATATATAAAAATGTATGGTGGGGCACTGCAGGAAACTATAAAGGAATGCCTGTGGATTGTCCGCAACGGAACGAAAGACAGCCCTGGTTGGGCGACCGGGGTATAGGTACAATAGGTGAAAACTTTATGTTTGATAATGCCCGCATCTATAAAAAAATGCTGAATGATATAAAATTAGCGCAAAAATCTGATGGTTCTTTGCCAGATGTTGCTCCTGATTTCTGGAGGTATTATAGTGATAACATGACCTGGCCGGGAGTAATGCTGCTAATTACAGACATGCTTTATACACAAACCGGAGATTTTTCTACTGTATGTGAAACCTATCCGGTAATGCATAAATGGCTGCATTATATGAAAGAGAGGTTTATGACCGCTGATTATATCCTTAATAAAGATAGCTACGGCGATTGGTGTACTCCGCCATTAACTATCGAAGAGGGCAGGGGAATAAGCGCTAATCAGAAATTTCCAAGCCCTTTGATTTCTACCGCTTATTATTATCATTTTACGAATATGATGGCGGATTACGCCCTGTTACTGGGTAAAAATGAAGACGTTGCTTATTATAGAGGGTTGGGTGAAAAGCTTAAAAGAGCATTTAACGATACTTACTATAATTCTGATGGCTATTATGGTAAAGGAGAACTTACTGCTAATCTATTGCCTATATATTTTGGAATGGTTCCGGCGCAGAATTTCGATAAAGTTTTCAAATATGTTATCCATACCATTGAGACGAAAAACAAAGGACATTTAAGTACGGGAGTTATAGGTACACAATGGTTAATGAGAACATTGACGCGATACGGCAGACCAGATGTAGCGCTGAAAATAGCCACTCAAAAAACATATCCAAGTTGGGGTTATATGATTGAAAACGGAGCTACCACGATTTGGGAACTGTGGAATGGTAACACAGCCGCTCCTGATATGAATTCTCAGAATCATGTAATGATGGTCGGAGATTTAATGGTTTGGTATTACGAATGTCTTGCCGGAATTAAGGCTAGTAAAGATAAGCCCGGGTTTAAAAAAATTATCATGTCACCAGAATTTGTAAAAGGACTTGATTTTGTGAACGCTTCGCATCATGCCCTTACTGGATTGATTAAAAGTGAATGGAAACGGGAAAAAGGCAAAATATATTGGAAGGTTTCCATACCGGCAAATACTAGTGCAGATATACATATTCCAACTTCTTCATTTATGAATATAGAAGAGAATGGTAATCCTATTTCAATGATTAAGGAAGTCGAATATCTGCGCAATGAAGATGGAAAGCACGTTTTTAAGGTGTCTTCCGGTGATTATACATTTAAATTTTAACAAAATAAAGAAATGAGAAAACCGATTTTATTAGTGATTACTATTTTTTGTCTGGCCGTTTCAGTAAAGGGAGCAGTTAGGTTGCCGTCTATTTTTTCAAATCATATGGTACTGCAACAAAACGCAGAAGTGAATTTCTGGGGTTGGGCTGGTGCAACACAATATATAAAGATTGTCCCTTCATGGTCAAAAGATACAGTGACTGTGCGGACCGACGGTTATGCGAAATGGAAAACTATACTAAAAACTCCCAAAGCCGGAGGACCTTATACCATAACATTTATTGCTTCAGATAACAGAATTGTACTGGAAGATGTGTTGATCGGTGAAGTCTGGCTTTGTTCAGGACAATCCAATATGGTGTGGAATTCGCTGAATAAACATCAGGAGATGTTAGATGAACTGCCCAATATCAATAATGATCAAATAAGGATTTTACATATCCCTAATGTTAGTTCTTTAAACCCCCAGGATGATTTAAAAGCTTCATGGAAAACTGCAAGTCCGGAGAGTATTAAAGGATTTAGTTCCATTGCTTATTTCATCGCTAAAAAATTGCAGAAAGAATTGAATGTACCTATAGGTGTAATTAATTCAAGTTGGGGGGGGACACCTGCAGAAGTATGGACGCCAGAAGCAGTTGTTAATGGTAATTTAACATTGAAATCTTATGCGAATTTACAGAAACCGGCAATAAGCCGTCCGCATACTCCTGGAAGTTTATGGAATGCTATGATTTATCCTTTGGTAAATTATCGCATAGCAGGAGTTTATTGGTATCAGGGAGAATCAAATGTATCAACATGGCAGGGATATAGCCAGCTTTTTTCTAATCTGATACAATCATGGCGTGAAGCATGGGGATATGAATTACCCTTTTATTACGTACAAATAGCGCCACATGATTACAAAACTGGTACAAGACATCTTTCTGCCTTGTTAAGGGAACAACAGACAATGGTGCTTTCCTTACCTAAAACAGGTATGGTCGTTACTACAGACTTAGTGCCTGATATAAAAAATATCCATCCTGAAAAAAAGATTGAGGTAGCCAACAGATTGGCAGACCTGTCTCTGGTTGAAATATATGGGAAAAATAAAATTGATTATAAGAGCCCTGTGTACGACCGGTTAGAAGTGAAAGGAGATAGAATTATCATCCATTTCAAATACCTGAATAACGGACTTTCAATAAAAGGTACTGCACTTACAGATATTTATATAGCAGGGAGCGATGGTAATTTTCAGGTAGCAAAAGCAATAGTTCAGAACAATACTTTGGTTGTATCATCTAAAGAAGTGAAAAAACCAGTCGCAGTAAGGTTCGGATTTACAGATATAGCTATGCCTAATTTATTTAATAGTAATGGATTGCCTGTATCGCCTTTCCGTACGGATGACTGGAGTAATTAATTAATCATTTTTTAAATTTTAATAGGTTAATCATGAAACTAAAATCAATTTTATCTGCTGTTTTATTGCTTACATTACTTTTTTCAAACATATCATATGCACAAAAAGCACAATCTATAAGTTTTTCGCCAAACAACTTATTGGTTGTTAGGGTTGGTGATGGGAATTCAGGTTTAAATGCAGATGCCGCTCCGGTATTTTTGAATGAATATACAACAACAGGAAGCGTGGTTCAATCAATTCCTATGCCTGTTTCTGGTAGAGGATCTCATGGAGCTTTCGTTTTATCGGGAGATAATCCATCACAAGGTTATAGTTCCTTTTCAGCTAACGGACAGTTTGTAACACTTATTGGCTATGACGCCAGTCCGAAAACAGCAGCATCAATATTAAAGTCGATTAGTACACCTAAAGTTATAGCTCTTGTTTCAAAAAGGGGATTGATACCCGGACGTCTGAACCTAATGATATTATCGATACCAGAACAGCTGTTACTACAAATGGAAAAGATATTTGGTTTGCAGGTCAGAAAGAAGGTATTAGATATATCTATGCCGGAACTAATAAATCGGAAAGGATTGGCCCTTCTAATCCGAATGCTGGACGTATTTTAAGTATATATGATAATCAGCTGTATATAAGCACTTCTAATACAAGCGGGTATATTACAAAGGTTGGAACAGGTACACCTACATCATCAACAAGGGTTTCTCCTGTAATTCCTCATGTGCCTGATTTGAATTTTCTTGTACATGGCTATGTGTTTTTTGATGCAGATCCGTCGGTGCCGGGAGTAGATTTGCTTTACGTAAACGGAGATCAAGGTATAGGATATTTGCGTAAATATATTTACGACGGGGGCCGTTGGACTGAAGTTGGAGTAGCTGCAACCGGAGCTACATTTAAAAATGCAGCTTTAACAGGAACAATTAAGGAAGGGAAAGTAGTACTATACGCATCAAATAATACTAAGATCACTAAGATAACCGATAATGCCGCATTTAATGATAAGTTAAATGTAAAAACAGAGGTGTTAGTTTCTGCTGCTGAAAATACAGCTTTCAGAGGTTTAACTTTTACACCGGACTCTAAGCCCATTTTGGTGAAAAGATAAGAGGCATTAATTCCGGTATTGGTAAAGAACAAAAAATGATTGGATTTAACGAATGAACCAATGGGAAAAAAGAGGATAAAAGTATTAGGAATAATCTTTATGCTAACAATAGGTACACTGCATGCACAGCAAATACCTGATAAAGAGAAAAAGACTATAGAAAATGAGTTTGTAAGAAAATATCTAAGTCCGCTGCGTATAGTATGGCAAAGCAGTAACGCGAGAGGGAATATCAAAAACCTAGATCAACTATTGAAAGAAGGAAGCGGGCAGGCAGATTTGTCTGCTGCAGAGTTATGCAGATTAGAAAGCAATGCAACAGAAAAGCCTGCATTTCTGTTAGACTATGGAAAGGAGATACATGGTGGTTTACAACTGGTAACAGGTCGTTGGGAAAATAAAAAGCCTATTAAAATACGTGTAAGGTTTGGCGAGTCGGTGAGTGAGGCAATGTCAGAAATAGGAGAAAAAGGAGCCACGAATGACCATGCAATGCGTGATTTTGTAGTCGAACTCCCTTGGCTGGGTAAGCTTGAAATCGGGAATACCGGCTTCAGGTTTGTGCGGATAGATTTGGTTGACAGCAACGCAATACTGCAATTAAAAGAAGCAAGGGCAATATCCATTTATAGAGATATACCTTACCTGGGTTCTTTCAATAGCAATGATAGCCGTTTAAATAAAATATGGGAAGTGGGCGCTTATACCGTTCATTTAAACATGCAAGAATACTTGTGGGACGGGATCAAACGAGACCGTTTGGTGTGGGTGGGCGATATGCATCCGGAAGTAGCTACTATCAACAGCGTTTTTGGTTATAATGAAGTAGTGCCAAAAAGTTTGGATTTGGCAAGAGATATTACGCCCTTACCAGGCTGGATGAATACAATCAGCACTTATTCTATGTGGTGGATTATATTACAACACGATTGGTATATGCATCAGGGGGATCTATCCTACTTAAAACAACAGCAACCTTATTTAAAGCAACTGCTGCAACTGATTATGTCGAAAATTGGAAAGGATAATAAGGAGCAACTGGACGGAGTTCGTTTTTTAGACTGGCCTTCCAGTGAAGATCAAAAAGGAATACATGCCGGATTGCATGCCATGATGGTTTGGTCATTAACTAAAGGCGCAGAATTATCCGGTATATTGGAAGATAAGGAGACCGAAAAACAATGTGAGGCTGCATTGAAAAGATTGAAAAGCTATGTCCCGGACCACAACAATTCCAAACAGGCCGCCGCATTGATGGCCCTTTCTGGATTAATTTCAGCAGAACAATCAGACAAAGAAGTAATATCTGTAGGGGGAACCAAAAATTTATCTACTTTTTATGGTTATTACATGCTGGAAGCACAGGCAGCTGCAGGGAATTATAAAGGAGCATTAAATAACATCCGTGATTTTTGGGGAGCCATGCTGGATTTAGGGGCCACCACATTTTGGGAAGATTTTAATATGGATTGGATCCCTAACGCATCCCGCATAGATGAAATAATACCGGAAGGTAAAAAGGACATACACGGCGACTATGGGGCTTATTGCTATGTTGGCCATCGTCATAGTTTATGTCATGGTTGGGCCTCTGGCCCCACAGCCTGGTTAACAAGGCATGTTTTAGGAATTAAAGTTACAGCACCAGGATGTAAAGAAATAACCATAACACCACATTTAGATGATTTGGATTTTGCTGAAGGAACATTCCCAACACCTTATGGACTAGTTTGGGTAAAGCATGTGAGGCTAAAAAATGGTAAAATCGAAACCCAGGTTAAAGCACCGAAAGAAATTAAGATTATAAAAGTGTTAGAAAAAAATAATTAATGAGCAGAAAATTTTTAAAAGGTTTACTTTTTTTAATCGGGATCAGCCTAATACCGTTCCTTCTGGTCGCTGCACCTGGTATGAAACCAACAAACTTACGTTGCGAATACAAAGAAAAACCCGTTATAGATGAAAAGGAGCCTCGTCTGAGTTGGGAGCTGATTTCGAACAAAAAAAACGAAGTACAGACGGCTTATCAAATAATTGTGTCCAGTTCTGAAGCTTTGCTTAATGAAGAAAAAGCAGATATGTGGAATACAGGTAAAATCCTTTCAAATGCTACGCATCAAATAGTGTATAAAGGAAAGCCATTAATTTCGGCAAAAATTTATTATTGGAAGATACGAAGCTGGAACAGGGAAGGAAAAGAAGGAGATTGGAGCAAAATATCTACATGGGAGATGGGCTTGTTAAATAAGAAAGAATGGAAAGCAGAATGGATTGGACATAATCTGGATTATTTGAACATCAATAAAAATTATCAGCTCCCGCCGGCACCTTATTTCCGAAAAGAAACAGACCTGAATAAGAAGATTAAAAAAGCTCGATTGTATGTTTCTTCGTTGGGATTAAATGAATTTTACGTAAACGGACAGCGTATAGGGAAATATTATTTTCTCCCCGGCTGGACAGATTATAACAAACGTGTTTACTATGAAGTATATGATGTTACAAGTAATCTGAAAAAAGGTAGAAATGTTTTTGGAGCGATTCTTTCTTACGGATGGTATTCTGGTTATTTGGGGTATGCTTTATTAGTGAAAAGTCCGCAAGTAAGAGCTTTTTACGGAGATACGCCACTTTTAAAAGCTCGTATTGAAGTAGAGTATACAGATGGGACAAAAGAAACCATTGTTACAGACAAAACATGGAAGGCAAATCATGGGGCAATCCGTGAGAGTGATATACTTAACGGAGAAACCTATGATGCCCGATTGGAACTGACAGGGTGGAATAATCCTTACTATAGTGAGCAAAAATGGGAATATGCAACTGTATATCCAGATAAGAGAGAACGGGAATTGCAGGTATATCCCGGAAATCCGGTTCAGATCTTTACAATGTTAAAACCAAAAAATATCATTTCAGGATCAGATGGGAAATATATCGTCGATTTCGGGCAGAATTTTTCAGGAGTAGCCAGATTAAAGGTGAAAGGAAAAATAGGGGACACGATTACGATGCGTTATGGAGAGATGTTACATTCTGATAGCCGTTTGATGACGGAAAACCTCCGCAAAGCAAGAGCTACAGATACTTATATCCTGAAAGGAAATGGCAAAGAAGAAATCTGGACACCAACATTTACTTATCATGGGTTTAAGTATGTAGAAATATCGGGATTAAGGTATGTTCCCACTGCAGAAACACTAACTGGTATAGTATTGAGTTCAGCAACACCACAGGTAGGAACACTTGAAACTGATAATCCTATGGTCAATAAGTTGTATGAAAATATCGTTTGGACGCAACGTTCAAATTATTTTGACATTCCTACTGATTGTCCGCAACGTGATGAACGTTTGGGCTGGACAGGAGACGCTCAGGTATATATAAAATCTGCCGTCTACAATAGTGATATTGCTGCTTTTTTTACCAAGTGGTTGGAAGATCTTAATGATTCGCAATTACCTAATGGAGCCTATCCTGTGTATGCTCCCATGCCGATGAAAAATAGCTTGGCCGCAATAAGAGCATCTGATAGTTATTCTCCCGGATGGATGGAAGCTGGGGTTATTTGTAGTTATGAACTTTATAAAGCTTACGGCGATACACGTATCATCAAGAAATACTGGCAGAACATGAACAAATTTATGCAGTTTCTTGAACAGAAAAGTGCAAATGATTACCTCTTTCAAGAAAGATCATTTGAAGAAATTAGTCCGAAAGGAGGATTTGGTGATTGGCTATCAGTTGGTAATAAAACTTCACCCGATTTATTGGCAACTATGTATTATGCATATTGTACGACTCTTATGGCGGAAATGGCAGGAGCAATAGGGGAAAAAGGAGACCAATCACACTATGAGGAAAATGCAGTGAAAATAAAGAATGCGTTTGGAAATTATTATATAGACAAAACAGGAAAGATTAAGGTCAATTCAGCTATTTATGGAGATGTTAAAGGCTATATCGAATATAATCCAAAAGCAGGATTTCATGGCCATTCGCAGACGGCGTATGCTAATGCTATTTATATGTCGCTATTAACACCAGATGAGCAAGAAAATGCGGGTAGGTACCTAAAAGAGTTAATTGCACAAAATTCTGGAAGACTCGCAACTGGTTTTTTAGGTGTAAAGCCTTTATTACCTGCGCTTTCTTTAACTGGACAGACAGATTTAGCCTATAGACTCTTATTATCTACAGATTATCCGTCGTGGGGATTCGCGGTCGCGAATGGAGCAACAACAATATGGGAAAGATGGAACAGTTATACTAAAGAGAAAGCATTTGGAAATAATGCAGGGATGAACTCTTTTAATCATTATTCATTCGGTTCAGTAAACGAATGGATGTTTGAAAATATGGCTGGTATAAAAAACACGATGCCTGGATTCAGAGAGTTTGTAATAAAACCAGAAATACCTGAAAAAGGAATTGGTGTTGTAAATGCATCTTACCATTCTATAAATGGGAAAATATCCTCTTCCTGGAGAAAAAATGGTAATATACTGAGATTAACGGTGCGTATTCCAGTAAATTCAAAGGCGTTGGTTTATGTGCCCGCTAATACGATTGATCCGGTTTATCTAGATAATAAAAGGTTAGATGAAAAGTCAGAGAATGGTTATGTGTCTATTGAACTAGGATCTGGAGAATATACTTTTTCTTCTATGATCAATTAATAATCAGAGATGTAGTAAGTGAATTCATTTGAAATTAGGTAAATAATTTAAGAGTATTTATAAAAGACTTTAACCTTGGATAAGCCAAATTGGCTATTTGGAAATGCAAAAAGAGTTAGTGATCTTTATTATTTTACTATTGGGAAAAAACTATGTTTCGATTGTAAGAAGTCATTTAATATGTCATCAGAAGATTTGACGCGGTAGTGGAGAATCCCCAAATTCAGCAGACACTGTCTTTTGAATCTGGGGATAGCTATTTACACTTGAATATCCATGTACGATATACCTAGTTTTCTTTTTTATTGTCTTTTCCTGTTTTATGAGTGCTGTAAAAATCGCCTTTGATCCATTGGACTTTGCCGACGTCTCTCATATTTGGGGCAATGATATAGGCACCAGTTTGTGAATCCAGAATTACTATTCCGCTTTCGTTCATGACGGTTTTAAATTTGCCATCATTTTCATCACCGTTGTTTTTGAAACTTATGAGAGAGATGAGCAAAGCTGCGCTGAAGAATCCAAGGATGGTGGACTTTAGATCTAATGTAATTTTCATAGTTTATAAATTAGGTTTTATATGTGTGTTTTAACCAATTTATAAAAATAAACGTTCCAAACCACGATTGATTTGTATCATTAATGATAAGTTTAAATCAACGGTTTGGATGGGTTTTTCCGTTCTGGTTTTAATAACAGGATTTTGAAGTATTCTAGTATAGTTGATTAAAGCAAATCTGCTTTTATAGTTTTCACAGGATTACCTCGTTCAAGAGCATTATGTTCTTGCCATTGGCTATGTTGTTTCTCCATTAGCTGCTCTGTCTGCCAAACCAATAGTTTGGCCTCAAGCCTGGCCATACAAAGTTTCTTATTTTCAAATTGCGATCGCGTATCCATTGCCATTACTTGTATTCCGGAAGGTAGGTGTGTACCTCTTACAGCAGTCTCTACTTTGTTTACATTCTGACCACCAGGACCGGAAGAACGACAAGTTTCCAGCTTAACATCTTTGGGGTTCCAAGCTATCAAATCCTGAATATTGAAGGCTGCTACACCAACAAACCAGTTTTTACGTTTATGATACCTTCTATACGGGCTTTGTGCTATCCATTGTATAGTGCCAGCCCATTCGGCTATAAAAGTATCCAGACTATTTCCTGTGGCCATCATTGTTGCAGACAATAAGGTTCTGTTTAATTCAGCAGGTTTATTTTCCAACACCTGTAATTCAATGCCTTGCTGTTTAGCTTGTTTCATCATCAGGCTTTGGACGCAAGCTACAACCCGGCAGCATTCTGCCGGGCCTTTACCTGAAGTGATTTGTATCATCATCTTTTTCATACTTAATCCTTATTCATTCTAACGATCCTCGGAAAAAACTTGCCTTGAATATCAACCAACTCATGTTGAGCAGTAATTACAGCTTCAATGTCCTTGTATACTAAAGGATTCTCTTCGACTGTTCCTCCAATTAAGCTGACGCCTGCATTGGCAAGCAATTTTTTCATAGCAGAAACCGTCATACTGTCCTTTGCTTTTTGCCGGCTCATGGAACGACCTGCACCGTGCGAAGCGGAGTATAAGGCATTTGGCGAACCTTTCCCTGATACAAGGTATGCTGGGGTAGTCATACTGCCCGGAATAATACCCAGCTCGTTACGATGTGCTGGTGTTGCGCCCTTACGGTGAAGAATAACCTCTCTACCATCAGATAGTTTGTCCTTCCATGCAAAATTATGGTGGTTCTCTACAACATGTATAGCAGTTAATCCTAATGTATTTAACAAGTTGGCATGTATGCGCTCATGGCAGGCTTTTGCGTAATCGCCTGCTAAGGTCATGGTAAGCCAATATTCCTGTCCGGCCTCACTGTTCATATCCAACCAGGCCAATTGTTGTGCGTGGCGAGGAAGCTTGCAGGTGTTCATGGCTATCTGGGTATAATGTCTTGCAATAGCGGATCCCAAACCCCTGCTTCCTGAATGGGATAATAAAGCCACATACTTTTTAGCAGGCAACCCCAAGGTGTTATCGGATAGCATTTCAATCTCACCGAACTCTACAAAGTGGTTTCCATTGCCAGAAGTTCCTAATTGTCTTACGGCCTTTCCCCGTAAAGGTTTTAGAAAAGGAATTTCATTAAATATAGGACTATCCAAAACTTCGTGTTCCTGTCTTATTTCCAGTCCACCTTCCATACCGAAATGGGTATGGTCTTTTAAAGCCTGTTTAATCTGGTATTCAAACCGCTTTATAAAACCATCACTCTCATCAATAATAGAGAGTGCCATACGACAACCAATATCCATTCCAACAGCGTAGGGGATTACCGCATTGTCGGTAGCCAACACACCACCAATAGGTAAGCCAAAGCCCATATGTGCGTCCGGCATTAATGCGCCCTGTACACTGATTGGTAACAGGTTGGCCAACTCCATTTGCTGTTTAGCTGATGATTCGATATGTTTAGCACCATAGGTTTTACAAAATACAGGTTCATCTCTCAACTCATAAGTTTTGAAAGATGGTGTATTGATCTTACCTATAATTTTTTCGGCTATTTTAGCCGTTAATTCATTATCCAGAAATGCTTCTGGATCGTTTTTTATATTTACCAACAGATCCAGCAACTGCTGTTTACTGTGGTGTTTGAAATTTTTAGAAGTTATGCCAATAACGAGGCTTCGCAGCTGATCATTGTGATAACCAATTTTACTTAAATCTTTTGTTCTTAAATTGCCCATGTGGGTTATAATTTCTGATTCGGGATAAGCTTTTTAAGTGCATATCCAGATATGTTATCCATTTTAATATTGATTTTTTGATTTCGATTCGTCCTTGAGAAAGGATATACCCTTTTAAGAGGCTCATTGAGATTCAATGAATTTGAACAGGCAAAATAAGTCATGAGGTTACAATAGTAACCGACAACGTATTCAATAAAACACAGTGTTTGCCTGCCTAATTAGGCAATGAGCGAAAGGGGCGATATGTAGATTTGCTCTGTCATGATTCCTTGATATTTATTGTTAACAGATCAGGAATTAGGTGCAAATATAGAGAAATTCTTTTGATCCTTAATGCCATTTGAGAATAATACTTTATACTTACGTTGCAGAAATTTTTATAGTTGTTATCGGGGGGATATTTTGGTTGTTACTTTTTTTAATTGAATTTTATCCAATATGACAGTTGATAATAAACTTAAAATCCTATTTGGAATTACATCTATGGTACTTTTGTTTACCTTGATTATAAAACTGAATTATGTTCCGGGAGGAATGATTTTATCGGGACTTTTTTTAGGAGGGATGTTGCTAATAGGAATTCTAATGGGATGTTTTGTATTAACGAGCATTTTAAAACTAGTATTTAAATACAACTCTTTTCTAACTTTATTTTCAATAGTGACAACGATTTCATTTTTGATCTTTCATTATAAATTGTACTCTCCAACGTTGAAAATAATTGTCCCAAATGGTTATAAGGGTGAAATTAGCTTAGTTCGTTCTAATATTGAAGAAAATATTTTAGTAGTAGATAGTAATGGGATTGGTTACTTAAATGAATGGACATTTAAAAAAATATATACTAAGCCAATTGTTGAACAGGTAAACGGAAAAAAACTTGAGAGCGAACTTGTTTGGTATAATTCATCAACTTTCTGGTCCTATGGAAGGACTTGTTGTCTTCATGGAAAGCACATCGAAAGTAAAAGTTTTAAGATAGTACCTGCAAATAATGATCCTGATAGATATTATCCAGCTGAGAGTTTAATAGAATTAGTTGATGAAAAACTTGTCGTCTTTTTTAATAGTAGTATCCCTCATTAAGGATTTCCTGACTTATCTGGCCGTAAGATAATTGAGTTTGACACTTTTCATTCTAACAGTTATTCAGATCTATAGAATGCTAAATTAAACAGTTAAAAGGAACTTAGACAGATTTCCGGATAATTTTAGATTTCAATTAACTGATCGTGAGCAGATTGAACTGGTCACGTTCTGTGACCGGTTCAAAATGTTAAAACATTCTACCTCGTTAATGTATGCATTTTCTGAAGTTGGAGTGGTAATGCTTTCATCAGTGCTTCGCAGTCAAGTTGCCATAAGTGTGAGTATCCAAATTGCTAATGCCTTTTTAAAAATGCGAAGATTTCTAAAAGATAACGCTGAAGTGTTTTTGCGAATAGAAGTTACGATTTTTCGCCTTTTATACAGTCCGATATTTTGGAAGGGTTGCACTCTGGGTAGAGTGTGGGGTATTGCGTAGCCGACTCTTTTTTATATCTTCACATTTTTTTAACCTACGAAAACTAAAACCACCATTTTTTATGTCACCTAATAAGCGTTTAAAGGTTGGCCAGGGTCAAATTAGTGGATACATCTCCATTTTTTTATCCATCCTGGTATTGCTTGGAATCTTCTGCTTTCGTTATCCTGAACAGCTAACTACACCTGAATTTAGAGAGGTTTACACTAAAGAAAGTATGGAAACTTTAATGGCTGGAGGCGTCATCGCTACGTTTTTCTTTGCTTTACTTAGTTTAATACTTAGCAAAAGAATAAAATGGGCATTGATAGGTTCCGGAATTGCTGGTATCGCTATTCTTTTAGGTGCTTTTACAGTGGAAGGTCGGGCTGTTGAAAAGACAAGCTGGCATTTTGGGCTGGATTGGTTGGTGCTTGATTTACTGCTCATGACGGCTATTTTTATTCCTTTGGAACTTTTCTTCCCTAAAAATAAATCACAAACTAAGTTTCATGAAGAATGGCGGACTGATCTAATGTATTTTGTGATCAGTCATCTTTTTATCCAGTTTTTTGGCATAGTCACCCAAAAACCCGCTGTATTATTCTTTGGTTGGATTGGTTTGGATAAAATACATGACTGGGTGCAGAGTTTACCTTTTTTACTGGCCTTATTTCTGGCTTTTTTTACCACAGACCTTTTCCAATATTGGGCACATCGTTTTTTTCACACGCGTGTAGCCTTGTGGAGGTTTCACTCCATACACCATTCTACAAAAAGTATGGATTGGTTGGCAGGTAGCCGTACCCATTTTATAGATATATTTTTTACAAGAGCTATGACTTTCATTCCCTTGTATATTCTGGGCTTTTCTTCTACCGTTTTTAATGTATACATTATTTTTATAGCCATTCATGCAGTTCTGATACATGCCAATACCCGCATTAATTTTGGTTTTTTAAAATACATATTTACTACTCCTCAATACCATCACTGGCATCATTGTGAAGATCCGAAGTATTATGGGCATAACTTCGCTTCGATATTTCCCTTTATTGATCTGATTTTTGGTACGTACTACCTTCCAGGTAAGAAATGGCCAGCCGGAACAGGTGTACATGAGGCTCAATATCCGAAAGGGTTTGTAAAACAGTCAATTTACCCTTTTACAAAAAGTCCATTTGATACAGATTTGAATATGGATGAGCGTAGCGAACGATAGTGGGCTACTTACATGTCCCCAGATTCAGCAGACACTGTCTTTTGAATCTGGGGATAGCTATTTACACTTGAATATCGATTTGCGATATACCTAGTTTTCTTTTTTATTGTCTTTTCCTGTTTTGTGAGTGTTGTAAAAATCGCCTTTAATCCATTGGACTTTGCCGACGTCTCTCATGTTTGGGGCAATGATATAGGCACCAGTTTGTGAATCCAGAATTACTATTCCGCTTTCGTTCATAATGGTTTTAAATTTGCCCTCATTTTCATCACCGTTGTTTTTGAAACTTATGAGAGAGATGAGCAAAGCTGTGCTGAAGAATCCAATGATGATGGATTTTAGGTCTAATGTAATTTTCATGGTTAATAAATTAGGTTTTATATGTGTGTTAAAATCAATTTAGAAAAAATAAACTTTCAAAACCACGATTGATTTGTATTATTGATGATAAGGTTAATTTTGAAAAACATAAAACCAAAAGGACTGCCTAGATAACCATTACCTGATCCATTTGTATGGTTAGGTAATGGTTATTTTGAATTCCTCCATATTTGCTACCTTTGTGTCGAAATCGCGGTATGGGGCTTATTTACGAATCTACGTCAGACACTGAACTGCTGGGCTTGCTCAAGTCTGGTGATAGATTGGCTTATACTGAAATTTATAACAGGTATAAGTTGGTGCTGCATACCCATGCTTATAAATGGATGCGGGACCGGGAAGAAGCAATGGATATCATTCACGAACTTTTCACAGTGTTATGGGACAAACGCGAAAGCATTCAATTCAGTTCCAGCCTATCGGGATATTTATACATTTCACTAAGGAATAAGATTTTTAACAGGGTTTCAAAAAAGAAATTCGAAGCTCAATACATCGATTCGCTCCAGGAGTTTATCCAGAAGGGGCATTGTATTACCGATCATCGCATTCGCGAAAAACAGCTGTCAGAACTTATTGAAAAACAAATATCTGCTCTTCCTGCTAAAATGAGGCAGGTATTTGAACTCAGCCGCAAGTCGAATTTGAGCCATAAAGAAATCGCTGAACAACTACAGTTATCGGAGCAGACGGTTCGAAAACATATCCAGCACGCACTTCGGATTTTGAAATCCAAACTGGGATTAATTATTTTTTTATTTTTATTTACCCCATAAGGATTTTTCATTTGTCTTCCATATTATAAGCTAAACATATACGCTCTATAAAATGAAAGAACCAAACGCAAAAGAAATATTAAACAGATACCTCGAAGGAAAATGTACAGAGGAGGAAGCAGCTTTGTTGGAAAGCTGGCATTTAAGCTATCCGCTTGATGCAGTTGAAGATATTGATTTTGACGAACAGACTAAAGATTTGGATAAAGTATGGGCCGCTTTACAGGAGCAGGAGCCAGTAGTGAAAAGAGCCAGACTTTGGCCAAAGTTAGCTGCTGCTGCTGCGGTAACACTTGTGGCGGGAATTGGAGTGTTTTTTTATCTGCAAAAAATTAAGGCAGAAAAAGAACAGATTAGGCTGGCTTCGGGTTTGCTTCCTGGTAAAGATGATGCGGTTCTGACGCTTTCAAACGGACAAAAAATTATTCTTAATGAAACTGCGAATGGTCAGGTCGCTCAGCAATCTGGGATTACCATTACCAAGGCAGCAGATGGTACAATTATTTATAACAGTAATGTTTCGAATGGAAAAAGCCAGGGTGGCAAAATGGAATACAATACCATCGCCACACCAAGAGGAGGTAAGTACCAGTTAAACTTGCCTGACGGAACTAAAGTTTGGCTAAATGCAGCTTCATCATTAAAGTTTCCTGTAAATTTTGCTGCAAATGAACGCAGGGTAGAATTGAATGGTGAAGCATATTTTGAAGTTTCTAAAAATAAGCAGCGTCCTTTTCACGTTAAGACTACCGAACAGGATCTGGAAGTGCTGGGGACACAATTTAATATCAATGCCTTTAAAGATGAGGTAGAAACCAGAACGACACTACTTGAAGGCGCGGTGAAAATACTTCCCTTTAATTATCATTCTAATTTAGCGAATCCTGTTGAGGCTATATTGAAGCCGGGTCAGCAAGCTGTATTGGGTAGTCAGGGACTAAATATTGTAAAGGCGGATGTTGGCGAGGTAATGAGCTGGAAGAATGGAATGTTCCAGTTTAACGATACGGAACTGAGCAGTATTATGCGCCAGGCCTCAAGATGGTATGATGTTGATGTGGTGTATGAAGGAAAAATACCTGCAATCAGATTTAGTGGTGAAGTATCCAGAAGCGTAAATGCAGCTGCTTTTCTGGATATGTTAAAATATCTGGATGTGAAATTTAGTATTGAAAGCCTTGGGGGAAACAAAAGGCGAATTGTTGTTTCCAGATAGATCAGAAATTAATCAGTTAAACTTAAATAAAACGAATGAAAATAAACTTACCACCAAAGTAGCGAAACCCAAAGGTAACTGAATAAAAAAACCGGGAAAAGTGTTGAAGCACCTTGCCCGGTATAGACTCGGATTGCAGTCCTTGTCGGCGTTCAGTCAATCAATTTCAGTTTATCCCGATTTACATCAGGATGAAAAACATGTTACAACTTCTTAATTATCAACCAAACCTTACAAATGTATGTATTTTATTAATACTTCAATTGGTATGGACAAGCCTTGGTTTGCGCCATATTTTAAACTATTTAAGGGCATTTATAAGCGCTTCGCACTTATGAATCCCGTTACGAGAAGACGGATTATTATGCGAATTAATCTTATTGCTGTTTTGATTACCATGACCTTAATGCAGGCTGCGGCCAGTAGTTTTGGTCAGACTGTTACCCTGCATAAAAAAAATGCAGACCTTAATGAGGTACTTAAAACAATCAGGAACCAAACAAATTACACTTTCCTTTACAACAGTCATGTTTTAAAGGGGGCGAGACCGGTTAGCCTTAATTTAGAAAAGGCATCTTTGGAAGAAGCGCTGAAAGCTTGTTTCGAGAACCAGGATCTTACTTTCAAGATCATAGAAAAAACAGTATTGGTTAAAAAGAAGGAAGTTGGAATTCTGGATAAAGTAGCCAGTTTCCTGAATGCCATTGATGTGAGAGGTAAAGTGGTGGATGAAAATGGATTGCCACTTCCAGGTGCTACTGTACAGATCAGAAACTCTACGAAAACAGTACTTACCAATGAAAAAGGAGAGTTTGAGCTAAAAGGTATAGATGAAAAAGCCACCCTGGTAATTTCCTTTGTTGGTTATACTTCAAAACAAATTCCGGTAAGTCAGGCCTCGCCAATGGTGATTAGCTTACAGCCTAATCCGGCTGAACTGGCGGAGGTTACTGTTGTATCAACCGGTTATCAGAATATTCCGAAAGAACGTGCTGCAGGATCTATTGAGGTAATTAATGCCGATAAAGATCTGAAAGGTAAGTTACAGGCTAATATTTTAGACAGGATTGAAGGGATGTCGGCTGGTTTGACCAGTTATAAATCAGATGGAAACACACAAAATTTAATTCGTATTCGTGGTGTATCCACATTGGCCGGGGAGACGAAACCATTATATGTAGTAGATGGTTCTCCGTTTGAAGGCGATATCCAATCTATCAATGCCGCCGATATTGAAACGATCACCGTATTGAAGGATGCTACGGCTGCTTCTATCTATGGAGCGCGTTCGGCCAACGGGGTCATTGTCATCAATACCCGTCGTGGTAAAAAAGGACCGGTAAGAATCGCTTACAATGGTATTGCTAAATTTACGCCCTTACCTGACCGTGACTACGCGAACAAGATGAGTAGTTCAGAGTTGGTGGATTTCCAGAGAGAGATGTTTAATTACAGATCGGGATCTTACAGCGGAATAGATCCACGTAAAGCTATGAATGATGTTTACAGATTGTATTACGATGCAAGGGAAAATGTTATTACCGAGGCTCAATTGCAATCTGCATTAGAACCATATAGAAATAACGACAGGTATGATCAGGTAGTTGATAACCTGCTTCGTAAAGCTGCCATTAACCAGACACATAATATCTCCTTTTCAGGTGGTTCAGATTTTTACACTTATAACTTAAGTGGTAACTATATGTTAAACAATCCTTATGAGCGTGAGCAAAGTTCCAGTCGTATTGGTTTTAACCTGAACAATACTTTCAATTTTACCAAATGGATGAAGGTTGACGTTGGGGTGATCAGTAGTAAGGTAAATGAAGACTATGACAATGGTATATTGGGTATGAGTTTGTTGAATGCCGGCAAAGCGTCGTATTTCATGCTGAAAGACCAAAATGGCAGAAATGTAAATTGGTATAATTCTAAATCTCAGTTTGAAATTGACCGTCTGAATGCTTTAGGCTTGCAGGATGAAAACTATTCACCTCTGAATGAGATGAATAAAAAACACTACAACAATACCAGTAATTACCTGAACTTAAATTTCGCAGCAAACTTTAAAATCATTGACGGATTATCAGTAAATGTACTTTATCAAAAAGAAAGAACTGATAATTATACTAAGCAGTATCTGACTAAAGATGCCTATGATGTGAAAACGATGATTAACAATGCAACTAAAAAGTTGCCAGCTGGTGGTCATTCTTTCCTGATTCCAATAGGCGGACAGGTAGATGAAACCCGCGCCGATCAGAATTCTCATACCTTACGTGCACAGGTTAATTTCAATAAATTATTTGGAGATAAGCATAGAATCGATGTAATTGCGGGTGCTGAACAGCGTGGTGTATTGACTACTTCGTCTAACCTGTATAAATATGGTTATAACGATAATAGCTTGAGCTATAGTTCAATTGATGAACGCATATTGTCTACAACTGTGGATGGGACTGAGTCTTTATTTGGAAATTTTATATATGAAAGAAAGGAAAAAGGTTTCATTAATGTTGAAAACAGGTATGTTTCCTTTTATGCCAATGGTTCTTATACCTACGATCGTAAATTAACTTTTACCGGAAGTATCCGTATGGATCAATCAAATTTATTTGGTACAGATCCTAAGTATCAATATAAACCACTTTGGTCTACCGGGGTAATGTATGTATTGACGGAGAATCAAAATGATTGGCTGGACCGTCTTGTAGTTCGTACTACTTATGGCATCAACGGTAATATCCCAAAGGATAGTGGGCCATATATGATTATAAAAGATTATACAAGTCCCAATCCTCAAACGCAGGAAGCACGTGCTTATATCTATAGCCCACCAAATGATGGTTTAAGATGGGAAAAAACAAAAGTTACAAACCTGGGACTTGATTTTAGCTTTTTGAAAAGCCGTTTCACAGGATCCATCGAGGTTTATAACAAATCTACCAGTGACCTTTTAGGCGATTTGGCTTCTGACCCTACCATTGGATGGAGTAAGGTTAAAGTAAATTATGGAAGTATGACAAATCGCGGAGTTGATTTTACTTTTAAAAGTAAGAACATGACAACTGCTGATTTTACCTGGAGTAGCGGTTTGAATTTCAATTACAATAAAAATAAATTAACGAAGTTGGAGGTTACTGACAATAGCATGTATTCATATCTGGATAAAGCACAAAATAGGTTAGGTAAACCTATGGATGCCTTGTATAGCGTTCGTTATAAAGGATTGGACAATGCAGGTCGTCCTATTGCG
The DNA here is from genome assembly GCF_041645105.1 of Pedobacter sp. Taxonomy (GTDB): domain Bacteria; phylum Bacteroidota; class Bacteroidia; order Sphingobacteriales; family Sphingobacteriaceae; genus Pedobacter. Next base: position 580,293 of record NZ_JBAZQQ010000004.1, read on the forward strand.
CTGACTAAAGATGGCAGGGAAGTTAAAAGTACAGCTGACTTATCCGTAGATGACCTGATTTATGAAGGTACGACAACACCTCCATTTGCTGCCTCATTGATGAACAATATGAGCTACAAGAATTTCGATTTGTTCTTTATGTTTATTTATTACGGAGGTCATGTTATGCGTGAGGTGCAGTCACCATATCTAAGCAAGTTTGCTGAATTAAACTATACCAGCAATATGGACAGAGCTGCTTTGAATTACTGGAAGAAACCTGGTGACGAAAACATTCCGGATATTGCACCAGGCTTTTTAAGTGCCGCACCTCCAACTATTGCCAACATCTGGGAAGCCAGACATCAGTCTGTTCAAAAGGGTGATTACATTAAGTTGAGAGATGTTACTTTAAGTTATAATTTGGCTAATGAGCTCTTAAAAAGAAATCATATCCAAAACATGCGTTTCAGTTTCCAGGTGCAAAATCCATGGAGATGGGCTGCAAATAGACAAAACCTGGATACCGAATCATGGTCTGTAGCTTACTATAATGAAAGGCGACAATATTTTGCGCCTTCAAGGGGAATGGCAGTTCCAACAACTTATTCTTTCGGCATATCTGCTAACTTTTAATTGAACTCTAATGAAAAAGATATTTATCGCTATAATATTCGCAGCAGTCGCACTTTCTGGCTGTAAAAAATACCTTGATATAAGACCGAAGGGCTATAGCATTCCTGAATTTTATGATGACTATTTCAAGCTTCTAAATGATGGAGCATTATATAATGTGTCTGCTGCCTATCCAAATTTTTTAACTGATGATGTTCAGTCCGGGGTGGCGGGAGATGTAAATTTAGCCTCAGATTATTCAAACTATGCACCCTATAAGTTGAAAATGTATGATTTTCAACATGGTGCACTTTATAATGACGGGGAGTCTGATTCATTTTACGAGCCTGCTTATGCACATATATTTGTTTACAATACTGTAATCAATAATGTGGAAAAGGTACTGGATGGTACTGAGGCAAAACGTAAACAGCTTAAAGCGGAGGCTCAAATTAATAGAGCATTTGAGTACTTTAATCTGGTAAATGCATACGCAGTACATTATGATCCGGCTACAGCCGCCACCGACTTGGGTGTGCCATTAGTTTTAACTGAGAATATTAACGCGAAGTATACAAGAAATACTGTTGCAGAGGTTTACGAGTTGATAAAAAGAGATCTGGAAGAGGCATTACCTAATTTAGCTTTAACAGCTCCTCATAAATATCGTCCAACAAAGGGTGTGGGTTATGCCTTCTTAAGTAAATTAAATTTGTATATGGGGAATTACGCTGAAGCGCTAAAAAATGCTGAGGAGGCCCTGAAATTAAATGGTGATTTAATTGATTATAGAACCTATACTACAAAAACGGGGACTACCTGGGGAAGGGTAATAGATAACGCTGCCGTTGCATTCCCTAAACTTAAAGATAATAAGGAAAATATCTTGGCAAGGTCATCAGCCGCCAGCTCTTCAAATATTTTCACTGAAGTTTATGCAAGTGAGGATTTGTTAGCAACCTATAAAGCAGATTTACCTAACGGAGCTGTGGATAAACGTTTTTCATTGTTTTTCCTAGAAGATGAAGCTAATTTTGGATCAAAAGTTATTTCTTTTAAAGGTAGAGTATTATGGGGTGCTTACGTAGAGTTTAATACAGGTTTCAGTACACCAGAATTGTATTTAATCGCAGCGGAGTGTGAAGCTAGGGTAGGAAGCAAAGACAATGCGCTAAAATACCTGGATAAATTACGTAATGCACGTATTGTTGGTAATGTACCGTTAGTTGCTGCTACAAATGATGATGCATTGAAAATTGCTCTTAATGAAAGAAGAAGAGAAATGCCTTATTCAGGTACTACCCGATTGGTAGATCTTAAGCGTTTGAACAAAGATCCTCGTTTTGCAAAAACAGTTACACATAAAACTGAAACGACAACGTTCACATTAGCACCTAACGACTTACGTTATGTCCTACCAATACCACCGAAAGTATTGGCACTTAACCCAGGCATTCCGGTTTACAACCGTTAGTATTAATCAATTTATCGCGGACCGACGAACTCAAATTCTTCGGTTCGCATTTTTAAAACCAAATTATGAGATCATTAATCTTTTTGTTTCTGCTGATTGCAGCCATTACTACCAATGCCCAGGAGGCAATTAAATTTAACCAGACTACTACCTGGAACGATACTAAAGCAAAGGCTGCCGCCGAAAGTAAACTGATTTTTTTAGATTGCTATACTTCATGGTGTGCACCTTGTAAATGGATGGATAAAAATGTATTTACCGTACCTGCTGTAGCTAATTTCTACAACGAAAATTTTATCAATGCGAAAATTGATATGGAAAAGGGTGAGGGAATAGAGTTACGTAAAAAATATAATGTGCAATCTTTCCCGACATTCTTGTTTATCAATGATAAAGGAGAAGTAATACATAGAACAGGTTCCAGGATGTCTGTTGAGGAATTTTTAGCAGAAGGACAGAAGGCTGCGAACCCAAAAAAGAACCTTTCGTATTTAAATAAGAAATATGAAGAAGGATCGCGTGATTTGCCATTTTTACTGGATTACTACTTGGTTCTGAATAAATCAGATAGAATGAAGTCAGACAAAATCGGAAAGGATATTATTAATATTATCTCTGAAAAAGAATTAAACACTGAGTTCGGTTGGAAGGTTATTGAGACATTAGCAAGAACTGAAAATGATAAATTGGGTAAACATTTTATCGCTAATGAAAGTGCGTACACAAAATGGGGTAGTCAGGCTCAGTTAGACAAGTTAAAAGATCGTTTGGTAACGAGCACTATGTATGGCTATATCAATACTAAAGATGAAGTAGCTTTTATGAACAAACTGCCTTACTTTAAAAATTCTGATCAACTTGAGCGTAGAAAGCAAGGTATAATGTTGGAAGCAGATTTTTACCTTAGTACTGGAAAGACTAAAGACTATGTGAAAGTAACCAACAAGGCGTTAAAAAATGAACTGAAGAATGATGCAGAGAAACTTAGCTTTCTGGCAAGAAGAGCATCAGGAGGGAAAGGTGGAAGTGATGGTATATCAGTAGCCATTCAAAAGCAGGCGTACTTAATGGCTAAGCGCGCAGTCGCAATTGAACCTGAAGAATACAGTATTCAATCCACTTTTGCCTGGGTATGTCTGGCGATGAAAAAGAAGCCTGAAGCATTAGCTGCGGCTAAAAAATCAAGAACACTGGCAGATGCGGAGACTTCGAAAATTCAAAAGTTAGCGCAGGATCTGTTGGATAAAGTTGAGGCTTTGTAAAAACGAATAATAATGTTGAAGGAATAAATAGAAAAGAGGGTGTAAATGCAATGCCCCCAAAAAGTTAGATACTTTCTGGGGGCATTTTTATGATAAACTCTATGGGCACGAGACAGTATACCTGGTATTGTAATCCTTCCAAAATATCGGACTGTATAAAAGGCGAAAATTCGTAACTTCCATGTTAAGGAACAACTATTGACGGAACGGCCAGTTGAATTGCTCTTGTTAACAATTTAAAAATCAAAATTATGGCACTTATTAATCCTCACATTAACTTCAACGGAAATGCCGAAGAAGCATTCAATTTTTACAAATCAGTTTTTGGCGGAGAGTTTGCAATGATTATACGTTTCAAGGATATGTCAAGTCCTGAAGTCCCAATTTCAGAAAATGAAGCAAACAAAATAATGCATATTGCTTTGCCTATTGGCAAAAATATTCTAATGGGTAATGACGTTCCGGAATTTATGGGAAGAGTTAATGAAAATGAAAACAGAAGTAAAATTTCCATAAGTGCTGAAAGCAAAGAAGAAGCTGATAAATTATTTAATGGACTTTCAGTAGGTGGAAATATTGAAGTTCCAATTGCTGACAGCCCTTGGGGTTCATACTTCGGAATGTTTAGAGACAAATACGGAATTGAATGGATGGTAGATTTTGACCCAAAATATAAAGAACAAATTTAGATATACTGAATATGAAATTTCGTGAAGCAACAATAGAGGATATTAATCAAATTCAAATTGTTAGAAATTCTGTAAAGGAGAATACTTTATCAAATCCGGCACTTGTTACCGACCAAGATTGCAATGAGTTTATGTTTAAACGAGGTAAAGGTTGGGTTTGTGAAATAGAAAATCAGATTGTTGGTTTTGCGATTGCCGATTTACAAGATAATAATATTTGGGCTCTTTTTCTTCTTCCGGAATTTGAAGGAAAAGGTATCGGCAAGAAACTTCATGAAATAATGCTAAACTGGTATTTTGAAACAGGGAAAGAATCTGTCTGGCTTGGAACTTCACCAAACACTAGAGCGGAAAAGTTTTATGAAAAATCAGGGTGGAAAAGAAACGGGATGCATGGCAAAAATGAAGTGAAATTTGAAATGTCAAAACAAGATTGGGAAAAAAGTAAGTTCGCGAATTCTTGCTTGGGAAAGCTCCTTTAGCACGCTCATAAAATAAATGTAATTACCCTTGTTATTCTAAGTTAAATTTCTAAAATTTGGAATAAGCGCTTACTTAAATATCTCTCTAACCCAATAATAAATTAACGCATGTTCAAAAATCCCTTTTCTTTTAATGGTAGGATACGTAGGCTCGAATATGGGCTAAGTAATTTGATTTTTTTAGTAATATATATACCATTATCTCTCTTTTTAAAGAGTGAACAACAATCTCCATTTTTCTTATTCGCACTTCTATTCGGATTTGTATCTCTATGTTGGTTTATACTAGCTCAAGGAGCTAAGCGCTGCCATGACAGAGGGAATGTTGGCTGGTGGCAGTTATTGCCATTTTATGGGCTGATACTATTGTTTTATAGTGGTGACATTGGAGATAATGAATATGGTCCAAATCCAAAGGGGTTGAATTTTGATTTTGGTAGAGAAGGAGCAGCTGATAGCGTGGTTCAACCTATTGATGATGTGGATGAAGATGGGATCATAAAAGAATAGTATGTTTTACGCTGTCCTTATTCTACTTATAGTTTCTTATGTGATTTATGGTATTGTTCAGGTTTTGAAAGAGAAGTCCCTAAGTCTTGTAGTTAAGATTACTTGGATCATTATTATAATCGTCTTGCCTGTTTTAGGTACTGCTGGTTATTTGAGGACAAGTTTTAAGGAGAGACATGGTAGGTGGTAGGGGATATGTAATTATGTTACTCTTAACACGACTTTCGCGTTAGTGAGGGCAGCATAAATAGAAACATTTTAATGACCGATATTTCATATGAGAAACAGCATAATCACACTAATATTTTTTATAACAACATTAACCGCTTTTGGACAAAAGAAAATGGAAAATAAATTTTTCACTTGGGACAATTTCGTTGATGGATTTAGTAAAGAAATCGTAACTGCCGAAGATGTTTTTAATAACATGGTCAAAAACGGTTTAAAAGACTACTTCTTGATAGAAATGGATTTCACTTTTATTTCAGATAAAAAGGAAAAATTAGAAAAACTTGGAGAATTTATTAAGACACATTATCCATATTCAGTTCAAAAAGTGGAAAAATTCGAGGGCATTTGGGAAATAAATGGAAAAACCAACGAAATGCCAATAACAGTAGATAATTTAATGTACTGGGTTTTGGATATGTATAAAAGAGGCTATGAATTTGATGCAACTCTTGATGCTTATGGTGGACTACATGATCCGAAAGCACCCAAATATCTTGACTTGGATACATTAAAATCTGCCCCCTTCTTTAACAAAGGAATGGAGTGTTACAGTAAAGGTGATTTAAGTGGAGCAATATTTAATTGGAGTTTGACTATAGCAATAGACCCGAAAGACCCCAATGCATATTATTCAAGAGCAATAGTTAAAAACGAACTTTATAAATGGAAATCGGCACTCAAGGATTACGACAAGGCGATTGAAATTGCTCCAAGGTTTACAAGTGCATTATTAAACAGAGGCGCGCTTAAAGACGAGTATGAAGATTATCAAGGAGCAATTGCAGACTATGAAACAGCACTTCAAATTGACAACATAAAAATAGAAGATAAACAGCAAACCTATTTTAATTTAGGAAATACCTATTTAAACCTTAAAGACAAAAAGAGGGCTTGTGAAAATTGGAATAAAGCACTTGAACTTGGGGCAGATTACGCAAAAGAACGAATTCTTGAGCATTGTAAATAGATCTATCTGTATTTGCCAGAGGTAGCAAGACATCCCGCACAAGGCTATACCAAATAAACATTGCTAGATTCTGGAAAGAAATTTCAAGTACATTGTTTATCGTAAAATTGAGCCTCTCTATAAGGGGAGTTGAGTATAACCTCAAAATTCTAAAAGAATCAGGTAGATTAATTTTGAAAATATTTATATATCATTGTCCATGTTAAGCTAATTTTATATATGGTCCAGGGCAATAAGCAATCAGAAATTTCAGATTTTACAGGTTTTGACTCCCTGTTTATGAAAAATCATCAGTTTCTGTGTATGGTAGCTACGAATATCGTCCGTGATGATTTTGTAGCAAAAGATCTGGTTCAGGATTTTTTTGTTAAATACTGGCAGAGGAAGGACCAGTTAGCACCAAAGAATTTTGAGGCCTATGCTTATCGCTCTGTGAAAAACAGCTGTCTGAATTATCTTAAGCACCAGGTTGTAGAAGATAAATATTATGTAAATGTTTCTCAGTCCGTTCTGGAGTCTTTATCAGATGAAACACAGGATGATGGAGAAGAACTTCCAGAACGTGTACGCCGTTTAAAGAGGATTCTTGAATTACTGGATGAATTGCCCGCTGACCGCAGAAAAGTGTTTGAACTCCATGCTATAGAAGGTTTGAGTTACCTACAGATTGCAGCTCGCCTGGGCATTTCAGTAAATACAGTGAAAACACAGCTCCGCAGAGCTTATTCAACGCTGCGCGGAAAGGCCATTACGATCTTGGTTTTGTCTTGCTTACTTAAATATTTTTAGCTCATCATCAGTTGGTTATGATTTTTATTGGTTTGTTTCATATTTTTTGTCACCCATTATCACTAAGGTGTTGTCAATGAGGTAAGATGGATAAAAACGCGGAAAATTTAGATTGGGACCAATTACTGCAAGCACTGGAGCAAGACCATTCAGTTGGTAAGACTTTGACTCACGTGGAACTGGAGTTGTTGGAGGAGCTGAGAGGAATTAAAGGGGAAACCGCTGAGCTATTGCAGGGTTATCGCAATTTCGATACCAGCACGGAACTAGCCCGCGCTAAAGCACGAATTTATCCTGTTGATCATTCAATCGCAGTAGAACCGATACGGCGAAAAATTAACATCTGGCCTCGTCTGGCTTCGGTAGCAGCAGCCGTACTTTTGGTTATTGGTGCTGGCCTTTTCTATTTCACCAACTCTGGACGCCCAGGTAATGAAATCCAGCCGGGAGCTAACAAAGCTTATTTAACACTTGCCAATGGGCAGAAAATTTCTTTAAATGATGCAGGCAGTGGCCAATTGGCTAAAGAAGCAGGTGTGGAAATTACTAAGACTGCTGATGGTCAGATTATATATTCGATCAGTAGTGATACGCAACATCATACTGATTTGGTGAATACCATTGAAACTCCGAAAGGTGGCCAATATCAGTTGCGTTTACCTGATGGTTCCAGAGTTTGGCTTAATGCTGAATCAAAATTAATTTACCCAGTTTCTTTTGCAAAGCGTGGGAGACGTGAAGTTAATTTGACCGGTGAAGCGTATTTTGAAATATCAAAAGACAAAAAACATCCGTTCATTGTAAAATCGGCTGACCAGGAAGTAGCAGTACTAGGTACAAACTTTAACCTGAGCAGCTATCCAAACGAAACGGTAACCAAAACGACGCTTTTAGAAGGTGTTGTACAGGTGGCCAATCATAGCAATAAGACTGTTGTGCTTAAACCTGGTCAGCAAGCTGTTGTAGATCGGGAACATCTTTTGGAAATACAGGTTAGGGAGGTGAAAGACCTTGAAATGGCGATAGCGTGGAAAAATGGCAATTTTTACTTTGTAAATGAAAGCCTGGAAGGTGTGATGAAAAAGATAGCACGCTGGTATGACCTGGAAGTTATATTTCAGGGCAATGCCGGAGAAATCAGAATGGGAGGGGTAATCTCCAGAAAGGTAGTACTTTCTCAAGTGCTGGAACTTTTGGAGGAAACCACATCCTGCGACTTTGAAGTTGAAGGAAGAAAAGTACTAATCAGAAAAAAGAATTAAATAACCAAAATATAAACCACTTAAGAACCAAATAACCAAAATGAACAGAACTATACGATAATGGTATTAAACTTTATGGTTAACTAAAAAAAGAAACCGGATAGTGAGTCGAAGCACTATCCGGCAGAGTTTGAGTTAACCCTCCGGTACCTGATCTTCATCAGGACGGTAAAATAGTTATTGCGAACCTTTTATGTATTAACCCAAACTAAGCTCAAAAGTATGTATAAATTTACTTTTAACCTAGGTATTCTAAGCCCGTGGATACCACCTAAAATATTACTTATTATGAAATTGATCATAATTATCCTAATCGCAACCATAATGCAGGCCAGCGCAGTAACTGGTTATGGGCAAAAGGTAACCATCTCTAAAACCAATGTCTCTATTTTAGATGTGTTTGTGGAGATCAATAAGCAGACAGGATATAATTTTTTGTACACCAATCCGGTGATTAAGGATGCGAAACCTATTAGTTTAAATGTAAAAGATAAAGAACTGGATGAAGTATTAAATCTGTGCTTTATCAACCAGCCTTTCACTTATAGTATAGAGAACAAATCTATTATTGTGAAAGAAAAAGGGAGCTCTATTCTGGATAGGATAGTGGCAACAATGAAAGGTATCGATGCTTCCGGCAAGGTGGTGGATGCAGATAATCGTCCGATTCCGGGGGTAAGTGTAAAGGTGAAAGGGACTAAGAAGGTCGTGCTTACAGATGCGAAAGGTAATTTTTATTTGACAGGAGTAGAGGACGGTGTTGTGCTGGAGTTTTCTTTTGTAGGTTATATAACACAGGCGCACCGGGTAGAAGGAAGCAAATTTATTCAGGTAATGCTCAAGGCAAGTGAAGAGATAATGGACGAGCTTGTTGTGGTTGGTTATGCCAAACAAAAGCGTGCCCATTTAACAGGCGCTGTTTCGCAGGTTTCAGCAAAAGAACTTACCCGGGCACCGATGCAGAATTTATCGAACATGCTTACCGGGAAACTACCTGGGTTGACGAGTATTCAAAGCTCTGGAAAGCCTGGAGCTGATGGAACTGCTTTGTATGTACGCGGACTCAATTCCTTTGCAGGTAATAATGGTCCCATGATCCTTGTGGATGGCGTTCCGCGTTCTATTGATAACATCAATCCAAATGACGTGGAATCGGTCTCTGTACTGAAAGATGCGGCAGCTGCTATATACGGTGTTCAAGGGGCAAACGGGGTGATTTTGATAACTACCAAAAAAGGAGAATCAGGTACAGCAAAAATTTTCTATAATGGCGCCGGCGTATTGACACATAATACGGCCATGCCGGATTATCTGAACGCAACAGATTACATGTACTGGAACAATAAAGCCCGGGAATTGGATGGGCTGACACCCATGTGGAACGCGGCTATACAAAATAAGGTACTGAGCAATGATGCAAATAGTATCTATGGGGAGACGGATTGGTTAAATATGATCTTCCGCACGGGAGTTACCCAACAGCATAATGTTGCTGCTTCTGGTGGTACTGATAAAACAAAATATTTTGCCAGTGTGGGTATGATGGATCAGGAAGGTACCTTGATCAATACGGGTTTTAAACGATATAATCTCCGTACAAACCTCGATATGCAGGTAGCCAAGAACTTAAGATTGGTAGCTGGTTTGGCAGGATTACGTTCGGATAGAAAGTGGCCAGGTGTACCTATTGGAAACCAGACTGAATTTGATCCTATCCGTCAGGCAGTATCTACTATACCTATTATCAAAAGTGAATATAATGGACTTCCTACAGCCTGGCAGGGCTCAGCCTATAATGTTAACGGGTATGCTGCATTAATGGAATCTGGATTTATCAACCAGACCAGGTGGGCAATGGATAGCAACTTCCAATTGGAGTACGATTTTTCAGATCTTTCGCCTGTGCTGAAGAACCTTAAAGTATCGATGTTCGGAGCATATAATTATAGCAATACAATAGATGCAAATTACAGTAGATATTATGAATTGTATAGCCTTAATAACAATCTGGACGAAGGGGTTGTAGGTGCAAGTGGTTTTTCTCCTGATAATGCCTTTTCCAAATCAGCTTCCTGGGGCGATTCTTATCTATGGCGTCCTCAGGTGGATTATTCCCGCGAATTCGGCAAACATTACGTAGGCGCGATGTTCTTGTTTGAAACCAAGAAAAGTTACTCTGAAACGATGACAGGATCAAAGCGTGGATATGTAACTGATGATCCTGTGGATTTATCGCTGGGATCCACTTTTGGGACAACACCGGTAACTGGATCACATGTTTTCTCTGGCGGGCAGGCTTCTTATGTTGGCCGTCTGAATTATGGTTATGATAATAAATATCTGGCAGAGGCTGCTTTCCGCTATGATGGTTCCTATATTTTTGCACCGGGCAATCAATGGGGATTCTTTCCCTCTGCATCCTTAGGATGGGTGGTATCAAAGGAGAATTTCTTTGCCAATAGTTTTTCTGCTGTAGACCTTTTCAAATTGCGCGCGAGCTTTGGCAGATCTGGAAATGATGCCGTAAGCCCTTTCCAGCACAACTCTTTATTTGCCCTTGCAAGCAATAGTATGGTGCTGGGCGGTGAAGCTGTATCTCAATTTTATTCGATTAGTCCATATTTATACCGCAATCTGAGATGGTCCACAACCGATAATTATAACATAGGCCTTGATATAGATCTGTGGAAAGGGAAATTGGGCATCGAAGCAGATGTATTTTATAAGTTGACAAAAGACATTCTGGAGTCTCAGGGAGGCAACTATCCTAGTTCTTTGGGTGGATATTATCCAAGTTTTAAGAACTCCGGAAAGGTAGAGAATAAAGGTTTTGAGGTAATTCTGAAGCATGCCAACCGGATAAACCAGGATTGGAACTACTCGGTAAAAGGATCATTTGCCTTTGCAAGGAATAAGGTATTGTCGCGGATTATTGTAGATAACAGGCCTAATTACCGAGCTGCTATTGGCGAGTCAATGGGTGCACGCTACGGTTATGAGGCGCTGGGCCTCTTCCAATCGCAGTCGGAAATTGAGAATTATCCGGCAGCACCTTCGGGATTTCTGAGACTGGGCGATCTGAAATATCGGGATGTGAACGGAGATGGTATCATTAGCTCTGAGTTTGACTACGTGAAAACAGGATATGGGCAGATACCTGAAATTAACTTCGCGCTGAACTTAGATCTCTCTTATAAGAATTTTTATGTTTCCACATTGTGGCAGGGTGCCTCTAATGTCGACTATGAATTGTCTGGTGTATTCGATTCGGGAGTAACGGCCGCTACGCTGTATACTTCTCCCTTTGGTGGAAACGGCAATTCTCCTTCCTATCTGATTGAGCAGGCCTGGACACCTGAAAATACAAATGCACAGTACCCCAGATTATCTACTGTAAGTAACGGTAATAATGCCTGGCAATCTACATGGTGGGTAGTAAATGGAGAGTATCTGCGCTTAAAGAATCTGAATATCGGATATGATGTACCAGCTAATCTTCTGCGAAAAATGCCTTTTAGCAGGGTAAATATTTTTGTGTCAGGAACCAACCTGTTGACATTTAGTCATTTTAAGTATGTTGATCCCGAGAGTCCTTCGGTAAGTAACGGTTATTATCCTCAGCAGAAGACATACAGTTTCGGTCTAAACGTAACATTTTAAGGAGATAAAAGATGAAAAATAGGATTTTAATGATATTTATGCTTGCGGTAACGGTAAGTTCGCTGCAGGGATGTAAGCAGGCGCTGGATATAGAAAATACGCAGAATCTCTCAGATTTGGCCGTATGGAGTTCTCAGACTGCCGCTGATATGTATGTTACCGCGGCTTACAAGACTTTTACGGATGTATCGCAGGTAGCAAATAGCCGTGGTCAATATTTTGACAGCTATTCTGACCTGATGAAGTCGACTTCATGGGACCAGTATAATCATGGCTATAATAAAGCCTTATTACAGGCAAGCAGCTTTGTTACTGGAAGTGCAGGGCCTTTGGATAGCTGGTCTAACGTGTACACCGAGCGAATTCGCAGAGCCAACGTTTTATTGGATGATATCAAACGATATGGTGTTCCTAAATTTGGGGAAGAATGGTCTAACATTCGTCGGGCAGAGGCCCGCCTTTGTCGGGCATTCTCTTACTATAGACTAATACGGGTGTATGGTGGTGTTATCCTTCGTACAGATGTTTCGGGCGCAAATGGTGGGGTTGATGATGGTGCGGTAAGCGCTGATATACATCGTGCCCGTGCCAGTGAAGAAGAAAGCTGGGATTTTGTTTTGAGCGAGTTGTTGTGGAGTGCTGAACACCTGCCTCCATCTTGGTCTGGCTCATCGCAAGGCAGGGCGACCAAAAAAACAGCCTATGGTCTGCTCTCGCGTATGGCATTGTATGCGAAAAAGTGGCAGATAGCCATTGACGCAGCGGAGAAAGTGAAACAGCTGGGGGCTAGCCTGGCTCCGGATTATGCCAAAGTTTTTAAAGTGGATGGGGGACAGGATAATTCAGTGGAGATTTTGTTTCAGTTGAGCTTTCTCAGCGGCAGCGTAACCCATAGTTATGATCGATACAACCGCCCTTTTGGGGATAGAGCGGTTTATACGACCGATGTTTATGCAGAGCATGTACCTACTGCAGAATTGGCCGATCTTTACGAATTTAAAGATGGGACCGACTTCTCATGGAGTACTTACGCCGCCAACCATTCCAATCCTTATACCGACAGGGAGCCCAGGTTCCAGGCAACCGTACTGTATAATGGTGCCAAATGGGAAAACCGTACGATTGAAACCTTTGTTGGAGGTACAGATGGTTTCCAGGCCTTTACGCAGGCAGGATCTACAGGAGGACGTACTTGTACTGGTTATTACCTGCGCAAATATCTTCAGGAAGGAAATGCCAACTTTGTAACCAATGGCAGTCACCAGTACGACGCGGTATTGCGCTATGCAGAGGTATTACTGAATAAAGCAGAAGCATATGCAGAGCTTGATTTCAACACGTTCCAAACTCAGGCACTTGATGCTCTTAACGAAGTGCGTAACCGCGTTAACCTTCCTTCCAAAACAATAGCTAATACCCCTACAAAGGAAGTGTTTATGGAGTATCTCCGTAAAGAGCGGGCAGTTGAACTGGCTGGCGAAGGTTTCCGTTTTTGGGATCTGCGACGTTGGAAAAGGGCTGTGACGGTTATCGACGGTAAGAATGCTCATGGAACAAAGATCACAAAAGCCGGTAACGGTACGCTGACTTATGAGACTGTAGCTGTAGATGGAGGTTCGACACGGATATTCCCTGAGAAATATTATTATCTCTCTTTACCTACCTCGGAAACAGCAAACAACAACCTGGTTAAAAACAACCTACCCTGGTAATTGTAAACTTAAAATTTGAATATGAAATTATTATATACAATCAAGCCCTATCTGCTCGGGCTGCTGATTACATTATTGCTGGCAGGATGTGCAAAGGAAAATGAGGAATTTATTTTCGTCCATAAATCCAATCTGATAACTCAGATGACTTGTAAGGCCTCCCACTCGGGTGGAGAGTTTCAGGGAGAAATCTATGAATTTAATAAAGAGGGGAAATTAATGGAAGCTAGTGCTAAACAAGAGGAACTGGAGGGAGGATATGGATTGATCCTGTTCCCGATTTCGGCAACTTTGGCAAAGGATATTGACCTGACCAGCATTTACCTGAAAGCAACTGTTACCTATGATGAGCTCATTACGCCTTCGCTATCAGGTCGGCATAATATCTCCGGGGACGGGATAATCATTACCGTTACTTCCGGGGAGAGAACGAAACGCCAATACCGCATAAGAGGTTATTTTGAATAGTATGGATAAAATTTTAAAGCATTAAGTTATGAAGACTATAAATTTTAGATTACACACCATACTTGCATTGGTGATCGTATTCAGTCTGGGTGCATGTAAGAAAGAGAAGGTCGTAAGTGAGCCCTCTATTATTACATCATTTTCAGTTGTTGGCAAGGATAAAGCTTTTTTTAAGGCAACAATCAATAATGATAATACCATTACAATTAAGGTGTCACCGTATGTTAATGCTACAGAAGTACTGAAGTCGGCGGTGCCTACATTCTATCTCTCAAAAGGGGCTACCGTATCTCCAGATCCGGCTTTACCCCAGAACTTTGCCCAGGAAGGCGGGGTAAAATATACGGTTACAGCCGAGGATAAGGTAACTAAAAAAGAGTATACGGTTTCTTGGGGGACTTCAGACCATTTGCCAGATGGTAAGGGTTTTAGCTATGCGGAAATCGGTACCACCAAAAATTTTGTAGAGTTAGGTTATCCTGGCGTATATAATAATTTTAACCTGGCAGATTCAAAATTGTATGGTGACTTGAATATGTATCATGCTTATTGTGGGGATTATATTGTGCTACTTTCAAGGGCATATGTTTCCAGTGATGTGAATTCGCCTTATGGGATTAAAGTAATTGATAAAACGACATTACAACCGGCAGGGACTTTTAATTTAGGACCAATTGCTATCGCAGATCTGATGATGATCTCTTCAGATTACAAAGGCAGGTGTGTTGGGACGGTAGTTAAAAATGGAGAAACAGAATTTTTCTATTGGGCAAAGCCTATAGATGCTCCAACATCAATCGGGAAAATTGCAATAAATGCAGCCTCAACAACAGATGGTTCCAGTAACTTTCAAGTAGCTGGTGATATTGCAGGTAACGCCTGGATCACCGCAATGGCGCCCCGTGCGGCTAAAGGCCCTCATTACCGGATTAAAGTGTCTGGCGGAAAACTCGCTTCAAATTATTCAACGATCGAGACGGGTTACTCCAGCACAGATTGTTCCGGTTTCCAGATGATATCGCCTTCGAATGCTTCAGATGAGCCGAGCTTTATTGTGGGTGATACCCAGGGTACTGCCAACGCTGCAAATAGTATTAAGGCTTACCTGAACACCTTTAGTGGGTCGACTACGAGCGTAATGCCTGGTCTATGGCAGAATATTCTGCAGACCTGGTGGGTAGGTACTGGATTTTCGACCGCACGTACCGGAGGTAAATCTCCTTTTGTATCGGGAATGGTAGTCAATGGCAAAAATTATGCGCTGGTTACCAGTGGTACTTCTTTCTGGCATGCAGCTGCAGTGTTGAACAGCGATTTGCAGACCTTGGCGCATGAAAACCTGAATATTGCATTATCAATGAACAGGGCCTGGAGCTATGGAGCATGGGGCGATTGGTATTATGATGAAGTAGCCAAAGAGGCCCATGTTGCTATATGGTTTGGACGCCACGGATTGAAGACTTATAAATTAACCTGTTTTGAATAATCAGCACCAATCAATTACTACTATGTACTTTTCAAGATACCTTGTATATTTATTTATTCCAATCCTGTTTGCGGCCTGCAAAGGTTTAAAAAACACAGCAGCTACCAGTAAAGAAAAGCCGAAAATATTATGGTTTGATTCGGAAGCTAACTTTAAGCGGTTTTCTTCTCAAGACAGCATCCGCTATTATCTCGATAAGGCTAAAGTGGCCGGATTCAATGAAATTGTTGTCGACGTTAGACCAGTGCAGGGAGATGTCCTTTATAAAAGTAAAATTCTCGAGCCTTTAACAGGTTTTGGAGATGGTTATGAATACAAAAGGGATTGGGATTACTTGCAGTTTTTTATCGACGAGGCCCGCAAGAGAGCGTTTAAAATCACCGTATCGGCCAGTATTATGCCAGTCGGGCTGCTGCAAACGAAAAGCGGTCCGGCCTACAGGAGTAAATATTGGGATGATAAAATTTCCATTGGAAATACACCGGATGGTTTAAAAAACATGAAGGAAATGGATTACGTAGGGGTTTTCCTCAATCCCAATCTTTCCTCTGTCAGAACTCTGGTAAAGTCTTACGTTCATGAGATCGTATCGAATTATGATTTCGACAGTTTTGCCCTTGATTATTGCCGTTTCGCAGATGTTCGTTTCGACTTTTCAGATTCTTCCCGCGTTGCTTTCGAAAAATATATCAACAAGAAGGTAGAAAGGTTCCCTGAGGATATCTTTAGTTATAACAGCAAGAAAGAGCGTGTCCCCGGAAAATATTATAAAGAGTGGTGGGAATTCCGGGCAATGACCGTTCGGGATATTGTCCGGGAGCTCAAACAGGTAATTAAATCCAGAAAACCGGATATGAAGCTAACCTATTGGGCAGCTTCCTGGATCAATGGTACTTATATAAATGGACAGAACTGGGCGAGCGAGGGTTATTTTGATGCTGCTAAATCTTATCCGGAATGGGCTACTGAGAATTACAAAAATGCAGGATTTGCAGATGAGCTTGACGCCTTTATGGTGGGGGCTTATTTAAGCGATCTGTATGGCATGGACAATAACGAGTCTATCGAATATGCTCTTGACCGGGCCAATAAAGTGATTGGCAAAGACACAAAGGTTTATGGCTCGCTGTATGCGTTAAATCATAAGGAGAATATAGAAGATGCCGTTTATCTAACGCTGGAGAAAAGCGCAGGGCTGATGGTTTTTGATATTGTACAGGTTATAGATTTCAATCTGTGGGACAGTATCAAAAAAGGAATAGACAGGGCTGAATCACACGAAAAAATATAATTAATTCATTTAAATCTTGATAAAATGAAAAAGTACTTTCTTTTAGTGAGCATTTTCATCTCACTGATATCTTGTAGCAAGAGTATGCCCGATCCTGAATATATAGAGCAGGAGATCCCATTGGATATTGACAGGGCTAGTGTAGCTGCCAAACCAATTCAGATGTGGATAGATGCCCATGCGAATTTTAGTCTGTTTGCCGATAAGGCCAACATTACCGCTTATATGGAAAAAATGAAGGCAACGGGTTTTACAGAGGTGTATGTAGACGTAAAACCGGGTATAGGTTATGCCCTGTACAACAGTGATATCCTCCCTAAACTTACCAAATGGGATAATGTTACTGTGAATAGGGATTGGGATTACCTGGGGTTCTGGCTCCAGGAAGCCGAAAGGTTGAATATGAGTGTTATTGCCAGCTTATCGGTAATGGGCTATGGGTATACTAAAACCAAAGAAGGTCTTGTTTATGATAGTCAGACCTGGGATGGTAAGACCCAGCTTGGGATGCTCGACGCTTCTAAGCCAACAGTGTTAACGGATATACGTAATGATCTGACTGCGGATGGAGCCATGCTTAATCCTTGTCTGCCCGAGGTACAGGCTTTCGTGACATCTGTCATTGCTGAAGTGGCCACCAAATATCCAAAGCTTAAAGGAATCGCCCTGGACTATTGTCGCTGGTGGAGTGCAAATTATGGATTCGGAGATGCAACAATTTCTGCTTTTAAGGCTTACAGCGGAAAGACTGTGAACAGTAATAATGACATCATCACCGCAACCGGTGGTATTGGTCCAATTTATAAGGACTGGATAGAGTTTCGCTCGATGGCGGTAACAAATCTGATCACCAATATCCGTACTAAAGTAAAATCTATCAATCCGAAACTGGAACTTCATCTTTGGGCTTCTGCAGATTGGGCTTCCCGTTATGCTGTTGGACAGAATTGGGCCAGTAAAAATTACAAACCGACACCAAGCGGTATTTACACAGATACTTATAGCAAAACTGGCTTTGCTGATCAGCTGGATGTATTTTCTTTAGGCGCATACACAGACAATATTTTTATATCAGAGAATCCTGGCTCGGTATGGTCGGTGGAGAATTTTGTTACTACCTACGATAAATTTACCAAGGGAGATTGTAAGGTATATGGCTCGTTTGCATCTTATGCGTATGGAACAACCGCAAGTAAAGTATCAGATGCAGTTTATCTGTCTCTTAAAAACACGGAGGGGGTAATGGCTTTCGAAATATCGCATGTTATCAATAACAATCAATGGGCTGCCATTAAAGCTGGGATTGACCGGGTTTACAAAAAATAAATAATCGATAACCATGTTTGAAAAAGCCTTAGATGAAAATCTAAGGCTTTCATTTTATATACCCGGAACGAGGATACAGCATTGTTCTAATCTTTGTAGGCCATTGGCGCTTCATCAACATCGCTACCCATCAGGGTAATTCGTTTTTCTTCAAGATTGTCTGCAATTGATAGGGCCAAGGATTTTGGTAAGGCAAATGAAACAGCAATTGCAGAGGACGATGGATCATATAACGAATATCTATAAAGAACCTACAGATATACATTCAAAACTATCGAATATCAGTCTTCACTTGTATCGGTAACTGTATACAACGAATTTTAAGCTAATTAATAGCAATTACAATAAAAGCCCTTAGGTCAGGGTAAGGTAATGGCTAATAAAATCATCAAATTTATATTTAATTATGAAAAAATTAAGTGGAATGAGGAGCTTCTCTTCATTAGAAAACAAAAAATTAGAAGAAACGGCTTTGAAAATGGTTCAAGGTGGCCGTCGTTCTATTGGTGCTTCAATAGTTTATTCGAACTTTTTGAATGCTCAAGGTCAGCAAGATATGGATACTTATGATCAGTATGGGGTATTTGCTGGCAGGATTTGGGATAATTCTTCAGATTGTGGAGATACTGGCTTTAACTGGGGATAAAATAAGGTAACATCTTGATGGATTTTCTGTCAATTTAAATCAAAAAAATATGAAAAAATTAAATGGAATCAAGAAGAGCATTTCTTCTTTGGAGAACAAAAAATTAATGGATTTAAAATCTATTAATGGAGGAGTAGCAGCGGATGGACTTTATGGAATAAAATCTAATGTTTCTTTTGGAGAGGGATGTGTAGAGTATGATTACTATACTGGCCCCTATGGTACAGGGACATATTTTGGTAGAGCTGTAACTGGTTGTTAGAGGTATCCCACAAAAAGTCGGGCATTTTAATGCTATAATCCAAAAAAGTACAATAAATCCCGCACTAAATTTTAGTTTAAAAGTCCCACAGTAGTGGGCTTTTAAACTCTTCTTTTTAGTCCCCATTATAAGAAATATGATATTGATTATATCTAAAAATCAAGAAACGACAACCAATGAAGTTATCAAATGGCTAATCGCTATGGGTAAAAAATTTGTTCGTGTCAATGAAGATGAGTTTTTTGAAATTAAAGTAGCTCAAAAGAGAGTATATATAAAAAGTTATCGAAATAGATTTTTTCTTGATGAAATAGAAAGTGTGTGGTATAGAAGAGGTGGAATAAAATTTAAGAAATTCCAATATAACAACCCTTCTGTAGATAGTCATATGCAGGAGCATCAACATTGGTTAGAAGATTATGTAATCAAAACTATTGAATCTAAAAGGCACATTAATAAGCAAAGTACCAGTGCTGTTAATAAGTTATTAGTATTAGAGCAGGCAAAGAAAGTAGGACTGGATGTTCCTGAATATTTTCTGGCAGAAAATACGGATGACGTAGTTTTAAATAGAACTATTACAAAGCCGATTACCGGAAATATAACTATAAGTGCTTATGAAGATTATTCTGAAAGCATTATGTACACCAATATAATAGAAGAGAAAGAACAAGACCGTTTTTTTATTTCTTTTTTTCAAGAGAAAATTGAAAAGGATTTTGAAATCAGGAGCTTCTATTTAAATGGGAAATTCTACTCAACAGCTATAATTTCTCAAAGCGATGAACAAACAAAAACTGATTTTAGAAAATATAATCTTGAAAAACCAAATCGAAATGTCAGATATAACCTACCAAATTATGTTGAAGAAAAAGTGCATCAGCTGATGCAGTTATTAGATGTAAACTGTGGTTCTATAGACTTTATCAAAAGTGATGAAAAGTTTTACTTCTTAGAAGTAAACACTGTCGGACAATTTTTAGGGGTTTCATCAATTTGTAACTATGCAGCAGAAAAAGCAATAGCCGAATATTTATGAGATACGAAATTAAAGAGAAACACGAGCTGCCGTTAACATTCAAATTTGTTGACGAATACAGATCAAAAAAATCTGATAAAAAGGGAAGTGATGTGCCTTACGGTGAATGTAAAAAGTATCAAACAGATTTCTTAATGCAAGTAAAGCCACATAAACCCTTAGTTAGACTGCTATGAAATATTTTAATTTGTTTAGCGATATTTTTATAACTAAAGGTGTCAACAGAATTTTGATATCAGATTTACAAAGAAATGAATCTGAATTGCAGGCATTGGAGCTGTACGATATTATCGAAGAATTGAAAATCAATTCTGTTGAAGATGTATTAAGTTGTTATGATGACGATTCTAAAGAAATGTTTCTGGAATATCTGGATTTTTTGTTGGAAAAAGAGTATGGTTTTATTACTAATGGTAATTGGGACAAAAATTTTCCACCGCTATCACTAAAATTTAATGATGCCAGTACGATTTCTAACTTATTCATAGAAACGGCTGATTTAGCTTTATCACCAGAACTGGTACAATCAATAGAAAACCTAGGCATAAGACATTTGGTTATTTATTGTGAAAACGAGGCTCCTTTAATAGACTTTTTGACTTTAGATCATTCTTTCAAGGACTCGTGCTTAGAAAGTATAGAGATTTTCTCACTATATCATCCGGATGTTGATGAAGGTTTTATACAAAACCTGAGTGAAAGCTGCACTAGAATCTACAGCTTGATCTTTCATAAGTGCGAGAAGACTCCATTTGAAGTAAACGATGTTTTCCAATTTAAACTTGCTTTTACGCATCAATATTTAACAGTGAGCTCTTGTGGTAAAGTAAGTATCGAGTATTTTGATACCAACATAATGAAGGTTTTAGAGGCAATTAATCATAACTCCTGCCTTCATAAAAAAATCGGTATTGATATAAACGGTAATATCAAAAACTGTCCGGCAATGGCTCAAAGCTTTGGAAACATAAATAATACAACTTTAGAAGAGGCGTTGATGCACAAGGATTTTAAAAAGTATTGGAACTTAACAAAAAATCATGTAGCAGTATGTAAAGACTGCGAGTTTCGTAATGTGTGCACAGATTGCAGGGCGTTTACGGAGCAAAACTACACAAATGATGCGGGCCTGGATATTTCTAAACCACTAAAATGTGGTTATAACCCCTATACCAGCCAATGGGATGACTGGACTGAAAATCCGCTGAAACAAAAAGCAATACAAAATTATAGGATGCAATTGAATAATGGCGCTTAAAAAATTTCCCTTTTATAAACAGCCAGATGCAAAAGACTGTGGCCCTACTTGCTTACGTATTATAGCAAAACACTATAATAAAAGTATTCCGTTACAGCAAATTAGGACACTTTCTGAAACTACCAGAGAGGGAAGTGGCTTATTGGGGCTAAGTAATGCTGCAGAAAATTTAGGCTTTAGAACCTTAGGTGTTAAAATTGACTTTGATACGCTTGTTTCAGAAGCTCCACTCCCTTGCATTGTGCATTGGAATAAAAATCATTACGTAGTAGTTTATGAGGTAGACAAATCAAATAAGGTTTATGTGTCTGACCCAAGTTATGGACTAATTACTTACACAAAAGAAGAATTTATACAACATTGGATTGGCGAAAATGCAAGCGAAAAAACCGAAGAAGGTATTGCACTTATTTTAGAAACCAGCCCATCATTTTATAAAAACGAGTTTGATGAGGAAGTGAATAAAACAAGCTTCTCATTTCTCTCCAGATACCTGTTAAAATATAAATCTCTTGTCGTTCAATTGGCTATCGGTCTTTTGGCGGGAAGTTTATTGTCGCTCATTTTTCCCTTTCTTACTCAAAGTATTGTAGATGTCGGGATACAAAATCAGGATCTAAATTTTATTTACCTTATTCTACTGGCGCAAATCATGCTATTCTTAGGAAATATGGGGATTGAAATCATCCGGAGCTGGATTCTTTTGCACCTTTCAACCAGGATAAACATATCCATCATCTCAGATTTTTTTATCAAGTTGATGAAACTTCCTATCAGCTTCTTTGATACAAGGATGACGGGAGATATCATGCAACGGATCAATGATCATCATCGAATAGAACAATTGCTAACCAGTTCTTCTCTAAATACACTCTTCTCGCTGGTTAATTTGATCATTTTCAGTATTATATTATTGTTTTATGATTATCGCTTGTTCTTAGTTTACATAGTGGGGGCTATATTATACATACTTTGGATTAGCTTTTTCCTCAAAAGGAGGAAGGAATTGGATTACAAAAAGTTCTCTCAGATTTCTCAGGAACAAAGCAAGGTGATTGAACTGATTAATGGGATGCAGGAAATAAAAATGCATAATGCCGAAAAACAAAAACGTTGGGGCTGGGAATTTTTACAAGTAAAACTATTTAAAATCAGTATAAAAGCGCTTTCGTTAGAACAATGGCAGTCTGTCGGCGGAAACTTTATCAATAAAATGAAAGATATCCTGGTCAGTTTTCTTGCCGCAAAGTTGGTTTTAAGCGGTGATCTTACTTTAGGTATGATGCTGTCAGTTCAATATATTATCGGACAGCTTAATAGTCCCTTGGTGCAGCTGATAGATTTCATTAAGCAAACCCAGGACGCCAAAATCTCTTTGGAAAGGTTGGCTGAGATTCATGATAAAGCAGACGAAGAGAACATAGAGGAAGAATATATCGATGAGATTCCGCAAAAAGATATCGAACTCAACAATCTTTCATTTAGATATATCGGTTCCGATTCCTTTGTTTTTCAGAATTTAAATCTGACTATCCCTTACCAAAAAACGACTGCTATAGTTGGTGCAAGTGGCAGCGGGAAAACTACATTGTTAAAGTTACTAACGAAGTTTTATGAACCTGAAAATGGTGAAATAAAAATCGGGAATACTAATCTGAAGAATATCTCAGCCAGATTTTGGCGGGCCCATTGCGGAGTGGTTATGCAAGAAAGTTATGTATTTAACGATTCTATTGCCAATAATATAGCTATTGGGGAGGATCATATTGATAAACAAAAATTGAGAAAAGCCATCGAGATTGCCAACATACAAGATTTTGTCGAAAGTTTACCTTTGAGTTACAATACCAAAATCGGAAATGAGGGATTGGGTGTAAGTGGCGGACAAAAACAACGATTGTTTATTGCAAGGGCGGTTTATAAATCGCCAGACTATATTTTCTTTGATGAAGCAACAAGTGCATTAGATGCCAATAATGAAAGGATTATCATTGAGAATCTGGAACAGTTCTTCAAAGGGAAAACGGCGATTGTTATTGCCCATAGGTTGTCTACCGTAAAACATGCCGATAAGATCATTGTATTAGACAAAGGGTGTGTAGTGGAAGAAGGCAGTCACGCCCAATTGGTGTCAAAAAAAGGGGAGTATTACAGATTAATAAAAAATCAACTGGAACTTGGAAACTAAGAAAGATATATTAGATCAAATAGAATTACGTTCTGAAAGTGTTCAGGATGTTTTGGCAGAACCGCCACATTGGATGTTTCGTTGGGGAAATGTGATCATTTTTGCTGCAATTCTGATGGTTCTAACTATGAGCTATTTCATTAGGTATCCAGAATTCGTGGCTGCTGCCATTGTAGTAAGCTCACAAAACCCACCAGAGAAGCTAGAGGCAAGAACAGATTCCAAGATCGAAAAGATATTCATCAAAGACCATCAAAAAGTGAATAAAGATATGGTCTTAATGGTTTTACAATCTACAGCAAGCTATAATGACCTTCTGGAGCTCAAAAAAATAATGGACACCACTTCTTCTAATCAATTATTTTCATTTCCTGTTGATAAAATTTCTGAGTTTAAATTAGGAGAGATTCAAAGTGATTACAATGCTTTTGCAAAAGCATTTCAAGATGAAAAGCTGTTTACGAGACTTCGTCCTTATGTACCAGAAAATATAGCAACGGACAAAAATATATCAGAATATATAGGCAGAAGAGCAATGCTAAAACAACAAAAAGATTTGGAGCTTGCAAAATACGACCTGATAAAGAAAAATTATCAACGTTCACAGCAGCTTTTTAGTAAAAATGTAATTTCTACAATAGAATTGGAAAACGAAAGAATTAAATTTTTACAAGCTCAGCAAAGTTTAGAAAATATCAAGATTTCATTATCGCAAACAGAAGAAGGTATTTCCAATCTTAAAAAAACAAAAAGCGGTTCAGCAATTAGTGCCGAAAAGGACAAGATTAATTTTGCTTCTCAAACATTACAGCTATTTGAGCAATTAAGAAAGGCATTAAAACAATGGGAACAAAGTTATCTGATCGTTTCTTCTATTGATGGTATCGCAAGTTTTCAGCAATTTTGGGGAGAAAACCAGTTCCTGAAAAGGGGAGATGCCATTTTATCCATTTTGCCTAACAATACGAAAACGCTGATAGGGAAAATGTCTGTTTCTGCAACCAATTCTGGAAAAATTTCTCAGGGGAGAAAGGTGCTCATCAAATTAGACAACTACCCTTATCAAGAATATGGTATTGTGGAAGGAAGGGTACAAAACATATCTTTGACTCCCGATGAAAAAGGAAATTATTATGTGGACGTTATTCTTCCAAATGGATTAAAAACTTCGCATAATAAGCATCTTATTTTTGACAAAGAGCTGAGTGGTAATGCCGAAATTGTAACACAGGATTTAAGATTAATTGAAAGGTTTTTCTATCAGATCAGAAAACTTTTAAGGTACCAGACTGAGTAAGCGCTTTAGGATTTGTAAAATTAATGACCTTTAAAAAAAATGAATCGTATATCAACCACTTTTGTCCGTTTTTTGTTTTGTGCTGTTTTGATATCTGGTGCATGCAGAAATAAAGAAAGCTCTTCTAAAACAGAAACAGATAGTCAAATAATCAAGTCAGAAAAAGATTATCTGGCGACTATTATTGCCCTGGACACATTATCGGCTGAAGTCTTCAAAAGTGTAATTGAAAGGGAAATCAGTCATTTCAAAGTTTATAACCGCCCCACCGATTCCTATTTTCATTTTTTTACAGCAAGAAAGTATTTGTTGGAAAAAAAGCAGGATAGTGCATTGGCAGTTTTTCAAAAGATGAAAGGTGAAGCACCGGATGATGATTTAGAACTATTGAAAACTCACGGTGTTCTAAGTCTGAGTTTTGGAGATGGGCTAATGGTCGAATCAAAATTAATGGGGAGGATACTTGCTGCTATGGAGACCGCTGAAAAAGTGCATAGTCGCATTACTTACCGATTTTATGATTTGCTGGCTAAAGCCTATTTTCAAAATGGCAATGTGGAAAAATCGCTCAAATACACAGCATTGTATTATGAAAACCACCCATACAAGACGCATGCAGTGGTTAAACAAAGATATTACGATATTTCTTTTCTGTTGGCATCGCGATTGGGAGATTATCAAAAAATGAAGTTTTATAATGGTAAAGCCCGTGAACTAGCTGTTAAAATTGGAGATAGTCTTGCCATTGCCCGTACCTACAATAATGAATCGCAAATTTATGCGCAGCAAAATCAGAATGCAAAAGCGCTGGAGTATAGTAAGATATATTTCAATTATCTTAAAGAAAATAACCAACTGTATGACATTGCTTATAACAATTTAGCAACATCGTTTATCCGAAATAAGCAACCTGACTCAGCCATCAAATATTATTTAGAGGGGATTGAGTTGGAAAAAAAGAATAAGTTCAATAGGCAAAAAGAATTGCATTACAATGGACTAAAAGATGCCTATATACTAAAGGGCGATTTTGTAAGGGCATTGGAGGCTGCGGACTCTTCCTATACCATAGGATTCAGGAATCATAATGAAATTGAGGCGGTTAAGATTGCAGAAATCCAAGAGAAATACGAAACTGAAAAAAAAGACCGGAGTATTGTAGAACTGAATGAACGAAACAAGTTAAATGAAACCCTTATAACGCAGCAAAGGTGGACACTCGTTTTGTTCACATTGATTTTTTTAGGGGGGCTCTTTTTCTTTTATTTCCTTTACCGTCAACAGCGTCTAAAAGGAAAAAACACCTTATTGAAATCTGAAAACCAAAGGCTGAAAATTGAGCAAAAGTTATTGCAAACTCAATTGAATCCGCATTTTATTTTTAATGCCATCGCCAACCTGCAGAGTTTAATTGCCTCAGGCCATGTTGATGAATCGGTTTCCTATCTTAACTCATTTTCAGGCTTGTTAAGAGGCATTTTGGAGCAAAACCGGAAGGATTTTATAGAGCTTGGAGAAGAATTAAATTCTTTAAATGACTACATCCGGTTGCAGCAAATGCGTTATGATGGTGTGTTTAACTATAAGATTATTGTAGATGAAAATTTAAGCCTTGAACATACACTCATCCCGCCTATGCTGATACAACCTTTTGTAGAGAATGCCATAGAACACGGCTTTAGGCATATCAATTACAAAGGAGATTTGGAGATTTCTTTTAATAAGGAAAACGAGATGCTGGTCATAAGGGTGGATGATAATGGCAGCGGAATCAATAATAATGAGGTAAATAAACAAAAGAAGCAATCCTTAGCCCAGGTTATTCTGAAAGAGCGATTAGCCTTATTATTTGTATCAAGCGGGCAAACCGCAAAATTTACTGTAAATGATAAAAAACAAGGGGGAGGACAAGGTGTAATTGCTGAAATCATCATACCTCTGATTGAAGAATAAAAAAAAGAAAATGAGACTATATATCCTTGAAGATGAAGTGCGAATTATGCAGCATATTTTGCAGATTTTAAAAAAAATAAACTTTATCGAAGTAGTAGGTACTTCAGATCAAATTTCGGTAGCTGCAGTTGAGATACCTGCCTTAGCACCGGATATTATTCTGGCAGATATCCGTTTAAAGGATGGTGATAGCTTTCATCTTTTTGATGAAATCGGGATGAGCGACTTTCAGGTTGTTTTTCTTACAGCTTATGACCAATATGCTATTCAAGCACTGAATTTGGGTGCTTTTGGTTACTTACTTAAACCTATTGATGAAATTTCATTAAGTACTGTTTTAAATAAATGTTTTCACCATAAGGAGCAAGAGGCTTTCAATCAACAACAATTGGCCATTGCCAAAGCTCATTACCTTGCACAAGGTGTAGGGGCCGCCAGGCGTATTGCTTTAAAGAGTATTGAATGCATTGAAGTTGTTACCATGGACGAGATTGTATTTTGTAAGAGTGATAAAGGGTATACTACTTTTTATTTAAAAGACGGAAAAGAAATACTTGTTTCAAAAGGTCTAAAGGAATACGAAAATTTACTCACACCATTTGGGTTTTTGAGGTGCCATCAATCTTATCTGGTAAATTTTCATTTTGTTAAAAAGTACTACCGTGAAGGTTATTTAGTAATGGAGAATAAAGAACTTGTTCCAGTTTCGAGCAGAAAGAAAGAAGAGGTAATCCAGTATCTGGAAAATATTGCATGACCATGAATTGGTCTGTCTGACACTAATGGATCGTAGTGAAAAAGTTCAATATGAAGGGCGTTATGTTAAGTTGATTAATTAAAAATATTAAAAACATTTTTGATCTTATTAAAATATAATTTATATTCATTTATTATATTAATCAAGCAGGGCTTTCTCCTTTATTATGAAACCAATCATTTTTAAATTTTATATGCTGTTATTGGCATTTGCTTTTTCTAATTGTTCAAAAAAAAATGAGCAGAATCAGAATAAGCTTGAACAAAATTCAAAGCTGCTTTTGGATGAGAATATTAATATGGATTCCATATCACTGATTAATATAATTAGTAATAATAAGCTGGATAAATTAGAAGGTAAAAACTTAATAAATACGTTTAAGAAGGTAAAGGAGGAGAAAAATTTTTTGAGTAAAAACCCTTTAAAATCTAATTTTTCAACAAATAAAATATCCTCAAGTAGTTCTCTACAAGAGTGTAATTTACAATATCTCAATTGGAGTGAAAATACCGGTGCTCATTGGTATGTAAAATCAAATACTGGTTATAATCAAGCTACAGGATTTATTACATTACCAACAGTCAGTGTACATTCAACTAATGATAGACCTTATATGTATTTTGGTGCATACACAACAACAGGAAGTTTAAGTTCCGATGCAGGGTTGGTATATTTAAAAGAGGATGAAAAGTGGCATGCATTTATTAATGTATTGATTTGGGATACCAGTATAAGTGCGTATAAACAAGTATGGAAATACGGAGCAGCTATCGATATTACAAATCCCTACATCAGTTATAAAGTCAGTAGTCCAGGTTCTCAGTATGATTATTTTGAATTGATTGTTATTAATCCTGCCAACTGGTCTACAATTACAAGCTGTACTGTAGATTCAAGAGAGGTTGTAAGTAACTCTAAACCAGTTAATGGGAATTTTGACATTTTGACCTTAACCCGTGAGACCACTCTTGCACAAAATGTTCAAAATCTAAATAATGGTTCATATATCCTGAATGCAAAATGGGATTCTGTATACATTTATAATAATTCAAATTATAGCTTATGGCAGTGTGCGAATACTGCTGAGGCTGGAAAAGCAAATAATTCAAGTCATTGGAGTAAAATATCTGTAAATTCCTATACATCATGGTATTCAGATGATATTTCAATTAGTTATTACTAAGAATTCAGAATTTTCAATTTAGAAGAATGGATAAATTGATATATCCGGAAATTTATTTATCATTGAATAATTTCTAAGTATTTTTTTCGGGAAATAAAGCGGATGATAGATTATAGTAGCTATACAGATCAACAAATAATTACGCTTTTAAAGGAAGGCGATCACATGGCCTATGCCCAGCTGTACGACCGCTATTTTCAGTTACTTTTTGTATATGCATTTAAACGCCTTAGAGATGAAGCCGAAGCAAAAGATGTGGTACAGGATTTTTTTACTGTGCTCTGGGTTAAACGCGATACGCTGAATTTTAATTCATCTATTTCAGCCTATTGTTTTACTGCTGTTAATAACAGGATTATAGATATTTTTCTGCATAAAAGAGTAACCGATAAGTATAGGGATTTCATTTCTTTTCCTACAGAACAGGAGGAAGCCAATACAGATCATCTGGTAAGGGAAAAACAATTGATGGCTTACATCGATAAAGAGATAGAGGCATTGCCTGCTAAAATGCGAAAGATCTTTGAATTGAGCCGGAAATCTAATTATACTTATAAAGAAATAGCTGGTGAATTGTCTATCTCTGAAAAAACAGTACACCGCCAGATGTCGAATGCATTACTACGTCTGAGGACCAAATTTGGGCTTTTTGCCTTTCTGATGATCTTAATAAAAATTTAATTTAAAATATTTTCATTTTTTTCTGCACGTATAGCAGGCACTTTCCCGTCATGTCTTTAAATACGGGAATTATCCGCTTTTAGCTATGTCAGAACAAGAGAGAGAATTACTTATAAAATACAATGAAGGCAAATGTACTGAAGCCGAAAAGGCCGCAGTTGAAAAATGGCTTTTTGAATTCGATACATCTGCTGATTTATCTGCTGAAAGAATTGCGGAAATAAAGGCAGAAGTGTTTAGTCAGTTGCCTGGACCTGTTGTGAAAATCAGGAAATTCAGCTACTGGCCTCGTATTGCTGCGGCTATTGCATTGATGCTTGGCTTTATTTATTTCTTTAAAGCAGATTACTGGCCAGTTGGCAACCGTCAGCTTGCCAACCTCAGTCATGAAGATGTATTGCCGGGGAGAAACTCAGCGACGCTTACGCTGGCAAATGGAAAAAAGATTGTTTTATCTGATGCAGATAAAGGAGAGCTGGCCAGCGAGTCGGGCGTGGTAATTTCTAAGACTGCCGACGGACAAATTATTTATAATGTAACAAAAGCTTCTTCATCAGGCGCAGCAACTTACAACACACTTTCTACAGCCAATGGAGAAACTTTCCAGATCCGTTTACCTGACGGTTCACTGGTGGTACTTAACGCCGCTTCTAGTTTAACCTACCCAACCAATATAAATTTGGTTAATGAGCGAAAAGTGAAACTTCAGGGAGAGGCTTATTTCGAGGTGGCAAAAGCGATGATGAGGACCGAACGTACAGCAAACAGTGTTGGAGGGAAACGGAAACCTTTTATTGTAGAAACAGATAGGCAGCAGGTAGAAGTGCTGGGAACGCAGTTTAATGTGAATAGTTATGTCGATGAGCTGGATACAAAAACAACTTTAGTAGAGGGAGTGGTGAAGGTGGCAAGCCTTGGGGCTATAAAGCATTCGTCGGTTTTAAAGCCTGGGCAACAGGCTTTGAGCAGGCCTGAGGCGTTTTTGGTAAAAGAAGTAAACATTGCACAGGCTATTGCCTGGAAAAATGGAACCTTTGATTTTGACAATGAGGATATCCAAAGCGTGATGCGTAAGATTTCGCGCTGGTATAATGTGGAGGTGGAATTCGAGGGCGATGTTTCCAGAGAAAGATTTAATGGTGCACTCTCGCGCAAAAAGAACATCAGCCAGATGCTTAAAATGCTGGAGTCGACCGGAGTAGTTCACTTTAAAATAGAAGGAAGGAGGATTGTCGTAATCAATAACTGAGCAGAACGATAGTCCTTGATAAGCCAGGAAACCGACGGCAATCGGAATCCTGACTAAGTCTGGATTGTCAATACATTAAATTACATATCAACTAACTGCGATTACCTTCGCCATCTTGCAAAATGAAAAGGTAAATCGCCTAACCAAACTTATCAAATGTACAATTTTTACTCAAAGAAAATGGTACAGCCACCAGACTGTATCTCAAGAATTTTGCTGATTATGAGGTTTACCCTGCTAATTCTAATCACCGCCATTTTACAGGTTAGCGCAAGTTCTTATGCGCAAAAAATAACCCTATCTGAAAAGAACGCTCCGTTAAGGAAGGTCTTTGATCAGATTAGGGTCCAGAGCGGTTATGATTTCTTATTTACCTCGACTATACTGAAAGACGCGAAAAGTGTAAGTATCAATGTCAAGGATGCTGAAATTGATGTTGTTTTACAGAAAATATTTGAAGGGCAGCCTTTGAAATATACCATTGATGAAAAAACTGTGCTGATCAGGAAAAAAGAAAAAAACTTTCTGGATAACCTTATTTCAGGTTTACAGGCAATTGATGTACGGGGAAAGATCCTGACGGAGACAGGAAATAACCTTGTTGGGGCTTCCATTACGGTTAAGGGAACCGGTAGGGTGGTCAGGACAAATGAAAAGGGGGAATTCTTTATCGCAGGGGTAGATGAAAATGCCATACTTGTGGTTACTTATATGGGCTATGAAACCAGAGAAATAAAGGCCGAAAAAACAATCAGCCTTGTATTAAAAGTTGATATGACTGCTTTGAGTGAGGTGGTTGTAGTTGGGTATGGAACACAGAAGAAATCTTCCCTATCTGGTGCTATATCATCTATTAAGGGTGAGGAATTGCTGAAAGGACCATCTACAAACATATCTAGTTTATTGGGCGGCCGACTTCCGGGTATATCATCGGTACAGGAATCGGGCGAGCCGGGCGTTGACCAGGCGTCATTGAGAATACGTGGTTCTAATTATGCGGTTACTTATATTGTTGACGGAATGCCAAGGTCTATTAATGATCTGGATCCAAATGATGTGGAGAGTGTATCGGTATTGAAAGATGGTGCTGCGGCTTCAGTTTATGGTTTGAAAGCTGCCGGCGGAGTAGTGATCATCACAACAAAAAAAGGACTTTCGGGAAAACCAACTTTAAATTATAGTGGTGCGACAGGTGTTTCGCTAAATGCCAATTTCCCAAAATTTATGGATGGGCCACAGTTTGCCCATTATTACAATATGGCCGATATGATGGATAAGCTGGCAAATGGTACCATCAAGAATAGAAATGAATATACACCGATTTTCCTGAAAGCGGATGTGGATGCAATGTTGAACGGTGACCCTAACGACGGCTGGGACAATGTAAACTATATTGATGAGGTATTTGGAACCGGACATACAACTAAACACAATCTTTCTGTACAGGGTGGAAAAGACAATACCAATTATTTCGTATCGCTGGGCTATCTGGGCAATAAGGGAAATATCAAAAACTTTGAATATGACCGTTATAACCTGCGCAGTAATATAAACACGCGGGTGGCACAAAATCTGAATCTGGAGTTTGGCATAGCGGGTAACACAGGGTATAGACAAACACCTGGTTTTCTGTCGGGCGGCACAGACAGTAGCCCAAGTTTAGGTGAACAGGGTTGGTTTTCAATTGCGAAACAAACTATTGGTATGCATCCTTATCTGCCTATCAAATACAACGGCCTTTATACAGGTATTACGCCAAGAAACAATTCGGGGGCTCCGAATAGCCCGCTTGCTGCAATAAATGAATCGGGTTATAAAAAAACTAATGCTGTAGACCTGCAAACCAATTTATCTCTTGAGTACAAATCTCCCTGGTTAAAAGGATTAAGCTTTAAGGCTACAGGATCTTATGATTATAGCACTTCACACAATAAAAACCTGGATACTTATTATTCGGTAAATGCAGTGAGGTTAACAGATGCGACTAGTAAACTGGGTTTTAATAAAATGCTGGACCCAAGAGGAAGGTCGTTCAATTTCCTTGGCGAAGGCCAATCTCAAAGTAAACAATTGGTAGGGCAGGGTAGTGTGAGCTACAAAAACACTTTTGCTGAACATAATTTTGATGTGCTGGCATTGGTGGAAATTCGCGACAATAAATCAAACTCTTTATCAGCTTACGCCAAAGATGTTGCCTTTCCTGAATTGCCGGAATTGGGCTTGAATACTCCTGCTGATAATCCGATCGGGGGATTTAGTGCAGGATCGAGAAGCCTGGGGTATGTGTTCCGTTTAAAATACGACTACAACGAAAAGTACCTTGCTGAGTTTACAGGCAGGTATGATGGCTCTTATAAATTTGCAGGCAACGTTCAAGGTAAAAGATGGGGCTTCTTCCCTTCAGCATCATTGGCCTGGAGGGTGTCAAAAGAGGATTTTATGAGCAACCAGACCAGTATTGATGATTTAAAAATCCGTGCTTCCGCAGGGTTGCTGGGAAATGACGGTGTGCCCGATTTTGCTTTCCTGAGTACTTATTCCTTTGGTAGTAAATTGCCAATGAATGGTGCTTTACAAAACTCATTGTATACCAGCGTGATTGCCAATCCGAACCTTTCCTGGGAAAAAACACTTTCCTATAATGTGGGGGTTGATATGACGATGTGGAAAGGGCTGCTGGGGCTAGAGTTTGATGCTTTTTATACTTATACCTATGATATCCTGACGGGGATGTCGGCCGGATATCCTCCATCAATGGGCGGTTATTATTTTTCTTATGAAAACTTTAGCGCAACGGATGCCAAAGGTTTTGAATTGTTGTTGAAACACAGCAATAGTTTCAACCTTGGAGGAAAAGCATTTAAATATCGCATATCTCCTAATGTTACTTTTGCCAGAAATCGCTGGATAAAATATCCGGATAGTGAAAATGCTCCTGAAATTCAAAAAGTTACCGGGAAAAGAACAGGAATAGTTTCCGGGTGGATTGCTGATGGACTGTTCCGCTCGGAAGAGGAAATTGATAATGCAGCTTGGTATGGTAGTCGTCCAAATTTGGGTGATGTTAAATATGTGGACCAGAATGGCGATGGTAAAATTGATTATCAGGACAGAGGTCTGATCGGAAGGCCAAACAGACCGGAACTTACTTATGGCTTGAACTTGGCTGCCGAGTGGAACGGGTTCGACATCAATGCTCAGCTAACAGGAGGGATGTTTTTTGATGTGTCATTAACGGGTACTTATTACAATTATTACGATGACAACACGATCTGGACACAAACTTTTAAAGAGGGAGCAAACTCTCCTCTATTTTTGGTGGAGAATGCCTATAGTATAGATAATCCTAACGGAACGTTTCCAAGAATGACTTTAAGCTCTACCACACATGGTGGTGATAATGGCCTGGCTTCAACTTTCTGGTTCAGGGATGGAAAATATATCCGCTTAAAGTCGGCGCAGATCGGCTATTCTATACCTAAGAAAATTATGGATAAAATGGGGCTTGGTACACTGCGCTTTTTTGTTGAGGGATCTAACATTTTTACTATATCGGGATTGCCAAAAGGTGTTGATCCTGAGTCGCCTGGTGTAAATAATGGTTATTATCCGCAGCAGCGAATATTCATGGGCGGTGCAACACTCTCTTTTTAAACCTTAAATCTTGATTAAAATGAAAAAATTTATATACAAAGCAGCTCTGATTGTTCTGGCCGCTTTAAGTTTTTCTTCCTGTAAAAAGTATCTGGACATGACACCTACTTCTGCCGCTTCTGATAAACTGGTATGGAGCAAGGTAGAATATGCCGAGTTGGCCATCAACAGCTTTTATCACGACCTGAATTACTTTGGTAATTTCAGCACAGGGCAATCTATTGCAGGTATGACAGATGGTTTTACAGATGCATTTAAATACTCATCGATGACCTATAATGCCTTTATGTATATTCCTAATGAAATTGCATACGGGGGTAGTGTGCTCACACCAAACTATGTGTCTGTTTACCTGGGCAACTGGGCAACAGTTTATGAGCAGGTGAGACGTGTTAACGAGGCTTTGTCAAATCTTAAAAAGTACGGGACTTTTACAGATGCAGATCGCAATCGTCTGGAGGCTGAAATCAGATTTTTCCGTGCTCAGCTTTACTTTGATTTGGTCAAACGTTATAAAGAAGTAATCATTTACGATGAGGACCTTTCAAAAATCACTAAAAATACAGCATTAAGTACTGAAGCCCAGGGCTGGGATTTTGTACAGGCTGATTTAAATTTTGCTACACAACATTTGCTGAACAGTAAAAATCCGAATGGCAGGGTAACCGTTGGAGCAGCTTATGCCTTGTTATCAAGAGCAATGTTATATGCCGAACGCTGGGAAGCAGCAAAGATTGCAGGTGCTAAAGTATTGGAAATTGGCTATGAGCTAACTGGCAATTATGCTGATGCATTTAAAGCTGGAAGTACAGAAGCTATTATGCAGTACAGTTATAATAAGGCATCATTTACACATAGTTTTGATGCCAATTATGCACCGGGTGGCGATCGTAAGGGAGCAGGGGCTATGGGAACGCCTACACAGGAAATGGTGGAGTCTTATGAGCTGAAAACAATTGGTGGCTTCCCCGACTGGACTGCCTGGCACAATACCTCTGGTACTAATGATGAACCACCTTATGCCGATTTAGAACCTCGTTTCCAGGCCAGTATCTTATACAATGGCGCAAGTTGGAAAGGACGTAAAATAGAACCTTTTATTGATGGAACAGATGGCTGGGCAAGCTGGAAGGATGATGCTGTACCGGCTGGACGTACTGTGACCGGTTATTTTTTAAGAAAGATGCTGGATGAAAATATTGACCTGAGTAAAGATGGATCTACACAGCCCTGGACATCATTTCGTTTAGCTGAAGTATTGCTGAATTATGCAGAAGCCTGTTACCGTTCTAATGCTACTACAGATGCGAATGCGGCAGTGCGTAAGGTTAGGGCCAGAGTAGGACTTCCTTATCAGGATAAAAGTGGTTCAGATCTGATGGCTGCCATTATGCAGGAAAGAAAAGTTGAGCTGGCGTTTGAAGGATTCTATTACTGGGATATGAAACGCTGGAAGCTGGCCGAAAGTGCATTTACAGGAAAGCGTGTACATGGATTGAAGATAGAAAAAGTAGGAGCCGGATTTAAGTATACTTATGTAGATTGTGATAAACAGGACCGTAATTTTCCGGCCAAGATGTACCGTATTCCGTTGCCAACAGCTGAAATCACGAACAACACTGCAGTGAAACAATTTCCTGAGTGGAATTAATGCATGATTAAGAAATATAAATATGAGAAAGCACATATTCAATATAATTATAGTGGCTGTAGTTATCCTCACAAGCTGTAAAAAAGCGGTGCATGTACAGCCAACAAACGATGCCAGGGGAATTAATAGCCTGGTAGCTAAGTTTGCTAGTGGTGACCTGAAAGAAATGGAAGCCGTTAAGTTTGATATAATAGGAACTGAAACTGAGTTTGTGATCCCTGTACCCTGGTTTTTCCCGGAAGATAGCGATCATGAAACCACTCCGTACATGAAGGCAATGAAGATTGAAGCTAATCTTGCCAACAATTGCAAAATTGAGCCAAAACTGGGCATATTAGACCTGACTAAGGAGAACTTCTTTACTTTTACAGATCAGCTTGGAAATCAGAAACGGATTTCCATCAGGGGAGAGCGTACCAAATCTAAAAAATCAAGTATTACTTTCTTCAACATTGAATCGGTAGGGGTAACTGGCTTGATTGATCAGGATAAGAAAACAATTTCCTTAATTACAGTTGAAGATTTATCAGCTGTGAATGTAGAGGTTTCTATGTCGGCACATGCAACTTTAGACCGTTCTCTGGAAGGTATGAATCTGAATGCCCCGACTCAACTTACCGTAATTGCGCATGATGGGGTAACTAAAACGACTTATTCCATTATGAAAACGGCTCCGGCTAAAATTACCTATGGTTTTAGAAGTGGTTCTGAAAATTTAAGCTTCAACCTTAACCTGGGTACTTTAGGATATACTGATGGAAGTAAGCCAAGTTTAGCCGCATCGGGTAACTTCCTGGTAGTTTCTACGGCCAATGGACAGGCTCCTAAATATTATAACAGAAGTACGGGTAAGTATGTTGGGCTGATGAATTTAGGCGCTGCAAAGGGCAATGGTTCTGTTGCCAGTGATGGTGCCGGAAATATCATTGTGGCAGATTATACCAATGCTGGTGAAACCTTAAAAATATACAAAACCAATGCGGTAACAACTGCGCCTCAAGCCTTAATCAGCTGGACAAACACCTCCGGTTTCCCTGTAGGAAGTAAAATGTCTGTTTATGGAAATCTGAACGAAAAGGCAATTCTTATTGCTACCTGCGACGGTACTTCCGCTTCTGGGTCGAACAGATTTGTGAGGTGGATAATTACAAATGGAGTGGTAGGAAGTGCTGAAGTCGTTACTGCTGGTGGTATTCCTTTCTGGGGAGCAGGCGTAAACGGTACTAAAGTAACTTCAAGAAGTGCTAATGTTGCCGATGGATCTTTTGTTGGTTTTTACGATGGTGGTGTAAATAACCTTTACTATCTGGATGGAAATAACACAAAAGCATTGAACCTTACCGATCAGGCTTCCGGTAACGGATGGGGCATTAACAACAGTTTAGCCGATGCCAAAGAATTCAATAATGCTAAATATCTGGCTTTCTACTGTCCAAGTCATTTCCCTGGATGGGGCATTTCTTCGGAGTTATACATTTATGATGTTTCTTCAATGGGCAACTTTAAAGGCAATGTAGATAAAACCAGTGCTTTGGTGTTTTCAGCTAAATATGGTGTTGTAGGAAATGCAGTCTCGGCTAGTGGCGATGTGCTAATTGCCCCAAGTACCGATGGCTATAAAATGCAGGTCTTTACCATTGATTTTAATGCAGGCAATCTGGCTTGTTATGAATTTAATTGTGTTGACGTAAAATAAATAATGGTGGATATGGAAAGGGACTAATTGTGTAAAAAACAATCTATAATCCTTTCCATGCCACTGCTTTTGTGAAATTATTCAAAGTATAAAACTAACCGAATATGAATAGGAAGAATTTCTTGATGGCTGCAGCTGGTCTGGGCCTTTTTGGGGTTACCTCGTCCTGTAAAGAAGATAGTAAGGCTATAGAATGGATCTGGGATAAAAAAAACGACCCGGATCAATCTGTAAAACCGAGATATATCTGGATTGATGCTGCGGCAAATTTTCCAGATTATGCGAACAGTAAGGAAAATATTAAAAGAGATCTGGGGAAACTGGCCGATGCAGGGATTACTGATGTTGTGGTTGATGTACGCCCAAGTATGGGGGATGTGCTTTTCAACTCTTCGCAGGTACAACAAGTGAAAAAATTAGATGTGTGGTCGTCGGGCTCATACGGATTTGTGGAACGTACAGCAACATGGGATTATCTGCAGGCGTTTATTGATGAAGGACATGCTTTAGGGCTTAAAATCCATGCAGCAATAAATACGTTTGTTGCTGGAAACAATTATGCATATGGATTGGGGCAGCAGGGGATGCTGTTCAGAGAAGGGACTAAAAAAGAATGGGCAACAACTTTAAACCTGCCGGGAGGATTGGTAAATGTAATGGATATTACCACTGCCCAGGATCCTAATAACAGTTATGGAACCAAGTTTATCAACCCTGCGAACGATGATGTACAACAGTATATGCTCAACATTATCGGCGACCTTGCCAAGTATAATATTGATGGGCTGATATTAGATCGTTGCAGATACAATGATTTTGTCTGTGATTTTTCTGCCGTAACAAAACAAAAGTTTGAACAATACATTGGTGAAACAGTTACAAATTTTCCAAATGATATCATTGTTCCGGGGACACCCTCTTACCCTTTGCCAGCTACTATGCCCAAGCATTTTAAGAAATGGATGGAGTTCAGGGTAAAGACGATCCATGATTTTATGGTAAAGGCAAGGGAGCGTGTAAAGTTGACAAATGATAAAATACAATTTGGCGTATACGTAGGGGGATGGTATTCTACCTATTATGATGTAGGGGTAAATTGGGCCAGTCC
Organism: Pedobacter sp.; assembly: GCF_041645105.1. GTDB lineage: Bacteria > Bacteroidota > Bacteroidia > Sphingobacteriales > Sphingobacteriaceae > Pedobacter. The sequence goes on from NZ_JBAZQQ010000004.1 coordinate 619,118, forward strand.
TAAATACAATACCGCGCAGTTTTATCCGGCCTGGGCAAGTCCTGGTTATAAAGATTTCGGCTATGCCGATCATATGGACTTTGTATTAATTGGTGCTTATGCCCCTAGCGATCGTATTTATGGTTCGGGTGAGTGGACTGTAGAAGGTTTCTGCAAAAATGCCAAAACCTTAATGCAAGGAGATACAAAAGTTTCGGGTGGACCTGATGTTGGAAATGGGGATGGTTGGGGAAATGGTGGTATGGATGCTGCGGTGACCAAAACTGTTGATGCAGCAATAAATGCAGGCGACGGTTATTTCATTTTTGACATGGTCCATGTTAAAAGGTATAATTACTTTGCAGCCTTAAAAACAGGGATTGACAATTATCTGAATAGTATAAAAAAATAAGCTAATTTAATCAATGAATAAAATAACTAATCTTTTCATTATAGTACTGTTATGCAGTGTTGTTACGCCGCTGAAAGCAAAAATTAAGCTGAGTACTGTATTTGGAAATCATATGGTTTTGCAACAACAGGCAAACGTGACTTTTAAGGGATATACCAATGCAAATAAACGTGTAAAAGTTAGGGTTGGCTGGAATACAAAAAAGTATACGGTGGTAGCCAATGCATCTGGATATTTTGAGATTACGGTGCAGACCCCTGAATCTGTTGCAAAACCATATGAGATTAGTTTTAATGATGGGGAGGAATTACTGTTAAAAAATGTACTTATCGGGGAAGTATGGTTTTGTTCCGGACAATCGAATATGGAAATGCCGGTAAAAGGTTTTCGCGGTCAGCCGGTTTTTGGTACTTTAAAACATATTGTAACAGCAAATCCTAACAGAAAGATAAGGCTATATACGGTAAAACATGCCTGGAACACCATGCCACAGGCGGAAGGGATTGTGGGAGAATGGAAAGAGCTATCCTCAAAAGACGTAGCTGAGTTTTCTGCAACTGCCTATTTTTTCGGAGATATGTTGGAGCAATCGCTCGGTAGCCCGATTGGTCTGGTCAACTGCTCCTGGAGTATGTCGAAAATTGAAACCTGGATGGATAAGGAAAGCCTGGTAAACACAGGAGGGATAAAATTTCCGGATATCAATCAAAAGGAATTTGAATGGCCCGCAGGAACACCTACGCTTTTATGGAATGCTATGGTAAATCCATGGAAAGGATTTCCGGTTAAAGGGGTGATCTGGTACCAGGGGGAAGCCAATACTGGTAATCCGGGCTTGTATAAAGAATTGTTCACTGCAATGACAAAGCAATGGAGGACATTTTTTGAGGCTCCTGAAATGCCATTTTACTACGTTCAGCTAGCACCCTGGCAATCGGGCGGAAAAGATTTGATGGATTGGGCATATTTCAGACAGGCACAACTTGAGCTGATGAATGAAATTCCAAATGTGGGAATGGCAATAACCGCTGATCTGGGAAGTGAGATTTTTATTCATCCACCTCATAAAATTGAAGTAGGACAGCGGTTGGCTTACTGGGCATTGGCGAAAACATACGGCAAGGAAGGCTTTCAGTATTCCGGACCCATATTTAAATCTGCCAGTTTGAAAGATACTGTTGTAGAACTGGCATTTGATTTCGGGAAGGATGGGCTAAACCCCGAAAATGAAAAAATTACTGGATTTGAAATCGCCGGTAAAGATGGTGTTTTTAAGAATGCTGAAGCATTAATACTCAATGGTTCAGACCGTGTTAAAGTGTGGTGCGAGCAGGTTAAAGAGCCGGTAGAAGTACGCTATTGTTTTAACAATTATAAAATTGGGAATTTATACAATAATGCAGGTTTACCTGCTGCTCCTTTCCGTGCATTAATCAGTAAGTAGGTTGTAATTGTCTGATAGTTAGTTTTTAATGCGGTCTAGGGTTATGACTTGTATGAGTCTTGTATGACTCTCCTATGAGTATGGTATGACTCTATATGACCTGTAGTCATTTAATGTCTTATCCGTATATAGCTATACATGTTATTGATTTAATTTTGAATTGACTATACACACAAATTTGTTATTTCTGTCTGAGCTATACAAGTTGAATTTTTGTTTATTTTGTATTTTTTGGGCTTC